>NZ_LN884288.1 GCF_001403875.1 Paenibacillus ihumii
AATAAGCTGATTAAGCTCATTTTGAATCTGACGAGATCAGATTTGCATCTGACTCTATTATTTAGATTTCACTTCCGTGAAACCCGCTCACTCGTTGTTCAGTTTTCAAAGATCAACTTCGTTTTTTTGTGTGTCGCCGTTGTTTCAGTGACAACTCTTATAATATAACATATCCTCTTCTAAATAGCAAGTCTTTTTTTCGAAGATTATGAATTGCTTTCTATTTAGAGCACCGCTCGAAGCGGTATTAATTAATATATCAGAAATCATCCGCAAAAACAATTGGAAAATTACGGACTACCTATAAAGTTGAAACATCCTTTAACTTAGCCTTCACAATTAGCCGATGCGTCGGATTATTTATTGGCTCGCATGTAATTAATGTTAGAATTGCTTGTTCGTTTCCCTCTCTTTTTAAAACTGAAACATCCGTAGGCTTGACTACTGAAATTTTTTCGGCCTCATATACATAAGCTTTACTTCCGACCTCGATCCGAATCTCGTCGCCGACCTCAATCTCATTGAGCCGATTAAACAGCCTTCCTTTGGTTCTCGCCCGGTGAGCAGCAATGGCTGCATTGCCGGGCTCTCCTAGAGCATCCGTTTCTTTAAGATGGGCTGCGGCATATTTCATATTCTTTTTGGTAGCTCCCTCTAGTACGGGAAGATTAAGCTTTATTTTTTCAATCTTAATAACAGCTATTGCTTTTGGTTCATTTGGTCCTTGGTTGGTAACTGTACTTTTCTCCACAGCATGTGTTTCTTCAACTAAAATATGATCATTTACTTCCTCAGTTAAAAACGATTCATCCAGAATACGTGAAGCATCCCTGTATTCCATTAGTAGCTTTCGCTCCGCAGTCGCATCATCGTCTTCAATATCAGCATTACTCTCTATGCCTTGCAAAAGCTCATCAGTTTGAGCATTTTCATAATACTCATTAGCTTTGGGGTACAGCATGATAAGTAAACCTAGCATAATTAATGTATAGGAAATGAATTTTTTCATATTAACTCTCCTTCAACCTAAGAGGCGACTATTCATATGCAATTGCAACAACTAATCATAATGAAGAAGTAAGGAGGATTACCTCCTTACTTCAAGAGCCGCTTAACTTGATTTTTTGCCTTTTCTTCTAAAAATAAACCCTACAATCGCAGTTCCAAGGCCAGCAATATAATACGGCAAAGAGCTGGTTTCTCCAGTTTTAGGCAGCGTCTTTAAGGATACTTCTTCAATATCATCCGTATTATCTGGCTGATCAGAAGGCGGCTGATCATCTGGATCGGTATCCGGTAATAATATATCGGAGATTGGCTCTATTGTTGGAGATGGCGTTGGACTTATGCTCGGAGTTGCACTAGAACTTGGTGTCGGTGTTGGAGCGGGGCTTGGCGACGCCGACGGTGTCGGGGTAGGAGATGGCGTTGGCCTCCAGACATATCCACCGGAACTTGATGATGGCGTAGAAGTAGGGCTCGGAGTTGGCGTTGGTGTTGGCCCTGGTGTTGATGTTGGTTCTGGTGTCGATGTTGGTCCTGGTGTTGAGGTTGGCTCTGGTGTCGATGTTGGTTCTGGCGTTGGTGTTGGTTCTGGCGTTGATGTTGGTTCTGGTGTCGATGTTGGTTCCGGTGTTGGGGTTGGTTCTGGCGTTGATGTTGGTCCTGGTGTTGAGGTTGGCTCTGGTGTTGAAGTTGGTTCTGGGGTTGGCGGTGGCACTGTTGTTGATGTTGGTCTGTCTCTTCTACACATCTAGATGTGTATAAGAGACAGGCATCAATCTGTT
>NZ_LN884289.1 GCF_001403875.1 Paenibacillus ihumii
TGGTGGCAATGGCGGAGGGGTTCCACGCGTACCCATCTCGAACACGACCGTTAAGCCCTCCAGCGCCGATGGTACTTGGACCGCAGGGTCCTGGGAGAATAGGACGTCGCCAAGCAAACTGAAGAAGTACTGTTGATATGTTGAATATCGGCAGTGCTTTTTTGTGTATCATGGAGTTTTCAGGCGCTCTGGCAGTTTCGGTATTTGTCGGCATCTGTTTTGGCTACTTTAAGAAATAGTAATATTTTTCGTTGAATACATCATGTAAACCACCGACAGCTGAGCACTGCCAGTTGAACGTTGCCGGCCGAATCCTGCCAGCTAAACACCGCAAATGAAATATGTTAATATCGACGCTGCTTCTCATAGCTGGCTGAACACTGTGGCTAAATACTGCCAACTAGATATTGATTAACTGTATACTCAGCTAAACACTGCCAACTGAATATTGATTAACTGTATACTCCAGCTAAACACTGCCAACTGAACGTTGCCGGCTGATTCCGGGATGCTTCAAATTCTGCCCATCTCCACGGCTTCAAAGCTAAGAAAAAGCAAGGCAACTCTCGATTTGATCGAAAATTTTCATCGTTCAAAGGATCGCTAAAGGTAGAAGTTAGGACTAAATGTATTTCATGCAGTAATTATGCCTCTTTTGTTAAAAGGTACTCGAACTAAATGTAATTCATACATCAAGTCTTCCTCAATTCGCCTAAATTCTTATAATAGCCGCAAACTAAATGTAGGTTTTACAGTTAGCTTTCCGCAATAGACCAAAAGCTTGTCAACTAAATGTAGGTTTGCAGCTAGAATAAAAAGTGGACAGTCCTTAAGTGAACCTAGATAATAATCCTTAAGGGAGAGATGTCCGGATGGAACGTAATAGTTACAGTGAAGAGTTTAAGAAGCAGAG
>NZ_LN884290.1 GCF_001403875.1 Paenibacillus ihumii
ACGAATCCACGGTTCAATCGGCTATTTGTCGCCGGTTCAATTTGCTGCGCAATTCAAGAAGGAGACGGCATAAACTTTCACTTAATAGGTGTCCACTTTCTTGACAGAAGTCCAGTTCTGCAGTTAGCTACTTGGCAATACTAAGTATAGGCTCTGGAGTTTAGCTGCTTAGCCGCCTAGGATAGGCCAAAAACCTATCAACTAGATGTAGGAAATACAGCTAGATCATCTCTAATTGTACTACATTTCGAATAATGCTCCTCGTATTGTGCCCCCAATAATACTCCTGCGATAGCGCTCTCGCCGAATAATTTATCCCGTAGAATATCGCTCTCCTGAATATCGCTTAGCGCTCCTTCGAAAATCGGTCTCCCGAAAGCGCTCCCCCAAATAGCGCACTCCGCATATCGCTCCCCCGAATAACGCTAAGTGCTCCTGCAAGAATAGTGCTCACCTAAAAGGGCCCCGCAGTATTGCATCCCACAATAATGCCCTAACTCCCTAATACTCGCCAAATACCTCTTCAGTACCCCAATCCGCGAAGCATTCATCAGCTTGAAAATTCACCATTATCTGATTGATCTAAGGCGTCCCGACTAATCCCACTATCTTACCGATAAATGTTGCGCACATGTTTAGAAATAACGTTTTGCTCCCGCATATGCGGCACCATAGTAGTCGTCCCCGAAGATATATTCAAGCTGGACTCCGTCCCTCGGGTCGGTATCGGCGTTAATCATCAAGTCATTCCCTAAATAGATTGCGACGTGAGTGATTGTTTTCGAGCCATGCTCTTTAAAAAATACGAGATCCCCTTTTCTTAACTGATCTTTTGGCACGTAGGTTCCATATTGGTATTGCCAATTGGAAGTGCGGGGCAGTTTGATGCCGGCCCTGCCGTAAACGTATTGAGTGAAGGACGAACAATCCAGTGCCACCCATGGTTTTTCAGCGCCCCAGACATATGGAACATCAAACTGATCCTTGGCTGCGGCGATGATGTAATCTGCTTTTTCCTCCCAATTCGCGTTCGGTGCTATTGAGGGCGGAGCGGTGGGGATATTAATGACCAGGCCGGGAAAGATCTGATGCGGATTTTCCACCTTAGGATTGGCCTCCAGCAAATAGGAAAGGGGGATCCCATTTTTTTGAGCAATGTCCCAAAACGTATCGCCAGCTTGTATCGTATAAGTGGTTCTGGACACTGCGCTCGCAGGGATTAATCCAGGCGTCGGCTTATGACCGTGAGGCAGGCTGATCAACAACCCCCTCCAAATGTTTTTCGGATCCACTAAGGAATTAATTTTTTGTAGCTCAGAAGCATCTACATCAAATTCCTTGGCGATGTCCCAGAACGTTTCGTTGCCCTTGGCTGGATATTGATCGTATGGAACCGCAAAGCAGGTTTGCGGGAGCATTACAGTTGCAAGCATAGCGGTGATAATTAGTTTTTTCACAATAACGCCTCCGTTAATTTTTTTTATAGGATATCCTGATCCGCGCTTTGTTTATCCAGAGAACGGTTGTTAACGAATATGCCATCGATATTTTTAGAGGGGGCCCTTGGCCTGGCTTTGCTCAACAGTGCTCCTCATGGAATGTCAATAGTGAGTCTCGACGGTGCTCCTTATGGAACGTTAACGCTAGTCCCGAGGTATTTCTCATGGAACGTTAGCGGAGTATTGATACGACGCTCGGGGGAAGCTGCTGCATTATTGTTCTATTTCATTAGCCTACATAAAAAGAAGCGCAATAAGGGAAGGCAGGCAGGAATTTTGTGACGCTCCTCGAATTACACTTAAATCATAAAAAGCAGGGAGAACATCAATGTCGTCAACTACTAGATTATTGCGGAGCGCCGGACTTTTCTTGCTTTTCTTAGGGACAGCTGTATTGCTGTATCAATATTCAATGCCGATTATTTATGGGTACCATCTTCAAATCGCGGGATTGATCATGATTGTCGCAATGGCTGTGATGGGTGCTGTGCCTGCATTGGCACTGGCTGCTGTTTTCGGGTCGCTGCAATGGCTGATCTGGGATGAGCCTCTTTTCGTTTGGGTTTTAGTTCTGGAAATGATGTTCCTTGCCTTATTTCAAAAACGCAGCCGCAGAAATTATTTATATACGGATGCTGCATTCTGGATCCTGCTGGGGACTCCGTTTGTTCTATGGCTAGCCTATTTGCAGCAGGTTCATCCGTGGAGCAGTGCTCTGCTTTTGCTGCTGATATCCATTGTGAACGGTTTGTTTAATGCGCTAATTGGAGAACTGCTGACAACTTACATGCCTGCTTTCCGCAGGATAACGGGGGATCAGCCAGTGAACCTGAACAAAGTGCTATCTCACCTGGCGATCGCATCCGTGACGATTCCTTTCATCATTTTTGCCGTCATTATCGGGTGGTATCAGAGTAAAATGATTACCGAACGGGCTGCAAATTTAACTTCCTCCGTCGCAAAAGGGCTGGAGGGGCAGCTGCGGAGCTGGAACGAGGCTGACCAACGCTTGCTTCGGCTTAGCTCTCTGATTCAGCTGGGGCGGCTGCAGGAAATGACCGAGAATTATATGAATACGAACAGGCCGCTGCAAATTACAATTACGGATTCACAGGGGAAGCCGCTAATCGCTAAGCATGCTAAGGGCAGCGGTAGTGCCGGGCAACCTGCTTGGATGACCAAAGGAACGCTATACCAGGTCAACCCGAGCCTGCTGCTATGGCTTCCGAAGCATTCGCGCTATTACAGCTCAGCGGATTGGGAGAATTCCTATTTTGTATATGATGCTCTGCTTTCAGAACCAGCGATCAGGGTTCAGATTGAAATTCCGTTTTCTTATTTCGCTAAAGACATTTATTACGTTTATACGGTAAATTTCGCTTTTATTCTGGGTAGTATGACCGTGGCGGCTCTGGTCTGCTTAGTCATTAGCCGCTCGCTGATCCGTTATGTGATGAATCTGATTCAAGCCACCGCCAGTCTGCCGGAAGAGATCCAAAAAAACAGGGTGCTAAATCTAAAGAACAGCCCGATTCTGGAGTTAAATTGGCTTAAAAACAATTTTAACCAAATAGCCAGCAAGCTCTCGGCGATGTTTAGGGAATCGGAGGAAATGCACCGTAATCTGAAACAACAAACGAAAGAGCTGCAGAGGCAGGAAAAATTGCTTAGTCAGCTGGCTTTCACCGATAGCTTGACTCAATTGCCGAACCGGAATTGTTTCATGAAATACCTTCAGCTAATGGAGGAGAGTTCGGGGGAGGATGCCGGGCTGACTGCATTCTTGTTTATCGATCTGGATAAATTCAAAACGGTAAACGATACAATGGGGCATGCAGCGGGGGATGAATTACTTCGCGAGGCTGCATTGATGATCAAAGGCCTCTCTGGTCAAGGCTCCGCTTACCGCTTGGCGGGCGATGAATTTGTCGTTGTGCTTGAGCAAACGAGCCACGAGGAGATCGATCATATCTGTAGGCGATTGCTAGCCGCCTTTGGCCGGCCTATTCTGATTAAGGATAGGCCATGTGAATTAAGCCTGAGCATCGGTGTTGCCGTCCATCCGATAGACGGTTTCAATTTTGAGCAAATTCTCAATCTGTCGGATAAGGCGATGTATGCAGCAAAGACAGAGGGCGGCAGCAAATATGTTTACTATTCGGATTTTCAAAGACATCAAGAACGGAAGTGACAGAAGGTGCTAAATATTCGGCCTGTACTATTGACGCTATGTATATTGCTTTTGGCCGCCTGCGGCAGGCATGCGATGCATTTGGTGCCCGTTACCCCGGAAATCAGAGAAGCCCCTCCACTGGACGGAATCGCTAAGAATAGCAAAGGGCAGAGTAATGAATTAATGATTTGGTCTCATTTTGATGTTTCCGGCACTACGCAGTATTTTGAATCGCTATATCCAGATGTAAAGGTGAAGGCCAGAATCATTGATTTCAATGAAATTATTGATGATTTTATTCAAGCGTGCCATGATGGCAGCGCACCTGATATTCTGGTCTTTGACGGCGACTATATCAGCAAGCTGAATGGGATTGACTGCCTTGAAGATTTATCCCGAAATCCGTACGATACCAGGGCCTATACAGAGAAAATCCCGGATAAATATGTTCCGCTGTATTCAAGCTTGGGTCACCGCAAATTGCTGGGAATTCCATTAGACATAACGTCAGGACTTATATTCTATAGGCAGGATTTGCTTGCGGAGAATGGATTTCCATCGGAGCCGGATGAATTGTCGACGTATTTGAAGGATCCCGATCACTGGATTTATATGGCTGCAGAATTAAAGAAGCAAAATATTTATATTTTTCAGTACGAATCTGACCCGATGAATGTGGCTTCAATGGCTTACACTATGTTTGATGATCAACTGAAGTTCAACCGTTCCGGGAAGGATTTTGAAAGCGCCCTCAAGGTGTCCAGAGCAGTCAAACATTCCGGCTTGTCCCTAAGAAGCTCGGTATGGGATACGGTCGGTCAGGAAGCTTTGCAGAGCGGTCAGCTTGCGATGGTGTATATGGGATCCTGGGGGATCGGAAATCTTATGGACTGGGCTCCTGATCTGTCCGGAAAATGGAGAGCAGCCGAATTGCCGCTGGGACTCTCCGGGTTTCATAGCGGCTCTGCGGCAGGGATCGCGAAAATTTCCAAAAATAAAGCGATGGCCTGGAATTATATCAAGCTGATGTCAACGCTAACCAAGCCTTATATGGATAAGTCCAAACAAAATTATCTCGGTGGGCAGGATCTGCTCCCGTTAATCGAGCGTAGTGTGAGTAATCCCTCATCGCTATTCCCGTCTCCGCTCGACAAACAAGTGGAGAGTATTTGGAACAGCAGAGTTCAATGGATGATTGAGACGAATCGTCCTGCAGCCGATGTTCTTCAGGAGACGTCCGAATATATGGAACTGATCACGGAGGCGGATCGAGCGCAGCTGTCTAAATTTGTCGGATCGGGCGGGTCGTGAAACGAAGATAAATCGGCAGGATTTGACGGCTTGGCTTGAATGTCGAAAGAAGGGTTCGACTACTCGAGCCCGTTCGTTCCATGCTCAGTTATCGAAATGAATTTCAGTGGTTAACGGACATACAATGACACCGATCGCAAAAAAACTCCATATTAATCCTTTAACCAGCAGGGCTAAATCCCGCTGATGTCCTTGAGAAGGGATGTCCAGTTAAAAGGAAGCCCGCTAATTATGTTCTTGAGGTAAGGTCTAGAGGCCTCTCATGTCCGTTAACCGATTTGTTACTGCTTTGAGGCGGAACGGCTGTCGTCATGCAGCGTTATTGCCGTCATGCTCTTATCCAATCAACATCGTTTATTGAATAACTTTGCCACCTTAGGTTACACTGAATTGTATAAGGCACCTCTTGGCAAAGCGAGAAAATGTGTTATAATAAAGTTAAAGTCAAAGAAAGTCAAAGTCAACAAACGGTAGCCACAAAACGAATTATACGGAGTACTTTGCCGGACGAGACGGCATGTCGTGTCGGCTGAACGTTTGAGCATGGGAGGGATGATGGATTGCGTAATATCTCCGATATTATTGAACAATATCTAAAGGGTATTCTGCATCAAAGTCCTGAAGGAACCGTTGAAATTCAACGCAATGATCTGGCTGACCGGTTTTCCTGTGTACCATCGCAAATCAATTATGTAATCAGTACGAGGTTTACTCTGGAAAAGGGGTATCTGGTGGAAAGCAAGCGGGGCGGCGGCGGTTACATCAGGATCCGGCGGATTGAGCTGCCTGGTCCGACCAGCCTGCATACGCATCTGCACCAGACGATTGGCGATGAAATGGGTCAAACGGCTGCAGAAGGGCTAATATATCAATTGGAGGAAGCTCGTTTCTTGAACAGCCGCGAGGCGGCTCTGATGCGGGCGGCTATCTCCAGGGAAGTATTGATGCTGAAGCTGCCGGATCGCGATCGGCTTCGGGCAAGAATCATGAAGGCCATGTTGATTTCACTTTTAGGTTAACGAGTCTATCCGTAAGGGAGGGGACGTTCCATGCATTGTCAGGAATGCGGCAAACGACCTGCAACACTGCATTTTACCAAGATTGTGAACGGTGAGAAAACGGAGTTTCACATTTGTGAAGCCTGTGCCAGAGAGAAGGGAGAGCTAATTCCAGGAACCTCAGGCGGATTTTCAATCCATAACCTGTTATCCGGACTGCTGGATTTCACCCCGGGGAGCCACACTCAAGGCAGCAAGGCTCCTGAGAACCTGCGCTGTGAAGAGTGCGGGCTGACCTATTCGCAATTCAGCAAAATCGGACGCTTTGGATGCAGCTCCTGTTATAAATATTTCAATGGCCGTCTTGACCCGCTCTTCAAGAGAGTCCATGGCAATACGGTTCATGTGGGCAAAGTCCCGAAAAGGGTCGGAGGCCACATTCAAGTCAAACGCAAGCTCGATGATCTCCGCAGAGAGCTGCAGTACCGGATTCATCAGGAAGAATTCGAGGAAGCCGCAGCCCTGCGGGATCAAATACGCGAGCTTGAGAAGAAGATATCCGAGGAATAGGAGGAGTGGGCGATGGCAAATCTTCGGTTTACAGAACAACCGCTTAGCGAATGGATGAGAAGCGGAGGCAAGGAGTCCGAAATCGTCATTAGCAGCCGTGTCCGAATTGCTCGAAATTTGCTGAACAGACCATTTCCTATGCTGGCGACCAACCAGCAGTCCGAGGATGTGCTAAATCAGCTGAAGAGCGTATTGGAAGACGAACGGATGCAGCAGTTCGGGCAATTGTCGCCGGTTCTTCTCGCCGATTTGGATGAGCTGGATAAGCGCGTACTTGTAGAGAAGCATCTCATCAGCCCGAATTTGGCTAACGAGTCCAGGCATGGCGCCGTATTCATCAGCGAAGACGAAAGCCTCAGCATTATGGTGAATGAAGAGGACCACCTGCGCATTCAATGCCTATATCCGGGGCTGCAGATCGACGAGGCTTGGGAGAAGGCGACCTCGGTGGACGATATTTTCGAAGCGCATGTCGATTATGCCTTTGATGACAACCGGGGCTTCCTCACCAGCTGCCCTACCAATGTAGGGACAGGACTCAGGGCATCGGTCATGATGCATTTGCCCGCGCTGGTGCTTACCCAGCAGATTAATCGGATTCTGTCTGCCGTATCCCAGGTCGGCTTGACGGTTCGCGGCATTTACGGTGAAGGCAGCGAAGCGACAGGGAACTTGTTTCAAATCTCAAATCAGATTACACTGGGACAAAGCGAATCTGAAATTATTGAAAATTTGTACAGCGTCGTGATGCAGATCATCGAGCATGAGAAGTCGGCCAGAGAGAGATTGCTCTCCGAATCCCGCCTGCGGATGACCGACCGCGTCATGCGTTCCTACGGCATATTGTTATATGCAGCGATTATGGATTCCAAGGAAGCGGCGCAACGGCTGTCCGATGTCAGACTCGGCGTGGACCTGGGGTTGATTGATACGCTGCCTGTGCAGGTATTGAATGAATTGAATGTCATGACCCAGCCTGGTTTTTTGCAGAAGAAATTCCAGGTCAGCATGTCTCCGGGTGAACGTGATATGTATCGCGCTAAGCTGATCCGAGAGAAATTGGGTAAATAAGGAACAACATTCATGGAGGTGTAGGAGTATGATGTTTGGAAGATTTACGGAGCGTGCCCAGAAGGTTTTGGCACTTGCCCAAGAAGAAGCCGTTCGGCTGGGGCATAACAATATTGGAACGGAGCATATTCTGCTTGGGTTGATTCGTGAAGGGGAAGGCATTGCTGCTAAAGCATTGATCGGCCTTGGACTGGGCCTCGAGAAAATTCAGGACGAAGTGGAGACGCTAATCGGGCGGGGCCAGGAACAGCCGACGAATATCGCTTATACGCCGAGAGCCAAGAAGGTTATCGAATTGTCCATGGATGAGGCTCGCAAGCTCGGCCACACGTATGTAGGGACGGAGCATATTCTTCTAGGGCTGATTCGCGAGGGCGAAGGCGTTGCCGCCCGTGTGCTGAACAACCTGGGCATCAGCTTGAACAAAGCGCGCCAACAGGTACTGCAGCTGCTGGGCAGCAGCGAGGCTGTATCCAGCCATCATGGCACGCCGGCCAATGTGAACACGCCGACGCTCGACAGCCTGGCCCGCGATTTGACAGAGTCCGCCAAAGAGAGCAATCTGGATCCGGTCATCGGCCGAAGCAAGGAAATTGAGCGGGTCATCCAGGTGCTAAGCCGCCGGACAAAGAACAACCCGGTATTGATCGGCGAGCCTGGGGTAGGTAAAACCGCTATTGCCGAGGGGCTGGCACAGAAAATCATCAATAACGAAATTCCCGAGACCCTGCGTGATAAAAGAGTCATGACGCTGGATATGGGATCAGTTGTAGCTGGCACTAAATACCGCGGTGAATTTGAAGACCGTTTGAAGAAAATTATGGACGAAATTCGCCAAGCCGGAAATATCATCCTGTTCATTGACGAATTGCATACCCTAATCGGCGCAGGCGGGGCGGAAGGCGCTATCGATGCCTCGAACATCCTGAAGCCGGCGCTGGCCCGCGGAGAGCTGCAATGCATCGGGGCAACGACATTGGATGAATACCGCAAATACATCGAGAAGGATGCCGCGCTGGAGCGCCGGTTCCAGCCCATTACGGTCGATCAGCCGTCCGTTGAAGAAGCCATTCAAATTCTGCATGGGCTTCGCGACCGCTATGAGGCTCACCATCGCGTAAAAATTACCGATGAAGCGATCGAACAGGCGGTGAAGCTGTCCGACCGGTATATCCAGGATCGCTTCCTGCCGGATAAGGCGATCGACCTGATCGACGAGGCCGGCTCGAAGGTAAGGCTCAACTCTTACACGGTTCCGCCTAACCTGAAGCAGCTGGAGAGCCGTCTGGAGGATATCCGCAAGGAGAAGGATGCGGCCGTGCAGAGCCAGGAGTTCGAGAAGGCAGCCGCACTGCGCGACACGGAGCAGAAAATCCGCGAGGAGCTCGATATAACGAAGAACCAATGGAAGGAGAAGCAGGGCCGTACCGATTCCGAAGTTACACCTGAGGACATCGCCCAGGTTGTAGCAAGCTGGACCGGTATACCGGTGAACAAGCTGAAGGAAGAAGAGACGGAAAGATTGCTCAATATGGAGCAAATCCTGCATGAGCGCGTCATCGGTCAGGATGAAGCGGTGAAGGCGGTCAGCCGGGCGATTCGCCGGGCGCGCGCCGGACTCAAGGATCCGAAGCGTCCGATGGGCTCCTTTATTTTCCTGGGACCTACAGGGGTCGGTAAGACCGAGCTGGCCCGGGCTCTGGCCGAAGCTATGTTCGGAGACGAGAACGCCGTTATCCGTATCGACATGTCGGAATACATGGAGAAACATTCCACGGCTCGCCTTGTTGGCGCCCCTCCGGGATATGTCGGTTATGAAGAAGGCGGCCAACTGACCGAGAAGGTACGCCGCAAGCCATATTCCGTCGTCCTCCTGGATGAAATCGAGAAGGCGCACCCTGAGGTGTTCAATATCCTGCTGCAGGTGCTTGAGGATGGCCGGCTGACGGATTCCAAAGGGCGTGTAGTGGATTTCCGCAATACGCTGATTATCCTGACCTCTAACGTAGGGGCCGAGGCAATCAGACGCAACACGCGGCTTGGCTTCACTGCCGTCGATGATTCCGGGGCCGACTATGATAACATGAAGGGCAAAGTGATGGAGGAGCTGAAGAAGAGCTTCCGTCCGGAATTCCTCAACCGGATCGACGAAATTATCGTATTCCACTCGCTGGAGCAGAAGCACATCGGCGAAATCGTCACGCTGATGGCGGAAGAGCTGCGCAAGCGGCTGCATGAATACGACGTGGACTTCGTCCTGACGGATCAAGCGAAGGAGTTCCTGGCCAAGGAAGGCTTTGATCCGGCTTACGGAGCGCGTCCGCTGCGCAGAGCCATTCAGAAGCATATCGAGGACCGCTTGTCCGAAGAACTGCTGACCGGCAACGTCAAGAAAGGCGACTCTCTGACAATCGACGTTGAAAATGGCGGCTTGGTTGTGAAGAAGTCAGGGGCTTTTAGTAAAAACGCGAAGTAAGACATTGCATGCCGATTGGTGCGTAAAATTGCACAAAGGTTCTTTTAGAGCATCAAGTCTGAAGCATGCTTATAATGCAAATTTAGGCAAGACAGCCTGGGAAAATGCCGTTTCCCGGGCTGTCTTTTCTTTGTACTCCCGGTATTTGCCGGAAAGCACCCGAAAAACCTTTACGTTAAATCTGAAACAATGGTAAACTTTGAGTGTTACCCTCAGTGGTTCGGGCTGCAAGGTTTGTTAAATTTTGCAGATATTTTAAGGAGAGAGAAATGGTTAAAGTAAAAACGAAGTTTTTTTGCTCGGAGTGCGGATATGAATCGCCGAAATGGTACGGAAAGTGCCCGGGCTGCGGTTCATGGAACTCCATGGTCGAAGAAACGGAGAAAGTCGTTAAGACGCAGGGCATGTCCTCTGGTCTATTTCATACGAAAGAAAAACCGCTTCCCATCATAAACATAGAGAGCGGTAAAGAACCGCGCATCGTCACCGGAATCGGGGAACTGAACCGCGTGCTTGGCGGCGGGGTTGTCCCCGGATCGCTTGTCCTGGTCGGCGGCGACCCGGGGATCGGTAAATCAACACTGCTGCTGCAGACATCGCACGAGCTGGCTAAGGTCGGGCTGAAGGTGCTGTACATCTCCGGTGAGGAGTCCATCCGCCAGACCAAGCTAAGAGCGGAAAGACTCGGGGCGTTGTCCCAGGAGCTGTATGTCCTCTGCGAGAGCGACATGGAAGCCATTGAAGCCGCGATCGACGAATTGAAGCCAGATTTCCTGGTCATCGATTCGATCCAGACCGTGTACCTGCCGGAAGTCACGAGCGCGCCGGGGAGTGTATCCCAGGTTCGGGAGTGCACGGCACGCTTCATGCGCATCGCCAAAGGGCAGGGCATCGCCACGGTCCTGGTCGGGCATGTGACGAAGGAAGGGGCCATTGCCGGGCCGCGGCTGCTGGAGCATATGGTGGACTGCGTGCTGTATTTCGAAGGGGAGAGACATCATTCCTACCGCTTGCTCCGAGCGGTGAAGAACCGTTTCGGCTCCACGAACGAGATCGGCATATTCGAAATGAACGAATCCGGCCTGACCGAAGTCGTGAACCCTTCGGAGCTATTTCTCTCTGAACGGCCGCTTGGCGTTGCGGGCTCTACTGTCGTAGCAAGCATGGAGGGAACTCGTCCGATGCTGGTCGAGCTGCAGGCGCTTATCGCCTCGACGCATTTCCCTTCCCCGCGAAGGATGGCGACAGGCGTAGACCATCACCGGATGGGCCTGATTATTGCCGTGCTGGAGAAGCGCATGGGCATGTTCCTGCAAAACCAGGATGCCTACGTGAACCTGGCCGGCGGAGTGAAGCTGGATGAACCCGCTGTCGATTTGGCAATCGCCGTAAGCATTGCCTCAAGCTTTCGGGATATTCCGACCAAGCCGGACGATGTCATTTTCGGCGAGGTTGGATTGACCGGGGAAGTGCGCGCCGTCTCCAGGGCGGAGCAGAGGGTTCGCGAAGCGGCAAAGCTTGGCTTCAAGCGCGTTATTCTGCCGGAGAAGAGCATGAAGGGCTGGCAGAGTCCCGCTGGAATACAATTGATGGGTGTAAATACTGTTGCAGATGCGCTAGCTGTTGCGTTAGATTAGGGGGCATTTATTCCATGAAAGAAAATACCCATGCGGAGAAAATGAATGACTTGCTGAGACTCGTTGCGCCGGGCACTGCTTTTCGCGACGGGCTAGAGAATGTGCTCCGGGCCAAAACGGGCGGACTGATCGTGGTCGGCTACAGCCCGGAAGTGATGGAAGTCGTGGAAGGAGGCTTCTCCATCAACTGCGACTTCTCGCCGAACTATTTATACGAGCTGGCCAAAATGGACGGAGCCATCATCATGAGCGAGGATC
The DNA here is from genome assembly GCF_001403875.1 of Paenibacillus ihumii. Lineage (GTDB taxonomy): Bacteria > Bacillota > Bacilli > Paenibacillales > Paenibacillaceae > Fontibacillus > Fontibacillus ihumii. The sequence continues at coordinate 11,994 of NZ_LN884290.1, forward strand.
TCAAAAGAATTCTGTATGCGAACACACAGCTGATTCCCGATTCCTCGATATCCTCATCCGAGACGGGAATTCGCCACCGTACAGCGGAACGTGTAGCGAAGCAGACAGGCAAGCTCGTTGTCTCGATTTCCCAGCGCCGTAATATCATTACGCTGTATCAAGGCGCTCTCCGCTACTCGTTGAAGGAAATCGGGGTCATCCTGACGAAGGCGAATCAGGCGATTCAGACGCTTGAGAAATACCGGGCCGTTCTGAATCAAGCACTGACCAATTTGACGGCATCCGAGTTCGAGGAGCTGGTAACCGTACCTGAGGTCGTCAATGTAATTCAGCGCGTCGAGATGGTCATCCGGATCAAGATGGAAATTAAGCGATTTATTAATGAGCTCGGCTCTGAGGGCCGTTTGATCAGCATGCAAATGGAAGAGCTGGTTAGCAATATGGAGGAAGAGGCATGGCTGTTATACAAAGACTATGCCAAGGATGACAATGATGAAGCCATCCGTGAAATTATCCTTGGGCTGAAGCGCTCCAGTGATGATGAGCTGCTTGAGATGAGCCATATTACCAAGCTCCTTGGCTATCCGGCCTCTGCCGCGATGTCCGAAGATCTCGTGTCTCCGCGCGGTTATCGCGTGCTGAACAAAATTCCGCGCCTGCCGAACGTCATCATCCATAACCTTGTCGAGCGCTTCAAGCATCTTCCAGGGGTGCTGATGGCGACGATCGACGAGCTGGACGAAGTAGACGGCATCGGTGAAGTTCGGGCACGAACGATCAAAGAAGGTCTGAAAAGACTGCAGGAGCAAGCCTTCATCGACAGGCAAATTTAACTTATTCTGATTCAACATCCGATAATATGATTATTGGAAATCTACATGAGGTGAAGAGATGATTACAAAATCACTTCCGAATGCATTTACCCTGGGAAACTTGTTTCTCGGGATGCTGGCTATTATATTTGCTTTCGACGGCAAATACAGCATGTCCGCGATCATGGTCATCGTTGCGATGCTGCTCGACGGTCTGGACGGACGGGTAGCCCGGGCGCTTAACGCCCAAAGCGAATTCGGCAAGGAGCTCGACTCCTTATCGGATATTATTTCCTTTGGCGTAGCCCCGGCGCTTTTGATGTATACGATTGCCTTTCACAGCATTCACCCCGGCATTGCCTGGGCCGTCACAGCCATTTTCCCGATGTGCGGAGCGCTAAGGCTGGCAAGGTTCAACGTTCAGAAGGGGATACCGGGGTATTTCATCGGCTTGCCGATTCCCGCTGCGGGCGGAGTCATCGCGACATTATCCTTGTTTCACAAGAATATTACGGCACCGTATTTTATTTGCGGCATCCTGCTCGTCTCGTATTTGATGATCAGCTCTGTGAGATATCCGAATTTTAAGAAGATCGGCTTCCCCAAGAAGGGCGTGGCCCTGGCGCCTCTCGTTGTTCTGTTCGCGGTAATGGTGGCGGTGTTTTTCCCCGAGGAATTATCCAAGCTTATCTTTATTCCGCTGGTTCTTTATGCCGCATACGGTCTTAAGCAGAACATCGACAGACTGCTCCATCGGAACAAGCAAGCCGAGGAGGATGAAGCTGAGGAGGCTTATGACAATCGTTAATTTTCAAAAAAATAAAAGCATGAATGCCCTATTGCGGCGTTCATGCTTTTCTAATTTTTAAGTTGGCAGGTGGAGAGGAATCCCTTGCAGAGATGCCGTTTGTTGCAATTGGGCGTTTAATTTGGCTGTCTGGCTGATGAAGCTAATCCAAGCAAGTGACGTGATAAAATTGATGAAACTCATCCAATCAAGCTGACGGATGATAAATTGATGAAACTCATCAAAGCAAGTCTAACGTCATAAATTCAGGTATATATCGCGCTTAGACGAGTCCACCCTTCATTTTGAAGGAGGCATCTGACCGCTCGCCCGAGTCTAACGAATCTCATCAACGTTATTTGAACATATTTGCTAGGATTTATAATCTAACGAATTTCAGCCACTGTACTTGCATCTTATCTTCTTATTGGAGGAGTAAATCATGAAATAACACTCCCCTGCTTCGTTACATTTGACAAAGGGTTGTTTTTAAACAAATAGTGATTATGAGATTCGTTACAAAGTCCCGGTCTCGTCCGGTCTCGTTCGGTCTGATCTCGCTCCGTTTTCGCTCTGTTTTCGCTCTGTTTTCGTTCATTCCTCTTCTTGTCCCCGTCTGTTCCCTACCGTCCACCTCTGCTCGCGGTGAGTTTTTAGCTCCGTTTCGTTGTTCACCGGTTGCGCACAGCAGCAATGGTTGGCCAGCGAGATGGCGAAGGAGCTTTATGGCCCCATACAGCCCACTCTTGAAGGGAAATGCGCGCCCACGATTTAGTTGGCTAGCGCCATGAGACGCCATCATTGCGCGATGGGAGCTCTGCGTGGTGAATCTAAAGCACATCCCAGCAAGAGAAAGAGAATAGCCAATAGGAGCTCAGGCGGCATCTCTCGCGTTATTTCTCTTTGGGGGGCCCAGAGGGGAGTGCAGCCCTTGGGCCCTCTCTAGGAGGGCTCCAAGGGCTGGCACGGCAGGCACGTAAAAATTTATGATAAATTAAACAATCCTAAAGTAGAGCATTTCTGGGATTCACGTCTGACGACTTCATCCATGTCGATTTCAAGCAGGTTACAAAGCGCTGACATATAGAAGAGATTCCGGCCTAATTCATTGGTGACGGCGTCCCGGCAGTTCTCGCACAGCTCTCCGTGAACATGCTTACGGATCGTCTCCTTCGCGTCCTGTAAATCCATGCCGGGTTCGAATTGCTGTTTTGTAGCGTGAAGCTCAATGCAACCGCATTCAGTCACCGATTTCGTGACGGAGCGGACGACGGATGCGTTAGTTTGTCCTAACTTCGATAGGACATCCAGCAAACTGCGGTGACGGAGTAACAAATCAGAAACTTGTTCTTGAAAAGATTGCAGGCTTTGAGCGCTCATTTTTCCATCCACCTCAAATATTATGAATTGCATTCATTATATGCCACATTTTCCCCTGATATCAAGCTGGAATTCCCGTATTGATGGGGATTGTGCCATTTTTCATCGGGAAATCGGCCTGGATTTTTCCAGGGAACAGGAACCATGGAACGACCCCAGCAATCCGTCAATTTTGAGCTTCCGGCTCTCTTTAGAATTTTTTTGCGGCCGAAGATTACGTCTCCAAAAATTGGATCATACTGGTAAAGAACATACTTAAATTTTTGGAGGTGAAGAGAGACATGGTAAAAAGATGGTTAATGATCCTGTCCGCTATGAGCGGGGCCTGGCTCGGGTATACGATGGACGGGCTCACCGGCGTGCTCCCGGAGCCGCTGCGCGCTTGGTTCGGCGGGATGAGCCCTCTGGCGTCGCATCTGCTGCTTGCCGCTATCGGGGCAGTGCTGGGCGCATTCATGTTCTCACTTGTTGCGGATATCGCATCGGCACGAATCAGACGGTGGATCGAAGCGATTACGGAAATACCGATGAATGAAATGACGGCCGGGGCGGCCGGATTGACTGCAGGACTACTACTTTCTTTAATGGTCTACCCTGTCTCGTCCTTGCTGGGGGCAATGCAGAGCTTCGCGCAGTTCGCGATATCGGCGCTGTTAGGTTATATGGGGCTGAGAGTCGGTCTGGCAAAGAAGGAAGAGCTGTCCACGTTCTGGAAATCGGGCAAATGGGGAACGGTCGGGCAGGGAGAAGAACGCAAGCTGGAGGAGCATAAAATTCTTGATACCAGCGTCATCATTGACGGGCGCATCGCCGACATCTGCAAGACGGGATTTATTGAGGGAACGATCGTTATTCCTGAGTTCGTGCTTGAGGAGCTGCAGCATATTGCCGACTCTTCGGATTTGCTCAAACGCAATCGCGGGCGGCGCGGGCTTGATATTTTGAATAAAATCCAGAAAGAGCTGGATGTAAAAGTCATGATCTATGAAGGTGATTTCGAGGAGATCTCCGAGGTGGACAGCAAGCTGGTCAAGCTGGCCAAGGTGCTGCAGGGCAAGGTAGTAACGAATGATTTCAACTTGAACAAGGTATGCGAGCTGCAGGGTGTGTCTGTCCTGAATATCAATGACTTGGCCAACGCCGTTAAGCCGGTCGTGCTGCCTGGAGAAGAGATTATGGTCCAGGTGATCAAGGATGGCAAGGAGCATGGGCAAGGGGTGGCTTATCTAGATGACGGCACGATGATCGTCGTCGAAGGGGGCCGGGATTATATCGGAACCATTACCGAGGTGCTCGTCACGAGCGTGCTTCAGACATCGGCGGGCCGGATGATTTTTGCCAAGCCAAAACTGTTGGAAAAAGCCCAGTAAAAGCGTTATGATGGGAATAGCTGCGTAAGGCTGGCCGCTTTCCAATATGGGACGGGCGGGCTGACCTACGCAATTCCAACGGATGAGGCAGGGAAGCATGGTGGCACAAGCTAACAGCGCCGGAGCCGGGGCGATCATCGTGGCGGCCGGGCGCGGCACCCGCATGGGTACGAAGGAGAGCAAGCAGTATCTCAAGCTGCAGGACAAGCCGATCATCATTCACACGCTGGAGGTGTTTGACCGCCATCCTCTGATCGCCGAGATCGTTCTGGTCACCGGAGAGCAGGATGTAGGACGAGCCGAGGCGTGGATCGATGAATACGGCATCACAACTCCAACCAAAGTTATTCCGGGCGGCGCCGAGCGTCAGCACTCGGTATACCAGGGGCTGCTTCAAATGAGCTCAAACTGGGTACTGGTGCATGACGGCGTCCGCCCTTTTGTCACGGAAGAGCAGGTGACGGCCTGCTACGAGGCGGCTGTGGCCCACGGAGCGTCCGTGCTGGCTGTTCCGGTAAAGGATACGGTCAAGCAGGTGAATGAGCAGGGCTGGGTGACCGCGACGCCGGATCGCCGCAGCTTATGGGCCATTCAGACGCCGCAGGCTTTTCGGCGGATGGATCTCATGGAGGCGCATGAACAGGCGGCACGGGAGGGGTTCGTGGGCACGGACGACTCGATGCTTGTGGAGCGGCTGGGCACTCCGGTACGCGTAGTCGAGGGCGCCTACAGCAACATTAAAATCACGACGCCCGACGACCTGGATTACGCCGAGTTCGTTCGCGCACAGAAGGAAGCTAAAGGGAGAGGAAACGCATGATTAAAATAGGACAAGGATTTGACGTGCATCAGCTCGTCGAGGGCAGGCCGTGCATTATCGGCGGGATAACGATTCCTTTTGAGAAGGGGCTTCTAGGCCATTCGGACGCCGACGTGCTGCTGCATGCGATAACGGATGCAGTGCTTGGAGCACTGGGGCTCGGCGATATCGGCAGGCATTTTCCCGACACGGATCCGGCCTATAAGGACGCGGACAGCTTGAAGCTGCTGGAGCGGGTATGGGCCATGGCTGCAGAGCGCGGATACCGCCTCGGAAATCTGGATGCGACCATTATAGCTCAGCGTCCGAAGATGGCGCCGTACATTCCGCAAATGGTTGAGGTTATTGCAGGGGCGCTGCGGGCGGAGCCGGAGCTGGTGAATGTCAAGGCAAGCACGACGGAGCAGCTGGGCTTCAACGGGCGGGGAGAAGGCATTACCGCTTTGTGTGTTGTGTGCCTGACGAAAGATATGCTATCATCTTAAAATAATTTTTGAAGTTTCGATTCGTTATTCATTCCAGGAGGGGATTCATTATGACGGAGGTTCGCGTGCGCTATGCTCCGAGTCCTACGGGACATTTACATATCGGCAATGCAAGAACCGCGCTGTTCAATTACCTGTTCGCAAGGCATCATGGAGGCAAATTGATCATTCGCATTGAGGATACCGACGTGAAGCGCAACGTCGCCGGCGGGGAAGAGAACCAGCTGACCTATTTGAAATGGCTTGGCATCGATTGGGATGAGAGCGTTGATGTCGGAGGAGACTACGGACCGTACCGCCAGACGGAGCGGCTGGACATTTACCGCAAATATTGGGAGGAGCTGCTGGACAAAGGGCTGGCCTACCGCTGCTACTGCACGGAAGAGGAGCTGGAGCAGGAGCGCGAGGAGCAGATGGCCCGCGGGGAGACCCCGCGCTATTCCGGCAAGCACCGGGATTTGACGCCGGAGCAGTGCGCTGCTTATGAAGCTGAGGGAAGACAGGCCAGCATCCGCTTCCGCGTCCCGGAAGGGCGCACGTACACGTTCGATGATTTGGTCAAGGGACCGATCACGTTCCAGTCCGAGACGAGCGGCGATTTCGTCATCGTCAAGAAGGACGGCATTCCGACCTACAACTTCGCGGTGGTGCTCGACGATCACCTGATGAACATTACGCATGTGCTGCGCGGCGAGGACCATGTGTCCAATACGCCTCGCCAGTTGATGATTTATGAGGCGTTCGGCTGGGAGCCGCCGGTGTTCGGCCATATGACGCTTATCGTGGGCGAGAATCACAAGAAGCTGAGCAAGCGCGACGAATCGGTCATCCAGTTTATCGAGCAGTACGATGATCTCGGTTATTTGCCGGAGGCGATGTTTAATTTCATCACGCTGCTTGGGTGGTCGCCGGAAGGCGAGGAGGAGATCTTCTCGAAGGAGGAGCTGATCTCGATCTTTGATGCAAAGCGGCTGTCCCGGAGCCCTGCCGTGTTTGACACAAACAAGCTGGCCCACCTGAATAACCATTACATCAAGCAAGCTGATCCTGAGCGCATCGCCAAGCTCGCGATCCCTCATTTACAGAAGGCCTCGCGCCTGCCGGCCGAGCTTACGCCGGAGCAGGAAGCCTGGGCCAAGGCGCTGGTTGCCCTGTACCAGGAGCAGATGACCGCAGCCTCAGACATTGTCGAACTGTCGGATCTGTTCTTCCGTACGCATCTGGAGCTGGATGCGGAGGCGGCAGCCGTATTGTCCGGGGAGCAGGTGCCGGAAGTGCTGAGCGTCTTCCTCGCAAAGGTTGAAGCGCTCGCCGACTACACGGCCGAGAATATCGCCGCGCTGATCAAAGAGGTGCAGAAAGAGACCGGGCATAAGGGCAAGAATCTGTTCATGCCGATTCGCGTAGCCCTGACCGGCCAGACCCACGGCCGCGATCTCAACCAGACGATTTATCTGCTTGGCCGGGACCGGACAATCGACCGGCTGAAGGCGCAAATTCGCGGCGCTTAGGCTGCGCTGACAAGCAAAGCGAGCATAGCAGCAAGCATAGTAGGCCCGAGATGAGGGCCCAAAACAATTGTTGTCAGTTTTGGCGTCTTTCGGGTAATATAAAGACAGATGAATTAGCTTGATAGCTTGAAATGCACAGAACGGGAGAAGTACGTAGACATTTGTATTGTACAGAGAGGATAACCGAGGAGCCGACTGCGGCACCGGGGTGGAAGTTATCTCAATACATGCTTCGGAAATGCACCCGGGAGCAGCGGGGTTGAGCGCGCATCATGCGCAGGTAGACTTCGCCGCATCGTCCCCGTTAAGGACGCTAAGAGGGATGAGGAGCCTAAAGACCAATGCTGCCTGAGGCAGCGGAGTCCGGCTTCCGTCCGAAGCAGAGTGGAACCGCGCGTAAAGCGTCTCTGCAGCGAAGGCTGCAGGGGCGCTTTTTTTAATCAGCAAATATATCCCTGTATATCGTCAAGCCTAAGGGGATAGCAGGACGGGAAGCCGGAAGAGAAGGGGGAAGCGTGATGTTCAAAAGGATGAAATCTGATATTCAAGCCGTATTTGATAACGACCCGGCCGCGAGAAGCTGGTTCGAGGTAATCTTCACCTATTCCGGGCTGCATGCCATATGGAGTCACCGCCTGGCGCATGCTTTCTATCGTCGCCGGTGGTTCACGACCGCCCGGATCATTTCGCAGACCAGCCGCTTCTTTACGGGAATCGAGATTCACCCGGGAGCGCGGATCGGCAATCGGTTATTCATTGACCACGGCATGGGCGTCGTTATCGGGGAAACTTGCGAAATCGGGGATGATGTGGTTATCTATCAGGGAGTTACCCTGGGGGGGAGCGGCAAGGAGAAGGGCAAGCGCCACCCGACTATCGGGAATAATGTCGTTATCGGATCGGGAGCGAAGATTCTCGGCTCCTTCAAAATCGGGGACCAATCCAACATCGGCGCCAATTCCGTTGTTCTGAAGGAAGTGCCTCCCGGGAGCACGGTGGTCGGGATTCCGGGCAAAGTGGTACGCCTTCGCGGGAAGCCGCTCGACCGGCTTAGCCATCAGCTTCCGGACCCGGTTATCGATTCGATGAAGGCGCTGCAGCGCCAGATCGACGAATTGCAGTCTGAGCTTGCCGAGCTGAGGGGCCAACTGAGCAAGGAGCGAGTTACGTCAGAATAAGTCACATACCAACAACAGCTTGCGAAAGGAACGTGAGTATGGCACTGCAAATATACAACACATTGACCCGGATGAAGGAGACCTTCGTGAGCCAGGAGCCGGGCAAGGCGAACATTTATGTGTGCGGTCCGACGGTATACGGATATATCCATATCGGGAACGCGCGTCCGATGATTTTTTTCGACGTGGTAAGAAGCTATTTGGAGAATCAGCAATATGAGGTCAATTATGTAGTCAATTTTACCGATGTCGACGACAAACTGATCCGGAAAGCTGACGAGATGAACCTCACGGTGCCGGAAGTGGCTGAAATGTTCATCCAAGCTTATTACGAAGATCTGGACGGACTCGATATTCCCCGGGCTACTGCTAATCCGCGCGTGACGGACAGCATGGGGACCATCATTGATTTCATTAAGGATCTGGAGAGCAAGGGGTACGCTTACGCCAGCGGCGGAGACGTCTTCTTCCGGACGAAGAAATTCCCGGAATACGGCAAGCTGTCGGGCCAGAACATTTCGGAGCTGCAGTTCGGCATCCGGATCGACGTGGACGAGCGCAAGGAGAATCCGGAGGATTTCGTGCTCTGGAAGGCGGCTAAGCCAGGGGAAATCCATTGGCCGAGTCCATGGGGCGAAGGCAGACCGGGCTGGCATATCGAGTGCTCGGCGATGTCGCGCGAACTGCTCGGCGATACCCTTGACATTCACGGCGGCGGGCAGGATCTTCAGTTCCCGCATCACGAGTGCGAAATCGCTCAATCCGAGGCAGCAACGGGCAAGCCGCTTGCAAGGTATTGGATGCATAATGGTTACATTAATATCGACGGGGAAAAAATGTCGAAGTCGCTCGGCAACGGCGTCCTTGTCAAAGATCTCCGCGCTGAATATAAATGCGAGGCTATCCGCTATTTCATGCTGTCGACGCATTACCGCAATCCGCTCAATTTCTCGGAGAAGATCATGGAGCAGGCGGAGCGGAGCGTGGAGCGCATCGCCAATACCGTGAGCAATCTGCGCCACCGGCTGCAGACCGCTGCTGCGGGATCGGATGAGGTTGCGCCGGAGTGGGACGCGAAGCTGTGTGAGATTTCGTCGTTATTCCATACGAAAATGCAGGATGACTTCAATACGCCGGATGCAATCACGGCCGTGTTCGAATGGGTGAATGAAGTGAATGCCCTGCTGCAGCGTCCGATCGCCAGCCGGGCCGACCTGGAGGCGGCGCAGAAGCTGTTCGCGGAAATGAACGGCGTGCTGCGCATCGCGAAGGAGGAGGAAGGCGACTTGCTGGATGATGAGGTGGAGGCGCTGATCGCCGAGCGCGCTGAAGCGCGCAAAGCCAAGAATTGGGCGCGGGCTGATGAAATCCGCGATCTGCTTGACGCCAAAGGCATCATCCTTGAGGATACGCCGCAGGGAATGAGATGGCGCCGGAAATGAACGGACGTAAGGAAGTCAATCATGATAGTCCGGCGGGCGATGAGCAGAATGAACGGCTGACCGGGGAAGGGCAGGAACCCCACGAGGAGGCTGCCGAAGCGGAAGAGATTCATGCTGAGGCTCATGCTGAGGCTCGTGACGAGTCCCATGACAAGGCTCGGAATGAGCCTCTTGACGGGGCGGAGGCCCTGTCGCTGCCGGCCCAGCCTGAAGGAGGCCAGGGGAGCCTCTGGTTCCCGGAGCCGCCGTCGAAGCCGGCTAGGCTGCTGCCGCCGCTGGTCCTGGCGTACATCGGAGACGCCGTCTACGAGGTCGCCGTGCGCCAGCGCGTCATCGCCCGGCCGAATCTGCGCCCGCACCATCTGCACCGGCAGGCGACGAAATTCGCCTCCGCTAAGGCGCAGGCCAGGCTGCTTGCGCTCATCGAGCCGCAGCTCACGGAGCCGGAGCAGGACGTCGTTAGACAGGGGCGGAACGCCAAATCGGGAACGGTTCCCAAGAACGCGAACGTACTCGATTACCGCCATGCCACGGCTTTTGAGTGCCTTGTCGGTTATCTCTATTATTCCGGGGCGCATGATCGTCTCCGAACACTTATTTCGCAGGGCTTCGAGCTGCTGGAGCGAGATCACGACTAATGATGAAATATATTACAACAAGGGAAAAGAGGCGTGATTGCCTAAATCCCCGGGAGGATTCGTATGGACGATCAAGAATGGATCGGCGGGAAGCATTCGCTGCTGGAAGCGATGCGAGCCGGACGGACGATCAATAAAATATGGGTAGCGGAAGGCGCCCAGAAGCATCTGACCCAGCCGATCATCGCTGAGGCCAAAAAACACGGAATTATCGTGCAATTCGTCGATAAGCGCAAGCTGGATCAAATGGCGCCTGGTCTTCAGCACCAAGGGGTTGTTGCACAGGTTGCCCCTTATGCTTATGCTGAAGTGGAAGATCTCCTGCAGAAGGCGGAGGAGCGCGGAGAGCCTCCTTTTCTGCTGATTCTGGATGAAATAGAGGATCCCCATAACCTGGGATCGATACTGCGAACGGCGGAATGCACCGGTGTCCACGGGGTTATTATTCCCAAGCGCCGTTCCGCTTCGATTACCGCCACGGTATCGAAGACCTCGGCCGGGGCGGTGGAGTATGTGCCGGTAGCCCGGGTGACCAATTTGGCCCAGACGATGGAGCAGTTGAAGGAATCCGGAGTATGGATCGCCGGCACCGACGTGGCTGCCGAGCAGGACATGTATGCCGCAGGACAAGTGCTGTCGGGACCCGTAGCTATCGTGATCGGCAACGAGAATAAGGGAATGGGGCGGCTCGTGCGCGAGAAATGCGATGTTCTGCTCAAGCTGCCTATGGCGGGAAGACTTAATTCCCTGAACGCTTCGGTCGCGGCGGGCGTTATTATGTACGAAGCGCTGCGCAGACGCCGCGCCGAAGGCTAGGCGGCATGCGCGATACGCGCGACGTCCTGCTGGTGGACGGCTACAACATGATTGGCGGATGGCCTGAACTTGCCGCACTGTCCAGAGTGGGAATGCAAGAGGCCCGCGACCGTTTATTGGAAAGGCTGGCCAATCATCAGGCCTTCTCCGGAAGGAAAGTGATCGTGGTATTCGATGCCTATCGCGTGCCCGGTCTGGGGAAATCTTTTAGCCAGAGTCAGGTTGAGGTTTATTTCACGAAAGAGAAAGAAACGGCGGATGAATGCATCGAGCGCCTGGTTCGCGAGCTGACGCGCCGGCGCAGGCAAATCTACGTCGCGACGAGCGACACCGTGGAGCAGCATGTTATATTTGGACAGGGAGCACTTCGGGTTTCAGCGCGGGAATTGCTGAACCAAGTCGAGGAGAATGAGAGAGAGATCCAATCGAAAATTGCCGAACGCAGCTCCAAAACAAGTCGAAATAGTATTGATGCCAAGCTCAGCCCAGAGGTACGTATGATGTTTGAACGTTGGCGCAGGGAATGAGCGGATGGAATATCGTATCCTTCCAAATGCCCTTGACAAAGTTCGACTTTACATCTTTTGGTACTTTTATAGTTGACGCTAATATGCGCCATCATATATACTGATCGTATTACTTGACTGAGTGACGGGGCACCGTGCGTTGCAGCCGGAGGGATTTGTGGTGAGTGTCAATCTCGAGACGTGGGTTAGGTTTGACTATGAGATCCAAAGTGACGAAGACATTGTCGAAGCGGTCCGCGAAGGCGACAGTGAAGCGCTGGAGTACTTGATTAACAAGTACCGGAGCTTCGTTCGCGCAAAGGCCAGGTCCTATTTTTTGATCGGCGCCGACCGGGAGGACATTATCCAGGAAGGGATGATTGGCCTATATAAGGCGATCCGGGACTTTCGAGGCGATAAGCTTGCCTCGTTCAAGGCGTTCGCCGAGCTATGCATAACGCGGCAAATCATTACAGCCATCAAGACGGCAACGAGACAGAAGCATATTCCGCTGAATTCGTATGTTTCTTTGGACAAGCCGATTTATGACGAGGATTCGGATCGGACGCTGTTGGATGTCATTTGTGGTTCCCAGGTATGTGATCCGGAAGAGCTGATCATCAACCAGGAAGAATTCGTTGGCTTGGAAGATAAAATGTCGGAGATTCTAAGCGATTTGGAACGCAAGGTATTGATGCTGTATCTGGATGGACGTTCGTATCAGGAAATTGCAGTGGATTTAGATCGCCATGTTAAGTCGATTGATAACGCCCTGCAGCGGGTAAAACGCAAATTGGAACGATATTTGGAAGTTCGTGATGGAGCGGTGTGAGCTGCTCCGTAATACGATGCCTGTGTCAACAGGGCTGAATAGAATAGCTAACGCAAAGACGACTATAGTTATAGTCGTTTTTTATATGTAATTTGTAATTTATAGCAATTTGCGAGACTCCGGTTTGCTAGCGATGGCTGCTGCGTTTCGCAGGATAAGTTCAGATAAGGGTTTATCTTGGAAAACGATGTGTTATACTGTTAATAATCGAATAAAGAGAAGCTCGAAGCCTCGTTGACATGGATATGGCCTTATGATAAAGTGTTTTAGGTAGGCCTAAATTTGCGTTTTTCTGATGTTTAGGCTCAATTAAGAGACTTCTCAAATTTGATGAAGGTCTTCGGGAGGTGCACATCATGCGGGTAATTATTACGTTAGCTTGTACGAATTGCAAACAAAGAAACTACACAACGACGAAGAACAAGCGTAACCACCCCGACCGCATGGAGATGAAGAAATATTGCAAGTTTTGTAACGAGCAAGTTCCTCATCGCGAAACCAGATAGTCTGTGGAGGTGTAGTCGCGTATGAAACGAAGTTTCAAATCGTTGTTCTCTTTTTTCTCTGAAAGCTGGGCTGAGCTTAAAAAGGTTCGCTGGCCTAATCGTAAAGAGCTGACCAATTATACGATGATTGTGCTCGGTACAATTGTAGTAGTCGCGATTTATTTTTGGGTACTTGATATCGGCATCTCCGCTGTGATCGAAGCGATAATTTAAGAAGGGTCCTTAGGTGGCTTGATATGGAGAAAAGATGGTATGTAGTACATACCTATTCTGGGTATGAGAACAAAGTCAAAGCCAATTTGGAGAAACGCGTTGAGTCCATGGGCATGGAAGACAAGATATTCCGCGTTCTTGTTCCGATGGAAGAAGAAGTGGTGAACAAAGACGGGAAGAAGAAGACCGTCATGCGTAAAGTTTACCCCGGTTACGTCTTGGTTGAAATGATCCAGACCGATGATTCTTGGTACGTTGTCCGCAACACGCCAGGGGTTACGGGATTTGTAGGCTCGACAGGCTCCGGTTCCAAACCGACTCCGCTGCTTCCTGAAGAAGTAGATCAGATTTTGCGGCATATGGGCATGGAAGAACCGAAGCCGGTCATCGATTTCGAAGTCAAAGAATCCGTACGTATCAAGGTTGGCCCGTTTGCTAATTTTGTCGGATCGATCGAAGAAATTCTCGTCGACAAGAGCAAGCTCAAGGTTCACGTCAACATGTTTGGACGAGAAACCCCGCTTGAACTAGATTACACTCAAGTGGAGAAGATATAGGTTTCTTAAGAAGGTTTCACACGTGGGAGGGGAGAAATTCCCGTTGACCACTACTAGGGCAAGGAGGTGTCTCACATGGCAAAAAAGGTAATCAAAGTAGTAAAGCTGCAAATTCCTGCAGGTAAAGCGAATCCTGCACCTCCGGTAGGTCCGGCGCTGGGTCAAGCAGGTGTCAACATCATGGCATTCTGTAAAGAGTTTAACGCACGTACTGCCGATCAAGCAGGTTTGATTATTCCGGTTGAAATCTCGGTGTTTGAAGACCGTTCTTTCACGTTCATCACCAAGACTCCGCCAGCTGCTGTTCTGCTTCGCGTTGCTGCGAAGATCGAGAAAGGCTCCGGTGAACCGAATAAGAAGAAAGTAGCTACTGTAAAACGCGACACAGTTCGTCAAATTGCAGAGCAAAAAATGCAAGACCTGAACGCGGCTTCGGTTGAAGCGGCTATGCGTATGGTCGAAGGTACTGCTCGCAGCATGGGCATCGCTATCCAAGACTAATTCTTGGGGCGATCAAGCAATGAAGGTTGCGCGACAGCTAAGAGATGCATGATATTAGCAACTGAAGTTGCCTCTAAATTACAAGTTGGCTTAGGGCAACTATGTAGCTTAGAGACCAGTGGGAGGAATTTCCGCTAACACCACACAAGGAGGAAAATTTTCATGGCTAAACACGGTAAGAAATACCTTGAAGCTGCCAAGCTGATCGACAGCGAAGCAACTTATGAGCCTTCCGAAGCCGTTGAATTGGTAAAGAAGGCGGCAAGCGCTAAATTCGACGAAACCGTTGAAGTAGCAGTTCGTTTGGGCGTAGACCCACGTAAACAAGACCAAGCCGTTCGCGGTATCGTTGTCCTGCCTCACGGCACGGGTAAGACGCAGCGCGTATTGGTATTCGCCAAAGGTGAGAAAGCGAAGGAAGCGGAAGCGGCTGGAGCGGACTACGTTGGCGATCAAGATATGATCAACAAAATTCAACAAGGCTGGTTCGACTTCGACGTCTGCGTAGCGACACCAGACATGATGAGTGAAGTTGGTAAATTGGGACGCTTGCTCGGCGGTAAAGGCCTAATGCCTAACCCTAAAGCCGGCACAGTTACGTTTGACGTAGCAAAAGCGGTTCAAGAAATCAAAGCGGGTAAAATCGAATACCGTTTGGATAAAGCAGGCCAAATTCATGCGCCGATCGGCAAAGTATCCTTCAGCGCCGAACAGCTCAACGAGAACCTTAAGGCTCTCATCGACGCATTGAACCGGGCTAAACCGGCTGCTGCCAAAGGTGTTTACTTGAAGAACATCGCGGTATCTTCCACGATGGGACCAAGTGCTCGCGTTAACGCAGCTGCGTTCAGATAATACCTCCCGCGAGTTTCGAGTAGGAAAGGGTTTGACATATGTGCGATCCCTTGGTATACTGAACAAGTTGTCTTGGACAGAAATTAAATTTGAATATGCTTACCGTAGACAGTAGGTGCCCTGCAAGGCTTAATTTCCTACCGAGGTGTTATGATAGAACGTCAACATGCTGCTAGTGTACTAGTGGAATGATGATTCATCAGGCCTTCGTGATTCTACGGAGGCTTTTTTAATGGTCTAAGGCGGAGAGTGATGACCGCCGGATCCTTTAAAAGTCTTTCTAGAGCGAGGTTGATTTCGCTACGGGGGGACGTGAGCCGGATTCATCCGGTCCGTGCCCAGCATATCTATCAGGAGGTGTACAGTTTGGCAAACGCAAAAGTAATTCAAGCAAAGCAGGAAGCCGTTGACGTGGTTACAGCTAAGCTTCGCGAGAGCGCAACGACCGTTGTTGCTGATTACCGCGGACTTAACGTTACTCAAGTTACGGAACTGCGTAAACAGCTTCGTGAGGCTGGCGTAGAATTCCAAGTATTGAAAAATACGCTCGTTCGCCGCGCAACTGCGGCTGCGGAACTTACTGAACTGGACGAGGTATTGACTGGTCCTACAGCGATCGCGTTCAGTACTGAAGATGCAGTAGCTCCGGCTAAAATCATCAGCGAGTTCGCTAAGAAGAACGATGCGCTTAAAGTAAAAGGTGGCGTGGTTGAAGGCCGTGTAGTTGGCGTCGACCAAATCAAAGCGCTCGCGGATCTTCCTTCCCGCGAAGGTCTCCTTTCGATGCTCCTCAGCGTGCTTCAAGCTCCAGTTCGCAACTTCGCACTGGCAGTCAAAGCCGTTGCAGAGAAAGAAGAGGGCAGCGCAAGCGCGTAAGCGCGGTTGTTATACAGTCAGTTAACGAATGAAATTTAACTATTATCAATATAAAATGGAGGTTCTACCATGAGCAAAGAAACAATTTTAGAAGCGATCAAAGGCATGTCCGTTCTTGAACTGAACGACCTGGTTAAAGCAATCGAAGAAGAATTCGGCGTAACTGCAGCAGCTCCTGTTGTTGTAGCTGGCGGTGGCGGTGGCGGTGCTGAAGCTGCTGAGCAATCCGAATTTGATGTAGTTCTGGCTAACGCTGGCGCATCCAAAATCAACGTTATCAAAATCGTTCGCGAAATCACAGGTCTTGGCCTGAAAGAAGCGAAAGAACTCGTTGACAATGCTCCAAAACCATTGAAAGAAAAAGTAAGCAAAGAAGAAGCAGAAGCTGTGAAAGCAAAATTGGAAGAAGCAGGCGCAACTGTAGAACTGAAATAGTTCTTTGCTTCTCCTGTGACAACCCCCTTGAACCAAGTTCAAGGGGGTTGTTTGCAAGTATATCGGGTTTTAAATCGAGGAATTTCGCTTCGCTGCCGATTGGTAAAATGAAGGGGAAATCGGTTAAAATGGATGTACAGCCTGCGGCGATTAAGCCGTAAGTATGGATATGAGATTTCGCTGACAAGCAGATCAGGTGGAGGTAGGCCAGATGGCAGATCACTATTATACCAATCAACCTTCTACGGCACATGACCGGAAAAGTTGGGATACCCAGCTGCGCGGGCATAAGTTCAGCTTCATTAGCGATGCCGGGGTCTTCGCCAAAGGAGGCGTTGATTACGGGAGCAGGGTGTTGATTGAAGCTGTAGATATACCCGAAGCTGCGCAGGTGCTTGACGTAGGCTGCGGCTACGGTCCCATCGGGCTTACGGCAGCTAAGCTTGCCCCTCGCGGCCATGTTACGATGATTGACGTCAACCAGAGAGCGGTCGAGCTTGCCAAAGAAAATGCGGCGAACAATAAAGTTGCCAACGTAACGATCGTGGAAAGCGATCTGTTCGCGGCGTTAGAAGAACAGCAATTCGACGTTATTCTGACCAATCCGCCGATACGTGCTGGCAAAGAGGTCGTTCACTCCATCTTTGAAGGGGCCTGCGAGCGGCTGCGTAAGGGAGGATCCTTGTGGATCGTCATTCAGAAGAAGCAGGGAGCTCCGTCGGCGAAGCAGAAGCTGGAGTCCTTGTTTGGACAGGTTGAGGAAGTGACTAAGGATAAGGGGTACAGAGTTTACCGAGCGATAAAGTAAATCTATTCTCGGTAATCATAAGAAAAAACAGTTGACTCAAAATGCTGGTTGTGATATTATTATAAAATGTCAGTATTAGGATGCCCTTTGTGACTTTAGTTTGCTGAAATGTCAAGGGATTTTTACGGAACAATGCATAAAATCATGCTGTTTTACGTATAATGTGTACATTTTAGGCAAATCTACTGAATACGGGGGATATTAGGCAGAAATGACACGGATAATGGTGCTCTTTTTTCGAAAGCATTCGATAAGGGCTTTTCTTTATTTGTGCAGCAGCTGCAATCCGCCTTGAACCTATTATATAGGTGCAAACACGGGTTCGCAATGTATTTTTTTTAAAGTGAGTAGACATGAGGGGTGAGTATAAGTTGGCAGGACATCTTGTTCAATATGGTCGACGCACTCGGCGAAGTTATGCACGAATTAACGAGGTACTCGAAGTTCCGAACCTGATCGAAATCCAACAAAAATCCTATGATTGGTTCCTGGAGGAAGGTCTCCGGGAGATGTTCCAGGACATTTCGCCAATTCAGGATTTTACCGGGAATTTGGTGTTGGAATTTATCGATTACAGCCTCGGCGAACCGAAGTATACGGTTGACGATGCGAAGGAACGCGATGTGACGTATGCGGCTCCGCTTCGGGTCAAAGTCCGGCTGATTAACAAAGAAACCGGCGAAGTCAAAGAGCAGGAAGTGTTTATGGGAGATTTCCCGCTGATGACGGAAACCGGCACCTTTATTATTAACGGTGCGGAACGGGTTATTGTCAGCCAGTTGGTGCGCTCTCCCAGCGTCTATTTCAGCACGAAAATCGATAAGAACGGCAAAAAAACGTATACCGCTACAGTAATTCCAAACCGCGGCGCATGGCTGGAGCTCGAGATGGACGCGAAGGACATTATTTATGTCCGGATCGACCGTACTCGTAAAATTCCGGTAACTGTGCTGCTGCGCGCGCTTGGCTTCGGTACGGATGCCGAGATTCTGGATTTGCTGGGCAATGATGAATATATCCGCAATACCCTGGACAAAGACAACACGGATTCCACGGAGAAAGCGCTGATTGAGATTTACGAGCGCCTCCGTCCGGGTGAACCTCCGACGCTTGATAACGCAAAGAGCTTGCTGGTGGCTCGTTTCTTTGATCCAAAACGCTATGACCTGGCCAATGTCGGCCGTTACAAAATCAACAAGAAGCTTCATATCAAGAACCGCCTCTTCAATCAGCGTCTCGCTGAGAGCCTGATTGATACGA
This sequence comes from Paenibacillus ihumii, assembly GCF_001403875.1. Classification (GTDB taxonomy): domain Bacteria; phylum Bacillota; class Bacilli; order Paenibacillales; family Paenibacillaceae; genus Fontibacillus; species Fontibacillus ihumii. The sequence goes on from NZ_LN884290.1 coordinate 30,582, forward strand.
AGACGGGCGAGATTATTGCCGAAGCGGGTCAAGTTGTTGACCGCCGCCTGTTGGACGAGATCCTTCCTTACCTGGAGGAGAGCGTCGGCTTTAAGAACTATCATGTGTCTAACGGTGTTCTTGATGCGGTGGATGTGCCTCTCCAAACGATCGATATTTTCTCGCCGATCGAAGACGGCAAGGTCGTCAAAGTTATTGCCAACCGCAATATCGACAAATCGGTCAAGCACATTACGCCGGCCGATATCATTTCGTCGATCAGCTATTTCCTGAACCTGCTGCATGGCATCGGCAACACGGACGATATCGACCATTTGGGGAACCGTCGTCTGCGTTCTGTCGGCGAGCTCCTGCAGAACCAGTTCCGCATCGGTCTGTCCCGGATGGAGCGCGTTGTGCGCGAGAGAATGTCCATTCAGGACGCGAACGTGATTACGCCGCAGGCGCTGATCAATATCCGTCCGGTGATCGCTTCGATTAAAGAGTTCTTCGGAAGCTCGCAGCTGTCCCAGTTCATGGACCAGACGAATCCGCTCGCAGAGCTGACGCATAAGCGCCGTCTGTCCGCGCTCGGGCCCGGCGGTCTGACTCGTGAGCGCGCAGGCTTCGAGGTTCGCGACGTTCACCACAGTCACTATGGCCGGATGTGTCCGATCGAGACGCCGGAAGGTCCGAACATCGGACTGATCAACTCCCTCTCGACGTTCGCCCGGATCAATGAGTATGGCTTCATCGAAGCTCCGTACCGCTGGGTCGATCCGAAGACAGGGAAAGTTACCGATCAAATTGCTTATTTGACGGCTGATGAGGAAGATAACTACGTCATTGCCCAAGCGAACGCGATCCTTAACGAAGATAATACGTTCCAGGATGAGAACGTCATTGTCCGTTACAACAAGCAGTCGGATAACATCCTGACGATGCCAAGCGATCGCGTCGACTACATGGACGTATCGCCGAAGCAGGTTGTTTCCGTAGCAACTGCGCTGATCCCGTTCCTGGAGAACGATGACTCCAACCGTGCGCTGATGGGCTCGAACATGCAGCGGCAAGCGGTACCGCTTCTAATTCCAAAAGCCCCGCTGGTGGGCACGGGAATGGAGCATAAGGCCGCCAAGGATTCCGGTGTATGTATTGTGTCCAAATACGATGGAATTATCGAACGCTCCGCAGCGAATGAGATTTGGCTGCGCCGCGTCGAGGTCATAGACGGCAAGGAAGTGCGCGGTGACCTTGTTAAATATAAATTACACAAATTTATGCGTTCGAACCAAGGAACCTGCATTAACCAGCGTCCGATCGTCAAGCGGGGAGACGTCGTCAAGAAGGGCGATATCCTGGCAGACGGACCGTCTACGGAAATGGGCGAATTGGCGCTGGGCCGGAACGTTGTCGTTGCCTTCATGACTTGGGAAGGCTACAACTACGAGGATGCGATTCTGCTTAGCGAGAAGCTGGTGAAGGAAGATGTGTATACTTCCATTCACATTGAAGAATATGAGTCCGAAGCCCGCGATACGAAGCTGGGACCTGAGGAGATTACCCGCGATATTCCGAACGTCGGGGAAGAAGCGCTCCGCAATCTGGATGAGCGCGGAATTATCCGTGTAGGTGCGGAGATCAGCGCTGGCGATATTCTCGTCGGCAAGGTTACGCCGAAGGGCGTTACGGAGCTGACGGCAGAAGAACGCCTGCTGCACGCCATCTTCGGCGAGAAGGCGCGCGAAGTTCGCGACACCTCTCTGCGCGTTCCTCACGGAACGGACGGAATCGTGGTTGACGTCAAGGTGTTTACGCGCGAGAACGGCGACGAGCTGCCGCCGGGCGTGAACCAGCTCGTTCGCGTCTACATCGCACAGAAACGTAAAATTTCCGAAGGCGACAAGATGGCCGGACGCCACGGTAACAAGGGTGTCGTAGCCCGTATTCTGCCGGAGGAAGACATGCCGTTCATGCCGGACGGCACGCCTGTACAGGTTGTGCTCAATCCGCTAGGGGTTCCTTCCCGGATGAACATCGGGCAGGTGCTCGAGATTCATCTCGGCATGGCCGCGCTTCAGCTCGGCATTCACGTCGCTACACCGGTATTCGACGGTGCGAACGAATATGATGTATTCGATACGATGGAAGAAGCCGGCATGCAGCGCAATGGTAAAACCGTGCTTTACGACGGAAGAACCGGTGAAAGATTTGAACGTGAAGTTACCGTTGGCGTCATGCATATGATTAAGCTGGCGCACATGGTTGACGATAAAATCCATGCTCGCTCTACGGGTCCTTACTCGCTGGTTACACAGCAGCCGCTCGGTGGTAAAGCTCAGTTCGGCGGCCAGCGGTTCGGGGAGATGGAGGTGTGGGCGCTCGAAGCTTACGGCGCGGCTTATACGCTTCAGGAGATCCTTACCGTCAAGTCCGATGACGTGGTTGGCCGGGTGAAAACCTATGAGTCCATCGTCAAAGGCGAGAACGTGCCAGAGCCGGGCGTACCTGAATCGTTCAAGGTCTTGATCAAGGAGCTTCAAAGCTTGGGTATGGACGTCAAAATCCTGACCGAGAACGAAGAAGAGATCGAGATGAAGGAAATCGACGATGAAGATGACGCGACTGGAGATAAACTGAGCCTGAATCTGGAAGGCGCGGAAGTCGGCGTAGAATAACACCTGGCGGATTGCCGCCACGTGATAATGATAACCGCAGCGGAAGCTGCCTGCCTGGATTATCGGCCTACCTTTGGGAGGCCGATATTTCCCTAGACAGATGGATCGAATAGACGAACGTATTCAGTGTATTTTGATCTGTGTAGAATGCTAAAATCAGGACTTGGTTAAGGAGGGATGCTCCTTGTTGGACGTCAACAACTTCGAGTTTATGAAAATTGGGCTTGCTTCCCCAGACAAAATTCGTTCTTGGTCCCGCGGAGAAGTGAAGAAACCGGAAACGATCAACTACCGTACGCTAAAACCGGAAAAGGAAGGGCTGTTCTGCGAGAAAATTTTCGGCCCGACCAAAGACTGGGAATGTCATTGCGGTAAGTATAAGCGTGTCCGTTATAAAGGCGTTGTCTGCGATCGCTGCGGCGTCGAAGTAACCAGAGCTAAAGTTCGCCGTGAGCGTATGGGTCATATTGAGCTGGCCGCTCCGGTATCCCATATTTGGTATTTCAAAGGGATTCCGAGCCGTATGGGTCTGGCGCTCGATATGTCGCCGCGTTCATTGGAAGAGATTATTTACTTTGCATCGTATGTTGTAACAGATCCAGGCGAGACGCCGCTGGAGAAAAAACAGCTCCTGTCCGAGAAGGAATACCGCAGCTACCGTGAGAAGTACGGCTACGGCTTCCAGGCAGGCATGGGTGCTGAGGCGGTGAAGAAGCTGCTTCAGGATCTCGATATCGACAAAGAGCTTGAATTCTTGAAGGAAGAGCTGCGCACTGCGCAAGGCCAACGCCGTAACCGTGCGATCAAGCGCCTCGAAGTTATCGAAGCGTTCCGGAACTCCGGCAACGAGCCGGAATGGATGATCCTTGACGTGCTTCCGGTTATTCCGCCGGAGCTTCGTCCGATGGTTCAGTTGGATGGCGGCCGTTTTGCGACTTCTGACTTGAATGACCTGTATCGCCGCGTGATTAACCGCAACAACCGTTTGAAGCGCCTGCTTGATCTCGGTGCGCCGGATATTATCGTGCAGAACGAGAAGCGGATGCTGCAGGAGGCGGTTGACGCGTTGATCGATAACGGCCGTCGCGGCCGTCCGGTAACTGGACCTGGCAACCGTCCGCTTAAATCCCTCAGCCATATGCTGAAGGGTAAGCAAGGACGCTTCCGTCAGAACCTGCTCGGTAAACGGGTTGACTATTCCGGTCGTTCCGTTATCGTCGTAGGCCCTTACCTGAAGATGTACCAATGCGGTCTGCCGAAGGAAATGGCGCTGGAGCTGTTCAAGCCGTTCGTTATGAAAGAACTGGTCAATAAAGGCCTGGCTCATAATATCAAGAGTGCGAAACGCAAAGTTGAACGCGTCAGCCCAGAGGTATGGGACGTGCTTGAAGAAGTCATTAAAGAGCATCCGGTTCTGCTTAACCGCGCGCCTACGCTTCACCGTCTGGGAATTCAGGCCTTCGAGCCGATCCTGGTTGAAGGCCGCGCAATCCGTCTGCACCCGCTCGTATGTACTGCTTATAACGCGGACTTCGACGGAGACCAGATGGCGGTGCATGTGCCGCTAAGTGCGGAAGCACAGGCGGAAGCCCGGATTCTGATGCTTGCTTCCGGCAACATCCTGAACCCGAAAGACGGCAAGCCGGTTGTTACTCCTTCGCAGGATATGGTCCTCGGCTCCTATTACCTGACGATGGATGATAAGGAAGCTAAGGGAACGGGAATGATTCTTGCGTCCACTCATGAAGCAGTGTCCGCTTATCAGCGGGGTACGGTATCCCTGCATGCCCGCGTAGCCATTCCGGCGAAGGCGCTAGGCAAGACAGGATTTACCGAGAAGCAGCAAAACGCCCTGCTCGTGACGACGATCGGCCGGATTATTTTCAACGAAATTTTCCCAGCCAGCTTCCCGTACATCAACGAGCCGTCGCGTAAGAACCTGTTCCAAGGTACGCCGGATCATTACTTTATCTATGACAAAGGCGCCGACGTTCTAGATCGCATTATGGCCGTGCCGCAAACCGGGGGGATCGGTAAAGAGTACCTCGGGGAAATCATTGGCCGCTGCTTTGAAATATACCATACGACGGAAACGTCGGTTATTCTCGATAGAATCAAGCAAACGGGCTTCACTTACTCTACTCGTGCAGGGGTTAGTATCGCCGTATCCGACGTTGTCGTTCCGGACGCCAAGCAGGAAATCCTGCGTGAGTCGGATGAGAAGGTCCGCGTCGTTACGAATCAGTACCGCCGTGGTCTGATTACGAACGAAGAACGCTATGACCGTGTTATTGATATCTGGTCCAAATCGAAGGATCAAATTACCGACGTGCTCATGAAATCGATGGATCGCTTTAATTCCATCATGCTCATGGTCGACTCCAAAGCACGGGGGAACAAGTCGCAGATTACCCAGCTCGGCGGTATGCGGGGGCTGATGGCTAACCCGTCCGGGCGGATCATCGAGCTTCCGATCAAATCGAACTTCCGCGAAGGCCTTACCGTCCTCGAGTACTTCCTGTCGACGCACGGTGCGCGTAAAGGTCTGGCGGATACCGCGCTGCGGACCGCTGACTCCGGTTACCTGACTCGCCGCCTTGTCGACGTAGCGCAAGACGTTATCGTCCGCGAGGAAGACTGCGGCACGGACAAAGGCTTCACCGTCGGTGTCATTCAGGACGGCAAAGAGGTTATCGAGGATCTGTATGACCGTATTGAAGGACGCTATTCCTTCGAGACGATCAAGCATCCGGAGACGGGAGAGATCATCGTTCACCGCAACGAGCTGATCGATTCCGACAAAGCGCATGAAGTTGTCAATGCCGGCGTAACGAAGCTGCAAATCCGCTCCGTGCTGAGCTGCCGCGCGCGTCATGGCGTATGTAAGAAGTGCTACGGCCGTAACCTGGCGACAGGCAAGCATGTCGAGATCGGTGAAGCGGTCGGGATTATCGCCGCCCAATCCATCGGTGAACCGGGAACCCAGCTCACGATGCGTACGTTCCACACCGGGGGCGTTGCCGGAGACGATATTACCCAAGGTTTGCCGCGTATTCAGGAACTGTTCGAGGCGCGTAACCCGAAAGGTCAAGCCACGATCAGTGAAATTGACGGCGTAATCAAGGAAATCCGCGAAGCCAAGGACCGCCGGGAAATCGAGGTTCAAGGCGAAGCTGAGACGAAGGTCTATTCCGTGACCTACGGTTCCCGCCTGCGCGTCAGCGAAGGCCAGGAAATCGAAGCGGGCGACGAGCTGACCGACGGTTCCATCGACCCGAAAGAGATTCTGCGCATCAAGGGAATCCGCGGCGTGCAGAACTATATTCTGCAGGAAGTTCAACGCGTATATCGTAACCAAGGCGTTGAGATCAACGATAAACACATCGAGGTTATGATCAAGCAAATGCTTCGCAAGATCCGCATTGTGGATGCAGGGGATACGCCTCTTCTGCCGGGCGCCTTCGTCGATCTATACGAATACGAGATGGCGAACAAGGAAGCCATTCTGTCCGGCAAGGAGCCGGCTGTGGCCAAACCTGTTCTCCTCGGGATCACGAAAGCATCGCTCGAGACGGATTCCTTCCTGTCGGCCGCTTCCTTCCAGGAGACGACACGGGTACTTACCGATGCCGCGATCAAGGGCAAAGTAGATAAACTGCTAGGCCTGAAAGAGAACGTCATTATCGGTAAGCTGATTCCGGCCGGTACAGGCATGAACCGTTACCGCAGTGTACAGTTCGAAGAGCCGGAAAATGCCGAAGCTGCAGAGGAAAGCCAAGAGCAGCCGGTATCGGTTGAATAGATAGCGTGGAGATGCGGTGCAGCCGGAGCAACTCGGCTGCACCGTTATTTTGAACTATCCGGGAATATCGGGCCTGAAGCAGGAAGTCATAGACGGCAAATGTTTATGCAAATAAACTGCTTGACATCGCCTATTGCAAAATGCTAATATATCAAAGTGCGTGAGTACGGTGAATCCCTGTAAATTGGAGGACTTTATGATGTCTAACGATAGAGGGCTACAGGACGCTCATGTCAAAATCGGCACGAAGCAAACGCTGCGAGCTATAGAGCTCGGCAGTGCCGAAGAAGTATATGTGGCTGAAGATGCAGATCCGCGCATTACATCGAAGATTATCGCTCTGTGTAGCCAACATGGAGTCAAGTTGACCTATGTGGATACGATGCACAATCTCGGCAAAGCCTGCGGGATTGAAGTAGGAGCAGCGATGGCTGCGATTGTAAAGAGATAGCTTGAGAAATCGTTTTTGCTGATGCAGGGCAATCCTTTCGGCAAAAACTTTTCCTTTGTTCTTTTATGAACCGCCTGGGTCTGTGGGCTTAACAAGAAGGTTTGTAAAGAAACAACTTATTACTGAGGAAGGGGGTGGCAACAACATGCCAACAATTAACCAATTGGTACGTAAAGGTCGTCAAGACAAAGTTTACAAATCCAAATCTCCAGCATTGCACAGAGGTTTTAACGCACTCAAACGCGAAGCTACCGAATTGAATTCTCCTCAAAAACGTGGTGTATGCACTCGGGTAGGGACAATGACTCCTAAGAAACCGAACTCTGCACTTCGTAAATACGCGCGTGTTCGCTTGACGAACCGTGTTGAGGTGACTGCTTACATCCCAGGGATCGGACATAACCTGCAAGAGCACAGTGTCGTGCTGATTCGCGGTGGCCGGGTCAAAGACCTTCCAGGGGTACGTTATCATATCGTTCGCGGAGCGCTGGATACGGCTGGAGTGAACAACCGTATGCAAGCTCGTTCCAAATACGGCGCAAAACGTCCAAAAGCAAAAAAATAATTAGCTAGTCTTAGTTTTATAGGTTTGAATAAACACTGAAAGGGGGATAACTATGCCACGCAAAGGTCCAGTTGCCAAAAGAGACGTATTGCCGGATCCGGTGTATAACAGCAAGCTTGTTACGCGCTTGATCAACCGCATTATGCTCGACGGTAAACGCGGTGTTGCTCAAAGCATCCTTTATAACGCTTTTAACATTATTCAAGAGCGTACGGGCAATGACCCGATGGAAGTATTTGAAGCAGCTCTTAAAAACATTATGCCGGTATTGGAAGTTAAAGCTCGTCGTGTGGGCGGTTCCAACTACCAAGTGCCTATCGAAGTAAAACCTGAGAGACGTACAGCTCTCGGACTACGTTGGCTCGTAAACTACTCCCGCAACCGCGGAGAGAAAACGATGGAAGAGCGTTTGGCTGCAGAGATTATCGATGCATCCAACAACACGGGTGCTTCCGTTAAGAAACGCGAAGACACGCACAAAATGGCCGAAGCGAACAAAGCGTTCGCACACTACCGCTGGTAGGATTCGGTTGATTCACAACATAAATCTATAATTCGAAGGGAGAAAATTTCATGGCAAGAGAGTTCTCCTTGAAGAATACACGTAATATCGGGATCATGGCGCATATTGACGCCGGTAAGACGACTACCACGGAGCGTATCTTGTTCTACACAGGCCGCACACATAAAATTGGCGAAACCCACGAGGGTTCCGCTACGATGGACTGGATGGAGCAAGAGCAGGAGCGCGGAATTACGATTACTTCCGCTGCTACGACCGCTTCTTGGAAAGGTCACCGCGTCAATATCATTGATACCCCGGGACACGTCGACTTCACTGTTGAAGTCGAACGTTCTCTTCGTGTATTGGACGGGGCAGTTGGTGTGTTCAGTGCCAAGGAAGGTGTAGAGCCTCAGTCGGAAACCGTATGGAGACAGGCTGACAAATATAGCGTTCCTCGTATTGCTTATGTCAACAAAATGGATATCATCGGTGCGGATTTCCTTAACGTTGTAAAAGATATGCGCGAGCGTCTGCAAGCGAACGCAGTTGCAATTCAACTGCCAATCGGTGCAGAGGACAATTTTGTCGGGATCATCGACATTATTGCTGAGAAAGCGTACATCTATAAAGACAACATGGGCCAAAACATCGAAGAGACCGAAATTCCTGAAGACTACAAAGCACAAGTTGAAGAGCTTCGTGCTGAGCTAGTTGAGAAGGTTGCGGAACTGGACGAGGAGTTGACGATGAAATACCTCGAGGGCGAGGAAATCAGCGTCGACGAAATTAAGGCAGCACTTCGCAAGGGTGTTGTTGAAGTTAAAATCTTCCCAGTTATTTGCGGATCTTCCTACCGTAACAAAGGGGTTCAGCTGATGCTGGATGCCGTTGTAGATTACCTGCCTGCTCCGATTGATATTCCGAGCATTAAAGGTCATCTGGAAGACGGTTCGGAAGTTGAGCGTCATTCTTCGGATGATGAGCCGTTCGCGGCATTGGCGTTCAAAATCATGACTGACCCTTACGTTGGTAAGCTAACGTTCTTCCGCGTATACTCCGGTGTTCTTCAATCCGGTTCTTACGTGCTGAATGCAACGAAAGGCAAACGCGAGCGGATCGGCCGTATCCTGCAAATGCACGCAAACAGCCGTCAAGAGATCACTGAAGTATACGCAGGTGATATCGCTTCTGCGGTTGGTTTGAAAGATACAGGCACAGGTGATACACTGTGTGATGAGAAGAATCCGGTTATCCTGGAGTCTATGAACTTCCCTGATCCGGTTATCGAGATCGCAGTTGAGCCTAAGACCAAAGCGGACCAAGACAAGATGGGCGTTGCCCTCGGCAAATTGACTGAGGAAGACCCTACGCTTCGCGCTCATACAGACGAAGAGACTGGTCAAACGATCCTTGCTGGTATGGGTGAGCTTCACCTCGATATCATCATCGAGCGTATGCGCCGTGAATTCAAGGTAGAGACCAACGTGGGTAAACCACAGGTTGCTTACCGTGAGACATTCAGAGCTCCTGCGCGCGTTGAAGGTAAGTTCGTACGCCAATCCGGTGGTCGTGGACAATACGGTCACGTATGGGTTGAGTTCGAGCCGCTGGAAGCTGGTTCAGGTAACCAATTCGACAGCAAAATCGTCGGTGGTGCGGTACCTCGGGAGTATATTGCTCCTGCGCAACAAGGTATCGAAGAAGCTATGAAGAACGGTGTTCTCGCAGGCTTCCCGCTTGTAGACGTTAAAGCTACAATCGTCGACGGTTCTTACCACGATGTTGACTCCAGTGAGATGGCGTTTAAGATCGCTGGTTCCATGGCTTTGAAAGCAGCTAAAGACAAATGTCAAGCTGTTCTCCTTGAGCCAATCATGAAAGTTGAAGTTACGGTTCCGGAAGAGTACATGGGCGACGTTATGGGTATGCTGAACTCCCGTCGCGGTCGTATCGAAGGTATGGATTCCCGCGGCAGCGCGCAAATCATCCGTGCCAAAGTACCTCTTTCCGAAATGTTCGGATATTCAACAACGCTTCGTTCTGGTACGCAAGGACGCGGTGTGTTCTCTATGGAGCTTTCCCACTACGAAGAAGTTCCTAAGAACATCGCTGAAGAGATCATTTCGAAGTATAAAGGCGAAGAATAATTTTTGTATCTGCTGATCGGAGGGAATTCCTTCATGGAAGCCCCTCCGATCAGTCCAACATAACAATCCATATTTAAGGAGGAACTGTTTAAAATGGCAAAGGCAAAATACGAACGTACAAAACCGCACGTTAATATCGGTACAATCGGTCACGTTGACCATGGTAAAACTACGCTGACTGCAGCAATCACTACCGTTTTGACTAAAACTTACGGTGGAGGTAGCGCGATCGCTTACGATCAAATCGACAAAGCTCCAGAAGAGCGCGAGCGCGGTATCACAATTTCCACTTCCCACGTTGAGTATGAGTCGGCTAACCGCCACTACGCTCACGTTGACTGCCCAGGTCACGCCGACTATGTTAAAAACATGATCACTGGCGCGGCTCAAATGGACGGTGCAATCCTGGTTGTATCCGCAGCTGACGGCCCAATGCCGCAAACTCGCGAGCACATCCTGTTGTCCCGTAACGTAGGCGTTCCTTACATCGTTGTATTCTTGAACAAATGCGACATGGTAGAAGACGAAGAGCTTCTGGAACTGGTTGAAATGGAAGTTCGCGACCTGTTGAATGAATATGAGTTCCCAGGCGATGACACTCCAATCATCCGTGGATCCGCTCGTGAAGCATTGAATAACCCAGATGGCGACTACGCTAAGAAAATCGTTGAAATGTTCGAAATCATCGACGAGTACATTCCGCTTCCAGAGCGTCCAGTTGACAAGCCATTCCTGATGCCAGTCGAGGACGTATTCTCCATCACTGGTCGTGGTACGGTTGCTACAGGCCGCGTTGAGCGTGGTACTGTTAAAGTTGGCGACGAGGTTGAAATCGTTGGTATTGCTGAAGAAACTAAGAAATCCGTTGTTACGGGCGTTGAAATGTTCCGTAAATTGCTTGATTCCGCTGAAGCGGGCGACAACATCGGTGCATTGCTCCGTGGTGTAGACCGTACACAAATCGAGCGCGGTCAAGTTCTTGCAAAGCCAGCTTCCGTTAATCCGCATACTGAGTTCACTGCTCAAGTATACGTATTGACTAAAGAAGAGGGCGGACGTCACAAACCTTTCTTCACAGGTTACCGTCCACAATTCTATTTCCGTACAACTGACGTTACAGGTATCATCAACCTGCCAGAAGGTACTGAAATGGTTATGCCTGGCGACAACATCGAAGTTACTGTACAACTGATTGCTCCAATCGCGATTGAAGAAGGAACTCGCTTCTCCATCCGTGAAGGTGGCCGTACAGTTGGATCCGGTGCGGTTGTTTCCATCCAAAAATAATAAGGTGATTTAAACCTTATTCCTAAAACTGCCCTGAGGGTCGTCAGACCTTCAGGGCAGTTTTTTTGCGTTCAAACTGTAGAAATAGGCAGCCATTAGCGCTAATAGCCGATAGTTAAGTTTTAGGCAGCCGCGCGTAAGAAGCAGGCGGACTCAAGTTAGGCTTGAGCCCGCCTGCTTGCGGTTTGATTCAGGATATCGAAATGTCATCCAGATATAATATGCTTGTTCCCGACTGGCCGGGGATTGGCTCGATCTTCAGCCCCAGGGATTTGACCTGATGAAGGTCCGTCACCTTGGATAAGTCGATGCTGAGCGTCGTGAAGCCTGCTGCCGAGGATTCGACGAGGGTCATGCCGCTGTCATACCAGGTCCAGGCTTTGCCTGTTTTTACGTACAAGTAGATCCGAGCGGAGCCTGCTGACAGCTTGACTTTAGCGCTCAGGGATTGCATACCGCTTAAATCGAGCTCTTCAAATTTGCCGAGCTCAAAGGATGTCCCGTCCAACTGAAAGCTCGTATGCAGCGATTGGGCGCCCTCGGCATAGACATCGGCGGTTACCGTCGGAGGCGCAGCATTTGCAAAGTTCTGACTGGTCTCGATTTCCCAGCCTTCGGTGTCCGTTTCAAAGCCATACAGCGTGCCTGGGCGGACTCCTCCGCCGGTGCCAGGGTCGGTGCCGTCATCCTCTCCGATCGGAATGTCTCCTGCACTTCCGGGGGCGACATGGATGCTGTCCACATAGAGCGTGCTCATGAAAGGGTTGTCTCTAGTGTAAGCATCGTTATTCAGTGCGTTCACATAAAGCGAGAATGCTTGAACCTTCTTCGCGTTGACCGTGTCCAGCTTCTTGCTCTGGTTCTGGGAGTCCCATGGAGCGACGGTGAAGTCCTTGAACGGAATTTCGACCCAACGCGGTGCGGCATCTGCAAGTGAAGGATAGTACTCGAAATGGATATCATTCGCTTTAATCTGGATAACCATTTTCTTGCCGCTGCCATCCGGCTCTAGCCAAAGTTTCAGCTTGCCGGTTTGCGACCAGTCACGGCTGCCGAGATTTTTAGTGATTCCCGTATAGCCTTGGCCTGCCAGAGTATAATCGAATTTAAGCCCGAATTGCCCGCTATCCTTATGCTCCGTATTGAGGGCGATGGTATTCGCATCGCCGGTCGGGCTATAGCCCGCACGGAGCAAGTCATTGCTTCCTTTATACCCCTCAAAGTCATCGACCAGGGCCGGATCGCTGCTCTCGCCCGTATAGGCGTTTATCAAGCGGATATTGTCGAGATAGATGGGACCGCTGTAATGAAGCCCGCTGCCGATCAGAGCCAGCTGCAGGCCTTCAGCTGCAGCTAGCTGCTGCTCGTCGGTCAGGTCGATCACAGCGCTGTAAGCGACATATTCATCGCCATCAATCAGAGCTCTTGGAAGCTCGTTCCAGACAGCTGAGGTTCTTGATTCGAATTTATGGCTGCTTGGCGGAAGCTCTGCTGCGGCCCGTAGGCTTGTACGGGCAGGGTCGTGATCCCCAGCCGAGGCCGGTATCCAGGCGTCAAAGGCAACGCGGTTTACATGTGACAGCGTCGCTTGCCCGGCGATGTCAGGCAGGCCGATTTTGAGCTCCTGCCAGCTATCGGCCGATACAAGGCCGCTTATGTTAATTTTGAGCTTGCCATCACCGGCAAGCTGGCCGTGTTCATAGCTCGTTTGGATCGTCTCGGGCCAATTACCGTTGCTGGTTACGCCGGCGATATCTTGATCGAACGTAAATTGCTTCAGTACCTTTTCCTGAATGCCAATATAGATCGTGATTGTCTGGGACAGGATGGTATGATCTTTACCGTAGACCTTAACTGTCAGTGTTGCCTCTTTGCCGTTCAGCTCTGCAGGAGGCTGCCAATCAGCAGCGTAGAAGCCCCTGTCGTTTAGAGTCATCTCATGCTCGGTCGCCGAATCGCCAATGAGATAGACGACCTTGTTCACGTTCTGGTTCAAGACTTTGGCGCGGATCGTGGCCGATTCATTGCGAAGTGTCTCTTGTCCCGTAGGGGAGACAATGTGCATAAAAGGTTTTTCATCTGCCGTTCTAAGCTTCTTATTATATACACCCGTTAGATCCCGGCTGAAATAAGTGTACGGGTCGGCGTAATATTGCTCAAAGTCAGGCAGCAGCTCATGGTCGCCGTATTGCGCGGAGTTACGGTATGGCACGAAGATCGAATTGTAATTAAAGTTTGCCCAAGTTAGCATATAAGCCATCCGCTTTGCATCCGGGTCGGACTGCAGGGCGCTGGCCAATTTGGTGAAGAAGTGCAAATCAGCCGTTCCCGTCGGCTTAACATTGGAGTACCCGAATTCCGTAAATGCAGCCACCTTGCCCCGTGCATCGGCGATTCTGGAGATGAGCTTGGCGTCATCGATCACCGTCTGGAACCAGCCCTGGCTATTGCCGTCGTAGTAGGTGTCAAATCCAAGGATATCGACGTAGTCATCGCCTGGGTATGTTTTTAAGAAGGTCTCTTCCATGTTGTTGAACGGACTACCTGGGGAGAAGGCATACAGAAAATTACGGACACCCTTCACGTCCCGCAGATATTCTACAGTGTAACGATAGATTTCGATGTATTGTTCTTTGGTCGTATAAGGAGCCCCCCACCAGAACCAGCCGCCGTTTTGCTCATGAAAGGGACGGAAAATGACCGGAATAAGATTTCCATTGTCGTCCTTGAGATGATGGGCAAAATCCGCAATCTGATCCAGGAAGGCATTATATTCCTCATGCTTGTCCCCGCTTGGCAGAATATGTGCAACTACATTTCCGCTCGTATCGTAGAAATCGCCGCCGGTTACGAAATTCGGCATATGGGCGCTTAAAGTGAGCACACCTCCCAGCTCATACGCTTCCTTCATGGAGGATACCAGGTTATCCCGGTTTTGTACCGGCGTATTCGAGAGGGAGCCCGGCTTCTCGTACCCTTCTAGGCTCAGTGTATCCCAGCCGAACATTGCAGGATAATCGCCAACCGCACTGTAGGTTTCAGACCTGGGTTCTCCAGGAGCTGTCGTGGACAATACTTCATCCGTCGGATGCTGATGCCCGAAGAGAATATGCTTCCCGCGGATCTCCTGCAAGTAAGCGAAGAGGGAACGGGTGCTGTCCGTTGCCTTCGCATCTACCAGATCAATCACGGGTAATTGCTGGCCCGTTCCTGGATTGCTCCCTGAAGGGCTGCTTCCGCCCGAACCCCCTGAACTGCCCGAACTATTTGCAGTGCTGGCTGACGGGGAGCCCGGTTTATTCGCCGGGGCGGCAGCGGAGCCTCCAGTGATGACGGCTGTACCGATGGCAAGGGACTGACCATTGAGCGTAACTCCAGCCGCTTGAATATCGGCTTGCTTGATGTCACCTTCTCCAGTAATGGCAGTCTTCGATGCCTCGGGATGAATGAACAGCTTATGAATCGTAGAACCCTTTGAGAGAAGGAGGGCCACCGGCTGGCTAACGGTAAGACGCTCTATCGTTACGTTCTCGCCAAGCTCGATCGTTCCGGCACTATTGATTACTAGGTTTGCAACATTCGTCTTCCCGGCGGCAACTAGGCGAACATGCCCGCTTGTCTGTTCGATCAGCATATTCTCCAAGGCAGAGCTGCGTATTGTAATTGTATTCCTGCCATCGGCCCACATGAAGGTTGTTCCCTTGACCTCCACGTTTTCGAGAGCAACATCTCCATTAAGAATGCCCGCTGTCAGGTAGAGATTGCGAGAAATTGAAGCTTCCTTCAGGGTGATTCCCCGCATATTGATGACTGCATGAGAGGCGATACGGCCCCCGGTGTAATCTCCCTCTGCAGCGTAATAGGCTTCGATCAATCTATCGATCAGCGTGACGATTTCCGCTCGGGTCACTTCCTGCTGCGGGCGGAAGCTTCCATCGGCGTATCCCGATAGGACATGATCCGCCGTTAAAGCTTGAATCGCCCCCTTGGCATAACCGCTGATCGAAGCTTCATCGCTAAAGCCGAGAGCAGCAGGGGCATCAGCCTCCGTATTCAAGCGAAGAACCCGTGCCAGAAGCACAGCGGCATCCTGCCGGGTGATGCTTGCCGCCGGCTTACCCAGACCGCCTGGGAAGCCTAGATAATAGCCAGCTGCTTTAGCGGCGGCCATCTGGCCTGCAAACCAGGAGTTTACAGGGACGTCTGAGAAACGATCCCCGCTCTGTGCCGAGAAACCGAAAATTTTATTAATGAGGGTCACGAGTTCGGCTCGGGTTATTTTCTCATCAGGCCTATACGAGCCATCCTCGTATCCGCTAATAACGCCGTGCTCCTGCCAGCGATCCAGCCGGGCAGCTGCCCAATGAGTTCCGGCCTCTTTCGCAGATGTCCCGAATACAGGGGGGATCATCGATAGAATCAATATAATTGCCAGTGACAAGGACAAATACCATTGTCTTTTTTTCATGCTCATCCTCCTTGATTTCATCGGATTCAACGTACGAATATGTCCTGCATAATTAAAAAGAAATAATCATGATCCGGCCATGACAAGCCAGGCCTGGCCAGGTCGCAAGAACCACCTCCCCAGAAAAATAAAACCCCATCATTTTTGTAAGCGCTTAACAAAAAATTATAGCAGGAGTGCTTTGCCTGTTATATGGACTGTATTTGTTTTTATGTTCCTAAATTGTCGTCTTAAGGGGAGCGAATAAACGAGTTTCTTCTATAATATAGTGCCTATAAAATGGCGCTAAAAATGTATAATATTTTGCTTGCATTACATCTATCTTTTCTATATAATAGTGAATGTTGTTCTGTGACTGTGCGATGATGTGAGAGGTTACTGACACACCCGGCCCCTTTGCCATGGGAGGGTGGTCGGAAAATTTTCACGGAGTATGTCCGATAATAAATTGGGCGATAGAAGGAGGGACTAAAATGGCAAAGCAAAAAATTCGTATTCGTTTGAAAGCTTATGATCACAGAATTCTTGATCAATCCGCAGAGAAAATCGTTGAAACGGCAAAACGTTCAGGTGCTGGCGTATCCGGACCGATTCCGCTTCCGACCGAGAAACAAATCATTACTATTCTCCGTGCGGTACACAAGTACAAGGATTCCCGGGAGCAATTCGAAATGCGTACGCACAAACGTCTGATCGACATTGTGAACCCGACTCCACAAACTGTGGATGCCTTGATGCGCTTGGACCTGCCGTCCGGTGTAGATATCGAAATCAAATTGTAATATCAATCGTAAGTCGATAAGGAAAGGAAAAGAGGTGTCAACATGAAAGGTATCTTAGGGAAAAAACTCGGAATGACTCAAGTGTTTACCCCGGAGGGAATTGTTATTCCTGTAACGGTAATCGAGGCTGAGTCCAACGTCGTTCTTCAGAAGAAGGATGCAGAGAACGATGGTTATGAAGCGATCCAAATCGGTTATACCGATAAGAAAGAAAGCAGAGCTAACAAACCTGAACTAGGTCATGCTAAAAAGGCAAATACAGCACCTAAGCGCTACGTTCGTGAAATTCGCGGTGTTGATTTGGCGGCATATGAAGTTGGCCAAGAGGTCAAAGTTGATATTTTTGCTGAAGGCGAATTTGTTGACGTAACAGGTATTTCCAAAGGTAAAGGATTCCAAGGCGTTATCAAACGCTGGGGCCAAAGCCGCGGACCTATGTCTCACGGTTCCCGTTACCATCGCAGACCAGGTTCCATGGGTTCTATCCAAGCGAACCGTGTTCCTAAAGGCAAACGCCTGCCAGGACAAATGGGTAACGAAACGGTAACAATCCAGAACCTTGAAGTTATCCGCGTGGATGCAGAGCGTAACGTATTGCTCGTTAAAGGATCCATTCCAGGACCTAAAAATAGCGTAGTAAAAATCAAACAAGCGGTTAAGAAGTAATCGCCTTAAGGAAAGGAGGAACAAGAAATGCCTAAAGTAGCACTATATAATGTCAGCGGTAGCCAAGTAGGCGAAGTTGAACTGAATGACGCGGTATTCGGCATCGAGCCGAACGTTCACGTTCTTCACGACGCAGTTGTTATGCAGCGCGCTTCCCTGCGTTTGGGTACTCATAAAGTAAAAGGACGCTCCGAAGTTCGCGGCGGCGGCCGCAAACCATGGAAACAGAAAGGCACAGGCCGTGCTCGTCATGGTTCGATCCGCTCCCCGCAATGGGTTGGCGGTGGAATCGTGTTCGGTCCGACCCCGCGCAGCTATGCGTACAAGTTGCCTAAGAAAGTTCGTCGTCTGGCGATCAAATCGGCTCTTTCCTCGAAAGTGATCGATCAAGACATTATCGTACTGGACGCGCTCAGCCTGAACGCGCCTAAGACGAAAGAGTTCGCGGCGATTCTGAACAACCTGAAAGTGGATCGCAAAGCGTTGATCGTAGCTCCTAGCTATGATGATAACGTAGCGTTGTCCGCACGCAACATCCCAGGTGTTAAATTCGTTGCAGCTGACGGCATTAATGTTCTTGACGTGCTGACGCACGACAAACTGATCATTACGAAAGAAGCAGTTCAGAAGGTAGAGGAGGTGCTCGCGTAATGAAAGATCCTCGTGATATAATTAAACGTCCGGTGATTACGGAACGTACGGCTGAATACATGGGTGAGAACAAATATGTTTTCGAAGTAGACATTCGTGCGAACAAAACCGAAATCAAACAAGCTGTAGAAGCGATCTTTAATGTAAAAGTGAGCAATGTGAACACGCTGCGTGTTCCTGCTAAGCCTAAACGTTACGGACGCCACTTCGGATATACTCCTGAATGGAAGAAAGCATTCGTTACGTTGACAGCAGACAGCAAGCCGCTTGAGTTTTTTGAATCGGTATAATAGAACGTTAGAGCAAGGAGGGAAAAACAGTGCCAATTAAAAAGTATAAACCGACATCTCCGGCAAGACGGAATATGTCAGTATCCACTTTTGAAGAAATTACTACGGATCGTCCGGAGAAATCGTTGCTTGCTCCACTGAGCAAAACGGCTGGACGTAACAACCACGGTAAAATTACGGTTCGCCACCACGGTGGAGGACATAAGCGTAACTACCGGATCATCGACTTCAAACGCAACAAAGATGGAATTCCAGGTCGCGTTGCTACGATCGAGTACGACCCTAACCGTACTTCCAACATCGCTCTGATCCACTATGTTGACGGCGAGAAGCGCTACATTCTGGCTCCTAAAGGACTGAAAGTAGGCGACATGATCGAATCCGGACCAAATTCCGACATCAAAATCGGTAATGCTCTTCCTCTGGAGAATATTCCGGTAGGTACAGTTATCCACAACATTGAACTTCAACCAGGCAAAGGCGGACAGCTCGTTCGTGCAGCTGGTACAGAAGGACAATTGCTCGGTAAAGAAGATAAATACGTATCTGTTCGCTTGTCTTCAGGCGAAGTTCGTAAAATCCTCAAAGTTTGCCGTGCAACTATCGGATCTGTAGGTAACCAAGACCATGAATTGATCAAGATCGGTAAAGCCGGTCGCGGTCGTTGGCTCGGCAAGCGTCCTTCCGTACGCGGTGTCGTCATGAACCCTAACGATCACCCACACGGTGGTGGTGAAGGTCGCGCGCCAATCGGACGTAAGTCTCCGCTATCTCCATGGGGCAAGCCGACGCTTGGTTACAAAACGCGTAAAAAAGGCAAAGCTTCTGATAAATATATCGTTCGCGGCCGTACGAAGTAATCCGCTGCAAGCGGATCACTTCCTGGTTGCGGTAACGGAAGATATCTACAGCTGGCGCGAGCCGGCCTAGAGCCTGCAATAAGGCGAAGTCATTTTGAAAGTGGCGAAGGGAGGATAAATACATGAGTCGCAGTCTGAAAAAGGGGCCATTCGTTGATGGTTACCTACTGAAGAAAGTGGAAGAAGCGAGCGCATCGAACAAGAAGGTAGTCATCAAAACTTGGTCCCGTCGCTCTACGATTTTCCCGCAATTCATTGGGCATACGTTCGGTGTGTATGATGGCCGCAAGCATGTTCCGGTATATGTTACTGAGGATATGGTCGGACATAAACTCGGCGAATTTGCTCCAACCCGTACCTATAAAGGTCATACGGACGACGATAAGAAAACGAGACGTTAAGGGATAAGTTCTTCGTTTGAGAGGAGGTAACACACAATGGAAGCTAAAGCACATGCAAGGTCCATCCGTATTGCTCCGCGGAAAGCTAAATTGGTTATCGATTTGATCCGTGGTAAGCAAGTTGGCGATGCTATCGCGATTCTTCGCCACACGCCTAAGGCGGCTTCCCCGATCGTGGAGAAGCTTTTGAATTCGGCGATTGCCAATGCTGAGCACAACTATTCTCTGGATGTAAATAAATTGGTTATTACGGAAGCGTACGTAAACCAAGGTCCTACAATGAAACGTTTCCGCCCGCGGGCAATGGGACGTGCTAGTCGGATCAACAAACGCACCAGCCACATTACTTTGGTGGTATCCGAAAAATAAGGAGGGAAAACGCGTGGGCCAAAAAGTAAATCCGGTCGGACTACGAGTAGGGATTATCCGTGACTGGGAATCCAAATGGTACGCAGGCAAAGATTTCGGTGATCTTTTGCTTGAAGACGTAAAAATTCGTGAGCACCTGAAAAATAAACTGAAAGACTCCGCGGTATCTCGGATCGAAATCGAGAGAGCGGCTAATCGTGTGAATGTAACGATCCATACTGCTAAGCCGGGCATGGTTATCGGTAAAGGCGGTTCGGAAGTTGAAAACCTGCGTAATCAAATCACGAAAATCGCGGGCGGCAAAAAAGTTCACATCAATATCTCTGAAATCAAAAACCCTGATCTTGACGCGATTCTTGTCGCTGAGAGCATCGCACAACAACTGGAGCGTCGTGTATCTTTCCGTCGTGCGCTTAAGCAGGCGATTCAAAGAACGATGCGCGCAGGTGCGAAAGGGATCAAAACAGCAGTCAGCGGTCGTCTTGGCGGTGCTGAGATTGCTCGTTCGGAAGGCTACAGTGAAGGAACTGTTCCACTTCATACGCTTCGCGCCGACATCGACTACGGTACGGCTGAAGCTCATACGACCTATGGACGTCTTGGCGTAAAAGTATGGATCTATCGTGGAGAGGTTCTTCCTACGGCTAAGAAACAACAAGCTGCCCAGGAAGGAGGCAATTAATCATGTTGGTACCTAAACGTGTAAAACACCGCAAGCAGCAGCGCGGTAGTTTGAGAGGCCAAGCTAAAGGCGGAACTGAATTGAACTTCGGCGAATACGGCCTGCAAGCTCTTGAGCCTACATGGATTACGAACCGCCAAATCGAGGCTGCGCGTATCGCGATGACTCGTTACATCAAACGGGGCGGTAAAGTATGGATCAAAATTTTCCCTGACAAGCCAATCACTCAAAAGCCTCTTGAAGTGCGGATGGGTAGCGGTAAAGGTAACGTCGAGAAATGGGTTGCAGTTGTGAAACCGGGCAAAATCTTGTTTGAGCTTGCCGGTGTATCCGAGGAAATTGCTCGTGAAGCCATGCGGCTTGCCGCTCACAAACTGCCAATCAAAACGAAGTTTGTGAAACGTGAAGAATTGGGTGGTGAAGCAAATGAAAGCTAATGAACTTCGCAACTTAACCACTGCTGAAATCGAACAAAAGATCGCGGGTTTTAAGGAAGAGCTTTTCAACCTCCGTTTTCAATTGGCTACCGGCCAGCTTGATAACCCGACTCGGATCCGTGACGTGCGGAAAGATATAGCTCGTGCTAAAACCATTTTACATGAAAGAGAACTTGGTATTACTAGCTAATATTGCGCTCCAAGTAAGCGAAGCGCCTAAGTCCAGGAAGGAGGCTAACCATGAGCGAACGCAATGCCCGTAAAGTGCAAGTTGGTAAAGTTGTCAGCGACAAAATGGATAAAACCATCGTTGTAGCCGTTGAGACTTATAAGAAGCATGATTTGTACCATAAACGCATCAAATATACGAAGAAATTCAAAGCGCATGATGAGAACAATACTGCGAAAATCGGTGACACGGTTAAAATCGCCGAGACTCGTCCGCTGTCCAAAGACAAGCGTTGGAGACTTGTTGAGATCGTAGAAGAAGCAGTAATCATCTAATGGCGCGAAAGCTTGAATCGAAAGGAGGAAAAACACCATGATCCAACCATTTACACGTTTGCATGTAGCTGACAACTCCGGTGCGAAGGAATTGATGTGTATCCGCGTCCTTGGCGGTACAGGACGTCGTTCGGCGCAAATTGGTGACTTGATCGTTTGTTCCGTAAAACAAGCAACACCAGGCGGCGTTGTCAAAAAAGGAGACGTTGTAAGAGCAGTTATCGTTCGTACGAAACGTTCTGTTCGCCGTAAAGACGGTTCCTATATTTCTTTTGACGAAAATGCAGCGGTTGTTGTTAAAGATGACAAGAGCCCGCGCGGCACACGTATTTTCGGACCTGTTGCTCGTGAACTTCGCGATAGAGATTTCATGAAAATCATTTCCTTGGCTCCGGAAGTTATCTAGTACGTATGAGAAACATGAAGTTCGACGAAACAGGAGGTGTAAAGAATGCCTAGACTGAAAAAGGTTCTGGAATCCCATAACAATAAACTCCACGTGAAGAAGGACGACACGGTTATCGTGATCACCGGTAAAGACAAAGGCAAAAAAGGCCGCGTCATCGCTGCGTATCCTCGTGAAAACCGCGTGCTTGTGGAAGGCGTGAACATGGTTAAGAAACACCAAAAACCAAATCAGCTGAACCCGCAAGGTGGAATTATTGAGAAGGAAGCTCCGATTCACGTATCGAACGTCATGCACGTTGATCCTAAGAGCGGAAGCGTAACCCGTATCGGTTACAAAGTGTTGGACAACGGCAAGAAGGTTCGTGTTGCTAAAAAATCGGGTGAAGTAATCGACTAATCCAGTAACGCAAAGAAAGGAGGTCCATGATTCATGGCAGCTAGATTGAAAGAACGTTTTTTGAATGAAGTAACGCCTGCTTTGATTCAAAAATTTAACTATACAACGGTAATGCAAGTGCCTAAAGTTGAGAAGGTAGTTATCAACATGGGTGTTGGCGAAGCCGTAGCAAACTCGAAAGTGCTTGATTCTGCGGTTAACGATCTGCAGCTGATCGCCGGACAAAAGCCGGTCATCACTCGCGCTAAGAAATCCATCGCCGGATTCAAGCTTCGTGAGAACATGCCGATCGGCGTGAAGGTAACTCTTCGCGGTGAGCGCATGTACCATTTCCTCGACAAATTGTTCAACGTAACGCTTCCGCGTGTACGTGACTTCCACGGCGTATCGAACAAAGCGTTTGACGGACGTGGCAACTACACGCTTGGCTTGAAAGAACAATTGATTTTCCCTGAGATCGAGTACGATCAAGTTGACAAAGTTCGCGGCATGGACATCGTTATTGTAACGACGGCTAAGACGGATGAAGAGTCCCGTGAATTGCTCACTGGACTGGGAATGCCTTTTGTTAAATAAATGAGGTTGTAACGAATTCTCCGAAACTATTTAGGAGGTGTCAGGCTAAGTGGCAAAAACTTCGATGAAAGTTAAACAACAACGCACACCGAAATTCAAAGTACGGGCGTATACCCGTTGTGAGCGTTGCGGTCGTCCACATTCGGTACTGCAAAAATTTAAAATATGCAGAATTTGTTTCCGTGAATTAGCTTATAAAGGCCAGATTCCTGGCGTGAAAAAAGCAAGCTGGTAAACAATCAACAACGGGAAGGAGGTTTACACGTATGACTATGTCAGATCCAATTGCAGATATGCTTACTCGTATTCGTAACGCGAACACGGTTCGCCACGAAACGGTGGAACTGCCTGCCTCAACGATCAAGAAGCAAATCGCCGAGATTCTGAAGCGTGAAGGCTTCATCCGCGATGCAGAATATATCGATGACAACAAACAAGGGATCATCCGTCTTTTCCTGAAATACGGCCCTAACAACGAGCGCGTTATTACTGGCTTGAAGAGAATCAGTAAACCAGGTCTTCGCGTTTACACGAAGAGCACTGAAATTCCTCGTGTACTAGGCGGTTTGGGAATCGCGATTATTTCCACTTCCAAAGGTGTTATGACCGACAAAGAAGCACGTCAGTCTAAAGCCGGCGGCGAAGTTGTCTGCTACGTTTGGTAATTAACGTCACAAAACAAGGAGGTGCAGCAAATGTCTCGAATTGGTCGCAAACCAATTACAGTACCAAGTGGTGTGGATATCACACTCGATAATAACGTGATTACGGTAAAAGGACCGAAAGGTACTTTGACTCGTGAACTTCACAAGGACATGAAAGTCACTGTTGAGAACAATGAGATCACAGTGGAACGTCCTTCTGATCATAAAACGCATCGTTCCCTGCACGGTACGACACGCAGTGTAGTGAGCAACATGGTGAGCGGAGTAACGGAAGGTTTCACCAGAAACCTTGAGCTGGTTGGGGTCGGATACCGCGCAAGCAAATCCGGAGAGAAGCTCGTACTCAACGTAGGGTACTCCCATCCGGTAGAGATCACTCCCGAGCCAGGCATTACATTTGAAGTGCCTTCGAACACGAAGATCGTCGTTAGCGGAATCAATAAAGAGCGTGTTGGCGAATACGCTGCTAAAATCCGTTCTGTACGTGAGCCTGAGCCGTATAAAGGTAAAGGGATCAAGTACGAAGGTGAACGCATTATCCGTAAAGAAGGTAAAGCCGGTAAGAAGAAATAACTTTCTTCTTAGCGGACCAATCCTTCTGGCGAGTTGAACGATTAGTGTTGTTTAGGTAAACCGAAGGGAGTGAAATGGAAGTCATGATTACTAAAGCTGACAAGAACAAAGCTCGTCTGAAAAGACATTTGCGCGTACGGAAAAAAATCCAAGGAACGGCTGCTCGTCCAAGATTGAACGTATTCCGTTCTTCCAAACATATCTATGCACAACTGATCGATGATGTGGCTGGGGTAACACTCGCATCGGCATCGACGCTTGACAAAGAATTGAGCGGAAGCATCACCAATGGCGGCAACGTAGAGTCCGCTAGCAAAGTAGGCGAATTGATCGCTAAACGTGCTCAAGAAAAAGGCTTCAAGAACGTCGTGTTTGACCGCGGCGGATATCTGTATCATGGACGCATTCAGGCTCTGGCAGAAGCAGCCCGCGAAGCAGGCCTTGAATTCTAAAATAATCATTAAAAGGAGGTTAACGACTTGCGTGTAGATCCGAATACTTTAGAACTGACTGAAAGAGTTGTAAATATTAACCGCGTAGCTAAAGTAGTTAAAGGCGGACGCCGTTTTAGCTTCAGTGCGCTCGTAGTTGTCGGGGACGGCAAAGGCTGGGTTGGCGCTGGGATCGGTAAGGCAGGCGAGGTTCCTGATGCGATTCGCAAAGGAATCGAAGATGCCAAGAAAAACCTTGTATTCGTTCCGCTCGTAGGAACAACAGTCCCTCACCAAGTAATCGGGCATTTCGGAGCAGGCCGCGTGCTTCTTAAACCGGCTTCCGAAGGTACCGGGGTTATCGCAGGCGGACCAGTTCGTGCGGTGCTCGAACTTGCTGGCGTAGGCGACATTCTAACAAAATCTTTAGGTTCTTCGAATTCCATCAACATGGTTAACGCGACTTTAGAGGGCTTGTCCCGTCTGAAACGCGCTGAAGATGTTGCGAAATTACGCGGTAAAACCGTCGAAGAACTTCTCGGTTAAGGAGGGAATCTCATGGCAAAGCTGCAAATTACCCTCGTACGTAGTTTGATCGGCACATCGGAGAAACAACGCACTACCGTTAAAACACTGGGACTGCGTAAGGTTAACCAATCCGTGGTTCAACAAGACAATCCTGCCATTCGCGGCATGATTAATCATGTAAGCCATCTGGTATCCGTTGAAGAAATCCAAGGATAACTCCCTGACAAGTATTAGCGGATTAGCTAACGAATAAAATGGGTAGGCCTCAGGTTTACCGTTACTTGCAAGTGAAACAATAAATAAGGAGGTGCAACGAACGATGAAGTTACATGAGCTTTCCCCAGCTCCTGGTTCCCGCAAAGAGCGCAAACGCGTTGGCCGCGGTACAGGAAGCGGTATGGGTAAAACATCAACTCGTGGTCACAAAGGTCAGAATGCTCGTTCCGGCGGTGGTGTCCGTCCGGGCTTCGAAGGCGGTCAGAACCCGTTGTATCGTCGCTTGCCAAAACGCGGATTTACGAATCCAACGCGGAAAGAGTATGCGATTGTGAACACCCAGGAATTGAACAACTTTGCGGCGGATACAGAGGTTACTCCTGAGCTGTTGTTTGAACAAGGAATCGTGAAAGACGCAAAAAGCGGCATCAAGATTCTTGGCAACGGTGAACTTACTGTCAAACTGACGGTTAAAGCGAATAAGTTCTCTCAATCCGCGGTAGAGAAAATCGAGGCTGCCGGCGGTAAAACCGAGGTGATCTAATGTTTAAAACCATGAAGAACATATGGCACGTTAAGGATCTGCGGACCCGCATCTTGTTCACTCTCTTTATCTTCATTATTTACCGGATTGGTACATTTGTTCCGGTTCCGGGCGTTAATAAAGAAGTGTTCAAAACGACCAACACTGCGGGAAGCGATTTGCTCGGCCTATTGAACATCTTCTCGGGCGGCGCGCTGCAGAATTTCTCGATTTTTGCAATCGGGATTTTCCCTTATATCACTGCCTCCATTATCATACAGCTCCTGTCGATGGACGTCGTTCCAAAGCTGGCAGAGTGGGCGAAGCAAGGTGAGCACGGCAAGAAGAAGACGGCCCAAGTCACCCGTTATGCAACGGTGGTCTTGGCCCTTATTCAAGCCTTTGCGACATCGATCGGTTTCAACCGGCTGTATTATACAGATATGGTTCCGAACGCTACGTTCGGGGATTATATGTTGATTGCGCTTGTTTTGACCGCAGGTACATCATTCTTGATGTGGCTGGGCGAGCAAATTACGGATAAGGGAATCGGTAACGGTATTTCGCTGATTATCTTTGCCGGTATCGTCGCTTCGATGCCGACCCATATCCAAACCATCGCAATGTCCGATTTCATTGTTTCTGGGCAAACGTTCATGAATATCGTCAAAGCGATAGCGATCGTTATCGTGTTCGTGCTTATTGTGATCGGGGTAATCTATATCCAACAGGCGATCCGCAAAATTCCGGTTCAGTACGCTAAGCGTGTTGTTGGAAACAAAATGTATGGCGGACAGAACACACACATTCCGCTCAAAATTAACGCAGCGGGTGTAATTCCGGTTATCTTCGCTTCATCCCTGCTGCAATTTCCAGTAGTCATCGCAAGCTTCTGGTCAACGCACGGTTGGGCGCAATGGATCAGCGACAATATGAACATTGACCGTCCGCTGGGTATCGTGTTGTACGTCGTTATGATTATTGGATTCACGTTCTTCTATACCTTCGTACAGATGAACCCGCAGCAAATGGCAGATAACATGAAGAAGAATGGCGGCTACATTCCGGGGATTCGTCCGGGGAAAACGACAGCCACTTATCTGACTCGGGTGCTGTCCCGATTGACGATGACGGGCGCTCTGTTCCTCGCCTTTATCTCTGTGCTGCCGGTTATTCTCGGTGCATTGGCTGGACTGCCGCGTACCGTGCAAATCGGAGGTACTTCCATTCTGATCGTTATCGGGGTTGCGCTTGATACAATGAAGACGATTGAAGGGCAATTGATTAAACGTCACTACAAAGGCTTCATTAATAAATAGGGGATAGGTTCCAGGAGCTTGGTTACGAACTCTCCTGGCGCCTATTGTTCTGTTTTCTAAGCGAAGTGAACCAGTCTCGAAGGGAGTGCTTGACATGAACATTTTATTCATGGGACCTCCTGGAGCGGGAAAAGGAACACAAGCAGAGGCGATCGTTAACGAATTTGGCATTCCTCATGTTTCGACAGGCGATGCATTCCGTCTGGCGATCAAGCAGGGAACGCCCGTAGGGCTCAAAGCCAAGGAGTATATCGATCAAGGCCTGCTGGTACCTGATGATGTCACGGTTGGTATCGTTCGCGAACGACTTCAGCAGTCCGATTGCGAAAATGGTTTCTTATTGGACGGATTTCCAAGAACCCTTTCGCAAGCGGAAGCGCTGGAGGAACTGCTCGGCGAATTGAACCGTAAGCTTACGCACGTCATCAACCTGAAAGTGGATCGTAACAAATTGCTGGCTCGTCTTACGGGACGACGGATTTGCAAATCTTGCGGCTCTACTTATCATGTGATCTTTAATCCTCCTAAACAGGAAGGTGTTTGCGATAAGTGCGGCGGAGAATTGTACCAACGTTCTGATGATAATGAAGAGAGCGTAGGCACACGGCTGGACGAATACATCAACAAGACAGCGCCACTTCTTCAGTATTATGAGGAAAAGGGATTGCTGCACGAAATTGATGGAGAACAGGAAATCGATACGGTAACGAAAGAAATCGTATCTCTACTGCGAGGTTAAGTAATGATCATTTGTAAATCCGAAACGGAACTTGGCTTTATGAGAGAAGCAGGGCGGATCGTCGCGGAGACGCACAGGCTCATGGCGAAATCGATTGAGCCCGGGATTACGACGGGGGAACTCGATCAAATTGCTGATAAGTACATTCGCAGTCAAGGCGCGGTGCCGTCTTTCAAAAATTACAACGGCTTTCCTTACAGCATTTGCGCTTCGGTTAACGAAGAATTGGTACATGGATTTCCCGGCAAACGCAAACTGAATGAAGGCGACATTATCAGTCTTGATATCGGTGCGGAGTATCGTGGCTTTCATGGTGACTCGGCATGGACTTATCCGGTTGGCGAGATTACAGAGGAAGCGAAGAGACTTCTAGAGGTTACTGAAGGATCTCTCTACGCTGGACTCGAGCTCGTTAAGCCAGATGTTCGCCTGTATACGATATCGCATGCTATTCAGCGTTATATTGAGGATGCAGGCTTCTCAGTTGTTCGTGAATATGTCGGTCACGGCATCGGCGCGAAGCTTCACGAGGAACCGCAGATTCCGAATTACGGCATTCCAGATCGCGGACCGCGTCTGAAGCCAGGTATGGTTCTGGCTATCGAACCGATGGTGAATGCAGGTAAGCGATATGTGAGAACGCTGGAAGACAATTGGACAGTCGTTACAGTGGACGGCTCGCTCTGCGCTCATTTCGAACATACGGTAGCAGTTACTGCTGACGGTATGGAAATTCTCACCAAGCTGGACCAATAGGCAATGAAGGTGGATCACCGCTCTGGAGCCAAGGTCGGCCAGCTGGTAAGAGTGTTGAAGGGCAAAGACGCCGGGTCGGTTGCTGTTGTTGTAGCGATTGTAGACACCAAGTTCGTACTGATCGCGGATGGGCACAAACGAAAGTTTGATCAGCCCAAACGAAAAAATGTACAGCACCTCGAACTTACGCCAATCATTAGCAGCGAGGTTGTTCATAGTTTGCAGGAAAGCGGCCGGGTGACTAATGCGAAGCTGCGTTATGCCGTACACGCATTTGTCCAGTCCGCCAACCAAATGCTGAAGAGAAAGGAGACTGACTGTGGCTAAGGAAGATGTCATTGAAGTCGAAGGGGTAGTTGTTGAGCCGCTGCCGAATGCTACTTTCAAAGTGGAGCTTGAGAACGGTCATCAAATTCTCGCTCATGTTTCCGGTAAGCTGCGGATGCATTTCATCCGTATTCTGACGGGAGATAAAGTGGTCGTTCAACTATCACCTTACGATCTAACTAAAGGTCGTATTACTTACCGTAAATAGATACCATATCATTTATAACAAATATGTGGTATGATATTCAGGTTGAGTAAGTATACACCGCAAATGCTTGCGTTGTTCTGTGAAACGAAGTATTCTCAATGTCGGTTTTACATCCGTAAAACTAAGCTAATCCTTACGAAGAGAGTTTTACATTCGTAAAACTTTGAGGAGGTAATCAACATGAAGGTAAGACCTTCTGTGAAGCCTATTTGCGAAAAATGCAAAGTCATTCGCCGCAAGGGCAATGTTATGGTAATCTGTGAAAATCCTAAGCACAAACAAAAACAAGGTTAATAGAAGGGGGTGTAGCGTAAAATGGCTCGTATAGCTGGTGTGGATTTGCCACGTGACAAACGCGTTGAGATCGCCTTGACTTACATTTTCGGAATCGGTAGAACGACTTCCCAGAAAATCCTGAATTCTACAGGCATCAATCCGGACACTCGTGTTCGTGACTTGACGGAAGATGAGGTTAGCAAACTACGCGAAACGATCGACAAAACGGTTAAAGTAGAAGGTGACCTGCGTCGTGAAATTTCCTTAAATATTAAACGTTTGATCGAAATTGGCTGCTACCGTGGTGTACGTCATCGTCGTGGCCTGCCTGTTCGCGGACAACGTACGAAAACGAATGCCCGTACTCGCAAGGGTCCTCGTCGTACCGTAGCGAACAAGAAGAAATAAGAAGGGAGGATAACAGACAATGGCTAAACCAAAAAAAGTCGTACGTACTAAACGTCGTGACCGTAAAAATATCGAATCTGGTGTGGCGCATATTCGCTCCACCTTCAATAATACGATTGTAACGATTACGGATCCGCACGGTAATGCGATCTCTTGGGCAAGCTCCGGCGGCCAAGGGTTCAAAGGTTCCCGTAAATCCACTCCATTCGCTGCGCAAATGGCTGCTGAAACGGCTGCTAAAGCGGCAATGGAACACGGCATGAAATCCGTCGAGGTTATGGTTAAAGGTCCTGGAGCCGGCCGTGAAGCCGCTATCCGCTCCCTGCAAGCGGCAGGCCTCGAAGTCAACATGATCAAAGACGTGACTCCAATCCCGCATAACGGTTGCCGTCCTCCAAAACGCCGTCGTGTATAATGAAGTTGCATAAAGTGTGGTATAACAACTTTGCAACTTGGTAACAATGGTTGTTTAGGCATACTACATGATACACTTCAGAAGACATGGCTGTTTTTAGGAACGACGTTTTGAAGGAGGGGTAATTTCGTGATTGAAATCGAAAAGCCGAAAATTGAGACCGTAGAAGTTAACGATGATGGCACCTATGGGAAATTTGTAGTAGAACCACTTGAGCGTGGATATGGCACCACTCTGGGTAACTCGCTGCGTCGGATTTTGCTCTCTTCTCTACCGGGTGCAGCGGTAACCTCGGTCCAAATCGATGGCGTTCTGCATGAATTTTCGACCGTTCCGGGTGTAATGGAAGACGTTACGGAGATCATTCTGAATCTGAAAGCTCTCTCTCTCAAAATCCATTCGGACGAGGAGAAAATCCTTGAGATCGATGCGGAAGGCGAAGGAGTTATTACAGCAGGTGATATCCGTGCGGATAGCGATGTCGAGATTCTGAATCCGGACTTGCATATTGCTACGCTTGAACCGGGATCCAGACTCCACATGCGCATATTCGCAGGCCGGGGCCGCGGTTATGTTCAGGCAGATCGGAATAAACGAGATGATCAACCTATCGGTGTCATTCCTGTGGATTCGATCTATACCCCGATTGCACGTGTCAACTACGTCGTAGAGAATACGCGGGTTGGCCAAGTGACCAACTACGACAAGCTCACGCTTGAAGTATGGACAGACGGCAGCATCAAGCCAGAAGAAGCGGTAAGCCTCGGAGCCAAAATTTTGACCGAGCATCTTTACTTGTTCGTGGGCCTCACGGACGAAGCGAAGGACGCGGAAATCATGGTGGAGAAGGAAGAGGACAAGAAAGAGAAAGTGCTTGAGATGACCATCGAAGAGCTGGATCTTTCCGTTCGCTCCTACAACTGCCTCAAACGTGCCGGTATCAATACCGTGCAAGAGCTGACGACGAAAACCGAAGAAGATATGATGAAGGTTCGTAACCTCGGACGCAAATCTTTGGAGGAAGTTCAAGAGAAGCTGGAAGAGCTTGGACTCGGACTTCGTACGGAAGAATAGATTGCTTGAATCGTTTTAGCGAAGGAGGGAATACACATGGCATACCAAAAGTTGGGCCGTAACTCTAGTGCACGTAAAGCTTTGTTCCGTGACCTGGTAACAGACCTGTTCTTGTATGAGCGCATCCAAACGACAGAAGCGAAAGCGAAAGAGGTTCGTTCTATCGCTGAGAAGCTGATTACAAAAGCAAAGCGCGGAGATCTGCATGCCCGCCGTCAAGTTGCAGCGTTCGTTCGCCGCGAATCGATCGACGGAGAGCAGGATGCAATCCAAAAGCTGTTCACAGAAATCGCAACTCGTTACTCCGAGCGTCCAGGCGGATACACTCGTATCCTGAAGCTGGGACCTCGTCGTGGTGACTCCGCCCCTATGGTTTACCTTGAGCTGGTAGACCGGGCTTAATACTTCGTGAATTGTCTCTATTTTCCCACATGGAAATATAGCTTATTCATAAAGAGAGCGACTGCGTGAAGGAGCCGTACTGTCGGTTCTGCGGCTTTCAGCCCCGAACGAGCCATGGGCGGCTTGAGCGGGGCTTTGCTCTTATTAGAGGACAGTTGCGTGTCTGGGCGGCACGTGCTGGGCTCGGCCATATATGATGCAAACTCTCTGTACGCCAAGCCTGGATATGGCTAGTTCGCTCAGAGAGTTTTTCATTTATTAACACAAGCATGCAGCAAGCGTTCAGGAAGGTGGCAAGGTCGTGCGTAATTTACTGATGACGGTCTGCTATGACGGAAGCAATTATTATGGCTTTCAGACGCAGCCAGGAGGCAATACGATCCAGGATTGCCTGGAAGCAGCTATTCAGAATTTAACGGGCGAGACGGTTAAAATCCATGGCTCTGGCCGCACCGATGCCGGGGTTCATGCCCGGGCGCAGCCGTTTCATTTCTTGACCTCGTCGCAAATTCCGGTAGAACGCTGGTGCCTTGCGTTAAACGGACGCCTGCCTGCAGATATTCGCATTACGTCTGCTAAGGAAGTAGAACTTGATTTTCACGCGAGGCGGTCAGCCAAACGGAAGACTTACCGTTACACGATTAATGCTAACCGGTTTACTGACGTCTTCCAGCGCAGCTACCAGCTTCACCACCCGGGAAAGCTTGATGTGGATGCGATGCGCGAGGGCCTGAGCTTCCTCCTTGGAACGCATGATTATACGTCATTTGCTTCCCGTCATTCTACGAAGGCCAGCCATGTCCGGACGATCGACGAGACGAGAATCGAAGTAGATAGGTCGATGGCTGTGCCAGGCACCAGGGATCAGGGCGTGATTCATCTGTATATTAGCGGCAACGGCTTTTTGCAGCATATGGTGCGGATTATCGTGGGAACCCTGCTGGAGGTAGGGCAGGGCAAGCGCCCCCCAGAGCAGATGAAGCAAATTCTAGAGGCGAAGGATCGCAAGGCGGCTGGGCCAACCGCGGAAAGCAAGGGGCTTATGCTGTGGAGCGTGGAATATGAATTGGATAGCAGCGATCAGAGGCCATAAGCCTAAATGAAACCATCATGTCTATGAAACGTATCATACTCAACTAATTTCTAGGAGGGGTATATGACCATGAAATGTCCTGTTTGCAATGACGTTCGCATGAGGGAAGTAGAGAAGGATGGCGTTATGATCGATGTTTGCCCGGACTGCAAGGGCGTATGGCTGGATCGCGGCGAGCTGGAGAAGCTGCTTGGAGAAATCCGTGAGCTGCGGCCTGCATTTGACGAATGGTACGAAAGCCGTGAGGGCGGACAAGCTTACCGCCAGGGAGACCCGCAGTATCGCCAGCCAGAACCTGGGTCCAGCTATAATCCCGGATTCGAATCTGGAGCGCCTCGGCCGGGCAATCCGTCCGGGTATGGATCCAAGGCTCCGCAGCAGGGCTATGATCCTCGTTACGGTAATCCCTATGGCGGCGGTAAATACCATAAAGATCACTACAAGTATAAGAAGAAAAAGTCGGTTCTGGACGTTCTCGGAGACTTGTTCGATTAATGCCCGAGTTTATTCCTTTTGCTCTAAAAAAGGACTTGCGTAATAAATTTGCATCCTGTAAAATATAAGTTGTGTTTTCTTATGGCTATCCCACGGCCCCCGGTAAGAAAACGATACATCCATGATAATTTAATGCGAATAAGCATAAGAACGAAGATAAATTTACCAGATTCGTTCTGCGCCCAAAGAGCATGAACCATTCTGGTATCTATGAACGAATTCGGATGAGAATGAAGGAGGATCTTTACATGCGTACCACCTATATGGCTAAGCCAAGCGAAGTTGAGCGCAAATGGCATATCATTGATGCCGAAGGCAAGACGCTGGGCCGTTTGGCGAGCGAAGCTGCGGCATTGATTCGCGGTAAACACAAACCAGGATTTACACCTCATGTTGACGGCGGTGATTTCGTGATCGTCATCAACTCGGAGAAAATCAAGCTTAGCGGCAACAAAATGGAAAGCAAGAAATACTATCGTCACTCCCAGCATACAGGTGGTCTTAAAGTGACGGTTGCTCAAGACCTTTTGAGAACAAAACCGGAGCGCATGATCGAATCTGCGGTTCACGGCATGCTTCCTAAAACTCGCCAAGGTGAGAAAATGAAGCTGAGATTGAAAGCATATGCGGGTACTGAGCATCCACATGCAGCACAAAAACCTGAAGTTTACGAACTTCGCGGATAATTAAAAGGGAGGACAGTTTCATGGCACAAGTACAATACTATGGGACAGGTCGTCGTAAACATTCGGTAGCTCGTGTTCGCCTTGTACCGGGTGAAGGACGCATTGTCATCAATAAACGTGATATCAATGACTACTTCGGTTTGGAAACACTCAAACTAATCGTTAAACAACCGCTGAATTTGACAGAAACCACTACTAACTACGACGTGATCGTTATCGCTCACGGCGGTGGGATTTCCGGTCAAGCCGGAGCGATTCGCCACGGTATTTCCCGTGCATTGCTCAAAGCAGATCCAGAATTCCGTTCTGCACTGAAAAAAGCAGGCTTCTTGACTCGTGACCCACGCATGAAAGAGCGTAAGAAATACGGTCTTAAAGCTGCACGTCGTGCACCACAATTCTCCAAACGTTAATATCCCTTGCTACAAGGAAAAAAAGCCCTTGGCCTATATTGGCCAAGGGCTTTTTTTCTTGCGTTCATATTGACTTATTGTTAAAAAGTTCTATACTTTAAATTATAATTCAAATCTGTTTAGTAGGAATATTTCCTTGTTTTTGTATATTACTGCGAGGGGGACGAAATCATGAATTTATTGGAGAAGGAACAGCTAATCCAGGATAAGGCAGAGGAGTTTGAGAAGGCCTCAGCGGAAGAAGTGATCGCCTGGGCGGTTAAGACGTTTCCGAACATCACGTTTGCGTGCAGCTTCGGGGCGGAGGATGTGGTCGTTGTCGATATGCTGCAGAAGATCAGTCCATCGACGGATGTGTTCTACCTGGATACGGATTTTCACTTCAAAGAAACGTACGAGACCCGCGATAAAATGGCTTCGAAATATAATCTGGAGTTCGTACGGGTATCTCCGCTGATTACGCCGGAAGAGCAAGCGGCTCAGCATGGCGAGGAGCTCTGGAAGAGCGATCCGAATGCCTGCTGTAACATTCGTAAAGTCGAGCCGCTGACCCGGGTATTGTCCGGTTACGATGCCTGGATCACGGGAATTCGCCGCGACCAGGCGCCTACGCGGGCCAATGCGAAGAAGGTGGAGTACGATACGAAATTTGGATTGGTTAAATTTAATCCGCTGGCAAGCTGGACATCTGAGGATGTATGGAACTACATCCGGGCTAACGATGTCGTGTACAATCCGCTGCATGATCAGAATTATCCGAGCATCGGCTGCGAGTATTGCACTCGCCAGGTCATGCCGGGAGAGGATCCGCGGGCAGGCCGCTGGGCAGGCTCCGATAAGACGGAGTGCGGGCTTCATAAATAATCCTATACTTATCATAGATACAGGGAGAGATGAAGATGACAGCAATATTGCCGCATGGCGGCAAACTGGTAAACCGGGTTGTTACGGGCAGGGAAAGAGAGGAGCTGCTCGCATCGGCTAAGGAGCTGCCTCAGATTTTGATCAATACATGGACGATTTCGGATCTGGATTTGATAGGTGTCGGCGCTTTTTCTCCGTTGGAGGGCTTTCTGAATCAAGAGGATTATGAGTCCGTTGTCCAGAAAATGAGATTGGCGGACGGTACGGTATGGAGCATCCCGATCACTTTATCCGTTAGCGAGGAGCAGGCTGGACAATTGGAAATCTCCAAGCGTGCAGCCCTTGTAGGAGAGCAGGACGGGGTCGTCTACGGACTGCTGGATATACAAAGCGTCTATAAGGCTGATCAGGCGGAGGAAGCCAGAAAGGTATTCAAAACGGAAGACAAGGAGCATCCTGGAGTAGCTAAGCTCTTCGAACGGTCGCCTTATTACGTCGGCGGCCCGGTGTCAGTGCTGAATCGGCCGCAGCCTGACCGCTTCGCCGAATTCTATTTTGACCCGGCGGAGACACGGCGCCTGTTTGCCGAGAAGGGCTGGCGGACTGTAGTTGGCTTTCAGACGCGGAACCCGGTGCACCGCGCGCATGAATATATCCAGAAGAGCGCGATGGAGATTGTTGATGCGCTGTTCCTCAATCCGTTAGTCGGCGAGACGAAGTCGGATGATGTTCCTGCCGATGTACGGATGAAGAGTTATCTCACGCTGCTGGAGAACTATTATCCTGCCGATCGCACCTTCCTTGGCGTGTTCCCGGCCGCTATGCGCTATGCCGGGCCGCGGGAAGCGATATTCCACGCTATGGTTCGCAAAAACTATGGCTGCACTCACTTCATCGTTGGCCGCGACCATGCGGGCGTCGGTGACTACTACGGAACCTATGAGGCCCAGGAAATCTTCTTGAACTTTACGCCAGAGGAACTGGGAATTTCCCCCTTGTTCTTCGAGCACAGCTTCTTCTGCACTACCTGCGGAAATATGGCTTCCAGCAAGACGTGTCCGCATCCGAAGGAGTCCCATTTGACGTTGTCCGGCACGAAGGTAAGGGCTCTGCTGCGCGACGGAGTATGCCCTCCGCCGGAATTTACGAGACCGGAGGTAGCGAGAGTACTCATCGAGGGCATGAGCCATCAGGTCGTTATTTAAAGGCTATAGCTTGATACAAGGTATATTTGTCCACCTCGTCCCATATAGATGATTAGAATCATTCTGGGTGCGGAGGTGGCTTTTTTATGGGCTCACGAGACAAGGTGACGCTGTGGATTTCTGTAAGTCAACTCAAAAAGCTATTGCTCGGCCTCGGCCTGTTGGGCCTGCTGTGCGGGATCCTGTTCTATGAAGTTCCGGCGAGGAATGCTTGGAATTATTGGAGCCTGCCGCTGGCCGGCGTCACGATAGCCTTGGATGCTGGCCATGGCGGCCCTGATGGCGGAGCAGTCAGCCGCCAGGGGCTGATTGAGAAGGATATCAACCTGGCTGTAGCCCTCTACTTGCGGGACTACCTGCAGCAGGCTGGCGCGATCGTCGTTATGACCCGGGAGGATGACCGGGATTTGGCCGATTCGGAAACGAAGGGCTACAGCAAACGCAAAACTGAGGATTTGAAGCGCCGGGTCCGTTTCATTGAGGAGAAGCAGGCCAAGCTGTTGATCAGTATTCATATGAACAGCGTCCCCTCCAGCAGATGGAGCGGAGCACAGACATTCTTTACTTCGGCTCATGAGAAAAGCTATGATCTAGCTTATCTCATTCAGGAAGAGCTGATCCGCAATTTGGAGAATAGCGACCGGGTTGCGAAGCAAAGCGACAAGGCAGTATATCTTCTGGAAACGCTAAAAATCCCCTCGGCGCTCGTTGAAGTAGGTTTTCTCTCACATCCGGGCGAAGCTGCGCTGCTGGGGAGCGAGGAATATCAGCGCAAGGTAGCGGCGTCAATCTACCAGGGAATATTAAGATATAGCTCGGGTGAGACAGGAAACAGGGCAAAGGGAAGCGGAGAGTGATATAATATACATAAATTTTGATATTGTAACACGATATGATACGAAGTCGAGGTGCTGTCATTGTTATCCAAGGAGCATATTCAAGCGGCCTTGCGCCCTATTGCCGAGCCGACGCTGAAGCGAAGCTTGGTTGAGCTGCAATGGATTCGCGATATGATGGTGAAAGAGGACCGGGTCTCTTTAACGGTAGTATGCCTGGAGAAGGATGAGGAGACGCAGAAGCAATTGGAGCAGGAGATTCGGGATCGCCTGGCAGAGGCTGGCGTCAACCAGGTCCACTTGCGATTCCGAGAGGCTTCCGAGCGGGAGCGCGAAGAGGCAGGCGGAGGAGCCGGGAAGAAAGAATCCTCCGATGAAGAGGTTCTGCGCAAAGGCCATGCCGCAGGGCTCGATAAATTGCCGATTCTTGATCCCAAGTCGGGCGTGAAATTTATTGCCGTCGCCAGCGGCAAGGGCGGCGTGGGCAAATCGACCGTTACGATCAATTTGGCCGTGGCGCTTGCCCGGCGCGGATTCCGTGTCGGACTGATCGATGCCGATATATATGGCTTTAGCGTTCCTGATATGATGGGAATTGAGGAAGCTCCCAATTTAGACGGGGGCGCTATTATTCCAGTGGAGCGTTTTGGCGTCAAGGTGATGTCGATGGGCTTCTTTATCCAGGAGAATAACCCGGTGATATGGCGCGGACCTATGCTGGGCAGAATGCTCCGCCAATTTTTTAGCGACGTGGATTGGGGCGAGCTCGATTATATGCTGCTTGATCTTCCGCCGGGAACGGGGGACGTGGCGCTTGACGTACATCAGATGATTCCGCATAGCAGCGAGATCATTGTGACGACTCCTCATGCCACGGCTGCCTTTGTTGCTGCCCGCGCAGGCGCAATGGCCCTAAAGACGAATCATGAAGTGCTGGGCGTTGTCGAGAATATGGCTTACTATGAATGCTCGGGCTGCGGGCAGAAGGACTATATTTTTGGCCGGGGCGGCGGGGCCCGGCTTGCCGAGACGCTGCATACCGGCTTGCTGGCGCAAATTCCGGTAGGCGCGCCGGACAACCATCCTGCAGAGCCTGATTTCTCGCCTTGCGTATATAAGCAGGACAGCGTGGTCGGCCAGATTTACGACGACATAGCGCAGCAGGTTGTAGCTAAATACACTAAAGACTGACCGCCAGGTCAGTCTTTTTTGTAACATATGACGGCTGCTTAGGAGCTGTCGCCGCCTCCGCCTTCCCCTCCGCCTGAACCGCCGCCACCACCGCCGCCTCCACTTTTGCTGCCGGCTTCCCCTTGGCCGGATTTGGATTCTTTCTCCAGCTTAGGCTGCAGCTGTTCCTGCACGACCGTCTTCAACAGTTCCATTACTTCCATTTTGAATAATGGGCTTTGCATCGCTTCCTGCATGACAGTCATGGACTGTTTGCGGTAATCGGAGGTCTGAGTGAGCTCTAGGAACATTTTCATGACCTCCGGAGATTTCATAATTTCGCTGATCGATTTCCGGTACTCCGGATCTTTGATTAATTGCATGTGCAAGTCCTTGTTCTGTGAGTTGATCGCCTTGGCAAAATCGCCGGCAAATTTGGGATCGGTCATGATTTTTTCAAATTCTTTCTTATACTCCGGAGACGTAATCGTTTCCTTTACGGCTAACCGGACCTGCTCGGAGGTATGGGAGGGAAGGAGCATTTTAACCCCCATGCTTCCGCCGCCTCCACTTGATCCCCCTCCGCCAGAGCCTCCAGACCCTCCACCGGAGCCGCCTGAACCGGAGCCTCCTTCACCGCCCCCGGATTCGGAGCCCGAGCTGCCCGATTGGCCGCCCCCCTCGGATGGCGGGGAGCTAAGCGCTTCGTAAATGGCCTTTTTGCCCTCATCGGTCTTAAGTATATCAATGATCATGGACTTGGTTTCTTTATATCCTCCGCCTTGGGAAGAAGAGGAGCTTTGTTCAGAACCGCAAGCCGTCAGCGGAAGTGCACAAGTACATATAAGGCAAATGATCCATCGGTAATTCAGCCACTTCATGGTTCTTCCTCCTTCATCGTCATCGCTGTTTGTAGTATGCGGACGTGAAATAGGAATTATCCCCTTCAAAGGCATGGTGTTTTAACGGAATCGTTGGTAAAATAATTCGATAGTGGGGGTGTGAGGCTTGAATTTGAAAAATTGGCTCTATTTGTTCTGGACCACGCTGCTGGTCGGGGCAGTCGGCTCGCTGGTCGTGGGTTTGATTCTGCAATGGACGGACACGGTGCAGCTGAACGGCGCAGTGGATTTCTTGGTGAACGTTGGCATCCTGCTCGGGGTAGGCGTAATGGTAAGCGTATATTCGCAAATGGGCTTTTTCGCTTACTTGATGATCAACTATATGGGGAACGGCGTATTCACCAGACGAACCTGGCAGTACGTACAACTCGTGCTTACCGCGCTTGCTTTGCTCGAGCTGATGTTCTTCCGAACATTTGTCGGGGAAGGGCAGGGCGGCAGCTCTGATATTATTCTTAGCGTAGTCATTCTTATTGTGGCTTGCGCGGCAGCTTTTTATAAGGCCAAGCTGACGAATGGGACGGCATGGATTCCTACCTTGTTCTTCATGATTGCGGTAACGATCGTAGAAATGATCGGTGTGCTCAAGATTGGCGTTAATGCGGCGACGGCATGGATCGTTGCTCCGCTCTTGGCGTGCAATGCCTATCAGATACTAATCCTGCATAAAGTATTAAAGCCGGCGAGTCCTGCTGCATCGGCACAGAGCTCGCAGTAAGGAGAGCAAGCCAAGAAAGCTCAGTGCATACTGAGCTTTTTGTTTTTTGCGATTAAATTAGAAAAACAGACTTCGGAGGAGGGCAATCAGATATTGGCGCGGCCCTGTATGTTGGTCACATACCCGCGGCAGTGTTGATTTGCTCCTGGATCCACGCTTGATCCCGAACCTGAACACCTTTAACGCCAGCTTCTTGGAGGAGATCGGAAACCGTGACGAATTCGTATCCTTTTTTGCGGAGTTCGTCGATAATGACCGGCAGCGCTTCATGCGTCTGCTTGACCGAGTCGCTGGCATGCATCAGGACGATATCTCCCGGATGCGCCTTGCTGACCACACGATTGACGATCGTGTCGACTCCTTTGTTCATCCAGTCTTGCGAATCGGTGTCCCACTGAATTACTTTGTAGCCAAGATTGCTGGCGATCTTTAGCACGCGTTTGTCAAAATCCCCGTTCGGCAGCCGGAGCAGGCTGGGGGATTTTCCGGTCAAATCGGTTAAAATAGAATGAGCTGTTGTAATCTGCCGTTTGATTTCTTCCTCGTCAAGTTCGCTGTAGTTGACATGCTTATGGCCGTGGCTGCCGATTTCAAAGCCCTGCTGCTGGATGGCCTTGACGATTTCCGGGTGGCTCTTGCTCCAAGGGGAGGAGAGGAAGAAGGTTGCTTTTTTCACGTCCTTGTCTTTAAGCACCTGCAGAATTGGCTCTGTCCTCGTATCTCCCCAGCTGATATCAAAGGTCAGGGCAATAATCTTCTTGTCCGTGGATATGCTGTAGATGGCCGAAGTATTGCTCTCCTCGGAGAATACCGTAATATTTCCTTTCTCCACATAAATTACACCGACTGCAAACAGGGCCGCGGCGAAGACAAACAAGAAGCGTTTGATCTTTTTCCCGTTGAGGACGTAGAAGAAATTATTCATAAGTTAAGCCCCTCTCGTATCAAAGTATTTTGTCCACTGCTTCAATATATGCTCGTACCTTGGGGAAATATGACCCTCTTGTCGGCGGGCTCTGGAAAATCATCATGTACTAATTAATAGGAGGAACTCATGTCATTTCGTCGTTTTATTCAGGATTTGGTTCATTATCGGAAAATGATGCTCGTAGCCCTCGGGCTATTCATCGCAGGGATCGTGCTGGGCCATGTATACTCGGGTGCTCTTAGCGCTATGCTGCTTCCGCAAATCGAAGCGCTGCATGAAGTAAGCGGCAGCTTATCGCAATCTGCTTCTCCGGAGCTCAGCTTCTTTGTGTTTATCTTTTTGAATAATGCCATAAAAAGCTTGCTGATCATCGGGCTGGGCGCACTGTTTGGCTTTATGCCGATCGTGTTCCTAGTGATGAACGGGATGGTACTCGGCTTTCTGGTACAGGCCGCCTCAAACCAAGGGGCTAACATGTTCGATTTGATCGTTAAAGGATTGCTGCCGCATGGCATTATAGAAATCCCGGCTATTGTGATCGCCGCGGCTTACGGCCTGCAGTTCGGTTATTTGGTGCTGAAGAGCTTGGGAGAACTGGGCGCCAGGGAACGGCATGAGCGGACCGTGAAGTGGGGGGCGTTTTTTAAGGCGGCGGGAAGAGCGGCAATTTGGGTCACTGTGGCTTTGTTCGTAGCAGCGATTATTGAGAGCACGATTACTTTTCATCTCGTCCAGCCATAAAAATATTTAAAGCATTCATAAATTTGCTAAAAGTTGTGCATACCATTAAAGCGGTCCAAAAGACCGAGTTTCTTTTTTGGGCAAAAGGGTTAATCAACGTTAACCAACAGAGATGAATTCGTTTCATCTTGATATCCATTCCTGCACCGATCGTAACTTAGATATGAAAGAGGAGCTGTGAGCCATGTTGGGTATGCTGTTTAGTGACAAAGAATGCAAAGAACTGGACTATGTCCTTCGCAAGGAACTGGATGAGATGCTTCTGGATATGAGCGACCATCGTCTTGATCAGGATATCCGGCGTGCTATCGCCAATCGATACAAGACTGTATTTCGGATGTATGCCCGGTTCGCCCCCTCGAAAGAACTCTCCAAGTACGCACGCAAAGCCCGATTCCCGCAAGCGAAGCAATAAGATGATTCTGGGTGTTGACTTTATGGCTGAGGATATGTTAAATTATCAATCGTGCCGCTTTTGAGGCATGGCAGCAGGAAAGCAAGAGTATATAAATGGAATAAAAAAACTTTAAAAAAACTCTTGCAAAAACCTAGCTGACTATGGTATATTATAAAAGTCGCCGCTGAAACACAGCGGGACACAAAAACGAAGTTGATCTTTGAAAACTGAACAACGAGTGAGCGGGTTTCACGGAAGTGAAATCTAAATAATAGAGTCAGATGCAAATCTGATCTCGTCAGATTCAAAATGAGCTTAATCAGCTTATTCCAACTGGATTGTCATCGCCTTCGGGCGAGGGATATCCAACTTTATTGGAGAGTTTGATCCTGGCTCAGGACGAACGCTGGCGGCGTGCCTAATACATGCAAGTCGAGCGGGGTTGTTTTGGAAGCTTGCTTCCGAATCAACCTAGCGGCGGACGGGTGAGT
>NZ_LN884292.1 GCF_001403875.1 Paenibacillus ihumii
AAGTGCAGCAATGTATGGAGCTGACAGGTACTAATCGGTCGAGGGCTTATCCAAAAATACCCCAATAGTGGGGGCTAACACGCAAATGAAGTTTCGTATCCAGTTTTCAGGTGATCAAACATCTGAAGCGCTGCAATATTCATACACGTCTTAGCGTTGTACTGAATATTTCGCGGCAGCATTTGTTCCACAAATGCACGTTTGGTGGCAATGGCGGAGGGGTTCCACACGTACCCATCTCGAACACGACCGTTAAGCCCTCCAGCGCCGATGGTACTTGGACCGCAGGGTCCTGGGAGAGTAGGACGTCGCCAAGCGAATGTTCCCTGATAGCTCAGTCGGTAGAGCACTCGACTGTTAATCGAGTTGTCACAGGTTCGAGTCCTGTTCGGGGAGCCATGTGGCCCGTTGGTCAAGGGGTTAAGACACCTCCCTTTCACGGAGGTAACAGGGGTTCGAATCCCCTACGGGTCACCACTTTCTTTAATGTGCTTCATAGGGGGAGAACTCCCATAAGGGGTTCGTGGGAGCATCAGCTTCGGTAGGAATACATCGCAGTCTCGAACGGAGAGAGAGTATCCCCTACGGGTCACCACTTTCATGATTATGCTTCAGACTGATTTACATATGGAGGCTTAGCTCAGCTGGGAGAGCATCTGCCTTACAAGCAGAGGGTCAGCGGTTCGATCCCGTTAGCCTCCACCATATTATTAATGACGCGGGGTGGAGCAGCTCGGTAGCTCGTCGGGCTCATAACCCGAAGGTCGCAGGTTCAAATCCTGTCCCCGCAATTGTATTACTTAGTGTGGAGCCGTGGTGTAGAGGCCTAACATGCCTGCCTGTCACGCAGGAGACCGCGGGTTCGAATCCCGTCGGCTCCGCCATTACA
Organism: Paenibacillus ihumii; assembly: GCF_001403875.1. GTDB lineage: Bacteria > Bacillota > Bacilli > Paenibacillales > Paenibacillaceae > Fontibacillus > Fontibacillus ihumii. Next base: position 890 of record NZ_LN884292.1, read on the forward strand.
TCTCTGAACAAGGGATAAGAATCCGTTAGGGTTCATCGAAGCATCAGTACTATTTTGAGCCATTAGCTCAGTTGGTAGAGCACCTGACTTTTAATCAGGGTGTCGAAGGTTCGAGTCCTTCATGGCTCACTTTTAAAAGTTGCGCGTGTGGCGGAATTGGCAGACGCACTAGACTTAGGATCTAGCGTCTTCGGATGTGGGGGTTCAAGTCCCTCCACGCGCACCATGAAATGCGGACGTGGCTCAGCGGTAGAGCATCGCCTTGCCAAGGCGAGGGTCGCGGGTTCGATTCCCGTCGTCCGCTCCATAAATATGCGCCCTTAGCTCAGCTGGATAGAGCGTTTGACTACGAATCAAAAGGTCGGGAGTTCGAATCTCTCAGGGCGTGCCATTTTTTATTTGCATATGATATGCCGGTGTGGCGGAATGGCAGACGCGTTCGACTCAAAATCGAATGGGGAGACCCGTGGAGGTTCGAGTCCTCTCACCGGTATTAGTTAAAAGAGTTCATTAGAGATATTCTCTAGTGAGCTTTTTTTATTTGAGGTTTCGTCCCCCACTTATTACTAGAGTTGAAGATTCGTTTCTACAGATACGATGCAGATGACTATTGATACAGATGCGTGGAAGAAATTGATTCAGACCGCTATCGAGGCAGACCAATCGGGAGTTATCTTTAATTCTATAGATGAATTATTCACAAGTGGGACGAATGAGGAGTTTTATGATAGCCAACGATTTCTCACGGGGCGTTCTGCTATGCACATTGGATCAGTACTGTCGCTAGCACTTATGGATCATTACAAGAATGAATTGAAAGATTATGTACCCTTTGAACTCGGTATTGCCACTGGACCCGTCGATCCCCTTGATCCTACATCCACTTATGCTATAACTCCAGGTGATATATTCGCCATTAACATAGCATCTGTCAATCAAGATGAAGCATGGGAATTAATTAAGTATGTCTGCGGTGAAGATTATGCTCGTATTACCTCCAAATCAAATGAATTGTTGATAGGTCAGCAGATATAAAGTACCTTAATAGTCGAAAAACCCCTCATGTAAAATAATACTTTTACGTGAGGGGGTTGAAGCCGGTTTAAACTTTAGCGGCCCATATTTCAATTTCTATTTTAATTTCCGGTAGTCCTAATTCAGAAATATAGCCAACCGTCATTGCCGGATAATCACTGCCGAATAATTGGCTCCATTTTTCATATAGATAATCCCAATCTATTTTTTGGGTAGCCCAGATATTTACTTTAATAATATGCTCTGATGTTAACTCCTCGGATTGTAATACGGTTTGGATATTGTCAAAAGTATTCTTGATTTGTTCGTTCATACTATCGGGAATGTTACCATTCTGATCCACCCCAATTTGGCCAGAAGTAACATATAGCTCAGAGTTTCTAGGGATTTTGGTAATATGAGTGTAGTTACCTACTGGGCCATACATACCCTCAGGATTTTTTCGAGTAATTTTGGAATTTTCCATTTCAAAGTACCTCCGCAATATTAGAATGATCTGCCGTTTTGACAACTCATATTTGGACACACTTCACCCGTAATAATGAATTCTAGAAAAAAACAGCAGTAGAGTATCCATATCCAAAGGATATAAATGTTAAAGATCTTTTCTTCATGGATTGGACACTCCTTTCTTAAATGAATGCGAAGAGAAAAATTTAAAAGATTATAAATATACATATAGAGGAAATAAGATTTAATGTCAATATCAATATAAATCGGATGCTCCTCTGATAGATATCCTCAGTCTCGCGGATCGGGAAAAGGGTGCTGATGAAGCTGTGTATCATGAGTTTTACAAGGCGGCAGAATTGCAATGGTTCGCTGATGCTTACAACTTAGTTTTTGCGGCAGCCTTACTCCCGGCAGGGATGCTTGGCGACAGATTAGGCAGGAAAAAAATGCTTATTGCAGGTTTGCTTATTTTCGGCGTGTCATCCCTGGCATGTGCATATGCTGGTTCTCCCTGGGAATTAATAACCGGTCGTGCATTTCAGGGTCTTGGTGCTGCATTTTTGGTTCCATTGTCGATGTCGATTATCCCGATATTGTTTTCGGAAAAAGAAAGAACAAAGGCAATTTCGGTTTGGATGTTAGCGAATGCCTTCGGAATTCCGCTAGGGCCGGTTCTTGGCGGTTGGCTGCTTGAAAATTATTGGTGGGGTTCCGTGTTCCTAATCAACATTCCTCTAATTATCATTGCCTTGGTTGCTGTTTTCATTTTCTTGCCAGAATCGAATAATGGCGATAAACAGCGAGCTGATATTTTTGGAATTCTTCTCTCAAGTCTAGGGCTTGTTACAGTAACGTACGGAGTAATCGAAGTTGGTGAAAGAGGCTGGGGAGACGCGGTAACCTTAACGACGATCATTGGCGGGTTAATTATGATAGCTGGGTTTATTCTATGGGAGAGACGAGTAAAAAACCCGTTAATCGATCTGGCCTTGTTCCGCTCTGGAAGATTCACATGGGGTACAATCTTAGCTACCATCATTTCCTTTGCTATGTTTGGCGTATTGTTTGTCTTGCCGCAATATTTTCAAGCCATCGAAGGTGTTAAGGCACTAAGCGCCGGCTTACGATTATTGCCTCTAGTGGGGGGGCTATTAGTCGGATCTCAACTTTCTGATGTCCTGCAGTTACGCTTTGGCAATAGAGTTTCCTTATCTTTTGGTTTCCTAATACTCGCAGTTGGCCTGGCGATCGGCGCTAATACCAGCATGAATAGTGGGTATGGCTTCGCATCCATTTGGATAACGGCTGCAGGCCTGGGAATAGGATTTGCCCTTCCTGCTGCAATGGACGAAGGGATGTCAGCACTAACATCAGAAGGAAGTGGGGTAGGGTCAGCGCTTCTTATTTCCCTTAGACAAGTTGGGGGCACGATGGGAGTAGCTCTCCTAGGCACTGTATTAAATGCAGGGTACCGCAATCATCTTAATCTGGACGGATTGCCGGGTGAAGCCGCAGACACTATATCCCGTAACGTATCTGCCGGTTTGGCGGTAGCTAAGCAATTACATTCTAAGGTTATCCTTGAATCCGTGAAATCTTCCTTTATTTATGGAATGTCGTCTACATTATGGACATGCGGAGCAATTGCTGTTGCAGGTATCATTTTATCGGTCTGCTTTGTTAAGCGTGTAAAGGGGAGCAACCAGGAGCTTCAGCAGACTGCAGTCGTTAATCATCTCAATAAATAGCCAGCAATACAATTGAAACGAACTTATAGTATAATTTGTGCTTTTGTATGAAATAGAATGACAGGAGCGTGGAATAATTCTAATACGACTACGGCAGGTGTTAGGCGAGAAGTTGGAAAGAGATTACCCAGTATTACGAAGCAGAATCGGTTATCTTCCATCAGAAATTAATCTTTATCCTGATATGACTGGGGAGAAAATATTAGAAATCACAGCTGGGGTTCGAGGGGTTGACTTGGGAAAGTCGCTTATTTCTGAATATATAACCAGGCTGCAGCTAGATACCCATTCAAGATTTAAATTATATTCCCTAGGAAATAAAAAGAAACTGGGTATTTTGTTAAACTTGCTTCATGAACCGGAATTGCTCATTCTCGATGAGCCTACTTCTGGATTGGGTCCGCTTGCTCAACTGCAGTTTTTTGAAATTCTCAAGGAATTGAACAAGAGAAGAGGAACGACCGTTTTCTACTCGACTCACATTCTTACAGAGGTTGAGAAATTATGTGATCGGGTGGCCATAATACGAGATGGGGAATTAATTCGGGTGTCGCCGGTTTCAGATTTAACAACGGATGGTGATCATTTTTTTGAGTTTACTTGTATAACTCCAGGGGATTTGCGTCAAGAGTATGGGTTGTTTAGTATAGACCCCAATACGGAGTATACTGACGGAATCTATCGCCTTCAGGCTAGTGAGGATAAGTTTCGCGCTTTATTAAAAATTCTGGGAAATAAACCCATTAAGGATCTGAATGTACGCAGGTTAACACTTGAAGAAAGATTCATGGACGAGTATAGGATGGGAATGCCATGGAAAAGTGAGGCGCGATGAGTTGGGCGATTAATTCGATTGTGAAGGAAAAAGATCGTAAGACGATGGAATTTTTATTTGCAATGCCTCATAGCCGTACTTCAATTTATTTAGCTAAATGGATAACCACTGTCATTCAAGTTTTGGTTATTTCGGTGTTGTTTAGCGGAATTGTTTTATGGATTGGAAAAGGAATGAATATCATGAACGATCCTTGGGCTGTGAGCGGTGTTATGCTAGCAGGACTGCTAACAACGCTAAGTTTTATGGGCATTGGAATTGGACTAACCCCATGGCTGAAAACTGAAAGAGGAGCATTGTCCACTGGCATAGGTATCGTCTTTGCGATGTTTTTGTTCAGCATGTTATCCGGTCTCCATGAGAGAATGAATTGGTTATCGGGAGTAAGCCTTTTTAATATGTTTGATGCCTATTCGATTAGCCAAGGAAATGGTTTGTCGCTGAACGCGGTGATCGTAGCTATTGCTGTCATCTTAGTAGGAAGCGCTGCAGGCTGGTTCAAACTTATCCGACAAGATTTATAGAGATTAATATTTATGATATCATGCCTTTCGTCAAACAGGGTATTTCACCATTAATAAACTTTCCTAGTTTGGGAAGCGTACTAAACATGCCGCTGTCTTGTTGCTTCAAACAACAAAACAGGGGCGTTTTTATTATACATGGTTGCTGATTGTCGTGTTGATGTGCTGATTCAAAATTGACATCAACATTTAAATGAAATAAGGTATCATTATAATGTGTGTCTCAAACAATATAATCTTTAGCTTTATAACAAGTCTTTCGGAATGAAATTAATTTTGTTTAGCGTTAAGGAGTGAAGAATGAAGTGTCTACAGAGAATAAACGAAAAACTGGACTGCGTGAACGCAAAAAAGCAAAAACGATGGCAAATGTTCAAATGCATGCAATGCGACTTTTTCGTGAGCTAGGGTATAATGCTACAACTGTGGAGCAAATTGCGGAAGCGGCGGAAATTTCTCCAAGTACGTTTTTTCGTTACTTTTCTACAAAAGAAGATGTTGTGATAACGGATAATTATGACCCGTTACTAATCGCTGCATTTGAAGATCAACCATCTGATTTAAGCCCGCTTCAAGCCGTGCGAAATGCAATGATATCCGGATTGACCGATATGTCGCCAGATGAGTTGGAGACAATGCGTGAACGAAATCAACTTATCATGACAGTGCCTTAATTAAGGGGAGCGTCATTGAACAATTTGATTCAGACAATGCAGCTCCTTACAGAAATTGTGGCCAAACGAGTTGGACGCAAGCCGGATGATCTTGCTGTACGAACTTTTGCAGGAGTAGTTGTAGGCGTGAACATATCAGTCATGCAGTACTATGCGGAGAATCCGGATAAGGATTTTTCAAAGTTGATTGAGGAAGCTTTCTCCAAAGTCGAGGACGGGTTGCCGCTATAGGCTACCTAGGTCGCAAACTGGCGCCGGTAATATACCGGCGTCAGTTTATTTAATTTCCGTTGCGGCCGTTTACAGACCATTGTGCCGGCCCTGCCCTCCTCATTGCCCGTGTTTAGCTTCGGCATGATCGGCCCGAAGCCGAAGGTGGCATAGTTCGGGACGCCGTTTTTACCATGAGCGGCCCCTCTTTGATATGGAGCCAGTCGGCATAGCGGGGGGCGGGGCCGTTCTGCAGCACATCAACAAAGGGCGGAAACGTGTGCCCGCAATGATGGAATGCGCCGTCCAGCAGTACCGAATTCCCCGGCTTGACAGGCGTCGACCAGTTCCTTCAGCTTTTCGTTCGTGCCGAAATGCGGGTCGACAAGCATATAATCGCGTGTGTCGCTTGTCGCCACATGTCAGCTGCGTTTGCGACACATTGCCGAGCTTCGTTCGCAGACGGATGTGCACTATTGATACGTTATAGGCATAGGACCAGTTCAGCCCGATGCGATGATATACTGCTTTCAGGTTGGCAACAGCATGGGCTGAGCAGGAACAACGGGCAGATATTTGTAGTAACAAATATCGTATAAATAAGAAAACAAGAGAAAAAGATAGGTAATAGAATATAATAGAGGAAATTATAGTTAATTTGGACTAAATTCGTGTTTTTAATGCTGATTTTCACGATATTTCTTATTGCAAACGTTTTCTCACTTGGTTTATGATGGGAGTGTCTTATTGGTTCTGGTGGGAATTGCAACCGCTTGAGACAATTTAAAGGCACTGCTACCCCTAGGGTACAACCTCGACAATCATGCGATTGGTAGAGCGTTGTACTCTTTTTTTTCGTAGTTACAAAAAGTTAGGGGGGAGTATTATTTTTTACAAACTGGGTATAACGTTTGCACAAAGAAATGGGAAATTAAATCAAGAAAGGGTGGACAAAGTGAAGTTGAAACAAAAAGCAAAGTTGAGACAGTGGGTTATCAGTTTGATTAGTGTAGTGTTGGTTCTCAGTTTAGCGGCATGCGGGGGCAACGGAGGCAATTCAAGCCCGAACAGTTCCCAGCCATCTAATTCATCAGAAGCGCCTCTTGTTTCTTCTGAGAACGGAGAGGCTGGCGAAGAGGAGTATTTACCGGAACCTGGGGCTAAGTTGACAGTGTGGGAAGCACAGGAGCAAATTGAGTATATGGAAAAAATTGCGGCTGAATTCGAGAAGCAGTATGGAGTGCCTGTCAAGCTGGAAGTCGTAGCCGGCGGGGATCAGGGCGCCCGTCTAGCGACTGACGGACCGTCGAAGCTTGCAGCTGATGTCCTTACATTGCCTCATGATCAGATCGCTCAAGCGGTTAAAGCAGGACTTCTGCTGCCTAATGATCTGTTCGAGGATGAGACACGCGCCATCATGGAGGAGTCTGCAATCAGAGCGGTGACTTATGATGGAGTTTTATACGGCTATCCGAAATCGGTGGAGACGTATGCTATGTATTATAACAAGGACATCTTCCCTGAAGCTCCGAAAACCTGGGATGAGATCATAAGCTTCGCGGAGACTTACACGGACACCAAGCAAAATAAATACGCCATTATGTGGGAATTCGTGGGGTACTATACCTATCCATTCGTCAGTACGCTCGGAGGTTACATCTTCGGTAATAATAACACCGATACGACCGATATTGGCTTGAATAACGAAGGAGCGGTTCAGGGCTTCGAGTTGCTGAAGAGCCTTAAAAAAATTCTTCCTATGAATGCGGGAGATGTGTCCTACGACGTGAAAACACAGCTGTTCCAGGAAGGCAAGCTGGCTTTGAATATCGACGGGCCTTGGTCCGTAGCGGCATTCAAGGACAAAGTCAACTTTGGAGTCGCTCCATTGCCAGCGATGGCGAACGGAGAAGTATCGCACTCATTCTCTGGTGTTAAAGCTTATTTCGTCAACTCTTATACTGACTATCCGATTGCTGCGCGTCTTTTCTCCAACTTCGCCGCTAGCAAGGATAACCAGCTGCTGAACTACCAGATGACGGGAGCCATTCCTGCCAACAAGGAAGCGGGAGAGGATCCGGAGATCAAGAATGATCCGATTATCAGCGGGTTCTTTGAGCAGTTCTCTCACTCCACGCCGATGCCGACCATCGGGGAGATTAATGCGGTATGGGATCCGCTTCAAGCGGCGTTCATAACAATCTGGGACGATCCGAAGGCGGATGTCAAGACTACACTGGATACGATGGTCGATACAATCAAGACAAATATTTCATCCAAGTAGCAGGTTAGCCGATCTTTCAAAGCCTTCACCCGGCCGCCCCGCGATCGGGTGAAGGCTGTCAAACCGCAAGAAAAGAGGTTGTTTAACACATGCAAAGAAAGACAATAAGCACGGCCCTGTCAGTTCTTTTTATGGGCCTCGGACAATTGTATAACCGGCAATGGATGAAAGGGATTTTGTTCCTGGCGGCAGGCCTGACTGCGATATATGTTTTCTCGGTGATTGGGCTTCCATCTTACCTGAAGGGGCTTATTACATTGGGAGAACAGCCCAGTGGAATGGTGAAGGTAGGCAAAATTATGAAGATGGTCGAAGGCGACCACTCAATATTTCTAATGATCAAAGGATTGATGGCGGCTTTATCTTTATTGCTCGTTACCGCGATATACGCTCTGAATATCAGGGATGCCTACAAAGTTGGAAAGGAAAGAGACGCGGGTATAGCCCCGAATAACTTCCGACAATCGCTCCGGCTTGTGAATCAGAAAAACTTCGCCTATCTCGTACTTGTGCTGCCTGTCGTCACGGTTTTGTTTTTAACAATCCTTCCATTAATCTTCTCCATTTTGCTGGCCTTTACAAATTATGCTGATCCGATTCTTCCCCCTGCCAATCTGATTGACTGGGTTGGCTTCAGCAATTTTATCAAGCTGGTCAGCCTGAAGGTGTGGAGCAACACGTTCTTCGGCGTCCTGCTCTGGACTATTATATGGGCAATCCTCGCTACGGTGACGACCTATATCGGCGGCATCCTGATAGCGGTACTAATTCAGCAGCCCCGCATTCGCTTCAAGGTGTTCTGGCGTACGGCTATGATCATTCCATTTGCCATTCCGAGCATGATCTCTCTGCTCGTGATGCGGAATATGTTTAACAACAAGTTTGGTCCGGTTAACGATATATTGCGCTGGATTGGCTTTGACGGAATACCGTGGCTTACAGATCCGATCTGGGCTAGGGTTACACTTGTTCTTGTCAATATGTGGATTGGTATCCCGGTAACGATGATACTGGCTATCGGGGTGCTGACAACGATTCCGAGGGAGTTGTACGAAGCGGCTGAGGTTGATGGAGCAAATTCGTTCCAGAAATTCAGTTCCATTACGATGCCGATGGTGCTGTTCTCGACGGCGCCTATTCTGATTATGCAATTTGCCGGCAATATAAATAATTTCAATGTCGTCTATCTGATGACGGACGGCAACCCGGTCAATTCGAATTACCAGTACGCCGGACATACGGATTTGCTGGTAACCTGGCTTTACAAGCTGGCCTTAAATCAATCGCAATACAGCTTTGCGTCAGTCATCGGCATCATAATCTTTCTAATCATTGCTTCCTTGTCGATTATGAGCTACCGCCGAACCAGATCCTATAAAGAGGAGGATATGATAGGATGAACAGCCGATCGGCCCGGGTCAAGCTTGGCGTAAGCTATACGCTGCTTGTTATTTTGACCTGCATAAGCTTGTTTCCTGCATTATGGATAATCATGTCTTCCTTAAAGGAAGGCAACAGTCTTTATAGCGATACGTTAATTCCCCGAACCTTTACGATGGAACATTATCGGGATCTGTTCGAGAAGACCAAATACCCGCTGTGGTTCATGAATACGCTGAAGGTTGCAGTGCTGTCGACTCTTTTCGGAACGTTCTTGCTTCTGCTTACCTCATACGCCATCTCAAGATTCCGCTTCGTCGGCCGTAAATTTGCCCTTAACTCTTTGCTGGTGCTTCAGATGTTCCCAGGATTCATGGCCATGATCGCTATTTATGTTCTGCTGAATACGATGGGACTGCTCAATTCACACTGGGCGCTAATTCTCGTCTACAGCTCAGGTGCGATTATATCGAATGTATTCGTAGCCAAAGGCTTTTTTGATACGATCCCCAAGAGCCTGGAAGATGCGGCACGAATCGATGGGGCTAGCCATCTGAAGGTATTCTTCTCGATCATTATCCCGCTCGCTAAGCCGATGCTGACCTATGCGAGCCTGATGATCTTTAACGGTGCCTTCCTTGACTTCATCTTCGCTGATCTGGTGTTGAGGACGGAAGATCAACGGACGTTGGCTGTCGGGCTGTACAGAATGGTGAGTCAGCGGAATTCGACCGAATTTACGATGTTTGCTGCTGGAGCAGTGCTTGTCGCACTGCCTATCACAATGCTGTTCCTGCTGCTTCAGCGCAATCTGGTCGACGGGCTGACTGCAGGTGCTTCCAAAGGTTAGAGGCATTTGGAGAACATTAGGCAGCGCTCTTAAGTCTTGCAGAAGAAAGCCCAGTATGCTTTCGTTATGAGGTAAAGAAATGGATGGAGAGGTAAGAATTTTAATTTTTCCCGAAAATCACGAGGAGGAACAGCCATGACTAGCGCTGTCCATCTGACGGATAATATTGCGCGGAAATCGGGATTGGGGCTTGGAGGAGTAGTTGTCGCAGCTTTTGGGGGCTTTACGGCTATGGCTTTCACGGCAGTTACATTTTTCTTGTCTGCCATATGTGTGGTGGCCGCAGGAGTGTTCCCCCGTTCGGCCAGAGGCCAACAGCAAGATAGGAAAGCTTCGTTCTTCAACGATTGGAAGGTGGGGCTAGCACTTATCGTCAAGGAGCCCCTGACTCGGGCGATCATCGTCCTGAACCCGCTTCTTATTTTGTTTTTTATGTCGTCTCTGATGCTCGTTCAGGTTGTAGCAGTCAGAGATTGGCGGGCCAGTCCAACGGCTTTTGGGCTGATAGAGATGTGCGTTCCGCTCGGCTATATGATCGGGGCGGGGATTATTATGGCGTTTGGCGCAAGCATCGGGAGGAAAGGGTTATGGGTATTCGCCGGATTTATTTCGTTAGGTCCGGCTTTCTATCTCATTTCCATTATGGATACGGCAGCCCCGGCCCTTCCGGTCATTCTATCAGCCGGAATTTTGTTCGCTTTCTGTTCGATGATACTTCAGATTATTCTCCGCTCAGAAGCGGGTCAGGAGATGCAGGGAAGAGTATACGGCACAATGCTGGCATTGACAAATGTCGCTCCGCCGGTTGGGCTTGTGATCACCTCAGTGCTGGCCGACGAATGGGGAGCAAAGGCTGTGCTGGGTGCTACCGGCTGGTGTCTGTTTGGGGCCAGTCTGTTAGCGGCTATGCTATTCAAGCCGATACGTTCTTATTGGTAGGGATTAGGAGGATTGGAGAAAAGGAAAAGTAGTTTCAACAGGAAGCTAGCATTTTCTCGCCGTCCATTTCATCACGTAAATTGATTTTGGCAACAGGTAGTTTGATACTGCTTGTAATTAAGCCGAGGTCACCCTGAGGATGTGTTAGATATGGATTGCTGCAATTCTCTGACTATGGACATTTATGTTCACTCCAATGGCTGATAGACTTACATAATAATACATCAGTACAGTAGGAGTGAAAAGAATGGATGGAGTACGTTACAAGGTAAGAGAAGTGTTGGACAAGGATAAGATCGAGACATTTTTGCAGCAAGCTCGGATTGGACATCTTGGAATGGTCGATGGTCATCTGCCGTATGTTGTTCCGCTCAATTTTGTCTGGACAAATGGGAAACTTTATTTCCATGGAGCCACCGGGGGAAGACGAAATCAGGTTATGAGTGCAAATCCGGAGGTCTGCTTTACGGTTAGTGAAGAATATGGAACGATTACTGATCCGGTGCCAGCCAAGACGGACACTGCGTATATGAGTGTAATGATTTTTGGCAAGGCACAGCCCATCGTCGATCTGAATGAAGCTACACACATGCTGCAGGAAATGATTTATAAGTATGTGCCTGGTTACTATAACCGGCCGCTAACTCAGCAGCATGTAGACAAATACCGGTCAGCAGTATTCGGCGGTCCGGTTCAGGTGTATAGAATTGATCCTCATCATATCACCGCGAAAGAGAATCCGATTGAAGAAGACAAAATGTTCAAGCCTGGAAAAACCGTGTAAATCCAAGCAATGAGAATACAGCAGACATCCTGATGACCCCCTGGTTTAGGGACAAAATGATCGGTAGATCCGAGCACTTCCAGATTGGAGATATCAATGAATATTTCAAGCATGCAAAAATATGCCAAGCAATTCAGTGAAGAAAAAGGATTCGGTGTCAATACGATCCAAACTCGAACCCTGTATTTAATGACGGAAGTTGGAGAATTGTCAAAAGAAATTTTAAGTATTTCATTCCACCCAACAGAGGAAAAAGTGCGGATGGCCAAGGAAAATATAGGCTTGGAGATGTACGATGTTATTTTCAATATTTTAGATCTCGCCAACCAGCTTGAAATCGAATTGGAAGAAGCATTTCAGAAAAAGATGGAGCTCAACAAGCACAGAACCTGGGCTGAAAAATAAATCAATTCGAGCAATATGACAGAGCCACGAGTCTGATCAGCAAAGACAGTGGCTCTATTCCTCATGCATTCTATAAGACCGTTTCAGCAAGTCGGTACATACCTTCCCCAATCGGTCCCTTTTTCACCTTAGCAAAGCCCCAAACCCCACTCTTAACGGTTACCCTCCAAATAAACAGGAATAAGTTAATGTATGCTGGAAAGAGATTAGCTCATCTTTTGGATTGCTCAAAAACGCCGTTTATGGATATATATAACCAATCCAACTGTTGATATACTAGCATATAATTGTTCACCTATTTCATGTGACATTGGCTGAACAATTCCTGCAAGCCTGCCGTTTAACTGACGAACAGTCTGTTTGGACATAGAGAAGGAGGAAGATCGATGTTTAAAGTTCTGGTATCGGATCCGATTAGTGATTTTGGATTACAGCAACTGACATGTGCTGCAGATGTGGAGGTTACCAAAATAACGGGGCTCAGCGAGGCGGAGCTCATTTCCATTATACGTCCCTATGATGCGCTGCTTGTCCGCTCTCAAACGAAGGTCACCCGGCGGATCATGGAGGCTGGCGTTCAACTGAAGGTCATCGGCCGGGCAGGAGTCGGTGTGGACAACATTGATTTGGATGCGGCAACGAGCCGGGGAATTGTTGTGGTCAATGCACCTGATGGCAATACGGTCACGACGTGCGAGCATACCTTTGCGATGATGATGGCGCTCGCTCGGCATATTCCGCAAGCTTATGCCAAAACCGTTGCCGGGCTGTGGGACCGGAAATCATTCCTTGGTGTTGAATTGCAAAACAAGATAATCGGCGTACTTGGGCTTGGCCGTATTGGGAGCGAAGTGGCCAAACGCGCAGCGGCGTTTGGAATGACCGTTATTGGCTACGATCCTTTTCTATCGGAGGAAAGAGCAAACAAACTGGGCATCAAGTCAACAACAGTAGATGAAATCATCCGGACAGCTGATTTCATGACGGTTCATACGCCATTAACGAATGAGACACATCATATGATTACGTGGCCGCAATTCAACGTGATGAAACGGGGAATGCGGATCATCAACTGCGCTCGCGGGGGAATTATTGACGAGGCGGCTCTTGTTGAAGCGCTCGATGAAGGGATTGTAGCCGGCGCTGCCTTTGATGTATTTGAACACGAGCCTCCGGCGCCAGATCACCCATTCCTAAGACACCCAAAAATCATTGTTACCCCGCATCTGGGTGCGTCTACTTTGGAAGCACAAGAGAATGTAGCTCTGGATGTTTGCGAGCAGGTCATCCGTATTCTTCGGCAGGAACCGTTCAAAAACGCAGTCAATATGCCGGCAGTACCGACCGACCTGCTGAACAAATTACAGCCTTACTTCGCATTGTGCGAACAACTTGGAAAAGCACTTGCCCAGATGACCGATGGCGCCGTACGCGAAGTTACAGTGGAGTGTTCAGGCGAACTTGCCAATCTGGATACATCGCCGCTGATCCCCTATGTGCTTAAGGGGATACTATCCCAGCATCTTGGTGTAGAACAAGTCAATGTTGTGAACAGTGTCCACTTGGCGAAATTTCGTGACATTCATCTTGTGGAGCGAAAATCTCTGTTAACCCAGGGCTCGTCCAGCGAAATCACGATTCGGTTAAAGACGGCAATCGAGGAGAGATGGGTGACAGGTTCCGCTCTGCCCGGCGTCGGGGAACGTCTTGCCCGAATCGGTCCCTATCCCGTTGATATTTCACTTGAGGGTTATGTTCTGTTGATTTCACAGAAAGATAGACCCGGCATCATTGGGCGTGTTGGAACATTGCTCGGGGATAGCGGCATTAATATTGCCACAATGCAAGTGGGCCGCAACGAAGTTGGCGGGTCTGCGGTTATGATATTAAAAATCGATAAAAAAGCATCCAAAAGCGTGATGGAATCGTTATACGCCATCCCGGAAATTAAGCGCGTAAGGGAAATAATATTTGACTAAGTGCACCATGTCTGGTGATTTCAAGGTGGCAACGAAGAAGGAGCTACCATCATTCGCGGAGGAACAGCCGTATTCGGTCAACGTTATTGCCCGGAAAGTTATTACTGGAACGAAAACGCAAGTCAGGATGATTAGGAGAGAGGCAGGAGAACGTCTATGAACACAACATCACCTTCGCTGCGCGGCCGCGATTTGATATCGCCGGCCATAGCCGCTTTAATATCTGTCATTGTTAACTATGGAGGCACTTTTATTCTCGTATTTCAGGCCGCAAAAGTCGCGGGATTAAGTCCTGAAATGACCGCTTCATGGATTTGGTCGATCTCCATCGGTGTGGGTATAACCGGGATATGGTTAAGTTATCGGTACCGGGAACCGATTATTACAGCTTGGTCAACGCCAGGCGTGGCTTTTCTCGTTTCCGCATTAGCGGTAACCCCTTATCCGGAAGCCATTGGCGCTTATATTATCTCCGCTTTAGGATTTATTGTTCTAGGGTTATCGGGTATGTTTGAACGTTTCGTTCGGCTTATACCTTCAGGCATCGCTTCCGGTTTGTTAGCAGGCATTTTACTGCAGTTTGGCATTTCGGCTTTCGGAGGAGCGCAGATTGATCCATTGCTTGTTGTTATATTATTTGCCGCTTATGTCGTGCTGAGACGGTTTACATCCAGATATGCGATTGTAGGCATATTAGCCATTGGATTAGTGTATTTGATTAGCACGGGAAAAGCGGATTTCAGCACGATCCGATTGGCGATTGCTTCACCAGTCTTTGTCGTTCCGGAGTTTTCGTTACATGCTGCACTGGGGGTTGCATTGCCGTTGTTTATTATTACCTTGACGGGACAATACATGCCTGGAATGCTTGTATTGCGGAACGATGGGTTCAAGACGAGCGCGAATCCGATTTTGACTGTAACGGGCTTGGGTTCGCTCCTTGCAGCGCCATTCGGCGCTCATGCATTTAATGTAGCAGCCATTACAGCGGCAATTTGCACAGGGAAAGACGCGCATGAGGATTCGAAAAAACGTTATATTGCAGGCATTGCCTGCGGGATTTTCTACATTATTGTCGGCATTTTTGGCGTGACGCTGGCAGCTCTGTTTTTGATTCTTCCTGCGACCTTTATCGCAACGTTAGCGGGATTAGCATTGCTTGGCACAATTGGCGGCAGTCTCGCGGGCGCATTAACGGATCCCAAGGGACGTGAGACTGCATTGATTACATTTTTAGCAACAGCCGCAAATGTGACCTTGCTTGGCGTCGGCGGCGCATTCTGGGGACTTGTCGCGGGTCTCGCAGCACATCTAGTGATGCATGGGAAATTTCATAGAAAGCAATACAGACCGGGCCGAGTACAACAAGCCGAACAAAAACAATAGCAGCATTAAAGTGAATAAAGGCATAGAGCAGGTTAATAGGGGGGATTGCTTGTATTACAAAAGCATCCCCGCCAGACGAAAAATGCCTTCATCAATGGCCGCTTCATCTACTTTGGCAAAACCGAGAATCCATCCTTTTCGATCGCTTTCCAGACAATACTTGCTAAGCGGATATACCCGGATTCCTTTTTCGAGCGCTAAGCTCGTCATGGCTTCCTCGTCAAAGGAGGGTTCTGCCTCAAGAAGCATATGGAGCCCCGTTTCTACGCCGCTCAATGTGAAGCGTTCGCTCAGACCTGACGTAATGATGGCCTTTGTCATAGCCTCATGTCTGCGCCGGTATATATTTCGCACTCGTCTCATATGGCGCATGAAATGACCATGTTCGATAAAATGAGTAAGCGTTAATTGCTCCATAATCGGAAGATGACGATAGGTTAATTCATGGACTTGGGCCAGCTGTCGAATGGCCTCTTTGGGGCCAATGATCGCCGATATCCTTATACCCGGAGCGATCATTTTGGAAAAACTCATCATATATAGCGTGTTCTGAGGCTGCTGGCTGAATAAGGTTGGAAGCGGATCGCCGCGATATCGGAATTCGCTGTCGTAATCATCCTCCACAACCCAAAACCGGCGACCGGCAGCCATGTGCAATAAGTGTTGTCTGCGAGGCTCCGACATAATGACGCCAACCGCGCACTGGTGCGAAGGCGTAACAAACACAAGCTTGGACTCAGGGTGGATACGGTCCACGCAAAGTCCGTACTCATCCACCGGAACAGGGGCAACTTGCATACGCCGATACTTCATGGCCATCCAGGCAGCAGGGAAGCCGGGATCTTCAACGGAAACCGTCTCTCCTTCATGTAAAAGGGCTTGGGCAATCAAATCGATGCTATGCTGTGCTCCTGAGGTTAGCAGGATTTGATCGACATTTACATGAACGCCCCGTTCAAGTGACAGATAGCGTTGAATTTGTTCCCGCAGCGGCAGAAATCCATAGGCGTTACCGTAAGCCCAGCTGTCCAGGCCTGTTTTCGTGGAGGCCTGCAAAAATGATTGCCGCCAATTTCTTTGAAAATAGTCATCCAAATATGGCTCGTGGGGGCTAAAATCGATCTCTACCTTTTGATTTTTTTTATCTCCGAACCAACTGTGCAAATGGCCGACTGCATCATGTAATAAAGGTAATTCGGGGGGGATGATTCCTTGGACCTCCGTATCTTCCGAGGGGCGGGCAGCAGAGATCCACTCGCTAACTCTAGTTCCGCCCCGGCGAGAGGTTACGGTATACCCGCGGCTGAATAACTCCTCGTAAACCGTCTGTATGGTTGAACGGGAAACTCCAATCAACTGTGCGAGTTCCCGGGAAGGAAGCAGCAGTTCTCCAGGAGGCCATTTTCCGGTTGTAATATTATGGATCGCTTGATCCAGCAATTGCTGCCAGATGGGACGTTTATCCCCGCGGTTAACGGTTAGCATTCGATCTACCCCCAGTATTTCTGTCGAACTATGGATTGTTCAAAACAAAAAAATATAATAATTTATAGCAATCCATTAATTGATATACTATCATGGGAATCTTTGCATTTGCAATGCTATTCCTCTTGAAATGGCAAGTGCCTTTATACCGAAGTGGCATTCGCTGCGGAACCCTGTTATGACTCTCAATAATTATTTATCCAAAAATCCCCACCTAGTGTGTATACTAAATTTGTTATCAAATGGGAGGGTGGACGATGAAATGGGAGAAGGCAATCCAAACCGCAAAAAGTTATTGACTTAATCGGCTCCAGATGATACTATCTTAGAAGTGACCCAAAAACAGAGTTGCTAGAAATCATATCATTTCATGCTTGCCGTCGGGACGTAGCTCAGCTTGGTAGAGCACCTGGTTTGGGACCAGGGGGTCGCATGTTCGAATCGTGTCGTCCCGATATGAACAAAGAAGCAGTCATTCTTCAGAATGGCTGCTTCTTTGTTTCTGTATATTTCAATTCTCCTTCGGTCACAATAACAGTAAATATCGACCGATAGAAGGGGATACCTGTGAATTTCTTCCGTATCAAAAAGCAATTGAAGCGCCGCTGGAGAAGATGGAGACGCGCCATTTGGACGATCGGCGGCTGCGGGCTGATTGCCTTGATGGCTTGGCTTGGACTCCTGCTGTCTGACCAAATGGAACGATTAATGGCCAAGGAGCCTATCGCCCTTGAGACGCTGGGCATGATCCGGGAAGCTGCCGTAGGCACAGCCAAGGAGAACGGGACGGAGCCCGCATGGATCGGGCAATTGCAGCAGAGTGATCAGCGGCGAACCGTTCGCTTAATCAAGAAGTATGCTTGCGGAGAAGAGAGCTCTGTCCTCGGAACGATGCGTCCAGAGGAAGTAATGGGCTTATACCGGGATCACCCGGAGTGGCAGGGAAGCATGGATACCCAAGGGGATGTATGGTTTGAGCAGCGCATTGACGAGCTGTCGGAGATCTGTAGAAGGAACGGTTATTTCGGGATCGACCAGCAAGGCAACCTGAGCTTGTTTGACGGCCCGCCGGACAAAGAAAAGGTGCTTAAAACCTTTTTTCAATTAGATGTAGAAACGATGGAAAGCTCTCTCCCTCCCGACGTGCTGCTGCATCTGAATCAGGGCATCCGCATTCAGGATTTAGACGAGTATAATAGCGTTCTGTCGACATTTAGCGAATTTGCAGCCGTACCGGCCAGAAAGGCTATGCAACCAAAAGACGAATAAAGCGTATATACTGTCATACTCAAGAGAGGCGTTCATGGGGACGCCTCTTTTTTTGTTGCCGCAGACAAAGTTCTACAAAGATTTTCCTCAACAGGTTCGATTATTTTGTTATAATAAGTGAATACATATGTTCGGTTATCCGGGCATAGGCTTCGGTTCCGCAAAGGAGCTTTCCGAGAAGCAGAAACTATAGAAGCCGTAAACAAACATGGGGAGAGATTGAGCTTGCGAATTTTAGGGATTGACCCGGGCATCGCCATCGTCGGTTTCGGCTTTATTGATAAACAAGGCAGCAAATGCGTACCTGTGCAATATGGCTGCATTCAGACGGAGGCGCACACGCCGGAGGAAGAAAGGCTGCTGCATGTCTATGAAGGCATGGTTCAGCTTATCGATAAATACAAGCCCGATGCTGTAGCGTTGGAGAAGCTGTTCTTTAACCGGAACGTGACTACGGCCATGGCGGTCAGCCAGGCTAGGGGAGTGCTTGTACTGGCGGCGGCGCAGCGTAATCTGCCGATTTCGGAATACACGCCGATGCAAATCAAACAAGCGATGGTAGGGTACGGCAAAGCGGAGAAGAGACAGGTGCAGGAAATGACGAGAATGTTTTTGAAGCTGCAGGCGATCCCGAAGCCGGACGATGTAGCAGATGCGTTGGCGGTGGCGATTTGCCACGCCCATTCCTATACATTAAATTCGAAATTAAACGAGGTACTGAGGTCATGATCGATTTTGTAAGGGGCCAGGTGGCTCATTTGGAAAGCGACTATGTCGTGCTGGACGTTCAGGGAATAGGATACCGCATCTATTGCCCGAACCCGTATGTCTTTGCAGCCAGGAACGACCAGGCGACAACGGTGTACACTCATCATCACGTCCGTGAGGATGCCATATTGCTGTACGGCTTCCCGACTCGGGAGGAGCAGCGGCTGTTCCGCAAGCTGATCGAGGTGTCGGGCATCGGTCCTCGCGTAGCGCTGGGGATCTTGAGCGGAGGCCAGCCGGATCATGTCGTGGCAGCGATTCAGCAGGAGAATATCTCCTTTCTGACCAAGCTGCCGGGTATTGGCAAGAAGACGGCTCAGCGCATGATCCTTGATTTGAAGGACAAGCTGGACGGCCTGGGCGGCCCTTCCCTGTTCGACGAGCCGGTGAATATGAAGGAGACGGACGGCGGCATGAACCCGGGCTGGCCGGAGGCCAGAGAAGGGCTGAAGGCGCTCGGGTATACCGATGCCGAGCTCGACCGGGTATGGCAGCAGCTTAAGGATTCGGTCACGCCGGCTGAAGAGGTGGATTCGGTCATGAAAAAAGCGCTCAAGCTGCTGTATGCAGGCTGATCTTGGGTGAAGTGGAAGGAGCGAAGTAGCGATGATGGATGACCGGATCATATCCGCGAATTTGATGATGGAAGAGCAGGCGGTGGAGCTTAGTCTCCGTCCCCGTTATTTAGCGGAATACATCGGACAGAGCCGGATCAAGGAGAACTTGAAGATTTATATCGAGGCTGCCAAAATGCGCAACGAGGCGCTGGATCATGTGCTGCTGTACGGCCCGCCGGGGCTTGGCAAGACGACGCTGGCCAATATTATTGCCAATGAGCTCGGCGTCAACCTGCGGACGACGTCGGGACCGGCGATCGAGAGGCCTGGGGATCTGGCGGCGCTATTGACGAATTTGCAGGAAGGGGACGTCCTCTTCATTGATGAAATACATCGGCTGCATCGAACGGTGGAAGAGGTGCTGTATCCGGCGATGGAGGATTTCGCCTTGGATATTATGATCGGCAAAGGGCCGAGCGCAAGATCCGTACGGCTTGATCTGCCGCCCTTCACATTGATCGGAGCGACGACTAGAGCGGGCCTGTTGTCGGCGCCGCTCCGCGACCGTTTTGGCGTGGTGAGCCGCCTGGAATTCTATACCGTAGAGGAGCTCAGCTATATCGTCAGCCGCGGGGCTGATATATTCGGCATTGATATTATCGGGGACGCGGCCGAAGAGATCGCGCTTCGTTCCAGAGGAACCCCGCGGATTGCCAACCGGCTTCTTAAGCGGGTGCGGGATTTTGCCCAGGTTCGGGGCGACGG
This sequence comes from Paenibacillus ihumii, assembly GCF_001403875.1. GTDB lineage: Bacteria > Bacillota > Bacilli > Paenibacillales > Paenibacillaceae > Fontibacillus > Fontibacillus ihumii. Next base: position 21,220 of record NZ_LN884292.1, read on the forward strand.
CCATATTACAACCGACATTGCCAAGGAAGCCCTGCAAATGCTTCAGGTTGACCCGATGGGGTTGGACCTGATTGACCATAAAATGCTCCGGGCGATGATCACGAACTTTCGGGGCGGCCCTGTCGGACTGGATACAATCGCGGCTACGATTGGAGAAGAAAGCCAGACGATCGAGGATGTATATGAGCCTTATCTGCTCCAGATCGGCTACCTGCAGCGCACACCGCGCGGCAGGATGGTGACTCCGGCAGCTTACCAGCATTTGGGCTTGCCGATGACTTCTGATTCATAAGAACTGAGAATTAATGGACATTACGTTAACGAGGAGGATAAGAGAGCGTGATTAGACATAGCGCGAGACGAGGACAAACAAGCAGGACCCGCAAATGGGCAGCGGCCTTACTGGCCGCAACTTTGCTGGGCGGCATCTTTCAAGTGCCAACCAGCGCCGATTCGATGCCGGACACGCGAGTACGTGTCGCCATGTTCCTGGATTCGGGGAGCACTTATAGAGCGGTTGTGCCGGCCGTGACCCTGACGGCGGAATCAGCGTGGCAGGCAGGGCCGCAAACTAACGGCAGCTTTGAGAGCTGGCTCGATTTCTCTCCGGGCCAGACGGTCCGTTTTAGCGTGGACGGAATTAAAGTCAAAGCGCTGGAGAGCGCAGACTGGCAAACGGTTTCCGCTGCCATCAAGAAGCTGGAGGGAGGAACGGACAAGCCGATCGCCGTAGCTGCCGAGCAAGCGGGAGGCACGGTATATCAAGTATATACCGGACCTTATGCCAGCGAGGAAGCCGCTTCTGCGGCGGCAACGCGCGTAGGCCAGGCGCTTGCCGGACAGCTTGGCGGCGCGAAGCCGTCCGTCCATGGCGGCTACTATTATTCCGCAGGCGTCTTCGGCAGCAAAGCGGAAGCGGAGGCTATCCGACAGTCGATCCATCTGCCGGGCATGGAAGTGAAGGTGGCGGTCGTTGGAGCGAATCAATATGCGGTGTGGGTAGGCGGAGCCGTCAGTGAATCCGCACTGGCCGCGCTGAAGGCCCAGATCGTCCAGCTGCAGCCTCAATTGAGCTTGACGGCTGTCGATGCCCAAGCTCCCGCGCTTATCGCTTATCGCGACGTTACGGGCGGGGAAACCGCTGCGCCGCAGGCAGTAGACCACTATGCGATCAGCGGCCTAAATACGAAGCTGATCGTACGGGACAGCGAGGACTCCGTCATTCAGGTAGCCGAGAGATCGGCCCGGAAATATCGCGGCGATTTCGAGATCAGCCGTGTAAATGGCCAGCTCGCTCTTGTGAATGACGTTCCGCTCGAGCAATATCTGTACTCGGTCGTCGCAGCGGAGGTGCCGAGCAGTTGGCCGCAGGAGTCCTTGAAGGCTCAGGCCGTCGCAGCCCGGAGCTATGCGCTCTATCATGCGGAAGGCAATAAGTTTAATGTCGCAGGCCTTGTCGATACTACCTTGAGCCAGGTCTACAATGGGGTGGATAACGAGGTCGACAGTATTAGACAAGCCGTAGACAGCACGGCCGGCGAGGTTATCAAATCGAATGGGCGGATTGTGGAAGCGATTTTCTCCTCGAATAGCGGAGGGATGACGGCGGACTCCACCGAAGTGTGGGGCAATCCGAATTCGACGTTCGGCAGTGTACCGAGCGATGGGGACAAGGCGGCGGAGGCCGGGCTGAAATCCTGGTACCATGTGCTGCTGCCAACGGGGAAGACCGGATACGTCAGGGAAGATCATGTGAAGCTTACCGGTGGAAAGACCGCTGCAGGCTTGGATAAAATGACGGTTACAGCTAATGGAACAAATGTGCGGCCAATACCGTTAATTCAAGCCGACGTGAGCCCAGTGGGGCAAATGAATCCCGGCGACCAGGCTGTTGTTCTGGAGGTGGTCGGGGAATCCAGCTCATATTCATGGATCCGCGGTCCTTTCAGCTCGGACGAGCTGTTAAAATCGCTGAAAGGCAGGATAGCTGGCGAAATCCCTTCACCGATCCTCAACCTGGAGATTGCGCAGCGCGGGCCGTCCGGGCGGGCTACGCAGATCAAAGTCAATGGGCAGATCCTTGATGTGCGTTACCCGGATTTATTCCGTTCCGCTTTTGGCGGCCTGCCCAGCACGAGGTTTGATATTGCAGCTACCGGCAGGTATACTGTACAGGGCGCAGGCGGGGCAACGTCTAACGGGACGGCAGCCCCCGGAACATCCATATTGTCTTCAGCAGGCGCAACGGCCTGGAACGGGGGCAGCATGATCGTGATGGGAGCGGATGGATCAGCCCGGGCGATTGATCAGACCAACCGTTTCCTGTTCGTGGGGCGCGGCAACGGCCATGGATTGGGATTATCCCAATGGGGGGCCAAAGGAATGGCCGATGCAGGGTATGATTATACAGCCATATTGCAACACTATTATCAGAACGTAACTATCGTTAAGGAATGACTTTATAATGAATGTTGATTTATACGATTTTGAGCTTCCAGAAGAACTGATTGCACAGACACCGCTTGCGGACCGCACGGCTTCCCGACTGCTGACTTTGAATAAAGCCACAGGAGAGGTTCAGCACCATTTGTTTCCGGCGATATTGGATTATTTGCGGCCTGGGGACACGCTCGTATTGAATGATACGCGCGTCATCCCGGCCAGGCTCTTTGGCGTCAAGCAGGATACGGGGGCCAAGGCCGAGGTTCTCTTGCTTAAGAATCTGGGCGGGGACCGGTGGGAAGCGCTGGTCAAGCCCGGCAAGAAGCTGAAGGCGGGAGCCGTGATCACCTTCGGCGATGAACTCCAGGCAATGATTGAGAGCGAAGGGGATATGGGGGAGCGGGTACTCACCTTCTCCTACAAGGGGATTTTTAACGAAATTCTCGACCGGCTTGGACAAATGCCGCTTCCTCCGTATATCAAGGAGAAGCTGGACGACCGCGAGCGTTATCAGACCGTATATTCGAAGCATGAAGGCTCTGCGGCTGCGCCGACAGCTGGACTGCATTTTACGAATGAGCTGCTGGAGCAGGTCCGGGCCAAAGGCGTAGACATTGCCTTTATTACGCTGCATGTGGGTCTTGGAACCTTTCGCCCGATGTCGGCAGAGCGGGTAGAGGATCACGTGATGCATGAGGAATATTACGTTGTATCGGAAGAGACGGCAGAGCTGCTCAATGCGACCAAGCAGCGCGGCGGCCGGATCATTGCCGTAGGCACGACCTCCGCTCGTACGCTGGAGACTGTGGCCGGCCAATGTGAGGGTGGTCCAGTGGCCCCTATGAGCGGCTGGACTGGCATTTTTATTTATCCGGGCTATGAATTTAAACTGGTGGATGCGCTGCTTACGAATTTTCACCTGCCCAAATCCACTTTGGTTATGCTGGTCAGCGCCTTGGCTGGACGAGAGCGGATATTGGCAGCCTACCGCCAGGCCGTTGAGCAGAAATACCGCTTTTTCAGCTTCGGGGATGCCATGTTTATTTATTAAGGTATAAAAAGAGGATGGATGATCAAATGGCAGCAGCTATAACCTATGAACATATTAAGACGTGCAAGCAGTCCGGCGCCAGGCTCGGGCGAGTGCATACGCCGCACGGCGTGATTGAGACGCCGATTTTTATGCCGGTCGGCACCTTGGCCACGGTCAAGACAATGAGCCCCGAAGAGCTGAAGGAAATGAATGCGCAAATTATTTTAAGCAATACGTATCATTTATTTCTCAGACCGGGACACGACATCATCCGCGAAGCAGGCGGATTGCATAAATTCATGAATTGGGACCGGCCGATCCTGACCGACAGCGGCGGATTCCAGGTATTCTCGTTAAGCGAAATGAGAAAAATTACGGAGGAGGGCGTGCATTTTCGCTCGCATTTGAACGGAGACAAGCTGTTCCTGTCCCCGGAGGTGGCTATGGAAATCCAGAATGCCTTGGGCTCGGATATTATGATGGCCTTTGACGAGTGTGCGCCTTACCCTGCGGAATATGATTACGTTAAAAAATCCCTCGAACGCACGACGCGCTGGGCTGAACGCTGTCTGAAAAGCCATGCCCGTCCGGAGGACCAGGGCTTGTTCGGAATCGTTCAGGGCGGCATGTTTGAGGATTTGCGCAAGCAGAGCGCGAAGGATTTGACTTCCCTGGATTTTCCGGGGTATGCTATTGGTGGACTGAGTGTGGGGGAGCCTAAGCATCTGATGTACGAGGTGCTGGACTATACCGTGCCTTTGCTGCCTGCGGACAAGCCCCGGTATTTGATGGGCGTCGGCTCGCCCGATGCGTTGATTGAAGGCTCCATCCGAGGAGTCGATATGTTCGATTGCGTGCTTCCTACAAGAATCGCCCGCAATGGCACAACGATGACGAGCCAGGGCAGGCTGGTAGTGCGCAACGCTCAATATGCCAGAGATTTCGGGCCGCTTGATCCGGAGTGTAATTGCTATACTTGCCGTAATTATTCCCGGGCCTACTTGCGGCACCTGATCAAAAGTGATGAGACATTCGGTCTTCGGCTGACTACATATCACAACCTGCATTTCTTAATTGAACTGATGCGGCAAGTTCGTCAGGCGATTATGGATGACAGGCTGCTCGACTTCCGGGATGAGTTCTTCGAGCGGTATGGTTTGTTTGGCAACGACAAAGGATTCTAAGACGAGCAATAAATATCGAAAGGGGGATATATATGTTCCAATTTGCAGCAGCGGCTGCTCCAAATGCAGCTAATCCGATCATTACTTTGGTTGTTCCGTTCGCGATCATGTTTATCGTGTTCTATTTTCTGTTGATTCGCCCGCAGAAGAAGAAGCAGCAATCACGCAATGAAATGCTGAAGGCGCTCAAGAAAGGGGACAAAATCGTTACGATCGGCGGTCTGCACGGTACGATTGTATCGCTGACGGATGACACTGTCGTCCTTCTCGTAAATGATGCAACCAAGCTGACTTTCGAGCGCAATGCGATTAGCCATAGCGTAAATACGGATAAGGCTTCCGACTCCAAATAGTGGGGCGAGAGCAGTATCTCCATGCAAGAAGAGCCTGTGCAGGCTCTTTTTTCTTTGCCAATTTCTATTTTTTCTTGTGCAGATTAACTCCGAACATGCCGCCTACCGCACCGATCAGCAGGGCTGGAAGCAGTAAAATGAAATCGCCGAGTCCAGGAGAATTGTCCAGAGCGAGAAAGCTGATGCATAGAATTAGAATGCCGTACAGCAGACCGGTTAGTGAGCCTTGATACCAGCCCTTTTGTCCAGCGCGCTTTCCCGAGGTGAGCCCGCCGAATAACAGGGCTGCCGCATGCACGATGTAAATGGGCCATGTGAGATTATGTTCTTCCAGCGAGCCTGACTGGAGCAGCAGGGACAGGATAAGAGCACCGACCATCATCCATAGGAAGGCATACCATAAGCCGGATAAGGTGGGATGAGCGAGCCGAATTGACGCCAAACGTCGGAAGAAATCCATAAATCGTTCCTCCTGTTCATTTATTATCACCATTGTATGGTCAAGCCTGTAGAATTAGTACAGGTTCCTAAGATATGGCTTAATGGTTGCAGCATGCAGGGGATAAATGTAAGACTAACCGCTTTTTAAATCAATTGATATTCGTATGGTTATCTCTCCATAGGGTCAGAATATCTGTACGATTGTTTGGTTCGTACTAAAATGAATGCCACGGAGGGAAACGATATGACCGCTCATTTCATCTCGCTTGTACTTCGGACGGTGCTGATGTATTTTACGGCATTTGTCGTCATGCGTATTATGGGGAAAAGGGAGATTGGGGAGCTATCGATTTTCGATTTGGTCATTTCAATCATGATTGCCGAAATCGCTGTATTCGCGATCGAGGATATGAAGCGGCCCCTATACGATGGTTTCGTGCCCATGCTTACCTTGCTGCTGATTCAAATCGCAATTGCCCTGCTGTCCTTACGCAGCCGGAGAATAAGGTTCCTCTTTGACGGCAAGCCCAGCATCATCATCCAGGACGGTCAGATCAACCGGAGAGAAATGAAAAGGCAGCGATACAATCTTGACGATCTGCTCATGCAATTGCGGGCGAATAACATCGATAATGTGGCCGATGTCGAGTTTGCCGTTCTGGAAACCACCGGGCAATTAAGCGTGAAGACCAGAAGCCAGGGCAGCCGGGGCAGCGACAGCGGAAACAACAGCAATCAAGGCGGCGATCCAAAGAGACAGGATTACGGCGAATCGAGCGCATCGGATGGATCAAATACTTCGGTCGTTCCTAAAATCAGATATGAGGAAATTCCGGTATCTCTCATCATGGACGGCAAGGTTCAGGACCGCAACCTGGAGCAGATCGGCAAAACGAGATTTTGGCTGAAGAATCAGATTGAAGCCAGGGGTGTCAAAGACTTCAAGGAAATTTTCTTCTGCTCCATCGATCATCAAGGCAAGCTATATATTAATTTAATGCAGGACGAATAAATCATATTAGCGGAACCATCGCCGAATCAGCGGCAGTCTGCGCAGATCATGCAGATCAATCAGCCCCATAGCCCCGGATAGTACGATATACAGGATTCCTGAAATTGCCGCAGCCGCAATCAGTTGAAGCTCGGGAAGCGGGCTGATTGACAGCTCATGGTAGATGTAGGCGGCAGCAGCCGCCATGATGATCATTCCGCAGACGACCTTCAGAATATCCAGGAAAGGAATACGGTAGCGGAGCGCCCGTGCTACGCTGTAGCCATGCAGCAGGGTTACGACGGCAAAATTGGCAATGATGGCGATGATCGCTCCGTAAATGCCCAGGCTGGGATTAGAAGCCAGGTAGAAGATCAGCGATATTTTGATGATCGCTCCGATCAAGGTATTAAGCAGCGCCCGTCCCGGCTTATCAAGGGCTTGAAGGGCAGCCTGCAGAGGCGACTGTGCGTAGAGCAGCAGCGCGAATGGGGCCATGATTTTGAGCATGCCGGCGATATCTTGATTGTTATAGATAAGCAGGCATAACGGTTCGGCCAGAACGTACATAATTGCTGCAAAGGGCGCGCCCGTAACAAGAGCCAGCCGCAGCGACTGATGCAGGCGCAGATGAATCGTGCGCATATCCCCCCGGGCCTGGGCCTCGGCTAGCGAAGGAACGAGGGACACAGCTAGGGAGGAAGTTAGTGCGCCGGGCAGCAGGAGCAGGGGGATTACCATCCCCTGCAGAGCTCCGTATTGGGCTGTGGCAATGGCGGTGGCAATGCCTGCTATAGCAAGGCTCTGCGCGGTCGTGATCGATTCCAGCAAATAGGACAGCGAGCCTACAAGCCGTCCTCCCGTAACCGGGACCGCAATCCGTAATATTCGCTTCAAGGTAGGGGCGAACCATTTCCGCCCGCTTTGGCCAATGTCTGCTGGATAGCCAGAGACAGCGCCCGGCCCAAGATCTTCCTCCTTAGCCTCTTTGCGCCGGGAGCGCCAGTAATGCCACAGAATTACCGCCATGCCGACCACTTCTCCAGCCGCGACGCCAAGCATCGCTCCGGCCGCTCCATAAGCTATGCCCATCGGGAGCATTAAATAAGAGAACCACAGGACGCACACGATTCGTCCCAGCGTTTCGAGGATCGATGAGCTGGCGGAAGGGATCATATTCTGTTTGCCTTGAAAATATCCGCGGAAGACGGAGGAAATCGCTACGATCACGATCATCGGACTCATGGCGAGAAAGGTATGGTATACCCGGGAATCCGGCAGGACATAGCGGCTGATCCACGGAGCACCGAGCAGGCTAGCCACGGTGAAGATGAGTCCCGCACCAGCCGTAAATATCAGGCTCGTCCGAAGGATCGCCGCCGATCGGCCGGGCTGGCCTGAGGATTCCGCTTCTGCGATGAGCTTGGCGACGGCAAGAGGTATGCCGCCAGTAATGATCGTCACCAAGACAAGGAAGAACGGATACCCCAGCTGATAGAGGCCCACGCCTTCGGCGCCGATGATTCGAGGGAGCAGGATGCGGGGAATGAAGCCGAGAATGCGATTGATAATGCCGGCGGCAAGCAGGATCATCGTTCCTTGGATAAAGGTCTGTTTATTCAAAATGATTCCCTCTTTCCCGGAATGAGCATTTTACAAGGATGACTTGTCTGATATATTTATGAATATGCTGTACCTGTCCGGATTCATGCCTGCTCTTTTTAAGAGACCGATGAAACATCCAGAACTAGGAAGCAGGAATCACAGGATAAGGGTAGAATTATTTCATAGAGACAGCTAACCTCGCAGGAAAGGGGCATCACGAAATGGATCAACAGGAATTCGCCGAGAAGCAGCTGAACGAAACGATCGAATCTTTATGCCGCAGCAAAGTGGAGGAATTTCGGCTCATCGGCTACGAACATGTGACCGTGTCGGACATTTGGGAATGTGTCAGCCATAAATACGAGAAGGAGGGCTACCCCGAGCTTCATCAACTAGTCAACGATATCCTCTCGCTGAAATCTACCCAGTTCATGAATTATATGACGTTGTCCGCATTTCGTGGATCCCGTTTCTAGGAAACCGGGATTCTTTTTTTGTCTCGGATGGGGGCTTTAAAAAGAAACCGACAATATTTGATAAATTGACGCTCTTTTCCTGCATAGCTATAATAGGAATATTGAGAATTCGAAAGGGGAACGAAGTACGGGATGAAAAGACTCATCGCATTCATAACCGTCGTGGTCGTCTCAACAGCAATTATGGCTTGGACAAGCCCTGGTTTGCTTCGAGACGTGCATCTAGGCCTCGATTTAAAGGGTGGATTTGAAATTTTGTACGAAGCCGAGCCTTTTGAAGCCGGGGCTAAGGTGACGAAGGAGTCGCTGATCAAAACGGCCCAAAGCTTAGAGAAGCGTGCTAATCAGCTTGGTACAAGCGAGCCCGAAGTTACAACGGAAGGAGCGAACCGGATTCGCCTGAAGCTTGCCGGCGTGACTGACGAGAATGAAGTCCGGAAGCTGATGAAGAAGCCATCGACGCTCACGTTCCGAAGCAAGGACGGAACGGAGAAGAGTCCGGAGGAGTATAACAAAATCGAATTGGTCGGCACTGACTTCGTTGAAGGCGGGGCATCCGTTCAGTTCAATCAGCTGAATCAGCCGGAAATTGCAATCAAGCTGAAGGACAAGGACAAATTCGCGAAAATTACCGAGCGCCTGCTGGGCAAGGAGCTGGCGATTTTCCTTGACGATGAATTGCTGTCCGCTCCAGTGGTGCAGGCTGTATTAAGGGACGGAAATGCTTCCATTAGCGGAAGCTATACGCGAGATGAAGCGAATGATTTGCGGGATGAAATTAACCGCGGGGCACTGCCGCTCAAATTAACGGAGAAATACTCACAGAGCGTCGGGGCGACGCTAGGGAAGCAGTCCCTCTATCAGACGATTCAAGCGGGCTTGATTGCCTCCTTTTTTATCCTTGTATTTATGATATGGCTGTACCGTGTGCCAGGCTTGCTGGCCAGCTTTGGCCTGATCGTGCATACCTGGCTGCTCATTCTGGTCTTTAACTTTGCAGAATTTACGCTAACCTTGCCGGGGATTGCGGCCATCGTGCTTGGGGTCGGCATGGCTGTCGATGCCAACATCATTACCAATGAGCGGATCAAGGAAGAAATGCGCCACGGAAAGAGTATATTGTCTGCCGTCAAGGCGGGAAGCAAGCATTCCTTCCGTACAATTATGGATTCGAATATCACGACGATTATCGTTGCGATCGTGATGTATATTTTCGGAACCGGGGCGGTAAGAGGCTTTGCCCTCGTCCTGATCGTCGAGATCGTGCTAAGTATCATCACCAATATTTATTTCATTCGTTTCTTGCTTAACCTGCTGCTCAAAGCGGGCAAGCTGCGGAAGCCGAAATATTTCGGTGTAAAGGAGAGTGAAATTGGTGAGCTCTAAGAATAAATTATTGAATTTGGATTTTGTGCGTATCAGCAAGCGCTGCTATACCTTCTCCATTATACTCACGATTATTGGCCTGATTTCACTGGCCGTGTTCGGTCTCAACTACAGCGTTGACTTCAGAGCCGGCTCCAACGTGGATATTTCCTTTACCAAGGACGTAACGGTTGAACAAGTCGAGCCGATCCTGGAGGGGATCGGGATTTCCGAAGGAACGCAAATTACCCCGGGTGTCGAGCGAATGTCGATTCGCTTTAACGAGGTATTGACCGAGGATGAGGATCATCAGCTGAAGAATGAGATTCTCAAGCTTGATAGCGGAGCCTCGATGGAGGTTAACACGGTAGACCCGGAAATGGCTAAGGAGCTGGCCGCGAATGCGATTTATGCCGTACTGCTCTCGAGCCTGGGGATCATCGTATATGTCGGCATCCGGTTCGAATGGCGCTTTGCGGTCGCTGCAATTATAGCTTTGCTGCATGATGCCTTCATGGTGGTAACCATCTTCTCCATCTTCCGTCTGAAAGTAGATTTGACCTTTATCATAGCGGTTCTAACCATCATTGGTTACTCGATTAATGATACGATCGTTATTTTTGACCGAATCCGGGAAAACCTGCGGTTTGCCAAACAGAAGACACGTCAGGATCTGGTGGATATCGTCAACAAGAGCGTGTCTCAAACTATCATGCGGTCTCTGTATACCGCTTTAACTGTATTTATTGCCGCTCTGTTCCTGCTTCTGCTGGGAGGAGCATCGATCAGGATGTTCTCGCTGGCCATGGTTATCGGGCTGCTGTTCGGGGCATACTCCTCGATCTTCATTGCCAGCCCGCTGTGGTTTGTGCTTAAGAGCAAGCAAAAAACCAAACCGGCCAAAGCGTCCTAAACGACGGTTTGCCATTTGCTTGGCATGAGCGAAGCCGCGTCTCGATGAAGGACGCGGCTTCGCCGTCTTCATGGTAATAACGTGTTTCAGGAGGGTTATTATGATTCGCGAACAAGCTGTACCATCTGACTCCGCCGCCTGGCTTGGCATTGCGAGCAATGTCATTCTAGCCGTGTTCAAAGGGGTGGTAGGTTTGCTCTTTGACAGCCGTGTATTGCTTGCGGACGCATTATATTCAGCGTCGGATGCCGCAGCCGGTATCGCGGGGAAATTTGAGCTGCTGCCGGACAAGCTTAGACGGCAGTGGCTGGCGCGGCCTGGAGCAATCAGAGGCAGTACGGCAGAACCGCTAATGGCGAGTTTTTTCGCAGTTTTTCTGTTCATGGGCGCTTTGCATATGGGAATATCTTCGATTTCCTCAATCTTAACCGGGGATGTCGCCGCTCCAGGTTACATGGCCGGGGTAGCTATCGTCATTTCGATCGCCTTAAGGGAAATGGTATTTCGGCTTCAGCATCGCCAGAGCCGCAAACGGCCGGAGGCTTCCTCGCAAGCCTACATCCATATGCACAAGAATTCCTTGTATTGCTCCATTGTCGTTCTGCTTGGCGTCTTCGGGGCGATGTGCGGAGAGGCGTGGGATTTGCCGGTGCTGCTGTACATGGACCCGGCTGCGGCTTTGATTGTAGCCTGCATCGTGGTCTGGAAGGGGTTCCGGCTGATTTTCGGAGCCGTGTATGGTGGCAAGCGGGAGTCCAGGGCGCGAGGCGAAGATAAAATGCCGTTCATTGAAACGGTGCAGAGAGTTCATGGGGTCATTACCGTGGATGAGCTGAAATTAAAGGATGACGGCTATTATATATCCATCGCAGCGATCATTAGCGTAAATCCGCGGATATCCGTTTTGGAGGCAAATCATATTGCCAATCGCGCCAAGATATTGCTGCTTAGTCGCTTTTCCCAGGTTAGCGATGTAAGCATCCAGGTTATGCCTTATGATCCGGGCTATCCTTACAAGAGCAACTACGAAGGATCGAATAATGACCTGCCTACGCTGCTTCAATAATGAGGAGCGCGTGAAGGCGGAGGTGGAAGAAGGAAGGTGCTGTCAGGTTGCTTCATCCGAGGTACCGTTGGGTTGGTCTACATAGCGACACTGCTGCTGCTTCGGTATTGGCCAGGGAGCTTGGAATCCCCGAGATGTTGGCTTCCCTGCTCGTAAGCCGCGGAATGGATAATGTTACGGAAGCGCGGCATTTTTTGCAGGGGACGATGAAGGATCTTCACGATCCTTATTTGCTTAGCGGCATGCCGGAGGCCGTCGCAAGAATCAGGCAGGCGGTCGAACAGGACGAACGAATATTGATTTATGGTGATTATGATGCGGACGGGGTATCATCTACGGCCCTCATGGTTTGCCTGATGCGCCGCTTGAATGCGAAATTCGAGTACTATATCCCCCATCGCTCCAAGGAAGGGTACGGGCTTCATATAGCGGCTTTGGAGCAGTTCATTGAGCGTGGCTTCACGTTGACAGTTACGGTGGATACGGGAATCAGCGCCGTGGAGCAGATCGCTTATGCAAATGCGGCGGGCATGGACGTCATTGTTACCGATCATCATGAGCCCCCCGAAATTCTGCCGGAGGCTTATGCGCTCGTCAATCCGAAATTGCCTTATTGCAAATATCCGTTCAAGGGTCTTGCCGGCGTCGGGGTAGCCTATAAGCTGGTAGCGGCTTTGCTAGGGGAGGAGACTCCTGCCGAATGGACGGAGCTGGTCACGCTAGGAACGATAGCGGATTTGATGCCGCTTACAGATGAGAACCGCATACTTGTCAAGAGCGGGCTTCAGGCCATGGCTTATTCCAGCTTTCCAGGGATAACCGCTCTAATGGGAGCGGCCGGTTATGCCAAAGGAGAAGCGAAGGAAACCGTCTCCTCTACGAACGTAGCCTTTGGGCTTGCGCCTCGCATCAATGCAAGCGGCCGAATGAGCCATGCTGACCAAGCCGTTGCTTTGCTGACTACGCAAAATATAGAAGAGGCTGAGAAGATTGCGGAGGATTTGGACATCCTGAATAAGGAACGCCAGCTGCTGGTAGACAGCATCGTTCAAGAGGCGGTTGCACAGCTGGCTGCCAAAGAGGCCGCAGGCTCTGTTCCGCATGTGATCGTGCTGGCCGGAGAGGGCTGGAATCCCGGAGTCATCGGGATCGTCGCTTCCAAAATACTTGACCGATACTATCGTCCGACCATTGTTCTTGGCATAGACCCTGAAACGGGGACATGCAAGGGCTCCGCGCGCTCTATTCCGGGATTTGATATATATGAGGCTCTGACTCACTGCAAAGATTTGCTGGAGCATTACGGCGGTCACCCCTCTGCGGCAGGGATGACTCTGCAGCGCAGCCGCCTTGGAGATCTGGAAGATCAGCTTAACAAGTTTGCGGCCGAAATACTCCGCGAAGAACATTTCATTCCCGTAATGCACGCCGATCTGGAATGCAGCCTTGCGGATATTTCTCTCCCGGTTATTGAGCAGTTGGAGGGTCTAGCCCCGTTCGGCATGGGTAATGCTTGCCCCCGGCTTCTTATTCGCGGCGCCAAGCTCTTGGAATGCCGCCCACTGGGCAAGGAAGGCAAGCATATGAAGCTGGTATTAAGCCAAAATGGAACCACGATAGAGGCCGTCGCTTTCGGGAAGGGCGAGCTGATCTCCCAGCTGGCGGAGGAGGCCAGAGTCGATATTGTTGCCGAAGCCAGCATTAATGAGTGGAACGGCTCACGCAAGCCGCAATTAATGATTCAGGATCTTGCAGTGCCTCATATCCAGGTGTTCGATCATCGGGGGTCAAGGCATCCTATCATGAAGATGAACGAAATTCGCGAGCGGCTGATCGAGCAGCAATCGATGGAGCAGCAAAGGATCGCCGTCGTCGCCATGAATGATTCGAATTTGGTGAAAAATTATGAATTGAATGATACCCCTTGTTGGATATATGATAAGGACGTCGGCATCGTTCCAGGCAATACGGCCGCTGAATTGAACGGCCCAAGCAGGACTCATATCAAAATATTATTTGTTCTGGAGCTGCCAGGCTCATTTGAAATTTGGCATAAAATGATGGGCTCCTTCTCCTCGCTTGAGCGAGTGTATCTTTTCCATTCGGCAAGGGATCAACGGGAGGCCATTCTGCCGCCTTCCCGGGAGCAATTCAAACAGATCTATGCCCTGCTCAGGCATCAGGTCACGGCTGCTGTCCCAGAGGAAGAGCTCGTTGAGAGTTTGATGCAGCGCACCCGCTTATCGCGGCGGATGCTGGTGATGACGCTGGAGATTTTCGAAGAGCTGGGCTTTATTTATCGCGATAAAGGGACGGTAACGATGAATCAGTCTCCCGCCAAGCGGCCGCTGGACTCGTCGAGACGTTACATGGAGCTTGGAAGGCTGGCCGAAATGGAACAGATTCTGCACCATGCCGGAATACCGCAAATTACGCAGTGGCTTATCACGAAACAGCATAACGTATCTTAGCATTTTTATGATTCATTCATAGATAATGCCGTTGTTATTCGCTAACTACTAGGAGGAGATTGCAGTGGATTTCAAAGAGTACATTCGCGTCATACCCGATTTTCCCCAACCGGGAATCAGCTTCAAGGATATCACCACCTTGCTTAACAATGGAGAGAAATATCGCGAAGCAATCAATGAGCTTAAGAGAATGGTGGCCGATCTGAATATTGATCTGATCGCCGGCCCGGAAGCTCGAGGCTTCGTGGTAGGCGCTCCTTTGGCTTACGCGTTGGGCGTGGGCTTCATCCCGATCCGCAAGAGCGGAAAGCTGCCGTACAAAACGATTGAGGTCGGCTACGACCTGGAATACGGCTCGGACCGTCTTGCTATGCATAGCGATGCAATCAAGCCGGGACAGAATGTCCTAATAGCCGATGATTTGCTCGCTACAGGCGGTACGATCTCTACATCGGTCAAGCTTGTGAGGGAGCTGGGCGGCAATGTGGTGGGAACCGCGTTCCTGATTGAGCTTACCGACTTGAATGGCCGGGAGAAGCTGCCAGGCATCGATGTGTACTCACTGTTAAAGTATTAAAGGGAAGCTATATATAAGTCGCACAGCAAACCAATCATAAAATGAACAAGGCATCCTTCGCGGGATGTCTTGTTTGTGTTTGAGGAATAGAAAAGCTGCGGACACGAATCCCCTAAACTCGCAAGAAAAAGCGTCTTTAAAGAGTGCCTATATACGTAAAAAGATAGATATTACTGGTGTAAACATATGGATCTTTTACGAAAATAATGCAGGTGTTTCGTACTGGATTCCCCTCTAAATTTTAGTGTTTTCGCCTTATTTAGTTAAAAAATAACAATATCTTCTTGACCTTGCCGCTTCCAGAGACTAACAATAGGGGTGTATCGATTAAGCGATGCATGCAGGCGACTTACAACTATTATAACTGAGGAGGATTCCATTGAAGAAGCTAATTTCGTGTGTGCTTGTATTGGCCGTTGGAATATCGCTATGGGCGACAAATTTGAATGCGTTTTCAGGGGAGATTACGATTGGTAAAGGCTCTTATTCGCACGTACTGCCTCCGGGAGCGACAGATGCGCCATCCAGCATATATAAGACTTCTAACATCACTGGGAAGATGCCTACGAATGATTGGTGGAGCAGCTTGGCCTGGAGCGTTTATTCCGATGCCCAGTATCCTCATCCCTTGGCGATGAAGCATCAGGAGGACGGTATCCGCATTTACTATCCGGGAGCTAGAGTCCATGCTTTGTCGGGGTTCGTCGCAGGCTGGATGAATGATATTCATGATTTCACGGTGAGCCATTCCGCTGTCTCGGCCTTTCCCGATGCCAGGGTAGACGGGTTCAGCGATTGGTTTGTAAAGGCCTTGTATCAGCAGGGAAGCAGCTCGATGAATGTGTCCTACGGGCACGGCTCGCCGTATGTTTATTTTACCTTTGCAGGAGGGGATCCGCAGCTGAAATTTTATACGCCGCCAACCGTATGGTCGGGGAATGGCGACAGCTCTGTTCTCGGAATTACGATCGAAGGGGCACATTACGGTTTATTCGGGGCAGCGGGCAGCACGTGGAGCGGACTCGGCAGCAGTACATTGACCAACCACCTGAATGGCAAAAATTATTTCTCGATTGCCGTTCTTCCGGATAACTCCGCAGATACTTTAAATAAATTCAAGCAGTATGCTTATTCTCATATTACCGATACCAAGGTGGAATATGTCTATAATGAAGCTACCAGCGACGTAGTCACGACCTTCACAGCCAGCACGACAGCGAAGGAAGGTCATTCAACGGGAACCATCTTTGCCTTGTATCCGCACCAGTGGAAGAACTCTACGGCCGCTACGCTAGCCTACACGTATCCATCCGTCAGAGGGCAAATGAAGACGGTTGAAGGAACGAGCTTTCAGACGAAGATGAAGTTTAACGGCGTTCTGCCTTCGCTTCCGGATCTGGGATCTTATGACAAGAATCTCCTGAACCAGTATGTGAATGAGGCTGCTGCCGAGCAGTATGCCGGAGCTACAGATACGTACTGGATCGGCAAGCGCCTGGGCAAGCTGGCGATGCTCGCACCGATTGCCGACCAGGTCGGCAACACGGCTGCCGCAAATCAATTTCGCTCGGAAATTAAGAGCCGCCTGGAAGACTGGCTTCAAGCAAGCGATGCTTCCGGCAATCTGAAAGCCTCCAATGTATTCTATTATAACAATAATTGGGGAACCGTTATCGGCTATCCGGACAGCTATGGGACCGCCAATGAGCTGAATGACCATCATTTCCATTATGGATATTTTATCAAGGCGGCAGCCGAAATCGCCAGAACGGATAAGGAGTGGGCTAGCGACTCCAATTGGGGCGGAATGATCAAGCTTCTCATTCGCGACATTGCTAATGTTGACCGTGCGGATTCCATGTTCCCGTATTTGCGCAATTTTGACCCATATGCCGGACATTCATGGGCTTCCGGTCATGCCAATTTCGGGGACGGCAATAACAACGAGTCATCGTCCGAGGCCATGAATGCTTGGGCAGGGCTTATCCTGTGGGGCGAGGCTACAGGCAACAAGACGATCCGCGATGCGGGGATTTATCAATACGTAACGGAAATGAATGCCATCAATGAATACTGGTTCGACGTGCATGATACGAATTTTCCATCCGGCTTTACCAAAGAGACGGCGAGCATGATTTGGGGTGGCAAGACAGTAGGGGATGCTACTTGGTGGACGAACAATCCGACCGAGGTTCATGGCATCAACTGGCTTCCAATTACCTCCGCTTCGCTCTATCTAACGCAGTATCCATCATATACGGCGAGAAACTACGATGCCCTGCTGGCGGAGAGCGGCGGCAATTTCAGTCCTTGGGAAGACCTCGTATATATGTACCGGGCCATTTCCGATCCTGCCGATGCCAAGGCGAAATTTAACGCGCGGGCGGCTCAGTTGATTCCCGAGGCGGGCAACTCCAAGGCAAATGCATATCACTGGATTCATAATTTGGATGCATTGGGCCATGCCGATCCGGCAGTTACTGCGGACTATCCGATTTATGCCGTATTCAATAAGAACGGAGTCAAGACGTATGTTGTCTACAATATGACAAGCAGCGTAAGGACGGTTCATTTCTCGGACGGGCATCAGGTAACGGTGCAGCCGAACAGCTTCAATGTCGGCGGCAATAACGGTGGTAACCATGGAGGCGGTAATGGAGGCGGCAATAGCGGGGATATCGTTACGGATGATTACACGGTGAAAGTAAACCGAGTCTCGGGGTCGGAGGTGAAAATTATCTTTACTCCGAAGACGCCTGCACTCTACGTAGATATTCATTATACGGTGTCCGGCGGCCAGCAGCTGAATTACCGGATGACTAACAATAACGGCAGCTGGGAGCAGGTTATCGGAGGACTGCAGGCCGGGGACGTGATCGATTACTGGTTTACGTACGAGAAGTCTGGACCGCAATATGATTCGCCCCACTATGCGTTCACGAACTAAGCTATCGCAAGTGATTCACTTATAAAAGAAAAGGTCGGGCAGGGGCATTCCCCGGCTCGACCTTTCTATAATTCACGATGTAGGCTTAGATCACTTGGCCGCTTCTTCCTTATCATTGGAGAGGCCAAGCACCTCAATCAGCTTGAAGAACAGGCTCAGCACAATGCCGACGATGGTAGCCAGAGCCATCCCTTTTAGCTCGACGTCGCCCATTTTCAACGTTGCTCCGCTTAAGCCGATTACGAGAACGAGGGTGGCTAGAAGCATGTTCGTCGGGCGGGAGAAATCAACCTTCTGCTCTACGAAAATACGCAGGCCGGAGGCCGCGATTACTCCGAACAAGAGAAGCGATACGCCGCCCATGACCGGTGTAGGAATAAAGGCGATGATGGCGGAGAATTTACCGGAGAACGAGAGCAGGATGGCAAAGATCGCCGCTCCGCCGATGACGAAGACCGAGTAAACTCTCGTCAAGGCCATAACCCCGATATTCTCCCCGTACGTAGTGTTCGGCGTTGAACCTACGAAGCCTGAGATGACGGTCGAGATCCCGTTGCCGAGCAGGGAGCGATGCAGGCCCGGATCTTTGGACAAGTCTTTGCCGACGATATTGCTCGTCACTAGCAAGTGCCCAATATGCTCAACGATAACGACCAGCGCCACCGGAATGATCGTGATGATGGCGGAAAGATTCCACTGCGGCGTTGTAACCGTTGGCATGGAGAACCAGGGTGCAATTCCGATGGCCTCCTTGTCAACCTGGCCCAGGAAGTAGGCTAGTCCGTATCCGACGACGATCCCGATCAGGATATGGATGATTTTCGGGAAGCCGCGGAACAGAACTGCACCGAGGACGGTGACCCCTAGCGTAACGAGGGAAAGCATAATTTCCGTCGGATTTGGCGTCCAGGCCTTGGTCGGATCCGGATTGATCAGCCCTGCCATGCCGGCGGCCACCGGAATGAGCTCAAGACCAATCAGTGCAACGATCGCCCCCATGGCCGCCGGAGGGAACACGATATCGATCCAATTTGTGCCGGCATATTGAATGATAAGCGCGATCACGATGAAAATTAAGCCTGTCACGATAAATGCGCCCAGAGCATAAGAATAGCCCATATCCGGATGAGCATTCAGAACTACAACGACCGGGGAGATGAAGGCAAAGCTCGATCCGAGGTATGCAGGAATTTTTGCTTTACAAATCAAAATGTACAGCAGCGTACCGATCCCGTTCATGAGCAGGATCATTGCCGGATCTACACCGAAAATGTTCGGTACTAGCACCGTGCTGCCGAACATGGCAAAAAGGTGCTGCATACTCAGCAGAACACCGGGCCCAAAGGGAACTTTCTCATTAACTTGAATTTCGCGTTGCAAGCAGGGTCACTCCTCTAAACGTTCATATTTAGTTATCCTTACTAGGATAATGACTATGCTTGCAATTTTCAACAAAAAATATTATACAGATCTAAAATTTTTGTAAAAAAGACCCGAAAGTTCGCCTAGATTGCGAGCTTCGGGTCTTTTCCAAAACCATAATCGCGTAACGTTATCAATTACACCATATCATCCAATTACAGCCTGTTAAAAATTCTTGGCTTGCTGCTCGGCGAAGTCGCCGATATAAGGCAGCTTAAACCATTTTCCCTGCAGCGCCATGAGCATTAGTACGATCCACAGCACAAAAGTCAGCAGGCCAACGATCAGGGAGACGAGCGGGCCGATGAACGGGATCCAGGAGAACAAGATGTTGGCGACGGTCAGCAAGCCGAATACGACGATCGATTGCATGGCGTGAAATTTGACGAAACGGCTTTTCTTCTCAAGTACGAGAAAGATGATTCCCGTAACGAAGGTCAGCGCATAGCATAATAAACCAGCAACCTTCGGATCAAGATTTGTTGACGATGCATCTAAGCCGGGGTCATTCATAAGTATTATTACCTCCTTGGTAGTATATGTATAGGACTAAAAGAAGATATTCGATAGGCAGGAAACTAATTCCTGTTTATTTTACAAACTTTTTAATTTCAAGATTTTAAATATAGAAGGTTATGCTTGCCGAACCAAGCCTTGATAGTTGACGTAAGAGGATGCAGGAGTCATAATTATAGGAAATCAAAATTGGGCGAAAAGTGCCCTTTTATGCGTTGTAATACAGTCTTATTTCATATAGAAAGGAAACGAATCGGATTCAATGGGCATAGAGCGATTACTCGAAAAGGCGTCTCCCTACATTAAAGAACCGGATCTCAAGCGCATTCGGGAAGCATATGACTTCGCGGAACAGGCCCATCATGGACAGCTGAGGAAATCCGGCGAACCTTATATTCTGCATCCGCTAGCGGTTGCGGAAATTGTCGTGGGCATGCAAATGGATGCTCTTTCTATTATTGCTGCCCTGCTTCATGATGTCGTTGAAGACACGACCGTTTCCTTGCAGGAAATTCATGATCACTTCGGCAGCGATTGTGCCATGCTGGTGGATGGACTAACGAAGCTGGAGCGGATCAAGTTTCAATCCAAGGAAGAGCAGCAGAATGAAAATTACCGCAAAATGTTTATTGCCATGGCACAGGACATCCGGGTCATCGTCATCAAGCTAGCGGATCGGCTCCATAATATGCGGACCTTGAAGTTCCAGTCCGAGGAGAGCCAACGCCGCATTGCTTACGAGACACTGGAGATTTTCTGTCCCATCGCCCATCGGCTGGGGATCTCGGCAATCAAGTGGGAAATGGAGGACATTTCCCTGCGTTATTTGAATCCTCAGCAGTATTACCGGATCGCCAATCTAATGCACAAGAAGCGGGCTGAGCGCGAGGAGTTCATTCAGAATGTCATCGCCCGCATTCAGGAGAAGCTGGATGAAATGGGCGTCGAGGCGGAGCTGTCCGGCCGGCCGAAGCATATATACAGCGTGTATAAGAAGATGACGACGAAGAACAAGCAGTTCAATGAAATTTATGATCTGCTGGCTATTCGGATCATCGTGAACAACATTAAGGACTGCTATGCGACTTTGGGCATCATCCATACTCTATGGAAGCCGATGCCGGGGCGCTTCAAGGATTATATCGCCATGCCGAAGGCGAATATGTACCAGTCCCTGCATACGACCGTAGTGGGTCCGACCGGGGAGCCTACGGAGGTGCAGATCCGCACCAAAGAAATGCACCGGACCGCGGAATACGGGATCGCCGCCCACTGGGCTTATAAAGAGGGAACGGACGCGGGCACACCGGAGAACAAAATGACCTTCTTCCGCGAAATACTGGAGCTGCAGCATGAGGCCAAGGATGCTTCGGAATTCGTGGAGTCGCTCAAGATGGATTTCTTCTCCGACCTTGTGTTCGTCTTCACCCCATCGGGCGAGGTCATCGAGCTGCCGTCCGGCTCCGTGCCCCTAGATTTTGCTTACCGTATCCATACGGAGGTAGGCAATCGCACGATTGGCGCCAAGGTCAATGGACGCATCGTTCCGCTGGATCACAAGCTTAAGACAGGAGATATCATTGAGATTCTGACCTCGAAGCATTCCTATGGCCCGAGCCAGGACTGGCTGAAGATTGCCCAATCCTCCCACGCCCGCAGTAAAATCAAGCAGTGGTTCAAAAAGGAGAAGCGGGAAGAGAACGTAGAGAAGGGCCGCGATGCGATCGAGCGAGAGCTGAAACGCGCTGGCTTAGAACCGGCACAGTGGATGACGGAGGATAAGCTGCTGGAAGCGGCGAAGAAGTATGCCTTTAACGATGTGGAGGATATGCTGTCCGCTATCGGATTCGGAGGCATTACCGCATCCCAGGTCGTCACGAAGCTGACCGAGAAGCTCCGCAAGGAGCAGGAAGAAGCGGAGCAGATCGAGCTGACCTCCGAGGTCAAGGAAGTCAAGGCTCATGAGGAACGAAGACCCCGTCCGACCAACGGTGTCGTTGTCAAAGGCATC
This sequence comes from Paenibacillus ihumii, assembly GCF_001403875.1. GTDB lineage: Bacteria > Bacillota > Bacilli > Paenibacillales > Paenibacillaceae > Fontibacillus > Fontibacillus ihumii. The sequence goes on from NZ_LN884292.1 coordinate 43,033, forward strand.
GACAATTTGCTCGTACGCTTTGCAAGATGCTGCAACCCGGTTCCGGGGGATGATATTATCGGCTATATTACCCGCGGACGCGGCGTCTCGGTGCATCGCAGCGATTGCCCGAATATACCAACGGCCAGCGACGGGGAAGAGGCGGCGCGCGTGATTGAAGTGGAATGGGAGCATGCGGTGGAAGCGAACTACAGCGTCGATATAGAAATTACCGGCCATGATCGCCGCAACTTCTTGAATGAGGTGCTGCAAGCCGTCTCAGAGAGCAAGACCAATATATCGGCGGTCTCCGGAAGGTCGGACAAGAACAAGATGGCGCTCATTCATATGACGATCCTGATTCGGAATACCGACCATCTTCATGCTGTGGTGGAGAAGATCAAACGGGTTCAGGATGTGTACACCGTGCACCGCATCATGCAGTAAGCTTGGTGCAGGCTTGATATAAAGGAGATATAGACCGATGAGAGTTGTAGTGCAGCGCTGTAAGGAAGCGAAGGTTACGGTAGATGGGGCTGTGATCGGCTCGATTGAACAAGGCCTTACGCTGCTGGTCGGCATTACACACGAGGATACGGAGAAAGAAGCGGCATATTTAGCGGATAAAATCGCCGGGCTGCGGATTTTCGAAGATGAGGAAGGTAAGATGAACCGCAGCGTAACCGATATAGGCGGGGCCATCCTGTCCGTGTCCCAGTTTACGCTCTATGGAGATTGCCGCAAAGGCAAGCGCCCGAGCTTCATTGCCGCGGCCAGGCCTGAACAGGCGGAGCCGCTATATGAACGCTTCAATGCCCTGCTTCGCGACAAAGGCCTTGTAGTCGAAACAGGCAAATTCGGTGCGGACATGGATGTCCAGCTGACAAACTGGGGCCCCGTGACGCTAATAGTCGAAAGCCATCAGCCGGCAAAGGCGGAAACGCCGTAGCGCGAGAGCGCAGAATACGATTTCTCTATTCAGGGCAATCTGGAGAAGAGAGGTCGTATTTTTTTGTTGTCTAATAATAAATAAAGGACCTCTTAAAAGGAGTCCAATTATGCGACAGTCACTTAAAGCAACGCAGTGGCGCCAATATCCGCTGCTTCCTGCGGGCGACCGAATCGAAGCCAGTATGCTGGCTCGGGCAGCCAGAACCGAGGAGCTTGAATGGCTTCATTTGGAGTTCAAGCCAGGTAAGGAGCTGCTGCCCCGTTCGGGCGGCTGAGCCGCCGCTCAGCTTGTTTGCTTAGTTATAACAATTCCAACTTCGGGTAATAACATCCCGAGAGAGCATAAACCCAATGGGAGGAGATAACAGACATGAGCAAAGTTGCGTTTCTGCTGGCCAACGGCTTTGAAGATTCGGAAATGCAGGTTCCATACGATGAAGTGAAGAAGGCAGGCCATGAAGCCGACATTATCGGCCTCAAGGCGGGAGAGACGCTGAAGGGAAAGCAGGGCAAGGCCGAGTATAAGGCAGAGAAAGCCATTAGCGATGTTAGAGCGGCGGATTATGATGCCGTGATCATCCCTGGCGGCTCGTCTCCGGAGAATCTGCGCCTGCATGAGGGGATTCTGCAATTTGTAAAGGAGGCCAACGAGGCTAAAAAACCGATTGCTGCGATTTGCCACGGCCCGCAAATCCTGATTAGTGCAGATCTGCTGAAGGGGCGCACGATAACGTGCTATCCGCCGCTTAAGGATGATATGATCAACGCGGGAGCCGACTATAAGGATCAGGAGGTAGTCGTCGACGGCAACTTCATTACTTCGCGTACGCCTGAGGACGAACCGGCCTTTGTACGCGAAATTCTGCAGGTGCTGCGGTAGGCGGGCAAGCTGGACCTTGTCCGATCAATGCTCAAAAGGAGAGATCGATATGGCCAAGCATATTCAAGCGTATTTCAAAAGCGAAGATCAGGCGGAAGGAGCCAGGATGAGCCTGCTGCCGTTCGAGACGGAGCAGGTTGAAGTCGGGCGCCTTGATCAGTCAATTGGAAGGGATCTGAGTCTTCAGATTCCGTTTGTCCCGGTCAATAACATCGCTACGGGAGGCACATATGGCGCAGTTGGCTATCCGGGAACCTCTGGAGGACAAGGAGCCGTGCCGGTCGTAACGCCAAGCAGCTCCCTTGCCGATGGAGGGCGGGACGATGAGGAAGGCTCAGAGGAAACAAAGCGGCAGGAAGCCGACTTCGCGGGCGGATTGAATGATTTAGGCGATGAAGATTACGATAGCCTGAAATATGTGCTGAGCTTGAAGGTCCGGGAACAGGATTACGAAGCCGTCGTTCATAAATTGCGCTCTCAAGGCGCTTTCGTAGCGAAGCTGGATGAATAATGAAGTGTAATAAATAAATCGCTTTCGTTTATGTAATATAACTGTAATATTACTTTCATGATCCTTTAACATAGCCTGTTTATAATAACAGCATGACCCCCTTTTAAATATATACCTTTTGGACCTGCACCCCGTTGGTAGCAGGTCTTTTTCTTGATTAGAGCTTGACTTTGCCCTGCCGGTTCCTTACAATCTAAAAATATACGCAATTTCTTTAATACTTCTATTCGATGACGGGAGAAAGTAATTCAACCCCACATCCACAGAGAGGAATCCCGGAGATGAGGGAATACATGGCTGTACAGGCTGCACACAGCTGGTTCTTGGAACCATGTATCCGCTCATGACTGGCTGGAAGGATTCTGGTGATGATTGAACGAAAGACTTCCCTGAGAACCGGCGGTGAAATGATGAAGAGTAGCCGATCGGCGCAGACGGGCGTTAACCGTATAGAGCGATTGCCGCAAGCTAGGCATACGGAACGGGATGGAGCTGTTCTGTTGCCAGGCTATAGCTAGGCAGTCGGAATGTGGGTGGCACCACGGGTGATTCGGTAAACGATCTCTCGTCCCTGTTTGGATTTATGAACAGGACGGGAGTTTTTTTATTTTCACAATTTAGCATGATTATTGGATGGAGGGATGGACATGGCTTTTCAAAAGCCGACAGGCACACAGGACATACTGCCCGGCGCTGTCGAGAAATGGCAATTTATTGAAGAGAAAGCCAGAGATTTGTGCCGTCGTTTCAACTACAAGGAAATTCGGACGCCGATCTTTGAACAAACGTCATTGTTTGAACGCGGCGTCGGAGAAACGACGGATATTGTCGAGAAAGAAATGTACACGTTCACCGATAAGGGCGACCGCAGCATGACGCTTCGGCCTGAAGGAACGGCGGGAGTCGTCCGCTCTTATGTAGAGAACAAGCTGTACGGGGAGCCGGACGTGACGAAGCTGTATTATATCGGCCCGATGTTCCGCTATGAGCGTCCGCAGGCGGGACGCCAACGGCAATTCCATCAGTTCGGCGTTGAGGTATTCGGAGCTGTCGATCCGGCGATTGACGCCGAGGTTGTAGCTCTTGGATATGAGTACTGCCGGGAGCTCGGCTTGCAGGAGGTCAAGGTAGAACTGAATTCCGTCGGCAACCCGGCGAGCCGGGCGGTGTATCGTGACAAGCTGCTCGGTTTCCTCATGCCGATGAAGGACAACCTGTGCAAGGATTGTCAGTCCCGGATCGAACGTAATCCGATGCGAGTGCTCGATTGCAAGGTGGATCAGGAGAAATTTGCCGCTGCCCCTTCGATTCTGGACAGCCTGGATGAAGAATGCACGACGCATTTCGCCAAAGTGCAGGAGCTGCTGACGGCGATGGGCATCGAATTTACGATTAACCATCGCCTCGTTCGCGGACTGGACTATTACACGCACACCGCGTTTGAATATAAAGCCCAAGGCATTGGAGCGATCGATACCATTGGGGGAGGAGGGCGCTATAACGGTCTTGTCTCTGATATCGGCGGTCCTGATCAGCCGGGTATTGGCTTCGGGATCGGTCTGGAGCGGATTGCGCTTATCCTCGAGAAGCAAGGCATCGGCATCTCCGCCGAGAAGAGGCTGGACGTCTACCTCGTCGCTTTAGGCGAAGCCGCCGACAAGGAAATTTCGACACAGCTCTTCAAACTGCGCCAAGCCGGCTTCTCGGCCGAGCGCGATTACCTGGGCCGCAAAATGAAGGCACAGATGAAATCCGCCGACCGGATGAAAGCCCGCTATACCGCCATCCTCGGTGACGATGAACTGGAGCGCGGCGAAATTGCTCTTAAGTCGATGGAAACCGGCGAGCAGCGCACCGTCAAGCTCGCTGAGCTTGCGAACGAGCTGAAGTAAGCAGCAGTCGCCATGCACCATAGCAAGCGTATCCCCGATTCCTTGTGGAAAGTAGAAGTAAGAGTCGCAAGCCATGCTGCTAGCAGTAGTTGCCCTGCATCGTAGCAAGCGTATCTCAGCAGGAGAGAGCGCAACCCGCAAAAGCCTTTGCCCTGCACCACAGTGAGCGTATCCCCATAGGGGACAGCGCTCACCAAGCACGCAGCACCGCCAATACGCACCCCCGTGGCAGTTATCGCCCAATCGCAGGAGCACCGGCGTAGAGCGGGCCCGTCAGGGCGGCAAGCGGCTAACAGCACCACACCAACCCGGGTGAGCCGAAAGCAGAAGCACTCTGCGGCGTGTTTGCCAGGTAACCCAGGAGCGCCAAAAGTAAGACGTACCCGAAGGGGGAAAAGCGTTCCACGCACCAACCAAAGCGCATTCCCAAAGGGAACAGCGCTGCAGGAGCACCTCTTCACCTCCTACGTTACTCCAGTTTGCGGGAGTCCCGAGGGCAGCAAGCCCTCGGGGGCCCTCCCTTACGACAAGGGAGGGTTTGGGAGGGTTGGGAATATCTAAATTAAAGGAGCCACATATCCATGAATCGTACTCATCATTGCGGATCGCTTAGCGCCGCTCATATTGGAGAAACAGTAATTCTGAACGGCTGGGTGCAGACCCGCCGCGACCTCGGGGGCGTTCTGTTTATCGACCTCCGCGACCGGAGCGGCATCGTGCAAATCGTATTCAATCCGGCTTATTCCGGCGAAGCGCTGGAAATCGCCGATAAAGTACGCAGCGAATACGTCCTTGCCGTGAAAGGGAAGGTAGTAAAACGGGATCCGGAGACCTTCAACCCGAACCTCCCGACAGGTGAAATCGAAGTTCAAATTTCGGAGATCGAAGTGTTGAATGCAGCCAAGACACCTCCGTTCTTTATCGAAGATGGCATCGAAGTGGACGAGTCGATCCGCCTGAAATACCGCTACCTGGATCTGCGCCGTCCGGAAATGCAGCAGACATTAATGCTTCGTTCCAAAGCAGCGAAGGTATTCCGCGACTTCCTGGACGGGGAGGGCTTTATCGAGGTAGAGACGCCAATCCTGACGAAGAGCTCTCCGGAAGGCGCTCGCGATTATCTCGTACCGAGCCGTGTACATGCCGGCGAATTTTTTGCCCTGCCGCAATCGCCACAGCTGTACAAGCAGCTGTTGATGGTCAGCGGAGTGGAGCGCTACTATCAAATCGCCCGCTGCTTCCGCGACGAGGACCTGCGCGCCGACCGGCAGCCGGAATTCACCCAGGTGGACATCGAGACCTCCTTCCTGTCCCGCGACGAACTGCTCGACATGATGGAGAGACTCGTTGTACGTCTGTTTAAAGAAACCAAAGGAATCGACATTCCTACGCCGTTCCAGCGCTTGAGCTATGCTGACGCGATGGGCAAGTATGGCTCTGACAAGCCTGACCTGCGCTTTGGCCTGGAATTGATCGAAGTGAACGATATCGTGTCGACCTGCGGGGTCAAAGTGTTCTCCTCCGTCATCGAGAAGGGCGGCGAGGTTAAAGTACTTAACGCCAAAGGCTGCGGTACATGGAGCCGCAAGGAAATTGACGATCTTGGAACATATGCGGCCCGCTACGGCGCGAAAGGCCTTGCCTGGATTCAAGTGAAGGAAGGCGAGTTCCGCGGACCTATCGTTAAATTTTTCTCCGAGGAGGAAATCGAGGCGCTGAAAGAGCGTACAGGTGCAGAGGAAGGCGATCTACTGCTCTTCTCCGCCGACACCAAGAAGGTAGTTGCCGACGTACTTGGCAATCTGCGCCTTAAAATTGGCCGCCAGCTTGGCCTGATCGACGACAACGTGTACAAATTCGCTTGGGTTGTCGACTTCCCGCTGCTTGGCTGGGATGAAGAGCAGAAGCGTTATGTCGCCGAGCACCATCCGTTCACGCGCCCTCGTGACGAGGATATCGCCCTGTTCGATACCGATCCGGGCAAAATTCTGGCCCAAGCCTATGACCTCGTACTGAACGGCTACGAAGTCGGCGGCGGTTCGATGCGGATCTACAAGCGGGAGGTTCAGGAGAAAATGTTCAAGGCCATCGGCTTGTCCCCTGAAGAAGCCCAGGAGAAATTCGGCTTCCTGCTCGATGCCTTTGACTATGGTACTCCACCGCATGGCGGCGTAGCCTTCGGTTTTGACCGTCTTGTCATGCTGCTGGCCGGCCGCAATAACCTGCGTGAAACGATCGCGTTTCCGAAGACGGCGAGCGCGACAGATCTGCTCATGAATGCCCCGTCTGAAGTGGACGCACCGCAATTAGAGCAGCTTCATATTAAATTGGCCGTGAAGCCGGCTGAAGATAAAAAACAATAATTCATTCGCTAGAAACGGGTACTGCCTCCTGACAGGAAGCCGCAGCCCGTTTCTGCTTCATAAAGGAGGATTGCGGGAAGTATGCTGCATCAGTTTTCACGGACAGAGCTGGCGATCGGAGCCGAAGGCCTTGAAGCCTTGAAGAACAGTACGGTAGCGGTCCTTGGCATCGGCGGAGTCGGCTCAATTGCCGTAGAGGCGCTAGCCCGTACGGGAGTCGGACGCATCATTCTGATCGATAAAGATGTTGTCGATATAACGAATATCAACCGCCAAATCCATGCCCTGACTACGACGATCGGGCAGAAAAAAGCGGATTTGATGTGTGAGCGGGTTAAGCTCATTAACCCGGAATGCGAGACGATTGCGCTAAATATGTTTTATACGGAAGAAACCTACGAGCAGTTGTTCCAATATGACATCGATTACGTATTGGATGCCTCGGATACGATCATGTACAAAATCCATCTCATCAAGGAATGCCTGAAGCGAAAAATTCCGATGCTGTCCAGCATGGGCGCCGCGAATAAAATGGATCCGACCCGCTTCCAGGTAGCGGACATTTCGAAGACCTCGGTCGATCCGATGGCTCGCGTCATTCGCACGAAGCTCCGCAAAGACGGCATCAAGAAAGGGGTTAAGGTTGTATTCTCCACGGAGGATCCGGTTAAACCTCGTGAGGATGTCACCAAGAAAATTGCCCCGGAGGGCGCGAAAATCCGCAAGGCGAAGCAGCCTCCGGCCAGCAACTCGTTTGTTCCGCCCGTGGTCGGCCTCATTATGGTCAGCGTAGCCGTCCGGGAACTGCTCGAAATCAACGGAATCAAGATTTAATGAAGACAAAGCGATTTTGCCTTTTTCCATGAAGGCGGTCGCTTTTTGTTTTCCATGGTGGTATAATGTAACTCCTTTTGACTCTGGATATATAAAATCACTCGCCAGGACAATTGGAACACTAAACCTTAGGAGGTAACTGAAATGACTGATTTTCAAAGTGCCTATCAAGAAGAGAAGGAGCGGCTGGACCGTACCTTGAAGGAGATCGACCGCCAATTGTCAGCTTTGCGAGCCATACCTGTGTATACAGGTCATGATTTTACGGAGCAGGTACTGGAGGCGGGCCGGGAGGAACAGCGCCAGCAGCTGGAGAAATCCGTGCGGGAGCCCTACTTCGGCCGGCTTGATTTTGAGGAACAGGGCCGGAAGCCAGCCTCTCTATATATTGGCAAAGTCGGCGTCAGCGACCCTTCCGGCCAGCAGCCGATGGTCATTGATTGGAGAGCGCCGGTAGCGAGTTTATTTTATTCATTTACAGGCGGGGATTCAGCATCCTATGAAGCGCCGGAGGGCATTATCGAGGGACTTGTCTATTTAAAAAGAAACATCGTCATCCGTCAGCAGATTCTGGAGCGCGTCGTCGATACGTTCAATCGGGAGGACGAGGGTCCCGCGGTGTCGGATGAATTTCTCGTCTATCGGCTAGGCGAAAATAAAGACAACCGGCTGCGTGATATCGTATCGACGATCCAGGCAGAGCAGGATCAAATCATCCGGGCGGCAAAAAACACGGCACTTATCATTCAGGGCGTGGCGGGCAGCGGGAAAACGACAGTAGCGCTGCATCGCTTGGCCTTTTTGCTGTATCAATATAAAGAGCAGATCAAGGCGGAACGCATGGTCATCTTTGCGCCGAACCATATGTTCATCGACTATATTTCCGAGGTGCTGCCAGAGCTCGGCGTTGGCGATATCCAGCAAAGCACGTTCCCGGACTGGGCTGCGGAAATACTTGGGCTGGAGCATCCGCCGGCCGCAAGCCAGAGCGATCTTCATCGATGGTTCGATGCAGGCCGGTCGGAGCCTGTGCCGGAAAGTGAGCTGCCGGGCCGATTCAAGGGCGCGATGCGCTTCAAGGCGGTGATCGATGCTTTTCTCGCTGACATGGAAGCCTTATGCGTCCCGCAGATCGATTTCGAGCCTTGGGAGGGAACGAAGCTTCCTTATGCCGAGATTATGGCTTGGTTCGAGGGAGAATACAAGCATTATCCTGCGGCAAGACGCAAAGAACGGGTTCTGGCCCGGCTGCACCGCTGGATCGAGATGGAGCTGAAGAAAGCAACGTCTGCGGCACAGCTCAAGGAGTGGAAGAAGAAAGCGCAGCAGCGTGAGAAGGCTTATGCCAAGAAGTGGCCGGAGCTTACGCCGCTTTCATTGTACGAGGAGCTTTTTCAACTTAAAAAAAAGGGGGGCCTAGGCCTTCCCGACATGTCTGCTGATATTCCCCCGGCCATTTGGCAGGAGACGCGCGGCAACCTGAAGCAGGGCATCGTTAAAGAGGAGGATCTCGCGCCGCTGCTCTATTTATATACGTGCATTCATGAGGTCGAGGGCCAGATGACCTTCGACCATATTGTCATCGACGAAGCTCAAGATTTCTCTCCCTTCCAGATCGCTGTATTGGACCGCTTTGTCAAAGGGCATTCTTTTACGATACTGGGAGACTTGTCGCAGGGCATTCACTATTATAAAGGGGTGCGTGATTGGCATGAAATGCAGGAGCTGTTCGATTCGGAGGATACAGCTTATTATGCCCTGACGCGCAGCTACCGCTCGACGATGGAAATCATATCTTTCGGAAACGAAATATTGTCCAGGGGAGTCGGCACAGAGCTGCTGGCCGTTCCCGTATTTCGCAGCGGGGAGCCGGTCAAGCTATTGCCTGCGGCGGGAACGGAACGGAGCGGGGCCATCACCGAGGTACTGAAGGCCGTGCTCAAGGGAAGCTACCGGACGACGGCGCTGCTGACGAGGACGCTGCAGGATGCTTCGGAGCTCCATGAATGGCTCGTTCAGGAGGGGATCGAAGCCCATTTGATCGATGGCCGTACCGATCAGTATGCCGGCGGCATATCCGTCCTGCCAGCTTATTTGTCCAAAGGGCTTGAATTTGACGCTGTCATTGTTACGGATGTCGACCGGGAGCATTACTCGCCGGAGGATGCCAAACTGCTCTATGTCGGCTGTACAAGGGCTCTGCACGAGCTCTGGCTGCTGCATGGAGAGGAATTACCTGATTATGTGATCACGGAGAATTCAGAGATGGTCATGAACGTGGTTCGTCCTCTTTCGTAAATTCAGATCGCATGAAAAGGAGTTAAGATGTATGCATAGGAAGAGCTGTCTTAAGCAGCTCTTTTTCTATTTTCAACGAAGAAATAGGTCTGATGTTATAATCATTTATATGTCTTTGAGCTAAAGCAGCATGGAACAGGGAGGGAGTGACTTGCCTATGAAGTCATTACCGCTATACAAGTTGATTCAAGAGGACATCCGGTATCTCATACGAACGGGGCAGCTGAGGCCAGGGGATCGCGTCCCGTCGGAGACAGAGCTCGCCGAGCAGTATCATGTAAGCAAGATTACAACTAAAAATGCTTTGAATGGGCTGGCTGAAGAAGGAATCCTGGTCAGACACCGGGGAAAAGGGACATTTGTCAATCATATCCCCAAGGATATCCCGTCCATGAGCGGTCATAAGGGATTAATCGGGCTCATTCTCCCCAGCATGAAGACAAAGGTAGATCAGCGGATCATCAATGCTATCGAGCAATACGTCCGGAAAAATGGCTATCATCTCCTGATCAAAATTACTCAGGAATCATCGCTGGAAGAGAGCAGGGCCATCGAGGATTTACTCCAATTAAGGGTAAAGGGGCTTATCATATTTCCGATTGAGCAGGAGATGTATAACAATGATATTTTAAGATTGTCATTGAACCGGTTCCCGCTCGTCCTGATCGATCGTTATCTGAAAGAAATCGAGACTTACAGCGTAAGCGCAGATAATGTGGATGGCTCCTATCAGGCGATCAAGCATCTCATTAGCCGAGGGCATCAGCAAATCGCTTTTGTAACGATGGAAGTGACCAATTCGGTAACGGCGGACCGGGCGCTGGGATTTGAGAAGGCGTTCCTTGAACGAAACCTGCCGATCAATAAAAATTTGTGGTGTGTGGTGAGCATAGCTGATATGGCTTCGGGAAAAGGAAGCTCCAAGATTCAGGAATTTCTAAGAAACCACCCTGAAATTACGGCGATTTTCACTGGAAATGCAGAACTCACCCACATGACGCTTCGGGCGATAAAACATATGAATCTGCCCAATGAGCAACGCCCGGAACTGATTAGTTTTGACCAGTCCGATTTAGCAGAAGTGAGCTACATCAAGCAAAATGTCGAGGAAATGTGCAAAGTTACAGTGGAGCTCCTGCTGGAGCAGATTCACGGGACATACCTCCCCAGAAGGATAGCCATACCTGTTATTCTATTTCATTAAAAGAGCAGTCATTTCAATTATATACTCTATAAGATATAAAAAACTTCAAGGAGTGATGATAAGATGACGATAAAATAGAAAGCGATTACATTCGCCTGTGGGAGGAAGGACGCTATGAGAAGATATTTAAAGATTTTGCTTGTTCTAATGGTGGGATGCCTAATTTTGCCGGCTTCGTTGGCGCAGGCCTACCAGAATCCTCAGACACTCAGCAATGAATGGGAAACTTATGGTTCCGGTGATCCTTATATTTTGAAATTCAAAGGCGATTATTATTTGTACGTCAGCACCAAGGACTCTGAGACAGGCATTAAAGCCTGGAGCTCGCCGGACTTAGTGAACTGGACTTATGCCGGACTTGTGGCAACGGACCCGGTTACGAAAGGGGCTTACGCGCCGGAGGTTATTTATTGGAATGGCTACTTCTATATGTATACCTCTCCGGGCGGAAACGGTCATTACGTGCTGCGCAGCGAAAGCCCTACAGGGCCTTTCACCGTTCAGACCCCCAATAAAGGATTGAGTATTGACGGGCATGTATTTATTGATGACGATGGACAGTGGTATTTCTACCGCGCTGAACACGGCCAGATGGTCGCTCATCCGATGAGTGATCCTTATACTTTTGGAGCCGGACATCAAACTGGCGCATCGATCGGCGGAGGCTGGACAGAAGGGGCTACCGTCATTAAGCGGAATGGAAAATACTATATGACATACACCGGAAACCATGTTCATAGTCCGGCTTACCGGATCGATTATGCGGTGAGCAGTCATCCTTTAACGGGATTTGAACCTGCCAGCAAGCAGAATCCCGTCGTCCTCTCAACCGAGGGGCCAACGATTGGACTGGGCCATAATGGGTTAGTCACCGGCCCGGATCTGGATTCGCTCTATATGTTCTACCATAATTGGAAGGGCTACACGCCTGAAGGCTGGCCGATTCGAAGTATTAATATGGATCGTGTTGTATGGAACGGGGACAAAATGCTCGTCCTAGGCCCTACGGCAACATCGCAGCCCGACCCGGATATGCCGGATTTTCATGACCGCTTTGACAGAACGGCTATCGGCTCGAACTGGTACAATGTAAATGGCGGGCATTGGGGCATCTATAACCAGGAGTTAATGTGGCAGGATAGTATGGGCTCTACGGCGGCGCATAAACAAATTACGAACGCGGCGACGGATGCGAATTATACGGCAGAATTCCATATGAAGCAAATGAATCGAGGAACAAGCGCCTCCCCGCGTTACGGAGCTACGTTTTCTTATGTAAATGAAGATAATTACGGCGTGGCGATGCTGAGCGAATTGCATAACCGCCTGGAAGTCAATTTTGTCGTAGATGGCGTGTCTCAAGGATGGGTCTATGCTTCACTGCCTTCCGGGTTTGATTATAGCAAGTGGCATAGCATTCGGGTCGAGAAATCAGGGAACGAATTCCGAATCTACGTGGATCAGATGCTGAAGATTGTACAAAGCGCCAATCTTGGCGGTGGTCAGGTCGGCTATTTAACCGAAGATACGCATGCTGACTTTGCTTATGTCGCATTCAGCAACAAAGTGGACGGCAGTAACGCTTGGGATGCGTATAAGCCCGTCCCCGGCAAAGTGGAAGCGGTACATTATATGAGCGGTGGCGAAGGAATCGCTTATTATGATACAACCGCAAATAATCTGGGCGGCGAATATAGAAAGGACGCGGTAGATATCCGCGTTAATCCGGAAGGCGGCTATAACGTAGGCTGGAACCAGTCCGGGGAATGGTTAAAGTACAAGGTAAATGTGGCTTCAACGGGAGCTTATGATGTTACGTTTCGAATGGCAACCACCATGGATGGCGTACAAATCAGATTATGGGACGGAACGACGGATTTAACCGGTCTTGTGCAAATCCCTAATACTGGCGGCTGGGATGAATGGCGCTCGATCACAGTGAAGGGCATACCTCTCACGCAAGGCTTAAGAGAATTACGCGTTGAATTTGTGACGGGTGAGGCCGACTTCGCCAGTATGGAATTCCAGCATCATGCAAGCGTACCTCATCTGACCGATAACTTTGATGGGAGCAAGAGCGGCGACTGGAAGCAATGGGAGGGAAGCTGGTCTGTCAGCGGCGGACTGTATCACTCCGCAGGCGGCACATTTGCCAAGACAACGATTGGCGATGATCATTGGGCGGACTATACCGTGGAAGCGGATATTCGCATGAACGAGGGCGGAGGAGACTCGGGGATCATTGTCCGCGGTACCAATCCGGCAAATGGGCTGGAGCTTGGGCAAGGCAATGCCGATTTCATGCAGGGGTATTATGCCTACATCAAAACGGATGGAGTGTATCTCGGTAAACAAAATTACAACTGGAGCCCGTTAACGGGTGTGAATCTGGCTCTGTCCACAGGTACATGGCATAAAATGAAGGTAGTCGTTCAGGGAACGAATATTAAGGTGTACGTAGGTGATATGAACGTTCCGAAAATTGATTATAACGATTACTCGGAAACGGCATTTACTCATGGAAAAGCGGGGTTAAGAACGGCTCATCAGAGTACGTCGTTTGATAACTTCACGGTCTATCCTTAATTATAGTTCTATAGTTCTGAAATAGTGGAAGAAGGATCCTGCCATGCGGCTGGGTCTTTCTTTGTTCGTATCGAAGCAGGTGGAGATGATGACGATGAGATTAGGCAAAGGCTGGCGGCATTTGCGAACAAGCATTAAATACAAATGGATTTTGCTGCTCATGGCGATGACATTAATCCCTTTGTTTATATTGGGGCTGGTTTCTTATTCTATTTCTAAAGATGCTATTGACAAGAAAGTGGCAGAGTCCTCGAAGCAGCTGATCCGACAGACAGGGGAAAATATCGATATCCGCTTCTCCGGGTACAAGGATATGCTGATGCAGGTGATTACGAACACGGAAGTTATGTCTTTGCTGGATAAGCTGCAGCAGCGTGATGAAAGCATTGTGGAACATCTCACGATGACTACCAAGCTGGCTTACTTCACGGCGGTCTCTCCAGAGTTCAAATCGATTTCGTTTATTACGGATGCTCAGTACATTAAGGGGATTTTTCGCTGGGAGGATCTTGAAGCTCATCAGGCTGATTTCTATGAGCGGACGATGGCCGAGCGGAATTCTTATGTCTGGTTCCCCACTAGACTAGGACAGTATTCGGATACGGCGGACAATCATGAGGAGCTGGTCTTCTCTCTGGCCAAGCAGGTATTCAACATTTATGATGGCCGGCAGATGGGCATGGTGGTGGTGCTCGATATCCGGGAAGAGATGCTTAGCGATATTTTAAGTAAAAATACAGACAGTGAGCTTTCTACAGAAAGCTTCGTAATCGATCAGAATGGAATCATCTTATCGCATGCGGACAAATCCATGCTGATGACGCCGATGGACCTCTATTTTCAAAATGACACGGGGGCAGCTATTCAGGACGGGGTGAAGGAAGGCAGCTTCGTGGCCAGGTATAAAGGGAAAGAGGTTATGGTGAACTACCAGCAGCTAAAGAGCAACGATTGGAAGGTTGTACATATTATAGAACGGTCCAGCTTATACAAGGATTCGAATCAAGTGATAAAAGTAATCGCTATGATCATGATATTGTGCGTATTGTTCTCGATCATTATGGCCTATGCCATGGCATCGTCTGTCTCTAAGCCCTTAAAAGCGATGGTGAAGGCGATGAAGCAGGTTCATCTCGGCAATTTAGCGACACGGATTCACATCAACGAGGGCAGAAGCGATGAAATCGGCAGTCTACAATATCATTTTAATGATATGGTGGGGAGAATTGAAGAATTGGTGGAAGCGGTGTATGTGGAGCAGAATAATAAAAGAATTGCCGAGGTAAAAGCCCTGGAGGCGCAAATCAACCCGCATTTTCTCTATAACACACTGGATGCGATCAAATGGACGGCGTTGTTCCAGAAAGCAAATAATACGGCGGAAATGGCCCGGTTATTATCCCGCTTGCTGCATATCAGTATCGGAAAAGGAAGCGATACGGTTCTTGTTCAAGAGGAACTGGAGCATGTCGAATGTTATATGGGAATTCAAAATTTGCGCACCACTACGCCGATTGAAGTGAATTATGAAATTGAAGATAAGGTGAAGATGTATCGGACGCCCAAAGTTATTTTGCAGCCGATTGTGGAGAATGCGGTGCTGCATGGATTTGCGGATCAGCCGCAGGGGGCTGTGATTACGATTCGCTGCAGACAGGAGGGGAAGCATCTATTATTCGAAATTATAGACAATGGCCTCGGCTTCGAGGATGAGGTTCATTTCGGCGGTCTGGTACCCGATGATTTGCCGAAAGGAGCTTTTTTCCTAGGGGTTGGTCTTGCGAATGTAGCGGAGCGAATCAAGCTGATTTGCGGGGAAGAGTACGGTCTTGCTATAAACAGCAAGCCTGGTAAGGGAACCGTTGTGGTTATTACGCTGCCAATACTAGAGTAATCAGGGGGACAATATGTACAAAGTACTGATCGTGGATGATGAGCATTTCGTCCGATATGGAATTAAAGCGATGATAGACTGGGAAAGTATAGGGTTCGATGTCGTGGGCGAAGCAAGCAATGGCACGGAAGGACTGCTTGCTTTTGAGGAATTGGCGCCAGATGTCGTCATATCCGATATCAAAATGCCTGTCATGGATGGGATCGAGTTTGTCAGTCAGGTCAGGGCATTGGATCGGCAGGTCAAGCTGATTTTGCTGACTTGCCTTGACGATTTTGAGTATGCTCAGAAGGCAATACGTCTTGGGATTACAGATTATTTGATCAAATCCGATATTATGCCCAAGGATTTGGAGCAGGTGATGGTGAATCTGAAGACTGTTCTGGACGAGGCTCAATATGCTGCTGGTCATTCCCCGGGTAAGCAAGCGCACGAGGAATCGAATAAGGATCGCGTTACCAAAGAAGCATTGCTAATGGGGCTGGCACACGGCACGGTTTCGGAGGCCCACGTCACCGAGGAGAAACTGCAAGCAGCAGGCCTGATTTCCGACAAGACTCCTCAAATCTTACTGTATATCGGGATCGATAATTTGGAGAAGCTGAGGAGCCATCACTCAGAAGATGAGATCATTATGCTCCATACCAGGGGGATTGAAGCAACTAGGGAAATATGCTCCAACGGTTCGGAGGATAACGAAATTATCTCTGGAAGCACGGGGCTGTGGACTGTACTGTGCAGAGGTATTTCTGCTGATGCGGCAGAGGAATTGGCGCAGCGGGTCATCTCGCGAATAGCTGACGAATTAGGATTATCGGTAACCCTTGGAGTGAGCAGTCCGTTCTATACCTTGCTAGAGCTACGGAATGCTTATTTAGAGGCTGAGCATCGCTATCGGCTGAAACTGTTTATCGGATGTGGCATCGTGATAGGCCAAGAATTTGTATATGAAACTGACATTGCGGCGAAGCCGGTTCCGGTGATGAACAAGAAGCTGAATGATTATTTGTATTCCTTGGATCGTGAAGCGATGCAGCAGTATCTTGTGGATACCTTCGATCATGTAAAGACAAGGCTCGACTATGAAGGCGTGCATCTAATATCTATTGAACTGCTGCTGAATTTGACCAATATGTATTTGGAATTATCCCATGATCATGAATGGCTGTATGAACGGAAGAAGGAATTGTTTGACCAGATTAAGCAGCTTGAGACGCTGGAGGAGATTATATCGTGGTTCGTGCAGATCTACGAGGAACTGATCCAGAAGATGCGGGCCGTCTATTCAAGTGATCAAGGAAGCATTGCGAAGGCCATTCATTACATCGAGCAGAACTATGATCAAGATCTGTCGCTCCAAGTGCTAAGCCAGCATGTTCATCTTAGTAAAAATTACTTCTCCAATTTGTTTAAGCGGGAAATGGGCGAAGGGGTCATCGACTATATTACCAAAGTTCGTCTTGAGCGTGCCAAGGCCTTGCTCCGCAATACAGAGCTTAAGAGCAGTGAGATTGGCATATTGATCGGCATATCTGACTCGAAGTATTTCTCCAAACTGTTTAAAAAAATGACAGGCGCAACACCAAGCGAATATAGGGATGGGGTTAAGTCCATGTAAGCCGGCTTTGACGAATCTGTAAATTTTACTCGGAAAGAGAGAAATATTGCACTATAAAGATCGGATCTGAGATTCATGCAAAGAAAACTTTATTTTTTACGATAGATCGCGTGGTTTATTCCGTTTGAATGACCGCCGCTTTATTCTAATATGAAATTCAAGAACAGAATGAATGCGCTTGCATTACAGGCGGGTCAATAGAAGCTGTTCTAAACCTATACAAGAAAAGGGGATTGCCATGGCTAGAAGGAACAGGTTTACGACAATGTTATTCTTGATGCTTGCAATCGTGCTGATTGCAGCAGGCTGCTCCAGCAAAGGGAACAGTTCGGCCAACTCGGGAAAGGCGGCGGAGACGAATAGCGGCACAGGCAGCGGTGGGACCAGCGGGCCGGTCGAAATTACGTTTTGGAATCTATTTGGGGGCGGGGAAGGCGATTTTGTCGATCAGATCGTAGACGGCTTTAACGGCTCCCAGCAAGAGGTTAAGGTCAAAACGCTGCGGCTGGAATCGGGCGAGTATTATGCCAAGTTCGGTACAGCACTGGCCTCCGGCAAAGGCCCGGATGTAGCGGTAGCTCATGCTGACCGGCTTGCACCTTTTGTTAAGGCGGGTCAATTGAGCGCGCTGAGTGAACTGACGGAGAAAGCTGGCTTTGATTTCAGCGAAATTACGGATAGCAACGTGGAAAGCGTCAGCTATGACGGAATTCCCTATGCTGTTCCCATCGATACCCATTTCCATATGTTCTACTACAACAAAGATTTGCTTGGGGAGGCCGGGCTGCTGAATGAGGATGGCACGCCGAATTTTGGCGAAATATCTCCTGAAGGCTTCAAGCAATTTCTGACAGAAATCAAAAGCAAAGTTCCAGGGATAACGCCATTTAGTGTGAATACGCCGTACTTTCATGAGCCCTTCTACAATTTATATTATCAGGCTGGCGGCAGTATTTTGACAGATGATCTGAGTCAAGCCGACATCAACAATGAGAAAGCAATAGACGTACTGAAATTTTATTTGAATCTTTATGATCAAGGTCTTAGTGATATTAACGACAAGACGCCTTGGGATACATTCCATAGCGGCAAATCCGCGACATGGTTTGGCGGCGTGTGGGAAGCGGGCTGGCATCTCGGTGAAGAAGGCCTGAATGTCGGCATCACCTCGATTCCTCCGATCTTTGGCAGCGAGACGCATTGGGCAGCCTCCCATACTCTCGTTATTCCTGAATATGTGACGGAAGAGAAGCAGGTTGCTGCAATGAAATTCATGAAGTATTTCACGCTTGAGGGCGGGAAAATTTGGGCGCAAGCGGGTCATGTTCCAGCAGCAAAGGCGGTTACTGCCAGTGACGAATACATGAACCTTCCGTATCGGGAAGAGTTTGTCGCCTCGCAAAAAACGGTAAAACACGCGCCTAAGACGGATCGGTACAATGCGATCGATACGGTGGTGAAGGATGTGCTTCAGGCTGTTATTTTTAAAACGATGACGCCGGAAGATGGGGTAAAGGGCATGGAGAAGGATATTAACGAGATTCTTCAAAATTAAGAGTAAGGTGAGCGAGATGAAACCGTATCTGATGATGCGGTTTCATTCCTTAAACCTTGAAAGCAGGCTTGGTTTGGCAGTTCTGCATCGCGTTGGAGGAGGATGACCGTGAAGGCTCAGCAAGCAGCAAGCGGGTGGAAAAGGCAATTAAAAAATGAGTTTTCAGCCATTGCATTTCTAGCCCCATTTTTAATTCCGCTTCTTGTTTTCTATATTTGGCCATTGCTTAGAGGCGCTTATATCAGTCTTCATTCCTGGACGATTCTGGGGATGGAGAAGTATGTGGGCTTCAATAATTATACAAAAATATTGACGAACAGCGATTTTTATAAATATTTATGGAACAGCCTGTATTTTGTCATTTTAGTCGTTCCGATCATTATTTCGCTTGGTCTGTTACTGGCTCTGTTAATTCACCGCAAGATTCCGTTTCAGACGATGTTCCGATCGATCTACTTTCTGCCATACGTACTTTCCGTTTCTGTCATTAGCTTTATTTGGCTCCGAATGTTCGATTCCAAGCATGGACTCGTCAATGTCATCCTGGAGACTCTAGGGTTATCCTCAGTTCACTGGCTTACCAGTCCTAATGCGGCTTGGTGGTCCATTGTCATTGCTACCGTGTGGTGGACGGTCGGTTTTGTCATGGTATTATTCCTGGCAGGGCTGCAGGAAATATCCCAGGAACTTTATGAGGCTGCTGATATTGACGGCGCGTCTTCGTTTCATAAATTCCGGTTCATTACGCTTCCGGGTTTATCTTCTGTGATGAAGGTGCAAATCTTTTTTCAAATCATCGCGGGCTTGAAGCTGTTCGGGCAGGTTCAAATTATGACCAATGGCGGACCCGGGGATACGACGAATACGATCATCCGTTACATCTATGTGACGGGATTCAAGAAGGATATGTTCGGGCTTGCAGCCGCGCAATCGACGTTGTTTTGTATTTTTATGCTGTTGATTGCCGCGGTTCAATACATGGTTGTTAACAGAAAAGAGTCGTAAATGGAGAGTGAATAGAGGTGGCGCGAGCAGCGATATATAGTTTAACCGTCATATTGGCAGTCATTTTTGTAATTCCTCTAGTTTGGATGTTTGTCGTTTCTTTCAAGCCCGAAGGCGTATCCGCGATTACGATTGCAGAGTGGACGGACTTCTCGGACTTAACCATTAGAAACTATGCCAAAGTATTAACCGAATCGCAAATTTTGAGATGGACCTGGAATAGCTTCGTGATCGGAGCCGTAACTACGCTTATTACCGTGATCATTAGCTCGTTAGGGGCATTTGCTTTTTCTCGCAAAACATTTAGATCCAAGGGTTTTTTATTTATCTTATGCGTGTCCGGGCTGCTGATTCCGACGGAAGCCATGCTGATTCCTTTATACGAGACGGTCTTAAGCATTGATTTGCTGGATAATATGTGGGGCATTATTTTGCCCAGCCTGACGAATCCGCTTGGACTGATCTTGATTAAGCAATTTATGGATGGGCTGCCCAAGGACTATATGGAAGCAGCGCAAATCGACGGGGGGCGGGATTTCCGCCTGTGGTGGTCAATTTATTTGCCTCTAACGCGTTCAGCCATGATTGCAATTGGTATTTTCTATTTCATTATGTCCTGGAATAATTTCATCTGGCCGTATATCACGATTAATTCGGAAGAAAACATGGTGCTGTCTACAGGATTGCCGACCTTCCTTTCGAATAATGTGCTGCACGTGAACACGATTATGGCAGCCAGTGCGATCGCTGCTATTCCTACGATGATTGTTTATATTTTTCTCCAAAAGCATATCGTTCAGGGTGTATCGATGACAGGAGTTAAAGGGTAGGTTAGACGCTTTAATCAGCCGCTTAAGACGACATAGCATGAGATAAAACCAGGATGAAGGGGTAGATGAGAGACAATGGTAACACAGATGTATATCAAAGATTATCCAAGACCGCAATTCGTAAGAACCGACTGGGTTAATTTGAATGGCGAGTGGAGCTTCGGATTCGATGATGACAACATGGGTGAGCGCTTGGGATGGCCGAAAAATTTCGGCGGTAACCGCCAAATTGTTGTTCCTTTCACTTATGAAACGAAAGCCAGCGGGATTGGCGAAGAGGAGCACCATTCTAATGTGTGGTATCATCGAACGCTGGATATTCCGGCCGAGAAAGCCGGCAGGCGAGTCATACTGAACTTCCAAGCCGTTGATTATATCGCCAAGGTTTGGGTCAATGGGGAGTATGTTGGACGGCATCAGGGAGGCTATTCGGCGTTTTCCTTCGATATTACCTCCTATATCACTTGTGGAGAAGCCAATAGCTTGACGGTTAAGGTGGAAGATAGCATGGATGCTGCCCAGCCGCGAGGGAAGCAGCGTTGGGAACAGAACAGCTTCGAGTGCTTCTATGTGCAGACGACGGGAATCTGGCAGTCGGTATGGCTGGAATATGCAGCGCCTACGTATATTGATCAAGTGAAAATAACCCCGGACGTCGACGCCTGGAAGGTGAGGTTCGAATATCAAATGAACGGCGATTGGCCGGCCGGAGATATGTGGCTGGAAACGATCGTTAGCTTGAAGGGGGAGCAGGTTAAAAAGGTCGGCTTGGCGATGGATCGAAGCTGGCTCCAGTTGGAGGTTGACCTGATTCACGAAGTGAACGGCCCCTGGAAGATGAGCTACTGGACGCCGGACCATCCGAATTTGTATGACGTTGAATTTATTCTGTACCGCGGCCAGGAGAAGATTGATCATGTCTATTCCTATTTTGGCATGCGGAAAATTTCCACCAAAGCCGGACAGGTATTGCTTAACAACGAACCGATCTACCAGCGGCTTGTCCTGGATCAAGGCTATTGGCCAGAGAGCCATCTTACTCCGCCTTCGGAGGAAGCCATCATCCAAGATATCGATGCGATTCTGGAGATGGGTTACAACGGCGTACGGAAGCATATGAAAGTAGAGGATGCCCGTTTTCTCTACTGGTGCGATGTGAAGGGGCTGCTCGTATGGTCGGAGATGGCAGCTACATTTGAGTTTAACGACAATGCGATTCAGAGGTTTACCAACGAATGGATGGAGGTAGTGCGGCAGTATTATAATCATCCGTGCATTGTTGTGTGGGTTCCATTTAATGAATCCTGGGGGATTATGCAAATTGCCAAGGACAGGAAGCAGCAGCGTTTCACAGAGGCTATCTATCATCTCACCAAAGCTTATGATCCTTACCGGCTTGTCATATCCAATGATGGCTGGGAGCATACGGTGTCGGATCTCATAACGCTTCATGATTATGTAGAGTCAGGGGAAGAGTTCCAGCTGCGTTATAAGGATAAGGAGAAGATTATAGGAAACGAAATCGCCTTTAACAAGAGGAAATATGCCTTTGCAGATGGTTATGCCTATAGCGGGCAGCCCATCCTAGTCAGTGAATTCGGCGGCATTGCCTATAAAAATGAGGCGGGTTGGGGTTACGGCCATCAGGAGTCCTCGGAGGAATCATTCGTAGCAAGACTAAAAGCGATACACCACGCGATTAAGAATACGGATTATATCGCCGGTTACTGCTATACACAGATTACAGATGTGCAGCAGGAGATGAATGGGCTGCTGACGGAGTCGCGGAAGTTAAAAGTGCCAATGGAAGTTATAAAGGAGATGAACCAATCCTAGCTTTGTTGGGAATAGACATCAGGAGCTGCTCATTAGAAATTCTAATGGGGGCAGCTCCTGAGTTCGTTATATGGATTTTTAGTTAGCATGAGGGTGTAGTTTCCTTCTGGGCGGTGCGCATCTTGGCCAGTATTTTGCGAATGCTCTCGTCTGAGAGGTAGTACATCTCGGCTAGATCTCTAACCGATAGGCCTGAACGATGCTTCCGAAATATTTCCTCATTCCGATTGGCAATCGATGTGCGGGTACCGCTGAGTTCTCCCCAGGAAGCACGGCTTTGCTCCGGTTTGGGGATATAGAGAAGCTCACCTTGAATATGGCGCTGCAATTCCTTCAGCAATCGGGGGGGAAGCACATCCTTCCCATTTTTGTAGCTCACGGTCATGTTCCTCCTTGTTTCGATGTGCTCGATCTAGTTCAAGAACGAAATAAGTCTGCATGATCGTAATCCCCCTTTCGCAATAATTGATTTCATCGTTATCGTCATTTCATAATAGCTGGCTATATCTTAACATATTTTCACAGCAACGAAAATAAGGGGGCTATACAGCCCCCTTGCTTGAGGTTTCCGCTTACGCGGAAACCACCTCACTCACTGAAATCACATTCATCAGCCCCCTTTCCAGTGATTCGTCGGCCCGACATCTATATTAACTCATATTCCGCCTTGGGAAGAAAGCGAAAGAATGATTTTAAATGTTTTGTACCCGATCATGTTTTATGTCCCAATATGGTAAAATGGTGTTTAGGTTTAGGCTGTCATTATTTAGTCATAAGGAAGTGAACTCCATGGATTTGTTCTCTTACCAGCAAAGCTCGAGCCCTGCCGGCAGGCTGCTTGCCGACCGGATGAGGCCGACGACACTGGATGAATATATCGGGCAGGAAGACATCGTGGGGCCCGGCAAGCTGCTGCGCAGGGCGATTGAAGCGGACCAGGTATCCTCGATTCTGCTGTATGGCCCCCCCGGCTGCGGGAAGACAACGCTTGCCCATATTATTTCCAATCATACGCAAGGAGAGTTTGTAAGATTGAATGCCGTAGATGCTTCCGTAAAGGATGTGCGGGAAGTGATCGAGAAAGCGCAAAATGATAAGTCCTTCTACGGAACGAAAACAATTCTGTTTCTCGATGAGGTACACAGGTTCAATAGCTCGCGGCAGGATGCCCTGCTTCCGGCTGTGGAGAAGGGAACGATTACTTTTATCGGGGCGACGACGGAGAACCCGTTCCATTATGTGAACGGGGCTTTGATGAGCCGCTCGACCTTGTTCCAGCTGCAGCCCTTGACGAAAGAGCACTCGCTCATTGCGATGAAGCGGGCTTTGACAGATAAAGAGAAAGGGTTAGGCTTCATGCATCTTGAAGTAGACGAGGAGGCGCTGCTGCATATCGCGGCGATGGCGAACGGGGATATCCGCCGGGCGCTGAATGCGCTCGAGCTGGCGGCGATGACGACGCCTCCGCGGCCGGACGGCTGCGTCCACATTACATTGGAGGTGGCGGAGGAATCGATCCGGCGCCCGCTCGTCAAAGCGGATGAATCTACGCAATACGACGTGCTGTCGGCGTTCCATAAGAGCATTCGCGGCTCCAGCGATGCTGCGCTGTTCTGGTTCCTGTACGCGGTGGAGAAGCTGGGGATGGACCCGATGACGTTCATCCGGCGGCTGATTGCCGCAAGCAGCGAGGATATCGGCCTGGCGAATCCCCAAGCGATGGTTCAGGCAGTGAGCGCGCTGGAGGCGTATCGGAATAACGGCTGGCCGGAGGCGAAGCTGAACATCGCCCAGGCGATTCTATTTGCTGTAGAGAGCCCGAAATCCAATGCTGTGACCACAGCGATCTCCAAAGCGATGACGGCCATCGAGGATGTGAGATCGGCGGAGGTGCCTCTGCATTTGCGGGATACCCACTACAAGGGGTCCGAAAAGCTGGGACATGTCGGCTACAAATATCCGCATGATTATCCGGGGCACTATGTGAAGCAGGATTATCTGCCGCCGAATTTGGCGAAGCGGAAGTTCTATGAGGCGACAGAGCAGGGGAATGAGAGCAAAATCCGCCATAACCAGCAAATTCGCCAGTCGAAGGACATGCAGTAGGAAAGAGGTAAATGGGCGGAATCGCGAACGGAACCGGGTTAAAGCAATATCCTGGTTTTATTCGGCCGTCAATTTTAGTCTTGAATGTTTTCCTCGTCATAGATATCATCATAACCGGACATGATTTAGGTTAATCGATCTGGATCCACGTGATTTACGAATAAAGAGGAGCCGATACAGAGATTAGATTACAAAAGGAGTGGAAATGCCATGTTCGTATCCGAAAAATATGCTGGAACCCGTGAAGAGCAGTACTCCGTCGTTAAGTCGCAACTGCGGACGCTGCTGGAAGGAGAGCCTAACCGAGTAGCCAATCTCGCTAATGCAGCGGCGCTGCTGAATCAATTTCTGGAGCAAATCAACTGGGTTGGCTTTTACTTGTATGAAGATGGCGAGCTCGTATTGGGGCCGTTTCAAGGATTGCCGGCCTGCATCCGGATTCCGCTGGGCAGGGGAGTATGCGGAACGGCGGCCATGCAGCGCACTACTGTGCTGGTGGATGATGTCGATCAGTTTCCCGGCCATATTGCCTGCGATGCCGCTTCCCGTTCGGAAATTGTCGTACCGTTAATCAAGGACGGCGAGTTGCTTGGCGTCCTGGATATCGACAGCCCGGTTACCAGCCGGTTTGATGAGCTGGACCGCGAGCAGCTGGAGCAATTTGTGGAAGAGCTTGTGCGCCATCTGTGATGGCCGCCAGAGAAACGGAAGAGGGGACTGTCTCAAAGTGAACGTAGAACACTGAGGGGCTCCCGTCTTTAGCACCCTATAAAAACTGTCGGACACGAGCTAAACAGGGATGTAGACTAAATGGAAATCATGTATTTAATTATGCTCGAAACGAATAGTACAGGGAATTAGATGGATTTGATGCACCAAAAATCAAGAATCCAGCCTAGGATGACCTTCTTTCCTCCCACTAACGACATGAAATCCATTTAAATCTACATTTCCTTCTTGGTCGTAGAAATTAACTACTATAAATCCATTAAACTAAGGGGAGCACGTCAAGGGCAATCGCTCATTCCGTTGGTTCTTCTTGCGAGGGCTGGGTTCACACCGATTTTGGGATTTGTGGCTTTGGCCCGCAATCTACTTAAGGGCGGGCATCCGTTTCGCTACTTTCCTGCAAAGCGACAGAGCAAAAAAAGTTGGACGGAAAACTTTACGTTTTCTTGCCCAACTTTTTATTTTGGAGACTTATTAGACAGCCCCTTCTCTTTGTGCGTACGCTTCAGTTAGCTTAGGGACGCTCCCAACTCAGGTACCGGCAGCTTCTCCGCGGCTTCGATTGTTCCGCCGCCCAAGCATTCGTCGCCATCGTAGAAGACGACCGCCTGTCCGGGGGTAATCGCTTTTTGCGGCTGGTCGAAGGCAACGAACATCGTTCCGTCTTCCCGAGGGGTCAGGGTAACCCCTTGGTCCTGCTGGCGATACCGGAATTTGGCCGTGCATTTGAACGGCTTGTCCGGCAACTTGTCGCGGCCTGCGATCCAGTTCACGCCTGAAGCTATCAGGCCGGTGGAATACAGGCTCGGGTGCTTGTCGCCTTGCACGACGTAAAGAATGTTGTTCTTCAAATCCTTTTCGGCCACGAACCAGGGCTCGCCGCTGCCTGATCCTCCGATGCCAAGGCCTTGCCGCTGCCCCAGCGTGTAGTACATCAGGCCGTCATGGCGGCCTTTGACTTCTCCCGTTCTAATATCAACCATATCGCCGGACTGGGCCGGCAGGTACTGGCTCAGGAACTCGCGGAAGTTACGCTCTCCAATGAAGCAAACCCCTGTGCTATCCTTCTTCTTGGCCGTATACAGGCCAGCCTCTTCGGCGATGCGGCGCACCTCTGGCTTCGGCAGATGGCCGATCGGGAACATTGCTTTGGACAACTGCTCCTGATTCAGTGCGTTCAGGAAATAAGTTTGGTCCTTGTTGCTGTCGACGCCGCGCAATAATTTGTATTGGCCGTCGTCGTCCCGTATTACGCGGGCATAGTGGCCAGTGGCTACATAATCGGCGCCCAAATCTATGGCCTTATTCAGGAATTCTCCGAATTTGATTTCACGGTTGCACATCACATCCGGATTCGGGGTGCGGCCACGCTTATATTCTTCGAGAAAATAGGCAAATACTTTATCATAATATTCCTTCTCGAAATTGACGGTATAGTACGGGATATCGATTTGCTCGCAGACGCGCCGCACGTCCTCGGCGTCCTCCTCCGCTGTACAGCGGCCGAACTCATCGGTATCATCCCAGTTTTTCATGAAAATGCCGATAACATCATATCCTTGCTGCTTAAGCAGCAGCGCCGTTACCGAGGAATCGACGCCTCCGGACATGCCGACGACAATTCTTGTTTCGCTGTTTGATCCAGACATCTATATCACTCCTTTGGCGGTTTCCCTGTCGATATTTTATCATACGCAGCCTGCTTGAAGCGAAGTCGCCTGAATTGTTAATAGAAGGTAAACAATTTATGGGAAGCAGGGCTGTTTTATTTTCCAAAAGACACGGGATGTGTTACGATAAACATAGGTTAATGATAGGAATAGGGAGTTATTACGCTGACGTGCCCTTCCGGTACGGACAAAGTTCCCTGTCATAACTTTATTGATCAAAGTTCAATTATATAAAGATTACTCGAAAATTGAAAGAGGTGGCTTCTTTGAAGATTTCCACAAAAGGACGCTATGGCTTAACAATCATGATGGAGCTCGCTGCAAAGTTCGGTGAAGGACCTACTTCCTTGAAGA
Source organism: Paenibacillus ihumii (assembly GCF_001403875.1). GTDB lineage: Bacteria > Bacillota > Bacilli > Paenibacillales > Paenibacillaceae > Fontibacillus > Fontibacillus ihumii. Next base: position 70,128 of record NZ_LN884292.1, read on the forward strand.
GCATCGCCGAGAAGAACCAGCTGTCCGAGCATTATTTGGAGCAATTGATCGCCCCTTTGCGGAACGCCGGGCTTGTAAAGAGCGTACGCGGTGCTTACGGGGGTTATATATTGGCACGTGCAGCCGAGGATATTACGGCAGGTGATATCATCCGCGTGCTGGAGGGACCGATTTCGCCGGTGGACTTTACGGAGGAGGACGATCCGGCCAAACGGGATTTGTGGCTGCGCATCCGCGACAGCATCGCCGAGGTGCTGGATTCGACGACGCTGGAGAATCTGATCAACTTCGAAGAGCAAGGCGCGAATTCCAACTATATGTTCTACATCTGATATTTCATGCATACATTGCATACATGAAATAAAGACTCCCAAGGGGAGTCCGAAATTGGTTTGTATTCCAAGGGGCTGTCCCAGAAGTCATCATAGATGGCTAGGGTCGCCCCTTTTTTGGAAAGTGATCCGCTTTCTGCAGAATCCATTTGGCGGTATCCATTTCTCCCTCGCCTGCATCCCATTCTTTAGCTCATTTTATGTAGGCTGTCGAACTTGAACACTAAAACCCCGTTCTTTGGCTTATGCTAGGTACGTTATTAAACTCGACCACTAAATCTCACTCTTTGGCCTATGCTGTGTTAGTTGTTGAACCCACCATAATACCCCATTTTTTGACTTATGTTATGAAGCTGTCGAACTCGATCGTTAACTGGAATTCATGTATCTAATGATGCTCTAAACGAATGGTTCAGTGGATTAGATGGATTTCATGCACCTAAAATCAAAAATCCCGCCCATGATGAACAGTTTTCCTTTTTCTAACGACATGGAATCCATTTAAATCTGCTTTCCTTTCTTTGCTGCAGAAATTAACTACTATAAATCCATTTAGAACGAGAATTCGCCGCGATTCATGCTCGGAATAAAGGGGGGCTGAGAGCATGTTTGGTCACACTGACTATAGACCTCCCTTCCCGCCTGCAGTAATATAAGCAGCACTTGAGATTCTCGGCGAGCGTAATAGCTACAGCAAAACTGAGCCAAACGCCACATTCATGCGGAGGATCAAGTAAGGCCACATGTGAAACGATTAGCTCAAACCGGGATATAACGTACAAATTGGAACTGGGAACCAATTGATTGTCGAATATAGCATTTCACCAACGCCCGACCGACATGTGAATTTTGAAGCCGCACTTGGAGAAAGCAGAAGCGCAGTTGGCCGATTACATGGCAAAATCATTGCCGACGCCGGATGCTGGAACGAGCAAGATTACGCCTACCTAGAAGGTGAAGCATTGAAAACCACCGTCAAATACAACATCAATCACTAAGAGAAAACAAAAGCTTGGAAAAAGGACAGACATAAGCAAGCCAGTCAACTGGGAGTATGATGAAGCTGAGGATACATGGCCTGTGCAGCGGGGCAGAAGCTGACTTTCACTCGGGAGGGCAAGGAGAAGACCGAGAGCGGATATGAGGTTAGGAAGCGGCACTACAGAAAAGAAGTACATCTTGCGCAGAACGCCCGCGTAAAGCTTCATGGATCAAAGTCAGCGGAAACCGGGAAATCTAAAGCAATATGACTTATCTACCCTACAAAAAGCAGGCCAGGGACGAGTTCCAATGACTGACTAGCATTTCTAATTGACAATACTGTCTCTATCGACAGCAGACCAGTAAAGAGGGCTGCGCTCTGGCGCGCTCGGTTCAGCTCATGCATGGATCAGAGAGTGTGTTGTGCTAGGTAAAAAATAACCGGGGATCCGGGGGGGCGAGGTTTCGGAGGTTCGGGAGGTCGGCGCTTCCTGCTTCGAGTTACGTAAGTAAGCCTTAGGTTGGGTGGCTTTCTTCTGCCCCCAATCTTCTGGAAGTAAGGGGGACTAGGCCAACATAGTCAAATAGCCAGCCAGAACAAACTCCTGGCCTATAAAGTAAAATAGCCGGCCTGGAATAAACCATCCTGGCCGACTATTTCTCAAAAAAACGAGAAGCGATTCCTTAAGTAATTTAAACTGCCTACCTTTTGGGATAGCACCTTTTGTCCGTGCCGAGGGGGCACTTCTTTACTTTATCCAATAAGAGCCGTCGCGCTTCGTTTGCGTTTTTTGCGGCCGAGGCTTTTCTATTTTATCAATAGGGATGATGCGGGTGACGTGCACGATCTCCTCCAGCAGAACCCAAAACGAGCCTTCTACGGTGCGTAGCTGCACTTTCTTCGGGTCTGCGCTCCATTTAGGCAAACCTCGCATTGTCTCACCGGAATCCAGTTGTATGACGACCTCTTGCTCCAGCGTAACTGCCATCTTTAGTTCGTGCATCATTCTCACGCTCCTTCGTTGTATACTTTTATCATCGGTATAATCGTTTGGAAATTAAAGAGAAAATTGAAGATAAAAGATACTTATTGCTGGACACGTGGTTGGCACGGCGTTATGATGGGAATGTTTCCGGGGAATAATGCAATAATACGCATGAAATTCAGGTTGCTTGCACAACCTTTCAAAGATAGGTGATCGTTATAATGAGAAAAATTTATTTGGACCATGCCGCTTCCACTCCGCTGCACCCAGAGGTGGCAGAGGCTATGATTTCTGTCATGACCGAGAAATTCGGGAACGCATCCAGCGTGCATTCCTTTGGAAGGGAAGCGAAGCGTGTACTAAACGGCGCAAGGGATCGTCTGGCGGCTTCCCTCGGCTGCAAGCCGGAGGAGCTGGTATTTACAGGCGGGGGTACGGAGAGCGATAATCTGGCATTATTCGGTACGGTGCAAGCCCAGAAATCACGCGGCAAGCATATCGTGACGACAGCCATCGAGCATCATGCCGTACTGCACTCCTGCGAAAAGCTGGAGAAAGAGGGCTTTGAAGTGACGTATCTTCCAGTCGACCGAACCGGCCGCGTTCATCCGGAGCAGGTCGCTGAGGCGCTGCGTCCGGATACCGTGCTGGTCAGCGTTATGTATGGCAATAATGAAGTCGGCACCCTGCAGCCGATCGTAGAAATCGGGGAAATGCTCCGCGCCAGCAGCAGGGATATCGTATTCCATGTCGATGCGGTTCAGGCACTGGGCGCCGTTCCGATCGATTGCAAGGAGCTTCCCATTGATCTTATTAGTTTTTCCTCGCATAAAATTAACGGGCCGCAAGGCGTGGGAGCGCTGTACATTCGCAAGCAACGCATGGTCGAGCCCATTCTTTACGGCGGCCTGCAGGAGAAGAAGAGACGGGCCGGCACAGAGAATATGGCCGGGATCGTCGGCTTTGCCAAGGCTGCGGAGCTGGCTGCTGCCGGCTTGTCCGCAAGACGCGAGCATGATTTGAAGCTGCGGTCGGTGCTGCTTGGCCATTTGGAGCGCACCGTCGGCCGCGGCCATTTCCATGTCAACGGAAATGAGGAGTTTTATTTGCCGCATATCGTAAATATCAGCTTCCCGGAAATGCAGACGGAGACGATGCTGATGAATCTGGATATGGAAGGCATAGCGGTAGCGAGCGGCTCTGCTTGCACCTCGGGATCGCTTGAGCCTTCCCACGTTCTCGAAGCCATGAATCTTCCGCAAAATCTTTTGCGCTCGGCGATTCGATTCAGCTTTGGCTTGGGTAATACTAGTGAAGAAATGGAGTACACCGCCGAAAAAGTTGGAACCATCCTATCCCGTCTTCGTAAAAAATTATAATGGGCTATGCTTTCAGAATGTTCGAAAGGAGGATGGGTTCACTTTTTTACCAAAAGCTGCTATCAAGCCCAGCGAGGAGGGACCTGAACTCATGAGACTGCAGGATATGATAGGCTTGTCCGTCTTTGATGTGGAAGGCGGCAAGCAGGTCGGAAAAGTCCTCGATGTTGTGTTGAATGAAGATTGGACCATCTCAGGGATTGTTCTGGAGGGCAAGGCTATGTTCTCCTCGAATTGCAAAGTCGTTCCCTGGGAAGATATCGTCGCTTACGGCGAGGATGCCGTCATGATTCGCAATCAACAGGCTGTCCATAGATGGGGAGCCGAGAATATACAGCTTACCTTCGTTTCGGGTAACGGCAAATTGAAGGAACTTCCCGTGCTCACGGAAGACGGGACGATGATTGGATACGTTGCGGATGTTTATTTTGACCAAGATTTGGGAAATACAATTACTGGTATCGAAATTAGTGATGGATTCATCTCCGATCTAATGGAGGGGCGTAAAATCCTGCCTCTTATACCAGGGATGACGAAAGGGGAAAATGCGATCATGGTCCCCCCGAACAGTGAGCAATGGCTGGAGAAGACCATGAATTCTATCAATGGATAGGTGATAATTGAATGAAATGTCCAAATTGCAGCTCCAAGGATATCGGGAAGATAGGTTCCCACCAATTTTATTGCTGGGGATGCTTTATTGAATTGACGGTAAATGGAGAGAAAATGTCTGTATATCAGGTGGAGGAAGACGGGACGCTCAGCTCCTTGGATGATTTGTTCTTCGGAGAGGATTTGGCTCAGGATATCTCGCAAATGCAAGCATCAACCTAATATGGTCGGCCTACATATAGAGTAATCGCTATATTTGGCCGGAGAACCCTTCTCCATGTGGAGAAGGGTTTTATTGTTCCCACAAGCTTCTTCTTACGCATGGTTTTCAGGACCAAGCACGCCAACTAGAAGCAGATTTGTTGTTTTACAGGCTTCTTTTTTGCGTCGCGCCGCAGCTCCTGGCGAGAGTGTTAGCTATATTCAGTCGCTTGGTTGATCGCCAGGCTTGGCTTCACAAACAGCTTATCTCATTCTATGATGCTGCTTGAGGAAAAATGTACGATTATTTTTTTCGCAGCAGGCACATACTGACCTATAGCCAGTCCGCCGCCAAGGAGGGATCGAGCGTGGAACCGATTCACAACAATAAACTGTTCCGCAATGGAATATGGCTGCTGCTCTGCCTCGTCATCCTCTATTTCCTGTGGCTTCTCCGCCCGATGTTATTCCATGTTTACGGGTTTCTGAAGGCGGTGCTAGCTCCTTTCGTCATAGCGATGATCATTTCCTATATCCTTAATCCGGTCGTACGGATGCTGGGGGGACGCAAGGTGCCAAGAACGATGGCCGTACTGCTGATCTACGCCGTGTTCCTGACCTGTCTGTCGGTGATCCTGATCAATATGATCCCCATGTTCATCGAGCAGCTTGAGGAGCTGGGCGAGCATTTGCCCGAGTTGACTTTACATACCCAGCAGATGATCAACCGCTGGGACAGCAGTCTCCTTCCCGGCAGCATCCGGATGGGAATGAACAATTGGTTCTTCCAATTCGAGCACCGGCTGGCTAACGCGATTTCGAAGTTCCTGGACAATATCGGAACGACGATCGGGGTAGTGTTTAATGCGTTTATCATTCCATTCCTGATCTTCTATATATTGAAGGATTTCGAGTCCTTTGAACGGTTGATCCTGCATTATTTGCCCCGTTCCCGCCGGAAATCCATCGTGGCTTTATTAAAAGATATCGATGAAGCGCTCGGCAATTATGTACGCGGGCAGCTGCTCGTGTGCGTCATTATCGGGGTACTCGCCTATTTGGGATATATGATCATCGGCATGCCGTTTGCACTGCTGTTTGCCGGAGTCGTCGCGGTATGCAATATCATCCCGTATCTCGGACCCTTCTTGGGGGCGGCCCCTGCTCTTATTATGGCTACCACGATTTCATGGCGCATGGTCCTGCTGGTTGCTCTGGTCAACACAATATGCCAATTCATCGAGAGCAATATTATCTCTCCTCAGGTCGTAGGCCGATCGCTGCAGCTGCATCCCATGCTGATTATATTCGCCCTTCTCGTCGGCGGCGAAATCGCGGGAGTAGCGGGCCTGATATTGGCGGTTCCTTTATTTGCCGTGGCAAAAGTGATTATCCAGCATTTTTACACGTACTATGTCCGCCGCAAAACGGTCTAATTCGCATTGACAGCGGGAAATCCGCCTTATATACTTATTAGTGATTTATGAAAATAATGTTTTATGCAAAAATGGATTAATGTAAATCGTTGACGAAATGAAGTACGTTCATGTTCAATGTTCCAGAGAAGGAGTTCCTTCGCGAGGCTGCGGCTGATAATTAAGTCCTGCTCATAACGCGTTGGCTGAAAGAACCCGATCATTGGCCGGACGGAAAGCTGATTTCAGAGAGCGAAGCAAATTCGCCGGGTGGTTCCCGTTAGAGAACCTTTCGAGGCGATCGTTTCTTTCGGAGCAGGGCACAATTCCGGGAATACGATAACCAGGGTGGTACCGCGAGTCAATCGTCCCTGATATCCAGGGGCGTTTTTTCTTTTTTTCAGATTCTCTCGCCATGCTATATGAATATGATTTATTAGGAGGAGCAGAAGCTATGAAATCAAGTGAAATTCGTTCCAAATGGCTGGAGTTCTTCGCCAGCAAAGGACATAAAATTGAACCGAGCGCGTCGCTCGTGCCCCATAACGATCCATCCCTATTGTGGATCAATGCTGGAATGGCCCCGCTCAAACCGTATTTTGACGGACGGGTGAAGCCGGAAAATCCGCGCATGGCAAATTCGCAGAAATGTATCCGCACCAATGACATCGAAAACGTTGGGAAGACGCGGCGGCATCATACGTTTTTTGAGATGCTGGGAAATTTCTCGATCGGTGACTATTTCAAGGAGGAAGCCATTACCTGGGCTTGGGAGTTCCTGACGGGCAAAGAATGGATCGGATTCGATCCCGAGCGTCTGTCCGTGACGGTCTATCCGGAGGACGAGGAGGCTTACAAGCTGTGGAATGAGAAAATCGGCCTGCCCGCCGAGCGGATCATCAAGCTGGAGGACAACTTTTGGGATATCGGCGAAGGCCCGTGCGGTCCTTGTACGGAAATTTTCTATGACCGCGGTGACGTTTACGGCGATTTGTCCGATCCGGACTGCACGCCGGGCGGTGAGAACGAGCGGTTCCTGGAGGTATGGAACCTTGTCTTCTCGCAGTTCAATCACAATAAAGACGGCAGCTACACGCCGCTGCCGAACAAGAATATTGATACCGGCGCAGGGCTGGAGCGGTTCGCTTCCATTCTGCAGAACGTCAACTCCAATTTCGACACGGATCTGTTCATGCCGATCATCGATCATACGGCGAAAATTTCCGGAATCTCGTACGGTGCCAGCGAAGATAGCGATATCGCCATGAAGGTGATCGCCGACCATATCCGCACGGTTGCTTTTGCCGTGGCCGATGGCGTTCTGCCATCCAATGAGGGCCGCGGATATGTTATTCGCCGCCTGCTCCGCCGGGCTGTCCGCTACGGCAAGACGCTCGGGCTTGATAAGCCGTTCATGTACAACCTCGTGAAGACGGTTGGCGACATTATGGGCAGCTATTACGAAGATGTCGTTGCAAAGCGGGAATTCATCGAGAAGGTTATTCGCACGGAGGAGGAACGGTTCCATGAAACGCTCAGCGACGGGCTGACGATTCTCTCCGAGATTAGCGAGCAGGCCAAGGCACAGGGGCGTACGGCGATCAGCGGGGCGGATGCCTTCAAGCTGTATGACACGTATGGCTTCCCGCTTGATCTGACCGAGGACTTTGCGGCGGAGCACGGACTAAGCGTCGATCGCGAGGGCTTCGAGTCTGAAATGCAAGGGCAGCGGGAGCGTGCCCGGGCAGCGAGCCATAAAGGCGGCAGTATGTCCGTACAGGGCGGGGTATTGGCCGATTTCACGACTAAAACAGATTTCGTTGGATATAATGAGCTAGAAACGTCCACCAGCATTTTGGCGATCATTGCGAATGATGCGTTCGTCGACGTGCTGTCTGCTGGAGAGAGCGGCCAGGTCATCCTGGAGTCGACTCCATTCTATGCGGAGAGCGGCGGGCAAGTCAGCGACAAAGGGGCTATTCTTAGCGAGTCGGGCACCGCCGAAGTAAGTGGATTGTTTAAGGCGCCGCGCGGACAGCATGTGCATCAAGTGACCGTGAATTCGGGCGAGCTGCGTGTCGGTGTGACTGTAACGGCTCAGGTCGACCGCAAGCTGCGCAGTGAAATCCTGAAGAACCACACTGCTACACACCTGCTCCACAAAGCGCTTAAAGAGGTGCTCGGCGAGCATGTCAATCAGGCGGGCTCTCTGGTTGAGCCGCAGCGGCTGCGCTTCGACTTCTCCCATTTGGGCAGCATTTCCCCTGAGGAGCTGGCGGAGATAGAGCGCAAGGTGAATGAGCAAATCTGGAACGCGTTGGATGTTGTGATCGAATACAAGCCGATCGACGAAGCCAAGGCGATGGGCGCAATGGCCCTGTTTGGCGAGAAATATGGAGATATTGTCCGCGTCGTTCAGGTAGGCGATTACAGCCTGGAGCTGTGCGGAGGCTGCCATGTGAACAATACGGCGGAGATCGGATTGTTCAAGCTGATCAGCGAGAGCGGCATCGGTTCGGGTGTGCGCCGCATTGAGGCCGTGACCGGCCGTGGAGCATATTTATACATGGATGGCCAGCTTGAGCTGCTTAAGCAATCCGCAGCGCTGTTGAAATCTAATGTGAACGAAGTGCCGAAGCGGATCGAAGGACTGCATCAGCAGCTGAGGGATCTTGGGCGCGAGAATGAGTCGCTGCAAAGCAAGCTGAGTGCGATTGAAGCAGGCGAGCTGACGAGCCGCATTGTCGAGGTTGGAGGAGCCAAGCTTCTTGCAGCACGAGTAGAAGCGGCAAGCATGGATATGCTAAGAACCTTGGCGGACGAATTGAAGGTTAAAGTGCCTGACGCAGTCCTAGTGCTTGGCGCAGCTATGGACGATAAAGTGAATTTTGTAGTAGCCGTACCCCAGGAGCAGGTCAAGCGCGGCATTCATGCCGGCAAGCTGGTCAAGGAAGTTGCCGCTGTATGCGGCGGGGGCGGAGGAGGCCGTCCGGATATGGCTCAGGCCGGCGGCAAGGATGTCTCCAAGCTGGAGGATGCATTGAAGCTTGCTGAAGAGTGGATGGCGGCTCAAGGCTAAATCATGTAATATTCGTTGCCGTAACCGAAAATTTCCTTAAAGAACCTACAATATGATATAGTAAGAGTAGACTAAGAGGAAACCAGACTGCGATCAAGAAGACGTATGTCTTAAGAAGCGAGGTGTCATCATGGACTACATGGATAAAACCGTTAAGTTTAATGTCAAGGGTGATGAGCAGGAGGCGTCTGCGCAGGAAATTCTTCTTACGGTATATGAAGCGTTACAGGACAAGGAATATAATCCAATCAACCAGATTGTCGGATACCTGCTGTCGGGAGATCCGGCATATATACCGCGCCATAACAATGCAAGAAGCCTGGTGCGCAAGAAGGAACGAGATGAACTGATTGAAGAACTGGTGAGATTTTATATGTCCAGTCACCGTTAGGAGCATGGCATGAAGATTATGGGTCTGGATTACGGGGATCGAAGAATAGGCGTAGCGGTTAGCGATGTCTTCGGATGGACTGCCCAAGGCGTCGAAGTGATCGAGCGCCGGCGGGAAGGCGACGAATACGGGCGGATTGCTGAGCTGGCCAGTCAGCATGAGATCGAAGAAATCGTGGTCGGTCTGCCGAAGAACATGAACGGCTCGGTCGGTCCTCGTGGTGAAATATGCAAAGCCTTTGCGGAAGAGCTTCGGAGCAGGATCGATTTGCCTGTCCACCTGTGGGATGAGCGGCTGACCACCGTCTCGGCCCAGCGGACGCTGATTGAAGCGGATGTCAGCAGGAAGAAGCGCAAAGGCATTGTGGATAAGATGGCCGCGGTTTTGATTTTGCAAAACTATTTGGACTCTAAGAGTAAAAAGTGAGGGTGATCGCATATGTCTAAGGATCGTATCGGCAATGAAGAAGAACCGGAAATTATTTATATCCCTGACGATGAGGGCAATGAGGAAGAGTTCGAAGTCATCATGAAGTTCGAGGTTGACGGTTCGGATGCGAAGTATATGATGGTCGTTCCTGTAGAATCGGATGAGGACCAGGAGGCCGAAGAGGTATACGCATTTCGTTACGAGGAAGACGGCGATGACCTGAAGCTGTACACGATTGAGAACGACGAGGAATGGGAAATCGTCGAGGAGACATTCAATACGCTGATCGATGAGTTCGACGGGGAGGATCAGGATTAATATGGATTATTCCGCCGAAGCAGTAGTCTGGACCTCTCGTGTACAGGACGCATTCGGTTCTGTTGTCGAGCTTGAAGATGAGCAGGGGCGCATCTCCCATTATACGGTGGAGAAGGAATTCGATATTGCAGGAAGCTCATATGCTGTTCTTCGCGCTGAAGGCGGAGGAGAGAGCGATGAGCCGGAAATCTTCAAAATTATCAGCAGTGCAGACGGAGCTCTGGAACTGGTCACGATCGATGATGATGATGAATGGGAGAATGTTTCCGAACTGTATGATGAATTAACTTTCCCGGAATAGCGTGTACGAGTCATTTTTATAGATTGGTCTGAGAAGGGCGGATTCCGCCCTTTTTGGCTGTAAAGGAGCTGATAGATTGAAGAGGATTTGGAAGGGACTGCTGTCCTTATTACTATTAATGATAATAGGCGCTGGTGCGCTCGCCGCGTATGGTTATATGGAAATGCAGCCTGTGAAGGGGGCTGGGCAGCCTGTCCAGCTTACGATTTCACCGGGAACAGGGACGGCTTCTATTGCGAAGCTCCTGGAGGACCAAGGCCTGATTAAAAATTCTTTCATGTTCAAGTCCTATTTAAAGTGGAAATCCCAGGGCAGCCGATTCCAGGCTGGAGTGTACGAAATGCAACCGGGCTTGACGTATGACGAGATCATTCAAAAGCTGAACAGCGGCGATGTAGTCAAAGCTGAGATGATTCGTTTTACGATCCCCGAGGGCTACACCGTCAAGCAAATGGCGGATAGGCTCGCCGAGGCGGGATATGTGGACCCGGAAGTGTTTCTGGATTTGGCGAAGGAGGCCGAGGGGATCGAAGGGGCCGTTCTCGCCTATGTTCCAGCGCCAGCGGAGCTGAATTACCGGCTGGAGGGGTATCTGTTCCCGGAAACCTATGAATTGGAGAAAGGGAGCACGGAGGCAGATATCATTGCCCGGATGCTGCAGGAAACGGAGAAGCGCATCAAGAGCATTCCCGATTTTGAGCGTAAGCTGGAGGCCCGGGGACTTGATTTCAACCAGCTGATGACAGTGGCCTCCCTGGTAGAGCGCGAGGTTGTAGCGGATAGCGAGCGGGCCCTGGTCGCCGGGGTGATTTATAACCGGATTGCCAAGGACATGAAGCTGGAAATCGATGCAACGGTTCAATATTTGCTTGATAAGCCGAAGGAACGGCTGTTATACAAGGATTTGCAGAGCGTGGACAGCCCTTATAATACCTATATGTACAAAGGATTGCCCCCCGGGCCGATTGCGGCCCCCAGCTTGAAATCAATCGAGGCGGCGCTGGAGCCGGAGGCATCGGATTACTTATTCTATGTTACCAAGAAAGACGGAAGCGGCGAGCACTTATTCGCCAAAACGTATGCGGAGCATTTGCAGAATATCAAAAAAAGTAAGGCTACAGCCAAATAACCGAGGTGTATGATAATGGGAAACAAACCGGAGCTTCTTGTCCCGGCTGGTTCTTTAAACGAGCTGGATAGCTATCTGGAAGCGGGAGCTGGCGCTGCGTTAATCGGGGAAGAGAAATACGGCATGAGGCTGCCCGGCAGCTGTAACGCTGGTGAAATCGCCGAAGCCGTGAAGCGGGCTCACGCTCGCGGCGCCAAAATTTACGTTAGCGTAACGAATATTATCAGCAATGAGCTGCTGAAGGAGCTGCCGCTCTATTTGCAGCAGCTGGAGCAGGCCGGGGTAGACGGCATACAGTTCGGGGATCCGGCGGTTCTGCAGGCAGTTCGTTCGATGAATCTGAAATTAAAGCTGCACTGGAATGCGGAGATGACGTCGACCAACTATGCAACGGCAAATTACTGGGGCAGCAAAGGCGCCTCCCGGGTTGTATTAGCCCGCGAGTTGAACATGGATGAAATTACGGAGATGCAGCCTTATTTGAAGCTGGAGTCCGAGGTGCAGGTTCACGGCATGACGAATATTTATCACTCTAAGCGGCGCCTGGTGGACAGTTATTTGAAGCATCAAGGAAGAGCGCTTGAGCATGCCAAGGATGAATTGGGAAGGGAACGGGGATTATTCCTTGTTGAGGCGGAGCGCCCCGGCGAGAAATTCCCGATTTATGAGGATTCGAATGGCACGCATATTATGAGCTCCGATGATATTTGCATCTTAGAGGATCTGCATCATCTGATGGCAGCGGGCGTGCACAGCTTCAAAATCGAGACTTTGCTTAAGGATGTCAGCTACAACACAACAGTTATCCGTATTTATCGTCAGGCGATCGACAGCTATTTCAGTAATCCGGACGGCTATGAATTCAATGAAGAGTGGCTAGATGAAATACGGGCAGTACAGGATCCTGACCGCGAGCTGTCCTTCGGCTTTTTCTATAAAGAGCAGGTATATTAATAAATCAAAATAATTGTAAAATAGATGCAAGAGGTGAACGAGGATGCAAACCACACAGAAACATCGGCCGAAATATACAGGGAAACGCTATCGCCTAGACAAGCCAGAGCTGCTTGCTCCGGCTGGAAATCTGGAAAAGCTGAAGTTTGCGATCCATTACGGGGCGGACGCCGTATATATCGGAGGACAGAAGTACGGTCTTCGTTCGAACGCGGATAATTTCAGCTTTGAAGAGATGCGCGAGGGTGTAGAGTTCGCGAAGAAATACGGCGCAAAGGTATTTGTGGCTACGAATATATACGCTCATAATGAGGATATCGAGGGTATCGAGGAGTATTTGCGCAATCTGCAGGAGGTAGGGATCAGCGCCATCATTGCGGCCGATCCGATTATTATTGACACGGCGCGCCGTGTGGCGCCAAAGCTAGAGGTGCATCTCAGCACCCAGCAATCGACGATCAACTGGCAGGCGGTTAAGTTCTGGAAGGAAGAGGGTTTGCCTCGGGTCGTGCTCGGCCGCGAGACCAGCATGGAGGAAATTCAGGAAATCAAGAAGCATGTAGACATCGAGATTGAATCCTTCATCCACGGGGCCATGTGCTCCTCCTTTTCCGGGCGATGCGTATTGTCTAACCATTTCACGGACCGCGATTCCAATCGTGGAGGCTGCTGCCAGTCCTGCCGCTGGAAGTACGATCTGTTTGAGGATGGGCCGAGTGAACAAAATTGGGTATCGGAAGAGGAATTTGCGATGGCTCAGGAAGGACGATCGCCTAAGCTAGGAGTTGCCCCGCTTCCGCTCTTCCGGGAGGAGGATAATCCGTTTACAATGGGCTCCAAGGACCTCTGCATGATCGCCCATATTCCCGATCTGATCGATGTCGGCATCGACAGCTTCAAGATCGAGGGACGCATGAAGTCGATCCATTACGTGGCTACTGTCGTGAACGTCTATCGTCAAGCGATCGATTCGTATATGGCCGATCCGGAGAATTATGTATTGAAGCCGGAGTGGCTGGAGGAAATTAATAAGGCGGCGAATCGTCCGCTGAATACCGGCTTTTTCTACGACACTCCCGACCACGAGGATCATATTTACGAACCGGAGGAGAAGGCGGTTCCTTACGACTTCGCCGGTCTGGTTATGGAATACGATGCAGCGGAGGGAACGGCGATTATACAGCAGCGCAACCATTTCAAGCCTGGGCAGGAGGTCGAATTCTTCGGCCCGAACGGAACCTTCTTCAAGCAAGCTGTGGGATTGCTGTGGGACGAGGACGGTAATGAAATCGATGCTGCACGCCACCCGCTGCAGAAGGTTAAAATGAAAGTGGATCACCCTGTAGCCTATTTCGATATGATGAGAAAAAAGAAATAGCAAAATAAATTGCCGGAAAGAGCCTTTGTCCGAATAGGACTAAAGGCTCTTTTTTACTACAATTTCAACTTTTTTAGCGGAATGTTAAACTCATAGGAGATTTTTACCGATAATAAAAAAGGAAAAGGTAGTTTTTTGTCGAATATAAACAAGCAGCACAGGAAGATTTTATGAGGTTTGGAGGGAGACCTCAAGTCCTACTTTCGTGGGTTAATTATTATGAGCGGTGGGTGATCAACATGAAATTGGTTCCAAAGAAGGAGAACCAAGCTAAAGACAATAAGAAAGAGATAAAGAAAGGTACGGATCCCGGACAGCCTAAAAATAAAGCAGGCGGCTGGAAGGAAAAATTTAATTCAGCAATCGAGCATCTTCCTAAAGACTTCAATCCAGCCAGGTCGGTAGGTATTCGATTGTTTCTCATTTTCTTCATTGCCATTATGTCATTCGTCCTTGCGATAGGGATTCTATCCTATCAAATGGCGAAGGGGACGATTGAGAAGAATGCTGAGACAGCAAGCCAGCAGACTATCGTGCAAACTTCGCAGAAGCTGGACATTATATTCCAGAAGTATGAAGAGACTCTGCAGCAGGTATTTCTTGACGATGAAATGCAGAAGGCAATCCGCGATGCTACGCTCTCCACGACGTCGGATTACGACCGTTTCACGACGTCCAACCAGATGCGGAACCGTCTGAATTCCATGACGTTCTCAAGCAAAGGCGTGGTGGCGGTATATATGGTTCCAGGGGAAGAGGGTCTGATCGGTCCCGTCACCTCTGGAAGCGCAGACAACAATTTTGTCAACAACATCCGCAATGAGCCTTGGTTCGAAGATATGGCAAGCACTTCACAGGTGAAGTGGGTGACGGCTACCAATGAAAATTCGGGCGGAACGCAAATTTTCAGATTGGTCAGATCGGTGCAAAGCGTTAGCAGCATGAAGCGTTTCGTTCTCGTAGCAGATATTAATCTGGATATTCTGAACGGGTATTTGCAGGAGCTTAACCTCGGCAGCGGCTCGAAGGTCCAAATGCTTACGCCGGATAATGTGATCGTCGGTTCTTCGGTTCAAGGCGAGAACGGACAGCCGTCCGAGTTTGCCATCGAGAGAAAAGAGGGCGAGGCCAACGGAAGCTCCCGCATCAAGAATGCGCAGGGCCGAACGGTGCTTGGAGTTTATAATATGCAGCAAAACTCGGGCTGGACGCTGCTCGGCGTGCTGCCTACGGACCAATTGACGAAGGACGCGAGAGGAATTCTGGTAACCACGTTTATCTCGCTGGCTGTCGTGGCCGCTATCGCCATTCTGATCGGAATGTGGATGGTTAGAATGATCGGCCGTCCGCTAGTCGAGCTTAAGAATTTGATGGAGGAAGGCGCAAAAGGAAATCTCAACGTCCGCATGAAGCCGAAATCCAAAGACGAAATCGGTATGCTTACGGCCAGCTTTAACGTAATGATGGAGCAGATCACAGAGCTCGTCAAACAGACGAACAGTTCGGCTCAGGATGTTCTCGATACGGCGGCTGAGCTGACGCAGGCATCGAACAAAACGGCCATCTCTGCCAAGGAGATTGCCATTGCGACGGAAGAGATCGCTAACGGGGCAACAAGCCTGGCCAACGAGGCTGAGCGGGGCAATGAATTGACCGAGAACATCTCGCGGCAAATGGATCATGTTATTTCTGCAAACAAAGAGATGGAGATGTCTGCCCGCCAGGTGGAGAAATCCAGCCAGCAGGGTACGGAGTATCTGAATGAGCTGCTTCAGAAGACAAGTGTAACGGGTGAAATGGTTAACGCCCTGACTGAGAAGGTCGATGCGCTGAAATCAAGCACCTCGTCGGTCATGAAGGTTCTTGATGTCATGCAGAACATTACGCAGCAGACGAATATCCTGTCGCTCAATGCGACGATCGAAGCTGCCCGTGCAGGAGCTGCTGGACGCGGATTCATGGTTGTTGCGGATGAAATTCGCCAGCTTGCCGACCAATCCAGACAATCCATTACGATGGTAGGGGAGATTACCGACAACATCCAGAAGGAAATGAATGAGACGGTTCAGGCTCTGTCCGAAGCTAGCCCGCTGTTCCAGGATCAGATTAAGTCGGTGAAAGAGACGAGCCAAATCTTCGTATCCGTTCAGGAGCAAATGGAGGGCTTCGTGCAGCATCTGGACTCCGTAACGGCATCCATCGATGAGCTGAATCAATCGCAAGCCGTATTGTCTGAAGCGATGAGCAACGTGAGTGCGGTAGCACAGCAATCGTCGGCGACTTCAGAAGAGGTTGCTTCGCTGAGCAGCGAGCAGCAGACAGTAGGCGACCAGCTCGTGAACCTGTCCAATAAGCTGGAGAATGTATCCCATGGATTGAAGGACTCCCTGTCCAAGTTCACGGTATAGCCTAAACAAAAATATAGGTGTACTAGTATGGACAAAATTAGAGTATATGTTAGTATGGTTATAAAAAATATCTGAGGTGATTGTAGGTTGATAGGTCGTAGCGGCAATCCGACATTGAATGACAAGACATTCGATCAGATCGGATATCATTCCGGACAAGAGGCAATGACCATTGAAGGCACGGTCAATAAGGTGTTCATTACGCTCGCAGTGCTTTTAGGGGGAGCATTTGCCACTTGGTCCATGCATTTCAACGGGCAGAACGTACTGCCTTATGCTATCGGCGGAGCCATAGGTGGTTTGGTTCTTGCTCTGATCATCAGCTTCAAGCCGACGACAGCTCCGTTTCTCGTGCCGATTTACGGGGTTCTAGAAGGACTGTTCCTGGGGGCTCTTTCAGCGCGATTCGAATCTTTATACAATGGCATCACGCTGCAGGCGGCGCTGCTGACGATGGGCGTCTTTATCGCACTGCTGCTGGCGTATAAATCAAGACTGATCAAAGCTACAGAGAATTTCAAGCTTGGCGTGTTCGCGGCTACAGGCGGCATTGCGCTTGTATATCTGCTCAGCTTCGTTCTTGGATTCTTTGGAATCTCCATTCCTTATCTGCATGAGAGCAATTGGATTGGAATCGGGATTTCCGTCGTCATCGTAATCGTGGCAGCTTTGAATCTAGTCCTGGACTTTGATTTTATCGAGAACGGTGCTAATCAGGGTGCTCCGAAGTATATGGAATGGTACGGGGCCTTCGGATTGATGGTTACCTTAGTATGGCTTTATATCGAGATGGTTCGTCTTTTGGCCAAATTGGCGAGCCGGGACTAACGAAGATATTCATTGCATTAGGGTGGAGAGCGATCTCCACCCTTTTTGCTTTGAATTTATAGCGCCTAAGCTGCTTATTGATATGAATGATGCTCAAATAATGATCTGAAAGACCTATTTTTTGGATGTACTATAGTAATATAAAAAATGCTGCATGATATAGTCTTTAGCACTATTTAATTTATGACTTTAGCTTTCGATATTATAAATAGGGCAGTAGGATCGAGTATCTGTTCCTGTAAGACCGGGAACATGGCCTTATACTGCGACAAGATGAAAAGAAGGGAGGGGCTTTATTTTGAGAACTCATGTTATGGAGCTTAAGGCTGGAGATAGATTAAGGGAAGACACTTTCAATCGTGCAGGGCTGCACGTTTTGCCTAAAGGAACGGTCATCCGGGCCGAGGAGATTGCCTTGTTAATTCGGCAAAGCATCGACTATGTCGACATTGAGCGGGGAGGCATTCAGGCAGAGCCTTTAGAAGCTGCGGGAAGTGAAGGCTTCACCAGAAAGCTGCAGGAAAATTTCGATAAAACCATTCAAGCTTATCAGGCCATCTTTCTTGAAGCTTTGACTACGGGCAAATTCAATCAGTCCATGGTTGACGAGAAGCTGCTGCCAACCTTGGAAGTATTGGACAAACGAAAGAATGTAACTTCATTGCTGTATATGCTTGGCAACGATGATGTGAACATCTACAACCATTCGCTGCAGGTCGGGCTACTATCTTATTACATAGCTAACTGGCTCGGATACCCTAGGGAGGAGTGTCATGAGATCAGTAAAGCAGGGTATTTGCACGATATCGGCAAGAGCCGTGTGCGCCAATCCATAAAGAACAAAAAGGATCTGCAGGGTGAGGAACTGGAGGAAATGAAGCGCCATACCAGTTATGGCTATGAGATTATCCGCGAATCCATCAAAGATAATAAGGCGATTGCGCTTGCTGCTCTCCAGCATCATGAATACGAAGATGGCACGGGATATCCTATGGGCATCGGTAAAGGTGAGATACATCCTTATTCAGAAATCGTAGCCGTAGCCAATGCCTATGTCGAGATGACGACCTCGCCGACAAGGCAGTCTCACGACAGCTTGATCACTGTGCTGCGCAAAGTGTATGAGCTGGGCTTCGGAAAGTTGAATGAAAGGGCGGTTCAAGCGTTGACCCAGAATCTCCTGCCGAACTTCTTGGGCAAACGGGTACAATTAAGCAATGGAGAAACGGCAACCATAGTGTATAACAACCCTACGGATATTTTTAAGCCTCTCGTGAAGGTTGATAACTTTTTCCGCGATTTGTCACGTGAGCGCAATATTGAAATTGTAGAGATATTTTTTGAATAATGATTAGGAAAGCCCGACTGAAGCTTTTAGCTAAGGCGGGCTTTTTACTGTTCTCCGGCAAGCAAGCAGCAGATGCTTTTCCCTTTAGCTTCGAGTTATTTTTCCTACAGAATGGGCAAGACGGTGTGAATCGGCTTTTCCCAGGAAATAATGAGAAGGCGGAAAGGTGGGGGACGATGGCATTACTTCGGAAAAAACGCATATTTTATATTTTAATAGGCTTTACGTTCATGCTGTGCATATACGCCATTAGAGTTGTATGGATTCAGATCCATTCCGCAAAGATGGCGATAAGCGCTTCAGGGATGACGATCAATGAGCTGGCCGTGCGCCAGCGCGAGGAAGGGATCGTGCTTGACCCTGGAAGGGGGCAGTTTCTGGATCGGCATGGCTCCCCTTTGACAGGGAGGGCGGTTTGGGTTCCCGTACTGTTCCCTGTCAAGGAGCTGCCGGATGCCGTTCAATTAAATGCAATTGCCGCTCTACTGGGTGTATCTGCTGCTGAATTGGAAGGAAGATGGAGCAAGCTCCAATACCCGTATATTTGGGCTGACGGCGAAGGAAGGGCGCTTGCTGTATCTGGCGATGAAGCAGGCAAATGGATGGAAATCAGCGGCTTTGAAATTCTCCCTTATATGCAGCGATATTCGGAATCGGATTCAGGGAAGCAGTGGCTTGGCTATGTCGCTCAACGCCCTGATTTTATTCGCAGTCTGTCCGGCCGGTCCAACGGCCGGTCGCTTCCTTTAACGATGCAAGTGGGGGCATCCGGCCTGGAGCGAACGTTTGACATGTTTTTGCGAGGCGTGGGGTCTACCCGGGCGGCATTTTCAGTGGATGGACAGAAGCGGCCGCTATTCGAGCTGGGCACGCGCCTTACCTCTGCCAATGATCGCTACTATCCGCTCAGTGTACGGACGACCATAGACGGGACGATTCAACATCAGTTGGAGGATTTGAGCGAGCAAATGGGGATTCGCGAAGGGGCAATTGTTGTGCTGGATGCCGCTAAAGGAGATGTCGTCGCTATGGTGTCACGTCCCTTTTTTAATCCCCAGAAAATTGATCTGGAGCAGGGAAATTGGAGCAATCATGCGGTAAAGGCGGCGGTCCCGGGCTCGATCTTTAAGACGGTGATCGCCGCCGCAGCTTTGGAGGAAGGCTTGGCAACAGCCACAGAGAAGTTTCACTGTACGGGCCATTATGGCAAATACGGGCTTTCGTGCTGGAAGGAAGGAGGGCATGGCACGATTACGCTGGAGCAGGCTTATGCCCAATCATGCAATATCGTGTTTGCCGCATTAGGCGAGAGGCTGACGGCTGCCAGCATCCAGCGTACTGCGGATAAACTGGGAGTCGGACGCCTGGTCGGCTGGCATGACCCGTCCTTTCTGGATGGGGCGGGCTTGAGACAGATGGATCAGGAGGAGGCTGGAACAGTGTTCGCCATGGGCACTAGGCCCGATGGCGGGGCAAGGGCGCAAACTGCCTTGGGGCAGCGGGACGTGATGCTCTCTCCTCTGCAGGCAGCAAATATGGTCGTAACCCTGCTGCATGATGGGAAAGTCATGGCCCCCCGGCTGGTGCAGGACATTTATTTTAAAAATGGGACACGGATGCTTCAGCTCCCTCCCCGCTCCGCGCCTTCAGCCTATGGGGCGGTCTCTCCGACAACGGCAAAAATGCTGCGAAGCTGGATGAAGGAAGTGGTGCAGAGAGGAACGGGGCAATCCCTGCAAAGTGCCCGGTGGCATTTGGCTGGCAAGTCGGGAACCTCCCAGGTCTCGCCTGCCGGCAGAGCGGCCAACCACCAGTGGTTCATCGGATACGGCCCGGTGGAGGAGCCGCTTTATGCAGTGGCGGTTCTTGTGGAGAAGCGGCCAATCGGCGCGCCCCACCAGGCTACAGAGCTATTTCGGCATGTTATGGATATTTTAGCAGCGAGAATTCATGAATAAAAAAGGCCCTAAATTTGGAGTTAATATGATAAAATAAAAGGGATACACTAAAAGCCTTAGGGCCCGCCAAAGTCAGGTGAATGAGATAGAAAAGTGGGGAAAAAAACATGGAGACTTTGCTGCTGTGGTTGTTTTACATTTCAACGCTCTACGCTTTCATACCCGGATTGATTACGCGGCTGTTCGGTTTTCGCGTATTTCGGCGCGGGGTGGGCATGAATGATTTTGCCCTTACCTTCGATGATGGCCCGGATCCCGTATATACGGCCCAGCTCCTTGACCTGTTGAAGAAGTATGAAGCGAAAGCCACGTTTTTCGTCGTTGGCTCCAATGCGGAGAAGCATCCGCAATTAATCAAGCGAATGCATGAAGAAGGGCATTTGATCGGGATCCATAACTATGTGCACAAAACGAACTGGTTAATGGGGCCTGCTGCTGTCAAGAAACAGATTCAGCGCACCAATAAAATCATATACGACATCATCGGCAGCAATACGCATTATTACCGGCCTCCTTGGGGAATCGTCAATCTGTTCGATTTCGCCAGAAGAAATGAGACGCAAATTGTGTTGTGGTCCTCTATGTTCGGAGATTGGCGCCAGCGCCTTGGGGCTGACCGCTTGACCGAACGCATGCTGAAGAAGCTGAAGGGCGGCGAAGTATTCCTGCTGCATGATTGCGGAAATACGCTCGGTGCTAATGCCCAAGCGCCCAAGGAAATGCTCGCGGCTCTGGAGAGAGTCCTTCAAGAGGCCGGGAAACGGGGGCTTGGCACGATCCGGATCGACGATATGATACAACGGAGCGAGGAGGCGAAGCGGGAGGCCAGAGGCCAGAAGCCTTTGGCTGCAGCATCCAAGGAAGCTGCCAAACGCCCTGCAACGCTGTCCTTCGGAAAAAGAGTCGTCGTCGCCCTATGGCTGCTGTGGGAGAAGGTATTCCATCTTGTGTTCCAGCTAAGGACGACGAATAAGGATGAACCGATTTTCCATTTCCGCATACGTCCGTACCGGGGGGAGCCCGTGGTAATGAATGGCGATATCGAACTGGTTAACGGCGACAGGGTATTGGAGCTTCATTTCGATAATAAGCGGCTGTTTGAAATCGGCGCGCGCTCCAGAACCTCGGTTCAGGTCGCCATCCAAATGATTCGCGGCGTGGAGAAGACGCTGCCGGAGCTTGCGAAATACGTCCAAAGCAACCCGGAGCTCACTGATGTGAAGGCATTGTATGGGGTGAGCATGATCAATCGAGGGCCCGAGCAGTTTGGTTTTACGGTGACCGATCTTCCTGACAGCTTCTTTGCGAAATCTACACGGTTATATTTGAAGTTTCTGATGAGTGTTATTCATCCTTCCGGGGGAGACCGTCTGAAGCAGCGTTCCTCCCATGAACTGATTCCTAAGCTTATCGTGATGCCCATAGACCTCTTGCTTGATAAATATTCCGAGGACGGCTCGCATCGCCGCTTCTCCGATAAGGAAAGCAGAGAGGCTGCTCCCGAAGAGGAGAACGAGCAGAGCGAGGAGACCGCATTAAGCGCGACCCAGCCGTGTTAGGCTCTATGAATAAAGGGGCAGCTCCACAATCAACATGTGGAGCTGCCCCTTTTGTTAAGTTATAACTTATTTCTTATGAGTTTTAACAGAGATCATTTCTGTTTATTAAATCTTCATAACGCCGCCATTACTCGCATTGGTGACGAGCTTGGAATAACGCGCCAGGTAACCTGTCTTCACCTTCGGCTCGAAGCCTTTCCAGTTCGCACGGCGGCGCTCCATCTCCTCGTCGGAAACGTGAAGCTCGATTTTCCGGTTATTCAGATCCAGCTCAATAATGTCGCCATCTTCAACAAAGGCAATTGGACCGCCCTCGGCTGCTTCCGGAGAGATATGGCCGATGCTGATGCCGCGGGAAGCTCCGGAGAAGCGGCCGTCGGTGATGAGGCCGACTTTTGCGCCAAGGCCCATGCCGACGATCTGCGAAGTAGGAGCGAGCATTTCCGGCATGCCCGGTCCGCCTTTCGGTCCTTCATAGCGGATGACGACGACATGGCCTTCCTTGACCTTGCCGTTTGCGATGCCTTCCAGCGCTTGCTCCTGCGAGTCGAAGCAGATGGCAGGGCCTTTATGGTATCCGCCGACCGAAGGGTCAACCGCCCCGACCTTGATGACGGAGCCTTCCGGCGCAAGGTTTCCGTAGAGGATGGCAAGTCCACCCTTCTCGGAATGCGGGTTGTCGATCGAACGGATGACTTCGCGGTCATGGACCTCGCAGCCGGCTACGTTCTCGGCAAGCGTCTTGCCTGTTACAGTCATTTGGCCGCCATGGATCGCTCCAGGCTTCTTCAGCAGCTCGTTGATTACGGCGCTTACGCCGCCCGCCCGGTGGACGTCTTCAATGAAATGATCGGATGCCGGAGCCAGCTTGGAAATATGAGGCACGCGGTTGGCCACCTCGTTGATGCGCTCCAGCGGGTAATCGATGCCAGCTTCCTGGGCCAAGGCCAAGGTGTGCAGCACAGTATTGGTTGATCCACCCATGGCCATATCAAGTGCAAAGGCGTTATCGATGGATTCCTTCGTAACGATATCGCGCGGCTTCAGATCGAGCTTGATCAGCTCCATCAGCTGGCGGGCGGATTGTCTTACAAAATCCTTCCGTGCCTCGTCAACAGCCAGAATCGTACCGTTACCCGGCATAGCTAGACCCAGTGCTTCGGCGAGGCAGTTCATGGAGTTGGCTGTGAACATGCCTGAGCAGGAGCCGCAGGTCGGACAGCCGTACTGTTCCAGCTCAAGCAGATCGGCATCGTCGATCTTGCCCGCTTGATAAGCGCCGACGCCTTCGAAGACCGAAGTCAAGGACAGTTTGCGCCCTTTGCTGTCTACGCCCGCTTTCATGGGTCCGCCGCTGACGAATACGGTCGGAATGTTCACGCGCAGCGCGCCCATCATCATCCCTGGCGTAATTTTATCGCAGTTCGGGATACAGACCATCCCGTCGAACCAGTGCGCGGATACGACGGTTTCCAGAGAGTCAGCGATGATCTCCCGGCTTGGCAGGGAGTAGCGCATTCCGATGTGTCCCATCGCAATGCCGTCATCTACCCCGATTGTATTGAACTCGAACGGTACACCGCCGGCTTCGCGAATCGCTTCCTTGACGATTTTTCCGAATTCCTGCAGATGCACATGGCCCGGAACGATATCGATGTAGGAGTTGCACACGGCGATAAACGGTTTGCCGAAGTCCTCGTCCTTTACGCCTGCAGCTCGCAGCAAGCTGCGATGAGGCGCTCGGTCGAAGCCTTTTTTGATCATATCTGAACGCATTTTCTTGGCAGTCATGGTTGCCTATCCCCCCATATAATGTATATTGTGATTTTGGAACTTTACACCGCTAAAGGTTTTCTCTAAAGTCTATCATATGTAATCCGCTTTTTCTAGCGCTTGATCAGGATTGGAAGAAAGGTTTTTAACCCAAAAAGAGCCCCAGTCCAGTCTGGAACTCTTCCCGTACACGGATGGAATCCCATCCTTATTTATTGTTATTGCTGCTGCGGGCTTCTCCGCCCATGCGTCCGATTCTGCGGTAAAATTCCTTATCGTGCTTCTCGGAGGTAGCTTCTCCGCCTTTTTGGCCGATTTCCTGGTAGAACTCCTTGCTATGGGTTCTGGAAGTAGCTTCTCCGCCTTTTTGCCCGATCTCCTGATAGAACTCTTTGCCGTGGTTTTTGGAAGTCGCCTGTCCTCCCAAGCGACCGGCTTCCTGGCGGCTCATTTTGCCGTTTTCGCGTGGCATTCCTATCAACTCCTCACGTCAAATGTTTTCATTTCGTAAGAGTTATTTACCACAGTCAGTTAGTTTGAAACGCCAAAAGCAAAAAAAGAGCCAAACGGCTCTAAAATTGGTGATATTTCTCAGATTTCGCCTTCCTAGGGGCTAGTGCTTGCTGGCTGCCCCAAACGGGCGGAATGCCCTGCGCTCCAGGTTCAGCAGCCATTGAACCGGCGGCTCGATGACAGGCGACGTCCATTTTCGGATAAGGGAATGGCTGAGCAGAAGCGTCAGGAGGATGGCCCCGATTACCAGCAGAACCGAAGCCGCCGTATTCGTTACATATTTGTACAGCGGCGAGACAGCGGCAAACCGGATGATGAACCCGTGCAGCAGGAAGACATATAAAGTTCGCCGGCCAAGATCCGTTAGCCTGCTCTCTTGCAGCGGTACGACAGCGAGGAAGGCGATTCCAGCCAGAAGCTGCAGGGCGTAAAGAGCCAGCCGATACGTTCCGGCATACCATTCGCTATGCCCGAGCTGGCTGAAGGTCATGCTGCCGTACAGCCAGCCGGGATCGATATAATGCCCCCACAGGCTTACGGCTCCAAGCAGCACGGCTGCCAAGGCCCCTGCTGAGATACGGACCCCAGGAGTAAAGAGTTTCGCTGCGCTAACAAATGAGAAATGGTAGCCGGCAATAAAAAAGGGCAGATACACGAAGGTACGCGACAGGCTGAGCCAGGCGCCATCCACTTGCAGGTAGCCGACGAGCACGCCAAGGGTCAGCGATGCGGCCAGCTGCTGGAGGGGCGTCCATTTGCTCAAGAGGATGAGCAGCAGACGCCAGCAGAAATGGCTTGCAAGGAACCAGAGCAGCAGGTACGGGGCGAAAAAGGAGTGGTGAACGTTCTGCACCTTGAACACCGTAACGTCCAGTATGGAATACAGGCTCTGGAAGATGACGTACTGAAGGCTGATTTGCAGCATCAGCCTGCGGCCGGGCTGGCCGAGCAGATTGGCCTTGGCAAAATATCCGGTTACAAAAACGAACAGAGGCATATGAAACGTGAAAATCCACATATATAAAGCATGCATGGCAGTGATATCCTGGATCAAAGGCTCAATGGCATTGCCGATGAAGACGCAGATCATCAGCAAAAAGCGAAGGTTGAGGAAGAACGTCTCTCCCTGCGGATTCGATTGGATGTTTGTCTTGGTCATCATACTGGCAGCCTCCTATACCTATAAAACATTCAAAATTTAAAATATTTTGGCTCTGTAATATAAGGTACGATTTTTTATGCACTCTACATGTGATTGTTATCACAAGGGAAAACGCTATCAGTTCGTTCATTTGTGGCAAAGTATTGAATCCTATATGAAAATAAAGACCACTGCGGTGTATGGATTGAAGGAGCTCCTTTGCCACAGGCTTCTCCAGTCTTTGGCACTTCATCTATTTTGGGGTTACAATAACGTTAGCGATAGACAACTCCATGAAACTGTATGAAAAGAAGAATGAAGGCGAGGCGGGAAGACTATGGCAATAGTACAGGCAGGGCAAAAGGCAGTGTCCTGCCAAGCGATATTATTCGATAAAGACGGAACCCTGCTGGATTTTATGGCTCTTTGGGGCGAGTGGGCGATGGCGCTGCTGGATTTGCTGGACGGCCATTTGGAGATGATGGGCGCGCCGCGGATTGGCAGCAGGGAGGCCCTGCTGGGAATCCAACTGGATGACCGCCAGCAAATTGCGGGCTACGATAAGACGGGTCCGCTGGCGATGGGGAGCGAGGAAGAGGTTACCGCCCTGCTCGCCTGGCAGCTCTATGCGGCGGGAGTCCCTTGGAACGAAGCGCTAATCCAGGTTAGGCAGTTCAGCTCTTCGGCTATGATCGAGCTGAAGAAGCGCAGGAATGCCAGGCCGATGCCGGGGCTCGAAGCCATCCTGAACGACTGCCAAGGGCAGGGGGTCCAGCTCGCCGTCGTTACGTCGGATACGACGGAAGCCGCGCGCGAGCATTTAAGCTGGATGGGAATCGAGCGTTATTTCGGGGCGATTATCGGCAGGGACCGGGTAAGCCTGGGCAAGCCTTTTCCCGAAATGGCCGAGCTTGCCTGCCGCGAGCTGGGCATTTCCCCGGAGCAAGCCATCGTTGTAGGAGACAGCAACGGGGATATGCAAATGGGCAAGCAAGCGGGTGTGCAGATGACGGTCGGACTCGCTCCGGACGGCGGAGGAGAGGCGTATTTGCTGGATGCTGATGTGATTATCCGCAGTTTCTTGGAAATGAAAGTATTGAAGGAGGCATAGCATTCATGACGACAAGTAAAATCGAGAAGCTGGCGTCCTGGGTAAGGGAGGGGCGCAGGATCGTATTTTTTGGCGGGGCAGGCATTTCAACAGAGAGCGGGATTCCCGATTTTCGCTCCGCGGCGGGCATTTACCAGCAGGAGAAGGCCTCGCCGTATTCCCCGGAGGAAATATTGAGCAGGCCTTTTTTCGATCGCCATCCGGAGGTATTTTATGATTTCTATAAAACGAAGATGATTCATCTTCACGCAGAGCCGAATCCGGCCCATCGCTTCCTGGCTTGGCTGGAGGAGGAGGGTAAGCTGGATGCGGTCGTCACCCAGAACATCGACGGCCTTCACCAGAAGGCGGGAAGCCGCAGCGTGCTGGAGCTGCACGGCTCGATTCACCGCAATTACTGCATGGAATGCGGAAGGTTCCACAGCCTGGAGGAGATCATGAGCATGGGCGATCCCGTGCCTAAATGCCAGGCCTGCGGAGGGACGGTGAAGCCGGATGTCGTATTATACGGCGAGAATCTGGACAACGACGTTATCGCAAGGACGGTCGAGGCGATCAGCGAAGCGGATTTGCTGATGATTGGCGGAACCTCACTGACCGTTCAGCCGGCAGCCCATCTGGTCACATACTTCCGGGGACAGCGGACAGTGCTCTTGAATGCATCGCCGACGGCCTATGACCACCAGGCAGATTTGCTTATTGCGGAGCCGATTGGCGGGGTGCTCAGGAAGGTGGAATCCCTGCTGAAGAACGGGATCTGGACGGATTAGCGATGAACGAAAACGGTTTCTTCTTTCTTGCCAAAGGGGTTTGAACGAGATATGATATTTTTCGAAAGATAATTTACAGCAGGAAGGTAGGGAACTAAATGGCATACGTTGCTAGTGAAGACCGGTACGAGTCGATGATATATAATCGTGTGGGTCGTTCGGGCCTTAAGCTTCCGGCCATATCGCTTGGATTATGGCATAATTTTGGTGGTGTAAATACATTTGAGAACGGCCGCGAGATGATTCGCAGGGCCTTTGACCTGGGCATTACCCATTTTGATTTGGCTAACAATTACGGTCCGCCTCCGGGCTCGGCGGAAGAAATGTTCGGAACCGTGCTGAAGAAGGATCTGGCTCCCTATCGGGATGAATTGGTGATTTCCTCCAAGGCCGGCTATTATATGTGGCCTGGCCCTTATGGCGAGTGGGGATCGCGCAAGTATTTGATCGCCAGCCTTGATCAGAGCCTCAAGCGGATGGGCCTTGATTACGTGGACATCTTCTATTCTCACCGCTTTGATCCGGATACGCCGCTGGAGGAGACGATGATGGCGCTGGATCATATCGTTCGCTCGGGCAAAGCGCTGTATGCAGGCATATCGAGCTATTCGGCGGAGCAGACGAAGGAAGCGATCTCCATCCTGAAGCAGCTCGGCACGCCGCTGCTCATCCATCAGCCCAATTATTCGCTCCTGGACCGCTGGATCGAGAATGGGCTGCAGGATGTTCTGGAGGAGAACGGCGTCGGCAGCATTGCCTTCTGCCCGCTCGCTCAAGGGCTGCTGACGAACAAGTATTTGAACGGCATTCCGGAGGATTCCCGGGCGAAGAACCCGACCGGCGCTCTGCAGGAGACGCAAATCACGCCAGAGACCCTGCGCAAGGTGCGTGCGCTGAACCAGATGGCTGCGGCGCGCGGCCAGAGCCTCGCCCAGTTTGCGCTAGCTTGGGTGCTTCGCGGCGGCAGAGTCACATCCGCACTGATCGGCGCTAGCCGGGTCAGCCAAATCGAGGAGAATGTTCAAGCGCTAAACAAGCTTAACTTCACCGAAGAAGAATTGAACCGGATCGACACGATCCTGCATAACCACGGCGATCATTGATCATGCAGCATACACATAGAAGAGCCCGTTTCCACAAGAAGGAAACGGGCTCTGGCTATTAAGTGCGCGCGATTTCGCGGCGAATCGGATCAAAGCCCGACAGAATGACCGCCTCTGGCGTATCGTCAATGATTAGGTCGATTCCGGTTAACGTCTCCAGCGCGCGGATATTCCGTCCTTGCCGGGGGCGCTTCTCCGGTACTCGCTTGGCGATTGTCCGTGAAATCGGCGGAATTGCCGCGAGAAGTACAGCGCATCGTTCAGGCCGACGGATGCGGCAATCTGCTCGATGGACAGCTCGGGCCGCTCGCGCAGCAGCTGCCGTGATTTATCGATTCTGAGCTTCAGCAAATATGTGACAGGGGTTAACCCTGTCTCCTTCTTAAAAATCCGGGACAGGTAAGCGCGATTGTACCCAAGGCTGGAACACATTTCTTCAATAGATACATGATGGGCGTACTGGCTTGAAATATAGTAAATCATTTGCTTGACGATTTTCTGCACCGCCGATTCCCCTGAGGGAAGGGTCGATTCCTTGAGGTGAGAGTCCTCCGCCTCGGCCATTATCAAGTGCAGGCAGCCAAGGGAATGCAGGTGCGAGCTCGGCTTCTTGCTGCGAAATTCCTGCAGTACCGATAGAAGGAGCCGGGGGATGCTGCTGTCCGCAGGGGCATGGATAACGGGGTGCATGGGCGTCAGTCCGGCCCGCTCCAGAAGCGCCGGCACCTTTGCTCCTGTAAAAGCAATCCAACGGTAGCGCCACGGCGTCACAGTGTCTGAGGCATAGCTGACAAGCTGGTTCGGATGAATCAGAAATCCGTCTCCCGGCTGCAGCTCATATATGGAATACTCTGTCTGGAAGGTTCCATTGCCCTCTTCGACAAAGTGGAGCAAATAATAGTCATAGACCTTCGGACCGACGCGGTGATCGGGTCTCGTCTGGCTCTCGCCGGCAAATAAAATGTGCAGGTCGCTCTCATCAAATACTTCGGGGTTGGCGGCAGCGCTATAGGTTTCTTGCAGCATTGGGGTAGCCTCCTTCATGCTTGGCAATGGATGTGTACTACTCTATATTCTACTTGGGAAGGTCACATTTATCCATACAAACCTCGCATACATACATTATCAAATTAACGTGAAATCTTTATACTGAAAGCAGAAACGAATATTCCATGAAGATGGGGTGTGCAGGTTGAACAAACAGGAAATGGAGCAATTGTTCCTATCTCATTATGGGAGCGCTCAAGAGAACATATTTGTATTTAATGCGCCAGGGCGAGTAAATCTCATCGGCGAGCATATCGATTATAACGGGGGCTACGTTCTGCCGGCAGCGCTGGAATTCGGAACGACGCTGGCGGTTCGCCGCCGTCCTGACCGCAAGGTGACCTTTGCCTCGGCAAATTTTCCGTATACCGCAGAATTCGAGACGGATGAGCTGGGACAGTCCAAAACAGGCGAATGGGTCGACTATCCGATCGGAGTGGTTTCCGAGCTTGGCAAGCTTGGCGTCTCGCTGACAACCGGCTACGATTTGTTGTTCCACGGAGAGATTCCGAATGGCGCCGGATTGTCCTCCTCGGCTTCGATTGAAGTAGTTACCGCATTTGCACTGCTGACGATGGAGGGGAAAGAGACGGATACGGTGGAAATCGCCCGCCTGTCCCAGCGTGCCGAGAATCAATACGTCGGCGTCAACAGCGGCATCATGGACCAATTCGCCGTAGCCAACGGCGCCAAGGATCATGCGATATTGCTAATGTGCGACACGCTTGAACATGAGCTGGTTCCGTTCCGCACCGGAGCCTACAAGCTGGTGATCGGCAATACGAACAAGCGGAGAGGGCTGGTCGATTCCAAATACAACGAGCGCCGCTCGCAGTGTGACGAAGCGCTCAGCCTGCTGCAGGCTCACGAGCCGGGCCTGGCCTATTTGGCTCACCTGAAGCCGGAGCGCTTGGCTGAGCTAGAGCCGGTTTTTACGGAGCAGGTGCTGCTTCACCGGGCGAAGCATGTCGTACTGGAGAACGCTCGCGTGCTGGAGTCCGTAGAGGCTTTGAAGAATAACGATTTGCAGCATTTCGGCAGGCTGATGAATGCGTCGCATGATTCCCTGCGGGATTTATACGAGGTGAGCTGCTCCGAGCTGGACGTAATGGTGGAGGAAGCGCGCCGCATCGAGGGCACGCTGGGCTCGCGGATGACCGGAGCCGGCTTCGGCGGCTGCACGGTATCTCTCGTGCATGAAGATGCCGTGGAAGCCTTTGTTAAGCAGGTAGGCGAGGCTTACCAGCGCCGTACGGGTCTAGAGGCTGAATTCTATGTTTGCGGAGTAGGGCACGGGGTACATCAAATGAAGGAGGAGAAATAAGATGGCTATTTTGGTTACTGGCGGAGCAGGTTATATTGGATCGCACACGGTGGCGGAATTGCTGGATCGCGGAAAGGAGGTCGTCATTCTCGACAACCTGCAGTCGGGACACCGCGAAGCGCTTCTGGGCGGCAAGCTGTATGAAGGGGACTTGCGCGACAAGGAGCTGCTGGCTAAGCTATTCGCCGAGAATGAGATCGAAGCGGTCATTCATTTTGCGGCCAACTCGCTGGTTGGAGAGAGCATGCAGAAGCCGGTGAAATATTATGACAATAACGTGTACGGCACGCTCTGCCTGCTTGAGGCGATGGATGCGGCGAATGTGCGGCGCATCGTATTTTCTTCCACAGCGGCTACTTATGGAGAACCCGAAAAGGTGCCGATCGAGGAAAGCGATCCGACTCGCCCGACGAATGTATACGGAGAGACAAAGCTGATGATGGAGCGAATGATCGACTGGTTCGATAAGGTGCTGGGCATCAAGTACGTATCCCTTCGTTATTTCAACGCCGCGGGCGCGCACGAGAGCGGACGAATCGGGGAAGACCACAGACCGGAGAGCCATCTTATTCCGCTGATCCTGCAAACTGCGCTTGGGCAGCGGCCTTCGATCTCCGTTTTCGGCGATGATTATAATACGCCGGACGGCACGTGCATTCGCGACTATATCCATGTCAGCGATCTGGCGGATGCCCATTTGCTGGCGGTAGAGCATCTGATTGCTGGCGGAGAGAGCAACATTTTCAATCTCGGGAACGGACAAGGCTTCTCGGTCAAGGAAGTCATTGAACAGGTACGTGAAGTGACCGGCCGTGATTTCGAGGTCGTCGTGAGTCCGCGTCGTGCCGGGGACCCTGGCGTGCTGATCGCTTCTTCGGACAAGGCAAGATCTATTCTGAAATGGCAGCCGACGCGGAGCAGCCTGGACAATATCATCCGCAGCGCATGGGCTTGGCACAGCGCGCATCCGGGCGGCTATGACGATTTCAAGTAAGGAGGGGCTGGATGTGGCAGCTAATGAGAGAACTGTACAAGAGGCGCAGCTAGCAATAGAGCAGTTGCTGCAATATGGGCTTGAGCACCGGTTGTTCGAGGAATTGGACCTTGATTATACGCGCAACCGCCTGCTGGAGCTGTTCGGAATGGATGAGCCTTGGACAGCGGAAGCGGCGGAGCCCTTCACGGGAGAGCTTCGGGGGCCGCTGGACGTTCTGATTGATTACGGCCATGCGATCGGCCTCATTCCGGATGATTCCGACACGTACCGTGATTTGCTCGACGCTAGAATTATGGGGCAGCTGATGCCCCGTCCGTCAGAGACGATCGCTGCGTTCAGGAAGACTCTCCAGGAGAGAGGGATCGAGGCGGCGACCCGGGATTTCTACAGCCTAGCCGTGGACAGCAATTATATCCGTATGGACCGGGTCGCGAATAATATTTACTGGAACCAGGCGACGCCTTACGGCGAGATGGAGATCACGATCAACTTATCGAAGCCGGAGAAGAGCCCGAAGGAGATTGCGATGGCGAAGCTGCTGCCTCCTCCGGTCTACCCCAAATGCCAGCTTTGCCGGGAGAACGTAGGCTATGCCGGGCGGGTCAATCATCCGGCAAGGCAGAATTTGCGGGTCATTCCGCTTGAGCTGAACGATGAGCCGTGGTTGTTCCAGTATTCACCTTATGTATACTACAACGAGCATTGCATTGTATTCCATCGCGATCATGTGCCGATGAAGCTGACGCGGGATACCTTCAAGCGCCTGCTGGATTTCACAGCGGAATTCCCTCATTATTTCATCGGCTCGAACGCGGATTTGCCGATCGTCGGCGGTTCGATTCTGACCCATGACCATTTCCAGGGGGGCAGGCATACGTTCCCGCTGGAGAAGGCGCCGGCCGAGGCGACGTTCAGGCATGAAGCGTTCGAGGGAGTCACGGTCTCCATCGTGAAATGGCCGATGACCGTGCTGCGCCTGAACAGCCATCAGCCTGACGTGCTGCTCGACGCTGCCGATGATTTGTACGAGAAATGGAAAAACTATAGCGACCCGGAAGCCGAGGTGCTGGCCTTCACCGAAGAGAACGGGCAGTTCGTCCCGCATAACACGGTTACGCCGATCGTTCGCCGGGGCGCTGACGGCAGCTATGAGATGGACATCGTGTTGCGCAACAACCGGACGAATGATCAGCACCCCGAGGGGATATTCCATCCGCATCGCGAAATGCACCATATCAAGAAGGAGAATATCGGCCTGATCGAAGTGATGGGGCTGGCGATTCTTCCTGGACGGCTGAAGGAGGAGCTTGCCCGCATCGCCGAGATCTTGAGCGGAAACAAAGCTCTGTACGAAGAGGTTCTCGCCGGCCGGGAGCCTGCGCTTGCCGTTCATGCCGAATGGATTCGGGAGCTGGCTGCCGCGCATGGACACGGCCTAAGTCTGGAAGCAGCCGAGGCGCTGCTCCGAAACGAGGTCGGGCTGAAATTCTCCGCGATCCTGGAGCATGCCGGCGTGTTCAAGGCTACGCCTGCGGGCCGTGATGCCTTCCGCAGATTCGTCAGCTCCGCGGGCTATCAGGAGTAAATAAAATATTGGCAAGACAAGACGGGGCTGTTCCGCGATTCAACTTTACGACCGGTTGCCCATGATGTGACCACACGTTCTTGGCCTCCGGCCGCTCATGATGTGACCAATACGGTTTCGGCCTCCCGCTGCTCATGATGTGACCAATACGCTCTACCTCTCTTTTACGCCAAGCATGAATTGCGAGTTTCTCGTTCCAGTGAGCATGAATCGTGGATTTCTTAGTCTAAATGGAATTATAGTAGTTAGTTTTCTGCGTCAAAGAAAGGAAAGCAGATTTAAATGGATTTCATGTCGTTAGAAGAAGGGAAACAGTCCATCATGGGCGGAATTCTTGATTTTAAATGCATGAAATCCATCTAATCTATTGAACTATTCGTTTAGAGCATCATTAGATACATGAATTCCATTTACACCTCCGATTGCCTTAGATGTAACCAAGCATGCCTTTACCTCCGCCGATTGCTTAGATGTAACCAAGCGGCCTTTACCTCCGCCGATTGCTTAGATGTGGCCAAACACGTCTTCACCTCCGATTGCCCTTGATGTGATTAAGCAAGCTCTCCATCCCCTTTTTACGCCGAGCATGAATCGCGGGTTTCTCGTTCTAATGAGCATGAAACTGGATTTTCTAGTCTAAATGGATTTATAGTAGTTAGTTTCTGCATCAAAGAAAGGAAAGCAGATTTAAATGGATTTCATATCGTTAAAAGAAAGGAGACTGTCCATCATGGGCGGGATTCTTGATTTTAAATGCATGAAATCCATCAAATCTATTGAACTACTCATTTAGAGCATCAATTAGATACATGAATTCCATTTAGTGTTCGAGTTCCGCAGCTTATGATTGAGTTCGACAGCTTGTGTTCGAGTTCCGCAGCTTATGATTGAGTTCGACATCTTATGATTGAGTTCGACAGCTTGTGTTTGAGTTCCGCAGTTTATAATTGAGTTCGATAGCTGATGTCCGAGTTTGATAGGTACGTTTGAGTTCGACAACATATGTTCGAGTTCAATTTATGAGTTCGACAGCTTATGTTCTAGTTCGGCAGTTTATGTTTGAGTTCAAAGCTCGTTAGCTAATATTAGGATGAGCCAAAGAAATGGGATTCCGGCAAGGAGAAATTGATTCCGCAGAAACGGATAGCTTTCTAAAATAAAGGGGCGCCGCCCCTCTGTCATTTATGATGCCTTTTGGGAGAGCCCTGTCTTTTTATCAGGATGCATGAACCGCCTGCCCTCCGGCTTATGATGTGTAGGGAAGCTCTCAGAGAATAGTACAGGCTGCATGGCAATCTCCAGCCGGCCGCAACGGAAGCGGATTGTTTCGTTATAGCGCGGGGAGTATAATTTAAAGTGCAGTACATATTTTAAGGGATAAAAGAATCAGGGAGGCATGCTGCATGAACTCTTTTCAATTTCATAACCCGACCAGGCTTATTTTCGGCAAAGGGCAGGTAGCGGCACTGAAGACGGAGGTTCCCAAATATGGAAAAAGGGTGCTTCTCGTCTACGGCGGAGGCAGTATTAAGCGGAATGGACTCTATGATCAGGTTAATGCCCAGCTTAAGGAAATCGGTGCAGAGGTGACTGAGCTGGCCGGCGTCGAGCCGAATCCTCGCTTGTCGACCGTTCACCGCGGCGTCGATTTGTGCAAGGCGAAGGAGATCGAGCTGATTCTCGCGGTAGGCGGAGGCAGCGTGCTGGATTGTGCCAAGGCGATTGCTGCGGGAGCTAAATACGACGGAGATATGTGGGACTTTGCCGAGCGCAAGGCCATTCCTAAGGCGGCTCTTCCGCTCGGTACCGTGCTGACGATGGCGGCTACCGGTTCGGAGATGAACGGCAGCTCGGTCATAACAAACGATGCGACCGATGAGAAGCTGGGCTGGGGCAGCCCGCTCGTATACCCGGCCTTCTCGATTCTTGATCCAGAGAACACGTTTACTTTGCCAAAGGATCAGACGGTTTACGGTATTGTCGATATGATGTCACATGTGTTTGAGCATTATTTTCATAAGGAAGCCAACACGCTGCTGCAGGATGAATTCTGCGAGGCGCTGCTTCGCACAGTCATGGAGACCGCGCCCAAGCTGATCGAGGATCTGGAGAGCTTCGACCACCGGGAGACCATTCTGCTGTGCGGCACCATGGCACTGAATGGAGTGCTGAATATGGGGCTATCCGGCGATTGGGCAACCCACAACATCGAGCATGCCGTGTCTGCCGTATATGATATTCCACACGGGGGCGGCCTCGCTATCCTGTTTCCGAACTGGATGAGTCATAACCTGCACCATGACGTACCCCGCTTCAAACGGCTGGCAGTGAAGGTGTTCGGAGTCGATCCGCATGGCAAGAGCGATCAGCAGACGGCCGAGGAGGGAATCGCAGCGCTCCGCGCGTTCTGGGCATCGATCGGCGCTCCGAGCCGGCTTGCGGATTACGGCATCGATGACAGCAAGCTGGAGCTGATGGCTGACAAGGCGATGCGCTTCGGACCGTTCGGAAATTTTGCGAAGCTGGATAAAGAGGACGTTCTGGCCATTTACCGCCGTTCCCTGTAACGTGCGAGCCTGTCTTATTTGGAGGCGGCCGCGGCTTAGAACATTAGAATTTGTCGAAGTCTGACATGAATATTTGCCGAGCAAGGAGACCTCTGTTTCCCTGCCCGGCTTTTTTTGCGCTTTCAGGGCTTTCCCCTTCGATCGGCATAAGATACGTAGGCCGCATGTGGTCGACCGACCGCCGTCATGCAGTGAAGCACCGCGCGCTGGGAGCTGCGCGCGGTTCGCGCATAGGCGGCGGATTTGCTTGCTTAATTGCCAAACGAACGAAACGAAACCACTTCCTGTTACGTATTACTAAATATATACACATCCAGAAAGGAGGGGCTGCAGGTGGAGGCCATGTTCTGGAGCTGTTTGCTCGGCGGGGCCGTATTCG
The DNA here is from genome assembly GCF_001403875.1 of Paenibacillus ihumii. Taxonomy (GTDB): domain Bacteria; phylum Bacillota; class Bacilli; order Paenibacillales; family Paenibacillaceae; genus Fontibacillus; species Fontibacillus ihumii. Next base: position 106,424 of record NZ_LN884292.1, read on the forward strand.
CTCTGCTTAGCGTCATTTTGGGAGATATCGTTGGCAGCTGGCTGGACGGGATATTCGACATATTCTCCGTCGACTTCTTAAAGCCGATTATTCTGGCTTCCGCAGTTACTACGTACGGGGGAACCGGCATTCTGCTGGTCCGCTATACTGCGCTTGGTCCGGCAGCTGTCGTCGTATTGTCTGTCCTGATTGCTTTATTGATGTCGGTGGTCATTTATTTTGCCTATGTGAAGCCGATGGAGAACAGCGAGAACTCGACAGGCTTCTCGGCAGCTGAACTTCCGGGCAAGCTGGGTGAAGTGACCGTGCCGATCCCGGCGTCGGGATTCGGGGAGATCATGGTCAATTTTGTGGCAGGCAACACGCTACATATTGCATCAAGCTGGGACAATACGGAAATTCCAGCGGGCACGCTGGTTGTCGTCATTGATTACAAGGACGGCGTAGTGCAGGTATCAAGGCTTTACGAGAATGGACAGGAAAGGGAGATGGTGTGATGTTTTTTGAGGGGATTCCTGATTTTTTGTTGATTCCACTGATCATTGTGGCTGTTATCGTTGTTCTCGGCCTGGCTTTCTGGGCCAGATATCGGACGGTAAGCCCGGACGAGGCGATGATCGTTACAGGTTCTTTCCTCGGCAATAAAAATATTTCTGTGGACGATACGGGCCGCAAAATCAAAATCGTCCGCGGGGGCGGGGCATTTATCTGGCCGATTTTTCAGAAGGCGGAGTTCATGTCTTTGCTGTCCCACAAGCTGGACGTCATGACGCCGGAGGTATATACCGAGCAAGGCGTGCCGGTATCCGCTGACGGGGTTGCGATCATCAAGGTGGGCAGTACCGTAGAGGACGTGGCCACGGCCGCCGAGCAGTTCATGGGCAAGCCTATCGAATCGCTTAAAGGAGAAGCCCAGGAAGTGCTGGAGGGACATCTTCGTTCGATTCTCGGATCGATGACCGTTGAGGAGGTCTACCGCAACCGGGACAAATTCGCCCAGGAGGTACAGGGCGTCGCCGCGAGAGACCTGAAGAAGATGGGGCTGCAGATCGTCTCCTTCACGATCAAGGACGTCCGCGACAAGCACGGTTATTTGGAGGCGCTCGGTAAGCCGCGCATCGCCGCGGTTAAGCGGGATGCCGAGATCGCAGAAGCTGAAGCGGTTCGCGATGCGCGGATTCAGAAGGCTGCGGCCGAGGAATCCGGGCAGAAGGCGGAACTGCTGCGCGACACGAATATTGCCGAAGCGACCAAGGAGAAGGAGCTGAAGATCGCATCCTTCAAGAAGGAGCAGGATACAGCGAAGGCCGAGGCGGACCAGGCCTACCATATCCAGGAGGCCCGTGCGAAGCAGACGATGGTCGAGGAGCAGATGAAGGTCGAGCTCGTGCGCAAGGAGCGGGAGATCGATCTGCAGGATAAAGAGATTATGGTTCGGCAGAAGCAGTATGACGCCGAGGTCAAGAAGAAGGCCGACGCTGACCGCTATGCGGTAGAGCAGGCGGCGGAAGCTGAGAAGGCGCGCAGAATGCGGGAGGCCGACGCGCTGCAGTACTCCATCGAGACGCAAGCCAAGGCTTCCGCAGAGCAGAAGCGCCTCGAAGGTCTGGCTATTGCCGATGCCGAACGGGCAAAAGGGACGGCCGACGCAGAGATTATCCGGCTGCGAGGGCTTGCCGAAGCCGAGGCGAAGGAGAAGCTGGCTGAGGCATTCCAGAAGTTCGGCGAGGCCGCGATTCTGGATATCGTTGTGAAAATGCTGCCTGAGCTTGCCGAGAAAATCGCCGGTCCGATTTCGTCCATCGATAAGCTGACCGTCGTCGACACCGGCAAAGGAGAGGGCGCAGCCCGGGTAAGCAACTATGTTACCGAGCTTATGGCTACCGCGCCGGAAATGCTCAAGAGCGTATCCGGCATCGAGCTGGACCGGCTGATCAAGGGCCTGACGCAGGGCAAGGCTCTGCCGGCAGCTTCTGCCAAGGCACCGGCAGCCGCGGGTTCATCCAGTGCATCAGCCGCACCTGCTTCTTCACTGACAGGAGGCTCTGCCAACGCGCCTGTCGTTCAGGAGAGCGCCGCTTCCTCGGAGCAGAATTCCTGATTCCATACCAAGGATATGCTTGATTATGGAGAGCAGTGGCTCCAGCATGCACTGTAAGTTAAATCTGCATAGCGTCTCGCCGAAAGGCGGGACGCTTTTATATTAGGCCATACTATGATAAAATTTATTATTCGTAGGCTAGGAATTATGTACAATTGTAGGCAAGTGAGGTGCAACTGTGAGCAGGCTGCATATAGCCAAGGCGCTGAATAACAACGTAATTATCGCGAATCATCCCGAGCATGGCGAGGTCGTCGTCATCGGCAAGGGCATCGGCTTCAACCGCAGGCAGGGCGACTCGATTCCGCTGGATGCGGTGGAGAAGATGTTCATTCTGAAGGATCAGCGGGAGCAGGAGCAGTACAAGCAGCTCGTTCCCCAGGTCGATGAACAATTGATCGAAGTGATTGGGGAAATCATTACGTATATATCCCAGAGGACGAATACGGAGCTGAATGAGCATATTCACATCGCGTTAACGGACCACCTTGCGTTTGCCATCAAGCGAGCAGAGCAGGATATGGCTATCCATAATCCTTTTCTGTTTGAGACGAAGGAGATTTATCCGCAGGAATATGATTTGGCCGAGTATGCCATCGATTTGATTCATGACAGATTAGGTGTGGATTTGGGCCAGGACGAGATCGGCTTCGTCGCCCTTCATATCAACAGCGCCATGACGAACCGGCATGTCAGCGAGGTCCGGGAGCATACGCGGCTGATCGCGGATCTTGTCAATATGGTGGAGGAAGAGCTGAAGATGAGAATTTTGCGCCATTCGCTGGATTACTCCCGCCTGCTGACCCATTTAAGATTCGCTATCGAACGGGTTCGCCGCGGGGAGAAGGTTGCCGTCGTCGAAAAATTAGAATCGCTGCTAAGTCAGGAATACCCGGAACTGTACAAGCTGGCCGGAAAGTTGACGAAGGTGATGGAGCAAAGGCTGAGAAAGCCGGTATATCAGGCTGAAATCAGCTATTTGACCATGCATTTGCACCGTCTTACGGTCCACCACAAGTAGAATGCTTGACACTGATTCAACCTTCTTGCTATACTCAAATCGATAGACAACAATAGCATATGACAATGTGTAACTGATTCGATCAGGCATGAGTTGATTAAAGTACTTTGATTGCATTTCCATAATGCGGGGTATTATAACCGTAGGAGATTGCAAGTCATTAGTGGCTTTTATTAGCTGATGCCTTTTTGCTGTTGTTAAGACAATTAGAGAGAAACCATACAGGAGGATGGATATGTTTAAACGCTTTTTTGGCGTCCTGCAGCGGGTAGGTAAGGCATTGATGCTCCCTGTAGCGCTGCTGCCGGCAGCCGGATTGCTGCTGGGAATCGGCAGCATGCTGGTCAATCCGGATTTCCTAAATCTTGTTCCAGCCATGGATAATGCCACGGTGAACGCTATTGCTACGGTAATGATGAACGCAGGGGATATCGTATTCACGAATCTGGCGCTGTTGTTCGCCGTCGGGGTAGCTGTCGGCCTTGCCGGTGGAGACGGGGTTGCTGGGCTAGCTGCCATTATAGGCTATCTGGTGATGAACGTGACCATGGGCACCGTTATCGGAATTACGCCTGCGATGGTAGGGGAAGACCCAGCATACGCCAGTATCCTCGGCATTCCGACTCTGGGGACAGGTGTTTTCGGAGGGATCATTGTCGGGATTCTCGCGGCCTCGATGTATAAGCGGTTCTTTAAAATCGAGCTGCCGTCCTATCTTGGCTTTTTTGCAGGCAAACGCTTTGTGCCGATCATGACCGCTGCAACGTCTTTGCTGCTCGGCCTGCTCATGGTTGTCATTTGGCCGCCGATCCAGGGGGGGCTAAATGCGGTATCCCACTTTATGCTGGAGCAGAACCGCACGCTGTCAGCCTTCATTTTCGGGATTATTGAGCGGGGGCTCATTCCGTTTGGTCTCCATCACATCTTCTATTCGCCGTTCTGGTTCGAATTCGGAGAGTATGTAAACCATGCAGGGCAAATCATTCGCGGCGACCAGAAAATTTTCATGGCACAGCTTCGCGACGGCGTGGATTTTACCGCCGGTACGTTCATGACAGGGAAATTCCCGTTCATGATGTTCGGATTGCCAGCTGCAGCATTGGCGATTTATCATGAATCCAAGCCTCAGCATAAGAAATATGTGGCCGGGATCATGGGCTCGGCCGCGCTGACTTCGTTTTTGACGGGGATTACGGAGCCGCTCGAGTTCTCGTTCTTGTTCGTAGCCCCGCTGCTGTTCGTCGTACACTGCATATTTGCAGGCTTATCGTTCATGACGATGCAGTTGCTGGACGTCAAAATCGGCATGACCTTCTCCGGCGGATTGATTGATTTCCTGATCTTCGGAGTAATTCCCGGACGTACGCCATGGTGGAACGTGATCATCGTCGGACTGATTCTCGCCGTGATTTATTACTTCGGCTTCCGGTTCGTGATCCGCAAGTTCAATCTGAAGACACCGGGACGCGAGGATGAAGCGGCTCAAGAGGCCGGCGCGGAGCAGAAAGGTCCGGTCAAGCAGGATGAGCTGCCGCATAACATTCTCGCCGCGCTTGGCGGCCAGGATAACATCGTTCATCTGGATGCCTGTATTACCCGCCTTCGCGTAGAGGTGAAGGAGAAATCCGATGTCGATAAAAACCGCCTTAAAGCGCTGGGCGCTTCTGGAGTTCTGGAAGTTGGCAACAACATTCAAGCCATCTTTGGCACAAGATCTGATACGATCAAGACTCAAATTGGCGATATAATGGATGGTAAGACCCCGGTAATTTCGCCGGCTGCGGAAGCGGAGAAGCCTGCAGAGGCTGAACAGCAGGCAGCTCAGGAAGGCAAAGCGATTATCGATGAGGATATCGTGATGCCGGTCAATGGCGAGTTGATGGATATTACGCTGGTTCCCGATCCTGTCTTCTCCGAAAAAATGACGGGTGACGGATTTGCGGTATTGCCGCAGGAGGGAACGATTTGTTCCCCGGTTTATGGTAAAGTATTCAATGTGTTCCCCAGCAAGCATGCGGTCGGCATTCTGTCCGATGGCGGCAAGGAAGTTCTGGTGCATATCGGGGTTAATACCGTAAAGCTGAAGGGACAGGGCTTTAAAGTGCTTGTAGCGGAAGGCGATTTGGTGGCCGCGGGGCAGCCGATCATGGAAGTGGATATCGCATACGTGAAGGAGAATGCAAAATCCTTGATTTCGCCGATTATTTTCTCCAATCTTCCTGAAGGCACAATCGTGCAGCTGAATAAAACAGGCGTGCTGAAGGCAGGGGAAGGCAGCATCATTACGATAAAGTGAAATCAGCAACGGGGTATAACTCCCTCATCACGAGATGAGGGGATCATATAAATAAATCCAACAGAAAGTGAGATGCATTAACTATGGAAAAAGTATTCAGAATTACGGATGAAGACGGTATTCATGCACGCCCGGCTACAGCGCTGGTAAATACGGCGAACAAATTCAGCGGAGCTGAAGTATTCGCGGAAGCGAACGGCAAGAAAGTGACATTGAAGTCCATTCTTGGTGTTCTATCCCTAGGACTAGAGCAAGGCGACCTCATTACGTTAAGTGTTGAAGGAGACAATGCCGCAGAAGCGCTTCAAGCGCTCACCGATGTGATGGTCAACGAAGGGCTAGGCGAAGTAAATGCTTAACATCAAAGGGATTGCTGCATCGGCAGGTGTGGCGATTGCTCCGGTATTCAAGCTGGAGCATCCTGATTTTACGGTAAAGCTCCGGGAGATTGAGGATCCTGCGGCTGAGAATGCTCGCCTGGATGATGCTTTATCGAAATCGCAGCAGGAGCTTGAGGCGATCAAGGCACGAACGCTTCAAGAGCTGGGGGAGAAGAAAGCAGAGATCTTTGAATCTCATCTGCTCATTCTGAATGACCCTGAGCTGCTAACGCCTGTTCGGGACAAAATCAATACGGAAAAAGTCAGCGCAGAGTATGCCCTGAACGAGACCGCGCAGCAGTTCATCTCCATGTTCGAGAACATGAAGAGCGACTATCTCCGCGAGCGCGCGGCCGATATGAAGGACGTTACCAAGCGCGTGCTGACTCATCTGCTCGGATTGAACTACGTCAATCCCGCCGAGATCAGCGAGGAGGTTATCGTCGTCGCGGAGGATCTGACGCCTTCGGATACCGCCCAGCTCAACCGGAAATACGTATTGGGCTTCACGACGAATATCGGCGGACGTACCTCGCACTCGGCAATCATGGCCCGCTCTCTGGAAATTCCGGCAGTCGTCGGGACAAAGGACGTGCTGAGCCAGGTGAACAATGGCGATTTGCTTATCGTGGACGGCTTGGATGGCACGGTCATAGCCAATCCGTCTCCAGAGGTCGTGGAGCAGTATGCGGCCAAGCGCGATGCACATTTGCGGCAAATCGAAGAATGGAAGAAGCTGCGCGAGGTTCCGACGGTATCCCGCGACGGGGTTCACGTCGAGCTGGCTGCCAATATTGGGACGCCGAACGATGTTGCGGGCGTTCTGGATAACGGCGGTGAGGGCGTAGGGCTGTACCGCACCGAATTCCTCTATATGGGGCGTACGGAGCTTCCTTCGGAGGAAGTGCAGTTCAATGCGTACAAAACGGTGCTTGAGAAAATGGAAGGCAAGCCGGTTGTCGTAAGGACGCTGGATATCGGCGGCGATAAGGAGCTGCCGTACCTGGAGCTGCCGAAGGAAATGAATCCATTCCTCGGTTTCCGGGCTGTACGCCTCTGTCTCGAACGGACGGATATTTTCCGGACACAGCTGCGCGCTTTGCTGCGGGCCAGCACATACGGGAATCTGCGGATCATGTTTCCGATGATTGCTACGCTGGGCGAATTCCGCGAGGCGAAAGCCTTGCTGCTGGAGGAGAAGGATAAGCTGATCTCCGAAGGCGTAGCTGTATCGGAGGACATTCAGATCGGAATCATGGTGGAAATTCCGGCTACGGCCGTACTTGCTGATCAATTTGCTAAAGAGGTCGACTTCTTCAGCATCGGTACGAATGACCTCATTCAATATACGATGGCTGCCGACCGGATGAATGAGCGCGTCTCCTACCTGTATCAGCCTTACAACCCGGCTATTCTGCGCCTGGTGAAGATGGTGATCGACGCCGCTCACAAGGAAGGACGCTGGGCGGGAATGTGCGGCGAAATGGCGGGAGACTCCACAGCCATTCCGCTGCTGCTCGGCCTGGGACTGGATGAGTTCAGCATGAGCGCCACATCGATTCTGCCGGCCCGTTCGCAAATCGCCAAGCTCTCCAAGGGCGAGATGCAGGAGCTTGCGGCCAAAGCGCTGCAGCTTAGCACGGCAGAGGAAGTTGTGGAGCTGGTTAGAGGCATCAATCAGTAATTATGCTATTTAAGCCTGTAAGGTATTGCTTTATAGGATTCAGCTTTTCCAACAAATGATTTGGGTTTCTTTGCTGCCGGCGCATTCCGCGCCGGCTTTTTTGCGTTTGCGGCACTGCTTGGGGAACGTTAGGATTGCCGATGATTTGGGTAAAATAACAATATGGCTCCAGCCAAGGCAATACATTGAGGAGGGTGTTATGTTATGACGGCGAGTACGAATCAACAGGCCCAATACTTAGATGTCTCGAGGAGAACAGATTTTACCCGATCTTCACTTAACCGGTTAAGAAAAAACGGATACATTCCCGCAAGTGTGTATGGAGGGGGAACCGAAGCCCAGTCCATTTATGTGGAGGAGAAGCAGCTGGCAAAAGTAGCCCGTACGGGACGCACCGAGTTTTTTGAGCTGCGGGTCGACGGGGAGAAGGGCATCCCGGTCTTGATCAAGGAAGTCCAGCAGAGGAGCGGGAAGGTCTTCCATGTCGACTTCCAGAAGGTTTCGAAGAATAAGCCCATTCGCGTTAAGGTGCCGCTGATTTATAACGGAACGGCTGAGGGAACTAAAATTGGCGGCATACTGCAGATTCAGGCGACAGAGCTTGAAATTGAAGGCTTGCCGGACGCGCTGCCGGCGGGGCTCGAGGTGGACGTCACCCCGCTGAGGGCCGGTGACAAGCTGGTAGCCGCGGATGTCACGCTGCCTGCAGGGCTAACCCTGATCGGCGCAGAGGATGAGCTGCTGGCCTCCATCGTCCTGCCGCGCGTGGCGGAGGCTGGAAATGAAGCGGACAACGATTCTGAGGCGGAGCCGGAAGCTGCTGAAGCTGCCGAGGACAAGGAATGACTTTTTCCAGGTCTTCTAAGGAGACGGTCTATTGGACCGTCTTTTTTGTGCAGAAAAATACAGCGGCAAATATATTAATAAAGCTTTTCTAGTATTTATTCAGTATAATATATTCATAGTATGTATTATTATTCCATCTGTAACGGATAGAATAATATTCTTTTGTAACTAGGTTGGTTACACAGTATAATGTGATTATGCAAATTTAAAGAAAGAGGGGATGGCATGCCACCAAAGAAGCAGGCTAGTGCATTAGCACAGCGCAAGAGCGAGCAAGTGAAGCAGCAGCAGAAACAGAAGACAAGAAGAATTATATGGTTCTCCACGGTCGGAGTGCTGCTGGCGCTCTGCATTATCGTATTATTGATTCCGACGAAGCCGTCGGACAATTCGGATGCGTTCAATTATGCGGGCCTTCCGGTGCTTGGGGATCCGAACGCTCCTATTAAAATCGTGGAATTCGGAGATTATAAATGCCCGGCCTGCAGCGTCTTTAATGAATTGATTAAGCCTCAAATTCAGAGCGAATACATCGATCAAGGCAAAGTGGCCTTCTATTTCATGAACTATCCGTTTCTTGGCACTGATTCAGATACGGCTGCTTTAGCCGCGCAGGCGGTATACCACCAAAGCAATGAAGCGTTCTGGAGCTATTTTGACGCCTTGTACAAAAATCAAGGGGATGAGACCAAGGAGTGGGCGACGGTTGACTTCCTAGTCGAGCTGGCGAAGAAGGAGAACATCGGCATCGACTATGATCTGCTGCGCAAGGATATTGAGGAGAAGACGTATCAGAAAGAAGTGGACGAGCATAAGAATAAAGCGCTCCAGCTAAGACTACAGGGAACGCCGTCGATTTTCATTAACGGCAAGCTGTTTACCGGTAATTTCGGGGACTACGCCGAGATCAAGAAAGTCATTGAAAACGAGTTGAAGGGTGAATAAGGATGACCCAAGGACCGGTGCGTTCTTTTTTTAGGGAATATGGCATATATCTTGCCTGGCTGGTGTCGATGGTAGCAACTGCAGGCAGTCTGTATTTAAGCGAAGTGCTTTATTATGAGCCCTGCAAGCTGTGCTGGTTCCAGCGCATATTTATGTATCCGCTCGTTATCCTGCTTGGAATGGCGGCTTTTCGCAACGACCGAAGGATGATTGGGTATACTCTCCCGCTTAGCATCATTGGGGGATTGATTTCTACCTATCATTATGCACAGCAAAAAATTCCCGGACTAGCTGAGCTATTGCCATGCAGAGTAGGCATCCCCTGCAACGTCGATTATTTGAATTGGTGGGGCTTTGTCACGATTCCTTTTATGGCATTAATCGCATTCATATCGATTACGATATGTCTGTTCTTAGCGAGAACATCACCTGACCACGAATAATCCTAACAAACAAGATGCCCCTGGCCTTCGAAATGGCCGGGGGCATCTGGCGTTTCAAGGAAGCATTCACATGCTGCGATTGACGATATCCTGGCCGGGGTAATGGATAGCAGGGCAGTGCAGTGCAACAATTCAGTCGCTTGATACGTTATTGTAAGTGGAGGTGCATGATGAACAAGAGCAGAGTAATGATGACTTTATTTGCAGTAGTATTGCTTACATTGTCTTTATCTTTGACGGCCTGCAGCAAGACGGATCGTCCGGAAACGCCGGCAAATTCGAATAGCGGGAACGGCCAGGTGCAGGATGAAGGTAAGCTGCCGGGGGAGGCGGCCAATGAGGAAACGAAGCGGGGGACAGGTCAGTTTGTAGGTCTGATCGATAATCATTCGGCAGAGATTGAGGTTAACGGTGAAGCGGAGGCATTTCAAATGGATGCTTCGATCTTAGCGGTCGCTGAGGGGCTCGCGCCGAATGAAGCTGTTGAATTCGAATATGTAGAGAAGGCTATAGAGGGCGGGGCAACGCAGAAAGTTCTTACCAAACTTGCCAAGGCTTCGCAGCAGACTCAGGCGCCAGACGGACTGCCGGCAACGAAGCAGCTCGAAGTCGAGCTGGAGGGGATGAAGGAGAAACGAAGCGCCAACCTGGCTGAGGGCCAGGGGTATGCGCTGTATGTGTTTGATATTTTCAACTTCGATCCGCAGTCGGATACGCTGAGCATGAAGCATGATTCCAATTATAAGGCGAGGATTGTCAAGCTTCCATCCGATTACAATACCGATCAATTGCTGCAGGAAGCCAAGGAGCAGCTGTCGAAGACAGGCAAGGCCGAAGAAGTGGATAGCGAGGTCATGCACAGATTCATGCCGGATACCTCCGTGTTCCTGGTAGCGACCGGAGATGATCTGACCCGGCAGTATATCGTCAAAGAGATTGATGGACAAGGATATGCGTTCGAGCTGGATATTCCACATGGGGAGGCGTCTGAAGGTTTTGAGCCGCTAGCGTATGCATCTTTGAATTCCATCGTAGTACAATAGCCCTGCAACGATGATAGAGCCTTAGCGAGAGCAATCTTGCTAAGGCTCTTTGCTGCATATAAGGCGGAACTGTCCCGTAATGGGTTGTGACAAGTGCCTAGCCGTTCGCATATGATGCCAAAGGCGATTAATTACTGGGCAAAGGAGAGGACGGCTTGAAGAAGAACAAGACCTCGAGAACCGGTAGAGCGAAAAAAGCAAAATCGCTTTACTACGTGGATAATTCGGATATCAATGAGCTGAAGCTGCTGGAGGCGGATAGAAGCGAGCGGCGAGCCGGGCAGAAGGAAATAAAGCTTCATCGAATGGCTGAACCGGCGTTATCTTCTCATGAGGATGCTTTGCGGAATGAAATTGTTTTTACAGAGGACACGGAAGCAGAGACCGTAGATACGGAGTGGAACGAGCTTGGGGCGTTAGAGGAAAGCCTTGAGAATACCCAGGAGAAAAATCTAAAGGAAGAGGAGGGGCAGCAGCTTTCTGCGCGTGATTTAAAGGCGCATTTGGCAGAGAAGAAAACGCCGCATGCAAGCGAAGGAATCGTTTATACCAATGATTTGACGGATTCCGCCGTGACGGGTCCGAAAATCGCTCCATTTACGATTGACGCTTCGAGGATTAAACATGGAACGATTGGCACTGCCTGGTTAGCTGATTACGCGGTACAAGGCATCAAGCTTGCGGATGGTGCGGTGACCTCCTCCAAAATCGCCGCCGAGTCGATTACGGGTGATCACCTGGTTGATGGCTCCATTGAGGGAAGGTCGATCAGAAATCGTTCGATCAGCGGGGAGAAGCTGCAGGATGGAAGCATTACCTCGGATAAGCTTGCCGACGGAATTATTGGAGGCGATAAGCTGGCCAATCATTCGATTCAAAGCCGTCATTTAAGCGACTGGATCGTAACTACGGATTTGCTGCAGGATCAGGCTGTAACCTCGGATAAAATATTGAGCGGAAGCATCCAGACAGTGAATTTGGCCAATGGAATCATTGATAATTCCAAGCTTGCCGACCAGGCCGTGACCTCCTCGAAGCTGCGAGACGGCGCTGTTTCGGCTTCGAAAATTCAGGATGGCAGCATTGAAAGCCGCCATTTGGCTGAGGATGCGATTACGGTGCGCAATCTTGCGCCGGGAATTATCGGCAAGGATCAACTGGCATCCCGAAGCATTGGAGCGGATCATTTGGAGGAGAACATCATTGGTCCGCAGCATATCAAGGAAGGTGCCATCCAGTCTAAGCATCTTTCGCCTGAGTCCATCGACCGCAGCCATATCCGGGAAAACAGTATTGGGGAAGAGCATATTGGGGCCGGAGAAATTAAAGGCAGGCATTTGGCCGACCGCAGCATACTATCATCGAAGCTGTCAGACCAATCGGTGGGCACGATGCAAATCGTAGAGCAGGCTGTAACCTCCTCCAAAATTGCCGATCAAAGCATCCTGCCGCAGAAAATAGCGGATGAGTCTGTGCTAACCAGACATCTTGCACCCGGATCAGTTAAACAGGAGCAGCTTGCTTTCCGTGCGGTTACGGAGCGGCATATTGCCGCTGACTCCGTGCAAGGAGAGCATATTGCATCTTATGCAATCGATGAATGGCATATTGCCGAAGAAGCCGTAACCGGGGCCAAAATCGGCGAAGGAGAAATCGTAGAGCGTCACCTGGCCGAGGATTCTGTATCAACGTCCCAGCTCCAGAATGGTTCGGTGACTACGGAGAAGCTGGGGGAGGGTAGCGTGACCGGAAGCAAAATAGCTGCTGGGGCAGTCACGGGGCTAGCGATTGGAATCCAGTCCGTTAACTCGCATCATCTTGCCCCAGGCTTGATTCAAACGCCCCATTTATCTGCGGACAGCGTGGGAGGCGAGCAACTGCAAACGGGCGCAGTCGGGGAAGAGCATATCAGCCAAGGGGCGGTGTTCTCACATCATTTGCAGGATCATGCTGTTACTTCGCTGAAATTGTCTCCGGAAAGCGTCACGAGCGATAAGATTAACGATTTGGCAGTAACGGTATCCAAGCTGGCGGAAGGCAGCATAGTCTCCTCCAAGATTGCTCCGGCATCCATCCTTACCCGGCATGTGGCCAAAGGAGCCATACAGAGCGACCTGCTGGCATCAGGTGCGGTATTGTCCGAGCATTTGGCTACGGAATCTGTAACAGGTAAACATCTGGGTTCAGGTATACTGAAATCCCATCATTTATCGGATGGCTCCGTATCCGAACGCGTGCTGGAGGATGGTGCGGTTACGTCCTCTAAGCTCAGAGATGGTGCGGTTCAGGCTGGCCATATTGCCGAGGGAATCATCGATAGCCGGCACATTGGCAATGATGTGCTGGATTCTCGACATTTAAGGCCACAGGTTATCACGGCTGCTCACATTGCTCCAGAATTACATCGCGACGGATTACTTCCAGAGGATGGCGTGAGCGGAGATGACTTGAAGCACGGCTCCGTCAACCGATCCCATCTGCAGGCAGGCTCCGTCGATGCTGAGGTGCTGCAGCCTGGAGCTGTCGGTTCTCAGCACTTACAGACTAAGCTCGTGCAGCGGCATCATTTAAGCCCTGAATCTGTCATTAGCGAACATTTGGCTGATGGTATCGTTCAATCGCACCATTTGTCCGAGGGATCTATTAATGGACGGCATGTGTCCGAAGCTGTGATAGATTCGCGGCATATCCGTCCGCAGGCGGTACAGAAGGCGCATCTGACAGCTGAGCTGCAGCTCGGAGGGCTGCTGCCGCAAGGCGGAGTTGCCGGGGATGATATTATGCCGGAGGCAATTAGCCGCATTCACCTGCAGGCAGGGGCTGTCGACGGAGTCGTACTGCAAGGGAATGCTGTAAGCTCACTCCATTTGCAGCCAGGCTCTGTACACAGCGGGCATTTGGCGGAGGAGTCCGTCAAGGGCGGCCATCTGGCGAACGAAGCGGTAGAGGGGCAGCATTTGTCCGCCGGAAGCGTGGGCGGAAATCATATCGCTCCTGCTTCGATTGCATCCGGGCATATTCAGCTTCAAGCGGTGCAACTTGAGCATTTATCGGGTGAGCTCCAGCAAAATGGCTTGCTGCCGATGCAGGGGGTAACCGGCAGTGATATTGCCCCGGGTTCAATCGGGCGGACCCATCTGCAGGTAGGAGCGGTCGACAGCGATGCTCTGCAGAGGGAATCCGTCGGTTCATCCAAATTGCAGCCGCGCGCGGTGCAGCGCCAGCATTTAGGTGAGGGGTCGATTATTGGGCAGCATATTTCGGAAGCAGCAATTCATACCCATCATTTAACCGAAGGGTGTGTGGCAGGGGGACATATCGCTGAGGGTGCGGTGGAATCCTTCCATATTCGTCCGTTAGCAGTGAAGGCAGAGCATTTGTCATCTGATTTGCAGCGTGAGGGACTGCTCCCGGAGAGAGGGATCGCAGAGGGCGATATAGCGGCAGGCGCCATCGATCGGGTTCATCTGCAAGCGGGTATAGTAGATGGGGATGTACTGCAGGAGGAGTCCGTCAGTTCAACTCACTTACAGGCCAATGCCGTCCAAGAGCACCATTTGTCCGATGGATCAATTCAGACCCGCCACCTGTCTCCGGGCTTGGTAGAATCCGGCCATTTGTCCGATGGGATTGTGGAAGCAAAGCATATGGCTGAGGGGGCGGTCGATTCCAGCCATATTCAGCCGCAAGCCGTCCAGGTGAAGCATCTATCCGTCGATCTGCAGCGAAACGGTTTGCTTCCGGAAAGAGGGTTGGCAGGAAGTGATCTGGCCTTGGGCTCGATCAGCCGTTCTCATTTGCAGATTGGTGCGGTGGACGGGGCTGTACTGCAGGGAAAATCGGTAGGTCCGTCGCATATCGAGGCCGGTGCAGTGCAGGGATATCATCTGGCAGATGAGTCGATAGGGAGCCAGCATTTGTCTCCAGGCTTGGTGAAATCAGGCCACCTGGCGGAGGAGAGTGTGGCTGGAAGTCACATAGCCGAAGCTTCGATTGAACCACGCCATATTCAGCCTCAAGCCGTGCAGCTAGAGCATTTATCCGCTGAGCTTCAGCGGGAAGGCCTGCTGCCGGAGAGCGGCGTAAAAGGAAGTGATCTGGCCTTGGGCTCGATCAGCCGTTCTCATCTTCAGGCTGATGCGGTGGACGGAGCCGTATTACAGAGTGAATCGGTAGGATCGTCGCATATCGAGGCCGGTGCAGTGCAGGGATATCATCTGGCAGATGAGTCGATAGGGAGCCAGCATTTGTCTGCAA
>NZ_LN884295.1 GCF_001403875.1 Paenibacillus ihumii
CCCAGTGTGGCCGTTCACCCTCTCAGGTCGGCTACGCATCGTCGCCTTGGTAGGCCATTACCCTACCAACTAGCTAATGCGCCGTAGGCCCATCCCTTAGTGACAGATTGCTCCGTCTTTCATTGCTCCTTCATGCGATGAAGCAAATTATCCGGTATTAGCTAACGTTTCCGCTAGTTATCCCAGGCTGAGGGGCAGGTTGCCTACGTATTACTCACCCGTCCGCCGCTAGGTTGCTTCGGAAGCAAGCTTCCAAAACAACCCCGCTCGACTTGCATGTATTAGGCACGCCGCCAGCGTTCGTCCTGAGCCAGGATCAAACTCTCCAATAAAGTTGGATATCCCTCGCCCGAAGGCGATGACAATCCAGTTGGAATAAGCTGATTAAGCTCATTTTGAATCTGACGAGATCAGATTTGCATCTGACTCTATTATTTAGATTTCACTTCCGTGAAACCCGCTCACTCGTTGTTCAGTTTTCAAAGATCAAACCTTGTTTCGCACGCCGCTGTTGTTTCAGCAGCGACTCTTATAATATATCATATTCACCCGGTTTGAGTCAACAAGTTTTTTCGAAAACTTTTTTGGCTGTTTTTTAATGCCTGTATTAAGATTCTTAAAAACTCGATGCCTTGAAGGGGCGAGATTTAATTTAACACAGATCATCCATTGGAGTCAATCTCTATTTATATTTATTTTCCTGGAAATGAGTGACATCAGTATTTGCCCGCCAAATACCTGATCTCGCGGTCTTCGTCAATGCTTCCCTTCGGCTCTTTGATAATTTCCTTTGCCAGGGAGTGATGAACCAGCTTACGCAAAATCATCGGAATATCCTCCCGAACATGAGCCAGCTCGGATAATCCTCTGAGCTCCTGGATGCTCCAGGCTTCTTTGCGGCTTGATAGAATACGAAGCAGCACAGAGCAGCAGTCAGCCATTTTGGACATAATCGTAAACTCGCAGGCCAGCAGCACAAGCTGAATGCGCTGCTCCAACGTCTCCTTATTATCCGTCAGCTCATCAAACAGCTTATACACGACAGAATTCAGCGGGCGCACCTGTTCCCATACGCTGTTCTCCGGCAGCATTCCCTGTTCGATCAGCTCGATCCTTGCATAATGCTTTAAAGCCTGCAGGACATGATAGTAAGCATCGAGAAAATCAAGCTCCTGAGTATAACGCTTTGCCTCTATGTACATTTTAAGAAACTTGGCAAATTCAATGAATTTGCGCTGTTCCCTTATACCTGCCCCGAAATCAATGACTTCCTCGCGCAAACGGGCCAATTCTCCTTCAACATCCCAGATAATATCCCCATGTAAAAAACACTGTACAATTTCCCGGTTCTCACCGGTCATTACCCAGCGTTTCAAATCCTTGTTGCTAATATGAATCAATTGGTACTGCAAATCCCCATTCGTGCAGTGTTCAATTTCGATGCCCGCGTCATTCTGCCCCTCGCATACCGTAATGACAACCAGTTCGAAGTCATACGCGAGCGAGCTGTGAAATTCGCCGTTATTATGGCGATATCCGATAGCGCCTAGTGCTTGGCGGCCGACACTATCTTCATCAACCAATGAAAAAATAGTTGGTTCCACGATATCCCCCTACCTTGGCGTTCCCCCGCCAATTCGTTATAATATAGTTCTACGCTATATTTAAGTTTCCTGCTTTTCTGAAGAAGCGTTCTAAAAAAAATAATGAATTGAGGTTTGCTCAAATGTTCTTCAAATCAAGCAAAATCAATGAATTCAGACTATGGGGCCTCCTCTTGACCATGCTAGGGATGGGCTTAATGGTTCTCGGCACCGCAGGAATCGTCTTCTGGGGACAGTCAGGCAAAGTGATCGCCGGAATAGGACTCGTCATTGGACTCATTGCAATGCTGGGGAGCCTGGCCATTTATTTCATCGCAGGCATGCTGTCCACGTCTGCCGTTCAGCTGGAATGCCCAGAGTGCCATAAATTGACCAAAATGCTGGGGAAGACAGACCGCTGCATGTTCTGTAAAACCATGCTGACCTTGGATCCGGAACGGGCAAACATTACAGCCGAACAACTTGAGCAGCAAAAAGCCGCGTCGCAGACAGCCGAATCACAATAAAAAGTAAATAGCGATTATAGAGGCTTCAGCTCTGCGGAAGACTCACCAAACCCTATAATCCGCAACGAAATAATTCACAACGAAAAAGGCGGGACCTGCACAGGTCCCGCCTTCTTTATTCCCAAACTGCCTACTCGGCGATTTTGCTAAGCACGTCCCAGGCTTCGCTCGATGCAAAGCTCCGGTTCCACGTCGCGATGCCTCCAAGCTGAAGCGATTTCGCCATTTCTACCCGACGCGCCAAAGATTCCTTGTCCTCCAGCCAAATTCGGTGCAGGGCGCCGTTTTCACGGTATTCGACGTAGTTTTGGCCGGTTTTTTCCGATAGCTTCGGCTTGAGTGACTTTTCCTTAATGATCTCTTGAGCCTTCTTCATGCCAATGGCCTTCGATTTGACTTTCGTTTTCCCGTCTTCTTCTGTTTCTGTCCATACCCGCGTGTATAGCGGTATCCCCATGATCAACTTGCTTGGCGGCACATCGTCTTCCTCAATAATGCGCGTCATGGACGAGCGGGACCAAGGCAGCGACGCTACGGAGCCGGCTACCGGGCTTGCCGCCCAATGCTCATCATATGCCATCACGATCAAATAATCGCTCACTTCCGCCAGTGCCCTGCGATCAAGGAACGCCGACCACATCTCACTGTTCGACTTCGGAGTCACGTCAATGGACAACACCAGCCCCTGCTCCTGGGCGAGCGGCCAGAGCTCCCTCATAAACTGGGTCAAGTTGGCCCCATCCTTCGTATGAACATTCTCATAATCGATATTGATTCCGTCTAAATCATATAATTTAGCATAATGGAGCATTTGTACGATCGTGGTCATCCGGCGGTCAAACGTCGATAAGGACTCCGATGTAATCTCCGGTTCGAAGCTGTTGCTGAACAGCCCCCATACCTGCATGCCCCGCTCATGCGCCCACTTCACATATGCACGGTCCGCCTTGCTCTTTACATTTCCTTGCCCGTCAACCAGCGAGAACCAGGTAGGGCTCACTACATTGACGCCCGGCAGTTCCCCGATCGAGGAAGGTTTGGGCGCTACATTGTATACGGCCTCCCAGGTCAGATTAACAACCTTGGATTGCCATTTTTGCTTAGCTGGAGGCACCTCCTGCTGTTCCAGCGGCGGAATCGTCATTAGGCTATCCAGTGCAACATTCTTTTTTTTCACGTATCCCGCATAGCCGTTGTCCAGTTGGGCATAATACCAGTCATCCGCCTCATCCAAAATCCGCAGCTTCTCCCCCGGCTTCATCTCCGCCAATATCGGGGCATGAATACTGCTGTCCTGCCGCATAGCAACCGTGGCATCCTTACTGCGGCTGGACGTCTGGACATGAGCCATCTGAATCGTCTCCCCGGCCCTGTAGAGCAGAACGGCACCGGACGCGGCATCCTCATGCACCTCAATGCCATACAGCTCCTTCAGAAGATAAGCGGGCAGATATAATTCGCCTTCCTCCTCCACAGGGGCAAACAGCAATTGAACCGGCTTGTTGTTGATTTTTCCCTTCATATCGTCCGCCTTCATCCATACAAGCTTGCGCTGCGTGGTAAGAATAACCGATTTGCTCTCTTCCTCATATCTCACATGGGGATCAACCTCTGACTGAATGACGGAAAAAGGGAGCTTAAGCCCCTCACCGTTGTCCAGAGCGGGCAAGTCCATCACTTCGCCTGCAACAAATATCGGCTTCTCGAATTTCCCCTTCCATTCCGGAACCGCATGCTCCCGGCTTGGCAGAAGCTCCGATGCCGCCCAGTACGCACCGGCTGCAAGAAGCACAAGCACCATAAACCATTTCAACCGTCCCCCGCGCCTCCGCTTCGTACGAGCCGTTCTTCTTCTTTTCAATCCGCAGTACCTCCATCAATAAAAATAGTAAATTGCGATGCGGCAGCTTCATATTGGACTCCAAAAAATAAGAACGTGAAGAATTCACGAAGGAATCCGTCACGTTCTTCCAAACCCGCAGGTCAAATGATTATTGTTTCCGGCAATCGCCGCAAACCCCGTAAAGCTCCATTCGGTGACCATGCACCTGGAAGCCGGTCATCTCTTCGGCCTTTTGTTCCACATCCTCCAGCGAGGAGTATGTGAAGTCTTTGATTTTGCCACACTTCTCACATATCACATGATAATGATTCGAGACGTCCGCGTCAAAGCGGCTGGAGTTGTCCCCGTAAGTCAGCTCTCGAACCATGCCAGCTTCAATAAACATCTTCAAATTGTTATATACTGTTGCCACGCTCATATTCGGAAAACGGGGCGCTAGCGCACGATAGATTTCATCTGCCGTCGGATGGCCCATCGATTCCATAAGGAACGTTAAAATGGCATGACGCTGCGGCGTAATGCGGACCCCGTTGATTTTCAATTGGTCCAATGCATGCTGTACCCGCGTAGTCATTATGTCCACCGCCTTTAAGAGGTTGTTGCCAATCCCCTCTTCTGTCTTCTTACAACTTTATTGTACTTTTACAATAATTCGTTTGTCAACGAGAGCAGCCGGAAGGTATGAGGCCTGACAAGCCCCGTGGCAGCACGTTCATTGCCCGTTCACATATAAATTGCTGTTTCCCTCGATTTTTACCAAATGCTCCCCTGTACCCTGGACTCCATAAATTTCCTTGTTATCCACCTTAAAAGGTAAGTCCGTCTCAATATCGCCGTATCCGCTCGAGCCTTCCAGCGTGTAGTCGCCTTCCGCCGGAATGGTCAGCTTCATTTCCCCTACCGCGCTATAGACATTCCAGTCCCCCCCGATCAGCGGGGATTCAATCTCAATCCTGCCGTTCAAGGATTCGGCCTTTAACGCAGCGGGGACGCCCTTGATGGTGATGTTGCCGTTCTTTGTATTCGCATGGATATCGTCATCCACGTTCAGCAGCACGATATTGCCGACCAAGGTAGACATGGACACCTGTCCCGTAATCATGTTGCCGATCATGTTCCCCCCTTGGGTCTCTGCGCTGACATTGCCGAAGATCCGGTACATTTCCGCATCGCCATTCAGCGTTTTTGCCGTTACATCTCCATTGATGTCCCACAGCTTTAAATCTCCGTTGCCTGTCTGCAGCTTGATTTGCTTCAAAGCCCGGACGCCGCTCATCTTGATTTTACCGTTTGTGGTGCTTATATCGATATCCAAAAAGCGATTCTCCGGCAGGTATACCGTTATATTCATGCGCGGATGCCTTTTGCCGGAAACGCCGTACACCTTATCCTTTACATTCAGAGTTAGCGCCTTGCCCCCGGCTATCTGCAGCTCCGTATCCTCCGCCACAGACCGGGCTTCCTCGACCGGCAGCTGATCGACCCATACCGTGCTCTCCACGCGGACTCCTTCAATTTCCGCCCTTCTTACATCAATATTTCCATTAATGCCGTTAATGACGATTTGTTCAGTGCGCAGGTCGATGGGAATCTCCAGCGTATCTTTAGCCAGACTGTAGCCTTCCTCTGCGCTGAAATCCGTGCCGGCCGTCGTTAGATCCAGACTGACCCGGTTCCATAAATGCATATAGTGATCCTGCTGCGTGACTGCAAAGACCGAAAACGCCACAAACAGCGATAGCAGGAGACCTTTGATGTCAACGCGAAGCATGCGCAGCGGGTGAGCTGTTTTACGCCGATTCCACAGGAAAACATAAATCTGTTCAAGGCCGGCAACAACCAGCAGCATCGGCCACCAATTCAACAGGCGAAGCATCAAGCTGCTTCCCGAAGCGACGTCGGTCAGAAGGATAACTCCTGTGCCCATAAGAAGCAGTGAGGCGGTCATCCGGCCCGTTCTAAACAGGCGGCGCCGGCACTCTCGAACCATGAGTGCAGCGGCGCCTAGAATAAGCCCCGCCGCCACCGCATATCCCGCGCTTGCCTGAATGACAGCTGCGAGCCAAGGCGGCTTCTGATTCAGCAGGAAAATTACGCCGCCGCCCGTGATAAGCAGAAGACCGGAGAGCATCCCCCTCCAGACTTGCCCATGAGTTCCGACGGCCTGTTCCCTTGGGGCAATCCTCTCATTCCTTACTCGCGCATTAACTAGATCGGTAGATTGAAGCACGTCATAAATGCTATAAAAATAAATTGCAGGAATCAAAATACCTAGCAGAAACAAAAAGGGGATATTGATGGTCATTCGTACGGATGAGAAATAAATCATGGACGAAGCATCCAAGATCAAAAAATAACTGATGGCTATTCCCCGCCAGAACATTCGCAAATAAAGATGGCCTAGACCCGGAAACAAGGCCGAGAGCATGCAAGCTATGAATTTACGTTTAAATCGTCTGGGGCGGTAATGTCTGGCCTTTTTCCCGGCTCCCGACTTCTGATTATGCCGTGCTTGATCCGTTGCGGTCATTGGTTCCGGTGTCATATCCATCCTCCTCTTTTGATTAATCATAACCGATTTCGGCCTTGCTCGTAACTTGGAATTCCTGGCGAAGCAATTCTTCTAAGGGAGCATGCGCAGGGATACAGAAATTGTTCTGGCAAGCGGCAATTTCCCCCTGCGAGGAGACTTTACTTCAGGGCATGGGGAAATGCAAAGAAACTCTCCTATGAAGAGGAGAGTTTCAAGGGCTCTAGCCGGTATATCGTTAATTCAACGTTGGACATCGCCATTATCGTGCCTGCGGCTATGAAGCCCTGCTGCTCATACAACGAGACAGCCGGGGCATTCAGCGTGCCCGCCTTCACCTCGAGCAGCGATGTATCTGAATATTTCTCGATAACATAACGCAGCAATGACCGCCCTATACCCTGACGAAGATGCTGAGGATGCACCATAAGGCGCGTAATCTCGACTTCACCCTCCTTCTTCCGGGCAACCGCGACCGCACCGAGAACTTCCCCTTCCGGAGTAACTGTTCCATAGAAGGACTCAGAGCTGTTCGCCAAAGTCTCAAGAGTATCCGGAAGCGGGGGCAGATGCCTTACCCCTACCGCGTGCGCCTCAAGCCGGTACGCCGCATGCTGCAGGCTCCATATTTGTTCGACGATATCCGGATCCCGCAGCGATAGTGGCACGATCACACGCTCGCCCCCTTCTTCATAGATCCCATTTGAAATAGTTCAGCGGCGGCCGGAATAGAAGCTCTAGCCCTTCAGAACATCTACCAGCAGCTTGTTGACGAGCCCAGGATTAGCCTTGCCTTTACTGCGCTTCATCACCTGTCCTACGAGGAAGCCGATCGCCTTCTCCTTACCCGCCTTGTAGTCCTCGACAGAGGCCGGATTCTCGGCAATGACTTCATTGACGATAGCCAGAATCGCCCCTTCGTCGCTAATTTGGACGAGTCCCTGCTCCTCAACGATTTGCTGAGGCAGCTTGCCGCTCTGCAGCATTTCCTTGAACACCGTCTTGGCAATCTTGGAGCTGATCGTTCCTTTCTCAATCAGGCCGATCATTTCACCCAAGCCCTGGCCGGTCAGCTTCACATCGGACAACTCTAGGCTGTTGCTGTTCAAATACCCGAGCAGATCACCCATGATCCAGTTGGACACCGATTTGGCATCCTTCGTGAACTCCAGACTGCTCTCGAACAGATCGGCCAGCGCCTTGGATGAGGTAATGACTTCCGCATCATAACTAGGAAGCCCAAGCTGCTCCGTATAGCGGGCCTTGCGGGCATCCGGAAGCTCGGGAATGGATGCTCTGATCCGATCCTTCCAGGCTTGATCGATATGCAGCGTCACTAAGTCCGGATCCGGGAAATAGCGGTAATCATGCGCTTCTTCCTTGCCGCGCATCGAGAAGGTCTTGCCCTGGGCCTCATCCCAGCGCCGCGTCTCCTGAACGACCTCTCCGCCCTCATCCAAAATCTCGGCTTGACGGTATTGCTCATACTCCAAGCCGCGCAATACGCCGCGGAAGGAGTTCATGTTCTTAAGCTCGGCCCGGGTGCCCAGTTCCTTCTGCCCCACGGGACGAAGACTGATGTTCGCATCGCAGCGCATCGAGCCCTCTTCCATTTTCACATCGGACACGTCGCAGTACTGCATGATCGCGCGCAGCTTCTCCAAATAAGCCCGCGCCTCCTCCGGTGAAGAAATCTCCGGCTCGGATACGATCTCTACCAGCGGAGTACCCACGCGGTTGAAGTCGACGAGCGAAGCATACCCCCCATCGATATGGGTGAGCTTGCCCGCATCCTCTTCCAAATGAAGACGGGTAATGCCGATGCGCTTCGTCTTCCCGTCAACTTCGATGTCGATATAACCGTTCTGCCCGATCGGCTGGTCAAATTGGGAAATCTGATAAGCCTTCGGGGAGTCGGGATAGAAATAGTTCTTCCGGTCGAATTTGCTGACATCTGCAATTTCGCAGTTGAGAGCCATGGCGGCCTTCATCGCGTAATCCACGGCCTGGCGGTTAAGCACAGGCAGCACGCCGGGATGCCCGAGGCATACCGGGCAGGTATGACTGTTGGGCGGAGCGCCGAATTCCGTGGAGCAGCCGCAGAAAATTTTGGATTTCGTATGCAGCTCCACGTGCACTTCCAGCCCGATTACCGTTTCATATTTGGATGTTGACATATTGATCCTCCTGAACACTTTAGTGAAACCATCCTGCTTCTCTTACAACGCCGGGCGCCGCTTGTGATGGTCGGTATTGGACTCAAAAGCATGAGCAAGCCGCAATATCGTGCTCTCATCAAACGCTTTGCCGATCATTTGCAGCCCGATCGGAAGCCCGTCCGCAAATCCGCAAGGGATGCTAAGGGCCGGCACTCCTGCAAGACTAACTGGAATTGTCAATATATCATTCAAGTACATCGTCAGCGGATCATCCACTTGGGAGCCTAACGAGAAGGCAGTCGTCGGCGTCGTCGGCCCGACGATGACATCATATTTCTCGAACGTCTGATCAAAATCTTGCTTAATTAAGGTGCGTACCTTCTGGGCTTTCAAATAATATGCGTCATAGTATCCGGAGCTAAGAGCGTACGTACCGAGCATAATGCGGCGCTTGACCTCTGGACCGAAGCCTTGGCTGCGGGATTCATGGTAAAGATCGATCAGGCTGCCCGCATGATCAGCGCGCACCCCATACCGTACGCCGTCAAAGCGCGACAGGTTCGAGGATGCCTCCGAGGAAGCCAGCAAATAATACGCGGCGACCGCATACTCGGTATGCGGAAGCGATACCTCTTCCCATACAGCTCCCAGGCTCTCCAATAGACGCAATGCCTCCATCACGGAAGCCTTGATCTGCGGATCAACGCCTTCGAGGTATTCCTTCGGCACGGCGATGCGAAGCCCGGCAATATCACCAGTCAAAGCGCTGGCATAATTCGGGATTTCCACCTGCGCCGACGTGGAATCCTTCGGATCATAGCCTGCGATGGCCTGCAGCAGAAAAGCCGCATCCTCCACGTTCTTCGTAATCGGCCCGATTTGGTCAAGCGATGAGGCAAAGGCGACCAAGCCGTATCTCGATACAAGGCCGTAGGTCGGCTTCAGGCCAACCACGCCGCAATACGAGGCCGGCTGGCGGATCGAGCCGCCGGTATCCGAGCCTAAAGCAAAATAAGCTTCGCCCGCAGCCACGGCAGCAGCTGAACCGCCGCTGGAGCCGCCCGGTACCCGATTCAAATCCCAAGGATTGCGTACCGGATGGAAGCTAGAATTCTCATTGGAGCCGCCCATCGCGAACTCGTCCATATTCAATTTGCCGACCAGAACGGAATCCGCCTGCTTCAGCTTGGTGATGACCGTGCCGTCATAAATCGGATCGTAGTTGGACAGGAACTGGCTTGCACAGGTCGTGAGCAATCCCTCCGTCACCATATTGTCCTTCACTCCGATCGGCAGCCCGAACAGAAGACCAAGATCCTCTCCGCGGGCCAGCTTGTCGTCAAGCCGCGCCGCTTCCGCTCGCGCACCATCCTCGTTCAATGTCAAATAAGCGCCGATCCGTTCATCTCTTTCCCCGATCTTGGCAAAGGCTTCATTCACCAGATCGATAACCGATAACTCCTTGCTGCGGAGCTGGCTATGTATATCCTGTAAACGTAAATCAAAAAGCGTCACAACCGCTTCCTCCTTCCGAAATTGGGCAGCTCGTCCACTGGACAGCCATTGGTTGGCAGCATCTTCAAGGATGCATGCACTCCAGACCTGCACTGCATCGTGCGGCCAGGCATATTGCCGGAGCTCAAGTCAGCTCCGGTTACTCCAGGACGGCAGGCACCTTGAATTGCCCATCCTCTTCCTCAGGCGCATTGCGGAATACCTTCTCCTGCGCCAGGCTTTCCTGCACGATATCCTCGCGCATGACATTGCTGAGGCGAAGCACATGCGTCGTCGGCTCTACATCCTCCGTATCGAGTTCATTCAGCTTCTCAGCATATTGTAAAATAGCGTTCAATTGCTCTGTGAACATATCCCGCTCTTCATCCGTCAAATTCAAACGGGCCAGCTTGGCCACATGTTCAACATCTTTAGTCTCGATGCTCATTCCAAATCCTCCTCGTAACCTTCCCTGTCGGGACTGGTTTGTCCATTCTAACATGACCGCATAGATGATTAAAATTATATTGTAGATTATCCCACAATTCAATCCATTAGCGCGAAGCATGGAATAAATGCCAGGCCGCGGGCGTCAAGCCTAACCGAACTCAAAAAAGGCCGGCATCGCCGACCTTTTTCCCTAGATCCAAGCTCGCAAATTCACCTGCTTGATGAATTCCGCCTGAGACATAACTTCCTTTGTTGGTTCTTCTTGCTCCTCCGCGTGAGGATCTTCTCCATTGATAACCTGGTGGAACAGCTTCTCATTGTAAGTAGCCAGTGCATAGTCAATCAATGCTTCCTGGGTGGTGCGCTCTACTTCCTGCTCAATCAGCCGTTCTTCGGATTCCACATCCTGCGATGGGACAAAATAATTCCGCCCAGTCTTTGGAGACCGAACAACATAATCAAACACATTGTCCGGATTACGGTCATAAGCAATGATATAGCCATATTCCCCAACAGGAAGATTCTGCTCAAAAGCATCGCCGACGATAACAACCTTCTCTCCCAATTGCAGCATCGTCTACCTCCCTGATTATTACTGTCAGTTATTCTACTATCCTACTAAAAATACGCGAGATTGGTCAAGCGTTTCAGGGATTTATTCAACTTGCGCAGCAAAATGCGGGTGTCGGCCTATTCGCCCCTGAGATCAGGTATAGCTTGCCGGCGAAGTCCCCATATGGCCATGCCTACACATACAAGGCATAGACACACGGTCGATACAGCAGGAAAATATACCGGCTCCGCGAGCGCGTCCGCGATGGCCGCATTGGCCAGCGGAAGCAGCCGGGCCGGGCTCCAGGCAAACCAGGAAGGCGCCAGGCTGTGCCCCAGCGACAGCCCGCCGATCAACAGAAGCGAAGCCACGGCGGCAACACTGCCGCGCAGCAGGGTACTAAACAGCAAGGTCAAGGAAACGGCAAACGCCAGCCAAAGCATGTACAGCCCCCCGGCCATCAAGCCTGGCCGCCAGGGCACGGGACCGAGCAGAAGCACGGTATAGTACCAGGCAGCTGCATAACTTACCGTGAAGGAGAGGAGCAATAGCGTCATTTGACCCGCCCACTTTGCGGAAATGAAGGAGGCCGAGCTTACGGGACGAACGAGCACTAAAGCTGCCGTTCCTCCGTAGCGCTCGCCAGCTAC
Organism: Paenibacillus ihumii; assembly: GCF_001403875.1. GTDB lineage: Bacteria > Bacillota > Bacilli > Paenibacillales > Paenibacillaceae > Fontibacillus > Fontibacillus ihumii. The sequence goes on from NZ_LN884295.1 coordinate 11,790, forward strand.
GATCTGCATTCCGGCAATGACCAGAATCATTACGCCGATCGTACTGTACTGTCCAAGCACGCCTCCCATCACCTCGGCAGGACCCGGAATCGGAAATCCTGCAAGCATCTCCTCCGGAACGCTGCCTGAGGCGGCTAATATTTCCGGCAAATAATATGAAGTTACCGGCTGCATGACCACGAGCAGCAGGAATACGACCGGAACCCAGAGCAGCTGGTAGCTGCGAGCCATGCCAAGCATTTCCTTGCGATATATAAGCCATGCTTGTCTCATGCTGTCACCACCTTCATAAACATCTCTTCAAGCGAGGTCACCCCTGCCTGAAAGCTGATCAAAGGGATTTGCCGCGAAGAGACCTCATCCAATATGAGCCGTCTTGCTTCTTCTATATGATCGACGGTGAGGAGCGCGATGCTGCCCTGAATCCGCGCTTCCTGGACAAAAGGACGCGCCCCCAGCGACTCCAGCCATTCGCTAGCCGCCAATTGCCGATCCACCTCAATAGTAAGCAGCGGGCGCCGATATTTATCCGCAAGCGATTGCAGCTCGCCGTTCTCCACGATTTCCCCGTCCCGCATCATCATGATTCGGTCGCAGACCTCCTCGGCGTCCGGCAGCACATGGGTTGAAAATAATATCGTCGTCTCCGTACGAAGCTGCTGCAGCAAATTCATAACCTCGCGCCGTCCGATCGGATCCAGTGCCGATACCGGCTCATCGAGCAGCAGCAGCTGCGGCTGATGGACCAATGCCTGCGCCAGGCCAAGCCGCTGCTTCATTCCTCCGGAGTATCCGGCGATGCGCCGTTTGGCCGCCTCAGCCAAGCCAACCCGCTCCAGCACAGTACGCGTCCGCTCCCGGGCCTCTTTACGGCCCATTCCGCTTAATCCTGCCGCATATAATACGAATTCCTCCCCGGTCATCCAGCCATAGAACGCGGGATGCTGCGGCAAATATCCGATCAGCGAGCGATAGTCCCCGCTGGAATGCTGCCGTCCCTGAACAGTAATCCGTCCCGCGGACGGCGCGATCAGCCCGGCAAGCATCCGCATCGTCGTGGTCTTCCCCGCTCCGTTCGGACCTAGCAGTGCGGTGCAGCTCCCGCGTTCCAGCCCGAAGGAAATTCCTTTGACCGGGGTGCCCGAGCCGAATCGTTTCGTTAATTGATCGACAGACAGAAATGACATTTTAGTTCTCTTTCCTTCCGAGTATAAAATAAACGATGCTTCCCGCAATATTTCCAAAAATAATGACCAGTGCCCAAATCCATTTAGCCCCTGTCACCGATTCCGCCCGGGCCAGCGAAACAAGCGCGGTAAGCATCAGAATAAACTGCAGGACAATAATGGGGGCAAGCAAGCCCCAATTCACGTTGATGTCCACTTTCTCATTCCTCCGTTCTTTTGGCCTTGCGATAATCGGCCCACACGACAACAAGCAAATATACGAGCAGCGGGCTGGGGAAATTGATAACCCCCCACAGACCCCAGAACCAGGCATTTCTCCCTCGCTTGCGGGCATCTATAAACATCCATGTGCCTTGAACCAGCAGAAGCACCGCAAGGAGCACAAATACCCACCATGGCGGCAGCGTCTCTGACTCAGGTGTGAATGTCAAATTCATTCTGCTCTCCCCCTTCTCGCTGGACGTACCGCCGCGGCTACAGCTACGGCTACAGCCGCGACAACTCCAAGCCCTTGCAGCATTGCGTACATAACCGGAGTTGCCAGCGCGAACAGGAAACCTCCGCTAATCATCAGCAGGGCGACCAGGCAGAACAGCAGGACCTCCCATCTCTTCATCCTGGCCATCATGCGCCAGCGCTCTTTCACGGCCAGCTCCCAGGCTTCGGCCGAAGGCCCGTTCTTCTCGGGAACGACGCGATCCAAGGTCCTTAGATCCTTTAGAAGTTCATGTATTAGCTCGTCCTCCGGCTCCCTGTCTTGTCCATTATGATTCATGAGAATTCAACTCCTTTCGCAATTCACGCAGTCCATATGCGACTCGGGACTTTGCCGTGCCGGCAGGAATATTCAGCATGCTTCCGATTTCATCGTAGCTGTATCCGTAATAATGCTTCAGCAGGATGGCTATGCGGTGCTCGGGAGACAGCTTCGAGAGCAGCTCAAGCAAATCGCTCCACTCCTCCTGATTCGCTTCAAAATGCCATTTCAACCGGCTGGCGTTCCCGTCCTGCATCAGCCAATGCCTCTCTCTTTTCCTGCGCCGGGTTATATCGATAAACAACCGCGTTGCGATCGTTATGAGCCAGGAGGAAAAAGCGGAGGTTCCGTCATATCTTTGTATATTTTCCATGCATTTCAGCATCGTGTCCTGAGTTAAATCCTCGGCCGTTTTGGGCTCCATCGTCACCTTCACCAAATATTTGTAGACATAAGAATAATGAAGTTGCATCAATGAAGCGAGAGCGGCGGCATCGCCTTGTCTAGCTAGCTTGATCCATTCCTTCTCCTGCGGCATCCCGTCACCCCTTTTTGTCCACAGCACCTATAATACGCCCAAGCAGCCCAAATCGTTCAACGACGATTTACAAAAAGCGGGCAAATTCAAAAAAAAGCTGAATGAAGGGGTATACACCACTCATTCAGCTCATCCGAACATGCCTATCTATACAGCTCTTTCCGTATTTGCATCAGTTTATAATGCCACGGCTGGTTAATCCGCCCCGAAGCGATGGCAACCTGGCGCCATGCCCGGAAAGTATCGGAAGCCGAAGCCTCCGCAACCACCATACATTCCTGCTTCTTGCCCAAGTAACACCCAAAGCCCACATCCGTAAAATAGGATATGCTGCGCTTCACCTTTCCCGCTCCTTCCTGATCCTGCCGTGCGGCCCGTCTATCCCCGCCAGCCTTCGATAGTCCGAAAAAAGACAAAAAAAGAACGCAAACCGGGACTGATTCCGCAGCTTGCGTGCTTCGCAAAGGTTACAAACATTTAATTAATATACATCCTAGCAAAGGAATGTAGTTTTGTCTAGTATTTTTGTACTTTTTGTAGCAAATTCTCACTAAATTGCGTTTCCTGCTTAGGAAACGTACGGATTATTCGTTTTTTCGAAGCCGATCGTCGTTTTCGGCCCATGGCCCGGATATACCGTAACTTCGTCCGGCAGACGGTACAGCTTGCCGCGAATGGAGTTATAGAGATCCGCCTCCCGCCCTCCCGGCAAGTCCGTGCGTCCCACGCTGATCCGAAACAACACGTCTCCCGAGAAAAGGTCGTTTCCGCAAAGAAAGCTGACGCTCCCTGGGGAATGGCCCGGAGTATGGTAGACGGCAAACTCGTGGCCGATCAGCTTCAGCTTCTGCCCCTCGGCAAGCTCATACTCTGCCGGACTGCTCTCGATAGGCGGCGATACTTCCGACCAGCGCAGGGATCCGTTAAGGCCGGGCGTTGTCAGCCAGTCGCTTTCAAGGGAATGCAAATATACCGGGCATTGCTTCAAGCGGCGAATCTCATCCACTCCGCCAATATGATCAAAATGGGCATGCGTCAGCAGAATCGCTTCGATTTCAAGCCCTTCGATCCGGCGGATCAGCGGAGCCGGATTCATTCCCGGATCGATGATGATGGCTTTGCCCTCATCCTCCCCTCGAATCAAATAAGCATTGGTCTGCAGTGGTCCTAATGAAAATGTCTCAATCTTCAGCATGTTAAAATTTTGAGAGCAGCGCGCGAAGCTCGGTTACGACCTTGCCGTTGACTCCCGCTCCTTCCTCGTATTGCTGGGCCATTTGCTGTCGGACTACAGCGATCTTCTCTTCGTAACCAGGCGCTTCGCGGTCCGGGTTCTCCTGCTTGAACCGGATCATGAACTCCTGCACGTCTGCCGGTCTGGGCCCCCAGTGGCCAAGAACTTGTCCGTCTGTATTCACCACGATTACAATCGGAACGGCGCGGCCGCCCATAGTCAGGAAATGATCCATCACATCCTGATGCTGCTCTACAATGAGGACCTCCGTTACCACGCCTGCCGCCTCAAGCGCCCGGAAAATGACTGGAACGCTGCGAATCACGTCGCCGCACCAGTCTGCCGCAAGGACCAACACCCGCAAATCATTCCGGGACCGCAAGCCTTCGAAAAATTGGCGATCCTCCTCGCTCACCCAATGAAAGCCGTCATAGCCGGTCTGGAAGGCTTCTTTATTTCGCTGCATTCCTTCCATGAACTGCTTCGGCGAAATCCCTTTACCCCATTTATCTTTTAAATTTACACTCATTTCAAGCCTCTCCTTTCTTTTTCGATCCATACCATTTTACGAGGACATACCCGATCAGCAGCGCGAGGGCAACGAGCAGAATCGGGATGATGTAAGGTCCGGCTGTCTCATCGATCGTCTGCCACTGCTCCCCCAGCATCTTCCCTAAATAGACAAACAGCACCGACCAGGGGATAATGGCCAGCGTGGTCAGCCATAGGAACTTGCTAACAGGCATCTTGGCCATCCCCGCCGGAATGGAAATAGCATGCCTCACTACCGGAATGAAGCGAGCCGTAAAAATAACCCCTGATCCATATTTCAAAAACCAGGCCTCGGATAAATCGATATGCTTTTTCTGAATCAGAATGTACTTGCCGTACCGCTCCAAAATCGGCCGTCCGCCGTAGCGCCCGATCCAATACACGAACAGTTGGGCGATTACGCCGCCGATCACGCCGAATATCACCGCTCCAATGAAGCTGATGCGCTCCGTGTACACGAGATATCCCCCGTAAGCGAGCACGATTTCACTTGGGATGACCTCGATCATTAGCCCCAGCATAATACCGATATACCCCAGCTGCTGTATCCATTCAAACAATGCCCCGATTACATTTGACAACCATTCCAATACTAGTCCTCTCCTCAAAGTCTTCTTACTTCCAATCTATTCTATCATAGCCTCAGACATGCCTTCTAGTTGGAGAGCATGCAGCAACGGCTGGCGGCTGTGCCAGTGTCCAGTCTGAATCGGGGCGCATATGCTGTTACAAAAGGAGGCGATCATTCTGAACAAGATGCACGGCAAGCATCAAGCCGCCCTCCCGACGCCGCGCAAAATCCGCCGAGGGTGCAGCAAGGAATTGTACCGGACGATCAAACGGCTCGGAGTATACATTCCCGAGGATCTGCTCAGGGAAGGTGAGGCCTTGTACTATAAAAAAGTGATTGCCAACCTCCTCTGGATCGGCGAGAACAGCAGCAACCGGAAGGTGCTTGCGGACTGGTGGGACGAGGAGGTTGGACCCGAGCTCGCCGAGCTGTGGGGCCTTGACACCGAGGCGCTATGCAAGGCGTTCCGGGCGGCCTTCGGCGGCTAGCGATAACCGGGAGAGTAGCGGTGCACATACTCTCCCAGCTCGCGCCCGCGGTCCTTCGCCTCCGCCGTTACGCTGAAGCGCCGGTCATTGCGCCGATCCGGTGCAGCTGCCAACCGCCTGGCAAGCTTCTCGTAACGGACGTAGAGCTTGTAACCAGACCGGGCGGCGGCTAAAGCCTCCTCGGGCCGCTGGCTCCGCTGCAGCTGGCTGACGAGGGAGGCGAACCCGCCCAACGCCTCCGTCTGTCTTCTCCAGCTGTAGGGATCAAGCTCCACGGCCTGTTCCCAGGCAGCAGCAGCCTCCAGCGGCCGCGAGCCGGACAGCGCCCGCCCCAAGGCGGCCCATAGATCGGGATTGGCCCGGTCATAAGCGAGCCCCGGCTGCAGTACAGCAGCCTGCTCGTCAGCAGCGGACAAGCCGGCGAGATGCAGACGGGCCGAGGAGCGGGCGGGATACATCGCGAGCGACTGCTGCAGCAAGGCCGTGGCCTGCTCAGGCCTGCCCGAGGCGGATGCGGCCAGCGCCTGCTGCTCCTGTGCCAGGCTTGCGGCCTGCCGGGCTCCGGCTAAGCCCACGAGCATAAGCAGCCCGGCAGAGAGCAGAAGGAAGCTGCGGAACAGCGGCCGCGCAGACGCCGTTCGAACGGTTGGCGCGGCGGATGCCGGATGACGGGCATAGCCGGAGGCGGCCATCCAAATGACGAGCAGCCATGTCAGACCGTAGCTCATATCGAAATCGGCCGCGCTGTGGAGCAGCAGCACAAGGAAGGACGGCAGCATCCGGCTGCGCGTATACACCAAGGCAGCGCCGATCCCCACGAGCCAGAGCAGCAGGACGGCCAGCCCGGCCAGGCCGAGATCCAGGCCGATGTTCAAATAACCGCTGTGAACTTCCGCCCCGACGTAAGGCAAGCTCTGAATACTCCGGAACATCGCCCCCCAGGTTTTTCCCCCTTGGCCGACCCATGGCGAGCTGAGAAACAGGCTCCACCCGTCGTAATACATAAGCGCGCGGGCAGAAAGGGTTGCTAGCGGACTTGCCCGTTCAAGCAAGCCTTGGCTCGGCAGTGTGCCAAGAAGGCCTGCCCCTAGCAGGATGATAGTGGCGGCGACAAGGCGGCGCTGTCCTTGTCCTAGCTTCAGCTTCAGCTCAAGTCTTTGTTTTTGTTTTTGCTTTTTTCCAGCTCTTTGTCGTTGCTTTGCTCTATCTCCTGCTCTTTCACTTTGATCTTCACTATGCCTTAGCCCTTGTTCATCCTCTTGTTTATTAGGCTTCCCATGCTGCAGCTCTTGATGATGCTCTCCGTACCCTCGCTCTTGTCCACATCCACGCCCCTTTCTTTGTTCTTGCTCTTGTGCCTGACCCGTCCAGGTGGCCATGTTTACGGCAATCATGGCCGCCGCTGCGGCGACGGCAAGCCAGAGCAGCCCGGGAAGTAACGGCGGCGCAAGCGATGAGGCGGATAGCTGGCCTGCGGCAGCCCAGCCGCAGAGAAGCAGCGCTCCGCCTTGCCGCGCATAGCGGAAGCGGTCGACGGCCCGAAGCCGGTACAGCCCTACAGCCCACGCAGCGGCGGTCGACAGGCAGGCTCCTCTAGACTCTGTCAGCAGCAGGCATAGAATATAAAAAAAGGCGCTGCCTGCCGCGATATATCCTCTCCAGCCGTTCCTGCGGGTGAAATCGGCCCTCTCCATCCGGGCCAGAAGCATTAAGCGCTCCAGAAGAAACATGCCCATTACCGCTCCGAAGGTATTCGGATACTGCAGCGTCCCGCCAAGCCGAGCGCCGCTGGCAGATACCTCAGCCTGATCCGTGCGAAGAACGGCCTCGGGAAACGGAATCAGCCCATATACCGAGGCCAAGGCCGCTCCCACAAGCAGCAGCCCAAGGAAGCTCCAACCGATACGGAGAGCTGTCCTGCCCTTTGCACCGCTTATGGCAAAGCAGACCAACAGTCCAAAGCAGCCGCAGAAGCTCCAGCGGAGGACGGCCTCCCCAGTCGCCTGCACAGACAAAGGGCCGGCTAGCAGATGGACGGCATACAGCATGGCGATAAAGAACGGGCTGCCGAGCAGCAGCCAACGGATAAGCTGCCCCGCCTTGCTGCCGCAGCCGGCGGCTGGAAGGCTCATATCCCGGATCATCCCCCGGCCCGGCCCTCGTCCCGCCATCGCTCCTCCCGCCAGCAGGATGGCTGTCAGCAAAATCCCTGCTGACATCAGCACCAATACGGCCAGGTCGTCAGTAAAATACAGCCCCCGGCTCAAAGCAGCGATGCCCCCTGCCCCCATGCAGGCGATGGCGGCCAGCACTGCCGTTATTCCTTCTCTTCCCTCTTCTTCTCTCACCCCATTTGCGATCATCCCGCTTTCCTTCTTTACCTTGCCGATCTACGACTTCTGCTGCGATATCGCAGTACAGTACTGTGCAGCCGCCCGTTCAATCCAGCTCTTTCGCAGCGAGATTTTATCTAAAGCACGCAAAAAGGCCAACACTTCAAGTGTTGACCTTCCCTTGCCGCTTCAAACTATGAACAGCGATCGTTGCGCTGTATAACGGGACTTAGCTGCTGGGCAGCAAATCCCGGCAGGCCCTTTCCAGATAAGGATCGGCATGCAAGAAATCTCGGAAAGCGGCGTATTCCTGCCACAGCCGATCCTTATCAGCGGCAGACGACTTAACGGCTCGAATCAGTATGTTCTTGGGCGTATGCTCCATATCGATGAACTCGAGCAGCTGCGTCTTGTAGCCGAGCAGATCCAGCAGCTTGGCGCGCAGGGCATCCGTCGCCAATGCCGAGAAGCGCTCCTTCAGGATGCCGTGCGACAGCAGCGGCTCAAGCACGGGGCTGTGTACTTGATTGAACAGTTCATGCTGGCAGCAAGGCACGGACAGAATAACCGATGCGCCCCAGCGCACCGCCTTCTCCAGCGCGGCATCCGTGGCCGTATCGCAAGCGTGCAGGGTGACGACCATGTCCACTTGGCTCAGCTCATCGTAATCCGCAATATCACCGACAAGGAATCGCAATTGATCATATCGCAAATTCCGCGCGAGCGTTCCGCAATGCTCGATGACGTCCGCCTTCAAATCAAGCCCTACGATGTTCAGCTCCCGGTGCTGCTGCACGGACAAATAATGATACAGCGCGAACGTCAAATAGGATTTTCCGCAGCCGAAATCGACGATAGTGAGCGGACGATCCTCCGGAAGATGAGGGATCACGTCCTCCACCATTTCCAGGAAACGATTGATTTGCCGAAATTTATCGTACTTCTTGGCGAATACCTTCCCGTCCGGGTTCATGATGCCCAGCTCCACCAGGAACGGCACCGGTGTGCCCTCCTCCAAAATGTACCGCTTCTGCCGATTATGCGTCAGCGGGCCGGGCTTCTTGGAAGGGGACTTCTTCAAGATGGATACCTTGTATTTCTTGCTGATCAACACCTGATAGTCGGCTTGGACGGTACAAAACAGCCCCTGCCGGAAGGTATCCTCGAACAGCTTCATCATCTTCTCTTCAAGCAGCGAAGCCGCAACATTCTCGTGCTTAACCTTATTTGCATAATGATAAGCCAGCTGATAGTGAAGGCTCTTCTTCAATTCAACAGGTTTAATGACCACTTTTGTATAGCCGGCATCTCCCGCCTTGCGGCGCTGACTGAGTGTAGCGGAAATCAGGGTGCCTTCTTCCGCCAGCTGATGGACAAGATTCCGCAAAGACTCCATAGTTTAGACAACTCTCTTTCGCTTCTCAAAATAATTGTTTCTCAGGTCGCTAATTAAGCCATTTTACAAGCGATGGCGCAGTTCGGCAAGCCCTTCCTGCACCTCGGCTGCGGATAGCCCGCCCTCCACCAGCCGTTGCGGATCCAATTCAGCCAGCCGTTCGTAGAACGCGATGCCTTCATGCACATCCATTGCCTGCTGATCCATCAGACGATACAAAGCATTTTCGGCCAGATCATACCTTCCCATCTCCTCCGCAAAATCGAATACCAGCCTTTCTGTATCCGGGTTCAAGGAATAGCCCTTGAGCTTGGACATAAGACCGAATATCTCTTCATCCAGCTGCCACAGAGATGGATCCGCACCATGCTGCCTGGCCGTGAGAAATAAATGGAGAGCCTTCTGCTGCCTCATCCGGCCTTCATCCGTCTTGCCGCTGTCCAGGAATATATCCCCTTCCTCCCGAAGCAGCCGGGCCAAGGTCTGCAATTTATCTGCCTCAACGAAGCCTCCGCTGCGGAATAACTCGGTAATATCCTTGGGCGACAGCGATCCAAGCAGCAGGGAGCTAAGGCGGAACTGGGTTTGGTACAGCTCTTCAAGCTCCCGCAGCGCATCGGGATGCTTCTTCTGCTGCTTCAAGCCAAAAATCACTCCCAGCGCTTCCGTAATTTCTTCGATGATTCGGACAAGGTAATCTTTTCGGAACATGCGCAAGGCCTCCTTCCCTTCTAAATGGCTAATATTTTATATGATTTTGGCTGCCATTTCCAGCTGGCCCCGCGCTTCTGCAAAATTCCTTGCCATTCGCCAGCCCCGGGGCCTTTTGTTTTATGAAAAGAGCGCCATATTGAAATTTCCGCCAGCTTGGCCGCAATTGCTATAACCACAGCCTAAAACTCCCTACGCCAAAAAACCGGAGTCTGCAGAAGACGTCCGGTCGTTATTGATGAAGCTGTAAAAACCATTGATTCGCATTTAGCTCATTATATAGCCAGCATGTAGCTCATTCGTTCTCTTCATGGATGTGGCGCAAGAAGTCGCTGATGACGGCTGCCAGCTGTTCAGGAGCCTCGTACATGCTCATATGACCCGCGCCTTTAATCACAGCCTTGGTCACATTGCTGCCCTCCGCTGTAAACGTCCGCTCGAGCGGAATAAGCCTGTCATCCTCTCCTGCCACCAGCAGGACAGGCAGCGTCGTAGCGGACAGGACGTCCCTGCGGTCGATCCGCTCACGCATTGCGAGGGCTGCGCCGGAGGCTCCTTGCGGGGGCGTCTTGTAGCCGATTTCTTTCGCGCGATCCAGTGCTGCTTCATGCGAAGCCGCATTCGCCGGAGCAAACAGCCCGGGCACAAGGCCGTCAACGAACGGCGTTATTCCCTCGGTGCCGATCACCGACACGGCCTGCAGCCTTTTCTCCTTGGCTTCCTCGCTATCCGGATAGGCCGTTGAATGGATCAGACCGAATCCGTTCAAGCGTCCCGCATAACGCTGCGCCAGCGAAAGCGTAACGTACCCGCCCATGGAGTGGCCAAGCAGCGTATATCGTTCGACCGACAATTGCTCCAGCAGGCCGGCTACATCATCCGCCATTTGCTCTATCGTATAAGCACCTAGCGGCGCATCAGACAAACCATGTCCCCGCAGATCAGGAGCGATAACGCGATATTGCTTGGACAGCAGCGGCATCACCTGCTCCCAATAAGCCGAACTGCCGCAGAAGCCGTGCAGAAGCACGAGTACATCTCCCTCACCCTGTGACTCGTATGCGATCGTTGTCCCGCTTATCGTTAGCTTTTCCATGTTCATCCTTCTTTCTTGTCTATGTATTGAATATATATAATTAAGCCAATATCATTCATCTGAAACGCCTCTGCCGATAATTTGAACTTGCCGGCAGTTTATTGGCCACCGGCGCCGAACCCTTCGACCGCCGCACGGACGATTTCATCCGCCATCTGCATGACCTGATACAATGAAGTCATCCCTAGCGTCCAATAAGGCTTCGGTCCGTTGACGTTCACGACGGCAGCAATGCTGTAGTGGCCGGCTTCCGGCAATCCACCGCCTACCGATTGGGCTGGAAGCAGCGGCTTCCCCGATACGATGTAACAGCCCACCGAAGCGGGAACGCCGAGGCAGGCATCAATCGCGACAATAACATGATCCTTGGGAATTGCATTCATCCGATGCACTAAATTATCGGCATCGCAGGGGTGGCGCAGCGAACCTACGACCGAAGGAAAACCCAGCTCCTCCAGGCGGGTGCCGACGAGCGGGCCAAGCGCATCCCCGGTGGAACGATCCGTCCCGATGCACAGAAAAGTAACCCTGTCCAGCGGATGCTTCCTACGAATGCTGTGCATGAACTCCGGCAGCTCCTCGCCTGTCAGCTTCCTCCGGTTAAAGGCAGAATCATTGTGAAGCCCTTGACCCTTTAACTTCATCCTCATCCCCCCCATATTCGATTGTATTTCGATTGTACCTTAACCTTCACTTCATCGCAAAGCGTAGAACCCGATGAGCGGTCATGATACAATACAATGAGGCCTTAACGAGCACATAAAAGAGAGGATGAACGGTCATGGCGGATTTAACGCAAAAAACCCAGGAGAACGTGGAATATATGATCGAAGCGATTAAAGCGAAATTGAGGATGGCGACCGGTGCGGCCATGTCGGCTTCCGCCTTTCATGTGGACCGCTACGACGACATTCTGGAGGTATACGAAATCGTCATGAGCAAGGAAAGATTGAGCATCTCGGAAGTGGAGGCGCTCGCCAAGGAGCTCGGACAGCTTAGAAGCAACTAACCTCCTCCCTGCAACTCCTAATATCTTGACGGCCCCCAAGCCAAGACAGGGCAAGAGTCCAATTCCCGCTTCAGCACGCAGCTGATGGCAGGATATTGGACTCTTTGCTCGTTTACGGCAGATCGATCAAAATGAATTCGGCCGCCTCTTCGCTGCCGATGCTTCGAATGGTCAGCCCCTCGGCATTTCGTACTCTGGCTGCGTCACCCGGCCGCAGCGAGAATTTTTGTCTGCCGCAGTACAGGCCAATATGGCCGGAGAGCATAAATACATGCGTTCGGCGTTCGCCGCGGGAAGGGATGGTCAGTTCCTCGCCTGTAGGCAGTATAGGAATGAACAGTTGAACATCCTGATTGATCCGCAGGCAGTCTCCCCGAGCCTGCTCAGCCGCAACGGGCTTCAGAAGCCCTTCGCGCTCCTGCCGCGGGAACCGTCGGCTAGCCCAAGCAGGCTGCAAATTTCTCTCCGCTGGAAGGAACCACATTTGGATAAAGCGGACAGGCTCCGTCGGCGAGGGATTGCTCTCGGAATGGCGGATGCCTGCGCCGGCGCTCATCACCTGTACGCTCCCTGCCGTCAGATCCTGCGTGTTTCCGAGATCATCCTTATGCCGCAGTGTGCCCGACACCACATAAGTAACAATCTCGAGGTCATGATGCGGATGAGAGGCCAGCCCCTGACCGGGCTGAACAACGTTGTCATTTAATGCAAGCAAACAACCGAAATGAGCATTGCTTGGATCGTCATAGTCGGAAAAGGAGAAGCTGAATTCGCTATGGATAGCCCCCTTGATCGAAGTATGACGCTCCTCAGCGGTGACCACTTTGATCATCGTTATCCTCCTCGCTCTCTATCAGGATCAATACTTGGATTTTTGGTTTATTGAAGGGTAGATTTAAATATTTCTTACCCCTAACGCAAAACCGCTAATCAAAGCACATCTCGTAAAGAACTCGGACTTAGGGGGACAGGCAGCTAATTCTCAAGCGTGAATACCGTTTCCGTATGTCCGACCGCGCTTCCTTCGTCATTCAAGATGCGGGCCGGAAATTGCTCCTCCAGTCTGGACATCAGCTCCACATTCCCATAGCGGATCTGCCGCAATATTTCAAGGACGATCCGGCCCCATTCTTCTTCCGAGCCATCCGATATTTTAAAGGCGATGCCGAGCCGTTCCCGTCTCAGGCTAAATCCATACACGCCTTTAAAGCCGCCCTTGGCAATGATGTTGTCATCCTCCAGCAGCAGGGAATCAATTCGTCCGCGGCCACCGACAAGCTCCGGGCGCGCATGCATCGCCTGTGTAATCTGCCTTACGGCCTCCGCCGTCCGTTTGTCCTCAATCCGCTCCGGGCAGGCCAGCTTCATATAAGCTGCGGCCAGGGCGGACAAGGGCAATGCAAATACGGGGAACCCGCATCCATCGATGCCCCGGCCAAGATCCTCCGGCTCCATATCCGCAAGGCGGGCGAACGTCTCGACGATTTCCTGCTGAACGGGGTGAGTCGGCTCATGATAGCCCGCTAGGTCGTAGCCCTTCATTTTGCAATAAGCAAGCACTCCCAAATGCTTCCCGGAACAGTTATGATACAATCTGCGCCGCTCTCCCCCTGTACGAAGAAGCGCTTCCCTCGCTCTGCTGTCCAGCGGCAAGCTCGGAGCGCACACAAGTTCTTCCTCCTTCACCCCAATCTTGGCTAGTAAGGATTCCAGCGCATGAATATGAACATCCTCTGCACGATGGGATGCAGTCATTACTGCAACCTCGGCATCGGTTAAGCCGTAAGCTTCCTTTATGCCGGCCCGAATGGCCGGAATAGCCTGAAAAGGCTTTGCCGCCGAACGGGTAAATACCCGGACGCCAGGATTGCCGGCATGCTTCACGACTCGGCCATCCTCATTTACCACGCAAATATTCCCGCGATGGCTGCATTCCAGAATGCCTCCGCGATACTCCTGAATCAATAATGTATCTTCCAAGCTATCCATCGCTCTGATATCCCCTTTCATGAACCCGTTGCAATACAGTATAGTACAGCGGCTTCGCAGGTGCCAAATCGCCGGTGCCGGCGGCAGGCTTTGGCAGTCATGGCAAGGGATTCGCTGTTTCACTGCTCCTTCTGGCGTTTATATAGAAAGTAAGCTGGACATGATCTGGTCAATCAGGACAAACTGGCATATAAGGAGCGATGAGACATGAATAAAGAAGAAATGGATTGCTCGGTTCAAAGCGGTTCTACGTTTACCAAAGGCCTCATCATCGGCGCATTGCTCGGGGCGGCGGCCGCTCTGCTGTACGCGCCAAAGCCCGGACGCGAGCTGCGCAGCGATCTGTCCGAGAAGCTGAGCGCGGCCACGGATAAATCGAAGGAGGTCGCTGCCGTCGTAGGCGAGAAAGCTACCGACCTCGCCAAGAACGTAACCGAGAAGACGACGGACCTGGCCAAGACGGTCAGCGCCAGCGCAGGGAACATTCTAAGCAGCGCTAAAGAAGCCTCTGCCGATGTAGCCGAGGATGTAAAGCGCGCCTCCGACGACGTGATGAATGAAGCGAAGCAATAATGGGGCTGTCCCCTGAAGTAGCCGGCTCTCCAGAGCTGGCTACTTATGTTTCGCCCCCGAATAGGCTAATCCATACCACATTCGAGGAGGGATCACCATGGCGCGCAGTCAATCCTTCGATCCTCAGGAGCATCCCTTTGAATTGCGCCACGAGGTCAAGCGTTTGAACGGACGGTTGGACTATATCGCAGATTTGCTGGAAAAAGCGGAGTTCAAGGATATTCTGGAAAATTACACAAGTCCGAAAAAACGCATACTAACCAACTTCATGGCCGGCATGTCCCGCGGGCTCGGACTAAGCGTCGGCACCTTTGTCGTCCTTGGCCTGCTCGGCTGGATTCTTAGCCTGTTCGTGGATATTCCCATGGTCGGCGATTATATTAAAGAGCTTCAAGATTACATTAAATCCAAGCCTTAATGGCACACTGTGTATTAGGGGCTAGCTCCCAATCACTAAGAGGAGTTGATAATGATGGCTCGATCCCATGCAGAGCAGGAGCAGGAGGACTATGTGAAGAAACAGATCAGGGAAGCGCGTGAGGGCGAATACTCCGGGCATAAGAGCATCCAGGTGGCCCAGAACGGCTCCATGGTCAATGATATGGAGGATCTGAAGCAGCTCGGCGAGGACATGGAAGAGATGCGAACGAACAGCGAGGACAAGGCGCGGGGCCTGAAGCCCGATCCAGAGCAGTAAGCGCCGGCAAGGCGATCAGGCGAGCCCAGATCACTTAAACGAGACATATATCGCCGGGGTTTATACTTATATTTTCAATTACAAGGATTTATAAAACAAAGAACCTGCCGCCTTTTCTCAGCACCAGGTTCTTTGTTTTATTACTTTTCCTTCACAAATGAGCGTCCTTCTTGTCCACCTGCAGCAAATCTCCCGTCCACCCCTTCATGTTCATCCACAGATAAAAGGCCAGGGTGCTGAAGGCCGTAATTGCGCTGATGATGAGGAAGCCGCTAACCCCCGTTTTGACCCAGGGCAGAAAATCGAAATTCATGCCCCAAATCGCCCCGATAACCGTGGCTGGCGTAAAGATGGCCGTAATGATCGTCAGCGTCTTCATAATATCGTTGCCGCGAAAGGCAGATACGGCCTCATCGATCGAAATCAGCGTATCGATCTCCTTCTCGTAATGCTTGAAGAGTACATGCATGCGCTCCGTGCGGAATACCAGCCGCTTGAAATATGCGCTGTTCTCGATCTCCCCCCCGGAGTAAGCCTCGCGGGACGCTGTCACGATTTCCTGGAACGGAATGAACAGGTTGGACCAATACAGCAGCTCAAAACGCGAGTCTAAAATCCGGTCCATGAGATGTTTCTTATTGTGCTCCTTCATGATTTCTTCCAGCCTGCGCAAATTCATCTCAAACCGGTCCATGCCGATATGAATATAATGCAGTATCGTGCGGATCAATACGAACATTCCCTCGACAGGCAGACGGCAGGCATGGAGCATCAGCATCTTCTCCCGTACATGCATTCTTTCCCGGGTATGGGCGTCCAGGTTCAGCGTAATCAGGCAGTCTTTGCTTACAAAAAAGTGCATATGCACACAGTCCTTGATCTCCTGCATTTCCTCCTCTATGGAGTAGACAAGCGAGCCGAAGATAATCGCATTTTCACCATCCGGAAACCGTACCGATAAATAGTTCGTTTCTACAGAAGGTATAAGCTCCAGCCACTCCTCTGTATCGGGAATATCCCGGCGAAGCTTATGGATCACCGCATCTTCCCAGCTCTCAATCTCAAGATCATGCCACTTCCATCCCTGCTCGCTCGTAATGAGGCGCTGCCCCCGGTTCGCGTTCGTCAAGCTTGCTCTCCTCCTTTCATCGAAAAGGCACGCTGTTCCTCTCGGAAAAAAGCGTGCCTCTACGCGATATATCCTTCAAACGGCTAATATAAATTAGCGTTTGACATAATCTGCTTTAGCTTCTCGGTCGCTCTTTTTTGAATACGGGAAACGCTCATCTGCGATACTCCCAGCTGCTGAGCGATAGCCCGCTGGGATTGCCCTTCCTGGAAGGCCAGCAGCAGAACCTGCTGCTCCTGCTCCTTCAGCTGGCTAAGCGCCTGCTGCAGATCCATCCGCTTCTCCACCGTATCGTAATCATTGGCTTCAGAGCTGATAAGTTCTCCGAGCGTGGCCGCGCTTTCATCTTGGGATAAGGGAGAGTCCAGCGAAACATAGTGGTAACATTCCCGTCCAGCGAGTACTTCGACCGTTTCCTCCACCGAAAGATCTAAATATTCTGCGATTTCTTTCACGTCGGGGGAACGTTCCAATTTCACTGTGAGCTCATCGATCGCCTGCTGGACGAGCGCTCCCTTCTCTTTAATCCGGCGCGGGACCTGGATATACCAGGACTTGTCCCGCAGGAAGTTCTTCATGTGCCCGATCATGCTTTTCATGGCATAAGGTTCAAAGGGGATGCCTAGTTCAATGTCGTACTGCTGCAGCAGCCGAATCAGCGCCATCTGGCCGACCTGATACAAATCCTCGTACAGATCGGGACGGTTGCGGGCAATTTTGCCTGCAGCCATCTTGACCATGGGCTCATATTTCTGAATAAGAACTGTAGCTATTTCATTGTCTTTCGTCTGCTGATATTTCCAGATCAGGCTGGTTGATTCATTCAAAGACTCGGGGGGAGTCATATTGTCGCTCATACCTTCTCCTCGCTCTTAACGAGCCGGCGAGTCAGAACAACCTTGGTTCCCTGCCCGGCAACGCTCTCGACGCTTACGTCATCCATAAGCGCCTCCATAAGATAAAAGCCAAGTCCGCCAATTTGAGCTTCGCTCAATTCCTTATCGTGTAACGATGCCCGATCTGCTGTCTTGCCCCAAGAATCAAAGCTCTCCCCTTCATCCTTCACCGTAATTGACAATGCATCCTGATGCACTTCAAAGGTAACTTCCATTATTCCTGGCTTATGCTTGTACGCATACAATACAGAGTTGTTACAGGCTTCCGACACTGCTACCTTCATGTCTTCAATTTCCTCATAGGAAAATCCGATTTTGGAGGCCACACCATAAAGATTCAACCTGACGATATCCACATAATCCGCCGTCGCTGGCAAACTGATAACCACTCTCTGAACTTCGTCTTTCATTCTTACTTCGATCCTTTCCTATTGGGAATTCTCTTGTGCGGCAAAAAACTTGGCAATCCCGGTCATGTCGAACAGCTTCTGAATTTGATCTGGCACTTCCTCTACCAAAAATTCGGCCTTCATGCCATGTCTTGCTTTTAGAATAGACAACAGAATTCCGATCCCCGTGCTATCGATATATTTCAAGTCCTTCATGTTGATGATGAGATTGAGCTCTTCGTCTCCTACTAGCGGTTCCATCACCTGGCGAAAGTCTGGAGCCACAGACAAGTCCAGCTCTCCCCGTAAATACACCGTGCAAGTGCCGTTCTCCAATTGCGACGTAGCTGAAAACTTATCATTCTTATTTGTATTCATAGACACTCTCTCCTGAAAAAATGTTTTTCACTATTCATAACCCAAACATACTGCTTATGAATCAACAACACTCTCCTGGTATGCCCCATGGAGCTGCTTCATCGGCCCTTGCATAGCCCCGCTGCTGTACTTGGCAATCATCTTCTTCACGGAGCTGAGCTTAACCGGCTTGCTGATATAATCATTCATGCCCGCCTGCAGGCATTTGCTCTTTATGCCCTCCATCACGTTCGCAGTCATAGCAACGATAACCGGAGGCTGACGGTCGGATGGCTGTTCCTTGCGAATCCGCTCGGTCGCCTCAAGCCCGTCCATCACGGGCATTTGCAGATCCATGAAAATAAACGAGTAGCCGTCGCCGCACGCAGCCAACCGGACAGCTTGAGCCCCGTCCTCGGCTACGTCGGCAGCATAGCCCAGCTTGGTCAGCATGCTGACCATGAGGCGCTGATTGATCGGGTGATCATCGACAACAAGCATCCGCTCAGCATGCGGGAACTGCCCTTCCGTCGAGAAGCCCGGACAGCCGTGCGGAGCTTCATCATCCTGCGCAAATTTGCGCACCCGGACGGTAAAGGTAAAGGCGGCGCCTTTCTCCTCCTGCGGCTCTACCCGGATCCCCCCGCCCATCAGCTGGACCAGCGTCTGGCAAATAGCGAGGCCGAGGCCGGTCCCGCCGTATTTTCTCGTCATGGACGAATCCAGCTGGGAGAATGGCTTGAAGAGCTTGTCTACCTTATCGGGGGCAATGCCGATCCCTGTATCCTTCACCGTAAATTCCAGCATAAGGCTGTCCGTGTCCGCCTCATCGCTGTTAGCCGACACGACTAGATAAATCCCGCCCTGATCGGTAAATTTGATGGAATTGCCGATCAGATTGATCAGTACCTGGCGTAATCGTCCCATGTCGCCGTAAAGAACCTGCGGGATATCATCATCGAGGAAGTAGACGAGCTCCAGTCCCTTGCGGCTGGCATCCATCGAGAAGAAGCCGAATACCTCCTGGATGCAGGCCCGCAGCTCGAACGGGCTCTCCTCCAGCTCCATCTTGCCGGACTCCATTTTGGTAAAATCGAGAATATCGTTGATGATCGTCACTAAGGTATTCGCGCTGCTGCGGATGATCTCGGCATATTCCTTCTGTTCATCCTGCAGCTCCGTCTCCAGCAGCAAATCGATCATGCCGATGACACCGTTCATCGGAGTGCGTATCTCATGACTCATCATCGCCAGAAACTCCGTCTTGGCCTTCGCGGCGATCTCAGCCGCCTCCTTGGCCTTGACCAATTCATCATTGATCCGCTCGAGCTCCTGGGTCTTCTGCTGCAGCAGCATGCTCTGGGTTTTATGCCGCTGATTCGTAATATACATATCCACGAAACCATCGATTTTCGATTTTAAAATTTGCGGTATAAACGGCTTAACCATATAATCGATCGCCCCCGCCGAATAACCCTCGAAGAGATGCTCCGCATCCTTGCTGTTAGCCGAAATGAAGATGATCGGAATATCCTTCGTCTTATCGCGGGCTTTAATCAGCCTGGCTGTCTCAATGCCGTCCATTCCCGGCATTTGGACATCCAGCACGATTACCGCAAAATTATCCTTAAGCAAATACTTAAGCGCCTCTTGGCCCGAAGTGGCCATCACGAGCTTATACTGCCCGCTGCCCAACACAGCCTCCAAAGCCATTAAATTCTCAGGACGGTCGTCTACCAACAAAATGTGAATCGGTTCTTCAACCCCCATGAAATCCTCCTGCCAATACTGTCGTAAGATCACCTGATCTTACGATATATTTTCTCCTCACGATCCAAAGCCTCGTAGCAGTCCGTGAAGTCCGTAAAATGAATCGATTCCTTAGCTCCCAGCACCAGAACGCCAAAATGGCTCAGACTTTCGTGGAACAGGGCATGAACGCGGTTGCGCAGCGTTTCATCAAAATAAATCATCACATTCCGACAAAATATGACATTGAACTCATTAAAGGAACGGTCTGTCGCCAGATTATGCTCGGCAAAAATAATGTTCTTGCGCAGAAAAGGCTGGAAAATAACCGAATTGTACTTGGCCGTGTAGTACTCGGAGAACGAACGGGTGCCGCCCGCCTCCAAGTAATTCTTTGTGTATTGCTTCATTTTTTGAATGCCGACGATCCCTTCCTTGGCTATTTGCAAAGACCTGTCGTTCATGTCCGTCGCATAAATGCGGGCTTTATCGTACAGGCCTTCTTCATGCAGGAGGATCGCCATGGAGTATACCTCTTCCCCCGTAGAGCAGCCTGCATGCCAGATCCGAATGTAGGGATAGGTTCTGAGCAGGGGAATCACCTTTTCCCGGAACACCCGAAACAGGTTCGGATCGCGAAACATTTCCGTAACGGGAATCGACAGGTTGTAGACGAAGCGCTCGAAGCACTCCCGGTCATGGAATATTTTCTCCTGCAGCCCGGAGATCGTCTTCAGCTGCTCGGAGTGCACATGATGCCATATTCTCCGGCGCAGGGAAGGAATGGCATAATTGCGGAAATCGTATCCGTAGAGCCGGTGAACTCCCTCCAGCAGCAGCTCGATCTCGATATTCTCGCGCTCGCACTGATGGTCGTCATAGGGCTGATCGTCTTCTAAATCTATGAAATCACTGGATGACATGTATTCAACTCCACTTTCTCAAAAAATACGGTAAATATTATTACCCTGAAACTCCGGTTACGAATACAACCACACACGCATTAACGAGAGCAATTGATCCGTCTGTATCGGCTTCTTCACATAGTCGGAGGCTCCAGCCTCAATGCACTTGGAGCGGTCCTCCTTCATCGCCTTGGCCGTCAAGGCAATGATCGGAAGCTTCGCGAATTCCGGCTTCTCGCGAATCCGGCGCATAGCTTCGTAGCCGTCCATCTCCGGCATCATCATATCCATCAGAACAAGGTCGAAATCGCCCTGCTCCTCCAGAATCTCTAAAGCCTCCCTGCCGTTCTCTGCATAGACGACATTCATCCGGTAGCCTTCCAGTACGCTGGACAGGGCGAAGACGTTGCGGACGTCATCGTCGACAAGCAGTATTTTCTTGCCTTCGAACAGTTCTTCTTTGTTATGCAGCTTCTGCAGAATTTTCCGCTTGTCCTCCGGCAGGTTTGCCTCTACGCGGTGAAGGAACAGGGTCGTCTCGTCCAGCAGCCGCTCCGGCGACTTAACATCCTTTATAATGATCGATTCCGCGTATTTGCGCAGTCTGGTCTCTTCCTTCGCATCCAGATCCTTGCCCGTATAAATAATGATCGGCAAATCATTCAAATTCTCGTCATCACGAATTTGATCAAGCAGCTCAAAGCCGGTCATGTCCGTAAGCATCAAATCAAGGACCATGCAATCGTAATGCTTCGTTCGCAGCTCTTCGAGCGCTACGGCGCCCGTCGACACAGCCGTAATCGCTACATCATCATGGCCGATCAGCTCGATGATCGATTTCTGCTGGATTTCATCGTCCTCCACGATCAGCAAATGCTTCAAGCTCTTCTCCGTATAAGACTCGATATAAGTAAAGGCCCGCTCGAGATGCTCCCTGGAGGACGGCTTGCGCAGATAAGCGATCGCCCCCATCATCAAGCCCTGCTTCACATCGTCGACGACTGAAATAACATGCACAGGAATATGCCTAGTCTTGGCATCGCTCTTCAATTCGTTCAGAATCGACCAGCCATCCATGACAGGCAGCTGGATATCCAGAATGATCGCATCCGGCAGGTACTTATGAACGAGCCGGAGACCTTCGTCTCCTTGAACGGCAACAAGCCCTTTAAATCCGTGGTTCCGGGACATCTCGAGCAGGATCTTGGCAAATACGACATCGTCCTCGATAATCAGCAGCACTTTATCCTCCGTAGCGATCGCCTCCCGGTCATCGTCGATCGGATTCGGCGCTGGAGCATCCTCTTCCTCTGGAGCTGGCAGCATATAAGCTCCCTGACGCACCGGCACCCCGACCGCAGCGGTGGCAGCCGCCTCCCGGCTTGCTCCTCCGAACAGCTTGGAGCTCGCTTCCTTCGGCAGGTATAGCGTAAAGCTGCTGCCCTCGCCTTCCTTGGTCTCGAGTCCGATCCCGCCGCCAAGAAGCGCGGACAGCCCCCGGCTGATGGATAGCCCCAAGCCGGTTCCGCCGTATTTGCGGCTTGTCGTTCCGTCCACCTGCTGAAAAGCTTCAAAAATGAGATCCGTCTTATCCTTCGGCACACCGATCCCAGTGTCCTTGACGGTAAGCGCCAGGTATTCCCGGTCGCGCTCCAAATAGCTTGGCAGTTCTTCTTGGGAAGCCGGTCTAACCATAAACGCAACCTCGCCTTCGTTCGTAAATTTAAAGGCATTGGACAGCAGATTGCGCAAAATCTGCTTCACCCTGTGACCGTCGGTCATAATGCGCTCAGGCACCTCCGGACTGGTCTCCAGCCGCAGAGCAATCCCTTTGCTCTCAGCCACGGGCCGGAAATTATGCTCGACAAATTTCTCCAGCTCCTTGATGCTGACCGATTCCTGATTCACTTCCATTTTACCGGCATCCACCTTCGATAAATCGAGAATCTCATCGATCATCTTCAGCAAATCCGTGCCCGACATATGGATGGTATGGGCATATTCGACCTGCTTGGGCGTCAAATTATTGTCTTTGTTCTCTGACAGGAGCTGCGACAGAATGAGCAGGCTATTGAGAGGCGTGCGCAGCTCATGCGACATATTCGCGAGAAACTCCGATTTATATTTGCTTGTCACGGCAAGCTGGGATGCATGCCGTTCCAGTTCATCCTTCGTTCTCTCGATTTCTTCGTTCTTCTCCTTGACTTCCTGCACCTGCTCCTCCAGGGCACGCGTCTTAGCGATCAGCTCGGTATTGTAGTGCTCGAGCTCTTCCTGCTGCCGCTGCAGAAGCTCCTCGGAACGCTTCAATGCTGCCGTCTGCTTCTCCATGCTTTCATTCGAACGGCGAAGCTCCTCCTGCTGTGTCTGCAGCTCCTCCGATTGAACCTGGAGCTCCTCGGTCAAGGCCTGCGATTCCCGCAGCAGCTCTTCGACGCGCAGCCTGCGGTTCACGTTGTTCAGAACGACGCCCAGATTATTCGTCAGCTCCGACAGCAGCTGCTCCTCAAGCGGCGTAAATTGATCCAGGTTAGCCAGCTCGACGACGCCAAGCAATTCATCCTCGAATAATATCGGATAAATTAGGATATGGGCCGGTTTGGCTTCTCCCAGAGCGGAGCGCACGGACAAATAATGACTCGGCGTCTCTTTCAGGGATAATGGCTTCTGATCCAGAGCTACCTGGCCAATAAGGCCTTCCCCCACTTTGAACATCGCCGGGGAGTTCAAATCTCCGTCCCTGGCGTAAGCCCCTGCCAAATACAGCTCGTCCGGATTCTCGCTTTCCTTCCGGATATAGACGGCGCCGACATTGCCGCCAAGAACAGGCGTAAATTCATTAATGAACATTTGCGAAATTTGCTCCAGCGAATTGATGCCATGAAGCAGCTCGGTAATTCGCGCCAAATTGGAGTTAATCCAGCTTGTGTCCTTCTGCTGCTGCATAAATCGCTTCTCCAGCTGCTGCTTCTCGCGCAGATCCTCGCTCAGCTCCTGAAAAACCTTGGCTACACTTCCAATTTCGTCATTGGATTTCACAGGAATGGCCCGAATGTCCTCCCACTGCTCCTTGCCGAAATGCTTAATCATAGCATTGACGATGCTCAATCCCTTCGTTATGCTTGGCAGCACCCACAGCACTATGCCCAGACCCATCAGCAGGCCAATGGTCATCGTAGCAATCGTAATCTGGATCGAGCTCTGGTAAGCATCGTTCGCATTCTTGATTTCCGCCTCAATTTGAATGTCCAGATAATCCCTGAGATCATTCAGCGCATTCAGCAGGCGGTCCTGGATATCCTGGCCCGAGGAAATACGGTATTCGTTGGCCCTGTCATATTGCCCGCTGCCCAGCAGCGTCAAAATCCGGGCCTGATAACTATCGAAATCAAGGCTTGCCTCCTCGATCTTCTTGATCAGCTGGCGTTCTTCGCCGGAAACCAGGCTGTCCTGCAGTTGCCGCATGTTCTGCTGTACCAGCTCGCCCTTCTTCTTCAGCTTGTTGCTCTCCTGAATGAAATAATCCTGGCTTTTCACCTGTACCATATTTGTAAGAATGCGTGCCATATCGTTGACATCGCCCCGTACGGCCGTAGATGCCTGGACTTTCATGTAACCGTCTGAATACACGTGCTCCAGCTGCTCATTCATGAAGTGAAGCCTGTCGTAGCTGGCAAATGTAAGCACCAGCATGATGACCAGAAGCGAGCTGAAACCGATGATCAGCTTGTTTCTTATTTTCATTGACTAACCGTCCCTTCTTTAAGCGTAATCCACACGAGGCATTTGTCGTCCTCCCTCTCGTGGAGATGATTCTCATCAAAAAATAGCCGCTCCATCAAGTCCTTGTCCAGCCTGTGGATTCCCTTCAAGGTCCGCTCCAGATATTCGATCTGCTCCTCCTGCGTACCCTCGATCACTTCCATCAACCCGTCTGTATACAGTACGACATGGCCTTCTCCCTCATAATTGATCGTGTGGGTCGTCGTCTCAATCTTGTCGAACAATCCTACGGGCGGGCATACCGTCTCCAGCCTGACCACTTCTCCCCCCTTCTGAAAGAAAAGAGCGGGAGGATGCCCGGCATTCACATAGTCGATCTTCTTATGCTTCGTATCTACTACAAGATAGATAGCCGTGAAATAATACTGCACCAGCTGATTCTCGATATGCAGCTGATTGAAGCGGCGGTTCAGCTCCTGCACGACCTTCTCCGGCTCTACATAGGTGCTTACTGTATCCTTAAGAACCGAAGCGATGAACATGCAGAACAGCGACGAGGATATGCCATGCCCCATCATATCAAGCAGAATAATGCCGTATCTTCCCTCATCTAGCGGATACCATGAATACAAGTCCCCCGCTAGCTCAAAGGAGGGCTTGTACAGCGCATCGATTTCGAATTCCGGATCATTGATGGCTGAGCTAAGTACCGCATTTTGCACTAAAGCCGCCAGCTTCAGCTCCTCCTGAATCCGCTGATCCCTTTCTTTATGCCAATCCTTCTCCTGCTTCAGCCTCAGTGCAAGCCGTATTCTCGCCATCAGCTCGACCTTATTGATCGGCTTGGTCACATAATCAACCGCGCCGGCGTCCAGTGCTTCCGCCAGCTTCTTGGAATCTCCTACCGCGGTTACCATGATGATCGGAATATCCTTAAGCCCGTCATATTGCTGTATGACGCGGCAAGCCGTTATGCCGTCCATCTCCGGCATCATCATATCCAGCAGAATCAAATCGATGTCAGAAGGCCCCGGCAGCTTCCCTGCCTCGTGCCCGTTCTCCCGGATCCCCAGCTGCTGGAACATTTCCGCCGCCGAAGAAGCAGCAGCTGTATTCCTGTAATTTTCCTTCTTCAAAATCTCCCGGATGATGATGATATTAGTCGGATTGTCATCCACGATTAAAATTTTCACCTGAATTCTCCTCACAACAGAATATAGACTGCTGATTTTACTATGAACTAATTACTTCGTTACTCGGGGAAGATTCCCTTCGTCCAATTTAAGCCAAGCCCCATCTGTCGAAGCATTACTGTTTGGCTAATCTCTTAATAAAACATAGATAAGGAATGGGGGATTACGGTTCCCCATTCCTTATCTATGTCTTAAAGCTATAGTGTCAGGCCGGAAGCTCCTGTTCATTTATGCCGGATGCCTTGCAATCACCAGCACTTTACCTAAATCCAGCTCCTTCTCGTAAAAAGCAGCCTCCGTCTCCGTGAACCCGAGCGATACGATCTTGGCCCGCAGCTCGTCCCCGCGGGAACGGAACAGGTTGGCAATGGCATCAAAGACGCCTTCCTCCTTAATGCCGATTTCATTTGCATCGGATGTGTCTGCAATTCGTTCTGTACGATCCTGGTTATGTGCAAGCACATAGATATGATCTTTCGCATATCCGGCAGCGCGCAGCTCATTTACGGCTTCAACGGCCTGAACCCCGTTCTGCACAACCTTGGCATAAGACTTCTTGTCCGTCATACTCATCGTCAGCACTCTCCTTTGTCTATAATGAAATCCTATCCACCTTCTCTAGCGCTATGGCTGTCATTACCCTTCTTGATCCGGTTTGAAACAGCCTGTTGCTATTTTCTTTGAATTTTTATGATTAAAAAGCGATCGTATCGAATAAGTCCACGCCCACGATGGTCCTCGTCTCAGGATCACGGTAGATCTTGATCGCTGCCAGATCGCGGATGTATACGTCGCCGTCCTCGGCTTCAAAGTCCGGCTGGCCGAGGGCCAGCGCAAGCCCGCCGCTCTCCAAGAACAGCCACTTTCCGTTCAATTTAATCTTTCCGGGAGACGCCGATGCATTCATATCGACGTCAGCATGTACATAATAGACCATTCCCTCGTACAGCCCTACCGTAATGTCCTCGTAGCGGTATTCAGTATAACCGGTGTACGCATCCTTAGTTACCGATAAAGGGGGGCCCTTCTTGCCGACGACGCTATCACGGTCATCGTATAGGGCTACATCGCCCATCGAATAAAACTGGCCCATCGGATAAATCGCTTCCCTATCGTCCGGCAGCAAGCCTAAAAAAGAGGGGGGCGACTGGGCAAGCTTTACCGAAGGCTGCGGAACACTGTCCGCGGTTGCCGGAGTATAGCCCGCAGAGGCAGACAGGAGCCCAAGCACTAGTATCATCATGTTCAGCATCGTTCTCACCTCTTTTTGGAGACCTGCCGAATTTCGATCCTGTTCCCGATTCTACGAGCGGTATTTGGTCCAGACGCCGGAAGCAATGTCAACCCATTTCATCCAACCCGGCTCCTGCTTCGAATTTCCCATGTGGTCATAGGCCGAGCCGTGAGTATGTGTGGATCGGTCGATAGGGTGTTCCTCTTGTACGCCTTGTGCCGCTCCTGCAGTGCTTGCTGCTTTAGGGGAGGATTTCTTCATTCTTCCCATCAATGAGGTCGATACCTGCTTCGCCGCAAGCGTCACTTCATTCAGCACATCTCCAACATTTTTGACGGATTCAAGCACGGGATCGAGCTGCTTCATCTTATGTTCAACATCCACGGTAATGCTGTTAGCCTGTCTAACGACCTGCTTAACTTCATAGCTAAGCTCGTCAACCGTCTTCTGGATTTCCTGCAGCGTCTGGGTCGTTTTATCCAGGGACTTTTCCGCTGCCTTCAACGTTTTAACCAGAAAAACAACGAGTACTATAAATGCTGCAGCTATAAGTGCCACACTGATTTGCCAAATCATGCCATTCCCTCTCTTTCTGTCCTGACTTTACGTCGCTATTCCTTAGTTACCCTTGGCCTTTTAGGGCGAAACAACGGAACCGGGATCTGCGTTCCCCCTAAAGCTCCTCCTGTTTCACCGGGTTTTCCCCCGGTTAATGACAACTACAAGCGACGAGTCACCAAAATTTAGCTGTCACTTCCGCATAGGGCGAACGACATATTGCGCCTATGTCGCTTTAAGCTTCATACTACACTATTTTACTATGAAGGAAAGGTGATTATCATGTTGAAATGGTCAGTAATTTTTCTGATAGTGGCGATTATCGCGGGAATATTCGGATTCTTTAACATCGTCGCCGCCGCTGCTTCCATCGCCAAGGTGCTCTTCTTCATTTTCCTGATATTATTCGTCATCTCCCTCTTTACCGGACGCAGCCGTTCACTTTAATTAATAATTTGTTCATAAAAGCAGCATATACATCATCTTCCAACGAGCTATGCAAAAGGTTAGGATGAATAAATAGAAGCCAAAGCGGCCCTTCCGTCTGAAGGGCCGCCTTTTTTTAAGATTATATTAGAAAGAGGACAGGTATTTGGCAATTTCAAGCCAATCCAGCTTAAACTTAACTGTCATTTCACGGTCATGGAAGACCATGTCCTGTACCGCAACCGGATCAGGCACATAAGGGCTTGGATCAATTTCCACCCGCTCCAGCCTCAATAATTGGGGAGACAGGGACCATTTTCTTACCTTTACCGCCTCTGGGGTCAACACCAGACGCCCGGCTGAATATTCCATGCCGTACTGTACTGCTGCCCCGAACGGTACAGGACCCCACGCGCCATTCAGATAGACGGTTAGCAGGTCTCCCCTCAGCTCGAACCTCATTCCCGTAATTTCCACGGGAAGCTCATTACTACGGATTGCCTTTGATACCTGCTTCTTGGCTAAATGATTGAATTCCTCCTCCGAAATTTTTATTTCCGGCTTGCGGCTGTCGATCATCCCGACAAGCTTGTCCTTCCAATTTATTTCCGCGTATCCCATGTCCAGGCTTCGCTCCGGGCGAATGTACCCTGCCAAGGCTGCGACAAGCAATATTAATGTCAGCAGAAGCAGGAGCAGCCGAAGCCCCCATCGAGACAGTCTTTTTCTCACGTCAGAGCTCTCCTTTCCAACCTATTTATTAAAAACTATCATTTTAAATGATTCTTAAGTTGCTTGATGGTTTATTACATAAGTACGAACAAGTATACAACCAAATATATTCTAAGGAGGAGTTTCATTTGAAGAAATTTGCTGCTATTACCGCTTCACTGATTGTCTCAGCCGCCCTGGCTACCGCAGCTTCGGCAGCAGAAGCCGATGCGGTGATCCCAAATCTTGAAGAGCCGATCATTCAAGCTAGCGAGACCGTGATTGCTCCTAATCCTATCGAACTAGAAGATATCACGACATTCTACAGCGCTCCGAACGGAGATGCCTTGAACGCGCTGGCCCCCCAATATGTACATCCTACCGGACAGATCATCGACGATTGGGTAGAAATATACACCTGGCTCGGCAAAGCCTGGATCCACGTTCCAGACTATGTTCCTGACTATAGCTAATATATAACACAGATGATGTCAGGAATGCACGAAACCGCTCTGCGGAACAAGGGTTTCCTCGTTCTGCGGAGCGGTTTTAGTTTCAGTGCCTGGCAGGTTATCGAAGCACGCTGCCGCCGAACAAGAAGCGGCGCTCCCACGAGCCGTCCAGCTTATCGATTCGGACACCGCCGGATTTGACGGAATAAGTTTGCAGCAATTGGCCGTCGCCGATATACAATGCAACATGCGTGATCCGTTCGCTATTCTTGTCGATCCCCTCATAGGCGGATGCGGAAGAGCCTTTATAGCTCATGAAGAAAACCAGGTCCCCCGCCTTCAGATCGCTAATCCGATAGACCGGCTCGCTGTTCTCCTTGATCCAGGCCCCTTGCTTTCGAGAATCGGACGGAAGCGTAATGCCAAGCGCCTCCTTATAAATATGTTTGACGAAGTCGGAGCAGTCAAAGGTAGCCGTCGTATTCCGGTTGGATCCGAACTCATAAGGAGTTCCCATGTACTTCTTCCCTGTTCGAATCACTTTGTCCACCTGCTCCTTGATGCTCTCTGGGACAGACGGATTAGGCGCAGGCGAGCTTTCCCCGTTTATAGATCCCGCACCCTTGCTGGTCTTCATATATTTACTCGAAGAGCTGACATAGCCGGTCAGGCCTTCCGAGGTTTTTACTTTATAAAATGATTTGTTCGCTTCCTCCAAAATGGTGACACGAGTGCCTTTCTTCAGCATAGTAATAATGCTGCCCGAGGTGGAGGGCTGACTGCGCAGATTCACCCCGTAGATGACTTGGCCGCTCCATTCTACCGAGGAAGATCCCTGGTCAGCAGACGCCCCTTGAACAGTGATATATTTGGGTGCAGAGCTGACATAACCGGTATTTCCTGCGGCATCCTTCACCTTATAGAAATAGCTGTTGCTCTGATCCAGAACTTGTACCGCCGTCCCCTTCTTCAAGAAGCCAATCACTCTCCCCGACATCGAGGGCTTGTCCCGCAAATTGACGCCGCCCGCGATCACGCCCGTTTGTACTGCACTCTGCTGGGACGCAGCCGCTGACGCTGCGGTCGGCATGGCTGAATAAATCGACAAAGCCATGATACTGGATAATAAAATAGCCACACTCCGTTTCATTGATGAAAAACCTCCTAGATGCAAATTGGAATAATGGATATTGCTGCTAATTCCTCCTTTCTTTTTAACTTCTAACCATTATATCCTTTGTCGATGTTTGTCTAAATAAGTCGATTTTCGTGTTCTGATTTTCCTCCACATACTAATTGCCTAATATTTTTCCAACGATTAGGTCTTGTTTCCTATTTGTGGCTTAGCGTTATGAATGACCTGCCTTTAATAGGACAACCGGAGAAATTTGTATTTGAACGCAAAAAAACCGTTAGAGCATTGCAGACTCTAACGGTTAATATTAAGTTCCCGTCTTGGGCTCGACATGAACATGGACGTGCATTACATTCCGTTTCCGGCGCATATGTTCCTCGACACGGTCGCTGATTTCATGGCTCTCGATGACGGTAAGCATCGGATCCACCTCAATAACGACGTCGACCAGTACATGATTGCCGTGAACTCGCGCCTTCACATCCCGTATCCCCTCGACTCCCTGAATTCTGGCGATCGAGCTTCGCAAATCCCCGAGCTCGCTCTCATCGAAGCCGTCGGTCAATCGATGCGTCGAATCTCTGAATATGTCCCAGGCGGTCTTGCAAATCAATAGCCCGACGGCAAAAGCCGCTACGGTATCCAGCCACGGAAGCCCCAACTGGGCTCCGATAATTCCGACCGCCGCGCCGATACTTACCAGCGCATCAGAGAGGTTGTCCTTGGCTGCGGCCATCAGTGCCTGATTATTAATCTGCGCCGCTAATCTGCGATTATAGGCATAGACGAACCACATCGCCGCCGCACAGATTAAGGCTACTCCCGCAGAGCGAATGTCCGGCTCGACCTCTACCCCCGCCAGAAGAGAACGAATCGACCCGTAAATGACCTGGATTCCGACCATAGCCATAATAAAAGAAGCCACTAATGCAGCAATCGTCTCTGCCCGCATATGCCCGTACGCATGATCGGAATCCGGAGGCTTCTGGGATATGCGCAGGCCGATTAATACAGCCAGGGAAGCAACGATATCGGTTACGTTGTTGAAGCCGTCTGCCAAAAGGGCACTCGATGCAAAGAGGTACCCGCTAATCAGTTTGAATGCAGACAGAACCAGATAAGCGGAAATGCTGATCCAGGCACCCCGCTCTCCTTTGCGTATATCATCATAAATGTTCAAATCTGCACCTCCGGCTCCTTCTCTATTTGGATAATAAAATTTGCTATACCATCGTAGCAAATGAACTTCATGTGAGTCTAGAGAAACAGTGTTGCCTTGGGCTAAAGCAAGCGTTATTCATTATTCCCGTTGTCCAATAATTTAAAAACGTTTAGAATAAGGGCAACCCCCTTTCTTATAGGAGATGATCGTATATGACAGAAAGCAGTGAACCTCGAAAAATCGACCTGGCTGAGGCAATGCGCCAGAAGCTGCAGCAGAAAAAGCAACAGCAGACCGCAGCAAATAAACCAGGGTTCTCGGGAAGCCAGCAAACGAAAGCGATGAAAAGCCAAAACAACAAAAAACCGAACAACCAGCGCCGCCGTACGGGCGGGTCATAGGGGCAGCAGCTCCAAGACACAGAGAGGCTATCCCAAAGGCAAACTTTGGAACACCCTCATCAGCCAAATAGGATAGCATTCGTAAAAACCAAGGAGCTAAGCGGTTTGTTCTCGCTTAGCTCCTTGGTTTTTGGCATCGACAGCGGCTTTCTTAAGCGAATTATGGACAAGGGAAAGCCGCCCGACCTCCTGCCTCACTGTGGTAAGCCTCGAATCAGAAACCTTTGGAAGCCCCGAAAGCTCGGTTTCTCTTCCTATCGCTAAATACAGGCTCCCGCTCGATCATGCGCCTTACGGCCTCGCTTACGCTCTGCGGAGTCCGTTTTACTTTTTAAAGGCTGAGACACCGGGGCGCTGCATGGATGCTTTTATGTACAAATACTTTAAGGCACAGCCTTCTTCATTGCGAAGCTTGTGGTTTGCCTGGTTCTTTAGCCACAAATACTTCATTTCATGCTAACTTTGATCTAGCGATTACCTTGGGCTTGGCTTCTGTTCACTGCGGCTCTAGCGGATAATCCTCACGCCACCCCTTCGGTAATGACATTCGATATTCCCATATTTGATATTTGGTGTTTAGTATTTGATATTCGATATTTGATATTTGATATTCGATGCTTGTATTTGGTATTCGTTATATGATATTCAATATTCGATTCATACCCACTTTCTACTTTTCCTTACTCACTCTCCGGAAATGGAACGTCTGCCAGCCGCGCAAAATCCTTGTATCTTGTTCACTGTTTTAGATCCAGTTGCCCTTGATGTGGCGTCAAGCACGCTCCTCACCTTTGGTTGCGTTGATGTTATCAAGCGCGCTTTCCACCTTTAGTTTGATGGGACCAAGCCGCTCTTTACCTCTGGTTGTGTTGATGGGATCAATACGCTCACTACCTCCCCTTTACGCCAAGCATGAATCGTGGAATTCACGTACTAAATGGATTTATAGAAGTTTGTTCCATCGTAGAATTCACGTACTAAATGGATTTATAGCAGTTTGTTCCACTGTACAAAGTTTATGAAAGAGAAATTGCTCGTGTGAACAAATGGATTTATAGTAGTTAGTTTCCGCTACAAAGAAAGAAAAGTAGATTTAAATGGATTTCATGTCGTTAGAAAAAAGGAACTGTCCATCACAGACGGGATTCTTGATTTTAGGTGCATGAAATCCATCTAATCCATTGAACTATTCGTTCAGAGCATAATTAGATACATGAATTCCATTTAGAGTTCGTGTTCCTTAGCTTATATAACATAAGCTAAAGAATGGGGTTTTAGTGTTCGTGTTCGACACCTTATATATGAGCTAAGAATGGGATCAAGGCCGGGGAGAAATTGCTTCCACAGATGTTGCATCTAGCAGATGTTGCATCTAGCAGATGTTGCATCTAGCAGAAATTGCTTCCACAGATGTTGCATCTAGCAGATGTTGCATCTAGCAGAAATTGCTTCCACAGATGTTACTTTCACAGAATTTACTTCTACAGAAGTTACTTTCACAGAAATTGATGCCGCAGAAAAGGATCGCTTTCTAAAAGAAAAGGGCGCCCCTCAGTCATCTATGATGACTTCTGGAACAGCCCCTTCTGCATTTAGCGCCAGGTTGGCGGTTATTTCTCTTCAGGATACATTTGCTTACGCAAATTTTGAATCTCTTCGCTCTCCAGGTATTCATCGTAGGTCATAACGCGGTCGATGATGCCATTTGGCGTAATTTCGATAATCCGGTTGGCGATCGTCTGGATGAACTGATGGTCATGGGACGTAAACAAAATCGTTCCATCGAAATCGATCAGCCCGTTATTGAGCGCCGTAATCGACTCCAAGTCCAGATGGTTCGTCGGCTCATCGAACAGAAGCACGTTCGCGCCGTTCAGCATCATTTTCGCCAGCATGCAGCGAACCTTCTCGCCCCCGGACAAGACGCTCGCTTTCTTCAGCGCCTCTTCCCCGGAGAACAGCATCCGGCCCAGGAAGCCGCGGAGGAAGGTCTCATCCTGGTCATTCGAATATTGACGCAGCCATTCGACCAGATTAAGGTCGACGCCGTCGAAATATTTGGAGTTATCCTTAGGAAAATACGCCTGCGACGTCGTTACGCCCCAGCTGTATTCTCCCGCGTCCGCTTCCAGCTCGCCCATTACGATTTGGAAGAACGTGGTCTTCGGAATGCTGTTCGGACCGACAAAGGCGATCTTATCACCCTTATTGACGACAAAGCTGAGGTTGTCGAGCACCTTCTCGCCTTCGACTGTCTTGGTCAAGCCTTCTACGCTCAGCAGTTGCTTGCCGGCCTCACGCTCCGCCTTGAAGTGCAGGAACGGGTATTTCCGGTTGGAAGGACGGATGTCGTCCAGCGTGATTTTCTCCAGCTGCTTCTTCCGGGACGTGGCCTGCTTCGATTTGGAGGCATTGGCGGAGAAGCGCTGAATGAACGCCTGAAGCTCCTTGATCTTCTCTTCCTTCTTCTTGTTGGCGTCACGCTGCATTTGCAGAGCCAGCTGGCTGGATTCATACCAGAAGTCGTAGTTGCCGACGTACAGCTGAATTTTGCCGAAGTCGATGTCCGCGATATGCGTACAAACCTTGTTCAAGAAGTGACGGTCGTGAGATACGACGATAACCGTTCCCTCATAATCCATGAGGAAGTTCTCAAGCCATTGGATCGATTCCAAATCCAAATGGTTCGTCGGCTCATCCAGCAGCAGGTTGTTCGGGCGGCCGAACAAGGCTTGGGCAAGCAATACCCGCACCTTCTCGTTGCCGCTCAGCTCGGCCATCTTCTTGTCATGAAGCTCGCGCGGAATGCCCAGCCCGATCAGCAGCGCAGCCGCATCCGACTCGGCTTCCCAGCCGTTCAGCTCCGCGAACTCCCCTTCGAGCTCGCCGGCGCGCATGCCGTCCTCTTCGGAGAAATCAGGCTTCGCATACAGAGCGTCCTTCTCCTTCATGATGGAATACAGACGGGTATGCCCCATGATCACCGTCTCCAGAACAGGGTACTCGTCATACTCATAATGGTTCTGCTTCAGCACCGCAAGGCGTTCGTTCGGCGACATATGCACCTCGCCCTGATTCGGCTCGATCTCCCCGGACAGAATTTTCAGGAAGGTGGATTTCCCCGCCCCGTTCGCACCGATGAGGCCGTAGCAGTTCCCCGGCGTAAATTTTATATTTACATCTTCAAAAAGTGCTCGTTTTCCATAGCGGAGCGTTACACCAGTAGTACTTATCATTTCGGCATTACCATCCTTTATTATTAATACACACTGGTCAACATTATAGCATAAATTATGGCCGTCCGCCCGGAAGGAAAGCGAATTTGCACGCAAAAAAAGACGCATGAAACAGCGTCTTCACAGTATTGCTTATCGGCTTGCACTAGCTCCGTCCCTCTCTAACCGCTTCCCGGATAACGCAGCGTCTCGCCATGGAGCAATATTTTAATGGCCTCCTCCGCGATCCCCCGGCGCTTCCGATCCGCCTCGAGACGGTCAAGCGCCTCCCGGGCGGTATCGTCCGCAAGCCGAAACGTCCCGTAGTGCATGGGAAT
Source organism: Paenibacillus ihumii (assembly GCF_001403875.1). Classification (GTDB taxonomy): domain Bacteria; phylum Bacillota; class Bacilli; order Paenibacillales; family Paenibacillaceae; genus Fontibacillus; species Fontibacillus ihumii. The sequence goes on from NZ_LN884295.1 coordinate 46,894, forward strand.
CATCAGCTTGGCCTTGACGTCGAGGAAGGCCTGCAGCGCCTCCTCCGGGGTTGTATGCTGGGAAGTCATGAACCACTCCGGCTCATAGGCTCCAATGGGCATCAAAGCGATATCGATATTGTACCGCTGGCCGATCTCTTCGAAGCCGCGGAAATAGCCGCTGTCGCCAGCGAAATAAACGACATGCTCCTGCTGTCCTTGCACTGCCCTTGCCGGTTCCAGCACATATCCGCCCCAATGCGACGTATTCATATCGAATAGCGTACGGCGGGTCCAATGCTGGGTCGGGACGAATGAAATTTTGGCCTCGCCGATCTCCATATGCTCCCACCAGCTCAGCTCATGTACCCGTTTGAAGCCCTTGCGCCGCATTTTGCGCGCCAGCCCGACCGGCACGATCAGCTGGGTATTTACCCCGTACAGCTTGCGGATCGAGGAGATATGCATATGATCATAATGGGAATGAGAAATGAGAATTACATCAAGCTCGGGAACGTCCGCGATCGGTATTCCCGGCGTTCCAAGCCTGCGCTGGAACCCCATCCGCCCAGCCCACACGGGATCGGTAACGATATTCAAGCCCTTGTACTGGATCAGAAAGGTGGCATGGCCGATCCAGGTTACAGTAAGCTCAGTCTTATTGGCCTGCAAAAAATCCAGCTGCGGCGGAGAGTTTGGAATAATATAGGAGTAGTCTTTTCTCTTGCTGCGACGCTCCTCACGCCACTGCCTGAATTGCTTCAAGGTTCTGTCCGTGTTAACGTTGTCGATGTTCGTATAGCGTTTCTTGGCCACTCTTGAGGATCCCCTCCTTCTAGCTCCCCTCCAAATATAGTTCTTTACGCTTTTTATTTTACTATACCTAGAACATATACACCCGTAAAACCCCTCGGTTAATCAAGTCAATCCGAAGGATCCTTATAGCGGTATGCATACACGAATAGAAATGCAACCGCAACGATAATGACCAGCTGCGGCGCCCGCATCATCAGGAAATGCTCCATAGCCTTGCTCACCCCTTCTTCGGTGATCCTCCCCGAATATATTTGGCATCGAATAGAAAAAGGCGCATCAGCAGCACCAGAGACGGTATTAAAATAAACAGGCCGGCAATGAACGCCGCAATCAGCGCCACAGCCATTGCCTCATTCGTAAATCCTTCGTAAATGCTCACCTGCTTGAACAGGATATACGGCAGATGCGAACGTCCGTATCCATACCAGGCAAAGCCGAATTGCAGCATAACGAGCAGAAAGGACCAGCCCAGACGGATCCTTCTCCAGACAAAATATACCGCCAGCAGGAAGCAGAAGAAGGAAGCGATAAACATCCAGGCAATATTGAGCATATTTTGGAAATGTTCCGGATTATGCCGGTTGAGCTGAAAAAAAGCAAGCACCGAGGCGAGGATCGTCGGCGCGCTCCACATGAGCGCATATCCCCGCAGTACTTCGAAGGCCTGGCGGTCCCCGGCCTTTTTCGCATAATAGGTCAGGAACATGGCGGAGATGTACAGCACGGAGACGATCGCCAGCACAATGACCGACCATGTGTAGGGACTGGCGAAGAACAGCGCCCAATCGAGGATGACGTGGCCGCCCTCTTCCCGGATAATGCCGCCTTCAGATATCGCCAGCACCGTTGACAACGCCGCTGGAATCAGCAGTCCTGTCGCCCCGTAAACCGCCATGTAAGCTTTGTTGTCCTCCCTGCTGCTCCCATAGGTGTTATAGGCGTAATAAGCGCCTCGAAGCCCGAGCAGCACGGTCGCCAAGCTGCCTGGAACCAACAGGGCAGTGCCGTAATAGTATGCGGATACCGGAAAGAAGCCCACCAGCCCGACGACGAAGAAGATCAGGAAGACGTTCGTCACCTCCCAGACCGGGGAGAGATACCGCTGGATAATGTGGTGAACCCTGTTCTTATGCCCGGTAATGACGCTGTAATAGCTGAAAAAACCGGCCCCGAAGTCGATGGAAGCAACGATCAAATACCCGAATAGAAATGTCCAGAGCACTGTGATTCCGATGATTTCGTAACTCATCCCTGCTCCCCTCCTTCGATTCCCCGCTCTTTCATTTCGGCAAATACGTCTTTATTCCGGAACAGCTTGGCCAGCACATATACGCAGGATACGCAAAGCACGAGATACAGAAGGATGAACAGCACGAGCATCTCGCCGACATGAGGCGAGGTCGTGGCCGCATCGACGACCCTCATATAGCCGCGGACAATCCACGGCTGACGCCCGATTTCCGCGAACATCCAGCCCAGCTCGATCGAGACCATCGCAAACGGTCCAAGCGTAAGGATGCCGATCAGCAGCCATTTGGGATACCCTTTATTCCTGCCAGGCAGCCAGCGGCGCAGCAAATACAGAAATGGAATGAGGACCAGCAGCATGCCGATCGTCACCTTCATATCGAACATATAGTGGATGAGCAGCGGCGGCCAGTCGTCCTGGGGATACTCCTCAAGTCCGATCACCTCGGTGTTCGGGGAGCTCCCCGCCAGAATACTTAGTGCATAAGGGATCCTCAGCGCATATTTCACTTCGTGGTTCTCATCCAGAATCCCCCCGTAGATAAGGGGGGCCTTCTCCATTGTCTTGAAATGCCACTCCGCTGCTGCCAGCTTCTCCGGCTGGTATTTGGCGAGGAATTTGCCGGAGAAATCCCCGATAACCGCCGTGGATACCGCAAAGACGAAGGTGCAGGTCACTGTAAGCTTGAGCGCTTTTTTAAAATAGATGTGATTGCGACCCCGGAGCAGGCTATAGGCGGCGATTCCTGCCAGCAGCCCGGCGCTCATCGTCAGTGAAGACGCCAGGACATGGGATACCTTGGTAGGCGTCGCTGGATTGAACATTGCCCTTATCGGGTCGATGTTCGTAAACACTCCGTTCTCCAGCGTGAAGCCCTGCGGCGTATTCATGAACGCATTCACCGTGGTGATGAAGAATGCCGAGGAGAAGGCCCCGAGTACGACGGGAATCAGCAGCAGCAGATGCAGGCCAGGCCGTCTGAACCGCTCCCACGTATACAAATATATGCCGAGAAAAATCGCCTCCACAAAAAAAGCAAAGGTCTCCATAAACAGCGGAAGGGCTATCGCCTGCCCGGCTACCCTCATGAAGCTGGGCCAGAGCAAGCTCAGCTGCAGGCCGATCGATGTGCCCGTCACGACGCCGACCGCCACGGAAATGACGAACCCGCGAGCCCATCTCCGGGCCAGGAGCGAATAATGGGGATCCTTCTGAGTTATGCCTCTCCACTCGGCCAAAGCGATGATTAGAGGCACGCCTACGCCGATCGAAGCGAAATTAATATGTACAAACAGCGTAAGGCCGGTAAGAATCCGGCTCAATGTAACTGGGTCCATAGAAAACATCGGTTTCGCTCGGCTCCTCTCTCGTCATTCTCCAGTGGATGGGCGCAGCGTCCGGCTTCACTGGCGCGCCTAAATACCGGAAGGCGCTCTTGATGGTGGCGTACAGCATGATGACCGCTACGGCGAAGCAGACGAGGATAAGTATCCGTTCCTGCTTTTGGAACATGATAACAACAACGCCTCCTCTGGAAATCAATTCTTCTAACCTGTATTGTGCCGCTTCGGTTCCTTTTTATTCCTGACCATGTTCCCCGAAAGGCCGTTCCTCCGAGACTTGGGTTAACCCCGTCCTTGATGTACAATGATCTAGAAGGAGTGTGAACGAATGATGAAAATTGTATTTATCGAACCTACGCCGAGCCCGAACACGATGAAGCTTCATTTGAGCGAAAGCCTGGAGCCGGGCATCCGCAAAACATATACGCTGGACAATGAACGCTCTGCCCCGCCCTGGATCGCTCAAATGCTGCATATTCCCGGGGTAAAGAGCGTCTTTCATACCGCCGACTTCGTCGCGCTCGACCGGAAGGGCAATGCCGACTGGTCGGCCATCCTGGCCGAGGTACAGGCGCAATTCGGCCAGGAGGGCATAGCCTCCTCCTGGGAGCAGAGCGATATGGAGGCAGCGCAAGGCTACGGCGAAGCGCAGGTCTTCGTGCAATTCTTCCGCAGCATCCCGATGCAGATCCGCGTGAAATCCGGCAGCCAGGAGGAACGGATCGGCCTGAGCGAGCGCTTCGTAGCCGCGGTAACCGAGGTGTCCAGCGCTACGCTGATCAAAGAACGCAAGCTGACCGATTATGGCGTGCGTTACGGCGAGCTGGCGGATATCGCCCGCGAGGTGGAGCAGGAGCTCGAAGCGGCCTACCCTCCGGAGCGGCTTCAAGCGCTGGTAGCCCAGGCGATCGAGCACGGCAGCAGCGATAGCGAATTCGTCGAGCAGCGCCGTGAGCTTAGCCTGGACGAGGTGCGCGAGCGGATGCAGAACGACGATTGGCGCGTTCGCTATGCGGGCCTGGAGGCGCTGAAGCCGGAGGCCGAAGCGCTGCCGCTGCTCGCCGAAGCGCTCGGCGACAAGCAGATGCAGGTGCGGCGCTTGGCCGTCGTTTACCTCGGCGATATCGGCACGCCGGAGGCCATGGAGCTGCTCTACGAGGCGCTGCGTGATAAATCCGCCGCGGTGCGCCGTACGGCAGGCGATACGCTGTCCGACATCGGCGATCCGGCGGCAACGAAGGCGATGATTGCCGCGCTGCAGGATTCAAGCAAGCTCGTCCGCTGGCGGGCGGCCCGGTTCCTCTATGAAGTCGGAACGGATGAAGCGAGGGACGCGCTTCGCGCTGCGGCCGACGACCCCGAATTCGAGGTCGGCCTCCAAGCGAGAATGGCGCTTGAGCGCATCGAATCCGGGGAGCAGGCCGCAGGCACGATCTGGCAGCAAATGGCGCAGCACAGACAGAACAGTTCCAAGGACTGATAAGACCGGGCGAATCCGGGAGGGCGGCCTGTCTGATCCAGCGAATGACAAAATTTGATCCTTGTCCTGGACAGGCCGCTGCTATATACTGAGTAATTATTTAAACTGACAAACCAATAAGAACCTCATCGGCATATCGGATGAGGTAGAGGTCGCGATGTTGATCAGTACGTCCGGGAAGGCTGGGAAGCCGCCGATGAACCGGACGGAAAGGCAGCATCGCCGAAGTGTGGACGTCCTGCTTCCAGAAGACGGACATGCTGGGGCTGTTGCCGAAAGGGACAGAACTGTCACGGCTGACTCCTGCGGGAGCCTGCAAGAGCCGTGTTGCGCTATCTTGAAGAACGTTGATGGGGAAGACGGTATAGACGATACGACCGCGGAGCCCTTCCGCGGTCTTTTGCTTTTTTTGATTTTCAACCTAGATTTCAACTTAGAGAGGATGCGGACAATGGGCACCAGCAAAAAGACGACAAACCATTTAAAGCGAGGACTCAAGGCGCGCCATATGACGATGATCGCCCTGGGCGGCTCTATCGGGACAGGATTATTCCTCGCCAGCGGAGGAGCGATCGCTTCGGCAGGCCCGGGCGGTGCCCTTCTCGCCTATGCCGCCGTCGGGATCATGGTGTATTTTCTTATGACGAGCCTGGGCGAGCTTGCAACATATATGCCGGATTCCGGATCCTTTGAGACCTACGCCTCACGCTTCGTCGATCCGTCCCTCGGCTTTGCCATGGGCTGGAATTTCTGGTACAACTGGGCGATCACGATTGCCGCCGAGCTGTCGGCTGCGACGCTGATCATTAAATATTGGTTCCCGAACAGCTCTTCGTTCATGTGGAGCCTGCTGTTCCTTGGCCTTATTCTGGGTCTTAATTTATTATCGGTTAAAGGGTATGGCGAATCGGAGTATTGGTTTGCAACGATTAAGGTGGCGGTAGTCATCCTATTTCTGGTCATCGGCGTATTAATGATCTTCGGCATCATCGGCGGCGAAGCGGTCGGCTTCAAGAATTTCACCATTGGCGACGCGCCGTTCCACGGCGGTTTCTTCGCCTTCCTGGGCGTGTTCATGGCCGCGGGCTTCTCCTTCCAGGGAACGGAAATGGTCGGCGTGGCTGCCGGTGAAAGCGACAATCCGCGGGAGCATGTTCCCCGGGCGATCCGGCAGGTATTTTGGCGAATTCTTATTTTTTACATTCTGGCGATTCTGGTCATCAGCTTGCTGATTCCTTACACAAATCCCAATTTGCTGAAGGAAGGCATCGAGAGCATCGGCGTCAGTCCGTTCACGCTCGTATTCGAGAAAGCGGGACTGGCCTTCGCCGCCTCCGTCATGAACGCGGTCATTCTCTCCTCCGTTCTGTCGGCGGGCAATTCCGGCATGTATGCCTCCTCCCGCGTCCTGTATTCGTTGGCCAAGCGGGGCAAGGCACCGAAATTTCTCGCCAAGCTCAATCGCCGGGGGCTGCCGATCAATGCGCTGCTGCTGACGACGCTAGTCGGAATGACCGCCTTTCTCGCCTCCCTGTTCGGAGACGGAATTGTATATACCTGGCTGCTTAATGCCTCCGGCATGTGCGGATTTATTACCTGGCTCGGCATCGCTATCAGCCATTACCGCTTCCGGCGCGCCTTCGTGACCCAGGGAAAAGATTTGAACGATCTGCCCTACAAGGCAAGATGGTTCCCGTTCGGCCCGCTCTTTGCCTTCGTTCTTTGCGTCATCGTAATCCTGGGACAGAGCTTATCGGCCTTTAACGGCGGGCGGATCGATTGGTACGGCCTCGTCGTGTCGTATATCAGCATCCCTTTGTTCCTAGGCATCTGGCTCGGATACAAATGGATTAAACGCACCAAACTGATTCCATTGCAGGAGTGCGACCTGGAGCCGGCGTCCACGAAATCATAATCTTCAAGCTTCAACGCCAAAAAAAGGAGTTGCCCCAATCGCAGATGACTCTGCTTGGGACAGCTCCTTTGTTCTTATTCTTATTTATTCTCCCAATGGATTTCGACCCGCAGATCGCCGGTTCCTTCGAGCGGCTCAGCCAGATAGGAGATATTCTTGATGCCTAGCTCATAGAGGCTGCCCAATTGGTCAACCAGCTGGCGTTCCGAGCCAGCATACCGGATCGTAACAGCCTGCTGGCCGCTGCCGATCGCTTGCTTAATCTGCCCCTGGATTCCCCGGGCGCTGCTAACCGCAGCTTCGGGACGGTACAGCGTATATTCCAGCTGCTGCTCCAGCTCCTGCAGCGCTGCAGCTGACTGGCCGCCTGCAGCGATCAGCGAAGCAAGCGTCTGGCGATAGGATTGCTTTGCGGCCGGATATACGTTATTCCACGTATGGGTCTTTCTCAACTGCTCGTCCGTCCGCATGTAGTAGCCGTATTTAACGACCCCTGGCATATCTGGTGCTGGGTCATCCCAAGTCGTATCAAGATGATACCAGTTCCCTCCCAAGGATACGAGGTTCCAGGCATGCAGCTGATTGCCTGCGCTGCCCTCGACGATCATGTTGTCGATCCCCGCATGCTTCAGCAGCTTGTAGGTTAGCAGCGTATATCCCTGGCAGACCGCTTCGCCTGTCTTCAGGCCTTCGTAGGCAGTATATTTCTTCAGATCCTCATCATATTTCATATTCAGTACGACATAATCATGAATTGCTTTGACTTTCTGATGATCGTTCATGCCGGGTTTGATGATCTCCTTAAGAATTTCTTTTACCCGGCTTTCAACATAGGCTGATTGCTCTGCCGTCTCCCGGTAATATATTTGGAAAGTAATTTTGGCTGACCCTGAGGTTCCCTTCCAAGAATATGTATAACGGTCAACGACATATTTAGTGTAAGGATCGCTCTCCAGTGCCCCATTAACGGCTTCCTTCAGAATATCCTTCAAATTGCTCGTCGAACCCTGATATTTCAAAGAGATCGTCGTTTGCCTAGCTCCCATGAACTCGGCCAGTTTGGATTGAAGCTCCTTCGAAGAGGTTACGGCTACGTCCTCTGCAGCTATCTCCGATTTCGCATATACTTCGCTGTAACCGACGACCGGGGGTATGGCACCAAACACAATGGCACTTGCAATCCCCGCCGTTAACCATCGTTTTGCGATTTGCTGCTTCATCATCTCCCAACCCTTCTCCATAAAATATAGCACTCTCCGTTGTTCAAGCCCATTGTAACATAATTGAAATGAAAAGGGCTTCTAGTTTTGTCGAATGCTTGTCCTCTGAATTTTTCTTTACTTCTCGCAGTTCCCAACACGCGAGGTTCGCTGCATGCCCCCTTCAAATCGCAAAAAAGACGCTAAAATGCCTTATTTCCCTGGATGAATTCCTTTAAAATAGATAGCAGTTTATGTATAATATAAAACATGCTAATAGTGTGATAAATATCATTGCGCAGTCAGCCATAATAGAAACGGAGAGACAAGTGTATGACTATAGTAAATATATCGGACATTTCCGTTGAACTTTTTATCACTGTGATGTTTTTTCTCCTAATCATTGCCCCGTTAGGCAGCTTGGGCCTGCTGCGCCTGTTTCAAGGGCGGAAGAAAAGCGGGTTCATCCTGATCGGCAGCGGAATTGTCAGCTATATCGTATTCCAGCTTGTTGTCGGCCTGTTTGTCTGACAATATTTATCCAACATTGACTTCGCATCATGGAATTAAAGAGGAGAACGGTTCAGCCGTTCTCCTCTTTTTGTTTCGGTCTTCGCCGCTCTGCATGCGCCTGACTTAAGCTTGAAGCAAAGCTTGCTCCTCCAAAGCCTTCTCCAGCTGGGCTGCGTTCAAGCCGAGAATACGGTGCTCGCCGATAACCGTTACCGGAACGACGCGTATCCCCATATCCCACGCCTGCTGAGCGAATTCCTTATTTCTCTGCACGTTGCGCTCTTCAAAAGCCACGCCCTTCTCTCCGAGAAAGCTCTTAATCCGCTGGCAGTTCGGGCAGTTCGTGCTCGTATATACGATTACCTGACTCATATGGTTCTCCTGCTCTCTATCCGGTTATCTATTTATTTCGAAGCGGCAGCCGCTGCCTCATGCTCTATGCTCTCGATGAATTTCTCGCAATCGATCGCCGCCATACAGCCGCTGCCCGCAGCCGTGATCGCCTGGCGATAACGGTTATCCTGAACATCGCCGCAAGCGAATACACCCGGTATATTCGTCTCGGATGTTCCTGGCTTCACGATGATATACCCGTTCTCATCCGTATCAATTTGACCGCCCAGGAAGCCGGTGTTCGGATGATGCCCGATCGCTACGAACACTCCGCTAGCCTCGATAATCTCCTCTTCTCCTGTCGCATTGTTGCGCACTTTAAGTCCGGTAACGCCCGCATCATTCGTAACTACTTCAAGAGGAGTACGGTTCAGCGCCCATTCCACCTTCTCATTGGCGCGGACACGATCCTGCATGATCTTCGAACCGCGAAGCTCATCGCGGCGGTGAACCAGCGTAACCTTGGAGGCAAACCGCGTCAAGAAGCCCGCTTCCTCCAGCGCGGAATCTCCGCCGCCGACGACGATAATTTCCTTCCCGCGGAAGAAGAAGCCGTCACAGGTTGCGCAGGTGCTTACGCCGCGGCCCACATTGTCCTGCTCTCCCGGAATGCCGAGATATTTGGCGGTTGCTCCCGTCGAAATAACCAAGGTCTCGGACACCAATTCCCCGATGCCCTCGACTTGAAGCTTGAACGGGCGGTTGCTCAGATCTACCGAGTTCACCCAGCCCATGCGGAATTCGGCGCCGAAGCGCTCCGCCTGCTTGCGCATGTTATCCATCAGCTCAGGCCCCAGAATTCCTTCCGGAAAGCCGGGGAAATTCTCCACATCCGTCGTTGTCGTCAATTGGCCGCCAGGCTGAGGCCCTTCGATGACCAGCGGCTTCAGGTTCGCACGTGCCAGGTAAATCGCCGCCGTCAGCCCTGCAGGTCCTGTTCCGATAATTATGGATTTATACATATAATAACTTCCTCCTTCAGGCAAATTTCACACGAGAATCAGCAGCAAAATTTCAATTTTTATTAATATCTAACCTATATTATCTTGTAATGATAAAGCAAGGTCAATATTTGCAGCAGTGACGTTCAGTGAAGTTTGCATGAAGGAATCATGAACAGGCCTGTAGCCGATTGGCCGCGTCATGCTTCGCGCACCGCGCGGTAAAAGGCTGTGCACGGTGCGCGGGAATGGCTCGCGGTATGCGATATTGGCTCACCGGGCATTGTTTCGGCTCACTGTATGCGAGAATGGCTCACCAGGCACTGTTACAACTCTTATATACGAGAGTGCTGCTTAATCATCTGCCTCAACGAAGCAGACGCAGCCCATTCAGAATGACGAGAAGCGTGCTTCCCTCATGACCGATTACGCCAAGAGGAAGCGACAGTCCCTGGACGAAGTTTCCGACAATTAGCATCAGTATGATGCCAACGGCGAAGACGAGATTCTGCTTCACGATCCGACGAGCTCGGCGAGCCAGGGCAACGGTCTCGGACACCATCTCTAAGTTGTCGTTCATCAGCACGACATCCGCGACCTCTAAGGCTGCCCCGGTTCCGCCTCCCCCCATAGCCATGCCAACGGTCGCTGCGGCCAGAGCCGGAGCATCGTTGACGCCGTCCCCGACCATGACAATATGACCGTGTTTTTCCCGCAGACTCTTGATATGGTTGACTTTATCTTCCGGCAGCAAATCACCGAACACTTGATCCACGCCTGCCGCTTTCGCTATCGCCTCAGCCGTTTCACTGCGGTCGCCCGTCAGCATCACCGTAGCTATCCCCATTTCGCGCAGCTTGGAAATCGCCGCAACGGCCTGGGGACGAATGACATCTTGGAGAGCAACAAGGCCTACGTAATTATCGTCCTGCATAATCACCGAGACGGTATTGCCCTCTGCGGCTAACTCTCTCAGCCGATCCAGCAGCTCAGCTGGCATGGCCGAATCCTGCTCATCCGCCTTGCCGATCCGCCACAGCCGTCCATCTACCTTAGCCTCAATTCCCCAGCCGATGATGGACTTCATGTCCTCGGCCGCCTTGATCTGCAGGCCTTCGCTAACAGCTCTGCTTACTATGGCCCTGGCAAGCGGATGCTCAGACAGGCTCTCCGCCGATGCGCAAGCCGCCAGTACCTCAAGGCGGTCATATTCGCCAGCTACGAACAATTCCGTAACAACCGGCTGTCCCGCTGTCAGTGTACCAGTCTTGTCAAAAGCAACAACCTTCGTATTTCCTAAATTGTCCATATGTGCCCCGCCTTTGAAGAGTACACCCTTTCTGGCGCTCTTGGACATAGCCGAGAGCATGGCCGGCATGATCGAGGAAACCAGCGCGCAAGGCGAAGCTACAACGAGAAAGACCATAGCTTTATAGAAGGTAAGCGACCAGCTCCAACCGAACAGCAGCGGAGCAAGTAAAATAAGAGCTGCTGTCGATGCTACGACAGCCTTGGCATAGATCCCTTCCAACCGCTTGATGAAACGCTGAGACTCCGGCGCCTCATTCTGAGCCTGCTCGACCAGCGCGATAATTTTAGCAAACAGGGTTCCCTCAGCCGGGCTTGTTACTTCTACATATAGGGCTCCTTCCCCATTCAGCGTTCCGGCATATACGCTGTCTCCGATCACTTTATCGACCGGAATGGACTCTCCGGTAATGGTGGCTTGGTTGACGGCCGAGCCGCCACTGCGCACCAAACCGTCTGCTGGAATTACCTCGCCTGGCTTAACAAGCAGTAAATCGCCGATCGCCAATTCCTCCACGGGAACGACCTTCATGCCGTCTTGACCGACTTTTACCGCCGTTTCCGGCTTCAAGGAAATAAGCTCGGATATATCCTTCTGGCTGCGCTCGCTTGCAAAGGACTCAAGCGCACCGCTCAAAGCGAAGATAAAAATCAGCATCGCGCCCTCATTCCAGTATCCGATCGAGGCAGCCCCAAGCGCCGCGGCGATCATCAACAGATTGACGTCCAGATCGCGTTCCTTGATTAACGTCTCCAATCCTTCCTTAGCCTTCAGGAACCCTCCTGTAAAATAAGCAGCAATATAAAGAATCACGGATATCGTTTGCGAAAAGGTTCCCACGCCCCAGGCCGTCAACATAAGCAGACCGCTTCCCAAAGCAAAAACGATCTCGCGGTGTCTCAGCATGTTCAACAGCGTGTGGCGGCGGCGCCTTCTCGGATCAGGTGTATTGGCAGATTGCTGAATGGAGGTAACTCCCTTATGAATAGCTTGCATGTAAATCTCCTCCTTTAAGGTGATGTCTAATTGAGAATGAATACTATTGTTAATGCCCTTAAAATGGCACATGCTGCCCCGGGATGATCCCGGAGCAGCATGTAATTGAGAACGATAATCATTTTTGCATTAGAACAATAATTTTTCCTTAATGAAACTTTGGCTTTATTTTAACCCTTTTTTTGTTTTATGTAAATAGGCGAATAGGAAAATAAAGCTAAATAGGTTACATAGGCTAAATTAATGCGTATGGTTCGCTGCATGACGGCGGTCGGTAGACTGGTTAGTATCTACCTCTCCCTAGTTGGCTTGGTTGACAGGTATGATTTCATTGAAGTTAGTTGGCTGGCTGGTGGATTTCATCGGAGTTAGCTGTATTTCATGCATCTAGCTTGACCTTGATTAGAGCAATATTGCAAAATAGATGCATTTCTCGCATCTAAAACTCATCTTTTTACCTTTATAACCCAAAACCCTTCGATCTAAATGCAACAAATCCAGCTAGTTATAATCCGCGACTAGAGAACATCATTTTAAATACAACAATGCAGTTAGTTACGTCCGTGCATTATATACATATCCCACGTGCATATTGACGTATCCGAACGGGGGCAATGTGTGCGTATCCCTACGTACCTTGTGTGTATCCCCATGTGAATTATGTACCTAATCTCTCGTGCATCATGTACGTACCCCCGCGTGAATTGTTTACGTCCTACATGCTTGTATACATGTCCCCACGTGAATTGTTACGTTCTCCGCACTCTTCCCTCTTCAACAACCCACTCCAACCTTTTGCACCGGGCGCAGTTGCCAGCGCGCGTATGGTTCGCTGCATGACGGCGGTCGGTCGACCACAACTACAACCACGGCAGACACAACATTACTGCTATAACACTACTGCAAATACATTACGCCACTATACTACTGCCACTACACTGCTGCTGCTACATTACTGCTACTACATTTACTGCTACTACACTACTGTCATAACGCCACAGCTACAGTACTGTGATAACACTACCGCTACAGTACTGCTGCTATAACACTACTTCACCACGTACTTCCACAACATTACTTCCACTACGCTAGCAGCCACTGCCAAATTCTTTTAATGTCCAGTTCCCATAAAAAAACTGCTCCCGAAAGTTCAAAGGCAAACTTTCGGGAGCAGCTTCAATTCGTTAGTCTAACGGAGTATGAAACATAATTAGGCCTGGCTGGCCTCAATCGCTTGATCCAGATCATAGAGAATGTCCTCAATCGACTCCGTGCCAATCGACAAGCGAATGAGTCCAGGAGTAACGCCTGCCGACAATTGCTCCTCCGGAGACAACTGCAGATGCGTCGTGCTAGCCGGATGGATGATCAGGGACTTGGAATCGCCGACATTGGCCAAATGCGAGAACAGCTTCACGCTGTTGATCAGCTTGCGGCCTGCCTCTACGCCGCCCTTGATTTCGAAGGTAAGGATGGCGCCTTGGCCTTTTGGCAGGTATTTCTGTGCGAGCGCATAGGATTCATGGCTAGGAAGCCCCGCGTAGCTCACCCATTCGACGTTTGGATGTGCTTCCAGATGCTTCGCCACCTTTAGCGCGTTCTCGCTATGACGCTCTACGCGAAGGTGAAGCGTCTCGAGACCTTGGAGCAGCAGCCAGGCGTTGAATGGGGACAAGGATGCGCCAAGATCGCGCTGCAGTTGAACGCGAGCTTTAATAATATAAGCCAACGGGCCAAGCGCTTCCGTATAGACGACACCGTTATAGCTCGGATCCGGCTCGGTCAGTCCCGGGAATTTGCCGCTGGCCTTCCAGTCGAATTTCCCGCCGTCAACAATGACCCCGCCGATGGAAGTTCCGTGCCCGCCGATGAACTTCGTTGCCGAATGCACGACGATATCCGCTCCGTGCTTAATCGGCTGAAGCAGATAAGGGCTTGGGAAGGTGTTGTCCACAATAAGCGGAATGCCATGCTCATGGGCAATCGCAGCGACCGCCTCGATATCCAGGACGTCCCCCTTCGGGTTGCCGATGGTCTCCGCATAGAGAGCTTTGGTCTTGTCTGTAATCGCTGCGCGGAAATTCTCCGGGTTCGACGAATCCACGAAGGTCACCTTGATTCCCAGCTTGGCCAGCGTAGTGGAGAACAGGTTATACGTTCCGCCGTACAAGGTTGCGGAGGATACGATTTCATCCCCGGCCCCTGCAATGTTGAGAATGGAAAACGTAATCGCCGCCTGTCCGGAGCTCGTGGCTAGAGCGCCGACGCCGCCTTCGAGCGCCGCGATTCTTTTCTCGAACACATCGTTCGTCGGGTTCATGATACGGGAGTATATGTTGCCGAATTCCTTTAAGCCGAACAAATTGGCCGCATGCTCCGTATCGCGGAAGCCATAGGATGTTGTTTGATACAGCGGGACCGCGCGCGAATAAGTAGTGGGATCAATTTCCTGACCCGCATGAACCGCAAGTGTTTCAAGACCGAGTTGACGCTCTTCAGACATAGTTAAATCCTCCTTTAAATTTGCATATCCCAAAAGGATGTCATTGTTTTTTCATATTCTCTCACATAATGAATCGTTTGAAAATACCAAATCCGATAAAATTCCTATGAATTGTTTAATTTCTCAATCTGCTGTGGACAACAAACGTTCCACTGCAATAGAAACAAACGCTTCTCTGCAATGAAAGCAAACGTTTCTCTGCTGGGACAGTAAACACAGCTCCGCTGTGGACAGCAAGCATACAGCGCACAGCTCCCGGCGCGCGGTGCCTGTCATAACGGTGGACAACAAATAAGCCGACGGCTGAGAGCCGCGGCTTGTTTGTTCATATGTGCATGGAAATGTGCATACTGTTCATAATTTATATGAACAAGGCCAAATTCGCACACATATCCACATTTAAGGCCTGCAGAACACCCCGCTTCCTCCCCAATTAGGGTTGTCCACATGTGGATGATTGTCCGCCCCGGAGCTTCGCCGACAATTTCCGCACGAAATAGGCATCCTCCATAGAAGGCAGAACCTCCTCCATGCCGGGATAGGGGAGCTCATCCGCAACCAGCCTTACAAAGAGACCCTCCTCCTGTTCCCTCATAAAAATCACAGTCTGCTCGGGAAAGCGGTGCATCTGCTTCCTCTCCACAACGCCTTCCCAAACCTTCAAGGGGAGATTCCACTTCCACTCCGCTGCCCTGCCTTCAAAGCGAAGCCTGCCATTCTCCAGCCACAATATGCGGTTCGCAGACGCTTCCCATTCATTCATTTCATGGATGGCAGCTACGACGACCCGGCCCAATGCATAGCGGGTCAAATAGGTAATCGCCATTTTGCGCTCCCCTGAATCGAGCGCATTCAGCGGCTCATCGAGGAAGAGGAATTTAGGCTGGGCCAGCAGCGACTGAGCGATCGCAATCCTTCTCTGCACGCCGATCGACAGCCGTTTGATCCGGGTGTTCCGGTACGACTCCAGCCGAAAATCCCGGATCAGACGGTCGACCATCTCGATATGGAACACTCCCTTCAGTTCGGCAAGATAAACGAGCAGCTTCTGCGTCGTCATCTCCTCATACAGCTCGAGATCTGAGGGAACGTAACCGATCTGGCTGCGAATGAGCGGCAGGTGATCGGCCGCTTCCCGGTCCTGGTAGGCGATCCTGCCCTTCCGCGGCTTATCCACCGTAGCCAGCAGCTTTAGCAGCGTCGACTTCCCGGCCCCGTTAGAGCCGACGAGCAGCGTTAGCCCCGGGTATAACCGCAGCTGTTCAATCTCCAGCGCAAAGGTGCCCACAGGCTGCCGCATATAGTCAATGGATATCATGGCCTGCACCCGCATTCATCTCGAATTTTACTTTCCGGCTGCGGTAATAAGAGCGAAGCAGCAGCAGCACGCCTACTCCCAGCAGCACGCCATCGATCAATGCCCGGTACTCGACGCGCAGCATATAAGAACTCGAATTATCGATGTAGATGAACCATAACGCATACACGCCCAGAGCGCAGGCCAGAGCATAATAAATTCCTTTGCGGAACAGAACATACATCGCCGCCCCGCTCGTCAGCAGCGTAATACCGAGCCACTGCAGCAGAAAAGGCCCCAGCGGCAGAACAATCTCGCCCGCCTGGAATATCCGGATGCTGACGACGATTGAGCTGATGAAGGCCCAGCCGACGATCAAGGCGATGACCATCAGCATCCGGCTGTACATGACGAGCGACGGAGGATAAGGGGTGATGCTCTCGATCGACCGCATTCCGGGATCCCAGGTCCGATAGCTGAATAGCATGGAAGCAATCAGCATAAGCGGTGTAATAACAGGAAACAGCGAGCCCGGCATTACCCCGATGGATACCACCGGCTGATAGGGATCAACGAGAAGCACGAGCATCAGAAACACCGCTGAACTGGACAATATCAATGATTTGCGATTCAGGCGAAATTGGCTGCGCAGCAGCTTTCGCAAGGTCGGTGCTTCGACCTGCTCATTGAACTGGAGCGACTCTGAGCCATGTTCTGCCTTGAGCGCGTCGAATTCGGGCTGCAGCCTGCGAATCAGCTCCGCCGTCTCCGCTGGGGATGGCGGAGGCTGCATCGCGCGCCGCAGCGGCTCCTGCAGCTGCTGCTCCAGCAGCTCAAGCTCTTTATCGATAGACGGATTCATGAAGCGGCACCTCCTTCTCCTTGTTTGGTTGGTTGCGCCTTCCCGCTGGCGGGGAAAATAGACCCGGATCGGAGCCTTTAGCCAATACGCGTTTTAATTTGCGTAAGGCTCCGTATAAATGCGACTTGACGGAGCTGAGGGGGATTTCCATCAGCTCCGCGATTTCCTGCAGCTTCAGGTCATGGAAGAAGCGCATTCTCACTACTTCCTGCTGAATATCCGGCAAATGCTCTAGCGTCGCGGCAATCTGCCTTGCCGTCTCCTGCCTTTCCAGCAGCTCCTCCGCGCCGGGGCCAGGATCGGCATCCTCCGGCATGTCCTCGGCTGCGGTATGCTCCGAGCGGAAGGCGGCGCTGCGCCAGTAATCCCGGCACAGGTTCAGCGCCACCTTATAAAGCCAGGCCCGCAGCTGCTCCATCCCGCCATGCTGCCGCAAATGGCGGATAAGCCGGATGAATGTCTCCTGGACGATATCCTCGGCTTTGCTGCGATCCTTCAGCTGCTGGGTCACGTAATTCAGCAGAGGGCCATGGTAGCGGGTAACAAGAAGCTCGAAGGCCTCCTGCTCCCCCAGCGCCATCCGCTCCGTTAATTGCTGATCGGAAATCATTGCTCCCCCCCTCTCTCTCTTTTTATCTATAGAAAAAATAGCGAGCCAAAATCCGCCCTATTCCTCATCCCTGCCAATCCAGCGTTCCCGTACGCCGATCAACCCGAGGGCCACAAGCAGGATCAGAACTGCAAAGGCCCCAAGAATAAAGCGATTCAGCAAAAACGAGGAATCTTCCGGCAAATAGGCCGTGTACAGCGTTTTGCCTCCAAGAATGCTTCCCGCGCTCATCGTATCCAGCACCCATAAAGCAAATGAAAGGGCCATGCCCCCGTAGAGCTTCTGGAACCAAACGATGCCGAGGACCGCTACGGAAGCAAGCAGCATATAGGCCGGCAGCGTCTGCAGCAGTAGGGCCAGCCCTCCTGTCTTCCGGAATGCGGCCTCACCGCCGCTCCAGGAATGCATGTCGGTCACGATGGCTCCGAATTTAATTCGGTATACAGCCATCCAGCCCATTCCCGCCAAGGCGGAGAGCACAAGAGCCAGCACCCACTTCCTCACAGCCATAAGCCGGAGTGAGACGGGGTAGGTGGCAATGACCTCCATGCCTCCCCCGCCGATTTCCCGCGCAAACAGCAGCACGGTAAGCATAATGACGATCGGGAACATCCCCATTTCCGCAAAATAAACGACCGGCTGGGGATATTTCGCGTCACCAGTCAGGATCACTACCCAATAGGAAAGGTAAATGAGCAGCGTCAAAACAAACAGCGGCTGCTTGCCCATATTCAAGTCGAGCCGCAGATGGCTGCCCAGCGTCTTAAGCCCCGTTTTCACGCTCCATCCCCCTTTTCCACTCCCGCTCCCAGGCTTCATAAGGTATCGGGCGGACTTTGACCGGACTATCCGGAGTCTCTACCGGTATTTCCAGCCCCTGGCTGTAGAAATAATTCAGAATTTCCTTCACTTCACTGATTCTCCCGGCATCTATCGCTTCGCCCACCTGCTTGCCCATGCTGACACCCAAATTGTCGGGGTCTTTATCGGAATTCGCATGAAGCAGCGCGCTAAGCATGCGAAAATCAGCCCGCCCGTCCTCTATGTCTCTATGGCTTAATCCTTCAGCTTCCCTATAATAAACGTACCACATCAAGCTGCGCAGAGGCAGCCGGATATCCTCCCTCGTATTCTCGATTTGATAAGAACCTCTTCGTGTGCCGAGCAGCATTTCGGTCATCAGCAGGCCGGCATAGCCATTATCCCCGCCGCCCCTTGAGAAGATTGCATACATCCCGTTCTCGGCGGTATCAGACATCATCTGCTCGGTCTCGAAGTAGCCCACCTGATGGATTTTCGGCTCAAAATCAACGACCCAGGAAGTGAAGTACTGGTAGTATCCGCTCCATTCCTGCAGTACATGCTTCGCCAGTTCCGTGCTGTTCGGGGTCGTAATGATGCGGCTGGGCAGCGATGGATCGCTGACCTCGACGAAGGGCCCGCCGAATAAACTGATGCCGTCCTTGCCAGGACCCTGAAACGTCTGCGTCTTCCCTTCAGCGGCATAAGGCCGTTCGACGCTGCCCTGCGGTCCCGTCTCCGGCAGGCTCGTATACAGCTTAGAATTGAAGCCTTTAACCGTTAACCTGTACTGGGCATCCGGAAACGAAATTTCCCGGAACACCCAGCCGGCCTGCAGCGAGTTTGACCAATCGTCCTTCACATAGAGATGCTGCTTTCCGGGAAGCGGGTACCAGGCGAAATAACCTGGCAGCATAACGAGATCCCGGCGGGCGAATGCGTAAAAGCCGCCTCTGCCGTTATACTCCATAACTGCTCCAGAATAGCGGAGCTCCAGGAGCACGCTCTCCTGCTGCTGAAGCTCCCCGCTCCATGGCACCGACAGCAGATCTCCCCGCCGGGCAAAGGATACCGGACGGCCCCCGGCTTTGACCTCCGAAACAGTGAACAGCCGGTTGAGCGTCAGATTTATTTCTTGTTCTCCTTGCAATGCCGCCGCTGGAATGTCCAAACGGGCCGTGACAGCCAAGACATCATTCTTTGTTCTCTCCAGCACAAGGTCGTAATTCGCGATCTCAAAAGCCTTATTGGGGTTTTCCCCCAAATCGTCGGCCATCGGGATCGTATCATCCTTGATTTTATCAAAATAGCTGCTGTACCTGCCCTGCCATAATAAACCATAGGGCGCAAAAGCGCCGCAGGCGAGCAGCAGGGACAACCCGGCAACAACCCATTGGCGGATCGCGTGCTTCGTCGGCCGCAGCAGATTGAGAATCGTCACAGCCGCCGCCAGCAGCAGTCCCGCAAAGGCCAGGACAAACAGGCCGGACTTCAGCAGCTCATCGACCTCAAGACTGTACCCCCACAGCTCATATCCCCGTTTCCCTTGGACAAACAGCTCGCTCAAATGGAAAATCCCCAGAATATATAGATGGTACCTCTCCACGATAAACAGCTGCATAAAAAACGTCCCGAACATCCAGGCGCAAAAGCCGATCAGGTAGACGACGCGATTCGGCAGACATACCGCGAGGAGCATGGCCAGCGCCAACGTCACCATATATGAAATTTCATAAGACAAGAAGAAATATACACCATGCGCAATGTTGACCGCGGCGTCAACTCCCCTCCCATAAGAGAAGGCGATGAACAGAGCACCAGCCAGCAGGGAAAACAGGGTCAAATACGTTAGGGCAGCCGCATATTTAGCCGTAATCCGCGTGCCGTAGGTCAAGGGCAGGCCCGTACTCCACTCGTAGCTGGGGCGGCGAATGTCGCGCCGAATGGCTATAATGCCCAGAAGCATGGCAATGCCCAGCGTAAGCGTATGAACAAGGGAATTGAAGCCATAGGCCTCGTTAAACAGATTATTAAACGGCGAGGCCGCGGATAGAAACCAGGCATAAATTATGCCAAAAAAGGCCGGCAGCACCATAAGCCATACATTGCGAAAAATAGGGTTCCACTCCAGTGCAAATTGCCGCCGCCATTTCACCATGGGCGCATCGCCCCTTCCTCCTGCCTGGATCTTAACAGCGCCAGATAGCCGTCCTCCAGAGTAGGCCGGACTGCCACCGCCTCCATCCCTAGGGGCGGAGCGTCGGCAATGACTCGGCAGAGCAGCCCTTCATCCGTTCGCCGCGTTGAAACTACCGACATCGGATCGAGCTCGGAGAATAGGCCCTCCTCCACGATGCCTTCCCACACCTTGCCCTGGCCGGAGGCCTGCAATTCCGCCAAATCCCCGGAGAAACGGACTCCGCCCTGATCAAGCACGGCGATCTGCCGGCAGTTGCTCTCGATGTCCGCGACGATATGCGTGGACAGAAGCACGATTCGGCCCAGGCTGAAGCGCGTGAGCAGATTGCGGAAGCGTACGCGCTCCTCCGGGTCCAGCCCCGCGGTCGGCTCATCTACAATCAGTACCTGTGGCGAGCCGAGCAGTGCCTGGGCGATTCCCAGGCGCCTTCTCATGCCGCCGGAATACGTGCGGATGCGTTTATGCGCCTTCTCAGCGAGGTTGACCTCCTCCAGCAGCCGGGCCGTCTCCGCCCTGCGCTTGCGGGGATCGCTCATCCCCTTCATTACGGCGACGTAATCCAAGAACTCGGCGCCGGTCAGCTGAGGATACACCTGAAACTGCTGCGGCAAATATCCGATCATCGCCCGGATATCCTCCGCCTGCTTCAGCGAGATCCCATGAATCAGCGCATCCCCTGAGCTGGGGCGGATCAATGTCGCAAGGATGCGCATCAGCGAGGTTTTGCCTGCCCCATTCGGACCGAGAAGGCCGACCATGCCCTCGCGGAGCGTCAAATTGACGTCATCCAGCGCCAGATGACCCTTTCGGTACATTTTATATAAATGGTTGATCTCGATCATGCGTGAATTTCCTCATTTCATAACGGTAATGTAATGAATCGCCCCGCGCGGTTGGCAACTGTTACTGTAACGGGATTCGGAATGAAAAAGTTCGGGTTCCTGGCGGATTTTATTAATTTTCTTAGACCGATGGCCGATTTTTTGCTAGAGTCTATATAGCCGTGCAAGTCGGCTGAAGGGAGAGTATCATGCTGTATTCTGTTGTATCCACCATGCTGCAAGTCATCGTGCCGATCTCGATTCCCGTCATTTCCGGCGCGCTGCTCAAGCGATTCCAGAAGCTCGATACTAAGCCGCTGGTCTCGCTATACTTGTATTTCCTGAACCCGGCCCTGATTCTTGATACGCTCGCCAAAGCAGATATTTCGTATCAGGATATTTACCAGACGCTCGGCTTCTCGCTGCTGAATCTCATCCTGCTCTGGTTAGTCGCCGTCATCGCAGGCCGGCTGCTTAAGCTTCCATCCGACGAGCGGGCGGGGCTGACCCTGGTTTCTACCTTTACGAACAGTGTTAATTACGGCCTTCCGCTCGTTCTGCTCGCATTCGGGCAGCTCGGTCTGGACAAAGCCTCAGTCTACGTCATCGGACAAATGATCATCGTAAATACGATAGGTGTGTATTTGGCTGCACGCTCCAATTTCTCTATCCAGGCAGCCGTGAAATCCGTGTTCACCCTGCCGTCCATCTATGCTGCCGCTGCCGCTATTTTACTCAGGGTAACCGGGATCTCGCTGCCCTCTGGAATCGCTCAAGGCATTACGATGGCCGCCGCGGCGTATTCCCCCGTCGTGCTCGCCATTCTCGGCGCCCAGATGGTCGGTGTAGCCGGCGTCCCGATGAATTCCGGCTCAAGGCGCGCGTTCCGGTCAGGTATTGCGATCCGGATGCTGCTGTCGCCGGCCGTAGCGCTGCTCGCCTTGTGGCTGCTGCAAATCGAGGGGATACTGTTCGCGGTATTGTTCATTCTCGCCTACATGCCTGCGGCGGTGAACGCTTCCGCGCTAGCGGAGAAATTCGGCGCATCGCCGCAGACCGTAGCCAAATGCGTTCTGTGGACAACGATCACTTCCTTCATAACTCTGCCGGTTCTGATTGTTCTGCTGCAATAAGTAATTGCAAAAGGCCAGCCCGTTGCGGGGCTGGCCTCTATTTCACGCTGATTTTGGTCCTGTAGATATGTTGTACTGATGCTGTTTCATGCTGTTTCATGCTGTTTCATGTATTTTCGTACTGCTTACTGGTTCATGACATTTCATGCTGGCTCAGGCTGTTTCACGCATCATAGTTATACCGTCTACTGGATCATGATATTTCGCGTGCTTCACACCCTTAAATACAGACTGATCCCGATGTGGCTCCGATCTCCTCACGGATCTCCCGTAGGGATTTCCTGCACGGACTGCATGCCTGATCTCCTACACAGACCTGCTGACTCGGATGCTGTACCCGCTGCATCTGACGTATCCCTGCCCTTAATACAAGCTGGCAATAGGCACGCCGGCCGGCAGCTTGTAGGGATTGTCTTTATTAATATGGTCATAGAACATGATCCCGTTCAAATGATCGATTTCATGCTGCATGACGATAGCATCGAAGCCTTTGAAGCGCAGCTTCAGCTCCTTGCCTTCCCCGTCATAGGCTTTAATCTGCACCTTCTCATACCGGGGGACGAATCCCTGCACGCTTCGGTCGACGGACAGGCAGCCCTCGCTTTCCGGCAAATAGATCATCGCCTCCGAGTGGCTGATGATTTTCGGATTGTACAGGGCATATTCCCGGGATTGCCCGTTGTCATCGGTAAGATAAGCCGCGAACATCCGTTTATTGAGGCCAATCTGGTTGGCCGAGAGCCCGACGCCCGCCCGAAGCTTATATTTTTTGGACAGCTCGGGATCCTGGCTGTTTTTCAAAAATTGCAGCATCGCGGCCATCTCTTCCTTGTCTTCCTCCGTCGGCGGGATGCTTACAGGCTCGGTCACCACCCGCAGAATGTCATTTCCTTCTCTTACGATATCGTCCATGGTGATTAAATAGTCTTTAGTGAATTTACTCATAAATCAACAACTCATCCACCTTTATTGCCCGATTTGCGTCAATCAGAGCTTATTTGTATTTATGCCAATCCATATTGCTGTTATTCAGCAAATATTCAAAATCATTCTCCAGCTTCTTCTGCTCCGCCCTGCGAGCCGCTTCAGCCTGCTTCCTGGCCGCGGCCTTTCGCTCATCTTCCTCGCGCCTCAAGCTTTCGGCCTGTTCCTTAAGCTTGCTGACCGTATCCGCCCCGAGCAGGTCCTTTAGCGTCGCGGGCTTGTCGCTCGCGGAAGCGCCGGAAGCCGCGGAAGGCCTTGCATTTCTTCTCTTGGCCATTATCGGTTCACCTCAATTTCTGACTTTCTCAATAAGTACGCGGTTCATGCCTGCCTAAAGTATCATACGGTGAAAATATTTTGTCAACAGCTCTAAAGCCTGACCGGGAGTTGATTTTCTTCCGATTTCCGAGCCGTCTATGCTGCCTGCAAAAATAAGACCCGGACTTTTTAAATGCTATTTTAAAAAAATTACCAGTTTTTTGTTTAGGGTGAGGGCAAATAAGTGTAATTCTACAATATGCCCATTCACAAGGCTTGGAGGAGAGATAACATGAGAAACGAACCAAACAATAACCATCAGCCCGACAACAGACGGACAAACCCGGCCAATGCCCGGATCAAGGCGCTGCAGAAGCTGAAAGCCGAGCAGATCAATGCCTGGAAGCCGGTCAAAATTGAAATGGCACAGTACTGGATTGAGCATGAGAAGGTACAAACGCAGCGGAAAATGACCCGGGGCGCGATCCATTTCTGCAATTTCGGCGAAAATATCGGCTGCGAGCAAAATGAGGAGCGTCCGGTCATTGTCGTATCAAACAACACGGTGAACTCAACGTCCGGCAATGTCATCGTCGTGCCGCTCACCAAAAATCTGAAAACGCGCACCAGCCCGAAGACCGGCCAGCCGATTTTGACGAAAGAAGGCAAACCGATTCCCCGGTTTCAAAGCCATTATTTTCTGTTCAAGAGCAAATACGACTTCCTGGCCTTCGATTCTGCCGCCAAAACAGAGGAAGCTACATCGGTCAGCAAAATCCGCTTGAAGGAGCATCTTGGGAATCTGGATGAGGAGGATATGAACCGGCTGGAGAACCGGCTGAAATGGACCTTTGGCTTTTAAAGTTTCAGCAAAGAGGGATTGACAAAACGCTGCTTAAGAGGTTATTATTGAAACAAGTGATTTGTTCGTAGAGTTTTATTATGTCATCCACCTCGTCGTGGATAAACTCACACGTTACTTACGTGTATTGAGTCAGAAGAGGAGCCTCGGCTCCTCTTTCGTCTTCTTACAAGAACTTATGATCGCGATCATGAACTGCCTGCGATCCGCACATAATAATCCTATGTCGCCCACCCGGTCGTGGGCAAATTCACCCCGCATGGAGGCTCCCTGCGGGGTTTATTTTATTCTCCTGTGTACTATTTAACCAAAGGGGCTATATTCTAACCAAATTTTTGCTCCAGCCCCGTCAGAAAAATTCTCAAATTAAAGTCCAGGCTCCGCTCCACGGACAGAGGCAGGCCGAAGCCTCCCAGCTGCTCAAGCGAGGCGAAGCCATGGATAAGGCTCCGCAATCCCCGAACTGCATGCAGGGCCTCCTCCTCCGTCAGCCCATAAGGCCGCAAGAGCTGAAGCACCAGATCGACAAGGCGCCCTCCTGCCTCTTCGATCTCAGCCCCGTTCACGCCTTGCGGCGCAATCTGGACGCTCTCGTACAGCCCCGGATGCTCGCGGGCGAAACGGAGATAGGCATACGCAAATTGCTCAATGCCTTCCTTCCCCGCCAGCCCTCCTACAGCTTCGCTGACTTCCCCGTAAAGCTGCCCCATGGCATGCAGGGCGAGCAGAGCTCTCAGCTCCTCAAGCCCGCGGATATGATTATAGAGCGACGGGGATCGCACCCCGAGAGAGGCGGCGACCGACGCCAGTGTAACCGCCTGAATTCCCTGGCGGTCGGCAATGTCTACCGCCGCCATCAGTACGGCGTTTGCATCAAGCCCTGGTCTTGGCGGCATGATGATCCCTCCTTCTCCTTAAATATTTGATTCCCGTTCCAGCCGGCGTCTAGCCGTAAGAATCGCTTCCTGAAGCTTTGCAGCCGGATCTCTCAGCATCTCCCCATGCCCTGCCGCAAGCAGGGTTGGCCGCTGCTCCGCCAGCTTGACCGCGCTGGCCAGCGCAGCCTCCCTATTCCAGGTAGCCAGTGCCGGAAAAGGAAAGCTCAAGCGAAGATGTCCTGTAACAGTAAGCCCCCCGCGCGTATGGAAGGCATCACCGGCCAGAAGCGCCCCCGTTCGCTGGTCGAGCAAAGAGATCGAGCCCGGCGTATGGCCAGGAGCGGCAATGACCCGCAGAGAGCCGATGCTGTCGCCCTCCCGGACAAGAAGATCGGGCTGCGTCTGGACGGACTTGGGCAGGCTGCCCCGGATTGGCGTCTGTGGTTCATCGGCCTGGAGCGTACGGTCACCGGCCAGCAGCCGCGCGTCGCGTTCCGAAATGCAGACCTTGGCTTCCGGAAAGCTCTCCTTCAAGCTGTTCAGCGCCCCTATATGATCCTCATGGGCATGGGTCAATACGATCCGGGCCAGCGGTTTGCCGATGGCCTGAATGGCCCGCTTAATGCCGTCTGCACTATAAGGAAGAGCTGCATCGACCAAGGTCAGACTCTCCTCCTCCTCGATCAAATAGCAATTCACCGGAAACAGCCGGGGCATAAACGTCAATTGCCACAAATATTCATCCCGAATTATTCTCATCCGCACTCGCTCCTCACTCAAACTAATACCATTAGTTTTATTTTAACTAATTGTATTAGTTTTGCAAGTATTATTTTTATCCGGCGGAATAGGGTCTTTCCTGCCCGGCCTCCGCTTGCTTAAATCCCCGACCCGGCCAGAAGGAGACTCGGCCCAGAACCGCCGTGATGGACGGGACGAGGAAAGGCCGGACGATGAACGTATCAAGCAGGATGCCGATCGCCGAAATGATGCCAAATTGAACGAGCGCCTGGATCGGCAGCGTCGCCAGTACGGCAAACGTCCCGGCCAGTATCAGTCCTGCTGAGGTGATTACCCCGCCTGTCTCGGTAACTCCGTCTTGAATCGCCTGCTTCAGGGGCATCGTTCTGCTCTTCCGCCAGATACTGGAGATGAGAAATATATTGTAGTCCTCGCCCAGCGCGACGAGAAAAGCGAAGGCATAGAGTGGAATAAGCCCCTGAATCGCCGCGGTGCCCATCACGTCGTGGATGACAAACCAGCCGAGGCCCAGCGCGGAGAAATACGACAGCACGACGGTCAGCACGAGATACAGCGTCGCAACCACGGAGCGCAGATACAGCAGCAGCAGCAGGGCGATCAGCCCGATTACGATGGGAATAATGACGGCCGTATCCCGCTCATTCGTCAGCTCCGTGTCGTACTGAACCGCCGTCTGTCCGGAGATCCACACCTGCTCCTCCGGTGACGTAATGCCTGCGGCATAAAGCATCTTCTCCGCCTCAGCCCGCAGCTCCGGCATAAGGGCCATCGCTTCGTTCGAGTACGGATTTAGGTCCATCTCAATATCTATGGCCTGAATATCCGGGTTCCCGCTCCCCTGGACAGGGTCGGATACCTTGCTGATATAAGAAAGGCTTGAGAAGGTCTCCTTAAGAGGCACTTCGTTTCCCTCGGTATGGACCATAAGCTTGATCGGCGCCAGCTCTCCCGGGGTGAATTTGTCGGCGATAACGGCGAACCCCTCCCGCGACGGGCTGCTCTCGGGGAAGGTGGATAATAAATCCACAGTATACTCGATCCGGGTCGAATTGACCGCGCAGACCCCGAGGAAAATCACCGTTACCGCGATAATCGCCCATGGCCGGCGCGTAACCGCACGGCCGATCCAGCCCCCTTGACGCTTGGCTGCCGCCGGGGCGGGAGCCGGGACAGGCTTGCCCTTCCTTTCCGCTCTTTCGGCAATCATTTCCGGCGTCCGGGGCACGAACGGATAGAAGGAGACGCGGCCCAGAATAGCAAGCAGTGCGGGCACAAGCGTCAGGCTGGCTGCCCCCATAATCAGGATCGACAAGCTGAACGGTACGGCAAACCGGTGAACCGCGCCGTATTGGGCGAACAGAAGCACGAGCAGGGCGATGACGACCGTGAAGCCGCTCATGGCGATCGCTCCAGCCGAATCCTTGAATGCGCGAACCAGCGCCTTCGATTTATCGCGTTCCTCCCCGAGAATTTGCCGGAAGCGGGAAATGAGGAACAGGCAGTAATCCGTGCCTGCCCCGAACAGGAGCACCGTCATGATAGAAATGCCCTGCGAATCGACGGTGATCCAGCCGAGGTCGGCCATTTTACCCAAGATGGGACTGGCTGCCCCATATGCAAAGCCTACCCCGATCAAAGGGATCATCGCCAGAACCGGCGACTTGTAGATCAGCAGCAGAAGCACGAGCACAAGCAGCACGGTCGCGATCAGCAGGGATACGTCTGCACTGGAGAATAGGCTGACCGCGTCGATCGAGATTCCCGCCGGCCCGGACACCCGGGCGGACAGACCTTCCAAATCCCCTAGATCTGCCGAGAACGGATCGGCAGCATAAATTTCCCTAGACTGCTCCCGGATCCTCTCCATTCCCGCCTTCAGCGTATCCGTATCCGCTGCCTGGCTAAAGAATAGCGGCAGCACGAACGCCGTTCCATCTTCAGAGGCCTGCTTCTGCAGCACGGGCAGCGGCATCAGGTGAAAAGGCGGCACCGCCTCCTGCCCTTCAAGCGGATGGTCCGTCAGATAGGCCGACAGCTGCTGCAGGCCCCCGAAGTCCTCCTCAGTCAGCCCGCTGTTCCTTTGCCATACGAGCAGTGCCGGAATCCCCGAATCGGTCGGGAACT
Source organism: Paenibacillus ihumii (assembly GCF_001403875.1). Lineage (GTDB taxonomy): Bacteria > Bacillota > Bacilli > Paenibacillales > Paenibacillaceae > Fontibacillus > Fontibacillus ihumii. The sequence goes on from NZ_LN884295.1 coordinate 75,122, forward strand.
CCTGTTCAGCCAGCTGCTGAGCCTGTACGGAAGGCATTGACGCCTCCAGGTTGGCCGCATTATTGTCCTCCTTCTCGTTAACACCGGGCCAGATCACCGTCAAGGCTCCAACGAGAACGATCCAGACCGCCAAAGTAATCCATTTCGTGATGCTTCCCGCAAACCAGCGTCCGAGCCGCTCCAGCAGGTTATCCATCGCTTCCCTCAACTCCATTCCTTTTTATATTTGTGAACAAGTGATATAAATCATAAAGTAATTATATATACCGGAAGGTTAATTATCAATCGCCTATTCAAAAGATCCGGGCCCCTCCAAAAGATGACTTGCTATCCCCCTCTTATGGTATAATTGTTCGTCAGTACAAGTTATTGAGGTGACCTTGATGAAAGCCCCGAACAAGAAGCCCTTGGGGAGACCTCCCGTTCAGCAGGAAGGCCTTCCCACTTCCCAGCATATTCTCATGACTGCCTCTACCCTGTTTATGGAGAAAGGCTTCGAATCCGTCACCATGAATATGGTGGCAGAGCATTCCGGCGTAACCAAAGCTTCCGTCTATTATTACTATCCAACCAAAAACGAGCTGTTCGTCGCCTGCATGGTCGCCGTCCTCGTCAATGTGAAGCAGCGCATCGAAGCTTTGCTGGCTCGGCCGGGCTCTTTCCGGGAGCGGCTTGAGCTCATTGCCCAGAATTATTTACGGGTTCCCCAGGTTCATATGGACGGGATGGCGGAGAAGGTGAAGCATCATTTAAACGAGGAGCAGCACGAGCGGCTGAACAAGCATGAAAATGCGCTGTACAAAGCATTGGAGAAAGGCTTCGCCGATGCCGCCGAGCGGGGAGAGATTTACTGCGAGAAGCCATTGGTTGCAGCACATCTATATGTGTCTATGCTAAAGGTCGGCGAGCGGCGCTATTCAAATAACGAGGCGTTATTCGAGTCGAACGAAGAAGCCGCAGCAACAATCGTCGCCTTTGTATGGCGAGGCCTTCATCAATAAATTGGCAAAAGGAGAGTTCGCATGGCCTTCGGTATTACCCGCCAGGAGTTGAATGCCTGGAAACGGCGCGTCTCGCAGGGAGAGATCGCATATTTGACGCATTACTGGCTTGAGCCGCGCTTTCCAGGAATTACGACCGTCACTAAGGTCGGATGCAGCGATTTGGACCGGCTGGCCGCCTGGTGCAGGGATAACGGGCTCAATCCGAAATACATCCACCGCCGGGATGCCTATCCCCATTTCGATTTGATCGGCCCCAAGCAGGTAGAGATTCTAACCAGGGAAGGGCTCCATGATCAGCTTGAAAGATTCAATCTCCTATCAGAATATTAAAAGCAGGCCCCATTCATGCTATGGCGGCCTGCCTTTTGTGTATTATCCCCTTAAGCTTGTTCCCCAGTTACAGTTAATCCTACCCGGTGAACGAGCTCCGAGCTTTCCTTATTCAGCCCGATGAGCTCCGCAGTCTTGCCCAGCTCCCGGTATTTGGCCATGACCTTGAAAATCGCCTGAACGGCCGAATGATCCCAGACATGGGATTTGGTGAAGTCGATCCGGATATGGTCCGGATCCCCCGTCACATCGAACTCGTTCAAAAAGCCGGAGACGGTGCCAAAGAACATTTGGCCCTTCACCTCGTATGTCTTGATGCCCGCTTGTTCTTCTGAAATGATCCGGATCTTGGCCATCCTCCAGGCAAATATAAGTGCGCTGAGCAGCACGCCAATCCCTACGCCAATGGAAAGATTATTCGTGGCTACGACGGCCGCGACCGTAACGATCATCACGAACCCGTCCGAATACGGGATATTCCGACGCATGGATCGCAGATAGCCCCAATCGAATGTGCCGATGCAAACCATGAACATTACGCCAACCAAGGCCGCCATAGGGATCGCCTTGACGACATCGCCGAGCACGATGATGAGAAACAACAGGCCGACCCCGGATACCAGAGTCGACAAGCGGGTTCGACCGCCGGATTTAACGTTGATCATCGACTGGCCGATCATGGCGCAGCCTGCCATTCCCCCGAAGAAGCCAGTTACAACGTTCGCAAGCCCCTGTCCCTTCATCTCCCGGTTTTTATCACTGGACGTATCGGTGATTTCATCGATCAGGCTTGCGGTCATCAATGACTCAAGCAGCCCGACGATGGCTAGCGATAAGGATACCGGGAAGATCACCTTGAACATGTCCCAGGACAGGCTCACTTCCGGAAGATGAAATACCGGCAGCGCGCTCGTAATCGTCCCCATGTCTCCCACCGTTTTGACATCCAGGCCAAGCAGCATCGTTATGACGGACACGATGATAATAGCGGCCAGAGCCGAAGGAAAAGCCTTCGTAATCCGGGGAAACACGTAAATAATAACTAGCGTCAGAGCAACCAGGGCGTACATGACCCAGCCCTCGCCTGTAAAATAATTCAGCTGAGCTATGAAGATCAGGATTGCCAGCGCATTAACGAACCCTACCATAACGGAATGCGGCAGAAACGTAATTAATCTCCCAAGTTTTAGCGCGCCAAGAATAATTTGAATAATGCCTGCGAGAATCGTAGCCGCAAAAAGATACTCGATCCCATAGTCGCGGACAAGCCCTCCCATCAGCAGAGCCATCGCTCCTGTGGCTGCCGATATCATTCCTGGTCTGCCCCCTGCAAAGGCAATCACTACAGCGATGAAAAAAGAAGCATACAGCCCGACCATCGGGCTAACGCCGGCCAGGAGCGAGAATGCGATCGCCTCTGGAATCAAAGCAAAAGCAACCGTCAGACCGGACAGCAGATCTGCCCGTGTATTCGAGAACCATGCCGCTCTCATATTTACTGTTTTCAACAATGATGTAATCCTCCCGTTTCTTTAAAAAATGTCCGGTGCAACGCTCACGAACTCGATTATATAAAATTTTATTAAGAGTTCACAAATGGCTAAGCCTTGATGTAAGCGTTGTCATATTATGAATGCTTTTTATTCCTGCTTCATAGGGGGAGTTTGCTGGCCTTATCCTTCCCAGTGCAAAAAGCACCCTGCATAAGACTTATACAGAGTGCTGCATCATGTGCGTATCCTGTCGCTTCATCCTGTCATCCAAAGTATTTCGCGATAATTTCGGAAATAGCCGTGCTCTTGATCGGCTTGCTGATATAATCGTCCATTCCGGCATTCAGGCAATTCTCCCGGTCGCCCTTCAGAGCATTGGCGGTGACAGCGACAATGACCGGCCATTTATCCGCCGGTACCGTCTCCTTGATGACCCGCGTAGCTTCAAATCCATTAAGCTCGGGCATATGGACATCCATAAAAATGAGATCAAACTCCTCGTAAGCGACCTTCTGGATCACTTCAATCCCGTTCGAGACGATTGTGATTCGATGTCCGAGCCGTTCCAGCATTTTTTTCAGTACGATCTGGTTGATTTCATTATCTTCGGCCACGAGTACCTTGAGCGCCGGGGCATGCATTCTGTCCATGCTGGTTCCCACGGCGTTGTTGGCGCTGACCGAATCCTTCGCTGGCACACGCAGAGCGATATGGAAGACAAAAGTAGCGCCCTGCCTTTCCTCGGGCTCGACCCAAATATCTCCATCCATGAGCCCAATTAGCCGCTTCGTTATCGCCAGGCCTAGTCCCGTGCCCTCATAGTTCCGGGTCATGAAATGGTCAAGCTGGGAGAAGGGCTCGAACAGGTCTGATATTTTGTCCTTGGGAATGCCAATCCCGGTATCCTTGACCATGATCTTCAATCTGACGTATCCGTCCTGACTCTCCATCGGATCCACCGTTATCGATACTCCGCCGTTAAAAGTAAATTTCACCGCATTTCCGACCAAATTGAGGAAAATCTGCTTCAAGCGGTCGGGATCCCCGATCAGCGCTTCCGGAACCGCCGGGTGGACGTTGAATTCCATCTTCAGCCCCTTCTCCCTGGCCCTGGGCGCTAGCACGTCCAGCGTCTCGGAAATGCATTTGCGGATGTCGAACTTCTCCTTATGCAGTACAGTTTTACCGGATTCGATTTTGGCAAAATCAAGAATATCGTTAATGATGCTCAGCAGGGTATCGCCGCTCTTGCGGATAATATCCAGATACTCCCTCTGGGTGCTGTCCAGCTCCGTCGTTTCAAGCAGCAAATCCGTCATGCCGATCACCCCGTTCATCGGCGTCCGTATTTCATGGCTCATCATGGCCAGGAATTCGCTCTTGGCTTTGTTCGTGCTTTCCGCCGCTTCCTTGGCGATGAGCAGCCTTTTCTGCTCGGAAATATCCTTTGCAATAATATAAAAGCCGACATTCTCATTATTGACAATAATCGGCGCAATCGTCGTCAGCACCTCTACCGTCTCGCCCTGTTTATTCTGAAGCTTGTCGATCAGCTTCTCGATGCTCGGATCGTTAATCGCATCCTTCAGAATTCGCTTAACGTATTTCTCGCCGATAAAGCGGGAGAAGCTCTTGCCGGCCATCTCTTCAATCGCATAGCCGGTCATCTTCACGGCCATAATGTTGGCATTGATAATATTTCCTTCCAGATCAAGAGAGAACACGGCGTCATGATTATACTTCTTCAATGAAGTATAGCGTTCAACGGTTTCCTGGAATTTACGTTCAATGTTCTTGCGCTCCGTAATGTCCTGCACCGTTCCGTTCATCTTAACGGGATTGTGGTGTTCATCGTAAGATACGATACCTTTTAAACAATAATAGCCCCAAGCGCCGTCAGCATATTTGTATTGGAACTCGAAGTCGAGCTTGCCCTCTTCAACAGCCTGCCGAACCGCCTGTATCAACCGTTCCCTCTCATCTTCCTGCATCATAGCGATGAGTTCATCCGCAGTCACCGTGGAGCCCTTCTTGATGTTGAACATTTCATATACATAGTCGAACAGGATGATTTGATCCTTCTCTACATCCCACTCCCAGCTGCCAATCAGCGCGGTCCGCATCGTCTCCGACAGGAAGGCTCGCTCGTATTTCCACTTCGAAATGTCCCGGCCTATAGCCAGAATGACAGGCTTGCCGGAATCCTCACTGACCTGGGTAATACTAAACTCGTACCATATATATTTGCCATCCTTATGCTTAAGCCTCAGCTCAAGCATTCCCCCGTTCCGCATAATCTCCCGCCTGGTCGGAAGAGCCCGGTCGTCGGGATGGCAGAGCTTTCGGTAGCTTTCACCTAACAATTCCTCAGGAGCATAGCCGAGAGCGGACTCGACCGATGGCGAGACATACTCGCAAACCCCTTCTTCATTACAGCAATAAACAATATCTCTTGCTTGATGAATGATTTGTCTGTAGAACTGGTCTGTGAAAACCGGCCTGCACCTGGCTTGCTTCTCCTTCATCCCTGCACTGTAACCGCCGTTCTCATCCCGATTTGAAATCTCTTGCAGATTCTCGCGATTAGACTGCTGTCCCTCTCCTCTGATGTTCATATTTCTGCCTCCGTCCAGTAGGATGTCGTACATCAATAGAATTCAATTGAATATGAATACAGATCAGCTGCAACAGACTTGTTTCATACTAAATAACAAACATTGTTTTAAAAGTCAATTTGGGTCGTGATATACAAAAAATAATTATAGTTGAATTTTCTCTTTTCAAGAAGGCCAAAATGAATTATTGTTGCTAAGGGGCTTTTTGCCCTGGAAAGAGAAACCATATAGTTTGAGGTGATTATTTTGTCAACAACGGGGCAAGCTTCAAAACCCGGAAGTCTTTTTCGCAATCGGTTATACCAGACCATTCTCATCTCAAATGTCCTTCTGCAAATTGGAATTTGGGTCAGAAATTTTGCCATTCTAATGTTTGTAACAGATCAAACGAATCAAGATCCGCTGGCAATATCATTAATATACGTCGTCGAGTTTGCTCCGATTTTCGTGTTTTCCTTTATCGGCGGAGCATTTGCCGACAGATGGCTGCCGAAGCGCACGATTATTTGGTGTGACTTTCTGTCCGCGCTTTCCGTATTCGGCGTCCTGCTGACGCTGATGTACGGCTCCTGGGAGGCCGTCTATCTGGCTACCTTTGTGTCCGCCATATTATCGCAGTTTTCTCAGCCATCCGTGATGAAGCTGTTCAAGCAGCACGTTCATCCGGATCAATTGCAGCAAGGCATGGCTTTGTTCCAATCGCTGGTTGCGATCTTCATGGTCGCCGGTCCCGTGCTGGGCATCTTTGCTTACCATCAATTCGGAATATATAATTCAATCGCCGTCATGGGCGTGGCCTTCCTGCTCTCCGCCCTCGTCATGTTCCGGCTGCCGCCTGACGAGAAGCCGGAACACAAGCCGGTGCGTACGACAAACATCCGCCAGGAGCTGGCCGATGGCTTCCGTTATGTATGGCGCAGCAAGGTGCTGAAAGTGCTCGGGGCAACCTTTGCGATTGCCGGCTTTGCGGTTGGAACGATTCAGACCCTCGGATTATTTATCGTTACCGAAAGATTGGGCCAGCCTAAAGAATTCCTGCAATTCCTGATGATGGTCAACGGTGTTGCTATGTTTATAGGGGGCATCGTCATTATGATGCTGACAAAGAAGTTCGCCCCGCAGCTGCTGCTTGCCTTCGGAATAACGGTCAGTGCCGTATGTATTGTCGGCATGGGCTTATCGACCAGCATTCCTCTGACGCTATTTCTGCAGTTCATCAACGGCCTCACCTTTCCATGCATTCAGATCGGCATCAATACGATGATTCTTCAGAATACCGAGCAGTCCTACGTCGGCCGGGTTAACGGTGTGCTCAGCCCGATGTTTACGGGGATGATGGTCATCATGATGTCCCTGGCCGGACCGCTTAAGAAAATGTTTCCGCTCGTCGAAATTTACACCGTGTCGGGATGCGTTATGCTTATCGGCGCCCTGATTCTAGTACCGATCTTCAAGCATAGACCGGCAGCGATCACAATGGATGTGGCTGCCGAAGCAGTCGCTGGCGCCGGTACAGGTTCAGCAGAGGTCACGGTCTCCGGCTCGGCTGAGCAAAGCTAAGCCTAGCGCGAGCGGTTGGAGCGTTCATTGCAGCGGCCTTTTATGGCCGCTTCGACGTATAAAGTTTAATTACCCGAATAGAACAGGGATTAATACGATACGGTTAAATAAAAAAAGTCCGAAGCAGAAATCTGCCTCTGGACTTTTTTTATTTAAGGCTGTGTGTTCAACGCCAGCGCTGATCATCCAACGTTACTAATGAATTAGCGCTTGTTGAAAATATCCGTCAATACCGGGACGATTTGCGATTTTCGGGACACTACGCCCTTCAGCACCGCTTTGTTGTCGACGAGCTTCACGCCATAAGCTTCTTCCACCGCAGCCGCATCCTTGCCCACGGCCACGCCTACGGAGTCATTGTTCAGAATGTCCGTTACCACAAACAGGAACAGGTCAAGCCCCTTTTTCTCCACGATGCCTGCCAGCGCAGCTTCCAGCTCAGCCTGACGGGACAATACATCATTTACGTCAACAGCGTTGACTTGAGCAATTTCCACCTTGGAGCTGCCCATCTCAAATTCCTTCGCATCCAGGGAAATCAGGTCCTCGATCGATTTGTCGCTTAGATCCGCCCCTGCCTTGAGCATATCCAGGCCGTACTCTTCTGAGTTCACACCGGCGATTTCAGCCAGCTCGCGAGCTGCTGCAACGTCCTGCTCAGTGCAGGTCGGGGATTTGAAGAGCAGAGAATCGGAAATGATAGCCGACAGCATCAAGCCTGCGATATTCGCCGGAACCTCGATGCCGTTCTCTTTATACATTTTGTTCAGAATCGTTGCCGTGCAGCCCACAGGCTCCGCACGGTAGTACAGCGGCCCGCTCGTCTCAAAGTTGGCAATCCGGTGGTGGTCGATGACTTCAGCCACCCGCACCTGCTCGATGTCCGAGACGCTTTGCTGGCGTTCATTATGGTCTACAAGAATGACATCCTTCACTTCCCCTGCTACGCTCTCCACAATGCGAGGCGCCTTGAAGCCAAAACGATCCAAAGCGAACTGTGTCTCCCCATTTACGCTTCCAAGAGCGACGGCTTCCACATTCCAGCCCAGCTTGGATTTCAGATCCGCATAAGCGATGGCAGAGCAAATCGTATCCGTGTCCGGATTTTTGTGACCGAAAATCAATACTTTGTCCATCTTAATACTCTCCTTTTAGTCATTAGCTTAGAAAAGTATATCCTACAAGGCCTCGGACAATCAAGATGATAGAGTCCTAGATTCAAATATTTTACATCGATTAAGGCCAATTTTGCCAAAATAGCGGCTGCGAATTAAGGAGCGGCTCAGATTGCTTTCAGCTAACTTTCAGATACTCTCTCTATAATAGAGAGAACTATTTTACAAGGCGCTATTGCATGGAGGAGGCTACAACTATGAGTCACATACAAGGCCTAAAAATTATGCTCGTTGACGACGAGCCTCACATCGTTCAATTTCTGGAGCTTGGACTCATGAATGAAGGCTTCGAGGTGCGGAGCGTGCACGACGGTCTAAGCGCCATCAATTTGGCCGCCGAATTCCAGCCGCATCTCATTGTTCTGGACGTAATGATGCCCGGCATGGACGGATGGGAGGTCTGCCGCCTGCTGAAGAAAACCGGACTGCACGCCTCCATTATCATGCTGACGGCAAAGGATGAGGTGGAAGACCGGGTAAAAGGACTGACGATCGGAGCGGACGATTACGTCGTCAAGCCATTCAGCTTTGAAGAGCTGCTGGCCCGCATCGGCGCCCGCCTGCGCAATCAATTCCCGGCGTTGATCGGAGAAGCTGCAATCGGTCCGTTCAGGCTCAATGACAAGAAGAAGGAAATCATCTACCGGGAGCAAGTGCTGGAGCTCTCGCCCACGGAATACGAGCTGCTTAAATATCTCGTGATCAATCATGGCATCGTGCTGAGCAAAACAACAATTCTGGATAAGGTGTGGGGCTATGATTTCGGCGGCGAGGAGAACATCGTCGAGGTGTATATCCGATCGCTGCGGGACAAATTGAATGATAAAGAGCATCGCCTTATCCGGACATTGCGCGGTGCAGGATACAGGATCGATATATGAGCAGGCTTAAGCTGATTCCAGGCCGCATTTGGAGCATGGCAGCCCCCCGCTCTCTCCGGATCCAGCTGCTGTCCCGTTCCCTGCTCGTGCTGGCGGTGCTGCTTCTGCTGATCGGTGCGCTGCAGTACGTCATCATGAAGGACTTCCTGTACCGGAATCAGGCAGAGACGATGACTTCCCAAATGCGCGGGCTGCCCAAGGAGCTCTTCGGCGTTCCCGGCTTCGTACCCGAACGCTGGAACCTTCGTGTGCCTGAGCTGGACGGGGAGGAATCCTCCGATGCTCCCTCCGCTGCAGGCAGGGCAATGGACGGTTCCGATCATCCCGGCAATCAGCCGTTACTATTCCTGCCCGACATGTCCATTGCCTATATTTCGGAGGACGGCGAATTCACCGATTGGACGGGAGCTGCAGACAGGGTCTCCCCTCAATTGCCCACGGAGAAATATGCCGCTCTGCAGGAGCAGTTCCGGCATAGTGGGCACAGCGGCTATGAGGTGGTGCAGGATGAGACGGGCCGCGAGCAGCTCGTCGTATTCCGTCCGGCCGGCGGACCTGGCGCTCCGTACGGGCTGATCCAGGTCGGCAAGGATACCGCGCCGCTGCAGAGCATCGTCCTGCGGCAGCTCCTGACGTTCGCCGGACTGTCCGCCCTGGCTCTGGCCTGCGGCCTGATGCTCTACCTGCCGCTGCTGCGCCGGACGCTGCACCCGCTGAACCGCATGGTGCGGACCGTCGAGGACGTCAATGCCGGCAACCTGAGCATCCGCTTCCCCTCCAGGCAAGGGCAAGCGGAGATCGATGCGCTTGCCCACTCGTTCAACGGAATGCTCGAGCGGCTTGAAGTTTCCTTCGACAGCGAGCGGGAGGCGAAGGAGCAGATGCGCCGCTTCATCGCGGATGCCTCCCATGAGCTGCGGACGCCGCTTACGTCAATCCATGGATTCCTGGAGGTGCTGCTGCGCGGAGCGGCGGCCCATCCGGAGCAGCTGGAGGCCTCCCTGAAGAGCATGCTCGGCGAATCCACGAGAATGAAGAAGCTCGTCGAGGATTTGCTGCTGCTCGCCAAGCTGGATCGCCGGCCCGAGCTGGAGCTTCGTGAGACGCGGCTGGATTCGCTCATTTCGGAGATGGAGCCCCATTTGCGCATGCTCGCCAAGCAGCGGACGGTTCGCTTCGTCCTCACCGGAGGGGTTGGAGGAAGGTATGACGCTAACGCGGTCAAACAGGTGATCCTTAACCTGTTCAGCAACGCGGTGCAGCACACCGACCCCGAGCAGGGAGTCATTACCGTAACGCTGACCGCTTCGCATATGGAGGCTATGCTGTCTATTCGCGACAACGGATGCGGCATTCCGCCGGAGCATTTGCCGCACGTCTTCGACCGCTTCTACCGCAGCGACTCCTCGAGGTCGCGAAGCCGCAGGAGTCACGGGGGGGCGGGGCTCGGCCTCTCGATTACCCGTTCGATCGTAGAGGCGCATGGCGGAAGCATCCATGCCATCAGTCCGCCCGGCGAAGGCGCTGCATTTGAGGTGAAACTGCCGCTGAACGCGCACTGCGGACATTGTAAGTAGAGCGGGAACCGCAGAAGGCCCGGGCAGACACTTCATAAGGTGTCCTGCCCGGGCCTTTTCCCTACAACTGTTTTTCCGCTATTCTTCGCTATCCTTCGCTATCCACTTCTAGCAATCCGCTCCCAATCGCATATTCCTTGAACTTGTTGTAATCGCTCAGCCTGCATTCCATGGCAAGCTTTGTTCCCTCAGCCTCGTAGCTGGTGGATTCGATATCCGCATTCTCGTTGAAATAGGAGACGACCGCGCCTTGATCATACGGGATAAGCATCTCGCAGCGGATATAATCCTTGAAAATCCCCTTCCGGATGCACTGCACCAATTCCTCGATGCCGATTCGCGGCTTAGCGGCCATATAAATCCGGTCATCTTCAACCTTCGGTACGGGATGCTCGGTCAGGTCGCTCTTGTTATAAGCATAGATCGTCGGAATATCGGTAATGCCGATTTCCTTCAGCGTCTCATTCGTAATTTGGATGAGCCGGTTATATTCCGGGTTGCTGTAATCGACGACATGGATCAGCAGGTCGGCCTCCGCCACCTCCTCCAGCGTGGAGCGAAACGCCTTAACCAGATGATGCGGAAGCTTGCTGACGAATCCGACTGTATCCGTAAGCAAGAAAGCTTTGTTATCCGGCAGCGGGATGTTCCGCACCGAGGTCTCCAGCGTGGCAAACAGCATATCCTTCTCGAATACCTGCTTCTCCGCCGCCGGATTGTACCGCTCCATCAGCGCGTTCATGATCGTCGATTTGCCGGCGTTGGTGTAGCCAACCAGAGACACGACAGGCAGGTCCTTCTTCTTGCGCTGCTTGCGCTGCGTCTGGCGATGGGCCACGAGCTCCTCGAGCTCTTTGCTCAGCACCGTGATCTTCTCTTCAATCCGCCGGCGATCCAGCTCCAGCCGGGTCTCCCCTGCCCCGCGGTTCTTCGTGCCCACGCCGCCGCTCTGCCGGCCGAGGGACTCTCTCATCCCGACAAGACGCGGCAGCATGTATTTCATGTGCGCGATCTCAACCTGGAGCTGTGCTTCCCTCGTCTTGGCCCGCTGGGCAAAAATATCGAGAATGAGCACCGTCCGGTCGATGACCTTGCACGCCAGATCCGCCTCCAAATTGCGAATTTGCGACGGGGACAGCTCATCGTTAAAAATAACGAGATTGGCCTCCTGCCCTTCAATAAGCGCTCGAAGCTCGCCGATCTTTCCCGTCCCGATGTAATGGGACTTATTTACTTTCGGCAAATTTTGCGTTAATGTGCCAACGGCTTCAATGTGGCACGCCTCCGTCAAATTTGCCAGCTCCTCCATGGAGTATTCGAAATCCTCCTGATGATTCAGATTCACTCCGACCAAAATCGCTTTCTGCTGCAATTGTTCCATATATGCATTCCTCCTCCGGCATTCGATGCCGAGTTCCTGGACAGAACTGTTAAGTGATAAGAATAACGTCGACCGACACTTTTCATGTAGACAGACCGCATCAGCGGCAAGGCTCTGTTGCGATTACAGAATGGTCCAGCTTTGCTGTAAAGTTCTCTATAATCCAAAAAAGACACAGGCATCCCCCTGTGTCATGCAAACAAGACCCGCAAGACATCAAGCCTACGGCAAATAACGCTTCCCGTAAGCGACGTCAGGCACGATCGGCATATTCTATTATAAAGGTTCCCTTTATGATAGCACACCTATCCCGTTTGCCCTGCACAGGGCAGAGCCTTTGAGCACTATTCAGTTAGCCGCGCAAAGTGGTGAAACGGGAATAATGTAAATCACAGGGAACCCTCCGTTCTTGTTCAAAAGTAATACCATATTAACATAATTTGCAAAACTGCACAATGAGGGGGCGGCTTTTCCTTTTGTGCCCTGCCCAGATCTGCTGCAGAGCAAGTCTAAGTCGCGGGATTGCGGAATATTAAACAGTATACGAAACCAATTGCATCTCTATTGCGTTAATATTGTGAAGGAGGCTTGCCATATGCATGATTTTGGTTTCCCGCCGATGGGAGGGGGCGGCTTTTTTAATACGATGTCCACCCTGTTCCCTATCATTTTTATCGTCATATTGGGAATTATCATCGCTACTTTCGTCTCTAACGGAGTAAAATACGCCCAAAACCAACGCTCGCCCCAGAAATCCGTATTCGCTACCATTGTATCCAAGCGGACTTACGTAGAGCATCATTCCAGCCACCATGCAAATGATCATATGCATTCCTCCACATCGCGCACTCACTATTACATCACCCTGCAATTCGATAACGGAGAACGCAAGGAATATCTTGACGTTAAGAACCTGTATGGCCTCGTCGCCGAAGGCGATACTGGATATGCTCTCGTGCAGGGCGAATGGATCGTGGCCTTTGAGCGCAGCGTGGAAGGAAGCCGGGAGAGGGCTTATTAAGGGCTTATTGAAAGCTTATTGAAAGCTTATTGAGGGCTGAGGGCTGATTGAGGGAGATTGACGATAAGCTCAAGCGTGAAAGCCGGTTCCTCGCTTAGAGAAACCGGTTTTTTGCCGCTCATAAAGTTCTTGAAATATAGAGATTCAATAAAAGAAAGCTGGTGTTCTCATCTACATGAACAAGCTGCTGAGGCCGCTGCCATTTCTTCTCGCACTAACTCTGCTGTGTATTCTTACAGCTCTTCTGCTGCCAATAACCGAAAAGGCAATTATCCTAGCTTCCGTTATATTCTCGGCTTACCTGCTGGCGACCCTCATTCACGAATCGGGTCACTTGCTGGCAGGCGCTTGGGCGGGGCTGAAGCCGAAGGAGATGATTGTCGGCCCATTCCGCATCGCTTTTACCGGACGTTCCATCGTCCTGCGTTCCAACGATAGTTGGCTGTGCTTTGGGGGAACGATGCGCTTTGCCGCCCCCTCCAGCAATCTAGAAGAGGTGGCAAGAAAATGGTCCTGGATGGCTCTTGGCGGACCCGCAGGAAATCTGCTCACCGCTCTTCTAATTCTGCTCCTTGCCCCCACCCCCTATTTGTGGGCGGAGTGTTTACTGTGGATAAGCTTTGGTCTCGCGGCTGCAACACTTTTTCCTTTATCCAATGGAGTCAGCCATTCCGATGGAAGGCTGTTCCTGATTCTGTATAAGAAATCGGCCAGGGCGAGCCTATTGATAGCCGGTGTTATTCTGCAGAAGGATTACCTGTCCGAGCGCCGGCCCGCCGAATGGAATCCGAGAATTACCGACACAGCCGCCCGGTTGCTATGCGACCTACCGGAACGGACGTTAGAACAGCTCGCTGAGGAGAGCGAGCTGCGGATGTTTCTCTATTATCATTTTGCCGATAAAGAACAACCGAAGGAAGCGGTAGAATATATCCAGCCCGTCAGCTTGACCAAGCATCCTTCTGCCGCCACCCCATTAAGCCGCATCATGATCGACAGCCTGTATGCTGTGCATCTTCTAACGCATTCTCCGTGCAGCACTGAATCCCGTCAGGAAGCAGAGGCGCTTGTCAAAGGCCTGTCTGACCGCGAGCCCTACAGCTACCACAAAGCCTGGGCGGCCTTGCTGTCCACACAGGGACAAACGGAAGAAGCAGCCAGACACTTAACTCAAGCTCAAATTCTTCTGCATCGCTGGTTCAGGCCGTTTGGAACTTATCATTTCGAACTGGCCTCCTTATCGCAAATTCAAGATCGCCTGGACAAAGCTTCCAAAGCCGCAAAGAATTAATTGACCGGCAGCCCTTGGGCTTGGGCATAATGGCCCCAATGCGGCCTGCGGCCGTCGATATCGCGATACCCGTACTCATCGGACAAGCTCCAGCTTGACCAGACCTGGCCCGCTTTGGCCGCCACCTGGGGATCGGCAGCGAGCGCTGCGATTCCTTGCGCCAGGAAATACGGTGTTTCCGATTCAGCATAATGCGGCTCTTTGGCAATAGCATCCTGCCAATTCTCCTCCTCTACGCCAAAATGCTCCAGCATTTGCTCGGACCGCAGAAATCCCGGCGTCACCGCTAATGCAGTCACATTATAGGGACGGAGCTCTTCGTGCATAGCGGCTGCCAGGTGGATCGGGGATATTTTGGCCAGGCTGTAATATAGATTGCCGCGATAGTTGTAGCTTACCCCGTCCGTCACTTCAATGATCAGCCCTGATTTCCTTGCAACCATTAACGGCGCACCATAGTAGCTCGTAATCATATGGCCTGTGACCGCCCGTTCCTGCATGAGCAGCCCCTTTGCCAGCGAGGCTTCCCAGAATGGAACTCCCCATTCAGTTAAATGCTCGCCGCCCCATAAATCATTCACAAGGATGTCCAGCCGTCCATCCTGCTCCGCGCTAACCCGCTCGAACAAGGCTTTTACCTCTTCTTCCACCGTATGGTCTGTCCGGACCGGAATTCCCTTGCCTCCGCAAGCCGTTACCAGTTCGGCCGTCTCCTCGATCGTCTCCGAGCGCTGCAGATCGGAAGGGTTCCCGCGAACGCTCCGCCCTGTGCAGTATACGGTAGCCCCCGCCGCGCCTAGCGTTACCGCGATCGCCCGCCCAGCCCCTCTTGTCGCGCCAGTCACGACGGCAACCTTGCCCTGCAGCGAATTTTGCTCTACGCTCGCCATTAAGCTGGCCAGCCGTTCCTTTTCCATTTTGATATTCATATTGATCCATTCCCTCCCCGGTGATTTGTATAGACTTCCTCTTTAGCTTACTCCAGAATATATGACATCTTTTGTCTTATATCACGGCCGAAAGAAGCCTGAATTAAAAATAAGACCCACTGACAGGATGATGAACATGCCCGCGGGTCTCTCTTGGGTCGTGCTGAACCATTTATGATCAAACTATCAAGCTTGCAAGCCATGTTACTGCTTGGTATCCAGCGGCTCCAGCTGAGCCTCGATCTGCTCGCGCTTCGCCTCCAGAAATGGCGGGAGAGCGAGTGATTCGCCCAAACGCTCGATATCCTCGTCCGTGTCAAAGCCCGGACCATCGGTGGCGATTTCGAACAAAATACCATTCGGCTCTCTGAAATACAGCGACCGGAAATAGAAGCGGTCCACAAAGCCAGAGCTTGGAATCCTCGCCGCTTTAAGCCGGGTGACCCAGGCGCGCAGCTCCTCCTCATCCTCCACGCGGAAAGCCACATGGTGCACCCCGCCGCGGCCAAGGCGCTCTTTGGGCAGATCATTTCGCTCCTCGATGTGTACTTCGGCCCCTGTGCCGCCTTCCCCGGTCTCAAATACTTGAATATCCGGCTGTCCGGCAATACTGGACGGATATTCTCCTTTCTTCCTAAAGCCCATCAGCCCGGTGAGCACCAAGATCGTTTGCTCGGGGTTTGCTACGGTGAATTGCACCGGACCTAGGCCCGTAATCCCGTATTCCGCAGGTACGGCGCTTTTTTCCCAAGGTATGCCGCCCTGAACGCCTTCATTGTGTTCATCAGAAACGAGAATTAATCTTTGGCCCTCAAAATCGGTGAAGGCCAGCGCCGCTCTTCCCGCCCGCTTGGTAATGTCTCCACGCTCCACGCCATGCTCATCCAGCCTTTTGCTCCAATAAGCTAGCGCTGCATCATTCGGAACGCGCAGGGAGATAGCCGAAATGCTGTTGTTCCCGTCCCGGTTGCGGCCCGCCATTGGGATTTCGAAGAACGTCAGCTCTGTTCCCGGATTTCCTCTGCCATCTCCGTAGAACAGGTGATATACGGAAACATCGTCCTGATTCACTGTCTTCTTGACCAACCTAAGCCCCAACACCTTCGTGTAAAAATCAAAGTTGTTCTGGGCATTCGCCGTAATGGCCGATACGTGATGAATTCCTTTAAAATGCATCATGATCCCTCCATGTTAGTAGATTGCACATGCTGCTGCGATCTATTCTTGTTCCAGTGGGAAATGCTGAATCTCCCGCAAATATTGGTTTGCTATGTGGAAGACGAATTTTTAAGCTTTATATAAGTTTTTTTAATTATTTCGATAGTTAAGTAAATCAGAACCACATTTAAAAGATATAAATGCCCTCGTAATGAAACAAATTGAGTAAACATATCCCATGTGTACAGTTGATATTTTTGCCTTGGCAAGTTTTCGCTGAAATAGTATAAAAACCTAATCGGAAAACCTATTGCATAAGTGCTATCACCGACTAATTTAAAATTCGAAATAGATATAGAAAAAAACGGCAATGCCATGCTTATTATTAAAGTCGTTACAGCAGATTTATTCAATTCTCGCTTATCTTTTCTCGCTCTCAACGTTAGAATACTCCCCCCTCTCTAATTCTTATTCCAAAAAAGGATGGATAAAAATTCGAAGAAAACATAGCAAAACCAGCACCGAAGTGGTACTGGGTTGCTTTTTTATGGAAACTGTATTCGTTTTGCAGCAAGGCTCTCTTCTGGGGGCAGATTTCTGTTGCCGGTCGAGCCTACTCAGTCACAAAGCCGTGAATGAGTGCTGGTACTGTTGCCTGCTCGGCAATCGTGATATTCGCATAGATTCTCTCAATAACCTCATCGACGTTGTCGCGGTTGGCGTGAATCGTTACCAGAGACTCTCCCGCCGCTACCTTGTCGCCGATTTTCTTGTTCAGCATCAGGCCGACCGCCAGATCGATTTCCGATTCCTTCGTAGCGCGTCCCGCTCCGAGAAGCATAGCCGCCGTACCGATCTCATCGGCGACGATGGAGGCGACGACGCCGCTCTGCTTGGCCGGCACCTCAATCCGGTACGCCGCTGTCGGCAGCTTACCGGGATCATCGACGATGGAGGCGTCCCCGCCCTGATTGGCGATGAATTCCTTAAATTTGGCCAGCGCCTTGCCGCTGGAAATCGCCTCCCTCAGCTGCTCCTCCGCTTCCTCCAGCGAAGCGGCCTTGCCTGCCAGAAAGACCATTTGACGGCCAAGGGCCAGGCACAGCTCCTCCAAATCCTTCGGCCCGCGGCCGCGAAGGGTGTCGATCGCTTCGCGAACCTCCAGGGCGTTGCCAATCGCTGCGCCGAGCGGCTGGCTCATGTCGGAGATGACCGCCATCGTTCTGCGGCCGACATTGTTGCCGATGCTGACCATGGCATGCGCAAGCTCCTTGGCGTCCTCCACGGTCTTCATAAATGCGCCGGCCCCTGTCTTCACATCCAGAACGATCGCATCCGAGCCTGCGGCAATCTTCTTGCTCATAATGGAGCTGGCGATCAGCGGGATCGAATTGACCGTGGCTGTTACGTCGCGCAGCGCGTATAGCTTCTTGTCCGCTGGCGTCAGATTGCCGCTCTGGCCGACGACCGCGATTCTATACTCGTTGACGAGCCTGACGAATTCCTCCCTGCCGATTTCAACATGAAAGCCGGGGATAGATTCCAGCTTATCGGTCGTGCCGCCGGTATGGCCCAGCCCCCGCCCCGACATTTTGGCCACGGGGATGCCCAGCGCGGCGACCAGCGGAGCGAGGATAAGCGTCGTCGTATCCCCGACGCCCCCGGTGGAGTGCTTGTCAACCTTCACGCCTTCGATCCCTGACAGGTTAATTGTATCGCCAGAGCGAACCATCGCCATCGTCAAATCAGCCCGTTCACGCTCGCTCATATCCTGGAAATAGATCGCCATGGCCAGCGCGCTCACCTGATAATCGGGAATCTCGCCCCGCGTATAACCCTCGATGATGAAATTAATTTCCTCGGTCGTGAGCTCCTGCCCATCGCGCTTCTTCTCAATCAAGTCCACCATTCTCATCGCAGATTCTCCTCATTATGATCTGATTGGCTGCTCTCGCATAGCATCCCATAACCTGACTTGCATCCAGCAATCCGGGCTCGAGCTGCTTTATCGCCGGAAACTGTATGAAACTAAAGAAAATTACAATGAAGCGGCCGTTTCCAGGGCAACCTCCATCATGTCATGGAAGGTTGTCTGCCGTTCTTCCGCCGTGGTCTCTTCCCCAGTAATCAAATGATCGCTCACGGTGAGAATCGTGAGTGCGTTCACCCCGAACTTGGCTGCGATGGTATAGAGGGCGGTCGTCTCCATTTCTACGCCCAGCACCCCGTAATCCATCAGCTTCTGTACGATGGATTGGTCATCGCGGTAGAACATGTCGGAGGTAAATACATTGCCGACATGCATATTCAGCCCTTTGGCGAGCCCGCGTTCATACGCAGCCTTAAGCAGCTGAAAGCTGGCGATTGGCGAGTAGTCATAGCCGCCGAAGGCATGGCGGTTCATGCTCGAATCCGTGCATGAGGCCTGGGCGAGGATAACCTCCCGCACGCGGACATGCTCCTGCATTGCGCCGCATGTGCCGACGCGCATCAGATTTTTGACGCCATATTCCTGGATCAGCTCATGAACATAGATCCCTATGGACGGAATGCCCATTCCGGTACCCTGCACGGACACCCGCTTTCCTTGATAGGTCCCCGTAAATCCGAGCATGCCTCGTACTTCGTTGTAACAAGTCACGTCGCTCAAATAGGTCTCCGCGATATATTTCGCCCGCAGCGGATCGCCCGGCAGCAGAATCGTATCCGCAACGTCTCCCGGCTTGGCTCCAATGTGTACGCTCATCGTGGCTTCCTCCTATCCTCGATATGGTTACTGCAATTCGTTCAAAAAGCTTGCCCCGTGCTCCGGCAGCTTGACGCCGAAGTTGTCCGCTACGGTAGCTCCGATATCCGCGAAGGTTCTGCGCAGCGGCAATTCCTTTCCTCCTCCGGCAAAAGACTTGGAATACACCAGCAGCGGCACGTATTCTCGCGTATGATCCGTTCCTTTATATGTCGGGTCGTTGCCGTGATCTGCCGTAATGATCAGCAGGTCGTCGTCCTGGAGCAGCTCGAATACCTCCGGCAGGCGGGCATCGTATTCCTCTAGCGCCTGTCCGTAGCCTTTCGGATTACGCCGATGGCCATAGACGGCGTCGAAATCAACCAGATTCAGGAAGGATAACCCGTTGAACGGCGTCTTGATCGTCTCGATCAGCTTATCCATGCCGTCCATGTTGGACACGGTGCGCACCGCCTTGGTCACCCCTTCCCCGTCATAAATATCGGAAATTTTGCCCAGGGCGATCACGTCGAAACCGCGATCCTTCAGCTCATTCATCGTCGTACGTCCAAACGGCTTTAGCGCATAGTCATGCCGGTTCGATGTCCGCGTGAAATTGCCCGGCTCGCCGACAAACGGACGGGCGATAATCCGGCCCAGCATATAAGGATCGTCCAAAGTGATCTCGCGGCAGAACTCGCAAATTTCGTAGAGCTCTTCTAGCGGCACTACCTCTTCATGAGCGGCGATCTGCAGCACAGAATCGGCGGAGGTATAAACGATCAGCGCGCCCGTCTTCATATGCTCCTCGCCCAGCTCGGCAATAATCTCCGTCCCGCTGGCCGGTTTGTTGCCGATGACGCTGCGGCCCGTCTTCTCCTCGATGCGGCGAATGAGCTCCTCGGGGAAGCCGTCCGGAAAGACGCGGAACGGCGTATCGATGTACAGACCCATAATCTCCCAATGTCCAGTCATCGTATCTTTACCCCGCGAGGCCTCCTGCATTTTCGTATAATACGCCAGCGGCTGAACCGCTTGAGGCACGCCCAGAATCGGCTCGATGTTAGACAAGCCGAGCTTGGCCATGTTCGGCATGTTAAGCCCGCCGCAGGCCTCGGCAATATGCCCGAGTGTATCCGCTCCCAAGTCGTCGAATTCGGCAGCATCCGGCGCTTCGCCGATCCCGACGGAGTCCAGGACGATCAGGTGGATTCTTTTGAATTTTGCCATGCTCTCTCACTGCTTCCTTTCTGCGCTATGATGCGTTGATCAGATGTAACCCGGCTGAGTTATGCTCCTGCTGGTTGTTGCTCCTTAGATCAGGGCACATCGTGCGAACTGCTCCCTGTCGCGCACGATGCGGATCCGGGGCATGCTTGGATGGCTGCCGGCCATATACTACTACTGAGTTAATGATGTGGCAGGCTCGCTGGGGCTGAGTTTATGCTGCGACAGGTGCTGTGCCCGGACAAACTTAATGACAGGTCTTATGCTGTGACAGGCTTTATGCTGCGACAGATTTCATGCTATTGCTGAGGTTAGGCTACGGACGATCTTAAGCTTCTGCTGCTCCGCTGCTTCTGACGAGTCTCGCTGATTCGTGAGAAGCGTCTAGCAGCCTTAATATGCTCGCGACTATGCACGCAGGGAGCAAAGCAGTGCGTACGATGTACAGTTGTCAGATGTACAGTACCTGTGTACAGTACGATGTGCAGTTCGTTGTGCAGTTCGATGTACGGTACGATATACAGCACGTTGTTCAGTAAAATATAATACGGTGTACAATGCCTGTATCGATGACGCCAGCCGCAGCGGCTTAGTAAGCGCTGCTGCCCTGCTCTCCCTTCACGATCTGCACCCCGGAGCTTGCACCGATGCGGGTGGCGCCGGCTTTAACCATCCGGTGAACGTCCTCCAGGCTGCGAATTCCTCCGGAGGCTTTTACGCCTATATCAGGGCCTACCGTCCGGCGCATCAGAGCTACATCCTCCACCGACGCCCCGCCGCCCTGGAAGCCGGTAGACGTCTTCACGAAATCGGCACCGGCCTGCACGGCCAGCCTGCAGGCTCGCACCTTCTCCTCATCCGTCAGCAGAGAGGTCTCAATAATCACTTTAACCAAAGCCTTGCCCGCTGCCGCATCAACAACGGCCCGAATATCGCGAAGAACGGCATCATCATCCCCAGATTTCAGTGCCCCGATAGGTATAACCATATCGACCTCGGCAGCCCCGCTGCGAATTGCTTCTTCTGTCTCGTAAGCCTTCGTCCTGGAAGTGGAGGCGCCAAGCGGAAAACCGATGACGGTGCACACCTTCACTCCGGTACCCGCCAGCTGCTCTGCGGCAAAGGCTATCCAAGCGGGATTCACGCACACGGAAGCAAAGCCGTACTCCTTCGCTTCATTCGCAAGCTGCCTGATATCTTCTAACGTTGCGTCCGAACGCAGCAGCGTATGATCGATAATGCCAGCTATACTCAAAAATACGCTCTCCTCTATCGTTTGTTTTGATCCATTAAATGATGCAGGAATGAACTATACTACCCCAATCTTAACACCCGGATGAACGAATGTATATCGCCTTGTGAAATTATGTTCAAGTCGCGTTTCCTCTTATTGTTCCCGTTTTGGATTCCGTATTCAGCAGTCCCCGCGGCTGCAAGGCATTCTCTCACAAAGCTTCGTTAATGGATGGGCTGCCATTGCTTTTTCAACCATTAATGCGCCTCGCCTCCCTTGCACCCTCGCCAGCAGCCACAGCCGGATTACAGTCTGGCGCCGGAGCCGGACTGCCCCAGATCGCGGAGCGTAGGGCAATGCCCGCAAGGCCGATCAGCGCGGTAACCGCTCCAATGAGCAGAAAAGCAACGCCCGCCCGGGTTGCCTGGATCAGAACGCCCCCCACCAAAGGAGCGACCAGCATCACCAGACTGGTGATCGTGCTCTGAATGCCATACACCCGGCCGATCAGCTGCTCGGAGGTTTCTTTTTGCAGGATATAATTTTGCGTTACCATGTACATGCCGTTGCCGATGCCGATCATCATGCCGAGTCCGAGAAGCAGCAGCACGCCGGTTCCCGGAGGGCACAGCCCCAGAAGGGCGATCCCGGCGCCAATCAATATATAACCCCCGCCCAGACCCCAGCCGTAACTGATCCGATTCAACCGGTTGAGAACGACAAGCACGGCCACCGCCCCGGCGCCAATCGCGGATACCAGCCAGCCAATCAACGATTCATTGACAGGATCAATCGTGCGCAGCAGAGTCGGGAACTGGTAATCGATCATCAACAGGGCGGTCAAGCCGACAAAGCCGAATATCATCGTGTACCGCACTTTTTTGGCCTGAAAAAGATACAGCCAGCCCTCCCGCCAATTCTGCAGAAAAGCAGCCCAAGCCCCAGAACGGGGACCTTCGGTTCTTCCCGCCGCCTCTGTCCTCCGGGAGACCGGAAGGCTGCGCAAAGGGAGCAACAGCGCCGCCGACAGCAGCCGCGCACCGGCATTGAGCATAATGCACGCCTGCGGCGATAATGCAGTCAGCGTCATCGCGCCGAGCAGCGGTCCGGCCACCTTCGAGGACTGGTTGACTAGGCCGTTGAAGGACGTTGCCTGGAACAGCAGCGCCGGCGGCACGACCTGTCGGGTCAACGCTTGCTGTGCAGGCACGTGGAATACGCTGCAGGCCGCGCGGAGGGCCAGCAAAGGGAGCAGCCAGGCTATATGAGGCGCGGCGAGAATGCATAGTGTGAGCCCCGCGGTGATCAGGTCGCAGACCAGCATAAGGCGTGCTTTGCGCACCCGGTCTGCAACCGTTCCGGCGAAGGAGCCGAGCAGCACCGCTGGCAGCGCCATCGTTACCGGGATGAGGGCGAGCAGCATCGGATCGGCGCCCCAGCGGTAAGCGACGAGCACCTGGATGGCCAGCGCGTCGAACCAGTCGCCAAAGGAGGCGAGCGCATATGCCGCAAACATACGCCTGAAGTCTCGGATCGATAACAGGGAGTAACGTTGATTTCGCGTCATAGGCGAATCTTTCCTTTCTGATCGTTAGTCTCCCTATCCTATCTCCGAAATGTCAGAGGAAGATCAGACGGCCTGAAATTCCAGACAACTGGCTATGATAATGCAAGAGCTCGCCCGATGACGGCTTCCATCCCCTCTCTGTGCTTGGATAAACCCATCTCCTGATCCAGGGCTGCAAAGAGAGCCGTGTATTTGCGCTCCATTTCGAGTCCAGGGCGATTTCGCGCGAGATACCCCATGATTTGGCAAAGTGAAATGGCCCGCAGCGGAACGTTCAGTGACATGTCCAGCACATCCAGGCCTTCATCGAACAGCTGCTCTGCCTCCTTCTCCCGGCCGCTCGCCAAGCACAGCAATCCCTGCACGATCCGGAAGCGCCCGATTTCACGCAAATACGGCGTATCCTTAAGCAGACCCGTCAAGCGTTCCGACACCGTGTTCGCCCGCTCCAGCTCCCCGGCCAGCACATAGACGTAAATTTCCATAATGGCTACCGGCATAACAAAGCCGCTGAGCCCCTCCGCTTCCACTATCCTTCTCGTCTCTTCGAAGCGCTTGATCGCCTCGGTCGCAAGCCCGGCGTCGGCATACACCTCAAGAATATTAAGAATGCGCATTTCCCGATGCTCCTCCGCGGAGAGAATGCGCCGCGACAGAGCCTGCTCGCAATAGCGAAGCACCTGCTCCGGCGGCGGATTGGTCCCGCGGTACAGAATCAGCAGCCAGTACAGCCGGGTCTGCAGCGGCACTTCATCTGCTTCCAGAAACCAGGCGGTATCCCCCTGAATGAATTTCAGATAGACAGTGTAGAACGGATCCAGCTCAAAGCCGAGAATGTCCTGCTGGGTCGCTAGTGCCAGCATGGATTTGCCCTGCCCGAACAAATGATACTTCTTGAAAATGTCCCGTACCGAGGAGTTGACCTCACGGTCGCCTAACGACGGATTGATCACGGATGCTTGCTCCCTGACGGTCAGGCTGTAGCCGTATCCCCGCACCGTATTGATCCGGATATGCGCCCAAGGGGAGAGCTTCTTCCTCAGGCGATATATATGATCATCGACCGTCCGCTCCACCGGGAACTCCAGCGCCCATACCCGGTCAAGGAGCTGGTCGCGCGTAAATACGCGGTCGCGGTGACGGTACAGAAACTGCAGGAGGGCAAACTCCTTTGGCAGCAGCCCGATGCTCTGGACACCCCATTTAATCTTATAGCCGGAAGGATCGAATATCAGTCGCTCCATAACTACCCCTTCTTCATATGTTGTATTAAATTTATCATAATCCATTCCCCCGTTCCTGAGAAATAAGAGCAGTCGATCGTGCCGAAAAGAGCAAAATCCCCCAAGGGAGCAGCGGGGATTAATTCAGGCCGCTCCTTGGGGGA
The DNA here is from genome assembly GCF_001403875.1 of Paenibacillus ihumii. Lineage (GTDB taxonomy): Bacteria > Bacillota > Bacilli > Paenibacillales > Paenibacillaceae > Fontibacillus > Fontibacillus ihumii. The sequence goes on from NZ_LN884295.1 coordinate 99,677, forward strand.
TTCATAATTGTAATTTTATAGCATTGCAGGCGTACGCTTTGACTTCTGCGGAAAATCGGGCAATTCGTTCACGGAGACGACTTCATTCGTCTTCTTCTCCGGCCGCTTCCAATACTGTTCATTGCCGGGAAGATCGTCGAACCAAGACGCATCCTTCGGACAATCGAGGATCATCAATTTACCGTAATCCCCGTCGCGGGACTGATGGTATTTCAAGTAGGCCTTGCCGTTTTCAATCGCGAGAATTTCGATCTTGCCGGACGTATGGCTCATCGACAATCTGACTCGTTTGCCCAGGCCTGATGTTCTCGCCTTCGCCTCCTCGACGATCCGATAGACCTCTTCCAGGGTAAGTACAAAATCACGGTTTCCTGCAACCGGTCTGTTCACGAAGAAGTAGTACGGCGTAACCCCCGCCCAGGACAGCTTATCCAGCAGCTCGCCAAGCACTGCAGGGTCATCGTTGATGCCTTTCAGGACCGGAGTCTGGTTGACTACGATCGCGCCGGCCTCATGCAGTGCCTGAAAGCCGCGTCTCGCTTCCGGCGTAATCTCACGCGGATGGTTGATATGGGCCATGACGTAAATCCGCTGTTCCGGCGTGGAATAGGTGCGAATCACGTCAAGAAGCTCCTCGTCCTCGTAAATGCGCATCGGATTAAACACCGGAATCTTGGAGCCGAGGCGAATGATTTTAACGTGCTTGATTTCACGAAGCTGGGCAAGGATTCCCCGCAGCTTCTCCGTCGCCAGGATAAGGCTGTCTCCGCCGGTCAACAGAACGTTGTTGATCTCAGGATGCTTGGCGATATAATCGATCCCCGGCTGGACATCGGACATGGCCTCCTTCACGTCATTGCGGAACAGGCGCTTGCGGAAGCAATACCGGCAATACGCCCCGCACACCTCCGATACAATCAGCAGGGCGGTCGTTGTATACTTGTGCTGACAGCCGGGCACGACGTAGTTGGTATCCTCGTCAGAGGCATCCCAGCGGCCATATTCCTCGAGCTCTCCCTCATTTGGAATGACCAGCTTGCGAATCGGGTCATGAGGATCGCTCCAGTCGATCAGATTCAAATAATAATCGTTCACCCGAAATACGAATTTCTCCGTAATCGGTTTCAAACGTTCGCGCTCCTCTTCAGGAATCATCGTCAGTCTGTCCAGGTTGGTAATGTACTTTGTTTTCGTCTTAGTCATTGTACTTCCTCCTTCCTAGTAATCAACAAAAAAAGACCCCGGAACGGGGGGTCTGGGCACAGCTTCGCCAGCAAGGGTCAGAAGACAAAAACAGACCCCGAAAAAACAGGGTCTAAAGAGACGTAATAATGATCTTATAACAGACCCATCCACTGCTGACGAGGTTAGCTGACGGACTCGGGTAAGATGGTACCCTACACCTCATAGGAATGAGTGATTCGCCCCATAAAAAGAACTGGTTCCCCCGCTTTCTTGGCTCCTACCAAGAAACTAAGCGTGTGTCTATGATAAAGTGTGCGGGCGAGATTGTCAACCTTAGGGCAATTAACAATAGAATTGGAATAATTATAATATTCTTAAAATTTGACGTTTAATGTTATTTTCTGTCATCCTCCCTGTCATGGTCCGTTCGGGGTCAAGCTTTTGGTGAGGCGGCTTAAACTGCGCCGCTATTTCATAAGTCGCCAGCTCGGAGCTAATGATTGGGCTGTCTTCCGGTTTAAGCTCCCTGACTTTGCTGTGCGGCGTTCGCGCAGCTCTGCTTGCTGACCATTTGTCAAAATACCGGCGATCCTCCCATGTCGTGCAAACCTGCAGCTCGTCGCATTCCTGGCTGTTATCCTTGATCAGCACTTCCATGAGCAGGAAGCCTTCAAAAGCATGAACCGGTAAAGGCATCCTGAAGCGGGACAATACTTCATTTGCCCTGCCTTTTCGCACCCGGATCGTTTGGATGGCCTTCATCATCACCATCATTTTCCGACCACTTCTTTCGATAGGAATGAACTTAAATACTCATAGACGAAAATAGCGGCATTCCCCCCAGCCTCGGCGTGGCGAATCAGCGATATACCGTGCGGGCCTTTGGCATAGACGGTCTCGGGGTGATTTTCAACAATCGCTTTAACGACGTTCAGCTCTCCAAGCATAGCCGCAGCAAAAATATCCATCCGTGCCCCGTTCGCCAGGAGCAGCCTTGCAATGCTGAAATTCCCGGTATGCGACGCGGCGCCGAGGGCGCTCTCCCAATCGCCGCTCCCCCAATCGATGACCCCATGAACAAGCGCGGGCTCCTGCTTGAGCAGCCTTGCCACCTCGTCATAATCGCCATGCGCCGCTACAATAAATTCACGTACCAGCTCATGATTTAAAGGCCCTCTTGGCATGTATAACCCTCCTTGCCCGTTCTCTGCGAACCTCTCGCTCTCTGTTTCTGTTCATCGATCGCTCGTTGCCGCTCGCCCTCTCTTTGGCACACCGCCGCACTGACAATGAGAAGCCATGATATATATACCAATAATGCCTGGTTCATCTTTCATTCCTCCACCCGCGTAATTGATAACCATTCTCAATGATCGATTAATTCTATTTTATTGATAATGATTCTCATTGTCAATAAAGAGGGTGGAATCTTTCCCTCTAATAAACTAAAATACGTATTTATGACTAGATGGCCAGGATCAAGTAACCAGATGTAATTCATGCAGTTAGTTCATCGATTTTGGCCGTGTTGGCGGGAACTTACTGTAAAACCTACATTTAGATTTGAGCTATTTCGGCGAATTCGCTCCACTCACGCAAACTAACTGCATGTTCTGCATTTAGCCTATGGTTTTTTGGATAAAACAGCTTAACTAGCTGTATGAAATACATTTAGTTTTAAATTTCAATAAATGGGTACTTGGTTGGGATTCTGAAAGGCGAAGAAATGTATACGGGTACAAGTTACTTGCTCCGTGTCTTTTAGAACAACCGGAATTTTATCTAAGGGAGATCAAATCATGTTAAGGAACAGCACGCCATCTTAAGGAAAGCACGTCATCCTAAGGAAGAGTACGTCCTATCGTTTGTGTAAAAGAGCTTGGCCTCCTCCAGAAACAACGTAATCTTCGCAGCCTGTACCTCCCTATTCAACACCAAAAAGATCAGCCTGAATTTTATATCAAGCTGATCCTTACGCATCAGCAAGCTGTATTATTTGGCCGAAGGTGCAAACCCATTGCAAAATAACTAGCCCTCTACGATGATCTCCAAGTCCGCGAACGCATTCGGCACCTGCACCCTAAGCTCCTGGTGTTGCGTTCCTGATTCAATTCATTCTTCGGAATGAGCGAGACGATGCTCCAGCCTTGGTTGCTGGTCGCCTTCGTCCAATAATAGGCCTCATAAGTGCCTGATGCTGCCTGTGAGCCTTGCCCCGGGAACATACTGTTCACCGGGAAAACGCCTTCATTTTCACTAAAAGCAATCCGGCCGTCATTGTCCAAAATGAGCAGCCTCCGGGAATCACTCTTCCGGTTCTCGGGGGCAAACAAAGTCTCTAGCGCGTTGCGCCCGGTCTCTATGTACAAATATACGTCCTGATCCGGCAAATTGACCTTACGCATCGTGCTGAATACGTATTGGTTGATGGATCCGTTATAGCTTTTATGAGGCCCGAAATAGGTGATTTCGGAATACTGAGCCATCAGAGGCAGCTCATCCGGCTTGAATTCGCTGCGCAGCCGGAAATTCTCGAAATCATAGGTTTCCGTCTCTGGATAGTAGTACATCATCAAGCCGACATTCGGGTTGGAGAAAGTTATGACGTTCAATTCCGCTTTGATACTGTTGCGGAGCTGTATCTGCTGGTAGGAATCCGTCTCATGAAACAGCTCCTCAAGGAGCTTGTTCGTCCCTCCTCCAAAAGCAAGCTGCTGCGAGACATGGTTCATATTGTTCAGCGTATTCTCCAGCACAATAAGCTCCTGGTTAAGATTGTTCTGAAGCGCTGCCTCCACCTTATTTCCGAGAATTGAATTGATCGTATAGAAGGATATGAAGCCGAGACATATGAACGGAATCAAGCTGCTGATCAGAAAAATGGCGATGATCCGGTTTTTGAACGTTACCTGCTTGAGCCGCTCCATCATAAAGTTCCTGCGCATGCGCCCTCCCCCTGCTGACTTTATTGATGTGAATCAAACAAATTCATTTTCTTGAAGTCAATGATTTTATCCGAACCGGCAAGATAACAAGAGTTCCTATCAACGACAAAAAACGCTGACTCAGGCGGTCAGCGCTCTTTATTAAGCTATGCTCATATTTTCTATACGGTAGATGCCGCTTGATTCAGCATATATTTCTCGACGACTTTAGCTACACCGTCCTCCATATTCGTATCGGTCACATAGTCAGCCGCTGCTTTAATCTCGTCGGGAGCATTGCCCATCGCCACGCCAAGCCCGGCAAATTCAATCATGGCCAGATCATTATAGCTGTCCCCGATCGCAATGACTTCTTCCCGCTGAATGCCCAGCTTCTGGATGAGATGGTGCAGGCTTGTCCCCTTATCTACGCCGGCTTCCGTAAACTCCAGGAAGAACGGCTTGGACCGTACGACGTTAAGCTCCCCTTCCAGCTTAGGCTGCAGCTTGCGTTCCAGAGCGATCAGCTTCTCCGGGTCGTCGACCATCAGTACCTTCACGACCGGCTCCTGAACCGCTGCCGCAAAATCCGCTACCTCCACAATCGGCATCCCCGTAATTTCGCCTTCAATATCCGTATATTTATTATGGGCCGGCGTTACGATATCATCGCCAACGTAAGTGTGAATCCACCCCCCCTCCTGCTTGCTGATGGCGTAGAGCTCATGCGCCGTTTCTGGCGACAAGGTGCTGCTGAACAAGACCTCCTGGGTTGCACAATTGGTGATTTTGGCTCCGTTAAAGGATAGGATAAAGCTTCCGTACTTCTCCAGCTCTAACTCCTTCGCGATATGCGTCATGGCAAAGGTCGGGCGGCCAGAGGCCAGCACCACTTTGATTCCCGCTTCCTGCGCATTCATCAGCGCCTGCTTCGTGCGCGGCGAAATCGTGTGATCATCCCGCAGCAGCGTATCATCCAAATCCAGCACGATCATTCTATAATTCATCTCTCTAGTCCCCTTCACTCATTCTGTCAGTAGCTATGAAGCTAGCGATTCATTATCGCAATATACATAGCATACCATCTCCTGGTGAGCTTGAGGGCATTATTTCACTAAAAACAAAAATGGCCCCGGACCGCATTCCAACGATCTCCGGGGCATATTCGAGCTCAACGAACGATCCCAATTATATTAATCTATCCGCTAAATATAGACTCAACTACAATATAGACCGAACTACAATATAGACCCGTTCACCACAATATACACATCGAAGCATGGCTCTGCAACGATCGGTGGCTGAATGGACATCGTGTATCCGGTGGAGACTTGAATCATCTTGTTCCGCTGGATGTAGTCCACCAGCTCCGCGAATACCCGATCCAGACCATCGGGATTTCCGGTGTACCTGGTATATACCGCGTCCACGAGCTGAAATACCGGCTTGAAGCCGTAAGGCTGCGGCAAATCTAATGGCCGGTCAACTGGGAACATAAACTCCATGTCCAGAACCTGCTCCTCCTGATCGTTATCCATTGCGAAGGTAGCGGAGATCATGGGCCCATTGCGTTTAGCCCCGCTGTCCTTCAACACGGCAACGAATTGGCCCAGCTCTTGATCTATCTCGGATTGCTTCATTCTTGCGCGATAGGAAGCCACATTCTCGAATTTGATGCTTTTCCCGGTCTCAATTTGAATCGTCTGCTCCATCTTGCATACCTCCCGATTTTTATAAAATCATAATTATTTGTTTTCAGCGGAGCCGAACAATTCCAAAATGCTATTCTTATTTGGAAATCGACCGCTCTTCCGTTCCAAAGCGGTGCTGTGCAGCCCTTTGAATCCACTGAATCCGGTGCTCAAACGAAGGATGCGTCTGCAGCTTCTCCAGCCATCTGTGGATGGATAATACCGAATGGTTCAATTCGGCAAGTTTGGTCAGAGCCGAAATCAATACATTTGCCGGTACTCCCATTCTAAGCGCGTATTCGTCTGCGTCCCTCTCCAGCCTTCTGGATATATGGGAGCCTATGAACCATAGGTAGCCCAGCATCAGAGCCAAAATAAAAATAACCCCGATCGGTATCGGTATATGAAATCCACTGGCCTCTGCCCGGTCCATCAGCGACGTCATTCCTAAAAACAAAGGAATCGCCGCAACGAATAACAAGGCTTTGATCCATAAATGGAGCCTTACGATATGCCCGATCTCATGGGCAAGGATGGCATTTACTTCATCTTCCGAAAGGTTCTCTAGCAGGTAGCTGGCTACGAACACCCGCTTATGAATTAAGCCGCAGACGAGGGCGTTAGCTACTTTGCTGTCGGTCGTCGGCCATTCGAACACCTGCACCCGCTTCATATCGTGCTTGTTCAAAAAGCCCTCGATAGACTTTTTCTTTCCTTCATCCTTCAACGGCTTGGCCGATAAGGTGAAGCGAAGCAGATAGGGGTGCGCAAGGTTGTACACCGCAATTCCGATTAATATGAAAAGGCAGGACCATAAATTGCTTAACTCGATCGTTATCCAATTAAATCTAAGCGGCAGCACAACGAGTGCCGGCAAATATAGAAGCATGCTGGATTTGACGGCCACCGCCACTTCTTCCCGCATGGAGGTTCCAACATCTCGAACGATTCTGCTCACCCGGTGATACATGGCCTGGCTCAGAATCGTACTCAGCATTAAATAAGCAAACGGCAGCGTCGTGATGAGAACATAATTTAGCTTCGTCTTCGGCAATAAGCTGGTCAGCAGCATAATGATCGCAACCATCGAAATCACGTAATATATGTAATGAACGGATTTGATTGTCCCGAAAAAATACAAGGCCCGTTCCTTGGAACCCGTTGCCCTGTAACGCTGAATCGCAAGATTGCCAAGCATCATGGCAATCACTGCATTAAACAAATAAATAATAATAGATAGAATGATCTTCAGTGCAATCATGTTCTCACTCCGTAGTAACAGCCTGTGGATTCAAATGAAATTTATCCTATGAACGACGATTCAGCCGGGCTGAATGGCCCGACTGAAATCATCCTTTAAGCATGATCCTTCTGCATCAGCTTGTCCAAAAAGGCTGCTGCCGGATTGGACAGCCAAATGGCGATTACCACCAGAACGTAAGGAGATAAGCTGCAGCTCCGCCAACCGCTCCAGCAGCTCCGCCTACGAGCGCTCCTGGCCCAGCGCCGACTCCGCCCGCCAAAGCTCCGCTAGCCGCTCCGCCGATAGCACCGCTGGCCGCTCCGCCGACTACCGATTTCCCCAGATCACTCCAGCTGAAATCACCGCCGCCGTCAATCGCCATCATTTCATTGAAGGACAGTTCGTTGAAGCCGTTCAGTTGCATCACAGAATCCATAATTTCTCCTCCTTAAATTAATATTTACTTTAGTTATAGAGCTGTGCCATATATGTAAAGATAACTAAAGTACGCCGCTGATTACTTCCCTCTGTTATTTTTTCTTTTCACATACAAGCTATAAATAAATACAACGACAAACCCTATAATAAACGAGAAGATAATAATACCTAGCATGGTATTTACCCTCTTTCTGTTTAGTCTTCTACTAGTCATTATCACTAACTATATTATTGATAATATTACAAATAAAGTAAATATCCCCTGAGGGATATTTTACAGTAACATCCTATAAATTAAATTATTTTACTATAGACGATTACCATACTCGCAGCACCTTGACCTTGCCGTCCTGAATTTCCAGCTCCATCTGTGCTTTAGGAGAGCCTGTCTGCTCTAGCATCTGAACCTTCTGCTCTTCATTTAGATCCACGATAATGCGATCCTTATGCTTGCGCGCCTGTCTGCTCCAATTGCTCATGACGTCGTGATAATCAAATAAAAAGGATGGGTTCCCTGTGCCTGTCTTTTTGGAATAGCTGCCAGCTCCTGAATAAGAAGGAGATCGTTCGATGAGCGGAGCCTGCTGCAGATCCTGGATTAAATGAGCTGTAATCGGCGCGCCTGTCTTCAGCTCAATATCAAGGAAAGCCGGCATGCTGTTGCACTCGATAAGCACGAATTCACCATCAGGAGTCCTTCTCAGATCTATGCCGCTGAACCGGAGTCCCAGCTGCTGCATCGCCTTGTCGCAGAAGCGGATGATCGCCTCAGGCAGGTCGACGCTCTCATACTGCACTTCCCCGGAATGATATTCCGGATCGGTTCGATAATCGAGAATATCGGGATTCGATTTGATAATCTTATGTGCTGATATGACTTGTCCGGCCAGCATATTGACGCGAATGTCATCCCCGGGGACTTCCTCTTGGAATATCGTAGGCTCATTGCTGATGGCGTCCAGCTGCTCCAGCAGCTCCGGGGTCACCTTCCTGCAATAGCTGCCGCCAGGAAGAGGCTTGCATACCGCCTTCTTCACCTCGGAAATGAAATTGCGGGCAATGTCCGGATTCGAGGTAATGCAGGTTCTGGGCAGCGGAACGCCGATCCGGTGAAGAGTATTCAACTGATTGTATTTAGATGAGCTGGTAGGCGCGTTAATGACTCTGGCCCCTTCCTCGTGAAGCACGCGCAGCCACGTCCGTACCGATTCGACTTGGGCGGAGAACTGGACCTGATTATTGTATCTCTCGGCCGCACTCCCCCCGGTAAGCTGATTCGGATTATGCGTCATAATACTGCGGAAATAGGCGGAGCGAATTCTTCTCAACGGCTCGCCATTATAGATAAGCTCGCCGTTAACAGCCCCGTAATCGTTCAGATGAGGCGAGCCGAATTCCTTATATTCGATCCCCATTTCTTTTAATTTCATCACCATATGACGGCAGTGAAAATCGTTCATCGGATTGATCACGAAGATCGTCATGCTTCTCCTCCTTATCTATTGGGAAGTTAAATCATTTTTATTGGCACTAATAGGACAAAGGGGATAATGTCTTAATGACAATTACCCCCTTTGTAACTAAATTAGAAGCATTCTTCGCCAATGGCCAGCGTAGTTGCGTCGACTTCTTCGCCGATCGCCAGCGTCGTGAAGATAGGACCGCCTCCGCCTTCTTCGCCAACAGCCATCGTCGTCAGGATCGGGTCATTGGTACCCTCCTCGCCGAGAGCCAGCGTCGTAACGATGTTACGATCCAAGCCTCCGCCATCGATATTTTGCATTTCCTCTGGGGAAATTTCGACGGCGTTGATTTCGACATTAAAATGAGAGCTGATTGAATCTTTTTGCATTGGGTCGAGTGTAATTTTCATTATTTTCACCTCCTTTCCAGCTGCCAGAGATCTATCACTGCTTCAAGTCTAGCTTTTTCAAAATATATTCAAGAACCGTCTCGCTTCTCGTAATGATTTGCGCTTCGGCCATCATCCCTGTCTTGATGTAGGCTTCCTCTCCTTTTCTGCTCCGCAGCGGCTTGCTCTGGACATCGGCTTCGACAGTGTAATAGCTGTTGCCGTCCTGCTGATTCATCACAGCATCCCCGCTGATGGAGCGAACCGTCCCCTGCAGCATACCGTAGTCTCTGGAAGGAAGGGCAATGAAGCTATATTTGATCGTATCGCCCACGTTGATGTTCGCCACGTCCTGATTGGAGATAGCCAGCTTCATCATGAATTCAGAGTCGTTCTCCGGCAGGATCGTCAGCAGTTCCGTCCCCGTCTGCAGCAAATCTCCCGCATTAAGATCGGTAATCACATTTACGGTGCCGTCGATCGGAGCTCGGATGACGTAATCTCTGAGGGTAAAATCCAGGTTCTGCAGCCGTTCCTCCAGGCTCTTTACGCGCTCCTGCTCAGATTCGATGGATTGGGCCAGCTGCAAATATAGAGCATCCCGCTCGCCCTGCAACTTCTCCAATAACTGATCATTCTCATTCATGGCCGTAATGAGCGCCAATTCAAAGCCGTTGATATAATCGCTGGCCTGCAGCCGAACCTCCTCCAGCTTCTGCTTGGCCTCGCTGCCGTCGCCATCATGCCGGATCGCCATTTTGTACAGCTCGGATGCGGCCTGCTCCTGCAGCGCATACTGTTCCTTCTTGATCTGGTAGTCTTGGAATTTGTAGAAGTACTCCGTATCTGGAGGCAGCAGGTTCGTTCCTGAGGCAATGGATTGCTTGAGCTGCTGCAGCTGGTTTCGTTTCTCCTCAGCTTGTTCAAGCTGTCCCTTCAGCCGGATCAGGTCGACGCGTATTTTCTGCTTTGCGGAATGGCCATCCAGCAAATTCATCAGATGTGCCGACGGATCGGCGTCATCCGAATAATCCGGCGTGCTGCCCGCAAGGATCTGGCTCCTGAACTGCACAAGCTCCTCCAGCTGCGCCTTCGCGTCCCTTAAATCTTGCTCTGCAGCGAGCTTGTCCGCTTCAATCTGATCCTTATGCAGAGTGTACAAAATATCTCCGGCCTTCACCTTCTGCCCCGCCGCGTACTGAACACTCTCCACGGTACCCGCAGCCTTATTCTGGATCCGGCTTACCTTCTCGTTCGGACGCACTACGCCGCTTGCTTTGACGACGATGTCGATTTTGCTGATGGAGGCCCAAATCAGGCCGATAGCTAGAATAAAGACCAGGAAACCGATAAATATCGAAATAAACGGGCTCGTCTTCGCCTCCATGATCTCACGGCTATCAGTAATTTCCCCTATATCCCTAATGACTGCTCTCATATCGTCCTACCTACTTCCATGCGTTGTTGCTCACGATAGGATCCCTGTCCATCCACCGATTCCTGCTATTTGCTGATCGGCTCCAGCATGCCTTGTCCCTCCATTCCTTGCTCCTGCATCCCTTCCGGAATCTGATCCTTCCACAGCTCGTAGTACTTGCCCCGCTGACTCATGAGTTCGGCATGCGTTCCCGCTTCGATGATTTCACCCTGATCCATGACGAAAATGCGGTTGCAGCGCATAATTGTGCTCAATCGGTGAGCGATAATGATCGTGGTAACATCGTTCAAATTATGTATCGTCTCCGAAATTGCCTTCTCCGTCGTCGAATCCAGATTACTCGTCGCTTCATCCATAATCAGGATGTCAGGCTGCTTCAGGAGTGCTCTCGCAATAGCAAGGCGCTGCCTCTGCCCGCCGGACAAGTTGGATGCATCCTCCTCCAGTACGGTGTTGTATCTTAACGGCAGCTCGTTAATGAAGTCATGGGCCTTGGCTATCTTCGCTGCTTCTACGATCCGCTCCAGCTCCGCCTCCTCCTCAATCCCGAGGCAGAGATTCTCGCGGATCGTGCCGCTGAAGAAAAACGTATCCTGCGTAATATAAGCAATCTTCTCGCGGAGCGTATCGATGTTAATATCCTTAATATTGTTGCCGTTGATGAGGATATCGCCCTTCTCCGGAGTATAAAACCGCATTAGCAGCTGAATCAGCGTCGTCTTGCCGGAGCCGCTCTCGCCAACGAAAGCTACCTTCTCCCCGGGAGAAATAGTCAGGCTCACGTTCTTCAGGACAAGCTGCCTTGTACCATACCGGAAATCCAGCCCCTGCAGCTTCAATTCCCCTTTCAACGAGGCCGGGCTGATCTTTCGTTCCTCGTCCTCTTTCTTCTCTGGCTCAAGATCCAATATCTCTCCGAGCCGGTCCGCCGCAACTACTGCGGTCTGCACCATCGGCTGCAGGTTGATCAAATTCTGGATCGGCTCCAGGAAATAAGCGAGCAGCGCATTAAAAGTAATTAACTGGCCCATCGATAAATTCCCGTGGATGACCTGGTACGCTCCTGCCCATAAAATGACAATTCCTCCGATTGCCTGAACCATCCCCTTGAGCGATGACTGCATATTATTGAAGAATCCGAAGCGAAAGACGCTCCGCAGCAGCACAACAAATTTCTTCTCCGTCTCGAAATTCGCCTTCTGTTCGGCGCTGTAGGCCTTGACCGTCTCGATGCCGTTAATCGATTCCACCAGATAAGAGTTCAACTGGGCATTATCCTCCATTTGCTTGCGGTTCATCCGCTCAAAAGGTTTGTGGAATGCCCATACCAGCACGATATACAGCGGGATCATGGCCGAGGTCACCCCAAACAGAAACGGGCTCTGGGAGTATAGGATGAACCCGCCGATCAGCACCATGATGACGTCGATCATGATCGTAAGCGTTGCTCCCGATATGGCGTCCCTTACTTTGGAGGCATCCATCAGCCTGGAAATAATCTCGCCGGTCTTGCGGGTGCCGAAGAAGTTCATCGGCAGCTTAAGCACATGCTGGTAGTATCCAAGAATCAAAGAAATGTCCAATTTCTGGCTTAAATATAACAGCAAATGATTGCGGAAAGCGCTTAACAATATTTTGAAAAGAGTTATAGTGATTACGCCGATGGAGACCATGTGCAGCGTCTTGTCCAAACCATGGGGCAAAATTTCATCCAGCAAAAATTTAAAGTAAAAAGCACCGAGAATTCCTAGTACGGTATAAAGAATTGAAGCCATAAAAAGGCTGAAGATAAGCTTTCGTTGAGGAATTAACAAACTAAAGAACCGGGGGAATAAGCCTTTCGTTTCATCCCCCTTCTGAAAGGTAGGCGCGGGAACCATCAGGATCAGCACGCCTGTCCAGAGCTTGAAAAATTCCTCGGGCGTATACTTTAGGATTCCTTTTGCCGGATCGGCAATGATGAGTTCCTTTTTCGTGACTTTATGTATGACGACGTAATGGAGCAGTGTCTGATCCACAATGACATGGGCGATTGCCGGCAAAGGAAACGGTTCGAAAATGGATTCCTGCTCGGCCCTGACCGCTTTGGCTGTAAACCCGAGGCTCTCGGCCGCTTTGATCACACCGTAGACGTTCGTGCCTCTCTTATCCGTTCCGGCTACCTCCCGGATCCGAGAGAGCGGAATCTTCAGTCCGTATTGCTTGGAAATGGTTGCGAGGCAGGCGGCACCGCAGTCCTTGATATCGAATTGCTTGATGCAGTGGTATTTGTTGAAAAATATCATTTCAAATCGTCCCATCCGCAATTTAGTTGTGGACATATGTTTAATTAATCACCTAAATTATACCATTTATGGGTTATACCATGTAAATGTCCCTTTAGGGACATTTCGAGCCTTATTCCCCGCTGTTCAAGGGGTAAAACTTGAGAATGAACTCTCCCTTGTCTCCCACATTGGTTTTTTTATAGACATTTTTCAGCGTATTTTTCACGGTTCCAGGAGCAATGTACAGCATTTGGGCAATTTGCTCCACCGAATGGTTATGCATCCATAGGTAGCCGATTTCCTTCTCCCGCTTGGTGAGCCCGCATTTATGGAAAGCATGGTAGACCGCTTCCTTCCTAAGCTCGGGATCAGGCCATCTTCCCTTGATGCGATCTATCAATTGCTGCAGCAGCGGAATAACATATGTAAGATCCTCATTGACGGAAAGGGACATATCCAGGTATCCTTTAATCTCTCCATTAATAGAAATCGGGGCACAGATGCAGGACCAGTCAGCAAATATCTTTAAATGATGCTCCTCCCCGCGAATAATGGCGATGCGGCCGCTTTCCATCGCGACGGACACTGCGTTGATGCCTGCATGCTGCATATCAAATCTGCTGCCTACAGTAACGTTATGCTCCTTCAGTGAATCGATCACGAGCCCGGATCCGTTGAGGCTCAGCGTCACGCCCTCTGTATCCGTCAATATAAAAATAAACGGCCTGATCAGGAACGGATAAAGCGCTTCCAACTCTTCTTCAACGACGGTTATCATTTCCTTGTGGGCATCCGCTCTTCGCTTGATTTCCTCTTCCGGAATAGAGCTCAATTGGTCCATATAAATATGATGCCCGCTAAGCGCAAAGGAGCAATTCCACTGCTGAATCGTTCTATTGCTCATGTCCTGCAAATAGACCCAATGGCCGTCCGGTAACGCTGCCTGACAGTTAAAGACGCTTTTCAAAATATCTCTCCTTTCCTATTTCATACAAATATTTTACCATAATATATTCAAAAAATAACCTTTTAACTATAATGGTAAATTAAGTGTAATAGATATTTAGTCCCACACTTCAAGTGATATTTATATCCACAACGAAAATTGAATAGAAAAAAACGCCGGGCTTGGCGTTTTATTTGAAATAGGCTGATTTTTATGGATCGTCCTGCAAAAAGCAAAGAAGAACCCGATGGGCTGCGGGTTCTCTCTGCCTATGAAATAAATTGGCGGGACCGGCTAATCCTTCACCGGATGCGCCATGACGCTCATCAGCGCCAGCTCCGGCTGCGTCGAGTCGAGCCGGCTGTATTGAATAATGACGGGAACGTCGCTCTCCACAGTGAGCGCATAAGGTACTCCTGCAGGGATCTTCTCTCCCCCGCTCTCCAGGGAGGAGGTACGGATATGCTTCGAGCGCCGCCCTTCCACGATGGCTTCAATGCCCTCCAGCGGCTCGCGGTCTTCATAATAAACAGTAATGCCGAGCTTCGCCGCCGCCTCGCCGCAATTCAGCACGCAAATGCTTTCGTGACTCACCAGCTCTCCGCGGCTGTCCGGCGGGATATACCCGTCAGGAATGACCCAAAAGCGATGTCCCTTCGCTTGAACTCCCATATCAGCATCTCCCTTCCTAGTACTGTAATTACGTGAATGCGTTCCGTACGGCCGCTTCAGCTGTACGGGTCTTCTTTGGAGCGCAGCAGCTGTGCCAGGAACGCCAGAGCGAGCCCCTGTCCCCAGCCTTGGATGCGCTTATACGGCACGCCTTTGTAGCCTTCCGCATCATTCATCACCGCCGTGCCGGCAGATACATCCGTCACCGTGCCGTCCTCCTTGATCCGGGACAGGATGCCGTCGATTGATTTCTGCGTGTATTTATTGTACAGTCTGCCCCGCATCAGCAAGGCTGTCGCGATTCCCGCCGAGCCGGACGTCTCCAGGTACGAAGTCTCATCATCCAGTATCGTATGCCACAGCCCCTCCGGCGATTGAAGGCGGACAAGCGCGCTGAGCTGATCCCGCAAGGAGCCGTCGATGATCATGTAGGACGGGTGCTGAACCTCGACGTACTGCAGCGCCTTCGACATCGTGAGCGCCGCCCAGCTGTTGCCGCGGGCCCAGTAGATGCCGGACATATGGTTCTGATTCAAATGATCCCAGCCATGATAATAGAGATTCGTGTCGGGATCCTGCAGGAACTCCTCATGGCCGTGGTACTGCTTCAATCCATCCTCGAAATACTCCTTATTTCCGAGCAGATGCCCGATGCGCAGCAGGAAATACCCGGCCATAAACATCGTATCCACCCAAGCCTGCTGGGGAAATACGTCATTCACCGAATTCACTGTATGCTGGAAAATACCATCCGCGAACCTTTCCGCTTTATTTTTCAAAAATTCCGCCATTTCGACAGCCGTGTTCAAATATTTCTCATCTTGATAGACCTGATACAGCGTCAGCAGACAGTGGCCGATCGATACTCCGTTCACAGACAGCTTCGGCAGGCCATCCTCCATATTCTCATCGACCCAGGCCTTCAGCTTGGTCAAGTACTGTTCATTCCCCGTCGCCTCATATGCCTCGCAAACGCCGTAATAAGCCACGCCGCCTGGCCAGTCCCAGTTGAAATCCATATTAAACGTGCGTTCGACGACCCGGTCGATCGTCTGCTTCACCTTCTCCTCGTCATAAACCAATGCTGGCATATCTAGCTCTCCTCCCCATAATGGCTCTGTGGTCATCTGTTCCTCCCAAACGCTACCTTAGATACATTAACAAAGGCTGTAATTGCAAATCGCGAATTCCGTCGGCAATTAAGCGGGCAACCGCTTCTCCGCCCTGCTCCTGAAAGTGCGTGTTGTCCTTCACCCCCGCAGGGAAATTCAAGTACTCGCCAGGATACACCCACATGAACAAATCCTTGCTGCCCTCGGGGCCGGCTGCCTCAAACAGCTGCTTGCTCCTGGCGGCAAGATCGATGAGCGGCGTATTCGTCTCCGCCGCCAGCTCCTGAACCGCCTGGATATAATCTCCGTGCGTATCGGAGAGCGTTCCGTCCGGGCTGAAATACCGGCGATGCACCGGCGTGACCAGTACCGGATGGGCTCGCTTCTGCCGGGCGCCTTCAATATAGCGGAGCAGATGCTGCTTGTACGTCGTAAATGGATCCGTTCCCCGGGGATCGGGCTTCTCGTCGTTATGGCCGAACTGGATCATCAGGAAGTCTCCCGGCTTGATCTGCTGCAATATCGCCTCCAGGCGCCCCTCCTCGATAAAGCTCCGCGAGCTGCGTCCGGACCGGGCATGATTGTCCACGCAGACATCGTGCTTGAACAGGGCGGGAAGCAGCTGGCCCCAGCCGGCATAGGGATAGCCGTCCTCCGGCTGATCCGTCACCGTGGAATCGCCCGCAAGGAACAAGGTCAGCGTGCTTGGCGCAGGCTGAAGCTCCAGCATGTTAAGGCGAGGGGCCTGGCCCGATACCTGCAGACGGAAGCGGCCGCCCCGGACAGGAACGGCGAACTTCTCTTCCATGAACTGCCCGGGCGCCGAGCGGATCGGCGGCAGCACGCGCTTGCTTCCGCCGGCCTTCAGCAGGGTATGCGTTTCCGCAAGAGTGTCTCCGAGCAGAATATTCACCATATATATGCCGTCAGGCACGTTTGCTGCAAACGTAGCCCCCATCGGAATGCAGAACCGGTGATACAGCGCGGCCTTTACATCTCCGGAGCCTGCCCGGCCTGACTTGTTCCTGTCCCGGGCATACACCCGGCTCACGTCCTCGAACCCGTACCCCAACGCAGGATTATAACCGCATTCCGCTGTCACGCCGGTATAACCCTCCGCCGGCTCTCCCGGACCGAAGTCGAATTTCCACGATGTCCTCTCCATGCCAGGCTCCTCATTCGCTATTCCGGCCATCTTCGCCTGCTCATTCTCCATAAGCTTCTCCCCTCACGATCCTCTAGCTGCACAGAAAGGCTTGTTGCAATCTCTTATCCTTTCAACCCGCTGCTGCTGATTCCTTCAACAATTTGCTTCTGGAACATAAAAAATACAACGACGACCGGAATCAGGCTGACGATGGACATCGCGAACATCGCTCCCCAGTTGGAGCCGGACTCACTGTCCAGGAACATCTTCAGCCCCATCGATACGGTATATTTCTGCGGCGAATTCAAATACAGGACCGGTCCGATCAAGTCCTCCCACCGCCAATAGAAGGAGAAGATCGCCGCCGTGGCGAGCGCCGGTTTAATGAGCGGCAGAATGATGCGATAGAATAGCCGAAACTTGTCGCAGCCGTCGATCGTTGCCGCCTCGTCGAGCTCGATGGGAATCGAGCGGATAAATTGGATCATCAGAAAAATAAAGAACGGAGCGCCGAAATAATTCGGAAGTACGATCGGTTTGATGCTGTTCAGCCAGTCGAGCTTGGAAAAAATAATGTATTGCGGCACGAGCACCACATCATGGGGCAGCATCAGCGTCACCATCATCAGCGCGAACCAGAGGTTGCGGCCTTTGAAATCCAGCCGGCCAAACCCGAAGGCGACCAGCGCCGAGGAGATTACGACGCCAATCGTAGCGAGCACGACGATGATCAGGGAATTGACGATGAATTGGGCAAAGGGCTGCCCCCCAACGCCGGCCCAGCCTGCAGCATAGTTCCCAAAGTCCCAAGCTTCCGGGATTAGCTGCGAGGCGGTAGCAAATATCGTCCGGCTCTCCTTAAAGGAGCTCATGAACAGCCAGATGATCGGGTAAAGCATAAGAATGGCAAGAGCGCCGACGAACACATGGTATACCGGCCATTTCCACTTGCTTGCAACCATAATCAGCGGCCTCCTTTCGACTCATAGAACACCCAGAATTTCGATGTCTTGAATAGAATCGCCGTCATGATGCCGATCATGATGAGCATGATCCAAGCCATCGCGGCCGCATATCCCATGTTGTTGAACATGAAGGCCTGCCGGAACAAATACAGGGAATACAGCAGGGTTCCGTCCATCGGGGTTCCTTCCCCCTTGGAGATGATATAAGCCGGCACGAAGGTCATAAATGCGCTGATCGTCTGCATGATCAGGTTGAATAAAATAATCGGGCTCAGCAGCGGCAGCGTAATTTTGATGAATTTGCGGGGCGCCGTCGCTCCGTCGATGCTGGCCGCCTCGTACATCTCCGGGGAAATATTCTTCAGCCCGGCGAGGAAAATCAGCATGGAGGACCCGAACTGCCACACCGACAGCGCGATCAATGTTCCAAGCGCTGCATTGGGGTCGCCGTACCAGGCCACGGGAGGAATCCCGAGGAAGATAAGCAGGCTGTTCACGATGCCCTGCTCATTGAAAATATTGCGCCACATGATCGATACGGCGACGCTTCCGCCGATGATCGAGGGCAAATAATAAACTGTACGATATACGCCGACCATTCGCGATTTCGTGTTCAGCAGCATCGCGACGAATAAAGCAAACATCAGCCGCAGCGGCACACCGGCAAATACATATATAAAAGTAACTCTGACCGAGTTCCAATATTTCTGATCCTGAGTGAACATTTTTTGAAAATTAAAGGTCCCGATCCACTGCGGATCGTTGAATAAGTTGTAATTCGTAAACGACAAATACAAAGAGATCAAAATTGGAATGAGCGTAAAGGCCAAAAATCCGATCACAAATGGACTGATAAAGGCATATCCCGTCAGATTGGCTCCGAGTGACTGTTTCCGCAAGGCACCTGCACCTCCTGGCAGTTTAGAACATGAAATCCACCTGAGCCATAGCGGTAAATATGCATTCGATCGGAACGTATTTACCGCTGCTCTCAAGTGGTTAAGGACAGCCTGGTTTACTTGTTGTTAGCCAGGATGGCATTCGCTTCCTGCCGGAACGCAGCAGCAGCCTTCTCCGTAGTTATCTGGCCATAGTTGATCTGCTCCACCAAATCGGCCAGGGAGGCGATCACCTGCGGCGAGCCTACCGGTGGCGCCGGGCTCATCGGCGAGCTCTTCTCTTCCATGGCTGCAACAAAGTCGAATACCTGCTTCTCGGGCTCCGACAGCTCGGAGACGATGGCTTCCTTGATCGAGGCCGAAATCGGAACTCCGCGCTCGCCCTTGATCAGCTTGTTAGCTTCTACATCATTAATCCAGAAGTCGATGAATTTGGCTGCCTCTTCCTTGTTCTTGGAATGCGAAGTGATCGACCAGAACATGCTCGGCTGCATATACAGCCCCTTCTCCATATTCGGTCCCGTCATAGGCGCAAGCTCCATCGGCCGATTGACCGCCGCCTGGAGTCCGACATACTGGTTAGACCACTGCCAGACGCCAATCCCCGTTCCTTTGACGACCTCCGATTCCTCCAGAATGTTCTTGGTTTGCGTCAGCTTCTCTTGGGAGGGTACGGCCCCTTCCTTAATCAGCCTGGCCAGCCGTCCAAAAAATTCAGTAAACAAAGCATCGTCCTCATATCCGAGCGCTGTTCCTTCTTTGTTGTACAGCGAGTATCCATGGGTGCGCAGGAAGTAATGGAAGAAAATATCCGGCGCCATGGAGCCGTCCATGACATAGCCTGCGTCCCGAACCTTTAGCGCGATTTCCTCATATTGATCCCAGGTCCAATTTTCCGGGATGCCGTCAACGCCGGACTTCTTCAGCAGCTCGGGATCGTATTGGAATCCAAGCACGTTGACGCCGGTCGGCACGCCGTATTGGACGTCATTGATTTTTCCGGTAGAGATGACATTTTCGTTCACGTCATTGATTTTGATTTGATTGCCCATGTATGGCGTCAAATCTTCAAGCTGGTTGTTCTTCGCATATTGCACGATATAGGAAATGTCCATCTGCACGATGTCCGGCAGCTGCTTCGCGGCCGCCTGCGGCGCAAGCTTCTTCCAATAGTCGTCGAATGCCGCGTACTCGACATCTATTTTCACATGCGGGTTCAGCTCCTGATACTTATCGACGATTTGTTGGGTATACTCATGGCGTTTGTCGCCTCCCCACCAGGCGATTCTTAGCGTCGTCTTGTCTTTTTTATTCGTGCTCTGCTGAGCCGTCTTGTCATTGCCCTCTCCGTCGCTCGTTCCTCCGGCGCTGCCTCCACCGCTGCAGGCAGGCAAAATGAACAGCAGGGCAACCAACATCCATAGAGCAGTTTTCTTTCTCACAACCATTCTCCCCTTTCGTCGAACGCCAGTTTGATAACGCTTACAGTTATTATTTTCGCCCCAAAAGGGGGGGAGAAGGAACTCACTCATCCGACTTAAAGGTATAAAAATCAGAGATGCTTCTCGGCGGCTTTACTGTCCTCGAGCGATTTGCGGTATTCCGTCGGCGTCATGCCCATCCATTTCTTGAACGCCTGGCTGAAGTATTTGGAATTGCCCCCGAAGCCGTATGAATCGGCAAGCTCGAATACCTTGACGTCGCCGCTGCGGCGGATTTGCTCTGCCGCCTTCTCAATCCGCAGGCGGCTTAAATAATGGGAGAAGTTGTCGCCGGTGACCTGCTTGAACACTTTGCCGAGATAATCGGGATTCATGTACAGCAACTCATGCGCGACTCCACTTAGCGTCAGCTCAGCATCCATGTAGTGCTGCTCAATGATCGAAATCATTCTCTCGACGATGGAGGATCGTCGGCTGATGCTGTTCTTGTAATAACCGGAGGCGACGTGCAGGGCCGCCTCCTTGACGAATGACTTCAGGCTCGACAAGGTATCCAGCCTCACGATCTCGGCCATCTGGGCCGTGAAGCGCTGGCGGTCCTCCGGCGAGCACAATCGAATCAGCATCGCGTACAGCTCAAGCACATAGGAGCGCGTGATGCCGATTTCCAGGCAGAGCTGGGCGAGTTGGCTGAACAGCCGCTCCAGCTCCCGCTCGACCTCGTCGCTAAGCCCCGACTTGATCAGAAGGGCCATCCGCTCCTCATCCAGCTCGACATCTCCGCTTCCCCGATCGTCTGCCGGCAGATCGCTCTTTGTAATCAGGCTCCCTTCCCCGACGTAAAAGCGGTGGTTCATGCACTGCAGCGTCTCGCGGTACAGCCTGCGCGCTGCTTCCATCGGACCGGCCTCGCTGAGCGCTGCGGTCAGCTCCAGGCTATAGAAGCTCAGGAATGTCCGCTTCACTTCTTCTATGCTCTGCAGAAGCAGGGCGCGATCCGGCGTATCATGGATGGCCATGAGCAGCCTTCCGTTAAGCGTCGCTCCGAGCAGGACGCCCGTCAGCAAATCCTCGGCTATATTTTTCAAGGCAAATAGATGCTCGTATTCATGGGAATCCTCCAGCTGGAACAGGAGCAGGCGAACCGGCTGCTCTGCCGACTTCAATCCGAACAGCTCGCGGTAATATTCCAGGTCGCTGCGCCCGTAAGTCTTATTGGACACGAGCTCGCGCAAGAACTGTTCTTTCACATGAGGCAGCACCTTGTTCAGCCCGTCCTTCATCCTCGCGACGAACCGCTCCCGCTCGAGCCGTTCCTCCCGCTCCGCCACCAGCTCGGCCAGCGCTTCATAGATTTGCGACTCGTTGCAGGGCTTCAGCAGATAATGCTTCACGCCAAATTGCATCGCGCTGCGGGCATATTCGAAATCCTTGTAGCCCGTCAGCATGATGAACCGGATGTCCGGGAACGATTGCAGCGTCTTCTCGGCCAGCTCCAGCCCGTTCAGGCCAGGCATGGATATATCGCTGATCACGAAATCCGGCTGCTCCTTGACGATCAGCTCATAGGCCTCGACTCCGTTCCGGGCCGTACCGATCAGCTCGGTTCCCGCCCTGCCCCAATCCACGATCTGCTGAATGCCCTCCAATATCATCCGCTCGTCATCTACGAGCAGTACCTTATACATCCTCGTCCTCTCCTTGTCTATATGGAATGCGAATATGAATTGTCGTCCCGACATTCGGTTCGCTGTCGATGCGAATTCCCCACTCGGGGCCGAAGGTCAGCTTGATGCGTTCCTCAATGTTGGACAGCCCGATGCCCTTGCCCCGCGTCTGGACCCTGCCGCCCCTGAGCTCTGTCAGAAATTCCGGCGTCATTCCCGGACCGTCATCCTCCACGCGGATATCGAGCCCCCCACCGCGCTCTGCCGATTCTTCAACAATGATACGGATACGGCAGGGCTCGATCCTTGGCTCCAGAGCGTAATGAATGGCATTCTCGAGCAGGGGCTGGAGCGTCATTTTGGGAATCAGCGCGTCCAGGTATTCATCCGGCACCTCAAGGCGGAAGTCCAGCCTCTCCTCGAAGCGGATGCGCTGAATCGTCACATAGCTGCGCACGATATCGAGCTCCGATTGCAAGGTAATCAGGCTGGTTCCATCGCTCAGCGAGCTGCGCAGCAGGAAGCCGAGCGATTCTACCATTTGCGAAATTTGCGTCTGCCGGTTCACTTTGGCCAGCCAGTTGATCGAATCGAGCGTATTATATAGAAAATGCGGATTGATCTGAGCTTGAAGCGCTCTCAATTCACTTTCGCGAATGACCAGCTGCTTGGCGTAATTTTGGTTAATCAGCTCGCGGATGCGCTGAATCATCATTTTAAAGGTGCGCTGCAGATGCTCCACCTCGGTCTGCGATGTCCGGGGGACCTCGCCCAGCGACTGCTCCTCCAAATTGTCGAGGTCGCCCTTCTCGATTTTGCGCATCTTCTTGATCAGCTGCTCAATCGGCCGTGTAATGCTGCGCGACAGCTTGACTCCCAGTCCGATGCCGATCAGCAGAATCAATACAAAGATCATCGTCACCAGATCCTTCACGAACGAGATCGTGCGGAACATGCTGTCAAACGGAGTCATGTTCAAGTAGGTCCAGCCTAAACCGGATGATTTGACGCGCGTAAAAAAGTACTTGTTCCCCCCCACCGTCGTTAACCCGTAGGATTCAGAGCGCACCAGTTCATCGGCAATTTCCTCCTCCGGAATAAGCGGGGTGTCGGGATAGATGATTTTGCTCCCGTCGGTAATGATGAGATGGCTGTCGTCTCCGCCGCTCTGCACGTAATCCTCCATGATCCGCTCTTTGCGGAAGCGGATGATGAGCGTGCCGAGGTTGTCCCGCGGAAAGGTCGTCCCGCTGTACGACCTGATCTGCCGGACAGCATACAGCGAACGGTCGCTGCCGACGTACCATACGTTCGCCCCGTCCGCGGACTCCGCGATCGCGATGAGCTCGGCCTGCAGGTCCTGCGCCATGCCTGCGCGGTTGCCACCAAGCATGGCATGCCGCTCCGGATCGATAACCATGATCGAATACACGAACTTCTCGGAGCCGGCAATCAAGGTGAGTCGATCCATTATTTTTTTGCGCTGAATGGCCTTCTGGTAAGACGTGGCGCCATCTACCTTAAGGCTGGCCAGGCTCTGCTGCAGCTGCTCATCGGAGAACACCCGGAACGACAGCTCCTCCTGCCCCCGCAGCTGGTTCTCAATCCCGAGCGCGGAGCTGTTCAGCACCTGGGACGTTCGTTCGTACATCTGCCGGTCGTACAGATCGGTTACGTATTTTAGCGCGATCCAATATAGCGAGAAGCTGACGATCATCAGCAGCGTGATCAAGACCAGCATCTTGTGATAGATGCCAGCCTCCTTGAATATTCCGCGAATTTTCCCCATCAAGATGGCCACCTCGTTTTTAAAGGTCGATTCATGCTAATCGTCTCTTGTTGCGGCAGCATGCTGTTGGACGGGCTGATCTATGAGCTGTGGTTGGACTATGTAGAACTGTTATACACCGATTGTCTTATGTCTCGGACAATGATCTAGACTCTCCCCGCTGTGTCTCAGGTTATAGTTGCACTGATTGATAAGACTGTGTTTCATTGGCTGTGCTATAGACTGATTTGGGGCTATTTAATAAACTGTTTCGTGAACTATTTTATATTACTATATAATATACGTACTTTTATCGATATTTTACATAATTAATTAGCCTCGGGATACCCATCGAAGTATCTAATCCATGCTATGAATAACAAATTTTGCTCCACATTTTCTAATAAAAACGGGGCCCCGCCATCCTCTCGCAGATGTTCTCGGGCGCCCCTAGCTGGCGTCCGATGCAGCCATGCTTAATACGAGCTCATGCTGAAAACCAGAGTTTTCGTGAACTGCGTCTCGATGATGGAGTAGTCTGGTTCAAGCGCAAGCATTTCTCCATGAAAGCTAACGGACAGAGAAGGCGCTATTTCCTCATTTTCTCCTATTTTGGGACTTTATCGGACACAGAAGACGTTATTTGCTGCTTTTCGTCCTATTTTCACCCCAATTTGGCTAAATAGCGGAACCTAGGTCCGTTGCCCCCGAAATTTTGCGATTTTTGCGCCAATAGCGGAACCAGTGTCCGTAACGATCCCCCCTCTGAGTCCAAGCAAAGTTACTGAGGAAACTACATGCTGCCGAGGGCACTACAAAGTTACTACGCTGTATGGGGACTTGGGGGGGACTTGGGGGGACTTCGGGATGGTGAAAGTTACAATGACGCAGTAAGGGTGCCTCGGGACGGGAATAGTTACTATGACGATGCAAAGGTGCCTCGGGAGGGGAAAAGTCACTATGACGATGCATGGTTACCTCGGGACGGGGATGTCACTATGACGATGCAAAGGTGCCTCGGGACAGGGAAGTCACTATGACGATGTAACGGTACATCTGGACGGGAAAAGTCACTATGACGATGCAAAGGTACCTCGGGACGGGGAAGTCACTATGACGATGCAACGGTACCTCGGGATGGTGAAAGTTACAATGACGCAGTAAGGGTGCCTCGGGACGGGAATAGTTACTATGACGATGCAAAGGTTCCTCGGGACGGGGAAAGTTACTATGACGATGCAACGGTACCTCGGGACGGGGAAGTTACTATGACGATGCAACGGTACCTCGGGACGGGGAAAGTTACTATGACGATGCAAAGGTGCCTCAGGACGGGGATGTCACTATGACGATGCAAGTTACTAAAAGTGCAGCCACTGTACAAACGACACTGCATAGTTACTACCACACAAAAAAGCAAGGCCATCTCCGATCAATTCAACTCTCTTGATCTTTGGAGATAGCCTTGCTGCATAGGATTGTACCGTATAGATAAATCCTTCACGTATACCCAAACGGGGTGATGCATACCCCGTACAGGATGGACGTAACCTAACACCATAAGATGCCTGAAGTTAGACGATATCCTACCATAGTGAGCCGTGACCTTCAATGTCAGGCGGTGTCCCACTATGGTGAACCATGACCTTCAATGTCAGGCGGTGTCCCACTATGGTGAACCGTGACCTTCATGTCAGGCGGTGTCCCACCATGGTGAGCCGTGACCTTCAATGTCAGGCGGTGTCCCACCATGGTGAGCCGTGACCTTCAATGTCAAGCGGTGTCCCACCATGGTGAGCCGTGACCTTCAATGTCAAGCGGTGTGCCGCCATGGTGAGCCGTGACCTTCAATGTCAGGCGGTGTCCCACCATGGTGAACCGTGACCTTCAATGTCAGGCGGTGTGCCGCCATGTGAGACCGTGCCTTCCACTGTTAGGAGATGTACTCTCCATGTTGAGCCGCCCTTCCTTGGTTAGGCGATATCCTCCCCATGTTGGAGCGGGATCTTCCTCGTTAAGCGATGTACCCCTTATTGGGCCATGCCTTCCATGGTGCATACCCGGGCTAGTGGGCTCCGCGCATTAATTTACAGCCAATTTGGAAGCAGCCTCGGCTACGCGGCGCAGGCCATCCTCGATGATCTCGCTGGCTTTAGCCGGCATGGCGTTATGTCCTTCGATAACCACTTCATCAAGGATTTGCATGCCGAATACGCCGCCGAATACGCTGCGCATATAGTTAACGGCCATTTCCATCGGCGCTGTTTCAGGTGTGGAATAGATGCCGCCGCGAGCGCTCAGGAAGATAGCCTTCTTGTGTGTCATCAACGGAACTAGCTGGCCTTCTTCATTATATTTAAATGCGTAACCTGCTGCATAGACGTAATCGATAAAGGTTTGCAGTTTCGCCGGGATCGTCAGGTTCCACAGCGGGAACGCGAATACAACGACATCAGCCGCGCTGAATGCGTCCATTGCTTTTTGTTTGGCTGCCAGAATGCGGCTTTCTACATCGGTGAGCTCGCCGCCGTTTTGCATTTTGCCGAAGGCGTTGAACAGATCCTGGCCGAAGTAAGGCATATCCTCCTCGAATACGTCAAACGTAGTCACGTTCAGGTTTTCCTTGCCTTTAACAGCCTCCATAAACGCTTCATACATTCTGCTGGACACGCCCTCGGAAGCCGGGCGATTGTTTGCTTTAACGACTAGAACATTCATGTAAGATTCCTCCACTTTTTCTCTAATATTTAGATGTGATAGATATCACACTTTATTTTACCAGATGCTTCTTGCAGATGTCATATTAGAGGCAGCATTCTGCTGATGGAGTAAATTTCTCCCTCTAACAAACATCTATTGCTTATACAACACCTGTCGAATAAAATAATTGTAAGGGCAATGGCATTGCCGCTCAACCAATAGTTTTGAGCTTTTATCGTTTATACGACAAATTGAATGAAATGTAGAAAAAATGCGAAAAGAGGAATTTCCATGACCGAGGCTAAAATTGACCCGCGCATCATTCGGACCCGCAAGCTGATTATGGATGCGTTCGTTCAGCTATCTACGCGCAAAGAGTTCAAGGATATCACTATCAAGGATATTACGTCTGAAGCAACCGTTAACCGGGCGACCTTCTATTATCACTTCACAGATAAATATGACCTGCTGGAAAAAGTCTTAACCGAGGATTTAATGACCAGCGTCATCAGTGAAATTTCCGGGCACGACGAGCTCAACGAGGGTACGGTCACTAATATTTTCCTGTCCCTCACCCAATTCCAAAAATCGCTGCAATCCCAATGCCGCAGAAGCTTCGAGGCTTTTACCACGACCATTGAAGCGATTATTAAAAAAGAGCTGGAAAAGCTTTTCTATAAAATGCTGCGGCTGCAGCATTTCAAAGAAAGCGACGAATCGCTTAGAGTTACCGCGGTCATGCTGAGCTGGGGCATTTATGGCGCCTCCATCGATTGGCAGAACAACAGTCAGGTTTCCGCCGAGGAATATATCCAATTAGCTATCCCTTATATTATTCATGGCATGGAATCTGCGTCGGCTCTATAAATTCAACGTAAATCGCGTTCCAAAGCCGATCCTCTTCAGGTACATTCGTATAATGCCACTGTCCGCTCTCCTGTTTAAAACCTAGGAATAAGCTGAGCTAGTCAAGGCAATGGAATCAAACAATGATCGCCGCATCGAAATTTGGTCAATGAAGGATGAATTCCTCTAAAAAACCGAGCGTGTTCAGGGCTGAGTCCTGAGCTTCGCTCGGTTTTATTTATATCTGTTTTACACGCCTGTACCATAGCAAGAATTAAGCGGCTAACTTCCTTCAGAACAGCAAGCGCGCTGGGAGCATGCAAGCTGCTCTGCAGCTCTGCCTCTGCACAGCTGCAATTAGGCAGTCATTTTGCTAATTAATCATCCAGCTCGACGCTTTGAATGTTTCCGTCCGCATCGACTTCCCACTCGATTTCAACCCCTTTATTCAAGCCGAGGTTGTCATCATCTTCAATTGTGATATGGTCTGGAATGGTTATGGTTTGTTGTTCTCCGTGATCCACTTGAACGGTAACCTTCTTGCCATTAACCTCCACGATTCTTCCATCATACTCCAGCTTCAGGACAACGATATCTCCGTTGGCATCCGTAATCTTAACCCGCTTGCCTCCATCCGTCAGCAGCTCTATCTTTTTATGATAATTATTTTTAAGCGTAATATCCTTGATCACTCTTTTGACTTTAACGCCAGAAGGAAGAGCCTCCGTTTCCGACACGTCAGCTGTCCCGTTCTGCTGTTGATTAGGCTGCTTTGCCGAATTATTCGCATTCGAGCCGTTCGTTGCTGAAGCATCGGCTTCAGGCACCGGCGTATTGTCCTGTACTCCAGATTGTGGTTGTGTCTGTGCCCCCGATTGGGGTTGTGGCTTATTGGCACAGCCGCTTAGAAAAACACTAGTACTTATCGCAAGTAGAAGCATGGTAGTTGCTAGTCTGCGGCCAATGCTGACCTTGTCTTGTGACATTTTATACCCTCCAGTAGGTTAACTTATCCCCTATTTTGTTTCTAATCTCCGTTTTCTATCCCGAGGATTTTCCTTTATTTTTTATATTAGCAAATAAAATAATAAAAATCGACTTTTTTAGACATTTTTCGACTTTTGTCCTACAAACGCGAATCGCCAAAAAGAGAGAGGTGCCTGATGCGCCTCTCTCTTTCCTCCAGTTCCCAAATACCGCCAAAGCGATGTGATTTATTCCGCAATAACTTCACTTCTGCGTCCGATATACCACCTATAAAAAGCTCCCGCCAATTCACGCGGCACGTCTTTTACATCTGCGTGATGCACGGGCTTGGCCCGATTAATAGTTCCGATTGAAGCGAGGCCAAGCAGCTTTTGAAGCTTGCTTTGAGTTACTTTCACTTCAATGATCTTATCCCTCTTGGATATGAATAGCGTTGTGGTCAAGCTTCCTTTTTGCATTTGTATAAAGTGCTTATTTAATGCGTATCGGGTATTCAAAAAATCCAGCACTCTCGCAACCAGGACTAGAATGAGCAAAGCAACTGAGAGCATCCACCAGACTTCCTTCATTTTGAGTACGGTTGGTTTGAAATAGAACAAGCCCGCAGTAACGATGATCCACAACCAGCTTGGCCGCAGCAGACGCAGCCATAATGCTTTTTGCGGAAGGCGGTTCATCCCATGCGTCACTTGATAGGAGGGTAAAATTTCGGACACCATTTCATAGGCGCGTTTAACAGGCAGAAAGGGATACAGCGAGTTGATTTCATGCATACTTTTATTGGATTCCGAGCTGCCTGCACTGATCAGCTTCACCTCGGCGAGCCCGAGCCATCTTTTTAGCATTGACTGCTCGATTTCTATAGCCTGTACTCTGTCCTTGGAAATGGAGAAGACCGTTTCTTCAACTACGCCTTTTGTAATATAAATCCGTTCAGGGTCTGACGAAATTTCATATTTTCCATATTTCAGAAAGGTTCTCACCATGCCGAAAACAACAGAGACCGTAATGAAAGCAATGATGATAACCGCGATCAGCCATTTGGAGCTAAGAATATTCTGAAGGATTCCTCCCGCCTTCTCCTCTAAATTAAAAATATCCTTCGCTTTGTCATAAAACGATAGAATTACCGGGATGAGCACTAAAAAGCTTAATGAGGTAAAGGAAGCCTTTATAATATCCCTCTTTGTCGGAGTAAAGTGAATGGTTCGCTCCTGAGCAGTACTTTCAGATTCAATGGCAGGAGAGGCTTCATTCTCTGCATGCTTAGGAGGAGCAGTTGGTTCTTCCGATCCGTCAGCTTCAGCTTCATTAATTCTCGCCACATATGCTTCAATTCGATCTGCCTCGGCTTGAGAAATGACATCGAATTTAACCGCCGCATCCTCCCCCTTCATCCCCGTTTCAAAGCTGACCGAGGTCATTTTAAAAAACCGGTGAAATACGGAGATATGGCGATTAACGTTCTGGATTTTCGAGAAAGGGATCGTCTGCTCCGACCTGTTGAACACTCCCTTGTACAGGTGAAAGGAACGATCATCCAGCACATATTTATTCGTAAGCCATTTGAAAATTATGGAGCAAATTGAAATTCCGACGGCAAGCCCAAAGATGTACCTGCCGTATACAATGAAGGACGAGTCCGAGCCCGCCTTGATCACGAATAAATAAATCACAAAGAAGATACAGTTCTTGGCTAATTTCCACAAGTGAAAAAGGATAGAAAGCGGATGGTAACGTCTTGCCTCCATCATGACTCCACTTCCTTAATTTTTGCATAATGGGCAATCTGATTTCTCAACGCAACAGCAACCTCTTTAGGCAGGGCAGGGATGGCATGAGACGATCCCATAGTCTCGATCGATAACGAGCATAGTCCGTATTTTCTAAGCAAGGGTCCCTGCTTGGTGGCTACCGATTGTATTTTGGTCATTGGCACGAGCTGGTGCTTCTCCACCATTACGCCTGATTTCAATTGCAAGAACTCTTCGCTCACGTCATAGCGCCAGCTTCTGTAGAGTAGAAACGGATTGATCATTGACCATATAGTACTGATTACAGAAAGTATAGTAAAGCCAATCAGGATCCAACCGATCCATTCCTTCCAAGAGTATAGATGATCGAGAAATAATAAGACAGCCAGAATGACAAATCCAATCATATTCGTGATCAATTCACTTATGATCCATACTTTCACCGCGTCCTTAGACAACTGCTGCTGCGGAAGCTCTAATGGAGACTGCATCAAATCACCGCCTATAGTTCTGAAGCTTTTGTTATATATACATACGTAAAAGACGGGACTCTCGTCGCAAAAAAGCAAATAAAGCTTCCCTGCATGCCGGAAATATCACTTCCATCTTTGCCATGCGGGGGAGCTTTATTAGCAGCACCCGTTAGAATATTCTTTTTGGATGGCTTTAGGTCGTGCTCGAGCCATGCTCTGGAGATTGCGCCTGCATTTGCCTTTTTGCCCTTAAAGATAAGCCGAAGCAGATAAGCAGCACCATGCATGCCAGAGTGTATGGATAATTGATATTAATATCGAACAATACTCCGGCGATGATCGGTCCGGCAATATTGCCGAGACTCGTATAAGCCGAGTTCAGACCGGCCACGTAGCCTTGTCGATCCATGGCAAGCCTTGACATTTGGACACTGATGGCCGGGCGCAAAATGTCGATCGCCAGAAAGACGACAAAGGTAACGGCAAAAATCATCCAAAATTTATGGACGAAGAGTGTCATAAGAATGAATAGGCCCGCAAATAGAAGGCATATCGTGATTACATTTCTCTCGCCAAAGCGATTCAAAATCCAGCTGAAGGCCGTAGCCTGAACCACGGCTCCAGCGATAGAGCCAAAGGTGATGATAAAGGCAATATCTCCGGGCTGAAATCCGAATTTATGATCGACAAACAGTCCAAATACGGTCTCAAAGTTGGCCAGTCCGAAGGACATGACAAACACGATAATCAAGCTTAAAAAGAAGGGCTCTCGATAGGAATTCAGCAATTGGGATAGAAGACTGCCCCCTTTGTCCGCTGCAGCTGATGAGTCGGATGAAGATTTCTTTGCAGAAAGAGATTCCCTCAGGACAAACAAGGACATACAGCCTGCTATAAACCCTGCGGCTCCTGCAGCGAAAAAAGGAACGCGGATACCGAATTCGGCGATATATCCTCCAATACCGGGACCGATGATAAAGCCCGTGGTAATCGCCGCGTTAATATAACCCATCCCGGCAGCGCGTTCTTCTTCGGTCGTAATATCCGCGACATAAGCCATCACGGCCGGCATGATCATGGCAGCACTTATGCCGCCGAGCATCCGCGAGGCAAACAATAGCGCGGGAGCGCTCGCCATCCCGAATATGACTTCAGATACAGCGAATACGATCATGCCGAGGACGATCATCCGCTTTCTTCCATACGAGTCGGCCAGCCGGCCGGCCAGCGGCGAGAAAAGAAACTGCGTCAGTGAAAAGGTTGCCACCAGCAGGCCGATCGTGCTCCCGCCGATGCCTAAATTATTCATGAACTTGGGCATAATCGGTATGATCAGGCCTATTCCCGTAAATACGAGAAAAATATTCAACATGAGGATCAGTATTGCTCCCCGGTTTTTTAACATTAAAGCCATGCTTGTTTCCCCCAAACGTTGTTATGGAACATACTGAATATTCATTCAAAATCATGGGATAAAAAAATAAACTATGGGCTTGGCTTGGCGATCCCATGCAAAAAAACATCCATAGCCAACCGGTAAGCCTGCAGCGTTTCCTCCTGACCCATATTGCGCGAGTGCTGACTTAAGCCCAGCAGAAGACTGTCCAAAATCATGGCTAGTCCGTCAACATCTGTGATTTTTAGTTCGTCATTGTCGATTCCTTTTTGCAGCAGCTGCCGATTAAAAGTTAGATATCCTTTGACAATTTCATTTATACGCTCCTCCACGTCCGAGGCTTTCTCCGAATTGTTGTAGAACTCATCAGCGACCCTGGACAGCGGATGATTTAATTGATCAAGCGCCAAATGCTCTGCCATGCTGTACAATTTATCGATCGTCGTCGGATAGAGCGGCTCCTCGGCGAGCCACGTCTCTTCCCATTCCCGGTTCCATTCCTCAATCAAATATAGAAATAGCCCCTCTTTATTCTTGAAATGATAATAAATATTTCCTGCACTGCAGCCGGTTGCATTGACGATATCTTCAATCGAGGTAGCCTTATAGCCTTTTTGTATAAATAATGCCCGGGATGCATCAGCAATCTTCCTCTGGGTCTGCTCGCTCTGCTGCTTCTTTTTATTCACTCCTGAATCACCGCTTTCAGAATACTGAACAATTATTCAGTATTATAATTGAAAAAGGCCAGCCTAAGCAACCCCTTTTTAAACCGTACCAAGAACCAAATCATCCATGGGAAATGATGTCATAAATATATAACAAAAAAAGGTACAGCCACCCAACCACTTAAGGGACTGTACCTTTTCTACAATTCTTTTATACCGGTGCCTGACGGCTTTAATCTACCTCAACCAGCACGATATTGTCTAAAATGACCTCCGTATTGGAACCCAAGCCCTCAACCTCGCCCACATTCAGATCGATTCTGGCATGATCCTCTGTCGTACCCTTCATTGTAAATTTAAATGTGTATCTCTCCATATCCGTAGTCAATGACAAATCCGTTCCGAAATAGCTGACATGCCAAGGATCTTCGCTTAGCTTTTTTCCAAGACCGATATTTATTTTTCTCGGAACGCTCGCACGGGCATCCAAGGAAATCTGATAGGTTTTACCTTCTTCGAGCCGGATTCCCTCCTGGCTGATTTGCGGATTCCAATTTTGGCTTCCTGCCGAACCGATTTGGATCACCATCTCTCCGCCACTCTGGGTTAAGCTTCCGGAAGAATGCCCGTTCCACTCATCCCCCCAATAGGCCGACCAATGATCCGTTCCTTCACCGAACAGTCCGTTCTGAATCAGACTGCTGCTAAGCCGAATATTATCCAGGAAAATAACCCCCGCCTTATCGTATACATTCCCTCCAATCGTTAGCTGGCCCAAATCAAATTCCAGCTTGGCATTGGTTTCCGTCGGATGGTTCATCACGAAGGAAAATTGCTGCTGCTGCTTCACCTGAGTTAGCCAAATCGTAGGCTTGCTGCCGTCAAGGAAATCCGTATACGCATAGTTATTGCTGGGATCCACAACGCCTACACCCAATTGAATTGGCCGATCTACCGTGGAATAGACATCAAAGGTTACCGAGTAGATTCTCCCCTGCTCCAACGTGAGGCCCTCCTGATAGACCTGCTGGTTCCAATTTTCGGGCATTAATTCAGGGAGTTGAATTTGCATGACACCATCCTTCGCCATAATAGAGAGCTTATCGGACTTGTTGTCCGACTGATAGGTCTGCCACTCACTGACATCGGCATCAAAGGTCCCATTGCGAATTAGATTTCCGGTGGAACTCCGCTGATTGACATCCGTCAGCGTAAAATAGTCAATATTCACATGAGGAGCATAGATTTGCAAGGTCTGGATTCCTTCATTCAGCTGAATGGTCTGCTCCATCAGTTTGAAGATTCCCCAATCGCCCGTATTCGCTACGTTCCACGTATATTTGAAATCCGCATCCGTCTCCTGGATCTCGCCTACGGGCAATGTATGCGTATATACGCTGCCCTGCTTGGCCAGCAAGGTCAATGATCCGCCCCCTTCATATCCCGACGCAACGTAGTAAGCAATCTTGTATTCGCCAGCCTTCTTGACATCGATGATGTACTGCATCCAGTCGCCCGGATCGATCCAGCCAACGCTTAATCCGTCTTCTCCCTTTTGTACGCCTTTCATATCAGAATAATTCTCCGCTTCAATCCGCTTCGAACCGTTGACCACCACAGGCGGACTCATTTCCTTCAAGCTCACATTATCCAGCTCAAGGCGATGCGTCAAAGCCCCCAACCCGAATTCAAGCTGGCTTGAGCTGTGCACCGGGCCCATTGTAAAAATCCATGAATAAGTTTGCGGTTCTGTTCCTATGGCAAACACTTGCTCTCCATAAAGACTCGGCTTATCTTCATTGCCTATCCGTGCCGAAATGGATACGTTATTTTCCGCTCTAGCGCTAAATGACAGAATGTACATCTTTCCTTCTATGAGGTTTAACCGATCCTGACGAAGAACAAGCGCATCAGGCTGTCCAGCAGTTCTTGGCTTTACGTACAGCTTGCGGTCAGTTATCGCGCTTCCGACATAATAATTCGCATCCGCGCTGCCCGGTCCATCGATCTTCCAAAAGCCGAGGCGATCCTTGCCTTGATCAAAAGTGCCGTTATAAATCAAGTTTCCGCTCGGTAAAGCACTACGAGGCATATTTGGATCGGGATCAGCAGTTTTAACAAGACGCACCTCATCAATCCATACCGGCAGGGTGCCTGCGTCCCCCATATTGAACTCTAGTCTGGCATTAGGGTCCGTATCCGAATTCATGGTAAAAGTATAGGTGTAGTTTTGCCGTTCCGCGGTAAGCGCAACCGTTTTGTCATCCATATAGCGGGTGTAGCTCCGGTCAGGGCCCGACAATGACGCTATCATCGTTCTGTCTCCTGACGACCATGCATCAAAGGACAGCTGGTAGGTCGATCCTTTAATCAATGGCAAGCCGGCTTGAATCAGCTGGATGGCGTAATTGACGTCCCCTTCCTGATCTATGGTTGTTTTCACTGCTCCTTGATCCACCGCCACAGATCCTCTACCGCCGAACAGATCAGCAGGTGGGGCGAACGGTTGAAACACCCAATGGTTCAATTCATCTTCAAACGTTCCGTTCTCCACATAATTCCCATCTTCTCCCGGCTCTCTTATGACGACGTTCTTGGCTGCAGGCATAACTGGCTGGCGATAAGCCTGACCATCCCTTTCATAGACACGGACATAGTCTACGAGCATCTTTTGCGGAAATTCCGTAGTGGAGTCCGGATTCCCTGGCCAATCGCCGCCAACAGCCAGATTCAACTGCAGGAAGAAGTCCCTGTCAAAGGGTGCGGGATAGGTGTATTCTCCACCTTCCTGCTGATTTTGGCTGAACCAGTTGTTCTGCTTGGAATACAACACCCCGTCCACGTAAAAACGGAACTCTCCGGGCTCCCATTCTACCGCAAAGGTATGAAAATCGTCGGCAAACGTGGCACCTTCAGGCAGAGTGTAGCTGCCCTGCGATTGCTCATGAGGCAGTCCATAGTGAAGAGTGCCATATATTTTATTCGGCTCATGGCCCAGAAGCTCCATGATATCGATTTCTCCGCTAGCCGGCCAACCGGAATACAAATTCTGATCCGTAGGCATCATCCAGATCGCTGGCCATATTCCTTTGCCTTGCGGCATTTGGGCACGAATCTCAAATTTGCCGTAAGTCCAATCTCCCTTGCCCTCAGTCGTCAGCTTCGCGGAAGTGTATGCATTGCCTTGATAATCTTCCTTATGGGCTTCAATAACTAAATGCCCGTTCTCAATGCGAGCGTTCTTTGCGCGATCCGTATAGTTTTGAAGCTCATTATTCCCGTAACCGCCACCGCCTCGCACATGGTTCCATTTGCTGGTGTCGATTTGGGTTCCTGCGAATTCATCATTCCAAACCATATTCCATGCTTCAGGCTTAATATTTGCTTCCGTCAAGACCATCTGCCGGAAACGGACAATCTTTCCGTTCTGATCAACTTCATAAACTCCAAGATACTTGTTAATGCTTGAGTCAACCCCGGAGATATCGGTTCCTGATTCATAGGGATCTATCAATAAATTGCTCTTATGCAATGCTTCCCCGGCCTGCATAGAGGAAATCTCTTTGTTGGATACCAGGACAGCCAGCCGGTTCCCTGCAGAGACTGTGGCAGTTACCTTTGTTGTACCAGGTAAGCTTCCCTGCGCAACCACAGGTGACCAGGAGTCAGGCGGAAGGGATCCCGAATTACTGCCCGTGCCAGGGCTGCTATTCCCCGGTGATGGATTCAACCCGCCAGTTTCTTTCCCCGTATTCCCTGCTGGAACGCCCTTCTCGTCAGCAGATATCAACGCTTCCCTCTCAGACGGCCAAATGTACTCTTTCCCTTGCTCCAGCTCTTTGCCGTTTACCATGATTCCTGCCGCTTCAGATTTTACGCGGGAGATTTCACCTTTTCCACTCATTACTGTTCCGCTTGAACCTTTCTGAAGCATCAATTGCTGAATCGCAGCTCCATCATCTACGTGAAGCACAGCCGGACTGCGCAATATCAGCTGTTGAATTACGGACTCACCTTCCACGGTTACGCGGATAGGATGATCCAGATTATACAGCACCACCTTTGCTAATTCCGTGTTTTTGATATGGATGCTGTTTTGCCCCCCGCCGTTTATGAAGGTTACGCCGGCGACTTTCGAATTTTCTATCGTCACGTCCCCATTGCCGATCCCCTGGGTTAGATACAGATTTCCCGTAATCTCTTTGTTTCGGAGCATCACAGCTTTCGAATTGACTACAGCATTTGCCAGCATTTCCTTCCGTTCATCGGTGACAGCCTTGTTGTACAGTGTCCCGGCAAGCCGATCCAGCATGACAACCGCCTCACCGCGGGTAACCCATCGATCGGGCCGGAAAGAACCGTCCGGATATCCTTGGATGGCCCCCGCCATAACCAGTTCTTTTACAGCAGACAAGGAGTAAGGGCGAATTTCTGATTTGTCCGAAAAAATGCCCATCACATCCGTGCCCATTCCCCGCTCGATTTCAGACAGCTGAAAAGCTCTGGACATCATCACAGTTGCTTCGGCTCTCGTAATCGAGTTGTTAGGTTTAAACGCTCCGTCTTCGTACCCCTTAATAAATCCGGCATGAGCAGCTGCTGCCAGGGAAGAAGCATACCAAGCGTCCGCCGGCACATCCTTAAATGCGGGCTGGTCCGTTCCGCTAATACCGAACACCCGCTGCAGCAGCATACTGAACTCAGCTCTGGACATAGGCTGATTCGGGTGGAGCTTCCCATCGGGATATCCCGACAAAACTCCCAAAGAGGTCCACTTCCCAAGCATAGCTTCGGCCCAATGGCCCTTTATGTCACTTTCCTTGGAATCCTCTTTCATCGGACTGGCATAACCCGCAGTCATGAAACTGCTGAACAACATACACAGGACTAGACCTTGTGCAATGAACCGTTTCACCGTATACTCACTCTCCCTTATCGCAATGTAAGTTCATTATAAAAGGGATGTTGCCACCGGCCATATAACTACTTCTTAGCTTTTCTAGCTGTCCGTTAACTAGTTTGATCGGCAAGGCGGAACCAGCGTTCAATGTCAATTCGTTCCATGATACAATGATTTTCGGAGGGATAGAATATGAAAAAAACATGGTTCGTACCAGCAATACTCCTCATTCTGATAGCGATGTACGAACTCTATCAACACGGCCAGTGGACGCAGTCCGATGCACCATCTGAGAGCCGAAACCAACCGGAAACATTGACAACCGTATTTAGTTTGCGGCCGTCCCTTAGCTTCAAGAATGGCGAAAACATTGAAGATAACGTTCATACCCGATCGGTGCGCGAGAAATTAGGCATTGATCTTCAATATTTATGGACAACCCCGGACAGTACATTCTCAACCAAATTGAAGCTGCATCTGCTGAATAAACAAGAGATGCCCGATATTATTCCGGTTAGAACCGATGTCGTTCATCAGATGATTGATTCCGGCCAATTTATGGCCGTAGATGATTTGTTCGAGCAATACGCATCTCCCGTCTGGAAAAAGGCGATGAATGAGAACCCTTCCGTCTGGTATCCTTACGAACGGCAAGGAGAGCATTATGCCATTCCGATTCTGGACTATGACTATAATTCCGATCCCATGATGTGGATTCGGGAGGATTGGCTTGAAAAGGTCGGGTTGTCCCCTCCTACCACCCTGCCGGAGCTGGAAAAGGTGCTTGAGGCATTTACTTACCAAGATCCCGACGGCAACGGGAAGGATGACACCTACGGCCTGGCCGTTAGTCTGGGCAACACCATCAGCACTTGGATGGCTGACATCAGCTGGGTATTCGGCATGTACGGCTGCCTGCCGGAACAATGGAATTTCTGCGAAGCTCAGAATCAGTTGGAGTTCGGGTCGATCCAAACTTCAGCCAAGCAAGGTTTGATCAAACTTAGAGAATGGAGAGAGGCAGGGTACTTTCCGAATGAAGCGTTATGGCAGGATGAAGAGTCGGCCGCCCGATTATTTTCCCAAGAAAAAGCAGGCATCGTTATCGGACCCCATTGGATGCGGTTCTGGCCGCTTAACGTACTCACGGAAAAGAATCCCCAGGCTAAATTCATCGCCATTCCCCTGCCAAAAGGGCCAGACGGCAAATCGTATCATCGTGCTTCTCAACCTAGAAACGGGGCTGTACTCATCAACAAAAACATAAGGAATCCACAAGCTTTTTTCCGTTACATGAACGACCTGTACGAAACACAAGGATTAGGCGAAGGAGAATTCGCGTACGGCATGGCAAAAGACTATGACTATACGATGGTAAATGGCAAGTATTCCATGGATCGAAGCCTCATCCCCGGCGGTTATGTCGATGTCACGGCCTATACCCTCACCTATGACGGCGCACGAATTCCGTCCCATTGGACGAGAATGGTGTCCGACACCGAGAAACCCGTGCTCGCCCAGCTATTCTCCAGCCGGTTACCCAACGAGTATCAAGGCCCGCCGACACCCACCATGCTGGAGAAGGGCGACCAGCTTCAGCAAACACAGCATGAGACGTTTTTACAAATCATTTACGGTAAAAAAAATATAGACTACTTCGATGATTTTGTGGCGAATTGGAAGGCAAACGGCGGAGAACAAATGACCAGAGAAGTGAACGAATGGTATCAGTCCATTCATGGAACAAGTAAATAATATAATAGCTATGTTGAAAGATTGCTCTTTAATCCCCATCGATAGTCCATCTAGAATGAAATAAGATTAAACGACAGGATGGATGATCAGATGAAAAAGAAAGTTTTTGTTTTTACCGTTTTAATCGCCTTATTGGGTGCAGGTTGTTCAGACAAAAACGGCGATACCCATGAGCTCCAACAAGAAAACACTTGGGTTCAAACATTTGCAAGGCATGACCCGGCAAAGTGGGAGATGTCTACCGGATACTCCAATGGGGACCCTTTTGACTGTGTATGGTCCGCCGACAATATCCATTTTAACGGTTCAACAATGGAACTGATGCTTACAAAGAATGATACTGGAAATATACAGGGCTCGGAGTACAAAACCTTGGATACCTATCATTACGGCAAATATGAAGTTCGTATGAAGGCGGCCAAAAATACAGGAATTGTATCCTCTTTCTTTGTATATACTGGCCCCCCCTTCGGAACGCCTTGGGACGAAATTGACATCGAATTCCTTGGCAAGGATACGACCCAAGTCCAATTGAACTATTACACCGACGGGGTCGGCAACCATGAGAAACTAATTGATCTTGGGTATGATGCCTCTGAGGAATTCCACGATTACGCCTTTGAGTGGACAAAGGAGGAAATCAATTGGTACATTGACGGAAAGCTGGTACATACGGCAACGGCTGACATTCCCGTCACCCCTGCCAAAATCATGATGAACCTCTGGAACGGCACCGGTGTTGACTCATGGCTGGGCCCCTACGACGGTGCGTCCCCTATTACGGCGGAGTATGAATGGATGAAATACACCCCTTACCCGGAGGAATAGAATCAAACACGATATGCAAAAACAAACAGCTTATCTTCCTTTCGGAAAATAAGCTGTTTGTTTGTCTTGCCAAGGCTACCCTTTCACCGCGCCGGCTGTCATCCCGCTGATAAAATACTTCTGCGATAAGAAGAAGGTAATAATAACGGGTAGTGTAACAACCGTCGCCGCAGACATCAACAGATCATAACGGTTGGTATATTGGCCCACAAACAGCCTGATCCCTACGGGAATCGTTTGAACTTCCGGGGTCGTCGTCAGCACCCAGGCAAACATCAATTCGTCCCAAGCCGTCAAGAAAATATACACACACATGGCGATAATGCCAGGCAAGGAAAGGGGCAGAATAATCCGGACAAAAGCCTGGATTCGATTACAGCCGTCAATCCGTGCGGATTCTTCCAAATCCTTTGGAATCGAAACAAAAAAGCTCCGGATAATCCAAATACTCATAGGCGTATAGAATGCTGAATAGACCAGCACCATTCCCCAATACGTATCCACCATAGGAAGGCCAAGCGTATCCTTGATATTTAAGAATAATAAATAAATGGGCAACAGAAACATAATACCCGGAATCATCTGTGTCCCGATGACGCTGATTCCGAACAATCCGGAGCCCGGAAACCTGTACCTGGCAAGTGCATATCCCGCCAATATGGCCAGGAAACAAGAAATTAGCATCGTTGCGGTACAAATCAACAAGCTGTTTTTAAAATATTGGCCAAAATTGATCGTTTCCCAAAGATTCTTGTAGTTAAGCCATTGCGGCTCAGGGATCGCCATGCTGGTTATCCCCTGCAGGATCTCACCATTTGTATGGAGGGAAACCTTGACCATCCAAAAAATCGGGAATACGACAACTGCAACAATCACCCAGGTGAGCGTATTTAGGGAGTAATACTCTAGTTTTTTCGCGATTCGGGTATTCAATCCACTCTCAACTCCGATCTAAAGATTCGATACCATATCCCCACAATAATCAACATAGCTCCCATCAGAAGGAAAGAGGCCGCCGCGCCAACCCCGAAGGACCAATATCCGAAAGTCTGTCTGGTCAAGGCGGTCATGAGCAAATCGCCCCATTTGCCAGGGTAGCCGGATCCGTTTCCGAACATCATGGCGACGATATTGTAAGAGTACACATTGTTGATAATCTGGAATAGAAGCTGAACAGCGATGATCGGCTTCAGCATCGGAAGGGTAATAGTAAAAAACTGCCGCAATCGGCCGGCACCATCAATTTTCGCTGCTTCGTAGAGATCATCCGGAATCGTTTGGAGTCCAGCCAGAAAGACAATCATGATGAATGGCCAGCTTCTCCATACAGTAGGAATAATGATCGCCCAAATCGTATTTTGACCAATCAGCCAGAAGGGCTTATCAGACATTAAATGCAGGATATCGACCAGAATATAATTAATGATGCCTTCTTTTTGCCACATAAATCCCCAAAGGACTCCCACAACATAGGAGGGAACAACCCACGGAAGCAGCATGGCCGCTCTGGCAATCCCCCTTCCCGGGAAATCCCGGTTCAGCAGGATCGCGACAAGTAATCCAATAATCATTACAGAAATGGTTACGACGACACTGTATATGGCCGTATTCCGCAGCGCGTATCCCAGACCTTGACGGACAGGATTATTTTCATTGAAAAGCAGCTCCGAATAATTTTTCAATCCAATAAACGGGGCTTTTAAATACTGGCTTAATGTAAACTGATTCAACTTCAAAAATGACATTACGATCCCTTGGATCATGGGCAAGACGTGAACAAGCATCATAAACAAAAAGGTGGGAAGTATGAATAAATACGCGACGCGGTATTCCCTAAACCCCTTTTTGAACCGGGCTCCGAAGGGTTTTCTGACTTCCGGCGTATCCGGATTTCTTGATATTTCCACGGTGTCTCACTTCCTTCTAATAAAGTGTGCTATCAAGCGAGCACTTGATAGCACATTTGGATTGTTACTGATTCAGGATAGCACTGACTTCATTAGCTGCATCATCGAGCTGTTTTTGGATCGATGCTTCATTGTAAGTTCCAGAAACACCCGCTACAATGTCCCAAATATTTCCGAAGTATTTTACAAGAGCTGTCTCACAAGGTCCCCATTGAGGAATAGAAGGATAAGACATCCCGTAATTCGTAGCCTCAACCAATGCTTTATAATTCGGGTCGGATGCCAGCGACTCCATCACCGATCTTTTGCCCGGCAGCTGGCCGGACAATTGAGAATAAGTCAGCTGTGCTTCATCACTGGACAAGTACTTAATGATATCCCATGCCGCTTCTTTGTGCTTGGAGCCTTTAAAGATCGTCAAGTGGCTGCCGCCAATAAATGTAGATGGACCTGCAGGACCCGCTGGAAGCGCAGCTACGCCGTAAT
Source organism: Paenibacillus ihumii (assembly GCF_001403875.1). Taxonomy (GTDB): domain Bacteria; phylum Bacillota; class Bacilli; order Paenibacillales; family Paenibacillaceae; genus Fontibacillus; species Fontibacillus ihumii. The sequence goes on from NZ_LN884295.1 coordinate 142,033, forward strand.
TTTGGGCTGCGGTTTTTCCGCCTACGCCTCCGTCTTCCTCAGGAGTTGCAAAGTTTTTGATCATCCAGGCGCCGCTCACCATGACTGCCGTTTTACCGTCCGAGAAGTCGCTCTCGATCTGGGATGAGTTCTTCTCGAGGGAAGCCTTCTCCACCAGTCCTTCATTGGCCAGGCCGGTGTAGTACATGACTCCTTCTAGAGCGGTTTGATCATTGAATGTTACCTTGGTATTGTCTTCATTAAATACGCTGCCGCCCGCAGCCCAAATCCATGGGAAAATATTGTGCGGAACGTTCCAGTCGTTTTTGCCGGGTACGCCGAAGGCGGTCATTTTCTGGTCTTCGATCTCGATTCCATTCAATTTGCTCAACGTCTGCTTAAAGGTATCCCAATCCTTAAACGCAGTTGCCGGATCTAACCCCGCTTTATCAAGGGCATCCTTGCGATAGAAGAGAGCCCGGGCGTCCACAAACCACGGTACACCATACACCTCGGAGCTCCCGTCGATCATCGTTGTTTTCCAGCTGGCAGGAAGGTAATTGGCTTGTCCCCCCAATTCCTCAACACGATCCGTCAAATCTTCGATCCCATTCATTGCCGCAATGGCAGGCACCCAAGTAGTGCCCAATTGCAGGATGTCAGGACCTTGACCGCTCGTTGCAGCCGTGGTGATCTTCGTCCATGCTGAACCCCAGTCGAGAACCGTGACGTTCAATTTAACGTTTGGATTCTGATCCAGATAAGGCTTCATGGCGGTCATGAAATCTTTATCTGGCTTCGGACTGTTCGGCATAATCCAGGCGGTCAGCGTCACTTCTTCTTGCGGAGCGCCTGTCGTTGAATTGTTCGCATTCTTGTCCGTTTGATTTCCTGAGCTGCTGCTGCCTTTGCTGCCCCCGCAAGCCGATAAGATCATGCTCATCATGACGATGATGGTCAAAAGGACTAGGCTGATCCGTTTCTTACTCATTGTTGTCCCCCCGTTTTTCTTTCATTAAAATTAGATGCGTACGCAGTTGCCTGCGCTGTATTTTTATTGTAAAAAGAATCCGCGGGAACCAAAATAACTCGATTTAAACATTACTATGTTTTTATTGACCACCTTTTCTGGGGTTCACTTCAACGGATAGAATGACTAATAAAGAAACAATTAATATGCAAAAAAATAAACGAGCTTCTCTAAATTAAAGGCATTCTATCCCTGCCTTCAACCGGAGAAGCTCATACATACGCTAATATATTATAATTGTTCTCGAAATTCATTTGGGGTCATGCCATATTCTTCTCGAAATAATTTGCTGAAATACGCAGCATTTTTGAAGCCCATATGCTCGGAAATTTCGTAAATCTTCAGGGAGTTGTTTTTGAGCATTTCAACCGCCTTCAGCATGCGCTGCTTTTGGATATATTCGCTTATTCCTTCTCCCGTTTCTGTTTTATATAGCCGGGACAAATACACGGGATGAAGATAGACCGCATCCGCTATCGTTTGCAGGGATGCCGTGCTCAAGTTTCGGTCGATGTATTCTCTTATTTTTAAGGTCATTTTTTCTCTAGAGCTTCTCTGCTCTGCCTGGTCGCTGCGCTGAATTTTATCCAGCATGTAAAACGCCCACTCCGAAAATTGCTGGACAGAATAAACAGACCGGTCCAGAACAGTTGTATTTCCGACCAGGTCGCTTAGCAATCGATTATGTTTGTGTGCATAATAATAGAACGAACCCACCACTACAGTATAAGCTTCCCGGACATGCTCCTCCGACAAGTTCCCCGCTTGCTTCATATCCTGAATAACCTTCTCTAGCTTTTCCCGAAATTCCCCCCATCTGCGGTTTTCAAGCAGATGCTGCAGCGTAGGTGTTTCGTACAAGCGATACAAGGGCTGTTGTACACAAGCTGCTTCGGGAAGCTGGCCAGACAGGAAGCAGCCCGACTCATTTGCCAGCCTGCTGCGGATTTGCTCCGTGATATAACTGTACAGTGTGCTAATGTCTTCGGGAAATCTCCCCCACTTGCTTACAATAATGGAGACGACCCGTTTCAAGTACAATCCGATATTACGTTGAAGCTGCATCGCCAGCGAATCGAATTTCTTAGTTTCATCCACCATTTCGTTATCATCTCTGCCGGATTTGTTCCGGACAAGCAGAACCAGGAGGCCATTGGCATCCTTACAGGGCCATAAGTCATGAGAATCTCCCAACATCTCCACAGCGATATTCATGATGGCATATTCCACTAAGTAAAAATCCCGCTCATTAAATTCCGGCAGGCTTTCCTCCATGCGAATGACCATAATGCAAATTTCATCTCCTAAATGAAAAGGAAGCTCATACAAGTCCAAGAGATAGATCAAGGAATCTCCCTTCAGCCTGCCCATTAACATTTCATTCAGAAGCTTATCCTTCAGGATCGGCAAGCTTTCCTTCAGGGTATCGACAACACGTGTTTGGGAGACAACCTCCTGCCATTCCATCTTGATCTTGTGTACCAGCCTGCTGATCACAGCAATAAGGTCCTCATCGGAAACGGGCTTGAGCAAATAGTCGGACACGCCATATTTGATGGCTTGCTTGGCGTAGGCAAACTCTGCGTGGCCCGAGAGCAGCACGCTTTTCACGTGCCGATACTGCCGGCAGATCTCTGCAACTAGTTCAATGCCTGTCATTCGGGGCATATTAATGTCTGCAATCACAATATCAACCGCATGCTCCGACAGAATCAACAACGCATCTTTTGCAGAATATGCCTTGTACACCGTCATGATTTCGAGCTGCTCCCAATCGATCGTCACAGCCAGTGTATCCACGATCGTCGGTTCATCATCAACAATCAGCAAACTTAACATCTGGTTCCTCCTGCTGTTTAGTCATGCAACGGATCGATACCCTTAACCCTCCCAAGCCGGAACGATCGAATTCCAGCCCCGAACCTGGAGCATACAGGTTCATAACTCTCTGACAGGTATTCCACAAGCCGCAGCCTGTTTCGGGGGTAAGCGGAAGGCTCATTTTTTCGCGAAGCCTCTCAAGGTTGTCCGGCTCCAGACCATCCCCAGAATCTTCGACTGAGATAACAAATCCTCCCGATATGAAGAAGCCTTGGATTCTAATTTTCCCTTCTTGATCACTCTTTTCGATGCCATGAATAATAGCGTTTTCAACTAAGGGCTGGATAAACAGCCGGGGGATCGATACCTCCATAAGATCCTCAGAAATATGCACCTCGTAGCTCATCGGTTTGCGGAAGCAATGAATGTTCAGATAATTCCTTAAGAAATTGACCTCCTCTCGAACCGTAGTCAGCGGATTTTCAAGACGGGTCGTATATCGGTAGTATTCTCCCAGATTGAGTGCCATAGCTACGACTTGCTCATCCTCGCCCAATTTGGCCATATTTTTAATATAAAACAGACAATTGTATAGAAAGTGGGGGTTGATTTGCGATTGCAGCTGCTTCAGTTCAGCTTCCTTTAATCGGAGCTTCTCCTCGTACACCTTTTCAATGAGCTCCTGAATGCGCTCCGCCATGTCATTAAAGCCGGAGAACACATCTTGAAACTCATCCCGGTGCTTGGCTTTCAAACGCGAAGAAAAATTGCCGGACCGGATATCCTGCAGCTTCATGACCAGCTCGTTGATGGGGTACTGTATCTGCCTGTATATCAGAGCAGTAATAATCACGCCAATCGCCAGCATCGCAATAATTCCAAGTATGAAAAATTGGCTGCTTTCCTTCACTGGCAAGACGACTTTCTCAAGCGGCACCAAATCGATCATAACCCAATCCAGACTCCCCACAGGAGCATAATTAAGGAGCAGGCGATGCTCCTTGAAGTTCAGTATCCGGTTGCCTGGTTCTTCCAAGGAATTCCAGTCCAGCTGCTCTTTCCATTCCCCCAAATCCGAGGGTGGATTCCCGATGAAGCCGAATTTCGGATGATACAGCATGGTGTGCCGGTTCGAATTTTGCTGGAATTTATTGATCATATCGTGAATATAGGTATCTGAAAACCGGGCAATGATGGCATATCCAGGAGCTAATCGAACCATAGTAAAATAATTCTCGCTATTGCCCTGGCCTGGTTCGTAATTCCATAACCCTTTGCTAAGATCCACCTTCGGAATGGAAGCAAGCTCCTCATAGACTACGTCTGGCCGGGTAGAGATGACCTCTTCTTTTGATTTTAGAAATACGCTGATTTCCATAGGCCAGTTGGAGGATACACTCTGCAGCTTAATTCTTTCATACATATTGGATCGAAGCATATTAAAATCAAACAGATCTTCAGGCGCTGTCGTGTTTATGTATTGTTTCATGATGGAGTCTTCCTCTAACTGCAGCAAGTTAGCGGCCAAATTATTTACCTGGTTGTCCAACTGAACTAGAAAGAATCGCAATTGCTCGTAATATGAGTTTTGAATATCACTTTCGATCACATGGATGCTCACTCTATACGAGCGGCCGTTTAGCGCGACCGCAATGCTCAATAACACGAACAGTACGATCGAAAATTTTAACGACAACGTAAACTTGAATTTCTTTCTTCCCCTTTTCGATCCCATCATCATCACCTAGAGTCATTATACTAGTATAAAGTTGTAGATGGCGATCAGGAAAAAACAACATCGGATAACAAGTTGAGAAAAGTACAACTAAGTTAAATTTTAGATATAGTTCATTCCCTAGAAGCCCCTTATTCTTGAAAAAATAGCAAACAATCCGGAACAGGAGTGCCCTGCCCGGATTGTTTGCTAATTAATTACTAGTGTATCTTACCCAATCATAGTAAGCGTATAGCGGATTAGCTCCATTGTACGATCCGAGCCAACTGTCTACTCCAGTGCCATTCCAAATATTCATCATGATTTTGCCGGGGGTTTTAGGAATATTCTTAGTTGCCCTATGCTTTGCAACACCGTCAACATACCACGTTATGGAGTCAGGCTGCCAATCGAAGGCATAGGTATGATAGCTTTGAGATGCGTCGAAGCCCAAATCAATGACCTTTTCATTTCCTCCAACACCGTTAGTAAAATAATTGAATTGTACTTTTGTCGTATCCTTGCCTAAAAATTCGATATCAATTTCATCCCATGGTGTTCCGTCGGTTGGCCCCGTGTAAGTAAAAAAGGAAGAAACGATGCCCACATTTTTTGCCGGCTTCATACTTACCTCGTACAACCCATATCCGGCTTTGAATTTGCTGCGATACTCCGCACAATCGAATTTATTATAGGAAGGGCTTGTAAGTGCGAGACGCAGCTTGCCATCATTTGTAAACGTTGCATTGTTAGCCCGCCAGGTACAGTTGAACATGTTGCCGTTAGAATACCCGTTGGCCATTTCCCAGGTCTGTGAATTATAGTACGTCATGGGTTCCCAAAACACAGTAGCACCCTTCGCAGTGATCGCCAATGAAGTCAACAGAAGAAGCGAAGAGCAAAGCGCAATCCACCATTTCTTCTTCACATTTCTCACCTCTTGGTTCATATTTTCCCTGCTTGCCTCTTTTGGTCCCAATATCCTCCTTTCCCCGGAAATGCTCATAAAGTCATGATGCAACCTAATCTTATTGCCATTTGCCATAGAATTCCATAACAGGAAATTAACTTTAGCATCAATTTTTCAAACTTTTTAAGAGAGCTGGAGCAGGCAAAATTGAAAACTGGCAAGAGGATATAAAAAACCAAGTGAAATCAAGGATTAAAATTGACAAATTTGCTTTACTTCCCGTCAATTTTCAGGAGCACCGCCTCACGGGCTGCCTTCGTGAGCGTGCCGAGCACCAATTCATAGGAATGGTCAATCATCTGTTCCAAGTCCTCCATAGGAAGACTGCCGTCTGCAATAACCGTGTTCCAATGTGTTTTGTTCAGGTGGTATCCAGGGCGAACACATTCATGCTGCTCCCTTAGATTTGCCGCAATCACAGGGTCGCATTTCAGCGAAATGTGCACCTCTTTGTCATCGCCAACCTCGGTAAGCAGCGCAAACATTTTGCCTCCTACCTTCATCACCAGCGGGTCTGGACCGAACGGATAATCCTGAACGGCTCCTTTCTTGGATAAGCAGTAAGCGGTTAATTGGTCGTACATGGTATCACCCTTTATATGAGATATATTAACTAGCCCATTGTTACATTAATTCCTAATAGGATAATAAGGTGATTATTTACAAAGTAGTATAAATACTCTCCGTATACTTAGTAATAGCTTCATCGTAATCTGGATACTTATACCCAAGACTTTCTGACACAGCTTTTGAGTATTTTCTAAATAGCTCATAACAAGTTAATAAGGACTTCCACATTTCCTGATACCCATTCTCAGAATAGGTTGAAAGGAGTTCTTCCCAATCTTCATTTGAGAGGTAACGTTCTATAAACTTATAGTTCTTCCCAATGCTCAAGTTGTATCCTTGCTCTAAGCCGATTTTCCAAGCCATCATTCTCAATAAATTTGGTCTTGCTATCTCGTTTAAGTGGTCAATAGCAAATAGTATTTCTTTTCTCGCTAATCCTTTTACCACGTATGTTGAAACCATCCAGAACTCATTACAACAATCATCGAATTCCCTAGCAGTCGGCTTTTTAATCCAATATTGACGATCATTTGCGATCACTTCGTATTTAATCAGATTATCCTTATCAAGCAACACCTTAACTAAACCATCGCTATTGGTAAAATAATCATCTATTTCATTCATTGGTATAAGCGTTAAGTCTAATTTATTTCCATCCTCAAATAGGATTATATACGAAAACCAATTACCTAATTCTGATGGAAAAAGCTCCATATCTTCGGGTTTTTGCATCATAACTGGCTTCCCAAATATTTGAAGCCACTGATCATTCTCCTTGAAAGAATGAATATCCGTTACAAAATAAGAGATGTCATAATCTTGGAATGTATCAGGGGGGATATTTTTATTTGTACGTGACCCCTCCAAAGTGACCAATCGAATTCTATTATCATTTTTAGCGAAATCGATAAGGGTACTCATCATTTCATGTTCACTTCTCAATACGTAATCCTCCGTTCCAACCGTCATGATCATACATTTCTAATTCGACGTTGTAATCTCTTCCTCCTTGCTGTCTAAGTAACGGAACCAAGCATAACCTTACTCAAAAAAAAGATCACAGGCGAAAAGCCCGTGATTGAAGGTTGCCGTCCTAATCGGTGCAAAGGGTATGATTTAAGCCGTTTCGATTTTTACAGCCAACGCTTGCGCTTCAATGCATAAAGCGGCTGCTTTAAAGGCATGCTCCTGCGTCATCGCGTTTTCCGTCCCGTTAAGAATATCCGAAATAAACTCGCCGAAATAAGGGTATCCCACCTTGCCGGAACAGTCGAAGTGACGCTCGCCTTCATGGTTGACTAAATACAAATGATTGCCGGACGCTTCCCGGGCGATATCGATGTATTTTCGGATTTCAATATACCCGTCGGTGCCTAATATAAAGGTTCTTCCATCGCCCCACGTGCCTAGTCCATCGGGTGTCAGCCAATCCACGCGAAAATAGAACGTGGCCCCATTATCTGCGACCAGCGTAGCATCGCCGAAATCCTCGAACTTCGGATAATTCTTAAAATTGTAATTGGCTACTTTACTGTGCAGCACTTTAGCGTCCTTGGCGCCGGTATAGGATAAAAATTGCTCAATTTGATGGGAACCGATATCGCATAAAATGCCGCCGTAATAGGCGGGATCAAAAAACCAGTCCGGCCGGGCCTTGACATTGGCGCGATGCGGTCCCGTGCCGATCACTTGAACGACACGGCCAATGGCGCCCTCCTCAATCAACTGGCCGGCAAACACAGCGCTTTCCACATGCAGGCGTTCGCCGTAATAAATGCCCCATTTAAGTCCGGTCTCTTTCGTTTTCAGACGTGCCTGATCTACCTGCTCCAATGTGGTAAAGGCCGGTTTATCGACAAAATAATGTTTGCCATGCTCCAACGCTCTAAGCCCCAGAGCACCACGCTCAGAGGGAATGCAGGCGCCGGCAATCAGTTTGATTTGCGGATCGTTTAGAATCTCCTCCTCGGACTGTGCCGCTATCGCCTGGGGAAAAGTATTTACGAACCGCTTCACCTTCTCCGGGTCCGGGTCATAAACCGCCACGAGTTCGGCACCTGCCTCTGTGAGACCGTTGCACATCCCATAAATATGTCCATGATCCAAGCCGATAGCTGCAAACCGAAACTCTCCCTGGCCAACTACGGGATTGGGCTTTCCTTTTGGCGCGTAGTTCATGCCGTCCTGTTTATTTGTCATTGTGTCTGCTCCTTTCGGATTCTCAAGCATTGCCACCCGACGTAATCGTATTGTCGCTAAAGTTCTCGATACTGGTTTTCTTGTCATAGAAATAGGTTGCGTTCTCCAGAATACCCTGACGCGAATAAAAAGGACTATCCGATCCCAGCGGCAGCTTGACCGTCTGTCCGGTGCTTGCGGATTGATAAATCGCCGTAATGAGCTCCAGCGTCCGTCTGCCTTGAATACCGTCTGCCAATACAGGCGTGTTCTGTTCAATAGCTTTCAGGACATCGAGAATCTGTCCGCGATGGCCTTCATAGGGAAGATCGGCTTGCTCATCATAGATCTTCTGTATGCGGGCCTCCAATACCTTGTCCTCCTCCGGAAAACCGTTCGATTTAGAAATGGAAGCCGCCACTTTCCAGGGGGCAGATACACGCGCGTGCTTTCCTTGGAAAATCAGTTGCTGCTCCTGGCCATGATGCACCACGGAGCTGGTGATTTGAGCCAACGCACCGTTATCATAACGGGCTATCGCAATCGAGATATCCTCCACCTCGGCATTGTCGTGCGATGTATTGCTCATGACCGCGGTAACTTCGGCAGGCATGCCGTTCATCCATTGGAAAATATCGATATGATGCACGGCATGATTTAACGTGCAGCCGCCTCCTTCCTTTTCCCAGGTGCCCCGCCACCATAAATCATAATAACAATGGCCCCGCCACCAATAAGAATCGATCTGTGCGTGTACAACCGGGCCGATTAATTTCGTGTCCAGCACATGCTTCAACTTCATCATAGGCGTAGTAAACCGGTTTTGCGCCACGACAGATAAAATTTTACCGCTTCGCTCCGCTGCCTCATTGATGGCATCGCATTCTTCCAGCGAGGAAGCCATTGGCTTCTCCACGATGACATGCTTGCCACCATTCAAAAAGGCGATGGCCGTTTCCGCGTGAGTATACGGAGGCGTACACACGGACACCAGATCGATGTCGCTGCGCTGGAAGAGTTCCTTGTAGTCGGTGTACACGGCCGCTTCCAGTTTAAACTCTTCTATTCTTAACTTGGCCTTATCCGGGTAAATGTCACAGATGGCCACGATTTTGCATTGCTCCGGAAATTGTAAATACGCTTGGATATGCGCCGGGGAAATGGCGCCGGCCCCGATGATGGCTACATTTAACAATAGATTCCACTCCTTTAGGCTCAGGTGTAAATCGGGCCTCCCACTCGAAAGGCCCGACCAATTCATAAGTTACTGTTTGTAGAACTCATCGTATGCCGCCATTTTGCCTTCCATGACAGCTGTTCCGCCCATAGCCATGTATTCTCCAACTTTCTGTTGGTAGACCTTATCGAATTGATCCGGTTTAGCCGTCACAATCTTGGCCAGCATTTCCTTTTCGAAATCCTCCAGGATTTTGGCATATTTGATCTCGGCATCGACCGGAATGTCTACCCGAGGCAAGGTATACCCGTCGTTATTACCCGCTTGGATACTTTTAACGGTGAAATCTTTGAAATTGGCGTCAAAGGCGTTGGCTTCGATGTTTTTGTTCGAGTCTTCCGTTGAAATGTATTTACCGTTGAGAATAATGCAGTAATCATAGTAGTTGTACAGCAGGTTTTGGGCTTCCGGCGTATCCAGCAGGACAGGCAGTCCGTCTGCAGTCATCTCGTACGATTTGCCTTCCTCTCCGTTTTGAAGTACCAGAATATTTTCAGGATCCGCCATCCAATTCAGGTACTTGATCGCTGCAACCGCATTTTTGCTCGTAGCCGGAACCATTATATAGGCACCGTTTGGTTCATAAACGGGCTTCGGATGTTTCCCATCAGGTGTAGAGAAAGGATCGATGGCCTCAAGCACAGCGTCTGGATTATTCGCTTTCAAGTTGGCATAGTAGCCGTTATAGACCGGTTCGTTTGTATTTGGCGTGCCTGCGCCTGCAATGCTGTTGACGACTTGCTGGGCGAAAGCTTGGCTGAAGTCATCGCTGAGCGCGAAGTCCGGATCGATTAGTCCCTCATTGTACATCTGGTTTAACAGCTGGTAGCCTTCCTTACTACCCGGCTGCAGCCATCTTGGAACCGCATACAAATCTTTGTCGGTAATTTCGTCCCACTTCCAGAAGGAATTCACCAAAGGCATCATATGGAACACATCGATATAACCGTAAGGAATCACTTTGCCTCCCGTATTGCCCGGATCCTTCTCTTTAAAGGCACGCATCGTGTTTACAAATTCCTCTGTCGTTTGAGGGATCGGCAGATTTAATTGATCCAGCCAGTCCTTGCGGATAAAAGTTGTCGTTTGAGCCTGAATTACGCGAAGCGCGGGGATGACATATTGTTTCCCTTCAAAGACGCCGTAAGGCAAGGATGGTTCCAATACTTTCTTCAGATTGGGGCCATGCTCATCAATGAGTGGGCCTAAATCGGTCAGACCGCCGCTTTTCACATAGTTCTGTACGGTCGGCTTGTTATACGTGAACACAATATCCGGTGCGGAGCCCGATGCCATCAGTACGTTCAGCTTATCCACTTCTTCCGCGCGCGGAACCGTAACAAACTCTACGTCAATGTTGTTGGGGTCGCCGAAATTCTTCTGAATGTACTGCGTCATAAAGTTATTCGTAATTGGCGGTTCGCCAGCCGGCGTATTGTTTCTGTCGAACAGTTCTACGGTGAGCTTAATCCGTTCCCCTTTAGCTTCCTTGGACGGATCGGCGGCACTACTGCCATTCCCTTCTTGGCTTGCTCCATCTCCCCCGCTGCCGCAACCTGCCAACACCAATGTCATACTCATGACCAAAGCCAGCAGAGCAAACAGGGGTGAGCGATATGGGTTTCGCATGCTATTGCCTCCCTTTTCATTGTTTATATATAGTGACCTTCAGGGCAGCCGTCGCTAGACTTCTGCCGAAGAGCAGCTATTCAATTCATTCCGGCCTTAGCAGGGCTATCCCTTGACAGCCCCTGTAAGCATCCCGGAAATAAAATACTTCTGCAGCCAAGGATAGACCAGCAAAATCGGCAAGGTGGCAAACATAATACTGGCCGACTGGATGCCTTGCGGAATCGGGGTCGCTGCGTTGAAGCCTTCCTGCGCCGTAGCATCGTTCACTTGGCTATTGATCACCATCTGATAAAGCTTTAACTGGAGCGGGTAAAAGTCTTTGTCACTGATATAGAACAAAGCATCCTGGAACATATTCCATCGATCCACGGCGGAATATAATCCAATGGTTGCCAGAATCGGCAGCTGCAGCGGAAGGACGATCCGAAGCAGGAATCGAAAATGACCGCAGCCGTCAATCCAGGCTGAGTCCTCCAGCTCATTGGGCATTCCGGTAAAAGAAGTCCTCATAATAATCAACAAAAAGGCGTTGATCATCAGCGGGAGAATGAGCGACATAGGTGAATCCAACAGTCTCAGTTCCTTTATAAGCAAGTAATTGGGGATAATCCCTGGGTTGAAGAACATCGTGACGATAATTAGGCCAAACATAATATTTCTGCCTTTAAAATTTCTGCGGCTTAAAGCGTAGGCCGCCATGATGGTCATCGCCAAAGCGACTGCCGTATATGTGGCGACCAGGATGACCGTAATAACAAGAGAACGCATCATGGATGCATTTCCGAAGACCGCGGAATAGGAATGAAAGTTCCATTCCACGGGCCATAGGAACACTTCACCCGACATAATAGCCCTGTTGCCGCTGAAGGATAAGGCAAAGATATGGATCATCGGCACGACGCAAAATAATGAAAAAATGCCAATAAGCACGATGATGACGATATCAATGACTTTTTCAAAAGAATTCCTGATCACGTACGTCCCTCCCTTAGAAGATTCCTTGATTGTTGACTTTTCTGGAAATCAGTTCAGCCGTAAGCAGCAGGACCAGCCCGACGACCGACTGGAATAATCCAACGGCAGCCGCAAGCGCAAATTGCGCGGACTGGATGCCGACCGTGTATACATAAGTGCTAATGACCTGGGCTACATCCATCACATACCCGTTCTGCAAAGCATAAGGCTGTTCAAAGCTGATGTCCGCCATGCGCCCGATTTGGATAATGAACAACACGACAATGGTCGGTTTAATCCCGGGAAGCGCAATATGCCAAATCTTTCTCATTCGGCTGGCTCCGTCCACTTCTGCAGCTTCGTACAATTCCTTATTAATTCCTGTAAGCGCTGCCAAATATAAAATCGTTCCCCATCCTGCATAATGCCACACTCCGGCTCCCGTATAAGTTAGAATCCACATGATCGTATTCTCGAGAAACGGAATGGGCTGTCCGCCAAGACTTTTTATAAATTCATTCACGCTGCCCGTGTGGGTAGCCAGCAATTGAATAGCCATCCCGCCGACAATGACCCAGGAGATAAAGTGAGGCAAATACAAGAGAGTTTGGCTCAAGCGCTTATACCAGTTAATGCGCAGCTCATTAAGCATAAGCGCCAAGATGATCGGAATCGGGAATGTCAGCAAAGAAATCACATTTAACATTAAAGTATTGCGAAGCGCTTTATAAAACTGCGGCATCGCGAAGATCTCCCGAAAGACGTCTAGTCCAACCCACTCGCTCGCCCATATGCCTTTAAAAATGTTGTAGTCCTTAAAAGCGACCACGACCCCCAGCATGGGGATGTACTTGAATGTAATAAAGAATGTCATGGGCAATACCATCAGGAGATACAACGGCCATTGCCGTTTAAAGCCGGTTATGGCATTCCGTCGTTTGACGGGAAGTTCTGTACCTGACCGGCGCATCTCTGTTTGCATAGGCGTCATCCTTTCCGCTGAAGTCTGTTGTTTGCTTGGAGCTAACTATACAACAGAGAATTTCCCCTGCGAAATTCTCAATTATTTTGGGGCACACACCTTTTTTTGCGGCCCATTCACCTTTTTTATATGCCTATCTATTTTTTGTCATGGCAGACCAGCTGCCGAAATTTCAGGCACAAAAAAAGAAGCGCCTCGAGAGAATGCATGCGTCATGCATATCCCCAAAGACAGCTTCTTCATTACTTATTTATGATCCTGATAAGCGCGGTGTTTCTCCTCCTGGACCTGCCTTCCCCCCATCAGCATATACTCTGCTACTTCCTGGTCGTATACGGTATCGAAATCCTCCGGGTTCGCCGTAAGAACCTTCACAAAGATTTCATCATTCTTATCATTCAGGATGGCTGAATATCTGATTTCAGACGGCAGGATCGTTGGGATCTGCGGAGTCGCAATCCCATCGTTCATTCCGTACTCCACGCTCTGGAGCGCAAAGGCTTCAAACCTGGGAATCGAAGCGTTGGCTTTCAGATTCAACTGTTCGTCCGTGCTGCTGACATATTTGCCATTAAGAATGATGCAATAATCGAAGTAATTAAATAGCAGGGTGTTCGCCTCTTCATTCTCCAGCGCAACTGGCAATCCGTTCTCCATTTCGTAGGTTACCCCCTCAATCCCGTTCTGAAGGGTAATATAATTTTCCGGCTGCGCCATCCAATTCAAATACTTGATCGCTGCCTCGGCGTTACGGCTCGTTTTTGGGACCATAATGTACATACCCGTCTTTTCCAATATCGGCTTTGTTTTTTTGCCATTCGCATGGGTGAAGGGATCAATGGGAGTCAGTAACGCGTTTGGATCGTTTTTCTGCAACTCGGCCAAATACCCCATATACACAGGTTCAATCGTATTGGGAGTAGCGGCGCCAACGCGGCCGTTCACCAGATCCTTCTGAAATTGCTGGGCATACCTGTCGAGGTGGAAATCAGGATCGATCAGACCTTCATGATACAGCCGGTTCAGAAGTTTGAACGCATCTTTGTTCCCCGGCATTATCCATCCTGGATCGGCGTATAAATCCTCCTCGGTGATGCGGTTCCAATCCCAAAACGAGTATTGCAATGGCGCTATATGGTAGTAATCGATATGTCCATAGGGATAAATGGTTTCCCCGTATTTCTCCAGCCTGATCTTCTTGAACGCTTTTAAGGCTTGGTAAAACTGCTCTGTCGTTGCAGGCAGAGGCAGCTCCGCTTCCCTGAGCCAGTCTTCGCGGATCAGGGTCGTGCTTCGGGCCGTAAGCACCCGTTTAGCCGGAATCGCGAATTGCATTCCATTTAAGCGTCCATAGCTTAAGATTTCCTCCCCCAGGACAGCTTTCAGGTCTTGGCCGTACTGGTCCAGCAAAGGAGAAAGATCGGTCAATTTACCTTGAGTGACAAAGTTATAGACCGTAGGAAGATCGTACGTAAACACGATATCCGGGGCTTGATTCGCAGCCATAAGCACTTGCAGTCTCCCCACTTCTTCAGCCCTGGGTATCGTGATGAATTCAACCTTGATTCGTTCTGGATCTCCAAAGTGCTTTTGAATATACTGCGTAATATAATTGTCCGTAATCGAGTTTGCTCCAGCAGGTTTGTTATTACGTTCGAACAGTTCGATTCTTAACGTTGTCCAACGATCAGTCGAAGCGAATTCGTCGGACCCGAGGCGTTCTCTGGCGCCCTCAGCGTGGCCTGATTTATTCGATCCCGCAAGGCCGTTACAGCCCATCATAAATGACAAGATGGCGGTAACCACCATGATTGAAGTTAAAGACCGCAAAAACGGCATGGAGCCCCCTCCTCCTCCTCCTCGATGGTTAAAACTGAGTTCTATATGGTGCGGTACATATTGCGAAACTCCCCTGGGGGAACATCTTGAAGCTTCTTGAAAGCCCGATAAAATGAATTCACATTCTGGTAACCGATTTGTTCGGCAATCGATTGAATCGAATCCTCTGTTTCTATTAATAGCCGTTTGGCCTGCTGCATTCTGATCTTTAACACATAATCAACGAATTTTTCGCCCAGTTCCTCTTTAAATAACAGGCTAAGAGCGCTTGGCTGGAGTTTGAAAATATCGCTTACCCGAGCCAGCGACAGATCCGGATCGGCAAAATGCGCGTCAATATAGCCTTTGGCTTGCATCGCAATGCTGTGATGTCTTCTAGCCTGCCGGTCCTCATCCACACAAGCCTCGAACATCGCCATGATGCCCATGAACTGATATTCGAACTCATCCAGCGTTTCTGCCGTTTCGTTCAGGTGGGCAAACCGATGCTGAAAATCCTGCTTCCAAATTTGTTGAATGTTCGCTGATAATGCCTTAACCGCCTGATCCATCCGCTTGGCAAAAATATTTACAAGCCCAGTCATGTCTTGCTTCATAAACCGCATCTTTCTTAATTCCGTGAAAATCTGCGTCAATTTCTCCCGCCAATCGCTCTCGTTCATTCGGAAGGATTGAACCGCCTGATCCAGAGCTTGCAGGTAAACGTAATTGTCCAGGCTCAATTTGCCGGCGCTCTTACGATTATCAATGATCGTATTCGTTCCGAAAATCATTTTCAGTTCAACGTTGTCGTGCGCATTGCGGTAAGAATCCGCGACGGTTTCGATGGAATCGGAATCGGCGCCCACCCCAATCGTTATCGTAAGCTCCAGATGCTGATTGATCCATTTTTGGAATTCCTCCGCGTAGGCTGACGTCGTTTTGCTGCTGCGTGGATCGGCTGCAATATGCTGAATGACAAAAGCGATTCTATGCGGTTCCATCCAGACATCCCAAACAAATGAATGATGGTTTTGCCCTAGGTCGCGAAAGGCGCTCTCGATAATAAATTTAAGCAAATGCTGATCCTTGACCTTGTATTTGTCCGTAAAGCCAGAATAATGATCAATTTCCACCACGATAACCCCTAGCCGGTCATACGTATCAGGCAGGCTCAAATCCGCAAGCTTCTGCTTGAATTCTTCGTCCGTTAAATACAGATGGCCCGCCAACAAGTCGCGAAAAAGACGCTGCTGCCGCAGTAAACAATCTTCCTTATGCAAATTCTCATAATCCAGAGACCTCTTAAGCAGATGATCCAATGCCATTTCTATAAAAGTGAACTCATTATTCGCCCCCTTGATGCCTAGCTCCTCACTTTTTCGGTTCGAAAACTGGCCTACCTTTTCCATAATGGAATGAATCGGCTTGTAGTGCATATGCGTTACGATGGTAAAGCCGACCAATGCCAATAAAATGATAAAGATTAGAATAAACATCCATACACTAGAGAAGAGAGACAAAATGTTATAACCGCTATCATATACCCCCTGGGAAACAAACCTCCAGCCCGTATAATCAGATTGAACCATAATCATGTCCGCCCCGTTGTCCAAAGCCGCTGGGGCATTATCATCGCCTTCTAATAACACTGAATTGGAATCGCTTTCATTTAACGAGTTAAGATAGTCCATAAAAGATCGCTGGTACACATTTACGACAAAGGCACCACGTACTTCATCCCCCGTATAGGCGAACTTCACAAGCGAGACAACCTTCTGCTTGTCTTCGTCAAAAGCCGCATAGGCGAATAAGCGCGGGTCATGCCAGTCCGTCGACTCTTTCTTGTCATAGTTAAACATTAAAAATTCACGATCGCCAAAAGAGTCCAGCGCATACGAGCCAAGGTCCGAAATAATCCGCTGCTCGTCCTCATTGTACATATAGATTGTATTGGAAAAAGGCAGGGCTAGACTTAATTCGATAATTTTCTTCTGCAGCATGAAATCATCTACAGCATGCTTGGGCCGATCGGAAAAATACTCCTGGATATCATTATCCATTAATAATTTGCTGACTACATTGCGTTCAATTAACATCAAATTGGCGTCTAGATTAAAGACCATACGATCCAAGATCGCGTTGTTGGTCTCCTTGTACTTCTTCTCGGAGGCATTATTCAATACCAGGAAAATAATAAAGATCATCGAGGAAATGATGACGAAGAGAATCGGAGCATATGAAAGTATCGTTCGATAATACCAGTTCATTTTCATAGAGCCAATCTCCCCAAAAGCAGTTTCATAGATTATAAGAGGAAAACATCTGTATTGTTAATTCACATTTTATTTGGGGTTATCCTTTTTTATGCCTGGGGCCATATATTCGACATGAAGACCTGTCCGCCCTGCAATATTTTAAATTTGAGTGAACTATGAAGGTAATGCTTTTTTAAAAGGCGTACAAGGTATTTTCAGCTTTAAAAGAGCTGAAGCAAGTATATTTATATACTAACTTCAGCTCTTTAATTACAATCCGTGAACAAATTGTAAAAATATCCCCAAACTGCAACTTGAAAGAGTTATTCCTTGACGCCTCCCAACGCCACGCCCGCGATAATATATCGGGATAACAGGAAGTAAACCACAAACAGCGGTAACGCTGTTAAGGCCAGCCCCAGGTAGATCGAACCGAACTCCGTCTTGTAAATATCACCGCGAAGCAAACTTACCATGATCGGCATCGTATACATCTCTTTCTTGGTTAGCAAAATCATGGGCATAAACAGGTTGTTCCAGTTGGCCACAAAGGCAAAAATGGCCTGTGTCGCCACAGCCGGCACCATGAGCGGCAGGATGATTCGGTTGAATGTTTTAAATTCACCGGAACCGTCCACGCGCGCTGCTTCCACAATTTCTACCGACAGTGTTGCCAGAAGGTATTGGCGCATGAAGAAGACCACAGCCGGCGCGGCTATCGCAGGCAGTATCAGCGGAAGGAAATTGTTCGTCCAATGCAGTTTATACATGAACTGATAGAATCCGATCGCGCTTGCCTGGGAAGGTATCATCATTACGCACAGGATAAAGGTAAAGAATGCGTTGCGCAGCTTCCAATGATAAGTCACGAGCCCATAGGCCGCCAAAGATGAGAAATAAACCGTTAAGATGGTTGCCGAACTGGAGATGATGAACGAATTCAGGAATCCTTGAATGGGATCAAAGCTCTTGTCGAGCAGTACTTGCAAGTTGCTCATAAAATGAGTAGAAGGAAGCAGCGAAAGACCGCTTTGAATTTCCGCTGTAGAGCGTGTAGCATTTACAAACATGATCCAGAACGGAAAGATGCTGAGGATCGCCAGCAGAATACAGACGATATAGATAATTGCCCTGCTAATCCTGAGTCCGACGATTCCTCTCCCCTGAGCTTTTTCCATGTATTACACCTCTCTCTCAACTGCTGCACGGGCAGACTTTCTATATTGCTTTTCCGCTTTCTTCAATTTTGCCGCATCGCGGTCGCGCATTAAGTAGAATAGCAATCCAGACAAGATCGCCGCGATCACAAACAGGATCATGCTTGCCGCCGCAGCCCGGTTATACAAATAGCTGCCCTTGAACGCTTGCCCATAGATGAACATAGTTGTGGTAAGCGTGGAGTCGTCTGGTCCACCCGCAAGGAACAGCTGCGGAATATCGAACATCGTTAACCCGCCGACCATTGATGTAATTAGCGTGAACAGCAATATGGTCCGCAGACTAGGCAATGTAATGCGGAAGAAGGTTTGAAACCCGCTCGCGCCGTCAATGGCCGCGGACTCGAATAGAGCGGGATTTATGCCCATAACCCCGGCGATAAGGATGATCATCGTGTTGCCGTACCACATCCAGAACTGGATGAACGACACGATACCGCGCGCTGTCGTCTTATCCTGGAGGAAGAAGATCGGAGCGTCAGCCCATCCCAGCATCTGGAACAGACTGTTCATGGGACCCACCGGATAGGCGAACATAGAGCTAAAAAGTACGGCGATCGTACTCGCAGTGATAATATTAGGCATGTAGAACAGAACCTTGAACACGCCTTGTCCCTTTATATTAAGACGCTGATTTGTGAACCACGCCGTGAGCAAAAGCGCGAGAACGATCTGAGGAACAAAGTTAACAATCCAGAGCAGCCCCGTGTTTAGCAGGGACTTCCTGAACGAGGGATTATCAAAGATAAGATCTTTGAAGTTCTGAAATGGATTGTCGAGAATATGGATTGGCTTAGGCACTAAACCCTTCATATCTGTGAACCCAATGACTGCAGTATATAAAATGGGATATAACGAGAAAATCAGAAACGCAAGCACAAACGGAAAGGTAAAAAAATAGCCATATCTCGAATAATTGACCACCTTGCGGCGCATGCTCTCACCTCACTTGTTGATATGAAAGGGCGGGGAAACTCCCCGCCCCTTCCGCTCCTTCTTATTCGCTATCAATGTCAAGCTGATCCTTAACCTGCTGCTTGAAGGTTGCAATCGCGCTTGCGCGGTCCTTGTTGCCTGCGGTGTATTCGCGTACTTGATCACGCCAGAGTCTGTTAATCGTTTCGTCATATTGGGTTAAGTTCTTGCCTGAAGCGTTAGCGTTGGCTGGAACGAACACATCAAACATGTTCTGTCCGCCGAGAAGCGGCACTTCTCCGTTGGACTTCTCCATGACGACGGAGGAGGCAACGCTGTCCTTCGTGCCTTGCTCGCCCTCCTTCATCGTACCGTTAGCCCAATAGTATTGGAGGCCCGTTTCAGAAGTATCGAGCGTAACCCATTTAATAAAGTCCGCAACCGCTGCCTTCTTGGCGTCGTCCTTAGTAACTTCATTGTTGGCGAGCAGCCATGTACCGCCCCAGAAGAAGCCTGTTGGCGGCTCGGTAACAGCCCAATCGCCATTAGTATCTTTTACTTGACCGTTCATGACGTAGTTGATGAGCCATGCTGGTCCGAAGAATCCGAAGATCGGTTGGGCGCCAGAGCCGGACATATCGGCGTACCAGGCTTCCGTCCAGTCCTGCGTATCATTGTGATAGCCATTATCTTTCAGCTTCTTGGAAAGATCGAGGAACTCTTCGCGCTTCGGATCGATATGAAGCTTTCCATCGACAATCCAGCCTTTATCAGAACTGTTCTCGATGGCGTGCCACATATCGCCGTCACCAGATACGATACCGTAGCCTTTGGCTTTCAGCTTCGCGGCTGCATCAAAGAATTTATCCCAGCCAGGGCCAATTTCATTCTTGATCGTGGCCGGATCATCTGTTCCAAAAGCCTCTTTGGCAAGCGAGCGGCGATAGATAAAGGCTCCGCCAGTTGCTTGATAGCCCAGGCCTTTCAATACGCCGTCTTTGCTTCCGATGTCAACCGAGTATTGAGCGATGCCTGCATCCTTAACCATTTGGTCGTCAAGTCCCAGGTCAGCATAGCTGGCGGCATAGCTGGATGCGTCGCCCTGCGTATACTTGAGCACAAACGCCGCTTCAGCTGCATAAATATCCGGAGCATCTTTACCGCCAGCAGCCAGTGCCTGGTCAAGAGCCGGCTGATAAGCACCATCGGTAGTTGCTATAACCGTCGTTTTGAATTCCACGTTCGCGTCAGGATGGGTTTCCAAATATTTCTGGGTCATGTTTGGAATCTCATCGGTGAAGCTCCAAAGATTAATGGTGATTTTCTCGCTATTACCAGTTGTCGGAGCAGTACCATTGTTAGTTGTCGAGGCTGGATCTGAGTTAGATGAGCCTGGATTAGACTTCCCTCCACACGCTGCGAGTACAGATGACATCACGAGTAGTATAGAGAGCCCCGTTAAAATACGTTTCATACCTTTCATACCTTTCATGCTTTGCCTCCCCTTTTTTAACTATTCTTTTTTGATTTTGTAACCGCATACACAATTATAGGCTGTATGCTCCTCTGGCATAAGGAACCGTTATTTAGGAAAAATTCCCCTTTTTTTGTTTTTTGCCCTCTATAGGTGTGAAAGCGCGTTTACAAGATCAATTTCATGAATCTCCCTATAAAAAAAGACACCAAGGGATCTATACCTTGGCATCTTTCTTAATTGTGAAACTCTCTAGGGTCATTATTGAATTTGGGCTTCTACTTCGTTCCTCATAGATCGATACCGCCCTGGACTCATACCTTCGTACTCCTTAAACAGCTTGTTAAAATATTTGACTCTCTGATAACCCGTTCGGCTGGCTATTTCCGCTATGGGCAGATTCGTTTTGAGCAGCAATTCCTTCGCCTTCTGTAATTTTCTACGTATAACGTATTCGCTAAAATTCATCTGGCATTGCTCTTTGAAAAGTGCGCTGAAATAACTCCCGTTCAGATGCACATACCCAGCGACTCCCTGCAGGCTGATCGCCTCCTCTATATGTGTTTCCACATAGTGCATTGCCTGACGGACCGAATCGCTCAATACGGCCTCTTTCTCCCTGATGGCCATCAACTGAGGGTCAGCCATCTTTCGCATAAAGACTATATGTTCCTGCTCTTCCCCTACCTTCAGAGCATTCTCCACGGATGCAATCAGCTTTTCCCGGCCGACCGGCTTCAGCAAATAGTCGACTACGGACAATCGAAGCGCTGCCAAGGCGTACTCGAACTGGGCATAGCCGGAGATGAGGATAACGGATGGCTGCCGCTGCAGCCTCTCCCTCATTTGTCGAACTAAAGTAAGCCCGCTGATTTCCGGCATACGGATGTCCGTTATCATCAATTCCACAGGAATCTTCTCAAGAATTTGCATCGCGGTTCCCCCATTGCTTGCTGTTAAGATGTCATATTGACCGGCTGCCCACACCCTTAATATTTTCTTGATCCCTTCTCTTGATCTCGGTTCATCGTCGACGATAAGAATCGTTCGGCTCCTCATGACGTTTCGCCCCCTTGGATAGGAAATTAAATCTTTTATCCTTTTTGCTCGTCCTATCTTGGCCCCCATGGTCTTATCCCCAGATGAAAAAGGGCAGCCCTCTGATTTTCCCATTAGGACTACCCTCGTTGTTATAAATATGATATTATCTGGCCATTTGAAGTACTTTCTTTTTATCACTGAACCATCACAAGATCAAGTTGAAAATATTCTTATTTCCTGTATTTTATCTTCTGAAAACAATATCCTTCCGCTAATCTCCCTTTCACCTTACAAATTGGAAGAAAAAAGCGACCATCTTCCGGCCGCTTTTTCACTAATTAAATCCAACTATTTTTTGTGCGAGTTTGTACGCTCCTACCGAAATATGCCGTCCGAAGCGTCCGGGCAGGTTAATCAGGTTACCCATAAGTCCATAACGGAGATGATGGTACAGCTCAAGGTTGTTTTCTTTGATGTACTGCAGAAGCTCTCTCTTTTTCTCCAGATTCTCACGGGTTCCGGAACGAATCAGTAAAATGCCGGATATGACGGTCACAATTTCAAGGTGATGCAGCAGGTAACGCTTCTGCTTGGGCTCTTCGATCTCTTCCAGCCGCACCTGTTCGATCATCAGCTTGTTCACCTTGATCTGCTGGTCGATTCGGCTGATCATGACCCGTTCATTCACGGACTGATCTTCGCGTCCAATATAATATCGATAGAAGTTCACATTCAAATAATAGAGCTGCTTCACATGCACGAGCGGTTGATACACGAATAGATTGTCTACGTAAAATGTGTGCTTCGGCAGCATCAAGCCGCAATCCTGCAAGAGCCGGGTTCGGTAGATCAGGGAATGCATCATCAAATACTGCCCCTTCCCAAAGTGCTTCATATCCGGCCAACCAAACACCGTATTCGCTGGAAGCACATCCTCATATCTCATGACCTTTTTGAGCTTGGCGCCTTCCTTCTCATATACAAAGTTGCTGATCATCAGATCCACAGGCAGTTCCTTCTCCCTGAATGAGCGCAAGGTCTGAAGTACCCGAGTATAAGCCTCCAGGTCGACCCAATCATCGCTGTCGACCACTTTAAAGAACTGGCCCGTAGCATTTCGGAGCCCTGCATTTACTGCTTCCCCGTGGCCTCCATTGCTTTGGTGAATGACCTTCACGATCGTCGGGTGCTGTCTCGCATACTCATCAGCAATTTGTGCCGTATCATCAGCAGACCCGTCATTGACAATGAGCAGCTCCACCTCTTCTCCCCCGGGCAAAAGGGACTCGATGCACTGTCTCATATAGGCTTGAGAGTTATAGCAAGGAATCGCTACGGATAATAATTTCATACTTACACAACCTTTACTGCTTCTTCGCGATGACCAACTACTGCCATCTCCATATAACCGCTTGTTCGTATTCATCATACCGTTCAAGTGTGGCTTGCACCAGTGCTAATTGTTGGCTTTGCCTTGCGTTGGGGCAATCGGACATCCTATGCTTTCTTCTGTTTGAAAATGATCTTCAAGATCGGATAGTACACCCAGAAGGAAACGGCGCAATTAATGAGCATGGAGATCAGATCCGCCATCGTCTCCCCGGTCTTGCCCAGTCCCCAGGTATTGATCAACAACTCGTAAATTGGCGCTTTATAGAACCCTTGCAGCATTGCCGCCCCAATCGTAATCAGAATATAAGCGATCAAATACCATCCTGCTGCCGTCCATACATTTCCCGTAGACTTGAAGGTGATATTTCGCTGTGCAAAGAAATTGATGACCTGGGCCAGCGCCAATGTAATCTGTACTGCAAGGAAATAAGCCAGCCCGCCTCCGCCTCCGCCTTCCAGCCCGCCGGCTCCGTAATCGAAGATGAAGTACGGACTGCCGTCCAAATTATGTCCGACCTGACCGATCTGAAAGGGAATATTCAACAGGCTCGTCTGCTCGAACAGCGCCTTCAGCAGCGGCATCAGAATTAACTGAATCACGGTAATGCCGTTGCTTAACATAAAAAATACGATAAATTCCGCCTTGCCGGGATGCTTCTCACGGAACTTGTGCCATATCCCCAACAGCTTGCCTATTCCTTTAGTCTCTATCTTGTTCATTCTGGAATAACCAAGACACTTGCCTGTGCATTTCCGTATTTGCTTTCAGCCGCAATACTAATCTTGCCGACTCCCGTCGGCCTCACAATCGCAAGAGCTTCCCCATAGTACGTATCTGTTATATTCATGTTGTACCCTCTGGCGTTATACGGACAGGCATTGCCCAAGGCCAGCAGCTCCCCGCCCTGAACTGTTACCTTAATATCCCCTCTCGCCAAAGGCTTCTTCGTTCCGGCCTGATCGGTATACCGCAAGCGAACATAGCAAAGATCTTTCATACCCAGCTCGTGATCCTCCGGAATCACCGACAGCTTCGTGTCCTTGCCGGCTGATTCCAGCGTGGTTCTGGCAATCTCTCTGCCTTGCTCATCATAAGCAATGGCGGATACCTGCCCATGATAATATTTCGTCGTAAAAATTGCCTTGCAATCCTTCTTCAGCTTCTTCTCTCCGACCTTCTGCGAATTCACGTACAGAGCTACTTTATGCGCCCGTGCATAGACCTCTACTTTGGTCTTCTGTCCATCACAGCCATCCCAGGACCAACTATCCATAGCATTCGTCATCTTCCAGGCGGAAGGGGAATGCGGCTTAAAGGCATTATCGGCTGGAACCACCGCAATATGAATCTTGTCGATTTCAAAAGCTACCTTCGTATATTTTGCTTCACCCAGTTCATTACCGATCAGATCCACTCTACCGCTTCCGGCGCTTACCCAGCCCACTTGGGGCTTGAAGTCCGGTGCATAATCCCGGTATTCCCAGGAGCCTATGGCGACTTCTCCCAAGTAGTCCATCCCTGCCCACACAAAGTCGCCGATCAGACCCGTATTCTCTTTTGCAAATTCATAGAAACGGTAGGCATCATTGCAGAATGTCTCGCTGCCGACAATGATGCGCTTTGGATACTTCTTCAAATCCTTTTTATATCGAAAAATACCATAATTATATCCGGCTACATCCATGTTGGCGAAGGCATCTCTCGTCTTCACGTCACAGCCATGCAGCGTTGCCCCAATCTTCATCGTCTTGTCTCCTAGAAGGCCTGCCAAGTTATTAAAGAATTCGCTGCCAACCGCTTCCTGTTTTCCCTTTGCCGCGGCTTTTTCCGCTTTCTTATCCGTGTAAACGCCAAAGCCCAATGAGCTCAAATAATTGAAGAAAATATTAACGCCGCAAGTGACCGGTCTCGTACCATCCAACTGGTGCAGATATCGCGTCATTTGTCCCGTAAACTCAATGCCGCGCTTTTCCGCTGTCTCGGATACTTCATTACCGGTAGAATACATGATGACCGAAGGATGATTGAAATCCTTGTCGACCATATCCTTCAGATCCTGCTCCCACCAATCCATGACATACAGGGCGTAATCGTTCTTTGTCTTGTGGATATACCAGCAGTCAACATATTCATCCATAACCAGCATGCCCAGTCGGTCACAGGCGTCCAGCATAGCCTTCGAGCAAGGGTTGTGCGCAGAGCGGAGTGCATTATAACCGGCTTTCTTCATCATTCTTACTTTCCGTTCCTCCGCAAAATCATAGGCGCGCGCACCTAGAATTCCATTATCATGATGCACGCAACTGCCGCGCAGAATGACTCTTTCACCGTTGATACAAAACCCTTGCTCCCGCGTACATGTAATCTGCCGAATTCCGAAGGTCACCTCTTCCACATGCTCGCCAAATTTGACTTTGCAGGTGTACAAATTAGGTGTTTCTGTATTCCACAGCCGGGCTTTCGGCACATCCAGCGTCCATACAAGACTTCCATCACTCTGCTGGGATGCATAATGAAGCGTCGTATTTCCGTCCAGAATCTCCAACTCCACCGTACCCGCCGCATTCGTCTCTACCGCCACGGAGATGGTTTTTGATTTATAATCTAACGTGCGGATTTTAATGCCATTCAACACAATATGCTCCTTCGGCAAAACATACAGCTGTACCGGGCGATAAATTCCCGCTCCTGAATACCAGCGGCTGTTCGGCTGATCGGCATTACGTGCGATGACCTTCAATTCATTCTCTTCACCGATGTTCAGCCTGCCGGTGATATCTACATAAAAATTGGTGTAACCATACGGTCTGTAAGCCAGCTTCTCTCCATTGAGATAAACCTCGGCATTACGGTAGACCCCTTCAAATTCGACCACAAGCTTTTTGTTCTCGTAATCGGCAGGGGCGACAAACTTCTTGGTATATAGATAGTCATACCCTTCATACCATCCGGTATTTTTACCGCCAAGGCTATCCGGAGAGCGCTTCTCCAGAATCATTGCATCATGCGGCAGGATGACAGGCTTGGCCTGCTTTTCATCGAGCCGGGAAAACATCCAGCCTTCATTCCATTGTATCTTCATAAATTCACTACCTTTATATGATTTTCTACTCCACATTTATCCAAGCTTCTACTCACCAAAAGACAGAAAGTTAGAATAAGCTAATCAACATTTCTAATTAGCCTATTCTAACAATACTAGTGAAACGTTATAGTTTTCTGATCTTGTCAGAGAAGGCTGCAATAATCATAGCTAGGATCGATATCACGTAACTTGCGAATCCAACCACCGATATGTTCAATGCTACCTCCTCCGCCTTCGGATAGTTGACCGGGATAAAGTAGATATCCGCAGCCAGACGAACCCGCGCCAGGATGAAGATCGCAAAGCTGACGATGATCAGCACGGTCGAGGTGACCACCAGCACGTCGTTCATGACTGGATGCAGCTTGTTGGATGCTCCAATCAGCACACAGGTCAGGAATATCGCTACAACCGTGAAAATGATAGGCAAGGGATCGAGTGCTGAGCCGGCAAGATAACCCGTCGTAGAAGTAACGATATAGAGTATCAATCCTGCCATTGCAGCGATCGAAGCAATGCAAATCATCCAGCCGGATTTAGTCAAGCCTTTCATCATCTTGCCTCACCTCTTTTCGTTGTTTTTTTCTTCTTGAACTGAGCAGCCGAGTAACCGGCTACACAGCCAGCTGTTCCAACTGCGAAGACCCCCGTCAATATGGTGTAGAGCATTCTCCACCAGGTCATTACATCAACGGTATGTGTCGTGGAATTGATGCCATTCATGGCAGCACTGTTTGCAAGAGCATACAGAAGGTAATGAACGTTCTTCTTGATCGCCAGCAGCATATTTCTATCGCCGCTCAGGCTCTTCTCATTCCAATAGTTGACCTCGCTGGCACCAAAGCCGCAGAAGGCCGTTGTTCCAAACAGGATGGATTCCTTAGGAGCCGCTTTCAGCGTAACGCCGGTAAAGTCTGTAACGCTGTAGCCTTTAAAATTCCATTCCTCCCGCATAATTTGCACCATCACGCCATGGTTGGCACTTGGCGCAACTGCACCAATTCGGTTATAGGAGGTCATCACGCCAAGCGCTCCAGTGGTATAAGTCTTATCTCTCGACTGATCGGCGGTAAAGGAAGCCGGTTTGCCGTTAGCCTCGAACACCTGTTGAAGATTGCGAAGCTCCAGTTCTCTGGCCTTTTGCTCCGTCATGAAGACAGCAACGCCTGAACGGTTGATCTCTTGGTCATTGAAGGCCGCATGCTTGATATTGACCAGTGTTCCCTTGGATTGGGCGCCCTGGATTACAGCACTTCCGATATAACCAGACAGGATCGGATCCTCCGAGTAGTACTCTACGCCGCGGCTGTTATAGGCATGCCGATGGATGTTCATACCTGGGCCGATTATAATCGGCAGGTTAAACATCAGCGTGCTTTCGCCTAGGATAATCTCACCGTTTTCATAAGCCAGCTCTTTGTTCCAGCTGTACGCCAGATTCATAGGAGACGGAGCTACGCGAGTACCGGATTCATATTCTGCGGCATCCGGATAAGGTGTGCCTTGATAGCTGCCTTCCGGCAAATAGTGAGAGTCAGAGCCGCCAGGTCCGTCATCAGCCGCATATTGTGGCAGACCGACCGATTCGATGGCCGCGATATTATGGAATGCATTTTCTGCAAAGGCCAGGAATTCACTGATCGTTACTTTATCAACCAGCTCCGCCCAACGCGGATCGTCAAAATCAGCCCCCTTCAGATCATTAATCGTGAGCTCGCTCGTGGTATCGCCAAATACCAGATCGGAAACATCATCATCGGTAGCCAGTTGGATGAAGTCATTGCCCAGCAATCTGGACAGGGTGTCATTCGCCGTCAGGCCCGAATAGGTCTGTGGAAAGGTACCGTCCCAATCGCTTCTGGACAGATAAGTTGCTGTGCCTGGAAGGAATGCGTTGATATCCATCGCGTAGTCCCCTTCGGTCAAAGCATTGGTAATGTTCACGCCAGACTTGCTCACGGAGAAGGTCTTGTCGTCCACATCGCCGGTCCAGGTCCATTTGTAGGTCTGCTCCGCATTTCCGTCCGCCGTCATGCCATCAGAAGTACTTTTGCCCTGCGCCGCCAAAATGTTGTTCAGCGCCTGGTGGGCGTCACTGCCGATCGCCAGGTAATAATCGCCTGGATCTACGATATAGGTCTTCGCATGCTCGGCATCATAGCTGGCTAGGTTTGTCAGGTCGATCTCCATCGTGATCGTCTGCGATTCTCCTGGCTCCAGCGTCTTGGTCTTCTCGAAGTCCATCAGTTGAACAGCCGATTTCTCGATATGGTATCGCTTGTCGTAATCCGTATATGGAACTTGGGCATACACCTGAACCACGGATTTTCCGGCAACATCCCCGGTATTCTTAACAGTAACAGTCACCGTAGCCATTTCCTTCGTGCCCAATACAGCCACTTCATCAAGGGTCTGCTCAAATGTCGTATAGGAGAGGCCATATCCGAATGGATACACCACTTCATTCGCATAGCTCCATGTGCCATTTACAGTAGCTACTGTGCCATCGGCATTGGCATAGGTTCCTGCAGAAGCAGCTTCACCGCCGTTACCCATAACAATATCTGCATAACGAGTCTCATAATAACGATAGCCCGTATAAATTCCCTCTGCCTGAATCAGATAGGAATTGACGTTTGCTTCGGCGGAAAAATCAGATGCATTCTTCCACGGAATGTTGCCATAGTTCCGCATCGCCGGAGCCAGCGCTGTATTCTTCGCATAAACATCACCGAGATGCGCAGAGGGTGAGACTGTGCCATTCAGGACATCGGCTACTCCATAGAAGCCATAAGCGCCCGGATATCCAATCCAGACGATCGCATCAATGTCCGGATCTTCCTCCAGATTAGCGATTTCCATCGGGTTGACCGCATTCACGAGAACGATGACTTTATCAAAATTAGCCTTCGCCTCGTTGATCATGACCATTTCCTCATTGCTCAAGCTAAGGATGTTGCCAGTCACGGTGGATACGCCATCGGCAAGTCCTGCCTCTCCAGGGTAATACCCGTCGCCGTTTTCTCCACCCGGACGTCCTACTACAACGATGGCCGCATCGTTATAGGAAGCATAGTCCTTATCGAAATCCGGATTCAGTGTCCGGAGTTCATCGAGCGTCAGCTCATGCGGATTATCATATGCGGTAATCTCTGCATACTCCGGATTGATACCGCTGCCGTACCGAGGCGTCGTCCATTCCTTATTCGTAAAATAGGCTTCATACGCTGCAAGCATGGAAGGGTTGAGCCGGAAGCCTCTCTCTTGAAAAGCATCGAAAATCTCTACAGTTGCTTTCCCATCAGCAATACTGCCGCCACTGCTTCCATACACCGGCGCGTAACTGCGCACACCGAACATTGTGATTTTCGCGTCGCTGGAAATCGGCAAGGCATTGCTCTCGTTCTTCAATAGTGCAATGGTCTCTTGGGATTCCCGAATCGCAAATTCTTTCAATCCTTCAAAGGCCTCTGAGGCCGTTTTAAATTTAGACTTATAGGTCCAAATGTCATCGGTGTTATCCGTGTCTTCGGTTACTGTCTTAATACTGACTGTTCCGAAAAATGCGTCCACAGACGAGCGGTACGTCTCCAGGATCGTTCCCGCTACCATGGATACCGTCAACAACAGCACGAAGATCAAAGACAAACCTCGCCACACTCTGGTTTGCTTAAACATGTCCATCCCCCTTATATTCATAAAAAAACAGGCCAGCTTTCCATTCTCGGAAAACTAACCTGATTGTAAGGGGTTACATAGGAGCGGGCAATACATCCTTCCTAAACTGTAGCTTTTATAGCCTAAACTGAATTTTTAGCGGCTGTGGAACACTATATTCAGGTTAAAAATGTCTTCGTCCAGTTTGATGGACAGTTCGCCTCCGTACTTTTCTACAAGGTATTTCATGCTCTTCATCCCGAAGCCATGGTAGTCCTTGTCCTGGTTCGTCGTCACCGGCAGCCCGTCTTCAAAGACCAGCTCGCCTTGAAAGTAATTCTCGATATGGATTGAGATCAGGCCGATCGTATCTTTAATAATCAGGCTGACGACACGTTTGTCTCTTTCACTGATTTTACGGACTGAGTTGATAGCATTATCCAGCGCATTTCCGAACATCGAATAAATATCAGCCTCTCGCATGAATCCCAGCTTTTCCCCATCCACCATGCATGTGAACTCAATTTCCTCCCGCTCACATTGCAGCTTCTTCTCGGCAATAACCACATCCAGCACCGGATTACCTGTCATCGGAATGTCGTAGATCGAGATCACTTTCTTCAGCTCTTCCACCTCCGACTCGTCTAACCGGTTTGACAAATGCGTCAATTGATGCTTCAAATCATGGCATTTGATATTGATCAGTTGAATGTTCGCCTGTGAGATGGCAAACTGATCCTTCTCCTTTTTCAATAGGGACTGAATGATGTTTAATTCATCCTTTAAGGCACTCGTGTTGAATATATAAAACAATACGTACATCGTAAAGAGGCAGCACATAATGTCCAAGAGCACGCAGATCAGGAAAATTTCAAACTGGGCATTCTCCTGGGTAATCCGGAACACAATCGAGAACACCGTTGCATATAGATTTACGAAGATGCACAGTACAATAATGATTTTGTTCTGGAAATACTTCTCGTCCTGTCTTTGAAATTTCTTGATAAAGACCCAGTACAACAGCGCATAGAGAAGGCTGGCAATAACAAAATAAAGCAGGGCATAGAAATTAAAGCTCGTGCTGCTCTCCACGATCCGCTGCTTCAAGCCAAAGCCCTCGAACGTAATCTCGTTCAGGTTGTAGATCAAATGCTGGACGGCATAGACGCCCGTCACGCAGAAGATACTCGTGAGTATGGACACCTTGTAGCAAAACATGACTCCCGCCATAACGGCAAAAAACAACAGGACATACCGGGCGATGGTAAACAGGACGTTAAACATCCAGATATCATCCTGCACAAACAAGAACAGGCCTGCCAGACCGACGCATAGCAGCACGATCAGCAGCACCCGGAAGGCGAAGTATTTTCTTCTCTGAAAGGAGGTTGTAAATAAAAGGCACAGCACGAACAGCTCTATAATAAACCGAAATTCGTAAACGCTCTCAACGACCTTCATAGGCGGATGTTTTTCCCTTCTCCCAACAAATCGGCCAATTGCAGCATGAAGGCCTTCTTTCTAGGGCGGCTGATCTTCAACTCATCTCCATTGCTCATCGTAACCGTGTAGTTCTGCACCTGAGAGATGTATTGGGGATTAATTAGATAGCAGGCATTGCATCTCAGATAGTTGCATACCTGAAGCTGCTTCTCCAGATCGGACAAGGAGCCGTGCCCCTCCACGATTTCATCGTTAAGATGGTACTTGAGCTTATGTCCCGTGACTTCGATATAAATAATCTGGCGCGAGGTTAATCGCTGGATGCCGCCTTTACGCGACACCATGATACTAATATCTTTATTGGAGGAGAGCTTGGACAACGCCTTCTTGAACTTCATGGAAAAGGTTGCATAGCGCACCGGCTTCACCATGAAATCCAGCGCATCCACCTCATACCCTTTTACCGCATATTTGGCCATGTTTGTCACGAAGATCAGCGTCACGACGTCGTCCAGCTTCCTTAGCTTGATTGCCGCCTCCATCCCGTTCAGATGGGACATTTCGATATCCATGAAAATAATATCATACACGGGGTTATAATTATCCAGTAAATGAAGTGCATCCTTGAACCATTCGATGTGAAATAAGTTCTGGCTGGTTTTCCCGTATTTATGGATGTACCCCTCCAGCAATTGGGCTTCCTTCTCGTCATCTTCCACAATGGCGATTCTAATCAGCATAACTTCTCCCTCTGTTTGATAGTAGTGATTAGTATAGCATATTTTACATTTCAACCGTATTGAGATTTTTATATACGATGATCTATCTTCTAGGATCCAGCAGACCCAATTCACCCTGTTCACGTTCACGGTACTTGCGCATCCAACACTTCCTCCGATCCTTACCTTGCACGCGGATTGCCTCTATCTTAGTTCCTCTGAATAAGTCTTAATCTGTTGTCCTTTCATCGCCATTAAAAATACACCCCTTAGAATTCATCGGTTAACCCAAGGGGTTTTTCCAATGTCTATTCTAAGGGGCGCACTCGTTTATCATCGGGGCTCTTCCTAATTGTGCCAATCAAATTATATTGTTATTCACCTTTTATATTTAATTTTGCACTAGTATATGAACACATAGTAATATGTGAATTTTTTCGATCTTTATCACCCTGCATTTTAATCTTTTTATATTTTATGAGTATAATGAATGAATTCTGGGTGCTTTGCTGAACTTCACTCAACTAAGCACCCAAGAATGATTAGTAATTCGGCATTCATCTTCTGCTCTTCAGGATATAGTTTTTTGAAAATTCATTTAGCATTTAACACTTTATTGTCGAGGTAAAAGTAATAATTGTTTTTATTGGCCCTACTGTTGAAACTAATCCAATCATTGCTTGGTCTTTATCATCTGTGTCATGCTCTAATTTTTGTAGTTCCAATACGGCATTCATCTTTTTCACCTCCTTGTAAATAATTTATCATTCCTTAACATTTAACACTTATTGTCGAGGTAAAAGTAATAATTGTTGTTATTGGCCCTACTGTTGAAACGAATCCCTTTGCTTGGTCTTTACCCTCTGTGTCATGCGCTAATTTTTGTAATTCCAATACGGCGTTCATTTTTTTCACCTCCTTTAAATAATTTATCATTCCTTTAGCATTGAATACTTGTGGACAAAGGAAAGTAATCATTGTTGTTATTGGCCCTTCTGTTGTAATTGTTGCATTCAATTGCTTGGTTTTTACCATCTGTATCATGCACTAATTTTATTACACTTGTTCACTAACTATTACTTGGGCCTTAGCCTTTGTTTTTTCTAGAAATTCATCCGAATTGATCAATGGTAACCAATAGAGTGGATTATCTTTAACTACCCCCATTGATGCTAATATTATTCCTGAACTCCCTGTGTAAACATCATCAGCTAATCTATAAGAAAATTGCCCCGGATATACGTAGTAGCCATTCTTCTCAATTATAAAAATATGAAGCAAAGTCAATACCTCGCTAAGAATTCTTTCGCGCTCTTCGCCTTTTTTCACCATAGAAGGGATTAAAAGAAAGCTGCCTGCGCCATCAAATAAGCTTCCACTAATTGTACAACCCGTTTTTGATAATTTTAAAATCGCATCCATCTCTTCTCTATAAAGATCTTGTCCACTCACATGATTTAAAAACCAAATTGAAATAGCAATTCCAATAGATCCTCCAGAAAGGTACGGCAATAGTCGATTTCTATGATCCAATGCTTGTAATGCGCCTGTTCTATCATCTTTTTTTGTTTTTTCTAGATCTTCCTTTATTAACAACTCAGACTTTTCTAGATATTTTTTATGGTTAGTAGCTGAATAAAGTGCCGAATAGAACAGGGACACCCCAGATAATCCATCAATGACACCAATATCAACTGCCATCCAGTCATTAACCTTTAACGGATCACCTTTAACTCTGTTCAATTCAATCAATTCTTCTAGTTCTGTTGCAAATTGTAGATAATCGCTATTTCCTGTTTCCAGGTATAAACTAATTATGAATAAACCTATTCCTGAAAGACCCGAGCGTAAAGAAATATTAGTTTCATTAATATTATTTTTTAAAACACTCAATTCATGTAAGACAATTTCTTTATAGCCTTTTTCATAAAGTAAAGCCAATATTCCTGTCTTTCCAGTCAATAATCCATTGTCTTCAATTCGAGCTAAATGGGCTAATAAAAAACTTTGAATCCATTTGTCTACTTCTGCAGTTTTAGAATTGTTTTTAGTAAGTGTAAAAGCAGCACCACTTCCCCCCGTTAAAAAATTGAATTTTCCTCCGCTCATCTCAAACTGACGAATGTCACCGTTAATGAATCTTTCATCATTAGTTAAATGATTTTCAATTCCTTTTATTAATTTATTAATAATAGAAGATAAGTTATAGTCACTTAAGTGGCTACTAAGGCTAATTTGTTTAGGGATATACTCTTGGAAATACTTTATTCTCCTATTACATTTCTCTTGTAAATCCATAATGAAACTATAAAAGGAATCTCCATAGTTTTCTTTTATCCAATTAAGGTGGTTAGATTGCAGATAGCCATCTAAATCTTCTGAAGATAGAACCGGAAGTGCTAAATACATTACTATTTTTTTTAATCCAAACCAATCTCTCGCACCACTCACTTTTATTTCTCGGGAAACAAATCCAAGCGTGGCCATGCTAGGTTTGTCTTCCGAGTTTACAGGCATAGCAGTTTCAAAATCTATTACCTTAACGGTTAAGTCTTCGGTTACCATTACATTTGCAGGTTGCAGATCACCCATAGCTACTCCATTTTTATGTATGCTATCTATAAGTGAGAAAAGTTGTAACAATATCTTTTTAACGTTTTCAGCATGATCACTTAAACTATCGTTGTCTTTAAGAAACGGGAAATTT
The DNA here is from genome assembly GCF_001403875.1 of Paenibacillus ihumii. Classification (GTDB taxonomy): domain Bacteria; phylum Bacillota; class Bacilli; order Paenibacillales; family Paenibacillaceae; genus Fontibacillus; species Fontibacillus ihumii. Next base: position 176,827 of record NZ_LN884295.1, read on the forward strand.
TGGGACATCCATTGTCTTAAGTCTTGCCCTTCTACAAATTCCTCTACTAAAAAATAATGTTCCCATTCTTGAAAATGCTCAATCAATTTAACAACACCAGGTATATCTTCGAGTTTTTTCAATGCATCACATTCGATTTTATGCCTTGCTAAGGCATCTTTAGCAGCACCATCTAAACCAGCATTTGGTCTGGCTTCCTTAATAATAACTTTCATATTATCTTTCTTTCGAGTTGCTAGGTATACCCCACCAGCATTACTATAGCTAAGTGCTGTTTTAATCTCATATCTCTCTAAATTGCCTGTCCCTTTTGTATCGAAATCATTATTGAGGGTATTAAGATAGTCATCGAAATCCTTTACAAAGTTAGGAACCTGGTAATAAGGAGTTCTTTGATCTTTAATTAAATTTCCTTCCTCATCTCGAATACAATGTTCACCATGTTCATTAACTATATTTGTAAATGCTCCATATCTATAGAATACATTGCTATTTTTCCATCTCTTATCGTTAAGAATATAGGGCCCTTTTTCAAATTCTTGGATGGTTGAGGAAATCAATTCTAACAAATCAACAAAGATCTCATTATTAATAGGGTATATTGTTATAAATTTTCCAGAAGAAGCACGATTAGCATTTTTAGAATTCATCTCAAGAAAAATGCTTCTATCCTTCAGATGCTTGAACACAATCTTTCTATCTATACATAACCGAGCAACCTTTTCCAGCACACGCTGTGAATCATCTAATGTCGCAGTTACATGAATTTTCCACCCCTGTTCTGGGAGTGTTAATCCTTTAACTTGATAGTGCTTCCAAACGGAGTCACTTTCAGAAATAACAGCATATGTATCAGGAACCTCATTCAGTTCATAGGCTTCTCCTGTCACACTTATTTCTCCATAATATTCTGAATTTGGTTTCATGTACTGATGATAAAGCATATTATCTTTCATAAATCCACCTCCTTACCCGCGCCATTATCCCCAATGAACCCAACAATTGCTCCGGAGTTGAAAGTATGACGCAAGAAAAAATAGTAATTATAAATGTCTATATTCATTCAATTTATCAGTAATAATACCACATTTATATCAATATTTGGAAGTGCTTACACTACTATTTTTGTTGTTTTATGCTAGAATTATAATTTTTAACAATAAATACACCCATCTCTCTTGTGTGTTATATAGCTTTGAAATTATTTCCCTTTTACAATGAATGTCTTCCTATACTGCATCTAAAGCTAAAAAAAGGTAGAGGTTCCCCTCTACCTTTTTAAACATGCTATGCTAGATAAATTATGCTAATTAAATAAGTTTTACATTAGCATAAGCCGCTCGTTTATTCATTCTATTACTACATTAACGAACATTACGATATAAAAACAGCCAAGCCGAAATCATTAATAATAAAACTACCCAAGAAAATTGAACCGCTAGTCCCGACCATTTGTCCAAATAGATATTTATTGCAGGTAGAGCAAAAAGATTCATTGTAGCCAGAGTTGGTAAAAATTTGGCCAACTGAAAAAACGCAAACAACATGTGGCTAAGTCCCAAAACAAGCGGGAGCATGATAGCAATAGGTGCTATAAGTGATTTTGTCATAATAGATAAGGCAGAGGTAATCCAAGCTAATTGAATCCAACTAAGTATCCCAAGAGAAATACTTCCAAGTAACCGGATCATGAAAGAACCAGTCCATTCGATATCCTGTTGAAACATAAGAACGATTAAACCAATTACACTTGATACTAATCCCGTAACTAATATAATTATGGCATTGTTAACGAATTTCGCACATAAAAGTTTTAATCTAGATGGTTGTGTGAGAAGTGTTGTTCTTAGAGCAGAGTGCGAATATTCTTGTCCAAAATAACCTGCACTGGCAATAATAATTCCTGGTTGACCCAAATAAAGGGCTTGCAAGCAAAGAGAAAGGATCTCCTGCTCTCTCCCTATCTTTGGTGTATCGGATGTTAATAAGAAGAGCAAAGGAACGATAATAGCTCCAACTAGACCTAAAATACACCAACCAAAAGAAAAAAATTTAGTCTTCTCACTACAGAGCGTAGCGTACATCAATATTTTCCTCCTACATCACTACGAATAAAAGCGTAAAAAGACGTGATTAAAGCTAATGTCACCCATATTAGCAGTACGATACCCCCTTTTAGTGGATCATGTTCATAAGGGGCTGTTGGTGTTGCAACGAGAAGATTACCTGCTGCCACAGGGAGATACTCCCCCCATTCCCACCTTTGTGCTAAATACTCTCCAAGATTGTAAACCTGAGGAACTAAAAAAGCTAAAGGCACGATGGCATTTCTAAAGAGCATTCCGATCCCAAAAGAAAGTGTGGTTAATAAAATCCAATTTAGCGCTGAAAAGCCAATAAACTGCCAAGCTATTGTACTTAAATAAAATGGATGTAAACCTAGTTCCCCCAAACCAAAATGCATGGTAGAAATTGTGGAATAAATGGATAAAAATGATATGAATGCACTACATATTAAAAGCGCGAGTACTTTCGCAGAAGAAACCTTAATACGACTACTTTGACATAATAAAGTTGTACGTAATATATGATGTTTATATTCACTTGCCCCTATAATTCCTCCAAAGATAACCATCGCTAATAACCCAGATGTCGGTACTTCAAATCCAAGATAGTCTAATGGATCTAATGCCTCTGCTAATTCCGGGTGAGTTTCTGGTGTCGCGTCTAAACCAATCTGAACATAGCTTTTTGCTACGATAAGTGCAAGTAATGGTTGAGCAACGATAACTAAAGCACAAATGATCCACCACACCCTACTTGAAGAAATTTTCGCCACTTCAAAACGTATGGTTCTAGAAAAATTGTTCATTTTATGCCCCACCTTCTGTAAGAGAAAAGAATACATCTTCTAGTGATTCTAGGTTTTTCATAACATGCTGAAGTTCACCCGTTGCTATTATTTTTCCATGATTAATAATAACTACATCGTCCGCCACAGCCTCCACTTCCGAAAGTAGATGTGATGACAACAAAATCGTCTTTCCCATGCCTGATTGCTGACGTATAAATTTTCTAAACCAGCGAATTCCTGTTGGATCAAGTCCATTGGTTGGTTCATCAAGAACAAGATATTGTGGGTCACCCAATAGAGCTGCGGCAAGTCCAAGCCGTTGTCCTTCACCCAATGATAAAGTTCCCAGCCTCGCTTTGCTTTTTTCTGATAAACCGACGATTTCCAATACTTCAGGCACACGACGGAAAGAGATGTTGTTGCTTTGTGCTATGATTTTCAGATGGGTCTTTACCCTTCTAGAAGGAGCACCGCCTATACCATCAAATGCTGCTCCTACCACTTTTAATGGAGTATCAAATGTTACATAGTTCTTTCCGCCAAAAGTTGCCGTTCCTGTTGAACGATCAAGGCCTAACAAAATTCGAAGGGTTGAGCTCTTTCCTGCACCATTTGGTCCAAGAAATGCTGTGATTCTCCCTTGTTTTGCTTCAAATGACACATCTTTTAAAATATCTTTTTCTCCAAGTCGCTTACATAATTGTGATATAACAATATGGTTTGTAGTATTCGCCAAAACAAATATCCCCTTCGCTGAATATTTGTTTTAATAATAATCTATTTTTAAACGATTTCTCCTTTGTGTAACAAACTGCAGGTTATATGTAATTATCGACATTATTTTTACACCCACTTAATTTACAACCTCTTCCTGAATGGTGGTAAACTATAAAATAACAAGGATTTTCAGAACGTCTCAGGTTTCGTCTAGGACAAAGTAGTAAGAATCGTGCGTCATAGCCACAACTTACATTATCAAGGGAGTGAAACGATGGTCATAAAAGTTGCTATTTGTGATGATGTTCCTGTTATTGCAAAAGCTATCGAAGATTTAATGTTAGAATATGACTCCTCGTTATTTGAAATTGATATATTCTACAGCCCATTTCGTTTAATTGAATTACTTAAAGAAAATACATATGATTTGTTTATTTTAGATATAGAGTTTCCTAGTCTATCGGGAATAGAGATTGCCGAAATCATTAGAAAGAACAACTATACTTGTCCAATTATCTTTCTTACTAGTTTCCAAGAATATATGGAAAAGGTTTTTAGGATTAACACTTTTGACTACATTTTAAAACCAGTAACAAAAGACAAACTATATCCTGCCTTGAATCGCGTTATTAAATATTTAGACTTAAATGATTCAAAATTTATGTTTACATTTAACAAAGTTTTTTACAGTCTTTCTTTTAGTGAAATTATTTACTTTGAAAAAAATAAAAGGAGTGTACTTATTCACACCCCTTCTGATATATATGAAACGATCCTGCAAACAAAAGCCCTTTTATCCAAAGTTAATGATAATTTTGTGCAGGTCCACACCTCGTTTATTGTTAATGTTAGATATATAAAACAACTAAGCAGTAATTCAATTATTGCTAAATTAAATGATAAGCAAACTGTTGAAATACCAATGAGTCGCAAATTTATAGATAGTGCCAAAAAACAAATTTTGATGAAGCTAAGAGACTTCATATGATGGTTAAATTTTCGCGCAAACCAAAAAAGAGACCCATAAATCCTCTTCCCCTAATGGCGCTAATTTCCATTCCCATCATAACGGTTCAACCCCCTAAGTTTGGACACTTTCCACATCATACTTAGGAAATCACATTATAGCGCAATTTTCTTTGGGTTAATCAAGCCCGCGGTGACTAAACGCAAGTATTCCTTGGGCGGCCAATCGTAGAGACTGCCGTGGATGCGTTCTGTGTTGTAGTATCGAATAAATCGGTCGACCACTGCAAAAGCCTCTTCGTAGGTTTCAAAACAATTCCGCTGGTAGCATTCTTGCTCTACAATGCTGTGGTACGACTCAATAAAAGCATTCTTGTTTGGCGTTTGGTTGGGGATCCTTTCATGCTCTAACCCCGCTTGCTCGCAAAAGGCATGGAACGCTTTGCTAATGAACTGCGGCCCATTATCCGTCCGGATCACCAACTTGTGTTCTTGTTCGTGGATTCTACGTTTAAAAAGCGCCTTCTGGATCGTACGCAAAATGTCTTCTGTGCTGCAGACCTTTCCACGGTAATGGGCGACAATGCTCCGGTCAAACACGTCAATGATGCTGGCCAGGTAGAAATGTCGGCGTTTGCCGGCTACGTAACCATACTTAATATCCATTTGCCATAGCTGGTTTGGTCCGCTCACAATACGGTTATTGGCGAGCTTTTTAGGTACGGGGTTTTTCAACTCTCGCTGTGGATGGAGAATCCCCATTTCTTTGCAGAGACGGTAGGTCTTCTTTTTGTTAATAATTAGCCGGTATTTTCGCCGCAACAACGTCGTCAGCTTCCGATAGCCGAAGGCAGCGTTAAGGCCTTGAATCAAGCGTCTGAGGTATCCTTTAATGCGAGCATCTCCTACCTTTTTTCCATCCTTGTCATAGGAGAAGCCTGGAACAGGCCGACCGCTGCTGACTGGCTGCTGGCGTTCAGGATGCTTTAGGCGATAGTAGTAACTTGAACGTGGGACTCCACATAGAAGGAGCACCTTTTGAACGGGATACCCTTGCTGAATCCAATAGATAGCTACTTCCAATCGGGATACTTTTTTTTTACCAGGTCTCGTAGAATGCTGTTCTCGAGCTCTTTTTCGCCTAGTAGCTTCATGGCATCGTTGTATTTCTTCTCTAGTTCCTTGAAATTGGCTGCATTCTGCTTCATTTTTTCTGCATCGTTTTGCTTCTTTTTCATAAGGTCACCCACCTCATCTTGATACTGGCGAACCCACTGGCTTAACGTTCTAGGAGACATTCCATGCTTCCGGGCTACTATCTCCGTCCGATAACCCGAGAGCACCTCTACCACAAGCTCCTTCTTCGTTTCATTGGGGCACCTAAATCGTCTTTTCATGGATTCTAACTCCTCACTCATTTTAGTGTATCTGAGGTGGATTAGAGTGTCCAATTGGATTAGGGGGCTAAATAGATAATATCAGTATTTGTGTTAGTTGCTTCTGTTGTATCTGAAATTACCTTTATTGATCATCCTAATTTTATTTTTATATTCATTATTTCTTTTATTATTTATATCAACATATGCATTCTATATCTTTATAAAACCCTCAGAAACTATTATGAAAAGCTTGAAAAAACTACAACGCAAAAAATAGTATTTGAATCAGAATTGAAATTTTTTAAGCAACTAAAGGATTCACAATCTAAACTATATTCCATGAAGCATGACTTAAAAAACCAATACATAGTTCTGATGGGGATGTTAAGTCAGGGAGATACTGCTGGAGCTGAAAAATACCTTCAAAATTCGATTCAGAAAATCGAACACATTGATTACTTTTTTACAAATAACTATGTGCTAAACTATCTTCTGAATGAAAAAAAAGCTATTGCTGAAAGCCATGGAATAACTTTAAACGTTAAATCTTTTCTTCCTGAAAAGATTAATTTGGATACTGATATTTTTGCAGTTGTGCTAGGAAATTTAATAGATAATTCCTTGAACGCCGTCTTACGTTTATCTAATTCTGAAGAAAAAGAGATTTCACTTCTTATTAAACAATTTGATAATAACCTACTTATAGAAATTTCAAATGTATTTGATCCTATGGAGCTTAAAACTCGAAAGAATAGACAATTCGAGGGAATAGGAATTAAAAATGTGAAAAGAATTGTAGAAGAGCATGGTGGAATTTATAATCAATGGATTCAAGATCATCAGTATATCGTAAGTATACTTTTACTCCATGTATATGATAAAGAAGATGAAGAATAACTCCACTGCCGATCATTGAAAGTGACGCGGCCGTGTTTCAATTAATACCGCACAAAATATCTGCAAAATTGAACAAATCAACCATCACTTTGGATTCGGAGTCCTTGAAGGCTTCTCCGCTGCTTATGAAGAAAGGCAACCTCTACTTACCGATCAAGTGGCTAGAGCAAGCGCATGTTGGAAAGATCATGAAAAGCACAAAAACGAATAGTTATTAGGTCGAGTTTAGCCCAAATCATCCGACTTACTTTTCATACATTCATTTCAAGCCTAACAGCTCCAAGCTATATATTGAAGAGAACGGCAAACTTACAGTGATCGAGGATGCACAGAAGATTCTACCACCGTTTATGAAAAGCAATACGTTGTATGTTCCAGTTTCAATGTTGCCGCGGATGGGGATCAACTATAACTGGAGCCAGGGAACTTTGCAGTTGACATGGAATGAGATGTCAGCGAAGGTCCTACACCCTGTCTATACGACAGAGGCGGGTCATATCACGTTCAGTTCATTGGTTCAAAAAGGGTACGGAGACGTTTATTTAATGCATAGCATGGGTCTTGGTGGTATGACCGGCATTCCGGATAGTAAAGGACCAAAGGCCACCGACAAGTTGATCAAAATTGGAAATCGTGAATTTAGTCGGGTTGAGGTTTCCGTTGATCTCCGTCCAGGACCGAATCCGCTGCAGATTCATTCTAATGACTATCCATCTGCAGACATCATCGTCAATCGGATCGTTAAGGATCCCTCCTTGATTCCTATCCGATATACCCATGATACGTATGCGGATAGTCTCGTGTTTATGGAACCAACACAAGGCTACCTGCGGGTAAAGGCCGGAGAAGCCATAGAAATTAGCGGATCTGTCTTTACGGAGAATACGCAGAGTCTTGGGTTGGAATTGACGAGGTTTCAGAATAGAGACTATCAAATAAGTGGTAACCGAACAGTCGTTCAGATAAACGAGAATAGAGAGTTTAGTGGCTCGATCGCGATTAATGAGCCAGGCAGTTATTTGATTAATATACTTAAACTTAGTCGGGACGTATTCGGAAGGGGAGAGACACCGCGGTACATCTCAGAGAAACGGGCGGAGATTGCGGTTGAAGTACTGCCGAAAGGCAGCAAGTAGTGAAATTAGCTAAGAAGTATACGCATGCAGGGCTATCCGTGGGATAGCTCTTTTATTTGTAAAAGATCACACTTAGTGCCGTTAGTATCCATTCAAAAATTGCACAATTATTACATAGATCATCTGCGCTAAAGAAAGATAATCGTTCTTGAAACAAGACCATCCACCTCGTCAGCACGTCTATAAAAAACGGCTCTCCCGAGGGAGAACCGATCGTTGAAGCTGTTTACTAATCCATTTGAATATTAGACTTCTTGGACTCAGAAACCATTCTGGCTTCTTTGCTTCCTAATAGGAACGATAAGATAAAAGTAAAAACCACAACACATATTACAATATATATTTGTTCTCTAATAGCATTATAAATGTGATCATTGTCTATTTGTGAAAAGTAGAAAGTAATGAGCCACCCTGTGATAACTCCGATAACAATTCCTATCATGCCAAATAATCCACATTGAACGATAACAATCTTTCGAATTTGTCCGTGGGTTGCGCTAATCATACGAAGTATGGACATTTCACGACGTTTCGTCAGGAGGATGGCCGATAGATGATTAGCCATCCCGCTCAGTCCCATCATGAGCAACAACACAAAAGTCGCTCCCAATATCAAAATGCGCTCGGACATTTGCTTTGACAGCTCCTGCAGCTGAGTAGATCTGTCGCTCCAGTTGATTTCATCATATTTATTCATTTGAAGCATCTTTATATGCTGATCTACAAGCGTTTTCTGGGTCGGATCAACGTATAGCATGACACTATGCACATTGGGTTGATCCAGTCCTGTGAGCGCAGAGTTGTTCCAATCCAAAAGCAGCAGCGAGTCTTCGTTTGCATACAACTGATCTAATACTGCTGCAATCGTAACTTTCACCTGGCGGTAAGGGTCTTTATAATTTAAAGGAACGAGAGAAAATTCCAAAGTATCCCCCTTCCTAACACCCAACATTTCGGCGTAACGCGCTGTTATCATTACCGCATTTTGTGATTCGATCTCTTGTGGCAATTGCAGATCAAGTTCCTTAACGAGAGAATGGATGTGAACCAGCTTATAGTTCGCCACTTCTCGTTTCAAAACAGGTTTATTTTGTTCATCTTTTATAAGTGGAGAAGGGGATGATTTTAAATTCAACCATTTCTGATTGCTCTTTGAGAAATCATAATTATCCAGAATTAATGTCCGATTGACGCTAACCGGAATAGCCGTTTTCACACCTGGTATTCGTTGCAAATCTTCTTGTATTTCCAACGGAACAGTGGAACGCATGCTTTTATTGCTCGACACTAAAATATCAGAAATATAATTCGACTCTATTTGCTGCACCATATTATCTTCAATCCATGTGTAAATCGTGACAAGCGGGATAGTCAATGTCATGGATAAACCAATGATAATAACAGCCAATGTACTTTGGGCTCGTTGGAAAATCAGATTTTGAACAGCAATTTTGGATTCTATGCCTGCTATTCGTTCAAGGAGCGGGGACAATATGCACAAAACAGGTGATATCCAAAAGGGAGTTAACATATAAAGAGAGCTGGAGATCATTAATCCTCCTACAACATAGAACAGCACATGCAAGGAACTTTCCTGATCCCCCCATCTGCCTATGCCTGCGCAAAGAAGACTAATCACCAATAACCCGACCGCTATCCATTTCTGAGTATTCCGTGGACGCAAATTTTCATCAAGTATCTCATTGAGGAATTCCATGGGCAGAACTTTTGAGGCTTTATGGGCAGGAATCAAGGAAGTTAAAAAAACAAATAATGCGATGCTTATTGCAGTGACCGCAACGTATTCATATGAAATTGACACTGAAAATAAAGGGATGGAAAGATACCGAGCCATCCAATCTATGGTTATTTTCGTTAATAATACACCTATAAGCGATCCGAGAAATGACCCGATAATGGCAATCGTCAACCCCTCTATACAGACCATCAACTTCAATTGACTCGGACTTCCACCGATCATACGTAGAAGAGCTAACTCTTTTTTTCTCTGTTGTACAGTAATGTAGAAACTACTCAGCATCATAAAACCACTAGCAAATACAACCATAATCCCTAATGCATATCCGATGACTAAAAAACTATTTAATTTATCTCCCTCTTCAGGGTCACCTACGATATCCACATCCGGTATGGGATTAAAATTGTCCTTCACAAACCGCGAAAACCTTTGCTTATCATGATCTTTGACTAAATCTATTAAAAGAAGATTAACTTTTACGTCGCTTCCTGCAATCTCTTGCAGGGATTGCAAATGAAAAATGGCATAGTCCGGCAACGGGCCGTCTGGTCCGTAACGATCAGGGATAATTTCCTTTACGACCCAGGGCTGTGAAGATGGAAGAGACGGTATGGATGTTTTACCGTGTAATTCGACACCCCAACGTTCGGCAAGCCTCTCGGTCAACACAATTTCAAAGGGCTGCAGAGCTTGCGTGAATTTATAGGTCGATTTCGCAATTTCGGAATGATCAACCCCAACAACATAGAAGTCAGGAGAGAGCCCGGGAATTTTAGGCGCCGCCAATATTTGCGCAAAGCCTTGAACCATCGTACTGCTCGTAATTTGATCTATTTGTTCTGGGGTAAGTCCTTGTTCAGCAGTCCTATATCCCACCATAATATCTGTATATCCAAATTGATCAAACTGTTGTTTTTTTATTGAAGCATGAAGCATTTGACCCAACAGCACCACACTAGTTAAAAGAACTGTACCTAGCATTACGCCGATGAGCATATAGATCATCCTACTCTTTTTCGCAAGAAGCATCTTCCAGGCTAGCATCAGAATAACCATCAGATATCAACCTTTCCTTGCGATGCAAGTTGAAGATCGACGATAACCGAAACCCGTTTATTGTGGTCACATTCCTTATCATTAGCATGATCAAGAACCAGTTTGCCATCATGTAAAAAAATGACCCGATCCGCATAAGCGGCCACTTGAGGATCGTGAGTAACTAACAGAATGGTTTGATTACGATGTTTCTGAAGTTGAACCAGCAAAGACAAAACATGAGAGGTCGTTACTGAATCTAAATTTCCTGTTGGTTCATCAGCTAGCAGTAGGCAAGGATCATGCACGAGGGCTCTCGCGATCGCGACACGCTGCTGCTCCCCACCCGACAAAGTATGAGGATATTGTTTTCTTTTGTTGAACAAACCTACTTTCTCAAGCAGATCTCTCGCTTTATCGTAAACCTCTTTCTTCTTCACATCTGCCAGCAACAAGGGCATGGCAACATTGTCTTCGGCATTCATCGAAGCAATGAGATTAAAAAACTGGAATATGAATCCAACCTTTTCTCTTCGGTATTGTGTAGCATGTGGTTCAACGGAAATCTCTTGCAAAGATTGACCATCGACTCGTATATTACCTTCCGACGGTTCAATCAATGCTCCGACAAGTTGTAGTAAGGTTGTTTTACCAGAGCCGCTTTTCCCCATGACGACAATGAATTCTCCACGTGATACAGCTAGGTTAATATCCTTAATGACATATGTCATTTCCGAATGCGTTGTATAGAATTTGCTGAGATTTTCTATTTCCAGAATCACAGTCAAAGTGCTCGCCTCGATTCGATTTCCGTGTCTTGATACATTTGCAATTTCAATTATTTCACCTTGCCTCATTGGAGTGAAACATTCCGAATAGTCTCTTTATGGTTCCCATACCGAAAACTAACTTTGATCTATGTACCCATCCGTTTCCGGATGTGATCACTTAATAGGGCTTCGAGGTCGCGACGTTCGAAACGGTAGTATGTACATACATTAACAAATGATTACATTTCTGTATACCTAATTATGCCCGTTTCGATAAAAGCATCTTTTTGACAGCTTAACCATTTGACCTATTCTAATTTGAATTGTTTTTTCACTTATGTCTGCAAATTTTGCTTGTAACTCCTGACTACTCGCTTGAAATCGCTACATTTCTTGCTATGCTTGGTTTATCTTTGCTTGGTTTAACTTTGCTTGGTAGCTCTTGCTAGAGGAATAGTTGTCCACAATACATAGTCTTGTATGTGATGGTTTTTATCATCAAACCAAAGAGAAATGAAAGTGATTTTATGGATTTATAAATGAAGGAGGATTAAATTAGTAAGATTCATCTTCGTATGTCGTCCCGTCTTCTGCAGCGACACCGGTTAATAGCCAATTTAAGTTCACATTATATTGGGTGCGAATAGATATTAATGTTTCCGCAGATGGATTACTATTTCCCGGCTCAATTTCACTCAGGTTCCCTTGAGAAATTCCTAGGCTTTTTGCAAATTGAACTTGGTTTGTCATTCAACATTCTCACCACATGAAGGATGTAAAATGTTTTTAGAATTTTAAAAGGGAGCCCGAATCATCCCCCGGGCTCCCTTCTATGAATCAACCATCTTGCATTTCGGTTCACGACATTTTTTACTGGTTCACGACTTTTTTATCACCAGACAATTATAATCAATCAACAATTCCCCTAACTCCCCCTACTCCACCGTCACACTCTTCGCCAAGTTGCGCGGCTTGTCGACGTCGTTGCCGCGAGCCAGGGCAGCGTAATAAGCAAGCAGTTGCAGAGGAACAACGGACAGCGCCGGGGTAAGCATCGGCAGCGTCTTCGGAATGGAGAGCGCTTGATCGACAGACTTCAGCAAGTCTGCAACATGCTCCTCATGAGTGATGGCCATGACATCCGCGCCTCGGGCTTTCACTTCCTTGATGTTGCTGACGGTCTTCTCCAGCACGTTGTCTTGGGTGACCAGAGCAATAACCGGAATGCCTTCCTCGATCAATGCAAGCGTGCCGTGCTTCAGTTCGCCGGCGGCATAAGCTTCGGAGTGGATATAGGAAATCTCCTTCAGCTTGAGTGAACCCTCCTGGACAACGGAGAAGTCTAGACCGCGGCCGATGAAGAACAGATGCTCATGGCCGGCAATTTGCTCGGCATAAGCCTTCACCGCGTCAGCCTTCTCCAGCATGCTCTCTACCTGCTCAGGCAGGGACTGCATCGCGGCGATGACATGGGCGATCTCCTCCTCGCTTTGCGTGCCGCGCACCTGGGCCATATACAGGCCAAGCAGGTAGAACGCGATCAGCTGCGAGGTGTAAGCTTTTGTCGAGGCGACAGCGATCTCCGGTCCGGCCAATGTAGCGATGACATCGTCTGCATCACGAGCAATCGAGCTGCCGACCACGTTCGTAATCGCGAGAACATGAGCGCCGTTCGCATGAGCCTCGCGCAGCGCGGCCAGCGTATCTGCCGTTTCGCCGGATTGGCTGACAACGATCACAAGCGTGTCAGGCGTAATTAGAGGCGAGCGATAGCGGTATTCGGAAGCGACGTCGTTCATCACCGGAATGCGAACGAGCTGCTCGATGGCCGCGCCGCCAACAAGTCCAGCATTGTATGCCGTACCGCAGGCTACAATGTGAATGCTGCTGAGGCTGCGTATTTTCTCCTCTGTCAGCTTCAAATCAGGGAAGACGACCTTGCCTCCGTTTTCGCTGATCCGGCCTCTCATCGTGTCACGATAGGCCTTAGGCTGCTCATGGATTTCTTTGAGCATGAAATGATCGAAACCGCCTTTTTCTGCGGTTACTGTATCCCAATCGACAGAAATCATTTCCCGAGAAATAAAATTCCCCTCGATGGTCATCAATTCGACAGCATCCTCAGTCAGCACCGCCATCTCGCCGTCGTTCAAAATATATATATTTCGCGTGTAATTCAAAATGGCAGGAATGTCCGAGCCGATGAAGTTCTCCCCTTCACCAAGCCCAATGATGAGTGGGCTCGCCTGACGAACGGCGACAAGCTTGTTCGGTTCATACTCCGTCAGCACACCAAGCGCAAAAGCGCCGCGCATATAGCTGATAGCCTTCTGAACCGCCTTGACGATGTCTCCTTCGTATTCGCGAGCGACCAAATGGGAAATGACCTCCGTATCCGTCTCGGAGACAAACTCATACCCTTGGCGGATCAGTTCTTCCTTTAGCTCCAGGTAATTCTCTACGATGCCGTTGTGCACAACAGAGAACTTCTGGCTGTGATCCGTGTGCGGATGCGAGTTCACATCCGACGGCTTGCCATGAGTAGCCCAGCGGGTATGCCCGATGCCGGCGCTGCCTACAAGCGGCGTATTCTCCAGCTTCGACTCCAGATTGGCCAACCGGCCGATCGACTTGGCGATTTGCAGGCCTTCCGGCGTAAATACAGCAATACCTGCCGAATCGTACCCGCGGTACTCCAGCTTTTTCAGTCCCTCAATCAATACGGTTTGCGTGTCTCTCTTCCCGATATATCCAACAATCCCACACATATTTATATATCCTCCGTTTCATCATCTCAGAATTGATGTGCCCGGAATAGAGGAAACGGAAGAATTGCACCGCAGTGCATAGAGACGGCATATTCAATTGTCAAAAAATTAAATATATGAAAACAATAGAAAAGTCTGAAATCATCCAGGCATTTTCATGAATGTCCGCATCTCTCCGTACACTGCGGTTCTCCCGCAACCTTCTCTCGCACATTCATGAACGTGTATCGTTACTCTCCAGCATCCTTCCGGGAAGCTTGTCAGAACAGTCGCCCATTCCTTTTGCCTTCCTCGGTTACGGTATGGATGAATTACCGGGAGGTCCCCGCCGAACATTTCGAACACCCCCACCTCGTCAGCTTCGATTGCCGAGTATGTCTCACAAAGAGCTAAACTAACGACTGCTGCCGCGGGTGCACCCGCCAGCTGGCCGGTGAACTGCTAACCCCAGCTTCGGCTTATCGCAGCCAGCCGTCGGATTGCATTGCTGCATCCTAAAGATAACCCTATGCTCCGAGATTATGCCTCGCGCGAATGAAGCTCTGGCGCTTGAACTGCTAAGTAACCTCACGACCCTCGCTTTCTTTTTTTGAATATGCTTAATTATATGCAACTGCTATCCATTTGGCAATAATCATCTCGTCCTGGGCTTCCTGCCCCCCTGCCTGCATGCAGCCTGCGCCTCGCCCGGACCACTCTATACCCACAATAAAAGCCGCCGAAACAGGTGTCCCCCGTCCCAGCGGCTAGCTTATAAATTGCGTAAATAGTCCTTAGTTTAGGTCTTATATTCAAGCTCGTATGAACCCGCCGGCCAGCAGCTATACATCAGCACAACCAGCCTATCCTAGATAATGTATCTCTTATACCAAAGAAATTATACCAGCTCCGCCTCGACGACCGATACGATTTGCGAGACGAGCTGCTCCAGCTCCGCTCTATCCGGACCTTCGGCCATAACGCGAATCAGGGACTCCGTTCCAGAAGGTCGTACCAGCACCCGCCCATTGTCCGCGAGCTGGCTCTCAACCGCTGCAACAGCTTTGCCGATCGCCTCGTTGCCTTCGTACTTGCTCTTATCCTGCACCCGGACGTTCACCAGGACTTGAGGATACTGCTTCATGACCTGTCTGAGCTCGCTAAGCGATTTGCCGGAAGTAATCAGGGTATCGACCAGTTGAATCGCGGTCAGGATACCATCCCCCGTCGTGCTGTAATCGAGGAAAATCACATGACCGGACTGCTCCCCGCCCAGCTTATATCCGCCGCGGCGCATCTCTGCCATGACATAACGGTCGCCAACCGCGGTCTGTGCCGTATTCAGCCCAAGCTTCTTAGCTGCCTTATAGAAGCCGAAGTTGCTCATTACGGTAGTCACGACCGTGCTGTCCTTCAATTTGCCGGCCCGATTCATCGCGTCGCCGCAAATACACAGAATATAATCACCGTCTACCTCTTCGCCATTCCCGTCGATCGCGATCAGCCTGTCGGCATCGCCGTCGAAGGCAAGGCCAAGATCTGCGCCCAAGCGCACAACCTCTTTCTTCAGCTGCTCGGGATGTGTGGAGCCGCACTGCTCATTAATGTTAAGCCCATTAGGCTCCGCTCCGATCGTATGCACCTCTGCGCCCAATTCCTTGAACAAACGCGGCGCAAGCTCGTAAGCGGCCCCGTTTGCGCAATCCAGCACGACCTTAAGGCCTTTGAATGAAGAGGAAATCGTTGATTTCAAAAACTCCAAGTATTTCAGCTTAGCCTCTGTATCTATCGTTACGCTGCCCAGATCCTTGCCGACCGGACGCGGAAGCTCGTCTACCTCTTTGTCCATCAGCTCTTCGATCTGCAATTCCGTTTCGTCGGACAGCTTGAATCCATCGCTACCGAAAAATTTAATGCCGTTATCCTCGACCGGATTATGCGAAGCGGAAATCATGACGCCTGCATCCGCCCCCAGCTTCTGGGTCAAAAAAGCGACTGCCGGTGTCGAGACGACGCCCAGGCGAACAACGTCTGCCCCAATGGACAATAGCCCCGCTACAAGCGCCGATTCCAGCATGACGCCGGAAATCCGGGTATCCATCCCGATCACTACTTTGGGTTTCGGAGCTTGGCCTGCCAGAACATACCCTCCGCAGCGACCGATTTTGTATGCCAATTCTGCAGTCAGTTCCTTATTTGCAACTCCGCGCACTCCATCCGTTCCAAAATACTTTCCCATGATTTCACTCCTTATACGTTATGTGAGATTGTTGCCGCTATCGTTATTTTACGGCAGATTTATTGCTTCTGTTCCCCGCCGCCGGCATTCGTTCCGGCGCCGCTGCCTCCCGCATTCTCAGAGGGCGGTACTCCGGCCTCCGAATCGTTGGCAGGGGTTGAATCCTGGTGCTCTTCCGGCTCCGTAACGGCCGGCTCCGACTTCTCTGCAATCTCTACGCTGATCCGCCTGGAGCTATCGCCCTCGGCCAAGCTGACATGAAGCGGCAGGGCAATGTCGAGAGGAACCATATGCGGTCCCGGACCTAGGCCGGATATATCCGCAGTAATCTTGATATCCTCCGGCTTCAGATTGTCGATAATCTCCTTGGCGCCTACGACCGTAAGCGACAGCCTCTTGTCTGACGGATCAAGAATAGTTACTGCCAGCTGCGGATTGTCCTGCTTGAGCGTAATTGGAATACCGCTGATTTCCCTTTGCCCCGGCGGCTCCACTTTGACAGTAACCGTTACGGAGCTAGGCTCGATTTTCTCAGAACCTTCGGGCGGCGTCAAGTCCACCGTATACCTAGTTTGATTAGTTCCTTTGAATTGACTTAAATCCACGGCAACTGAGTATGAGGAAATGCCCTCCAGCACTTCTTTAGACCCATAGATCGCGACGCCCTTCACATCGCTCTCTACACTCGCTACGACCAGTCCGTCGGGCAGTTGTCCTACCTCCCGCACCTCGAGCGGGACGCTCTTGTACAGCTTCGAGACCGGAATATCGACGTCTACGGACGACGGTACGATCAATGCGTTCCTCATTTCCTGCCCCTGCTTATCATATGCGGTCAGCTTGACGCTTTTGCCCTTGACAGGCTCGCTGATGCCGCTGATATCCACGACCCCCTGCACGCGTTCAAGCTCGGCCAGCTCGCTCTCAGGCAGGGTCACCTTAACTATACCCGAGCCGGCCACAACGGGCGTTCCAAGCTGCAGCCCCTGCGCAGGCTGCCCCTTCGTTATGATATTCACGGCAACATCCTTGGTTTGCTTCGCTTCTATCGTTACCTTGACAATGGAAGGACTCATAGAGACCAGCTGAACTCCCGGAGGCAGCTCGTGCGTAAGCGGCTGGGACGATGTGCCCGGCCCTACATTGCTTAAATCCAGCTTGACCTTATAGTCGGAGAAATTCGTCGTTATATCCGTCCGCTTCCCCCGTACCTCAAGCCGAACCTTATCCGTCTCCAGACCCGATAGTACATAATTATCGCTGTCAAAGCCGACAATTTGGATTTTGACATTAGGGATCACCTTCGTATTGACAACGGGGGTCGGCGCTACTGGCGTCCCGCTGTCCAGGTGCACCATGGCCCACAGAATGATGCTCACAATGAGAGCGATGACCTTGGCTACATTGTTATGGCTGAGCCATTTATCCATTGCTCCCGCCCTCCTTCCTCTTCCAGAAAGGCGTGCGCTTCTCGGCCGGTCCCGAATTCGGTCCCAATTCCTCATACAGCTTCGAAATCAACGACTCCTCGTTGATATCCCGAACCACCTGGCCGTCGATCGCCAGGGAGATTTGCCCGGTCTCCTCGGACACGATGATCGATATGGCGTCTCCGACCTCGCTGATTCCGATGGCCGCCCGGTGGCGCGTTCCCAGCTCCTTGCTGATAAATGGGTTCTCCGACAGCGGCAAATAACATGCTGCGGCCGCAATCCGCCGGCCCTGTACGATCACTGCCCCATCATGCAGCGGGGTATTGGGAATGAATATATTGATCAGCAGCTGAGAGGTAATCACGGATTGAATCGGAATGCCCGATTCCGTATACTCGTTCAAGCCCGTATCGCGTTCAAAGACGATCAGCGCGCCGATTTTTCTACGTGATAAATAATTAATGGCCTTAATAACTTCGCTGACTTCCTTCCCGAATTCCTCCTCGTCCGCCGTGCTTCGTCCGAATAATTTGCCGCGTCCAAGCTGCTCCAGCGCCCGTCTGAGCTCGGGCTGGAATATGATGAATATCGCAAGTACCCCGAACGTGAACATTTGGTTCATCAGCCATTTCAGCGTGTATAAATCGAACCAGGTGCTGACGGCCCAAATAACAACGAGGAACAGGATCCCTTTAAGCAGCTGAACGGCCCGGGTTCCGCGCACCAACAATATAAGGTGATAAATAATATAAGTAACGATAAGTATATCGATGATATCTTTAATAGTATCCTGCCATGTTAAATTTGCAAAATAGTTCATGGTGCAACCCCCGGTTATCTCTCCGTCAGCTTCGATCGCCGACAAAGAAACTTTATGTACTTGCATCGCATCAATCGGTAAAACACTTGTCTCTATATATTCCCCTTAAACTCTAGGTTATAACGTTCACAATCCAGATGCAAGTACCGGTGATAAATAGCATCTTTCGTCTACACATGCAAAAATTCCCTTTGCAAGCAAAAAAATAAAAGCGCCTTGATCCCTGGCAGGGAGGCGCCAATCATTTGCCTGAATATTTCATTACCTGTAGGCGACTTCCGTAAATGTATTCGTGATCCTGTACCAAATCCAATCAAGCGCCTGATCGATGCTCTTGACCTCTCCCAAAATCTTGGCGGTAGAAGCCTGAAAATACGACCCGTCAATAACTGTAAGGTTGCCTTCAACCTCGCCGTAAATTTCTGCCGTGCCGTTCTCTACCGTCAGGTTGCCGGCCACTTTGGAGCCGCTTGGCACCGTTACAGTCCTTCCATTGATCACAACATGATCCAGATCCTTTCCTTTTACGACGAGCTGATCATCGCTATTCCATAAGGAAAGGGCGCTGAACAGCATCACTACCAGGAACATCGCAGCTGCCGTCAATGCAGGGTGTCTCTTGACCCATTTGAGCCATGTCCGTTGTTTATGTTGACTGGGAATGGTCTTCATAATCCGGTCTACCAGCTCATCGGAAGCAGAGAACGAAGATCGCTTGATTGTCGCAAACAGCATCATTTCCGTCTGCTCCAATTCCTTAAAATGCATCTGGCAGGATGGACATTCCTGAAGATGACCTTTAAGTGACAAAGCCTCTTCCCCAAACAACTCGTCATCTAAATACTCATGCATTAATGAGGTGGCTTGTTTGCAATCCATATCAGCCAGTCCTTTCAGTAAAATCTATGGAAAACCGGGGCAACCACGGTACAACTAGTCGTCCTATCATACAATACGTTGCGTCCAGCAATACGTTTCAAAAATCAAAACTTTTCCTTGAAACCGCCAAATGACTATAGAACCTTATGCTGCAACTTCTTCCGCAAAAATTCACGTCCGCGGTGAAGGCGTGTCTTGACCGTAGTTACCGGCATGTCAAGCACATCGCTAATCTCGCTTAGCGACAGCTCCTGCAAATACCTTAAAATAATGACCGACTTGTATTTCGCCGGCAGGCCATCAATCGCGTAATGAATCGTCTGCTGCGTCTCCGTCAACAAGTATTCACTTTCTGGCGTCCTTTCATCCCCTGGAATCAGCGTATATCCGTCCAGGCCTTCCTGATCGTTCATCTCCGCGTCTAGGTAATAATTCGGCTTGCGTTTTCGCAGCCTGTCTATGCATAAATTGGTAGCAATCCGATACAGCCACGTGGAGAACTTCTGCTTCTCGTCATAGCGCTCCCAATTTTTATATACACGCAAAAAAGTCTCCTGCACGATATCCTCCGCCTCATGGCGGTTCGACAGCATACGGTAGGCCAGATGAAATATCTTATCCTTATATAAATCGACAAGGTCGGCAAAAGATTCCTGATCCCCTTGGCGCGCCAGCTTCACTAATCTCACATCAAAATGATCTACCATTGAATTTCCCCCAGATCCATGGACGGGCTTCAATTGAACTCACCCTGCCTGTCCGGCCACCGGCATCCCGTGATAGCACGGCACCCTCACCGTCGGCACTTCATTCCAAATGTTAATTCATGTTTGTCCAAAAAGCAAGATATGCTGTCAACTCCAGCATCCTGCCCGCATATCTTTCAAATTATGTGCAAACTTGCAAACAAGCCGGCACCTCATCTCAAAGGTTTCCGGCTTGTTTGCTCTTATGGTTAAGTTATCATTATCAGCCCGTATTTCGAAGTCCAGCGGCAATTCCATTGATGGTAAGCAGTACTTCGCGCAGGAGAATCGGATCGTCCTGATCCTTCTCGCGGATAGCCCGCAGCTCACTAAGCAGCTGCACTTGCAAATAACTCAACGGATCGATGTAAGGATTACGCTGGCGAATGGATTCCTGGAGTCCCGGATTATGATCCAGAATATCCGTTTGCCCCGTAATCTTCAGAATCATATCCTTCGTCAAATGGAATTCCTCTTCAATCTGTTTGAAAATGCGATCTCTCATATCTTCATCCTTGCACATCGCGGCGTATTCTTTGGCAATGACCAGATCGGCTTTAACGATCGCGAATTGCAGCGTGTCGATTACCGAACGGAAGAAGGAGAATTTCTCGTACATTTCTTGCAGCATTTTCAGATTCTCTTCGTTACCTTGATAGAACTGGTACAATCCCGTACCAGCTGCATACCAGGCCGGGAACAGATATCGGCTCTGCGTCCAGGCGAACACCCATGGAATAGCACGTAGATCCTCGAAACGGTCGCTATTTTTGCGCTTCGATGGTCTGGATCCGATATTCAGTTCGCCGACTTCCAGAAGAGGCGTGGATTCCTTGAAGTATTTCAGGAAATCCGGCTCACGGAATACCAAGTCCTGATACTTTTTCAATGAAGTCTCAGAAATAACCGCACTAATCTCTTCCCATTTCTGTTCGTTCTCGTCGTTGTCGCGATGAAGCTTCGCATTGATCGCCGCCGTAATCAGCGCCGATGTAGCCTGCTCCAAGCTGCGGTAAGCGATGCCCTTCAAGGAGTAGCGTGAGGATATAACCTCGCCCTGCTCCGTAATCTTGATGCCTCCGCCGATCGTCTCTGCGGGTTGAACGAGAATGCTGCGGTTGAGCGGCATTCCTCCGCGTCCGAGTGCTCCTCCGCGTCCATGGAAGAATTTCAGCTTTACGCCGGATTCGTTAGCAGCAGCGGTAATTTGCTTCAGCGCCACGCGCAGCTCCCAGTTCGCCGTTACGACACCGCCATCCTTATTGCTGTCGGAATAGCCAAGCATGATTTCCTGCAGATCATTCATCGCCGCGACCGACTGGCGATAGATCGGCATGTTGAACAGCTTGCGCATGATTCCAGGCGCAGCATGAAGATCATCGATCGTCTCGAAGAGCGGCACCGATTGAAGCGTACAGACGACCGTACCATCCGCTTCCTTGCGGAATAAGCCAACCTCTTTGGAGAAGACCATGACCTCGAGAATGTCACTCGCCGCTTCCGTCATACTGATCAGATAGCTGGTAATACACTGCGTCCCGAATTCCTGCTGAGCGCGGAATACCGTGCGGTATACGTTCAAACACTCCGTAGTGCTCTCGCTGTATTCCTGATAAGGTGAAGTTAGAGGGCGAGGATCGTTGAGCAGCTGTTCAAGCAGCTTGATCTTCTCTTCTTCCTCCAATTCGGCATAGTTGCTGACGATGTTCATGTTCGCCAGTATTTCCGTCATGGCGTTCTCGTGCTCCTGGCTGTGCTGGCGGATATCCAGCGTTGCCGTATGGAATCCGAACAGCTCTACCTGGCGGATCATCTTCTGAATATGGGTATCCGCGACGTAATCTGCGTAATGGTGACGCAAGCTGCGGTCGATAATCTTCAGATCTTTGATGAGCTCTTTGACATCCGAATAGCGTTCTGGAGTTCCTTTCTTGGAATCATCCAACAGGTTATGCAGCTTCTCCGTCATGTAAGTCAGCTTAACCCGGTATGGCTCCTTCTCATTCAGCCATTGCGGCGTCTTATGCAGAGTAACCTGCAGGCGGTCTCTTTGGATCGAAGCCTCCAGTTCATCCGTAACATCCACGATCGTCGTACTGAAGCTGAGATGCTTGAACAGCTCAGCCAGGCAGCGCTGATATTCCCGGACAACGAGCTTGCGCTGCATTTTCAGCGTCTGCCATGTCACGTCGGCGGTAACAGATGGGTTGCCGTCCCGGTCGCCGCCGATCCAGGAGCCGAAGCGCAGATAAGTTGGCACATGCCACAGGTGCTCCGGATAGTATTTGCTCAAACAGCGCTCTAATTCCAAATACACTTCAGGCAGTACCTGGAACAAGGTCTCATGGAAATAATACATGCCGTTGCGTACTTCGTCGATAACCGTCGGCTTGCGATCCCGCAGCTCATCGGTTTGCCACAGCGTGATTACTTCATTAAGCAGCTTCTCACGGAGCTGCTCCCGCTCACGGAAGGTTAGCGTAGGATTATCCAGCTGCATGACATCGTCGGCAATCCGCTTATGAATGTCCAGGATGGCCCGGCGCATTGCTTCCGTCGGGTGAGCTGTCATTACCAGCTCGAGAGACATTCCTTCCAGGATTTCCTGAGCTTCCGCATAATTGAATCCACGTTCCTTCAGGTCTCTTACAGAAGCTTCAATCGAACCTGATTGAACCGATTCACCCGCCGACCGTTCCAAGTCTCTTCTCCGGCGAATTCGGTGGTTCTGCTCTGCAATGTTGACCAATTGAAAATAAATCGCGAATGCACGGATGACTTGGTGACGAATGTCGGGTTCAAGTGAATTAATCATATCTTTAAATTCATTATGCAATTCAGGTAAAAATACAGCCCGCAGCGACTTACTGGCTTCACGAATCTTCTCGACAATATCCAAGAGCTCGTTACCGCCCTGATGAACCAGGACCTCTCCTAGAATATTGCCCAAAAAACGGATGTCGCGCCGAAGCAGGTTATTTGAATTGCTTTTACCTGCGGTCACTGTTAATTCAGTCATGTTTCTCCCCCATTTCATCCCTATTCCGTCTTTCTAAAGCCTTCCTACTATCATACAATAAACTGTTCTGAAAATCTTCACTTTATTGTAAAGTAGTTTCGAAAAAATTAAGCCGGCAACCCTGCCTTTTTGGCTTTTTATACACTCAGGCGCATAACACGGCGGTTCATACAAGATTTTCACATATATGAACTTATATTTATGCACCACAACCGTAATTAGATAAATTACACATTCCTAGAATCCAATACTTACCTTATCACGGTGAAATCATAAAATGCAATAGTATATTTCGGCGAAAATGACACTTCTCGGCATTATTCTGTTCATTCTTCGTATAAAACTCCTGTGATTGCTTATTTACTTTGTTTATTTTTGGAGGATTATGGCTCAATACAGGGCTTTATTACGGGCTAAGTGTCTTGGAGAACTTTGACCTATGCAGCTCAACCTTGACTTCTATGCAGTTCTATATGGATTAAAATATGGAAGAAGGGGCTCGGTGGCGCCCGAAGAAAGGATATTCATCATCATGGAGATCGTATCTTTATAGAGTCATCTTCACAAGAAGGTCATACAATACTTCGCAGGGATTAAAACTGCGGTTATCGCTCTCGCTATTGCCCTGCTGCTATGAGCCGCCTATCATTGTCCTGGATAAACTGAACGTTAAGATCTACACGTTGCGTGCGGCTATCGCTCCCTATTGCCCTGCCGCATGAGCCAGCAAACTATGATCGTCCTAAGTGACCAACGTTGGCATCCACACGTTGTAGCGGCAAACGAGCTAGGCTGAGCTCAAGGCTCAAATACCCAGGGATTATTCTGGCTACGCATGTAAAGCGCATGTAATGAATTAGCGGAGAAGTGCGATCGTCTAGGCATGATCCGAGAATGGCCGTATCCAACTTATTTAAATGGATTTATAGTAATTAGTTTCTGCGGCACAGAAGGGACTGTATATTCAAATGGATTTCACATCGTTAGCAGAAGGAGGAGGGCCCATCTTAGCTGGATTCCTGATTATAGGTACATAAAATCCATCTAATCCCCTGAAACATTCGTTTAGAGCTAAATTAAATAAAATGAATTCCATTTGATCGTCCTGGATGAGCCGCCTTTAGATTCCGATTTGATGCGGCGGCTATCGCTCACTATTGCTCTGCTGCTATGAGTACCTCTGATCGTCTCGGATGAGCTGTACGTAGGAATCGACACGTTACGGCGGCAAACGATCTGGGATGCGCTCAAGGCTCAAATACCCAGGGATTATTCTGGCTACGCATATAAGGAATAAAGCCGAGAAGTGCGATTGTCTCGGCATGATCCGGGAAAGGCGTTTCAACTTGTCTAAATGGATTTATAGTAATTAATTTCTGCGGCACAGAAGGGAGCGTATATTTAAATGGATTTCACATCGTTAGCAGAAGGAGGAGGGCCCATCTTAGCTGGATTCCTGATTATAAGTACACAAAACCCATCTAATCCCTTGAAACATTCGTTTAGAGTTTAATTAAATACATGAATTCCATTTAGTGTAGGAAAGCTTACTACCCAAGATTTCAATAAGAGGAGTTAAAGGATGAGATGCATACACGATTCTAGCCTGCTGCTTGCTTTCATAATCAAATTTAATAATAATGAACGTCCCCTATTTGGGGATTCTGCAAAAGACCTAAGAACGAGCTGTTTAGAGAGCTTTCACGAAGGGCCGAACCCTCGTGGGTTCTCTTACCTACTCGCAAGAAAATAAAAAAACTGCCTATCGGCAGTATTGTTGGTTTATGGAGCGGGTGATGGGAATCGAACCCACGCTACCAGCTTGGAAGGCTGGAGTTCTACCATTGAACTACACCCGCATCATTATGGTCGGGACGACACGATTCGAACATGCGACCCCCTGGTCCCAAACCAGGTGCTCTACCAAGCTGAGCTACGTCCCGATAATGATGTATGAAGAAAAAGTGGCACGCCCTGAGAGATTCGAACTCCCGACCTTTTGATTCGTAGTCAAACGCTCTATCCAGCTGAGCTAAGGGCGCATATTATATGGAGCGGACGACGGGAATCGAACCCGCGACCCTCGCCTTGGCAAGGCGATGCTCTACCGCTGAGCCACGTCCGCATTTCATGGTGCGCGTGGAGGGACTTGAACCCCCACATCCGAAGACGCTAGATCCTAAGTCTAGTGCGTCTGCCAATTCCGCCACACGCGCAACTTTTAAAAGTGAGCCATGAAGGACTCGAACCTTCGACACCCTGATTAAAAGTCAGGTGCTCTACCAACTGAGCTAATGGCTCGTACAAATGGCTGGGGATATAGGATTCGAACCTATGAATGACGGAGTCAAAGTCCGTTGCCTTACCGCTTGGCTAATCCCCAATATTATTCAAATGGTGGAGGCTAACGGGATCGAACCGCTGACCCTCTGCTTGTAAGGCAGATGCTCTCCCAGCTGAGCTAAGCCTCCATATGTAGACAGTGGTCTTTTACAAGCCGTAAGGAATTCTCATCCCACTTTAAGCCTGTAAGTGAAAGTGGTGACCCGTAGGGGATACTCTCCGTTCGAGACTACGATGTATTCCTACCGAAGCTGATGCTCCGACGAACCCTTATGGGAGTTCTCACCCCTATGAAGCATATTAAAGAAAGTGGTGACCCGTAGGGGATTCGAACCCCTGTTACCTCCGTGAAAGGGAGGTGTCTTAACCCCTTGACCAACGGGCCACATTTTTGCAACACACAAGCAAAGAAAGTGGAGCTCTCAACCGGGATCGAACCGGTGACCTCATCCTTACCATGGATGCACTCTACCTACTGAGCTATGAGAGCAAATGGCTCCCCGAACAGGACTCGAACCTGTGACAACTCGATTAACAGTCGAGTGCTCTACCGACTGAGCTATCAGGGAACATTCGCTTGGCGACGTCCTACTCTCCCAGGACCCTGCGGTCCAAGTACCATCGGCGCTGGAGGGCTTAACGGTCGTGTTCGAGATGGGTACGCGTGGAACCCCTCCGCCATTGCCACCAAACATGCATTTGTAGAACAAATGCTGCCGCGAAATATTCAGTACAACGCTAAGACGTGTATGAATATTGCAGCGCTTCAGATGTTTGATCACCTGAAAACTGGATACGAAACTTCATTTGCGTGTTAGCCCCCACTATTGGGGTATTTTTGGATAAGCCCTCGACCGATTAGTACCTGTCAGCTCCATACATTGCTGCACTTC
>NZ_LN884296.1:0-33728 GCF_001403875.1 Paenibacillus ihumii
GATAGGCCTGATGTGGAAGTGCAGCAATGTATGGAGCTGACAGGTACTAATCGGTCGAGGGCTTATCCAAAAATACCCCAATAGTGGGGGCTAACACGCAAATGAAGTTTCGTATCCAGTTTTCAGGTGATCAAACATCTGAATATGTTTGGTGGCAATGGCGGAGGGGTTCCACGCGTACCCATCTCGAACACGACCGTTAAGCCCTCCAGCGCCGATGGTACTTGGACCGCAGGGTCCTGGGAGAGTAGGACGTCGCCAAGCGAAGAACCACTGCCGATCATCCGGTGGTGGTTTTTATTTTTATAACGCCATGTCATGAGGCATCTGAATCTGTTCAGATGTTTTTTTATTGCCATTTTTAGCTGTAATCATAAGGTTAAAAAATTGTTAGATCCCGCCCGGAAAGAAAACAACATTGTAAGGGGATTTGTAAACCGTTGCTGCCTAAATTCTACTACAATAAGTAATGCACGATTCTTGAGGAGGGAAATTGGATGATGAAGCAAAGCAAATTTTGGATAGCTTCTATGCTGTCAGCAAGTCTGCTGTTCACAGGCTCCGTGATATCCGGGGCTGAATTAGCTCAAGCGGCAAAAGCTAGTTCTAACGTAAATGCGGGGCCGCCAATCGTAGTATTGAAATCAAATGGAATGATCACGCAAAAGCAGGGATTGTATATAAATGGACAGACCTGGGTGCCTGTCACGTTCATGCGGGATATTCTTAATTTACCACTGGAGTATGATGCAGAGAGTAAGGTCTACAGTCTTGGTCAGGGCCATAGAACCGTGCATCTGAGCGTCTCGCCAGATCGGATCGGAATCGATGTGAACGGTTATTATTTGCACCATATGGAAGGAAAAATGGTTAACGGACATCTGTTCGTGCCTTTTGCGCTGGTTAGAGATTATCTAGGCTATCAAGGGGATTGGTATGCTCCTACGAAAAGATTGAATGTGATGAAATCCAAAGAAAACATACTGCAAATCGAGACTTTGACCACTGAACAGCCGTCAAAGGAGGCGATCATTCGCCTTCAATATCCGCAAATCAGCGATTCGGGTAATCCGGCAGCCGAACAGGCTATTAATGAAGCGTTAAAGCGGACAATACAGGAGTTTGAAGCATCTATAGAGAAGCAGCTGCAGGACAGAGATGACGCGTCAGAGCCTCCATACGAATATGAGAGTCATTATATTATAACCCATAATACTGACGGGATTCTAAGCTTAATCCTACAGAAATATGAATATACGGGCGGCGCACATGGAATGACAGTTCAAAAGGGATATACGTTCTCGCTTCAGGATGGCCATACTTTGACGCTGGATGATCTTTTCGGGACGAATAGGGAATATAAGAAATTGCTTAATGGGGAGCTAGCAGCGAAACTGGAGGCCCTGCCGGATTATATGGGAGGCTTTGCAGGAGTTGGCCAAGATACGGAATTTTATGTTCAGCGTGATAAACTGAAGATTTTTTTCCAATTGTATGAATATACTCCTTATGCCTCGGGGATGCCGGAGTTTTCAATCCCTTTCAGTACGCTGCTGCCGACGGAAACCAGCCCTTTGAGGTAAATAAACAGTCCCGGCTTATAGAAAAACGGATAACGGATATTCTCTGATAGCAACTAAGGAGAATTATCCGTTTTTTCATGATCTCTTTGAAGGACGAGCTATTCTCGTTCATTTGAATGTAACCTTTTTGTTACCGACATGGGGTAGACTGGCGTTATAATGAGAATGGTAGTTTATCTCCTAGGAAATTTAGCCTATCTTTTCAATAATATTGTGGAATATTTGCTAATATTAACCAAGTGAGATAGTATGTTAGGTCAGGTAAGGAGGAATAATACATGCGGCTAAGAGGAAAGGGATATTCCTTATGCTTCATGGGGTTGGTCTGGATGATGCTGATTATCATCACAGGCTGTGCATCTTCCACACCTTCTTGGACGAAATTTGAGGGCTCAGCAGTTGAGAAGAGCTTTCCTGTTCCCAAGGAAGCGAGTATTACGGAAACCGCTCTTAATAATTCCCGAATGGATTATGTTCATTATTCGTTATCAGGAATTACTGAATCCAATAGCGTGCCTGAAGAATATCAGCAAGCGATCAATGAATGGGGCTGGACGGAGCAGGAAGACCAGAATTCGGGAACGACGCGCGTATATAAGAAAGATAAAGTTATCGTCCAACTAACAATTCATGATAATTCCTTTACTGTGCTGGTACCGAAGCAGGATAAGAAGACTGTAATACAGGGACTGGAAGGCAGTCCGTAACTCCAATTGGGGATGAAGCGTAAGGATATGAAGAGGCGTTGACTATCGCCTGTTTCCTGCAGTAAGGCAGGAAACAGGTTTTTTAGCATGGAATCAAGCGCACTTCTCTAGAGAGAAGGTCTAATCATAATTAATAATGTATGGCTGCAAGAGAAGAGGTAAGAGGTCCCTTTAAGGCATGTAGTAGGAAATGTCTTCTTCGTTGAACTTGATCATGCCGTCTTTTGGCTGTTTTTTGAAGCTGAATAGTGGAAACAGCCGCGGAGTTATGCTCCAGGCGTGCCAGAAGAACAAGGAAAATACAAAAGACATCGGAGACCAAGGAACCATAACGGCGATAATAGCCAATCCAATCCAAGAAGTATGAATTTGAACGCGTCGATATACCGAATAGGCAACGTACTGATCCGGCATATAACCAATCCAAGGCAAACGTCGGGTGAAGCGCCAGCGTTTGCGATAAGTGCTATGCAGAATGACAAGTACGGATCGGGCAATTACATATTGAATCCATAGCGCAACCGGAATAGCCAGCAGAAAGAAGAAGATGCTCGTCCAAGTGAACAGGACGATTGCAGCCGCTAACCAGAGGATTGGAAGCGTCAGCAGGCTATAGATCAGGGTTTTGGGAATTACCAATTTCTTTAGAAGCCGGTAATGGTAAAATGTTGCGTTCGTGCCGGGTTCAGCGGGCATCGATCCATTCAACCCTCC
This sequence comes from Paenibacillus ihumii, assembly GCF_001403875.1. Taxonomy (GTDB): domain Bacteria; phylum Bacillota; class Bacilli; order Paenibacillales; family Paenibacillaceae; genus Fontibacillus; species Fontibacillus ihumii. Next base: position 3,005 of record NZ_LN884296.1, read on the forward strand.
TTGGAAAAAGTAAGATGATAAGCCTTTTCATACGGGCATGCTCTTACTAATATATCGGCAGAAAAAAAGAATATTTTATGTTTGTTCCGTACAAACACCATTGCGGCGGGCATCGCATATACATATATAGTAAGTAATGTACTATGAAAGGGTTTAAAATAATAGAACATGTGTCATACTGATAGTAAAATGAACAAGGTGGGATTGCGGATGGATGATCATGCGCATCATACATGCATCATATGCGGCGAGCATAAATTGGAAGGAATTCATATCGTGTCCGAGTTCATATGCGATGCTTGTGAAGCGGAAATGATTCACACGGACGTTCAGGAAGAGAAATATCACTTCTTCATTCATCGAATGAAGCAGATATGGGTGCAAAAGAATGCGTAGTATTCGTAGTTAAGGACCTGCTTGCGGCGTGTAGCGGGTCCTTTTGTGTGTTGCCCTGAACTGGAGAGTAACGTTAAAATGAAGTGATGCACTATTTTTAAGGCATTGGAAGATATAAAATACGAAGTGAGAGCTTAGTTATATCTGCAAAACAAGCTGTGTTCATTGTCGGGATCGCCGTTGATTGCTGATCGCAAGCTGTATATTAAATTTTAATTTTATTGGAAAAGTATTATGTAAATTGAAGCTTCTCTTTGACGGGGCAGGATTTGTTCTGTTGTAGAACATTGCAAAAAAGTTAATTCGGAAGGAACAGATATTTATGTCTGAGGGTGTGAAGCATGGTGCTCCTTTATACGAGGCCTTGCTTCGGTACAAGAAGGCGAAGCATGCTTCTTTTCATGTGCCGGGTCATAAGAATGGTCAAGCCTATAGAAACAGCAGCAGCGGCCTTGCAGAGGAGCTGACCCGGGTCATGGAGATCGACGTGACGGAAATTACCGGGACGGACGATCTTCATCATCCGGAGGGCGTGATCAAGGAGGCGCAGCAGCGGGCGGCCTCCTTCTTCGGAGCGGAGGAGACGTATTTTCTTGTCGGCGGCAGTACGGCCGGCAACCTGGCGCTGATCCTGAGCGTGTGCACCGCTCCAGGCGACGTGCTGCTTGTGCAGCGCAATGTGCATAAATCCGTCATTCACGGATTAATGCTCGCGCAAGCACAAGCGGTGTTCCTTGCGCCGCAGCTGCACGGCGCAAGCGGGCTCGCCACCATCCCGTCCGCGGAGACGGTGCGTGAGGCCCTGCGCCGGTATCCCGGCGCGAAAGGGCTGCTCGTCACGCACCCGAACTACTACGGGATGGGCGCATCGCTGGCAGAGCTGGCGGAGCTCTGCCACGCCAACGGCGTGCCGTTGCTCGTCGACGAGGCGCACGGCGCCCACTACGGGCTGCACCCGGCCCTGCCGGTGTCCGCATTAGCCCAAGGCGCCGATGGCGTCGTTCAGTCGACGCACAAGATGCTCTCCGTCCTCACCATGGGCGCGATGCTGCATGTGCAGGGCCGCCTGCTCAACCGCGGCCTGCTGCGTCAGCGGCTCGCGATGGTGCAGAGCTCCAGCCCCTCTTATCCGATCATGGCGTCGCTCGATTTGAGCCGGCATATGCTGGAGGAGCAGGGCCATTCCGCTTTCAATAAGGGTCTGGCTGCGGCGGAATGGCTTCGCCAGGAGATTCACTCCGCTTTGCCGCGCTTTGGGATTCTGCAGACGGGCGCCAGCGGAGAAGATGCTGCATATACTACACAAGATCCGTTCAAACTTGTACTTTATGATGCTGCTGGCGGCTGGAGCGGCTACGAGCTGCAGGCGAAGCTGGAGGCGGCAGGCTGCATACCGGAAATGAGCGATGAACGGTTCGTGGTGCTGGCGTTAAGTCTGGGAACGACGGAGGAGGATGCTCAACGCCTCTACCATGCGTTAAAGAGCATGGCAGATGATGCAGGAAGCAGAGTTGCAACCGGGATACTGATTGGGGATGCTCTGGACGGCAGTATGATCCGCAGATCTGGCCCAGAGGAGTTGGAGCTTGGGTGCGGAGCGCAGCAAGAGCGGATGACAGGGTGCAAAATAATAGGGCAAAAAACGGAGCGCCAAGTTAATCAAGAGCGCAAAACAGATTGTCCGGCAGATTACAGTCTGGAGCATCAGAAACAGTACAAGGCAGAATCTAAGGCACAGCAAAAGCAAGATCACAAGATGAAGCACAAGCAAGAGCCAAAGATGCAGCATAACCAAGAGCAGAAGGATGACGGGCCGCCAGCTTCGGCGTCAATTTCCACGTGGAACATTAAGGCCGCCATGGGAGACAAGGTATCCCGTCCGGTTCCCTTCTCTATGTACCCGCGATCTCAGGAAGAGATGGAAGCGGTGAGCGTAGAGGCTAGTCAGGGCCGAGTCGCAGCGGAAATGATCATTCCTTATCCGCCGGGTATTCCTCTGCTCTATCCGGGTGAGGCTATCTCGGAGAGGGCGATGAATCGCTTGAAGGATCTGCGGCGATCTGGAGCGAAGTGTCAAGGCGCCGCAGATTCGCAGTTGAATACCATTCTGGTCTATAAGCATCTCCATAAAGAGCAAACAGAAGGCGGGAATACCGATGAAGAGTAGAGGATTGTTTATAACGCTGGAGGGCGGGGAAGGCTCAGGCAAGACGACGATGCTGCAGCTGCTAAGCTCCATGCTGGAGGAGCAGGGCAATGCATGTCTGACAACGAGAGAGCCCGGCGGAATCGTCATCGCGGAGAAAATTCGCGAGGTGATCCTCGCGCCGGAGCATACGGCGATGGATGCCCGAACTGAGGCGCTGCTCTATGCGGCCGCCCGGCGGCAGCATTTGACGGAGAAGGTGGAGCCTGCGCTGGAGGCGGGAACCATCGTGCTGTGTGACCGTTTTATCGACAGCAGCATTGCCTACCAGGGCCATGCAAGGGGGCTTGGCATAGAGGAGGTGCTGTCGATCAACAGCTTTGCGACGAATGGTCGTTTTCCCGATCTGACATTCTTTATGGATATTGAACCGGAAGCGGGACTGAAAAGGATCGCATCGGGAGCAGGGCGCGAGGTTAACAGGCTAGATATGGAGAGCCTGGAATTCCATTATAAAGTCAGGGAAGGCTACCGGATCGCCGCGCAAATGTACCCGGAGAGAATTATTACGATTGATGCTTCAAGAACGCTGGAAGAGGTCAGCGAGGAAGTGAAGAGTTATCTTTTCGCAGCTTTAAAGGAATTTGCCGTATGATTGTCAAATATAGTTGTATTCGGTTTCGTAAAGCCGGATACGAACCAGAAATGTGATATTCTAAATACGAGGAGGGGCTGCAATGAAACTGATCATTGCGATTATCCAAGACAAAGACAGCAATCGTCTTTCCAGTGCGCTCGTGAAAGAGAATTACCGGGCGACGAAGCTAGCAAGTACCGGCGGATTTTTGCGGGCAGGGAATACGACGTTTATGATCGGGGTTGACGACAATCAGGTGGAATCCGTATTAAATGTCATCCGCAGCAGTTGCAAAGTCCGTGAGCAGCTTGTCACGCCAGTGACGCCGATGAGCGGAACGACCGATTCGTATTTGCCGCTGCCGGTTGAGGTACAGGTTGGTGGGGCGACTGTTTTCGTTCTGCCGGTAGACCGTTTCGAACATTTCTAGATTTGAAATAAATGAAGATAGGCTGTGAAAGCAATGAAGATAGATCCAGGGTTCAGACCGCTGAACAGTGGGCTAGGAGTCAATGATAATGCCGCTAAGCCGATACAATCCAAAACATTCTCCGACGTCATGCAGCAGCAGGGGGAGCGCGCCTCCCAGGAGGAATTGAATCGCCGTTTCAAAGAAATCCAGCTGCAGGGTGATCGACTGGCGCGTTCCATGACGATTCGCGAGCTGAAGGCCTACCGTCTTCTCGTTAAGAAGTTTATGGAGGAAACGGTACGGCGCGGTGTAGGCATGAAGGAATCCCGGGGCTGGGATCGCCGCGGGCGGGGCAAGCGCTATAAGCTGCTGGATGAGATCGATGCAGCTTTGCTGGAGATGGCCGACGAGCTGCTGGAGACGGAGCAGGGAAAAATCGAGCTGCTGCAAAAGATCGGTGAGATCAGAGGCATGCTGATTAATCTCTGTTTTTAAAAGGTTATTCAAAAGCCTCTTCTGATCACGAAGCATCGCTAAAGACGTGACTCAGACTCTACATCAAATCTTGCCTCACCTTTCGAAAGAGCATATTACTGTCGCAGCCTACTTCCGTCTAACATTTCAGGTGCTGATGTAGGATTTATGGCTTCGGCTTCTTGCAGCCTGAGGGCTTTTTTCACAAACGCTTCAAAAGGTTAGGGCAAGCTGCTGATTAGCTGACGTTAGAACTTGGGATTAGCTAATTTTATGAACTTGTATTTTAAACTCGCACTATACTCTATAAGGAATGGGAATTGCAAATGTCATTTAAGCAAATACTGGGGCAGGAAGCGGCGAAGAAGCTGCTGCAAAGCGGGCTGCGCCGCAATCAGATCTCGCATGCTTATATATTTAGCGGGCCCCCGGGAAGCGGACAGAAGGAAATGGCGATGGCGTTCGTCCAGGCATTGTTCTGTACGGAGGACGGGGACGATGCATGCGGCGAATGTCTGGAATGCCGCAAAGTGCTGCATGGCAATCACCCGGATCTTCATTATATCGCCCCGGAGGGCTCAACCATCAAGATTGATCAAATCCGCGATTTACAGCGGATTTTCTCATATCGCTCGGAAGGCGGAAATCCGAAGGCTTACATTATTGACGAGTCGGAGAAAATGACGGTTCAGGCTGCAAACAGCCTGCTGAAGTTTCTAGAGGAGCCGCCATCCCCGGCCGTGGCCATTCTGCTGTCGGATAATGGACGTGCCCTGCTGCCGACTATTCAATCGCGGGCGCAGTGGGTGCCCTTTACCCCGCTTGATCCGGAACAAATGCTCCAGGTTTTGTCCAATGAGGGATTTTCGCCCACCTTGGCGAGATGCGCCGTTCATTTGGCGGCAGGATTGGGCCCGTGCCGTGAGCTGCTGCAGCAGAATTGGTTTGCAGAAATTAGAAACGTAGTGTTACAATTAGGGAAGGAATCCGCAGGACGTGGCGGGACCCCTTTAATTACAGCGCAGCAGGCTATTTTCAAGGCAGGCCTTGGTGATCATTTGGACATGTTGTTTAATCTTTTCCATTTGTGGTTTAAGGACATGCTCCATGCGCTCTACCATAGACATGACCGGATCGTTTTCATAGATGAGCTGGATTTTATTAACAGGCATGCTTCCAGCCGCAGCCAGGAGCATTGGATACAGGCGATGGCTCTGGCAGCGGAGAGCAGGAAGAAGCTGAGACAGAACATGAATGGCCAGCTCTGCGTCGAGCAGTTTTTGATTGGTGTGGAGGGATAACCATAGAGAGATAAATACCTTGTCATCCTAACGCCAGAAATTGCAGTAAACTTTCTCCCATGCAATAACAAGGGATTTATTTGGAAGGTCACATATTTATTAGTGCCAGTGCTAGACGAGGGGGTAAGTTTTTGTATACTGTAGTAGGTGTCCGCTTCAAGAAAGCGGGCAAGATATATTACTTCGATCCTCTGGATCTTCCGGTCGAGAAGGAACAGAGCGTCATCGTCGAGACGGCGCGCGGGATCGAATACGGTAAGGTTGTCGTCGGGAAGAAGCAGGTTGGAGAAACGGACGTCGTCCTTCCTCTCAAGAAGGTGATCCGGATCGCCGACGATGCTGACGCCCGTGTGGTGGAAGAGAACAAGCTTGCGGCAAAGAACGCTTTTGCCACTTGTTTAAATAAAATCAGAGATCATGATCTCAAAATGAAGCTGGTTGACGTCGAGTTTACGTTTGACCGCAATAAGATCATTTTTTATTTCACGGCCGAAGGACGGGTTGATTTTCGCGAACTCGTCAAGGATTTGGCCAGCATCTTCCGTACCCGGATAGAGCTTCGCCAGATCGGGGTCCGGGATGAGGCCAAAATGCTCGGCGGGATCGGCCCTTGCGGACGCATACTTTGCTGCTCATCCTGGCTGGGCGACTTCGAGCCTGTATCGATCAAGATGGCCAAGGACCAGAGCTTGTCGCTGAACCCGACGAAGATTTCGGGGCTCTGCGGAAGGCTGATGTGCTGCTTGAAATTCGAGCATGATAACTACGAGAGCGTGAAGGAAGAGCTGCCGTCGGTAGGCAAGCTGGTCATTACTTCGCTCGGTGAAGGGAAAGTCGTGGGGCTGAATGCGGGATCGCGTTTGGTTCATGTGCAATTATTCGAAATAGGTAAGGTCAAGGAACTTCCTTTAGATGATGTTGTCGTTAAATAATGAGTTTTTCATGAAAGACTTTAGAGATGACTCTGGGGTGGGAACTTGGAGAATAAAGATATTTTTACGCATATGCAGGCGCTGGATGCACAAATGGGAACCGTTCACGGCGAATTGAGCAAGCTGATGCTTGAGGTCAAGAAGCTGGTGGAGGAGAACCAGCAGCTTCGACTGGAGAATGAACAATTACGCAAAATATTAAAGCGGGAGTCCGCCGAAGGACGCCTTCCGTCTTCATCTTCAGAACAGATCGAGTCCGCATTGCCGGAGGGCAAGGAAGCACAGGAAGCGATCGATATCGTCGGAGAAGGCTATGATAACCTCGCACGTCTGTACCACGAGGGATTCCACATTTGTAACGTGTATTACGGACATTTACGAACGGAAGGCGATTGCTTGTTCTGTTTGTCTTTTCTGAATAAATAAACAAAGCCGTAGGAGCTTCCTACGGTTTTTTTTCAATAGAAGATAAAGAGCAGTGAAAATTCATGCAACCTAAAGAAAGGCGCGTATTCGATGACGATGGGCCAATTGCCAATAGAAGTACCTTTATATGGAAGTGAAAGGCTGGATGATTTGCTGACGCATCAATTGCGGATCATTCAGAGTGACGAGGTGTTCAGCTTCTCCATGGACGCCGTGCTGCTGGCGCGGTTTGCTGCGGTGCCCAAGCGGGGCAGAATTATAGATCTATGCACGGGCAATGGCGTTATTCCGCTGCTGCTGTCAACGCGTACGGAAGCGCAAATCGAGGGCATTGAAATCCAGCCCCGGCTAGCAGACATGGCACGCCGTAGCGTCCAGCTGAATACCCTCCAGGATCGGATCCTCATAAGGGAGGGCGATCTGCGGGAGCTTGTGCAGGAGACGGGGCACGGGGCTTATGATGCCTTGACCGTGAACCCGCCTTATATGCCACTGACCGGCGGGGATTTGAAGCTGAATCCGCATCAGGCGATTGCCCGGCATGAGATTCACTGCACGCTGGAGGAGGTCATCAGCTCCTCGATGAGGCTGCTCCGAACCGGGGGCAAGCTGTCGATGGTGCACAAGCCTCAGCGGTTAGGTGAAATTATAACGCTTCTGCGCCAGTATCGGCTAGAGCCGAAGGTCATTCGCTTCGTTCATCCGCGGGCAGGTATGGAAGCTAATATGGTGCTTATTGAAGCGCTGCGGGACGGGAAGCCGGATGTCCGCGTGCTGCCGCCGCTTATCGTATATGAGGAGAACGGGGAATACTGCAGAGAAATATACGAAATATACTACGGATCAAATGAGGGAAAATCATGAGTGTGAAGGTACAAAAAAGCTTCGCGGGGCAGGGTGAGCCCGCCAATTGCGGGAAGCTCTACCTGGTGGCTACGCCGATTGGCAACCTGGAGGATATGACTTACCGAGCGGTGCGTATCCTGCGGGAAGCAGACATTATCGCCGCCGAGGACACCCGGCAGACAAGAAAGCTGCTGTCCCATTTCGAGATTACGCCGGGCAAGCTGCTGAGCTACCATGAGCATAACCGGTTGGCCAGCGGGCCAGAGCTTATACGCTTTATAATAGAAGGAAAAAATTTGGCGCTTGTCAGCGATGCAGGTCTGCCGGCCATATCGGATCCCGGGAGCGACCTGGTGAAGCTGGCGATTGAAGCCGGAATTTCTGTTGTCCCTGTGCCGGGGGCAACTGCGGCACTGTCCGCCTTAATCGTCTCCGGATTGCCTACGGACCATTTTAAATTTATCGGGTTCCTTCCCCGGGAGCAGCGGGAGCGGGAAGAAATTCTGCAAAAGCAGCTGGAGGAGCAGAGCACGCTGCTGCTGTACGAATCCCCGCATCGCCTGATCAAGACTCTGGAGTCGATGCTCAGCGTCCTGGGTGACCGGAGAGTCGTCTTGGCCCGGGAGCTTACCAAACGATTCGAGGAGATGGCCCGGGGGACGATTCAGGAATGCCTGGAATGGCTGGAGGAGCATCCGCCGATGGGGGAATACTGCATTGTGCTGGAAGGCGCTGATCCTAAGCAGCTTGAAGAGAAGCGGAATGCCTGGTGGCAGCCGCTGTCGATTCAGGAGCATGTCGCGCACTACGAAGCGGAGGGGTTGGCCCGAAAGGAGGCGATGAAGAAGGCGGCTCTGGATCGCGGAGTATCCAAGAGAGATATTTATCAGTCTTTGCTATGACGAGCAGGAGTGAAGCGCAGGGGGCTGCTTGACGGTGTTTTAGAGCCTGTGGATAAGGCATGAAATAGGGGCGCTCAAAAAAAAGGGAGCCTTCATTCGGCCGGGTTCAAGCCGAAGAAGGCACCAAGGAGATATGAAAAAGGTTAGAATTAACAGATTCAGTAAGTCTATTATATACTATAATTCTTAATTTGTCACAGGTGTTGGAATTTCCGTGAGGCATTCATGGCAAACAATTTTGCCTTTGAAGTAAGTTACGTTCTCAGCATTGCCGCAGAAGATGCAGGCAGGCTCGTATTTTTTAAGCATGATACGCTCGCCGTCTACATAAATTTCAAGCGCATCCTTTTCCCCGATTCCAAGCGTACGGCGCAATTCGATAGGAATAACGACACGGCCCAGCTCGTCTACTTTTCTAACAATACCTGTTGATTTCATCATGACTGATGATACCCCTCTCGCAAAATTTTAAAATAAATTTGTTAAAGCGTCATAATTCGACAAACTTCTATCTTTTATGATAATTATAATACCAACGTTTCCCAAAACAGTCAACCTATTTATGGTAGAGTTCAGTTAATTTACTAAATTAAAGACATAAATGTATGAATGCCATTTAAAAATCGCTTTAATACCGGGCTTTTAATGATTCGACACCATTACGACACCTAATACGACATGGTTAGACAAAATTCGACAAAACTTGTCGAGTCGATCGACCGGTCCCAAGACGTTAAATTCTTTTAGTTTCAAAAAAATTGAAAACAAGGAGAATTAAACATGCATAATCTTCGCGAAGAAAAGGTGTTCAAAGATCCTGTACATAATTATATTCATGTGCAGGATGAATTGATCTGGTTGCTTATTAATACGAAGGAATTTCAGCGGCTTCGCCGGATCCGTCAGCTCGGCACTTCTTATTTAACCTTCCATGGCGCGGAGCATAGCCGATTCTCTCATTCTTTAGGAGTATATGAGATCACGCGGCGAATCATTTCTCAGTTTGAAAGAAATAATTATCCGGATTGGCCGAAGGATGAGCGTCTTGTCGCTCTCTGCGCGGCACTTTTGCATGATTTGGGCCATGGCCCCTTCTCCCATTCTATTGAACAAGCCTTCGATATGAACCATGAGGATTGGACCTGCCGCATATTGCTCGGCGACACGGAGGTAGGACATGTCTTGAAGCAGATGGGCGAGGATTTCCCGGCCAAGGTTGCTTCGGTTATACAGAAGGATTACCCGAATGAAATTGTCGTTAATCTGGTCACCAGCCCGCTGGATGCGGATCGGATGGATTATCTGCTGAGGGATGCCTATTTTACCGGCGTCAATTACGGAACGATTGATATGGACCGGATATTGCGGATGCTGCGGCCACATCAGGGGCGGATCGTCGTTAAGGAGACGGGCATGCACGCGGTGGAGGATTATTTGATGTCCCGCTATCAAATGTACTGGCAGGTTTATTTCCATCCGGTTACGCGAAGCTCCGAGATCATTTTGCGGCAAATTTTTCACCGGGTTAAAGAGCTGCATGCGCACGGGTATGCTTTTTCATTCCTGCCTAGCCCGCTACCGGACTTGTTTAACGCCAATTTGACGGTTCAGCAATATTTGCTATTAGATGAAGCACTGATTCAAACTGCCTTTATGCAGTGGAAGGATGAGGAAGATACGCTGCTGGCTGATCTTTGTACCCGTTTTATGGATCGCAAATTGTACAAATATGTTGAACTGGAATCGCTTGATTTGGAGAAAATAACGGAAATACGCGAAGAATTCCGAAAATTAGGCTTACATCCGGAATATGATCTGGTCATTGATTTTCCGACGGACTTGCCTTATGATGTGTCTCGTCCTGACGAAGAGCTTCGCGGGAAGCAGATTCTGCTTCTGGACAAGCAGGAGCGCCTGGTGGAAATTTCGGAGGTTTCCGACATTGTCCGCTCAATTAGCGGCATGCAGCGGGGAAAATATTATTTGTACTTTCCGGATAATAAATTACAGGCGGTCTGGCCTGGTTTTCAGGAGGATTTGGCTCGGTTTTTTGGCCGGGAGAGTTAAGTTAGGAGGGATATCGCCATGTTGGTGGATACGCATACGCATTTGGATGCAGAGCAGTTTGCTGAGGATCAGAAGGAAACGATTTCCCGTGCGGTTGAACAAGGAGTTACGCGCATGATTAATATCGGCTTTAACCGGGAGACCATTCCAACGACAATGAAGCTGGCCGAGAGCTATGATTTCATTTATGCCGCCGTCGGCTGGCATCCTCAGGATGCCATCACGATGAAGGAAGAGGATTTGGACTGGATTGCTGAATTATGCCGTCATGAAAAAGTCGTCGCCATTGGGGAGATCGGCTTGGATTATTACTGGGACACGTCGCCGAAGGATGTGCAGCATGCCGTGTTCCGCAAGCAGATCGGTCTGGCCCGGGAGCTTGGCATGCCGATCGTCATTCATAATCGTGATGCTCATGAGGACACAGTTCGCATTCTTCGGGAAGAGAAGGCCCATGAGGTCGGCGGAGTGATGCACTCGTTCTCAGGGAGCTGGGAAACTGCGAAATTATGCCTGAATATGGGGTTTCACTTGTCCTTCGGCGGGCCGATCACCTTCAAGAATGCGAAGCAGCCCAAAGAAGTACTGAAGCAGACGCCAATCGACCGGTTATTGCTGGAGACAGATTCCCCTTATTTGACGCCGCACCCATATCGTGGAAAAAGAAATGAGTCCGCATATGTTCGTTTGGTGGCCGAAGCAGCTGCTGAATTAAAAGGGTTGTCCTTCCAAGAAATTGCAGAAATCACAACCCGAAATGCAATGGAACGATTTTCCATCCGGTGAAATCGGGAGGAAAAGGGGTAAAAAAGAGAGATTTCAGGAAAGATTAATGCATTTTAATTTAAAACAGCGAGTCTATTACATTTTTTTAACCTTTTTCTTAAGAAAACGTTCTTGATTCGTCCTTTACAACATGCATCGAAACAGGATAGAATCTTTTCAGTGATCGATTTGGCCGAGTTGGGAGCATCACGGCCGGCCATCGAATCATGTTCCATGAACCAGTCTCGCTGAATCTCCGCACAGGGGAACGGGGGAACCGGATACGGTCTTGATGAACTGATCTTCATACAGTCAACGAAGACATCTGCCGTATTTGATTTCTTTTTGCAGGATCTGGGGTGAATTCGAGGTCATTGCGCCATGAGCGAATGAACTGAGAAAGGGCGGCTCTCTTCGTCCGAACCCGACAGCTAACCTCGTAAGCGTGTCAAGAGAGGCAACTTCGTGCATCCTATTACACCAAGACCTACAGGAAGCCACGAAAGAGTTGCTCTAACTCTTTCTTCCGGCTTCTTTTGTTTTGAATAATTGTGATAGGGTCATCATACTGTTCTATAACAGGAGGTGACAAATGCCGACCAGACTGGGGCAGGATGCGGGATGCGGATTTCTAGCATTTCGTAAAAAACGGAAATAGTCACGTCAATATTCATCATGCATTTGACCTAAGGCGGGACTATGAAGGAGGACGGAAAGTGGGCATTTTCCAGAAAGAAGAGACCCATGAATCACGCTCATCCAGTATGTCTAACGCATTACGATGGAAGCATGAGAATCTACGTCAGATATCGGTTGTCACGTTGTTAACTTTCGCAGCCATCATCATCATTCTGATTTGGCTGAATGGCAGCAGCAAAAGCATTTATTTGGTAGTGGACGGGAAGATCCAGGAGATCGAGACCCGCAAATCTTTAGTGAATCAAGTACTGGATGAACATTCCATCGTGCTGAGCCAAGGCGATACGATATCGCGGCCGCTTGAGAGCTCTCTCAAGGCAGGGGACCGGATCGTCATCGTAAGGGCGGTTCCGGTGCAGGTAAGCGTAGATGGTCAGACGAAGTCGCATTTAACGACTCAATCCAGTGTGCAGGGGATTATGAATGAGCTTGGCATCAAGGTGAACCCGGATGATAAAGTGACTCCGGAATTAGACAGCAAGGTAACCTCCGATCTCAAAATCAAGGTAGTGCGCGTATCCAAGCAAACGGTTCAGAAGAAGGAGACCGTACCATTTGGCATCGTCAAAACCTCGGATCCTAATCTGGAGAAGGGGCAGACGAAGGTGCTGCAGCAGGGCAGCGAGGGAGTAGTTATCCATCACGTTGAGAAAGTGTATGAAGACGGAAATTTCGTATCCAAGCGTTGGCTGAGCAAAGAGGTCGAGACGAAGGCTCAGGACAAAGTGATCGCTGTCGGTACGAAGCCCAAGCCGGAGGCTGTGCTTGCCGCTAATATTACCCGCACTGCGGATAAAGTGGATATCAGCGGAACGACAACCAAAGGCGGCGTCTCATTTAAATATAAAAAAGTGCTCAAAAACGTCACATTAACCGCATATTCCGCCGAAGAGGACGGTATCGGCACGAAGACGGCTTCCGGGACTCGCGTCACGGAGGGCAGAACGATTGCCGTAGACAAGAACGTCGTTCCTATGGGTTGGTGGGTATACATCGAAGGCATTGGGTTCCGCAGAGCCGAAGATACGGGTGGCGCTATTAAGGGCAATAAAATGGACATTTATTTCGACAGCCTGAAATCGGCGAAGAACTTCGGCCGCAAGAAGGGCCGTACGGTATATGTCATTGGTCCGAACAAACCGGAATTGAACTAAATCCTGTTTTACATTGTAAAGCGAATAAGATACTATAAATAAATGAAAAAGGTATGGAAAGAAGAGGAGAAGTCCTCTTCTTTTTGCGTATGAGGAAGAGGGTTAACTTCTCATGATCAAAGAGGTCATTGTCGTGGAAGGGCGGGACGATACCGTCGCCGTCAAACGGGCCGTAGAGGCCGATACGATCGAAACCGGAGGCTCGGCCGTCAATGAGGCTGTACTGCGCAAAATCGCACTGGCTCAGGAGCGGCGGGGCGTTATTATCTTGACTGATCCCGATCATGCCGGCGAGCGAATCCGCAAAATCGTCGCGAGCCGGGTGCCGGGCTGCAAGCATGCCTTTATTCGTGAGGCGGATGCAACGCGGCGCGGGGATATCGGCGTAGAGAATGCTTCCCCCGAAGCGATCCGGGAAGCGCTGGCACGCGTACGAACCGAGGCAGAGGCTTCAGGCGCTGATGATCGGCTCATCGATTGGGAAGACTTAATAGACGCCGGCCTGATCATTCACCCTTCAGCCGCTGCCAGAAGGCGCGTGATCGGTGAATTGCTTGGCATCGGCTATTGCAACGGCAAGCAGCTCTATAAGCGGCTCACCGTGTTTCGGATTAGCCGGGAGGAGTTTGCGGCTGCGCTGGCTCAATTGGAGGATAAAGGAGTATAGAGTGGCATGAGCAGAGAAGATATATCGACGCCGCGGCGAACGAAGGAAATTATTCAGCGGCATGGATTCTCGTTTAAGAAAAGCCTCGGTCAGAATTTTCTGATCGATCAGAATATATTAGCCAAGATTATCGAAGCAGCTGGACTGGACAAGTCCAAGGGAGCACTGGAGATTGGTCCGGGCATCGGTGCGCTGACGGAGAAGCTGGCACAGCAGGCAGGCAAGGTGACGGCCGTGGAGATCGACCAGAGGCTTCTTCCGATTCTGGAGGAGGTTCTGGAGCCTTATCCGCATGTCGAGGTCGTACATGGCGATGTGCTTAAGCTTAATTTACGCGAGCTGTTTGAACGGCAGTTCGCAGACGTGTCCGGTGTCAGCGTCGTAGCGAATTTGCCTTATTACGTGACTACGCCGATTTTGATGAAGCTGCTGGAGGAAGGTCTGCCGCTGGAGCATATCGTCGTGATGATCCAGAAAGAGGTTGCAGAGCGCATGGCAGCTTCCCCTGGCGGTAAGGAGTATGGCAGCCTCAGCATTGCCGTGCAGTATTACAGCGAGCCGGAGCTTGTCTGCATCGTGCCGCATACGGTGTTTATTCCTCAGCCGAATGTAGAGTCCGCAGTCATCCGTTTAAGTGTGCGAAAGGAGCCGCCTGTCTCGGTAGAGGATGAGGACTTCTTCTTCGATGTCGTGCATGCATCCTTTGTCCAAAGAAGGAAAACGATTGCCAATAATCTGAAGAGCCGCTTCTTTCCGAAGGAGGGCCGCGAGCGGTTGGAGCAGCTCCTTGCTGAGGCGGGCATAGAGCCGAGCCGCCGGGCTGAGACGCTGTCTCTCCAGGAATATGCTGTGCTCAGCAACGTGTTTTTTTCGGCCGGCCTGAAGCCTTAAATAAATGCTTTTGGCTGTAACCAATCCCCGCTTTCGCCCATACCTTAGGGTAGAGGTGATTCATTTGACGAATTTGGGAGACTTGGTCGTCCGGAAATCGTACGGCGGGGACGTCACTTTCCGGGTAGAGAGCATACAGCGCAATGAAGCCATGATTAAGGGGACGGAATTCCGGCTGCTGGCGGATGCCCCTTTGCATGATCTCGTTAAGGTTGACCCTGCTTCGCCAACGGAGAAGGCAAAGAGAGCACGAATTAAGGCCACGGAATCGCTAAAGCGGCTGCACCGCGACAGGCAGGAGCAAACCGAGCGCAATCAGGCCAGTCTAAGTCAATTGTGGTACACGCAGAACGAACCGTCCTACTTCGAGGTTCCGGGCAAGGTCCTGCATCTGGACGGAGATGAGCGTTATCTGAAGAAGAGTCTTGATTTATACGAGAAGCTCCGGGTTCCAGCCCACGGCTATTATGTAAACGAATCGCAGATGGCGGCGGCTTTGTACCGCCTCCTTCCGAGCATTCGTCCGGATATTGTCGTTATCACAGGACATGATGGCGTGCTTAAGAACCGGCCGCAAGCGGATCTCTACAATTTGACGAGCTATAAGAACTCCAGCCATTTTGTGGAGGCCGTTCAGGCAGCCAGGCAGTACGAATGGAATTTCGATGCGCTGACCATTATTGCCGGGGCATGCCAGTCCCATTATGAGGCTTTGCTGCAGGCTGGCGCGAATTTCGCCAGCTCGCCCTCCCGCGTGCTTATACACGCGCTTGATCCGGTCTATATTGCGGCGAAGGTCTCTTTTACCTCGATTCGGGATACCATTAACATGATCGACATACTAAACAATACGATCAGCGGCACACAGGGCGTAGGCGGAATTGAGACACGGGGCAGCTATCGGATCGGCTTGCCGAAGTTCAAGGATTTATCGACCCTGAAGGTAGTGCCGTCCATGTAAGGCTGCTGCGATGGTATATCCTTTTTTGAAATAGGCACCGTAAGGTGCTTTTTTATTTTTAGGGAGGGTCAAAAACAGCCGAAAAATGCCAAATTTCCTGTTTTTTATTCGAATAAGCTGGAAATCAAAAAGATGTCGAAAAAAAATCGTTGACAACACTTTTTTATGACTGATATAATTATTTATTTCAGTTTGACATGGTGATCCCTTTCGTGTATAATGGACAAAGAAAGAAGGTGGTCACAGGCAATGGCTAAAAATACGCTGTCGGAAATTAAGCATAGTCTCGACGCTTACGTAGGACAGAAAATTATGCTGCGTGCAAACGGTGGTCGCCGTAAGACCGTCGAACGTACCGGCGTATTGGAAGAGACATATCCATCTGTCTTTATCGTGAAACTGGATGAAGAGCAACAGACCTTCAAGAGAGTGTCTTACAGTTATGCCGATATACTTACCGAATCCGTTGAAGTGATGATTTGTGACGACAATAACGACAACGAGATGCGGATTACGTATATTAAATAGTGAGCATCATGATGAGTTCGTAGACGGCTTCCGCAATTATGCGGGGCCGTTTTTTTTGACCCGTTCCGGGATTTCCATGGAAGGTATTTCGCCGTATGAAGGACTGTGAACGGTACATACTATCGAATGTTCCTACATCCATCATTCCGTAAGGAGGGACAAGCCATGGGGCGAAGACGGCGCAGTATAATGTCGGAAGAGCTGAAGGTGGAGCTTGCCAAGGATCTGGGGTTCTATGACACCGTCCAGCAGGAAGGCTGGGGAGGAATTAAAGCGAAGGATGCCGGCAATATGGTGAAAAGGGCGATCGAGCTGGCAGAGCGTGCGGCGGCGCGGCAATAATCAACAAGGGCTTTCCTTATCCGGGAAGGCCCTTTGTTTGTTAACATATGCAGAATATAGGCGTACACCTGGCATAGATTTGACGTCTGCAATAGACGCAGGCCGCAGTTAATTTTATAATATGGTAAACGTTATTGCTTCGATAACAATGAGAAATGATTCCATGGACATGCTGAGGGTGGTGTACGCCTTGAAGATTTACGAGAAAGCTCCGGCAAAAATCAATTTGATGCTGGACGTATTGCATAAACGACCGGACGGCTACCATGAGGTTGAGATGATCATGACCATGGTGGATTTGGCTGATCGGCTGGAAATGGAGGCTCTCTCGCGGGACACAATCATTATTTCGAGTCAGGCCGGTTATATTCCGCTGGATGAGAAGAACCTGGCTTTCCAGGCAGCTAAGCTGATCAAAGAGCGGTATAACGTCCGCAGCGGCGTATACATTCATTTGGATAAACATATTCCGGTTGCCGCAGGCCTCGCTGGAGGCAGCAGTGATGCGGCAGCCACGCTTCGCGGCTTGAATCGGCTATGGGATCTGAAGATCCCGGTAGAGGAACTGAAGCAGCTAGGCGCTGAATTAGGCTCAGATGTCCCCTTCTGCATTACGGGCGGGACAGCGCTTGCTACAGGGCGCGGAGAGCAGCTGACCCCTCTTCCCAACCCGCCGCAGTGCTGGGTCGTACTAGCGAAGCTGCCCATTAACGTATCGACGGCAGAGATTTACGGACGCTTCCGCAGTGACCAAGTCATGGCACACCCTTCGGCGGATCGCATGCGGCAGGCAATTGAACGCTCGTCTTTTTCAGAGGTATGCGGGGAACTGGGCAATGTACTGGAAGAAGTGACCTTGAAGCTCTACCCTGAGGTATCGCACCTGAAGGAAACGATGCTGAAGCTCGGGGCTGACGGCGTGCTGATGTCCGGAAGCGGACCTACCGTTTTTGGCCTGATTTCCAAGGAATCCAAGGTACCCCGGATTTATAACGGGCTGCGTGGATTTTGTAAAGAGGTCTACGCTGTTCGCCTGCTTACTTAGGAAGACTTGAATAAAGACGTACAAACGTGTAATATTTTCATTAAAATATTCGGATTTAGAGGGGTACTTCGTGAAAAAATTAAAAAGAAGCGCTCGATTGGTGGAAATGACGCGATTTCTATTGTCACGTCCCCATCATTTGATACCGCTGACCACTTTTGCACAACGTTACGGAGCAGCCAAATCCTCAATCAGCGAGGACCTGGCGATCATCAAGGAAGTATTTGAAAGCGAGGGCACGGGGGAACTGCATACCCTGGCCGGGGCTGCCGGAGGGGTTAAATATATCCCTAAGGTAAGCCAAGAGTACGCTCTTGCCTTTATCAGCCAGCTATGCGAGAAGCTGTCGCAGCCGGATCGCATTTTGCCGGGCGGTTATTTGTATATGTCTGATTTATTAGGTCAACCTGCACTGATGAATGAGGCTGGCAAGCTGTTCGCGACTATTTTTGCCGACCGCGAGATCGACTGCATTATGACCGTGGAGACCAAAGGCATTCCGCTGGCCTATGCCACAGGGGCTGAGCTAAATTTACCAGTCGTGCTCGTGAGGCGGGACCATCAGGTTACGGAAGGCTCAGCCGTTAGCATCAATTATGTATCCGGTTCTCACAAAAGCCTGCATACGATGACCCTGTCTCGCCGCGCGCTCAAAGAGAAATCAAGGGTTCTCATCATGGACGATTTCATGAAGGCCGGGGGGACGATCCAGGGGATGGTGGACCTGCTGGCCGAGTTCGATGCGAAGGTAGCTGGCGTAGGCGTGCTGGTAGAATCCGGCGAAATCGAGTCAGAGCAGAGATTACTCCAGGACTATGCTTCCTTGGCCAAGCTTACCGTGGTGGATGCCAAAGGGAAGGAGCTCAAAGTCGAGCCTGGCAATTATTTTTCCATTTAAAAATGGGCTGCTGTCTTTGTCGATTTATCAAAAATAGGCAGTATTCCCAACGAATCATGTCGAAAATCTCATGATTTCAAAAAAATTCCTGAATTTAGGGTATTTTGTTCCATAAAAAAGGAGGATTTCCGTTGGCTATGTGGAATATTACACCAAGTCCCTGATGGAAAAAGGTGGTGAACACATATGCAAATTACGGATGTAAGGCTCCGCCGAGTCAGCTCGGAAGGAAGAATGAAGGCAATTGCGTCCATTACCATCGATAACGAGTTTGTTGTTCATGACATTCGCGTCATCGACGGAAACAATGGAATGTTTGTAGCAATGCCTAGCAAGCGCACACCGGACGGGGAGTTCCGGGATATCGCGCATCCAATTTCTTCCGGCACACGTGAGAAGATTCAAGCTGCAGTATTGGCTGAATACGAACGTGCTGCTGAACAAGAAGAAGTTATCGAAGAAGGGGCTTAAGTACTGGTTTTTGTCTAACCAATTGGGGTTCGAAGAAAAGGGAGCCATGATACATGGCTCTCTTTTCTTTTTGCCTTAAATAAGATATATTCAGTAATGAGTTCAAGAGAAGGAGGCCGGGCCTTGAAAAGATTAGCGATTATACTTGCTGCAGGACAAGGGAAGCGCATGAAGTCCAAGCTCTACAAAGTGCTTCATCCCGTTTGCGGCAAACCGATGGTCGGACATGTTCTCGACACGGTAAAGCAAATCAATTGTGAGCGAAGTATTGTGGTGGTAGGCCACGGTGCAGATGCAGTACAGTCTTATCTCGGAACGTCGGCAGAATATGTGCTGCAGGAGCAGCAGCTGGGCACGGGTCATGCTGTAAGACAAGCAGAACCGCTGCTCAAGGATGAAGAAGGCATTACCATCGTCATCTGCGGAGATACCCCGCTCGTGAAGCCAGAGACATTGGAGGAGCTTATCGCTTTGCATACGAAGAGCGGAGCAGCGGCTACCGTGCTGTCGGCATGGACTGAGCACCCGCAGGGGTATGGCCGGATTATCCGGGGGGAGAATGGTTCTGTTGTGCGGATCGTAGAACAGAAGGATTGTTCTCCGGAAGAAGATGCGATCAAGGAATTCAACACAGGAACTTATTGTTTTGATAATGCGAAGCTGTTTGCCGCTCTCGGCAAGGTAACGAATAACAATGCCCAGCAGGAGTACTATCTGACGGATGTCATCGGCATTCTCGTGAATTCCGGTGAGATTGTTGAAGGCTATATGACGGAGGATTATGCCGAATCAATCGGAGTTAACGACCGTCTGGCCCTTTCCGAAGCAGAGCAGTTTATGAGGGATAGAATCAACCGGAAGCATATGCTGAACGGCGTGACCATTATCGATCCTAAATCGACGTATATCGGAGCGGATGTTCAAATCGGGCCGGACACCGTCCTGCACCCGGGGACATCGATATCGGGTAATACGGTCATCGGCGAGGACTGCGTGATCGGTCCAGGAGCCGATATCAATAATTGTCAGATCCACAATGGCGCAAAGGTAAAGCATTCGGTACTCATGGATGCCGAAGTAGGCAGCGAGTCTGCCGTTGGACCTTTCGCTTATTTGCGTCCAGGCGCAAAGCTTGGAGCCCAGGTCAAAATCGGGGATTTCGTAGAGATCAAGAACGCTTCGATCGACGAAGGCTCCAAGGTATCGCATTTGAGCTACATTGGAGACGCCAAGGTCGGCAAAAACGTAAATATCGGCTGCGGTGCGATAACCGTCAATTATGATGGTTATAATAAGTCTATTACCGAAATCGAGGATGATGCGTTCGTAGGCAGCAATGTCAATCTGATCGCTCCGGTGAAGGTCGGCAAGGGCGCTTATGTCGTTGCAGGCTCAACCATTACGCATTCCGTTCCGGATAATGACCTGGCCATCGCCAGAAACCGGCAGGAGAACAAGGCGGGATATGCCGAGAAGCTTCGCGCCCGGGCAAAGGCCAAGCGCGATAGAGAGAAGCAATCCTGACTACCGTTCACAAAAGTGAACAACGTCTATTAGTAATGTCATAGCAAGATAGTGTAATATATAAGTATGTGTTCATGAAGCATGAGCCGAGGAATCTGGATTGACAGCAGTTACGGCATGACAGCATGCCGCAATGGATTGAACGCAGTAACCATTTTAATGACCAGATCGATTTTAACTATCGATAACAGCACGGAGGGTTTTTATTTTATGACTTATTGTGATTCCAAATTGAAGATATTCACCTGTAACTCTAATCCCAAATTGGCGCATCAAATTGCGGATTATATCGGTATTCCGATGGGAGACTCGGAAACGACAAGCTTCAGCGATGGAGAGATTCAGGTGAAGCTGTCCGAGAGCGTTCGCGGTTGCCACGTCTATATCGTGCAATCCACATGCGCACCGGTCAACGATAATTTGATGGAGCTCCTCGTTATGGTGGATGCCTTGAAGCGGGCCTCAGCCAAGAGCATTAACGTGGTTATTCCGTATTACGGCTATGCGCGCCAGGATCGGAAGGCCCGCTCCCGCGACCCAATCACGGCGAAGCTTGTCGCCAATTTGATCGAGAAAGCCGGGGCCCATCGTGTAATTACAATGGATCTGCATGCTATGCAGATTCAGGGCTTCTTCGATATTCCGGTTGATCACATGCTGGGCGTGCCGATTCTAGCCCAATATTTCCGTTCGAAGCAAATTCCGAATCCGGTCGTCGTCTCTCCAGACCACGGCGGAGTGGTGCGCGCCCGGAAATTGGCGGATTTCCTGAATGCGCCGCTCGCAATTATCGACAAGCGCCGTCCCGAGCCAAATGTCAGTGAAGTGATGAACATCATCGGTAATATTGAGGGCAAGACCGCTATCCTCGTAGATGACATCATCGATACGGCCGGTACGATCGTTCTTGGCGCCAACGCCTTGAAAGAGGGCGGCGTTGAAGAGGTATACGCTTGCTGTACGCATCCTGTGCTGTCTGGTCCGGCGATGGAACGTCTGGAGAACTCTCCGCTGAAGGAAGTTGTGGTTACTGATACGATTCCAATTACGCATCCGAATCCAACGAGCAAGCTTAAAGTGTTGTCGGTCGCTCCGCTGATGGGAGAAGCGATTATTCGCGTCCATGAGGAGCTCTCCATCAGCAAACTGTTCGAAATCGAATAAGATTCCTTGTTATTCGGGGGTTACATCTTCCCAGATGGAAGATGTAACCCTTATCGGCGTATTTACGTTAATATAATAGCGAATCTCCGTAGGGAGAGCGTGTCCCAGCAAGAAGCCACGCATAAGGCACGAAGTAGTCACGAAGAAAAGCGAATCCCGCCGGGAGAGCGTGTCCCAGCAAGAAGCCACGCATAAGGCACGAAGCAATCACGAAGTAAAGCGAATCCCGCAGGAAGAGCGCCTCCTAGCAGGAAGCCACGCACAAGGCACGAAGTAATCACGAAGTAAAGCGAATCCCGCAGGGAGAGCGTCTCCCAGCAGGGAGTCAAGCACAAGGCACGAAGTAATCACGAAGAAAAGCGAATCCCGCAGGGAGAGCGTCTCCTAGCAGGGAGTCACGCGCAAGGCACGAAGCAATCACGAAGAAAAGCGAATCCCGCAGAGAGAGCGTCTCCCAGCAGGAAGTTACGCATAAGGCACGAAGCAGTCACGAAGAAAAGCGAATCCCGCAGGGAGAGCGTCTCCTAGCAGGGAGTCACGCGCAAGGCACGAAGTTACAGTCACCTCCCTCTGCAGGAGCAGGGACGTAGAGCGGGCCCGTCAGGGCGGCAAGCGGCTCAGAGCACAATGCAGCCCGGGAGCACCTAACCTGCCCCCATTCCGCAGCATGTTTTCCAGGTTGCCCGGGTGAGCCCAAAGTAAGACGTACCCGAAGGGGGAAAAGCGTTCCACGCACCAAAAGCAGAGCGCATCCCCGAAGGGGACAGCGGGCAGGAGCACCTCTTCACCTCCTACGTTACTCCAGTTTGCGGGAGTCCCGAGGGCTGCAAGCCCTGGGGGCCCTCCCTTACGGTAAGGGAGGGTTTGGGAGGGTTGAGACCCACCGAAAGGAGTACAGTACAATCATGAAATGGATCGTAGGCCTCGGCAATCCGGGAGCCCAGTATGAGAAAACAAGACATAATATCGGCTTCATGGCGTTGGACGAGCTGGCCAAGAGGCATGGCATCGATATCCGCCAAAGCAAATGCAAGGCCCTCGTCGGGGACGGCTTAATCGGCGGGAAGAAGGTCGCGCTCATTAAACCGATGACCTACATGAATTTATCCGGAGAAGCGGTTCGGGCCTTCATGGATTATTATAAAGTCAGCTTGGAGGACATGATCGTCGTATACGATGACCTGGATACGGAAATTGGCAGGAACCGGCTTCGTTACCAAGGAAGCGCCGGCGGCCATAACGGGATTAAGTCGATTATTCAGCATACGGGAACGCAAACGTTCAACCGGATTCGCATGGGGATCTCCAGGCCGGAGCCGGGGTATGCGATCGTCGATTATGTTCTGTCTCCTTTTGCCAAGAAGGAGAAGCCTTTGCTCGACAATTCGATTCAAGAGGCATGCGATGCACTGGAGTTCAGCCTGGATCATACCTTTGAGCAGACGATGGCTAAATTTAATCGTTGATCAACAGAGTTAATCCAGAATATATATCTATTTTGCACTGAAGCGGAACATTCAGTAGATCTTAAGACGGAATGGGAGTAATCGTACGGCTAAATGACCATGATCCGGGACATACTGAAGGTATAATGATGTTTCAGGAGGCATATAGATGGCAGTAAATTACGTATGCAGACATTGCCGCACCCAAATTGGCCGGATTGAAGCCACTGACGTATCCGAAGCGCAGCTCGGCTTCCATTTCTTGACCCCCGATGAGCGGAGAGATATAATAGCGTATGATTCGAGCGGCGATACGACGGTACGCGTTACTTGCGATTATTGCGCAGAGGCGCTATCGAATCATCCGGAGCTGACACTGCTTAACAGCCCGCTGCAATGACCAGGCGGAACAAACAGCGCAGGTACACATCGATGGAGATTGAATAGAGCCTTGGCACGGTTGCTGAGGCTCCTTTTTGCTTCGAGTCCCCAGGCGGGGGCGCGACAGACATAGATTTTGAGTAAGTATTTTAAGAGAGGTGCCTCATTTGCTACAAGCACTTATACAAGCTTTTTCGAAAGACTCGGATTTTGCGTCAGCCGTGGCAGGCGTAAATTCGGGAATGAAGGAACAACTGATTTCCGGCTTGTCCGGATCGTCTAAACAAATTATGCTGGCTTCGATGTACAAGGAAACCGGGCGTCCGCTCCTTGTCGTCACCCATAACATGTTTGCTGCCCAGAAAATCGCAGAGGATTTACAGGAAGCGCTATCGTCCGAGGAGGTGCTGCTGTATCCGGCCAACGAGCTCGTTGCAGCGGAATCGGCGGTCTCCAGCCCTGAGACGCTGGCGCAGCGAATTGAGGTACTGCTGAAATGCTCCCAGGGATTCCGGGGGATTGTAGTGGTGCCTTATTCCGGCATTCGCAGATTCATCCCTTCTCCGGAGACGATGGCAGCCGCACATTTAGACATTTCTCTCGGCGGTACGCTCCAATTGGATCATTTTTTGAATAAAATGGTCGAGCTGGGTTATGAACGGGTAGAAAGGGTGGAATCCCGTGGAGAGATGAGCATCCGTGGAGGAATTATCGACTTCTATCCGCTTACGGCGGAGCTGGCTTATCGGATTGAGCTGTTCGATGATGAGGTGGACTCCATTCGTACCTTTGATCCGGCGGATCAGCGCTCTATCGATCAGGTGAAGCATGTATCGGTTCCTCCATGCAAGGAGCTTATTGCCACCAGTGAGCGTCTATCCAATGCAGCCCAGGCCGTGTCGGAACGGCTGGAGCAGCAGCTGGAGAAAATGACCGACCGTCAGGCCAAGCAGAGATTGAAAGAGGAAATTTCCAGAGAAATCGAACTGCTGCGTGAACAGGTTTATTTTCCTGAGATTTATAAGTATATCTCTCTCATATATCCGGAGAACAAAACGCTGTATGACTTCATGGAAGACGATACGCTGCTGATTCTGGACGAGCCGGCCCGGCTGCTGGAGACGGCTAAGCAGCTGGAGCGGGATGAAGCGGAGTGGCATCTGCATCTGTTCCAGAATGGCAAAAGCCTGCCTGATCTGCCGCTTGCCATGGAGGTGGACCAGGTTCTTTACCGCCGTCCGTTCCAAACGCTGTTCCTGTCGTTGTTCCTAAGACAGGTGCCTCACGTGCAGCCGCAGAATATCATCAACTTCGTGAGCCGGGCGATGCAGGACTTTCATGGTCAAATGAACGTGCTCAAAGCAGAGATGGACCGATGGAAGAAGAGCGGAGCGAATGTGATCATGCTGGCTAACGGCGAGGATCGCATCGAGCGGATGCGGCGGGTGCTGCTCGATTATGGCATTGATGAGCCTACCTTACTGCAAGGCAACCTGCAGTCGGGGTTCGAGCTGCCTTCGGTGCATCTGGTCGTGATTACGGAAGGGGAAATGTTCTCCAAGAAGCAGCGCAAGGCGCGTAAAGTCACGAAAAGCATGGATAATGCCGAGCGAATCAAAAGCTATACCGAGCTGAAGGTTGGCGATTACGTCGTTCACCAGAATCACGGGATCGGGAAATATCTCGGCATCGGAACGCTGGAGGTCGGCGGCATCCATAAGGACTACATGCATATTATGTACGCGGGCGGCGATAAATTGTCCGTGCCGATCGAGCAGATCGATTTAATCCAGAAATACGTAGGCTCCGAGGACAAAGAGCCTAAAGTATATAAGCTGGGCGGAAATGAATGGACGAGAGTCAAGAACAAGGTCCGCTCCTCGGTACAGGATATCGCTGACGATCTTATCAAGCTATATGCCGATCGCCAGGCATCTCCGGGTTACAAATTCGAGAAGGATACTCCCGAACAACAGGAGTTCGAAGCGATGTTCCCGTACGAGGAGACGCGCGATCAGGTTAGGGCCATCGAGGAGATCAAGAAGGATATGGAGCAGCCGCGTCCCATGGACCGGCTATTATGCGGCGACGTCGGCTACGGCAAGACGGAGGTCGCCATTCGGGCTGCTTTCAAGTGCGCCATAGAGGGCAAGCAGGTTGCTGTATTGGTGCCTACGACGATATTGGCTCAGCAGCATTATGAGACCTTTCGCGAAAGATTCTCGGGTTATCCGATCAACATACAGACCTTAAGCCGTTTCCGCAGCCGTAAGGAGCAGAACGAGACGATCAAGGGTGTTCGGCAGGGGACGGTGGATATCGTGATCGGCACACATCGTCTCCTGTCCCAGGATGTGATATTCAAGGATTTGGGACTGCTTATTGTCGATGAGGAGCAGCGTTTTGGCGTTACCCATAAGGAGAAGCTCAAGAAGCTGAAGACGAATGTCGACGTCTTGACGCTAACGGCAACGCCGATTCCCAGAACGCTGCATATGTCCATGCTCGGCGTTCGGGATTTATCAGTTATCGAGACGCCTCCGGAGAACCGCTTCCCTGTTCAGACGTACGTTGTGGAGCATAGCCAGGCACTTGTACGCGAGGCTATTGAGCGGGAGCTGGCGAGGGGTGGCCAAATCTATTACTTGTACAACCGCGTTCAAGGCATTCAGGAGATGGCCGCACAGATATCGATGCTTGTTCCGGAGGCTAGAGTAGGCGTAGGCCACGGCCAAATGTCGGAGCAGGAGCTGGAGAAAACCATCCTGGACTTCCTCGATGGCGAATACGACGTTCTGGTCAGCACGAGCATTATTGAGACCGGGGTGGACATCCCGAATGTAAACACACTCATCGTTCATGATGCCGATAAAATGGGACTGTCTCAGCTCTATCAATTACGCGGAAGGGTTGGCCGCTCGAACCGGATCGCGTACGCTTACTTCACTTATCAGCGAGACAAGTCTTTGACGGAGGTCGCGGAGAAGCGCTTGCAATCGATTAAGGAGTTTACGGAGCTTGGCTCCGGGTTCAAAATCGCCATGAGAGACCTGTCCATACGCGGGGCAGGGAACCTGCTAGGCGCCGAGCAGCACGGATTTATCGCCTCCGTAGGCTTTGACCTGTACTCCCAAATGCTGGCTGAGGAAATTCAGAAGCGCAAGGTGGAGATGCTGGGCGAGGCTGCGCCTGAGGAGAAGACCTGGAATACGACGATCGACCTTGGCATCGATGCGTATTTACCGTCTGATTATATTTATGATAGTATTCAAAAGATCGAGATTTATAAAAAAACAGCATCAGCTGCCTCGTTTGAAGACGTTGCCGAGCTGGAGGACGAGCTTCTTGACCGGTTTGGCGAATTGCCGGAGGCGGTAGAAAATCTGTTGTCCGTAGCACGGGTTAAGCTGTATGGCAGAATCTACAGCATAGAGTCCATCACTCGCCGGGGCGACGAGGTTATTTTGAAGTTCCTCGAGGGCCGCGAGAAGGACATTATTCCGGCGAAGCTTGCGGAAGTTGGAAATCTGTTCGGAAGGCGTGTACAATTTAATCAGGGTTCGGGAATGCTGATCCGAATCAAAACCAAGGAATTGGACGATAAAGCATTGATGGGTTTGTTGGAGCAATTCCTTGAGGCCCTGAAGGTTTCGTTCAAATTGAAAGGGGAACTACAAGATGTCTCGAAGTAAAGCACGTTCCTGGAGAACGCTTGTTATCGCCATGGTTGCGGTATTGACGGTTTCCATGCTGGCCGCATGCGGCAAGAAGGATGACAACAAGAATAAGGAAGCAGCAAATAACGGCAGTTCAGGTAAAGTGGTCGCTACCTATGAAGGCGGCGAGATCACCGAGAAGGAATTCGATCTGGAACTGCGCATCATGAAGACACTTCAGCCACAGATGGCGCAACTGTTGGAATTGGACGATTTCCGGGAGTTCTTGGTTAAGCAGGCCATCACCTATGAATATTTGTCCGGCAAAGCGGACGATGCAGCGAAGAAGGAAGGCAAGAAGACAGCGGAGGATCAGCTGAAGGCGATCAAGACGCAAATGGGCGACGAGGCGTTCAAGCAAATGCTGGATACCCAGCAGATCACCGAAGATGATTTGAAGAATTACATGATCCGCATTTTCACGGTAGTCACTAGCCAGACAGCCGGAGTTACGGAGGAAGACATCAAGACGGAATTCGAGGCGACGAAGGATGATTACACAACCGCATCCGTTCGCCATATTCTTATCGGACTAACCGATAGAGAAGGCAATGAACGCAGCAAGGAAGACGCCCTGAAGCTGGCGAAGGAAGTTAAGGCCAAGCTGGATAAAGGCGAGGATTTCGTCAAGCTGGTTAAGGAATACTCCAATGACGGGCAGCAAAATATCGACAACGGCGGATTGTATAAAGATGCCTTAGTTACGCAATGGGTGCCTCAGTTCCAAGAGAAAGCGCGGACTCTCAAGATCAACGAAATCAGTGATCCTGTCGAGACGGATTACGGCTACCATATCATGCGGGTTGAATCGCGTACGGAAAAGGAATACGGAGATTTAACCGAAGAGGAAAAAGATATGATCAAGAACTTGATCGGATCGAATAAGCTCGACGAGTTCATGGAGAAGGATTTGGACAAGATCATCAAGAAGATCGACCTGCCTAAGGTGGAGAACAACACAGAAACGGACAGCGGAGCGGAGGCACCATCGGCAAGCGAAGGCAACGCTGGCACAGAACCAGAAGGAACAAGCAAGGAGTCTGGCAGCAACAGCGGAAATGCCGGAGCGGCTAACAGCGAGAAAACCGGCGGGAATGCGACCAGTACGAAGTAAGGAAATTCAAGTTTTCTGTTTTTTTAGAGGAAAGCCATATGCTTTTTCTAATTCTCCTTTTCAAGGCGGCAGCGCGAAGTGAATCGCGCTGCTTTCTTTTCCCAATTGGGAATTCAAGCTGATTTTAAGTACAAATCGAATGAATAAGGTATTGGAAAGGGATGAATACTATGGTCAGAATCACAGAAGCCGAGATCCCTTTATCATATACACAAATCGCCAGCAAACTTGCTTGAAGCAAGGGAATGCAAGCCGTCTGCGCTATCGCGGACTTTTGGAATTACACACCGAGGGGTAAGGAATATTCATCAGACAGTAGTCAAAACTTCTTAAGAAAGCGGGGCAACATGTGATATGAAAGCTACTGGAATTGTACGACGTATCGATGATCTTGGACGGGTGGTTATCCCTAAGGAAATCCGCCGCACTTTGCGGATTCGCGAAGGGGACCCGCTCGAAATTTTCGTGGATCGCGACGGTGAAGTGATTTTGAAAAAGTATTCCCCGATTGGCGAATTAGGCGATTTCGCCAAGGAATACGCCGAGTCCTTGTATGAGAGCACGGGCCATATTACGCTTATTTCTGACCGGGATACACTTATCGCGGTGGCGGGAGCCTCCAAGAAGGAGTATCTGGACAAGCAGATCAGCTCGCTGCTGGAAAGCAGCATGGATGGGCGTAAAATCTTGCTTGAGACAAACACGGGAAGTTATGAAATTAATAAGGATCATCCTGAGAATATTTCCTCCTTTGTTATCGCTCCGATTATATCGGGCGGCGATCCGATCGGTACCGTGGTATTGATGAACAAGGATGAATCCGTAAAGATGTCGGAGCTTGAATCGAAAATGGCAGAGACGGCCGCAGGCTTTCTCGGCAAGCAAATGGAGCAGTAATTTTTGTCCTGAAAGCTGATCATCTCCCGCTGCTGCAAACGGTAATACGCCGTTATGACAGGCGGGAGTTTGTTTGTTTAGGTTTGTTGAATTAACTAAAATGTGGAAGTTATTCCGCGTGCTGTACGGGCCCATGCACGGGAGCTTGTCGGTATTCCGCTGCCCTCAGCTTTAACGGAGATCGGAATCGTCTTATAATGGTACCTGATGCACATTTCGAATATAAAGTAGGGTGCTTATGAAAGACGATACAACCGGATCCCGTTCATCCAAGCTGCTGAAGGGGGCTGCTGTCCTGGCCTTGGCCGCCATAGTAACCAAGCTGCTGGGTACGCTGCAGAAAATTCCGCTGCAAAATATCGGAGGGGACGGGGTATTCGGCATTTACAATACCGTCTATCCGTTTTACATGATGATTGTTACGCTGGCTACGGCTGGATTCCCGGCAGCGGTCTCCAAATTCATTGCCGAACAGGATGTGCTGGGAACGGAGGCTGGCAAGCGGTCCGTTCTTCGGATGGCCAGCCTAGTCATGGGGCTGCTCGGGATTACAGGCTTTGCCCTGCTGTATTTCGGGGCTCCGCTTCTGTCACGGGCGATCGGCAGCAGCCAGCTGATCCCGGCGCTGCGAAGTGCCGCGCCTGCGCTGCTGTTTATTCCGCTAAGCGCTGCTTTCCGCGGTTATTTCCAAGGGCTGCAGGACATGGTGCCGACGGCGGTTTCCCAGGTCACTGAGCAGGCGGTCCGCGTGACGGTGATGATCGTCCTGCTCCTCTATTGGACGGGGCTCGGCGCTGCGGATGATGTCATTGCCGGCGGAGCTTTTGCCGGATCGGCTGCAGGTGGCGCGGCGGGACTGCTCGTTATGCTGATCTATTGGCGCCGCGGCTTCGTCCAGCGATCGGCAGCATCTAGCCGAAAGAATGAAGATAAGAAAGAGCCTGGGCAGATGGAGAATGCTTACTGGGAAAAAGGAACGAAGCTGCTTGCGCCGATGCTGGCTTATGCGGTTCCCGTTAGTCTTGCCGCGCTTGCCATTCCGCTGATCAGCCTGGTCGACACCTTTACGCTGCCGAGGCTGCTGCAAGGCCGGGGAGCGGACGAGCTGCAAGCGATGGTAGAGGTTGGCGTCTACAATCGGGGCGTTCCGCTCGTTCAGCTGGTGACAATGCTGGCTTCTTCCCTGTCGGTATTGTTCATTCCGGCGCTGACGGAGCTTCGTATGAAGAACGACCGGGAGGGGATGCGGCGGCAGATGATGCTGGCGCTGCGCTGGTTCTGGCTGATCGGCCTTGCCGCATCCGCAGGTCTAGCTCTGCTGGCGCGGCCGATCAATGTGATGCTGTACGAGGACGCCACGGGCAGTGCGACGCTCGCATGGATCGCTTGGACGGCGGCGCCCGGCGCGCTCGTTACCGTAACCGCGGCCCTGCTGCAGGGGCTCGGTGTGCATCAGCTACAGACCTAGACTGGACAACAGACCAG
Source organism: Paenibacillus ihumii (assembly GCF_001403875.1). Classification (GTDB taxonomy): domain Bacteria; phylum Bacillota; class Bacilli; order Paenibacillales; family Paenibacillaceae; genus Fontibacillus; species Fontibacillus ihumii. The sequence continues at coordinate 33,691 of NZ_LN884296.1, forward strand.
ATACGGACAGCGGCGAGTACGCACGAGACGCTAGCCGT
>NZ_LN884296.1:33865-71365 GCF_001403875.1 Paenibacillus ihumii
TATTTTGAAGGACCGGAGGCGGGCGTTGATTTTTATGTAGATGACGTAATTGTCGCCGAGCGGGCTGAGATTGACTGGAAAGCAGAGGCCAATGCCCGGATCGGTCAGCTTCGCAAAGGCGATGTGCAGATTCTCGTGAAGGATGAACAGGGGCGGCCGGTATCGGGGGCGAATGTCGAGGTGAAGGCCGTACGGCATGGCCGCTTGCTGCTGCCTGCATAGCCGAGAACCAACCGGCTTGCTGGGCTGCCTGAGCCGTTCAAGGCCTGAAGCTTGGGCATTGCAGTCCGCCTATGTGGCGGCTCTGCGGATATGCGGGCAGCGTGAGCTGGAGCGGTGAGATTATGTCAATGGCGTTCGGATGAAGCCGGCATTTTCCTTGTCCGCTTTCGGGTGGTATAGTATAGAACAAGATGCTAGTACAGGAGTGTGAGGATAGCGATATGAGCAGAGCGATCACAGTGGTGGGCCTTGGATCGGGGGATCCGGATCAATTGACGCTAGGGATCATGAAGCAGTTAAGAGCGGCGACAGAGCGTTATGTCCGCACGAAGGATCATCCGGTCGTAGCCTGGCTAGAAGCCGAAGAGGGCGTCCGTTTTGAGTCTTTTGATTCCGTCTATGAGGAGCATGGGGATTTCCCGTCCGTATACGAGGAGATTGCGGCGAGGCTTGTAGCCAGGGCGCATAGCGCTGCGGAGGGGACGGTTATATTATATGCCGTTCCGGGACATCCGATGGTGGCTGAAGCAACCGTGCAAATTCTGCGGCGCCGCTGTCCGGAGGAGGGAATCAGGCTGCAGGTGCTGGGCGGGGAGAGCTTCCTGGACGAGGCCTTCGTCCGGCTTGGCTTTGACCCGATCGAAGGCTTCCAACTGCTTGACGCATCGGATATAGGAGCTGTCGCGATTGATCCGCGGATGCATACGCTTATCGGCCAGGTGTATGATACCTTTACGGCCTCCGATGTGAAGCTTGGCCTTATGGAGCTGTATCCCGATGATCACGAGGTGGTCGCCTGTCATGCCCTGGGCATCGAGGGGCAGGAGCAAATTCTTCGCATTCCTCTCCATGAGCTGGATCGTGTATCCGGGTACGGCAATCTATCCCTCATTTATATCCCGGCAAGCCAGGATGAGCAGTTGCGTAACAGAAGCTTCCAGCGGCTCCATGAGATCGTCGCGATTCTGCGCAGTCCGGAAGGCTGTCCTTGGGACCGGGAGCAGACCCATCGATCCATCCGTAAAAATCTTATCGAAGAAACATACGAGGTGCTGGAGACGATCGATGACGATGACCCGGATCATATGCGGGAGGAGCTTGGCGATTTGCTCCTTCAGGTAATGCTTCATTCCCAAATGGAGGAGGAAACGGGAACCTTCACCGCCTACGACGTCATCCAGGGATTGAATGAGAAGCTGATCTATCGCCATCCTCATGTGTTCGGCGAGCTGAATGCCGAGGACGCGGAAGCCGCGCTCGGCAATTGGGAGGCCATGAAGGCGGAGGAGAAGAGAAGCAAGGGAATCCAGCCGGAGGAGCAGTCTGCGCTCAGCGGCGTGCCCCGCGACTTGCCTGCCCTGATGAAGGCGTATAAAATACAGAAGAAGGCTGCCAAGGCCGGATTCGACTGGGAGGACATTTCCGGGGTCTGGGCCAAAATCGAGGAGGAGCTTGCCGAGCTTAAAGCATCGGTACAGCAGGGCGAGGATGCAGAGGCACAGCTGTTGGAGCTGGGTGACGTGCTGTTCTCTGTCGTCAATGCGTCCCGCTTTATCGGAGTTGATCCCGAAGAGGCGCTCTCTCTGACGATCCGCAAATTCGTCCGCCGTTTCCAGCATGTCGAGCGGCGGCTCAAGGAAGCAGGCAAGACGCCGGCCACGAGCTCCCTTGCCGAAATGGACAAGTACTGGGATGAGGCCAAAGACCTTGAGCGGAGCCGTGAAATGGACAATTTGTCTAAATAGCGGTGCTTTTTGGGAAAAAAACAAAAAAAATTATCGATTTTGGGCAGGATTTTTAAAGTAAAGCAAGAATACTCTTACAAAGGTATGGCTACTTATCGGGGCAATCGCCCCATTGTACTGCCGTATATCATCATTTCTTTAATTATTGGGAGGCATTATTGATGAACAAAACAGATCTGATCAACAACATTTCCAGCAAAAGCGGCTTGACTAAAAAAGACGTTGAGTCCGTATTGAACGGTTTTCTTGGCGAAATCACCGAAGCTCTCGCTAACGGAGACAAAGTACAGCTGATTGGCTTTGGCACGTTCGAGACTCGTAAACGTTCCGGCCGTACGGGCCGCAACCCGCAAACGGGCAAAACAATTGAAATTCCCGCATCTAATGTTCCAGCTTTTAAAGCGGGCAACAAACTTAAAGAAGCTGTAAAATAATGCGTCTTGATAAGTTCCTGAAAGTGTCGCGGTTGATCAAGCGCCGCACGGTGGCTAAGGATGTCTCCGAGCAGGGCCGGGTTCTCATCAATGGGCGAGAGTCCAAGCCGAGTACCGCCGTGAAGGTCGGGGATGAAATCACGATTCAATTTGGCCAGAAGCTGGTAACCGTACGGGTTGAACGACTGGCGGAGACCACGCGCAAGGAGGAGGCCTCCACGCTGTATACGCTGGTGAAGGAAGAGCCGATTCCCAAGGACAACTTTCTATGAACGATTAGGATGATAACGAGCAAATTACGGCGCCTTCATGGCGCCGTTTTCGTGTATTAGCAGTTCTAAAGATATTTCTCCTTCCATAAGCTATCTGTAAGAAGGAGGGGTACATGCCATGGTGGATCTCAATAAAGGGAAGCATCAGGAAGTCCGATTGTTCCAGCGTAAGCTGCTTGAAATTTCAGGTGTACTTAATGTGGAGAGCTTCGATAGCGAGGAGTTCTTGCTTCAGACAGAGCTGGGTCATCTAACGATTCGCGGCCAGAATTTACATATCAAAAATTTGAATTTGGAGCAGGGACTCGTCAGTATCGAGGGTCTCGTCAATTCCCTGTCTTACCTGGATCCCGGCTCCCAACCGGGCAGTAAAGGGCTGCTCGGCAAGCTGTTCCGATGAATCTGGAGGTCCAATGGGCGACGCTCCTATGGATGGCAGCGTCCGGGGGGATACTGGGCATCGCCTTTGACAGCTACCGTGTCGTATCGGGGCAGCTCCGCTTCCCCCGTTGGAGCGTTCATGCCCTTGATTTGGTCTATTGGGTGGCCGCCTCGTTGTTCGTATTCCGCACGTTATATCATAGTAACCAGGGCGAGCTGCGTTTCTATGTTTTTTTGGGGTTATTTATAGGCGTTTGGATTTATTTTTTGTTCCTAAGTGTTATAACGACGCGTTTTGTGGTAATGTTAATGAAGGTAGTTAAAAAAGTTTATCTCCTATCGGTGCGAATATTCAGTATCTTTATTGTAGCGCCGATGATAGGGTTAATGAAAGGAATCCGGCTGTTACTCGGCTTCGTTTGGGTCATACTGCTGTTTTTAGGGCGGATTTTGCTGCTTCCGCTTGGTAAGCTGCTTGTTTGGGCCCTAGGACCGTTAGTTCGCAAGCTTGGAATTGCTAGAATGGCCATAGCTGCGCGCGACCGGATAACAGCTTTATGGAAGCGTTGGTTCGGCAAGGAATGAAGTTAGAGGAGGTGCCCTATGCACAAAGCAACGGCGTCAGCAAATTCAAAGAATCCATCTTCCCGACAAATGGCTGGGGCACGACGGCGTATTCGGCTCTGGCTAGGCTTTATGATCATTTTCCTTGGTTGGGCAGGATATACGTATATTTCCCAGTCGGGCGAGATCAATGCCAAATCCCAGCAGCTGGAGGAGCGCCGGGCTTCAATGTCCGCCGCCACGCAGAGCTTGGAACAATTGAAGTATGAAATCAATCGGCTCCAGGATCCCGAATATATAGGGCAACTTGCAATGAAGAAATACGGGCTATATAAGCCGGGTGAGATCCCGGTACGCGTTTCTGAATCATCGTCGCGAAATGACTAATTATAAGCAGGACATACGTCTGTTGACCTTGTTTCAGTCATTGGGTATAATCAAATCACCGCAGTCAAGATTTCGAGGCCTGGCTGTATATTTTTAAGGGAGGATCATTTTATTTTATGGCAATTGAAGTGGGCACCAAGTTAGAAGGAAAAGTGACAGGCATCACGCATTTCGGAGCATTTGTGGATCTGTCAGGAGGTGTCACGGGTCTCGTTCACATCTCAGAAATCGCCGACAATTACGTCAAGGATGTTAACGATCACCTGAAGATAGGCGACGCTGTAACCGTTAAGGTTATTAACGTTGACAAGGACGGCAAGATCGGCCTTTCTATTAAACAGGCCGTGGACAAACCGGCAGAGGCAGCTAGACCACCTCGCGCGCCGCGTCCGGATCGTCCTAGCGGAAGAGAGGGAGATCGTCCCGGCGGCGGATTTAACCGTGAACGGGGAGGGCGTTCGTTCAAGCCCCCAGCCGGCAAAACTTCTTTTGAAGATAAAATGTCCCGCTTCCTCAAAGATAGTGAAGAGCGCATTTCTTCGTTGAAGAAGAACACCGAAGGCAAACGCGGTGGCCGTGGAGCCAAGCGCATGTAGCTTGAATATGAATGATGTGTACACCGCAGGCCAATACTCTGGCCTGCGGTTTTTTACGTTGGGAAATCGATGGCTTGAATTAGGGTCCCGGCCAGCCTGGCTGCAGAGAAATTCGTATCTGCACGGGGTGGTTTTTTTGTCGTCTTCGTTTTTTTACCGACAGGTTACTACGCTTTTCCAGTTATCTCAAGGGGAATCGCAGGAGCTTGGCCCCCTTCATTCGCAGGTTTGGTGCGAACATAAGAACCCCTGTGAAGCCGCTAGAATAGAGCAGGCCTGCATTCGCGCGAATTTATAATCCCCTCTCAATTTGTCGGAAATTTCTTTTGGCTCGCTCCGATATGTGACAAACTTTCCGGCGGCGCCTCCCTATAATGGGACATACCTTACAAAATTTAGAAGAGGTGGTGCCAGGATGAGAGAAAAATGGAATGTCATCGCTTTTCCGGGAGCGAGGAGGGCGAAGGAGCAGGCAAGGAGTTCTTGGTGGAGGGAGTGGAGCCAAATTCCTGTACTGAATAAAACAAGCCAATTATTTGCGGCCAACCGCTGGACGCTGTTAATGATGGCCATGGGCTTTTTGCTGGGCAGGGCGACGATCCTGGATGAATTGTCCCCTTTCGCGGCCGCCTTTTTCGCGGTCATGGTGTTCCTCCGCCGGGATATCGTCATCCTGGCGGCTTCCTCCATCCTAGCCGGCGCTTTGTTCGGATCTGGAGGGCACGTACTGGGCATTGCCGCGGAGCTGCTAATCTTTTATTTAATATACCGGGGAATGGAGTCGTTCGAGCGGGCTGATTTATCCTATGCGCCTCTGATGGTGTTCACTGCAACCTTCCTCGTAGGGCTGTTCGGCGCTGTCATCGGTCCTTCGTTAACCTGGTACGCCTTGATGATGACCGTTATGGATGCGGTTCTGGGCTTCGTTCTGACACTGGTTTTTATGCAGGCCATTCCTATTTTTACTTTTCGGAAGAAGAACTATCAGCTGCGGAATGAAGAGATATTATGTCTTGTCATTATGCTGGCCTCGGTGATGACCGGACTCGTCGGCTGGGAAATATTCGGATTGTCGGCGGAGCATATTTTATCCAGGTATTTGATTCTCGTATTTGCTTTGGTCGGCGGCGCTTCACTAGGCGCGTCCGTGGGTGTGGTCACGGGGCTGATCTTGAGTCTGGCCAATATGTCCGCGCTCTATCAAATGAGTCTGCTAGCCTTCTCCGGCATGCTGGCAGGGATGCTGCGGGAGGGCCGGAAATGGGCCGTCGGTTTTGGGATGCTGCTGGGCTCCTCTATTCTATCCATTTACTTGACTGGCTCGAAGGATATCCTCACCTCAACATGGGAAAGCTGCGCAGCTGTGCTGCTGTTTCTGCTGACGCCGGGCAGTGTCATGAAGATGATCGCGAAATATGTGCCGGGCACGCAGGATCATACGAAGACACAGCATGAATACGCTAAACGGGTACGGGATATTACGGCGGAAAGGGTTACGCAGTTCTCGCGGGTATTCAAGCAGCTCTCCCGAAGTTTTGGACAAGTATCCAGCTCAGGGGAAATGGCGAAGCGCAGCGAGGAGATGGATCACTTCATGAACGCAGTCACGGAAGAGGCCTGCGCGAATTGTTACCGCCGAAACAGCTGCTGGGACGGGAAATTCTATCAAACCTACCGCTTCATGACCGAAATGATGACCGCGGTCGAGGAGAAGCCGGATATTACGAAACGGGACCTGCCTGCCAATTGGAGCAAAATTTGCTCGAAGACAGAGCAAGTGCTGGAGCTTATGAAGCGGGAATATGATCTCTATCAACATGATATGCAGTGGAAACGGCAAATATACGACAGCCGGCAGCTCGTGGCCGAGCAATTGTCAGGCGTATCGCAGGTCATGGAGGACCTTGCCAAAGAGATTAAACGCGAAGGGCAGGCGCTGTACCGCCAGGAGGAACAAATTCGCGAGGCTCTGGAGAAGCTGGGGCTATCCATCTACAGCGTCGATGTTATTAATCTGGACCAAGGGAATGTTGAAATCGAGATCGTGCATGCATATACCCGGGGATATGATGAATGCCGCAAGATCATTGCGCCGTTGTTATCCGATATTCTCGGAGAGCATATTGCGGTAACCGGAGAAACGGAACACGGAGGCAGAGAGGGACTGACGACCGTTACGTTCAGCTCGGCCAAGACGTATGAAATCGTCACCGGTGTAGCCGGTACGGCCAAGGGTGGGGATCTGCTGTCCGGGGACAGCTTCAGCGCCATGGAGCTTGGCAACGGAACCTTTGCGGTGGCGATCAGCGACGGAATGGGGAATGGCGAGCGGGCCAGGCAGGAGAGCAGCACGGCGCTCAACATCCTTGAACAGCTGCTCCAGTCAGGAATGGATGAGACCATTGCCATCAAATCCGTGAATTCGATTCTGATGCTGCGGTCACCAGATGAAGTCTATGCCACGGTCGATATGGCCTTGATCGATGAATACACGGCGAAGACGACGTTCATGAAGATCGGCTCCTCCCCAAGCTTCATAAAGCGCGGAAACGAAGTGATCCCCGTGTCGGCAAGTAATCTGCCGATCGGGATTATTCAAGAGATCGATATCGATCTGGTCACCGTTCAGCTGCACCCGGGCGATACCTTGATCATGATGACGGATGGTATCTATGATGCTCCAGGCTATGCCGTTAACAAGGAGCTATGGATGAAGCGGCTCATTCTAGAAATTAAGGCGGAGGAGCCTCAGGAAATGGCCGACCATCTGCTTGAAGCGGTCATTCGCTACCAGAAAAACGTCATTCATGATGATATGACTGTTGTTGTTGCCAAAGTAGAGCATGTACGTCCGCAGTGGTCAACCTTGCATATCCCGGGAATTAGCCGGCTTGAGCGCCCTCGTACGGTAAGCTAAGTAGGAAGGGTGAAATGAAAGGGCTAATTATGAACTTTTTGTGAGCGTGGATGGGGGTCTAAAGAACTAGTTTTGTTAAATCTTTGTAAAAAATGCTATTATCCATGGAAAAGTATTCAATTTTATAGTAATATCGACCTTATTATTGGATATATTCCATCTAAAGAACTTAATCTCATATAGTCATTTTGGCAAAGCTGCTGAAAAGTAGTGACGCAAAGCTATAGGGACTTACTTCTCCCCGACGAGAAATGTCAGCCAGCTGCACAAGAAAGAGCAACTATGAAGATGCCCTTGTGAAGAACCTATGGTTCCTTCGAGCTAAGGGCAGCTTTTCTTGTAGGTATAGAACGCTTGGCCCTTGATGAGGCTGTCTGTTTCTATATGATTAAAGCGGTGAACTATGGTCGTTTTTTGCGCTGTAGTTCACTTTTTTTGTTTTGGGGAGAAAATTTATACTAATAAGGGGGGAATTGCTAGGATAATAGTTTAGCAGCCGAGACCTATTAATCCATCGAATAGAATTCAAAAAGGAGACGAACCATGAAGCTGCCGAATGTTCTCAAGAAATTTACCCAACTAAGCATTGTTACGAAAAATATGCTGCTGACGAGTCTGTCCATCATCCTGACGGGAGTCATCTTAATTGCCTCCAGCTACTATATTCAGGGCGGAGTACTGACGAATCAGCTGCGGAATGATTCCCAGAAAATTATGGAGGCGTGGAGCAAGAAGGTATCTGCCGACGAGGCAGCCGAAGCTATGGGCAATGCTGACCGCCAGTCGCCTATTCAGCAGAAGCTGACGCTCTTGTTCAATGAGCTGTCGGCGACTCACCCGAATGTTGCTCAGGGATATATATTCGGCTCCGAGCTGGTGGACGGGAATAAGACGCTAATGGTCGCTTTTCCTACATTTATCTTGGATATGTTCGCGGAGGAAGGATTGCAATTGGGCGATCTGCTGGAGCAGCCAGCCTTCCATGTCCAGGGTGTGCAGGAAATGCTGCAAACAAAGGAGATCACTTATACGAAGCCCTACAAAGACGATTATGGCACCTGGCTGACGGTGCTGTATCCGTTCCAGGATGGACAGGGAAATATCATGGCTTATATGGGGATGGATATCGATGCGAGCTTGATTCTGCAAGGACAGCAGGATTTGCTTAAATATGCTTCGATCGCACTGGCCGTTACGCTGCTGGTCATTCTTACCCTGCAGCATATCATGACCAGAAGAACCTTTGCTCCGGTGAAGGATTTAATGTCTGCACTGGACAAGCTGAGCCAGGGAGATTTCAGCGTACAGCTCAAGGCGAGCCAGGATGAGCTTGGACAGATCAATGCCAAGTTCAATTCAACGGTCGCCAATATTAACCGTCTGGTAGCGACGATTAAGGACGTATCGATTCAATCCGCAGAGCAGTCCAAGGCACTGTTCTCTACCGTGGAAGGCAACCACGAGAGCTCATTGACTATAATGAACAACATTGAGGAAATTTCTGACAAGGTCTCCCAGCAGAGCAAATCAATTTCGGAGAGCGCTACTTCCTTGGAGGAGATCGCCTCGGGAGCCAACACGATCGCTGGCAATACCTCAGCCGTATCCGAAGCGGCGCTGCAGATGAAGGAGCAATCCGAACAGGGCGGCGAGAAGGTGGGTAAGGTCATGAAGCAAATGGACTTCATACATACATCGGTCAGGAATTCAGTCGATTCCATCCATCAGCTGCAGAAGCGTTCCGGGGAAATCGAGGAAATCGTCCAAGTCATAACGCAGATCGCCACACAGACGCAGCTCTTGTCGCTCAACGCCAGCATTGAGGCTGCCCGCGCAGGAGAAGAAGGCCGCGGGTTTGCCGTAGTTGCCAATCAAGTCAAGAAGCTGGCGGAGGAGTCGGCAAGCTCTGCGGAACAGATTGCCGAGCTTGTCCGGCATATTCAGCAGGAGACCCTGCAGGCCGTAGAGGCGATCGGCGAGGGCGAGAATAATGTTGCGGCAGGCATCGGCATTGTCCAGGAGACGGGCGAATTATTCGATTCGATATTATCGGCCACGGACTCGGTGACGAGTCAAATTCAGGAGGTGTCCGCGGCTACGGAGGAAATGGTGGCAGAGACGGAACAAATTACGGCGGCCATCAAACAGCTGGCCGAGCTGGCCGAGCGGAATGCGGCGGTATCCGAGGAGATCAAATCTGGAGCCATAGAGCAGCGGAACTCCTCCAATAGGATCGTGGACGCCGCAGAGCAATTGAACCAAATTTCTAACAAGCTGGAGGAGCTCGTCGCAGGGCTTAAATTGTAAACAGATAGAGAGAATGCTTGAAGGAGTAGATACGATGAATACCATACTGGAGACGCAACAGAGCAGACGGTATTGGCTGGATGAGCTGAAGCCCCCGCTATCCGGCTTGGATATGCACACGGATCTTCCGAAGCACGGACAGGCTCGCAAGCTGTGCAAAACGGCATACGCACTGGATTTGGATGCCAAGCGGCTGAATGATGTTCTCGGGAGCAGGGATAGGCTGAGGTCCTGGATGCTCGCTTGCTATTACGTGCTTCTGTACAGGATGAGCGGTGAGCAGGATTTGCTTCTCGGCGTCAGAAGCCTCCGGGGCCATCTTCTCCCGGTACGTATAGTTTGCGATGGCTGCAGTTCCTTCAGTCAGCTATTTCGGCAAATAGCAGACAAGCTGGAACAGGCTGATACGGTTAGTCTGCCGCTTGCTGAAATTGAGAGCATTGCCGGTCCAATTCCCCCGCTGGAGGCAATTTACGGCCTAAGCGAAGGCGATGATACGGCGGGATTGGGATTGCTTCACTGGGAGGTGCGCCTGGAGCAGGAGCAAGCTATGATACATATCGTATATGCCGGCAACTTGTTTAAGGAAGCGACGATTCGGAGGTACGGCGTACTGTTCCGGCAAATCGTGCAAGCCGTCCTGGCTGATAGCAGCATTGCCATCGGGAGGATTCCTTTGCTGACAGAGGAGGATGTGGAGGCTTATGCCCGGCTGAATAACACGGCAAGGGCTCTGCCGGAGGCCTTAAGCATTCCGGCCATGCTGGAGCAATCTGTGAAGCGGTTCCCAAACCGGATCGCTCTATCGTCCGGTCAACGGGAATTGACCTATGCCGAGCTGGATAACCACTCTAATCAGGTGGCACAAATGCTGGTTAGCCGCGGGCTCGCTCCAGGCGGCTTCGTTGCGATCTTCATGGAGCGCAGCCTGGAGGCGGTGATCAGTATGCTTGGCGTGCTCAAAGCAGGCGGTGCGTACATTCCGCTGGACCCCGAGCATCCTGATGAGAGGAACGCGTACATTATTCAAGATACCGGCTCCACGATTATCCTGACTAAGGAGATTTATGCATCCAAGGTAACCGCATTAATGGACATGGCCCAGGAGCCGTCAATTCCTATATTTACGGTATTTTGCTTGGACGGAGGTCTTGACGATTATCCTGCACGACCGGTAGAGGTGGCTGTCAGAGCAGAGGACACAGCCTATGTGATCTATACCTCCGGCACAACGGGCAAGCCGAAGGGCGTATTGATTCCGCACATCGGCGTGATCAATTTGGCTGCTGCTGCTGTAGCGCAGCTGGGGCTTGACGAGCAGGATATCATTTTACAGTATTCGACCTTCAGCTTTGATGCATCCGTGTATGATATATTCAGCGCTTTGCACAGCGGCTCCAGGCTTCATTTGCTGTCGGTCGACGAGCGGTACTCCGTAGAGGCGTTTACCGCGGCGATCAAGTGTACGGGGGCTACACGTCTGGGCATATTGCCAACCGTGTTCTTCAATCAGCTGTCCGTCTACTTGAACGAGGAAGATGCCGACAGATATAAGCCAATCCGCAGCCTCGTGATCGGGGGGGAAGCTCTTACAGGGGAGGCTGTGCGGACTTTCCAGAGGAAGCTGCAGCATCGCCCCCTGATTGTCAATGCTTATGGTCCGACGGAAGCGACGGTAGTCACGACCGTTCATCTAATGGATGATTTGCTGCCGGATGATATTTCTACGATAAGCATAGGTCGTCCTATAGCAAATTACGAAGTATTAATCGTTGACGAGCATAATCAGCTGTGCCCGCAGAATGTAATGGGAGAGCTGCTGATCAGCTCGGTGGGGCTGGCCAAGGGATATTTGAATCAGCCGGACAAGACGGATGAGGCCTTTATTCTTGATCCCGTTCATCCGGAATCCGGAAGAAGATACTACCGGTCAGGCGATCTTGTCCGCTTGCATAATGATGTTATCGAGTACATGGGACGGAAGGATCTGCAGGTTAAAATTCGCGGATACCGGATAGAAATAGGTGAAATTGAGGATAATTTGGCGAAATACGAGGGAATTAAGGATGCGGCCGTTATTGCGAAGGACGGGGCTGACGGCTCCAAAGTGCTCGCTGCTTTCTATACGCCGCGGGAGGGTGCTGTGCTCAGCCGCCATAAGCTGCAGTCTTTTTTAAGGAGCAAGCTTCCATCCTACATGGTTCCAAGCCTGTTCACCCTGATCGATGCAATGCCGTTATCTCCTACCGGCAAAATCGACCGCAAGCAGTTGGCAAACTATGAATGCGATTTGCAGGAAGAGGAGGATACGAATTATTCGCCTCCCGAGAATGAGCTGCAGCGGGAAATATCAGCCGCCTGGGAGAAGGTGCTCGGCCGTGTACGAATCGGGATCCATGAGGATTTCTTCGAGGCGGGAGGCCATTCTTTGAAAATAATAGAGGCTCTCACCCTCCTTAAGCCGAAATTTCCCGGCCTGAGAATCGTCGATTTCTTTGCTCATCCGACGATAGCGGGGCTGGCGGAGCGGGTAGAGCAACTTGCCGCTGCCGGGAATTTGCATGGATCTGTCCCAGCGGCAGCAACCGGGCCGACGGAGCTGGTGGAATATCCGCTGCAATTCGGCGGGCAGGCGATCCGGAACTCGGTGTACCGCCAGCAGCATATTCTGCTGACAGGCGCTACCGGATATCTCGGATCAAGGCTGCTGCTTGAGCTGCTCGAGCGGAGCCAGGCCATGATCTACTGCCTGGTTCGCCCCAGCAGCGGGAGCGAACCCTATGCCCGCCTCCGCAGTGTAATGACCGCTTATTTCGGCCGCGGAATCGGGGGTAGAATGGAGGGGCGCGTACGGGTTATTGCCGGTGATCTGGAGCAGGAGGGCTTGGGCCTGAACGCAGGGGATTACACTCTCTTGCGCGAGCAAATCGACTCGATTGTGCACTGCGGAGCAGAGGTACGCCATTTTGGGGAGCCGGAATATTTTCGCCGTGTGAATGTGGACAGCACGGAGCGTCTGTTAGCTCTGGGCCGCGGCAAGCCAGACTTCCGTTTTCACTACATTTCCACGCTCGGCATTCCCGAGGATTTGGCGATGAGCGGGCAATGGGATTCTTTTACCGCAGGCGGGGCATATAATTATTCCTCCCATATAGCCAATGTATATACGCACAGCAAGCTGGAGGCGGAGAAACGGGCCGTCCAAGCATGTGAAGAGAAGGACGTGCCCGTTACCGTGTATCGCGTTGGGAATCTGTCCTGCGACTCCAGGACCGGAGTTTTCCAGACCAATATCGGCAGCAATGCCTTCTACCGCATGCTTAAGGCCATGCTTCTGCTGGGCAGGGCGCCCCGCGTGAATTGGCAGGTCGATATTACGCCTATCGATTATGCTGGCGAGGCGATAGCAGCACTTCTGCTGCAGAATCGGACCGTGGGACGGATGTTCCATATTTGCAATCCGGTACAGATCCCTTATGAAGATATGATTGATCAATTCAGGGATTACGGGTATTCGATTTCTTTAATGGAATGGCCGGAGTACGAGGCTTGGCTGCTGGATGCCCGCCAGCCTAAGGATCAGCAGGGAATGGAGCTGGCGATGGCCCAATTGGAAGGCGATGGCGCTAAAAACTCCGTATACCGCTATGGCTGTCCGCAAACGCTAGAGTACTTGGAAGGGAGCGGGGTTGTTTGCGCCGCACTGGATCGGTCTTTTTTCAGAAGATTAATCGATCACGCCGTAGCCGTAGGATATTTCAACTCTCCTAACTGACCGGGAGATGCAAAGAGAGGAATCGTAGAGGTATGGGGACAGGGTTAAGCCTGGATCCATGCCTTCTTGCATTAGGGCTCAAAAGTACAGCGTGATCCGGTTTGAATTGCGGCATCTCTGGAAATGATAGAGAAGAGAGATTGGAAGGAGGCTTGTGCTATGCGACAAATCATGCTCATCACGGACGGATGCTCTAATGTAGGGGACAGTCCAGTTCTGGCGGCAGCTCTGGCCAGGCAGGAGGGGATTACGGTCAATGTCGTTGGCATTATCGATTATGGGACGATCGGCGAGCTGGGCAGCCAGGAAATATCGGAAATTGCCAAGGCGGGCGGCGGAATGAGCCAGCTCACGGGAACGGATCGTCTAGCCCAGACGATGCAGATGCTGACGCGGAAGACGGTGGTTCAGACGGTTCAGCAGGCGGTTAATAGAGAGTTGAGGCAAATTCTGGGGAGTAATGGCATAGAGGATTTGCCGCCTGATAAACGATCTCAGGTCGTCGAAGTGATCGATGATTTCAGCGAGAGCAGCTCTCTGCAGGTCGCATTGCTCATTGATGCAAGCGCCAGCATGAAGCCCAAGCTTGCTGCAGTTGAGGAAGCGATTCGCGATATGATGCTTAGCCTGGGGGCAAGGAAGGGACAGAGCCAGTTAGCGGTTTTTCACTTTCCGGGGCCAAGGGGCGAGGATGCTGTGCTCGATTTGGATTGGACGATTGATCTGGGCAGTGCGAGATCGATCTTTCAACGGCTGGTCATGAGAGGGGCCACGCCTACTGGACCAGCCATCAAGCAGGTGATGGAATTCTTCCGTTATGGTACACTGGATAGAAACGGAAAAGTGGCTTGGCCGGAGGAATCCGATGAAGGAGAAGGAATGCTCGGTGACTACGTCGTTTAAGCTGAATTTACCGCAGGGCACGCTCATCACCGGCCGCTGGAAAGGGGGACGCTACCTAATCCAGCGGCTGCTGGGCCAAGGGGCCAATGGGGTCGTGTATTTGGTGAAGAAGGCGGATAATGCTAGACTGTACGCCCTCAAAATGGGCTTCGATACAGTGGATATTCAGTCTGAAATCAATGTGCTCAAAGCCTTACAGCGCCAAGGAAGGCGGCAAGGCTCTGTTAAACGGAGTCCCGGCTACCTGGTTGAGGTGGATGACTACACTCTCCAGGGCAAGGAGATTCCGTTCTATGTGATGCGTTACATAAAAGGGGAGCCTTTGCGGGCTTTTCTCGCAAGGCGGGGAAGCCGCTGGATGGATGCAGCCGGACTGAACCTGCTTCGGGAGCTTCGGCATCTTCATGACTCGGGATGGGTATTCGGCGATTTGAAGCCGGAGAATGTGCTGGTAGGAGCATACGGAGAGGTAGAGCTGATCGATTACGGCGGAGTAAGCAGTATCGGCCGCAGCGTCAAGCAGTTCACCGAATGGTATGACCGCGGCTTCTGGAATGCCGGGGGGCGGACGGCAGAGCCGTCCTATGACTGGTTCAGCTTTGCGGTCGTATGCATCCACTTGCTGGCTGAGCAGCCTTTGAAGCAGGCCGCGACGCAGCTGCCGCAGATGAGAAGCGCAGCCGATTTGCTGACCATCATTGGGACTGTCCCGTCGCTTGCACCTTACAGGGCCTGGCTAATGAGAGCGATCCAGGGCGAGTTTCGCGATACGGCCGAGGCCTGCTTATTATGGAAGGAACTTGTAACGGCGCCCAAGCCGGCAACGAGGAAGAAGGCTGGTACGCCGCGCTGGATTATTAATGCATTTGCGGTTGCTGTTATATTGCTGGTTTATGCGCTTTATGTGGCTTTTCGCTCTTGATCTATAACAGCTCAGGATAAATCAGATGGTGGGGTGGGCGAAGTTGAATAATTACAGCATGTATCCTCTGGTGGAGCGGGTTCGCCGTACCGGGGAAGAGCAGCGGTTGTGGTCTCCCGGGGACTGCATCATCGTGGCCGTATCGGGAGGCCCTGATTCCGTCGCATTGCTTCATATTCTGCATGCCATAGCCTCACGCCCAGAACAGAAGCTTTCGCTGGTCTGCGCTCATATTAATCACGGATTTCGGCCGGAGGAATCCCTTGAGGAAGCCGAATTCGTGCAGGGGCTGGCCAACAAGCTAGGGCTGCCCTTTGAGTTAGGCAACCTCGACATTCCTTCATATATTAGGCAATCGGGCAGGAGCACGCAGCTGGCTGCCCGGGAGAAGAGGTATGAATTTCTTCACACGGTAGCTAAGAAGCATGGGGCAGCCTCCATTGCCCTAGCGCATCATGCGGATGATCAAGCGGAGACGGTAATGATGCGCATTATACGCGGAAGCGGGGCGACAGGGCTTGCTGGGATGCGCATGAGACGGCGAGAGCATAACGTGAACCTGATCCGGCCTTTATTGCGGATCTATAAGGCGGAGATTCTGCAGACCTGCCAGGACGCGGGAATTCCTTACCGCATAGACAGCAGCAATCTGCAAAATAAATATGCGCGAAATGCAATTCGCTTGGATGTGCTGCCATTTTTGGGGCAATATAATGAACAGCTGGCTGAGTCGCTGAATCGGCTGGCCGACACGCTGGGCGAAGAAGACGACTATTTACAGCAAATGACCGGCCGGGCTTACCGGGAGCTGGTCACTCCAGACGGCGCAGGTCTGGCCTTTCAAGTCGGGCCGTTCGCCGCTTTACATGCCGCTTTACAACGGAGGTTGATTAAACTAATATTAAATTATCTGCCTTTCGGCATGGAAGAAAGCGATTTTGTCAAGATCGAACGTGTTCGTCAAGGGGTGATTCAGAGTTCCCCCACGACATGGAGTCTTGATCTTGGGGGTGGGCTGCAGTGTGTTCGTGAATACGACACCATCAGGTTTATACCTAATGCAGCGGAGGGGAACGATGGCCTTCGCTATACATACCATGTAAACACGGTTCCTGCGGAAGTCGCTATTCAAGGTTTGGGCGCCAGCCTGTTGTTTGCGCAGACCACGGCCGGGCAAGATGCTGTGAGTATGGCTCACGGTAAAGACAGAGCGGTATTTGATGCGGATAAGCTGGTTTATCCGCTTACAGTGCGTTCCCGTCAGCCGGGAGATATGATGAAAGTAATGGGGCTAAACGGCACCAAAAAAGTCAAAGATATTTTCATCGATGAGAAAATACCTCCCTCCCTCCGTTCACGAATTCCTATAGTCACCGATGGGCAGGGCCGGATTCTGTGGATTCCCGGCATCCGGAGGTCTTCGATCGCAGCGGTAGGACAGCATACGTCCTCCGTCCTGCTGATGACTCTGGTTCGGGACGCGGAGGAGCAGTAGCATCGGGTTATCGCCGGGTTAAGGCATTCATAGTATAACGTAGGAGGTCTACTTATTTTGCACAACGACATTAAGGAAATTTTGATTACCCGGGAACAGATTCAGAATAAAGTTGAGGAGCTGGGACGGCGTCTTAGTGAAGAGTACGCTGGGCGCAACCCGCTCGTCATTTGCATTTTGAAGGGCGCTTTTATCTTTATGGCGGATCTCGTCAAGGAGATTACTGTGCCGCTTGAAATTGATTTCATGGCCGTGTCCAGTTACGGGACGGCGACGAAATCGTCCGGCGAAGTGAAGATTATCAAGGATCTTGACAGCTCTGTGGAGGGACGCGACGTCTTGATCGTTGAGGACATTATCGATAGCGGGCTAACCCTAAGCTATCTGGTGGATGTTCTGGAGCGCCGCAAGGTGAATTCCGTAAAGATCGTCACCCTTTTCGATAAACCGGCAGGGCGTACGGTAGATCTGGAAGCCGATATGTCGGGATTCGTGCTTCCTGACGAATTCGTGGTTGGCTATGGGCTGGATTATGCGGAGAGATACCGCAACCTCCCTTACATCGGAGTGTTGAAGCCAGAAGTTTACAAGAGCTAATAGCCTGTAGCTGGCCTTTGGCCGAACATCGCCTGCGACTTTTTTGATAATGAGTAAGGGACTATGGTAAAATAACTTAAGTTGTTTTGAGAGGAGGCAGGGGATGAATCGGTTCATCCGGAATTCTGGTTTTTATTTAATACTTTTCTTAGTCGTGGTGGGCATCGTCCAAATCCTTACCGGCACAAATGAAACGGCCGACACCCCTAGATACGATCAATTGCGTCAGCAATTGAAAGCCGATAATGTCAGTGAAATGACAGGGAAATTTGACGGTTACGCTTACTTGGTAACCGGTAAATATAAGCAAGCCGTCGGAGAGAGCAAGACGACGAATTTCACGACCTATATTCCTTACGACCAGAACGTGTTGAAGGAAATCGTAGATCTGAGTGAACAGAATGGCTTCCAGCTGAACTGGAAGAAGATGCAGGAGCAGAGCATTTGGCTGACATTCCTGACATCGCTGTTACCGCTTGCGCTTATGTTTATTCTGTTCTTCTTCCTGTTCAACCAGGCTCAGGGTGGTGGCGGCAAGGTAATGAACTTCGGCAAGAGCCGGGCCCGCTTGTATAATGAGGAGAAGAAGAAGGTTACATTTGAGGATGTAGCCGGAGCAGACGAAGAGAAGCAGGAGCTTGTCGAGGTGGTTGAGTTCCTGAAGGATCCGCGCAAGTTCTCCGCCGTTGGGGCGCGCATTCCGAAGGGCGTATTGCTCGTAGGTCCTCCCGGAACCGGTAAGACGCTGCTGGCTCGTGCGGTAGCGGGTGAAGCCGGCGTGCCGTTCTTCAGTATTTCCGGTTCCGACTTCGTGGAAATGTTCGTCGGTGTCGGTGCTTCCCGGGTACGGGATTTGTTCGAGAATGCCAAGAAGTCAGCTTCTTGTATTATTTTCATTGATGAGATCGATGCCGTCGGCCGTCAGCGCGGCGCTGGCCTCGGCGGAGGTCATGACGAGCGGGAGCAGACGCTCAACCAGTTGCTTGTTGAGATGGATGGATTCGGAGCGAATGAAGGCATTATCATTATTGCCGCAACGAACCGCCCTGATATTCTTGATCCGGCGCTGCTGCGTCCGGGACGTTTTGACCGTCAAATTACGGTGGATCGTCCGGATGTCAAAGGCCGCGAGGCAGTGCTTAAGGTGCATGCCCGCAACAAGCCGCTGACAAACGACGTCCGTCTCGATATTATCGCGAAGCGCACGACAGGCTTTACGGGCGCTGATCTGGAGAACCTCTTGAATGAGGCGGCACTTCTAGCTGCGCGCCGCAACCGCAAGGATATTTCGATGAGAGAGGTTGATGAGGCCATCGACCGCGTTATCGTAGGTACGGAGAAGCGCAGCCGCGTAATCAGCGATCGCGAGAAGCGGATCGTTGCATACCACGAAGCAGGTCATACAATTGTTGGCTACTTCCTGGAGCATGCGGATATGGTTCATAAGGTAACCATTATTCCGCGCGGCCGTGCGGGCGGATATGTCATTATGCTTCCGAAGGAAGACCGGATGCTTGTTACGAAGCAGGAGCTGCTCGACAAGGTTACGGGACTTCTTGGCGGCCGCGTCGCCGAAGAGCTGTTCATCGGTGAAATCGGCACCGGGGCGTATAGTGACTTCCAGCAAGCGACCAGCATCGTGCGCAGCATGATCGTGGAATACGGAATGAGCGAGAAGCTCGGACCGATGCAATTTGGCACTTCGCAAGGCCAGGTGTTCCTGGGCCGTGATATCGGCCACGAACAGAACTATAGTGATCAAATCGCTTACGAAATCGATCAGGAAATGCAGCGCTTCATTACGGAAATGTATG
This sequence comes from Paenibacillus ihumii, assembly GCF_001403875.1. Classification (GTDB taxonomy): domain Bacteria; phylum Bacillota; class Bacilli; order Paenibacillales; family Paenibacillaceae; genus Fontibacillus; species Fontibacillus ihumii. The sequence goes on from NZ_LN884296.1 coordinate 53,197, forward strand.
AGCGTTGTAAGCAGCTTCTGACCGAGCACTCCAAGGAAGTGCACCTTATCGCGCAGACCTTGCTTGAGAAGGAGACGCTGGAGCTGGAGCAGATCAAGCAACTGATCGAGCATGGCAGATTGCTAGAGCCTGGTGAGGGTGGCGAAGGCGGCGGATCAACGGAGTCTGGCGAGCCAATCGTCGATAATATCGGCGATGTACGCGTGCGTATTCAAGGCAAGCCGGAGGATGGATCTCCAAGCGCTTCAGGCATCCCGACGGGCGATATTCCTAATGACGTGCCGAACGGATCAGCGAATGACGCCTCGAACGATCCGATCGTAAATACGCCTGACGGAACGGTAAATGATCTCCCGGGCGGCAGCCGTCCTGACGGAGACAACCCGGATAAAGGTACTGGCAATAACGGAAACAACAATCCGACGGTATAGTCGGTCAAATGCACAGAAATCGGGGCAACCGTTAGATTTGAACTGCCCCGTCCATTTGACAGTGCAAAAAATAAAAGTCAGTTAGACGGCCTTGGTCCTGAATTACATTGGACTGAGGCCGTTTAGCTTTGCCTTAATCGTTCGTATTGTAAACGTGCATGTAATCATTTGCATGTAATCGTTTATATCAATAGTGCATATAACGTCATATTGAAAAAATGTAAATAATCGTCGTATGCAAAAGTGCAAATAATCGTGCGTATTGCAAAAGTGATATAGTCATCCATATCCTTCTTGAGTTCCTCGTAGCTGCGGTAGGTATGCGAACAATACAGCTCGCACTTCAAGGTTTCGTAGAAGGACTGAATTTATTTAATCTTCATAAGGTTTCATAAGTCGTTGCACTCGCTTAAGGTTAGGGGTCTTACATTTGTTGATACATTTATGTAGGCGTTTTTCTTATATAATGGCGAGAGAATGCGAACCCAAGGTTCCGACTTGTCCAGTGCAGGGAGCGAAGGCGGTCGGAGCACAGCATTCCAATCTGCCGTTAAGGTTGTTTTTGTCGAGTCGTCATTGTGAACAAGATGCATGGATATTGGAATACCCCTTAAGCTCTTATTCTTGTCGCTGAAACCTATTCAAGCAAGTTATGCTGGGGTAAGGTCTGTTTTCTCCCCGTGCGGACGAACCTACCATCTGTTATTTGATTCTAACGAATCTCCTTAACGTTATTTGTGCATATTGGCTATGATTATAACTCTAACGAATTTCAGCCACTCTACTCACGTTTTAATTTTCCTACTGGAGCAGTAAAACGTGAAATAACGTTACCTGGCTTCGTTATATTTGTACAGGGGTTACTTTTAAACAAATAGTGATAGTGAGATTCGTTATAAAAGGTTTCAGTCGCATGTCTCGTTACGAGTCTCAGTTAGGTATTTCAGTCACATGACATTGCCACGGTCTCAGTTAGGACATCTCAGTCACATGACATTGCCACGGTCTCAGTTAGGACATCTCAGTCACATGACATTGCCACAGTCTCAGTTAGGCATCTCAGTTACATGGCATTGTTACAAATCCCAGCTACAGGTATTACACGTCACGGTCGTAGGGTGCCTGCAGGTATTAGTGTCGTAGTTGGTTTGTTTGCGACCAACGGCAAATGTTTTCCTGTATTTTTATGGTCTACCGCTGTTTCTAATTATTGCTGCGGTTTTCTGGGACTCGCATCGTTTTCTGTTGTCTGCTATTGTTTCTCATGTTTGTTATCATGCTATCGTTTGCTATCGTACTATGGTTTGCTATCGTTGCTACCGTGCTAGCGCTTGCTATCGTTCGCTACCGTGCTAGCGCTTGCTGCTAGCTAGATGGCGGGGGAGCTTTTTAACCGGGATAGGTTATTGTCAGCCGGAATTAGCCTGACCGGAATTACCCTGAAAATCCGTTATTTATGTTTAAATTTGATGTTTTCTAGATTCAGATCGATTGACAGGGATACCTGCCTTGTGTAAATTAGTTGTTGAACAACGTATTGTGACAACGAAGTGAAACATCGGTTTTTTTACAGCTAAGAACGTACCGAATTTCACATCCTTGGCAGACGCGTGACAGGTAACGTGAAATTTTATACGTTCTCCTTTTATTTGTCAGGCAGCTGTAAGGAACATGGAATGATAACTCAGGAGTACAATCCCGCTGCATAGAGAGAAAAGGCGGATGAATGATTAAGGGGGAGGATCATCGTGGAAGCTCTGGCATTAGAGCGGAAGGCGGAAATGAACCGCGAACTGCGGGAGAGACTGTTTCAACTGAAGAAGGAACGCAACGCAATTATTTTGGCGCATTATTATCAGCGCGATGAAATTCAGGAGGTTGCCGATTTCCGGGGCGACTCTTTTTTGCTGGCCCAAAAGGCCGCTTCGACGGATGCGGATACAATCGTGTTCTGCGGTGTGCATTTCATGGGAGAGAGCGCCAAGATTCTGGCACCGAACAAGACGGTGCTGATTCCCGATGAGCGGGCGGGCTGTCCGATGGCTGACATGGTCAACGTGGATGGATTACGCAAATTAAAGGCCCAGCATCCGAATGCCAAGGTCGTGACCTATATCAATTCTTCTGCAGAGATCAAGGCCGAAACGGATATCTGCTGTACGTCTTCCAATGCGGTTAAGGTCATCAATTCGATCGACGCCGATGAGATCATTTGGGTGCCGGATAAGAACTTGGGGCACTATGTACAGCAGCATACCGACAAGAAGATGATTATTTGGGAAGGCTACTGCAACACGCATGATATGTTAACTGTAAAAGACGTAGTGGAGATGAGAGCGAAGCATCCTAACGCAGAATTCGTGGTTCATCCAGAGTGCCGCCCTGAAGTAGTTGCTATGGGCGACTTCGTCGGCAGTACGACGGCGATTCTGGAATACTGTAAAAATTCCAGCAGCAAGGAATTCATAGTGGGGACCGAAGACGGCACGGGGTATCAGCTACGGAAGGACAGCCCGGATAAGACGTTTCACTTTGCGACGAAGTTTCTGGTATGCCCGAATATGAAAGTCAACAACTTGAAAAAACTGGTCAAATGCTTGGAGACGATGCAGCCGCAGATTTACGTGCCGCCTGCCGTAGCAGATAAAGCCAGAACTTCCCTAGAGCGCATGTTACAAGTCAAGTAGCATGCGCTACTCTCTTGTTCAAGATAGGTGACCTGTGTAATGATACCACGATATTTGGTTGATTTTGATTTGAGTGAATTGCCTGTCGTAGATACGGACGTCATTGTTATCGGGTCAGGCATCGCCGGGCTGTTTACCGCTATTAAAGCAAGTGAACGGCATCGCGTTATTGTGATCACCAAGAAATCGCTGCTGGATAGCAATACGCGCTACGCACAAGGCGGCATTGCAGCTGTCATTTCAGACGAGGATTCTCCGGATTATCATAGACAGGATACGCTGATGGCTGGAGCGGGGCTATGTTCCTCGGCATCGGTGGATATTCTAGTGAATGAAGGGCCAGCCGGAGTGAAGGAGCTAATCACGCTCGGCACAGCCTTTGATATAGAGAATGGCGAGCTGGCTCTGACACGGGAGGGGGCTCATAGCCATCGCCGCGTTCTGCATGCCAATGGTGACGCGACAGGGTATGAGATTGTCCGCGCGCTGTCAGAGCAAGCCTTCAGCCATCCTCAAATCGAGATTTGGAACGAGCATTTTGTTATTGATTTAGTAACGGAGGAAAATGAATGCATCGGTGCGCTCGTTCAGCGTCCGGATGGCCAGCGCGTGTTCCTTCGGGGGCTGGCTACTATTCTGTGCTCGGGCGGGGCCGGGCAGCTGTACCGTTATACGACGAATCCGGATGTGGCTACGGGGGACGGGGTAGCCATGTCTTACCGGGCTGGAGCTGTGCTTCGGGATCTGGAATTCATACAGTTCCATCCGACCTCGCTATGTTATCCGGGGGCGCCGCGCTTCTTGATATCCGAGGCTGTCCGCGGGGAGGGCGCCGTGCTGCGGAACATCAAGGGGGAACGCTTCATGGAGAAGTACCATGAGCTGCTTGAGCTTGCCCCTCGCGACATCGTGGCGCGGGCCATCGTCAACGAGATGGAGAAGACGAAGTCGAGCTTCGTCTATCTCGATATTACGCACGAGGCGCCGGAGACCATCAAGCACCGGTTCCCGACAATCTATGAGACCTGTATCGGGTATGGCCTTGATATGACGAGTGACTGGATTCCCGTTGCTCCGGCTGCGCATTATATGATGGGGGGAGTCCGTACCGGGCTTCACGGCGAGACGAGCGTGTACCGCTTATTTGCCTGTGGTGAGGTATCATCGACAGGGGTTCACGGGGCGAACCGGCTGGCGAGCAATTCGCTTTCGGAGGCCATCGTATTCGGACGGCGCATAGTGGAGCGGATCGGGCAGCTGCCCCCGCGGACGAGAACGGGCGAAGGAACCCGCTGTCAGGAGGAGCGGCAGGATGCTGTCATGCAGCCGATCGTGGAGCGGCGCTTGAAGCTGCAGAAGGTGATGGTGCGTCAAGTGGGATTGCGCCGCAGCGCGGAGGGCCTGAATAAAGGACTGGAGGAGCTGCGCCGTCAACTGCCGATATTCCAGGCAGCTTTGCATACCCGGGAGCAGTGGGAGTATGCTAATATGCTTACATGCGCCCTTTTGCTGACGGAATCTGCGCTAGCCCGAACGGAGAGCCGCGGGGGTCATTTTCGCGAGGACTACCCGCAGCGGGATGATGCCGGTTGGCGCAAGCATATTTTGCAGCAGCGGGAAAAAGGAATGTTGGAGGAAATGAGCGATGATGTTTAACGGATATAACGAAGGCCTGGTGGACTCCATCCGCCAATGGCTCAGGGAGGACGTCGGCTCAGGCGATATTACGGCAGCTGTCACGGTGCCGGCTGGACATCAGTCGAAGGGCATTATCCATGCCAAGGAGGACGGAATTGCGGCAGGCATGCCGGTGGCTGCCCTTGTTTTTGAGACGGTAGATTCCTCGCTTTCGTTTAAGGCCTTGGCGAAGGATGGCGATGAAGTAAGCAAAGGCACCGTCTTAGCCGAGGTAAAGGGCAGCACGCATAGCATTCTTACCGGGGAACGGCTTGCGTTGAATTTGCTGCAGCGTCTATCGGGCATAGCGACGCGGACACGGAAATATGTCGATGCGCTGCAAGGGCTACCTGTGCGGCTCGTGGATACGCGGAAAACTACGCCGGGCCACCGAATGCTAGAGAAGTACGCGGTTCGGGTAGGCGGAGGCTCCAATCATCGCTTTGGGTTGTATGATGCGGTCATGATCAAGGATAATCATATTAAAGGGGCTGGCGGAATTGTCCCGGCGGTACAGCGGGCTCGTGCAGCCATTCCTCATACAATGACCATTGAAGTCGAGACGGAGAATTTGGAGCAGGTGGATGAGGCCTTGTCGGCCGGAGCCGATATTATTATGCTGGATAATATGGCGCCGGAGCTGATGAAGGAAGCGGTGCGCCGAATTAAAGCGAGAGCTCCCCATGTTACTGTAGAGGCATCAGGGAATGTATCGCTGCAGACGATTCACGGGATCGCCGAGTGCGGTGTGGATGTCATTTCCGTCGGCAGGCTGACGTATTCTTTCGACAGTCTGGACATCAGTCTGGATCTGAACGAGAAGAAAGAGGGGTAAAGACCGCATGTTCGTTGTGGTAGATGTAGGCAACTCGAATATCGTGCTGGGTATCTACAAGGGCCGAGAGCTGCTTCACTATTTCAGACTCAGCACGAATCGGCAGTCCACGGCCGATGAATACGGGGTAAAGATCAACAATTTGCTTCAAATGTCCAAGATCGCTGTAGGCGATATTGAGGGGGTCATCATTTCCTCGGTTGTCCCTCCATTGATGCATGTGCTTGAAGAGCTATGCGAGAAATATATGCGCAAAAAACCGCTTATCGTCGGACCTGGCATCAAGACGGGACTCAATCTGCGGTACGAGAATCCGCGGGAGGTCGGCGCGGACCGCATCGTGAATGCTGTCGCCGCGGTAGAGCAGTATGGTGGCCCGCTCATTGTCGTCGACTTCGGCACGGCCACGACGTTTGATTGCATCGATGCGGCAGGGAACTATTTAGGCGGGGCCATCGTACCGGGCATCGGCATTTCTACGGAGGCGCTGTATCAGCGCGCTTCCAAGCTCCCGCGGATCGAGCTGGAGAAGCCGAAGAAGGTGATCGGGCGCAATACGGTCCATGCGATGCAATCGGGCATCATTTTTGGTTATGCGGGGCAAGTGGATGGCATCGTGAGCCGGATTCGCCAGGAAATGAATGCCGATCCCAAGGTGATCGCGACCGGTGGACTGGCGGAGCTTATCGCCAGCGAGGCGGAATCAATCCAGGAAGTGAACCAGCTTCTTACATTGGAAGGACTGCGTATCATATACGAACGGAATCAGTAAAGGTCTGGCGGTGCATACATGGGATTCGCCGTGCGGACAATCACTACATCAAGAAGAGGAGGCTTCATATCTATGGGAACCGCGAAGGAGAAGGATCGTTTAATTCGGGGCACGGCCATGAATGGCAAGGTTCGCGCCTTTGCCGTCCGCACGACTGCGCTTGTAGAAGAGCTGCGCCGGCGCCATGACACATACCCTACAACGACGGCAGCGCTAGGGCGGACCGTGACGGCGGCGACGATGATGGGCGCCATGCTGAAGGGGGAGGAGAAGCTCACGGTTCAGGTAAAAGGCGACGGACCGATCGGGCAGATCATCGCCGATGCGAATGCAAATTGCGAGGTTCGCGGCTATGTCACGAATCCGCATGTGCAGCTTCCCAGCAATAGCCAGGGCAAGCTGGATGTGGCCGGAGCAGTCGGGACGACGGGCTTTATCCATGTAACCAAGGATCTTGGCCTCAAGGAGCCTTACCGTGGGAGCGTACCGCTTATCTCCGGCGAGCTTGGCGAGGATTTCACGTATTATTTTGCCGTATCGGAGCAGACACCCTCTGCCGTAGGATTAGGCGTGCTGGTGGATACCGATTCCTCGGTCATCGTGGCCGGGGGCTTCATTATTCAATTGCTTCCCGGGCTAAGCGATCAGGATATCGATGCCATAGAGCGGGCCATCGGCCAGCTTCCGCCCGTAACGTCTCTCCTGGATCAGGGGCTTGAGCTGGAGGAGCTTCTGGGCTGGATTGTGCCGGACTTTAAGCTTCTGGACGAATCGGAGGTCGTATTCTCCTGCAATTGCTCGGTGGAGCGTGTGGAACGCACGCTGATCAGCCTGGGCCACCAGGAGCTTACCGAGATGCTGGAGGACAATAAAGAGGTCGAGGTTGTATGCGACTTCTGCAATGAGGCGTATAAATTCAGCCCGGAGCGAATTGCCGAGCTCCAGGCGCAGACTAAGAAGTAGACCGAATGATTACAATACTTTGTCGGCTTTGGGGATTTCCTGTCCGGCAAAGTATTTTTTTGTATCCTTTCTTGACAACTGCCACTACAGATTGTTAAGATAATGAAAGAACAATACCAACTTGTTTACTCGGAAATAAATGAGGGCAGGAGAAACGCGGTAAATCCGACTCCTCTTTCGTTTTTCAACTAAACTACAACAGGATCACAACAAGATTAGATGCAGCTTCATTATTATAATTTTTTACTATTCAGGGAGGTTTTCGTATGGCTAGAATCGTTAACAACGTAACAGATCTGATCGGGGATACGCCGCTTGTTCGCTTGAACCGCATTGTACCTGAGGACAGCGCTGAGATTTATGTGAAGCTGGAATACCAGAACCCGGGCGCCAGCGTTAAAGACCGCATTGCGATCAGCATCGTGGAAGAAGCTGAGAAGGCGGGCAAATTGAAGCCTGGCGGCACGATCATTGAAGCGACTAGCGGAAATACCGGAATCGGTCTGGCGCTTGTAGCCGCCGCTAAGGGATATAAGGCCGTAATCGTTATGCCTGAGACGATGAGCATTGAGCGCCGCAACCTGCTGCGGGCTTACGGAGCTGAACTCGTGCTGACTCCCGGAGCCGAAGGCATGAACGGTGCCGTGAAGAAGGCTGAGCAAATTCTGTCCGAGAATCCGGACTATTTCCTGGCTGATCAATTCAGAACCCAGGCCAACGTGAAAATTCACCGCGAGACGACAGGGCCGGAGATCGTTGAGGCGATCGAGTCGCTTGACGGCAAGCTGGATGCGTTCGTAGCGGGAATCGGAACCGGCGGAACGATTACCGGTGCCGGGGAAGTGTTGAAGAAGCGTTTCCCTGACATTAAGATTTATGCTGTTGAGCCGGCAGCTTCGCCAATTCTGTCGGGCGGCAAGCCTGGGCCGCATAAAATCCAAGGACTTGGCGCCAACTTCATTCCTGAAATTCTGAATCGTGAAATTTACGATGAGATTATTCATGTGGAGAACGAGGAAGCGTTCGAGCAGGCTCGTCAAGTTGCCAAAGAGGAAGGCATTCTCTCTGGAATTTCCTCCGGTGCGGCTGTCTTTGCTGCACTTAAGGTAGCTAAAGAGCTTGGCAAAGGCAAGCGCGTCGTAGCTGTTGTTCCAAGTAACGGCGAGCGTTACTTGAGCACGCCGCTGTACAATTTCGAAGCTTAAGGGCTGTGGCCTGACCCACTGAATTAACCCCCAACCGCCTGCATTAGACGGTATGGGGGTTATTGCACGTTATATGCATGCTTCGTTGCGGGTTAGTTAGATGATAATTACATGTTGGCGCATGTTATTGGGGATGTTCATTAGAATGAGGTTTTAGTATACTAGCTAGCAACAACGCATGAAGGGCTGGAGGTAGTGACATAGCATGATTACCGTTACTCGATGGGAGCATTGGGAGAGCTGGGCAGCGGAAGGGCGCTGGACGATGCTGCCCTGCGCCGTCAAAATGAAATCGGGCGCCCGCCTGCCGGGCGATTGGACAAAAGCCTGGAATGCAGCGCGGCCATACTCCTTTGTGCTGGAGAGCGGCAAGGACGGCCGTTATACCTTTCTTGGACTGGATCCCTTGTCGGTCGTAAGGGGAAAAGGAAATTCGGCGCAAATCGAGGATGTTTCCACGGGCGATATCGTTCAAGTTGAGGGGCGCCCCTTGGACGTCCTGCATGAGTGGCTGAAGCCGTTCAAATCGCCATCCGTTCCCGGGCTGCCTAAATTTAGCGGAGGCGGCGTAGGGTATCTCAGCTATGATGTTGCCCGCTCTCTAGAGCGCCTGCCGGTACTGGCCGAAGACGACCTCCGGATTGACGATTATATATGGATGCGCGTGGAGGAGCTATGGGTGTTCGACCATGAGCTTGAAGAAGTATATGCCATCGTCCATTGTCCCGTCGGAGCGGCGGAATCAGTTAAGCCGCTGACCGAGGTGTTTGAGGAAGCGGGGCGGCGGGCATCATGGATGCTTGAGCGGTGGAATCAGTTTATACGCGAGGCGGAGGAGGGTTCAGCAGCAGAGAAGGTTAGGGACCGGCAGGCTGTACTAGCTGCGAGGGATGCCTCGTCGGCCGAGTGGGACGGTTTGTTGGAGCGCTCCGCGTCCATCTCTTTTGCCCGGGAAGAGTTCGAGACAGCCGTGCGCCGGGTGCAGGATTATATTGCAGCAGGCGACGTATTCCAAGTGAACTTATCGCTGCGCCGAGGTATTCCGCTTACGGCTGCGCCGGAGGAAATTTATGAATGGCTGAGATTGCTGAATCCCTCTCCATATATGGGTCTGCTGCGCTTTCCGGACTTTCAGCTTGTGTCCGTCTCTCCCGAGCTCCTCGTGAAGCTGGAGCAGGGCAAGATGGCGACGCGTCCGATCGCAGGTACGCGGCGCCGCGGGACTACGCCAGAGGAGGATGAGGCCATGGCCCGGGAGCTGCTGAGCAGCGAGAAGGAGCTGGCGGAGCATATCATGCTTGTTGATTTGCTACGCAATGATCTGGGACGCGTGTCCAGATTCGGCACAGTCAAGGCTAGCGAGCTGATGGTTATTGAATACTACTCGCATGTCATGCATTTGGTATCCCAGATAGAGGGGGAGCTGGAGGAAGGGAAGACGCCCTTTGACGTGATCGCTGCCGTATTCCCGGGGGGAACCATTACGGGAGCTCCGAAGGTAAGAACGATGGAGATTATCGAGGAGCTGGAGCCGGTGACCCGCGGGCCATATACGGGTGCCATGGGATGGATTGACTACAACGGAAATATGGAATTAAATATTATTATACGTACACTGGTCGTTAAGGATGGCGTAGGACATATTCAGGCCGGAGCAGGCATCGTGATCGACTCCGAGCCTTATCGGGAATACAGGGAATGCCATAATAAAGCCAGAGCGATAACGATGGCGGTTGGATTAAGTCAGGAATTCGCCGCCGAAGGCCAAAGACAGGGGATGAAGCTATGATACTGGTAATCGACAATTATGATTCTTTTACGTACAATCTCGTGCAGTATTTAGGCGAGCTTGGGGAAGAAGTCATTGTGCGCCGCAATGATGAAATTGATTTGCAAGGCATCGAGGAGCTGCAGCCGGATCACATTCTACTGTCTCCCGGGCCGTGCACGCCGAATGAGGCGGGAATTACTCTGGACGTCATTGACCGGTTCAAGGGCAAGATTCCGATCTTCGGCGTATGCCTGGGTCATCAATCCATCGGCCAAGCCTTCGGAGGCAAGGTTGTCCGTGCCGATCGGTTGATGCATGGCAAGACCTCGCCGATTCACCACAAGGGAGAATCTGTATTTGCGGGGCTGCCCTCTCCGTTTACGGCAACCCGCTATCATTCGTTGATTGTGGAACGCGAGAGCCTTCCCGATTGCCTGGAGATTACCGCCGAGACCGAGGAAGGCGAAATTATGGGCCTGCGCCACAAAACCTATGCCGTGGAAGGGGTTCAATTCCATCCGGAATCGATCATTACCGATCATGGCCATCAAATTCTCCGCAACTTCCTGAACCGCAAGGCGGAGGCCAAAGTATGAATTATATCGGGGTGAATGGAGTTCCTACCCCATCTGCTGAAGCCGTGATATCCGTAATGGATCACGGCTTCATGTACGGAATGGGGTTGTTTGAGACCTTTCGGACTTACGGAGGTCGCCCTTTTCTTCTGGATCGGCATCTGGAGCGGCTTCGGGGCGGATGCCGGGAGTTGGGCATACGTTACGAGGCCCGGGAGGAGCTGCTGCAGCATGAAATCGCCCAATTGCTGAAGGCGAATGAACTGCTGGACGGCTATATTCGTCTAACGGTATCAGCGGGCGCCGGTCCGCTTGGCCTGCCGCTGGAGGATTATGCGGAGCCGTCCGTCATCGTTTATGTGAAGCCCTTGCCGCCGCCTGCCCCCGGGGTCTACGCACACGGCAAAGAATTATGGCGCCTGGTAACGCCCCGCAATACGCCTGAGGGCAAAGTCAGGCTTAAGTCGCTGCATTACATGAACAATATTCTAGCCAAGCGGGAGCTGGCGGGATGGATTGGCGCCGGGCATTCAGCGGATAGACCCGCGCCCGAGGGATTGCTGCTGACCGCTCAAGGGTATTTGGCGGAAGGCATCGTCAGCAATTTGTTTTTCGTCCGCGGGGGGGCGCTGTTTACGCCAGAGATCAGCACGGGCATTCTGCCGGGAATTACCCGCTCCTTCGTATTGGAGCTGGCGGATAGGCTGGGTCTGCCCTATGCTGAGGGAAGCTATACCTGGGATGATCTGCTTGCGGCGGAAGAGGTATTTTTGACGAATTCGATTCAGGAGCTGGTGCCTGTGACGGCATTGGTGGAGCCGGAGGGCTCAAAATATTCGGTCGGGGATGGAAAGATTGGCCCCGTTACGGAAAAGCTTCTAGATAGTTATAGAAGACATTGCGGAGTTTAATGGAAGAAGGAAAGGAGATGGCAATTATGCAGCCTGTGTTGCACCAAAGAACTTACCAATGCGGCGAAACACAGCTTAAGCTTGGGGAACGGACTTTGATTATGGGTATTTTAAATGTGACTCCGGATTCTTTCTCCGATGGGGGGCGCTATAACGAGGCTGATCGGGCCGTTGCCCATGCGCTGGAGATGATCCGGGACGGGGCGGATATCATCGATATCGGCGGAGAATCGACGAGACCGGGCCATGAGCCTGTATCGTTAGATGAGGAGCTAGAGAGGGTGGTTCCTATTGTGGAGGCCATCCACCGCGAAGCTCCCCATATTCCGTTATCAGTGGACACCTACAAGGCGGAGGTGGCAAGGCAGTCGCTTGAAGCGGGGGCTCACATTATCAATGATATTTGGGGCTGCAAGGCGGATCCTCTAATGGCCCAGGTGGCGGCGGAATATCAGTGTCCCGTCATCTTGATGCATAATCGGCAGGACCGGAATTACAGGGACCTGATGCAGGATGTCGAGGCGGATTTGCTGGACAGTGTAGAAACTGCGCGGCGTGCCGGAGTGAAGGATGAGCGAATCATCCTGGATCCGGGGATCGGGTTCGCCAAGGATTATCAGGAGAATTTACGGGTGATGAAGGAGCTGGACCGGCTAGTGAAGCTTGGTTTTCCTATGCTGCTTGGCACCTCTCGTAAAAGATTTATACGCACTACGCTGGATTTGCCGGTGGACGAGCTGATTATGGGAACTGGTGCGACGGTAGCGCTCGGCATTGCCCAGGGCTGTCAAATCGTGCGGGTTCATGATGTGAAGGAAATAAAGCGCATGGCCAAAATGTGCGATGCCATCATCTACGCATAGAGCTTTGCATTGTCGCAGCCAGGTGAATGATCTTGGGAGCTGCCATGGAATGCCATGGGTGTGAGTGGTTACTGCCGGATGGCTAGTTGGCTGCCTAATTGGCTGTCTAGACGTTTGCTGTCTGTATGGTTGCCTGTTTGGTTGATGTCTGGCTGAACTGCTGATGGATAAATGGCTGAATGGCTGTTTGGCGTCTGCGGCTGGAGGCTTAGCTTGGGGCTAATATCCATTCTGCAATGCAGGCTGGTTAGATTTTATTTTATATGACGGAAGGGTTGAATAATAGATGGATAAAATGGTGCTGCGGCGCATGGAATATTTCGGATACCATGGTGTTTTTGAGGAAGAGCGGAAGCTCGGCCAGCGGTTCTATGTCGACCTGGAACTGGAGCTGGATTTGCGGGAAGCCGGGCAGAGCGACGATTTGAGCAAGACGGTGAACTATGCTGAAATCCATGAATTGCTGCGGAAAATTGTCGAAGGAAAAAGCTTTAAATTGATCGAGGCGCTCGCAGAACATATTGCATCTGCGGTTTTGGACACTTATACTATGGTAGATGCGTTAACGGTTCATGTTACGAAGCCGCATCCGCCATTTGATGTTCATTTTGAAGGTGTGACGGTGAAGTTGTACCGCTCTAGAAAGTGAGACTTGCGATGAATACACATGCGACCTCTGGAATCTCAGAGGCTTATATTGCTTTAGGGGCCAACCTCGGCGACCGGGAAGCGACCTTGATGGAGGCGCTGGCACGTCTGGATGCCCATCCCGAGATTAAGGTGCTTCGCTGCTCCAGGCTGTATGAGACAGATCCCGTAGGGTATCTCGATCAGCCCTGCTTCGTCAACATGGCTGCGGCACTGCGGACAACGCTGAACCCGGAGGAACTGCTGACGGTCATGCAGCATATTGAGCTTGAGCTTGGGCGCGAGCGCAAAATTCGTTTTGGGCCACGGACCGTAGATCTGGATCTGTTATGGGTAGAAGGCCAAAGGATAGATACCCCGCTGCTGACTCTGCCGCATCCGCGGATGATGGAGCGTGCCTTTGTACTTGTTCCCTTGACGGACATTGTGCCTGAGGAGGAGTCTTCCGGTTTGTATCGAAGCACCCAAGAGGCATTAACCAGCATGAATGGAAAGGAAGGCGTACGTTATTGGAAAACTTGCAACTGGCGCAGCGAATCCGGGCTTACCGGAAACTAAAGGGCTTCACGCAGCAGCAGCTTGCGGAGCGATCCGGCGTGTCGCTTTCCGTTCTTGGAGCGATTGAACGTGGGAACCGATCCGCAGAAGATCAAATTTTAACTAAAATTGTGGACGTTTTGGGCATTTCGATGTCCGAATTGAAGTCCTCGGAATAAATTGTTGTGCAGTGATCATACAAATTGCGATAAAGTTCGACAATATAATGATTAGGGGGGGATGTTATGCTGAAAATTGGCGATATTGAAATGAAGAACCAGGTTGTGCTTGCGCCAATGGCGGGCGTATGCAATCCTGCCTTCCGACTGATTGCCAAGGAATTCGGCACTGGTCTTGTATGCGCAGAGATGGTCAGCGATAAAGCGATCATTCACGGGAATAAGCGCACAAAGGAGATGCTGTTTGTAGATGAGCGGGAGAAGCCACTTAGCCTGCAGATTTTTGGGGGGGACCGAGAATCTTTGGTGGAAGCGGCGAAGGTCGTTGATCAGGAGACGAATGCAGATATCATCGATATTAATATGGGCTGCCCGGTACCTAAGGTTACGAAATGCGATGCCGGTGCGCGCTGGCTGCTCAATCCGCATAAAATTTATGAAATGGTGTCCGCTGTGGTGGATGCTGTCAGCAAGCCGGTAACGGTCAAAATGCGGATTGGCTGGGATGCGGAGCATATCTATGTGGTCGATAACGCTAAAGCAGTAGAGCAGGCAGGAGGGAAGGCGGTCAGCGTACATGGCCGCACCCGGGAGCAGCTGTACACCGGCAAAGCCGACTGGAACTACATTAAGCAAGTGAAGGAAGCCGTGTCGATTCCTGTTATCGGAAACGGCGACGTTGTAACGCCGGAGGACGCGAAGCGCATGCTGGAGCAAACCGGGTGCGACGGGGTCATGATCGGCCGCGGCGCGCTGGGCAATCCTTGGATGCTGTATCGCACGGTGGAATACTTGAAGACCGGTGAGTTGCTGCCTGAGCCTGGACCAGAGGAGAAAATCCGCATCGCGATTCTTCATATGGACCGCTTGGCTGCTCTTAAGGGCGAGAACGTAGCCGTACGCGAGATGCGCAAGCATTTGGCCTGGTATTTGAAAGGCATGAAGGGCGCGGCACGCATTAAAGACGTTATCATGGAAGAGACCAAGCGGGACGAAATGGTACGAATTCTTGAGAATTTTGTCGCTAACCTGTCGGGCGAAGGCTCGGAAGAAGCAGAATCCGCCTAATTTTGGACAATGGTATTAAATCGTTGTTTTGCAGCGTAAATATCCTTCATGAAACGTTTACATTTGAAAATTGTACTGTCATTGACATTTCGAAAGGGTTCACCTATAATTTCTCAGTATAAATTCGCCTCAGGAGATAACTTCCACAACATGGGGTGGTCTGAGCTCCATGAGTTTGCATATGATATTCTCAAATGATGCGTGAATTTTCACGGCCGTGGCATAGCGGCAACTCGGGCCCTCGCGGATGTATTACCTGAGCTAATTCGGATCATCCGTTGCGGAAGCTATTCATATTGAAGGAGCCCATGACCGCGCGCATAGTGCGAAAATTATTTCCATGACAGGAGAATCGGTTGAGATGAGCGATAAAGAAGTTATTCTTACACAAGATGGTTTGAAGAGACTGGAAGAAGAGCTTGAAAATTTGAAGTCCGTGAAACGTCGTGAAGTTGCGGAGCGTATTAAAGTTGCCATTGGTTATGGCGATATTAGCGAGAACTCGGAATATGAGGACGCTAAGAATGAGCAGGCCTTCATTGAAGGGCGTATTATTACGCTTGAGAAGATGCTGCGTAATGCCCGCATCATCAACAATGACGAGATCGATACGGATACGGTAAGCATTGGCTCAACGGTAACCGTGCAGGATTTGGAGTTCGGCGATACGATGGAATACGCGATCGTCGGGACGGCGGAGTCCGATCCGCTGCAAAATAAAATTTCAAACGAAAGCCCTGTAGGGAAAGCGATTCTTGGCAAACAAAAGGGCGCCATCGTCGACGTAACCGTTCCTGCGGGCGTGATTCAATATAAAATTGTAGATATCAAGAAATAGGGCGGTATTTTGAATGGAAGAGCTTCCCCAGGGGAGGCTTTTTTCACTGTTATCGTATTTTTTCCAGTTGTGGGCATAGATGCAAGATTCAGCTAAATATAAGTTGCAAAATAAGTTGTAGAAGGAGTGGAGCATGAACATGAGCGAGGAACACAACACGCAGGAACAAGAAATCGAAATTAGCGAGCTTCTGCAGATCCGCCGCGATAAGTTGGACGAGCTGCGCGGGCTGGGAATCGATCCCTTCGGTAAAAAATATGAGCGTACTCATATGGCAGGCGATATTCTGCAGCAATATGACAGCATGACGAAGGAAGAGCTCGAGGAGAAGAAGGTAGAAGTATCGATTGCCGGGCGGATTATGGCGAAGCGTGGGATGGGAAAAGCGAGTTTTGCGCATATCCAGGATCTTAGCGGTAAAATTCAGATTTACGTCCGTCAGGATAGCGTCCCTGAAGTGAAGTATTCGGCCTTCAGCATTCTTGATCTGGGTGATATCGTAGGCGTACGCGGAGAGGTGTTCAAGACGAAGACAGGCGAGACAACCATTAAGGTAACTGATCTCGAGGTACTGTCCAAATCGCTGTATCCGCTGCCTGACAAGTACCATGGACTTAAAGATGTTGAGCTTCGTTATCGTCAGCGCTACGTGGATCTGATCGTAAACCCGGAGGTTCAGCAAACGTTCATCAAACGCTCCCGGATTATCCAATCGATGCGTCGTTACCTGGATTCGCTCGGATATTTGGAAGTGGAAACTCCAACGCTGCATAGCATTGCCGGCGGTGCTGCGGCACGTCCGTTCATTACGCATCATAACGCGCTGGATATGGAGCTCTATATGCGCATTGCGATTGAGCTTCATTTGAAGCGTCTTATTGTCGGCGGCCTGGAGAAAGTGTATGAGATCGGCCGGGTATATCGGAATGAGGGGGTGTCTACCCGCCACAATCCGGAATTTACGATGATCGAGCTGTATGAGGCTTATGCGGATTACAAGGATATCATGGCGCTGACCGAGAATATGATTGCTCATATTGCCGAGGAAGTGCTTGGAACGAAGATCGTTCACTATCAAGGCCATGAAGTGGATCTGACGCCTCAATGGCGCCGGGTATCGATGGTTGATGCTGTTAAGGAAGTAACCGGTGTAGACTTCGGTGTTCAAATGAGCAATGAGGAAGCTCACCGTCTGGCGAAGGAGCATAAAGTTCCGGTAGAGCCTCATATGACGTTCGGGCATATATTGAATGCTTTCTTCGAAGAGTTCGTAGAGGAGACGCTCATCCAGCCGACCTTCGTTTATGGACATCCGGTGGAGATATCGCCGCTTGCGAAGAAGAACGAAGAGGATCCGCGTTTCACGGACCGTTTCGAGCTGTTCATCGTGGCCCGCGAGCACGCGAATGCATTTACCGAGCTGAATGATCCGATCGACCAGCGCCAGCGCTTCGAGGCTCAGCTGCTTGAGCGCGAGCACGGTAATGATGAAGCGCATGAGATGGATAATGATTTCATTCATGCACTCGAGTATGGCTTGCCGCCAACTGGCGGGCTGGGGATCGGCGTCGACCGTCTCGTCATGCTGCTCACAGATTCAGCTTCCATACGCGATGTGTTGCTGTTCCCTCATATGCGTTCTGAATAATTGAAGGAAGAGCCTGACTTGGGATGGTCAGGCTCTTTTATGTTATAAGATGGTCATGAATGCGGAAAGATAAGCAAAATGGATACTGCGGATTCAGGAAGAAATTGGGGTTAACAAATTAGCTATAAATACTTGCGTCTATGTATAAAAGATGATATATTATATATCCGGTCGTTAATAACAAGCATTAATCGAGAGCTTAACAGCGACGAAAAATAAAGCTTGCAATTTACTACCGGATGTAGTATGATTAGAAAGTTGCCACTGAAACAACGGCGACACACGAAAAATGAAGTTGATCTTTGAAAACTGAACAACGAGTGAGCGGGTTTCACGGAAGTGAAATCTAAATAATAGAGTCAGATGCAAATCTGATCTCGTCAGATTCAAAATGAGCTTAATCAGCTTATTCCAACTGGATTGTCATCGCCTTCGGGCGACGGACGTCCAACTTTATTGGAGAGTTTGATCCTGGCTCAGGACGAACGCTGGCGGCGTGCCTAATACATGCAAGTCGAGCGGGGTTGTTTTGGAAGCTTGCTTCCGAACCAACCTAGCGGC
>NZ_LN884296.1:74486-193512 GCF_001403875.1 Paenibacillus ihumii
AAGGACTGGAACTGCATACAAGTGAGAATGCCGGTATGAGTAACGAAAAGATCAGTGAGAATCTGATCCGCCGAAAGCCCAAGGTTTCCTGAGGAAGGTTCGTCCGCTCAGGGTAAGTCGGGACCTAAGGCGAGGCCGAAAGGCGTAGTCGAAGGACAACAGGTTGAAATTCCTGTACCACCGTAATCCGCTATGAGCGATGGGGTGACGCAGTAGGGTAGTGACGCGAGCTGATGGATGCTCGTCCAAGCAGTGAGGCTGATGTGTAGGCAAATCCGCACATCGTTAAGGCTGGGCTGTGATGGGGAGGGAAAATTTACAGTACCGAAGGTCATGATCTCACACTGCCAAGAAAAGCCTCTAGCCAGGAGAAGGTGCCCGTACCGCAAACCGACACAGGTAGGCGAGAAGAGAATTCTAAGGCGCGCGGAAGAACTCTCGTTAAGGAACTCGGCAAAATGACCCCGTAACTTTGGGAGAAGGGGTGCCCCGGTAGTGTGAATAGCACGAGGGGGCCGCAGTGAAAAGGCCCAAGCGACTGTTTAGCAAAAACACAGGTCTGTGCGAAGCCGTAAGGCGAAGTATACGGGCTGACGCCTGCCCGGTGCTGGAAGGTTAAGGGGAGCGGTTAGGGGTAACCCGAAGCTGTGAACCGAAGCCCCAGTAAACGGCGGCCGTAACTATAACGGTCCTAAGGTAGCGAAATTCCTTGTCAGGTAAATTCTGACCCGCACGAATGGCGTAACGACTTGGGCGCTGTCTCAACGAGAGATCCGGTGAAATTTTAATACCTGTGAAGATGCAGGTTACCCGCGACAAGACGGAAAGACCCCATGGAGCTTTACTACAGCTTGATATTGAACTTTGATGCGATTTGTACAGGATAGGTGGGAGCCTAGGAATCCGGAGCGCCAGCTTCGGTGGAGGCGCCGTTGGGATACCACCCTGATCGTATCGAAGTTCTAACCTGGGACCGTGATCCGGTTCGGGGACAGTGTCAGGCGGGTAGTTTGACTGGGGCGGTCGCCTCCTAAAGAGTAACGGAGGCGCCCCAAGGTTCCCTCAGAATGGTTGGAAATCATTCGCAGAGTGCAAAGGCAAAAGGGAGCTTGACTGCGAGACTGACAAGTCGAGCAGGGACGAAAGTCGGGCTTAGTGATCCGGTGGTACCGCATGGAAGGGCCATCGCTCAACGGATAAAAGCTACCCTGGGGATAACAGGCTTATCTCCCCCAAGAGTCCACATCGACGGGGAGGTTTGGCACCTCGATGTCGGCTCATCGCATCCTGGGGCTGAAGTAGGTCCCAAGGGTTGGGCTGTTCGCCCATTAAAGCGGTACGCGAGCTGGGTTCAGAACGTCGTGAGACAGTTCGGTCCCTATCTGTCGTGGGCGTAGGAAATTTGAGAGGAGCTGTCCTTAGTACGAGAGGACCGGGATGGACGCACCGCTGGTGTACCAGTTGTTCCGCCAGGAGCATAGCTGGGTAGCTACGTGCGGATGGGATAAACGCTGAAAGCATCTAAGCGTGAAGCCCTCCTCAAGATGAGATTTCCCAATTAGTAAGACCCCTTGAAGACGACGAGGTTGATAGGCCTGAGGTGGAAGTGCAGCAATGTATGGAGCTGACAGGTACTAATCGGTCGAGGGCTTATCCAAAAATACCCCAATAGTGGGGGCTAACACGCAAATGAAGTTTCGTATCCAGTTTTCAGGTGATCAAACATCTGAATATGTTTGGTGGCAATGGCGGAGGGGTTCCACGCGTACCCATCTCGAACACGACCGTTAAGCCCTCCAGCGCCGATGGTACTTGGACCGCAGGGTCCTGGGAGAGTAGGACGTCGCCAAGCAAACTGAAGAAGCACTGTTGATATGTTGAATATCGGCAGTGCTTCTTTATGTATCGTGGGGTTTTCAAGCGTTCAATTAGCTGGTGAAATTTAACGGATAAGAGATCCGCAATTGGCTGGTTTTTCGCGAAAATCGCGAGTTAACGGACTGAGAGGACGTTATTTACCCTAAATGGCCTGGATGGGCCTCGTTTTTGCTCGAATAGGGTCTCCTGTGTCCGTTAATTTTTGAAAAAGGCGTTTTTTCGTAAAATAGCGGAACCCGGGTCCGTAAGACCTGAGTGGTGTCACCACTTACAAAGAACCTCCGGAATTTTGATATACCGCATTCGTGTACGAAACATCGAATACATAAGTGAGCACCAAAGATAACAGTTCTAACGTCAAAGTTTCAAAATCCATGGACCAAACGCTATCGTATCGAGTGATATGCCGAAGGCAGGACCAAATGTTACTATATCGACTATCCAAGATCAAGCATCGGGTCACCAAACGCTGCAGTATCGATCAGCTATGCACCAAGCACTAGTTACCAAACGTTACCGACCGGCCAACATGTCTAATCGCCATTTCGCCGAACGTTACTGTATCGCCAACCATGACTAAGCGCCAGGCGCTACCAAATGCTGCCGCATCAGCCATTGATGTTCCAAATAGCAGGCGCTATTTCAGAACTACCCAGCACACCAACCACACACCAGCCACACACCAGCCACACACTTGTCAGAGTGCTAAGTTCTGCAGCCAATAGACAAAGGGAAATGGCTAGTTGCGAACTTGGCCAGTCGTTGTCCTAGGAATGTGTTATTAATTTCATCGCCGATAAAGTGTTACCTAAACAGCCAAACTCTTAGCAGCGACGTACAATTGTACATTGAATCTCTACAACTCCTTAAACAAGAACCAAAAAAATTTAGGGGTTACCGTATCGATATTGGCAATTTTATCGTTTATATAGGTAAATAAAGAAAAGGCGATTGCGCAATGGAGGTGTGACGCAGAATGGGCAGCAGACCCGCAAGAATTCAGCGAGCAGAGGACTATTCTTCCGCCGGAGAGTTTTATTTTGAGAAGAAACGAGTTAATTTCCTTAAATGGTTTGATGCGTATCAAATGGCGCTGTGGCAATATTGCCGCTCCCTGGCCGGCGCATCCTGGGAGGCCGATGATCTTGCTCAAGAAACATGGATGAAGGTGTGGAGAATCTCTCTGGAAAAGGGTTCGAGCTTTAGTGTTAATAAATCGTATCTGTATAGGATAGCTAATCATTTATGGATTGATCGGCATCGTAAAAATAAAGCTGTCGCCGATTCATATTCAGCGGGCCCCTCAGTGCCCGTTGAGATGCAGGAAAATACGGTAGATACGGAATCCCTGTGGATGGCTATGGAGACGATTGTAAACCGCCTTCCTGTCAATCAGCGAATTACGTTGCTGCTAATAGACGTTTTTCGTTATACGGCTGCAGAAACGGCGGAGATGCTCTCTACGACAGAAGGAGCAGTAAAGGCTTTGCTTCACCGGGCTCGTACGAAGCTTAGACGCCAGCAAGAAGAATCGGAGGACGATCATACTTCCCGGGAAGGAAAAAGAGAAGAATCTTCTCAAGGAGCACTGCTCAATGAACAGGTCGTTTATGCCTACCTTAAGGCCTTTCGCGAACAAAACACAGGCGCCCTGCTGATGCTTATGAATGAGTCAATCGCGTTGGATCAGATGCCGCCGCCAGTAGTTTTAAAGCGTGGGGAGTTCACTCGTCACGAGAAAGGTTCCCATATCAGAGACTCTTTCCACTCGATGACATGGGCAGCAGCATAAATCACCCAGAGTTTTCTCTAAAGTGCTCTAAAGTGCTCTAAAGTGTCCTAAAACGCTCTAAATCAAAGTAATCTTGCGCTGTAAAACTGCTCCTACCCTAAATCTACCCTAAACCTGTTCTAGACCTGCCCTGAGGCTACTCTAGAACCACGCTTGAAGCTGTACTAAAACCGCTCAAAAGCCGTTTAAACCTAACCGCAGCCCAACTGCTTGTTGCCAAAGCTGCAGATTTGTGTACCGCGCAACAGCTCCCAGCGTGCCGGGTTCGCCGTGTGACGGCACCGGCAGCGCGTTATCAATATCTAGGAGGTATCGCCTATGAGTACATTCATTCCGTACGTGATTGAACAGACGAACCGCGGAGAACGTTCGTATGATATTTATTCCAGGCTGCTGAAGGATCGTATCGTATTTCTCGGTTCCGCAATCGATGATCAGGTGGCTAACAGCATAACTGCGCAAATGCTTTTGCTTGCTGCAGAGGATCCTGAGAAGGACATACATTTCTACATTAACAGCCCGGGCGGTTCGACTTCAGCAGGATTCGCAATTTACGATACGATGCAGTACATTAAGCCCGATGTCCAGACGATCTGCTCGGGGATGGCGGCTTCCTTTGCAGCTATATTGCTGCTATCCGGGACTAAGGGTAAACGGTTTGCTCTGCCGAACAGCGAAGTGATGATTCATCAACCCCATGGGGGTGTTCAAGGGCAGGCCAGCGATATTGAGATCAGCGCCAAACGGATCCTCCGCACTCGGGAAAGATTAAATGCTATTGCCGCTGAGCATACCGGACAGTCATTGGAGCGTATAGCCAAAGATATGGATAGGGATTATTTTATGTCGGCGGAAGAGGCCGTTGAATACGGTGTCATTGACCAGGTGATTTCAAGAGTCGGTTAACATTAAATCGTGAGATTAGGGCGTTGTCCAATAAGGGCAATGCCTTCTTTGTGTATACGATGCGTTAGATTATGGAGGGGGTGGAATGATTTTTGTGTTAAAAGGGCATCAATAGATCAGCGACGAAAGCTGCTGGCAGAAGGTTTGTAGTCCTCCTGAGGACATTCGTATGCCTGAGAAAGTCTGGCGGTATTTCCTAACGCTTATTCTTGACAGGCTATAGGCCCTTTGCTAAGATGGCAATAATATATTTTCGTAAGTGTCTTTCCGGCCTTGATATATAAGGGAAATCGGTCGACGAGGAATAGAAAATAAGGAGGAAAAACTAAGGTGTGGGAAAGTAAATTTGATAAAGAAGGCTTAACATTTGATGACGTTCTGCTCGTCCCTCGCAAATCGGAGGTGCTTCCGAAAGAGGTTAGCCTGGTTACGAAATTAAGCGACAAAGTTAAGCTGAATATGCCGCTGATCAGCGCCGGGATGGATACGGTAACGGAAGCGGCTATGGCAATAGCCATGGCGCGCGAAGGCGGCATCGGTATCATTCATAAGAATATGCCGGTAGAGCAGCAAGCGGAAGAAGTGGACCGGGTAAAACGCTCGGAGAGCGGTGTTATCACGAATCCGTTCTCTCTTACGCCGGATCATCTGGTATCGGATGCAGAGGATTTGATGGGCAAGTACCGGATTTCGGGTGTTCCTATCGTGAATGAGGAGCAAAAACTAGTCGGTATCCTTACGAACCGTGACCTGCGCTTTGTTCATGACTACAACATTAAGATCCGCGAGGTCATGACGCATGAGAATCTGGTAACGGCTCCTGTAGGAACGACGCTTCAGGAAGCGGAAGGCATTCTGCAGCAGCATAAGATCGAGAAGCTGCCGCTGGTAGATGACTCCAATACGCTTAAAGGCCTGATTACGATCAAAGATATCGAGAAGGCCATTCAGTTCCCGAACGCGGCGAAGGATGAGCAGGGCAGATTGCTCGTCGGAGCTGCTATCGGCGTATCCTCAGATACCTTTGTTCGGGCCGAGGCCCTTGTAAAAGCAGGCGTGGATGTCATTACGGTCGATTCCGCACACGGGCATCACATCAACATCCTGGATACGGTTCGCGAGCTTCGCAAGCGGTACCCGGAACTCACTATCATCGCCGGCAACGTAGCGACCGGAGAGGCAACCCGCGATTTGATCGAGGCGGGGGCTTCAGTTGTCAAAGTCGGTATCGGTCCGGGTTCGATTTGTACGACCCGCGTCATTGCTGGAATCGGTGTACCGCAGATTACCGCGGTATACGACTGTGCGACCGTAGCACGGGAATATGGCATTCCGATCATTGCGGACGGAGGCATCAAATACTCCGGGGAGATTACGAAGGCTATAGCAGCCGGAGCGCATGCGGTTATGCTGGGAAGCCTGCTTGCCGGTACGGAAGAAAGCCCAGGCGAATCGGAGATTTATCAAGGGCGCCGTTTTAAAGTGTATAGAGGGATGGGTTCCCTTGGCGCGATGAAGCAAGGCAGTAAGGACCGTTACTTCCAAGATGACGACAAGAAGCTGGTACCAGAAGGTATTGAAGGGCGCGTCGCTTACAAAGGGCCTTTGTCCGATACAGTTCATCAGCTGCTGGGCGGTCTGCGTTCAGGTATGGGGTATTGCGGTACGGCAACTCTGGACGAGCTTCGCAACGATACGAAGTTTATCCGTATTACCGGGGCAGGCCTTCGCGAGAGCCACCCGCATGATGTGCAAATTACGAAGGAAGCGCCGAACTATTCCTTGTAGTATATTGACCACACCACTAATTTCCATCACAGGCTGGGCGAATTCTGCCCGGCCTGTCTTTTTTTGCGTATTCTGCTGTGATAGAATAGATAAAGCAATCGAACGAGTATATGAGGGGAGCTTTAAGAGCATTGAAACTGAAAGAAAAGAAACCAAGACCATCCAAACGTCAAATCCTTCGTAAAAGCGTCGCCTCTGTTCTGTTACTGAATATGTTATACCTATCTATGGTACCGGCGGCCGCGCTTGCTGAAGGACAGCAAACCGAAGCTACGTCTACCAAGCCTGTAGTTGAGCAAAGCAACTCTAGCATTCCATCTGTAGAATCGCTTGAGCTTCAAGTTAAATCCGCGATATTAATGGAGCCGGTATCCGGCCAAATTCTATTAAATGTAAATGGGGACACTCCGCTTCCTCCAGCAAGCATGACCAAGATGATGACGGAATACATCGTTGCGGATTTAGTAAAGCAAGGGAAGTTTAGCTGGGATGATGTAGTTACCGTGCGGGAGAATGCATCCAAGACGATCGGTTCACGGATTTTCCTGGCGCAGGGAGACCAGCACACGATTCGGGAGCTTTACATTGCTATGGCAGTTGGTTCCGCTAACGATGCAACCGTAGCGCTGGCGGAGCATGTCGCAGGCTCTGAGCAGGCCTTTGTCAAAATGATGAATGACGAGGCTCAGCGCATGGGAATGAAGAATACTTATTTTGCCAACTCTACGGGTCTGGATATTAAAGATATGCCGAAGGAATTTCAGCCGGACAATGACAAGGAAACCGTTATGTCTGCAATGGATGCGGCGATTCTGGCCAAGTACATCGTAACGGATCACCCAGACTTTACAGAATTTACAACGATCCAGCAGTACAAGTTCCGGGAGCGGGATAAGGCTCCAATGGTGAACTGGAACTACATGCTCGAAGCGAATAAGAATGTAACCAACTTCAAGCAATTTGCCTATGAGGGACTGGACGGGTTGAAGACGGGACACACCTCGAGAGCAGGCAGCTGCTTTACCGGTACGGCCGAACGGGACGGGATGCGTTTGATCAGCGTGGTGATGGGCACTCAAGCGACAAAGACCATGAAGGCCGAGGACGTCCGGTTCGTCGAGACACGCAAAGTGCTGGACTACGGGTTTAACAACTTTGAGATCAAGCAAGTCGTCGCTCCTAAGACGACGGTAGAAGGCGCGGAGACGGTCACCGTGAAGAAGGCGAAGAATGTAGACGTGCCAGTCGTTACGGATCAAGGCGTTAGCTTTGTGATTCCGAAGGGTGCAGATATGAGCAGTTTGCAAGCAACGGTGTCCATGAACGAGGATACCGCTCTAGTTGCCCCTCTGAAGCAGGGAACGGAGGTTGGTACAGTTACGTACTCTTATAAAGTTCCGGGCTCTGACGAACCTGTAGAGAAGACCGTGAAGCTGATTACCGCACAGGATGCGGAGAAGGCAAATTGGTTCAAGCTGCTCCTGCGTGCGATCGGGGACTTTTTCAAGGATCTGTTTAATGGGATCAAGAACCTTTTCTAATCCGTGAAGTATAAATCCCGAGTAAATGGGTTGTATATTTAGCGTAAATATTGTAAAATATCAAGTTAGATTATCGCTTGTAATATGGAGACGGAAGTAATGTTTACGGGGACAAGATCTTGTGCTAAGGCCTCGTAACATGGGGATATATTTAGATTAATTCGGGAGGCGTGGACATGGAAACAGGAACATCACGTGTAAAAAGAGGTATGGCCGAAATGCAAAAAGGCGGCGTCATTATGGACGTCATGAATGCGGAGCAGGCAAAGATCGCCGAAGCGGCTGGAGCAACGGCCGTCATGGCTTTGGAGCGCGTTCCTTCTGATATTCGTGCGGCTGGCGGGGTAGCCCGGATGGCTGATCCTACGATTATTGAAGAAGTGATGAAAGTGGTTTCCATTCCGGTCATGGCCAAAGCGCGGATCGGACATTACGTGGAAGCGAAAGTTTTAGAGTCTCTCGGGGTAGACTATTTGGATGAGAGTGAAGTATTGACGCCGGCGGACGAGGTGTTCCACATTGACAAGCGTGAGTTCACCGTTCCATTTGTCTGCGGAGCGAAGGATCTTGGTGAAGCGCTGCGCCGCATCAGCGAAGGCGCTTCTATGATTCGTACGAAAGGCGAGCCGGGAACAGGCAACATTGTTGAAGCTGTGCGCCATATGCGCCTGATCAACAGCCAAATCCGTTCCGTACAGAATATGTCGAAGGATGAGCTGTATGCTGAAGCTAAGAACCTGGGGGTATCCTATGAGCTGCTGCTTGAGGTTCATGAGAACGGCAAACTGCCTGTAGTGAACTTTGCAGCGGGCGGCGTAGCTACTCCAGCTGATGCTGCTCTAATGATGCATCTTGGCGCTGATGGTGTCTTCGTGGGCTCCGGTATTTTTAAGTCCGAGAATCCGGAGAAGTTCGCTCGCGCAATCGTTGAAGCTACAACGCATTACACGGATTACAAGCTGATTGCCGAGGTATCGAAGAATCTGGGTACACCTATGAAGGGCATCGAGATTTCCAAATTGTCTGCAGCTGAACGTATGTCGGATCGCGGCTGGTAATTGGCATAAGGCTATTCTTTTTGAGTCAGATAGAAGGAAGGTTTCTCCATGAAGGTGGGAGTACTAGCGCTGCAAGGCGCAGTTGCGGAACATATTCGAAGCATTGAGAGCGCGGGAGCTGAGGGCGTTGTTGTAAAGCAGCCTGAACAGCTCCTGGATATCGATGGATTGATCATCCCAGGAGGGGAGAGCACAACCATCGGCAAGCTCATGAGAAAGTACGGATTTATAGAAGCGATTCAACAATTTTCCGGCGAAGGGAAGCCTCTCTTTGGTACCTGTGCTGGTCTGATTGTGATGGCGAAGAAGATCGAGAGCGGAGAAGAGCCTCATCTGGGCGTTATGGACATCAGCGTATCGCGTAACGCGTTTGGACGCCAGCGGGAGAGCTTTGAGACCGACCTGGAAGTAAAGGGCTTGGAGGAGCCGCTTCGCGCGGTATTTATCCGTGCGCCGCTTATTACGGCGGTCGGCGATGGCGTCGAGGTATTGTCCACCTATAACGATGAGATCGTGACTGCACGCCAGGGGCATTTGCTCGTGTCGTCGTTTCATCCGGAATTGACGGACGATGTCTCGCTTCATAGATATTTCACTGAAATGATTCAGGCAAGCAAATCGGCTGATAAGTAAAGGGCTGATCAGACACCTTGACTCTTTCCCAAGGGTTAAGGTTTGTTTGGTTTAAACGGAGGACGCCACAGTTCTCTGGTGATCCCATAGTGGCCTGCCTTATGCAGCTGAGCAGTAAATCGCGTAAGGCGCCGGGGATGATTCTAGGAGGGACAACCCATGTTAGATGTAAAAATAATGCGAAATGATTTCGAGCGCGTTGAGAAGGCGCTGAAGGACAGAGGTAAGTCGCTGGAGCTGATATCAGGCTTCGCCCCGCTGGACGGCAAACGCCGCGAATTGCTGCAGGAGAGCGAGTCGCTGAAGAACCGTCGCAACATGGTATCGGTTGAAGTGGCCAAGCTCAAGAAGAATAAGGAAAATGCTGATGAACTGATTATTGAAATGCGCGAGGTTGGCGACCGGATTAAAGAACTGGATGACGAAGTCCGGGCCCTAGAGGCGCAGATCGATGAGCTGATGCTTGCGATTCCTAACATTCCCCATGCAGATGTGCCGGTAGGCGCTTCCGAAGAGGAGAACGTGGAGATTCGCCGCTGGAGCGAGCCTCGGGAGTTCGGTTTTACGCCTAAAGCTCATTGGGACATCGCAGCAGACCTGGGTATCCTAGATTTTGAGGCTGGTGCCAAGGTAGCGGGCTCAAGATTTACTTTTTATAAGGGACTTGGGGCGCGTCTTGAACGTGCATTGATCAACTTCATGATGGATTTGCACAGCAACGAGCATGGGTATGAGGAGATGCTGCCGCCTTATATCGTCAATCAGGACAGCCTTTATGGAACCGGCCAGCTGCCGAAGTTCGAAGAGGATCTATTCAAGCTGACGGAGAATGGCTACTATTTAATCCCAACGGCAGAGGTGCCGGTAACGAATTTTCATCGGGATGAGATTCTGAGTGTAGAGGATCTGCCTCGGAATTATGTGGCTTACAGCTCTTGCTTCCGTTCTGAAGCGGGGGCAGCTGGGCGTGATACACGCGGTTTGATCCGCCAGCACCAGTTCAACAAGGTTGAGATGATCAAGATCGTTCACCCGGAGCAATCCTATGAAGAGTTGGAGAAAATGACAGCGAATGCTGAGCGCGTCCTGCAGCTGCTAAAGCTCCCATACCGCGTGCTGGAGCTCTGTACGGGCGATCTTGGGTTTACCGCGGCTAAGACATACGACTTGGAGGTATGGCTCCCGGAAGCGGGTGCTTATCGTGAAATTTCCTCTTGCTCTAACGTAGAGGAATTCCAGGCCCGCCGCGCGAATATACGCTTCCGCCCAGATGCTAAGGCGAAGCCTGAGTTCGTGCATACTTTAAATGGTTCGGGGCTTGCTGTAGGGCGTACGGTTGCTGCAATTCTTGAGAACTATCAAATGGAAGACGGCCGTGTAGAAATACCGGAGGTTCTTCGTCCATACATGGGGAATATTGAATATATTTCCAGTGGAAAATAACTTGCGAACGAGTTCACTCTATGGTAGAATCTGATTTGTTACGCTAATCAGATTCACTTTTTGGAGAGGTACCGAAGCGGTCATAACGGGGCGGTCTTGAAAACCGTTAGGGTGCAAGCCCACGTGGGTTCGAATCCCACCCTCTCCGCCATACTTATTTAGAACCAGCGATGGTTCGTGAAGGTTGGTTACGTTAGGATTACTATCGCAGTATCGACCGTAGGGAGAGTATCCCATACCCTCTCCGCTTACTTATTTTGAACCCGAAATGGTTCGTTGGGGCATCGGCTTCGCTAGGGATTACCTTATATTATCAATTAATTGGACCGCTTCCTGATTAGGGGGCGGTTTTTTGATGTTACTTTGCAGGGGAGGGGCGAGTTGTGGCGGGCACTAATGAGTAGATCCATCGATTAATCTGATCAATCAACTCTATAATTGGCTAGATAAATTGGGCGACGAGCTGCGGGCAGTTTCTGAAAAGAGGCCGTCATCTGACATCTGCGTACATGAGATTTTAAATTGCCCAGACGTTTACGGACCCTGGTTCCGCTATTCAGCAAAATAGCTGCTAAAATTTAAATTAACGGACCGTGGTTCCGCTATTGTGCTAAAAATGCTTGGAAACATGCTTATAAAGGGGGAATAGCGGATTCTAGGTCCGGTAGCCTTTCCAAATCCCACCAAACAGGTGTAATAACGTACCTGGTGTCCGTTAAGCTGGAGCACCACCGTAGTGCCCCTCCCCAAGAGCACCTCCCCCTCAGAGTACCTTATCTAGAGTACCTCGACATATAGTGCCTCCGTATAGAGCACCACCATCACATAGAGCTTCTCCCTCAGAGCACCGCCCAAAGAGTGACTATAGAGCACCCCCACCACATGTAGCCCCTCTACATAAAGCATATTGACATATAGCCCCTCGACATAGCCCCTCGACATAGCCCCTCGACATAGCTCCCTCGACATAGCTCCCTCCACATAGTTCCCCTTCACATAGAGCCCCTGACATAGAGCACCTTCACATAGAACATTTCCCTTAACCTATTCACCTAAAGAGGAATAAAATTCTAAGAAGTGCAGAACGCCGAAAGAAGCGAACGAAATTTTGGACTATTGCAAGTGAATGCCTTGAATGGCGATTAAATTGTTAGATTTACGAGGGATAGTTCAATATACCTAAATTATCTTGTTGGGAATGATGTAACTTTTACCCCAAGGATCACCATGCATAAAATAACCGGGTTACCCACAAAGTAAGTGAAACCAGAGAATCAAAAGGGAGATGTAGCCTGCATGAGTAAACCAAAGTCCTACACCACACCGGGAACCCAACCAGATACCAATCAGTACAGAGAGCGCGGAAACGGCGGGCCTGAGCCGCTATCGGGCTCCAAGAAGGTCAAGAATCAGAATCACGTCAGTCATAACAATCCCCAGGGCAGTTAAGACGAATTGCATTTAGGGGAAAACCGCAGTTAACGCCAACTTTAGGGGTACCTTCAGGGGTACGTAAGAACAAGTAAGGCCAATGTATTTAATACATGTGACTTACCGCTATGTAATTGACTCTATGCAGTGTTCGGCACTATAACTCGAATGGAGCCAGGCAACCCGGGTAGAGCGGCTAGAACGACAAGAGAGACCAAAACAACAATTGAAGGCCAAAACAAAGCCAGCAAGAACAACGATAGCAAAAAGCATATGATCAAACTAATAACAATTGCAAACAGTAGCAACTATCAAGATTAGTAAGCAACAATAGCATAAAAGCAACAGTATGAATCAAAACAATATAGGAACAGCGGAGCAAAATGTAATGTAACACTAGCCACAAAGACAGGCATGCTAAATATTAATCAGCAAAATTAGGATTTAAGTCACTAAATTGCATTAGAGCATATTTGAAATCTGCAAATCTGATTCTGAATAAAACCTCGGCCCCGGCTGAGGTTTTATTTGTAATTTATGATAATGCAGGACATGCGCTTCAAATAGTGTCATAATAAGAAGAGGATGTTATTTTGAATTCACATGAAAGGATAGTGATGCGTATTGGAATTTGATAATGCAGGCCCTATTTCCCCCGTTTCTATACCATCGCAACCATCGATACCACCGCAATCGCCGCAATCACTGCGTAAACATAAACAGCGCCCCGTAGGCAGTATTTTTCTTAGAGCCTTTTTTATTGTAATAGGTGCATTGATCGTTTCGGTGGCTCTGGAATTATTCCTGGTACCGAATAAAATTACGGATGGCGGCATCACGGGTGTTTCCATCATGACTTCTTATTTAATAGGTCTGCCGCTCGGAATATTCCTGTTTCTGTTTAACCTCCCGTTTCTGATTGTAGGATACAAGCAAATCGGCAAGACATTTGCTCTTTCTACACTGCTGGGTATTGCGGTAATGTCGATTGGCACGGCGGTACTGCATCCGGTAGACCCGTTTGTAAAGGATACCTTGCTGGCATTTGTTTTTGGAGGCATTTTATTGGGGCTGGGTACCGGCTTGGTCATCCGGTTCGGAGGATCACTCGATGGGACGGAAATCGTGGCCATTCTGGTCTCTCGCAAGACTCCCTTTTCGGTCGGGGAAATCATTATGTTCATGAATTTCTTCATCCTGCTTAGCGCAGGCTTTGTATTTACCTGGGAGAGGGCGTTATTCTCGCTTCTGGCTTATTATATTGCTTACAAGACCATAGACATCGTTGTGGATGGATTAAATGAATCGAAGTCGGTCTGGATTATTAGCGACCAGATTGATGAAATCGGCGAAGCGATTCTGAATCGCTTAGGGCGGGGCGTTACGTACTTGTCTGGGGAAGGCGGCTTCTCGGGCGACCCCAAAAAAGTGATATTTTGCGTCATCACCCGCTTGGAGGAGGCCAAACTGAAAGATATTGTAAATCATTTTGATGAGAATGCATTTCTAGCCGTGGGAAATATCCATGATGTGAAGGGCGGACGCTTTAGAAAAAAGGCGATTCATTAAATATTTTGATAAAAAAGGGTTTCATTTCTCTTCGCATTGTGGTTAATATAGTAAGTGGTTCATCAAAAAATTATGTATTGTCATCTACGAAAGATGGAGAGGAGCTAGTAATGTCAAGAAGGTTTTTATTGTCTGCACTTATTTTGCTTATGTCGGTAACTTTGGTTCTAACCGGCTGCGGCGCCAAGAAAGAACCCAAAGAAGCACTGCAAAGTGCAGCGGCAACTGCGCTTAAAATGGACTCTTATGTCTCTGAAAGCCAAATTAAAATTACCGATCTGAAACTTGATGTATCGTCGTCCCCTGAAATGGGAGCAGTCTATTCCATGCTGAAAGACGCTGAGCTGAATCTGACTCAGGTGTATCAGAAGGATCCGATGCAGACGGAAGCTTCGTTGGAAGTCAAGCTGACTGGCGATTTCTCAACGACGATCACGCTGCAATTTGTAATGACCAAGGATAAGGTATACGTTAAAATACCTAGCATTCCATTCCTGCCTCTGCCGGAGACAGCCGTTGGTAAATTCCTGGAGTTTGATTTGAAGGAATTGGCGGAAAGCAGCGGTGAGGAGTTTAACCCGGATCTGCTGGATACAGATAAAACGCAAAAGATGGTAGCAGAAATAGCTAATGCGATTCTTTCGGAGTATGACTCGAAGAAATTCATGAAGGACGTTAACCCGAAAGACATCGAATTGCCGGAAGGCTTTAAAGCCAAGCAAGTCATTCAATTCTACGTAACGAATGATACAGCTAAGGAAGCGATCACCATTCTGCTGAATGAGGCTTTACCGAAAGTTCTGGATATCGTCGCTAAGGATGAGTACCGTCAAATGCTTCAGTTGACGCCGGAGGACATCGAAGAGGCGAAGAAGGAATTCGGAGAAATCAATCAAGACGAGTTCCAGAAGGATCTGGACGAGATGCAGAAGTATTTGAAAATAAATACATTTAACGTTAATACCGCGATCGACAAAGACAATTATCCTTCTTACCAAGAGATGAACATGGATTTGGAATTCAGCGATCCGGATACGGCAGATAAAGTTAAATTGGGCTTGCAAATGAAGAGCAGATTTACAAGCATCAACGAAAAGCCGAAGTTCAACATTGGTATTCCGAAAGACACCATCACAATGGACGATTTTGAGCAAGAAATGAACTCATTCGGCTACTAAGAAACAGTACGTTCCAACAAGCATGGCATAAAAAGGGCGTCTCAGAGGTCTGTACAGACCCTGAGGCGCTTTTTTTTGATTATTTTTTGCGCAACCGGCGGAAAAACTCAGTAAGCAATGCAGCGCATTCTTCTCGCAATACACCGGAAACCACATCGGCCCGATGGTTAAAACGAGGCTCCTGCAGCAAATTCATAAGCGTCCCCGCGCAGCCGGCCTTGGGATCAGCGGCTCCATAAATCACGCGAGGGATACGACACTGCACGATCGCACCGGAGCACATGGGACAGGGCTCCAGCGTCACGTAAAGCCGGCAATGCAGCAGCCGCCAAGCGTCCAAGGTCCGGCTGGCTTCGCGAATGGCGATCATTTCGGCGTGTGCCGTGCCATCCCGGATGCTTTCACGCAGATTATGGCCCCTTCCCACAATTTCATCGCCTAGCACGACTACAGCACCGATGGGCACTTCACCGATTGCTTCAGCCTTGCGGGCCTCTTTGATCGCTTCCTGCATCCAGTGTTCATCGGGATACGTCGAGGCAGGGGGGGCAGCGGGATAATACGGATTCATGGACTAGGGTCAACTCCTTCAGAATGAGAACAAAAGCTCTGTCCAACGAACAAATATTCGTTGTTAACATGTTGTGGGTAAGTCTGTGCATAACCACCGGTTTATCCCCACTATTATACACAACAAGGACTTTGTATCTGTTGATATGTTCATAATTTGTGCATAACTTTTTGGAGAGTGTGGATCAAGCTGCGGCTTTATAGGTATTTTTACTTATTGTAGGAAAAGAGAGTGGGAATATCAACGTCTTTGCAAAACATGTCGTTGCAGTTATGATGGTAGAGACAGATTAATTCCAAAAATCACCAAAGATCTGTCTTAAAAGGGTGGGGGGAAGTTTGTCTATTAAAACAAAGTTGTCTCTGATTATGTCGTTTTTCGCCTTGGTCCTGCTTTCCTTGAATATCGCCTTAAGTTACTTCTCAACCCGAGACAACTTAAGAAACTTGAGCGAGGCCAACATGATGGTGACAGCTCGACAGATCGCGCTGGCTGTCGAACAGAGCCGTTCTGTCAATGAGTATATAAAGAGGCAGAATCATGGGAATATTAGTCGAGTCATGGCGGAGGGCATGCTCCAAATGACCAGCCCCGAGCGGATTACCCGAGAGACGCTGCGCTCTAACGAGCATTTGCTTGAGATTACGGGCATAGACCCTGAGACCTTCCAGGGAAGCGCCAAGCTTTTATTTGGGACTTACAACTATGTAAATGATAAAGTCGATAAAGCGGCGATCAATGAGGTTATCCGCAAAGGGGAAACCCTTCTGTATGACACCACGATCAATGGGGAAAAAGTACTGGAGAGTTTAATTCCTATCTCTCCTGTGAATAAGGGACCGTATGTTATCCGCATTGTATCGAGCTACGAGCCGATTTCATCGGTGGTTTCCAAACAGATGTTCAGCCAGGTAACTATCTCCCTGGTTCTGCTGCAAATCGTCATATTTGCCAGCTATATTCTGGCTGGTGAAATTATTAGGCCGATTCAGGATATTCTGATTAAAGTAAACCAGCTTTCCTCAGGCAGGTTCGAGACCAGAATGCGTGTTAACCGGCGGGATGAGCTTGGATTGCTAGGTCAGAAAATCAATGCTATGGCTGTTAGTCTTGGTCATTATACCACTGAGCTTGAGCAGAAGAATGAAGAGAATCGCTCGATGAATGAATATTTGGAGTCTATTATTAGCCAGACGGCAGATGCGATTCATTTGACCGATCTGGAAGGTAAAATCCTGAGGGTGAACCCTGCATTCGAAGGTTTGTACGGCTGGAAGAGCGAAGAGATTGTAGGCTGTCAGTTGGATTATATTCCGGCAGACCTGGAGGAGGATCGTAAAGAGTGGAAGCGGGAGCTGGAGCAGGGCAGATCCGTAATTCTGTCTGAAACCGTCCGCAAGCGGAAGGACGGTACCCTGGTTGAGGTAAGCATCAGTGAATCCCCGATCTTCGATAAATTCGGGCGGATATCGGCTTATATCTGCATCTCCAGGGACATGACGGAGCATAACCGGATGGAAGAGCTGCTGCGAAGGTCAGAGAAGCTGACGACGGTGGGCCAATTAGCTGCTGGCGTAGCCCATGAAATCCGCAACCCGCTTACGACGCTGCGCGGCTTCCTGCAAATGCAGCAGCATTCCAAGGCAATTAATCCGCTGCATACAGACATTATGCTGTCCGAGCTGGATAGAATCAACCTGATTGTGAGTGAATTTTTGATTTTGGCCAAGCCGCAGGCCGTGCATTTCCAAACCAAGGACGTCCGCTTTACACTTGGGGATGTCGTCTCCTTACTGGACAGTGAGGCTCACTTACATAATATTGAATTTATAGTTCATTTCTCGCCGGAGGCTATTCTGGTACACTGTGAAGAGAACCAATTAAAGCAGGTATTTATCAATATTCTGAAAAATGCCATGGAGGCCATGCCATCCGGGGGGCAAATTACGCTTATGCTGTCTTCCGATGAGCCAAATCTTGCCGTTATTCGCGTTATAGATGAAGGCGAGGGTATTTCCAAGGAGCGCATGCAGAAGCTAGGGGAGCCGTTCTATACCAACAAGGAGAAAGGGACGGGGCTTGGCCTGATGATCAGTCAGAGGATCATAGAGTCTCACAAGGGCTGTTTGCAGATTGAAAGCGAGGTCGGCAAAGGGACAGCCGTGACGATTACACTGCCGCGCTTGATGGAGATGGAGGAGCCTCTGCAAGACCATTAATTTTTACGGGATAGCCAGTAATGTAGTTCTAGCAAAGAGATAGCATACGGGGTGACATCGAAGGTGAGAATCAATAAATTCATTAGTGAGACAGGATACTGCTCCCGCCGGGAGGCGGACAAGCTGGTGGAGTCTGGCCAAGTGACGATTAACGGGAAGCCGGCCCTTCTCGGCAGCCAGGCGGAGAAAGGGGATGACGTGCGCATTAACGGAAAACCGCTGATGCAAAAAACATCGAAGCATGTCTATATTGCCCTTAACAAGCCTGTCGGGATTACAAGTACAACGGAGCAGCATATCCGCGGGAATATCGTTGATTTCGTGGGACACGAGGAGCGGATCTTTCCCATCGGACGACTGGATAAGGATTCCGAGGGGTTAATATTGCTGACCAGTGACGGGGATATTGTAAATAAAATATTGCGATCCGAAGGGCGGCATGAGAAAGAGTACATCGTTACTGTGGATAAGGCGATCACGCCATCCTTCCTCAAAACCATGAGCGAGGGGGTGCGCATTCTGGGTACAAAGACCAGGCCGTGCGAGGTAACCCGGATCACAGAACGGGTATTCCGGATTATTCTGACCGAAGGGAAGAACCGGCAAATTCGCCGGATGTGCAGCGCGCTCGGTTACGAGGTGCGCAAGCTGCAGCGCATTCGGATCATGAATATTCACTTGGGAAATCAACCTATTGGGACATGGCGCGATCTGACGCCGCAAGAGAAGCAGGAGCTGGGTGCCTCTCTGAATTATGAGCTGCAATAAAGTGGCACAGTATTCCAATATAGAACACCCAGGCCTCTTATGAGGCCTGGGTGTTCTATAAGCTTGGCTAACGTCTTATGGCGAAGTACTGTTAATTGCCGGGATGCCGGTTTTCGATTCCTCCTGATATTTCCGGATAATCGACACTTCAACTCGGCGGTTCTTGGCACGCCCTTCGCTGGTACTGTTCGAGGCAACGGGATGGTATTCCCCTTGTCCAGTCGAGCTGAACATCTTCGGATCCAGTTTATCGTTAAGCAGCAGAATTTTCATGAAATTCAAGGCGCGTCCGGAGCTCAACTCCCAGTTCGAAGGGAACTCGCTGGTAGAGATCGGGACGTTATCTGTATGTCCGGAGACGACGACCTCGTAGTCCGGGAACTGCTCCAGCATCGTAGAGATGGCTTTGGCCAGCTTCCGGGCTTCCGGCTTCACTTCCGCATCGCCGGAGGCGAATAAGGCATTGTCGCTAATCGTAATCGCTAGACGGGAATGGTTGAGCTGGGTATTGAGCTGCGTCGTGAGTCCATTATCTTTAATGTAATTGTCCAGACGCTTCTTGAGAGCCTCCAGGTTCTCCTGCTCTCTGCGCATGAGCTCGTTCCTTTTCATCAAGCCTTCGGATGAATTTTTATTTATAGGATTATCGTTGTTAAAGCTCTTAGTATTGCTGTCGAAGGAGTTCTGATCCAGCACGCCAATGCCGCCGGTGAGAACGCTGCTGAACGCTTGGCTCATCTCTTCGAACTTCTTGGCGTCGGTCGAGCTCATGCCGTAAAGGACGATAAACAGAGCTAGAAGAAGCGTCATAAGGTCGGCATAGGGAATGAGCCAGGATTCGTCAGCATGCTCCTCATGAGGCTCATGCCTA
Source organism: Paenibacillus ihumii (assembly GCF_001403875.1). GTDB lineage: Bacteria > Bacillota > Bacilli > Paenibacillales > Paenibacillaceae > Fontibacillus > Fontibacillus ihumii. Next base: position 94,133 of record NZ_LN884296.1, read on the forward strand.
GTCTTTTTGCTCACCGGATTCACCTACCTTGTCTAATAGACCGGCGCGCTCCGATGGAGTCAGGAATACAGCCAGTTTTTGTTGGATGGCAATGGTTGAGACACCAGATTGGATGGACAACAGCCCCTCCACCATCATCAGGCGGATTTCGATCTCCTGCTTGGAAAGACGTTTCAGCTTATTTGCAATAGGGTGCCATAGGACATAACCCGTAAATATACCGAGTAGCGTTGCTACGAATGCTGCTGCAATCGCATGAGCCAAGGAATCCATATCGGACATGTCTGCAAGGGCAGCGATCAGCCCGATAACGGCTCCAAGAACCCCTAGGGTCGGAGCATACATTCCGGCCTGGGAGAAAATAAGCGCGCCTGCACGATGCCGTTCCTCGGTAGCTGCGATGTCTTCAGCAAGAACATCACTGACAAATTCCTGATCATTGCCGTCAATGATCATGCGCATGCCGTTACGGAGAAAATCGTCATCAATTTCCTCGACTCTTGATTCGAGGGCAAGGAGTCCTTCGCGGCGAGTAACCGTAGCCCACTCCATAAAGAGCGAGATGAGCTCTGCCTTGCTAATCATTTTTTGCTTCACGAACAATTTCTTGAATAACTTAGGAATCTTCTTCAATTCGGAAGAAGGGAAGCCTACAAAGAGGCTCGCTGCTGTTCCTACCAAAATAATGACGTACGCCGCCGGGTTATTCACTAGGTTGATAATCGGCGCTCCCTTGAGGAACATCCCGAGAACAATGGCGACTAAACCGAGAATAATACCGATGAGTGATGAAATTTCCATTATACACCTCGTCCTTGAGATAAATTGAATCCGTGCCTTTGCCTTTAAGCATCCTTGCGAAAAGACAGGTACCATTCAATAAATAAATGGTTATACTTTTTATCGACAGAAATCCTTTTTTTTTTAAGTGGTATTTTCGTTTATAATAAGACAATGGTCTATTTTAGGAGATCGTGAAGGGAGCGAATCGCCCGTGGGAGTAAAGCATGGAAGGGAATATGAATATATTTTGGCTGATTTTACAGAGGCAGTCGGACGTATTCCGGATTGTTACGTTTTCTTTGAGATGGAGCCTGCCGAATGGGAAGGGCTGTCCAAGGAGGAGAAGCATGAGGTCCTGGAGGCGCTGGCCGAGGATCTATTCTTCGGGCTGGGCACCGAGCCGGTGATCGCTGTCGGAAGCGCGGTCGTCATTTATGATCCTGATGCTCATCGCATCAACGTATTGATCGGGGAAGAGGAGCTGACGTCGGTGAAGCTGATTTAGCAAATTAAAGATTTTGCAGGAGCCCTAGAGCGTGGTAAAATATTTGATTAGATAGTTAGATATTATCGCTTGCGATATGCATGAATAGCCATAAAGAAGAATAACAATTATCAAAAAGTACAATCAATCTACCGATCAACTCCGGGTATTTGAAGGTATTGGAGAGACTTACTACATAAGTCTTGGGAGTTCTTGAAAAAGAACAGGGAGGAAAAGATATGCCGTTTACACCACAAGAAGTTGAGGCGCATTTGGAAAAGCTGGAAGGATGGGAATTGGAAGAGGGACGCTGGATCGTCCGCAAATATACGTTTTCCGAGTTTATGAAGGGTATAGCCTTTGTCGATGAGGTAGCGGCTATTTCAGAGGCATTTAATCATCATCCTTTTATTACAATCGATTACAAGACGGTCACGCTTCGTTTGACATCATGGGAAGCAGGTGGAATTACGGCCATAGATATAAAGGAAGCTGAACAATATAACGAGGCGTTCGATAAGATGAACTCGCCGGAATAAGCATTGAATCATGATCCTACTGGCCGAATACGGGACACGCCCACCTGGAACGCTGTTGCGTTCTTGGTGGGCGTGTTTTTAATATGCTTATTATTTCTTCTCGGCAAGCCAAAGCGCAACGTTCGCAATTTCTTCGTCCTGCAGCTTATCCTTGAAGCCAGGCATCATGGAGCCTTTGCCTCTCGCGATTACTTTGTACAGCTGCTCGGTTGACATGGTGGCGCCAATGTTTTGCAGGTTCGGCCCGGCCAAGCCTTCCAATTGTTCTCCGTGACAGCTGATGCAGTTGGCTTTGACGACGGCTTCCGCTTGCTCTGCATTTAACGTAACTTCAGGCATTTGCGTCTTGTTCTCTTGCGCGACCTGATCCTTGCCAGGCAAAGTAAAGATAAGCACCAGGGCTAGGGCACACGCGACAAAGAATAGCCCGCTCATAACCCATTTTTGCATTCCAATCGTCCCTCCTATGTAAGCTACCTTATATTATAACGGAACATGCTATTTGATCATAGCATTTGTGTCAAAAAAAGCAACGAATTCCACGTATAATTGCTCAAAATTCACAATATATATGAGCAATCTCATAGCGCGCCGGAATCGGGCCGTACAGCGCTCTTCAGAGCAGGAGTATTCCAGGCACATAAAAGCCCAAGGGACGCCAATCAGGCGCCTCAGGCGTTGTACAGATCAGGTTATAAACGTTCACCGCGATACACCATGCAGTAATACGGCTTGGATATTGCTCCGGGAGTCATTTTCTCGTACAGATCGGTGATAACGAAGCCCGCTTTCTGATAGGCCCGGATGGCCCGCGTATTCCAGGTGAGCACCTCCAAATCAATGACGTTGGACGGTGCGCGGCGCTGCGCCTCTTTAACGATGGTCAATACAAAGGACTTACCCAGCCCATGACCGCATAAATCGGGCCTCATTCCGATTCCGAGTCTCGTCACGTTCTCCATCGGGAAATACTGGGCAAAACCGGCCAGCTCTCCTTCATTGTCAAGAACGGATACATATTGTTCGGCCCGCAGTACAGGATTGCCAAATTCTACATCAAGGGCCTTCATTTGTTCCCAAGGCAGCCAGCTATAGATATCGTAGGGAGAATCGTAGCGCCATGTACTGATTGCTTCCCCATGGTGCTCCTCCATAGGAACGATTTGAAATTGAATTTCTTGTTTATCCATCTTGCGCCTCCTTGTACAAATGGGAATGCCGTGCCATGGAACTTCTCCGGCGCGATCTTTTTACCACCACTGTAGCGGGATTTTATTCCATTGTAAAGGCTCTCTTGAAGGATTTGAGAGAAAGGTTCAGTCATTTGTAGGGAGAAGTGTTTAGCTTTGCGGTAAAAAAATAGGGCTAAGGGCGTGCAGCATGCAACCTTTTTCCTTGGTATTTCGTTATTAAGATAGACCGGCTGATGCGCAGAAGAAAAGCCGCAACAATTCTGGCAGGAATCATCGCGGCTAAAGCAAAAGGGTAGACATAAATATGGATTAATGATTAGGATTGTGCGGCATGTGTAGCGTAACCGTACTTGCTCAAAATTCGTTTCGCTCCGACATAGCGCTTCTTATAGTAGCTGTTGCTTAATTTGTCGGTGCGAATTCCTTTCGAAGAGGAAGCGTGGGCGAATTTTCCATCGCCAATATAGATGCCAACATGGGATACACCCTTGCCGGTCGTATTAAAGAATACGAGGTCTCCTTCCTGGAGCTGATTCTTCGCAACTGGCGTTCCCTGCTTGTACTGGGCTGACGAGACGCGAGGCAGCTTGACGCCCATCTTCTTGAAGACGTAGCTTGTAAATCCGGAGCAATCAAAACCATTCGTGGTCGTTCCTCCAAGCTTGTAAGGTGTGCCGTAGACTGCGTTGACCGTTTTGTTCAATGTTGTGCTTGAGTCCGCGTATGCGCTTGCTGTTCCTATCGTGAAAAGAATAGCCAAGCTCGTCGCCGCTGCTGTCAGTGTCTTTCTCAAGATGTACTACTCCTTCCATGGCCTGCGAGGTTAGCTTAAGGATTCGGTTGAAGGTTCCCTATCATCTCTTCTGAAAACGAGATCAATTCACCCATAAATGGTTCCCCCGTTTCCCGGGTGCCGGGAATTCGGCTTATAGATGGTATGCACCCGAAACGAAACTTCTTACAACAATGATTACAAGTTTGTTACCTATTACCTTGGTTATTCTAACAAAAGAGGCCATCTTTTTCAAGTTTTAGTTCTGCGGAAAAATATGGCAGGCGTTGCGCGTGGGCAATAAAAAAACCTGCAGGAGAATTCCGGCGGGAATCACTACAGGTCTTTTGGACGTATATTATTCTACATCATCATGATCTTCGTTATCTACGGCTACATCTTCATATTTGTCTGTGCTCAGGATGCGTTTGGCACCGACATAGCGCTTAACGTAATAGTCCTCGCTTAGTTTGCTGATGATTACGCCTTTCTTGGTAGAAGCGTGGGCAAAGCTCTCGCTGTCGACCATAACGCCTACATGGGATACTCCTTTACCGGAGGTATTGAAGAATACGAGATCTCCAGCCTGGAGCTCATCCTTCTTAACGGCCGTTCCCATGTTATATTGGGACCCCGATGTACGAGGAAGCTTGATATCTAGACTCTTGAATACATAAGAGGTAAATCCGGAACAATCAAAGCCATCCGTTGTCGTACCGCCAGATACATATTTCGTGCCCAAGGCCGACTGAACGGCGGAATCCAGCTTGGATTCGGCGAAAGCGCTGCCAGCACCTGCGGAGAAAAGAATGGAAAAGCTCACTGCAATTACGGCTAACTTTTTCTTCAAAGAAATTGTTCTCCTTCCAATGCCTACGAGGTTAGCTTAAGGATTCGGTTTGAAGGTTCCCTATGATCCCTCTGAAGCGAGATCAATTCACCCAAAGTGGTTCCCCCGTTTCCCCGGTGACGGGAATTCGGCTGTATTTTATAACACCTGTATAATGCTATTTCGACAATTGCTGTCATGCATCTTAGGAATTATGACAGAAATGATTACAAATCTGTTACTTAAAAAGTACTGTTGTTATTGTAACAAGGCAGGCATCATTTGGCAATGGTTAAATTGCGAGAATTATATAGCAAGCATAGAATAAGGCCTCCGCAGAAGCGCGGAGGCCTTGTGGCTCTAAGGAGCCTGGGAGTTAAAGAAATTTTAACTTTTTTGTTGCCAAAGACAATATTGCGAGGATATTTTCCATATTCTGAAAACGCTGCGGAAGAATGGATATGCTTGCTGCAGGATCAGAGCCAGCAGGCCGGTCCAAATCCAGGATATTGTTCCGAATAGAATAAAAAGAACGGAGCAAGAGGCTGCCAGAATTATGGATATGCCAAGGCCGGGCAGAAGATGTCTCCAGCAGAGGAGCAGGGACGGCCAGACATTGCCTTTGAATAAATAACCGAATTGCAGGAAGAGTACAGTTTGGCGTATGAACCAGGTGTAACCGAGCCAGCCGATCACATAAGCGGCAGTAGAGAGGACGGCGGAGATGCGGCTGCCTCCCTGCAGAAGAGGAAGCAAAGATGCATACAACTCAGGAAGGAGCCACACAGTAGGGATTAGAATCAGAGCTAGCTCCAGGAAGTAGAATAAAGCTGCGGGCTTCCAGAACTTCTGCATGCCTCTGAATAACGGGAGGCCGGATGCCCTTTCCTCTGTGGGAAGCAGTCCGTACAGGATCCCGGCATGAATCAGAGGAGTAAGCAGCAGGCGCAGTATAACCATACCGGCTAGAATCCATATGTAATGATGAACTTCGGGAGTTTGCCAGAAACGGCTTTGCCCTTCAATTATAAACAGAATCCGGCTTAAATCATGGGGAGGAGGATCCGGGTACCGGTGCAGCACCTGCACCACAGCCGTATTGACCAGACGATAGAGAAAGACTCCCCACAGCAGTTGATAAAGGAACAGAATGATGACGGAGGGGAACTGTCTTTTGACGCTGCTCCACCCATTGCGAATATAGGGCATGGTATTCCCTCCTAAAAGTTTTGTGAGCAACACTACCGCGAATAAACATCGAACAAAACTTGCATCGGAAGCATAGGCTTAGTTTTGTGAGCAGGACTACTTCGAATAACATCGAACAAAACTTGCCTCCTACCACAGGAATGAGCCGATCAGAATTTCCAGCAGCTTCGTTACGCTGACATTAGAGCGCGTGCTGATCTTCTCATCGATGTTGGCCTTGAAGTAGTTGTTGATGTGTTTGTTCTCCAGAACTAGTGTATAGTCCGGATCGATCATTGCCCAGGCAAGGGGCTCTTTATAGCTTAATTTCAACTCGGCCTGCTCCTCTGTCCCGTCAAATGCCTTCCGGACCGTATGTCCGTCTTGAAACGTAAAGAGAATCGGCACCTTCGGGTGAGTTCCGCCCCTACGCTTAATACTGACAACGGCCTCATACAGCGCTTCATTGCCCTGCCGGACTTCATAGACGCCAATGTTCTCTATGGCATAGTCCGCCATTTTTCCGTCATATACATATTGATTGAAGTAATTCTTCCAGGAACGCCCCGTCGTTTGCTCAAGCACCCGCTGAAAATCCACCGTAGTCGGATGCTTAAACCGGTATTTATGCGCATAGAGTGACAGGGTACGGTTCATGGCCTTGGTGCCGATTTGCCGCTCGATATCAAGGAGAATGAGCTTGCCGCGGTGATAGACGTTTTTGGCGTAGGTGTCGGCCGTTCCGAAATCCCATGAGGGCTGGGTCAAGGGCTTCGGATTGAAGATCAATCCAGCTTGGATCGGCAGACTGGTCGTAATTCCGAATTCCTGCTCCATTAGGCGGTCTTCTGCATAGGAGGTGAAGGCTTCGTCCAGCCAGGCTTCTTCAAATTCATTGCTGGCCACCATCCCGTAAAAGAACTGGTGTCCGATTTCATGGATTACAGTTCGCTCCAACTCGTCGTAGCCTGGAGAGTCGCTGGTTGCCCCAAACGCCGTAATCAGTGTCGGGTACTCCATTCCGCCTGCGCCGTTACCTTCCGCTGGCGGTACAACAATGGATAATGTGGAATACGGATAGCTACCGTACCATTTGCTGAAATTGGACAATGCCACCTTGGCCGCGTAGAAATACCGGTCCTTCAGGTCCTTGTGGATCGGGTCCAGATAGAGCTTAATGCGGACTCCGGGAACCTCTGCTGAAGAGAACGGCTCTTCGGCATAGACGAAGTCCGGCGAAGCGGCCCAAGCGAAGTCATGCACGTCGTCAGCGTAATACTGTACGATTTTTCGTTCTCCTTTCAGCATAGCGGGCTTAGTCGGAAATCCAGTTGCCGCAACGGTATAGCTGCTCGGAACGTCGATATTGACGCTGTAAATGCCGAAATCGGAATAAAACTCCGAATTACCGTGATACTGATGCAAATTCCATCCTTCCGTACTTCTTCCCCTCCGGAAGACCGGCTCATAAACGCTTAGTTTGGGAAACCATTGGCCAGCCATCACAAAGTCGCCGGCAGTGCCCATGCGCGCAAAAACTTTAGGCAGTTTCACGGTGAAATCCATTTTTAACGTAATGGTCTCGCCGCCCTGTACGGACATGGGGAGGCGCACTTTGGCAAGCGTTCTGTCGTTAACATTGCCATCGTCAGGCTGGACATACTGAATGCGATGCAGCAGTGAAATGCCGTCCATTGTCCGGATGTCGGTGAGCTCGATAGAGCCCCAGCCGTCCTTTGGCATAGTGTCGCTTCGCAGACGGCCGCCGGATTCCTTCATAAAAGTACTCTCCGGGGAAGCGAAGGCATTGGGATAGAGATGAAAATAGAGCTCATTCAGCGTTTTTTTCCCGGGATGGGTCCAGGTCAGCGTCTGCGTGCCGGTCAGCGTTCTCTCCTGCTCATTCAGCTTGACGTCAATGTGGTATTCTGTAACCCGGTTGCTGAGTATTTCTGCCGTCGGCTGCTGTATGCTCTCCGCCTGTTGGGGAGAGGGTGCCTTTACTGTGGCGGCTTTGCCCTGCTGCTGAGGAGCAAATGAGGGGGAGATTGGATGGCCGGCGTAGAGCATGTACATTATAGAGCCGCCTAGAAGACACAGGGTAAGGATAGAAATACTAACCATAAAAGTTCGACGGGTCATTCCATGGATACCTCCTGTTGACAAGCATCTACAGCATGTATATGTTTGCATTTGGGAGATTATTAGCTAAAATAAAATTAATGTGTATGTCGGCTGAACAAGCATTCTTTAATAGGGAAGAAAACACGCAGAAACTGCCTTGGGCGTCCCGTTGCTCAGACAAGATCAGCGCTCGCATCAAGCCAGGTGGAGGGAATTATGGATAATAAAGATACTTCGCAGAAGACGGGTAAGAAAATATTCGCCTTAAATATTATTAGTAATGATGACAAGAGCAAGCATAAGGGATTTGGGGCAGGCTCCATCGATTTGAACAGCATGTCGCCGGTCATTATCGATGGCGATGAAGCCTACATCGACATCGGCGCCATGCATGCCAAGAGCAAGGTCGAGAAGGGCATCAAGTTCTCGGTCAATAAGGAAGATGTCCCCAATGGCCGTCAGGTATGGATCGTATGGGTAGCCGTTGACCGCACGCCGGAGCTGGGGCAGTTCTACGGCGGAATGACCGCGTGCGAAATGTGGATCGACACGGAAGCCCGCCGCGGCTGGAAGATACTCGCCGATCACGTCAACAAGATGGATTATGCCTTGAAGCGCAAAGTGATTCTGGATGGGCTGGGGCCAGAGCAGAAGGCAGCCCTGAAGAAGCTTCTCCTGGAAACCAATGAGGAATGGTGGGAGAAGTCTTCGGATGAGCTGAAGGCAGCTCTGGAAACGGAATAGCAGCTTAACTGTCTTTGGCCTGGACAGAATTATAAATAAGCACACGCCTGTGTTGAAGGGATCACCCTTTGAAGGCGTGTGCTTATTTAATTAAATATCCCTTTTCAGAGTACTGCAGATTGCAATTTTTCAAAAAAGAGCGTCCTCCATGAACGAGCGGCTTAGGATGACCTTGCTGAACGGAGGGACGGTGCACCCCTGCGGGCAAGAGCAGGGCGGTTAGCCCGAGCAGCGTTACCACGATGGCGCCGCCCCTATCGGACATGCCGGCGACCCAGAGGGTCAGCCAGCCGGGAATTGCGAGCAGAAGGGCGATGAGCTTCAAGGCGCCTGCTCCTTGCCTGAAGCGGCAGTGGATTTACTCAGGGCTGTTCTTCTCCTTCTGATGCTCCAGCGTCATCGTAATCAGCGTCTGGATGTGGTGATCCTTCAGCGAGTAGAATACATTCTTGCCTTCCTTGCGTGATTTCGTAATGTTTATTTGCTTCAATAAGCGCAAATGATGGGATGCCGTAGCAACGGAGCTGCCGAGGATCGAGGCGACGTCGCATACGCACAGTTCTTCCTTCTGCTGCAATAAATATGCGATCTTCATCCGATTCGGATCAGACAGCGCTTTGAACATCTGGGCCATGCCGATGATGTCTTGCTCGTTGAGGCTGTTTCGCAGCCCGACGGCAATGTCGTCATACAAATCGGAGTGCTCGCATCCTTCGGCTTGGGCTAGAGAGAGGGGTTGGGTCATATGTACGAAACCTCCTATATTCCTTTGAAGCAATATTCAAGCATTTGTTTGATTGTTATGTGTACATAATACTATTGCAGGCTATCATATTCAAATGATTGCTTGAATGTGTAGAAGGCTGAATAAAAAAATGCGCCTGTATGGCGCATAATGGAAGGGATTATAACGTCGGCTTGCCGGCGCTTTATGTTGAGCATGGTCGGTCCGGCCGCCGTCATGCAGCGAAACACCGCGATGGGAGGAACCCGATGTTTCTAACCCGTAACAGTAAATTTAAGGGTTCCGAGCAACAATTTGAGGCTCTAAGAGGCAGTCATAACAATACGGGCGCAGTTACGGGTTACGGGCAAACCTTTGCTCAAAACTCCTTGAATACGTCCATGTTCTTATCAAGAAGCGGAACATATGGATTGTTCCGGAGAAAAAAACGCCACGGTTTGGCGGCATACTCCTCTGCATATGCAATATTGATTCGCGGTGACTGCATAATAGCCGCATTCTGCAGCGGTCTGCCGGCTTCGATCCAGAGCGGTCCGCCCTGCTCGAGGAGAGATTGCCCGTTCAGCGATTTGTCGATGCGAAGCCCGCGGCACAGCTTGCCCGGACCGCCGGATAAATCGACGGGCCTCTTGGCCGCAGCGTTTCTATATTTGCGCATCAGAACCTCATCAGCGGAGGTCAAGGGCTCGACTGCTCGAATCAATACCGCCTGCGGGTCGTTCATGGCGCCGGTGACTACGTTCAGGCAATGATACATTCCATAAATGAGATAAATGTATGCAGCCCCTCCCCGGCCGAACATAATTTCCGTTCTAGCGGTTCTTCTTCCGCCGTAGGCGTGGCTTCCTTTATCCTCTACACCGCCATAGCTTTCGGTCTCGACGATACGGCAGCGGATATCTCCGTCCTCGGTGCGGCGAACGAGCGTATGGCCGATCAACCGGGGAGCTGCCTCTAAGGCTGTCATGTCATAGAATGCGGGGGGAAGCGGCGTTCCTTCTTCATAGGAGGTAAATGGTAAGCTCATGATCTGGGATCTCCTTGTCTTGACGCCAACCAGACGTCTTGTGAGTGTCGATTGAATTTATCCCACATGATACAGCAAGCCGTATGCCTAGTCCATCCACCATCGCTTCAGGTCGCTCCACCAGGAACGGCTCTTTGCTTTCTCCTCCACGGGGAGCGGCTCAGGCTCCTTGGCTCCGTGAGCATCGCAAGCCTCCGTCGGCTCGGTGCCTTCAATAAATACCTCCAGCTTCTTGCTGGGGCAGTCCTCGGTGGCCAGCTTGCCTGTCGCGGGATCAAGATATACGCTGACGACGCCATCGGGGATAGGGAAAATTTTTGGCGGCACCTTCTCCAAAGCCTTTTCCGTGTACTTAGCGAAAATAGGCGCTGCCTTGCGCGACTCCGCCGTGCCCAGCGTCTTTCCTTTGTCATACCCGACCCAGACGGCTGTGGACAGCTCGGGCGTGAATCCCACCATCCAGGCATCCGTGCTTGTCGTCCCCGTCTTGCCTGCAACCGGGCGTTTGATTTCCGCAGATACCCGGCTTCCGGTCCCCCCGGCCTCAAATACGCTCTCCAGCAAATGAGTGAGCACATAGGCGGCGGCGGGGTCGACGACCTGCTCAGCCGCCGGGGAAGGGGCTTCATATAATATGCGACCCTCGTCATCGGTAATTTTCAGCACCGCCACCGGCTTGATCTGCCTGCCCTGATTGCTGATTACGCCGAAGGCTGAGGCCATCTCGAACGGGCTGACGGGCGATGTCCCCAGGGCCAGGGAAGGCACCGCATTGAGCGGGCTGGTAATGCCCATTTTCCGTCCAAGCTCAATCACCTGGTCGGATCCGATTGTCAGGATTGTATTGACAGCATAAATATTGTCCGAGGCGGCAATGGCCTGGCGCATATCAATTTCTCCCAGATATTTGTCGCCAAAATTTTTGGGGCTGTATGTTTTTCGGTTGTTATCATAATGAAACAAGGTCGGCTGGCTGGAGAACTTGCTGGCGCTCGTCATTTTGCGGGAAGACAAGGCGGACAAGTACATAATCGGTTTAAAGGTGGAACCCGGTTGGCGGGTTGTGGCGAAAACATGGTTATATTGGCTCCGTACATAGTTCACGCCGCCCACAAGAGCCTTGATATGGCCGTTGCGCGGGTCGATCGAGATCAGGGCAGCTTCAAGCTCGGGCGAGCCTTTGAGCTCGCTGGCCACGGCCAGCTCGGCGGCTTCCTGTGCCTCCAGATCCAAGGTGGTATATATTTTTAGCCCGCCATGCTCAAGCAGGCTCTCGTCGAAGCCCAGCTCGTTGATGACGACGTTCCGGACATAGTCGCGAAAATATGGAGCCTTATCCCCAGCCGTTCTCAGCTTCAGGGATTTGAATTGAAGGATTTCTTCATAAGCTTCCTCCGCCTGCTGCCGGGTAATGCTGCCCGTTTCCACCATAGCATTCAGCACCAAGCGCTGGCGATCCTTCGCATTCTTCATCTGATTGAAGGGGGAATAGTAAGTAGGTCCCTTCGGTACACCGGCTAGCATGGCGCTTTCAGCCAGGCTGAGCTGCTCCGCCGATTTGCCGAAATACATTTGGGCGGCGGCTTGAATGCCGTATGCGCCGTGTCCGTAATAAATTTCGTTGAGATACATTTGCAGGATTTGATCTTTGTCCAGCTTCATCTCCAACTGTGCGGTATACATCGCTTCCTTTATTTTTCGCGACCAGGTGCGCTCATGCGATAAATACAGGTTGCGGGCAAGCTGCTGTGTTAATGTGCTGGCCCCCTGCACTTTGTTCATTTCCTTGAGGTTAACGAGAACAGCCCGGGCCATGCCTTTAAGATCGAAGCCGAAATGCTTGTAGAAATGCCGGTCCTCTACGGCCAATGTCGCTTGGATCAGGTAGGGCGAAATATGATCTAGCGCGATGCGCGAGCGGCTGCGATCTGTGCTGGAGAAGACAGCAATCGCTTCGCCCTGGCGGCTGAGAAGCTGCGAATTTCGGTCGGAGTACGCGAGCGGCAGGTCGGTCTGGTATAAATAGAATAAAAACACAGCGGAGGCGATCAGCCCAGCGATGATGCCGGCGAGGCCCCATTTGACGATGAGGAGCTTTCCGCGGCGGGAGCCCCTTCTGCTGCTTCGGATAAGTCTTTGCATAGCTTATAATCGCCTCCAATCTCCATATTCTCGCAATTCATATGCTATTGTTAAGTATGGGAAAGTTTGGGGGAGATATTCATGGCGGAGACATGGGGAAGATCGATTTTACGGATTTCCAGAAACAGTTGCATTTTCACCTTGTTTTAATATAATCAAATTTGTTTGGTACAATAGGAAGAGAAACTTTGCGAGAAGTGAATCTGGACAGCCCCCGGCCTCCGGTAAGGGTTAATATGACGGCTAAACACTATTCTAACGGGAAAGAAGGGTTATACGATGGAATTGTGGTTTACGGAGAAACAGACGCCCGTCTTTGGCATTACGGCAAAAATTCGGGAAACATTGGTGAGAGAGCAGACGGATTTTCAGGATTTGGCGATCATGGATACCGAAGAGTTTGGACGAATGCTGGTGCTTGACGATATGGTCATGACGACGGTGAAGGATGAATTTGTATACCACGAGATGGTAGCTCATCCGGCGTTGTTTACGCACCCGGATCCGAAGCATGTGCTTGTTGTCGGTGGCGGTGACGGCGGCGTTATTCGCGAAATAATGAAGCACCCCAAGGTCGAGAAGGCTGTTCTTGTAGATATTGATGGAAAAGTCATTGAATACTCGAAGAAATATTTGCCGGAAATCGCGTGTGAGCTGGATAACCCGCGGGTTGAGGTTCAAGTGAACGACGGCTATATGCATATTATTGAGAGCAAGAATAAGTACGACGTCATCATGGTGGATTCAACGGAGCCTGTAGGCCCGGCGGCTCCGTTGTTCGAGCGCGGCTTCTATCAAGGGATTTATGAGGCGCTGAAGGATGACGGCATCTTCGTGGCCCAGACCGACAATCCTTGGTTCAAGGCCGATTTGATTCAAAAGGTGAATAAGGACGTTAAGGAAATTTTCCCGATAGTTCGGGTATATGGCGCTAACATTCCTACGTATCCGAGCGGCCTGTGGACCTTTACGATCGGCAGCAAAACCCATGATCCGCTTCAAGTGGATGAGACCCAAATTCCAGAGATCGATACGAAGTACTATTCGCCGCGTCTGCACAAAGCTGCATTCGTGCTGCCTAAGTTCGTAGAAGATCTCGTAAAGTAAGGGGGCATTCGGGCCAATGAAATTGGATCAGGCTTATTCAGGTAACGTGTTTATTTGCAGCTCTGAATCATACGAGGACTCCAAAGCGGTTATTTATGGGATGCCGATGGATTATACCGTCAGCTATCGTCCGGGCTCGCGGTTTGGTCCTGCGCGCATTCGCCAGGCATCGGTTGGTCTGGAGGAGTACAGCCCGTATTTGGATAAGAGCATTCTAGACGCTGCTTATTTCGATGCGGGGGATCTGCTGCTGCCTTTCGGCAATGCGGCTCGCAGTCTTGACGTGATTGGCGACTATGTTCGCGGTCTGTTGAAGGACGGCAAGTTCCCTATCGGACTGGGCGGAGAGCATCTCGTCAGCTGGCCGGTCATTCAGGCGATGTATGAGAAGTATCCTGATTTGGCTGTCATTCATATTGATGCTCACGCCGATCTTCGTGATCAATATGAGGGCGAGCCGCTGTCCCATTCTACGCCGATTCGCAAAGCGGCTGAATTGATGGGCGGAAAGAACATTTATCAATTCGGAATCCGTTCCGGATCGAAGGAAGAATTCCTTTATGGACGCCAGAATATTAACTTCCATCCATTCGAGGTCGCCGCGCCGCTGAAGACCGAGCTTCCGAAAATGGGCTCGCGCCCGGTGTATGTAACGATCGACATCGACGTGCTCGATCCGTCCTGCGCCCCGGGTACAGGAACGGCCGAAGCGGGGGGGATTACCTCGAAGGAGCTGCTTGAAGCGGTTCATTTGATCGCTAGATCCGACGTGAACGTCGTGGGCTGCGATCTTGTAGAGGTCGCTCCGATCTATGATCCGACCGAGCAGACTCAAATCGTAGCTGCCAAGCTCATTCGCGAAATGCTGCTCGGCTTTGTGAAATAACATTGTGGCGAAATGGAACAAGACTTCTAAATTGGTGTAATGGATGAGGTACCCTGCAGCGTATTTTTACGCTGCAGGGTATTTTTGTGTCAGCAGCGGATGCTTGCGGATACTGCCGCTGATGAAATAGAGTTGGGTTTAATCCCCCCTGTATCAGAGGGAGTGAGTATGCCCTTGGGACTAATTTGCACGAAAGGTGGGAAATTTCGGAAACCTATATTCATTTTATGCGTCTAATCACATGGAATTTGAAATATGGCGCATGGCATTTAAGGAGGGAAAATGAACAAACAAAGAAGTTATAAAGGTTATATGTTAGCGGGCATCCTGATCGTGCTTGCGGTTGTCTTCATTATCAGTACTGTGAAGTTGCAGCAACAGGGGCAGGTACTGAATAACTCGGATATGGAGGCAAGCGGGAGTCTTGTCGGTAAACCGGGATTGGGAGAGGCCCCGGGACAGGTCTCGGAGCAGGACGAAATTTCTTTGGAGAAGGGACAGAATCAGCCTCAGGAAGGAGAGTCGGAATCCCCTTATTTGCTCGACCATCTGCCGTTCCAGGAAGAGGATGTGAAATCTGTCTTTGTTATCCGGGGCGGAGAGAAGAGAGAAATACCCTATGAACGCCTGTATGTCGTAATGCAGTCTTTGCGCTTTACGGATATGCAGGCAGCCGTAACCGAGCCGGCTGAACCGGCGGGTCGTGTCGTTATACAGTTTATCCTGGACGATGAGCAGCTCATGGATATACCTTACAATTTAGAGAATAACGCATTCGAAGCCGCCGGCAAGGCATATTATGCCGATGATCAGGTGCTGCTTCTCATGCATGGCCTGTTGAAGCCGGAATCGGAGCTCGGCCAATTCGATGCTCTAGAGGAGCGCGCGCGGTTAGAAGCAGAGGGCCAGGCCGACTCCAGCGAGCCCGCGGGAATCGAACGGGAGCAGATTGCGGTAGACGGACAGATTTATATCGACTGGGAGAAGCGGCTTGCGGCAGAGACCGCCGACTGGAAGATGCCTTATTACGATTACGCCATAGGCGAAGTCAGGGAGATTCGTAAATTCAAGGAAGGGATTCTTGAGCTTAACAACAAAATCGTCTTTAGCGGCATTTCCCATGAGACGTCTGGCGGGGTCAAGGTAGGACTTACGGCAGCGGAAGTTAGCAAGAAGCTCGATGCCGATGCGAGAAAGCTGCCTAGCAAATGGAGCTACAAGTCAGGCGATTATTTCCGGTTCCATCTTTATTTCGAGGGCTCCGAGGTGAAATACATGGTATTAAGCCAGCCGCTCTGATGATTAATCGGTAATTGATTATATACGATTAGTGACACCGCTCGCGAGAGTGGTGTTTTTGTTTAGAATATTTATGATATAAGGAGAAGTAGAGTATGCATTCAGCTTCAGCTCAATTTATTCACATAGGAACAAGCGAGGAGGGATTACGTTGTTAAGAGCAATGCTGCTTGGGCTGCTGCTATCCCTGCTGTTGTCATCCTGCGGTGGAAGTGCGCCGATGGCCGATCAGGAGCAGCGCAATGCCGGAACAGAGAAAGTGGGCAGCTACGAGGTTGTGGCCACTAGCCTGAACAGTCCATGGTCCATCGCTTTCTCAGGGGACAGCATATATGTGAGCGAACGGGACGGTTATATTGTAAAAATAAACGGCACCGATGCAGAGAGGCAAAAGGTTCATTTAAACCGGCCGGTGGAGCAATTATCGGAAAGCGGCTTTCTAGGCTTTGTCCTGTCTGGGGATTTTCAGGAAACCGGGAGGGCTTATGCTTATCATAGCTATCAGGAGGCTGGCATGATGCAGAATCGCATCGTGCTGATAGAGGAACGGGAGGGGGAGTGGCATGAATTAAAGGCACTGTTAGACGGCATTCCTGGAAATATCGTGCACGACGGCGGACGGCTCGCCTTTGGTCCTGACGGCATGCTGTACGCTGCGACGGGGGATGCCGGTCAGGGGGAGCTGGCGCAGGACTTGAACAGCCTGGCGGGAAAAATTCTGCGCATGACTCCGGATGGAGCCATCCCGACGGACAACCCTTTTCCAGACTCCTATGTCTATTCCTATGGACATCGTAATCCGCAGGGGCTGGACTGGGATCCGGCAGGCCGCCTGTTCAGCGTCGAGCATGGCCCCTCGGGTGACCCGGGCGGGCATGATGAGCTTAATCTTATAGAGCCTGGCGCAAACTATGGCTGGCCGGCAGTGATTGGCGATGCGAAGCAAGAGGGGATGAGGCCTCCTATATATCATACCGGGAACGATACGCTGGCCCCTTCGGGAATGGCGATCGATGAGGACGGCTTCATAATCGTGACGGGATTGGCGGGAGAGAGGCTGGTCCGTTTCACGCCTGAGGGCAAGGAGTCGGGGGTCCTGCTGGAGGGGGAAGGCCGGATTCGGGATGTACGCTTTGCAGATGGAAATTTGTATGTGATTACGAATAATACGGATGGGCGAGGGACTCTCCGGGATGAGGATGACCGCTTGCTGAAGCTAAAATATTGAATTGCACCGCTGAACTGGATATAGTAGTACAATAAGAAAATGTTGAGAAACAGGCTGAATGGATGGAGAGGATAGGGTGCCGAACTGGAAGCCAGCCATCATCGTCATCAATAGCCGGCAAGGCGATGAGGTGTCAGAGCAGCGAATTTATGGCGAATCTATGACTAGAGGCAGTACGGTATACGTTAGATATGTCGAGCCAGAATCAGGCCCAACGGGCGGTACGACGCGGGCAACGGTCAAGATCGCGCAGAATGAGCTTAAAATTATCCGCCACGGGGAGGTGGAATCCGAGCAGACGTTCCAGCAGGGCAGACGGCTGCCGGGATTCTACAAATCCCCTTATACGAGGTTCAATTTATCCACGGATACGAGCAGGCTGGAGTACCGCCTGGAAGGGTCCCGCCGAATCGTGACCTGGGAATACGACCTGTTGGTTTATGAGGAAATGACCGGGCATTTTGTAATCAGCTTACATATACAGGAGGAAGTTTAAGATGACAGTGAATCCGTTAGAACAAATCAACCAGTCCGTAAAGGATGCGATACTCAACGCGGTTGTGGCCGCAGGTCTTGCCGCTCGCGAAGACGTGCCTGCTATCGTATTAGAGGTACCAAAGGATAAGGCTCACGGGGATCTTGCAACGAACGCGGCTATGCAGCTGACGCGAATTGCCAAGAGAAATCCACGCCAGATTGCGGAGGAAATCGTAAAGCATATTAATTATGAGCAGGCCGGTGTCGAGCGGGCTGAGATTGCCGGGCCGGGCTTCATTAACTTTTTTCTCAGCAAAAGCTATCTATATCCTGTATTGGAGCAGATTTATGCGCAGGGCGAGAACTATGGCCGGATCAAGCTTGGGGAAGGGAAGAAGGCGCAGGTCGAGTTCGTCAGCGCCAATCCGACGGGAAGCTTGCATTTAGGGCATGCACGCGGCGCAGCGGTCGGGGACGCTCTATGCAACGTGCTCGATTATGCCGGGTATGAGGTTACGCGGGAATACTATATTAACGATGCCGGCAATCAGGTCGCTAACCTTGTGAAATCGATCGAGGCGAGATATTTGCAGGAGCTTGGCCAGGACGTGGAAATGCCGGAGGACGGATACCACGGCGAGGATATCAAGGGCTTCGCCAAGGAGCTGGTTGCCGAGAAGGGGGATGCTCTGTTGTCCCTTCCTCCAGAGGAAAGGGAGGACTTCCTTCGCCAATACGGATTGGAGAAGGAGCTCGACAAGATCAAGCGTGACCTGAGCCGCTTCCGTGTGGGGTTCGATGTGTGGTTTAGCGAGTCCTCCTTGTATGCTGACGGACAGGTGGAGAAATCGCTGGAGGAGCTGCGCTCTAAGGGGCAGATTTATGAGCAGGATGGAGCAACATGGCTTAGATCCACGGATTACGGGGACGATAAGGACCGGGTACTCGTGAAGAACGATGGAACCTACACTTATTTGACGCCGGATATCGCGTATCACCGCAATAAGTACGACCGCGGCTTCGACCGGATAATCAATATTTGGGGAGCCGACCACCACGGATATATTCCGCGGGTGAAAGCGGCCATGCAGGCTCTAGGGAACGACCCAGACAAGCTGACAGTATTGATCGCTCAGATGGTCAGCCTGTTCCAGGACGGTGAGAAGGTGAAGATGTCCAAACGGACAGGCAAAGCCGTCACGATGGTCGATTTGATGGATGAGGTCGGCGTCGACGCTATTCGCTATTTCTTTACGATGCGAAGCATGGATTCGCATTTGGATTTTGACATGGATCTCGCTATTTCTACATCCAATGAGAATCCGGTTTATTACGTCCAGTATGCGCATGCGCGGATCTGCAGCATTTTCCGTCAGGCTGAGGAGCAGGGAATCGCAACTCCATCGATCCAAGATGTGAAGCTTGGCAAGTTGACTGCCGAGCATGAATTCGATTTGCTGCGCAAGATGGGCGAGCTGCCGGAGGAAGTCGGCGTAGCGGCCGAGAATTTTGCGCCGCATCGCCTGGTGCGTTATTTGTATGAGCTGGCGGCGTTGTTCCACAGCTACTATAAAGCGGAGCGCGTCATCACCGAGGATGCGGAGCAGACGGCTGCGCGGCTGGCACTGCTGGGCGCTGTGCGCACGGTGCTGGCTAATGTGCTGAAGCTGATCGGCGTATCTGCCCCGGAGCGGATGTAGTACGGCGCCGTCTAAGCCGCCCCCTTCATCAATGTGAAGGGGGCGGCTTCTTTGTGCAGCGGCTTGCAGGCACCCTGGCCGCGGCCGCTCCCGCCCGGGCTAGCCCTGCTCGCGCCGCAGGCCCTTGCCGCGCAGCAGGCGCGCTGCGCTGACCGGACCGGGCCCGGGCCGGCGTGTGTGCCAGCGGCCGCGCAGTGCGGCGGAGTCGGCGCTTGATCTCACTCGGCGTCAGATTCGGGCGCACCGCCAGCAGCAGGGCGATAGCCCCGCTAACATGGGACGTCGCCATCGAGGTACCGCTCATTTCGCGGTGCCCTCCGCCGAGCCAGGAAGATGTAATTTTCTCGCCGGGCGCATAAATGTCGATATAGGGCCCGGAATTGCTGAAGGCGGCGACTTTTCCGTCACGGTTCGTCGCTCCGACGGAAATGGTCTGGGCGTATTTTGCCGGATAATCGGCGGTACGCTGCTTTTTGTCGTTTCCTGAAGAGGCGACGATGACGACTCCGGCCTCGTGGGCTTTATTGACGATATTTTTAAGTGATACGCTTGTCGATTTCATACCGAAGCTCATGTTGATAATATTCATGCGGCTTCTAACGCACCAGTCAATCCCCAGAATGATGTCGGATACATATGCCGACCCGTTATGGTCGAAGGCTTTGACGGGATAGATTAACGAACGGGGGGCAACGCCTATCATTCCGTGGGTGCCGCCTGCTGCAGCAATCGTTCCCGCGATATGGGTGCCATGACCGTTGTCGTCATGGGGCAGGCTGGTCCGGTTCAGCAGATGGATGCCACGGGCGAGAGAATAGCGCAAATCGGGATGGCTGTAGTCGGCTCCCGTATCGATGACGCCTATGCGGATGCGGTGTCCCGTGGAGATGGACCATACCTCGGGCGCTCCGATGCGTTTAACGCCCCAAGGAATGTCCGTGGCTCGTTCCTTGGAGGGAGAAGATGGCGAATTAACGCTGATGGTGGAGTCGCTTTCGACAAATAATCCGAGTGCGGAGCAAATTCTTGTGTCCTGGATCCTTAAGGGGCAGAATAGGGCTTGCAGCAGCGGCGAGGAGCGAATCTGCCGAAGGGCGGGATATTTGCGCCGATATTTGAACAATAGCCGAACGCACTCCGTATAATGCCCTGGCTGCAGAAACCGGATGATGTGCCGCCCGCCTTTTCCGGAGGGGTCGATGGAGTCATTCAAAAAACGCAGTAATTTGGCGTAATCCATACATGATATCCTCCCGAGTTAGCGTGTTGGAGTATATTATGACGGCGCCGCTGGCCGGGAGTGGGGAAGTGGCCCTGTTCTGCGGAAATGGGCAAACAGGCCTCTTTCAAGGCGGTTTGCCGGGCGAAGCACAGTATGGAACCACGTTGTTGAGCTATGATTTTATTAAATATTTAGAAATATTGAAGATGGGCTCTCTAGACGCGTGTCAAAGGAAAAATACAGACATACGATGAAGAGAAGGCCCTTCGGCCTTCATAAAACCCGGCAATCGTCCGGGGCGGATACAGTCAAGAGACGGTGAACGAATCGTTCCCGTCTTTTTAACGTTTTTGCGGCGAATTGGCGCCGTCCGATATGGACACGTTTTGAACACACTATTAAACTTGACATTTTAATACCAAATAGGTTTTACTTAGGTGTGATATGGATATGTTAGTGAAGGAATCAATCTGCGATTTGATTTCGGCACCATGTATAGTGAACTTTGCGTGAGAGGAAGTGTCCGCCTGGTGAGTACCCCACTTAATTTGAAAATCGACCCGGAGAAGGTTCATGAAATTCCGATGGTTGACTTGGCCTTTTTGATTTTGAAAGCGGCGAATACACCGTATTATTACCGCGATTTGATGAGCGAGGTAGCCAAGATCCGCAATATGTCGGAGGAAGAGATCAATGAGGCGATCGCTCAATTGTATACGGAGATTAACATCGACGGCCGTTTTGCCTGCGTTGGCACCAACCTTTGGGGCTTGAAGCGCTGGTATCCGATTGAGAAATCGGAGGATCCTGTGGCGAATGCGAAGCGTCCGCGCATCATTAACGATGATGATGACGATTTGGAGGACGAAGAGTTCACCGATGAGGATGACAGCTTCACCGATGAGGAAGATGATTTTGACGTGATCGATGAGGATGACCAAGACGAATTGTTCTCCGATGATGATGAAGACAGCGTCGATGACGAGGTCGACGAGCCTCTGATTGACGATGAAGAGCTCGAGGATGAGGACGAGGAATCGGATTCCGAAGATGAAGAGTACGAGGATGATTACGAAGATAAATAGCTTGTTTATCATCCATGATCTTTGCACGAAATTGCCACATTTGTAACCTCTTGAATTGCCCTCTTCTTTACTTGACAGGGGAGAGGCTAACGGTTAAACTATTGCATGGGCTTATGATTCAAACCTATAAATATGTTCTA
The DNA here is from genome assembly GCF_001403875.1 of Paenibacillus ihumii. Lineage (GTDB taxonomy): Bacteria > Bacillota > Bacilli > Paenibacillales > Paenibacillaceae > Fontibacillus > Fontibacillus ihumii. Next base: position 115,847 of record NZ_LN884296.1, read on the forward strand.
ATTTTAAAAAGTGCCCCGACCTATTCGGGTGTCACTTTTTTGTTTTTTTATGCCCATTTTAGCTATGATTCATGGATTAATGGGTTACGCTATGATCTGAGTCGCCTGAATTTCTGGACTATTATGTAGGAGGTTTTTAGACTGTGGCAAAATATATTTTCGTAACAGGCGGGGTTGTATCCTCCCTTGGCAAAGGGATTACGGCCGCTTCACTCGGCAGGCTGCTTAAAAATAGAGGTTTAAAGGTAACGATCCAGAAATTCGATCCTTACATTAACGTGGATCCGGGAACGATGAGTCCTTACCAGCATGGAGAAGTGTTCGTCACGGACGATGGGGCCGAGACAGACCTCGACCTCGGTCACTATGAACGCTTTATCGACATCAACTTGTCCAAGAACAGCAACATCACGACAGGTAAAGTCTATTCCTCCGTCATCGGTAAAGAACGCCGCGGGGAATATCTTGGCGGAACGGTTCAAGTTATCCCGCATATTACAAATGAGATTAAGGAGCGTGTGTTCCTGGCTGGCCGGGAGGCTGGTTCGGACGTGGTCATTACAGAGATCGGCGGAACGGTAGGCGATATCGAGAGCTTGCCATTCCTGGAGGCGATCCGCCAAATCAAGAGCGACGTTGGCCGCGACAATGTCATGTATATCCATGTCACGCTTATTCCATATATCAAGGCTGCCGGCGAAGTGAAAACGAAGCCGACCCAGCACAGCGTCAAGGAACTCCGCAGCATCGGCATCCAGCCGAACGTGATTGTATGCCGTACAGAGTATGAGCTGTCGGAAGACATGAAGGCGAAGATTGCCCTCTTCTGTGATATCGATGCCAATGCGGTTGTAGAATGCCGCGATGCGGATACTTTATATGAGATTCCTCTGAACCTTCAGGAGGAAGGTCTGGACGAGATCGTCGTCAATCATTTGAAGCTGAATGCCCCGGCTCCAGACATGAGCGAATGGGTGAAGCTTGTTGATCGGATTAATAAGCTGGAGAAAACGGTTGAAATTGCAATCGTTGGCAAATATGTAGCCCTCCATGATGCTTACCTGAGTGTTGTTGAGTCGCTGTCGCATGCTGGCTTCGATAACAATGCGGAAGTGAAAATCCGCTGGGTGAATGCGGAGGACATTACCGCTGACAACGTAGCGGAGCAATTGAAGGGTGTCGGCGGTATCCTTGTGCCTGGCGGCTTCGGCGATCGGGGAATCGAGGGCAAGATTACGACGATTCGTTATGCTCGTGAACAGAAGATCCCGTTCTTCGGAATTTGCCTGGGCATGCAGGTAGCCGTCATTGAAGCCGCGCGTTCGCTTGCGGGCCTCGAAGGCGCGAACAGCTCGGAGATCAACCCGGCTACGCCGCATCCGGTTATCGATCTTCTGCCGGAGCAGAAGGATATTGAGGATTTGGGCGGAACCATGCGCCTGGGGCTTTATCCGTGCAAGCTGGTACCAGGGTCGCTGGCCGCGCAGAGCTACCGGGTTGACCAGGTAGAGGAGAGACACCGCCATCGCTATGAGTTCAATAACAACTACCGTGAACAGCTGGAGGCAGCGGGCCTGCGCATTTCAGGAACGTCCCCGGATGGACGGCTGGTCGAGATCGTCGAACTTCCTGACCACCCATGGTTCCTGGCCGTTCAATTCCATCCGGAGTTCTCATCGCGTCCGAACCGGCCGCAGCCGTTGTTCCGCGAGTTTGTTAGAGCTTCGATAGCGAATAATTCCTAACTTTTATCTCTTCCTGTAGGAAATCGCGAATGATTTTAAGTATCTTTTTACCAAATTAGAAGGGATTTCCTAAATTGAGGCGAATATACCTTAAGAGAATTACAAGGGTTAGACTTGTAGGAGGGTGTCTCAGTGGAAGAGAAGAAAGTGTTAATTGTCGATGATCAGAACGGAATCCGCATTTTATTGATGGAAGTGTTCAGCAGCGAAGGTTACAAGACGTTCCAGGCTGCCAACGGCAAAATGGCTTTGGAAATCGTCCGCAGTGATTCGCCGGATCTGGTGCTTCTCGACATGAAGATCCCCGGTATGGATGGGCTCGAGATATTGAAGCATATCAAGGAAGTCAATCCGGCCATCAAGGTTATCATGATGACGGCTTATGGCGAGCTGGATATGATCAAGGAAGCAACGGAGCTTGGCGCATTAAGGCATTTTACGAAGCCTTTCGACATTGACGAGATGAGAATGGCGGTAAACATGGAGCTGAAGGGCGGGGCCGTCCTTTAACCGAATTAATTTCAAATGTCGTGCAACCTCCTTGAGCGTTAGCGGAATTCGCTTCCCTAATGCTTATTCTAAGGAGGTTTCTTTTTACGTGCTTATGGTTATGTAGGGAACAGAGAGGATTCCAGCAGCGTAGTTCTCGCAATCCTGGGTGTCTTTAAGCGCATTGCATTGCTGCTATTTCACCTATAAAATCAGCGGCCAGATGAAAAGCTTGAATAGTATTTTTGTCGGGTTGTGTTATAATAATTACGTGTGAATGTCGGCAAAATGAATACAAACAAACGTCCTAGGAGGATTGGAGCCATGCCATTAGTTAGTATGACAGATATGTTGAACAAAGCTCTTAAAGGAAAGTATGCAGTGGGTCAGTACAACATCAACAACCTAGAGTGGACCCACGCTATTCTTGAAGCTGCCGAGGAAGAGAAATCCCCGGTTATTCTTGGTGTATCCGAAGGTGCAGCTCGTTACATGGGCGGATTCAACACCGTTGTAAAAATGGTACAAGGTCTTATGGAAGATTTGAAAATTACCGTGCCTGTAGCGATTCATCTTGACCACGGTTCAAGCATCGAGAAATGTAAAGAAGCGATCGATGCCGGATTTACTTCCGTCATGATCGACGATTCCCACAGCCCCATCGAGAAAAATATCGAAACGACGAAAGCTGTCGTTGAATATGCGCATGCTAAAGGCGTATCCGTGGAAGCCGAAGTAGGTATGGTCGGCGGACAAGAAGACGACGTAATCGGCGAAGTGATGTACGCGAAGCTGGACGACTGTGTCCGCATCGTGAAAGAGACAGGCATCGATACGCTTGCGCCAGCTCTTGGCTCCGTACACGGACCATACAAAGGCGAGCCTAACCTTGGCTTTAAGGAAATGGAAGAAATCTGCAATGCGGTTAGCCTTCCGCTGGTTCTTCACGGCGGTACGGGAATTCCTACGCATGACATTAAAAAGGCCATCTCCCTGGGTACCTCCAAAATCAACGTGAACACGGAGAACCAAATCTCCTTCACGAAAGTGGTTCGCGAAGTTCTGGCTGAGAAGCCTGAAGCTTACGATCCTCGCGTGTTCCTCAAGCCTGGCCGCGAAGCAATCAAACAAACAGTTATTGGTAAAATGCGCGAGTTCGGCTCCAGCAACCAAGCCTAAGCCTTTAACTCCAGGTACAGTTTGCGATTCATAATTTACGGGAAAGACACCGCTAACCAGCGGTGTCTTTCCTATTTCATTGCATAAGTGGTATTATGTATAAGAATCGCTCAGCTGCCTAAGTGAGCATAGTTATGACTTACGTCATGATTTGATGAATTGAGGGACTATTTTCGGCTTCAGGGGGATTTTCTTCTTATGGAAAAGTTAATGATTCAGGGCGGACGCCCGCTCAAGGGAACCGTTCAAATCAGCGGCGCCAAGAACAGCGCGATTGCGCTTCTTCCTGCTGCCATTCTGGCAGAATCGGAAGTAGCTCTGGATAATTTGCCGCATCTTAGTGATGTGGCAGTATATACGGAAATATTAGAGGAGCTTGGGGCGAAGGTTAGCTGGACTAACGGCCAGATCAAGATTGATCCGAGCCAGATCCGGTCTATTCCGATGCCTAACGGCCCGGTGAAGAAGCTGCGAGCCTCTTATTACATGATGGGCGCCATGCTGGGGAGATTCGGGGAAGCGACGATCGGGCTTCCGGGGGGCTGTAACTTCGAACCCCGTCCGATTGACCAGCATATTAAAGGATTCGAGGCGCTGGGAGCTACGGTCACGAATGAGCATGGCTCCATCCATCTTAAGGCCAAAGAGCTGAGAGGCGCTAAGATCTATCTTGATGTCTGCAGCGTTGGCGCCACGATTAATATTATGCTGGCGGCTGCAAGAGCCAAAGGCTCCACGATTATTGAGAATGCGGCAAAGGAGCCTGAAATTATTGATGTTGCCACACTGCTGAACGCAATGGGGGCCAGCATCAAGGGAGCGGGAACGGAGACGATCCGGATTGAAGGGGTTAAGGAAATGAGCGGCTGCCGCCATTCGATTATCCCCGACCGGATTCAGGCGGGCACCTATATGATCGCTGCGGCGGCTACCCGCGGCGACATGATTATCGATGGGGTTATTCCGAAGCACCTTGAGGCGCTCACCGCGAAATTGATTGAGATGGGCGTTACGGTCGAGGAAATGGACGAGTCGATCCGCGTGATTGGCGCGCCGCAGTATGAGCATGTGGATGTGAAAGCTCTGATCTACCCTGGTTTTCCTACGGACATGCAGTCTCCGATGACCAGCTTGCTTACCCAGGCTGAGGGAGTTAGTGTATTAAGCGATTTCGTGTACAGCAGCCGGTTCAAGCATGTTCCAGAGCTGGTGCGCATGGGAGCCAAGATTCGCGTAGAGGGCCGCTCGGCCATTATTGAAGGCGGAGAGCTGAATGCCGCCAAGGTCAAAGCGACCGACCTTCGCGCCGGAGCAGCGCTCGTCATTGCCGGCCTCACGGTGAAGGAAGGGATTACGGAAGTATCCGGCGTCGAATTGATCGACCGCGGCTACGATAACCTAGTGACCAACCTGCGTGCGCTTGGGGCGGATGTGTGGCGTCAGGCGGAGTAAAAACTCCGCCCGCCGCATATTTTTGCTGCAACCGGGTAATACTAGTAAAATGCGTCTATCAATTTTCCGATTTATAGACTTATACTGGTTTCATAGTGTAATAGATCATTGAAGAGAAGATTGTTGTGAAAATGAAAAAATTGAATAGGTGGTATACTATATGGATTTACAAATTGCCGATTTGGAAGAAATGAAACTGACTGAGCTCTACAAGCTCGCGAAGCAGTATCAGATTCCTTATTACGGACAGCTTAAGAAGAAGGAACTGATCTTTGCGATCCTAAGAGCCCAAGCGGAGCAGAGCGGCCTCATGTTCATGGAAGGCGTCCTGGAAATTCTACCCGAAGGCTATGGCTTTCTTCGTCCGATCAACTACTTGCCGAGTACGGAAGACATTTATATCTCTGCTTCGCAAATACGCAAATTTGATCTGAGAACGGGTGATCTTGTATCCGGCAAATGCAGAACGCCGAAAGAGAACGAACGATACTTTGGACTATTGCAAGTGAATGCCGTGAATGGCGAGAATCCGGCCATTGCAGCGGAGCGTCTGCATTTTCCGGCACTAACACCTCTTTATCCGCAAAGCAAGCTCGTGCTTGAAACAACCCCTAACCATTTATCCACTCGTATTATGGATGTTCTAGCCCCTGTTGGACTTGGACAGCGCGGCCTGATCGTGGCACCGCCCAAGGCAGGAAAGACGCTGCTGCTGAAGGAAATCGCCAACAGTATTTCTACTAATCATCCCGAGATTGAGCTATTTGTGTTACTTATCGATGAACGCCCGGAGGAAGTTACGGATATGCAGCGTTCGGTAAAGGGGGAAGTCATTGCTTCCACATTTGATGAGCTGCCTGAGAATCATATTAAGGTGGCTGAGCTTGTTCTGCAGCGGGCGCTGCGTCTAGTAGAGCATAAGAAGGATGTCGTTATCTTGCTAGACAGCATTACCCGGCTGGCCAGAGCCTACAATCTCGTTGTTCCGCCTTCAGGCCGCACGCTCAGTGGCGGGATCGATCCTGCTGCGTTCCATCGCCCGAAGCGGTTTTTTGGCTCGGCGCGCAATGTAGAGGAGGGCGGAAGTCTGACTATTCTAGCAACAGCCTTGGTAGATACGGGCTCGCGCATGGACGATATTATTTATGAAGAGTTCAAAGGGACAGGAAATATGGAGCTTCACTTGGATCGGAAGCTGGCTGAGCGTCGTATTTTCCCGGCGATCGATATTCGCCGTTCCGGGACGAGACGCGAGGAAGTGCTCTTGTCGAAGGAGGAGCTGGATACGATTTGGTCGATCCGTAAGAATATGAATGATTCCTATGACTTTGTGGAGGGCTTCTTGAAGAAGCTGCGCGACAGCAAGACGAATGCGGAATTCCTTGCTTCCTTTGATACGGCTGGCAATGGATCTGCAGGAAATTCATCGGCCTCCGGCAGCGGAAACGGCGCGCGCCGTCCGACGCGGACGGCTTCGACCTCCGGATCGGGCTCAGGATCTTAACAATATGCCTGGCGGCATGGAACGAATGAAGCGTTCAAGGCCATATCGAAAGGCAAAGAGGAGAACGACATGTATTTAGTATACGCAGACAACAAGGGACAAGTATATGATCATCCATCGCTGTATGGCCTTGCCCGCAGCTCGGATATGATCGTGGAAATATTGGAGGATGAGCTCATTCCGCTGCCGGAAGGAGCGACCCTGGTAGGGCTTCCCTCGACGAGACCGATCGGCATGGACCCTGATACGGGCGAAATGACACCGGTTTCTGGAGATGTCCAAGCCGTCGGAGCTTTGCTTCCGCAGGGCTACACCCGGCTTTGTCTTCCGGGTTATGTGAAGACGGATAAGGAGTACAAGCTCCCGCTGTTCGGGTATTCCGCAGTAGTGTGGAAGGACGGTCAATTTTACGTTACGGCGCGGTTATCCGATGATCCCGAGAAATGGAATCCGCTGAACTGCGATCCCCTGGAGCTGAAGCATCAAGTTAAAGCGCTTCGGACAAAATATCCCGAGAACCGCCTATACGAGCATTTATCGAACTGCGCCCTGGGGTATGAATGCTTGACCGCTTCGAATACGTTTCTGAACCGCTGGGAAGGCGCGGTTCCCGTGTCTTATTCCTGTAATGCGGGCTGCTTCGGCTGTATTTCGGAGCAGCCGGATGACAGCGGGTTCGTTGCTCCTCAGACGCGTATGAATTTCCGCCCCCGTGTGGAAGAGATCGTGGAGATCATGCTGGAGCACTTGAAAACGCCGGAATCGATCATCAGCTTCGGGCAGGGCTGTGAAGGAGAGCCTTCAACGCAGGCCAAGCTGATTATCGAAGCGATTCGCGAGGTTCGGCGGCAGACGGATCTGGGATATATCAACATCAATACGAATGCGGGTCTTAGTGATCATATCCGCGGCATCGTGGATGCTGGGCTTGATTTGATGCGCGTAAGCACGATCAGCGCGCTGGATGATCACTATAATGCTTATTACAAACCGCGCGGATATACCTTGGCGAATGTCGAGAAGTCGCTGCGCTATGCCTCGGATCAAGGCGTCTACACGTCGATTAATTATCTGATTTTCCCCGGCGTAACTGACCGGGAGGAAGAGATTGAAGCGATGATTGAATTCGCCCGGCGCACGAAGCTTCGCCTTATTCAGCTTCGCAATCTGAACATTGATCCGGAGAGCTATCTGGAGCTAATACCTCCGGCTAAAGGAGATGTATTCGGCATGAAGCAGGCGATTGAGATTTTTCAGCAAGAGCTGCCGGATGTGGTCATCGGCTCTTATACTCACGTACCGCCGGCCGAATTAGCACGGGTAAAATTGCGGGGATAAACCTCATATATTCCAATTGCGTGACAAAACATCGCGTGATATAATCACTTTATGTGTCATTATAACTCTGTGCACGCTTGAGGCTCAGGGCGGAAAGAAGGTGAAAGTCATGAAAGAGGCAATTCAACCTAAATATCACGTGACAACGGTAACTTGCGCTTGCGGCAATACCTTTGAAACAGGTTCTGTTAAACAAGACCTGCGCGTCGAGATTTGCTCCAACTGCCATCCATTCTTTACAGGTAAACAGAAATTTGTGGATGCTGGTGGACGTGTTGACAGATTTAAGAAGAAATACGGCATCTAATTTATATTTGATGGAGAAATGCTGCATCTGCGGCATCTCGAAATACATGCGAAATCCCCTGCTGGCCAGCAGGGGATTTGTTGTCGTTAACTGCCTGTTTTTTTGAATTCAACGCTGTTTTGCATTTGTGTCCATTCTTCGCTGCTGACTAGGCCGAGCCTCCAGATCGCAATGCCCTTGAGATCATAACGTTTAGCCAGGCCAATAAGCGTGTTGACCGACTTGGCGTTCTCGCTGTGCAAATTCAGGCCCAGTACGAGCTTGTCCTTCTTCGTCTCCTTCAGGGCCAGGCGGATAGCTTCATCAACTTTGTCAGCCGGCTCTGGCTCTCCGCTTCCGCCGCTGCGGTAGTCATAGGCCATGATAATGAGCTCATCGGCGATTTGGCCTAGCGCTTTGTAGTCATAGCCTTGATATGAGGAGTTGAGCGGATGAAGCGCGAGGGCCAGCTTCAAATTCTCGGATTTGGTCTGCAAGGATAGCTCTTTGACAAAGGCGGTAAAGGCAGAGCGCGTTTTAGCTTTGTCTGTAGTCAGGCCCAAGCCCTCGAAATCCAGCAGGAGGCCTTGAAATTGCTTGCTTTTTGCCGTAGCGACCATTTCCGATATTGCCTCTTTGCGGGCATCTGCATTTTCGATGATTTTGGTTAGTTCTCCGTTAACATCACCCGAATATACCATCAAGTAAGGAAGTGTACGGGAATTCGCTGCCTCGCTGACCAGGCTTTCCGGTGTTGTATTGCCTGCGGCCTGCGGCCATTTGAAATCTTTGCCGCTCAGCGTAAACTTGCCGTTCTCGTCAATCCGGCTCCAGCCGAAGGCGACGGAATCCAGACTCGGTATGGCCGCGGCGTCGGAGAAGGACGAGATTGCATAGAAGCCCATGGTGTACATTCGCTGCTTAGGTGACGAAATAGAGACGGTGCGCGTCTTCTGATCCCAGTCGACCTGGGCTCCAAATTGCTGGCTGAAGAAGCTGAGCGGGATTAATGTATGTCCGCCAATCGCCTGCGGCGCTACCGCCAGATCAACGCTTGACCCGTTGACGGTCGATGTCTTGCTGTTCAGGGTAAGCTGCACGCGAACCGAGCTGGGTCCGGTTCCTCTAGCGGCAGAGATGCTCTTCGTCTTGGCGTCCCAAGTCACTTGGATGCCAAGCGCTTCGGATATGGCGCGAAACGGCACAAGAGTGGTTCCCTCTTTAATGATAGGTTCCGCTGGAAACGAAAGAGGGTATCCGTCTAGCATGATACGGATCGGGGTGCTAGCGTTAGCGTGCTGCGGCTGCGCCATTACCCCGCCAAGGGTACCGATCCATATCGTGGCCGCGAGCGCGAGCTTGCCTATTCTTCTCATTAAGGTACATCCTCTCTATGAAGTCCCATATTATTCTATAAATATACCAAACTTTAAGAGAGAAGGCATGTTTTTGTATCTGTAAAAAGACAACTTTTACCGCCGGTTGCATTTTGGACATGTATGAGATATACTTATTTTCACCGTGCTAGATGGGGAGGTAGCGGTGCCCTGTAACTCGCAATCCGCTATAGCGAGGTTGAATTCCTGTTAGAGGTCTTGCCGATGTGAGGTCCGGTCTTTACGGCAGACGTTGACAGACGGGTCCTCCGCAATGAGTACCTGTGAACCTGGTCAGGTCCGGAAGGAAGCAGCCATAAGCAGTCATACTTTTGTGCCGGGGGGAAGCCTGTCTCGAGTTGCGCCGTAAAGGTGCCGCTTGGATCGCAATGATCGATAACAGGTGCACGGCTACATAGTTTTATAAAGCGACATCTTTGTCTTTCGGGCAGAGATGTTTTTTTATTGCCGAATTTATGCGTTCCGGGCGGTGTCCGGTCCATTTTAATGGTCATTCTTTGGTTAGGGCATACTTGTTCCGTGCAGCTGAAGAGATGTTTTTGCATGAAAATGACTTGCCAGTTAGAAGTTTTTCTCGTCCTTAGAGTATAGTATAATGGGAAAGTGACGATTATCGTTTCATGAAGAAAGAAGGTGCCGCATATGGAGCATATTGCGCTGTACCGTGCTTGGCGGCCGCAGTCGTTTCAGGACATGGTAGGACAACAGCACATTATTCGCACGCTGCAGAACGCGATCCGGGAGCAGCGGTTGTCGCATGCTTATTTGTTTAGCGGACCTCGGGGAACCGGGAAGACGAGCGCGGCTAAGATTTTGGCCAAGGCCGTAAACTGCGAGAAGGGCCCGGCTCCGGAGCCGTGCAACGAATGTGACGCTTGCCGCCGGATCACGGCGGGGGCTGTGATGGACGTGCTTGAGATTGACGCCGCTTCCAACAGGGGAGTCGAGGAAATTCGTGATTTGCGCGAAAAAGTGAAATATGCCCCTACCGAAGTGCGGCAGAAGGTTTATATTATCGATGAAGTTCATATGCTGACAACGGAAGCGTTCAATGCGCTCCTTAAGACGCTGGAAGAGCCGCCGCCGCACGTGATGTTTATCCTTGCGACGACGGAGCCGCACCGGCTGCCGGCCACGGTGATATCCCGCTGTCAACGCTTTGACTTCCGCCGCGTATCTTTGGAGGAGCAGAGCGAACGGCTAAAACTGATTTGCGAGCAGGAGGGCATTACCGCTGAGGATGAAGCTATTCAGTATATAGCTAGGCTCTCGGACGGCGGTATGCGCGATGCACTGAGCATATTGGATCAAATCGCTTCCTTCTCAGACGGGCATGTATCCTACAAGCAGGCGCTGGACATGACCGGCGGGATCCCATCGAAGCAGTTCGCGGAAATCGCGAAGACGCTGATCGAAGGGGATGTCGGCGGCATGCTGCAGTTGATTGAAGGGCTGATGCAGGAGGGCAAGAGCGCGGATAAATGCATGGAGAACCTGCTCTACTATTTCCGGGATTTATTAATGATCAAGATGGTTCCGAATGCCGATAAAATGACGGAGCGCGTGCTGGATCTCCAGGAGTTCAAGGAGATGGCGGAGGCGTTTACCCGCCCGCAGCTGTTCCGGATTATCGATACGCTGAACCATTATCAGACCGAGATGAAGTACGCGCTGCAGCCGCAGACGCTGTTCGAGGTAGCACTTCTGAAGCTGTGCAGCATTCCGCAGACTGAAGACGCGGGGAATGCGCCTGCGGCATCCGCCGCGTCCGCAAGCTCTCCTGCGGATTCATCGGAGATTGGGCAGCTGCGCCGTCAGCTGGCAGAGCTGGAGAAGAAGCTGGAGCGCGCAATGCAAGGCGGCTTGGCGGGCAGTGGTCAGGACGCCGGCAATAGAGGGAGCCGGCCGGCCTCGCGGACGGCTGCGCCTCGCGTCGCCTCGAAGGCCAAGCTCCCGTCGGGACTTGACCGTTATGTAGCGCAGCGAAGCAGCCCCGAATTCATGGCTGTTCAGAGTAAATGGAATCAGGTGCTTCAAGGCGTTAAGGACGAGAAGATTACCATCCACGCCTGGTTCGTCAACGGAGAGCCCGTTTCCGTGCTGGAGGATGCCGTCCTGGTTGCGTTCAAGAATGATATCCATCGTGAAACGACGGAGAAGCCGGCTAATAAACAGCTTATTGAAATGGTGATGGAGCGTGTATTAGGCTCGCCGTACCGGCTGGTGACGATGATGCTCAAAGACTGGAACGACAGCATCGAGGGCGCCTCGGCGGAGCCTTCTAAGGAGGAGCCCTTTCAGTTAGAGCCGGGCTCGGAGGACGGCGGCGATAAGGAGCCGTGGGTAGACGAGGCTCTGAACATTTTCGGGGAGGACCTCGTAATTGTGAAGGAGTAGCCGGGCTAGCTTTTTGTATAAATCTCTATAACATATAAATGATGAAGATGAAGGAGATGTAAACAAGATGAACAATATGAACCAAATGATGAAGCAAGTGAAGAAAATGCAGGAGCAAATGCTGAAAGCTCAGGAGGAGCTCGGCAACAAAACAGTTGAAGGAAGCGCAGGCGGCGGTGTCGTTACTGTCGAGGTCAACGGACATAAGAAAGTATTGTCCATCAACATTAAGCCGGAGGCTGTAGATCCGGAGGATGTAGAGATGCTGCAGGATCTGGTGCTGACAGCGGTTAACGATGCGCTGGGCAAAGCGGATGAGCTGGCTAATAACGACATGGGTAAATTCACGGGCGGAATGAAAATTCCAGGCCTGTTCTAAACAATACGACTGAAGGAGAACACGCCCATTGTATTATCCCGAACCGATCGCCAAGCTGATCGACGCTTTTACTCATCTGCCGGGTATCGGGCCGAAGACGGCCGCGAGGCTGGCATTCCACGTGCTGAACATGAAGGAAGACGATGTCATTGATTTTGCCAAGGCTTTAGTCAGCGTCAAACGCAACCTTCATTACTGCTCGGTGTGCTGCAACATTACGGATACGGATCCGTGCCGGATTTGTCAGGACAAGACGCGGGATTCCTCCGTCATTTGTGTTGTCCAGGACTCCAAGGATTTGGTGGCCATGGAGCGAACCAAGGAGTTTGATGGTTATTATCATGTACTGCAGGGCGCTATTTCACCCATGGAAGGACTTGGCCCGGATGACATTCGGCTTAAGGAGCTTCTAAATCGTCTTAGCGATGAGCGGGTAAAAGAGCTGATTCTGGCGACTAATCCTAACATCGAGGGAGAGGCCACAGCCATGTATATCTCCCGGCTGGTCAAGCCGTTCGACATTCGAGTTACCCGCATAGCCCATGGGCTGCCGGTTGGCGGCGATTTGGAATATGCGGATGAAGTGACTTTGTCCAAGGCGCTCGAAGGGCGGCGTGAACTAAGATAAGCTATATATAGATCATGTCGGAAGCTCTGGTTCGTAACCAGGGCTTCCTTTTTTGGGTTTTCATTTCTACAGGTCAGTTCTAAGTTTGTCCCTCTTCCGATACACATGAAATATACCGGATTAAGGGGGCGGGGTTGATCATGATTTGGAAGCAATGGCTGCTAAGGATGAAGAAGATAGGTCAAATCGATCCAGAACTGGAGCAAAAGGAGAGGCTGTATCTAGAGGTGAAAAAAGCCCAGCGTGAGTGGGAGCGGGCCTATTGCGCGATGCAGGCGGCGGTTGGACAGGATGAGGTGGATATTGCCATATACACGCTTGAAGCGGCGGAAAGAAGATATCAGGTTCAATTAAAGGCGGCAAAGCAGGCGAATGTCACGTGGGTGCCGTTCCAGTTTGGTTCGTATTCTTGTCCTGATTCGAACCTTAGAGATTAATACGTATGCGTGATGCATGCTAATGGGGAGAGGTAATGGATATGAAAATGGTACTTACCTTGGTGCTTATCGGATCGCTGGTATTATTAGGTTATATCGTGTTCTCTCGACGCCTGGGCATGGCCTGGCTTACTCGCCTGGGGCTTCATATCGTGCTCGCTGCACTTGGGATCTATGTCGTCAATTTCTCGGGCCTGCTGACAGAGGCATACATTCCGATGAATCCGGTAACGATCAGCACGGTACTGATACTTGGGCTGCCTGGCGTAGGTTTACTGCTCGGGCTTAAATTAACAATGCTTTGATCGCATTTCGTGGTTGACGTTAATTTAAGTTCTGTGTTACATTATAATTCGCTTCTTCGATAGGCCAAGCAAGTAAAGGCCAGTCAGTAATTTTATTTTAAAAAAAGTATTGACTTAAGAAGGGCAAGCATGATATATTATAAAGGTCGCTGCTGAAACAACGGCGGCGCGCGAAACAAGGTTTGATCTTTGAAAACTGAACAACGAGTGAGCGGGTTTCACGGAAGTGAAATCTAAATAATAGAGTCAGATGCAAATCTGATCTCGTCAGATTCAAAATGAGCTTAATCAGCTTATTCCAACTGGATCGTCATCGCCTTCGGGTGAGGGACGTCCAACTTTATTGGAGAGTTTGATCCTGGCTCAGGACGAACGCTGGCGGCGTGCCTAATACATGCAAGTCGAGCGGGGTTGTTTTGGAAGCTTGCTTCCGAAGCAACCTAGCGGCGGACGGGTGAGTAATACGTAGGCAACCTGCCCCTCAGCCTGGGATAACTAGCGGAAACGTTAGCTAATACCGGATAATTTGCTTCATCGCATGAAGGAGCAATGAAAGACGGAGCAATCTGTCACTAAGGGATGGGCCTACGGCGCATTAGCTAGTTGGTAGGGTAATGGCCTACCAAGGCGACGATGCGTAGCCGACCTGAGAGGGTGAACGGCCACACTGGGACTGAGACACGGCCCAGACTCCTACGGGAGGCAGCAGTAGGGAATCTTCCGCAATGGACGCAAGTCTGACGGAGCAACGCCGCGTGAGTGATGAAGGTTTTCGGATCGTAAAGCTCTGTTGCCAGGGAAGAACGTCTTGGAGAGTAACTGCTCTAAGAGTGACGGTACCTGAGAAGAAAGCCCCGGCTAACTACGTGCCAGCAGCCGCGGTAATACGTAGGGGGCAAGCGTTGTCCGGAATTATTGGGCGTAAAGCGCGCGCAGGCGGCCATTTAAGTCTGGTGTTTAATCCCGGGGCTCAACTCCGGGTCGCACTGGAAACTGGGTGGCTTGAGTGCAGAAGAGGAGAGTGGAATTCCACGTGTAGCGGTGAAATGCGTAGAGATGTGGAGGAACACCAGTGGCGAAGGCGACTCTCTGGGCTGTAACTGACGCTGAGGCGCGAAAGCGTGGGTAGCAAACAGGATTAGATACCCTGGTAGTCCACGCCGTAAACGATGAATGCTAGGTGTTAGGGGTTTCGATACCCTTGGTGCCGAAGTAAACACATTAAGCATTCCGCCTGGGGAGTACGGTCGCAAGACTGAAACTCAAAGGAATTGACGGGGACCCGCACAAGCAGTGGAGTATGTGGTTTAATTCGAAGCAACGCGAAGAACCTTACCAGGTCTTGACATCCCTCTGACCCCTCTAGAGATAGAGGTTTCCTTCGGGACAGAGGAGACAGGTGGTGCATGGTTGTCGTCAGCTCGTGTCGTGAGATGTTGGGTTAAGTCCCGCAACGAGCGCAACCCTTGATCTTAGTTGCCAGCATTTCGGATGGGCACTCTAAGGTGACTGCCGGTGACAAACCGGAGGAAGGTGGGGATGACGTCAAATCATCATGCCCCTTATGACCTGGGCTACACACGTACTACAATGGCCAGTACAACGGGAAGCGAAACCGCGAGGTGGAGCGAATCCTATCAAAGCTGGTCTCAGTTCGGATTGCAGGCTGCAACTCGCCTGCATGAAGTCGGAATTGCTAGTAATCGCGGATCAGCATGCCGCGGTGAATACGTTCCCGGGTCTTGTACACACCGCCCGTCACACCACGAGAGTTTACAACACCCGAAGTCGGTGAGGTAACCGCAAGGGGCCAGCCGCCGAAGGTGGGGTAGATGATTGGGGTGAAGTCGTAACAAGGTAGCCGTATCGGAAGGTGCGGCTGGATCACCTCCTTTCTATGGAGAATCGTTCTCTGCAACGGGAACATTCAAATATTACGGACGACGAAAGTCGCCGGATGCTCACTCGTTGGTCAGTTTTGAGAGTTCAACTCTCAAACTTATCTTCCAACACTTACCGTTGAAACGGGATGCTGAAAGATGATAAGATATTCTTCCGCCATTCAAAAGGCGAAAGAAACTTGATCCTTGAAAACTGGATAACGAAACGAAATTTGCGTTTTAGAAAATTCCTTTTAGCTGAAACTTGTGTCTAACAAGTTTTAAACTAAAGGTAGTGATACTAGCGTAGGTTTTGGGACTGGAGATCCTTTGTGAGGCGATTTCTACCTTGTATGAATTTACTTGATCAAGAAATCGGCGAACAACAGAGCGCCAGGCGCAAAACCGAAGCAATATGGTTAAGCTACTAAGAGCACACGGAGGATGCCTAGGCGCTAGGAGCCGACGAAGGACGTGGCGAACAACGAAACTGCCTCGGGGAGCTGTAAGCAAGCTTTGATCCGGGGGTGTCCGAATGGGGAAACCCGGCTGGTGTAATAGCCAGTCACTCATGACTGAATACATAGGTCATGCAGAGGCATACCAGGGGAACTGAAACATCTAAGTACCCTGAGGAAGAGAAAACAAAAGTGATTCCGTCAGTAGCGGCGAGCGAACGCGGATTAGCCTAAACCAGAGAGCTTGCTCTCTGGGGTTGTGGGACGTCTCACANGAAGCAGTATGGTTAAGCTACTAAGAGCACACGGAGGATGCCTAGGCGCTAGGAGCCGACGAAGGACGTGGCGAACAACGAAACTGCCTCGGGGAGCTGTAAGCAAGCTTTGATCCGGGGGTGTCCGAATGGGGAAACCCGGCTGGTGTAATAGCCAGTCACTCACATCTGAATACATAGGGTGTGAAGAGGCATACCAGGGGAACTGAAACATCTAAGTACCCTGAGGAAGAGAAAACAAAAGTGATTCCGTCAGTAGCGGCGAGCGAACGCGGATTAGCCTAAACCAGAGAGCTTGCTCTCTGGGGTTGTGGGACGTCTCACATGGAGTTACAAAGGAAGAGGTTAGACGAACAGGTCTGGAAAGGCCGGCCATAGAAGGTAAAAGCCCTGTAATCGAAAGTCTGTTCCCTCCGAGACGGATCCCGAGTAGTGCGGGGCACGTGAAACCCCGTATGAATCTGCCAGGACCATCTGGTAAGGCTAAATACTCCCTAGCGACCGATAGTGAAGCAGTACCGTGAGGGAAAGGTGAAAAGCACCCCGGGAGGGGAGTGAAAAAGAACCTGAAACCGTGTGCTTACAAGAAGTCAGAGCCCTATTTATGGGTGATGGCGTGCCTTTTGTAGAATGAACCGGCGAGTTACGTTCCCGTGCAAGGTTAAGGTGAAGAGCCGAAGCCGCAGCGAAAGCGAGTCTGAATAGGGCGACTTAGTACGTGGACGTAGACCCGAAACCGGGTGATCTACCCCTGTCCAGGGTGAAGGTGCGGTAACACGCACTGGAGGCCCGAACCCACGTATGTTGAAAAATGCGGGGATGAGGTGGGGGTAGCGGAGAAATTCCAATCGAACTCGGAGATAGCTGGTTCTCCCCGAAATAGCTTTAGGGCTAGCCTCGGTGAATAGAGTCGTGGAGGTAGAGCACTGATTGGGTGCGGGGCCCGCCAAGGGTTACCAAGCTCAGTCAAACTCCGAATGCCATGGACTTATAAGCGGGAGTCAGACAGTGAGTGCTAAGATCCATTGTCAAGAGGGAAACAGCCCAGACCATCAGCTAAGGTCCCCAAGTGTGTGTTAAGTGGGAAAGGATGTGGAGTTGCACAGACAACCAGGATGTTGGCTTAGAAGCAGCCACCATTTAAAGAGTGCGTAATAGCTCACTGGTCGAGTGACTCTGCGCCGAAAATGTAACGGGGCTAAACACACCACCGAAGCTATGGCTTGAATCATCTTCACTGCTTCTTTGAGGCGGTGACTAACGCGGAACATTTTTGCCGAAAGNAGAAGAGACAGGTATACAAGTGAGAATGCCGGTATGAGTAACGAAAAGATCAGTGAGAATCTGATCCGCCGAAAGCCCAAGGTTTCCTGAGGAAGGTTCGTCCGCTCAGGGTAAGTCGGGACCTAAGGCGAGGCCGAAAGGCGTAGTCGAAGGACAACAGGTTGAAATTCCTGTACCACCGTAATCCGCTATGAGCGATGGGGTGACGCAGTAGGGTAGTGACGCGAGCTGATGGATGCTCGTCCAAGCAGTGAGGCTGATGTGTAGGCAAATCCGCACATCGTTAAGGCTGGGCTGTGATGGGGAGGGAAAATTTACAGTACCGAAGGTCATGATCTCACACTGCCAAGAAAAGCCTCTAGCCAGGAGAAGGTGCCCGTACCGCAAACCGACACAGGTAGGCGAGAAGAGAATTCTAAGGCGCGCGGAAGAACTCTCGTTAAGGAACTCGGCAAAATGACCCCGTAACTTTGGGAGAAGGGGTGCCCCGGTAGTGTGAATAGCACGAGGGGGCCGCAGTGAAAAGGCCCAAGCGACTGTTTAGCAAAAACACAGGTCTGTGCGAAGCCGTAAGGCGAAGTATACGGGCTGACGCCTGCCCGGTGCTGGAAGGTTAAGGGGAGCGGTTAGGGGTAACCCGAAGCTGTGAACCGAAGCCCCAGTAAACGGCGGCCGTAACTATAACGGTCCTAAGGTAGCGAAATTCCTTGTCAGGTAAATTCTGACCCGCACGAATGGCGTAACGACTTGGGCGCTGTCTCAACGAGAGATCCGGTGAAATTTTAATACCTGTGAAGATGCAGGTTACCCGCGACAAGACGGAAAGACCCCATGGAGCTTTACTACAGCTTGATATTGAACTTTGATGCGATTTGTACAGGATAGGTGGGAGCCTAGGAATCCGGAGCGCCAGCTTCGGTGGAGGCGCCGTTGGGATACCACCCTGATCGTATCGAAGTTCTAACCTGGGACCGTGATCCGGTTCGGGGACAGTGTCAGGCGGGTAGTTTGACTGGGGCGGTCGCCTCCTAAAGAGTAACGGAGGCGCCCCAAGGTTCCCTCAGAATGGTTGGAAATCATTCGCAGAGTGCAAAGGCAAAAGGGAGCTTGACTGCGAGACTGACAAGTCGAGCAGGGACGAAAGTCGGGCTTAGTGATCCGGTGGTACCGCATGGAAGGGCCATCGCTCAACGGATAAAAGCTACCCTGGGGATAACAGGCTTATCTCCCCCAAGAGTCCACATCGACGGGGAGGTTTGGCACCTCGATGTCGGCTCATCGCATCCTGGGGCTGAAGTAGGTCCCAAGGGTTGGGCTGTTCGCCCATTAAAGCGGTACGCGAGCTGGGTTCAGAACGTCGTGAGACAGTTCGGTCCCTATCTGTCGTGGGCGTAGGAAATTTGAGAGGAGCTGTCCTTAGTACGAGAGGACCGGGATGGACGCACCGCTGGTGTACCAGTTGTTCCGCCAGGAGCATAGCTGGGTAGCTACGTGCGGATGGGATAAACGCTGAAAGCATCTAAGCGTGAAGCCCTCCTCAAGATGAGATTTCCCAATTAGTAAGACCCCTTGAAGACGACGAGGTTGATAGGCCTGAGGTGGAAGTGCAGCAATGTATGGAGCTGACAGGTACTAATCGGTCGAGGGCTTATCCAAAAATACCCCAATAGTGGGGGCTAACACGCAAATGAAGTTTCGTATCCAGTTTTCAGGGATGAATTTCCTTGGATTTATGGCTTGGAGAGGTACCCAAGTGGCTATAAGGGGACCCTCTGCTAAGGGGTTAGACTGCGTAAGCGGTGCGAGGGTTCGAATCCCTCCCTCTCCGCCATTTGTACAAGCATATATGTTTGGCGGCGTAGCTCAGCTGGCTAGAGCGTACGGTTCATACCCGTGAGGTCGGGGGTTCGATCCCCTCCGCCGCTACCATAATTATTCGGAGGCTTAGCTCAGCTGGGAGAGCATCTGCCTTACAAGCAGAGGGTCAGCGGTTCGATCCCGTTAGCCTCCACCATGTTTTATTTTGCCTGCGCCGGTGTAGCTCAATTGGTAGAGCAACTGACTTGTAATCAGTAGGTTGGGGGTTCAAGTCCTCTCGCCGGCACCATGTTTTTCTTGGAGCTGTTATTGCGGAGCCGTGGTGTAGAGGCCTAACATGCCTGCCTGTCACGCAGGAGACCGCGGGTTCGAATCCCGTCGGCTCCGCCATCACTTCTTTGAATTAGGGTGAGAACCCGTCAAGGGTTCGTCGAAGCATTAGCTTATTAGCATAGAAGGATGAAGTCCGTCAGGGCTCGCACTTCTGTCATAGTGTTTCCACAAAAGTGGGAAAGTTATAAACTTAACCGCTTTATTTTTTTGACCAAATTTCATATGGCTCGGTAGCTCAGTCGGTAGAGCAGAGGACTGAAAATCCTCGTGTCGGCGGTTCGATTCCGTCCCGAGCCACTTTGATGCTTTCAGGCCAGTCCTGAACGTCATAAACTTGGAGGCTTAGCGAAGTGGCCAAACGCAGCAGACTGTAAATCTGTTCTCGTACGAGTTCGGTGGTTCGAATCCATCAGCCTCCACCAGTAAGAGCCATTAGCTCAGTTGGTAGAGCACCTGACTTTTAATCAGGGTGTCGAAGGTTCGAGTCCTTCATGGCTCATCTCAAAGGTCGTCAATCTTGGATTGACGGCCTTTTTGTTGTTGGGCTGGATTTTGAGCGGAGCAAATTTTATTTTATTCCAGAGGACATGTTACAATGTTGACTATAGTCAATAAAAAACGGGTTTTCCGGAAAGGCAATAAATTATGGAAATCAACTTACTTAAGAAGCAGCTGGAACTCATTATTAAGGCTCCCGTCCAATTGATGAGCATGGAATTGCAGGAATGGGAGACTTTGGCGAGATATAAACAACACAGTGATGCATTTGCGGCACGCTCGGTAGTACTGAAGGATCGTTCACTCTGGTTATGCGGAATCCAGGAGCATATGGTGCAAGTGCTTCAAGCGGATACGTCCAGTCTGGCGGAGTCGGAAGTGGAGCTGATTGAGCTTTTGATGGCAGCTGTGCATGGAGAAGTCCGGCTGCCGGCGGCAGCGGCTAAGAAGGATGACGAGCATCTCAGCCGCCTATTGGGCGCCTGGATTCAGGAACAGCTGGAGCAGGAAGAATATAAGGCAGCCATCCCGGAATCGGTAATGCTAAAGACGAAGATGAACGGGGTAATGCTCCCGTTTCTGCTGAGCTGGGAGAATCATCCGGCTATGGATATATCGTATGCCAAGCTAAGCAAGCTGCTCCGCAGTTATTTTGGCGGAGACGTTGTACTGCTGCCGCTAAAGGAAGAATGGTATGTGCTTGTCGGTGAGAAATTGCTGGCTGATCTCCAGGATGAGAACGATGAAAGTCTGGACACGGAGAGAGATATGCTGGGCGCTCTGAGTCAGGGCATGTATGAGCTGGTGACGAACGAATGGGTCGGTGGAGGATTTCATCTGGCGGTGGGCG
This sequence comes from Paenibacillus ihumii, assembly GCF_001403875.1. Taxonomy (GTDB): domain Bacteria; phylum Bacillota; class Bacilli; order Paenibacillales; family Paenibacillaceae; genus Fontibacillus; species Fontibacillus ihumii. The sequence goes on from NZ_LN884296.1 coordinate 136,779, forward strand.
ATCCGATCGCTCCGGAGCAGGCCTTGGTGTCGACGGCCCTGCTGCTGCGCGAGACGCTTATCCTGGGACGGATATTCCATGTCGCGGAGCAAATTCATTTGTCTTGGGAGCTGCGCCTTGAACGCCTCCTATACAGCATACCTGATGCCCAGCGGCAAAGATTCATCGAAGATATCGGCAATCAGGTTCGCCTGCTTCAGGACGAAGAGACGCTGACGACGCTGGATACTTTTTTTCAATTGGACTGTAATGTGAGCGAGACGGCAAAGCGTCTCTATATTCATCGGAATACGCTGCTGTACCGGCTGGACAAGTTCAAGCAGGAGACTGGGCTGGATGTCCGCAGCTTCCATGATGCCGTTGTAGTCAAGCTGGGGATGCTATTGTATAAAGTGACAAATCGGGAATAGGTTTTTTGTGCACTTTGTGGATAGCGTTATATTGCCCTGGTAGGTTAATATGAAGATACGAAATGAATCCGATTACATTTGGATGAAATCTTTCATATTATTTTAATTCTAGGAGGCAGAACTCATGGCAGGCGTACGCTTAGAACACATTTATAAAAAATATCCAGGTGCTGACAAAGCAACCGTTGTCGACGTTAACCTAGACATTGCAGATAAAGAATTCCTCGTATTGGTTGGACCATCCGGTTGCGGTAAATCCACAACACTTCGTATGATTGCTGGTCTTGAAGAGATTACTGAAGGTAAACTGTACATTGGCGACCGCGTCGTTAACGACGTAGCTCCTAAAGATCGCGACATTGCGATGGTTTTCCAATCCTACGCTTTGTATCCGCATATGAACGTGTACCAGAACATGGCATTCGGTCTGAAGCTGCGTAAAGTGAAAAAAGAAGAAATCGACCAACGCGTACGCGAGGCAGCAAGAATTCTCGACATCGAGCATTTGCTTGATCGCAAGCCGAAGGCGCTTTCCGGTGGTCAGCGTCAACGGGTTGCCTTGGGACGCGCGATTGTCCGCGATCCACAAGTCTTCCTCATGGACGAACCGCTTTCCAACTTGGATGCTAAACTTCGCGGTCAAATGCGTGCGGAAATTACCAAGCTCGTTAAACGCCTTGAAACTACATGTATCTATGTAACGCATGACCAAACCGAGGCTATGACGATGGGTGACCGTATCGTCGTTATGCAGGATGGTATCATTCAACAAGCTGCTTCTCCAGAAGAGCTGTACAACCAACCTACGAATATCTTTGTTGCCGGATTTATCGGTTCTCCTACAATGAACTTCATTAACGGTAAAATTGTAGAGCAAAACGGATCCGTATACTTCCAATCCGATGCGCTTAAAGTTGAAGTACCTCAAGGTAAAGCTGTTACTCTGAAGGAAAAAGGCTACGTAGGCGGCAAGGAAGTTATCATGGGCGTACGTCCTGAAGATATTCATGAGGAGCCTATCTTCCTAGAAGGATCCCCGAATACTGTCTTCACGGCTAGCGTAGAAGTCACAGAGAACCTTGGTCACGAAATGCTCTTGTACTTGAGCAGCAACTCCCCGCTGATCGCTCGCGTTGACGGACGTTCCAATACGCGTGAAGGTGATAACGTGAAGCTTGCTATCGATATGAACAAAATTCATATTTTCGATAAAGAAACTGAGAAGAACGTATTCTTCAGCTAATTTCTAATCCGATCATTAAACCGCCCTACGGGGCGGTTTTTTGCTTTATAGAGCGCCGACAATTGATTTACGTCGTATTTTCCTTTACGATGAATACAATGAAATGAATGTAGTTGCCGCTGAATTTAATTTACATATTCGCAGGGCGCTATCCGTTTTATATCTGGTTTTGGCTAGCGGCCTGGAGAAGGAGAACATCATGGCTAAAAAAGTGAAAGTATCAGAATTGGTCAACCAGTTCGGACTTGAGGTTATCTCGGGAGAACAAGGGTTGAAACGGGTAATCACGGTCGATGATTTATATCGTCCCGGCCTGGAGATGGCCGGTTATTTCGAGTACCATCCGCCAGAGCGGGTACAGATTCTAGGGAAGACGGAGCTGGCTTTCTTCGAGATGCTGCCCGCGGAAGACCGGCGTGTTCGCATGGAACGCCTCTGCGCGAGCGATGAGACGCCTTGCATCATCGTGACGAGATCCTGGGAGGTGCCGCAGGAGCTGACAGAGATTAGCGCGATTAAGAATATCCCAGTCCTGCGAAGCAGCATGGCTACAACGATTCTATCCAGCCGGATTACGAGCTTCCTGGAGAAGAAGCTTGCCCCGACAGCAACGATTCACGGCGTTCTAGTCGATGTCTATGGAGTGGGCATGCTTATTACGGGCTCCAGCGGCATAGGCAAAAGCGAGACTGCGCTGGAATTGGTTAAGCGCGGCCACCGCCTGATTGCTGACGATGCCGTGGAAATCCGTCAGACCTCCGATTTTCAGCTTCATGGAACCGCGCCTGAGCTGATCCGGCACTTGCTTGAAATTCGGGGCGTCGGCATCATTAATGTCATGACACTGTTCGGAGCGGGAGCCATCCGCAACAATAAGCGGATCTCCCTTGTGGTCAGACTCGAAGCCTGGCAGCAGGAGAAGCAGTATGACAGGCTCGGGCTCGATGAGGAAACTACGCGGATTATTGATACGGATGTACCGCTGGCTACGATTCCGGTCCGGCCTGGACGGAACCTGGCCGTTATTATCGAAGTGGCAGCCATGAATTTCCGCCTGAAGCGGATGGGATATAACGCGGCATTGCAGTTTACAACAAAGCTCACCGAGACGATTGCCGAAGATATGGACGATTTGGACTAGGAGCGTGAATGATGAGCACTTTGTTATTGGATCCGATTGCTTTTTCTATCGGGAGTATCGCCGTACGCTGGTACGGGTTAATTCTGGGAACCGGCGCATTGGTCGGCCTGCTTCTGGCTATTCGAGAGGGGAAGCGCTTCGGGATTCCTCAAGAATTTTTCATGGATCTGCTGCTGCTGGGGGTTCCATCCGCCATTATCGGCGCCAGAATTTACTTTGTCGCTTTTACATGGGAACAGTACAAGGATAACTTCTGGGATGTATTTAAGATCTGGGAAGGCGGCATAGCTATATACGGAGCTTTGATCGGCGCCATTATATGTGCCGTGATTATGGTGCGCAGACGCGGCTACAGCTTCTGGCGCATTGCGGATATTTGTGCGCCTTCTCTGATCGCCGGCCAAATGATCGGCCGATGGGGGAACTTCGTGAACCAGGAAGCCTACGGCGGACCAACGACGGAAGCCTTTTTGAGAGATTATCTGCATTTGCCGTCTTTCATCGTTAATCAGATGAATGTGGAGGGCGTGTTCCATCATCCGACGTTTCTCTACGAATCGCTATGGAATCTAGTCGGCCTGCTGCTGTTGTTCGTGATTCGAAGACAGAAATTCCTGCGGGCAGGAGAACTGTTCTTCTCTTACTTCATCTGGTATTCCATCGGCCGCTTCTTTATCGAAGCGCTGCGCACGGACAGCTTGGCGTTTAAGGGGCCTGAGTGGCTGGTATCTTTTGTAGACGGGCTGTGGTCCCCGATGATCTGGCTTGGATTTGAGCACGGACATTTGGATCCGAATTACGGGAATGTTCGTATATCTCAGCTATTGGCATTGCTTATTATCGTTGTTGCTATCATTTTTATCTTCGTTCGGCGCAGAACGATACCTGATTTGCCGAGGTACAGCGATCCGATCGTTTCTACCAAACAGCAGGGCTTGGACAATGTCTCCAACGCAAGCAGCGCGCCACTAAGCAAGAAGGTTCTGGACGCTAATGAGGCGAACGGCAGCGATGCTCCTGCGGCAGAAGATGAGGAACAGAAAAAGGAGTAGCTTGACTTGAATATTGACACAGTGTTATTCGATTTGGACGGAACGATTGTCGATACCAATGAATTGATTATTGCATCATTCCAGCACGTATTGGACAAGCATAAGCAGCCGCGTACCCGGGAACAGATCATCCCTTATATGGGGATGACGCTAGAGCAGCAGTTTCAGGCTTTCTCGGGCTGGGAGAATGTTGCGGAACTCGTTACCGATTACCGCTCTTTTAATACGATGCACCATGATACGATGGTTAAAGGATTTCCGCATGTGGACGAGGTGATCTCCACTTTGAAGGACAGGGGGATCAAACTGGGAATCGTTACGACCAAAATCAAGCCTTCGACAATGCGTGTATTGGAGCTCTTTGGGCTGCTGAAATACATGGACACGATCGTTACGGTTCAGGATGTTACGCATCCTAAGCCGCATCCAGAGCCGGTGCTGACGGCAATGAGGCAGCTAAATGCCGATCCGAAGCGTACCTTGATGGTAGGAGACAGTCCAGCGGACATTAAGTCGGCCCAGGCTGCCGGGGCGCTCTCCGCAGCAGTGGCCTGGTCCCTTAAAGGGGCGGCGGAGCTGAAGAAATACAATCCGGATTATATTTTGGAGGACATGCTTGATTTGTACGGAATACTAGGATGGGAGCTGCCTGAACGGTGAGAAAGGTGCGGCGTTATCCCGTTGAAGGAACGAATGCCCTGTGGCAGCTGTACCGGACGGTAAGTCCGTGGAAGGGTGTTAAAAATTTCATTTTCATTCAATTGGCCAGGTATTGTCCGGTGCTGCCGCTAAAAAACTGGATTTATCGCCGCATTCTCGGCATGAAGGTTGGTGAGCATACCGCCTTTGGCCTTATGGTGATGGTTGACGTCTTCTTTCCCGAGCTGATTACAATAGGTCGAAATTCCGTGATTGGCTACAATACAACGATTCTAGCTCATGAATACTTGATTAAGGAATACCGTCTGGGCGAGGTTCGCATCGGGGATGAGGTCATGATTGGCGCAAACACGACGATCCTTCCCGGAGTTACAATTGGAGACGGGGCGGTCGTCGCTGCCGGATCGGTTGTGCATAAAGACGTGGCTCCCGGGGCATTCGTGGGCGGCAATCCGCTTCGTGTCATTGAGCGTAAATCGCCGGAACAAACAGACCCTGAGGCTGAAAAAGTAAATGAACCCTAAAGGAGGATCGCCGAAAGGCGATCCTTATTTGTTAGCGGCGCAGCAATTTTTTAAAAAGGGCTTAAGGCTGCTTGATAGGATTGCTTCCCGAGAGAAGCGGAATTTCAAAAGGCTGGTTGATGTCTGTTCCGGGATAGGACAGAAGCTTAAAGGTTAGGGGCTGGGTATATTCACCTGGCTTTATTTTATAATGAACCGTTTGGATTGGATCTTCGTCGGTTCGGTAACTGGACCGTCCCGTCATTAGGGTATGCTTCTTCCCGTCTCCATCTGTGAATTCCTCAGCTAAGTCGAAGTATAGAGCTCTACGGTTGGAAGCGTGATCCATCTCAAAGTAGATGTCTATAAATTCTTCACTTGGAACCACGCGGCTAAGCCGAAGGGAATCATCCGGAGCAGAGATGATTTGCTGTTTCTCCGTATCCAGTACAAGTTCTAAATTCTCCCCTAGCGCCTCCTCCATTCCTGATACACCAAAGGATAGGCCCTGCCACTTGGCATAATACAGGCTGTCAAATTGGATAAGAAGTTTATTCGGCCCGATTCCGGCACTCATCATCGACATTTGCATGGGAAGGGAGCTTCTTGAGCCTTTTTGGGTTATCCATAACACAGGATCAATCAGGTTTTGATATAAATTCTCCTTGTGGGATTCAATTTGGACATAGACCCTTGTAGTCAATGGATTCAAGATAGCGTCTGTTACAGTAAATGTGTATGGTCCAACCGTTGCCGAACGGTTAACCTCGATTCTGCGCTCCAACCCGGCATATTTGCTGGGATCCAGCCGGATAGGGAACTCCATGAGCTCATGAGCTTCATCCGACAGCTGCGAATGGCCCCATTTTGCGGAGAAATTGAAATGAGCAGGCACATTATTTTTTGGAAAAGAAAGCGTGAATTTATCATGCTGCACGTTAGATGGAGTGCCTGGCTTAGCTTCAGAAGATGGATAATCGACCATAGCGCCTAGGCCATTCCCTTGGACGTCCAGAAACTTGGCGTCCCGAGGAGAAATGGGGACATTGCCCGGCAAGTTAACCGATGTAAAGAATACAATCACCTCGGTACGATCAGCAATAACCCCGTTAATCGTAACCTGGTAACCGCCCCGCGTGATGGTTTCATTTATAGGCTGGTATAGACCATGGTTGGCTGCATCCTTAAGCTTGGGCGTCATGCTATTGTACACGAAACTTGGGATATCCGAGCGGGACGCATAAAAAGCAGTATGACCTAAGTTGTCCGATGTCCACATCTGCCAGCCGCCGAACAGCAAGAGGCAGCAGGCGAGCAGCGCGCCAGCAAGCTTCCAAGGGAAATGATGAGCGAGGCGTTTATAGCGGGAATGGCCCGACGTTATTCCGGCAAGCAGCGCATGCTCTAATTTCTCTTCCTGGATTTGTTTGGCGGCAGCATCGTGGGATTTATAATATTCCGTTAGCAGTTCTTCCTCTCGATGAAAATCAAGCTTCCCCGGCATATCCTTCGCCTCCCTTTCTGATATGTTCCCGTATTTGCTTTAATCCTTGATGCAGCCAAGTCTTCACCGTGCCTTCCGGCCGCTGGAGGATCCGTGAGATTTCGGTCAAGGTCATATCCTGATAATACTTAAGCATCAATACGTCGCGATATTTAGGCTTTAAGAGATCCAATGCTCGTTCCAGATCTAATTTGTGAATACTGATCATTTCAATTTTCGGCTGTGAGGTCTCGCTATAATGAGGCAAAGTTTTTTTGCGGTACTTTAGCTCGTCATGGCAGCAGTTAATCAGAATGCGGATGAGCCAAGGCACAAAGGCATCAGGATCCCGCAGTTTCCGGCATTTGATCCAGGCGCGGCAGACTGCTTCTTGAACTGCCTCCAAGGCATCGGCCTCATTTTTTAAGTAGCTGTGGGCAATGCCGAATAACTTTCTTTTCTGGGACGATACCAGCTTGTAGAAGGCATCCTCATCTCCTCGGCATGCGGCTGCCGCCCATTCTCTTTCCTGCACTTTCTGGCTCCTTTCTGCGTCGGTTACTCAAATGCTGCTATGTATGATGAGAAAAATGTTGAGATTAGCTATAAATAATTACACTTTATATGTTAAGACGCTATAGGGCGCTAAACGGTTTTATGAATTCCTGCCAATTCTCCGGTGATATGTTAAAGTGGTATAAGATGGGGCTTTGGCTTCCAAATGCAGCCATTTCTCGCCCGTTGACGATTCAGAAGCAAGTATGATAAAATATGCCATACCCTTTAATTTGGTAGTATGGTAGCACTTTAATATAGTAAAGTAATTTGAAATATAGTTAATCTGCTGAGAGGTGAAAGTCTTGTCTAAACCGAAAGGATTCGAGAAGCCCGCTGGCGTGCGCGATTATTTGCCTTTTGCAGCGGAGAAGCTGCGGGCTATTGAGCGCAGTGTGCTGGATTGCATGTCCAGCTGGGGATATCGTCAAATTATGACGCCAACGTTGGAATACTATGATACGGTCGGCGTAGCAAGCTCAACGTCCGATCAGAAGCTGTTCAAGCTGCTTAATAGCCGGGGGACGACAATGGTGCTTCGTTCAGACATGCCTGCTCCGATCGCGCGGGTCGTCTCCTCATTGCTGAGGGAGGAGCCTCTGCCGCTGAGATTATCCTATCATGCGAATGTATTCCGGGCGATCGAAGAGGAAGCGGGCAAGGAAGCGGAATTCTTCCAGACCGGCGTCGAGCTGGTCGGGGACGACTCCCCGGAGGCCGATGCCGAGGTGGTGGCTTTGGCTGTAGCCTCGCTGCAGGCGGCTGGCGTAACGACCTTTAAGATCGCTCTAGGTCATGTTGGCTTTCTGAACGGCTTGCTTGAAGACGCCATTCCCGATCGGGAGGAAGCCAGGGAGAGCTTGAAGGAGCTGCTGATGCACCGGGATTACGTAGGCTACCGCGAGACATTGGCGAAGCTGTCCTTGACCGAAGAGCAGAGAAATGAACTGGAGGGCGTTCTTAAGCTGCGTGGAGGCAAGGAAGTGTGCCATCAGGCGCTAGAACTCAGCAGCAATGCCCTGGCGCAGGCCTCGATAGAGCATCTGGGACAAGTGTGGGATGCGTTAGAGGATTATGGCGTAGCTCAGCATGTAATGATCGACCTGACGATGATCGGCGATTTCTCGTATTACACGGGGATGACCTTTGAAGGATATGCGGCTGAGCTGGGCTTCCCGGTATGCAGCGGAGGGCGCTACGACAATTTACTCCAGCAATTTGGCCGCCCGGCCCCGGCAACGGGGTTCTCCTTGAAGACCAATCGGATTCTGGATGGCGTGGATGGCATTCAGGTTGCGCGGGAATTGCCGATATTGCTGCAGTATGATGCAGCGAATCGCAAGCAGGCCTTCGCCGAGGCAGCCCGCCTTCGGACAGAGGGGCGAAGCGTAGTGATGAAGCATATCGACAGGCCGGAGGATGTAATGTCCGCGGAGGCGGCCAGGAATATGCGCAGCGGCCCGTTAGGGCCGGCTTATGGCGAGGTTCGCAGCTTCGTCGGATTCTGACTTACATAAGTTAAGAAGGGAGGGCCTTTAGTTTTGGGAGAAATTATTAAGGTTGCAATGCCCAAAGGGCGTATATATAAACAGGCGGCGGAATTGTTCCGCGAAGCGGGATTATTTATTCCCGGCGATGTGGATGAGTCCCGCAAGCTGGTCATTCCTCTGCCGGAAATCGGCATGGAGTTCATTATGGCCAAGCCGGTAGACGTGCCGACTTATGTGGAGTACGGGGTAGCGGATATCGGCATCGTTGGCAAGGACGTGCTGATGGAGGAGAACCGGGATGTGTACGAGCTGCTCGATTTGGGCATCGCCCGCTGCCGGATGTCCGTTATTGGACTGCCGGAATGGAAGCCGGGCATTCACCAGCGCGTAGCGACCAAGTACCCGAATGTTGCTTCGCAATATTTTCGGGAGCAGGGCCAGCAGGTTGAGGTGATCAAGCTGAACGGCTCCATTGAGCTGGCGCCGCTGATCGGCCTGGCAGACCGTATCGTCGATATGGTGGAAACGGGCCGGACGTTAAAGGAAAACGGCCTTGTGGAGATGGAGAGCATCTTTGAAATCACGAGCCGCCTGGTAGCGAACCGGGTCAGCTATCGCATGAAGAACAGCGAGATCCAGGCCGTGTGCGACGCTCTGAACCGGGTCATTCCAGGTACGGGAGTCAAGGGCTAACAGCGGGAAGTGGAAGCCGGGCCGGTAAGAGCAAGAGGGACTGGGACTCCAGAAAGACTCGAGAAAGGGTCAAGAGAGGTCAGGAAGAGACCAAAGAGAGAGTCAAAAGAGGCTCATTAGAGGCTCATTAGAGGCTCAATAGAGGCTCAAGAGAGAGTTAAGAGTTAGCAATAGTAAGGAAACAGTAAGCAAGTATGCATATATGGGGTAAGTCCAGAAAGCATCAAATAATAGCACCAAATAACGGAAATTAAGGATGGAATTCAAGGAAGATGGAACATAGCCAGTGATAGGGGGCAAACAGGGATGAGAATCGTATCGGCGGGACAGTTTCAGCTGAAGCGGGAGGTGGACTACGGTTCGCCGGAACAGAATGCAATCGTCAAGACGATCGTAAACGCTGTGAAAAATGAAGGGGACGCTGCGCTTTTGCGCTATACGGAGCAGCTCGACGGCATGAAGCTGCTGCCGGAAACGCTGCGGGTAACGAAGGAGGAAATGCGGGCTGCCTACAATCAAGTCGAGTCCTCCTTCGTAGCGGCGATATCGGCCGCAGCCGCGAATATTCGCGCTTACCACGCCAGGCAGAAGCGCAATTCCTGGATGGATTTGCAGCCTGACGGCAGTATGCTTGGACAGGTCATTCGCCCGCTTAAGCGGGTTGGCGTATATGTACCCGGCGGTAAGGCTTCTTATCCCTCCTCGGTGCTGATGAATGTCATTCCCGCCCAAGTGGCGGGCGTGCCGGAGATCGTCATGGTGACTCCGCCTGCAACGAGCGGTAAGGCCGGGATCGACCCGTATATTCTGGTAGCTGCTGCGGAAGCCGGGGTGAATGAAATCTACCGGGTCGGCGGAGCGCAGGCCATCGCTGCCCTAGCTTATGGCACGGAGAGCATTGCGCCTGTCGATAAAATCTGCGGGCCAGGCAACATCTACGTGGCCTTAGCGAAGCGGGAGGTTTATGGCGCGGTCGATATCGACAGCATCGCAGGCCCGAGCGAAATCGCTGTGCTGGCTGATGACAGCGCTGATCCGGCCTACGTGGCTGCCGATCTGCTCTCGCAGGCCGAGCATGATGAAATGGCGTCAGCCGTCCTCGTTACGACCTCGGAGTCCTTCGCCAAAGCATGTCAGGCAGAGGTACAGCGCCAGTTGGCGGAGCTGCCCCGCCGGGACATTGCGGCGGCTTCGATCGAGAAATACGGCGTCATTCTTCTGGTTGATTCGATTGAAGAAGGAATCGGCGTGATCAATCAGCTGGCGCCGGAGCATTTCGAGCTGATGGTGGAGGAACCGATGGCTTATCTCGGTTTGGTTGAGAATGCGGGCGCTATTTTCCTCGGTCCTTACAGCTCGGAGCCGGTGGGGGATTATTTTGCCGGGCCAAACCATATTATTCCGACCAATGGAACAGCGCGTTATTCCTCGCCGGTTGATGTGGATGATTTCATCAAGAAATCGAGCTTGATTTATTATAGTAAGGAAGCGCTGTTGAAGAACGGCGAGACGATTATGGAGCTGGCGCGCCGCGAGGGTCTTGAGGGACATGCGCGGGCGATCGAAATAAGGATGCGTAAAGAAGGAAAGGCAGGGAATGTAGATGACAACCAATCATGAAGAGACAAGAGTGCGGAGCGCAAGCGTGAGCCGCAGGACGAATGAGACGGATATTAAATTGAGCTTCTCCGTCGACGGCAGCGGGCAATCTAACCTGCAGACCGATGTGCCGTTTCTGGATCATATGCTGGACCTGTTTACGAAGCATGGCCACTTTGATCTAACAGTGGAGGCTCACGGGGACATCGAAATCGATGATCACCATACCGTCGAGGATATCGGCATTTGCTTGGGACAGTGCTTGCGGGAGGCGCTGGGAGATAAAAGGGGCATCAAGCGCTATGCGAGCGTCTTCGTACCGATGGATGAGGCTCTTGCCCAAGTGGTGATCGATTGCAGCAACCGGCCGCATTTCGAATACCGCGCCGAATATCCATCCAACCGGGTGGGCAGCTTCGATGTCGAGCTGGTGCATGAATTTTTGTGGAAGCTGGCTTTGGAGGCCCGAATTACGCTGCATGTCATCGTTCATTACGGGCAGAACACACACCATATGATCGAAGCCGTGTTCAAGGCACTCGGGCGTGCCATCGATGAAGCTACAAGCATTGATCCGCGCATTAGCGGCGTTCCGTCAACGAAGGGAGTGCTCTAACTTTGGCCATTGCCATCGTTGATTACGGAATGGGCAATTTGCACAGCGTCAGCAAGGCCGTCGAGCGCCTCGGCTATGAGGGGCACGTCACAAGCGACGCCTCGGCCATTCTCGGTGCCGACGGCGTGCTGCTGCCAGGCGTGGGCGCCTTTGGCGACGCCATGACGCATCTGCGCGGCACCGGAAAGGAAAGGAGAAAGAGGGAGAGGAAAAGAGAAGGAAGAGGGAAAAGGGAAGGAAAAAAAAAGGGGGGGGAGAGGAAAAAAAAGGAAGAAGAGAGGGGGGAAAGAAGGGGGGAGAGAAGGAAAAGGAGAAAAAAAGAAAAGAGGGAGGGGGAAAGAAGGGGGGAAAAGAAAAAAGGGAAGAAGAGGGAGAGGAGGGGAAGGAAAGGAGAAAGGGAGAGGAGAAAAAGAGAGAGGTGGAGAAGAGAAAGGCATCTGCCTCGGCATGCAGCTGCTCTTCGGCGAGAGCGAAGAGCATGGCCGTAACGAGGGCCTCGGCATTCTGCCGGGCAGGGCGGTGCGCTTTGCAGGCGGCGGGTACAAGGTGCCGCACATGGGCTGGAACCGGCTGTCGTTCCTGCAGCCGGAGAGCCCGCTGCTTGCGGGGCTGGAGGAGGGACATGTCTACTTCGTCCACTCCTACCACGTCGAGCCGCAAGCGAAGAGCGATCTGATCGCCGTGACCGACTACGGTCATCCGGTGACGGCGATCGTGGGCCGTGACAACGTATACGGCATGCAGTTCCATCCTGAGAAGAGCGGGGAGCTGGGCATGGCGCTGCTGCGGAATTTCCTGGCCCTGGCGCAGGCCCAAGGGAAAGCTTAGGCATGCGCGGCGCTGAGGGGTACAGGGCTGCCATTCTAACCGGCTAGATTGACTTAATAGCAAGTGATGTCGTGAAATCACCTTTAATGCAAAGGAAAAGTATAGAGCGGAGGAACGTAGTCTATGTCTTCATTCATTATCTACCCGGCGATTGATATCCGGGGAGGCAAATGCGTCCGCCTGGTTCAGGGCGATTATGGACGAGAAACCGTATATAATGACAATCCGGTGGAGGTCGCCAAGTCATGGGAAGCGCAGGGCGGCACGTTCATCCACCTTGTCGATCTGGACGGAGCGAAGGCCGGCCAGCCTGTAAACGATGAGCTGATCGGGCAAATCGCCCGCAGCGTACAGGTCCCGGTGCAGGTCGGCGGCGGTCTGCGTACGCTGGATGACGTAAAGCGCCTGCTGTCGCTGGGCGTGAGCCGGGTCATTCTCGGAACGGCCGCGATCGAGGATCGCCAGTTCACAGAATCGGTGCTTGGCACCTACGGCGATAAAGTCGCTATCGGCATCGATGCGCGCAACGGCTTCGTAGCGACGCGCGGCTGGCTGGAGACCTCGGAGGTTCAGGCGGAGGTGCTGGCGAAGGAGCTGGCTGCCAAGGGGGCAGAGACCTTTATTTTCACGGACATTTCCCGCGACGGAATGATGCAGGGGCCAAATGTGGATGCCATAGTTGCACTGGCCAAGGCTTCGGGACGCACGGTTATCGCCTCGGGCGGCGTAACGGTTCAGGATGACCTGCTCCAGCTTGCGGCACATGCCCGGGAGGGCGTAGGCGGCGCGATCGTCGGCAAGGCGCTGTACACCGGCAGCATCGATCTGGCTGCGGCAATTAAGGCGATCCAAGGCTAGAGCTAGACGGTTAGGATCAAGATCAAGGGGCCTCAAAGGGGCGCTTGAAGCAAAGTGCGGCAGCTTAAGGCCGCAGGAAACTATTCTAGGAAGGAATGATCCATCATGCTCGCAAAACGAATTATTCCCTGCCTTGATGTCAAAGACGGGCGGGTCGTGAAAGGCGTAAATTTTGTGAATCTGCGGGATGCGGGGGATCCGGTTGAGCTCGCAGCTCTGTATGACCGGGAAGGCGCGGATGAGCTCGTCTTCTTGGACATCTCCGCTTCGAACGAAGGGCGAGCGACGATGGTCGAGGTCGTGAAGCAGACAGCCGGCGAGATTTCCATTCCGTTCACCGTAGGCGGTGGCATCTCCCAGGTGGAGGATATGAAGCGGATTCTGCGGGCGGGTGCGGACAAGATCGGCATCAACACTGCAGCCGTGCTGAATCCCGACCTGATCTCCGATGGAGCGAAGCGCTTCGGCTCTCAGTGCATCGTTGTTGCGATCGACGCGAAATATAACGAGGAGCTGAAGGATTGGGAAGTGTATACCCACGGCGGACGAAAAGGGACGGGAATGAACGCGGTCCAGTGGGCCCAAGAGGCCGAGTCTAGAGGCGCGGGGGAAATTCTGCTGACGAGCATGGACGCTGACGGGACCAAGGATGGCTTCGATATCTCTTTGACGAAGGCGATTAGCCGTACCGTGGGTATTCCGGTCATTGCTTCCGGCGGTGCGGGCAAAGTGTCCCATTTTTATGACGTGTTCACCGAAGGAGAGGCGGATGCTGCCTTGGCAGCAACGATTTTTCATTATAAAGAAATTGCGATTCCGGATTTGAAAAAGGATCTGATATCCAGAGGAGTGAAAATACGATGAGTCAGCAACTTAAGCAGCAGCTTCCCTTGGATCAGCTGGAAGAGACTATTCAGTGGGACGATAGCGGCCTTGTCCCGGCCATTGTGCAGGACGCAGCCTCGAAGGATGTGCTGATGCTCGCCTACATGAACCGGGAATCTCTGAAGAAGTCGCTGGAGACCGGGCAGACCTGGTTCTGGAGCCGCTCGCGCTCCGAGCTGTGGAACAAGGGTGCCACCTCCGGCAACACGCAGCGCATCTTGTCGCTTCGCTATGACTGCGACGGCGACACCTTGCTCGTGGAGGTTCATCGCCAGGGCCCGGCCTGCCATACCGGAGAAGACAGCTGCTTCTACCGCACAGCAGCCACGGCTGAAGATCAGGCTGCAGGGGCAGGCGCTGCGGAGCGTAGTACGGCAAGCGGCCGGTTTGCCGTTCTGGCCGAGCTGGAGCAGTTGATTGCTGAGCGGCATAAGGAGCGCCCAGAAGGAGCGTATACGACTTATCTTTTCGATAAAGGGATCGATAAGATCCTAAAAAAGGTCGGCGAGGAAACTGCGGAATCAATCATCGCTGCCAAAAACGGTGACAACGACGAGCTCCGCTATGAGGTCAGCGATTTAATTTATCACTTGCTCGTGCTGCTGCGCGAACGGAATCTGCCGCTGGACGACATTATGCGGGAGCTGGAGCGGCGCCATGAGCGCCCGCGCCGGGACTGACCGAAGACATATCCATATAGATGGAAGAAGAGGACTTGAACGCTTGACGTGGATGTACCATGGCTTATGCGGAGTAATGCGGGATAAGCTATAAATATTTGATATATTTAATGCGGACAAGCAATTGATAAGGATTCAATTAAGCGGGACAAGCTGTAGATATAATTTATTGATAAAGAGTCGCGTGTCAAGAAATTGGAGCGAGGGATCATAAATGGCAATGAAGAGGAATTATTGGATCGATTATCATACGCATCATGCCCGCTGCGGCCATGCCGTAGGCAGCCTTGAGGAATACGTTGTCCGCGGCATCGAGATCGGGTTGTCCGAAATCGGCGTGTCCGATCATATGCCGCTCTTGCATGTGAATCCGGAAACCTATTACCCCGAGATGGCGATGGCGATGGACGAGCTGCCGCGCTATGTGGAGGAAGCCTTCGCCCTGAAGGAGAAGTACCGCGGCCGGATTGACGTGAAGGTTGGCCTTGAAGGCGACTATATTGAGGGCTGGGAAGCAGAGATCGAGAAGATCATTCAGGCCTATCCTTGGGATTATGTCATCGGGTCCGTACATTTTCTAGGGGAGTGGGATATTTCTGATTACCGTCAGGTACATAACTGGGACGGCCAGGATATCTTTGCCGTGTATGAGCGTTATTATAGAGCCATAGGCCAAGCCGCCAAGACGGGCTTCTATGACATCATCGGGCATTTCGATGTCATTAAGCGTTTTGGCCACGCTCCGGGGCCGGAGCGGGGAGAGGAGACACGGGCTTTGGAGCAGGCAGCCCTGGCGGCTATTGCCGAATCGGGGATAGCGATGGAGCTGAATGCTTCGGGACTGTCCAAGCCGTGCGCCGAGATGTTCCCGGCGACTCACATTCTGGAAGCGGCCATTCAGCTGGGAATACCGCTGACCGTAGGCTCCGATGCCCATAATCCGCTAAAGCTGAGCGAGCATTTGGATACTGCCCGGGCTGCTCTGTACGGGCTAGGTGTCCGGGAGCTCGCGACGTTCACGAAGCGGCAGCGCAGAATGATTCCACTGGAGCAGGATTAGAATTCTGGAAGCTCCCACATAATCGACTACTACAATAATGATCCAGGAGGCAGTTATGGAATCCAGGCTGAGAATATTTGCGGGTTCATCGAATCCAAGATTGACGGCGGAGATATGCGCGCGGCTCGGGGTTGAGCCGGGTAAGGTCAAGCTGTCCCGATTCAAAAGCGGAGAGATCTATGTGCATTACGAAGAGAGCATCCGCAATTCCGATGTGTTTCTGGTGCAGTCCCTCTCCCATCCGATCAATGAGCTGTTCGTCGAGCTGCTGGTGATGATCGACGCAGCCAAGCGAGCCTCCGCGCGAACGGTCAACGTCATCATGCCGTATTACGGCTATGCGCGGCAGGAACGGAAATCGGCTCCGCGGGAACCGATCTCCGCGAAGCTGCTGGCCGATGTGCTAACTACGGCAGGGGCAAGCCGGGTTGCGACGATCGACCTGCATGCGCCTGCCATTCAAGGATTCTTTAACATTCCTGTCGATCATCTGACCGCGCTTGATTTGATGACTGAATATTTGAAGGCGCAGAACATTCCGAATCCGGTCGTCGTGTCTCCCGATGCCGGGCGGGCTTCGATGGCCGAGAAGCTGGCCAGCGGGCTGGATTCTCCCTTCGCGATTATGATCAAGAAGCGGCCGGCCCATAACGAGTCGGTGATCACGCATGTCATCGGCGATGTCGCGGGGTTCACACCGATCATCATCGAGGACTTAATCGATACCGGAACCACCATCGTCAACGTGGTGGAAGGGCTGAAGGAGAGGGGCGCCAATGACGCCTATGTCTGCGCAACGCATGGCCTGTTCTCGGATCGGGCGGTCGAGCGCCTCCGCCATAAGAACATCCGTGAGGTTATCGTGACGGATTCGATCGAGCTGCCGGAGCCGCCGCCGGACCATTTCAAGGTGCTGTCCGTAGCGCCGATGCTGTCCAGGGCTATCCAGTTTATTATGGAGGGCGGTTCGATTGCTGCTTTATTTCGGGATCGGGGGATTTAGAACGCGGGTGATATGGGCTGTGACTGCCATACATAAAGAGCCGGAGGTCTTCTATGAACGAGAGGGCTTCCGGCTTTTTCTTGATTTTAACGCTTGCGGGGCTTGCCGCCTAAAATGAGCCAGACCACTAAACCGGCAATTAATGCTAGGGGTAATAGAATAATCAATAAGCTCAGAATAATATTCTCCCATATAATGGTCACCATTCCACTCCCTTTGTAAAATTCTGTATCTCTATTATTGTTTATTATACTTCGGAACAAGTAGTTCTTTTCCTCTAAATTCAGTAGTTCATCCGTATTTTACCTTCCTGTTTTTCCGTGGGAGGAGCGCTTCCTCTATGGTATACTGTGTTGAGAGATAGGGATAGAAGGAGGTGCCTTGAGTGAAGAAGAACAGAATCCGAATGGAGGACATGCCGGCGAATGTGCTGCGGCTGTCTATGGATGCGAACTTTTTCTTTGAGAGAGCTGTCTATTCGCTGGACCGCAATCGCTATGACAAGGCATTGAAATACTTTCGTAAAGCGGTGGAATATGAGCCGGGGAACCCGGTCAATCATTGCAATATGGCGGGCATTCTGTCTGAAATGGGCGACTATGAGGCATCCAATGCTGTGTTGTCCGCCATTTTACAGGACATTGATCCGTCCATGACGGAATGTTATTTCTATATGGCTAATAATTATGCGAATATGGAGCAGTTTGAAGCAGCGGAAGAAGCATTAATTATGTATTTGCAGGAGGACGCGGGCGGGCAGTTTCTGGCCGAGGCGGAAGAGATGATGGAGCTGCTGCAATATGAGCTGGGGCGTCCGGCACAATTAAAAAGCATCAAA
Source organism: Paenibacillus ihumii (assembly GCF_001403875.1). Classification (GTDB taxonomy): domain Bacteria; phylum Bacillota; class Bacilli; order Paenibacillales; family Paenibacillaceae; genus Fontibacillus; species Fontibacillus ihumii. The sequence goes on from NZ_LN884296.1 coordinate 154,376, forward strand.
GCGCGCGAAGGCATGATCGAGCATGAATTGGCCCGCGAGTGGCTTGAGGAGGGGAAATTCGCCCAGGCTGTGAAGCAGCTGGAGGAGATTGTGGCGAAGGACCCGGATTTCCTGGCAGCTCGCAACAATTTGGCCTTAGGATACTATTACCTGGGTCTGTTCCCGCAGGCGATGGAGGCCATCGAGGAGGTGCTGAAGCGGGATGCCGGCAATTTGCATGGCTTGTGCAATCTGGCGATATTCCTGCAGAGGGAAGGAAATACAGCCGCATTGGACAAGCTGCGGGGTTTGCTGCGGATCGTTGTGCCTTTTCACCAGGAGCATTTGTTCAAGCTGGCGACGACGATGGGGATTCTCGGGGAGCACGCAACAGCTTATGTTCACTTCAGGCGGCTGCTTCAGGATCATGAAGTGAATCGAGACCCTGTCTTATATCACTATGCTGCAGCGGCAGCCTATAATTCCGGGAGATATCCGGCGGCGCGAGCGCTCTGGCAGCAGCTGGTCAAGCTGGATCCTGGCTCGGATATCGCCTCTTTTTATTTGAACAGAATGGATGATGCTGGACGGCAAGGCGAGTATCCTTCGATTAACTATCATTATAACCTTCCTTTTGAAGAGCAGCTGAAGCATCCGGAGAAATGGAAGAATGGCTTTCCTCCGGAAATCCGGGACAATCCTCTCATTCGCTCTTCCTTCTTCTGGGCGCTGCGCCACGGAGATTCCCGTACGAAGCTGCAAGTTATTCAAGCCCTTGGTCTGATCGCCGATCAGGAGGTCGAGGAGGCGCTGCTGGCCTTCCTGCTCGTTCCGGAGGAGGACGAGTACTTGAAGGACATAGCTGTCTTAGTGCTGCGATCCCTTGGCGTTAAAGGCCCTGTGCCTGTTCGAAAGGGCGGGGCGACGATCATGGTCGATCCCGGCAAGATCGGCTCCGGCTTACCGGTATGGCGAAGCGAATGGCAGGCGGTCGTCGATTTGGCCGTCAAGCGCATAGGGAAGACCACAGATTTACGGCTGAGGCATAATATTGAAACGCTATGGGTAGATTTTCTAACCCGCCTATATCCGGACATTCCGGCGATGGCCCATATTGAAGGCTGGGCAGCGGCGCTCGATTACTTGACGGCGAAGATGCACCGTAAATCGCTAACCTATGAAGAGGTGGCGAAGCGTTACGGGATTTCTCCGTCGACGGCAAGCCGTTACGCCCGGCGGATGAGCCAGGTATGCAACGTCCAGGGCAGGGACGATACCTTCCTCTTTGTGCAATAAAAGCATGCGGATGGCGGCAGATTGCCGGGGGAAGGGTAAAGCAGGCCTCTCTTGGGTAAAACTTGTGTATAGGATCAATTACATAATGAATCATAGCGAATTATGAATTGATTTGATGAACCATGAGTACCAGGGAGGTTGGAATTAATGTACAAGGCGATTGTAATTGGAACCGGTCCGGCGGGACTGACGGCGGCGATATACTTGGCCCGGGCGAATTTGAATCCGCTCGTGATCGAGGGGACACAGCCGGGAGGGCAGCTGACGACCACCACGGAGGTTGAGAATTTCCCGGGTTTTCCGCAGGGCATCCTGGGACCGGAGCTAATGGATCAGATGCGGAAGCAGGCAGAGCGCTTTGGAGCTCAATTCCGGAGCGGCTGGGTACAGGAGGCCGAGCTGCGTCAACGGCCGTTCAAGCTGACCCTCGAGGGCGGCGAAGTCCTTGAGGCGGAGACCGTCATTATCTCGACGGGAGCCTCCGCCAAATATTTGGACATCCCGGGGGAGAAGGAGAACGTAGGCCGGGGGGTAAGCACCTGCGCCACCTGCGACGGGTTCTTCTTCCGCGGCAAGAGAATTGCCGTGATCGGCGGCGGAGACTCGGCGATGGAGGAAGCGAGCTTCTTGACGCGCTTTGCTACCAGCGTGACCATCGTGCATCGGCGCGATGAGCTCCGGGCCTCGAAGATCATGCAGGATCGAGCCAGGAATAATGAGAAGATTGAATGGGCGCTCAATCGTACTCCGTTAGAGGTATCGACGGATGAGCAGGGCAAGGTGATCGGCCTTAAGGTTCGCAATAACGCGACGAATGAGGAGGAGCTGATTCCCGTGGACGGCATCTTTGTCGCGATCGGCCATACCCCGAATACGAAGTTCCTCGGCGGGCAGATTGAGACGGATGAGCATGGGTATATCCTTGTGAAGCCCGGGACGACGATGACGAACGTTGAAGGCGTGTTCGCCTGCGGTGACGTGCAGGACACGCGCTATCGCCAGGCGATTACCGCCGCAGGCTCCGGCTGCATGGCGGCGATGGATTGCGAGAAGCTGCTGGAGGGCTCGATGGTTCGCGACTGGAGCGAGACGCTTAATTCATAATTAATCCAAAAGGCTGTTCTTAAGTGTCATCCTCAGATGGATGACGCTAGGAACAGCCTTTATTATTGCAAATTGTAAGTTTAATTTAAGGGTTCTGGGCCAGAGCCGCAGCGGTTAAATTTCTTTCCGCCGGAAGTAGGTAAGACCGGCCAGGAAGAATAGGAGGAAGCTCCCCAGCACGGTGATGAGCAGGCTTTGATAAGGCAGATTAAAGGCGCCGTAATTGGCTTCGCCGCCTGGCATCATCGCCAATACCGGCTGAGCCCAGGGATAGAACGGGCCGTAGGTGGCCGAATTGACGATCAGCATATTCGGAATCGTCAATGAGACGTTCAGCGACAGCGGGGCAGCGAAGCTCGACCAGTTGAGCGATGCCCCAAGCTGCAGCGCGACGAGCGGCAGGCAGGCGATCCAGCCGCCCAGAATGCTCTTCAGGAACATGTCCCAAGGCATCGCTCCCGGAAAGCCATGATATTTCGCCGCGCCGATCAAGGCCAGAAGGAAGAAGAGCTGGCTTAGCGCAAGCATGCCAGCCACGACGGCGAATTTAGCGAGATATACGCCTGTACGCGTTACGGGCAGGACAAGCAGCTGCTTCCAGCCGCCGCCGGTGTGCTCGTAGCGGCAGACGAAGGCCGCGAACAGCCCCGCCATAATAGGCAGGAACAGCATGCCGTGCAGCATTACCATGCTGCCGACCATGATTGGCCAGGGGTCTGCGCCCGCGGGAACCGACACCAATGCCCCAATCAATAGCGAGAGGATCGGGCTGGCCAGAATAATCAGCCAAATACCGGATCTGGACATTTTCAGCGTCTCTGCCGACAAAATTCGCAGGAACGTCCGCATAGTTAATCCACATCCTTTCGGTTAAAGTGCAGCAGGCTGATCATGAGCAGGAAGAGGCTGAGGGAAACTCCGCCAAGCAGGTAGGCGACCGGGCTGGTGTCCATCATGGCCAGCGTGGCCCAATTCAGCGGCAGCCATACGGATAAATCCAGCGTAAATGGCGAGAGAATCGCTGCCGCAACGCCAATCGATACCGGAAGCGCCTGGTTGCGGAACGTTAGCGACAGCCAGAGCTGAAGGGCCAGCAGCGGCCAGGCGGCCAAGTAAGGTATGAAGCCCATCGAGAGCAGCTCTTGTACGGGCAGCGCCGGCTCGAAGCCGAGCAGGAGGCCGAGTCCTGCGGTAAGGATGGGCAGCAGCAGGCAGGAGACGGCAAGCACCAGCACGCATAGGGTGAACTTGGCCAGAAATACGGCGCTCCGCGATACCGGCAAAGCGAGCAGCTGCTTCCATGAGCTCATCTGATGCTCTACGTTGGCGACGAGGGAGCTGATCAAGGTGCAGCCGAGAAATAGCGCCATCGGAATGAACTGCTCAATATTGTAAATTAGCCCGCCCCAGAGATCGTCCTCGTATCTCTTGGATAAGTAGTCAAAACGCAGTCCGAAATTCAATCCCTGCATTGCGACAAGGCCGATCGGCGCCAGGAAAACCAGGAACCAGATGCCCTTGCGGCGTATTTTTAGGAAATCAGCGCGAAGGGAGCGCAGCAGCATCATAGCGATCCCTCCCCGATCACCTGCATGAAGATATCCTCCAGGGATTTCTTCTTCTGCTCAACCCGGTAGATGGCATGTCCGTTCTCGACGAGCCGCTTCACCAAATGGGCGACCTGGGGATCCTTCATGCCCGGGAAGGTCATTATCCCCCCTTGGAGGGTGCCCGTCTGGCCCAGATCACGGGCGATCCAGATCGCGGAATCGGGCTCGGATACGACAAGCTCGATATCATGCTGCGCCTGAAGGCGCAAATTATCGATCGTATCCTGGAATACCATCCGTCCTTCGCGAATAATGCCGACCTTATGGGCCATTTGCTCGACCTCGCCCAACAGGTGGCTGGAGACGAGTACGGTGATGCCATATTGCTGCGGCATGCTTTTGATCAGCTCGCGCATTTCATGAATTCCCGAAGGGTCGAGCCCGTTGGTCGGTTCATCCAGGATCAGGAGCTCGGGGTTGCCGAGCAATGAAGCGGCAATGCCAAGCCGCTGCTTCATGCCCAGAGAGTAGCCTTTGACCGGACGCTTCGCTTCCTTCGTCAGGGAGACGATCTCCAGCACCTCGTCGATCCGCGGCTTCGGCACGTCAAGAATGCGCCGGATAGCCTCCAGGTTGTCGATGGCGCTCAAATGGCCGTAATAGGAGGGATACTCCACCAGAGATCCGATACGGCGCAGAATGTTCAGCTTATCCCGCTTCAGCTCCCGCCCGAAAATGGAGATCGAGCCGCTTGTTGGCTGAATCAGTCCGAGCAGCATGCGGATCGTCGTTGTTTTGCCGGCTCCGTTGGGGCCAAGGAAGCCGTAAATATCCCCCTTGGAAATTTCCAGATTCAATTGATCGACGGCCGGGCGGCCGCGGTATTTCTTCGTCAAGCCTTTAGTTTGAATAATCAATTCGCTCACTGCATATCACCTCGGTAACCAGCATAACTTTCGAAGTTTAAATGCAGCAGCGGAGGAAGTTTAAGTTTAGTTTAAGAAGCGGGGTAGATCACGAACCTAGTGCCTTCGGTTGAGGATTCCGCGTCGAGGCGCAGCCCCATCTCCCGGAGCAGCAGCTCTACGATGGCCAGGCCGAGGCCCGCTCCTTTGGCTGTTGAGGCAGCATTCAAGCCGGGGCCGTGATCCGCAATGATCAGCGCGGCGCGTCCCTTCCAGCGTGCCGTATGGATGCCTACATACTCGCCTGAACCGGCGTGGCGGACGACGTTCTGGAAGAGGTTGTCCAGCACGCGCCGGAAGCCCTGTGTGTCGACTGTCCATCTCAGCGGCTCTTCCGGCAGGCTGATGTCGACAGCCATGCCGGTCTTCTCCCAGACGGGGTACCAAGCGGCGGCACTCTCTCTGACGATGCGATGCACATCCTGCAGCTCTATGGACAGGGCGTATTTCCCGCTCGTCAGCAAATTGTAGGACAACAGATGATCGATCAAGTGGTCGAGATCTGTCAGCTTCGCCTCCATCAAGGATAAGGATTGCCGTCCTTGCGGGGATAACGGCTCTTTCCCCATAGAATAGAGGTGGCTGCCGAGTACGGTTAGCGGTGTCCGCAGGTCGTGGGACAGGTTGGCGATCAAATTCTTGCGCAACTCCTCTTCCTTACGTTCCCTTTGGCGCCCCTCCTCCAGTTGATGCACCATGCGATTGAAGGCCTGTTCCAGCCTGCCGATTTCATCGGGCCGCCCTTCATCCGTAGGCGACGGGAGCCCGTTCTCTCCGACCCGCGTCATGGCCGCCTCCAGCCTGAGGAGGCGTCTGCGGATGCCGCGGAAGAATACATAGGACAGCAGAATGAAGATGCCGAAGATCAGTGCCATGAACAAGCCATAGAATCGGCTGTCGCTGGGCCGTCCTTGCGGGGTTAGATAGGAACGCGGCAGCTCGAAGACCATGAATCCTTGCTGCGCCTCCTGGCTTCCTCCGATTAAGGCGACTACCGTGTAGGGATCGGCATTGAATCCTGATTTCATGAAGGCGATTGTATCTTCCGCCGACCATTGCTCAGGAAGCTCAGTCTGTACAGGCAGCTGCAGCTGAGTGGAGCCTTCCCCATCAACCCAGAATAGCGAGGCATCGGGGTACTTCGCCTTTAGCTCGGTTAGCCTGGCATCGATCTCCTCGGGCAGGGCTCCGGCCAATGCATGGGCCTGCTCATGCCACATCTTCTCCAGGTCATGAGCCGAGCCATAGGGCAGCTGGTACTCTTCCTGCTCGCCGAGAATCAGCATCCGGTTAACTGCCCAGGAGGCCAAGAAGCTGGCGGGCATTAGCACGGGGATAAATACAAGGGCCGTAGCGATAATGAGTACGTAACGGGACAGAAGAGAGGTCCGAAAGCGCTGCAAGGGGCTCTGTTTCATGAATTTCATGCTCTCACCCGGTAGCCGATGCCGCGGATCGTCTCGATAATTTCGGGCGAGGCGGGATCGCGTTCAATTTTTTCACGCAAATGCCGGATGTGAACCATCAAGGTCTTATCGCCTTCCAGGTAGGGCTCTCCCCATACGGCTTCATAGATCTGCTCCTTTGTCATGATTTGACCAAGGTGGCGCAGCAGGTAGTTGAAAATGTGAAACTGCTTCCCGGTCAGCAAAATCTCTTCTCCGGTGTCCTGGTTGATAATGAGGTTCTCGCGCTCATGGACGAGAAGATGCTGCAGCTTGAGCGGCCCGGGAGATGCATTGCCGCTGCGGCGAAGCAGCACTTCGATTCGGGCGGCTAGCTCATCCGGATGGAACGGCTTTGTCAAGTAATCGTCCGCAAACTCCAGGCCCTGCAGCTTGTCGTCGATCGAGGCTCTTGCCGACAGCATCAATACGGGCAGATTCGGGTGCTGCTTCTTGAGCCGCTGTCCGACTGTGAAGCCGTCGAGGCCTGGGAGCATGACATCAAGGATGGCGAGCCGGCAGGTATCGGCATAATCCAGGGCGCGTTCCCCGGTCTTGAGCCATGTCACGCGGTAGCCGCGATCCTGCAGATTCTCGTTAACCCACGTTCCGATTTCTGGATCGTCTTCGATATATAGCAAATGAATGGGATTCATCGTTAAGCCTCCTTCTGCTCCTATTGTGACAAATCTGCATCAAAAAATAAACTAGTCTGTCAGAGCACCGATACCCTTGTGATTGTAATCACAAGATCCCATGGCGGGCTGTGCTAATTTTGATATGAGAATGGTTTTCATTCAAATTTGAAGAAATGCGGTGAGCGTTCATGGGAAAAGTGATCGATTTGCGTAAAACGGTATACGAGTTATGCACGGCCGACCCTGAAATCATCGAGATCATGATAGGGTTGGGCTTTGAGCAGCTGGCCAAGCCGGGAATGCTGCAGAGCGCGGGACGGCTTATGACGATCCCCCAGGGAGCCAGGCTGCGCAGGGTAGAGCTGGAAGCGATCAAGGGCGCGTTTCGCGCCAAGGGCTATGAAATTACGGAGTAGCTCAGGCGGCGCATTGGATGTCCAGAGTTCAGGATATTTTTAAATCATTGGCTTAAAAATAGAGGAGGATACGGTGATGAGCGAAATGATCAATAACCGCGAGCATGCGGTACCGGAGCAAGGACGTCGGCAGCAGCTGCTGAAGGAAATCATCAAGGAGCTGCATGAAGGCAAGAGCGTGGAGGAGGTCAAGGCCCGGTTCGAGGAAGCAGTAGGGGACGTGACGGTGGCCGAAATATCCGCGATGGAGCACGCCCTGATGGAGGAGGAAGGCATTCCGGTCTCTGAGGTGCAGCGTCTGTGTTCTGTGCACACAGCTATTTTTAAAGGTTCTATTGAGGAAATTCACCGCTCGTCCAAGCCGGAGGAACAGCCGGGGCACCCCGTCCATACTTTTAAGCTGGAGAACCGCGAGATTGAGCGGCATGTCAATTTCAAGCTGGAGCTGCATAAGGACAAATTCCGCCGGGAGGACAATTCGGAAATAGTCTATAAGCTGGTCGAGGATTTGAATCTGCTTCTGGATCTTGATAAGCATTATAGCCGTAAGGAAAATTTGCTCTTTCCTTACTTGGAGAAATACGGGATCTATGGCCCTACCAAGGTCATGTGGGGCGTGGATGATGCCATTCGTGCGATGATCAAGGAAGTGAAGGAGAAGCTGATGAGCTACAACGGCGACTGTGCAGCGGATAAGGATATGCTCATTATTGACCTGGAGCGTGTGATCACTGAGGTCAACGAGATGATTTTCAAGGAAGAGAATATTTTGCTGCCAATGGCTTTGGAGAAGCTCACGGAGGATGAATGGGTTAAGATTGCCGCGGAGAGCGATGAGATCGGCTATTGTCTGACGGCTCCGGAGGAGAAGTGGATTCCGGAGCGTGTGCCGCTTCCGTTCGACGAGGCTAAAGAGGGGACAGAGGATGGCCATCTGCCGGAGGGGCTGATCCGCTTTGAGACGGGGATACTGATGGCTGCGCAGCTCGAAGCGATCATGAATCATCTGCCTGTCGATCTGACGTTTATCGACGAGCACGATGTCGTCCGATACTTCTCCCATGGGAAGGAGCGAATATTCGCCCGGACAAAGGCCGTTATCGGACGTACGGTACAGAACTGCCATCCTCCGCAAAGCGTGCATGTCGTCAATGAGCTGCTGGAGGACTTCAAGGCCGGGCGCAAGGATTCCGAGGACTTCTGGATTCCGTTTAAGGATAAATTCGTCTATATCCGTTATTTCGCGGTTCGCAGCCCCGAAGGGCGGTATATGGGAACCTTGGAATTTACACAAAATATCGCCCCCATCCAGGCCCTTGAGGGACAGAAGCGGATCCTGTCTTAAGAAGATATATTAAGGATGTGCAGCTATATTATGGAAACCCCGCCAGCGGCGGGGTTTTTTGCTGGGAAATTGAAGGGGCGGCTCCTGTTCTGAATCAGGCGGCAGCAGGTGCTTTTCTGATGTAAACCCCCCTTGTGAATTTCGTCATTTGCGCTGAAAGCCTTGTATTTACTGGATTTTCTGCAGCTCGCTTCTCTTGACCGAACGGTGTGGTTCGCTTATAGTTGGTACGTAGGATAAACTATTTTATTTGAAGAAAAAGGTGGCTTGTACAATGTCTGAAAAAATCTACATTGGTGTTGACCTTGGCGGGACTGCGATCAAAGTCGGCATCTGTAATGATGAGGGGCAGCTTCTTCATACCTATGAAGGGCCAACCGAAGCTGATAAAGGTTCTGATACCGTTGTGAACAATATCGAGAAGTATGTCCGCCATATTGTGGAGCAATCCCCTTTCGATTGGGAACAGGTAGCAGGCGTCGGGGCTGGAGTTGCCGGATTTACGGACGTACGCGAAGGGATCATCATCTTTGCACCGAATGTAGGTTTGAAGGATCTTCCGATTCGAGAGATTCTGGAGGCACGTCTGGGCAAGCCCGTCAAAATAGACAATGATGCCAACGTTGCAGCACTGGGCGAAGCATGGAGCGGCGCGGGCAAGGGCATCGATCATTGCGCCTGCGTTACGCTGGGCACCGGCGTTGGTGCCGGCATTATTATTCACGGCAAAATTTACCAAGGGTTCGCCGGCTTTGCAGGCGAGCTTGGCCATATGTCCGTGGTTCCCGATCTGGAAGCGATTCAGTGCGGCTGCGGCGAGACGGGATGCCTCGAGACGGTATCCTCCGCGACCGGCATTATTCGGATGGCGAATGACGCTGTGGCCAGAGGCGAACGCACGACGCTGTCGCAAGTGGAGAAAATCATGGCGAAGGATGTTTTTGATGCAGCTAAAGAGGGGGATGAGGTGGCGATTCGGATCGTCAACCGTGCCGCGTTCTATCTAGGCAAGGCGCTGGCCGCCGCAGCTGTAGTTCTTAATCCGGAAGCATTTATTATTGGCGGCGGCGTATCCAAGGCAGGGGACATTCTCTTTAATGAAGTACGCAGTGTGTTCCAGAAGCTGACTCCTGAAGTCGTGGCAAGAGGGGTAAGCATCGTTCCTGCTACGCTGGGCAACAACGCTGGAATGGTTGGCGCAGCCGGCCTGTTTACCCGCTCTTAAGATTCGAACGCTAGCAAGCTCAAATTCGGGGGTCTGTCATTCAATTCTGTCGATATATGCTGTCGATATTTAGTTATATAATAGATAGAAGAGTAGAACAGGAGAACACGAGGAGGGAAATGCATGTCAGAGAAGGAGAAAGCTTCAGTTGCCAATTTGATTATCATTACAGGCATGTCGGGTGCAGGGAAATCGCTCGCCGTCAGGAGCCTGGAAGATCTAGGGTTCTTCTGCGTGGACAATTTGCCTCCGGTACTCATCCCCAAATTCGCTGAGCTGATCGAGCAGTCGAATGGCAAAATCGCCAAGGTAGCGCTTGTTATCGACCTGCGGGGCCGGGAGTTCTTTACGGCGTTATCCGAGTCGCTCGGTTATGTAAAAGATCATTTTACGATTAATTGTGAAATTCTATTCCTGGATGCCACTGATTCCGTATTGGTGCAGCGATACAAGGAGAGCCGCCGCCGCCATCCGCTTGCGCCGGACGGTATGCCTCTCGACGGGATCCGGCTGGAGCGGAAAATGCTGGAGGAGCTGAAGCTGTCCGCCACCCAGGTCATCGACACGAGCAATATCAAGCCTGCCCAGCTCAAGGAGAAGATCATTTCCCGCTTTTCCCATTTGGAGAGCAATCATTTATCCGTTAACATTACATCCTTCGGATTTAAATATGGAATACCGATCGACGCCGATCTGGTGTTCGATGTCCGGTTCCTGCCGAACCCTCATTATATTGAGCAGCTTCGTCCACACACCGGACAAGACAGCGATGTATATGATTATGTTATGAAGTGGCCGGAGACGCAGTCCTTCCTGACCAAGCTGCTGGATATGCTGCACTTCCTGCTGCCCCAATATCATAAAGAGGGGAAAAGTCAGGTCATTATCGCCATTGGCTGTACTGGAGGGAAACACCGTTCGGTCGCCATTGCCGAATATTTGGGCCGGATGCTCGGAACTAGTGAAACGGAGACGGTTCGCGTAAGCCACAGGGACGAGGGCCGAGACCGACATTAAGAGGGTGAATCAAGACGATGAGTCGAGCTAACGAGACAAAAGTGCCGCGAATTGTAGTGATGGGCGGTGGAACCGGCCTGTCGGTCATGCTTCGCGGCTTGAAGGAAAAACCGCTCGATATCACGGCCATTGTTACCGTCGCCGACGATGGGGGGAGCTCTGGAATTCTGCGGAGCGAGCTGCATATGCCTCCTCCCGGCGACATTCGTAACGTATTGACCGCGCTGGCGGACGTAGAACCTTTGCTATCGAATATGCTGAGTTACCGTTTTTCCAACGGCTCGGGACTAGCGGGGCATAGTTTGGGCAATTTAATATTAGCGGCTATTACAGACATATCCGGCGATTTCGTAACGGCTGTCCGGGAGCTGAGCCGCGTATTCGCGGTACGCGGACGCGTGCTCCCCGCCGCCGACCAGGCGGTGGTGCTGCATGCAGAGATGGAGGACGGCAGCATTGTCACGGGGGAATCTAAGATTCCCGAGGCTCGGGGCAAGATCAAGCGGATCTTCTTGGAGCCGGAGGAGGTGGAGCCGCTGCCGGAGGCTTGTGAAGCGATTCGCGAAGCGGACGCCATTCTGATTGGCCCAGGCAGTCTGTATACGAGCATCATCCCGAATTTGCTCGTGCCGAAGCTGACGGAATCGGTTCTGGCCAACAAGGATGCAATCAAGATATTCGTATGCAACGTCATGACTCAGCCTGGCGAAACCGATAACTATACGGTAAGCGATCACTTGCAGGCGATTTACGATCATGTAGGTCATCATTTATTCGATTATGTCATCGTTAATGACGGCGAAATCCCGGCCCAGGTTCAGGATTTCTATGCCGAGCAAGGCGCCAAGCCCGTCGAGGTCGATTGGGACGCTGTTACCGGCCAAGGCTATAAAGTTATAGCCGATACGCTTGTGTTGTTCCGTCGTTATTTGCGCCATGATGCCGACAAACTGAGTCAGCATATTTACCAATTGGTGCAGAACTGGAATTTACGAAAGAGGTGAGACCCTTGTCGTTTGCGGCGCAAACCAAAAAGGAACTAACGATGGTCGAGGCTGAGCCCTGCTGCGAGCAGGCCGAGCTGTCCGCGTTAATCCGGATGAACGGCTCGGTGCAGGTTTCGAACAAAAAGGTTGTTCTGGACATATCTACCGAAAACGCCGCGATAGCAAGGCGAATTTATTCTTTACTGAAGAAGCACTTTCAGGTTCATACGGAGCTGCTTGTACGGAAGAAAATGCGGTTAAAGAAAAATAACGTCTATATCGTACGAATTCCGGCCAGGGTTCAGGAGATACTGAAGACGTTGAACATCGTGTCTGAGGGTTTTATTTTTACCCAGGGGATTAATCCGGAGTTGACCCGGAAAAACTGTTGTAAACGGGCCTATCTGCGCGGGGCATTTATGGCGGGAGGCTCCGTCAACAATCCGGAGGGCTCCTCGTACCATCTGGAGATCGCCTCCATGTATGAGGAGCACTGCAAGGCCCTGGTTGAGCTCGCCAATGAATTCCACCTGAATGCGCGATGCATCGAGCGCAAGAAGGGCTTCATTTTCTACATCAAGGAAGGCGAGAAAATTATCGAGCTGCTGAACATTATCGGCGCCCATCAGGCGTTGTTCAAATTCGAGGACGTACGCATTATGCGCGATATGCGCAATTCGGTCAATCGGATCGTGAACTGCGAAACGGCAAATTTGAATAAGACCATTGGTGCAGCCGTCAGGCAAATCGAGAATATCAGGCTTTTAGAGAAAGAAGTGGGACTTGAGAACCTTCCGGAGAAGCTGCGCGAAGTCGCTGAAGTGCGTCTCGCCCATCCCGATATGAACCTGAAGGAGGTCGGGGAGCTGCTCAAAGGCAAGGTGAGCAAGTCAGGCGTTAACCACAGACTGCGAAAAATCGATGAGCTGGCGGAAAAAATTCGCGGAGGCGCAGGGGTATAACTAGTCTGTTATAGTCTGTATATGATATAATGATATAAATTTACCAAGATTATATCATTTTACAACATGCTATTGAATTCGTAATAGGGGGTAAGGTTTCATGATCAAACACCCGGTAACTGTTCGATTGAAAACGGGTCTACACGCTCGGCCGGCAGCGCTTTTCGTTCAGGAAGCGAATAAATACTCATCTGAAATATTTGTTGAGAAAGACGATAAAAAAGTAAATGCTAAAAGTATCATGGGTATTATGAGCCTTGCCATAAGCACCGGAACGGAAATCTACATCAGTGCAGATGGCGCAGATGCGGAGCAGGCCGCAAACGCTTTAATTAATCTGGTAAGCAAAGAGGAACTGGAGAACCAGTAATGGGGGCTGCCAGTGTACAAGAAGGGACGATTTCGGGGTAATGGCCGCGAAGTTGTCCCTTTTTAAATGGAGATGGATTATTTCACAATAATTTTCCAAAGTTATGAATGCTCTGCTGCAACATTTGCCTGCAAGCTTCCGTTTAGTAGTTAAACTCATCCTATATTGGAGGTCATTACTAATGAAAAAATGGTTCAAGCCAGTAGGCGCAGTCGTGATTGCAAGCGCATTATTAGCAGGAGGTTCATTCATTGGCGGGAGGTTGGATATGGTGCAGCCTGTATATGCTGACAGTGAGTCGCAGCGTAATGTAATTCATGTTTCGGGCAGCGGAGAAATCATGGTCAAGCCGGACGTCGCTTACATTTCCGTAGGCGTTGAGACGCAGGCGGACACGGCGAAGGAGGCGCAAAGTCAAAATGCAGCCAAAATGGCCAAGGTGAATGCGCTGCTGAAGGAGACGTGGAAGCTCGATGCGAAGGATATCAAGACGGGCCAGTTCTCGGTGCAGCCGAACTACAGTTATTCCGAGAAGGAAGGCCAGAAGGTCAAGGGCTATTCCGCTTATCATACCCTATCGATTACTTACCGCGATCTGGAGAAGGTAGGCCAGCTGCTGGACGAGATTACGAAGGCAGGGGCTAACCGCATTGATAATGTCCGCTTCTCTACCGAGAACCCGGATCAATATCAGGAGCAAGTGATCCAGAAGGCGATGGCTAATGCGGACATGAAAGCCGCCGCGATTGCCAAGGCCGCGAAACGCCAGGTCGGCATGGTGTTAAGTGTGACTCAGTCAAGCAACGACTATGCTCCGTATATGAACATGAGCTTCGCCGTAGCGGAGAAAGCCTCCATGGATCAGGCTACCTCCATCGAGCCCGGAGAGATCAGCGTAAAGACGACGCTTTCCGTGATGTATGAAATGAAATAACCTGGAGGGACGGAGCAATCCGGACCGGGGCTGAATGCTAAGGCCGTGACGCTGGAATCTGTCAAGGGACAGAGGGCTCACGGTCCTTTTATTTGACGAATAACAGCATAACCTTCACAAAACCTTCTTTAGTTCTGCCAAATGGCCTAGAAAAGTGTTGTATCTGAGCGCAAAACAAGGTATAGTGAATATGCAAAAAATGAATCGACTGACCTGTTAAAAGCCATACCAATGGATATGGCTTTTTTTTCTTAGTAGACCTGAAGGAGTTGGTGCATACATGATTGAACTGGCCGAAGTTGAGAAGAGCTTTGGGGGACAAGTCGTTGTGCATCCGCTTTCGCTCACCATACGAGAAGGGGAATTCCTAACCCTGCTGGGCCCGAGCGGCTGCGGCAAGACGACGATTTTACGCATGATCGCCGGGTTCGAGCAACCGACAAGCGGCAAGATTATGCTGGACGGAAAGGATTTGACCCATTTGCCTCCCAATCGCCGGGATTTGAACCTGGTATTCCAGCACTATGCGTTATTTCCGCATATGACTGTGGAGGATAATATCGCCTTTGGCTTGAAAATGAAGAAATTCCCGCTCAAGGAGCAGCGCCAGCGGGTAGAGGAAGCGGTCGCGATGACCCAGCTGACTCCGTTGGTGAAGCGGTATCCGCACCAGCTGTCCGGCGGACAGCAGCAGCGCGTAGCGATCGCCCGGGCGATTGCGAACAAGCCGAAGGTGCTTCTGCTGGACGAGCCGCTAGGCGCCCTTGATTTGCAGCTTAGAAAAAATCTGCAATCCGAGCTGAAGCAGCTGCAGCGCAGCTTAGGCATTACGTTTGTATATGTCACTCACGATCAGGAAGAAGCGATGATGCTGTCCGACCGGATCGTGATCATGAATAACGGACAAGTGGAACAAATCGGCACACCTCGCGAAATTTATGCAACCCCGTCTACCCTGTTCTCCGCCACCTTTGTAGGTGAGAATAACATTTTCTCCAGCGAAGGGCGGCTATTTGCTGTGCGCCCGGAGAAATTGCGGGCAAGCAGGCAGGTGGATGACTCCAAACGCAGCGGAGAGATCATGGACGTCTTGTATTTGGGGAGCATTCATAAGCTGATCGTTCAGCTTGATAATGAACCGATGACCGTGTCGATTGTCTTCGATCTCACTGATGACCGTCCTTGGAGCATCGGCGATAAGGTTGGGGTGGATTGGAACGCCGAGGATGAGGTGAACATCGGGCCATGAGAAAATTGAGCCTGTCCGTATTGCCGGTAATGTTGTGGCTGGGCGTATTCCTCGTCATTCCGATGCTGATCGTCGTCGGGATGTCATTCATGGGCCGTGACCAGGTAGGCGGCGTCGTAGCTGGCTTTAGCCTGGAAGCTTATGCCCGTTTTTTCGATCCATTGTATTTGGGGATTTACTGGGATACAATCGTGCTGTCGGTCCTGACGACGGTGATCTGTCTTGTGCTTAGCTATCCGCTGGCTTATTATATCGCCAATTCCGGCCCGAAGAGACAGACCTGGGGGCTGATCCTGGTTACGATTCCGTTCTGGATCAATTTCCTCATTCGTACCTATGCCTGGGTACTGCTGCTTCGGACGCAGGGCGTCGTCAACAATCTGCTGATCGATATCGGCCTCATTCATGAGCCGCTGCAGCTGCTGTATACGCGGGGGGCTGTTCTGCTCGGCATGGTCTATACGTTCATCCCCTTTATGGTGCTGCCGATTTATGTGGCGCTGGAGCAGATGGACAAGAAGCTGCTGGAGGCGGCCAGCGACCTAGGGGCATCGCCTTGGAAGGCGTTCTGGCATATCACAGTACCGCAGACCAGATCGGGCATCATGACGGGCTCGGTGCTGGTCTATGTCTCCACGACGGGAATGTTCGTGGTAACGGATATTTTGGGCGGTGCGAAATCGGCGATGATCAGCAATGTCATCCAGGCGCAATTCTCGGGAGCGCGGGACTGGCCGTTCGGCTCGGCTCTGTCGATTATTTTCGTAATTACATCCTTGATCATGATCGCCTTGTTTAACAAAGCGATGACTTCCAGACACTTAAAAGTGAAGGAGGGTCGCTGATGAAGACGAAGACGCATCCGCTGCTCGGATTCCATTCGCTCCTTATGATGGTGTTTATTTATGTACCGATCGCTTTCATTATCGCTTATTCCTTTAACAGCTCGCGATTGGCTGCGGATTGGAGCGGCTTTACGCTGGATTGGTACGCCTCCTTGTTCAAAAATCGGCGGGTCATTGAGGCGCTGAGCAACAGCTTGATCGTTGCGGCGGTGTCCACGGTGGTGTCTATGATTCTGGGAACGATGGCCGCGCTGTCGATGAAGAAGCTGAACCGCAAGCTGCGGGCCGGAATGGGCGGGTTGCTTTACTTGCCGATTATTATACCGGATATTATTATGGGATTATCGCTGCTTGTCCTGTTTACCCAATTTCAAGTTCCCATGGGCAAGCTTACGATCATCTTTGCGCATATTACATTTAGCATGTCCTATGTATACGTAGTGGTCAGCACACGGCTTGCCGGAATGGGCAAGCAGCTGGAGGAGGCTGCCAATGACCTGGGGGCCAGCGCCTGGCAGACGTTCCGTTACGTTACTTTCCCGCAAATTATGCCGGGTATTGTGGCCGGGGCGCTCATTGCTTTTACGTTGTCCCTGGATGATTTCATGGTAAGCTTCTTCGTAAGCGGACCAAGCTCAACAACGCTGCCGATCTATATTTACGGACAAGTGAAACGCGGTATTTCCCCGGAAATTAACGCTTTGTGTACGATATTGATCGTCGTTAGCGTGACGTTGATTTTACTGGCGCAGTATATTTTGAACCGGGGCAAGGGGCAAAAGAAACAATCCATCCTCCCTTTCTAAGGAGGGGAGGCTTCGGTGCTGAAAAGTTGACTTTTAATCTGCGATTAAAGTATATAGGATTAATTAAACCTACATCCCATTCAATCCATCAGCTTATATAGGTTATTAAAGAGAGGAGACCAAAACATTGAAAAAAATGAGATGGGCCGGCGTGCTGCTGGCGAGCATGTTAGTTATTTCCTTGCTGTCCGGGTGCGGATCGTCAGGGAAGCAGACGCTGAACATATACAGCTGGGCGGATAATTTCGACGCCGATGTACTGGCTGATTTTGAGAAGGAATATAACGTGAAAATCGTGTATGACGTCTTTGCCAACAACGAGGATCTGCTGGCGAAGATCAAGACAGGCGGCAGCGGCTATGACCTGATTCAGCCTTCTGATTATATGGTAGACACCATGATTAAAGAGGGCTTGCTTGCACCGCTGAATATGGAGAATATCCCGAATTTCGAGAACATCGATCCAGCGTTCAAGGATCCTGTATTTGATCCGGGCAACAAATATTCCATTGTCTATATGACCGGTGTGACGGGAATTGCTTACAACAAGAAGTACATCAAGGACGAGATCGATAGCTGGGAGGACCTGTGGAACCCGGCGTACAAAGGCAAAGTGCTGCTGCTCGACGATAACCGGGAAGTGATCGGGATGGCCTTGAAAAAAGCCGGCAAATCGAACAGCTCGATGGATGAAGCGGAGATTACCGCTGCAGTGGAGGACTTGAAGCAGCTGCTGCCGAGCGTGCTTGCGTTCGATACCGATAATATCAAGAATAAAATGATTCAGGAAGAAGGCTGGATCGGTACGGTATGGTCCGGCGATGCTTCTGTGATCGCGAAGGATAATCCGGATGTGGCGTATGTAGTACCTAAAGAAGGCGGGACTATCTTTGCGGACAACTATGCGATTCCGAAGGACGCGAAGAACAAGGAGTTGGCGGAGAAGTTCATCAACTATATGCTGGAGCCTGAGGTTAGCGCGAAGAACTACGAGTCGATCGGATACAGCGATCCGAATATCAAAGCGAAGGAATTCCATAGCGACGAATATAATGCAGATACGATGATCAATCTTTCCGCGGATGAGCTGTCCCGTACCGAGTGGCTTAGCGACGTTCAGGATAAGCTGCAGCTTTATGACCGTTTCTGGACGGAGCTGAAGAGCGGCCGCGAATAATAGACATCGATTGAAGCAGGTTTGGATTTGCACAGTGAGGCGCATTTGCGCTTCACTGTTTTTTATTTGTCCTATGCTTTCGTTGGGCAGCGGGCATGATTTTGCTGGAAGAGGGACATAATTCGACTATCCCAAGAAAGAGGTGAGGCCAAGTTGAACAGTTGGAAGGGTAACCGAATCGGGGTCTTTATACTGGCGGCCGTACTGGTAATGGCGGGATTGCCGTCTGGAAGCATCGCCGCGGCTGCTGCTTACGGGAGGGGGATTGAAGCCGGGCTAGCAGATGCCGCCAGGGCTGCTGAGGGGATGGCCGCTGGAACGGCCGCTGCCCCGGAGCAAGGGGTTAAGGTTGAGACGAAGACGATCACCAAGTCTCTGCCGGGAGCCTTGATCAAAGCGGAGTATCCGCATGTAAGCCGCTTGAAGCACAGATCTGTCCAGCGGAAGCTCAATGCATTCTTTAAGGCCCGGGCCGAAGCGTTCGTCGAGAGATCGGTCAAGGAAGCGAAGCAAAGCCAGCCCTCCCCCAGCGGAAACAAATATGAGTTTCTTGGCAATTTCAAGGTTACGTATAATCAAAACGGCATTCTGAGCCTCTACGAGCAAACCTATGCTTATACAGGAGGCGCGCATGGAAACAGCTACCGGGAGGGGCTGACCTTCCGGCTGGAGGACGGCAAGCTGCTTACGCTAGATGAGCTGCTTCGGGCCAATCCGGACTACCGCCAGATTGTCGATCCGGCCATTGCCCAACAGTTTCAGCAAACGCCGGGCTATTTCGGCACCTTCAAGACCGTGGGCCAGAATCCGTCGTATTATGTTAAAAACCAGGGAGTCGTCATATTTTTTCCGCTCTATGAGTACTTGCCCTATGTGAACGGATTCCCTGAGTTTTACTTTCCCTTCTCGCAGCTTTTGCCGGCAGGAGCGAATCCGTTCGATTTCACGGGGCGGTAAGTCACGTGCTACGGAGATGGAGGCTCGAAGACAGCTGCAGCCATGAGGCTTTCTCAAAGGAATTTTCCTTTGCGGAAGCCTTTTATTTTTGAGGAAAAAGGTTCAGGCGCCGCGGTTGTTTTGCTCTTGTTATTTCGTTATGCTAAGATAAGCGTTTAGGTTAGGAAGGGTTGTTATGATGGATTGGGAGGGTTATTTGTCAGAAGAAAGGTCACCATGCAGCAAATTGCCGACATGGCTGGGGTGTCAAAATTTGCCGTTTCTCGGGCGCTCTCCAGAAAGACGGGAGTAAGCAAGCAAACGAGAGAATATATCGTCAAGGTTGCCGGTGAGCTGGGGTTTTTCGAGAATGCGCGTCATTCGGTGCCCCGATATGTGCAGCATCTGAGAGATGACGCTATGTCAGGAACAGTCCTTGTATTGTTCCCGAACATCCGTTATCAGAATGCGGAGAATAAATATTGGAGATTTATTTATGACGGAATCTTTCAAAAAAAAGCTTAGGATAACGGCCTGGACATGATTACTTTGACATAGCCCTTTCGCGATAGCGTTACGAAGCTGTTCAATCCAGAAATGATCCTGGGCGTAATTTGCGTAGGGACAGTGTCTACTCAGGTTCTGCTAGAGGTGCAGAGGATGCAGCTGCCGCTGGTCATGGTCGATCATATGGATTCGGTTATTCAATGTGATGGCGTGTTTATGGATAATTATTTTATGATGAGAAAGTTAATGGCCCTGTTAATCAGCAAGGGATATCGGCGATTTCAGTTTGTGGGCAAAATATCCTATGCCTTTAGCTTTGAAGAGCGATGGAGAGCATTTCAGGACTCGCTGGCCGAGTATGGGATTGCGCATAATCAGCTTCCCCAGCTAATGGCTTCCGATAATCTCAATGAGTACGAGGGCGTGATGTCCGTTCCGCAGGATCAGCTTCCGCAAATCTTTGTATGCGCCAATGACTGCGTGGCCCTCAGTGTGTACGATGCTTTGAATGAACGGGGCATTAAAATGCCTGCGGAGTGTGGCTTAACGGGATTCGACAATACGGAATACGCCGAGGAATTAGTCCCCCAATTGACGTCAGTTTATGTTCCCAAGGGAGCGATGGGGGCCAGGGCTGTCGACTGTCTTTTGCACCGGATTAAGAACAGGGATGATTATTACGAGAAAACGTTGCTGCTTGGCGATGTAGTGATCAGACATTCAACAATATAATGAATCGGCTGAAGAAGAGGCGAGATGCCTCTTTTTTTGTTGAATAAACTGCGCATACGGGACATATAACAAATAATAAAATAAATATATTTTGTTATGTGAATCAATTTCATAAATCAAAAGCCTTGCCACGACTGGTTTTTAAGGCATAGAAAAAGGAGTACCTCCCCAAATCTCGAATTAGTATAGTGACCAAACCAAACTAATGAGACGAGGTGAACTCCCTATGCCATATATTCGACACGAGAGTTTATTTACCCTGCAAGAACTTTATGAAATGGAACAAAAAGATCGTTTTCGTGAGGTTTTTTCTACGATTGACATTGCACCTATTCTACGTTTGGTCAGAAAAACATCTCTTTATGGTGCGCCCATTGAAGTGAATTATAGGGCAATGGTCTATTCCTTGATCATCCGAATCGTAGAACGTATTCCTACGATCAAAGATTTAATAAAGAGACTTCAACATGACATCTTATTTCGCTTGGATTGTGGCTTTATGCTGTCAGAATCGATCCCATCGGCTTCTTCTTACTCCCGATTAATGCGTAAGATAAGCGAAAGCCATGCGCTAGAAGAGATGCAACAGCAGCTACTAGAACATGCCATGGCCGAAGGATTTATTACAGACGATACGGTTGCTATTGATGCTACCCATATCGAAGCT
This sequence comes from Paenibacillus ihumii, assembly GCF_001403875.1. Classification (GTDB taxonomy): domain Bacteria; phylum Bacillota; class Bacilli; order Paenibacillales; family Paenibacillaceae; genus Fontibacillus; species Fontibacillus ihumii. The sequence goes on from NZ_LN884296.1 coordinate 175,527, forward strand.
CGAGATCAGGCGCCTGCAAAGCAAGAAAAGGAAAAGCCAGAACCCAAAAAGCGTGGGCGAAAAGCGAAAGCTGAACGCGAAGCTTGGTTGAAACAAAAACAAGAAGAAGAGGAGCAAAAACCAATCTTCGAGAAAGAAATCGCTGCCCAATTACATGAGCCGTTCAACATTTTACGAGATCAAATGCCTCTTGATCCGCAATGGGGAGTCAAGAAGAATAGCGATGGCAAAAATGTCTTTTGGTATGGCTATAAAGGTCACCTTGCCGTAGGATCGCAGAGTCAATATATCCTTGGAGCAATGCTATCTTCTGGGAGCTTGAATGATGGTAAAGCTGCCATTCCGCTCCTAAAAGGGATGGCATTACAGCATCCGAATTTCAATATCAAGTACGTAACCATGGATGCTGGATATGATTATGAAGCCATATACAAGCAAATTCGAGAAGCAGATGCACATGCTGTTATTGCTTATAATCGTCGGCGGGAACCAGAACTTGTTGGATTTGACGAATACTTCGCACCCACTTGTGTCAGGGAACATTCTTATCGCTATGACAGCTACGATCCAACCTATGAAATACTCAAATATGTTCGACCGAAAGAATGTGCAAGCTGTCCATTAGCGCATGATTCACTTTGCCAGAAGGTCTATAAAATGAAGATTACAACGGATCTTAGAAAATATACCGCTCCGGCCAGAGGCTCAAAGCAGTGGAAAGAAATTGCTAAGAGACGATCTGCAGTGGAAAGAGTGAATGCTTACTTGAAAGAATTTTTCCAACTGAACAATGTGAGACATCGAACAGGTCAAAAAGCTAAGGTTCATTTAAACTTGGTTACTTTAGTTTACAATTGCATGAAGTTAGCGTGTGATCGTTTAAGCCGTCAGTTACAAGAACGAGCCGCATAGTTTTTTTTAAAATGGAAATGCTTTAATTCGGTTAGTCTACGATTTTGTAACTAAGCATTATGAAATTGATTCATGTATAAATGTTATTTTTCAGATTAAATAAAATCATACAATCGATGCTTCCTGGCGGCTACGATCCGAATGTGAAGATTGATCCCAATTATATTGCGATGATCGTAGATACCGGCATATTGCTGGTGATCGTTCTGCTGCTGGTGCTCTATCTGTTCGTTCAGCGATATTTCGTGGAGAGTGTGGAGCGAAGCGGCATTGTCGGATGAGGCGGGAGAGGAAACGGAGCTTATGCCTGAGACGCTTATGCGGTGTTGAATGACGGGAAGATGAGATAAAGATTCGACCAGGCGCTTGAAGGGTGAGGGACGAAGCGGGACACAGGAGGCGTTGCGGGCACGGCACGGATTCTTAAATGCAAAGCAGCTCCCTATAGCGGCAGGCTTCACTATATAACCTGCCAGCTATGAGGGAGCTATTTCTATCTTGGGACAGATTCCAAGCCCTTGTTATGGATGGGCTTAAACGGAGCAGGAGCCGTCCGAGCAGGATGGGTCGGAGCCGCTGCCTGACTCCGAGCCGCCGGGAGCCTGGGTTTGGATGATCTGCAGCGGCTGCTGCTGCTCTTCCTGCCATACCTGCTGCAGTACTTCCAGGAAGGTCTCGGTAGGCTGTGCGCCGGATACGGCGTATTTGTCGTTGAACACGAAGAATGGCACCGCAGTGACGCCAAGACGTTCAGCTGCCTGAAGCTCGCTTGCGACATCGGAATCGAGAGCACCTTCCTGAAGGGCGAGAAGCGCCTCCTGTTCATCCAGCCCCACCTCGGCGGCCAAGCGGGAGAGCGTAGCGTGGTCTCCCAGATCGAGACCCTCCGTGAAATAAGCTCTGAACAGACGTTCAGCCATTTCGTTGCCTTTGCCGTGCTGCTTGGCAAGGTGAGTCAACTGGTGGGCATCATGCGTGTTCGTAGGAATAACACTGTCCATGCGGTACTCCAGTCCGACCTCTGCGGCTTGGTTTGTCACCTGCTGGTTCATCTGTTTGGCCCGGTCATAAGGCATGCCGTATTTTGCGGAGAGTACGGTATGAATATCCTGTCCGGTGTTCTTCTTGGCGTCCGGCGCGAGCTCGAAGCTGCGGAAGCCCACCTGAACCTGGCTGCCGTGGGAGAATTGCTCCAGAGCCGCTTCCAATTTGCGCTTGCCGATATAGCAGAACGGGCAAGCAAAGTCTGACCATACATCTATTTTCATGGGTTGCCTCCTTGAATTCTTTGACTTGCATACGTTTCATTAAGGCTGGATGGAGCCTGAGTTTTCGCCTTATTCTCCGATGATTTCCACGGGGATCAGCTTAAACTCTGTCACATCGACCAGGCCCCGGTTCGAGATGCGGATCTCTGGAATGACCGGCAGGGCGATCAGCGAGAAGGTCATGAACGGCGCGTTCAATGGGCAGCCCAGCTGCTGCCAGGCGGCGGCGAGCTGCTTCACTTCTCTTGTCACGGTTTCCAGCGGCTGATCGGACATGAGGCCGGCGATCACCATAGGTACCGAGGCGAGCACCCGGCCGTTCTCGACCGCGATCATTCCGCCGCCCAGTCTGGCGAGCTCATTGGCTGCGAGAGCCATATCCTCCGCATTCGTCCCCATGACGAGCAGGTTATGGCTGTCATGGGCTACCGTGGAAGCGACGGCTCCGCTTCTTAGCTGGAAGCCTTGGGCAAAGGCCAGTGAGATTTGCCCCGTGCCATGATGGCGCTCGATGCATGCCAGCTGTACGATATCCTGCTTAGGGTCAGGCTGGATCATGCCGCCTGAGACGGGCAGCGTGGCTACAGTCTTCGCCGTGCGTGCGCTGTTCTCAATGGCTTGGATCACATGCACTCTGGTGCTTGTCCCTTGGCTCTGGCTGGTCAGCAGGAAGTCATCTGCAGTAAGCTGGCGGGCCAAATGGACCGATTGCCGAATTTTCTCCGGGTAGACATAACTGGGGAACTGAGCTAACAGCCTGCCGTGATCATAGACCAGTTCTCCGTTCGTAATAACGGTCGAGGGCTCCATCTGCCGCAAATCATCGATGAGCAGCAGGTCGGCGCATTTGCCTGGAGCGATTCCGCCGATATCTCCATCGAGCTTGAAGTAACGGGCTGTATTGATCGTTCCCATCTGAATAGCGGTAACGGGGTCAACCCCTTCTTCGATAGCGCGGCGGACGACATGGTTGAGATGCCCCTTCTCGATCAGGGTCTCCGGGTAGACATCGTCCGTTACAAGCATGATGTTGTCCGTTCGCACATGATCCTCGGTAACGACCTTAATCACTTCTTTAACATCATGCCATGCGGAGCCTTCACGGATCATGAGATGCATGCCGAGCCTCAGCTTGGCTAATCCCTGCTCACGCGTAACCGTCTCATGGCAGGAGGTTACTCCTGCAGCGATATAGGCCTGCAGCTGTTGTGCGTCATCGCTTGGGAAGTGGCCGGTAACCACCTTGCCAGCTTCCATGGTGGCCCTGATCTCGCCGCTCATTTTCGGCTCACCCTGAACGACTCCCGGGAAGTTCATCACCTCGCCGAGACCAGCCACGCCGTCCCAGGTCATCCCTTCGGCGATGTCAGCGACATGAAGCTCAGCGCCGGCATCCTCCAAGTCCGTTGTGGACGGAACACAAGAAGGGAATGTGGTGTAAACCTTAAGCGGCAAGCCGCGACCCTCTTCATGCATAAGGCGGACGCCTTCTGTGCCGAAGACATTGGCAATTTCATGAGGATCCATGAATATGGCGGTTGTTCCTTTAGCCAGCGCCGCTTTGGAAAACTCAGTCACAGATAGCATCGTGCTTTCGACGTGCATATGCCCGTCCAGCAGGCCAGGCGATATATACCGGCCCCCAGCGTCAATTACTCGCGTATTAGCTCCTATCGAATGTGAGGCGTGCCCTACATATGCAATGCGCCCATGCTTCACGGCCACATCCGTATTCTTGAGCAGTTCGCCGGTATATACATTGACCAGCGTCCCGTTCTTTACGACTAGGTCAGCCGGCTCTTTCCCCGCGGCAACCTGGCCGAGACTATGACTGACATCATATTGCTTGTTGATTCGGTTATGGTTCATTCCTGTCGCTCCTTTGCCTCCAGCGCCTAAAATTGCAAGAAAGACTGTCCTCCAAGCCAACCTGGAGAACAGTCTTATAGCAATAATAATTATACTCCTTCAGGAGTTACTCTCTCGATTACTTTATCGACGAGACCGTATTCCATCGCCTCGGCAGCGCTCATAAAGTAGTCGCGGTCCGTGTCCTTCTCGATCCGCTCCAGCGGCTGTCCGGTACGCTCCGCAAGAATGTGGTTCAGTTTATCGCGCATTTTGAGGATGCGGCGGGCGCGGATCTCGATGTCCGTCGCTTGTCCTTCCGCACCGCCAAGCGGCTGATGAATCATGATCTCGCTGTTGGGCAGAGCATAGCGCTTGCCTTTGGTGCCTGCGTTCAGCAGGAATGCACCCATAGAAGCAGCCAGTCCAACGCAAATCGTCGATACGTCTGATTTAATGAATTGCATCGTATCGTAAATCGCCATCCCTGCAGTAATCGATCCGCCGGGGCTATTAATGTACAAATGAATATCCTTGCCAGGGTCTTCCGCATCCAAGAACAGCATTTGGGCAATGATGGAGTTGGCAACGACGTCGTTCACTCCGCTACCAAGGAAGATAATACGGTCTTTCAGCAGTCTGGAATAAATGTCGTATGCGCGTTCTCCGCGGTTGCTTTGTTCAACGACCATTGGAATATAACTCACCGATAAAACCTCCTTAGATTGGTTCAAGCTACTACTTGCGTCCCTTGCGACACAGGCCGGGCCATTCGCGAAGTGAGCAGTATAGCCTCCATTGTAATATAGATTCTGGTATCGATTCAATCAATCTCATGATTGACGAAATCGAGAATGATTAACCTCATCATAAACAATTTTAAGTAGAAAGTCAAAGATGGTCAAACTATAAAAAAAGAAAAGCACCCCTTAGGGTGCGTCCGATATTCCACTGCAGTTCCATAAATACGTAATAAGCGAAACAGGCTCAGCTCACGTACGTTTTCAAGTACGTTCTTATATGAAATAAAAAAAGCCTTATGTAAGGCTCTGTGTGTGTAGAGGTTGAAGATGAGATGGCGCGCCCGCGAGGAATCGAACCTCGATCTCAGGCTCCGGAGGCCTACGTCATATCCATTGGACCACGGGCGCAAATTTAGCGTAACAAAAATGATTATATGGCATTGAGAAACAAATTTCAAGTGGCAAATTTTATATTCCGCCAACACGCGGATAAGCGGTTTCCGCTAGCCTATAAGTAACTAGCTCTGGATCTGCTTCGTTCGGTACAACGAACCGGGAGCGTGCACCAGCTCATTTCATCGTACGGATAAGCGATGTTATTCATCAAACCTCTTGTTGAAATATAACGATGCGCTATGAGAAGCAGGACATAGCGCATAGTAGCGGCTGTCTTGTTCTATTGCTGCTTTGTATTGGTCGATCCCGTTTATATAGATTACATCAGCCTCTGTGTCGAAGCCTCCAGCGTCCGTTCCGGGTTCATCCTGGATGACCTGGATTTCAATATGGGATACGATTTCTGAAAAGCGAAGCCGAACATCTTATAGAGCTGCTGCAGACGGATGGCTGACTTTATCGCAATGGGTTTATGCTGCTGAGCCCTTAGGCAGCTGGCTTAAACCCGGTTCGGGGATATTCAATCGATAGCAAGATGGATATAATCTCTCCAACTGCTGCTCAGAGAAGTATGTTTAAGATGAGCTCATTATCCTCTGAGTTAGCCTGTACCTCCGGTTATAAAAACAATGCAAATGATAAGAATATATATTAGCAAAAGATATGTTAGCAAAACCCGCACTCAACACACTGCACTCCCTATATTTATAATAATTCACTGAATTCAACATATTCCTGTCTCTACCACTTGGAAATGAAGAAACTAGATTATGAGCTTAACCTTGAAAATAGCTTTAACTGTACTGTTTTTTGAGGCATGGCGAAGTTCCTCGAAGATTGCTGTATAAGTCCCGCGAAGATAGAGAAATATAGGGACATCACACTTGCAACAGGGACCAAAATTGGTTAAAATATCAGTGGGACTTAAAACGTTAACCCGGGACATTTTAAGGCCAAGGAGGATGGAGAGAAAGACGAAGCTTGCAGGAGTGGAAAGCATGCGAAATATTTTAGAAATGCAAAAGCAGCTTCTTCCAGATCTCATGGAAATTCTCAAGAAAAGGCATACCATACTTCACCAGATCATGTTATCGGATGTGATTGGTCGCAGAACCTTGGCGCTATCGCTAAACATGACGGAACGTGTACTGCGTGCCGAAACAGATCTCTTGAAGGCTCAAGGCCTGATTGAAATCGAGAATATAGGCATGAGGATTAGCGATTCGGGCAGGAAACTGCTAGAAGATATGGAGCCGATCGTAAAGGAAATATTCGGCCTCGCTAATTTGGAGGAGAAGATTCGCAAAGCCTTTGGATTGCGCAAGGTTGTGGTCATTCCTGGAGACTGGGAGACCTCTCCGCTGACGAAGCGGGAGCTCGGTCTGGCAGGAGCCAAGGCGCTGCTCGGCGCTATGCGTGGCGGAGACGTCGTAGCAGTCACAGGCGGCACAACGATGGCCGAGGTAGCGGAGCAATTGAATCCGCCGGCGAATGCAGCGTTCAAGCAGAACTGGTTCGTTCCGGCGCGAGGCGGGCTCGGCGAGAGCCTGGAAATCCAGGCGAATACGATTGCTTCCGGCATGGCTAAGCGGGTTGGAGCAGGTTACCGGCTCCTGCATGTGCCCGATTTGCTCGGCAAGGAGGCGTATCAGTCACTGGTTCACGACCCGAACATTCAGGATATCGTAAGCACGATTCGCCAGGCACGGATTGTGGTGCACGGAATCGGGGATGCTACGGAGATGGCCCGCCGCCGCAAGCTCGATGCTGCGATGATCGAGGACTTGCAGAAGGATGGCGCGGTTGCAGAATCATTTGGATACTATTTCGATAAAGAAGGCGTAGTTGTTCACAAAATGCTGACCCTGGGACTCCGTCTGGAAGACATCAGGAAGACGGACACGGTGATCGGAATCGCGGGCGGCAAGAGCAAGGCCAAAGCTATACACGCGGTGCTGCAGTTCGGACATGAAGACATTCTCGTCACGGACGAAGCCGCGGCAATGGAGATCGTGAGCGAACTGGAGCAAAAAGAAAAACAGCAGAACAGCGTAATTTGATCGTTTAACCTTATTTACTCATGACTGACTTATCAGGCCAGTCTTGAATAATAAAAAACAAACACACTGGGAGGATCTATCAATGAGTGTAAAAGTAGGTATTAACGGTTTTGGACGTATTGGACGTCTTGCTTTCCGTCGTATTCAAAACGTGGAAGGCATCGAAGTAGTAGCGATTAATGACTTGACCGACGCTAAAATGTTGGCTCATCTGTTGAAATATGATACGACGCAAGGCAGATTCGAAGGCGATGTAGAAGTTCACGACGGCTTCTTCAAAGTGAATGGCAAGGAAGTTAAGGTTCTGGCTAACCGCAACCCTGAAGAGCTTCCTTGGGGCGAGCTTGGCGTGGACATCGTTCTAGAGTGCACAGGCTTCTTCACAACGAAGGAGAAAGCTGAGCTTCACCTGAAAGGCGGCGCGAAGAAAGTAGTTATCTCCGCTCCAGCTACAGGCGACATGAAAACAATCGTTTACAACGTTAACCATGAAATTCTTGATGGTTCCGAGACGGTTATTTCCGGCGCTTCCTGTACGACGAACTGCTTGGCTCCAATGGCTAAGGTTCTGAATGACAAATTCGGTATCGTTGAAGGCTTGATGACGACAATCCACGCTTACACAGGCGACCAAAACACGCTTGACGCTCCTCATGCGAAAGGCGACTTCCGTCGTGCTCGCGCAGCTGCTGAGAACATCATTCCTAACACGACTGGTGCAGCTAAAGCTATCGGTCTGGTTATCCCTGAACTGCAAGGCAAGCTTGACGGCGCAGCACAACGCGTGCCTGTAGCTACAGGTTCCCTGACTGAGCTTGTAACTGTTCTTGAGAAGAACGTAACGGCTGCTGAGATCAACGAAGCAATGAAAGCTGCTGCTGATCCAGAAACTTACGGCTACACAGAAGACGAGATCGTGTCTTCCGACATCAAAGGAATCACTTTCGGTTCCCTGTTCGATGCTACGCAAACTAAAGTTCTTACAGTTGGCGACAAGCAGCTGGTTAAAACTGTAGCTTGGTATGACAATGAAATGTCCTACACTGCACAGCTGGTTCGTACGCTGGAGTACTTCGCTAAAAAAGCTAAGTAATTCCTTTATATAACACCTATACATCAAAGAGGAGCGACCTGATTGCAGGACTCCTCTTTGGTTCATGGTTGAAATCGGCCATACACGCTGTATGAGTTGTTAGAATCGCTTTTGATGAAGTTATAGAATCGACATTCACACACAAAAATTATAGAGATACAAGCACCGCTTAGGAGAGAAATCATTCAAGAGAACCCGTGGCGTATAGTGGCCTAGAAGCCATAGCCGCATACCTTAGGAGGAACGTGGAGATGAACAAGAAAAGTGTACGTGATGTGGAAGTAACCGGCAAACGCGTGTTTGTCCGCGTCGATTTTAACGTCCCAGTTCAGGATGGTAAAATTTCCGATGATACTCGTATTCGGGAGACGCTGCCTACCATTAACTATTTAGTGGAGAAAGGCGCGAAAGTAATCCTTGCCAGCCATATGGGACGCCCGAAAGGCCAAGTGGTGGAATCGCTGCGCCTGAACCTGGCTGCAGAACGCCTGTCCGAATTGCTCGGCAAAAAAGTAGCGAAGGCTGACGAAGCTGTCGGCGAAGCAGTTAAAGCACAAGTAGCTGCCCTGAACGACGGCGATGTACTTGTACTGGAGAATGTGCGCTTCTATCCAGGCGAAGAGAAAAACGATCCTGAGCTTGCGAAGCAATTCGCCGAACTGGCTGATCTGTTCGTCAATGACGCGTTTGGCGCGGCTCACCGGGCCCATGCTTCTACGGAAGGCATCGCTCATCATCTGCCAGCCGTATCCGGCTTGCTGATGGAGAAAGAGCTGGCTGTTCTTGGTAAAGCCTTGTCCAATCCAGATCGTCCTTTCACAGCGATCATCGGCGGTTCCAAGGTTAAGGACAAAATCGATGTGATCGACAACCTGCTTAACATTGCCGACAACGTATTGATCGGCGGCGGCCTGACTTATACCTTCTTCAAAGCACAAGGCTATGAGATCGGCAAATCCCTGCTGGATGAGAGCAAGCTGGACGTCTCCCTCGGATTCATCGAGAAAGCGAAAAAGCTGGGCAAAAACTTCGAGCTTCCGGTAGACATCGTTGTTGCGGATGATTTCAGCCCTGATGCGAATCATAAAGTGGTCGATATCGACAGCATTCCTGCAGATTGGGAAGGCGTGGACATCGGACCGAAGACGCGCGCAAAATATGCGGAAATTATCAAGAACTCCAAGCTGGTTGTATGGAACGGACCGATGGGCGTATTTGAAATCGATATTTTCGCGAACGGTACTCGCGAGGTAGCAGAAGCTTGCGCCTCGACGGAAGGCTATACGGTTATCGGCGGCGGTGACTCCGCAGCAGCAACCGAGAAATTCAATCTGGCGGATAAAATGGATCACATCTCCACGGGCGGCGGCGCTTCCCTGGAATTCATGGAAGGCAAGGCGCTTCCTGGCGTTGTGGCTCTGAACGACAAGTAACACTATCTAGTGAAAGATAAGGAGTGAACCGCATGAGAACACCGATCATTGCAGGGAACTGGAAAATGTTCAAAACCGTTCCTGAAGCAAAAGCTTTCTTCGAAGCGGTGAAAGGCAAAGCGGAGGTAGAAGGCGTTGAGAGCGTAATTTGCGCTCCTTTCACGAATCTGCCAGCTTTGGTCGAAGCGGCTAAAGGAACGAAAATCAAGATTGGTGCCCAAAACCTGCATTTTGAGGATGAAGGTGCATTTACCGGTGAAATCAGCGGTGGAATGCTGAAGGATCTGGGCGTCGATTATGTCATTATCGGGCATTCCGAACGCCGGGCTTACTTCGGAGAGACGGATGAAATCGTGAATAAGAAAGTTCACGCTGCATTCAAGCATGGCTTGACTCCGATTCCTTGCGTCGGCGAGAAGCTGGAGGAGCGCGAGGCTGGCCAAACGAAGGAAGTTGTTAAGGTGCAAACCGAAGCGGCGCTGGGAGGATTGTCCGCAGAGCAGGCCGCACAAGTAGTTATCGCTTACGAGCCGATCTGGGCGATCGGAACAGGCAAATCTTCTACGGCTCAGGATGCGAATGAAGTGATTTCCTACATCCGCAGTCTGGTTAAAGAGCTGTACAACGAAGAGGTTGCCGGCAAAATCCGTATTCAATACGGCGGCAGCGTAAAACCTGAGAATGTGAAGGAATATATGGGCGAAAGCGACATCGACGGCGCGCTAGTCGGCGGTGCAAGTCTGCAGCCGGCTTCCTATATTCAACTGGTCGAGGGGGCGCAGTAAATGGCAGCTCCAAGACCTGTAGCACTTATCATCATGGACGGCTTCGGCCTGCGGAATACGACGGAAGGCAACGCGGTTGCCCAGGCTTATAAGCCGAACTACGACCGCTACCTGAAGGAATATCCGAATACGACACTGACGGCTTGCGGCGAGGCGGTAGGCCTGCCGGAAGGGCAAATGGGGAACTCCGAGGTAGGTCACTTGAACATCGGTGCAGGACGCATCGTGTACCAGGACTTGACCCGGATTTCCAAGTCGATCCGTGAAGGCGAATTTTTCGAGAACGAGACTTTGGTAGATGCCGTGCGCAGCGCCAAGGCTAACGGGAAGAAGCTGCATCTGTACGGGCTTCTCTCTGACGGCGGCGTACACAGCCACATTGACCATATGTTCGCGATGCTCGACCTGGCGAAGAAGGAAGAGATGAACGAGGTCTATATCCACGCATTCCTGGATGGCCGCGACGTGGCTCCGGACAGTGCGAAAGGCTTCATCGAGCGTCTCATTGCCAAAATCGAGGAAGTCGGAGTAGGCAAAATCGCCACAGTGCAAGGACGCTACTACGCGATGGACCGCGACAAACGCTGGGATCGCGTAGAGAAGTCCTACCGCGCCATGGTATATGGCGAAGGGCCGAAATATACCGATCCGATTACGGCTGTGACGGAATCCTACGAGAAATCGGTCTACGACGAATTCGTTATGCCGACTGTCATCGTGGACGGACATGACCAGCCGATCGCGCTTGTCGAGTCCGGCGATTCGGTTGTGTTCCTGAACTTCCGTCCTGACCGGGCGATTCAATTGTCGAACGTATTTACGAACAAGGATTTTCAAGGCTTTGACCGGGGGCCGAAGTTCCCGCAAGGTCTGCACTTTGTCTGCCTGACGCTGTTCGCAGAGACGGTAGAGGGATATGTAGCCTATAAGCCGAAGGATCTGGACAATACGTTCGGCGAGGTTCTCGTACAGCATGGGAAAACTCAGCTCCGCATCGCCGAAACGGAGAAATACCCGCACGTTACATTCTTCTTCAGCGGCGGACGCGATGTTCAGCTGCCAGGCGAGACCCGGGTGCTCATTAACTCGCCGAAGGTCGCAACATACGACCTCAAGCCCGAAATGAGCGCTTACGAAGTCGCCGAAGCTGCTGTGAAGGAGATCGAGTCCGATAAGCATGACGCGATCATTCTGAACTTCGCGAACCCGGACATGGTCGGCCATTCCGGCATGCTGGAGCCAACGAAGAAAGCGGTGGAAGTAACCGACGAATGCGTAGGCAAAGTGGTGGATGCCGTGAAGGCCAAGGGTGGCGTCGTCGTCATCATTGCCGACCACGGGAATGCCGACATGGTATTCGATGAGAACGGCCGTCCGTTCACTGCGCACACGACGAACCCGGTTCCTTTCATCGTGACCGATGAGAATGTTATACTACGAGATAGCGGCATCCTGGCGGATGTGGCGCCAACGCTTCTGGACTTGATGGGTCTGCCTAAGCCAGAGGAAATGACGGGCACCTCGATGATCGCCAGCCGCAAGGCATAAATCGTCCGGGGCGCAAGGCTCGGGCAAGGGTTATAGAAGATTTTCAAAAATACACATATCAAAGGAGACTATACAATGACTATTATTTCTGACGTATACGCTCGCGAAGTCCTAGACTCCCGCGGTAATCCGACAGTCGAAGTTGAAGTATACCTAGAATCCGGCGCAATCGGCCGCGCTATCGTTCCTTCTGGCGCTTCCACGGGCGCTCACGAAGCTGTTGAGCTGCGTGACGAGGACAAATCCCGTTACCTGGGTAAAGGGGTATTGAAGGCTGTTGAGAATGTAAACGAAATTATCGCTCCTGAAGTGATCGGCATGGACGCTTTGGATCAACTTGGCATCGACAAGCTGATGATTACTTTGGATGGGACGCCTAACAAAGGCAAGCTAGGCGCGAACGCGATCCTGGCTGTGTCCATGGCTGTAGCCCGCGCAGCAGCTGACGCTCTGGATCTTCCGCTGTACGTATACCTTGGCGGATTCAACGCGAAGCAGCTTCCAGTTCCAATGATGAATATCGTGAATGGCGGCGCGCATGCGGACAACAACGTTGACGTACAAGAGTTCATGGTTCTGCCTGTAGGCGCACCTACTTTCAAAGAAGCACTTCGCGTAGGCGCTGAAATTTTCCATAACCTGAAATCCGTACTTAAAGCAAAAGGGCTGAACACAGCTGTAGGCGACGAGGGCGGCTTTGCTCCTAACTTCACTTCCAATGAGGATGCGCTGTCTTCCATCATTGAAGCAATCGAGAAAGCAGGCTACAAACCAGGCGTAGACGTTATGCTGGGTATGGACGTTGCTTCTACTGAATTCTTCAAAGACGGCAAATACCATCTTGAAGGCGAAGGCAAATCCTATACTCCAGCTGAGTTCGTTGATTTGCTGGCTTCTTGGGTGGATAAATACCCAATCGTTACGATCGAAGACGGCTGCTCCGAGGACGACTGGGAAGGCTGGAAATTGCTCACTGAGAAATTGGGCGACAAAATCCAACTTGTTGGTGACGACTTGTTCGTAACGAACACTGAGCGCCTTGAAAAAGGTATCAAAGAAGGCATCGGTAACTCCATCCTGATCAAAGTGAACCAAATCGGTACACTGACTGAAACCTTCGACGCAATCGAAATGGCGAAACGCGCTGGCTATACGGCAGTTATTTCCCACCGTTCCGGTGAGTCCGAGGACAGCACGATCGCTGACATCGCTGTAGCGACAAACGCTGGTCAAATCAAAACGGGTGCTCCTTCCCGTACAGACCGTGTTGCCAAGTACAACCAATTGCTTCGCATCGAAGACCAATTGGGCGAACTGGCTCAATACAACGGCTTGAAATCCTTCTACAACCTGAAACAATAGTTTGGAGCAAGTATTTGCTTCAGTAGCTATTGACAGTTACTCCCGCATTCCAGAGAATGCGGGGGTTTTTTTGTTGGGGTGACGTTAAAAATGCGATTGATCTGAGAGTAATTGTGTAACCCTATAGAATTTATCTGAGGAAGTTGTATAACGCTAATAGAATTTATCTGAGGAAGTTGTATAACCCTAGTAAAAGCGATGGGGCTGTTACATAAGTCATCATAGATGACTGAGGGGCGCCCCTTTCTTTTAGAAAGCTATCCGTTTCTGGGGAATCCATTTTACGGTATCCATTTTTGCTGGAATCCATTTCTCCCTTGCCTGTATCCCATCTCTGGCTCATCTTCTATAAGCCATCGAACCTTTGAACTCGAACACTAGTTACCGAACATAAGCCATCGAATACAAGTTCGAACACAAACTCAAACACAAACTCAAACACAAACTCAAACACAAACTCAAACACAAACTCAAACTCAAACTAGTTAACTAGAACATAATCTCGAACATATGCGATTGAACTCGAATGCAAGCTGTCGAACAACATAAGCTATCAAGCTCGAATACAAGCTATCGAACTCAACACAGGTTATCGAACATAAGCTCCAACGTAAACTCGAACACAGGCTATCGAACTAGAACATAAGCTGCCGCTCTCGAACACTAGTTATCGAACTAGAACATAAGCTGCCGCCCTCGAAAACTAGTTATCGAACTAAACATAAGCCGTCGCTCTCGAACACTAATTGGAATTCATGTATCTAATTTTGCTCCAAAAGAGTGGTTCAATAGATTAGCTGGATTTGATGCACCTAAAATCAAGAATCCCGCCCATGATGGACTAATTCCCTTCTTCTAACGACATGTAATCCATTTAAATCTGCTTTCCTGTCTTTGCCGTAGAAATTAACTACTATGAATCCATTTAGAACGAGAAGTCCGTCCATTCCGTGTTCGCTAGAACGAGAAACCCGCATTTCATGATCGGCGTAAAAGCGAGGTGGAGAGCGTGTTTGGCTACATCAAGAGTAACCGATCGTAAAGTTGACTTTTGGGACGGCCTCATCGTTTTCCCTAAATCGAGTCTTGAAAAGAATTAAAGTATATTGGCATTACCCCATAAGAAGGTTACAATATTTGCAACTTTACCAGCGGGTATAAAAGTAACAAAAACTTCGCCCGAATTAGGATGCTTTCACCTACATCAAACCACATTGAAAACTTCCCCTGATATGATAGTTCTTGATGAGCCTGCAAATGATTTTAGGTTAGTCCCAAGAAGGGATTCAGAAAACAAAATAATGAAGCACCTGCAACCGTTGGGCTAGCTGTATCGAATGTTTGGATGGAAAACACAGGAGGTTCTTTGCTTATTTAGGTTGTCATTCCATGGATGCTATGGTACAATAATAATGCTGTTTTTCTGTTTATGACATGATATCATCATCATGATATTCGTTGAAGTAATCTGGATGTTCTCACTTAGGAGGTGGATTCAATGGAATTGTTTTTGAAAATATTGCTTATTATTTTTTCCATCGGTGTAATCACGGCAGTCCTTCTGCAGGAAGGTAAAAGCGCGGGTCTGACCGGCGCCATCTCCGGAGGAGCGGAACATCTGTTTGGCAAAGCGAAAGCGCGCGGCATGGAGCTTGTTCTGGAGCGGGTTACTGTTGTACTTGCTGCTGGATTCTTCATTCTGGCCATTGCGGTTGCCGTTGCTATTAAATAAGAGGTTGAATACGAGAGCCCCGTTCATCGCGAACGGGGTTTTTTGCGTGTAATAACGGTTTTTATTGCGCGTGATAACGGTTTGTGAGTGATAACGAGCTTTTTTATGGGTGATAAAGTATAGTTTCTGGGTGCCGCACCTGAATTTCGCACTGAATACCACACTGAATTCCACACTACCACAGCTTGGGCGCGCCCCATGGTTTTGCAGAAAAATACAGCCTCCGGATTTAGGCAGAAACGGATGCGGACGGTTAATTTCGTGTATACTAGGGTATATACATGAAGGGTATTTCATGGAAACCAGCATTTTAAAATACATACCGGTTAAGGACGAGCCGAGCCGGGCCGAGGTGAGCTGTTATGGTAACAGAATCAGAGCTGCTTGATTTTATGCGGGAGACCGCTTATAAACCGATGACTTATCAGGAGCTTGAGGAGCATTTCCATATTGCGGACGCAAAGGAATTCAGGGAATTCCTGAAGCTGTTGAACCGCTTGGAGCAGGAAGGGAAAATCATACTGACGCGAACTCACCGTTACGGCATGCCGGAGCGGATGGATTTGGTGCGGGGGCGGCTGCAGGCGCATGCCAAAGGCTTTGCTTTTCTCATTCCGGAGGATCGCGAGCACCCTGACGTATATATTCATGCCAATGATCTCAAAAGCGCGATGAACGGCGACACCGTGCTCGTGCGTGTCAATTCGAAGAGCGTAGCCGGCGGCAAGCTGGAGGGCGAGGTTGTACGGGTCGTTACCCGGGCCGTGACCCAGGTTGTCGGCGTATTTCAGAACGAAGAGGCTTATGGCTTCGTCATCCCGGATGACAAGCGGATTAATCGCGATATCTTTATTCCGAAAGAGGGTTTTAACGGCGCGGCCAACGGCCAAAAGGTCGTCGTACGGATCGTGCAGTACCCGGAAGGAAGAGCCGCAGCCGAAGGCGAGATTATCGAAATTCTCGGGCATAAGGATGATCCGGGCGTTGATATTCTGTCGATTATTCGCAAGCATCAATTGCCGGAGGCTTTTCCAGACGAGGTGATGGAGGAGGCGATGAGCGTCCCTGAGGAGATCGACCCGGCGGAAATTGCCAAGCAGGGGCGTCGAGACCTGCGGGATCAGGTCATCGTGACGATTGACGGCGAGGATGCGAAGGATCTGGACGACGCGGTGAACGTGGAGCGTCTGCCGAACGGCAACATCAAGCTGGGCGTGCATATTGCCGACGTAGGCTATTACGTGCGCGAGAAGTCGAAGCTCGATCAGGAGGCGTATAACCGCGGCTGCAGTGTGTACCTGGTGGACCGGGTCATCCCGATGCTGCCGCATCGGCTGTCGAACGGCATTTGCTCCCTGAATCCGAAGGTGGACCGGTTCACGCTATCATGCGAGATGGAATTTAATGAGCAGATGAGGGTCGTTAAGCATGATATTTTTACGAGCGTGATTCGCACGAAAGAACGGATGACCTACACCAATGTCCGCAAAATTGTGGAGGATGAGGATCCAGAGGTAACGGAGCGCTACAGCGATCTGGTCGATATGTTCCGTCTGATGAAGGAGCTGGCGCTCAAGCTGCGGAGCAAGCGGATGCGGCGCGGGGCGGTCGACTTCGACTTCGAGGAATCGAAGGTCATTGTAGATGAGAATGGCAAGCCGACGGATATCGTCAAAAGGGAGCGTTCGATCGCGGAGCAAATCATTGAAGAATTCATGCTGGCAGCGAACGAGACGGTGGCGGAGCATTTCCACTGGCTCAAGGTGCCGTTCATTTACCGGATCCATGAGGACCCGGATCAGGAGAAGCTGCTAAACTTCATGATGTTCGCAGCGAATTTCGGGTATACGGTCAAGGGCGGCAAGGGAGATCGCGTTCATCCGCGCGCGCTGCAGACGCTGCTGGAGGATATCCAGGGGACGAAGGAGCAGACGGTCATCAGCACGATGATGCTGCGCTCTATGAAGCAGGCGAAGTACGATGCGGAGAGCACGGGGCATTTCGGGCTGGCTGCGGAGTTCTACACGCACTTCACCTCGCCGATCCGCCGTTATCCGGATTTGGTCATTCATCGGGTGATCCGTGAGGTTATCGAGAATGGCGGAACATTGCCGGCTGCGCGGCAGGAGTATTTGAACAGCCGGATGCAGGAGATTGCTCAGCAATCCTCCGAGCGGGAGCGGGTTGCCGTGGAGGCTGAGCGGGATACGGAGCAGCTGAAGAAGGCCGAGTTCATGCTCGATAAGGTCGGGGAGGAGTTTACGGGCATTATCAGCAGCGTGACGAGCTTCGGGATGTTCATCGAGCTGGAGAACACGGTCGAGGGTCTCATCCGCCTCAGCGCGATGACGGACGATTATTATCACTTCCATGAGCAGCATATGGCCTTGATCGGCGAGCGGACGTCGAAGATTTACCGCATCGGCGATGAGGTGGAGATTCGCGTGGCCCGGGTCAATATGGACGACCATACGATCGATTTCGAGATGGTCAATATGAAGCCGCGGCGCCGGGGAGAAGGCTTCTCCGAAGATGGCTTCGGAGGCCGCTTGGGCGGCAAGAACGGGAAGCCGCGCCAGGCTGGCGGCAAAGGCGGCAAGAACGGCGGCAAAGCCGGGAAGGCCGGAAAGGTCGGGGCCGGGAAGAAGGCTGGAGCCGGCAAAGCCATCGGCAAGGCGGGCAAAGCCGCCGGCGGCAAGGGCAAGGCTGCGGCCGGAGGCAAGCGTAGCAAGCGCGGTGCCGCGGGAGCCGCGGTGGATGCCGGTCCAGCGGTGAGCTTTGGCTTCGGCTCCGGCAAGGGCGGCTA
>NZ_LN884297.1 GCF_001403875.1 Paenibacillus ihumii
GCTCCGTCTTTCATTGCTTCTTCATGCGATGAAGCAAATTATCCGGTATTAGCTAACGTTTCCGCTAGTTATCCCAGGCTGAGGGGCAGGTTGCCTACGTATTACTCACCCGTCCGCCGCTAGGTTGGTTCGGAAGCAAGCTTCCAAAACAACCCCGCTCGACTTGCATGTATTAGGCACGCCGCCAGCGTTCGTCCTGAGCCAGGATCAAACTCTCCAATAAAGTTGGACATCCCTCACCCGAAGGCGATGACGATCCAGTTGGAATAAGCTGATTAAGCTCATTTTGAATCTGACGAGATCAGATTTGCATCTGACTCTATTATTTAGATTTCACTTCCGTGAAACCCGCTCACTCGTTGTTCAGTTTTCAAAGATCAACTTCGTTTTTTGTGTGTCGCTGTGTTTCAGCGGCGACTTAAATAATATAACATATACTATTTCGAATAGCAAGTATTTTTTGATAGAAATAATTTCTTTTAAATCCTTGCCATCCAACCCCGCGATGAAATATCCTGTCATCTTTTGTCGGGACATTTACTATATCATATGATGCAAGCATTCAGCAAGTGATTTTGCAATCATTTTATATAGAAAAAAAAGGGAGGAGTGCTCTTCGCGCCTCCTCTCGCTTTTGATTAACTATTAATCCACGGATTTCGTTTGCCTCTTCTTTTTTTAAGTGTTGATCTCTTTCCTTTTGACGCTGAGCCTCGCCCTTGTTGATTGCTTTTATTTGCTTCAGAAATCTTAACCTCTTTTTTTGCGGGCTGCTTTGCGCCTGTCGATTGTTTAGCCTCCGGATCAGAAGATCTTTCTCCAATTTCATTGCCTTCATTGACTGCCTGAGTCACACCTTGCTCTTCCCTAGTCCCGCCTTTATAGCAATATTCCTTCAAATGATCCGGTGCGCCGAATCCGCCTAACGGGGATTCAGGAACATTCGGCATACCTCCATAATATGGCTGGGCCGGATATGGCCCGTTAGCATAAGGCTGAATAGGCGCCGGATATCCCGAACAGCCGCAAGGCGAATAGGAATGCTTTGGTTCATAATAAGGCGCCTGCCAAGGATGCGGAGCGTTCGGTGAAGCATTAACCGCCGCTAAGGGAGCGTTGTTCGGTGGAAACTGGGCATGCCCCCAAGAAGCATTCTCCCCTCCATGGAACGGCGAATTAGGTCCGTAGCTTTCCGGCATAACATGGCCTTGCTCATGATAACCATAGGAAGGATAAGGTTGGTAAGTATGGCTGCCATAGTGTCCATAATGATCCATCGGAGCGCATGGGTTTACGTACTGAGGCGACTGATATGGAGCATTGGAAAGGCCCGGGTACTCGCCCTTGGCAGATTCGTTTGGCCAGGCTGGCGGAAAATCATAATAGGAGGACACCTTCTCATTCTCAACCTGATAAGGAAGGAACAAATTTTCCGTTTGCTTGCCGTGGCCCGAGCATCCGCAAGGCGGATAAGGCAGCGACTGCTCCGGCTTAAGCACAGGCGGCGGCTCAACCTGGAATTGATATGGCGAGATCAGCTCTGGACATTTCTGTTTGGGGGGGCAAGGCGGCTCCTCGTATTTGATCGGCTTGACCTCCATTTGTGGAAGCTGCTGAGGAATAACTGGCATGATGTTCTCGACAATTTTAATATTTTCGACCTTAACGCTTTCCAGCTTAATGTTCTCCGGCTTTACTATCGGGGCTGGGTTCGGCTTTTCCGCGATTGGTTTAACATTCTCAGGCTTAACATTCTCCGGTTTAATGTTCTCAGGCTTAATGTTTTCCGGTTTTATATTCTCCGGCTTGATATTCTCCTTAGGCGCCGTATTCTTCTTCTCCACCGGACTAACCGGTGCGGGATGAGCTGCAATATTATCAGGCGGATTGTTTGACCCCGCTGATTCGGGGCTCGGAATGTTGACAACCTCCCCTACTTTGAGGACGTTAGGGTCGCTTAACTGAGGATTCGCATTCACCAAAGCCTGCAAAGACACTCCCCAAGCTTTGGCCAGCTTCCAGAGGGAGTCCCCTTGCTTCACGGTATGCTTGTAGATGATCCCCTCCCCTACAGGTACAGCCGTTGCCGGAATTTTCACCTTCATCCCTACGCTTAGAACATCTGGGTTGCTGATTTGCGGATTGGCCTCAATTAACTTCTGTAAAGGAACATCATACTTTTTTGATAAATCAAATAAAGTATCTCCTTTTTTTACAATGTGTATTTTCACGCGCTAAAGACCTCCTAGGTATCTTCTCCGGACCGTGATCTTCGCCCGGGGCCCATTTAATACATCCTATGCAGGAGCCCGGCTTTTGACATCCATGTAACGAAAAAAACCTATCCTTCTTTGAATAAAAAAGGATAGGTTTCACAATAGAAGCTGATTACCAGACTTTCAAGCCGTCTTTATCAACGATGCTGCGGAATTCCTCCAGCAGCTGGAGCGTGATTGGCCCGGCATGTCCTTCACCGATAATGCGCCCGTCTACCTCGCGTACCGCAATTACCTCAGCAGCCGTCCCGGTCAGGAACACCTCGTCGGCTACGTATACGTCATGAAGCGTGAACGGCTCTTCCTTGAGCTTATAGCCCTTCTCGTGGCAAATATCTATGATCGCCTGCCGGGTAATGCCCTCAAGCGCACCCAGGTAGCATGGCGGAGTCGTAATAACCCCGTTTTTCACGATAAAAATATTATCCCCGGACCCCTCAGTGACGTAGCCTTGCGAGTTCAACATAATGGCCTCTCCTGCACCCGACAGGTTCGACTGGATTTTAACTAAAATATTGTTCAAATAGTTCAACGATTTGATTTTCGGATTCAGCGCATCCGGAATATTGCGTTTCGTGGAGACGGATACTGTCTTCAGACCAGTTCTATACGCTTCCTCTGAATAAATTGCGAGCTGCTCAGCGATGATAATGACAGAGGCCTTAGGGCACCGGTTCGGGTCAAGGCCCAGGTTGCCGGCACCGCGGGATACAACCAGGCGGATATAACCGTCGCGAAGCTCGTTGCGGCGCAGGGTCTCCACCAAGGCGTCCTCCATCTCCTGATAGGTTAAAGGAATATTCAGCATGATGGACTTCGCGGAATCGTACAAGCGGTCCAAGTGCTCCTTGCATTTAAAAATATTTCCGTTATAGATGCGAATTCCTTCGAATATTCCGTCGCCGTATAGGAAACCGTGATCGTACACGGATACCTTTGCATTTTCCTTTGTTACGAATTGTCCATCTAAATAAATCCATTGTTCTGCCATTATTTCCGCACCTCCAGCTTTTGGTTTTTTACAGAATAACTCGGGTAGGATCCGAGTATGCGCACTTGGCAGCCTAATGCCTCAATTTCCCCAATGGCCGACTGCAGCAACACAGAGTCCAGGGAAGATAGAACATCCATGTAAAAATAATAACTTCCAAGCCGTTTCTTCGTAGGCCTCGATTCGATCCGGGATAGATTCAGCTTGCGCCAGGCAAATGCCGACAGGACCTGATGAAGCGCACCCGGAAAGTCCTCCGGAAGCGTAACGAGGATACTCGTCTTATCCTGAGCCGCATCGTTCCTCTTCAACTGGAGCGGCTCCTGGCCGACCAGGACAAAACGGGTATAGTTGTTATCGTGATCCGTTACCTGTTCCGCTAAAATATCGAGGCCATGCGTCTTGGCGCCCAGCGCCGTGCCGATAGCCGTCAAGCCCTCTCCCGGCCGCTGCTTCACCATCTTAACGGCCTCCGATGTGCTTGCGACATGCTCCAGCTCCGCCTGAGGCATATGAGCCTTCAAAAACTGCATGCACTGCGCCATGGCTACCGGATGGGAGAGCACCTTCGTCACCTTGGAATAATCCAGCAAATTCGAATCGGAATCCGAAACAAACTCTTGCTTGTCACCGATTAAATTCTGGATGGACGGATATACCCACTCTACCTGCATCGGGATATCGACTTCGTGTACGAGCCAGTCCATATGCAAGCTGACAGAGCCTTCAATCGTATTCTCTACTGGGATAACGCTGTACTGGCTTTCCCCATTTGCCGTTGCCAGAAATACGTCGGAAATCTGCTTGCAATGGAGCAACTGAACCTGTTCTTCGCCGAATAGATGAAGAACTGCTTCATGCGATACCGTGCCTTCCGGCAGCAATGCGATCACTTTCATGCTCTGATTTCCCCTTTTATGGAATCGATAAACTGCTCACCTTTTGTTATAGTAAGCGTCTGAGCACCTTGTGTGCAAGGTCTCAGCCAAATCGTCCGAGCCTCAATTCCCTGCTCATTGAGCACTCCGAGCAAGAAATGCTCTAATTCTGTCCCTTTTCCCTCTCTGCGGTCCGTCAGTGCCAGCAGCGTAGGGCCAGCTCCGCTAAGGGCCGCCCCCAAAGCCCCGTGCTCTGCGGCCTCTTCCAATATCCGCGCCATGCCTGGAACCAGCGAAGCGCGGAACGGCTGATGCAGACGATCCTTCATCGCCGTGCGGATCAAGTCCAATCTGCCGGAAGCCATCGCGGCGGTGAAGAGAGAGGTACGGCTGATGTTGAACACGGCATCGCCCAGGCTGACCTGTTCCGGAAGCACCTGTCTTGCTTTCGCCGTGGAGAGCTGGAACTCGGGAATCGCCACCAGCACCTCCAGATCGTCCGGCGGCTCGATCCGCAAATAATCAGCATGGGATCCATCCCAGACCGCCGTAATCAATCCGCCGAATAAGGAGGCTCCGACATTGTCCGGATGCTTCTCCAGGGCGGTCGCCATATCGAACAGCTTGGCCTGATCCAGAGGAGCGCCAATTAGCTCATTCGCGGCGACGAGCGTACCGACGATCGCCGATGCACTGCTGCCAAGTCCTCGGGTAAGAGGGATGTCAGAATACATGGATATTTCCAGCTCAGGAAGGTCAACCCCCGCTTCACGAAATACGGATTGGGCTACCTCGTAAATAAGATTGTTCTTATTCGTAGGAATCCCCAGCATCTGATCGCCGTATAGGTGGATTTCCGTCGTATCCGCCGGCTTCATTTCAATCCAGGCATAGAGCGATAGAGCCATGCCGAGCGTATCGAAGCCCGGTCCAAGATTGGCCGTGCTGGCAGGCACCTTTACGCGCACGCCCGCTTCGGACATCATTGCTGCTCTCCTTGCAGCTTCGCGATAGCCGCCATAACCGCTTCTTCCGTATCCTTGACGACAAGCGGCTCGCTGCCGATGCTCTTGATCGCAATATTAGGATCCTTCAAGCCATGGCCGGTCAATACGCAGACGACGGTCTCCCCGCCTTTAAAATAGCCCTCACGATGGAGCTTATACACGCCGGCAACGGAAGCAGCAGAAGCCGGTTCAGCAAACACGCCTTCGCGTGCAGCGATCGTCTTATACGCCGTCAGTATTTCCTCGTCGGTTACGTAGTTGATTTGCCCGCCGGACTCCTCCGCTGCAGCGACAGCCGTTTTCCAGCTGGCTGGATTGCCGATCCGGATGGCGGTTGCTACCGTTTCGGGCTCCAGAATCGGCTCGCCTTTGACGATAGCCATGGCTCCTTCGGCTTCAAACCCGACCATGCGCGGCAGCGAACTGCTCTTGCCATGCTGATGGTATTCCTTGAAGCCCTTCCAATAAGCGGAAATGTTCCCCGCATTGCCGACCGGAATGGCCAGCACGTCCGGAGCCTTGCCTAACTGGTCGCAGACCTCAAAGGCTGCTGTCTTCTGCCCTTCAATCCGATACGGATTCACCGAATTAACCAATGTGATCGGATGCTTGGCCGTAATGTCGCGGACGATTTCTAGCGCACGGTCGAAGTTTCCTTCGATCGCAATAACCTTGGCTCCGTAGATCATCGCTTGGGCCAGCTTGCCGAGAGCGATGTTATTGTTCGGAATCAAAACGATACAGTTCAGGCCCGCGCGAGCCGCGTATGCTGCGGCTGCGGCGGAGGTGTTCCCCGTAGAAGCGCACATGATCGTGCTGCTGCCTTCCTCAATGGCTTTAGCCACCGCCATAACCATGCCGCGATCTTTAAATGAACCCGTCGGATTAAGTCCCTCGTATTTGAAATACAAGTCGAGGCCCAATTCCTCGGACAGATTATCCGCGCGCACAAGCGGCGTATTTCCTTCATGCAGAGTCAGCAGCGGCGTATTGTCATTGACTGGCAAATATTCTTTGTACGTATGCAGCAATCCAAGATATCTCATGAAATAAAACCCCTTCTATATTAGGAATGAAACGCAATTAAGCCTAACCTTCTACCCGGTATACACTCTTGACGCGGCGAATGACCTTCAGCGTCTCGAAATGCTTCAGCACTTTATCCATGTTGGCCTTCGAGGCATGGTGAGTAACGATAATGATTTCCGCATCCGGCGTATGCTCGTTCGGCGATTGCACAACCGATTCCAGACTGACGTCATATTCCCCGAACACCTGGGTAATTTGGGCAAGCACGCCTGCTTTGTCGTCAACTTCAAGCAGCAGGAAGTTCTTGTAGGCGATTTGCTCGTCGCTCTTAAGCTTCTTCGGCTTGTAGGGAACCATGGATTTCAGGCCGTTAACCCCCAGCTTCAGATTCTTTACAACCGCAACCAGATCCGCAACAACTGAGGTCGCCGTCGGCATTTCCCCAGCGCCGGCTCCGTAGAACATCGTCTCGCCCACTGCCTCGCCATGAACGTAGACCGCATTGAACACGCCGTTAACGGCTGCGATCGGATGGCTCTTCTTGACCATCGTCGGCTGTACGCTGACGCTGAACTCATCGTCCTGGCGATCGGCGATGCCAAGCAGCTTCATTTCGTAGCCAAGCTTCTTCGCATAAGCGATATCCTCTTTGGATACGCTCGAAATGCCCCGGACATCCACATCGCTAAGCTCCACATTCGTGCGGAAGCCAAGCGTGCCCAGAATAACCATCTTGCGGGCGGCATCCAGGCCTTCTACGTCGGAGGTGGGATCCGCCTCAGCATAGCCAAGCTCCTGAGCTTCCTTGAGAACATCCTCGTAGGATGCATCCTCCTGACTCATCTTGCTCAAAATAAAGTTCGTCGTCCCGTTGACGATCCCCATAATTTTAACGATCCGATCGGAGGAGAAGCCCTCAATCAATGTACGGATGATCGGAATGCCCCCGGCCACGCTCGCTTCATAAAATACGTCGCATTGCTTCTCTAGCGCCTTGGCCATAATTTCCGTGCCGTAAAGGGCCATTAAATCTTTATTCGCCGTCACGATATGCTTGCCGCGTTCCAATGCTTCAAGAATATAAGACCTGGTGGCCTCGACGCCGCCCATCACCTCGACGATGACATCGATTTCGGGATCGCGGATCACCTCCCAAGGATCCTCTGTAAGCTTGCTTGGTTCGATTTCAATGCTTCTGGCCTTCTCCAGATTCTTGACGGCTACCTTCTCAATGATGATCGGAGAGCCGACCTGGCTGCTCAAATCCTCCTGGTGACCTTCGACGATGCGCACAACGCCAGTTCCTACAGTGCCTAGCCCGAGTAAACCTACCTTAACGGGTTTCAATATAAGTCCCCTCCTGTTCCCTATGCGGGTTATTATCGAAAATTGTATTGCTGCGGGAGTACCTATCCTTGACCGACGATTTGGATTTTCTTTACGCCGGGAATATCCTGCAGAGCCTTGAGCATCTTATCCAGCTCCTCTGTCAGTCGCGACGTTTCTACAGATATGACTACATTGGCTCTTCCTTGCAAAGGGATGCTCTGATTAATCGTGAGCACGTTCCCGCCCGATCCGGCAATCAGAGACAGTACTTGGGATAAAATGCCGGAGCGATGCTCGAGGTCGAACGATATCGTTACGATTTCTTCCCGTTCCATTTGATTCAGTGGATGAATGCCGTCCTTGTACTTATAAAAAGCACTGCGGCTAAGCCCGACCTGCAGCGTCGCTTCATGCACGGTCTTGACGTCCCCTGCGGCAAGCAGCTGCTTTACCTGAAGCGTCTTGATTACCGCCTCCGGCAAAATATCCTCACGGACCAAGTAATAACGCTCCTTCACAAACGTCCTCCCCTTAGAGACTGTTGTTTTCGTATAGTGGACATTATAACGGAAAGAAAGTCCGGAGGCAACCTATTTTCCGTACAGATTTTTGCGGATTTCCATCGCCGTAGAATCTGTCCGGAAAACAACAAAGAGCACCCGGCAAGGTGCTCTTCTTATGCAAGCATTAATAGTAGCTGCTTCCCTCAACAAATTCGAATTCAAAATCGCCAATCCGAACGATCGTCCCATCCTTGGCACCACGTTTGCGCAATTCATCGTCCACGCCCATATGGCGCATCGTCCGCGCGAGCTTGAGAATCGCGTCATGCGTATTCAGTTGCATCCGCTTCATCATTCTTTCGATCTTCGCGCTCTCGACGACAAAGTCCTCGTTCTCGCGGCGAATCACGAAGTCCTGCTCTTCTTCCTTCTCCAGCTTGTAAATTTTGCGCTCGCTTAAATCGGTCACTTCTTCGATTGCCGGCTCCTCCGGAATTTGATCGAGCAGGTCGGCCGTTCTATAGAGCAATTCCTTAACGCCCTGCCGAGTCAGAGAGGAAATCGGCATAATCTCAAGATCAGGGCGAATTTCGCCGACCTGCTTGCGGAATTTCTCCAGATGCTCCTCCGCTTCAGGCATATCCATTTTGTTCGCGGCTACGATTTGCGGACGCTTCTCCAGCTCCGCATTATACAGCTTGAGCTCTTCATTGATCTTCATCCAGTCTTCAAAGGGATCGCGGCCTTCAGACCCGGCCATATCGACGACATGGATAATGACGCGCGTCCGCTCCACGTGGCGGAGGAATTCATGCCCGAGTCCGACGCCTTCATGTGCGCCTTCAATGAGCCCCGGCAGGTCGGCCATTACGAAGCTGCGTCCCTCGCTGACGTCCACCACCCCGAGGTTTGGGGTAATTGTGGTAAAATGGTAAGCCCCGATCTTCGGTTGAGCTGCGGACACGACCGACAGCAGCGTAGACTTGCCGACGCTCGGAAATCCGACCAGGCCTACGTCGGCCATCACCTTAAGCTCCAGCACGAGCCAGCGCTCCTGGCCTTCCTCCCCATGCTCAGCCAGCTCTGGAGCCGGATTGCTTGGCGTCGCAAAGCGGGTGTTGCCCCGCCCTCCGCGGCCGCCGCGGGCCACAACGACCTGCTGGCCGTGCCTCGTCAGGTCGGCGAGCACCTCCTGGGTATCGTCATCGATAATGACCGTGCCCGGCGGGATCCGGACGATCAAATTCTCGGCATTGGCGCCATGCTGGCTCTTGTTCCGGCCCTTGACCCCGCGGTCTGCCTTAAAGTGCCGCTGATAGCGGAAATCCATAAGCGTTCGCAGCCCTTCATCCACCCGGAAAATGACGTCGCCGCCCTTGCCGCCGTCGCCGCCCGCAGGGCCGCCTTCCGGAACATACTTCTCCCGGCGGAAGGCAACGATGCCGTCGCCGCCGTCACCGCCTTTTACATACACTTTTGCTTTATCTATAAACATGCATTCACCTCTTTTGAATTTCCGCACGGCATCCTAAGCCGCACCGAAGCCGCTTCGGAATCTCCATGTTCGGCACGGATTGGCTTCCCGGATACGGCCTCACCGAGCCGCTCCTGCAGGATCTCCCTGTTCCCGGGAGCACCCTCCTGCTCGAAGCTCACCAGCACCTCGCCCTGCTCTAGCCCTATCGACATTTTAAGCTGCAGCATTTCTCCCCAGGAGGAGCGGCCGGCAATTTGGAAAGCCCGGATCGTCGCAATGATCGCCTCTGTCAAATCCTCGGCATCCTCTGATGTTAGCAGCCTTCCGAGCTCCAATTCATCCTCGATGTCGACCGCTAGCTGAACGGAGCTGTTTACTTCACGGAAAGATTGCAGGTAAAATACCAGCGAAGGGATGCCTAACCGAGATATTTTGCTCTCGACAGCCATCCTTTCCTTTATTCTGTCCACACAGCTGGCCAGTTTATCAACTTTGCCAAGCTGAATGTATCCGTACAATATTTGCAGGTCGTTCATCCAATCATGCCGATGATGGCCCAGCGTAGCGGCCGCGGTTCTTTGGACCGATTCCAGCAGCTGCTTGCGTTCATGAGCCATCTGTTTCTTCAAATACTTCATATAGCCCCACAACACCGCCAGCAAACATACGCACAACACAACATACCATACTGTCGATTCAACGAAGTATAATATCACCAACATAGCAAGCGTAAGTATTCCGGCCATGACCGGTACTGTGAACCGATGTTTCATGAATTTCCCCGTTCCTCTTCATTTGGATACTAGACCTTTTTAACATCTTTACCCAGTATATCACAATCCTTGTCCCGGCAATATCTAAAGAAAAAAGTCTGCCGGACCGGCGACTCTCCAAGGAGCCAGGCCGCGTTAAGCGGAAAATGTCTCCGTGAGATCAGGCCGATAACGCTCCGCTGCTTATGCTTGCTGATATCTTAAAAAAGCCCCCGGCACGAATGCCGAGGGCTCATAAGCGAAGCTATGGCAGCGACAGCGATTAAGCTTCGACTGCAGCCGCTACAGGAGCAGCTTCCACAGGGTAGACGCTCACTTTCTTGCGATCGCGTCCCCAACGTTCGAATTTAACAACGCCATCCACTTTCGCAAACAGCGTGTCGTCTTTACCGATTCCCACGTTGGTACCCGGATGAATCTTCGTTCCGCGTTGGCGAACAAGAATGCTTCCGCCCGTTACAGTCTGGCCGTCGGCACGCTTCACGCCAAGACGTTTAGCGATACTGTCGCGTCCGTTCTTCGTGGAACCTACGCCCTTCTTGGATGCGAATAACTGGAGATCCAATTTTAACATCGTAGTCTACCTCCTTCTTTTAAATAATAATATCCTGTATCTGAATATACTCACCGTATGTCATTTCGATACTTTGCAGCATAACGACCATGGAAGCGAGGAGTAGCTGTGCCTGCTCCCGAGACTCCGGCTGTTTCACATGAGGAAGATTCGCGCTTAAGAAGCCGTTCTTCATCTTGGAATCCATCACGACTCCAGTGAGCGATTCGATGGAATTAACCGTACCTACGGTAACGGCGGATACCCCGGCGCACACAATGTCTTGACCCGGATCGGCATAATGGGCATGACCTTCTACCTTAAACCCCCGTATGTCGTTATCCTTGCCGCGCAATATGGAGACGCTAATCAAGATACGCCACCTTCTTACGCTTGGATTTTCTCGATGGTCACTTTCGTGTATGGTTGACGATGACCTTGCTTCTTGTGGTAGTTCTTCTTCGGTTTGTATTTGTAAACGACAACCTTGCGGCCTTTGCCGTGTTTTTCAACTTTCGCTGTTACACTAGCACCGGCTACTACAGGAGTTCCCGCCACCAAACCGTCGCCTTTGGATACAGCCAATACACGGTCGAACGTCACGCTTGCGCCGTCCTCTGCGTTCAATTTCTCGATGTAAAGAACATCGCCTTCTTGAACGCGGTATTGTTTACCGCCAGTCTCGATAATTGCGTACATTTTGCTTGCACCTCCTCATGTCTCAGACTCGCCTAATTCAGGTGCGCCGCGGCAAGCGGCGATCTTGTAGACCTGATCGGAGCGGTTACAGCATGTGTACAAGACTCACTCATAACACATACCTCAATATAATATCACGGAGTATCTCTAAAATCAATTTTTTTCGATAAATTAATCCATGCCTGATGCGGCCGATTCTTCGCGAATTCTTTTTCGTGTCATTTCCAGCAATCCAAGCCTCGTCCAGCCGAGAATATGATGCTGGGTCCGATCGCCCTGCATGCAGCTGTGGAGCTTGTCCAGTACGGCATCGCGGTGCTCATCGCGATCCATATCGATGAAGTCGATGATAATAATGCCTCCGGTATCCCGCAGGCGGATCAATCTGGCCATTTCAGCAGCCGCCTCCAGATTCGTCTGGAACACCGTTTCCTCGAGCGAATTCCCGCCGGTATATTTTCCGGTATTCACGTCGATAACCGTGAGCGCCTCCGTCTGATCCCATACCAGATATCCGCCGCCGGGCAGCCACAGCTTCCGCTGAAAATCCTTCTCCAGCTGGCTTTGGACGCCGTAAAACTCAAATAGGGGAATATCCTTGTCGTGTATTTTGATAGGACACGGACTTCCGGGAAGCATCATTTCCAGGAACTCGGCCACTTCCTCGGCCCGCTTGGCACAATCCATGATAATCTCATCCGTCTCCGGGCTGTAAACGTCCCTCATCAGCCGCTGGACCATGCTGAGATCCTGGTGCAGCAAGGCCGGAGCAGCATAAGACCTGCTCTTCTCCAGGATCGCCGCCCACTGCTTCCGCAGCAGTGACAAATCCAGCTCGATCGCCCCCAGCTCCTCCAGCTCGGCTACCGTCCGGAGAATAAGTCCTTCCTCTTCCTGCCGCAGCTGCTCGCCGATCGCTTTGAGCCGCTGCCTCTTCTCTTCGTCTATAATCTTCTTGGATACGGCGACATAGGCGGCCGAAGGCATGTATACGAGCCAGCGGCCCGGAAGGGAATAATGGGTCGTTACGCGCGGTCCCTTGTTGCCGATCGCATCCTTCACGACCTGGACAATCATATCCTGGCCGGGCTGGAGCAGCTCGGAGATCAGCGGCTTAACCTTGGGCTGTCTCTCCAAGTGCGGATGAAGCACGTCATCAATATATAGAAAAGCATTCTTCTTCTGTCCGATATCCACAAATGCAGCCTGCATGCCGGGCAGCACATTAACTACGCGCCCTTTAAAAAAACTGCCGACAAGCCCTCTTGCCTGATTGCGTTCGGCAGCGTATTCCACCAATCTGCCATCCTCCTGAAGCGCCATCTCGGTAGAGCCGGATTTGCAGTGAATCATCATCCGTTTCACGATCTCACCCTCTGTCTGCGTTGTTGCCACAATAAATATTTTATGATTATACCACGGCAGGAGCTACGCCACAGGCCCTCTCTTGAAGAAGGAATAAATTACCTTCTGTTCCGGCACGACGGCAATGATTTGTCCCTGACGATTCATCACATAGATAAAATGGTACTTCTCTCTTTTAAATAGACGCAGAATATGCTCCAAAGGTTGCTCTTTATCCGCAACGATCGGCTGCGCCAGGCTGCCATGCAGCAGATGGCGAGGAAGCGAACGCTCCCTGTTCATCAGGAAGCGCAGGAACCGATAGGGAATATTGCGGTAATCCACATAATTGGAATAGAGCAGGAACAGGCCGATCATTAGTAAATTCAACTGAAGTGTACCGCCTGGGAGCAGAAGGGGGAACAGCGCATATCCAATAAGGAGAAGGCTGAATAACAGGCTTATGCGGAGCGACCAGACCAAGGCCAGATGATAGGGAAACGCTATGCTGCATATAGACTGAAATATTTTCCCCCCATCCAGCGGAAGCACCGGCAGCAGATTAAAAAGAGCAATCAGGATATTCCCCTGCACGAAATACTCATAGAAGGGCCCGTCCCACAATCCTGCGGCATGCAGCAGCCAGGCACAGCCGATCAGCAGCCCGTTCTGCAGGGGTCCGGCAAGCGCAATAGCCATCTCCCGCCCTGCATTCAAATAAGCCGTATCCTCCATGACGGCGACGCCGCCGAAAGGCAGCATCTGCACGGAATTCACTTGAACGCCGAACCATTTTGCAGCAGCGATATGGCCCCATTCATGAATAAACACGATAGCGAACAAGGTCAGCAGCTCCAGGAAATGGCCGGTAATGACGGAAGCCAGCATAACGAGAACGAAGAACGGATGAAAGGATATCGCAATGCCGCCCCATCTAATCAAATGGAATCACATCCGCGGGATCAATATAGCGTTCATCCTTTTTCAAGGCAAAATATAGGGTAGGCACAACCTGCTCGCTTCGCGCTTCGAGCCGGCCGATCAATCCTCCGTTCTCCACCCAATCCCCTTTTTCCACGAAGGCCTGCTCCAAATGGCCGTATATGGACACATACCCTCCGGCATGCTGAATGACGATCGTCTCCCCGGTAAAGGCATCCTTGCCCATGCTGAGCACCCTGCCCGTTTCTACGCTTTTAACCTGTAAGTCCGTACTCGAATCACTGGCAGGGACAATGTTTATGCCCTTCAAGCTCAGTGCGAAGGAGCCGGCGATCTTCCCATCCATTGGAACCGAGAAGCTCTGAGAATTGTTGACCTTGACCCCTTGCTCCTCATTTTGCCGGAAGATCGGGATGAAGGTCGGCGCTCCCCCAAAATTGCGCTTATACCATGCTTCAGCTGCACCGAAATCCATTTCATAGGTTAAAGAATGGGCCACGAATACGCGGACCGATCCCGCCCAGGGAGGCTCGTACCGGTTGACTGCCCACAAAGCGGCAAAAATCACCATGCTGACGAATAAGCGAATGAAAAGCATGCTCCAAAAGGAAGAGCCCCTTCCGTCATTCGGCAGCACGGGAGCCTGCTCCCCGAATAGGCTGGATTCCCTCCAGCGTCCCTGGCCGTGCTTCCACATCCACTCCGGGTCCTGCTCCTTGCCGTCCGTCCCCTTAGGAACAGCTATCTCCTCCTGCGGCGGCCGTCCGGATATCCGGTCTATGCTCCGGCTCGAGGGATTGCTGCCCTCACGCCGCCGCGCCGCATCATAGTTTCCGTCATGCATGCCGTTCATTTCGCGGCGTTCTCCCGAAACCAATTGCTTGATGCGTTCTTCCCGCCGCCGCTTCACATTCGACTTTACGTCCATCGATCTCCTTCCCCTCCGAACGCGCTGGCCGCTCTTATTCTAAGGCAGGCCGAACGCAGGTTGTACCCAGCAAACATGTTGTACTTAGTTTATGAACGGCTTGGGCGGAATATGAACAAGCCCCGCGATTGCAAGAAGACGAAAGCAGCCGAAAGCAGCCGAACGCGCACAAAAAAAACCGGCACCTCCAGCACCGGTGCCGATTCTAATCCACTTCATATTTCTCCTGATGCAGCAGGATGCTGAACACCAGGCCTATGCACAGCATATTCAGCAGCAGTGATGTCCCTCCGTAGCTTATGAACGGCAGCGTAATGCCCGTAATCGGCATCAAGCCGATCATCATGCCTACGTTCTCGAAAATTTGAAAGAGGAACATCCCCGAGATGCCCACGATGATGTAGGCTCCCCGCCTATCTATGCAGCGAAGCGCAATTTGGATCATCCTGTAGATGAACAGGAAATAGAGCAGCAGCAATATCGACGAGCCTAAGAAGCCGAATTCCTCGCCTACCACCACGAATATCGAATCCGAATAAGGATAAGGGACAAATCGCTTATTCTTAAGCTCTCCCTCCAAAAATCCATCGCCCGTCAGCCCGCCGGAGCCGATGGCGATCTTGGCATAGCTGGACTGATGCTTGGCGTCGTTCGAAGCCTCATCCGGATTAATGAACGTATTGATTCGCTGATACCAGTGCAATTTGCCCTTCTCGCTTAAATAATCGTGAATCTGCTGGTTGTAAAGATTAAACAAGGTAACGAACGCGATCAGGAAGGCAACGAGCACCGTGAGGCCGATCAGCACATGACTGTACTTCGTATTGCCAATCCACAGCATGGCGCAGAGCACCACGAGATAAATGATGGCATTTCCCAAATCCGGCTGGATCAGCACCAGCATAAATGGAAGCAGGGTCACTGCCGTAATCGGGATAACGTCACGGCGGAAGCTCAGAGGCTGGCCCTGCCGTTTGCCGAGCAGATAGGCTGTAGTCATGATCAATATGATCTTGACCAGCTCTGCGGGCTGGAACAGCAGTCCCCCCGGAAGCGTGAACCAGCTCCGGGCTCCGTTGATTTCCGGCGCAAATAAGAAGACAAGAACGAGCAGCAAGCAGCCCGTTCCGTAAATATACCAGCTATATCGAAGCAGCGTCCGGTAGTCGACGATCGACACCCCTAATACCACGGCAAAGCCAAGACCATAGAACAACAGAGTCTTTAGATCGTAGTTCTTGAAATCAGGCGCATAAGGAGCAATTGCACTGTGGACGAGCAGAGTGCTCATGATCATGAAGACGGCCAGGATCGCCATCATAAGCCAATCGATTCTTTTGAGTTTAAAAAGCAACAAGGATCAACCCATTCCGAAAAACTTCTTGAAGCGCGTGAACATGCCTTTCTTCTGATCAAGCAGCATTAAAGGAACGGTATCCCCCAATATGCGCCGGGCAATATTCCGGTAAGCGATCGCCGCCCGGGATTCGGGATTCATCACGGTAGGCTCTCCGCTATTCGCCGCTTTGATAACAAGCTCATCATCAGGAACAATGCCGATCAGATCAATATTGAGCACCTGAAGTATGCCTTCAATATCCAGCATGCTGCCCGATTTCACCATATCTACCTTGATCCGGTTAACGACGAGCTTCGGCGAGCCGATGTGCGAGCTCTCCAGAAGGCCGATGATGCGATCCGCATCCCTTACGGCAGCATGCTCGGGCGTCGTGACAACGATCGCTTGATCCGCTCCGGCGATCGCGTTCTTGAACCCTTGCTCTATACCGGCAGGACAGTCGATGATCACATACTCGTATTCTTTTTTCAGCTCAAGAACAATATCCTTGACCTGCTCGGCCGAGACGGCATTCTTGTCCTTCGTCTGGGCAGCCGGCAGCATGTATAGCTCATCAAAGCGCTTATCCTTCACCAAAGCCTGGTTCAATCGGCAGCGCCCTTCGGCAACATCAATCAAATCATAAATAATCCGGTTCTCCAGCCCCATCACGACATCGAGATTTCGCAGGCCGATATCCGTATCGACAAGGCATACCTTCTTACCAAGCAGCGCCAGAGCCGTACCGATATTAGCGGACGTTGTCGTCTTGCCGACACCGCCCTTGCCCGAAGTGACAACGATAGCTTCTCCCATAGTTTACACCCCTTTGAACATCTTAAAGTCCGGACGAACCCGGGTTATGTTCGTTATTTTGTCAATTTGCATCTTCCCGTCACGTAAAAAAGCAAATTCCATGCTGCCTTCACGATGCTCCCATTCATCCGGCGGCCGGCTATACACCTCTGCGATGCGCAGCTGGGTTGGCGATAAATACGAAGCGGCTATGATCGACTCTTCCTTGCCCTCGGCCCCGGCATGAGCCATCCCCCGGAGTGCCCCCAGAATAAACACATCCCCGGTGCAGGTAATCGTCCCCCCCGGATTGACGTCTCCCAGAAACAGCAGATTGCCGTCATGGTGCAGAGCCTGACCGGAGCGGACAATCCCGGTCATCGTCGTCAGCTCCTCTTCCTTCGGCCGGTCGTTCTCCGCTAGCGGCGATTCTACAGACCGAACCAGCAAATTGCCTTTTTGCTTCAATATATCAAGGATCATTTCCTTCTGCGCATCCGTCACAATTCGCTTGCCCAGTTTGACATCGACATGGATAATCGGACCTGTCAGTATGTTCTGATGGCTGTGCTCCACCTTGTACCGAAGCTCATCCAGAAGCTGCTGTAATTCACACTCATCGTCAAGCAGGAAAACCAGGCCATCCTTGATGCCCTTGATCGTAACGTGGTTAGATTTCACTGTCATAAGCCTGTCCCCCCCCCTCCTAATCAATTCGTGCAGAGGCTGCAAAGTTCCTGCTTGCCTAGGGAAAAGCACGAAAGGTCAGGCTTGGCTCTGGGAGGAACGATGCTTGGTGATCAGCTCAAGCTGGCGCCTGAGAGGCACGTAAATGGCCAGAGCGAATACAAAATGAACAAATACATTCGGGATAATATGATTCATCAATGCCCAGGTATAAGGCTGATGGGTCAGCTCAAACAACGAATACGTACCAAATAGAATCGAGTCGAGCAGCAGGCTGCCAATAATGACGACGATCATCATCAGCGGCAGCGGCGCCCTTGGCGAACGGAAGACGAGTCCGAGCAAATAGCTGGACAGCCCCATAGCAAAGGAGTAAGCCCCGATGATCGACCCGTAGTACACTACATCCTGCAGCAGCCCGAATAACAGTCCAAGCACCAGGCCGCTATGCCGGTTATCGTAAACGGTGATGAACAATATCGCAATGTAGGACAGGTGGGGAACGATGCGCGTCTGCCACGCACCGGGAATAAGCCAGGGAACGACCGTCCCCTCGACAATGAACAGCACGAACAGCAGCAGGATCAGCACATGCTTACGTCTATTCCTCACTATTCCAAGACCTCCGGTGTATACACCACAATCAGCTCTTTCCAGTCCATGAAGCTGGCCGCCGGCTCAATATAAGCCGTATACGTCATCCCGTACTCCCCAACCTGAATGTCCTTGACCTTGCCGATAACCATTCCGCGCGGGAAGGCGCCGCCGACGCCAGAGGACACGATCGTATCGTCGATGGCAATCGTCGATGGGTCATCGATTTTGTTCATCAGGAACATTCCCTTGTCGGGATCAAACGTCTCTACGACGCCGAACACCTGATTCTCCTTCCCCTGGGCCGTGGCTGAAATGCCGTTGGAGTTCGGGTCCTTCGCATCCATGGTCGTCAGCAGCTTGACGGTGGACGTAAAATTGCTGACCCGGCTAACTGTACCTACAAGTCCTTCAGCCGAAATAACAGCATACCCTTCCTTGACGCCGTCCTTGCTCCCCAGATTCACTTTAATTGTCCGGTTGATCGGATCGTTATTTACGCTGACCACCTGGGCGATCCGGTAGGTGTAATTGTATTGATTCTTCTGGGCTTCTGTAAAATCGAGCAAATCAGTCAGACGGGCGTTCTCCTGCTCAATCCGATTATAGATGGCTTTATCCCGGGTATAGTGGGCCAGCGCAATCTTCAAGCTCTCATTCTCCTCCTGCAGGGCGCGCAGGTTGGATAAGTCATGGATCAAGCCCGCGATATATGAGGTAGGCTTATAGAAAATGGACTGCACGAAGCCGACTGTATCCTTCACGAACTTCTCCGGCCATGACAAATTCGCCCGGGGTCCGAGCGTAAATCCCATGATGGCGATAAAAAGAATGAGTCCCATAAGCAATATAAACAGTCTTTTGTTGCCAAGCAGCTTAAACAGTTTAAGCACCCTCCAACCTTACAAATTCTCCTCTCCACGAGTCCAACTATATTACTATAGAAAAACGGCACAGCCGTCCAATTCAGGACGGCGCCGTTTTATCATGAATAGTGCGTGTTCCCCCGGATCGCCTGCGCTGAATTAGCGCTTGCGAAGGGCCGAACTGCTTCTTGATTTGAACAAATGGATATTATCGAGAGCTCTCCCCGTGCCGATGGCAACGCAATCAAGCGGATGCTCTGCTACGATGACAGGCATGCCCGTCTCTTTGGCCAGAAGCTTGTCGAGATTGCGCAGCAGCGCACCGCCGCCCGTCAATACAATGCCGCGATCCATAATATCGGCAGCCAGCTCCGGCGGACACTTCTCCAGCGTCACCTTCACCGCCTCCACGATCGCATTGACCGTATCGCCCAGCGCCTCGGTAATTTCATCGGAAGTGATGGAGATGGTTTTGGGCAGCCCGGTCACGAGGTCGCGGCCCCGGATCTCCATCGATTCCACCTGCTCGAGCGGAAGCGCCGAGCCGATATCCATCTTGAGCTGCTCCGACGTTCTCTCTCCGATCATAAGATTATATTGGCGCTTGATGTATTGAATGATAGATTCGTCCATATCATCGCCAGCTACGCGGGCGGACTTGCTGGTAACGATGCCTCCGAGCGAAATTACAGCAACCTCCGTCGTACCGCCGCCGATATCTACGACCATGCTGCCGGTCGGCTCCCATACCGGAAGATCGGCGCCGATGGCCGCCGCGAACGGCTCTTCGATCGTGTAGGCTTCACGCGCCCCAGCCTGCTTCGTAGCATCCTCAACCGCCCGCTGCTCAACGGCCGTAATGCCGGAAGGCACGCAGACCATGACGTTCGGATGGCGCTGAAACAAGGAACGCTGCTTCTGAGCCTGGCGAATAAAATATTTAATCATCGTCGCAGTCGTGTCGAAGTCGGCGATAACGCCGTCCTTCATCGGACGGATGGCGCGGATGTTGCCCGGCGTTCTGCCGATCATTTTCTTAGCCGATTCCCCGACCGCTACAATGCTCTTATTGTCCGTATTTACCGCTACAACTGACGGTTCTCTCACTATGATGCCTTTACCCCGAATATAAACGAGCGTATTCGCCGTGCCCAAATCAATCCCTAAGTCTTTCGTGAAACCACCTAACATGCTGTAATCTTCCTTTCCTTCTGTATCTGGTCTATTATATTACATCAAGCCTTGCTCCTTCAAACTTACGAACTCCCCGTCTCCGATCACAATATGATCCAGCACGTCGATGCCGATAATTTCACCGGCCTCGCATAAGCGCCGGGTCATCTGGACATCCTCCGGGCTTGGCGTCGGATCCCCGCTCGGATGGTTATGGGCACATACAACAGATGCGCTGCTGCATTTAATCGCCGCACGAAACACCTCTCGCGGGTGGACGATCGAGGAATTCAGGCTTCCGATCGAAAGCGTCTCCTGAGCAATGATATGATTTTTCGTATTTAAAAATAAACAGACAAAATGTTCCTTCTGCAAATAGCGCAGCTGTTCCATAAGAACATCCGCCGCATCGCGCGGACTGCGGATGACCTGAACCTCGGGCAGCCGTGCTTTGGCCAGCCTTTGTCCAAGCTCGACTCCCGCCTTAAGCTGCACGGCCTTGGCCGGGCCGATGCCCTTCAGCTCCATCAGCTCGTCCAAACTGAGATCCACCAGATTGCGGATTCCGCCGATTCCGCTCAGAACACGCTGAGCCAAATGAATCGCCGATTCATCCCGGGTGCCCGTGCGGAATAAAATCGCCAGCAGCTCTGCATTGCTAAGCGAGCCGGCTCCGTATTGCATCATGCGTTCTCTAGGTCTTTCTTCAAAAGGCATATCGCGCAGCAGATATTGCGGCATATCCATTCATATCCCTCGCTTCCGAATGATTAGGCGTTTATCCGGATAACCGGACGCCTGCAAAATTCATGGCGGAAGGATATGCTTTATCTCTTCCTCTTTGTTAAAACGTACATATGCAGTTATTTGTTACATCCAAATTCACTTCAGCCTTTGGCTCTATCCCGGATATTCGGTCACTTCAAAACCGGAATTCCGAAGCGGCCGAGCATTTCGCTGAGCAAGGACAGCGGCAGGCCGACAACATTGAAATAGCAGCCTTCAATTCCCGTGACGAATATGGCCCCGAGCCCTTGGATCGCATAAGCTCCCGCTTTATCCAGTCCCTCTCCGGTTCTGGCGTAAGCGGCGATCTCTTCCTCGGCCGCCGGCCTCATTGTGACGATCGTGCGGCGATATTCAGCTTCCGCCCTTCCCGTGCCTGCATCGATGCAGGCTACAGCGGTCAGGACCTGGTGGCTCCGTCCCTGCAAGGCGCGGAGCATGGAGGCCGCCTCACCTTCATTCTTGGGCTTGCCAAGCACCTGCCCGTCCAGGACGACGATCGTATCACTGCCGATGATAACGGCATTGCGCGATTCCGAATCCAACGCTGCATGAACGGCCTTCGCTTTGCGCAGCGCCAGCTCCAGGACGACCTGCTCCGGCGCCCACTCGCTGGGCACAGCTTCATCTGCTTTGCTCGGAACAACCTCAAACGGGATATGTAGAGTGGCCAGCAATTCCCGTCTGCGCGGCGATGTCGAGGCCAAGATAACATGTCGTGGCGATGATGCTGCAAGTTCCAAGGCAGGATTCTCCTTTACTCTTCGTTCCGGCGGGTTGACAGAGCTGTTAACCTCGCCATTTTTTGACACTTTGGCACTTCATTATTATAAGGTTAATTGAACGGCAATACAAACATAAAAAAGGCAGGGGGAACTATTTCCAATTCCCTGCCTTTTCAAGCATCCTTCAGCCCTCGTTCGCCCTCAGAATTTTCTGTTCAGCCAGAATGAATCGCATCATTTCGTTCTGGACCTCCCAGAGCATCGTCTGCTCTCCCTTCTCGTTGAACTCCTCCATCGCCTCGACCGCGCCGTTCATCGCCTTCTCCATTTCCTTCGCTTCAGCTTCCCCGGCAGCCGCCAGCTTTCCGCGAATGGCCGCGGCGCTCTTGGTCCACAGCTGATGGCTCTCCCTGAGCTGAGCGATTTCCTCGGGGCTTTGGCGCGAGGGCGAGGCTTCCCCCAGCAGGGCTGCCGAGGAAGAACTGAGCATATAGGCCAGATCCGCGCTCTGCGCCAAATACTGCTGCAGGGATTCCGCGTCTCCGTTGTATGCGACGGCAGCCGATTCGGGCAAGGATATCTCGTGCAGAATCAGATGCACGCCCCCGGTCTTCAGCCGGCCGCTGAGCAATTTTGCTTCTTCGCGGTCAGGCGAGACTCCCGCATATACCCGCTTCTCATCCACGGTATCCCGAGCTGCGGCTATGCCGGAGGCACGCAGCTGCTCCTGGGCCAGCTCTACACCCTCCGCCGTGCTGAATACGCCGTATTGCAGAAAATGATAGCTTTGCGACGGCAGGACGACGTATACGAGGGGCGCCTGCTCCTCCGTCACTGCACTGCCCAGCACGGGAATATCCGCCGCTTCCCCGGCAGCCTCCTGCTTGGGTACGCCGATCCCCGGTATGGGGATCGTGATATCCTGATTAAACATCGATAGAACGACAAAGCCGAAAAGCGCTCCTGTAAGGATGGCCCCGGTCAATGAGCCCGCAACCTTCCACCAGGACGTTCCCGTTCTGCGAATATAGTAATCTCCTCCGCCTCCCGGCTCCATATGCTCTGGAAATACCGCCACTCCCGTTCCGGTATGATCCGTAAAAGGGTCTCCCCAATAATCCCCCGTCTCCACCGCCCGGTAGGTTACGGGGCCTTCCACCGAGTCCCCGTACGCGCTCCCGGGCGAATGATCATTTCCATGAGCAGGGGATAATCCCCCCCTATGCTGATCTCTTGTCTCCTCCGTATTCCGGGCTTTCCGGCCCTGGTCATCGAACCGGAATGTCATCTTCGCCTTGTTCACGATCCGCACGCTCCTTGTCCTCTCTTCTACCGTTACAATATGAATATTTGCGAGAATATAGACCAGTTCATTTGAGCAGGGACTTTACAATTCAAAGGAACTCTGTATAATGGGAACCATTGACAACAACCGCATATCTGAAAATGCACTAGGGGTGCCTTTGCTGGCTGAGAGATCGTTCCGACGAGGAACGGTTAACCCTTTTCACCCGATCTAGATCATACTAGCGTGGGGAAGTGCGGGGAAACGATAAATGCGCTCTGCGCCTGCTTGTATATTCTAAAGCGGTCAAGGCCTGTATCGATATAACTGCACTCTTCGGGTGCGGTTTTTTTGTCGTTCATTGCATTTATGCATTTATGAAATTACCCAAGGGAGGAATAGTATCATGAGCAATTCTATTAACAATCACCCAGTTCCCGCAGCGTGCGGCAGCAGCCGGATCGTCGGCTGCCGCTTCTCGCTATTTCCGATGAGCGACCGGTTCGTGCCGATCATTCTGGGAGCGCTGGAGAAGACCGATACGTCCAAGGTATGGATTCAAAGCGATGACGTCAGCACCTGCGTGCGGGGCCGTCATGAGCATGTATTCGATGTGGTCCAATCCATATTTCTTCAAGCGGCAACAAGCGGCGAGCACGTCGTGCTTAGCGCCACCTTCTCCGTCGGCTGCCCGGGAGACACGGAGGGCGACGCCTTCATGTCCGAGGATGACGTCCGCCTGAATAAGGGGAACGGAGCGGCCGTGGATACCGCCGTCCAATTCGCGCTCTACCCGATGGGTGTGGCGAACTACATGGATGTCATCTATGATGCGGTAAAAGCCGCTGAAGCCGAGGGAACCTTCACCGGCGGCATTCATTATGCCAGCCGCTTGGACGGCGACGTCCGCCAGGTATTCCGTTCGCTTGAGAATGCTTTTGTCGCTTCGAGCGCAAAGGCTTCCCATCTCGTCATGACGACTACGATTTCCTGCAACAGCCCGTCCGCCAAACCGGACCATGCGCAAAGGAAGGGGGAATAACGATGGCATCCTGGAAGCTTCGCGATATTATCGTTCTTAGCTCGCTGTCCGTCGTATTTGCTGTCGTCTACCTGATTTTTCTCCAGGTTGGCAACGTACTCGTCGGCTTTATGGGGCCGATGGGGTATGAGGTCATCTTTGGGATTTGGTTTATCGTGTCGGTTATTGCAGCCTACATTTTGCGCAAGCCGGGAGCCGCCCTGCTGTCCGAGACGATCGCCGGAACGATCGAGGTGCTGATCGGCAACGTCACCGGCCCGATCCTCATCCTTTCGGCCTTTATCCAAGGCCTTGGCGCGGAAGCGGCGTTTGCCGCCGTAAGATATCGTTACTACAATACGCCAGTGCTGATGGGAGCAGGGGTAGGCGCCGCCGTATTCAGCTTCGCCTGGGGCTACTTCCAGTCCGGATTCGCCGCTTTATCCACAGGGCTTGTCCTTGCGATGTTCATTGTGCGCGTGATTAGCGGAGCGGTGATCGCCGGTCTTCTCGGAAAATGGATTTCCGACGCGCTGGCGCGCACCGGCGTATTAAGAAGCTTCCCCATCGGAAAAGCCGCAGCCCAGGCTGCGCATCAAAAACAATCTTCGGTGAAGCTGTAATGAATACAGGGCTCCTCAATCAGAAATCGGTGGATCATAGGACGGTCGTTTTGGAGACGAAGGATCTGTCGCTGGCTTTTGCAGAGGAGGGCGGAGAACCCGTCTTCTCCTCCATCTCCCTGCGTCTCCGTGAAGGAGACTTAATGCTGCTTCTCGGCCCCGGCGGCTGCGGGAAGAGCTCCTTGGCCCTTTGCTTAAACCGGGTGTATCCCTCGGCCATCGATAGCGTAGTGAAAGGCGGCGTTTACTTGCATGGACAATCTTTGGAGGGGCAGGATCCCGGAGCAATTGCCCAGCAGGTAGGAATCGTATTTCAAGATGTGGACAGCCAGTTCTGCATGCTGAAGGTGGAGGAGGAGCTTGCCTTTTGCCTGGAGAATATCGGATATCCCAGAGAGCAAATCGACGCAAAAATAGACGAAGCCCTGCAGCTCGTCCATTTAACCAGCTGGCGGAATGCATATATCCATGCCTTATCCGGGGGAATGAAGCAGCGGCTGGCGCTGGCCTGTGCCCTGGCTTTAAACCCGGAGGTGCTTATTCTCGACGAGCCGACCTCCAATCTGGATCCGGAAGCCTGCTGGGAATTGTCGGCCCTCATAGACTCTATACGCAAGCAGCGGCAAATGAGCATCCTGCTTATTGAGCACCAACTGGATGCCTGGATGCCCTACGTAAACCGCCTGGCCATTATGGGGAGCGAGGGCAGGCTGATTTACGAGGGAGAGCCCAGGGCTTACTTCGCCAATTTCAAAGAGGAAGCCCGGCGATTGGGAATTTGGATGCCGGGTGCTGTCCGGCTCCATGATCAGCTGCAATTGGAGAACAAGCCTTCTTGGCAGCCGATAACCCGGGAGGAGCTTGCCGAGCTGTGGCTGAATGAACCCGATTCTGCCAAAAGAGCGGTGCTGCAGCAGCTGGAGCAGGCTGAAGCCAGCCGGACAGCACAGCAGGATCCCCGCAGAAGCGATACAGACGGCACGGAACGCAGAGGCGGTATGGGTCATACGGGCGATACAGGTGATACAGACCATCTGATGCATATCGACAACCTCTCCTTTGAGCGAAGCGAAGGAAAGATCATTCT
This sequence comes from Paenibacillus ihumii, assembly GCF_001403875.1. Lineage (GTDB taxonomy): Bacteria > Bacillota > Bacilli > Paenibacillales > Paenibacillaceae > Fontibacillus > Fontibacillus ihumii. The sequence goes on from NZ_LN884297.1 coordinate 25,711, forward strand.
GGATCGGCTGTCGCTGTCGATCCCGGCCGGACAGTTCATCGCGCTTGTCGGACCGAACGGTGCGGGCAAATCCACCTTCGCTGCGCTCTTGTCGGGCATACTAGAGCCCTCGGCGGGAAGGATCTCCCTCGCAGGCAAAGCCCTGTCCGAATGGCCGGAGAGAGAGCTGCGAAAGCGGATTGGACTCATCTTCCAGCATCCCGAGCACCAATTCGTGACGGATACTGTCTACGATGAGCTCGCCTTCGGCTTGCGGCTGCAGAAGCTGCCTGAAGATGCCGTGGAGGAGCGGGTTCATTCGCTGCTTGAGCAGTATCGCCTGCTGCACCGCCGGAATTTCAGCCCCTTTGCCTTGAGCCAGGGCCAGAAGCGCCGCTTGAGCGTTGCCGCCATGCTGTCCGACGAGCAGCAGGTACTGATCTGTGACGAGCCGACGTTCGGGCAGGACGCCTACTCTGCCCTGGAGCTGATGAAATCGCTGCGCGCCCGGGTGGACCGCGGGCTTACCGTCATCATGATCACTCATGATATGGAGCTCGTCCAGCAATTTGCCGATCGGGTCGTCGTTCTGGGCCACGGAACCATTCAGTGGGACGGCCCCCCCGAAGATCTGTGGAATTGGCCGGAGAACGACCTGCTGGATCACAAGCTCATTCCTCCGCTTTCGGCTCAGTTGAGAAATAAGCTGAAAGCAGCGCTTCAAGAAAAACAGGAGGCTCACAAGGAGGTGCTCCTATGAAAACATCTCATGCATGGGGCGGGTTATTGAATGAAATGAACCCCTCGATTAAGGGGCTCACCGTCATTCTGGGGGTAATCCTGCTTTCACTTGCTTTCGATCCGGTGACCGTTTCCATCAGCTTGATTTATGTGCTCTCGGTCACCGCGTTATTCGGACGTATTTCCTGGCGCAGATGGCTGCTTCTGTTCGTCCCCTTCTTCATTATGGCCATCGGCTATTTCTGGACGGCGGCTCTTTTTCCGCGCTCCGATCTGCCCCAGGACTCCCCGCTGATTTTTTCATGGGGGCCGCTGAAGATGACGGAGGCCGGATTCAGCCTCGCCCTTTCGCTTGCCCTGCGCACCTTGATGTTCTCGGCGCTCTCGCTCATGTTCGTCTTGACGACCGAGCCCGTCAAGTTCATGTTCAGTCTCATGCAGCAATGCAAGCTTCCGCCGAAGCTGGCGTATGGCATCTTGGCCGGCTTCCGCTTCCTCCCCCTGTTTCGCGAGGAGCTGCGCATTATGCAGCAGGCTCACCGGATGCGGGGCATATGGCGCGAGAAGCGCAATATCCGTTCGATGCTTCATGCCTTCAAGCGGTACAGCATTCCGCTCCTGGCGAGCGCGATTCGCAAATCGGAACGCGTGGCTGTAGCTATGGTATCCCGCGGCTTCACGGGCGGCAAGCGCGATTTCTACTGCCAGTTAAAAATCCGGCCGCGGGACTGGATGTTTATGGGGATCGTGCTGTCCGGCATCGCGCTGGGTTATGCCGTATCCTTTGCGTTGGGCACCTTGACGTGGTATGGGGGGCAGCTATAGAAATCTATATAAAAGGAGCTGTTCCCTCGCAGAGGCATCTCTGCGCAGGGGACAGCTCCTTTACCGCTTGCTCTAGGCCAAGCTCTTTGCGAGCTCATGCCCAACCTTCCAAATATCACCGGCGCCCATCGTAATGACCAGGTCGCCAGACTGCAGCCTTCCTTGCAAATCCTCGAGAACATCCTGCTTCGTCGGCAGATATCTCGCTCCCGCATTGCTATTGACTTTAATCAGCTCTACCAGCTTCGAGGAATTGACACCTTCGATCTGCTTCTCCCCGGCAGGCGAGTAAATATCCGTAATGATCACTTCATCAGCCCCGCCAAATGCCCGGCTGAATGCATCCAGTAGAAAAAAGGTTCGCGAATACCGCTGCGGCTGGAACACAGCAATGATTCGTTTGCCGGTCGCCTTGGCAGCAGCAATCGTCGCTTCGATCTCCGTCGGATGGTGGGCATAATCATCGATGACGAGAATGCCCCGGCTCTCGCCAAGCACCTGAAATCTGCGCTTGGCACCATGAAAATGCTTAATGCCAGCGGCAATGTCCGCGAACGGGATGCCCGCCTCAAGACAAGCAATGACCGTGGCCATAGCATTGTAGACATTATGCCGCCCGGGAACTGAAAGTTGAATTTGGCCCAGCGGCTCCCCGCCGCGTTTCATCGTGAACGTGACCTTCCGATCCCCCAGCTCGATATCCGCCGCCGTATAATCGCAAGCTGTCTCGATGCCGTAAGTAACGACCTCGCACTGCAGCTTGGGCAGCAAATCGCGAACGTTCCGGTCATCCCCGGAGACGATCGCTTTGCCTCCCGGCTTGATCTGATTCAGGAACTGCACGTAGGCCTCCTTCAGCCTGCCGAAGTCACCGCCGTAGTTCTCCAAATGATCCGCCTCGATATTCGTAACTATGCCAAGGGAAGGATGGTACTGCAGGAAGGAGCCGTCGCTCTCGTCCGCCTCCGCTACGACGCATTTGCCCTGCCCCGCTTTGGCGTTCGTGCCGATGTCCATAATCTCGCCGCCGATAATATAGGTAGGATCCGTTCCACACTGCTCCATAACGAGGGCGATCATGGAGGAGGTCGTCGTTTTGCCATGCGCTCCCGCAACAGCAACGCCCGTGCGCTCGTTCAGCAGTCTTGCCAGCATTTGCGAGCGGTGAAGAACCGGAATTCCCTGCTCCTCCGCTTCCACCCGTTCGACATTGTCCTTCGGCAGCGCCGTAGAATATACGACCAAATCGGCCCCATGCACCTGTTCCTTGGTATGTCCAATATAAATTTTAGCCCCTTGGGCCGCCAGCTTCTCGGTCAGCTCCTGGGAAGCGACGTCCGATCCGGTTACGGTGTAGCCCATTTCCAGCATAACGCGGGCAATAGCACTCATTCCATAGCCACCGATCCCGATAAAATGTACATGTTGTTCTGTTGTATTCAACAATATGGTCACCAGCCTTTTTCAGAATCGGTTTGATGCAAAAGGGTTGCCCGCACGTCAGCAATCATATAAAGCGTGCCCGTGACGACCCCAAGATCCTCCCGTTCCGTCCGTGATTGCAGCAGTGCCAGCGCACGCTTCCAGTCACGCTCCACAATGACTTCAAGATCCGCCTTCGCCGTATTCCTCCGCAATTGCTCTACGAGCTGATACAGCGAATCCGCATCCATTTTCTTGCGAAAATCGGGCTCGGTCAGAATAAGCGTATCCACTATTGGTAATATATGCTCCAAGTATTCGCGATGATGCTTATTAGCGAGCATCCCCATCATCAAATTCAGCTTCCGGTAGCTGAATGCTTCCGTAAGGCTTCGGGCCAGCGCCTCCGCACCTTCCGGATTATGAGCTCCATCCAGAACGATTCGCGGCTGCTCCGACACCTGCTCCAGCCGTCCGGCCCAGAAGGCCTTCCTGAAGCCGGCAAGCAGCTGCTCTTCCTCAAGCACAAAGGCCATGTATTGCCGCAGAACCTCCAGCACCATCATCGCTCCGGCCGCATTCGTGCATTGGTGCTCGCCTAGCATCGACAGCTCGATATCCATAGCACGGAACGGCCCTTCAAAGCGGAGAGATTGGGTTCTCGCGCTTGACTCTCCACGCTCGTAACGGAATTGTTCTCCCAGCAAATAGAGCGTCGAGCCCTTCTCTTTCGCCGTCTCTTTCAAAACAGCGATAATGGAAGGCTGGCTGACGCAGCTGACGACCGGTATCCCCGGTTTAATGATGCCTGCCTTCTCGCGGGCAATATCCTCCAGGGTATCTCCTAAAATATCGGTATGATCCATGCCGACATTCGTTATAAGCGACACGATCGGTGTAACCAGGTTCGTCACATCCATTCTGCCCCCGAGCCCTGTCTCCCATACCACGACATCGGGATAGCATACTTCCGCGAAATAGAGAATTGCGAGCGCCGTACTCACCTCGAACATCGTTGGAGATCCCCATTCACTGGCAGCGAGCTCTTTCGCTACGGGAGCAATCCGGTTGGCTAGGTCTAACAGCGTCTCCTCCGGGATATCCTCGCCATTGAACTGAAATCTGTTCGTGAATTTCGTTATATAAGGGGACGTGAACATCCCTACGTCATATCCGCATTCCTGGAGCGTTGAACTTAAAAAAGCACAGGACGAGCCTTTGCCATTCGTTCCTGCAACGTGTACGAACTTGAGTCTGCGATGCGGGTTGCCAAAGTGCTCCATCATCCGCTGGATGCGCTCCAGACCCGGACGAATGCCAAACGGTATTAAACTGTTAATCCACTTTACCGCATCCGTGTAACTTGTAAACGGCTGCCGAATCTCTTCCGAAAGATTAACCCCCATGTCATTTTCACCTTCATTAATGTATTGAACTCAAATGCTGCTGCAATAATGGAAAGGTACAGCAAGAGCTGAATAGGCGGCGCCTAGCTCCTGCTGTACTCGATTGAGCATATCAGCGTATTTATTTTTAGCCTTTTAATTCAGCGATGCGAGCCAGCACTTTATCGCGCTTGCTCGAATAGTCGGCCATTTTGGCTCGTTCTTCCTCGATGACCTTCGCAGGCGCTTTAGCAACGAAGCCTTCATTCGCCAGCTTCTTCTCTACGCGTTCCACCTCTTTGTTCAGATGAACGAGCTCTTTCTCCAAGCGGGCAATCTCCTGGCTGATGTCGATTAAGCCTGCTAATGGCAGGTATAGCTCTGCTCCCGTTACAACTGCCGTCATCGCCTTCTCTGGAACGGAGGCGCCCAGCGATGCCTCGTATTGCGAAGTGTTGCAGAAGCGGCGGATATAGTGGCTGTTCCGTTCGATAATGTCCAGAAGCTCGGCGGATTCCGGTTTGACGATCAATTCAATCTGCTTGCTCATCGGCACGTTCACTTCCGCCCGAATATTGCGAACGGAGCGGATGATATCGATCAGCAGATTCATCTCGCGCACAGCATCCGGAGCTTCTAACGCAGGATCGAACTGCGGCCATTCCGCCAGCGTGATCGTCTCGCCGCGATGCGGCAGATGCTGCCATATTTCCTCGGAAATAAACGGCATGAAGGGATGAATCAGGCGCAGCGTGCGGTCAAGCACATAAGCAAGCACGGATTGCGTTTTTCTTTTGGCCACAGGGTCTTCACCATAGAACGACAGCTTGGCAAACTCAATGTACCAATCGCATAGATCATCCCAGATGAAGTTATACAGCTCGCGGCCCGTCTCCCCAAATTCATAAGCATCGATCAGGCGGGTAATGTTGCGCGCCGTCTCATTGAAGCGGTGAAGAATCCAGCGGTCGGAGGTTGACAGTTCTCCTTGTATATCGATATCCTCGAACGTTACCCCTTCGAGGTTCATTAACGCAAATCTGGAGGCATTCCAGATTTTATTCGCAAAGTTGCGGGCCTGCTCAACGCGCTCCCAGTGGAAGCGCAAATCCTGGCCAGGCGTACTGCTTGTTGAAATCATGTAGCGCATGGCATCCGCGCCGTATTTCTCGATTACATCCAGCGGGTCGACCCCGTTGCCGAGTGACTTGGACATTTTCTGGCCTTCGCTGTCCCGCACCAACCCGTGGATCAGCACATCCTTGAACGGAATTTCACCCGTAAATTCAAGAGCGGTAAAGATCATCCGCGCTACCCAGAAATAAATGATATCATATCCGGTGACGAGGACATCCGTCGGGAAGTAGCGCTTGAAGTCCTCGCTGTCCTCATCCGGCCAGCCCAGCGTAGAGAACGGCCACAGGGCAGAACTGAACCAGGTGTCGAGGACGTCGTTGTCCTGCACCAGCTCATGCCCGCCGCACTTGGCGCAAGCCCCCACCGCTTCCCGGGCGACATGCAGCTCGCCGCAGGATTCGCAGTACCACGCTGGAATGCGGTGCCCCCACCATAATTGGCGGGAAATGCACCAGTCGCGGACATTTTCAATCCAATGGAGGTAGATCTTCTCAAACCGTTCCGGGACAAAATGAACCCCTTTGCCTGATTTTTGAGCAGCAATCGCCGCTTCCGCCAGCGGCTTCATTTTGACGAACCACTGCGTCGATAAATAAGGCTCTACCACGGCGCCGGAACGCTCGCTATGTCCAACCTGGTGCACATGGTCTTCAATTCTTACGAGCACGCCGGATTCCTTGAGGTCGGCCACGATCGCCTTGCGGCACTCGCTGCGATCCAGTCCCTGATATTTGCCGGCAGCCTCATTCATCTTGCCGCTCTCGTCCATGACGGTAATTTGCGGCAGATCGTGCCGGAGCCCCACCTCAAAGTCGTTCGGATCATGAGCTGGCGTAATCTTCACCGCGCCGCTGCCGAAATCCTTGTCGACGTATTCGTCGGCAATAATCGGAATTTCACGGTTCACAATCGGCAGCACGAGCGATTGGCCGATCAGGTGGCGGTACCTGTCATCCTCGGGATGAACGGCGACAGCCGTATCCCCAAGCATCGTCTCGGGTCTCGTCGTGGCTACAGTAATAAATCCGCTCCCATCCTTAAGCGGATATTGCAGATGATACAAATGGCCGTTGACCTCTTTATATTCCACCTCGATATCCGAGAGTGCCGTACGGGCCGCAGGATCCCAGTTAATAATATATTTGCCCCGGTAGATCAGGCCTTTCTCATACAGCTTGACAAATACTTCACGTACGGCCTTGGACAGTCCCTCATCCAAAGTGAATCGCTCGCGGGAATAGTCGAGCGAGAAGCCCATTTTCGCCCATTGCTCGCGAATCGTGTCGGCATAATGCTCTTTCCATTCCCAGACCTTCTCGAGAAATTTCTCGCGGCCTAGATCATAACGGGAGACTCCTTCAGCGCGAAGCGTCTGCTCCACTTTCGTCTGCGTAGCTATTCCCGCATGGTCGGAGCCCGGCAGCCACAGAGCATCGTAGCCCTGCATCCGCTTCGTACGGATCAGGATATCCTGCAGCGTAAAGTCCAGCGCATGCCCGATATGAAGCATGCCCGTTACGTTCGGCGGGGGAATGACGATCGTGTACGGCTTGGCTTCCGGTCTTTGACCCGCCTTGAAGAAGCCGCCCTCCATCCAGTAGCGATACCATTTCTGTTCTGCAGCCTTGGGATCATACGTTGTCGGCATATTCGCCGACGAATGCTCTTGGATCTCTGACATAATTTCAACCTCCGTTACAATTCAGCATTGCCTTAGCGTAATCAGGATAGTCTTGCTAAAAATACAAAAAGCCCCTCGTCTCAAAGGACGAAAGGCTTTACTTTCGCGGTACCACCTTTGTTTTGCGCGTTGGTCTGGCCGTTTCCGCTCATTCCGGAACAGCGACAAACTCGCAACACTCATACAGATAACGGCTGCTACCGGCCCGTTCTAACGGCTACGTCGTGCATAGCTGCTCAAACTAGCGACTCCCGGGTGACTTCGTCCAGCTGCATCCTGCGGAATCTTCCAGCGCTGCAATCCCGCTCTCTGAAGGGCTCACTGCCTACTCTTCCCGTTCCATGTCTTTCACACGATTATCTTAAGTTAATCCATATTATCATAGCGTGAAATCGACAGGGAGTCAATATTTGTCTGACCGCATCGCATCGAACATCTATGCCAGCGCTTCAAGTCTCAGGCGAGGGCTAGTCCAGCCAATGCCATCAGTCCCTAATCAAGGCTCGGTTCCGAATACGAGTTCTCCGTTATGGTGCAGCGTTACGCGTTCCCAATTTGCATAGGCGGTCTTGGATGGATCAAAGGAATAATCGTTATCCTCGTTAAGGTTCGCCCAGCTGCTGCTGTGGTTGCGCGTCTGGATATCCCCAGTCTGGCCGCCGGGCTGCAGAGAGCCTGCTCCCGCCTTGAACGTAATCTCCAGGTAGGTATCGGCATCCGCTTTGCCCGGGTTCATCGTCACGAAAACTCCGCTTAGGTTCGAGCAGCCGACCATCGCCCAATCGCAATTGAACTGCATTTGCCCGCTGCCTTCAGCCGTAAAATAATACCGAAGGCTCAGCTCGCTCAAAGGCACTGCAGCAGATCCATTATTCACAATATTGAAATGCGGCTTGAATTGGTTATCTGCCGCATTCGTATCCCCGGCTTTATACTGAACGACCAAATCCCCTGACGGAGATGGGTTCGGATTGGGGTTTGGACCCGGTCCGGGGTTCGGATTTGGATTCGGTTCAATGCTTCCGCCCAGCTGCTGGCTATGATCTTGGAGGTATTGGGCGACCCATGCAAGCGGCGCATTCCAGTTGATCGTATTCTCCTTCGAGACCCAGGCGTCTGGGGCGGTGTTCTTCGGGGCATAGGACTTAGCCGCCGGTCTTCCCGTCGGTGTAGCCGCATCATTGATGACCGTATTGTTCGGTCCTCCCGACAGCCAGCCCTTCGGATACGGGATACCGCTTTGGTATTTGCCCCAGGCCCAGCGGTCATGCGTATCGGTCTCATAATATTCGCCGTAGCCCGTAATGTAGGACAATCTCATCGCGTTATTGCCCATCAAATAATCCATAGCCCGGTACATGGCCTTGAGGTAATCCACATCCTGGCTAAGGTCGTAAGCATAGCCTAGCAGAATCATTTTGTTGACGATGATGGAGTTGGAGCCCCAGTCATAACCTTTGTTCCCCGGCAGCAGCACAGGATACCCTTCCCCATTTAGCGTCGCCAGCATACCGTTCGCCTGGTTCAGCACATTTGTCTTCATCGCCTGCAGATCGGAAGCGGGAAGATCGTTTGGAGCCGAGAGCAGGGACAGCGTTCCTGTCGTCGCCGTAGACTGCCAGCCGAACGGGGATACCTCGCGGTAATGCGGGGAGGAGGTCACCGCAGCCTGATAGGCCGGTTTATCGCCGTCGCCGAATGCATAGGCCGTCAAATATAACTCTGCGGCTGCCGCATACCGGTCGTCGCTGGTGCGGATGTCGTCATAGTCGCCGCCTCCCGGGGCATCCGGGGTCTGCGATGTGTAGAGAACATTCGGATCGGCCTGGGCTCTCGACCACGCGTCCTTGGCAATGCTCCACATCTCGGCAGCTTCCGCTTCATTATATGGCTGAAGAAGACGAGCCAGATGAGCCAGATTCCGGGCCACCGCATAGGTGGCATTCGTGGAAGGCGGCTGGGCCTGGCGATTCATGGCATTCTCCGCGTCAATATTCGTTACCGGGAATGCGCTCCAATTGTCGTTATGGATTTTATGCGAGGCCAATCCTGTCGAAGGCATGACTCCCTTCATAAAGGTCGAGCCGAAAACAACCTCATCAAGAATATCGGGAATGCCGTTGCCGCTCTCGGGAATGTTCAGAGAGCCGTCCGGGAACGCCCCGGGGTAGCGCTCATACAAATTCAGCAGCGTCCAGGCTGAAATGGCTTGATTTACCGGATAGATTCCGAAATCGCCTGCATCCGCCCAGGAATTCTTCACATTAAGCCTTTCGTTTCCGCACCAATTGTTATAACAGCCGACCGAGCTGTCTCCCGGATGGAGCGCTTTATGGGCAAAAGCCGGATTGCTCAAATATCGGGCCTCGATATCGACTCCCATCCGGTGAAAGTAGAAATATTCCATCGCCTCCTTAGGCAGGTTAGGATATAAATCGCCGCCGATGACGAAGGGGACGCTTTCCCCTAACCCGGATACCCACAGCCTGTAAGTGCCCGGCTCGGATACAGACGAAAAATCGGCATGATGGATATGATCGGAGGAGGCCTGATCCAGGCCGTAAACCTGCGTCTGTCCCTGAGCAGCCACGGTATTAACGCCTGCCTGGCGCAGCTCCCATGCAAGCGGGGATGGCGAGCTGCTGACGATAGACGCTATTTTGTCAGCGCCGGGCAGGTATCCGATTTGATTGACCCGGATGGGACTAGGATCGGTGTCCGCACTGGCCCCCATAGGCAGCAAACCGGATACGACTAGCATAAAAATGAGCATCATCGCGGTCAACCAGCCCAAGCCCGGTCCCCGTACTTCGCTTTTTAAATTATTCCTAAAGCTAATCATCGCTTAACTCCCTCTCTTCCCTTCAATATTAAGGCTCATTCCCCCAAACCAATGATCCGTTCCGGTACAATGTCACTTTCTCCCAATCTGCAAACGACGTTTTCATAGAATCGAAGGAATAATCATTGCTCTCGTCTAGATTCGTCCAATTGCTCCGATGGCTGCGCGTCTGGATTTCCCCGCTGCTTCCTCCCGGGGATAGAGAGCCGGCCGAGGCTTTAAAGCTGATTTCCAAATAAGCGTCGGCGGAGGGCGCGGGGTTCTCGAGTTGAACGAATTTCCCGCTCAGGTTCGAGCAGCCGACAACCGCCCAGTCACAGTTGAACACGAGCGAGCCGCCGCCGTCCAAGGTCAAATAATAACGAAGCGTCAATTCGCTTAGCGGAATCGCTGCTGAGCCATTGTTCACGATATTAAAATGCGGCTTGAGCTGATTATCGCCCGCATTCGTATCCCCGGCCTTATACTGAACCTTGAGATCCCCGGCCGGAACAGGCTCAGGTTCCCCGCCGGTATCCCCCAGCTGAACGTCAATGGACAGTACGCCGCTTCCCGGCTCCACTTCGAAGGTCTTCTTTGCGCGGAAACTGCCTTTCGTTACCGTTACGTCATAGGTCCCATGGAACCCTCTGAAGGCATATTCGCCGTTATCCGTCGTTGTCCCGGATTGATGCGTCGTCCATTCCTCCATCAGTGCCATATATCTTTGCCCCGCTGCATTTAGGGACCAGTCCATATTTACAATCGCTGCATCCGCGCCTCGCCAATGATTTCCCGCCCAGAAGCCCCACATCATAATTCCTTCTACGGACGGATGGCTGAAGGCGATTCTATATAGCGCTTCCAAATTATCCGCTCTAATATGCTCGTCAGGCTGAGTAGAATCATATTCGCTAATCCAAATCGGCAAATTCAGGGTCGCCAAGTTATCCAGTCTCTGCTTCACCACAATCGGATCAATCGTGGCTCCGAAATGCCCTTGAACGCCGATCCCGTCGATGGGTGCGCCCTGGCTAAGCAGCTCCTGGATATGCAGCTTATAATCATTGTCCCCCGGCTCGCTGATTACGTTATAATCATTCACGAACAGCTTGGCGTCCGGATCAAGCTCCTTCGTTCTCTGATACATATAAGGCCAAATCGATGCCCCCAGCCGATCTTTGAAAAAGCTGCCATGCATCATCTCGTTGTTCACGTCCCAATGTACGAATTTCCCTTTAAAATGATTCACTACACTGGTAATCCGGGCATCCATCGCTTCACGCAGCTCGCTGCCCTGCAAGTTCTTCACCCAGCTTGGCTGATACTGCTCAACCTCCCAGTGCACCGTATGCCCGCGGACGGTAATGCCATTCGCTTCGGCGAATTCCATCATTCGGTCAGCCACGCTGTAATTGACGTTGCCTTTGCTGGTCTCATTGGAATACCATTTAGACTCGTTCTCGAACACGGCCCAATTGAAATGTTCTTTAAAAAAATCACTGTACTGGCTGTTGGACAGCACCGTGCTGCTCATCGCCGAACCGAAAGGAAAGCCATGCCGGGTCTGCTTCACCTCGACATTCGCCCCCGATACCGGCCGCCCCTGTTCATCCTTCACGAGAATCTGCACATCGCCTTTGCGAAGCTGACCGATCCGGGCATTGGCCTCTGCTTTCCAGTCAATCTCAGCCCGCTCGGCGACAATTACGTCATCTACATAAAAATCAACGCCCGCCTCCGGTCCTTCAAAATAAAGCTTCAACGACGTTACCGTCCCAGAAGGCTTGTATAAAAAAGATCCTCTCAAGGTCATCCAGGAGCTGTCCGTGACCGGGGACTCAGATACCCGAAGATAGTTATCGCCGCTGCCATCGCTCTGCTGCATCGTCATCATTACCCGTCCGCTCGCCGCATTCTTTAGGCGTACAGAAGCGGATATATCGTACGTTTTGCCTGCCGTAAGCTTGCCCAGGAGACTCTGGGCGATGCCATGCCACCCGTCCTGCCTCCCGGCGACGAGAGCGCTGTAGGAGCCTTCGAATACCGGACTGCTGACCACACTTAACGCTTCTGTCCCGGCCATGCCTGTCCATCCGGACGTCGTGCCGGATTCAAAGCCCGGGTTATCCAGCAAATTGGCCGATGCCTCAGCAGCCTGTCCCCATGCTTGACCCCCGGAAATTAACCCGTTCGCCACCGTAATAAGCAAAACAATAACCACCGCCAGACTAAAGCGCCTTCTTGCAGCAATCATTATAATCCCTCATTTCCGCCTTGGTTTAATAATTCTCTGAACCTCCCTGAGTTAAACAGAACGGCGTCATATAGACGCCGTTCCTTGTCAGCTATTAAGGCTCAATTCCCCACACCAGCGTGCCGTTCTGGTACAGAGTTACTTTATCCCAATTCGCATAAGAGGTTTTAGTAGGGTCAAAGGAGTAATCATTGCTCTCATCTAAATTCGTCCAGTTGCTGCTATGATTGCGGGTTTGAATGTCGCCGGTGCTGCCTCCTGGCGCGAGCGTTCCTGCCGATGCATTGAATTTAATTTCGAGATAGCTATCGGCACCGGTTTCGATTTGGCTCATGCTAACAAATGTGCCTGTCAAATTCGAGCAGCCGACCATCGCCCAGTCGCAGTTGAATTGCAGTGTCTGGTTGTTATCATTCGTAAAATAATAGCGGAGTGTCAGCTCGCTTAAAGCTACAGGCGTCGTTCCGTTATTGACAATGTTGAAATGCGGCTTGAACTGATTATCCGTTGCATTCGTGTCTCCCGCTTTGTATTGAACAACAAGATCCCCGGTCGGTCCCGGATTCGTGCTGCCACCCTGCGGCAACGCAGAGGCCTGAGTAGAATTCGGGCTGGAGCCTACATTGTTCGCAGCACTAACCACATAGTAATATGTCGTCCCGTTCGTCACCGCGGTATCTGTATAGCTGGTCCCGCTAATGGTTGCCACCGTCGTGTAAGGTCCGCCGCTTGCGGTGGAGCGTTTAACAGTATAGCTGGTCGCACCTTGCGAAGCGTTCCAGCTCAAGGAGACCTGTCCGTCGCCAGCCGTAGCGCTCAGGCCAGCCGGTGCGCTAGGTGCAGTTGGAGGCGGATCTACCGGTCCCGGTCCTCCTCCGCTCGTCGGGATTGCAGGATAGGCATTTTGAACAAGCATTACGAACTGATCATGGAACCAGTGGCCGGATACAGGAGCATTAGGCAGCGCGCCAGTCAAGATTCCGTATTGTGTCTGGTAAGTCGGGTCGCACATGCGATCGAAGCCCTTGCCCTCGTTGTTCGGAATTTCAGAGCTGGAGCCGTCGGATTCACCCGGAGGCTTGACCCAGACAAATGCATCGATATGGGAAGCCGGGAAATCTGCCGGTGCAGTCTCAGGCGCTCTGCCCATTCCGGCACCGCTGTTATTGCACCACAGACCGCGATGCTGACGGCGATCCACGCGGCCGGAGTCTACAATCTCGTTAACCGTAGAACCAATAGCGCTGGTCGGTCGATCAGGTCCGCCCCAGCCGTTGCGGGAAGTATCGATAATAAAGCCAATGCTGCTCGGCCAGCCGGCGGCTACGAATCCGGAATACAAGCCTGCTGCAAAATCAGCCTCGCTGAAGTACGGATTCCACTCATAGAAATTGGCGGATCTGAGCGGCATTCCGTTCACGTTGCGATTCGGATCCGGGAGATTAGGCTCCTCCAGCGGAGTCGTATTGGCCGTGTTCAAAGCGAAGCCGTCAATGCTGGCAAAGCCGGCATTCGTAGCTTGAGCTACCTGCGTATACAGCTGGATAGCGCCTTGGCGGTTATCGTCCCAACCGAGCCAGCCGGAGTGACCGATATCAACGTAGGTATACACATTAGGAATTACAGCAAGCTTATTCAGCGTATATTTGAACGCATCTACATAAATGCCGCTGGAATTCGCCGCTGCACATGCCGGGGTGCTGAGGTTGGTCACCAGGTTGGGAAGGCTGTCCGGCTCAACAACCGTAACGATGCGGATATCTTGATATTTAGGATTAGAGAAAATGTCAGCAATCACATCGATATAATCAGTTTTGTACGTTTGCAGGCCTGCTTGCGTCAGCGGCAGCTCCCCGTTAGATGCAAGAGCGTGACAGTCGCGGCCGGGCAAATTATAAATGACGAACTCGGCAACGATCGGCGTATTGCCCTGCTTCTGGGCCAGGGCTGCATCGAGGTGCCCCTCGAGGCTGCGGCGGTTGCCATTGTTCTCGCCGCCATAAATTGCAGCGATGCGATCAAGCCAAACGTAAGTGTTGTAGGATTTAACGGTCTCCATTTTTGCTTTCAACGTGCTGTCGCTAACCTTAGCTATAGAAGTATCAATCAATGCAGCATAGTCAGGATTGATATACTTTGTCGCGCCAACATACGGGTTGTCTACATGAGCTTCCGCCGCCTGAGCGTTTGGATTTCCGAAAGGTGTGAACATCGTGACAACCAATGCTGAGATCAACGCAAACACCGCGGTGCGTTTGGGCAAATACTTTATCATTTCTTTCAGCTCCTGTTATAAATTTTCATTGAGTATTCATTCGCCGGTGAAATGTATGCGCTCTCAAAATGTTGCCTTTCGAATATGCCGTCCTTTGTCGTCCTACTCTTGCTCTCCTTACTTAACTCTTCCTAAAATAATTTCACAAACAGCTAACAAAATATGCTGAACGATCACTCCTTTCTTCTTTAAAACATTGTCATTACACGGCGATTATCCGTCGAAATGACATAAAAGGGAGAATCCCTGACGACAAACAACTGTTAAAAAACAAATTGTTCACCATCTAGGCACAAATATACCATAAATAGTAAAAATAATACAATCTTTTTATTCATTTTATTTTAAATAAGTTTAAAACCATGTTAGCAAGTTGTTTTTTAATTAGCATAAGAGATCACCTCATTGTTTTTCACAAGCTTTGTTTCAAAAACGCATTAAAAAAACTGCGCGTAGTTCGCGCAGTCAAATTATATTAAATACCGAGCCGGCAGGCTTTTAGTAATTAAGGGATATACAGTACCTGGCCTTCTGCTAGATTATGCTCCGCCAGCCGGTTATATAGCTGCAGCTCCCTCGTGCTGAGATTGTAGCGCTCAGCGATTTCATCCAAGGTCTCTTCTCGCTGAACGATGACGAGCCGGATTTTCCGGAAGGGAGATGGGTCCTCCGCATTACCAAAGAACAGGTTCTTCCAACGAACCTCCTCTTCGTCCCCTTGCTCCTCTGCTGCCAGCTTTACGTTCTCATCTTCCTGATCGGGCAAGCCTTCCATATCTTTATTCGGCCGATGGGTAGACAGCAGCTTGGTGATGCCGATATCATTCCCCTGCACCGTCTCATCCGCTTTTTTGCTGTTCAGGGCGATCTTCAGCTCTTTTTTCTCCTCAGGCTGAGGACGGATTTCCGGTTCCCCTGCCTCGTAAGAGAACTCTTCCGGCTCCGGTTCGGTAACTGCCGCCAAAGCCTCCTCTGAATTCGTGCTGAATTCAGGCTCGGGAGCCTTTGTTTCCTCCGGCTGCCTGGGGATAGCCTGTACGCCCTCTGCGGCATCGCTCTCCTGCGCCTCTGCCAGCTCCGTGATGACATGCTCCGATGCATCCTGACGTTCTTCTCCCTTGAACCAGACGTCGTAGTCCTCCCCCTGCTGCTCCGCTTCCCCTGCTGCGTGTACAGGGGCTGCCGCCTCCTTGTCCTTCCAAAGCGCGGAGGCCAGAAGCGGCGAATCCTCTGTCCAGGAAATCACGTTCTGTGGACCGGACTTCGGCAGCTCGGGTAAATCCGGCAGCTCAGCATGCCCCGGGGAGCTCTGCCCTTCAGAGGCGCTATAGTCTCTGTAGACCGGTGCTGCCTCTTCGGTCAACCATTCCTGCGGCTTCTCCTCTTCTTCCCGCCAAGGGCCGGCGGGCGGCTGCTCCGCGAAATCTGTCACATCGAAATTATCCTGCCTGGATTCGTGGGCCGCAAGGAACTCACTGTCCTTCCACTCTTCGCTTCCGGCCAATGTCGTTGTTTCGATGCCCTGGAGGGACAGAACCCCGGTAATATTCAAGCTGCGGGCGCTAAGCAGATTCACGTCGAAATTTTCAATTTCAACGGCGATCTCCTCAAGCTTATTAACCCGGCTAAGCGGAATCGTGATTTCGACCGGAATCCAGTGCTCCAGCTTGCAGCTCTCCCCTTGCCCCCGATACAGCCCTGACAGCAGCAAATGGCCGCGAAGCGCGGCATATTCCTCGCCAGGGATCACCTGAATTTGTGGAAAAAGCTCTATTTCCTCCAATTCTTCAATCCCAACCACATCTTCCGATAAATGAACGCGCTCATAAATATCAAACCTCAGACCGTAGGATTGATCAGCCAAGAATGATACCTCCTTTCAGCATTTCCAAACATGATTTCGTCATCCCATGGATGGCATGGTCCAAATCATCGCTCGTTATATTTATATGCTTGAAAGAAAAGTGCATGCCTGCTTTTTGGCGATCCACCCGTAATCCCTCATGCCTTATGCGTTCACGTATGCCCTTAAGCCCTCAGCCTCCTGAGCAGCCCTTCCCAGCTTGCAGGCCAGGGATCCTGCACAGACACGTCTTCCCCGGTCAACGGATGGGCAAAGCTCAGGCTCTCTCCATGAAGCGCCTGGCGGGGCGTAAGCCTTGTACTGCCACCATACAATGCATCGCCGATGAGCGGATGCCCGGCATGACTCATGTGAACGCGAATCTGATGCGTGCGTCCGGTTTCCAGCGTAAGACGGACGAGACTGGCCGACGAATAAGCCTCCAGCAGCTCTACGCGCGTTACCGCCCGTTGGCCCGACGGAGATACCCGCCGGCGCGACTTATGATGCCGATCCTTGCCGATCGGCTGATCGATGACGCGAAGCGCGGGATCTACGACGCCCTGCACCAGTGCAACGTAGACCCGGCCGATTTCCTTGCGCGCCATCGCCGCATCCAGCTTTAGCTGGGAAAATACATTTTTGGCATAGAGCACCGGACCTGAAGTAAATTCGTCCAGCCGGTGTATATGCTCAGGGGCAACGGCTTCGCCGCGCTCCAGATACAGCGCCGCCACCATATTGGCCAGGGTCGGCTGGCGGCTGTGCCCGTCCGGGTGCACCTTGACCCCTGCTGGCTTATGTACGACGAGGCAGAAATCATCCTCGTACAAAATTTGCAGCGGATGCTCCGGCTGCAGCGGATCATACTGCGAGAGTCTTGGGGGAAAAAGCCGCAGGCGCAGGCGATCCCCGGCCAGCTTGATGCCCTGCTCAGCTTCAAGCTGGCGCCGCAGCTTAGGAGGCAGGCCAAGCGCGCCTTCCAGCCATGCTATCGCCGCCTCCTTACGATCGCCGCCTTCCGGCACAGCGAGCCTGCCTGGCATCAGCTCCAGCCATTCCCCGCGCCTGGTCCCCGCAATCCTTGGACTCACAGCTTCTGCAGCGCTTTGCGATGCGCCTCGATCGTAGCATCAATGTCCTCGTCCGTGTGAACACCGGAGACGAACATTCCTTCGAACTGAGACGGAGCAATGTTGATCCCCTCTTGTACCAGCGCGCCAAAATAACGGCGGAACAGCTCCAAATCGCTAGTCTTCGCCGTATCATAATTGATGACCTGCTCATTCGTAAAGAACGGGCAGACCATGGAGCCAACGCGATTGATTACGCTAGGGATTCCAGCTTCCTTCGCATTCGCTTCCAGCCCGGCCTGAAGCTTCGCCGACAGACGCTCAAGACGATCATAAACCTCAGGCGTGAGCAGCGATAATGTAGTATAACCGGCAATCATGGCCAGCGGGTTGCCGCTTAGCGTTCCGGCTTGATAGATTGGGCCGGATGGAGCGATCTGCTCCATAATTTCGCGTTTACCGCCATAAGCGCCCACCGGAAGTCCTCCGCCGATCACTTTGCCGAGACAGGTCAGATCCGGGGTAACGCCATACAGGCCTTGGGCACAATGCAAATGAACGCGGAAGCCGGTCATCACCTCATCAAAAATAAGCAGGCTGCCGTACTCCGTCGTAATGCGGCGCAGGCCTTCCAGAAATCCGGGCTGCGGCGGTACAACGCCCATATTCCCTGCAACCGGCTCTACGATGACGCCTGCGATCTCTTCGCCAAAGCGTTCGAAGGCCAATTTGACGGATTCCAGGTCATTATAAGGAACGGTAAGGGTGTTCGCGGCTACGCTCTCCGGTACGCCCGGGCTGTCCGGCAGCCCCAGCGTCGCTACGCCGGAGCCGGCCTTGATGAGCAGGCTGTCGGCATGACCATGGTAGGAGCCCTCGAACTTCATGATTTTGCTGCGTCCGGTATAACCGCGAGCCAGACGAATCGCGCTCATCGTAGCTTCCGTGCCGGAGTTGACCATCCGCACGACCTCGATCGACGGCACGCGCTCTGCAACGAGCTGAGCCATTTGCGTCTCCAGCAGCGTAGGCGCGCCGAAGCTCGTCCCTTTTGCAGCCGTTTCCTGCAGGGCTTTTACGACCTCCGGGTGAGCATGTCCCATAATTAACGGTCCCCATGAACCCACATAATCGATGTAGCTGTTCCCGTCGATATCATATATGCGCGAGCCGATGCCGTGATCCATATAAATCGGCGTCAGCCCAACGGATTTGAACGCGCGAACCGGGCTGTTGACTCCGCCGGGCAGCACTTTTTTCGCTTCTTCAAAAGCCTGATGGGAACGTTCTTCCCCTTTGCGTCCGATAATTGTACTCATTGACGTCACGCTCCTTGCTTTGTTTGATCTGTGATCTGTACTCGAACTCCCAAGTAAGCCTCAGGTAAATCTTAGGCAAGTCTTAAAGCATCAGGTGATTTACCTGCCTTCGCGCAGCCAGCGCGCCGCATCTTTGGCAAAATACGTGATGATAATGTCTGCACCGGCCCGCTTCATGCCTAGCAGCATCTCATTGACGACCGCCTGCTCGTTGATCCACCCTTGCTGGGCTGCTGCCTTGACCATAGAATACTCGCCGCTCACATTGTAGGCCACGATCGGCAGGTCAAATTGGTCCCGAAGCATGCGGATCACATCCATATAGGCTAGCGCCGGCTTAACCATAAGCATATCCGCACCCTCTAGCACATCTGTCTCCGCTTCGCGCAGCGCTTCGCGGGCATTCGCCGGATCCATCTGATACGTCTTGCGGTCGCCGAATTGCGGCGCCGAATCCGCAGCCTCCCGGAACGGGCCGTAGAAGGCCGAGGCATATTTTACGGAATACGACATAATTGGCACATGGGTATAGCCTGCTTCGTCTAGTCCGTGGCGAATCGCTTGGACGAAGCCGTCCATCATATTCGATGGAGCGATGATGTCAGCTCCCGCTTGCGCCTGTGACACTGCCGTCTTCACCAGGAGCTCCAATGATTCATCGTTCAACACGTCCCCGCAGACATGGCCATCCCGTTCAAAGGTGTGTACCATACCGCAATGGCCGTGATCCGTAAATTCACATAGGCAGGTATCCGCGACCACGAGCAAATCGGGGTACCATGACTTGATGAGCCGGGTGGCTTCCTGCACGATGCCAGTTTCGACGAAGGCCGACGTACCTACGCTGTCCTTTTGTTCAGGAATGCCGAACAGCAGTACCGCCGGAATGCCAAGATCAACAATCTCCTTCACTTCCTCCTGAAGACGGTCTAAAGAGAAGTGGAACACGCCCGGCATCGAAGAGATTTCACTTTTTACATTGCTGCCATAGGTGACGAATATCGGCTGCACAAAATCATCGATGGTGAGCACGGTTTCGCGAACCATGCCGCGGATCGCAGCCGATTGCCGCAAACGGCGGTGTCTTACGATTGGAAATGTCATAGTTGGTATCGTCCTTTCAATTGGATCCCATCCCACCCAAACCCTCCCTTGTCGTAAGGGAGGGCTCCAAGGGCTGCGCCCTCTGGACTCCCGCAATGGGAATAACGTAGGAGGGGCAGAGGCGCTCCTGCATTGCTGTCCCCTGGCGGGGATGCGCTTAGGTTTGGTGTGTGGAACGCTTTTCCCCCTTCGGGTACGTCTTACTTTTGGCGCCCCGGGGCAACCTGGGTAAACATTCTGCTCAGCCCTGCTGCGGGTGGCGCTCCCGGGCAGGCAGTGTGCAATCAGCCGCTTGTCGCCCTGACGGGCCCGCTCTACGTTAAGCGCTCCTGCTGTCGGGTGGATGGAGTTTATTTGGCTGTATTGAGTTAGGATGGCTGTGAGGGGCGCTGTCCCCTGCGGGGAGGCGCTCACTGCGGCGCAAGGATTGTTACTTTGCGCGGTGCCTCTTTCTTTCTACTGACTACGGTATTGGCGCTCTCCCTTGCGGGGATACGCTCACTACGGTGCAGAGATTAGTTACTTTACGTGGTGCCTCTTACTGCTACTGACTACGGTACTGGCGCTGTCCCCTGCGGGGATACGCTCACTACGGCGCAGAGATTAGTTACTTTACGTGGTGCCTCTTACTGCTACTGACTACGGTACTGGCGTTCTCCCTTGCGGGATACGCTTGCTGCGGTGCAAAATATATAAATTATGAGAGCTATTCCATAGCTAATCACGATTACTGGCACGCCAGTCGCAAAGGGATTGGACAAGGCTGTTGATCGTCGATTCTTCAGCCATCATATCGACGTTGAAGCCAAGGTCCCTAGCCGTTTGCGCAGTAAGCGGGCCAATGCAGGCGATGGCAGCGCCAGACAAGGCTTGAACGGGGTCTGCAAGCCCCATTCCCTTTAGGGCAGCAACCAGGTTCTTTACTGTCGACGAGCTGGTGAAGGTCACGACATGGATGCCGTCCTCTTCGATGAGCTTCAGCAGCTCATCGTCGTCTTCGGCGGCGGGTACGGTCTCGTACATCACCGCGTCGGTGACGTCGAGCCCCTTCTTACGCAGCGCCTCCGGCAGCCAGCTGCGGCCGAGGTCTCCCCGCGGCAGCAATACTCGCTGTCCCGGGTGCATATCGGCGCCGTACGCCTCGAACATGCCCTCGGCCTGGAATTGGCCGGGCAGCTCCTCGGCGGCAATGCCGCGGGCGCGCAGCGCTTCCTTCGTTGCAGGCCCGACTGCAGCGATTCTCGCTCGATGAAGTGAGCGGACATCTTGTCCCAGTTTCTCCAAGCGCCTGAAGAAATACTCGACCCCGTTGACGCTTGTGAAGAACACCCAGTCATAGGTCTCCAACCGGCATAGAGCTGCATCCGCATAAGCGGTCTGTTTCTCGTCCTGAGGCCATCGAATATCGATGACAGGGAATTCGTACGGCTCGCCGCCCAAATCCTCGATCTGCGCAGCGAGCTCGCTGGCCTGGCTGCGGGCACGCGTAACGAGTACGCGCGTTCCGAATAGAGGGAGGGTCTCCGCCCATTTCAAATGCTCGCGCTGCGTCACGACGTCCCCTACGACGATGACGGCCGGAGGCTGGAAGTTCGCCTGCTGTACCTTGCGCTCAATATTCTCCAGCGTGCCGGTCAAGGTCTCCTGCTCTGCCCGCGTCCCCCAGCGCACGAGAGCGACGGGCGTATCGGGAGATCTTCCGTACGTTATCAGCTGCCTGCTGATGTACCCGATCTTGGCTACGCCCATCATGAAAATGAGCGTCCCCGTCGCATTCGTGACCTTCTCCCAGTTGATGGACTTGTCCAGCTTCTCCGGGCTTTCGTGCCCGGTAATGATAGACAGGGAAGAGGCCATATCCCGGTGCGTCACCGGAATGCCCGCATAAGCAGGAACCGAGATCGCCGCGGTAATTCCCGGCACAATCTCATAAGGAATTCCGTGCTTGCGAAGCAGCTCGGCTTCCTCGCCGACCCGGCCGAAAATCGTCGGATCCCCGCCCTTCAGGCGGACAACGGTCTTTCCCGTCAGCGCCAAATCCACGAGCAGCTGGTTGATTTCCTCCTGCTTCATCGTATGACGGTCTGGAAGCTTGCCTACATAGACCTTCTCTGCACCGGGCTTCATTTTCCTCAGCAAGCTGGGATTGGCCAGCCGGTCGTATACGACGACATCCCCTTTTTCCAGGCATTGCAATCCCTTTACCGTAATCAATCTAGCATCGCCGGGCCCCGCCCCGACTAAATATACCTTGCCAGCCATCCCATCACTCACTCCCTGACTTCCGCCAAAATTTCATCCGCTCCTCTGGAGATCAGCTTAGCTGCGACCTCTTCGCCCAGCTTCACCGGATCCCCCCCGGTCAGGACATCCTTGAGGACAAGCCGCCCATCCGGCGTACCGACCATTCCCGTCAATTCAATGCGAACAGCTCCAGAGCCTGGTTCAGAATCGCCCTGAGCCAAGGTAGCATATGCACCGATCGGCACCTGGCAGCCTCCGTTCAATACGCGCAGGAATTGGCGCTCTGCCGCGACGGTCAGCTCCGTATCCCGGTCATTGTACAGCGACAGAAGATGGCGCACCTCCTGATCGCTTTCACGGCATTCAATGCCCAGTGCGCCCTGGCCGACGGCTGGCAGACATACCTCTACGGGCAAAAATGAGGTGATCCGATCCTCCCAGCCCATCCGGTGCAAGCCCGCCGCAGCAAGAATAATGGCATCAAAGCCCTCCGTCTCCAATTTGCGCAGCCGGGAATCGATATTGCCCCGAATCCATTCCAGCTTTAAATCCGGCCGGTATTTCTTCAGCTGACTGGAGCGGCGCAAGCTGCTCGTACCGATTTTCGCTCCTTGCGGAAGCTCATCCAGGCTTAGGCCGTTCCTGGAAATCAGCGCATCCCGGGGATCGACCCTGCGAGGGACAGCGCCAGTGACAAGACCTTCCTGCAGCACAGATGGCATATCCTTCATGCTATGTACCGCCATATCGATTTCGCCGCTCAGCATGGCCTGTTCGATCTCCTTCACGAACAAGCCTTTGCCTCCGACCTTCGACAGCGTCACGTCCAAAATACGGTCGCCCTTCGTTACGATTTTGCGAGTTTCAAAATCATAAGGCAGCGCGTGCTCCTCGCATATCGCTTTCAGCGCATCAATGACCTGCCCTGTTTGCGTCAGCGCCAATTGGCTCTGTCTCGTCCCAACAATTATTGTACGTTTCTTCATTTCTATTCCTCCCGGTATGCATCGATCCATGAAGCAAGCTCATCTTCGCTCCAGGGCCGGAATCGTCCCTCGCGAATTTGCGCCAATATATCCATTTTGGCTAATGCCTTAAAAAGCACCTGGCGTCTGCTGCGATCAGCCACCTGTTCTTTAATCCGTACTCTGGCCCCGCTCAAAAAATCGATATAAGCCTCGTAATGTTCACCGAACATCGCATCGACTTCCTCGCACAGCCTCTTGGATGCGGCTGGTCCCGCCCCGGAGGTGGATACGGCCACAATCAGGCCGCCTCTGCGTGTCACAGCAGGGGTGATAAAAGAGCCCCTGCCCCCGTCTCCCGCATCATTTACCGGCAGCCCCAGTCTTTCGGCCTCCGCTACGACGGCCCCGTTCACCTGCTCATCGTTCGTAGCCGCATAAACCAAGAAGGCTCCGTTCAAATCCCCCTCCTGGTATTCGCGTTTCCTCCAATGAAGCTGCCCCTTCTCGTAACAGGACTTTAAAAAAGAGGTAAGCGAGGGGCTGATGATGATCGTCTCGGCAGAGGATGCCAGCAGCGCTGCCGCCTTTCTCTCTGCAACCCGCCCGCCGCCGACGATCATGCAGCGCCTTCCTGAACAGTTCAGCATTACGGGCAGATAATGCGGCACTTCCATGCTTACCACTCCCCAATCCGGCCTCAGCGGCGGATTCTTTATACATTATTTCACATTGTTATTAGCATAACCTACCATGCTTTATTTTGCCACGTCCGCCGGCCGAATTTATGTTCCAGGCCCGAAGCAGCGATTCCCCTAATGATCACAAATGCCCTGCACCCTCCGTTTTACGGATTGCACCCTAATGCAATACGACAAATAAAACAGAAGGCTCAGGGCATACATTGATGATCCCGGCATATATTCAAGGATGGAGAATGAAGCTGCAAGCCTTTAAACCGATACCTGCACGAGCGGAAGCTCAGCCTCCGCTTCGAGAGGCGGCTCGTTCTTCTTCTCCTTTTGTTCTTGCGTTGGATGCTCTTGAGTCGCAACATTCGGCTTATCTGCAGATGCAGAGGATTCAGACAGAGCTTCAAGCTGCTCCTCCAGCGCAAAAATTTGCGTGAACATTTGGAGCGCCTCCGCGCCACGTTCCTCTCCGGCCATTTCCTTGATCCGATTGATCGGATCATGCATCATCTGGTTCACGATGCTCTTGGTGAGCCGCCGGATGACCTTCCGCTGCCGCTCATCCAGCTCAGGCAGCTTGTTGAACAGGCTCTCCATCGTGCTCTCATGAATCGAAGAAGACTTCTCCTGAAGAGCACGAATCACCGGTCTGACGCCAAGCGTCTGCAGCCAGCTTGCGAATGCCCCCATCTCCTCTTCGATCATCCAGTCTATTTTGAGAGCCTCGCCGCGGCGCATCTCCATATTGCTCTCCACGATTCCTTCCAAATCATCGATATCGTACAGGAACACATTATCCAGTTCGCCAATCGACGGATCGATATCGCGAGGCACTGCTATATCTATAATAAACAGTGGCCGATCCGGCCGCTGCTTCATGCTGGTTTGCACCTGGGAGGAGGTAATCACGTAGCCATCCGCCCCGGTAGAGCTGATCAGAATATCGATATCCTGCAGCCGCTGCATCGCTTCCTGCATCGAGCACGGAATACCATCAAATTTGGCGGCAAGCTCCTGCGCCCGGCCGAAGGTACGGTTAGCGACAAGCACCTCAGCCGCGCCGCCGCCGCTCAAATGCTTCGCCGTCAGCTCGCTCATTTTGCCCGCGCCAAGAATAAGCACCTTCTTGCCCTCGAAGCTGCCGAATACCCGCTTGCCCAGCTCCACAGCCGCGTAGCTTACCGATACGGCGCTTTCCCCAATCGCGGTCTCTGAATGAGCTCTTTTACTAAGGGTGATCGCTTGTTTAAAGAGCATATTAAACCATGTACCCGTAACCTTCTCGCTCTGGGAGAGCAGAAAAGCGTTCCGGACCTGTCCAAGGATTTGCGTCTCGCCAAGCACCATCGAATCGAGGCCGCAAGCGACCCGGAACAGATGGCGAATAGCCTGCTCATCCTCATACATATACAAATGCTGGGTAAATTCCTGTCTTGGAATACCGAACCACTGCTCCATGAAGCTTCGGATAAAATAACCGCACATATGCAAGCGATCGACTACGACATAAATTTCCGTTCTGTTGCAGGTTGCTATAATGACGCCTTCCAATACACTCTTGGTGCGTTTCAACTCTTGCAACGCTTGCGGCAAATCCCGTTCGGCAAAAGTAAAACGTTCCCTGACTTCCACAGGCGCTGTTCGATAGTTCAACCCGACTACGACGATGTGCATTGCAAGTTCACCTGCCTTGTTAAGATGTCACAGCATCAATCGAAAATAAACTATGTTAATTATATCACAGGACTGGCAGATTCCCCGGTGGATTTGATGAGCGATTTATGAACTCTTTATGAAGATAACCAAAAAATTCCGCCAAAAAACAAATAACCATGGAATTGCTCCATGGTTATCCTATTCTACCCAATTTTCCGCAAACTTATGAGCTACGAAACCACTGAGTCTTCAATTTCTTCTTTATACGAGCTCCACTTGATTTATAACCGGCGTTACAACCTCAAGCTCGCCCAGCCCGCGAATGATCTTCTTCGCGTACATCTTCTCCGGCTTCAATACGGACACCAGGTAATCGATCGCCAATTGCGGATCCACCGTTTCCCCGCAGGTATAGCAATCAATAGCAGCAAACCCTCTCTCAGGATACGTATGAATCGAGAGATGGCTCTCCGACAACAACACAAGTACCGTCGCACCTTGCGGTTCGAACTGTTTGGATTGCACGGACAATACCGTTGCTCCACAAGATTCAGCAGCTTCCACCAAATGAGCTTGCAATAGCTCTGCATTGTTCAGTACCTCAAAGTCGACTCCCCAAGTATCAACAGCAACGTGTCTTCCGAAAGTTGAATATTCCATCCTTCGGTTCCCCCTTCCTAGGAATAAAATGTTTGAAAAAATTTCATCCGCTAGGACCTACGTCATTCACTTCCCGAGGGAAAAATCTCTCGCAACATCTCCATGTCCTGAGTGAATCCTGGTTCCTATATTCTTTTCAACGAGATTAAAAATACCATCTATCCGTAACAAATGCAACACTTTTCGCAAAAAAAGTTGATTTGTTGGCCCGGAAAAAAAACTACCCTAGCATTAGGGTAGTTTTCCTTACCACTTTATGTCACTTCCTTGATCATGGTGACAGCTGTCTAGAAAAGAATATTGCTCTCCTAGCCCCTTCAGAGCCCCTTCAGGCCTCCAGAACGAACAGCCGGCGAGTATGCTTGCGCAGCTCGCTATCGATCCGCTGCACGGCCGCTGTATCCTGTGCAACAAAACGCTGATCCAGCAGAGCGTTGACTTCACGGTGAATCTGTTCAATCTCCCGCTCCACATCATTGTTGCGATAAATCCGCTGCAGCTCTCCGACCGTATCCTTATACTCATAGACCAATTTGTAGGAATCGCGGGAATACTCCACGATTTTACGTACGCGTCCCTCGTGATAATAATACATCATCATGAATCCGTTATAAATGCGTGTAACCATACCCGAGCCTTTAAAAGCGGCAAACAACAATCGCATTACATTGGTTAAATGGGGTTTTTCCAAGCGGAAAGACAATTCACAGACATAATATCCGTCCTTACGGTCAAAAGGCAGATGGACTTCTTCTCCACTATCATCCTCCAGCACCACCTCCTGGCCGCCGTTATCCAGCACCTTTACCGTCTGGCGGACATGAGGATCGTATACCTTGTGAATAAACTGAGACATCTGAACTTCCGACAATCGTAAACTGGCATTAACATATTCTGTGGCTAACCGCTGAGCCATAAAAATCTCCTCAATTCTTTTAGCAATCCTTAATTATAATTATACACTACTCATTAAAGATATTGCTCAGCGTTTGAAACGTGAATTCCTGCCATTTTTCAGAAAAAAACGGATTTAGCCGTTCTCAGCTGCAAAAATCCCCCTGCATGCTCACTTTCCTGCTGAAACTTCTTCAAATCCCTTTATCATCCGTCGATTCTTATGATTTTTTCATTCCGAAGCATCCTGCTGCTCCTGAAGGATATGACGGCTGATATGGCTCCACAGCTCGTCCCTGCCGATTCCCTCCTCGGAGGAGAACATGACGAATTGATCCCTCGCCCGGAGGACGAGTGAATCCTTAATAATTTTAATATGTTTCTGCCAGCGGGACCTTGGAATCTTATCCGCTTTTGTGCCGACGACGCAGACCGGCAGGTCGTAATGCTTGAGCCAATCGTACATCATCTCATCGTCCTTGGTCGGAGGATGCCTCAAATCAATGACGAGAAGGATCAACTTCAACTCGTCCCTCTCGAGCAAATACTTCTCGATCATCTGCCCCCACACCTGGCGCTGCGTCTTGGACACCTTGGCATAGCCGTATCCCGGCAAATCAACGAAATACAGCTGATCATTAATCCGATAGTAGTTCAATTGCTGCGTCTTGCCCGGCGTCGAGCTGGTCCGCGCCAGATTCTTGCGATGAATCATCCGGTTGATCAGCGATGACTTGCCAACGTTGGAGCGCCCGGCCAGAGCAATCTCCGGCAGGGCGTCTCCTGGATATTGATCAGGGCGCACGGCACTGATCACAAATTCTGCACTCGTTACTTTCATACGTAAAATTCCTCTCTAGTGGATCCCCGTTTGGTCTACAAGAGCATGCTCCAGCACCTGATCCATATGGGACACAGGAACAAACACGACGTCTTCCTTCACGCTATCCGGGATATCCCGCAGATCGCGTTCGTTGTCTTTGGGGAGCAGAATCTTCTTGTAGCCTGCCCGGTGAGCAGCCAGTGATTTCTCCTTCAAGCCGCCGATAGGCAGCACGCGTCCCCGCAGCGTGATCTCGCCCGTCATCGCCACATCCTTGGACACGTAACGGTTCGTCAAGGCAGAGATCAGCGCCGTGGCTATCGTAATGCCTGCGGAAGGCCCGTCTTTCGGAATGGCTCCTTCCGGTATATGAATATGGATATCGTTCTTCTCATGGAAATCAAGCGGAATGTTCAGCTCGGCCGCCTTGGATCTCGTGTAGCTGAAGGCCGCCTGAGCGGATTCCTTCATCACGTCGCCCAGCTTCCCGGTCAGGGTAAGCTTACCGGTTCCCGGAACGACAGTGACCTCGATGACGAGGGTTTCACCGCCGACTTCCGTCCAGGCGAGGCCGGTGACTGTACCGATCTGATCCTCCAGATCCGCTACGCCGTACCTGAATTTCGGAACGCCTAGATAATCCTTGATGTCATCCGGCTCAATGACGATGCGCTCCACAGCCTCGGATACGACTTTCTTGGCTGCTTTGCGGCATAACGCCGCGACCTGCTGCTCCAGATTACGTACACCCGACTCCCTCGTGTATTCGCGGATGGTCCGCAGCAGGGTAGCCTCGCCGATCTCGAGCTGCTCCTCCTGAAGCCCATGATCGCGCTTCTGCTTCGGAAGCAGGTAGCGCGAAGCGATCTGCAGCTTCTCCAGCTCAGTATATCCCGGAATATAGAGCATTTCCATCCGATCGAGCAGCGGACGCGGAATGTTATGCACCGCATTCGCTGTCGTAACGAACATGACGTTCGACAAATCGAACGGAAGCTCGATGAAATGGTCGCTGAACGTATTGTTCTGTTCGGGGTCCAGCACCTCCAGCAGCGCTGCGGAAGGATCTCCGCGGAAATCGGAGGCCATCTTGTCAATCTCATCGAGCAGGAATACGGGATTCAGCGTTCCTGCTGTCTTCATTCCTTGAATGATCCGGCCTGGCATCGCTCCCACATAAGTTCGGCGATGGCCGCGAATTTCGGCTTCGTCCCTTACGCCGCCCAGGGAAATCCGTACGAACTCCCGATCGAGCGAGCGGGCGATCGAACGGGCCAGCGAGGTCTTTCCGACTCCCGGCGGTCCAACGAGACAGAGTATTGGCCCTTTGAGCTTCTTTACCAGCTTCTGCACCGCCAAATATTCCAGCACGCGCTCCTTCGGCTTATCGAGACCGTAATGGTCCTCATTGAGCACCTGCTCGGCCTTGGCCAAGTCCAGATCATCCTCGGTTTTTTCGCTCCAGGGTAAGCTTAACAGCCAATCGACATAATTGCGAATGACACCGCCTTCAGCAGAGCTTGCGGGCATTTTCTCAAGGCGGTCGATTTCTTTCTCGATCTTCTCGCGAACATGCTCCGGCGGCTTCTTCTCCTCCAGCTGGGCGCGCAGCTCCTCCGCTTCGCCAGCCCGGCCTTCCTTCTCGCCGAGCTCCTTCTGAATCGCCTTCATCTGCTCGCGCAAGTAGTATTCCTTCTGCGTCTTCTCCATTTGCTTCTTGACGCGCTGGCTGATTTTGCGCTCGAGCTCCAGTACTTCGCGTTCGTTATTCAATATATCCAGCAGCTTCTCCAGCCGGTTCCTTACGTCGATCGTCTCCAGAATCTCCTGTTTGTCCTTAATCTTAAGCGACAAATGGCTCGTGATGACATCGGCCAGACGACCGGCCTCCTCAATGTCGGATACTGCAGCCAGAGTCTCGGGTGTAACCTTCTTGGACAAATTGATATAGTGCTCGAATTGATTCAATACAGTGCGCATAAGCGCATCCACTTCAGGATCAAGCACTTCCTCCTCAGGTCGCTCCTGGGCGAGCACCTCGTAATGCTCATCATTATCCAAATATTCAATGATTTCGGCGCGCTCCACCCCTTCAACCAGTACACGAATCGTTCCGTTAGGGAGCTTCAGCATCTGCCGAACTTTCGCTACGGTACCAATGCGGAAAATATCTTCCTGGGTCGGCTCTTCTATGTTCACTTCGGATTGAGAACAGAGGAGAATCAAATTGTCGTCTACCATCGCTTTTTCCAGCGCCTTTACGGATTTCTCCCGGCCTACGTCCAAATGCAGCACCATGCTCGGATAGACGAGAAGGCC
This sequence comes from Paenibacillus ihumii, assembly GCF_001403875.1. Lineage (GTDB taxonomy): Bacteria > Bacillota > Bacilli > Paenibacillales > Paenibacillaceae > Fontibacillus > Fontibacillus ihumii. The sequence continues at coordinate 55,826 of NZ_LN884297.1, forward strand.
GCGCAAGGGCAACAAAGGAAAACGACGGCTTTTGGATTTATGGGATCCCATCGCTTTCGCACCTCCAAACGTTCTCGTTAGATATTAGTCCTATTTTAGCAAATGTTTCTTGAAAACACCAACGAAGAGCGACTGCTTCATGCAGCCGCCCCAATGAAAAATTCCGACGGTCGGATTCTCCAGCACCTCTAAATTTCTGATTTTGCCACTGCAATATCTCATTATCCATTTGCACAGACTGCGGCCACAGCCTACAGCGACCCGCCCTGCGGAGACTCGGCATGCAGAAAAGAAGCCGGCGCCGGTACGAAGGTTTCACCGCCCAGCGACAGATCGAAGTTCTTCTCCGCCTCAGGGCCGAAGACATGCCGGAACACCTCGGATACGGATTCCACCGGTATGACTCTTAGCCCCTGCAGGCCCTCGAATAGCGTCTGCCAATTATCCTTCGGAATAAGCACGGTCGTCGCCCCTGCCTGAAAAGCCGCTTCGACCTTGGCCACGACTCCGCCGACCGGCTTCACCTTCCCATGAATGCCCAGCTCGCCGGTCATGGCGATCCGGTTATCGACAGGTACCCGCTTGATCGCTGAAGCAATCGCTGTAGCGATAGCCATTCCCGCAGAAGGTCCGTCGATCGGCGTGCCCCCTGGAAAGTTGATATGCAGGTCATAGTTCGCCGGATGAAGCCCAATGCTTTTCAGCACAGTCAGCACGTTTTCCACTGAGCCCTTCGCCATACTCTTGCGCCGCAGCGTCCGGTTCCCCCCGCCGATCTCTTCCTCATCGACTACGCCGGTGATCGTATAGACGCCTTTCCCCTTCTGAGCGGGGACGGCCGTTGCCTCGATCTCCAGCAAGGTGCCCATATTCGGGCCATATACCGCAAGCCCATTCACAACGCCGATCTCCGACTGCTCGTTGATCTTGCGATCCGGGCGCGGCGCGAGCTGGCTGCTCGTGGCCACCCATTCCAAATCCGAAGCCAGCAAATGATCGCGCTGCTCGGTCAGAGCCAGCCCGGCGGCAAGCTGAACCATGTTCACCGCTTCCCGCCCGTTCGTGGCGAACTTCTTGATGACCTCGATCGCCTCGGGGCACGGCTGGAAGCCGATTCTTTTAACCGCGTCCTCGGCAATTTGGGCAATCTCATCCGGCAGCAGCGGACGGAAGTAAATTTCCATGCAGCGCGAACGAAGGGCCGGAGGGATTTCATGTGCAGAGCGTGTCGTTGCCCCGACCAGACGGAAGTCAGCCGGCAGCCCATTCTGGAAAATGTCATGGATATACGCCGGCGTCCCAGAATCCTCGGAATTGTAATAGGCACTTTCCAGAAAAACCTTGCGGTCCTCCAGCACCTTTAACATTTTATTCATTTGTATGGAGTGAAGCTCCCCAATTTCATCAATAAACAGAATGCCGCCGTGCGCCTTCGTTACCGCTCCCGGCTTCGGCTGCGGAATTCCCGCCACTCCCATGGCGCCAGCGCCTTGGTAAATCGGATCATGAACCGACCCGATGAGCGGATCAGCAATGCCCCTCTCATCAAATCTGGCAATCGTCGCATCCATTTCAATAAACTTGGCATCTGACTTAAAGGGCGATATCGGACTTTTCTTGGCTTCCTCCATCACCACTCTGGCCGCCGCTGTCTTGCCGACCCCTGGCGGGCCATAAATAATGACGTGCTGGGGATTGGCGCTACATAATGCAGCCTTTAAAGCCCGAAGCCCATCCTTCTGGCCGACGATGTCGTTCATGGTCGCCGGCCGCGTACGCTCCGCAAGCGGCTTCGTCAGCGATACCGCCCGCAGCTTGCGCAGCTTTTCCAGCTCCTTGCGCGACTCCTTGTCCACCGCGGTCCGGTTCCCCCTTTGGCTGCGAAGCTGATTCCAGAAATAAAGGCCGATGACCACGGCGAAGAACATTTGAACGGACATCAAAATTACATTCAGTTCCATCATACAGAGCCTCCCACACTTTTACTGATACATGGTAGTATTGCCCTATTCGCCCATCATAAAACGCAATTGTTAGCTAAAATGAATTAAGAAAAACGTCAATTGATGTTATTTCCTTTAAAATGCGGATTCATTTAGGGAATACTTGGAATGTAGCTTGGGAATCTAAACGTAGACGGGAAGGGGTTATGATAGTGATGAGTGATGGTAATGGGTGATGTGGGTGGGTGATGTGGGAGAATGTTACTAAATGTCAACGAATTGTTATGGGTCATTATGAATGTTGCGGGATGTCGGGGAACGTTAGCGGTTGTAGTGGGATGCCGGGAATCGTAATGGGATATTACGGATGTTTGCGGGTGCGGGAAACGTTATGGGTTATTGCGGATATTGCGGGATGCGGGAAATGCCATGGGTTATTGCGGATGTTCTAGTGCGCTATTTGCAAAGGGGAAAATAACCAAATGTATTTCATACATTTAGTTTAATGGTTTTAGCCCTATTGGAGGCAACCAACTGCAGAACTGGACTTCTGTCAAGAAAGTGGACACCTATTAAGTGAAAGTTTATGCCGTCTCCTTCTTGAATTGCGCAGCAAATTGAACCGGCGACAAATAGCCGATTGAACCGTGGATTCGTTTGCGGTTGTAGAAAAATTCAATGTACCTGTAAATGGTCTCGTAAGCCTGTTGTTTGGTCTTGAACTTCGTTCTGTAGATGAGTTCTTTTTTCAAAATGCTGTGAAATGACTCGATACAAGCGTTATCATAGCAATTCCCTTTACGACTCATGCTAACCTTCATGGAATATGATTCAATCTTGTCGCGGTACTCCTTCGATGCGTACTGTGAACCGCGATCGGAATGGTGAAGCAATCCTTTATCTGGTTTTTTCGCATCATATGCGGCTTCTAGAGCATCTAAGACAAGTTCTGTAGTCATCCGGCCGTAAAGCCGCCAACCCACGATCTCGCGTGTGCACAGATCCATCAGACTAGCCAAGTACAGCCGTCCTTCTCGGCAGGGGATGTAGGTAATATCCGCAACCCACACTTTGTTCGGTTCAGATACGGCAAAGTTCTGGTCCAGCTCGTTGGGAGCAATGGGTGAGTCATGATTGGAATCGGTCGTCTGCACCTTAAATTTACGGGAGACACAAGAACGCAACCCCAGTTCTTTCATGTAGATGCTAACTGTGCGCTCCGCGATCTGGATACGTTCTTTCCACAGCATTCGGGTAATCTTAGGACTGCCGTAGCGTTCCTCGGAGTCATGAAAATGATACATGACCCTCTCCAGAACCTTCGCCTTTCGAAGTTTCTGCTCGCTAGGCAATGCCTTTTGCCACTTGTAGAAGCCACTCCGAGACACTTGTAAAACCTTGCACATCTTCTCCACCGGAAACTCGGAGCGATGTTCTTTGATGAATTGGAACCTCAGTTCCTTTCTTTGCTGAAGATGTGCAGCGCCTTTTTTAATATAGCGAGTTCTTCCTGGAGATCTTGATTTTCCCGCTCCTTCTCTTGATTCTCCAGTTCCTTTTTACGCAGTTGTTGTTCGAGTTGACGCACTCTCTCCGGTGTGACTAAAGATTCCAGCTGGATATCATCACGGTAAAGTGCTTTCCAGTTATGCAACACACCCGCAGATATACCGAGTTCTTCGGCCAACTGCGACATTGACTTACTTTGCTCTAAAATATACTTCACTGTCTGCTTCTTAAACTCTTCACTGTAACTATTACGTTCCATCCGGACATCTCTCCCTTAAGGATTATTATCTAGGTTCACTTAAGGACTGTCCACTTTTTATTCTAGCTGCAAACCTACATTTAGTTTTAAGCTATTCCGACGAATTTGCTCCATTCAGGCAAACTAACTGTATGATTTACATTTAGCACAAGTACTTTTTAAAAAAACAATGGAACTAACTGTATAAAATGCATGTAGCACTCGAATCCACTATATAAACCGGGTAACTTGGGTGGAACGAAACGATACAGAATACATTAACGATACAGAATACCCATAAACGACGATACATGCCAACCAGCGATGTAACTCTATTTCGTCCAGCTCCGTCAATCATTAAGCAGTCATAACACTGTTGCTGTCACCCGCTCGCGCACCGCCGTCATGCAGCGAAGCACCGCGCGCTGGGAGCTGCGCGGTTACACTATTGCATTCCTGAAACCATACTTCATAACCGTTAATGCTCGCATCCCATAATCAGAAGTAGTAAAAAACCGCAAACTGCACTTGCGTACAGCTTACGGTTTATTTATCGAACGGTATATCCCGCATGTTTTACATGACGCGTTATTAACGCTGCTGCTGACGTAATCTTAATAATTTGGGCGTATTAATCCCCGCCGCTTATGCTTTAGCGCTAGCGGCCCGGTGCTCCTTGCGGCCGGGAATCTCGCCTGTCGCTTCGTAGACCTCGACGATATGGTCGATTTCTTTCTTTAATTCCGACACCAACTCGGCTTCTGGCACCTTGCGGATCATTTCACCGTAGCGGAACAGCAGGCCCTCGCCGCGGGCGCCAGCTATACCGATATCAGCCTCGCGGGCTTCGCCCGGCCCGTTCACGGCGCAGCCGAGCACGGAAACCTTGATCGGAACCTTCAGATTGGCGATATAATCCTCTACCTCATTCGCGATTGCAAACAAGTCGATATCCAGCCGGCCGCAGGTCGGGCAGGACACTAATGTGGCTGCGTTCGAAATCAAACCGAAGGTCTTGAGCAGTTCGCGGGCAACCTTGACCTCCTCCACAGGATCCGCGCTCAGCGAAATCCGCAGCGTGGAGCCGATGCCCATCGACAGCAGCGCCCCGATGCCCGCCGCGCTCTTGACAGTTCCCGAGAACAGCGTGCCCGCTTCGGTAATGCCCAGATGCAGCGGATACGGTATGACCTCTGCGGCTTTGGAATAAGCGGCAATGGCCATTGGCACATCAGACGCCTTAAGTGACACGATAATATCATGAAAATCCAGCTCTTCCAGAATGCCGATATGGAACAATGCGCTCTCTACCATGGCCTCCGGCGTTGGATAGCCGTATTTTTCGAGCAAATGGTTCTCCAAAGAACCTGCATTGACTCCGATGCGGATTGGAATGCCTTTCTCCTTGCAGGCTTTAACGACGGCTTCAACTTTTTCCCGGCGGCCGATATTTCCCGGATTGATGCGCACCTTGTCGATGCCGTTCTCAATCGCGAGCAAGGCCAGTTTGTAATTGAAATGAATATCTGCCACAAGCGGTATATGAATTTGCTTCTTGATTTCCTTGATCGCCGCTGCAGCTTCTTCATTATTCACGGTCACGCGAACCAATTGACAGCCTGCTTCCTCGAGCCGATGAATTTCCGCTACCGTAGCCGCGACATCTGCTGTCTTCGTCGTACACATGCTCTGAATGATTACTTCGTTACTGCCGCCGATCGTCAGATTGCCGACTTTGACCGGCCGGGTATCTTGTCTCAAGAATGTCATTTCAGGTCTCTCCCATAACGTCAAAGCTCCACCCCTGCAAGCGAAGCGTATGTTTAACGCACTTCTCGCAAAGGTGGAGAACCTGACATCTATTTTGTGGCGTATTCGGCCGCTAAGCCTTATGCGCTCTCTTCTTGCTTCTTATTCTTCTTCGGCTGAAGCTCTGGAACCGTCTTGTCCTGAACTACCTTCTCCGTAATGACGCAGTCCGTAATGTCCTCGCGGGAAGGCACTTCATACATCAGGTCGAGCATAATGCCTTCGATGATCGCACGAAGACCGCGCGCGCCCGTATTGCGCTTAATCGCTTCCTGGGCGATCGCTTCAAGCGCCTTCGGCTCGAAGGTCAGATTGACGTTGTCCAGCTCAAGCAGCTTCTGATATTGCTTCACCAGAGCGTTCTTCGGCTCGGACAAAATGCGCACCAGGGTCTTCTCGTCCAGCGGCTCCAGCGTGGAAATGACCGGCAAGCGGCCGACGAATTCGGGAATCAAACCGAACTTCAGCAAATCCTCTGGAAGAACCATGGAGAGATATTCGCCCGGTTTAAGATCCTTCTGCCCTTCGCTCACCGCGTTGAAGCCAATCACTTTCTTGCCGATCCGACGTTTGATGATTTGCTCCAGTCCATCAAAGGCACCGCCGCAAATAAACAGAATGTTCGTCGTATCGATTTGAATGAATTCCTGATGCGGATGCTTGCGTCCGCCTTGTGGTGGCACAGATGCTACCGTGCCTTCTAAAATTTTGAGAAGGGCCTGCTGCACGCCCTCGCCGGATACGTCGCGGGTAATAGACGGGTTCTCGGACTTGCGGGCCACTTTATCGATCTCATCGATGTAAATGATGCCGCGCTCCGCCTTCTCCACGTCATAATCCGCAGCCTGGATCAGCTTCAGCAAAATATTCTCGACGTCTTCGCCGACATATCCGGCTTCCGTCAAGGAAGTTGCATCCGCGATCGCAAAAGGCACGTTCAAAATTCTTGCCATCGTCTGCGCAAGCAATGTCTTACCGGAGCCCGTAGGACCCAGCAGCAGGATATTGCTCTTCTGCAATTCGACGTCGTCCACCTTGCCTTGGATATTAACACGCTTGTAGTGGTTATATACCGCAACGGACAGCGATTTCTTCGCCTGCTCCTGACCGATGACATACTGATCCAGAATGTCGCGAATTTCCCTCGGCTTCGGAATTTCCTTCAGATCCAATTCCTCTTCATGTCCGAGTTCCTCTTCTACGATCTCCGTGCACAATTCGATGCATTCGTCACATATATAAACGCCGGGTCCAGCAACAAGCTTGCGGACCTGCTCCTGCGATTTACCGCAGAACGAGCATTTCAGTTGTCCCTTTTCATCGTTGAACTTAAACATGTAAACACCCCTTTATGGATTAATCGGCTTACTAATGACCTGATCGATGATCCCGTAGGCCTTAGCCTCTTCCGCGCTCATAAAAAAGTCGCGGTCTGTATCGCGTTCGATTTTTTCAAGGGGTTGACCCGTCCGATCTACGTAAATCTGGTTCAGCTTCTCTCTCGTCTTGATGATCCACTCGGCATGAATTTTGATGTCCGCAGCTTGACCGCGCACACCGCCAAGCGGCTGGTGAATCATCACTTCACTGTTCGGAAGTGCGAATCGTTTGCCCGGGGCACCCGCTGTAAGCAGGAGCGAGCCCATACTGGCAGCCATTCCTACACAGATCGTAGAAACGTCCGGCTTGATATATTGCATCGTATCATATATACCCATCCCGGCTGTAACCGAACCACCAGGGGAATTGATGTACAGATGAATATCCTTGTCAGGATCCTCCGCCGCCAAGAACAACAGCTGGGCTATTACGAGATTGGCAACATCATCGTCAATCGCGTTGCTGAGAAAAATGATTCGATCCTTAAGAAGTCTCGAATAAATATCGTAAGACCGTTCTCCCCGGCTTGTTTGTTCTACGACCATAGGTACCAGACTCATGCGACCAACCTCTTTTCCTTTTCAAATTCTTACGCTTACAGAAATATTCTATCACGTTCAAAGGCGCATGTCATTTTTCACTCGATACAGTGTATGACATTCTGAACGTATTATATAACAAAAGACTTGTCCGATTCAGCAATACCAATATATGTATTTCAAAAAGGTTAAAAATTAAGGCACGCATCTTATATACGTGCCTTAATGTTATTGCTGAAAGCTTCAAAAGCTTAAGCCGGCTCGGCGCCGATCCTATTCTTCAGCTGCTTCTTCTTTGGATTCTTCTTTAGCGTCTTCCTTAGCTTCTTCCTTCTTCTCAGCAGGAACCTCTTTACTGTTCTCCAGCAAGAATTCGATTGTCTTGCGAAGAGTTACATCCTCGTTCAAGCTGCCAAGGGAACCATTAGCTGCAAGAATGTTGCGGATTTCTTCCGGAGAACGCTTGTACGCTTCCGCCATATCGTTAAGCTCCTTGTTGATTTCTTCCTCGGTAGCCACGATATTCTCTTCCTTCGCAATTTTCTCCAGAACAAGGTTGTTGCGAACGCGTTTCTCTGCATCGGCCTTCATTTGCTCCTGCAGATCCTCGATCGTTTGGCCGGAGAAGCTCAGGAACATTTCCAGGTTCATGCCCTGGGAGCGAAGACGATTGTCGAAATCGCGAACCATGTTTTGAACTTCACTTTGGATCATCGACTCAGGAATTTCAACTTCAGCGTTCTCGCTTGCTTTTTCAACGACGATTCCTTCGCGTGCAGCCTTTGCATCTTTCTCCTTACGGGAAAGAAGCTGCTTCTTCAGATCCTCTTTATATTCAGCTAGCGTATCGAATTCACTGACGTCTTTCGCGAACTCGTCATCCAGCTCAGGAAGCTGTTTGCGTTTGATCTCATGCACTTTTACTTTGAAGACAGCTTCTTTGCTAGCCAGATCCTCAGCATGATAGTTCTCTGGGAAAGTTACTGTAACGTCTTTGAAGTCTCCTGTTGCCATGCCGACAACCTGTTCTTCAAAGCCCGGAATGAACGAGCCGCTTCCAAGCTCCAGCGAATAACGCTCGGCTTGTCCGCCTTCGAATGGAACGCCGTCTACGGAGCCGTCGAAATCGATGACTACAGTATCGCCGTTTTGCGCTGCTTCTTCATCGATGACAATTAGCTCTGCATGACGCTGCTGCAAGCGCTCAAGCTCTTGGCTGATTTCTTCTTCAGTTACTTCCACAGGCTCTACAGGCACTTCGAGGCCTTTGTAGTTGCCAAGGGTTACTTCAGGTTTAACGGTTACTTTCGCTTTGAATTTGAAAGGCTGTCCTTTCGCAAATTGCTCTACGTCCACTTCAGGACGGTCAACCGGGAAAATATCCGTTTGCTCAACCGCTTCGGTATAAACCTCCGGAAGCAAAATATCGATCGCGTCTTGATAAAGGGATTCAACGCCGAAACGCGCCTCAAAGATCGGCCGAGGCACTTTACCTTTACGGAATCCAGGTACGTTTGCTTTTTTTACGACTTTTTGAAACGCTTTATCTAGTGCAGCAGACACGCGTTCTGCTTCTACTTCAACCTCGAGAACGCCGAGGTTCTTCTCTATTTTTTCCCAAGTTGCTTTCATTTTATGCCTTCCCCTCCAAATTTCACATAATACTATATTGTAATACTGAAACCGAATCGCGATAAAGCAGCTATCATGGTTCCAGTATAGCTGTCTCTATTCCACGTTCAGAATAACCACTATATTATAAACAACAATATTTGTTTTTACAAGAGCAGAACTAGAGCGTTATTCGAGAACGGCATGCATCCATGCCGCCGAATCAGCCGCCCACGCCAGCTGACACGAACTGCCGCATCGCACGGCAAGCCTGCTCAAATTTTAATCGCAGATCATCCGTTATGCCATAAAGAGTTCTTATTTCCTCGTCGCTTTTTCCGCCGGGAAGGCTGTCCGAGACCATTAAATGCAGAGCTGCCGCCCATACATCGATGATCGCATCCTCCTCGCTCAGAATCGAACGGTAATCCTTCGTACCGTAAATGGCCATAATAAACTGCGACCACAGCTCCTGGGCAAAATAAAACAGCGTCGGATCATGCACCTGCGTCTCGCTGCCCACCCTTTCCAAAACCGCCTGGACCGGCGCCGGGAACTGCTCCGGCTTCAAGGGAACGGCCTCGATATCGATCTCCACAGGCTCACCGCCGCGTTTAAAGCTAAGCATTCCCTGCGTGCCCCGGCGCTGCAAGGTTTGAAGGACGCGGTACTGCAGCAGCGGATGCATATCCGTTTGCTCAATCCACCGTATCAGCACCTCGTCTACCTCTGGCCTGTCCAGGTACACTAGCTGCTCTAGCGCCAGAAAGGTCTGCTCCGATAAAGGCCGCTCAGTTACGGCCTGCAGCAGCTTCTCGGCATACAGATGATCCTCTGCCAGCTTGGCTTCGGCATGCTGCCTGGCCATCTCCTCCTCGGCATAGGCCTCTTCTTCGGGCTCCTCCTCCCTCTCAAAGGTCGGGAAAGCGCTGTTCAGCCAATCCAGCAGCGCCTGCCACTCCTCATAATGACGGGGATCCTGCCCCTGGCATTGCAGCAGAAATTGCAAGAGCTCCGCAGCCTCCCGGTATCTCTCCGTTTCCAGCATTCGCGTAAGCTCGATTTGATAGTAATCTAACGTTTTGGGAAATAAAACGATGTTGTCCTTTTCATCGGGTCGAGAATTGCTGATATGCGCAACCTCCTTTGTGTCCGTATTAACAATTAATTGAGATTATAGCATAGACGTATTCGAGATAAAAATACTTCCATTCATTCATTTATTTGCGGAATTATTGACGAGGCTGGCGCGACTTGTTTGGTGAAATATTCCACAGGGCGGCAGCGGCCTATTTGCTGGCTGTTAGTGTGGTTAGCGCAGGCTGTTTGCTGAATTTATTAGCGAGGCTCGAGCGGAGTATTAATGAAGTAAAGTTTTTATTTACTTACCTATTGATTCGAAGCGTTTGCTGTGTTAAAATATTTTTTGCTTGCGTTTTTAATATTTTTTGTCCCAGTAGCTCAGCTGGATAGAGCAACGGCCTTCTAAGCCGTCGGTCAGGGGTTCGAATCCCTTCTGGGACGTATAAGCAACTCTCCATTTGGGAGAGTTTTTTGCGTCCAGGGGATGAGAACCCCTTGGGGGTTCGTCGAAGTGAGACCGCCAGGCGCAGCGGCAGGACAAACGGAGTCTCGCGCATGGAGCGCGAGTATCCCTTCTGGGACGTATAAGCAACTCTCCATTTGGGAGAGTTTTTTGCGTCCAGGGGATGAGAACCCCTTGGGGGGTCGTCGAAGTGAGACCGCCAGGCGCAGCGGCAGGACAAACGGAGTCTCGCGCATGGAGCGCGAGTATCCCTTCTGGGACGTATAAGCAACTCTCCATTTGGGAGAGTTTTAAAAAAATATTTTACGACAACATACGTCAAAACCCTGCAATATCAGCCCTCCATATAAACCCTGTGAAAAAATATCCCAATTCCTCCGATATAAGTGATGTATTTAAAGACTAAGGAGGAATATGATGCGTTACAATATTTATCCCCCAGGGTTCGAAGGGCAGACCGTAGAGGTCGTCACTTCCGGGATTGGCGGCAAGGCCAAGCTCTACCTCAATAACCAGGAGGTTATCTCCAAGAAAAAGCAGCCGATGATTTTGCGCCGGAACGACGGCCAGGAGGTGGAGGCTGTCTGGAAGAAGGATTCATTCGGAATCGATGTTCCTAACGTCATTATTGACGGCTCGCTCATTCAGGTCACTAAACCGCTGCCTGTGTTGGTCAAGCTATGGTGCTTCCTGCCTTTGATACTCATTTTTATCGGAGGCGCGATCGGCGCTCTGATCGGCATACTTACGGCGGCAGCCAATATAAGCGTGTTCCGGTTATCAACAAATATAACGTTAAAGTTCCTGCTGACCCTATTCATTACTCTGGCAGGAGCGGGGCTATTTTTATTCCTGGCAAGCACCCTGCATCTTCTGCTTCAATAACCATTTCCCTCTCTGATATCCTGATGATTAATGGCATAAAATACATAGAATATCCGGCGAGTTTTTTCGACAAAAGTCATCATTTTGGGAGGCGAAGGGCCTGCCTTTCATTTGTTTTTCAATTAGGCATATTCAGGAAAATGAAGTACAATATAGACGTCTGACTGTTTACCAGTTCTTTGCTCAAGTTGAAACGCAATCTATCAAAACTTATGGATGAGGAGGTACGTATTACATGAGTTTTACATTGCAAATTGGGGCTCAAGCCCCGGATTTTGAACTTAAGGCGACAGATGGAGCTTTGTATTCATTGGACAGCTTCGCTTGGGCCGATGGCCTGGTTGTCTTTTTTACATGCAATCATTGTCCTTACGTGGTCGGTTCTGATGAAGTGACTCGCCAAACAGCTGAGAAATTCAGGGATAAAGGCATAGCCTTTGTCGGCATTAATGCAAACAGCGAAAATACGTATCCAGAAGACTCTTATGAGCATATGATCCTTAGAATGGAGGAGCACCGTTTCCCTTGGGTATATCTCCGGGATATGGATCAGGACGTAGCTAGGGCTTACGGCGCACTGCGTACCCCTCATTTCTTCGTGTTCGACAAGCAGCGCCGCCTGGTTTATACAGGCCGTGGAGTGGACAACCCCCGCGATACTTCAAAAATGACGACCAACGACCTGGAGAGAGCGCTCACCGAGCTTACCTCAGGCCAGCCAATTAGCGTTGCGCTAACGAATCCAATTGGCTGCAATGTCAAATGGGAAGGACAGGACGCCCACTGGATGCCAGCGGAAGCCTGCGATCTGGTGTAGCGCGATGTCACAACTATTTCAATTTGAAGTTCAAACCATCGACGGAGAGGTTACAACGCTGGAGAAATATAAGGGGGAAGTCCTGCTTATCGTGAATACGGCCAGCGCTTGCGGATTAACGCCGCAATATGAAGGCTTGCAGCAACTATATGATACGTATGGTGACCAGGGATTGGTCGTTCTAGGATTTCCCTGCAATCAATTCGCCGACCAAGAACCAGGGACGGAGGAAGAGATCAGGAATTTTTGCAGCTTGAACTACCAGGTTACCTTCCCGCTGTTCGCGAAAATAGATGTCAAGGGCGAGAATGCCCATCCGTTATACGAATATCTCGTAAACCACGTACCGGATCCTTACCGTACCGGCGATATTGAGTGGAACTTTGTCAAATTCCTTATAGGCAGGGACGGAAGCATTATCAAGCAGTACAGTGCCCGAACGGAGCCTTCCGCCTTGGAGGAAGACATCCGCCAAGCGCTTTCTGCCACCGGATAACCGGTGCGGCAGCATGAGGTTGTCCAAAGAGTACTCCTCTTCGGGACAACCTCTTTTATTTTTGGGAATGCTTCTAGATCAGTCCGCTTGCTTCATTTTTTAAATATATTCGGATAGGCATCACCGCTACATATCATTTCCCTGGAATTTCCGATATAATCGGAATATATTTCCTACTCCGGAGGACGCAATTATGACAACAAGAAGATCGGAGCCCTTCCGTTACACTATGACAACGCCGTTGCCCTGCTGGTTCGAGATCAGGGAGATCAATGGGCTTCCTGTTCACAGTAAGTTAGCAGAAGTCGAGCTGCTCGATATTAGCAAATCAGGATGCCGGGTCCAGTCAAAGCTGGATTTCCGAGCTTCTAATAATCAGATTCAAGCTACGGTTCATGCCCGCTTATACGAGGAGCTGCATTTATTCCCCGGCAGCATTCGCTGGCAGAAGGAGTGTGAGGACTCCGTGTTCCATTATGGCCTCTCGCTCGAGCTCACCGAGGAAATGAAGGAACGCCTTAACGTCGAGCTGCGGTCCTTGGCTGCCGCCCGCCGGATCGTGGTGCTGTAATCCATGGCAAATAGCCGCAGCCAAACCAGAAATTTGATTTGGGACTGCGGCTTGATTTGTAACTGCAACCTGATTTGTAACTGTAGACTGGTTTGCGACTGCGGACTGGTTAACTGAGGGGAGCATGATCTGTGGTTGCGTTTATGCCCCGGGTCAGTTTTACAATACGGCTTGAACTGCGAATGATTTGATGAGTTTTACGGTTAAGTTGCGATAGTTAGAACAAAATGATCGTTACGTTACACCGTTCACATTCACCGCTCGCCTTCACATAAGGCTTCCAAAGCTGACAGCTTCCCTTCCCGGTACCGTACCCGCCTCAGCTCTTCGCCTTTGTCCGCCTGAAGAACCAGTCCTTCTTCCTGTACTACATATTTCATCGGATAGGCTGCATAGCTGGTTATAATCCAGCTGTCCTCCTCCTTCGTCATATACCCGTTAACACAGCGCAGTTCTCCTTGCGCATCGCGGTATAAATAAGTCGTGGTGCCGAACCCGAGCAAATAGGCAACGAGCTCTTCTCCCATATCCCAATCATCGCCGGTCGCATTAGAGAATAGGGAAGCGAACAACGGATCACTCGCGTTCCGGAACACGGATTGTCCAAATCGGTCCCGCGACAGGGAAGGCATGTTCAAATTCGGAGCAGCGGCGCTGTAAGTCGAAGCAGCTTCTCCAGGCTGCAGGCGGCGAGGGGTGGAGGTGACGTTCCAGTCATAGCAATTAAAGACGGCCATCGCCGCGCGATAGGCGGCCTCCAGATACTGCGGGTTTCCAAGATGCTCATAAGCTACCCGCGAAGAGGCGGCAACCAGCCCTCCCCATAAGGAATGGATCATGTACGACAAGGCTTCCCACCAGCGATCCGGATTCTGCGCCCGATAGTCGTTGCTGAAGCCGATGTTGGCAAGGATTAACTGGCCGTATTGCTCCGCTTCATCCCGCATACCCACAGAGAGCAGCGTCTCGCACGTCGGCCCGAAGCCGGCATTATCATAGAAATGCTCCGTAATTGCCCCGGCAAACGGCTTCGTATTTCGTTGCAGCCTTCCCCCGAACTCTTGCCACAGCCGGGTCAACCGCTGATGCTGCTCCAGCATCCCTGCCGTCCATAAATCCTTGAGCAAATCATCGATATATAAAATGAATACGCCGCTTAAACCGGCTTCATCCTTCTCCCTTTGTCCTGGATGACAATCCGGATTCAGCCGGACAGACAGCACCTCTGCCGCCCACTCCAAATAAGTATGCGGAGCATTTAGTTTAAGCAGCGGAGCCTCAATGCGGGAGAGCAGATAAAATACGTGGGCGATATAATCCAGGTCAAATATCCGATAAAAGCTTCCATATAAAGCCCGCGGCTTCAGAAAGTTGCCGCACTCGAACCAGTGACGCTTCATATCCAGCACGGCAGATGCTTCCGCGATCTCCACCTGCTCGGAAACCGGGGCCGTCAGGCTGTTTTTCATGAGCAAAAAGGTTAGCTTGCCTAACGATTCCCCCTGATTGGATAGAGGTAAAAATGCATGAGGCCTTCCCATCTTCCCCTCTGCGTCATAGTTGTTACGGCACAGCCATTCCGCGCGCTTCTCCAAAATTCGATCGATTGGCTCAAGCACATTCCATACGAGCAGATCCTTGCGTCCATCCTTCAGCAGCAGCTCCAGCTTATGCTCCCCTGGCTCCATTCGCTGCAATGCAGCCCGGAATCCTCTTCGATGGCGGCCGGCCGCCACGAAATAAGCGGTAACGTCCTCCTCCAGAACTGCCCCGCTACCGGGCGGCGAAGTAAGTAGCTTGACCTGCTGCAGCTGCTGGCCATACGGAAGCTCCAGCTCCGCTTGAAACAGTCCGCCTGCCGTTAGCACTGGAGTATACGTCCAGCGGGGATGTCCGTGCTCCAAAGCTCGCTTATAGAAATCCTCCTGATCATCGCATACAGCCATCACATATTCCCACTGAATACGCTCCCCGGCTTCCAATGTCACCGGATAATACTCATCGCCATAAATCCAATCGACCGCTGCCGATTCCGGCATCGAGCTGCCGTCCTCAACGAGCGACAACCGATGAAACAGCACCCCGTCTAGCGATGGCGATACCTGCTCCAGAAAACGATTCTCATATCTGCAAAATGAACCGAATGCGGCTGTCCGGCCCTTTTTCCCGTAAATGCCGAGATGCGGCGCTTCATTGCTGCGGCGGATCGCTGCAAACTTGGTGAAGTGGCCTCCCGTATGCGCAAATACCGCGCAGGATTGACGGATATTGCGCAGTACATCTTCATCGCGGAACATGACGTAGGCCAACGAGAACCAGATATGCAGCCCGTCGACCTGCAGCGCTCCTCCCGTCCGGTTATGGCTCTCGATCCCCCAGCGAACTTGCTCCTCCTCAAGCCGGTAAGTAAGGGAGATTGCGAAGCCATCCGCGTCAAAAGAAATTACTGCAGTATGTTCATTCTCCTGTACGATGGTTGGGATCAGATCAAAGCTGTTAATCTTCCGGCCATTTACTACCGCTGTCCATTCCCCGAATAGCTTATCAACATCATCATAACCAGCCTCTGCCAAATAACCGGGATCAACGACCCAGTTCATCGCGTAAGGATCGTCCTTCATCCTCAGAGACTTTACCGCTCCACGCTCTGTAAAGGCAAGTTCAAACTTTGGACTATTCAGTATGTTCATATGTCTCCACCCCTCAGTCTTGTCACCTTTATCATTTTTTGACTCCGCTGAGCGAAATGCCCCCTAGAATAAGGTTTTGCGTAAAATAAAACAGTGTTGCCGGGAACAGAACCGATAAGCAGGATACCGCCATCAGTTTCTCGTATTCAATATTAAAAGCATTTTTGAATAAATTGATTCCAAGCGGCAGCGTGTACATGCTCTGGTCATTTATAAAAATGAGCGGCGTTAAAAATTCATTCCAGCACCAGACAAAATGGAACACCCCAATGACGACCACAATCGGACGGCATAACGGCAAAATAATGCTCCAATAAATTTGCCAGCGGTTGCACCCGTCAATTTCAGCCGCCTCGTCCAAATCTCGCGGAACTCCCATAATAAACTGCCGGGCTAGGAAGATGAAAAACGCGGAGCCAAACGCCCCCGGCAAAATCATAGGCCAAAGCGTGTTAATGAGTCCCATTTTGTTGTATTGGATATATAACGGAATCGCCGTTACGTCCCAAGGAATTACCATCGTACCGATTACGAATAGAAACAGAGCATTTCTGCCCCAGAAATTGATCCGAGCAAAGCCGAAGGCAACCATCGTAGCGGACAGCATGGCAAACGGAGTCGAGACGCCCACTACAATCAGCGTATTCAGAAGGAAACGGCCAAACGGCTGCGCGTTCCAGGCATCGGCAAAGTTATGCAGCTGCCAATTTGTCGGTATAAGCTCTGGCTTTGCTGTAAAAATATCCTCCGGCGCTTTCACCGCCGTGGACAGCATCCAGGCGATCGGAAAGAGGAAGGCTGCTGCACAGAGTACCGTCAAAGCAAAGAACAGGACGGTTTGGGTACGTTTTTTACTCTCTAGCGCATGCATTAACGTCCACCTCCGTCGTCTTCATAATGAACCCAATACTTGGACGAAGCCAGAACGAGGCCGGTCAGCAGCACGATCAGAACAAACATTACCCAAGCCATAGCGGAAGCGTACCCCATCTTAAAGTGGGTGAACGCATTGCGGTATACATGCAGGGAATAGAAATACGTCGAGTTCGCCGGCCCGCCGCCTGTCAGCACGAATGCTAGCACGATCGTCTGGAAGGCCGATATAAGGCTCGTCAAAATATTAAATAGAATCGTCGGTGTAATGAGCGGAATCGTAATATTAAAAAACTTGCGAATCGGCCCGGCTCCATCCATATCCGCTGCTTCGTAATATTCGGAGGATACCGAGCGCAGCGCCGACAGATACAGCACCATCGGGGAGCCTACGCCCCATAAAGCAATGAATATGAGTGCGTACAAAGCGACGTTGGGATCGGTCAGCCAGTGAACCCGCGGGAGCCCGACGAGCTCCAGCATATAATTGACCGGCCCAAAATCGTCGTTCAGCATCCAGCTGAAGATTAGGGCCAGCGTTACCCCTTGAATTAGGGATGGCAAATAAAAAATCGATCTGAAAAATTTAATGCCGTACGTAGCCCGGTTTAGCAGGACAGCGATAAGTATCGCAAACACGACCTGCAATGGCACCATAATGAATACGTATTTAAATGTAACGATCATCGATTTAAAATAGAAAGGATCGCTCGTGAACATGTGGATGTAATTTTCAAGACCGATAAATTTCGGGCTGCCGACCATATTCCATTCCGTGAAGCTGATCCCCAAGGAGAAAACCATAGGGCCGAACATCAACAGTAGAAAACCGATGAGCCATGGAGATATGAAAAATAGGCCTGCCGCATTCTCACGAAGTCTTTTTCGTCTGAAGGATCGTTTCATTGGAGCTAGTTCTGAGCCGGATTGTGCCATGTTGTCATCACCTCGATTTGAGGAGAAGGGGAAGCCCAGCATCCTTTCGCCTGTGAGCTTCAAGCTTCCCATCCTTCCATTACTGTAAATCCCTATTAACTGAACCCGTTATTTTAAAACCGCTTGAGCCTGCTTGGCCGCCTCATCCAAAGTGCTCTGGATGTCGGCATTATTATAGAAAATGGCCTGCACCCCGGCGCGGATCATATCCTCGGCTTCACTCCATCTCTCATTCCGCATGCTCGCAATCAGCTTGTCACTGCCTTCCAATTCTTTAGCGAACGCTTCCAAATAAGGATCCTTGGCGTAACCGTTCTCTTCGTCTACGGAAATGACAGGGGAGAAAGTAAATTTATCGGCTGAAATGATTTTGATTCCTTCCTCGCCCGACATGAACTTGATTAACTCCCAAGCGGCTTCTTTGTTCTTGCCAGACTTCGGCATGGAGTAGCCTGAGGTATGGATAATGCCTTTCAAGCTGCCTCCCTCTGGCAATGGATGCGTAACGGTGCCGATATCTAATTTGCCTTCCTTCAGAATGTCCCCAAGCGGCCACATTCCGTTGTCAAACATGGCGATTTGTCCGGTTTGAAACGATTCCAAGCCATTGTTGGTGCTGAACTTGCCGGCGGAGTTTATTTTTGAGGATGCATCGTACAGCTGTTTCAGGAACTTCATAGTTTCCACGTTCTCCGGGCTGTTC
Source organism: Paenibacillus ihumii (assembly GCF_001403875.1). Lineage (GTDB taxonomy): Bacteria > Bacillota > Bacilli > Paenibacillales > Paenibacillaceae > Fontibacillus > Fontibacillus ihumii. Next base: position 74,372 of record NZ_LN884297.1, read on the forward strand.
AATACCCCTTCGACCGTTTGGCCGTCCTCGCTTACCATATCTCCGCCATTGCTCCAAATATAGGGCTGCATCGTCATGACATCATCCGGCGTCATAATGAAGCCGTATTGCCCTGGCTTGGTCAGCTTCTGAACGGTCTCAACGAATTCATCCCATTTCCATCCGTCTTGCGGATACGGTACGCCTGCCTCGTCAAACAGCTTCTTGTTATAGTAAATCGCTCGTGTGGAGTAGGTTGTCGGAAGACCCCACAGCTTGCCGTCATATTTCATGTAATCCATTAGGATCGGATAATATTTGCCAAGATCATAATTGTCCTTGTCTACCCAAGCCTGCATATCCTCCAGCGCTCCGCCGGGAACATACAGCGGATAGTTCCAGGCCATGAATACATCTGGAGCCGTATCTGACGCAAGCGATGTCAGCAGCTTCTGATCGTAATTATCCGGCACGGATTCGACTTTGACTTTGATGTTAGGGTGCTTCTCCATAAAGGCGTTGATCGCATTCTGGTAAGGCTGAAGCGTCTGTCCCGAATCCCATGTCATAAAACGAAGCGTCACTTCGCTTCCTTCCGCTCCTTGATTATTGCCCCCATCTGCCCCTGTCCCGGGTGAGTTGGCACCGCTTTCAGTTTTACCGCCGCAAGCGGACAGCAAACCAAGGCACAACACTGTTATTAGAGATACAATAAGCCATTTCTTGTTCTTGCCTTTACTCATGCTCATTTTCACATAGACCCCTCCCTAATATGTGGTACATGTATATGTGAGCTTGTGAGGGAAATCCGCAGGACTGATCACCCGGAGTCCGGCTCCTGCGGTATCCATCGACAAGTTGTCACCAATCGGTCAATAATTTAAACGTTTAGATTTTACTGGAAAAGAGGAGCTGTCACGAAAAATGCTTCTCACTTTTTCGGGGCAGCTACAGAATCTCGCTCTATCAATCGGCATTCCGGCATTTTCATAGTCTCGATTTTCTTACCGCGCATCAAATCGTTGAGAACCTCCATCGCCCGGTAGCCCATTTCATGCAAGGGAATATCCATCGTTGTAATTCGGGGAGTCAAATAATCGCTGAACTCCCGATTATCGAAGCCGATTACGGACAAGTCCGCCGGCACCTTTACTCCGGCTTCATTTGCCGCTTCCAAAACCCCGACGACCATGACGTCATTCATGGATAGGATCGCCGTCGGCGGCTCCGGCAAAGCCAGCAATTCCTTCGTTAACCGGTAACCCGACTCCCGCTCCCAATCCCCCATTTTGATATATAGCGGATCGAAGGGAAGCTCGAAATCGGTAACTGCTTTATAATATCCATTCAAGCGAAGACGGGAAGGAATCGAATCCATCAAGCCGCTGATTATGGCGATTCGCCGGTGCCCTTTCTGTACCAGATAGGACATGGCTTCATAGGACGCCTGTTCATCATTATATTGGATCGCTACATCGTCCTGGGTATAGCCATAGGTATAAACGATCGGTTTACCTTCAGTATCGATTAAACCGCTCAAATCCCGGGTATGTACGCCAATGTAAATGATCCCGTCCACCTGCTTGCTGAGCAGCTCGGACACAGCGCTAGTCGCATATTTCTTGTACTTGTCAATGCTGCCAAAATCGCGGCCAATCCGCTTATCCAGACGCAGGTTAGTCAGCAAAATATGCAGATCATGCCGGTCCCCGTAATCATTAATGCCGTCGATAATTTCCGGCGTATTAAATACGGTAACGTCCTCGGCAATGACGCCGATCGTATCGGTCCGTCTGCGCTTCAGGCTCTTAGCGATATCGTTCGGCTTATAGTTGAGCTCTTCAATGACCGCCAGAACCCGATCACGTGTTTTGGGACGAACATTTCGCGTGCCATTAAGGACATAGGAGACGGTAGCTGTAGACACATTCGCTTTGGCTGCGATATCTTTGATGCTAATGTTAGACATACTCCACCTCCTTGAAATGTAAAACCCAGGAATCTAAACGTTTAGATTTATATTTTTTATACCATAGCTTATCTCCGTTTGCAAGCGATTTCTTTCCAAGGAGCTCATGTGATAAGCAGCCCTACGGTATATAAATGCTTTGGATTCGTTCCGGCAGAGCCTCAGCCTGTACTTCATGCCAGTAAGTGACGCCCCGAATTCGCGACACATACAGCTCCAGATAAGCACCCTTGCGCAATGGCCTGCTGCTGGTAAAGAGCAGGGCTTTCTCTTTGCCTTTTTCGTCATAAGCATCTATTTCGTACGCATACCGCTGATTTCCGTCTATTTTCGGGTCAGCATTAGCAATTCTGGTGTAGTAGCGAATTTTGCCCTCCGGATTTTCCGGATCAAGGCGATTGGGATTGGCTAAAAAGAATACAACAGATGAGACAACGATTAGGGTCAGAGCTCCCGCTCCAACGAACGTCAATAATTTCACGAATAATTCCTCCTGTATTCTAAGTGATTACATCTGATTTCCGCATACAGCGTATGGCTGCTGTGCTAATGATGGTTATATACAACAAGCTGACGAGAAGGAATCCAAGCTCTTGACTCCAAGTAGAGAGGCTGGTCTGACTGAGTACGCCCATGCCGATACTTAATAGCGAATGGGGGAAAAACTGCCCCAAGTCAAGGACGTACATCCCCAGTCCAAGAAAAGTGGCGCACAGGCCGAGGCCAACGGGAACAGCAAAGCTGCGAATGCGCATGGACAAAGCTAATTGCAGCGTACTGATGGCAAGAGCAGCAATCCAGCCCCGCAGCAGCCACCCAAGCAGCTCTCCCGGAGGCATGGAGTTAAACCCGAGCCATATACCGCCTAGGACGTACAATCCCCCAAATATGCCCTGTACCAATAGCAGCAGTATTCCGACTACGACCCATTTCGACAGAAAGATAGCCGCCACCGATACGGGGGCAGTCATGATCAGATTCCAGTTTTTTTGAAAATGCTCCAGCCGCCAAACATAGGCACAGCAAATCGCAATCAGAATGGGAAAGAAAAACTCCCCGTAAAACAGCCCCACCTGCGACCAAAGACTGTACCATTCATTTTTCAATATCCCACGATTCATATAATAATTGGCACAGCCAATCAGTATGCTTATGACCGGAAGGGTAACCACCAGCAACCATATATACGAATGGCGCAGCTTTGCCCATTCCGCAGCAACACAACGTTTCAGCATCGACAATTCCTCCTATAATTCCCGTTTGGATACATAGATGTTCCCTGCCAAATACAGGGCTGCCCCAACCACTGCCAGCAGCGCCATCACGGGGAGCAATGTGCCTATATCGCGTACCGCAAACGACATTTGTTCGCTTTCATAGCTCTGAGCAATCGGGCTCAAGCCACTGTAATAGGACCATACGAGTAGTCTTCGCAATCCGGACGGCAACAGATCCGCCGTCAAGCCGATAAAACCGCCGATCATACCGAGGGACAGCGCAAAAGCCTGATTTTTCACAGCCACAGATATCCATAGCTGCAGGGTGATAATCGCCAGTGTGGTTATCATCGTCCCCAAGAGAAAACGAGTCAGCAGAACCACAGGAACAGCAGGGTTAAAATCGTTAAGCATGCCGAAGACGAAAATAGAGAAGACCTGAAATATACATCCCCACAATCCCATGATCGATGCTGTCATGAACTTGGCGGCATATAGCTGGCCTGGACTGACCATAACGGTTCGCAGCAGCTTCCATGTATTTCCTTTATGCTCCATATCGCATATTCGGGATACGCATATGGCGGTAAGTATAGGCAAGAACAGGCCGTTCATAGAGGATACCGTCGCTATAAGCGACTCCCATCCGGCATGTTCCGGATTGCGGGAAATTGACACGCTGGTAGCCATGAATGCCCAGGCCAGTTCAACGAGCAACAATAAGGTAATCATCCCGAGCAGGCGCTTACGCCGCAATTTATACCACTCCAGCCTGACTGCGTTCATCATAGACTGCGCTCCTTTCCAGTCATGTCCAGAAATATGCTTTCGAGGCTTTTCTTATGCTCTTCAATACGCAGCACATCGATATTGGCGGTGATCAGGCTTCTATTGGCCTGAGCCACCAGTTCATCAGTCAAATTCTCAAATACCAGTGAATCTCCGCGATGGCAGGAGGAGAACCCTTCTGACATCAGGACTTTCTCCGCCAAAATATTATTTCGTGTTCTAATGGAAATAGTTGGACGATTATTATTCTTCAGAACATCCATCCTGCCTTGAAACTTCAGTCTTCCTTCATGGATAATGCCTACCGTAGTCGCAATCTGCTCAATTTCTGCAAGAAGGTGACTGGATAGAAGCACCGTCATGCCATACCGCTGAGGAAGAGATTTAATCAATTCCCGGATTTCGCCGATGCCGGCAGGGTCTAGCCCGTTGGTCGGCTCATCCAATATCAGCAGCTTCGGAAATGCCAGCAGCGCCATGGCAATGCCCAGCCGCTGCTTCATGCCCAAGGAATACTGCGCCACTTTTTTATCCTTCTGCTGGGTTAAGCGGACAATCTTCAGTGCCTCCGATACGTTCCGATCCGGGACATTGCGGAGCTTTTGCACAACGCGCATATTTTCAAGCCCGCTAAGATGTCCGTAATAAGAGGGAGATTCGATCAATGAACCGATTTGACTTAATATTAGGCGGCGATGGGCGGCAAGCTCCTTGCCAAAGACCGTCACCTGGCCATCTGTAGGCTGGACCAATCCCAGAATCATTTTAAGGGTGGTGGATTTCCCCGCTCCGTTCGGGCCGAGGAAACCATAAATTTCCCCTTCGCAAACCGATAAATTCACATCCTTCACACAATAGACCGTGCCATACCGTTTGGAAAGGCTGGTGCTCGCGACAACTTGACTCATTTTGCAACCTCCATTCTGCTTCGCGCTATTCCCTGATAAGGTTAACAGCCCTGTCTTGCGGCAAGCTGACAATTACCTTACGCCAGCATTAAATTGCGAGAATACGCGGAGAGAGAAGGAGATAGGGAAATAAAGTACGCTATAATGAAGTCGGGTGATTTGAAAATGGATGATATCAAGAATAAGAAGCTGCTGCTCGTAGATGACGAACGCGAAATCAGAAACATGGTGGACGGATTTCTGCGAAAAGAAGGCTTTACACGTATTTATCAAGCATCCGATTGTGCGGATGCCTTGGAGGTATGCCGGTCTGAACAACCCGATGCCGCTATTTTGGATGTTATGCTTCCCGATGGAGATGGGTTCGCCCTGCTCTCCTCCTTGCGCCAGTTCTCTAATATTCCCGTTCTCTTCTTGACGGCCAAAGGCGAGGATGAGGACCGATTGTTGGGACTGGGGCTCGGCGCAGACGATTATATCGTAAAACCGTTTCTGCCGCGCGAACTGCTTCTCCGCCTGACTGCTATCTTAAGGCGGGTATATTCACCTCCCCAGCAGGAGCGGCGTCCTGTCTTCCGCTTAGGAGATCGCACCGTTGATCTCGATAGCGGGGTAGTACAATACAGGGACAGCGAATGTGCGTTAACAGCCAAAGAGCATACTCTGCTCAGCAAGCTTTACGACCATCGCAACAGGATCGTAACTAGCGATGCGCTGTGTCAGACAGCGTGGGGAGTGAATTACTACGGCTGCGAAAATACGCTGATGGTGCATATTCGCCGAATCCGGGAGAAGATCGAAAACCGGCCATCCCATCCGGAGTATCTCCAGACCGTACGAGGATTGGGATACAAATTGCTCGTACAGGGAGATTAGCTATGGGGAGCGCTATGCGTATCTTAAAACGCTTTATAGGTGCAACTATGCTGATTTCGGTATTTTTACTAATCATAAATTTTGTACTGTTGGGCGTGTGGGGCTTCACTGGAATCAACAAAGGTCAATCTCCCATGACAGTGGTTCAAAACGTAGCAGCGGGCTTGCAGCGTACTAACAATACCTATTCTTTGGCCTCAGCCTCCGCCGATTTGCTGGAGAAAAACTTGGCGTGGGCCATGCTGATTAACGATACCGGGCACGTCGAATGGAAGCATCAGGCTCCAGACGAGCTTCCTTCCGTCTATTCCTTGACCGATATGGCCAAGCTTTCCCGCAGCTACTTGCTGGATTACCCTGTGTTTATATGGGAGCATGAAGCGGGGATTGTGGTAATCGGTTACCCAAAAGAAAGCCTGGCCAAATACCAGCATATTCTCCCGACAGATTGGGTGTCCTCCCTGCCGCTAAAATTGACTGCATTATTCATCATCAACATTGTGCTTGTCCTGCTGTTGTCTGTACTGATCGGTTCCAGGCTTATTCGTTCCATTCATCCGTTAACCAAAGGCATACAGGCTCTTGCTAAAGGAAACGAGGCATATGTTGAGCCTAAAGGGATTTTGACCGAGCTTGCCCAAAGCGTTAACGGAGCTTCTGCGTTATTGCAGCAAAGAAATGATAGCTTGAAGAACAGGGATGAAGCCCGGTCCAATTGGATTGCCGGCATTTCACACGACATCCGCACACCTCTGTCTATGGTGCTGGGCTATTCCAGCGAACTGGAGGAGAATGGGGATATTCCGCCGAAGCAAAGGCAGCAAGCTGGCATTATCCGACAGCAGGCAGAGCTGCTGCGCTCGCTAGTGCGTGATTTGAATCTCGTTTCGATGCTGGAATATGAGATGCAGCCGTTAAACAAGAAAACGATCCATCTCTCCGTCCTGGCGAGACAAATCGCATCTGATTTCCTGAATAATGGGTTGGATGAAAGGTTCGAGCTGGAGGTCAGTCTGGATGATAAGGAAGACGCTCAAATCTATGGTGACGAACGTCTGCTTACGCGCGCTATGAGTAATCTGATCCATAACTGCATCCGCCACAACCCGGATGGCTGCCGGATACGGCTGCACACCTCAAGCAATAAACGCCAGCAGAGCTGCAGCTTTATTGTAGCCGACAACGGTAAAGGAGTGCCGCAGCATGAGCTTGCCGATCTGCTGGAATTGCCTTATTCCTCTAAAAGAAAGCATCCCCGGCAAAATGGACATGGGCTGGGTCTGCCCATGGTGGCGAGAATAGCCAGGGCGCACCAGGGACAATTGATCCTGACAAGCGATGCCGGGGCAGGGTTTCAGGCAGAGTTGGTGCTGCCTTCGTGCTCATAAATAACAACGGGCTCTGCAAGCAGGCAATCCTCGCGTTAGGTATGTGTTTTCTATGTGTTTTAATCCAGCAGTTGAGTATAAAATTTAATGTGATAAAATAATTTAAGGAAGGCCGAGCGCTGATAGCACTCGGCCTTACAATTGGTTTGGATGAGGCACCCGTCCTCCGATTGAAACATATCAAAGGCGCAGTTTAAATTTTTTGCAGCTTTGTAAGGGCTTCTCTTGGTTGTCTCGCATATGCTGACGCCCAATACCAGCGACTTGTTGCAAATGTTCCGTGCAGCAAGATACATATCTTCATTAAGAATACATATTTGTTTATTTGGTAATTGCATTCAGGCGGCCGCTCCACTCTTTTGAGCGGTTTTTCGGTCCAACATTCGCCTCCCTCATTCAGAGGCGAATGTTGGTTTCGTCTGCTTTGACAACCGTTACCGGAGAACTGATCCTTGGCCTAAAAAAAGGGCACATGAAGAAATTTTGTATCGCCCTGAAGGTTGCTGGTACTTAAACGCCTGCTGGTTCGGCACATTTGCGAATGGGGAGTCCCTGCTCCAAAGCTGCCAAATTGTTTACCTATTTATCTGGAAAATGGGTTTGATGAAAAGGGGGATTTGTTAAACATTAAAGTACGCTAACAAGAATCAATCATTTTTCTGATTTAAACGTATTGTCAGAACGAGTATTTGTATGCAGCAATGACCTTAAACTGCGCCGAATAAAAACATGGAGAGGAACATGCTGGTTTGAAGACTTTTCTAATTATTGTGGGAATTATTTTGGCGATTGTGATTTTACTTATTGCGGGTTTGATTACAGCGAGCAAGCGAATTGAGAAAAAGAATAAGAAATTGCGACAAGAAATGGAGATGGCTAACCCTTTGCCGAAGGAGAAACAGCATTTGCTGGCCTATGGTGCCAATCTCGCTCTTTACCGGTCTGAGTCGCCACGTATACTGCCAGTAAAGATAGATCATGAAACCTTGAAGGATGGCCTTTCTTCCGCCTGGGACGTTAGTAATCAGGAGGAGGCTGTACAAACCCTGGAATGGCTGCTTACGGAAGGGCATCGTGCGAAATATGATGAGCTTCTTATGGCATTGAAAGCTGGACAGTCTTTCACAGAGGAGGAAGTGGGGAAATCACAGGAATGCTATGAATCCGCCCAAGAAGCGATGATGAAGAAGCTTTCCTTTGCGAAATCCGATTTTGACCGGGTGAACACGATTGCTGCCTGGGATTTTGACCGGGCTGTAAATATTGCAAGATGGAGCTGCATACTGGGCTATATAACCGAAGAACAGGCATGGGGCTATATGGAGAGAGCAGCTGATTCCGCCAGCCATATCTTCCAATCCTGGAAGGATTACTTTACTTCATTTGCATTTGGCCGAGCCCTTGCTTACGAAGGGAACATTTACGATATCCTTTGGAATGGAAAAGAATTGCTGGAGGAAAAGGACTCCATCTGGAATGAATTTGGCATTAAGCGATCCCTGAATAGAAAGTAACATTTGGAAAGGGTCTTTCAAGGGCTGTCCCCTCAGTCATCTATGATGGCTGAGGGGAGCCCCTTACTTTTAGAAAGCTATCTGTTTCTGCGGAATCAATTCTCCCTTGTCTGTGTCCTATTCTTTGGCTCATCTTATATAAGCTGTCGATCTCGAACACTAAATGGAATTCATGTATCTAACTATGCCCTAAACGAATGTTTCGGGAGATTAAATGGATATCATGCATTTAAAATCAAGAATTCAGCCTATGATAGCGATCTCCCTTCTTAATAACAACATGAAATCCATTTAAATCTACTTTTCTTTCTTTGCCACAGAAACTAACTACTATAAATCCATTTAGAACGTAAAATCCGCGATTTATGCTCGGCGTAAAAGGGAGCAGGGAGCGTGTTTGGTCACATCAAGGGCAACCCGAGGCAGAGAGCGTGGTTGGCCAAAGGGGAACCGACTGTTTTGCAGGTTTTCCCTGCAAAGCTTTAATAAGGTTTATGGGCAGTTTAGGCTTGTTGCCTTAGCCTACAATCTACTGAAAGTAGCAGGCCCTGCTTTCCTACAAAAGCCGTGGCCATAAAAAGGTTGGAGTGGAAACTTTACGTTTCCCTCCAACCTTTTATTTTAGGAACTTATTGCACAGCCGTCGGACAATTGTATAAATTCCATACTTACTTTTACGTGAAGTCATGTGCAAATGGAGAACCAGGGAATACCGCCTCTGGGTTCTTAGTTTGTAAGGTCGAAGGAGGCGACCTGAGCTTGAACAAAGCCCCATTTGAGGGCTTTCTCATCCCCTGGGAAACATAAAAAACTCTCCTAATGGAGAGTTGCTTATACGTCCCAGAAGGGATACTCGCGTTCCAGGCGCGAGACTTCGTTCGTCCTGCCGCTACGCATGGCGGGCTCACTACGACGAACCCCCAAGGGGTTCTCATCCCCGGGACGAAAAAACTCTCCTAATGGAGAGTTGCTTATACGTCCCAGAAGGGATACTCGCGTTCCAGCGCGAGACTTCGTTCGACCTGCCGCTACGCATGGCGGGCTCACTTCGACGAACCCCCAAGGGGTTCTCATCCCCGGGACGAAAAAAACTCTCCTAATGGAGAGTTGCTTATACGTCCCAGTAGGGATACTCGCGTTCCAGCGCGAGACTTCGTTCGACCTGCCGCTACGCATGGCGGGCTCACTTCGACGAACCCCACAAGGGGTTCTCATCCCCGGGACGAAAAAACTCTCCTAATGGAGAGTTTCTTATACGTCCCAGAAGGGATTCGAACCCCTGACCGACGGCTTAGAAGGCCGTTGCTCTATCCAGCTGAGCTACTGGGACACATTTTGACGCAACAGTATTATTATACCGCATTGAGTCTTTTTTTTCAAGACCTTAAACCGATATATCTATGGTTTCGAAGCAACTTTAATCCACAATCGAAAGTGTAGAAGATACCCATCGCCGCAGTACTTTTTTAAGTGTCCTGACCATGGGTACCTGTACACCTCATCTATCCGGCCCTAGCTTAAGCTTCGTATCTGGTTCCAGCTCTCGCGCCAGCTCTGACTCCAGCTCCGTACCTGATCCCGCCTACAGCTCTAATCACCGAGGCCGGCCCCAAACTCCAGATCCGTCCTCTCTCTTACTTAAACACCTCTACGCCATTCAGAATGAGTCTGTGTGTAATGACCGCATTCAGCGAATCCGATACAGAACAATACTTCATCGTTCCAAGTTCAATGGCCTTCCAAATCCGGTAATCCGGAATATCGCCGTCTACCTTGAAGATCAGCTCGATCGATGCAAATCCCTTTGGAGGCTCTTCCTTGCGGACTCCGTTCGTTACAATCTCAATTTTATCAATAGAGGACAGGAAGTTGTCCAGAATCATCGTTACATCGATGCCGATGCAACCCGCCAAGCTGGCTAGCAGTACCTCAACAGGGGAAGCACCATGGCCTTCTCCCCCCCATTGCGGAGTGGCGTCCATATTGACTGTGTAGCCGGAAGGACCAGCTGCCTGAAAAAATCTTTTACCCTGCCATGTTGTCGTTACTTGCATGTGGTTTACCTACTCTCTTTGTTCTATTTATGATATAGATGACAAGCTGTATAACGATTCTCGGATACTTTAAGCCATTCTGGCTGAACGCTGCTGCATTGCGGCATGGCATGAGGGCAGCGCGTATGAAATACGCAGCCTGAAGGCGGCTTGCGCGGACTCGGCACCTCTCCGGACAGAACAATTCGCTCTCTTCTCTTGTCTATATCCGGCTCGGGAATAGCTGAAATCAGCGCCCTTGTATAGGGATGAAGCGGATTTGTGAACAGCTCCTCCGAAGGGCCCATCTCCATCATTTTCCCCAAATACATGACCCCGACCTGATCGCTAATGTAGCGGACAACCGACAAGTCATGGGAAATGAACAGATAGGTAAGCGACAGGCGGCTCTGGAGATCCTCCAGCAAGGTCAGAACCTGAGCTTGAATGGATACATCCAGCGCCGATACGGGCTCATCAAAAACGATGAATTTCGGCTCCAGGATCAATGCCCGTGCGATGCCTACTCTCTGCCGCTGTCCCCCCGACAATTCATGCGGGTATCTTGAGGCATGCTTTGCCGTTAACCCTACAACCTCGAGAATGTCATTCACTTTCTTCACAAGCTCTTCCGCCGGTAATTTATAATGGGTACGCAGCGGCTCCTCCAAAATACGACGAACCGTCCACTTCGGATCCAAAGAGCCGAACGGGTCCTGGAATACCATTTGCATATCTGTCTTGAGCCTTCTCATCGCTTCCGTCCCCAGCTCCGTGATATCCGTCCCTTCGAACAGTATGCTTCCAGATGTAGGCTCTATTAATCTAAGCACGGTTTTGCCCAGCGTCGTTTTCCCCGAGCCCGATTCGCCTACGATCGCGAACGTTTCCCCTTTTTGAATCGCAAAGGAGACGCCGTCGAGCGATTTGGCAGCACCGGTGACCCGGCCGAACAGACCCGTTTTTACGGGATAATGCTTCTTTAAATCCTTAATCTCAAGAATGGGCAGCATCCGTATCCCCCCTATAGAGATGGCATTTGCATCTATGCTGATTGCCAAAGTCGTAAAGCGCTGGCTCTATGCTCACGCACACATCCATCCTGGAAGGGCACCGCTCGGCAAAGCGGCAGCCCGGTAAATACTCCGAAGGATGAGGAACCTGTCCGGATATAGCCTCCAGACGCTTCTTATCCCCCGAAAATTGAGGCATCGAATTTAGGAGGCCGATGGTATAAGGATGCTTCGGCTCCTTGAATAGTGTCCGAACATCCCCCTGCTCTACGATTTGGCCGGCATACATCACCGCTACCCGGTCGCACATTTCAGCCACTACTCCGAGATCATGAGTGATAAAAATAATTGCGGTTCCCCGCTCCTTCTGAAGCTTCTTCATCAGCTCGAGAATTTGTGCCTGGATCGTGACGTCCAAGGCTGTTGTAGGCTCATCCGCGATCAGAATGTCCGGGTTGGAGGCCATGGCCATCGCAATCATCACGCGCTGCCGCATGCCGCCGGACAGCTGGTGCGGATAGGCCTCCATAATTTGCTCCGGCGCGGAGATGCCGACTTCACCAAGCAGGGCAATCGCTTCTTTGTGGGCCTCTCTTTTACTCTTCTTCGAGTGCTGCCGTATCGATTCTCTAACTTGCCGGCCGATCTTGAAGACCGGGTTCAAGGCAGTCATCGGCTCCTGAAAGATCGTAGCAATCTGATTGCCCCGCACCTTCTGCATTTCGGCTTCGGACATGTCCAGCAGACTCCGTCCATGAAGGCGAATATCGCCTTCTGCGACCTTGGCCAGACCTTTGGGAAGCAGTCGCATAATGGATAATGAGGTCACACTTTTGCCACTGCCGGACTCCCCGACAATGCCAAGCGTTTCCCCGGCCTCCAGCTCCAAGCGAACACCGTTCACTACCCGTACCGTACCTGAACCACTGGCGAATTCGATAGACAGCTGATCGATTTCCAAGAGCTTTGTCATAGCTTAGCGGCCTCCCATGATAAATTAAAGTGGGCAAGACCCCCTATGCCCTTCGGCCCGGGGGTCCTTCTTCTTATTTGTGCAATGAGCTGAAGCGAATAATCTCATCCGGGTAGAAGATGTACCCTTTTACGTCCTTGCTGATTCCAACAATCAAATTGCTCTCATACAGGTACGCCCATGGAGAATCCGCCGTAACCTGTTTTTGTACTTGCTTGTACAGCTCTGAACGCTTCGCATCATCCGCCTCGGCATTGGCCTGCGCCAACAGGTCATCGACGACCTTGCTGCTGTAGCCGGTATAGTTGGAAGCACCTTTGCTATCGAGCAGGAATCCATAATGATAGGATGGATCATTGACCAGCGAGGTGTATTTGCCCAGAAAAGCCGCTGCTTTTTTATTGTTAACCAGCTCACGGTATTGTGCAGGAGCTACTTTGTTAATATTCAAGGTTACTCCGATTTGCTCCAGCTCCGATTTAAGCAGGACAGCAATGTCCTCATAGTCTTGAGTAGCGGAGCTGACGGTCAGGTCAAAGGTAAATCCATTCTCATAGCCTGCTTCTTTAATCAATTCCTTGGCTTTATCCAGATTGTATTCATACTCATTTCCCTCGGAAGTGAAATCCGGGGATTTGCTGGAAATCGAGCTCTTCAGCGGAGAGGCTTGTCCGAAGGCAACATCCTGAATCAGCTTGTTCTGATCAATTACGTAGTTTAAGGCTTGTCTTACCTTCAACTGGTCGAATGGCTCGAAGTTCGCATTCATGCCAAGATATACAATCCGGTTGGAAGATTCCGAGCTGATCGTGATGTTGTCTTTCTTCGATAAGCTTTCCACGTCCTTGGCCGGAATGTCCAGCGCTACATCAACCTCGCCTTTTTCAAGGAACATTTCACGGTTCGAAGCCTCTGCTACATACTTAACGATTACTTTGTCGACCTTTGGAGCGCCGTTCCAGTAGTCTTTATTAGCTACGAATACGGCTTCTGTAGCCGGATCCCATTTTTCAAGCTTAAACGCCCCGGAGCCTGCGGAATGCTGAGTCAAATAATCATCCGCTTGGCTCTCAGCCACTGATGGATCAACGATGGAGAAGGTAAAGGTTGCCAAATATTTCAGGAACAAATGGTTAGGAGCACCAAGCTTGAATTCTACCGTCTTGTCGTCGATTTTAGTAACGGATTGAATATTCGCCAGCGTATAGAGGCTTCCGCCCTCACCTTTGGTTTTAACCCGCTCAAACGAATACAAGACTGCATCTGCATTTACAGGGTTGCCGCTTTGAAAATTGGCTCCGTCGCGGAGGGTGAAAGTATATGTCGTCAAATCATCGGAAATTTTCCAGGATTCCGCTAGCGAAGGAACGACTTGATCGGTACGCCCCACGGTTTTGCCATCGACGGTTTCCGTAGCACTCGTTACAAGCTGGTCATATAGAGCAAACGCATATGAAGCCGAAGTCAGGTCCGCTGCATCATGCGGATCCATCGTTTGACCAGCCCCCTGCGAATAAGCGATCGTGATGGTTTGTCCTGCCGAGGAATCAGCCCCGGAGGATTTCTCCGCATTGGTCCCGGTGTTATTGCTGGCGGCTCCCTTTGGATTGGAGCTTTGCGCGCATCCGGATACTAGCGCCAAAACCAGTAAAGCTGAAATGAGAATAAATAATTTGCTTTTATTCATGTCTTCCACTCCTAATCTATGTTGTTAATTATTTTCTGGAGGATTGGCCATGCGGATCAAGAACATCGCGTAATCCATCTCCAAGTAAAATGAATCCAAACGTGGTTGTTGCAATGGCCGCTCCCGGAAACACCGTCATCCACCATTCGCCCGAAATAATATAATCACGGCCATACGAGATCATAGCGCCCCATTCTGCTGTCGGAGGCTTAACCCCCAAACCGAGAAAGCTGAGGCTAGAGGTAATGAGAACGGCCGATCCCAAGCCAAGCGTAATTTGCACAACGAGCGGAGCCAATGCATTCGGTAGAATATGCTGAAAAATAATCGAGGAATGCCGAACCCCCAATGCTCTGCTTGCTTCAATAAACTCCTTCTCTTTAATCACTACGGTCTGGCCGTACATCAATCGCGCAAATTCCGGTATCGCCACGATGCCGACTGCCAGCAGCGCGCCAATTAAGCCCGGGCCAATCGAGGCTGCAAGCGCCATAGCCAAGATCAGCGATGGAAACGCGAGCAAAATGTCCATAAATCTCATAATGAGATTACCGATTCTTCCTCCAAAATAACCCGCGATGGCGCCAAGCGGAATCCCAATCACACAGGCTATGCCTATCGCCACCATCCCTGTCCAAATCGTGACCCTAGCTCCATACAAAATCCGGCTGAAAATATCCCTGCCGAAATTATCCGTACCGAACCAATGAGCCATATTAGGAGATTGCAGCTTGTCCTCTGTTCTGATTTCATTTGGTCCATACGGGGCAATCCAGGGAGCCAATAATGCCAAGATAATCCATATCATTACTAGGGTTAAGCCGATGAATAACAGCTTTTTTGACGTAAATTTTCCTATGAAGCTTGTCCATGATCGTCTCATTGATTTATTCATATCTCACCCGGGGATCAAGAACCCCATACAATAATTCCACAATAAGATTAATGAATCCATACAATATGGCGCTTATAAGCGTCATCGCCTGAATGGGAGCGTAGTCTGCCGAAAGAATCGATTCCGTTACATAATTTCCGATTCCCGGCCATACAAAGATCGTCTCCGTAATCACGGCTCCGCCCAACAGTGCGCCGAATTGCAGACCAATTACCGTCAGAGAAGGGATTAATGAATTAACAAGACCGTGTCTATAAATCACGGACCTGTTCGATAATCCTTTCGCTTTGGCCGTCCTCATGAAATCCTGGCTGATCACCTCAAGCATGCTTGCCCTGATCATTTTAGTCACAATAGCCATCGTACCCATGCTCAGGCAGAGCGACGGCAGAATCAAATGATGCAGAGAGCTCTTCAGAGCGATCATATCCCAGCTTAGCAGGCTATCCAGCACATACAGGCCCGTAATATGAGTTGGCGGGTTAATGCCGCCGCTAATCCGTCCAATCGGAGCAGGCAGCCATCCAAGCTTGGCATAGAATAACGCAATCAGCAGCAACCCAAGCCAGAATATAGGAACAGATGATCCGATAAAGGAGAGCACCCTGGAGATATGATCAAAAATAGAATTTTGTCTGGAGGCAGCCGCAATACCGAGAGGAATGGCGACGACTAAAGCTATAAACATGCTTGCCAGTGTAAGCTCCAGGGTAGCTGGAAAACGAGAGGCAAAATCGGAGGCTACCGAGTGTCCCGTATGCCAGGCATACCCTAAATCTCCCCGGAGCAATTGCTTGATATAATCCCAGAATTGGATGTACAGCGGCTGGTCGAAGCCGTACTCCTGCCGAACCTTTTCTACAACCTCCGGAAGCGCCTGCTCCCCCGTAATCATTAATGCCGGGTCCCCTGGTAAAATTCTCGTCAAGATGAACGTGATCATAACGATACCTATGATACTTGGGATCATCATGGCTATACGTCTCAGCGCGTACTTTAGCAACTCACATCATACCCCTTCTCTTGCTGTCTGAAGCTGTCATATCCCAAGCAATCCGAAAAATTCGAAGTGAACGGCCTCGGCTGCCAATTCCTCTACCGTAAGTTCAGCCAGATTAGAATCGGCGGGATTAGGGCCAAACAGCCACCTCGCAACAATGCCCTCAATCAGACTCATCAGCAGCGCTGCCCGTATATGTATGTCTGATGATTCCGGCAGCATTCCCAGCTCAATGGCACGTTCGATATTGCGCCTGAAGGACTTCTCCATTTCAACGCGTGTTTCACGGAAGGCATTTCGAATGGCTTCCTCTTCGCCATTGCTCGTAAGCAGCAGCTCCATGAAATAACGATGCTCCTGAGCAAATCTGAAAATATCCGCCAGCAGGCGTCCAGACCCCTGGACCATTTCCTGCACAGTGCCGCCTTCCGTCCGATAGCCTCTCTGAATCACGGCGAGCAGCGCTTCTCTGCCCGACTCGATGATTTCCAGAGCTATGGCCTCTTTACTCTTGAAATACCAATAGAACGTGCCCTGCGCAACTCCAGCATCATTGACGATGTCCGAAATTTTAGTATTCTGATAGCCGTATTTGGCAAATCTCTCAACTGCTATATCCATCAATTGAGATTTTCTCGTATCACGTAGTCTAGACTGATTTACGCTTGCGATGAAAATCATTCCTTCCAGATTGACTGGTCAGTCAGTTTATTTTCATATCTTATAGGTTTAGTCGGTATTTGTCAATGGTTAAATCTCATGCCCAAAAAAACAAGCAACCCGATAAGGGTTGCTCTAAGGCTGCCGAAAAAAGCACATATAATGTATCTATTGCTGGCTGTTGTCACCGCTCAGTCTTTCCCTCAGCTTATCGGCAATATTGCCATAAGCGAGCAGCTGCTCCTTGAAGCTGGCGCGCTGCTCCGCAGGTTCAGGCCAGCCGGTATCGCCGAAATACTCTTCGGCCACCTCCGCATAGGCTTGATGAAGGCTGTTATCGTACCAATCGATCTCCAGGTCGGCCTCGCTCCGAATCATGCGGATAATTTCATAGTCCTCGCCTTCGTTCCCGGATCGTGCTACATACACAAACAGCTCGGGATCGCCGGCTGCCCCGGGCCATACCTGTATCTCGGCGCATTCCCGGCCGTTATGCTCCGCCAGCCGGCGAAACTTAGCTTCCTTAATATAGTACATATTCCATCGCTCCTCCTTCTTGTTGTAATCAGAGTTCGTCTTGCCCAGTCCCATAGCCGATGCGCTGGAGCTCCTGCCGGGTCTCCTCCGTACCCAGCCGGTAAATTTCCCGGTAGACCTTGTCCATCTGACTCTGGTACCCGCTGTTCACTTGAGCTTCAGGCGTATCCGGCCACGGAAATGTATAAGCCAAAAAGGAGCTGTCCGCCTTCTCCCCGAGCCGCTCCAGCATAACTCTCAAGTTGACTGCCTCCTCGTGAGACGCCTCGATCGTCCATTCATAAGCTGTGGCGCCCTGATCCTCCAGAACCGAACGTCCTGGTATGGACACATAATAACGCGTACCCACTGTCATTCCTCCTTATTGAGAACAACTTCACTGTAGAGCCAGCATGGGCAGAAAGCATGCAGAGCCGGCCGTATTTACCATTGTGTACAATGCGAAAAAAAACATGCACGAAAGAGACTGCGGCGCCCCTAAAAAAACAAAATTGCCAGTCCGGGGGATCCAGACTGGCATTTGCAAGGTTAATGCGTGGTTATTTTGTTTCAGCAGGCTTGCGCATCGTCAGTCCCACGCGCCCTTTTTTGGCGTCGACGGTAAGCACCCAGACCGTCACATTATCGCCCACGGACACTACGTCCATCGGATGCTTCACATAGCCGTTGCTGAGCTGGGATATATGCACCAGACCATCGTTCTTGATGCCGATATCGACAAATGCGCCAAAATCGATGACGTTGCGGACAGTACCCTGAAGCTCCATGCCCGGCGAGAGGTCCTCGATCTTGAGGACATCCGTACGGAAGATCGGCGGCGGAAGCTCTTCACGCGGATCGCGACCCGGACGCTGCAGGCTGTCGAGAATGTCCCGCAGCGTCGGTACGCCCACCCCGAGCTGTACGGCCAAGCTCTCCGGCTCCAGGCTGGAGAGCATTTCAGCCAGTTCCTTCGTACCCAGCTGGCTCAGCTCCACGCGAAGCTCCTGGAACAATTGAGTAACGACGCCATAGGATTCAGGGTGAATCGGCGTCCGGTCAAGCGGGTTCTCTCCCTCATTAATTCTCAAAAATCCAACGCACTGCTCGAAGGTTTTGGCCCCCAGCCGCGGAACCTTCTGAAGCTGCTTGCGGCTCGTGAATTTGCCATTCTCTTCGCGGTATTTGACGATATTCTTGGCAATCGTCGCATTGACGCCGGACACATAGGACAATAGGGATGGGGATGCCGTGTTCACGTCCACACCGACATGGTTAACCGCCGACTCTACTACCGCCGTAAGGCTCTCATCCAGGCGCTTCTGGGATACGTCATGCTGATATTGGCCGACGCCGATCGCTTTAGGCTCGATCTTAACAAGCTCGGCCAGCGGGTCCTGCAGCCGTCTGGCGATCGAGACCGCACTGCGTTCGGCGACATCCAGATCAGGGAACTCCTGCTGCGCCAGCTTCGAAGCCGAATAGACGCTTGCTCCCGCCTCGTTCACGATCAGATAAGCCAGCTCCGGATCATTGCGCTCCGCAATGACCTCGGCTACGAATTGCTCTGTCTCGCGGGAGGCCGTGCCATTGCCGATGACAATTAGCCCCACGCCGTATTTATCGATAAGTTCATTGAACTTAACAGCGGCTTCCCGCTTCTTATTGTTCGGCGGCGTCGGATAGGTTACCGCCACCTCCAGCAGCTTGCCCGTATCATCCACGACAGCCAGCTTGCAGCCTGTACGATAAGCCGGATCGACGCCCAGCACCGTCTTGCCCTTAACGGGCGGCTGAAGCAGCAGGCTCCGCAGGTTGGCCGAGAAAATCGATATCGCCTGCCGCTCAGCCTTCTCAGTTAACTCCGCGCGAACCTCCCGTTCAATCGAAGGGGCAATCAGCCTTTTATAGGCATCCTCGATCACGGTTTGCAGAATGGCCTCGGTCACGGACCGGCCTTTCAGGATCCGGCCGGCAATATGGCGATGGATGGCTTCGGCATCCAGCTCCAGCGATACCTTCAGCACATTCTCGCGCTCGCCCCGGTTGATCGCCAATATGCGATGGGGCGGCAGCTTCTTCGCCGGCTCACGGTAATCGTAATACATTTCGTATACGGATTCTTCCTCGGGATTCTTGGCCTCCGACGCAACTACTCCGTGATCCATGCTGTATTTGCGTACCCAGGCTCTGATGGCCGCTTCATCCGCAATCTCTTCGGCCACGATATCCATGGCGCCCTGCAGGGCTTCCTCGGCCGACTCCACGCCTAGCTCCGTATTGATATACTTTGCGGCTTCCGCCAGCGGCTCTCCGCCTTTGGGCTGTGATAACAGCCATTTTGCCAGGGGCTCCAGCCCCTTCTCCTTCGCGACACTGGCTCTGGTTTTGCGCTTCTGCCGGTAAGGACGATACAGATCCTCGACCTCCTGGAGCTTCACTGCCTGTACGATGGCCGACTCCAGCTCGCCGGTCAGCTTGCCCTGCTCGGCAATAATGCGGATGACTTCCCGCTTGCGAACCTCCAGATTCCGCAGGTACTGCACCCGGTCATCGATACCGCGCAGCTGGTTCTCATCCAGCTCGCCGGTCATTTCTTTGCGGTAGCGGGCCACGAAAGGAATCGTGTTGCCTTCATCCAGCAGCAGGACGGTCGTCCGCACCCCTTTTAAAGGCAGTCCCAGCTCTTTGGCTACCTGAGCCAGGATTCGCTCCTGAACCTCAGCCTCGATTTGCTCTGCATTTGCGGTCGTTTCCGGATTGATTTCAGTTTGTGACAAGGTCATCCCTCTTTCATCCTCAAATTCCACTGCTCCTATTATCACAAAATTTACGTCTTATTGCCAGCGAGGGTAATCTAAGAGGGGACCCGCCACAACAAGAAAAACGCTCCCCCGGCGTATTCCCAATAGAAAACAGATCGGTCGTTCTTCTTCGACATTAACGAAGAAGCGGCTTCAGCACGGTGTGTCTTATATCGTAACGACAAAAACACCGTACATGAAGTACGGTGTCTGATCATCGGTTTAGAAGTTCGAGTAGTTCCAATAATTATCCGGTGCAGATGCGGCAGCGATAATGACGATGATAAAGAACAGCATGATGAGCCCGTAAATAACGGTGCCGATAATGCCGCAAACCATTCCAGCTACGGAGAAGCCATGCCCTTTCTCATTGGTGATCTTGATTTCCTTAAAGGATAGCGAAGCAATAATAATCGCCACGATCCCTAAGAAAAAACCAATGTACGGAATAGCAATAGCCAAAATCCCCAAGACCAAAGCTGTAACCGATTTGCTATTCGTATTGGGTCCAGCAGGCGGTGTAGGCGGCTGGGGCGGTGCGGGCGGATAATTGTAATTGTATTGCCCGGAAGAATTATAATCCATTCAAAACGATCCTCCTCAGAGAAATAGATACACCCATTATACCAGATTAAGCCAATGAAACCATGCAAAATTGAAAATTTCATTCCTTTTCCATAGCGAATTTCCGCGAAAAATCGCAAATGGACACGCTTTATAAGAGATGAATTCAAGAAGAAAGACGCCTCTGCATAGGCAGGACGTCTTAAGGGACTACTCCCCTGTTACATCAAAAATCGATTAATCCAAGACTAATAAGCAGCGAATCGTTAACCTTCTTCATCGTCTCATCATCCAAATGGGTAATCTTGTCCGTCAATCTCTGCTTGTCGATCGTACGAATCTGTTCAAGCAAAATGACGGAATCCCGGTCAAATCCATGCGTAGCTGCATCAATCTCCACATGAGTCGGCAGCTTCGCCTTTTGAATTTGAGCAGTAATGGCAGCTACGATCACCGTTGGGCTGAATCGGTTGCCAATATCGTTCTGGATGATAAGCACAGGTCTTACCCCTCCCTGCTCCGAACCGACAACAGGGGAAAGGTCTGCAAAAAATACGTCGCCGCGCTTTACAATCAATGGTCACACCCCGCTAACTAGGCGGTCCAGAGTGCTGTCTGCATCTTCCTCCGCGTGAAAAGCTTCAGAGGCCATGGTTAAATTGATCTTGGCCATTTCCATGTAGCCACGCTGCATGGACTCCCGGATGAAGCGCTTCTTCCGTTCGTTCAAATACAGTTTCATGGCCTGCCTAATAAGCTCACTACGATTGGAGTTCTCCATAGCTACGATCCCATCCACTTCCTGTAATAGATGATCCGGCAAGCTGATCATAATTCTTTTGGTGTTCTGCATATTGGCCATCTTTAAACATCCACCCCCAAAACCTTGTCGACCCAGATCCTTGTGACTCAGTATAGCAATATTCAAGGATATTTATACAAAAGAATATATGCTAAGTGTATATCAAGTATGCTGCATTTCATTATAACCAAAATTGGCATGAGCGTACATACCTGATCATTTCCATCTTTATGATTCGAGCATAATGTATATCATTCGATGGACCTAGCATAAATTCCTTCCATAGGAAGAAAGTTTTGTAGTTTTTTGTCTGCCTTTTTAGGCAAACAGCGGATTTACCAAAAGATGCGGTCTATTTGTGCCTATGTATAGACGGGGCACACGATGAGCCAACATACAAATCAATTCATAGGGAATGGTGCCGAGCATGGAGGCCAGTTCGTCCGCTGTAATCGTTGCACCGGACTGCTGGCCGATGAGCACAACCTCCTCACCGACTTGGATTTCTTCAGCTTCTTCAGCTAAAGATTGTAGCGAAACCATACATTGGTCCATGCAAATCGTTCCCACAACGGGGACGCGTCGTCCGCGAATGAGTACCTGCGCCTTACCGCCAAGCATCCGTGAATATCCATCGGCATAGCCTATCGGCAGCGTTGCGATAACCTCTTCCCGCTCCGTCACGTATTTCGCTCCATAGCTGACGGAGGAATGCGGCGGCAATGTCTTCACATGCACCGTTTCCGTCTTAAGAGACAAAACAGGCTGAAGCAGAACCTGCTCCTTATGAACCTCATCTGACGGGTAGAGACCATACAAAGCGATGCCGATCCGCACCATCTGGCACGAAATTTCCGGTAAGTCAATTGCAATCGCGCTGTTGCCTGTATGTATAATCGGGATATCCAAATCATAATGCTTCAGCGCATGAACTACATTCTGAAAAAGCCGGTATTGTTCCAATGTATAGCTCTTATTTTGTTCATCCGCTGTAGCAAAGTGGGTAAATAAGCCCTCCACCTCCAATTGCGGCAGGCTCATCGCATCACGGATGAAATCCAACGCCTCATCTCCAGGCAGGAGTCCGAGGCGCCCCATACCGGAATCGATTTTGATATGGACCTTCAATTTGCCAGGATACTCGCCGGGATCAATTGCCTTGATCGCGTCAAGCACTTCCTTGCTGAAGAGCGTAAGCGTGATTCCATTCTCCCACGCTGCACGTATTCCGTGCGGAGGGGTATATCCCAGAACTAGAATCGGAATGGCCAGACCTGCTTGACGCAGCTCCAAGGCTTCGTCCAGGAAGGCTACGCTCAGATAGTCAGCCCCATAGCGCTCAAGTTCTTTGGCGATAGGAACAGCGCCATGTCCATATGCATTGGCCTTAACGCAGGCTAACAGCTTCATGTCAAACGGTATTCTTCTCCGAAGAGCAGTATAGTTGGCATAAAGCGCGTCTAAATCGATTTCGGCATGGGTAGGTCGATACTTCACTTGCACTTTGTAGGTCACCTTCTCTAATGAGTGAAAAATCCATCATCAAACAATACATTAATCGTAATGTTCCTGAAGGCGACTGTCAATTATACAGAATAAACCATTTTGTGCATATGAAGTTATTTTAAACCATAATCCTCTTTTATCCAAATAAAAGAAGAGACAGACCGACGGGTTCGGGTAGCTCCTACTGCCTATCCGAAGAACCGCAAGTCCGCCAGCCTCTTACTCATTTACCCGTTTGCTCCTCCATAGACGCGGCGATTTTTACCATTTCGCTCACGGGAAGATTGTCGCTTGTAATGCGGAATTCCAGCCCATCCATCGTCCAGGTTAGAGTCTGCAGCTCATCGCCTGTCAACAGGCCGGCCGTAAACCCGAGATCGATGACTGTTCCGGCTACCAGTGAAGCGGTGCGATCCGGGGAACGGGATTCGGCCAATGTGAATTGGTATGTACCGTCATAACGGAGCAGCACGCTGCTTCTATCACTATCATCTACGACTTTGTCATCTTTATACACAACGCCCTCCGGCAAATATGTCGGAAGAATAACGCCGAACGGCTCACTTAGCGCCGGAGCTGCTGGCCCCTGCGCTTCTGCTCCCTGATCCTCAGCGTCTGGTCCGGAGGCCTCCTTGCTCTCGACGAGCATTCCGTTCTCGTCCACCTCGAGGAGCGTTCCTTTTGAGTGTTGACCCGCCGTATCCAGGTTATGCTGCATATCAAAGGATTTATCATCAAACTTGGCATCAAAATTAAACTTATCAAATTTCACTTCGACCACGACCTTCGCTTCGGCATCTGAGACCTGGACCTGCTTTGGCGCATAGTCATTTTTGGCCAGCCATATTTTTTGCCGAACAAGGGCATGGGTATTGTAATTTGCAGCCACATCGAACACATAGCTATCCTTATCGCTTACAAATTGGCGAGTGTTGTCGCTAAGGATGCTTCGCACAAGCGTCTGGTACAGGTAGACCTGACCTTGGTTTTCGGGCCAGTCGCTTTGAAAGCGGAAGCTCTTGTTCAAGCTCGGCGTCAACACGTAGACCCCCTGATCGTTCTTGAGAACGATTTGCGTAATGTCCTTCTGAGCATTCGTCAGGGCAATCCGATAATAAGACGGATTCTGATACCATACCTCTACCTTATACTCCTGGGGCTTATCCCCCGTATGAAGCGTCATCGTTCCCGAGCCTTGGTAGCTCTCCAGCTTCGTAACAACTTTGTCCAAATCCTTGACAACACCATCAGCGTCCTTCTTGCCGCACCCGCTCAGCACTGCGCTCAAGCATATCACTATGACTAACGCCCAAGTGATCCGTCGCATGAGATCATCCCCTCTGCAGATTGATTTCCTAAACTGATAACATGTCTATGAGGGAACTTGGCCGATTATGCGGACTAGTTAGACAAGGGTGAACAGGTAGGCGATGCCACGTGCCGACGAACGGTAAACTGTTCGGAATTCCGTTGAGATTAGGCTGCTCGGGGATGAGGTTTATGAAGAACTGGGCCCAATAGAATGTTATAAATAGAAGAATAAGCCCTATGAATTCTCATAAGGCTCCTTTCAATGATGATGTCCCTTTACTCCAATTTGATCAGTCTTCATAATTTAATATCTATAAAACCATTGTTTTGCTTTGGCTGGCGATCGGGTTGAATCAAGTCGCTTGGCGACGGTGGAAGCGGGGCTTCCCCCATTTCAACTGCGGACTTTTTTTGTTTTTCCATTTCCATCTTTTTTTTCATCAGCTGCTGAATTTGAAGATCGATTAAATTGATTTCCATTTTGAGCGCTTTGATTTTTTCCTCTTTAACTTTTTGTTCATCATCACTATGAATAACATCGGCAATTTTTTGAAAAATAGCTTCTTTTCGCCTGTTCAGCATTTGAATTTGTTTGTCGATGCTGGCCTGTCCGCTTGTAATTCCACTCATTGGAAGCGCAGCAGATACCTTCATGTAAGAAGCCTCCTTATATTAAGAAATACTCGCATTAGTTCTACCCTAATATATATATCGGAAATTTGCCGTCCATATTGAATTGCTTAATGGCGACCCTTTTGAACTGAATTTCCAGCATACTAACTCGACTAACGGCTTCTGATGTTGCCGTTGCCGGTCTAGCAGCAAGGAACGATTCAAGGATCCCAGCCATTCAAAAATAATACGTCAAAGGATTCTTTCAAATGGATAGACCACGCATAGTCCTTATCATTAAATAAGGGGCCTGCGTATAAATCATGCATAAGTTGCAGCTGATCTGCCGTCAAATCCCTTTGAGCGGACAATCCTCTAATGATATGGAAATCAATTTCCGCCTCTCCCTCTACTTCGAGCACATAGCCTTCATTAATTACCCTAATCGACAAAGGTAAGGAATATTTCTCAAACGTCTTTTTCATGCGGTAAATCGTATTGTAGACATTATGTATGGCTCTGGAACTATCCATCTCCGGCCATAGCATATCCGCAATGATCCATTTGTTTACAATCTGCCCTTCCTTCACGATAAAATAAGCAAACATTTCTTCTGTTTTTTTAGTTGGCCACTTCACGATTTCTCCGGCTTTATTTGTCGTTTGAAACGAACCGAAGCATTGCACCTTCATAACAGACGCTCTGGATTCTATAGATTGTATCGCCAATAATTTTTTTATCTTTTCCAATTTGGATGCGACGGAGTCGATCGCTTTACGCGTAATCGGCTTCAGCAAATAATCCACTGCCTCGACGCGAAAAGCCTCTAGCGCATACTCTCGGTAAGCCGTCGTAAAAACGATTTGCATGAACTCATTCTTTACTTGCTCCGCCAATTGCAGGCCATTTATACCCGGCATACCAATGTCGATAAAAAGCACGTCAGCCTCCAAGCCCGGAATGTCTTGCAAAGCCTCGAGCGGATCAGAATAAGCCCCGACAAGCTCATACTTCGGATGCTCGCCTACATATCTTTTCATCATATTTAGGGAAAGCAATTCATCCTCTACGATAACTGTTCTAAGCATGACATTTACCTACTCTCAAGCTTATTTATGTCGCGGTGACGAAGCGCGGTCAAAGAGCAGTACATTTTGTGAGAATTCTGTGAGTCAAACGATGTATGATCGTACATTATGCCCAAAATAACGAGTCGCCGAGTTGAACCTTATTCCATGGGGATTTGAATACTAATTCGGCCAATACCGTCCGTTAATTAATAGTTTCACAAATTTGTAACTAAAAACATCAATAAAGGAAGGTTTGAAACCAAGATGAAGTTGAAGCATTTGCAAAAAAATTCAATCATGCTCATTTTGTCCAGCGTCTCTATATTTCTATCGCTAGGAACACATGCCGCACACAAATATACGTCTTTATTCGATGCCCACAAAGCGTTGAACGGCATCAGCAATTTGACACAGGGGCTATCCTTGTTCAAGAATCTGCTCTTTCTCATTCCAATTATCCTGCTGGCCTGGAGCCTCTTTATTTACCGGAAAAATGCACAGTCCCCGGCTTTGCCCTGGCTGGTCAGCACAACGCTGACATTCAGCAGCATTTCCATTATAGCTGGCGGTGACGGATTCGTAGAATACCATTTCTCCATATTCATGACGATCGTCATTATCGCCTACTATGAAAATATCAAAATCCTAATCTACAGCACCGCGATATTCACACTGCACCATTTGGCCGGCTACTTCTGGTTCCCGCAGCTGCTCTGCGGCACATCCGACTACCGCTTCTCACTGCTGCTCATCCATGCCCTCTATTTGATTCTTACGAGCGGTGCAACGATCTGGTTCGTCTATTCCAAGAAAATACATACCGGCGAATATGAAAGAACGGTGGCTTCCCAGCAGAAGGCCATCGACGAAGTTCTCCGCAACATGAACGCTTCCAGCGAATCGGTGCTGAAGGCAGTTGCCCAGCTTCTGTCCGGCGCCAGCCAGTCCGCCAAGGCCAGTCAAGAAATCGTAGTCTCCATAGAAACGATCTCGATGGGGGCATACGAGCAGTCGAATAAGCTGGGCTCAGGGGTTAACAGCGTTCAAACCATGCTGGAGCAGGTAGAGCATATTAATGATAACGCCAATAGGGTCACGGAGAATTCTCAGGCAACCTCGCTCCAGGTTACTGCCGGACAGGAGAGAATTCATTCGCTGGCAGGCCAGATTCAGGTTATTACTTCCGCCGTCAACCACGTGAACGAGGTCATCCATCAGCTCGCAGACAGCTCGCGGGAAATCGAGAAGCTTGTGGATCTTATTTCATCCATCGCGGATCAAACCAACCTGCTGGCGCTGAACGCCTCGATCGAAGCGGCCCGGGCGGGAGAGCATGGAAGCGGCTTTGCCGTAGTCGCTGCAGAGGTCCGCAAGCTGGCCGGCCAATCGAATGATTCCGCTGCCGAAATCCACAGAAACGTCCAGACCTTCCAGGGCCGCATTGATCAGGTGTTGAGCGAGATGAACCTCAGCTTGGGAGAAGTGGAGAAGGGACTGGAGCAACTTGCGGAAACGCAGCATGTCTTCGAAGAAATTTCAGAATCATCGAGCAAAGTGGATCTGCAAATCAAGGAAATGTCCGTTGCAACCGACTTGCTGCTTAAGCACTCTAAGCAAACCAATGACATGATGATGCAGACGTCGGAGATCACCTCGGCCTTCTTCGCGAACATCGAAAAAATATTATCCGCCGCAGAAGAACAATCCGCTTCCTCCGACTCGGTCCATGATATCGCCGTGGAATTGGAATCACTCGTTACCGAGCTCGGCGCGATCGTGAAGAGCATCAGAATGAGTTTATCGGCCGATGAATCCTAGCCAGACTGCAAAAAGAAGGCATACGGCGCTTAGAGCCGTATGCCTTCTTGATAATCCTACGCAAACCTGCTATTCAAATTGTGTAATAAGCTTCAACAATACAACGGCAGCCTCTCCTCTTGTCGTCAGCGCCTGCGGCTGGAAGCGAATGTCGGGTGTGCCAATCATAATCCTCTGCTCCGTTACCCGCAGAACGGCCTGCTGCGCCCATCCGGAAATACGGTCAGCATCCCCGTACAACAGACTGCCAGTTCCTTGCGCAGCATCATCGATAGCCGTTGGCCACCTCGAAGCGCTGGCTTGAGCCAGGATTACCGCCAATTGTTCGCGCGTAATCGGCGCATCCGGAGCGAATACGCGGTCACCGTAGCCGTGAATCAGCCCATAGTGCTGTGCTGCGGCAATGGTCTTCTGCGCCCAATGTCCTTGCACATCGTCAAACACAGGGGCGTACCTTCCGGAATCCGGCGCCTCTAATTTCAGAACCCGAACCAGCATAGTGACGAACTCGGCTCTCGTTAGCTCGCGGCCAGGCTGAAAGCTTCCATCAGGATAACCTTTAACATAACCCCTCCTTGCAAGCTCACGGATCGCTCCACCAGCCCAATGTCCATCAATATCGCTTAAGGATACCTGGCTATTATTATCGCTGCATCTGGCTCCCGCCGAGCATTCAAGTTCAACCTCCGGAAGACCAGGCTTGGAATAATCTCCTGTCTCCTTAGCAGGAGCGGCGGTGTCCCCTTTGGAAGGAGTACCGCTGCTGTTGAAAGGGCTGCCGCCACTAGAAGGCGATCCTCCGTTACTGCCGCTATTGCCCCCGCCTCCCTGCCCGCCGTCATCAATAATAGGCCGGGGTGTTACTTTCACCGTCCGTACAACCTCTTCAGCTGCATTCCCCGCTGCATCAGAGACGTTATAGCGCAGTATATACTCGCCGGCAGCACCTGTGTCTACCTGGCCGGACACCCTGATCTTACGGGAAATATCTCCGTCTACATCATCTGCAGCTGCGGCTCCGGGATCTTCAAAGGAGCTGCCTTGTACAACGCTTATAATCGGGTCGCCCTTTAACGTAATAACCGGCCGGTTGCGATCAATATTCGCAATTTCGATTTGCTTCACTGTTTCATTGCCGGCCTCATCCTTAGCATAGAAGCTGATCCAGCCGTTATCCACAGCGGCTATTTCTGGCAATAGCGGATCCCCGTAAAACTCGAAATAAGATGACTCATGAAATCCGAACGCCATTTTTTTTGCGACCAAATTCACTGGTGAATATACAGCTGTAGTCACGGTGACGTTCTGGTTCGTAGATGCCGTCGGAAATACCATAAGCTTAATAACGGGGACATCCCTATGGATATTCGTGATTTCGATCGTTTGTATAGCAGCATTGCCGGCACGATCCTTGGCGTAAACTGTGTAAATATCATTCAACTCAGCTTCAAAGGAGCCTGATCCCCCAAAATCCGTACCGGCCAGCTCAAAATAACTGACAGGCTGATCTCCAGCCGCCCATTTCACTTCACTGATTCCGCTTAAACGGTCATATACGTCGGCGGTTACCGTCACGCTCTGGTTGGTCGGCTGACCGTTCCCAATGCTGAGATGAATCGTTGGCTCAGTTCCATCATAATGGCTGACCTCAATCGTCTCTACAGCTCCATTTCCCGCGTGATCCTCAGCGTAGATCGTGTATTCTCCATTTCGGCTGACCTGGAAATAATCCTGGAACGATCTCCCCCCGCCATTTTGAAAGAACGAAACGGGATGTCGCCCTTCACTCCATTTCAGGGCTGCGTGATCATCCGTATTGTCGTTAGCAGCAACGGTGATCGTGACAGGCCGATTCGTCCAATCCATTGAATCCAAGCTTACATCCAATCGGGGAGCCTCTATATCAATCCGGCTCACCTCAATATCAGCACTAACCTCAAAGCCGGCTTTGTCCCTGGCATATACCGTATAAACTCCGTTCTCATGCACGAGGAATTGGATATCGTCCGTATCCAGGGCAACCCGCTGCTCATTCGGCCCTTTCTTGGACCATTCCAGCTTGGCGATCCCGCTTCCGTTATCGGAATAGAGGATATTTACGGCAAGCGGCTGATTACTCCAGCTCGTTGAAGATAAAGAGAGGGAGAGGCTCGGGCCGGTCTTGAAAATATTCGTTACGGACATCGTCTGTACAGTTTCATTCCCTGCATTATCCCTGGCATATACCGTATATATGCCATTCTCGGAAACAAGGAAACTGTCGTTAAATACGCTGCCTCCCTGGGCGAAATAGGCAGCATTGAGATCTCCCTTGGCCCACTTCAGCTCTGCTATTCCGCTCTCCTGATCAAGCGCGCTGACATCAATGATTACATCCTGACTTGTCGGCGCCCCCGTGGACGGCGTTAATGTTAGGCTTGGCGGAATGAGATCGATTTGATCGATGGTAATGGTCTGGAACGTCTCATTGCCAACCTGATCCGCGGCATAGACGGTATACTTGCCATTACTACCGGCAAGAAAATTATTATTCACGATTAAGGTGCCGCCCGAACGAAAATAATCAGCTGCCTGCTGCCCAGCAGCCCATTTGAACTGCCCCGAATTCAAACCGCTCTGAACGTCTTCTGCATTGGCCGTAACCGGAATCGGCTGATTCGTCCATCCCTGCTGCGTCGTAAAGACCTCCAGCGTCGGTGCCAGGCGGTCCATATTCGTAACTTCAGTGACTGCGACGCTTTCATTGCCGACATGGTCTTTCGCGTACCAGGTATACTTCCCGTTATCGGTGGCAATAAAGTAATTTCCAGGCACTGTGGTTCCATATTTCCGCATGGATGTGGCATCATGTTCGCCCTTTAACCATTTTTGTGCAGCAACGCCAGAGCCATCATCTCTGACGGAACCAACGACGTACACATTCTGCTGCGTCCAATCTGCAGGTGAATGCCTAAAACCAATGATTGGCGGGGTTTTATCAACTTGAACCTTGCTCCCGTCCGTAGTTGTGTCAAGCTGGCCGCGCCGCTGTCCTGTTTCGTCCTCATATTCGAGCATAAAGGGGACAGTACCTTCAGGAACGGAGGAATCCAGCGTCAAGGCAGCCTTCCAATTTTTACGGTTGCCATTTTGCACTGCCTGGACCTCCTGCCCGGCAATTCGTACGACGGGAGGCTTCAGATAGAATGCAGAAGAGATAGATAGCGTCACCGTATCTCCAGCCTGAGCATACTTCGGAGCATTCGGATTACTCGATGAAATACTCAGTTTCTGTATCGTATCGATGTTTAACGTATAAGTGCCCGAAGATCTGCTGTAATCAAGCGTTTTGGTCTCGCCGCCCCAAGAGCTCTCAAAAGAACTTAAGGTAGCCCATATCGCTTCCGCTGGAACCGAATCCCCTTCCAGTACAGTGACGCCGTCCAGGCTGTATCTGTATTTTTGGTTGTAAATCGGATTCTTTTCGCCAAAACCGCCGTCGAAATTGCTGACCGTGATCCATCTGACATCAGTCGGAAGCCCATACCAATAGTCCGTGATGAATTTTTTCTCGGTCGTAACTCCGTCACGGCTATAGTAGATTTCTACCCCCTCATCCAAACCTCGGAATGGAAGAAACGTAGCCCACTTCGCGTTGGAAGGCAGTTGACTAAAGTTTAAATCAATATAGAATAATTCCTTTCCATCGCTATAGCGATGCGACATCGATGCGAATCCGCTCGGATTGTAATTAATCATATAGATCGCTTCGGCTTGAATCTGCTCGGCTGAAGCTCTGCTTGCCGGTCCGGCAAATAAGAGCGTCGCGGTAAAACAGACCATCGACAACAAACCAATAAAACTTTTTCTACCCGGGTATTTAATAATGTACTCTCCTTTCTGGATCAGCCCGCCCTGACCTATCTCTTTTAAATTGTAGATTGTAAAAAATGAAATAAATATCCCCCGACCGAGGGATTTTTCCCAACACCTGCATTAAAAAAGGACGCCGTCCGGCGTCCCTTCACTCTTTCAAAACCAAGCTTAAAATATAGCGCTCGCTAAGGATCCCTGTCATCCAGCAAGCCTATCGTCTTTGCGATAGCAGCCGCCTTCATGCGCCGATCCACCTTCAGCTTTCCGAAGATGTTCTTAAGATGCGTCTTGACCGTCTCGCTCGTGATCGTCAGGGAGTCGGCAATTTCCTTATTCGACAGCCCTCTAGCCAACAGCTGCAGCACCTCCTGCTCCCTTGGAGTCAGAGAGTGCCTGAGTTCAGCATAGCCTTCAACCCTTGCGGCAGGCTCCTGTCGCACAGCACCGGCTTCAAGGGTCATGGCCGGCGGTCTCGACTTCAGCACGAACAAGGCTTGAGAAGCCAGATTGCGCAGTACGGACAATCGTTCCGGGGCAAAATACCTGGAGGTCAGACGATTCTCAATGTATAGAAGACCTTGGAGCTGATCCTGTACAAGGATCGGCATGCAGAGAGCAGAGCCTCCCCGGTTCGCATCGCTATAATGCGCCCCCTGCAGAGGCAGCTCCGCCGCTCCAGCTCCTTGAAGGATCATTTTCTCCCCGATGCTGCTGGCAATCAACCTATGGGGAATATCGGAATATGCCTCCAGAGGCAGATGCGGAAGCTCGGAAACCATACCCCTGTCCGTCAGCGCGATTTCCAAATCCACGAACCAGTCCTTCGCATATGGAAGCAGCAGCAGACCGCGCTGCGCTCCGGCATTGGTCGCAATGAGCTGCATAAGCTGGGCTGCGATCTGCTCCCCGCTGCTGGCCTCCGAGAAAATCTGCGAGGCCTGAACAACCGCGGCAAGATCGAGGACCTGCGGGTAACTGACGATATTGTCGTTGATGACCAAGGATGGACGATAAGCGTCCACGGGGCCTGTCCCGGCGGGAGGCATTGAATGTAACGCAGCCGAATATTTCTCTTCCGGTAAATCTATCCTTTCACAGGCGGCGGCTGCCTCTTTGCTGTCAAACCAATGGGGGGCCTGCATTCTCAGCATCTCTATGGATGGCCCTGAACAGCTCTCCAACTGCTCCAGCAAGGCTCCCATGCCGGCATACCGCTGCCCGGGATCCTTGGCGAGCATCCTCATCACTATCTCCGATATGGCCGGAGGAACCGCCGGGTTAGCGGTGGTCAGAGGGATAGGTGTTCTCGCCAAATGAGCATGAGCCCATCCCAGCGCTCCGCCAGCCGTGAAAGGGAGCTGCCCGGCCATCAGCTCATAGAATGTCATCCCCAGTGAATAAATGTCCGCACGCACATCGACGCCGCCATTCATCCTTCCCGTCTGCTCTGGCGACATATACACAGGATTGCCTTCCAGACTGCCCTGGCCTGTCTCTCCTCTTTCGTCCAAATGGATGGCGTAGCCAAAGCCCGTCAAATAAATATTATCCGTATATTGCTGAATGAGCAGCGTATCGGGCCTGATATTTAAATGAAGAATATTTCGCTGATGAAGCTGATGCAGGCGCATGATTACACGCTTAAATATCTGCACGCACCTATCGGAAGTGATTATAGCCTTCGACCAGTAGTCCCTTAATGTCAACGCATAAATCGGCTCATACTCCAGAATCATCATATTCTTGTGATTCATATACGAATTCGGCCTGAACAGCCCTTCCATATCCAGCTCTTTCAAGAAGTTATATTCGTGGATCAGCTTGGCATTCTCGATCATCGTGTTTTTTCCGCTTTTGACAATCTTAAGCAAGACCTGCTCCGCTGATGGTTCTGAAAGGGCAAAAGCCACCAGAAGATACGGATCCTCATAGACCGTATGAGCGATAGAGTAACCGGGGATATTTATCATGGCGCTGCAATCCTTCTTCATCAATAATCATCGAATAATTAAATTCATTGTACTATAGATTAGTCACTTACATGTTCTGTATCTGCAAAAAAAGAGCCTCGCGGCTCCTTTTATTAAGTACCTTTTCATATGGCTTTTTACAAAATACGCCGCCGTCTTCTCCGTCTCTTCAACAGCAAGATGGCAAGCAAGTCAAATAACACCAGCGGAATGATGAACGGAGCGAGCGTCGCATGGGCCTTGCTGCCCCGGTCATGGACGGAAGCCACTTGAAGATACAGCTTCTTGCCGCTGACCTTGACGATCTTTCCGTACAGCACCGCACCAGTCTTCGTTTTGATTTTGACCCGTTTATTTAAATGCTTCCTGGCTTGATCACTGATTTTTACCAACTGATCACCTCCCCGGGCTCATGACACAATATACGCGTCATTTACAGGGGGAGTGTGGACGATAGCCTAATGTATGAATTCTATATATTTCAAGATGAGATGAATGGCTGTCCTTCCCGCTTGACTCGGGCCAGCTCGAGCCGCTGCATGCTCCGATGGGCCAAATACAAAAACGGAATGCCGGCAAAGGTCGTCAATCCGAGCAGAGCAAAGATAAGCTGTGACGAGGCGACCCCCAGGCCCTCGAGCAGAAAGCCGCCCAGCAAAGGGGCCAAAACCGCTCCAAGGTTATTGAAACCAAACATGCCGAAATACGCTCCCCGCAGCTCAGGCTCGGCTATCCGATCGACGAGCACATCCGTTGCCGTGAACACCAGCACTTCGCCAATGGTAAAAATCACGACGCCGAGCATTAGAAGAGGAAGGGTATCGAACATCCCGAATAAAACGAGGCTGGCCCCCGTGAACAAATTGCCGGCAATGATCGGCAGGGCCGGCGCAAAGCGGGCGGCGAACCGGACGAGAGGATATTGAATAACGAGCACGACTACCGCATTGAGCGATATCAGGTAGCTGAACCATCTGACCCCCTCTTCGATCCGGGGACTCATCTCCATATATTGAGCCAGTGTGGAGTCGAAATGCCCGTAACCAAGCACGCAAAAAATCATTCCGATCAGCACGAGCATAAATGTCCGGTTCCTGCCTGTCGCTTTCAAGGCCTCGATGAGACCAAGCCGCTGCTCGTTTGC
This sequence comes from Paenibacillus ihumii, assembly GCF_001403875.1. Classification (GTDB taxonomy): domain Bacteria; phylum Bacillota; class Bacilli; order Paenibacillales; family Paenibacillaceae; genus Fontibacillus; species Fontibacillus ihumii. The sequence goes on from NZ_LN884297.1 coordinate 109,245, forward strand.
TTGGTTAGCCTGGCCCAGCTCAGGATAGCGGCGAAACTGCACAACCAGGCAGATCCCATAACAGGCGTAAACTGCGGCCGCAATCAGGAACACGCTATTGGAGTCGGAGGCCCCTGCCTGCAATCCGAGGAGCGGACCTATAACGACCCCGATATTGATGGCCGCATATCGCAGATTGAATACGAGCAGCTTGCTCTCCTTGGGAGTAATATCGGCAAGGAGCGCGCGGGAAGTGGGCTCGAAGGTGGCCCTGCATAGGCCGTTTAAGGCATTCATAATGAAAAATATCCATACTTTATTAGCAAAAGCAAAGCCTGCAAACACAAGAACCCAGCCAAAAATAGCTATGAAAAGGACTTTCTTGCGGCCAATAACATCGGAAACATAGCCTCCATAGAAGCTGGCAAATACGCCGATCAGCGAACTGGCGGCTACAACGATCCCCGTCTCTGCCGGCGTCGCGCCCATGGAGCGGATCAGGTAGATGGACAAGAACGGGATGCTCATCGAAATCGCGATGCGGCCGAATATAGTGCCAATGATGATCGTCCAGGACAACGGGTGGATTTGCTTCAAATGAGCATTCATTTATGCGCCTTCTTTTTTACAAATTATTCAAAACCATTTCAGACCATTTAACTCTTATTCCTCCGAACTGTCAAGGCATATTGCCATATTGTAAATAGAATAAAGCAGTTTCGAACCCATGCCTGGGTGCACAGAAGGAAAGTGGGCAACCGGCATGACTCAAAGCATACAATTTAATGAAAAGAATTCGGAGGCAGAATTAACGATGGCAGGAAGTTCGATGAACAGCATTCGGGGGAAATTTTTGGTCGAAAGCTGCAAGCGAATATGAAGGGGCACTAGAAAGGCGAGGCATATGTACCTGGAACCTATGGTGTATTCGCTGAGGCTGTATTTGCGCAGTACGTTGATCGCTAGCGGGCTGAACAGCTTCCAACGTGGAATGTCCGAATCCGCTGATCTGTCGTGAATGCTGTTTAACGCTTCTGCTTGTCGCGGTTGGCCTTCATTTTCTCCTGAAGCACGTCCTTGAACCGGACGGCCTTGCGCGGGTCGTCATTTTTCCTGGAAAGATGCATCATGGTGGATCTGGGTTGTTGGGAGTAATAGGGCAATGAACTATGAACAACGATATTCATCGTGGCTTCCTCCTCTCATGTGTTAGCCGCTTCAGTCATTGCAGCATAATGATTCTTAATTTCAAATGTATGCACGGATGCATCCGCTTCAGCTCTGCTTCATCCGTTGCTACATGCTTTAAACTTATTACGTTATAAAAGGAAATAAAGTTGCAGTCTGGCCAGGCATGAACAATTCATCATTCCGTCTCATCAATCTTGTAGGTATATTGCGGAACATGATACAGTAGAATTATCTAGTTAACTAATCAGCATGGGATGTGACTAATACATGTCAAATATCGAGATTCGCCCGGTTCAAAGCCGAATCGAACTGGAAGCGGTTTACGAGCTGCTGAATGCATGCTTCCCCGTAGGTAAATCCTATTTTCAATCCCGTCTCGACAACAGTACGGCTTACCGTTTTGATACAACCTGGGTTGCCGTCGTGGATGGCATTGTTGCTTCGACGGTTCAAATTTTCCCTTACATCTGCCGTATAGAGGATGTCACGCTCAAGGTCGCCGGCATCGGCAGCGTAGGAACGAAGCCCGAATTCCGCGGACAGGGGTTGGGTCTGGAGATTTTAAAGAAGCTAACGAAATGGATGGCACAGGAAGGCTACGACTTGTCGCTGCTCTTCGCGGTCATCCATCCTTTTTATGAGAAATTGGGCTGGACCATCGTTCCCGAAACAGAGTATCACCTGCCCGCTGATCAGATCGTTGACCAGACAAATCAGGCATTGCAGAGCCTGGATCCGGAAGCACGTTCCTCTTATTCGATCAGGCACCTTGATCCGTCAGCCCATGCAGCCCAGCTCGCCGGGATCTATGAGCGATTTAATGCGAGACGCACTTTGTCGCGAGTGCGCAATGCAGCTTATTGGCAGGACATGATGAAATCGGCGGAATGGCAGCAAGGCGTCTGGTCTGTCGCCCTGCAGGGCGACTCCGTTGTCGCTTACGGCCGGCTGGGCCGGCAGGATAATGGGGCTATCCCCCTTGAGGAGCTATGCTATTTGCCGGAACACGCATCCGCCATCCTGCCGATTCTGTCCCACTTGCTGACAGATCGCCCGGAAGTGAAGACGGTGCAATTCAGACTGCCTCCAGATCACGCCCTGCTGCCTCTCTTGAAGGAATGGAACGCCGAAGCAGATGCCTCCAATCTGATGATGTGGAAAATCATCCGGCTGGCCGAAGCTCTGCATATCATAAAGCCGGTATTGGAGCGCAGGCTGCGTCATGAGTCGGCCGGAGACTTCAGAGTTGCTCTATGCTGCGAAGGCCAGTCTGCGCTGCTTATCTATGAAGAAGAGCATTTAGCCATCGCCACGGATTATGATTCCAGCAAGGTGACTACTCTGGAACTCCGTCAGTCGGAGCTCGTAACGATGCTGCTTCACGGCTACAACAGCGGCATGAGCATCAAGCAATGCCCCGGAGAGAGGCAGGATCCGCGCCCTCCGGTGGATGAATTGCTGCGGATGTTATTCCCGGCCCAGCAAGCCCTGTTCTATTTGACGGATAAATTCTAATAACAATACATCAGACGCGCTAAAACAGGCCACTGTCTGGATATCCTCCCGCTCAAAAAGGTTACAATATAGATGTAGATATAAGGAGAGGTGGAAGAATCATGCCGATCAACTCATTTCGCATCGAAAAAGATTTCCTGGGTACTTTGGAGGTTCCGAAGGAGGCTTACTACGGCGTTCAGACGATGCGGGCCGTAGAGAACTTTCCCATTACCGGATACAGAATATATTCCGAACTCATTCATGCGCTTGCTCTGGTAAAGAAAGCGGCGGCACAAGCGAACATGGATATCGGCCAGCTTGACCCTGCAATCGGTAAAGCGATTATCCAAGCAGCGGATGAAATCATGGGCGGACATTATCATGACCAGTTCATTACCGATCCGATTCAAGGCGGCGCGGGCACCTCGATCAATATGAATGCCAATGAAGTAATTGCCAATCGGGCATTGGAGATTCTTGGCAAAGAGAAGGGCGATTACGCCTCGGTCAGCCCGAACACCCATGTGAACATGTCCCAATCGACGAATGACGTCTTCCCGACGGCGAACCATATCGCGATTCTGAATCTGCTCGACCGGCTAATTAAGACGACTCGTTCACTGGCCAATACGTTTAAGAAGAAGTCGCAGGAATTCAACAGCATCATCAAAATGGGACGGACCCATTTGCAGGATGCCGTGCCTATTCGCCTCGGACAAGAGTTCGAAGCCTACCGGCGCGTGCTGGAACGCGACATTCGCAGAATGGATCAGACCAGACAAGCTTTATTTGAAATCAATATGGGAGCTACGGCGGTTGGCACCGGCCTAAACGCAGAGCCCAAGTATATCGAGAGGGTCGTCAAGCTGCTGGCCGAGCTGAGCGGATATCCTATGTTCTCGGCAGGCCAGCTCGTTGACGCCACGCAGAACTGCGACGCGTATACGGAGACATCGGCCGCGCTTAAGCTCTGCATGATCAACATGTCCAAAATCGCCAACGACTTGCGGCTGATGGCCTCCGGACCTAGAGCGGGGTTCAGGGAAATCTCCCTGCCGGCCCGCCAGCCCGGCTCTTCGATCATGCCGGGCAAGGTGAATCCGGTCATGTGCGAGCTCATTAACCAGGTCGCCTTCCAGGTCATCGGCAACGACACGACCATCAGCATGGCTGCCGAAGCGGGGCAATTCGAGCTGAACGTCATGGAGCCTGTACTCGTGTTCAACCTGATGCAGTCGATCAGCATTATGAACCAGGCCTTCCAATCGTTCCAGAAATACTGCCTGGAAGGAATTACAGCGAACGAGGAGCAATGCAAAGCCTACGTGGATCAGAGCGTCGGCATCATTACCGCGCTCAACCCGCATCTCGGCTATGAAACGGTCAGCAAAATCGCCTCCGAAGCCATTGCCACGGGCCGCTCCGTGCGCGAGCTATGCCTCGAATATAAAGTATTGACCCCGGAGGAGCTCGATGAAATCCTCGATCCCCACGAAATGACTACGCCGGGGATTGCCGGGGCCAAATTCCTGCATCAGTCCACTTCCTCCAGGAAGTAAGGGGTGGCCGGGATGACGATCTGCACCGTCGTCCCCATCCCCGGTCTGCTGCCGATCGTTACGCCGTATTCCGCGCCGAAATGGAGCTGAATGCGGCTATTTACGTTGCGGATGCCGAAGCCGACATTCTGGCCTTCGACCGGATCGAAGATGCGGCGAATGAGCTCGGGCGGCATGCCGAGACCGTTATCGATCACCTTGAATACGATGTTGTCACCAAGCTTCCTCGCCTCGATCCGAATATGAAGGGAATCCCCAAACCAGGCATGCTCCATCGCATTTTCAATGAAAGTCTGTAAAATCAGTTTGATCGTCACGTAACGGACAATCTCTGGATCCAGATCATAGGAGATCGTCACCTTGTCCCCGTACTTCGTCCTCTGGATATTAATGTAGGCCTCTGCCTGCTCCAGCTCATGACGAATCGGAATCACCGTCCTTCCTTCATTCAGGGAGAGGCGATAGAATTTGGCGAGATCAAGCACCATTTTCTGCAGCTTGTCGATTTCGCCGAATTTGGCCAGCCGGCTGATGGAGGACAGCGTATTATATAGAAAATGCGGATTGACCTGCGCCTGCAGGGATTCCAGCTCCGCCTCTTTTTTCTCGATTTGCGTCAGGTAGACCTGTTCGATAAGATGGTCGATATTCTGGCCCATCTCATTCAGCGCGGAGGCAATTTGCGAGAACTCATCCTTGCCCTGATAACGCATCCGTTTGTGCAGATCTCCCTCCCGGAAGGCGTTCAGCACGGACACGATCTTCATGACACGTACCGAGAAGTATCTCGATATGAACATGCCTACGATAGAGAATACGACCAGTAAAATGACGCAGGTTCCCAATATAAACATGCTGACCCGGGCGGAATCCCGCTCCATAATCGTCATGGGCACATAGGCAAGAAGTTCCCATTTTCCTTTATTCAAGGTCTCCGTGATGATTAAGTAATCCTTCTCCGAAAGATCTCCCACGCTCACCCCAGTTGGAATTGCACCCGACTGATACAAGACCTTTCCCTGCTCATCCTTAAGCAGTAATAGACTGCCTTCCCCGATTTTCAAATAATCCATCGCTTCGAACAGATCCTGAATTCTGACGCTAAAGCGCATAAACCCGATTTCCTTGACCTCCAGCGGAAATACATCAACCATACGCCGCAATAAGGATATCCGTCCGTAATTCTCATCCCGCTGCACCATTTTCCAGGCCCAAGTCTCCCCGAATTTCTCTTCGGGGAAACTCTTGTACCACTCCAGGTCCTCCAGCCGGTCCAGATGATAGATATTATATTTGCGTTCGAGCATGTCCAGATCCTCCTGCTCGAAGTCGCCGTAATAGGATTCGTTGAAATTATGATTTTGCAAAAAAATGAACATTGCCATGTTCAGCCTCGTTGCCAGCATCGCGTTCTGGAATTTGGGTCTAAGTGCTATTGTCGTACTCTCATAGGTTTCCCAGCCGTTCTCAAAATGGCGCAGGCGCAGCACCAAAGAATAATCATCATATATCATAGAAGATGCTCGTTCTACATCCTCCAGCTTATATTGGATATTATCCCTCATTTGCTGCAAGGTTCCCTGCAGATTCGTCTGCGCGTGCTTGCGGATCGATTCCTGATACATCGCATTCGAGAAAAATCCAATGGCGATGACTGGAATCACGATGAAAAACATATATGTCAGCATCAACTTATAACCAAACGGAATATAATGCCTTTGCCTCTTCTTCTCCTTCATGGGCAGCAATCTGTCTTCCCTCCCATTACTCTCGTTTGCGGAATTCCATCGGCGTCATCCCGTAGGTTTCTTTAAATTGCCTGCTGAAATAAGGAATATATCGATAACCAACCTGGTCGGCCACTTCGTAAATTTTGAGCGTCGGATTCCGCAGCAGCTCACAGGCCTTCTCCATCCTGAGCTGAATCAGCATCTCGCTGAAGCTCCTGCCTACCTCCTCTTTAAATAAATGGCCTAAATAGTTCGGGGAGAAGGAAAATTTGTGGGCGATATCCTTCAAAGTAATGTTCTCATGCAGATTATCCTGCATCGTGCTCAGTATTTCGCGGATCAGCCTGCTGCACTGCGAGTTCTCCCTTTGTCGCAGAGTTTCGGAAATTTCGAAGGCCTTGCGCACGAGCCAGGAGCGGATGTCGTCCATCATTTCGAACTTCAATACGATATCCAGGCTAGAGAGCTCCAGGCCTAATATTTTGGATAAATCCTCATCCAGCGTGCTCAAGTAGTGCTCCAGCTTGAACACAATATATATCGCCAGATTGTAAATCGTAAACTTGGAACGCAGCGTGGATACGGATTGGAACAAATTATCAATTTCATCATGTATTTTAACGAGCTCATAATTGGACATGGCCTTGAATAAGGCATCCAGGCGAATGTCCAGTGTTCTCGCATCTTTCATCTCTGGGGTACGGCGGACTTCTTCATATTTAATGAGCTGTCCCCGGCCAATAAACATTTTGCCGTCCAGTGCTTCAAGCGCCTGCTTATAGGATTGAGGCATCAGGGATATATCCTCGACCGGGTCTCCAAGACCAATCGTCACAGACACAGCCAGCCTGTGGTTAACAGCACTATATAATGTAGAAATGCAATCATTCACTTGGTCTTCACGCATAATGACGGCTATCCGCCGTTTGGACAATTTGCATGCAAACTGCATGCCGAGCTCCAGCAGAAGCTGCTGCAGCTGCTGCAGCAAGCCGTCAAATTGATCTGTCGCTTCCACCTGGTTCTGATTTCTCCGGCTTAAATCATCGATTTCCATGATGGCTGCCCGCAGCGGGCCTTGCAATGAATTTAACCCAGAAGCTGCAGCAACCCGCGTCCAGGCTTCAGTCTCCTGTCCCTTTAGCTCGCCCTCAAGCAGACGCAGGAGCAGTTCGTTTCTCGCCATCGGCATCATGCTTCGATATTGCTCCTCCGCTTCACGCCGTTTACCCTCAATTTCAAGCTCCTGCCTAACCGTCTGCAGCGAGGCAATCAGTTCATCATCATCTACGGGCTTAAGCACGTAGCTGCAAGCCTTCATGGAAAGTGCCTGCTTCACATAATGAAAGTCCTGATATCCGCTGACGAATACAATGCGAATATCCGGCTTCTTCTCGATCGCTATGCGCGCCAGCTCCAATCCAGACATATGAGGCATATTGATATCTGTCACCAAAATATCGACAGGCCGGCGTTCAATTACCTCGCAAGCGGCAAATCCGCTATTCACGGCATCAACCACTTCAAGCCCGAGCTCAGACCAGGGAATGAACTGCCTCATTCCTTCAAGGTCCAACACTTCGTCATCGGCCAGCAGCACTTTGTACATGGTGAACATCTCCCCCTGAGCGATCTTCTTGCTTTTATGAATTATTAATATCTGGATTTAGGTAACACAATGAGGGGTCCCGGAGGCCCCCTCAAATACAACTATTAATTTCTATTAATCATTGCCTTATTCTCTTCCCACTTCATTGTATAATAGTCGAGCACTTTTTGGAATCCAGCCTTCATCGAATCTTCGTGGGCCTTATCCAGTATGGCTAACGCTTCTTCATCCGTCTTAGCATACATGGACTGCGGTCTCGCCTTCAGCCAAATATCCTTAACCCGCTGGAAAGCAATTCCTTCCTCGGTATCCGGCATCGGGTGCATGTTTACAAACTCCGTATAGTCGCCTTGCGTTTTCCATGTGATTTTATACTGCCAGTAAGTCGCCCAGTTCCGATCCTCTTCCTTCAAGGTCTCTTCATATTTTCCTTTCATATCATCCAGATATACGGTATTACCCACCCACTGGAACGGATCCGTACTCTTCTGATACTCGGCCAGTTGGTCTCTTTGCGTTACATATTTCTCCGTAAATATCGGCGTAGTTCCATCCTCTTGCCAGCCTTGCCAGTACTCTCCCTCAACTCCGTAGTATTGCAAGACCATCCCCTCAGGTCCCGTCCACCAGTCAAGGAATGCAAATACAGCCTCAGGATTCTTCGCGCTGGTCGTGATTACCGCAGCATTCCAGCCTAATTTATTATAAGTCCCTGGATAAATTTTGTTCTTGTCCAGACCTTCCTTGTAGATCGGCCAAATCATGAAATAACCGTCATTTGGATCTTTCTTTCTTAACGCTACATCAGCTTCCATAGCAAATACCGTAGGGTTCCCCGAAGCATATACAGCTACGCGGCCGGATACAAGCTTCTCTTGAACCTGATCACGGGTTTGTGTCATGGCATCTTGTGTGATCAGACCTTCACGGAACAATTTAGCCGTGTAGACAACAGATTCACGGAATGCCTCATCCTTATAAATCGATTCCATCTTGTCGCCCACAGGAACGGCATAATATCTTTCGGCACTTAAGTTATTTTCTTTAAATGCAGAATAAATTTGGCTTAGACCGTGTCCCTCTGCGGCCAAATCTGTTTCCAGCGGGATGACGTTTGGATATTTCTCTTTAACCATTTTCAAATAGTTGTATAAATCGTCAGTCGTCTCCAGCTTAGGAGATCCGAGTTCCTCGTAGATTTTCTTGTTCACTACCCAGCCCGCATTACCGTTCGGGCGGTTCGTATACCAGTTCGGGAATTGATACAGCTTCCCGTCAGGTGAACGCAGCATATTTAAGGCTACAGGGTCAAGCCATTTTTTCAGATTCGGATATTTATCCAGGTAATCATCAAGCGGCACCAGAAGCCCAGCTTCCCGAAGACGCTCTACGTCTGCACCACGTTCTCCCCAAACGATGTCCGGCAATTCACCGGAAGCAATCATCGTATTGAGCTTTTGAGCGTTATTTCCACCGTTCGGAATTTCCTTGATTGTAATTTTTTTGTTGTCTTGAACCCATTTGGTCATGGGATCTGCTCCCCATTTCGGCATCGTGTACCACTCATAGTTACCGAAGATTGAGATTTCAAGAGGCTCTTTGCCAAGCTCATACAGGTTGGATTCCTCAGGAGGTGTATTTCCCTCCTGCTGCTGCTCTCCCCCAGTGTTGCTCGGTGCGGCTCCTTTGTTGCCCCCATTGCCGGAGGAGCAACCCACCATGAGTGAGAAGACCATCACCACAGACAAGATACTGATCAGCCAATTTCTTTTTTTCATCCTGCTGCTTTCCCCTTTCAAATTCTTAATTTATGTTTAAAGCATGATGCTCTAAACGCTGTACATACGAGTAGCTGCGCCCGATCTACTCTTTCAGCGAACCTACAAGAACCCCTTTAACGAAATGCTTCTGTACGAATGGATATACAGTAATAATCGGAAGTGTGGCTACCATCATCGTGGCCATGGACAAGGATTTGCTTGTAATCGTTCTCACTTTGGCCATATGCGCCAAAGCGGAGGAATCAAGCCCGCCCTGATCCGTTACAATATTCGAAAGAAGAATCTGCCGGAGGATGGTCTGGATCGGATACTTTTCTACATCCGAAATATAAATCCCCGCCAGGAACCATTCATTCCAATGCGCAACCGCCGTAAACAAGGACAAAGTCGCTATGACCGGACCCGACAGCGGAATTACGATACGGAAGAATGTTCCCCAGTTACCGCAGCCGTCTATTCGCGCCGATTCCTCAAGCCCTACCGGAAGCCCCTGGAAGAAAGTACGGAATATAATCATATTCCAGACACCGACCAGGGAAGGGATGATAAATACCCAGAAGGAATTCATCAGTCCAAGGTTACGGATGAGCAGGAATGTAGGAATCAGACCGCCCGAGAAATATATAGTAATAATACACATAATCATGTAATATTTCCGGCCGATTAACTCCCTTTTTGACATGCCGTATGCAAAGATGGCTGTACAGAATATCGATGAGATTGTACCGATCACTGTACGAAGAACCGAGACAACAAAGCCGTTAATCAGCCTTTCGTCCTTAAACACCACACCATAATTCTCCAATGTGAACACTCTGGGCCAAAGCGTAATTCCGCCTCTTGAAGTATCCATTCCTTCGTTAAAGGAAATTGCCAGCGCATTCAGGAATGGATACAAGGTTGTAATCGCCAGTAAACTCAAGAAAACATAAATGATAATTACCATGAGCCGATCGCCGAAGCTTTCACGTGCCATTTCCGCATTCCTCCAATTGTGTCAGGATTACCATAGACTATTGCCGGATCTTCTAGCTATTAGGTTCGCCAATGTCAAAAGTCCAACGCTTACTACTGCTTTGAACAAACCGACCGCCGTAGCGAAAGAGTAACGATAGTTTTCAATACCCACCCGCACGACATACGTGTCGATAACATCGGAGACGTCCCTAAGCGATTTATCTGCAGCGAGGATCAGGATATCTTCAAAGCCTGCACTGAGCAGATTGCCGATAGCCAAAATCATGAAGATCGTAACAACTGGCATGATCGAAGGAAGCGTTATCAAATAAATTTGTTTAAAGCGGCTTGCCCCATCGATGGAGGCTGCCTCATAGGTATGCGGGTCAACTCCGGCAATCGCTGCCAAGTACACGATTGAGCCGAAACCAATCTCTTTCCACACATTCGTGGTTATGAGAATTCCCCAAAAATACTCAGGCAAGGACAAGAAATTAATCGGCTGGGAGATTAGGTTAAAGCGCTCCAGCAGCATATTAATGGCACCGCTGTCTACGGACAGCAAGGAGCTCACCAGACCGCCAACAATAACCCAGGACATAAAGTATGGCAAGTAAGTCACGGTTTGGACGGTTCTTTTAAATGCCATATTCCGGACTTCATTCAGCATCAATGCCAGCATGATTGGTGCTGGAAATCCAATTAGGAATTTAAGGAAGCTGATGACGATCGTGTTGCGCATGACCACACCGAATTCCGGCGAGTTGAAAAAATAATTAAAATGCTTGAATCCTACCCAGGGACTGCTCGTGAAGCTGCTGCCGATTTTATAATCCTGAAAAGAGATTAAAATTCCGTACATGGGAATGTACGAAAAGACAAAAACGAGCGCCAAAGCTGGGATGACCATTAACTGCAAATCCCATTGTTTCAAAAAGCGCATCAGCCCGCTCTTCTTTTTTTTGGTCTGCGGCAGGCTTGGCTGCATACTTTTCTCAACGGAAAGCTGTGACATATGTTGTTCCCTCCTACTCCGTTTTACAACTTACTTATATCTTAAAAAAGACAGAGATTATTAACTACTTGCCTAATCAACTAAATCTGATAAAAATCACCGTCTTCTTATAGCTGGAGCATGAAGGAGAACAAAATATCACTTCAGCAAACTGAGAACAAAGTATTAGGTAAACAAAGAGATGCCCCTGTGGTCATGCTTGATGACAGCCGGGACACCCCTGATCGTTATAGCTTTATGCAAAAAATTTCGGAAGATACTCGCGATGCGCCTCCAGCATTTCATTCAGGAGCGCTTGCGCCTTCGAGACGGAAGGCACGAGCGGATGATGCGCCAGGGCCAGCAGTGCCAGCGCCCGATCACCGCTTACTGCAGCGTCGATCGCCAAGCTCTCGTACGTCTTGACTGCATGCAGCAGGCCCTTGATGTGCGATGGAACATGCCCTGGGACAAGAGGAACGGGACCGCCGGAGGTCACGACGCAGTTCACCTCAATAGAGGCATCCTCAGGCAGAAAATCATAAATGCCGTTATTTGTCACGTTCAGCGTCTGGATATCATTGCGTCCCAGATACAGCGACTGCATCAGCCTTACTGCAGCCTCAGAGTAATAAGCTCCTCCGCGCTGCTCCAGCTGCTTCGGCTTCTCCTCCAGCGTCTCGTCCTGGTACAGCTCGAACAATTCCTCCTCCACCCGGCTGACGATGTCGGCCCGGGTCCCGTTCTTCAGCAATGATTCCTTCATTTCCTCGAACATCTCGTTCTGCATGTAAAAATATTTGAGATAGTAGGTCGGAACGGCCGATAGCGATTGCAGAAATTCAGGATCCCAGCCGAAGGTCGGAACATTCGTCGCCGTGTACGCGCCGCCTTCGCCCGCGAGGAGCTCAGGCAGAACCTCTTTGCCGTCTACGAGGGCAGAGGTAACCCAGTGCAGATGGTTGATACCGACGAACTCCGGAAGAACCTTCTCCTCCGGCACATGATAAGCCGATGCCAGAGACTTCTTGAAATTGATCGGTGAATTACACAGTCCGATCGATTTGACCCGCGAGTACTTATGGACAGCCTCGGTAATCATTCCCGCCGGATTCGTAAAGTTCAGCATCCATGCATGCGGCGCCAGCTCCTCAATATCGCGGCAAATATCCAAAATGACTGGAATCGTGCGCAGCGCCTTGAACATGCCCCCAGGTCCGGTCGTCTCCTGACCGATCACGCCATGGCTAATCGGAATATGCTCGTCGAGCTTCCTGGCTTCCAGCATGCCGACGCGCATCTGCGTCGATACGAAATCCGCGTCCTTGATCGCTTCCCTCCGGTCCAGGGTCAAATGCACCTCAATGGGCAGTCCTGCCTTGCGAACCATACGCTTGGCGAGATTGCCCACGATGTCCAGCTTGTGCTTCCCCGCCTCGATATCGACCAGCCAAATTTCGGCTATCGGCATTTCCTCATACCCGTTGATTAATCCTTCCACCAGCTCAGGGGTATACGAGGAGCCCCCACCAATTACAGCTATTTTGAGTCCGCGTCTGTCACTCATCCTCTGTCTCTCCCTTCAAGTTGCTGAAGCTTATGCCGCGCAGGCGGCCCATAATCTCCTCGCTTGCTTCATGTCCCGCTGCATCCATGGCGCTTAACACCGCACCGGCAACGGGCTCCATAGTAATGCGCGCAACCTTGGCGCGCGGAGCCGTCAGGCTGATGGTCCTGGCCAGCGCATCGGTCAGAATCGTGCCTCGGCTCTTGGATAAGATGCTGCCGCCAAGCACGACATCAAATTCTTCCTCCTCCATCCCGAGCCTGCGAATCAGCGCTGCAGCCGCATTCCCCAGTTCACTGCCCTGCTCCGCCAAATGGCTGGCAGCGACTTCGTCGCCTTGTTCCGCTGCCGCAAATACAAGCTCCGCCAAGGATAGAGGCGGAACATAGCCTTGATCCAGCGCCGCATCAAGCATTTGCGGAACGCTTGGGAATCCCGTAGCCTGCAGTACATAGTCGTGGAGTATCGTGGGCTTGCCCCGTAAATCCCAAGCGCGAACCGCAGACCGGAACGCGAAGTTCGCCAGATCCCTTCCCGAGCCTTGGCCGTCGCCGTAAATATAGCCGAACCCGCCGTATTGCAGCTCTTCGCCAGCCGAATTGCGGGCGGCGGCATTAAAGCCCGTGCCGCTGATCACGACCGCGCCATAGGAGCGAGCGGTGCCCGAACGCATGGCAATCATCGTATCGCAGGCGATGGAGTGCCGCGGAAAGCCCAATCTTTGAATCATCGGGCGCAGCACCTTATAATCCGGCTCGCGATCCGCCCCGGCAAGGCCGAAGTATGCATGAGTTATATTTTCCTTGGACAACCCCGCTTCCCGGAGAGCTTGATGACAAGCTGAAGCAATATTGTTCTCCGCATGAACGGGGTTGGTCTGATGATTTCCATTGCCGCTTGCACCGCGGCCGAGTGTCTCGCCCTTCTCATTGACGATAAGGCTGTATGTCTTGCTGCCGCCAGCGTCGACACCCAAAAAGAAGTTCATAGGTCATCTCTCCCTCTCCTTATTAGAATAAGGGGATAACCTGCTGAATTCTTCTATAATCAGCCTCAAAACTGATATCATCTTACTCTTTTGGAGCGCTTACAGTCGATTTGACGGCGGATTCCCCCTGCAGCCGCTTTCTCATTGCGCTGGGAGTCATGCCCAAATAGTTCAGGAATAGCCGATTGAAATTCGAGAGGTTTCTAAATCCGCATTGCTCAGCGATTTCCAGTACGCTCAGCTCTCCCTGCTCCAGCAATTCGACCGCATGATCCAGACGGAGCTGGACGAGATAATGCAGCGGCGAGGTTCCTACGACCTGGTTAAAAAGCGCGCTAAAGCGGGAGGGGCTCAGATGAGCGATATCCGCCAGCTCCTTCAACGTCCACGGATGGGAAATTTCGTTTTCCATCGCTATGATAACCGCCCTCATCTGCTCCAGCTGCCTGCGGCCGGAGAGGGAACGGCCCGCGCCTGTGCCTGTGGTTGCACCCGCGCTTCTGCCCAGCCCCTGGCGCTTAAAGCTGCGGTTTACCTCGCCCAGCAGAAGCAGCAGCAAGCCGCGGATGATCGAGGCATACGATGGCTGCATGGCTGCAAATTCCGCATCGATTTGCTCGATATATCCGGCAATTCTGTCACTTCCGGGCTGTTCATTCGAAATATGATTCGAGAAACAGGTCCCGCTATCCCGAAAGGGAAGCAGGATTTCCGGGTCGTATCTTTGCTCGGTTGCAAGCAAAGAAGGCTCCATCATCAGAATTACCATCTCGAGGCCATTGCCTTCGTAAGCACGATGCAGGTCATCCGAATCGATCAGGAAGATGTCGCCCGCACCAAACGGATATTCCTGCCCGTTGATAACATAAATCCCGGTGCCGCGAGCGATCAAATTGATTTCCAGAGCCCGGTGCCAATGAAGTCGCTGAAAGGAAGGGGATACCCCTTCAGTTCTGGAACTGTGCAAAGGGAAGTGCGGGGGAAGCGAAATCTGATCCCGCTGAATGGAAGTGGTTGACGGCTTCATTTTTTTGCCTCCTAACATCGTATTTATCTCTTGATCTAGCAAGGGTTTGCCAATAATGCCTTCATAGCTGTAAAAAAATAGGCTTGACGAGTTGCATAAGAGAGCGTTAGTATGTTACTTAAAATTCTTAATGTTTTGTCATTTCTGTTGATTTTCGGAATATAATCCAGTGTTAACCATGTAATTATTGCTGCATTTTGTCGATACTCGTCGTCTGTTCACCTTGTAAATTGCGATATGAACTCTGTCAAAGACTGTTTCAACCACGGAGCTCCTTGGAACAGCTTCTTCGGTCAGAGTTTATATAAATTTTATTTTGCAGGAGGTGATGCTCATTAGTAAGAAGGCCTGCCAATTCATTGTATAAGGAGGAGGACCTGCATTGTCAATCCAGGTAAAGCAAGGTTGCATAGTCGGTATATCCAATCTCAAAAGGGGGTTATCATAATGTCAGCAATCCGAATTTCTCAATCATCGCTTTTGAAAGCGGTTACTTCTTTAGGCCTAATGATTCTTTTGTCTTTAATCATGGTACTGTTTGCCGAACAAGCATCGGCGCATGGTTATGTGGATAGTCCGGGAAGCCGGGCAATTCTCTGTAAAAACGGGCAAAACAAGGACTGCGGCGCAATTGTTTATGAGCCTCAGAGCCTAGAAGCGCCAAAAGGCTTCCCTCATGCGGGACCTGCTGACGGCAAGATTGCCAGCGCAGGCGGAATTTTCCCTAAACTGGACGAGCAGTCGGCTACACGCTGGACGAAAGTGAATATCAATCCAGGACCGAACACGTTCAAATGGAAGCTCACGGCCGCTCATGCCACCACAAGCTGGAAATACTATATCACGAAGGAGAACTGGGACCCGAATGCTCCACTGTCCAGAAATTCCTTTGATCTGACTCCATTCTGCTCCGTTGACTACGGCGGTGTCCGTCCTCCGTTTGAATATTCGGATACTTGTAATGTTCCAGCACGCAGCGGATATCATGTCATTCTGGCCGTGTGGGAAATCGCCGATACGGCGAACGCCTTCTACAATGTCATTGACGTTAACTTCGGCGGCGGCAATCCCCCTACCGATACTGTTGCCCCAAGCGCCCCTTCGGCTTTAACTTCCACAGGCTCCACTTCCACAAGCGTATCCCTGTCTTGGAATGCTTCAACAGATAACGTTGGCGTTACCGGTTATCAAATCTTTAACGGAAGTTCGCTTGTCGCCACAGTTCCGGGCAATACCTTGAGCTACACCGTTTCAGGTTTAACCGCGAATACTTCCTACACGTTCACCGTGAAGGCCAGAGATGCCGCCGGCAATGTATCGGCTGCAAGCAATGCGGTTACGGTAAAAACGAAGGAAGTCGTTGTAGACACCGAGGCTCCTTCGGCTCCAGGCAATCTGCATGTTATGGGAACTCCAACCTCTTCAAGCGTCTCCTTAATGTGGAACCCCTCCACGGACAACGTGGGCGTAGCAGGCTATCGCATTTACAACGGTAACTCGCTGGCAGCTACAGTCTCTGGTACGACCACTGAGCATGTCGTAACAGGACTGAGCGCAAACACGTCATATACCTTCACCGTCCGCGCCTTCGATGCTGCGGGCAATGAATCCTCGCCAAGCAATTCCGTAAGCGCTACGACGGCCGAAGCACCTGCAGCCCAGCCATGGGCGGCCAACACGGCCTACACTGCGGGAACGCTGGTAACTTATAACGGTTCGGTATATGAGTGCCGTCAACCTCATACTTCCCTTGAAGGATGGGAGCCAGCGAACGTGCCGGCCCTATGGATTTTGAAATAAGGCCCCGCCGTTGACCCTCCTGAATTAGCCTAAGCAAGCCCGGCCCCTTTAAGCTGCCCTTGGATGAATCGCTTGGTTGATCCATCGGCCGTTAAAGGGGCCTTTCGATGTTTATTTGCACTTACAGTATATCCATACATAACCTGCATGCAGCCTTACATAACTTCCATGTTCAGATTCTGCCCATGCCGCTATCCTTCACGCAGCCCGAAGCATGTTACAATAATAGAAGATCAATCATCAAATGGGAGAAACGAAACGATGGAACTTCAGCCGCTTCAAACTGAATATATTCCGTTAAAGCCGAAGCTTACCGAACGTCTAGGCCGCAGAATCCGGCAGACGTACCGCTATGATTCCGCGTTTTGGCGAATAGCCCTAGCGGGACCTTGGGGGGCGGCGATGTTTGTTTTCGCACTGGCTGCCTTGGGCATGCCAACGGGCTTAGGCGCTTTGGCGGATATTATAGTATTTATTTCCCTAGGTACTGTAGGCCTATTTATCACCGCTCATATGGCTGCTGTGCTGCTGGCCGTCCTCGGACTGCCGCTTCCCCGGTTATACGCCGGGGTGGTAATGTATGCCCTAACCGTCATTTTCTTTATATTTTGGCAGGACCATGACGCGGTTATTTCCGCTGCAGCTTCAGGAATCCTCACGCTGGCGGGAATCGCTGCCGGAATCGTCATTAGTCTGCTCTATAGCCGGATTGGCAGACGCCTCAGATTCTATGCCGCAGCCGCGCTCGGACTCCTGTGTGTTCTCACTGCGTTGTGGATCGCGGACAGCCCTGTGGCACGCTCAGACATGGCGGCGAAGCACGCCGAGCCTATCCCGGCAGAGAATCCTGCCAAACCGGGAAGCTACGGGTACACCCGTTTCGATTATGGGAGCGGAAAAGATTATTGGCGAAAGGAATTCGGCCGGGAGACCGACCTTATAACGCCCCCGGTAGACGCTTCAGCCTACATCAAGAAATGGCCTGCCTTCCGTACCCGCTACTGGGGATTTGATCAAAGCGCGCTTCCCTTGAACGGCAGGGTCTGGATGCCTGAAGGGAACGGTCCATTTCCGCTGGTGCTCATGGTTCACGGCAACCATCTGATGGAGGATTTCTCCGATGAAGGCTACGGTTATTTAGGTGAGCTGTTAGCCAGCCGGGGCTTCATCGCCGTGTCGGTCGATGAGAATTATTTGAATTACTCGGTCTGGACGGGCATTCCTGACAATGACATGAAGGTTCGTGCCTGGATCCTGCTCAAGCATCTGCAGCAGATCGACAAATTTGCGGAAGATCAGGCAACACCTTTTTATCAGAAGGTGAATTTTGACCAAATTGGATTGATTGGACACTCCAGAGGGGGGCAGGCGGTAGCCATGACGAAGGACGCCGGCCGCTGGTTCAGCGAGGACGAAACGCTCAGCAATCTAGAGCGGTACAACATTCAAGCCGTCATTGCCATTTCTCCTACGGATAAGAAGGTTGACGGCGGACTGGCGAGAATCAGGGACGTCAGCTACTTGGCTATTCAGGGGGCGCGGGATGCGGATGTCATCGATTTTGACGGGGATCGCCAGTATATCAGGACTTCTTTTACAAAACCATCTCCCCATTTCAAAGCATCGATATATATCGCCGATGCTAACCATAGCCAATTCAATACGGAATGGGGCTTCAGGGATATTAGCTATCCGAAGGGCATTTTCCTGAGCCAGAGCGAGATCATGGGCCCTAAGGAACAGCGCGAAATCGCCAAAATATACGTCTCAGCCTTCCTGGAGTCGACGCTTCACGGAGAGCAGAGCTATCGGGCTTTGTTCCAGGATTACAGATCAGGGCTGCACTGGCTTCCAGCGGGTACCGAGTATTTCAACCGCTTTGAAAGCGCCAATTTTTACAAATTAGCCTGGTATGATGATGACCTGAATCGGGTCACGCTTCCGGACGGCGGCTTGGCCCGCGGCGAGAAATTGACCTGGGTCGAAGAAGAGGTTAAGAACCGCAAGGCGGTGAGCAAAGGAACCCGGGGAGTAACCTTGGAATGGGCGGCTAGAGAAGACGGGGCTCCCGCTTCATATTCCTTGACATGGAATGCCTCCTTCCTGCCAGGGGCGATGACCAAGACACCGGAAGTCCTCTCGTTTTCGTTGGCCGATCGGAGCTTTGAGCTCTCCGACCCAACAGCTTCCACCGCTGAACTGGAGGTCGAAGTGGAGCTGCTAAGCACGAATGACGAATCGGCGCGCATCTTGCTGTCCGACCATGCGGAGATCACCCGGCCGCCGGATATCGCCTTCACCATTCATCCCTGGGTGGAGAAGCGGTTGTCCAACGGCAAGTACAAGCACCCGCAGGAGGCGGTGTTTCAGACCGTCCTGCTTCCTTTATCCGAATTTAAGAAAATGAACGAGCGGCTTGATTTGTCCTCCCTCAAGGAAATCACCTTTTACCTTTCCGGAGGGCCTGGTAAGATTATGCTCGACGATATCGGCATTTATGAATAAACAGCACCAAAAAACCGCCGTACCTGGTCGGCAGCGCCGATTACAGGCAGGGCGGTTTTATGCTGATAGCAAGACTCAACCTCGAGTTAATCCTTCGGAACAAGCTGATATATTTCTCCGCTCTCCATCGCATCAATTAAACGGTCAAGCCATTCGTAGTACTTCTCGGCATCGCGCATTTTTCTGCAATCCTCCCGCAGGACTTCGGCAATAGCTCCATCCGGCTCTGAGTCCAGCCATTTATTGATCTCCCCGATTGACCTGCGTAAAATGAGGAGGTTGGATTCTACCGCTTTTCTCCATTTGATCGCGAAATAATCCGTAAATGTCTGATGCCAATCGTACTCTACCTCATATAAATCTTTACGGGAGCCTTTCTCCCACACTTTGTTTACCATTTTAAGATCAAGCAGAGTCCTTACGCCCGTGCTCATGCTTGTCTTGCTCATCTTCATCTCCATGCCCATTTCATCCAGCGTCATCGGTTTATTCGCAAAAAAAAGCAGACCGTAAAGATGACCTGTAGATAATGAAATGCCGTACAAATCCATATTTCTGCCAATGGCTTCAATGACGCGCTTGCGCACTTTCATCACATCCGCCTGCTGCTCTGGGGTGAGCTGGTCCAAGCCCATGCTTGCAACCTCCTATCACGATACTTCCTATATCTTAAAAAAAGGCCCGTTAAAAGTAAAGCGGCGGCTTTGCGAGCATTTGTAAGCATAACAGAGCATATGTACCGTTCATTACGTACAGTTTTTTCTGTACGTTCTATACGAACGGTATTAATGGTTGTTTAATTTATCTTTCTTTTGTTAGACTAAGTACCATGTGAGGCTACAGGCCCGTGCAGCCTTAGTAATTTTATTGGAAAAGGAGTGGATAGTTTGGAGGAACCCATTTTAGAAGTAAAGCAAGTTACTAAATTGTTTGGTTCGAATGCGGAGCTTGGGCTTCAACTGCTTGAGCAGGGTCAAACCAAAGAGCAGCTGGCCGAAAAAGGCATCACCGTTGGCGTGAATCGGGTCAGTCTAGATATCCGGCAGGGAGAAATCTTTGTCATTATGGGACTGTCGGGCAGCGGCAAATCGACTCTCGTCCGAATGCTGAACCGCCTGATCGAACCGACATCCGGCCAAATTCTCATACGCGGTAAGGATTTGCTGAAAATGAACAAAGCCCAATTACGGGAAGTACGTCAAAAGCGCATCAGTATGGTATTCCAAAAATTTGCGCTGTTTCCGCACCGGACGGTGCTGCAAAACGTCGAGTACGGCCTGGAAATTCAAAAGGTCGATGCTCAATCGCGAAAGGAAAAGGCGGAGCAAGCCCTCGAGCTCGTAGGACTTAAGGGCTGGGGCGATAAAATGCCGGATGAGCTCAGCGGCGGCATGCAGCAAAGGGTCGGCCTTGCCCGTGCCTTGGCGAATGATCCCGAGGTGCTGCTGATGGATGAGGCCTTCAGTGCGCTGGATCCTCTGATTCGCCGGGACATGCAGGATGAGCTGATCGAGCTGCAGGAAAAAATGAAGAAGACGATCGTCTTTATTACGCATGACCTCGATGAAGCACTGCGGATCGGGGATCGGATCGCCTTGATGAAGGATGGCTCGCTCATCCAGATTGGAACGCCAGAGGAAATGCTGACACAGCCGGCTAACGGTTACGTCGAACGATTTATAGAAGATGTAGATCTCTCCAAAGTCCTCACAGCTTCGCACGTCATGCGAAGACCCGAGACGATCACTTTGGATCGCGGACCGCGGGTTGCCCTGCAACTGATGCGGGAACGCGGAATTTCAAATCTCTTCGTTATCGATCGTTCCAAACGCTTGCTTGGCGTTATTACAGCAGAGGATGCATCCGAAGCGAATAAGACAGGAAAAGCGCTATCGGACATTCTGATAAGCGATTGCCCGCAGGTGCCTCCGGATACCGTGCTGAGCGACCTGTTTGAAGCAACGAGCTCGACTAAAGTGCCGCTGGCCGTAGTCGATGAGCAAGGGCGGCTGCTGGGCGTCATCGTGCGCGGCGCAGTTTTGGGCGCTCTTGCGGGAGATGTAGGCGAAATGGAGGTGAAGCAGCATGAGCTTCATTCCTAAAATACCGCTTGCGGATTGGATTGAGTATATCGTCGATTGGATGGAATCGAACCTTGGGGGCTTTTTTGAAGGGCTGTCCAAGATCATTGAAAGTGTCGTCGAGTTCTTCTCCTGGTTGTTTCTCTTACCTCATCCGCTTCTATTCATCGTTATTTTCGGCGTCCTTGCGTACCTGATCGGCAGAATTCCGCTCACGTTATTTACGGTAATCGGGTTCCTGCTCATCGACAATCTAGGCTATTGGACCGAAACGATGAATACCTTAGGACTCGTAGTTACGTCCGGCATCATTTCAGTGGTCTTAGGCATCCCTATCGGAATATGGAGCGCCTACAGCAAGACTACCCATCGCATTGTTTCACCGCTGTTAGACTTCATGCAGACGATGCCTGCATTCGTATATCTGCTGCCAGCCGTCACCTTCTTTAGCCTCGGGGTAGTGCCCGGCGTGATTGCTTCCGTCATCTTCGCGATCCCGCCTACGATCCGCTTGACCCATCTCGGAATCAAGCAGGTATCCGGCGAGCTTACGGAAGCGGCCGACGCCTTCGGCTCGACCTCATGGCAGAAGCTGTTCAAAGTGGAATTGCCTCTCGCAATGCCCACGATGATGGCCGGCGTCAATCAGACGATTATGCTGTCGCTCTCGATGGTCGTCATCGCTTCGATGATCGGGGCGCAGGGCATCGGAGCAACGGTATACCGCGCGGTCACCCAGCTCAAGATCGGCCAAGGCTTTGAAGCCGGACTCGCTGTAGTCGTGCTGGCGATCGTGCTTGACCGTTTTACGCAAAATCTATTCAAATCTAAAAAAAGAGGTGCTTAAGAACATGAAGAACAAAAAAGCTGGTCTCTGGACGACTTTAAGCTTGGCGGCGGTGCTGCTGCTATCCGCTTGCGGAAACACAGGGAACACAGGGAACACAGGGAATGCCGGGAACAGCGCGGGCAATGCCGCCGGAAATGCCGGAGGCAAATCGCTTGGGGAGCAAGTAAAGTATGAAATTATCGGCATTGACCCCGGAGCGGGAATTATGAAGGCGACAAGCAAGGCTATCGAGGAATACGGCCTTTCCGACTGGACGCTGATCGAAGGATCCGGCGCAGCGATGACAGCTACGCTGGCCAAAGCAGTTAAATCCGAGCAGCCGATCATTATTACAGGCTGGACGCCGCACTGGATGTTCTCCAAATATGACCTGAAATACTTGGATGATCCAAAGAAAGTATACGGCGAGGCGGAGGAAATTCACACCGTAGTGCGCAAAGGGCTGAGGGAGGATCATCCGGTAGCCTATGAGTTCCTCGACCGCTTCGAGTGGAGCTCCGACGAGATGGGTGAAATTATGACGGCTATCCAGGAGGGTCAAGATCCTGCGGAAGCGGCTAAAGCTTGGGCAGAAAGCCATAGCGACCGCATCGATACCTGGACTGCTGATCTGACGCCAGTCAACGGGGATAAGCTTAAGCTTAGCTATGTAGCTTGGGATTCCGAAATCGCCAGCACGAATCTGCTCCAATATGTTCTGGAGAATCGCCTTGGATACAAGGTAGATGCGCTCCAGGTAGAAGCTGGACCGATGTGGACGGGCGTAGCGAGCGGGGACGTGGATGCGACGGCTGCAGCTTGGCTGCCTTTGACTCATGCGGATTACTGGGACAAATATAAGGATCAGCTAGAGGATCTCGGGGCCAATATGACCGGAGTCCGTACAGGGCTCGTCGTACCCGCTTATGTAGACGCCAGCTCCATTGAAGATTTGAAATAATGCTCTAAATTTATAACCATGAATACAATGTTTACCGCCGATCTTTTGGCCGAATCGCGGCCAAACGGCATAGACCCCATCCCGCATAGCGGGATGGGGTCCTTTATATAAGGAAAAGGGAGTATATTTACCTTACCCCCTTTTCCTTAAAGCTACATTACTGTAACCTGAAAAAGAAATTAAAAATGGTATATAAGATTATCCCACCGATTCATTATTCGCTTTTCCCGGAACAGGAAGTTTGCTTACAGACCTTTCAGCCTATTCAGTGTTGCCTGTTCGAATTCGCCCAGCCTCCATAGGACAATATTATGATATCCAGACTGCTCAGCCACGCCGACCCACTGCGCTATCGTCTCCCCGTCCGCATACCATACGGTATGCTTCCGGCCATCTTCGTCCTTGTAGGTGAAATGCAGGCTCCCGCTCGCCTTATCCCGTACCGGGGAGGTTGCGCTGCTAAGCTGAAGAAGCTCTGCCGCCCGCTGTTCCGTCACGGAGGCTGCCTTTCCGCCGTCCGCCCAATCAAAGCCGCCAACCGACAAAGCGATCGCCGTCTCACCGGGCAACGCCTTCATGCGGGAAGCCAGCTTCTGAATGAACGAATGATCCGCTTTCGGACCGGGACCGCTATGACTGCCGAACAGATTGTAGGCCATCATCACATAAACAGGCCCTTCCGGCAGCGACAGTCTCTCAATAGGGGTTCGCGGCTCCAGAATAATGCGAAGGGCCTTCCCTTTAGCATTCAGGCGTTCATACAGCTCCTCATAGAAGCTGCTAAGCTTCTCCCAGTCGGCTTCGCTGACCTTCTCGAAATCCATTTCGACGCCGTCGAACCCGTACCGTTCTACAATATCGATAATCTCCGCGATATGCTTCTCCTGACTTTCCTGTGAGCCCAGAATTCGCGTGACCACCTCTGGATCCTTCTGTACCGACGTTCCATCCGGGTTCCAGCGGTCATTGACGATCGTCAAATCCACATCCTGCACGCCCCCCTGTCGTGCTGTCTCGAATATGCGCGGCAGGGCTTCATACATATCGTCGGTAAAATAAAGATGGTTCTCGCTATCGAAGTAAGCGGCAAAAACCTGCAGCCGCTCCAGCTTCCTGCTTATATGCTGCAAATCGGCCACGCCGGATTCCCAATTCCAGTCAACGACCCAGGCGGATAATTCCAGCTCCGGCTCTCCGGTAACGGTCCGAGGCTTTTGCTCATCATCTCCTTGCCTGCAGAACCAGAACACTCCGGCTATACTAATAATTGCTGCTGCAGCCGCGACATAGCTCCATTTTCTAGCCATCTGCTTATTGACACCGTTCCCCTCCGCTTTTTTTAAGGTACTAGAAGGTGTCCATCACCCAGTCTATAGAGGCATCCAGCCCTTTTTTGAAGCCATGGACGATGCCTTGAAAGCCTGTAATCCTGCTGCTAAAGACGACCTCTGGCCTGCTGTCCTCCCCAGTCAACAGCGAAACCTCGAAATCCTCGAATACGCCGTCGTAAATATCGTCCTTCTTATTCTGCTCGCTGTATTCCGCCTCCAGCGCAATACCTCCGCTCTTCAGCAAGCCCTGAAGCGCTTGTCCGTCAACAATCCGATCGCCGTCTACCGTAACCGCCAGCCGGTCTCCTTTGAGCTCTACCTGCAGCTGCCTCGTCTGCTGAATATTGATCGGATATTCTTCCTCCTTCGGCCCAGTACTTGCCGCAATTTGCTCCTTCGTATATACCGAGGCCTTGTCAAAGGCGAGATCCTCTTCGCTCCACGTGATCGGCTGCAGCGGACTGGAAAATACACGCTCGGTCTTGCCGCCAGCCTTCTTCTGTTCAATGTGCAGCTCGTTATTCTCCACGACGACCCGCAAAAAGGCTCCCGTTGCCAGGTCATAGCGGACATACACGGTCTGCTTGCCGACGACATTCCCCGCTAATTTGTAGGAGATCAGCATATCTTCGCTGCTCTCGCTATGATTTAGGTACAGCATTCCCGGAGCCGCCGGCGGAGAAGTCAAAATGATTCGATTATCGACAAATTCCGACGCCCCGCTGACCAGACGCCAGGGATCAGCCAACTGTTCGTCGCCGCGAATGAACTGCATGCTCTCCCCCGTATCCTTCTGGATTTTCATCAGCAAATGATTGGTGTACCAGTACGGCGCCGCCTGTACCCGCGTCAAATCATACACATCCGCTTCAGCAGAATTGAAGGCCACGCCTTCCCGGTTGAAATGGATGCTGAACATCTGCTTGATATTGTCGTTATTCGCCTGGGCGACAAGCGGGTTCATGCCATTGTTCAAGGCATTCGCATGCATGATCATGTAGACCGGAGGGATAAATCCCAGCTTGCTGCTGTAAATCTCCTTCATTTTGCCGTAATCGCTATGAATCCTCGCTTCCATCTCCGTTCGATTCTCTACCGGAATCATGTTCTCATCGCGAATAAAATCCATCAAATAATGATTATAATACTCGATATGCTCTTTATTAGTTATTTCGTTCTCTTCCTTCATCCCGATGAAGTTGCCCTGATCATCAAAAATATTAATGTACGTCAGGCGATTTCCGTTAGTTCCCAGCTCCCAGTAGCCTGTCTTCATCATCTTCAGCATATCTTTTGGCTGCAGGAATTTGCGCTCGCTGTTTCCCATCTTGTTGGCGTAGGAGAAGAACGTCGCCTTGTAATTATATTTCTCCAGCAGCGGCTGGGAGAACAGGCTGGAGTCGTTCCTTCCATCCTCAAAGGATAAGAACAGCGCCTTATCCGGCAGCGGTTTGTTATGCAGATAGAAATCCGTAACGTCCTGCTGCGATATCGTAACATAGCCTTGATCATAAAGGGCCTTAAGCTGCTGACCGAGCTGGCTCTTGGCCACCAATTTCGGGGTCGCTGAACGGCCTACGCCGAAATAGGATATGGCGATAAAGCCCTCCCTGTTGGTCCAGGCGGATTTGTCCGGCTCCTCGTACCGCCGGATTCCGAACAAGGCGTTGAACAACAGAACGCCCACGACCAGCAAAATCGCACTCTGCACGATAGTCTTTATCACTTTCCTGCGATTTTTCTTGTGATAATCAAGGGCAGAATTACGCTTCTTCTTTAACATTTCTGCCATCCTCACTCTATGAATCTTCAGGCGATTGCGCTAAAACGGCAATCCGATTCCCTTTTTATTTTTTTTCCTTCTTGCTTCTTTTTTCTCCCTGGCCTCAATATCCTGCGGCGTTTCTCGCGTACCCCAGGTGGATTTCCAGAACGTCACCCAGGCGACGGGCATCTGCCACAGCAGCACCGCTTCGTAAAATACGCAGAACACAAGCCCGTACACCCACAGCTTGCTCTTGCGGAACAATAAATGGGCGAGGCTCATCAGCAGTCCCATCAGGAGCAGCCCCATCAGGAATGTGCCTGGAAAAACATGGTGAGCCAACGGGACATACACCAGGTTATACAGCACTACGATCGGCGCGGCGATCGGCACGATAACCCCGACGTAGAAGAACAGCGACATAAAGGGCTCCTTCCGCCAAATGAACCCGGAGGCCCGCAGCGACTCGCGCAGCCATGAACGCTTCCAGCGCATTTGCTGCTTGAGGAATACGCTCATTTTTGACGGTACGATCGTCGAGCAAATCGCGGCATCCTGATAGGCGGTACGATGCGTCCTTAAGATAAAATTCGTCATGCTCCGGTCATCGCCGAAGGTCGCCGGCTGCCCCAGGAACTTCTGGTTGAGCCAAGCTTCCGAATGCTTCAGCACGAGATCCTTGCGGTAGCAGGACAGCGGCCCAGACAGGCAGGTAACGCTGTCGAAGTAAGATTCCGCAGCCTTCATGATCCGAAAAGCGATATAGTAACGTACAGTCTGCAGCTTCGTAATCGAATTCGTATACTTGTTCTCGACATCCGTGCGGCCCGCGACGCCGCCCATGCGCGGATCCTGGAATGGCTGCACCAAATGCTTGATCGCTGTCGGCTCGAGGAAGCTGTCGGAATCTACGAAGACGACGAGATCATGCTTGGCCATCTCCACGCCCTTCACCAAAGCAACCCGCTTGCCTCCGTTCTCCGGCAGCACTACCATCTTCAATCTTTCCTTGGTCGCATAACGTTCCGCTTCTTGATGAACCTTCTCAATCGTCCGCCGGATCTCCTCGGCCGAGTTATCGGTCGACCGGTCATCGACGACGATAACCTCCAGCTTGTCCACCGGATAATCCTGGTTGATGCAGCTCAAGATCGTCCGGTGGATCCACTGGGCCTCGTTAAAGCACGGAATAATGATGGTCACTCCCGGGGTGTAATCCGGATTGACCGGCACGTCCCGGTAAAACGCTCCAAACAAATACCGGCTCAGCAAAAAAAGGGCTGCGATCAAGCTGTACAAATACAACCAGAAATTATATTTGAAGTACAGCACGCTCTCTACGCGCATCAGCATGATGACGGCGACAGCAACGAACATTAATCCGCTCGCCATGTAAATCGAATATCCCCAGCGCTTTCTCTGGAAATAATCAGTTAGAGGCTCAGCAAATTGAAGGGCCGCCATCTGCTTAACCTTCCCCTCAGACTCCTCCGTGAACGCGCGAACGACGTCAGCGTTCAGCTTGATGGAGGAATCGAAGCCTTCCGGCATCGTTCCTGGCGGGATATGGCCGCGAAGCTGATATTGATCCCCCACCTGAAACTTGCCTGCTTCAGGACTCAGTTCTATTAAAACTCCCGTGGAAGATATATCGACGGCCCGGGCCTTGATTCCTGCGTTCTTCTTTCCCCTTGCGGGAATTAACAGAACATCGAAATCCGCGATATACCGCAGGCTAAGCAGCCGCAGCTTCTCCCGGGATTCCAGGTCATTGCCGTCCGGCACTGTTCCATCGTCCCGGAGCCCTCTGCGGTCGATCCGTCCCCGGATATTCTCGGGATCCGGTACATGTGACAATGTACGTCTATCTTCCCTTGGTACAGTGAGTACCTCTTCTACCTGCTTGTTCTTCTTACCTTTAATCACTGTCTGCGTCCCCATTCATTTACTGGTATTCCTACAGCCTCCAATAATAGAACCCGCTCTGCTCATATTCCCCTTTGGAGTAAATCCCTTTGACGTCGATCATAATTTTCGTCTGATTATCGCTGTACATGCGTTTATAGTCCTCTATGTTCATCTCGGCGAACGCGGCATGCGGTACAGCCACAATGACCACATTCAAGTCCCGGAACGAGGACATGTCCGACAATTCGATGCCGTATTCCTCATAGGCCTCCTGCGGATCTACCAAAGGATCGGCGACCAATGTAGTCACACCATAGTCCTTCAGCTCACCGATAATATCCGTAACCTTCGTGTTGCGAATGTCCGCGCAGTTCTCCTTGAAGGCCAAGCCGAGCAGACCGATTCTCGTATTGCGGATATCAAGCTGCAATCTGACCAGTATTTTTATGATATTATCCGCGATATAGGCCCCCATGCTGTCATTGATGTGCCGTCCGGCGAGAATGATCTTCGAATGATAACCTGTATCCTCTGCTTTATAAGTCAAATAGTAGGGATCGATGCCGATGCAGTGGCCGCCTACTAAACCGGGCGTGAAATGCAGGAAGTTCCACTTCGTTCCCGCCGCCTCCAGCACAGCCTTTGTATCGATGCCCATGCGGTTGAACACCATCGACAGCTCGTTCATGAATGCGATATTAATATCCCGCTGCGCATTCTCGATGACCTTGGCCGCCTCTGCCACCTTGATGCTCTCCGCCCGATGCACGCCGGCCTCTATGACCAGCTCATATACCCGGGCAATCACCTCCAGCGCTTCATCATCGATGCCGGATACGATCTTCACGATATTCTCCAATCGGTGCACCTTGTCCCCCGGATTGATGCGCTCAGGCGAGTATCCTACCTTGAAATCCTCTCCGCACCGAAGTCCCGATTCCTCTTCAAGGATAGGAATGCATACATCCTCCGTTACGCCGGGATACACCGTAGACTCATAGACCACGACCGCTCCTTTGGTCAGCTTTCTTCCAACGATTCGGCTCGCACTCTGCACATACTTCAAATCCGGCACATTTCCGCTCTGAATCGGCGTCGGCACTGCGACAAGGAAGAAGCGAATCCCTTCCAGCCTTTCCTCATCCGAGGTAAACTCCACACTGCAGGATTGGATGACGTCATCTCCCACATCACCCGTTGCATCGATCCCTGCCAAATACCCTTCTATTTTCTTCCGATTCACATCAAAGCCGACTACTCTGGTCTTTCTAGAAAAAGCAACCGCGATCGGCAGGCCGACATATCCAAGTCCGATGACAGCTATTCCTTCTTGCCGTTCAACAATATCCTCATATAATCCCATTTGCTCCATCCCCGTCTATCAAAATAATCCATACATCTACTCGATCAAATCCTTCATCTTTACGAACGTATAGCCCTTCTCCTTCAACTGCTCGAGCACGGTCGGCAGCGCCTCTGCCGTATGGATGCCGTCAAGGATATGAAGAAGAATGACGCTTCCGTTCTGCGTCTGCTTCATTACGCCGTTCACGATATCTTCGGCACTGTTGCTGTCATTCCAGTCCAGCGTCGTCACATCATACATCGCAATTCGGGGATAGCCCGCAGCTGCGATAATTTCTGCGCTCTTATGATCGATCACACCCGTCGGCGGCCTGTAAAGCATCAGCGGCTGCTCCTGAATCGCCTCTGTGATCACTCGGTGGGCTTTGACCACATCCTCCTGCAGCTGCTCGGGAGTCAGCGTAGTTACCACCTGGTGGGCATAGGAATGGTTCGCCACGTCATGCCCCTCTTCGATCATGGCCCTCGCCAAATTGGGATTCTGCTCCACGCCCTGCGCCCGCAGAAAAAACGTCACCTGGATGTCATGCTCAGCGAGAATGTCCAGAATCCGCGTCACCGTCTTGTCTGTCGCCCAATCGTCAAAAGTAAGGGCGATTTCCTTCTTCTTCGTGTCAGCCTTGTATATGAGCTCATATGGTGTGCCTTCGTAGTCCGGATTTAGCTGCGCAGCATCAAAGCCTGAAATTTCCTCGAGCGGCTTGCGTTCCCCGCCGTTCTTTACGAGCTCGTCCAGCGTAATCAGCCTGTAGCCGATCTCTTCCGCTGCCTCGGCAATAAAGCCGACCGCCGGTACAATTTCCGGATTAATGTCTGTGTTCAGCGTAATGACGCCCCCTCTAGACATATATCTGGCTACATATTCGCCGATCTCCTTCGCGCCTTTCATGTCGCGGTCCTTCGGGTTAATGCTGTAGCTCACGACCCCCTCCATACCAAGCTGGGCGGCGGCAAGGCGGATATCATCCGAGTAATCGCCCGATTTTGTTCTTATGTATTTTGGGGATACGCCCGTCTCCCTCTCAATCACCTCGTTGGCAAGCTGAATTTCCTTATAAATCTGTTCATAGTCCAGCTTCGTTAAATCCAGGTGGTTCAAAGTATTATTTTCGATTTCATGACCGCGCTCGATAATACTCTTCGCAATATCCGGCTCCTCCGCGACCCTCATGCCCGGAAGGAAGAAAGTCGCCTTAATGCCGTACTTGTCCAGCTCATTCAGCAGCCTCTCCATCGTTGCCGCATCTCCCATCCCGTTGAAGGTAAGGCTCAATTCTTTCCTGGCCGTATATACGGATGAGATTATCCTGCTCTTCTCTCCCGTATAGCGTTCGATTTTCCTTTCACCTTGTTCCTGGCTCTCTGCAGGTACAACCGGACTATTGCTGGAGCCGAGCATCCCGCAGCTGGTTAATAGAATCAGGCTCAAGAACAGGGCCATATATCGAATCAACGAATTCCTACACTGAAGCGTGTGATTGCTCCTCATTCCCTAGCTCCTTTTTACCAGATAATTTAAAATTTTCTTTACTATGTTCCTGAATCGTCCAATAATATATCAGGCTATTCTTTACATTTTCTGAACAAATACGCCTAGTCTATAAATAACAAGAAATCAGCCGAGAGTGATTTATAGGTATTATAACCTACCGGAAATGGATCCAGGAATCATTAATCTGCAGCGTAGATAGAGGCTTTCCCACAAAAAAAGACCCCCTTGCGGGAGTCTGGATCGACCGAATCAAATTAGGTCATGCGTCTTATTTTCATATTTCACATTGGAAGGCACATCAATCGCCTCAGTCACTTTGTCCTCGGCCACATGGACCTGGTGCGTCTTACCATTGCTGACGAATTTGAACATGCCATTATTAAAGTCCGTGCCGATCTCTTTATAGAATATCCCTTCATAGCTAGTGTTCTTCTGGCAGGAGAAGCACAGTCTGTAGCTGTCCCCTTCCTTCAGCAGATAACCGCGAACGCCGGCTTCATACTCGATTTCGTCCTCGCTCCTGATCGTACGATCCAGCGAGACGATATGGAGGTCAACGAAAGTGATTTCGCGAAGAAGCACATTCACGAAGGAGCCTTTCGTAATTTCCTCCCATCGATTCTGGGCCGTCTGTCCGATCACGATTTGCGTGACATTGTATTTATGCGCAACCTCCGCAATCATTTTGGCAGTAGGCCGCTTTTCATTGTCCAGGAGGATGAACTCTTCGACATCGAATTCCTCGGCCAGCTCCCTCCACCGCTCGATATAACCCGACTTCTCGGCATCAAACTCATCGTACGGGAGTGGATCCACCGTCAGTATATAGAGCGGACAATTCAACATGCTCGCCATCTTATGGCCGCGTCTGATCAGCCGCTCACCATTTGGACCGTAATATACGCAAACGAGAATGCTCTCATCCATACGACCCTTTTCTTTCTTCATGACGAAAATTCACCTCATTAAATGATACTTTAGTTTAAGCTGCCCAAGATTGTGGCAAAAAGGAAGCAAATGACAACTCTTCACAAACTTCTATAAGAAAAGCTTATACATGAAATGTATAATTGTACAGCAGGTATATTTTTATTGTATAATTATCTTATTATTATAATTTTTCCTTATCATATAATAAATATGTCGAAGTGGTCTGCCCGTTTCTTTTTCAGAACTCCCAATTCACTTTCCAAGTGAAGTCCTCTCTTTCACGCCATAGGCAATCACAGGACTTATGGCTTCCTATTATCCCGCTTATTGACATAGGAGTCAAGCCCTGCGGGAAACCTTCTTTAGAGACCGCTGTATGCTCTATAAAGAAGAACGTATATATGCTTGCACATTCTTGTAATTTTAATGCGGCAAGCCAGCATACACAAGTATTGTACCGCACCAAAGTGTACAAACTTTATGTAACCCTGCGCTGCACCCATCATCATGAAAATGGAGGTTTGACTTTGTTATCCGTGAACTTAGCCATTATTATCCCTTTTCTAGCTGCTGCACTCGTTCCACTTCTGTATACAAAAATTTCACGCAAACATATCGGCTGGTTCGTTCTGATCGTGCCAGTCACCCTGTTTGTTACGCTGGCGCGTTATATTCCGTCAGTTGCCCAAGGCGAGACCTATTTCAGCTCAGTCGCATGGATTCCCTCCTACGGCATCCATTTTACCACGTATCTCGACGGTCTCAGCATGATCTTCGGCCTCTTGATTACCGGAATCGGCAGTCTGGTGATCCTCTACTCCATCTATTACTTATCCGCAGAGGAGTCTCTGGGCCACTTCTATATTTACCTGCTGTTGTTTATGGGGGCCATGCTTGGCGTTGTCTTCTCCGACAATTTGATGGTGTTCTACGCCTTCTGGGAATTGACGAGCATTTCATCCTTCCTGCTGATCGCATTTTGGTATCATCGCAAAAGATCCCGATATGGAGCAAAAAAGGCTCTATTAACTACAGTCGTCGGCGGCATCGCCATGCTGACCAGCTTCATTATGATCTATGTGATGACAGGCACAATGAGCATCCGGGAAATTATTGCGGCCATCGATCCCAATCATATGCTATTTATTCCCGCAATGCTACTGCTGCTTCTTGGCGCGTTCACCAAATCCGCCCAGTTTCCATTTCATATCTGGCTGCCGGATGCGATGGAAGCCCCGACGCCAGTCAGCGCCTATCTGCACTCGGCCACGATGGTCAAGGCAGGCATTTATCTCGTCGCCAGGTTCACGCCGATATTTGGCAGCCACGAAGCCTGGTTCTGGCTTGTCAGCAGCGTTGGGCTCATTACGCTATTCTGGGGCTCCTTCAACGCCGTCCGCCAGACGGATCTCAAGGCACTGCTGGCCTACTCGACCATTAGCCAGCTCGGTCTCGTCATGAGCCTGTTCGGGATCGGCTCGGCAGCATTGTCCATGGGAGCGGGCGAGGAGACCGTAATTTATGCCCAAGCAACCTTTGCCGCTCTGTTCCACTTGGTAAATCACTCTACCTTTAAGGGCGCCTTGTTTATGGTCATCGGCATCGTGAACCACGGTGCCGGCACCCGCGACATCCGCCGGCTTGGCGGGCTGATGTCGCTGATGCCGATTTCCTTCACGATCGCATTGATCGGCAGCTTCTCCATGGCAGGCTTGCCGCCTTTCAACGGCTTCCTGAGCAAGGAGATGTTCTTTGAAGCCGTAGTCAGCGTAAGCCAATCCGGGATTTTCTCACTGCATATATCGAAGGTGCTGTTCCCGGCCATCGCCTGGATTGCCAGTGTATTTACATTCATATACTGCATGATTATCGTGTTCAAGACGTTCCTCGGCCCATACCAGCCGGAGAAGCTGGATCATGAGGCTCACGAAGCGCCGGCAGGGATGCTTGTTTCACCGATAATCCTGGCCATTCTCGTCGTAGGCATCTTCTTCTTTCCCAATGTCCTGGGCGATTATTTATTGCGTCCGGCGATGGCAAGTATTCTCCCTTCGCTTCAGCTTGAAGGCATGGTCGGACCTATCTCGGCCTGGCACGGAATTAATCCAGCCTTCCTGATGACGGTCGGAGTCATTATCATCGGCACCCTGCTCTACTTGTCGATTCGGCGCTGGAAGAGAATTTATTCGCTGCTGCCGGAGAAATGGACGCTCGACAATCTGTATAATAACAGCCTGATTCAGATGGAGAGGATCTCGAATCGGATCACTTCCTTCTATATGACGGGTTACCTTCGGAGCTATTCGATTTATATATTCCTGTTCTTCATCGCCGCTGTAGGAGGGACCCTGCTGTTTACCGGAGCCTACACCTTCGACCTTTCGGGGGATGCGCCGATCAGTTTGTATGAAATCGTCCTGGTTCTGATTATGATGGCTGCCGGACTTGCGATCCCCTTGGCAAAAACCCGCGTAAACGCCATACTCCTCAATGGAGCGTTGGGATATTCCATGGCCCTGTTCTTCGTCGTGTTCCGTGCACCTGATCTCGCGCTTACCCAGCTAGTCGTCGAGACGGTATCGACAGCCTTGTTCCTGCTGTGCTTTTATTATCTGCCCGAATGGAAGAAGGAGAATTCGCCTCGCCGGACTAAACGGAACAATCTGATCATTTCCATTGCCGTGGGTGCCATCTTCGTATTGGTTGCTCTCTCGGTTCGGGGCGGCAAGCTGTTCGAGACAATCTCCGGCTACTTTGAAGATGCTTACGAGCTCGCAGGGGGCAAGAACATCGTCAATGCGATCCTTGGTGACTTCCGCGCATTTGATACGATGCTCGAGGTCATCGTTCTCTTCATTGGCGGCCTCGGCGTATATACGTTGATTAAATTAAAGACAACGAAGGAGGAGCGGAATCTTGAAGATCAATGACGTCATTTTACAAACGGTAACCAAAATCGTAGTTTTCATTATTCTGACGATGGCCGTCTACTTATTCATCTCCGGGCATAATAGCCCCGGCGGCGGCTTTATTGGCGGCCTCGTGCTGGCCTCCGCGCTCGTGCTGCTGTTCCTTGCCTTTGATACGGAGACCATCATGAAGCGGATTCCACTGGATTTCAAAATGGTCGCTGCCGTCGGCGCCTTCATTGCGGTAGCTACAGGAGCCGCCTCCTTGTTTTTGGATATCCCTTTTTTAAGCCATGCTTATTCTTATTTCAATCTTCCTGTCTTTGGCAAAACAGGCCTTGCTACGGTCACTATATTTGAGCTCGGTGTAGCTCTGGGCGTAGTCGGCGTCGTCGTCACGATTATTCTAAGTATTAGTGAGGATGTGTAAGTATATGGAAACGTTGATCATCATCCTGACGGGAGTGCTGGTGTCCGTAGCGACCTACCTGTTTCTCTCCAGGAATGTTATTCGGATCATTCTTGGCACGGCCGTGCTGACGCATGCGGGACATTTGCTGATCATGACGATGGGCGGGCTCAAGACCGGGGGCGTTCCCGTACTCGGAGAGGAGACGACCACTTTTACCGATGCCCTGCCTCAAGCCCTGATTCTGACTTCCATCGTAATCAGCTTTGCGGTCACTGCCTTTCTTCTCGTGCTGGCATACCGATTGTACCAGGAGAGCAGGAGCGATAATTTATACGAGCTAAGAGGTATGCTGAATGAATAATATTCTTGTTCTCCCCGTCGTCATTCCAGTGCTAGCTGGTATTATCCTTGTTTTTTTCCGGTCGTATATCCAGATCCAAAGATGGCTTAGCCTGGCCGCCGTCCTGTCGGTTACAGGCGTCAGCCTGTATATGCTGAACATCATTCAAAATGAAGGAATCATCCGCCTTGACTTCGGGAATTGGCAGCCGCCATTCGGCATCCTCTTCGTCGGCGATTCCTTCTCGCTGCTGCTCGTGCTTACGACTAGCCTTGTTGCTGCAGTCTGCCTGATCTATGCCTTCTACTCCATTGGGGAGAAGCGGGAGCGAATGTTCTTCTATCCGTTTGTCCTGCTTATGGTCGCGGGTGTAAACGGCTCTTTTCTCACAGGAGACCTGTTCAACCTGTACGTGTGCTTCGAGGTCATGCTGCTGGCTTCCTATGCGCTCATTACGCTTGGAGGCACCAAGCCCCAGCTGAGAGAATCCATCAAATACGTAGCTATTAACGTGCTCTCCTCTTGGTTCTTCCTTGTAGCCATCGCCTACCTGTACGGCACACTAGGCACATTAAACATGGCTCATCTCTCCGAGCGGATCGCCGAAGCCGGGCAAACCCCGCTGCTTACCGTAATCAGCATACTGTTCCTGCTTGTCTTCGGCTTGAAGGCCGGCCTGCTGCTCTATTTCTGGCTGCCTGGTTCATATAGTGTGCCACCGGCCGCAGTAGCTGCTTTATTCGGAGGGCTGCTTACGAAGGTCGGTATCTATGCGATGTTCCGCATGTTCACCCTGCTCTTCTATCACGAGCCTGGGATCACACATACGTTCATCGGCATCATGGCGGGCATTACGCTAATCGGGGGCTCCTTCGGAGCAATTGCTTATAAGGATATTCGTCAAATCGTATCCTTTAATGTTGTCATCGCGGTTGGCTTCATTCTGGTGGGTCTTGCCGTTGCCACTCCATCGGCTTTTGAAGGAGCGATTTATTATTTAGTGCATGACATGCTGGTCAAGGCAGCCTTGTTCCTCATCGCCGGTTCCATGGTTGCTCTAACCGGCACGACGATGATCGACAGAATGAGCGGACTCATTCGCCATTATCCGGTATTAGGCTGGTCGTTCTTTGTCATCATGCTGGCCCTTGCCGGCATTCCGCCCTTGAGCGGCTTTATGGGAAAAATTCTAATCGGCCAAGGGGCTGTAGAAGGCGGGGCGTATATCCTGCTTGCACTTTCCCTCATATCCAGCATATTCGTGCTCTATTCCCTGCTGCGCATATTCCTGAACTGCTTCTGGGGAGAATCCACGACGAGCGAGGAGGAAGTTGTTCCCTTAAGCAAAGGCTGGCTAATCCCCTGCGTCTTGCTTACAGCCGCTTCTATCGGGCTGGGGCTCGGAGCAGAATTCGTATCGCCATACGTCGCGGACGCGGCAAGGACTTTAACCAATCCTTACATTTACATTGATGCCGTCATGAACAAGTAATTGGATAGACTGAATGGTTCGCCAAATGCGCGATATGGAGGAAGGGGGGATGTAAATGCCTGCTCAGTTTCTGTTAAATTTATTTATTGCCTTTCTGTGGATGGTTCTTAACGATGAGGACGAGCTGAGATTCACGACGTTTTTTGCCGGCTTTCTTGTCGGGGTGGCCATTATCTTCGTCATGCAGCGTTTCTTCGGAAAACAATTTTATCTCCATCGGTTCTACCGGGTCGTCAAGCTGATCCTGATCTTCATTTCCGAGCTGTTCCAGTCGGCCTTTGTCGTAATGAAGCATATCATCAGTCCAAAAATAGATATTAAGCCTGGGATTTTCACCTATCGTACAGCCCTGAAAAGCGATTGGGAAGTAACTACGCTGGCTCTGCTGCTAACGTTGACACCAGGTTCGGTCGTAATGGAGGTATCGCCTGAAGGAGATACGTTCTATATTCACGCCCTGGACATCGAACGCTACAAAGGCGATCTCGTCCGTTCCTTAGGCCGGTTTGAAAAAGCAATCATGGAGGTGACTCGATAATGATCAAAATTATGCTGGGCATTGCGCTTACCCTGTTCAGCGTGGCGATTGCCATTTCCCTATACCGAATTATCAAGGGACCGTCCATTCCCGATCGCGTCATCGCGATGGATATGATCGGCGTTAACCTGATTTCCGGCATCGCCGCTGTATCAATATTGCTGAAAACCAAGGCCTACTTGGAGGTTATCCTCATTTTGGGCATATTGGCTTTCATCAGCACAATTTCGCTCTCCAGATTTATCGAGAGAGGTGTTATTATTGAACGTAAACGCAGTGGGTGAGTTCGTAGGAGCTGCCCTGATTCTCATCGGCAGCGTTATCAGCGTCATCAGTGCTATCGGTATTATTCGTTTTCCGGACGTATATACACGGGCGCACGCCGCAACCAAAAGCTCTACGCTTGCCGTGCTGCTGACCCTCGTAGGAACCTTTCTATATATCTGGTTCAGCGACGCTTTCATTAGCGTACGGGTTATTCTCGGTATTTTATTCGTATTCATTACGGCTCCGGTATCCGGGCATCTCATCATTCGGGCTGCTTACCGCTCCAACGTCAAGCTGGCGGATTCGACGATCGAGGATGAGCTAAAGCCTGTCCTGCAAGAAAAAGGGCGAGAGGACAAAGATGAGGAAGCTCAAGAGGTAGTTCAAGAGCAAAAGCAGGGGCAGGAGCAGCCGCAAGGCAGCGTATAAGCAGGATACATCGAAAAAAAGCCGAGCAAGGACAAACAAGCGTTGTTCCTTCTCGGCTTTAGGTTTTGAACGGCTCTGATCAGTTTGTTTATTAATACGGACAATACGCGGCTATCTCCTCTCTCAATTGCGGCTAATTGCCCATTAAGTTATACTTATCAAAAATACTCATTATGCCCAAAGCATCATATAGCATAGTCTTTATCTGACCAACTAGAATCGAGTTCATATATCCGCATCACCCCAGTACAAAGGTTAAAAGGAGGGATTATAACTTCTATGAGCGATCAAATCCTAGCGCAAATTCTCGATGAGCTTAAATCATTGAACACCCGAATGGGGGGCTTGGCAGACAGACAAACATCCCTTGAAGAGGGGCAGCAAGCTTTGCTAGCTAGACAAACATCCCTTGAAGAGGGGCAACAAGCTTTGCTAGCTAGACAAACAACCCTTGAAGAGGGACAGCTAGCTCTGCTAGCTAGACAAACGAACCTTGAAGAGGGACAGCAAACTCTGCTAGCTAAGCAAGGGGCTTTAGAAGCAAGGCAGCTGAACTTTGAGGCCGAACTAAAGGAGATTAAAGCCAATACTGCGGATATTCCTTTAATAAGACAGGCCGTTCTAGAGACGCTGGAGATTACGAAACGGCTGGATTTGTCCCAGAAATCCTTCGAGAGAAAAACGGTTAACCAGCTCAATACGCATGAATACAGCATTGATATTATTAATCGCAGACAGCTTAAGCTGGAAGCAGATATGGAAAGCCTAAAGCGTAAATAATCATTTTAGAACCTCGCCGATGGCGAGGTTTTCTCGTAGATCATACTCGATTCTGTAATATTAATCTGTAGAAGAAGCAACGTCCTTGATTGTCACATTGACGTCGTAGGTAATTGGAACATGACTGAAAATGTCCTCCCACCTCTCTTTTAGCTTCCTCCAACGCTTCGGATATTTAAATTTCAATTGTTCTCCGAAGCCGCCGACGTCAACATGATACACCTTTTGCATTTTGTGCAGGACTTGTCTGATTTGTTTCTTGATTTCTTCCTCGAACTGTCCCTCCAGCTCATGAATATACTGCGGAGATGAAGGGACTTCCGGAAAGCTCCAGTCCTCGATTAAACTTCCTTCAGTTTTAATCTTGATATGAAATGATATGTCATCTCCCGACACTTCAGGGATAATTGAAGCTTTAGAGGTCTCCGGCTCGTAAGCTATCGTGTAGCTTCCCCTTGAGGCATAGGTTTTCAAAGCGCCTCCTACTACGTCTCCCTTGATCCAGGACAAGCCCTCGATATCATACTGGGTTAATTCCCCGATCCATCGCTTGGTATCTCCTTTTATAATCGCTGCTCCGGAGAATTTGTGCTCATCTTTGGCGGTGACAACATTCTGCAGCAGAAAGCTGGCTCCCGATTGCATGGCGCTATCCAGCTTGATCAACGACACCGGCGGTAAGATCTTATTCGAACGATACCGATTATTGACGACTCCCAATAAATACAGGGCCGGTATCTCTCCGGGCTCCTCCGAGCTCAACGCTTCTAGAGCACTTCGATGACTTACCACTACGAGACAGCTCGGCCGTATTTCATTGTCACGAAGAATAAAGTCGAATATCTGCTCCAGACTGTATTTCTGAGCTAATTCCCGGGCAACCACGATCACCTTAAGATGATGCCCGATAATCGGCCGGTCCCGCCGCAAGGAGAATTGACGAAAAATTTGAATGACGGAATCCCCTGTCAATTGTTCATTCAAATATGCCTTTTCCGATGATGGACTCGAGCCTCCCCCTCCTCCTCCACCGCCTCCACCCTGTCCTCCCTTTTTGGCGTTGATCGGCGGAATAATTTGAATCGTAGCGGTTATAACATTTTCCTTAGGGTAATGCGCTCCCTGCTCATTGATTTCCTTCTCAAACGCGGACTCTTTGGCAGTATCCAGCCCCAATCCAATACTGACCGTTACATCTTCAATTTCATTGGCGCTCCAGCAGCCGGTGGATATGAGCAATAACAAGCTTGCAGCCGCCAGCAAAACACGCCTAACGTGTCTGCTCAATTCGGATTCCCTCCTTTTTTCCGAACCATGCTGATTAACAGGAGCAATAAGGGAACCCCGCCGAACAGAAAGATCGATATATTTCCAACGATGTCCCCCAGCTTAAAGACTTCCAACACATTTTTTGGAACCATGGCTATCAGGAATATAACAGGCAGCATGGCAAACAAAAAAGGCTTCAGGCTTTTATTAAATAGCTGCGACCACCCCAGAGATGCGGCATAGTGCGTGACCGTAAAGGTCGAGAAGATCTGCATGATCCAAATGACGAGCAGCAAAGACTCAAAACGTTCAAAAATCAAGCCCTCCATTTCAAAGCTGCGCAGCAAATCCAAGCTAGGCCAGGTTCTGGTCTGCACCCCGTATATGGATAGTCCGCCAATAACCATGATAATAGTGACTAAGTAGATGAACAGAGGAACGGTCGTACCGGCAAGCACGGCTTTAACTGCCTTCTTCGGCATTTTCATATAAGCCGTAGCAATCAGCATGATCTCATAACCGGTAAAAGGAAACAGCGCCGGCTTAATTCCTCTAAGCACTGGCATGATTCCAGATCCGAGCACGGGCCTTAAATAATCAATATTAAATATTTTGGTGCTTAACAGGAATGAAATTAAGAAAAATATAAGTGTAATCGGTAAAATCAGCTCGTAGATTCTAGCCATGCAATTGATGCCCCCCAATGTCAAATAAAGGCCAATCCACATAAAGGACATTACAATAGCCCAGACAGGAGTGCCATCCAGCAGATAAAAGCCCGTAACCTCTGCCATAACTCGAATTTGGACAGCTGAAATGACAAGGAAAACGGTAATGACGGTGAAGCTCAATATCCAGGCCAACCATTTCCCCGTGATCTCCGGCACAAACTGAAACAAGGTTTTCCCCTGAAATCTCCGGCATAGCAGCACAACGATTAATCCCGCTGCAGTCACGATTATTCCGGAGATAATTATGGAGAGCCATACATCCGGAGTTTGCGCCGCCTCCACAGTCGTTCGCGGAAGCGTTAATACTCCAGAGCCTAACGTATAGTTAATGATTATTACTGCCGCTTGGGAAGTTGTTATCTTGTCTTCTGCACTAATACTTGCCCTGTTCATGGGATTGCAACCTCTTTCCTGTTTGTAGAGATGTCAATTCAATTTCTGCGATCAGCATCGTTCGGCCTGAGCATATATGGCCGTTTCTTCATCACCTTCAAAGGGGCGCGAATGAGAATGTCCTTCCAATCAATGATTCTATATGGAATCAGGGGATTTAGATAAGGGACGCCAAAGCTTTTCAACCTGACCAGGTGGCAGCAAATCAGGAGGAAGAACATAATGACCCCATAAATCCCCAATGCGCCGGCGATAAGCATTGCAGCAAAACGGAGAATACGCAGCGTAATCCCCGCGCTGTATACCGGGATTGTGAAGGAAGATATCGCCGTTACCGCTACGACTATAACGAGAAACGGGCTGACGATTCCCGCATTCACGGCAGCATCGCCGATAATCAAGCCGCCTACGATCCCCATGGCAGGACCAATGGGCTTAGGCAGCCTAATGCCAGCCTCCCGGAGTATCTCAATGGAGATTTCCATAATGAGCGCTTCAATAATTGAAGGAAAAGGCACCCCTTGCCTGGTTTCAATAATGGAGAGCGCCAGTTTGGTCGGGATCAGCCCGGGATGGAACGAAATAAATGAAATGTACAGCGCTGGCGCGAGCAGAGCTAGCATCGCCGCTAAAAAACGCAGAATACGAACGAAGGAGCCTGGAATCCACCGCTCGTAATAATCCTCTGGAGATTGCAGCAGCATGCTGAAGGTAGTTGGCAGGATGAGGGCGAACGGCGTGCCGTCAAGAAGAATAGCCACTCTCCCCTCCAGCAGGGAAGCAATCACCCTGTCCGGCCTTTCGGTATTTTGCAGCTGCGGAAAGGGACTTAATATGTTATCCTCAATCAACTGCTCGATGTAACCCGATTCAAGCGGATCATCAATATCTATTCTCTGAATCCGCGAATGAACCTCGTCAACCAAGCGCGGATCGGCAATATCCTGCATGTAAGCCACGATCATATTCTTCTTAACACGATTGCCCACTTCGAATTGGCTCATAATCAGGCTCTCGTTCTGCCCCTGCATCCGGAGCAACCCCATATTATCCTCAAGCTTTTCCGTAAAACCAATGCGTGGACCGCGCAATAGTGCTTCTGACAATGGCTCTTCGACATTCCTGACCTTTCCTTGGGCCGCGCCTATGAGAAATACTCCTTGTATCCCTTCAACGAGCAGGGCGGTTTGACCGATCAGAACGCTCCGCGTAAGCTCTTGCAGCTTCGATGTCTCATTGAGCTTGGAAACGGGAAGCAGCCGATTCGCGATATACTTTTGCAAGGAATCACTCGAACGCAGGGCGGTTTCCTGATCTGTATCCGGAATTCCATGGATCATTAAGGGCGTTATTAGATGGGTATCTATAATATCGACATCCGACAGTCCGTCAACATAGACGATGGCTGCCCGATTTTCCGTCCCCCTGATCGTAAATTCCCTGACTCGAACATCCGCGTTATAACCGATAGCAGCCCGCACGGAGGACAAATCAGTATCATATCGTCCGGTCAATGGACCTGACTCGGAACTGTCTTCTTTGAT
The DNA here is from genome assembly GCF_001403875.1 of Paenibacillus ihumii. Taxonomy (GTDB): domain Bacteria; phylum Bacillota; class Bacilli; order Paenibacillales; family Paenibacillaceae; genus Fontibacillus; species Fontibacillus ihumii. The sequence continues at coordinate 152,195 of NZ_LN884297.1, forward strand.
GGGCGGGGAAGCTTGATTGGGGTGAAGTGCATAGCCTGAAATAATTGCTTTTCGTATCCATCCGAAGAGAGCCATCAGCAGAAGCGGAATGACTACGAGCAGCAAAGCTTGAACAAGAATGGTCCACTTCGGTATGTAGGATAGAATTACTGACCACATCAAATATCACACCCCATGTTTTCCAGTCTCAGGCATGTACACATCTTTCTGGTATATTGTTACCCTGCATGCTCCTACAAATTCCTATATACGCAAAACAAACATGGTATAATAACTAGCAGCCTGTAAATCGGGGATTTTTATCATTTAGAAAGAAGATGGACATCAAGATGGTAATCGAAATCGTTATGGACGTAGTTCTGCCCATTTTTGTGCTCATTGGGCTTGGCGCGCTTATGCATCGCGCTTTTCAGCTCAATTTGTATACATTGGCGAAGATCAATTTTTATTACATCACTCCTGCCGTTGTATTCCTAAGTATGTATCGGTCGAAAATGTCGCCCTCATTGCTCGGAAGCGTAACTTTATTTTATGCGTTATATGTTGCGCTCCTCTATATGGTAAGCTCTATCGTCAGCTGGAGGAGGAAATTCAATCCTGGGATGAAAGCGGCTTTTACGAACAGCCTTATTCTCGATAATTCGGGAAACTACGGACTCCCCATAAATCAGCTTGCATTCAAGGGGGATCCGCTGGCTTCTTCCATTCAAGCATTGGTGATGACCTTTCAGAGTCTCGTGACCTTCACCTATGGGGTCATCTCGGTTCAGCGCGCCAAGTCGGGAGGAACGCTAAAAGCTGCATTAATCGGGTTTCTAAAAATGCCGGTTCCGTACGCTCTGGTGCTTGGCCTTGTTTTTCACGTCTTTCACTGGCCGCTGCCCGAATTCGCGGCCAAGCCGCTGGACTATATCGCGGACTCCATGGTCAGCATCGCTTTATTGACGCTGGGCGCGCAAATCATTCAATATCCGCTGCGCCTTGACCGGATGGATGTATATATCAGCGTTTTCTTACGCTTGCTGATCGGTCCGGCTATTGGACTGCTGCTTATTTTCGCGCTTGGACTCAAAGGCATACCTGCCCAGGCGCTGCTTATTGCTTCCGGCATGCCCACAGGCGTTAACAGCACCATACTGGCTGAAGAATATGATAATGAACCGGACTTCGCCTCCCAGACCGTGCTTATTTCCACGATTCTGAACGTGATCACTGTGACGGCCTTGGTCTCGTTATCCAAATTCATAGGTTAATTCCCTTGCTGACCAATACCGCTAAATAAAAAGGCATCTCCTAAGCTTGAAGCTTACGGGATGCCTTTCTTGGTTGTTCCTGCAGTACTGCGGCCCACTGGTTATTAAAAACACCATGAGCATGCACCTATGCCCATGGTGTTACCATTACTTACGGATTGTTTTTAATGCTGTGGACCAAGGAATCAGCTGGTCAAGCATTTGATTTACCGAATCTCTCTGCACATCCTTAGGCTTAAAGACCGAACCATTCTCGAAATCCGTGAACAAGGACAAGGCCGGATGTACACGGACGTCAGCCACTAACAGCTCGCCTAAAATTCCCCGCAAATGCTCTGCCGCACGGGCGCCGCCCACCGAACCGTATGATACGATTCCGGCAGCCTTGTTGTTCCACTCATCACGCAGGTAGTCGAGAGCATTTTTCAGTGCGCCTGTAATGGAATGGTTATATTCTTGCGCGATAAATACAAATCCATCGCAGCCGCTAATTTTGGCGGACCAGGCAGCTGCTCCGGAAGCATCAGCGCCAGGCTCCCCTAACAATGGCAGTTTAAATTCCGCGATGTCAATGATTTCATATTCAGCATCCTTGCGCTGATCCGCGATTTCTTTCACCCATGCGCCAACCTGCGGACTTACGCGGCCTTCACGTGTACTGCCTAAAATAATCCCGATTTTCAACATTTCTTTTCCTCCTATTTGTTTTCTTCTATATTTATCCCGAAATAATCATTTAATAATACCTTGACTCAACCATTAAAATTCATGCAAGCCATGCGTTGATTTTTATGCCCTTTTCAATCCCCACCCCTGTCCGAAGATACTGGAATTTCGCCAAATATCTTAATTTGAATTTTCTTAAATCCAAGGAATTTTACAAAAAAATATCTCAATGTAAACTATCTTGAATTTAAAATAAATTTAACATATTATCTGTGTCATTGTCAACATTCTGCTTCTCAAAAAAGACACCCTAGAGTAAATTTCTAAGGTGTCTCTACTTCCGGGATAATTTCTCAATTATACGGATTAGGCCGTGCAGGGTCAAAATCCCTATCCAAACCACCGTAACATAATTTAACTGTTCAGTATTGTACAATTGAAACTTGTCAAATAGCTGATGCAAGCTTGAAACGACCCGCTCGCCTGTTGAGTTTAATTTGAAGATCATCCAAATTTTCGACTCATCAAATACGATAAAAATAACTTGAAAACATACGAACAAAAGAAAATGCACAAGCCAACTAAAACGCCATTTTAAAGTTGTTTGTTCCTCCATGCCTCGCCTCCTTAACACAATCTTCGCATTATAAAATCCCTCTATTCTTGTAAATTTTAATGGACAGCCTCCAGGACAACATATATAAACATAGGGCTATCACGAAACCGAAGCCAAATAGCTTCCCATCGCTCAATGCTTGAGGAATAATGAGTGTATCGGACAGGTACAGATACAGATAATAGAATGAATATGCCCCTGCAATGACAAGCAGAATATACAATATGAGCAATACAAAAATAACACTCCGCTGGGAAAGCCAATAAAAAATAGGGAAGCATAATGCCCCGGAGAGCATTATCAAAACCACACCGCCAACCAATTCTTTCCAAATTAATACATCCCATCCCCCATTGAGGATCGGCTCAATCATCATGACTGTACTCATGCTGATAACCGTAACAACTAACAAACTCGAATATCGGGCACTAACAATTTCACTTCGGGTAAAGGGCATTGCATTCCACAGCTTATGTCCATTTGCCTGCTCATCCGCAAAGAATGCATTCATCGTTATAATGGCGCTCATTAAAGCGATAATAAATATGGCATCTTTATCTAGAAGCATAAAGAAAAGAAGCATCGCCAAATACAAGAGCCATTGAAACTTATGGATGGCTATATCTTTTTTAATTAATTGAAGCATCAGCTTTACCTCCCCGAGAATAATACATGATTTCTTCCAGACTCGCTTTCTCAATAATTACTTCATTCCCAAACAGCGCTTGAACTGCTTTATAGTCTGAGGTCAAAGCTTCAAATCCGCTATCTGTCCGTGTAATAGAGAGAAAATATTGCTCCGTATCACCATCAAGCAATTCCACCTTGCCACGAACGATGGCATATTTCTCTTCGATTTCATGCAGCTCTTTCGAGAATACGATCTGTCCCTTTTGCATAAAGGTGATGTAGTCGGCTAAGGATGATAAATCACTCATAATATGAGTCGACAAGAGTATCGTCTTCTCCTCATTCAACATAACCTCATGCAGGAGCTGCATGAATTCCCTGCGAAAGATAGGATCTAGGTTAGCTGTCGGCTCATCCATAATTAGGAGATCAGCATGATGCGATAACGCAAATGCGAGAGAGACTTTCATTTTCATGCCATCTGAAAAAGACTTTATTTTATTCCGGAGAGGAAGCTCAAACCGATCGCAATATTGATGAAACAACCGATCATCCCATTGCCGATAGCAAGGTGCAATCAGCTTTTTCATATCAGACAAGTCCAATTCTTTGTATAAAGTGGCATCATTAAAAACGAACCCGATTCTTTCCTTGATTTTCTTTTCATTCTCTTTGTAGTTCATTCCCAGTACACGAATCTCACCCGAATCAGGCTGAAGCAGGTTCATCATCATTTTGATCAGCGTCGACTTCCCGGCTCCATTCCCGCCAATAAACCCGGTCACAAACCCTTTTTTGACTTTCAGTGACAAATCCGTGATACTAAAGCTTCCGAATGATTTATGTACATTCCGTAGTTCAATCGCATGTTCCATCTTCATCTCTCCCCATACAAAATAGTTATCCAGTCTTTAATGTCTTGCAGCGACAATCCAACCTCTTTACTATTGGCTATTACTTCTACCAGCTTTTCTTCGATTGTCGTCAGCTTCTTTTCTCTAATCACATCCGCATTCTGCTCTGCGATATAGGAGCCTTTTCCTACAATCGAATAAATGAATCCTTCTTTTTCTAACTCTTCATAGGCACGCTTTGTCGTAATGACGCTAATATGCAAATCCATTGCCAATTGACGCATCGAAGGAAGGGCGTCCCCTTCAACCAGTTCCCCCGATAGCACTTTTTCTTTAATCTGATTTTTGATTTGAATATAAATCGCCTCTTTGGAACTATTAGAAATCAATATTTGCATTTTTTGCTCCTCCTGCAGCTGACGATTTTTATATATACATTATATACAATATACACAAAGTACACAATAAAATTTTCAGAACTAATCTGACGAACGATCTCACTGGCCAATACAACGCTACCAAACAATCTTGATTATTTACCAATATACTCGCCAAAAATAGCCCCCGGGAGTCCGACGAAGACATGAAAAAAGCACCCGAAGGTGCTAGCTAAGTTTATTATCCACAATTACTTCAAAACAGCGCATCATCCTGCTCGAAGAACTCATCAACTTAAGCGAGTTCGCTATGCTCTATGAGCCATCATCGAGCTTTCGCCGAATATTACCCTTGAATGTAACGATATTCAATTGCCCGCTGCTCATCAGGAATAATAATAAACCTCGCCCATTAGATACGAGCGAGGTTTACTACATGTATTTACTTTTTCATTAAATTGAAAATCGCCTGAATGGCCTCCGCGCGTGAAAGCTCTCCTTTCGGAATGAACTTATTGTTCCCGCGACCGCTTACTAAGCCAAGCTCATAGGCGGTGTTTACAGATTCCCTTGCCCATGAACTGATGTTGCCATGATCAGCAAACGATGCTTCTTCCTTCGCTTGTATCGCAGAAGCTTGCTTGAAGTTATACGCTCGAACGATCATAGCTGCCATTTCTTCTCGTGAGATGGTCTGATTCGGAGCAAATGCTGTTTCAGTTCGCCCATTAACAATGTCTGCCTGATAAGCAGCAGCCACGGATGAAGCAAACCAGTCTCCCGCCGTGACATCCGCGAATGGACTTGCTCCTTCCGCATCCAGTCCCAGTACCCGAACGATAAGCGCAGCGAATTCCGCTCGGGTTATACTCTGATCCGGTGCAAATTGGGTGTCGCTGACTCCATTCGCGATTAGCATCGCTGACATAATCTTGATGGTTTGAGCGGCCCAATGATCTTCTCGTACATCAGCAAACGTTTTGTTATACTCCAACACAGCATATTTGTTAAAATGATGGATTTCCGCAGTCAGCCAATCGCCTTGAAGCTTTCCGCCAATGTAAGCCAACGTGCCATCATCAGATACATCGTAGATTGCCGTCAAATCGCGATTCGCATCTTCCCGGAATTTCATCGTTAATATAAGAGGTTCATCTAATACAACAAGCTCGTATTGTTTTCCATCACCGGTAAGAACCGAAAGGTTGAACGTATATGCTTCCCCTGCTTTTTTAACATCTGCTTTATGGACTTCTTTAGCCCTCTTTACTATATCATTCATGTCCACATCAGTGATCTTCTCGTAGGAAAATATGATGTGCGCTCGAGCGAGCTCCTTTTCAGATACAAGCTGTTGCAGCTGCTTCAGCACTGCGGGGTTAATCTCAATCGCAAACTCATCACTTGCCAGCAGTATAGCGTCTTCACCAACAATCCCTGCCGCACTGGCTGGAAGCCATACGGATTTCTTGCCTTGGGCAATGTCCACCTGCACCTTGCCTTGTTGTTGACCAGCCTTTAAGCTGTCCTCATTCACAATTTGCTTTTCTGGATCATCTGACTTGGTTGGTGCAGGCTTCCAAGGTGTAGATGGACGAACTGGTTGTTGAGGTTGTCCAGGTTGTCCAGGTTGTTCAGGCTGTTCAGGCTGTTCAGGTTGTTCAGGCTGTTCAGGCTGTTCAGGTTGTTCAGGTTGTTCAGGTTGTTCCGGCTGTTCCGACTCCTTCCAGATGATGACATAGTCAAGCGTTGATTTGCCATCCTTGGCCGTCACATGTATGCGTGTCTTCCCTTCAGCCTCGCGAGTATCCTCTATAACGACCGCAGCTTCAGCTTGCTTTGCTGTCGCTTGAACATCCGACGCATGTGGGGCAGAAACAGCATACTCCAGCACCCCAGGAGAGAAATCCTTCAGAGGCTCTCCATTGATTATGATCGCCGAAAGAGTCGCATCTGTTTCCGGTACCGCAATCACGGACATTGTTGTCCCTGCATTCGGCGCATAATAGATGCTGCCGTCAATGCCGATGGCCATATCATTCATCAAGCCCTTATCGTCGATTACCTTATATTGCAATGTCTCAGGATCAATAACCATCAAAGTGCGAGACAATGTCGTATACAGCATACCATCTGGACTCCAGGCGATTCGGTATGGCTTCCACTTGCTCGTATTATACAAGCTCGGACGAATCGTCTTGCTCTTCACAATTTCTTTTGTGGCGACGTCCATCGCGAAGATCGTTCCATCTACGGCCCCCCAGAGATGTCCGTCTGGTCCGAAGGAAAGCTCGCCAATCATCCGAGGCGCTTCATCGATCCCCGGGATGTCGGGTGTGAATTCATCGATTTTCTTGCCATTTTTAACGTCCCATATGAACATCTTTGCAGCAGATTCGACCGGATCTTTACCTAAGCCGCCCCAGACCGAAGTGCCGCCGTATAGATAGCCGTCTTTATAAGCCAAACCGATAATGCTTTGATTCTGAACCACTTGATCGTACTGCATCCATTGATCGGTTGCTTCATCATAAATCCCAAGCGATCCGCCTAATATTCCGTAGTCAGGAACGGTGCCTACAAAAAGCTTTCCATCCCCTGAAGTTAAAGCGAACGGGCGATCCTGGTAATTTTTAAACGGATACACCATTTCCGGATTCACATTCAACTGAACGTCCTTAGCTGGATCAAAGCGATACATGACGGCAGCAACATAGGTTCCGTAATATACGTGACCATTTAAAAACCCAATGCCCTCCGGTTGTGCAAACGAGGAAATATTCAATTCAACTTGTTCGGTAAACGGATTGTAGACGCTCATTCCCCGTTGATACCCACCTAAGTACAATCGACCGTCCTCTCCTGTGCTGAGAGCTTGAATCGCAACAGGCTGAGGGGCGATCTCCAGTTCAATAAACGACAGCCAGTGATCGGTTGGGTCGTATAAAATAAATTCGCCATACTGAGTGATGATCGCCAAAACGGTCTCCCCCGCTTTTGGACCGCTCGTCATTTCAATCCACTGCATATCCTTCACTCGAACTGTATCCGGCAGCGGAAAAGGCAGCTCAATCTGAGTCGACTGATTCGTGCTGAAATCATATTTGAAAAACTCTGTGCCGAACTTATAAAAGATGACATTAGGATCGACCGGATACGGTTCCGAGATCATGTTGCTATACTGGAATGTATGCTCAATCTCGTAGGTTTCTATATCCATGACAACCATATTGACCGTGCTCACCGATACAAGGAGCTTGCCATTAAGAACGAACACATCCGCAACCATTCCGCCTGCACTGCCTGTATATCCTTCTATAGGGATTTCACTTTTCTCACCCGTCTCCCGATCGACTTTGAACAAGTGCAGGTAATCGGTGCCGAGCCCAACATAAATATACTTTTCATCTACTGCAATGCCTCTGGCATATTCACGACCTGGCATGATCGACCCGTAATCCCGGAATTGACCGGTTTCAATATCATATTCGAAAACCTTGCCCTCTCCGCCCTTTGAATAGGTGGAGCCGTAGATCTTACCATCAGGTGTTGCCTCAAGATCCCATACCCAAGCATCAGACGGGTTAACACCTACGGTTTCTACGACTTTTTTCTCAGGAACATACCGGTACAAATTCCGATCTGCAGTACCCGAGAAGTACACATTTTTATCAGGTCCAACGGTCATCGCCCATGTTGCTTCCGTATTGGGAATAACCTTTGAAAACTTCAGCTTGCCCGTTTCTGCATCAACAACAAAGAAGGATCCCGGCTTACCGTTCGACATGAAGTAGGCTTCATTCTCACCCAGCGAGTTCTGTTGTATGGCTGCTGCCTGACCTAGATTCACGCTTACCATCGGTCCCAGGTCTACCGGCGCTCCATATTCACGATCCAGCGGCGCCTCTTGAGGGATCGATTCGAACGAGACATCATCGAAGTACGCCTCAGTCAAACTCGGATCTCCGGAATAAAAAGCAACTCTAGCATAAGCCGCTGAAGCAGGCGCGTCGGTCATCACCCGAATTTCAGTCCATTGGTTTTTGCCAAGTGCCAGCTCTCCAAACAGTTCCTGCTTCACGCCAACTTGATCATTATTCTCATTATAATAATAAATCTGGTAAACAATATTGTGAGTTTGCTGTACGACATTGACATACGCCTTCGCAATGTATGATTCACCTGGCATAATCACAAACTTGTCGCTGAACACCCGTAGACCTGTCTTATCCGAGGAATCTTTAAAATAAAGACTCCTCTCGCCGCTGTTCGCTCTATCCGTACTTACCTCAAACAGCCCATCCGTACCTGGGCCAAGACTCCAACCTGGAATGTGGCCATCTACCAAATCCATTTCAAAGCCGGGATTGACGATCTCTCCTGTTGGTTCGGGTTCATCCGGCCCTTCTTGCCCCGGCAGACTGACGACTTCGACCGAAACATCGTCAAAGTACGCTTCCGTCAAAGCAACTTTTCCTGAATTGAAGCGAACTTCAATTTGTGTTGCGCCAACCGGTACTTCAAACGGCACATTGATCTCATTCCACTCGTTCAGCTTAAGGGTGCCTTTAGCGAAATTAATAAAGGTAGCATTCCCGACCTTTACATTGTTACTGTCAAAGAAATGAACCTCATACCCAATGCTATGGGTTTGGCTGACAACATTCACAAATGCTTTGGCATTGTATTTTCCACCAGGTACAACGGAAGCATAATCACTCTTTACCTGCAACTGCTCCTCAGTTGACGAATTGTGAAAGTGCAGGCTTCTATCCCCCGAGTATGCATATGTATCGATCGTCACCGTACTCACTTTATTTGATGTAACTATACTCCAACCTGGAATCTGCCCGTCGACTAAATCCATTTCAAAGCCTGCATTGTATATCTCCGGTGCCTCCTGATCTGCAGCTGAAGTAGTGGGGAAGGAAAGCATTCCGAATATCATTGCAAAACAAACAATTATCGATAATACACGTTGATACGATGTTCCAGACACTGAATCACCCCGGTTTATTAATAATGGTAACCGCTTACATGAATTCAAACTACCCGCTCATTGCTGCTGCCAATCTGCCGTCTGCGCATATGCTCAACCAGCCGCTTTCTTTTCAGAGCCTCCTTTCGACTCTAGTAATTTCTATATCATATCTGTATCATATCCACATGATATTACATTAATTAAAGCGCTGTCAATTCCTTTATCCCAATAATCATGTCAAAATAGGTCTGCATCTGGCTTTCCTTCACAGTGCTTGGACAAAATTTTCCTTTTTCCGTATAATGGTGTTAGTTTGATAGCTCTACAAAATTCAATTTTATGAAACCAATTCAGTTAATGAGCTTAAAAGGGGACGAACGGATTTGCAGGCCAAACCTAGCCGGACTACGTTTCGAAATCGACTGGACGAAATGATCACTGCACTGCGAGATGATATCGTCACGGGAAGATTAAAGAGCGGAGAATTCATACCTTCATTGATGCAATTAAGCAAACAGTTTCAGTTGAGTATCAACTCTGTTCAAAAGGGGCTCGATCAGCTTGCAGCCGAATCCTTAATTGAAAGAATCCCGCGAGTCGGAATTCGAGTGAAGGATTCAACCAGGCATTCAACTGTATCTCTTTCCTTTGGTTACTATCCTTCTCTGATGGAGGATGTGGATCTTCAACACCTTATTGCAGCATTTCAGGAGGAGCATCCTCATATTCGCATACAACCGGTCCCTCTACAGTATGAGAACTATTACGATGTGACGAGCAATTACTTGTATAATGAAATGCTGGATGTTCTAACGATCAACCATATCAACTTCAATCAGTATGAAGATCGACACACCGATATCCGAGAAGTTTTCGAACCGATCAAGCCTGCAGCAGGTATATACCCCTATCTATCTCCTCCTTTCATGAGGGATAAGACGCAGTATGTGCAACCGATCGTTTTTTCTCCGGTTATCCTATGCTATAACCAACAGCATTTCGAGCAGCGTCAAGCAGATGAACCGCCGCTAGAATGGACGTGGCAGGAATTTATGGCTTGTTTGGATCGTTTGGGCCGGGATGAATCGAGGCTGGCCTTCTATTTTTACCCGGCAACCTTGAACCGATGGCCAATCTTCCTGCTCCAGAGTGGTGTGGAGTTTAAGAGGAATAAGACGGGGAAAATGAATCTAGCTGCTCCGCAAATTATGGACAGCATCCAAACATGCAACGAATTGATCCAACGCCAGAATATGTTTCAGATTCTGCTGTCTGAGAATGATGTCAATGTTGAGGAATTATTCTCTCAGCAGAGAATCTCTGTTATGATGACAACCTATTTCAACATGAATAGACTGCGCAGGGCTTCTTTTCCTTTCGATATCGCGCCGCTGCCCTACGTACATACTCCAAAAACACTGCTGATTACGATCGGAATGGCAATTAATCGGCGCTCCAAGCAAAAAGCTGCGGCTCAGGTGTTTATCGATTACTTGACGTCATACCGGTCTCAGCTTCATATTCGGAAAACGACTTACAGTATCCCTGCACTGCAGCGAGCCGCCGAGTGGCATGGAGAAGAGCTCGGGTACCGCCCGTCCAGGTACAATATATACCGGGATATCAGCCATACCTATGCTTTATTATCCGATTTAAATCTGAACCCGCACGAAATCGAGGAATTACTGAATGCGATGAATATGTACTGGATGGGCATGGAAAATAAAGAAGCGACCCTTTCCCGTTTGGCCACCATCTGAGCTGCCGCCTATAAAAGAGGCTATAACAAGCCAGAGATAGAATTGAAAATCATCAATAGAAAAAGGCTTCTCACCAAGTTCAAATTTGAACCCGTGAGAAGCCTTTTTTTTTTACAAGAGTATTTTATAATTTATTACTCAACAGCTACTGATATTTCAACCCTCCCTTTAATATTTTCTAAAGATTTACCCTCATAATTACCAACGAACAAATAGTACGTGCCAGCTAGATGGCTTGGTACTACATGAGGATGAGGGAACTCCTTATTTAATTCGTTGCCAGTTAATCCGATTACTCCTAAATATCCATCACTCTCAATATACTCGTCCGTTTTCATAAAGCTGATAGTTAAATTCCCCGTTCCTTCTGACTTAAGTTTATAAGTGATGAAATCCCCTTCTTCAAGCGCATACTGTCCCAGATTCACGCCTTCACCACTACCTAAAGAGTCTACATCTACATCAATAACATGTTTAGATTCAGTAAGTCCTTCGTATACTTGGCTTTGATCTTTTCCATCAACTTTAAAATTATCATTTGATGCTAAGCTAGTTGCAGCTTCACCGATGCCAGTCGCTATAAATACCACGATAGACAAGACCAGTATTCCAAAAATAAGAGCAATACCACTTTTCTTTTTTCTTGTATCCATAATAGATAAAATTCTGCTTTTCATGTTTTCTTTCCCTCCATAAAAATGAGTTGATAATGCAGTTTTAAACCTAGACTGCTGGCAAATGACACCGATAATCGTTTCGCAATATTGTTGCCTTTTATCCTCTTGAGAATTTTTCACCACTTCCAGATCGCAGGACAATTCACATTGTAGAGCGATAGATCTTGACATCAAATACACGACCGGATTAAACCAGTGTATTGCTGTTGCTAAAAGCACTAAACTTTTGTACCAAATATCTTTTCTCTTATAATGAACCAACTCGTGTGCCAGAATAAATGACAATTCATCCTCTGAGAAATCTGTTGAAGGTAACAGGATAGTCGGGGTAACAACACCAAACATCATTGGGGTTGTTATTAATGAACTCCTTTGCAAATACACTGGATTCGTTATACCTATTTTTGCTTTTAGTTCCTCCAAGTGAGCTAGGATTTTCTCGTCACCAACATTCTCACTCCAACGTTTTACCAACTTTATAAAATGAAGATGACGAAATATATGGAAAGCAATAACTAAAATCATTCCTGTAATCCAAATACATCCAATAACTGGATAGATCGATTTTACTGGATCCTCTAGTGACCCAATTATTTCATTACTTGCCACCGTAACAAATTCTTTTGTACCAAGGTGGAACACTTCGCTTGGTTGAATCGTAGGTAAGCCCACTTTTAGAAACGAAAAATGGATATCAGGTCTAAAGGGAATAATGAACCCAATCACAATTACAAGCCATGCATAATACTGCCACTTGGATTCATATATTTTTGATAAAAGTGGAGAAATTAAAATTAGCAGAACCGCCACAATGGACATCGTGATCGAACTGGTAAGAAGAGTGTTCAAAAAGTCCTGCATGCTACCTCCTCCGTTCTTTCACCAACTTCATTAGCTCGTCCAAATCTTTTTCGCTTAATTCCTTCCCATCGTACAAAGTATTTACAAAACTTACAAAGGAATTTCCGTGATATTGCTTAATAAAATTACCTGTTTCGAACTTAAGGTAGTCTTCTTTCGTTACCAATGGAAAATACGTGCGCTCTTTACCGATTTTCTCTGTTTTTAAAAATCCCCGTTCAACGAGACGAAGCATTAACGAGATAACTGTAGGGGCTTTCCATTCTTTCTCATTACCTAATTGCTCCATAATAATCTTTGTTGTTAATGGTGGATCGTTTGACCATACCACCTTCATAATTTCAAATTCAGCATCAGGTATCTTTTTCAACTGACTCACGTTCTCTCTCCTTCCTATCACTAGCCTGCCGATTATCGATATTAGACAATTGCCTATAATTGTATTTTACATTTGCCTAAAATAAAGTCAAGTGATCTTCCTGCATTTATATAAAATCTTCACTAGGATTTTTGAGGACACTTAAAAATATTGATCCAGCAGCCTACTGCGGAATTGTTCACTATAAAAACCTTAACTAAGAAAGCGACTGTTTTAAATATACGGCATGGTGTTGGTGGATAGTCAAAGTACCCTATAAAATTCAATTGGCCCGCTAGTTTGGAAAGGTTACACTAAGTTAGCCAATAAAATAAGCCCCCTCATTTTGAGGGGGCTTATTACCTATAGATCATTATCTGAGTATAAATGTTGGCAAAGTGTTGGCTGAGTATAATATAAATCGCTCAAAACCTTAATATATCAAGGTTCCAAGCATCTTTACATCATGCCGCCCATGTTGTTTATCGATTCATCCATATTCACTGGAATTCGAATAACCCTACTATTCAAAGAAGATATCAATTTAAACAAAATTATTGTTCGCCTATGTTCGCCTACACCAATCACATAGGCATCTTCATATTCATGGTACATGCGAAATTTGATCGCCTGACCGCTTCCTTTGCGCCTCGATAATAAAACGGCCTATCTGCACCTTTTCCTGATCGTCAAGCTCAACACGCTGCCTCTTCGTCTCTTCCCTCTGTTGCCGCTGGGCTGCCATTACATCCCCCTAATACTGAGTCCAGTAATCGTCCGTACCGCTCTAAGAGCGGGGGTTACTATCAAGCTATAACAAATAAGATGAGATCAAAAATTCCATATGGTACAAACCTTAATACGCTCACTAAAAATGAGATTCTTGATGCGCATATTGAAGCTTATAAAAAACTTTGGGAAAGTACAGATGATGAAGTTTGGGAATTCCTTTATAAATTTGCATTAAACAAACAATATGAGTGATAATCTATATAGGGGGCGGCATATGCTCGCCCCTTTTTCTCAATAAAATTAGGAGGATAAGAAATGGAAGTAATCAATAGAATAAGTTTCTTTATTGATTATTCGTACTCTAAACAAATTGAAAGTTTTTTCAATGAATTTGGCATTACGGTTATCTCACCTGAAAAAGGGAGTCGTACAACTGAAATAAGGTATTTAGTTCCGATTACCTTCAAACCTACTGAAGATATGACCGATAAGATTAGAATTATATACAATAAATTGATCAATTTTTTCCCAATTACCGGGATCGGAGAAGCAATTTTCTTTAACTGCGATAACGATGATTATAATAAAGCACCGTTTTTTGCTGTAAACTCAACTGGAAATTCAGCTAGTGCTAATTTATTTGATACCAAAACCCCTATGATAAAGGAGACCTTCTGTAATGCCTGTGGGCTTAAATTACAATCCTTAGAATCAAATCTGGTAATTGATACCTCAAAGTTAAGAAAAAAATATATGATCAACGTTGACAGTATGTTTTGGGTTATTTCTGAAGAAATGGCGAGACTTATGTCAGAGTGGAAAATTACAGGATATCAGTTGAAAGAGGTTATTCATCATGGAAAAGCAGAAAATTATGTACCTGCCTATCAACTTATTATTAATAATAATATGCCGCCGCTAAGTCAAAAATCTAAAAGCTACCATTTTGTGTCAGAGCCTGAAGGAAAATGTGATGTCTGTGGTATTAAAGGAAAAGTGAATTATCCTTATCTTTATGAAACGTCAGATATTAAAACTTGTACAAATGATCTGTATTTATTAAATGAATCGGTTAGTAATGGAAGCTTCGTTTATCAACCCCTATTTATAAGTCAACGCTTCAGAACATTACTTATTGAACAAGGAGTAACTAGGGATATAAGGAGTGTATATGACAGTAACTATGGATCTAAAGATTGGTATATGACTCCTGTATTTCTAGATCATTATTGAAAGTTTTGCCGATGATTTACTGGCCTCTCTGATTTAGTCTCTGTTCTTTTAAAGTGCATCTTTTACCTACATTAGCCTTGTAGTTTAAACAATAAATAAGGAGCCCCGCCAGCGATAATAAAAGCGGCAATCGCCAAGATAAAAGCCCCGGCGAATGTTCGCCAGAGCCACTTTTGACCATCTTCGATACGATTTAATCTTTCATGTGCAGATTTAGCAGATGATAGAGCTTTTACCGCAGTTTCGTTCGCCGATATTGCCCTATCTAGTTTTTCATTCATGTTGTCCACAGTAGTTTCTACCCTTCTGATTCGCTGTAACATTTCGGCTTGTACTCCATCCATCCCCCTACCCCCATTTCAATATGAATAGCCACCGGATCGGCTCCGAGGGCATGAAAAAAAGCACCCAAAAGGGTGCTTCTTTCTAAGTATTTTTTTTAATCAACTGGATAATTAATAAATACCAGTTGATATCCTTCGTACATTTTAAACTCTCCCATTTGTTCAACGACAAGATAAACAGTAGCACCATTTGGAATAATAAAACCATTCCAATGTATAGAATGATGTGGTTTGCTCATCGCATAGAGCATATCAGTTTCAAAACCATCAGCATATTTAATCATAAAACCAACTAGATGATTGACGTTCCCTTGGTTTAAAAAACCTGAAGCATATACAGCTCCGCCGGTATTATTTTTCCACGAATACCAATCTTGATCAGTGCTGTTGGATATAAATAAATTATATTCAGTTCGGGGAATAAGAGTTATTGCTGTTGCTTTAGTATCACCTAACCCCGTTACAGCACCTGCAGGCGACGAGAATGTTAGTAATAGCACAGATGTGAAAAGAACTGTTAATATCTTCTTAAATTTCATGTTCTTCCACCCTTTACAGTTTATTTGAATCGCTAGATTCGACTCTATTATAATCGCTTGCTAACTTCAATTGAATCCAACGAAATTACCATATGCTAGGATGTTTTGTTTATGTTTGGATTTTTTCCACAAAAATTCGCCTTGAGGCGCTGTCTCTACGCATATTCAATATCAGTAATCTGCTGGTACTGCTGCGGCGTAATCATCTTAGCTACTACAAACATCTTTAGGTTCTCAGGTGTGTACGCCGGATGGCCATTGTCGTAAAATCGCTTGATCGATGAGAACCACATCACTCAGCACCTCCTTTCAGTGCTACAACTTCCAGAAGCAGATTACCGACGGTATCCTCCAGCGTTGCAATTGTGGCCTTGTCAGCAGCGTTTTCTAGTAACAAGTTTGCGAGGTCAGATTCGAGCGATTTTACTTGTTCCAACAAAGGTAACTCCTGCTCCGGATTGGCCACTGTCTGCACAGCGGCGTTATACTCTTCTAGCGTTATTTCAGTGGCCCCATCAGGGATATCGCTACCGTCTGGCATCCCTACATACGCCACAAATCGGTCTCCTTCTTTTAAAACATAAGCAGATGTAAGTGCACAAATATCAATACCTGAATAAATATATCGAATGGTAACTCATTCAATAATTTCCACATTTTCCGTTAACTTTAGATACATATCAGATCCCCCTTTTAGAATTGAGTACGTGGATACAACTCCCGACCATATATATATTTATAAATATTCTTAGAAAGATGTCGCCTCTCTACCTGCGATTCCGCCAAGGTGGTGGTTGTCTTGTAGATAGTGCCATCGGTTCTTACAAAAGCCATCCTATCCTGCCGCTCCAAACACACGAACATACCCAACCCTTCATCCCATAAAACATTATCATAGCCGGTATATTCTAGGGCGACCGTCCTGATCAGCGCGCCGTTACTAGCATTTAGAAACTCCAGCCTTCCATCCGCCCACAAACAAACCAAAACATTCCCATTTGTAGCTATGTCTCTAGTAAACTGTTCATAACGTTCCCTTTCAGTTTCCCACACCTTAACACCTAACGTTGTATATTTAGCTATACGGTGGTAATAACCACTTGCATATATCCTATACAACGTAAAGAAATACTGACCGTCCGGGGAAATAACAGGAAAATCATACGCGAATGTATCAGCAGATTCATATATCGGAACCATATTTTTGTTTAAAACAACGATCTTGTTAAGGTTGTTCCGAAATAATATGTTCTTGTGGGAATCCAAAGTTACCTTCAAATAAGAACCATTTGCCATTGACAGATATGCCTGAATTCTAGCAATCATATCTGATGTCTCTTGCATAACGTCTTCTATATTAGTTTGTATCTGGCCTATTTTTTGTGCTAAAACTGGAAATGTATCGCTCCCTGATGCCGGTACTCCTTTGCCAGTAATAGCGGAAGCGATCTGTGTTTTCCCATTACTGACATTTGTAAAAAGCTCGTTTATTGCGGCTACAGCATTACCCTTGGCTGTTGTGAGTAGATTCGACAGCGTCCCGACTGCATTGTCGACGGTGTCTTTCCGAGCAATATCGTCGGCAGCAGCAGGTGCAGCCACTTTAGCCCGGCCAGCAGCATCTCGGAGGATTAGGCGGTTTGCTGTAGCTGTTGAGACAGCCCCGTGCACTGACGTCAAATTCGCGTGAGCATCTACCTTACTTTGTGCGCCGCTCGGCGTCTCTGCAGCTGCCGCCGCCGCATTAGCCGCATTTGCGGTGTTTTGCGCTGCAGTTGCCGTATCAAAAGCCGATTTGACTGCCCGCGGTGTTGCCGCCAGTGCTTCACTTGTACTATTCGTTGCATTCGACAGTTGCACAATCCCTGCTTCCGTTAACGAGGCCGTTGGAACCTCAAACTGATCCACATCCGTACGCAACTGATTAATTTCTCGCCCAATGTTGTTGAAGTCATCCGGCTTCACCGTATCCGTTAATGTCCAATCTGTTTTTGCCATGAATGAATACCTCCGCTTTTTATAGTTCATAGCAGCTAATTCTTATCTCAGCTACATTCATTCTATAAAAAGCACAGCGTAAATATTGGCCTTATTGCGGACAGTAAGAGGACATGGGGAGGACAAAAAAATCGCTTTAGGAAGGCATTCTGATCATTATCTACACCCTTCGTTTTAGCAGTTTACCATCATGGCAAGGTGTCTTGCAGGAAATGTGATTTTTTATGTGATTAAATAGAAAAAGGCTCCCTTTCGGGAGCCTTTAATCATGCACTATTACAGGGTTTTTGAACCCCTTATTACATCATGCCGCCCATTCCGCCCATGCCGCCCATGTCCGGAGCGCCGCCTTTTTCCGGTTCAGGTTTGTCTGCGATTACTACCTCTGTAGTCAGGAACAGACCTGCTACGGATGCAGCATGCTGCAGCGCGGAGCGAGTAACCTTCGCAGGGTCAACGATACCTGCTTCGATCATGTTCACCCACTCGCCAGTAGCAGCGTTGAAGCCGATGCCTGGTTGTTCTTTCTTCAGGCGATCCACGATAACGGAGCCTTCCTCGCCTGCGTTCGCAGAAATCGTACGAATCGGCTCTTCCAGAGCACGCAGCACGATGTTCACGCCTGTTTTCTCGTCGCCTTCTACTTGGAGCGCAGCTACAGCATTGTATACGTTCACGAGGGCTACACCGCCGCCGGATACGATACCTTCTTCAACAGCCGCACGAGTAGCGTTCAATGCGTCTTCAATGCGCAGCTTGCGCTCCTTCAATTCAGTCTCGGTAGCTGCACCGACTTTAACTACGGCTACGCCGCCAGCCAGTTTAGCCAGACGCTCTTGCAGCTTCTCTTTGTCGAATTCGGAAGTGGTCTCTTCCAATTGCGTACGGATTTGGTTAACGCGAGCTGTAATGTCAGCTTTGTCCCCGCTTCCGTCAACGATCGTAGTGTTCTCTTTCGTAACGATAACTTGGCGAGCGTTACCCAGCTGCTCTACGCTGGTGCTTTTCAGATCCAGTCCAAGCTTCTCGGTAATCACTTGGCCGCCTGTCAGAGCAGCGATATCCTGCAGCATTGCCTCGCGGCGGTCACCGAAGCCAGGCGCTTTCACCGCAACAGCGTTGAACGTACCGCGCAGCTTGTTCACGATCAGCATCGCTTGTGCTTCGCCCTCGATGTCCTCAGCAATGATCAAGAGCGGTCTGCTTTGCTGTACGATTTTCTCCAGGATTGGCAGAATCTCTTGCGTGCTGCTGATTTTCTTATCCGTAATCAAGATGTACGGGTTCTCCAGAACGGCTTCCATCTTATCCGTATCCGTAATCATGTACGGGGAAATATAACCGCGATCGAACTGCATTCCTTCTACAACCTCTAACTCAGTATAGAAGCCGCGGGATTCTTCAACGGTAATTACGCCGTCTTTGCCAACTTTCTCCATCGCTTCAGCGATCAGCTCGCCGACTTCCTCGTCGCCAGCAGAGATAGCCGCAACTTGAGCGATCGACTGCTTGCCTTCGATGGATTTAGAAATCTTCTGCAGTTCTTCTACCGCAGCGCGAACCGCTTTGTCGATCCCTTTGCGCAGTCCGATTGGGCTTGCGCCTGCAGTAACGTTCTTCAAGCCTTCACGGATCAGCGCTTGCGCCAATACAGTAGCTGTCGTCGTACCGTCACCGGCTACATCATTCGTTTTCGTTGCTACTTCTTTAACGAGCTGAGCGCCCATGTTCTCGAACGCATCTTCCAGTTCGATTTCTTTAGCAATCGTTACACCGTCATTCGTGATCAGCGGGCTGCCGAATTTTTTCTCCAATACCACATTGCGGCCTTTCGGTCCAAGCGTTACTTTAACTGCATTTGCCAAAGCATCTACTCCGCGCAGCATCGCACGGCGAGCATCTTCATTGAATTTAATCTCTTTTGCCATAATTCAATTACCTCCCTGAATGATTGTGGATTTGCTCTTTATTCATAAGGTCAGGCTGATGTACGCTTAACCCACGATCGCGTGGATGTCGCTCTCTTTCATAATTAAGTATTCTTTGCCTTCGTATTTGATTTCAGTTCCCGCATATTTGGAGAACAGTACGCGGTCGCCTTCCTTCACTTCCAATGGAACACGTACCCCGTCCTTCAATGCTCCGCTGCCTACGGCAACGACTTTACCTTCCTGCGGCTTTTCCTTCGCTGTGTCTGGCAGCACGATGCCAAATGCAGTCGTTTCCTCTTGCTCAATCGGTTCTACCAGTACACGTTCACCTAAAGGTTTGATCATGAAAATGTCCTCCTTTAAATATGTTTTGTTGAATTTAATAACGTAATCATGTGTTAGCACTCGATACACAGTAGTGCTAACAACCACTTTTTATGATACTCAAAATGTGCTCGGATTTCAAGTTCCCTGCTGCATTTTTTTCGCATTTCCATTGGATTTGTTTAGTGCGCCCTATTCATCATATCCTCTTGTATCTATAAATATTCCAAATGGCTCTTTCAATTCATGGTAGTTTTTCTTGTGATATAACGATGCAGTAGACTCCGATGCTTAATCTCTCTTGAGCTTAAAAAACACATCTTCCAGCCTGGAAGATGTGCTTCTCATGACGTCATGCGTCCATTTATTTATATTGGGCCTCCCGCTCCGCGTCCGCTGCCAGCAGCTTGCGGTGCACGCGCGCAGAGAGGATCACGCTGATTTCATACAGGATGATGAGCGGAATAAGCACTAGAAAAGCGGAGAGAAAATCCGCCGGCGTAATCATGACGGAAATTACCACTAGTGCAAAGTACGCCACTCGCCTCATTTTCCGCAGCAGCCTTGGCGTTAAAATTCTAAGCTGCGTCAAAAACAGGATGACAATCGGCAGCTCAAAGAGCAGCGAAATCGGAATAATGATATTAAACAAAAACTTAAAATAATCAGCCATTCCGTAGGTCTCAATGAGACCGAGCTCCGCATTTAACTCGCCGGTAAACGACATAGCCAGCGGAAACACGACATAATACCCGAATGCGATCCCGATCAGGAAGCACAGGAACACATAAGGTATGTATTTAAGCGTTGCCTTCCGTTCGGCTGACCGCAAGCCCGGGCTGACGAACGCCCATACTTGATACAGCGTGAAGGGAAGTGTTACGCCCAGCGCAACCATCATCGCTATTTTCATATATACGCCAACGCCATCCCAGAAGGAGAAGGCATTCAGGTTAATCTTCACGCCTGAAAGGGCATTGACCGTGACATAATTATAGATGGGTTTAACTACGAAGAAAGCGGCAACCAGTACGAAAACAAATACGAACAGTACCCAAAACAACCGGCGGCGAAGTTCCGTTAAATGTTCAACTACACTTTGCTGCGTCTCTTCAGCCATATGCCGTCCTCCCCGACTCCTAAATTACTCAAAACATACAAAATCCTTCCCGAAGGAAGGGATCGCACCGAACTATCATGCTCCTTGCTGCAAAAGATCCTCTTAATCCGGCAGCCTTCTATCCTCTGCTTTTGACGATTCTTGAACAGAAGCCGGGAGCTCCTTCGGAGGCTGAGGCTTGCTGTCTTGAGGCTGATCCTCCATAATGTCCCGCGTCGCATCCTTGAATTCCTTGAAGGTCCGCCCTACGACGCGCCCAAGCTCAGGAAGCTTATTGGGCCCGAATATAATTAGCGCTGCGATGATAATCAATAACAAACCGCCTGCACTCATGCTGATCCCCCTTCCAAAAGCAGTTTAAAAATGTAGATTTTCATTTCTTCTCACATTTCATTCATACGCCCACATCATACCATAACTAGTAACACAGTAACAGTGAAATTCACTCCTGGGCCTCAGCCGCATTTGAACCCCGGGCTTGCAGCTACAGCCGGAATTGCCCCGTAACCATCAGCAGTGCCTCGGGCAGCTGGTCCATAATGGCTGCCAAATTCTCGTGAACTCCTTTTGGCGTGCCAGGCAGATTCACGATCAGCGTCCGGCCGCGAATGCCCACGATGCCGCGAAACAGCATGCCTGCGGGGTTCTTCTGCATGACCGAGTAGCGCATCGCTTCAGCCATGCCCGGCACCTCGCGCTCGATTACCCGGCGCGTGGCCTCCGGCGTTACATCCCGGATCGCCAGCTCCGTCCCTCCGGTAGTAAGCACTAAGTCTGCTTGAAAATAATCTGTCATCTCAATTAATGCCGCTATAATCTCATCCGGTTCATCGGGAACGATGCGGTATTCTATAATTTCCCCGCCGAGCTCTTCCTCTACAAGTTCCCGGATCACCTGGGCGCTCGTATCCTCGCGTTCCCCCCGGGAACCTTTATCGCTTGCCGTCAGGATCGCCGTTTTCCAAACCATGAAGTCACCCTCCTCATCCACATTAGGAACTCCGTTATTTATGTCTGAATTTAAATCCTTATTTAATGACGACTTATATTTATAATTATAGAAGCAATAATTTAAAGCTCAGATAAATAGTCTCCGCTTTTTCCTCCCGTTTTGCTGCGAAGCAGGGTGGGGCCGATGACCATATCCTTTTGCAGCGCTTTGCACATGTCGTACACCGTCAGCGCCGCAGCCGATACCGCTGTGAGCGCCTCCATCTCCACGCCTGTCTTGCCTTCCGTCTTCACGGTAGCCTCCACATACAGCTCATTATGACCGTTATCCGTAAAAATGAGGTTGACCCCCGTCAACGGCAGCGGATGGCACATGGGAATCCAGTCAGAGGTCCGCTTTGCCCCCTGAATCCCGGCAATTTGCGCTACGGCAAGGACGTCTCCCTTGCCAACCTTGCCTTCCTTTATAGCGCGAAGCGTGTCCGGGTGCATCGTAATCGTCGATACCGCAGCGGCGGTACGGACCGTCACCTGCTTCCCCGAAATATCGACCATGTTGGCTCTGCCTTGCTCGTTAAAATGAGTCCATTTCCCTTCCCGGGATTCCGAAGACATTATCGTTCACTACTTTCATTAATATATATTGTACCGGAGGACGTAAACAGCAGGTCTACCCTGAAGTCATGCGGCTCCATGGGAATATGATCCCTTAATATCTGTTCCTGGTAAGCCATCGCTGCGATGACTGGACCTGCGCCGGCCCCCGGATTTAAACAACTCATAAAGCGGTCGTAATATCCTCCCCCGAAGCCGATTCGTCCGCCTGCTCTATCATAAGCGAGTCCGGGAACCACGACAAGGTCGATCTCTCCCAGACGGCTCTCGGGCCAAATCTCCGTATGCTCCCCCGGCTCGGGGATTCCCCAGGCCCCCGGCAGCAAATCGCCGGCCTTCTTCAGTTCATGAAGGGTAAACCGGCTATTCCCGGCCACCTTCGGAACAAGTACACGATCCCCCTGCCGCCAGCAGCTGTTCATCAATTCACTTGTATCGGGCTCATCCCGAAATGAGGCATAAATAAAAACCGTAAGCGGCCTATTTAGCTTAATGCGCAGCGGCCCCAAAATTTCCCGTTCCGCCAGCAGGCTGGCCGCCTTGGACTGCTCCTGCCGCGACAGCTCCGAAATTTGTGACCGGCGGAGCTTCATCTCTTGGCGCAGCCGATGTTTGAGATCCGGGATATCCGTCATAATCAATCCCTCATAGAGTAATATATTCTCATCTAGTTTATCATTGTTGAAGCAAAATGAAAACTAAAGCGATTTCTGAAAAAATATCATGAATTCGCCCGTTTTCATAGCATTGGAACCCTTGTACTCCACAAGGTGAAAGACAAATGCAATACGCTGCAGTTTCATGTACACTAAAAACATAGAAAGAAAAAGCGGAGGATACAGAAGTTATGCTACTTCAAGCGACTAATATTACGAAACGATATGGTGTTACCGAAATACTTCATGGCATTAACCTACAAATTTTAGAGCGGGACCGCATTGGCCTTGTTGGCGTCAACGGAGCCGGAAAATCAACGCTATTGCAAATACTTGCTCAAGAATTGTCCTACGATGAGGGGCAAATTTTTAAGGCAAAGGAAACTACGATCGGCTATCTCGCCCAGAATAGCGGGCTGCAATCAGAGCTCACCATCTGGGAGGAAATGCTGAACGTCTTTGCTCCCCTGCTGGAGGCGGAACGCGAGCTCCGCACCATGGAGCAGGAAATCGCTGACCTGGCCGAGCATGGCGTTGAAGATAGAACCTACCGGGATTTGCTGGAGCGCTATGCCCGCAAACAAGACTGGTTCAAGGATAACGGCGGATACGAGATCGAGACTCGCATCCGCAGCGTGCTGCACGGCATGGGCTTCGGCAGCTTCCCGCCGGATACGCTTATTTCAACGCTGAGCGGCGGGCAGAGAACCCGGCTCGCTTTGGCCCGGATTCTGCTTCAGGCCCCCGATTTGCTCATGCTTGACGAGCCGACTAACCATTTGGATATCGAGACCTTAACCTGGCTGGAGGATTATTTGCGAAATTATGCCGGGGCGCTGCTGATCGTCTCCCATGACCGTTATTTCCTCGATCGGCTCGTCACAGCCATCGTTGAAATCGAGCGCCATCAATCGAAACGATACACAGGCAACTACACCCGTTATATCGAACTCAAGGCAGCCGAATACGAGAGCCAGATGAAATTGTACGAGAAGCAGCAGGACGAAATTTCCCGCATGGAGACATTCATTCAACGCAACATCGTCCGCGCCTCGACGACGAAACGGGCCCAAAGCCGCCGCAAGGCTCTAGAGAAGATGGAAATCATGGAGCGGCCGACCGGGGACCTGAAGCGGGCCAGCTTCTCCTTCGAAGCGGAATATATGACCGGGAAGGATGTGCTGCAGGTCGATGGCCTTTCCTATTCATTTGATGATAACAAGCCGCTGTTTAGCCGTGTCTCTTTCTACTTGCGGCGCGGCGAGACCGTTGCCCTGATCGGTCCCAACGGAATTGGCAAGTCAACCTTGCTCAAAATTCTAACCGGAGATCTCAAAGCCTCTTCCGGATCGATTGTCTGGGGCAGCAAAGTAAAGATCGGATATTATGACCAGGAGCAGACCCATCTCAGTGCGGCAAACACCGTGCTGGAGGAGGTATGGAGCGCCTTTCCGCATATGGAGGAGGCCAGAATACGGACGGTGCTGGGCAACTTTCTCTTCAGCGGCGATGACGTTCAGAAGAAAATTGCGGCGCTTAGCGGCGGAGAGAAAGCAAGGGTGGCGCTGGCCAAGCTGATGCTGCAAAAAGCCAACGTTCTCATTCTCGACGAGCCAACCAACCATCTGGATCTGTTCAGCAAGGAGGTGCTCGAATCGGCCCTTCTCGATTATGACGGAACCCTGCTATTCATTTCGCATGACCGTTATTTTCTTAATAAGATGGCAGAAAGGATCATTGAGCTGCATCCTGACGGCGCCCATCATTTCCTGGGGAATTATGACGACTATTTAGCGAAATTGCAGGAGCTTGCGGAAGAGGAAGACACAGGGCAATCCGCCAAACCTGCTGCGGCTGAACCCGCTTCCCCCGGCAGTGAACCTGCCCCGGCGAAGAATGGCGCTGCCTCATTTGAAGCGGAGAAGCAAGCGAAGCGTGAGGAGCGTATGCGGCAGCGCCGATTGGAACAGCTGGAGCAGTCCATTTCCGAGCTGGAGGAGCAAATCGCGGCAATTGAAGCGGAATTAGCCCTGCCCGAGGTCTATCAGGACTATACAGCCGTGCAGGAGAGACAGCTATTGATCGACAAGCATAAATCGCAACTGATGGCTGCCTATGAAGAATGGGAGTCACTGGCAGAAGCCTGAAAAATATTTTTTTTACATTCACTTAACAATCAATCTAGTTATACACAAGCTTATCCACAAATCCACCTTTGATCAACAATCAAAAACGGCCTCTCAGGCCGTTTTTTCCCTTTAAAAACACTGTTTTTCACAAATTCATGCAGATTATCCACTGAACTGTCCACATTATCCACAGTTTTCAGAAAAAACTTATCCTTTTTCTCATAAAATGATCAATCTCTTGGTACGCAAGCTTTCATTCTTTTTTCATTAAGTTAGTCTACAATCTGTGGATAACTTTGTCCACATCTTGACAGACAAACATATTTTATAGTAGCGGCAGAGTTCTTTCCCCTAGTTCTTGCTTCCCTAATTTACTGGGTCACTTTCCTCTTACGCCGCTTAGATGCCTGTAATCATTTCTTAGAATCCTATAGCTGGGAAATAGCCGGGTTGCCTGTAAACTTTGCCCCCTACACTCCTGCATCACTCCCTCCCTGCAGCGAGCATAATTACCTTATCACCTATTACTTAATAACCAAATTATGTTTCATAGAACATTAGAAGAAATAGACACCCCCGTCTATAAGCCTATTGCTAGAAATAGTGGCAATTATTATCATCTTTATAGATTTTTTAGTCCCTGTAAGCGAACAACCGGAATTTAATTAAAGAGAGACTATATTATTTTGGAGCATGATGCATTGTAATCATGAAAGGAGAAAATCATATGAAAACCGTAAAAACTGCTTCACTCTTCCTTCTAAGCCTTAGTTTGATTTATTTGGGGGGATGCCAGGGCGGCGGCTCTGGACAAGCCTCCTCCTCAGGCCAGACGCCGGCCTTCCAAGAATCCTCCCTTCCTGGCGGCGGCATCGCTTTCCCGCATAATGAACGAATCCATCTCTCGACCGACCAAAAATGGGTGGCCAGCGAAGGACATTTGTCGGACCTGATCCGCCTGCAATGGACAGCGGATCGCGCCAAGCCGGCCATATCCTGGGCAGATGAGAAAGGAGTAGATAAAACAGCAATCGTGTCCCATGACAAAGCGAACAATCCGGAGCAGCGTGATCATAAGCATATCTCCATCGAAACGACGATGTCCCCTGACGGCAAATACAAAGATCAGCTGTTTACCCGTTTAGAAATTCCTTATGATACCGATGTGTCCGAAATTCGCACCCATTCCTCCAACTTTAATGTCATGGATGGAATTTTACGAATCGCTGCCGGAGGGAACCGGGATTTGCAATTTGCTAAGACGGGCAAAGACAATGCTACCACTCCGCTTTGGAGTCTCCGAGCTAACGGCTCTGAGCTTAAAGGCAATAACGCCGGAGGCGACTTCAGCCTGGTACGCTTCTCAGACGATGGCGAAGCGATCGACAGCTCCCTGTTCGTGAAGCGGAGCGACGGAAATATCGGCGTCGGTACCAATGACCCGCAGAGCAAGCTGGATGTGAACGGAAACGGCATAACGATTCGCGAGCCGAAAACCCCCGCTTCCTCCAAAGCTCCCGGCAATAAGGGAGACATCGCTTGGGACGAGAATTACATTTACGTTTGTGTTGCCAAAGATACATGGAAACGGATGGAGCTGTCCTCCTGGTAATGGCTGCCCGCTGGATCTGGCAGCCTGCCGCCTACACGAAGCAGAAAGAACCTTGGCCGCAGAGGCACGCCGCCCTGCGCCAGGGTTCTTCTTTTCTCCGCAAGCAAGCTTGAAGTCGAACGGTTCAACCGATAAAATATATTGTCATACAGGGCCAAAGAAAGGAGCTGCACCATGACCCGAAAAGTAGTCAGCAACATTTCCGAGCTTGTCGGGGATACGCCAGCCGTGAAGCTGAGCCGTCTTGTCAGCCCGCAGGATGCTGAGGTTTACGTAAAGCTGGAGTATTTCAACCCTAGCGGCAGCGTGAAGGACCGCGCGGCCTCCCATATGATCCGCGAAGCGGAAAAGGCCGGCAAGCTGAAGCCAGGTGCAACCATCATTGAGCCGACCAGCGGCAACACCGGCATCGGGCTGGCCATGAACGCCGCAGCCAAAGGATACAAGACCATTCTGGTCATGCCGGATAACATGACCAAGGAGCGCATTAATATTTTGAAGGCTTACGGTGCGCAGGTGGTGCTTACGCCAGCAGCCAAGCGGATGCCCGGGGCGATCGAGAAAGCGAAGCAGCTCCTTGCCGAAATTCCAGGCAGCTTCATGCCGCAGCAATTCCAGAACGAAGCCAATCCAGACATTCATCGCCTGACGACCGGTCCCGAAATCGTTCAGCAAATGGACGGCAGACTGGATGTTTTCGTCGCCACCTCCGGAACCGGCGGGACGATTACAGGTACGGGCGAATATTTGCGCAGGCATATTCCCGGAATTCAGATCGCCGTCGTCGAGCCGAAGGGATCACCGGTACTGTCCGGGGGAGAGCCGGGCCCGCACAAGCTCGTCGGCACCAGCCCGGGCTTTATCCCGCCTATTCTCAATACCGGCGTCTATGACGAAATCGTTCAGGTATCCGACGACGATGCGCTGGAGACGACCCGCCGCCTGGCCGCCCTGGAGGGCATTCTAGTCGGGCCGTCCGCGGGAGCCTCAGTCTGGACGGCGCTTCAATTCGCCCGCAGACTGGGAGCCGGCAAGCGCATTCTGTGCATTGCCCCGGATACGGGGGAACGATATTTAAGCATGGACATTTTCGCTTAAAGCGTTACAATAAACCAAGTACATTAGAAATGAGGTGCCCGGCTATGAGCGAAATCATTCAGGGAGTATCCCATATCGACACGAAAGAGTTAAAGGACATTTTACAGGACTCCGGAAACCGGACCATCATCATCGACGTCAGGGAGCCGGAAGAATACATGCAGGCCCACATCCCGGGCATCCCGCTTATTCCTATGGGGGAAATTATCAGCTATATGGACGACTTGGATCCGGACCGGGAGTACGTGTTCGTATGCCGGAGCGGGCAGCGGAGCTTCAACGTAGCCAGCTACTTCCAGCAGCGCGGATTCAGCTCGGTACATAACTATGCCGGCGGCATGCTGGGCTGGGACGGGGAAATTGCTACAGGCCTGGAGAATGTCATCGAGCATCCCCTGGATCCGAAGAAGCTGGAAAGATAATATCCTGCCCGGCAAAAATACCGCCAAAAAAATCTCTCCTTACAATCGCAGGCATTTGCCGATGCCCTGTGATCATAAGGAGAGATTTTATTATTGTAAAAGGTGATAAAATAGCTGCTTTGACAATACGCCAATAAGAATTATTCTTTATTCCGCCTGATAGCTGAAATAGTCAAAATACGCCGGCGTCTCGGAATTCCGGCCGTTTCCGGTCGCATACATGCCGAGCAGCGCTCCGGTAAATCCGCCGTTCTCCTCCGGGGATAATGCGCGGGCTGGCGCGAATCCTGCTTCATGCCACGTCTTCCCGTTCAAGGAGTAAAGAAGCGCATACTCTCTTTCCTTGGCGGCGACGCGAAGCAGCATCCGCTCCGCACGAATCGGCTCCTCCGCCAGCACGATCGTCAGCCCCTGATCCGTCATGGCCGCAGTCAGAACCGAAGCCCCTTCCTTCCGGCGGATCCCGAGCGTCAAATGTCCCCGCTCGTTCAGCCTGACGGCAATGCCCGCCTCTTCACCCTCGTTCTGTGGAGCGAAATGAAGCTCGGTCGTAACGGTGACTTCCCGGTGCTGCTGGCGGACGCCGAGGAACAAGGCAGGCCCTGCATCCCGCAGCGTAAGGCTGTTTCCCTGCAGCGCTGCATATCCCGGCCTTGCTCCCAGCAGCGCCTGCTCATCCTGCGGGGACAGCAGGAACGTCCAGCGATGGTCCAACCGCGCCTCCGCGAAATCGTCCCGCCAATTCGGCTCGGAAGCCGAGGCTTCCAGCGGGATGAACGCCCCTTCCGCCGCCATCTCCAGCCGAAGCGTTCCTTCATTGTTGTCCACCACCGGCCAGCCCTCCTCCGTCCACCGTACAGGGGCCAGGAAGGTCTCCCGGCCAAGCACGCTGTACTGCCCGTCTACGGGACGGACGCCGAGGAACATGGCCCACCATCTTCCCTCCGCATCCTCGACCAGATCCGCGTGGCCGACGTTTTGAATCGGATCGTCAGGCAGGCGGTTATGGGTCAGCATCGGATGCGGCATCATTTCGAACGGGCCGTAGGGCGTATCCCCCCGGTAAACCAGCACGCGATGATCCCGCCCTGTGCCTCCGCAGGCGCAGGTCAAATAATATCGGCCGCCGATTTTGTACAAATGTGGACCTTCCGTCCATACCCCTCCGTCGCCCCGGGCCACGACTACAGGCTCGCTCAGCGCCTCTCCCGTCTTAATATCGATTTCATACTGAATAATGTGCGATTCCTTGTCCGCCCCCATTTGCGCTGTCACGTACACCTTGCCGTCGTCGTCAAACATCAGCGACGGGTCGATGTTCCCGTAAGGAATCCGGATCGGATCGCCCCATGGCCCGGCCGGATGGGAGGCCGTCATATAGAAATTGCCGATGCCCATCACATCCGTTGTAATGATATAGAAGACGCCCTCATGATGCCTTAAGGTCGGTGCATAAATGCCCTCCGAGCTCCTGCGCCCCGACAGATCGATTTGGCTCGCCCGCGTCAGCGCATGTCCGATCTGCTGCCAATGAATCAGATCCTTGCTGTGAAAAACCGGCAAACCAGGAACATATTCAAAAGAGCTCGTCGCCATATAATAATCGGCGCCTACCCTGGTCACGCTGGGATCGGGATAGAAGCCCGGCAATACCGGGTTGCGGTAGCTACGCTTCGTATTCATTCCGCTGCTCCTCTCGGCTTATTAACTACATTGCATAACTTCATAATTCGTTCGGCCGCAAGGCTAATAGCGGCCCAAAAATAGCCGCCCAATCCGCACACGAGACCAGGGATTGCGCTCCCTGATCTCTCTGCAGCCTGTTATTTCTCATTTCTGGGATTTTGCAGCCTCTGCCACGCGGTAATAGGCCGGCTTCGGCTGATGTTGGCCATCGAACAGGAACGGCCAATTTTTGCGCCCGCGCACCGGGAAATCATCCAGCCATGTATAATCATCCGCCGCTCCCCAGAAGGTGACCGCGCTGATAACGTCCTTGTACTCTTTGAGCAGCCTGAACATTTGCTCGTAGCGCTGCGCCTGGAGTTCGATGAGCTTGGCCGGGGCTTCCTTCAGATCCGTGCGCTTGTCATCGAAGGCGAACATCGACACATCCAGCTCGGTCAACTGCAGCTGCAGTCCCAATGAAGCATACTTCTCGATCGCTGCGCGAATTTCCTCCAGCGAGGGATCATACAAATTCCAATGTGCCTGCAGGCCGATGCCATGGATCGGTACGCCCTGCTCCAGCAGAAGCTGCACGAGCCGGTAGATCTTTTCCCTTTTCAGCGGATTCGATTCATTATAGTCATTGTAAAACAACTGGGCTTTCGGATCCGCCTCGTGCGCGAGCTCGAACGCTTTGGCGATAAAATCCATCCCGGCAATTTCCGTCCACTTCGATTCCCTGAGCATCTGCTTCCTGTCATCGGCAATTACTTCGTTCACGACATCCCAGGCATAGATATGCTCTTTATAGCGCCCGACTACCGTTTGAATATGCTCCTTCATCCGCGCGTACAGCGTCTCTTTGCCAACCAAGCCCCCGTCGCGGTTCTCGAACAGCCAATCCGTCGTCTGGTTATGCCAGACCAGCGTATGGCCTCGGACCTGCATACCGTGACGCTTGGCGAAATCCACGATTGCGTCCGCATCCTCGAAGGTGAATCTGCCCTCCTCCGGCTGCAGGCTGGCAAATTTCATTTCATTCTCGGCGGTAATGCTGTTGAAATGATAGGCCAGCAGCTCCTCCTGGGATTGGATCGTCCGCGGATTCACGGCCGCTCCAATCTGAAAGCAATCCGCGAAGAGCTCCTTCAGCTTCGGTTCATGTCTTGCAATAGCCCTGCTCATTAGCCCTTAACCCCTCCTAGCGTCATTCCCTGCACGAAGTATTTTTGCAGGAACGGGTAGACCATGATAATAGGCACGCTCGCCACGATTGTCATCGTTGCGCGAATCGACGTCGGCGTGACGCGGTTAATGGAAGCTTCCGAACCGGAGAACATGCTCGCATAGTCGTTGCCGCTGTTCATGGATGCATTTGAGTTCTGCAGTATTTTCATCAGCTCATATTGAAGGGTGCTCAGATTCACATTCGACGAATTGTACAGAAATACGTCAAACCAGGAGTTCCACTGCGCTACGGCAGAGAACAAAGAGACGGTAGCGATAACCGGCAAGCAGAGCGGCAGAACCACCCGGAGAAACGTCGTGAACTCGCCGGCGCCGTCAATGCGGGCTGACTCCAGTATGCCTTCCGGCAGCTTCTCGATGAACGACCGGATAATGATGACGTTGAACACCCCGATCAAGCCCGGAATGATATACACCCAGAAGCTGTTCATCAGGCCGAGCTCGCGGACGAGCAAGAAGTTGGGAATCAGCCCCCCGCTGAAATACATCGTCAAAATAAAGGCGATTGAAATAAACTTGCGCAGCACGTATTCCGGGCGGGCGATCGTATAGGCGACCATCGTGCAGCAGAAGACGGACAGCACCGTGCCGATGACGGTGCGCAGCGCCGAAATCAGTGTCGCATGAAAGATCGTCGCCTCCTCAAATACGTATTTATAGTTCTCCCACGTAAACTCCCGCGGCCATAAATAAATGCCGCCTTTGAGGGAATCATTGGCTGTATTCAGCGACACAGCAAGCGTGTTGGCGAACGGATACAGCGTAACGATGACAAGACAAATCATGAAGATGATATTGAAGAAATCGAATATCCGGTCCGATGGCGATTTGAACCGGGCATACATCTTCGGCGCTTTAGATAGCGACTTAGCCATATTGAATCCTCCTTCGAAGTACGTCCTCAGAACAGCCGGTCCTCGCCGAGTCTCTTCGCGATATGGTTGGCTGTAAACAAGAGAATGAAGCTGACCACCGTCTTGAACATCCCCGCCGCGATCGAGAGGGAGAAGTTCCCCATCTGAATCCCGTATTTAAGCACGAAGATATCAAGGTTCTCGGAGTAATCGACGTTCATGCCGTTTCCGAGCAGATATTGCGGTTCAAAGCCGGTTTCCAGCAGGTTGCCGATATTCATAATGAGCAGTATGACGACAACCGACTTAATGCCCGGCAATGTAATATTCCAAATGCGCTGGAACCGTCCTGCCCCGTCGATCTCTGCGGCTTCATACTGCGACGGATCAATACTGGTCATCGCCGCCAAATATATAATGGTGTTCCAGCCTACGTTTTTCCAGACCTCAGAAACACCGAGTATTCCCCAGAAATATTTCCCTTCCCCGAGCCATAATATCGGCTCTTTGATCAGACCGAGCCACAGCAGCACGTCGTTAATGATGCCGCCGTCCGCAGACAGCGCTGTCGAAATAATGCTGGAGGCGACGACCCATGAAATAAAGTGCGGCAAATAACTGATCGTTTGCACAACGCGCTTAAAGGCAACCTTGCGAAGCTCATTGAGAAGAATCGCTAAAGTAATCGCTGTAACAAACCCCAGAACAAGATTAATAAAGCTCATAGCTAGCGTATTGCGCATGACTCTGACGAAGTGCTCATCCTCGAACAGGAATTTAAAGTGCTTCAGGCCTACCCAGGCCTGATCGAACATGCCTTTTGCCGGCTTATAATCCTGAAACGCAATGCTCCAGCCCCATAACGGCAAATATTTGAAGACAATCAGCCAGATCAGAAAGGGCACTGACATAAAGACGAGCGCTCTCTGCTTGCTAAGCTTGTGGAAGAAACCTTTCAAGCCGCCATCGGTATTATCAGCCTTCGGCGTCTCTGCCGGTCTTAATTGGGTCACATTGTCCACGGTTTCTTCTCCTCCCTATCCAATAATGGGGAATTTAGATAACAGAAAGGCCGGAAATCCTCTCATTGTCCAGATCAGCCGGCCTTTCCATTTCAAATTCTCGGTTTATTATTTTCCTTGAATCAGATCGATTTTCTTGGCAACTTCATCTGTGATCAGCTGCTCGTAATCCTTCACTTTCAGCTTGCCAAACTCTTTTACGTATTCATCCCAGATTTTGTCGAACTCCGCCGGATTGGCAAGAACGAGTTTCGGGAAGTATTTGCGCTGCAGATCGCCCTTCTTCTGCGTAAAGATTTGCGCTGGCGAGCCTTGCTCGATCGGAATACTCCAAGCCGGATACCAAGGACGCTCGTCAGGCGCAGCGAACAATTGCGAGAACGACTTGACGCCGTACGCTTCCAGCAGCTTCTTGTCACCTTCGTGATAAGACATTTGCGCTACTTCAGGCTGACGCCCCGCCCCTACGGAGTTGCCGTCCGGCAGTGAAGAACCATTGCCGTAACGCGGCCAGTTGTATTCAAAGTACTTGAATCCGAACGACTCGCGGAAGGATTCCTTGTTCGTCTGCTCAATTTGCTCCGCCGTACGGTAGAATCGGCCGTTTTCATCTACGGAATAGGTCTCGCCTTCGATTCCCCAGTTGGACAGGATCTGATTCTCATCGGTTAGAAGATTATCGAAATATTTGATAATCCGTACAGGGTCCTTTGCGCTGACCGAGATGCCCACCCCGCGGTTGTTCACAAAGGAAGGCGGGTCAAGATACTGATCCTTGATGTTCTCGTCAAACACGATCGGCAATGCCATGTATTCCAGATCATCGTTACCGGTTTGCAGCGATACTTCGCGCAGATTATTCATCGCCTGGCCTACCTGCCATCTGTAGTCGAAGAAGCCTAGCACTTTTCCGGAGGCGATTTTGGCAATGTACTGGTCACGGTTGTCAACGAAGGACGATTTGTCAAATAATCCGTCCGCATTCAGCTTGTTCAGCTCCTGCAAATAACGTTTGGTAATCTCATCATCGGCGTAGTCATTCGCCTCGTGAGTTTCCATGTCGATGATGACTCCCCCGTCATTCGGATACCCCGCAAGATGCATCGGCGGATTCGTCAAAGCAAAAAACTGGTCTTGCGTAGTCAAAGCGATATATCCGGTCAAGTCCTCATCTGGATGCTTCTTTGCATAGTCGCGAATCAGGCTCAAGTATTCGTCAAACGTTTTGATCTTAGGATAGCCCGCTTCCTTCAGCACCCGGCGCTGAATCCAGAAGGCTCCCTGCTCGATGTTCGGAGCGGAAATATACTCGCCCACTACGGCGCTCATCGGAAGGAAATAGATATTTCCGTCCTCGGCCTTCATCAGGTTGTAGTAAGGCTCGTATACCCGTTTGATATTCGGAGCATGCTCTTCGATCAGATCGTTCAGCGGGATAAACGAGCCCGCACTCAGCAGCTTATCGATCGATCCGCCCGGCACTAGAACGTCCGGGTAGCTGTTGCTTGCGATGAATGTGCCTACCTTCGTATTCTCATCGCCGACAAGATGCTCGATTTTAAAGTTCACGCCGGTCTGGTCTTCAATGATTTTGCCAATTCTCGTCTCATTCGTATTAATGTCCTTGCCCGCTACTGCATTAAAATAAGTAAAAGTTACTTTATCCAGCTTCTCTTCCTGGGCCCCGCCGCCTGTTGACGTACTGCCTAGAGGCTGATTACTCTCCTTGCCGCCGGAGCAGGCAGACAACAGCGATGCCAGCATTACGATGGTCAGACAACTTAGCCAAAACCGTCTTTTTTTCATGCTTTTGACTTCCCCTTTCGAACCCTTCATTATTGTAAGCACTTTCATTATAAAAGAGGCCAACGGGGAGTTTTACCCGTCAATCTAAAGTTGATACTTAGGAAACTATAGGAGCCTGATATAGATTTCTATATGAATTGCTTCTCAGCCGGAATAATCAGAAGAATCTCCGTCCCCTCGCCAGGCTGGCTTTTAATGTTCAGACTCAGCTGCTCCTTGTAATACATTCTCAGCCGGTAAATGACGTTTTGAATCCCGATGCGCTCGCCCATCTCCTCCTCGCCCTCCATATAGCGGTACAATTTCTCGACCTGCTCACTGGACATGCCGACACCGTTATCGCGGACAGAGCATATTAATTGCGCGCCGGACTGCTTGATTTCTACCTCAATCCTCCCGCCCTGCTTGAGCGGCTCGATGCCATGAATGCTTGCGTTCTCCACGAAGGTGACGATGGACATTTTGGGAATCGGGATCGAAGAATCGGCTTCGCTTGCCGTCACCGTGTAGTCGATTTTATCGCCGAACCGGTACTTCTGGATTTCCAGGAAGCAGTATATGAATTCCAGCTCCTCCTTCAAGGTGACCATGTCCCTCCGCCATACGAGAGAATTGCGGAAAATCTTCGCCATATTGTGAATGATGCGGGCGGTCTCCTCCTCGTCCTTCATCAAGCTCCGCATGCGGATCGTCTCCAGCGCATTGAACAGAAAATGCGGATTGATCTGGCTTTGCAGCGCATTCAGCTGGGCATGGCGGCGTTCCAGCTCCAGGTTCTTCTTCTGGATGTCAGCTACGTATACATTGTTGATAAGACTCTGAATTTGCAGGGTCATCCGGTTGAATTCTCCGGTTAATTGTCCGATCTCGTCACGCGAGCCTTCCTCCCCAATCGTTTCAAAGTGCTGGTTTTTAACCTTCTTCATATGCTTCAAAATACGAATCAGCCTTACATTCAGCGACCGGGTAATCCAGACGATAATCAGGGTCGGCAGCAGAATATTAAGGCATGTCAGCAGCACAATGAAATCGCGGTTTTGTCTGACCTCCTGGAACACCTCATCCTCGGAAATCCTCCCGACGATGCTCCAGCCGCTTAAATTATTGCTTTGCCCATAAGCTTTGCGGAATTCAATCGTTCGCTCGGGAGCGATGATCTGGTCGAAGGGGACGGCTCCCGCATGCAGGTCGAGATCGGCATCGTTCGTATACTCGACCTCCTCCCGGTCGTTCAGCAAGTAAATGCGGCCCTGCAGGTTCAGATTGTTAAATATCTGCCGAATAACCGGCATGCGCATATCAATTTTCAGGAAGTTCCCGTTCTCCTGCCGCGAGAAATAGTAATAATCCATCCGGCGGATCACGCTGAATGTATCCAGCTGGCCGTTTTGGCCCGTTCGCACGAAGATCGGCGCGGACTGCTTGGCTGAGGAAATTTGCTTGTACCATTCCTGCTGCTTGACGTTCTGATCGATATAAACAATGCCGCCGGAATACAGCAGCGTGGGATTGTCGACATATAGGGTGATCGCCTCCACAGAATTGTAGGTCGGGCTGGAGGTGTTGATGGTTCGCCGCAGATAGGAGTCATAGGCTTCTACATACTCTGCGGGGTGCTCGTATTCCGTCTCGATGATCTCGTTAAGAAGATGGTCGGTATAAAAAACAGAAGATACCTGCAGGGTATCTTCCACTTCTTGAAGAAACTCGTTCTTGACTTGCTCCAGAGCCCGGGAAATGTCCTGCATGCGCTGATTTTTGACACTGGTTGTGGTCACATTATAGAAAATGAAATTCGTAAGCAGGATCGGAACGAATACGCATAGAAAATAAAGCAGCAGCATTTTGTCCCTAAGCCGGACATTATTCAAATTAGGTATCATCGGCTCGCCCCTTCGGACGCCCCTCCCTTCATGAGCTGCGCGCGGTATTCGCTTGGCGTCAGCTTCTCCAGCTTCTCGAATTGGGTGACGAAGTAATCGGGATTGCTGAAGCCAACGCGATCAGCGACCTCATATATGCGCATGTCCGTCTGGCGGAGCAGGCGCTTCGCCTCGCCTATTCTTAACTGCAGAAGGAAATCATTGAAATATACCCCATAGGTTTTGCGGAACAATTGGCCCAGGTAGACGGGATTCATGTAGAATTTTGCGGCAATGGATTTCAGGCTGATGTTCTCCTGGTAATGCTCTTCAATGTAAGTGCGGATTTTATGGATGCCTCCCTTTTGCCGCTCCTTGCGCAGGGCACAAATATATTGGCCGCTCTCCGCTGCAAAAGCGGTAAAAAGACGCTGCAGTTCCCGCAAGGACAAATTCAGGTCCTGCCAGCCGATGACCGGGTTCAAGGAGCCGAGCGTCCGCTCATCCCCATCCATGCTTCGGATAATGTCGATCACGCCGATTACGCATTGGTGAATATTCATCTTCACGGCCTCCGGAGCATAGCGCAGCTCCTGAAAACGCCGGAACAGCTGCTTGATCGAACGCTCAAGCTCCTCGAGCCGGTATTCTTCGATCTGCTCGATTAAACGATGGTACAGCTCCTGATCGACAGGCATATACTGAACGGTACATTCACTGTTAGGACTGTGAATCACGATGCCGTCATGGTCGTGAATATATTTATACAGCAGAGCCTCCTTGGCGCTCTCGTATGCGCCCCGAAGACCGGCCAGCCCTTGAACCGGGCATCCGGCGTAAATAAAGACGCGCCCTTCGCGAAGCTCTATATTGGCTTGAAGCGCTTCGGCGAACGGGCGGATATGATGATGGAACGGCTTCAGCATGCGATCGGAAACGATTACCCCGATGCGGTTGCGATGCTCGTGTATGTAGAGCGGCTGTTCACCGCCAACGATGGCCTGCAGCGCCTGCTCCACCTGATCCATGAACCGGTGAAGCGGTACTTCCTCTGCCTCCCGCCACGGATGCAGATCATTCAGCTCCACGAACATATAATATAAGGAGCTGCTGCTGGTCATCTTCAGTTGAGCCTCCCAAACCGCTATGACGGACTCATCGGCTTCGTTCTTGATGATCGATTCGATTATCGCCTGATTCTCCAGCCGCTTCTCCCGCTCCTTCTCGTCCTGCTCCCGGAGGAGCCTGTCGCTCAATCTGCACAGCATGTCGGTGAACTCAACTTCGTCGATCGGCTTGAGGATGAAATCATGCACCCCATAGCGAACCGCCTGCTGGGCATAGCTGAAATCGTCATAGCCGCTAATAATGACAAATACGGGCGGCTCTTCATCCTCCTCAATCAGCTGCTGGATTAGCCCGAGTCCATCCAGCACCGGCATGCGAATGTCAGTAATGACCAGATCGGGATTCGTTGTCCGAATCAACTCCAGCGCGTCTTCTCCGTTATCGGCCTCGCCGGTGATCCGGAAGCCGCAGCTCTCCCAGTCGATCAGTTTGATCAACCCCTTCCGCGTATACACCTCATCATCCACAAGAACAACACTGTGTAGCCCCATCGATATACCTCCTCTCTGCCGGCGTGCCCGGACTGCAGCCGGCATTGATGTTTGTAATTATGGTCCGATTCTGCGCCTAGGAAACACCGAAATACCGAACCGCGTTATGGTAGCAAATGTCCTGCACGATCCCCCCGATATAACCGTAATCTGCGGGGAGCTCTCCTTCTTCTATCCATTCTCCGAATAGCCGGCACAGCACCCGCCGGAAATATTCATGCCTCGGCAGAGACATGAAGCTGCGCGAATCCGTCAGCATGCCTACGAAGGTGCTGATGACCCCGATTGAGGATAACGCTTTCAACTGCTGCAGCATTCCCTCCTTCTGGTCATGGAACCACCAAGCGGAGCCAAGCTGAAGCTTGCCTGCGCTCTCGCCGGATTGAAAATTGCCGATTGTCGTAGCAAGCATTTCATAATGATAAGGATACAGGCTGTACACGATTGTCCTTGGCAACTGGCGGGCCAGCTCCAATTCATTCAGAAAGGCGTTCAAGGACGAAGCCAGATGATAATCGAGGATTGAATCGTACCCGCTGTCCCTGCCGATGGTTTCCAGCATGCGGGTGTTATTGTTGCGGATTGCCCCGATATGGAGCTGCATGGCCCAGCCGCGCTCATAATACATTTCTCCCAGACGAAGCAGCGTGAACGTGCGGTATTTATTTTCTTCCGAGTCCGTCAGCGCTGCCCCGCGAAGCGCTTTGGCAAAAATCTCCCCCGTCTCGCGCTTTGTCGCCCGCTCAAATGGAAACTCACCGAAGCCATGGTCGGACAAACGGCAGCCCTGCTCATGAAAAAAGTCGATTCTGTTCTTCAAGGCAGCCAACAAATCCTCGTAGCCTGCGATCGTGCAGCCTGCTGCCCGGCCCAGCTCCTCCATGTACTCTATGAACCCCGGAGCAGTGATGTTCAGCGCCCGATCCGGCCTGAAGGTCGGCAGCACCTTGGCCGTAATCTGATCATTGTCCTTGATTCGTCCATGCGCAGCCAAATCATCAGCCGGATCATCCGTCGTACACGCGACCCGTACGTCAAAATGCTGCAATATGCCTGCCGCCCGAAGCGATTTCTCCTGCAGCCGCTCATTGCAGCGATGCCAGATTTCCGCGGCGTTCTCCTCGCTCAGCCGCTCCTCGATGCCAAAATATCGGGACAGCTCCAAATGGCTCCAGTGGTAGAGCGGATTGCCGACGAGGCGCGGAACGGCGCGGGCCCAGGCCATGAACTTCTCCTCATCGCTTGCCTCTCCCGTAATAAGCGATTCATCGATGCCGAGCCAGCGCATCGCCCGCCATTTATAGTGATCTCCTTCCAGCCACAGCTCCGTCAAATTGCGGAACTGTTTATTCGCCGCAATATCCGCCGGATTCAAATGATTGTGATAATCGTAAATCGGCATCCCTGCTGCATATTCAAAGTAGAGCTTCTTGGCGCTATTGCTCGTAAGCAGCAGATTTTCGGTATTAAATTGCTTCATCTCCATCCCCCTGACAGATTATATTCCTGGCTAACAATTCACAGCGATATTTCTTGATTATTATTCAGTTCCATACTACCATACAAGTGTGGTAGTATGGAAGAAGTAAGGAGGTGATCGATTGAGAGGAATGAACCCTCCCATGCAAGAATCGGCTGGGAATACCGTTTATTATGAGTTAAAGAAGCAAATCGTCAATATGGAGCTGGCTCCGGGAACTACACTGTCCGAGAAGGAAATGTCGATCACTTTCAATGTGAGCCGCACCCCCGTCAGGGAGAGCTTCGTCCGGCTTGCGCAGGAAGGATTGGTGGTGGTGCTTCCCCAGCGCGGCACGCGGGTATCGCTGATTGACCCGGAGCTCGTGATGGAAGCCCAGTTCATGCGGGAGCAGCTCGAGCGAGCCGTGATCCGGCTGGCCTGCAGGCATTTTCCCGAGGAGCTGCTCGCCGAGCTCAGGAACAATCTGTCCCTGCAGAAGGAATCACTGATGAAGCATGACGGAACGGCGATGTTCGAGCTCGATGAGCAGTTTCACCGTATATTGTTCGCGGGGGTCAACAAGCTCGGAACCTGGGGCGTCATTCAGCAAATGAATGCCCATTTGAATCGGAGCCGCATCCTGTGGATGAGAACGGAGCCGCACTGGGATCATCTGTTCGAGCAGCATCGTGACATGTATGAGGCGATTCGCCAGAAGAATGAAGCCTTGGCGGATCGCCTGATGGAGACCCATCTAGCGCTCAGCATATATAATCTGGGCCTGCTTCAGGAGAAATTTCCCGATTATTTTAATAACCAGACAAAAATTAACTAGGCGGTGGAAAGCATGCGTATGGTATTTCGCTGGTTCGGCGAGAACAACGACACGGTTACGCTGGATCAAATTAGACAAATCCCTGGAACGGAGGGAATCGTGTGGGCGCTTCATGATGTGCCCGCTGGGGAGGTATGGCCTCTGGAACGGATTACGGAAGTCCGCGACTTAGCCAGCAAGCACGGCTTGCATACGGAAGTCGTCGAGAGTGTAAACGTTCACGAGGATATCAAGCTCGGGCTGCCTACCCGGGATCAATATATCGAGAATTATATTCGTACGATCGAGAATCTAGCGCAAATCGGCGTTAAGGTTATCTGCTACAATTTCATGCCTGTATTTGACTGGGCGAGAACGGATCTGTTCAAAGAGCTGGAAGACGGCTCCACCGCTCTATTCTTTGAGAAGGAGAAAATAGACGGGGTAGATCCGTTCGAGCTCGTAAAAATCATCAATCAGAACAGCGATCTAACCATGCCAGGCTGGGAGCCGGAGCGTCTCGCACATCTCACCTCCTTATTCGAGGCCTACCGGGATGTGACGGAAGAGGATTTGTGGGACAATCTCAAATATTTCCTCGACAGAATTGTCCCCGTCGCCGAGAAGAATGGCATCCTGATGGCTGTTCACCCGGACGATCCGCCATTTTCAATCTTCGGTCTGCCGCGGATCCTGAACGACCAGGCCGGCTTCCGCCGCCTGCTATCGCTGCATGACAGCCCGGCCAACGGCATTACGCTCTGCACCGGCTCGCTCGGAGCCAAGCCAAGCAATGATATCATCTCCATGATTCATGAATTCCAGGGGCGGATTCCGTTTACGCATATCCGCAACGTCCGCGTCATGGAGAATGGAGATTTCATCGAGACCTCGCACAAAACCTCCGATGGCACCGTTGACATCAGCGGCGTTGTGAAAGCCTATTATGATACCGGTTTCACCGGCTATTGCCGTCCGGATCATGGCAGGCATATTTGGGGCGAACAATGCCGTCCGGGCTACGGACTGTATGATCGCGCCCTCGGAATTATGTACTTATGGGGACTGTGGGACGCCTATTCCAAACAGCAGGCTGAAGCGCCCAAGGCCAAAGCCGGGGAGGGGAAATAGCCATGTGTGCATTGCCTAAGCATTCCTCCCTGGAAGGTAAAACAGCCGTTATTACCGGAGGCTCCGGCGTGCTCTGCCGAGCTATGGCCCAGGAGCTTGCCCGACAGGGAGTCAAGGTAGCCATTCTTAACCGGACGAAGGAGAAGGGAGAAGAGGTTGCGGAGGCGATTCAGGCCAATGGCGGCCAGGCGATCGCGGTCGCCTGCGACGTCACCGACGAGGCCAGCGTCCGCGAAGCCGAGAAGATCGTCCAGGAGCAGCTGGGCCCTTGCGACATTCTGATCAACGGCGCGGGCGGCAATCAGCCTAGCGCCAATACGACGAACGAAATTTTCCGCTCCGAGGATTTGACGAATCCGGATATCACGACCTTCTTCGACCTGAGCATTCCCGGGGTGCGAACCGTGTTCGATTTGAACTTCGTCGGCACGCTGATTCCTACCCAGGTTTTCTCCAAGGCGATGATCGGGCGTCCCGGGGCTGTCGTGCTGAACATCTCCTCGATGAGCGCGCCGTGCCCGATGACCAAAGTGCCGGCCTACAGCGCGGCGAAGGCCGCCATCAACAACTTTACGCAGTGGCTCGCCGTGCATCTGGCGGAATCCGGCATCCGCGTCAATGCCATTGCGCCCGGCTTCTTCCTGACGGAGCAGAACCGCAGACTGCTTACGCATGAGGACGGCTCGCTGACCGAGCGTTCGCACAAAATCATTACGCACACGCCGATGCGGCGCTTCGGCGTACCGGAGGATTTGCTCGGGACGCTGCTCTGGCTGGCCGATTCCGACACGTCCGGCTTCGTTACCGGAACGGTCATTCCGGTGGACGGCGGATTCATGGCCTATTCGGGAGTATGATCAAGCTTTGAAAACTATAGCAGTTTCCCCTTGCAATTAAACATGTTGTTCTTAAACCTCCCGGACAAATAAGGGGATCTTATATACTGATTAAAATTCCGGAAACCGATGAATACCATTTTCTGTGCAGGGGGAGTATCATGTTCAGCGAAAATTATGTTGTTGGGCAAGCCAGCGGCGACGGCGCTTTTCGGCTCGTCCATGAAGGATCTTCCGCGGATATCTACATATCCGCCGAGGATCATGCCGGGGTCGTTCGGGCAGCAAAGGACCTTCAGGCCGATATCGGCCGCGTGTCCGGGCAGAGTCCCATGCTCATGCACGATCCTAAGCTGCTGGCTAGTCATGCCGTCCTCATCGGGACGATCGGCAAGAGCCCGATCATTGACGCGCTGATCGCGGAAGGCAAACTGGATGCAGGCGATGTCACAGGGAAATGGGAGTCCTTTGTCATCCAGACGGTGGCCCATCCCCTTCCGGGCGTCGAGCAGGGGCTGGTCATCGCCGGCAGCGACAAAAGAGGAACCATCTTCGGCATCTACGACGTATCCGAGAAGATCGGGGTATCACCGTGGTACTGGTGGGCGGACGTTCCTGCGGTGCGGAAGAACAGCCTCTTTATCGTGCCCGGCACCTATAAGCAGGGAGAGCCCTCGGTGAAATACAGAGGGATCTTCCTCAATGACGAGGGGCCATCCCTGATGGCCTGGGTGCGTGCGAATTACCGTGATTTCACCCATGAGTTCTATGAGAAAATATTCGAGCTGCTGCTCCGTTTGAAAGCGAATTATTTATGGCCGGCGATGTGGGACAACACGTTCTACGAGGATGATCCGCTAAACGCCGAGGTTGCCGACCGTTACGGCATCGTCATCGGAACCTCCCATCACGAGCCGATGCTGCGGCCCCACGGGGACTGGAAGAAGCATAAGGAAGGCCCCTGGGATTATTCCGTTAACGAGGACGTGCTCTACCGTTTCTGGGAGGAAGGCATCCGGCGCAGCCGGGACTATGAGAGCATCGTCACACTCGGCATGCGGGGCGACGGGGATGAGGCGATGGGCGGACACTTGTCCTTGGAGGAGAAAATCGTCCTGCTCGAGAAGATCGTAAGCGACCAGCGGAAGATCATTGCCGAGCAGACCGGCAGGGCTCCGTCCGAGGTTCCACAGTTATGGGCGCTGTACAAGGAAGTTCAGGATTATTACGAGCACGGCATGCGCGTGCCTGACGATATTACGCTGCTGTGGTCCGACGACAACCACGGCAACCTGCGGCGAGTCCCTGCATCAGAGGAACGTCAGCGCTCCGGAGGAGCGGGCATCTATTATCATCTTGATTACGTCGGCGGCCCCCGTTCCTATAAATGGATCAACACCGTGCCGGTTCCAAAAATATGGGAGCAAATGCATAAAGCCTACGAATATGGTGCGGATCGCATCTGGATCGTGAATGTGGGCGACCTGAAGCCGATGGAATTTCCGCTGGAATACTTCCTGCGCATGGCTTGGGACATTTCGCAATTCACGAAGGACAATGCCTGGGAATGCACGGTCCGATGGGCGCAGCAGCAATTCGGCCCCAAGTACGGCGAAGAGGCAGCGGAGATCCTGACGGGCTATGCCAAGTTCAACGGCAGAATCAAGCCGGAGCTCCTGAACGGCGTCGAGCTGTACAGCCTGACGGACTACAAGGAGGCGGAGCTGGCGTCAGCAGAGC
Organism: Paenibacillus ihumii; assembly: GCF_001403875.1. Classification (GTDB taxonomy): domain Bacteria; phylum Bacillota; class Bacilli; order Paenibacillales; family Paenibacillaceae; genus Fontibacillus; species Fontibacillus ihumii. The sequence goes on from NZ_LN884297.1 coordinate 196,994, forward strand.
TGAAGTCGATCTCCAGCAAGGCTGAACAGCTGTATAATGAGCTGCCTGAGCAGCTGCGCGACGCCTTTTTCCAGCTTGCCCTGTATCCGGCCCAGGCTTCCGCGCAGGTGCTGGAGCTTCATCTGCAGGCCGCGCGAAGCCGCCTGTATGCCCGCCAAGGAAGAGCTGCGGCCAATATCGCCGCTCGGGAGGCAGAGCTGCTCTTTGAAGCGGATCGCGAGCTGACCCTCGCTTACAACAAAATGCTCTCGCAAGGCAAGTGGGACCACCTGATGGATCAGACCCATATCGGGTACACCTACTGGAACCAGCCGCCGGTCAATGCCATGCCGGAGACCGGCACGGTCGCCGCCAAGGAATATTTCGAGATGGGCATCGCCGTGGAGGGCTCGGCCGATGTATGGCCGGATGTCAACACGGTATGCAGGCTGCCCGAGTTCAACAGCTTTACCCGGGAGGCGCGGTACATCGATGTCTTCAATAAAGGCACGGAGCCGTTTACCTTCCGGGCGGCGGCCGGAGCTCCCTGGATCAAGCTGTCCATCTCCTCGGGCGAGATCGTTACGCAACAACGAATCTGGGTGGATATCGACTGGGCCGCCGCGCCCGTAGGTCACGAGGTGCATGGCGAAATCGTCATCAGCGGACCAACGGGAGAAGAAGTCGCCGTTCAAATCCTCGTCTTCCATCCCGCCGAGCCCACCCGGGAATCGTTAGTTGGCCACATTGAGACGGGCGGCGTCATCGCCATTGAGGCGGAGCATTTCTCCGCCAGCCACAGTGCCAGCGGAGCGAAGTGGCAGCCCATTGCAGGCTATGGCCGCACATTATCCTCGGTGGCCGTATTCCCGGTCACCGCGCCTAGCGCGGAGCAGCCTCATCCCGAAAATTCGCCAAGCCTGGAATATCCGGTCTACCTCACGAGCACAGGGGAGATCAGCGTCACGTTATACGCCGCTCCTTCCATCGATTTTGTAGTCGGCCAGGGGCTGCGCATCGGCGTCTCCTTCGATGATGGACCGGTACAGATTGCCGGGCTGATCGCGAAAATGCCGGACGGAGGATTCGATGAGGGCGATGGGGAGCAAAGCGTTATTTATAATATCCGTACGGGCGCAACGCGGCACCTTATCGAGCAGCCGGGCTATCATACGCTGCGCATATGGATGGTCGATCCGATCGTTGTACTGCAGAAGCTCGTTATCGATACCGGCGGCCAAAAGCCGAGCCTGCTCGGCCCGCCGGAGAGCTATTACAACGGACTGCCTGCAGGGACGGAGCCATGGGCCTTGCAGACTGCGGATCGGGAAAGCTTCGATCCGTTCGTCGTCCCGGGTATCCTGGGCGGCTGCTGCACTTCTCCCGAGGAGAAGCTGGATATTTTCGTGCAGCAGAGCGGCCTGTACACGCTGAAGCTGGCGGCCATCGTCAAGCCCGGCGACAAGCCGATGCTCCGGCTCCGCATCGACGGGCTGGAGCTGCCGGGGCCGATCTGCCTGAGGCCGGCCGAAAACAGGAGCGGGTCTCTGCGCTATATCGCGGAGAATATCCCGCTCCAGGCAGGCCGGCATTCGCTGCAGTTCACGGCCGAGCACTGCCGTGCCCTAAACGGGGAGATGCAGCTTCAGCTCGCTGCGCCGGATCGGCTGCGCGTTCGGCCATTGCTGCAGCGCAGCGGCCTGCTTCCAGAGAAGCCGCTTGTCGCCCAGATCGGCCTGCTCGGCATTGACGAGCGCTGCAGCTGCCGCTATGCGGTGACCGTCTCGCTATACAGCGAGGACGACCGCCTGCTGGACGAGGCAGCCGTGACCGGCATCGTGCCGCGCGGCGGCGAGGAAGTGCAGCGCGTCTGCCTGGCCGATCCGCGGCTTGGCAGCGAGGTTCGCGGCTATGCTCTGGCTGCCGATAGCTGTAAGGCAGGCGGCCATGCCCTGGCTGCCGGAAGCGGCAGAGCCGCTAGCCTCGCTCAAACCGCTGGCGATGGCAAGGCCCTCAGCGGGAGCGGCGGGACAGAGGCCAGCATGGCGCAATGCAGCGCGGCAAAGAGCGGCGCAACAGAAAGCGGCATGACGCCGAGCAGCAACGCAGAATGGAGCAGAACGCAGAACGGCGAAAAATGGGCTGGCGGCTCAGCTACCCGCTATAAGCTAAAGCTTGCCATAACCTATGACGGCATCACGCGAATGCACTGCTCAAATTGGATACTCTGATTTTTGTGGCATTATAAGCCTTATAGAAAAAACAGCTGCCGGATGATCCGGCAGCTGTTTTGGATTGCAGCCTTCTGGGAAATTAAATTTCGCTCTAAATGACAACGCCCTTTTTCAAAATGACATTTGCGTACAGCGCCCTCTCCCCCGTAGACACAATGGCATAGGCCTGCTTGGCCCTTTCGTAAAAGGCGAACCGCTCCATTTCCTCAAAAGCATCTGCCCCGGAATGGTATTGCTCCACGATTTGCCGGTATCTGTCCCAAATCGGGGTATCCACGCCGTCCCCGGGGATTACGGCCATCAGCGTCACGGGCCGGTCTACATACACATCCAGCGGAAACAACGGCAGTATCGCCTCCAGCAACTCAGCAATGCCATGGCCATCGCAGCGAACCAGCCGCTGGGCATGACTCGCTGCCGGGAAATTGGCATCAGCAAGCACGACTTCATCCGCATGCCCCATCTCCATCAGTACTTTTATGAGCTCCGGCGAGATCAGGCTGGAGATTCCTTTTAACATGACAAGCCCTCCCAACTTATTATCGATGAATCATAGGATTGGCCTAAACTGGCAATAATCCGAGCCAGACGGGATCAGCCAGCTTGCTTGCGGTGTATAGGCATCACAGCACAAACATCTCCATTAAGCAACCTTCGGCTGACTGATACGGTTTTCTGTTGTTCCTCTAACCATCACTGAATTCAGGCTATCGCTTCAAGAATCCCATCTCATGATCAACCCTCAGCCCGGGCAGCTAGCCCGCAGTATTTCTCATAAGCCTCTTCCCATTCATTTCGGCCTTCAGGCTCGTAGACTCGCATCGGAAATGACGCCTTTACCACTTCGATGCCTTCCCCCATATTGCGAATGCAGCCTCCAGCCTGCAGCTGTACAAGCATATTCCCGATAGCGCTGGCCTCCACCGGTCCGGTCCATACCGGGCGCTGGAGGGCATTGGCCGTAAACTGGCACAGCAGCTCGTTCTGGATGCCGCCCCCTACCATATGCAGCCCCTCGAACCGCTCCCCGGTCAGCTGCTCAGCCTGCTCCAGCACCTGACGGTAGCGCAGGGCCAGACTCTCCATGATGCAGCGGACGGTCTCTCCGATGCTGCGTGGCTCCGCTTGGCCAGTCTCCCGGCAGTAGCCGAGAATCTCTTTAGGCATATCCGAAGGATTCATGAAGCGCAGATCGTCCGGGTTGATTAGGCTGCGAAACGGCGCTGCGGGCTCCGCCAAGGAAGCCAGTTCTGGATAAGAATAAGAACTGCCGGACTGCTCCCATTTTCGCCTGCATTCCTGCAGAAGCCATAGCCCCATTATATTCTTCAATAAATGATAGCTGCCGCAGGCCCCGCCCTCATTTGAGAACTGCAGCTCCAGCACCGCAGGGTCCAGCAGCGGCTGTTCCAGCGGAGTACCGAGCAGCGACCATGTGCCGCTGACCAGGTAGGCAAAGCGCGGCGAAGCGGAAGGAACGGCCGCTGCCGCCGATTCGGTATCGTGCGAGGCCACCGCCACCACCTGCAGTGGAGGCACGCCCAGCTCGGCGCATAAGGACTCGCTCAGCTCTCCAATAACCGTTCCAGGATACACCGGCTCAAGAAGTATATCTGCAGGCAGGCCGAGCTTCTCCATCAAAGGCTTATTCCAGCCTCCTTTGACCGGATCGTACAGCTGCGTCGTCGTGGCCATCGTGAATTCGCAAGCCTTGCGCCCCGTCAGGAAATAATTCAGCAAATCGGGGGTCAGCAGCAGGGCTGCGGCCGCTTCCAGCTTGGGAGAATTTCTTTTTTTCAAGGCATAGAGCTGATACAGTGTATTAAAAGGCATAAATTGCAGCCCGCTCTCCCGAAACAGCCGCTCCTTCCCGATCAGTGCGGATAGTTCCTCCACCAGCCCTTCAGTCTGGCGGTCCCGGTAGTGGTAAGGCATGCCCAACAATTCGCCGTTGCGATCCAGCAGGCCGAAATCGACGCCCCAAGTATCGATTCCGCAGCTTATCGGCTTATATCCCGCCTGGCAGGCTTGGCGGATGGCGTGCTTGATCTCCTGCAGCAGCAGCGCGATATTCCAATGCAGGTATCTGCCGATCTGTACTGGCGTATTGGAGAATCTATGGATTTCCGTAATGCGCAGTCGGCCGGGAGTCCTGGAATCGCCAGGATCGGCGGGTTGGGCGGAAGCCAACAGATCTCCTTCGTCCCTGACAAGCTCGCCGATGAGCGCCCTGCCGCTGCCTGCCCCCAAATCGAAGGCCAGAACGCAAGGGGATTTATTCATCTTTGATCACCGCCCGTTCATTTCATTTTTTGCAGCAGCTTAATCCGGTAGTCCTCGCTTTCCAGCGCGGCAATATCCGCCGTCTCTTGAGCCGTAAGCGGTACCGGGCTGCCTGCGGCTTTGGCGCTCAAGTAAATTTTCGCGCTCTCCTCCACCACCTGGGTGCGGTAATAAGCCTCCCGCAAATTGCGGCCGGTCGTAACCAGACCATGGTTGCCGAGGAGAATCGAACTGGCTTCGTTCACCTTGGCGGCCACGGCCTCCGCAAGCACATCCGTCGTCGGAATCAGGTAGGGAATATACACGGTGCTTCCGACAAGAGCCGCCTGATCGGGGAACATAATCGGCAGCTCCCGTTCGATCAGGGTAAAAGCGATGCAGTAAGGGGGATGCGTATGAACCATCGCACCCATATCGGGCTTCTGCCGGTACCCGTATAAATGCATCAGCACCTCCGAGGATGGGCGCAAGCCGGTATCGGCAATCTCACCCGTGGGAATATCCACCTCAATCCACTGCTCAGGTTCAATTTCCTCCAGGGCAAAGCCGCTGGGGGACAGGTACATTTTATCTCCCGCCCGCGCGCTGATGTTGCCCCCGGGTCCGACGACAAGGCCGCGTTCCACGATTTTGTGCGCATATTTGCACAGCTCTATTCGCGTATCCATATTTCGCATGCTGTCTCTCCTCTCCGATAACAGTAAAATACATTACTTATACAACGGCCCGAAATTGGCGCAGGCCCGGTAATCCGCATTCTCCGCACTCTCCGTGCCGAACAGCCCCCATACCCGCGGGCGAAAAATTTGTTCTGCCGGAACATTGTGCATACTAACCGGAATGCGCAGAATCGAAGCAAGTGTAATCAGGTCGGCGCCGATATGACCGCAGCTGATAACTCCATGATTGGCCCCCCATTGATCCATTACGCTGTATACGCTCGTAAAAGCGCCGCTCCCCGTCAAATTTGGGGCGAACCAGGTCGTCGGCCAGGTAGGGTCGGTCCGTTGATCGAGCACGTCATGTACATCCTGCGGCAGGTCGACCGAATACCCCTCGGCAATCTGCAGCACCGGGCCAAGCCCTCTGACGAGATTGAGCCGGGCCATCGTCATCGGCATGCCGCCGCGCGTCAAATAATCGGTAGAAAAGCCGCCTCCCCGGAAATACTCCAGCGATGCCGGACGCCACTGGGTTGCTGCGAGCATTCTCTCCACTTCTTCGTCGCTAATCTCCCAGAAGGGCTTGATCGCAGGCCGACCATCCTTCGTCTGTTCTCCCGTACCGTCCAAGGCGGCCGAGCCCGAATTGATCAAATGAAGAACACCGTTCTTCGCCCCGCCCTCCAGCTGATAGCCCGCAACCCGCTCTACCGAAGCCGGGCTCCAATACGTTCTGACATCGGCAAAAATCTGGGCCGTATTCGTAAGCAAATAGCCGAACAGCATGCTTGCCCCGTTCAAGCTGTCGTTCTCGGTAGCGACGATGTAGGGGGAGCGTCTGCCATTCCAGTCGAACGAGGAGTTGAGCAGCGTCTCCATAAAATCTCCGTTCGGACAATGATCCGTCCACTGGCGCTGCCCCTGGAATCCGGAGGCGATCGCATGGTGACCCTGAGCCTCCTCCTCGAAGCCCAGCTCGGCCAGGCGCGGGTTGCCGATCATCAGATCGCGGGCTATAAGCGTCATTTTGACCACGGTCTCCCATTCCTGATCCTTGCGCTCGCGGGACGATTGCAGATGCTCGGGGTTATTATCCGCGCCCTCTTTGCAATGCTTCTTCGTCCAAGCCAGCGCTTTGTCATATTCCTCTGGATCGAATATGCCTTCATTCATACGCCGCGTGAACTCGCTCATATCGATGTATTCATTGCGCATCCCCAAATATTCCTGAAAGAAGCGGTCATCCACCATGGAACCCGCGATGCCCATCGATACCGAGCCCATCGACAAATACGCCTTGTCCTTCATAATCGCAACCGCCAGCCCTGCTTTGGCAAAGCGCAGCAGCTTCTCCTGCACATCCGCCGGAATTGTCCCGTCTCCTTCATCCTGAACATCCTCCCCGTAGATGCCGAATGCCGGAAGGCCTTTTTGAGCGTGCGCCGACAGGACCGCGGCCAAGTATACCGCACCCGGACGGCCTGTTCCGTTGAAGCCCCACACCGCCTTGGGCAATGTCGGGTCGGTATCCATCGTCTCCGTTCCGTAGCACCAGCAGGGAGTAACCGTAATCGTCAGGCCGACGCCGGCGTTTTTGAATTTTTTTGCAGCCGCAGCCGCTTCGGCCACACCGCCTATGCAGGTATCGGCAATGACACATTTTACGGGCTCACCGTTCGGGTAACGCAGTTGCTCCGACAGCATGGCTGCTACCGCTTGGGCCAGGCCCATCGTCTGCTCCTCCAGCGACTCGCGAACCCCTCTTCTTCTTCCATCGATCGTGGGACGAATCCCAATGGCCGGGAAGCCTTCCCGCCATCTGTAATCGCTTTCAAGCACTGTCACTGTTCTCCCTCCATTCGTGAAATTCGAGCATACCTATATTCTAATGAGGAGCAGTGGGGAAGATAACCTACTATTTTGTTCTTTTGCCGTCTATAACGGTCAATAATGTATACCTCTGACTCTGATTTATATATGTGCTCCCTTGCACTCTGTGGCCTATGCGTTTCCTTTGTACTCTGGTTATGCATGGCTCCTAGTATTCTGATATATGTACTCCCTGCACCCTGGTACCGCGCAGTCCTGTACTCTGATATATGTACTGCCTCTACCCTGATACATGCGTCCCCTGTACTCTGGTATGTGTACCCCTCTACCTGTTACATGCGTTCCCCTGTACTCTGGTATGTGTACTCCCTCTACCTGTTACATGCGCCCCCCTGTACTCTGGTATGTGTGCTCCCTCTACCTGTTACATGCGCCCCCCTGTACTCTGGTATGTGTGCTCCCTCTACCTGTTACATGCGCCCCCCTGTACTCTGGTATGTGTGCTCCCTTCACTTGTTATATAATGGTAGTTAAAGTTCGGATAGGGAGGACTGACCAGTGCCGAAAATTGAAATTCCCTACAACAAGAGCGATCGGTTTCGTTTCAAGAAAATCCCCGAGCTCCTATACGCCGGGCAAGTCGTGGACGAGACCGCCTTCTATGCACCGACGCAAATTCACGATTTCTGCGAAGTCATCTATATCGTCGAAGGCTCGGGCGAGTTCAAAATCGGCGGCAAATACTATACCCTGCAGCAAGGTGATGTGGCGATCTATAACCCCGGCGTCCTGCATGAGGAACGCTCGACGAGCCGAAATGGAGATATGTTCAAGGTCGTTTATTGCGGGCTGGACAATGTGCATATCGAAGGCGTTCCAGTCGGATTGCTGCTGCCGCCGTATGTTGACCCTGTCATTAACTGCGGGCAATATGCCGGCCGGGTCGAATCCTACTTATCGGAAATACTCCGGGAGTGCGATTCCCAGGATTTAGGCTACGAGACGCTTAGCAGCAATCTGCTGATGTCGCTCATCACACTCCTTTATCGGCTCATTGACGCAGAGCACCAGTTCCATTCCTTCAAGGGCAAAAGCGAGCTGACGATCCGAACGAAGGAATTTATCGACAACAATTTTACGCAAAGCATTACCCTGAAAGAGATCGCCGACACCCTCTATGTCAGCCAGCATTATTTGTCCCGCTTATTCAAAAAAGATTTGGGCGACTCTCCGGTCAACTATCTTATCACCCGGCGAATTGAAGCAGCCAAGCGCCTGCTCAACGAAAGCGATTCCCCAGTGCATGAGGTGGCTGCCGCCGTCGGCTACAATAACGACAAATACTTCTCTATGCTCTTCAAAAAAGTCACCGGTCAAACCCCAAGCGCCTTCCGCGAAGCACGGAGGCTGAAGCAGTAATTTGCTGAAAAAACTTGCAGGCTGACAGTTAGCATTACCGATAGGTCTGCTGGGTAAATTATGTAAATGAGGGGTTGATTGATACAGCTGTGGCATATTGGAGGCAATTTGGGGGCGATTGGTTGGCCTACTCGACTGTTGTGAGTATTGTGATTAGTAAAAAAACCATGGGCATCCACCCGGCAGCCAATGTGTTACGTAAGGTTAGGTTACTCTAAGTGCCGCTGATGCAGACTTAAGCCGTGTACACTACTGCTGAGTTATGTAGTATAGGTGGCTATATGGATCGCCGTTGTAGATCAGTAGCGTATGCTGATGCTTGTGTTGCGTAGTATAGGTTGCTCTAAGTGCCACGATACAGACTTAAGCCGTGTACACTACTGCTGAGTTATGTAGTATAGGTGGCTATATGGATCGCCGTTGTAGATCAGTAGCGTATGCTGATGCTTGTGTTGCGTAGTATAAGTGCCACGATACAGACTTAAGCCGTGTACATTGCTGCTGAGTTATATAGTATAGGTGGCTATATGGATCGCCGTTGTAGATCAGCAGCGTAGACTGATGCTTGTGTTGCATATTATAAGTTACTCTAAGTGCCTCGATACAGACTTAAGGTGTGTACACTGCTGCTGAGTTATGTAGTATAGGTGGCTCTAAGTGCAATTGTTCCGGTGACGTGATGCGTGTAGTGTGGTACAGGGTTTGACGGTTAATTTGTTGAATCTAAGTGTCGAGCTGAGCAGAACCAATCCAGCTAATTGCTAACGGACACAGAAGCCGCTATTTCGATGATTTCGGCGATTTTCCGGTTGTTACGGACACAGGAGACCTTATTAGGCAAAATTGGCTAAATTTAGGTTGCTTTTAAGCAAATAAGGTCCTCTGAGTCCGTTAGTTCTTTATTTTAGGCATTTTTATCGAAATAGCGGAACCTGTGTCCGTTACCATCCGTTTCCCGCTATACGAACGCTCTAACAAGCTAAGCTGACTCTTGCCAATGTTGCACCGGATCCCCAACAGTAGTGCAATACCATCCAGCGCGAGCTCCGCTTGCTACAACTATACTACTCGCAACAGGTTGCACCGGTATCCCCAACAGTAGTGCAAAGTCATCCAGCACGAACGCGCTTGCTACAGATACACTGACTCGCAGCAGGCTGCACCCCTGCTCGCTGGCTGATCGGCGACAACACTTCACGCAAGCATCCGCCATGCGCTATCGTCCCGCCTGAACGTGCCTACTGCTCCGCGCTTCCTCAAACAGCTTGGAACAGGCTTGCCTTCCAGCGCAGCGCTATCGGCGGTTCTGCTCCAGCCACTGTACGCCATAATCTACTAGCTCCCTCTGCGGCATCAGCATTGCGGTTGCCCCGGCTATTTTTCCCCGACGGATTCGTCCGCCAGACTCTTCCATATCTGCACCCAAGCGCTCGAAGTCAGCCGATTCGTAATCCAGATCCATGTAGTTGATCCATTGCCTGATGCCATCACTTGTTACCGGAGATTTGCATTCTACCTCTTTCTTGCCAGCGTAGCTTGCCCGATGCTCCGCAAGATGAAGCGAGGTATTGCTGCCATGACCGACGCCGAGCAGCAGTACCCATCCACAGCGATCATAGATTTTGGCTAGCGGCGAACGCTCGCCAAGACCGTGATCAAGCTCATGCCCTGCCACGATGTCACTTGCATTTGCCCCCCAGGCGGCAAATGAGACTTGGGGGTGGCTGCTGCGGACAACTCCCTTTTGCTTGCGAAACGTATCGGGAATGACGCCCATCCATTCACAGGGTGTCAGATCCTTATCATAAGGAGGCATCTCTTTCCGGATCGTCTCCCACCAAGCTTGCGATACCGGCGGATTCATCCAGCCTGACGGATCGCTTAAATCGGGAGTATGGGTCGGCATAACCAAGGTGCCGTTCTCTCCGATCGCCTTCTCTAGGGCAAGTATGACGGAGACCGGGCCGCCGAGCACCCACTGCCCGAGCGATTTAAAGGAGGAATGCACCAAAAGCGTCATGCCCTCTTCTATTCCGAGCTTCCTTAAATCCTGTAACAGCGTATCCACTGTAATTAATGATCCTTTAATTTCTTCCATTGCGTTATCACCTTTTCTTCCGATTCAATCACTTATTGCCGTTGAAAAAACATATGACCAGCAGCCGTCCAGTGAGCGGCAGCCATCAGGCATGCCTCGGGCCATTTGCCATACCCACAGGAAGCCAGGCCTATGGCGTACCTATTGAAGCTTATCCGGTATACCTAGTGACGCTTTATCTGGTGTACCTATTGAAGAATTTTCTGCCTGTGCATCCAAATCACCCGGATATATGTGACGCTTTATCTGGTGTACCTATTGAAACTCTACCGATTCTAGCCTACGGCCGACTGCCTCCCCGCGTCCCTACAGCCAACTGGCCTGCTCGCGCCGGCTCCGCATTCCGTTCAACAGCGCAATCTCACTGGACTGTACGAAGCGCTCGTATTCGGGCGTCTCCATGCCATAAATAGCAATCCGCCCTTCAGCATCGTAATGAATGCCGAAGCCGTATTTTTTGGGAAGCTGGGAAGCCCTTAGGCAAGCATGCGATTTGCTGAACAAGGCATTCCAAATTTGCTGCCGATTCTTCTCAAGCTCCTCGGCCGGAATGTTTTTATGCCGGATATGGACCTCGAACAAAAGCTGCTCATGGGTGTAGCGGTAGGGCTCACGGCTTAAGAGCTCATACTGGATCACGTGGACCGGCTTGCTGCCCCTGTTATACTGCGGAACGATGCTGCTGGTTACGGGGCAATCCGGCGATACCTTAATAAAAGTATTTTTGTAGCTCATCGTTTGACTTCGCCCCCTTCGGATATCAACATGCAAGATTATAAGAATAACAGCTAGTAACATAATCATACCCTCTATTGGTCTATTAACTCCAGCTAACTTTAGCCGCCGGTTCTATTGGAGCCGTTTAATCGAAGTGGCCTTCTCTCTTGGCCTTCCGAGGCAGCCGCTAGCCTACTCTCCTAAAGCCCTCCTTCTAAAAAAGTTATAACGGCGATCCACTCCGGCGGTAATCCGTTATTATAAGGATCCATTAGCGTGCGCGTACATATAATCCGATAAGGCTACCCTTACTATAGCGATCTGCTACCATGATCCTTTACTATGCTGTTCCTATTCAATTCTTTCAGCAGCAATTTCCCCACGGATTTTCGACAATTTTCACAGTTTCGCAAAAAATACGATAATATTTTGCAAAGAGACAGGAATATTGGAATGATTTGCCGAATAGTACCTGTTGGCGAACGAAGATGCTGATCTGTCGTTCTTTTAAGACTGCGGAAATAATGTACTCAATCATCTGCAGCTGCAGATTTATATGAAGCATTTCTGTACTGGATTCAGGAGGAAGATATGAAGCTCGGATTTAAACGTAAAAACCAACGGTACACCGTTCTCTTTGTTCCCGAAGGCTCGCAGCCGGTCTTTCGTCTGAAATTGACTTCCACATATTTGGTGGCCGGCATAGCCACTGCAGTTCTTTTGCTCGTTACTGCGCTCGTTCTGTTCACGCTGAACCGGAGCCATGCCTTCAAGATCGCAGCATTGGAGACCAGGCTCTCCGCCTCCTCGGAGCAGCTTCAAGCAACGGTCAGCGATAAAGAGCAGGAGATCGACCGGCTGCTGCTCCAATTGATGGAGCTTTCCGAGAAGTCCAAAGTGCTGGAAACGAAAATGACGGAGCTCGAGAAGCTGGAAGCAGAGTTGAAATCCATCACAAATGGAGAACGCAAAGGGAGCGGAATCCAGTCCGCTTCGGCTTTATCATGGGAAAATTCCGGCAGCGAGCAGAGTACGGAAGGAATGGGCGGCGAGCTCATCCCTTTGAGCGAGGAAGACATTGACTCTCTCCTCGAAGAGACGAGAGAGAGCATCTCCGCCTCTCTGGAAGAAATGCCTGCTCTGCAGGCCAGACTGGAGCAGACCAAGGAGGCCGTCACGGAGTACAAGGAAATGATGCGCATATTGCCAACATTTTGGCCAGCGGATTCCTTAAAAACAACCTCGCCGTTCGGCAAAAGACAGGATCCGTTTACCGGCAGGCTCACGCTGCATAACGGCCTGGATATCAAGGGTAGCACCGGCGATTCCATATACGCTGCGGCCGACGGAACTGTGACTGATGCCGGATATAGCTCGTCGCGCGGCAATTACGTCACCATCAGGCATCCGTCGGGACTATCGACGAACTACTTGCACCTAAACGAAATTTCTACGGCCAAGGGCGAGGAAGTGAAGCAAGGCGATGTCATCGGCACCCTCGGTTCGACCGGGCGGAGCACGGGGCCTCATCTGCATTTTGAAGTGGTGAAGAACGGCGTTATGGTCGACCCTGAAATTTATCTAATCAAACCGGAAAAGGATGAGGATGAATAATGTTCAAGACCAAGGCGATTCCCGTAAAGCTTGATCCTGATACTACGGACACGCTGGTAGGCGAAGGCAGCAGCTTCGAAGGCAATATCAAATCGGACGCAAGCATCCGGATCGAAGGGGAGGTTACGGGCGATATCGAATGCAAAGGCGATGTGACGATCGGAGAGAAGGGGCGAGTTAAGTCCAACATTACCGCACGCAATGTCATTGTTGCCGGCACCGTGACCGGGGACATTCAAACGAAGAGCAAGCTCTCCATTACATCGACGGGGAAATTATACGGCAATATTACCGTTGCCAGCCTCTCGGTCGAGGAAGGCAGCATCTTTGAAGGCAGCAGCCGCATGAGCAGCCAGCCGGAAACAGCATCGAGCGCCAACCAGGAGGCGGCAGCCGCTTCGCAGACCTCTTAGTTTAGCTTTCGGTCCGGTCGGCCAAAATATAGGGTTCAACTTGGATTCGATCTTATGGAATGGCCTAGAACCCCCTCTGCCTAAGGAGGGAGATTAGACCGCCCATAGGGACTTTGGCAAAAGAATTGTGTTGTTCCGCATGCTGGGCGTGCTCTGCCGATATCTTATCTGGGGCTTCACTGAAATGGGTACGGAGGCACGCAGTACATCCAGCAGCCCGTTGGGCAGCTGACGAAATAAATAAACCCTTGCTGCAATGGATCCAGCGGCTGCTGAAATGAGAACTTATAGAGCTTGTATATGTTTAAAAGAGCCCGTCGTCTCTTGCGATGGATTTTCCCCATCAAAAAAAGATCTCATCTTCCTTGCTTAAGGAATTTGAGATCTTTGCCTTTAAAGGGATATTTCAGGTCCAGGCTATCTATAGCTATGCCTTGTCTTCCTTGATCCCTACGGACCAAGACTCCAGCGTTATGCACGGCTCAGCCTTGAGCTCCCAGCCGGAGAATTCACCGCTTTTCCATTTCAAATAGGCAGCGGCCCCGATCATGGCCGCGTTATCCGTACAATACTTCAGCGGGGGGATAACGAGGTCGATCCGCTCCTTCCCGCACCGTTCGGCAAGCGCCGACCGCAGCCCCCGGTTCGCGGCAACTCCGCCGCAGAGCAATAACTGCACCGCCCCCGTCGCCCTTACCGCTCGGATCGCCTTCTCCACCAGCACCTCGATGACCGACTCCTGAAAACCGCGGGCAATGGCTGGCCCGTAGCCTTCTTCCCCGCGCATTTTATGCTGATTTACCGCATTCAGAACCGCCGACTTCAACCCGCTAAAGCTGAAATCGTAAGAATCCGGCTCCAGCCAAGCCCGCGGCAGAACCTCGACGGTCTCGGACTCCAGCGCCAGCTTGTCGACGTGGGGTCCTCCGGGGTAAGGAAATCCCAGCGCCCTCGCTACCTTGTCATAAGCCTCTCCCACGGCATCGTCTCTCGTGCGCCCGATAAGCTGAAAGCTGCCTTCGCGCTCCATCAGCACCAGCTCGGTATGGCCGCCGGACACAACTAGCGCGATCGAAGGATAATGGATGTCCTGCACAAGCCGGTTCGCATAAATATGCCCGGCGATGTGATGCGTGCCGATCAACGGTTTATCTATAGCAAAGGCCAGGCTCTTGGCGGCCATAATGCCGACCAGCAGGGCGCCAACGAGCCCCGGCCCCTCCGTTACGGCTACGGCCGACAGCTCCTCCAGGGCAATGCCTGCCTCTTGAATCGCTCCCTCCAGCATGAGCGTGATGCTCTCCACATGCTTCCGGGAGGCTACCTCCGGCACGACTCCGCCAAATGCCTGGTGCGTTTCGATCTGGCTTGCGATCAAATTCGAGAGCACCTCGGTTCCATTTTTCACAACGGCAACAGAGGTCTCGTCACAGCTTGTCTCCACTGCCAATATATAACAATTCCGATTCAAATCCAATCTTCTTCGCTTCCTTCCTCCGCGCCTGCTTGCGGCTCCCGTTCGGGAAGCTCGCACCACATGATGAGCGCATCCTCCTGATTGTCGGAATAATAGCCCTTGCGGGTGCCGACAGAATGAAATCCGAGCTTCCTGTACAAGGATTGGGCGGAATGATTCGTAACGCGCACCTCCAGCGTCATCCGGCGCATGCCGAGCTCGCCTGCCCAATCGATCATTTTGCGGAACAGCAGCTCGCCCAAATGATGGCCGCGATACGCTGTTCTAACGGCGATATTGGTAATATGCGCCTCATCAAGCACCGTCCACATGCCTGCATATCCGATCGGGCTTCCCTCGTATTCCATCACCAGATATTTCGCGAAATGATTGAGCGTCATTTCGCTGCGGAATGCCTCCTCGCTCCAGGGCAAGGTAAAGGATTCATGCTCGATAATCATAATATCGGGAATATCCTCAAGCGTCATACGACGGAAGGTTACCTTGTCCATTTGGATCGATTCTACTGACACCATGTCCGCCCCCCTCCTGAATGCTAACGCAGCTTCTTCGCTTCCGCCTCGGCCAGCTGGGTATAATTGGGCTCCAGCGTGTGAACGTCGTCAAGCGCACCACGCAGGAACTGTTCCGAGCCCATAAGCCCCAGCCATGCCCCCTCGAGCTCATATCCTCGAAGATGCAGCGTGTCTCCCAATAAAGGCCGGAGCTCCTCCAGCGCTGCCTCGTGAATTGCAGCGTCCCCAACAAACCATACCCCTGCAGGCCTTTGTCCGGGGGGCAGGGCCTGCAGGCGGCCGGCAAGCTCGTCCCGCCAATCCGCCACGAGCCGGATCGCGTCCGGCTCGATGCGTCGCGGGATTTGTCCTGCCGCCGCACTGAATAGCGCGGTATAGGCCTGTCCACGCCGGGCATCGATGAGCGGCACGATCCAATGATGGGCAGAGTCAGCGGCTGCCTCAGCATCCGCGCCTGCAAGGATGCGGCTGCCGCCAGCCTCCGTCTCGGCGGAAGCCCCGTCTCCTGCAAGTGCGATCTGCCCTGGAACTTGACCGGTTCCCGCAGCAAAAGCGCCGAAGGCTATCGCCGCCAGGCTCGATACGGCGGATACCGGCAGCCCCAGCGACCAGGCCAGCGTCTTGGCCGTCGTAACGGCAATGCGGACACCGGTATACGAGCCAGGGCCAACGCCTACAGCGATACCGTCCAGCTCCTGCTTTCCGACTCCGGCTGCCGCCATGGCTTCTTCGATCGCCGTCACTAAATAGGCCGAATGGTTGCGCTCCGCCTTGATATTCCGTTCCGCCAGCAGCCGGCCGTTCTCCATCACGGCGACGGACAGCGTCGATGTGGACGTATCCAGCGCCAATAACCGCAAGCGCGGCTGATTTGTATGCTTCATTTAAGTGCAGCTCCATTCTCTCTCAAGGTCGAGATCCATTGTCCATAAGGATCTCCGCGTCCGGTCAAATGCATTTTACGCTTTGAGCCTAATCCGGCTTCTATATATATGTGCAGCACCCGTTCCGGCAAAATTTCGTCGATGATGCTGGACCATTCCACCAGCGTCACGCCTGGGCCGTAGAAGTACTCGTCCAGCCCTAAATCCTCCGCTTCCTCCAGCGTCAGCCGGTATACATCCATATGGTAAAAGGGCAGTCTGCCCTCATACTCCTTGATCAAAGTAAAAGTCGGGCTGTTCACCGTATCCCGAACCTCTAAATGCTTCGCAAACAGCTGGGAGAAAGCCGTCTTCCCCGCGCCCAAATCGCCGTCCAAGGCTATGACTGTCCCCGGCGTCGCCCGGGCCGCGAGAAAAGCGGCAAGCCGTCCGGTCCCTTCCAAATCCTCCGCTTCATATATCCAATCGGCCGAAGCCCGATCAAATCCCACTACAATACAACCACCTTTACATACGAAAAATCGCGGCGCAGACTGCACTGCACCAAGACATCGTCCAGGGCACGCCAGCTCCGCGGAACTATGCTTAAATGCTCAAACGTATGTCCCCATTATATCGGTCTGCCGCTTGGCCCGCAACAGCTTCGGCCGAAGCCCGCCCGGTTATGAGGAGCCAAATTGGACCATACTATGATAGAGACCATCCGATAATATCCCTGGCATCACGCCCATTACAGCAACACTTTAGCCATCATCCTAAGCTTAACCGCCAAAAAATAAAATATGGAACACAGAAAGGAGCAACCTCAAATGCATACCGTATGGAAGGGCGCAATCAGCTTCGGGCTTGTGCACGTCCCCGTCAAAATGTTCTCCGCTACGGAAGACAAAGACATTTCCATGAAATACATCCATACCGCCTGCGGCAGCCCGATTTCTTATGTAAGGCGTTGTCCGACCTGCGATAAGGATACGTCCTGGGAGGAGATTTCACGGGGGTATGAGTATGAGAAAGGCAAATACGTCCTGTTCGAAAAAGAGGAGCTGGATCAGCTGTCGGCCCAAACCGAGAAAACGATCACCATTCTGGATTTCGTGGATTTGACTGAAATCGATCCGATCTATTTTCAGAAAACATATTATCTCTCACCTGACCAGGCAGGATCGAACGCCTACCAGCTGCTGCTGGAAGCGATGCGCCAGTCCGGCAAAATCGGCATCGCCAAGATCGCGATCCGCTCCAAGAGCAGCCTCGCGGCCATCCGCGTTATGGAGGGCTGTCTGGCCGTGGAGACGATCTTCTATCCCGATGAAATCAGGCCGATCGCACAGGTGCCGAATCTGCCGGAAAACATCAATGTAAACGATAAGGAGCTGTCTATGGCCAAGCTGCTGATCGAACAGCTCTCCACACCGTTCGAACCGGGAAAATATTCCGACGATTACCGCGAATCCCTGCTGCATCTTATCGAGCAGAAGATTGCCGGCGAGGAGATCAGTCTGGCTCCAGCCAAGCCTCAGAACAATGTCATCGACCTGATGGCGGCCCTGCAGGCCAGCATCGAGGCCGTGAAGCCTGTCGTTACCGATCCCGGCCCTGCCAAGCGCACGCGTAAAACGACGGCCAAGAAGCCGGAGGCCGGAACAGGCGCTCAAGATGCTCCTGCTGCAGGCGAAGGCACGCCTAAGCCGAAGAAGCGCGCATCCAGCAAAGCGAAGAAAACTATCTCCTGAGGGCAGCCCGGTCTTTTTAGCACAGGTCGCACCGCGCGCAGCTCCCAGCGCGCGGTGCTTCGCTGCATGACGGCGGTCGGTCGACCACAGGGTTAGATGCTCTGCGTAACCGTACAGCTCTCCGGCGGCATGTCCGCCATTCCCTGCAATACGGGATGGCGCATCGTTCCGCCGGGAGTCCACTCCATGAACTGCACCTTCACCGTAAGCAGCGGCCGGGTCCAAACCGCTCCCTTGATGCGCTGCGGAATATTGTGAAAGGTTCGCTCCCTTACCGTCAGAGCGGATATTTGCTGTGCAAGGCTGCGCCAGGCCTCCTGATTCAGCTTGCCGCTGCCCGTATGCCCGATATACACGAAACGCCCTTCCTCATCATACAATCCGAGCAGCAGGGCATTCATGACGCCGCCTTCCCGATAGGTTACACCGCCGATCACCGCATATAAATCATAGCCGAGCTTCAGCTTCTGCCAGCGCCCGTCTTTGCCGCCAACAGCATAAAGGCTGTCAAGCCGCTTGCTGACGACTCCTTCCCAGCCCCGCTCCTTCATGACTGTGAACAGCCGCTCTCCGTCGGTATAGCTGGGAACGAGCTGAATTTGGGCGCTCGGGATCAGAATTTCCTGCAGCAGCTCCTGCCGCTCGGCAAGAGGACGTCCCGTGACCCATTCCCCGTTATAAAACAGCACGTCAAAAATCATATGTATCGCAGGGATCTGCTTGACGGCGAAACGAATTTCCGTTTCCCGCCGCAGGCTGTCCCGCTTCATAATTTCGTGGAAGGACGGCCGGTCACCGGCAAGCGCAATCATCTCTCCGTCAAGAATGACAGATTCCGCCCGGCAATAAGAGGAGACGTCCATAAATTCCGGATACTGCCGACTTCGCTCGTTGCCCTTGCGGTTAATCAGCCGAGTCCCGTTTCCATCATAATAAGTGAGTAATCGCACCCCGTCCCATTTAACCTGCGCAATCCATTCCGGCCCCGCTGGAAGCACTTCAGTACGGATCGGCTCAAAGGGGACTACCGGCTTCAGCTCCATCTTTCCATTCCTCCTGCCTTTGCTTGTTCCTCCAGCTTGGCGCCGAAGCCAGCCTGGCCCTAAATACGCCGTTTATGTGCGCATCCATTTAATGTACATGCAGACCGATATACGGAACTTACGCGTATCTTCGGATCAGCATACGGCGTTTATGCGTATCCTCCGAACAGCATGCACTGTTTACGTGTATCCTTCGGACCGGCATACTGGGCTTGCATTGATCTTCGGATCGGCATACTGGGCTTGAGTCTAACTTCGGACCGTCATACGCATATCTTCCAACCTAAGACCGAGCTTACACATATCTTCCAGCCTTCATCCGCACTTACACGTAGCTTCCGACCTGCATACCACGTTTGCGTTGTATCTTGAAACCAGCAGAAGCTGTTTACAGGTATCTTTCACCAAGTTTGCCCATGCCGGGTTACTTCCATTCTATGTACAGGAAACAGCTTCTATAGCGGTGTTAAGTTTATTCAAAATGGGTAAGCCTAGAAACAAGCGCAGTCATACTTTTTATGAGCAACAGATCGAACAGATCGAACAGATCGAACCCATCGAACAAGTTACACAGGTCGAACAGAACAGTACAAATACAGTCAAATACAGTACAAACCGAACCAACCGGACTGACTAACTAAGCAGACTGAACTGACTGAACTGGCCGCACTGAAAAGTCCAAGGCAAGCCAGAGAAATCTATATCAAGACAAGGAGCATGTCCATGTCCAGAACGCTGAAAGGCACGATCCTCGTCGATGGCGAGGAAGTCACCATCTCCAACCCCGATAAGCTGCTGTGGCCGGAGGCCGGAATTACGAAGAAGCTGTATTTGGAGAAGCTCGCTGAAATTTCCCCCTACCTGCTGCGTTACTGCCGAAACCGTCTACTTACCACCATCCGGTATCCGGACGGGGTGGGGCGCAAATTTTTCTATCAGAAAAATGCCCCTGAACCGCTGCCGTCATTCGTCCGCACCTCCATGCATGAGGGGGTCGACTACGTCGTGCTTGACAGCCTGCCGGTGCTGCTGTGGCTCGGCAATCTGGCATGCATCGAATTCCATCCATCGCTCCATTACGTGCAAGAACAGCTGCCATGCGAATGGATGATCGATCTGGATCCCTCGCAGGATGAGGAGCCTCGCATTATGGAGGCCGCCGCCTACGTCGGGGATATTCTGTCCTCCCTGGGACTGGAGTCGGTGCCGAAAACCTCCGGGGCAACGGGCGTGCAAATCATCGTGCCGATCGAATACGGCGTTACGTTTGACGAGCTGCGGCTGATCGGGCATTTCGTAGCCCGTTATGCCACGGAGAAGTACCCCAAGCTGTTCACCATCGAACGGCTCAAAAAAGATCGCGGCGACAAAATTTATTTCGACTACCTGCAGCATTATGCCGGAAAGACGCTGGCTGCGCCCTACACGCCCCGGGCCCGCCCTGCTGCCAGCGTGTCGACGCCGTTAACCTGGGACGAGGTGCGCAGCAACCCGCTGCCCTCCGACTTCAACCTGCTCAACATCGGAGAGCGACTGAAGCAGAAGGGCGATTTGCTTGCAAACGTTCCGCCGCAGTCCGTCAAGCTCATTCTGCAGCATTTGAAGTAAATCCCAGCTTGCTGCAAAACCATCAGAGCAGCGGGGAGAGCAGCCGGCACAGAAGCTCCAGCCCTTTCTGCAGCTTCGTACGGCGGGAAAAGGCCTTCAGCTCGATCTCCCGGCTCTCTCCCAGATCCTTTAAGAAATCCTCGCATAAGTGCTGGATCGGCGCTTCATCAAACAGAATCGCCGTCATTTCGAAATTGCAGAAGAAGCTGCGCATATCCATGTTCGCCGTGCCGACCGAGGCCAGCAAGTCGTCTATGATCATGACCTTGGCGTGGATGAACCCCTTCTGGTATTGATAGAATTTCACACCGGATTGAAGCAGCTCCTCTACATAGGATAGCGAAGCATACTTCACGATCCGGCCGTCAGACTTGTAGGGAATAATGATTTTGACGTCAACCCCGCTGACGGCAGCTGTCTTGATCGCATTGTAGATGCTGGGATCAGGAATGAAGTACGGCGAAGTAATCCAAATGCGGCGCTTGGCGACGGCAATCGCCCCGAAGCACATCTCCTGAATCGCATCCCAATGCTGGTCGGGACCGCTGGTAAGTACCTGCACCTGCTCGCGGCCCTGGCAGTGATGCACGGGATACAGCTCAGGATGATTGATCCGCTGGCCCGAAGCGAGACGCCAATCTCCCAGGAAAGCATTTTGCAGAAAATACACCGCGTCCCCGCTAACCTGCAGATGCGTATCGCGCCAATAGCCCAGCTTCCCGTCCAGCCCCAGGTATTCATCCCCTACATTAAGTCCTCCGACAAAGCCCACCGTTCCGTCGACTACGAGTATTTTCCGATGATTGCGATAGTTTACCCTCCGGTCAAATGTGGCGAGTAGCGCCGGCAGGAAGAAATATACCTCAACTCCGCCATCCCGAAGCTCTTGTACGAATGAGTTTTTTAATTGGTAGCTGCCGAGTCCGTCGCAGATTAGCCTGACCTTCACGCCCTCCTGCGCCTTTCGGAGCATGACCCTTTGGAAGCTGTATCCTATCCCATCCGCACGAAAAATATAAGATTCCATATGTATATGATCCTTCGCTCGCTCCATCGCCTCCAGCATCGCCGTAAAAGTCTTCTCCCCGTCCGTCAGCACCATCGTCTCATTGCAGCCCGTAACCGGGCTTTCCGAAATATGGGTAAGCAGGCCGAATAATCTCTCCTGATGACGGTATTCCGGATTATTCATCTGGTCGATGCTGTCTATAATGGCCGCCTGCTGCCACAGCCGGGAACGTATTTCCTGAAACACCCTGGAACCCCGGCGCCGCAGCTTCCGCCGCTTCTTATAGTCCTGGGCCACGAAATAATACAGAATGAAGCCGATAACCGGAAAGAGGAACAGAATAAGCATCCAGGCCACGGCCTTGCCCGGATTGCGGAATTCCAGAATCAGAATCGTAGCGATTTGAAAAATAAATGCGAGCAATATTAGCACCAGCCACCACATGGACCTCACCTTCCTCCACTCAGCATTAGCCAGGACATTCCCAATTTATTCATATCATTTATACCGTGAACTATATGAGACAAGATGACTTTTTTGACATGTTTTAAGAGACGGGAGAATAGATACAGTAATAGAAGCTATCAAATATACGGGAAGGAGATGCCATGAGAAGTGCTAGTTTATCCCGCCGCATGACGCTGCTCGTTCTCCGGGAAGCCAATCAGCCCGTCAAGCAAATCCAGGTATCGAAACCGTTCGTCATTGCCGTGCCCATCGTCGCCCTGCTATCCATTTCCGGCCTGATTGTCAGCTTGCAGATGCAGTCAGAGAACACCATTTCGCGCCTGGAGGATACGCTAAAGCTGCAGAACCTTAAATTCGAAGCCGTCGTCACGGACAAGAATGAAGCGATCGAGCGGCTGCAGAGCCAGGTCATCACGCTATCCGGGCAGTCCAAGGAATTGATGGACCGCATGGAGCGGGTAAGCGAGCTGGAAGCCGAGCTGCAACAATTTATAGATAAATACGGGAGCCCGGGCGATGCCGGCAAGCTGTCCTCCCTCTCCAGCCTGTCCTGGGACGATTCGCTGGGAAGAGGCGGAGAGTTCATAGCCGTATATGATCAGGAAATTGAAGAATTGGCTCAGGAGACAAGCGACGATTTCCTGGAAATTAGCGCGATGCTTGATGAAATCGAGAAGAATGTGCCCGCAACGCTGCAGAAGGCCAAGCAGACCCAGTATTCCATCTCGGGAACTCCCTCGGAATGGCCAACGCTGTCCACCCGCCTGACGTCGAACTTTGGATATAGAACCGATCCGTTTACAAGGAAGGCTGCTTTTCATGCCGGAATAGACATTGCCGGCAAGATCGGCGACCCTGTGTATGCCGCGGCAGCCGGCAAAATCATCGCAGCGGAGAGCAACCGCTCCCGCGGCAAATACATTATAATTCAACATCCGAACGGACTGCAAAGCTGGTATATGCATCTCAGCGAGCTCAAGGTCTCCGAGGGAGATGCCGTCAAGAAGGGGCAGACCATTGCAACTCTGGGCAATACCGGCAGGAGTACGGGACCCCATTTGCATTTCGAGATCGTCAAGGGGGACAAGAAGGTCAATCCGCTTTCCTATTTGCAATAATATATCCCATTCATGAACGGAGGGTAAAATATGTTGAAGGATCATAAAAAAGCGTCGGGATGGCAAGGTACTCTGATCGGGCAAGGCAGCGTTGCCGAGGGCAAGCTGGAATGCGAAGCCGGCCTCAGGATCGAAGGTTCGTTCCGCGGGGAAATCCACTGCCAGGGCCAGGTGATCATAGGCGAGACCGGGGAGGCGCATTCCAATATCCATGGCGCGGACATTATCGTGGCCGGCAAGGTCGTCGGGGATATCGCTTCGCAAGGACGGCTGACGATAACGAGCAGCGGGCTGGTGGAAGGCAACGTCCATGTAGCCAAGCTGGTGATCGTGGAAGGCGGGCTGCTCAACGGTGCCAGCAAAATGGAAAAGCCAGCCCCCGTATCGCTCCCTGCTGCCGATTCCAATAAGAAGGCTAAAAAGGCAAGACAGCCCGAAGCAGGGTAACCCCCGCTTTGGGCTGTCTTTTCACCGGTAAATCTATAGATTGATTAGAATTATGCCTCGGCTGGTGCCATGCTCGCTTCATTCCGGTTCTCGCGCCGCAGGAAGTACAGCAGGGTGAGGATCAGGAACACGGCGCCAAAGCCAGCCAGTATGCCGATATTCTGCCAGGCAATGCCGAAATCTCCGCTGGAAATGACCGCTTTGTAGCCGATAACGCTATAGGTCATTGGCAGGAGCGGATTCAGGACCTTCATCCAATCCGGAATCAGCTCAAGCGGGAATGTGCCCGCACTGGTTGTCAGCTGGAAGATCAGAATAAGAATCGCCAGGAAGCGTCCCGGATTATCCAGCCAGGTGACCAGGGCCTGAATAATGAACATGAAGCATAGGCTGGTCACGAAGGTAAAGAGATAGAACATCGGTACGCTGTGCACTTCCAGCTTCAGCACGTAAAGGACGAGTGCGGCGGACAGAATCGACTGGACCAAGCTCATGCCTGTGAAGGCGAGAGCCCGGCTCACAAAGCGGTTCCACCCGGTGGCCTCGGCCACGGATGAGCCTCTGACCGGCACGACAAGCGTGGAGATCAACGCTCCGACGAACAAGCCGAGCGACAGGAAGTACGGGGAGAAGCCGGTACCGTAGTTCGGAACCTCATTGATTTTATGCTCCTCGACTTCGATCGGCTGCGCGTACATGCTGACCAGCTCATCGCTTTTCTTCACGCCGGACGTTTGCTCTGCGGCTTCGTTCAGCTTGCTCGCCAGCTCCTCGGAGCCGGAGGCCAGCTTATCCATGCCGTCCTTAAGCTCGCCTGCGCCGCCAGCCAGCTGCTTCGAGCCGTTTGCGATCGTGCTGACGCCGCCGGTCAATTGGCCTACGCCACCCTGCAGCTGCTCGGCACCTCCGCTCAGCTGCGCCGCGCCGCTTGCCAAGCTCTGGCCGCCAGCCGCCGCCTCCGACAGCTTCGCGCCGAACTGCTGCAGCCCGCTCGCCAGCTGCTCTTGTCCGCCAATCAGCTGGCCTGCGCCCTGCGCAAGCTGCTGCTGGCCTTGCACCAGCTGCTCGCTGCCCTGCAGCAGCTGTCCATGGGCGCCGTGCAATTCACGCGCGCCTTTCAGCAGCTCCTGCTGGCCGGCGGCGACCTGCTCGCTGCCTTCGGCTACCGCTTTGCTCGCGGCGAGCAGCTTCTGTACCTCCGGATTGGCAGCCAGCTCCGAATTCGCCTTCGTCAGCTGCTCAAGACCGTGCGCTACGCCTTTGGCGCCTTCGGCCACTTGGCCGCTGCCCTGAAGCGAGGCCTCGAGCCCTGTCTGCAGCTTCGCGCTGCCCTGCTCGGCAGCGGTCAGGCCGGCTTGCAGCTTCTCGGCCCCCTGCAGCGAAGCCTGCAGGCCGGTATGAAGCTGCACTCCGCCTTCATGCGCCTGGACAGCGCCGTCCTCCAGCTGCTTCTGCGCAGCAGACAGCTGGTTCAGGCCGCTGGCGAGGCTGGAGGCTCCGCCTTTAAGCTCCTTAGCCCCCTGGCTAAGAGTGGCGATGCCCTCCGCCAGAGGCGACACGCCGCTTTGCAGCTTGTTCGTGCCTTCGACCAGCTTGGCCAGGTTCTCTTTCAGCTTCAGAGCTCCTTCATCCAGCTGCACGGCGCCGTCGCTGATTGTGCTGGCTCCGGAGCCGGCGTCGCTTAAACCGCCGGAAATTTTCTCAACCTGTTCAAACAGGGTTTCCGTATAAGCTTCAGTTACTTTAGCCGATACCTTAGCTTTAATTTCCTTTACAGCGGTTCCGCCGATTTGCGAAGCCAGGAAGTTATAGCCTTCGTTCGGCTCGAACACGAGCTTGGCGGGCTGCGGCTGCTCATCCATCAACGTGGTCGCCTTGGACGAGAAGTCTTCAGGAATAACGATCTTCATGTAATACTCGTCGTTCTTCATCCCTCTGTCCGCTTCTTCCCGGGTGACGAACCTCCAGGAGAAGTCGTCGTTCTTCTTCAGCTCGTCGACCAAATCCTGGCCGGCCTGCAGCGACTTTCCTTCATATTCGGCACCGATATCTTCATTAACTACAGCAACGGGCAGCTCATTCATTTTACCGTAAGGATCCCAGAATGCCGTCAGGAACATTCCACTGTACAGCACAGGGATGAACAGGACGACCAAAATGGGGATAATCACTTTTGGCTTTTTGAAAGAAGCTCCCAAATCCTTAAAAAACACCGACATTGATTTCATTAAGCTTCTCTCCTTTGATGTCTCTATATCTATTTATCTATATATGTTGGTTTCTGAGTTCTTCTCTCTCTACTTCTAGGCACTTATTCGGGGGATAAGCCCCCTGACAGAAAAATGTGGACGAATTCCCTGATCTGCTCTTTGCTCAGCGGCTCCTCACGCTTGTTCCATTCTGAGGTGAGGGCAATATAGAGCTTGAACATCACGAAGGAGACCACCTTCGGATCCAGCGAGCGGATTTCCCCGCGCTGGGCGGCGAGCGTAATTTTGCCCTCCAGGTAGCGGAGGATCTCGTCCTCGATCCGCTGAAGCCCTTCACGAGCCTGCGGCGTGCCGAAATCGCGCACCTCCTGGGACAGCTTGATGAGCAGTTCATGCTCGCGCCTGAACTCCAGGAGCAGATCCATGGAGTGATATACGTTTTCGAAGAAGGATTTATCCTCGCTAACCTCCGTTTCAGTGATCCGCTTCATCTCCTTAATGACGGAACGGAGAATCTCGTCAAAGAGCTCTTCCTTATTCGTAAAAAAGGTATATATCGTCCCTTTCGCCACATTCGCGATTTTGGCCACCTGATCCATCGTGGTCGCCTTGTATCCGAACAGGGCAAAGGATTTCTCCGCCGCCTCAATAACCTGCTGTCTGCGGTCTACTACGGCCATCTTCATCACCTCCTTTAATTGGAATGATCGCCGGCTAGCCTTACTCGAATATCTGTCGGCGCATTCCCGGCCTAGAGCCTTGATATTTCTGATTTCTCGGAAAAATGACCAAAAATCTATTTCAGTCATTCGGTCATTTTTCACTTTAGCACTTCGATTATTTCTTTGCAACACTTTTTTGGCTTAATTCTTTTTCCCCGACTTAAGTCCAGCCTTCGACCAGTCTGCAGGCTCTTTTGTTTCCTGCTGCAAACTTTTAAACTATAACCAGAACCGGACATTCACTTTACGAGTGGTGCCGGACGCGTAAACCATAAGATATACTTTCTAAATACGTTTAAAAAATACAAAAAAAAACCGCCCCATCAGGAGCGGATTTATTCCTTGAAGCAGGTGATAACATGTCCAAAAAGCGAGTGCTGATTCTATCGGAAGGGTTCGGCAGCGGCCACACTCAGGCCGGCCATGCATTGGCCGCCGGCATTAAGAAGCTCTGCCCGGACACAAAAACGAAAGTCATGGAGCTGGGCTCGTTCCTAAATCCGATTATCGCCCCGTGGATTTTGTCTGCTTACCGCGTTACCGTAAATACGAGTCCTGCGCTGGTAGGGATGCTGTACCGGAAAAAATACGAAAAGCCAGTCGGCCGATTGACCCGGCTGGCCCTTCATAAAATGTTCTACCACCATGCCTCCCAGGTCATTCAGCAGTTGAAGCCGGATGTCATCATATGCACGCATCCGATTCCCAATGCCATCATCGCAAGGCTGCGCAGCTCCGGCCTTCGCGTACCTCTGTATACGCTGATCACAGATTATGACGCCCATGGCGCCTGGATCAGCCCTGAGGTGGATCAATATCTCGTCTCCACGCCGGAGGTTAAAGAACTGCTGCTGCAGCGCGGAGTCCATCCCGATGCGGTACGGGTAACGGGAATCCCCGTCCATCCCGACTTCTGGAGCACCCAGGACAAAGCTTCCGCCAGAAGAGAGCTCGGCATCAAGCAGATGCCGACCGTCCTCGTCATGGGCGGCGGCTGGGGCTTGCAGCTGAAGGATGAGCTCTTTGACAAGCTTATCGCCTGGCGCGACAAGGTACAGATCATTTGCTGCACGGGGAGCAATGGCAAGCTGGCCGAGAAGCTGCGTGCCTGCCCGGAGCTAAGGCATGAGAATATAACCATCATCGGCCATACCAATGAAGTCAGCAAATGGATGGATGCCTCGGATATCCTCATCACGAAGCCTGGCGGCATGACATGCACCGAGGGATTAGCCAAGGGCATTCCCATGCTGTTCTTCGAATCGATCCCCGGTCAGGAAGAGAAGAATCGCGAGTATTTCGTCAGCCATGGCTTCGGCATGGAGATGTCGTCCCCGAAGCTTATCGATCAATGGTTCAAATCGATTACAGAGCCTTTGCAAGGCAGTCCGATTTACGGCAAAGCAAGATTCCGCCGCACCCCGGCATATCGGCCGGATGCCTGCGCCAAAGACGTGATCCAGCTGCTGCAGGGCAGCGCCTTTCAAACGAGGCTGGAGTACGCTTATTTATAGAAGGTATGATTCCCGATTTCCTTCGACTTGCTCTTCGTCCGGGCAACCGTTAAATCGGTAGCCAAAGAAAGCGACAAGAAATAATAAGTGTCGTCGGACACTTCCTTGCGCCCATGTAAAGCCTCCGTCACAGCCCGAATAGAATCCTCGTTCGGCGTAACCCGATCCATTCTTCCGTTCTGCACAGGACTAAATTGTGACTTCTGGTAAATAACTTCCTTAATCGTGTCGGGGTAATTGGCGGACCGCAGCCGGTTCAAGACAACGTTGGCGACTGCCACTTTGCCTTCGTACGGTTCACCCTCTGCTTCTGCCATCACTATTTTGTGAAGGAGATGCAGCTCTTCATCCGTCAGGGCGTAGTGCCAGGTAGCCTTATCCTTGTCTGCCTGGCTAAGCAGCTCTGTCCGGGTGAAGTATATTTGGTTGGGGGGAAGAGACATATCTATTGCTTCTGCTGCCTTTGCAGCCGTCTCAGCCTTAACCGCCTGACCCTGCACCAGAGCTTGCTCCGCTGCAAGGAGATGGCGTGTGAACAAAAGCTGATAACGCTGGTTTGCCTTGGATTCGTTCTGCTTCTTCACCGGAAGTCTGGAAATAAGCGGAACGATGGGTCGATAAATACGCCTCTCCTGAGACAGGGATGCGTCAAAGCTAGCGGCCGGATTCCGATCCTGCTGCTTAATTACGGACATATTATTTGATGAAAGCTCTATTGAACTAACACGATTCTGGCTATTATCCATACGACCCCATAATAATGAAATCGACCCTGAGCACACTAGAATAGCGCTTATTAAAAGCGCGACGTAACGATTCTGTCTGAAAATATACATATGGCCTCCTACAATTGCAAATATCTCTATAATGATTCTCTAACTATGTAACCGTAAAAAGAGGTTTTGAATACTTTCTCTGAAAATTTCGACATAAAGAGCCTTCCGAAAGGGAAGGCTCTCCTTATAATCGTTCTGCAGCTAGCGGAGAAACAGAGATTCATTTCCGTAAAGGAACGATCCCAACTACCTCATACATCGGACTTACGGTTACCCTAGTACGATACAACAAAATGGTGTCATTTGTCCAATCCCCAAAGGATATTCCTTTATTTGTCAGCGGTTCCTTCAGCCTTTCGGCCTCCGCGAATTTGCGGGCCAGCGTAATATGCGGGGCATACGGGCGCTCCTCCGCAACGTACCCTAGCCTGGTATTGACGGCGGTGACCCGGCTCTGAAGGCCATGCAGCGCAGCCAGATCCCCCTGCACGCCGCTCCATAGCACCCGGGGCTGGGCTGGGCGGCCGAAGGCTCCGATTCCCGCCGCTTCCAGCTGAAACGGCTCGATTCCGGAAACTGCCTCCCGAAGGCCTTCCAGTATCGCCTGTACGCGGGAAGATGGCGTATCTCCCAGAAATTGCACAGTGATGTGATAATCCGCCGGATGCACCCATTTGCGAAATTTCAACTCGTCCTGACGCTTCTGACACCAATCGTTCAGCCGATTCTTCACCTCGTCCGGCAGTGGCACGGCAATGAACAGTCGCCATTTTTCCCCTTCCATGGACATGATCCGCCTCCTTTGTGAAAACATTCTCAATATTTGTTTTTTTGTCACATTTGGACACTTACCGCTATTATTCAGCAAACAATTGAGAATTATAATGAACTTGTATATATCCATAACATAAAATTTAGGATAGGAGAACAATAACAGCATGGGATTAGCTCGAAAAATCACATTAGCGATCATCAGCCTCCTTATGGCCATCGGCTCCTTGATCGGCGTGTTCAGCTACCAGACCGCCTACCGTCAAATTCAACAATCGGTCGGCATTGAAGTGCTGGGCTGCGCCAACATTACTACAGGGCTCGTCGACCCCCGAATGATTGAGCAGCTGCTGCAGGGTGACCAATCCGTGTTGTCCACCGTAGAGGAACAGCTCAACTGGACCGTGGACCATAAATCCTTGTTTAAGGAGAGCTTCATCTTGTCTCTGGACGGCAAAATTCTGGCTGCCGACAAATACCTCCAGGCACGCGGCTACTCCGCGGGGGATTCCTTCTATTTGGCGGAGGCGGATCGGGATATGATCCGGGAGATGAAGCACTCTCACTATAGCAGCGTATATACATATGACGGCACTGAGCTGTTGTCGGGGTATGCTCCAATTTTCTTGAACCATGATCCGGCAGGACCTATCGTTGGGCTGATGACCATCAATTTTGACGCTTCCATCATTCACGGGCGCACATGGGAGATCATTACGCTGCCCTTCGTGATCGGCGCCGCAGTCTTGCTGCTCGGAGCGGTCTGCGTCTATTTCTTCATCCATCGCATGATCCGGCCGCTCGAGCAGCTTTCCCGGCAGGTAAACCAGGTCGCAGCTGGGGATTTAAGCGTGCAGCCCCCCGCGATCCGAAGCCGGGATGAAGTCGGGCAGCTCGCCAGCGATTTCGGAAATATGGCCGCAAGCCTGCGGCAGCTTATCGCCGAGGTCAATGAAACGTCGATGCAGGTCGCTGCGGCCTCCCAGCAGCTCGCCGCCAACACCGACCAGACCGGCCAGGCTAGCGAGCAGGCTGCGCAGATAACCGAGCGGCTGACGGAAGACACCGAGTCGCAGCTGCGCAGACTGGCGGACAGCTCGGCCGTCATCCGGAGCATGGCGACGGCCATCGACGAAATCAGCCACCGTGCCGAGGCTGTCGCGCAGTCGGCACAGCAATCCGCCGATGCCTCCCGGCAAGGCCGGAGCGCGGTGCAGCTTGGCGCAGCGCAGATGGAGGTCATGGAGCAGAAGATAGAACGGCTGGCCGCCATGATCGAGGAGCTCGGCAGCCATTCCAAAGAAATTCAAAGCATTATCGGCATAATGACCGAGATTTCCGCAGAGACGAACCTGCTTGCCTTGAACGCCGCGATTGAAGCTGCTCGAGCGGGGGAACAGGGGCGCGGCTTCGCAGTCGTCGCGGCTTCAGTACGCAAGCTGGCCGAGCGTTCGGTAGAATCGGCAGAGCAGGTTTCCGGCCTCATCGGCTACATGATTCAGCAAATGGAGCTGAGCGGTGAATCGATGCGCGATGCTCTGCAGGAGACGCTTCACAGCACCGAGCTTGTACGCAAAGCCGGCCATTCCTTTACAGCGATTGAATCCTCCGCCGCCTCTACCGCGGAATCGATCGAGGGGGTTGCCAGGAATGTCAAGGAGCTCTCCGATCGTTCCGTCCGTTTAGTAGAATCCGTAGAGGACATTGTTGCTGTAGCCAATGATAATGCAAAGCGGACTCAGACGATATCCGCCGCAGCCGAAGAACAGCTGGCCGCCATGGAGGAGGTTGGAGCGTCCGCCAGCTTCCTGTCCGGCCTGTCAGAGAAGCTGCACAGCATGATTGAACGATTCAAAGTATAGTTCCCCCAACAGCAAAGGGCTGTCCCAAAAATAAACTTTACGACCGGTTGCCCTTGATGGGACCAGTATGCTCTCGGTCTCAAGATGCGTTCGATGCGACTAATACGCTCTCGGTCTCTGCGCTTAATCGGACCACTATACTCTCGGCCTCAAGTTGCCCTTGATGCGACTAATACGCTCTCGGCCTCCGCGCTTGATGGGACCAAACTCGCTCTCCACCTCCCTTTTACGCCGAGTATGAACCGCGGGCTTCTCGTTCTAGCGAACTTGAATCCGGGAATCCGGGTTACTCGTTCGAGCGAACGTGAATCCGGGAATCCGGGTTACTCGTTCGTGCGAACTTGAATCGCGGACCTCTCGTTCTAAAGAACATGAACCGCGGCTTTCTCGATTAAATGGATTTATAGTAGTTAGTTTCTGCGTCAAAGCAAGGAAAGCAGATTTAAATGGATTTCATGTCGTTAGTAAGGAGGAACTGTCCATCATGGGCGGGATTCTTGATTTTAGGTGCATCAAATCCATCTAATCTGTTGAACCACTCATTTAGAACATAATTAGATACATGAAATCCATTTAGTTTTTGAGTTCGATAGGCAAACCTAAGTGGATAATAGTCGGTGTCGGTGAAGATTACATGAATTCCATTCAGTATTCGAGTTCGATAGCTTAGTTCGTGCTTTAGTTCATGCTTGTGTTTGTGCTTGTGCTCGTGCTCGTGCTTGTATTCGTGCTTGTATTCGTGCTTGTATTCGTGCTTGTGTTCATGCTTGTGCTCGTGCTTGTGTTCGTGCTTTAGTTCGTGCTTGTGCTTGTGCTCGTACTTGTGTTCGTGCTTATGTTCATGCTTGTATTCGTGCTTGAGTTCATGCTTGTGTTCGTGCTTGTGTTCGTGCTTGTGTTCATGCTTGTGTTCGTGCTTGTGTTCGTGCTTGTGTTCGTGCTTGTGTTCATGCTTGTGTTCATGCTTGTGTTCATGCTTGTGTTCGTGCTTGAGTTCGACAGCATATGTTCGAGTTTAGAGTGCCACAGCTTATATAAGATGAGCCAAAGAATGGGGTTCAGGCAAGGGAGAAATGGATTCCGGCAAACATTGATTCGCAGAAGCGGATTTCCAGAGACGAATCCCGCAGAAACGAATCCCATAGAGACGAATTCCGCAGAGACGAATCCCACAGAGACGAGTTCCGCAGAGACGAATTCCGCAGAGACGAATCCCACAGAGACGAATTCCGCAGAGACGAATACGCAGAAACAAATTTCGTAGAAACGGATAGCTTTCTAAAAGAAAGGGGGCGCCCCCGTCATCTATGATGACTTCTGGGACGGCCCCTTGCTTGGCCTAAAGGCCAGTCACGTATATTGTATAATCATCGTACCATGCATGAACACGCTGTTATTTATCCCTGCGCTGGCGAGCCCGCGCTTCGCCGCCTTTGCGGCCCGCTTCCTCGCGGCTCATCTTCCCGTCATCGTTATCGGAATTGCTGCGGGCTTCGCCGCCTTTGTGCCCGATTTCCTGATAGAACTCTTTGTCATGATTTTTAGCGGTAGCCTCGCCGCCTTTGCGGCCAATTTCCTGATAGAATTCCTTATCATGGTTCTTAGCGGTAGCTTCGCCACCCTTCTTGCCAATCTCCTGATAGAATTCCTTGTCATGATTTCTGGCAGTAGCCTCGCCGCCCTTACGGCCTGCTTCCTCCAAGCTCATCTTACCGTCACGATTGTTGTTAGCCATGGTTGGTTCACTCCTTATCGTATTTGTAAGGTACCGCATCGGGTACGGTATTGTATTACCCGCTCCACAGAAATCAAAACATCAGCGCCGTATAATATGCGTCTTGGCAACTGGTACATAGGTGACGTTGTCAAGCAAGAGATCGTAGCCAATCGGTTCTCCATTTACGGTTATCGTAATTTTCTTCAATTTATGATCCAGCTCGTTCGTTTGCAATTTCTGTTTCATAATCGATTTCTCTCCTTATACTTCTGTGCAGATTTGCATGGACGCTTAAAATTAACCTGCCTGGAGATCATCGAAACAGTAAGCACGCTAGAGCACAATAACAGCGAGGAGCAAATATTGAACAGAGCCGATAATTTCTATAATCCCTACTTTCATAGGCCGCAGTGTTCTCCCGGCAAAAACGAAGGTACGAATAAGCGGGAACAAATAGGCTGTCATCATCAGCGGCAAGCCTAGCAGCCAGGGAATCACCAGCAGGACGACATGGTATCCTTTTGCACAGGCGATCCACCGCCTATTGGTCCGCTCGCGGAATACAGACTTCACGAAGAACACGCTGCCCATGAAAAAAAGCACGTTAAACCAAACGACCAGCAGCATGGTGCGATCCCATCCGCCTCCGCCAAGCCAATAAGCGGCAGCCCCGCCGATCGAGAAGATCAGAACAGCACACAGATCATTCAATACGGCCCGTTCTGATTTTTGCTTCACATGCCATAAATTGACCGATAGCAGGACAAGCAAAATCGGCCCAAAATAAAATAGCTTCGGAAAGCTGATCAGAACCGGAACCAAGCATAATAGGGCAATAGCGCCATAAATCACGCCCCAAGCGACCAGGCGTCTGCGCTCTTTTTTGCGCTTGACCGATTGTAGAAACGGATACGACGACAAGTATAGAAACAGCCATGCCAGAATTAAAGGCAGATGCATCCACTGCGGCCGCCCCGTCACCATTCCGATCACAAACGGAACACTGACCATGGCCCATCCCCCATGCTCATGGGGAATGACGATCCCCTGCTTCTTCACATTCCTCTAACCTCTTCCCCTTATGCCATTTCTTTTAACCGCCAATATAGGACATATTGATTTTCTTCCGCAGCAGAGCCCTCTGCTCCGTTCGTTCATCGGAGTACCGATCCCCCCGCTGCTCCCAGACGCTTCGAATGGCGGCAAGGATTTCCTCCCTGGACGCCCCTCCCCGCAAGAGGCTGCGCAAATCAAAGCCCTGCGAGGCAAACAGGCAGGTATAGAATTTCCCTTCAGACGAGAGCCTAGCACGCGTACAGGTCGAACAGAATGATTCCGATACCGAGGTAATAAAGCCGACCTCGGCTTCAGCGTCCTTATAGCGGTATCTCTGCGCTACTTCACCATAATAATGCGGCTCCAAGGCCTCCAGCTCGTACACCCTGGACAATTGATCATAAATATCCCTTTTGGTAACCACGCGGTCCAGACTCCAATCGTTATCGTTGCCCACATCCATGAATTCGATGAAGCACAGCGTGATGCCCTTCTCTTTGAAGTAGGCAGCCATCGGAAGAATTTCCTGATTATTTACGCCTTTTTGCACCACCATATTTACCTTGATCTGAAAGCCGATTTCCCTGGCATGCTCAATATTGTCAAGTATGGTGACCGGTCTGATGCCGCGTCCATTCATATATGCAAATAAATCCGGATCCAGGGCATCCAGGCTAATGTTCAACCTGCGGAGGCCTTGATCATACAACGCTTGAGCATATTGCTTCAGGAGCAGGCCATTCGTAGTCAGGCCTATGTCCTCGATCCCTTCAATGTTCACCAGCCTGCCCACGAGTTCCGGCAAATTTCTGCGCAGCAGGGGCTCCCCGCCTGTTAAACGAATCTTCTTTACACCCAGAGAAGCAAACAATTGTGCTGTGTAACAGATTTCTTCCAGTGTCAGCAGCTCGCTTTTAGGCAAAAATTCATAATCATCGCCGAAAATCTCCTTAGGCATGCAGTAGGTACAGCGAAAATTGCAGCGATCCGTTACTGAAATGCGCAGATCGCGGATGGGCCGATTCAGCTGGTCGCGTATAGGTTCATTTCTCAACATCCCCTTTGCCCCTCTCATGTCCTCCCGCAATTACTTATCATATGGCCCTTTAGCATTTAACCGCCGCTCACGGGAGGTATTACAGCCACCGTGTCCCCTGTCCGGATAACATCATCTTGGCGAGCATACTCCTCATTCACAGCAACAAATACAGTTTTAGCCTTAAAATCCGGGTAGGCTGCTTGTACCCAGTCCATAAATTCCTGAACCGTCCATTCCTGACGATCAATGAGCTCCTCCGGCTTCCCTGTCACATCGCGCAGACCTGCAAAATAGAGCACTCGTATCATTCCGCTCTCCCTCCAAGCTCAGGCTTCTTCCCCTGCTCTCCAATCCATTCCTCGCCGTCTTCCCATATTTCCTTCTTCCAGATCGGCACCATTTCTTTGATGCGTTCAATTGCGTATTCATTGGCCCCGTAAGCCGCCTTCCGATGCGGTGACGATACGGCAATGACGACGGCAATGTCGGAAATGTGCAATTCACCGATGCGATGGGTTATCGCCACACGCGTGCCCGGCCATTTCTCTTCAACTTCGGCGCCGATTTGCGCCAGCTTCCTTTCCGCCATCGGAATATAAGCCTCATAAGCCAAATATAGCGTTCTGACGCCGTGTGTCCACTCCCGCACATGCCCCGTAAACGTAGTTACGGCACCTGCCCCCGGATGCAGCACCTTATCTATAGCATCCTGAATATTTATAGGCCCGTCGACTATTTCGTACTGCTTCATTTCCATCCACCTTACATCTAAAAATAGCTCAGGGCTACCAGCCGAATGACCGGTCGCCCTGATTTTCACGATACACTAATATCGCTGAACAATCCAACATAGTGGACGACTTCACCTGAATCATCTTTTACCGCATTGATCGTCAGAAACTCCAAATATTCCTCCCCATTCTTCCGCCGGTTCCAAATTTCCCCTTGCCACTGGCCCGTTTCTCGGATCGTATGCCACATTTCCTCGTAGAATGGTTTAGACTGCCTGCCTGATTTTAATATACTGGGCTTATGGCCGATGACCTCATCCTCATTATAACCTGTTAGCTTGGTGAAGGCAGGATTAACGCTTCGAATCCTTCCCTTGGCGTCGGTAACTAGAATTCCCTGCCCTGTATAGCGAAACACCTTACTGGACATGACCAGCCGGTCCTGATAATACATCCATATGACAAGGATTAGGCTTGCTAGAGCTACTTGAGACAAAGCCATGAACCCAATGGAATACTGCCCGGTCATGGAATAAATCATGGAGAGCATAAGCGGCGGAAAGAAGCCCCCCAGCCCCCCCATCATCGATACGATCCCATTCACGGTTCCGGCCTGCTTGCCGAAGTATTGCGGAACCAGCTTGAATATAACGCCATTTCCCAGCCCCGCACAAATCGCTATAGTTAAACTGCCTATTGTATACAACCCGATCGATGGAGAGAAGGCAAGCAAAATGCCGGAAAGCGTCAGCCCTAGAAATATACCCATCAGCAAAATTAACGGCTTAAACTTGTCGCCAAGCCATCCGCCCACTGGACGCATGAATGTAGCCAGTGCGATAAATCCCGCTGTACGCATCCCGGCATCCACTTTATCAAGCTCAAAATGCGAGACCAGAAAGTTAGGCAAGTACACGGTGAAGGCCACAAACGAACCAAACGTGAGGAAATAGAAAAGCGAGAAAAACCACAGCTTATCGCTCTTATAGACCGCCTTGATTTCCTCCTTAATAGGCGTCTTCCCTTTGACTTCTTTCCGGTCGCCAAACAGAAGATTTAAGCCGATAAAAATCAATAGCAAAATCAGATATAGCTTGACCGTTAATGACCAGCCTACCTGGGTCGCAATCACCGGTGCTGCAAACGTAGTAATCGCTGTGCCCAGATTGCCAATCCCGTACACGCCATTGACCAGCCCATGCCGTTCCTTCGGGTAGTACTTCGGCAAAGACGTTACGCCCACAGAGAATACGGCGCCGCCAACCCCCAGAAACAATCCGCCGATGACTAAATCGGTATACGAAGAAGCCTCGCTGATATAGAATACCGGGAACAGCAGCAGCACGAAGCTAACCGAGAATACGATACGCGCTCCGAACACATTGGCATAGTACCCGAAAGGGATTCTTAGAACTGACCCGAGCACGACGGGGATCGCCGTGAGCATCGCCAGCTTCTCCGCTGGAATTTGAATATCTTCTTTCATAAATGGAATGAGCGCCGAAATAATCACCCACACCATAAAGCCAAGTACTAAATTCATCGTTTGCAAAGGCAGCTGCATTTTTCTAATCATCAGATCACCTAATTCCTGCATACTGAATTATTGGTTCCCACGTCTAATTGTAAATGCAGTACGAGAAGAAAAATAATAGGGAAATCCCCTGATCGTGCCGAGGAATTCCCTAAATATTGTGCGTTTTAGATTTGGCTATGTTAACCTTTATTATAATATTCAGCGGGTGTGTTACTTGTAGAACCAGTGACAGCTCCTATTATCGGTGCTACGAAAACGTCTCATCTCGAAGATGCCATAGGTGCCCTTTCTATTACATTAACACCAGAGGAAATCGTATCATTAGAAGAAACGTATATACCTCACAGGATAATTGAACACGAGTAATATTGACTTTTAGTCAGCTAGCTTATTAAACCCCTTACGGGGCGGTTATTGGCTAAAAATCAAGCAGCTTCTTCTTGAGGGCGTACTCCACTAATTCCGGGCGGCTCTTTAAGCCCAGCTTCTCCATGATTTTCGCCTTATGCACCTCGACCGTCTTGACGGAAATGAACAATTTCTCGGCAATTTCTTTGTTCCCATAACCCTTAGCAATCAGTGGCAGCACTTCTATCTCCCGCTTGGTTAACAGATTGAAAGGGTCGGAATCACTGGATTCCTGATCCTTCTTGATGAACTCCCTGACAAGGGATGTCGCCATCTTGGAGTGAATGTACGTTTCCCCCTGATGAACGGTGCGAATCGCCGTCAGCAATTCCTCGTCCGGTGCGTTTTTCAGCACATAGCCTGCAGCCCCGTTCTTTAGAACATGGAATAAATATTCCTCATCGTCGTACATGGTGAGAATCAATATTTTGGTATCGGGATAATCACTGCTGATCTTGCCTGTCGCGATCAGACCGCTTTCTCCCGGCGGCATGCTTAAATCCATCAATAAGACGTCAGGGCTATGCTTGGCAACCATTTGATACGCCTCGATTCCATCTGCGGCCGTGGCCACGACCTCCATGTCGGGCTGATAATTCAGGATCATGGAGAAGCCGCTGCGAACGACGGCGTGATCGTCAGCGATAACAATTTTCACTGCTTACCCCCTCCTTGATTTGACGATAACGGAATGCGAAGATGGATCGTCGTTCCCACGCCCACCTCCGACAATATCGTTAATTGGCCCTGCACAAGCTCGGCACGCTCCCGCATCCCGAACAAACCCAGCCCTGTCCCTCGCGGATCCTTGGCGTTCAATTGAAATCCGGAGCCCTCATCCTGCACGATGAGCTGCAGTTCCCCCTCCTCCTCAAACAGCCTGACCAGCATTTCATCTGTATTCGCATATTTCAGTGCATTCAATACCGCTTCCTGGCAGATCCGGTAGACGACCGTCTCTATTTCGCTGCTGTATCTCGCAGCGGATAACTCTGCCTTGAAGTCGATCAGCAGGCCATAGTTCTTCTCCAGCCATTTGAAATGGGAGCGGAATGCCGCCTCCAGTCCGAAATCATCCAATGACGCCGGGCGCAATTCCACAGCCAGCCGCCGGATATCATCGAGCAGCCGGGTTAACGAGGCTTCCGTCTGCTGCAGCTTGTTCAGGACGACTTCGTCGGCATTCATATATTTCAGAACGCGCAGATCGACGAGGGAGCTTAACAGCTCTTGAGCAACGCTGTCATGCAGCTCGCGTGAAATTCGCTTCCGCTCGTCCTCTTGCGCCTTGATCACATATTTGGTCATATTGGTCTGATACAGCATTTCCTGAGTTCGGTATTGCTTCGTTAAATTAAGCAGCATGAAGACACGGATGCCCCTCGCCTCATCGATCACATGGAAGCTTGCTGCATAAGGAACAAGCCCTCTGCCCCGCGTATTCAAATACACTTGAAAGGAGGAGAAGTCCTCCTTCGTATTCTTCAAGAAGCAATTCACACAGGAGATCATCGCTTCTTCACTCGTATAGCCGGCACAGGAGCTGCAAATCGAGATCGTTTCTCCTTTATGCAGCTGTTCGATCACATCGTAATCCAGAATATTCTCCGCGGCCGGGTTCATATGCAGAATTTCCCCCTCGGAATTGACGAAGAAAATAGCCTCCATGCTGTTCTCGTACATATTCCTTAACAGATCTGACATCGGGATATCGATCAAGGGGCTCACTCCTCTATCAGCTCTTTGGTGAAATAGGGGCCGAATGATGGGTCGAGATACTGCCTGAAATCATCGAGCAAGGAGGCTGTTAACCGGTTTGCTTCGCGAAAGCCTACCAGCAATACGCCGGCAACGCGGCTTTCCTTCCATAAAGGAGTGGCGCATACGGCTTGAAGCTGCTCCGCAACGATAATCGGATAATTGAACAAATCGTTCGGATCGAGTTCATCCGCTATATTTTGAATCATCATCGGCTTTCCCGTCTTGAACACCATGCCGGCGATCCCTTTGCCCGAATGCAGTACAATCCGCTTATAGCGTTCGTTCAAATTGCCTGATGCGTACTGCCAGGTGAGTACAAACTGATCGGCAGCGGATTGAACAAGCGCAATAGAGACTAGATCAAAGTCAAACCGTTCCCGCAGTGAATCAATCGCTTGCTGAAAATCAAAATTCGGTTCATCCCTCATCATTTAAACACCCCTGCTTAGTGAAAAGAAAGAAGGCATAACGCCTTCTCTCCTACAATCCTTGTTTACGGTTCTTTCTGTATAGAATATAACTTCTGCCTACATAATTCAATGGAACACTCCAGACGTGAACCAGCCTTGTAAACGGCCATAGCCCAAAGATAAAGAAGGCCGATAAAATGTGAATTTTAAACGAAATCGGCACATCCGCCATTAAGCTGGCCTCAGGACGAAGGACAAACAAATTCCGGAACCATACGGATATCGTCGAGCGATAATCGAAATCAGGCTGGACGGTATTCGTAACGATCGTACTGTACATGCCCATGATGACAATAAATAACAATACCAGGTTTACGATAATGTCCGATGCGGAGCTCAATCTTCTTACATTTCTAATCGTCAGGCGCCGGGCGGTCAGCAGCAGCATTCCTCCCAGTGTGATCATTCCGAAGAAGCCTCCGATATACATCGCGCCCAGATGATACAGATGATCGCTAATCCCTATAGACTGTATCCATTCTTTAGGAATTCCAAGTCCGGCAAGATGGCCGAAGAACACGGGGATGATGCCCAGATGGAACATCAGGCTGCCGAGCCTCAGATGCTTCTTCTCGATAAATTCGCTGGACTTGGCTGTCCAGTGGAATTGATCATGGCGATAACGGTAGATATGGCCGACAACAAATAGGACGAGACATAGATAGGGGAAAATCACCCACAGGAATTGATTCCATAAGCTCATTGCTCTTTTGCCACCTCCTGTTTGACACAAGCCTTCAGCGTCTCCCGCAATCCCTTGATCAAGTGGTAGTAGGGATTTTCATTTTTCTCCAGCGATTTCAGCAAATGATAGGTGCCATCCTCAATGACGCCTGCCAGTACGCTAAAGTCTTTCTCGGCCTGTGCATTACCCTGCCAGCTTGCCGCATAAATAAACTCGCACATCAACGGCAAATAATCAGACAGCTCATGATCCGGCATTTCCAGCCCGAACATCTGATACAGAATTTTCAGCTTGGCCAGCATTTGCCCGCGTTCCTTGGTATCTTCGAATTTGAAGTAAGTCATATATAAGGTCGAATCCTTTTGAAAATCAAAGGTCTGCACGTACATTTCCTCTATTTGCTCCATACTGAAGCCATGCATCAAATCCCAGAATCTCCTCACATGCTCATAAGCCGGGTCGCCGGGATCCAGCAGACCTTCAATGACCGATGGATGGAAATCAAGCTTCTCCGGGTACGTTAATTGCTGGGCGAAAAAGCCGAATATATGCTTATATTCATAAAGCTTCTCGAGATTAATCACGCCAAATTCCCCCATAGAAGTAATCTTCTTCTGTCGCATTCTTCGCTCCGGGTGATCCGCCAATTCCGCAGCCCCCACAATCCATCCCGAAGCCCGCCGAGCCCTGGGCATGATAGGTGTCCAAGTACGTTTCCTTATGAGATGTCGGGATTACGAATCGATCCTCATATTTGGCAATAGCTAGCAGGCGATAGATTTGCTCGGTCTGGTGCGCGGTTAATCCCAGGCGGTTCAGCCGCCCCTCATCGAAGGCCTTGCCTGTCTGTGTGGCTCTCATATACGAACGCATCATCGCCAGACGCTGCAGCGATTCTTGCACAGGCTCGGGATCGCCGGCGGTTAACATATTG
Organism: Paenibacillus ihumii; assembly: GCF_001403875.1. Classification (GTDB taxonomy): domain Bacteria; phylum Bacillota; class Bacilli; order Paenibacillales; family Paenibacillaceae; genus Fontibacillus; species Fontibacillus ihumii. The sequence continues at coordinate 238,738 of NZ_LN884297.1, forward strand.
GCTAAATATTGAATTGGGGTTCTCATTTCTTCAATCGCCGGGAAGATCATATCCGGGTTCTGAATCGAATCCTTGCCTTCGAAGTAATTCATGATCGGACTGAGCGGCGGTACATACCATACCATCGGCAATGTCCGGTATTCCGGATGCAGCGGGAAAGCCAGCTTGTATTCAATAGCCAGCTTGTAAACCGGCGAATTCTGGGCCGCCTCGATCCACTCCTCCGTTATGCCGTCTGCACGGGCCTGTGCGATGACGGCAGGATCATTCGGATCAAGGAATAAATCGCATTGAGCCTGGTACAAATCCCTCTCGTTCGGCATGGAAGCCGCCTCCTGCACCCGGTCGGCATCATACAGCAATACGCCAAGGTAGCGGATACGGCCCGTGCATGTCTCGGAGCATACCGTCGGAAGCCCGGCTTCGATCCGCGGGAAGCAGAAGGTGCACTTCTCGGCCTTGTTCGTCTGCCAGTTGAAATATACTTTCTTGTACGGGCAGCCTGTCATGCAATAACGCCAGCCGCGGCAGGCCTCCTGATCGACAAGGACGATGCCGTCCTCGTCGCGCTTGTACATCGCTCCAGACGGACAGGACGCCACGCAGCTCGGGTTCAGGCAATGCTCGCAAAGACGCGGCAAATACATCATGAAGGCCTGCTCGAAGTTGAACTTAATCTCTTCCTCGATCTTCTCGATGTTCGGATCCCTCGGTCCTGTAACATGAGCGCCCGCCAGATCGTCCTCCCAGTTCGGCCCCCACTCCAGCTCCATGTTGTCGCCCGTAATGGCCGACTTCGGACGGGCCACCGGCTGGTGCTTCTTCTCGCCCGCAGTAGTGAGATGCTCATAGTTGTAGTTCCATGGCTCGTAATAATCCTTCATCTCGGGCATATCCGGGTTGTGAAAGATTTTGCCGAGGGCGATCTTGGACAGCTTGTTCCCGGATTTCAATTCAAGCTTGCCGTTCTTAAGCGTCCAGCCGCCTTTATATTGCTCCTGATCCTCCCAACGCTTCGGATAGCCGATGCCCGGCTTCGTCTCCACGTTGTTGAACCACATGTATTCCGCGCCAGGACGGTTCGTCCAAGTGCTCTTGCAGGTCACGCTGCAGGTATGGCATCCTATGCATTTATCCAAATTCATAACCATGGCGATTTGCGCTTTAATCTTCAAGCCAGTCAACCTCCTTCATCTTACGGACCGCAACATAGACATCCCGCTGGTTCCCGATCGGTCCGTAATAGTTGAAGCCATAGCTGAGTTGGGCGTAGCCGCCTACCATTTGCGTTGGCTTAACGTGAATTCGCGTCGGCGCATTGTGGCTTCCGCCGCGTTCCTTCGTAATCTCGGAGCCTGGAACGTTAATATGCTTATCCTGCGCGTGATACATGAACATCGTGCCTCTCGGCATGCGATGGCTAACCACCGCTCGCGCTGTAACAACGCCGTTCCGGTTGTACACCTCAAGCCAATCATTATCCTGAATCTGGTGGGCAGCGGCATCCTCGTCGTTGATCCAGACCGTCGGGCCGCCGCGGAACAAGGTCAGCATATGAAGATTATCCTGATACATGCTGTGAATATTCCATTTGCCATGCGGCGTTAAATAGCGCAGCACAAGCGCATCCGTGCCGCCGGCAATTTGCTTGTCCCGAGGGCCGAACACCATGGGCGGCAAGGTCGGCTTATAGACCGGCAATGCCTCGCCAAATTGCAGGAACAGCTCATGATCGATGTAGAAATGCTGTCTGCCTGTAAGCGTACGGAATGGCACAAGGCGCTCAATATTCGTGGTGAATGGGGAATAACGCCGCCCCATTTTATTGGATCCGCTGAACACCGGGGTAGGAATGACTTCGCGCGGCTGTACCGTAATGCTCTGGAACGTAATGCGCTCGGCTGCTCTGTCGGCGGAAATATCTTTAAGCGAAACGCCCGTATCCTGCTCCGCCGACTCCCATGCCCGCTGGGACACTTTGCCATTCGTGGCGGATGACAGATTCAGGATGGCGTCAGCGGCATGGCGGGCGGTCTGGAGCTTCGGAAGCCCATTTTTGATCGAATCATCATGATAAGTGCCGTTGATGCGCTTCAGTTCCTCATATTCCTCGGCGACCGAGAAGCTGACACCGTGCGCCCCCACTTTGCCTGTGCTCAAATTCGGTCCAAGAGTAATGTATTTGTCATAGATCTTCGTATAGTCGCGTTCGACAATGCTCAGATTCGGCATGGTCTTGCCAGGAATCGGCTCAGCTTCACCCTTATGCCAATCCTTGATGACGCCGTACGGCTGGGCAATTTCATTCACAGAATCATGGGCAAGCGGTGTAGTTACAACATCTTTATATACGCCGGGAAGATGCTCCTTCGCCATGTCCGAGAAAACGCCGGCAATCGTCCGGTAAATATCCCAGTCTGAACGGGATTCCCACAAGGGATCGACCGCCGGATTGAACGGGTGCACGAACGGATGCATATCCGTAGAAGACAAATCTGTCTTCTCATACCAGGTTGCCGCAGGCAATACGATATCCGCATACATCGGCGTCGACGTCATCCGGAAATCCAGCGCCACGAGCAAATCCAGCTTTCCCTCGACATCCTCTCGCCAGGTGATTTCCTCGGGCTTCTCCTCCTCGTTAGGCGTTGACAACAGCCCATCCGATGCGCCCAGCAGATGCTTCATAAAGTACTCTTGCCCCTTCGCCGAGCTGGATATCAGATTTGAGCGCCAAACAAATAGCGTACGCGGGAAATTCTCCGGCGCATCCGGATCTTCAACAGCAAAGCTGGCTTCTCCAGATACGATTTGCTCCAATGCCTGCTTCATAATGCCTTCGTTATCTGTTATGCCTTGCTGTTCAGCTTCTGCAGCAAAAGCGAGGCTGCTCTTGTTAAACTGCGGATAGGACGGCAGCCAGCCGAGCCGGGCAGCGAGCACATTGTAATCCGCGGGATGCTGATAGCGCAGCTCTCCCCCAGTAGGCGATTTCAGCGAATTCGTCCCCGTCTCCTCATACTTCCATTGATCTGTTGCAAAATAGAAGAACGACGTGGCATTCTGCTGGCGCGAAGCACCCTGCCAGTCCTTCGCAAAAGCAATCGCGGACCAGCCTTCGATCGGACGGCATTTCTCCTGGCCCACATAATGCGCCCAGCCGCCGCCGTTCACCCCCTGTGATGCTGTCAGTATGACCAGATTCAGAATGGAGCGGTAGATCGTGTCGCTGTTAAACCAGTGATTAATCCCGGCGCCCATAATAATCATGGAGCGTCCCCCGGTATCCAGTGAATTCTGCGCAAATTCACGGGCAATTTGAATGACGATGGAGGACTTGACGCCTGTGATGGCTTCCTGCCATGCGGGCGTATAGTGTGTTGATGCGTCATCATATCCAGCTGCCTCATGGTCACTGCCGCTGCAACGCACGCCATATTGGCTCAGCATTAAGTCATATACGGTAACGGCCAGGCGTTCTGTACCATCAGCCAACTGGATTTTTCGAGCCGGAATCGAACGCTTGAAGGTTCCGTTCCCGGTAGGATCAAAGAACGGGAATACCATCTCTTCCCACTGGGCGCCATGGGCTTCCACAGATAACGCCGGGCTGATCTTCGTACCGTCCTCGCGTTCCAGAATCAGGTTCCACTTCTTGTCCTTCTCCCAGCGCTGACCCATCGTTCCATTCGGAACCAAAATCTCATCTGTGGCTTCGTCGAGAATGACCGGCTTCCACTCCGCATGCTGTGATGTGTCTCCCAGATCACTGGCTCGCAGGAAGCGCCCAGCTTTGTAGCTGCCTTCATGCGGATCCAGAAGAATAAGGAACGGCATATCTGTATATTGTTTGGCATAGTCAAGGAACATCGGCTCCTGACGCTCATGATAGAACTCACTCAAAATAACATGGGTCATCGCTTGGGCAAGCGCCGCATCCGTCCCGGGATTCGGGGCCAGCCAATGATCAGCGAACTTGACGTTTTCGGCATAGTCCGGCGCTACTGATACTACTTTTGTGCCTTTATAGCGAACCTCGGTCATAAAATGAGCGTCTGGTGTACGCGTTAACGGCACGTTAGAGCCCCACATGATCAGGTAGCCGGAGTTGTACCAGTCGCTAGACTCGGGCACATCCGTCTGCTCGCCCCAAATTTGCGGCGAGGCGGGAGGCAGGTCGGCATACCAGTCATAGAAGCTGAGCATTTCGCCGCCCAACAGCGAGATGAACCGGGCGCCGGAGGCATAGCTGATCATCGACATCGCCGGAATCGGCGTGAAGCCGGCGATCCGGTCCGGACCGTACTTGCGGATCGTATAGATGAGCTGTGCTGCGATGATCTGCGTGGCATCCTCCCAGGATACGCGGACATGGCCCCCTTTTCCCCGGGCCTGCTTGTAGGATCTCGCCTTTTCCGGATTTTCCACGATACTTGCCCAGGCGGCTACCGGATTGGCAGCTTCCTTCAGGGCTTGCTTCCACATTCTCAAGAGCCGGCCCCGCATATAGGGATATTTCACCCGCAGCGGACTGTATTCATACCACGAAAATGAAGCGCCGCGCGGGCAGCCGCGCGGTTCAAATTCCGGCATATCCGGTCCGCATGACGGATAATCGATCTGTTGATTTTCCCAGGTAATAATTCCATTCTTCACGAATACCTTCCAGCTGCAGGAGCCGGTGCAATTAACCCCGTGCGTCGTACGGACGACCTTGTCATGCGCCCATCGTCCGCGGTACATATTCTCCCAAGTGCGATCCTTCTCTTCAAGAATCGACCAATGATCAGAGTAGCTCTCAATCGGTTTGAAAAATCTCAGTCCGAAATTCCGTTTCACTGGATGAATCACTCCTTCTGCAGAATGACAAAGATATGGCGGGAACCAATAATTTGTCTATTCTTATACCTTCATTATGAAAGGGAGCCATTCTCATTCCTATAAGGGGAAGTCCTGATATCGTTTCGGGGAAATCCCTCTTTCTTTCAAGAATCGCTTCTTCGTCGGCCGGCAGGGTTTACTTCCTGCTTCACAACCACTTATAATGAAACGCGAATCGTCCAACAAATACTGCATCATCACTGGAAAGGGAGTTTGTATGTATGAGAAGCCTGCGGACCTTTCTTGCCTTGTTCCTGTTCATCCCCCTTATATCTGCCGGTTGCAGTGCAGCTCCCAAAGAGCAGGTGGAATTAACCATTTCAGCAGCGGCAAGCCTTACAGACGCTATGAAAGAAATACAAGCCCTCTATGAAGTGAAGCAGCCTGCTGTTAAGCTCACTTTTAATTTCGGGGGCTCCGGCGCTCTGCAGAAGCAGATCGAGCAAGGTGCGCCTGCCGATTTATTTCTCTCTGCAGCAGCTAACAATATGAACGCCCTGCTGGACCAAGGCATGATTGATGACGAACAGCATGTCAATCTGCTGACCAATAAGCTTGTCGTTATCATGCCTGTCGAGAACACTGAAGAGGTACAAGAACTGAGCGGCTTAAAAGATAATCGCATCAAGATGATCGCCCTGGGAATTCCGGAGAGCGTCCCGGCGGGAAGCTATGCCAAGGAAGCTTTAATGTCTGCCGGGCTATGGGACAGCCTCCAGTCAAAAGTGGTACAAGCCAAGGATGTTCGGCAAGTTCTGCAATACATAGAGACCGGCAACGCCGATGCAGGCTTTGTCTACCAGTCCGATGCGCTGACCTCTTCCAAGGTGAAGGTCGTTTTTCCCGTTGATCCGGCCAGCTACACGCCTGTCGAGTATCCGATCGGCGTTATCAAGTCCACCAAGCATAGCAAGGAGGCCGCGGAGCTCTATAACTATCTTCAGTCTAAAGAGGCGCTGGACATTTTTATCAAATATGGCTTCGCTCCGGCACAGAACTTATGAGCATTCAAATACTTCAAATACCTTGGCATGAATTTTGGCCGCCTATCCGCTTATCCCTGCAGGTCGCCCTGCTGTCCAGCGTGCTGGTCACGATTCTGGGGACGGCCATCGCCCGATGGACATCCAGCCGGCAATGGAAAGGCAAAATTGTACTAGAGACAGTGCTTATGCTGCCGCTCGTCCTGCCTCCTACAGTTGTCGGATTCTTGCTGCTTGTCCTCCTGGGAAGGAGGAGCGGGATAGGCCGTTTCGCCGAATGGCTATTCTCCTCCCCGCTCATATTCTCCTGGTGGGCAGCAGTCATTGCCTCTATCGTCGTCTCATTTCCGCTCGTCTACCAGACGATGAAATCCGCGTTTGCCTCGGTAGATCGGGAGCTGGAGGATGCTGGACGATCCAGCGGAGCCAGCGAGTGGCAAGTATTTCGCCATATTACGCTGCCGCTCTGCAGTCCATCCCTGATGACGGCCTATATACTCGGGTTTGCCCGGGGGCTGGGGGAATTTGGAGCAACCATCATGTTCGCTGGAAATATTCCGGGCAAAACCCAGACGCTTCCCACCGCAATCTATGTAGCCGTCGATACCGGGAACACCGAATTGGCCTGGGCCTGGACCATTACCATCGTCTTCATTTCCTTCCTGATGCTGCTGTTGACCCGGCGAAAAAATAAAACATGGTGAACAAAGGAGCACTCCTCACTCCTTGTCCACCATCAGGCTGATCGGGAACCCCGTCTTTTACTTGAATGGGTTCTCCTATTTTTCGGAACTCTCTATCTTTTCCAGAACTATATCTATTTCCAGAACTATATCTATCCATATGGGAACCATCTTTATCTTTTCCGGAACTATCTTTATCCATATGGGAACCATCTTTACCATAGTAGAAAGTTAAACAAGCTTAGCTTCGTAACCAAAAAGATGTTCAAAGGAAAAGATGGGCAAAGGGCAAATTGGGAACTCTCTAAACGTTCTTGGCGTAGTTTTCGCCGGGGATCTTCGTCAATACAACGTACAGGCTGGAGTTCGTCTCACCGCCGCGATACGAGAAATCCTCGTACCCGGTAATATGCAGGATGTCTCCCTGGGTCACGGCCGAGGCCTGCCCGCTGCAGATCACTTGGCCAGCACCTTCCAGGACTAGTATATACACATTTGCACCAGGGTGTTTATGTGTCGGCAGCTCCGCACCCGGAGCAAAGTTCAATATGAAAATAACGTTGTCCTCTTCCTTGAACACAATGCGCTTGGTAAATTTGTTCTCCTGATATTCCTGATACTGGCTAAGCTGACGCTTCTCCATCGCGATCATCCTCCTTATGATATTGAAGCTGTATTAAACGTTGCTTGACGCTGCCGTTGAGGCCGCATGTTGAGGCTGCCTGCTACGCTGCCTGCTATGCTGCCTGCTATGCTGCCTGCTATGCTGCCTGCTACGCTGCCTGCTACGCTGCCTGCTATACTGCCCGCTATGCTGCCTGCTATGCTGCCTGTTTACACTAAAATGTTGTACAGTAAAAAGGCATGCACTAAAGCTGTGTCGTACACATAAATGGAATTCATGTATTTAATTATCCTCTAAACGAATGTTACGAGGGATTAGATGGATTTCATGCACCTAAATTCAAGAATCCAGCCCATGATCGCCATCTCCCTTTTTCTAATAACATGAAATCCATTTAAATCTGCTTTCCCTTTCTTGCCGCCGAAACTAACTACCATGAATCCATTTATATAAAATGAACTATTAACATGAATGCAGGGCAAGTACGTAAAATGTTCCTACTACACCATCTATTAACGCCATCTGTTGACGCTACCTGTAACGCTACCTGTAGCGATTCCTGTAGCGATTCCTGCTACGCTCCCACACGATTACCCGCATCACTACCCTTAACGCTGCCTGTATCAAACACTAGAGCCGCACCTCATACTCGCAGCAGTCGTCCCCATTTACATTGCACTTGATTTCCCTGACGAACACTCTTTTGTTCATTATTTTGCTAAGCGCTCCCTCCATAATGGCGCCTTCCAGGTCGCAAACCAGATTCCCTTCGCTCTCCGGCAATCCCACGCAAAAACAATCATGTACCGCAATATGAAGCTTATGGTCTTCATCAAGAACAATTTGTGGATCGCCTACCTTCAATTCGCGGAATAAATCAAGCAGCTCTTGCACGGATTGTACGGGCAGGCTTTCACCGATTTTACGGCCAACCGTCAATGTCGTTCCCTTCCCTTTCATCGGAAGACCTTGATACATGCCGATAAGACGAATAGCTCTATAAAGTTCGATCGGCACCGTGTGTCCCAATTTTGTCCTTGAAATTTTCTGCATATCATCAAAAGAAAATTCCTGCAAAGTATTTGCTTCTCTCATACAAGCACCTCGTTTCTTCATTTGCACCGGCCCTACTCTTATTGTATGGGATTGTTTTATGAAGATTGTGATTTTCGTCACAAATAGATAAATAAACAGACTACTGCTGTTTTCAAATACTAAAGAAGCTATGGACACCGGCTTCTCTTTCTATAGCCTATCTGGATTCCATAACCGATACTGTAGACTGTGACTAATAACCGGAACTAATATCCGTAAACAGTAAATGATTAACACTGATTACTGCTAACTGATAACTATGACTGATGACTGCTGACTGCTAACCAATGACTGAACAGGAAATGAATATCCAATACTAATATCCGGGGGAACAAGTAACTGATAGCTGCAACCAATTCTGGCAACTGATAAACCGATGACTAATAACCGGCAACTTCTATCTGGAAACCGTGGCTGATTAACTATCGCCTCTACCTGATAACTCTAACTGAAAACTCTACCTAATAACTCTAACTATAACTCTAACTGTAACGTACGTAAGCCAATAGCTGATTAACTGATTACAAAGCCAATTCTGACCAATGACCATAACCGGTAAAATATCGCTGTCTGATATTCGAATTGAACTTTGTACGCCGTGCTTCTTGTGCACCGGATGCGGATCGAGGCATGCTTGGATAACTGTCGACCAACTCTGTATCCTGCACCCGATTAAGTAAGGTTTAGTTGGGTTTCGTGTACTTATTTTTAGTGTAATGGAGCGGCATAGAGAGTTAGATGGATTTCATGTATTTAAAACATTCCAGCCCCATTTTCCGGTGTAAAACCCCTGAATTAATAACACAAAATCCAGTTATATTGCAGGCTCTGCACCATATCCATATTTTAATTACCGAAAATCCATTTATCCTGTTACCTTGCTATATTGCCTAATTGTAAATTGCTAAATTGAACGGAAATAACAATCCATCTATCTTGCTAAATTGGACGGAAATCCAATATCTAAAAAAACAAGCTTCTCATGCATCATCTGTCATGAAAAGCTTGCTGCAAGCGAATCGCGGTTTTGCTTCGTGATTATTTTATTCTAGTACCTTCACTTACTGAGAGCCGAAGCTGTTCAAATGAAACACCGTATCCTGGCTGTACATTTCTTTCGGCGGCGGATCTATGGCAGAATAGCCCAGACCCAGAATGGCAACGACACGAAGCTTTGCAGGAATGTCTAATAACTCGCGGACATAATTTTCCCGCTGAGAAGATTCGCTATGATCCTCAGAATGGTACACCGCTCCCCAAGCTGCTCCAAGTCCGAGCGATGTCGCGGCCAGCCAGAGATATCCTCCAGCGATGGAGGCGTCCTGCAGCCAATATTTGCTCAGCTCCTCATTGCCTATAATCACTATCCCTGCCGCAGCCTGCTCCAGCCATTGCATATAAGGTGTCGTCTTGCTCAATTGCGCTAGAAGCGGCTTATTCGTGATCACGATAAATTCCCTCGAAGGCAGATTATTTCCGGTAGGAGATAGATACAAAGCCATAGTAAGCTTGTTCAAATCCGTGTCCGAAATGGGGGTCTCTTTAAAGGATGTAATCTCTCTCCGCTTCTGTATTGCCGCCAATACGTCCATGTTCATTTTAGTCACCATCCAATCCCAGTTTTGTTATATTGATCGATAAAACCAATCTGCTTACTATTATATAACTAATTATTGGAAATTTGATCGAACAAAAAATAATACCTATAATGAAATATAGGTATTCATCAACATGAATGGAAGGTGCTCTAATCATGATCAAATTGGAAGTCTCACCGCTGGCCGCCCGCAGAATTCAGGAAAAATTGGGTGAACAGTCCGGCGTTATCAAACTGTATTACGATACGGAAGGCTGCGGCTGCGATGGTATCAACACACTGCTGATTCAAAACAGACAAGGGGAATTTGACATTCCGCTTGATGCCGGGGACTTGTCCTTTGTCGTTGATCGTCAGCATCAGATTTTCTATGAAGATCTGCTGTGGCTTGATGCCGAGGAGAACTATCCTACCTTCAAATTGAGCAGCAAATCCTCCACGTACAGTTCGAACGTACAGCTTCGAGATTTACGGTAGACCGTCTCCACTAGGCTGAAACGACTTCTCTAACTTGGCCAAACTACTGCTGTTGATGTGGCCCAAACGGCCTAACAATGACCTGCCGAAACCACACTGCTAACTTAGCCGCAACAACTGACGCTGACCTGCCGAAACCACACTGCTAACTTAGCCGCAACAACTGACGCTGACCTGCCGAGACGACTACTGCTAACTTAGCCGCAACAACTGACGCTGACCTGCCGAAACCACTACTGCTAACTTAGCCGTAACGACTGACGCTGACCTGCCGAAACCACTGCTGCTAACTTAGACTCAACGACTGACGCTGGCCGCCGAAACCACTACTGCTAACCTAGACTCAACGACTGACGCTGGCCGCCGAAACCACTACTGCTAACCTAGACTCAACGACTGTCGATGACTGGCCTAAGCGGCTGCTTATCGTTATTTACGCGTTATTGCCCCTCGAGAACCTCCTTCAGAACAAGGGCGTGGTTATGCTTCTGATCCTTCGCTGCATACAGCAGCGTGACGGTATCCGTTTCGCTCCAGGCACGCAATTGCGCAAGATGCGTTTGAACCTCGTCCTGAGCCAGCTCCTGCGCGTAGAGCTGTGAAAATTCAGCAAAACGCTCCGGCTTATGTCCGAACCACTGCCTTAGCCCGGTGCTCGGAGCGACCTCCTTCATCCATAAGGACAGGCAGGCTTCGTCTTTGGCTACGCCGCGCGGCCATATTCGGTCCACCAGGATGCGCTTGCCATCTTCGCTGGCAGGTCTCTCATAGATTCTTTTGATTCTTATCACGGCTTCTTCCCCTCCGTTTATTGCTCCGTTACCTCGTAAGAATCCCGTATGGAATTTTATGCAATAAATGTTATCCGTAAGAAAAGCACCCATAGATCCAATACCTGGACAACAGCCCCCGGTCACTAACAGTTTCTCTTGCGACATAAAGATGCGGAGGCTCCAAGCTTACAATTTCTAATATCCTAAAAGAAACCTGTCCGGCTAGGAGCGATCCTAATCGAACAGGTTCCATGGGCATGTCTGTAATTTATTTGCCCAAATAGGCGTTCAGCATCCAGTTGTGCTTCTCCAAGGAAGACAGCACACCCAGCAGCAGGTCACTCGTCGCTTCGTCCTCGGCTTGCTCCGCAGCCGCCATTCCGCGCTTCAGTTCTCCGATGATCACCTCGAAGTCCGCCACTATGGCCGCCACCATCTCTTCGGCTGATGTCTTGCCTCCCGCCTCGGAAATCGTCGCCTTGGCCAGAGCTTCCTTAAGGGTGCTGATCGGTTCACCGCCAATGGCCAGCAGCCGCTCCGCAATTTCATCCACATAGCCGGCTGCTTCATTATATAGCTCCTCGAATTTCTCATGCAGCGTAAAGAAATGCGGACCCTTCACATACCAGTGAAAATGATGCAGCTTCGTGTACAGCACGGTCCAGTTCGCGATTTGCAGGTTCAGCTCCTGATGCAGAGCTTGCTCGGTTTGAGTTTGCACTTGGTTTGTCATTCATTATTCCTCCATTCAACAAATCGATAATAAGGTTCAAGTGTCTTCGTTTTAATTATTTTAAATTTAGACTAGATCTAAATCTTAAATATATATTACCATGTTTCCACGCTTCATGCAATGAATAATGCATGAACATCCTATGAAGGGATGGCCTTATTGAATTTTGCGCGAAACGAAGGTTTTTTATGCAAAAAAGACCGGCGCTCACGCACCAGTCCCCGATTTATACATCAAATTCCTTGCGGATATGCAATTTGAATTGCTCCAGACTGCGTTCCATTTGCCGGATGCCTTCCTCTACCAGCTGGCGATCGATAACGCTGCCGGACTCGGACTTTACCTTACGGATGGACCATGCTTTCTTCTCCTCTTCCAGATAAGCCTGACGGCGCTGAAGCTCCTTGTATTTATCCAGCAGATCTGTGATGATATCGTAGAATCTCTCATAGTCCACGATAATGTCATCCAGGAAACGGTCCACTTCCTCTTTCTCGTATCCGCGCATTTTCACGTCAAAATCCTTCTCATGAATAGTCAGGGCGTCCAGCTTGATGCCGAGCTGCTTGAATAAGCCTTTCTGGTCCTCCAGCTTGCGCGTATATTCGTCTTGCATAATGATCCCTCCACACCTAAGGCTTGAGCATATGTAAATGAATAGCCATTAAATATGGTACCATATTTGCAAGCAATTATCATTATATCTGCAGGCCGGACTCCAGCCTGAGAATCTCGATTCCCGCAAGCAGCACAATGCCGATGCCATGTGTATCATTAAGCTGCCAATCCAGCTCCTCTTTATAATACAGCTTATTGAAGGAGTACCCCGAGCCCCGGCATACACCATATACATTGCCCAGCTTATCGATGCATGCCGCAGTCAGCCCTTCCCAGCCCCTGACCGCCGCCTCCAGGTACAAATCCGGTTCCTCAAGCCAGCCATTCCTGATCCCGTGAACGAAAGCATATATGAACATGGCTGTGCACGAAGCCTCGGCATAAGACTCAGGGTCTGTCAGCACCTGGTGCCACATCCCGCTGCCGCCCTGCAGCCTGCGGTAGCCTTCGCTTAACTCGCAATAGAACCGCAGCAGGTCTGGCCTGAGCCTATGGTTCCCCGGCATGATCGTCAGCAGCTCAGTCAGCGAGAAGATGACCCATCCGTTCCCCCGGCCCCAGGGCACGCCGTTCGGCTTGCCGAATTTACCGTCGAATACATGATGCATTATTCCCAGCTCGGGAATGAACAGGCGCTCTTTATAGCTAATAAACTGGGAGGCAGCATCATTCAGATAACGCTCGTCTCCCGTAAGCTCATAATACCTGCAAAGAAAAGGAACGCTCATGTACAAATCATCGCACCACATCGTATCCTTCATAAAATCAACTGTACCGCGCGTCCGGTAGAAGGCCCCGTCAGGGAGGCGGTCCTGCACATCTGTAATGTAGCGGGCAATATGCGCCGCAGCGCTCTCCGCCCCCCGTATTGGCCGCAGCTTGTTCGCCGCCAGCATCGCGGCCCCGAAGGAGCCGCAGTCATCCAAAGAATCGATCAAGCTCAGCTGATGATTGATGCCTGGCGCGCCGTAGTGCTCAAGATCCCACTGGGCATAATCATGCCACTTGCTGCACTGCTCGATATGCTCCGCGGCATACTCGGTGTATTGAGGTGCCGACAGAGCGGCTCCCGTACTGAGCAGCCCGTACAGCGTAACCCCCAAGGGATAATTCCATCTGCCATACAGCGTGCTTTCCAGATAAGGCCGGACCCAGCATCCCGGCCGGTCCACCCGCCAATAGGTGGCCTCCGGGCCCTGTCCGAACAGCCGGTCCATCGCCGGAATCTCCTCGACCCGTGGCGCAGCTGCTGCAGAGAACGCACCAAGATACAGCCAGCTATCCCCCATGCCTTCCACGGGATACGGCTGTACAAAGCGGAAGACGGCCTCCGGCGATGACGGGGAGACGGCTTGAGGCTCCGTGAACTTGAAGCCCCAGCACTCGCTCCCGCGTTCGCTCCTGCAGACCGACTCTACGATAATATCATACCGCCCGAACCCGACGTCCGGTACCCGGATATCCATGCTTCCGTTCTCTCCCGCACCTTGAAAAACGGGCCGGCCATCAAAGTACACGATGATCTCTCCCGAAAAGACTCCCTCCAGCCGCAGATCGGCCCGCAGGCTGCCGCGCAGCTCCAGCTTGCCCCAGGCGAAGGCCTTTGCTCCCGGCTCCCCGCCGAACAAGCGGCGGAAGCATCCGCTGTCAAGCTCCTCAGGTGTCCACTCGACCCGCGGATGCCATGCAGTCCACGGATTCAAGCAGTTCTCAGCCGGAGGGCCATCGCGATCCAGCTGGATTGAATCATAAGCTCCAGGATGATGGGATCGGGACGAGGATCGAGCACGGCAAGGCTCAGCCTTGTCTCCTGAGGCGGAACCATCCGTACCCAAGTCATCCGTGTCATGGCCTAATTTTAAGCCAGCACTGTCCCCCCCTGCCCAACCGTCATCACGGTTTTGGCCGATCCAGCCCGGGAGAATGCGCCAACGTGCCTGCTGCGGCTCGCTATAGACCCAACCTTCGCTCCCGCGGCCTTCACTCGTAGGATTCAGGAAGTGCATGGGCGCACCCTTGACACTGCCCGTACCGAAAATCCCCCCGCAGCCTGTGCCAACGGCAACAAACTCCAGAACGATATCGTTCCGGCCCTTCCTCGTTGCGGCGCGAAAAAACGCTCTTCTGTCCGGGAATACGTCATCATTCAAATTCGATTGAAAGGCCAGGCTTCCATTGATATAAATTTTAACCGGACTGTAGCAGCTGACCGCGAACGGCGTCTCGCCGTCCTTTTCGGCCCACAGCATCCCCCAAACATAGACGAACTGCCCCTCAGACAGCCCCGGCCACCGCTCCGCCAAATTCATATCATAGCGGCAATCCTCCAAGCGGGGAAAGCCATGGCGGGAATGGATCCGGTAGACGGGAGGCTCGGGCGGATTCGAGCCGATGTAGCGGCTCGCTATAGCAGCGAGCACCCGTCTAGTCTGTCTCGCGGTATGCCTGGAAATCGAATCATGCGCCGGAAAATAGGTTTGCATCAGCCTCTCCTCCCGGATACAAGGTAGAATTATACAAGCGCTTGGGCTGGGGCAGCGGCACGCCGGACGGCGGAGCGGACAAATCTGCAGCCTCGCCAGAGTAGACGACCGCCAGCTCGTCATCATAAATAACGACTTGCTCGGTTCCAACGCCGAGCAGATCGCCATGGACGGCGTAGCCCTCATGCCGGAACTCCGCCACAATATTCAGGTGGCCGTCATACAGCGCCGGGTATACGCCGCCTCCGCGGCGATAAGCGAGGATATAGTCCGGGGCCCCGGCGCGCCAGCTGCTCAGCGTTTCGGCGATAGTAAGCCAGCCGCTTGTCGTCCGCTCCTCCTTCCACAGCTCCTTGCCTTCGCAATCGACCAGGAATAGCGCGTCCTTGCCCTTCTGTCCTTTTCCATCGTCCTCGCGGATCATCCGGTCCAGCCCGGCGATCTGCAGCCCCGGCAGCTCGGGGCGGAATCTGCCCAGCGCGATATGCTGCGATTCGATCGAGCCCTCATATCTCCACCGCTCACGCCCCTCCCTGTCATACATCACGGTGACGCTGCCGCCGATGACCAGCTCGGTCGCACCATCGCCGTCCACGTCCCCGACCCATATGCAGTCGGCGTGATCCTCCAGATCGCGGCAGCTCCACAGCACACGTCCGCGATGATCGAGGAGGTCGTAGCCGGCCATCACCTCATCGTAGCCATCACCGTTCAGATCGCTCGCCCACGGATAATGCCCGATATTGCCTTCATGTGACCACAGCAGTTCAAATTTGCGGTTCAAAGCCCACATCCGGTGATAGCGATCCTTGAGAATGATGTCTGAAGCATGCTCTCCGCCCGACAAATTGGCGATGATGATGCAGTCATGGGCATGCGGATCCGGCAAGTCATGCACCTCCTTGATCCGGCCAGTCGCCCCGTCCAGGATATGGAACCGGTCATTCATGACGCACAGCACTTCCAGGCAGCCGTCGCCGTCAATGTCATAAATTTGCGCCGGATAATCGGAGCCCTGGCTTCCCGCCCCCAGGCTCGGCTTGCCCTGCTGCCACAGCATTCGGCCGCTGAGATCATAAGCCGTAAGACACTGCACCTGGTGGGGGATATAACGCACATCCTGGCGGTCATCCGGCTGGACGAGCAGCAGCTCGGCGCGCCCATCTCCGTTCAGATCACCGAGCAGCATTTTGCATCTCGGTCCAGAGGCGCTGATGTCAATATCCGCCAAACGAAAAGGCCCCCCGGTATGCAGTACATGCTGTGCCTGCTGTCCCTGTTCTAAGTCCAGGCTGTTTGCGTTGTTTCTTCCAGTCTCAGCGCCCAGCTTCCCTGTCGTACGTTCTGAATGCTTCATGTCCTCTCTCCTTTTCTTCTTCGCCCGCTTATTCTTTTACGCTGATACGCCTTGAAGCGGAATCAGGCCAAATTTAACCGGCTCCCGCCGGGAACCTCAACGATGCTGCCCTCTACATCAAGCCAGATCGGCGCTGCACCCGGGTTATATACGAAATCTCTGGCCGCTGAGAATTTCAGCCATCTGCACGTCTGCATGTAATCCGCGATTTCAATGTTCGTTGCATACCAAATATCTTCATGCCCGCCTGCCGTTTCACAGAACCGCTCAATCAGCTCCCAATTTCCGTCATGATCGAATTCATAGCTGTGGCCCCAGACGTACATTAAATAAAGATATTGGCGCTTATGCAGCCCGACAAAGGTCTCAGCGTGCTCCAGCAGACGGTCGTTATGATGGCAGGTGGCCCGCCATTCCAGCCAATCCTCCGGCAGCCCGAAGCCGCCGTGCGTCTGCACTGTCCGCGCATATTCAATCCCGAGATGCGGCAGCAGCTCTTTGATCTCCCTGCTGTAGGAGCCGTTGGGATAAGACATTCCCCGTACGGGCACGCGGAATAGGCGCTCCAGATTTTTGCGGTCCTCCAGCACCTCCTCCACAACGGCTTCTATCGGGCAGCGGGCCAGAGTCGGATGCCGGACCGTATGCACGGATACCTCATGTCCTTCGTACAAAGCGACCGCTTCTTCCGCAGTCAGACGATCTTCTCCTCCCAGCAGCCCGGAATTGATATGGAACGTCCCCCGAATCCCGTAACGGTTAAAAATCCCGACCAGTCGCTCATCAGCTCTCCGTCCGTCGTCATAGCTCATCGTGAGCGCCTTGTGCTTTCCCTGGGGATAGCAGAAATAAATATTAGGCTGCTTCTTCATACAGTGCTCCCCCTCCTTTTATGGCTCTAATGGTACCGTTATTTGTTGGTTTTCGCCGGCTGCGGTGCTGGCTGTGTGGCTCTTCGACTCCTTGGACACATTAGCTGTGCTGTTGTGGCTCGGATATTCGTTTCGCTTTTTGATGATCGTTCCGGTTTGTTTTACTAATGAAAAGGGCAAGCTGAACCCTCGCCTTGTGGCTGCGTTGACTGTGTTCACTCCGTTAATTCGATGGATGAGGCCCGTATACGGCAAGCTCCGCATACTCGGCAATGAGCGGAGCCATCTGCCGGAAGCCCAGCTTCCCTCCAGCAAGCGGCGGGCCGCAGGATACGCCGTCATCCTCCCAGGACAGCACCTGCAAATCGTTGATGGCAAACGTAATTGTTGGCCCTCGCTTCAGCACGAGCATGTTGTAATAATCTGCCGAATCAGGAACGCCAGGCAGTGGATCCGCTCCTTGGGCTACGAGATGAAAACCGTAGCTTTTTCGCAAATGGCAGGTATGAAACTGCCGCTCCTCAGCCCACATCCGGCGAAAATAGGAAATGTGAAAGGCGTCCATCATCCCGTGGTGATACTGTTCGTACTCACCGGTACGCCTCGGGAGAGACGGGTCGAATAAATCCTTCCCTCCCGCTCCTCTGGCGCTAAAAAAAAGAATTGCCAGCCCAGGCTCCCGGATTGGACGGAAACGCCAGGAAATCGCCACATTAGCCGGAAGCTCCTCCGGGCACCAAAATACGAGGTTGGCCTTCTGCCCCTCCGCCGCGCTGCGGATACTCTCCAGGCGCATCCAGCCCCGCGGAAAGGACACCGCCCCAGCCCCCTCCATCTTAAAGCCTGCCACGTCCGCAGGAGATTGCAGCGGGTTGGCATACAGGCAGTTCCACTCCTGCGGGATCAGGCTGCTTCTCGCCCTCTGGCTCAACGTACCTCCTCCCCTTTCTGCTGCATGAACTCATGAAATGATCCAGGCAATTCAGCCGGAATCAACTCCAGGCTTATGATCGTATTGATCGACCACTGCGAAGCTTCGTTCGTATTGATCCAATCGATCTCCAGCAGTTCATCGACATAGATGACCCGTACAGCCTCTTCCTGCAGGTTCACGCGCGCGAAGCTGTTGCCGAGCAGAATCGACCAGCACTTCTCGGCCACCTCGGTACTTCGGCGGTAATAAGCACCGTAAGCCGCGATCGCTACACTGAGCACCGGGTGCTCGAACCTCAGCCTTTGGCTGCCGATAGCGCCCCCTGTCAGCGCCTGTTTCTCCTCATCCGGCAAATTATAGAAGACGCCGAATTCCGCCAGCATTTCCTCCCACTCGGGATCCTCAAGCATCCCCGCCAGTTCGAACCAGACCTGCGGACCGCCCATGCATATCGCCAGATGCCTTCCCCAGTTGTCATCGCCCATGCCTGCCAGCATCCCTGTCTTGGGATCATATCCATAGGTAGGGCCGGACAGCAGCCGGAAATTAGCAGCCTTGATGCAGCTGATTCCAGTGACGATTTTATCCCGGTAGGCTGTATCCTCGAAGCGCTCCCAGCGAGTCATCCAGTTGGAGGTGAACGCAGCCCAGTCGGGACCGACCCGGATATGCGTCGGATGCTCATCCTTCGGAAAATACGCCCTCATCGGATCCAGCGTAACGGTGGAATAATCGGCATCCTTCACCTCGTCGAGTATGTCCCCGACCCGCTCATCGGCGGTCAGGTAATAGTAGTACCGATGGAGACCTGCCATCGCGATCCGCGCCTCCTTGCAGCCGCAGCCCCAGTGCATGACGTTGTGCCTTGATCCGAGCCCCGCATATTCGCCGAAATGATAGATGTCCACCTCGCTCGTATGCCGGGTCATTGCCTCGGCCATGCGGAACACATCCGCCCGCCCGGAGCGAAGGAACATCAGCCAAAGCCACATATTCGGCGCAAGCTCGGTATTCTGCCAGGCGCACCCGCCCAAATCGTAATTCCACACATGGCGAACGGGATCATAGCTGTGCATGAAATCGCCGTAATCCCAGAAGCCGTACCATCTCCGCTGCTCGCTCTCCGACAGGTAGAAGGCGATTATGCCATCCAGCTGATCCTCCAAATACGCTCTCTCAGGCGTGCTTCGATCAGGCAGGCTCCAGATGCCGAAAGCGCCGGCTTCATGGTAGTATGCCGGATCGCAGACAAGCCGTGCAGATGCAGCAGCCTCCTCCGCCATGTGCTTCAGCAGCCCGGATTCCGGCGTCTCCCCGGTGCACCATAGCAATAGTTCGCTCGTATTCGCGATTCCGTAAGGCGTAGCCCGCAGCTCCTCGGCCCCTTCATAGGACGACTCCACATGCGTTCTCGTATCGTAATGCCGCAGATCCATCGCCCCTGCATCGGGCGACCAGAACCAAACGGTGAAATCGGCTTCGTCCCCGGCCGCTCCACGAATCTCCATGCCGGAAGGCGACTTCTGCCAGAAATCCTTCAGTCCTGCGGCAAGTCCGCCGCCCTCGCCTCCGATATAACCGAGCCCGCCGGCCCTTTTTCCTTCGGCTGCCTTAACCCAGCTGCAACCGTCTTGCGTCCGCTTCGAAATCCGGTAATGCTCGGAGCAGTCCTGCACCAGCTTGAAGCTGCCCCATGTCGCCGAATCATCCAGCAAGCCTAGAAAATATTCATCTCCATCAGGATCGAGCTCCACGCTCCTTCCTTCGGTCTGCGCCTCGTACAGCTCGCGGTAACGCCCCTTTGTCCGCCGCGTATGAAGGGACTTGGGCGACTCGCTGAACAAGCCGCAGTCCCCGGCGAACCGGACATGGCGATTGTAAAGAGGCCCACGAAGCGGCACCATAAACAAAACGCCCAGTCCCTTGATATAATCCTCGTGCGGATTGCCGTCATAATAGAAGGTATGCATGAGGCGTATCGATGATAGTCCGGCGTAGAAATACAAACGAATCGTGTACGGGAGCCATTGCCTGGCTCCCCCCGATCCGGAGCGATGCCGGCCGTCCAGCCTTACGACCGCGCGAACAGGTCCCCGCTGCTCCACCTTGGCCCGCAGCGTGCTGCCCGTAAACTTCTCCTCCTTCCAGATGCGTGTTCCGGATACCGTGCTGGCCTCCTCCCGGATGCATACCAGTTCTCCGCCGCTGCATACTTCAGCGCCTCCCCGCATGATGCTGCGGATAATCCCTCTCCCCTGCTTGTTGATCGTGCAGGTCATAATTCCTGTATCGACAACGAAGGCATCTTCAGTTTCCGTTACCGTTATCTGAGCTGCTGCTTCGTTCTCCTCCCCCGGCGGAAAAGCGACCGAGGCGTGGGCCGTCCATTTTACACTCCCGTCCGGCCAGTAGGCCGCTGCCCAGCTCTGCAGAGGCAGCCTGCTATGATTGCCGGTGCCGTTAGCCTCTTCATGCTCTTTGCTGTCTGTTGCTTCACTAGCGCAGTTGGTGCTTTTTGTGCTATATGTACAGTTTGTACGGTTAGTCTGGTTAATTTGGTTAATGTGGTTAGTGTGGTTAGTGCCATTTGTTCGATTTGTGCAGCTTGTATTCATGGCAAAGCTGAAGCCAGAATTGACAGCGTTTATATAACTGGCTATGCTTCCATTCAGAGCAGGACCCAGCGTAGTATTCAGTGAAGCGTCCAGTGAAGTATCGAGTGCAGGAGCCTGTTCAGGAGCCTGTTCAGGAGCCTGTGCAGCATCCTGTACAGGATCTAGCGCAGCGTTTTTAGCGTTTTCAGCACTTTCAGCACTTTCAGCACTTTCAACACTTTCAACACTTTCAGCACTTTCAGCAATTCCAACACTTCCAGTACTTTCAGGAATTTCACCGATTCGAACAAGACTAAGCCCGGGCAGCTCATCTCGGCTCAGTACGCCTTTTGCCCAGGGAACGCCCCAGGTTACTCCGACAGGGAGCGGTGATTCATTCAACCACCGTAATCCGATCGATGTCCGTCCAGCCATAGACCACCATCTCCTTCTTCTCTAGGTACCCCCATTGTAGGCAGGGGGACATTTGCCGGCAATGAGACTTTCTTGCTGGCGCAAGACGGCCGTGCTGCTGGCTATGTCCTCCTTCTTCCCGCTGGTTTGGACTTTATTGCAGACTTAAGATTATTTCGCAAAATTTTGGGAGCCGGGTACCCGCCAAGCCTTTCCTCCGCCAGGATCAGCAAAACAAAAAGCAGCGAGTTTTAATCGCTGCTTTCGTACAGTCGCTGCTTTCATACCATCGAACATTTCTCTCCAGTCGATTTAAAAATCAGACTCCAATGCGTAAATCCTTATGTCACTCATTGGCTCAGCTCGCGATAATGCGTTGGCGTCATCCCTTCCATTTTCTTGAAAATGCGATTGAAATAGCTATGCTGGTATCCCACCTGTTCAGCAACCTCGCTGATCCGCAGCTTGGTCTCGCGCAGCAGCTCCTTAGCTTTATCCATGCGCAGCTCCGTTAAATAATCGATAAAATTATTCCCGGTCACCTGCTTGAACGATTTGCTCAAGAAGAAGGTATTGGTGCCGATCTCGTCCGCGCAGCTATCCAGAGATACATCGCGCATATAATTTTGCTGCAGATAAATCATCGCCTGCTCGATCATCAATTTCACTTCAGCGTTGGAGCGCTGGGAGAGCTCCTTCAAATATGGGGCAACCACCTTCTCTTTGAACCAAATCAGCATAAGCTCCGGTTCGCGGATTTGCGACAGCGCCTCGTACAAATTCACGCCCATGAACAGCCGCTTCGGATCGATCCCCGATTGCATGATGGCATGCTGTACATGACCGAGCAGATGCAGCATGCCCTGCTGCACATCGATCGCCTTCGCCCCTTTAGCCCTGAGCGCCTCCAGAAACTCGGTCAGAAGGCGGTACGCCTCCTCCTCCTGGCCAGTGCGCATCGCCTGTGTCAGCTCCCGTTCCAGGGTGAAGGAATACGTTGGCTCGGCCTCGTCGCTTCCCTCCTGCTCCAGCCGCTCCAGGTCGATAATCTGGTTCTCGTTGCTGAAGGGGCGGTAGCTGGCCGCCTGCTTCACCTCTTCGAATGCAAGCGGGATATCGGATATGCTGGACACGGGGGCGCTGAAGGCCACCGTTACCCTCATTTTCAAAATAACGTTGATCGTCCGCGTCAGCTCCTCGCTGAAACTATGTACCTCAGCATCCGCCGAGCCGTCCTCCGGCAGAACAAGCAGGATCCCCGCCGTCAAATCGTGAAAGTGGATCGTATCCGCTTGGCTGAAGCGCTGCATGGCCAGTTCGCCGATGATATTAGCAGCCGCATAGGATACGAGCCCTTCATCGCCGCTCCTGAATTTTCCCTCCACGCTCGTGATTCCCAGCAGTTGGACGTAAATTACGATAAAATGCCTGTTCTCAACCTCCCACCGAAACCGTTCCATCCGGCGGCGCAGGTCCTGTTCGGAATAAGCGTACAAATGCCCCTGCAGGAGCTGATTCAGGAAGCTCTCCTTGACGTGGGGAAGCTGTTCCGCCAGCTTGCGCTGCAGATCATGGCTCCTCCAGTGCAGATTCTGCCACTGCTGCTCGATTAGGGCGAATTCGTCCTCCCTGCCCTCCGCTCTGATGTCATCCGACAGCAGCGTCTTGAACAGCCGCCTGATCGGCGAATACATCCTCCTCGATGCGATCCAGGATAGAATTGCCGCCAGCAGCAATGCGCTGAAGCTGACGATCAGGATCAGCTTGGAAATGAACAGAACCGGCGAAGTTATACTCGTGATCGGCGAGGCGGATACATAGGTCCACTCGGTGGCAATCCGTGAGAATTCCCCATACGTGACCGTATACGTCGCCCCGTCCCACTCGAAGAAGAAGGATGACCTCTGAGCAGGCCCCCGTTCTTGGATCCTAGAGCGCAGCTCGGTAACGAATGGCGAATTCGAGCTGCTGCCGCCCGCAGAAGCGAACAAATCGCCTGTGTTCTGCACCAGAAACGTCTCCCCCGCGTTGTACGGGGTCATCGTCTTCAGCATATTCGCCACCTTCTGGGGATCCATCCGGATGAGCAGCGCCCCGAAGGGCTCCTGGCTTCCGCCCGGAATATGATGCACCAGCGTGAGCTCTTTCGCTTCGGGCCTGTTCGGGTCGAAGGCCCATTCCGTCCAATAGGTGCTTCGATTCGCCGCCATCAGCTTGTCATATAATCCGGATACCACAGCAGAATGGATTTCACCATACTCCGGGTTGAACAGCAGAGGCATCGGCTCCTGCCCTGCCAAATAGAGCTCCACCTGCTTCACCATCGTATTCGAGCCCTGCATTACAACCAGCGTCTTCGTAATGTCGCGTGCCCGTTCGAAATCCCGCTTGAAATCCAGCCCGTTCAGGCTGTAGTCGAATTGGGGGTCAAATGCCCAGTGCGACAGCATCAGCTCCATATTGGACAGCTGCTCATCGATGTTCCGGGCACGCTGTTCGATTTGCTGATGATGCATCTGCAATAGCTCGCTCTCCAGACGCCCGCCAACCAGCCCATAAACGATGATCCCGGTAATGATGCCGGGAATCGCTGAGACGACCAGCATCATGATCAGATTATTGCGGTAATACTTCCCTTTACAGCCAGTGGGCCCAACCGCTCGCGACCACCAATTTGCCAAAATTCCCGTCTTCATCTCCTCACCAACCGAATCAAGGTATATACAAAATGTAAACGCATTCATGCCGAATTACAAGTCTGCTTACATAAAATGGGGCAATCGGCTTACCGCTTCCCGAGCAAAGAAGCTGCACGCGCAAAATCCATCATATGATTTCACGCGGCAGCTAAAATCGCCTCACGGCTTGGGGTTCTACATTTGAGGTTCTACGCTTGAAGGTGCTGCATTTGAAAGTTTTACGCTTGATGATTCTGCACTTTAAAGCTCTGCACTTGATGGTTCTACGCGCTTAGTGTTCTTCGTTTGATGTTCTATGCTTTGATGTTCTATGCTTTGGTGTTCTATGCTCGGAGCTCTACACTTGATAGTCCTACGCTCGGAGTTGTGCGCTCAGGGTTCTGCGCTCGGAGTTCTCGGCTTACTGCTTCACTTTACTGTACAGGTCGTTCATTTCTTGAACCAAATCATCGCCGCCCGTCTTCTTCCATACGTCAAACGCAGACTTTAGACCTGCTTCATCGATCTGTCCGACGATGAATTTGATGCGCGCATCGTTGATGATGTTGTCGAGCTGCTGGCCCTTTTGCGAATAAACGGTAGAAATGAACGCCTCGGCTGGATTCGTTACGATAAATTCCTCGTTGGCCTTTTGCACCTCGGTCTGCTTAATGCGAAGCGGCGTCTGCTTGACCTTCTTGGCGCGGTCCTCGGGAATGAAGCCGAGCATTTGATTCAAGCCCTCTACCTCAGATTCCAGCTTCACGGTATCCTTGATCGGTTCGACGAACTCGCCAGCCAAATTGTAGTGTACGCCCTCAAGGCCGAAATTAAGCAGCGTCTGCATCTCCGGTTCGTTCAATTGATCCAGGAAGCCGAGAACCCGCATCAGCTCCTCCTCGGTCTTCACGGAGGATTTAGGGATGGCTAATATGCCCGAGAAACCGGAGGTCGGCAGAGTACGCAGCTGCCCATCAGCTCCCTTTACGCCGCCGATAACGTCAATATAATGGCGATCCGGCTCATCCTTCCCTTCCTTGGCGAGGGCGGCATGGATCTTGTCGTCGATCCGGGCGCCGACGTCGACGACGTCGACGATGACGCCGGCCTTGTTGTTGACGATCGGATCAACCCATTTCGCGCTGTCCATGACGGCAAAATCCGAGTTGATCAGTTTCTCGTCATATAATTTTTTCATAAATTTAAGCGCTTCCACATATTCCGGATATTCATGCTCCGGCACCAGCTTTCCATCCTCGATGCCCCATTTATTCGGCGCGCCGAACCACAGCTTGATCGTATCAAAGCCGCTGGCCCACTGCCCCGTCCATTTTACGAGCACCATGCCGTAGGTATCGTCCTGCCCATTCTGGTCGGGATCCTGCTCCTTGAACGCCTTCAGCATATTGTAGAAATCATCAACGGTCTGCGGCGCTTCCAGGCCGACGTTATCCAGCCAGTCCTTGCGGAAGGCAACGCCATTGCGCCCCAGCACCCGTCCCCGGTAGATGCCATAATTCTTGCCTTCAATCGACGAGTTCTCCATGATGACGGGATTAGCGCCGCTCAGGTTCGGAAAATGCTGCAAATAAGGGCCGACCTCCCAGAATGCGCCCGACTTGGCTGCACTGACAAAGCTTGGCGCCTTCACGTCCCCGACATAAATGATGTGGGGCAGCTTGCCTGAAGCCAGGGTGATATTGAACTTATCCGCATAAGAGGCGTTAGGCACCCACTCGAAGTGAATGTTGCTGTTCGTTCTTTTCTCGATTTCCTCCACGACCGGGCCATCATCCTTCGGATAATTCGTCTTGAATATCGGCAGCATAATCGTCAGGTCAAGCGGGGCCTGTTCGCCCTGCCCCTTTCCCTCATTTCCGCTGTCCGCGCCGGTCGAAGCGGGCTCGGCCGCCGATCCGCCGGAATTGCCGCCGCAGCCGGCAACCGCCGCCATCATGGCCGCGATCAGCCATACGGATAACCAGCGCTTCATGGCTCCCCTACTCTTTTTCCTGTTCATTCCCTTATAACCTCCCTTATGAGTTTCGCAAGCTTCATGCATGATATATGGTAAAATCATCAGGCTCCTTAAATGAAAGAGCCGGACGAAGTTAACCCTTGATCGAGCCGAGGAGCACGCCCTTGGCGAAATGCTTCTGCAGGAACGGATACACGCACAGAATCGGAATTGTCCCCACGACGATAACCGCCATCTTGATGGATTGCTCCGGCGGCTGCACGAAGGTCGGATCCATGGAGCTCAGGTCGCCGGCCGACTGCGAGAGCATGACGATCTGCCGCAGCATGACCTGGAGCGGCCACTTGCTGGGATCGTTGATGTAGAGCAGGGCCGAGAAGAAGTTGTTCCAATGCCCTACGGCATAGAACAGCGTGAAGGTAGCAAGCACGGGCTTCGAGAGCGGAAGCACGATCCTCCACAGCAGGCTGAGCTCGTTGCAGCCGTCGATTTTGGCCGCTTCCTCCAGCCCTGGAGGCAGCTCCTGAAAGAAATTTTTGACGATGATCAAATTGAATGCACTAATGGCGCCGGGTAAAATCAGCGAATTCAGTGTATCCAGCAAATGCAGCTCGCGAATGACCAGATATGTCGGGATCATCCCGCCGCCGAACAGCATCGTGAAAATGACCAGGTTCAAAATCATATTGCGGCCCATCAGATTCCGCCGGGCCATCGGGTAAGCCATCGTCACCGTGAAGAACAGATTCACAATGGTGCCGACGACGGTAACATATATCGATACGCCGATGCTGCGCATGATGGTATCCGTGGAAAAAATGAATTTGTACGCATCCAGCGAGAACGTCCTCGGAATCAGGAATACGGCTCGTTTCGTAATTTCGGCATCCGTGGCGAAGGAGCCCGAGATGACGAATATGAAGGGCAGAACGGCCAGCAGTCCGAACAACGCAAGGAATACATAGTTGAAAGCATCGAATATTTTCTCGCCCGTGCTTCTATATCGCTTGACCACAGCATCTTCTCCTCCCTGGGTTCAATGGTCAGTACAATCCCGATTCACCGGATTTCTTGGCCAGCCAGTTGGAGCCAAGCACAAGTATTACACCGATGACCGATTTGAACAATCCAACAGCCGTACTATAGCTAAACGCCCCCTGTGTGATCCCGAGCGCATACACATAAGTGTCGAACACTTCGGCGACCTGGCGATTCAAGGCATTCATCATCAAATAAATTTGCTCGAACCCGTTATCCAGAATCGTGCCCATCCGTAAAATGAGCAGAATAACGATCGTGCTGCGAATGGAAGGCAAGGTGATATGCCACAGCTGCCTCCAGCGGCTGGCCCCATCCACGATGGCCGCTTCATACTGCTCCATATCGACGCCCGCCAGCGCCGCCAGGAAAATAATCGTTCCCCAGCCGCATTCCTTCCAGATCGTTTGCAGAATAATGAGCGGCCGGAACCAGTCCGGGCTGGCCAGGAAATCGATTTTCCTGCCTGTAAACGCATACAAAAACTCATTGACCATCCCGCCTTCGGTTGTCAGAAACACATAAGTCAAGCTCGCCACAATAACCATGGAGATAAAATGAGGGACATAGATCAGCGTTTGAATCGTTCTCTTGAAAAGCGCCCGGCGTATTTCATTAAGCAGCAGCGCCAGAATGATGGGAGCCGGGAAGAAGAAAATCAGGTTGTACAAGGACAGCACCAGCGTATTGCGCAGGAGCATGAAGAAATCGGGATTCTGAAAAAAAACCTTGAAATGCTCGAAGCCTACCCACTCGCTTTTCCAAAAGCCAATATAGGGCTGGTAATTCTTGAAGGCAAGCAATATTCCCCACATGGGCACGTATTTGAAAATCAGAAAATAGAGCAGGCCCGGCAGCAGAAGAATATACAGCCACTTGTCGCGCTTCAGGCGCTTCCAGCGCGTCTCCCGCTTGCTTCTTAAGGCTTGTTTGCTCATAAGGATGTTTGGCGCAGCCGTTGGTTTCACCCTGTTCACCTCCATATTCATCGTGAAGCCGGCAGCTTGCAATCGATGTAGCCTCATTATGGGTCAGCGCTTATTTTCCGGCAATTAGACTTTCTTGGCAGGCGCGGCAAACGGCTTGTCAGCCCCACTCGCACAAAAAAGTGCAAACGCGGCAAAACATTGCTATTGCCGGGAGATAACGGCTAAGACAGACTGAGGGGAGAAGGCTATCAACTATGGAAGGTGGAGAACGAATTGAATAAAAAGCTGTATCATGGCGCCTGCTGGTACCCGGAGCTATGGAGCCGGGACGTGCTTCTGAAGGATATCGAAGGGATGAAGCGATCTGGAATCAATGTAGTGCGAATCGGGGAATTCGCCTGGTCTGTCTTTGAGCCGGAGGAGGGACACATTGATATCAGCTCATTCGTTGAAGTCATCGAGCTGCTGTACCGCAATGGCATCGATACGGTAATGTGCACCCCGACGCCTACCCCGCCGATCTGGCTGAGCCATGGCCATCCGGAGCGGATGCACGTGGATGAGCGTGGCACCGTGATGGGCCATGGCGCGCGGCAGCATGCTTGTACCAACCATCCTTATTTCCGCGAGCGGGCCGCGATCATTACCGAGCATATCGCCCGGGCCGTCGGCTCTTTGCCGGGCGTTATCGCCTGGCAGCTCGACAACGAGTTCAAGGCCCATGTGGCGGAGTGCATGTGCAGCACGTGCAAGGGCTTGTGGCATCGCTGGCTGGAGCAGCGCTACGGCACGATCGGCAGGCTGAACGAGGCCTGGGGGACGAATGTCTGGAGCCAGGCTTACCAGCGCTTCGACCAGGTGCCGCAGCCGGGTCCCGCTCCCTTCCTGCATAATTCATCGCTGCGGACGATGTACCAGCGCTTCTCCATGGAGAAGATTGCAGAGTTCGCGGATGAACAAGCAGCGATGATTCGGCGCTTCTCCGCAGCCCCGATTACTCATAACAGCAGCATCGCCTTTCACGTGGACAACGAACGATTGTTCAGCCATCTCGACTTCGCTTCGTTCGATACGTATGCCTCCAGAGAGAACGCCCACGCGTATTTGTTCAATTGCGATTTATGGCGCTGCTTGAAGCCGGGCAAGGATTTCTGGATCATGGAGACAAGCCCCTCCCATGCCGCTTCGCTGGAGAGCTATGCCGCGCCGCACCCGAACGGATACGTGAAGGCCGAAGCTGTGGCGGCCTATGCCCTGGGCGCTCAGGCGTTCTGCTACTGGCTGTGGCGGCAGCAGCGTTCAGGCAGCGAGCAGCCGCACGGCTCCGTCCTAAGCGCCTGGGGCGAGCCAACAATCGGGCATCGCCAGGTGCTGGAGGTGGAGTCGGCCAGGCAGGAGCTGGAGGCGCTGCTCCTGAAGACGAAGCCGGTACAGGCCGAGGTAGCGATGACTTATTCGGATGCGGCAAAGGCTTACCTGAAGACAGAGCCGCACCGGCAGCTCAATCACCGGGGGCTGATGAATGATTTCTATAGAAGGATACTGTCGCTCGGCATCCATCGCGATGTCCTTCCCGAAGGAGCAGATCTAAGCGGTTATAAGCTGCTGTTTACTCCTTTTCTCCCTTATGTATCTGCTGAGTATTTGCAGCGGGCGCTGGAGTTCACGGCCCGGGGCGGGATTTGGGTCGCGGGCCCGCTTACCGGAGGACGGACGGAGGAGCATACGATTCATACGGATTCAGGGTTGGGCGCACTGGAAAAATGGGCGGGCGTGAAGACGGTCTATACATACCCGATGGAGGGTACGGGAGCCATCGGCCGCGCCTTTGGCGTATCGGCTCCGCTCTCGTTATGGAGCGCGGTATTTCAGCCAGCCGAGGGCGGCGCGTCCGTAGTGGGCGAGATCAGCGATGGGCTGACGCCCGGTCTGGCGTTCGCCACCGAGCATCGGCACGGGCTGGGGAGAATCGTCCTGCTGGGCTCGATGCCCAGCGGGGAGGCAGGCGACGAGCTGCTTCGCCGGCTCATCCGGCACTATGCCGATGAGGTGGGAATCACCATAAGAAGCGATGTGAAGCCTGGCACTCTGGTCGCGCCAAGACAGAGGACCGATGGCCAACTGGTATGGATCATCGTCAATATGGATGGCCGTGGGGGCAGTGTGACCCTGCCTTGTCCGGGATGGGACGCCCTGACGGGAGATGTGATCCCCGCGGGCAAGGTCATCGTGGAAGCCTATGGATACCGGGCAATCCAATTGAACGTGGAGCCCTTGTAAGCCAGCACGCTCCTTAACTAAAAGCAGCACTGCTTCCTGCGCGCGCGATGCCGTTCAGGGCAGGCCTCGGTTGGCTCTTCAAATAATTCAAGCAGGGACTTTCCCAGCCGCTCAGGCCGAGCGGGGGAAAGTCCCTTTTGCATTGGAAACAACTGCATGTTTCCAGAGGGATGATTGAAACCTCCGCACGCATCACAGAATCCGCTGCATAGTAGCATGTCCTATAGCTGATTTGGGTTTTTTTGCTGTATAATATGAAGTCTACGGATGAACCCTTAATGGTAGCTGCCGCCTGATGGGATTTTCCTTACAGCATGAATTAGAGGAGTTTTATGCATGAAGAATCCAAAAGTCACATTAGCTATCCTGTTGTCAAATTTATTTATCGCTTTTCTCGGAATCGGGCTCGTTATTCCTGTGCTGCCCACCATTATGAATGAGCTGAATGTTAGCGGGTCAATCGTCGGCTATATGGTGTCGGCCTTTGCCATTATGCAGTTGATCAGTTCACCGTTGGCTGGACGCTGGGTAGATAAATACGGACGTAAAATCATGATCGTTCTCGGGCTGTTCATCTTCGGCTTCTCGGAATTTCTGTTCGGAATCGGGAGATCTGTTGAGGTACTGTTCATCTCCCGTATGCTGGGCGGAGTAAGCGCAGCGTTCATTATGCCTGCGGTCACAGCTTTTATCGCGGATATCACCACGAACGATACCAGATCCAAAGCGCTTGGCTACATGTCAGCAGCCATCAGCACGGGCTTCATCATCGGCCCGGGGTTTGGCGGGTTTCTGGCGGAGATCAACACGCGCCTTCCCTTTTATTCCGCCGGAGTACTTGGCGGAATCGCCGCGATTCTGTCCCTGGTACTGCTGAAGGAGCCGGAACGCACGATTGAAGATTCATCAAAGTCAGGGCGGCAAAACAGATTCCGCCTCATCTTCGTCCCGATGTATTTCATCGCGTTCATATTGATCTTCGTGCTATCCTTTGGCCTTGCTGCATTCGAATCGCTCTTCAGCCTGTTCGTCGACCATAAGTTCGGCTTCACGCCAAAGGATATCGCTATCGTCATTACCGGCGGTGCGCTGGTCGGCGCCGCTGCCCAGGTCCTGCTGTTTGACCGCCTGACGAAACGCCTGGGCGAAATCAATTTGATTCGCTATTGCCTGGCGATTTCCGCGGTTCTCGTGCTCCTGATGACATTTGTAAGCACCTATTTCATCATTTTGCTGACAACCTTTGTACTCTTTACCGGCTTCGATTTAATACGTCCAGCCGTCACATCGTATTTATCGAAGATTGCCGGGAACGAGCAAGGCTTTGTCGGCGGCATGAACTCGACCTTTACAAGCATAGGCAATATTTTCGGCCCGATCATCGGTGGCGCGCTGTTCGACATCAACTTGAACTACCCGTACTACTTTGCCACCCTAGTCTTGGTAATCGGTACGGTGATCGCGTTGTTTTGGAAGAAGCCGGAAATTGAAAGTATTTCTAGTGATTTGAGTAAAATTTAAAATGCACATTGTAAAGGGTATAATTTACCGGCTGGATGATCCAAAGCTCATCTACCTTTGCGGGAACAACGACATAAAATTTATTAAAGCGTATTAACGACATTCTCCAAAAGCGCCCCTTCCAAAGTGAAGGGGCGCTTTTTATTTAGCGGTAGTGCAGTGCCGATTTCCCGCACCGGACTCTTCAGAACTGGCTTTTACAGCAAAGTATATGCCCTCAGATGAATAAAGATTTTCGATCGCATTAGTGGAAACAATGAACGCAATCGCTAGATAAATGAGTTCCTTCTTGATAATACTGTCCTGATTCAATACGGCCTGGCCTTCCTGCTCAATCGTCTGCAGCGCCTCCTCAATGGATTTCTTGTTCTCCTCGACCAATTTCAGCTCACGATCGACGATGGGCTGGTACTGGGAGTGAAAACTCCGGGGATTTTATCATTGTCCAGCGAATTTGCCCCGTCCAAATTCGGTTGTAATTTGTAGAACACGTCCAGGCTGACGCCGTCATATTCCTTTGAATATCCCATGCGGGACAAAAGCCCGTTATTCAATGATTTCGATTTAATTTGGGCGAACTGTTCCCCGTTTACAAATTTCAGAAATTCCCATGCTACATCGACATTCGGCGAGTTCGCCCGGATGGCAAACAGTTCATTAAAATAGATATCTCGGGATTTATCAGGTTCGGCCGGATCGACCGGCCCCGCGACGATGCCGACTTGAAAAGGTTTGTAATCCTTGAGCATATTCTTGGCATCTTTTATGTTGTTCAACAAATAAGATCGGCCGATTGTCATTGCCGTACGTCCCATCAAAAACGCCTGACTTTGATAATAATCTTCTAATGTTCGCTCTGGAACCCGCCATCCTTAGGATTATAAATTGTACCTGTGCATTGTGATTTTTTTCACTATTATATGCAATATGTTCCTTATTTACAAATCTACGATAACTCTAATTCCTTATTTTGTAAACAATAAATATATATTAAAAATATTTCTAAAATTTTCGAGAAAAACAGCCAACTTTCATTTCGTTGGCCTTAATTCATATTAATCAATGATACTAATGAGGATCGCCTCAGCCACTTGCTTATCTTCGTTCGATAACCAAACCCTAACCGAGGGAGCCGGATCCCCAGTCTCTAACAAGGAGGATATATCAGAACTTGTTACTTCTTCATACTTGCTGATGACGGTATTTTTATCGGAAGAGATATATCTGGTAAATATTCTGGTTGCGTCATTTATTTGTATATGAACATACTCCTCGTCCGTTTCTTTTTCCTCTGTTGTTCGCACTGATTTAGGATTCATATACACTGTTATTTTATTGGTTTCAGCAGCTGCCAAATCTCCAAACAAGTCTGCCTCTGCTTCATTCCATCCCGCCATTATCTCATTATTTTCATAAATATATTCGACCTTAGAAGTTGAGAGAGACAACAGCTCTGGCTCTACCATCCTAATAACGACGCCCCCAGAAAGTCCTGCAGCCAAGAGGAAACCAACAAGAGACATCAGGAATTGATTCTGGGAGGATGTTGATTTATGGAGCCATTTATATACACCAACACCTATAGCCCCGCCAGCACAATTCAATAGAATATCATCGATGTCGCTGCTGCCCAAAGCAAACACATATTGAATAACTTCGAGCGCAAATGAGGTCAGCAGCAGGCAAAGAAATGAAACATGCAGAGGCTTGTTGCGTGCAGCATAAGCTACGAAAATCCCCAAAGGAACAAAGATAGCAATATTCCCCCCTATATTTGCCAACGCCCTCCCCATTTCAATATTCTCGCTTGTAAAAAATTCAATAATCGTATTAAAAGGAATGATATTAATGCTTCTTAATGCTGACATTATTCCTGAATGGAACAGTGCTGAAAAAGGAATTGTCTTAAACAAAATAACTTTAATGGCAATTAAAGCATAGGCGATAAACATTGCGTAAAATATGACAAGCAATAATCTGTTGGCACCGGTTTTTCCCGGGTTGTCCCCCCATCTTTTGTTTAATTTGGGTTCCATCTTACAGTCACACCTTTCCTTAGTTTATTTCTCATGTCCCATCATATGGAAATACGTTTATATTGAATATATAGTTACATTTATCTCATTTTCCTTTTTTTATTTACAATCATACAAAGGGAATACCCTAGGTCTGATCCAAAACATTCTACTTCTCCCCCC
The DNA here is from genome assembly GCF_001403875.1 of Paenibacillus ihumii. GTDB lineage: Bacteria > Bacillota > Bacilli > Paenibacillales > Paenibacillaceae > Fontibacillus > Fontibacillus ihumii. The sequence continues at coordinate 272,479 of NZ_LN884297.1, forward strand.
CCCCGTCTTAGTCATCGGTACTATTATTGCGCCGTTCTGGAATAAAATGGAGATCGAAAATATTTCTAGTGATATGGTAAAATTTAAAATGCACATTATAAAGGGTGTATTTTCCATTATATAATGTAAATGGACTCATACCAATTTTTAGGAGGTTTTTTCATGAAAAACTGAAGCAATGTGCTGTTCTACTCGTTTTTCTTCTAATATTTCTTAATTCGTACAGCTTAGCTTACGCAGCCTACGAGAACACGATCACAGTAACCTCCACATACCAGACCGTACGGGAGGTGTTCCCTCATATTGCCTTCTATATTCCCGGCATACCTCTAATTGCTTCTGGACTTAAAATCCTTTGATTTCGGGCATGCAAAAAAAGCTCATTCCTACTCATAGTGCAAGTGGGAATGAGCTTTTGAAAGTTTATCAAGTATGTTTGTCAAGGTTCTAAATGGGTTGGGGGTGTAAACTTGCTAATTTACAAGAACGTTCTTCTCAAGGTCTCTATTTTCTCAATTTCATATTGGTAACTACATTTTCCTTTAAAACATCCTCCCATTTTTTAAAAAAAATTAGCCGGGAATCGTTTCTGTCCAGAACTCCGGGTTAACCGGATTGCCACTCCAAGCAAATTGAACCAGATCTTTACCGTCATCCAGCAGTTGACTGACGATGCCATCCCCTACGCCAACTATCGTTACGGCAGCGGCCATGCCGCCCGTGTTCAGGTTCGGATTGTTCCTCATTCCATAACCACTTTCAGCCATAGCTAATCCGAGCAGTCCCCTGGTGATCTTCCCTCTACTCGAACATCTCCAGTCCAAACCATTCCCGCCTAACCGCCGCCATGGTACTGACCGTGTTGGCAATATGCTGATAGCCCGCTACGGCCACCAGGAATTCCTGATTGTATTCCCCGATGACTTCGCCGTGATAGATGTTCATATTCTTCAAATACTGCTGCATTTTCCGAATATCCTCGGCAGGAATCGCCTGATTATATTCATCCAGCAGCTCGCTCTCCTTAGGCATCACTGACATATTCTGCTTCAGCGGATTATAGTCGCAAGCATCCAAGGGAGACCCTTTATAGAACTCGGCCAAACGAATACCCGTTGTATACCATTCCTCAGACACGCCCAGTTTCGTCAGCTTCTCCCTTTGCTGCTCAGCAAACTCATAGGCATATCCCATGTATAACTCATGATCATAAATGGCGTACATTTTATAAGCCGCCTGGCTGGGCAATCTCCTCGAATGCTTTGGCAATCGTCTCCAACTCTGGTGAGCCCATGCTTGCTCCTCACCGTTGAAACCAGCTCTGGATCGCCCCTTCCAGGGTAAACCTAGACGGTTTCTTCGTTACACTTGCCTTGGCAGCATCCTTCTCTGCTTTTATGTATTCTCTTTCAGCATAGCGTAAAGCCTGAACCTTCTCCCTCATCTGCTCGTCAATACGCTCTGCCAGCTTCTCGATTTCCTGCAGTAAACCGCCCACTTTGCGCGCCGTCGACCGAACTTCATGCTCAGAAGGCTCGGTATAAGCAGCCTCGACATCGCTAGCTAACCGCCTCAGTTCCCTGGACATTCCCGTTACTCCATTTTCATCGTCCGCTCTAGCCGTTCCAGATCACGTGCCAAGCCACCGATTCTGCCGGGTTCCACTTTATGCAGCATCCCAGGGTCTTTTTATATCTTGGCTATGTTAAATTCTAATGTTGATATTTGACCATAAGAAAACCGCCTTGGTGAAAAGGCGGTTTGAGTTAGTTATCGTTCTCAGTTAGTGCAGAAAGCAATTACGTTTAGCGTAATGGTTCGCCGTAGAAGACATGGAAATGAAGATGTTTTGAATCTTGGTACTTCCCTAAATTAGTCAGCACTCTGCAAGCCCCATACTCAGACTGCACTTGTGTTGCCACCTTTTTAACAACGTCCATCAACTCAATTAAGAGTTCATTGTCGCATTGTTCAAGTGTTAGAAGTGATGAGATGTGTTTCTTTGGAATCGTAACAATGTGAACGGGATAAAAAGGGCGAGTATGATGATATGCAAGAACGTTATCAGTCTCAAATACTTTCTGTACAGAAGTACGACCACTTAGTACCTCGTCGCAATAAAAATCCTCAGACAATTTCATCCCTCCACATCTTTTCTTCTTAATTTTAGCATAAGTTATATTCTGTCAGTACCCTGCCCATTATCTTAACCAGAATAAGCAGAAAGCCTAAGTTTTGTATTCGTGTCGGTTACAGTATACAGGCATGATTTGACCAACATATTTTTCTTATTCGATGAGGTATTCTCATATTCCTTGCTTTCTACATAACGAAACCAAGCCAAATAATGTTGCAAATATTTGGTTGCAACACCATTAAAGCGGTCCATCCATTTCTTCAAGCGGCTGTGGTAGCTGTTTACGTTTTGGATATGATACACGCCTTTCACACGTTGTTTTCCGTCAGACTTGAATCGGTAATGAGCCAAGCCTTTTGAATTCGCATAGGAACTGAATGCTCTCCACGAATCAGTGCATAGCACGTTGGAGTCAGATAGATGACCACCAATCGCTTCATCCAATTTTGTAGTCCGAATACGTCCACGTCCAAGTACGCCAGAGTAAGTCATTTTCTGACGGTCACGGGCAACAAGAACACACACTTGGTCATTACTGATGCCACGATACTTGGCTTTGCCACCACGTTTACGTGGCTTGCGTTCGGTGATTTTCCGTCTACCTTTTTCAGAGTATAAGAAGTATGTTTCGTCCATTTCGACAATTCCCTGGAAAGTTTCGGTTGGAATTTGCTTCAAAGCGGCAAGAATCTTATGCCGCCAGTAAAACAAAGTTATGTGTGTGATTTCTTCATGCAGTATTTCAGCACACTTACGTAATGAATAGCCCTCAATCATACATTCAATGAATCGAACCCAAAGATAAGGTCTTCTCGTTCTTTGGAGAGGGGTATGCGTGAGGTCATTGAACGTTTAGCGACAGGACTTACAGCGATAACGTTGACGTTTAACCTCTCCAGTACATGTTTTTACAGCGTACTTTCCAAATCGCACGACTGAATGTCTTTTACAGTAGGGGCAAACAAGCCCGTCTTTATGCTTCTGTTCTTGAATTTCATCAATCGCTCGAACTGCAACTCCCTTAGTTCGTGATTGCAAAAAGTGGATAAGCTCTCGCTTAACAAATGTTCGTAAATATTAAATATAAACAACAAAGTTTAACATAGCCTATATCTTAAAAATATTCGCTCTTGTGATTACAAAAAAAGGCACCGCCAGGCGCCCCCATTTTCTATCCTTAAGACTTGCTTGTTTCTTCTATAGACTTGATCTCCTGCGGCTTGTCTTCCTCTTCCTTGGAATCGCCGCGGGCGCCTTTCTTAAATTCCCTTAACATCGTGCCAAAACTGCGTCCAAGTTCCGGCAGTTTGCTGGGACCGAACAACAGGAGCGCGGCGATGACCAGCAACAGCAGATGCGTTGGCCGCAACAAGTTTTCAAGCACATTTATCACTCCTCGGATATATCTTATTGTAAATTATACTACGTTATACGGTAGAAAGGGAGTTTTTCTCACCATTTCAACAAAATATTGCAGGAGAAACCAAATCGGAGCCTTAGGCATATGCTGTGAGCAAAGCGACGCAAAGGAGTGAACATCATTGAGTTCCTACAGTCTGTTAGCGATCATTGCGATCGGCTTGGCATCGAACTTGGATAATGCAGGGGTCGGAATTGCCTACGGCGTTCGGAAAATCCGCATTCCCTGGTACTCTAATCTGGCGATTGCAATCATATCCTTCCTGGCTACCCTGTTCTCCGGTTTGTTCGGAAATTTAATATCTACCTGGATCTCGCCCTGGATCGGGCAACTGATCGGAACTATTGTCATTATAGGGGTTGGCGTATGGGTGCTGGTTCAACCCTATGTGGAGAAAAAACCGATTCCCAAGCAGTCCTCAGCCAATTCTTTAACAAGGCTCTTGCAGAATCCGGAGGAGGCGGACATCGACAGTTCGAAATCAATCAGCCTGCCTGAGTCGATACTTCTGGGAATCGCTTTGGCCATGAATGCTCTGGCAGGCGGCTTCAATGCAGGCATCACTCAATTAAACGTATGGTATACCTCGTTGTCTGTCGGCCTATTCAGCTTTATTCTGCTGGCGCTCTGTGCAGGCTTCGGGGAGAAATTCGCTGCGGAGAAGCTGGGTCATCGAGCCACGGTCATTTCCGGATTACTCTTGATTTTAATCGGCTTTCGCCAGATGTTTTGAAGGGAAAGTGTTGTATTTTTTTCGGGCAACAAAGCTCTATGCTTGAGGCACGTGACTTTTGTGTCACTTATTGTCGTGCATTTTATTGTGTACTCCAATAGAGGACGATGAGAACGGATTGTTTCATTAGCTTAATTGTTTGGCGGTCGACGAATTTTCCCATTGAATTTACCAATAATGGAAAACTAAGGACTCCATCATACCTCCAATACAGAGCTAGAGCCAAGCTGTACAAGGATAAGGTGCGGCTCGCGGACTACAAACGGTTCTGAAGCTTGAATGTCAAGCAAGCATAAATTTTATTGGCTTAGGACATAACAACCCTTAGAAAGGAGGGGTTATTATGCCTAAATCAAACCTAGGGGTACATGAAAAACTAGAGCTTCATGAGCTTCTTACGTTCAAAACGACTTGCCTGACCAAAAGCCAAACGATGGCTTCTATGGTCACCGATCCAAACCTCAAGACGATTCTGGAGAATGATGTGCGAAGCGGAACCGAAGACATCCAGCAATTAAGAAACCTACTCGTATAAACAGGAGGCCGTAAACATGAACACTATCATGAGGAACATGACTGGAATGGGCGCGATGACCGATCAGGTAGTTGCCTCCGATTTGTTGATCGCCGCTAAGAGCGGCATCAAGAATTATGCTGCCGCACTCTCCGAAGCGGCTACTCCCGAGGTAAGAAATGTTCTGTGCGATCAATTGAGCAAAGCCGTCAACCTTCACGAGCAAATCTTCAACTATATGAGGGACAATGGGTACTATAATGCTTACGACCCAGATCAGCAAATTCAGATGGACGTACAAAATGCAGATAAGGCTTTAAATTTGCCGAACGCTTAAATGGATCTCCCTAAATATAATGCCGCCAAGAGAGCTTGGCGGCATTATTGTTCGGTAAAGCATTATGCTTGGTTGAATGTAGATCAAAAGTCACACATTTGTATTTTTAGAACCTTCCATTTAGGGTATAATAATAGTATCCGGATTACTCTCGTCTTCTTTGCCTAACGGATCATGTTATCGGTATACCGGGCTTTTATCATGATGAGAGGTGTTAATTTTGCTTTGGCTTTCTAATTATGAAGAAGATTTGCAGCAAGCGTTCGCTAATGCGGACAAATCATTATCCGCCTTCCCTCCCTCATTCAGCCAACCAGCTCGTGACTTCCTCGACAAGTTTCATGTACTCAAGGAGAACCGCTCGAAGAACTACATCTGCTACCTTCTGCCGTTCTGGCTGCAGGAGAAGTCATCCGTATCCATTGCGGACTGCCGCCGAATCGCGGTGGCGAACATATTCGGGATGATGTACTACCACCTGATTGACGAATTAATGGACAATCCTGAAGCGCGTTTCAAGCATCAGCTTCCGCTAGCCGACCTGGTTCACATTGAGTTCATGAACATCTACAGAGACTACTTCCCCACGGGCTCTCCATTCTGGTCATACTTCCGGAAATATGTCATCGAATGGGCAGAGGCTGTCACCCATGAGAATATCAACGATTTTTTTCTAAATCATCCCGTGCGAGTTGCCCATAAAGCTGCGCCTGTCAAGCTATCTGTCGCTGCTGTCTACCTGCTCTCCAGACAAGAGCAAATGATTCCTGTGCTTGAAGACAGCGTGGATACCGTGCTTATTTCGCTGCAGATGCTGGATGATTGGATGGATTGGGAGAAGGATCTCAAGGAAGGGAGCTATAACTGCCTCGTTGCCCTGATCAGAGCCAAGAACCAGCTGCCAGAGGATTGGGAGCCTGCTCCGCAAGAGATTAAGCAAGCTATTTATACGGAAGGCATTTTAGTAGATTATGCACACCAGGTAGAAGCTCATCATAAAACATTAGACCATATTCACTCTATCGCCCCACATCTCTATGACTTCCATGAATTTCTTCTGTATAATATTCAGCAAGCTGCACAGCAAATTGAAAGAGATAGAGAATTGTTGGAAAATGGAGGATTAGAGTACTGGTTGTCGAAAAAAATCTCTAATTCCTAGATTAAAACTGTGACTAATGTTATAATATGTAAGCACTTATTACCATTTTTTCTGAGAAAGGGTGATCTTATGACAACATCAGGAGCTCTCCTTCAGACGCAAATTATTCAGAAAGCTTGGCAGGACCCCAGCTTCAAAGCCAAACTGTTAGCAGATCCAAAGGCTGCTATCCAGGAGGCGCTGGGGGTTATAATTCCAGATCACATCAAGGTTAAAGCAGTTGAGGAAAGTTCCGACGAATTTTACCTTGTGCTTCCCCCAAACCCGTCGGAAGTGATTAAAAGCGACATCAAGCCAAATGCTGTGTGGATGTAAATTTTCAGTAGCAAACTTACAATTTTACAACGAGAGTAGGCTTAAGCAAAAAAGCTTCCCGTCAAGCATCTCTTGACGGGAAGCGAATAATTGCTTCGGTGCCTACTCCTTTTTCACTTAAGAAAGTAATTTCTCCTTGCATAACTTCAATAATCCTGAACGTTACCATTAAACCAAGTCCAGTTCCCTTAGTCTTGTTGGAGAAATAAGGCTCCCCAAGACGGGCTAAGACATCGGAATCCATTCCCTCACCGTTATCTTTAATATGAATGAATACCCATCCATCTTCTTTATATCCCCAAACCTGAATGTCTCCCTCGCCTTGTAGAGATTCGATACTATTTTTAATAATATTAATAATGGCTTGTTTAAATTTAGATGAGTTTCCTCTGATTAATAAATTTTCGGGTATATTTACGGCTATTTTTCCTCCCTGCAGATTAGCCATCGGGACTAATATTCCTTCAATATGTATAAATTCCTGCAGTAAGTTTAGTGTGACTACTTTTCCTACTTCTGGCTTGGCGAAAGTAAGAAAGTCAGTAATTATATTCGAAGCGCGATCAAGTTCGTCAAGAGCCATATTCAAATAAACCTTCTCTGAATTCTCATGCTTTTCAGCCATCAATTGAATAAACCCTCTTGTTACCTGCAATGGATTTCTAACCTCATGAGCTACAGAGGCTGCCATCTCACTGATGATCTCCATTTTCTCCGAACGCTGCAATTCATTATTGAACATCTCGAGTTGCTTAGAGTACTCAACCACCTGTTCATGATTCTCAGAAAATCTTCTACCCAAAATAATGATTAAGGAGATCAGGAAGCTAATAACACCCCACTTCCACAGATATAGATCATAATATGCATTCTGAGAATAAAACCAAATTAATTCTCCAACTCCAAGTATCGCAAAAACTAAAAATCCAGTAGTAAAAATTAAAGCATCTTTATTCTTTTGGAATGTATAAAATGTCACTATACTCAAGAGCAAAACAAACTGAACAATCATAATATATCCAAGTAACTCCTGTGACACAAAACCATACATTCTAGAATATTTGCCTGATGTAATTTCATGAAAAATAACCACAAAAAAACAAATTATAGAATAAACAACCTGAAAGTTTCTAAATTTCTTAATAATAGAGTAGTAACCGGCACCAAAAACTCTTTCGAAGAAAAATGTAAACGAGGGTAATAAAATAAATAAAGCTATATCAAATAAGGTAACATACAGCTTGCCTTTGTCTTCAAATAGCCAATATAAAAAAGATGAATAAGTGATAACAATTACGCCACTTGATAAGAAGACAACGCATAATGAGAGCCATATGATCAAATTATCGGATCTTAGGAATACTGTGCAAGCTAACATAATAACTGCAATAAATATAAGTGTACTGCCTAATATGAAATCAGCAATATTTCCTCTAACATATTCTTTAATAAGATCCTGATAAACACCTATTTTAATGGTACCCTGAATCCCTATTCTATTCTGCGAAAAAATCCCTATATAGAGTGTACTATCCGAATTAACCTCATCCAATGGCAATAGCACACTATTTATTTCATAATTATAATCACGCTCTGACTCATAAATTTTAGTCCCATTCATAATAGCAACGATATGTTTACCGTAAATCTTATCGATAAGAATCGTTGAAGAACCAGATGAAAGTTTTGGAAGTGTAATCTTGATCCATTGTGCTATTGCGCCCTGGGGTCTTTCAGGCGTTGGGCTATTTAATGAAATATGCGTCCAACCTGGGAGTCCCTCCAATTCCTGTTTAGTGATATTTTTGTCGAATTCATTTGTCCAAGTAATTTCCCAATCATCAATAGCCTGCCTCATTGAATCCTGGTTCCCAGTGCTCTCAAGTAAATAAGCGCAATAGGCTGCTAATATTAATACAAAAAAGATGGCTATCCCTTTTAACAACCTTTTCATTACAGCACCCCTGCCAATAAAATAAGAACGATCCTTGTTACTTCATGACTATATTATTCGATATAATTCCGCTTAAACCTTCAATATTCTGGAAAGGCTCAAAATTTTTTATCATATATTGTCATTTACAAGAAAATATTTGTAGGATTTACAGCTATCAATTTTCATCATTCTCCAGTTGAAAAGGAGGAAGTCTGCTACCCCACCTTCGGCATGAATCCTAACCAAGAATAATTTGATAAAGAAAGGTGCAAGCTTGAGGGAAGCGGACAAGTGTTAATATACCATGACTTTACGTCCGGGGATAGACGCAGGATAGACTTGTACAGTATCCATTAGCAGTCATTAGCTGCAATTAATGAAATAGCGCGTACCGATTAAACCTCGGTCCGCGCTGATGCACAGCGAACCCCGCGCGCTAGCTGCGGGCGGGGCGAAAACATAACTATTCTCATCTATCTACTTGCTTGGGTACGGATATCCAGGTTAAATCACATAAAAGTATTCCTTTTCCTTCTCTTGTCTGGCTCTGACCCCAAAGGTAAAAGTATCCTGACGGAGTCCGCGCCGCAGCGTTTCAAGAGAAAGAACATCGCCTGGCGAAATATTGCCCAGATTGGCGCTAGGGCCAAACTTGTTCAGGAACAATACCTGCTGACTTTTTAAAGGCGCTTCCCATATCAATTTATCCGGATCCGTTACAAACTTCAGAACATCATCCAGCAGATTCAACCGGCATTCGCCATGCTCATCGAATACGCCGACCCCTCTGCCTGATTCACGAGCTTCAATCGTTAACAGCTCCGCCCCTGCCTTCAAATCGGCCTCAAGCGTATCGGCCAGCTCGGCTGCATCTATAAGTGATCCCGACAATTTTTTTCCGTATTCCGTGAAGACCCTCAGGCCGTGCTTCCTGCCTTCCTGGATCAGCTCCGTACGTTTTGCGCGGGAGAGCTCAATCGTCCCATCCGATACTTCTACCCCATTAAAGCCGAGAGTGCATATGGTGTTGAAAAATTCCGGCACTACATCCTGCAATACGGCCGTCTCCAACAACGTACCGCCTGGCATTACCGTGACCCCGTGCTGTTTGGCCAGATTGATCTTATATAGCAGCAATTCAGTTTGATAGAGCGGGGCTGTGCCAAACCCGAATTTTACGCAATCCATGTAGTTCGAACCTGTCTCCATCAGATCCATAAATGAGTTTCTGCCAAGACCCTTATCGATGACCATGGTATACCCTCGACTAGCAGCATTGCGTATATTGTGCGTGCTTTCAAGTTCAGATTGCTTGCGATATCCGCACGGGTCACATAATTCTGTTGGCCAAATTTCATGTAAGGAACTTTTCATCTGGATTCTCCTCAATTCTTTTTGACTTGTCGCTTCATCCAATGACATAGGCATCATATGCTGAATTTTCATGTCATGTGCCCATGGCTTTGAAATTTATAAAGGCCAAATCAGTCGATTTGAGGAGGCGGCTTAATTAAAAAGAACACCAGTCCAAGCGTGATAAGCGAGAGTATGGACACCGATATAAAAACAAGGCTATCGGACTTATCCATCATCCAGCCGAACAAGGGAGGACCCGCCGCCACACCTAAAAATCGCAAGCTGTTATATAGGGATGTGATCATCCCCCGTTCGCTTTTTTGAATCGCGCCGGTGATCATCGTATTCAAGCAGGGAAGAAGCAGGCCGGTTCCAATGCTGCTCACCGTTAGCAGCCCGATAAATACATAAATATTTTTTAAAAAGAACAAGGTAGCCGCAAGAGAAAGCGTCATGGCAACCAATCCGATATTCATAAGCCATCGCATTAATTTGCCATTTTTTTTAATCAGGCTTCCCGTTGTATATGAAGTAATGACCATGCCTAATAAGGGAATGGCCAGTACCAGACCTTTCATCACCCCATCAATATTATACGGCTCGTCCTCAAGGATGTTGGATAAATAGAAAAGCACTCCAAACAATATAAAAAGCCCCAATGAACCTGCGAAAAATGCAGTGATGAGCCATTTGCCCTTTTCCTTGAATATTTGACCAATTTTTTTAATGTATTTGGATAATTCGTTCTGTTCGTTATGCTTCGGCTCTTTTATTAGAAAGATCACCGCTAACAAGGACAAAGCACAAAATACGGGAAAGGCGAAGAACGAGGCATACCAAACGATCAAAACAAGCAAGGAGCCGATGATTGGACTAAGAACCTTTCCCGTCCCATTCGATGCTTCGATTAAGCCAAGGGCCTTGCTCTCCGTCCCGCCGTCGTATAAATCACCTACGAGCGCCATAGCAATCGGGGCCGTTCCTGCCGCAGCAATCCCCTGAATCGCTCTGGCAGCAATTATAACCGCATAGGAGTCCCATATGGCACCAAACCCGGCCAAAATTCCGGCTCCGCCATAAATGATCAAGGCAGGCACAATAATGATCTTTCGGCCAAAACGATCGGACAGATAGCCGATAACCGGAATGAAAATTCCTGCAGCCAAGGAAAAAATCGATATGATTAAGCTGCTTTGAAATTTACTGATTCCGAGCTCTCTTTGCATGACGGGAAGAACCGGCACCAGCATGGAGTTGCCGAAGACGAGCACGATCGGGATCGTGGCAAGGGCAATAAACTCCCAGATGCGTCCCTTTGAGCCGTGATCTGATTTTTTCGACGTGTCTTTTGATTTCGAAGGCTCCTCCAGTTCTATGTCGCTCTGGAAGCTAATATTCAGCTTTCGCGATTTCGTTTTTTCCATTTGTGATAGCTCCCCTGACTTGATATGTTTGGTTATTATTCGCAAATTTCTAAGCAAGTATTCCTTATAACCGCTTAGAATGGATAAGCTTAGGGATATATCATGTATTGGGGAGGAGCACCTCTTTCAGCAAGGCCAATATACTGTAATAAAACATCGCTTTATGCTGGCTGAAGGGGATATGAGATGACTATAAGGATTGTGCAGGGACACCATCATAAGCTCGGAGCTTCAAGAATTAATGTCATCATTGATGTCATCCGGGCTTTTACTGTAGCGCATTATGCTTTTATTCATGGAGCACAGGGGATCATTCTGGCGGGAACCTTGGAGGAGGCTTTTCGATTGAAAAAACAATTCCCGCAGTTTATGCTAGCGGGGGAGATCCGAGGTCTTCCGATCCCAGGATTTGATCTGGACAATTCGCCCGTACGTTTGCAAAATGCCGATCTTCGCGGAAAATTCCTCATTCAGAAGACCACCAACGGAGTAAAAGCCACCTTAAACTCATTAAATGCAGACCATGTGTTTGTTACCGGGTTCACTAATGCAAGAACGACAGCGGAGTATATAAAGAATGAGTTATGGAAGGAAGACGAAGACAACACCATGTCTATTCATTTAATAGCTTCCCACCCGTCCGGGGATGATGACCTGGCGTGCGCACAGTATATATCAGGGATCATACAGGATTCCAATCGTCTAACGGCTGATGAAACAATCGAACGGATTCGAAAATCAAAAGCAGCCGGGAAATTTTACGATCATGACAAACCGGACTTCCTGCAGGAGGATATTGCCTTATGTACCCAAGAGCTGGCCGCTGAATTCGTTATGAAGGTGAAGTATAAGGACAAACTTCGGCTTATTGAGAAAGTACAGGTACAGATATAAAATGATTATTATCCCAAAAAGCTATTTATGCCCGAATTGCCAAAAACCAGCCCGCAAAGGCTGGTTTTTCTCTTATCTTCCGATTGTACATGCCAGGGGCTCATTTTTTGCGCCAAGCGAGATAAAAAACCGATTTCAACCCAGGATATTGATGAAACCAGTTAATAATCCGGGTCGACAGCCATTGGCACACCACTGCAAGAATGATGATTTTCCAATCAATTACATATGCAGTGAGGGCAAATATAAAACCGTTCATCCAGAACAGCGAAGTGCCGGGGTTGATTCTCTTGTATTTATAAATCGCCAAAGCTACATAACCGATTCCCCCATTGGATACCCGCTGTTTGATGAGGATCGCGACAGCGGTGCCGAGAATGACCGAGCCGAACAGCAGATCGATCCATACGTTCGCAAACGGAGGATCGACGAACACCTCGAAGAAATTGACGGATACGGAAGTTACTGTGATGACGAACACCGTGCCAAAGGCGCTGATTTTGCCCAAATAATTAACTGTAAAGACCAGAAAAATAGTATTGGCAAACCATAACCCGAAGCCCATCGGCAAACCGAATGCGTGATTCAACAGGACAGCAATACCTGCCCCTCCTCCAGAGGGTATGGCGTGAGGAAACAGAAAAATAGCCATGGCGAAGCCCTGCATAACGGAGCCGACGGTGATCAGGAAAAATTTCTTGATTGCACGGCGATAGAAGAGTGTCTTGTTTCGGCCAGGGATGAATGGCAAATTCATATGGAATCAATCATCCTTCATCGATTGGAGTGACAAGCCAGTCCTGCTATCTTAATAGTATGCTTGTCACTGTAAGTCGAGACCAAGAGGAAAGAAATACTATTGCTAATCCGTCGGCTCCATGTCCGCAACCACCATCTAAGCTCGCCTAAACCTCCGGTTGACCTTGATGTGGCTAGCACGACTTCACCTTCGATTGACCTGATGTAGCCAGTACGACTTCACTACGACTGACCTGATGTAGCCAGCACGACTTCACTACGATTGACCTGATGTAGCCAGCACGATTTCACTACGATTGACCTGATGTAGCCAGCACGATTTCACTACGATTGACCTGATGTAGCCAGCACGACTTCACTACGATTGACCTGATGTAGCCAGCACGACTTCACTACGATTGACCTGATGTAGCCAGCACGAATTCATTACGTTTGACCTTGATGTGACCAAGCACGTCCCCCTTTACGCCGAGCATAAATCGCAGTTTTCTCGTTCTAGAGCATGAATCGTGGATTTCACATTTTAGTGGGCATGAATTTTGGATTTCTCAGTCTAAATGGATTTTTAGTAGTTAATTTCTGCGGAAAAGAAAGGAAAGCTGATTTAAATGGATTTGATGTCGTTGGAAGAAGGAAATGGTCCATTATAGGCGGGATTCTTGATTTTAGGAACATGAAATCCATCTAATCCATTGAACTATTCGTCTAGAGCATAATTAGATACATGAATTCCATTTAGTGTTCGAGCTCGATAGCTTGTGTCCGAGTTTATGTTCGAGCTTACGTTAGAGCTTGTGTTCGAGCTTGTGTCCGAGCTTATGTCCGAACTTGTGGTCGAGCTTGTGTCCGAGCTTATTTCCGAACTTGTGTCCAAGCTTGTGTCCGAGCTTGTATCCGAGCTTATTTCCGAACTTGTGTCCAAGCTTGTGGTCGAGCTTGTGTCCGAGCTTATTTCCGAACTTGTGGTCGAGCTTGTGTCCGAGCTTGTATCCGAGCTTATTTCCGAACTTGTGTCCAAGCTTGTGGTCGAATCGGACAACCTATATATAATGATTCAAAGAATGGGATGCAGGCACGGGAGAAATTGTTCCACAGAAATTGTTTTGCAGAAACGGATAGCTTTCTAAAAGAAAGGGGGCGCCCCTCGGTCATCTCTGATGACTTCTGGGACAGCCCCTCCTGCGTTGCTTTTTACATCATTTTTTTAATTTCATCCTTGATGGACTCCGCTTGCGGCCCGAAGACGACCTGTACCGCGCCTTGACCAAGACGCATAACTCCGGATGCGCCAAGCTTCTTCAGCTCGGAATCCTTCACCTCTTTCTCATCCTTCACGACCAAGCGAAGGCGCGTAATACACGCATCGATGCTTACGATATTATCGGCGCCACCGATATTCTCCAGCACCTTGGCTGCTTTCGACGCTCTAGACCCTGCCGCCCCAGCGCCAGCACCAGCGGCTGAGCCAGTTGCTGCACCAGCTTCTGCGCCTGCACCCGCGTCGCCGGAAGCCTCTTCGTCATCGTCCTCGCGTCCCGGTGTTCTCAGATTCAGCTTAGCGATCAGAATCCGGAAGAGGAAGTAGTAAACGACACCGAAGGCCAAGCCAACCGGGAAGAGCAGCCAGGCGTTCGTGGACAGCTTCAGATTCACCAGGTAATCGATCAATCCGGCGGAGAAGGAGAAGCCCAGATGCACATCCAGCACGTACATAATCAAGCCGGAAAGACCGGTCAGAATCGCATGCACCACATATAATACTGGAGCAACGAACATGAATGCGAACTCAAGCGGCTCGGTGATCCCTGTCAGAAATGAAGCCAGGGCCGAACCCATAAAGATGGAACCAACGAACTTGCGCTTGGATGGCTTGGCGGAATGAATAATGGCCAGAGCCGCCGCAGGCATCGCAAACATCATGATCGGGAAGAATCCAGACATGAACATTCCAGCCGACTTGTCTCCGGCAAAGAAGCGCCACAGGTCACCGTGGACCACTTCGCCAGCTGCGTTAGTGAACTCACCGATCTGGAACCAGGCGATAGAGTTCAATACGTGATGCAGGCCCAGAGGAATCAACAGGCGGTTGGCTGTTCCGAAAATGAAGGAACCGATGCCCCCCAGCCCTACAACCCAGTTACCGAATGCAGCAATCGCGTCTTGAATCGGACTCCATATCATCCCAATCAGAACCGCAAGCACCATCGTTGAGGCCGCGGTAATAATCGGCACAAACCGTTTGCCGGCAAAGAAGCCGAGCCAATCCGGCAGCTTGATATTATGGAACCTGTTATACAGGAACGCTGACCAGAGACCGACGAAGAAGCCGCCCAGCACCCCCATATTCAGCTTCACGTCATCCGGTATGAATGGCATTTGCAGCGGTACTTGAGCCAGTACCTTCGTTAGTACCATATATCCGATAAATGCTGATAAAGCCGCAACAGCGTCTCCAGCAAAACCGATCGCAACGCCGATCGCAAAAATAAACGGCAAATTATCCAGAATCGCAAGGGCGCCGGAGGTCATAAACGGAGTAACAAATTGATTCAGGAAGGCTCCGAAAGCCCCGAGCGGTATATCATTTTGATAATCGATCAATCCAAGCCCTTGCAAAATACCTGCCGCAGGCAAAGTAGCGACCGGCAGCATGAGAGATTTACCCAGCCTTTGCAATTTAGCCAGCATATCCATCATCCTTTCAATTTCAATAAATTAGCATTACTTTAGCATGAATTTGAAAACGCTTACAATATGTACCGAGTAGACATCGGCTTTCTTCCCTGCAGGCGAGTAAAGAAAAACCTTTGAATTCCCCTCCTTATGCGTTTCTTTAATTCACCGTTTTAAAGGCGCCTTGACTGCAGGCTGGCGGTCGATCCTTCCAGAAAACCATAAAAAAAGCCAAGAAGAACGACGACTGCTGTAACGTAGTCTTAGATCTTCTCGGCTCATGCCCACATTCATGGTAACACGCCTTAAAACGCATTCATTTGTTGTAGTTATCTTAAATCAGTCCTAGCCCATTGTCAATAAGAAAAATATCCAATCTAGGATTTTAGACTGATGCTAAGGACGAAATCCCTGCCTGCAGTTACATTTCCGGTATGCCCTTCAACGGATGAGGCCAGCTCGTCCGCATTGGTAACGATAATCGGCGTAACGACAGGATAGCCGGCTGCCTTAATGGCATCCATATCGAATTCGATCAGCGTCTGTCCCGCTTTGACCGAATCCCCCATTTCCACATGGCTTGTATAGCCTTCTCCTTTCAAACCTACAGTGTTGATGCCGATATGGAACAGGAACTGCAGTCCAGTAGCATTGTCCTCCAGCATCACGGCGTGCTTGCTCTTAATGACATGGGCAACCGTGCCGTCAAAAGGAGCGACCAGACGCCCCTCGGCAGGCTCAATCGCAACCCCCTGCCCCATAAACCCTCCGGCAAAGGCCTCATCCGGCACCTCGGAGAGGGGGATGACTGTACCCGTCAGAGGAGCTGGAACCTGCACCACCTTGGCGGATTTCTTCTTAAAGCGTTCGAACATTATGATTCCTCCTTGATCCACTGCTATTTGTTTTGTGTGCGTCCGCGAAATAGGCGATATAGATGCATTGCCAAAAAGCATATCTCAGCCTCCGGTACTTTCCTGCCCAAATCCTGCTCCATTTCATCGGCCAGCCGGCTCGCAAGCTCATACTCGCGGGTAAACTGACTCTTGATCTGTTCTGCGAATGGATTGTCTACATTCACTGAATGATTCAGGATCCGGTCGACCGAGAAGCGTAAATGCATCAGCAGCCGGACATAATCCATGCTACCGTTTTCAAAGACGATTCCCCGCTCCTGTTCAATAATCTCGATAAGCCGTCCCACCATATTGGATGCCTTTACCAGCTGGCCCACCGGGACGTGACTAACCGCCGAATAGACATGATACGTCAGGAAGCCTACCTCGTCTTCAGGGACGTGGATATCAAAGGCCTGGCCGATCATGTCCGCTGCCTTCAACGCTATTTCATATTCTTTGGGGAAGCTGATTTTCGTCTCTTCAAGGAATGGGTTGATAATATCCATGCCCTTTCGAATCCGGTAAATCGTAAATTGAATGTGGCTCGGAAGCGCAAGATATACCTTGTCATTCAGCTTTCCCGAAAATTCTTTGCTGATACTGTTCAGAATTTCATCGGTTATTTCCAGTACCTTCGGATCAAAGTCCTCCAGCAGCCGATACTCGTTCAACTGCTCTCGGTCCTCGAGCTTGAACAGCTTCTCGATGCGGGGATCATCCGAAGTGATCGTGCCGCCGACCTTTGTTCCGAAGCCGATTCCTTTGCCAAGTATTACGTATTCAAGCTCTTTTTTTCCGCCGCCATGCACCATAACGACATTGTTGCCGATAACCCGAATGACCTTGAATGTCTCCGGCCCACTCATGTACATCCCCCCTTTCTATAAGCTTAAACTGTATTTTGGCAAAAGAGGTAACAAAAAATAGAAAAGCCAAGAAGAAACCTCTGCTGCAACAAAGGCTTCCTCTTGGCTCATGCCCGAAACGGTAACACGCCACCACAAAAGTGGTTATAGAGAATATGATAAAGCATCTGAAGATGAGCGTCAACACGAGGAAAAAGAAGCCAAGAGGAGCCCCCAAATACGAAGAGCCTCCACTTGGCCTATGTCCTCATTATTTCAAGTAAATATCGATTGCTGCCGCCTGGCCGTTCCGGACCTCATGCGCCCATTCGCCGCCAATTACAGCTCCGTCGATCTGCGCCGCTGTGCCGTCCTTCTTCGTCAGCCGGATTCGCTCAATCACGGCTTTATCCGCCCCGAACGTGTCCGCCTTTCGCGGATTATAGTAAGTCACCTGCGTGCTGCCGAGGAACTTGAACGAGACTTCCCCCCGCTCATCGAACAACCAGCCTGGAAGCGTAGGCTCGAAGGCCAGCTGCAGCCGGCCGTCCTCGACGCTGAACACCCGGCTGCCCATCATCATTTTAATCCACATGCTGATAAATTCCGCTGTCGATCCGCTCAGACGGGCTACAAATCCCCGGCCGTGCACGTGAGGATCCGGATTGACGCTCGTAGCGATGAACGACGAGTTCTCCAGCGTGCTGCGGCCGTATACCGCAGGATCCAGGAAGGGGATCAGAGACGTCTTCATCTCCGCGAAAAATTGCTCATACAGCCCGCTCTTCAGCAGCGCCAGCAAATACTTGTAGCTCATGTGAAGGAACACGGACTCCCGCTCCAGCCAGCCCGGCGTAAATGCCCGGATCCGGCCAATCTCCTGGGATTCGCCATCCAGGCTCACCGACGTTTTGTACATCTGGATCTCCTTGTCGAACAGGTCGCTCTCCCGGATGAGCTCGTAGACTTGCTGCGCTTGCGCTCTGTCATCTATCGTCTTCAGCCAACGCGCCGGACCTTCGAGGAAATGGGGCAAAGGCCTCGCTTCGAATTTCTTGACGGTGACCTTTGGCAGGCCGTAGCCGCTAATGACAGGCTTGCCCTGGGCATCCGTGACCGGCTCGTATTCCACAGCCTCAAAGACAAAATAGGTCGGCGTCAGACCATCGCCCAAGGCGATAGCCCGATCGATACCCTGATCGATTTTACTCCGCATCTGCTTGTACTTCTGTCCTAGCTCACCGAGGGAAATCGCCTTCAGCTCGCCGCTGATCCCGAACCGGATTTGATCCCGGTACTGCTCGCGGGCCGCAGCCGCTTGATCCCAATAATCGAACTGCTCAAGCTCTCCTGCAGAATGGCGCTGCAGCAGCCCGCTAACCCGCTCAAGCAGCTGATGCATTTCCTCCGGCAGCATAATCTGCCGATGGCCGTATGCCTCGCTTGCCTCGATCACCAGATTCACGATCCGCTTCAGTTCGAACGTCTCGCTCATGCCGGAGCCGAACAATCCCGGCAGGCCGTTCATCGCATCGTTCCAGCCCGGCTTGTCGCCCTCCATTTCCACGCCCATGCCATAAGGGTCAAGCGTCGCGAACTTGTTCAGCGACAACGAGACCAGCTTCACGAACAGGTTCGTGCGGAATACCTCGCCCTCTCCATGCTTCGTTCTCAGCCAGTTCGTATCGTTGAGATTCAAGCCGAACCTCTGCATTTTCTCCTCATCATGCTCCAGTGCTCCATATTGCCGCACCTTCGTTCCGTTGATGACGTATTTCTCGCTTCGAGGGAGCACCCGTGCCGGACTGTCGAAGAACATATATACTTCTTCCCCGAACAGCAATTGTTCTTTGCGGTCCGGAAAAATATCCAGATATCCGTCGATGAGATCCATATTGTACGTCCAGTGGTCTGACCAGTACCCCTCGCGGAAGGCCGCTTCGATATTCTGCTCCGACAGAGACAGTATTTCTGTCAGAAGCTCCTCCTCGTTGCGCAGAAGGCCCGCATTCTTGTCCGCCAGCAGGGAGATGACTTTGCCCGGCGTAAATTTACCCAAACACAGAGCTAGCAGCTTCTCGGCAATTTGCGGATTCGATACCGAAGCCTTCACCAATCCCTCAAGCCCGGCTGCCTGCTGCTGCGGCACGGTAAAGCTCGTTCCCTCAACGCCAAGCGGATTGTAGCCGTCCGCCTGGATCAGGCTGAAGAACGTCACAATATTGAACGTGCCGACGCGCGGATTGAAATAGATGTCATTCCTGCGATTCTGGTTGGCATCCCGGAAGTTCCCGTTCCCTTGAGAGTAGTACTCCGGCTCGATCGAGAAGAAGTTGTAATCGCGTTCCAGATCTCCGTGCTTGCGGGAATACAGATGGATGACAAACCCCTCTCGCCCGTTCTCGAACAGGAAGGGGTAGCCCCCGCGCAGGAAGTTGTCCAGGTAGCTCTGGCGGCAGTACGCATCGAACAATGGCGAGGACGTCCGGGTCGCGATATCCTCGGTCAACTCCTCTGTCAATCGCCCGGCTTCCGCCTGCTTCGCGTCAATATATGCAGGAGCGGCGATCCATGGCGCCTTCTCATTCAAGCGCTCCAGGCTCTCGATATGCCCGATCAACGTATACAGCGTCGTCGTCTCGCCTGGCGCCAGCTGTGCGGATAATCCGGTGAAGCCGCACGGCACCTTATTCGTGCAGTATTCCTGCTCCGCCATCAGCTCGGCGAGGGAGCGCTCGGCAAAACGATCCGGATAGGCGAGGGACGTATTGTCGCCAAAGATGATCTGGAAGTCGACAATCGGCTTGACGATTTTGCCGTCCTGGCCGAACGACAGATAGAAATGGCCGCTCTGCACCTCGCTTACCTCCGCGCTGTCGCTTGTGCTGGAGCGCACGCGATAATACGGGATGTTATTGTCCAGATTATATACTTCCATCCAGCTCCGCAGCAGATTACCGACTTCCTTGTATCCCGCGTTCTCCACGCCGTAAGGCAGAATTTCCGGCAGACCGTCCAGCAGCTCAAGCTTCATCGGCTCCCCGGATATATTCGTAATCTCTACTTTGCGCACCAGAGCGGCATAATCGTCGTTCGGCACCTGGAAATAAGTGACCTTGACGCTGATTCCCTGCTCCTTATGCACTTCCTCGATCCCGACCTCATTCGCCAGAATGACCATTTTCCGCTCGGCGGCTGCATCCGGACTCGCACTTTGGAACGGCTCATAGATTCCCTCAGCGCCTTCCCGCTTGATGAAGGTTCTGAAGCCCTTCGATGACACCGATTGGTAGGTGATGCTCGCCGGAGAGAACTCCATAATCGGGCTTTTCTTATCGCGAATACCGAAGCTGCATACCGCTTGGCCGCGGTTGACGTAGAACGTCCACATCGGAATTCCCTTCAGGCCTGCCAGGCCAGGCAGGAAGCTTGAGAAAGGCTTGGCCTTATCAAACTGCTTAATCACGAAAGCATTCTTGTCAAATGAATAGTTAGACATGCTGTTACCTCCATTTATCATTTTATTTCATACCATCCGTCCACGAGATATCATGAAATCCCTTTTACCCATTGATTCGAAACCGGTTTCGAAATCCTTTAAAAAACAAGCCGGCCCAAGTAAGCTGGCTAACCAAATGGGCGGCATGAATCGCGTACAACCAGTTCGACCGGAAGCATATCCCGCTGTAATTCTTTATGGCCTTCTATCGAATAGATTAACATGTTAGCTGCCCTGCTGCCAAGTCCGTAGGTATTCTGGCGGATCGTCGTCAGCGCGGGCGTTAAATATTTCGCCATCTCAATGTCGTCGAAGCCGATGATGGAAATATCCTCAGGCACGGATATTCCATGCTCCCTCATGGCAATCATCGCGCCGACCGCCAGATTGTCACCGGCCGCGAATACGGCAGTGGGGCGGTCCTTCAGCTCAAGCAGCTGCTCCATCGCCTTATATCCGTTCTCCACGGTAAAATTGTAGCTGCCCTGCACAATAAATTCAGGCTTGACCGACAAGCCCCGGCGCTGCATCGCTTCAATGAAGCCCTGCACCCGCTGGACGCCGGCAAAGGAATGCCCGCCGCCAATATGGGCGATGGAGCGGTGTCCGAGTGAATATAAATAGTCGACAGCCAGCTCGCTTCCCAGAATATTGTCGGAATAAATCGTGCTGACATGCTCTGATTCCGAATCCAGCAGGATGCACGGAATGTCCGCTTCAATCAGTTCATGAAAATAAGGATCTGAATAGTCCGGGCCAATCACTACGATGCCGTCGACACCGCGTATTTTGCAATGCTCCAAATACCCGCTTGGCTTGCCCCCGATATCCTTCGTGATGAACATCAAATCATAGCCCTTCGAGGTTGCCACCTTCTTGAATCCTTCAATGACGCCGCCGAAATAAGGATGCAGAATACCGGCCCCTGACGAGTCATTGAACAATACGCCGATCGTCCAGGAACGCTTGGTCGTGAGCGACCGGGCATGAGCGTTAGGAACATAATCCAGCTGCTGTGCAGCCTCGAGGATTTTCCGGCGCGTCTTCTCGCTGACATCCGAGTAGCCATTGAACACCTTGGATACCGTGGTCGGCGAAAAACCGGTTAACTTGGCAATATCATAGATCGTAGTCAATCGTTTACTCATCTCCTGATATATTCATCCGAGCAGGTTCTCATACGGGGTCAAGCAAATTGTAGTCGGCACTGCCATATGAAGTCAATACAAATATGGAAATTCCGATTGTTTCAACCGCAGATGCGACGTTTAAAAATTACACAAGACATCAGAAATCCCCATTTTCCGATTTAAAGGATAAGGAGGTAAAGTCTATGTATGAGCCTCGAGAACGCAATGAAGTGAGCAATGTTGACGTAGAAAGAAGAGACATTCAGCAGAAATCCGAGCCCAGTATGGTTGCTTCGACTTTCATTAAATATGCGGCATATATCATTCTGTTCTTCGGCTTCCTGTACTTCCTCGTAAAATACGTGTTTCCTATGTTTTAGAACATTTGAGATTTTTCTTATAAATTTCCTTTGTATTTTGGATTTGCACAGCCAACTCCTCCGTTTGAATCCCGCCATTCGGGGCAAACTTCAACTAAAACAATGAGGAGGGATTATATTGCCAGAACATTCAATGCATTCAGAGCCTTCAGAACATTTGCAAAAGGCAGACAATCCGAAAACCAAGGCGGCTGATCATGAATATGAAAGGTACCAGGTGCTTAGAGAATACCGGCCGGAGAACGATATACCCGGCGATGATTTGCTTCCTCACGATACCCGAATTACCCAGGCTCTTAGCGAGGAGGATTCCCATTCTGCGGGGCCTGCGGAAAATATCCAGGATAGCAGTGATTTTCCAGATGTCCCGGATGCCGATGAAATCGCCGCGAACAGTCCAGTCGACCCTGCGGCACCCGACCCGGACGCCATGCCTGGCATCGACGTGCTGAACGGCTATAGCGGGGATGACGAGCCATCGCGCACCTGATTTTTTTTGGATTCTTACTGCAGGCATGCTGCCATAACATGACAATACCTCTCCGTCGCGGATTCGCGTGGAGAGGTATTATTATGGGACTAACGGATCATGCCGGAATACTGGATCCGTACATCAGCCTTAACGCTAAATTCCAGGTTCGGATACAGCTTTCTCCATTCCTCTTCTTCGGTCTCATTGTTCCAGCTTATGGCCCTGTATCTTAACCCCCAGCCAAGCGGATCTAATCCGGTTCCATGAATTTTGACGAGGAACTGCTTGATTTCCTTCTCCCACTGCTTGCTGGCCGCTTTGGAGACCTGCTCAAGAATCGGCCCCGTCGTCGTTACCGACTTGCTGTTATCCTCCAGGACAGCCCGGCCTCCGACCTTATATTGCACAATCATCTTGCCTTCCTCTGATTTGAGCAGCTTAAACTTGGCACGGGTCGTCTCCATATTGTAAGTGTAAATATTGTCGTCCAGTTCTACGTTGAAGCTGGTTCGCAGTCCCTGCGTCTTCAGCAGGTTGTACAACCGGGCCTCGTTTGCCGTCAGTTCGGCGCGTACTCTCTGTTTATCAAAAAGCATTGCTTTATTGATGACCAGAACATCCTCCTCCTCTTTTTCAACAAGCGGCAGGATGGGATCGGCTCCTATCTCTGACAGATGCCGCCGAAAATTATAGGAGTAAATGCTGACGATGAACGGTGATTCTGTCCCTTCCTTCCCCAAGCTTAAAATTAGGGCGTAAGCGGGGACTCGCTCGCTTATCATGCGAACACCCAGCACTTCCTTGGCAGTGGGTCTAGCCACGGCCACATGGCCTATCAATTGAATGTCCCTGCGCCTTGCAATCCAATCGCTCATCTCCCGGATATCCGTCTTGGCATATCCTTCTCCAAAGAGCAGTGTCTTGCAATGACTGAAATCCAGCTCCTTATCCACCTTGGATTTCAGCAAGCGAACCGCCTCCGGAATACTGTTTGAAATTTGCGAAACAATGATTGCTTCCTGACTTCTCTTCGTAGGGTCGCCTTCGGGTATAGCAAGCTTAAGGGAGACCTGAACCAAATGCTTCTTGCTCCCACCTCCTCCGCCTTCTCCTTGACCCTCCTTCTTCTCGACAGAATCAACCGCCAACCCTAGGACGAACGCCCTCCGGTCCACATCCTTGAATTGGCAGCCTGCAAGCAGCAGACTCAGCATAAACAGCAGAATCACGAGCATTAAGTTCAAACATTTTCTCATGCCCTCTTCTTCCTCCTCCAATAAGCAGCGAAGACCGATGCCACTAGCAGAAGCTCACCGGGTAAACGAACATAAAGGAACCACTGCCCAACCAGTTCCAGCTTTATCTGATCAAGAAAAATCCCCATTCCGAGCGTGGCCAGAACCATCGGTGCAAGAATCCACCAATCTCTATTCGAAGTGGTTCTATCCCTGCTCGATTTATTCGATTTATTCGATTTATTCGATTTATTCGATTTATTCGATTTGCTCGAATTACTCGATTTAGTTGAATTGCTTGAATCACTCGAATTGCTTGAACTGCTTGAACTGCTTGAACTATTCATACTGCTCGAACCGCTCGATGGATTTGATTTCTTCTTATCCTTTTTTTCAAAAAAGGACTTTATGAGCTCCAATGCAATATGCCAATGAATAACAGCGGTTACGAGCGATAGGGACAAATATGTAAAGTAGAATATGAACAGCACGCGCTCAACTACAAAAAATTCACTCCGGATTGAATCAGCCGTTGAAAACCAGCTATAAACCTGATGTTCTACTCCAATTGTACCGTGATAACCGATGGGTACCAGAAACGTGATAAGCAGAATCATCAATCCGGATACCGGGATCAGCCAAAGATGTCTAGGCTTCATGCTGTGAAAAGCCCGGTTGAAAATCGCCAGATTTACATACCCGGTAAAAATAAATGTGGCTCCCGCAATAGAACTATACTTCGGCATCGTCCATAAATGAGTAATGACCTCCATTACGGCATCCCAGCTTAAATACGGATTGAACAGCGCCTTGATAAGGATGTAAGTTACCAATGGTACATTGATGATAATGGTAATTTCCAGCGCATATAGGATCGATTCCGTTGTGAGACGGCTGCACAGGGTAACCAGCACCAGGTAGCCGATGATTGCATACAAGGGTGATAGATCCGGACTGATATACCGGAGGGTTATATCGACAAAGGATACTAGAGTAACAGCTCCGGATACATACCACAGAATGGCAAAAATACTGAGCAGCGGAATGGAAACCACCCGTGGAAAATCGGCATAGATCTGCGGCAGCCCTTCCCCGGGAAATCGGCTGATCAGCTTCGTAAATATGATCAGCAGCGTGCTCCCGATCACGACCGAAACAAAAATAGACATCAGCGCTCCCTCGAACCGATTGCCGGTCAATACGCGGGGAACGAAATTGATAATATTGATTAACGCATTGATCAGATACAGGTAATAGTAGTACCTTTCTTTAACCATTCTGCTTTTCTCCCTTGCCTTTACTGCCATCTAAAGCAAACATCTTTAAATATGGCTTCCCGAAGCTGCGCATGCCGGACAGATACATTACAACCCCTACCGTACTGACCACAATGCCGATCAAGCCAAATGTCGCCGCAAAAAAAATCAGAAAGTATTTGAGCACCCGAACTGTAAAAGCCATCATATTCAGAGGAATAACGAAGTTGGATATAGCTACGGCCGACACGATAATAATCATAATGTTACTAACCAGCCCCGCCTGAGTCGCCGCCTGGCCAAGAATAAGGCCTCCAACCGTCGTCGCTGTCGGACCGATGGCCTTCGGCAGCCGCAAGCTCGCCTCAATGAGAAATTCCATCATTAGAAGCATGAACACAACCTCGACAAAAGACGGGTAGGGAACTGCAGCACGGCTGCCGGCAATCAAAAGTGTTATTTGCACCTTTAATATTTCCGGGTTGTAGGAGGTAAAAGCAACATAGAAGGCCGGAAGAGTGACGGTGATGAACAAGCCAATATAACGAATCATTTTCATAAACCAGCCAACCAGGGGAAGTTGGATTTTATCGTCCATGGCGGTAAAGAAATCATTAAATACGCTTGGAGCAATTATCGCGTAACCCACGGTATTCATCAGTATGGCGATCTTGCCTTCCGACAGATTGAATACGACCCGGTCAGGCCTTTCCGTTACGATCGTAGTAGGAAAGATTCTATACTTGTGCTCACTAATGTACTTCTCCAGCTCGCCCGCCGACTGTAAAATATCCACCGAAACTTGGGACAGACGACTCTTAATTTCCTTCAGGACCTCCCCATCCACCCGCGTATCATCGTACATGATGGCTATAGTCGTTTTGGACACATTCCCGATCGTCATGGCATCGACCTTCAAATCCTTGGACTGATAACGGCGGCGAATCAAATTCATATTGATTTCGATATTCTCCGTCAATGCATCGTTCGGCCCTTGTACAATCGCTTCCGTAATGCTGGAGGTAATGCCGCTGTATTCTATTTTCATAGCATCGAATAAGTAGCTGCTGTCCTCAATCCGGATATAAATATAGCCCTTCAGGACAAACTCCATGATTTGCTGCTTATCCTGGGTCTCTTCGCAGCCGGGAAACGTGGATAAATACTTCTCGTACGCCTCGAGATCCATCTCATAGCTAGGCAGAACAATAAAACGGTTAACCGTATCCGAGTTAGTCAAGCTTCTCAAAAATATAATTTTTATATCCTGGGAATTTCCCAGGGATCTCTCCTCAAAGTCCATCAAGCCGCACAATTGCTTAGACAACCATTCATCCACCCGTTGTTCGGCAGGTTTCGTAGGCATATTGAATTTCCTTTCATCTGTACTTAGTCCACTTATTTTGGCAATCAACCGGATAAATCATACATTTTTCACTTGATTCCAACAGAAAAAAAGCCTGGCGTTCGGCTCGCCAGACCTGGTTCCCTTGCCTGCAGTCCCAAATCCGTTAAGAAGTATATCCATGAATGTATACTCCTCTTATTAATGTGTACACTAACCTCAACCCGTGGGAACCATAAATTCTGAAAATAAAGGTGTGAGGTGATGTAAATGTTTAAGAAGAATAAACGTAAAAAGTTATTAGATTCCCAAAAATCCTCTGCAAATCAATTGGACACTAAGCCAACCCTTGATCATACTCTGATGGAATTTGCTGAATGTGCAGATCTAACCACCCGAACTTATCCCGAAATCAAAGTCGACCTGGTATTCTTTGAGCATTTGGTAGACGATAGCAAGATAAACAATGATGTTTTTATTCCACTGGCTGAAGCGAATCAAGAGAATATAACCCGTATATTAAGTCAATCCCAGTATAAACCGGCTAAGGATTCCAGATTTGATCAAGGGTATCTTATCGGGTAATGTTGCTCTCTTTCATGAGAGTGACACTTATATTGTTGATGTTTATGGACCTGCAGCCCGTGCCATTGAACAATCGCAAACAGAAACAGTCATTACGGGGCCACACGATGCTTTTACGGAACAGGCTAACTCTAATTTATCGCTTATCCGCGAACGACTGAAAAGCTCGCATTTAAAAGTAATTAAGCTTGAAGTCGGCGAAGTTGCAAAATCTAATGCTTATATCCTGTACATAAAAGATATTGCCAATATGGATTACGTGAATGAGTTGGCTTCTAGAATCAAAGCCATGGAGATCGATACGGTTTACGATACGAATATGTTAATTCAATGTATTGATGATAATCCATCCTCCATCTTCCCGCAGTTTATTTCGACAGAAAGACCTGACACTGCCGTCTCTAAGCTATCCGATGGAAAGGTCCTCTGTTTTCTTGATGGAAGCCCTTCGATTGTTAGCGTTCCAGCTTCCTTTTTTGAATTTTTTACATCCTCCGATGACTACTACCAGCGGTGGGCTATAGGCAGTGCAACCCGATTATTACGGCTCGTCGCCTTCATTATTACTATCACCTTCACCGCTGTTTATGTCTCGATAACGACATTTCATTATGAGATGATACCGGAACACTTACTCTTATCCTTAACCGAATCACGGAACAGGGTTCCTTTTCCACCCTTGTATGAAGCTTTGCTTATGGAAACAACAATAGAATTATTAAGGGAAGCTGGCGCACGCTTGCCTACTAAAATCGGTCAAACGATCGGTATCGTTGGAGGTATCGTTATCGGCCAATCAGCCGTCCAGGCTGGCTTTACAAGTAATATCCTGGTCATCGCAGTAGCTTCCTCAGCCATCGCCTCTTTTGTTGTTCCAAACTACGTTATGAGCGCGTCGATTCGCTTAGTCCGGTTCGGTCTAATCATTCTGGCCGGCCTATTGGGGAACTTTGGACTTGCTGCAGGCATTGCTGCGGTGGTCATTCACTTAAGCGGGCTGACAAGTCTTGGATCATCCTACCTGTCTCCAGTAGCGCCGTTCCATAGCAGCGATTGGAAAGACGTGTTTATTCGGGCACCTTTCTCCCTCTTTACAAGAAGACCAAGCCAAAGCAAGTCTCCTAACAAGATACGCAACAAAATGCGGAAATAGGTGAATTTTATGAGAAATAAGCTCAGCTTCTTTCACACAACAATCATGATCTATATGTTTCAATCCGGGGTTGTTATCCTTAGCATGCCGCATATTCTGGCTTATTACTTTGGAACGAACGGCTGGCTGGCGGTTATCCTGATTTCATTAATCGTAAATGTGAACATTGGTTTTATTTTTCTGGTTTACCGGCTAGGCAAAGGCAGATCCGTTTTTGAAATTCTGGAGCAATCTGTTTCGAAAGTCATACTCTTCCCCCTCTATATTGCCCTGGCCATCCTTTGGACCGTCCTTGGTTCTCTGGTATCCAAGGATTATGTTCACATATTTCAATTATTTTCATTTCCTAATACGCCACCGATGCTGCTGACTGTTCTCATGGGCTTGCTAGCTCTAATGCTGCTTGTAAAAGGAATTTTTGTGATCGAAAGGGCTGCAACCATTTTTTTCTGGCTTATCATTTGGATGCTGTTATTGCTTTTTGCTTTCTCGTATGATTTTGAATGGGTTCGTTTAACTCCTTTTGTCTTTAAGGAAGGAGACAATTTTCTGCTAGGGGGATTGAACCTTTTAAAGGGGTTTCTCGGCTATGAATTAAGCTTGTTCTTGTTCCCTTATTCCGATAAGAGGACAAAATTGATACAAGCAGTAATTATTGCAAACGTCATGATCACATTGGTTTATTTCATCACCTGCTTTATTGCTTACGGGTTCTATAGCCTGAATCAGCTCAAAGGCGTTCTTTATCCCGTGATCGATATGATGTCTTACATCAAGTTTCCGTTCGTACAACGGGTTGAAAACTTATTTTATGGTTTTTTTATGTTCACGAACTTATTCTCAACAGTTGCATACGTGTGGGCAGCCAAAGAAGCTTGTCAGCGCGTTTTCAAAAAAGTCAAGCCGGGCATACTGGCGGTGGTTCTCATAATCATCGGCTTTTCTGCTATTGCTATTCCTGATGTAACTGGGGAGGTCAGGGAATGGCTGGCCTTTCTGGGCTTTTTCGAAATAGGCGTAGCATTTATATTACCTGTATTACTTATACTTGTACTAATTACACAACGAATAATGGGCGGTGCAAGATGAGCAAAAAAGGGGTTAGGATCGTTGCAGCTTTCCTAGTGATCATGATGATGGCCGGATGTGGGGATGAGCGTATTCTGGAAAGGCTTGGCTTTATCGAATCGCAAAGCTTTGATCTGCTCCCGAATGGGAAGTTGCGTATTACGTGCAGCATTCCAATTGCTGATCCCCAATCAGAACAAAACAGAAAGGTTATAGCTATTGACGCAGAAAGCAGTAAGGATGCCAAGTTAGAATTTAACAAGAAAACCAGCCTCACCCTTGTTAGCGGTCAATTGCGGAATCTCTTAATCAGCAAATCTGTTGCAGAGCAGGGATTATGGGACAAATTTGATACATTTGGAAGAGACCCCGCCATTTCCCCGCAAGTCAATATATCGATTGTAAATGGAAATGCTGGACATCTGCTGGAAAAGGACTATAAACAGCATCCCCCAACAGACAAATATGTCAATCGGTTATTAGGCAAGGAAGCAAGAGCGCACACTATACCAAAAATGACACTGTATGAATTTTCAAGGGATCTATTAGATGACGGGATTGATTCTATTGCTCCTATCATAAAAGAAGAAGAGGATAATATTACCCTAGATGGTATCGGCCTATTTATGGAAAGTAAATATGTGACTAAAATTGATACAGAGGAAGCTATTATCTTGGGATTTCTCCGAGGGAATCTCCAACGAAGCGCAATAGATGTCGAGCTTAAGAAAGGACAGCAGGTCATGTTCAACTCACTCACCTCAAAAAGAAAGGTTAAAGTAGAGCATGCTGATACAGAAAGAGCAAAGGTAGCGATTCATGTTCATCTAAAGGGATCTATTTTGGAATATACCGGACCGCTAAAACTGGATAATCCGAGTAACAGAAGAGAAATCGCGAAAACGGTCTCCGAGCATTTGACCGAAAGGGCTAATAAGATGGTGAAATTCATGCAAAAGCACCAGGTAGATAGCCTTGGAATCGGGCAGTATGTTAGAAACAGCTTGAGCCATAATGAATGGCAGTCGATGAACTGGAGAGATGTATACTCGAAGGCAGACATAAAATGTTATGTTCATATCAAAATCAGGAATATAGGAAAATCAAGCTAGTTGGCAGCATGTGGCCACCTGGTTGTAAAGCGAACGGGCCTGGGGCCAGGTTCACCGATCTTGAAGTAGATAGCCCGGGTAGCAGGACTCTGACTGCTGATGCAGATAGCCAGGCTAACGAGACTCTGACAGATCTGGCACCAGCCGAGTCTTTCCGCTTTCAATAAGAACTCCCCGCTATTTTTCCCGTGCCTGCCTTTCTTCACGCCACAGTCTACAGTACCTTCGCTAAAACACGGATCCTGCTGCTGCAAATTTATAGCCACTTCATCAGGCTCGCGGTAGCTGAATCCAGAGTATACACCCTCATTCCTTTATAACCTATTACAGTATTAGCATTGCGCGGTTTCAATTCGTTAGGTCACTTTCATAAGCTATTGGATAAAATATAATCGGTTCGCCGGACATTTGGCCTTATGCCGGAATATACATATCCTGTGTTCAGTGGAATCCTTTATTCCTTTCTATTTTCCTTGACGTGGAGTACTTCTTTCGTTCAAGCAGGAGGTATGAGATATGCCCAATTACCGGATTATTGTAGATTTATCAGACCGGCAGCTGCATTTGCTGGATGGAGATACCGTCGTGCGTTCTTTTCCCGTAGGAATTGGTAAAATGCTCACCCAGACCCCGACCGGAGATTATGCCATCATTAACAAGCAGAAAAACCCCGGCGGACCGTTCGGGGCATTCTGGATGGGCCTCTCCAAGCCCCATTACGGCATTCACGGCACGAACGATCCTTCGTCGATCGGCCACGAAGTATCCCATGGCTGCATTCGTATGTATAATCAGGACGTGCTGACCCTGTCTTCGCTCGTGCCGGTAGGAACAAGAGTGACGATTCGGCCCTAGGGAGGCCGTTAGATGGGGGGCCATTGTACGTAGCGTTAGCCGTGGCCTTTGTCAGACGGGCATTGATTCGCCACAGGACCGTGGCCATGGCAAGTTCGAGGACTTAGTGATACGGCCTTAGCAGCACGGATGCAGGGACGTCCATAGGGAAGCGACCATTGTGAGCCGCCATAGTGACGAGGCCATCTCCTAGGCTACCCTGCCAGCTCTGAAGCAATAATACCGATCACCGAACTGCAGAAGTAATCGTGATATAATGGACGCAGATAAGCCGGGGGGGTGAACTGGATGAATATCATGAGGAAACGTGCCAATCAGGAGACCGTTTACGGCCCATCCCTGCAAGAGAATGAAGCGGAGATAGAGCCAGGGAACTGCGTACGCTCGGGAATGAAGGTTAGCCCTGCCCTAAAGGCAGCTCTGCCTCTGCCAGCAAAAGGCTATGCTGGAGCAGACGCCGGAGGACAAGGTTCGAGCAGCCATGCCTTTGAAGATCATGAATTGGCGGTGCATGAGCACGTTGAAATTCACAGGCTAGGCTATGGCAAGATCGGGGTGCAGGGTCATGGCGAGACTGACGGACTTGAACACGGCGAGGCGACGTTGCATGGTAACAGCCAGCAGCCCGATCATAATCACTTTAAGCACGCCGATCAAGGTGCCAGAGAGCCTGACGAGCTGTGTCTCCTCGCCGGCAAAATCATGCTGCAAAGCGGAGCCGAAACCTACCGGGTCGAGGATACCATGACCCGCATGGCCGAGGCGATGGGCCTGAAAAGCTCGCACAGCTATGTCACCCCTACGGGAATCATGTTCCAGCCGAGCAGCTCGCAGTCAGCCAAGCTGATTCGTATCGTCGAACGGACAACCGATTTAGAGAAGATCGCCGCCGTCAATGATGTGTCGCGCAAGCTGGGCACCAAAGACATCACGCCTGCAGATGCCCATGCCCGGTTAATCGACATTGAAGGATCGAGGCATGAGTACCCGATGGTGCTGCAAATCGCCACGGCTGCAGTCGCCAGCGGCTGCTTCACCTATATGTTCCGTGGAGGCATGGCCGACATCCTTCCCGGTGTCCTGTGCGGCGGGGCCGGGTTCGCCATGTTCCTCGCGCTGCACCGTCTGATCAAGGTTAAATTTTTTGCGGAGTTCTCCGCCTCTTTTCTGATCGGACTGCTGGCCGTCGTCTTCGTCGCATTAGGAATTGGACAGGAGCTGGATAAAATTATTATCGGCTCGGTCATGCCGCTTGTACCCGGACTGTTGATCACGAACGCCGTCAGGGATCTGATGGCTGGTCATCTGGTTTCGGGCTTGTCCCGGGGAGCGGAGGCCTTCCTGACAGCCTTCGCCATCGGCGCGGGGATCGCCGTTGTTGTTACATTTTTCTAACCGGAAGGAAGGATTCTACGAGATGATATCGCCGCCATTTCTATCGCTCGCTTTGCATCTCTTGACGAGCTTCATCGCCTCCGCTGCCTTCGGCATTTTATTTAATGCCCCTAGAAGGCTGCTCCTGCAATGTGGGCTGGCCGGAATGATGGGCTGGGTCGCCTATGTCCTGCTTTCCCCGCCCCTGGATACCGTTTTTGCCACGGTTGCAGCAACGTTCATCGTCGGAGTCATCAGCCAAATACTCGCAAGAATATACAAGAAGCCTGTCATTCTCTTCAGCGTCTCCGGAATCATTCCGCTCGTACCTGGGGGGTTAGCTTATGATGCTATGCGCCAGTTCGTCGAAAGCGAATACAACCTCGCCGTCCAGCTTGCGGCCAAAGCATTTTTAATCTCGGGTTCTATCGCCATTGGACTTGTCCTGTCTGAAGTACTGAATCAGATGATATTCAAGCTCTCCAGGCGGCAGCGCATGGCCAAGCCCAGACAGTGACCTTTCTTCGAATATATACATACTTTAGGAAAAGAATGCTTCGACTATTAACCGGCCTGATCCATTCAAAAATCAATAGAGGATATGCACCGAGTGCATATCCTCTATTGTCGTCATACTTCGCATAACCATATTCACAAAGTTGAACTAACCTTATTCCTATATCCGCCTGATGGCTCATCGTCATCGTCCCTAGGCTAATTCAACTGGCTGGTTCTACGAAGGCAAAAACAAGCTGAATAGAATCTCGGCTGCGGCAGCAACAATTTTGAACGAAGGATCGTACAATTGGGCTCACTTAGCCGATCGCTACGCCAGTTTTGTACGAAAAATCGTACAACTTCGCAAAAACACTTCCCGCACGGCTTTTTGCCAAAACCTCAAATCCAACTTATCTAGTTCAATGTCTACAATGATTTCCCGCTTAGCTCGAATTCCGTCTGATGCAGCTCTTTAATCATTCGTCGGAGGAAATGACTCTCTTGATCCTTCAATCCATATTGGTTCTCCTTGGCGAGCATCTCACCTACCTGTCTCTTCAACAGCTCATTACGGCGCTCCAACACTTCATCATAAGCCAAGTTCAAGTCAACTCCTCTTTTGTATTTGAAAAACATCTCTAATTATAGAATGAAGCGGCCCGAAGAGAAACCGCGGTGAGCCAGTATCCACATAGTTATCAGGGGGTGAGGGGAATGCTCACGACCTCCGTACCCGGCGCTCGTAAACATCCTCCCAAATGCTCACGCATCATCCTCATTTCTCCCATTTCATGTAAAACACTCTATTTATCCACGGTAAAAACAGCTGCATTTTCGCCTTTCGAGCCTTTTTACGATCATCCCATGCTCATTCTCAAAAACCTTTTACGGTCACGCCCAAAGCTGATTCGCAAAAAATTGTTTAGTTTTTAGAAATAAAGCAAAGGGTATAAAGATAAATAATACCGACATGAACAGGAGGAAGAGATCAATGAATTTGAAGGGAAAAGGCTGCCTGATTCCCATCGCCATCATTGCGGCAATCGTCATTATCGGCATTGCCCTGTTCGCAGGAAATTACAACAAGTTCATGGCTTCCGAGGAAACGGTAAACCAGCAGTGGAGCAAAATCGACGTACAGCTGCAGCGGAGATACGACCTCATTCCCAATCTGGTCAATACCGTCAAAGGCTACGCCAAGCATGAAAAAGAAGTAATCCAAGCGGTATCCGACGCCCGGGCTGCGCTGGGCGGAGCGCGCACGCCCGATGAACTGGCCGCCGCGGATCAGCAGCTCCAGGGCGCACTAAGCCGCCTGCTCGTCGTCGTGGAGAACTACCCGACGCTGAAGGCGGATGCCCAGTTCACCCAGCTGATGGATGAGCTGGCCGGAACGGAGAACCGGATCGCGGTAGCCCGCAGCGACTATAACAATGCGGTCGCCGAGTACAACAAGCTGATCCGGCGCTTTCCCGGGACGATCATCGCACGGATGATGGGATTCAATGAGAAGCGGTATTTTGAGACGACACCGGAATCCAGAACGAATCCGGAGGTCGATTTCGGCACGGATGAGACATCGCGGCATCCGGCAATGCCGGCAGCACGTCCTTCAGTCGGCTGGCTTCAGCCAGAAGGGGATTGGGCATGAGCCCTGCGGCCTGCCGAAGACGATTCATCCGTGGCTTGCTCCCGCTTCTCATCCTGACGTTATCCGTATTTGCGTCCCTGGCGCCCAGCGCCTCGGCCGTTCCGAAAATTCCCGAGCCTCGAGGGGATATTTATGTACAGGATTTCGAGCAGCTCCTGACGACCGAGCAGACCCGGTACCTCCTGGCTCTCGGCAGGGCGCTCGAAGATCGCACGAAGGCTCAAATCGC
Source organism: Paenibacillus ihumii (assembly GCF_001403875.1). Taxonomy (GTDB): domain Bacteria; phylum Bacillota; class Bacilli; order Paenibacillales; family Paenibacillaceae; genus Fontibacillus; species Fontibacillus ihumii. The sequence continues at coordinate 307,725 of NZ_LN884297.1, forward strand.
CGTGCTGACTGTGCCCTCCTTGGGGGATGAGCCCATCGAGGAATATGCGCTTCAGGCACTGCGGACTTATAAGCTAGGCGATGCCAAGCTGAATAACGGCGTCCTCCTGCTCGTCTCCCTGGGCGACGGCCAGCCCGGCAGCCGGCAGGTCCGGATTGAGGTCGGCTACGGCCTGGAGGGCGCGCTGCCCGATGGCAAAACCGGACGAATCCTCGACCAGGTGACCATCCCCTATATCGTGAATCAGCAGCCGGGGCAAGGCATCGTCGAAACATACAAAGTCCTGTATAACGAGGTCGCCAAGGAATACGGCGTGGAGCAGGAGCTGAATCCTCAGGAAGTAGCCCTGCCTGCCCCGGCCGATTCGAAGGAGGGCGGCGGCCTGTCCCTGCTTTGGGTCATCATCATTGCAGTGTTCATCATGATCGACATCGTGTTCTTCCGCGGCATGTTTACCATGCTGCTTCTGTCCATCCTCGGCCGTGGCGGCGGCTTCCGCGGCGGCGGGGGAGGAGGAGGTTATCGCGGCGGCGGCGGGGGATCCTCCGGCGGCGGCGGGGCCAGCCGCAGATTTTAGTCCGGTTCTTCTCCGATAAAGCGGTATAATAGTTATCAAACGGACTATTTACGCAAGGGAGAGAACTGTATTCATGACATCTACTACGCGGCGGCGGGCCGTATTCTTCGATCTTGACGATACGCTGTATGATCACCTTATTCCTTTTCGTGCTGCGCTCATTAACCTCTTGGGCACGAAGGAGGGCTTTCCTTACGAACAGGCTTATCACCGGATGCGTTACTACAGCGACGCTCTGTCTGCCGAGCTTGGCGGGACGCCGACACATGGCGAGGAGCTGCATCAGATGCGGCGGCAGCGCTTCCGGCTCGCTTTGGCTGAATTCGGCCTCTCAATTACGCCAGAGCAAGCGCAGGCTGTACAGGAGGAGTACCTCAGCCTGCAGTATGCGATCGAACTGTTCGACGGCGTGGAGGAGCTGATCACGGAGCTGAAGGCCAGAAACTTCGTTGTCGGCATCATTACGAATGGCCCGCCCGATCATCAAATGAACAAGGTCAATGCCCTGGCCCTGACCAGGCTCATTCCTGAAAAACTGATTTATATATCCGGAGCCGTCGGCTTCACCAAGCCGGACAAGCGCCTCTTCAGTCACGTGACCGAGCAGTTAAGCTTGGCTCCGGAGAATTGCTGCTACATCGGCGACTCTTGGCGCAATGACGTCGTGGGCGCGCTCGATGCGGGCTGGAAGGTACTGTGGTTCAATCATCGCAGCGTCAAGCCCGAATCGGAGCATCAGCCACACCATGAAGTGACCGGTTATCCGGAAATTTCCAAGGTGCTGCTGTCAGATTACCTATAAAAACCTTCTCAACAGAAAAAGGGCGCCCCGCAGTCTGTTTTCAATGACTTTCTGGACAGCCCACTTTTTCATAGGCTTGGCTTGGTAATGCTAATGGACCTGGGTTCCGCTATTCGCCGAAAATACCTGCAAAATCGAAATTAACGGACATAGGGTTCTCTATATCGCTAATATGGAGTGTAAATGAGATGATTGACACCTAATAAGGGCTCCTCTGTCCGTTAGCAGATGTGAAAAAAGGAGTATCACCACAATAGCTGATCTCATGTCCGTTAGCAGTTCCTAAGCCCCTCGGCGTCACGCAACTATTCAGCCTTTCGGTACATCAAACCTCTCGGAAACAGGGTAATCCAGCTTTCAGCTTTTCAGCATTCAGCATTCAGTATTCAGTTACCGATACCACGACTGTAGCGTGCTATTTTTTTACCCATAATTACTTAGCTAATGTCCAGATATCCCCAACTCCTCAGCCCCACAGTTACTCGATACGCCTCTTATTTAATGAAGACCCATCGAACGAAAGGTTCTAGCAAGAAGCGCTTTTCAATGCCGTCCTCGTTCTGTAAATCGCGTTCCATCGCTTTTCCTAGAAAGCTCCGGTTCCTCCCCCGTCCCCTCCTCCTCCGCCTCCGCCGCCGGAATAGCTGCTGCTTCCGGATGAAGTGTCGGGCGGCCTATAGGCAATCGCCTTCTGGGTATAGACCAGGCCCTCAAGCGCGGACAGGCTGAACCGCGACGCGACCAATTGCAATGCTTCGTCGCCGGAGCGGCGCTTCATCGCCTTCAGAAGCTGCGGCCCCGCATCCAGTACGAGCGCGAATTCAGCGAGTCTGAGACCGGATTCCGTATCGTAGCGAAGTGCCCCTTTCGAATACCACTTTCCACGTTTCAGCCGCCTGCGCCAATAACGAAGACCAGCGTGAAACTTCCAGCCCTCCAGCGTCAAAGTATAGGGGCGCAGAATAAGCGAGAGTATAAATGTAATGACGATCAGCACGGCATACGTGGTTGTGGCAGAGCTGTCGTATAGAAATCCTGCCGCTGCAAAGCAGCCGAAATAATACAATCCAGAAAGCCATCTCTTCTTCGGATAAGCAAGCGCAAATCCGGCCAGCGTTCCAAGAATCAGAAAAGCCCAGATGATATCCGAGGTCTTCGAGACGTCCAGGATAAACAGGACAAGGATCGTCATGAAATGAATGAGGATCATGGCCGGCTTCATGGCCCGCTGTAAGCGGTTCGGGTAAACATACGCATGATAATCCTCTCTGAGATCCAGATGCGCACGCCATTTGTTAAAATCGGCGTGAAGGCGTTCGGACAGGCGCCGATACCGCTTCAACTCATTGGCATCCTTCTTCTCCTTCCGCGTAGGACCGGTAAACCGCTCGGTCTCCAGCTTTTTGCCATAGAAGAACTTATCCAGGAAAAACCTCTCCGTTTCGTTTAAGGCCGAGCGCCTTCCCGTGAAGACGAACTCCGGCAGGATGTCAGGCGCCTTCTTGTCTTCCAGCAGCCGCCTTGGGGCCTGCCTTTCCTCCATTGCCACAAGCCCTTGGTGCCGCAGCGAGAATACGCCGGCAAAAATGTCCCGCATTTTCAGCCGCCCTTTACGGTAAATATATACCGCCAGCAGCGGATCGATCTCCTCCAGCTTACCGGGAGCTATTCTGCTTCGCAGCAGCCATCCCGCAACCCTTCGGAAGGGCAAAATTTGCAGCCCCAGCAATAGAAGGGCTCCATATGCCAGCAGCTTCAGCACACCGTCAGCGATGGCCAGATGCTCCGTCCGCTTGTCCAATCGCTGCTCACGTTCCCATTCCTCCGTCAAAGCCGCCTCCAGAGGAAGCGTCTCCGCTCGCACCGCCTGCTCGCCGATCCATTCCGCCGGAAAGAGTACTCTTAAGCGGGCCGTGCCGTTCTGATCGAGATGAGCATTGAAGTAGCGGAGGTAGGGGGCCCCCCCGTGGTCTCCAGACTGCATCGCAACCTGTCCGCCCGTCCGGTCGTGCAGGAAATAATGAATGCGGCTCTCGTCATACGGCTCCTGAAGCTGCAGGTCGACCGTCACGTTATAGATATCGTCATTGTTGTTCTTGAAGAAGCTCCACGACAGGTCGCCTGTGTCTGCATAGCGTGCAGCGGCCCCCTTGATCCGGTACCGGTAATAAACCCGTTTCGTCTCATCCGAGGAAGGCGCATGGATATAATAAGTATCGTTATCCTTATTAAAGTCTACAGCTAGACGCTGTAAATTGTCGTATGTAAAGTCTTCGAAATGCTTTCCCTCCGACGGAATATACGCCTCAAAAAACTCGATCCCCTCATGTCCCTTGGGCTCAACATACCGCGTCATGCCGTTCCAGCTGCTCTCAAACCGGTAGGTGAACAGCTCCTGTATAAACAGATCGCCATCCGGCATAATTCTCGCCGCCACGTCCACCCGCTCTATCGTAAATCTCTTATTGTCCCCGCAGCCCGCCAGCATCACAATGCTGAGCGCCAGCAAAAGCCACATCCATCTCCTCATGCTGTCACCTCGAATATTAAATCTTCAAACTATTATAAACGAATTTAAATATAAAAAAATAAGACCATAGAATTGTTCAGCTCCTATGAACGCCAGCAAGCCCGCTCCCTGGCTAACCAGAGGCGGGCTTGCTTCACAACTCTCGCTATGAACATGTAACTTCTAAAATCCGGGATGTTGTTTAAATTACTGTCTCACAAACAGGGCCAGTCCCGGGCGGAATTCATAGTTCCACTGCTAACATATCTACCGTTACACCACCTTTGCCCTCAACCTCCTATGAGCGGTGCGGATTAACGGCTCTCTATCTCGAGCCAGTTTTTGCGGATCAGCTTCTGATACCAATAATAGCTCTCTTTCGGCGTGCGGACCTGCGTTCTGTAATCTACATGGATTAGACCAAAGCGGCAGGAGTACCCGAATGCCCATTCGAAGTTGTCCATCAGCGACCAGGTGAGATAGCCTTTCAAATTCACGCCCGATTCGATCGCGCGGCCCAGCTCGGCAACATGGCTCTCCAGAAATTTGATGCGGCGGACGTCGTTTACTTTTCCATCCACCACTTCGTCATTGTAGCAGGCGCCGTTCTCGGTAATATAAATCGGAATCGGCCCGAACTGCTCGGTCAGCCAGCTCAAGGTCAAATACAGGCCTTCCGGGAAAATAAACCAGCCTTTATCCGATTTGTCGTATCCAAGATCGACATGCTCCAGATCCAAGTAGTTGTTGCCTTCCTTATGACGCACAATATTGCCGCCGTAGAAATTCAGGCCAAGGAAATCTATTTTCTGCGAAATGATCTCCATGTCCCCAGGCTCCATGACAGGCTCGGCGCCCTTCGTTTTGATCCAGGCTGCCATTTCCTCCGGATATTTGCCTGTAAATACGGGAGTTACGAACCAGGTATAGATAGTAAACGCCCGATAAGCCGCGTCGATATCCTCCTGCTTGCGAGAGAACGGCTCGTACCAGTAAATATCCGGCGCATAACCGATCTCGCCCGCTGTCCCGAGCTCACGGAATTTCGCTACCGTCTTGCCATGCGCGACCAGCAAATGGTGGCCGACCTGGATGGCCGATTGCCAATTCATAATGCATGGGGCATGTCTGCCGAGCAAATGGCCGTTAATCGCGGTACACCAGGGCTCATTGAACGTCATCCAATGCTTGATCAGGCCATCGAACTCGCGGAACATCGTTTCGGCGAACATGACGAAGGCATCGATCGTCTCCCTGTTCTCCCATCCGCCCTTCTCCTGCAGCGCCTGCGGCAGCTCCCAATGGTACAGCGTGCAGAAAGGCTCAATTCCGTTCTCGAGCAGCTTGTTCACCATGCGCTTGTAATGCTCGATTCCCTTGCGGTTGACTTCGCCGAAGCCATTCGGGTAAATGCGCGGCCACGATACCGAGAAACGGTAGGCTTTCACGCCCAGCTCTTTCATGAGCTGGATGTCTTCCTCGTACCGGTTATAGCTGTCGCAGGCGATGCTGGCGTCATCGCCTTGATAGATTTTGCCGGGCGTTGCCGCCATAACGTCCCAGATGCTCGGCCCGCGGCCGTCCTTATCCAAGGAGCCTTCGATCTGATAAGCCGAAGTAGACACGCCCCAGATGAAGTTTTCCGGAAATGGTATAATGGTCATCGTAAATTCCCCCTGCCAAATTAATAGATTTAAATTTGTATTTAAAATATATTGCTGTCTCCTTGATCATATATCGATCAGTCTGTAACTTATACTAGATAAACCCCAGGCCGCCGTAAAGGCGAATAAATCAAGTTTCAGGTATGATTTCTTCAGCTAAAGCGGCAGCTCCAATATATCGATGCCGTAAGGCTCCAGGCTCAGCGTCTCCTCCCGTTTCCTGCCGTACAGCACGCTGTGGAAGGCTCCTGGCAATGTTACTTGATGCGGCTGACGGCTCAGGTTCAGCACGAACAGATAGGCCGCGGTATTCATGGTACTCACATGATTCGCAGTGTTCATAGTGTTCGCGGTATTCCCGCTGCGCACCGCAATCTGCACGCCCTCCGGCAATCCTGGAAACATGAGCATTCCGTGCGACTTTGCCTCTTTTTCGAACAATTCCAGCAAATAAGCTTCCTCCAAATGCGTGCCGAGATAATACACGCGCCCCCCGCCGAAGGAATTCACCGTCGCAGCCGGCACACCGCTGTAGAAATCCTCAGCATACCAAGCGATCGCTTCAGCCCCCTGCAGACTTAAAATATCGCACCACTGCGAGCCATGGAAGGAGCGTCCCTCCGCATTCACCACCCTATGCCTGTCGTGCCCGATTGGATCGTACTCCTCCACCCGGACGCCCGTGCATTCCGCGAGCAATCCGGGCAGCGGCAGCATGACTGCTTGGTTGTTCATATGCTTCACGCCCGAGCGGCTCGTGACGATCACCGTGCCCCCGGCGGCAGCAAAACGCTCCAGGGAGGCCGCGGCCTCCTCACTCAGCAGATAGAAGCTTGGAGCGATTACGAGCTTATAGCCGTCCAGAGGCTGGGTCCATTCGATAACATCGCAGCCGATGCCCAGCTTCGTCAGTGCGCGGTGATAATCCTTCACATTCTCGTAGTAGTCCATGCCTTCGACCTGAGGCTGAATGCGAAGGGCTTCAAGCTGTTCATGCGACAGCAGTATCGCCGCCTCATGCCTCAGTACTGTCCCCTGCAGCTTGCCGGATAAAGCGTTAACCTCTCCGCAAAGCTCGGCAAACTCAGAGAACCGCCGCCCGGGTACATTGCCGGGATCGATCAGGCCGTGCCAGAACTGCTCGGCCCCCATGGCCGCGGTACGCCACCGGAAATGCACGACTGTGTCGGCTCCCTTGGCGATCGCCTGCCAGGAGAATGCCCGGATAAATCCCGGATACGGCGCCCGCCACGTCGGAAACCAGCAGCCCGGCGAACCGCTCAGCTGCTCCATAATCCAGAAATTCCGCCGCTTGATCCCGCGGGTGACATCCAGGGCCAGCGCTCCGCTGTACGGTCCGGTCGACTGCTTGTCCGGTGCTGTATTCGGATAATAATCGAAGGAGGCGAAATCCAAGTCGGCACCCGCCTGATACAGATTCAGCCTCTGCGGATACGTATGGAAATTATGGGTCACGAAATGGCCTGGGCAGTTTCTGCGAATAATATCTATCTGACTCCGCTGGAATTCCTCTATAGAGTCCCATTGAAACCGGGCAAAATCCAGCAGATAGGACGGGTTCTGATGCCTGGAGCCTCCATAGGGCACGCCGACCTGCGACCAGTCGCTGTATTCCCCGCTCCAGACGACCGTGCCCCATTCGCGGTTCACCGCTTCGAGCGTGCCATATTTTTGCTTGACCCATTCCCGGAATTGATCATTGCAGGCATCGCAATGGCAATCGATCACCCAGTACTCGTTATCCGTCTGCCAGCCAATGACCGCCGGATGACGGCCATAACGCTGCGTCATCTCTTCGATGATCCGCGAGCCGTAGACCCGCAGCGACTCGCTGTTGTAGCAGCGGTGGCCCCTCACGCCCGGGTAAGTGATGCTGCCATCCGCATTTCGCGGCAGGATATCGGGCCTCAGCTCGGTCAGCCAGCGGGGCGGCGTATTGGTCGGCGTACAAAGGACGACGCAAATATCATATTTATGGAACAGATTAATCGCCTGATCGAGCCATTCGAAATGATATACCCCCGAGCTGCTCTCCATTCGGCTCCAGGCAAACTCCGCCAGCCGAACGACCCGCACGCCCGTTGCCCTCATCAGCTGAATATCCTCCTCCCAGCGGGAAGGGTCCCAATGCTCCGGATAATAAACGACGCCGATTTGCACTTGATTCGCATACTTGTTCATGGCAATAACTCCTTTGACCCTGTTTTGACTCTGATTGCCCAAATCCGACCCTGATTTAACGCTGATTTGATTCTGATCTGATTTAGGCCTAAGCGAAAAGGCTGCTCCTTCGCTCATCCATATCGAACAAGTCTAAGAAGCAGCCTATTTCACTTTCCTATGGTCAACCAATATATCCGTGCGCCAGGATGGGCTATTTCAATTTATCCCAAGCCGCCTGCATGTTCTCCGTCCAGGACTTGATGTCGCTCTTTCCGGCGATGAATTGCTGGATCACACTGCCGAACTCTTGAGCTACGCCATCCGGGTATTTGCCCGCCTGATGCAGAATGATTTTATCTTCTTGGATGTAGTTCCACAGATCCGCCGCGATCGCGCCCATATCCTCTGGCGTCGACTGGATGCTCCTCATCGTGGGGATAAATTTAAATTTCTTCACGATATATTCTTTGCCAATGTCAGAGGTCACGAGCCAGTTCAAGAAAATTTTCGCTTCTTCTTTGGCATCGGAATCCTTGTTCACAACCAGGTTCACAGGCACCCCAATCGTTACCTTGCCCGTTTGCTCCGCATTATCGCTTACAGGCATCGGCAGAACGCCAATGTTCATGTTCGGATTAATTCCGTCGATCATCGTCTGCGCCCAGTTGCCCTCTTGCATCATCGCTGCTTCCCCGTTGGCGAACATCGTGACTTGCGTATTATAGTCCGTAGTCAGCGGGTTCTTGTTGCCATAGTCCACCGTAAGCTGCATCAGGCGCGCCCAGTTCTCAAATTTCTCATTGCCCACGATAGAAGCCGTGCCTTGGTTAAGCCCGTTGATGAAGCCATCGATATCATCCTGGTTGGCGAAGGCCACGCTGATGCCTTGGCTGCCGACAAGCCACCATTCCTGATAAGCGTTGGCAAACGGCGTAATACCTGCCGCTTTCAATTTCTTGGCTGCATGTTCCAGCTCGGTATACGTTCTTGGCGGAACGGTAATCCCTACTTGTTGGAACAGGTCCTTGTTATAGATAAATCCAAAGCCTTCAAGAGCTAGCGGCATACCGTAGACCTTGCCATCTTTTGTAATCGGTTCGGCAGCCAGCGGAACCAGATCCTGTACCCATGGCTGGTCGGACAAATCCTCAACCTTATCCAGCCACATATCTAGTTTCGAATAACCGTTGTTGGAGAAAATATCCGGGGCGTCGCCGGAAGCGAATTTCGTCTTCAGCGCCGCATCATAGTCAGCGCCGCCGCCAACCGTCTGAATGTCCAGCTTGATGTTCGGATACTCTTTCTCAAATTCTACCTTCAGTTCATTAAGTCCTTCCACAATTTCCGTTTTAAATTGGAAAATGGTGACTGTCTTTTGCTCCTGGCTGCCGCTGCCTTCGCCACCGTTTGCACTGCCGTTATCAGCAGCTTTGTTGCTGCTTCCGCCGCAGGCTGACAGGATGACGGACAGAATCATGAGCGCGGATAGTAAGACAACGTATTTTTTCATCTTCATGGCCATGTTCCCCCTTGATCTATGCGAAATAAATATTTGGAACAGAGGATCGGCTCTCTAGCCTTTAACCGATCCCGCTGCGATTCCCTCAACGATGTAGCGCTGAAGCATTAAGAAGAAAGCGATAATTGGCGTAATCCCCAGCACAAGCGCCGGCAGCGCGATATCCCATTGCTTCGTATATTCCCCAAAGAAGGAAAAGGTAGCCAGCGGGATGGTCCGCATATGCGGCCGCTGCAGAATCAGCGACGGAAGGAGATAGTCGTTCCAGATCCACAAGCAGTTCAGAACCACTACCGTCATGATCATCGGGCGCAGCATCGGCAGCACCATGCGGAAAAATACGCCTATGGATGTACAGCCGTCCACCGTTGCAGCCTCCTCGATTTCCAGGGGAATCGATTTGACGAACCCGTGGAACAGGAATAGCGACATCGGAGCTCCCAGCCCGAGATATGTGATAATCAGACCCAGCTTGCTATTGTTGACGCCGAGTTCATTCACGATTCTCATGAGCGGAATCATGATCGATTGGAACGGGATCACCATCGCTGCGATGAACAGGAAGAAGAGCAGGCGATTGAATAAGGTGTTGGCCCGAACCATGCGATATGCGCCCATGGCGCTAAACAAAGCCAGAATGATTACACTGATTACGGTGATGACCAGTGAATTCGTAAACGCCTGGGGAAACCGCGTCAGCTCCCATGCCTTCGTAAAGTTACTCCATTGGAACGCGGTCGGCCAGCTGGCCGAGTTCGACATAATCTCGCCAAACGTCTTGACTGAGTTGACGAGCAGGAAATAAAACGGCGACAAAAAGAGCAAAGCAACGATAACCATGATGATTTCCGTTATGAACAGGCGGCCGGAATATCTTTTGTGCATTATGCCTCGACCTCCTTCTTCTTCGTCAGCGCCACTTGGACGATCGTAATGACCGCGACGATCACGAAGAACAGCATGGCCTTCGCCGTACCCAGACCGTACCGGTTATTCTGGAAGGCTTCCGCATAGACGTTCATGGCGACCGATTCCGTGGACTTAAATGGCCCGCCCTTCGTGAGCGAGAGGTTTAGGTCGAACATTTTGAACGCCCAGGAAATGGCCAGGAATAAACAAATCGTAACGGCAGGCATAATGAGCGGAACAATAATGCTGCGCAGCATCTGCCAGCGATTGGCGCCATCGATTTCCGCGGCCTCCATAATCTCGGTCGGCACATTCGTCAGCGAGGAAATATAGACGACCATGAGGTAACCCGCCGTTTGCCACACAAACACGATCGTAATTCCCCAGAAGCCGGTAACGGAATCTCCCAGCCACGGAAGCCCGAAGAACGACCAACCCGTGACGTCATACATCGTACTAAAGCCTTTGATGAAAATAAACTGCCAGATGAATCCGAGCAGCAGCCCGCCGATCACGTTAGGCATGAAGAATATCGTTCGCAAAATATTTCTCAGCTTCAAAGCCTTTGTTAAAAAATAAGCGAGGAAAAATCCGACAACATTCGTCAGGACGATGCCAACCAAGGTGAATCTGGTCGTAAACCAGAACGATGACCAGAAATCGGGATCATTCGTAAATATCGTTTTGAAATTGGCCAAGCCTACCCAATTGACTGTACCCGCCACGCCGTTCCAATCCGTCAGCGAGTAGTACATGCCGAGGAAGAATGGAATGACCATGATGACTGTGAAGAACAGCAGGACCGGTCCTACAAAAAACAACTGCAGCCCCCATCCGGACAATCTTCTCTTGCTCATGGCGCAGCCCCCTTTCTTTATACCGAAAAAACTAGTGTATTGTCATTATCACTTGAATTGGCTACGATAAACACCGACAGAGGTGAACACTCAGGTGCAATTTATTGATCGGGGGAAAAAATATTGAAGTGGAACAGCATACGCGCCAAACTGATCCTTTTTCTACTTCTGGCTACCGTCATTCCGATCGTGGCGACGATGTTCGTTACGTACTCCTATACGGCCCATTCGCTCAGAACGAGGGTCGCCGAAGAAGACACTAGGCTGCTGTACCAGGGGGGAAGGCATATCGTCAATCTGGTGGAGGATTTAAACCGCAGCTCCTCCAACGTCTTCTCTATCTCCAACCAGTTAAAGGCCGGATATGAGGACGTGCAAAGCAACTCCCGCGTCTTCGCCGTATTATCCAATATAGCGACTTCTGTACCGGATATTTTCCAGGTGTATCTGTACGAGAACGGCAACCGCAAGGCGACCCTGGTAACGCTCAACACACCGCAGCGGAACTACGACACCGACGTTTACGCTGATGTGCTGACCGAGGACCGTCCTGCCGTATGGGTGCAAAAAAGCCATATGAGCCATACCTACGGGCTCAAGGCCTTGCAGCCGCGCTACCCTTCGCGGCCGGTATTTACGCTCCACCGGAGAATCGAGAACGTCCCCTCGAGCGAGGTCATCGGCTATTTATCGATCGATGTGAGCCTGACGGCATTGACTGATATCGTCGACCAGTTGTATAACAAGGAGCGGGAGAAAATCTTTATCATTGAAGAAAATGGTGATTTAATCTATGCCGATGAGCAAAGCATGCTTGGCGAGCCGCTGCAGGAGAGCTGGTACTCGGAGATGATCTCCGCCTCGGGACGAACGAGCGGGAGCTTCGAGCGGGACGGCAGCTTGTTCATCTACAATCGGATTGCCGGGAAAGGCATTGACTGGACAATCGTCAAGCAGATCCCCGTGTCGTATCTAGTCCGGGAGGCGAACCATGCCGCTGGAATCAACCTGCTGCTGCTCGCCGTTTCCTTAATGGTCATCGCCGCGGCAACCATCATCATATCGGTGCGGATCACCGCCCCGATCAAGCAGCTTGGCAAATATATGAACCAAATTCAATCCGGTAATTTGAATGTCGACATCCAGCCGGCCAGCAATGATGAGATCGGCGCCGTCATGCTCCGTTTCCGCAGTATGATGGACACGATCAACAACCTGATCTTGCGCGAATACAAGCTGGAGCTGGCCAACAAAACGAATCAGTTGCGGGCGATGCAGGCGCAGGTCAATCCCCATTTTCTGAACAATACGCTGCAAATTATCGGCACGCTGGCCCTGGAGCTGAAGATGCCCCGCATCTATGCGCTGCTGTCGGCTCTGGCGAAAATGATGCACTACAGCATGCATTTTGAGGATAAAAACGTCACCTTGCGGGACGAGCTCGAGCATGTCAAAGCCTACATCGAGCTGCAGAAGGAGCGCTTTGAGAACCGCTTCCAGTTCCATTATGATGTAGATGATTCGCTGCTTGACCTTCCTATGCCCAAAATGATTCTGCAGCCGATCGTCGAAAACTACTTCAAGCACGGATTAAACCGCACAGCATCGGACGGGGAACTGTCGCTGTCCGCGAGAAGACTGCGCGAGGGCCAGGTCGAGATCGTCGTGCAGAACAATGGAGCACAGATTCCCGATGACAGACTGGAGCAACTGCAGCAGGAACTGAGCAATTTATCCGCCGACAGGATCCATCATCCGGTGGATAACGGCGATGAGGCTAGCCGCCCCTCGATCGGCTTGGCTAACGTTCTGGCGAGACTGCAGCTTGTCCATCGAGACGACGCGGCCCTGACGATCAGCAACCTGGATCCGGTCGGCGTGCAAATCACCCTGATCATTCCTGATCAAGACAGAAGCGAAGTGTGAGTGTAGATTAGGGCACTTATTGAGATAGAAGAGAGTGTGAATACAGATGAGGGCACTTATTGTAAACAGAAGCGGAGTGTGAGTACAGATGAAGGCACTTATTGTAAACAGAAACGGAGTGTGAGGGCAGATTAGAGCGCTTATTTTAGACAGAAGCGGAGTGTGAGTACAGATGAAGGCACTTATTGTAAACAGAAGCGGAGTGTGAGTACAGATGAGGGCACTTATTGTAAACAGAAGCGGAGTGTGAGTACAGATGAGGGCACTTATTGTAAACAGAAGCGGAGTGTGAGTACAGATGAGGGCACTTATTGTAAACAGAAGCGGAGTGTGAGTACAGATGAAGGCACTTATTGTAGACGATGAAGCCAGGGTCCGTAAGGCTGTCCGCCTTCTCGTAGATTGGGATGCCCACGGCATTGATGAAATTTTGGAGGCGGGAAGCGGCAACGAGGCCATGGGACTTATCCGCCAGTCCAAACCCGGACTCGTGATCATGGATATGATGATGGCCTCGGGACACGGCATGGAGCTGATGGAATGGATCAGCGAATTTGCCGGCGGCATTAAATTCATCGTGGTCAGCGGACATAATGATTTCGATTTCGTGCGCAGCACCGTCCGCCATGGGGGAATCGACTATATCCTTAAGCCGATTGACGCGGAAGCCATCAATGCGGCGGTTCATAAGGCGGTGACGGAATGGCGCAATGAGGAACGGGAGCGGGCCGACATGCAGCGGCAGAGCATGCAGCTCAATGAGTTCAAGCCGGTTTACGGAGAGAAGCTGTTCTCCTCCCTCATCGAGGATCAGAGCGCTGCGGAAGCCTCCATTCGCCGTCTGCGGCATGAAGGGGCTATCCCGGCAGAGGCCGATACCGTACAGCTCTCGCTGCTGCAGCTGGATGCCAGTGACGAGCAGCTCCTCAAGCGGTTCGGCAATGATAGCGAATTGATGCATTTTGCCATCATCAATATCTGCAATGAGTTCCTTGCCAAGGATCGCATCGGCATCGCCTTCAAATATTGGGGCGCTCCCTGGGAAATTATCCTTCTGACCTGGGAGAGCTCCTGTGACATTCGGAAGCTGGCCGCCCGCATCAATGAGGGGCTGCTTCATACTCTGCAGCGCAGAATGCATTTCGGGCTCGGCTCAGCGGGGCGGCTTCCGCACAGCCTTCCCGGCCAATATGCCGAAGCCAAATCGGCGCTGGCCAGGCGCAACCTTCTGCGAAGCGGCGGCTATGTGCATTCGCTGGACGCGGGAAGCGAGGAAGCCGTGGAAAGGCTTGGCCAGCTAGCCTTCAGCTCGGTCCGAGAGGAATGGAAGATGGCTGTTCTGAGCGGCAACGACGGGCAGATTTCCGCTGCCGCGGAGAAATGGGTCGGCGAGCTTGGCCGGGTCGGAATCGTGACACCGGAGCAGCTGCAGCACTGGACATCCGCCGCCATGCAGTTCCGTGCCCAGCTTCTACGCGAGACACTGGGCGCCGCCGCCGGGGAAGCCGAGACTGCCCTGGAGCCAAGCGACCGGCAGAATCCGCCTCCCTTTCCGGGCAGTTATGCCTTTACACTGTTCGCATGGCGCGACTGGTCTTATCGCTTCATGACCGAGCTGGCCCGGGTCATCATCGAGCGGCAAGCCAAAGACAAGCGGACGATCGACGATATCGTCAGATACGTCGAGCAGCGCTATATGGACGACTTGTCCCTGCTTGACATCGCCAGCGCTTTTTTCGTCAGCCGGGAGTATGTTTCACGCAAGTTCAAGCAGGAATTCGGCATTAATTTCTCCGATTATCTTGCCACTTACCGGATCGACAAGGCGAAGCGGCTGATGCAGAATCCCCACCTGAAAATTGCGCAGATCGCCGAGATGGTCGGCTTTCGCGACGTCAAATATTTCAGCAAAGTGTTCAAGAAGCAGGAAGGCTTGTCTCCAAAGGCTTACCGGAGCAAGCTTGAAGTCTAAGGTGAGCCAGGTACGTTCCATAATGGATCAAGACCCCTGCAGAAAACCGCCTTTTCTCGAATTCACTTATATTTTCTTTTCTATATTAATATGAAAAAAAGCAGTGAAACACCAGGAGAAAATATGATAAAGCGAACCTAAGAATAGGTTGGAGCAAGAAAGGATAATGCTTCCGAAGAAAAGGAGAGCTTTCTAACTAGTAAAGAGAAATTTTTAGAAGAAACGAGAAGCTTTCTGACTAGAACCGAGAAACTTTCCAGTAGAAGCAAGAAGCTTCTGACTAGAACCGAGAAGCTTTCTAGAAGAAGCAAGAAGCTTCTGACTAGAACCGAGAAGCTTTCTAGAAGAAGCAGAAACTTTCTAATACAATTTCTAGAACAAGCGAGAAGCTTTCTAACTAGAGACGAGAAATTTGAGTAGCAGCGAGAGGCTTTCCAGAAGAAACAAGAAGCTTTCTAATACAAGGGAAAAGCTTTCTAATAGAAAGCTTTTTCGGGCGTATGAGTCTGGTCGCCTTGTGAGCGAATCTTCACCTTATAGCCTTTAGCATCCAAAAAAGTCTGTGAGCAATAGTGATCACAGGAACTACTTAAATAGATGGATTTATAGTAGTTATTTTCGGCGATAAACAAGAGGAAGTAGATTTAAATGGATTTCATGTCGCTAGTAGAAAGGAATCTCCCAATTATCGCCTGGATTCTTGATTTTAGGTGCATAAAATCCATCTTTTTTTTAAATCATTCGTTTAGAGCACAATTTAGATACATGAATTCCAGTTAGTGCACGCACCTTAGTATATGCCATCTTAGTGCCATGCACCTTAGTGCACGCATCTTAATGCCATCTTAGTGTCACGCACCTTAATCCATACATCTTAGTGCCACGCACCTTAGTGCACGCATCTTAATGCCATCTTAGTGCCACGCACCTTAGTGCACGCATCTTAGTTCACACACCTCATTGTACAATTTCTTAGATGCACTTATCTTAGGGTATGCAACTTAATGTCACACGCACCTTAGTCCATGCACCTTTGTGCCACGCCCTATGTGCAAGCACCTTAGTCCATACACCTTAGTCTCACGTACCTATGTGCAAGCACCTTAGTCCATACACCTTAGTGTCATGCACCTTAGGACACGCACCCATTGTCCATGCATCTTAGTCCACGCACCTACGCACCTTACTGTAGATATAGATATGGAGTGCCTTTACCAATAACGCTGCAGTAAGAACGACCGCCGTCATGCGGCGAACCCCGCGCGTTTTGGAGGTGCGTGAAAGTCAAAATGGTTATGGGCTTAACTGTACGCATATACAAACAGGGCTGCTTCCAAGGTCATGCAACCATGACTTAGGAACAGCCCTGTAAATAATTGTTTGCGAGACGCAAAACCGATTAAGCCAATACCCGGGTCAGGAACGAGCGCGTCCGCTCATGCCGCGGATTTCCGAAGATTTGATCCGGCGTACCGGACTCGATAATTTCGCCGTCCGCCATGAACAAGACGCGGTCAGCTACCTCCCGCGCAAAGCCCATTTCATGCGTCACCACGATCATCGTGATCCGCTCCCCGGCCAAGCGCTTCATCACCTGCAGCACCTCTCCCGTCAGCTCAGGGTCAAGGGCCGAGGTCGGCTCGTCGAACAGCAGGATTTCCGGGTTCATCATCAAGGCCCGGGCAATCGCTACCCGCTGCTTCTGGCCTCCGGACAGGCTGGATGGGTAGACGTCCGCCTTATCGGCCAGACCGACCTTGTCCAGCAGCTCGAGGCTCATCCGGGACACCTCGGCTGCGGACAGGCCCTTAACCAGCTTCGGCGACAGCTCCAGGTTCCCCTTGACCGTCAAGTGCGGAAACAGATTAAAATGCTGGAACACCATGCCCATTCGGGAGGTAATCGCTTTGATTTGCTGGGCATTGGAATAGGCGCCGTCGCGAACGAGATATTCATCGCCGATCCGAATACTGCCGCCGTTCGCCTCCTCCAGATGAACGAGGCTGCGCAGCATCGTCGATTTTCCCGACCCGGAAGGGCCAATGACGGCTACGACTTCACTCGGGTTCACGCTGAAGGAGATGTTCTTTAGCACCTCAAGCTGGCCGAACACTTTTTTCAAATCGTTAACTTCAATGATTGCCATAGCTAGACAGTCCTTTTATTCGAATTTGAACTTACGTTCAAGCGTTTTGAACAGCAGGGTAAGACCTAGAATCATGAGCAGGTAAACAACCCCGGCAACGACGAACGGAACGATGGTAAAATCGCGATTGACCGCCGTATAGGCGAAATGGAGCAATTCGGGAACGGATACCGCATAGAGCAGGGCCGTATCCTTGACGAGCGTAATCGATTCATTGGATACCGCAGGCAGGGCCACGCGGAACATTTGCGGCATAATAATCCGCGTTAATGTCTGCCAGCGGCTTAGTCCCAGCACCTTGGCTGCTTCATACTGGCCTTTGTCGACGGCGAGCAGGCCGCCGCGGAAAATCTCCGCAAAATAAGCGGCGTAGTTCAGTATAAAAGCCAGACTGGCCGCCGCAAAGCGATCCAGCACCAGATATTCCCCAATGAACGGGAGCATCGGCAGGCCGAAGCAGAAGAACAGCAGCTGCAGCAGCAGCGGTGTTCCCCGCATCACGTATACATAGCCGTTAGCAAGCCAGCTGAGCGGCTTTATTCGGCTGTTTACCATTAACGTGACGAGGAAGCCCAGCGGAATCGACAGCAGAATCACCAGCACAAACAATAGGATCGTCGTTTTGGCGCCCTGCAGCATCGGTATCGTTATGTCCCATAGGTAGCTTATACTCATATCATTCGTCTCCCCAAAAACAAAAACCGGATAATAAGCGATCCGGTTATCGTATAATGACTTTTACCCATCCGAATTGTCTATTTCAAAACCTTGTCTTCGCCAAACCATTTCGTCGAAATTTCACCGGCTTTACCGTTGGCAATCAGCTTATCAATCGCTTGCTGCAGCTTCTCCAGCAATGCCTCGTTGCCTTTCTTGACGCCGATGCCATACTGCTCGGGAGCAAGAGACTCCTCAACCAGCTTAAAGGTTCCCTCATCCTTGGACATATAATATCTGGCCACGACTTCGTCGATAATTACCGCGTCAAGGCGCTTCGTCTTCAAATCCGTAAGAGCAAGCACGTTATCCGCGAACTCGGTAACGCTCTTCACTTCGGAGTGGATCGGATTGGCATTCAACGCATCCGCCGCCGAAGACAATGATTGCAGACCTACATTTTTTCCAGCCAAATCCTTGATGGAATAAATATCGGAATCGGCCAGCGTAATAATGATCTGGCTGTTCTCCAAATAAGGCTTTGTGAACAGAACCTTGCCTTTGCGCTCCTCGGTGATCGTGTATCCATTCCAGATCAGATCGATCCGTCCACTGTTCAGCTCGGATTCCTTCGCTTTCCAGTCGATTGGCTGGAAGGTCACTTCCACGCCCATTTCCTCGCCGACCGCCTTCGCGAAATCAATATCGAAGCCAACCAGCTCATTGTTCTCATCCCGGAATCCCATCGGAGCGAATTTATCGTCAACTCCAATAACCAGCTTGCTGTCACCCTTGGCTCCGCCGCTGCTGCTGGTACCGGAACATCCTGCTAACGCAACCATCAATATCGATATAATTACCCCTAGTACAACCAGTCTATTTCTCTTCATATTGACCCTCCCCGTCTAGTCCGTACAACCTAAATGCTTTAGTTCGTTAATACGTTATCAAGGTTATATCATAGCATATCACCATGAAAGAGTCGAGAGAAATGATAGATTGTAATAAACTTCCTTATACTAGAAAAAACGCCCTGCGGCGTTTTCTCAGAGTGTCGATTCGGAACTTAACGGCGATTCCCTTCATCAGGCGCCAGCATGCCGGTTATGAATGCGTTAAGCTCCTTGTAAATGTCCACGATCTCGGACATCGGCATCCGTACCAGCCCGCTGGAGGAGGGGGCTACGAATTCATGGATCCCCTCCACGACGGGATTCTCCTGAAATCCCCATCCTACTTGCGATCTGCGGCTATATTCTGTATACACGCCCTTGCCGACGAAGCACGCCACCCTTGGACGATATTTTTCGAGCTTGGCTCTCAATATTTGCCGGCCCTCAGCATACTCTTCTCGGGTTATGTCCTCTGCCCCTTTCGTCGGGCGGGCCACGATATTCGTAAAGCCGTAGCCGAGCTTCAGCAGTTCTCCGTCTTCCGAAGCCTGATAAAGCCTTGGCGTAAGGCCTGAGCTCTCTAATATCCGCCAAAAATTGTTCCGGGGATTAGCGTAATGATGACCGACCTGCCCGGAACGAAGACTGGGATTAAAGCCGATGAACACGACGTCCAGCCCGTAGTCCAAATGGTCCGCAATCTCCCTCAGTTCTCTGGATTCATTTGCCTTGCTCATGGTTACCTCCGCCTCCTTCAGATTGATGGACAATTTTTTCATAGCTGTATGACTATCGGTTATTAGTAAGTAATCTGCCCCACTTGTCTATTCAACCCGCCTGGTATCTTCCCCAGCCTCATTGATATCATACTAACCCTGCACTCCCCTACCCTTGCCCTCAGATTGTCTGGCCGCTCTTCTGCGCCGATCCGGGATCCAGAAGAACAGTACATACATGCCAGTAAACATCACAAGGGCAATCGCTTCCTCCGCCAGCAAATAATAAGGATAGGGCCCAAACAGATCCAGCATGGACGGCGTGCTCGGCTTGCTTCGCAGAAACATATAATTCGCGCCGATGGCATGATTCAGTGCACCGACCGCAAGAGCGAGTATATTAAGAAACAGCATAGCCCAGCCGATGGACCTCCACGTCGGCCTGTATTGCTCGATCCAGGTCATATAGAGGGAAGCGAGAATAATCGCCGCATGCGCGATAAAAAAATGAAAAAAACGAAAATGCGGATACCCGAAATCCAGGCTGGGCGTCAGCCAGGCCTGCAGCGCCCCGCCGATTCCGGCAAAAAACAAAATCTGATACAGCAGCCGGTTTCTCGTCAGCAGCATTACAATGGACAGCAGCAGCGATACACTGCACAGCTCCAGCGGCAGGGTATCCGTAATATCCCACTGCTCTGCGAGCACATACCACAAATTCAAAGCAATCTCGGATGCCAACAGGACACCCAGCAATCCATAGCGAATCACCTTCTTGGTGAACGCGCTGGAACGAATCTGCCTTCTTCCTGCATACAGCGCAACCATCAGCAATACAAATAGCCCTATCCCCACGAGATGCGGAGCGGAATACAGCCCAAAATCAGGGGCATCCTCCACTCCAAAAAAAGCCGCCACATCCATCAGCATTTTCCTTTCCTTCATCTTTCAAGTTATCACCTGTTAATGTCTATAATATGGACGGTAACGATAGAACAGGTCAAGCCTTTGTTGGCTTGACCTGTCCTCCTTGTCCTTAAATCAAATTAGTGGGGAACCTGTGAACTGAAATCATCTCGACTGGACTTGTTGGCGTGGTAGAATACGACGTCACCATGGGTTAAGGAGAATTCGTGGCCGAATGCATCTTGAATTAGTTCTTGAAAGCCTTCCATCTGCCATTGATTTTCTCCCCATTTGTTCATCATTGGTGCATGAATATATTGGAGATGAGGTGTATTCACATTACCGTCCCGAACAGACTCCATATTAAAGTTTACGACGATATACCCGTTCTTATATCTGTTCTGCATGAACACAGGTGACTTGTCATCCAGCCGGCCATAGATCCGATGAGCCTCCTCTAAAGATTGCCCTGCTTTGACAATGTAAGGATTCGCAGGCAGACTGTACTCACCGTACCACTGTTGAATAGATGCGTTCGCCCGCTGAGCATCTACAGAGGAAGGCAAATCATGGTTCAAATATTTGCCTTTAGGCCCGATAAAAGTTCGAAGCTGTTCCGGCAAAGCCATCCTGCTATAGCTGCCAACAGGTACCTTCTGCTTTGTCGCCTTATTCAAATACAAATCAACGTATTGATTTCGGGACAAATTCTGTCCTAAACCATTATAATGATCATATTTGTACAATGCCGTATCCGTCAGAGCCTCCACCGGCACATTGCGCAGACGCTCATTTAAGATCACGTAACGATAAGCTTGGTCGTCCCTGGAACCGATTTTGACAAAAGGCTTCTCGTTCGTACGATAATATAGATCTACTTTCTCACGAATCCTGCCATCCTGGCTTACGAAATAAAAAGCAGGAGTGATCACAATCCCATCCCGTTCTCCGAACATATTTCCCTTTGTCTTTAAATCAAATTTAAAATGGTATCCCGTCTTAATGGAGACATTCTTATAGCCTTGCAGCGGGTGGCTGCCCGGACGAATCAATAGTGTGAACGGCATGGTGTTGCCTCGGGGCTGCCCGTCAATATCTCTAGTGCCAACCCAATAAGAGACTCCGGTAGGATTACTGCTGCCTTTGGATACGCGGAATACCCTTTCCCAATTGAAATCCGCAATATCTGTAATGTGAAAATCATAAAGCCGTCCAATGACATCAACAGATACTTCATCGACAGCAACATGATTTATTAAATTCAGGTTGGCGTCCTGCTCGTATGGTATATCCTCGTATTTGGTGCCTGGCGCATTTTCTGCAATATTTCGAAAATACACTTGATAATGGCCCTCATCCACCCAAACCGGCAAGAAAAAGGTGGTCTCCACCTGATTTACGGGAATATCAATCCAGGTGCGCTTCGGAATAAACTGAGTCTTATTCTCATTGTATACATCAAACGGAAACAGAACCTGCTTAATTCGATAGTACTTTGCGTAATCTCGATCTCCATAACCCGGATAGCTCCACTCATCTAAATGCTGCCCCCAGGTCGGCATTCGAATCTTGAAAGGTCGCTCGAGGATCAGAGCCGAGCGATTCTCATTGGGATTCGTCTTCTGATTATGCGCCTGATCATCCGATACAGAAGAATAATTTACCACAGGGGTATGTACGGTTATGGGGTTTATTCCGTAAATAGGAAAGTTTATATCAGCTCCTCCATTAATATTGCCGGGCATAATCCCATAATAAATAGTTCCTGTGCTTTGTTGATAAGGCTTGTTCGTTTTGCTAATCGGGATGATATGCCCTGGGCTATAAAGCACATTCTCGCCAATCGTTCTTGGCTCAGGAATACTTCCTGGTGGCGGGCCAGCCTCTTCCGTTTCTATGCCGTCCATAATAATAGCACCGTTAAAATAGAAGGTATCGTTCTGAACAATAACGTTCGGTATTGCCGCCTCCGCTTCAGACAACAGATCTTCCCCCGACAAATCCGGACGATCCTCTCCTCCGCTACGACTCTCGGGTGGAGCTATTATTGTCTCAGGCAGTGGAGGAGCTTTAAACTTCCCCGTCATTTCGGTTGAAAAATCCGGGGGAGTGTAATAGGTCGGCTCAATTCGAATGCCGTTTCCTTCAAATGCATAATTCCATAGTGCAGCTTCCTTGATTTCATACACTTCCAGATTATTAATAACCCAATAAGAATAGGGTCGTTCAATCGTATACTGCCTAACAATCTCTTCCTCATCCGTCATAGGCTCAGGCGGCTCAGTCGCACCTTCCTCGGCAGCAGGATACCATGTCAGATGGAAGGTTTTTTTAACAGTCACATTATATGTACACATCCCGATCATTTCAACAAATTGGTTCCTAAATAAATACTCTTCTGTGAAAACATTGCCATACAAGCTCTCCGAGGTTGGAATCCCCATTATAACATCAAACGGTTCACTCCCTCTCCGATCTGCCTTGATTACCCCATCAGCATAAGGGATCATGACCTCGCCTTTCAATACTTGGCCGGGAACAGGTTCAGTGCACTCCGAGCTCGATTCGATATCATCCGGGGAATCCCCTTCATAATAAATTTTCATTTTCTCGGGATACCTGTACGTATAAGACACAATATCATATTCATAATTGGCCAAGTAAAATAACATTGCCGCGTTGCCTGCAGGAAGCTTATGAAAGTTATCCGCATTATAATGCCGTTGTGTAAATATTACTTTAGCCTGATTTAAGTCAACATAATTTTTATCACCATTTAGGTCAGGATATATAACCTGCTTCATTACCGTCGACGCATCATTTTTGCCATAATAGAATTCACCTGGGGTATATGGTTTGGGGTATCGGACATCATCCCTGTTATTAACCCGTACTGCTGTTCCATCATTTAAGCTGTCAATGATGCTCCTGCGGTTATCGACCACATTACTAGAAACCGAAATCCCATATTTTTCGCTTTTAAAGGATTCTTTCCTGCTAAAAGTAGCATCTAATTCCACCTCGACACCCGGGTATTCATGCAGTCCTGTAGACGGGTTGATCTTAGGATTCGCTTTCCCTATGAATTTATATCCTGAGGTTGACCCCCCAGGGGTCCAGCCTACCTGAGAGGCTCCGCGCTGCCAAGCAAAATATCCCCCTGCGATTGGAATATTGGCCAGGGATTGCACTAGATCAGCCTCGCCGGAAAATGTAAGCTTCCCTCGATAATACCGGTCATTCACTTCAACAGTATCAATAACCTCATTACCCTTAATAAATTCAATTTTTAATATTTTATTATTAGCTCCGGCATCCTCATTAAAATTTACCTCCATGGAATCAAAGCGCGTATACAAAATTCCGCCGCCTGTCATCTTATCGTTTCCAGAAAGATTGTAAGGAATTGACTTCGTTATGACCTGATTTCCGGCAGCTCTGACTGCAGGATGATCTGGAATTGAAACGGACAGTATAGCTGCTGTCAAAATGCCAGCAATCCCGACCCTGAATATTCGTTTCGAATAATCTGACATATAGAATACTAGTCCTTAATATATTTAGGGCCGTCAACTCTAATTAGTACATTTTCGATTCCACCAACCCATTCAGATAATGCCGGTGTTTTAATAGTAATATATATTTGTCTTTCTTTCTCCTGAATCCACCCTTCTTTGGGAATAATATAAGCTTCCACATCGTTAGCTTCTTTGCGATAAAGACTGGCAGCTTGATTCAAGACCTTCTTTTCACGAAACAATTGATAATCAGGCGGTTCTATTCCATGAATGGAAGTTAACGGCCCGTGCTGATACGTAGCAAATTTCGTTTTATCTTTGTTGTATATTGTTCTTCCCTTGAATAGAAGTACGTAGCTTTTCTTCCAATCTGTAATGGGATAGTTGTCCACAGGTACATTATTTATTCTGGCTCCGTTAAAATCAATCTTTAACTCCTGGATTGGATCAAGCAGCTTTAAATTCGGGTCATTGGGATCCTCTAAATCAATAGCGATAAGCGCATCCAATTGTCCCTTATATAGGCCATTCTTCGTTTCAATGACCATTAGATCCTCACGCCACAAGTCCTCTATTGTCTTCCCCTTATAATGTTCCTCTCTAGTAACAAAAAATTCTGGCATAACGGTAAATATATTCGTCTTATGCCAGGCTAGCTCGGCACTGGAGACTGCATACTTGTCAGCTTTTAACTGCCCTCCTGCATTTAACGTCCGAATACGTTCCATAATTTTGTCAGCTTGGGCCTGAGTTATGGTCTTGTCCTCGCCAAGCTCCCCCTTACCCAGCCCCGTGAGCAAACCTGATTTGGTAGCCAGATACATCCACTTATCGTCTTCTTGTGTATTCCCTCCCGTTGCCCGCACAACCACTCTAGCAACCTCCTTGCGGGTAATAGGCTTGCTCAGCGATTGGTATGAGCTTGGAAAGTCCGTCTCAACATATAATTGATGATCGCGTGCTGTCTTAGCGTAAACTTCATACCCGGAACCCGCAGCTTCCTCTAAAGGCAGCTCCAGTGTGGCAACAACCAGCTTAAGGAATTCCCCCCGCTGAACAGGCTGATTCACTATAGGCAAAGCCGCTGGAATTGCAGCTTCCTGCTTGGAAGCTGTAGTTGCCGTATTGGCTCCAGCCTTATCCTCAGCAACACTTGTTACCCCAACCAAGAGGGCTGTCACTAAAACTATAGTAAACCTTCCAACCATCCATTTCTTCATGTTATGTACGCTCCTATTCTTAATAATAGATGAGTTATACATTACATATTCCCCATTACCCACCACGAAGACATAGTTCTCCAGGCACTTGTATTAGGAAATATAGGATAATAATACCATTTAGCGATTGAGAAGTTTGTCGTATTTTGTTGTTTTGGAATAAAATTGTTGAATTATAGCCAGGAAGAATTAAATAGAAAAACCTTGAAAGGCTCGCAGCCCATCAAGGTTGTGAAAAATTTAATCATTAGTTGCCCATTGGATAGAAAACCGTAAAGCTCGTTGTGGTAGCTAACTAGTTAGTTGAAACCTTACTTTGCATATATTGCTCTACAATCTCTTGTGCTCGCTTAGAAGGTACGTGCCTAGAATTACGAAGATATACGACTTCATCAACGAAAAAGCCTACACTTTCTTCCGCTTGTGTAGGAAGTATAATAATCGCGCCAGCATTTTTTAAGATTTCGATACAGATATGAATACTACAATTCAATATTAAATCGTTAATCCATCCCGTACTCATCCAAGGAAAACAAAATATTTGTTTACCATAGGCATACCCAATAGCTAAGGAGGCTTTCCATCTCTCCCAACTAAGCTCCTCCAATTTTAGATTCAATCGATCTTGTGATAAATTAAAAAGTTCAACAATTTCCCCAACACTTTGTATCGAACCACTGTGATTGTGTTTGATTGCTTCCTCTAGCTGCTTAATAATACTTTTCCTTTTTGAAAAAGGGTTCCTAGAAATCCCTTCCCCTACATACCAGCTAATGCCCTCTAAATCGGTTAAAGTAGCTAACATGCCATCCAATTTAATTTCACCGGAAATAAATTGTTCTCTTCCAGCTAGATTATAAGACAACCCCCAGCCACCTTCACCACATTGACCAATAATTCCATACGATCCACCCTTTTTAAAAATATATCGAAAATCTTTAATATCATCTATCATTTCACCGTAATCTTTCATTTTAGGGTAATACAAAGCGCTTTCAATATTAACCTCAATTTGGTTTACTTCCAGAACTCCCACCACCCTTTCTTAAATCCAATCTCTTTAACATCAAAAATTTCAATTGGTACTCTCTGAAAATCTGTTGTTTGTACAGTAATATGTTTTATTTTTGAGTTAATTATGCCTACGTCAGGTTCGAATGAGGCATTTGTCTTAAATTCCAAAACTGTTTGAGTCCGACCTCCAATTCCGGCGGCTTTTGCTTGCGACTTAGTTGGTTGTTCAGTCCATGCAAAAACGCGTGATTCCCATTGATTACCGGATCTACCTAGTTTATTTGAATCCATAATTTGTTGAGCGGAATCCTTGGTTGTTACGTGGTAGTAAGTTCTAGCATCACCCTTACCCCCACCCGAACATTGCTGCTTCATCAATCCCAGAGGATCAATGTAGCGAACTGGGTCGCCGTTTACGTAGGCATAGCGGTTAAAGGTTTGGCCGTCCTGCAGGTCTCCGCGGATAACATCACGGTTCAGGAACCGCTTTAGCACCGGATGGTAGTAACGGGCACGCATGTAATACAGCCCGTTCGGGTCTGTTATGACTCCGTCTCTTCCATTATACTGGAAGGGCTGACGATTGTCTCATTCGTGGCTCTCAACCTTGCCATATGGATCGTAAGTATAGCGATCTCTTACCCGGCCTTGTTCATCGGTCAGCAGCGTCGTGCTTCCGCGAAGATCGCTGTGATAGCTCAAGTAATTCCCGGCTTCATCCTCCCGGCCAATCAGGCCATGACCATATACATAGAAAGCCTTCGGAGTCCCATCCTCATGAAGCTCCATGAGTACTTGACTTAACTCGGTACGATCGTCGATGACATAGCGGGTGGTTGTCCCCCTCTAGGTTAGGGAGATTCGGTTATAAGCATCATATTCTAGACTTCTACTAGATGATTATTTGAATTCTTCTACACTTGGCATACAAAAAAACCTTGAAAGGCATAAGCAATTCAAGGTTTTTTCGCACTAGTCTACAGATAGTATTTCAACCGACTCACAGTAAAATTTAAGAGTGCTATTCTCGTAATCATTAATAAAATATCTTTTAGCTTTCTCCCATCCATCTCGTCCATAATCAATAATTTCAAAACCTAAGATTTGATTATATCCCCCCCCAAAACCTTTAACTTCCAATGAGGATACATTTGTAAATTTAATTAATACATCTAATTTCTCATTCTGAACGTTAGATTCCAAAACAAAACATATTTCAAGATAAGAAACATTCTCAAACTCTGAATTTACATCAATGTAATAATTTAAAATGGTTATAAAATTTAGTTGTCTTAAATCAAAGTCAGGTTTTTTATCGATAATTTTATGAATGTTTTTAATAAAATTCAATAAATTCACCATCCATCCAAAAGTCATATCGCTTTTCATATCCATATTGTGGGTCATATTTAGGTCCATACTTCGTTTCATGTAAATGTGGATTAGAATGGTCAGAGTACCCATGATTAGTATTATCAACTCTATATTGTTGCCTACCATAGCTGTCATATATAACAGTCGATTTTTCTAATTCTCCTGTTCTTTCATTGTACTTATTATGTGTAATTTTGTCACCCGGAGTTGAGTTTTTAGGAGCATCCCTTTTCCAATAATCATCTGGTACAAATGGCCCCTCACCCTTACCCCCACCCGAGCATTGCTGCTTCATCAATCCCAGAGGATCAATGTAGCGAACCGGGTCGCCGTTTACGTAGGCATAGCGGTTAAAGGTTTGGCCATCCTGCAGGTCTCCGCGGATAACGTCGCGGTTCAGGAACCGCTTTAGCACCGGATGGTAGTAACGGGCACGCATGTAATACAGCCCGTTCGGGTCTGTCATGACTCCGTCTCTTCCATTATACTGGAAGGGCTGACGAGTGTCTCCTTCGTGGCTTTCAATCTTGCCATATGGATCATAAGTATAGCGATCTCTTACCCGGCCTTGTTCATCGGTCAGCAGCGTCGTGCTTCCGCGAAGATCGCTGTGATAGCTCAAGTAAATTCCCGGCTTCATCCTCCCGGCCAATCAGGCCATGACCATATACATAGAAGGCCTTTGGAGTCCCATCCTCATGAAGCTTCATAAGCACTTGACTTAGCTCGGTACGATCGTCGATGACAACGGGTGGTTGTCTCACTTAAGGTTTGCGATAATAGCAGCGTATATGGGGGCGGCGTATTCTACAGTCGCGTAGATTTCCCTATGAGGAAGCGAATGAGCATAACAAAAAACAGGTCAATCATAGTGGTATCTGACCATAATCGACCTGTTCAATGTAACGGAATAGCACGAAACGACGAAATCTTCACACTGGTATTACATGGGTTATTTGTGTTATTGGTTGAATGATGAGTTCATTCGGTACTGGGTAGCCCCACCAATAATAAGCCCTTAATTACAATAGCCAGTAACAGATTGAATAAATCCTGATTCAGCCTTAATTAGGGCATTAACTGTTCCAGTAATTTTAACAACAATTAAATTGGCTTCATCCTTGAAGATTTCAATGTTTGCCTTGAAGTCAAATGAGCCGGAATTCAGTGTAATTTCTTGAATAGCCGACAAGTCAATTCTAACAGCAACAGTATTCTCGCCTAGTTCCACCCACTTCTTGGGTGGTCTTTCAGCATAATAAGGCATATCAAATTTAACTGCGACAACACGCCCTTCATCATGGATGTTTACTTCAGCAATACGAACATCCTTAAGTTCAGGTACTTGTTCATACAAACTTACTAGAAAGTTGTTTCTTTCCAAGACTTTATACCACACTTCTTAACCACCTCTATTTATTAAATGGATAATGCTCCATCGTACCTGGAACTTTACCTGTTCGGGTATTATCGGCAGATCTTACATTAAAATGTGGACCTTGTCCACCTTTTTGGCGATTGTCGATGACATAGCGGGGGGGGGGGCCCTTCCAAGTTAGGGAGATTCGGTTGTAAGCATCATATTCTAGGCTTCTACTAGATGATTATTTGAATTCTTCAACACTTGGCAGCATACAAAAAAACCTCGAAAGGCATAAGCAATTCAAGGTTTTTTCGCACTAGTCTACAGATAGTATTTCAACTGACTCACAGTAAAATTTAAGAGTGCTATTCTCGTAATCATTAATAAAATATCTTGTAGCTTTCTCCCATTCATCTCGTCCATAATCAATAATTTCAAAACCTAAGATTTGATTATATCCCCCCCCAAAAAAACCTTTAACTTCTAATGAGGATACATTTGTAAATTTAATAAATACATCTAATTTCTCATTCTGAACGTTAGATTCCAAAACAAAACATATTTCAAGATAAGAAACATTCTCAAACTCTGAATTTACATCAATATAATAATTTAAAATGGTTATAAAATTTAGTTGTCTTAAATCAAAGTCAGGTTTTTTATCGATAATTTTATGGATGTTTTTAATAAAATTCAATTAATTCACCATCCGTCCAAAAGTCATATCGCTTTTCAAAACACTCTGACTCTTACCCCCACCCGAACGTTGCTGCTTCATCAATCCCAGAGGATCAATATAACCGAACCGGGCCGCCGTTTACGTAGGCATAGCGGTTAATGGTTTGGCCATCCTGCAGGTCTCCGCGGATAACGTCGCGGTTCAGGAAGCGTTTTAGCACCGGATGGTAGTAACGGGCACACATGTAATACAGCCCATTCGGGTCTGCCATGACTCCGTCTCTTCCATTATACTGGAAGGGCTGACGGGTGTCTCCTTCGTGGCTTTCAACCTTGCCGTATGGATCTTAAGTATAGCGATCTCTTACCCGGCCTTGTTCATCGGTTAGCAGCGTCGTGCTTCCTCGAAGATCGCTGTGATAGCTCAAGTATTCCCGGCTTCATCCTCCCGGCCAATCAGGCCATGACCATATACATAGAAGGCCTTCGGTGTCCCATCCTCATGAAGCTCCATTAGCACTTGACTTAGCTCGGTACGATCGTCGATGACATAGCGGGGGTTGCCTCACTTAAGGTTAGCGATAATGGCAACGTATTTCGCGGCGGCGTATTCTACAGTTGCGCAGCATATTTCCCTATGAGAAAGCGAATGAACATAACAAAATACAGGTCAATCAGGTGGCATCTGACCTTATTTGCCCTGTTCAATGTATCGAAATGGCGTTATTTAGTAGTAAAATTCAAATATAATGGGCGTACAAACAAAATGATAAAATCTGCGTAGGTATATTACATTAGTTATTTGTTTTATTGGTTGGAATATGGGCTCTTTCGGGACTAGACAGCCCCTCTTAACCATAAAAAACACCAGTAAAATTTCTACTGGTGCTCTCAAAACAATTACATGAAACAAGATTTAATTTTATTTTCGATATTAATGTCCATACCGTAAACTTCAAAATATGAAGTATCAAATGGACGAATTTCTAATTCTGCCTCAGGATGTTGTAGTCCTTCACTTTCTTCTGTTTCTGGTAATATATTGGAATCCCATCCAATTTTTTTACCTTTCCTAATCCCGATGAACACTCCCGAATGGAACTGCACTATCTCTTCTGCTTTTTTAATCAGTTCATCTGTACTTAGGATTTCTGAGTATGGTTTTGGAAATAATACTTCGGATGGTTGGTTACTGCTACCAAACACATCAAAAGCAAACCAAGTAAAATTGGAGGTTTCGTGTTGAATACAGGCTAGTATTTGAACAAGCTGTTCTCCCAAACAACCTATCTCACTTTGGAAATACTCCCCACTTAATCTAAGTATAAATGTAGGTTTTTTTAGATAATTGTCCTCCAACTTTCCCACCTCCATTACTTAAAACTCCATGAGCCATCTTTAAAGACTGCAAGATGGTCATGTGGATTGGTATGATTCGGACGACCATGGTCAGTCCAATCTGTACGTTTCACTGGAACACCATTCTTCCCCCACTCAAGGGTTTGAATATAATCCCCTTTTCTACCTTTTTGCCACCCAATCTGTGTATGAGGATTCATTGATTCAGGCACATGAACAGTTCCATTTATCATTTTTCCGTCTGTTCTAGGAAGCGGCATAGGATTACCGCTAGCGTCCTTTGGAACATACTTTGGTGTTTGAGCTTCACCCATCCCCTAAGTTGTAATCTTAAACTTGGGAATAAAGAAGGTGGCAACTGGTTCTTCCAATTACCACCCATTATATCAGCTTGCTTGACGCTCTGTTAGAGTTGCCGCCGCCCTGTATTCCGTCTTGTGCTTCATCATGCTGTAGATAATGTTTACAAGCCTTCTCATGACGCATATAAGGGCTTGCTTCTTGGTCTTTCCCTCTGCTAGCTTGCGTTGGTAATACTCGTAGAACTTAGGATTCCGTTGCTTCTTGTTGTCACCTTTAGCGACTTGGATTTGCTGAACGGCTAGGTTGTGGAAGATGGCGTTCAGCACCCGATTTCCTTGTCCGCTTGCTTGGTCTTTGCCCTTGCCGCCCGAACTAAAGCGAATAGGAGCAATTCCGGCGAAACGGGCTAGCTTGTCAGCGTTAGGAAAGCGGCGAATGTCTCCGATTTCGGCAATCAGTTCCGCCGCTGTAACGGTGCTAATACCGTCCATCGAATCCAGTTTGTAATCTGTCTCAGACAGTACCTGACGTAGCTGTGCTTCTGTCTCTTTAATAAGTTCTCTGCTCCGCTTCATGTCCTGTACCATATTTACAACAAGAAAGTCTCTTGATGCTTGGTAGTTTCGCTTTGTTTCTCCGTCTTTCTTTACCAGTTCCAAGATTTCTTCTGCTTTACGGGTAGAACAGGTGTTATGGCTTGCTTTACGGAGATAAGCCGCTAGTTCCTCCGCCCCCACCGATTCCAAGTGATACGGAGCAGGGTACTTCTCCCAAAAGGCTAGAGCCGCCTTCCCGTCAATATCACAGAAGAACTTCTTGTAGGACGGATAGTGATAGCTTAACTGCTGATGAAGTTGGTTCTTGAGCGAAGCGGCATGTTTGACGATAGAGTTCCGTCTTGCCACCAGTTGCCCAATAGTCCAGTATATATCTTGCGGATTCGCATCCGGCAGGTCATCGAGCCTTGCAAACAGAACCTTCGCAATACAGAACGCATCCCAACTGTCGCTCTTTTGGGTTGTTGCATTGCTCATACGTTCATTGTAGGACAGGGCGGAATTGACTTCCTTGACGATTTGCTTCTTCTCGACAAGGTAAACGGCTAATGCTCTGCCGTTGCCGCCTGTATCTTCTAATCCATAGACAGGGGTCATTTCTTTTGGCGTATGCTTCTTGACGAACTTCATCAACTCGTCAAAGGCAGATGGCTTATTCTCGATTTGGATTTCGCCTAGCCGCTCATGCCAACAGTTGATGATAACTGCTGTATGGTGGGCTTTATGCAGGTCTAACCCTACGTAAACATGACGCATTTTGTAATGCATAAAAGAAATCACCCCTGTGTACGGATTCTAAGTCTGCGTGATGGGTAAAGAATGGGGGCAACCTCAGTTCAAGCGTTAACCTTTCGGTTCGCAACGGGACGCAAGCCTCTCCAATCAATACTTGTCACAGTATGGCTTCATGTAAGCCATCAGCTTCTATATTTCCATAGCGGTATGTTCCACTATAAAAATCCCGTTTGTCCAAGATTCGTTTAATTTGCACTTTCGTAAACAGTCTGCCTTGTTGGGTCGTAAAACTTCTTCATTCATGGCTTCGGCAATTTGGGATAGTGACCATGCCGGATGTTCTTCCTTTAGCTGAAATACTCTGCGGACGGTTCGGGCTTGGCTTTCATCCACTTGGATGTACTTCTGACCTTTCTTTGCCTTGTAGCCGAAGGTGGCTCTCCCTCCGGCATAGCCGCCCTGCTCCGCCTTCTTATAACGCCCCCTGCCAAGCTTGAGGGCGATTTCGAGCCGTTGGTACTGGTCGAGCAGTTCCATCAGTCCGTTGATTAGAAAATCGTTCGGGTCTTTCTTGTAGATGCTGTAGGTCGGCTGTTCGATGCTCCGAACGTCCACCCCATGCTTCTTGAACTCTCGATGCACCAACACCTTCACAATGTCAGACCGCCATAAACGGCTTGTATTGAGGACGATAACTGCATAAATGGATTGGGTAGACAGGGCGGCTAACATGCTCTGAAAGCCGATTCTGTCCACTTCTAGGGCTTCTTCATCGACCTTCGCCCCACTAATACCTTCATCACTGTATATGTTCATCAGATTCCATCCTTGTACCTGACAATAGGAGCGGATTTCATCTTGTTGGTACGCTAAACTGTGGCCATCTTTGGCTTGTCCACTCGTTGACACTCTGACATAACCGATGACATTCATGTTGATTCCTCCCCCACCGTTACAGAAATCTCAATTTTTGTAACGGTATTCCGTAACATACTCTGATTATATTACGGTATACCGTTGCACACAAGAGATTTCAGGTGATAAGATGAAAGAAATCCACATTATTTCGTAACGGCATTGCGTTATGGAGGGGAATACTATGCCAATTCGGTTAAGATTAAAGGAAATCCTCGAAGCACAAGGTATCAGCCAACGTGAACTTGCACGTAGGATGAACATAAGACCAAGTACGGTCAGTCATCTTTGCTCCGATAAAGTTAATGCGGCATATTTCGATACGTTAGAACAGATATGCCGTACACTTAATATCAGCTTGAACGAACTTCTAGTATTGGAAGATGACTAACCTTACCGGATAGAATGGCACAGGGGAGTATTATCGCTTCCTGCCATTGTTCCGCCGCTACTTCATTCAGGTCAATAACATCCTGCGTTTTCATCTGTTCCTGAATTTGCTTCCGGTAGTAAGGAGTAGTATCCTGCGGTAGAAGTTCTCCTTGCTGAATCTCCTGAACTAACCGCCCCACCTTCGGGGCAAACTTAGAAAAGTCCGTAAGCACAGCACATAGATACTTATTGTTAAACTGCGGCGGATACTGAACCAATGAAGCAAGCGGTATCTTCCCCTTTGGAGCATATACAATTTCCATCCTCGTTTGCTCCTCTTGTATTTTCAACCGCCTTGTCTCCGACAACTGACGCTTCTTGTCATACACCCGACAATAGCCATCCTCCTGACGCTGATGTTTGCCGTTGTAATAACGTGTTCCTTTGAACAGTCGTAGCTTGCGACCCTTCGTTGACATTGTAAATAGGTCATTGATGGGAACAGGAATGTCGAAAGCAACATCACAACGCACAAACAAGATTTCATTGGCATAGTCTCGGATTTGTTCAAGCCAGTACCGGAAGTAAACAAGCGACTTCGGATAGGCTTCAATCCTCAGCGTATTCTTACGAGTTTTCGGAGCAAAGACCAACTTGTAGGAGATATGAAGGAAGTGTTCCCCCGTTTTGATTCTGATACGGTATTGAAATCCTCTATCCCCTACTGCCATCCTGACCCCGTAATAGTGACAGATGCGTTTATGGAACTCATTGAA
Organism: Paenibacillus ihumii; assembly: GCF_001403875.1. Lineage (GTDB taxonomy): Bacteria > Bacillota > Bacilli > Paenibacillales > Paenibacillaceae > Fontibacillus > Fontibacillus ihumii. The sequence continues at coordinate 342,146 of NZ_LN884297.1, forward strand.
GAAGTCCCAATAAACGTCTGTAAAGTCAATGACAATGCGGTCGATGGATACAGTGACCCCTTTCATGTGCCGCCCCCTCCCGAATTTTTTGATGAATTTCGGGCTTAATTAGAGGGCAGGTGGCTAGCCTTTAACACATAACCTTCCCGTTGTAAAATTTTCAGTTCAGTCCTGACAATATAGTTGTCGGACTATCCAGTGGATTAGTTGCGATGTTCCCGACACTATATCCATCGGGGTATCTATTCGCAAAGTTGCGATTGATTTGAAAAACCTTTGAGAAAACGAAGATAACAAAAAACAGGTCAATCATGGTGGTATCTGACCATAATCGACCTGTTCATCGTAACGGTATTGCGTTATTTAGGGTATAAAATTCAAGCATTTATTGTGCGTACAAATGAAATGGAGAAATCTTTGTAACGGTATTACATGGGTTAGATGTGTTATTGGTTGAATGATGCGTTTATTCGTCAATGGGTAGCCCCACCAAAAAATAAAGGCTCAATAGTTTGAACCCTTAAGACCTCTCTACTCTATCCAAGAAATTCTGGCAACCCTTCTAACCATTCCGTAAAACTATTTGAGTATTTCTCCACTCGGCAGTCTTCATGATAGAAGTAAAAAACAGGTGAGTTAGGACACTCTCTAGAATTAAGACAGAAGTAATCACCGTTGCCGATACTGTAAAATGGAATAAAATCAGCATTCCATCTTCCCAGATTCATTTCATAATTATAGGTAAACTCAATGGTATCGTTACCGTTTGTCGTCCCCGTAGAAACATTGAGTATGTCACCAGGAAATGAATACTTCGCCATTAATTCAATGAAATAGCGAAATTCCTCATTAAAACTGCAATTGAATTTTACTTCGAGTTGTTTCCAATCACTTGGAGAAGGTGGGTCAAGTTGACCCACTTCTTCGTCCAAAATATTTTTTAACAAATTATCAATTTCTTCTTTTTTCATACCTACCTCCTAAATACCCTCGCCAGGTAACATATATTCATTACCTCTTTGTTTGTAATGTTCCCTAATTTCCTTCGCACGTTGAGCAGGTGTCAGATTAGATGGTCCTTGGTGTCTAGTATGATTACCTGCCCCACGATGAACTCTCTGCTCCAACTCATCCAGTATACCACCATTTTGTACAGGGATTTGTTGTCTATGATGTGCTTCAATGTTCCTATCACCGTGAGTAGCTTTTGTTGTCGGACCTTTTCCCTGACGCATTCTGATGACTTCTTCAAAAGTTGTAGGCTCATATCTTACGGGTGGCACTGACATGGATGGGTCTGGATTTGGATAATTGGAAGGACTAAGATTACCCGTCCCCTCACCCTTACCCCCACCCGAACATTGCTGCTTCATCAATCCCAGAGGATCAATGTAGCGAACTGGGTCGCCGTTTACGTAGGCATAGCGGTTAAAGGTTTGGCCATCCTGCAGGTCTCCGCGGATAACGTCGCGGTTAAGGAAGCGTTTTAGCACCGGATGGTAGTAACGGGCACGCATGTAATACAGCCCGTTCGGGTCTGTCATGACTCCGTCTCTTCCATTATACTGGAAGGGCTGACGAGTGTCTCCTTCGTGGCTTTCAATCTTGCCATATGGATCATAAGTATAGCGATCTCTTACCCGGCCTTGTTCATCGGTCAGCAGCGTCGTGCTTCCGCGAAGATCGCTGTGATAGCTCAAGTAATTCCCGGCTTCATCCTCCCGGCCAATCAGGCCATGACCATATACATAGAAGGCCTTTGGAGTCCCATCCTCATGAAGCTCCATAAGCACTTGACTTAGCTCGGTACGATCGTCGATGACATAACGGGTGGTTGTCCCTCTCCAGGTTAGGGAAATTCGGTCGCCCCTCCAGTTATATCGATATCTCGCTTTGCCTGCTGTGCACAATCGGTTGCGGACATCATATTCGTAGGCTTCCATGATTTCACCGTCGGTCATATAGAGCAGATTGCCATCCCGATCCATCTCAACAGGGAAGATTCCAACCTTAGCAAGTCGATTATCTGAGCCGTAGGACATGTTCAATTTGGCATCAGATGAACTATCGCCGCTTTCGGTAATATTTCCACCTAAGTCATAGGTGTAATGGAATCGGCGTCCCGGCCACGATCCGCTGCTTAATCTTCGAAGGTTATCATAGGTATACTGCCTTTCATCCTCCATTACGATTTGGCCGATTTCATTATAGACATATCGAAGATCCTGCAGCATCACGCCATGGGCTGTTGCATCCTTTATGCGAAGAAGCTGGCCTGCCGCATCGTAACTTCGATGTTCAGTGCTTCCGTTAGGACGTACAGTATTTATAACACGTCCGTTGGCGTCATATTTATACCGGGTTAGACGACCGCGCCAGTCCTTGACCTCACATAGTTCACCTGCGGCGTTGTAGCGGTATTCCACTATTTTTCCGTCTGGATAAGTCAAATGAGTCAGCTGTCCCAGGGCATCATAGCTATAACGAATCCGATGGCCCCATGGATCGCGGGATTCGATCAATCTCCCCATCAAATCATAGCTTCGCTCGGCCCGATCGCTGCCTTCAACGGCAGATATCACTCGTCCGTCCAAATCATATTCTAGCGAGATTTGACCGGCTTCATCTTTAACCTCTACGACCTGTCCAGCAGCATCATAATGATATTCCGTGTTCTGACCTCTTGCATTGCTGCGGCATATGAGCCACCCTCGCTCATCATAGCTATTGACCAGGCTCATTTCAGCAGCATTCTTCTCTTCAACCAGCAGCCCTGTCTGATCATAGCGAAGCATCGTGCGATTCCCGTTGGAATCCGTATAAGATGCCAAGCGATCCATGGCATCAAAGGATTGCTCATAGCGGGCTGTATGTTCCTCTATCACCGCACTGACCCGATGAGCTGCATCATAAACAAGCTCTATCTGACGTCCAAGAGCGTCCTTCTCCTCAATCAGCTGGCGCAGAGCATTAAATCGTCGATGCGTCGTGTGCCCCAGAGCATTGGTTACAGCTATAGGGTTTCCATTCATATCATAGGTTAAAGCTTGGATCTGCTGTCCTTCCGCATCGACCACAGACAATAATCTGCCCGCTTTGTCATACGTATAAGCCAATTCACGGCCTAACGGATCGGTAACCGTCGACAATCGGCCAACGCTGTCGTAAACAAGCCGTGTTGTGGCTCCAATGGAGTTCGTATGTTCTACAAGGCGCCCTTCATTATCGTATGTATATCTGTCCGTATGCCCCAAGGCATCCTCAGTCGACTCCATCTGTCCGGCGGCATTATAGGTATATTTAATGGTCGCTCCGGATGGCTTCTTCTCTTCAATCAAATGGTCATTGGCATCATAAGCAAAGCTCCAAGCTCTGCCGATCGGATCGGTCACCATTACCAAATTATCATTGGCATCGTATAGTCGTTTGGTTTGACCTCCCAGCGGGTCCCGAATGTCATTCACTCGTCCCGCGTCGTCATGAGCAACTGTAAATATTCTTCCCTCAGCATCTTCTATTCCCGACAGCTCTCCAGTATCCTGGTAGTGATATTTCGTGACAGCTCCAGAGAAGTCCTGATAAGCAATTCGAAGCCCCTTCGAATCGTAAGTATATTTGCTGACAGTGCTGTCCGGGCGAGTAACCGAAAGCAAACGGTCCTGCTCGTCATACTCATAACTCGTAACCCCGCCTAATGCATCAATCTCCTGTACAACGAGGTGCTTGCTATTATAAGTGTATGAAGTACGGCTGCCTGAGGGGTCGATGATTGCGATGAGACGACCTTGCTGGTCATACTCTTTGGTTGTCTTCTCACCCATCGCATTTATCCGTGCCGTCTCTTGTCCCCATTCATTATAAGTATATTCACGCTTGGTTCCATCTGGTTCTGTGATCTCAATTAATAAATGGTTTGCATCATGAACAAATTGTCGTTCTTGCCCCAAAGCATCGATCAAGGTCGTAATGGTATAACCCGGCTTGCTGTCAGTATCATAGCTCAAACGGGAAATGGCTCCTCTGCTATCCTCTTGAGCGATGATCCGATGCTCTGAATCAAATGTATTAACGAACTGAATTTCTCCAGCAACCATTAAAGAGACAATCCGCCCATCTTTATCATAAGTCAACTGGGAGCAGTGCCCATTAGGATCGAGAAACTGTATTAAATGGCGAGACTCATTATAAGTAAACTCAATTGCCCTGGCATTATCATACACACGCTCTAGCAAACCTTTGTTATCGTACAGAAAGTTCAATGCCCTGCCAGTAACAGCATCTTTCAAGCTAATAAGGCGTCCTTCATCATACAAGGCTTGGAGCAGAAAACCATCACGGTTGCGATGCCGCTCGAACCTTCCATCATGGTTAAAATAAAAACTCTCCCGATCTCTGGTTCGCAATTCATAGCCCTTATCCGTTAAATGCAGTTCATTCCATTTGGAGTCGATATCTCCGCCCCGGAATACTCCGTCAGCTTCCTGATAGAACACATTGTAATGGCTCGCATTGCGCCAGACGGTTATAGCTCTCCTGGTATCCGTACCTTGCGGGCTCGTCTCCTCCAATTTCATAGCATAATTGTGCGTCCAGGCAATTCCAAGCTCGCTGTCCTGGAGCAGACCTGAATGGTAATACAGCTCAAACTGCCATATCCCCGCACCATACAGCTTAAGAGCAGGGTGAACAATAAATTGCTGTCCTGTTGCAGTATGAATGGGATCCCCCACACAGCTCTCCGTATTACGATTGCTGTTATTCATCGTTGAACTATCCGTTTTAGACTTGGAGGCAGATGTACCTCCACCCCCGCCGTGTTGTCCCGCTTCGAGAGAATTCGAGCCTCCTTTCATACTCGTTGGGGCCTCTTTAGCCGCCGCAGCTGTTTTGTTTCCTCTGCTCGCTAGCGCAGCTGCTGTTGCAGCTGTTCCACCAGTTCCTGCTCCGATGGCTGCAGCTATCGCTTGATCTGATCCCTTCAGAGCATCTGTATTCTTTGCTGCACGATCCATCCCTTTCATACTGTCTTCAGCTGCAGAGACCTGTTTAGCTGACGTCAACTCCTCGGCAGTGTTAGCCGCACGATCACCTGTTTTACCAGCTTGGGAGACGCTGTCGCTGCGATGGATCGCCGATGCAACCTCGTCGCCGCCCTTGACATGGCCAGCGGCGTCTGTCGCTTGCTTAACAGCGGCTTTCGCCTCGGCAGCCGCATCCACTGCCCGTTCGCCTTGCTTCACGGCATCTGCAACCGTATCGCTGTTTCGGGCAACAACACGAATTCCATCCACGGCCTCATCGGCAAACTTAACTAATTTCGCCGTATTTCGAGCGCCTTTTCCTAAAGGCCCTAGAACGGCTAACCCCCTCTCCCAAGGAGCCAGCTTCTCACCTGTAATTAGATCTCTCCCGATTACGGCTTCAATAATACCTTTGGCATTACCCACAATCGGTACAAAATCCAATGCCATGCTTGCAGCAGTCTTGATGAATTTCCACACTTTACTCTCTTTGAAAGGACGCCCCTTGCCGTCTGCTTCACCAAACTGCTCGCCCTTGGTAATAGACTGTCGTGAGAGTTCTTCAAGCTCGCGCCTTATCTCCGTAATCCTCTGATCAATTTGCCGGAAAGTACTATCGACGTCAGACCGGCTCCGGCTCTCAAGAGTAAGCCTGCTCATAGCTCGCTGAAGGCTTGACTGCATGCTTTCCAGTTCATTAGCAGCTCTCTTCAACTCTCGGCCTGTTTGATTCAGGCTCGGAATTTCCACCTCTATTCTCAAGCTGCTCCCCCCTTATTTCATTCGGCTTGCATTTGCACGGGCAATCGCCGCTTCACGCTCACGCCTAGCCTGTTCTTCTCTTCGGCGATCTTCTTCCATATCCGCCTGGCGAAAGGCTTCAGCGATCCGTTCAAGTGAATTTGCAAATCCGTCCATTTGAGACGCTGTTCGCCCTAGCTTCAGGTGAGTCTCACGAAATCCCTGTATGAAGCGCTGATAGGCCTGGCCCTTCCAGTTCATCGAGGATACCCGTTCGTTCAGACCCCGCGCTTCATTATTTAATAGCTGGCTGCCTGATCTGACTTGTTGGGCTATTCTCTGGAGTTCATAGACATCAGCACGAATCGGCATTGGCCACTCCTCCTAATATGTATTCATATCAACTTGCCTGAATCTCTCGGCGATTGCATTCAACTCATCTCCAACGTCTCTCAGCAAGGTAGACACGCTCTCTAGTTGCTTATGTGCATCCTGATAGGATGAATAGAAGCGCTCTCTTGAATTTCCTTCCCAGTCACCGCCTAAACCATCAATTAACGCTTTTAATTCCTTGGACATATTTAAATTTTGCTCACTGCAGGCAAGGAATCGATCGCCAATTTTTTTAATTTGCTCCGGTTCAATCTTGATGCGTTTTGCCATGCTTATCCTCCTCCCTCAACTTCAACGCCCAGATCGAAGTTAGCTCCAAAACGATTCAAACCATCCAGAATAACTTCAGGGTTATAAGCCTGAATATTAATATCTTCGTTGCTGATTTCCGAAACCAGGTACAGCTCCTGCTCGTTCTGCACATAATGATAGCTTTCGGTGTACCATTTATACTCCTGTCTATTCCAAAACACCATAGATCCCGAGCGCTCCGCATTTTCAAATGCAGCAACAAGCGGCTGCAGCTCATCTTCCGGACACTCCTTCTCTTCTAAGAGTGCTGCTCTTTCCTTGGATGTCATAGCGCTCCACTTGTTCCAGCTGCAATCATTCAACTGCAGCTCGCATTGCCTCTCTGACCGCAAGGTTAGCGGAAAAAAACGGAACAGCCATTCAAAAGAAATTTCCGCATTGGCTACCGGACTAAGAACAATACTGCCCTTTTCGTCAACCATCATCTCGACGACCAGATTCGGCATAAAATATAAGAATGCGTCATAGCTTCCAGAGCCGGCAATAAACTTCTTGACCTGAACGGCGTCCGATGCTCCGCAGACGGCAATACAGATTCCAAGCACATCTTCTATTTCATATGCTGCAGAAGCATTGCCCTGGATAAGATATCCTTTGGATATTAACCCCGGCCTGATTTGATCAAATTGCTCTTCGATTTCGTCAACCAAATAGCCGCGAAAAGGATCCTCAAACCCAGCAACTCCTTGAAGCCCCAGCATTTCAGTCAGAAAGAAGAACTCTTGCGATGTAAGTCGGTAGACCGCTTCATTCTGTGACAACTCATCACGATCCTTTCCCCTAAATATTCTTGAAGATATAAATTGTCAGTGAAATTAGGATAAACACCACAGATAGAATTAAAGTAACCATCCACACATTGCGATACAGGTTCTCAGGCTCAGTAATCTGTTCCTTCCGCAACATGTCCCTTACTTTCAAGGTATCTTTGACCTCTGCCTCTAGAGACTCATCAATGGATTGCTGTACTGATGACATTACCATTTCGATTTCTCTGCGCAAGGAAGAGGCTTCGGGAAAATAAGAAATCAATTTGCCATATTCCCATAAAGCTGCCGTTAATTGCCCCCTTCCTTCAAGCTCTCTTGCCTTTTGAAGCGATTCCTTCAGCTTATCGTCGGGGAATGGATTAACTTGAATCGCTTCGAGCTTTTCCGAGCCTTGGACTTCATCAACCACATCCTCCCTCGGTTCTTCTACGGGCTGATCGAGCTCTACTACAGAGTCAATAGAAGAAAGAGCAATTAGCCATTCGCCAAACGAAGGGCACTGCTGAAGCTGCTCCGACCGCCAAAGCCTAACGAATAACCCAGCGGCCTCATAGCCATACAGCTTCTCTATGGTCTGCTGCATAAGTTCGAATCGATTGCATTCTTGCTGAAGCTCGTCAGGATCGAAATAGCTGTCTCCCCAGCTAAGATTTCTAATTTCCGGGCTTGACCAAGCTAACATTTCTGCAATGAGGATTCCTCCGGCAAAACGGTCACTATCCGGCCCCCACACCAAATCCTTCCGGACATACTGAGCCATATACCCGTTAATCCCCTCAGGCAAATGATCAGGCTCCTCAATCCCGGCCATATACAAGTCTTCCAGGTCCAGAAGCTCGATGCGAACCTCGCTCAGATCCTCCGCCTGATAGCCAGAAATCATTAGGTTTGACGAAGATAAATCCGTATGGGCAAGACCTTGCTGCTCCATGCCTGCAAGAATTTCGGCTAGCGCTACTGCCAAATGTCTGCATTGCTCTTCCTGTAATTCTCTTCTCTCCTGAATAACTTCACACCATGTATCCCCATCGATCCAAGGCATGATTACGCTGTATAATAGTTCAGGATATTGGCTTAGCAGCTCCATCTCCAGCTGGGGGCTCAGCACTTGTCTATCGCATACACGAAGGCCCCGGAAGCCGGATATGCCGAGCATCTTCTCCGAAGTTCTAATTAAGGAAGGGTGTCTAAAGGAAGGCCGAAAGACCTTCATAGCCACATCTTGACCGCCGTCCTCACTCAGGAGTTTATATACGGTGCCTTGTCTTCCTTCCTGACCATAAGGAACCCCGGGAAAAGTCGGGTGTTCTGCCATGCTGAATACTCTCTCTCTTATATGGAGCTTCAAATTTATTTCGGGTCTAAACACAAGGATTACTCCCTTTATAGTTATAAATGCTAGAACAACGATATTTTATCGCTCTTCATCATGTCCTGGGCTTCCGAGGCCGTTGAGAAGGACTCTACTTTCTCTAATCTTAAATAGTATCCTTCCAACACCTTTAGTTCGCTCAAGGTACTATTTCCAGATACCTTTTGCCATTGCTGGCTCCCGTCGCTGATTAGGAAATCCAACTGATCTAAGTTGTAATTCAGGGGCGCTCCCTGGCTGATCCCACGCAGTATAGGATCTACCAGCTCTATTAACGGCACATGGCTAGGCAAATCCAAATCCTTCGTTTCACCGGTGGAATCTATAATTACTGTCATTATCGTTCGATCCATAAACTCACCTTTTGTTATTTAATTGGTGTTGAAGCAGACATTTGAAAACCTAAGGCTATAAGGTCAGCACTTGTTCCTGGAAGCATCATTAATGCCCCTTTCTGGATAGAGTAAGCTGACTCCGTCATAAGTTCCCGATAGCTCTCAGGAATAACAGAAGACATTCTCTTTAACTTCTCCGAATATAGATCTGGCGTGAACGTGTCTGGCATAATGCCCTTCCATGTCTTGACGTCCTTTACTTTATCTTGGACAGCCTCATCGGTCATAAAGATATTCTCTATCAATACATTCCCGTCTGGAACCGACATGTCCATAATTCGGCGGGCAATTGGCTCCGGATCCTCACCGGTGTAAACGCCGTCCGTCATATGGCAAATAACAGGCGCGGGGCAATGTGTCATATGAGGAAGCTCCGAAAGGAGAATTTTCTCGGCCTGCCTGAAGGCTTTGGCTGTATCTGTGAAGCGTTTTGGATACAATTGCGGCAAATTCCCACGGTTGGCAATACGATCAATAGATTTCACTCCATCAAGCAAATCGTAGACCTCATCACTATAGGCCAAAATAGAAATACGATATCGTGGCGATAGCGATGTGCCTTTCGTCGAACGATATACGATTTGTCGGATCGCCGTTTTCAAGGCCTCGTTAATGATGTCCATTCGTCTGCGGCCTTCAAATTCCAGCGTCATAGAACCGCTGATATCCAGCAGGTAGATGATTAGTGCGGGGGTGTTCTCGGTGGCCCGGACTTGATAATTCACGTTGAATTTCTCCTCATTATTTATTCCTTGATACATCAAAGGCCAGGCCAGTAATAAGTCATTACTTAGCCTAGCCCTTAACCAATTTTCCCTGCTAACCTTGTTGGTCTGCTTGTCTAAAGCGATCTGCAATATTTTTGAGCTCTGTCGATACGTCTGTCAGCATTTGTATGTATGTCAGCATATTTTTCTTATCTGTCTCATATCTTTGGAAGAAGCGCTGCTGCGTCATCCCGTCCCATTGACCCTGCATAGATTGAATCGCCGAGTTCAATCGGTCCGACAGATCCTTGCTAGAGTTAGCCCCATTCTGAAATTGTGCTGCAATTCTATCTAATTCCTCTGGTGTAATTAAAATACGTGACATAGATATTCCTCCTAATATAGAAAATGTTAACAAACTAATATAATAGTACTAAAAAAACCGTTTCCCTTCAATACATTTTCTTACATTTTCGAGCTAAACAAGACTATTTTCCCAAGACTTATTTACCTCTCTAATCTGATCCTCGAGCAAATTAATTCCATGGCCAAACGAATGTACAGCTTTAATCCGCTCTATCTTTCTTCTAATATAGTATCCTTCTCCTGCTGGAAGAATTTTATTGCTTTGCTCATATGGAATCTTAATATTGAACAATTGAGCATCAGAAATGTCGGTTGTGCCAAGAAGCCACCCAACCTGGGAGGATTTAATCTCTTTCATCCATGAGTCCCAGTTTTGATGCAGGTCGCTTGCCTGCCCGGCAATAACGATCACCAAACCACTCTCCTGGCCGTAACGAGTCAGGTATTCCAAATGCTCTGTTACTGCGAAAGATCCCGAGATTCGTTTAGCCGTAACATCCGCATCATCCATTAGAAGCATAAGCTTAGGCTTGCCTTCAGACGAGGCTGGTTCCGAAAGTCGTTTTTCTACTTCATTTCGAATTGTCTGGAGCATCTCCTCCAGACTTCTATCGTCCGATGCATAGCCTCTTGTATGAGCTAATGACCTAAGTGCGCTTACCCCCGGAGATGAGCGTCTAAAATCACACAAATATAACTCAAGCTCCTCTGAATTGCGGTATTGCGATGCCATGATCCCAATTGTAGTAAGCAATGAAGTCTTTCCACCTTCCGCACGCCCGGCAATCGTAAAGAAAGGGCCATCAACAAGGTTCCAGACAAATGGCTTAAGATCATCTACTCTGAGGGCGATTGGAAACTGTTCGGAAGAGTACTCCGAGCTTCTTCCCCAGAATTCCTGCAAAGAAATCATTTCAGGCAAGGTTCGTACTGGGGACGGCTTATAGCCTTTCCAACTCTCATCCATAGTCTGAAAAATTTCTCTAAGCTTCTTGGCTCTAGCCGATTCGCTAGGTGCTTCCACCGAAAGCGCGGTCTGGAACTCAAAAGGCGGCAGGGCTCCTTTAACAAAGCCGCGTCCTTCCGGCAGCTGCCCAGGAATACTGGATAGACGGCCGACCGTATAATGGTAATCCCCCGCATCAGATAGCTGAAAGGAAATGGCGTTGGGGAAATTGCTTCTAACTCGATCCGCAATATCCGATACCCGATTCACTGTAATCGCAAAATATATCCCAAGACTCGCGCCTTCCCGCATGATTACTTCTATTCTTTCGTGAGCTTTCTCAAACTGATTTTTAAAGCTTAGATATCCATCAATAACGACAAGAATCGCTGGCAATTTCTCTCCGGTATCGTCGCAATAAGCAAGCCTTGACTTAACCCCTGTTTCGGCAAATAATACTTTTCGATATCTGATCTGCTCCTCCAGCAATCCTATTAATCGCTCAATTTTCTCCTCTTGGTCATCCTGAATAACATCCCCCACATGAGGCAGCAGATGATAGTCCTTGAGCATGCGGCCAAAATCAAGCGCATATATATGGACATCCTCTGGAGTATTCCCCAATGCAAGGGCATAAAGGAACGTCTGAATGAACGTCGTTTTCCCTGTTCCCGGCATGCCATAAATAATCCAGTGCCCCGATTCGAGATCAATATGCAGCGGGAATTGTGTCTGATTGCCCACATCATCAACAAGACCTACTTTAGGGTTCAACAATGTACGAGTCTCAATCACTGCATCAGGCAAATCGTCCAAGACAAGCTCGGCTGGAAGCGGAGGAAGCCATGGTCCTGGCAAACGATGGATACCTTGACTCTCAGCCTCTTTGGCAATATATTGTGTCAGCACACTAAGCTGCTTCAGCTCGATCCCCCGTTCTTCCGCCCGTACTTGCGGAATAATTTCCAAGGGATCCACGAGCTTGCTGCGGCTGCCATCGAGCCTGATCTCGAAAATCTGATTATCGCTTTGCTTGGCATCCTCGCCTGGCCGGTAAGGCGCCCCGCTCCATGCAAATTGAACAGATTCAAACACTTCGTTGCTCCCAACCTGCAAATAGCCGCGTCCTGGGTTTGTAATATAAGCCGCATCAGGAATCTTAAGCATCTCTCGGCTGTCCCCTTCATCCTGAACCCTCAAACATATGCGATACCTGGAGTTGCTCCAAATCTTATCATCTACCACTCCTCCGGGCTTCTGCGTGGCCAAGAGCAAGTGAACCCCTAGCGTTCTTCCGATGGCGGCAATACTGACAAGCTCGCTCATGAATTCCGGCTGATCCTTTTTTAGCTGAGCAAATTCATCAATGACTATAAAGAGATGCGGCAGCGGTTCCCGCTCTCGCCACTCGGTTCGATAATATTCATCAATATGCTGCACATTCCCGGCGGAAACAAACAGTCTTTGCCTGCGCTTAAGCTCTGCCTTCAAGGAAACTTTGGAGCGTTCAATCAACCCTTCCTCTTCCAGATTGGTGATCGTCGCAATGACGTGAGGCAAATCCGCAAAGGTATTGGACATTCCGCCTCCTTTATAGTCAATCAGCATAAGAGCAACGTCATGCGGATGATAGTGCACGGCGAGCGAAGCGATCATCGATTGTATGACTTCACTCTTGCCGGAGCCTGTTGTGCCAGCCATTAATCCGTGCGGACCATGTCCCTTGCGCTCAATTTTATCGTGAAGATTCAGAATGACAGGCTTCTTCCCCCCTCGAACCCCGACGGGGAATGGAAGCGTATTCGGATACCGGTTCTGTTCCCACTTGCTTGATACATCGATTTCATGAACCACATCAACTTCGAATAGCTCAAATAAGGTCAGCACATTTACAATTTCATCTGCGGAATTGCTCTTAATACGATAAGGCGCAATGCCCCTGGCATAACTATCCACTTGGAACAATGTCATGCTGTCGGATTGAAACGGCTGAACATAGGGAACAGCATCCTTGGGTTTAGCATATGTATTATCCGAAGAGCCTCCTGTTACATTTGTAGAGCGCATAATTCCTTCTGTTCCCTTTAGCTCAACAACTAACTGACACTCCTTAGGCAGCAAATCTCTCCTCGACGCCAGCACCACGGTGCAGGCGCCAATATCGTCGGACTGTTTAAGAAGCAGAGGCAGTAAGGGCTCATGCTCTAGCATTTCTATATAAGATATGAAGCAGACATAGAAGGGCAGCGCCTCTCCCTTCTTTTCGCTCCATGAGCGTCTTTGAAGTATAGTGAATAGCTGCTCCAATAATTGTGGCTGATAGCTTCGCTCCTGAAAAATATAGCGTTTGCTTCTATTATCATCCCAAGTGTGAGGAAGCCACCGGAGCCAACTCCAATTTGGTGCTTGCAGTTGATTTAGAAAGGCGCTAATCTTCACTTCATCGGGTGCATGGTGGGTTGATATTTGAGTTATGACTGACCTGCAGAACATATTTAAGTCCTCTTCCTCGCCAACCAGACCGATCACACGATATTTATTCATATCCATAAGAGCCGGGACATTCGTAATCGTTGCGAAGCGTTCCGCTAGTTCCTCCGCCTTCTCCACTAACGGATCCTTATCCAGCCCTTCCTGCTTCGGGACATTGATTTCGAACCCGCTTGGTACAGTACCGATTCCTACCCGTATCTTCATAAAATCCGCATCCTGAGGGATTCTCTCCCAAATCGAGGAGCTTCTCTCCAGCATTAATTGGGTACAGAATTGTGGTTCAAGATGGGTTTGATGCCAATCGAGCACCAATTCGTTCTTCCAGTTCTGAAGCTTCTCCCGCTGCTCTTCCAAATGAGCTTCGTATTTCTGGGTTCGTCTCTTCAAATCTTTGCGATGCTTGCTCTTCTGCTGAATATGCACCAATACCGGAATGAAATAGGAAGCAACCATCGTACATAGTGAAACCATTTGGATAATAACGAATTGATTATTCCCTCTGCTATTGTAAAAAGCCATCATCGCCGTAGCCCCGGCAACCGTGACCATAATCGGAACCATAATGGATATCAGGTTCAACGACGGGGTCTGAGGAACCGATGGAGGGCGAACCAATTCTACAGGTTCCCTGGTCTGCTCTTTGATTATTCGCGGCGACCTTCGATAGAAGAAATATGACATAGACTAACCACTCACTTTCCTATACTCTTGCTGTTTTAAGCATGATAATAGAACCATTCCTAAATACCCGGTAAAAAGATAGAATATAGGCCGATTATACCATGTGGTTTTTGAAAAATTTGTCGATTATTGTTGAATGTTACTAATATTTTTATTTAATTCAAAATAAAAAAACCTCGCATTATTTGCAAGGTACTTGATTTTATATCTTAAGACCACCTATCTGCCTAATCGTCCAATTGGCTCTTGATCGAACTCGATTTCTAATCGGACGGCAATTCCGGTGTGTTACTTGAATCTTTATCTTCTACCCTCTGACTATTCATATATTCCTTTGGAATACCCGCACTGCTCACCTCGTATGTAATATAGCTTATAAATACATGTATCTCATCATCTTCCTTGCCTTCTATATGCCCTCTAAAAAAATAGTGCTGCTAACATAAGAAGGCATAATATCATACTCCGCAAAAACGACATCAACATTATAATTTTCCTTAAAATGCTTTAACGCTACCTGCTCTGCCTTTGCTCGAATTTCCTTTTCCCGCTTCAGTTCTTCCTTGCTCTTACAACCCCCTACTAGTACAATCAATATGAAAAAAAATACAATCAATAATATCCTCGGACTCTTCACATTATCACCTCTATCAATTTTCCAGTTGCTCCTGAGATTCTGATCTAATCAGACGGCAATTCCGATGTGTTACTTGAAGCTTCATCTTCTACCCTCTGACTATTCATATATTCCTTTGGAATACCCGCACTGCTTACCTCGTATGTAATATAGCTTATAAAAATGTCGATTTCTTTATCTTTTTCACCTTTTATATGTCCTTCAAAGTAGATAGTACTACTTATATAAGAAGGCATAATATCATACCTTGTAAATACCACATCAACATTATATTTTTCTTTAAAATGATTCACCCCCACCTGCTCCGCCTTTACTCGAATTTCCTCTTCCCGCTTCAGTTCTTCTTTACTTTTACAACCCCCTACTAGAAGAATTAATATAGAAAGACATACTATCAGGAATATCCTCATACCCTTCATTTTCTCATCCCTTCATTTATTTGGAATTTATAATATAATACTATTATACTATCAATTAATAATTAAGTATAAAGGAGGAGGAGCTTTGGCTTATATTAGTGATGAAGTATATAAAGAAATATCAGAAGCCTCATATAAAAAAACTAAAACTGTTCAACGTGATACCAAACTTCAAGGCTGGGAAGCCGTTGAACCAGAAGGAGCCGTTCTTCATGGCACTCGAGGATTTGATGCAACTGTATTCTACAATGAGAAGAACAATCAGGTTGTCATTGGCTTCCGCGGAACAGAGCCTCAATGGGGCGGCTTGGATCAGACTTTAAACCGACTTGGCGACTTTGACACAGACTTGAATGATATTGTTCGGGGAAGGTTCAAAGAACTAAAGAAGCAGCATGAGCCTAGCCTTAAAAATTTTTTATTATATTCTTTAGAGGCAGATATGAATTATAGAGCCAATCAGTTCTATCAAGCACAAAAATTGTATGATGCTGTAAAAAAGCAATATCCTACCGCCGAAATTACCTCTACCGGTCATTCATTAGGAGGAGCACTTACACAGTATGTCGCAGTAAACAATGGTATACAAGGGGTCACCTTCAGCGCTCCTAGTGTTACTAATTTGCTAACGGACGAACAACTTGAGAAACTCAATAACGGTGAATATGATAAACAAATCATAAATTACGTCCACCCTAGCGACTCCGTCGGTGCCGGAGCATTAGGGGAGTATAAACGCCATGTCGGCTCTACATACTATGTCAATTTAGACTTTCAATCTGCTAACGAAGCATATTACACTATAAAATATCCAACAATCATTGGGGGAAAAGTGTGGTATATACCCGGTCAGTGGGGACCTGGGCATTTTATGAGGGTAGCTTTTTCATTTATGGGTAGTGACGATCGGCTATCTTTTCATTCCCTAGAGAACTTCACTTTTGATTCCGATGGAAATATCAATAATACTCTAATAGATAGACTGACAGGCGAACCGATTCAAGGATCTCCGCGCTGGAATAACTATATCGACGCTATAGTCGCGTGGGAGAAATTAAGAAATGGCACTCTCGATATGTTTCAATCCTATTCCAACAAATTTTTCTCTAGCATCGCACTTCTAGCTGGATCAACCATTGAACTACAGCCCGAAGCTCTTAAAGAGGCCAGCAGCAAAATCAAACTTAATGTCCAGGAATTTCAACGAGAGCTTCCCGGAACTTTAAGAACGATTCAGAGTCTCCTCGGGTCAAGCCGCAGCCGTTCTCTTGAGCCCATTGTACATAACACCATTTCCGAATTGAACCAGTTCATCCGCTGGTATGCCACTACCGCAGACCGTATCGCTCAGTTCATTAATAAGAAAGCGGATGATTTCATTCAAGCGGATCGAGGCTAGCCCTTTTTAAGAACACAGGAGGTTATACATATGTCAGGAAAAATCCTTATAGAGCTTGATGAATTATTGCAAGCAGAACGAAAGCTAAATCAAGTGATGCAAAAGCTCCGACAAGATGAATTCTATTTAAGGAACGTCTATGGCCAGCTATACGGCTGGAAGGGAATGGCTGGAGACGAGATGCGTAAACAGATGAGCTCCTTCTTTAGTGATTTATCTACCTGGAATTCTCGGTTTGAGGCCCGAAGAGATGAGCTAATCCGCTATATTGAGCGCATGAGATATTTAGACGAATCCATGAAATAGAGAAGAATATAAGGATAGGTATTATTTGAACCTATCCTTTATGTTTTCCCTACCTTCGTTTTACTCTTTTTCATTCCCTGTAGACTCGAAATATTCCTCCGGCAAACCGGCACTGGTTACTTCATATGTCATATAATCTATAGAAACATCTACTTTTTTCTCTTCTTCTTCTGCAATATATCCTTTTAAAAATATTGTACTATTCACATATAGAGGTAAAATTTTATATCCCGTAAACACCACGTCTAAATTATAAGTATCCTTGAAATGCTTCAGCCCCACCTGCTCGGCCCTTGCTCGGATTTCCTCTTCTCGCTTCAACTCTTCTTTGCTCTTACAGCCTCCTACTATAAGAATCAATATAGAAAGAAATATGAGTAACAGCATTCTCCGACTCAATGTTCTCACCTGCCCTCATTTTTATTAGATCCTGTCTCTTATTTATTAATTATCTCTTGGTCGTCTAGTACTTCTTTTTAAATTCTTCTGCTATTCCCACTACAGACACTTCATCTGTCTGACGGTCTACAATAATATATACTGCCTGATCTTTCATACCTTCTACATGTCCATACAAGGTTATAGTATTACTTATGTAAGCTGGCATAATATCATACTCAGTAAAAACTACATTAACATCGTAATTTTCCTTGAAATAATTTTTGGCTACCTGCTCGGTTTTTATTCGAATCTGTTCTTCTTTTTGTAGTTCTTCCTTGCTCTTACAGCCTCCTACCACCACAATCAATATAAAAAGAAAAATTAACAGCAGCATTCGTTGCTTCTTCATATTCTCACCTTTTCATATATTTGGTACTTTATAACGCAATGATACCATTCTTTTGGGTGGTGATCATAAGCTGTGATTATAAAGCAACAATAGATCCTATCCTATAGACAAGATCTATTGTTCTCGTTCATCTTCTATTTTAGCTCATTAATAACCAGGACTAACTCTAACCCGGCCTTATTAATGCGGAACGGTAGAGTGGAAATCATCCCTTGAAGACTTGTTCGCATGATAGAACACCACATCACCTTGCTGCAATTGAAACGGGTAACCATACGAATCACGAACAATCTCCTGATACCCTTCTAATTCCCACTGACTTCCAGTGGGCTGCATAGCCGGAGCATGAATGTACTGAAGATGTGGATAATCCATGTCTCCATCCTGAATCGTCTCGATATTAAAATTCACGATAATGTATCCACTTTTCAGAAAAATAGGGGATTTATCGTTTAATCCGCCATTTTGCCTGCCCCATTCGGCGATGTTCACGTCTTTTTGCACTACATAAGGCGCTGCCGGCAGACTATATTCACCATACCATTTCTGAACGGATACATTCGTTCGTACACGATCAACCGAAGCCGGGATGGACTGTCCTAAATAGGTGGTTTTCGGCCCGATAAATGTCCGTAATTGCTCTGGCAGGACAAGCAGGCGGAACCAGCCTACAGGTGTTTTCTGCTGGGTATATTTATGAATGTACTTATCGATATACTGCGACTTACTAGCAGCGTCCAGCCCAGTTCCCCAGTAATGATCATACTTGTAACTAGCCGTATCGGTGAGTTCTGTAGCAGATACATTCCGCAGCCTGTGGTTTAGTATAACGTATCGCTCCACTTTATCGTCGGTGGATCCCACCTTGATAAAATTTTTCGTATTCGTATGATAGTAGAGATCTACAGGAACTCTCGTTCTTCCGTCATTTGTAACAAAATAGAACGTAGGCGTGATTCTCACACCGTCCAACTGATCCATCATATTGCCTTTGGTTTTAAAATCGAACTTAAAATGATAACCTGTCTTGATCGACACATTCTTATAAAACGGATGACTGCCAAGACGGATCGGCAGCGTATACCGCTGCGTATTTCCCCTGGGATTTCCATCAATGTCGTTCAGTTCAACCCAGTAGGCCGCCCCCGTGGGCGTCACGCTTCCTTTGGCTTCCCGAAAAACACTCTCCCAGTTGTAATCCGCAATGTCAGTAATCCGAAAATCATAGACTCGGCCAATCGCGTCTACCGGTACCGTGTCATACGCAATATGGTGCGTCAAATCCAGGTTTGCGTTCGTTTGATGACTCGCATCGTAAGGAGCATTATGTGCGATCGTCCGGAACTCTACGTCGTAGAATCCTTCGTCAACCCATACAGGCAGGAAGAAGGTAAAGGACTCCTGGGATTTCTCGACTTCAATCCACGTATTCTTCGGATAGAAGCGGGTTTGCGTTCCGTCATAGACATCAAAGGGGAAGCGCACCTGTTTGCTGCCAATGTATTTCAAATAATTGCGATAGCCGTATCCGAGATAATTCGTATGCTGTCCACTATTGGGCATTTCAATCGTAAACGGCCGGTCAAGAATGATTGCAGACCTTCTGGCAGCTGGCCTCGTTTTTTGATTATGCTCCCGGTCGTCGGAGACATCCGGATAAATAACTACTGGCGTATGAACCGTTACGTCATTAATGCCGTATATCGGGTAGTTTAGTTCAGCATATCCGTTGACCTGAACGTAATATATCGCTCCGCTGCTGGGCTGATACGCTTTATTCGTTTTGGTCATCGGAATAACATTTCCCGGGCTATATAGCACATTGTCCCCGATCATGGGAGCCATTGGGATAGGATACGGAATAGGGCCGCTTTCCTCCGTTTCCATTCCATCCATCAGGGTCTGACCATTTAACGTAAATGTATCATTGCTGACTCTGACACTAACCGCGTTGCGGGCCGCCTCCTCTGGATCACCGTCAAAGCTCACCTGAATATCCTCGGGTATCGGCGAAGGCTCATAGGCATGGGTCTCGGCTGTAGCATAATAAGGCTCATAATACCCGACAGGCCTAATGCGTATTCCATTTCCGTCAAAAGCATAATTCCACAAATCCGATTCTTCAATTTTATATACTTCTACCTGCTGGATCGTCCAAAATGAATATTCTTTATCCACGACTACCTGAACGACAGAACCTTCCGGCTCCTCCCCCGGATCTTCTCCTGGCTCGGGCGGCGGCGGCATAACCGTTACATTAACCGTAAAGGTGCATGTCCCGATCATTTCCTGATAATCATATAAGTGTAAATATTCTTTGGCCCACACATTACCATACAAGCTTTCCGTTGTCGGTATCCCATCAAGCACATTAAATGCTTCATTCCACCGGGAATCGGCCTTAATCACTGCACTGACATCAGGGTAAAAATCCTCCCCTGCCATCGTCTGCCCCGGCGAGGGCGTGGTACATTCAACACCAGGTGGTTTATCTTCGCTACCTTTTAACTTGTAATACATAAACAATGTATATTTTTCATGTGAACCGTTGTAAGTAAAAGAATCCGGATCTCGCTCAATTATATCTCCACCTGGATCGCCATCCATGGTAGTCTTTTTATACCCCACGTATTCATATCGATCATTTGTTGGTGGGATAAACTCATAATGAGTTCCTACAGTCATTTCTTCATTTAATCGCGGTGTAAACACATCGAGTGGGTGGCCGTTAACTGTAAAGTATTTGACGTTGAGTTGTGTTGCCAATTCGATTTTAAACAGAATAGGAAGGTAAATACGAAAGGCTTCCACATTAGGTGCACAAGTCGGACATAACTGATCTTTAATATCCTGCGGTCTTTCTGCATCTAATAACATATTTACTGTAATGGGAATAGTCGTCGTATCTGTTCCTATCCCTTGCTTAGAAAAAGGTTTAATATCTGAATCAGAAGTACCTATACTTATATGCTTTTCATAATCATTATAAGTATCAAAACGAGAATCGCTAAAATACACTTCAGGATCTCCAGTTGTATAAATACGAGCTTCAACATCTTTAATTTTGCGATTTGGAAACTGGAATCTATACGTGAAAGACGCCTCCCCACGCATTCCTTTGTTCGGCTGTCTTCCGCCATCTGTCCAGTTCCCCGCGCTATCCTTCCACATATCGTAGTAAAACATACCGACAAAATAGCGATAATTTCTATCTTTGTGGTATTTCAGAGGGGTAATATCTGTCGCTGCACTAACTTCATTTGTCCCGATGGGGATCAAAGAAGCTACAAGGATACCTACCAAAAATGATAATATAAAGCGCTTATTTTTTTTCTCCATGGACTTAATTTATTCTCCATGGGTTAACCATCAAAGGGACATAATCCTGGTTTCCCCCATCAAATCCAATGTACTCTATGTCACTTAATTCCAAAACTTTCTGATCAATAATTCCGTCTAACGTTTTATCAGACAGCGACCATATTGGATAGAAGTCATATTTAGTTCCGTCACCGTTATTAATAGTTCTACCAACTACATGATTACGAAACCGAATATCATTTTTGTTAGTAAGGTAAAACAGGTTTCCTACCGTAGAGGTAGTCTTAGCTCGTACTTTAAGAAAGACAACTTTTGATGTAGGCTCTGTAAACAGCTCAACACTGTAAATTTCACGTAAAAATTTCGTAGGCAAATCCGCTTCTTTAAAAATCAATACCTTCTCATAAGTTATATCTTCTCGTGGACGTTTCAGAAGATATTCTTTATCCTTAAACCACTTTAAATATGGATCAATACTCACTGTTTTCAAGCCAACTTCCTCTAAGGTTGGTACCACCTTCTCCCCAATCCACACCCAATTCCCCACCTGATCCCAGCTCACCGATTCACCCAGGTTCTCGCTAACAAACCGCAACGGAACATAGGTGCGTCCCTTTACTGCTTTGGCTGCCGTATCCATCGTTACATTTTGGCCATCGACCACAGCCACCTTGCTTCCTAATGTAAGAACGATCGACTTCTCGCCCTTCAGATAGGTTACGGTTTTTTCACTGAAGTCTACCTTTGCCCCCAGAGCTTCTCCAATCCCGCGAAGTGGTACCTGAACCCGATTGTTCTCCATGACCGGATCGCCGCCTTGAAATTTTACCTTTCGTCCATCTACCAATACAGCTAGCTGCGGACTGCCTATAACTGTCCCAAGATCGGCCGCGGCCTCTACGTTCCTCTCCCATCGCAGCACCGAAACTCCAATCACGCCACATAGCAACAGCACTATCAATCTCTTCATTTTACTCTCCCTTATTTTCTGCAGTTTTAGAACAACCAATTATGTACTAACTTTTATAGATACTAAAATGCTCTCCGACCAGGTGAAAATTAAATATTTCATATTAATCACTACTTAAAGTAAAGTGTAATCCGCTTGCTTAATGATAAAAAATTATGTTTATTCAGATTTTCTTTATCATGTGTAGTTGGTAAAGTCCCAGCATAAGCTATATCAGACAAGATACTCATGAATACTATTCCACTCAGTATCCTCTTAAATTTCTTCATCTATTATTCCTTCTTACTTAAACGGATTTTCGAGGAGAAAGAGTGATTTACGGGAAAGACCGCTAAAACCAATATAATCCGCTTTCTTGATAGTAAATTGGGCATAATTTTTATCATTAATAGAAACATCATCTCTTCGCTGATCTATACGATAGTTCTCTATATATGTTTGATATGAATCATTTATTCTCATTGCCTCTATTGGGCCGCGTATACGTGCTCCTTGAGTATCAGATGATAAGTAATATATTCTACTGAAGGCAGCCGAATATCTTACACGCAGACCATCTATACCATTCTGCCTAATTTTCCATATATCATATATTACTCGATCACCCACTTTTAAAGGCAATTGATCGTAGTTGAACACATAGGCATCTTCTTGTCCATCATTATATAACCCACTAATTGGATCTATCATCTTCTTGAACTTATCAAGCTCTTGCGGCTTAATCCCAATCTCTTCGGGCGTAGGAATTTCTTTAGATCCAATCCATACCCAATTTCCCACCTGATCCCAGCTCACTGATTCACCCAAATTTTCGCTAACAAAGCGCAACGGAACATAGGTACGTCCCTTTACTGCTTTGGCTGCCGTATCCATCGTTACATTTTGGCCATCGACCACGGCCACCTTGCTTCCTAATGTAAGAACGATAGATTTCTCGCCCTTCAAATAGGTCACCGTTTTATCGCTGAAGTCTACCTTTGCCCCCAGTGCTTCTCCAATCCCGCGAAGCGGTACCTGAACCCGATTGTTCTCCATGACCGGATCGCCACCTTGAAATTTTACCTTTCGTCCATCGACCAATACAGCTAGCTGCGGACTGCCTATGACTGGCCCAAGATCCGCCGCGGCTTCTACGTTCCCTTCCCATTGCACCATCGAAACTCCAATCACGCCACATAGCAACAACACGATCCATCTCTTCATTTTACTCTCCCTTATTTTCTGCAGTTTTAGAACAACCAATTCTGTACTAACTTCTATAGATACTAAAATGCTCTCCGACTAGGTGAAAATTAATCTCTTCAATAAATTCATTGTCCTTCTTACCATCTCTATTCCCTATTTAAACGGATTTTCGATGGCTACTGCATAATCATATAAATCACCATCTTCAAGTAAAATGTAATCCGCTTGCTTAATGGTGAAACTAGTCCAACCTTCATAGTTTTCTATATATACACTATTTTGAAATTTATCCAAGCTGCTTACTACAGGG
Source organism: Paenibacillus ihumii (assembly GCF_001403875.1). Lineage (GTDB taxonomy): Bacteria > Bacillota > Bacilli > Paenibacillales > Paenibacillaceae > Fontibacillus > Fontibacillus ihumii. Next base: position 365,680 of record NZ_LN884297.1, read on the forward strand.
TAGAAATTCATTCCCGTGTTATCACCATTATTAGTAAATGCATTATCAATACCATGTCGACCTCTTGCGAAACTATTTTTCACCAAAAAAGTTATAGGATTTCCCCTGTGGTTGCTGCGAATTCGAATGAAATCTTCTCTCCTGCGTTTAACCAAGTCAATACTATACACGATTTGACTATCGGCCAACTGAATTGGCAAATCACTGGATTTAATAATTTTGATATGAGTATAGTCTTTTCCCCTAATATTCTTAAAAAACAAGTCACTCTGAGTATACTCCCTAAACTCACTTATTGGCGTGAGCTTATATTGCTCATCGTCAGTACTCGGAATCTTCTTCTCCCCAATCCAAACCCATCCCCCCACCTGATCCCAGCTCACTGATTCACCCAGATTCTCGCTAACAAACCGCAACGGAACATAGGTGCGTCCTTTAACTGCTTTTGCCGCCGTATCCATCGTTACATTTTGGCCATCGACCACGGCCACCTTGCTTCCTAATGTAAGAACGATCGACTTCTCATCCTTCAAATAAGTCACGGTTTTATCGCTGAAATCTACCTTTGCCCCTAGTGCTTCTCCAATCCCGCGAAGCGGTACCTGAACTCGGTTGTTCTCCATGACCGGATCGCCGCCTTGAAATTTAACTTTTCGTCCATCAACCAAGACAGCTAGCTGAGGACTGCCTATGACTGGCCCAAGCTCCGACGCGGCTTCTACGTTCCCTTCCCAATGCAGCATCGAAACTCCAATCACGCCACATAGCAACAACACGATCCATCTCTTCATCTGTTCGATTCTCCTTATCTCTAATGCTAATTAACTGTCTATCTCACACATTCCTTCGGAAAATATCCGGCTGCGGCCGCATCCTTTCTGGTATCAAAGGTTTCTTCTATGCGATACGGATACCCGCAGCCTTCTTGATAATAATATTTGAATCCCGTAGCTTCATCGATCCCTCCATATATCACCGTTTTCTTAACCAGCCGTCCTCCTCCAAAGGCATAATTGTTATAGAACTGATCACCCACAGGAATCCCCTGAACAAAAGCAAGAATACCGATATCATTGATCGTATTAACCCATTCCTCCTGCGGTATGCTCGGCAGTTTAAAGGTATAGTGAATACCGTTGCGGATAGCGTGCTCATTATGCTCGTTAATAAAATAAGCCAAATCCTCCTGGATTCGCTTAATGATCGTGCTCCTTCTCATCGCTTCAAAGCCCTGAGCATCATTTAACAAGGAAATATACGTTTTGTTCTGCAGCTCATGCTGGAATCCCCTCAGCCATTCTCCAGAAGCAGCTTCATAGGCTCGGACATATCCATCCAGCGTAAAGTTAATGATATTCCCGGATGAGTCGGAATAAGCATATGGCTTCTTCGGCCGCCATAAGTGCTTGTATATGATCTGCCCCTCAGAATCCCGATATTCAGAAATCGCATAAATATGATAGCCGTCATAGTCCATAACAATAATCGCTGGGATATAAGCGGCTAGCGCCCCCTCCCTTATCCGATCCCCGTCTACCTCAAAGTTCAGGTACATCGTTCGGAAGAAGGTCTCCACAGCTAATTCCTTGTTTACTTTAAAATATTTCTCAGATTCATATTCAGCCTCAAATTCCTGCAGCTCATTCGCATTCAGAACGACTCCCGCGTCCTGTACCGCAGTCCTTAAAGCTACAGTATATTGATGGTTCAGAGTCTGGACGGTCTTCAAATGAGCGGTTCGCAAATCCATGACTAAGAAGAAGGGGAGAATGATACAAACGAATAGAATCGCCCAATTAGTAATCTTCATTAATAATCATTCCCCCATAGGTTACATACACCTTGTTGTTGCTGCCGGTATTCCCATTTGTAAAAAAGTCCTGCAGGATCACAGCCATCGTACGATTTACATTTCGCACCTTCACGCGAAAGAAGTCCCCCGCAACCATAGGATCCGGCCGAGTCGCTGCTGTATCCCCTGTAGAGATTGGATAAATACGCTTCTTGCTATCCAAAGGCTCCGTGTTATTTGGAAACAATGCCGCCATGATCTCTTCCGTGTAATGACCATTAAAATAAATATCGAAGCTGCCTTCAAAGGTAGCAGGATTGGCGGGATCAAAATAAACCGGATTGTACCGCTTATGCAAATGCTCCATTTGAATATCGTATTGATTCCCGGTGGCTCCTAGCTTGCGATTCAGCTCTAAATACATATGCGGAGTGATATAGCCTTTTGTGCGCACCGCGTCCACAAACTCCGTGACCGCATTGTGAACGACCATTTGCGAGAGTTCGTCCTGGCGCTGAGCTTGCTGGTAGAGTGGATACCCGAATAGCAGGGCTACTGCAATAAATATCGCCATTATTTTAGATAATGATCCTTCCACGCACTCACCCTCTATGTAAAAATAATGGTTAACAGAACACCCTGACTATCCCGGATGTAAGCTACATCATACACCTTGTAAGGATCAATTCCAGAAATATTGATTGTCTCCGGATCAACGTATTTTGAGAAATATTGGCTTCCAACCTGGATATTAACCCCCAGCTGAGAAATCTGATATAAGCTCTGTATGACTTCTGCCCCCGTATAGGTCTCATTGCTGTTGAGCTGAAGGCTGGTGTACAGACGACGTTCCTCCTGCTCCATGGATGTTCTGGCCGCTTCGAAAGCGGCCTCCTGAGCATGAATACCGTTAAGAGCGAATATAAAAGCAACGATGAACAGGAATATTTCGGCAGCAACGAATATAGTTCTCTCAAGGTTATCCACCATCTTTTAACCCCTGCCCTCTATACCATCGTACGCAAGCCATGATTTATTCCTGTTCAAACTCTATGCCGCGGATCATATTATTCTTATCTCTCACGATAGTAGCTTTAAATTTACCGCTCGGATTAATATACTCCGGGTATCTCTGATTCTCAGGTATAGTTAAGTCAACATTTTTATAGTCAGAATTAATGGAGCCCTTGTCATCCCCTTCGTAAACAAAAGTATTTCCATAGAACGTCCCAACATTATTGCCAGCTGCTTTCTGCTTCCCAGTCACTACCCGAATTCCAAACTGCTCCAAATTCATATACTGGCGAATCGCATTCAGCACCTGACTGCCTGACAGAGTAGTATTGTTATACGTATTAAACTCCGTGTCAGACAACTGGGTTGTAATCGAGGCCATTTTCGTCTGGCCCTGTTTCGCGGCATCCTGCGAGGATATCGTAATAATAACCACAATCGTAATTAGCATAATCGTCAGGAATATCCCTGCCGCGACTCGTATACCGACGCCTGTATTTTCTTCCATCTCAAGTACATCTCCTTTAAATTAAATAGTTTGTATTTGTTTTGATAATTCTCCGAGCTGTCCGAAGGACATATAGAGGAACGGAAAGACCAGATATAGCCCTATTAGCAGTGCCCCCGGTGTCCATCCGATCATTCTCCCCCATGAAGCCTTTTGGCGGATTAGCCGCTCGAGCCGCTCCTTTTTCTGCTCCGCATAGTATTCCTGCTCCATCTCTAGATCGTCAAAGGCCTCGCGAATCGAAATCTTCTCAATAGCCTGGTGCAGTCTCTTGATAATTCTGACAAAGGATTCGAAGGGGGCTTCATCCATTAGCGTCTTCAAAGCGGCTTCGGAGCCGCTATCAAAGGTAAGCAGCGCACGCTGCAGCGCTGGCCTGAAGATGATGCCATACCGTTCCATCCATTCTAAAATCGTCTCCACCGACATTCGTTCAAACTCCGACAATATCGAAATTAAGACATGAAATTGATCTACTTCGTTCTGCATTTCCATAGCTCGAAGCTTCCGCTGAAATTGGAGAATCCATACCGGCAAATAATAACCTGCCCCTCCAGCAGCAATGGCAATGAGCAGCTCCCACCACTTGAAGAACTCGTTATTAATGAGAGCCATTTTCCCTTCAATGCGCATAATAGCGGAATTCATATCAACATCACTAAGCGGCTTGTCCGAATTTTGTTCAATCACGGTCTTTATGCTTTCTCTATTTTTTTGTCCCTTCGCCTTCACCTCTCTTATAATTTGGTTGTCGAATTTGGTTAATTCCTCGGCTCTACTCAGCTCGGTCTCATTCATGTAGCCAAGAATCGTAGTCTGTTCTTTGGTCGGACTGTTATATACATGAAATACTGCGGTAATGTGGAGAACGACAGTCAGGATGACTACACCAACGAACCCTGCAATACTTACGGCAATTCTATGAATGTAGAACCATTCCAATATAAATGGCGAGTTTGCTTCCTTAAGAAGCATGTTCAATCTGTAATGCTTGCGAGTCTGCGCCCCTGGAACCAACCGATCGACAAACCACCGGACAATCGGCCAATTATAGGCCTGCTTCTCCCATTGCTTTCTAGGCCCTTTGGGGACATATTTAGCCTCGTCATTCTCGGACAGCTTGCGAATAAGAACATAACTAAGTGCCGATACGCCATAAATCACCAACCGGATAATAATCCCCATCTTACTGGTATAGAAATCTTTCGTAATTGGGAAATAACTCTCCGCCCAGCGTACCAACGGGAAAGATAGCAGAATGGGGGCTATAGCGATCATCGTCAATCCCCCAAGCCGATAGCGCAGCCTCTGCCTCCTTAACAGGTCATATCTAATTTCCTGAACAAGCTTGTTGATTGAATTCAAATACATGGAGCCCTTGTCCACCGTACGGTCGCCATACTCCATAATCAAATGCGAGATTCCCGCAAACACCTTTAAATATCGATTAGGTGCTACTGCATAATAGCCCTCAAGTCCTTTATGCGGTTCGTGAGACGTTAAGATATCATAAATTTTCTCGACCTGAAGCTTAATTTCCTGAGGCGAAGCCTGTGCTGCCTGATAAATCGCCTCATCCACCATACGCACCTCTTGATAGTAATGGCGATTATCCTCCAAGAAACGGGAAAATTGCTTGAGCAGCCTGTCCTCTACCCGATTAACAAATATATCTACAAATAATTCATTCATGATGATGGCAATCAATACCCCGAAGAACACCGCCATCCAGCTTCTGCTTACTACTGCTAATATCAGAATCCCCAGCAAAGCTGAGCCTAGAGTAAAATAAGTAATTCTCATCGTTTCTTTGCGAAGAGTATATTCATCGTATGTATTAATAGCTGTTAGCCGCTTGCGTATGCGCAAAATTTGCCCACGGGTAATGGGAACCCGCAGAAGAAACATGTAGGATTTTTGATAGAAGATCAATAATTTGGGTGGAGTAGCCCTCTTAGTGTTCTGTCCGGTTGTCCACACACTGCCAAAGTTCTTCCTTCTCTTTCGCTCTTTGAGGATGGCAAAGATCAGAAATAATCCTGATACTATGATCGCCGACCCGCAAATGACCAGTACCCAGAACCATTTATTCATGGCAATCCCCCCAATAGCGGTCCAGGAATGCCTGGAATTGCAACCGATCATCGGCACTCATATGGAACATCATGCTGTCAATTTTCTGTTGGGATATCGGAGCTACGGCAACATATTCACCGTTTCGATATTCAATAATGTTTCGTGCCGTCCATACGCGCCCGCTGCTGCGGCGATAAGCCTCTCTGTGCAGCTCAACCAGAGCGTCAAGCTTGCTCTCTACGCTGTCTCCAGTAGCAGATAGCGCATCCCCTTCCAATACATCCGACTCGTAAGTCACAGGAATAATTTCCGTAATCCGCTCGATATATCTCCTCCCGTCGGTTTCCTTGCGCATATGAATATCCCATTTCACGGCATGGACTACCTGCTCCTCGGCAATACGTTCATTCTGGAAGACTCCTGTCTTGAGCAAGGAATTTCGCAGCGACCATACCAATTCGCGAACTGTAGTTGCATGGTGGGTAAAAATAGTGAATAAGCTTGCCACCTGAGACATCTGGATCATCCAGGCTGCCACCGGATCGGTCGCCACCTCACCTAGAATATTAACGGCTCCGTCCGTCTTCTTCTGCAAGTCGAGTCCTGCTTGTCCGGAAATGCTGTCCGTCTCTCGAAAAGCTAGAGTGTTTCGTTCCGGGTAAAGTCGTCTTAAATGAAGCTCAAACGTCATCTCCTGTATCCGTAAAGTTAAAGTAGCGTATATGTATTTAACAGATGCCATGACTAGCGAAGTCTTCCCCGAGCCCTGCGGGCCAGTAAATGCCGTTACCTGCGCTCCCCTCATCAAGTGCTTGATCATTTCCCGGGGGAGCTCTGAATGATGGCCTGATTTATCGGAGACAAGACTATCCAGGTTCATATTCGGGAGGTCAAATTTCCGAACGAAGAAGGCCCAGCTTTCCGCAAAAGGAGGCCGTACAACAACAACCCTTGAGCCGTCTTTCATTTCATTGACTTTGAACCCATTCGTTTCCGTAAGCTGCCCTGGGTTATCGTATTTGTAAATATTCTGGCATACCCTCTTCAGCTCAATATCCGAGCCAAAGCTGAGAAACGGCAAATGAATCGATTTCCCCCGGAAAAATATCCACACGCTCTGATAACCGGGATGACGGGAATTCTTCATCCCCTGCATAAGCTCCATCTCATCCTCGATGATTTGCATCGCCGAAGGAATTCCTGATACCCCTCCCGAAACTCCGTCAATGGCCATGTCCCGTATGTCATCAATCACTCCAAATCCTTTATAGGCCCCATAAATACGTTGGACGATAATACTCAGCTTGTCCGTATATTCCAGGCTATTCGGGGCCTCGCGCTGATAAATGCTCCGAATCTCTTCGCCTGTAATAATATAGGAGTCAACCGTGCCGTCTTCGATAACTTGCTTCGGCCGGTCAAGCTGGTATTTATCAATCAGTCGAGTCAGCCCTTGAAAGCCGTGTTTCTTCTTATACAGATGCAGTAGAATTTCGAATTTATCCTGATCCGTCAACTGATCAGGGTCTTCAAACGGAATAATGTAGTTAATATTATGCTCATCCAGCTTATAGCTTCGATCCAGCAGGTCGTAAATATATTGCTTTAAATACATTTTCTCCTGGATATCACCGTTCGTAGCATTCTTCATCGCACTTCTCAGTTCTGCGACAACGGCTTGCCGACGGGCATATTCTTCCCCTGAAAGGCCCATATCCAGCAAACTGCTGTTTACAAAGTCATTAATAGTCACCTTGACATACTGAAGAATGGATTCCAGCTCGAACCTTCTCCTATCTCCGTCCGAGGTCTTGGTCTTCTCTTGATTCGGCTTCCGATTCAGCACCACGAAGAGGTACACAACCAATAGGATCAATATAATCACGATCACGATAAAATTGAGGGTGTAAGACATCCCCATCTTATAAGGCCCTTCCTTCCATGTACTTTGTCTTCGCATTAATTCCTATTTCCGTAAGAATTAACTCGCTTACCTTGCGTACTTCTTGCATGAACATGTAATTTTTATGATGCTTAGGCACAAAGCGATTCTTAACAAAAAAGCCCTTCACATCGCCATCATTGACATGATCCCGGAAGCTAGTGTTATAGGGGATAGACGCTATTTTCCCTTTGTATTTATATTTATTCGCTATATTTCTGATCTTATATTTAGAATCGTGGTCATACTGCCCGATTAATAGAATGTGCGGCACCTTATCCAAGGCTTCCGGCCAAATCCTATCTTCCTCTTCAAAATATTTCTCAAGAACATTTATATTTTGATTGAGGCAAACGACGACAAGATCTGAATTAGCCAAGGTATTCAGAATAACGGGGCTATTAACACCGCTGTGTACATCAAGCAGCAGCATGTCATAATAATCCTGCGCCTTGTCGAATATGATCTCCAATACATCGTTTGAGCTTTCGAATCGCAGCTTATCCGACTTCTCGGTACCGCTAAGCAAGTCCAATCTATTTCTTTCGATAAGCAGGGCATGGTTCTTGACCGTTTCCCTCTCCAGCTTATTGCTCCGGACAGCTCGCTCCAGCGCATCCATGCCTGATCCTGATACATCGATAAACTGCCTGTTATACTGATTAATGGTTCTATGAAATGATCGTTCCAGCGTAGAGTCAGACCATTGCGGCTGTGAGATTAATGTTCTCAGGTCATATTCCAGCCCGATCAATGCGGCTATGGCGGCGGTATTGCTTGTGACTCCTAACCCGTGCTGTACTCCCCAAAAGGAAACCTGCGCCACTTACTTTCTCCTCCTCTCGGTACGCTTCCACAGCCTTCCGGCCTCTTTGTCATCAATTTCCAAAATTGCAGATAACACTTGCTTTAATACCGTTTTATATTCTCCCGACAATTTGCTCATCGAGATCTGATTGCTGAACTGATTATGTATTTTCTGGGCACTATCCCGCTCATCTACGTAATACACAAGCGTGTCATGCCATTGAATAGGGAGGTGATCCAGCAGTTCATCCAAATACTCCTCACTAAAGGCATCCGTTGCCCGCTGCACGATTCTTGTAATCGACTTTAGCTCAGACGCTTCGCTCTGTTCAAAGAATCCGTTTAGCAATTGGCAATTCCTCTGCATTACCGTATTATCTAAGGACGTTACCAAGAATACAGGATTTTCACTGCTCCACTCCTGAACATTCTTTAAATAGTCTACGTCTATTAAGACATAATCATAGTTTGTCTCAGCTATACGCTCTTTGAGCTGGATCGGACTACATACGTTCTCCATAACATCAAAGCCGTCATATTGATGGACATCCGCCTCTATATCCAGCTTGGGATATGCATATTCATACCTGCCTGACTCTGTTGCATCTGCGATGAGCACGCTGTGCTCCATTGAAATCAATTTCCCCAGGTAGAACATCATATCCGTCTTATCATAATGTCCAAGAAATATTATTTGCTTCATGGCTTTCGATCTACTCCTCTATAGAAACACTATCAATATTGTCTTTAAAGATATCTTCCGACCGGGAAGTCGTTGAAGATGCTGGCCGTGATGACATGGATTGCCCTGGACCAGATGAGGAATCAAGTAATGGATTATCCTGTGTAAACTCGGTAGTACTAGAATCATCGTATTCGTTCTGATAGGAATTTGGGTTGTTCGTCTCCAGCTTCGACTTGCCGCTAATATACTTCTGACGCTCCTGCTCCGGCATCTCCCTTAGATCCCGCTCTAGTCTTTCCCGATTCCGCTGCTCCATAGCCATTGTTGCAATACCAATAATATTGGGGTTTGACATAATCAACTCCTGGACTTTAGGATTTGGCGGATATGTAACATGTGCTTTCTCTTGCATATAGGGATCTACGTAGCTAAGCGCGTATATAGTAGCATCGTTAATAAATGCATCCACGATAGCGCTAGACATAAACAATATTTCTTCTTCCTTCAGTTGGTGCCACACGGTACCGTTATTCAAATCAGCAACCTTTTTCTTCGAAAGAACAATATAGTCCTGTCCCGTTGGGAATTTGATTCTAATGTCAACAAAATCTCTTGTGGTTAGCTTTAACGGCAGCTGAATCAGATTAAATTCTTGATTACGCAAATCATCGGGCGTAATTCCTTCCTCAAACAGCATCGCATTTGTGATTAATGTGTTCTTCTTTAGATCGATCTTGGAATACTTGCCTATGATATCTTTCTCCAGAACTGCATTATCTGGTACCACACTCCGTGGAACGCTTACAGAAACAATATCCTTCTCGGTGATTAGATCCCCTGCCTTATAATCATCGCTCAATATGGCCACATTAACTCTTTCCTCATTGAGCTGCTTCTCAGCTGCAGCTAGCTTGGTTTCAACTTCACTAATGCGCTGCACATATTTTTTCTGAATACTGCTTACATATAAATATCCAATAATTAGACAAATAAGCAGAATAATCGCTCCTCCAATGGCGCCTGCCGTTAGAAGCTGCTTCTGCCGCAGTCGTATTCTCGACATACCTTAACTCCCTTCAAAATATTGAAATGAATCCAATTACCTATCATTGTAGGAAAATTATATCATATGGTTTTTGCAGAAACTGTCGATTTTTGTTGAAATTTTAATATTTTATCTAAATTTAGTTAGAAGTATTCAGTTCTAAAGACCTTCATCTGTAATTGCAAAAAAAGCACCCTGTTTAAGACATAAAAAGAGGTTCCCCTAAGCAGGATACACTTTGCTTAATAGAGGAACCTCTCAAATGCTTATTTAACAAACAATAGCGCCAGTAAAATAATGATGATGAGCAAGCAGCCAATAATAATGAAATAAAGGGCGTTTTTTGTCGAAGCCTTCTTCTTTTCTCCCAAAAAATTTTTTAGCAATTTCGAAATCGTCGAATCGGTCTCGCTTAGAGCTTTATAAGGATCGGCATGAGGAGGAATTCGATATACCAAATTACCCGGAAGCTCCTTCCTTATATCCGCTATGCTTATCGGATCTACAAAGGGAATACAGTAGAACCAATTGGATTGATCGCTCTTCTTGTGTGCGTCTCGGAATTTTTTGATTCTAGGCTGCCGCCATTCGCTTCCCGCACCGATTACAATCTGAGCATTCGCGCGATAGAATTCAGCACTCCACTCGCTCTCAGTATAGCTGCCTATATCCAATATAAGATAATCATAACCTGCAGCCAGCAGTGAGCTCATATCCATCTTACTAGTGCTCTTATAGTAAACTACTCCATTTATACTGAATTGTGCGGTGGGGTTGGTATAATCCCGAATGCCCTCATAGGCGCTCTCAATATAATTAAAATCCTGCGAACCGTTAGCTTCAACAATAGCCACCGAGTATCCCTTCCGGTTCAAGTAATTCGATATCAAAATACTAAGATGCGTGGATCCTACCTTGGCTTCCACCCCCATAACAGCTACTGTTATGGTTCCAATAATTCGATCCTGGACAATAACTCTCTCCTGAAAGGGAAGCTCAGGAATTTCCAGATCCATAACGTCCGCATTCTCCAAATAAGAGCTCTGAAGCTTGGAGGTAAATCGGTAAATGCGATCTTTGACGCGCTCCATTTGCACTTCCGAATCATTCAATTCCGGCGCAGCTCCGGGTTGGCTTTGATTGTTCGGCAACAATTTATTTAAAGCCTGGATAATAGACTCGGGCTTAGTGCCCGGCACTGTCGTAATCACTTGAATTCCCATGTCCGCCAACTGGTGAACCATTCCATCCTCTTCATGACGATCAAGGGCAATGACTACAACTTGCGTATGACTTCTTAATGATTTATACTGGCGTATTCCTTCTAGAAAGGGCTGGGCTTCTGTACAATCCATATCCGTTACAAAAGTTTGAATGTTAATTCTAGCTACGGAATGTATGAATTCCAAATACTCGGAGCCGCTAAATCTTCCTGTTTTCTCATAGCTAATGTCTGAATTCCCAATTGCTTTACGGACTTGGGCGGCAGCTTTGGCTGAAACAATCAGTGCATTCATACTCTACCACCCCCATTTCCATCATGACTCAGGATTTTGCTATTTGCCAAATCAAATATTTTATCCAAGCCATTTGATTTTATCCGGTCAGCATCCTGTCTGGCATCATGGAGGAGCTGCTCCAATTCTGCCCCTTCAATAACATTCGTATAACCGACTGCAATAGGGTATGGAACTTCTCCTTCAATGTTCATCCGTAGGGATTCTACTAGGCTGGCCATTTCTAAAGATGATTTGGTAATCATGACGGCCACCCCATCTTGACCATATCTGCACGAAAAGCCGAGTCTATCTATGTATTTCTGAATAATTGGCCCTATGTTGTTAAAGTGTTCATCGTAAGACCCGCTTCGATTTTCCTTACTGAAATCAATCAATATGTATACAATACCGAAGGCTTGTCCACGCGATAAATATTGATTAGCCTGCTGGACAAAATGCTTGCGGGTGTATAACCCGGTCGTCTCATCCCTAGTCGATGTGAAAGCAGCGGCCTGCATAATATCCAGCACTCTCTCCATTAGCTGGGTGAAGATCATGTACATCGAGAAGAATAGAAAAAGCATACCTAGCACATGAAGTCCATTCATCTTCGTTATTGCTGCAGATATAAAAAAGATAAGATGGAGTGCATATCCTATAAATGAGATTACAATTTTCGGCTTGATCCCGGTTTCAGGAACAATCTTATATATCATGAAACCAGCAAGTCCGGCAATAACAAATAGCAGAAGTAAAGCTGCCATTTCCACAGGCAAGAATAGCGATGCCGCTGCCGTTATAAGACTAGCACCAGTCCCTGTTAAGTGTCCGTATAATTTATCCTGTCTTTTTGTGAATAACAATCTATGCAGAGCAATCTGCATGAGAACGAAGCTGCAGGTCAACAGTGATAGAAAGAATGTATACCACGAATTAAATTTATTTGGCAAGGCTAACATAGCTATAGAAGATATTGCACCCAGTAGAGTTGCGCCAAACAGATTGATATACAGCTGACTGCGCCACCTAAAATACATCATTGCTCCAATTGTTGCCAAAATAAGCATCATCGATAGCAATAGACCATAGAAAGTTAGTTGAAAATTAATCATTCCATAACACCTTTCTCTTTATTAACTCCTCGTTAATATGCATAATGGCTTCCTTGGATAGAACTTTAGTCCCCTTAATAATGTATACCCCCTCTATATAATATACTATAAGCACCATAAATAGGAATATAGATATAATCGTGGGTTTTGATCCAATATGCTCTTGTATCTACTGATAATTGAAATGAAAGGCACCCATGGGTTTGACCGCCGTCAATTTCATACATTCCCCGCGTCTGGCCGCTGCACGAGTGCTTGTGTATGATTTTTCATACACAATCCCTGCGTCTGGCCGCTGCACAAGTGCTTGTGTATGATTTTTCATACACATTCCCTGCGTCTGGCCGCTCCACGAGGGCTTGTGTATGATTTTTCATACACAACCCTGCGTCTGGCCGCTGCACAAGTGCTTGTGTATGATTTTTCATACACATTCCCTGCGTCTGGCCGCTCCACGAGGGCTTGTGTATGATTTTTCATACACAAGCCCTGCGTCTGGCCGCTGCACGAGGGCTTGTGTATGATTTTCATACACATTCCCTGCGTCTGGCCGCTGCACGAGGGCTTGTGTATGATTTTTCATACACAAGCCTGCAGCAGTCCACTGCACGAGGGCTTGTGTATGATTTTTCATACACATTCCCTGCGTCTGGCCGCTGCACGAGGGCTTGTGTATGATTTTTCATACACATTCCCTGCGTCTGGCCGCTGCACGAGTACTTGTGTATGATTTTTCATACACATTCCCTGCGTCTGGCCGCTGCACAAGTGCTTGTGTATGATTTTTCATACACATTCCCGCAGCAGTCCACTGCACGAGGGCTTGTGTATGATTTTTCATACACAATCCTGCAGCAGGCCACTGCACGAGTGCTTGTGTATGATTTTTCATATACAATCCTGCAGCAGGCCGCTCCACGAGGGCTTGTGTATGATTTTTCATACACAACCCTGCGTCTGGCCGCTGCACAAGTGCTTGTATATGATTTTTCATATACAATCCTGCAGCAGGCCGCTGCACAAGTGCTTGTGTATGATTTTTCATACACATTCCCTGCGTCTGGCCGCTGCACGAGGGCTTGTGTATGATTTTTCATACACAAGCCTGCAGCAGTCCACTGCACGAGGGCTTGTATATGATTTTTCATATACAATCCTGCAGCAGGCCGCTGCACAAGTGCTTGTGTATGATTTTTCATACACAATCCCTGCGTCTGGCCGCTGCACGAGTACTTGTGTATGATTTTTCATACACAATCCTGCAGCAGGCCACTGCACGAGTGCTTGTGTATGATTTTTCATACACATTCCCTGCGTCTGGCCGCTGCACAAGTGCTTGTGTATGATTTTTCATATACAATCCTGCAGCAGGCCACTGCACGAGTGCTTGTGTATGATAAATAAGCTGACGCAGGCGTCAGCTTGAGTTTCAAATGATACTTCTTTCATGATAGGGGACTTTATCGTTACTGATTTCGGCCTTCGATAAACCAACTGGGACCCACAACATTGCGTACTTCTTTTCTTTTATAATCATATGTAATGTAAATCGGTACATCTTCATGCCCTGTAATATAACCTGTAAGAAAAATGGTCGAATTTATTGAAGGATGGATAATATCATAATCAGTGACTATAAACTCGCTATTATAATACTTTTTTATATATTCCTGACTCAGGATCGTAGCCGTCTCTACCATTTCCTTCTTCTCTATGCTGGATGTATAACGGTTCACCAGCCAGAGTGCAACTATAACAAGAGCAAGAACCAAAACCACTTTTTTCACCATGTTCATTCCTCCCTTCTATTTTTTTCGAGATCTATTCCTTATTTCCATTTCAATTACATCGAAACAAGATTAGTTGAAGAGACAGGCTACGACATTTCAGCAAAAAAAGAATCCTTTGCTACTGGGGGTTCTGTCCATTTGATGGAGAATATTTGGGATTCCGGGTGTCGATGAACCAACTGGGGCCCCCAACATTGCGTACTTCCTTTTTTTTATAATCATATGTAACAGAGATCCGTACATCTTCATGCCCTTTGATATAACCTTTAAGAAAAATAGTCGAATTTATCGAAGGATGAATAATATCATAATCGGTGACTATATATTCGCTGTTATAATACTTTTTTATATATTCCTGACTCAGGGTCGTAGCCGTCTCTACCATTTCCTTCTTCTCTATGCTGGATGTATAACGGTTCACCAGCCAGAGTGCAACTATAACAAGAGCAAGAACCAAAACCACTTTTTTCACCATGTTCATTCCTCCCTTCTATTTTTTTCGATACTTTCCCTTCAATTTCATCTAATCACACCGCAATAAATTAGTTCAAAAGAAACACTACTGAGTTCCAGATATACCTAAAGGGAATCATATGTAGTATAATAGTTCTAGTTCCTCATCCTGGAAAAGCAGCGATTAAACGGATAAATGTACCCTGCGTCATTTCAACAAAAAACTACTGCGTATCCTGCCCGCTTGAAGAGGAATACTTCGGTTTTCGAGTTTCGATGAACCAACTGGGTTCCTTAGCATAGTCTACTTCTTTTTCACGATAATTATAAGCAACGGTGATCGTTTCACCCTCATGCCCTTCAATATAACCATACATAAAGATAGTAGAAGAGATAGAAGGATGAATAATATCATAATCCTTCAATATATATTCACTGTTGTAATACTTTTTAATATATTCCTGACTCAGGATCGTGGCTGTTTCCACCATTTCCTTCTTCTCTATACTGGATGTATAGCGGCCTACCAGCCAGACCGTAACCAGAACCAGAGCCAAAGCTGCAACAACTTTCTTCGCCGAGTTACATTTCTCCTTTTATGGTAATTTATATATTTCGTAACTTTATAATATATTGGCAGAATAGACAAGGGGGAATAGCATTGACATACATTAGTGACAAGACCTACTGGACTATATCGGATGAGGTTTATCGTCGAGATATTACTCCTGGAAGTTACAATCACCGAGATCTTCCAGGCTGGAAAATCGTCGAACCCGAAGGAGCTATGCTGCATGATACCAATGGCTCCGGGTTCGATGCCACTGTCTTCTATAACGAGAAAGATAATCAGGTCATTATCGGCTACAGAGGTACGGAGCCGCCGGATCGCCCCTTTTGGAGTGTACTCATGGACTGGGGAACAGATTTGAATGATGTCGTTGGCTACCGCCCCAAGAATTTGGAGAAGGTCCATGAATACTATGAAAAGAACAAGGCAGAAATCGATGCCTTGCCTCCAGATTTAAGACTCTCCTTTACAAGATCCGAATCTGAGTATCAGAACAACCAGTTTATCCAAGCCCAGAACCTGTACGATGTAGTGCGGAAAGAATTTCCCAACGCTGAAATCTCCACAACAGGCCATTCCCTTGGTGGCGCGGAGGCTGAATATGTTGCGGTTCGCAACGGTATAAATTCGGTAAGCTTCAATGCTCCCAGCATCGTACACATCCTGCCGGATGATCTTCCGGAGAAGGTGAAGAACGGTGATTTTCGCTACACGAATATTGCTTATGTCCATCCGGGGGATACGATCGGCTCCGGTGTCACCAACGCCGAGCGGCATGTTGGAGAGACCTACTATATTAATTCGACCTTTGAAGACGCCAATAAGCGTAGTGTATTCGTTCCCTTCTCGATCCCCCAGAAGAGAGATAATCCTTTCGCACAATTTTTTCTGGGATACAAGTGGACGCCTATTCAGTGGGTTCCGGTTACGCTGCCCTTCGGACGGCAGGATGCATTAACTAAATTTTACAACTCCATAGCAGGTGATCAAACGCATTCCTTGCAGCATTTTGAGTTTGACGAAACAACCGGAAATATTAAGAATAGATTGTTCACTATGGATGGAGAAGCGGTTGACGGAAATCCTAGGGTAGCGGCATACGAACGAATGATGGCGGCACGAGCTGAATTCCAAGAAGCATGGGGAAATCTAGTAGAACGCTACGGCTCCCAATGGGGGGCTTTCGGACAACTCGCGGCGGCAGGATTGGGTATACCTATTGGAGATGGACATAAAGTAGACCGGCCTTATGCCGGGGGCCATGCTGACGGAAATAAAGGCGGAGGCACAATCCAACTCACGCCGGCGGAGCTGCAGCAAGCAGCCCGTCAAATGAGGAGCAGCCTGCATGAGTTCTCTAACTATACGAGAACCTCCATCCGTTTGTTCCAGGCTCAGGTTGAGACAAGTCACAGCCAGTCCCTAGCACCTATTGTCTACAACGCCATTACTTCATTTGAGCGGGTGAATCAATGGTATCAGCAATCTATAACGGATATTGCGAATTACATCGATCTAAAGGCACAGCTATTTATAGCTGCGGATCAATAATAGGCAGATCAGATGGAGATCAGAACGATTGAGGCTTGGTAAGTGTTAGGCATATCCAGAGTAATGATATTATGCAATGGGGAGGCTTAAGGGATGAACAGAATATCTGTACAGCTGGAGGATCTCAGAAGAGCTGTTCAACAGTGTGATCGCTTGAAGCAAAGACTCCAGTATCAGGAGCAGCAGATGAGAACGATCCACAGTCGTCTGCATGATTGGAAAGGCGAGTCAGCCGTCAATCTGGCTCGAAAGATGGAAGCATTTTTCCAAGGAGCAGCAACTCGCTCACAAGAGCTGGACATACATAAAGAGCAACTATTGCGCTATATCCGAAAGATGGAGCAGACGGATCTCACGACCTACGGCCAGTCACGCTATTAGTCAACAGGCTCCTGGTAATTCCAGGAGCCTGTTGAATTTCACCCGTTAAGCCGCAGCGGTTCTAGAATTCAACAAACAAAATCAGGGCTGCTTGCACCCATATTTTGCTCTCTGCCAATTTTGAAAACCATCTTCTCCCCTCGATCTTATTCTCCGAGTTCCCCCTATCATTTCTTTTCTTATACTATGGAAGTTTAAATATCAAAAAATGAACGAATTCATGAAATATGCTTAATTCCACTATAACCACAGGATAAAATCGTACCATTCACTAAATTTCCTCATTTTACCTTAATGATCTATTACTTAACACAAGCTTTCTACTTAGTTCCAAAGGCTACGCTTGAAGTAATTATAAAAACTCCTATTGACATTGTCGGATAAACCCCCGAACATAGTGGCTAGAGAAGTAAATTACTGCTATATATAGTTGGAGGTTATAGTATTGAACGAGAAAAGTCCTCGCCTGATTCAATCCGTGAAACGGGCGCTTGATATTGTGAACTGCTTCGATTCGCTGCATACTCAGCTGTCGCTCACGGAAATCAGCGAGAAGCTGAATCTGAACATAAGCACCGTATATGGTCTGGTCAATACGCTATGCGCGTATTCTTATATTGATAAAAATCCAAACAACGGCAAGTACAGACTCGGCCTCGAGTTTCTGTTGAAGGCCAATCTGGTCTCGCAAAGCCTCGATCTCAAGGAAATCGGCCATCCGTATCTCACTCAGCTGACCAAGAAATTCCACGAGACTTCCCACTTGTACGTCTACCAGCATGAGCAAATTTTCTGCGTGGACAAAGTAGAGTCCCCGAACAATTATTTCATTATTAGTTCACGGGCCGGCAGCAAGCTGCCGATGCACGCCTCCGCTTCGGGGAAAATATTTCTGGCCCACATGCCTGAGCTGGAGCTGCAGAGCTTACTGCAGCATTATAAACTGACCAAGCTAACGGAGAAGACGATCACCGATAAAAAGAAGCTTCTACATAACCTGCAGCAAATTCGGGAACAAGGATACAGCATTGAGGATGAGGAAATCGAGGCAGGCGCTTATAGCCTTGCCGCACCCGTAAAGGACGCCGGTGGTCAAACCATCGGCACGATCAGCATTATCGGCTCGCTGAAACGGATCAAAGAGAATGAGGAGCAGATCCTCGCGGATTTGCTCGCTGCTGCGCAGGGGATTTCAGGCCAATTCGGCTATCCGGTCAAGCCCGTTTAAGGCTGACAGAACAAGAATCGTCTACCGGATCTTTCAGAGAAGAAGGCATATCGTATCCTGAAGGCAGGCATGGAGCGTTGACCTTGCATCAACAATGATCATCGGCAGAAGCCATCATTAAACCTATTATCATAAATAAAATGAACCCTGAAGGGTTCCATTAGGATACAGCTTGATTTAACAATTTGGTCGTATAACTTGGCTATATAGCTTGGCTGTGCAACTTGATTGAACAATTTGGTCATATAACTTGGTCGTATAACTTGGTTGATTCAATTTGATTGAACAACTTGCGTGTATAACTTAACCCCGCTATCAGCGGGGTTAACTATATCAATTAACAATATCGGCTCGGAGATACAGCGATCCCCGCCTTTGATTAATTCAGGTTTGCCGCTTGCAGCAGCGCGGATAAATTCAATTTGGCCGTGCTGTCGTACACGATATCGGCGCCGGAGGCACGAAGCAGCTTCTGCTCTCCGATCCCGACCGCAAACATCCCTGCCGCCTTAATCGCCATAACCCCTGCCTGCGCATCCTCAATCCCGATACAGCATGCAGGATCGGCTCCCGCGGCCTTCGCTCCCTTTAAGAAAATATCAGGCGCCGGCTTGCCGGGAATGCCGTCGGGATCCACAATCGTGTGGAAACGCTCCGCAAGGCCCAGAGAGCTTAAAATTTGCGGGGCATTCTTGCTCGCAGACGTAAGCACCGCGGGGACTCGATGCTCTGCCAGCTCGTCAAGCAGTTCATGAATTCCCGGGTAGACATGCTCAGGAGCAAGCTGCGTTAACAGTGATACGTAATGCTTGTTCTTGTCTGCAGCCAGCTGCTCCTTCTGCTGCATTGTATACTGGTGCTCCTTCCGTCCATGCACGAGGATCCGCTCCAGGGATTCCATGCGGCTAATCCCCTTGAGCTGCTCGTTAAAAGCCCGGTCAATATCGATCCCGATCTGCTCCGCCATTTGCTTCCATGCTAAATAATGATACTCTGCGGTATCGGTAATGACACCGTCCAGATCGAATAATACAGCTTCCAGCTTCATCTCAGCTTCTCTCCTCTTTCGCTTCTGCCAGGTTGATTGTCAACACATCGCTGAAGCGGTATTCCTTCCCGTAAACCTCCAGCTTGACCGGGACGCGATCCATCGCCTTAATCACTAGCCGATCCTCCGTGATCTCTGCTTCCAGACGCTGACCTTGCCAATGGATCGTGAACTCCAGCCGGCTCCAATGCTCCGGCAGCTTAGGGTTCATCCTTAATTCGCCATGCAGCATGCGCATTCCGGCGAAGCCCATTACAATCACCTGCCAGATGCCGCCGATCGAAGCCGCATGTATCCCTAAATCGGAGGATTTCATTTCCGGCCCCAAATCAATCTCACAAGCCTGTCTGAACAGCCGGTAAGCGAGCGGACCATCTCCCAAATCATTGGCGAGTATCGCATGCGTGGACAGACTCAAGGAGGAGTCGTGGATCGTCTTCGGCTCGTAGTAATTATAGTTGGCGACCTTAACGTCATGCGCGAATTTGTCTTCAAGCAAATAGAACAGGATCATTAAATCAGCCTGCTTGGATACCTGAATATCGCTCAATTGCTCCAGGCTGTAATCCTCGAAAATCGTATTTACATGGGTCTGGTTCTTATATTTCGTCAAATCGATAATCCGCTTCGTCAAATAAGTATCATCCTGCGGGATGACAAGGTCTTCCCCCGGCTGCGGAAGATAAATTTTATCGATGCATTGCATCCAGGCCTCCATCGCCTGATCCAATTCCAGTGCATCATTCAGACGATGAAATACAGCAGAATCGCTCTCCTTCAGACGGCTATAGTACTCAATGGCAAGCTGCATGTTGAAATGGGCAAAATAATTCGTAAACGCATTGTTGTCCACATGCTCTTTGTACTCGTCGGGGCCGATCACATCATTAATGCAATACTGCCCCCGATCTGCATTCCATTCCAGACGGCTGCCCCAGAACCTGGCCGTATCAAAAATAATTTCATAGCCGTAATCGTCCATAAAGGCTTGATCGCCGGTTACCTTATAATACTGCCATACCGCAAACGCCACATCCGCAGTAATATGCTGCTCAATAAAGCCGGTCCAGATCTTCGTCTGCTTGCCGGTGACGATATCCACGCGCCCCCATTCCTGGGCCATCTCGCCGTCGCTCGGCCAGGCAGCCTCCCAGGGATACATAGCCCCTTCGTAGCCGTTGCTACGCGCCTTTTTTCTCGCCCCTTCAAGCCCTAAATAACGGTAAGTCAAGAGCGATCTGGCCACCTCAGGATTGGAATAAATAAAGAAGGGAAGAATGAACATCTCCGTATCCCAGAAGGAGTGCCCCTGATAGCCCTCGCCGCTAAGCCCCTTGGCAGCAATCCCCATCCGTTCATCATGGGCCGGAGTCATAATCGTCAAATGATAGAGTGCAAAACGCGCCGCCAGAAGGTCGAAGGCGTCCTTGGATTCAATGTTAAGCTTGTATTGCTTCCACACCTTCTGTTCCCACGCCTGCACATGCTGCGCAAACAAGCCTTCATAGCCCTTGGCTGCACACTGCTTCAAGGTGGAGAGCGCTCGATCGCGCATCTCCTGCAGCGTCAGGCCGTCGAACGCTTTATCCCGGGACGTGTGCACGGTCGTCAATTTCTCAAGCGAGAATTTCTGCCCCTTCGCAAGGGTCCCTTTATAGCTGAGCATAATCAAACGGCGATCCATCCGCATAAACGGCTCACTCAGCTCCGAGCCCGCAAGAGTAACGCGATGCACCGTATGGAACATGAAATCAATATGGGATTCTTTCGTTCTCGCCACCATCTCTACATACTTCTTGTCATAGATCCGCTTCTCCCCTTCAAAGAAATGCTGTGCCCCGCTGTTGGACACCTGGGCATTCACGCCGCTCTCCACGCTTACATGCACGTCATCGCTCAGCGCCTCCAGCTCCATCTGCATGCCGATAAGGTGCAGATTGTCGAGCGACACGAACCTTCTGAACTTCAACACCACCCGTTTCCCGGCCGAGGTTGACCAAATAAACGATCTTCTCAGCTCCGCAGTCTTGAGGTTCAGCGCCCTAACGTAATCCTCCGTGCGCACGGATGCATCCAAGCGTTCCCCATCTATAAAAATATTCATCCGGGTCACATCGGCGGCGTTCGGCAGCTCCGCTACCTCCTGCGCATCCGATTTGTTAAAGGTTCCGGCGACAAACAGATTCCTTACCTCACCGACATAGGGTTCCTCCGCAGCACTGCGCAGCCCCATATATCCGTTGCCGAGAGACATGATCGCCTCGGCCTTCCCCAGCCAGTTGCTGGAGAACGATGATTCAGCCACAATCCAGTTCTTCTCCTCGCCCGTTCCTAAATCATATTTCATCCCCACGCTAAATTCCTCCAATCCGATGCCGTTTTGCGCATCGCAAGATTTATCTTCGATTGATGTCCCAAACTGCATAAGCAAAAGCCCGTTCCCCTATAAGAAAAATAGGAATACGGGCATCAACTATTTCAATGATCATTGCAAGCTGCTTCTTAACCCTTGACTGCACCCGCAGTGATTCCATCTATAATGTTGCGCTGCATGATAATGAAGAAGATAATCACCGGGATCGATGCCATTGTCAGAGCAGCCATCGCCAAGTGCCATTCATTCATGTATTGCCCGAAATAAACCGACGAAGCTAGCGGAATCGTCTGATTCTTCTTGGAGCTGAGCGTGATCAGCGGAAGCAGGAAGTCATTCCAGATCCACAAGGAATGCAGAATGGCAATCGTTGTCGTAATGGGCTTAAGCAGCGGCAGTACGATGCGGAAGAATGCGCCTACAATGCCGTTGCCGTCAATCAAGGCGGCCTCCTCCAGCTCACGAGGAATCGATTTGATAAATCCATGGTACAGGAACAGAGCTAGCGGAATGCCGAAGCCCCAGTACATAATGATTACCCCGGTGATCGAGTCCATCATATGCAGGTCGCTCGCTACCTTGACCAGCGGAATCATCAACGACTGGAACGGAATAACCAGAGATGACAGGATCAGCATGAACAATGCCGTGCTCACCCACCCGGGACGCCGTACGAACTGGTACGCGGCAGGCGCGCTGATCAATAAAATCCCGACTACGGACACGACAGTGATCATCAATGAGTTCATGAACACGCCGCCGAAATTCAATTGATTCCATACCGTCTTGAAATTATCAAAGTGCAAAACACTTGGCAATGAAGCTACCGATGAAACAACTTCATTATAGGATTTAAATGAATTCACCAGCGTGACGTACAATGGAAAGAATACGAATATAGCAATTACAAATAAGATTGTAAATATAATCCAATTCAATCTCTTGTCTCGTTTCTTCATTACATTTCTACCTCCCTACGTTTCAGTACAAGGGACTGAACAATAGTAACGGTAGCTAGAATAAGGAAGAATATAACCGCCTTTGATGAAGCATAAGTGAACAGGTTTCTGCCGAAGCCTTCGGTATAAATGTGATAAGCCAGGGATTGTGTGGTTCCGAAGGGCCCCCCGCCCGTTAACGAGTAGTTCAAGTCAAATCCTTTGAAGCCATTGGCAATAGCCAGGAACAGGTTAATCGTGATCGCCGGTCTAATTAGCGGAAATACGACATTTCGCATTCTGCCCCAATAACCGGCTCCGTCAATTTCCGAAGCTTCTATCAAATCCTTCGGTACGCCCTGCAGGGCAGATAGATAAATGATCATGAAGTAGCCCACAGATTGCCATACGGCAACCATAACAATGGACCAGAATGCATAATCCGGCAGGCTTAGCCAGTTCTTTTGAAAAATAGACCAGCCGGTAGCCTCACCGATTTGAGCAAACAAATTCGTAATAATAAACTTCCAGATAAAGCCGACAATAACCGAGCCCATAACATAAGGCAGGAAATAGACCGTCCGCAGCAAATTTCTGAGCTTGATCGCCCGGTTCAGGCCAAGGGCAAGGAGCAGTCCAAAAATATTCAGCAGAATCGTAGTTGCCGCCACATACTTGGCCGTAAAATTAAATGACTTCCAGAAGGAGGCATCGTGGAGCAGCTGTTGATAGTTGCTCCACCCGACCCATTGGATGTTGCTGCTAATTCCATCCCAATCCTGAAAGCTGAAGATAATCGCTCTCAGGAATGGAATCAGAATAATCAATGTGAAGAACAGGATAGCCGGCGCAACGAAAGCTGCGTATATCAACCATCCGCGTGATTTAATCGCCATGTCCAATCATTCCTATTTTCTGACTTTTTGATCCCAGATGCTTTGCAGTTCTATGATGGCTTGATCTTTGTCATATTGTTCGCCGACATAGGCTTGCAGAGGTACTGTGAAGTCTTCCGCAATCCCGGATGGCCACAGCTGGAACGACCAGATCAGCGTCTTCTCATCCTTCAAATACTTGTCGAGATCTTCGGCCAAAGGCCCCAGATCAGACGTTGTTTCCAAATCCGTAAAAGCAGGAATCATCTTATAAGAATCCACGATATACTTCTGGCCATTCTCGTGCAGCCAAGTCAAAAACTTCTTGCTCTCATCGACGACCTTGGAATCTTTGTTAATGGAATAGTACGTGGATACGCCTACAGGCATCTTTGTATCCTCTGGGTTGTCATTCAAAGGAATCGCGAACATCCCGATGTTCATATCTGGATTAATCTTCGTAATCGAATCGATCGCCCATACGCCTTGCTGGATCATAGCCGTTTTGCCGGAGGCGAATTCGGACACTTGATTGTCATAGTTGAGACCGATCGTATCCGTGCCTTTACCGTAGTCTACCGTCATGTCCAATACATCGAAGAAACCGTCCAAGTTTTTGAGATCGGCGATTTTGGCTTCGCCTTTGTACATTTTCTCAATCATGCCTTCCGAATCCGGCTCATAAGCGAACGGAAGATTGAACAAATGCTGGCCGAGCACCCAGAACGAGTTATAGCCCTCGGAGTAGGATAGAATGCCTGCCGCCTTCAATTTCTCGTTGACTTCCTTCAATTCCGCTAATGTCTCAGGCAGCTTCTCGATGCCTGCTTGGGCGAACAAATCCTTGTTGTAAATGAAGCCGTAGCCCTCCACCGCCAGCGGGAAGCCGTATTTCTTGCCATCGACGGTCATCCCTGGTACGGACGACGGAATAACCTTGTCCATCCAGGGCTCATTGGATAAATCAACAAGCCTTTCCGACCAATCCTGAATGTCCGTATAAGCTCTCGTCATAAAAATATCGGGGCCGTCCCCGGCTGCAAAGCGGGTTTTCACCAGCGTATCGTAATTGCCGGTAACCTGGGCCTCAATAATGACATTTGGATTTTCAGCCATATAGTCGGCGGCCATCGCTTTGATTTTAT
Organism: Paenibacillus ihumii; assembly: GCF_001403875.1. Lineage (GTDB taxonomy): Bacteria > Bacillota > Bacilli > Paenibacillales > Paenibacillaceae > Fontibacillus > Fontibacillus ihumii. Next base: position 390,514 of record NZ_LN884297.1, read on the forward strand.
CCGTGATTTCCGTCTTGAAATCCATAATCTTGATCGTTACTTTTTCGGAATCCGCCCCTGCTCCCTCATTGGTTTTTGGGCTGCTTCCGCCAGCACATCCGCTGATCAGGGACAAAAGTACAACACTGGTGAGAAGCATTAACATAACCTTGCGCATCTTTATATACCCCCTAAGTTGTTGTTTGCTACAATTTTATTCTATGAGTTTCTCCAATGTCGAAACATAGACGATCTTCGCCGAAACTAGTACTTTATGAACCTCGTACCATCTTGCGATATTTTAACGGGGACAAGCCATGCTGCCTGCGGAACACTTTGCTGAAATAGCTCTCATCCTGGTAGCCGATCATTTCCGAAATTTTAACTACCGGCAGATCGGTATGCTCAAGCAAGGACTTGGCCTTCTGCATGCGCAGCTCCGTCTGATAGGTAATGACGGTCATGTTATACTTCTCTTTGAATCTTCTGGCGATATGCTGCGGACTGAAATGGAATCTCTCCGACAGCTCATTCAGGGAGAAATTCTCATGAAAGTGCTGTTCAATATAATCATGGATAAGTTGAATGCTCCTGCCTTCGTAGCCGTTGTTCCCGGACTCCTCGATCAACCGCCACCACTGCTGAATCCACTTGCTTCCCCATTCCTCGATATAACTGATCCATACAGAAAGGGACAGGCCCTCCATGTCCTTGTCCATCTGAAGGCAGGCCCGCTCGATCATATAATTGGCTTCCTTGGTATAGCGCTGAAGATCTGCCAGGGTCACATCCCCGCACTGCTGAAGCTCATCCGCAAACCCTTGGATTACCTCTTCAATCCGTAGCTTATCCCCGTTCTCCAACGCGATGTTCAGCTGCAATTCTCTATCGGACAACGCGGGTTTATCCGGGCCAGTCCGCTGCCCAGCGATGATCGGAGACTGGATCAGCTCCAGCCTCGCGCTCAAGTACTGCTGCTGAGCCTGCAGCAAGCCGGAGACCTGCTGACTGATCCCCGTGAACGTCTCCAGCCCGATTGTCGAATTCCAGGCCGCCGTCATTTTATGAATATAGAAATCTAATGAGCTTGCCATTTCCCCGCCCGGAGCTTCTCCTGTAACCAATACCCACAATTCATCCTCAAAATGGAACAGAAGATGGCGTCCATACCCTGCTAACGTCTCTTGTGCTATATTCTTGACTGTGAAGGAGAACAGTCCGCTATCTCCGTTATAGCGCCGCTTCATCAAGCCCGAACCATTCCTCATCAATATAAGAGAAATCCTGACGCAGTTCGGCGATATGCCGAGCTTCCGGCAGTAATTCTCCAGTTCGGGCAGGGATGCATCATCCCCTCTTAACAGCTGGGTCATCTTCTGTTCCATCACGACATAATCGGCCTGCTGGACAAGGAAGCCCGTATCCCGTTTGGCACGCATGCTGCTCTCCCGCTGCTTGCACAAGGCAACTGCCTGCGCCAGCGCTTGTTCGAGATCCCGCTTCTTAAAGGGCTTCAATATATAATCCACGCCTTTGGCGCGAATCGTAGCCTGGGTGTAAATAAAGTCATCGTATCCGCTAACGACGATAATCTGAATATCCGGGTAATCGCGGCGAATCAGATCCAACAGTTGAATCCCGTTCATCTCTGGCATGCTCATATCACAAAACACGATTCCCGGCTTATGCCGGCGTATCAGCTCCAATGCCTCGCTCCCATTCTCGGCCTGGAGTCGCTCATCAATGTCGAACTGTTCCCAATCTACCGCCAGATCAATTCCTTCCCTGACATGCTCCTCGTCATCGACAATCAATACTCTCATTACGGTTCCTTCCTTTCTTCTGTCTTGTCCACTGCGATGTATAATGAAATGATCGTCGCCTCATAAGGCACGCTGGTCATATCCCACGTAAAACCGGAGCCGTAGAGCAGCCGCAGCCGCTGTAATACGTTGATTAAACCGATCCCGTTATGGCCGTAATGCAGCTTGTCCTCTAAATAATCACTGCGGATCGCCTCGATTTTCTCCGCCGGGATCCCCTTGCCGTTGTCAATCACGCGAATCAGCAGAACATGATTTTCAGTGTTCTCCTGTCGCCTCAGGTCTATTTCAAGCCGGATGCTGCCGTAGCCGCGGCCCTTTTCAATTCCGTGCACAATACTGTTCTCAATCAAAGGCTGCAGCAGCATCTTCGGCACTTCCATGGAAGTGGCCTCCGGATGGCAGGTCATAGAATAGGTTAATTTGTTCTTGAACCTCCCTAATTGAATGGACATGTAGTCTTCGATATGCTTGACTTCCATGCTCAGCCTAACAACGTCGGTGCGGAAATCCATGCTGTAGCGCAGGATCGATCCCAGCTCGGCAATCTTGTCACTTAGTTCATATGCCTTCGCTTTTAACGCAACCGTGCCGATATACTGCATCGTATTATACAGAAAGTGCGGGTTGATTTGAGCCTGCAGCATTTTTAATTGTGCTGTAGACAGCTCTAGCTTGTACCGGTATTCCCGATTCATGAACTCGTCCAGATTTCTTACCATCGTATAGAACCGATCCTCCAAAATCCCGAGCTCGTCTATTCTCTGGCTCTCCTTCTCAATGTCAAAGTTCCCCTGCTCGACGCGCACCATGCTGCGAAGCAGTCTTTTAATCGGAAGAATAATGAAATAAGACAGAATGACGGCTAAAATGATGACGAAGATAATCGCAATCAGCAGGATCACAACCGATTGATTCAACGTTGTGTAAGCGGAGGCATTAATGACCGAATCAGATATATATTTCACGAGGGTAAAGGGCAAATTTTTATTCTCATTGTTTGAGTAGATGAATACTCCTTTTTTACCGTTCATTTCCCCTGCAAATGATCCCTTGCCGCCCGCCATCTTGCTTTGAATAGAACCGACCCCGTTTGTTTGCTCAAGCGAGCTGTACAGAAACTGCTTCTGGTCATGAATCATCAAAAAATAAGCGCTGTCCTGCAGAACCTGGGTATGAATCAATTTATCGATTTCACTAAGGCTCACATAAATGTTTATCGTTCCGAGGACCGTCGCTCCCGGATAATCGACCAGATTTTTCTGGATCAATAAAATGTTCTTGCCGCCCAGCCTCTTAACGCTGTAAACCGTAGCCTCGCCCTCGATCTCATCATAATCGCTGAGCATTTTCTTAATTTCATTGTTGCCCACGTCCGAAGAGGTAAAGGTCAGATTTTTGGTCTTGCTGATATACTGAACTCCATGGAATTCGGGGCGGCTGATATACATGGCATTCACTTTATTGTAGATGTACAGCTTCTGAAGGGCAGAGATTTCCGTGGAACGCAAATATTTCATGAGCTGGGGGTCTACATAAAAAGAGCCAGTCAGCATATTCAGATCCTCGAAATAGATTTTGAGGTTATTCGAAATAATCTCCATCGCATTCTGGTTTACGTCAATCACCTGCTGCTCCATAGAGCTGGAAATCGTGCGGTAAGCAAACACGCTCGCCAGCAGGAAGGGCAGAATCGCCACGCACAGCATGACGACCAGCAATTTTCTAAATAAGCTTCTTTTGAGCCATTTCATCATACTCCCCCATATCCTCTAAGTTGTTAATACAAAAGAATCCCCCTTTGCCCTGGCTTTGATTCCGGTAATCTGGAATGGATGGGTCAAATGAGGGATCTTATTTTGTATGAAAGTAATTGATAATATTTTATCTGCATGAAGTAAATTTATCAACGAGAAAAAATTAGCGCCATAAAAAAACTGCACCTCCAATGTCAGATCATATCTAACCATGGGGTGCAGTTCATCTTCAAGGATGGAGTCTATTCTGCCTATCTATTTCTTTGATAAAGTTTTTTTCGTTGCTTAAGGCTTTTTCTCTGCATGAAGTCTTTTTCGTTGTTTGAAGTCTGTTTTTTGTCTAAGTTTATTTCTTTGTCTATGCCTATTTTTCTGGCTATGCCTACTTCTCTCTGGCTATGCCTACTTCTCTCTGGCTATGCCCACTTCTCTCTGGCTATGCCTACTTCTCTCTGGCTATGCCCACTTCTCTCTGGCTATGCTATTATTTCTCTCTGGCTATGCCCACTTCTCTCTGGCTATGCCTATTTCTCTCTGGCTATGCCCACTTCTCTCTGGCTATGCCTATTTCTCTCTGGCTATGCCCACTTCTCTCTGGCTATGCCTATTTCTCTCTGGCTATGCTATTATTTCTCTGGCTATGTCCCGTCCGCGGCCCTCTCTTGGAATGGAAGCTGGCTGAGCCGACCCGTTATTAAAGTTTGACTTAGCGCGTCCCGGATTGTAGTTTAACTTAACGCATCCCTAAGATATCTCATGTCGGAACACTAGCTGCTCATACGCATCCTGACCGTCCTCTAAAAAGAACCCTTATCTTCATTCGCCAGCTGCAGCAAGGTATGATACAGCACTTCCGTTCCGGCCGCACAATCCTCGGGGGAGCTCCACTCCTTAGGATTGTGGCTGATGCCGCCGCGGGAGCGCACGAAGATCATGCCGACCGGCCATAGGGAGCTGAACTGCATCCCGTCATGGCCCGCGCCGCTTGCTAAGCGTGGCAGGTTCGCCAGATCGGCTAGTTTTCCGGCCTGAGCCACGGCCTCCTGCACCGCCGAAGAGCTGGGAGCTGGAGCAACCCGCTGCAGCGGCTCAATCTGCAGTTCAATGCCGTGCCTCTCGCACACCTGCTGGCTGTAAGCGTGAATGCTCGCCTCCAGCCGGTTACGCTCGGCTTCGTCGATATCCCGCAGGTCGAGCGAGAATTGAACCTCCCCGGGGATGACGTTTACTCCGCCTGGCAGAGTTTTAAGCTTCCCTACCGTGGCCACTGCGTTCTCGTATTTTTTCGCTTCCGCGTAAATGTAATTTAGGATCTCCGCGGCTGCCTGCAGCGGATCTCGCCGCAGCTGCATAGGGGTCGCCCCGGCATGGCCTGCCTGACCGATCAGGGTGAACTGCTGCCAGAGCGGCCCGGCGATGCCTGTTACGAGGCCTACCGGCTCATCCAGATTCTCCAGCACCCGGCCCTGCTCGATATGCAGCTCTACGTAAGCCTTCACCTCATGCGGAGGCTTAGCCGCTTCCCCTACACGCTCAGGCGCAAGACCTGCCGAACGCATCGCATCAGCAATCGCTATGCCCTGTTCATCCCGCTGCTCCAAATCCTTCGGCTGCAAGGTCCCAGCTACGGCCCGGCTGCCGATCATGCCGAATCCGAATCTGGAGCCCTCCTCATCCGTAAATGCGATGACCTCGATCGGGTAGACGTTGCGAACTTCCAGCTCATTCATTCGCTGCAGTGCTTCGATCGCCGCGAGGACGCCCAGCGCCCCGTCGAACATCCCGCCATCGGGAACTGTATCGATATGAGAGCCCGTCAGAACTGCGGCAGCCTTGGGGCTCGTTCCTTCCCGGCGGCCGATGAGATTCCCGGCGGCATCCTCGCGGACAGCCAGCCCGGCTTCCTTCATATAAGCGGCAACAAGCTCCTTCGCGCGAATTTCATCAGGGGTAAAAGAATAACGGGTGACTCCCCCGCTAATCTGCTTGCCGATTTCCCCCAGCTCCATTAATCTCGCCCACAGACGCTCCTTATTGATCGCCATTCTCCCCACCCCCAGGCTCCTTCCCCGATGATTTCATCTGGAACCTGAAATGGCAATGCCCGTCTTTAAGCAAATACTTATCGTGCACGACTTCGAAATTAGGGTTGTAGCCCTTCGCGATGGCCGGGTCAATCATCTGGCAATAGAGGATTCCGTATTCCTCCATGCCGTCTTTTTTCCACTGATCCCCGAACGCGCATCTCGTAAAGTTCTGCTCGATCTCGACCGGATGGTATTCCGTTTCATATTCGAACAGATCGCTGCGTCCCATATCGTAATTCGGCAAATAGCTGTGAATATCATTCGGCTGTCCGGCAGCCGCCGCCCGGCGGGCGATATCCCGGCCCCGTTCCTCGCCGAAGGTGCGCACGCCCTCGCGGATCGCATCCTTCCCTTCTTCGCCAAAACGATCCACTACGGCCTTGGAGAGGTGGGCGAACAATTTCGCCATGATTGTATAAGGAGATACCGGCTCCAGACTTTCGTCGTGATTCAGCTTTTGCTGGGATTCCTCTTGTGCTTTGTCCCGTTTCTCTTGGCTCATTTTCAGACGCCTCCTCAATTAATCTATCTGTACAGACTTCCAACGCTAACTCATTACGATGCGAACTCAGTTACAATGTAAACTCATTACAATGCTAACCGCTAACGTTGCGATAAAGGTCGCAGGAAGAATCAAAAACAGAGCAGTAGCACTAGATGCAATCGATGCAATATTATCTGACTATAAAAGTTAAACTATTGAAGTGAATGTAGACCAAGTACAATTTCTTTATAGTTTTATAGTTCATGTTATATAAGCTGTGTCGCACAGTAATCTAAGCTGCTGTTTGTTAATATAGCTACCGTACACTAATAGAAGCTGCTGTAAACTAATATAGCTACCGTAACTAATAGAAGCCACCGCATACTAATTTAAGTTACCATACACTAATACAAGCTACCGCGTACTAATTTTAGCTACCGTACCCTAATACAAGCTGCTATATACTACATTAAGCCGCCTTACACTAATTTAAGCTACCGCGTACTAATATAGCTACCGTGCACTAATATAGCTACCGTACACTAATTGGAATTCATGCATCTAATTATGCTCTATATAAATGTTTCAGGGGATTAGATGGATTTGATGCATCTAGAATTAAGAATCCTGCCCATAATTGGCCAATTCCCTTCCTCTAACGACATGAAATCCATTAACATTTACTTCCCCTTCTTTACCGCAGAAACTAATTACTATAAATCCACTTAAAAATATGAATCTATTGAAATGGAAGCGGGCAAGTGCTACGGCAATGAATTTGGGCAAGCAAGCGCAAAAGCTACTACAATGAATGTGCGCAAACAAGTGCAAGTGCTACTGCAATAAATGTGCACAAACAAGTGCATATGCTACTGCAATGAATCTGCGCAAGCAAGTGCATATGCTACTGCAATGAATCTGCGCAAACAAGTGCAAAAGCTACTGCAATGAACGTGCGCAAACAAGTGCAAGTGCTACTGCAATAAACGTGCACAAACAAGTGCAAGTGCTACTGCAATAAATGTGCACAAGCAAGTGCAAATGCTACTGCAATGAATCTGCGCAAACAAGTGCAAAAGCTACTGCAATGAACGTGAGGCAAGTGCGTAAAATGCTCCAACGATCGAGTTGCTCCCAGTTCGCTTGAATGATGCAAATTCATAATCATAACAGCCGTCTATTTACGCTCTAGCCGATGCCCAAATAGACCGACTTGACCACGTCGTTATTCCTTAACTCCGCAGCCTCGCCTTCCACAACGATGCTGCCCGTCTCCATCACATAGCCGCGATGGGCGGCAGCAAGCGCCATGGTAGCATTCTGCTCCACCAGCAGCACGGATACGCCTTCCTCGTTCACCTTGCGGATCGCCGCGAAGATCTCCTTCACGATCAGCGGCGCAAGGCCCATCGAAGGCTCATCCAGCAGCAGCAGCTTCGGCCTCGCCATCAGAGCGCGGGCAATCGCCAGCATTTGCTGCTCCCCGCCGCTCATCGTCCCGGCGAGCTGCTTCCTGCGCTCCTCCAGCCGCGGAAACAACTCAAACATGCTCTGTATATCCGCAGCTACCCCTGGCTTGTCCTTCCGGACATAAGCGCCCAGCTTCAGGTTCTCAAGCACCGACAGGTCGGGGAATACGCCCCGTCCCTCAGGAACCTGCGAGATGCCCCGCTCCACGATCTGATGGGGCTCCAGCTTCGTGATCTCCTGTCCCTCGAAGCGGATCTGTCCCTGAATGCTCTTATTCAGGCCAGAAATGCTGCGCAGAGCCGAAGTTTTCCCCGAGCCGTTCGTCCCGATCAGCGCCACGATCTCCCCCGGCTGAATATGAAGATTCATCTGCTTCACAGCCGCTATCACACCGTAATTTACGCTTAAATCTTTAATTTCCAAAATAGCTTGGCCGCCGCTCGTCAAAATTCCTCGACCTCCCCGCCCAAATAAGCCTGAATGACATCCGGGTTGTTTTGTATCTCCTCCGCGCTGCCCTCGGCGATTTTCTCGCCGTAATTCAAGACAACGATACGGTCGGAAATCTCCATAATCATGCCGATGTCGTGTTCGATCAGGATGATCTCGATATTGAATTCCTTGGAGAGCTGCCGGATTTTCTTCACAAGCTCGGCCTTCTCCGCGGCATTCATTCCCGCCGCCGGCTCGTCCAGCAGCAGAATTTCGCAGCCCGTAGCCAGCGCCCTCGCAATTTCGAGCAGCCGCTGCTCCCCGTACGGCAGGCTTCCGGCCAGAATGTCCAGCTTGTGCGCAAGCCCAACGACCTCGAGCTTCACCAGGCATTCCTGAACGATGGCAGCGCGCCGCTTGGCCGTAGAGCCTCCCGCAAAGATCGAGCGAAGCACCCCCTCGCCGTTGCATTCCGCATGTGCGATGAGCACGTTTTCCAGCACCGTCATATTTTTCAGCAATCGCGTATTCTGAAAGGTCCGGGCAATCCCCAGACCTACTCGCCTGAACGGCTTAAGCTTGTTAATGACCCGGTCCTTGTAAATGATCCTGCCGGAGGTCGGCTGATAAATACCCGTCAGCAGGTTGAACAGCGTCGTCTTTCCCGCCCCGTTCGGTCCGATGATCGATAGAATCTCGCCCCGGCGCACCGTCATATCGACATTGTTCAATGCGACAAGCCCGCCGAACTTTACCGACACCTTCTGCAGCTCCAGTACGTTCTCCATCACTTGCCCTCACCTTTCCGCACCATGCCGTAGAAATTATATTTGCGGTGCTTCTCCCCCCAGAATCCAGTCGGCTTGAAAATCATCATTAGCACGATCGCGAGTCCCAGTAGCATCATCCTATAGTCGCTCATATACCGCAGCAGTTCGGGGGCAAGCACGAGAATGACCGCGCCGAGCACCGAGCCAGGCAGACTGGCTGAGCCGCCCAGAATGACCATGGCCAGAATATTGACCGAATCCAGATAGCGGAAGGCATCCGGACTAACGAAGGAAATGTAGGAAGCCCAGAACGCTCCGGCAATGCCAGCGAAGAATCCTCCCACGGTAAAAGCGAGCAGCTTGTATTTATTCGGACGAATTCCGACCGACTGCGCCAGCGTCTCGTCCTCGCGAATGGTCAGCAGGCTGAGGCCGACGCCGGAATGCACGATGCGGTGAATGACGAAAAACGTCAACAGCGCAAGCGCCAGGATCAAATAATAGAACTCCATTTTGCCGCTAAAGGTGTAGCCGAACACAGTCGGTGCGGGAATCCCCGGCAGCCCCATAGGCCCGCGCGTTACATCGACCCAGTTGACGAAGATCAGCCGCACGATTTCCCCGAAGCCGAGCGTGACGATCCCGAGATAGTCCCCCCTCAGGCGAATGACCGGAGTTCCCAGCAAAAACCCGAAAAAACCTGCAATCACGGCGGCTGCAGGCAGCGCGATCCAGAACGAAACTTGAAAATGGATCATGAGCAGGGCTGCGGAATAAGCGCCAATGCCATAGAAAGCAGCGTGTCCGAGCGCGAACTGCCCGGCATATCCGATAATGACGTTGAGGCTCATCGACAGGATGGAGAAAATCCCGATCATGATCACGATATGCATCCAGTAATCGTTAACCTGCTGCAGCACCAAAGGCAGAACGATCAACACGGCAGCTGCCGCCCCTATGGCCGTAGTTTTTCTTAAGCTCAAGCTCATCACCTACACTTTGTTGATATCTTTTTTGCCGAGAATGCCGGAGGGCCGGATCAGCAGCACAATGATAAGGATCGCGAACGAAATGACACTCTTGTACTGCGTGGAAATATAAGCGCCGCCCAGCGTCTCCACCAGCCCGAGCAGTACGCCGCCGAGCATCGCGCCGGGAATGCTGCCGATTCCTCCAAGCACCGCCGCTGTAAAGGCGTTGATCCCTGCCATATAACCCATCGTCGGATATACTGCGTTATAGTAAATGCCAACCATGATGCCCGCACAAGCGGCAAGCGCGGAGCCAATCCCGAAGGCCAGGCTGATCATCCGGTTCGTGTTGATCCCCATAAGGGCCGCATTAGTCAGGCTCATGGACGTTGCCCGCATCGCCGTTCCCGTCTTCGTCTTCGTGACGAACAGCTGCAGACCGAGCATCAGAATAAAGGACAGAATTAGAATCAAAATTTGAATTTCGGAGAACGTGATGCTGCCCAGGGTATAAGTACGGCTGCCGAACGTCGTGGGAAATGGGCGCATTTCCGTCCCCCATAGTTTCTGAGCCAGGCTGATCAGGAACGTGGATACGCCCAGCGCGCTAATCAAGGGAACGATCCGGTCAGCCATTCGCAGCGGCCGGTAAGCAAGCCGCTCAATCAGGATTCCGATCCCGGAGGTCACGACCGCAGACAGCAGAAATGCGAGATATAGCGGCAAATCCAGTTCTTTCATGAAAAAAAGTCCCAGAAAGCTGCCCATCATAAAAATATCGCCGTGCGCAAAGTTGACGATTTTCAGGATGCCGTAGACCATCGTATAGCCCAGCGCAATCAGGGCATAAATCATCCCGATCGTCAATCCGTTGGTTAATTGCTGAAGGAGCATAGTAACACCCTTTCAAAGCCAGGGAGCAGGAATGAAGTTCAGTCCTGCTCCAGAAGCGGTTATTTATAGAGTTCGAACTTTCCGCCTTGCACCGTCAGTTTCGAAGGAATCGTCTCGACGTCGCCGTTCTCGTCAAAGCTCAGCACGCCGGTCGCTCCTTTGTAATCCTTCAAGGTTTCCAGATACGTCTTGATGCTCTCTCTGTCTGCGCCCTTCTCCTTGATCGCCTCGATGACCACCGAAGTAGCGACATAGGAGTAAGCTGCATAGGTATCCGGCTGGCTGCCGTACGCCGCCTCATAATCCGCGGCGAACTTCGTTGCCTCCTCATTATCGCCGCCCGGGTAGAAGAAGCCGATCAGCTTGAAGCCTTCTACAGATTCCCCGCCCAGCTCAAGCAAAGCTTCGGAATACAGGCTGTCGACACCGATAAAATCAACGCTCAGGTTCAGCTTCTTCGCCTGCTGGGAAATCAGTGCCGCCTCATTATAGAAGCCGCCGATAAAGATGGCCTCAGGCTGCTTGTCCTTGATCTTCGTCAGAATCGTACTGAAATCCTTATCGCCAGGGTTATAGGCTTCCGCAGCCACAACCTCGATATTGTTGGCCGGAGCTGACTTCTGGTAAACATCCAGCAGACCGAGGCCGAAGTCGGATTGCTCATAAATCAGCGCAACCTTGCTGTACCCCAACTCCTTGGACCAGCCTGCCAGGTAATCGGCTTGGAACGCATCCGTCGTAATGACCCGGAAGGTATACTCCCCAGCATCCGTAACGCCAGGCGCGCTGGAGGACGGGGAGATTTCGACGATTTTATTTTTGTTGTATACAGGTGCCGTTGCCAGCGTAGCCGAGCTGTTGAAGTGGCCAACGACAGCCAGAATGCTCTTGTCCGACACGAATTTATTCGCGACGTTGACAGCCTCGTTGGAATCCCCTTTATCATCCTGAACAACGATCTCTACCTGCTTGCCGCCGATTCCGCCCGCCTCGTTGATCTGGGCTGCAGCCAGCTCGGCGCCATTCTTGAAAGCCTGTCCATACTGTGCCTGCGTGCCGGAAATCGGCGCGGCAAGGCCAATCCGAATGGTATCGCTCTTAGCCTGTGCTCCATCGTTCGCGGCGCATCCGCCCAACAGACCGACAAGCAATCCTGTCAATATAACTGTTAAAAAAGACCTCTTCATGTTGATCCCCCTTAATACTAAAATTAATCCTATAAGTTAAGTATGGATTTTATTATAGGGCATTTCCCCGAAAAAGCAACAGTTTTTTATATAGTCGAATCAGTTTTGACAATGTCAAAATCGGGCTGTGTTTTGTGAGCTGTATCTATGTAAATTTTTCTGGCTGTCCTTTATATAAGCAGTATTCTTATGCTTTCTCACGCCCCTTTAGATGAGCAGGATTCATGTATTTTTCTCTCGGCACTTTATATGAGCGGTGTTCTTGTACTTTTCCTACGGGACTCTATATGAGCGGTGTTCTTGTATTTTCCCACGGGACTCTATATGAGCGGTGTTCTTGTACTTTTCTAACGACCCCTTAGACCTCTTAATTGAACCGGAGTCTTGGAATAAACTAAACAACGGATTTATGACAGCTCCTAGGTGATCAGAATATAGACTTATGAGCTTGCTGCCTGTACCTAGATAGTTAGGACACGAATTATCACTGACTGTTCCTAGATGGTCAAGACAAGATTTATCACTGTACTGACTGTTCCTAGATCGTCGAGATCAAGCAGCCTAAACGGACGCGATCAGATAACTAGATGCATTCCATGCAGTTAGTTCAGCGGTTTCGGCCTTGTTAGAGGGAGCTAACTGTAAAACCTACATCTAGTTCCAAGCTATTTCGACGAATTCGCTCCAATCAGGCAAACTAACTGGATATTTTGCATTTAGAACATGTACTTTTGATAAAACGAGCTTAACTAGATGTATAAAATACATTCCGCTTTATAATCATCAATGAATGCTAGGACTGTACCTAGGTAGTCAGGACACAGACGTACTGACTGTACCTATATAGTCAGGACACAGATTTACCACTGTACTGACTGTTCCTAGATCGTCGAGATGAAGCAACCTAAATGGCCGCGATCAGATAACTAGATGCATTCCATGCAGTTAGTTCAGCGGTTTCGGCCTTGTTAGAGGGAGCTAACTGTAAAACCTACATCTAGTTTCAAGCTATTTCGACGAATTCGCTCCAATCAGGCAAAACTAACTGGATATTTTGCATTTAGCGCATGTACTTTTAATAAAGCAGTTTACTAGCTGTACAGCAGCCTGCGTCCTCCCCGCCAAAAAAAGAGGCCAGCTCCCCTCATTGTCAAATGAGGGAAACTGGCCTCTCTTGATTCTGTTAAGCAACGGATGCAAGACCTGTTCGCGGTTTACACGCCTAACCAAGTCTTGAACATATGCTTCGTTGTAGCCTTGTTCATCTCGGCGATGGACGTCGTGAGCGGAATACCTTTCGGGCAAGCGCGCACGCAGTTCTGCGAGTTGCCGCAGCCCTCGATTCCGCCGTCTCCCATCAGCGCCTCCAAGCGTTCTTCGGCGTTCATTTCGCCCGTTGGATGGGCATTGAACAGCCTTACCTGCGAGATCGCTGCCGGACCAATGAAATCCGTCTTCTCGTTCACGTTCGGACAGGCCTCTAGGCAGACGCCGCAGGTCATGCACTTGGACAGCTCGTATGCCCACTGGCGCTTCTTCTCCGCCATCCGCGGTCCCGGGCCCAGATCATATGTTCCGTCGATCGGAATCCATGCTTTGACGCGCTTCAGCGCATTAAACATGCGGCTGCGGTCAATGACCAAATCCCGGACAACCGGGAACGTCTTCATCGGCTCCAGCCGAATCGGCTGCTCCAAATTGTCAATCAAAGCTGCGCAAGCCTGGCGAGGCTTGCCGTTAATCACCATCGAGCAGGCACCGCATACCTCCTCCAGGCAGTTGGAATCCCAACATACCGGAGCCGTGTCCTTGCCCTCCAGATTTACCGGGTTACGCTGAATTTCCATCAGGGCACTGATGACGTTCATGCCCGGGCGATAGTTCAGCTCGAACTCTTCCGTATAGGGAGCCGAATCCGGCTTGTCTTGGCGCGTTATAATGAACTTCACCTTTTTGGCCGTTGTTTCCGCTATAGCCATGACATTCCCCTCCTATTTTTCCTTCGAATAATCGCGAATCCGCGGTGGAATCAGCGAGACATCCACTTCTTCATACGAGATTTCCGGTCCGTCCGGCGTCCATTTCGCCTTCGTCGTCTTCAGGAACTCCTCATCATTCCGATCTGGGAATTCCGGCTTGTAGTGAGCACCGCGGCTCTCGTTGCGAAGCAGAGCGCCCAGCGTCATCGCTTCAGCCAGCTCCAGCATATTCCACAGCTGGCGGGTAAAAGCCGCGCCGGTGTTGTTCCAGCGGGACGTATCGTTAATGTTGATTTTCTGATAGCGCTGCTTCAGCTCTTTAATTTTGCCGATCGTAGCTTCGAGCTTATCGTTGTGGCGCACAACCGTCATGTTATCGGTCATCCACTCGCCAAGCTCCTTATGAATAACGTAGGCATTCTCCGTGCCGTCCATCGCCAGAAGAGCCTCGTATTTGCTCTCTTGAGCCTTGCGGTTCTTCTCGAATACAGCCGGGCTGATATCCTCTGCCGACTTCTTCAGCCCGCGAATATATTCGACTGCCTTCGGTCCAGCCACCATGCCGCCGTAAATCGCCGAGACGAGCGAGTTCGCCCCGAGCCGGTTGGCCCCATGATACTGATATTCACATTCCCCCGCAGCGAACAGGCCAGGAATATTCGTCATTTGGTTGTAATCAACCCACATACCGCCCATGGAGTAATGGACTGCCGGGAATATTTTCATTGGAATTTTACGAGGGTCATCCCCCATGAATTTCTCATAAATCTCGATGATACCGCCTAGCTTAATGTCGAGCTCCTTCGGATCCTTGTGGGACAGGTCGAGATACACCATGTTCTCGCCGTTAATGCCCAGCTTCTGCTCTACGCAGACGTTGAATATTTCCCGGGTAGCGATATCGCGAGGCACCAGGTTGCCATATGCCGGATACTTCTCCTCGAGGAAATACCAAGGCTTTCCATCCTTGTAAGTCCAGATCCGTCCGCCCTCGCCGCGAGCCGATTCCGACATCAAGCGCAGCTTGTCGTCGCCCGGAATCGCCGTCGGGTGAATTTGAATGAACTCGCCGTTCGCGTAATAGACGCCCTGCTGATACACGGCGCTCGCCGCAGTACCTGTATTAATAACCGAGTTTGTCGTTTTACCGAAAATAATCCCCGGTCCGCCCGTCGCCAAAATCACAGCATCGGATGCAAAGGTGACGACCTCCATCGAGCGAAGGTTCTGCGCCACGATCCCGCGGCAGACCCCCTCGTCGTCCAGCACCGCGGACAGGAACTCCCAGCTCTCGTACTTCGTAACAAGGCCTGCGGATTCATAGCGGCGAACCTGCTCATCGAGCGCGTACAGCAGCTGCTGTCCCGTCGTTGCCCCAGCAAACGCCGTCCGGTGGTGCTTCGTTCCGCCGAACCGGCGGAAATCAAGCAGGCCTTCCGGCGTACGGTTAAACATAACCCCCATCCGGTCCATCAGGTGGATGATCCCCGGAGCCGCTTCACACATCGCTTTCACCGGCGGCTGATTCGCAAGGAAGTCTCCGCCGTATACCGTATCGTCAAAATGCTCCCATGGGGAGTCGCCTTCGCCCTTCGTATTGACGGCGCCGTTGATGCCGCCCTGCGCACAGACGGAGTGAGAACGCTTGACCGGAACTAGGGAGAACAGATGCACCTGAATCCCGGCCTCCGCCGCTTTGATCGTAGCCATGAGCCCGGCTAGGCCGCCGCCTACGACAATAATGCTTTGTTTAGCCATATATGTTTCAACTCCTAAAAATTTTGTACAGCGTTACTGCATTGGAATACCTCGAACAAAACTTGCATATCAACCAGTCACTTTGTTTGGTGTAGCATTACTGCGTTGAAATGCCTTGAGCATAGCTTGAATCTCAAGCAGTCGATTTGTTTGGTGCAGCGTTACTGCAATTGAAATACTCCGAGTAGAAACTTGCCCCGAAAGCAGTCGCTTGTTTAAACAACATTACCGCCACCGATATGGTCTGCTCATTCAAGCTTAAATTAGCCTACAAACGCCTTCAGCGTCTGCAGCAATGCCGTTCCTTCCGCGGCAAATTCAGCGTTGCGGAATGCAAACAGCGACCACACGAACATCACGGAGACGATCACGAACAATCCCATGAAAATATTCGAGGAAACGCGCTGCGCACGCGGCCCTACCGTAATCCCCCAGCTCACGAGGAAAGACCACATGCCGTTGGCGAAGTGGAACGAAGCCGCGATAACACTGATAAAATAAAGGCCGAAGAAGATCGGCTGCGTAACGATCCCGTGCATCACTGCACCAAGCTCCTCGTGCGTCACGTTGCCCAATGCGACTTGTACCCGAGTCTCCCAAACGTGCCAGATTACGAACGCAAATACAATAACCCCGCTAATCCGCTGGAGCAAATAGCGAAGGTTCCGTTCATTGCGGAATCTGCCATTGTTCGGCTTCGCCTGAAATGCGATATACATCCCGTATACGCCGTGGTACAGTAGCGGCAGCCAAATAAATAACGCTTCAATTACAATAACAAGCGGCAGACTGTTCAGGAATGCAACGGCATCCATGAATCCCTGCCTTCCGCCTTCAACGGCTGAAAAGTTCGTAAGCATGTGTTCCAGAATAAAAAATCCTAGCGGAATGACACCCAGGAGCGAGTGCAGCTTTCTGGAATAAAACCCTTTCATAAGTGCGTGTTCCCCTTTCTCATTTCCATCGTTCCCTATTCAATGACACCATTCAACACCGGCCGTCAAGAAAGTATATGATAAATCCCACACCAAAACGGCCAACTGTCCATGTGCTTAAAATAACATGTGAACATCTTGTGTCACTTTCAATGTTACTCCTTTTTATCTTATAATGGAATTGCAATATACTTATTAATAGTTATAACTAATACGCATAACAATGTAAACTCCCAAATTATTTGCGAAAATTTATTTTCTTTTACAAAATTTATTTCAATTACTCTATTAGTTGAACTATTTGATTTACGGTACAAGCAGCAGAATAAAATGTTCTTTCGATATGAGCGCTTTTAAACGATTTTTCGATTAAAATTGCCACTCAGCCGACAAAGTCCGATTCCGTTTTTTGCCTCCCTGCGGCCCCATATCCGTTTAACCTCCGTATTACCAGCTATTAGTTGAATAACGTGGAGGACGGTGGCAATGGCTATAAAGTGCGGATCAGCTCATGGCATAAAGTGCGTTGCTCTTAAAGCCCATTACTATAAAGTAATTGCTATGAAGCACATTGCTATGGTGCGCATTTCTATGGAATCGATTGCTATGAAGCGCGCATTTCCACAAGATGTATTGCACAAAGCGTTACATTAATAAAGTGCATTGATATGAGAAAATTACTATAAGATGGATCATGAAAAAGAGCTGGTTAAACTGTTCAACATAATAATTAATTTCTATTTCCTAGTTTCTAATTCCTAATATCTATTTCATATATCACACGGCAATCGGGAGGGACTTACCTATGATGGAAGATTTACTCGTATTCACCACAGTCGTCGAGCAGTCCAGCTTGAACAAAGCTTCAAAGCTGCTCAATTTGTCGCAGCCCGCCCTGTCTCGCAAAATAGCCAAGCTCGAGGAAGAATGGGGCGTAGCCCTGTTTGACCGCAAAGGCAAACGGCTGGAGCTGACCCGCGTCGGCCAGGAGGCTTACATTTACGCTCTGGAACAGCGCCAGCGCCACCAGCAATTTCTGCAATCGGTCTCCCGCTTCAAGACGGCCGAGCGCAGAGTCATTACGCTTGGAGCAAGCCTGACGACGATTCAGACGACCCTGCCCCCGCTGGTCACCGCTCTGATGAACAAATCACCGGACATCGAAGTGAAGCTCGTCACCGGCAAGACCCATGAGATCGTCTCCTATGTCCGCGACAAAAGGGTCGACCTTGGCGTCGTCGCCTCTTCCATCTCCGAGCAGGGCTTGAAGTGTATTCCCTTGTTTCAGGATCATCTGGAGCTCGTCATTCCGAGGAGTCATGCATTAGCTGCAGGAAGTCCAGCTACCATGGAGGATTTGAACGGCCTGCCTATGATTATTTTCTCGAAAGGGACATGGTATCGTAAGCTGATCGATGATTTGTTTGGCCGTTACAGCATCATTCCCGACGTACGGATGGAGATTGATTCCTTCGAGGCGATCGTCCGGCTTCTTCCGACATGCCGGGCCGCCGCGCTGTTACCGCAATCCTATCTGCGGCCCCAACTGCTGAAGGACAATGAGCTTGTTGCTCTGCCCATGAAGGAGCTGGAGCAGACGCGCCGGGAAACCTGCCTTATTTACAGCAACAGCTCGGAGCTCAGCCAGGAGACCAAAGATTGGATCAAGGACATTAAGGGCAGTCTGATCGATGCCTTAGAGTTAGAGTGATGAGTGTAGGTATGGGTATGGGTATGGGTATGGGTATGGGTTTCGGCTTCAATAACAGAAATACCTTCATTCGCGCCTTTAAGGGCAAGGAAGGCATCACCCCAGCGAATATCGAAAAAATATGAGTAAGTAGACCAGAAACGATCAAACGGCTTAAGCCCTGTATTTTTCATCGGGCTTAAGCCGTTTGAGTTATAACTTTAACTATTGACCTCCGCCATTCGCAGCAGCATCGCTGCCGCCTCTGCACGAGTCGCGGTTTCATTAGGCGCGAATCGGCTGCCGCCGCGGCCATCGGCGAGGCCCAATTGGCGAATCGCTCCGACCGCGCCTTTCGCCCATAGGGGAATGGCTTCGTCATCGGTAAAACCGCTTGAAGTATGGGCATTCGTCGGAAGCTTAAGCGCCCGGGCGATCATGACCGCCATCTCGGCGCGGGTGATCTGCGCGCTCGGCCGGAAAGCACCGTCGTCATATCCGCTGACGATACCTGCTTCCACTGCACGGGAAACGGCCGGCCTCGCCCATGCACCGATTTGCTCGTAATCGGTAAAGGGCTGCTCGGCAGCCTTCCCTCCCAATTTCAAAGCGCCTGCAAGCATGACCGTAAACTCGGCGCGCGTAACCGGATCGTTCGGTTTGAAGGTGCTGTCTGGATAACCGCTAGCCAAGCCTTTCGCCGCAGCGCGTTTGATGTGACCTTCCGCCCAGTGTCCAGCGATGTCGATAAATGAGATCCGAGGTGCTTCAGGTTCATCTGATTCTGCTATTTCCCTTTCAATAGATAGCGTATATGTTTTACGGGAACCGTCTTCCGCTTGAACGGTCAGTGGAATGACGTTCTCCCCTTCTTTCAGTTCGATCCTGATCCCCTTGCCCGCTGCTTGATGGTTCCATTTCACTTTGGCAGCCGCATGCTCAGGATTCGCTTTCACCTCGATTTGCTCCGCTTCAGTCTTGGCCGTGTAAGCAAAGGTATCCGCTTTAAATACAGGTGTTAAGGAGATGCGTTTGCCATCCGCCCATACTTCCAACGTCTTCAGATTGGCGTTACTAGATAAATGCCAGCCAACGCCTCCTCCGCTGTCTGAACCTCCAGTATCGCCCTTCCCTGCTGCTGCCCTTGGAGTCGCTGTTGCTGCATTAGAGAAATCGCTGAACCCTTCCGCATGGATGCTTTTTACTGCAAACGCATAACCATTTCCATTCGTCAATCCAGTGACGGTGTAGGTGCTCGGCACAACATCAGATCGAATGAGCCTCCAGTTCGCCGGATCGACAGGAGCTGATGAGCCTTCCGCTTGATAGACAGCATAAGTCACACTATCTAATTCCGTAACCGCATTCCACTTTAACGTAACAGAACGATCGCCCGCCGAGGCTGTCAGATTGGCTGGCGCGGGTATCGTCGCGGGTACCGTTATAATAGAATAATATTCCTCCAGCATTTCACTATCGGTCATGCCATCCTTCACAGCGATAGCTTTGATTGTCATCGCCTCGGTAACCTCTATAGGAGCTGAATATACCGAACTGGTGCTGCTTACCGGTTCGCTGCCGTCTATCGTGTAATAGATCGTCGCTCCCTCGGTCGGCGTGCTTAGCGTAACCCTGGTGCCAGACCGCCTGCCGGACTCGCAACCGGCTTGGCGGCCTGCTCAAGCGGCGCTGAATTTTTCACCAGAGTGATCGTATACGTTTTATTTTCTTTCAAATACGGGGATACTTCCACATTAACGATCGTTTGCTCGTCGATGACTGGGATTCTGGCTGCCACTGCCGGATCGGATTGCCGCTCGCCATTCACATACACATCGGCATGCTCCGTGTATTCCAGAACAGCGAGCACGTTCATCTCGTTGACATCATTGTCAATCTGAACGGTGTACTCCTGCTGATCTGCATTAAATGGGAGCTCCACTTCTTCCCCGCTTGAATCGGTCAGTTCGATCCAAGTCAGATCGCTAGTCGGAATGTCGAGTTTGCCGGATCCCTCATAACCCCAGCCGACAACGGTTCCATCCGCTAGCAGCGCTAAGGTGTGATTATCCCCCGCCGAAATCGCGACGACGTTGCGCAAGTTTAGCGGAACCTCGAGTTGGCCCCAAGTATTATTTCCCCATCCAACCACCGTGCCGTCAGACTTTAAAGCGACGGAATGATGGCGGCCTGCACTTACGGCGACGACATCTTGCAGTCGATCAGGCAGGTTTAACTGGTTATGAGTATTATCTCCCCATGCGACGATCGTACCGTCTGTTTTCAAAGCCAAGGAATGATAGCCGCCTGCGCTGATCGCTTTCACATCCCGCAAGTCGCTTGGGATATTCAGTTGGCCAAAGCGATTGCTTCCCCATACCGCTACCGTACCGTCGGCCTTTAGTGCAAGGGAGTGAAACAGTCCCGCGCCGACCGCGATCGCATCCTTCAACTCGTCCGGCACCTCGAGCCGTTTATCTTCCTCATTCCCATAAACTTTACCCCAGGCAACGACCGTACCGTCATCCTGCAGCGCCAACGAATGATAGTCTCCTGCATCGATCGCGTCAACCTTGCGCAAATTCGGCGGAATGTCCAACTGATTGTACAGATTGTCTCCCCAGCCGTTGATCGTGCCATCTGTTTTTAATGCCAAGGAATGAGAGACGCTCGCGCTAATCGCTTGTACCTCATCCAAGCCTCCGGGGACCGGAAGCTGGTTGAAGCTATTGCTTCCCCAGCCGACCACGCGACCGGCGGATGTCAGAGCCAGGGAATGGCTGGCTCCCGCAGCGACCTGCCTTGGTTTCACGGGAGCAGCGATACGTGCCGGCACATCGATCTGTCTCGATCCGTTATCCCCCCAGGCAACGATCGTTCCATCCGCTTTCCGGGCCAGGGAATATTCATACCCCGCAGCAATCGCAATCACGCTGTTTTTCGCGGCTTCGGGTACGATTGCTTGTCCGTAGTCATCTCTCGAACCGTTGGAAATGCCCCAGGCAATGACGGAGCCGTCTGCTTTCAAGGCAAGAGAATGCGCACGCCCTGCAGCAATTGCGATAACACCGCTTTCCGCCTCTTCCGGCACAGAAGATTGTCCGCTTTCGTTCCTCCCCCAAGCAACCACCTTACCCGATGCGGTTAACGCCAAAGAATGATGCGTTCCTGCGCTAATGGCCACTGCATGACCTTGGACTTCATCGGGGATATTCAGCACTCCCGATCCGTACGGGTCTCCTCCCCAGGCAACCACTTCTCCAGCGGCAGTTAAAGCTAAGGAGTGCCAATACCCCGCCGCTATGGCTACAACACCGCGCTCCGCTTCATCCGGCACATCCGATTGACCCGTAATGTTAGCTCCCCAAGCAATGACTTTCCCTGAGGACGTAAGGGCTAACGAATGGAAGGCGCTGTTACCTGATGCAATCGCTACAATGTCGCTTTTCGCTTCCATGGGTACATTGGCTTCGCCAAATCTTCCCCCTCCCCAGGCAATGACCTCGCCAGCGGATGTAAGAGCGAGAGAGTGGTCTTGTCCTGCGCTAACCGAAACAATATTGGATTGTGCTTCAAGGGGGACCGTGGCCTTTCCATATCCATTCGATCCCCAAGCCAGCACTTCCGTATCCGGGGCCAAGGCTAAGGAATGGTACCGCCCTCCTGCGATTTGCTGGATTCCGCCCCAACGATCCCCGAGGGATGGATGAGCGCTCCCTTGAGCATAAACATTGCCGTAGGGTACTGTGAGCAGAAACGACTGCATCAGCAGCAATAGGATGCATAACCTCGCCAACCGGGCGCCTATTTGGTCTTTGTTTCGCAAGCTTCTTCCCAACCTCATTTTCACCATGCCTCCACCCATCTCCTAAGAACTTTATCGAGACGATTATACCTATTTCCCGTTCAGCAGTGATCAACCCCAGCTGTCGCATCCAACCCAAAGGTTGAGGAAGGGGGTGGAGACATTTCATGCAAAAAAAGAGGAACGGCTTAGAACAAATTCAGTGTTCTGGCACGTTCCAATGCTTGCAATCGGCCTTTGACCTGCAGCTTGCTGTAGATGTTGTTAATATGCGTTTTTACGGTAGCAAGGGAAACATGAAGTTCGAGAGCAATTTCTTTATTGGACAGCCCTGTTTCCATAAGCTGCAGCACACTCTTTTCTTTAGCTGTTAAAGAAGGTTTATTTGCTCCCCTGATAACCGCATCCTCGATCCGCCCTCCGCTTTGGTCAATGATCCGCCACAGCCGTTTTACATAGGGCAATGGAACCCTTTTGGCGGGACTGCGATGTTGATTTTGGCGCAGGCTGATATAGGTATCTAATAATTCCCCAAGCGGTGCTCCCTCATCGACAAAGGTACGAATGTAGCCTTCTGGCCAAGCCAGGGCAAGCGCTTCTTCCAATACATCCATACTCTGTACCACCTTTCCAAGGAGGAAAAGAATCCTGCTCTTTTGAATCAGCAAAAGGATTTTGTCGCTTTGCCGCCCTGCCTGATTCACCATGGAGGTGAGCCGGTTCGTTAAAGCAGCGGCTTCCTCTATCCTCCCCTGCGCTGTCAGCAGAGAGGCCAGTAAATTATATTCCTTGACCATCGATAGCGGAATTTCATCCCCGGGCCGTAAATCGCTTGTTCCCAGCCATTGCTTCGCTGGCTCCTCCGCTCCCTGCATCCTGCCTAGCACGGCCGAGAACCATGCGATTTTCCTGGACAAGTGAGTGTTCGCCCTTGAATCCGTTTGTTCACTCAGCTCCTGGAGCATAGCATTCGCTGTCCCCCAGCTGCCTTGTGCAGCAGCTATGCGGGCAAGCCAGAGCACGGCGATCGTCGCAAGGCTTGGATTGTCATGCATTCTTCCGAGCTCTTGCGCCCGGCGCATATAGCCTTCCGCCTTGTCAAGGCGATTTCGCTCGTAGTGCAATTTTCCGAAATCTATGTATAAATGAGCGATAAATAGCACATTTCGCGTTCCGGACCAAATGGATAATAAGGAAGTCAGTATGGGTTCAGCCAACTGAAGGCTGTCATCGGACACATAGATGTCCCACACGGGATGGTAGCCATCCCGCTCGCTTCCAAATCCTATGAAGAAATCTCCATCGGGGTTCCTCTCGACATATTCCTTTGAGAATTGAACGGCATATTCGAAGTCCCGGTCCATGAACGTGCGAAATGCCGCCAGAAAGTCCAGGCCCGCTTGCAATGACTCGGCTTCATAAGGACGCAGGGAAGCCGTGTCTTCTTCCAGCCTGCGAACCGCCCGCCAATACCCGTCTGTGGCCGCTTCGACGTGTCCAGACAGATACTGGGAAGCGAGCTTTGTCAACAACATCATCGGCCTGGCAAACAGCAGTGAATCGGGAATGGAGCTTAGCCACTTGCAAAGCGTCGTCCATTCATTAACCATGAGCTGCGGCGCAATCGCTTCTATTAAAGCAAACGCCTCTTCATAGCTCGTACCCGCCAAATAATGCTCGACTGCCTCGTAAGGATAGCCGTTCTCCTCCAGCCATCTTCCCGCGGCATTATGGAGCTCCTTCCCTCGGCCCGGTTCAAGCAGGTTCAATTGTACCTGGAGAAATTGCTGAAATAGATGGTGGTATCTGTACCATTCCCTCTGCTCATCCAAAGGCACGAGAAACAAGCTCTCCTGCTCCAGCTTCTGCAGCCATACAGCACTTTCGGCAATCCCGGTGACAGCCTCGCATAGCTCGCCGTTCATCCGCTGCAATATCGAGCTCTGGAGCAGAAATTGCTGCTGCCTCTCCGGCTGCCGGGACAGCACCTCCTCGAAGAAATAATCGGAAATATCGCGCTCCGTCCCTGTCATCTTCAGAATCATCGACGCGGGATCGGCATGCTCGTGCAGCGATAAGGCGGCGAGGCGCATCGCGGCCGCCCAGCCTTCCGTCCTTTCCTGCACAGCTCCCGCTTCTTCGGGAGACAAACTCACTCCGCCGCACTTCGCGAAGAACTCGGATGTTTCTTCCAGTCCGAAGCGCAGGTCGCTTGCTTCCAGCTCGTTCAACCTATTCTCCACCCTCATTTTGGAAAGGGGGAGCGACGGCTGGCTGCGGCTGGCGATATAGAGATGAACGTGAGAAGGCAGACGCTTCAGCAAATATACGATTCCCCTCAGGATCGCCGCTTCTTCGACATGATGGAAATCATCCCATATGAGAATCATCGGATGCGATACACGGTGCAATGCATTGACAAGTGCAGCAATCAACGCGTCGCCCGAGGCGTCTTCTGCGGCATGATGAAGCACGGCCTGTTCGTCCAAGGCCGGGTAGGCCTGCTTCAACGCGGCAATCGTATGTGCCCAGAACCGCATTCGATCATTATCCCCCTGATCCAGCGATACCCAGGCGCTCGAATGTTCCATCGTCATTACCCACTCGCTGAGCAGGGTGGTTTTACCGTATCCGGCAGGCGCTGTGACCAAGGTGAGCTCGCAATCCAACCCTTCATGCAAACGATGGAGGAGGCGGTGGCGCGTAACAAGCGCCGATCGCGGCCGGGGAATATGTAACTTCGTGGCGATGATCACCTCGATCACTTCCTTTTTTGACAAAAATCAATCGAACGGGATATTTTCCCTTTTATTCTATCAAATATCCATTCGTTTGACGCTATCGACTGAACCAAACATTAAGAAATGCAATACTTTCCTGCCGCCTGCAGCTGGGAGAATGCGATGGCATTTGTGGCCTCAGGAAAAAGAGTACAAGGCAAGCCTCCAACGAAGCAAATCGATGGAAGCGAATTGACAACCGGGATCGTTGGTTATATGGTTAGTTACATAAGTAATTAACCAAAGTAGGTGTGTGGATATGGCCATGCTGAGCGACGACGGCCGCCCGATATTCCAGCAAGTCGCAGAGAAGATGGAAGACGATATTATCGAAGGCCGGCTGCCCGAGCAATCCCAGGTACCTTCTACGAATCAGTTTGCGGCGTTCTACCGGATCAATCCTGCAACCGCCGCCAAGGGAGTCAACCTGCTGGTTGACCAAGGGATATTATACAAGAAGCGAGGAATCGGCATGTTCGTAGCGGAAGGAGCCCGCGCTGCCGTACTGGAGAAGCGCAAGCAGCAATTTTACGAGCAATACGTGGTAGCGATGGTTCGCGAGGCTGCGAAGCTGGGGATTACGACGAAGCAATTAGTTGAAATGATTATGGAAGGAGATGCTTAATGCTGGACTACACCTTAAAATGCCATCAGATCTATAAAAAGCTCGGAGACACCCAGGCCATTCACGATGCTGCCGTCGAATTCGAGCCCAACGCGATTCACGGGCTGCTGGGACCGAGCGGCGCCGGCAAAACGACGCTCCTTCATCTCATCTCCGGCCAATTGATTCCGGATCAGGGGGCTGTTACGGCAGGCGGTCATCCCGTTCACGAGAATCCGGGCATCGTCTCGCGGATATGCTTCGCCAAAGCCATAGAACAGGCTTGGAGCGAATACAGGGTCCAAGATATCATGAAATTCTGTTCCCTCCTCCACCCGGACTGGGACGCCGGATTCGCCGCGGAGATGCTGGACAGATTCCGCGTCCCCCTCAAGCCGAAGTACAAGCATTTATCGCAGGGAAGCCAGTCGCTGCTCAGCATCATTAAGGGGCTGGCCAGCCGCAGCCCGATCACGCTGCTTGATGAACCGACGCTCGGGCTTGATGCGGAGAAGCGCGAGGCGTTCTATGAGCTGCTCTTGAGCGATTATAGCGAGCATCCGAGAACGATCATCCTGTCTACGCATCTGATCGATGAATCCGCCGACCTGTTTCAATACATTACGCTGATGCAGCAAGGGACGATCGCTGCCCATTGCGAAACAGATGAGCTCGCCGGCCAAGCCCGCTATCTGCAGGGAAGCACGGAGCAATTGGCGCCCTTCCTCGGAGATGCCAGAATCCTGCACCAGGAATCCTTGGGCAGCGTAACGAGGCTCGCCTGGCTGGGTTCCATAGACCATGAGACGTATTTTAGAGAGCAAGGAATCGAAATAACCCCGATTCCCCTGCAAAAGCTCTTCGTTTATTTAACCCGCCAAGAACAGCAAATATCGGAGGTGCTTGCTAATGAGAACATTTCGTAGCCAGCTCGCCTTCCATTGGCATGAGAACCGCAAGCGCTTGTTGTATTTCGGAGCGATCGTGCTGCTCCTTGATTTGTGGGTGCTTGCCGGATATGGCGTATACGAGCCCGAGAATGCGTTGGCCCTGGTCATGAATAACAATTTTGCAGCAATTTCCATTTTCATCCTCTTGATCACTTATATTACAGGGGCCAATTCCTTCCCCTTGCTGATGGGCCTCGGCAGCACCCGCAGGCAATATTACTGGAGCAGCCTAACCTATTTCGCTGCATTCAGCGTGGCGATATCACTTGCCCAGACCATGCTCATGGCAGCGCTAAAGCTGCTGCTGCCGCTGCTCGGCTTCCATCTGGACAATGCTGTCATTTCATACGGTGCGATGTGGTATTCGCAGAGTGCCACTTACTTCCTGCTAGCCATGCTGTTCTTTCTGGCGAGTACCTTGATGTACCGCTTCGGCATCTTCTGGGGCTTCGGGTTAATCGCCATCTATGTTTTTAGCCTGGAGGCTCTTCGCACGAGCAATCCCACCCTCATCGATGCTACGGCCAGAACCTTGGTCGATATTCTCTCTCCTCATTTCGCCCTGGCCGCCTCCGCCGGCATAGCCCTCATCTGCGGATGGCTGTACCGGAGCGCCGAGGTGAAGACCTCAGCATAGTCAAAAAGCTGCAGCCCCGGCCTCAGGCCGAACTGCAGCTTCCTTATTCTCTCGCCTCAGCTTACTCTTCCTCGTTAATCATAGCTTCAAATTTATCTATGCTATCATTCGACCCGATCAGAACCATAATATCTCCAGCATCCAGCACGTCCATGGCGGTAGGCGCAACAATGACTCCCGTATGCTTGTGAATCGCCACTACGCTGCAGTTGAAGTTGACCCGGGGGTTGATCTCCCCTAGCGTTTTTCCCGCCAGGCAATCCGGTACCCTTAACTCAACGATACTGTATTCCTTCGACAGCTCGATATAATCGAGAAGATTCGGCGTAACCAGCTGATGCGCCACGCGAACCCCCATATCCCTCTCCGGAAAAATCACCCGGTCTACGCCAAGCTTCTCCAGCGCGCGGCCGTGCAGCACAGAGATCGCTTTGGCAACCACCGTCTTGATGCCCAAATCCTTGAGCAGAATCGCCGTCAGTATACTCATCTGTATATCGCTGCCGATCGCCACGATGCCGCAGTCGAAGTTGCGGATGCCCAGGGACTTCAGCATCTCTTCATCCGTAGCATCCGCCACGACGGCATGGGTTAAGTAGGCGCTCATGTCCTCCACCAGCTCCTCGTTCACATCGACGCCTAGCACCTCGTACCCCAAGTCCATCAACTCCAGGGCCAGGCTGGAGCCGAAGCGCCCTAAGCCGATCACCACAAACTGCTGCATTTTCATGGAATGGTCAATCTCCTATCCTATAATCATTTTCCCTTCGGGATGGCGGTATAACTCTTTACCTTTTTTCGGTCCAAGCGCAAAGGCCAGCGTCAAGGGTCCGAGCCGTCCGGTAAACATCATGAAGCATAATATAACTTTGCCGATATCGGTCAAATCCATCGTCAGCCCCATCGATAAGCCCACCGTGGCAAAGGCGGACGTCGTCTCGAACAATATGCTCAGGAAGCTGGCATCCTCGGTCGTTGAGAGCACCATCGCTACCGCAATTACAAGGAATAGGGCAAGCATCGTAATCGTCACCGCTTTGAATATCCGCTCCTGGGCCAAGCGGTATCGAAACATGACCAGATCATTGCGGCCGCGGATCATGGAAATGACCGCCCCGACCAGAATCGTGAACGTCGTCGTCTTGATCCCCCCGCCCGTCGAGCCCGGAGACGCGCCAATGAACATAAGGATGATAATAAAGAATTGCGAAGCCTGGCGAAGCGCGCCGATATCCACTGAATTTGCCCCTGCGGTTCTTGACGTCACCGATTGAAAGAACGAGCTCCATATTTTCCCGCCCCAATCCAGCGAGCCCATCGTCTTCACATTCGTAAATTCAAATATAAAAATAACTGCAGCTCCAATAATAATGAGGGAGCCCGTCATGGACAGCACCACCTTGGAATGAAGCGACAGCTTGCGGCTGCGGCGGAAATCCACAAGCTCGGACAGAACGATAAAGCCCAGCCCTCCAGATACAATCAGAAAGATCGATACGAAGTTAACGAGCGGATCATTCACGTATCCTGTCAGACTGCGAAACTCGCCGAATAAATCAAAGCCCGCGTTATTGAACAGGGAGATGGCATGAAAAATTCCATAATAAGCCGCTCGTCCAAGCGGCATGTCAAACGCCCAGCGCAGCGTAAACAACACGGCAGCGGCAGCCTCAATGATCATGGAGTACATGAACACCTTGCGGATGAGGCGCACGATGCCTTCCATCGTGTTTTGATTCATCGCCTCCTGCAGCAGAAGACGGTCGCGAAGCGAAATCCGCCGTTTCAACACTAGCGAGAAAAGGGTTGCCATCGTCATGAAGCCAAGGCCCCCGATCTGAATGAGCGTCATGATCACGATTTGGCCGAACACCGTAAAGTGAGTCCCGGTATCGCGAACGACGAGCCCTGTCACACAGGTGGCAGAGGTCGCCGTAAACAGCGCATCTATTAAAGGAAGAGGCTCCCCGCTTACATTGGCGAGCGGCGTCATGAGCAGCAGCATTCCGGCCAGTATGATGGCCGCAAAACCAAGCACCAATATTTGCGGGGGAGATAATTTAAGCCATTTGGACATCCTGTTCACCTCGTCTTCCTTTTCAGCATACCCACAACGTATTTATCCCATTAGGACGGCTCCTTTGGCAAAAGAAAAAAGCACTGGAAATCCAGAGCCTTTCGGATATGGTTCCTCTGCAATACGCCTACGAGGTTAGCTGACGGGTTCGGGCTGCACAGTCACCCTATTCGTCCTGCGGCGGACGCTCCGTCCGGCAGACTTGGAAATTCACCCCTAAAAATTGGTTCCCCCGTTTTCCTGTGGAAATTCGGCAAATATTATTTTCATCTCTTTCATTTCATTTTCATCTCATCTCTATGAATTGGATTATAAGCTTAATTCACGCTCACCACAAAGCGTAATTTGCGCGAAATACGATGAAAATCACCTTTGCTGCCCGAAACGCTGCCCGTCAGCCTTCATTCTCTGAGCCATGCTGTATTTTTACGGTATTATTGCGCCTTTTCAGCCCCGAGTTCCTGGGCATTCTGGCGATGGCTTATGGATTTATGGTATCTTTACATTGATATCCATTTACATTACTGCAAAGGGGTTTTGGAATGTTATCTGTCTTTTCGTCCACAGGACGAATGCCGAAGCAGCGCACCGTCTATCTGATGGCTGCTGCAGGTTTGCTTGTCTTTCTGATCCTTCAGGTGATTCTGCCATTGGCCGCGCCGGAATCATTAGTGCAGCTTAAAAAGACGATCACGAAGCAGGAGGCAGCGGAAATAGCTGCTGAATTTGCCGGCTCCACGCTGGGGCTCCCGGTGCCGCCGGACGATGCCCTGGTTACCTATGATACGCGGTCGGATATATACGGTTATTTATCCCGGGAAAAACTGATGAACACATACATGAAAGACTACGATGAACAGTTCCCGTTAGAGTTTTTTCGCGTACGGTTCGAGCGGCCGGATGACGTGCTTAGCGCCCTGACCATAGACGTTAACATGTACGGAGGCAGAGTTGCCGGATTTGAGCGTATTGTCACCTATAGCAATGCCACCAAAGAGCTGCTCCTTGAGCAGAGTATACAGAGCGGCAGAGAATTGCAATGGTTGGAGAGCAGACTGACGTCCGCAGAAAAGGAAGGCTTGGCAGAGCCCTACCTGGCAGCCTTTGGCTTTGACCCCGCCAAGCTGACGGTCAAGAATGCTCCGAAGGAGGCCGGACTGGTCTACGAGGTATCCGGCTATGAAGCCGGCGAGTCCCGCGGCCAGATCGAATTCCATTTTGAAGACGATGCTGTTTCCTCCATGCAAGCTTATTTCGCTCCCCCGGCAGCTCATAAGGAATATGTCAAAGGGCAGCAGACACTGGCCAATTGGTTCACCTGGGCCGGCTATGCCCTGTTCTCCTTCGTGCTCGGCATATTAGCAATCATTTACAGCGCAAGGACGCGTCCGTACTCTTCCTTCCTGCGCGGTCTGGTTCTGTCCTCCGTCTATTTTGTATTCTCGTTGGCCGGGGCCATTAATATGCTTCCCATGCTGAAGAAGGATGGAATGGGAGACGGTATCCTGATCGCCGGCTACATTGTACAGGGCATAGTTACATTAATTATCTCGGCCTCCATCTACTTCTCCCTGGTGGGGGGAGACGGACTATGGCGGCAGCAGGGACGGAATCTTTGGAGCCGGGCCAAAGAGCCGGGATACGGCCGGCATGTGATGCTCTCGATGAAAAACGGCTATCTCTGGGCCCTTATCCTGCTTGGCGCGCAAGCGATTATTTTCTTTATCCTAGAGCGTTCGATCGGCACCTGGTCAACGACCGATGCTTCGCAATCAGCGTACAACATGCTCTATCCTGTTCTGTTTCCCCTGCTTGCCTGGGTGGCGGGAATCGGTGAGGAGGCAGTCTACCGGTTGTTCGGCATCCCGATGCTGAAGAAAATATTCCGCAGCACGTTCGTAGCCAGCTTGCTATCGTCGCTCATCTGGGCGCTCGGACATTCCTTGTATCCGATTTATCCGGTCTACTCCCGGCCGATCGAGCTGACGATCATCGGGTTGCTGTTCAGCTTCGTCTTCCTGCGCTACGGCTACATTACCGCCATGTTCACGCATGTCGTCTTCAACAGCATCCTGATGTCATTCAGCCTCATGCTAATGGGCGGAACGCTGAACTTGGCCGCTGGCGTACTGTATATCGCACTGCCGGCTATCGTGGCGTATGTCATCTATTTATTCAACCCGCCGGGCCGGTCGGGAAGCGCTCCGCCGGTACAATACAAAAAAGAGGAGCCGCCATTTACGACTCCTCGTCCCGAAGGGCATTTATAATTTGATTGGCGAGCTTATCGCCGATCGACAGAGGCCGAAAGTCTTCGACGGAGGCCTCTTTTATTTTTTTGAGCGAGCCGAAATGCTTCAGCAGCAGCTTGCGCCGCTTCTCTCCAATGCCTGGAATCGCATCAAGGCGCGACGCTACCATAGACTTGGCCCGCTGCTCGCGGTGGAAGGTGATCGCGAAGCGGTGCACCTCCTCCTGGATCCGCTGCAGGAGATAGAACTCCTGGCTGTCGCGCGGCAGATGCACGGGCTCGGGCGGATCGCCCACCATAAGCTGGGCCGTCTTATGCTTGTCGTCCTTCACGAGCCCGCACACCGGAATGAACAAGCCCAGCTCGTTCTCCAGCACGTCGATAGCGGCCGATATTTGGCCCTTCCCGCCATCTACGACGATCAAATCCGGCTGCGGCAAGTTTTCCTTGAGCACCCGTTCATATCTGCGGCGAATTACTTCCCGCATCGTCTCATAATCATCCGGGCCTTCCACGGTCCGGATTTTATATTTCCGGTACTCTTTCTTCGCCGGCTTGCCATCGATGAACACGACCATCGCGGATACCGGGTTCGTCCCCTGAATGTTGGAGTTGTCGAACGCCTCGATCCGCGCGAGCGATTCTACTCCAATCGCCGCGCCCAGGTTCGCCGCTGCCCTCGAGGTGCGCTCTTCATCCCGTTCGATGAGCCGGAACTTCTCCTCCAGGGACACACGGGCATTCTCCTCGGCCATACCGATCATCTGCCGCTTCAGCCCGCGCTGCGGCACATGGGTCTTGACGCCGAGCCACTGCTGAAGCTCGGCCGCCCCGCTGATCGCATCTGCGGTGTGCGCGGCTTCAGCGGCTTCCTTGGAGTCGGCCTCCGAACCGCCCGCTTCCGCTTCCTGGCCAGCGGGCTCCGCCGGCAGCAGGATTTCCTGGGGCAGGGCTGGATTATCGCTGTAGTACTGCGTCACGTACGACAGGAAATCCTGATAAGCATCGCCATAGAACGGAAACACGGAGGCATGCCTTTCGATCATTTTCCCCTGGCGCATATACAGGATCTGTACGCACATCCAGCCCTTATCGACCGCATAGCCGAACACGTCGCGGTCCTTGGCGTCGGCCATCGTGATCTTCTGCTTCTCCATAAGCGCGTCGATGCTCATGATCTGATCGCGCAGCTCCTTGGCCCGTTCAAAATACAGCTCCTCGGCCGCCTCCTGCATTTTCCGCTGGAGCTCCTTCTTGATCTCTTCATGCCCGCCGCTCAGGAAGGATTGGATCTCCTGCGTAATTTCATCGTATTTCTCCTGAGGCACCTCCTGGACGCATGGCGCCATGCATTGGCCGATGTGGTAATACAGACAGACCTCTTTAGGCATGACATTGCATTTGCGCAGCGGGTACATGCGGTCGAGCAGCTTCTTGGTTTGCTGGGCCGCGTAACCGTTCGGGTAGGGTCCGAAATACTTCGCTTTATCCTTCAGCACCCGCCGGGTTACCTCCAGTCTTGGATGAGGCTCGTTCGTGATCTTCAAATAAGGGAACGTCTTATCATCCTTAAGCAGGACATTGTAACGCGGGTGGTGTTTTTTGATTAAATTGCACTCTAGAATGAGCGCCTCCATGTTGCTCGCGGTCACGATATATTCAAAATCGCGGATTTCCGAGACAAGGCGCTGGGTTTTGCCGTCATGGCTGCCCGTAAAATAGGAACGTACTCGGTTCTTCAGCACCTTGGCCTTCCCGACGTAAATAATCGTTCCTTCTTTATTCTTCATCAAATAACAGCCTGGCAAATCCGGCAGGAGCGCCAGCTTGTGGCGGATATTCTCCAGCGCCTTCTCTTTCTCCTGCTCCTGCTTCTGCAGCCCCTGAACTGATTCATCCATACCCATGCTCCCCCCTCTCCTTATGATACTACACAGGGTATGACATAGAAAACGCCCCCGGAGATTCCGGAGGCGTTACAAAGCGCTAATCCTTGCACTGCAGCTTACTGGTGCTTGGCGATGAGGCTCTTCAAAGCATCTTTCGAGTTCAAGCCGACCACTTTATCGACCGGTTGGCCGTCTTTGAAGAGAATAAGCGTCGGAATGCTCATTACGCCAAAGCGGGAAGCCGATTCTGGGTTATCGTCAACATTGACTTTAGCGATCTTGACGGAATCGCCTACTTCCGTTGCCAGTTCATCCAGAATTGGGGCGATCATTTTGCAAGGGCCGCACCAAGGAGCCCAGAAATCAACCAGGACAGTTCCCGTGCTTTCCACTTCACTATTGAAAGTTTGATCGGATACGTTAACGATTGCCATATAAATCTCCTCCTTCATGTTAAGGGCACGCAGATAACATGTTAATTGCACATGATTTGTGTCATACTTATGAATAAAGCCGCTAAAAAATTAGCGTCATTCAAAGTATACCAC
Source organism: Paenibacillus ihumii (assembly GCF_001403875.1). Classification (GTDB taxonomy): domain Bacteria; phylum Bacillota; class Bacilli; order Paenibacillales; family Paenibacillaceae; genus Fontibacillus; species Fontibacillus ihumii. The sequence continues at coordinate 424,271 of NZ_LN884297.1, forward strand.
AAATATATAGCAAATGAAAAATCGTACTTCCGGCTTGTTCTTTACAAACTGTTGAACGTTTGGTTATACTAATAATAACCCAAAATCGTTTTGTCTATGACGTATTTCATTGATAAATATTAATTCTCGAGGAGGACCCATCGCCATGGACGCAAATACGCATGTAAATGACCCGCGGGAGCATATCAACGAAGAACCGCGCAACGACTTGTTTGACCTGATGAACGGCTTTTTTGGCATGCTGACGGTCATGATCGTCATTTTCTTCGGTATGGTCATTTTCAAATTTCTAGCCAGCTAATTGTAGGTTGTTCCAACCATCAATCGGCATGGGTATCCTGGCACGCTTATACATAAGGAACCCTTCGCAAATCCATAAAAATAGCAGGCCAAGCTTCTCCAGCTCTGGCCTGCTATTTTTATTGGCGCAGGACGCGCGGGATAGCTTTAATTCTGTCCCCGCTTATTCACGCCCCGCACCGGCACAACCTCCACAAATGGCGCGATCCGGTCCATCAGCCGCTGTCCTTTATGAATTTCTTCCCCATCCTTGCTCGTAAAGCTCAAATGCTTCTCGAGTCCGTTAAGCGAGTAGTTCGACGTATAGAAGGTCGGCTTGCGGTTCATCCGGTAGTTCAAGATCGAACCCATCACATGATCACGGACCCAAGGGTTCAAATTTTCCGCGCCGATGTCATCAAAGATCAGCAAGTCGGCCTGTTTCATGATTTCAATGGTTTCCTTCAGCTTCTGGCTGTCCTGGAACATCGATTTCAAATCCTCGACGAATTCAGGCATGTACACGATCACTCCAGAATAGCCCGCCTTGGCCAGCTCATGCAGCAGATAACACATCAAGAAGGTCTTGCCCGTCCCGAAATGCCCTTCCAAATACAGGCCGCGAGGCGGCAGGCCGCCAGCCTTCACCTCATTGATGTATTGGAACACCCGGCTCACCGCCGGAGCCCGCTCCCGGTCCTTGCTCATAATCTCTACTTCGCTGTAGCCTTCCTCCAGCGCCCGTTCATCCACGTAGAAGCTGTGGATCCGCTTCTTGATCGCGAGTTCCCGCTCCCGCTGGATCTGCAGATTGCAGGGGACTTGGCGGTCGTTAACCGTAGCCGTTCCGTTGACGGTCTCAACCGTCAGCTTCGTATAATGGCCGGGAAAATCATTCGGGCAGCGCTCAAGTCCCGGACAGCTGTCACAGTGACGCGAAGTCTGCACATATTGATAGAGCTTGGCCATACTCAGCGTAAGCTGCTCATCCTTCAATTCAGGATAACTTGCCCTTAGCTCCAAAATCAGCGGATCGCTCATCAGCCTCGCCGTCAATTCCTCCGAGCGCCGGCGAAGTCCCGGACTCTTCATCTGCGTCAGCAGTTCCCCGAGTGATTCCATAGGCTAACATTCACCTTCCTAAAATTACATGCTTCCTTTATTTTTGCTGGCCTGCATTTGCTCGGCCATTTTGAGCAGCTCGGCAAATTCCTCTTCCGATACGGCGCCTTCGCTCGCCGAGCTCTGGACGATCGGAATGTCCGGCTTGATTGCGCCTGGCCTGCCATAGGCCCGGCTTCTGCCTCCCGCTTGCTGGGATGCTCCCTGAGACTTGCCCTTGTCTTTCCGAATCTTCGCCCGATTGCGAATATAGTGCACAGCCTTCTCGTAGGAATCGATCCGCTTAAGCAGCATGTTCGCAGCGATCGCGTCCACAAAATTGCGGTTGATCCGCTGCTCTCCGCCCGAAGTAAGAAGCTCCATCAAATAATGGATCAGTACATTGATAACCTCGCCGGGGAGCTTGTAGTTCAAATCGATTTTCTCGAAGATATCCAATAAATTATCGGGCACCGAGCCCGGGAAAAACGTCTTGAGCAGCCGGGTATACGGTTCATTGCGCAGCATCATGTTGTATTGATGGATGTCGCATTTGCTGAGGAACTGGGGAGGAACTTCGACATAATACTCCATCTGCACGGCGACCTCCTCCGGCAGCCCTTCATCAGCACCCGGTTCCGGCGACCGCAGAGCTACAACCTTGGCGTAGGCGGCTTCCCTCTCTTCCTTGCGGCGCTTCCCCTGCCTGAAGTGGAGATTCGCTTTATGCTGCAGACTCTCCAGCAGCAGGCGGCCGTCCGTGCCGAAGACACCGTCCTCGTCCAGCAGCCGGCATAAATCCTGCACGCTAAGCTCATATTTGCGGGCTACATAATTGGCGATTCCCATCCCTTCGGGATCGAAGCGAAGCGCCTCTACATAGGAGCGATTCGCCGATTCGCGCGGAAAGCGAATAATGATATCGGCATAGTTGATCGCCTCTTCCTCTGTCCCCGGCAGATTGCCGGACTGCCTCCCTATGGAGGATTCGGCAATCGCCTGCTCCAGCTCGTAATCTATGGCATGGGTATTTAACTCGAATATATCGTAGAAAGGCACCGAAATATTCTCTTTATTATAGGTAAGTCCGCTCCACTCTGGCGGCTCCTCGCTGAATAAGCGCTCACGCAGGGCAAGAACGGCGAACTTGCCGATTTTATCGCGAAGCAGCAGGGTCAAATGCTGGGTCCGGAAAAAATCCGCTGGGGTAAGCGGCGCCTGCAGCTCATACTCGTAGATATAATCATCGCTATCCGGTATGTACAAACGGCTTGTCTGCAGAAGCCCGACGGCCTCCAGCCTCGATGCCTGCTCGATTAAATATTTGCGCCCCTTCTCGCTCGGCTCCAGGCCCAGCGTAAGGAACAGCTCCCGCTGCTGCTCGATCGGGGAATATCCGACCTGCTCCAAGCTGACCCGCTCGGCAAGCAGGCGGTAGAAGCCGATGGCGAACGCGCCGACCATCGGCTGATAAACCAGGCTTAGCATTCTGCCGTCGACAGCGCTGAGGCCGAAGTCGCGGTATACGCAGTAACGGTGGTTCTCGGTAAAGTGCAGCATATTGTTCATGCGCATAATTTCATCGCTCCTTCCAAGCTCACGTACGTGTAGACTTTCTCTATTCTATCACAAAAGCGATCTCCCTGAATCGGGGATACCCTACAAATTTCGCCGAAAAATATCATCTCTCAACGCGATAGGCAATGTTTCTTCCTCTTCTTCCTGAATGCTTCTGCTCGCGAATATTTTTGGACATGCAGCCTGTCCGGTCCCTGGCGCAGATCTCCCGCGCAAAAAGGAACGCACCTCCTCGATCGGGATGCCAGCCTCCTTGGCCATTGCGAGCAAATGCATCCACTCCGCTTCATCAGAGCTGGCAGACCGCCGGCCTGCCATGGTCTGGATCGGCTTATTCATCATCGTCCCCTCCTAAAGAAAGATGTTACTTATTCTCGGCAATGCCTATTGTTCTTTATAAAGAACAATAGAGGGCAGTAAATTAATGGAATCCGCAGAACGATGAAGCAATTCATGCATTTCCACGTATAAAATAGGCTTTTCGGCCGTTTGTCGCGCTTTCCATTCTAGCGTGAATCCCTTATATTTACATCACATTGTTGTTCTTAATAACGAACGTTTTGATGCTAAATGATTTTCCCGGAGAGGAGGGGACCCGTTGCGCCGTCCTAGAGCAACCGCAATCCAAAAGCGAGAGAAGCCGCGAAGGAGGCTGAGGCCGCGAAGAACACCGCTATTGGACGCGATAATCCTCCTGTCGGCGCTGCTCCTATATCTCCCGACTCAACTCGGCGCCACTTACGGCGAGTTCACGAGTTCCAGCAGCGCAGACGTTACTATGAAGGCCTGCCGGATATTTCCGGGTGAAATCGAGAGCCTGCTCTCCGGAGCTTTAGAGCATTTTAAAAGCGCAAGCGTTAGCAAAAGTCAGCTTCAGGCTTACACTGCAACCACCACTGCTCCGGCTATCCTATTTCCGGTAAATTCCCTCCCCCCTGCCCCAGCTTTCGCCAAGCCTTATTCAGCGGAGACAGCATCTTCTCCCGGGACTGTTGCAATGGACGCACCTGCGACAAGCGCAACCGTTACAAATGCAACCTATCCCGAAGCGGGGATGGAATCCACCAGCCCGTTCACTGCAGGCGGGCTTGATGCAGCAGCAGCCCGTCTATCCCTTCAGATCGAATCGTTTCAGAAGGAGATTGCGGCCCTTGATGCTAGACTTGCAGTCTCCTCCTATGCAATCCAGCAAATTGCGAATGAGCTTAATTCGGGCGGCGCCGCCTTGAATCATATCATCCGGATGCTCAGGGAGCTTCCCGTCAATTGTGCCCGTCTGTCTCAAGACAGCCTGCTCGAGAAGTCAACGGACTATTTTTCCGAGGATGCCCTGTTATCTGCTGCATTCTCCGCTTCCTTGAAGGAATTGACGGATTACTTGCGACAAGTATATGATGCCGGAATCGCGGTTCAGAACGTCCCGAATTCGCTCACAAATCAGTTGGTTCAAGATGCAGCAGACTTTACGGTGCCTCAAGAGGCTGCAGGTGAAGCGACAAGCCAGAAGCTGCTCCAGTTCTATGAGGTCATTCAGCGGTCGATGGAAGCGGAGAAACAGGCGATTTCAGCCGAGCTAGGGATTCTGGAATCACACCTGGCTATGCTGAGAGCAACTGCGGAAGAGCAGCGTGCGCGAGAAGCTGAGCGGGCTGTGCAGAAGGAGCACGAAGACCTGGCTGCTCCAGATGAGGAGCGGAATGACCTGTCGACTCCTGACGAGAAGCGGACTGACTCGGCCACCGCAGTCGGGGAGCCTTCAAAGGCAGAAGCCGATGAATCGGCGGAGCAACAGATACTGCCGAAGGTGCTGCAGGGAGAACCGCTAGATAAGCCGCTAGAAAAACTAGTAGATGAGCCATTAGAGGAACCGTTAGATCATGCTCTAGATGAGTCGTCAGATCACGCGCTCGGTGAGGTGTTGAACGATTCGCTAGATGATCCGCTAAATTATGCCCTGGAACCACTGCCAGTTGAAATAGTAGATGAGATATCAGGCATGGTGACAGATGAGTCGTTGGAAGTGATAACTGATAAATTGACAAATATAACGAGGGTGGAGTCGCCTAAAGAACTGCAGATGGAACGCTAGAGGGGATCAAGCAAAATACGAAGTCCCTAGCAACCCAGCTCCAGTTGGTGACCCAGCTCCAGCTTGTGAGATAGGAGGAGCCATTATGAGGCTAATAGGGAAACTCGCGATTCGAACGGTTTATTATTTGCTCATTATCATTTGCATGGCCGTGATCGGGGCGATATTGTGGTCCAGAATAACCGGCGGTGAGCCGAGCTTCTATGGATATCAGCTCAAAACGGTGCTATCGGGCTCGATGGAGCCGGAAATTCAGACGGGATCGGTCATCGCCATTTCCCCGCAGCGCCCGGAAGCTATGAAGCGCTTCGAGGCCGGAGACATCATCACATTCCGGGCTGATGAGCAGCGGCTCATCACCCATCGCATTATCGAAGTCAGGACCAGCGAGAGCGGCGGCCAAATTCTGTATCGCACCCAGGGGGACAACAATGACGCGCCCGACAGCGCCCTCGTCCGCCCAGACAACATCATCGGTTCCTATACAGGGTTTACCCTGCCCTATGCCGGCTACTTCCTCAGCTTTGCCGGGACCAGAACAGGCAGCCTCCTACTTCTTATCGTTCCAGGACTGCTGCTGTTTCTCCATGGCGCATATTCCATATGGAAAGTGATTTCCCAGCTGGAGCAGACCTCAAGCAACCATGATGGACCGGATTCACCTGCAGCGGTGTAGCCATGGTTATGGAGACGGCATAACCCGGGTTGGGATGCCCAACACTCTGCCCACTTTACCCTGATTGCTGTCCTTATGCCCGCATAAGGCCGCAATATATCAAGCCAATCATAAGGAGGATTATCGATTATGGGAATCAAAAAAACGCTAAGTCTCGGCGTGTTGACAGCAGCTTTAGGTCTGGCGCTTATCGGCGGAGGCACGTTCGCCTATTTCAGCGATTCGGTCGAAACGACGGGGACATTCGCTGCAGGGACGCTAGACCTTAACGCGGAGCCGACCGCCCTCATCAATTTGGATAACATCAAGCCCGGCGACTATGGCATCCGTACCTTCAAGCTGCTGAACAACGGCACGCTGGATATCGAAAAAGTCCTTCTACGCACCAGCTACAGCGTTATCAACAAGACAGGAGAGCCCGAGAATACCGATGATTTCGGAAAGCATATCAAGGTCAGATTCCTGACCAACCTCGATAAGCAGGAGGATGTGATTTACGAAACGACGCTTTACGAGCTGCAGTCTTTGGCGCCGGATGCCGTGGAGAATAAATGGCAGGAATGGTTCGAGGAGCGGGGCGGGCTAAAGGCCGGAACCACGGATAATCTCATCGTCAAATTCGAATTTGTGGATAACGGCGAGGATCAGAACCAGTTCCAGGGAGATTCCCTGCAATTGAAATGGGTCTTTGAAGCAAGGCAAGGGGCCGGTGAGGCTAAATAATTCCCCCTGCCCGAACGGAAAGTCCCCTTCTCCTTCCGGGAACCGGCTTCGCCCCTTCTTTTGTCGCATGCTGCATATTCTGCTATAATAAATCTCGAAAAATATCTTCGTATAGGATAGTGAGGCGTCGTCCTTATGGCAGACCACATTGGAGAGCGCATTCAAAAGTTCCGCCTGGAGCAGGAGTTGTCTTTATCGGAGCTGGCCAGCAAAGCGGAGGTCGCTAAATCTTATCTAAGCAATGTTGAGCGGAACATACAAAGCAACCCTTCCATTCAATTCATAGAGAAGGTCGCTTGCGCCCTGAATGTTACAATTCCCATGCTGCTGTATGGAGAGCGGCCCGCCGATCAGCATTTGGATCCGGAATGGTCACTTCTTGTCGAGGAAGCCATGAATTCTGGAATCAGCAAGCAGGAATTCAAGAGCTTTCTGGAATTTCAAAAATGGAAGATGAAGCAAAGCAATGACGGCAAGCCTGAATAACCGTATGCTTCATCCACAGACGGCACATTTCTCTAATATGCTGATTTCGTCAGTATACTTAAGTCGCCCTATGCTCAAATCACCAAATAACAAGCCCCAGGCCAAGGCCCGGGGCTTACTGTATGGACAGCTCATTCAAGTCCATATCTATATTATTGCTAGAACATTTTGTACCCGCCCTGGCGCAGCTTGCGGATCGTCCAGCCGCTGAGGATCGCTCCGAACAACCCGGCGATCGCTGTCAAATAATCCACCAGACGGTACGAGCCTACATACGTCCAGAAGCTCTGCTCACGGTTCCATAGCGAGTATACGACAATCGGCAGGATGACAATAATAAACACATAGGCCGGAAACCAAGTTGTTTTCATCAGCATATTAAGAATGAATCCGATGCCAAACATCATCACAAAGAACAGAACCATCAATATCAACACAACGAGCCAACCCATTGCTTTTCCCAACCCTTCTTCAACAAGCTCTATAAGCTAGATCACAGCTTTCCCACACTAGTAGTAAGTTTACTAGAAAAAATGTTGCGAAGCAACGAACTTTCCGTGAATAGATTGTGAATCGATTTGCCCGCTTGCGAGCCATAGGATACAATAGGGTCAATGTATTCTCTCTTGTAATTACTAGGAAACCATAGGAGTGATCATAAATGAATGAAGCAGCATTAACCCTGGAGGGCTGGTATGCCCTGCATGATTTCCGCTCCATCAACTGGACTGCTTGGAGAGCCGCTGATGATGAGGAACGCGCGGGCGCCCTGGAGGAGCTTCACGCCTTCCTGCAGGAATGGAGCAGCGTCGAGGAAGCCAAGCAAGGAAGCACTGCGGTTTATTCCGTCGTAGGCCAGAAAGCCGACTTTGTATTCATGCATCTGCGCGAGACGCTGGAGGAGCTTAATGCGCTGGAGAACTCCTTCAATAAAACGACCTTTGCGCAATACACCACGAAATCCTATTCGTACGTCAGCGTAGTCGAGCTCAGCAACTACTTGGCATCCGGAGGCGGCGACCCTAAGGCAAATCCGGAGGTCATGGCAAGATTGCAGCCAATTCTTCCGAAATCCAAATACATTTGCTTCTACCCGATGAACAAGAAGCGCGATCTGAGCGACAACTGGTACATGCTGTCGATGGATGAGCGGCGTGCCATGATGCGCAGCCACGGTCTGATCGGCCGCAGCTACGCCGGCAAAGTGAAACAGATCATCACCGGCTCCGTTGGCCTCGATGACTGGGAATGGGGCGTCACTCTCTTCTCGGACGATGCCCTGCAGTTCAAGAAGCTCGTCTATGAAATGCGCTTCGATGAAGTCAGTGCCCGGTACGGCGAATTCGGCTCCTTCTACGTCGGCAATCTGCTGAACGAACAGCTCTTTGAAGAGATGCTGAAGCTATAACCTAATCCAGATATTTGCAATACAATAAGGGGTGTTCCGGAATTATACCGGAACACCCCTGTTTATTTTTCTTGGAAATCTCTCGGAAATCCTATTCCTCTTCGTCCCGCATGGATTCCAGAAACTCGGCCGTCGCACGGTCGCGGGCTCTCCCCTTCTCCTTCAATCTTTCGATCGCCGGAAGAATGAGAATATCGACTTCCCTCTGCACATGGTAAGCCAGATCGTATTGCTGCTGCGACTCCAAATAAGAGCCGACCTCCATTAAGGCATTATACCTGTCAAGCTCTTCCCGGGTCAGCAGCCCCCGCACCTGTACACTGCAGTGACGCATTTTACAGGAATCTGCCTTTCTTCAAGACGAGCGGAATGCCGCCGATGATAAAGAGGTAACGCATATCTACGGCCTTTTTCAGCTGAGCGGCCACCCAGCCTTTATATTTCTTGCCGAATGCGGTAGCGATGGCTTCGCCTTTGCCCAGAGAAGCAACCGTTCCTTTATTGCTGAACACGAATTTCTTCAGCTCCTTGCCGCGGATTGAGGCAACGACGTTCTGCGCGCAGATTACACCCTGCTGCATAGCAATTTGAGCCGTTGGCGGATATGGACGGCCCTCTTCATTAAACATCAGCGAGTTATCGCCGATTATGAACACATTGTCATGCTCCGGCGCACGCAGGTACTCATCGATTTTCACGCGGCCGCGGGCTGTTTCGAAGCCTGCTGCCTCGATCAGGCGGTTGCCGCGAATCCCCCCGGTCCATACGACGGTAGCTGCTTTGATCTCCTCGCCCGTAGCAAGAACAACGCCCTCTGGCGTGCATTCTTTAATCGCTACGCCGATTTTGAATTGAACGCCCTTCTTGCGAAGCACATCCATGGCATATTCAACCAGTTCAGGGTCGAAGCCTGGCAGTGCGGTAGGAGCTGCCTCTACGTTATATACATTAACCAGGTTCGGATCTACATCGTAAGCCTTGCACAGCTCAGGCACGCGATCGGCCAGCTCGGCAACGAATTCGATGCCGCTGAAGCCTGCGCCGCCCACTACGAAGTTCAGGCGATCCGTGCGGCTCTCATCCGTTTTGTAGAGCGCAAATTGATATTCGATATGTTGACGGATCAGACGAACCGAGTTGATGCTGCGGATCGTCATGGCATATTCGCCAAGTCCCGGAATGCCAAAGGATTCAGGCTCCCCGCCAAGCGCGATAACGAGGTAATCGTAAGACAGGGTTCCGTCCTGAAGGACAACCTTCTTGTCCGCGATGCGAATTTCTTGAACGTTCGATTTCACCAGATCGATTTTGAATTCGTCGATCAGTTTGGAGATCGAAACGCGTGTATTCTCGATCGAATCTGTTCCCGCTGCAGGCATATGCAGATGCGTCGTGAAATAATGATAATCATGACGGTTCACCAGCGTAACGTCAGCTTCATTGTAATTTAATTCTTTCTGCAAACGCTGAGCCGTCAGGATTCCGCCATAGCCTGCTCCAAGAATAACGATTTTAGGTATGGTACTCATGAGTTTGTTCTCCTTCCAATTTGGACACTCTATATTTTAAATAAAACCAAAAACTGAAATGTGAAATGTGAAATTTAACACATAAAAATATAGTCTCTGGTAATTATCCATGAATTATGCGCAATGTGTAAATGCGACATTTGTCACATCAATTCTAAACCTTTATCACAATTTTATCAAAAAAAAATGTTCCTATTCATAATAGTTACCTTTTTCGTCACATTTATGTGCGCACACAATTTGAATGATATCGACTTTTTTATAAAAGATCAAGTCTTATTTTACGCGGTTTTAGCGGTATTTTAGTCATAAAATGCCGAGAAAAAACTGCCATAATGCGTTCACTTTGCAACGATAAGGTGGACGCTTATAATAAAGTAGAAATGACATTAATGAATGTCGAATAAGATCTGGAGGTGTTTGCCAGTGTCATCCTTGAATACCGGGAGCGAATTTTCCGACCTGCTTATTATCGGGGGAGGTCCGGCAGGCATGTTTGCCGCTTTTTATGGCGGCATGAGAAAAGCATCCGTCAAATTAATCGAAAGTATGCCTCAGCTGGGAGGCCAGGTTGCCGCCCTGTATCCTGAGAAATATATTTACGATATTGCAGGCTTTCCTAAAATTACGGGCCAGGAGCTCGTTAACAACCTGCACGAGCAGTTGAAGCTGTTCAATCCGGATGTTCGTCTGGAGGAAACGGTGCTGAGCATCGAGAAGAAAGAGGAGCGTCACTTCGTCGTTACGACCGATAAAGATGTCCACTTCGCGAGGGCCATCATCATAACCGCAGGCGTCGGCGCGTTCAAGCCGCGTCGCCTGGAGCTGGAGGAGGCACCGCGTTTCGAGAAGGCTAACCTGCACTACTTCGTCAGTGATTTGAATCGGTTCCGCGGGCGCAAGGTGCTGATCAGCGGCGGCGGAGACTCTGCTGTGGACTGGGCGCTGATGCTCGAGCCGATCGCCGAGCAGGTTACGCTCATCCATCGCCGCGATAAATTCCGGGCGCATGAGCACAGCGTCGAGAAGCTGATGAGCTCCAGTGTGCGCGTCATCACGCCTTCCGAAATCGCCGCGCTGCACGGGGACGAACGCATTGAGCGCGTTACCCTGGCCCATACGAAGACGAAAGAAACGCAGGAAATCGAAGTAGACGATGTCGTCGTGAACTTCGGATTCGTGTCCGCCCTTGGACCGATCGCTGAGTGGGGACTTGAAATCGAGTCCAATTCCATCGTTGTCGATTCAAGAATGGAGACCTCGATCCCGGGCATATTTGCCGCCGGGGACATTACAACCTATCCCGGCAAGCTTGATTTGATTGCGGTCGGATTTGGCGAAGCGCCAACGGCTGTAAATAATGCGAAGGTATACGTCGATCCTGAGGCGAAGCTATCCCCAGGTCACAGCAGCAACTTGAAACTATAAATTCATAACATGGGTCAATAAAGGGTATCTTACCTTTACGGTGCAACATACCGTAAAGGAGGGATACCCTTTGACATTGATTTGCCCGTTATGCAATGGATTAGCTCCACTAACAGCAGCTTGTCCCGACTGCGGCAGCACGCTGGAGCATGCGGGAAGGAGGCAGGACTACGCCGGACCATACAGTCCGTACGGCTCGGCCGACCAATACAATTCCGCCATCGATTCGTTCCACACGGAGGGCTGCGAGCATGTCGTGCAATGTCCGCACTGCCACGAAGCTTATATTTATCATGTCAACGCATGGCCTGCGCCTTAACATGGAACTTGCTAATAAATTCGTCGATTAATGTACTATGGTTAAATTGATCTCCAGGTTGCGCTTATGGATTTCTGCCAACAGAAGAGCAATGAACTCCATGTCTAGTTGCAATTCTGTAGCCATATGATAGGATTCAAGCAGCATTTCGTCTGTTAACATCGCCATTGGTAACACATCCCTTCTATTTTTTTCCTAATATTATATTAAGATCATATCAAGAAATGCGGAGTGGAACAAGCGTTCTGTTATCCACAAACGACTGTGGAAATCCTGTGAATAACTTGTGAGTAATTGTCTAAAACAGTTGAATTATATATTGGGGTAATGTGGACAAAAGTTATACACAGGTTCCACAGCCTGTTTTTTCGCCAAAAAAATTTTAATTGTGAACAAATAAAATATACACTCTATTAATACTTACCGTGAATTTAATCCAATTAAACGTATTTTTGTAAAATCATTGCGGCCGGGTATTGACTTCGAAGATCCAAATCTTGCCGCTGGTATCGATGCCATAGTCAAAGCCCAGCTCTCCAACGCCCGGGAAAGCCGATTCCATGATGGAGATGCATTTATTCGTCAAGGCGCGCATTTCTTCGCGCTTTTTGCGGATCGGCACTTTGCCAAGAGAACGTCTGAGCCCTTCTCTCGCGCTGAGCTGAGTACCGCCCTTGGCCAGATTCGTCACGAACAGTCCCGGACGGGCCAGCCGGCCCAGCATGGAACGGTATACCCATTTCCCGTTCTGTTTGGCGACCTTGACCCGGTAATCGATCGGCCTTCCCCCGATCCGGGCCAGATGAATTCCCTGCTGAATAATATACTTCCGGCCGACCTTGGCTTTATTTAACGCACGAAACATCGCATCGAAGCTTTTGAAAGACCAGCTGCGGGACATATAGGTGAAGCCGTAGCTTCCGCCCGCATAGGTTACCTTAATAACTCCGTAACCGCCTCCGCCGCGAACTGGTTTAATAACCGCCATTCCAAACTGGTGCAACACGCCTTGCAGGGCTTCTGCGCTGTATTTCCGGGTCTGCGGAACATGAACCGCTACCTCGGCATCTTTTAGAAGAGCTTCTGTCTTCAGCCATTTATCGGCTAATTGTCTTCCTGCCATGACACTCTCTCCTTTCTGGCGTTTATATGGCGTTATAGAATATACATACTCAGGACAAGGCTCCTGTTCTTGTATGTTTGTCCGACAGCGTGAGCCTGTTTTGGAAGAGCTGTTTTTCTTTGCAAAATCAACGTTTTGACGTATAGTAATCTGGTATAGTGCTTTATCCTGGAAGGAGAAAAGGAGGATCACGTTTTGGATACCGCATCGCTATTTGAGGTATTGTACTGGATTGCTATGATTGCCATGTCACTCGTCCTCATTGCAATTACCGTTGCCGTTTTCGCCATAGGCATCAAATTTATCAAGAACTCGCGCAGGCTGCTGGGGGGAGGCTCCATCTTATTTTCGTTCATCGCTGCAGCAATGATCATTTTAATGTTACAGAAGCAATTTTTTTCATAGACGGCCGGCATAGCCAGCCAGCATGCTGAAGGATTCATGCCACTAGCTCTTTTAAAGCGGGGGATGAATCTTTTTTTTGAAATTTGCTGAAACTAATTTTTATTCATACGTATTAATAATAGTAGAAACAACTAGGTCGTTGACAGGGGGGAACATTCTGTACATGAGTAGTTCGCAAAATTGGAATGAACGCTTCAGAAAATTTTTTATCAACAATCGCTTCGTGCTGTTTTTGCTCGTGCTGCTGCTGATCGGTCTGAATATATTTGTGCTGACAAAAATATCCTTCGTATTCAAGCCCTTGATCGTGCTGCTAAAGACGGTTCTCGTGCCGATCCTTTTGACAGGGGCCATCTATTATTTGCTGAACCCGCTTGTAAATTGGCTGGAGCGGAAAGGCATACCCCGTGTCTATACGATCGCGGCGCTATACTTGTTCATTATCGGGATCATCACGATCGTCATTATCTCCGTTATCCCGCTCGTCCGGGAACAGGTGACCGGATTGATTCACAATTTCCCGAAATACAGCTATGAAGTACAGCTGCAGTTCGAAACGCTGATCGGCAGCGACTTCTACTACCAGTTCCAAGAATCGACCGGCTTCAGTCTGACGGATCTGGCCCAGAAGCTGTCTGAGCGGGCATCCTCCCTTCTGCAGAATGCCTTTAGCAGCATCGGCGGATTTGTTGGCGCCGTCGTCGATATCGTGATCACCCTGGTTACGGTGCCGTTCATCCTGTTCTATTTGCTGAAGGACGGAAAGAAGCTGCCCCAATTTATCCTGCGCTTCGTTCCGGTGAAGCTGCGTGAACAGACCCACCGCGTGATGACGGAAGCGAACGGCCAAATCAGCTCGTATATCCGCGGACAGATCATCGTCAGCTTCTGTATCGGGGTACTGCTGTACATCGGCTTCCTGATTATCGGGCTTGATTATTCTCTGGTGCTGGCCATCATCGCGGCCTTCACCAGCATCGTCCCTTATTTGGGTCCGGCCATCGCGATTACGCCTGCCTTGATCATCGCCATTGTCACCTCGCCATTCATGCTGCTGAAGCTGATCATCGTATGGACCGTGGTCCAGCTCGTAGAGGGGAAATTCATCTCTCCGCAAATCATGGGCAAGACCCTGCGGATCCACCCGATCACGATCATCTTCGTCATTTTAACGGCCGGCAATCTCTTCGGCGTACTCGGTGTCATTCTTGCCGTTCCGGGCTACGCTGTGCTGAAGGTCATATGTACCCATCTCTTCCAATGGTTTGAACAGCGTTCCAAATTGTATGAGGAGGAAGACGCTGGTCATACACCCACCGACCTCGAAGTGACAGTTACGGTAGGCGGGCCTGCCGTTGACGGGCCAGACAAGCCGCAGCAGGAATAAAATGATCGTTCAAGCGAACAAGCCGCTTTCCCCAAGGGGATAGCGGCTTGTTCGTATTTTAACAAAATAACGAGCGGAATAAGCTCCGCTCGCACTAAAATTGTCATCCCTATGAGATGGTTAATCACAAACCTCAGGCTTGCCCTCTTCGTCCTTCATGCGGAACGATTGGCCACAGCCGCAGGAAGCGATCGCATTGGGATTATGGATCGTGAAGCCGCCGCTCATGCCGGATTCCTTGTAGTCAATCTCCAGCCCGTTCAAATAGCGGATGCTGTCCTTATCCACAACAACCTTAAGGCCGCCAACCTCCATATGCACATCTTCCTCGCTCTCTTGATCGTCCAGACCCATGCCATATGAAAAACCGCTGCACCCGCCCTCGTTCACTCCGAGGCGAAGGAACATGCCTGGCGTTTCCTCCTGCTCCAGCATTTGCTTGATGCGGGTCATTGCGCTATCTGAAATGTTAATCATCTGTCTTCACACTCCTTATCCTTACTTTATTAAAGTATACTCCACATCACCGTCCCTCTCAAGATATGTGATTTTTATTACAATTTGTTGCCCACTTACAATCGGAAGTTTATAATAGGGGGGGTGGTACATACTGTCTAATTGGATGCTCTCCAGTTATGGCAGCGACGGCAGCGGGATTCATTTCACATCCCCTCCTGCCATTGCCGCCGGAGTCATCTAATGGAAACGGAGGTCTTTATTTCATGTCTGTAGCAATCAGCCCGAATATCGACAGCAAAATGGCTGACATCGTAGCGAAGGTTCGTCAGGGACAGCGTCTAACGCTCGAGGATGGGGTATATTTATATGAAAGCGACGATTTGTTGACCATTGGTCAGTTAGCAAACGAGGTCAACCTCAGAAAGAACGGGCGCAAGGTTTATTTTATCGAGAATATGAGCTTATATTTTACGAACGTATGCGAATCCTACTGCGCATTTTGCAATTTCCGCAAGGATCAAGGGGAGGAAGGCTCGTACACTTTAAGCGGCGAAGAGATGGTCGCTTACGTAGAGCAGCATATTCACCCGGGCATCCGCGAGTTCCATATCGTTGGCGGCCATAACCATCATGTGCCTTTCCAATATTACGTAGACTCGCTCAAAGCGCTCAAGGATCGCTTCCCAGAAGTAACGCTTAAAGCATATACCGCCGCAGAGATTGAGTTCTTCACGCGGATCAGCGGCCTGAGCACGCGCGAAGTGCTGGTAGAGCTGCAGAAGGCGGGACTCCAGACCCTTACAGGGGGCGGAGCTGAAATCCTGTCCGATCAATACCGGCAAAAAATGAAGGTGGATAAAGCGAACGTCGACCAATATCTCGATGTACACCGCACAGCGCACCAGCTCGGCATGAAGACCCATACGACAATGCTGTACGGAGCTATCGAGAGCCATGAGGACCGCATTCGCCACATGCTGCAAATCCGCGAGCTCCAAGACGAGACGAACGGCTTCATGGTGTTCATCCCGCTGTCGATGCAGCCGCGGAACAAGAATGCCGGGATCACCCGCCGCAACTCTGCTTATGAGGATCTGAAGACGATCGCGATCAGCCGGCTGATGCTTGACAATATCCAACATATTAAAGCTTATTTTATCAATATCGGTGTACAGCTGACCCAAGTAGCGCTCACCTTCGGCGCATCGGACGTGCACGGCACGATTATCAAAGAACGGATCAGCCACGCTGCGGGGGCTCTGACTCCGGAAGGCCTGACCCGCAAAGAGCTGATTTGGCTGATTCAAGGAGCCGGACGCATCCCCGTCGAGCGGGACACCTTCTATAACGAAATTCAAATCTATGAGTAAAGCCTTCTTGGACAGCGAAAGCTCTGAAGAACCGGATAGAAAGGACATCGGTAAGATGAAACAATTCGTCATTCTTGGTGGAGGCTATGGTGGAACCGCCGTTATTCATGAACTGTTCAAGGGATTTATACCATCCGACGTTCAAGTAATATTAGTAGATCGAATGCCGTTTCAAAGCTTGAAGACCGAATATTATGCCTTAGCTGCCGGAACAGCTTCCGATTATGAGCTGCGCGTGCCGTTTCCAAGCTATTCCGGATTGCAGATCAAATACGGAGAAGTCAGCTCGATCGATTTAGAGAGCCGTTTTATCCACTTCGAGGAAGGCGATCCGCTGGAATATGACCAGCTCGTGATCGCCCTAGGCTGCACCGATAATTATCATGGCATTCCGGGTGCCCAGGAGTATTCCTTCGGCATTCAATCCTTTGCCGCCGTACGTGAAGCCTATCTGCAGCTTAACAATCTGAAGCCTTATGGCAGAGTGAATGTCGTCGGCGGCGGGCTTAGCGGTGTGGAAATTGCCGCCGAGCTAAGGGAGAGCCGCCCCGACCTCAACATCAGCATCATCGACCGCGGCGCAAGGGTGCTGTCAGCCTTCCCTTCCAAAGTGTCCGGCTATGTGACGAAGTGGTTTGATGAGCATGATGTGGAGACCCTGTCGAATATCTCCACGACAGGGCTGGAGAAGGGAGTCATCCATCACGCCGATGGCGAAATCGCCTCCGATGTGACCATCTGGACGGCAGGCATTCAGCCTCCCGCGATCGTGCGCAGCCTGGAGGTCGGCAAGGATCGCCAGGGCCGCGTGCTGCTGAATGAGCACTACCAGATTCCCGAGCATCCCGAAGTCTTCGTATGCGGCGACTGCGCGAGCCTTCCCTTTGCACCGAGCGCGCAGGCGGCCGAAGGCCAAGGCCAGCAAATCGCTCAGATTGCCTCGGCGCTATGGCGCGGCGAGGAGCCAAGGCTCCAGCGTCTGAAGCTCAAAGGTACTCTTGGCTCCCTCGGCAAAAAAGCGGGGTTCGGATTGATGGGCAAAACCCAGGTAACCGGACGCGTACCCCGCATTCTCAAGAGCGGTATCCTCTGGTTATCCCGGCATCATATCGGCTAACCAACCAGCTGCCCTCCTTCAATTCACGCATGGTCCGATCCCATTTGACCTATAATACGAACGATTGCATCATATAGAGCTTCGGCCGTCTCGGCTTCGATGGTCTCGCCGTTCACCAGCGCGTAAGGCGACATATAGCACATGCCGCATCCGGTAAGGCAGCCGTATTCATAAACCTCACAGCCGGGATGCTGCTCCAGCTTTTTCATGACCTCATCCGTTCCGAAATGGGCGTTGTTCGCACAAAATTCAACAATAACCTTCAACTCGGCATCCCCCATTTTACGAACCATTTAATTTTGAGCTTATTTGTACTATAATATATAAAGGAAAGGAGTTGAAAACAATGAGCGAAAATGTACAAGATAAATTGTATGACGAAGTATTGGAAGTTCTGGATAAGCTTCGCCCCTTCCTGCAACGCGACGGTGGCGACGTTGAACTCGTCGACGTTGAGGATGGCATCGTTAAATTGAAGCTGGTAGGCGCATGCGGCAGCTGCCCAAGCTCCACAATCACCCTTAAAGCGGGTATCGAGCGCGCGCTGTTTGAAGAAGTGGAAGGCGTACAAGAGGTCGTCCAAGTATTCTAACGCAAATAACTCCTTCAGATACAAAACTCGAATATATTATGGAATCATCAGCTCCGGCTGACACAGTATTCCGTAATTTTAAGAAACTCGGCTTCTCCGGTCTTGCCGGATCGGCCGAGTTTTTCTTTTTGTTAATCTGCTTTTTTAATATCATTCTTTGTTAGTAATGCATGCTCTTATCGCATCAGGAAGGTTTAATCCATGGCCGGATCGGATCGAGTCCGCCGGAAATATCCATAATATTGCCCGTAATGAAATCGGAATCGGGATGGCATAGAAATGCGATCACCCTCGATATGTCCTCGCCGCTGCCCGGGCGTCCCAACGGAGTCTCCCCATCCGAGAGCCGCCGCGCCTCCTCGATCGTGATTTCCTTATTGTCCCCCCGAATGTCTCCCGGACAAACCATGTTCACGGTAATTCCGTACGGCGCTTCCTCTACAGCCAGCGTCTTCGTGAAGGACACGAGCCCCGTCTTGGCTGCAGCATACACCGCCCGATGCGGCCAGGCCCGCGACTCTGCCGCATGCCCGAAGCCGAAATGGATGATGCGTCCCCAGCCCTTGTCCCGCATTCCCTGCAGCACATAATGATCAAGCAGCATCGTGCCGACCAGGTTGCCTTCGATCATGGACAATATTTCAGCCTGGCTGTAATCCGCAAACAAGCGCCGCTCCCGGATGAACGGTCCAGCATTGTTGACGAGAATATCGACGGTTCCCAGCTCGGACGCGACCTCATGGGCCAAGCCTTCTATCTCCTCGCGCCGCGAAATATCAGCCCGCACCGCGATGCAGGATACGCCAAGCCCCTCGATCTGACGCTTCAGGTCGAAGGCTTCAGCTTCGCTATGTACATAGTTTAGTGCGATATGACATCCTTGTTCCGCAAGCGTCAGCGCCGTCCTTCTGCCAAGTCCTTTGGCGCTTCCGGTAATCAGGGCGACTTTTCCCTTCAATGTCCTTCTCCTCCTCATCCTACATACACCTATATCAATTATAAAAGATTTGAAGCTTTCCCACAAACGACAAGGCCTAGGCCTTAAGAGTACAAACTCCAATTCACAACTAAAAAACAGAAAGAAGAGAGATGCTGCTGACGACATCCGTTATTGCAGCTCAACCGCTTTGAGTTAGGTAAGCGGCTTTGAGTTAGGTAAGGTGCTTTGAGTTAGGTAAGCGGCTTTGAGCTGGGTAAGGTGCTTTGAGTTAGGTAAGCGGCTTTGAGTTAGGTAAGGTGCTTTGAGTTAGGTAAGCGACTTTGAGCAAGGTAAGCGACTTTGAGCAAGGTAAGCGGCTTTGAGTTAGGTAAGGTGCTTTGAGTTAGGTAAGCGACTTTGAGCAAGGTAAGCGGCTTTGAGTTAGGTAAGGTGCTTTGAGTTAGGTAAGCGACTTTGAGCAAGGTAAGCGGCTTTGAGTTAGGTAAGCGACTTTGAGCAAGGTAAGCGACTTTGAGCAAGGTAAGCGACTTTGGGAGAAGTGAGCCTGATTTAGTTGGAATTTCTGTATTTGTTTTTGCGCATTAGGTCATGTTCAGGAATTTAGTTGGAAATCACGTATTTAAACTGCTTGATTTGCCTCATCCTACCTTAAAACTTATATTTAATGACACGCAATCCTCTTAAATATATATTTACGCTAGATTTCAAAGTTTTAATACTACAAATCCATTTATCTTGTTTGACTGGATACCGGATCACATGAAGAATATATTACCGTATATCTTAAAAAAATCCCGCACACCCAAAAGGGTGTACGGGACTTGGATTCAAGCGTATGATGACGCAATTAGAATACAGGAACCAATGCTCCTTCGTACGTCTCTTCAATGAACTTTCTTACGTCATCCGAGGTCAGAGCTTGAGCCAGCTTCTGGATCGCATCGGAGTCTTTGTTGTCCGGACGGGCTACCAGAAGGTTCGTATATGGGGAATCCTTATCCTCAATGAACAGGGAGTCCTTGATCGGGTTCAAGCCGGCTTCGATCGCATAGTTCGTATTGATCAAAGCGAAGTCTACCTCATCCAATTGACGAGGGAGCATAGCAGCGTCAAGCTCTTTAATTTCCAGGTTCTTAGGGTTCTCAACTATGTCAGCCTTCGTAGCCGCAATGCCTGCGCCTTCCTTCAGCTTGATCAGGCCTTGCTTCTCCAGCAGGAGGAGTGCGCGTCCGCCGTTGGTAGCGTCATTAGGAATAGCTACCTTTGCGCCGTCGGCGATTTCATCAGCGGATGTATATTTCTTGGAGTATGCGCCGAAAGGCTCGACATGAACGCCTACAACGGAGACAAGATCCATATTATTCTTCTCGTTTTGGTCATCCAGATACGGCTGATGCTGGAAGTAGTTGGCATCCAGCTGCTTCTCGAATACTTGCACATTCGGTTGAACATAGTCCGTAAACTCTTTAACTTCCAGCTCAATGCCTTCTTCTTTCAGCTTCGGAGCGATGAACTTCAGAATGTCTGCATGCGGCACAGTAGCGCCCACAACCAGTTTAACCGGTTCTGCCGGTGCGGATTGCTCCGCATTTCCAGCGTTGTTCTGCGGCGTTTCCGCAGCCCCGTTGCCATTGCTCTTGGCATTGCTTCCGCAAGCGGCAAGTACTAGAACAAGCGCAAACGTCAAGAAAGATAGTGTCCATTTCTTCATTACAGTATGCCCTCCTAATGAATATGTTTTGTTGAATAAGGATGTGCTAAAGGTAGTTCAAAAAGTTATCTTTTGATCACCAAGTCATTCAAGATGCAATTTCTCATCGAATCCTGCATTCCCCCACGAAGAGCCTATGCTTTCGCAGCATGTTTCCTCTGTAAACAGGGTAGCTGCTCATGTGGTTCTGCCTGTACTCTGCACTTCCTAATAGTTTTGCAAAACAAAACTCACTTCGGAGGCATAGTCTTCAGCTCATGCAACTTCCCGGTGCTGAAAAGCAACTTTTTGAACTCTTATCCTCAGCAGCACGATATATATTGTAATTCCTTATTTCCGCGTAAAATAAATAACGAAGCGGTCGCCGATCATTTGCAGCAGCTGCACGAGAATGACCATGAAAACAACCGAGACAATCATGACCTCCATCTGGTAACGATAATAGCCGTACCGGATGGCCAGGTCCCCGAGTCCGCCGCCGCCGACCATGCCGGACATCGCGGTATAGGAGACGAGCGTGACAGCCGTGATCGTCATTCCAGCGATCAGGCCCGGCAGCGCTTCAGGCAGCAGCACCTTGCGGATAACCTGCAGCGGAGAGGCTCCCATCGCCTGGGAAGCTTCGATGACGCCGCGGTCGACCTCGCGCAGCGCCGTCTCAACGAGACGCGCGAAGAATGGGGCAGCCCCGATAACGAGCGGCGGAATCGTTCCCTGCACGCCCATCGATACCCCGACGATAGCCCGGGTTAGCGGAATAAGCGCGACGATCAGGATTACGAACGGTACGGACCGGAGAATGTTGACGATGAGCGACAGCACCCTATAGAGCAAGCCGATAAACCAATGGTTCGACCTCGAGAAGCTGTACAGCAGAATCCCCAGCGGCAGGCCGATCAAGAAGGTGAAGAGGGTCGCATAGCCCATCATGAGCAGCGTATCGCCTGTGGCGGTGCGCATTTCATCCCAATTGATTTTCGAGAAATCCAATTCCGTCATTACCCGATCACCTCCACATCAAGATCTCGCTCCCGAAGCAGCTTCAGCGTCTCGTCCACCTTCGCATTGTCCCCTTCGAAGGAGACTGTCAACTGACCGTAAGGAATATCCTTAATCGTTGAAATCGTCCCTTGCAAAATAGCGAAATTAACCCCCGTCTCCCTCACGACCTGAGACAGTACGGATTCATAGGTTTTGGCGCCCAGGAACGTAATTCTGACCAGCCGTGCCCACGCGGGAAGCGGAACCGAGGAAACCTGCCGGAATCCTTCCTCGTCGGCCAGCTCCCGGCTGATGAATTCGCGCGTAACCGCGTGCTTCGGCTTGAGGAACACCTCGGCGACGGGGCCTTCCTCGACGATGCCGCCTTGATGAATGACGGCTACCCGGTCGCAGATGCGCTGAATGACGTGCATTTCGTGAGTAATCAGCAGAATCGTCAGATTGAACTTGCGGTTAATCTCCAGCAGCAAATTCAGAATCGAATCCGTTGTCTGCGGATCAAGGGCGGAGGTCGCCTCGTCGCACAGCAGTACATCGGGATCGCTGGCGAGCGCCCGGGCGATGCCCACCCGCTGCTTCTGCCCTCCAGACAGCTGGGCGGGATATTTCTTCTGATGCTGGGCCAGACCGACGAGCTCCAGAAGCTCGTTCACTTTAGCGCTGATTTGCGCTTTGGGAACGCCCATCAGCTTCAAGGGAAATGCGATATTGTCGTAGACGTTCGCGGAGGACAGCAGGTTGAAGTGCTGGAATATCATGCCGATTTTCCGGCGCTGCAGCTGAAGCTCCCGGCGCTTCAGCTTGGTCAGCTCCACACCGCCTACCCATACCTCGCCCTCCGTCGGCCGCTCCAGCAAATTGATGCAGCGGATCAGTGTACTCTTACCGGCACCGGAATGGCCGATGACCCCGAAGATTTCTCCCTTCTTCACGGTAAGGTTCAGCCCGGACAAAGCGGTAGTCGCTTTTTTCTTGGTGCCATAGGTTTTAGTGAGCTGTTTAAGTTCAATCAAGCTAGTGTCCTCCCGTTCATAATATCGCAAGCTGTATGATCATCATATTGCAAAATTTCGGCTCCACGTGTGAATGTCGTCAAGCGCGCCACGCAGGAACTGCTCTGAGCCAACAAGCCCGAGCCTTGCTCCTTGAGCACGTACCCTCGAAGCGCAAGCTGCATCATCGCTTCAGCTAACTGCACTATCACATCAGCTAGCTGAACTATCGCATCAGTTAACTGCACTATCGCATCAGCTAACTGAACTACCGCATCAGTTAACTGCACTATCGCATCAGCTAACTGCACTATCGCATCAGCTAACTGCACTATCGCATCAGCTAACTGAACTACCGCATCAGTTAACTGCACTATCGCATCAGCTAACTGCACTATCGCATCAGCTAATTCCATCATCGCTTCATTAACTCCATCATAGCGATAGCATCACAGCAATCGTCCCGCACGAACGCCCTGCAGCAGCAATTCATCCCTCGCTGATAGCCTATATAAATAAAGAGCCCTACAGATTCAGAGGGCTCTCTTTACGTAAAGACAATGCCTTCTCATCTGCCAAAACCGCTGTTCTTTACGCCATGCGATCTTGAAGGAATTAGCACCATGACATTTGCCACAAGCTGCAGCTATCCACGCTGCAGTTCTATGCAAATCGGTTGCTGGGCTTCATCGGGCCTTTCCCTCCGCCTCTCTTGATAAGAAAATATGAAATTATTTGAAAGATCCCGAATGAATCTTTCTGAAACTGTTCTAGAAATAGAGTATAGATTCTTTCCCCGTTTTTGTCAAAGGAAATTGCTTTATAACTATGCGTTAACTCTGTTTAACTTTTTTCCATCTCTGGTTCGTGTAGGCAAACACCGCATGCAGGCTCTCGCATACCATCAAGTAGCCGTGCTCCAAATCATGAAGATGCTTGTCCAGGTCCTCGAGCTCGATTTTGCCGTCCAGACCTTGATGCCGCTGCCATAAGTCGTCCTGCATTTCCGCGTTCATGTAATGGATTTCCGTATTGCGGCGGCGGCGCAGCACGCTCATCGACTCCTTGTACTTGTCCTTGATGACAAACAGCTCATTGGCCAGCTCTAGGTGTACCTTCAAATACCGGAATTGGCGCAGCACCGTGAAATAGGAGAAATGCGCCTTCACCTTGGATGTATTCAGCTCGAACATTTCGTTCAGCACCGTTCCCAGCTTGTCCAGTGTCGAGAATACACGAATGAAGCCATCCTTGTAAAAATAAACATACCTGGCATAATCACTTTGCTCGCTAGGGGGCATATCCTCCAAATAATCCTGGGTCACCTTCCGCCGGAAGAAGTGAGCCGCATATTTGCACTGCTCCAGCTCATCGAGGGAAGCGATCAAGCCGTAAATCCATATTTCAAGCTTGCGAAAGTCATGCGAGGGATCCTGACTCTGCTCCATTTCTTTGCGCAGCAGCTTCAGCGTCTTGGACATGGCTTCCATCGTATCTGCCAATAATCCTTCATTCTGTCTCGGAGGCTCGCCAAGTAGAGCACGCAGCATATCCATTCCCCGCTTCCTCAATAATGATCATGATCACAACTCTTATTCTCGCACCATTATAAGCTATTCATCAGGCACCTTCTTAGCTTGCTACGATTGAGCGGATTTAACGCCCTTCCGCGGCTCTTGCCCCTGGGCCTGCTCGCTGCGCAAGCGGCTCATTTGCCAGGTCCGGACGCATAAATACGACAGCACGCCGAACAAGGCGGCCAGAACAACGATATGCGCCAGCGACGTAAATAAGTAGACGTGATAATTGGTCATCGTAAACACGATGCTCGCTCCCGTAAACACCTGAATGACCGCAAGGATCGTGGCCGCCAGGCCCAGATTGCGGATCTCGCGGTTATCGCGATTCCTCCAGAAGGCGATATGCCCCAGGATCGCAATAAGAACCAGCAGCAGAGCAGCTGCTATCCGGTGCAGAAAGGCAATGCCGACGCCGCCCGACAGCTCCGACGGGATCAGCTGCCCGTTGCAAAGCGGCCACCCCAGGCATCCGCCTGCGGAGTCGGTATGGCTCACGTAAGCCCCTATATATACAACAATATAAGTATATGCGGTCGTCACCCATACCAGATTGCGGAATGACTTGGATACCCGGGCTGCGGGAGCCGAAGGCGCCATCCCCAGCCTGGCTTCATCCTCGCGGATGCCGAGCACCAGCATGATTGAGCTGGCAAAGGCGATCAGCGAGAAGCCGAAATGCAGCGCCATGACCGCCGAGGACGTCGGATAAACGACAGCCATCGCTCCCATGAAAGCCTGAACCATAACAAAAATCAGAGCCAAGAGGGAATAGGCCTGCAGGTCCTTGCGGTTCTTGCGATACCGCCAGAAGGCAATGAAAGCCGCAACGGCCAGCAAGCCGGCAGCTCCGCTGACCGCCCGGTGTGAATATTCGATCATGGAGGCTAACGTATGGGCCGGAACGAATTTGCCATGGCAGAGCGGCCATTCATTGCCGCAGCCAAGCCCCGATTCCGTCTTCGTGACAACGCTTCCGCCCAGAGTAGCCAGAAACATAACAAAACAAGATAGATAAGCGATCCATTTCAGTTGCTTCGTGTTCAAAGGTTTCTCACCTGCAATTTAGGATTAATAAGAACGGCTTTTCCTCTATAAAATAGGCAATTGCAATAAATCATTCTTCATTATAACCGATAAGGAACGGGACGACATAGTAAAACTGTGACAAAATGTTCAAAAATAAAACATCGCCCTTCCGTGATTGCGAAGAGCGATGTGATTTATGTTGTTGATACCGCTGCTGACAGGTCAAGCTGTGAAGCAGCTATTCTTTTCTCTCCGGCGTATCATGGAGCGTATGGTACACGGCCAGCGCCTTGTTCAGGAAATCCTCGATTTCCTCGCGCGACTTCCGCAGCTTGTTCACGAATCTGACCAGCTCTCTTCCATCGGTATACGCAACGAAGCTCGGAATGCCCAGAATGTTCTGCTCCTGACTGACCTCGCCCACTTTGTCGACATCGACTTCAATGAGGGTCAAGCGATCCGCATATTTCTCCTCGACCTCCGGCATGAATGGATCGATAAATTTACAATCGCCGCACCAGTCTGCTTTGAACACAGCGACCACTAAATTGCTCGATTGAATGCTGACATTGAATTCTCCGGCGGATGCCACTTGTTTCACTTGAGATCATTCCCTTCCGTATCGTTCTCTAGTTTAGTCAATCAAATTGGAGAGTGGAAGTCAAATCTTTAGGCCATACTTTGTAATAAAAGTTATGAAAAATAAAGCGAGGAACGCACATGAAGCAGAATCGTCTCAAGCGGGTGCTGCTGGACCTGCCGGCTGCCGTGCGGGATGCGATCCGCGGCAAAGCGGAGGACTTCGCCCACTCCTCCCGGCTTCGCGAGGAGCGCCTTCCGCTTCCCTGGAGCGAGGCTTCGGCCCGTACGGTCTCCGGCGAGATCGAGGAGCTCTTGAAGCGGGGAGCGGCTTACCGCACGCAGGAGGACGAGGAGTGGACCCGCGACGACCGGGAGCTGGCCGAGGATATCATGACGGCAACGAGCCGTGCCGGCATCAGCAACATTACGCGCACCGCCGCGTATCTCGAATGCTATGAAGCCTGTCCCGAGCTCCACTGGGCCTTCTTAGCCCATATGGTGTCCCGGAATGCGGGCTGGAATATGACCGATCTCCGCGGCAGCCGGGTGGCCGATGTGCTGAGCGAGGAAGGCAAGCGGTCGACGTACCGGTTTCTGGAGCGCAGCAATGCGCTTATTTTTCAAGACGCCTATCCGCAGCTGCTGCTGTACCGCAAAAGCCGCGAGCTCGGCGCCAGCCAGTTCCACTTGCTGCGTTATTTCAGCGTGTCGCGGTTCATGAGGCCCTTCTGGGAGCGCTTCTGGATCGACCGGGGCAGCGCCCTGCTGACCGTCGGCCTCATCATCAACGAGCAGAACTATATCGAGCAGCGGGTGGTCAAGCACCCGTTCTATCAGAGGCATGTCAGCGAGAAAACGAATTTCCACCTGTACAGCCTGTCGGGCTTGAACCAGCTGATCCTCCCGCTGCTCGACGGGACGAGCGTCACCCGCCTGGCCGGCCGAACCGTCAGCGACTTCGGCAGCCTCCCCGCCCGCATCGCGATGGGCAAAAGCCTCTACGCGATGCTCATGGGCCTCCGCGCCGTGCGCAGCGGCGCCGAGGCCTTCGATTTCAATCCAGTTCCACTCCATTCCAAGTTGCAATTTTGCTCTCTATATAAGGCCATTCTACCATACCTGGAGAGCCTCTGCAGTTGGCCTAGTTTCTTCTGAGCTCGGTAATGAATACTCCTGGAGCAACCTCGACATCACTGACCTGACGGAAACCGAACATTTGATAGATGTGCATACGAGACAGGTGCCGCACAGCGGCTCGCGCGCCGATTATTGGCCGGACATTTTCACGGCCAATAAAGAAGAAGCTCTGACCGCCCCCCTGCAGGGGTCAGAGCTTCTGGAGGGGGAGACGCTGCCGCCCGGCTCGCGTCTCTATAGCCCCAAGCTGCTGGATGCTTGGGGCGACACCCCTTACGAGCCAATATCCCGTGAGGATTGGCTCAAGGACACGAGCGCGCTGGATGGCATCGGCCCGCCTCAGGCGCCGCTGCTGTGCGATATCAGCCGCGAGCACCGGACGGGCGTGCTGAAGACCGCGCTCGCCCACGACGCCGCCGAGCCCTTCAAGGCAGACTAGCTGCCTTGTCCGGGCAATCCGCCGCGCTGCAGCCGCATCAGCGGGGACAGCAGCTTGCGGAGCGGCGCCGGATATGCTGCAAGCTCGTCCTTCCGGACGACGCGCAACACGACCAGCAGAACCGGGTACAGGCCGACGACCGCCAGACCGACGATGCAGCAGGTCACGAAGAACGCCAGGCGGTCCGGCAGCACGGAGACCAGAAGGATCCCCGCCTGATTCAGGCCGTAGCCAGCGGCGGACAGCAGCACGACCGTGACGAGGAAGCCGGTCCAGCGGCGGCCCATGATCGAGAAGGGAACGATCTTCTTCATCGTTCTGATGTTAAGCAGCGTGATCGTCAGGAAGCACAGGATCGTCGCCAGGATGATGCCGTAAACCCCGAGCAGCCGTGAGAGCATCAGGCTGAACGCCAGCTTCACGGTCACGCCGATGCCGACGTGAGCCATGGAGAGGTTCACCTTGTCGACGCCGATCAGGATCGAGTTGCTGATCATCATCGTGATCTGAAATATCGTTCCGAAGGTCAGCAGCGCGATGATGCTGCTCCCGTCGCGGGTACTGAACAGCAGCCCGTTCACGGAGTACGCCGCCGTAGTCAAGGCGATCACCATCGGCATCCCCGTCAATACCGATACGCGCATGGCCAGCGTGACCTGACGGTGGAGGTGCTCCTCGTCCTTCCGGGCAAACGCGGCCGAAATAATCGGCAGAAGCGACGTGCTGAGCGCAATGGCCAGAATCGGCGGAATGCCCGCGATCATCTGGGCGCGGTTCCCCAGGATGCCGAGAATATAGGTCGCCTGCTCCGAGCCGATATGCTGGCTCAGCAGCGGCTTCAGAATCGAGCCGTCGATGAAGTTGACCGCAGGCACCGTCAGCGAGGACAGCACGATCGGAATCGACAGCTTAAAGATTTCCAGATAGATTTTTGAGAAGGGCAGCCGGTTAGGATCGTCCTTAGCCTGAAGCAGGCCGTCCTTCCGGTCCTGCCGCTTCGTCTTCGCATTGAAATACAGCATGACGACCAGCGCGGCCACGCCGCCAAGCACGGCCCCGAACGTCGCAGCCGCAGCAATCTCCTCGCCTTTGGCATTCATATGATACAGCACGAAGGCCAGCGAAATCCCGGAGCCGACGCGCACAATTTGTTCAATAACCTGAGAGATGCCGCCCGCGATCATAATGTTGCGGCCTTGAAGATAACCGCGGATAATGGCGATCAGAGGGAAAATCAGCAGGGCCGGCGCCAGCGTCCGGATCGCGATGGCCGCCTCTGGCACCCGGGAAGCAGCGGCATAATATGGCGCGGCAATATATAGAAACAAAGACATAAGAATGCCCGTGACGGCTGCGAACCAGAGCGCAGCTTGATAAATCCGCTCTGACTCGGCAGGCCGGTCAAGGGCATGCCGTTCGGAGACCATCCGGCTCAGCGTGCTCGGCAAGCCCGCCGTAGCCAGCGGCAGGAGCATGAAATAAATTCCGTTGGCCAGGACATAAGAAGCGTTCCCGACATCTCCGAGAATATGCTCTAGCGGCACGCGCTGGAATAAGCCAAGCAGTCTGGCAATCAGCGCGGCTCCAGCCAATATCAACGTTCCTTTAACAAACGATTCCTTCTTGGACAAAGATTTTTCCTTCTTTCCACTCGATTAGGCAGACATACAGCCCTTCGGACTAAAAAGCAGCGATCCATATCACGAACAGGATAATCATCACAAGCTGCAGTACGATCTTCACAGCCATGCTGCTGAACAGGCCAACAACTGAGCCGATTCCGACCTTGAACGCCTTGCTCAGGCTTTCGCCCTTAATCATTTCTCCGATCATCGCGCCAATCAGCGGGCCCAGAATCAGTCCGAAGGCCGGTATAATAAACGGTCCGACGATGATCCCGATCGTACTCAGCCATACCGACAGCTTGCTGCCCCCATACTTCTTGACGCCCCAGGCGCCGACGGCATAATCCGCTACCAGCAGGGCAGCGACGATCAGTGTCTGGACGATCCAGAAGACCGGACCCAATGCTTCGAACGAGAAAAACCAGCCATAAACGAAAAATGCTGCATAAATGGCCAGCACTCCCGGAAGCACCGGGAACACCGCCCCGGCCATTCCTGTCACGAACAGCGCAATTATAATAATCCAGCCGAGTATATCCAAAGGCGGATCACTCCTCCGTCAAAATATAGTCGCGAATGATCAGAGCTATCCCGTCGTCGTCATTGGAGGCCGTGACCACGTCGGCATTCTCCTTCACCGCGAGCTGTGCATTTCCCATAGCAACGCCAAGTCCGGCCGCCTGGATGGCCGCCAGATCATTCAGGCTGTCGCCAACCGCCACGACCTCCGACATTTGAATGCCTAGCAGATCGCAGACGAGGGCCGTTCCGCTTGCCTTGTTAACCCCTTGCGGGTTAATTTCAAAATTATAAGGGGAAGAGTTGGTGATTTCCAATCCGTTCACATTTTGCAGCTCCATATTAATCTTATGGCGAAGCTCATCATCTTCGGTCGTATAACCGAATTTGAGCCACTGGTTGCGTTCCAGCAGGCTGGGGTCCCAGTTATCTTCTTTATATAAGCCTTCCACGGCATAAGCCCAGAAATAGACATCCATCTTCCTGGCGATTTCATACATCTGCCCGATCAGCCGGTAATCGAACAATTCGCGATGATACAGCTCATGGGGCGTTCGCCACACCTCGCTGCCGTTAACCGTAATCATCGGAGTCTCGAGCCCGAGCTGCTTCCCGTAGGGCACGGCTTCATTGTAGTTTCTCCCGGTTGACAGGCAGACATGAACGCCCGCGGCCATCGCTTTGCGAAGCCAATGCTCCGTCTCCGGGGAAATTTCATGATTGCTGTTCAGCAAAGTCCCATCCATATCCAGTGCTAGCAGTTTGTATTTCAATCCAGTTCCACTCCATTCCAAGTTGCAATTTTGCTCTCTATATAAGGCCATTCTACCATACCTGGAGAGCCTCTGCAGTTGGCCTAGTTTCTTCTGAGCTCGGTAATGAATACTCCTGGAGCAACCTCGACATCCCTGACCTGGCGGAAGCCGAACATTTGATACAATCCCTTGGCCGGAAAATTCAGAGCTCCCGTGCTTACCCGGATCGGCCGGCCCTGCGCAACCGTCTCCACGACATGCTCGACGAGAATGGTGGCGATCTTCTTGCGGAAATGATACGGGTGGACGACGAGACGGCAAATTTCAATTTCCTGCTCCGCCTCCTCGTAAGAGATGAAGGCCGCCAGCTCCCCTTCCAGCAAGTAGCCGACGAACTTCTCCCGGCTCTGCATAATCGTTTCTACGGTATCCTTCAATTGAGGAATTCCATCGAAGCCCATCAGCTCCGCTTCGACCTTGTAGGCGGGAAGTTGTATATCAATCATCTTTTTGGCTGTATCATAATCGGCAACGTTCAGCTTGATCAGCAAGCGTCAACAACTCCTTTGCTTCGCAGTATTTATTAATAACATTACATTACTCCTTCATCAACATTCAATACTTTTAAAATATGAAAGAAGCCGCATCCCGCAATTTGCGGAAGATGCAGCTTCTTGTTGAGGGGACAATCACGCGATCAAACGACGATCCGGACGCCCTATTCTGTAATAGGCGGCCCTGCCTGGGCCATTGTAAATATCCTGCACATTATGCCGTCATGGATTTCATGCGCCGCCGTTTGCTAAATCTTGCAACCAGGCCGTGAAGCGGAGAGAACAGAAACGCAAGCAGGAACAGAAGCCCCGCAGCAGTAATCATCGATCCTGCGATCGATGCATCCAGCCACTTCGCGAAATAATATCCGCCGGCCGAGCTCAATGCACCGACCAATACGCTGTACAGCAGCATGATGCTCAAGCGGTCTGTGAGCAGGTAAGCCGTGGCAGCCGGAACGATCAGCATGCCGACGACGAGTATGGCGCCGACGCTTTCAAAAGAGGCTACCGTAGACAGCGACACGAGCCCCATCAGCAGGTAATGGAACAGGGCGACGGGAATACCCAAGGCGGCGGCCAGCGCTGGATCGAAGGCGCATATTTTGAACTGCTTGTAGAACAAGCCGATCACAGCAAGAACGATAAGCAGGGTTATGCCGAGAAACCAAACGGCGGCAGGACCCATATCATAGCCGTTAATAATGAGAGTGTCCCACTGCACATAAGCGATCTCCCCGAACAGTACGCAGTCCAGATCAAGATCGATATTCGCAGCATTGCGGCTGATCAATATGACGCCGATAGCAAACAGCGCCGTAAAGACAATCCCGATCGACGCGTCCGACTGCAGGCCCCCCTGCTGAAGCAATTGAATGAGGAATACCGTGATCAGCCCGAGCACGGCTGCGCCAACCATCATAAGCAGCGAATCCCTTGAGCCGCTGACCATAAAGGCGATCGCAATGCCTGGCAGCACGGAGTGGCTGATCGCATCGCCGACGAGCGACATTTTGCGCAGGACGAGAAAGCAGCCCAGAATGCCGCTGGTGGCGGCGACGAGCGTCCCGGTAAGGATAATCCAGAAATCGAACATCATTCCGCCCCCCTTTCCGCCGTATGCTGGCTGATCATCGCAGCTGCCGTCTGAACCTCCAGGCCCCTGCGGACGGCCTTCCGCGTGCGATTATGCCGGATCCACTTCGCGAGCAGGCCTCTTCGCGGCGCAAACATAATCGATAAGACGAATAGCGCCGTGGCCGCCAGCACCGTAACAGGGCCCGTCGGCAGATTCGACAAGGTCGAGCTGATCAATGTGCCTGTAACTCCCGACAGAGCTCCGAACAATCCCGCCAGAACTACCATGACGCCGAGCGCATCCGTCCAGTAGCGGGCAGCTACCGCCGGGGTAATTAATAAGGCGGCGACGAGAACGACGCCGACAGCCTGAATGCCGACGACTACGGCGACGACCGTTAACAGAAGCAGCAATTGCTCATATAGTCCGACATTCAGCCCCATCCCGCGTGCAAATCCGGGATCAAAGCTGACCAGCTTGAATTCTTTAAAGAATAATAAACATATTAGAACGAGGGCAAGGGACACAGCGCCCATTAAGTAGACGTCGGCCAGCATCATCGAAGCCGCCTGCCCGAACATGTATTTATCGAGTCCGCTCTGATTGCCGTTGCCGCTATGCTGAATTTTTGTCATCAGGACAACCCCGATGCCGAAAAAGACCGTAAGTACAATGCCCAATGCGGCATCCTGTTTGATTCTCGAGTATCGGGTTACGAAATGGATTCCGAACGTCGCCAGCATTCCCGACAGTATCGCCCCGATCATGAACAGCCCTACCGACTTCACCCCGCTGAGCATGAAGGCGATGCAAATGCCGGGCAGAGCCGCATGGGCCAGCGCGTCCCCCAGCAGACTCTGCTTGCGCAGGAACGTGAAGGAACCGATTACCCCGCTGCCTAAGCCAAGCAGCAGAGATCCCATCAGAATCCATCTCATATTCGGATCGCTAAACCATCCAAGCATAGATTCGAGCATCCTTGATCACTCCATCTCTATCGGCACGGCGGCGAAATCCTGGATCATGGCAATCCGCCCTCCGTACGTTCTCTGCAAATTTTGCGGGGTGAAGGTATCCTCGGTAGTCCCCTCCGCAACCAGCTCTCCGTTAAGCAGGAGAACATGGTCGAAATACTCCTTGACCGTAGACAAATCATGGTGGACGACCAATACGGTCTTGCCCTGCTCCTTCAGCTCGTGAAGCAGCCCGATAATCGCCTTCTCCGTCGTCGCGTCCACCCCGGCGAAGGGCTCATCCATGAAATACAGCTGGGCGTTCTGGGCAAGGGCCCTCGCGAGAAACACCCGCTGCTGCTGGCCGCCGGACAGCTGGCTGATCTGACGGCCGGCGAAATCGGCCATGCCGACTTTGCCCAGGCAATCAAGCGCAATCCGCCGCTCCTCCGCGCCAGGCCGGCGGAACCAGCCCAAATGGCCGTATCGACCCATCATCACGACATCCAGCGCATTCGTCGGGAAATCCCAGTCCACCGACTCCCGCTGCGGTACATAGCCAACCAGCTTGCGCTGCTCCTGATACGGCTTTCCGAAAATCTTGACCTCGCCGTCCACCTTCGGGAGCAATCCAAGCACTGCTTTGAGCATCGTGGATTTACCCGCCCCATTCGGCCCGAGCACGCCGATAAGCTTCCCGGAAGGAATTTGAAAAGAAACGGAGCGGAGTACCGGTTTCTTCTGATAGGCCACCGTTAAATTTTGCACTTCCAACGGATATGAGTTCATCTGTTTTCGCTCCTTTTTCCATAGGCAATCGCTGGCATCACTGCCGTCCTACATCTTATTTCAACGCTTCAACAATGGTGTTAACATTATGGCGAACCATCGTGATATAAGTGTCCGCTCCCGAGCCGGGCTCGCCCATCGAATCAGAATACAGCTCTCCGCCTATGATCACGGAATGCCCCTTCTCCTTGGCTCCGGCAATGACCGCTTCCATCGCTTTCGGCGGAACGCTGGATTCCACGAACACCGCCTTGATCTTGTTTTCAACCAGATAATCGCGCAGCTTGCTGACATCCTTCGAGCCGTATTCAGCAGCCGTACTGATGCCCTGCAGGCCCATAACCTTGATGCCGTAGGCATCCCCGAAATATCCGAAGGCGTCATGCGCCGTAACCAATACCCGTCCCGCTTCCGGTATTTCGTTGATTTTCTCCTTAATCTCGGCATCCAGCTCATTCAACTTTCCGATATACGCCTCGGCATTTTGCTTGTACAGCTCCGCATGAGCCGGGTCATAAGCGACAAGCGCGTCCCGGACCGTTCCCGCAGCGGAAATCCACAGCTTCACATCGAACCAGATGTGCGGATCGAATTGTGTGCCGTTAATATCTTCCCCCGAGCGAAGCAGGGCCTGATCGATATCCTTCGAGACGGGAATCGTAGGCTTATGCCGCTCCAGCTTCTCCAGGATTTCTGTCATCTTCCCTTCCAAATGAAGGCCGCCGTAAAATACCATATCCGCATGATCCAGCTTCTGGATGTCTCCTTGAGAAGCCTTGAACAAGTGGGGATCGACCCCCGGGCGCATCAGAGCCTCCACCTGAACCTCCGTCCCCCCGATTTCCTGGGCAAGGTCGGCGATCATGCCCGTCGTGGTCACCACCTGAATGATCTCCTGATTCTCGCCGCGAGTGGCTTGCACCGTATTTCCCTCTACCTTGGAGCAGGCTGCCACGATGATTAACGCCAGTACACCTAGCGTCATTTTAAAGCGCTGCAGCGGACTCTTCTTGATTTTCTGCCGTTCCATTAAACTCCCTCCCAATTATCCCGATATTATCTCTTGTGTTGAGCCGGGAAACATATGTTTCCCCGAACTCTAATTGTTTGCTCCGTAAAATAAAGTTTCCCTAGTGCAAATTTTAAGCCATACCCATACAAAAAAGCAAGAGAAATATTTTCTCTTGCTTAAATCTATGGCTCAGAGGAAAGTATTTAATTCTGCGGCTTCTGCTTCTTAGGTACGCCATCCAGCCCGTATTCCTGATCGTACGCATCAAAGATTTTGCGCGCAATCGGCGCCGCGCTCGTCGAACCGAATCCCCCCTCCGGAACAACGACTGCTACCGCAAGCTTGGGATTCTCCCGCGGGGCAAAAGCGATAAACACTCCATTATCGATTTTATGGCCTTTGTAATCCTGCTGGGAGGTTCCCGTCTTCCGGGCAAAATCATAAGGGAAGCCGTTAAAAGCCGAAACCTCTGTCTTCATCCCGCCGATGACCTCGTTCCAGTGCTCTTTTTTAAAGTTCACTTCATTCAGCACCTTCGGCTTGATCTCCTTAATGAGGTTTCCATTGGAATCGGTAATCCTGCTGACGAGATGCGGCTCCATTCGTTTGCCGCGGCTCGCCAGGGTAGCGGCATACTGCGCTAATTGCAGGGGAGTATATTTCGCCTGCTGGCCGAACGAGGCATAGACCAGCCTGGCCAGCGGCGTCTCTCTCTCATCCCGGTAATCAAGCGTGCCATGGAACTCTCTCGGCAGATCAATGCCCGTTGATACACCCAGCCCAAACTCTTTCATGTACCGGTCCCATACCTCGATCCCTTCGCTTCGATGCATGCTGTAAAGCCTCTTCCCGACCATATCGACCATAAAGGCGTTCGAGGATTTGGTTATCGCCCTGGAGGGGCGCATCGAGCCGTAAGCATAACGCCCGGAGTTGCGGACGCTGGAGGAATTATTCTTCCCGAAATAAGCGATTCCCTTATCATTATAAGTTGTATTCGTCGAGAAGAAGCCTTCGTTCAAACCGATGAGAACCGACAAGGGCTTAACCGTCGAACCGAGATATACCGTGGATTCAAAAATGTGGCCCGAGCGTCCCGAGCTGATCGGGGTAATCGTCCCGTTCTGATAATTGGTCTCGATCCGCTTCCAATCCTCAGCAGATATCCCGCCGCTCTGCCATACGTTCACGTCATAATCGGGCATGCTGGCCATCGCCACAATATTTCCGGTCTCTACCTCCATGGCGACGGCATACCCGGTTTTCGCGTCCGGGTGCAGCCTGCCGGATACCCGGTTGCTGTGCAGCCATTTCAACTGGTCGCTGATGGCCTGCTGCGCGGCAAGCTGCACGTTCTTATTGAGGGTCGTATGCAGGTCGTAGCCCTTCTCCGGGGCCGTCCATTCCGGGATGCCTTTAGCCATGTTGCGGGAGTTGACTGATATTTTCTTGAACCCGTTTTTACCGCGCAGCTCATTTTGGTAATACAGCTCAAGCCCGTCATAGCCGACGTTCTCAGCTTCCGTATACTGGAGGGCCGGATCGGAGCCTTCCCTGGCTTTTAACTCTATGTAATAATCCCAGGTCGTCGAAGCGTTCGCATATTTCCTCATGTAGCCGATCGTCTGAACGGCCACTCGGTCCTGATCGTAATGCCGGACGCTCTCCTCAATGATTTCAATCCCGGGGAAGCGTTCCTTCCGCTCGAGGAAATAAGCAATCTCCTGCCGGGTCAGGCCCATCTTGATCCGCCGGGGCTCAAAGCCGCTAGCCTTCCGGTATTCCAGATCCATCGCATCGATAATGTCCTCAAGCGTCATCGGAGCGCTATTCGGGTCGCCATGAGCATCGAAGCCCGACTTCAGCCTCTCCGCCAAAGCCACAGCCTCGGGCCGATTCTCCCTGCCCCTCTCTGTACTGCTGCTGTAATCCTTCTGCAGCGTAATATACAAGGATTGCACCGAAATAGAGTACGCGAGCCTCTCTCCCCCGGCTGCATATATCGTCCCCCGGATCGGCGGAAGCGGAACATCCTTAACCTTCAGCTCCATTCCTTGCTCCGCCAGTGACGGCCCTTCGACGAACTGCAGAATAGCCAGCCGGATGATCATCACTGTAAAGATAGCGAATGCGCTGAAGAAAAACACATTAAGGCGAATATTGAAATGGCGCTGCAGCCTGCCGTCATGATCAGAGGAATTCTTGGAATAAATGCTTTTCATCGCTAAGCTCCCCATTTTCCATAAATATCTCAATGCATGAAATAATTGTAACATGGGGAATAAGCAATGAGCCAGAGTCTTTCGAACTTAGCCACCATCAAGAAAATCAATCCATATCGGTTCGGAGCGCGGAGACGGCCTAAAATACACAGCTGACGATAAAAAAGCGGCTCCCCTGATCTTTTGCGATCGGGAGCCGCTTCTCGTCCACCCTTTGGGCGATACAAATTTGCTAGTTTCCGTCCGATTCCGAGCCGGACTGCGTAGTTTTAGCCTTCTTCGGCACGCCATCGAGGCCGTATTCCTGATCGTACGCGTCAAAAATTTTGCGTGCGATCGGCGCAGCGCTCATGGAACCGAACCCGCCCTCTGGGACAACTACTGCTACAGCGAGCTTCGGATTCTCCCGCGGGGCAAAGGCGATGAACACCCCATTATCGATCATTTTACCGCGGTAGCTCTGCTCTGACGTTCCCGTCTTCCGGGCAAAATCATAAGGGAAGCCGTTGAATGCGGAGACATCCGTCTTCATGCCGCTGATAACCTCGTTCCAGTGCTCCTTCTTGAAATTCACTTCATTCAGCACCGTAGGCTCGAATTCCTTGACGATATTCCCGTCGGAATCGGTAATTTTGCTGACGAGATGGGGCTCCATCCGCTTGCCGCGGCTGGCCAGGGTTGCAGCGTATTGAGCCAGCTGCATGGCGGTATATTTCCCCTGCTGCCCAAAGGAGGCATAGACCAATCTGGCCAGCGGCGTCTCGTTCTCATCCTTGTATTCGAGCTTGCCCAAATATTCCGAGGGAAGGTCGATTCCAGTTGAGACGCCGAGTCCGAATTCCTTCATGTACTTATCCCATACTTCGATGCCTTCGGCCTGGTATTTGCCATACAGCTTCTCCCCGACCATATCAACCATGAAGGTATTCGACGATTTATAAATGGCCCGCGACGGCTTCATCGCCCCATAAGCATGGCTGCCTGAGTTCCGCACCCGGGAGGAGTCGTTTCGCCCGAAATACGTAACCCCTCTGTCATTGTAGGTTGTATTCGTCGTGAACAGCCCTTCGTTCAATCCGATCAGAACGGATAGCGGCTTGATCGTCGAGCCGAGCAGCACCGTCGATTCGAAGTTATGGCCCGAGCGGCCCGAGCCGAACGGCGTTATCGTTCCGTTCTTGTAGCTGTTCTCGATCTGCTTCCATGTATCGCTGCTCACGCCGCCGCTCTTCCACACGTTCGAATCGTAATCAGGCACGCTCGCCATGGCAATGATATTTCCGGTTTCTACTTCCATAGCTACGGCATAACCCGTTTTGGCGTTGGGATGCGTCCTGCCGGACACCGGATTGCTGTGGAGCCATTTGAGCTGGTCGGTAATGGCCTGCTGCGCGGTGAGCTGCACAGACTTATTGATTGTCGTATGCAAATCATAGCCCTTCTGCGGAGCCGTCAGCTCTGGTATGCCCGACGCCATGTTCCGCGGGTCGATCGGAACGCTCTTATAGCCGTTCTTCCCCCGCAGCTCATGCTGATACTGCATTTCCAGACCGTCGAAGCCCACAAATTCCTCCGCCGTATACTCTAGACCCGGATCCTTGTTCTCCGAGGCCATCGCTTCCCTGACCGATTCATACCAGGGAATGTCCAGCGTAGAGCTGAACTTGCGCAGATAACCGATGGTCTGCACGGCAACCCGGTCCTCATCGTAATGCCGGATGCTCTCCTCCACAATGTCGATCCCCGGGAACTGATCCTTCCGCTCCAGGAAATAGGCGACTTCCTGATCCGTCAAATCGATCTTGATGCGGCGCGGCGCGAAGCCATTGGCTCTTCGGTACTCCAGATCCATTGCATCGACGATGTCCTCGAGCGTCATCGGCGTAGCGTTCGCATCTCCGTATTTATCGAAGGCCGCCTTCAGCTTCTCTGCCAGGGCGATCGCCTCGGGCCGGTTCTCCTTCCCTTTGGTCGTGCTCTTGCTGTAATCCTTCTGCAGCGTAATATACAGGGACTGTACCGGCGTCGAATAAGCCAGCTTCTCTCCGCCAGCCGCATAAATCGTCCCCCGCATCGGCGGAAGCGGAACATCCTTCACTCTAAGGCCGGTCCCCTGCTGTGCCAGCGTCGGACCCTCGACAAATTGCAATATGGCCAGCCGTACGATGATCACCGTAAAGATGGCAAACGCACTGAAGAAGAACAAATTAAGGCGGATATTGAAATGGCGCTGCAGCTGTATTTCCTGCTCGCGCGGATCATCTGAATACATCTTTTTCATGGCCTGAATCTCACTTTCTCTTGTTCGCGCAATAATACGTTTATTGTATTGTAACATACCCTGCAGGAGTCATTTCAAGCGGGGACAAGCCCTTGGCGGAGTCTTGCTTAAATGACCTTGCCAGCGATATGGGTCTCATGAAAAGCAGGCGGATTAAACCAGTCCCCACTGCGCGCCCAGGTCGCATCGAGCGGAACCCAAGCATCCTTCTCGGACAGATATACCTCATTCCAGGCATGCGGGCCGTAACCGCCCCGGCCATCATAGCCAAGTCCAGTCACGACTTTGACCTTCAGCCCCTGCGAACGAGCCATCACAGCATATAAGCGGGAATAATCAATGCATACGCCGCGCTTGCTGTCGAAGGTCATCTGCGGCGTCTGCTCGCGCCAGTTGTCATTCTCCTCATAATCCCTGACTTTGTCGTAATCATAGGCCACCCTGGTTCCGATCCACTCATAGAGCCGGCGCGCCTTCTCCTCATCGCTACGCGCATCCGCGGTGATCTGGGCAGCAGCCTGCTCAATGTCCCGTGGAATTTCAGCATCGATAACCTCATACCTGCGCTGCAGGATGCCGTTTAATTCCTCCCCGACCTCCCGGGTAAACACCGGGAGCTTATCCTTGATCAGCTCGCCGGTTAACGGCTCGATAATCGTCCGGGCCCCTTGCTGGTATACAGGAGACGCTTCTACGTAGCGGCTGAAGCCGCTATTGGGGAACAAAGTAACCACAATGAACAGCATCGCAATGACCATCAGGCAGCGCGCCGCCCCGATGACCGCTCCGATTCCGGCTCCCATGAGACGGCTGATCCATGAAGCCGCCCCCTCCCGGCCGGAAGCAATCCTCCCGAACAAGGAGTCGCTGCCAAAGGCGAAGGCGCAGATCAGTCCCAGTACGGAGCGTATCAGCCAATAGCTGAGGATAAACACTACGGCAACGCGCATTAGCGGAAAATCCCTCACCGCCGTAACGAGCGTATAGTAAAGCTGTTCCCACCTCGACAGTTCCCGGACAGGTGCAGCCAAGCCGCCGAGCCACTCCTGCACCTTCGGAGCGATCCATATCGTGAACGGAACGGATGCCGCAATGCTGACCAGCGACAGCAGCCCTCCGCTGAACAGCGTGAACAACCGGCCCGCCGAACGGGATGCCCCCCGCAGCAGGCCCTGCAGGATTGAAATAGCCATAATGAGCATGAGCAAGGCGGAAATCATGTTGTATTCCCGCAAACCATCTATCCAGATTTCCGTCATGTCCGCCCCCTACCGTTTTACTTATTTAGCGCTTTTCTTCGCCTCCTGCACGAAGGCCTCCAGTGTATCGCTCATCTTCCATTCGCCGAGGGACACGCCGCGAAAGACAACCTTCACCTTGTCCTTGCCCGGCGTCCCCGTCACCTCCAGGTTCGGCGTTGTGATCGTGAATGTCCCGTCGCCATTCTGAGTCCACTTGGCCTCCTTGGCTTCATTCTTCATCGCGTTCAATACTTCATTCTTGCTGTATTCCACTGCCTGATCCTTGACTGCATTAACCGCATCCCCGATATCCTTTAAGGAAATGCCGCTGTAAATCACAATAAACGCAGCGATAACCAGCACCAATGCCCATTTAACTACAGTCTTCACCAAATTTACGATCAGAAGCAGCGCAACCAGGGCAATGACGATCACCAGCCAGTTCTGCTTCAGAAATTCGGTCCACACCTGCACATCCATCATCAACAACACCTCTAACGTCTTATATTCTCTTAATTAAACGCAGCAGACTTCAACTTAGTTTCATCTTAAAATTAAGGACTCCATAGTGTTAGTTATTATACATGATTGACCTGAGCGATGTCAGCTAACCCTTGTTTATTGCCCGGTATTCAAGGAAAAGCGCTGCCTGTTCGCGGAAAAGGGTATAAGTTCGTCCCCTTCGACGTACAAGTAGAGCATAAGGGAAATACTCAGGAGGGCAAGGTATGATGAAAATGGCATTTTGGCTCTACTTTTTTTTGTTCCTCGCTTTCTTCGATCTGCACGCGCAGTACCCCATTCTAACCCCCTTCGCGCTTTCGATCGGGGCAGCCCCCGTGTTTATCGGCTGGATGATGGGGATCTATGCCCTCACACATTTGCCTGGCAACCTGATCGCCGGCCAGGGCGTAGACAAGCACGGCAGCAAGGGGTACATGGTCTTCAGCCTGATCTCCGCCGGGATCATCCTGCTGCTGCAGGCGCATGTTACCGAGCCTTGGCAGCTTCTAGTTCTCCGCTCCATCAGCGGCTTCGTGCTGGCCTTTCTGTCACCAGCCTGTCTGGCGCTGCTCGCCTCGCTGTCCAGAGATCCCGTTGCCCAAGGCAAGCTGATGGCCGGGCATGGTGTCGTGCATACCCTCGCTTCCGTCGTTTCCCCGGCAGCCGGCGCATTTCTGGTCGCCCAAAGCGGCTACTCCATGACCTTTCAATCCCTGGGCTGGCTGCTGATCGTCACCGGGGTTATTGCGATATTCATGATCCATGAGCCTCGCCAGAACGGTATTCAGCTGCAGGGAATCGCCAGTACGAACGAGCGCGCACCGGGGGTATTCCGGGTAATTCCCCTGAGGTACTTCCTGCTGCCCTTTGCGGTATCCTGCTCGCAGGGGATATTGTTCTTCGAGCTCCCGCTGCAGCTGGGCGGTACGGAGGGCATTATGCATACAGGGATCAGCTTTTCGATTATAAGCCTGGGTGCATTGGTTACCTTGTCAATGCTGTTTCTAAGTCATTATTCACCTTACTTGCGAACCCATCTGGGGACATTGGGAATCGCCCTGTCCTTCTTCTCCCTCGCCGCCCTGGATGCCGTTCCGCTGGCCGTGTCGCTGTTTGCGCTCGGCATTGCCAAAGGCGTGGTATATCCCGCCATGTCCTCCCTATTCATCGACCTGAGCGGCGGAGAACGCCTCGGCACCGTCTTCTCCCTGCAATCGATCGCCATGTCGGTCGGTTCCTTCATAGGACCCATTGCCGCAGGGGCCATCCATGGCTCGTACTCTCCCTATTTTGCCGCTTTCCTGCTCCTGATGAGCGTGCTCATCGCCGTACCGCCCGTGCGCAAAAAAGGACTGAGCCTGCCTCCCCTGACAACGAACCAAATTCATTAATCTAGGAGCCGGGCCATGCCGCCGGCGTTTTACCTGCGCTTCTTTTTCCGCCTTTAGGCTGCTGCACAGGGCAATAGTAATGCAGGCACATAGTATAATGTGTAGTCACCTACCAATGCGGAAAGTGAGGTGAAAGAAATGGGCCACATCGATCCTTGTTGCAAACCTGGACCGGTCGCGCCAGGCGGATTCTGGACATCCACAGGAACAATCCTCGTATTGTACATTCTACTGGTGATCATTCTCCGCGCTCCTCTGTACTAATATCATCCATGCTTTGCCTATAGCGGTCTGCCGGCGGCAGGCCGTTTGCTTTTGGCGTTTTGCATGAACGGCGGCCGCGGTATACACTAGAGAAGACAGACTAATTCGATAACGGCCAGCCTGAGGTGATTGATTTGCCGATTTACATCATCGTTGAAGGAAAAAATGACCGCAGCAAGCTCCGTCCTCTGCTGAGCGAGGAAATTTCGATCCTGTGCACCTTCGGCACGCTGAATTCCGCGAAGCTGGAAGCGCTGCGCAAGCAAGTGAAAGATGACGAAGTATTCTTATTCTTGGACAATGATTCCTCCGGCAAGCGAATCCGCGGCGTGCTTCGCGACGCTTTCCCGGACGCCGTCCAGATCTATACCAGGCGAGGCTACGCCGGGGTAGAGGGGACACCGGAAGAATACCTTATCGCACAATTAGAAAAAGCCGGGCTGGAGGATTACATCAACTATCCCCCGCCCAGCTTCATTTAAAAGCTTCCTATTCCTTCACCAGCCCGGCTACAACATCCGTAATCTCCTCCGCACTTGCCTCGGGACGGAACATCTGCCGAATGTTTCCCTCGCGGTCGACGAGCCCGATCAGGTCCATATGAACAAAGTTCCCCTCCTTGTCCTGGTTCACCAGGATTTTGAAGGAATTCATCGCCAAATCGATGACCTGCTTCTGATCTCCCCGCAGGAAATACCAACCGGAATAATCCGCTTTGAATTTATCGCCGAACTCCTTAAGCCTCTCCCTCGTATCTCTCTCCGGATCGAAGGTAATCGACACAATCGTCGCATCCTTGCCGAATATCCCCTTCTCCTTCAGCCCGTCTTGAACCTGAGAGAGCCTTAGCGTAGTGACCGGACACACGTCCGGGCAATGGGAGAAGAAGAAATAGAACAGCCTGACCTTCCCGTTCGTATCCTTCAATGCTACGTTGCTGCCATCCACGTTCTCCAGCGAGAACGGCGCTACCGTCCCGATGACCGGAAGCTTCGGTCTCGAGAAGGAGCCCCAGAGCAAATATACCGCAAGCCCTACGCATATGGCCAGCATGATCCACGTCCATTTATACTTCTTCAACAGAGTCATTGCAGTCCTCCAACATCAGCTTCTATCCCGCCGATTACATACGTACTGTATCGAGAATCATGACAATCAAGCTGATCGTCAAATAATTCACGGAGAAAATAAACACTTTCTTGGCCCAGGCATCATCATTCTGTGAGCGGATGCCCTTGAGTGCCATGTACAGCCAAATAACGGACAATGCCTCGCCGAGAATCAGGAACCATATCCCGGTATAGCCATAAACGTACATTAATACAGGTATGGGGAGCAGCAGCACTAGATAAGGAATCATCTGCAGCTTTGTTCTCGGAATGCCTTTAACAACAGGCAGCAGCGGATAGCCCGCAGCCCGGTATTCCTCGACGCGGCGAATGCCTAGCGCCCAGAAATGCGGCGGCTGCCACAAGAACAAGAGAGCGAACAGCAGCCATGCTCCCAGATCCACCTTCCCCGTTACAGCGACATACCCGATGACAGGCGGCATCGCGCCTGAAATTGCTCCGACCGAGGTGCTCCAGGTTGACGTGCGCTTGAGCCATAATGTGTAGACGACGACGTACACGAACATCCCTACTGCGCCGAACACTCCTGCCAGCAGGCCGGAGAAGCTGAATAAAACCGCCAATCCGATCACGCCGAGAACGATCGCGTACCACAGCACGACGCGCGGCGAGAGCTTGCCTGTAGGCAGAGCCCGCTGCTTCGTCCGTTCCATCTTCATGTCAAAGTCGCGGTCGAAGTAATTGTTGAACACACAAGATGAAGCCATTACAAGAATGGCTCCCAGTATCGTCCAAATTAATTTCCCGTATTGCAAGTTCCATTGGGAAGCCAGCCAGAAT
Source organism: Paenibacillus ihumii (assembly GCF_001403875.1). Lineage (GTDB taxonomy): Bacteria > Bacillota > Bacilli > Paenibacillales > Paenibacillaceae > Fontibacillus > Fontibacillus ihumii. The sequence goes on from NZ_LN884297.1 coordinate 468,847, forward strand.
CCGGCAAAAACCGCAATGACGTTAGAGCGGATAATGCCCGGCTTCGTCAAGGCTACGAAATCTTTCCAAGTTGCCGTTTCTCCCGGAGGAGTTGGTCTCACGGACAACGCAGGGGAATCCGATGGAGCAGAATAGCCTAGTGGTTTTTCCATGCGTTATATCTTCCTCCTATACTTATATATATGAACATCATCAATTAAATTCTAAGATGAATACCTTCTTGCTATAAACTTTATCATAACAAAACAATGAAGTCTCTGACAATCGTTACATAATGGTCAAGTTATTATGACAATTCCGTGACGTTAAGTAAAAAACCCGGATTTTTATCCGGGTTCTTCTACTGTTCAATCCCTTGTTTAGCTTTTTCTATTTCGTGATAAATCCCATCATCCGCTGAACGTCAGACAGCGTCTGCTCCGCCATTTCAGAAGCTCTCTCAGCGCCTTGCGCCAAAATATCGAAAATTTCGCCGGACTCCCGGATTTCGCGGTATCGCTGCTGAAGCGGCTCGATAGCTCCGACCACGACCTCGGCCAGATCCTTCTTGAAGGCGCCGTACAGCTTGCCCTCATAGAGCCGCTCCACCTCCGCAACTGGAATTTCCGCACACTGACTGTAAATGGTAATGAGATTGCTTACCTCCGGTTTGTTTACCGGATCGAATCTCACCTCGCTGCCCGAATCCGTCGTCGCACGGCTGATCTTCTTGCGGATATCGGCCGGGGGATCCAGGAGCGATATATAGCTTCCGGGATTCGGATTGCTCTTGCTCATTTTCTTGGAGGCGTCATCCAGTGACATGATGCGGGCCCCTACTTCCGGAATATATGGCTCAGGAATAGTGAAATATTCCCCGTATCTGCTGTTGAAGCGTCCGGCCAAATCGCGGGTCAGCTCCAGATGCTGCTTCTGATCGTCGCCTACCGGCACCAGGTCTGCATTGTACACCAGAATATCTGCTGCCATCAGCGAAGGATATACGAACAGCCCCGCGCCGACCGAGTCTTTGCCCGCCGATTTGTCCTTGAACTGGGTCATCCGCTCCAGCTCGCCCATGGCCGTCAGCGTCGTCAGGATCCATCCAAGCTGCGCATGCTGTAGAACGTGAGACTGCATGTATACATTCGCCTTGGACGGATCGATGCCAGCCGCCACGAACAATGCCGCCACCTGCTCGGACTGCTCCCGCAAGGCGGCAGGATCCTGAGGGACTGTAATCGCATGAAGATCGACCACCATAAAGTTGCACATATGCTCATGCTGGAGCTTCACGAAATTTCTTAGCGCACCGATATAATTGCCCAAGGTCAATTTGCCGCTGGGCTGGATGCCGGAAAGTACTTTTTTCATTAATAATCTTCCTCCTTATCTTTCTATAAAAGAACCGCCTCTATGCGGCCTTTTGTCCGGTAACAAATGCTGTTGCCTGCTCAAATGCTGCTGCCTGCTCATGATAAACGCGATAAACGCAAAAAAGCCCACGCCCGAAAGGGACGTGAGACCGTGGTGCCACCCTTATTCATCAAGCCCTGATAGCGGCATTCCTCCGCTGAAACAACATAGGTCTTGACCTTAAACAGCTCCGTAACGTGGGGCAGGCCGGCCGGCTTAATGGGACAAATCAAAGATCTGTCTGTTACGCTCGGCGCTCCAGGGTCCATTCGGCCAAAGCAACTCCGCCGGTTCACATCAACCACCGGCTTTCTGCAGAGGAAGTCCGCTTTGCTTACTTATCCCTGTCATCGCGTTCAATTTGTTAAATTTATTAGTCCAATCATACTCGGCAGGCGGCGGCAATGTCAACTTCCGTTTTTCGTCCTCAGAAAAAAGTGTTATGATAGGGCTAGCTGTTCGAATTCGATTATTTGTGGGAAAAGGAGCATCGATATGAAAAAAGTGACCAAAGGGCAATGGAACGGTTACGATACCTATACGTTACATAGCCGCGAGCTTGATGTCACGCTGCTGCCCCGCCTTGGCAACAATGTCATCAGCATTCGGGACCACATCCAGCAACGCGATGTACTTCGCTGCCCAGACGAAAGTGAACTCGATTTCTATTTGCAGAAGCCGTATCATTTCGGTATCCCTCTGCTGATTCCGCCCGGACGCATCCGCAGAGGGCAATTCACTTATGCTGGTCAGGATTATCAGTTTGACCGCAATACGGCCAATGACAATCATATTCACGGCCTTCACCGCACCCAAGCATGGCGCGTAAGCGACATTGAGGAAGACGATGAGGGCTGCACGATTACAACGGAATTCGTAACCTCGGATGATCCGGACTGGATACGCCAGTTCCCGGTTCCCCTCAAGCTTGAAATGACCCTCCGTCTTCAGGGAGCAAGGCTTGAGCAGACGTTCAGAATTAGCCATTTGGGCGATCGCCCCGCTCCTTTCGGCCTCGGCCTGCACACCTGGTTCCTGCTAGACGGACAGCCTGATAAGTGGACGATTACGCTGCCGGTTGCCGGGACATACGGCTTGGATGAAGAGCTGATCACGACGGGAGAAATCATGCCGCTGGACGGCCTGGAGCAGCTGAACCGAGGTATGAAGCTGCAGGGAACGAACTTCGATACGATGTTCCACATCGGTGACAATCCCGTACAAGCAACATTGATGCATGATCAAGGATATGGCCTCGTCTACTCCGCTGATCCCGCTTATTTCAAGCATTGGGTGCTGTATACGAAGGGAGAAGCCGATCAGTTTCTTTGCATTGAGCCTTACACCTGGCTTCCGAACGCCCCTAACTCGGGATTGCCGAACGAAGTAACGGGACTTATCGAGCTTCAGCCCGAGCAGACTCTTGAGCTCCAACTGCAGCTGGAAATGATCTATCCCGACGCTACCTGAGCCAACTCAGCGATGATCAACACCTATAGAAATCAAAGAAAGCAATTCTCTGTGGAGGATTGCTTTTTTTTGCTGCGTTGCAAATATTACCAATGATATAGAAAGAATTAAGACTGCATATTTTCGCCCGTGAAATCCATACTAAATTCACAAAGGCAAAGGAGGTGACAAACATGGCCAACCGTTCCAACAACCTTGTCGTTCCTCAAGCGAACGCTGCATTGCAGCAGCTGAAATTCGAAGCTGCACAAGAACTAGGCGTTCAAATCCCACAAGATGGTTACTACGGTAACTACACTTCCCGCGAGACCGGTTCTCTGGGAGGGTATATCACCAAACGTCTGGTTCAAATCGCAGAGCAGCAATTGTCGGGTCGTTCTAACCAGTAATCTGCGTCTCACCTATAAGAAGGCAGGCGGTCTGCATTAGCAGGTCGCCTGCTTTTTGCTCATAGGCGCGCTCACTGCAGCAGCCTGGTTCTAAACGGTCCTTAATTCTCCGTGCCTTTATGAAATATCGTGATATGTACTCGCCGCATCCTTTCTCGGATAACGCTGTATCATCAAGTTTGCCATATTATAATTGGACTCTAGAATAGCATCTACAATGATCGTCTCCTGCCGCAACGCGAACTCGTAGCTAATTTCGCCGTGTGTCCAGTACCGCTTGAATTTCAAGGCTTCGATAGCCATCGCCTTAAATGATTTCAGCTGCTGGCTTGTTAATCCTCTATCCTCCTCAGACAATTGTCCGTTGCGACCTGCGATCGGATTATGGCGGATACCGAATTTCCCGATGGCATTGTTCCGGATTTGAATAAATACGGTTCCCGAGGTCATCCCTGATAGTTCTGCTTCAAGCTCCTTGAATACCATGTCAACCTGCCTGGCAAGTGAAAGCTGGTCCGTCTTCAGCATATCCACCCTCCCTTCCCATATGATTCCCTATATAGGGCTTACGACTCATTATATTCCAATATCACCAACCAATCAACAATATGAAACAAAAATGGTTATTTATTACTATATATATCATTTTTTCAACATTTTCTAATCAAATACTTCGCCAAAATATACATTTTTACGACAGTGTTTTTTCTTGATATTTCAAGGTTTTAGGGGGATTCCCGCCTCTTGCAGGCAAAGTCTCTTTCGCTTACTGAGACCCGAGGAGAAATCTTGTGAGCCTGGCCGGAGCAATGACATAATTTGCAAAAGGCCGTATTGCAAAGCAAAAAAACGAGCAGCGATATAGGCCTTTTTACCTATCAAAATAACAATATTGCACATCAGCTTCTGAATTTTCCGGCCTTATTTAAGAAAATACCAGCCCGCCATCTAAACAAATTCTAATAAAAAAACAGGGCTCCCCTTAAGGAAGCCCCGCTTATCTTCTATTCCGTCAGCTTCAGGAACGTCTCGACATCAGCCACCGCTACAGCCATTGCTTCCCGCCAGAAGTCCGGCTGCGTCAAATCTACGCCGAGATGCTTGCTCGCAAGCTCCTCTACCGTCATTCTTCCCGTATCCTGCAGCAAGGCATCGTACTTGGCCGCGAAGCTCTCTCCCTCACGCTGCGCCCTTGCATACAACCCTGTGCTGAACATATACCCGAAGGTGTACGGGAAATTATAGAACGGCACATCGGTAATATAGAAATGCAGCTTGGACGCCCAGAAATGAGGGTGGTAGGAAGCCAGTGCCCCATGATACGCCTCGCGCTGCGCTTCCTCCATCAAGGCTGACAGCTCATCCGCGCTCAGCGCCCCCTCCCGTCTTCTCTCATAGAATCGCGTCTCGAACAGGAATCGAGCATGAATATTCATGAAAAAGCTGACGCTGCTTCCGATTTTATCCGCCAGCAGGCTCAGCTTCTGCTTATCGTCTGACGCATTTTTGACGAGCGCATCCGCCACAATCATTTCCGCGAATGTAGATGCCGTCTCCGCGACGTTCATCGCATAATCCTGATTAAATGCCGGAAGCTCGTCCATGAGGTGCTGGTGATAAGCATGCCCCAGCTCGTGCGCCAGCGTGGAGACGTTGGATACCGCTCCTCCGAACGTCATGAAGATGCGCGTCTGTCCGCTGACCGGAAGCGATGTGCAGAACCCCCCGGGCCGCTTGCCCGGCCGGTCCTCAGCTTCGATCCAACGCTTGTTGAACGCCTCAGCGGAGAATTCCGCCAGCTTCGGGCTGAAATTCCGGAACTGCTTCACGATCTCCTGCGCCCCGGCTTCATAGGAGATTTTACCGGCGGATTCTCCGAGCGGAGCATCAACGTCAGCCCAGGACAGCTTCTCCAGCCCCATCAGCTTGGCCTTTCGATTCAAATAGGCCACAAACAACGGTTTATTCTCTTCGATGACCTGCCACATCATGTCCAGCGTTGCCCGGGACATCCGGTTAATTTCCAGAGGCTCCTTGAGGATGTCATTCCAGCCTCTCTTCTCGTACAGCTTAATGCGGAAGCCTGCCAGCCGGTTAAGCGTATCCGCGCAGTAGTCCGCGACGCTGCTCCAGGCCTGCTCCCAATTATTGAACGTCTCCTCCCGCACCGCGCGGCTGCTGTCCTCCAGCTTATTGGCGGCCTGGCCTACGGACAAGGACGTAAGCTTGCCGTCTCCATCCTTGAAAGGCACCGCCACTTTTGCCACGATGGTGTCGTAGTGCTGCCCCCAGCCGTGGTAGCCGTCGATCGCCAAATCGGAAGCCAGGCTCTCCAGCTCCGGAGCCAGCTTCTCACGGGCGGCAGCGCGCTTCTCGCTAAGCACGAATGATATCGGAGCGACCTCCTTGCGGAACATCCATTCCTCCCAGAGCTCATCCCCCGTATTCCGAAGCACATTTTGAAACAGAGTCATGACGTTCTCGTAAGCAGCACGGAGGGAGGTGACTTTGCCTGACAGCTGCACCGCCTTCTTGTCGTGCTGGTTCTCTGCCGTCAAGCAGGCAACGAAGCTGTCCGCTTCCACGATTCTGCCTGCCGCGCTTTGAAGTCCGGCAATCAGCTGGTCAAGCCCTGCGGCCTCCTCCAGACTGCTTGGAGCACTGCACTTCTGCAATTCTTCATGTAAAGCCGTAATATCCGTCTGCAATTGCTGCAGGAAAGCCGCAAATTCCGAAGAAGAGGAGCCCCCGGCAAAAATGGAATCCAGCTCCCAGGTCTGCTGCACCGGATTTGTCAATTGTGCCATGATTACGCATCCTTTCTTATGCCAGTGTTGATGCCACCGGCATGATAAGTGTATGATATAGAAACCAGATCGACAGGAGGGGATCACATGAAACCACTGCAAGTCTCACCGGAAACTGCCGTTAAACTAGCCGAGAAGCTGAAGGTGCCCCTTGAGCATCTTATGCATATGCCGCAGCATATTTTAATGCAGAAAATCGCCGAGCTCGCTAAAGAAGAAGCGAACAAGCCTGCATCCCCGGACGATTCGGGTGCGTCCTCATGATTCCTTTTGAAAGAGCTTTGCCTTACGATATCGTGATGGGCGATGTATATGTGCCCACATGCCCCTTCTGCGGGCAGGAGAACGTCCTTCTCTCCATGAAGCCCCGCGAGGTACAGAGCGTCCATGAAGGAAAGAAAAAGCTGCTTGTTTTTCCATGCTGCAAGAACAAACTAACGGTCCTCGACAGCGACCGGGACTACTTGCTGACCGATACAGTCGTCCGCAAATAAACCGGCTGTGTTCGAAGGCCAGAAGAGGCCGTTCCCTTACCGTGGACGGCCTCTTCTAAGCTGTAGTCTTAGCATTCGAATGAATTCATCATTGCGAGCTTCTGAACTTCCTACCCCTTGATCTCTTCCGTTAACGATTCCCCTTGATCCAGCATTTCTTCCCGCAGCAGCGCCCACTGCTCCCGGCAGGCGCGAATCATTGCCGCATCCATGATTTTCTTATCATTAATGACTCTGGAGAACCATTTGACAGCTTCATTATATGCCCCTAGCCTGCGGTTTAATTCACCGATCAAATACATCAGCCGGGCATCATTGCCGCTAATCCCCTCATTCTCGAATACCTTGATGTAAGAATCCAGGGCATGCTTCAGGAAGCGCTGCTCCTGATCCTGATCCTCGCGGTAACGGTACAGCCAGGCGATATGATGGAGCAAGCTAGCGATAATTCGATCCGTCTCGCCGACCGTCTGTGCGCAGAGCAGAGCTAGCTTATAAGTCTCCAGCGCATTCTCCCATGTTCTAGAGCCGCCGTAATCCCGCTTAACGAGCCGGTTGCTGATCTTCTCCTCGAATTCCCGGCGCTGGTGTTCGGCCAAGCGGTCATTCGAATTCTCCGTCGAAGCGAAGCCGCAGGAAGGACATACCCGGACTACATAATAATCGGGATTCTCCCCCCGGTAGTACCCGCAAAAATCAGTGTCCGTCTTAACAGCCCGCTTTAGGCTTGGCCTCACCCGGGATGTTGAGAACACATTTTCGCAATAGGCGCAGGTCACTTTGATTTTATAAAGGGGTTCCATTTCCACACGATAACTTCCTTTCCATTACCGCCATTAGGCAGGACGTTTGATCATTTCTAAGGTGTATTCACGAAATGAAAAGCTGGTCCAGACAATCGCTGAATGACAAAATCCTTTAATTCCGTCTCGATCCCGATCTCTTCCAAAGCTTCCGACATGCAAGCCAGCCAGGCCTCAGCTCTCTCGCGCGTGACCGGAAATGGAAGATGCCTCGCTCTCATCATCGGATGGCCGTAGGCGTCCGAGTACAAGGAGGGACCGCCAAAAAATTGCGACAGGAACATATACTGCTTCTCCATTACAGGCTCAATATCCTCTGGGAATAAAGGACCAAGCAGAGGATTAGCCTTCACTTTAGGATAAAAGGCCTCGACAAGCTGCCTGATGGCTTTGTCGCCGCCCAAATTGTCATAAATGCTTAAACTTGGATTCACGGGATTCCTCTCCAACTTCCACAATGTATTTTTGATACGATGCTTCAATTATAACAAAAAAAAATAAAAGCTCCTACCGGAGCTCTTACGTATCAACAGGATCAACCTGCCATTATGTCAATAACTTCGCCAATCTTCTTCACTAGAATGGACGCGGGAAGCGCGGATCACATACACAAAGGCGCATACAAGCACACCTGCTACAAAGCTCATAGCCAACACTCCATCCATCAGAGATTTTTGTCTCGTGAAGTTTACATCTGTGATTTTTATTCTAACACATCTTATTCAAAAATACAGTATAATTTGTAATCGCTTACTTGCTTTTTTTGTGCTGTTTGTCCTAATTCGATCATACACTCCACTATGACCATTGTGGAGGCGTTCCTCATGAATATAGCGCGAATGACTATTTCGCTGATGGTTGCGGCGATGACGGCGCTCCTGATCCTGATGCTGGTCTTCCCCGAGGCTTCCTGGGAAGCGGGCGTTGCAGGATTAGCCATCTGGTGGGATGTTCTCTTCCCGTCCCTGTTTCCCTTCTTCGTGATCTCCGAGCTCATGCTCGGCTTCGGAATCGTTCATTTTCTTGGAAAATTGCTGGATCCCCTAATGAAGCCCTTGTTTCGAATCCCCGGAAGCGGAGGCTTCGTTGCAGCGATGGGCTTTGCCTCCGGCTACCCGGTCAGCGCCAAGCTGGCGACCAAGCTCAGGGAGCAGCGGCTCATCAGCCGCGTTGAAGGCGAGCGCCTTGTGGCCTTCACCACCTCATCGGACCCGATCTTTCTCATCGGCGCCGTCTCGGTCGGCTTCTTCGGCAGCTCCAGCCTCGCGGGCATTCTGGCCATAGCCCATTACGGCAGCGCCCTGCTTCTCGGCTTCATCATGAGGTTCTACGGAACCAAGGAGGAGGAAAACAAGGGCCCTGGGAATGAAAAGGCCAGCGGCGGCGCAGCCAAAGGCCCCGACTCGGAAGACGGCTTGCAGGGAAATTCCTCTGCCGGGGCTGCCGGGGCGAAGTTCAGCCTGCGGCTTGCCCTCAAAGCGATGCACGAGGCAAGGATCAACGACGGCCGCAGCTTGGGAGAGCTGCTGAAGCAGGCCGTTTCTTCCTCTTTGCAGCTCATGGCCGTAGTCGGCGGCCTCGTGGTCTTCTTCTCGGTCGTCCTCAAGCTGCTGACCGCCTCGGGGATAATGGGATTGCTGTACGCCGGCGTTCATTCCATCCTGGGCATGACCGGCCTGCCGGCTGCTTTGGCCGAGCCCTTCATGGGAGGGATCTTCGAGGTAACACTTGGCGCCAGAGCTGCAGCTGCACCGGCCGATGTCCCCCTCATGTACAAAGCCGCAGCAGCGGCGTTCATTTTATCCTGGGGGGGCTTGTCCGTGCACGCCCAGGTTGCCAGTATTCTGAACGGTGCCGATTTGCGCTACCTCCCCTTTTTGGCGGCCCGCCTCGCCCATGGCTTTTTGGCAGCAATCCTGCTGGTGCTGCTGTGGAATCCGTTTATGGGCTCCCGTTCATCCTCCGCATCGTTCATAAGATCGGAAGGTGAAATGCTCCTAGGCTGGGGCAGCGTTCCTGATGCTCTTTTGATTTTTCTGAAACTGATCTCGGTGCTCCTTATTTTCTCTCTGCTTGCCCGAATCATTCATCGCTTGCTCATGAGGGACGAAGGGAGATCAAGGAAATGAAACGTTGTGTTCTCTTTCAGAATTGATTATGATCTTTACAAGCGGTAGTTTTTCTTGCGATACCAGGAAGCTCTTGCTTCGGATGTATTGTACTTTCTGATATCTATTACAAAGGAGCCTGTCATCTTGAGATATTACGTTCTTGACCGTGGCGATCAATTGTCCGTCGAATTAAGCGAGCAGTTCCATCAATTGGCCGCAAAGCAAGGTCTTCAATTGGATGCAGAGTCACCGGACATCGTCGTTTCTATTGGAGGAGACGGAACGATGCTCCACGCTTTTCATACGTTCATTGACCGTATTCCGTCGATCTCATTTGTAGGGGTACATACCGGGCATCTTGGTTTTTTTGCCGATTGGCAAGCCAATGAAATACCCGAGCTCGTGGATATGATAACCCGGCACAAGGATGAATCCCTTCTCAAGCCCAGGATCGTGCACTATCCGCTCATTGAGCTGGAGATTCAGAAGAAATCAGGAACCTCCTCGTATATCTGCCTGAACGAATTCACGTTAAAGGGCGTAGACGGCACGATTGTCGCCCAGGTCGATATCAACGACCAGATGTTTGAAATGTTCCGGGGAGACGGGTTTTGCATTTCTACCCCTTCCGGAAGTACGGCATATAATAAAAGCCTTGGCGGTGCTATCATTCATCCTTCAATTAAAGCCTTGCAAATTTCCGAAATCGCCTCGATCAACAACCGGGTGTTCCGAACAATCGGGTCATCCCTGGTGCTGCCGAAGCACCATCATTGCGACATTTATTCCCGCAAGGAACAGAATTTGCTGCTTACGCTGGATCATATCAACCATCCGATCAGCGACCTTATTTCCGTACGCTGCCAAGTAGCGAAGCAAAGCGTAAGCTTCGTGCGCTATCGGCCTTTCCCTTTCTGGAATCGCGTCCGCAACGCATTCCTAGGATAACAAAACTGAATATGGAGCCTTCACCGATCGAACGGATGTTGTAATAAACATCCGTTTTCCTATATAAATTTCCCTTTTTTACCTGTATGATAGAGTTATATATTCTAGCAAATACATAGCAAAGGAAGTTTATATGATTATGCTCAAATCGTGGTGCAAGACAGCTCTAATCACCCTTCTTCTTCTCGCGGTAAGCCTTCCCCATGCCGCATACGCGGATAGCAGCGCGGATGAAGCGGCGGAAGCCGGGGAGCTCGAAATTCTTCGGGAGGTTCTGCAGTACCTGGACGCCCACAACATCGAAGGCGTTCAAAGGGAGGAATTCATCGAGAACGCCATACGTGGTATGGTCTATACTCTGGATGACCCTTATTCGGATTATTTCACAAAGGAAGAGCTCGAGGAATTTGAAGGCGAGCTCAATCAGGAATATGTAGGCATCGGGGCGCTGCTCCGTTTTAAACAAGGCAAGCTGTACATTACCGAAGTTCTCGACGGATCACCCGCCAAATCAGCAGGCCTGCGCAAAGGCGATATTATCGCCAAGGTCGATGGGCATTCCGTGACCAGCCAGGATGACATATATCTCATTCAGGGCGCGGAGGATACGAAGGTCAGCATCACCGTCAAGAGGGGCCCTAGCCAGCTAACCGTACAGGTTACCCGGGCCCATTTCACTCTGCCGGCCGTCTCAAGCCGCCTCATCTCGGCGGGGGATATCGGATATATCGCTATTTCCACCTTCTCCGATCAAGCGGATGAGGAGTTCACCGTGCATTTGAACAAGCTCCGCAAGCTAGGTGTGAAGTCGCTGGTTCTAGACCTCCGCGACAACTTGGGAGGATACGTGGAATCGGCGGAAAATATCGCCAAGCAATTCATCAAAGACGGCGTGCTTATGTATGTAGAGCGCCAGAATGGCAATATGGAAGCGATCCGAATTACGGACGGCAGCCCGATCGGCATGCCGGTCGTTATTTTGACTAACGAGTGGACGGCCAGCGCCGCGGAAATATTGACCGCCGCGCTGCGCGATAACGGTATCGCTTCGGTGGTAGGCACGCAAACCTACGGGAAAGCCCGGATCCAGAATATCTATGCTTTATCCAACGGAGCCTCCCTGAAGCTGACAATTATGAAATATTTGACGCCGAAGCTTGAGGACTTCAACTATATCGGCCTTAAGCCCGACGTCGAAGTGAGTCTCAGCTCGACAGCACAGCTTATTGCGGCCCTGCACCAAGCCGGTCTCAAAAGCATTGAAGTTAGCGGAAATGCCTCCGAGCTGAGCATCAATAACGTATCCTTTACAGGGTATCTGGACGCCATTGAGGAAAACGGCAAAGTATATGCTTCCTCGCGCGTACTCGCTGCCCTCGTCCAGGGCAAGGCTTCCTGGTCGTCCAGTGCCGGAGCGCTGGCAATCACCGATGGATCGGGCAAGAAGCAGGAGTTCAAGCGCAATGCCGGCAGCATCAAGATCTTAAACGATGAGACCTTCATCGAGCTCGGCGATTTCAAGAAGATGTATCCCGGTTTCGAATGGAGCTACCAGGATGAAAGGCTAATGCTGAAGGTGAAGGTAAACTAGGGGATTTATTCTGACTACCCGGCGTCCTTTCCAAGCCGAACGACCGCATTTGCTTCAAGCTTTACCTGCGTTTTTCGGGAAAATAACGCTCCTCGACTCATACGTTCCGACATGCTGCAAAAGACGGCCTCCGCATGAATGCGGAGGCCGTCTCTTATTCTTATAAGGTGCTGCAGCCGTCAGGCTAACAAGCCTGAGCCCTGGCTGTTTCGTTACTCGGAGGCCGTCGCCGGGCCCGAAGAACCCGAGGCCTTGGAGCTGCCGCGCTGCTCCCTCTGCTCTTTGTGCTCCCTAGGCTCATGATTGTTCTTGCTCTCCTTCGTCTTCTGGAGAACGAAATAGGCACAGCCAAAATTGCAATATTCGTTAATATAATCCGTGATTCCAGAAAAAGCGGTATCCCGGTTCGCCTTGGGATGGTTGTCCCGCAAGAAGCCCTTGAGCCTCAGCTTCTCGTAGCCCCAATCCCCAAGAATATAATCGTACCGATCCAGCACTTCGCTGTATCTCTGCTTGAACGCCTCAGCGTCCCAAGCATTCTTGTAGTTCTGAATCAGCTCGTAAGTTCTGCCACCGATTTGGATCATTCGGTATCCCCCTCTTGCCTTGCCCTTAGATTTCTGCCGGAATGCCGCCCTGATGGCTCTTCGCCGATTTGACCTGCTCATGGGCATGATAGGAGCTGCGCACGAGCGGTCCGGATTCGACGTGACTGAAGCCGCGCTTCATGCCCTCCTCCTTCAGCTCGGCAAATTGCTCCGGCCGGTAGTACTTCTCTACATTCAAATGCTGCGGCGAAGGCTGCAAATACTGTCCGATCGTCAAAATATCGCAGTCCACGGCCCGCAAATCATCCATCGCCTGCAAAATTTCCGGCCACTCCTCTCCTACGCCCAGCATAATGCTGGATTTCGTAGGAATATCGGGCTGCATCGTTTTGGCACGCTGCAGCAGCTCCAGCGAGCGCCGGTATTTCGCCTTGGCGCGAACACGATCGGAAAGACGCTCCACCGTCTCGATATTGTGGTTCAGAATATCCGGCTTGGCGTCCATGACGATACGCAGCGAATCCTCGTTGCCCAGGAAGTCGGGAATAAGCACCTCCACGCTGCAAAGCGGCATGCGCTTCCGTATGGCGCGAACCGTCTCCGCAAATATGGATGCCCCTCCATCCTTCAAATCATCGCGTGCTACGCTGGTAACTACGCAGTGGCGCAGTCCCATCTTCTCGGCGGCCTCGGCCACCCGCTCCGGCTCCTGCAGATCCAGCTCCGTAGGCATTCCCGTATTGACTGCGCAGAAGCGGCAGGCTCTGGTGCAAATGTCGCCGAGGATCATGAATGTAGCCGTACGGTTGGCCCAGCATTCATATATATTTGGACAACGCGCCTCTTCGCATACCGTATGCAGCGTCTTGGAACGCATCATCTCTTTGATTTCCTGATAATTGTCGCCGGTCGTCAATTTGATTCGAATCCAATCCGGTTTCGGTTCTTTAGCTAGTTTGGACAAGAATAGAGACCTTCCTTCTCTTGGAATAGGCTATAGCGCCATTATTATACCATGAATCGGCTGGAAAAACCTCCTTGACAAATGGAATAAAAAAACAAGTTTTATCTCATCTTATAAAAACGTTGTTTACTTCAAAGGTAATCGGCGACGGAATTATAAAGGAGGAGATCTCGCATTGAGGTCGATTTTGTTATTATTCGTCGGCAGACTTATAGCTTGCTTCATAAGCCTAGCGGTATTAACGTCCCTATGGAGCATCCCCGGTTTTGGAGCATCTGCAGCCGAGGCTCCCGGCAAGCCGAGCTCCTCTCCCCCAAAGAATGCTGATGAACTGAGACGAAGCTTGTATGAAGAGATCGGCCTGCTGACCAAGATTCCGTGGTACTGGCTTGCTGCTATAGATCAATATGAACGAACGATCACCCCGCGCAAAGAGCACAAGCCTGAGATGAACCATAAACTGATCGGTATTCGCATTAAGAAGCCAATCTGGGCCGGCCCCTTGAACCCTGACACTAACGATACCGATCCCGCGACGATCGCCCTATTCGGCGGTATCGGCAAAGACGCGACGGCAGACGGGATAGCCGATCCTCGGAATGATCGGGATGCCTTGTATACGATGGCGGCTTATTTGCTTCATTTCGGCTATGCAGACGATGATATCCGCATCGGTCTCTGGCGCTATTACAAGAATGATTCATCCGTCGAGCGAATCCGGCAATTCGCCAAAATTTACAAAGTTCTTGATCGTACCGACCTTTCCGACAGCGCCTTCCCGCTCCCCGTAAGCAGCACCTATACTTACCGCGATACATGGGGGGACCGGCGCGGCTGGGGCGGCCAGCGCACGCATGAAGGGACGGACCTGTTCGCCTCCTACGGCGTGCCGGTTCGCAGCGTCTGCTACGGCATCGTCGAGACCAAAGGCTGGAATCCTTACGGCGGCTGGAGAATCGGAATCCGGGATTTGAACAACCGCTACCATTACTACGCGCATCTTCAAGGCTTTGAGAGGAGCATCAATATCGGCGATATCGTGACCCCCGGCCAGACGGTGGGCTGGGTGGGCAGCAGCGGCTACGGTCCTCCAGGAACGCAGGGCCGATTCCCGCCTCATCTCCACTATGGCATTTACAAGGATACCGGAACGAGGGAATGGGCGTTTAATCCATTCCCCATGCTGAGGCAATGGGAACAAGCCGATCAGCTGAAAAAAAGCAAAAAGGGAGCCTCCTGACCGAGAGAGGCGCTTTCTGCCTTCTAAGGGCACTACCGTTCCTTATCTAAATAGCTGCTAAAAAGACGCCCTTCCGCAGAAAGACGCCCCATTGGCTGTATGCCTATTTCAACTGGTCAGCCACGCTAGCCCTCTGCCGTGGTCTACTTCTATCACTCCTGCTCTACTGCTCCGCCGTGATCCGAACCCGTTGAATTAGGAATGGATGGCAGGGCAATATTAGGCGCGCTTACGCCGCTATCTCCCACGGGATTTCCTTTGCTGTCGTAATAATACATCGGGACATCGCCAACCACCAGCATATAGGATACCGGTATTTCGGTCTCCACCGACTGCGGCCCCATATCAAAGGGAACCACCACAGCAAGCTCCGTCCGCACGCGCAGGAATACTTCCACAAGGATCATATTGATCCCCGCCTCCTGCCGGCGGGTATTCAAATCAACCTTGACATCCCCCTTCGGCTCAATGCGAATGGGAATGCTCGGTCCAAAGGAGGCTAGAATGGGGCTGCCAAGCGCCTGTCCGAGCGGGATATGCTCCGACAATCTCGATACTTCATCCAGCGTGGACCGGACTGTCTGAATCGTATCGGACGTAATTTGCATATGCGCAGAGTAATTGAGCATAAACCCGGTGATTTTACCGGAGGAATCCGTTTTCCAATCGATAAGGTTGTCAATTTGCTCCCGATTAGCCACCTGAGCTGTAATGGCCTCATTGATCGATTCAGTAGCGATTTGCTTCACCCGGATTTGGGCAAGATGCTTTATGGGCCCGATCATATTCCGTTCGACATACTGACCGAACATCAGAATCGCAACCAAGGCGACGATACAAGCGATGAACCAAATGTTTCGCCGGCTGAGCTTCCCCCTTCTTCTCCGGCTACGCCATCCCCTTCTGATCCGCATTATCTATCCCCCTGCAGCAGTTAAATGTCTATACATACAAGTTATGCGGAACGGCCGGGAAAAAGAAGGACAAAGATTTAACTATTCGATACCGGGAGAAGACGTTTATGCGATGGTCCATCATAGAGATTAACAACCCTGCAAGTACCGGATCGGCTGGATTAGCCTGCCCGGTGCTTGTAGGGTCTTATCCTCTCTGCATAGATTCATTCCCTCAACTCTTCGAAGGGGATGGGTTCAAGTAATCGCATGTCCAGACATGTCTGAATAGATAACCGCTTGATTCCGTTCGCAAATTGAATTTCTATAATCTCTCCTGCAAGCTGCACAATGCTCCCTACTCCAAATGCAGGATGCAGCACCTGCCTTCCCTGTTCCAAGGCGGTTCTTGATTGGATCGCGTTCGGGTTGTACGGCACAGCCGCTGCCTGTCTGGAGTTCCCCGCCTGCCTCTGACCCGCGAGCATCCTAACAGCAAGCTTCGGAGGATTCAGAATATCCCGCATCTCGGATACAAATGCAGACTCCGCTGCCTTCTCTCCCTCCCTTTGCTGATAAGCCAGCAGCTCAAGCCGGGTCTTGGCTCTCGTCATACCGACATAGAACAGCCGGGCCGCTTCCTCCATCAGCTCGCTATTCCGATCCCCTGACCGATGCTTAAGATCCTCCTTCGACGGAATGATGCCGTTGACCAAATCGATCATGTATACATGCTTGAACTCCAAGCCTTTGGCGCTGTGAAAGGTCGAGAAGGTAACGGCATGCTGGCCCTTTTGGGACTTCGAGGACTTCAGTAAAGCCTCCAAGTGCTTGAGACGCTGCGCGAATTCCTCCATCGAATTCAACGATTCCGCAATCTCCTGCAGCGAGTTCAAGATGCCGAGCAAATATTCCTTCCGGAAGCCCAGCCGCTCGCACATTTTATCGATTGCTTTATCATAGCCCAGCTTCGTTCGGATGACGTCAATCGCCTCTAACGGCGGCATGCCCTTCATCTGTTCAAAGATCCATTTGCACTGCGGCAGCTGCTTCAACTGATAGTCCTGAAGCGGGACATAGTTCAGCAAATTATCAAATACGGACTCATTATTGTGAATATCCTTTAATGCAGCCATCTGCTGCTTCGTAATGTAGCCATTAAATTTCGTATGAATGGCTTCCAAGATGTCCGGCCTTCGGTCTGTATACGACATTCTCATGAAATTGAGAATATCCTGCACGACCCAATGCGAGAAGAAGCGATTGTCTGCATCGCGCATATAGAACGGAATGCCTGCCCGGTCAAACTGATTCATTAAATCAATGGAGGACGAATTATTCCGATAGAGCACGGCAACCTCGCCCAAGTTGTCCAGCTTACGAATTTCCTCGACTAAATATTTCGTTTGCTGCTTGTAATCAGGCAGGCTCTTGATGGAGATTGGCTGCTCCTCTCCATTATGTGTGAACATTTTTTTGTCGTAGCGATTTTTGTTCCGCTGGATGAACTGATTGGCTGCCTCGACAATATTTTTGGAAGATCGGTAGTTCTGCTCCATATATAAAATCCGGGCTTCCGGATATACCTGCCGGAACTCCAGCAAATAAGACGGCTCCGCCCCTCGCCAGCTATATATCGATTGGTCATCGTCCGCTACGACGCATAGGTTGCGGTGCTCCATCACCAGCTTCTCGACGATCGCATGCTGCACCAGCGACGTGTCCTGGCTTTCGTCTGTAAGCATATAATCGTAGCGCCGCTGATATTTACGGAGCAGCCGGGCGTCTTTGCTCAAAACGTCATCAGCCAGCGTCAGCATATCGTCAAAATCAATGAGCAGGCCGCCCGGATGCTCCCGTTTAAACCTCTCATACTCGCTGAGGATTTGATCCGCATGACGCACGCTGCAGGACACCTCCCGCCAGCGGCTTTCCGGGATCATTTTATTCTTGATATAGCTGATATACGTCGTTAACTCTTCTAATTGATCATCCGTGATATTCTCACCTGTGACAGCCCTAAAAATATCGCGCAATATCAATTTCTTATGCAAGGAGAGAGCCGCTGGATCTCCAGCTTCTCCCGGTTCCGTATCATGCGCCGCTCCATGCCCCTCGATGATCTGAAAGGAAGCTCTCTGGGTACGGAACCTCTCGCGCACGATTTCAAAGGCTAGACTATGAATCGTTGAAAAGTCTACGGAGGGTAGCTCCGGGAAAAGCCGTTTAAACCGCTCCTTCATGTCCCCGGCCGAAGCCCGGCTGAAGGTAATCGCCTTAATTCGCGAAGGCTGCACTCCCAGCTCCTCGATCAAGTAGGCGATCCGCATCAGCAGCGTCGTCGTTTTGCCTGAGCCCGGCGCGGCTAACAGCAGCAGCGGCCCCTCTGTATGCCGTACCGCCTGCTGCTGTATTTCGTTTAGATGAACAGCGACCTGCTGTTTTTTACGTATGAAAAAGGGATGTTCTCGCTGCATGATGATTCCTTTCAAATTACTCAATTATACTTAGGCAGGACAAATAAGAAGCCGAGCAGCTGCCAGAAACGAATTCTGAATCTGCTCGACTTCACTATAGGGAGAAGCTACTGCATTTTTAAACGGTTGATTTCTAAGTCATTCATGGATGCCTTCTTATACGTGAACTCAATATCCTTTGCAACACTATCCAGTTTTCGGCTTATAATTTTAACATTGCCAAGGTATCGTCAGGTGTTTCAGCCAAAAGCATCTCCAGTTGACTTTTCATTTCCTTTGCCTCTAGCTTTATTTCGCTGATATCATCTTGAAGTGGCTTTAATTTAATATCTAATTCCTCTGAAACAATAGTTCGAAGTACGTTTGCTATTTGTTCCATTTCCATCAAACACAACCTCCTCAAACCCATTATATCAGAGCATGGAAAGGTTGCCATCTCAACATGAAATGGAAAACCCTACTTCCACCACGTATCGAACGGCGTGGCCGGAAGCTCCCGCTTATGCCGGGAAACGGCATACTGCTTCTCGATGCGCGCTTGCTCCTGCGGATCAACCGCCTGCCCGGTCAAATACTGATCAAGCACCTCGTAGGTGATGCCAAGCTCGGTCTCATCGGATTGCAGCGGCTTGTTGTCCAGCAGATCGGCCGTCGGTATTTTCAGATACAAGCGCTCTGAAGCCTTCAGCTCCATCAGCAGCTGGCGCCCCTGCCCCTTCGTCAATCCCGCCAGAGGCAGAACATCCGCCCCTCCGTCGCCGAACTTCGTGAAGAAGCCTGTGACGGATTCCGCGGCATGATCCGTACCAATAACCAGGCAGCCGGTCTCTCCTCCAATAGCATATTGAACGATCATGCGCATGCGCGCTTTAGCGTTGCCCTTATTGAAATCCGATAATTTGAAATCTGTACTGTGTTCAACCACGTTAGCCAAGGCCAGGACCGGCTCTTGAATATTCACAACGAACTCTCGATCCGCCTGAATGAATTCCATCGCTGCCGCAGCGTCGTCCTCATCCTGCTGCACGCCATAAGGCAAGCGTACAGCATAGAACGTAGCGTCATAGCCTTCGGCACGCAGCTCTTCGGCGGCCAATTGCGCCAGCCGGCCGGCCAGCGTCGAATCCTGCCCTCCGCTAATGCCGAGCACGTAGCCTTTGGCGCCAGCCTTCCGGCAATACTCCTTCAGGAAGTCGATCCGGCCGCGGATTTCCGCCTTCGCATCGATGCTCGGCTTAACGTGCAGAGCTTCGGTAATTTGCTTCTGTGTATGGTCGATTGGCATTTTGACGTTGCTCCCTTCTGTCTGTCTTCTTAAGCTTATCATTACCCTGATCGGCCTGGAAAGTCATCATTGCAGCGTAAAATCCCCAAGTCACGGTCTCGCCCCTCTTTGCTGAACCTTGTGCTGTGCTTCCTCAATGAGCTTCATCTTATTATCCCAACAGTCTTGACTTAAATTAACAGGATACTCGGCCGGGTTCAAGAGACGCTTATACTCCTCCCACAGCACCTCCAGATTGTCCGCCGCAAATTGCCTGATTTCCTGCAGGCTCGGGAGCTCATATACCAGTTCACCATCGTGAAATACAGTCTGATGCAGCTCGCGCGCTTCAAAATTCGTCACGAACTTCGCGATATAGGTATGCACCGGATGAAACATCTTAAGCCGCTCCTCGTCTTGCGGTCTTTCGTGCTCCAGGGCGATATAGTCGCCTTCTGCCTTCCGGTTTGTCTTATTCACGATCCGGTACACCTTTTTACGCCCAGGCGTCGTAATTTTTTCAGGGTTCGAGCTGATTTTAATGGTATCTACCATTTTACCATGCTCATCCTCGATCGAAATCAATTTATAAACAGCTCCGAGAGCAGGCTGGTCATAAGCGGTGATCAGCTTGGTTCCGATGCCCCAGACATCGATTTTTGCCCCCTGCGCCTTCAGGTTCATAATTGTGTGCTCATCGAGATCGTTCGTGGCATATATTTTCGCCTGAGGGAACCCGGCTTCATCAAGCATTCTGCGGGCTTCCTTCGAGAAATAAGCCAGGTCCCCGCTGTCCAGACGGATGCCCATGAAATTGATCCGGTCGCCGAATTCCTGGGCTACCTGAATAGCCGTAGGCACCCCCGATCTCAGCGTATCATACGTATCTACCAGAAATACGCAGTCCTTATGGCATTCAGCATATTTGCGAAATGCGGTATATTCATCCCGGTAGGCCTGAACCATGGCATGGGCGTGCGTGCCAACCGTAGGGATGCCGAACAGCTTGCCGGCCCTCACGTTCGAGGTCGCCTCAAAGCCGGCAATATAGGCGGCCCTTGTCCCCCAAATGGCGGCATCCATCTCCTGGGCGCGGCGGGTGCCAAACTCCATGCTGATTCCATCCTCAATCACCTGCTGAATGCGCGAGGCTTTGCTGGCAATCAGCGTTTGATAGTTAACGATATTCAGCACAGCCGTTTCGATTAACTGCGCTTCCGCTAGCGGGGCTTCGATTTGCATGATCGGTTCATTGGCAAATACCAGCTCCCCTTCCCGCATCGAACGCACTGTTCCCGTAAAGCGAAGCGTTTCGAGATAGGCTAGATAATCGTCGCTATAGCCTTCTTCTTGTAAATAAGTTAAATCGCTCTCTGTAAAACGGAACCCCTTGAGGTAGCGGATAACCCGCTCTAGTCCGGCAAACATGGCGTAACCGTTTTGAAACGGAATTTTGCGAAAATAAACATCAAAAACCGCCTTGCGATTGTGAATTCCATCGCGCCAATAAGCCTCTGTCATATTGATCTGGTATTTATCCGTATGCAGGGCGAGCCCGTCGTCCGCGTAAGGCGGCTGCGGGAGTGGAATAGGGATCTGGTTGCTCATCTCTGCTCCTCCTCCTTCTGCTGTAACACTGCCGCACCCAGCGTTCCCTTGAAATGCTGCAGCGCCCATGCATGCCCTTCCGGGTCAAAGCTGGCCACGGCATCCGCATGGATCGCCAGCTCAAAGCCTTTGTTGTAAGCATCAACGGCCGTATGCAGCACGCAAATATCCGTACACACCCCGACCAGATGAAGCTCCGTGATTCCTCTGGCCCGCAGCACCAGCTCAAGGTCGGTGCCCACAAACGCGCTGTACCGGGTCTTATCCATCCAATAGACGTTGTCCTTATCCTTGTAGGTTTGATATACCCCATCCAGCGCTCCGTAAAGCCTGCGGCCAGCCGTTCCCTCGATATTATGCGGCGGAAACAGCTTCGTCTCGGGATGCAGCGTGTCTCCCTGCTTATGCAGATCGATCGCAAATACCACAAGCTCTTGATTCTCGATAAACTCTCTAGTGAGCTCAGCCATCCGCCCCTCTATAGCCTGACCCGGCTGTCCGCAGGTTAATGCCCCGTCCACAGCTACAAAATCATACGTGTAATCCACATTAATCAGAGCTCTCCTTCTAATAGCAGTCATCGTAAATTCCTCCCTATCGTTATCTAACATTTATCACTTTGTTAATTAATAAAACCAGAGAAATACGTCCTGCGACGTAAATATTATTTCCTCACGTGGTAAATTGAGCTGCTTACCTCCGCCTCCACGAAACGATACAGCTGAGTAGGCTTCTTCGACGTGCGCGTCGTCTTCTTCCCTTTGATTTCCTCGATGAATGGGAGGGTTTTGATCTTGCGGGCAAAAGCAGCGTCCAGAGCGATCGCGGAGTCTTGGGTGACGGTCAGCAGCACCGCCTGCAGCTCTGAATACGTGAACTCCACCGGCAAAAATTCTTTGGCCACCGTGGTCTCGAGCAGCTTATGCCGGATTACGGCAATCGCATCGGCGATAATCTGTGCATGGTCAAAGGCCAGATCCAGCTTTAATACCTCATTCACGGCAAACAGCTCGACCTCGCTCGCATCGTCATTGGCCTGGCGATGTGCAAGCTGATGCTCCGGTACAATCGCATAATGCGCATTGGAGATGATCCAGCCCCGCGGATCCCGTCCAGGAGCGTCGTATACGCCATAATGCTGGAGATGAATATGATCTACGCCCGTCTCCTCCTTCAGCTCCCTTGCAGCCGATTCGAAGGCGGTCTCATGCGGGCCTACGAAGCCGCCAGGCAGGGCCCATTTGCCTGCTTCAATATTGGGGCGGCCCTCGCTATCGACCATGCTTCGCTTAATCAGCATTATTTGAAGCTCCATCTGGGGCGGCTTGAACATTTCGGTCTTTGTCGACCTGATGGTAAATACCGCAATGTCTGAAGTATACCCGTCCGGTGTGCGGTATTTCTTGATGTCGTATTGCTGCAATGCCTGTTCGTTCGACATGCTGCGTTTAAGCCTCCTCCGTCAAATTAACAATTAACATTTTGTTAATTGTATTATATGCAGCACAATTGCTTTTGTCAATAAGAAAGCCCCCAATTACTGGGGGCTTGATCCTGCGATCGCATGGTATATATTTTCAAATCCGTATCGATCCACAAACTTGGCAAAGGGCTCTCTTCTTTTGCCTTGCGCCGAATAGATTTCAATAATTTGGTCAACTGCGCCATATAGCTCCTCGGGCGTCGCCTCTTCCAAGATCAAAGCACCCACCCTGGCATCTGTCCCTTTTGCTTTACCGCCAATATATAGATTATATCCGCTTCTGACCTTCATTACGCCTATATCATGGATCAGAGGCTCGCCGCATCCAATAGGACACCCTGTATACGCAGGGCGAAGCGTAAAAGGAACTGGCCTGCCCGCCAATATTTTGTTCAGCTCGATGGCCACCGGCATGCCTTCTTCCTCGGCTCCTTTACAAAAATTGCAGGTCCTTAAGCTTTTTACATAGTTACCAACAGGATAGCACGCAAGTCCAACCTGCTCGAACTCCTCCTTTAGCATCGCGACCTTGCTTTCCGGCACAGTAATATATAATTGCTGAAAAATAGTTAACTCTATTTCGTCATTTTCATTCATGTATTTTGTAATGGCAGCCAACTGTTTTGCATTCAATTTTGAACCGAATCCAATACCTCCATTAATAGCTAACGTAACATCAGATTCCTCCATATTCACTCTCCTATCCACTTAAAATGCATTGCAATCCAATAATACCATACCCCCGATAGGTATTTCAACAGGATGTAAATCACTGCTGGAGCATCATCCAGCAGCTTGCGTATCTTGCTTATATTTGAAGTAACTCTTATGGAATGTCCGAATACAGTTGAGACATTAGCTAGCTGTGTTTAATATGCTGGAGCGTTTGCAGAAAAATCTGCTCGATATGCTCATCATCCAGAGAATAAAACACTGTCTTGCCTTCCTTCCGCCTTTTAACAATGCGCATATTGCGGAGTGTTCTCAATTGATGCGAAATGGCCGATTGCCCCATGTCGAGAAGCACCGTGAGATCCTGCACGCATAATTCCTTTTGCAGCAGCGCATCCATAATACGAAGACGAGTTGGGTCGCTAAAGGTCTTGAACCAGTTGGCCATCTCCGAAGAAGTCTCTTGATCTATAAGGGAGGTGCGAAGGGATTGCAGATTCGCTTCTTCTTCCGGGCAGGCCGAATCGTATTTGTTAATTGTTTTAACCGGTTTTTCCATTTTTTCAATCACCGCCTACAAGGCTTATTCTATATTCTGCATCCAAAAAAACTTGATTGACATTGGTTTTTGAACATGCTTATAATAAGAGTAATCAAACATATGAATGGATGATCATATATTAGTTTATAAAAGGAGCGATCAAATATGTCTGGACACCACAACCATCACGACCACAAGCACGGTCACAGTCATGATCATGGACATAGCCATGTTCACACCAATAATAAGAAAACACTGTTTATTTCATTCCTAATCATTACCCTCTATATGATCGTAGAGGCTGTTGGCGGCATGGTTACCAATAGCTTGGCCCTGCTTTCCGATGCGGGTCATATGCTATCTGACTCCATTGCTTTAGCCATTGCTTTATTGGCCTTCTGGTTCGGAGAAAAAGCTGTTAACACAGGAAAAACGTACGGTTACAGACGTTTCGAAATTTTAGCTGCCTCCCTTAACGGCATTACATTGATTGGTATTTCGTTATATATTTTTTATGAAGCCATTCAGCGCTTTAGTCATCCCCCAGAGGTTGCCACAACAGGTATGCTGATTATTAGTATTATCGGTTTACTGATCAACATACTGGTCGCATGGATTATGATGCGCGGAGGCGACACGGAGAACAATTTGAATATGCGCGGCGCTTATTTACACGTCATCAGCGATATGCTTGGTTCCGTGGGTGCCATTGCCGCTGCTTTATTGATGATCTTCTTCGGCTGGGGCTGGGCAGACCCGCTTGCCAGTGTGATTGTTGCAGCGCTTGTATTGCGCAGCGGTTACTTTGTTACCAAGTCGTCCCTGCATGTCCTGATGGAAGGAACGCCTCATAATGTGAATTTGAATGAGATTATTGACACCATTCAGCAGGTAGACGGGGTAAAGGGAGTTCACGATGTTCATATTTGGTCGATTACAAGCAGCCTAAATGCTCTTACAGCCCATATCGTTGTCGATGGAGACAAGACCGTTTATGAGACAGAAGCCATTTTGCAAAAAATCGAACATCTTTTAGAGCATAAAGAGATTAAGCACGCGACCCTGCAGGCCGAGTCGGAAAAGCATAACCATGAAAATTCTATTTTTTGTACCACCAAAGCGGATACGCCAAATGCCCACGCGCATGCTCATCCGCATTAGAGAACAAAAAAACGCAATATGCAAGGGCGTACACCTCCTGCATATTGC
Source organism: Paenibacillus ihumii (assembly GCF_001403875.1). Lineage (GTDB taxonomy): Bacteria > Bacillota > Bacilli > Paenibacillales > Paenibacillaceae > Fontibacillus > Fontibacillus ihumii. The sequence goes on from NZ_LN884297.1 coordinate 493,754, forward strand.
GTTTTTTAGGCTATCCTCAAAGACTACTTTTTCCTTTACTGGTTATTTTACAGCGCCTTGATCTGTTTCTTTCATGTGGTCCTGATTCGGATCTGAATGACCGGATACTTCGTTCATTTCGTGGGTGTCAGGTGAAGTGCTGGTGCTTGCACCATAAATGCTGTACCCCCCGATAACTACCCCCAAATACAGGACAGCGGAAAGTGTCCAATATAGAATGGTCTTTTGCTTCATCGCCTATCCCCCTATTTCTTGTTATGCTATCAATTTGATCCGCTGCAATCTTAAGGCATTCAGAACAACGGATACAGAGCTAAATGCCATGGCTGCACCGGCAACCCAAGGAGCCAGGAAGCCTAACGCCGCAACCGGAACTCCAAGGCTGTTATAGGCAAGCGCCCAGAACAGATTTTGTTTGATATTCCGGATTGTCATTTTACTCATGTAAATAGCATCGGCAATACTGTTCAAATCTCCGCGTATTAGCGTAATGTCTGCCGCCTCCATCGCCACATCCGTTCCTGTCCCGATAGCCATGCCGATATCGGCCGTTGCCAAAGCCGGAGCATCATTGATGCCGTCGCCTACCATAGCCACCTTTTTCCCGGCCTTCTGAAGCTTCTTCACTTCCTCCGCCTTTCCTTCTGGCAGAACTTCAGCGATCACATGGTCGATCCCGACCTGATGGGCAATAGCCTTGGCTGTCTGCGTGTTGTCGCCTGTTATCATGACTACATCCAGCCCCAATTTTCTCAGGCGGGCAATAGCCTCCTGGGAGGTTTCCTTCACGGTATCCGCTACAGCTACGATTCCGGCAAATTCATTATCTATCGCTACTAGCATCGCCGTTTTCCCTTGCTTCTCCAGATCCTCCATGCGGGCTAATTGAGCATCTGGAACTGAAATATTGTGTTTTTTCATAAGCCGGCGTGTCCCGATCAACAATTCCTTCCCGTCTACCCGGGATTGAATGCCGAATCCCGGGATGGCTTCGAAGCTTTCAGAGGATCCGAATGGAATGCCCTTCTCCTTAATCCCCTCAACAATGGCCTCGGCCAGCGGATGCTCGGAGCTCTTTTCAGCTGCCCCGACCAGCCGCAGGAATTCCGATTCATTGTGCTCATTGGCCAGAATGACATCGGTCAGCGTTGGTTTGCCGTTTGTAATCGTTCCTGTTTTATCCAGAATAATGGTATCGATCCGATGAGCGGTCTCCAGGTGCTCGCCGCCCTTAAATAGGATTCCGTATTCTGCTGCCCGGCCAGAGCCGGCCATAATCGACGTTGGGGTGGCTAACCCCAAAGCACATGGACAAGCAATAACCAGAACGGCAATGAATTTCTCCAAGGATTCAGCGAAATTGCCGGGAGTTACAAAGAAATACCAGATCAAGAAAGTAACAACCGCTATGCCTACGACGATCGGTACAAATATTCCGGAAATCTGATCGGCCAGACGCTGGATCGGGGCTTTCGACCCTTGGGCTTCCTCCACTACTTTTATAATTTGCGCCAAAGCCGTATCTTTGCCAACCTTGGTCGCTTCCATTTTGAGAAACCCGTTTTTGTTAATGGTTGAGCCTATGACCGTGTCGCCGATCGTTTTATCTACAGGTATACTTTCACCGGTAATCATCGACTCATCCAGAGCGGAGCGGCCTTCAGTAATAATACCGTCGACAGGCACCTTCTCGCCTGGTTTAACATATACGATATCCCCGGTCAGCACTTCTTCGATGGGAATGCTTATTTCTTGGCCGTTTCTTAAGACTGTGGCAGTCTTGGCTTGCAGCCCCATTAATTTCTTGATGGCTTCAGAGGATCGCCCTTTGGCCTTGGCTTCGAATAATTTCCCCAGAATGATCAAAGTGATGAGCACGGCGCTTGTTTCATAATAGAGCTCCACCATATGGGTGCCTGACCCGATGGAAGCAAAGCTCAAATAGAGACTGTAAAAATAAGCCGCAGACGTGCCGAGAGCCACCAGCACATCCATATTGGCGCTTTTATTTCTAAGGGCTTTATAGGCACCGATATAGAATTGTCCCCCCACTATGAACTGCACCGGTGTGGCAAGCGCTAATTGCACCCAGGGGTTCATGAACATCTCCGGCAGCCAGATGAAGGAGGTAAATTCAAAATGGCTTACCATCGCCCATAGCAGCGGGAAGGACAGAATGGCCGAAAAGATAAACTTTCCCTTTTGCTGCTGGATTTCCCGTTCCTTATGATCACCCTTCTCAGCATTCTCCTCCTTTAGGATGAGAGAATACCCCAGCTTTTTAATAGCCTCCATCATATCTGCAGTGGATACTTCATCAGGATTGTATTCTACAAGGGCTGTTTCAACGGCAAAGTTTACGGCCGCCTTGTTAACGCCATCCAGTTTATTTAATCGCTTCTCTATTTTTGCTGCGCATGCTGCGCAGGTCATGCCGGAAATGTCAAACTCTGCTTTTTCAGTTACAATTTTATAGCCCAACGACTCGACCTTTTGTTGAAACTTATTCATATCCGTCTTACTTGGGTCATATTTAATTTTCGTTTTTTCAAGGGCAAAATTGACGTTAGCCTCTTCTACGCCCTCCAGCTTGTTAAGACCTTTTTCTATTCTTACCGCACAAGCCGCGCAGGTCATGCCGGAAATCTGCAGATTGATTTCTTTGGTATCGCTCATGCTTTTCACTCCTTTATGGTCATGTATGGCCAAGCACCGTCAACAGCTTCTAATTGTATTATTTTAAAAAAATTTCATAAATAAATCGTGCCTTGGCAGCACGATTTATTTGTAGATACCATTTACCGCTTTTAGCACACAGATTCTTTATCGCAGCTGATAGAGAATGCCCTTTTAGGCAGACTCTCCATCCACCTCATACCCCTGTTCATCAATGACATCTTTAATTTCCTTCAAAGACACAGCCTTGGGGTCAAACGATACAGCAACCGTACCGTCATTCAAATTTACTTTAACGGATTCCACACCGTTCATTTTCCCCACATTGCCTTCAATGGAGTTTATGCAATGTCCGCAAGACATCCCTTTAACCTGAAGTGTTTTTTGTTCCATGGTTGTTCCCTCCAATAATAAGTATAATTCTTAACTACATTTACATATTACCATACCCCTGTAGGGTATACAAGAGGGAATTGATGTCTTTTTCTAAAACTAGTATTTTCCTAAACCGTACCCACCATTATAATACCCTGTTTATGTATTAATTAACCAGATCATCAGGCTGTATACTGAAGCTTAATCCCTTCATGCAGCTCCCGGTAATCAGGAATGAAGCTTTGATTTCGCCGCTCTCTTGAATATACCCATACTAGGTATATATATGATAAAAGTAAAGCCAGTAAATTAAGCTTACTGGCTTCATGCTCAAGATTTGGTGAAACGCTCAAAGACCCCCATCAATTCTTCAATGGCTTCTGCTTCATTCCCGCTTTTTATGGCATCTACCACACAGTGATGGGTATGTCTCTCTAACAGGTTAAGACTGACCTTCTTTAGGGCTGCATTTATAGCCGAAATTTGAATAAGAATATCTGTGCAATAACGATCGGTTTCAACCATATTCTGAATGCCTCTTACTTGCCCTTCGATTCGTTTAAGGCGATTTATGATTTGTTCCTTCTCTTTTAAAGTTCTCGGGTGAGAGACCTTCCTTTCTTCACCGGTATGATCCATTCTATTTGCTCCTTGTCCATCTATAATCCTGGCCCTTATATTTTCAATATAGTATATGGTATCATAAAATACTCTCAGGAGGTATACCGCCAATATGTCCTGAGGCTATACCTATCATAAAAGGCTCAGGATATCCCCCAAGCAGCAGTTATCTGCAGCCGGTCATCAGACCCTCTACATCCTCCGGTAAACCTCTTTGCCTCCAATCATAGTCCATTCCACTTGAAATTGGCCATCCAGAAGCACTAAATCTGCATCTGCCCCCGGAGCAATGCGCCCTTTATTGGACAGGCCCAGCACATCTGCCGGAGTGGTGCTGGCCATCACAATCGCCTCATGGAGAGGAATTCCGAGCTCTGCCGTATTCCTTAAAGCCTCATTCATCGTAACTGTACTGGAGGCTAGCGTTCCATCGCTAAGCTGCGCTATCCCATTTACGACGGTTACCCGGTGCCCGCCAAACTCATATTGTCCGTCTCCAAGCCCCATAGCCTGAAGCGCATCTGTAATAAGAACCATACCCCCCGGCCCTTTAATTCGATGCATTAAACGAACCATGGCAGGATGAAGATGTACGTTGTCCACGATGGCTTGCAAACTCACCTTCTCCTCCTCCAGCGCAGCAGTGATAAGACCAGGATCGCGATGGTGAATCGGCCGCATGCCGTTGAAACAATGCGTAATGTGGCTGGCTCCCAAACGAAAGGCTTGCTTGGCTTCTTCATAAGTCGCATCGGAGTGGGCGATCGCCGCTATGATTCCTTGTCTGTGCAGATAGGAAACCATCTCCATTCCACCCGGAAGCTCAGGCGCAATCGTAACCATTTTCAACAAGGACCCGGCCTGCTCAATCAGTTGCTCCATTTCAGTAAAGTCAGGATGACGAAGATAGGCTTCGTTCTGCATTCCTTTTCTTTTTATATTTAAATAAGGCCCTTCAATATGAATACCCGCGATCTGCGCTCCTTCCTCATGACCGGCGACCTGCTTTACTTGGCGGACCATAGCAAGAAGGTCTTCCAGACTGGAGCTGACCGATGTTGCCAGGAAGGAAGTGCATCCTGTGGCCGCACAGGCTTTGGATACCTCTTGAATGCTCTTTACCGTACCATCCATCATGTCATAGCCATTAGCCCCGTGAATATGGACATCGATCATGCCAGGAATGAGCAGCTTGCCCTGTCCATCGATCATTTTTAGTTTTCCTGCGTGGGACGGTTCACAATCGACGGCAATAATGCGCCCTTTATCGATAAGTACTGCCCCATTCTCCACGATTCCTGTTTCAGCAGCTATTCGAACATTAATCACCTGTATAGCTTCCATCGGAGTCCCCCCCTGATTTTGCAATTCACTTTGAGTATAACGAAGCACTTCATTCCCAACAACCAGTATGGCGCGCAATATAGGGGGAAATATCTACGACGGGATTTACGACCAAGCCCATCCATTCGGCGATCAGTTACATCTTTAAATACAAATAAGAGGACTGCTTCATTGCAGCCCTCAGTGCCTTATGCCATTACTGACTAATGCTGATGCTTATTTACGTATTTGCCGTAATCGGGGATGGCAATTTGGTCAAACTTATTTACCAGCCTATCCAGATTGCTGGACAATAGCTCGCCAGACACAGGCATTCCATGCCCGCAAACCGCAACGGCTGGCCTTAATGCCGCCAATTTCTTAACAGAATCCCGTGCTGCCGGCCAGTCTGTCGTAAGATATCTTGGCGGACCATTAATCTCCACTTCTTGCGTAAACACTTTATACAGCGAGTCCTGTTTTACTGTTACGAAGGCATCTCCGGCAATAAGAGAACGATCTTTATCCCTGAACAATGACACATGTCCTGGTGAATGGCCCGGGGTATGAATCCAGCGAAAATCAGCCAAATGAGGCACCGTTTCGTCAGCAGGAAGGGCTTGAACCTTCTCCCCTAGATTAACCGGTTCAATCGGAAAGAAGGGAGACATCTTGGCTACCGCCCCGCCTTCAACAGTTGCATCCGGCTTGGGATAGCTCTTTTGCCCCGTTAAGAACGGCAACTCTAATTCATGAGCATATACAGGAACATTCCAATGCTTTACCAAATCAACAACGGCCCCCACATGATCAAAATGACCATGGGTTAAGATTATTGCCTTCGGGCGGCTATTTGCGCCGAAGCGTTCTTCCGCGACAGAGATGATTTCATCAGCTGATTCCGGCATTCCCGCATCAATTAATACAAATTGCTTCGAATCCCGCTGGCCGACCATAACGATATTAACAATTTGAATAGTATGGCAATATAAGTCTGGTACTGCTTCCACACCAACACCACTGCCTACAGAGGTGACCGGGATATAATGGTAATCCATGCCGTATTCAATTTGTTTATCCATTTAAAGTTTTCTCTCCTGTAATTTTGATTCGTGCTACAAAATAGTATCCCAGCCCTTCATTAGATTATGCGCAGAGGCAATTATTGCTTACCGCTAACTCGCGTTAGCAGCAGTTGCAATCTTAAACGTCCAAGCAGGCTTGTTGATCGAGGAGAGCGCTAGAAACAATATACCTGAACCAGCTTATATACGAGCCACCTTCCGCATCTCCATTTTTTTTGACGACTGTTTATACACCCAGTAATACATTTCCGTCAAATTTACCAAGCCAAGTCCTCGTTCCTCTTCAACAGAATATGTATTGGAGCCCATATCGGCATTCAGACGAGCCCCATCAAAATAAATCCTTTCTACTGGCGTATGACCGTGAATGATCGGCTTGTTATGAGTCAAATTTAGAAGGGCGCTCTTCGGGATACTATAGAAGTCGTATTCGGACATCCATAGAATATCCCTGGATTGACTATGCAGCAATTCATTGGGATTTAGTCCAGCGTGGGTGTATACAAACTCATCATCTTCAAAAACTAGAGGCAGATTCATAATCCACTCCTTATGTTCTTCCATTTCTGCTTTGGAGAAAATTTTCTCGAAATTCAAGAGAGTTTCTTTCCCGCCATGCCTTAACCAAAGTTTGTCTCCCCTCCGAAAGTAATCTCCCATCATCTCTTCATGATTGCCAGTTACAACATGCACATTATGCGGATGAGCATCAGTAAGCTCCTTTATTAGCTTAACGACTCTGGCACTCTCCTTGCCTCGATTAATCATATCTCCACCAAATACAAGCTGATCTTTTGAAAAATCAATTTTTGCATGCTTAAGCAATAACTCCAGTCCATAGTAATCCCCGTGAATATCCGTCATGAAAAACTTCAACAACTTTCCCTCCGCTCCACTGAAAATTAAAAAAGACTGAAAAAGATCGAGGTGATGATTGACCTGTTTCCAGTCTTTAATAATGCTTATAAGCTGTTATTTAAAATACCGCTGCCGCTGCGCCTCAAACAGCAGCACTGAGGCCGCCATCGCCACATTCAACGATTCAGCCTGCCCCTGCATCGGTATGATCAGCCCGTCATCCATCAGCTCACGCACGCCCAGGCTAAGCCCTCTCGCCTCGCTGCCAAGCAGCAGCCATACCGGTCCCGTAAAATCGTATGCATAGCAGTTCTTTGCCGCCTGCAGACTCGTTCCAGCCAGCCGGATGCCCCGGGCTTTGGCTTGCGGCAGCAAATCGGCCAGATCGCCTTCGATGACAGGCAAATGAAACAAGGAGCCCATCGTCGAGCGAATGACCTTCGGGCTGTATATATCCGCGCAGCCCGCCCCAACGATGACGCCGCTCGCTCCCACGGCATCCGCGCTGCGGATAATCGTGCCGACATTGCCCGGATCCTGCACGCCATCCAGCACGACAACAAGGCTGTTCTCCCCTGATAGCAGGGGCTCCAGTTGGCCCCCGCTCTTGCGGACGACCGCGAACACGGGCTGCGGCGTCTTCGCTTCGGTGCATTTGGCGATAATCACGGAGGTTACGCCGATCCACTCGACGCCTAGCGAGGCGGAAGCTGCCTCCGACAGCTCAGCGGGAATTCCGCGCTCGATTTCATAGCATACGCATTCCAGGTCGGCTCCCGCCCGCAGCGCCTCCTGCACCAAATGGATGCCTTCAATGACGTATTTCAGGTGCTTGTCCCTGTTTTTCTTCTCAAGCAGCCCGGCCCATTCCTTCACGCGGGGGTTATGCGGAGAAGTGATTTGCTGCATCGATCATTCATCCCCCTAGATTATGATTCCGAATAAGCCAGCTCCAGCTTCGTCAGATCGTTCTTCTCGCCGACAATGACGAGCACGTCGCCCTCCGCGAGCCGGTCGTTGGCCGCCGGAGAAATATTCATTTTGCTGCCCGTCTTGATTGCCATTACGTTGCAGCCGAACTTGGCCCGGATGTCGAGCTCCTTCAGGTTCTTGCCAATCATCGCCTTCGTGATTTGCAAATCCACGATGCTGTATTCGTCCGACAGCTCGATGTAGTCCAGTATATTCGGCGAAGTCAAGTGATGAGCGAGGCGAAGCCCCATGTCCCGCTCTGGATAGATCACCTTATCTGCGCCGATCTTATTCAGGACCTTGCCGTGCAGCTCATTCTGGGCCTTGACGATAATGATCGGCCCGCCGAGGTCTTTCAGAATCAGTGTCGTCAGAATGCTGGCTTGAATATTCTCGCCAATTGCCACGACCACGACATCGAAGTTCCGTATGCCCAGCGCGCGAAGCGCCTCTTCATCCGTGGAATCAGCAGATACGGCATGCGTTACGATATTGGATACCGCCTGCGTTCGCTGCTCATCGGAGTCGATCGCCAGCACATCGAAGCCCATGTTGCTTAGAGCGCTGGCCACACTCAGTCCAAAGCGGCCCATACCGATGACAGCGTATTGTTTTTTTTGCGGATTTGCCATGCTTCCACCTGCCCGAGTCATTATTTTATGCGAATTAGTATACCACAACATGCCTTAAACTTGAATTTTCACAGCATACATCGGGAACATTAACAGCGGGCAACGACTATTTCAGGGAGGTATTGTTATGCCAATTACTCTTGATCTTAGACAAGCGGTTGTGCATAAGATGCACGGCAACAACGAAGCTGGCCTGCGGGAGATGGTAGAGGGCTCGATCGATGCCCAGGAAGCCGCGCTTCCAGGCCTTGGAGTCGTCTTTGAGATTATCTGGAAGCATATTGACGAGGCCAAGAAGGACGAACTGATCTCTCTCCTGAGCAAAGAGCTTGCTTCTGTCGAGCTGAAGCCATTGAAATAAGGATAGCCCGCCATTCATGCAACAAAAGAAGCCTTCTTATTCGGGATCGCATACCCGGTAAGGAGGCTTCCTAATTATAAGGTCCGAGAGGCCTTAGCTTAATCGCCTAACACGGCTTGGCTTTACTCAGTTTTACTCAGTTTTACTCAATTTTACTCAGTTTTACTCAGCTTTGTTCAGTTTTTCTTAGCTTTGTCAGCTTCGTTGCTTGGCTTGGAGTAGCTTAGTTAAGCCTGGCTGGGCTTTACCCTGCTCGGCTTTGTTCCGCTTTAACTATCCGGCCGCCATGTTCTCTTATGGCGCTGTCTCCAAGAACTTCGCTTCCGGATTTTTCTCCATCGCGGTTCTCATCGCATACTCGTTCTCGAACAGGACGACATAATTGCCCTTCTTATCCGTCACCAGCGTGGAATTAATCCGGAATTTCGAAGGATCGACCTTGTCCGCGACGATCCAGCGCGCGAATTGGAACGGCATCCGCTGCAGCTGCACATCAACGCCATACTCCGCCTTCATGCGATATTCAAACACCTCGAATTGGAGCTGCCCTACAACGCCCAGCAGCGTGTCCTCGAAGCCTACCGTCATGAAGACCTGAATGGTGCCCTCCTCCGTAAGTTGATCGATTCCCTTCTGATATTGCTTATGCTTCAAGGCATTTTTCACGGTGACCTTGGCGAAAATCTCCGGTGAGAAGGTCGGCAGCTCATCGAACTCGACCTCGCTTCCTTGGCTAAGCGAATCACCGATCCGGAAAATCCCGGGATCGAACAATCCGATAATGTCGCCAGGATACGCCTCGGTCACGATATCCCGATCCTGAGCGAGGAATTGCTGCGGCTGAGACAGCTTGATCTCTTTGCCAACGCGGACATGCTTCACCGACATGCCCCGCTCGAACTTGCCCGATACAATGCGCAGGAAGGCGATGCGGTCGCGATGGGCAGGGTTCATATTGGCCTGGATTTTGAATACGTAGCCCGAGAACTTCTCATTCGTCGGCTCGACCATGCCGGTCAAGCTGTGGCGCGGCTCCGGCTTCGGTGCAAGGCGCAGGAAGTTCTCCAGGAACGTCTGCACGCCGAAATTATTCACAGCACTGCCGAAGAAGACTGGGGTCAGCTCGCCGCGGCTGATTTTCTCCATATCGAAGGGATCCCCTGCTACATCGAGAAGCTCCAGGTCCTGACAAAGCTGATCATGGAGAAATTCCCCGGCCAACTCGCGGATCACGGGGTCATGATAATTCTCGACCTTCTTCACTTGTATGTTGGAATGATCGTCCCCTTGGAACAATTCAACCTGATTATTCATCCGGTCGTAGATCCCCGACAGCTCGCGCCCCGAGCCGATCGGCCAGTTCATCGGCACAGAGCGGATGCCCAGCACCTGCTCCAGCTCCTCCATCAGATCGAAGGGACTCCGCCCTTCCCGGTCCAGCTTGTTGATGAAGGTAAAAATCGGAATGCCCCGCTTGGCGCAGACCTGGAACAGCTTGATCGTCTGCACCTCAACGCCCTTGGCCACGTCGATCAGCATGACGGCGCTGTCCGCAGCAGTCAGCGTACGGTAGGTATCCTCACTGAAATCCTGGTGGCCCGGGGTGTCCAGAATATTGACCCGGTGACCGTTATAATCAAACTGCATTACGGAAGAAGTGACGGAAATTCCGCGCTGCTTCTCAATTTCCATCCAGTCGCTGGTCGCATGCTTGCTAGCTTTGCGAGCCTTGACGGACCCTGCCAGACGGATCGCGCCGCCGAACAGCAGTAATTTCTCGGTTAATGTCGTTTTCCCGGCATCCGGGTGGGAAATGATCGCGAACGTCCGCCGCTTATTCACTTCCTCCTGCAGCACTTGTCCCAATGCTTTGCTCATTTATCACTAGTCCTCTCATTCCACAAATTCACGTTGTATATTGTAACATATTTTGTCTCTTTGTACGCAAAAACACCCTCACATCTTGGGAGATGCTGAGGATGCCTTTGTTCTTGCCCATATTAGCTTATGCGCCTTAGCGCCATTTGGTCACTGAAGAGATTCCTATCCGGAAAAACCGCCCCATATGATACTTTCGTCTAGTGGACGGCGACCGCTGGGCACGTTTCTGTCCTTGAATTTATCCGGGAGCAGCTCCGTGCTTCCCGGATATCCGAGCGCAATTACGGCATGCAGCTCAAAGTTCGCTGGTATGCTCAGCAGCTCTCTGGCCTTCACCCGGTCATATCCGCCGATAGCCCGGGTATTCAATCCAAACAGGGAAGCCTGCAGAGCGATAGCCGCCCATGCCGCCCCTGTATCGAAGGCATGCGCCCCATTCGGCTTGCCGTCCTCCTCAACGGAGGACAATAGAAGGATCAGCACGGGCGCCTGGGCCGCCCACTCCAGATTGCCGGGGACTATGAATGAATGGAACCGCTCCAGTTGCTCCGCATCTCGAGCCACAACAAAGCGCCACGGCTGGAAATTGTTCGAGGAAGGCGCCCAGCGCGCGGCCTCCAGGATTGCCAGCAGCGTCTCTTCCGCTACAGGCCGGTCCGCGAACGCCCGGGAGGACCAGCGGTTAACGAATAGCGGGTCGGCTCCATGCTCCGCTTTCCGCGATAGCGCCCCCTCCGCAGCTGCTTTTGCCGGGGTTGGTACGGCTGTTAGTTCGGATTGACTCATGATATATTTCTCCTCTCATTAGGCGTATGCTATTAATATCATTATAACTGCAGGATGAATTCCCTGCCCGATATCGCTATGGAATCGCGCGAATGGCTAATTGATGCATATATTCATGCGCTGACACCGGCCTTCGGCCCGGGCCCCATCCAACCTTCTCGCGATAGCCGCCCAGCAGTCCGCGCTCCTTCAGCATCGATTCGCACACCACCTCACGCTCTTCCGCGAGCGGCGAGACGTACATCGCATCGGCGGGACAATACAGCTCACACATGAAGCAGGTCTGGCAGTCATCCCGCCGGGCGATCACCGGAATCCCGTCCGTCCCCTGATCGAAGACGTCGGTCGGACAGACGTTAACGCATAAATTGCATTTCACGCACCGGCTTTCGCTAATCAGCTCAATCATTGCAGCACAGCCTCCTTGCTGATCGGCTCTGGCCGGACAGTAATGTCGTCCAGCCCCGCACTGATCAGCCGATGCTGCTGGGCTGAATCGAGCTGCGGATAATCGTCGCGCCTATGCATTCCCCTCGACTCGCGGCGGGCTAGAGCGGAGGTGTACATCCACCGGGCCGTGGCGGCCATCGCCGCGGCCTCGCGCAGCCTGACGCCTTCACGGTCACGGCCGGCGCTCTCCTCCCGCAGCGCATGCCATACTTGCTTCAGCCGCGCAAGCGATGCCTTCAGCCCCGCCTCAGAGCGAAACAGATTCCGGTCATAGGGCATGACCTCCTCCTGCACCGCCTTCACGTACTGCTGCGGAGAGTACGCCCTCCCCTTCCGGCCCGAAACAGCGCTGTCCAGCGAAAGGGCAGACAGCCCCTTGACCTACCGCTGATGGGTCCGCGGCCCGAGACGCCGGGCATATTCGGCAGCGCCGTCGCCGGCAAAGCTGCCGGACGACATCGCCCAAGCGGCGTTATGGCTGCCTCCGCCGGTAAATCCGCCGCATATGAGCTCCCGCGTCGCCGCATCACCGGCGGCATAGAGCCCCGGCACCTTCGTCGCGCAGGAGGCATCCACGATATGGATGCCCCCGGTTCCACGAACCGTTCCCTCAAGGCGGAGCGTAACGGGGAAGAGATCGTGGAACGGGTCGATGCCGCAGCGGTCAAAGGGCAGAAAGAAGTTGCTCTGACCGACCCGCAGCAGCGGCCTGATCTCCTCGGGCGCCAGGTCAAGCCGGGCATATACCTGCCGACCCTCCAGCAGATTTCGGGCGATCACAGCGCGGCCCTGCTTGGAGCCTGCCCCCTCGACCAGCGTCCCGTCTTCATAATAGAAGGATGCGTACTGGTAATAAGCCGTCTTCGTTACGGAAGCAAAGGCGGGCGCAATCCCATAGGCATTGGAAAACTCCATGCCGGAGAACTCCGCCCCGGCTTCGGCGGCCATCAGATATCCGTCCCCGGTCAGCACATTGCAGCCCAGAGCCTTGCTCAAGAAAGCGCAGCCGCCCGTAGCCATGACAACCGCTGCCGCCCGTACGAACCAGGCCTGCCCGCTTCTCGTGCGAACTCCCGCAGCTCCTCCTACGCCGTATTCATCGGCCAACAGCTCCAGTGCCGGGCTGTGGTCCAATATTTTTACTCCGGCCCGCTTAACTGTCCTGCGCATCAACCGCATATATTCCGGGCCCTGCAATCCCCGCCGGTGCTGCCGTCCCCGCCCGTCCTCGGGAAACGGGTAGCCCCATTTCGCAAGCATGCCCATGTTGTCATACGTCTGGTCGAGCACGCGGTTCATCCACTGCGCGTCAGCCAGCTGCCCTCCTAGAGTATAGCGGCTGCGCTTCGCCTCTTCTCGTACAGCCGCCTCCGGCTTGACGTACCACACGCCGGTTCCCGACGGCGCGGTCGCCCCGCTCGTGCCGAGGTATCCCTTATCCGCCAATACGACCCGGGCTCCTTTCCGCGCCGCCGTAACAGCCGCCCAGGCCCCGGCCGGACCGCCTCCAATGACCAATACATCTGCCGATAAGTTCAGTTCTTGTTCCCGCATGCCATCCACCTCCTCCTGCCCAAACGAAATGGAGGCACCTCCCTTAACACGGGAAATGCCTCCATTCGAATGGTCGACTTTTAAATCATATAATTCACATATGAATAATTAATATTTGCTAATTTCCACAATAACAAGCCATCCTGAATTTGTCAATAAATAAAGCCGCCCATCAGCTTGGAGCTGACAGACGGCTTTTATCTTACATCTCAGCGTTTCTTAACATCTCGGCATAACAAAGCGCTTGAACAACGGCGGGTTGATGCCTGTGAACCGTACAGCGGGTTACCCCTTGATCCAGATTACGTTATCCTCTTCCTGGCCATTCACCGGCCACCAGTGGAAACCATCCTTCGCAAGCAGCTGATCAGCTTCCTCTGGCCCCCAGGAGCCAGCTGGATACTTGCTGATATCGGCTGATTCCTGCGCCCAGGCAGATGCGATACGATCGACGAACGCCCATGCCGTAGCCACCTCATCCCAGCGGGTGAAGTAAGTTGAATCGCCGTTAGCGGCATCATTAATCAGACGCTCGTAAGCTTCAGGCGAGTTGATGCCTACCTGGCAGCTTTGGCAGAACTCCATCGCAAGCGGACTGATCTGTGATTCCGTTCCCGGCTTCTTCGCGTTGATCTTGATATAGATGCCTTCCATCGGATTAACGCGAATGACAAGCAGGTTCGGCTCAAGCTTATGCTTCTGTCCCAAATACACATTGGTTGGCATTTGCTTGAATTCCACTACAACCTCTGTCGTCTTGACCGGAAGGCGTTTGCCTGTGCGAATATAGAACGGCACTCCGGCCCAGCGGAAATTGTCTACATAGACCTTGGCTGCAAAATAAGTCTCCGTGTTGGAGTTCGGATCTACCTTGTCCTCCTCGCGGTAGCCCGGCAGCGTCTTGCCGCCGCTCTCGCCTTGGGCATATTGCCCGCGAACCACGTTCTCCTTCACTTCCTGCGCCGAAGCGTAAGGGCGAAGCGAGCGCAGCACCTTCACCTTCTCATCGCGGATATCCTCGGCAAGCAGACGGCTTGGCGGCTCCATCGCGATCATCGTCAGCAACTGCAGCATATGGTTCTGCCCCATATCCCGAAGGGCTCCGGCATTGTCATAATACCCGCCGCGCTCCTCTACGCCGACAGTCTCGCTCAGCGTAATCTGAATATTGGAAATATGCTTATTGTTCCAAAGCGGCTCGAAGAAAGCATTCGCAAAGCGAATCACTTCGATGTTCTGCACCATCTCTTTGCCGAGATAGTGGTCGATCCGGTAAATCTCTTCCTCTTTGAACACTTGGTTCAGCTCTTCGTTCAGCTTCTGGGCGGAGATCAGGTCATAGCCGAACGGCTTCTCGATCACGAGGCGATGCCAGCCGCTGCTGTCCAGCATGCCGCCCTTCTGCAAATTAAAGGATACGCTGCCGAACAGCTCTGGCGCCAGCGCCAGATAGAACAGCCGATTGCCGGGAATGCCGAAGCGGGCTTCCACTTCCTCGGTCTGCTGCAGCAGCTCGCGGTATCCATCTATATTGTTAATATCGAGCGATTTATACGAGAAATGCTCTGCAAAACGGCTCCACTCCGCCGTATCCTCGACCGAATAACGGCAGAACTCCTGAATAGAACGATACACATCATCTCGGAATTCTTCTCCTGAGCGGGGACGTCGCGCCACGCCGATAACCGCAAAATCTTCTCCGAGCTTCCCTTCGCGATACAACGAGTATATTGCGGGAAACAACTTGCGCCTAGCTAAATCTCCGGTTGCTCCAAAAATGAAATATACCGCCCCTGGTGTCTTCACTGAATCTAGATTTTGTATCTCAGTCATGGCTCCTCATTCTTTCTATGTAATATAGTGTATATTTATTCATTCTCCCATCAATGCCTTAACCTTATACAGCATCACAGCATGTGAAGATATTTTAGCATATTCACTACAAGGATGCCATCAAATTCATATCAAATTTAGTTATGTCCATCGAAAATTCATCTAATATTTATCTAGAATCAGTTAATATTCGACAGTCAATAACGGCGAACCGATGGATACGTCATAACGGTCCGACTCGGTATTCCAATGCAGTGCAAGCTGCAGACTGATCTCTTGTCCGGCACTTTCCGCCTTAATCGGCAAATCCTCCGCAGCATAAGTTCTGCTAACCGTCCGCACGTCTGCAAAACTCTCCGCCGCCTGCAGCTTCAACTGCTCCTTCATTCGCGACTCCAGCTTTGCAAAGGCAGCCAGGGCAGACATGGGATCAGCCTCTCCTGCTCCAGCGGAATCATCCTGCCCAAAGTCTGGCCATTCCGGTGCATTAACGAACTCGGCGGCTTCCCCCTGCAGAGCGGCATTCCATTTAGCGCGTACTCCCTCTCCCAGAAGCGCCTCCCCCCAGGACTCCCCGATCTCCGGCAGCCGCTGCAAGCCTTCATCCGTGCTGTTTTCCAGCCGCAGAACAACATAGTAGATCCCTTCTTCCTGCAGCATCAACACCAGCTTGCCATGAACGTCTTCCGCCTCTCCGAAGACTCCTTCAGCGTAAAATACCTGGTTTCCATGCACCTTTTCCGTATAACGATCCGCAAGTCCCAATCGATCAGCGAGCAGCTCCGCCGCGGCCTCCAAGGACAACGCCGCATGCCATTCCCCTTGCCACTTTACGGTGGCTTGCCTGCTGCCCTGGATTAAATCTTCGCTTGCAGCCAGCAATTGTCTAAGCTGCGTATGGGACGATGCAGCCTCAGCCGAATAAGCGGCATCCGCTATTGCAGCTGCGCCAGCTATGTTCAACGATTTGATTATGATTACTCCGACCACAATAACCATCATGAGAATTCCCCAACGATTTTTCACCCGCATCATCTCTCCCCAAGCATACTACGAATCTATCAATAGATTCGCCAGCTAGAGAGAATTTTATACGTCTGCATATCCTTTCTCTGCCTGGAAAATACTAAGCGCACCTGAACCCGACTGGAGGCTGATGCGAATGAATCCCCCGAAACCTACGGCACTGCAGGCCACCATGACCATCATGCTTACGGTCGGTATCACTAACCACGTATTCATTATTCCTGCGCTGCTTCAGACTGCTAAGAGAGATGCCTGGTTTTCCGTCATTCTATCCATCGTGCCATTTGCCCTGTTTACCCTGCTGATTGCGTATATTTCTGCCCGCACCAGAGGGAAATCCCTGCCAGACTGGCTCGAAAGCCATTATGGAAAAAAGCTGTCCATTCCGTTCAAATTCATTTCCGCCGCCTATTTTCTTGGTACGGCCTGGTTTGCTCTGTTCGATACCATTATGTGGACCAAGGTAACATTCCTGCCCTATACGCCGATGATCATCACGGCTGCTGTGTTAATGCTGATCTGCCTGATCGCCGCTCAGCTGGGAGTAAACTCCATGGCCTATGCCTCTGGCGTTCTGCTGCCGTTCGTTGTGCTTTTGGGATTTTATGTAGCGACGGTTAATGTTCAATACAAAGATTACCACCAATTGCTGCCGCTGCTGGAGCATGGCTGGGCTCCCCCCCTCAAGGGGATCATTTATGCATGTACGGGATTGTTCGAAATTTTCTTTCTTCTGTTTCTGCAACCCTATTTAAAAGCACCCTTGAAGAACAAGCATTTTGTAATCGTTGGCTTCATTCTTGTCAGCCTAACGCTTGGCCCGCTCACCGGTTCCATCGCGGAATTCAATCCGCACGAAGCGTCCCTGCAGCGTTATCCTGCCTATGAACAATGGAGGATCGCAGGGTTTGGGAAATACGTCTCCCAGACCGATTTCTTCTCGATCTACCAATGGCTGGCCGGAGTCACTGTCCGTATTGCCGTAGCTTTATTCATCGCTACAGACATATGGAACATCAGCAAGAAGCGCCAGCGCAATACGCTGCTGCTGCTTTACGCCGTTGGCTTAACCCTGCTGTGCCTTACCACCTTCACGGACATCCAATTTGAGAATCTGATGATCCGGTTCGTATTTCCGTTCAATACTGGCCTCACTCTGATCATTACCCTGCTGCTAGCCCTTGCCGTCTTTATCGCAGCCCATAAGAAAGGAGAATCCGGCACATGACACTTGATCCCTCATCGTCACAGGCACTGGAAGAGCCCGAGCGTATCGACACTCCGTTTTTGCGGCAATATTTCGCGAAATCGGCCGATGTTATTGTTCATGAGCTGGAAGGAGGGGACAAAGAGAGAAAACAGCCTGTCACCATCATATATTGCGAACCCGTAACGGACACGAAGCAGTTGAACCAGACTGTCCTGCCCGGCCTTACGGCGCTGTTCCGGGAATTCCCCGAACCGACAGTCCCAAATATCGAACATAACCGCCATCTTCCTCTAAGCCTACTGCCCAAAGATACATTGCTGCGGGATCTGACCGCGAAGATGTACGGCGGGAGCTTAATTATCTATTTTCAGGAGCAGAGTGCCTTTTTCAGTCTCGACATTGCCGACCCGCCGGCCCGCACCCCCGAGGAGGCTACGACGGAACCCTCCATCAAGGGACCGCATGACGGGTTTACCGAGGAACTGACTACGAATACGGGACTGCTGCGCAAGCGCCTGCGGACGCAATCCCTTTGCGTGGAGCATTTTACTGCTGGCAGGCGCGGCGAGAATAAGATTGGCCTTTTTTATATTCAGGACATTATTAACGATGAAATATTGCAGGAAATACGTAAGAATTTAAGCAAAATCGACATCGATGCGATTGTAGGCACATCTTACATTGAAAGTATCGTAGCAAATAAAAAAAATGCCTTCTTCCCATTATCAGATTATACCGGGCGGCCAGACTTTGCCGTTGATGCGCTGCTAAAGGGGAAATTTGCCGTCATCGTGGACGGCATTCCATTGGCCATCCTTGCTCCCGTATCGATCATCACCCTTTTCACCTCGCCTGAGGATGAGAATACTTCCAGCTACGTGGTAGCATGCAGAAAATTCTCCGCGTTTTTGGCCTGCTGATTTCCATGCTCCTGCCGGGGTTTTATGTCGCACTCACAAGCTTTAATTTGGAGCAGATACCGCTTCCCCTGCTGGCAACGATCAGCAACTCACGTCATGGCCTGCCCTTTCCCATACAGATGGAGGCCTTTATCATGCTGTTTTTATTCGAAATTTTCAATGAAGCTGGACGGCGTTTGCCCAAGACTGTGGGGCAGACGATAACCGTTGTCGGCGGACTGATCATCGGCGATTCCGCGATTCGGGCGGGCATTACCTCGCCGACGATTATCGTAGCGGTTGCCATCGCAACGGTAGCGACCTACACCCTTGTGAACCAATCGCTTACAGGAACGGTATCCCAATTTCGCTTGTATATTCTGTTTGTTTCCTCCATCCTGGGGATGTTCGGATTTTTGGTCAGCGTTATCGGTCTCGTCTTTTATTTGGCCTATCTCGAGTCGTACGGCGTTCCCTATTTGTCACCGCTGTCTCCGTTCCACAGCAAGGACATCGTCCAAGCCACCATAAATAGGCCGTCTGGCAGCAGCAATCAGCGGCCAGAGACATTTCAGCCTAGGGATAATACATCGAAAGGAGAATAGCCGGTGAAACGAAAGTTTGCCCTGATCGCCGTTTGTATGGCTATCCTGTTATCCGGCTGCTGGGACGCCAAAGAACCCCAGAGCGTCAATTTCGTTACGGCACTAGGCATCGATTATGTTAAAGGAGAATACACGGTCTATGCGCAGGTTCTTGCCTTCGGCGACATTTCCAAGCAGGAAAGCTCCGCTAACACGGAGGAGACCCAAGTCTGGATTGCAACCGGAAAAGGCGAGACGATCTCGAAAGCCCTTATGAGCATCTACCCGGCTTCGCAGCAGAAGACGTTATGGACTCATGTCAAAGCCATCGTCTTCTCCAAATCGCTGCTTAACAGCAATCTGGGCGAGTGCCTGAACTCTCTCCTGCGTTCCAGCGAGCTGCGCTATACGCCTTGGGTCTACGGAACCGATCAGGACATTCCTTCTATTTTATCGGGGGTATCCCTATTGAATCAGTCGGCCCTTAACTCTGAATTGATGGATCCGCGTGAGGTATATGAGCAGCTCTCCACCGTAGAGCCATTGCGTCTCATTAAGCTGATGAACGGGATCAGAGAGCCTGCTGCAACCGTATTACTCCCGTCCATCAAGCTCACGGACCAGGTATGGTCCTCGAAGGAGAAGCCCATTTCGCTGGTCAGGCTGGATGGGGCTTACGTGATTTCCAAGGGCGAGAACAAGGGATTTCTGAATGGCGGCCTGCTGAACGGAGCCAGATGGGTGGCTTTCAAGAACATGCACAGATATCCTGTGCTGCTGAAATTAAAGAACGGCAGCCAGGCTCAAATCAATATTGTAGATTCCAAGCCATCGGTGAAGGTTCGTTTGGACAGAGGGCAAGTTAGGTTTACCGTAAAAATCAAAGTAACTGCAGCGGTTTCCGAGGTGGCTGGACAACCGGCGCCCACTTCCCTCCAAATCAAGGAAGCTGCGTCCGCTCAAATTAAACAGCAAATCATCGGCAATTTCCATGCCGCCAAGGCAAAAAAAATCGATATCTATGGGATAGAGGACATTCTGTATCGAAAATTCAATCCACAATGGAAAAAGATGACCGCCGGCCCGGGAGGCCAGGATCATCTTTTCTCATCGTTACAGCTTGAAAATACGGATGTAGATGTGAAGCTGATGCATTCCAGCACCTATAAGCTGCAATACCGCTAGCACGGAATGCCAGGCTCTGCGTCAATCATTCTGCCAGGCCGTTCTTGTAGGCATAGATCGCCGCTTGCGTACGGTCCTCCACGCCTAACTTGGCCAAAATATTCGTAACATGAAATTTAACGGTCTTAATGCCGATGATCAAATCGTCAGCGATATCCTGGTTCGATTTCCCTTGAGCGAGCAGGCGCAGTACGTCCATTTCCCGGTCCGTAAGCTCCTCGTGAGCCGGCGTCTCAGTCTTGGGCTGCCGGAACCGGTTCATCATCTTCGAAGCAACCTGGGACTCCAGAACGGACTGGCCGCGGACTGCCGCCCGAATGGCATCGGCGACCTCGGAAGCGCGCGACGTCTTCAGAAGGTAGCTGAACGCGCCAGCCTCGATGACAGGGTACATTTTCTCATCATCCAAATAACTCGTCAGGACGATGACCTTGCATTCGGGGTAAAGCTTAAGCAGCTGCCGCGTCGTCTCGATCCCGTCCATTCCTTCCATCACCAGATCCATCAGCACCACGTCAGGCTTATACTCCTGGGCCAGACGGATGCCTTCCTCCCCGCTGCTGGCCTCGCCGACCACTTCTATGCCTTCCTCGGTGCCCAGTACGGCTGCAAGGCCGATTCTCACCATTTCATGATCGTCTACCAGCAGTACTTTAATGTCATTCTCCATCTCCATTATTCTCCTCCTCTCTGCTCTCTCCGCTGTCTTCGGTCATTAACGGTACCGTAATTTCAATCCGCGTCCCTTTGCCCGGAGCCGTAATGAATTGAATCGAGCCGCCAATTTCCCGGACACGCTCCTGCATCGTGGACAAACCATAGGAGGCCTGCTTCTTCTCATCCAGCTCGAAGCCGACCCCGTTGTCCCGAAGGATAACCTTGATCGTCTCCGCTCTC
This sequence comes from Paenibacillus ihumii, assembly GCF_001403875.1. Classification (GTDB taxonomy): domain Bacteria; phylum Bacillota; class Bacilli; order Paenibacillales; family Paenibacillaceae; genus Fontibacillus; species Fontibacillus ihumii. The sequence goes on from NZ_LN884297.1 coordinate 514,962, forward strand.
CGGTGGATGCGGATCTCCATCTTATCCGCCTTGGCGTGACGCAGCGTATTCGACATCGCTTCCTGAATAATTCGGAATAAATGATTCTCGATGCCCTTGCTGATTTTCAAATCCTCATCGATTTCCAGCGTCAAGTCCATAGGAACCTTCGTCTTCAGCTCGCGGACCAGCTCCAGCAGCCCCTGCGACAGCTCCTTGCCCTCTAGATAGACCGGACGGAGATGCAGCAGAAGAGCGCGCATTTCCGACTGGGCCACCGAGGCCATTTCCTCGATCAGCTCCACCTGGCGCTGAGCCTTGTCGAAGTCCTTTTCCAGAGTACGCCCTACCGCTGTCGCCGTCATCGATATCGCGAACAGCTGCTGGGAGACGGCATCATGGAGCTCGCGCGCCAGCCGCTGCCGCTCTTCAACGATCGCCGATACCCTTGCCTGCTCGGCCAGTTGGGCATTATGCGTGGATAAACGCTGCAAGGAGGTTACCTGCTCCTCCCAGCGCTTCCCGATCCTCTCCAGTTGTTCCCCGAGCCGGCCCAGCTCATCCTCCCCCAGCTTCGGCACCGTTCCGGTCTGGTTGCCTTTTTCCCATTGGAGCAGGGAATCGCGAAGCAAGTCGATCCTTCGTTTGGCCCGGTATCCCTGAAGGAAGCCATACACCGCCCCGATGACCAGGAGCAGTGTGAACAAGGTCAGACCGGCCTGGATGCCGGTTTTCCAGGAGTCTGACGGCTTGAAATACCCGTATGTATATAGAACATAAATAATTCCCGCAAGCGCTGTAAAAGACAGGAGGATCCCATCCCGCATACTGCGAGAGACCATGTTGGACGGTTTTTTCTTTCTCATGCAGGTCAATCCTCCTGTATTAAGTCAAATGTATGTCGACATTTCCTACAAGGTAGGAAATTATTATTTTCACTTTCTGATCGCGCTGCTCATAGTTCGGAGATTTCCAGTAAATGCGGTTTAGCATTCCCGTCTCCCTCGTCTCATTGAAATCGATTTGCCCGAACAGGACGAACGCTTCAATCTCCACGCCGTAGTCCTCGGATACGACCAGATCGATATCGCCGACGATTCCCTGGAACATGAGCACATTGTTCTGACCCTCTACCATGGCAAGCGACAGGTCGATGTTCACTTCTCCCAGCACATGCCACATGCTAGTATTTCGCAGCGTCCATGGATCACGGTTCCAGTGGATGCTCGTTGTAATGTTCTGCTTCTGAACATGATTGCCTTCCGGCTGCATTTTCTTCATTTTGGCATAATACAAACCGAGCGAAATCATCACGATGGCGACCACCAGCATGAAGTGCTGCAGCAGAATGATGCCGCCGCCGACCGCCAGCAGAATGTAACCTGTTTTTACGTCGTCTCCAAGACGGATCTTATAAATGCCATAGCCCAATATCAAAATGGCGACGATGGTAAAAAAGCTCAGCCACTGGCCGAAGATAATGAATGTGCCCAGCCCGATCAATCCGATGGCCAATAAGCTTCTATGCCTATCCATGCCGCACCTCCAGATCAGTTCATATGTGAGAATGAATGTAAGTGGAAAAGCCATAACAGTATAAATAGAATCATACCGCATGGCTTTACCATTACATAGCATATCACAATGTCCTGTAGTCGTGTAGCTGTTATTCCTTGCCTTCTCCGCTCTTAGCAGAAGGATTCAGTTTGGCTTTCAGCGCCTCCAGTTGTTCTTCTACCTTCACTTGCTTCTCGGCATCAGCCGGGCTGATGTAGGAAGAACTGGATCCGCTCACTCCGCGGTAACCGATTCCTGCTACTTCGGCCTCCGCTTCCAGCTGCATAATTTTCTCTTCCATGCGGTGGAAGCCTAGGGAAGCTGTGCCGCTCTCAATCGTGTTAAGCGTATTGATTTGCGACATTTGTTTTTTGGCCTTAGCCATTTGTGCGCGGCTGACCAGCTCATTGCGTTTGTTGCGCAGCTTGTAGAACTCATCCTTCATGTCATGCAGCTGCTGCTTAAGCTCCAAGGCCTGCGCCTCTGATTGGGCATGCAGATCGCTGAACTCGGTTTGCTTCTGATCGTACAGGATTTTCTCTTCCAAAAGCTTGCGAGCCACTTCTTCTTGCCCGTTCTTGAGCGCAGCCTCAGCCTGGCTCTCTCTTTGCGCAGAAATGCGAATCGCCTCTTCCAGACGATGCTTCATTCTGCGCTCGTTAGCCATTTGCTTCGCCACGGTCACTTCTGCGTCACGGATTTCTGCCTCCATGTCACGCAGGTATTGATTCAGCATCACTACCGGATCCTCTACTTTATCCAGCATGTCATTGATGGACGCCTTCGTAATATCTTTAATTCTTTTGAATACTCCCATGGTTATTTATCTCCCTTCTCATTCTCGTATTTTGATAATTTTCTGCGAAGTTCTTCCAGTTCTTTCTCCATCGCCTTCTTCTCGATGTCTTCCATCATCGAGTCCAGGTTCGATTCGCTGCCGCTGAAGGCGGACTGCTGCTGGTATTGCGGGCCATGGTGGCTAGGGCCGCCGTAGTTCGGCTCCGCATACCGAGGATCGCGATATTGGTTCCCCGGATTGCCGTACCCATAGTTCTGATGACCGCCCTGCCAGCCATTGTAATATGGATCGCGGGGAATATGCGGCTCCTTCGAAATGACAAGCGTTGCAATCAGATAAATCACGATGGTTGTTCCGCCTGTAAAGAAGAAACTGATAATCGCTAGCAGCCGAAGCGCGGTCACGCTGATGCCGAAATACTCGCCAAGTCCGCCGAGCAGGCCGCTAAGCCAACGGTCACGTCTGGAACGGTATAGAGTTCCCATCGTTGTTACTCCTCTCCTTTGTTATTCAGCTTCTGCTTCAAACGGGAGAGCTCCTGTTCCAAAGTCGATTGCAGAACCGATCCAGCCTGATTCATGAACTCCTGGCCTGATCTTCTAAGTTCCCGCAGGCTGCGGGCTTCCCACTCCATGTCGGATACCCGGTCTTCCAGGCGGTGGAACATTTTTGGCACGTCTTGTGTACCGTACCCACTCATCCGCTGGTTCATACGCTGCTGCAGACGGAGCGTCTCCATTCTGGCATAGTAATACTGCCGTTTGCTGTATACTACTTGATATTCCGTTTTTAATTCATTCAGCTGGCTCTCCAATTCCTGCAAGGAATCCAGGCTCTGGGAGTACAATTCGGAGTATTGCTCGATCTTCTCTTCATAGAGCATCTTCTCCTGCAGAGCCAGCTTGGCCAGATGCTCCTCCTCCGCTTTCAGAGCGAGCAGCGCCTGCTCCTCTCTGCGGTCCCGCATCACCTTGGCCTGATCTACCTGCTGCTTCAAATGCTTCGTATGCCCTGCATACTGCTGATGCAGCTTCTCTGCCTCGGCGATTTCCTGACGGGTCTCGATCAGGAATTGATCGATTAACCGCACTGGGTCCTGAGATTGCTCCAACCGTTCATTTAAATTAGCTACCGTAATATCCCGTACTCGACGAAATACACTCATGACATCCCATCCCTCCTAACCAAAATCGGTTCATCATTATTCGATATATGTGATCAATATCCCCGTCGTCTTCCATTCAGTGAATAAATGCCGAAGAGGATCAAGCCGATCCCGATTGCCGGTACGATGAGCCAAGCTAGTTTGTTCATTAAGGATATGATCCCAAACACGAGGACGATCCATCCAAAAAAAGCGTTGCCCCGGCGAATACCATAGTAACCAAGACCGATCAATGCTACTGCAAACAACAATCCGAATAGACTGCCCAGCAGCGGGGTAAGCTTGCCCAGCAGGATCAATGCTCCCAGGACAATAAGTACGATTGCGAAGCCGCTTGACCGATTTGTTCTCATTTATCAATCACCGCCTTTCTTAAGTATCAACCTTATGTCTTTATTCTAGGTGGAAAAGCAATTCTTCAAAACGGACTGCGGACGGTTTTTGATCCTAGACCTAAGTCGAGGAGAGCTTAGGACCCTGGTTCACCGGTGCTCGGTGTGCTCGGTCTTCAGATAAAAACAGCAACCTGCCTATAGAGCTTGGCAGGTTGCGCTTGGTAGGTTGAGCTTGGCAGGCTACATCAATGGTTCTGTTGTCGTTGCTGTCGTAATTTGCTGTCGTCAGACCTGCGTGCGACCGCTATTCCCGCCGTCATCGCTCTGTCCCTTGCCGCTGTTGTTCTGGCGGAGAATCTGAGGCTCCTGCGCCTGAACTCTCGCCTGCTCCTCCCGTCTCATGGCCTCGCTGAGGTCGTCCCGGACACTGCCCTTCCATAAGGGCACTCCGGTCCGGTGAGCGGCCCTGCCGTTCAGATGGCCTGCCACCGGCGCGGTAATGAAGACGAAGACGATGCCGAGCAGCAGCTTGGCGCTGACATGATCCAGATAGAACATGAAATACAGGAAAGCCCCGCTCAATATGCATAATACGCCGAGCGTCGTGCTTTTCGTAGCCGCATGCGACCGCAGGTATACATCGGGAAGCCGTATCAACCCATAGGCGCTTAACGCGCTGACTACAGCCCCAAACAATACTAGCAAGCCAATCAGAAGCTCACCGATCATCATCATCACCTCGCTGCTCAATGACCACGCCCCGTTCAATGTACCGGGCAAAGGCCGTCGTTCCAATGAAAGATAGAATACCGATCAGAAGAATGATTTCGAAATAGGCTTCCGTCCTCATCAGCATGCAGAGTACGGCTACCATGGCCAGCAAATTGATGCCGATCGTATCCAGAGACGTAATGCGGTCAGCCATGGAAGGCCCCTTCATCAAACGATACAAGCATCCCAATATCGCCAACGATAATATGACGAGGGCTGCGAACAAGAACCCGTCGATCATCTCGTCACCTCCAGGATTGCTTTTTCAAACGTGCTTCTAATATCGCTGCAGAGCTTATCGACATCGCCGATATCCATCGCATGGATGTACAGAGTAGAGCCTTCTCTTGATACATCCAGAGTCAAGGTCCCAGGCGTCAGCGTAATCAGATTAGCCAGTATCGTGACTTCCCAATCGCTCTTAAGCTCGGTCGTATAGGCGAAGATTCCCGGACGGATGTTCAGCTTAGGCGAGAGGACCTGCCCAATGACTGTGAAGCTGGACTTGAACAGCTCCTTAATAAACAGTACAAGCAGCTTGACGATCGCCCATACCTTCTTCATATAGAAGCCCTGCGGCCAGAAGCGGCCGAACAGGCCGATCATGACCAAGCCCACGATATAGCCGACGATGAGCCCTGCGGTCGTCCAGTTATTATTCAAGAACATCCACACTAAGGCAATCAGGAAATTCAATAAAATTTGAAGCGCCATATCATCTACTCCTTCAGCACGGCATCGATATAAATCGCTGGGTTCGTTAAGACATCCCCGGCCTGGGACGCAAGAGAGTATACCCACTCAGAGCCGATCCCGATCACAAGGATAAGGGCGAACAATGCAGCAGCACTAGACAGCAGCCCTTTGATCCGGACTGGCTCCTGGATGGCTGCAGACTGCTCCTCGCCGCCAAAGAAAGCCCCGATAAATATCCGCATCAGAGAATAGAGCATGATCAGGCTGGATACAAGCGCCACCCCGGTCCACCAATAATGGCCAGTGGCAAAGCCGCCCTGGACGATCAACAGCTTGCCTGTAAAGCCGCTGAGCGGCGGCACGCCGATGATCGCAAGCGCAACGATAAAGAACATCCAGCCCAGCAGCGGATAGCGTCTTATCAGCCCGCCCATTTGCCGCAAGTCGCTGGTGCCCGCGGTTTTGATGAGCATCCCCCCCAGCAGGAACAGCAGCGCTTTGGCAATCATATCATGGATCAGATAGAAGACGACGCCATCCATAGATGTTTTGGTCGCTGCAGCGATTCCGAAGGAAATGAAGCCGATCCCAATAACAACGTTGTAGTTGATGATCCGGTGGATATCGGAATAAGCGACTGCACCGATTCCGCCCAATATCATCGTCGCTACAGCCATCCAACCGATCAGCGAATGGGTAAGTTCCGGCTGGTGATAGAATATGAGGCTGAAGGTACGGGCAATCGCATAAATGCCGACCTTGGTCAGCAGCGCGCCGAACAAAGCCTTTACCGCCGTCGGCGGGGCGCTGTATGAGCCCGGCAGCCAGAAGAATAGGAACAGGCCCGCTTTAAGCGCAAATACGATAAGAAATAATACGGCGATGACATTAATTACCCCGCCCTGCCCCGCCTCGGCTATGCGAAGCGATAAATGTGCCATGTTCAGTGTACCGGTAACACCATATAGATAGGCGATCGCCGCTACAAAGAAGCTGGAGGACACGATGTTGACCAGAATATATTTCAGCGTCTCCCTTAGCTGCCGCTTCGTGCCGCCAAGCACGATCAGGGCATAGGAAGAGATCAGCATCACCTCAAAGCAGACAAACAGATTGAACATATCCCCTGTCAGGAACGAGCCGTTTACGCCTACGATCAAAAATTGGAAGAACGGATGAAAATAATGCCGTTCCCTCTCTCTGCCAATGCTGCCGAACGCATAGAACAAGCAAGCCGTGCTTAGCACCGTCGTCGTTAATACAAGCAGCGCCGCCAGCATATCCGCTGTAAACACGATTCCGTAAGGCGGAGCCCAGCCCCCCATATGCAGGGTCTGAATACCGTCCAGTCTAACCTCCCGGACGATAAGGACCGCCGCGAGGATATTCAGCACCGCCCCTGTGGCATTGATCCATCTTTGCAGCATTACCCGGCTATGGGCAAAAATAAGAGCAACTGCAGTCAGCAGAGGAATGATAAGCGGAAATACGAGTAAATTATTCACCTTCGTCCCCCCTTAGCTGCTCCATATCATCCGTCTTCAATTTTTGATACGCCTTGTAGGCGAGTACAAAGAAGAAAGATGTGACTCCGAAGCTAATTACAATCGATGTTAATATGAGAGCCGCTGGAACCGGATCCGTATAGGCGGAGGCGTGCTCGCCAAGCAGCGGAGGCGCTCCCTTCTTCAGACGGGCCATCGTTAGCAGCAGCAAATGCACCGCATGCGTAAGCAGGGACGTCCCGAGTATGATGCGGAGCAAGCTCCTGGTAAGGATCAGATACACTCCGACCATGAACAGGATGCCGACGGCTATAGACATCATTAATTCCATGATTACCGATCCCTCCCGATCTCAAGAATAATCGTCATCGTGACCCCTACGACGGTCAAATACACGCCGAGGTCGAAAATGACCGCCGTAGCCAGCTCGACCTCCCCAAGGATCGGCAAATACTCATGCCCGAACGCATGGCTCAGGAACGGTACGCCGAACCACAGCGAGCCAAGCCCCGTCAGAAAAGCGATGAGCAGGCCCGAGGCCATGACCTTCCGGAAATTAAGCGGAACGATGCTGCGCATAACATCAAGCCCGAAGGCTATCGCCAGCAGCACGAGCGCTGCCGAAGTCATCAGCCCGCCGATGAATCCGCCTCCCGGGTTATTGTGGCCGGCAAAGAACAGATACCAGGAGAACGTCAGGATAATAAACATGGCAACCCTTGAGGTCATCCGCAGAATGACATCGTTGCTTCTTACCGATACAAGCCGGCCCCCCGATTGCTTGTTAAAGCCTGCGCCGGGAGGGAGCTGCTCCTGCTTCTCGTTCAAACTTAGGCGAATCATGGCATAGATGCCAAGCGACGCGATGCCGAGCACTACAATTTCCAGCATCGTATCGAAGCCGCGGAAGTCTACGAGGATGACATTGACGACATTTTTCCCGCCAGCCAGTGTGTAGCTTGCCTCTAGAAAGAACTTCGATATTGACTCGAAGGGGTGGCTGTTCCCGGCGCTTAATGCACTGAGTGCAATCAGGGTAACCATAAGCCCTACTCCCAGTGAAATCAGGAAATTCGTAAGCTTGAATTTAAGGACGGTCAGCTCTTTCTTAAGCTTCGGCAAATGATAGAAGCACAGAAGGAATAGCGTGACCGATACCGTCTCCACGATGAGCTGGGTAAGCGCCAGATCCGGCGCCCGGAATATGACGAAGAATAAGGACACCATGTAGCCGACGGCCCCCGTCAAAATAATCGCCAGCAGACGCGAATTGGCAAAGGGCACCGCGATCGCGGCTATAATGAGGGCAAGCAAAATAGCTGCCTCATATACCGTGACCGGAGCGTAGCTGCTGCTATCCAGGCTGAAGCCGTCAAATGCAAGCATTATGGCTCCAAGTACAACTACCAGGAATGTGAAAATATAAATCAAGTAATGCCGTACAGAGCCGGTCATATATTTATCCGTTAGCCACTTTGACGACCGCTCCAGCGTGCGCAAGCCTGAATCATACACGCCGTTCAAGGAGAAGCGGGCTGATCCGGTACTGTTCAATGCCTTGACCTTAGGCTGCAGGACAAAGACCAGAATTCCCGCGCCGATAACGCCCAGTGTCATGAATACCTCCGGCGTCCAGCCATGCCAGAACTCTATGGATACGAGGAATTTCTCTCCCGGGCCGAGCAGGCCCGGCAGGACCGCGGCCATCGCAGGCTCGATAAGCGAGTAAGACAACAGCCCGGGGAACAGGCCGAACACCAGCGCAAGCGCGGCCATGATCACCGGCGGTATAAGCATGCCGACCGGAGCCTCATGCGGCTGCAGCTTCAGCTGCTCCGGCTTGAATTTGCCGGCAAATGTTCTGACCAGCAGTACCATGCTGTAAGCAAAGGTAAAGACGCTGGCGGCCCAAGCGATCACTGGAAACAGGCTGCTCCAGGTATCCATGCTCCATATGCCCATTTCCCGCGCATTCAGAACTGCCGTAAAGAACATTTCTTTACTGAGAAAGCCCCCGAACGGCGGTATGCCCGCCATCGATAACGCCCCGATGGCGGCGACCGTGAACGTTACGGGCATGATAGACATTAATCCGCCCAGCTTGCGAATATCTCTCGTCCCCGTCTCATGATCCACGATCCCGACAACCATGAACAACGCTCCCTTAAATACCGCGTGATTCATCAAATGGAATATGGCGGCCATAGTTGCCTTGGAATAGAACAAGGACTGCTGGACGTCCGTATAATACCCCGAGGCCGAGCCGAGCCCCAGCAAGGCCATGATCAATCCCAGCTGGCTGATCGTGGAGAAGGCCAGCATCGCCTTCAGATCCGTTTGCTTGATCGCCTTGAACGAACCAAAGATCAGCGTAATAAGCCCTACGCCTGACACGAGCCAGAACCAGGCCGCTTGCCCTGAGAACACCGGCGTAAATCTCGCTACGAGATATAACCCGGCTTTGACCATTGTTGCCGAGTGCAAATAGGCACTCACCGGCGTCGGTGCCTCCATCGCATCCGGCAGCCAAATATGAAACGGAAACTGAGCGGATTTTGTAAAGGCCCCCAGGAGCACGAGGAGCAGCGCAGGAAGCATCAGAGGGTGCCCCGCGATGATCCCTGTATTTTGAAGGATCTCCCTTACCGAGAACGTACCGGTCATGAGATAGACCAGTACAAAGCCCGCCAGCATCGCCAGACCGCCGAACACGGTAATGAGCATGGATTTGAAAGCCCCGTATCTGGAACGCTCCCGGTGATGCCAGAAAGCGATCAACAGAAAGGAAGAAATGCTCGTCAGCTCCCAGAAGCCGTAAAGCACGATCAGATTATCAGACAGGACCACTCCCAGCATAGCCCCCATAAACAGAAGCAAATACACATAGAAGCGATGAACGGCCTCTTTTTCCTTATCCATATAAAAAATGGAATAGAGCACGACCAGCGTACCGATCCCCGAAATCAGCAAAGTGAACAGCAATGACAGCCCGTCCAGCTGAACGCTGAACTCGATGCCAAGCGAGGTAATCCAGGGGAGTGCGGCTACGATATCGTTACCCGATTGAACAATGGGGATTTGCTTCAGGAAGTAAACAAAGAGTACGGCAGGCGCTAACATAACGGCCCATCCCGGGTGCGGCTTTCCCGGCAGTCTCTTCAGCAGAGGCATTCCTGCAGCCAGAATAAATGGTAAAATGATTGCTGCGTGCAAAATAGACAACATGCTTCCTCCTTACTCGTGCTATATAACCTGTGTCTCACCAGCTTTGCCATATTTAAATCAGAACATAAATACGGTATAGCTGAAAAAACACAAAAAGAGCCCGCTGTTGGCAGGCTCCTCCGATAAACAAATATGTGGTTAAAGCTGTACGTGCAATTGAAGCACATCCAAAAGTATATCGTTTTTTTGAAGGGTTGTAAACTAGATTCTCACCGTATATATATAACTCATTAAGGAAATCACTTTCTATAATAAAGGAGAGTGATTTTCATGCCCGTCCGCCAAGTCCTCGTCTGCTCGCTCATATTTCTGTTTATTACATTCGGCGCTGCGCTGCTTGCACGATGGCTGCCTGCGGTCACGCCCCCTGCCCCGGAACAAACGCTTTTGCACCTCCAGCAATTGAATGGCGGTCTAAGGAATCCTGCCTCATTTCAGCCTCGGGAATATATACGAATCGTGCCGTTTAACCCGTTTGAATCGAGTCCATAAAAATGGATGGATAATTTATCATCATTCTTTTTGAGATACTTAGGATTGTGTGCTATCCTTAAGGTTAGTAGCTATTTTTTGAGAGGGGGGATAGGCATCATGATACATACCCGGCGAGCGCTGGTATGGTTCACTGCCGCTGTCTTTACGCTATTCATGATTTTCTCCATTCCTCATCCAGCTCTAAATCCAGGGCATGCCGCCAGTTTGGAACAGTCCGCGCTTGAAGCTGCAGATACGCTCCGCAGACCGGAGAACCACGCAGCCCTTCACTCGTCTGCACCTGCCAAGACTGGCGATACACATGTCCCGTTTTATCGGTTAGCCGTCCCGGCTGCAGCCATGAGTTTGCTTCTTGCTTCAGCAGGGGCTTATTTCCGTCCATTCTTCTATCAACTGATGAAGCGATTCCTTCTGTTACCCATCAAGTTTACTAGCATTTATGCAGCTTGATTACATGTAAATAACAGTAACTAAGAATATCGCCCATGTTCGAGAACAGAAGATCGGCGGTTATATTTAACACATCTTATACAAATAACATTTCTTAATATTGGAGGTCGGAAGCTAATGAATCTTAAAGAAACCGAATTGCCAGGCATCGGCAAGAAATTTGATATCGAAACTCGCAGCGGCGAGAAATTGGCCATTACTATTCATGATGATGGTCGCCGTGAAGTCCATCACTACAGTGCGGACAACCCGGACAACAGCATTTCGAAAATATCCCTGACTGATGAGGAAGCACGGTATGTTTCCGCCATCATCGGCGGTGTCACTTACAAGCCGACCCCGCTTGAGAATATCGAGGTCGCCCTGGGTGATCTTATCATCGAATGGTACAAACTCGAGCCACACTACAAAGCGATTGGCAAGACGATCGGCGAGCTCCGCGTACGCCAGCGCTCCAGCGCCACGATCATTGCCGTCGTGGAGAGCAATCACTCCAAGCATATCAATCCTGGGCCCGACCTGCTTCTAACAGCAGGCGCCTTGGTCGTCGTAATCGGCGAGCGTCTGCACCAGCAGCAGATTCGCCAAATTTTGTTAAACGGAAGTGCTTAGCTAGGGCACTCCGGCACGATGCTAGCCCGTCAGCTGCGAAGAATGCAGCCGGCGGGCTTTTTAAAATTATAATGACGCGAGGCGATCCTTTTGACGAATCCTATGCATCCCTATGACGCTTCCTTGAGACGCTCCTTGGGACGCTCCTAGCGATCTGTTAGATTCTCCTTGAGAGATAATCCTACAGATCCTATGATGTCGCTATGATGCCCAAATGATGCTCCCTGAGATAATCCTAACAATCCCTTAGATGCAAAAAGCACCTTAGTTCCGAATGAACTAAAGTGCTTGTATATGGTAATCCGCATAACGAGTCAATCGCACATACGATCAAAAGTCGAAATTATCCGGATCAGGGCCGACACGCAGATTTTGATTCAAGCCATTAATTTGCTCGATTTCATCGGCGGTCAGCTCAAAATCAAACACATCGGCATTCTCTATGATCCGCTGCTCTTTAGACGATTTCGGAATCGTTACAATTTCATTCTGCAGATCCCAGCGAATAATAACCTGCGCTGTCGATTTGCCGTATTTCGCCCCGATAGCCTTCAACACCTCATTATCCAGCAGCTTGCCTTGGGCTAATGGCGACCACGCTTCGATTTGGATCCCCTGCGACTTGCAGTATTCCCGCAGCTCGACTTGACTGAGCAATGGGTGCAACTCTACCTGATTGACGACCGGTCTGATCTCGGCGTCGGCCAGCAGATCCTCTAGATGATGAATCTGGAAATTAGAGACGCCGATGGAACGGACGCGGCCATCCTTATGCAGCTTCTCTAGAGCTTTCCACGTCTCTTTATATTTCCCTTTAACCGGCCAGTGAATCAAATAAAGATCCAGATAATCCAAGCCTAGTTTATTCATGCTCGAGTCGAAGGCCTTCAGCGTGCTCTCATAGCCCTGATCAGAATTCCAGACCTTCGTAGTAATAAAAAGTTGTTCCCGGGGAATGCCGGAGGCTTTGATTGCTTGGCCTACCCCATCTTCGTTCTGGTAGACCGCCGCAGTGTCAATGCTTCTATAACCGTTGCGGATAGCAGCTTTAGTGGAATCGATAACCTCTTGGCCTTCGCTCATCTTAAATACGCCGAGGCCCAGCCATGGCATTTGCTCCCCGTTCGATAAGGTAACCGTAGATTGTAAATTCTTCATCTCGTATTACGCCTCCTTCAGTTCTGCGTGGGATTGCTGATCATCAGCATCCCTACTCAAAATATACCTTACGATCATTAAAGTCAAATTCAGTTGCCATGGATCCTCTCTAAATTCAGGACTGTTCTATGACAGTCGAAGCTTCTAAAGACTACAGAAAAAAGGTATATCAAATTGCTTTTGTAAGCAATTTGATATACCTTTTTATCGAATACCGATGGCCGGACTCGAACCGGCAAGCCTCTCGGCACCGCATTTTGAGTGCGGCGTGTCTGCCAATTCCACCACATCGGCATAATATAACAGTCTCATAACAAGTGCGGAAGACCAGACTTGAACTGGTACGGTAGTAACCTACCGCAGGATTTTAAGTCCTGTGCGTCTGCCGATTCCGCCACTCCCGCAAAGAAAAGAATGGAGGCGCCACCCAGACTCGAACTGGGGATAAAGCTTTTGCAGAGCTGTGCCTTACCACTTGGCTATGGCGCCATATACAAAAATGGAGCGGACGACGGGAATCGAACCCGCGACCCTCGCCTTGGCAAGGCGATGCTCTACCGCTGAGCCACGTCCGCAATAAATGGCTGGGGATATAGGATTCGAACCTATGGAATGACGGAGTCAAAGTCCGTTGCCTTACCGCTTGGCTAATCCCCAATATGTGATTTTTAAGATAAAAATGGGGCGATCGATGGGACTTGAACCCACGAATGCCGGAGCCACAATCCGGTGCGTTAACCCCTTCGCCACGACCGCCATAATAAAATATACTGTTGTAAATCTGGCAGGGGCAGCAGGAATTGAACCCACACTAACGGTTTTGGAGACCGCTGTTCTACCTTTAAACTATGCCCCTACATGGTAAAACTGGTGGAGGCTGATGGATTCGAACCACCGAACTCGTACGAGAACAGATTTACAGTCTGCTGCGTTTGGCCACTTCGCTAAGCCTCCATGTGGTGCCGGCGAGAGGACTTGAACCCCCAACCTACTGATTACAAGTCAGTTGCTCTACCAATTGAGCTACACCGGCATTTTCAATTATCAAGTGAATCATGGTGGCTCGGGACGGAATCGAACCGCCGACACGAGGATTTTCAGTCCTCTGCTCTACCGACTGAGCTACCGAGCCGTAATGGAATAAGTTCTTTGGATCCTCTTCACCTATTCCGCTGCAACCAGCTCGCTAGAGTGACGGTTTCCAGAGCTACACTTGCAAACCCTAGTCTCACGGGTCTTCATCCCTTATTCAAGGATGTAATGGCGGAGCCGACGGGATTCGAACCCGCGATCTCCTGCGTGACAGGCAGGCATGTTAGGCCTCTACACCACGGCTCCACACTAAGTAATGCAATTGCGGGGACAGGATTTGAACCTGCGACCTTCGGGTTATGAGCCCGACGAGCTACCGAGCTGCTCCACCCCGCGTCAGTTATAATATGGTGGAGGCTAACGGGATCGAACCGCTGACCCTCTGCTTGTAAGGCAGATGCTCTCCCAGCTGAGCTAAGCCTCCAAGGAAAGACAATTTCTATTGTACCATATAATATGGTTAGAAATCAAGCTGTTTTTTGTTTTCCAAAAAAGTGGTGACCCGTAGGGGATACTCTCACTTCGTTCGAGACTGCGATGCTATCGCTAACGAAGCTTATGCTTCGACGAACCCCCAAGGGATTCTCATCCCTACTGATGCTTGTAATGAAAGTGGTGACCCGTAGGGGATTCGAACCCCTGTTACCTCCGTGAAAGGGAGGTGTCTTAACCCCTTGACCAACGGGCCACATATGTATCATACTTCCATGATACGCAGATAAATGATGGCGGAGAGAGAGGGATTCGAACCCTCGAGACGCTTGTGACGCCTACACGATTTCCAATCGTGCTCCTTCGGCCAACTCGGACACCTCTCCATATGGCTCCCCGAACAGGACTCGAACCTGTGACAACTCGATTAACAGTCGAGTGCTCTACCGACTGAGCTATCAGGGAACATTCTCATATTCAGATGACTTGATCACCTGAAAACTGGATACGAAACTTCATTTGCGTGTTAGCCCCACTATTGGGGTGTTTTTGGATAAGCCCTCGACCGATTAGTACCTGTCAGCTCCATACATTGCTGCACTTCCACCTCAGGCCTATCAACCTCGTCGTCTTCAAGGGGTCTTACTAATTGGGAAATCTCATCTTGAGGAGG
>NZ_LN884298.1 GCF_001403875.1 Paenibacillus ihumii
CCCAGTGTGGCCGTTCACCCTCTCAGGTCGGCTACGCATCGTCGCCTTGGTAGGCCATTACCCTACCAACTAGCTAATGCGCCGTAGGCCCATCCCTTAGTGACAGATTGCTCCGTCTTTCATTGCTCCTTCATGCGATGAAGCAAATTATCCGGTATTAGCTAACGTTTCCGCTAGTTATCCCAGGCTGAGGGGCAGGTTGCCTACGTATTACTCACCCGTCCGCCGCTAGGTTGATTCGGAAGCAAGCTTCCAAAACAACCCCGCTCGACTTGCATGTATTAGGCACGCCGCCAGCGTTCGTCCTGAGCCAGGATCAAACTCTCCAATAAAGTTGGACGTCCGTCGCCCGAAGGCGATGACAATCCAGTTGGAATAAGCTGATTAAGCTCATTTTGAATCTGACGATTCATGATTGAATCATTAATTAACGAGTTCCATTTGTTCAGTTTTCAAAGAACTTGCTTGTTTCTATCCAACGCAATTCAAGTATTTCTATTTCGTCGGACATTTAAATATAATAACAAATTTCTAAGTTGTTGTCAACCATCTTCGAAGCTAATTTATTCAGCTCGTTTCAAGCGACAAATAATAATTTACCACGGCCGAGAACAGAATGCAATATATTTTTTCAGAAATGACTATGGTAATAATATCCGTATCTTTTTAGTCCAATAAGACGGGCCGTAAACAGCAATTCCGCACCTTTAAATAATCCGTTATGCAATCGTTCGTTATAAGCGAGCACTACATATTCTCCCCATCTTAGAACACAACTTTTGAACTCCGGATTATCTTCTAAAGCTGCTTATAAACAAACAGCACCCTCCCGGTGCTGCCGGATCTTGCTTTCGGACTCTTTCTCTAGATGTATGACCTCCATTTGATTTTCTTCCGCGCTGCGCCTAGTCCTAGTTGCCGCTATGTTCTTCTTAAAAAAGAAGGTTAATCCTGCGTATTGGCCCGAGGATTAACCAAATGAAATACTAATGCAATAAAATATACGCCGCCAATCGACCTATATGCTGCTTCTCTTCATGCCTTTGCGCTCAGCATACTGCAGCAGCGCAATAACTAAGCCCGCCAGCAGCAAAAACGCAGCTGCAATTCGCAAAGCAACATCATAGTCCGCTGTAAGGGCTCCGATTCCCGAGGAGCCGGCCACGACGCCCAGAGAGAAAAAAGCATAAAACAATCCAAAAGCTCGCCCCTTGGACTCGCCGCTCACGTTATTCACTAATAGAGCATTCATCGACGGGAATAATAAAGAGAATCCAAACCCGTACAAAGCCATCACAGCGAACATAACCACCTGCTCCCGAAAGAACGACAGCAGCAGCAGCGAAAGCATGATAACCATCCCGCCCCAATACATCAAAGTCAAAGAGGAGAGGCGGTCAAACCACCGGTTGCTTGGCAAGACGAACACCACAATCGCGACTACACCAAAGGTGCTGAGCATTAAACCCGAGGCTTGCGCCGAGAACCCTAGCTGATCCGCCTTCAAGGGCAAAGCATAGGTCAAGGCTCCCATCGCAAACATTAGCGAGAATGCACCGACATAGGATTGCATCACCGGCTTCTTGCGAAGAATGACTTCAAACCCTGCCAGCGGCTGAGATGGCTCCGGCTGAAGACGACGGGTGATCTGCCTTGCTCCCGATGCTGGCACAGCCGCCCAGACAAGCAGACCGCCAAGCGCGAGCAGAACCGCTGTTCCAATAAATAAAGGATGAAGGCCCAGCTGGGCCTTCGTAATCCCCGCCGCAGCCGGACCAACAATTGCCGCCGCGCCGACGGCCGCACCGGAAAGAGCCATCGCCCTTCCCGGCTGCCGCGCCGAGGCAAAATGCGAGATCAATGTAAAGGCGCTGGGCACTAAGAGTCCTCCTGTCAGCCCATGAACAAAACGGACCGCGATAAGCTGCCAAGGCAGGCTTACGAGAGGATACAGCAGCATCACTCCCGCTGTAAGGAAAAAGCCTAACAGCAAGATGGTTCGTGCGCCAAAACGGTCGATCCAATAGCCTGCTGCGATATTTCCGAACATATTGGTCAGCGAATATAATCCTACGGCAAGACCAATGACGAATGATCCGGCGCCAAGGCTCTTGGCGAACGGCCCCATAATGGGGAGCTGTATAAACAAGTCCATAAAACAAAGCATGACGATGCCGTACAACAGTCGTTTCATTTACACATCCACCCGTTCTATTTTAGCCAGCCGAGTCACCGGGCCATTCCATCAAAGTCCATAACATTATCAGGATATCCGCTCCAACTCCGTGGAAGCTTAAGATAAGCAATCCTTGCGTTCAACCCGTATCATATATCTAAAGGCTAGCCTTCGCTGCCGCCTTCGGTTGAGTCTTGCGTATCGGCTGTACCTTCCCCTTCAGCTCCGCTAGAGCCTTCGCCCGAGTTTGAGCTTGGTGCCGAATCATCCGCAGTCCCTTCGCCCGTGCCGCCCTTAGCTTCCTCTTCCTTCTTCTTCTCTTCCTGTTCCTTAACGGCCTGATCCAAAGCGACTTGACCTTCTGCCTCAATCTTGGCCAAAGCTTCATCCAGAGATTTGGTGTTATTCTCAACGGCCTTCAACTCGGATTCGAGCAGAGGCTGGAATTTCTCGAAGAATGTGCCAGGTATTTTTCTATAGCCCGAGTAATCGACTGGCAGCGGCTTCAGCTTATAAAAGGCCTCGAGGCTAACGCCGTTGTATTCCGTGGTATACCCCATCCGGGACAGCAATCCATTGTTCAAGCTTCTCGATTTAATCTTGGCAAACTGATCGCCGTTCACAAATTTAATAAATTCCCATGCAGCTTCCGTATTCGGAGAGTTAGCGGAAATGGAGAACACTTCACTCATGCTGATACTTCTCGATTTATCCGGCTCAGTAGAGGCTGCTGGTCCTGCTACGATTCCAACCTCAAAAGGCTTATAGTCCTTCAAAGCTTCTGCCGCTTCCTTTAAATTGCGGAGGACATACGCATCGCCTGTCGTCATCGCTGCTCTACCCACAACAAACGGCTGGCTCTGATAGTATTCTTCCATTGAACCGCCTCGGAAGCCGTCCTCCCCTGGATTATAAAAAACGTCGGCCTTTACTGCATCGATGGCAGTCTGGTAAATTCTCTTCCACGAATCGGTGTTTACCGTTAGCTTCATAGTGTTCGTATCGATCTGCTCGATTCCTTCATCTGATGAAATCATCGATGCGAGCTGCGACATATCCATTCCCCAGCTATTGCCGAAGCCGTATATACGGGTCTTCTCGTCGCCATCGGTAGGGAATTGCTTGGCCAACTCAATGATGTCGTACCAGCTCATGCCGTCACGCGGCAATTCCACACCGTGTTTGGCGAACAAATCCGCATTGTACAAAATCGCCGAACCATAAAAATTAGGGGTTAGACCATAAATTTTATTATCTCCGCGCTCCTTCAAAAGATCAATCAATGCAGGGTAGATCGTACTGATATCATACTTATCCCGCTCAATCAATGTATCGAGTTCACGGATCCTGCCTTCCGCAACAAAGGTCTCCATCTGATCAATACTTACCATTAGAACGTCCGGCTGTTCCTTCTCGATAAATTCTTTAAAGGCCTTCTCATAATCGCCGTCCGGCCCCATATCTCTATAAATATTATTAGTGCTTACGACTTCAATCTCAATGTTAGGGTGCTCCATGGTAAACAAGTCCCCATATTGTTGGAAAAAGTAGTTCTCATCCCAGAACATTACCCTCAAGCTTTGCTGCTCGGGCTCTTTCGCACCGGGATTGCTGGTACATCCCGCTACAAGCACGAGGCAAATGACAAAGAATAGCGCTTTTTTCATTCCTTTAATAGACATCTTTACCTCCAAAATTTGTATTTTCACTAGTTCATCATTATAAACGTAATTGGCACCAACTTGGTTACATTTTTGGAAGCATTTTATCCAATAAAAAATATTAGCCCCTGATAGACTCCCTGTTCTACAAGGTAGAACGTTGGATCATTCCGCGATCAGCGCCGCCCGATTATATATAAAAAATCCCCCTAGCGAGCAACTTCCTGCCAAGGGGATTTCAGTATTTACTTGTTGGCCAAAGGCATTCATTCGTTCAACAGACGGACGAACTCGTTCTCGTCCTCGATGACCGGAATGCCAAGCTCTTTGGCCTTGGCCAGCTTGCTGCCCGCCTTCTCTCCAGCGATGACAAGGTCGGTCTTCTTGGACACGCTGCCCGTCACCTTCGCACCAAGAGCCTCAAGCCGCTCCGTTGCCTCATCGCGGCTGAGCTGGTGCAGCGTACCGGTAAGCACGACCGTTTTGCCGGTAAAGAAGGAATCTTTCGAGGGGGCGCGCTCCTCCGGCGCCTTGGCCTCCACGCCAAGCTCCAGCATTTTATGAATCCCTGCCTGCATGAACGGATCCGCGAAGAACGTAACGATGCTCTCGGCGACAATACCGCCGATATCAGGCAGCTGCATCAGCTCTTCCTCCGTCGCCGCCATAATTGCATTTAAATCGCGGAAATGGTCGGCCAGCACCTTCGTGGTCGATTTCCCCGTATTCGGAATGCCCAGTGCATACAGAAAGGAAGCCAGGTCCCGCCCCTTGCTTTTGTTGATCGCGTCCAGCAGGTTGTTAGCCTTCTTCTCGCCGAAGCGTTCCAGCTTGATGAGCTGCTCGAACGTGAGCTCATAAAGGTCCGCCGGCTCGTGTACATCCAGCTCTTCGTACAGCTGCCCGGCGGTCTTATCGCTAAGAGACTCGATATCCATTGCATCGCGGGAAGCGAAGTGAGTAATGCGGCTGACAATTTGCGGCTTGCAGTCGAAGCGGTTGTTGCAGAACAGATGGGCTCCCCGCTGCTCTAACGGAAAGCCGCAGGCCGGACAGGTATCCGGGAACACGATTTCTCCGCCGTCCTGCTCATCCGTCACTTTGCCGAGAATCTCCGGGATGACATCATTGGAACGCCGGATGAATACACGGGTTCCCAGAGCAAACTTCAGGTTCTTGCGCTCGATGTCTCCGGCATTGTTCAGCGTACAGTTCTGCACGGTTACACCGGCAAGCTCGACGGGTTCGACCTTGGCGAGCGGCGTAATTTTGCCGGTCCGCCCGACGTTCCAGGATACCGACTCCAGAACGGTCGTTGTCTCCTCAGCTTCGAATTTATAGGCGATCGCCCATCTCGGAAATTTATCGGTATAGCCGAGCACCTCGCGGGTTCTCATATCCGTAACTTTAACGACGGCTCCGTCGATCAGATAGTCAAGCGAATCCCGTCGCTTCTGAATATCCTCCAACGCCTTCATCACCTGGGTGAAATCGTCAAAATACTCGACATACGAATTCACTTTGAAACGATTCTCCCTCAGGAAATCCATCATCTCGCGGTGATCGGCGAATTGAATACGGTCTGAGTAGCCTACATTGTAAAAATAAGCGCTCAGCTTGCGCTCCGCCGTCGTCCGCGGGTTCAAATTCCGCAGCGCGCCCGCAGCGGCATTACGAGCATTCTTAAGCGGCTCGGCAGCGGTCTCATTGTATTTGGCCAGGACGGACAAATTCATGATGCCCTCGCCCTGAACCTCTATTGTGCCTTCGCTGTAGGGAATCGTCAGCGGCACGGACTTGATTGTCTTGACCTGGGCGAGAATCCCTTCGCCGACGACGCCGTTCCCCCGGGTGGAGGCCTGAACGAGCTTGCCGTCCGTATAGGTGAGGTTCAGCGTCAGCCCGTCGAATTTAAGCTCAACGACATAGGTAGGCGCCGGGAGCGGGGTGTCCGGATTTTTGCCGTTATAATCCGCGATCAGGCGAAGCAGCCGATTGTTCCAGCTGATCAGATGCTCCTCCGTCTGCGCTTTGTCCAGGCTCCAGAGCGGAGCCAAATGCCGGTGGGGCTCGAAGCCCTTCAGCAGCTCCCCGCCGACCCGTCCCGTCGGGGAATCGGGCAGGACGATGCCTGTCTCCGCTTCAAGCGCGGTTAGCTGATCGTACAAGGCATCATATTCCTTGTCGCTGATCAGTGGCTGATCCAAGGTGTAGTAATGATAGTTGTATTGATTCAATTGCTCAATAAGCCGCTCCATCGTTTGCATCGCATCCATATACGGACAACCCTCCTAATTAGGTTATGTATCGAAAGGGGGACCAGCACATCTACTTGTACCTGGCCCCTAGCCATTCGTTATTTTCTAGTCCAATTAAATGTCCAATTGAAGCTACAAGCTGAAGTCCGCTGTCGGGTTACCTGCCCTTCTATTACTCCTCCACTTTAGTGATCGGCGCAAAGCCTGCAAGCAGACGCTTCACTCCTGTCGGAGCAGGAAACGCGATTTGCAGTTCCATATCATTCCCCGTGCCCTTTACCGCGACGACAGTTCCGATGCCCCATTTGCCATGCGACACTTTGTCGCCCGCATTGAAGTCGGCCGAGCCTGCCGGCTTCACAGCCTGGGCTCCGGGAACGCCTGTAGTCACGGTAACGCCGCTCGATGCCGGCGCGAAAGGTCTTGCTCCTCCCCGGTCAGCCGTCGTCCGGTGGCCAAAGTTACTTCCCGCACCGCTGCCGAAGCCACGGCCGCTGTACGCCCCGCCAATTCCTGCGCCCCGGCGGTAGCGGTCGCGCGGGATGTCGGTATCCTCCTTGAGCTCCTCTGGAATCTCCTCGAGGAACCGGGATGGGGCATTGGCCGTCGTCCGGCCGAAGAGCGTCCGCATCTGCGCACAGGTGAGGAACAGGCGCTCCTCTGCTCTCGTAATGCCTACATAAGCCAGGCGGCGCTCCTCTTCCAGCTCTTCGTTGTCCATGAAGGCACGGCTGTGCGGAAATACCCCTTCCTCCATTCCGATAATGAAGACGATCGGGAACTCCAGCCCCTTGGCGCTATGCATAGTCATCAAGGTGACCGCATCCCCAGGCTGGCCTTCCTCCTCGTCATTCATCGTATCGATATCGGAGATCAGCGCGAGATCAGTCAGGAATGCGACCAGCGACCGGTCTTCATCGTTATTCTTCTCGAACTCCATCGTCACAGACAGGAACTCATCGATATTCTCCAGACGGGAGCGGGACTCAATTGTATTCTCATTTTGCAGCTCCAGGCGGTACTCTGTCATTTCCAGCAGCTTCTCCGTCAGCTCGGTCACGGACAGGAATTCGACCATCTGATGCAGCGCCGAGATCATATCATAGAATTCGACGAGCGCATTCCGCGTCCGCCCGGCGAATCCGAGGTCATCCACCGTATAGAGCAGACGGAAAATCGATATCCCCCGCTCTGCCGCCGCTGCCGTCAGCTTGGCGACGGTCGTGTCCCCAATGCCTCTCTTCGGTACATTGATAATTCGCGTCAGGCTGATATCATCGTCCGGATTAGAGAGCAGACGCAAATACGCGAGCAAATCCTTGATCTCTTTGCGATCGTAGAACTTGATCCCGCCTACGATTTGATAAGGGATGTCTGACTTGATCAGCGTTTCCTCGATGACGCGGGATTGAGCGTTCGTCCGGTACAAAATCGCGTGATCCCGATAGCTTCTGCCTCTTTTGATGCTATTATGAATTTCCGACGTGACGAAATAGCCTTCCTCATGCTCGGAGCTTGCGCGGTATACTTTGATTTTGTCCCCGTCGCCTTTATCTGTCCATAGGTTCTTGGGCTTGCGGCCCGTATTCAAAGCGATGACAGCATTCGCCGCATTCAGGATGTTCGAGGTAGAGCGATAGTTCTGCTCCAGCAAAATGGTCGTTGCCTCGGGATAGTCCTCTTCGAAGTTGAGAATGTTAGTAATATCCGCTCCCCGCCAGCGGTAAATCGACTGGTCACTGTCGCCGACAACGCATATGCGGTGATGCTTGTTAGCCAGCAGCTTGCAGAGCATGTACTGGGCGCGGTTCGTGTCCTGGTATTCATCGACATGAATGTAGGAAAATTTCTTCTGGTAAAAGTCAAGCACTTCAGGAACTTCCTTAAACAGCTCGATCGTCTTCATGATCAGGTCGTCGAAGTCCAGGGAATTATTCTGGCGGAGCCGCTTCTGATACATCGTATACACCTTGGCCACGATACCCTCGAAGTAGTCTCCAATTTTCTGCTCATACTGCTGAGGAGTGATTAATTCGTTCTTCGCGGTGCTGATCATCGATTGAACGGCCTTTGGCTCAAATTTCTTCGTATCGATATTGAGGTCCTTCATGCAGTTGCGAATGACGGACAGCTGGTCGGTGGAATCAAGAATCGAGAAGCTCGAGGAAAAACCGATCCGCTCAATATCCCGCCGCAATATCCGAACGCACATTGAGTGGAAGGTCGAGACCCAGATGTCCTTGCCCTCTTGCCCTACCAGCTGGGATACGCGCTCCTGCATTTCCCTGGCCGCTTTATTCGTAAATGTGATCGCAAGGATCGCCCAAGGCGGCGCTTTGCGCGTCGCTATAAGGTAGGCGATGCGATGGGTCAGCACCCGCGTCTTTCCGCTGCCCGCACCCGCCATAATGAGCAGCGGTCCCTCCGTCGTCACCACAGCCCGGCGCTGCTCGGGATTCAGCCTAGTTATCGCTTCTTGTATATTCACAGGTTGCATAGAGATGCTCCTTTCTTCATTTCAGAACGCCTGGCAGCAGAGGCTGCTTATGCACGCTCCGGCTTGACCGCGGCCACCGTAGACAAGGCCTGCTCCAGGTCACTGTACAGCGCATTGCCGACCACGATCGTGTCGCAGGCTGCTGCGGCAAGCCGCGCTGTGCCGGCATCCTGGATGCCCCCGCCATAGAACAGCCTTGATTCGCCCAGCGAACGATGCACAGCAGAGACCAGCTCCAGATCGCCGAGCCTGCCGCTATATTCGAGATAGACGATCGGAAGATGCAGCAGCTTGTCTGCGATTTCCGCATAGGCTGCGGCCTCCGATTCCGTCAAGGCTGCGTTCGCTTCGGAGATGGCCGCTGCGGTGCAATCCGGATTCAAAATGATATAGCCCTCGGGAATCAGCTGCTCCCAAGGGATCAAATAGCTATATTTATGGGCGGCACGGGCATGGTGGCCGATCAGCCAGTCGGGATGCTTCGTGTTGAGCACCATGGGGATCACGTATAAATCAAAGCCGGGAACGACCGCCTCCAGGGTCGAGACCTCCAGCACGCAAGGAACCTCGAACTGGCGGACTCGCGATAGTAGCTCTACCGTATTATCATAGGTAACGCCGCTTGAGCCCCCCACCATCACCGCATCGGTGCCGGATAGGCAGACCGCCTCCAGGGCCGCATCATCCAAGATGCGATCGGGGTCTATTTTGAACACATGTCGCCAAGACGATATCGTTTGCTTCAATTCCATTCCTCCCACATCGGCACGAAAAACGGGGCCCGCCACACGCCCCGCCACCTGAAATTCCCAATATTCATGATGCCTGTTTTATCGCGATATAGCCGCTTTATTCCTAGTCTAAGTGACGATGGATACCCTGTCAATGTTCGCATGATAGGGGAACAGATTAAGACGCGGCATCGGTATCATTTCCGGCCAGAAAGTCGCTATAAAAGCCGTATACACCTATTTTCTTATAATTGGACACCAGCTTCATATCATTGATCGTATGAACATACGTCGGGATTCCGGCCCGCTTCAAGGTTTTGACCAGCTTCTCGTTGACCCTGCCCTCGGACATGGTCACTGCAGCAATTCCGCTGCTCCGGGCAAACTGGATCACCTGCCGATCGCTATCCTGTGACTGATAGAGCGTATAGATCACGGAATCAAATGGATGATGCCGTTTGATCTGCCCCAGCATCGGCTGGTTATAAATTTGCGGCACGATACGGTCCAGCAGCTTCGGATCCCTGCGCTTCGCGCTTTCGACGATTTTCGCAAAAATACTGTCGATCTCCTCGGGCTTGATCTGCTTCGTATCCGTCACGATGTAGATATCCGGATATTCCGCCATCAGCTCCACGATGTCGTCCCAGAATAACGGTTCGTACCGCCCGTCGATTTTGGCCTGCTTAAATTCCTCGGACGTCCATACCGCGCCATAACGATCCTCGCTGAGCCCTTCCTGCTGACGGAGCATATTCGTAAAGAATTCCCCCCATTCATGGCGAGCGATCAGCTTGTCGTCCTTGCTCAGCAGCAGATCCACCTCGAACACCCGGGTTCCCTTCTCATAGTTGACCATAAAAGCCTCCAGCGTGTTCGTGTAGGTCATGTCTTCAATGCCGCCCATCGCATGAGCGATAATGCGGTGAGCCTTGAAGCCGGTGAACGACTGCTCCGCCGGCCGCAGCCCTATTGCAAGCAGCACGATTCCTAGCGCGCCGGCGGCCAGCAGACTGTATAGCAGCTTATTTCTCATCGTTTACAACATCCCCAAACTCTAGTAAGCATTCTTGTTCACAAAACCGTGAATGATCGTCCGCAAAATGATTTTAATATCCAGCAGCATCGACCAGTTCTCAATATAGAAAATATCATGCTTAATCCGTTCCTCAATCGAGGTATCCCCGCGCAGGCCATGGGTTTGTGCCCAGCCCGTGATTCCCGGGCGGACATGATGCTTCACCATGTACTTCGGCACTTCCTCCCGGAACTGCTCCACAAAGTATGGACGCTCTGGACGGGGGCCCACGACGCTCATATGCCCGGCGAGCACGTTGAAGAACTGCGGCAGCTCATCGATGCTCGTCTTGCGGATAAACGCCCCGAACTTCGTTCGCCGCGGATCATTCGCAGTCGTCCAGCCCGTGTCTGGCGCCCCTTCAGGAAGCACGTTCATTGAGCGGAATTTATACATTTGAAAGGTGCGGCGGTTCAGTCCCACCCGTTCCTGCTTGAAAATGACGGGTCCCGGGGAGGTCAGCTTAATGCCGATCACAACGAACAGCATCACCGGCGAAGTGATCATAATCGCAGCTATTGAAAATACAATGTCAAAAGCGCGCTTCACCAAGCGGTTGCCTGCCATATCCAGCGGAATGTCGCGGACATTGATCATCGGCATGCCCGCGAAATTGTCGAAGTACGGCCTTGCCGGCAGGTAATCGAAAAAATCGGGAATAATCAGCGCTCGCACGCCGGCCTTCTCGCAGCTGGCAATAATTTTGGCATACTTGGAATGCGCCTCCAGCGGCAAGGCCAGCACGACCTCGTCGATAAGCTTGCTCTCCAGAATATCCTCCAGCTGAGCAACTGTACCGAGAATCGGGCTGTATTTCCCCTTCTCGCCCGCATCCCACTGCTGGAAATCGTCGAGAAAGCCGATGATTTCATAGCCAAGCTCCGGATATTGCTTCAGGTTGTCGTGAAATTTGCGGCCGAGCGAGCCGGCTCCGATAATAAGCACGAACTGCTTGTTGTAACCCTTTCGGCGGAGCTGCTTCAGCGATCTTTTTAGAAAATAACGATACAGCATGATAAACAGCAGATTAAAGACCATATAAATCGCCAGATAATACCTCGAAATATCGACCTGCTTTACGAAGAACATCAAGCTGAGCAGGATAACGAGGCTCGTAAAATGCACCTGGATAATCTTCAGCACTTCATCAGCAAACCGTTTCTTGCGCTTAGGCGAATAGAAGGAAATGAGAATTCCCACCAGAATGGATACGGCACCGTAGACGAGGCTCCAAAACGCATAGATCTCAATGGGAAGCGGCTGCTCGTAGGGAATGAGGCCGCTCTCGAATTTCACCCACCAGGCCAACAGAAAAGCGATCTGAACGAATATGAAGTCCGTTAAAATATAGAGTTGGGTCAGGAAACGCTGATTTTTCCGGATCATCGTCTCACCTCCATGTTACCGTTAGTTCCTTGCGGCGATTGAGCCGATGCCGAAGCGGGTGCCGATCGTACGGCCGGCTTGCCCGGCTTCAATTTATTGCTGATCACGGACAGCATGAATTTCACGGCGATGCCCAAGCCGATGAGGCCGTTCGTCAGCCACGAATATCGGCGCTTATAATGCTTGCGGTGAAATACCCACATCGCCCGGTGGAACTCATAGATAATCTTAAATGGCTTGCGCCGGCTGCTTGCTCCCTTATAGTGAACAATGTATGTAGCAGGCTCATACTGAATGCCCCAGCCCGCTTCCTTGATCCGGTAGCACCAGTCGACATCCTCGCCGTACATAAAAAAGGTTTCGTCTAGGCCGCCGATTTGCTGGATGACCTCGCGCCGGACCAGCATGAAGGCCCCCATCAGGCAATCGACCGGATAAGCCTCGTTCGGATCAAGATAGCCCAGCTGGTATTGGTTGAACCGCGGCGTATTCGGGAACAGCCGGGAGAAGCCAAAGGCATAATAGAAAGAGGCGGAGGGCGTAGGAAAGCCGCGCCGGCAGGCTTTATCCAGCGAGCCGTCGGGAAGGATGATCTTACATCCCGCCGCGCCAAGGTCCGGGCGCTCATCCATCAGGGACACCATCGTCTGCAGCGTATCCGGCTGAATGATCGTGTCCGAGTTGAGCAGCAGCACGTAACGCCCATTAGCGGCTTCCATCGCCTGATTGTTCGCTCTGGCGAAGCCAGTATTCTCCTCGTTGGCTATGAGGATCACCTGCGGGAAATCGCGGGAAATCGCCTCTACGGAATCATCCGCAGAAGCATTGTCGACAACAAAAACCTCATATTGATAGGCCGTCCTGGAGTCGAATACCGATTGCAGGCAATCGAGAGTTAGGCGGCAGGTATTATAACTTACGATGATAATGCTCAAGTCCATTCAAAACGCGCCCCTGACAAAATTAGTAATCTCTCGACATTATATCATAATAGATAGAGTACTTATATTAAACGAAAAAAGAAGCGGCCTTTCAAGGTAGGTTTGCCCCCTGAAGGCCGCTTCTATCAAATAGCAATTAAGAACGAAGCTTAAGATATTTTCCGCTTATTGCAGATTTGCTAGAGCGTCAAGCAGCGACTGCAGGGCCGCAATTTTGACCGAGTGGTCAACCCCAGCTCCCAGCGCATCGTTGACAGCTTGAATTTCGCTGGCAAGCTCCGGTCTTCCCAGGGCTTCTGCAACAGCCTTGGCCTCAATTAGCAGAACATCCATCGTTGGCAGCTCAATTTCCAGCCAGCTGGTAACCTTGAAGCCTCCTCGGGTCAACTCAACCTCTGCACTGTAAAATACCGAATCGCCGGTATTGTTATATTGGCTTAGAATCACCTTGCTCTGATCCGGACTCTTCGTTAAATAAACATCATCCGTTACGGAGCTAGGGAACAGGCTGAGAATTTGAACCTCCGTATCGTCCAACAAGGATTGCCCTGGATATGTTAGCGATAGCGCCTCGTCAAGCTGCGCATCGTACGTAACCGTCGTAACGGATGCCAGTTTGTTTTGCTCCTCTAGCAAAAGCGCATACTCTGCATTTGGATCAGATACGGTACCGCTTGGGGCATCATTCATTAAAATATTTTGGTCGATGAACTCTATGCTGCTGCCTTCGATTTTCATATCGAATACATGCCAGTACAGCTCATTGCCTTCTCCCACAGGAATATGATAAGTGGCCATAGGAGTGCCGCTCGCGTCATATACCTCTACCTTCGCGGAGGATTTGCGCAAGGTTTCTCTGCCATCATAGCCGTTCCGAGAATAGTTATGCACATAGAACGTATACAGGCCATCGACTCTTTGGCGAATGGTCGTTGTCTCCGGGCCGTAGGAGTCTACATCATCGTGATCCAGGTCGGCGTAGACTTCACCGTTAAAGTAATGTACTTTGTCTCCGTACCAGGTGTGGAAATTACCGCCAGCAGGCGTAGGGCCAATGAGATGGGAATCCTCGTCCAGAGGCCGCTCTCCCCAGGTCAGCACAATGCGCAGCTCCCCGGATTCAGGCACTTTAATCGCCGTTGCGTCTTCATTCCGGTTAAACTGGTCGCTGACGGACACTCCAACTACATAGCCTTTAATAAATCCAGCCTTGTTCAGCTCGCCTGTATAAATCCCAGCCGGCAGGTTAACCAAATACCGTCCATTCTGGTCGGTGACTACAGTTGCCGCGACGGCGCCGGACGTATTGGCAAGGCCTCTGCGGAACTTAATCGTCATGCCCTCCACCGGTTGATCATCTACATCTACAATCGAACCTGCAAAGCCAGTCAAATATGCGCTTCCGCTCAGAATCCCGCTGAATTTGCTTACTCCTTCATTTGGCGTCACCTGTACAGCGAGTGGCTTGCCGTAATGCTCCTCCAATGAAACAGGGTCAAAGGAGAGCTCATTCGCCGCGCTATTGAAAGCCATGTTCTCCAGACTGACGGCTTCTCCGGCAATCGTCGCAGTAACGTTCAGATCGGCCAGCTCCAGACCTGGGACTGCGCTCATGAATTTCAAGCTTATTTTACCGTTCGTTACAATCAGGTGGCTGTCCTCCGGCTGGGTAGAACCGCCATTATTGCCGCTGTTGCCCCCGCTGCCGCTTGAGCTCGATCCGCTCGTAATTCCTGTGCCGCCAGAGGATAATTGCCCGTTAATGTGAACAGAGTTGTTGCTAATATAGCTTGTACTTCCCGGACGCTGCGCCAGGGTTGATCCAGAGGCGTTGATTACAGCATGTCCAATCGAGCCCTGCCCACCGACGTTCGTCGCCGCGTTCAAAATCAGCGAGGAAATGAGGGCCGAGGCGCCGATTTGAATGTTATTGCCTGCAGCTTGATCACCGATGGACAATTCACCGATCGAGCCCGAGGCCAGATTGATGTTCAGCGAAGTCGCCACCACGTCCACTGTCTCGAATTTACCTGCAAGCGATATTTCAGCTCCTGCAGGAATTTGCTCCGAGAGGATCAGGTCCTGGAAGCCCAGTCCGCTTAGTCCTGCTTCTTCCAGAATAGCGCCGGATTGCAGAGTGACCTGCGAGACCACACTGCCGCCCTCAGCAACGATGCGAACACTCCCGTCCTTTTTATTGACAATGACCGTTAGCAGCACGGAATCTACGACATGAATACTGTTCTTGCCGCCGCCTTCAACGATCGTTGATCCTTTGACGGTAACATTGTTCAGAGTGACATCTCCTTCGCCAATGCCCTCGCCCAGCAGCAGATCGCCTTCAATTAGAAGATTATTCAATGTAATGTCTGCAGCCTTAATATGTACTGAACCTTTGATGGTTTCGGTTCCGGCGCTAGATCCATAACTTCCCGCTTTATCGTAGGTTACGATGGCTTGGCCAGACGTCTGCTTCAAGGCCCGATCCAGCACGCTGACCACTTCTGCGCGAGTTGCTGGTGCAAGAGGGTTGAAGCTGCCGTTGCTCCCCTTCATAATCCCGTTGTCCGTTACAGCGCCGATTGCTCCTTTGCTCCAAGCCGGACTGTTCGCCGTATCCTTGAAGGAATGGAAAGCATCGGATGGCTTAAGCCCGAGCAATGACGTTAAAATAACGGCCAGTTCTTGCCGGCTAACGTCGGCGTTAGGCTTGAATGTTCCGTTCTCGTAGCCCTTCATGTAGCCTTTAGCCGCTGCCTTGGCCACCTCCTTGTAATACCAGGCCTCTGCCTTTACATCACTGTAAGAGACAGCCTTCGACTCTTCCAGTTGGAATGAACGGTTAACCAAAGCTGCCAGCTGGGCTCTTGTCACTTTAGCGTCCGGCTGAAGATTGCCTTGTTCATCCCCCTTGATGAAGCCCTTGTCCTTCCACTCCTTCAGGACTGCTCCTGCCCAATGCTGCTGAAGACTGCTTCCCTTGGCATTAGTCTCGGCATTTGCCTGTGCCGGTGCAGTTAAAGCTCCTGCTGCTGAGGATACCAGCAATGAAAGTCCAAGAATCAGACCCAGGAATTTGTTGCTCTTTCTTCTAAGCTGCTTCAATCCTACTTCCTCCCTGTAAATAGATAAGCTAAACTGCACCTATCGAATGATGTTTGCTTATTCATTATACATACTAAAGTCTTAGTTGAATATACAATTTTAATGTTTTAGTAGGACTGGAATACTATAATGATTATGTTTTTTCATTGGGACTGGTTGTAGTGTTCAAAGCTTGTTGAATATTAACAAAAGAGGAACCCATCCTGAGATGAGTTCCGGTGAGTTTAGAGCTTGTTTTTAGGTTTATTTTGAATTTTGTTTTGAATCGCCTGCCGTTTCAGCCTGAGTTCAGGCTGCTGCTGCCAGAAGCTTCTCCAAGCGGTCAACACCTTTGGCTCTCTAAACAGGATGTATGCATGAGTCATCAGTTCATAGATCACCAGTTTAGGGAGATGCCTTAGCCAGCCAATTCCACGCAGATTTTTATAGATCATCTTATACCGGTTAATATAGGACATTTTACGAATGAAAATAGGCTGCTGCCTTCGGCTGCCTTTTTTCCAGCCTCGCTCATGCAGCCCGATGGCTTCTGCACAATAATAAGCCTTCCAGCCAAGCTGCTCCGCTCGCCAAGCCACATCCACATCTTCTTTATAGGCGAAAAAATCCGCGTCAAAAAACTCTTCTTGAATCGAAATATCCTCAATCATCGTTCGACTATATAAGGCTGCAGCTCCTGATACGCCAAATACTTCGCCAGAGCTGCGCCACTCCTGAGCCGAATCTCCAGCTCCTCGGTCAAAGGCACGCCAAATCCCGTTCATAATGATTCCAGTGCTATCGACCGTTTCTGGTGTGGACTTCAAAATAAGCAGCCCCGTAGCACTGCCAACATCCGGGTGGCATAACATATAATTAACAAGTTTCTCGACATAATTCGACTGAAGCTGCACATCCGGGTTTAACACCAGAACATAGTCGGTTTCCGTGAGCTGAATCGCCTGGTTATGTGCCGGAGCAAATCCTGTATTCACTAGATTGGGAACCAGCAGAATTTCAGTTCTTATCTTGTCATCGCTAATGCTGCCAGTATCATTCACTCGCTCTATAAATGATCTGACACGATCCACCGTATCGTCCGAAGAAGCGTTGTCGATAACAACCACTTGATCGATTCCATAGGTCTGCTGCATGACTGCGTCGAGACATTCCACGATATCGTCTGCACTGTTATAAGTTACAATATGAACGCTAACGGTAGGTAACATAGGCTAAATCCTTTTCTAAATTTATTATTACAAGAAAAGAGCACCGCTAAATCCGAGTGCTCTCTACCAATTTATCCTTGCGGATCGGGTTATATCTGTACATGATCTTCCAGTCTTTCAAGCCGGCGGAGAATTTGATTCAAATCAGCTTCCATTCCGGTCATATGCCGACGCTGCGAATACGAGTCGTTACGATATTCCTCTAATCGATCCGATAATTTATCCAGCTTATGTTCAATGGCTTCGATTCTAGCCGTCTGCTGCTCTACTTGACCCAATCGTTGATCCATGGAATCCAACCGTTGATCCATTTGCGTGAGTCTCTGATTACTTTCTGCCACCATCTGAATAAGCTGCGCGAGTAATTCCTGTTGTTGTTGAAGTACTTTCTCAATTTCCATCTCAACAACCTCATTTCTTGCCATGATACGTCCCATTATAACAAACCCAACTAGTGGCTGCCATACTATTGTATCATTATTTACTTGCTGCAAGCTCACCTAAAAATGCCTTTAAACCTTCTCTCCACGGACGGAGATCCTTGAAACCGTTGGTGCGAATCGCCAAGTGTTCCATGACCGAGTTGCGAGGCCGCGGAGCCGGGCGAGGAAAATCTTCTGTGGTACATGGTTCGACACAAGCCGAATAAGCCTTGCCCAAGATACTCTCTGCTTCATCAAAAATCGCCTTGGCAAATTCAAACCAAGTGCATTCCCCTGTGTTAGAAGCATGATAAATTCCGTACTTCTCCGTCTGGGTAAGCTCGAGCAAAAACTGCGCCAAATCAACGGTATAGGTCGGGGATCCCTTCTGATCATTAACCACCTTCAACTCAGGCTTCTCCGCACCTAATTTTAGCATGGTTTTCACAAAATTATGTCCATATAGCCCGTACACCCAGGAGGTTCGTACGATGAAAAAAGCGGACGACAAGCTCTGTACCAGCACCTCCCCAGCCCGCTTTGATTTGCCATAGATACTCTGTGGGTTTGTATTGTCATATTCATGATAAGGAGCTTGTGCCGATCCATCAAATACATAATCCGTACTGATATAACAGAACTTCGCGTCTACGCTCTGTGCAGCCAGCACCATGTTTCTAGTCCCGGAAGCATTTACGGCGTACGCTGTGTCGATATCACTCTCCGCTTGGTCCACGGCCGTATATGCTGCACAATGAATGACAACGTCCGGTTTGAATTCCTGTGTGCGCTCTAAGCAATTTTGGTAGGCCGTTATATCCAGTATCTCTCGGTCACAGGGCAGCACTATATGGTCAGCTTGCTGAAAAAAGCGAACCACGTCCTGCCCTAATTGCCCTCCTGCTCCAGTTACAAGGACTCTCATGAAAGCTCACCGAGCCGATCCCCATACTGCTTAGCATAGTACTCTTGATATGCACCAGATTGGATTCGAGTCCACCACTCTTTGTTTTGCAAATACCACTCAATCGTTTCCTTGATGCCAGTTTCAAAGTTATGTTTCGGCTTCCAACCAAGCTCACTCATAATCTTAGTTGGATCAATGCCATAACGGCGGTCATGGCCTGGGCGATCTTTTACGAAAGTCATTAGTGACTCCGGCTTGCCCAATTGTTCTAAAATAGTTTTAACAATTTGTATATTGGTTCGCTCATTATGACCACCAACGTTATATACTTCGCCATTTTTCCCTTTATGAATCACAAGATCAATTGCGCTGCAGTGATCTTCAACGTATAACCAGTCCCGAACATTCAAGCCATCACCATAGATTGGAAGCGACTCATCGGCCAAAGCTTTAGAGATCATAAGGGGGATCAGCTTCTCCGGGAATTGATATGGGCCGTAGTTGTTGGAGCAGCGCGTAATATTTACAGGAAGACCAAAAGTCTCGTGATAAGCACGGACTAGTAAATCTCCTCCTGCTTTACTTGAGGAGTACGGACTATTAGGTTCAAGCGGCGTCTTCTCCGTGAAAAATCCCGTATCTCCGAGGGTACCGTACACTTCATCTGTAGAGACTTGAACAAACTTTGTAATCTCATACTTACGGGCGGCATCCAACAACACTTGGGTACCCAGCACATTCGTCTTCACGAAAACGTCCGGCTCCAGGATGCTCCGGTCCACGTGGGATTCAGCTGCAAAATTCACGATGACATCAACACCTTGACTTACGAGCTCATCCATGGTCTTAGCATCCGTAATGTCGGCCTTAACAAACGTATGCTTCGGATTATTCTCCACCGATTTTAAATTTTCCAAATTACCTGCGTACGTCAGAGAGTCCACATTTATAATTTCATACTCCGGGTACTGCTGTAGCATATATAGCACAAAATTGCTGCCGATAAATCCGGCACCACCTGTAACCAGCAATTTCATGAATTGAGACCTCCTAGTCAAAGTTCATTTCTGCATCCGCAAATGTCGGGTGATTCCGATCTTTACCGGATAGCAATGGTTCGCCAACCGGCCAGTCAATGTTCAAAGCCGGATCATTCCATAATATGCCGCGGTCATGTTCCGGGGAATAATATTCGTCCACTTTATAAAAGACTTGCGTATTTGGCACCAAGGTACAGAATCCATGGGCAAATCCTTTAGGTACTAAAAGTTGACGCTTATTATGCTCGCTGAGTATGACTCCGATCCATTGTCCAAAAGTAGGGGAGCTGCGACGAATATCCAGAATTACATCATAGATTGCCCCCGTGAGCACCCGGATCAGCTTGGTTTGTGCTTTAGGGTTCAACTGGTAATGCAGTCCGCGCAAAACACCAGGCTCTGCAGATAGCGATTGGTTATCTTGGATGAATTGATGATTGACTCCAAGCTCCTTCATAACCTGTTCATTGTAACTCTCCATAAAAAAACCCCGGTGATCGCCATGTACCACCGGTTCTAGCAGGCTGGCGCCTTCTAACTTTAAAGGAGTTAATTTCATGGATGACTCTCCTCCTTATACTTACTATAACTTAAGTTTACCAAATTCTTCGCCAAACACGATATCTTGCGCCAAATCATGAGCCCGGGCTAAGGATGCATGTGTTCCTGCATCTGTCCACCAGCCCTTTAATACATCGTAGGTTAGTTCTCCACGTTTAATATATGCATTATTGACGTCTGTAATTTCTAATTCCCCTCGAGCAGAGGGCTCCAAAGTCTTGATTATATCAAATACGGTGTGATCAAACATATATATCCCCGTTACAGCATAATTAGATTTAGGCTGTTTAGGCTTTTCTTCGATGGAAACAATACGATCCCCATCCAATTCAGGAACTCCGAATCGTGTTGGATCACTTACTTTTTGAATTAATATTTTTGCACCAGCCTGTTGCCTGAAATTAGCTACGAATGGAGAAATATCATCTTCAAATACATTATCACCTAGAATAACCACCATTTGATCATCACCAACAAATTGTTCAGCCAAATCAAGCGCCTGGGCAATCCCCCCAGCCTCGTCTTGAACCTTGTAAGTGAATGTGACCCCCATCTCATGACCGCTTCCGAGCAAGTTAACGACGTCGCCCATATGGTCTTTGCCTGTAACAATCAAGATATCAGTGATTTCTGCTTGTTTTAATTTATGTACCGCATGAAAAATCATGGGGTATTTACCTACAGGTAGAAGATGCTTATTAGTTACTTTAGTCAAAGGATAAAGGCGCGAGCCTGTACCTCCTGCTAGAATTATACCTTTCATTTGGTTATCTCCTTTATATCATCTGACAAAACTCAATTTTTTATTTGTATTTAAATTCTCACCATTTATAGAACTTACTGGAAACCTGCCCATACCAATATAGCTAATTTGATCTAATTGTTCAGGAGTTAAGCAATTTCTACCGTCAATAATAATTGGACAATTCATTAATTGTTTATTTTTATTCCAATCAAATTCTTTTATCTGTTTCCACTCTGTAACTATAATACAAGCATCAGTATTCTTTATGGCTTCCTCAATACTTAAACAATAATTTACTGATGATCCAAGCAACTTTTTAGCCGGCTCAATTGCAATTGGATCATAAACATTTATTCTAATGTTATCCCTACTTAATTCAAGTAACGAATTTATAATTTTTATGGATGGGGCTTCACGTAAATCATCTGTTTCAGGTTTGAAAGAGAGACCCAAAATAGAAATCGTTCTACCTTCAACAACTGGATAGATACTTTGAAGTTTCTGTATAACTTTCAAGTACTGCACATCGTTAACTTTAACTACTTCTTTAAGTATTCTAAAGTCATAACCTGCACGTTCAGACATTTTAATCATACCTAAGGTATCTTTAGGAAAGCAGGAGCCTCCAAAGCCTACACCAGCATTAAGAAACTTATTCCCAATCCGGCTATCAGCACCAATCCCCTTTGCTACTTCTAGTACATCGGCACCTAAATGTTCCGCTAAATTTGAAATCTCATTCATAAATGAAATCTTCATAGCTAAAAACGAGTTAGCAGCATATTTTATTAATTCAGCGCTTCTAGTATCTGTTACTTGAATCGGTGAATTAAAAGGCTCATGTAGTTTAACAAGAATTTCTTTAGCACGATCATTATCTACACCAATAATAATCCTTTCACCATTTAGAATATCATGGACCGCGCATCCCTCCCTTAAAAATTCAGGAACAGAAGCAACGGAAAATGGGACATCCGGACATACTTCTTGAATTATTTTCTTCACTCGATCAGCAGAACCCACAGGCACTGTACTTTTATTTACTATAATTTTTTCTTCTTTCATCGCTTGGCCAATTTGTCTGGCAGCCGCATCAATATAAGATAAATTAATATCCCCGTCTTCCATGGAAGGGGTGCCTACAGCAAGTATGATTATCGTAGAGCTTCGAACTGCTGAAGTTATATCAGATGTAAAACTCAATCTCCCCTGCTGCATATTTTTTTTCATTAGCGGCTCAAGTCCCGGTTCATAAATAGGACTAATGCCTTGAATCAACAAATCAAGCTTAGTTTGATCATTGTCTACACAGATAACTTGATGTCCCAGCTCTGCATAACAAACCCCTGCAGTCAAACCAACATATCCAGTTCCAACTATTGTTATCTCCATAACTCTCCCCGATTACTTGTTTATTTCCGACAATTTCTGCACTCATGTCGAATAATAATATAATTTTAACATATGTTGGTGTAATTTACGTAATTCTTAATAACAATTCACGATTATCAACATACCATTTCAGGAAAGATTCAACACCACTTTCAATAGATGTTTTAGGCTCAAATCCACTCAACTTATTCAGTTTAGTGATGTCAGAATAAGTTATAGGCACATCCCCAGGCTGTTCGTCTAATATTTCTATGTTGGCCTTTTTACTCAATCCATTTTCAAGTAATTGAATTAATTGTCGGAGTTCTACTGTACTTGAATTACCAATATTATAAATTTCGAAATTTTTAGGTCTTTGAAGCACTCCTAGGATACCCTCTACAATATCATCAATGTAAGTGTAATCTCTTTTGGTATTACCATCCCCGAACATGGTCAACTTCTGTCCTCGATCAATCATTCTAGTAAATTTATGAATAGCCATTTCTGGTCGCTGGCGAGGACCATACACGGTAAAAAACCTTAAACAAGAAATCGGTATGTTATACAGGTTGGAGTATGTATAACAATGAAGCTCTCCTGTTCGCTTGGTGACGGCATAAGGGGAAATAGGCTGATTAATTGGATCATTTTCTGAAAAAGGAACCTTTGAGTTCGTGCCATATACTGAAGATGAAGAAGCGAATACAAAATTCACTATGTTCATTTCCTTACATATTTCCAGTAAATTAAGTGTTCCCAATACATTTACATTTTCATAAAGAATAGGATTATGAATAGAAGGTCGTACTCCTGCCCATGCCGCCAAATGAACAATATGAGTAGGAATCTCCTTTGTGAAAATCCCCTTAATATGACTACTATCCGTTATATCAGCATTATAAAATTTGTAGTTTTTATGAGCCTGGTGAGAAATGATATTATTTTTTTTTAACTCCGGATCATAGAACTCGTTTAAATTATCGATGACTATAACCTTATGGTCTTCAGCAAGTAATCTGTCGACAAGATTAGACCCTATAAAACCCGCTCCACCTGTTATTAATACTTTCATAAAAAATCTCCTTTAAAATTAGCATAATATCTCAGCGTAACATTTAACACCAAGTTATCAAATATAATTAGCTATTGGAAAGGTTATATTCATGATTTATACAACATTAATTAAACCAACTGCTAATAATGAATATAAGGAAAGTCCACAGGTAACAGTTAAAATAAATTTAAACACAATATTTTGATATATTTTTTTATTGAGAGTCGTTGAATAGGCTAAGATCAGCAAAGAGGGTAGTATATATCTTCCCTGCGGTTGAAAATCTAGAAACCACGAATTATAAATAGATAAACTTATTGATAGTAGCACAAGTATTTGTGATATAAAAAACAACATTCGTTTCCTATTTTCAATTGCTGTAAAACCATAATATAAAATAAAACCATATATAACTAAGTACAGAAACGTTAGGAAACTATAAAACATTGAGCTAGCATAAAACTCCATATAACCGTAAACACCCATAAAAGATTTAATAGAGAGTTCAATCCAGCGCCTATCAATTAGTAATTCTTTTATGTCAATACCTCTATCATGCAATGAGAGACCTGCATATTTCTCATTCATTGGTGTTGAAGGTTTAAATTCATATTGAGCTGTCGCTTCTATCATTTCTGCCTTAATGGCACTCTTACCTTCTGTTCCATAATGTACAAAGTCAGGAATCATACGTAACCCAACAAATAGCAACACGAAACTGAGCATAATTAAAAATTTTGAAAACATTGCCATACGCTGCGACTTTTCCGAGTCTATTAATTTAAAAAGAAGTATAAAAAAGAATAAAAGAAGCATTACATAATAATTAGGTTTTGCCATAAAGATTAATGCAAATAATAATGAAATTATACTGATTCGCAAGATATTTTTCCCACATAGTGATTCTCTTAAAACCTTATTAAGCATACTTTCCTTTTTCACAAATTGATACAATGCTAAAAAACTTATGAAAAAATCCCACCCGTCAGAAGTAACATAGGAAAAAATATACCATAATTGCGGGGTTAAACAGAGGACTACTCCTAAATATGGGTGTTTCTTGTACCTAAGCAGATATATGGATATCATTATCAGTAACATTATAAAATTTACAATCCTAAAAAAACTTCCTCCTCCGACAATATAAGTCATCAGAGTTGAAATCTTACCAACAATTAAATAATAGGGACTTGATTCAGATAAGCGTGAATTACCATATACCGAAAAAGTATGGGTAATTGTGGGATCCCTAAGATCTGGTGGCATCCAATGATCCGTATAATACTCAGCAGCGAAATAAGATACCAATTCATCAGGATGATTGTTAAGCTGGCTATGCATAGAAATAATAAACACAATTAAAAGAGAAAAGAAAAGAATACCTTGTAATGTTCCTGAAAACATTCGATCTAATTTATCACGATACTTTTTATAAAAATTAACCATTCCTAATATATTATTTGATTTTATCAATAAAATGATTGATAAAATCATAGAAAAAAGAATGGATAGTTCTATGAATTTATAAGGTTTATAGTTTAACTCTCTTACTTCATTTACTGCACCTTGACTAAAATAAATTTGAGGATCATCAACATTACTTTTGAAAAGTATTCCTTCATTAGTAATACCTTTTGAACGTATATTTATTGTACTTTCAAGATATTTTGCTAGTTTTTCCTGAGACCATTCTTTAATTTGAAAAAAACGCGTGCCGAAAGATATTGAATTTATCACTATTTCAGAAGAGCCATCGTAATCCAGTCGAATATTTTTTAAACCCCTTAAATTGGCTAGTTTTATTTTAACTTGTTTTTGAGAAATAGCAGAAACCCTTTTTTTTAGTACTGTGGATTCTGAAAAACCCTCCCCATAATCAGGATAAATACTAATGGTGCTATCTTGGCTCAAACCTGAGAACCTTAGATATACATTTGCATCGTTCTGTAAAAAGAGAATTGTTACAAAGATAAAAAGTGAAATAATTATACAGGCCTTTACTTTTTTTTCACTTAACAACCCTTTCCCAACTTTACCCGGCAACTGAATCCAATCCCTTCTAAAAGCCAAATTCCATATAAAAACAACTCTTAACAGACTTTCTCATCATCACTTTTTAAATCTAATTTTTTTAAGGACATAACTCCACCAATTAATACAATAAACAATCCTGATAAAAAAACCAAAACAGATAAAGAAAGACTGCTGGTACTTCCCCCGCCCATTGCCCCTAACAAAGTTACGTAAATTGTCTCTCTGACACCAATTCCAGAGATTGAAATAGGTAAGGCAGTTACCAATGTAGATATTGAAAAAACTAAGAGAATATCGAAAAAACTAAACTGCATTGATAAAGATATAGAACAAACATAAACAATTATCGAAGACACTATTTGATAAAATAGAGAATATACAAAAACTATGAGCACTGTTTTAAAGGTGTTCTGATTATTAAATATTATTGATAAAAATCCTGTTACTTTCTTAGCCAGTGAATTTTGTGGTCGAGCCTTGTCTAGCCTAACTTTGATCTGCTTATAAAAAAGAGATACAATCAATATACCAATTATAGATACTAAAAAGAGATAAATTAACGGACTAAATTCAATATCACTATATACTTGGCCAACATAGAATGCAGATAATGCGCCTAAGAAAAAAACAGCATATAACGTAGAAAGTTTCTCAATCATGGTTGAAGCAAAAGAGATAGTCTTCCCTGTTGAAGTTTTATTTAAACTAATAAATCTGTATGCGTCTCCACCTAATTTCCCCGGAGTAAAAAAACCATAAAAATTACTTATCCAGTTCAATTGTTGTGTTCTCGTATAAGGAATGTTTATCCCTAAATATCGGTTTATGTAAAACCATTTATGCCCCTGTAATAAAACGGTAATGATATTTAATAAAAGAGCAACCCCGAACCAACTAAAATTTGCTGATTTTATAACAGTTATACTCTCTGCTATAGAAAACTTAGAAAACGCATAGATTAATAAAGATACAGTTACCAGTAATCTAAAAACAATTTTAAAGCTCTTATGTTTAAAGATTGTTATTACTATTTTCATGTTTATACACTCCAAGGATTTGCTCTGCAATTTTCCCCATGTTAAATTCATTGACTACCCTATTTTTTAAATTATCGCCAGTATTCTTCCATTCATCTGGGCCATCACTGAGTAGGCTTAACAAGCAATCCTTAAAAGAGTCTTTGTTATTAATATCAGCAAAATATCTATAATCTTCTCCTAAATATTGCTGATTAACGGGAGTGTTAAATGCAACAACCGGTAGTCCCATAGCCATATAATTAATAATTTTTCCATTTGCTTCTGTTAAAGAAATTTTAGGCGAAACGGCAATATCTGCAACAGATAACAATGAGCCGATTGTTTCATAAGCCACTTTTCCAGTAAAAGTAACATGATTTTCAATATCCATTTCTTTTGCAGTATTTTTGTATTTTTCGACATTAGGATAGCCCATTATTAAAAAGTGCAGCTTGCCGATTTCAGCCGATAAACTAATATCCTTTATGGTTTGAAGCAAGATATCAATTCCTTGATATTCATTCAATGCCCCTAAATAGCCTATAATAATTTTTCCGCTTGGAATTCCTAATTCATTTAATGCTTTATTTCTGCTATTCCACTCTAGTAACTGTGAACTCCAATTTGAATTAACACCATCCATAATGACAGTTACTTTTTGTTCGGATATCTTAAAATTATCTATAATAAAATCTGCCGTATTTTTAGAAGAGACAATTAGATGATCAGATTTCTTATATATAAACGACTCTAAACTATAAAATAATTTGTACAGAAGTTTGCCCTTTTTAATAAATTTATGGCTCTGCAATTCATCAACCAGGCTCCCCTGAACGTCAAATATTACCGGGACTTTAAGGAATATTTTAAGAAAAATTGCAATAAATGCTCCCTCATGTAAGTGACCGTGTAAAACTATCGGTCTATTTTTAGATTTAAAAAGTCTAAATAAACATGTTATGAATAAAAAAACATCTAAGTATAGTTTGTGATATGAAGGACCTGGTGACTTCTTTTTATACCATGGTATTTTTATAGTTCGAATGGTGTGAACTCCTTCAATATCTCGTCCTAAGTGATAGGTAAATAAATCAACTGTAATATCTTGTTCCTTAAGAGCATAAATCTCCTCTAAAATTCTAACGTGACATCCACGATCGGAAAAAAAGGGAGTAGGAGCAATCATCCAAACCTTTTTCAAGGAGTCTGACATACTACTTCTCCTTCCTGATCAACAAAACTTCCAACACTTACAATCTCATCTATTACATAGATCGGCTTTTTCTGTCCTTCATAATATACTCTTGTTTGAATTTCAGCGAGTAATCCGGTAACAATCAATTGCAATCCTGCTAACCAAGAAAAAATCGAAATAACAAAGAAGGGGTTTCCCGTTATATTCA
The DNA here is from genome assembly GCF_001403875.1 of Paenibacillus ihumii. Taxonomy (GTDB): domain Bacteria; phylum Bacillota; class Bacilli; order Paenibacillales; family Paenibacillaceae; genus Fontibacillus; species Fontibacillus ihumii. Next base: position 27,601 of record NZ_LN884298.1, read on the forward strand.
TTGTCCCTCCAAACTTCATATATAAGGTGAGCACAAAAAATATTAAACCCATAAAAATTGAATATAGACCCAGTTTCCCAAATATTTGTATAGGTCTGGTCATGTAGGATTGGAGAAATCGTACAGTGATCAAATCCAAAACTACTCGTATCGTTCGGGATATTCCGTATTTTGAGACGCCAAACTTCCTAGGGTGATGTTTAACTGGTATTTCAACAATTTTTGCACCAATCATGCTACAAATAGCAGGTATGAAACGATGCATTTCACCATATAAATAGACATTCTTTATCACATTTGATTTATATGCTTTTAGCGAGCAGCCATAATCATGCAAATGTACCCCCGTTAATTTTGATATTAATTTATTCGCAATTTTAGAGGGAATTTTTCGACTAACAGTTTTATCCTTGCGATCCTTCCTCCAGCCGCTTACGACATCATATCCTTCGTTCATCTTATCAATAAGTTTTGCAAAATCTTCTGGATCATTTTGAAGATCAGAATCCATACTAATAATTATGTCTCCCTGAGCATAGTCAAATCCAGCAGACATAGCAGCTGTTTGTCCGAAATTCCTTCTAAACTTTATCACTTTAACTCGCGGATCTTTTTCTTGTAATTTTTTCAACTCATCAAAACTTCTATCCCTACTACCGTCATCAACTAAGATAATCTCGTAGCTTTTATTTAATTTATCTAGTGATTTAATTAATGCAGCATATAAATGCGGTATACTCTCTTCTTCATTATATATAGGACATACTATTGATAATTCCAAATTAAAAACTCCTTGTTTTTACTTTATTGTATTATTCAAACTATACCACTAATCATTTCTCAACCTATACGACTGATCGCTCTCAAGGGACAAATTAATATTATAGTAAGGATCTCGTTGTATATATCGATGCCATTTCTTCGACATATAGTTAATCTCACCTTGGAATCGAGCCTGTTTTTCACGTGTATCTTCAGCCCCACGAGATTTAGATTCATGATGATACAGTTCAATACTATTTAAACAAATATTAATATATCCTTTTTCAAGCAATTTCAAACATAAATCAACATCATTAAATGCTACAGTAAGCTCTTCTTCTAGTCCCCCTACTTCAAGATAAACCTCTTTCTTAATAAGCAAACATGCTGCTGTTACTACAGAGCAATTTCTATTGACTAAAAGTGCTCCAAAATAGCCCGGGTCTGATTTATGATAAGTTCTAAAAGAATGTCCTGCTATCCCACCCAACCCCATAACAACACCAGCGTGTTGAATGGTGTCATCTGGATACAGCAATTTAGCTCCTACAGCACCAATTTTTTTTCTCTGGGCATGTCCCAACATCTCTTCTAACCAATTCTCGCTAATAACTTCAATATCATTGTTCAAAAGTAGGATATATTCCCCCCTAGCTTCTTGAACGGCTCTATTATTCAGTATGGAATAATTAAAAGGTATATCTATACGCAGTATTCTTACTTTTTCACTAAATTTGTCAGACCATTTTTTAAATATCGCAAGTGTCTGCTCTTCCGTACTTCCGTTATCAATAATTAATATTTCAAAATTACTGTAAAGAGTTCTAGAAAAAATAGAGTCTAGACACTTATCCAGCACCTCTCCCATATTCCTAGTAGGTATAATAATGGAGACCAAAGGCTCTTCTTTCACCCTATAAGTAACTCTAAACATATTTGAATAATCACCAATTTCCTTTACAGCAGCATCTAATTCCCTGCGTTTAAGAGCATCCTGTAATGCCTTTAAACCAGCATAGTGCGTATAATTCTTAGCCTGTGCTCCTGATGCAGTTGACTCAGGAATCGTTCTCCAATGGTAAAGTATCTTGGGTATATGATAAATAGCAGCCGTCTTTTCTGTAAAACGCAAAGCGAGATCGTAATCTTGGCTACCCTCATATCCTTTACGAAAACCTCCGATTTGATCAACGAGGTTCTTCCGGTAAACACCAAAATGGCATATATACATTTGTGATAATAATAAATCCGGTGACCAATCCGGCTTAAAAAACGGCGAATGCCTTTCTCCTTCTACACTGATTTTATCTTCATCACTGTAAATCAAATCAGCATCGGGGTGTTTATTAAGCAACTTTACATTCTCATATAATGCATCTATTGATAATTCATCATCATGATCCAGTAGACCGATGAATTCCCCACTTGCTATTTCCAGCGCCGAGTTAGAACACTCGGAAATATGCCCATTTTGTTTCCTGTACACTACTTTAATTCGTGGATCAATGAGCTTATATTCTTCAAGTAATGCTTTTATATGTTTTTTTGGAGAAGCATCGTCAGCAATGCATAGCTCCCAATGAGGGTAAAGTTGATTCCGTACAGAATCAATACATTTCCTCAACCATTTCTCCTCGACATTATAAACAGGAACTATGATTGAAATTAACGGCTTATAGGTGAAGTGTTCAACTTCTTTTTTAATCTCTTTAATTCTTGATTTAGTTAAGGTCCTAGAATCCACCCACTGCTGGTAGTTTTGAGTCAAATCGCCTATTTCTGACAATCCCAATACGCGTTTCGTTTGATTCTTAACTCCCGATAATCCAGAATTCTTTAATACTTGAATTACTTTTCGGGACAGCGGAAGTATTGAACGAATGACCCCGCCTCGTACCCGGGTATAGTCTCTTAGGGCATCAATGAACACATGATATTTACTGATTTTTACCAATCTAAGATCTTTCATTAAAAATTTTACGGTTTCTTCACCAGGATCTATTCTTAGGGAAATAGTATCATTAGGTATCAGCACCTTGAATTTCTGTTCAACGTGTTGCCCCCGAACCAACACACCGACCACAGAGCTATCCTGCTCTGACATCCCATGTCCTTGATCCCAATATATTTTTAGTGGTAAGTTAACCTCCGAGCTTGTTAGGAGCTTCATGACAACCCACCCCGTAGGAAACTTTCCATCAAGGATAAATGCAGGGTCATGACTTACTGCTTCCCATTGATCCTTCTCCTTACTTATCACATTCTGCATTGGAATCAAATTCATTTTAAATGGATATTTAAAGATAAGAGCAAGGAACTTTGATAGCTTCCTTTTAATTCCCCTAACTTTACTCCCTATATATCGTAACGGCCTTGTTATACGCCAAGATCTTGAAGATTTCATTTCAGCCAATACATTATTTAATTGTTCGTGTTCTTGTGTTTTATCATTGAATTGTTCTGAGATTCTATCAATCTCTTCAAGCAGGGATTTATTTTCCATCCGCTCATATTCCAATTGCGAAGTCGACATGACATACTTTTCTTTCAAGCTTCTATGCTGCTCTTCTAGGCTTTTATGCTGCTCTTCTAGGCTTCTATGCTGTTCTTCCAAGCTACTATGCTTTTTTTCAATTCTACTATACATCTCTTCATGACTTTTCTGTAAATGAAGTAACTGTTCTTCTAAAGCCTTTATTGAGAGATTAGAATTCAATATAAAAGCACTCACCTGATCAGCATAATTCCCCTTTGAAGCAGAGAGCTCAATCCATATTTCAAGATTAGCATCTTTGGACTCTGCAACAATATCCCAAATCAACTGGGGATCTTTGTTAGAAGCAAACACTTCAAAAACTTCGTCTTTTTTAATTAAAGATACATTATTCCCCTCTGATAACTCAGCCCAATCATTTAAAGAAGAGGATTCTTGAATAGTGCACATAGTGCCGCTATGGTTTTTATTGATTAATTTGATCGATTTAATACGGATAAACCCTGACCATGAGCCCGGGTCAATTCGAATCTTGTTTACCTTTAGAGCGGGTATATCAAGCTTATAGATATGGTATTCATCATCATAATTAAGGTAACATTGAGTTGAACTTTCTTCAGTAAACTGACCGTCCTCACTCCAAAATATTTGTAATTGATTATAAGTGGGGTCTATAGTTGATATGGGAAATAAAGCACCTGTATTTCTGGCCCGTACTCTGTCTGATGCCTTCTTCTTGGCAATAGAAATATATTGATAGGCATGCCCTTCAGGGTTACTGAGTAAATATTGTTGAACAAACTCGGGGAATTCTTCGTAGCTTCTATGAAATTCAGTGTCTTCAGGCCGAGCCTTCGTAGCTTTCATTTCTAAAATTTCTAGACCAGCGTCATTTAGCATCTCTATAATGGACTCTTTTGTAAAAAACCTAATATGAGTATTGTCTAGTAGACCTAATGGCTTGTAATTGAACTCACCTTTAAGAAGCCCCATAACAATAACGTTATGAGAGACATTGGGGATCGAGGTTATGACAGAGCCATCTGGCCCCAAAAATTTAACGACCTCTTTCAGTATTTCAAGGGGATTTTTCAAATGCTCTAGTACATCCACACATAGGATATAATCAAATGATTCACCTGAAAGCTCTTTATTCCAGGTGAATACATCCTCCAAATCGGAAATTATCATTTTTTCTGAATAAACAGACGCCTGCTCTGCCGAATCCTTATCATATTCAATACAGTACACAGAGCAATTAAGCTGTTCTTTCATATAACGGGTCATATAGCCTGTCGCAGGCCCTAATTCCAATACTTTTGAGCCCGCCGTAATTTGCCGTAGAACTAACGATGCAGAATTTTCTGACAACATATCAAGCTCATGATCGTATTTTTGCATTTTGGTTGTTACTCCTCCTCCAACAAGACCCACTCATGGTCCAGATAGACCATTCCTTCAGCTAAATACTCTCCAGAAGCAACTCTGAAAGATTTGATCTTTCCTTGATAATCTAAGGGAACCACTCCTGCACTTTCAAAAAAACCAACATCAATAAAATAAGTGCCAGGCATTAAATTCATTTCCTTATAGTGCAACCTCAATTTGTAATTTCCCGGCTGATCCTGAAGTGAACATCCACTCAGTTTTGTATTTAACCCACAGATATAATTGTTCTGATTGTCATAGATTGCAATCCCACCAAGCAGTTGTTTTACTGGTTCCTTTAGGGCGTACTCTACTTCTACACTAATTGGCTGCCTGAAAGGGATAATATTATCCGTAGAGTCAACTATTCTTACATCTTTAATATCTAAAATATCACCGTACTGTTCTGGTATCTGGATATCACTATCCTCCTTCGAAGTTTGAACGCTGTCTGCTTTCATATAATCTTGGTATTCTTCTATAATAGCCTTAGCATCACCGCGGCGATAAATTTGACCATCCATCATCCAGATGGCCTCGTCGCATACATTTCTAATGGAATAAGAATCATGGCTTACAAAAAGTATAGTCTTTCCTTCTTTTTGGAAAGATTTGATCTTATCCATGCATTTCAATTGAAAACGCATGTCCCCTACAGCTAATGCTTCATCAATTACAAGGATATCTGGATCTACATTTATCGCACATGCAAAAGCAAGTCTAACATACATTCCTGATGAATATAACTTTACAGGCTGATTAATGAAATCCCCTATTTCTGCAAACTCCTCTATTAAAGGAAGCCTTTCTTGTATTTCAGCGCTGCTAAGCCCCATTATAGTGCAATTCATGATTACATTTTCTCTTCCAGTAAACTCTGGATTAAAGCCGCTTCCAAGCTCCAGCAAGGCGGCAACTCTTCCATTTACTTTCACTTCTCCTGAAGTAAGATTAAGTGTATTAGCAATGATCTGAAGTATTGTACTTTTTCCCGAGCCATTACGCCCTATAATTCCGACCGTTTGACCGCGCAGTACATCAAAGGATACATTTTTTAACGCCCAAAACTCTTTATAATATTTCTTGCTCCTTATAAATCCCTGCTTCAAACGATCTTGAGGACGATCAAACATTCTATAGCATTTACTGACTTCTTTAACGGAAATGGAAATATTAGAGGACATCCGCGAACCCTCCTCTTGTTTTGTTAAACCACTTTAATCCCAAAAATGACACAACCAGTCCTAGTATGCTCCCGAAAAATATCCATTCCCAATTTGGCATTTGGCCAAACACTAGCACTCTTCGCATATCTTCCACAATGTGACTAATTGGATTTAATGAGTATAACCCTTTTAGACCTTCGGGAATATTTGAAACTGGATAAAATATAGGACTCATGAACATTAAAGCAGATACAATTAAGCCGATAACATGACTAATATCGCGATAATAAGTTCCCAAAGAAGCTATGAACCACCCTAATCCCAAAGTTATTAATATCAACGGCAACATGACTACCGGGAGCAAAACTACAGTCCATTGAATAACTCCATTCAATATAAACTGTCCTATTATAAGAATAAGTGAATTTATGCCCGCAAGAAATAGGGAAGATCCCATAACGACCACAACTAATATTTCTAGGGGAAAAACTATCTTCTTTACAAAGTTCACATTACTAATAATCAAATTAGGGGCCCTAAGAATTACATCTGAGAAAACATTAAAAGCTATCATTCCTGAAAAAATAATAAATGCAAAGTCTAATTTATTATCTGTGTTAACATTCCATTTCGCCTGAAATACCACACTAAATACGAACGTATATATAGCCAACATAAATAGCGGAGTTAGAATTGACCATATCTTCCCTAAGTAGGATCCTTTATACTTGCTGCTAATATCCCGCTTTATAAATTGCAAAATCAACTGTCGGTTTCTCCAAAAACTCATTGTCCAACCTCCAAAATTAAGCTCGTGTTATTAATGATATGTGGCTCCAACTCTACCATTATGCTAAAATAATTGACGTATCTACAAGCAAAGGAGATTGTAACCTTGTCGAATCCAGTATACGGGAAAAAATCCTCAGCGTCGAGAAATGGAGACAAATTGTCGGTTGCTGTATGGCTGTTAAAAATTGGTATTGTCCTATTAATGATTTGGGCCCCCTTTCAAGCGGGGCTATTCAATGGCCTAATCTTGCAATTCGAGAACCCCATCTTTGGGTCTGTTATTATCGGCAGCTTCCTGCTGCTAATCTGGCTAGCTGCTTACTACAAAAACATCAAGCTGGATGACCAGCGCAGCTGGACAGCTGCCTTCGTACTGCTGTTACCGATCACTTACCTGCTCTCGGTCATATCAGCGGTATCGCATCATTTTGCAATGAACATGGTACTTATTCAATGCCTGTACGCCATCCAATTTATTATAGGCTTATATCTGCTGCAAAATAAACAGGCTAACCGGTTTGTCGAAATAACGACGATTACTGCCGCTTACATCATCGTTATGTTCGGGCTGCTCAATTGGCTCGGCCAAGGCAGAACCGCGTCAGCCCTCGTCGGATGGTTTTCGGGCACTGTATTTAATGGAGAATATAACCAGGCTGTCTGGATTGATGCTAATGGCCCGCGGCTGGCCTCCGTGTTCCAATATCCGAATACATACGCCGCATTCCTGATGGCTTTCTTCTTTGTTGCGGTGTTCGCCATTACTCGTTCCCGGAAAGGGTATGAGCAGGCCATCCACGGCTTCATGCTTGTACCCATGGCGTTATCCATTCTGCTGACTCTGTCACGCGGGGGTCTCGTCTTTCTGCCGGTCGTATTTATAATTCTTCTGTTATTCCTGAAGCCTGCAAAGCAGGTGCTGTGGATACTGTACTGCCTGATCGCTGGGATCGGCACGCTGCTGATTGCTAAGCCGGTAACCGAATTAGGACAGCAGTTCCATCAAGGCATCATCCATAATCCAGCCAAAGGCTGGGGATACGTATTAGCTGCATCCGTGATCGTGGCGGCTCTTGCTTGGGCTATTCAACGCTTCCTTGCTCCTAAGCTGGAACAGCGCCTCAGCGGCTTATCAACACGCAAGCTGGCCAATCTGTGGCTGCCGATCGGTTCCATCGTAGCCGTTGTCATTCTTGCAGCCGTGTTCCTAGGAACGAATGCCAAGCATATATTGCCGGGCAATATCGGCGAACGCCTGGAGAATATCAATTTCCAGCAGCACAGTGTGCTTGAGCGTCTAACCTTTTATAAGGATGCCCTTAAGGTTGTGAAGGATTACCCAGTAATTGGCGCCGGCGGTGGCGCATGGGCTTCCCTATATGAAAAATACCAGAACAACCCTTACCTCAGCCGACAAGCCCATAGCTTTGTCATGCAGTATATTGTTGAAGTCGGCATTTTAGGCTTTGTGGTGTTCCTGGCCTTTATCCTGTTTATTTCCTGTAAATATATTCGAGGTTATATCCGTTCATCCGAGGAGCAGCGCGAATCCCATTTCATCTACTTCATTCTCGTATTCTCGTTGTTCATTCACAGCTTGATGGACTTCAATATGAGCTATGTATACATCGGCATCATCTTTTTCCTTGGGCTTGGCGGAATGGCCGCAGCGATGGATAACGCACCTGTCAAGCGGCTGGCTCTAAAGCCTTCTGCTGCACGCGGGATATACAGCGCGGTGACAGTTGTCGCTTCTTTAGTCTTGATCTTTACTTCGATCCGCTACATTCAAGCTAATGATGAAGTAACCCGGGGCAAAGAGCTCATGAGCACGAGTTCCAACTTTCAAGAGATCAAAGCGCCGTTGGAGCGGGCACTCCAAAAACGTGCGGGTCTGCCTGATGCTGCTTTGAATCTCCATGTGCTGCTTAAAGCAGGCTACGAACAAACGCAGGATGAGGCTTTCTACAATGAGAGCTATGCTTTGCTGACCAATACCTTGAAGAAGGAACCGTTTAATAAAAATATCTACAACCAGCTTATGGCCCTCCACGAGCTAAAAGGGGAGCACGAACAGGCTTACGCCATACTTAGAGATAATGCGGACAAATATGCTTGGGATATGAATTGGTATGATCAACTGATTTCTCAATCCTTTGAGCTGGGTTACCAAGCGTTAGGACAGACTAATATCCCGGAGAAAGAGCAGTATTTCAAAACCGGGCTGGCTGCCTACCAGCATGTGGCCTCTGGGGTCGAGCATCTGAAGAGCCTGCCTCCAGGGCAATTCCAGGGCGGTGAGTTCTATATTACGCCGCAAATGACGTTAAACGCTGGCAAAATGCATTTTATGATGAATGAGCCGGATCAGGCCGCTGCCATTCTGAAAAACGGCCTAACCGAGGACTTGAAGGATTCCACCATGCGGGAAATCGCCCGCTGGTACCTGGCCGCTTTGCAGAAAAACGGAGCAACCGATCAGGCGGTTTACGATCAATTGATGCAAATCGATCCTGCGGAGAAAAACTCCATAGATCAGCTCGCAGGGCTGCAGTTCTAGGACAACATAAAACGGCTTCTCGTTTAACGAGAAGCCGTTTTTGTTCGTTCGTTCCGATCGACGATTTGCGCCATATAATCCAGAAGCTGATCTCTTAATTCTTCGTTCTGCAAAGCATAATGTATCGTGGTCTGAATAAAGCCCAGCTTCTCGCCCACATCATGCCGGGCTCCCTCAAAATTGTAGGCGATGATTTGCTCATACTCTTTGAGCCTGGAGATCGCATCCGTTAACTGGATTTCGCCCCCTACGCCAATACGCTGTTCTTCCAGGATGCCAAAAATCGCAGGAGTTAAAATATATCTGCCCATAATCGCCAGGTTAGACGGAGACTTCTCCATTTCCGGCTTCTCCACCAGTTGATTAGCGATGAAAACACGATCTCCGATCTCTGTTCCATCCACGATGCCGTACCGGGATACTTCGTTCCACGGGACCGGTTGCACGCCTACGATCGATGATTTCTGTTCATTGTAGACTTCGATCATTTGCCTTAGGCACGGTTTTTCCGATTCGACGATATCATCCCCGAGCAGCACCGCGAATGGCTCGTCCCCTATAAATTTTCTCGCGCACCAAATCGCATGCCCCAGCCCCTTCGGCTCCTTTTGTCGGATATAATGGATATCCGCCATCTCTGAGGACTTCCGAACCTCCTCCAGCAGCTTCCACTTGCCTTTCTCATGAAGATTGAATTCCAGCTCAAACGAATTGTCGAAATGATCCTCGATAGCACGTTTGTTCTTACCAGTTACGATAATGATATCCTCAATCCCGGAGGCCACTGCTTCTTCTACAATATATTGAATTGTCGGCTTATCGACAATCGGCAGCATTTCTTTGGGCATCGCCTTAGTTGCCGGTAAAAACCGCGTTCCTAGCCCCGCTGCAGGTATAATGGCTTTACGTATCTTCATCCCGCTATATCCCCTTTATGTAACAGACCTGAAATAACATAAGCCTATTATACACAAAAAACCGGCTTCAACGTTAATTCTGCTCAATACAACGGTAAAAGTAAAAAGAACTAAAGCCGGGACTCTAAATTGACCTGTACAGAATGTTTTCTAAGCAGCTTCTTCAAGGTAAATATTCAACGTTTTCTTGCAAAAACGGGGTGGAATAAACAGGAAGTTGGCGGTTGATGTCGAACTAATTGAACTATCCCTTCCAAGTATTATTTATAGAGCTCCAAACATTAATATCTATCGACTAATAGAAAAGAGGTAAATCTTGATATGGATGATCATCTGCTGAATGCAATTCATAAAAAGAATAGACGGAGCCTTATAAAACGATATAAGGGTATGTTAACCATTAAGAAAATTAAAAGAACTTTTATCGCAAAATTATATGATAATTTGTCCTACGGGCACGATAGTACGAATAAAACGAACAAAGAGATGATGATCGAGCTTCTTAATACGACACCGTTAACCGTACTGAATCAGCTGGTTCCCTATCTTGTTTGCAAAGAGGTCATGGAAGAAGCAGATGTTGATTTGGACACCTCAGATTTCAGAGAGAAGGAAGAATTCCCTTTCACTCTTTCTCTGAGAGCAGGAGAGTTTAATATTATTACTGATGTTTCTTCTCCATACTTGTACTTTTATGATTCTGAAGGCCATGATGTTAATGCTTTTATTAATCATGACATAGAACTGGACAGGTTCAATCATTTGAGTAAAGATATTTATTTGAAAGGCCGTTTTATTCAAAATGATTCTGTCAGCCATAATGCTTTTGATGAATTGGAGAAGAACATCAGTCTTGATGTCACTGGTTTATTAAAAGATGAGCTGATTCCTTCTTGGGTCGAATATCTCCTAGAGGGATGTATTAACGTGGAGTATGCCAATAACAAGATGGCGTTATTTAATATTTTTGCTTCACTAGATAAATTTATTGAATTATTGAATGAGAGGATCTTCGATTATTACATTGAAAATTATAATAAGCTGATAAAGAAATTTGCAAATACGTCAGAGGATCAGGTGGATATCAGTGCTTTCTTAAAGACGAAAATAAAAAAGTTTGGCAAAGATAACAGGCGCATTATGGAAAAGTTAAGGGATGCTTTAAAAGAGGTCGGGATCCATGGTAAGAATGATGATTTCAAACAGATGTATTCTTTGATTAAAGAAGCGGAAAAAATCGAGGAGATTAGGAACAAAATCGGCCATGGAGAAAAGGTCATTGATAGTATTCATGTAGGGCATGTGCTGTACATCGTGCTAACTATCATATTCTCAACAATCCATCATACTGATTTCGAAAAGAACGATTGGAAAAAAGCAGTTAGATGAAGATGAAAATGCAGATAAAGCTGAAAAGAAGAATGTATTGAACCAGCTGCAACAATTGTTAAATATGAAAGCTAAACAAACGACGAACTCTCAACGACCTCTAGGGGTCGTTTTTTATTTGATAGGGTCGAGAAATTCTTTTGAAATTTCCTAACTTTAAATATATTTTTTTAGAAAAACAGGTTGTAAAACTCTCTCTCAATTTCCCTTTACTAATGAGAGGGGAATATTGTTCAGCATAAGCACAGCTTGTCCCCTCGGATTCCCAAAAATACACGAAGAGAGGTTATAGTCATGGAAGAGTATGCAAAGGTGCTGCGTTGGTCGAAGGATGAAGCCGTATATGGGCTTAGAACCAACATTCAGCTTCCCAAAAGCGCAGCCTTCGAGAAAAATTAAGGCTTCATTAACTTTTATTTAGGAGTATATGGTGCGAATGTTCATTATGAATGCGGCCTATCCACCAAGCCTGCTGAAGCGGCTAACGATAACTGGCACTGGTTCTGGAATACCGGATTTTCCAACGATGGAGGACCTTGGATGATAAAAGGCGGAACTACTGTTCCAATTGAGCTATCCCTGAATGGTGATCACCAGCTCGAATACAAGGTTGCGGGCGAGGTTGTAAAAACCTTCCTGGCTGAGGAGGAGCCGATAGATTCATTGACCAACGCCAGACTTGTCGTTGCCGCCTGCGACCAGAAATTCGAGGTCGTTCCTGACCCGCTTCCCGAATGGACGACACGGCATGATGTCGTGATATGCGACCACTTTAGTTACCGAGACAGCTGCGGCAAGTGGATCATGATGTCTTCACTGAATTCCTCCCCGCCGACCTCAACGATTTTTTGGCCGACTGGTTATGAGCATACCGGAACGCCCGCAGATTATACGACAACCCTGTCTGCAGGCAAAATTACTGCGGCGCTTATAGATTGAGGGCAAGGATGTGAGATTAATTTATCCTTGATATTTTCATCTAAAAAATTTAATGATGCTTAGAAGGCAATAACTTTAAAAAATCAAACTATAATTAATTACTATATTTACATTTTTTTGGATGCATATATAATGATAGTAACAACATATATATTATTTCGAGGGAGGATTATTTTTTATGGAAGTTACTATTCAGCCAAATTTTGCAGCATTAACTGAAGATGAGCTAGTCCTTATCGATGCAGGAAGTTGGAGGGATGTTTGGACAGTTGCTGGAGGAGTAGCTGGTGCAATAGGAGGAGCAGCAGCTGGAGCGGCGGCGGCTGGAGCGGCTGGTTCCGTTATACCAGTGTTTGGTACCACAGCGGGCATTATAACCGGAGGAATAGCAGGTGGCGTTAGTGGTGCAATGGCTGGTGCAGCCGGGGGAGCAGCTGCTTATGATACTATCTTCAAACCATAATAAGAACGTGTTCTATTTTCATTTCATTGAGTCTGTCTAGCCAAATTATTTGATTATAAGGATGTGTTACACATTAGCAAACTAACAGGTGCAATGAAAAGTTTGATTTTCGACAAAGCTGCGGGAAAAGCAATGATCTGGTGGTTTCTAATGAATATGATTTTGAGTCTGGTTGGATTAATATTTTTGCGAGATTCCCAAGCTGGGGGAGGTTTAGCGGTACTCACGTTTTTATCTTTTATTCTGCTTAGCATCTATATCTTCTATCAACTGATGGTAAGGTTAAGAAGTAATTAATTTCATCTTCGGTCCAGTATACCGTTGAATGAAAAAACAACCCCCTCTTCCCGTCCATAACATGACGTTCCGAGGGGGTTAAATTATTTCACCAGCTGTCCGCGTGTTACGCCCAGCTGATTCGTCGCCTTGAGTGTTTTCCATACCTGGGTGCCGCTAATTTCGCCGTGCAAGGCTTGGGTATACAGACGAATGACTTCGTGCACCTTCTCCGGCGTTTCTTCCAGAAATTCGACACGATAGCTTCGCACGCCCAGCTCCAGGAAGTTGCGCAAATACTCCGCACCCGATTGCTCGATCGCATTATACACCGTATTACGGCAGCCTTCGTCGACACGGACCGGATGGGACATGCCGATACGGTCCTGCAGTGATGCTCTGTGCTGCTCGCAAGGCCGGCCGCAGTTCGTGTAGTCCGTCCCTTCGCTCAGGAAAGTGCAGTAGACGCAGTGTTCCGTGTGGAACATCGGCAGATGCTGGTGGATGACGATTTCCATGCTGCCGGCCAGGCTCTGACTGCAGCCTAGCAAGTCAACCATCTGCTGAATGTTGAGATCATAGGATGGCGTAACGATATCGCAGCCCGCCTCTAGGAATAGCTCCGCGGTTTTATGGTTCGCAATATTCAGCGAGAAGTCGCCGATCAGCTGCGGATGCTTCGCATCCGGATTCTCCTGCCGGTGGCGCAGATAATAATACAGCGCACCGGTATTACGCACCAGCACCGCGTCCGGCTGAAGGCGCAGGATGTTGTTATGATAGCCGTTCTCGCCCGGCATATGGATACGCGGCGTGGCCAGCGCAATGCGCTTGCCGGCGGCACGAACGGCTTCCACCGCTGCCGGGAATTGCTTGATAAATTCAAAGTCGGCGTAGATCATCCCTACGCCCGCCTCCAGCGCAGCCTGCACCTGCGGCAGGCTGCGGCACAGCGCGGTGAGCTCCTGTCGCTTATACTCATCTAGGTAGGTATAAGAGACCGTGCTGCCGCTTCTCAACCATGAAGAGAGAGTGCCATGAATAAGAAGCAGCACATACCACTGCCCCCTCCAGTCACCCTGCAATCTTATACACATCTAGCGGTGGATAAGAGCCAGGCCCAGCACAGCTGTGGCGGCGGTGGCGGCATCCGCCCGTTTCACGTAAACGGGCGGCTTGGGCCGTTCGCCGGCTAGCAGCTCCACTGCGCGCCGGCGGATGCTGTTCAGCTCTCGCATCGGCAGGATCACGTCGCCATACAGCGCCGTGTCCAAGCGCTCCAGCTGAAACAGCGTGCCGCCGAGACGGCCAAACTGCTCTTCGAGCAGGGCATCGTCCATCGGCCGCTTCTGCGCCGTCTCGAGCAGCAGCTCGGAGTCGACGCGCACCGTTGTTCCCTTCTGTACATCCGTCCAGAAGGTCGCCAGCGGCTCGCCTGCCCGCCCCGTAGCACGAACATGCACCGGGAATACCCGGTACGGCTTGTCCGTCTCAAAAGTCTGGCGCAGCCTCTTATCAAGCGCCGGGTCGCTCGTCTTCCAGATCCGGTCGCCTTCGCGAACCTTGCGCAGATCGACGTCATTCCGTCCCGGAACGATATCGACGATCCAGTTCTCATCCGCCTCGCCTTCCAGCTTAACGCCTTTGCGGCGAAGGTCGTAGACACGCCCGCCTTCTTCCTTTTTCGTCGGATCCCCGGCATCGAAGACGATTCCGTCTCCCCGCTTCAAAGGAGCCTCTAGACGGCAGACCACGCCATCGCGCAGCACCTGCTTTACCCGGCCCAAATACACGCCTCGGCTTTTTGGAAACGTGCCTTCCACGAGCTTCTTGTTATTCGTCCCCTCTAAGAAGCCATGTGTAAAGCCGCGCGAGAAGCTCTGCTGCAGCTCGCGAACCTCCTCCTTTGACGGACGGGCATCCTTCCCGTCAAAATAACGGTCAATCGCCTTACGGTACTTGCTCACGACATTAGCCACATACTCCGGGCTTTTCAAGCGGCCTTCGATTTTGAACGACGTCACGCCCGCCTCGATTAACTCAGGCATCAGATCGATCGCCGCCAGGTCCTTCGGAGACAGCAAATACGCCACATCTCCCATCGGCTTGGGCTCGCCGTCCACGATCAGGTCATACGGAAGACGACAGGCCTGAGCGCATTCTCCCCGGTTCGCCGAACGTCCGCCCCACATTTCTGAGGTCAGGCACTGACCCGAGTACGATACGCAAAGCGCACCATGGACAAATACCTCCATCGGCAGCCTCGCCTGCTCCCCGATCTTCTGGATTTGCTTCAAATTATTCTCGCGGCCCAGAACGACGCGTTCCATATTCCAGGGCTTCGTGAATTCGACCGCTTCCGGCGAAGTAATCGTCATCTGGGTCGAGCCATGAATCGGGAAGTCTGGCGACATTTCGCGAATCATTTTGACCAAGCCTAAATCCTGTACGATCACCGCATCCACGCCCGCATCAATACATGCCTCGATCAGTTCGGCTGCATCCCGCAGCTCATCCTCAAATACGAGAATATTGAAGGTCAGAAAACCTTTTACCCCATAGCTGTGGAGAAAGGCCATAATTTCCGGAAGCTCGTCCATGCGGAAGTTATTCGCTCGGGCCCTGGCATTGAATTTCTCGACTCCAAAAAAAACAGCGTCTGCCCCATTCGCCACTGCCGCCCTCATGCAGTCCCAATCGCCTGCCGGTGCCAGCAACTCCACGTCTTGCCGCGTTAATGTTGTGCTGCTCATATATTCCTCCCAGAGTGATCCATAGAATAGACCCTCATATAATAATTTTCATTAAATTTAAAATGAAACGACGATAACTTATTTATTTTATCAGACATTTCCGGCAGACTCTAGCTTTAATCCCTTCCAGAGCGCTGATCATCATCCTGAATCACATTAACTTATCTAATATAGAATATAGATCCTAATATAAATGGATTTTTAGCAGTTAATTTCTGTGGCAAGAAAGAGAAAGCAGATTTAAATGCATTTCATGTCATTAGAAGAAGGGTATTTGCTAGCATGGGCTGGGTTCTTTGATTCTAGGTGCATGAAATCCATCTATCTCCTGAAACATTCGTTTGAAGCATAGATTAGATACATGAATTCCATTTCGTGTACAACATAGCCTTAATGCATTATATCTCCGGGTACAACATAGCTTAGTGCATGGCTTCTTAGTGTCCGACTCAGCTTAGTGTATGGCATGCTTCATGTGCAACACAGCTCAGTGTCATGGCATCATAGTGATACCACAGCCTTAATGCACGACATCTTCCTGTACAGCAGCTCAGTGTATGGCATCTAAGGTGCACAACAGCTTGATGCCTCACAGTATACAACAGCTTAGTGCCCGGTAGCTTATAGTAAGTTGAACTAAAGAATGGTCGCAGATAAGGCAGGATAATGAATCTGAGGAAACGGAAAGCTTTGATAGAAAGTTTCTTCAAGAACATAAGCTCTTGATCGGACTTTATAACTGCTTCGAGGACATAAGCTCATGATCGACCTTCTAGCTGCTTCGACGACTTAAGCTCATGATCGACCTTCTAGCTGCTTCGACGACTTAAGCTCATGGTCACCTTTACAGCTGCTTTTGAGGGCATAAGCTCATGGTCACCTTTACAGCTGCTTCGAGGACATAAGCTCATGATCGACCTTCTAGCTGCTTCGACGACTTAAGCTCATGGTCACCTTTACAGCTGCTTCGAGGACATGAGCTCTTGATCAACTTTACAGCTGCTGCGAGGGCATAAGCTCATGGTCACCTTTATAGCTGCTTCGGGGCATGGGCTTGCGACCGCCTTTATATCCTGATTTCTACCTCTTATGAGCCCATATCATCCAAGACATCTGGGAGCAGGAGCGACCATAGGACATTTTAGGCACTTGCCCCGCATCATTTCATTGTTCATCCTATTTAGAATATATTTAATAGATTTGCGGAAAAGAATTGACCACCCTTCAAATATTGTTTATATTTGTAATATGTTAACAATTATTGGGCATTAAAGCAGAATTTAAATAGGAACTTCACGGGTGCCCAGAGCTCTTTAGTGAATTTAGTAGGAATTTTCTGAAGAAGGATGATTTGTATGGGGCAAACAGCTTCGATTCTCCAGCAGCTAGACCTTTTTATGAAACGTGAAAATATGAATCTCAGAAAATTAGCACACAGCGCTAGTTTAAATGCGGGTACGCTCAGTTCCATTTTTAGCAGAAATAAAATATTAACGGTTGATCACCTGGATCGCCTTACTGCCGTGATGAATCTGCCGGAAGGTTATTTTTACGAGCAATATGTTGAGGAATACTTAAGTCAAACTTCTCCGAACTGGCGTAGGTTCAAGCCCTTCATCTACCGCTGCGCAGAGCTGGACAAGCTGGACTCGATCCAACGGACGTTGAATCTGCTGCTAGATAATCTCATGTATTCTCCTTTATTATTTGACGTGGCAGAGGATCTCTTCGAGAAAGGGTATCACTCCGCTGCAGCCTTATTATTCTCGGACGTGGCCGCCAGTGAGAAGAACCAGCATTCAGAACGGCTTGCCTTATGCCAGTATCGCTTGTTTCAAATCCGGTTAGGGAGCGATCAAGAGAAAAACTATCAAGCTGCTATACTTTTCGAGCCTTATGTAGAGCGGTTAGATGAGCTTGATCAGCTGGATGCATTAAAAGACTTAGGCAATATCCATCGCTCTTTAAACCAGTGGGACAAGGTGGAAATGATCGCCAATAAACTGGAGCATTTAGCTAAAACGCAATACTTCTCGGCTCGATCCGACAAGCTTCAACAAGCCGGTAAACCAAGCCGACCTTTGTTTACGTATATCGCATTATCCAACCTGTTCCATGCCGATGTCTGTGATGCACGGAGAGATTATAAGCAGGCACTGCAATACACTTATTCCTATGCCGACTTAAGCTGGGTTAAAGAAGATGATGCCGACACCAGGCACTGGAAACAGGTTATCCTTGAATGGGCGAAGGCCAATTCCTATGTAAACAAGCTATTGTCTGGAGATGCCAGTATACTTCCAGATTACATAGCTTATATCGAGAAAGACCAAGATGAATTTATTCCAGCTCTTTTTAATATTATGGAGGCAGCTAACCGATATCATATCAATGTAGATCATATTCTCAAGCAATTCGAATCGGAAATTGCAACTTATGTTAATGAGGAAATGACTTTTGACATCTATAAGAACCAGTTTAGTACTAATCTTTTCTCACTGTTATTGCATAATCTCGCTTACTATTATCTAGAAAAAAAAGATTATACTAACGGCTTTATATTTTTATTAACAAGTCTTAAGAAATCTGCTATTATAAACAATAAAAGGTGCATAATTAAATGTATGGGATTATTTGAGAAGTTTAGAGACGTTGCATCCTCAGAAACTCTGATCAATTATAAAACCATAATAAAAGGAGTGTATGAAAATGAAGAAAAAAATTGCATTACTTTTTTTGGCAGCTAGCTTTGCTTTTGTTCTATTTATTCCCACTCAGCTCCCAGCAGACGCTAAAATTAGCAGCTATTTAGCACAGCATGGGGGCTAGAACTGAATTCTAGTTCAAAGTCTTCCCAAGTGAATTCAAAAAGCTACGCCAAAGAGCCCACCGTTAGGATAACCTATCGGTGGGCTCTTTGGCACAGCTGTCTTCTAGAAAGATTATCAAGCAGCCATATAGTCCAAGCCCGATCCAAAGCGGCCTGGATGAAATAGACCAAGCATCCATCGGTCGATACTTCATTATAGGAAACGGTCGATGCAGGCTTATATTATTTGTATGTACAATTCTTGAATTGAAAAAACACCCTGTTCCGTAACGAAACAAAGTGTCTTCCGCTCATTACCGTATTTATTTAAACCAACCGCTGATCATCACAGCATCCGATGCCAGGAAAACGAGCAAACTTACGATGCCGAAACCGATTGCAAACAAATTCTTCTTCGGACGAGCGACCATAAGCCGAACCACGCCGATAAAAATAATTACTGTAAACAGCAGCATAAAAATATCGAAACCGTTGAAGTTTGATGTATTCCCTGCCGCTTCTGCGAGCAGTCGCATGCCGTAACCCCCTTCTTTAAAATCACGTATATACACATCTCCCTATATGTTATCTTCCCCGAGGGCGAGATGCAAGGGGAACAGCAAATAAAAAATAAATTTGTCACAATTTAGACAATATTTCGGACGGGTTTGCTTAATTTAAGTAACCTTTTCCCTTGATTTTAAGAGGAGTACATTAAGCGCCCCGCCCAAAACATAACCCCCCCGAGTCACTGGATGTGGCTCAGGGGGGCTTCTCAAGCAACAAAGCACGCAAGCAACAAAAATTCCTGAGCATTCTGCCCTTCAGCTCTTGCACCTTGCAGATCCCCTGCTGATCACCGCACTGTTCACTGGCTCATAACTAAGCCCACAGCGCGGAGCCCACAATGCGCAGCCCACAGCACGAGGCTCACAACACATGAGGATTACTGCATGATGCAAATCGGCGACTCCAAGCGCGATATGCTCAGCTCTGTTGCTCTAGCAGCCGATCTGCCAAACCACATACTGGTCCCCTGTTCTCCGACCAGCTTAGCTCACCGGGTCATCCTTGCAGCTGCAGCTCCCGGGTTCGCTTCGTATCTCGCTCCAGGATCGGCTTCAAATAACGTCCCGTATAGGATTGCTTATTATTGGCAAGCTCCTCCGGCGTGCCTGTACCGATAATGGTGCCTCCGCCGCTGCCTCCTTCAGGTCCAAGATCAATGAGGTAATCTGCCGTCTTGATGACGTCGAGATTATGCTCAATGACGAGCACCGTCTCCCCGGAGTCTACCAATCGGTGGAGCACCTTAAGCAGTCGGTCGATATCATCGACATGCAGACCCGTCGTCGGCTCGTCCAAAATGTAAATCGTCTTGCCCGTACTGCGGCGGTACAGCTCAGAAGCCAGCTTCACCCGCTGTGCTTCCCCGCCCGACAGCGTCGTCGCCGGTTGGCCCAGTTTAATGTAGCCCAGTCCTACATCAAGCAGAGTCTGGATCTTGCGGTGGATCCGCGGAATGTTCTGGAAGAACTCAGTCGCCACTTCCACCGTCATCTCCAGCACATCAGCGATGCTCTTGCCTTTGTATTTTACTTCTAGCGTCTCGCGGTTATATCGCTTTCCTTTACATACCTCGCAAGGCACATATACATCGGGCAGGAAGTGCATCTCGATCTTGATGATCCCGTCTCCGCGGCAGGCCTCACAGCGTCCGCCCTTGATGTTGAAGCTGAAGCGCCCTTTCTTATAGCCGCGAATCTTCGCTTCCGAGGTCTGGGAGAAGAGATCGCGAATATCGTCAAAGACACCCGTATAGGTCGCCGGATTAGAACGCGGCGTACGCCCGATCGGGGACTGGTCGATGTCCACGACCTTCTCGACATGCTCCAAGCCTTTGATTTCCCGGTATTGACCCGGGCGTACCTTGGCACGATTCAAATCACGGGCGAGCGTTTTATATAAAATTTCATTAACAAGCGTCGATTTCCCTGAACCGGATACGCCCGTCACAGCGGTGAACACGCCGATCGGGAACTTCACGTTAATATTCTTCAGGTTGTTCTCCTTCGCGCCCTTCACCTCGAGCCAGCGTCCGTCAGGCTTCCGGCGCTCCGTATTCACCGGGATGAACTTCCTGCCGCTCAAATATTGGCCCGTCAGGGAGTTCGGATCCTCCATCACTTCCTGCGGTGTTCCTTGCGCGACAACCTGTCCCCCGTGCATGCCGGCTCCCGGGCCGATATCGATAATATAATCGGCAGCCATCATCGTATCCTCGTCATGCTCCACGACGATCAGCGTATTGCCGAGATCCCGCATATGGGCAAGCGTGGTAATCAATCGGTCATTGTCCCTCTGGTGAAGCCCGATGCTCGGCTCATCCAGAATATACAGTACTCCCATCAGGCTAGACCCGATTTGCGTAGCCAGCCTGATCCGCTGGGCCTCGCCTCCGGACAGCGTTCCAGCTGCGCGGCTCAGCGTCAAATAGTCAAGACCAACATTAACAAGGAAGCCTAGACGGCTGTTAATCTCCTTGAGGATCATATGGGCAATGGTCATCTCTTTCTCGCTCAAGCTCAAGCCGTTAAAGAATTCTCTCGCCTCGCCAATTGAAAGGCTGGTTACGTAGGCCATATTCCGCTCATTAATGGTGACGGCGAGACTTTCTTTCTTCAGACGGTGTCCTTTGCATGTGCCGCACGGCTTGGAGCCCATGAACTCTTCGATGAATTCACGAATCCCGTCCGAGGATGTCTCCCGGTAACGGCGCTCCAAATTGTGCACGATTCCTTCAAAGGTTACATAAGCGTCCTTGCTCATGCCAAAATCGTTCTGGTAACGGAAGCGGACTTTGGTATTGCCGGTCCCGTACAGCAGTATATCCATCTGCTCCTTTGTCAGCTCGCTGACCGGTATGTCCTGCGGAATACCGTAATGCTCGCACACCGATTTCAGAAATTGCGGATAGTAGTTGGACGTGCTTCCAGCCCAAGCTTCAAACGCGCCTTCTTCAATGCTCTTATTCGGATTCGGGATGAGCAGCTCGGGATCGATGATCATCTTGGCTCCAAGCCCGTCGCATTCCGGGCAGGCGCCGAACGGACTATTAAAGGAGAACATTCGCGGAGACAGCTCCTCGATGCTGAAGCCGCAGATCGGACAGGCAAAATTCGAGCTGAACCGCAGCTCCTCCTGGCCGATAATATCGACAAGCAGCTGTCCGCCGGACATTTTGAGAGCCGTTTCGATCGAATCCGCCAGCCGGCTGCGCACGTCCTCCTTAATGATGATCCGGTCCACGATCACTTCGATTGAATGCTTCTTGTTCTTCTCCAGCTCGATCTTCTCGGAAAGATCGCGCTGCTCTCCATCGACCCGGACCCGTACGAAGCCTTGCTTCGCGATCTCGGTGAAGAGGCTCTTATGCTCCCCCTTCTTGCCTGAAATAACGGGCGACAAAATTTGCAGTCTCGTTCTCTCTGGATACTGCATAATCCGGTCTACCATTTGCTCTACCGTTTGCGAAGTAATCTCGATGCCATGCTCGGGACAGTGGGGATGACCAACCCGGGCGAACAGCAGGCGCAAATAGTCATAGATTTCCGTTACAGTTCCTACTGTAGAGCGAGGGTTCCGGCTCGTCGTCTTCTGATCGATCGAAATCGCCGGAGACAGCCCCTCGATAGAATCGACATCCGGCTTCTCCATTTGCCCCAGGAATTGACGCGCATAAGCGGAAAGCGATTCTACGTAACGACGCTGCCCTTCCGCATAAATCGTATCGAAGGCCAGAGAGGATTTCCCTGATCCGCTGAGCCCGGTCAACACCACGAACTTGTCACGCGGAATCGTAATATCTATATTTTTCAAGTTGTGCGCTCTGGCACCTTTAATGACTATACTCTCACTGGCCAATGTTTTCATCTCCTTGATACTATATAACTTGAGCTATGGACTTGGATGAAGATAGCTGCGTTAGAAAAATGCTCCTACGGCCGGAATTGTTTTCAAATTTCATCATTTGATAGATCCACAACGGTTGAAATCCGAAAACAAAGGCGGCCGCAGCCTATGCTTTCAAAGCAGCTTTCTTACAGAAAGCGCAGGTTCTTCAGAATCATTTCACCACCCTGCTATGAATTCCATACTTAAGCTCAACTGAATATAGCTTCGTTTTTTACTCCGCCTTAAGCTCAAGAATAGCGTCGCGCAGCTCTGCGGCGCGTTCGAATTGCAGGTTCTTGGCCGCTTCCTTCATCTCGGCCTCCAGGCGTCCGATCATCGCCTGGCGATCGCGCTTGGACATCTTGCCCTTGCCTACGTCAGCCAGGTATTCGCTCTTGCTCTCGGCCACACGGGTCGCCTCGATGACGTCGCGTACCTTCTTGCGGATCGTCTGCGGCGTGATGCCATGCTTCTCATTGTAGGCAATCTGAATCGCGCGGCGGCGCTCCGTCTCCTTGATCGCTTTATCCATCGAATCTGTAATCTGATCGGCGTACATAAGCACACGTCCCTCGGAGTTCCGGGCCGCCCGGCCAATCGTCTGGATCAAGGAGCGCTCCGAGCGCAGGAAGCCTTCCTTATCCGCATCCAGTATCGCCACTAGTGACACCTCCGGCAGATCCAGCCCTTCCCGCAGCAGGTTGATGCCGATCAGTACATGGAAGGTACCCAGCCGCAGATCCCGCAGGATGCTCATCCGCTCCAGTGTCTTGATATCGGAATGGAGATAACGGACCTTAATGCCGATCTCTTTCAAGTAATCGGTCAGATCCTCGGCCATCTTCTTCGTGAGCGTAGTGACCAGCACCCGCTCATCCTTCTCCAGGCGATCCTGGATCTCTCCGATTAGATCGTCGATTTGCCCCTTCGTCGGACGCACCTCGATGACCGGATCAAGCAGCCCTGTCGGGCGGATGATTTGCTCTACCATTTTATCCGTATGCTCAATCTCGTAAGGACCCGGCGTCGCGGACACGTAAATCAGCTGATTCGCCTTCCCCTCGAACTCCTCGAACTTCAGCGGACGGTTATCCAGCGCCGATGGCAGCCGGAATCCATGCTCGACAAGCACGGTTTTCCGCGCCTGGTCCCCGTTGTACATCGCTCTGATCTGCGGCAGGGTAACGTGAGACTCATCGATCACGATCAGCATATCGTCCGGAAAATAGTCAAGCAAGGTATAAGGGGTAGCTCCCCGCTCCCGGAAGGTCAGCGGCCCGGAGTAGTTCTCGATCCCCGAGCAGAATCCAACCTCCTTCATCATTTCGATATCGTAACGGGTGCGCTGCTCCAGCCGCTGCGCCTCCAGCAGCTTGCCCTGCGAGCGGAACAGCTCCAGCCGCTCCTCCAGCTCCCTTTCGATATTCTGGATCGCAATGCGCATCGTTTCTTCCTGGGTAACGAAGTGAGAAGCCGGGAAAATAGCCACATGATCGCGTTCCCCCACCAATTCCCCGGTCAGCACGTCGATTTCCGTAATCCGCTCGATCTCATCGCCGAAGAATTCAATCCGTACAGCCTGCTCCCCTTTGGATGCCGGAAAAATCTCCAGTACATCGCCGCGCACGCGAAACGTGCCCCGGACGAAATTGATGTCGTTCCTCTGATACTGAATATCTACCAGCCGGCTCAATATCTGATTGCGCGGCTTCTCCATGCCGATCCGCAAAGAGAGGACGAGATCGCGGTACTCCATCGGCGAACCGAGGCCGTAGATGCAGGACACGCTGGCTACGATAATAACGTCGCGGCGCTCGAACAGCGAGCTTGTCGCGGAGTGCCTAAGCTTGTCGATCTCTTCGTTAATACTGGAATCTTTCTCGATGTATGTGTCAGAGGATGGGATATAGGCTTCTGGCTGATAGTAGTCATAATAGCTGACGAAGTAATCTACAGAGTTGTTCGGAAAGAATTCTTTGAACTCGCTCGCAAGCTGGGCAGCCAGCGTCTTGTTGTGGGCGATCACGAGCGTTGGACGGCCTAGTTTAGCGATCGTATGGGCAATCGTGAACGTCTTCCCTGTACCCGTTGCGCCCAGCAGCGTCTGGTGCCTCTTGCCTTGGCGGACCCCCTCCACCAGCTCCTCGATCGCCGCTGGCTGATCGCCCTGGGGAGAGAAATCGGAGACAATTTCAAATTTATTGTTGCTAAAGACAATATCACTCATTGTCCAACATCACCCTTATCGTCTAAAATGAAATACTAGGGAATTAAAATATCTTCATTATTTCCAAAAAGGAGGACAAGGCCTCCTTATCATATTAACCTAATTCTCTATTTTTAAGAAAATCATGCACCGATGACACAGATAGGCGTCACAGAAGCCGGATTTGCTAATTCCACATTTACGCAAAATAGGAATAAGTGTTCCCATGTAATTATACCTTTTTCATCCTCTCGATGCAATCGGTAAGTATAGGATAGGAGCTGTCGAAAATCTATGGATATCGCAACGATTATTGGCATTATTATCGGACTGGCCGCCCTGATTGGCGGTTTTTTGTGGGAAGGCGGAGAGGTCGGAGGCCTCATGCAGCTTACGGCAGCATTGATCGTTTTCGGCGGTACGTTCGCAGCGGTCATGATCAGCTTTCCTGTTCGGAGGCTAAAGACAATTCCCCGAGCCTTGAAGCTCGCTTTTACATCCGCAAACGCAAACACCGGGCAATTAATTGAAGACATCGTCGATATGGCTTCAACAGCAAGACGTGAAGGCGTTCTCTCCCTGGAACAGAAGATCGCCGAGCATCCCGACGCCTATTTGCGGGAGGGGATTCAGCTTGTCGTTGACGGTACCGACAGGGAAATGGTCAAGCAAATCATGGAGTATGACATGGATGCGGCCCAGTACAAATACGATGGCTACGCCAAAATCTTCGAATCCGCCGGCGGATATGCCCCGACGATGGGAATCATTGGGACGGTCATGGGGCTCATCCATGTCCTGGGCAGCCTGACGGAGCCGACGGCCCTCGGCCCTTCGATCGCATTGGCTTTTACGGCTACGCTGTACGGGGTGGCTAGCGCCAACCTCATATTCCTGCCGATCGCTTCCAAGATCAAAGCCCGCGGCGAAGACGACATCACCCGGATGGAAATGATTCTTGAAGGCGTACTTTCCATCCAGAATGGAGATCATCCGATCCTCGTTCGGCGGAAAATGGACTCCTTCGTCACGGACATGGATGCCGGGCTGCCTTCCGCTGCATCTTCATCTCCGTCTTCATCATCAGCTTCCTTCATGGAGAATGACCTATGAGGCAGCGCAGCAGCAGACAACGCAGGCAGGAAGGAGCCGAGACCAGAGACCGCTGGCTGATCACTTATGCTGACTTGATCACACTGCTGCTTATTTTTTTCGTGATCATGTATGCGATGAGCCGCCTCGATATCGAAAAATATGAGGTCGTCACCGCATCGCTCCAGCATACGTTCAAGAGCGGGGACTCGATTCTGGAAAAGGGCAGCGGAATTCTGGACTCAGCCGACCGCTACACCCATCGGAACCCGCCATCCGAAGGAGAGCTGGGCACGAATCAAGCGGATAACAACGGCAAGGATGCCCAGGGGCCAGACCAGAACCAAGGCAGCGGCCTGCAGCAGGGAGCCTCCTCGCAGGGGCCGCTTACGGAACGCGAGCTGGCCTTCCGCAAGCAGGAGGAAGAGCTGTCCAACCTGATGAAGATGATTGAAGCTTACATTAAAGACAACGGGCTGGAGGATCAGATTACGATAGCCGACCTGCCCAAGGGGATTTCTATCACCCTAAGCGACCGTTTCCTGTTCGACGTAGGCAAGGCCGAGCTCAAAGAGGGCTCCGCCAAGACGCTGTCCAAGCTTGCCAGCCTGTTCAGCACGCTTGACACCGTCATCAGCATTGAAGGACATACGGACAATCTGCCGATCGTCCATGCCTCGAAATACAAGGATAACTGGGAGCTGTCAGGAGCCAGAGCTTTATCGGTATTGCGTTATTTCGTGGACACCGAGAAGCTCGATCCGGAGGGCTTTCAGTATGCCGGATACGCGGACACACGCCCGGATGCCGACAACTCCACCGAAGCCGGCCGTCAAAAAAACCGCCGCGTCGAAATCACCGTCCTTCGCCAGCTGCAGCAGTAGCCAGGCTGGATTGTGCTATAGCCTGGCCTTTCTCGCACCGCGAGCCGCTTGCCGCTCACGGTGCGTTTTTGATTTGCTGTATTTCTTGGATTTCAGCATCGCCCAGGCGAGCAATTCATACTCGTTGCGTTTTTGTTTGCCGTATTTCTTAGACTCGGCGCCGCCAGGGCGAATAGCTCTGTGCTGCCTGGGCTATAGCTCTGCGCTGCCTGCACAAGATCTGTGCTCATGCTGCGTTTTATTTGCCGTACTATGGAGATCTCCATCCTGCTGCACAAGTACATCCGACCGACCTTCTCAACCTAATCAATTTGTTGTCGATCGTACATTGTTAACCTCAGGTATTTCACAAAAAAAGCAGTTCAGAGATCCTCTTCTGAACTGCTCTTTGTCGCGCTGATCTTATAGATTATATTCCGCTGCCTGTGGCCGAGTGACCACCCCAAATACAGTAATTTCGTGTGATTTCGTATGACTTTGGGTGACTTCGGATAACTTGCGTGACTTTGTGTGATTTCGAGCGATTTCGTGTGATTTTGTGTGATTTTGTGTGATTTTGTGTGACTTCGGGTGATTTTACGTAATTTCGTCTAATTTCGTCCGATCTCGCCTGATTTTGCGTGATTTAACGTGACTTCGCCTGAGTTTACCTGATTTCGCCTAATGGTTCTTTACACACTTTGGCTAACCTTCCGTCTCCGCCTGTATATCCTGCTTCAACGGCGTCTGGCCCTTGTCCGCAGACCTGGACTTATGCCCTCCTCCAGAACGGCGAGCCCCGCGATTTGCCGACTCTCCTTCGCGGCGCGGGCGAAGCAGGTGAATCAGCGAGATCGGCCGCATCCGCACGGCGAACGGCGCCTGATCGTCGGGCGCCAATATAACGCCAAGCTGGTGATGCTCGCCCGCATAAATCGCGCGCTGCAGGAACTTGCTCTCGCCCGCGAAATTGCGCACCTCCAGCTTGCAGAAAGCCGGGTTCATGCGCAGCGCGGCGTGCAGCTCCTCCTTCGTGGTCACAGGAGTGCCATTGGCCTTGGCGATCGTCTCACCGGCCTGGATGCCGAGCTCCTCCGCAGGACTGCCCGGAAGCACGGCAAGCACCTTGAGTCCGTCAACCGGATGAACGAACAGCGGGCTGCTTTTCTGTTCTTCCAAACGGCTAAGCCACACCAGCCCTTCATGCAAAATAATGCCCGCCAGCGCAGCCACAACCATAAATGGACTCCACCATGCGCTTAACAGGGCTAGCGCCAGCATAACCACCCCGTAACCGACCAGCCGGCCGGAGGATACCCGAGCCTTTGCCTTTGGCAGCAGCCCAGTGGTCATCTCCGTAAAACCAATCACGATCGGAAAAGCAATCCATTGAAACCCTCCCTGCCAGGCATCCCCGCCAAACAACGGCGTCCATGGCAGGACAGCCCCGGCCGTTTGCGCCGGAATCAGCAGGAACAGCGGAACCGGCCACAGGCTTTGCAATTGATAGCCCCCAACCAGCTTCCCGCGCTTCCCTTCAAAGAACAGCGGTCCGGCAAAGGCTGCCCCCTGCCAGCGTACCAGCAGGCCCTCCGCCACATGAAGCACGGCCGCTAAGCATAGCAGCGCAGGCATATTCAGCTCACGGACAATCCGAATCACCTCGGCGATCCATCCGCTGCCTTGAAGCCCCGGAGCCAGATTCAGAATAAACTGAGCTATGCCAAGCAGCCCCACAGCATAAGCCAGACATAGATAACGGACTCGGAACAGCAGCAAAAACAGCGTGACCGCCCAAATGCAGATGATCCCCTCCATGCTTATGGACATGCCGAGAAACAGCGAAATGAGCGATACACAGGCTCCGGCCGCGAGTCCTCCTAGGACGGTGCGCCACGTCTGCGCGCCCCAGCTGTGCAGCCTGACATGGAATAGCTTGCGCTCCAGCAGCACCTGACGCCTATAAATAAGCATGATCAGAATAATCGCAATATAATAGAACGGCTGCAGGAGAAGCTGCCCTCCCGCTTCCGCCAGCATCCACAGAACTTCAAGCACGGTATCCAAGTGGTATTCACGCCCCCATCCTTTTGAGAAGCACAATCGGTGCCAATATTCACGATTAATGTACATTTAGCTGGATTGCCTGTGTCTATTTTATCTTTTTGCACCGACTAGACAAAATAGCTGTATTTATTGTAACTAAAGTACTGTTTTTAACTCTACTTTCCTAAAAGACTTATTTTAAATACAGAAAATCCAGCTAATTATATGTTGAACGTTAAAATGCAACTTTTAAATACAACAAATCCAATTACTATATAACGATAACGCCATAACGATAACGCCTGCAAACAGCTAACTTTTACACCTGCAAACAGCTAACTTTTACACGAGCAAGTAAGCCCAGCGACTCCACTAGCAGTAATCATAACAGTTACTCCAGCAACCATCCTAACGGTCCACAAGCAATCATCTTAAGAAAAAAGAAGGCTGAAGTCAGCCCTCTTATGGTTTCGACGCCGCTTTGGTGATTTCCTTCCGGATTTCCTCCAAGGCACGGTTCAATTGTGCATCATTCTTCGGATCGCGGATGAGCTCAATCAGTTTGCTCTCCAGCTTCTCTGCCGTCTTAGCCTCAAGCACACCATTTGCTTCGAGCTCATTAGCACCCTGGAATTGTTTCAGTGCACGCTCTGTATTTTTATCGAAATAGCCGTCTACCCGGCCCGGATCGAAGCCGAGGCCTTTGAGCATGATTTGCGCGCTCTTCACGTCTTCACCGAGCATATCATACTTATAGGTTTTCTCTTTATTGATCGGAGCTACCCAGAAATAATCCGGCTGGGACACACTGATGTCCGGCTGGATTCCCTTCTTGTGAATCCACTCCCCGTTCGGGGTCAGCCACTTGGCGATCGTGATTTTGAGCATGCTGCCATCGCCCAGTTCCTGAGAGTAGCTTGACTGCACCGTGCCTTTGCCGTAGGTCGGCTCACCGACCAGCTTCGCTCCTGCCGATTCCTGCAATGCTCCCGCCAAAATTTCCGATGCGCTGGCGCTGCCTTTATTCGTAACCACCACGATCGGATACGGCTTGCCGGAGCCTTGCGATAACGTGGCCTCCCGGCGTCCGTTCTTATTCTCGACCTGAACGATTCCTTTGCCCTTAGGCACAAACATCTCCGACATTTCAATAACGATCGGCAGCACGCCCCCCGGATTATTCCGCACGTCGATGACCAGGCCCTTCATTCCCTGATTCTCCAGCGCCTCAAGCTCTTTCTTGAAGCGGTTCGCCGTATTCATCGAGAATTCCGTAATTTCGACCACGCCGACCTTGTCGTTCTCCATCCGCGCATATACCGTCTCAAGGGCTATATCATCACGAACGATCGTAAACTCCATAGCTTCCGAGGCTCCGGCGCGCTTCACTTTAATTTTGGCTTCTGTTCCTTTGGGGCCGCGGATTTTGGATACAGCCTCATTCAAGGTCAGCCCTTCAAAAGATTCCCCGTTCACAGACAATAAAATATCCTTCGGCTTGATGCCGGCCTTCTCCGCCGGGGAGCCCTTAATCGGCGAAACCACGACTACATTGCCGTTCTCCATCGATACCTCGGCACCGATTCCCGTAAAGGAGCCTTCAATCTGCTCCGAAAATTGCTGGGCCGTTGCACCAGCCATATATGAAGAGAATGGATCCTCCAGCGCATTCATCATTCCATTGATGGCGCCGTCCACGAGCTTGCCGCGATCCACCTTTTCCACGTAGTTCTTGGCTACCAGATCAAGCGCAGTCTCGATCTTCTTAATATCGCTCTTCGACTGTCCGCCGATATCCGCGAATAAGCCGCTCGACAGCTGTCCCGAGCCAGCCAAGCTCCATTGTCCCGTAAAAGTCACGGTGAGCAAACTGCTGACTACCATAGCAACCAAAACGAGTAGAGTAACTGTGCGTCCTTTGAACATGAAGAAATTCACCGCCTCTGTTTTATCCGGCCGACTCGAAGCCCACCTGTTATAACCATCATAGTATATGTTCAGCTTGTACGGAATATAATGCAACGATGAAAAGAAGGAAAAACGGATATTCATCCTGCATGGACGGTATCCGTTTCATTGTCGCATAATTCTATTGTATAAGTGCTAAATCAAAAAGTCCAACGTAACTGCTACAAATAAGGGGACGGATCTACAGGGCTGCCGTTAATCCGCACTTCGAAATGCAGATGCGGACCCGTCGAGTTGCCTGTGCTGCCCACCTCGGCGATCTTCTGTCCGCGCTTCACTTGCTCGCCCTTCTCGACTTTGATTCCGCCGTTGCGAATATGCCCGTACAGCGTCCAGACGTTATTCCCATGGTCGATGATGACCGTGTTGCCGTAGCCGCTCCACCACTCGGCAACGATGACCACGCCGCCTTCGGCCGCTTTGATATCCGTTCCCTGCGGAGCCGCAAGGTCCATTCCTGTATGCTTCTTCGTCTTTCCCGTAATCGGGTGAACCCGGGTTCCGTAGTTGGAGGATAGGCGTGCCCCGCTGACGGGCAGCGCCATCGAGCCGCCATTGCCTTTAAATCCGCCAGATCCTTTAGAACTCTTCTTGTAAGTATACACCTGCGCTGCCTTCAGCTTGTTCTTCTCTTTCTCTAGAGCCGCCCGCTTTGTGGCCAGCTCTATGAGAAGATTCTCCTGCTCTTCACTAATATCGTCGGATTCCTCAATCTCGGCATGATATTTGGCAATCAGCTGCTGCTTCTCGATCTCCTTCTGCTCCAGCTCGCTCTTGCGAGCCTCGGCATCCGCATAGAGCTGCTTGACCTTGGCGTAGTCCTGCTCCAGCTGCGCCTTCTGCTCTTCAATCAAGAGCTTGTCCTGCTTATGCTCCTTCAGCAGCAGCTGATCCTGGTTCGCGATCGCCTGCAGCGAATCCGCACGCTCCAGAAAATCCGTGAAGCTGGTCGAGGACAGCAGTACATCGAGGTACGAGACGGCCCCGTCGGTATACATCAATCGTACGCGGGAGTCAAGCAGACTGGAGCGCTCCTCAATCCGCGCCTCCGTCTCGCTCAGCTTCACTGCAGTATTTCGAAGACTCTCCTCTGTATCATGAATCTGCATGGAAATTTTCGCGAGCTCCGCGCTCACGACGTCCATCTGTCTGAGAACCTCCTTGAGGTAATTCGTATTCTTGTTCACGTAATGCTGAGCTTCCTGCTTCTGTCTGGCAGCCTTCTCCTGCTGCTGCTTCGCTTGCTTGGCCTGCTCCTGCAGCTGCTTCAGCTCTTTAT
Organism: Paenibacillus ihumii; assembly: GCF_001403875.1. Classification (GTDB taxonomy): domain Bacteria; phylum Bacillota; class Bacilli; order Paenibacillales; family Paenibacillaceae; genus Fontibacillus; species Fontibacillus ihumii. Next base: position 59,757 of record NZ_LN884298.1, read on the forward strand.
CGATTTGACTTATAGTCTTACTCTTGGCGTACCCATTATCCGGTTGGAAGATCATGGCGGCTAAAGTGATTACGACTGCAACGGAAATCCACTTTTTCAACTTCGCTTCCCCGTCCTTCTTCATTAGTTCTTACTTATAATTAGTTACACCTTAAGAAATTTACGTATGGAAACTGTACTTCCCCATATACCGATCAGCAGACCCAGTCCGATTAATAGCACCGCGAGCTGGAATCCGACCTCGTCGAGCGGCACGAGCTGGAAAGCCAGTGTAATGTCCTCTTTAACGGAATTTGTAAGCTGGTTATAACCGAAGAATAGAACGCCCACCGTAATGGCCGAACCGATCAGCCCGATCAGCGCGCCTTCTACGAAGAACGGCCAGCGAATGAACATATTCGTCGCGCCTACCAGCTTCATGATGCCGATTTCTCGGCGGCGAGCCAAAATCGTTACGCGAATCGTATTGGATATTAGGAACATGGCCACCAGGCCAAGGCCTGCAACAAAGGCAAAGCCGATATTGCGGACGGCGCGGGTAATTTTGAACAGCTTCTCCGTTGTCCCTTGCCCGTATCTTACTTTATATATCGGTTCATCCGGATATTTCGTGTTGAGCTGCTCGATCTTGGTAGCGACGTACGGAACCGTAGTCGGTTCAACGACCTCCACCTGGAGCGTATCCGGAATCGGATTCGTTGTTTCGTCATAGCCTTCGAGCAAATCCTTGCCTTCCTCTCCAAGCTGCTCGCGGAAATCCTTGAGCCCCTCCGCTTTGGATATGAAGGTAACCTTGCTCACCTCCTCCATCGCCGCGATATCATTATGCAGCTTCTGCCGCATGCTGTCGTCGACGTTGGAGTTGAGATACGTCTTGATCTGCACCATGCTGTCCGCGTCATCCGCGAACGAATTGACGTTAAGCACCAGCAGGATAAACACGCCTAGAACGAATAGCGACACAATAATAGATGTAACAGAAGCCACAGACATCCAGCCGTTGCGGAACACATTCTTCGCACCTTCGCGAAAATGACGCAGGAGGGTACTAAAATTCATAGCCATATTCCCCTCTCTGCTCGTCCCGAACAATATGGCCCTGTTCAATGGCGATAACACGCTTGCGCATGTTGTTCACAATCTCCTTGTTATGCGTAGCCATCACGATTGTCGTTCCCCTGAAGTTAATCTCATCCAGCAGCTGCATGATCTCCCAGGAAGTCTCCGGGTCGAGATTTCCGGTAGGCTCGTCGGCTATGATGACTGATGGATTGTTGACGATCGCCCTGGCGATGGCCACCCGCTGCTGCTCTCCCCCCGACAATTGGGAAGGGTCGCGATTGGCTTTGTTCTTCAGCCCGACGAGGTCCAGCACCTCCATGACGCGCTTCTTGATCACCTTCTTCGGCGCTTCTATCACTTCCAGCGCAAAGGCCACATTCTCAAAGGCCGTCAGCTTGGGCAGGAGCCGGAAATCCTGGAACACGACGCCGATATTGCGGCGAACGTAGGGGATCTTCCGCTGCTTCAGCCGCCCGATATTGAAGCCGTTAACTGAAATTTGTCCTTTCGTAGGTACTTCCTCGCGATATATAAGCTTCATGAACGTCGATTTCCCCGCGCCAGAAGGGCCGACGACATATACGAATTCATTGCGGTCTATCTGAACCGAGACGCCGCGAAGGGCGTGAGTCCCATTGGGATAGGTCTTCCAAACATCCTGCATTTCTATCAACTCATCACGTCCTAAACCTTGATTCCTGATCTATATCTTCCTGTAATTCATTTCGACACTTTCCAGCCAATTCCTTTAAAAGCTGAGTTATTTCATCAGCCCGTTTTTTATTGTAACAAATATGTTACCACTTGAGTACCCTGAAGCTCCGAAAGTTTCCAGAATTTCATCATATATATGTTTGTACGCCGCCATTTCACGATTCGAAAGGAGAACCGTATGAAGATATTACACCTCGTAACCATTGTACTCGCTTGCACGCTGCTGCTTGGATCCATTTTCTTCGGAACCCTTTTCCTGTATGCCAGCCGGGATACGGTACCTCCCGGGGTTACCATCAACGGAATGGATATCGGCCATATGAGCCAGGGCGAAGCGACGGCTTTGGTCGAGGAAATGATCCAGAGCATGGAGCAGGAAAAAATTGTCGTTAAAGTGCGGCGAACCGAGGTTGCTTCGACCTGGAAGGAGCTCGGCATACGATACGATGCCTCCCATTTCTACGGCGCTCTCACCCGCTTGCAGGAAGGAACCCTGTGGGAACGGGCACAGACCCGATGGCATTTCCCCAAGTTCTGGGAGCTGGACATCATTCTGAATGAGAAAATATTACGCCAGTTATTCACTCCACATTGGGAGGAAGCCCGCTTCGGCAGGCCAGTCAATGCCGTACGCCTTATCTCCGCCAAGGACGAGATTACATATCTGCCAGGCCAGGCCGTTACCCGGATCGATTGGATCAGCTTCAGAGCCCTTATTCAGCAGCGCAGCCCCAGGCTTCCGCAGCATAAAGATGAATCCGGTCACAGAGCTGATCAAGCCGAGCCCGGAGTGCCTGTTCTCGAAGTCCCCCTGTATACCCTAGAGCCGAGGGTCACCCTGGAAAGCCTGCAGAAGCAGGGCATTGAGCGAAAAATTACGCAGTTCACGACAGAACTGCAGGGAAGCGGGGAAGGCCGACGCCATAATATCGATGCTGTAGCTCGTACGATTCAAGGGATGGTGCTGCCGCCGGAAGGGATTTTTGACTATGAGCAGGTAGTTAAAGCCGCGGAGGACAAGTATGGCTTCCGAGAAGCGCCGGTCATTTTCGGCGGCAGGCTCGTGCCAGGCATTGGCGGCGGCATCTGCCAAGTATCCAGCACCCTGTACAATGCCGCCATTCGGGCGGGACTTGATATCGTAGAGAGGCGCAATCACACGCTGCCCGTCAGCTACGTCCCTAAAGGGCTGGATGCCACATTTGCTAGAGGCTACATTAATTTTCGCTTCAAGAACACGACCGGCCGCCACCTGCTCATCCAATCCGAGATCAGGCAGGACCAATTGACCGTAAAGCTCTTCGGCTCGGCCCCAGACGACATCACCTATGATGTCGAATCGTTTACAACCGAATGGATTCCCATCCCGACAAAATACGTCGCCAATCCCTCCCTGACGCCCGGTGCACAAGAAACGATTACCCAGGGCAAGCCCGGTTATGTCGTTGAATCCTATAGAATCAAGAAAGTCTCCGGCAAGACCGTAAGCAGAACCAGACTGTCCCGTGATACATACCCGCCTCAGCCTACCGTCATAGCGATATATAGTGAGAAAAATAGCGGGGAGGAAACTAAAAATGAGGGGAATAACAAGCCCGGCCAAGGTGGAAATTCGCCTTCGCACCCAGCGCCGAACCCTGGCGAGGCGGTTCCGAAGGTCATATTAGAGGACGGCGTTGAAGGGCCAAGCTTCTAAACGCTAAGGATATCGATTGGACGCCCGCCGAATTCCATACAACAGATTTGTTTACATCATATTGGGGAGCTTTGTGCATGAAAAGGGTGCTTTATGCATGAAAACTTCATTAGGAGCCATTACCCGTATGCGAGCAGGGTTCAACACCTGCCGATCCCGTGTAATACGCAGCAAAAGCAAGCTGCGCGCAAGTCAGCTTGCTTATTCTACTGCCGGAACTTGACTATTGCTTGAAAAAGTTTTCATATGTTAAAGTTAAGCCACTTTAGTAAGCACGGCATAATAACCAGGAGGAATATCTACAGCCATGAATAAAACAAATTACGATTCATCTGTCCCATCCGAAATAGAAGCTGACGTACATTCCTCTTCCTCCGACCCAGGTACCGATTACAAAACGGGTCAAAGCAGTCCGAAAGGCCGTCCCGGCCAAGGTGCCAATTCCCGCTCTTCAATTGATAACCTGGAGCAGGGCCAGAACAGCCGTCCCGTTTCGAGCCGGCTTGGCGCCGCAGCGCTGCTGATCACGGCCATCCTGCTTACGGCGGCCACGCTGCGCTCCCCCCTGACTGGCGTCGGCTCGCTTATCGGCGAAATTCAGGGCAGCACAGGGCTATCCCATACTGCATCAGGAATGCTCACTACACTGCCGCTGATCGCTTTTGCCATCTTTGCGCTTGCTGCTCCCAAGCTGGGGTGGCGGTTCGGGATGGAACGGACGATGTTCTGCTGCATGATCATCATGACTGCTGGAATCCTGCTCCGGTCCATGCCTAATATCCCGGCACTATTCCTCGGAACTGCCCTGATCGGCAGCGCAATTGCCGTCTGTAACGTGCTCCTGCCCGGATTGATCAAGCGCGACTTCCCCCATCGCGTCGGCCTTATGACCAGCCTGTACACCTCATCCATGAACGGCTGGGCCGCCATCGCTTCGGGGATCAGCGTTCCTCTATCGCGTAACGCCGGCTGGAGAAGCGCTCTTATCTATTGGGTCATTCTCTCGGCCGTGACCGCGCTGGCCTGGATTCCCCAGCTGCGCCGCAGCGGGGATCCAGGCAGGGCGCGAGGCGCGAGTTCCTATCACAAAACGGGAGCCGTCTGGAAATCAGCCATCGCCTGGCAGGTCACGATTTTTATGGGCTTCCAGTCGATCATGTTCTATATCGGAATCTCGTGGCTACCGGAAATTCTCCATGAACGGGGAATGAGCCCCGCCACCGCCGGCTGGATGCTCTCCCTGATGCAAATCGCCAGCATGGCCGGCTCTTTCCTGATGCCGCTTATCGCCTCAAGATCGCAAAGCCAGAAGGGTCTGGCCGCCGGCTCCTCCTCCCTGTTCCTGCTCGGGTTCGGAGGGATATGGCTCGGCTCCGCTGCCCTGGCCCCGCTGTTTATCGCGGCGATCGGACTCGGCTGCGGAACGACCTTCAGCCTCGTCATCCTGTTCTTCGCCCTGCGGTCGCGAACGGCGGATCAGGCTGCCGAGCTGTCCGGCATGGCGCAGTCCATCGGCTATTTACTGGCTGCCGTAGGCCCTACCCTGTTCGGCTTCATCCACGATAAGAGCGGCAACTGGTCGGTTCCGCTGGCAACGATCACTGGGCTGTCCCTAGTGACGATTCTCTTCGGATACGCCGCAGGGCGCAAAGGCTATATTGAGCCCAAATAATGCCAAGAGCGAAACAGCATGACCTTCGGTTGCCCCATTTCCGGTTAGCCTATCTCCAGTTGGGCCATCTCCGTTGGGGCGATGATAAGCTTCAGCGGACAGGCCTGCCTCACTGCACCTGTCCTGCACTGCCTACAGTTGAGCCGGGATCAGCTTCGTAATGCACCCTGTACTCCACACGGTCTATTTCACAGCCCGGTCCGATCCGGATTGTATTTCCCCTAACGACCCCCGCTTTGGTTGCCTCCAGCATAATGTCATCCCCCTCAATCAGCTCGGCTGTCAGGCGAGGAGCTAATGTGGACGACAGCAAGCCAATCAGACGGCCAGCCCCCAGCTTCTTGCGGACGCGGATGCGTTCGCCGCTAATTTCACTGGCACGGCACGCTCCGGCCATCACGATATCCATCTCTCTTGCGCTCAGCTTCCCGCCAACCTGGAGAAGGCCATGAACCTGTAATGTTTCGTATTTTGCCGAGCCGTCCAGCTTCATCCCGCCGTCGATGTCCGCTTGTTCGCCAACCGCTCCGCCGCTGGCCTGCAGCATCCCGTTGATGTGGATACGGCCAAAGCTCACATCGCCATCCAGCTTCATCGTTCCGTCCAAACGCAGCTGCTCTCCGGCAATCGTACCCGAACCCCGGCCCGTTCCGTTCAGGCGAAATTGCTCCGCATATGTCGAATCCGTCAGCTTCAATGACCCGTTTGCCGTGAGAGAAGCACACTTCACTTCCCTTGGATCGTCGCGGCTCCGTCCGTATTGATTTTTCCATAATGGCCGCCCGGCACCTGGCCCACCCCATTTATTCTTATAACCTTTGCTAACCGTTCCTCCAAATTCATCCACCTCTCTTTTATTACATCGATCATACGAAAAGAGGCGACAACCGTACAATAAAAAACGCAAAGAACCCCGGATTCCAACCGAAGTTGAAGTCCAGGGTCTCTGTTAGGCATAAATGATCTTATTGTTTTATAAGAACTCTAGTAAATCACCCGGTTATGCTGATCCTTGATGCCTGATTTGCGGTAGAAATACGTATTGATGACATCGCGCCAATGCTTGGCGCTCTCCAGCTGCTCCAGCAGACGCTCTTTGACATGCTCATAACGCTGCCGGTCAAGCTTCGACTCCAGGGCAGCCCAGCGGACGAGCCACTGTTCAACCTGCTCCACTCCTGCAAAATGAGTGTCGTAAATATGCTGAATCACCGTCTTGCCGGATTTCAGAACATGCATGTAAGGAACATGATGGAAGAATAGCAGCAGCTCATCCGGGCAAGACTCCAGGCTGTCATACAACGCTGCATTAGCGCCAACATATTGGGCGGTATATCCCGTGCCCGTCGCCTGGGTTCTGTCCACGCCGATGCCGTCGCGGTCAGCGAAGTGGTATGTTCCCCATTTGGAGTACTCATAGCCGTCCACATCAGGGCCGTAGTGGTAATGCGGCACGACCATCCAGCCTACGCCAAGCGGGGACGTATAGCTCTCATAGGTCGGCCAGGATTCCATGAGAATGCCGAGGATGGTGTCCGTGACATCCGGATCCAAGCCAAAGGTCATGCTCGTCCATTCCTTGGCGATCTCCTCCGCGCTCAGCTCCGGATTCCACAGCAGCCGCCCATATCCATACAGATTGGATTGGGCAAGATAATGCCCTGTCCAGTTATAATCGTTGCCAATGCTGGACACTGCCGTAATCCCGCTATATTTGTACGGATGAACCTGTCCAGCGACAATATCCTTCACCTTGCTGCCTTCGCCCTGACAGAGGGTGTCGAACTCCAGCACCTCTTTCCACTGCGGGATCAAGTAGCATACATGCCTTTGCTGACCCGTATACTCCTGCGTAATTTGAAACTCCAGCATCTGATTCGTCTGCTTCATGGCGCCGAACAACGGCGATACCGGCTCTCTGACCTGGAAATCCATCGGGCCATTCTTGATTTGCAGGATGACGTTATCCTTGAATCTGCCGTCCAGCGGCTTGAAATGATCGTAGGCCGCGCGGGCCCGGTCGGTCTTGCGATCCCGCCAGTCCTGGTGGCAATCGTAGACGAAGCATCTCCACAGCACGAGTCCGCCAAAAGGCTCCAGCGCCTCGGCCAGCATATTAGCGCCGTCTGCGTGATCCCGTCCGTAAGTGAACGGCCCTGGACGGTTCTCGGAATCTGCCTTGACCAGGAAGCCCCCAAAATCAGCAATATAACGATAAATGTCCGCCGCCCGCTGCTTCCACCATTCCTGTACCGCCGGCTCCAGCGGGTCAGCCGTGGACGTAGCGCCCAGCTCAATTGGTGCTGCAAAGTTCACGCTGAGATAGAGGCGAATGCCGTATTCGCGGAATACGTCAGCAACCCGGGCAACGTCCGGCAAAAGCTCAGGCGTAATCAGCTTCGTTTCTACCTCGTGCACGTTCACGTTATTGATGGCGATACCGTTAATGCCAACGGAGGCCAGCATTCGGGCATATTCCCGCACGCGAGTCAAATCGGAGACGATGATGCTGTCTTGGTAAAAAATCGATTGGCCCGCATAACCGCGCTCAATGCTTCCGTCCATATTATCCCACTGGTTGACCATCCGCAGCTGGTACTTCGGCGCTTCGATCAAATTCAGTTCATCGGGAGATTGACCCGCCGTCTGCAGCAGGCGCAGGAAATGAAAGACGCCATATAGCAGGCCCTTATCCGTTCCGCCGGCAATGATAATGCCCTCCTTGCCTTCCCGGACTGCCTTGCGGATGATATATCCTTCTTCCCCGAGGCGAGCTGTCTCCGCCGTCTCGATCGAATCCTTCAACAGAGGCAAATTGCCGCCGCTGCCGATTGTCCCTACGGCCAGGAAGCGGTCTGCAGCTGCATCCCGAAGCACGGAAGGCTGCTTGCCCGTCAGCTTGGCGATACCTTCCGTCAGCTCCTGAATCGCCGTGCGGGAAACAGGTGAAGCCGCTTCTTCCGCCACGATACTGCTCAAATACCCTTCAAACGGCTTTATCGCTGCGGAACGCCCTGCTGAAGCTTCGTCATATCGCAGCCATGCCAAATCATATTTGCTGTTCATTCTGCCACCTCTTCTTCATTTCACAATTTCCGTCGGGTTCATTCCCGTGATCTTCTTGAACACGGTGCTGAAATACGGTACGTTCTTATACCCGACCATTTCAGCCACTTCGTAGACTAATGCTTTCTTCTCCATCAGGAGCTCCCTGGCCTTCTCAATCCGGACCCTTGTCAAATAATTGTTGAACGTCTCGCCCGTAATGTTCTTGAAGATCATCGACAGGTAGTTCCGCGAAATGTACACCTTATCCGCCAGTCCGGCCAATGTAATATCCTCGGCATAATGCTCGTGGATGTATTCCATCATGAAATCGACGGCCTGCCGATGCTTGCCGTTGCCGCCCCACTCGCGGCTGCTGAACACGATTCCGATCTTGGCCCCAAGCCATTCGGCCAGCTCGGAAGGACGCTTTAGTTCGGTGATTTCGCGGGTGATGGAATCGTTCGAAAAAATATCGTCCAGCACCGTCCCCATCTCATAAAAAGCAAAGGCGATAATTCCCCACAGCTCGCCTGCCAGCATGCCGACATACGACTTCGTGATGCCTTCCTCCTGCTCTAGGCGCGTCATGTAATCCATAATAATTTTGCGCGCCTGATTCTCCTGCGACGTTCGGATCGCCCCGGCCAGCTCCAAATACAGCTTAACGGGCCGGATTGGCATTCCAGCTCCTCCGCTGCGAAGCTCCCGTGTATAGACGTACAGATCGTACCCGGGAACTGCCGGCTGGGGATTCAAATCAATGACGCGGAAGGCTTCCTCCGTCGAGCTGCCGATCTCACCAATGCTCTTCTTCCGCTCCCCGATCCCGATGCGGAGCTTCAGCTTCAAATAGCTCTGAACGCAATCGATCAGGCGGACGCCTAGCTGCTCCAGCCGTTCGCGCAGCCGGTCGTCCTTCTCTGTACGGTCGCTGTGGACGATAAGCACGGAGCGATTGGTATGCAAATCGGTATAATCAAAGGAGGCGAAGGCCTCCTGGGTTACCTCGCTAACGATATTGCTGACTGCAAAACGAAGGAGGCTCCAGTCTGGAAGGCTCAGCTTGGCTGCCCGCTGATCGCGAACCAATTCGATGCCTATGACGGTATGATCACAATCAGACCAGTAACGATATGGCGTTGGAATCTCCGTCTGCAGACGGGAGCTCTGCAGGGTGCCCGCCGCAGCCGACTTGACCCATTCCTTCTCAACGAAAGGCTCATACAAGCGCAGCTTCTGAATCAGCTCATCCTGCTTCATGCGCTTCTCTTCCTGCTTCTCCAAATCGTCGATGGCCTGGCCCAGCACGGACTTTAGAGTAGGAACGCTGACCGGCTTGGACAAATAGTCGCTTACATTCAGCCGAAGAGCTTGACGGGCATATTCAAAATCCGAATATCCGCTGAGAATGATGATTTTGCCTGCATATCCGCTTTGCCGCAGCTGCTCGATCATATCGAGCCCGTTCATCACGGGCATATATAAATCCGTAATCACGATATCGGGCGAAGCAGATTGTATCATTTCCAGTCCTTCTTCACCGTTCAGCGCCTCGCCCGCCCATTCTGCATTAAGCTCGTCCCAGGGGATCGCTCTCCTGATTCCCTGCAGCACCCCGCGGTCGTCATCGATAATTCCAATCTTCCACATCCTCTAGAGCCCCCTTCTCCTGCACATGATGCTCGCGCATTTTATTTATTGAATAAAATGCCTGCAATGATGATAATACGCCATGCCTGATGAGCTGTTAAGCCCCTCAGGCATGACGTTATAGTTTAGAGGTTGTTCAAATTAAAAATAGAGGTTGTTCATCTTATTGTTCGTATTCTTGCGCTGCCTTCTTCAAGGACTCGTAGGCTTTCTCCGGCGTTGTTCTGCCGAAGCTCAGCTCATCGCGCACAAGCGGGAAGTCTTTATCGATGAAGTTTACCCAGCCTTCCGGCCCCGTCGTAAAGGTCTGTCCGTCCGGAGTCGTTGCGTCGATCAGCTTCATGCCTACTTTCTCGCCCTCAGGCAGGTTCGGAATCAAGCTTTCTGCGATTTTCGTGTTGGCAGGTACACCGCGAGCCGTTCCTAGAACAGTTCCTGCCTCTGGATCGTTAATGAACCAGTCGATGAATTTCGCCGCTTCCTCCTTATGCTTCGAGTTCGGAGACAAGCTGAGGAACATGGATGGCTTCAGCCAGCCTCCCGCTTCCTCGGCGCGCGGCATCGTTACGAGATCAAATGCCCCTTCCTTCATGCTGTCCCAAGTCGTGTAGTTGTTGGAGAAGGAGTAACGGAACAATACTTTGCCGTTAACCAACAGGTCAGCTGTCGGATCCATTTCCTTATCGGACGCGTTCAAATCGGCTGGAGGTACCAAGCCCTCGTTGCGCAGCTGCTCGAACTTTTTGGTCCATTCCAGGAACGTCTCTTCATCGATGTTGAATTTGCCATCATCGGTAATCAGAGTGCCTTTGCCTTTAGCATAGTGATAGGCACTGAACATGAAGTAGTTGCCGGCATAATCCAAGGTGAAGTATTGGCCTTTTGCCAATTTAGGCTTCACTTCTTCCGCAAGCGCGAAGAAGTCGTCCCATGTCCAGCCGTTCTGAGGCGGTGTTACGCCCATTTTTTCCAATGCTGCCTTGTCGTAGATCATACCGAACGCAACCGAACCCAGCGGTACGCCATATTGCTTGCCGTCTTTCTGGCCGATTGGCAGAAGGCTTGGCGTCAAGTCCTCCAGGTTAACCATGGAATCCAGCGCTTCCAGCTGGTTGCGGGATGTCCAGTCTGAAATCCAGCCTGGATCCATTTGGATAATATCCGGTTCGTTATGAGCCGCTGCCTGCGTGGACAGTTTATCAAGATAGCCGTCCATTCCTGAGTATTCAGGCTCGAAGGTTACATGAGGGTTCTTCTCCGTGTACAGCTCAAGCGCCTTCAGCGTCGCTTCGTGACGCGGCTGGGATCCCCACCACATAATCCGCAATTTTACTTTGTCTGAAGCTGAATTGGATGCAGCCGGAGTATCGCCTGCAGCTCCTGCATTATCTCCTTTTCCGCCGCCACATGCCGCCAGCAGCAAGGAGCATACCAGCAATACTGCGACTATCTGGAATCGCTTCCATTTCATCATGTTGACTTACCCCCTAAGAAAAATATATTGTAGTCAATATTTATCCTATCAACTCCATATAGTTTGGAGTATAAGAGAGATGCACAATTTATTATAAAATCGTCCGATTATCTTTTATTTTTTCCCTGGAGCCTCCTCAAGCCGCGGGAAGGTCAAAGACACCACCGTTCCTCCCTGCCCGCCGTCCGCAAGCGCGATGTCGAAACCCTTGCCGAAATACGCCGAAAATCTTTCCCTTACGTTCCGTATACCGTAGCCGCCCTTGCGCCGGTTATTCCCCTTGTCATGATTATGAGACAAGCCGATGCCGTCATCCTCGATGATGATGCGTACGCATTCGCCCTCCTCGGCCACTTGAATAGCGATACTGCCGCTTTGCCTTGAATTGAAACCATGGATGATTGAATTTTCAACAAAGGGCTGAAGCGTCATCTTCGGAATGTACAGCTTCTGCACCTCCGGGGACGCCTGCACCTCGTACTCGAGCCCGTCCTCCCATCTCAGCTGCTGAATTTCCAAATAACAGCCCACATGCGTCAGCTCCTCGCCGATCGTAATAAAGCTTTCTCCATGGGACAAGCCGATGCGGAACATGCGGCCCATCAGCTCCAGGATACGGCTCATCTTGTCCTGGCCTTCCGCGATCGCCATCCAATTGAGCTGATCCAGCGTATTATAGAGGAAATGCGGGTTAATATTGGCCTGCAGCGCTTCAATTTCGGCCTTGCGCTGCTGCTCGTAGCGCTCGGCAAGCGATAGATAAAGCGCCTCAATCCGTTCATTCAGCCGGCGATAGCCTGCAAACAGAACGCCGAATTCATTCGTGTAGTCGCTCGTCAGCTCTGGCTGCTCTCCCCCGACGACATAAGTCTTCATCGCCTTCACCAGCTGGGCAATCGGCTTCATGAACTGCCGGCTTAACCAGAGCGTTAGCAGGAAGGCCAGCACCAAGGCACCGATGCCGATCGAAATGATCGCCCCGGCCAGCTTCACGCTGCCCGCCGTAATCTGCTTCCATGGAGTAATCTCGACGAGCATCCAGTCAGAATCTGCTACTTTGGAATACACGATCAGATTCTCGACGCCGTGCGGCTGTGTATGCAAGCGAAAGACCCCGGATTCGCCAGTAAACCGCGGATCGGACTCCAGCAGTCCCGCTTCCTTCATCGGCTTCCCGACACTGAGCAGCTCCCTGCCGTTGCTATCCAATAAGATGCGGTTCGAATCCTGAGAATATCCCTCAAGCATGCTCCGGATCCAATCAGCCTTCACATGGATGACAAGAATGCCCATAAACCGGGTATTGTAATAAATTTTCCGGGAGAAGCTCAATACGGACGCCTCTCCTTTAAAAGTTGAAATTTGATGCTCCTCCGACCAGGCGAAGTCGTTCTTCTCCAGAGTCTGATACCAAGCCTGCTTCTCCGCTTCATCCAATTGATGAAACTGGATATAGCTCTGGTGGTCGCCCCATTGCGGCTGCTCCAGATACAAGTCGATCGCCTGTATTTGCGGAATCGAATAAGTAAGGTGAGCGAGAGCCTGCTGAATGCCCATCGACCTGCGGTAACGGTCGAACTCATCGTCCTTGCCTGACAGGAACGTAAGCAAATCGCTGTCCCTGGAGGTGGTCAGTGAGACCTGCTCGATGGATGTAAGCCTGCCCGTAATTTCATTATTCAGCTCCTCCAGCAGCCTTTTCTGGTAATAAGACGTATTCTCGGCCAATTCGCGGGAGGAGATTGCATAGCTAATCCACACCGTGCTGGCCAGTACAATGGTGATCAAGCCGGCAAAACAAACGATGAACAGAAGATCGATACGGTATTTTTTGAATGGATTGGTCATGAGGACGTCCCCTTTTCCCTAAGAGTCCAGAAAAGCAACCGCAATTATAATCAAGAAAAACATTGAAGCTGTACAAGCCTCAATGTTTTCTCATTTTAAACTATTTGGTTACTTGCTGGCTAGCCTTTAATTCCCGTAGTGGCTACACCCTCGACAAAATACTTCTGAGCGAAGGTAAACAGCAGAGTTGCCGGCAGAATGGATACGAGCGACATCGCCAGCAGTTGTCCCCATTCGGCGCCGCCCTGGGCGTCATTGATCATCCGCAGAGCCAGTCCTACTGTGTATTTATCGACAGAGTTAATGTATAGGAGATGTCCGAGGAAATCGTCCCAGTTCCACAGGAAGCAGAAAATGATCACGGTCACGATCGACGGCTTCATCAAAGGCATGATGATTCTCCAATAAATACCAAACCAGCTGCAGCCGTCGATTTTTGCAGATTCATCCAGCTCCCGCGGAATACCGCGAATGAATTGAATGAGCAGGAATACGAAGAAGGTTCCTCCCGCTCCCCCCGCGAGGGCGTGGGGCACGATAAACGGCAAATACGTATTGACCCAGCCGAACTGATGGAACATCGCATACTGTGGAATGATGAGCACCTGTCCCGGCAGCATCAGCGTTAGCATGAGCAGGGAGAACCAGAAGCCCCGCAGCGGGAAGTCCAGCCTTGCGAAACCGAAGGCAACAAGCGTACTGGAAATCACCGTCACAATGATAACTGCGATAATCAGATAGAAGGTATTCACATAGAAATCGGTAAACGTGAATCCCGGAACCGAATGCCAGCCTTTTACATAGTTAGACCACTGGGGCACGGTCGGGAAAAGCGATGGCGAGCTCAGCTCCTGGTTGCTTTTCAAAGAAGCGCCGATCCACCAAATGACCGGATAGACCATAATCAAGCTGAATACAATAAGCATCGCATGGCGGATCAAGCTTTTCCATTTTGACTTGGTCATCTTCTCTTTTTCCCTCCTTGGCTCTCGGATTCGTAGAATACCCAGTATTTTGACGTAAGGTTAATGGCGACGGCAGCAGCAACGATCATCAACAGCATAATCCAGGCCAAGGAGGAGGAATATCCGAGCTGATAACGGCTGAACGCCCGTTCATACAAGTAAAGCGCATACACATAAGTGGAGTTCATCGGCCCTCCGGCGGTGATTACGTAAGCAGGCGTAAACACCTGGAAGGAGTTGATAACCCCCATAATGAGGTTAAAATACAGCGTTGGCGACAGCATCGGCAGCGTAATTTTGAAAAATTGCCTTACCTTGCCCGCGCCATCCACAGCCGAAGCCTCGTAAAGATCATTCGGGATCTGCTTCAAGCCGGCGAGGAAAATAACCATCGAGGATCCGAATTGCCAGACGGACAATACGATCAGCGACCATAGCGCCGTATCCGGGTTCGTCACCCACCCCGTGCCCGGTATGCCGAAGACGCCGAGGATTTTATTAAAGAAGCCGTCCACGCCGAAGATATTTTTCCAGAGCAGGGAAACCGCGATGCTCGCTCCGATGAGGGACGGGAAATAAATAGCCGTCCGGTAAATCGAGATCCCGCGAACCGCCTTATTCAGCAGCATGGCCACCAGCAGCGCTGCAATGAGCTTGAGCGGCACCGAGGCCAGCACGTAATAGAACGTGATTTTGATCGATTGGACGAATTTCTCATCCGCTGTGAAAATACGGTTGTAGTTCTCCATGCCGATCCATTCGATCGGCTTCATTAAAGTATAGTTGGTGAAGGAATAATATAAGGACAACAGCATCGGGTAGGCCGTTAACGCCAGGAAGCCGATGAGCCACGGGGAAATGAATAAATAACCTGCAATGGGAGAGTCCCAACGCTTGAGAAATGATTTTTTACGCACAGGCGTCCCGGTAGCTAAAGGTGTCGTTCGTTCCATGTGTTCACTCTCCTTTTCTGTACTTTTAGTATAGATGGAGAGCCCCTGAGAGCTACAGGAGACAATTGCTCAAAATCATTCAATATTTTCAGAATATTCGAAATGCAGTGAATTAGAAAAACCATCCGGCAATTTGAATTATCTCCGGACGGTTCTTTAGATAGGGCGAATCTGAATTGTAACAGCTCTAAAATCGGCACATGGGCGGATATACGTTTGATGCCCTGTACATTGGGATAGTTCGTACTCTGCACATTAACACATTAGGGCTCCTGTACATTGGGATAGTTCGTACTCTGCACATTAACACATTAGGGCTCCTGTACATTGGGATAGTTCGGACTTCTCACATAAGCACATTTGTAAAATTCACATGGGTTCCGCTGAGAGAGTTGTACACAGAGATCATGCACATAGACAGTTCGCTCTGAGTGCTCTACGCATAGAGAAGTATGCACAGGGAGCAGGGGCATAATGTGCAATGCCTATTTACGCGCCAGGTCCGGTTTAACTGGATTTTTTGTGACTATTTTAGTTCCATCAGAACAGTGACGCCAAATAGCTGTAATTCGTGTATCTAAAGCATCGCTTTTTGACCTTCTCCCCCGTATACCTAACTTTAACTACAAGAAATCCAACTAACTGTACATACAGCGGTAGAGTGAAGATTTTAATTACAACAAATCCAGTTTTTTGCGTATGCCCCTGCCAAACCTCACCAACCCCTGCCGTTCCCTGCCATTTCCGCCAATCCCTATCACTCTACCAATCCCTACCAAACCCTACAAAGCTCCGCCAAACCTCGCTAAGCTCCACCAAACTCCACCAAACTCTACCAAGCTCTGCAAAGTCCTACAATGTCCTACAATGTCCTGCCAAGCCCAGCCAAATTAAACTTTGAAATGCTCGATCTTGCTCTGCATATCCGCAGCCATACGAGCCAGGCCGTCGGCGGCAGACGATATTTCCTCCATGGAGGCCAGTTGTTCCTGCGTCGCAGCCGTAACACTTTGGAAGGAGTCCAGGCTCTGCTGCGAGGTTTGCGAGATATGCTTTACAGAATTGGCGATTTCCTCCGCACTCGCCGACATTTGCTGTGTAATCGCAGATACGTCGTGAATTTGCTCCGTAATATGCCGTGTCGAATCCTGGATTTGCTGGAATGCATTCTGAGCTTCCGCAGTTACAGTGATCCCCCGCTCCACGTTGGCTGCGACCTCTTCATTCATGACTGCATAGACCTGCTCCGTCAAGCTGGTCATTTGCACGATTTCCTCACCGATTTGCTCCGCCGTCATTCTGGACTGCTCGGCCAGCTTCCGCACTTCTCCGGCCACGACGGAGAAGCCTCTTCCTTCCTCGCCGGCACGCGCCGCTTCAATAGCTGCATTCAACGCCAGCAAATTCGTCTGAACGGCGATATCCGAAATCGCGGTACTCATTCCGGCAATGCGAGCGCTAAGCTCGTTCATCTTATGCATCAGCTCGGCCGATTGCCCTGTCGACCGGCGGATTTCCTCCATCTGCAGCCCGACTTGGTCTACCTTTTCGCTGCCATAACGGACATCCTCCACCGTTTTAGAGGATGATTCGACGATAGCCCCCGAAGCTTCGGCGATTTTATAAATGCCCTGGGACATTTCCTCCATCGTCTTGGCGCTTTCCATCGAGACCTCAGCCTGCTGCTCCGCCCCCTCGGAGGATTCCTGTACCAGATTAACGACATGCTCCACCGTTTTCGCATTCTGTTCCGTACCTGCCGTCAGTTCTTCACTGGAAGCAGCAAGCTGGCTGGAGACCTCGGAAACGTCTATTACCATCCCGCGGATCGAGGCGACCATCTCAATATAGTTTTCGGCCAATTGTCCGACTTCATCTCTTCGTTGAATATGAACCTTCTCATTCAGATAACCTTCTCCTACCCGCTTGGCCGAACGGTTCAGCTGCTCGATCGGACGCGTCACACTGCGAATGATCAGGAATAGCACGATTCCGGAGACAATAAGAGCCACGCCAAGCACAATAAGGGACGTCCAAAAGATAGGGGCGGTTGCTTTATCGAATTCATTCATTTGAAGCACTCCGACAACCTTTAGTCCCGTAAGCTTATTGGTTACAACATAGCCCCGTTGAGGATATCCGGTCAGCTCATTCTCAAAGTCGATAAAGCCCGACTCCATTGCCAGAATTTGCGGAATATATTCCCCCTCAGCTTTTTCCCCGGCCTCATAATCCGGATGATAAGTATAATTGCCGCTGCGATCCAGCAGGAAGACGAACCCTTCACTGCCGATCTCAACATGTTCAGTGAACTCATTGATTACTGCCATATTATAAGATACCGTTATAGCTCCTTGACCATCCGAAAGAGCCCGGCTGATGAACAAATTATGATTTCCCGAGGTCGCTGATTTGAAGGGATCAATAATAACTGTATTCGTCGGGTCCGCAAGCGCGGCTATATACCAGTCCCGGACGGTCGGATCATATTCATGCGGCCCTGGATCAGGTGCCTTCATAAAGGCTTTGTTATTGTTTCCAACAGTAAGCAGTTCAAGCTCAGGATGCTTCTCCATGAACAGCTCCATCAAAGCCTGCACCTCAGGAGATTTGGCGTCAATTTGCTGTGAATTGATCTGCATAGCCAGCTGCTCTATATTCCGGACCTGCGCGCCTATAGCCAAATCAAGAGATTCATTCATCAGCTCGACGCTGGTTTTGGCAGAATTCTCAATCTTCGATACCAGTTCATGCCTCGCGCTCGTTATACCAGAAAACACGATGACTAGATTGGGTACGACCAACATGATAGTAAACACCAGCAATAACCGATTACGAAGTGACCTAAACTCGAGCATTTGGCGCAAGCCCGACCATACTTTTCCCATTTTCTTCTCTCCCCCAAGATCTTGTGTATGTACTGCTAAGCTGTTGTGAATTCAACGGTTGTCGTTTTTCTGCCTAAGCCATCCAGCTCACCCGCCTTAATACGACTTGTAATCGTCCCCCTTAAAACATTTAATTCTCTGATGCTGCGGCATTGTTTTATTCCCATCCAAATTTTTTCTGTCTTAAGCATTGGTTGGACGCAGGCTTTCTCGTCTCCAACTAGATCGAAACAACTAGGATTTTTGCAAAATTTTATTAGTCAATGACTCTATATATTTATTTTCGACAAAAAAACGATAATTTTTTTATACCTTTTATGAAAATATTCAGAAAAGAAAATATATTTGCCGTATTTTCATTTATTTTTCTTCAAAAACTCAGGAAAATCCCATGAACTATTGAAGGCGAAAAAAATACAGATCATCTTTTCCGCAGCAGGGTAGGGAAGGTTTGATAGCATAAAACTTAGAGGGATTTCTACTCTGCTTGATGGGCAAGTGAAAAGAGCAGGCCTTGTCCCGTGGACAAAGCCTGCTCTTAGATCTGATCTTACAAAGCATATTTTTTATTTGCTTTTATTCAAAAATTCCTGAACCCATTGTCCGGTAGCCTGCAATTTCTCTTCGGCCCGGCCGATTGCCGCCTTCACTTGGCTGGTCGCTGTACCGCCATAGACGTTGCGGGCGTTCACGACCGTTTCCGGCTGCAGCACCTCGTAGATGCTCTCATCGAACAGCGGAGAGAACTGCTTGAATTCCTCCAGGGAGAGATCCAGCAAGTATTTATTGTGCTGGATACAGTACAGCACCGTCTTGCCGATGACTTCATGCGCCTGACGGAACGGCAAGCCCTTGTTCGCCAGGAAGTCAGCGATATCGGTCGCGTTGGAGAAATCCTTGTTCGCAGCCTCGCGCATCTGCTCCTTATTCACCTTCATCGTAGCAATCATCGGGGCAAACAATTGCAGCGCCCCCTGCAGCGTGGCCACCGTATCGAACATGCCTTCCTTATCCTCCTGCATGTCCTTATTGTAAGCCAGCGGCAGGGATTTCAGGACGGTCAGCAGGCCCATCAAATTGCCGTAGACGCGGCCGGTCTTGCCGCGGACAAGCTCGGGCACGTCCGGATTCTTCTTCTGCGGCATAATGCTGCTGCCTGTACAGAAGGCATCGTCCAGCTCGACAAAGCGGAATTCGGTGCTGCTCCACATGACCAGCTCCTCGCTCAAACGGGACAGGTGCATCATCAGGATCGAGGCATCTGCCAGGAACTCAAGGATAAAATCACGGTCGCTGACCGCATCCAGACTGTTCTCGTAAACGCCGCCGAAGTTCAGCTGCTCAGCCACGAAATGGCGATCGATCGGAAAGGTCGTTCCGGCCAAGGCTCCCGCGCCGAGCGGCAGGACGTTAATCCGCTTGTAGCTGTCCTGCAGACGCTCGATATCGCGCTGGAACATCGAGACGTAAGCGAGCAGATGGTGAGCGAACAGAATCGGCTGAGCCCGCTGTAAATGGGTATAGCCTGGAACGATCGTATCCAGATTGGCCTTCGCTTGCCCGATCAGGGCCTCCTGCAGGTCGTGCAGCAATCCTACGAACTCGACGACCCGCTTGCGCAAATACAGGTGCATATCCGTCGCCACCTGATCGTTGCGGCTGCGGCCCGTATGCAGCTTGCCGCCGACCGGTCCGATTTCCTCGATCAGGTTCTTCTCGATGTTCATGTGAATATCCTCGTCCGCGACGGAATATTCCAGCTCACCGTTGCGGATTTTTTCAAGTACGGCTTGCAATCCTTCCTTAATCCTTGCCGCATCCTCCTCAGGAACGATCCCGCACTTGGCCAGCATCGTCACATGCGCCAGGCTTCCCTGCACATCCTCCTCGGCCAGCGCCTTGTCGAATCCGATAGATGCGGTATATTCTTCAACTAATTTGTTGGTCTGCTTCGTAAAGCGGCCTCCCCACAGCTTGCTCACCTGTTTCACTCCTTATCTATTTCAATGCTCTTACGGGCAATCCCTAATCATATTCAAAGACGCAGGCCGTTTTCCATATTGATGTTCAACATGTGAAAAACGGCCGCAGACAGAATTCAATTAGAGCCCATTGTAAGTCCGGGATAAATCTTTTTACTTGCCGCTTTGCTCAACACCAGAGCTCACTTTGAGGCGCAGTGCGTTCAAGCGGATAAAACCGGTCGCATCCCCTTGATCATAAGCCTCGGTCGGATCGGCCTCCATGGTGGCGATGTCCGGATTGTAGAGACTGACCGGGCTTTTGACGCCGGCTGCGATTACGTTGCCTTTGTACAGCTTCACGCGTACCGTTCCGGTAACGTTCTTCTGGCTCTCTGTTACGAGCGCTTGAAGGGCAAGACGCTCCGGCGCGAACCAGAAGCCGTTGTACACAAGCGTGCTGTAACGGGTAATCAGACTGTCGCGGAGATTCATCACTTCACGATCCATGGTGAGGGATTCCATTTTGCGGTGGGCCGCGAAGAGGATCGTGCCTCCCGGCGTCTCATACACGCCGCGGCTCTTCATGCCGACGAAGCGGTTCTCGACCATGTCCACCCGGCCGATGCCATGCTTGCCGCCAAGCTCATTCAGCTTCTCCATGACGCCTAACGGGTCAAGGCGCTGTCCATTCAGCCCGACGCAATTGCCCTGCTCGAACTCCAGCTCCAAATATTCCGGCTGATCCGGCGCATCCTCAGGAGATACGCTGAGCAGGTACATGTCCTTGCTCGCCTCAGCGCTGGCATCGTACCAAGGATCCTCCAGCACACCGCTCTCATAGCTGATATGCAGCAGGTTGCGGTCCATCGAATAGGATTTCTCGGCGGACGCAGTGACCGGAATTCCGTTCTCCTCGGCGTATGCGATCATTTCGGCGCGGCCCGGGAAGCGGTCGCGGAACTCGTTCAGGCGCCATGGGGCGATCACCTGGATTTCCGGAGCGAGACCCGCTGCAGCCAGCTCGAATCTTACCTGGTCATTCCCTTTGCCCGTAGCGCCGTGTGCGATAGCCATAGCGCCTTCCGCCCGGGCGATTTCAACCATGCGCTTGGCAATCAGCGGGCGGGCGATGCTCGTACCGAGCAGATACTGCCCTTCGTACATAGCCCCGGCCTGGAACATCGGGTAAATGAAATCTTTGGCGAATTCCTCGCGAAGATCGTCGATATACACTTTGGAAGCTCCGGTAGCCAGCGCTTTGGCTTCCAGTCCGTCCAGCTCCTCCTTCTGGCCGATGTCCGCCGTGAAGGCGATGATTTCGGCATCGTATGTTTCCTTAAGCCATTTTAGAATGATTGATGTATCCAAGCCGCCTGAGTAGGCGAGCACAATTTTATTCTTTGCCATAATTGATTGATCCTCCTGTTTCTTTGGTAACCCTGACGAGGTACTGTAATACGGTGTAAAATGCCCGATCTATAATTATGATCCGATCAGCGCCGCCATCAGCGCTTTCTGAGCATGGAGACGATTCTCCGCCTGGTCAAAAATAATCGAGTTCTTGCCGTCGATGACCCCTTCGCTCACTTCCTCGCCGCGATGGGCCGGCAAGCAGTGCATGAACAAGTAATCCGGCTTGGCATGCTGCACCAGCTCTTCATTGACCTGGTATGCGGCAAAGGCTGCCTCACGCGCCTTCTGCTCCTCCTCGAAGCCCATGCTCGCCCAGACGTCCGTGTAAATAACATCCGCCTGCGCTGCGGCAGCTTTAGGATCACGAACAACCTCCACGGTTGCTCCGGTAGCCCCTGCGATTTGCCGCGCTTCCTCCGTAATTTGCGCACTTGGCTCGTAGCCTTCAGGGCTTGCCACGGAGACATGAACCCCAAGCTTCGCGCAGCCGAGCATCAGGGAATGAGCCATATTGTTACCGTCCCCGATGTAAGCCAGCTTAAGGCCCTTCAGGGCTCCCTTGTGCTCATAAATGGTCTGCAGGTCCGCCAGCACCTGGCAAGGATGCGCCAGATCGCTGAGTCCGTTGATGACCGGCACAGTCGAATAGCGAGCCAATTCGATGACATTCTCGTGGCCGAACGTGCGGATCATGATACCGTCCAGATATCTCGACATCACCGCAGCCGTATCGGCGATCGTCTCACCGCGGCCAAGCTGGATATCATTCTTGCTCAGGAACAAGGCGTGCCCGCCCAGCTGATAGGTGCCGACCTCGAAGGATACCCGCGTCCGCGTGGAGGACTTCTCAAAAATCAGCCCGACGGTTTTCCCCTTCAGCGGATGGTAGACCTCGCCCCTCTTCTGTTTTCCCTTGATTTCGATCGCCAGGTCGAGCAAATATTGAATTTCTTCCGTCGTATAGTCGGTAAGCTCGATAAAATCACGGCCGCGCAAATCAAATGTATTCTGCTTCGTTCCTTCTGATAAACTCATATTACGCTTCCTCCTTGGATGTATGGGCGGAAATGATCGCAGACAGCGTATCGACAGCCTGGTCGATCTCCTCCCGGCTCACGTTCAGGTTCGGCAGCAGGCGAATCACATTCGGCCCTGCGGTCACGAACAGCAATCTCTTCTTCTGGCCCTCGGTGACCAGGTGCGCTACCGGTTCGGCGCATTCAATACCGATCAGCAGGCCTTTACCGCGGATCGCCTTCACGAACGGTTCATCCTTAAAAGCATCCTGAAGCTGCTCCAGCAAATACTTGCCCATCTCCTCTGCACGCTGCGGAATGCTGTCCTCAAGCATCGTCTCGATCGTCGCGATGACCGCAGCCGCTGCTACCGGGTTGCCGCCGAACGTCGACGCATGACTGCCCGGCGAGAACGCTTCGCGGAGGTATTCCTTGGCGAGCATTGCCCCGACGGGCAACCCGCTCGCAATTCCCTTCGCAGAGGTAAAGATGTCCGGCTCAATGCCGTAGTGCTCGTGCGCGAACCATTTGCCCGTGCGGCCCATGCCCGTCTGCACTTCGTCTACGATCAGCAGAAGCCCCTCTTTCTTACAAAGCGCGGCCAGCTCTTGGACGAAATCCGGATCTACCGGATATACGCCGCCCTCGGCCTGAATCATCTCCAGCATGACCGCTGCCGTATTCGGCCCAATGGCCTCTTTCAGCGCGCCCATATCATGCAGCGGCACCGTCTTGAAGCCTTCCGGCAGCGGGAGGAAGCCTTCCTTCACCTTCTGCTGTCCTGTTGCCGTCAGCGTCGCCAATGTCCGGCCGTGAAAAGACTGCTGGAATGTAATAACCTCATAACGGTCAGTCCCTTTGATCTTCTGATGATAGCGGCGCGCCAGCTTGATAGCCGCTTCGTTCGCCTCGGCCCCGCTGTTGCAGAAAAACACGGCATCGGCACAAGTGACCTCTGTCAGCAGCTGCGCAGCCTTCTCCTGCTGCGGAATATGGAACAGATTTGATACGTGCCACAGCTCATCCAGCTGCGCTTTGACCTTAGCCTTCACTTTCTCGGGAGCATGCCCCAAATTCGTGACCGCAAGTCCGCTCATAAAATCGAGATAACGATTCCCCTGGTCATCCCACAGCCAGCTGCCATGCCCTTTGACCAGACTGATCGGATAGCGGGCATAGCTGGGAAATAACGCGCTTTTTTCCGCTGTCGTGTCCGCAGCCTTAGATGCCTGTGCTTCTTTAAGATCACTTTGTGCCATCGCTTGTCAACTCCTATCTATTGGATAAACATCTCTTGATTTCACTCTATTAACTATAACGCAGTCTAAAATAGCAGGCTACTGCATCCGCACAATTTTTGTCCCGATTTCCTCGCCGGACAGAACGCGGCTCAGGATTCCCGGCTCACTGCCGTCCACAATGACGACCTCCTGCACTTTGCCGTGGATGCAGGCAATGGCTGCCCGCACCTTGGGAATCATGCCGCCGTAAATTTCGCCGGTCTGAATCATGTCCTCGATCTCCTGTACCGTCACGGTCGGCAGCACTCTTTTCTCCCCGTTGACGGTTTTCAGAATTCCCGGCACATCCGTCACGACGATCATGCGCTCTACCCCAAGCTCGGACGCTACCGCCCCGGCCGCCGTATCCGCGTTGATATTATAGCGCTGGCCGTCCGCATCTACGCCAAGCGGCGCGATGATCGGCATGAATCCGAGCTTCAATATGCCTTTGATCAGAGCGGCATCAACTTTGGTAACGTCGCCGACAAGTCCCACCTCGCTGCTTGCAGCTACAGGCTGTGCGGTAATCAACTGGCCGTCTATGCCGGACAGGCCCAGCGCCCTGCCCCCGGATTGCCCAATGCGGCGTACGATGCCTTTATTGATGCTTCCTGCCAGCACCATTTCCACGACGTCCAGCACTTCCTCCGAGGTATAGCGAAGCCCGTTGACGAACTTCGTTTCAATGCCCAGCTTATTCAAATTGTCGGAAATCGCCGGGCCGCCCCCGTGGACAATCACCGGCTGTACTCCGCTCTGCTGCAGCTTCACCAGATCCTCAAAAAAGGAATCCGGAAGCTCTGCGAGCGTACTGCCTCCGCACTTCATCACAAACGTTCGGCTCGCCGCAAACTGGCTGTCAGCCGACTTACTGTTATCCAGCGCTGTTCTCATCGCTCCAAAACCCCTCTTTCGAATCTCATGAATTTATCATTTCATCGCAGGCTCCCGGTTCTTAGGTACGGTAAGCCGCATTTATTCGTACATAGTCGTAAGTCAAATCACAGCCCCAGGCCGTTGCCCGGCCTTCTCCGTTATGGAGGTGGACATGGATAACCACCGTATCCCCCTGCAAATAGGCGAGCGCCTCCTCCTCATCGAAAGGAACCGGCCGTGAACCTGTCAGCACTTGAATGCTGCCGAGTGAAATGTCCACCGTGTCCGGGTTCACCGGCTCCCCGGCGCGCCCTACCGCCGCAATGATGCGGCCCCAGTTCGCATCAGCCCCGAATACAGCCGATTTCACCAGGCTGGAGCCGATAACCGTCTTGGCGATGGCCCGGGCCGACAAATCGCTGACCGCGCCCTCCACGTTCACTTCGACGAGCCGTGACGCGCCCTCGCCATCGCGGGCAATCGCCTTCGCGAGCACCTCGCATACGTAGCCGAAGCCGGCCGCAAAGCTCTCCCAAGCCGGGTGCTCCGGCGTCAGGGGCTCATTTCCGGCCAGCCCGCTGGACATGGCGAGCAGCATATCGTTCGTGCTCGTGTCGCCGTCCACCGTAATCATATTGAAGGTGGCATCGGTCACCTGGCGGAGCAGCCCCTGCAGCGCTTCGGCCTCGATGGCCGCGTCGGTCGTAACAAAGCCAAGCATGGTCGCCATGTTTGGATGGATCATGCCCGAGCCTTTAGCTGCTCCGGCGATGCTGATCTCCCGTCCATCTACGTTCAGCTTCACGCAGACCTCCTTCTTCACGAGGTCGGTGGTCAGGATCGCTTGGCAGAACTCCTCCGCCCCTTCGGCTCCCGCCGAAACCACCGCCGGCAGTCCGTGAATCCCGGCGTTAACCCGCTCCATCGGCAGCAGTTCGCCGATGACGCCCGTCGATGCCACGGCGACCTCCTCCGGACGCAGCCCGAAGGCTTCGGCCGCCGCCGCGCGCATCGCGTAAGCATCCTCCTCGCCCTGCTTGCCCGTGCAGGCGTTGGCATTGCCGCTGTTCACGACGATCGCCCGCAGCCGCTGGCTGCTCGAAGCAAGGCTGTCGCGCGTTACCTTAAGCGGCGCAGCCTGAAATACATTCAATGTATACACGGCCGCCGCTACGGCAGGCACCTCGCATACGATTGCGCCGATATCGTTGCGCGAAGTTTTTTTCAAACCGCAATGCAGTCCGCCGGCCCGAAACCCCTGCGGCGTTGTAACTGTTCCCTCTGTAACTACCGTAAACTTGCTAACCTCTCCCATGGCGTTCTCCCCTCGCGATTACGGATAAACTGGACTGAGCTTCAGTCCCGTCGTTTCATCCCAACCCATCATTAAGTTCAAATTCTGAATGGCCTGGCCTGCTGCACCCTTGACGACGTTATCGATGACCGATATGATCGTTAACCTTCCTGTGCGCGGATCAGCGGCAAAGCCGATATCGCAAAAGTTCGAGCCGAATACTTCCTTCGTCGCCGGCCATTTGCCCGCTTCCCGAATGCGCACGAACGGTCTTCCTTCATAATACTGGCGATACAGCTCGGTTAAATCCTCATCGGTGTAAGTTCCTCTAAGCTGAGCGTACATCGAGCACATGATCCCCCGCGTCATCGGCACCAAATGCGTCGTAAATGTGACGGTCACCGGCTCCCCTGCGATTTGGGCCAAGCATTGCTCGATTTCCGGAATATGCTGGTGTTTGTTGACCTTGTATGCCTTAAAATTCTCATTTATCTCCGCATAATGCGTCATCAGGCTTGTGCCCCGGCCGGCGCCGGAAACGCCGGACTTTGCATCGATTATAATCGTGGCCGGATCGATCCAGCCGGCGCTTAACGCTGGTATCAACCCCAGCAGCGTCGCTGTCGGGTAGCACCCGGGATTCGAAATAAACGCCGAGCCGCCAACATCATCGCCGTAGATTTCGCACAAGCCGTAAACGGCCTGCTCCAGCAGGCTCGCATCTGGGGCATCGTGTTTGTACCAGGTCTCATAGACCGAGCCGTCCTTGATGCGGAAGTCTCCCGAGAGATCGATGACCTTGAGCCCCGCATCCAGCAGCTGCGGTACAAGCTTGCTGCTCACTCCAGAAGGCGTAGCCGTAAATACCACATCCGCCTTCTTCGCAATTTCGGCCGGATCGACTCCATCCAAATCATGAACCAAAATCTCCGATAAATGAGGAAATCCATCCGTAATCGGCACCCCGGCGCTTGAAGCCGAAATGACGGAGGTGATCTCTACCAGCGGATGTCCCCATAAAAAACGAATCAGCTCCACACCCCCATACCCCGTGGAACCGACGATAGCCACTTTTACTTTGTTCGCATGCCCGTTAACATTTTCACTCGCATTTCCGTTTGCATTTACATTTCCGTTTGCATTTACATTTCCGCTTATGTTCCCAGTCACAGTCATAACCTCTCTTTCCTCTTCCCACATTTTCGGTGTGTCTTTGGCCGTTCCCTGCCCGCTCGCTTGCGATTTATATAGAAGAAAAACGTCTATCGACGTGTTTCTGAAGATGACAGACGCAGTTGCGATAGCAGTTTCAATATAACGGAAGCATTTGCCATGGCAGTAGCGATAGCAGTTGCGGTGCTGTTGCAATAGTAGTTGCTATAGCTGTTGCGATGCAGTTGCGATAGTTGCATTAGCAGTTGTGATAGCTGTTGCGGTGCAGTTACGATAGTAGTTACGATAGTAGTTGCTATAGCTGTTGCGTTAGCGTTGCAGTTTAAGGAAGCGGAGACACCAAGCTTATTTTTTCTGACACGTTAAAATATGTATTATTATACGATTATGCTAATATAAATACAACTAGCTTGCATAATTATTTATTTCAGCAAAATTATCATCGGGTTGCCGCGGGCAAAATTGCTACCGGGATGCGGATGAAGCGTAATTAGCAATTATGTGGGCCTGGAGAGCCATTTTCTCAGCACGTCAGATGTGCTGTGCCAGATTAGTTGGATCCAGATTAGCTGGATTATATGCTTCTACTTTCGGTTCATGGGGCGGCTCTCGCGAATTAACTGTATTCCGTATATTTAAATCACCCCTTTTCGCTTTTCTACTGTAAAAGTCCTTTCTCCAACTACAGGGAATCCATTTATTTATGCATTTCTATAGTTAACCACTCATTTAAATGCATGAAATCCATTTAACATTTGGCGCCGAACTATCATATGAAATCCAGTTATTATTTGGAATCGAGCTATCTCATTTGAGATCCAGCTATCATTTGCAATCGAGCTCGCCAGATCGATCAACCCGCCATAAGAACAGCTTATTGGGCATTAACAGGAATAATGAATTCTTCACCTTTTACCGGGTCTAATCAAGCCTTAACAAAATAATGAATCTTTCGCCCTTTATCAGATCTTATCGAGCCATAACAGGACCAGCGAATTCTCTGCCTATTATGGGGTCTTATTGAGCTTACAAGGCTTTTTAGTGTCTTATCCAGTTGTGGCAGTCCGTTATCGGAGTTGACTATTCCATGTCACTATTTGATCTCCCCTACAATAAGTATTGCCCTTGACGAACCAGCCCCGTATTACCGACGAGCCAGGCCCCTGGCAATCGACGAACCAAAAGCGCAGCACCTCACCTAACTTCCCAACAATAAAAAAGAATCCGAGCACACCACCATAACGCCATCGCCCGGATTCTATCCAATCTCATGTATTTTGTTTATTGCCTCGTCCCAGCGAAAAGCCTTCGCCCAGCACTTCATGTGCATTCGTGATAATGACAAATGCCGTTGGATCGATCGTCTGCACGAGCGTCTTGAGGCTGGTCACTTCGCTCTGCCCAACCACAACCATCAGCACGGTCCGATTATCCCCGGTGTAGCCGCCCTGGGCAGACAGTTTCGTCAGTCCGCGGTCCAGGTGATGCAATATGGCATCGGCGACCTCCTCGGTCTTGCCAGCGATAATGTAGGCCACCTTCGTATAGTTGAAGCCGAGCTCCACTACATCGATGAACTTGCCGGTAATGTAGAGGCCGATCAATGCGTACAGCGCCCGCTCCGGCGACAACACGAGGCCGGCCAGAACAATGACCAATCCGTCCATCAGCACCACGCAGAGAGACAGGCTGAGGCCGCTGTACTTCTGAATGATTTGCGCCAAAGTCGCCAGTCCCCCGGTAGAGCCGCGCCCCCGAAAGACCAGGCCCAAGCCCAGGCCGACTCCGATCCCCCCGTACAATGAGGCCAGCAGCGGATCAGTCGTAGGCGCAATCCAATCCTTGGTCAAGAACACAAGCAGAGGAAGGACTACCGTGCCCAGAAGCGAACGGAGCGCATAGGAGCGCCCCAGTAAAAGGTACCCGGCTGCGAACAACGGGATGTTCAGCGCCCACTGCGTAAAGGCTGGTTCAATATGGAAAAGCGACTTGGCGATGATCGAGAGCCCGGAAACACCGCCAGAGGCAATGTGGTTCGGCACTAGAAACAAGTTAAAGGCCATGGCGGTGATAAAGGCCCCGATCAGGATCATGAACGTATCGAGCACATGCCGAAGCGGTCCATTTGGCGGGATATAATCCCCTGGCCTGCGTTTGCGTGGCTTGGATGGCATGGTAAATCCTCCTTACTTAGCTCCGAAAAAAAATCCTACACATAAAGTTAGTGTAGGAATTCATTTCTCATTTGATAAATCAATTTCTAGGCTCCGTCTTGATCTGGCTGCGCAGGTACCCATCGATAAACGGATCAAGCTCCCCGTCCATGACGGCCCCCACGTTTCCGGTCTCTACCGAAGTACGGTGATCCTTCACCATACTGTAAGGATGGAATACATAGGAGCGGATTTGGCTGCCCCAGGCAATGTCCGACTGTTCGCCGCGGATTTCGTCCAGCTCCTTCTGCTGCTCCTCCAGCTTGCGCTCAACCAATTTGGAACGGAGCATCGTCATGGCCCGCTCCCTGTTCTTGATCTGGGAACGTTCGTTCTGACACGTTACGACGATGCCAGTAGGCAGGTGAGTAATCCGTACGGCGGAATCCGTTGTATTGATATGCTGTCCGCCAGCACCGCTTGCCCGGTACGTATCGATCTTCAGATCCTCCGACCGGATTTCGATATCCACGTCCTCCGTAATCTCCGGTACGACGTCGCAGGATACGAAGGAGGTATGCCTTCTACCCGAGGAATCGAATGGAGAAATCCGCACCAGACGGTGTACCCCCTTCTCTGCCTTCAGATAGCCGTAGGCGTTGTATCCTTTGATCAACAAGGTCACGCTCTTGATTCCCGCCTCATCGCCCGGCAGATAGTCCAGCGTCTCGACCTTGAAGCCGCGCTTCTCCGCCCAGCGGGTATACATCCGCAGCAGCATTTGGCCCCAATCCTGCGACTCGGTGCCGCCCGCCCCGGGATGCAGCTCAAGAATGGCATTCATCTTATCGTACGGTGAGCTGAGCAGAAGCTGAAGCTCGAAATCCTCCAGCTTCTTCAACAGGGCTTCAACGGAGCTGCCGATATCAGCCGCGAGCGCCTCATCGCCCTCTTCCTCGGCAAGCTCGGCCATTAATGCTGTGTCGTCATACTCCTGCTGCAGCGCTTCATATTGGTCTACCGAGGACTTGATGGCATTCAGCTCGGCAATTAAGCCCTGAGCCCTGTCGTTGTCATCCCAGAAATCCGGGGCTGCCATCTTGTCCTCGTAATTTGCGATCATTTCATGCTTGAGGTCTAAGTCAAAGAGACCCCCTAAGGTTGGATAGTTTCTTTGCGATTTCACGCATATCCTGCTTGATGCTCGGATCGATCATCGTTGTTCATTCACCTTCCCATTTGTACTTGAGGATGCTCGACCTGTGATCGAACACTGCAACTTATGCGTTCTGTCCATGACAGTGTTTATATTTCTTGCCGCTGCCGCATGGGCATGGATCGTTGCGTCCGATTTGCTCGCCGCGCTGTACCGGGCGTTTCTCTGCCGGCTCGCCGCTGGTGGAGATTTTGCTCTCGTCCACGACAGCCTGGCGCTCCTGGTTGCTCTCGACATGCGCCTTCATAATATATGTCGCAACCTCTTCCTGGATGCTTGCGACCATCTGATTGAACATTTCGAAGCCTTCGAATTGATATTCGCGAAGCGGATCGGTACCGCCGTATGCGCGAAGATGGATGCCTTGGCGCAGTTGATCCATGGCGTCGATGTGATCCATCCACTTGCTGTCTACGGCACGCAATGCGATAACCTTCTCGAATTCACGAACCATTTCCGGCCCGAGCGCTTCCTCGCGTTGGTCGTATTTGGCCATCACTTTGGAGAAGATATGCTCAACCATCTCATTCGGCTCTTTACCCCATAGCTCATCTTTGGTAATCGCGCCCTCATCCAGCATTTTGGCGTTCATGTAATCGGCAACGTCCTGAAGATCCCAGTTCTCTGGAATTTCATCGGCCGTATGCACTTCAACTACACGCTCGATGACGGCTTTGATCATATCAACGATGATTTGCTTGATATTATCGGATTCTAGAAGCTCACGACGCTGTTTATAAATGATTTCGCGCTGTTGGTTCATGACGTCGTCATACTGCAGGACGATTTTGCGCACGTCGAAGTTATTGCCCTCGACACGCTTCTGGGCGGACTCGACGGCACGTGTGATCATTTTGCTCTCGATCGGCTGATCCTCTTCGAACCCGAGGCGCTCCATCATATTCAGCACGTTATCCGCGCCAAAGCGCTTCATCAGCTCGTCGCCGAGCGACAAGTAGAACTGCGTGGAGCCCGGGTCGCCCTGGCGGCCTGCACGTCCGCGGAGCTGGTTATCGATCCGGCGCGATTCATGGCGCTCGGTACCGATAATATGCAATCCGCCGATTTCCGATACTCCTTCGCCAAGCAGGATATCCGTACCGCGGCCCGCCATGTTCGTGGCGATCGTCACCGAACCAGGCTCGCCTGCACGTGAAATAATTTCAGCTTCTTCCGAGTGATATTTCGCGTTAAGCACCTTGTGCTTTATACCTTTACGCTTGAGCATTTCAGACAGCAGCTCAGAGTTCTCAATCGACACAGTACCTACCAGGATCGGTTGATTTTCTTTATGCCGCTTCACGATTTCCTCTACAACAGCCCGGAATTTGCCTTCCTCACTCTTATATACGACATCCGGCATATCGACACGAATATTCGGACGGTTCGTAGGCACCTGCAGCACCTCGAGACCGTAGATTTTCTTGAACTCTTCTTCCTCGGTCTTGGCCGTACCGGTCATTCCTGCCAATTTGCGATACATGCGGAAATAGTTCTGGAACGTAATCGTCGCCAGCGTCATGCTCTCGTTCTGAACCTCGATGCCTTCCTTGGCTTCGATCGCCTGATGCAAGCCTTCGCTGTATCGGCGCCCAGCCATCAAGCGGCCTGTAAACTCGTCGACGATGACAACCTCGTCCTCAGTTACGACATAGTCTACGTCGCGGCGCATAATAACATTAGCCTTCAGCGCTTGAACGATATGGTGGTTCAATGTAACATGAGCATGGTCATAGAGGTTGTCGATGCCAAAAGCCTTCTCGGCTTTGGCGACCCCCTTCTCCGTCAAAGACACGGCCTTGACTTTAATGTCCACGGTAAAGTCCTCTTCCGGTACAAGCTTCTTCACAAAACGGTCCGCAGCGTAATACAGCTCCGTCGATTTCTGGGCTTGTCCAGAAATAATCAGCGGCGTACGGGCCTCGTCAATCAGAATCGAGTCCACCTCGTCGATGATGCAGAAATAAAGCGGACGCTGAACCATCTGCTCTTTATACAGGACCATGTTGTCACGCAAGTAGTCGAAGCCGAACTCATTGTTCGTTCCGTAAGTAATGTCGCAGGCATAAGCCTCTTGCTTATCGGCATGCTCCATGCCGCTAAGGTTCACCCCGACAGTCATGCCGAGGAAATTATAAATCTGTCCCATCTGCTCACTGTCGCGCTGAGCCAGATAATCGTTGACCGTGACCACGTGCACGCCTTTGCCGAGGAGCGCATTCAAATAAACCGGCAAGGTTCCTACCAATGTCTTCCCTTCACCGGTCTTCATTTCGGCAATACGGCCTTCATGGAGGGCCATCCCCCCGATCAGCTGTACGTCAAAATGGCGCATGCCCAGCGTTCTGCGCGATGCCTCCCTCACCGTTGCGAACGCTTCAGGAAGCAGCTCATCCAGCGTTTCGCCCTTCTCGATCCGTTCACGGAACTCGGCCGTTTTGCCTCGCAGCTGCTCGTCCGACAGCGCCTCGAATTGCGGTTCTAATTTATTGATTAAGTCCACCGTCTTCATAAGACGTTTGACATCACGTTCATTCGTGTCGCCAAATATCTTCTTTACTATTCCTAGCATAGTTTACCCCTTTCACGGCAAAACAAATGATTTACCTAAATTGTAACAGTTTGCAAGGTGGGCCGCAACACACGCCATCACGTTTCCGGCGGGATTCCGGCCCTTTTATTTTATAGATAAGAGAAACATCGGCCCACGTATTTTCATAGTATGCAGACCGCGTCAGCGGTAATTTTTCTTGTGATATCAGGGTTCGAGCCCCGAAGCCGCATACGTCCCGCCATCTAAAAAGAGCCCTATCCGCGGGCGGATAAGGCTCGTTTCCTTAAGTTCAATTGCAAGAATTACCATGCCATTCATACAATCGTCGTGGTTGGATACGTTCTGCTAGCCCTGCTCGATCAAACCATATTTCCCATCATTTCGTCTATAGACGACGTTCAGCTCTTTAGTATCAATGTTGGAGAATACAAAGAAATTATGGCCGACCATATTCATTTGCAGTATGGCTTCTTCCACGTCCATTGGTTTCATTGTAAACCGCTTCGTGCGGACGACTTCCAGATCATCGCTATCCGCTTCCTCCACGGCTACCGAACCGCCATTCTCAACGAACAGGCTCTTCAGGCTGCCCTCCTGGCGGAACTTGCGATTGATCTTCGTCTTATGCTTGCGTATTTGGCGTTCGAGCTTGTCCACGACGGCATCGATCGATGCGTACATGTCATCACTGCGATCCTCAGCGCGAAGCACGACGCCGGTGAGGGGAATCGTAACCTCGACCGTATGCAAACCGCGTACGACACTTAAAGTGACGTAGCCTTCTGAGGTAGGGGGTGCTTCAAAGTACTTGTCAAGTCGACTGAGCTTCTTGTCTACGTAATCTCGCAGTGCATCAGTCACTTCAATTTGCTGTCCACGAATACTAAAATTCATAGGGCACTCCTCCTTTGCTTTGCACCTATATTATACCATGGTGTTAAGGCAATGTAAAAAGTGTTAACGCAGGATTAACGCCTAAAAAAAGACCAAGCCCTTTTACGCTCGCGCCAGGCTTGGCCTTGTATTATGTGTGACAAATTGGTGCACTACATATCAAGCGTATGCAGCCTTTTTTCTCGTTATAACTGCTGTTAATTGCTACAGTTTCATTTACAATCTGCAAACGCTTGCGAAATAAAATGAAAGACCCGGGGGATCCCGGGTCCATGCTAGCGAATCTTCAATTGTTAACCATCGTACCGTTATATGTAGGTCGGCTCTGCCGGATGATTATAATTTGATTACGTTAGCCGCTTGCGGTCCGCGAGCGCCTTCAACGATCTCGAACTCAACGGATTGTCCTTCTTCCAGCGTCTTGAAGCCTTCAGCTTGGATTGCGGAGAAGTGTACGAACACGTCTGCGCCTTCTTCAGTCTCGATAAAGCCATAACCCTTCTCTGCGTTAAACCATTTCACTTTACCTTGCATTCACTAACATTCCCTTCATTGTCAAATAAGAGTGTGAACCAAGCTCACATTTCTGACTATACCACTCCAGCTTAAATTGTGTCAATTGGAAAAGAAAAGGTTTTACTGTTAATTTATTGTAAAATATTGTCGTAAAAGCGAATTGACCCATTTAGCTAGCGGAGGCAGAAATGCGCTTGTATTTTATTAACCGCTTTGACCACATCCGAAACATCCGAGTTCGTCATTTTCGGAAATAAAGGTAATGTAATAGCAGAAGAATAAAAAACTTCAGCATTAGGGCATAATCCGCGTTCATAACCAAGCTTCTGATAGTAAGGCTGGAAATAGACTGGAATATAATGTACCTGAACACCTATGCCTTCGGCTCTGAGGGCCTCAAACCAATCCTTCCGGCTTCCTCTAAATTGATCAGGATCCCATCTGGTTACATATAGATGCCAACTTGATTGTGCTTGTCCCAATTGCTTTGGCAGTATGATTCCTGGCAAATCAGACAGCTGCTCATTATAAATTGATGCAATCTCTTTTCTTCTCTGGATAAATCGGTCTATTTTACTCATCTGGCTTAACCCAAGAGCCGCTTGAATATCAGTCATTCTGTAATTATAGCCAAGCTCCTGCATTTCATAATACCACGGACCTTCGTTACGAATTAAAGCTTCTGGATCTCTAGTCATACCATGATTACGGAATAGCAGGAGCTTGTTATAATATTCTTCACTGTCCGTAGTAATAATTCCACCTTCTCCTGTAGTCACATGCTTAACAGGGTGGAAGCTAAACATCGTCATATCTGCCAAGGAACCAACCTTTTGACCAGCATAGACGGCTCCCAATGAATGCGCGGCATCTTGTATAAATACTAAATTATGATCACGGGCCAGCATCGAAATCCGATCAACTTCAACGGGTTGTCCACTAAAATCCACTGCAATAATCGCTTTAGTTTTTTCGGTGATTTTCGACTCAATCTCCAACGGGTCGACATTATAGGTTTCTATGTCGATATCCGCGAATACAGGTGTCCCGCCCTGATACAAAACGCAATTACTACTTGCTAAAAAAGTTATTGGCGTAGTAATGACTTCATCGCCTTCGCCAATGCCTGCAGCAAAGCACGCCCCATGCAATGCTGACGTACCATTTGCGAAAGCTACTGCATACTTAGCACCGACATAGTTTGCTACTTTAGATTCAAAGGCTTCTATAGTCGGTCCCTGGGTAATAAAGTCCCCTCGCAGCACGTTTACAACTGCTGCAATATCATCTTCCTCCAGCCATTGCTGCCCATAAGGCAAGAGAGAACTCCGGACAGGAGGTAATTTACGATATTCTTCAGACATCCCTGGCTCCTCCTTATTAGTTCCCATTAAACTAAGCCGCCGTTACGAATCCATTCTCTTGTCCGATGAATACCATCCTCCAGATTAACTTCTGGCTTCCATTGTAATAGTCTATTGGCTTTACTATAATTACAGAGCAATTTCTGAATTTCGCTCTGAGGATGGATATGCTCTACATGCTTTATCCTGGACGAATCCCCCGAGATCAGCAATGCCAGATCATTAATGGTAATATCTCTACCAAGCCCTGCATTCACGATTTCTCCATTAACTGTGTCAGAAAAGCCAGCCAAAACTACGAAACGAGCGCAATCTTCGACATAAAGCAAATCACGAGTCTGGGAGCCATCACCATAAATATTAAGCGCCTTGCCCTCAAGATCGTTCTTAATAAAGATAGCTACAACTCCGCCTTCGCCACCTGTCTTTTGAAAAGGTCCATAAGTGTTGAACGGCCGAATCACGACGGTTGGCAAACCATAAGCATAATAATAAGAAAGAACCATATTCTCGGCCGCCACTTTGGCTCCGGCATACGGAGACGCCGGCTTGGTCGGATGCAATTCGTTAATGCCCTTCTCATCATTGCAGCGGTCATAGACCATGCAAGTACTCATAAACACTACCTTGGTCCGATGCTTGCGGCACTGCTCCAAAATATAAAAAGTACCAATTGTATCATTATTAAATGTAGTTCGAGGATCATCAATAGAATCCTGAACATTAATAGAGGCGCCAAGATGATAACAAATGCTGAATTGATGATTGTCGAATAATTCCCCTAACAGTTCTTCATCCAGAATCGTTCCTTTAATGAACTGCTTAAAACCGGGATGATCGCAAAATTCGCTAATATTCTCTTCCCGTCCGTTCGACAAATCGTCAAGAATCCAAACATTGTGGCCTTCATCCAGCAGCCTTTTGGCCACCCAACGGCCGATAAAACCGGCCCCGCCGGTGAGTAGGATATTCATAAACAGACTCCTCCTGCTTCTAAAATTGAAAGTAATCGAGCTTATTTAAGAGATAGTCTTTGAAAAGCCTTAGATCAGTTCCCAGGTAATTGGCGTTCCTTTGGAAGCATCCCGGCTAATTCTTCTGCCTAACAATTGATCCAAATACTTCGTCGGCAGTCCGCTCCCTGGGCGTATCGCCTTCACATTTTCCCTGGTGAAAATATCCCCCTGCTTCATATCCTGGGAAATGTATAGAGAGCGGCGATGCTTCAGCGACTGAATTTCACCTTCTGTAGCAGCTCCATAGGTTACCTCGCCTAAAGACTGCCATGCCCGCTCCGCCTCGGTTACCAGTGCCGCCATTTCTTCAGGCTCGAGGGAAAATGCCGCATCCACTCCGCCGTCTGCCCGTCTCAGAGTAAAGTGCTTCTCGATCACGGTGGCTCCTAAAGCAACACTTGCCACGGACACGCCGACTCCCATCGTATGGTCGGAAATCCCTACTTGGCAGTTAAACAACTGCTCCATATGAGGGATCGTAACAATATTGGTATTCTCAGGCGATGCCGGATAAGTGCTTGTACACTTAAGCAGCACGATATCCTTTGCACCCGCCTCTCTCGCAGCCCGTACCGTCTCATCCAATTCAGCGATCGTGGCCATTCCTGTAGAAATAATGATTGGTTTGCCGGTAGAGGCAACCTTGCGGATCAGCTGGATATCGGTATTTTCGAAAGAGGCAATTTTGTAGGCAGGTACATTAAGCGACTCCAGAAAATCGACAGCCGTCTCGTCAAATGGTGTGCTGAACGCCAAAATCCCTAATTCCTTACACTTCTCGAAAATAGGCTTATGCCATTCCCACGGCGTATATGCTTCTTGGTATAAACGATATAAAGAGCTGCCTTTCCATAAGCTGTTCGGGTCCTCAATAAAGAAATCTCCATCATGGATATCCAGCGTCATCGTATCCGCCGTATAGGTCTGAAGCTTTAACGCGTCAGCCCCCGCCTTGGCGGCAGCTTCAACAATCGCCAAAGCCCGGTCAAGGGAATGATTGTGATTCCCCGACATCTCGGCGATTATAAATGGCTTATGACTTTTGCCAACCCAACGGTTGCCGATTTGGAATTGCATGAGTAATCTCCTTCTTCCATAGTTCATCTAAGGTTTTTATTGTGATATCCGCTTCAAACTCCGCCGATTTTTGAATGTCTGCAAATCCGCCCCTAAGTATTCTAACGGTTTTAAACCCTAAGGGCTTTATACCGACAAAATCCTTATGTGGATTGTCCCCTATATAGACAACATCTGACGGTTTAACATTCTCCTTGGCACAAATCTGCATGAAGCAATAAGGGGAAGGCTTTTCATTCTTAATGCCAAACCTACGAGAAATGTAACATTTCCGAATAGCAGGATGATCATACAAACCAAGTGCTTGTAGCTTGCGGTACTGAACCCACTTGTTCCCGTCAGTAACAATATATAAGGGAGTCCCCATTTTCTGAAATTGTTCCAAGCACTTAACTGAATCTTCATAGAGATGAATCTGCGGATCATGGCTCCGGTATACACTTAGACATTCTTTGACATTGGCCTTTGAATATTTCCCATAATGACTCAATAAACTGTCAAAAATTTGTCCTCGCCCCTTAGACTTAAGTACACTTAGCATTATTTTCATACTCTCGTCGGTCGGAAGATCAAATCGCTCTAACAAATACATTGCCACAGCATAAAAACCACTGTGTACATAAGTTATTTCCTCATAAAGTGTATCATCTAGATCGAATACGACTATTTTCATTGAATAAGATCCTCTGCGTATCGTACTAGGCGCTTCTCCTTGGCGGATCGAACGAAGGGATATTCCTCCAAATCACTGCCTGCTGCCTCAAGAAGAAACCAATAAAAACT
This sequence comes from Paenibacillus ihumii, assembly GCF_001403875.1. GTDB lineage: Bacteria > Bacillota > Bacilli > Paenibacillales > Paenibacillaceae > Fontibacillus > Fontibacillus ihumii. The sequence continues at coordinate 98,319 of NZ_LN884298.1, forward strand.
ATCCAATCCTGCTTCAATACTCAACCTGGAGGCACCGCCGAAGCGGGAATTACATTCAATAAAGTGGTATCCTCCAACTTGATCAATCATTACTTGAAAAACTGCATGACCATACAATCCTAATTTCTCAGCAAACTCAGCGCATTGAAGTTCCAGAGCTTCTTCACGGAATGTCGTAGTAATTTGAGATTCACCATTCACTACAAGCTCTCGCTTTCGGACAACAGCCGCTTTACACCTGCCATTCTTTTGAACATAAACATCGACACTCACTTCTTCTCCTGGAATATATGGCTGATAGACTGGTTCCTTCAATGTCAGTGCATGGATCAATGCCTCTTCTTGACTTAAATTCAAGCCAATTGACTCCGAACCAGCCCCGTACCGTTCTTTAACTACTAAGGAAGAAGCTTTTAAATGATCCATCTGTTCTTCAGTAGGAATGACCGAAAATCCAAGCTCAAGCCCGCGGCGATAAAATTTCAGTTTATCCAGGCAAGTCTCAACAGCTTCTGGATCCGATACCATTACATGAATACCTTTGCGATACAGTTGTTGTTTATACTCCGAGAAGAAAGTAAGTTCGCCATCCCTTGTAGGAATAATATATTTTATATTTTGTTCAACACATGCGGCCAACAATTCTTCAAAGCTCATTTGGTCAAGTCGCGGCATCTGCCAGAAGGAGTCGGTAAAATATCGACCGAGTGCATTAGCATTGCTATCTGCGCCTACAATTTGAATGGGCTGACCGAGTTTTTGTATCCCCTTAGCTATGCATTTTAGTAATGGAACTTTTCTGGATACACTCGATACCATAACCGCCCCTATACCAGCTTGCTGTAAGCTAGTTCCCTGTTTGCTTCTATAATGGGTAATCAACTCTGGTATTGTATCTTCAATCTGCCTCTCTGGTCTCCAACCGGTTAGTACTTCATAATAAGTCATGTCCGCTTGAGAAGCTTCGTAAGGAATATCACTAACGCCTTCGATCATTTTCATGCTAGGAAAGTGGAGCTTTAACACATTCAGTACTTCCTCTACCTTCCGGGCATTTCCATTTCCGAGATTAACTACACCGGTGGCTTCACTAATTGCCAGCCTTAACAATCCTTCCGCCACATCATTAGCGTATATATAATCGAACATTCCCTCTTTACGGTACACTTGGATCGTTTCATTGTTGAGTAAAGCCTGAATCCACCTTGAGATAATGTCTCTTGAATTTTTACCGTATACTCTATAAATTCTAGCTGAAACCGCAGTATAATGGGCAGTTGAATGCTGTTGTAAGAAACGAAGTTCAATTTCATGCATCAACTTCGCCGCCCCGCATAAATTACGCGGGTAAATAGGAGCATGTTCTATTAAACTTGTTGCAGAAGCTGCCGCCTGCTCAAATTGATATAATTCCGGATTATAAATTAAATAACTTGACGCAAATACTACTCTCTCCAAAGAAGTACAATCTTTAAGACAATCCATAAGGTGATGGCTTAAGTTCACATTGTGACGCTCATTTTCATCCCAGAACTCATAGCTTTCCTCGGAACGTTCAAACGTAGCTGCAAGGTGGAAAAAATATTCTGGGGAGAACTCCAGCAGCTCGTCTTTCGTAATTTCATTTAAATCGCCTTGACGATAACGAACAGACTTGGGCCAATGCTCAGGTCTTGGCTTTAGATCACCTACAAACACTGTAGCTCCCGCGTCAATAAGCTTACTTACTAGCTCAGTGCCTATTACCCCCGCTCCCCCGCTAACAAAAACCCGCTTACCCTTCAGCATGTTCATAATACTCCTTTATGCATCCATGTAATAAAGAATCGACAAATCGTCCATTTATAAACACATGTTCCTTCATTCGCCCTTCATAAAGAAAACCGTTGTCCTGCAGCACTTGTATATGTAACGGCCGTATATCGAATGTTTCCGTATACAGCCGATTCAGTTCCAAATCATTAAACGCTATTCTTTTCATCAATTTCAAAAAAGCAGAGAAATCGGCTGTATATTGTCCAGCATTAGCTTCTTTACTTCGATCCGTCTTAACCAAATATGAAATTTCCGCCCTTTTATTGATCCAATCCAAGTTCGTTAGCCCGCCATATCCGATAAGCTCTTCATTTAAGAAAAAACTAAACAATATAATACGAGTAGCTGGATCACTATAGGACGGCAACACTACATTAGAAAAGTACCTTAACTGATCCTTATCCGTTAATACTTGATTCTGTCGCAATACGTCCATTTGTTCATTACGCCATTGCTTGATTACAAACATATCCTCTTCACGAATAGAGGTAACTTTGTATGTTCCTTGGATATAGCATTGCTGTTTCAAATGTATATAGCTCATGTGTTTTTTGGCCCCTATACTGAACTAATTTGATACACGACAATTATCTCCATAATATGGTTATTCCCCCAACCTCTTCTGACGGACAGTTGAATTAATTTCCGTTAATTCCGGCTCCCTTTCGAGAAGCCTATGGATATCTTCCCAATAAAAAATATCTCCCTTATATAATTCATCATATATCTTAGAGATTAGCTCCCAATCTTCATCCGTATCCAACGTCAATCTATATCCCGATTGGTCCGCATCATTCGCAAAAGCATAAACCTTAAATTGCTCCTGATGCTGATAAATATAAGGTGTAACATGCTCAAACTCATAATCTTTCGTTGCTTGTTCATAGGTTTGTTCTAAAGCCTTAAAGCTAAACACTTCTGTATCCAACCCTCGAGGAAAAGTATTGCTTAAACCACTACTCACATAATCGTAGTCGCCACTCAGGAAACATTGTATAACCTTATCGGAAATTAGAGGATCCAATAACGGACAGTCTGATGTAATACGTACAACAATATCAGCATTAGCTTGTTTAGCTGCCTCATAATAGCGGCACAGAACATGATCCTTACTGCCTCGATAAATAGTTACTTCATATCTCAAGGCCTCTTCGCAAATTGTTACATCTTCTTCTTGGACAGTCGTTGCGACAATGATTTGGTCAATAGACGGTATTGCCTTACATCTAGTGATGACATGACCTAATACGGTTCGATCTCCAAGCCTCTTCATTACCTTGCCAGGCAAGCGTGTTGACCCCATACGGGCTTGGATGATTGCTATGATGTTTCCGCGATCTCTTTTTTTCATTTTTTCTCCTGCCAAGTGTCTAAATTATTTATTGAGTCCCCATTGCAAATAGGAACGAGCGTATTCAAACATATACTCCTCAAATGTATAGCTCAATCCATTCGTTGAAAAATGAAAAGGATACTTGTGAGACGGATCAATAAAATTAAGCCCCAGATGCTTAATTACACTAGGATATATAGGAACAACAAGATCATTGAGCGAATCTATGACCAAAGAATTCATGTGAGTATGATTGAAATCTAATAATTTTAATATTCTTATGGCAACTTCTCTTATAACCCAAAAAGTAGGATGATTCACTGTATAAAATAAGTACCGATCCTTATAATTTTCTTTAACAAAATCTGAAATAATAACATCCAAGCCCGCTTCTCTTCGAGCCAGTTCTTCTAGAGAACTTTCTGTATTCTTTTCTAATTCCTCACTAGAATAATAATCATCATTAGCTAGCATTCTAACTAACTCCTGAATTTCATTTTCGCTAAATTCAGAATGATTAATAGCCCCTACAATATTTCGATCCCCATATGGAAATCGTCCGTAGGGTGATCTTTTAGAAATATGCTGGGGAAAATAACCCTGAAAGTAACTGTTAGGAATGCTCACGGTTTCACATTTTGGAGAGAGACGCTTTAAAATATATTCTGTAGACATCTGCTCACCTAAGTACGAGGAACTTACCCGTTGATATATAAATAAATCAATCTCTGACAACAACTTTTCATTCCAATAATCTGGTGAAAAGTCATTAATAAAAGCTTTATCATATATTACATAGGTTTGATTAAATAATTCATAGCTTTCTAGATACTTAGCAAGAAAAGGAAGTTGGCAGTTTCCATATAGTAAAACTTTTTTCCTATCATCTTTATAAAAATGTTCTTCGTTTTTTAAATAATCACTCACATGGATAAAATCGACATTTTCTATAAATCCAAATCCCTCTAACTGCCGGCTGATAGCAGGGTAATATGTGCTGCAAACCAAAACAAGTGGTTTTTCAGGGTCTAAACATAACTCTTGTGGAGATTTAATTGGATAACCATTAAATTCTCCTCCCCACTTGCTACTATCATTATCAACACAATACATTATATTGGCTTGTCTTAGGCTGCTAAATTTACTATTAGCGTAACTGCCTGTACCAAATATGACAATTCCTTTTTCCATAGAGCCACCATCTCTAATTACTATACAAGTTTAATTTGTACCATTGCGTTTCTCCAACTCAAATGCCATCTCATTTACTGGTGATAATCCAACCGGATAGTATGTAATGCCAGCATATTTAATTTGCTGTATATCAAAAACATTTCTTCCGTCAATGAGAATCGGTTGTTTCATATATGTCGCTAACATCTTTAGTTCAATGTTTTTGAATACGTCCCATTCTGTCAATAAACAAACTGCATCAGCACCAGCAGCGGCATCCCATTCATTCGGTGCCCAAAAAATGTTGGTATTATCTATACAGGATCTAAAATTCCCCATCGCTATAGGATCATATAATCGCAGCATACAACCAGATTTTAATAAATATTTAGTAATTTCGAGGGCTGGAGATTCTCTAACATCATCCGTGCCCGGCTTAAAGGCCAGTCCCCAAATGGCAATCGTTTTACCTTTTAATTCTCCTAGAGCGGACTTTAGCTTTCTAATTACACCCATACGCTGCATTTGATTAACCTCAACAACTGACTTTAACAATTTAAAATCATAATCGGCATTACCCGCTATCTGTATAAGTGCCTTAGTATCTTTTGGGAAACATGATCCTCCATAACCAATGCCAGCATTTAAAAAATCTTTCCCAATTCGTTTATCCAGCCCCATTCCCCTAGAGACCTCTCTAATATCTGCCCCTAATCTTTCACATATATTAGCTATTTCATTAATAAACGAAATTTTGGTTGCTAAAAATGCATTGGAAGCGTATTTAATCATCTCTGCACTACGTAATTCTGTAATTACAAACGGTGCATTTAACGGCTTATGGAGTTCAACCATTCTATCAATTGCTTTCTGACTTTCCCCCCCAATAATGATTCGGTCTGGATGGAAAGTATCATTCACTGCAGAACCCTCTCTTAGAAACTCAGGAACAGAGACAATATCGAATTCAACCACAGTTATTTCTTTTATTACTTGTTTTATTCTATCATTAGTTCCTACTGGTACCGTGCTTTTTATAGCGATCACTGTATAATTCTCAATTAAGTCGGCTACTTCTCGAGCAGCGAATTCAATATAACGTAAATCAGCTTCCCCATTTGGTAATGGTGGTGTACCTACCGCGATAAAGATAATATCTGAATCCTTAATTCCTCGCTTCAAATCTGTTGTAAAATAAAGTCGGCCTTCCTGGACGTTTCGATCAACTAATTCCTGAAGCCCAGGTTCATATATGGGGAGACCCCCATTCTCCAAGACTTTGATTTTATAAGCATCCTTATCGATACATACAACTTCATTACCAAGCTCCGCATAACATGCACCTGAAACAAGCCCTACATAGCCAGTACCAATAACAGTAATTTTCATGTCCGTCCGCCCTCTCATAAGCAAAAACATAATGTACAAGGCTAATTTCTACAATTTTGCTAGTTAATCGAGTTTATAATGCTTACTGTGCACAACTTGTTCTCGTAACGGCCTTTCGGTAAGCTTTAATTTATCAATTTCTCCACGCTCTAAATATTCTAAATTCCTCGCAGCATCTTGGTACTCAGGTTGAACACTTAACGCTTCATTTAACAATTCCCTAGCCTTCTCGTTATTTGAATCCATCATAAAACTTATTACGCTAAGGTTATTTAACACAGCTGGATTTGAGGTATGATTCGATAAAAGGCGAAAAACTCTCAGGCTCTCTGAATGCTGACCGAGTTTGAAGTAACTCATAGCTAATGCAAAATAACCTTCTAAGGAAAATGGTTTTCCTTCCAGAAGCTTTATAACTCCTTCGGGTTCATCTATCCATGCATAAGCTGCAGCTATAGCAACACTTGCTTCAAATTCTCCATGCCTTTGAGCTAATTCAATATACAATTTTTGAAGATCAAGTCGACTAAGAATTGTTTTTACAGATTGATTAGATATATATCCATTGCCGGAGATGTTATTCTCGTGAACTCGGTAGCTCGTTAATGATTGATTTACTATTTTAAATTTATAACCTTTCAAACAGAGTCTTAAAAATAATTCAAAGTCCTCTGCATTGGGTAACGAAGTATCGAAGATTAAATCTTCATTTTTACGTAGCATAGATAAGCCTATCCACAAATGATTCCTTTTTAACAAGTGAAGAACAATATTCTCATTCGTTAATTCACTAGGATAACCTTTATTTCGGGATAAAGATCTTCCACTATGGTCAATCATTTCGCAGTCATTAAAAATCATGTCAACATCGTTCTTTAGGAATTCTCTATATAAAGTTTCCAATCTATTTCGATATTGAATATCATCAGCGTCTGCCAACATAAGTATATTAGAGCTACTATTTTGGATTGCTGTATTCCTTGCAGCAGCAGCTCCAAGATTAGTCTTATGTCTAATAAATAAAATTCTATCAGAGCATCTCTCTGAATATGCTTGGATTATTTCTGGAGTTGTATCATTACTGCAATCATCTACTATAACAAATTCAAAATCCTGAAACGTTTGATTCAATACGCTCTCAATAGCTGCCTCAATATACCCCTCACAATTGTATGCTGGCATAATAACAGATACCCTTGGCATTACCATATCACCTGGTTATTTCATGATAATAAAGTCCCAATTCTTTACTAACCCTTTTTCCTGCAATTGTTCTGAAATTTCATATGAATAAATGGATGCAATTACTATGAAATCACCTTCTGCTATATCGTTTGGTCCCTTTATTTCTAAACCTTGCAGAAACCCTCCCCATTTTTGAGTATCATTATCCAGAAAAAATGCTGGCTCTATATCATTTTTTTTCAAAATATTCAACATATTCGCACCTAAAGATCCTGCGCCAAAAATCAAGCATCTTCTACTCCCCATAATACCCTCGAAAGTATCCCGAATCCTTTCGGGGTCATAAGAGGGGACAAACAATTGGTTCATTCTATTTATTTGTTGCTTATTTCTTTCAAAAACTCGTTTTTTCAAATCACATAGTAAAGTCGACTGATCCGAACCTCCTTTTATATATAGTTGATCCTCATCAAGAAACATTTCCTGCCACTCTTCAATATGCTCATTTACTGTTGGGTGCTTCTCAAGCAAATACTTGAATGCTTCAATATGTTTTTGGCGTTTACTGAAAAATTGTTGTTCATCTTTAACAAGATCATGATAAATTACCGGTATCGGTGAATACATGTGTTTTCTTTTATCTGGATCCTTTTCTAGCAGCCTCAAAGCCAATTCTAATCCTCCGTGCCCGTAACGAATCTGATCATCCCATCCGCCAACTTCAAAAAAAAGGCTTGCTTGGTAAGATGCATTCCCTTCCAAACTTACAAAGGCCGGAAACGATTTTTGCCCCCAATAATAAACATTTTGACGTTCATTAAGTGGATTATCTGTTTTGCATAAATAGACTCCTCTGATAGAAACAACATCGTAATTTTCAAATAAAGCAATATGGGAATTGACAAAATCAAAATCCGGTATCCCATCATCCTCTAAGAATAATAAAATAGGCGCAGTAGCAAAAACAGCACCTACATTTCGAGCTAAATATGCACCTGTATTCTGATTTAATCGGATAAAAATATCTACGAAGGGCTTTAAGGCTTCAAATTCCTTATCCTGACCCCCGTTATCCACAAAAATCAATTCAAAGTTTACTGAATTTCGTTGTTGCTGAAGTATACGAAAGCTCTTTAATGTATCTTGATGAAGTCTCCAGGAGATTACAACAATTGAAATTTGAGGCTGATTACTAGATTTACGACTGTACTCAACATGATCAAAAAATTGTTGATACAATGCTAACTTGTGGTCCCATCGTTTCTGATGTAATATATTTATTAACTTCAAAAAAACACCCCGTATATTCTACTTTTCTACTAAGGTAATTTCATCTAAAAAGTATTATGAAATCCTTGTTCCTTTTAAGTCCATACCTCTCTAATTGAAGAGCAATTTCTTTGTACCACCCTGAAGCCACAATTACAAAATCATCACACGTCAGCTGAGTAGGAGAAAAAACCTTAACACCGCCTTTCTTTTCTCCCCATAAATCGGAGTTATTGTCAACAATACCATAAACTTGAATATTTAATCTGTGCAGTTCACTAATCACCATTTCACCAAATAATGAAGCCCCGAAAACGAAAATTCTTCTATGATTATTCTTTGAATAAATCCCCCTAAGACTATTAAAATCATAAAAAAATAATTTCCCATCTTTATATTGAATGATTTCATCCTTTTTTTCTTTAATTGCATTCTCATCAACTTCAAGAGGAAGGTTCTTTATTATATTAACTAATTGAAGATTTAAGTCATCTAAATTAAATTTTTGCTCTATTTTTTTTTTGCTAGCAATGCCAAGTCTTATCCTTGTATAAGGATCCTCCACCAGATTATTAAGTTTTTGGTATAATGCGTCTACATTCTTCTCTTCTACCAAATAACCAGTAATCCCATGTTCTACTATTTCTGGTATTCCACTATGAAGTGTTGATACAACAGGTATTCCCATTGCCATGGCTTCCATAATTACAACCGGTATTCCTTCCATGTCACCGTCAGAACCAGTTATACTTGGGGCTAATAATATGTCAGTCTCTAAAAGTAACCGTTTTATTTCCTCCTGTGTCTTCCACCCTACTAACTTTATATATTTATCAGTATCATCTTGTTTAATTTTTTTATCAATAGTATCGAATAAGGGCCCATTACCTACTATAGAATAGCTTACTTTTTTCCCGGATTTAATTAATTTAGTTACTGCTTCTACCCCGTATTGAACGCCCTTCTTTTCAACCAATCTAGATACAGTAAGAATATTGACTCTTTCCCTGTGCCTTTGGGTAATTTCATTAGTAGAGTACTTTTTCAAATCTACTCCCATATGATGGACTAAAATTTTTTCTTCCGGACAACCTAGCTCGATTAGCTTTTTCTTCCAAAATTCACTTATAGGCATACATAAGCTAGCATAAGTAAATATATCCTGATAAACATTATCACCATGTTCACTAACAAACTTCGATACATCATATCCATGAAAAGATACAATAATCTTGCCCTTAATCATTCCATTTAATTTCATCATTATTGCTATTTTTCCTATAGGGCCAAAGTGACAATGGATTATATCATATTCTTTTTGTCTAGGATACGATTTTGACATAAGATCATGGATAGTTAGTACTTTTTTCAAGAGATCATATTTTATAATATCTTCATGAATTTTTTCCGGGTTAATTTTTTGAAGCGTGAAGATATCTACTTCGTATCCTAAATCTAGGAGACCCGTAATTTGATTAAGGATAAATGTCTCTGAAAGGGATGGAAAAGTGGGAACCATATAAGCAATTCTCATAGCACACCTCTAGGAGTCGTTATTAAGATATCTTATGTGGCTTACCTTTCTATCTCAACTAAATAAAGTCGAGATAAACAAAACAAATAATTCAATATTATCAACAGAGTTATAGACTTTAGAAAAAAGTAGCATTAATTATTTTCTTTTAGATAAATCCTTCTCTTCTTACGTTCGGTGTATTCATTACTATATAAATAATTAAAAAATTGATTATGCGGTTCCATCAATGACTTAAAAATTTCGAAGTCTTTTTTTTCAACAGCAATTTTGAATGCTGAATGACTAACTTGAACAAACTTCATTCTAACTTTATAGATTAATTTATACTTTGAAGAAATATTTTTTTTTGGAAATACTCTTTTATTAGGCCTCCATTTTCCTGCCCTATCTTTTAAATATAATCTATAAGCAAGTCCCTCTCTCCTATGACGCAATCCAGACTCTTGCGACCGTACTACCTCTGTATAAGGAATTTCATCTAAATGCAACTGTCCTGATTCCATTCCCTCTTTAATAATCTCACTTAGTTCATTATCCCTTACAATTACAATGTTTGTTCCATAACTATCATTTAAATATTGCGGTAACCAAGCATCTCCAATTGTTAAATCTGCAGTTTCACTAAAAACGTCATCACAAAACTCACATGCTTCATTTTTTAGAAAACCTTTCCCCCAAAGGAAACCATATAACTCTCTTACAGGTTTGATTCCATGAACCACTTTACCATCTGGAGCTAGACCTCTTACTTCAACTCCATATTGATTGGCCGGATTCCCGGATATTTCCTTTCTGAAGTTTATATAATCTAGCTTCCCTGGTTCAATTCCAAATTGCCATGCAAACATATCAGCAAATCTTGTTGATTTTAAGTGTCCACAAACAAGCCCTACACAGTATCGGACTCTATTTTTATATAAATCATCCTGTAAAGATAGTAATCGAATTGCTTTAATAAAACAGGGAACTCCAACTATGGCATAAGTCCCCGAGTTTTTACGAATAAAATCCAATACACCTGACATTTCAATTGGATAGTATCTAGACTTTGACCCGTTTCGAATGTCTTCTTTACTTGATGCCACTTTGTATTCAAACATAACATTTTTAGACTCTTTTTCTTCTGTACTATTGGCTCTTACATGGATCACATAATCAACCATTCCTTTTGAAAATAACTGTTCTAAAACCCAAGTTCCTAGTCCTCCAGAACTTCCCATTGTACGATAATTACCTTCAGCAACATAACCTGCATATGTCCCTTGATAATAACCGATCTCATCACTATATTTGCAATATTCCCCATACTTTTTTTGAGCTAAGGTATTTTCATCTTCTTTGTTATTTGAAAATGGACATACTTCCGTTACTGGTATATTAAAATTCTCTTTATTAGATTCGTCTATAATATATGGAACGTATACTCCGTATTCATTTAATTTCATTTTCAATGGAGAATTCTTAATAGCTGTACATACTCCACAACCAATACAATATCCCCCGTCTACAACTGTTTCAAATAATGTACTTACTTCGTTTTTCAATTCCATCCTCCTTTCAATCTAACAGGGAGATCATTAAAGTATAATTTGTTCCAATTAGGAGACTTTTTCTCTTTCACACTATAAACTGATTCTATTTTTTGGGGAATTTCTTCTATTTTTTCGCAAAACTCAACAAAGTTCACATCTTTAAACCATTCAAAGGCAGAGGTTAATTTATGATCGACTGTTCTTAAAACCACACATGGAATTTTACATATGACAGCAAATATTAATCCATGGAAGCGATCAGTCACAATAACATCATGTTCATTAAAATAATGAAGTGTATTAATCAAAATACTTTCTCTTTTTTCTTTATCAATCCATGTATCCAAGGTGGTATCATAATATCTCGTTTCATACTGAATAGCTTTTGAAATTTCTAATTTCTGTTGATAATTCAATAAAGATTCATCGTCCTCCCTTAAGCACAGTAATACCCTCTCAATTTCATTATTTTGCTTCATTTTTAATTGAATGTTGTCTATAGATAATACAAAATCAGGAATAGTAAATGTGTTCGCTAAAGGAAACATCTCTTTGGCTAGCCTTCCACTCTCAAAATCCCTTCCAATAATAGTCAAATTAGGGTGTCTTCTGTATATTTCCATACTAGTCCTTTTTTCATTCCTCCCATATTCTGTATCACTAAAGAAGATTGTTTGAGGAAGACTTATAATTGGGTTATCTGGAAAAGAATCAATAATTAGTCTTCGGACTCCCTCAGACCATTTGCCTCGATCTCCTAAGTTCCCTCCACTATGTAAAAATATTAAATCCTCTTTTCCGATACAATCTTTAATTAAAGAAATATGTTTTCTAACTTCATCTTTGTCTACTTCAATTATTTTGTATTGTTTATAATACTTATCAAACCACTGCTTTATAGCCACCACTTGGGCATGGTCCCCAACATTGGACAATTTCGGAGGCGGAGTTATCATATACCATATTTTTTTATTAGACCGAAATGCCTCAATTTCGTTTTCAGACTCCAAATCATCTATAATATCCTGAATATAGGTAAAGTTCATTTCTTTTAACTCAATGTCCCCTTTGGGTTCCTCTTTTAAATTATTGCATATAGGGAGAAATGTTACTTTGTATGAATAAACCTCATCTTTTTTATTAGCAAAATCAAAGTATGATAAATATTTTTCAGGTAAATATACACCACACATATTAGTGTCAACTGCATAAAGGTTTTTATGAAATTCCTCAGGTAAAGCATCATAGACAGCATTCACTGTTGATGATATTTCGACGTTATATTTAATTTTAAAGTCATGCCAGACGACAATAGTATGTTGAGGATCTATGATCTCAAAAATACGTTCGGTATCGGATTTAATTCCGTGATAAGAATGATCACCGTCTATAAAAACCAAGTCAAATCTATCATTAATTTTACTAAAGTCAAACGTTCTTGAATTTTCGTAAAAATGATAAATATTGCTCTTGCTATGGGAAAAGAAACTTCCGAAATTATTCTTACCCCACTCAGTTTCAAATTCTTTTTTTAACATCTCAACAGGCAACGTAACACTATAACACCTCTGAGCGACTTCCGCGATTGAAGCTATACTTTCACCAGCCCAAGAACCTATTTCCAGGTAAGTTGAGAAATTGAACTTAATTACTAATGCCTTTAAAAAAAGGTAGTCTAATACACTGGAAGTCCCTCCACCTCTACGCATTGACATATGATCCAAAGTCAAAGGTTTTTCTAAAGTAGATAAAAATTTTCCTAAATCTAAAATTGGAACCTTCAGTTTTTTGGTAGAACTAGTCTTTCTATCATAATTCAAGAGTTGATAATCGAATGTACAGAACTGTCTAATCCCCATATTTTCTAATTGCACTGATATTTCATCGTAAAATTGACTCGCAATAACAACCATAGCATCTTCCATCCCCTTAATTTGGGATGGGGGGATTACTTTGTGACCTTCAAATAAAGTTCCCCATTTTAATGAATCATTGTCAGAAAAGGCCAAAATATTATACTTTACCTTCAACGCATTAAGTGCTATAGATCCTAAAGTTGATGCACCAAATAAAATAATATTCTCCTTCATAACTCCCACCCAACCTTTAATTATACTCGTTTAGAAGATGTTTTGTTTTACCCATTTCACTATATCTTTTTTCAAAATAACTTTACCCTCAAAAGGGCTAGGTTTTGTAGAAATCTGTTTATAAATAAATACTTGATTTTCATCCTTCTTACCAAACTGAGGAGTAATTACAAACATTTCCTCCGTCTCATATGCTATACTAACTTCGTCATCCGTCATAAGTTCCTCAAACCTTTTTTCACCAGGGCGCAAACCAATTTCTTCAATCGATATTTTTTCAGTTATACCATATTGTGCTTTAATTTCTTCAATAACTACTTCAGCTAGATCACCCATTCGGATCAGCGGCATCTTAAGAACAAATACTTCTCCACCCTTTGCCAATTTATTAGCTTTAAGAATTAATTCAATGGCTTGACCCGGGGTCATCATATAACGCAGCATGTTCGGATCTGTAATTGTAATTTTTCGTTGTTCTAATATTTGTTTTTTAAATAATGGAATTACGGATCCTCTGGATCCCATAACATTACCAAAGCGTACTGAAGAGAATACAGTTGATTTCGCGCCTTTTTGGAACTCAGCTGCTGATATCAAGCGTTCTGCAGTTAACTTAGTAGCGCCGTAAGTATTAGTCGGAGAAATTGCTTTATCTGTACTAGTAAACAGCACTTTTTTCACTTTATTTTCTATAGCAGCTTGAATCACATTTTGGGTACCAATGACATTAGTTTGAACTGCCTCAAAAGGATTATACTCGCATGCGGGAACATGCTTCATAGCAGCACAATGGAAGACATAATCGATCTCTTCCATTGCTCGGATTAAACGCTGCTGATCGCGGACGTCACCAATTAAAAAACGAAGTTGAGAAGTATATTTTTGATATTCCTGAGCCATCTCAAACTGTTTAAATTCATCCCTGCTAAAAATTCTAATGACACTTGGTTCTTCTTTTAGTAAACGTCTAGTTAATTGCTTCCCTATAGTACCGGTGCCCCCTGTGATCAATATTTTCTTGCCTTTATACATGCTGATGCTCACTAGAAGCGCCTCCTACTTCAGACCGAAACATATTTAGTCTATCAATTGCTCCGATAATAATTTCTCTTAGCTCAGGTTCAAAAGTTTTCAGTTGATGAACAAGTTCCCCAAGATGCTCCTCGATTAATTCTGCTTTTTGAAAAGGATCTTTTGCCTCTACAATTAATGGAACGTACTTCATATATTTTTTAACCTGTTGAGCCAATCCGAAAGAGTAAAACGTATTAAAACAATCTTGGCTAGTAATCCACTGCCAATGGTCATTAATTTCTGTTAAGCTTTGTTTTAACTTTTTAACATTTCTTATAGAGATATTTTTTTTCAGTTTTTTCAAACAGCTATAAAGTTGGTTAAGCTTCTTACTCATATCGTCGATCTGTTTTAAAATATACTGTAATTTACTAATTGTAATATTAAACCTATCTAACCTTTCAGATGGAGAAAGAGATATAATTTTACTACTAAACTCAAATTTTTCATCTGATAGCCATTGAAGTTGAGGATACAGTTCATCCATAGACACCCATTCAGTTCCTTCTAAGACAGCTCCACCCTTAGATGTGTTAATAACCTTAATTCCTTGTGTAGATAATACCTTAATATTCATTTCTATATTTTGCCGTGTTATTGTCATAATTTTTGTTGTAGCATTTTTTCCGCCATCTACGTTATCAACCAATTCGTCGGCATCTTTTAAAGCATTTTGTTTAACTCTTTCTGTTAAGTGCTCAACTCCAGGACTATAAAACTGCCCCCCCGGATATGAAAGATCCTGCCCCATTAAATAAATTTCATTGGCCCCTAAATAAGCCGCGACTTGAAGCGCAGTACCAGTAACAGATGCTGTAGGACGGAATACCGCTACCGAACGATCTCTATATAAATATTCACTGACTGGGTCTTCCTCAAACAATGCATACATTAATTGACCACGGTAAATTTCTGGTATTCTATAATGTGATTGTGTAATAAATAGTAACGGAGCTAACGTTGTATCAATATTCTCATAAACTCGGGAATTTACTTCCCCACCATCCATGGTAATCGCTAAATCAGGTGTTATTTCATAATACTGTAGAGACTGTATGCTTGAACCAGCTGCAATAATAAAACATTTATCTTTCAGCTTTTTTAAATAATGTATATCCTTTTGTAAAGATGGGCCAGATCCAACTATAATCACCTTTTTTCCTTGCAGTAGTCCAGAAAGAACGTTTATGGATGGGTTATTAATCGTATAGGGTAAGTTAGACAAGATATTTTCTAACCATGTTTTTTGAAATTTATTATAGGTTTGAAGATTGGAGGCTTCGTTATTAACAGCACTTGCAATTATTCCTTTTAGTTGATTCAGGGACTCTTTAAGGTATCTATGGTAGACCGGAGGAACCAAAAAAGATAGGGTACCCAGCATTCTTGTTGAGATATAATTTGCTAGCTCGGCAAATACAGATTCATGACTTCCAACAGCAAGCATTTGTATTCGACTATCCGATAGTATATTTCTAACATCTCGGAATCGAACCATCGTATTAAAAACAGTGACATCTGGCTCTACTAAGATAACTCCCTTTACCTTTGGATGTCGGAGTACAGCTTCTAGAAAATATCCCATCCCCGTACCAAACAGTAACACTTGTTCTGTTCTAGTTAATTGATCTTCTATACTAGCTAACCATTTCTGAGCTTCCGAAACGGCATTATACCTACTATGAAGAAAAATTTGTTCCTCACCTAACATCAGTACTATATTCGGCTCATTGTTTTTAGTGTATGTTACTTTAGTTGGCCCATCCTCACTATAATCATCAATCAGACGAACAAGTTCAGGATATCTACTTTGAAGTAAAGCGAGGTTTCTCTCAAGCATACTCATAACAATTCACTCTTTTTATTTCGGTTTTGAAATTGATGCAACAATGGAACAATTTCATATTGTACTAAATCTCCTACCCCTACATAATCTTCTTGATTAACCTTTTCAAATATCTCTTTCACAAATAACTCTAGAGGCTCAACTATGGCCAAATATTGAGGTAGGTTAGTGACGTTGCCGAATAATAAGCGGTTAAATTGCAGCGCTTTTAAAATCCAGTCCAAACCCTCAATAAGTTGAACCAACAAACTATACTGTTCGCTGGTCAAATTACCAAAAAGTTGATTAGCAAGATTTAAAGCCTCTGGAATAAATCTATTCAGGTATTCATCTAAAGACTGCTCGTTCTCCTTAATACTCTCTATTGATGATATCGTCCGAATATCTAGTTCTTTAATTCGATTTACATTTTGGAATAAATATAATTCATACCCATCATAATAGACCTTTCCATCTATTTCGACAGAGTGAATAAATCTTTGGTTTTGATAAATTTCACTTGTAGTTTGCTTCCACCACTGATCTAGTTCCTCAATCGATGAATTAATTTCTTGCAATTGTTGTTGGTTGATGGATACTTTCATAAACTTCACGTCCTTATGTGTAGATATAATAGTTATATCGGACAAAACTCACCTTTAATGTATAGATCAACAAAGGAAAGAGGCCTCCAAAAATTGGAGGCCTCTTGATGATTAATTATTATCCGAGCAATTTAAGAACGGATTGTGGAGCAGAGTTAGCTTGAGCCAACATTGCTGTACCTGCTTGTACCAAGATTTGATTCTTAGTGAATGCAGTCATTTCAGTAGCCATATCAGCGTCACGAATACGGGACTCGGAAGCAGACAGGTTTTCTACCATTACGCCCAAGTTGTTAACAGTGTGTTCCAAACGGTTTTGAACAGCACCGAATGTAGCGCGTTGCGTGGAAACAGCACTAATTGCAGATTTAATTGCTGCAATAGCCAAGTTAGCGTTATCTGCATTAGCGCCTTCTACTGAAAGATCTTTTAAGCCATTTGTAAGTGATGTGCCTAATTTTTCAGGAGAAAGATCCGATAATTGAATAGAAATCGTAGTATTTGCATCAGAACCAATTTGGAATTTCACTTCAGCATCACTATTAAGAAGTTGAATGCCGTTAAAATTAACAGTCGAAGCAATGTTGCTGATTTCTCCAACCAGCTCATTAACTTCCAATTGGATCTTAGCACGGTCAGTTTCATCATAAGTACCGTTCGCCGCTTGGTTAGCCAGCGTGTTCAAACGTTGCAGCATGGAGTGTACTTCTGTCAAAGCACCCTCAGCTGTTTGAATCAAGGAAATACCGTCTTGAGCGTTGCGTTGAGCTTGAGACAAGCCGTTGATTTGGAAACGCATTTTTTCAGAGATTGCCAAACCAGCCGCATCGTCAGCAGCACGGTTAATCCGGTAACCGGAAGACAATTTCTCCATCGTCTTGCCCATTTGAGTGTTGTTGAAGTTCAGGTTGCGGTTAGCGTTCAACGCGCCAACGTTTGTGTTAATAAACATTCCCATTCTAATCATCCTCCATGATTGGTTTATACTAGGCTACATCCTTGTGGCCTAAATAATATATCGGCAGAGCTTTCATATAACTTTATACCTAAAATCAAAAATAATTATTTTTTTTCATCAAAGTAAAGAGAGCTCTGGCCTTTCTGATTCATGCCATAGTAAGCATTCATAACCAGTCTTTGATTATTCACGGCCTTCAGCTCGCTTCCAGTTTCATTCATGGAAGCATGCAGCCGCTGTTCAATTTGCTGCAGCGTCTCAGCAATTTTCTCCATAAGCTCCACAAGAGAAGACGATGGAGGCAGCATGGTTCCTGTCTTCTTATCCAGGTCCTCAATTTCAGCGCAAATCTGCTCCCATTGCTGAGACAACTGCACAAAAGTCTCCAGCTCTGCTGCTTCGTTCACAGGCTCTTCCGTGAATAAGTGAAGCTGTGCTTTGGCGCACTGAAGGAGCTGATCATATAGTGTCTGGCGACGATTGGCCATAATAAGATCAAGCTTGTCCAAGACTAACTTCCTTCCCGATCTGCTCCCAGGCAGATTGAAGTTCTTTGAGCAGGACGATGACCTCAGTGACATAGCCTTGCTCCTTTTTAAGATTCGCCTGAACCAGCCGCTCCACAATATACAAATAAATATTTTTAAGGTTACGAGCCAGCTCGCCACCTTCCTGTTCATTTAATGAAGAAATCAATTCATAAACAATGTCCTGCGTCCTCTGAATGAATGTATTCGCATCCTTCACATTGCCCTCCTGCATGGCTTGTTCAGCACGGGAAGCAAATTGTACGGCGCCATTATACAGCATCAACGTAAGACGATGAGGCGAGGCCGTCTCATACTTGTTTCGCTGGTAGCTTTGATAGGCAGACCTATTTTGCAGGGCCATAACTTTCATCTCCTAAGTATATCTATGATTTATTTGAAGCTGTGAGTGCATTAAGCTGTCCGGCCATCCAGCTTTGCTGGGACTGCAATTTGGATAGAGCCACTTCCATTTGTACATACTTCTTCTTCATGGCTTCTTCCTTCAGAATCAATCGTTGCTCCATACTATCCATCTGTTCGGTGATATACTTGATTTCGCTATCGTACCCCTCCATTCGGGAGGCAAGCAGTCCATTGGTTCTTGTCCAGTCATACAGACGATCTTTAGCGAGCGTTCCCAGCCCTTGATCCCCATTAATCAGTTCTTCGACGATGGCAGGATCAGCAAGCAGTTTCTCCTTAAATAATTCCTTATCGAAATCAAGCTCTCCCGTCATCATCGCCGCAGTAGTAGCCCCTTTATCAACTTCCAGACCAATCAGAAACAGCCTGTCATTCCCAGTGGCCCCCTCCACAGCATTGATGATATTATACAATTCGCTTTGGAGGCTCTTTAACATGGAATCCCCCTGAAGATTTGTTTTGAAATTTTTATACGATCCATCAGGGTTCTTCTCATTCGTAATCATCTTCGTATTCTCGCGAATCAATTTAACAACATCATTAAAGGCACTAACAAACTTCTCGACCTTTTCCGCGATTTTGTCAACATCCTGCTTCACTTCAACATTAACCGTGGATTCCTCAGCCAATAAATTTAACGTAACTCCGGGAATAGCATCGGTTACTGTATTGCTGGAGCTCTCGACATCAATGCCGTTGACCTTGATTTTGGCCACCTGAGCAGTCACTTTAGATTGAAGCTCAAAAATCCCGGCACCTTCCAGATCAACTGTCTTACCGGTTTCCTTCGCCGTTACAACCAGGCTTTTCTGGCCTTCTGCCGTTTGAACGAGCGAAGCCTGTACCTCATCTCCAAACTGCTTGTTGATCTGCTTTGAAATTTCTACAAGCGCATTCTCGAAGCTTTTCCCTTCCAGATCCAGCCCATCCAGATTAAGGCTCACACCGTTCACCTTGATACTCTTAGCCGCCAGCAAATCTGAATTGCTGAACAATCTGTCTTCCCCGTCAGCTTGTTTCATTTGGATTGCTGCAGTCGCGTTCACCTGGCGTTTTGCTAATTGTACAACTTCTACAGAATAGCTTCCATTTAGCGCGCTGCTCCCTGCAGTAGCAGAGAGCTTGGCTGAATCAGAGCTAACCGCACTGTTAGTCCGGAACGCTTCTACATCGGATAAATTGGTCGCTGCGTCACGCAACGCTTTCAGCTTCAAATTAATATTATTAAAAATATTCTTGTTATCCGTTACCTTTGTCTTCTTCATCTCCAATTTGTCATATGGAATACGTTCCAACTTCATCAAATTATTAATAATTGACGCAGTATCCAAGCCAGAGGCTAACCCCGTTAAACTAATTCCCATTTCTGAATCACACCTTCCCTATATTTTTTCATCGAAGAACATTCCTACTAGTTCCTTCATTTTTAAAGATAAATCGATCAAAAACTCTGGCGGCAGGCTAGAAAGCACTTCCTTAGTCTCCAGATCAATAATTTCAACATACAACTGCGCAGCATCTTCGTTGTATTTAAACTGCAAATGCTTGCCGGAAGAAGCTATGGAATGATTGAGCTTCTTAACTTCTTCTTCAAGACTTAACTTCTCTTCTTCTGTCAAGGAATTATAATCAAACTTCCGTGCCGCTAAATTTGCTTTAACCGGATCACTTCCACCATCCCTTGAGACGGCTCCTCTTATGCTGCTAATAGGCAACTCCTTGCCATGGACCTGATTAATATTCATTCCAACCCCACCTAAATTGTAATATGGCATTACATTTTAAAGTTCTTAAGCAGGTTCAAGATTTGCTCCGGTTGAATGACATTTGATTGTTCTCTTGCTGCATTATTCTCGGAAGCAATTCCGATATAAAGCTCTTGACGTAGTATTTGAACTTCTTTGGGTGCTACAAATCCAAGCTTGATTTGATCACCTTCAATGCCTAGAATTTGAACCTGTATTTGGTCTCCGATCATCACGGATTCCCCCAGCTTACGTTTGAGAACGAGCATGGCTCAATCCTCCTTCCGTTGAAGGAGATGTCGTATTGGCAGTTCCTGGTCATGAATAATATATTGACATCCTTGCCGAGAGCCAGGCGCCAACAGAATAGGTGCCTTTAAATTTAAATACAGCTGCTCCTGCTGGATGTTCACGATGAGCATAACAGCAACCTCATCTGCTTGTTCTACCGCAAGAATCTCCGCCACCTCGTCGGATATTGTAAAGTTATAGTTATCCACCGCCTGATGAGCGGAAATTACAATGAAGCTGATTTGCTCCCCTAAAGCGTGAAGAATATAGAAAGGAGAATTCTCAATCGGTATCAGACCATATTCGTAGATTGACGGAACTCCTACAATACCAGCTCCAAAGCGATAAATATGATCGGATTCAATAACTATGCGCCCATATGTCTCGCTGTCAATGATGATGGCATTTGTTTGATCCGCATGTTGGTTCATCTCGGAAGAGCTCCTCTCGCTTCAACGTTAATCTCTGGTGGATAAATACGAAAATCTATGTAAACTCCCTGCGTGGGGAGCGCTGCTATAGTGACTTCCTTCTGCCCATTTTGCATATACCTCTGATGAGCTATTTTTCCAAAAACATTCTTCTCTCCCGCAGATATATTAGCTACCCGATCCCCTTCTTGGGCTTTGGTTGCGATATTCTGCAATAATTCCCCTTGAATTTTGCCTTCAATTTCTCTCATCAAGGAATGTGGGCGCTTAAGCTCCAAATCATCGAAAACACTCGACCAGTCCGTAATCATTTCCGGAGGGGTTAATCGCACGGTAAGCTCCGCTGGCCTATACTGCCCCCAATCTCCGGAAAGAACCGGCGGCTGAATTCCGTACATACCGTCCCCTCCCTATTTCAGATATAGACTACCTTATAAAATCCAACAAAGATGTCTGCATAATTCTAGCTCCCGTGGAGAGTGCAGCCTGCAGCACGTTTTCCTTCATTTTCAAATTCATAATCGCCTCGGAAAAATCTACGTCAGCAACGTTAGAGCGCTGTTCCTTTATACTTACCTGCTCCCCTTGGATTCGATTGTCCATTAAATCAAATCTATTCATGCGCGCCCCAATCTCAGCCCAACTGATAGCCATATGGTCTGTAGCCGCGTCAATCTTGTCTACACTTGCTGAAATACCCTCTACATTGTTCGAGTCCAATGCGGATATAAGTTCGTCCAATACGCCAAAGACATTATTGGGCGAATTAGCTTCACCAAAAACAATCTCGCCCGTAATGCTTACCGGAACCTTAACAGCCGGGCTAACATTCAAGTAATACAATCCCGGGTCAGTGTTTTCGCCTGCGGCTCCATTCACGGTGTAAGGCGCCTGATCGGTTTTTTGGCCATTAAAAAGGTACCGGCCGTTATAGGTGCTGTTTCCGATCGTCACCATTTGCTCTTTCAATTGTTTAACTTCAGCAGAAATTGTTTGTCTTTGCTGAGAATCCAGCGTCCCATTGGCTCCCTGCAGAGCCAGTGTTCTCACCCGTTTCAACACGTCTGAGGCCTGCTGCATTAAGGAATCCATCGTCTTCAAAATCTCGGTTCCTGTCTGAGCATTCATCAGAAACTCTTCGCTTCTAGCGAGGTCTGTGTCATAGCGCATTTGGTAGCCGACGCCTACAGGATCGTCACTCGGCTTGCTGATCCGCTGGCCTGTCGCCAGCTCCTGCTGTCCTTGCGTCATAGCAAAGTTAATATTGCGCAAATTACGCAGCAACTGGATGTTTTGCATTGAACCTGTTACACGCATACTGATTTAGCCTCCTACTCCTTATCATTACCTTCCAACGTGACCCATTTGGTTAATAATACGGTCAAGCATTTCATCTACCGCTGTCATATTACGTGCCGCTGCATTGTAGGCTTGCTGAAAGCGGATCATATCCGCGAATTCTTCGTCTAGAGAGACGCCGCTGACCGATTGGCGCTGCATTTGCAGGTTATCCGTCATGCTGTACTGATTCTCATAATTCCGGAGCGTATTGCTTGCCCGGATTCCCAAATCGCCAATCAGCGCTCGGAAGTAGTCGTCCGTAGAGCCTGTGGAGAGGGATGTTAGATTCGCCGGGAAGGTAAACAAGGCGTCACGCATTGATGCTAGAGCGTTGGCAATATCGCTATTCCCCCGAATGACCTTGTTAACTCCGTTTACATTCTCGTATTTAGAGGATGCTGCGATATTATTGGTATTACTAATAATGGCCGGGTTCACCCGAATGTCATCAATCGTAAATCCTCCCCCGGTCGAGACAAAGAATGGAATGCCTGAAGCCGGTGGGTCGGTTAGGGAGTAACCCAGTTGATGCAGACCATTGAAGCCTTTGACCATTACATCCACAGATGAGGTGATCGTGGAGCCAGCTGGAATATTTTGGCCTGCCGGAATAACCGTACCGCCTTCCAGAGTGACGTCATTAAGAGCCACCATATCCTGGGAAGCAATATATCCATTACTAAGAGTAACCTTAACATCCCCTGTAACGAGCGTGCTCACCAATGCGTTCAATTGATTGCGAATAGTAGTTGTCTCTTCCAGCGATCTCGTATAGCCATTGAGCTGCCCTGCCGTGGCTGTCGCTGCATTGGCTGCCGTTAAGTAAGTGACGTTCTCCCCATCCAGCACGTTTACTCCTGCTGAAGTCAGGCTAACCATACCGTTTTCGTTCTCCACAAATTGAACATCAACGATCGTAGATAATTGGTCTATCAGCAAATCCCTCTGATCGCGGTAATCGTTGGCATTGTCCCCAAAGCTTTCATTGTCTCGAATAAGGACATTCAGTCGGGCAATATTGTCGAGAATATTGTTAGCTTCCATGACCTTCTTGTCGATGTTTGCCGTTAGATCACTAGTTAAATTATTCAAAGCACTGCTTATATGCTGCAGCGTATCCGTCAGGTTGCTCGCTGCTCCAGCAACGGCTACCCGGGCACTTAGGAGAGAGGGATCGCGGTTAAGCGTCTCCCAAGCGTTCCAAAAGTCATCCATGACCTTGCTAAGACCGCTTCCCGAGGGCTCGTTCAAAATGCTTTGAATTGAAACCATCGTTGAATTCAGCACTTCCCAGGAGCCAAGGTACTGGTTCTCACGCCGGAATTGCGTATCCAGGAAGCTATCTCGAATTCGAGTGATACTTCCATACTCAACACCCGTCCCAAGCATCCCTGGCTGCTGACTTCTCGTCATCCCCATAGCCCAGATTGGCCGCGCTTCCGTTGTATTTACACGCTGGCGCGTATAACCCTCTGTACCCGCATTAGCGATGTTATGTCCCAGCGTCTGCATTGAAGTTGTATTAACGAATAACGCCCGCTTACTCGTCTCTAATCCATGAAATGTGGAGGTCATCATCATTCTCCTTTATAGATGTTGTTCAAAAAGCCCGCTCAACATCGATTTATATATTTATCCGGGCCAGTCTTGGCTTTCGAAGCATGCTCATCCAAAACATTCCGGGTGCTTACATAGCTTCTCCAACGCTTGCTTCTGCCGCAATCGTTTTCCCTGAAAGCGTGTAACTGTGCTTCTAAGGCCCTGTTTCATTCAAAGCTAAAACATATATAATAAACGACATCAAAAGCATACGCTCCGATGCTGATCATTTATTTTGAACTAGCACTTATATCGTCAAAGCTTAAGCTCTCGTATCAAAGCTGCTTCTCGCCGAGGTTCTTCTTTCCTGCTGCTGGGGAGGGGCATAAGTGGCCTCTTCGTCCATGCCGCCCACCATCAAGTTTAGAGAAAAGTCGATAAAAGAAAGCGACTGGTCGATCAAGCTTTGATTTAACGTATTAATTTGCTTGAGCTTGCTTAAGCGATCACTCAGCTTGTTTTGAATTTCGGAAAGAGCCCGTTTCTCCTCTGGATCAAATACTAAACGCAGCAATTCCGTAATGGTTAATTCCAATCGGGATTTAATTCCCTTAGATTGCAAAAAAGCTTGCGCGGATGCCAGGATTTGCTTCTCCTGCTCCTCAATGCCTTTAAGCATTTTGGATTCCTTAGAAATTGTACGAACTAATCCTTCGTACTCATTGCTTATAATAGCTTGCTTCTTCTCCAGCATCACTTCAAGCAATGCTTCATAACGCTGATCCATCTGTTCCAATGCATCAATCAAATCTTGAACTGACATAGCCGCCCCCTACTTCTCAGTCATCGACTTAAAATACGGAACGAGCTTCTCCGCCAGCTTGCCAGCATCGACATGATACGTGCCAGAGGATACCTGGGCTTTAAGCTCTTCTATCCGTTCCAAGCGCCGCGGATCCTGTGCCTTCTCCTGTGCCTGCAGCAGCTCCATCGCCTCCGTTGAGATGGTCACCTCATCCTTGCGTCGTGCTTTGCTGTATGTTTCTTGACGCTGCGAATCAATATGACGATTATAGTTATTAATTGCTCCGACCCGTCCTGTTTCGTTGATCTTCATGGGCCCCACCTTTCTTTCTAATCAAAAAAACCGATAATCTTTAATAAGTTTATCGGCGTTGGTTGAATCATTGTTAATAGCGAACTATAGGTTTATTTATATTATTGTAGCATTATTTCGGTTCTTTACGCACGATTAGTTGCGGAATTTGTCGACAGCGCCGTATGCGCCACTGCCTTTCCGATCGGCAGTTCCATCTTGCTCATTTCCTAATCCCTCTCTCGCCGCACCAGCAAAATCCCGCGTTAATCGAGTGCGACACGAATCGCACATGTTATTCTGGCGAATAAGAACTCCGCATACTTCGCAAGGGTACATCATATTGGGATTGTCAGCTACGGTAATGCGTCCCTCTTTAATAAACTTCGTTATCTGCTTA
Organism: Paenibacillus ihumii; assembly: GCF_001403875.1. GTDB lineage: Bacteria > Bacillota > Bacilli > Paenibacillales > Paenibacillaceae > Fontibacillus > Fontibacillus ihumii. The sequence goes on from NZ_LN884298.1 coordinate 123,900, forward strand.
ATCGAGACGCCTGTCGCTTCCGAAACTTCTTGAATGGTAGCCATTTTTTCTTCGCGCAAAAATTTCAGACATTTCTCATACTCTTGCTCAATTTCTTTAATACAGGAAGGACAGATGTCTCTGAAATTATTGGCGAACAGTTTGCCGCAGCGCGGACAATTGCCTAAATTCATAACTATTCCCCCTACTACTCCATTCATAAAGCCATTTATGATAGATTACCTTATTTTAGGGGCGTTCGTCCATAATTTCGTACAAAAGTACTGATATTTTGCTATACTTTAGGACCTTGCCCAAGTTAGCCCGTATATTTCCCCGCAATATCCCAGCTCGGCACAGCTGTGCTGCAGTACAGCTGCGCAAGCATTCATTGTACTTCCCGTTGTATACACATCGTCCACCAGCAGCAAACGGATCCCCTTTTCCTGGTCAATCCGCACTCTCCCGGGCCTTAAAATTATCCTTCCCAGCTGCTCAGCTGCATGGGGTAAGGCCTGAAATACGCCTTGCATGCTTTTGAGCCTTTCATTTCTGCTCTTGAAGCTTTGCTTGCCGGTATGCCGAACACGGGCTAAAAGATGCAACAACGGCAAGCTTCTCCCCCTATTTCCCCCAGCTAAAGCTGCTCCTCTAGCCAGTTCTTCTGCTTGATTAAATCCGCGTTCTCCCCATCTTTCTTCACTCAGCGGAACGAAAGTCACCGCATCGAAAAATGCCCCCCGCAACCCAAGCTCTTTCTTCATTTGCTCCAGAGCTCGGCCCATCATTCTCGCCAGTACTGCGCTATAAGCTTCATGACCCCGGTATTTATACAGAGCGAGCCATTGGCGCATAGCGGCATTATAGGCCACGCTGCTGCGGTTCATAACCAAAGGACGCTGTATGTCTCCGCCCCGGCTGCAATCCGGGCAGCCGACATGTCGGCCGCAGACAGGGCACCGCGGATCGATGATCCAGGGAATGCTCGCATAGCATGTCAGGCATAACTCAGGATAGCCGGGAACCTCCACAGAGATCCTTTTGCCGCAAGCCAAACAAGAGTCTCCTGTCCGAGCCAGCAATTGATGGATTGGCCGCAGCATCCCTGACAAGAACTGATTAAGGCGGCCGGAAAGCAGGGGCAAAGCGTCTGCACAATTTCTGTGCAGGCTCCATTCTAACTCGTTATCACGCTCAGCGTTACATCTTACTATCACGGCTGATCCTCCTTTTACTCTTATTCACGTTGGATTACCTGCACAGCTTAAATCGCGGCGTATGCTAGACCGCGGCCATCTATGGGCCAATAATGCATACCGCAGCTAATTAGAAGCGTCTGCAAGCGATTAGATAGCCTAGAAAACACGCGCGAAGCAGCCCCCGGATCGTTGATTACTACGCACCGTAAATAGGTTAACGAAAAAATTAAAAAGTTAAATGAACGGCTTCATACGTTGACTGCATGCATCCTTTAGCTGCCATAATTCGGGGCCGATCCACACATATTGAGGTCGTTTTTACCTGTTGCTTACATATAAGGCAACTATATACCCGACTGCATATGTAAGGACTTATGTACCTCCCCCACTGCTTAGTAGGCTTAGGCCGCTCATGTACCTGCTGCTTCATTATGTTGGGCTACTTATGTACCCGCTGCTTACATGGCTGGGTTACTTATGTAGCTGCTGTTTTATATGTTGAGCTACTCATGCACCCGCTCCATTACATGCTGGGCTACTTATGTAGCTGCTGTTTCATATACTTAGGTCACTCATGCTCTTGATATGCTTAGGGCACTCATGCTCTACTGCTTAATATGCTTAGGGCACTCATGCTCTACTGCTTAATATGCTTAGGGCACCCATGCATGCTAGCTCTACTGCTACACATGTTGCGCTTACTTATGTAGCTAGCTGCCTTAAATATAAGGCTACTGCTCGTGTTGAGCTGTTCCATATGCCGATAAACATAACAATTACTCCTGTTCAGCCAGGCTGCGCCAGGTCCACGGCGTCAAGTCGGACGCAAACATAAAAGTACTTCTGTTGTAAGCTCCAGCTCTCTAGCTATCTCACTCTTTAGCTCTTGTAACCATTTGTGATACTGAGTCACTCCTATAAAAACTCTTCGCTCCCTCAGTTTTTCATTCTCCCTTCTTAGGATTTGCTGTCCGCAAAAAACCACTTTTGATGGCAATCTTGTTCATTGACTTGATCTGCTTTACGGCTGCACGCTGCGCAGAGGTCCATTCGGGAGAAGCAAAGACGACGATCCCATTAGGGTCGTCCTTGGAGCGCCCAGCCCTGCCGGCCATTTGAACGAGGGAAGCCTCGTCAAACAGCTCGCTATCGGCATCCAAAATGTATACATCGCTTTTCGGCACAGTCACGCCTCGTTCGAGAATGGTCGTCGTTACAAGTATGCGGATTTCCCCCGAACGGAAGGCAAGTACTTTATTGGAGCGTTCCTCATCCTGGGAGGATGTGCCTTCGATGGACAGTGCCGGAAATTTACCTCTCAGCAGGGTCACAAAAGGCTTAATATGCCAAATTCGGGATACAAACATAAAGATTTGTGCTCCGCGCTGAATCGACTCATTCAAGGGGGTAAGCAGCGAAGCAGAGAGCCGTTGACGCTGTAGCGCATGCTCTACTGACCCCATAGCAGCACGCCGCGGCACGGGCAGCGGGTATCCGTGAAAACGCGCAGGAACTTTAGCATGGCGCAGCTTTCCCCGGCGGATCTCGCGTTGTAAGGAAAGCGGAGGCGTAGCCGACAAATAGATGAAATACCCATTTGGCTTACACGAAGCCTCCGCTGCAAAAGCCAGCATAGGATCATTATGGTATGGAAAAGCGTCCAGCTCATCGATAATGACCAGATCGAATGCTTGGTGGAAGCGCAGCAGTTGATGCGTCGTTGCCAAAAAAAGACGCGCTTGCTCCCACCGCTGAGTACTGCCTCCATAAAGAACTGCTGCTGGCTCGCTTGGAAACGCTGCTGCAATCCGGGGCGCAAGCTCCAGCACAACATCCCTTCTCGGTGTAGCTACCAGCACCGTGCCTCCGCGATCAAGCGCATACTGAATCAAAGGAAAGATCATCTCCGTCTTTCCCGCTCCGGTCACGGCCCAGAGCAGAAAGCGCGGGATTGGCGGCGGCACGGCATTCTTAGGCGCGGCATTGTTAGAGTTGGCATTGCTAGACATGGCACTGTTAGGCGTTGCACTATTGAGCGTTGCACCGTTAGGAGTCCCACCGTTAGGTGTAGCGCTGTTAGACGTTGCACCGTTAGGTGTAGTGCCGTTAGGTGTAGTGCCGTTAGGTGTAGTGCCGTTAGGTGTAGTGCCGTTAGGTGTAGTGCCGTTAGGTGTAGTGCCGTTAGGTGTAGCACCGTTAGATGTAGCACCGTTAGATGTAGTGCCGTTAGGTGCAGTACCGTTAGATGCAGCACTCTTAAGCTTGCAGGCTCCGCCCTGAAGCAAAGCGGTAATGGTCGAGCGCTGTACATTGCCTCGATCATAGCCTGCAAATTGATCATGTGCAGCGCCTTGACCTGAGCTTCCTTTCTTAACCGCTCCTTCATGACGATGCGTTCGATCACGTGATTATTCGTCTCGATAAGTCCGTTGAAATCCTGCGCGAGCTGTCCCAGCTCATCCGGCTTGGTATCGCTGATTCGCAAATGGGAGTTGCCGTTGATGACCTTCCTCATCCTCGATACGATACGGTTCAGCCGCAGCACAATCGTCTTCACCATGACGTCGCATGTCCAAGGGCCCTTCCACACGCCGATCGACGCCATGAACTTCTGCAGTTCCGCCAAGGTCATGCCTGAGCTGCTGCCGTTCTTCTCTGCAGCTGTCTCTTATACACATCTAGCTGTGTATAAGAGACAGGAGCTGCTGGAGCTCCGCTGCCAGCAGCGACCGGCCCGCCAGTGCGTCCCCCAGCCGCGACGCACCTTGGCCAATGGCCGCCATATCCCATATCTGCTTACTCAGCAGCTGTCTGTATTTTTCCCCCGTATCTGCCAGTTCCCTGGCCAGGTCCAGCTTTTGCCACCCAAGTCCAGACCTTCCTGCATCCTGCTCTGCATCCCGCTCTGCTTCCAACTCCCTCCCCTGAAGGCCTCTCACTGCGAGCTCCTCCTTTACCTCCAACCCCTCCGGTGTCATTCCCTTCTCCCTGGTCCATATCAGCCGCACAGGACGCAATCCTTCGATAAAATGCCTGTCCCGGTCCTTTTCAGCCTTTAATCGCCGTCCCAGCTCATCCTTCATGTACCTCCCCCACTCCTTTGCTCCCCACTCATCCATGTCGGCCCGATGGACAAATCCATCACGGAAGCTGATAGCCAAACCAAGGGGCAGTTTATCAGCTAGAAGCAGAAGTACCTCAGCCTCCCGTGCTGCAATCTCCTGCCTTGTCAGCGCCCTTGCCCTAGCACACTCATACAGCTCAGCCTCCTCCCTAAGCAGCCAATCATCACAGCTATTCGTCGAAATTCTCGTCACCCCGACTGCCTTTTGTCCCATCTCCGTCCACCATGACAAATCAACGGCAAAATCAAGACTGACTCCAGCCTGCCATCCTTCCCTGTTTCTAACCGCGTACAAACAAATTTTCATCCGGATCCCCTCCATCCATTCTATAATCATCTGAACCCACGACTACAAATCCAAATTTAAATACATTTCTTGCATCTGCTTTTGCTCCTTGCCAGGAATTGGGTCTATTAACTGTATTTCATATCTTAATAGCTTGTTTTTTGGATTTGGCTCCCATTGAAACTCATTTTAAATACATGAAATCCAGCTAATTGCTTGTTTGACAGCTGACCGCAGCTTTTAAATGCAACATATCCAGCTATCGAATCATTTCCCAACCCCGAGGGAGTGAAATAAAGTTCTAAGTATGGGATGCAGAGGTTTGGCTTATTGTTTTCCCTCGATACGTTCTTTTCGCGTTCTTTTAACCTCCTCTTCACTTCCTTTCCACCCAATCCCTCTCCACTCTCGATCCTCGATCACTCACTACTTCCCGTCCCAAGCAACATAAAAAAGCACACCCTTGGCCATGCCGAAGAGTGTGCTTCACATCTTACGTTTCATCAATATATTCAATTGACTCGAGCTATGCCTGAACATACGGTATCTTAGCCGCCTCATGCGGCACCCGAAGATCGATGAATTTCAATTGTTCCCCTTCGTCAGGGACACTGCGGCGGATCATGTCATGCTCATCCTGAATTCCGGTCCGGCCGATCACGGTCAGATTCAGCCTGTTGGCGTACTTCATCCGCTCGATAATGGCCAGCGTGTCATCCTGTGAACCCTCGTCCAGTATCGTAATCCTTAGTGATTGCGCGCTTAAGCAGCTATACCACATAAGCGCCCGCAAATACCACTCGATTTGGTTCTCATGATTATAGGCCACCAGAATATAGTGAACCTGCTTTCGGGGGATCGATGGATTCTTTAAATGCCTGCTGTAGAAAAGATGCACCAGCGTCCCGGCAATGCCATAACTAAACAATATCCAGATCCAGGCCATGTAAGGAAACATGCGACTCAACCTCCTTATGCGACAATATATGCCGCCGGAAGCAGGTCGGTTACTGGGCTTACATCTTCTGTCCCAGACAGGACAGAGCGTCTTTCCTTCGTCGCAATAGAATTATGCTGCCTAGCTGTATGTACAAGCCAAACTGCTGCTTCTTATCCTTGTCACAAAACAATGATTGCGACCTCACATTTCAATTTCAAGAAAATATTGGAAACATACAGGCGTCAAAGATCCCTGCTGGAGCCCATTCCCGGCTGTAGCAAGTTTCTTCGTGCTATAAGGTTACCCATCCAAATTTGATGGCATTGATTACCGCCTGGGTCCGATCATCCACATCCATTTTTTGCAAAATGCTGCTGACATGGTTCTTAACTGTCTTCTCGCTAATGAACAAGTGCTCGCCGATCATTTTATTGCTGCGGCCTTCCGCCATCAGACGAAGCACCTCTGCCTCGCGTCTCGTCAGCGGGTTATCGTCGCCGGCTACAAATTTAACCCCAGCCTCGCGAATGGCGCTGTCTTCCGCAATAGCCCCTGTCTCGCTTAAGTACTCCATCCGCCGCAGCTGCTGAATCAGCTTGCCCGTCACCTTCGGGTGAATAAAAGCGTTGCCCTCGGCTACGGTGCGAATCGCATTAACAAGCGATTCCGCCTCCATATCTTTAAGCAAATAACCAGTGGCTCCTTTGCGAAGCGTTTCAAATACATAACTCTCGTCGTCATGAATGGAGAGAATGATTACCTTTACCTCAGGAAGAGCATCGCGCAGCTCCGCTGTCGCATCCACTCCGTTCAATTGCGGCATATTAATGTCCATCAGGACGATTTCAGGAGAAAACTGCTGGCAGCATTCCAACACCTGAGAGCCGTCGCCGCATTCGCCGACAACTTCAATGTCTTCCTCCATGTTTAAAATCCGTTTTAGCCCTTCGCGAAAAAGTTGATGATCATCAGCTAAGAGAACTTTGATTGTTTGTCTAGTATTAGAAATAAGATTATCCATCCTGTAACTCCTTCCTCTTCTCTGCGTTTGTCGGGATATGGATGACGATTTTGGTGCCCAAATTCGCCGTTGATTCTATTTCCATTCTTCCTTCCAGCAATTCTACTCTTTCCCGCATGCCAATCAATCCAAAATGGGTATGCTCCTTGTTCTTTAGCTCCAGCTGATCCACCTTGAATCCCAGTCCGTTATCCTGCACCATGATTTTAACCATTTGGGCTTGATACGTAATCTCTACGACGACATACGTTGGAAAGGCATGCTTTGCCGCATTGGTGAGCGCTTCCTGGACCAATCTGAATACCGCCGCTTCCATGGCGGAGCTCAGACGGTATTCCTTGCCTCTTGTCTCAAAGGTCGTCCGGATTTTGGTCTTTTCTTCATAGTCATGCACATACTTGCGCAGTGTAGGAATGAGCCCCAAATCATCCAAAGCCATCGGTCTAAGATTAAAGATGACTTTTCGCATCTCTTCCAAGCTGGAGCGCACTTGTGCCTTCAAGTCTATTATTTCGTCCTGGACCATCTTAAATTCCTGCCTAGCTAGCATTCTTTCTACAATTTCCGTCCTAAGTACTAGATTCGCGAGCAATTGTGCAGGTCCATCGTGAATCTCCCGGGAGATGCGCTTGCGCTCCTCTTCCTGGGCTAGAATTATTTTCAAGCCGATGATCTGACGGTTCTTGGCGGATTCCAGAATCCGCGTAACTTGTCCCAGCTCCCCTGACAAGTATTCTAACACAACTCCCATCTGCGTGCCGATCGTCTCGGCCCGTTCCACGGACTTGTCCACATTGCGGGCCCTCTTCTGAAGCTCGTCGCGTCTGGCCTTCAGGTACATTTCCTTCTCACGATAAATAAGCAGGTCGAGCTGCAGCTGTGTCGCTCTCTCGTAGGCCTGCTTGATATCCTCTTCTTTATATCGCACAAAATCCCGGCTGACTTCCGTCAGCCGGATGCGCGAACGCCGGTAATTCACTTCAAGCTGGTCGACCTTCTCCACGGTCTCCGCGGTCTCCTTCATGACCTGCTGAAGCTCGTTATTCAGCGTTTTCAGCTCATTTCGTGCCGAATCCAATATTTCCAGCATTTGCAGTTTGCTGTTCTCCATAACGCTTATAGCGTTCTTAATCACGCGATCTATAGCATCGGCTTGAAAGTCCAATTACACCTTCTCCATTTCCTTGTATCCATATCTGCCATATTTAATCATATCATGATTCAAGGGTAATGGATTTGGTTTTCTTTTCCCATTTTACATCAATACCAAGTGCCTCCGACACCAGTCTTAATGGGACTAAAGTCCTCCCTTCGACAATGATCGGCGAAACAGCAGACTGTTTCTTCTTGCCGTTCATCGTAAATTCCTTCTTGCCCACCGTCAGCTCCAGAACATTGCTGCCCGACATTACCGTGATTTTCTTGGCTGTGCCGTTCCATTCCGACTGTCCGCCAAAGTGGTCCAGGACATATCTGATGGGTACGTATGTCGTATCGTTCTGCAGCAGGGGTGCGACGTCGATGCTCTGTTTCTTGCCGTCCACAGTCAGAGATTTCTGGCCGACCGTCATCACTACTTTTGCGCTTGGCAGCCCGATATCTCCGTCCATAACAGGCGATGTAAATTTAATATTGTCGAAAGATACGCTTCCCGTTAAGGCACGCTCATCCTGCCCCTCCTCTAGGTTGACGAGGTACAGGCGTTTCAGCTTCGCGGAAGGCTTCAGCCCAGCCGCAGTCAGATCAACCGTCAATGTCTTCCAGCCCGAGAAATTAAGCGGCTTAGCCAGATCTACGTATACAGCCTTGCCGTCCGGATTCGCGAATTCAGCCCGCAGCCAATTGAGGCTGGAATCCCCAAGTACATCTACTGACATCGCTGTCGAGCCGTCAGGAATGCTTCTGCCGGCCGTTCCGTTGAATTCCGCATAGGCGAATTTATTCCCCGCGCCGCCCGACAAATCATAATCCAGCTTAAGCACCTTGGAATTCTGGCGCTCTCCCTCTCCCTGGACGATCGCAGCCGTTCCGGCCGTTTCCGCAGGAAGCCCCTTGAAGGTAATTGGATACGATGTGCCTTCGAAATTCTCCCAAATTTGCTCTGCCGAGGTCGACAGAACGATTGGCGTAGAGATGAAACCATCATACTTCGCCGTTGCATACGCCACTTTGGCGCCGTTATTGACGGATTGTACCGTTAATACGCCGCCGGATACCGCGGCCTTCATCCCCTTGAATTCCCAAGTAAGGGATTCAGCAGGCACCTCTACGGTGCGGCCATCCTTCAGCTTGGCCGTCATTGGCACAGACACGCTAGTGCCTGCTTCAAGCGGAGCATAGGTCGTCGTTGAAGAAAGACTGTCCAAATCGCTGCCGCCCAGGACGGTCACCTTCATGCTAGCCTTCGCGTCCCCGCTGACTGCCGTAATTTGCGATGTGCCAGGCTTCACACCTTTAAATCCTTCTCCCGTCCAGCTTACATTGCCGTTGTCCGCCTTCCAGGACGCCTGGATTCCCGAGGCATCCACTGGATTATAGTAGGTGTCATACCCTTTAAGCGAATAAGCCGCCGTCTGTCCGATCAGAAGTGTGGTTGCTCCGCTTACCTTAAGTCCCATCAGCGATCCTTGAGGAGCTGTGGTATATACCCCCAACCCATTGGCCACCGCCCGCTGCGAGCCGTCTCCATTAGACGTCGTGAAGGTCAGGTTAGCCTCATTTTCGGCCAGTGGACGATCAACCATCGTCGTCGATCCTCCGCCATCCAGATTAAGGCCCTTCCACACGCCGATCGACGCCATGAACTTCTGCAGTTCCGCCAAGGTCATGCCTGAGCTGCTGCCGTTCTTCTCTGCAGCGATCAGGTAGGCGTATTTCCCGTCCCGGGAATAACCGACCGCTGTCCGGGCCACCGCGCTGCTGCCGCTGATGCTCGTAATCGAGCGCGTAAAGGAGGATGGCTTACCCTCATCCACAAGCAGCGTATGCCCGCCGATCATCATTTTCAAATCTGCAGGGTTAACCTCTTGGCCGCTGGAAAGGGAACGAAGTCTGTAGCTTGTATCCACCCGCTGCCCCACGTACAGGTTAGCTGCCACAAAATCGGACGCCGTCCCGTGAGCCCGCAATATGTACCCGTCGGAAGGTACCGTCCCTGGTATAGCCGCTTTAATCGATATTTGCTGCACTACGCCGCCTTGGATGAGCACCTCCGTAGGCGTCGTAGAACTGTCTTTAGGACGGTCCTCGGACTTCCAGGCGTCTGTGTATATATACATCTTGTTAGCGTGGCTAAAAGCCTTGTCAGGCTCCGTAATATACGATTCCTGATTGATCCCCGACAACGGGAAGGTCAGGCCGTTCTCAGTGATGATGCTTCCCTGGAACTCGAAACGGTCGATCAGCGGCGTTCCATCATTTCGTACGGCAAAAGCATACATCCCCGTCAACTGCGAGGGACTCGTGATGAGCGTCCCTTGAGATACTGCTCCGCCAAGTGCAACGCCTTGCCCTGTCGTAGAGAAGAAGTCGCCGTTAACACCCGCTACCGCTCCAGTCTCTCTAGCCATCCCTTGAACGGATTGCCTGGTCGTCACCTGCCCCCCTTTTCCTGTCATGACATCAAGATGGACATAAGGATTGGTTAAATCTACTTGAATAACATCGGCAAGGACCTTCACCGATTTGCCTGATCTCGTTGTAGTATATTGATATTTTAATAGCTTAGCGCCAGACGTAATGATATCTTCACTTAATTTGACGGCCTGATCCGAAGCCGCATAAGCCGTTGAAGCAGGACCAAACCAACTAGCTCCCGTATTCCAAACAGGCTGAATCCATATCAAGCCGGCCAACGTAACAAGAATGAGCTTCTTCCCGTTTTTGGCCGCCATCCGTACCAACTTCGTGTCTTTGCGTACTACCATTGTGATTTATAACTCTCCCATCTGTATGCTTTATGCCGAATCGATCCCCAATCTTCCACCAGAGGAATCTAGTACATAAATAATAGACTACTTTTAGACGGAAAAGTTACGCAAAAGTAACAAAATTGATGAAATTGAACGAGATCTGACACAATCATGGAGGGTGGGAATCTGTCGTCTCGTTAAGATTTTCACCATACCTACGATCGTAGGTGTACAACAGGGATGACGATGTCGAATAGGAATTAATAGATTTATCGCGGAAGGTGGAGGGTGCACGGATTGAATGGACCAGAGTGGATTTGAGTGAGTAGATATAGTGAAATGAATGAAAAGGAATATAGCAGACTTGTGTGGAGTAAATTGGATAAAGATCGAACAGGTAAGTGATCGGATGAGTCGAGTGAGTCGAGTGAGTCGAGTAAGTGCAGTGAATTAAGTGAATGTAGTAAGTGCAGTGAGTACAGTGAATGAAGTGAGTGAGTGCAATGAGTGCAGTGAGTACAGTGAGTGCAGTGAGTGCAGTGAGTGCAGTGAGTGCAGTGAATGAAGTGAATGAAGTGAGTGGAGTGATTGGTGTCAATGAAGTGAATGGAGTGAGTAGAACGGCATACCATCATCATAGTAAATTAACTGTGAATGAGCTGAAATTTATCATAGTTTGATGATAAGTAGATCTACTGTATCTATTTTAAAGAAGAGGCTCTATTAAGAGAAATTAATTGGATTCATAGTATTTAAATTAATTAGGACAGTGACTTTTACATTTTTAAGCCGTTTTAAATACTCCAAATCCAACTAAATTTAACCTGCCATGAAATCTAGTTGAATTAATTGCAAGAAATCCATTTGCATTATACCGTTATTCCGTCATGCCACACTCCCCCTCATTAATTAAACCCCCTCTCTGCTTCAAAAGATAATTTAATCCCTACTTATGCCGCTAGCTAAATGTGATATATTTTCGTATAATGGTGCCATACATGACGAAGAACGTCCTAACCATCTTTTAATGGGTAGGGCGTTTTTTGCGTCTTTAGTTTGCCGTCATTAACTTATAGGAGGTAGGCTAGTATGGAATTCGAAAAAGCTCATAAGCAATTTATTGACAGTCACATTCTACGTCGCAAGGGGGAACGCAAAGCACGTCTTGCGAGGGGGCATGGTCACGGAGAGACACTCTTTCTGAAAAATGTCTGGTGGCCGCTGTACAGAAACCTCGATCATCTTCATCCCGAGTACGAAGTCCCTGACTGGCGCGGGCGCTCCTATTTCGGCGATTTCGCCTTCTTACCGGGGCATTTAAAATTCATCATTGAAATTAAAGGCTATGGCCCGCATGTCGCCGAGATGGATCGGACAAAATACAGCAATGAATTGAATCGGGAGCTTTACTTGCAAGCACTTGGCTACCGGGTAATATCACTAGCCTATGATGACGTTGCCAATAGGCCCGAAATATGCCGCAATTTGCTACAGCTGCTTTTCAACCGCTACCTGACACAACACCATCCCCTTAAGCCAGGCGCTCTAGAAGAAGCAGCGGTTATTCGCCTATGCCTGAGTTCTATGCAGCCCATTCGCCCCAAACAGGTAGCAACTCATCTTTGTATTGATCATCGCACGGCCATTCGGATTTTACATTCACTTACTCAAAAAGGCTGGCTTCGGCCCATTTACTCTGGCGCAGGACTGCGCGTACATCGGTATGAACTCATGAGAAACGCTTGGGATATAATCAACTAACCCTTATGCCCTTTCTACCCTAATTAAAAGCATCAATTAAATCCAATTTGGCTACTTCCACAATAAGAAAAGCTACAGGTTACTTTTAGATGGGTTACTTTTAGATGGGTTACTTTTAGATGGATTACTTTTAGATGGATTACTTTTAGATGGATTACTTTTAGATGGATTTCTCGTATCTATTTTTAGTTTTAATCTCTGACTATATAAAATAGCTGGATTTCGTGTATTTGCCGCATTGCTTTTTGAACTTACTTCCCTTTCCAACTCATATTAACTACAAGAATTCCAGCTAATTACCCACTCAGAAATAAAGTACTGCTTTTATATACAGCAAATCCAGTTATTGCGCGAGTCCTTCTTTCAGGCGCATCTACTGCCCCGTTGGTCATATTTCCCTACTTATGCAAATTACTTGACGATAGATCAGACTATGAACATACAAGGTAGGTCAACACAAAGGTAGGTGAGACTATGAACACACAGATACGTCAAACTGCGAACTCACAAACTAGGTCATACTGCAACGCACAAGGTAATCAAACTATGAACTCATAAGGTACGTCACACTGCAACGCACAAGGTAATCAAACTATGAACTCATAAGGTACGTCACACTGCAACGCACAAGGTAATCGAACTATGAACTCATAAGGTACGTCATACTGCAACGCACAAGGTAATCAAACTATGAACTCACAAGGTACGTCACACTGCAACGCACAAGGTAATCAAACTATGAACTCACAAGGTACGTCACACTGCAACGCACAAGGTAATCAAACTATGAACTCACAAGGTACGTCACACTGCAACGCACAAGGTAATCAAACTATGAACTCACAAGGTACGTCACACTGCAACGCACAAGGTAATCAAACTATGAACTCACAAAAACGTCCTGCCATCTTTAAAATGGCAGGACATTACGCCATACAATTTATCATAATCATAAAGTGGCGGGTTCATGCCTAGTTAGTCCATAGGCTAATCCCTACATAATAAAACCCTCTTCAAGCGCATCAACGGAACGCTGGACAACATAAAGCTGAATACGAGCCAGTTCCTTCATGGTCTCCTGCTGTGTCAAAACGAATGCTGACTTTTCATAATCATGGCGAGACATTAATCCGTTATCGTAACGTTTCGTCATGTGGATATGATCCTGTTTAGCGTTATCATAATCATCCGCAGCATTTTGGTAAGCTTTATAAGCCATTTCCGCATTACTGTACAATTCATCCACTTTTTTGTTGAGATCGATTCGCGCCTTCTCTGCCTGCTGCTCTGCAATACGCACATTCATCTCTAGCAAATCCCTCTGATCCTCGCTTGAAGAACGGGTGTGAGTCTCTTGCTGCTTCGCCAGAATGATCGAATTCCACTGCCGTTTCATTTCGAATGATTTTGCCAATATGCGTTCCCGCTCCAAAGGGCTGATTGGCTGCGGGTTAAAATCCGGGATGTCCACCAGTTCAATATTCGGGCTGTAAGCAATGCCGAGATCAAAGCAAAGTTGAACTAACGCCAATTCATACTTGTTTTTTAGCCCGTCTATCTGCTGCTCCTGCTTCTGTACTTCCCTTTGAGCCTCGGTTACCTTTGCTGCCGAAGTCATTCCCGCTTCCTGCAGCAGCTCGGCACGCCGTACATCTGCCTTGAGAATTGCCAGATACTCCTGGGCCATATTCAACTGATTATCTAACGAGAGCAGTTCTGCAAACTGTGAAGTCATTTGCAATTTTATCCCTATACGGGCTTCCTCCAAATCAAGAACGGTATTGGACTGCTCCAGCTCAACCTGCTTCAGGGCAAGTACTAGCTGGTCGCGCTGCCCCTGCAATTGCTTGTTCATGGCATCGGAGATATTTCCGACACCGTTCAATAACTGATTAACAACCATGTTCGTTTCCAGCGTAGGATACAGGAATGGCAGCATTTCTTCCGGGATCTCGCCATACTTCTCCTGCATTTCCTCTATAGATCCCGGCAAGGTATATGAGCTTCCCGCCCCGCCGCTGGCATTATCAAGCTCTCTTTTCTGTTCCTTGAGGCTTCCTTCATTTAATTTTAAAGCCGTTAATTTATAAGTTAACAACCTGTAGTTCAGTGAATGATCCAGCGATAATTTTAGCACTGTATCAAGGTCTAGGCGTTTTATTGGTACTAGGGAACCCGAATCAATAAAAGAATCCTTTAACACCTTATGAACTGTAGCTTCTTTCCCGGTACGTATCGTATTATCATCATCCGCCTTTGCATAGGCTGCTGCCGGCCCTGCTGATAAAAGGCCCAAACATAGCAGTGACGATATCATTGCCGATAGGCATCTTTTCATACAAACTTTACCTCTCTCTCCCAAAATCAGACTAGTCACATCGACCCCATAATATCATCCTGAAATCTAGAATTCAACTTTCTGTCCGTCGCTTGACAAGCGCATCACGACTGGGTTACTTTAAAGTTAAAATTTTTACTAGATGATAAATTTCAGGAGGAGAGGAACTGAATGAAAGGACGCTGGCCGGCTCTATTTTTAGCCATTACCGTGATGATGACAACGGCTGCATGCGGCTCTGCTAGTAACCAGACTGCATCTGAAGAAGATGCTATCGCCGTACAGGTAATCACGATCAAGAAAGAACCATTAAATGCTGAATATAGTTTCTCGGGGACGCTGAAGCCTGAAGTGGAAGCACGCATCTCTTTTCAAACCTCGGGAGAGATTAAGCAGACGCTCGTAGAAGCAGGGGATCAGGTAAAAGCAGGGGATGTTTTGGCTGTCGTTGATGATGAAAATGCACAATTGCAGCTGAAGCAAGCGCAGAACGGCGTAGCTCAAGCTGAGGGCCAGCTCAGCGCAGCCAAAGCGGGCGTTGAAGCGGCAGAAGCGCAAGCCAAGGCGGCCAAAGCACAGCTGGATACGGCCGAGGCAAACTTTACTGCAGTAGAGAAAGGTGCATCGGCCCAGAAGCTTGCTCAGACGCAGAATGCGGTTGCTATGGCCCAAAGCGCCTATGACAAATTCCTGGCAGATGAAGAGCGTTATTCGAATCTTTATTCCGCAGGCCTGATATCGCTGGATGACTATGAAAAATTTCAACTGCAGCTTAAAGAGGCGGAAACCTCGCTGGAAAACGCCAAGCAATCGCTATCCGAGATAACCGAGGGTGCTACCGCGGAGCAGCGCAAGTCGGCACAAGCCGGAGTTGAACAGGCCAAAGCGGGCAAAAGCGCAGCCGAGGCAGCTGTATCTCAAGCCAAGGGCGCTCAGGCGCAAGCACAGGCTGCATACGATCAGGCAGTAGTGCAGCTTAAGCAAGTCGAATTATCGGTAAGCAAAACCAAACTGACGGCGCCTATAGAGGGCGTCATTTTGAGTAAAAATGCGGTTGTCGGCCAAATGGCACCCGCTGGAGCGGAAGCCTTTGTTATCGGTACTGTCGATACACTGAAGGTACCGATAGCTGTTCCAAACGACCAGGCAGCCGACTGGCAGCCTGGCCAAGCCATCACACTAGAACAGAACGGCAGCAAACGGCAAGGCACTGTCGTAAGAATCTCCCCCGCAACCAATCAAGGAACGGGAACCTTAACCGTAGAAGTGAACGTCCCCAATCCTAAACATGATTGGATTCCAGGGCAAGTGGTTCGTGCAAGCCGATCATTCATCGGACAAGAGGGGATCTTTGTTCCAGCCGGAGCGGTGATTAGCAATGGACAGGAGCCCTATGTCTTCAAGCACGTTAACGGTAAAGCCGTCAAAACAGTGGTAGAATTGGGGGCTCATATGAGCGAGGATAATCGCTTGAGTATCACCTCAGGCCTTCATGAAGGCGACGTTGTTATCAGCGTTGGAGCAGAGAGCCTGTTTGACGGAGACACGATCACGATCGTGGAGGATAATGCAGAATGATCGAATACTCCATAAAGAAAAGAAAAATCACAATATTACTCTTTGTAATATTTATTCTATTCGGTATTTTTAGCGCGACCACTCTTCCCCGGCAGGATATGCCTGACGTCGTATTGAAGCAAGCGATAGTCACAACTATTTTCCCGGGAGCCACACCAGAGCGGGTAGAGCAATCCGTCACCAAGGTGCTGGAACAGACCATCAAGCAGGTTGAAACCATTGAAACCATTGAATCGACCAGCTCTAGCGGCGTTTCCTCCATCATTGTATATGCTTACCCTGACGCGGATGCTGCTTCTACTTGGGATCAATTGCGTAAAAAGGTTGAGGACGCGACTGCCGATTTGCCGGATGGCGCTCTAAAGCCTATTGTTAACGACGACCTGTTCTCCTCCTTCATAGGATCCTATGTCATCTATGCCGACAACCCAGACACACTGTATGCCCTCAGTGACCTCATGATCGAATGGCGGGATAAGATACGCCAGGTGAGCGGTGTTGCGGACGTAAAGATCGAGGGGATCCCTGACAAAGAAGTGAGCATTAAGGTCGACCTGCAAAAGCTGGAGCAGTACGGTATTGTTTGGGAGCAGGTTGTGCAGGCAGTAACGAATATGAACAATCGTACCCCTCTTGGCTCGGTGGATTATGATTCCCGCAGCTATGAGCTTGTTGTGCCCGAAATCAAAGAGGCGGAAGAACTGAATGAAGTACTTGTCAGCAAGACTCAAAGCGGGTTTCCGGTGTACTTAAAAGATATCGGCCAGGTTCAGCTGGCGGATAAGAAGCCAACCTATCTTGCTTACTATAACGGGAAGCCGGCCATCTCAATCAATGTGTCCGCACAGACCGGCTCAGATGTTCCGAAGATGGATAAGCTGGTCTCTGACAGACTGGATGAGCTTAAAGAAAGATTACCAAGCAACGTACAATTTGCTTATGCCTTTGGTCAGAAGGAAGTTGTCAGCAATATGTTCAGCGAACTGCTTAAGGAGATGCTGATCGCCATCGCCGCTGTAATTTTGGTCTGTACATTAGGGCTTAATCTGATGACTTCGCTCATCGTAGCAGCTGCCATACCGATTTCCATTGCCATTGGCATGATCGCAATGCCTTTCACGGGAATCACTATCAATGAAATATCCATTGTAGGCTTGATTATCGTGCTGGGAATACTGGTGGACGATGCCGTCGTTGTCAACGATAACATCGAACGCAGGTTAAGCGTACTGGGCGAAAGTCCAGAAGTCGCCTCAATCAAGGGAGCGAAGGAAGTTGCCATATCTATTCTGACGGCAACCTTATCGACTATTTTTGCATTTGCACCTTTATTATTTTTAACTGGGGATATCGGTTCCTTTATTAAGCCGCTCCCGATTGTTATTTCCTGCTCCATGTTCGCTTCCATGATTATGTCGCTGACCATCATACCGATCTTCCGGCAGTGGCATGAGAATCGGCGCAGACAAAAAGCGATTGTCAAGAGCCACTCAGTTGACGAAGAAGCCAGCAGCGATCAGAGCCCTCCTCCTTTCGAGGAGTCGAAGCCTGCGGGCCTGCTCGGCAAACAAATTCAGATCTTAACCAAGTGGTATTCCGGCACTCTTATTCCGAAAGTACTTCAAAAACCAAAATTATATGCAAGCATGGGCCTCCTGATCGGAACAGCCTCGTTCAGTTTAGCTTTGATTACACCTATTGATCTGTTCCCGGAATCTGAAGATCCGCATGTCAGCATCAATGTTGAAATGCCCGTAGGCACGTCTTTCCAGGAGACCCACCGCATGGTGAACAATATAACCAAATGGATTGAGAAGCAGCCTGAGACCGAATTTGTAAGCGTAGGGGTTGGGGGCCGAGCGCCGCAATTATATTCCGACATTACAAATGCCCTGGCACCTTCAACCTCTGTAGGGCAGATTTCAGTCATCGGCAAGCCCGATCTCTTCCATTTAGACAAGACCGTCTCCGCTTGGGAGTCACAGCTGAAGCAGCAATTCCCGGGCGCAACGATATCTACCCATGTTCCCCGGCTTGGAATTCCGGTTGGTTCCGCAGTATCCGTCCGGATTGCTGGTGAAGACTTGAATATGCTGCAAAAGCTGTCACAGCAGCTAAAAGAGAAAATCTCCAAGCTGGAAGGCGCGACCGGGATTAAGGACAATTTTGGGAATCAGAGCTATACGCTCGAGTTTGAGATCAACAACCAGGCCATGGACGAATATATGATCGATTACAGCACACTGACCCAAACACTGCGCCTGATGGGCGACGGACTGGATATCGGCGACTTTGACACAGGCAAGAGAATCGTTGATATCAATTTTCAAGTATCTAATCAAGGAGCAAGTCCCAATGAATTATTCCAGCAAATTTTTATTACCAATAAACAAGGGATACAGGTTCCTTTAGCGCAGCTGGCTGAAATGAAAGCGTCTTTTACAACGCAAAAAATTCAGCATCATAATCTTGAGCGTATGATCACGGTAGAAGCAAGCGCAGTAGGGAAGACCGCATCCGAGCTGAATGCCGAGGTACGCACTATTCTGGATAACATGGTTATTCCAGAAGGATATTCGATTGAGCTTGGCGGCGAAACTTCGGACCAGGCGGATATATTCGGGGATTTGGCCATGCTGTTCGTCGTCGTCATTTTCTTGATATTTATTATGATCACGGTTCAGTTCTATTCCCTGTCGGCACCAGTTATCATTATGACCACAGTATATCTGGCTGCCGCTGGCGGAATCATCGGTATTTTTGTTTCTGGTTCTTCCATTGGTTTTATGAGTATTATGGGCATCATATCCCTAGCGGGCATTGTCGTACGTAATGGTATTGTCTTCCTGGAATTCATCGAGGATGCGCGCAGAGAAGGAGTCGGTTTGTATGAAGCGGTCACTTCAGCTGCAAGCGCCCGTTTCCGTCCAATCGTTCTCACTTCATTTACGGCCATGATCGGAATGCTGCCACTGGCTGTTGCGGGAAGCATATTGTTCAGGCCTATGGCTTACACGATTATTTTTGGATTAATGTTCTCGACGGTTCTAACGCTAGTCGTGGTGCCTTCCATTTATATGGTCGTTGCGAATTGGAAGGAAAACCGGCACAAACGCAGACACACTCCAGATCCATCCATTTCTACAGATACCGTCTCTATGTAATCAACGGCCACGCCTTCCCACCTTCAGGTGAGGTCATTGATTGTTCGCTACTTACTATATTGAAAGGAATTCTTAAATGAATAAGGATAAAAGGGAAATCATTATACAAAATGCTCTGCGGCTTTTTGGCGAGAAAGGCGTTGCGCTGACGACAGTGGATGAAATCGCCAAAGAAAGCGGGATGACCAAGCCTTCTTTATATAAGTATTTTGACAGTAAGGAGACTTTGCTGTTAGAAAGCCTTTCAAATTTAAGCGAAGCGTTGGATAGAGAGGTTAATAAACTGTATCGTAACTTAGAGCTTTCCCCCAGCGAACTCATCGTTGAACTTATAGCGACCTACTTAAAAGTTGTCCTAAATCATAACTTTCATACGCTAATGTTCAACATGCTGACTTCGCTGAAAAATTCAGGCGATGAGAAAATTAGACAGGCCTGGACGGATTTAGAGGAGAAGTTCTACCTTTGGTTAGAGGATAGCATCACGGAACGGTATGGGGAAGAAATTGGGAACCACGCGATGGACATCATTTTTATAGCCGGCAGCATTTTACTGGAATATTTCCGGTTCATAGGCCCCGATATCCCCGATCAGCAATGCCGCAGCCTTGCTGTCTATGTCGGACAGGTAATTCATATTTTGGTAAAAGGATTCAACACCCCTGAAATGCAGAACATTTCTCTGTTCAGCGCTCATTCCTTAGAGGGGAATTGCCAAGTTAAGCATGCCATTTGGGAAGCCCGCCGGCTGCATGGGGTGTTCGAAGAGCTGGAACGCCTTATAAGAACCGACCAGTTGCTCACTGTCACTGAGAAAGCGAGCTATGGCGAGGCATTGAAGAAAATACGGGAAGAATCCTTTGAGTCGCCCCAAAGCAATGTGGTTCTAGAAGCATTAGTTCTATATTTAGAGCAAGCAGAACCATTAAGGGAAGCATGTGCGGAGCTGCGGGCTTTAATGAAGTAATTGAATAGACCGCTATTGCCACAGAAATCGGGTTTGCACGCAAAAATGGAGGGAGTACAATAAGCTCCTAAAATAAAAAGGTTGGAGGGGAAACGTAAAGTTTCCACTCCAACCTTTTTTTGTGGCCACTGCTTTTGTATGATAGCAGCGAGGCGGATGCCTGCACTTTCAGTTGGTTGTGAGCTGAGGCCACAAGCCCAAACTGCCGTGAACCTTGTCCAAGCCTCGCAGGGAAACCTGCAAAACGATCAGTTGCCTTTGATGCTGGCCAAACACACTCTGCTCCGGTTGCCCTTGATGTGACCAAACACGCCCCCTGCCTCGGGTTACCTCTGGCGTGACCAATCGCGCTCTGCCTCGGAATTACCCCTGATGTGAGCAGTTACGCTCTCTGCCTTGTATTGCCCTTGATGTGAGCAAGCACGCTCTCTGCCTCGTATTGCCCTTAATGTGAGTAATTACGCTCTCCATCTCCATTTTACGCCGAGCATGAATCGTGAGTTTCTCGTTTTAAATGGATTTATAGTAGTTAGTTTCTGCGACAAAGCAAGAAAAGTAGATTTAAATGGATTTCATGTCGTTATAAAAAGGGAGAGCGCAACCATAGGCTGATTTCTTGATTTTAGATACATGAAATCCATCTGCTCCATTGAATCATTCGTTTAGAGCATAATTAGATACATGAAATCCATTTAGTGCTCGAGTTCGATAGCTTATGTTCCAGTTCGAGTTCGACAGCTTATATAAGATGAGCTAAAGAACGGGATGAGGCAAGGGGGAAGTTGATTGCGCAATAATTGATCCGCAGAAACGGATTCCGGCAGCCGGATAACTTTCTAAAAAAAGAGGCGCCTCTCAGTCATCTATGATGACTTCAGAGACAGCCCCATACAGTTCGCATCAGGTTGGTAAGTATACTGATAGCTAAACTTAGTCCTATCTAGTCTTATCCAGTCCTATATATAATTTAGCTTCTCCAAAACCCGTTTCAGCATCGCGGCTGCCTGGGCGCGAGTCGCGTTGCCTTGAGGCTGGAACGTATCGTTGCTGACCCCGAGAATAATCCCTTCCTTCACTGCCTTGGCGACGGTTTCCTTGGATTGGATCTTCCCATGATCCTTGAAACGGCTCAGCATTTGCTCCGAAGATAATCCGTCCAAAGAAATGTCTTGTCCCGCATAAGCCATCGCACGGACCATCATCAGAGCCATTTGCTCCCGGGTAATGTGGCTGTTCGGTTTGAACGTGCCGTCCATATTGCCTGCGATAATGCCTGCTTTGGCAGCCGCCCCGATGTAGGCTCCCGTAATGCCCGACGGAACATCCGGGAAGCGGCGGGCGCCGGCCTCGTCTCCTTCAAGCCCTAGCCCTTTGGCGATAAACACAGCAAATTCAGCCCGGGTAATGTTGCTATTCGGCTCGAATTGGCTGCCTTGGCGGCCGTCGATAATCAGCTTACCGGCCAGCTTATTGATATGCGTACTAGCCCAGTGGTTTCTCGTATCGCTGAAGTAACTATATCCTAGCGCCGGGCCAATGATGATATTCCCCTCTGTTTTTCCATTGAAAATAATATAATTCCCGCTGTTCATTACCTTTGCCGGCACAAAGGAGGAGGTACGTGCCACTAAATTATATTTAATTAGAGAAATCTGGGTCTCCGCAATAGGATTCGCCGAACCTTGATTTACTACCCGAAAATGCACTCGGCCTGAATGACTGACATCCAGCGGATTTTGAGCAGAAGCCCCGTTATAGACCGATACGCTGATCTGTACCGGATCTCCATTCGGCGTCACCGTGACCCCATTGCTATAATTCTGAGCCGGCAGCTGCACTCTGTCCATCGGTTCGATTTGAATCGTAATATACGCAGAATTTAAATTATTTGCGAGCAAGGAACGGGAGATTTCCGGATACGGAATCTTCTCGATCGGAAGCTCATACATAACATTCTGGTGACGTACGGCTACGGAGCCTGTTTTGCCAAGGCCATACATATTGACGATTGCGCCTAACGGCCAAGAGACCTCTGCGGCTTTTTCCGTATTTGGAACCTCGAACACCAGCTTCCGGTTTGTAGCATTGCTATTAATAAGAAACTGGAAAGCCTCCTGCAGCTTCGCATCATCTATCACATATCTTCTAATGCTCTGCTGCTTGCTTAAAGATACGCTCTCATGAACTTGCGCCGTATTCAGGCTTAGCAAATACCCGCTCAAATCAAAATCGGACACAGGAAACACCGTCAGAAATGAAGGCAAGCTGCTATTGCCTGTGCCAACGCCTGAGCTTCCTCCGGTAAGATTCTGTACGGAGATGCGGCTGTAGGCTTGCAGGGCTTTTCCACTGCTGTCATACAGCGGCGAAGATCCCGGCATGTAAGAAAGATCGACCACCTGACCGGCGTATACCGACGTGCCTAGCTTTAGGGTAATCGTATCGCCGCTGATGCTTGCAGATTGTACCGTCCGATTCGATTGATCCACATTCACGCTAAATTGATTGGCCGATACAGAGCTACCCGCTCTTAGTGGAACATTATAAGTGATGGTAATCGTATCGCCCCGAATGACCGCGGATCGGATGCCCTCCGCCACCATGTTGTAATTCACGGGCTCCAGATTAATATAACCTGCAAGATTACCGTTCAAATCCGCAATCCCCCCTGCAGCAGAGACATAGGATAGGGTTACGTTCTGATCCTTCGAGAATGAGGAGGCAAGTGTCAGTATGACCTGGTTGGTTATAACTTCAATCCCCGTTACATATACAGGCGAATTATTGACCAGGACAGAATACTGGCTTTTCATCGGAATACTTGTACTTCTCAGGGCCTCGTTATAGGTAATTATAATTTTTGTGCCGGAACCCTCGATTTTGGTGAACTCCGGTGCCTTGGTATCGTTATAGTTACGAACGAAATAATCGCTGAATGGGGCGATGTTCTGGCCGCGATAATCCTGCAGCGGGTAAGATCCCGGTGTATAAGATACTTTGACAACGTCGCCATTCGATACAGCGCTATTCAAATATAGATAAATCAACGACCCGCTCTTGCTGATTCTATTAATTCCTTTAGTTTGCCCATCTGCAGTTACCGTAAATTGCTGATAGGCATAGGTCGATACATCCTTCAGGCTCTCACTGAAACGGAGCGTCAATGTACTGCCAGAAATATAGCCCTCCTGCGGCTTCGGCAGCACAGAGTCGATCCCATTCGTAACTTCCTTGCCAGAAAAAGCTGCAGCCGCGTTGCCGGCCAAATCTTGGATAGGTCGGGCGCTCCCACCTGTATAGCTTATGCGAACGTTTTGCCCTACCGCTACCCCTGTTTCTAAATATACATATACGCTATCACCTGAGGTATACGCACTGCTTATACGACGTTCTTCACCATTGACGGTCACCTTAAAGCTAGAGGTGTACAAACTATAAGAAGTATCCAGTCTTTCATTGTACAATAGTCTAATCGTTGTGTTCGATTGCATGGTAGCACTCTGTAGAACCGGAGGCGTCTTATCTACCGATCCAGTCTGGAACGTCCAGCTGTTCGTGCCTGATAGGCCTGCATAATATATAGAAGAGTTCTGGGCATCATAAATGCTGTTGCTTGGAATTTCAATATAGTAACTCGCGCCTGACTCCAACAAGCTGGTTGGAGAAATCGTTACTTGGTTTCCGCTAGCCGTTGCCGTCATCGCAATAGAAGCGTGATTAGAGGACTTCTTAAGCGTAATTCCTCCGTTAGACACGCTCCGGTTCAAGTTAACGTTGCGATTGAACGTAATAACCGGTTTAACATTTGTACTGACGCTGCTGCTTCCGTTTGCCGGGCTGAAGGAGGTCGCGCTCAGCGTCCCGGTCGAAGCATTTGCGGTCGTAAATGACCAGCTGATTGCTGATGATTTCACACCACGATTCTCACCCACAATAAAGGTCCCCGCAGGAATTATCACGGTGTACTTGCTGCCGTATTGCAAGTTCGCAGGCGGAGTTAAAATCATGGAATTCGTATAAGCCGCCTGGGTAACGGTAACGTCCATTTTTTCTGTATATCCAGAAACATCTCTTGAAATTGTATAAGTTTTCGGGCCGTCCGTCCGAACCTTGTTGGTGCCGAATTTTACTTCCAATTTCGTATTTACCGGCACCCCCGTACCCGTTGGGCTATAAGCAGATGGAGCACTGCTTGCCGCAGCCAACAAAGTTTGGCTCAGCAGCATGCTTCCTGCATTTAGTGAGTTTAGAGCCGTAAGACTAGAAGATGCATTAACTGGTTGACTCTGGTCAGCTACCGCACCGACAGTTGCTCCCAATAACATATTGAGCAACAACACTGCGGTAATCAGGATTGACACTTTCCTTTGCATTTCACTGTTCCCCTTTCCGTCCGATTCATCATTCTGTATATATCACCGTTTATGCGGCTGACAAATACACACCTATGTATAATAACGGCAAATGAACTCCCCAAGTTTAGAACAGGAGGGCAAATTCTTTATTCTAAATAAAAACGGATACCCATTTTTGCATAACTGCAATCCTGGATATCCGTATTACGGTCTAACAAGTTGAATTATCGCGTATTAGATGCCTGCTTGGGATCTGAGCACCTCTACTTTGTCCAGACGCTCCCATGGCAGGTCAAGATCTGTACGGCCAAAATGTCCGTAAGCCGCTGTCTGACGGTAAATCGGACGGCGCAGATCCAGCATGCGAATGATGCCTGCCGGACGAAGGTCAAAATTCTCGCGGATGAGCTCAACGATTTTCTCTTCCGGAATTTTACCCGTTCCATACGTATCCACGTTAATGGAGACAGGAGTCGCTACACCAATCGCGTAAGCAAGCTGAATTTCCAGCTTGTCGGCCAGACCTGCAGCAACCAGGTTCTTCGCCACATAGCGGGCTGCATAAGCTGCGGAACGATCCACTTTTGTTGGATCCTTGCCTGAGAAGGCACCGCCGCCATGACGGGCATAACCGCCATAAGTATCCACGATAATTTTGCGTCCGGTAAGTCCTGCGTCCCCTTGTGGTCCGCCAATAACGAAACGGCCTGTAGGGTTGATGAAATATTTCGTTTGCTCATCGAGCAGCTCCGTCGGAACGACAGGTAGGATAACATGTTCTTTAATATCCTTCTGGATTTGCTCCAACGTGATTTCCTCAGCATGCTGTGTCGATACAACGATAGTATCTACCCGAAGCGCTTTGCCGTCTTCATACTCAATGGTTACTTGGGTTTTGCCGTCAGGACGCAGATAGCTCAGCGTACCGTCCTTACGTACTTCAGCCAAGCGGCGAGCAATGCGATGGGACAACGCAATCGGCAGCGGCATGAACTCAGGAGTCTCATTCGTTGCAAATCCGAACATCAACCCTTGATCGCCCGCCCCGATATTTTCAGTCTCCTTGTCCATTTGAGCCGGATCCCGGTTCTCGAGGGCCGCGTTTACGCCTTGAGCGATATCGGCAGACTGCTCGTTCAGCGATGTCAAAACAGCGCATGTATTGGAATCAAAACCGTATTTAGCACGGGTATAACCAATTTCTCTAATCGTCTTCCGTACAAGCGCAGGAATATCCACATATTCCGATTTGGTACTAATTTCGCCAATAACAAGTACAAGACCGGTAGCTACAGACACTTCACATGCTACGCGTGCATAAGGGTCTTCTTTAAGAAAAGCGTCAAGCACCGCATCGGAGATCTGGTCGCAAATCTTATCGGGGTGACCCTCAGTAACGGATTCAGAAGTAAACAAATGGCGTCCTTTGATGGACATTTCAATCAACCTCCCCATGTGGATAGTATGGCATTTGCCTAAGTATCCAATACTTAAATATTATACAATGCGCTTCATAGTTTGAATGGGCTACCCTGCCACATTGTGAGGATTCCCAAAATTAAGCCAATAGCAAAAAATGAACCTTTTCCAGAGCGGAAAAGGTTGATTTGACAATCCTTAAAAGTCATATTAACGCATTTGCCAGGTCATGTCAAAATAAAATCGGAATTTTTGCAAAAAATTATTCGACTAAATTTCGCTGAGCATGAGCGATAAGTCTTTTAGTAATTTCCCCGCCTACAGAGCCGTTTTCACGGGAAGTCAAATGCCCCCAGTAGCTCGAGTATCCAGCGGTTGTACCACTAGTACCAAGCTCTCCTGCAAATTCTGTATCAGCTGAACCAAGCGCTCCCCCAGAGCTGCTAACCGGCAGCCCAAATTCAGCAGCAATTTCATATTTCCACTGGCGCAGCACTTGGTGGCTTTCCGGAATAATTTTTCGATTGCTTCTGGCCATCTTCAGGCACCTCCTGATAAAATCTCATGCTTCAGGAATAGTATGCTTCAAGCCAGAACGGATAGCCGTCTCAATGTTTGTTAACGATGGCATCCTTCTTCCATGGATAGCTTCGCCACTGCCATTTTTACTTTATGGAATAGCCTCCACGGACCATAACGGTCAATGGATGCGTTTGCCCGTCTTGGACTTGAATACCTCGCCCGGCCCTTGGGAAAGATAATAAATGATTATTGGAGGCAACGCCGCCGTTGGATATATCTTTTCCATCGGTCAGATCGGCCACACCATTTTGATCTTCGCTATAAATGACGGCTTTTCCAGCGCGTACAATGAACTCTGCGCCTGCTGCAGCAATCAGCTTCTGGCCTGGCTTCACTTCGACAATTTTAACCTCGTCTGCAGGTGCTGCCACAGTGTTGCCCCCAGCTTGCGCATCTGAGCTTGAACCAGCGCTTCCCTGGGAAGATGGAGTGCTGCCTCCTCCTTTTAGAGCCTGCTGAATTTGTTGATCGACATAGCTCTTAGTCACAACAGGATCATCAGCGGTTCCCGGTTGATTCGTCACTCCGGCTCCTTCTACCTTCTCATTCAACAATGAACCAGCCCATAATCCTCCACCAATCAGCACAGCTGCCGCTGCAATTTTCCACGTAATTTTCATGATGAACCTCCTATTAAGAAACATGATTATGAATTCTTCCTCATCTATCAATCTCTTTCATGATAGTAGGTTTATAGGATGGAAACAAGCAAAAATCCCTTCAAGAGGGATTTTTGCTGAAAATATTAATATAAATCATTATTAACAAAGTATGCAGCCTGCGTAGCGATTTTTGTCTTCTCCCCTTGATAGGAATCATAGATGGAGAATTGGAATCCGCCGGATCTAGATGTTGCAAAGATAGGATCACTTATAACATATGAGAAGGTCTGATTACCACCGACAACAAAGTCTTTTTCCAGTTCAATTTCCTTCTCAAATCTTGCTCCGCTGGAATCAGTTACCTCAAGAATGAACTTATGCTGGAATTCACCCATATCATATGTCAAATCACGCTTTAAGTCATACTTCAACTTCACTTCTAAGCCGGAAGAGTTCGTACGCCCTTCAATCTCTTTAACTGTTAATGTGTACGGGAACAATTCCACATTCTTAAGCGAGCTTTGAATGCTTCTGCTATCGAGGTTCAACTCCATGGACGAAGCATTAACAAATCCTGTTGGCTTACCCTCTGCATCAGTAAGTTTATCCTCCGTGATACTTTCACCTACAACCAGGTTCCAGTTGGATACGGTTGTTCCTTTAGGCACCTTCGCGGAGAGGGATACCAAACTCGACGATTCTGGTCCTACCGCATGTTTGACTTGATTTACATCCGCTTTATAATATTGTCCATCATCTGTCAGGAAATAACCCGCCAACTGCGATAAATTCGTTTGTTTGTTTTCCAGGTTTCTCATAATGAGCTCTGTATATATGATATCGCTTGTGCTGCCCTTATACAAATACGTCTTTCGAGTCTTAAGATCGGATTTCTTGCCAGCCGTGTCCAGGTTGAAGTATGAGCCTTCAGCAATCTGTTTTAGGCCACTAGTGTTGCCGTAGTTTGAGAACATAATCCAGTTGCTCGTTTTATCTGCGCCCGTCTTCTGCAGTAATTGTACCTGTAATTGAGAGAACTTCAAGCTTGATGGGATATTAGCAACTACATATACGCTTGTTTTCTCACCTGGTCCAAGAATTTGAGTAGTATTCGTATTTACCAAATGGACTGTGCTGCTTAAAGCCGTTAAATCCATTTTGTAGGCTCCAGCAAACTCTGGAAGCTTAGCTGCTTTAGTCCCTTTGTTCACAATTGTAATTTTTGTAGCCAGCAAGTTGCCATCATTCCATGGAAGCTTTTGAATCGCATCTAGCGTAACACCAAATACACCGTCATTATTTTTAATCATGCGTTCTTGACCTTGTGCATACTGCATTTCCGTATATTCTGGCAATTTGTAAATAGCTACAGGATAACTTTTTCCTTGTGCTGGAGTTGGTTCTTCGGGTGAACCCTGCGCCCCGCCGGTTGGTGTTTTCATAACTAAATCGATCTCATCAACATTAGCGATAAGCGGTATCGTCCCGTCGACTGAAATGATTTGTTCCTCATTCGGTTCTAAAGTTATACCTTCCAAACCACTAGAGGCAAGTGGATATGACTTCGATCCAACTTGAACCTCGAAGGAATAATTAGGTATGGTAACCGCCTTATCCCCCTTATTGAGAAGGGAGAATTGAATCGAAAGGTCACTCTTACCAAAGCTTTGGTTTCTAGCAATACTTACTACCTTTGTCGTAATATTCGTACTGTCAATTTTAAGCAGACGCTCTTTATTAGCAGCTGTTTTAGAAGATTGTCCTTGTTTAGTACCCAAGCCCATAGAAGCTACAGGTATATCTCTTTTCGAAGTCTCGTCATTTTGAACAAGCAGCAGCTGCAAGTTATTCAAATTGACGTGTTTAGGAATCTTCGCAATCAAGTTTAATGTCTTGTTCTCTTGAGGCAAAATCTTAATATTCGAACTAGCAGCATCCGGTGTTACGGCAAATGCCGTCCCGCTCGGCGTTTGAACGACATATTTAAGATTCGGATTTTCTATGGAGCTGGAGCCTGTGTTTTGCAAATAGAGAGCAATGTTTACATAGTTAGAATCACCTGACCCCAAAACGTTAACAGACATAACCTTGGCGTTTGCAGAAAACTCATTTAAATTTAACTTCCTTGTAGTATTCACAGGTGTAGCTACAGCATATGTAGAGGGAATATTTATACTTCCTAACACTTGCTCATAGCCAGAAACGCTAAAGTTCCACTTCACGATTTGAAAATTCAGGTCGCTATACTTCAAATGCTTAGCTATCTTTGTGGTATAAGTAACGTTAACTGAAGAACCCGGAACAACCTTCTTCTTCTCTTTATCCGCTCCTACCACGCTTACGCTATACACTGTCCCTGATTTCGTTTTTACTTTTGTCCAGTAATCAATTAAAGATAATGTCTTGCTATCATTGTTGTGATACGTCAGGGTATATGTCAATATATTCCCATCATCTTGCGATAGAATATTGACATTACTTAGCTTCACCGTACTCTTGCCTGAGATCTTAACTCCACTTAAATTGCCTAGGGTCTTAACTGCTTGCGTTGGTGCTGCTGTATTCGTTGTTTGCGACTTTGCTGCTGCGTCTACAACTCCAGTAGCACTCTGTGCCATTAAGGCAGCTACAGCTAATGAAGCTACAACCATCTTCGTCCTATTCAAGATTAAACCTCCTAATTTAAAAAAAGTCGTATATAGTATATACGCATTAAACTAAAAAAAGTTCAAGAAAAATTGTACATTAAAAAAAAGATGAGCCCGAGGGCTCATCTTTTTTAACATATGGGAGATTATTTAGCATCTCTGTAAAGCAATGTTGCTTCAAAAGATCCAAGATTTTTACCAGCTTTATCTTTGATAGCACCTACGAAATCAGCGTTGTACTTAACAAAGATTCTGTCATCAAGACCGATTGTTGCTGGTTCATTAATTTGTACTTTCAATTGTTTAGCAACAGCATCATAGTAAGCGTCTAGTACATCGATTTCATTGTTGTTAACCTTAACAACAAACAAATCTTCTGCCTTAAGAACAGCGAGGTTAACATCTACTGCTTCAGTCATGTTGAACGCTACGTAAGTAGCATTAGTAACAGAATCTCGAACGATTTTGAAGTCATTGTCTTTTGCAAGAGCTGGTGCAACATCGTCCTTGATCAGACTAGTTTGATTTGGTTTCAGATTTCCTTGCTCATCACGCTCTGGAGCTTTGATAACCAATTTGTTACCAATAGAGTCTTGGGAACGTGCATCTGATCTTGTTTCCACATACAGCCCTTGTGTTTCTGGATCTACTGGAACCTTTACGTCAGTAAATTTTAATGTAATTACAGATCCATCACTATTTGAAGTATAACCAGTTGGGCTAATTGCAACGCCACCATAAATACTTCTTACTGTGAAATCGTTGATGTCAACGCTGGAAATTTTTCCATCAAACTCAAGCTTCAACTCTTCTTTGCTAGTAAGCTTAGCTTCCTTCAATTTGATAACATTTTCAGATACTTGTTTTTTCAACTCGTAGCTGCTATTTTGTGTGAAATAAGTTCCATCTTCAGCAGCGATGTAGCTTGCAAAGATAAATCCGGTTTTAGGAACAATTTCTTTAGTTTCAATGCGGATTGTATCTGATGTTACAAGTTGAACGTCATCATTATTTTCAGTCAACTGTTTTTTAATAACACCTGCTGCATCACTAGCTGCATAAGAATATTTAGCTGCATCTCTAACGTTGTTATCTCCGCTAGCTTTTACAGCTTTATTAAACTCAATGTAAACATACTTAGTTCCAGAAATCTCATCAAGCCATACACGGTTAATTTCACCACGTTGAACTTGACCAGCATTCAAATTGACAGTATGAGGAAGAAGTTTATTAGCAACATAAGCAGTATCTTCCAAATTAGATACAGTCAAAGTGTAACTAGCGTTACCAAGGTCTTTACCAAGGTTAACAGTTACAGTATTTTTATCATACTCTGGAGTTGCAAGCGGGTTACCTTTTGAATCAGTGCCATCTTTATCAGCAATTTTACCGTCTGCATCCTTCAGAACATAGTTGGAACGGTCTCTAACTGTTTCAGTTTTCAATTCTTTATTGAATCTAAGTTCAACTTTGAAGTTACCGTCTTTGTCAGTTTTGAATTCAGTGTTAACTACCACAGGGCGAGTCGTATCCAGGGTTGGAGTAACTTTTCCTTCACGATCTGCGGTATTATCGCTGTAGTCGCGAACACCTTTCAAGTAAATTGTGTTTTCTCCATAGTTCAACGGCTTGGATTGGCTGAAAGTAAGGATAACTTTAGTGTCCTCGATTTTAATTGTATCTGGAGTGGTTCCACTAACGTTAGCATAAGCACTATCAACACGTTTAATTGGTTCATTGAACTCAACTGTTACTTTTTTCAAGTCATTTGTTTTAATGGAGACAATTTCAGGTGCTGCTGTATCTACTGTAGCTGTAAACTCATTCTCTACAGGTACAACTTTCAAGCCAGAAAAGTCAGCCACATTGCTAACAGACAGTTTGTGGTCGCCTTCAGTCAGTTCAGTTTTAAGAATAACTGTGTCAGGGTAGCTGTAATCTACAGAAGCACCAATTACGTTACCATTAATTCTGTAGTTCGTAGATTTAGTAGCTTCTCCTCTACTTACTGGCTCACTGAATTTAACTTTAATTGCTTTAGTTCCCAATGCTGTAACTTCTTTAACAGTAGGAGTAGTTACATCAACTGGAGTGAATTTCACTTTTTGAGTGAATGTTTTTGTTCCATCTTCATTTTTAACGTTATTAATAGCAATTTCTACTTCTTTTTGGTTCGTAAGAACACTATCCTCATCCAAGCGCAATGTTACTGAAGATTTATCTTCAGACAATGTAGCTTGGTCGAAAGTTTTTCCAGAAATAGAATAGCTGTGAGGATCTTCAGCAGAAACTGTATCTACAGTACCGTCAAACTCAACAACTACTTGTTTCAGGTCAGCAGCAGATACAGAACGAACTGTTTGAGCCACAGTAGTAACATAAGTTACTTTGTGAGTGTACTCATGACCGTTGTGAGTGAATTTCACTTCAGTTTCTTTGTTAGGCGCAAGAGCTTCTTCCAAAGTTACTTTCACAACTTCGTCGTTGGAGAGTTTGAACTCAACAACTTTACCAGCTTCAGATACAGTGTAGGAAGCAACTGTAGGAACTTGGTTAGCTTCGTAGATTGCATGAGCTGCTACAACTACTTGAGAGCGAGTTGCGTTTGCTTGGTAGTTGATACCAGATTCGATCAAGCCTTTGTCAATTGCAGCTTGAACGTAGCCTTTAGCCCACTCAGTTGCAGTGTTGTTAGTTTCAGCTGGAACTTCAAGTTTCAACGCTTTAACCAAAACTACTGCCAATTCTTGAACTGTCAGGTTGTCGTTTGGTCCAAACAGTTGTTTAACAGCGTCTTTACCAGTCAGGATGCCAGCTTCAGTAGCTGCTTCGATGTACTTAGCTGCCCAGTGGTTAACACTGTAGTTCTTGTCTTTGTAAGTAGCTACGCCAGGAATAGGATCCAAATCGATCGCTTTAACGATGATTGTTGCCAATTCAGCGCGAGTGATTGTTTTGTCAAGACCTGCTGTTCCATCTGGGTATCCAGCTACGATACCAGCTGCTTTCAATGCATCAAATTGTTGTTGTGGAGTAAGCTTTGCATCGGCACTGAATGCTACGGAAGCAAACATGGAGAATGCCATTGCTGTAGACAAAGCTACGGATAAAATTTTCTTCATAACCTTTTTTTCTCCTCCTTGAATATCCTTCATATGAGAGTTTTCTTTAAATGAATAGCTCGTGTTACTCATTAGCCATTGCACCTCCTTTCCAGAGTCTTGAGCGAGTTCCTATAATTTAGGTCTGCGGTTGGCCGCAGAAACTTGTAAACGAAGCAAGCAAATAGAACGTAGAACTAGACTAGTTACCTAATCCTACCTAGACATTATACAATGTATACCAACAACCGTAAAGCTAATTTTTCTAATAGATAGACAAGTTTCCCCATAAGGCACATGTTGGATGTCTAAATTAGTCGTATTAAATTGGTTGTCATTGTAATGCTCTACATCTTAAACGCAGCAGGATTCAAAAAGTTGCGCCCTTTTCAAAAAAAATTTGCAACTTTGTTACTTTTCTAAACTTGCCCTCATTTACAACTTATTTCTTCCCTTACCGCCTGACGGAAATTAGTATAACATACCTGTTTATCCCAGTCATTAAGCAACATTTGCCAATCCTCAATATCATTATCTTATGTCCATCCAGCGCAAATAAGACGTCCAATTGGACGCCTTATTCAATTAAATTCAGAAAGATTATTCCATTATCAAGGTAATTATCTGACCCTCATGGCCAATTGGATAATCCGCGCGCGCATTTGAGGATCTGTATTCAGCTTAGCGTACATATCTTCAATTGCCTTCTTGTTGTCCTTATAGGTCTTCTCGTGCTTCATCGTCATATGTGACCAATCGATCAGCTCATTCTCCGCATTGCGGAGCGCGTTGAATGCCTCGTGGAATCCAGTTTCTACTACTAGAGACTCCATGACTTCCTGAGTTACCTCTTGGACTTTGGCCGTTTCTTCGATTTTTTTCTCCAAAACTTTCGATTTATCCTCGAATTTTGTCTTTGCTTTCATATAGCCTAGCTGAGCCTTCGATAGGATCGGTTTCATCTGTCCATATTCACCCTTTTGCTAAAATGTCTACTACTTCATTTGCTATTGTAACGTAATCCCCAACAAATTACAAAATGTTGTAATTGGAAAAAAGAGAGCCCTCCCGCTCAACACAGGAAGGCTCTTGGGAAATTAGCTTAAATTTTTAGGGAAAATTTTCGTGCTCTTCTTAAGAAGCTCTACTGTAATTTTTCCAGCTTCCGCCCGAGTCATCGAGCTCTTAGGATTGAAATTGAGCGAGCTCTTCTTCTGCCCAGGAACCGTCACCGGCGTCCCTGTCATAATCTTCGCTTTATAGACCGCCTGCACCGCTGGACGTGCGTATACATCTATTCTGGAGGAATCCAGGAACGTTTTGGCCAGGGACGACTGCAGCTTGGCATCATTTGCATCCAGCTTCAGTCTCAGCGCTCTGGCAATCATAATTGCAGCCTGCTCTCTGGTCAGGTCTTCATCTACTCCGAAATACCCCTCGCCAAGGCCAGAGATAATACCCGCTCTTGCTGCCGTCTCAATATATGCGTAAGACCAGGTATTTGTCTTAGCGGCCGGCACAACATCGAAGAACGTTTGGTTATCGTCATAGTTCAGGGGCAAATTCAATCCCTTGACTAACAGCGTAGCGAATTCGCCGCGTTTAACTGTATCGTCGGTACCAAAGGAGTCGGAACGCAGTCCGTTGTTCATCATAATTCCTTTGGAGTACAGAGCATTCAATACTTCGCGAGCCCAGCCATGATTAGTAATATCTTTATAGCTGCTTCTTAGCTTCATAACTTTATAGTAGCCGAATTGATCGAACGGAACGGTAATTGTTCCCTTCTTCGTATCCACTTCGCCGCCGATATTCTCCCAAACCCCGCTATCCGTCAAGCGGAACACAGTAATAGCAGTACCGGCAGCATCAACTACGTTAGGATCAAACGCTAGGGTCAATTCACCGCGCTGAGACGGCTTCAATCTGCGAGTGGCGTCTATCCCCATGAAGCTGATCGGTTCATGGCTATCCGTGGATGGATACGAGTACCATGAAGAGTATGGAGGCAATCCGTTCATGGAAGGAGAATTGCCCAGCTCGCCGATTCCGCCGCTGATCCAGTAAATATCAGACACTCTGATAAAATTGAACGTATTGGCATTCATATTAAACAAGCTTACTTCATAATCAGGCTTGCCGATTTTGCGGTAGCCGCTGTCCTCTCCGCTGAGCGGGTCGAAAATAATGTTGCCGTAATCGTTTCTTCTCTCGACAACCCCATCCGTCGGATCGGCAATTCCGAACAACAGCTTATTGTCCGGATAGAACTTTGCGACTGTGTTCTTCGGAACCACAGCATTTTGCAGCACCGTCCCCTTAGGGAAAGACAGCTCCAGTTTTTTATTAAAGACACTGTATTTATTGCTTACTTTCTCCGCCATGAATTGCGAATCTACCGTTACGGTGCTGGCATAGTAGACTCTAACGTCCGTGGTAGACTTAACGCCGTTGCGATCGACCTCAATTTTGATCGTGGTCCATGCATCCTTCTTCAGTCCAACATAATCCAGGACAAAGCGGCTTGTTGCATCACTCGGCAAATCAGTACGTTTAACCGCCTCTTCTTTGCCAATTTTCACAGTTGTTGCGCCCTCTGCTTCGATATCGAAGCGAACAAAGTTGCGGTTTACGATAATATCCTCACCGACAGTCGGCTGCGGCGCCAAAATCCGGAAGGCAGATACCTCGCGTTTTACTTCGAGTTTTTGCGACGTACGAGATCCTGTTCTATTGATCAAATCCAGGTTATAAATGTGAACCGCTGAAATATCCTTGTCAAACTTGATGTCCCGGAGCCGTAGAATAAAGTTGTTCTGATCACCAGAGAAATCATAAATTAAGCCGTTCGTGCCGTAGGTAGCGCCAACCTTATGATTGCTCGCTTGGTTTATATCGATATCCGTGCTAAAAATAAGCGTGGATCCGCTGAAAAGCTCTACCCTCTCGGCACCGCCTCCGTGAAGAACCAGATCATAGCTCGTTCTTCCTGTGGCAAACCCTTCATCCGTTGGCGTAAAGTCTGTAGCCTGCTCAAAAATTTTGCTTAAATTGTTGCTGCCAAAATTCTCATAAAATACAGGACGATCCGAGCTGACCACCGGAGCGGCCACCGGGATAAACTTCTCTATCGTAGAGACGTTCGTATCGATAATAAAGAAGCGGATCGTCTCGGTAATTTCCGTTGGAGTAGTTCCTGTAGGGTTTGCCCCCGTCGTTTTACCTTTTAACACAATAGTGTTCTGACCGTAATAGAGCGGCCCGTTATTATCCACGTTAAAATTGAGCTTAAATGCACCCGAAGTTGTATCCAGCCAGTTCCCTTGGTTGCCCGGCAGCTGTTCCACGCCGTTCACAAAGACTTGGTTGTAGAAATTATGCGTAGACGTTCCATCATTGCCAAAGCCGATATACTGACCGTTTAGCGATACCACTCGGCCTGTCGATGAGCTTGAATCCAGCTGAATCGTCTGGCCGTCAAGCAAATCTGTAACGTAAATTCTGCTTCTCGAAACATAGGAAATAAATGCATTGTAATAAGCATCTACAGAACCATCAAAATAAAAACGCACCTGCTGTGTACCGCTAGAGAAGCCTGATACCTTATAAACAGCCTGATTTGTCAAACCGGCAGGTTGAGCCGCATAAGTCAAGGAGACATCGCGCGTGCTTAACGGAAGATAAGTTCCCTTCAATGCCGGCGTGCTTCCAATCGGCGCATCGCTTTCTACCAGGATGTAGAACTCAGAAGAACTTACCTGAGAATTGTTTAATGGCTTCTTAGTAGCCATGCCGAAGTTGGCGGTATTGCCGTCATAGCCTTCTAAGAGATACATATTTTTAATCATCGTCTGCCCTGGCAGATATTTAAACGAAGCCCGCTTACTCGCTTCGTACCTGTCTGTTGGGGAAGGCCCATAGGTAATT
This sequence comes from Paenibacillus ihumii, assembly GCF_001403875.1. GTDB lineage: Bacteria > Bacillota > Bacilli > Paenibacillales > Paenibacillaceae > Fontibacillus > Fontibacillus ihumii. The sequence continues at coordinate 160,802 of NZ_LN884298.1, forward strand.
GCTACCTCAATATTTTGAGGGCCCGTTCCATCAAAAGTAAATTCGCCGTTCGTTGTAAATGTGACCAAGCGATAAGTTGGCGTTTGCCCATCCGGGCCTGGAATGATCAAATCCTCCGAAGCCGTCGCCGTCAACGAAACCGGGGCAGTCCCGTTTACTTCCACAACCAGCTCATTGTTTCCGTTAAACGGAACAGACTTATAAGGAAGCAGTACTTGGCCGGTTAGACCTGCGCTACCCGGTTGCTGGGCAACGGTAGCAGCCGTTTGGCTCAACAGGTCAATTGGATCGGTATAAGCCGAGTGCCGCAAACCGAGCTCTACGAAAGGCTGATTCTCGTCAAAGAAATACAGCTCTCGGGTCACCGTAACTTTACTAGTCTCATTCTCAACAGAAATCGTTAACGTATTCAAGCCTGGTTTAAGATCTATATAGCCGGAGAAGAACACCTTCTGGCTATCGATCAGCGTCGCTTGATCGACGCGGCTTCCGTCGCCGATGTCAAGTGTAATTTTCGTAGCATTCTCGTAGGTACCTCTTACCATGATCCGGCTGCTCGATACGACAGCTCTTGCATCTTCATTCAAGCTGACCGGCTCCGAACCTCCGCCGGGATACATTACATTGGCGCTTACCAGTGTAGGAACCCGATCATACAAAATATAGAACGTATCCGAACGTTTATTATTTCCTTGAGTTCCCGAAAATGTGACCTTGTTGTAGCCAGGGAATAAACGCAGGTTAACGGAGAAGCGGTTATTTCCGTTATCCGTTATTTTATCCGTGATAATCCGCGTGCTATCCGGCACCCACGCGCCAGAGGACGTCGAGTTCAATTGCTGAACCGTCGCTTCGAGATCGGTGCTGACTTGGGTAAAAGTACCCTCTACCTCAAAATTTTGGGTAGCCGATACCCGGACACTTTCCCTGCTCAATCCAAGGGCCGGGTCAGTACTGTTCAAATCTAATGAATTCGTACTTTGCAATTTCAAGTCATCAGGAATAAAGTATGTTGGCGGTGTTGCCGCCTCAACAGTCTGTGGCAGACCTATTGGAACAAGCCCAATGATTAAGGATATCAAGGCCAGCCACACGAATGGCTTCTTAAAGCGCTGCATGCACTAATCTCTCCTTTGTTTTTATTTGCATTGTAAATGGTGCTGTATTTGCCCCTATTCATCACATATTTTAATTATCGGTGCAAGACGCTTAAATATTTAGAAATATAACCAAATTGTATTTAACATCCTTCTATACCACCACTACACACACCTGCTTGAATTGTTGTTTTGGCACGGTACTTTTAAGTTCCAAATAACTTTTATATAGCAAGCATAAAAAGACTCCTATAAAAAGCTCCCCTTGCAGCAGAAGGAGAATCAGGTTACTAACAATGATCTAGGCGGAACTTAGGTGTTTGTTTTGTTAACTGTCATTATTTTGTTTGGCGTCACGGCGATTAGTCCGCCTCCTGCTCCATGGTCGGCAGCTCTATACGTTGGATTTAGATGGATTTCATACAACTACCTTTGTCCCTTGATGGAAATTCAGTAATTAGATGTAATTCTTGAATTTAAAGCACTGATTTGAGTTCTCCTTATCCTTTGACCCTCAATATAAATACAAGAATTCCAACTAGTTATACACATTTAACGATACACCGCCATTAGATACCATAAATACAACTAGTATGTGCAGCCAACCCCATCCGCGCATGCTGAGCAATCCACTCACACAAAAACAAAACAAGACAAGACAAAACAAGACAACCCCTACTGCGTTTATGACGCAGCAGGGGTTGTCCAATAGAACGTCAAAATTTATAATTGCGATCGACTCTTCATACTGTCCTAATCATAACTATTCTATCCAAAGATCACTTCGAACCGCGCTCAGCATTCGCCTTCATCCGAAGGCGGGCAAAGAAGTCGAGCAGCGGGCGTTTGGTCTTGCCGATCAGCCCGATGACCTCAGCGCCGATTTGCAGGAAGAACACCATGATGCAGATGACCACGAAGGTCACCCAGTTCGCATTATACATGGCAGCCGACGATTGAATGACGGCCAGCACGCCGAAGAATGCAGCGATGCCGTAAATAATGAGCACCGTCTGGCGATGGGAAAACCCAAGCTCGCGAAGGCAATGATGCAAATGGCCTTTGTCCGGCGAGAATATCGGCTTCTTCTGTACCCAGCGGCGCACGATAGCAAACAGCGTATCTGACAATGGCACACCAATCAAAATAAGCGGTGTCAAGAAGGATACGATTGCAATCTGCTTGAAGCCGAGGAGCGACAGCAGCGCCAGGCTGAAGCCTAGGAAGAGCGCGCCAGAATCGCCCATGAATATTTTGGCCGGATGAAAGTTGAAATAGAGAAAGCCGATAATGCTGCCAAGCAGCAGCAAGCACAGCAAAGCGACGACGGTATTGCCCATAAGGAAGGCCATGACCGCAATCGTACCAATAGCAATGGCCGAAACCCCTGCTGCCAGTCCGTCCAAGCCGTCGATCAAATTAATGGCATTGGTTACGCCAACGATCCAGAGAATCGTGAACGGAATCGCAATCCAGCTCTCTACCGACGAATACGAATGAAAAGGAATGTTCGCAAATTCCAGTTTAATATCGAAACCGAATACGACGACGCACGCTGTAGCAATTTGCACAAGAAACTTCAGCTTGGCCGACAGATCGAAACGATCATCCAGCGCTCCAAGCAGCAGAATCATCGTGCCGCCGACGAGAAATGCTTTAATGAAGTTCGCTTCACGCACGGAGAAGGTTTCCGGAATGAACGGCAGGACGATAAAAAAAGCAACGATAAATGCTAGATATATTCCCAGCCCGCCCAATCTGGGCATGATTCTCGTATGCACCTTCCGTGCATTAGGCACGTCGACCGCGCCGACTTTAAAAGCAAACTTCTTTACGAGCGGCGTCAAACCCAGCGCAAGGCCAAGCGACGCGGCAAACCCGATGATATATATAAGCCACATGTAAAATTCAACCCCCAATTGTTCTGCCCGGAATGAATTATACTCTGTTTAAAAGTAAATCACCAAGTCCGCAAATGAGCAATATTGCGCCTATATCCTCCAAAAGTCACTTTTTTAACGTGATTTTGTAAGGTTTCCTCTCTCGCGTAGCACGCGAACTACGAATTTCGGCAGCGCAAGCATTCTACGGAACCGGGTTGGTTCCTTTATCAGGCGGTATAACCATTCAAGCCGAAGCTTCTGGAACACCTTCGGGGCCCGTTTTGTCCGGCCGGATATGACATCGAAGCTGCCGCCCACCCCCATCATGACGGGAACGGCAAGCCGATGCTTATATTTGGCGATCCATGGCTCCTGAGTGTCCGCACCGCGGGCAACGAACAGGAGATCCGGGCTTATTCTGCGTATTTCCTCTACAACCTCATCGTCCTGCTCCGGGCCAAAGTACCCATCCCGGTAGCCTGCAATCTCCGTCCCCGGATATTGCGCTTTGAGCCGATGCGCCGTTTCCTCCACAACCTCCCGGCTTGCTCCAAGCAAATAGACCTTCCACCGATGACGCTCCCCTTCCTTCATCAGCTCATGCAGGAGGTCATAGCCGGCCACCCGTTCCGCTAAGGGATCCCCGCCAACCTGCGAGGCCCATACGACGCCCGATCCATCCGGCACGATCAGCTCGGCCTGCTGCATCATCTTCTTATAGGAGGGATTCTCCAAAGCAGCCATCACCATGATCGGATTCGCCGTAATCACTTGATGCGGTTTGCGTTCGGAAATCACGCCGGTTAAATATTGAACCGTCTCCTGCATCCCCCATTTGGAAAAAGGAATCCCAAAAATCGTTACGATGTTGTTATCGCCATCCACGCCAAAGCTCTCCCTTACTTTCGTAAATATTCCACGATTCGTTTTGCCGGAAGCTGCGCCTCCCGCCGTAATTGCTCCAGCTGCCCGGCATGCGACGTACGCCAGCCTTCCTGGTCGAGCAATAGGCGCTCGCTCTGAGCAGCTACAATGCGGTGATCCAGGTCATAGCTCGTTCCAGCAGGCACGCTGCCAAGCCGGGCAAGAAAGTGATCGATTTTCGGATCATACGAGATACCGAGCATCGGCACATTTTGGGAAGCCGCATAAATCAGGCTGTGAAGACGCATGCCGATCAGCAAGCTGCATCGGCTGACTTCCTCCAGCATTTCAAGCGGAGTCTCACTCTGCGGCGCGATGCTGATTTCGCTACCATGCCCCTCGGCAGGACTTAACATGTTCATCACAAAGCGGGATGCTTCCTCATCGCCCGGGTAATGGAACGGCAGGAACCGGATGTGCAAGGGCATTCTGCTCATCAGCGCATTGAGGCCTTCAGCAAGCTTCATCAGCTCCGTCCGCTGCGGATTCCAGAAGCGGACGGAGACGCCCACGACGGGAAGCTGGCGCTTGCCTGAAGCTGCTTCCCCATCTCCGCGTCCCGGTCTCCCATTAGCGCTTAATGCTTCAGAGTCTATCAACGATGCAGCTGGCTCGAGGACGCCAGCTTCCGAATCTGCAGCAGGCAGAGACAATCCCATGACCGGATCCGGAACGACCTCGATCATACTCTTGGGAACGCCGATATCCCGCAGCAATGCTGAGGATTCAGCATCGCGAACGGAGATGTACTCGCAGCGGCGAAATACCGATGCAATCAAAGGACGGTACATGCCCCGGTTCACCGGGCCGATCCCCTGGGCGTAAATGAAGGTCGGCTTCCGCAGCCACTGCGCCAGCTTGATGATGCCCAAGTAATATGGAATCGACTTCAACCCCGTCGCATCCTGCAGCAGGCTGCCCCCGCCGCTAATAAGGCCGCTGCTGTTCTTGATAGCGTTCCTTACTTCACCGAATTTCATCCGGTGTACAGCCTTGACTCCGTAAGTCTGGGACGTCCATTCCGGATCGATCGACAGGACGACAGGCTCGACCTTGACTCCGGCCGCCTCGCCTTCTTCCTGAAGAGCATCCAAAATCGATTGCAGCACCGCTTCATCCCCGATATTGCGAAACCCGTAATAACCTGAAATAACTATGGTTTTAGAAGACGTGGCGACCATTTCTCCCAGCACCTTTCAAGAATATACCATACGAGCGCAGCCAACAGTCCGAAGATCAAGCCAAGCCCTAGTCCCAGCAAGCCGCGAATGAGCGAGAGCACGGCCGGCGTATGAATATGAGCAAAAGTATCCACCATCGATAGCTGGCCAATGACCGCAATAATCATCGTATACAAAGCCCAGCGATAACGGAATGCTGCAAAAATACCTACAATGAACAATGGGTGGGCCAGCAAAAACTCTTTATTACGAGGCCTTACGCCAAATGTATTCTCGAGGATCGACCGAAATGCCGCCTCTCCCGGAAGCGGAGTTCCAGCGTTACCCGTACGGGATAGATAATAGAATGCGGCAGCGCCAAGCACGACAGCTCCCACGACCATTACGAGAGTAATCGGCATGCGCATCCAGGCCCGCAATTCCTGCACCAAGTTAGTACCCTTATACAGCATAATATAAACAGCAACCAAAAATATCGGAGCCAAATGCAGCAGACTAACCCCGCGGAACTGGCTAAGCACCAAACTATACGTAATATTGTTAAGCAGGGCAATTACAAATGGCACAGCCAATAATGACAGTACAGCTGTTTTGAAATACAGCACTAGCGAGTGAGTCAGCCTGCGGCCTGCGGACATGTCCGGTATCGCCTGACTTAGATCCCTCACCTTGCGGATCGCCAGAATCATTGCAATCGTAGGCGCGCTAATGGCCACGAACAGAGCCAGAGCCTGCTCCAGCAAGGTCGGCTTCAAGACGTACAATCCTGCCGATCCGATTAATCCGAGCAGGAAGGAGCCCAGCGTCAGCGCTGGAGCGAATATGGACACCAGGAGCGCCACAAACGCAACGCCGCCAACAACAACGATGGCTTTCAAATATTTCTGCCAAGAAGCGTCAACAACCTGAAAAGCTTCCGCCTGTCCTAGTTCAAAGCCGTTGCCCTTCACCCGGTCGACGGCATTCCCCGGTTCAAGGAGCGTATGCACGATATTATCGAGCGGATTCGTAACCGCGCCCTTCTGAAGGTCCTTGCTTGGCGCAGCATTGAAATAAACCATGCGAATATTGCGATCCTTAGTCGCTAACGCGATCTTGTCGGCAACGACCATTTTATCCAAGTTCACGTCGGTATCGGACAACGAGAACAAGCGAACAGCATTATAATCCGTCAAATAAGCAATTTTGTGGAAGCCTTTAGGCTGCACCTTCATGTTCTCGATGACGACGATGCCCAGACCATGCTTATTCAGCAGCTCCGCCATCGTCTCCACGCTGTTCTTCTCCTCATCCTCGCGGTATCCCTTGACGCCTTCACCGTCGAGCATGATGCGTGTTACTCCATTATCCTTGTAAAAAGAAAGCAGCTTGTCTACATCTTCTTCATTAAACGGCACATTGTCGCTAAGCCGGGGCACAATGCTGAACCCTTTTTCCCGCAGCATCGCGAACGCGATCGGGTCAGTCTCGAGAAGCGGCTTCAATACGGCATCCTCCGGACCCGCTGCAATTATAAGTCCGCCGTGATCTCCGTACTGCCACGGGGAAACTGTAATGTCCAGATTCCCTAGCCCCTGCTCAATGAGCGGCTTGAGCACCCGCTCATTCTCCTCGCTTGTAAACGCGATATACGTATTATTGTCCTTATCGCCAAGCACATCTTGATTCATTTTAGCTACATCCGCAGCTGTGAACAGCATGATCCGGCGGGCTTTGGACAGCTCATCCAGAGTCGTCTCGAACATGGCCATCGAGCCGACGCCCGCATTCTTTAACCGATCAAGCTGTTCATTCATGAAAGCGGCAGGATCTGCCTGATAGGATGCTACCTCCAGCAATCCCCGATAATTAAATACAAACTCTACCTTTTTCGCCGACGCTTCCGTCTGAACGCGCTGGTAAATAACAGGCAAAGATGCGACGATTCCAATTACGACTAATATCCATAACCATTTGCGGGAAGCGTTGTTCCACCGCGGCCAACCTTGGATCACAAAGGTACCTCCTCAATATGAATCCCGCCCGGTTCCCGGGTTCATTCATCCTAGCTGAAGCCTACCCGGGCCCGGGCAAAATCAAATCCGTCTCGCGAACTAATCGCGATTTATCTCAAACCATTTTGTTTCTGGCTAAGCGCAGCCGAAGTTCCGTGCAGGTCTAAGCGCAGTGTAGCCCGATGCAACGGTCATTCTTGAAGCCTAGGCATCCACGCGCTTAAGCACTTCCTCCTGCAAACGCTCCAGCCGAGCTGCCGAATCCGCGCCCGAAGTCCCCCGCACGGCGAAGTAGAACTTAATTTTCGGTTCCGTGCCGGAAGGACGAAGGCAGAACCAGGAGCCATCCTCAAGAGTGAACTTCAAGACATTCTCCTTCGGCAGCCCGTAAAGGCCAACAGAAAAGTCCTCTATCTTGGTTACCGGGATATCTCCCACGCTTTGCGGCGGCTCGTTCCGGAACTTCTCCATCAATGCAACGATTTGCTCCAGTCCATCCTTGCCCTTCAGCGTCCGCGATACCAATGATTCGCGATAATAGCCAAATTTCGCATATAACTCCTCTAGAACATCGACAAGCGATTTGCCTTGCTGCTTGTAATAGGCCGCAGCTTCGCAGATCAGTGTCGAAGCGACGATGGCATCCTTATCGCGGGCATAATTTCCAGCCAGGTACCCGTAGCTTTCCTCATAGCCAAACAAATATGTGTAATTCCCGGACTCTTCAAATTGATCCATCTTCTCACCGATGTATTTGAATCCAGTCAGTGTATTGAACACCTCTGCCCCGTAATGGCGGGCAATTTCAGCGCCGAATTCGCTGGTAACGATCGTCTTGACGACCGCGCCATTGCTCGGCAGCTTACCGGCATCCTTCATTTGGCTAAGGATATAATGAACGAGGATTGCCCCCGATTGATTGCCTGTCAGAACCTCATACTTGCCGGCGGCGTTTTTAACAACTGCACCCATCCGGTCCGCATCTGGATCTGTACCGATCAGAATATCCGCCCCTACCTCCTCGCCGAGCTCAATGGCCAGCTCAAAGGCTTCACGCTCCTCCGGATTCGGCGATTTCACCGTAGAGAATTCCGCGTCCGGCAGTTCCTGCTCCTTAACGATATGAACCTGCGTGAAACCGAGCTTATCCAGTACACGGCGCACAGGTATATTTCCTGTTCCATGAAGCGGGGTGAATACAACGACGACATCTTTGCCAGCCCCGGCAGCCAGCAGATCAGGGTTCAAGCTGGCTCCGGCGACCGCATCGAAGAACGCCTCGTCCTCCGCCTCGCCGAGCCAAACGAGCAAGCCCTGGGCTTCAGCCTCCTCCCTTGTCAAACGCCGTACCTGCTCGAAGGAAGTAAGCTCCTTAATATTAGCTATGACCTGCTCCGCTTCATGCGGAACAAGCTGACCGCCGTTGGAATTGTATACTTTATAGCCGTTGTACTCCGGCGGATTATGGCTTGCCGTAATGACAATGCCTCCAGTCGCCCCGAGGTGGCGAACCGTAAAGGATAGCTGGGGCGTCGGGCGAAGCGACGGGAAGAGCTTGGCTTCAATCCCGTTCCCGGCCAGCACCAATGCAGCTTCCAGCGCAAACTCTGAAGAAAAATGACGGCTGTCGTGCGCAATGACGACCGACGGACGTCCTTCCCGATTGCCATGCGCTTTCAGTAAATATTGGGCCAAGCCTTGCGTCGCGCGTCCAACGGTATAGCGGTTCATCCGATTGCTTCCTGCTCCGATGACGCCGCGCAGCCCGCCCGTCCCGAACTCCAGATCCCGGTAGAAACGATCCTCGAGCTCCGCAGGTTGGTCGGCTAATGCTTTCAATTCCTCTTTCGTAGCTTCGTCAATCGATGGATCCTGAAGCCAGCTATTCACTTTCTCTTCGATGGTATGACTCAATTCAGCCATGGTTACACGCTCCTCCTTAATCTTTATCTCTATAGGTGTATAAAACCACTTGTTGGTGGGAATTAAACCAAGCCCATCAGGACAGCGCAAACATGATTTCGCCTTCGGCCACGACCTTGCCTTCTACAGAAGCGACGGCCCGGCCCTTACCGATGGAGCCTTTAAGCCGAGTGATCTCTACCTCAAGCCGCAAGGTATCGCCCGGGACAACCTGTCCGCGAAAACGGAACCCATCCAGGCCGGCAAGAAAGCCGATTTTCCCCCGATTGCTCTCCACGTTAAGGATAGCTGCTGCTCCAACCTGCGCAAGTGCTTCCGTAATAAGCACTCCTGGCATTACCGGGTATTCCGGGAAATGCCCCGCGAAGAACGGCTCATTCACCGTCACGTTCTTGATGCCGACGGCCCGCTTGCCGTCCTCCATTTCGATAATGCGGTCCACCAACAGGAATGGCGGACGATGCGGAATGATTTCCTGAATTTGCTTTGAGTCTAACATATGTACTGCTCCTTTCACTATTCTATTTTTCACTCACCCTTCCGTATAAAAACGGCTGGGAACGGCCAAACTGTAATTATCCTTCGCCTCTGCAGAAGCGAGGGTTAAGATAAGGGGCTGATCCGCAGCGGAAGGCGTAATGCCGCCGATGCGATCAAGCCCTTTTGAATTTTTCCTCTGGATACAGCACCCCCATCATTATACATTTTCCGCTTTAAAAAAGAAAACTCCCGATTTCCGGGAGTATTTCGTCATTTTTTGCATTTTGTTCAAGGCTCAGCACCTGTTACGGAGCAAAAACTAAATCAAACACATGTCTCCACGTACTCCATTCCAGGACACCGCTGATATCCTGCTTTCCGAGTACGACATAACCTACGACTGCTCCTCCAAACAAGGCCAGGCCAAGGAACAGCAGGATGAGAACGATCCGCAGGAGTACGATCCAGCCGGAGCGTTTCTTAACCGGTTTCTTGTCTTGCGTCATGAATTTCTCCACCTATCCGCGCAAATTGTTGGCTAAGTTCATCATCGTATCACTGGAAGTTAGCGCGCGTGCAGCAAGCTGATAAGCCCGTTGCACTTTCAGCATTTCAGCCATTTCGTTTGCTAAATCGACATTGGAGTTCTCAAGGACGCCCTGCCGAATCGTAGCCTGTTCCTCTTCAGCGAGATCCGAGGTAGCCATAATAACGCCTTCCCGCTCGCCTGGAGGCAGTACAAATAAATTGCTGTCCCTCTGGATCAGCGCATCGGAACGAAGCGGAGTCACCAGCCCAATGCGGCCGACCTCAGCTTCTACCTCTCCATCCATGGCTATGATGTTGCCTGCCCCGTCTATATGCAGCTTCGAGCCGGCAGGTACTTCAATCAGTTCACCATCAATATCGAGCAGCGGGTGTCCGAGATTCGTCACGAGATATCCCGTCTGTGGATCTTCAGGGTTAATCTGGATGTTAAAATTCCCCGCTCTCGTATAGCCGACTTCCCCATCTTGCGTCAACACCTGGAACATAGCATTGCCTTCAATGGCAAGATCGGTCATATTGCCGGTTTCCTTCATCGTTCCCTGCTTAAAATTGACAGCCAGCTCCGACATGCGGGAGCCGAATCCCATCCCTATGCCAAGAGGGGTAGCGCGGCCGGCCAGTTGAAAATCGGAAGACTGCTGCATGACGCTGTTCAGCGTATCCTGGAACGCCGCTTCTTTCCTCTTATATCCAACGGTATTGACATTAGCCATATTATCAGCGAGCAAATCCAGTCGCTGCTGGATGCCGTTCATGGATACCATGGCACTGATCATAGAGTTATTCATGTGGCCCTCCTATTTATACACGGCCGATTTCATTAACCGCTTTATCCAAACTTCTATCGTAGAACTGAATCATTTTCTGATTGGATTCATAAGCACGCTGCGCAGCCATCAAGTCCACCATCGACTGGGCAATGCTCACGTTGGAGCCCTCTATGTAGCCTTGCTGCACCTGAACCTGCTCGTTCTCCTGAAGAGCCCGAATCCCCGCCGCTTCCTCATCCTGGACGAGATACACGCCATTTCCCTCACGAATGAGCGCCTGAGGCCGCGTAACAACCGATATGCCCAACTGGATATCGATCTCCTCGCCATTGCTCTGCAGATTGCCCTGCGGATCCACGGCTAGGGAATCTATCGGCTGATCCGGGCCAAGAATGATTGCATTCCCCTCCGAATCAAGCACCTGATAGCCTTGCATGGTCCGCAGCTCGCCTTCGGGATTCACATAAAAACTTCCGTCACGAGTATAACGAACATTGCCATTTGTGTCCATGACGGAAAAAAATGCCGCAGGCCGGTAAATGACCTCGCCATCCTCGGTCACATGTTTTCCATAGCCATCAAAAGCAATCGGCTGCCCCGTTGCAGGATCCTCCACCTCGATATTGGAAACGAGGGCGAAGTCCGAATTCTTTCCCGTCTCCATCAAGTCTCCCTGCGCATAAGACGGCAGGCTCTCCTCCACAAAAACACCGGTATTCAGTTTTCCGATCCGCCGTGTACCTGCTGTGCTGTCGCCAACTAGTGATACAAGCATTTCGGGAAATGCCCGCGACACGCTATTCACCTGCTTGTAACCCGGCGTATTGATATTTGCTATGTTCTGCGTTACCGTATCATGGCGTCTTTGCTCCGTAATCATACCGGAAGCTGCGGTGTAGAGTCCTCTTAGCATCGGGACAACCTCCAAACTTGAATAACTTTAGATATCGAATCCTATATACGAATCTTCTGTACAAAATCCGAAAGGACGCTTCTCATTTATATATCGGCTGATCAGAACTTTTTCTTAATGACTTTATCCAAATTATCAAGCATCATGCCCGTGCCTTTAACGACGCAATGCATCGGGTCCTCCGCGATAAGCACCGGCACCCGCAGCTCCTCGGACAGCAGCTCGTCCAATCCATTCAGGAGAGCGCCTCCTCCGGTCAAAATAACGCCCCGGTCGATAATATCCGCTGACAGCTCCGGCGGTGTCCGCTCCAATACCGATTTTGCCGCAGTGACGATCGAAGCGACAGGATCCGACAGCGCTTCCTGAACCTCCTTCGAGGTAATCGTAACCGTAAGGGGAAGCCCGGATACCATGTCCCTTCCGCGAATGTCCAGCTCGGCTACCGCCCCCGACGGATGAACCGTACCGATGGCGATTTTGATATCCTCAGCGGTCCGTTCTCCGATCAACAGCTTGTACTTCGCTTTAATATATTTAATGATGGCGGTATCAAAAGTGTCTCCGGCAACTTTAATCGACGAAGCTGTGACGATGTCTCCCATCGAGAGCACCGCCACATCCGTCGTACCGCCGCCGATATCGACCACCATGTTACCGCTCGGCTCGTAAATGTCCATGCCTGCGCCGATGGCTGCCGCCTTCGGCTCCTCCTCCAGAAATACATCTCTGGCACCGCTGTGTTCTGCGGCTTCGCGAATCGATTTCTGCTCTACTGAAGTAATGTTTGTCGGCGCGCAAATGAGAACACGGGGATGACTGTACCAGCTTTTCGCTCCGACCCGGTTAATAAAATGCTTCAGCATCGTTTCCGTAATTTCAAAATCAGCAATGACGCCATCTCTTAGCGGACGGATCGCAACGATATTACCGGGCGTGCGCCCTACCATTCGCCTGGCATCCTCGCCGACGGCGAGCACCCGCTTCGTGTCGCTTTCTATCGCTACTACGGACGGCTCATCGAGAACGACCCCTTTTCCTTTTACGTGAATCAATACATTTGCCGTGCCTAAATCAATCCCAATATCCTTGCCCATTATCCCGATGCTCCCCCAAAGCGTATTTTGTAAATCATGGAAAACGCTGCGTTTGATTTATGGTAAAAGCTTCCCTTCATTACTCCGTTATTATTCGACAAAAATTTCGATTAATCCTTTATATTTCGAGATTTATAGATAAAACTCCGCTTTTCCATGCCATATTTAAAAATACCATACTTTGGGGGATGTGTTCAATGACAATCAGAGCTGTCCGGTTAGGCATTTCATAACTTTTCGGCGGATTATTTTGCCGAGCCGATGGCCTCGCGTTTCGTTTGCCCTTTCTTTTTATACTTGATCTTGGTTGCCTCTCCTCCCCGGAGATGCCGGATCGACTTATGATATTCGAGAATGTGCTTCACCTGGTCTGCCAAATCCGGATTGATTTCCGGAAGACGCTCGGTCAAATCTTTATGCACCGTGCTCTTCGATACGCCAAATTCCTTGGCAATCGTACGAACCGTGTGCCGGGTCTCCACGATGCAGCGTCCTATTTTAATCGTACGTTCTTTGATGTAATCGTGCACGCTCCCGCCTCCCTACTCGAGATAGTTTGGTACATTATATGAGGGGCGTGCCCATATATTCACGGTTTCGGAGGCATGACAAGCCCGGACAAGATCATTTATTTTACAAAAGCCCTCCAAACGGCAAAAAAGGCGGAGAGCTATGATGCTCTTCGCCTTTTCAGACCCGGCAGTCCGAATTAATTTTTTGGAAGCACAGTAACCGGGTTGACTAATTCGCCATTCTCATATACCGCAAAATGCAGGTGGTTGCCAAGATCCTTCTCCATCTCGTTGCGCCCGGCATTGGCAATGGAATCGCCCTGCTTCACCTCAGCCCCCTGCTTCACTTTAACGTCAGTTAAGCTTTCGTATACCGTCTTCAGGTTGTTCGCATGAGTAATCTCTACGACATAGCCGAGCAGCGGATGCTCCTCGACCCGGGTTACTTTCCCTGCGAGAGCGGCTTTAACCTCGAAAGGCTTGTCGTCCTCACGCGCCAAATCGATGCCGGTATTCGGAGTAAAGGTATCCTTGTACTCAACCATCGCTGCCTGATGATCCTCTGCCGAACCTTCCTTCTCATAGAAAGGCTTCACAATGGAGACTTCCGATGCATTGGCTACCGGCCAGATCAAATCCTCCGTGCTGGCTGTCTTCGTGGCATCTGCCTGGTCAGGGGCATTGTCCCGTACGATTTCGTCATCCGGGAGCTGAACGGTATCCGTTACGCTGGCGGGGGTCGATTCCATAGGCTTGCGGCCTGCATCCTGGTAGACCCACACTAAGGTTAGTATAATTGCCGCTGCCGCCACATACGCTGCCGGATATACCCATCTCTTGGACAATACTTTTTTCCATGCGGATACCGGAACTTCCGGCTCGCCCATTATATTTTTGGGAGATTCCTCATGGGGCTGTTTTTTTGGTTTTTGTTCATTCATTTGGTATCACCTCAATAACCAGTGTTACCGAGGCCGACTCTTTTATACTTCCATTATAGTAATATTTTCAGAAAAAGACTTGAAGGCTTGGTTTTAAAGAGGACAGTCCGCATTTGGCGAGAGCTTTGCCAGCTGTGGATGGAAGCTAGGGCTGTGCAAAACTTTATTTATTCTAGAGCTTCCAAAAATCAGCTCTTTAACAGAGCAGACGCCTGAGCAAAGGATATGCCTGTGTAGTAGTGTTTGAGAATTTGCGTCGTCGTATAGCCTTCCCTCGCCATCCCCTGGGCCCCCCACTGGCTCATGCCGACGCCATGCCCGTTGCCGTACGTCGTAATTTTGACGTCATCTCCATCCAGGCTCATTCTGAACTGGGCGGAGCGCAGACCCAGCTTCTCCCGCAGCTCGCGTCCGGTAAAGCTATGGCCTCCGATGAGCATCGTTTTGATGTTGTGTCCCGCCGTATAGGATTTGATTTGAAAAAGCGCAGGTAATGAAGCAGGCTTGTCCGCCGAGGAAGCCGCCGCAGGAAGATCCGGCGCCTTCAGACCGAGCTTGTTGAACAGCTCATTTACCGGAATGCTGACCGTCTCCTTGAAGGCGGGGTTTACGTCCTTATCCCAAGGGCTAGGCACGCTGCGCAGATAAGGCAGCTTCAGCGACCAGTATTCCTCTGAATTCTCGGTGTAGCCACCGCTGGCCGAGAAAAAGGTCGCAGTGATCGGCTTGCCCTGATAAGTCATAATGATTCCTTTCGTTTGTTCCACTGCCTGGCGCAGCTTGGCCAGCTGCTCGCCCTTGCCAAGCTCAGGCCATTTCTCCAGATCTGCGCTGGACAGATAGGCTTGATGCGCGACTGAATCGACGACGTCCGCGCCCTGGATTGGAACGCCGCTCTGATCCTCCTCCGCCAGCCGGCGAACGATGAACGTCCGGGCGGCGATCGCCTGCGCCTTCAGCGCCTCCAACTCGAAATCAGCCGGCATTTCCGCAGCCAGCAC
Source organism: Paenibacillus ihumii (assembly GCF_001403875.1). GTDB lineage: Bacteria > Bacillota > Bacilli > Paenibacillales > Paenibacillaceae > Fontibacillus > Fontibacillus ihumii. The sequence goes on from NZ_LN884298.1 coordinate 176,067, forward strand.
GCCGGTCACGTACTGCTCGAGCGGCAGCGTCTCGATGCCTCCGGTCTTTGTCAGATAGACGCTGACCGAGGGCAGCTCGGCGACGGCCGGCGCAGCCGGGAGCTGGGCCGCAGGCTGCACCGCTACAGCGCCGGTTCCGCTGGCTGGCCCGGGCACAGCGGGCTGGCCAGCTGTCCCCGGGAGCGGCGCTGGCGCCGGGCCCGGACCGCCGCTGCGGCTGCCGACAAGGGCAGCCAGCAGCACGGCGGCCGCGGCCAGCGAGACAAGCGCAGCGCCGAGCTTGGCGCCGTTCCTTCCGCTGTGGCGGAAGGAACGGTACGCGCGCGTGCCCGCAGGGACGCGCACGCGGACGGGCTTATCATGAACGTAGTGAGCAAAAGAGAGATGCCTAGCGCGGACGCCGACCTACGCGGCTGGAGCTCCGCCCGGCTTAGCGCCCCAGGTACAAGCAGCGCCTCCTTATGCTCTCGGCCGTCCACCGCCTGTAATCTACCCTGCGCCGTGTCTTGTGCTGCCAAAGATGCCAGTGGCGCAGCTTGTCGGCTCGGCAGTGAACCATACCGTGCTGCCGATACTTCACACAGCCCTTGCCCGGCTACCGTTCTTTCGCGCTGTCTGCTTTCCAGACCCCTTCCTATAGATGCACAGCTTTGCTCTCTTTTATTTTTACGAGCCGATAGATGAATGACCAAAGGTTCTTTTTTCAAATCCATACCCAAAGCAAGCAACCTCCATCCCGATTCATGCTGCAGCCGCAGGCCTCCCATACAATATAAGAAACACTGCGACCCTAGCGATTGAATTCGTTATACTTTTTATTCGCTATACTCATAGATATGATGCCCCTGCGTCTAATAGAACCTGTATTAATGGGCAAAACGATCTGAATATATGAGAATAGAGTAAATTTAGTATGAATGCAGCTGCAAATGTAAACTTACTATCCCCTTTCCCCGTCATCACTTACAACTCTTGCTCCTCTCCCTTAGTTTAACGGACACAGAAGACGCTATTCCCGCTAAATTACATGGATCGATAAGGCTATCGGACCCAGGATCCCTTATTTAAGTATTTTCCTTCTATAAAGGTAGTCATTTAGCGAAATAACGGAACCAAGGTCCGTTAACATCAGAATTTAAGCTTTTTATCCAAAATAACGGATCTACGGTCCGATCCCCTTTGTTCTAAGCCGATTTTACCCCTCAAACAACAGGTGGATAATCCAGAAACAAATTTATTTTGTCCTGCTCAAATTCACAAATTCGGGTCATTGGCATATGGTTGACCACCGTCATGAGAAGTAACCCTAAAGCGATCTTTACGCTACATAACTTTTACGCTAAATGCTCTTACGCTAAATACAAATACAGCATCCACTTAAAGCCATGCTTCTGCCCTCCACCCCGCCTACGATCCACTATCAATTCAATATGTACCTCCCCCCTACCCCGACCAATATCCACCTGTACTTTATTTTCCACATATACCCACACTTCATTCGTAACGCGACGAATCTACCCGAACCACACCTCACTATCAACATAGACCCAAGCTTACTCGCAACATATACCCGCATTTCACACTCAGTAGCAACCGTACCCCTTACTCAACATACCAGCGCATTTCACAATCAACGTCCATCTATACTCACTTTCCACTACACCAACGCCTCACTCCCAACATGCACCTGCATTTTACACTCAATATCCACCTGCGCTCTCCTCACATCATACCACCGCACTTCACCAATCAACGTCCATAGGCAGCTATGCTTCACTTTCAACAATCCTAAGGTTCTTACGCTACCTACAAATGTAGATCCATTTAAAGTCGCGCTTCTAATTTCTCCTCTACCTACGGTCCCACCATAACCGTGCTCTTCTCCTCATTTCAACATGCACCAGCATTTCACACTCAATATCCAGCTGCACTCTCCTCTCAACATACCACCACACTTCACCAATCAACATCCACCCGTGCTCTACTTCAACATGCACTCCCCCACGCTTCACGCATAACGCGACTCATGCCGAACCGCACAAAAAAAGACCGTGCTTAGAACACGGTCTTTTAGAATTCAGCTATAGTTAATAAAATTATTCCGCAATCATGCCCAGGTTGGCTGCACTTTCAGCACGGGGAGCTCTTCCTTGATATGGACAGGAACCCTTTCGTTTTGGGCCGCGGATTCTTTCTCATCGACAGTGACCCGCCAAATATCGGCTCCGAGCCCAGACAGCTTCTCGGCCAAATTTACATAGCCGCGATCAATGTGATGCGTTCCGCTTACTTCCGTTGTGCCATCAGCCACGAGCCCGGCAATAATGAGTGCTGCCCCGGCACGCAAATCGGTAGCGCATACTTTAGCTCCGCTAAGCTTGGCTCCGCCCGTAATGATCGAAGTACGTCCTTCCACCTTGATTTCGGCATTCATCAGGGCGAATTGCTCCACATGCATAAAACGATTCTCAAAGACGGTTTCCGTTACAACGCTCGTGCCTTCGGACACAAGCAGCAGCGCCATCATTTGCGACTGCATATCTGTCGGAAAGCCTGGATATGGCAGCGTTTTAACGTCCACGGCTTTCAGCGGCCGGTCCGCGATCACGCGAACGCCGTTCTCGTGCACTTCCACCTGTGCGCCCATTTCCTCGAGCTTAGCAATAACGGGACCAAGATGATCGGCAATAGCACCTTCCACGAACACATTTCCGCCCGTCGTAGCCGCAGCAATCATAAATGTGCCTGCCTCAATACGGTCCGGAATAACAGTATGCTCGACGCCGCGGAGCTTCTCAACGCCTTCGATGCGGATAACGCCCGTTCCGGCACCGCGGACAACCGCGCCCATCCCGTTCAAATAATTGGCGAGGTCGACGATTTCAGGCTCTTTTGCCGCATTTTCAATCACCGTCGTGCCCTCAGCAAGAGTAGCCGCCATCATAATATTCTCCGTGGCACCGACACTGGCTACGTCCAGATAAATTTTCGCTCCGCGAAGGCGGCCATTTGATTTGGCTTCGATGAAGCCCTGACCCAAGGTAATCTCGGCTCCCATGGCTTCGAACCCTTTCAAATGCTGATCAATCGGTCTTGTACCGATCGCACAGCCTCCGGGTAGAGAAATTCGCGTATATCCCGTGCGAGTCAACAAAGGCCCCATCACAAGAAAAGATGCCCGCATTTTCCGTACCCATTCGTACGGAGCTTCACAATTTGCGATCTTCTGCGCATTGACCGTGACTACCTCGCGGTCATATGTAACGGTCGCTCCTAGCGATTCCAATACTTTAATGATGGTCATCACATCATCTAGCGGCGGGGCATCACGAATTACGCTTACGCCTTCCTCCCCTAATAGCGATGCTGCGATGATCGGCAGCACTGAATTTTTAGCTCCGCTAACTTTAACGTTCCCGGACAAAATATTGCCGCCGCGGACGATAAATTTGCTCATCTTGTTTCCCTCCGCGCGTTCATTTTCACCTTTATTTCGATGCAAAACAAAGGCAACCCGCTCATTTCCCTAAATTTCATCATATCATCGGTAGCTTGAGGCGCACAAGGCTCTAAACTTGTAGAAATAACACGAATCATGGAGGATTTCGTCTTATTTGCAAGCAATCCATAGATCCCCTTGGCTTAATCCTTATTCACCATTGTTGACACAATGTTTTGTTGTTATTCGACAAAATTCTCTCTGTGCAACAGCACGCAATGTTACATTTCATTTCCAGGCCCCTGAATTTAGCTTCCCGAATCGCATTGTTGAACGCAATGGTCTGCACTAGCCCGAGAGCCCTGACAACCCCTCGTAGTCTAACACACTTATAACCAATGACTTAGAAATTAAAACATGTAGCGAAGCATCTGCGTATATTCCAAGTACTCCAATACGAAGGCTGCAACAAAGCGTCCCAGCACAATAGCCAGAAGCAATTGAAGCAGTTTGCCCTGCGGTCCCTTCGGATGTCGGATTATTAAATCCAGCTTGAGATTCTGCAGCGCCCACCAGGACAGGACAATGCAAGCCAGCGATACTAAAATAGCCGTTAGGCCATTCATGCCAACCGAAGCCGGCACAGAATCCATAGGATTCATCTCCGCTCCCCCCGCCTTGTTTTATTCTTATGCAACCGCCCCTAAAAGGGTTAAAACACTATAAATATATATCGGCAAGCATAATATAAAAAAATTATAGACCTTATATATCATACTTGCCTGAGTGACAATAATCCAGCATTTCTTTCTATTGTGAGGGCTTCCAATTGAATAAATTTAAAAATCCTGATTTAGCCAGGCCCCTTTCTGCAAATGGGCTATAATATAGTTACCGAAAATGCAGGAAGGAGCGTTTAAATGAAAGTCGAGGTTATAGCATATACACTGGGCGATGCGATACTGGCCGCCCGTTCCGGAGCCGATCGCTTAGAGGTCATTACCGCCCCCCAAGAAGGCGGATTAACACCCAGCTATGGTCTTGTGCAGCAAATCCGGGAACAGACTTCAATCGACATCCGGGTGATGATTCGTCCTCACAGTCGCCATTTTTGCTATGATAAAGAGGACATAGCTACCATGATGCAAGATATTGCCGCCTTTCGCCAGTTGGGCGTCTCGGGATTTGTATTAGGAGTCTTAACCCCAAGCTGGGCAGTAGACGAGAATGCCCTGGCACGTTTGCTGGATGCCGCAGACGGCCTTCCCGTGACATTTCATAAAGCATTTGACGAAACAGCCCACTTAACAGAGGCACTGCATACTTTAAGCCGCTTTCCGCAGATCACGCATATTCTGACCTCCGGCGGTCGACCCTCGTCGCTGGAAGACTCAGCCGTGGATACTATATCCGAATTGGTAGGGCTAAGTCAACCATACGGTATTACCATCATGCCCGGCGGAGGTCTTCATCACGGGGCTCTGGAGGCGTTCCTCCGCAAAACCTCGGTTACCGAGTTCCACATGGGCTCTGGAGTAAGGCTGGAGGGCAATCTTCTTCAGTCGATTGATCCCAAATTGCTGCTTAAGGTACGCAATATCGCAGACCGCCTTTGATTAAATTCCTTCATGAATCGGTCAGTTGTCCCAAAACAGATTGAAACTTTAGTTGGTTATAAACGGGGCTAAGGAAATAACTTAATCCAACTATTAATTAGTACATTTTACAAGTACTGCTTAATTTATACCTGCTTTTAATGAAACTATGGCTCTAGTTATGCCGCTTCGTTCACGTGAAAAAACAAAAACCGAACACAAAGGTGTTCGGTTTTTGTTTTTTCCGTACTATTAATGATGCTTCTTGATCTTCGCGTTCCCCGACACGTTAATTCGCGTAGTCGCTCTTTGCAGAGCCAGCTCGGCACGGCGATGATCAATACGATCCTGATTTTTAGCCGCAGACAATCTGCGCTCAGCACGCTCGCGTGCTGCTACCGCGCGATCGACATCGATCTCCTCCGGAAGCTCGGCGCTTTCGGCGAGAATGATAACCTTGTCTTTCTGGACTTCAACAAAACCGCCATGCACCGCAATTGTGGTCGAATTTCCACCGGCTTTGGCCACAATTGGAGCAACCTGAAGCGGTGTTACCAATGGAACGTGATGAGGCAAAATGCCAAGTTCGCCCTCGACACCGCGGACGGTCAGGCTATTCACCTGTTCGGAGAACACCACATGTTCCGGCGTAACAATTTCCAATAAAAAGGTGCTCACTAGTCATCCCTCCTGTTCGTGGGACAGTTCATTTCTGAAGCATCCGAGTTCACGGTGCATATTACAACGTTTTTGCCTTTTCTACAGCTTCCTCGATCGTGCCTACGAAGAGGAAAGCGGCTTCCGGAAGGGAATCATGCTTGCCTTCGAGGATTTCCTTGAAGCTGCGTACCGTTTCAGCAATCGGTACATATTTACCTTTGATTCCGGTAAACTGCTCGGCAACGTGGAACGGCTGCGACAGGAAGCGCTCAATCTTCCGTGCGCGGGATACGATCAGCTTATCGTCCTCAGACAGCTCATCCATACCGAGGATCGCGATAATATCCTGCAATTCCTTATAACGGGCCAAGAGCTGTTTTACACCTTGCGCTACGTTATAGTGCTCTTCGCCAACGATTTCAGGCGTCAAAATCCGGGAGCTGGAAGCCAGCGGGTCAACCGCAGGGAAAATCCCTTTCTCGGAAATTTTACGCTCAAGGTTCGTCGTTGCGTCCAAGTGAGCAAATGTTGTGGCTGGAGCAGGGTCCGTATAGTCATCCGCAGGAACGTAAATCGCTTGGATAGAGGTTACGGAACCTTTCTTCGTTGACGTAATCCGTTCTTGAAGCTGACCCATCTCCGTCGCAAGCGTCGGCTGGTAACCTACCGCGGACGGCATGCGTCCAAGAAGTGCGGAAACCTCAGAGCCCGCTTGAGTAAAGCGGAAAATGTTGTCGATAAAGAGCAGAACGTCGCGTCCCTCTTGATCGCGGAAATATTCCGCCATCGTAAGTCCAGTCAAGGCTACGCGAAGACGGGCGCCTGGCGGTTCGTTCATTTGCCCGAATACCATCGCCGTTTTACTGATAACGCCGGAATCCGTCATCTCATGGTACAAGTCATTACCTTCACGAGTACGCTCGCCCACGCCGGCAAATACAGAAATACCGCCGTGCTCTTGAGCGATGTTGTTGATTAGCTCCTGAATCGTAACGGTCTTACCAACACCCGCTCCACCGAACAGGCCGATTTTACCACCCTTGGCATATGGAGCAAGCAAGTCGATAACTTTAATGCCCGTTTCCAGAATTTCCGATTGCGTCGACAGATCTTCAAATGTAGGCGGATCGCGGTGGATCGGATTTCTATCCCCCGCTACCTGTCCCTTATTATCAATCGTCTCTCCAAGCACGTTAAATACACGGCCCAGAGTCACTTCTCCTACTGGAACAGAAATTGGAGCGCCCAAGTCTACTGCTTCCACACCACGTACAAGACCATCCGTCGAGGACATGGCGATACAGCGGACAAGGTTGTCGCCCAAGTGATTGGATGCTTCCAGGATCAGCTCGCCGCCTTCTTCCTGCGCGCCCTGTTTCACAATTTTAATAGCGTTGAATATATCCGGGAGTTGTCCGCGTCCGAATTCAATGTCAACAACCGGACCCATTACGCTAACAACGCGTCCTTTGTTCATTATTGTTGTTTCCCTCCTTAAAGTTTTGCGGAGCTATGCGTCATTAGTTGACCACGCAGCAAAACTACTTCGAAAGCATAATATAAGTTCTGCGAAGCTATAATTATCGGTTGATTGCTGCGCAGCAAAACTGCCTCGAAAGCATGCACCTAGTTTTGCGGAGTTATGCTTCATTCATAAATGGCCGCCAGCAAACCTCAAGACACTGCATTCTTAGTGAATAAGCTGTACTTCTTAGCTTTAGCCCAAAAAGAGAGACCGAAGCATACCTTCGGTTGGGAGCATCGCGGCTTCTCTATGGCTGAAAGCTGCACAATACTTGGTGTTCCTGCATGTCCGCAAACTATCTTCGAAAACGGAATGCTAGCCTTGGGCGTTCGCACCCGCCACAATTTCCGTAATTTCCTGGGTAATAGCCGCTTGTCGAGCACGGTTATACGTCAGGGTCAGCTCATTGATCATTTTCGTTGCGTTTTTCGTCGCGCTGCCCATTGCCGTCATCTTCGCTCCAAGCTCACTCGCCTTTCCTTCCAAAAGGGCACCAAAGATCAGTGTTTCAGCATACTTCGGAAGCAGAACCTCAAGCACTGCTTCAGGAGAAGGCTCATACTCATATTCTGCTGAAGGTCCGCTCGTTTCGACACTGTCGAACGGAAGCAGTCGATCTATGGTCGGCAACTGGCTCATCGCATTAATGAATCTGTTATAGCAAATATAGATCTCGTCAAATTGTTCTTCCTCGAAGCTCTGTACAGCCGCATAGGCTAAAGACTTAATATCAGCGAACTTCGGCGCATCCGATAATTCGACGACATCCATCATCACAGGAAGCCCCCGGCGATTGAAGAAATCCCGGCCTTTGCGTCCAATGACGAACAAACCATATTCGGATTTGGATTCATGCTTCTTGTTGATCTCGTCCATCACTCTGCGAAGAATGTTCGTATTGTATCCGCCGACCAACCCGCCGTCAGCCGTAATGACAATATAGGCCGTCCGTTTCACCGGGCGATTCACAAGCATCGGATGCGTAATTCCGTCAGAGCTGGCAGCGATGCTGCTCACGACTTCCTTCAGCTTCTCTGCGTACGGGCGTGAAGATTGGGCTTTCTCCTGCGCTCTTCTGAGCTTCGCCGAAGCGACCATCTCCATCGCCTTTGTAATCTGACGAGTATTCTGAACACTCTTGATTTGACGCTTTATCTCGCGAATCCCTTTTGCCATGATTTCACCACCCTCAAACTTTGGCTTAAAGCCAAAGTGACTTCGTAAGCACACGCTTAACTTCAAGTTAACATATTCTCAAATTTCGGCTCTTGGCCAAAGCTAATCCAGCTATAAGTCCTGGTCTTGGGCAGCAGCCCAACTAAGGCTCAAATGCGATCAAGCTTTGGCAGAACCAAAAACGAGTATTCTCATACATAACCATGAACCGACAGAATCAGCCGATTCATGGAGCTGGATTAACTAGAAACGGAAAAACCTCTTTTGAACTTCTCGATAACTTCTTTCAGTTTTTCCTCGTTCTCTGCCGTCAAGTCTTTCGTATCGCGGATCGACTGCAGCACTTCTTCGTGTTGGCTATCTACGAAGGAGAGGAATTCAGCTTCGAAACGGCGCACATCGCCGAGAGGAATATCGTCAAGATATCCTTTGACAGCCGTATACAAGCTAATTACTTGTTTTTCAACGGAAAGAGGCTGGTTTACGCCCTGTTTCAGGATTTCCATCATGCGGGAACCACGAGTCAGACGAGCTTGCGTCGATTTGTCGAGGTCGGAGCCGAACTGGGAGAATGCCTGAAGCTCGCGGTACTGCGCCAAATCCAGACGAAGCGTACCGGCAACCTTTTTCATGGCTTTAATTTGGGCAGATCCCCCTACCCGGGATACCGAGATACCGACGTTGATCGCCGGACGCTGACCGGAGTAGAACAAGTCGGACTCCAGGAAGATCTGACCGTCCGTAATGGAAATTACGTTCGTCGGAATATACGCCGACACGTCAGAAGCTTGTGTCTCAATGAATGGAAGCGCGGTAATGGAACCGCCGCCCATTTCATCGCTCAGCTTCGCTGCACGCTCCAGCAGGCGGGAGTGCAGATAGAAAACGTCACCCGGATACGCCTCACGGCCCGGAGGACGGCGAAGCAAGAGGGACAGCTCACGATAAGCAGCTGCTTGCTTGGACAAGTCATCATAAATAATAAGGACATGTTCACCTTTGTACATAAAGTGCTCAGCCATCGCTACGCCCGCATATGGCGCAATGTAAAGAAGCGGGGACGGCTCCGAAGCGGATGCCGTAACAACGATCGTGTAATCAAGCGCTCCATGGCGGCGAAGCGTCTCAACCACGTTAACGACAGTGGATTGCTTCTGTCCGATAGCTACGTATACGCATTTCACGCCATTGCCCTTTTGGTTGATAATCGTATCGATCGCAATAGCGGTTTTACCCGTTTGACGGTCACCGATGATCAGCTCGCGCTGTCCGCGGCCGATAGGAACCATGGAATCGATCGCTTTGATCCCGGTTTGCATCGGCTCATGAACCGATTTCCGGTCGATAACGCCTGGTGCGTTGTTCTCAACAGGACGGAATTCCGTCGTTGCGATAGGCCCCTTGCCGTCGACCGGCTGGCCGAGCGGGTTAACGACGCGGCCAAGCAGGGCATCCCCAACGGGTACCTGCATAATTTGCCCGGTGCGTTTAACTTGGTTACCTTCACGAATGTCGCTGTATGGTCCTAGAATAACAACCCCGACGTTGCTTTCTTCCAGGTTCAGCGCAAGGCCAAAAACGCCGTTTTCAAACTCGAGCAGTTCGTTTGCCATGGCGTTCTCAAGCCCGTGGACACGAGCGATACCGTCACCAACTTGAATAACGGTGCCGACTTCGGCCACTTCAATTTCCGATTTATATTGTTCGATCTGACTTTTAATCAGCGTACTGATTTCTTCAGGTCTGATACTCAAGTTTTTCACCCCTATCTACAGTGCTTGTCTTCGAAAAGACTTCTCAAGCCGTTCAAGCTTCCCGGCCAAACTTCCATCATACAGCGTATCGCCGATTCTGACTTTCATTCCGCCGAGCAGATTCTTATCAATCTCGTTCAGAACACGAATTTTCTTGTTGACCAAAGCCCCAAATTCGTCCGCGATCGCCGCCTTCTCCTCTTCATTCAGAGGGTAAGTCGTGTAGACCGTAGCGGTAGCCAGTCCAAGTGCTTCGCCCGTAATTTTGATGTAACGGTCCAGCAATTCCGGCAAAATCCCGATTCTTCCCCGCTCTACGAGCAGCTTCACCAATGAGACAACAGGCTTGGATAGTTTGCCCTCCAGGGCTTTTTCAAGCGCTTCCCATTTAGCCGCTTCCGAAATATTCGGGGTAGCTATAAAATTTTGTACATCCTGATCCTCATTAAAAGCATATGCGAGAGCTCTGATTTCCTGTTCAACTTCCAGTGTACGCCCTTCCTGTGCAGCAATCTCATACAGGGCTTTGGCGTATCTGCCCGCTACAACAGCTTCACGGCTCATGATTTGCTACCTACCTCTTTAAGATATTGGTTAACAAGCTTCTCTTGTTCTTCCGGATTGTTCTCAACCTCACGCTCGATCAGCTTGGAGGCAATGTTGACGGAGAAAGTACCAATCTCGCCGCGCAAAGCTTCCACGGCCTTGCTTCTCTCGTTCTCGATATCGCGGATTGCTTCGTTCTTCAAGCGAGTAGCATCCTGTTTCGCCTGCTCCAGCAAATCACGCGCTTGCTTACTGCTGCTTTGCTTCGATTGTTCAATGATTTCATAGGCTTCCTGACGTGCCTGGCTAAGAGCCTCTTTCTGCTCTTCGACATACGCATTCGCTTGCTCTCTTGTTTGCTTAGCTTCCTCTAATTGTCCAAGTACCAGCTCGCGGCGCTTCTCCATTACTTCAAACAGTTTGCCAAATGCAAACTTGTTGAGCAGCCAATAAAGAATTCCAAACGCAAGCATAGTAATGACAATATTCTCCCAAAGGACCTGCACGGATGTCACTCCTTTCCGTTAATAATAGTTTCTTGTGTTATTTCTTGTTCTTAAAACGAAGGCGTGGATGGCATAGGCCCTCCCCGCCAAACCGAAACTATTATTAAGAGAACATGATCAAGAAAGCGATAACTGTTGCCGCGAGCGGAACAACCTCAACGATACCAACACCGATGAACATCGTTGTTTGAAGCTTGTTAGCCGCTTCTGGCTGACGAGCGATAGATTCAACTGTGCTCTTTACGATCATCCCGTTACCGATACCTGCACCAAGTGCACCCAAACCTACTGCAATAGCTGCTGCCAAAAATCCCATCTTAAATATCCTCCTTTAATATGTTCCTATATTAGTTTAGTTATAATAGATCTCTTACAGGACGAAGCCGCAAGGCCACTTCTGCAGAGTTTACTAATGCTCTTCCTCGTGAATCGCGTACTGTGAAATATAAACCATTGTCAATATGGTGAAAATGTATGCCTGCAGTGCGCCAACGAATATACTGAAGCCCTGCCAAATGCCCATAAACGGAATCCCGAGGTAACCCATCTTGATGATAACCGCGATCAGAACCTCACCCGCGAAGATGTTCGCAAATAGACGAATGGCCAAAGCGATCGGCTTGGACACGTTCTCGATGATGTTCAGCGGCAAGAAAATTGGAAACGGCTCAAGATAATGCTTGAAATAATGCTTCCTATTATTCTTGATCCCCAGGTAGTTCATTAGAATAAATACGACCAGTGCAAGTCCAGCCGTTACGGCAATATCCGCGGTAGGAGATTTCCACCATAGAATGTGGGCATGTTCCCCGTCCTTCAAAGTAGCCGTCGCTTCAATGACCTTCCCAAATACCATCTCAGGCTTATGGGCCTCAGTGATTACACCGAGCGGAAGCCCCAGAAGGTTAGATACGAATATGAATAAAATCAGGGTCAATCCTAATGATATAAAAGGCCTGCCCTTCTTCAAGCTCATGGTGCTTCCAACAATCCCTTGAACGAACTCAACGACCCATTCCATAAAGTTCTGCATCTTGGATGGATTCTCGACCGATAAATTCGCTACAGCTAATCGACATATGACAAATACGATGAGCATACTTACTAGAAGCATCATAACGGCGGATAAATCCAGGTGAAATCCTCCAAGCATAATTATCGGTGCGTCATGCATTTATATGTACTCACCCCTTTCCCCGTTTAAGATGTTCAAGCCTTGTTGCGAATTCCGATGACAATACTCACCGGGATCGTCAATAGCTGCGGAATGAATAAGCCTAAAAGAACAGCTACTAACGACACTTGTTCAAACTTTACTGCAACCATGACAGCTAGAAAAACTAGACAAATTCTAGTAACGAAACCGAAACTAAACCTGCGTTGCTCCTGACTGACAACGAGCTGAACCAACTGCCGCACTTTAAGGGATAAGTAACGGACGTAGATCAATCCGACAGCCAGTCCCAAAATGAATCCGGCGAGAAGCGGCCTATACTCCGGGAGTACAGCCCATCCGAATAATAACACGGATAGCAGCAGAAACGTAATCCGGAATACGGCTGTGACGATCGAACCTAAATCATCCATTCTGCGCCCCCAAAAACTTTTTGATTAGTATAAATACGTTGACGATTCCGAGGACGAGACCGGCTATCGCCCCGATAGCAATCCAATAATTCGGGCCGTCAAAACGCTCCGTCAGCCATCTTGCACTCAAAAAGCCGACAACAATATACATAGCCAGCAAAAAGCCCGCCCCGCTAATGTAAGCGGCAGCAATCCAAGGATTGCCATTATTATCAGGAATTCTCATACGGAACAATCCCAACTTATTTTACTGAATGCGTCTACTTTTTGTCAACGAAAGCGTTATAAACCGTACAGTATAACTGTATGCTATCTTCCTCAGAAACACAATTATTGATCAATCGAATTTGTGAACTTTCTGTGAAAATTCTCCGGCCGTTGATCAATTACACCGAAATGGTGATATATCGCATTGACAATTCTTTCTGACGCTTTCCCGTCTCCGTAAGGATTAGCTGCGCGGCTCATAGATTCATATAACGAGCCGTCTGTAAGCAGTGCCTTGATCCGTCCATAGACCATCTCCTCCTCCGTGCCTACCAGCTCAAGCGTGCCCGCTTCGATCCCTTCCGGTCGCTCCGTCGTATCCCGCAGCACGAGAACCGGTACGCCAAACGAAGGAGCCTCCTCCTGCATGCCGCCCGAATCCGTCACAATCAGGTGAGTATGCGGATAGATATTATGGAAGTCCACGACATCCAGCGGCTCGATCAGCTTAATGCGCGGATGGTCTCCCAGCGTTCTATAAGCCGGTTCCTTAACCGGAGGACTAGGATGAACCGGATACACGATGGCTACATCCTCGAACTCGTCGGCAATGCGCTTCACGGCACGGAAAATGTTCATATGCGGCTCCCCTTGCGATTCCCTGCGGTGAGCCGTCATAAGAATAAGCCGCTTTCCTGCGGCAAAGTCCAGCACTGAATTCTTGTAATTTGGCTGTACTGTATATTGAAACACATCAGTTATTGTGTTGCCTGTGATATATATACTTGACTCCGGCTTGTTCTCCTTGCGCAAATTGTCAGCCGACCACTCGGTCGGAGCGAAATGAAGATCTGCCAGCACGCCCGTCAACTGGCGGTTCATTTCCTCAGGGTACGGCGACCATTTATTCCAGGTACGCAGACCAGCCTCGACATGCCCGATTTTAATTCCCTGCAGGAACGCCGCATAGCTGGCCAGAAATGTCGTAAGCGTGTCCCCATGGACAAGCACGATATCCGGCTTCGCTTCGCGCAGCACGCGTTCCAGACCGTCCAGAACCCGAATCGTGATCTCGTTCAGGGTCTGGTTCGGCTTCATGACATCCAGATCATAATCCGGAGTGATCCTGAATACCTCGAGCACCTGGTCCAGCATCTCGCGATGCTGGGCTGTAACGCAGACCATCGATTCAATATGCTCCTTATGCTTTTGCAGCTCAAGAATGAGCGGAGCCATCTTGATTGCCTCAGGCCTTACACCAAAAATTGTCATTACTTTAATTTTTGCCATAATAATTCCTTTCCTTAATTAATATATCGTTGCGAAACCCTTATTTTGTTCCGTACAGCCGGTCGCCAGCATCCCCCAGCCCCGGAACGATATAGCCGTGCTCATCCAGGCGTTCATCCAGTGCAGCGACGTAAATGTCTACATCCGGATGGGCCTCCTGTACGGCTTGTACACCTTCAGGCGCGGCAATCAGGTTCATCATTTTGATCTGCGTGCAGCCGCGCTTCTTCAGCACATCGATCGCCGCAATCGCTGAACCGCCGGTAGCCAGCATCGGATCGATCACAATAAGCTCGCGCTCCTGAACGTCCGTAGGCAGCTTGACGTAATATTCCACGGGCTGAAGCGTATGCGGGTCGCGGAACAGCCCTACATGGCCTACCTTGGCCGCAGGAAGCAGCTTTAACACGCCATCAAGCATGCCTAGGCCCGCGCGAAGAATAGGAATCAATCCGAGCATCCGTCCGGAAATCACTTTAGCCTCAGCCTCGCATACAGGCGTCTGCACCGTAATCGACTCCAACGGAACCTCTCTCGTAATCTCATAAGCCATCAGCGTGGCCACTTCATCCACCAATTCGCGGAAGTCCTTCGTGTTCGTTTGCATGTCTCGAATAAAAGTCAGTTTGTGCTGAATCAAAGGGTGATCACATACCACCAGTTTTCCCATTATTTGTCCCTCCGGTTTATAGCTGAGTCTTCTCATCAGATGACCATCTCCGGCATCAAATGATGATCCTTTACATCAAATGATGCACAAATCCTGTTTATTATATCACTGTCTTTTTCCGATTGCTACGAACTGTATCAACCCGACTTTCGGCCTGTCTGTCCGTGAGCATTCCTAGTATCCGCAATAGTGCGAGCTTTATATTATTGCTGCAGCTGGCAAGGCCAATTCCGCTTGTTTGCCATCAACAAAGAACTGTCGGCTGAATTAGCGCGGAGGACGACGGCAATGGCCATAAATAAGACAGGATAGGAGCAAGCCGCAAGTCCTAACCAATAGTAAAGGCCATAATAAAAAGGAGCGCCTTCCGCCTTGCGGCAGCGGGATGCTCCTTCCATTTAAAGCATCGGCTTATAGCTTCAGCCGTATTTATTCGTAGCTCAGTTCAGGGTAAAGCGGGAATTGATCCGTCAAAGCTCTGACCTGCTTGCGGGCTTGCTCCAGAACAGATTCATCCTTCGAGTTCTTAAGCACATTGGCAATGATTTGTCCGATCGATTTCATCGCCGCTTCATCCATGCCGCGGGAAGTAGCCGCAGGCGTACCGATGCGGATGCCACTTGTCACGAATGGGCTGGTCGGATCGAACGGAATCGCGTTCTTGTTCACTGTAATGCCGATGGAATCAAGCACATGCTCGGCATCCTTGCCCGTGATGTTCAGGTTGCGGGTATCGATCAGCATTAAATGGTTGTCCGTACCGCCGGATACCAGGTTAAGCCCCTCGGAAACAAGCGTCTCGGCCAGCGCCTTGGCATTCTTGACGACGTTCTCTGCATAGGTCTTGAACGAAGGCTGCAAAGCCTCTCCCAAGGCAACCGCTTTGGAGGCGATGACATGCATGAGCGGTCCGCCCTGCGTGCCCGGGAATACCGCTTTGTCAACCGCTGCCGCCCAAGGCTTGCGGCACAGAATCATACCGCCGCGCGGTCCGCGAAGCGTCTTATGCGTCGTCGTAGTGACGAAATGCGCGTGAGGAACCGGATTTGGATGCAGGCCGGCAGCAACCAGACCCGCGATATGGGCCATATCTACCATGAAGAGCGCGCCGACATCATTAGCGATAGAAGCCAATTTCTCAAAATCAATGATACGCGGATAAGCGCTGGCACCAGCCACGATGAGACGGGGGCGATGCTTGAACGCGGCTTTGCGCACTTCGTCGTAATCGATCAGGAAAGTATCCTCCTGCACACCATAAGCCACGAAGTTATACAGCAGACCGGAGGCGTTAACCGGACTTCCGTGCGTCAAGTGTCCGCCATGGGCCAGATTCATGCCCAGGACGGTATCCCCAGGATTCAGCGCAGCCAGGTATACCGCCAGGTTCGCCTGGGCACCGGAGTGCGGCTGAACATTGGCATGCTCCGCTCCAAACAATTCCTTCGCGCGATCACGAGCGATATCTTCTACGATATCGACATGCTCACAGCCGCCGTAATAGCGTTTGCCCGGGTATCCTTCAGCGTATTTATTCGTCAGCACAGAGCCCATAGCCTCGATAACCGCTTCGCTTACAATGTTCTCAGAAGCAATCAGCTCAATGTTGTTCTGCTGTCGCTTGAGCTCCAGGTTCATCGCTTCCAGTACTGCAGGGTCTTGTTTTTTCAAATGGTCCATTATCCAAAAATCCTCCCTATATATAAAATTATAAAATGTGAAGACATACTGAAAAATATCAATCGCATAAATGCGACTCCTGCACCTCCGGCAGCTTGTAGACCGCCCGTTCCCCGCCAATCAGCTTCGGCCGCGTCCAGGCCGCAGTCACCCTGGCCTGCCCGATATACCGCCGCGCCGGGCGATAAGGCACCGCCACATGCCTGAGATGCATGCCGATTAAAGTCTCGCCGATATCCAAGCCGGCATGGGCCTGGATGCTCTCCGCCAGGCAGGGCTGCTTCATTCGGCGATATGCCGCTGCAGCCATCGAGCCCCCGGCCTTGGGGACGGGAACCGCCGCTACCTCAGTCAGCCCCAGCCGCTCCAGCACAGAGCGCTCCATGACGAGCGCACGGTTTAAGTGCTCGCAGCATTGAAACGCCAAATCGAAGCCATGCTTGCTCTGCACCTCAGCCAGCCCGGCATACAGCTCGGCGGCAATATTCTCCGCACCGGCGGTACCGATCCGCTGGCCTGCTACCTCACTCGTGCTGGCCCCGATTACGACGAGGTGCCCGGAGCGGAGTGAAGCCGCCGTCGCCAGCTCTTCCAGAGCCTCGGCCGCTTCCTCGCGAAGCGACTGTTGATTCCGCTGATCTTTATCCATTCTCGTAACCACCCTTCACAAGACAAGCCTGCTTTTATTATACCTAATATAACCGGGGGATCGTGACGACAAACTCGCTTCCGCCATGGAACAAATAAATTAAGAAGACTTGAGGCGGCAGGATGGCGGCGGAGGTAATCATACCGAAATGACGAAAAAGAGCATGACGCAGTAATGCGTCGTGCTCTTTGCCCAGGCGACCGGCCGTATATTCCGATGCTCCATTGTGGTTTGGTCCACTATCGTCGCCAGTTACATCGGATTCATTTCCATTCCACTTAAGAATAAAACATGCGCGTCACAAATGCAACCTGCATTTTGCCGAATTTCTAACGAAAACGCTCTCTCTGCAGTTTGACAATGAGCTTCTCCAAGGCCGCGCGAATCTCCCGGGCTGCCGCATCATAGTCCTCTCGGCCGCCTCCGAACGGATCGGATATGTCGTATTGCGGCATCCGCTGCAGCAGCTCGCGAATCCTCCGCTCCTTGGCCTCTTCGAACGCTTGTCCCAGCGCCCGGCTCAGCTCAAGTTCTGCGATCAATTGGCCGAGTTCAGCCTGCTCAGCGAGAACCGCCTCATCTTCCTCCACGTATTCCTTCAATGTATAGATTCTATCCGCCTTAGCTGGAAACGTTGCTATTGCCTGCCGCTTATGCCCCTGGGTCAGCGTAAGAACGAGATCGGCCCATTCGATCAGCTCCGCATGAAGCGGAGTAGACGTGATCCGATCCTCGATCCCCAAATCCTTCAACACCCCCTCGGCGTGCCGGGAGATCGGGAGCCCTTCCACGGCTGCAACCCCAGCCGAAGCAACCTCCACCTTCATTCCCCGCTCCTGCGCCAGCTTGCGGAAGATCCCTTCCGCCATCGGGCTGCGGCAAGTGTTTCCGGTGCACACAAACAATATTCGCAAGGCCTATCCACCTCCTGCCTGTTATCCGGGTATATCTCCTGTGTCATTGTATCAGAAGATGAAAATTAGTCCAAATGCAAGCAATATGGCCCCGCCTGCCGCCTCTCCATATTCGCCAAGCCGGGCTCCCACGCCCCGTCCGAGCAGCAGACCGAGCATGGACATGATCCCGCCGAACACGCCGAAGGCGATGACTGTCAGCAGCAGGTCGCCATGGAACATGCCCAGGGATACGCCTACAGAGAACGAATCTATACTTACGCTCAGAGCGAACAGCAGTATGCCTAAGAAAGAGCGGTAATCAACAGTCTGTTCCTCACTGCCGAACAGAGAGCTCCATATCATATGCCCCCCTAGAAGCATAAGCAGGCCGCCGGATACGTACTTGGCCATGCCGCCCAGCAATTCCCCGGCATATTGGCCGGCAACGATGCCCAGCAGCGGCATCAGCAGATGAAAGGCAGCTACCAGCACGCCGATGCGGAGCACTTCCACGCGCCTTATGCCTCTCATGCCTATGCCGATCCCTAAGGAAAAGGCGTCCATTCCTAATGCGACGGCCATCAACACAATTGTCAACAGCTCCCCCAGCCGCTCGTATAATGCCGTCATCACGCCACGCTCCCATGTCCGAGAATGGTTTTGTACAACCATATGCGTACATGGGACAATTCATGACTAGCAGCCAAAGCGAAGGGCAAGCGCCCTATCCGTCCAGTCCCCCGCCGAACAGATCAAGCTGGGAAGGCGGCAGCTCAGCCGGCTCCATCCCCAGGATCTCCATCATCTCGCGGGCATTCGCAGCGGCATCGCCGCCGGAATTATTGTTAAAAATCATGCAGATTTCGCGGGCGCCCTTCGACTTCAGCTCGCGCAGCTTATCGCGCCACTCCGTCAGCTCCTCCCGATTATAGCGGTACAAATAGCGGATCTCCCGCCAATTAGGGGCCCCGCTCTGCGTCCAGCCGGCCGCATTTCTGCCGTGCAGCCGGACAATCGTCAGCTGCTCATCCGTCGGCTCAAGCACCGTCGGAACGGATCCCAGCCCTGCCTGCGGCTCGTCGCACACAATGTGAATCCAGCCTTCCTCGCGCATGAATTCGAGGGTTCGCTCCCGCATGTCCGGGGCAAACCAGCTCTGGTGGCGAAACTCCAGGGCCAGCGGCAGCCGGCCCATCCATTTCCTTACGGCCCGCAGCTGCCTTACATGATCGGGATTGCAATCGAACCAGGGCGGGAACTGGAACATGATCGCGCGCAGCCGGCCTGACTCAGCGACCGGAGCGATCGAATCCAGGTAGGCCTGGAACATAACCCCCGGACCCTCGAAGGGAACCTTGCCGCGGGCGTGCCCGGTCATGCCTTGATAAGCCTTGAGAATAAAAGTAAACGAAGGCGGCGTCATGTCCAGCCAGCGGGAATACGTCTCCCTGCCCAACACGGCGTAGAACGAGCTGTCCACCTCCACGACGGGAAAATGCCGGGCGTATAGCCCCAGCTTCTGCTTGGACGGGGTTCCGGGCGGATATAAATCATCATGATCTCCCCACCCGGTAAGCCCAATGGATATCATCCGACCTCACCGCCTTTCTACATTCAATCCCCTATATATCTATTACGTCATGTCCCGCCGCTTTAAGCAGGCGGTTCATGACGGCGGCTCCGAGGCCGTCCTCAGGACAAGCCTCGGCCAGCATATAAGTGACGCCGCGCTCATCGAAGCGGCGGAGCGCCCCATAGAGACGGTGCGCCGCCGTCTCCAGCGCATGGACGCTGCCGAGCGAGAGCACACAGTCGGCGCGGTAGCGGGGAAGGTGCTCGTCGAAGGCGAGCACACCCGTCACTTCCCCGCACCGCTTCGCGGCCTCGAGCTCGGCAGCGATGCGGGCTGCCACGGCCTCGGCGGCGGGATCCGCAGTCAGGAAGCTCGACGGTGGTCTCTTATACACATCTAGATGTGTAGAAGAGACCGGCGTCAGCGGCCCCGGCCAATAAGCCTCCATGAGCGCCCGAGCCGTCTCGTTCACTTCGCCAACGAGACCCTCCAGCTGCTTCATCTCGGCGATATGCACGATCAGCGGGTTGTCGGAGGGCCGCCCTTTGGCGGCAAAAATCGCCTCCACCGCTGCCGTGCTCCGAGCGTCTGCGCCGAGGCCATACACCGTCTCGGTCGGAAAAGCGACCGTCCCTCCGGCCGCCAGCACCGCCGCCGCCTCCGCTATCGCCGTTTCACCGCCCTGACCTCGGACATCCCACCAGCGCGTCCGGTTTCCTTCACCTTCTGGCCCTGTCATTTGACATTCCCTCATCGGCTTCTCAGCCGGATCATATTCGTTCATTGCGCATCCACTCTAACTTTCCATCTATAGTCGCAAACCTTTGAGCTTGTCCTGCATTCTGTCCGCAGAGCGGCATCAGCCATGCCTTTCTATTATAACCCAAGCCTAAAGACGCAAAAAGCTTGCCCCGCCGCCTAACCAAACATCCCGGTTCCACGATCGGCAGGACAAGCCTCTATCCTTCATCATTTCAATGCTGTACAAATCACTTAAACAAGCTGACGATCCAATCCCATAAACCCGACAACAGATCCCACAGAAAGAAACGAACCTCCGCTTCCTCCTGCTGCGCCTGCACCTGCACCGCCCGGTCCTTTGAGCCGGCTCCTTCCGCTTTGGCAGCTTTGGCAGCGTCCTCCGCAGCGCCTGATGCAGGCTTGCTCCCGTCTGCTGCAGCGGCGGCATGCTTAAGGTCAGCCTCGTTCCCGCCCTTCGCCAGCGCTTCCCCGCTGCCAGCATCCACGAAGCATAGAGGCGGGAACAGCACGCACCACCAATTCTTGCCCTCGCCTTTCCCCAGGGTGACGCGAAGCGCTTCGTATTCGCCCGCCGGATACACGGTACCGCCATACATTTTCGTCGGAAAAGGCACGACTCCCAGCTCCACTTTGTAAGCATAGTTTTTGCCGCTTCTTTCAAGCGTACGCTTGACCGTATCCTCCACAAGAGCGAGATTGTCCTCTATAATCTGCCGGGCATCCGCCAAGCTGAGCGGATTCTCCAGCTGCTGAACCCATCCGTTCATTTGCTCCACGATCGCGTCGCGGACCTGCCGCTTGATCACCTGGTCGCCGGGCCGATCGGAGTTGGCCAGAATGCGCAGCCGGATCGATTCTTCGGGAATAGAGCCGCCAAGAGCGGCCGCATCGCTTTTCTGCCCTTCCCATGACATGAACAAGATCATTAAGCTGCAAAAAATAAGTCCAAAACCACGGAACTGCTGCCTCATTGCCGTTTCCCCCTCCACAAAACTACTGATGTCTATCAGTATGTCCGTTTAAGAGAAACGTAAACCTATCATTTTCCGCTATAATTCTATGATTCTATGTTCAATGCTTTATTCTATTATTCCATCCTCCTGGCATCCTATGAAGCGCATTTACTTCAGTTCCCTCACTCTGCGGTACGGGGTTCGCTGCATGACGGCGGTCGGTCGACCACACCGCGCGTCGCATCTCGCCACAGCCGCATATATCGATAATTCAGCCAAAGATTGCTTTATCTCGCCGCAGACCGCAAGCTACTGCGATTTCATGGAGGCATACTGTGCAGGGGCCAGGTGCGGGTCCTCTTCCGCTTCCTTGCCGTGGATCAAAATGCTCATCGCCACCCCGATGCTCGCCATATTGATGATCAGGGACGTTCCGCCATAGCTGATAAACGGCAGGGTAATCCCCGTTAACGGCATGAGACCGATGAACATGCCGATATTTTCAAAAATCTGATACAGCAGCATCGCTACAACCCCGACGATCAAGAGCGGACCGGACCGATCTCGGCATTCCAGCGAGATCAGGATCAGCCTGTGGATCAACACGAAGTATAGCAATAATAGAACCGAGCACCCGATAAAACCGAACTCCTCGGCAATGACGACAAAGATTGAGTCCGAATACGTCAGGGGCACGAGATCCGCCTGCACGTTGGCTCCCTTCATGAACCCTTCCCCGGTCATCCCGCCCGTGGCGATAGCCAGCTTGGCGTTTCTCGTATGGTAGATCGCCTTGTCCGTGGCCTTCTCAGGCATCAGCCAGGGATCGATCCGCTCAATCCAGTGCTCCCGCCCGATATTTTCGAAGAACGCATAGACCTGCTCGTGATATATTTTATAGGCGCTGATCCCTCCGATGGCGGAGCCTGCAAAAATCGCCAGGGCGATCAGGGCATGCGTGTATTTGATATTCCCGATCCAGAGCATCCCCGCTAGAATCACGAGATAGCTAAGCGCATTCCCAAGGTCGTTCTGGGCCATTACCGCCATGAACGGGATAAAGGTCAGCAAGCAAATCGGCACAACGTCCCGCCAGAACAGCAGCCCAGTTTTTCGTTTGCGAACTAGCAGAAACCCGAGAAAAATGACGAGAATCAGCTTGAAGAACTCAGCCGGCTGGAAGCTCACTCCTCCCGGCAGCGTCATCCAGCCCGTCGCGTTATGATACGTGTTGCCGATGAACATGACTACAACGAGCAGGCCTAACCCGAAAAGGTATATATAGATCGCATATTTGATCAGCCATCGGAAATCGAGCAGGGATACGAGAAAGAACACGACGAAGCCCAAAATGTAATATTTCAGCATTTGAAGGTGATACCCGCTGTACTTCGTCCCCGAAGTCGCGCTGTAAAGAACCGCAATACTGATACCCATGAGGATTAGCAAAATAAATACGATGGTGAAGTCTATTTTCTTGAGCTTGTTAAGCATTTGCCGTCCTCCTGCTCCAAATGATGAATTAAAATAATTGCTCCTTCATCATTGTAAGTAAAAGTCAGTTCAAAGTCCATCTGGCCACGCCAAGAAAGGGCGCTCTGGCAGACCTAACTTGCGTCTGTCAAGCGCCCTTTTTCGGACTAGAGAAAATAATTGGTAATCAATTGGCCCTGAGCCAGTACCGCTTCACTATCCAGCTTCTTCTTCAAGTAGGACTTGTCGGAGGAAATGAAGACACTCATAATCAAATCCACGACGAACAAGAACGTGATATGGTTCGACATTAAGGCACTGTTATTTACGGATATTTTATCCGGAACAATAATATCGACATCCGCATTTTCCGTAATCGGCGAAGAGTCATAACAGGTTATCGCAATCGTCTTCACCTGATTGACCTGGGCCATCGACACCGCGTCCACGATTTCATTGGTCGACCCCGAGCGCGAGAAGGCAATGACCGCATCCTCGGAGGTGCATTGGGAGGCTGCGATTCGCATCGCTCTGCTATCACTGATCGCCTCGGACATGATGCCGATAAGGGCCAAGCGGTTCTTTAGCGCAATCGCTGCCAAATAAGAGTCGAACAGCCCGAACATATAAATCCTGCGTGCGTTCTTGAGAATATCCACCACGCGATTGAGCTGCTCCTCGGTAATCAGTGCCGAAGTATTGACGATCAGCTCATTATAGTCAAGCGCGAGCGCGTCAATCGGATTGATCTCACGCCGCTCTTTCTTCTTCGCCTGCATTTCCCGGTAAAAAGAATCCTGGGCAAAAGCTATTTTGAAATCATTGAAGCCCTTGAAGCCCACCTTTTTACAGAAACGGTTAATACTCGTCTCCGACACGCCGATCTCATTGGCAATGGCCGTGATCGTATTGCGAGTAATGAACTCCGGATTATGAATGACAAAATTGGCAATTTGATTCTCTCCAAATGTCAGCTTTTGCGTTTGCGATACGATCTTTGCAATGACTGCCGGAACTTGTGAAGACATGATACCTCCTCCTGATCTAACGATGGATAATGCTATCCGGTATCCCCGCTAGCATCCTTCATTATATCATACCGAGTAAGGTATTAAGAGTGCCGAAAGTAAATTATAACCAACCCTGCCATTCTTCCATACTTCGCTGAAATTGTTCCAGCGGCATTGCCCGGGTCTTGATCAGGTACGCATAATCCAGCAAATTCGGCAAATAGGGGAGCCCGATCAATTCCTTGCAGAAGGCGTGCGCTGCAATTTCACTGCATTTCACGACACTGGATCGTTTGGTGTAGAAGCCTAGCCTCAGCACCTCTATCGGCTCCAGCAATTCGTTGGTGAAGCGCCCCGCCTTGTATTCAAGGTAATGGTAGAACTCATGCGCCAAGTGAATATCGATGAGACGATCCATATCCGGGCTCCCCTCATGGCCCAGGATGGCCTCTACAGCCTGCTGCATCTCGGATAGGGAAGAGGAATACACGATAATTTCCGGAGGATTCTTCGCAAAATCGATCTGGGCCCGAAAGGAGACGTGATGGAATTTACCGGACCTGCCCGAAATTTCATACCTCAATCCCTCGCGCTGACACAGCGCCCTTATGGAAGCACCAGCATAGCTCCCGGCCATTTGTTTTCCCCTGTCCAGAGATGACCTGACATAATAAGGGATTTTATCCTTCGGGATTTTATGAAACAAAGGATCCTGCGCGAGCTCCGCGCAAGCCAGCACCTCATCAGTAAGGGCATCTATCGCTTCCTGCAGCATGGCCCCCATCTCCTTTCTAAAGATACGATTCTGCGATAAGCATCCTAAATAATGCGCCGCGACGGTAAGCTGCTTACCGGGCCACGGCAAGCTAGTACATGGCGAGCATAAGCATCCTATTGGTACGCAACGACAATGAGCTCGTCTCCCGCTGCCAGCATTTCGGTCTCGATCTCCAGGATCGACATCAGTTGCTCCTTCGTCTGCATCCCCGTCAAATCCAGCATTTTCTCTTTATAAAAGACAAATACCTTAGGCAGTGTCGCATTGGCATCGGAATAGATCGTATTATCGTCCAGAAAATGACTGAGCTCCCCTCCGAACTGGGATTTGGTGATTTTCGTAAAATGGACATTCCCCTTCTTGAAGCGTACGACACCCTCCCGGTCCAGCACGCTCGCATAGGTCGATCTCTTCTTCAGCAGCCCGAAAAATGATTTCTTCACGCTCTCGCTGCTAAAGAGACTCCATCTTCCGGTCTGGGCGGCCAGCTTTGTAGATTCCACCGGCTGGTCCACCGATTTGGCTGCAATGACGCGCATATCTTCTTCAGCCATGGCATCCTGCCCCAAATCCTTGGAACGGAGCTCCGTCGAGCCGGTTGCTACTGCACGCAGAATGTTTTTCTGGCTGTCAATTTCAATCGTAACCTCAACGGTATCCTCATTCGCTCCGGACTTCACGATCCGTTCCACAATATCCGCACGAATCCGTTTAATGTCTTCCTCCGTCGGATTGACGATGGTTCTCTCAAGCTGCTCCTTCACCATGGCCAAGGCGACGCCGATCGTCGATATATACGGAGCATTGCTTGCGATTTTGCACTTCATCTTCTCCCGCTCCGCCATCGCCGGCACGAGAACCGCCCCGCTTCCTCCACCGCCAACCAGGGTTGTAAAGGAACGATCCAGCTCATAGTCCTCAATCATTTCATTGACTACCTTCATCGTCTTGTCGATCGCGATATCCATCACCTGTCTGGCCGCTTCCTCCACCGTCAAGCCGACATGAGAGGCGAGCGCTTCCCAGGCCTTGATGGCCGCCTCCTTATTCCCCCGGGCATAATCTCCCTCAGGGATGTAGCCGAGAATATTTGCCGCTCCTGCCAAGGTATAAGAATATTCCTTCCCATTCCCGCTTTCGCAAATGATATATTCCTGCGGATCTCCGTCCCTGGGACTTATAAATTTCACTTTAGGATTCACGATCTGATCACTAGGCGCAAACGACTCATATTCCTTGCCGGCAATATGAGCGCTTCGCGGACCCACATCGATAATCTTGCCATCGGCCACTTTGATCATGCTGCCCCCGGCGATTCCGAGAGTGCGCACATCCAGCGACTGCAAATACGTACGGTGTCCGCCCACCTGGGCATTCTTGATCATAACCTTCCCGTTCTTGATTACGGAAATATCCACGCTTGTCCCGCCGACCTCAAAGAAAATCCCGTCCGAGATTTTCTCATACATCAAGGCCCCGGCGACGCCTGCCGCAAGGCCGGAGAGCATCGTAAGAATCGGCCGTTTCCGCACCTCATCGATACTCATCACCCCGCCATCGCAGCGCATAATCATCAGCTGGGATTGGATGCCCGCATTCTTGACGGATTTCTCGGTCATGTTGGCGGTCTCCATCATTTTGGGAATGAGAGAGGCATTGACCACAGCCGTTCTGGTTCGGGTCTTAAGTCCGTATAGCTGGGATATTTCATGACCGCCAGTAGCATAGATTCCTTTTTTGTTCGCAATTTCGACGACGCGCAGCTCATTCGCCGGGTCATCCACACTATACGCCTCCGAAGCGACGATTACCTCTGCCCCTTGCCTGGTAAGCTCATCGATGGCCGCAGCAATCTGCTCCTCCTTCAGATCCTTCGAATCCAGGTACGTATGGTAGGTTTTCAAGAATTTTCCCGGGGCAAGCTCAATATCGCCCGGATTAGACTCCGAGCGGGCGCTGATTCCATCCAGCCCCGAGCCCATGCCGATAATGCCTACCCGGGCTACGTCACCCTCCAGCAGCGCATTCGTCGCCTGGGTCGTTCCATGGGCGATGAAGGCCACATCCTCCGGGAGAATGCCCTGACTTTCCAAAATCCGATTCAAAATTTGAACGATCCCCTTCGCCACGCCATCTTCGTCGTGGTGAGTGGTCGGAATTTTCATCTTCTCAATAACTTCAAACGTTTCATTATCTATAACGGCAGCATCGGTAAACGTGCCTCCGACGTCGATCCCAACTCTAACCTTTCTTCTCTCCATATTCTCCTCCTGGAATGACGGGCGGAGGGCTGCAGCGGCTCCCCGCCCGGGCTAATCTCTACAATTAGAAGACCATGAATGACCCGAAAATCATGGAAACAAGTACAGCAACCATCATCCAAGGCAGCGTCTTTTTCAATATCTCGTTAATATCGCTCTTCGTAAAGTCAGCAACCCACACGTTGTGCGAGTTCGTCGGATCGGATACCGCCTGAACATTACTTACGACGCGCAGAGCCAGCATAGCTGCTACCGGAGTCATTCCCGCAGTAACGAACAGGGCGGCAATCCCGCTGCCAAGTCCCCATACGTTCAGAGGACCGCGATAAATCGCAAGAGGCGATAGCAGGGTGAAGAAAATGATATACATTAACGGGCTGCTTGGCAGCACGCTCTCGATCAGCGGCGAAATAAGCGATGCCACCTGAGGAGCCATAACCGAATTGAGCAAAATACCGATACCGATCATCAGGGCCATAGCTCCTGCCACATCTTGAATTCCCTCAACAAGGGCGCTGGAGAGCACATGAATCGGCCGTTTCGGCAAGGTCAAAAGAATCGTCACCAGCGCACCGATAATAACAGCCGGTACGATATCAATCTTGAACGCAAAGACGAGGATAACCGGAACGAGCGGGCTAATCAGGGCAAAGGCGGGAACCTTCTTGCCTTCTCCTCCGCTAGCGGTCGGCATCGCCCAAGCCTTGCGGCCTTTGCCGTCTTTTTTGATATAGAACACAATCATGGCCAAGGAAACGATAATTAGCGGCAGTGCGGCAACCAGCGTGTAATCCGCAATCGTCTGAACGGAAAGACCAAGCACGTCTACGTATACGGCCCAGTTCGATACGTTGAACAAGGCGCCTACCCCAACGGCTGAAATCACGACGATGGAAGCGACGAACTGGGATATTCCAGCGGTCAGCATGATCGGAATGACAATGGTACCGACCAGGATAACCATGCCCAGACCGCCCGCCGCCGAGAAAATAATTGAAGCGGTAACAAAGAACAGAATCGCTATCATAACGGGCTTATCCCCGGCAAGCTCTGCAGCTTTCCGGATAATCGATTTCGTAATGCCCACTTTATTGAGAATTTGCCCGAACCAGGCACCGAACACCAGACCCGCGATCGCTCCCGACAGCCGCATCGAGCCAGCGGATAAAATGGTCTTGGCAATAGAGGTTGCTTCAGGATCATTCGAAATCCACGGAACCCCGGCGATCACCGCGAACAGAATCGCCATAGCCGGCAAGGCCAGTATCGTCGGAAGCTTCCTTGTCATCATCAGCCCTACGAATACCAGGAAGACGACTAGAATTCCAATAGCTTGAAACCACATCAAAGATGTCACTGTAATTTCCCCTCTCGAATTAGATGCATGTTCACTTTAATGGCCATGACCCTGCTAGACCTCCAAATAGGCTCCCTGCTCCTTCAGCATGGTCTGCACTTTCTTAATGTCTATATCCTGGACCGGTATGCCCTCCTTAGCTGCAATCGCCGCAGCTACGCCTCCAGCATGGCCAATCGCTCCCGTAGTAGGCGTTGTTCTCATCGCGGCCTGAGCTTCAAATGTTGCCGAGATACACCGGCCAATAACGATGAGGTTCTTGACCGAATCCGTAATCATGCAGGAGTACGGTATGCTGTACATGCCGCCCCATTCCAGCTTCTGATGCTTCGTTCCTTCCCCGTCCGGACTGTGGATATCAATCGGATATCCCGAGTGGGCGATCGTATCTTCAAATTTCCGCTGCTCCAAAATATCCTCCGCCGTCAGTGTATACATTCCTTTGATCTGTCTCGAGCCCCTTACACCAATGGACGGCCCTGTCGATTCTACGACAGCGTTCTCAAAGCCTGGAACATATTTATGTAGAAATGCTTCCAGTTCCCGGCACTGCTTGCGGCCTTCCATCTCCGCCTTGCTCAAGCTGTACGCATCCGTCGCGTCGTGGCCTAGAATCCGGGTCGTATTCAAAATCACCTCGCCTGGGTTGTTCGTCTCAAAGAACAGGATGTTCTCGCGCGGAATCGAGATTTCTCCCTTCGCCTTCGCCTCTTTGAACAGGCTGTCAAAGCCGCCCACCGACAATCGCGGCGATTTCTCAATGATCGAGGTGTCGCCGTTGTACAGCGGAAAATCCTCGGGATGCTCATGAATATATTGCTTCACTCGCGGGATATCCACGTTGTACATTTTCATTTTCAGCGTCATCGGCTGTGTTGCTCCATCGGACTCCCGGCCGATCGTATACTCGACTCCTGCTCCGGCCGATAAATCTCCGTCTCCGGTAGCATCGATAAATACATTGGCGCGAATTTCACTAAGTCCGGATTTATTGCATATCGTAATGCCGGTAATTCGGCCCTCTTCCGTCTTCACCCCGGCCAGCATCGTATGATACAGAATTTCGCCGCCGTTCTCGACCACCATCAATTCCAGCTCATGCTTCATCGCCTCCGCATCAAATGGCGTAACGGAATACGTAAAGCCTACTGTGTCAAAAATATGGCCCGGCGATTTCCCCAGCTTCTGAAGGCGCTCGATAAGCTGATTCGTAAACCCTTGGATCGCCAGCTTCTCGCCCGCATGAAATGTCATCATCGGCCCTACCCCGTTAGCGGTAAGCGTTCCGCCCAGGAAGCCATGCGACTCAATGATCAGTGTCCTTGCGCCCGTGCTGGAAGCGGCTATTGCCGCCATGGCGCCGGAAATGCCGCCTCCCATGACAACTACGTCAAATTGTTGTGTATTTTCCATTCCCAAACCCCTCTCCCCAAATAAAATGATTAAAATGATCCGCTTTCTAATCCTAGGCTAACAAAAAAAACGAATCCTGTAAATGCTTTCAGGAAAATTATTTTCTATATTTCCGGATTTATTGTAAATCTTTTTCGAACAAAAAATCCCCGGACATTTTTAACAGGCTTCGCACCCGTTAATCCGTCCGAGGATTTATCCCATCGCCATACTCTATTCATCTTTAAAAAGCCGCAATCCCAGCACATGCCGATCGATCCCTGCTAAATCCGGGATCGTAATAATCTCCTGCCAGTGCCCGGCGGCGCGAAGCATAGCGGCTACGTCAGCAGCCTGGCCCATGCCGAGCTCGAAGCCGAGCACTCGGGGCGGCTGCGGGAGCAGCGCCAGCTGCGCCATCATCTCGCGGTATGGCGCCAGCCCGTCGGGGCCTCCGTCGAGCGCGGTGCGCGGCTCATAGTCGCGCACCTCCGGCTGGAGGCCCGTGATCACATCCGCCGGAATATACGGCGGATTGGACACCACGATGTCCAGCGGCTCGCCCGCAAACGGCTCAAGCAGGTTCCCCTGCTTGAACGCCACGTCCAGGCCGAGCCGCCGGACATCCTATGTTCTCGGCAGGCCAGCTCGTTGACGCCACGCAGAACTGCGACGCGTATACGGAGACATCGGCCGCGCTTAAGCTCTGCATGATAGGGCCAGGCCGCGCCGCGTGACATTGCCCTGGGCCACGGCCAGGGCGTCCGGCGAGACATCGCGCGCCGCCCCGCGCCAGCTCGGGCGCAGGGGCTTGAGGGCAGCGGCAATCGCACCGCGGCCGGTGCCGATGTCGGCGGCATACAGCGCGCCGCCGGCGGGCAGGCGATCGGCCTGCTGCACGATCGCCTCCACGAGCAGCTCCGTCTCCGGACGGGGAATCAGCACAGCCGGCGTGACCTGGAAGGTCAAGCCGTAGAATTCCTGTTCCCCGATAATGTACTGCGCTGGCTCGCCCGCCGCTTTGCGGCGGATCACTTCCTCCCACGCCTCCTTCTTCTCGCGCGGGAACGGATCGCGCAGCGCCGCCAAATATGCGGCGCCCTCCAGGCCGAGCACATGCCTAATCAGCAGCTCGGCATTGGAATCCGGCTCCTGCACGCCCGCCGCCGCTAAAAAAGAAGAAGCCTCTCTGCGGGCTTCCGAAATATTATGCTTGTCAGATAGGGTATAGCTTACGCCGTCTCTGTTCAAAGCGTTATTCTCCTTTTTCCATCATTTCAGCCTGCTCCGCCAAAGTCAGCGCGGCAACAAACTCTTCGATGTCCCCGTTCATCACTTGATCCAGCTTGTGAACGGTCAGGCCGATCCGATGATCCGTAACCCGGCTCTGCGGGAAATTGTATGTCCGGATCCGCTCGCTGCGGTCGCCCGTACCCACCTTGCTCTTCCGCTCGCCGGCGTATTTCGCCTCTTCTTCCTGGCGCATCATATCGGAAATCCGGGCCCGAAGTACCTGCAGCGCCTTCTCCTTATTGGAGTTCTGCGATTTGCCGTCCTGGCACGTCGCTACGATCCCCGTCGGAATATGCGTTACCCGTACTGCGGACTTCGTGGTGTTAACGGACTGTCCGCCTGCCCCGCTGGAGCAGAACGTATCGACGCGGATATCCTTGTCGAGAATTTCGACGTCCACTTCCTCGGCCTCCGGCATGACCGCTACCGTCGAGGTGGAAGTATGAATCCGTCCGCCCGACTCCGTCGCCGGAATACGCTGCACGCGATGCGCGCCGCTCTCGTATTTCATCTTGCTGTAAGCGCCGCGGCCGTTGATCATAAAGATGATTTCCTTGAAGCCGCCGAGATCGCTCTCATTGACGTCCATAACCTCGACCTTCCAGCCTTGGTTATCGGCAAAGCGCGTATACATGCGGTACAGGTCGGCCGCAAACAGAGCCGCTTCGTCTCCGCCAGCCGCGCCGCGGATCTCCACGATAACGTTCTTGTCATCGTTCGGGTCCTTCGGCAGAAGCAGAATACGAATCTGTTCCTCCAGCTCCTGCTGGCGGGCGGACAGCTCCTCAATTTCCATCTTGACCATTTCGCGCATTTCATCGTCCAGCTTCTCGGCCTGCATAGCTTTCGCCGCCTCGAGCTCTTCAATGACTTTCTTATATTCGGTATAAGCCTCGTAAGCAGGCTGCAAGTCCGATTGTTCTTTAGAATAATCCCTTAGTTTCTTCGTGTCATTCGCTACATCCGGATCGCAGAGCAATTCGCTTAATTTCTCATAGCGATCAGCCAGGGATTGAAGTCGATCTAACAAGGGAAGCCACCTCTCTTTACATGGAAGTTTCCTGAAAATAGCCGTCCCTCAACGTTCAACACATCAAGAGCAAACGACTGTTTATTATACCATAACTTCCGGCTTCTGAATAGACCCCCCAACCGAATCCTCTTCCCGGCTTCTCGCTTCCATACGAGAGATCCCGAGCCTCTGCATTTGCCATTTGTTAAAATCCTTCGCGCAGTACAACGGCAACCTAACAATATTTGAGCAATAACATAGCGCTAGTACAGCAACCGTACAGCAACAGTGCAGCGAACTTACAGCACCTGTCGCCACCGGCATCCAGCGACATTACTGCGACATTACAGCGGCATTATAGCAGCAATAAAGCTGAAATGCAGCGGGATGCAGCGGGATGCAGCGGGATGCAGCGGCAAATACAACAGCAATACAGCGGCAAATCAGCACCCTGTTCAGCCATCGCGATCATTTTGCGTACCTCGATGCGTCGGCAATCCACCCATTTCCTCACTCAAGGGAGCAGACCGACCATGGATAGTCCGCGGGCAATTCCGTGCCGGTCTACGTCTGCGGTCACATACCTTGCAGCTTGCTTGACGCAATCCGGCGCATTTCCCATAGCAATGCCGTGCCCTACATACTGCAGCATCTCCAAATCGTTCAGATTGTCACCGAACGCATAGACCTCCTCCCGCTCGAAGCCCATGCTGTGAATGAGCTAGGCGATGCCGCTCGCTTTCGAGCCTCCGCCGGGAAGCACATCCAGCGAGAAGGGGTGCCATCGTACAAAGCTAAGCTCCGCGAATCGTTCCCGGTATTGGCGTTCCTCCGGCTCCTTGCAGAACAGCATTGTCTGATAGATCGGCCGCCCCCGGAAGAATCCGGGATCATACTCGGGATGAGCGTATTCCAGCGACGCCATGCAATGCTCCACATAGGAATGATGCTTTATGCTGCTGCGCATGAAATCTTCATCCAGGTAGACCAGGGGATGGCCGCTGGCCGCGGCGAACCGGGACAGCTCATCCAGCTCCTCTTCCCGGAAAGGGTTCGTGTAAATGCGTTCCCCCCTCATCACAACATACTGGCCGTTAAAGCCGACGTAAGAGTCGATTCCCAGTTCTTCGGCCACTCGCCGCAGCATAAAGGGAGAGCGGCCTGTCGCCAGTGCTACCTCGTGGCCGAGCTCCTTCAAAGCCTGAATGGCTTCTTTAGCTGAAACGGGCAGCTGCTTGCGGTGATCCAGCAGCGTTCCGTCAATATCGAAAAATATCATTTTTTTACTTGCCGTCCCTATGTTATTTCCTGAGGTAGTGTCCCTAAGGACACTGCTTCCTGCGAGCCTGATTGCCATTCATGCTCACCACCCTGCTGTAGCCTGCTGCAGCACAGCTTCACCCGGCGACGCATTGGAGACCATACCGGGAATATGCAAGGATACCTGGTCATGAAGCTTGAAGGCGGCCGGGGAGATCACTTCCCACTGCTGGCCTGCTGCGCGGACGTCATAGTTGAATTCTTTACCCTGAAACTGGACGTTCACGATCTCGCCGTACAATCCTCCAGCATGAGCCGGCTCCAGCCGGAATTGATCGGGACGCACCGGGTACAGCCCCTGTGACTTGAAGCAGTCCGCTACAGCCTCTCCAGGCCAGAATATCGAAGAATCGGCGCCGAGCGGCGTAAAGCGGTTCTGGCTCCAGCTTCCCTGAATTAAATTGGCCTTGGATACGAAGCGGGCAACGAATTCGGTCTCCGGACGCAAATAAATTTCCTGCGGTGTGCCGACCTGCTCGATCTGCCCATCCTTCATGACGACGATCCGATCCGCCATAGACAAGGCCTCCCCCTGGTCATGCGTCACGTAGACGATGGCGGAGCCTGTCTCGCGATGCACCGACTGGATCTCCCGCCGCATGTCCATCCGCAGCATCGCGTCCAGGCTGCTCAGCGGCTCGTCCATCAGCAGCAGCGTTGGCTCGGGCGCGATCGCCCGGGCAATGGCCACGCGCTGCTTCTGGCCGCCGGACAGCTCATGCGGCATCCGTTTTGCCAGCTCACCCAGGCCCACCAGGCGGAGCACCTCGTTAATCCGCTCATCCTCCCGCTCGCGGATTGCCTGCGGCGTCTCCTTATGCATGCGGATCGGGAACCGGACATGCTCATAAATATTCATGTGCGGCCACAGGGCAAAGTTCTGGAATACCATGCCGATCCGTCTTTTTTCCGGGGGAAGGCTGGACCGTGACGTCGCTACGACGCGGCCGTCGATGGCAATCTCCCCCGAGGTCGGCTGTTCGAAGCCCGCCAGCATGCGCAGCAAAGTGGTTTTGCCGCAGCCGGAAGGACCGAGGATGGCTACGAATTCGCCATCGGCTATATTCAAATCGATGGATTTCAATGCCTGAAAGCTTCCGAAAGTCTTGCTCACCTGTTTTAATTGAATCGTCATGACTGCACCCCTTTTTTGAAGGAAAATTTCTGAAGAAGCCCCAGCAATCCCGCGCCTGCGAAGATCAGGAATACGATCAGGCTGGACAGAGCCGTGGAATAAAGGGTGTTCCCGGCCTGCTCAAATCCGAAAATCGTAACCCCAATCGTCTGCGAGCCGGAGGAGTAGAGCAGCGCCGAGACCGTCAATTCAGTCAGCGCGGTCAGAAAGACAAGCAGGGCTCCGCTAATCAGCCCCGGGAGCAGCATCGGCAGCAGGATTTTGCGCCAGCGCCGCCAGGCTCCGGCTCCTGATATGCGGGCGGCTTCTTCCATTGAGGCGTCGACCTGCGTGAACGCAGTGACCCCCGCCCGAATCTGCAGGATGAGAAACCGGCAGACATAGGCGATGAATAGAATCGTCGTCGTCCCGTAGATGCCCGGATTCCAGCCCGGGATCGGCTCCATCCATACAAGAATCATCGATAAAGCGAAGACGATCCCCGGCAGCGTATAAGGGACGGAAATGGCCAGCTCTGCCAGCCGGTTGAGCTTCGAAGGCCGGCGCACCCGGAAATAGGCGAACAAGGTGCCGATGACCAGACAAACGATCAGCGTTGTGAAGGAGAGCAGCAGACTGTTCTGAATTGATTTCCAGGTGGACGGGTTGTCCAGCAGGATATACCGGTAGTTGTCCAGGGTTAAATTGCCGAGCCCCTTGCCTCCGTAGGATTTTTTGAGCGAAAGGGAAATCATCGCAAATAGCGGAATGATCGTGATGAAAATAAGACCGCCCCACAGAAGGGGTCCGACCCAATAGCGGTGCTTGCCGAGCAAATAGCGCGGCTCCTCATCGGCTCGCAGGGCTTCCGCCTGCTTGCTTTTGCGAACGGACAGCCACTGCAGAAGCGTGCCTGCGACGGCAATCAAGCCGAGGATTACGGACAAGGAGGCGCCCCGCCCGAAGGCAGAGGGACCGAAGCCTATAATCTCCTCATAAATGAGTGTGCTTAATACGCTAATGTTGACCGGCGTCCCGAGAAAAGCGGGAATGCCGAAGTTATCCAGGGAAGCGAGGAAGACGAGCAGACCGCCTGCTGTGATGCCAGGCAGTGCCAAGGGCATCGTGATTCGGGCGAAGGTCCTCCATCTCCCGGCTCCGCCTGTGCTCGCGGCCCACTCCAGATCCCGGGGGATTTTTTTCAGCACGTTGACCGTAAATAAATACACAAGCGGAAAATGATGTATGCCCATGACAAATATAATGCCGCCCACACTGTACATGCTCCAAGGCTTGGCCCCCGGATTGAACCACTGCAGCAGACTCGCCATCCAGCCCTGCGGGCTCATAAACGACGACCATGACAACGTCAGCACGTAGGAGGGCAGTACGAAGCAGAGCAGCATCAGCAGATGCAGCAGTTTTTTATGCGATAAATCGGTGTAGGCCATCAGCCAGGCCGCAGTCACGCCCAGAACGGCGGACAGCAGGGTTGAACCGGCGACGATGACGAACGTGTGCTTCATCGTTCTCCAGAAGCGTTCCTGCTGCAGCAGCTCCGCATAATAATTGAGAGAGAGGCCCTGCTCCCCTTGTAGGCTGAGCATAACAAGCTTGACGATCGGCAGAACGAAGAAAAACAATGTCGCGATAATCCCTACAGCAGCGCCGATGTTGCGACCCGCCGGGGATGCGCCGGGAAGGGCAAAGGGGAAGCCCCCGTTCCCCTTCCTGGCCCTCAGCTCCGCGCCGGGAGTATTGATATTCGTCATAAGCTGCATGCCACCTTTTTAGTTACCGAATAGTTCCGTAAATTTCTTCTTGTCAGCCTCGCGTTCTTGGGTCAGCGTGTTCAGATCCGCAGATAGAATCTTGATGTCGGCGATTCCCTTCAGCCCCTCTGGAGGTGCGACCCCTTCGCGAATCGGCGTGTACCCGATGTCCACGGACAGCTTCTGTCCTTCTTCGGACAGGACGAAGTCCACAAAGGCCTGCGCCGCTTCCTGATTATCCGTGCCCTTCATGATTGCAATCGGCTCTGTAATGATCGGCACCCCTTCGGTCGGATAGCTCAAATCGATCGGGGAGCCCTTGGCTTTTTCACGTACGACCATATAGTCTACGACCATGCCGTAGGATTTCTCTCCGCTGGCAACTGCTTTTAATACGGCGCCATTCCCTTTAATGACCGACATGTTGTTGTCCTTCAACACCTGGAGATAATCCCAGCCAAAGCCTTCCGACCGCGAGAATACGCCAATATTATAGGCCGCAGCGCCGGAATAGAGCGGGCTCGGCATAATCGCGGCATCCTTGCTGTCCGCAGCGGCTAGAGCCTGCCAGGATGTCGGCAGCACAGGCACCTTGTCGGTATTGGCAGCCAGGATCGTGGCGATCACTTTCGTACCGGTATACATGCCGTCTGGATCTACGAGCTCATCGGCAATATGCACCGCCTCTGGAGACTTGTAAGGCAGCAGCAAATCCTGCTGCTTCAGGCCTTCAAAGGTAACAGCATCCGCCAGCAGCAGGACATCGGCCTGCACGCCGCCCGCCTGCTTCTCCGCCTGGATTTTGGCGGTAACCTCCTCTGTTCCCGAGCGGAAGGTCTCCACTTTGACATCCGGGTATTTCTTGTTGAATGCTTGAACCAGCTGCGCGGCGTCCTCCTCCGGCTGGGACGTATAGAATGCGAGCTGTCCCGCTATTTTGGCAGGCGCTGCCCCGGCGGACTGGGACTGCTCCGTTCCGGCAGCAGAGCTGTCTGTGCTCCCGTTAGCGGCCGGCTTGGCCGGCGAACCGCAAGCGCTGAACAGCATCATAGCTGCTGCCATGACGGCCATGACTGAGGTCTTTTTAAAGGTGAACAATCTCTCTTGGTTTATGAACATCGTAGGTTTCTCCCCTTATCCTAAAGTAAAAATTTTTGAATGGCTTTCGCTACTCCGTCTTCTCCATTACTGCTTGTGACGGCCTTGGCCAGCCGCTTGATATGCGGCTTGGCATTGCCCATCGCGACACCGAGTCCGGACCAGGCCAGCATGTCGGCATCATTGTCGTAATCGCCGACCGCCGCTACCTCCGAGCTCGGGATATGGAGCTCGCGGCAAAGCTGCTCCAATGCCGAGCGCTTGCTTACCCCGTACGCATTTACATCGAAGCGATGCCGGCCGGTCCGGGTCAGCGTAAAAGCCGGCTCGCTCCGGGCTATTGCCAGCTGAGGCGATTCCTGCACCCCCTCTGGTTGAGCCGCCTCTTGTTGCGGCATAGCCAGCAAATGCAATTCCTGCGATGGCTTCGCCAGTTGTGGAGCTTCTGCTTCCATCCCCAACCGCCTCATCCATTCCGAGATCAAGTCCGGGGACGGGCCGATGACCGTCGCTTTATAAATCGGCGGGGCCGGCATGGAGATGCCGGACACGAACTGCAGCAAATCCCCGACCGCCACGACCTCGATCATGCCTAGCTGCTCGGCGTAATTTTGCTCATTCAGTTCCTTGTCCGGGGAAACGACGACATTTGCCAGCGGCCAGCGGGCATTCATCTCGTTAATCTCGCGAACATAAAGCTTGTTATAGCCATACAGCTGAACGTAAGCGCCATGCTCATCCGCAAACCGGATCAGCTCCTGGATACGCTTCGGCGGCAACGGAGTACCCGCTTTTAGCCCACCGGTCGCTTCATCCAGAATCACGGCTCCATTAAGCGCAATTAGAGGAGCGTTCATTTCCGCTGCCCTGGCATGCAGCCAGACCGAAGCCGGAAAGCGGCCGGAAGCGATAGTAACTCGCCCTCCTCTGCGCATGTATGCTCTGATCTCCTCATGGACGGCTGGCGTTATGACCTTGTCAGGATTAAGCAGCGTTCCATCCATGTCCAATGCCAACAGCCGATACAACCCCTGCACCCGGGCGATTCCCGAGTCTTGCCTGCTTAATGCCATTTGCAATGTTTAATCCCCGCCCTCTTCTTGAATAGTCGAATATGTTATGGCTGGCCTATTCATTTCTTTATTTCCCGTCCTCTTTTGTTGCCATATCACATTAAACGCTATAAAGGACCGAGGTATTCGGAAGCTCAACGGGTCCGCCGAAGACTTCGCTGGCCGATTGGCGCATGAATTCCAGGTCGCCGTCCCCCGGCAAATGGACCAGCACCAGCCGCTTGACGTTCGCCTGATCCGCAATCATTCCCGCCTGGCTTGCGTTCATATGGCCTGCCCCGGTCGTATGTACGCTCCCTTCGCAAATCGTTGCCTCGCAGAGAAAAATATCCGCCCCTCGCGCAAGCTCCACCAGAGCATCGCAGTAGGAAGTATCGCCCGAGTAAACCAGCACCTTACCCTGATAGGTCACCTTCACTGCGTAGCATGGGACCGTGTGGGACACGGGTACAAATTCAATATCCGCTCCGGCTAGCCGGATGATGCGGCCCGAATCGATCCGGTGAATCTCGGAATGATCTCCATACAGCGTATCTAAAATATTGGCAGGCTCATCGGGGGTGTACAGATTCAGCCTCTTCTTCATTCTCCCGTTGCGGATGGCGTTTACCGCCGCATACTGCAAAATGCCGATGTCCGCCATATGATCATAATGAAGGTGGGACAGAATGACCCCGTCCAGCTTGTCCACGCTCGTATGCTGCACCAGGCGGCTCATCACTCCGCTGCCGCAGTCCAGGAGAATCTGACCTTCACCAGTGTTGATCAAATATCCAGCCGTAGCCCCGCCTGCCGAAGGATAACCTCCCCAATAACCTAGAATTTTGATGTCCATTACATCCACTCACCTCAAGCTCTTCTTATGCGGAAATTACCTGTGCCTATCATCCGTTATTCGCTTTACATTTGTTCAGGCACAATACAATTGTAAAACAGCATTGTTTTTGTTACGTTAAAACTGCATCATCCGATTGTAAAATCTGCCGCAAGCGAGGCCGCCTCACTTTTTTGCGCCAAATAATCGTGTATACTATGTTGTGATCCTACGTTAGAGAGAGATTTTTAAAGATAAAGGTGGCTTTGCCGTGAATGACGACAACATCAAAATGATGACGAAAATCTGCAAGCTCTACTACTATGAATCCTGGACACAGGAGAAAATCGCTGAGAAATTCAGCATATCGCGCCCGATCATTTCCAAGATGATTCAGAAAGCCAGGGAGATCGGCATTGTAGAAATCATCGTGCATGATGACCCGCAGCAAACGACGGAGCTGGAAAAAGAGCTGGAAATGGCTTACCGGCTGCAGCAGGTGCTCGTTGTGCCTACGCGGGATTTAAATAAAGAGCTTGTTACCAGCGCCGTGGGCAAGGCTGCGGCTCAATTTGTACAGAAGCTGATCAAAAACGGGGACCGGATCGGAGTGTCTTGGGGGAATTCGTTGTATCATATGGTCAGAGAGTTCCCGCTGGATAAAAAGGACGACGTCAAAATTATTCCGCTCATTGGGGGAACCGGCAACGAGCGAACCGAGGTTCACTCGAATCAAATTGCCTACGAGCTGTCCAAAAGGCTCGGCGGAAAATGCGAATCGCTGTATGCCCCTTCGATTGTCGAGACGGAAGAGCTACATGGACAAATCGTCAAGCTGCCTAATATAGCATCCGTCCTGCAGGAGGGGGAGCAGATAGATTTGGCGATTGTGGGGATCGGCAACCCCTACTCCATGTCCACTATGGAACGGTACGGCTACTTGAATGAAACGGTGCTGCGCGAGTTAAAAGAGCTGGATACCGTAGCCGACATCAACTCGAGATTCATTAACCGAAATGGAGAAATCGTAGATCACCCGATCAACAAAAGAGTCATTGGAATCGGGCTTGAACAACTGAGACAAGCCGACAACGTAGTCGGCCTGGCCTTCGGGCTGCACAAGATTGAAAGTATCCGAGCGGCTCTGACAGGCGGCTACATCAACATGCTCGTCACCGACGAAGCCACCGCCTACAAGATCATGGAAAACTAGGCGTTTTGTTTTGGAGACGGGCTGGAGTATTGGGTAAGCTGTTGCGTTGGGGACAATGTGTTGGACCGGGGCATTGGGACAAAGTACTGGATCGTGGTGATGGAATATGCGCCGAATCGTAGCGAGGGAATATGTGCTGAATACGAGCGAGGGAACAGAGGGGTTGGCCGAGGGTTCAGACAGACATTGGGTCTTGGCGCTAACTGGTGCGGTAAGCTGAAGTACTTCTAGACTGTAACGCTGGGACAAAGTGCATAATCCCAGCGAACGAACAGGGGGTGGCCGAGGGTTCAGACAGGCATTGGGTCTTGGCGCTAACTCGTGCGGTAAGCTGAAGTACTTCTAGACTGTAACGCTGGGACAAAGTGCGTAATCCCAGCGAACGAACAGGGGGGTGGCAGAGAGTTCAGACAGGCATTGGGTCTTGGCGCTAACTCCCACTGTAGTCTAGGGTATTAGGCACAAGCTTCGGGCTACCTTTTTAGTAGGGGCCATACTTCGAAGAAATCCCTTAAAAGCACGTTGCTGAACCACCTGAATGATGGAGACCGCTCGGCTAACGGACAGGAGATCCGCTATTACTATGAATTTGGGCAAATTCAACAAGCTAACGGACCGTGGTTCCGCTATTGAGCGCAAATGACAGTATTTTAACTCATTTTTGCCCAAATAAAGGATCCTGGGTCCGTTAGCTTTAATTTTTTGGCCTTTTTGGTAAAATAGCGGACTCAGGGTCCGTTCTCGTTAAACCTCCGCTTCTTCAATACCCCACACTCCAGTAACGCAGCTCCCAACGCGTGGGATTCGCCGCATAGCGAAGTTCGTATTTAAAATAAAGCAACAGATCAACAGTAGAGCTCACTGCAGTTAAAATGTCCACCACGCATAAAAAAGCCTGCCGATTCCGGCAAGCTTTTATTTGCAAATATTCGGTTGCCCGCACCTACACATTAAAGCGGAAGTGCATGATGTCTCCGTCCTGGACGACGTATTCCTTGCCCTCCAGCCGCAGCTGGCCGCGTTCTTTGACCGCGCTCATCGAGCCGGCAGCCACCAGGTCGTCATAGGACACAACCTCGGCGCGAATGAATCCGCGCTCGAAGTCCGTGTGAATAACTCCAGCCGCACCCGGCGCTTTCGTTCCTTTGCGAATTGTCCAGGCGCGTACCTCCTGAACCCCAGCAGTAAAGTAGGTGTACAATCCGAGCAGGCGGTAAGCGGCTTGGATCAGGCGATCCAGCCCGGATGCCTCCAGGCCCAGCTCCTCGAGGAACATCGCCTTGTCATCGCCCTCCAGCTCAGCGATCTCCGCTTCAACCTTGGCGCTGATCGGCACCACCTCAGCGTTCTCCGCCGCGGCGAACTCCTTCACCTGCTGCACAAACGGATTGCTGTCCGCATCGGCTACACCGTCCTCGCTCACGTTAGCCGCATACAGCACCGGCTTCATCGTCAGCAGATGCAGGTCGCGGATGATCAGCTTCTCGTCATCGGACAGCTCCACACTGCGCGCAGGCAGGTCGTTGTACAGCGCCTCTTTTACGCGCTCGAGCACTTCTACCTCCTGCGCATACTGCTTGTTGCCGCCCTTCATATTTTTGCGGGAACGCTCGATCCGCTTCTCCACACTGTCCAGATCCGCCAGAATGAGCTCCAGGTTAATCGTCTGGATATCACTGATCGGATTGATTTTTCCGTCGACGTGAGTAATGTTCTCGTCCTCGAAGCAGCGCACGACATGCACGATGGCATCCACTTCGCGAATATGGGCCAGGAACTTGTTGCCCAGACCCTCGCCTTTGCTCGCGCCGCGCACCAGGCCGGCGATATCAACGAATTCAAAAGCAGTCGGCACCGTACGGTTCGGTACGACCAGCTCCGTCAATTTATCAAGGCGCTCATCCGGAACCTCAACCACCCCAACGTTAGGGTCGATCGTACAGAACGGATAGTTTGCGGATTCCGCACCCGCCTGCGTTATTGCATTAAACAGCGTAGATTTTCCAACGTTCGGCAAACCTACGATACCTGCTTTTAAAGCCATATGAATGACAACTCCTCATTATAGTAATTGCTCAGCTTCTTATCTTCTTCAATCATAGTACATATACCCCGTCCATATTTCAAGGACAACCGTTGTGGAATATCCTGCTTGGCAACAGCGGCCTTAGAATGGATACCAGAACTCCCGGAAAATTTGCAGCTTCAAAAATATCGCCAGCCCAAGAAGCAGCAGGCACAGCATGATCGCCAGCTTATCCGCTAGCGACATGACGGTCCCCATGTACCAGGTGCGCCTGCGGCCCGTGCCGAAGCCTCTCAGATCCATCGCATCCGATACCGATTCAATATGCTGCAGCGACGATTGCAGGAGCGGAACAACGATCAGGGACAGATTTTTCAGCCGTCTACGCAAGCTTCCGTCTCCCCGCGATATGCCCAGCCCCCGCATTTGCATTGCGTTCAGAATCGTCCGGAATTCCTGCGTCAAGTCGGGAATGTAACGAAAGGCGATGCTCACGGCATACGCCATTTTATACGGTACGCCCAGCTTATTGAGACTTGCAGCAAACCGGCTCGGATGCGTCGTAAAAATAAAGAGCAGCGTAATCGGCAGCAGAGTCATATACTTCAGCGATAACGTCAGCACATAGAACAGCGTCTCCCGGTTAATCGTACTATAGCCGATAGGGATGAGCGGCGTATCGCTGCCCGTCAGAGTCGTCCCGAAGCGCGGCGTAAGCAGCAGAATAAAAGCACTGTTCAGGACGGTAAACACCGTCAGTATCCAGAAAAGAAACGACATTCGCTTCAGCGGAATCCCCGCCATCAGCAGCATGGCAGCACCAGCCGCCA
This sequence comes from Paenibacillus ihumii, assembly GCF_001403875.1. GTDB lineage: Bacteria > Bacillota > Bacilli > Paenibacillales > Paenibacillaceae > Fontibacillus > Fontibacillus ihumii. The sequence continues at coordinate 219,371 of NZ_LN884298.1, forward strand.
GCATGACGGCAAATATGCGCAAATCGAGGAACAGAAATGTAGCGACCGTCCAGCTCAGCAGCAGGATCAGCTTAACCGCCCCGTCCATCCGGTGAAAAAACGAGTTCCCCTCAATATACAAGCTTCCCGTTCTACTCATCAGAGAGCTGCCCTCCCTTATGCACAGCAAGATAAGCCTCTACGAGACGAGACGGCGACGACAGGCCGCATAACCGGGCAAACCGGGACAGACTGTCCTCCCGCAGACGGGCCTTGCCGGTCACTTCTGCGTCTGACAGTAAGCCTGCGACCTTGCCCTCGGCGATGGCCTCGCCATCGGCCAGAATAACCGCGCGATCCGCATACTCCAATGCCAGATGCATATCATGCGTAATGAACAAGAAGGCCGTCCCCCGGGCCGCCAGACGTTCAATAAAGCCCATAAACTCGGTGTAATGCCGATAGTCCTGCCCGGCCGTCGGCTCATCCAGAATAATGAGGGCGGGATCAAGAACCAGTACAGAGGCGATGCAGAGCCGTTTTTTCTGCCCGAAGCTCAGCGCCGATACCGGCCAATTCCGATACGGATACAGCCCGCATATGCGCAGCGCCTCCTCGATCCGCCTCTCCCGCTCCTCCGCAGCAACGCCGCGGGCAGCGAGGCCAAGCCCCACCTCATCCCGGATCATATGCTGCGTTATCATCTGATGCGGATTTTGCAGGACATAGCCAATCTGCTCGCCCCGGCGGCGTATGGACCAGCTGCTGATATCCTCCCCCCGCAGGGCAATCGCCCCGGAGCGGGGCTTCATCAGCCCGGTGATCAGCCCGGACAGCGTCGATTTGCCTGCCCCGTTGTTGCCTAGCAGAGCCACCGTTTCCCCTGGGTATATTTGAAAAGAAATCCCCCGAACAACCTCCCGTCCTCCGGGATAAGCATACGTAACATTCCGGACCTCAAGCAGAGGGTCCTTCGGGTCTCCATCCCGTACAGATGGTATCCGTACAGGGATAGAACCGGCCCACTGCTCAAGACTCGCGCGAAGCCGCGCGAGCTTGTCTGGTTCCGCACTAGCCAGGGCCGCACCTAATTGCTGCGTGGGCGATTGCTGCGTGGGCGCGCCTGCACCTAGCTGGACCGGATGGCTCCATTCCTCCGCCGGCACTCCGGCATAGGCCAATGCCTCCAGATAGAGCGGCTGGCGAAGGCCATGCTCAGGCAATACGCCATCCAACAATATGCGCTCAGGGCTGCCCGCCGCAACGATTTCCCCGCCGTCCATGACGATGATCCGGTCCACCGGCTGCTCCAGCACATCCTCAACCCGATGCTCAATAATAATCACCGTCTTGCCGCTGCGGCGATGGATATCCTCAATCAACGCCATAGCTCGCATGCCGCTGACCGGATCAAGATTAGCCAGCGGTTCGTCGAACAGCAGAATATCTGCCTGCGTCGTCAGCACGCCGGCGAGCGATACGCTTTGCTTCTGGCCGCCCGATAAATCATGCGGCCCCTGCGCCTCATAGTCGAGCATTCCGACCAAATCGAGCGAGGAGAGGACCCTGACCTTCATATCAGGCTGCGGCACAGCCTCATTCTCCATTTGAAAAGCAACATCCTCTCCCACCGTTTGCCCTACGAACTGGGCATCGGGGTTCTGCAGAATCGTCCCGACTGAGCGGCTGCGTTCGAATATCCCTAACGAAGCCGCAGGCTGCCCGTTGAGCCATAACTCCCCCGAAATGTCGCCACGGTAGGAAAAGGGAATTAGCCCATTGATACAATGGGCTAAGGTCGATTTGCCGGAGCCGCTCGGCCCGGCAATCCATATTTTCTCGCCACGCAGGATGTCGAGATTGATATTGATTAAAGTCGGCTTGGACTGCTTCTTATAACGAAAACTAAAATTCCGAAATGAAATCACTGGCTGCATAAGGACATAAACTCCTAACTATCTACACTCAAATTCGAGTCATTCCGATTGCGCTTCGCATAAGCCCATACGGCCGGTATCCCGAGAACAAAAAAGACCGCCGTATTCGCAAGCCCTGCAACTGCCGCTTGAACGATAACCTTCCCGCCAGGCTCGCCCATGATATAAATATCGAACAAATACGAGAATGCCAGGGACACAAAAATGCCAATAACGCCGTACACGATAAATTGTATGATATGGCCCTTCCTGATCTCTCCATCCTGCGGATTGAAGCCCTTGGCCAGGTAAATCAGCCCCATGAAAGCCGCGGAAATTCCCGAGCCGAGAGCCCAGCCCCACCAGACCGTGCCGCTTGTAATGAAATCATTGATAACATGGCCGATGAAGCCGGCAATGAAGCCGACGACAGGTCCGAACAGTGCCCCGAAAATCGCCAGCAAAGCGATCGAAGGCCGAAGCTGCGTATCCGTTCCGATCGGAATGCCGATCCAGCTCGTCGCTCCGTACAGCGCAGCACCAATCCCGATCGTCACAACCGTTCGGGTGCTCCACTTCCAGATGGATGGTTTCATGATACATTCCCCCTTAATCTCAACTTGTCAGGCTCATTGCCGTTCCTAACATGTCAGCATGTTCCTTATGTCGTACCGGCAAAGGAGCTTCTGATTTCAATATAAGGGGGAACCCGTAGAAACGCAATATAAATCTGTGTAATTTTATCGGATTTATCCGAAATTCGCATTTACTCCCGCCGGACCAGCCGCGCCGTGCTTCTAAGCGCCGCAATATTGCCGGCGCCAATCCCGAACATGGCGGTGCGCAGCTCCAGCTCGACGCGCTCCAGCTGCGCGTCAAGCGCCTCTACCGAGTGCACCGCCGGCTCCAGCAGCGCGCGTCCAAACCCGGCCCCGTCCTGTCCCTTATCCACATCTAGATGTGTATAAGGGACAGAAGCCCTTCTTATGCGGGCCGCCGTCGAGCGCGGTGCGCGGCACCGACGCCCGCACCTCGCGGATGCATTCCGCGGTAGGAATGCCCCAATCCGCGAAGGCCTCCGCCGCGATGCGCCGAACCGGATCGGCGCTGCGGAACTTCTCGACCTGGCTCCAGGACGTGCCGCCGGCGCCAGCCACGTCGATGAACGCGGCGCCAGCTTCATGAAGGCGCTTCGCGGTCATCCCGTCGATCCCCCAGCCGACCTCCTTGACGCCGACCGGGATCGGCAGCTTCCTGCACAGTTCCTCGATGCGGGCCAGTACGCCGCGAAACGCCGTGTTGCCTTCTGGCTGAAAAATCTCCTGCAGCCCGTTCAAATGCAGCACGAGCATATCTGCCCCGGCAATCTCTACCGCACGCATGCATTCATCGGCGCCGAAGCCGTAGTTCAGCTGCACAGCGCCCAGATTGGCGATAACTGGAATGCTTGGCGCTTTGCCGCGGACGGCGAATGTAGCCGCCAGCTCCTCGCGCTCGACCGCCGCGCGAACGGAACCAACCCCAAGAGCCCAGCCGCGGTGCTCGGCGACTTCAGCCAATCGTTCATTGATCACGCCGGCCAGCTCGCTTCCGCCGGTCATCGAGCTGATCAAGAACGGCGTACGGAGCGGAGCCCCCAGAAAGATGGTTTGCAGGCTAATCTCATCAAAATTCAATTCAGGAAGCGCATTATGCCGGAACACATATTTCTGAAAACCGGTCAGCACACCTTCCGCGCCTACCTGCTCCTCCAGACAAATGCGGATATGTTCACTTTTGCGCCCGGATGTATTTCCCATATTGCCCCTCCTTATTCCTTATTTTCGCAATCCCGTATATCTCAAACTAAAACAAGCTTGAACAAGCTACAACAATGGTGAGAACAGCCGGGCCGCAGATTCCATAAACCGTACGAACAGCTTCTTCTCCATAAATGCTTTGTACTCAATTTGCTTCGTAAACAACAAATCCCGCTCGAAATCCTTCACCATCTGCGCGATGCTGTCGCACTGCACGAGCAGGGCGTTTACCTCAAAATTCAAATGGAAGCTGCGCATGTCCATATTGGCCGTGCCAACGGTGGCGATTTCTCCATCCACGATGAGCAGCTTCGAATGGAGAAAGCCTTTTTCGTATTCAAAAATTTTCACCCCAGCCTCAAGCAGCTCGGGAAAGTAAGAATGAGAGGCCAGAAACGGCAGCCATTTGTCCGGCTTGGCCGGAAATAGAATCCGTACATCTAGACCGGATAAGCCAGCAATCTTAAGCGCCGTAAAAATATCGTCATCCGGAATGAAATACGGGGTAGCGAGCCAGATAGACTTTTTGGCCGAGGACATCATCGAGAAAAAGATGCTTTTCAGTGTACGGCTCTCATTGTCGGGTCCGCTAGGCACAATTTGCACGGCACCGCCGCAGCCAGTCTCCAGCTCCGGTGAGAAATATTGCAGATCCATGATCTTCTCTCCGGTGACGTATTTCCAGTCCTGCAGAAAAATAATTTGCAGCGAGCGGACCGCCTCTCCCTTAACGAGCATATGCGTGTCCCGCCAAAAGCCGTACGTCTTGCTCCGGCTCAAATATTCGTCCCCTACGTTAAGGCCGCCGATGAAGCCGGTCGTGCCGTCGATGACGACGATTTTCCGGTGGTTCCGATAGTTCACCCGGCTCGATAGGGCCAGAAAACGGACCTGTCCATAAATGCCGACCTTGACCCCGGCCTCCTCCAGCTCGCGGATGAAGGACTTCGGCAGACCGATGCTGCCGACGGCATCGAACATAAACCGGACCTCAACGCCAGCCTTGGCCTTCTCGATCAGGGTCTTCTGGATTTCCCTCCCGATGTCGTCCGCCCGGTAAATATAGTATTCCATATGTATATGATGCTCAGCCTTCTTCAGCTCCCTTAAGATCGAAGAGAAGGTCTCCTCGCCGTTCGTCAGCACCTTCGTTCGGGTAGCCATGGAAAAAGGCGTCCGCGCCAAACGCTGGGACAGCTGAAGCAGCCGCTGCTCTTCGGGCGTGAACTGCGATAAATCCCGGGGCAGCATATGAGCGTTGTTATCGATGCGTTCGTAGTTTTTGCGGTCCTCCTCGGCCTTTTTATCGAAATTCCGGCGTTTGAAGTAGTTTTGGCCAAACAGGAAATAAAAAATAAGACCGACGACCGGAAGCAGGCCAAGCACCAAAATCCAGGCCACGGTACTCGAAGGGTTTCGATTTTCCATAAATATCGCAAAACCAATCGTAATTACGGTCAAGGTCTGAAAAATACTGACCAGCGTACCGCCGAACTTGCCGAAGACGCCGAAGCCGAAATAATAAAATGCAATAAGTATGGCGGCAATAATCAAGATTTGCAATCCACGTCTCATGGTTGTACTCCTTTTCACAGTATGCTGCAGTGATTCTATTTTACATGATCCGCAAGTTTCTTCCTAATAAAATGTTCTTTCCCTCCATTATAGCGCATAAGGGTACAAATTCGATGAGAATGGAAACTAAACAAAATAAGGACGATCACCGGGTGCCTGATTTCAGCGCCCCTAGGCGGATCGTCCTTCTGTATGAGGTTGAAGCCTGAACTAGCTTATATCTGCCTTCCATTTGCGAAGCTGCTCCAGATCCTGGTGCAGGAACTCGCGCAGCAGCTCGGCCAATCCGCTGTAGAGCGGAGTCTCGGTCGCCCGGATCATCTCCTCTGCCAGCCGCGGGGCCCATTTCAGCAAATGGATTTCCAGGAAGCGGATCTGGGCGTCAGCCAGCTCCAGGCAGCTGCTTCGCATATGTTCCAAATCCGCCCGGCTGCGCATCCCCTCCGCCATGACGGCCATGAACTCCAGCTCCATGGCAATGTGATCGTCCCGTTCGCCGGACAATTTATTGAACACTACCCCGCTATCGGCGTACATGGACCGGATATGGGAGATGCACGCAGCGGCATTCGCCCCGTCCCGTTTTGCCCGAAATGTCCCTTCCCAAGGGATCAGCAAGCCCCGATCTCCCATGAAAAGCCGCCGATATTCCTCGGCTTCCAAATGGCATACACTGCGAAATTGATGCTCGGGAATGCTCTCCAAATAACTTCTCAGCCGCTTACCGCCCCTGCTGTTGGGAATTCGATCCGTCGCTTCCGCACGCTGCCGCCATTGGGCAATCAAAGACATGCGCGGCGGACGGCTCAAAAAATCCATCAGCAGCTCATACACCCAGCCGCGGCGCTCCAGCCATACGATTTGCTCCGGCGATGCTTGAACAGGCTCTTTGAACAACATGCTCATATCGGTCATCTCCCCGCAAAGAAATATAAGACAAGTATAGGCCCGTATATTAAGGTTTATGCCCCGCTTAGTTTGAAAAAAAGATGATTTCCTCCTTGGTTCGGAAATCATCCAAGTAAACATATACCGACACATGATTAAGGGGGTCATGTATCGCTCACCTTCATTATAGCCTAACAATGAAAATGCTTTATATGATATATTTTACATTTTGGTTAACGCTTTCTCCGTCGCCGTTCACCCTGAAAATTGGCGCGGCCTATGCGGCCTATGCGAGCTTTATAGAAGTTTAATGCCCTGCTAAAGGGTGCTGATGCACTGCTAAGGAGTTGAGCTGAACCTAAGCTTTTGATGTACTGCTAAGAGCTTGGGATGAATCTAAGCTTTTGATGCACTGCTAGGAGCTTGGGCTGAATCTAAGCTTTTGATGCACTGCTAGGAGCTTGGGATGAATCTAAGCTGGAGCTTGCTGGATTCCTGGCTGGATGACTTGGGTGGATTCACGACTCCTCCGCATTTCTGTGACCGATCGCTGCAGCCTCCTCTCAGGCGGCGGACGAAGCTATGGCCGACCGACCGCCGTCATTCAACAAAACACCGCAAACTGAAGCTGCGTGCTGAATGTTGCCTGCTGGAGTTTGCGTGCTGGAAACTGCCTGCTGGTAATTCATGCGTGCTGGAATTTGTGTGCTGGAATTTGTGTGCTGGAAGCTGCCTGCTGGAAATCATGCGTTCTGGTATTTGTGTGCTGAAAGCTGCCCGCTGCAATTTGCCTGCTGGAAGCTTCCCGTTGGGCTTCCCCATTATGCTTAATGTAATGCCGCAAATCGGGCTAATCTTGAAAAAAGGCGAGCCTAGGACGCAGGAGCGCCAAAAGGTTCGCCTTTTTTACTGCAAATTCTGTTGTTCATACAGCCGCTGCGCAGCCTGGTAATCCTCCGGCCGGTTCATATTGAAAGCCGCCAGCTCCGCAGACAGCCCGGAGGCTTCGCTCAGCACCTGTTCTCCAATATATCTGGCTTTAAGCCCTGATACCCACTGATTTGCCTTCAGGCGGCCTTCCCCTAGCGTACGCTCCAGCCCGCACAATACACTGCGGTTATACATGGCCAGCAGCGGCTGCGGCCGGCCGCCTATGCGGGGAACAAGCGCATCCAAGATCTCTCCGCATGGCTCGCTGCCCTGTTCCTCATGCTGCCGAACCTGCTCGGCCAAAAAGCGGAACAACGGCGCATTTACGAAGGGCATGTCGCAGCTCACGACTAGGCTCCACCGATGAGGCGATGCCGCAAGGCCGGCATGAATCCCTGCCAGCGGACCGCACCCCGGATAGATATCCGGCAGCAAAGGCAGCCCAAGCCCGGCATAAGCGCTTGATTGCCCACTGGAGATGACGATATGCCCGGCAGCCTTCTGCAGTTCCCCTACAATGCGTTCAATGACAGAAAGCCCTCCTAGAGGCAGAACTGCCTTATTGGTCCCCATCCGGCTCGAATGGCCGCCAGCCAAAATAATTCCAGTCCATTCCATTTTATCGTCTCCTTATGTTCAAGAAGGGTTATAATTAGTAATATTTCTGTTAATCCGGTAAAAGATGGTTTGTAACCTTTTTCGTCCCTGTGTTACATTGAGAACGTAACCATTTAAATCATTGCGAGCTATCGATTCAGTGTCGATTTGGACAGAAGGGAATGGCGCGTTTGCGGAATTATACTGAGAATCCGTCAAATTCTTTACTGCCCTTAGGGCTGCTTAATTTTTTCATTTATGGAACTATGGTTATCTTTGCAGCCTTCTTCCAATTATATTTGTTGGACGTCGGCATGGACAAGCTGGAAATCGGCAGCCTGATGGCGATTGCCCCTCTGGTCTCCCTGTTTGCCCATCCATTCTGGAGATATTTGAGCGACCGTACTCAGAATATTCGCATCATCTTGCTAATTATGCTTACAGGCCTGCTAATCGCCGGCCATATGGTATTTCAGGTTAATACCTTTACTATGCTCTATTTGACGATGCTTCTGCTGTATTTCTTTCAAAGTCCCCTGCTATCGCAGAGCAACAGCCTGATTCTCGGCTATATCGAAGGGACCGATTTGAGATTCAGCACTTATCGGCTGTGGGGCTCCTTGGGATGGACTTTGCTGGCGCTAACCGCGGGCTTCGTCATCGACCAGGTCGGACATAACGGCATTGCCCTGCTCTTTACCGCGACCTTGATGCTGGCGATCGGCTCCGCCTTGATGCTCCCGTCCATTCGTAAGACGACGAACACGCCTTGGTTGAAATCCTTCGAAATCGCCCGGGCTGTGCAGAATAAATACTTTATCGCCTTTATTGCGTTCGGGGTGATGGTCTCTATCCCCAATGCCATTAACACTATATTTATGCCGCTGTTCATGAATGATTTGGGCAGCTCGAGGCTGGAGGTTGGCGGGGCGGTGTTCCTGTCCACGCTATTCGAGGCGGGGGCCTTTGTGCTGCTGCATCGCTTCCTTAAGCGAAGAATCACCTATTTAATGGCCTGCATCACGATCGTCAGCCTCCTGTTCGCTCTCCGGTGGCAGCTGATGTCCGTAGCCTCTACGCCAGTACAAATCATTTTTATCCAAGTGCTGCATTCGGTGACATTCGGCGGCTTCTTCTATGTAGGCACCCGGCTGACTGCCCTGCTGCTGCCCCGTCCTCTTCGCTCCTCTGGACAAGCCGTCTACGCCTTCGCACTGAGCGGTCTTGCCTTCATTCTGGCCGGGTTCCTCGGCGGTTGGCTGTTCCAAAGCTTCGGGGCGGTCATCATGTACCGCATCGGCGTCGCCTTCACATTATTCGGCGCGGCAGGCTTTGCAGCCATGTGGTACCGCATTTATAAGGCAGGCTATTCGCCTATTCCGTTATCCGAAGAAGCTTGATGGAACCGAAATGTCCGATGCTCCATAGGGGCATCGGTCTTTTATTAACTGGACGATTACATTATGCAAAAAAACAACTCCCTGCCCGTCACGCCCGAACGCAGCAGCCGGTCACGCCGAACAGCAAGGTGTTGTTTTCTGTGGTACTTCCTTATTTTAAACTATGAAATGCATTTCAGATCAAGTAAGACCTCATAAAAATTGGGATGGAAGGGTGGGCTGCTGACATGCCGAACATTAAACAAATCGCCGAGGCTGCCGGAGTCTCCATCAGCACGGTATCCCGGGTACTCAACAATCACCCCTACGTCCGGGAGGATAAACGCAAGGCCGTTGAGGAGGCCGTAGAGCGCCTGCAATATTCGCGGAACATGAACGCCGTTCACCTGGTCAAGGGAGCTACGCAGACAATCGGCGTTGTTCTTCCCCAGATCAATAATGCTTACTTTGGAAAGGTCGTCGAAGGGATCGGACAGCACGCGCTGCAGGTGAACTATCAGCTGATGCTGTGCCAGACTGGCTACCGTGCCCATGAGGAACGAAAGGCGCTTCACATGCTGCGGGATAAGATCGTTGACGGGCTCATCATCGTCTCGCGTTCCCTGTCCTTGAATCAGATCGAGAAATATGCCAAATACGGCCCGATTACGTTATGCGAGGAAGTGCGCGGGCGAGCCTTATCCAGTGTCTATTTCGATCACTATGCCTCCTTCCAAAAGGCTCTCATGTATTTGTGGGAGAAGGGACATCGCCGAATCGGCTACACGGTCAACCGCAGAAATAGCGCCAGCAGCATCACCCGCCACAAAGCTTATGTGGATACGCTGACCTCCCTCGGAGGCGAGAGCCGTGAAGCCTGGATCTTCGACAACTGCTTTCAGCTCGAAGATGGCGCCAGACTGCTGGCACATATCATGACTATGGACGACCCGCCAACCGCGCTCCTAATTACCGGAGACCAGGTTGCCGCCGGATTGATGATTGCCGCGCAGAATGAAGGCATCCGGATTCCCGGCGAGCTTGCCATTATCGGTCTGGATAATCAGCCGATCTCCAAGCTTCTTGGCATCACTACCATCGATAACCGGCTGAATGAAATTGGAGCGGAGGCCTTCGGCATCATCTACCGCCATATTACCAAACAGACCGACAGCACGATTATTCAGGAGCTGGGCTTTAAGCTAATTGAACGATCCACAGTTTAAGCATCGCGCCAGAGGTACTATTGGCCGGAGGTACTATTGTTCTGCGGTATAATCAGCAGCAGACGCAAAAAAAGCTGCCCCGCTTCATCCTTTTTGATGGAGCGGGGCGGCTTTTTGGGCTGCATGCCTGTGGCTATTGGTGGCACGGCTACGCCGAGGTGGCATGGCTACGCCGAGGTGGCATGGCTAGCGCGCTTGGCGGGCATAGATGCACCAGGGCAGTGCGGCTGCCGACGATGGCGGCGGGATCACCCTGGAGCCGTCGTTGGCCACCGGAGTAAGCGCCTGCCGCTAGACCAGCATAGGGCTTGCCCCCTTGGCGGGCGTGAATGCGCCAGGGCAGTGCGGCTGCCGACGATGGCGGCGGGATCACCCGGAGGCATCGTTTACCCCCGGAGTGAGCGCCTGCTGCCAGACCAGCATGGGGCTTGCCTACTTGGCGGGCGTGAATGCGCCAGGCTGCAAGGCTAGCCGACGATGGCAGCGGGATCACTCCGGGGCATCGTTGGCCACTGGAGTAAGCGCCTGCTGCCATGCGGTTAGCAATAGGCTTAACGCGCAGCCCTGTTGTTGTCGACGGCGGTTCCTCCGAAGAATTTGATGCAATACAAAGCGCAAATTCCGACGATCGTATAGATAATCCGAGCGCCTGCACTGTCTTGACCGCCAAAAATCGATGCTACCAGATCATATTGGAACAATCCTACTAGCAGCCAGTTAATGCCGCCGATAATGAGCAGCGTAAGGGCAATCGTATCTAATGTTTTCACGTTAGCTCCTCCTATTAGGAAATCAAACTTAAATTATGGTTTGTTACGATATACTATTTCCTAAAAATGCAGCTTTTAAAAACATTTTTTCAAAATATTCTTAACGGACATGGGATCCGTTATTTCCTCTATTTTGCTCGATTTGGCAATTTATCGGACACAGGATCCGCTATTGCCCCTAAAACTGCTCCATATCAGGTTCTTTTTGCCGAGTAGCGGAACCACGGTCCGTTAGTTTAAAATTTTGTGCTTTTTTCCGTAAATAGCGGAACTAGGGTCCGTTAGCTTCCACCAGATTTTGCCGTTTTATGCTATTTGCTCCACTCAATCCTGCTACTTGCTTCATTTTACTCTCACAAATCCTGTCACTCCCTAGAAATTACTTCAACCAACCCTGTTATGCTACGTCACTTAAAATTACCTCAGCCAATCCTGCTACTTCGCTTCAAGCTACTTCAGACCACTCCTGCTGCCTCACATTACTTACGAACTCCGAGCTGGGCTTGATCGCCCCAATTACTGCCCTCTACCACTGCCCGTTCACGCTACCCCTTATTTGATTCTCAACTGATTCCTTACACCTTGCACTTCCCGTCCTTCAGTAATTCTCCAAGGATTGTTAGGCCCTTTCCTGGTTTTAATCGTGACCACTTAGCCACCTTCAAACATTACAAATATTCCCACAAGCCTTAGCTAGCGTAAATAACGCAAAAAACCCGCTATAAAGCGGGTCTCACGGCTCGCTATTAAGCGGGTATTTTGTAGCGGTAAATGCACTATGCTCGGCAGATAGCCCATGCACATGCACTCCGCGGATAGACCATACACATACAGTTCACATATACACCGATGACTTAAACTTCGTAAATACACCACAAAATAAACACGCAATGTACCACTCTATACACCACGCAAATGTTCTGCAGAAATGTACTACACAAGTGCACTACACAAATACATTACACAAGTACATTACACAAGTGCACTACGCAAGTACATACACAGGTACACTACGCAAGTACACTACACAAGTGCACTACACAAGTGCACTACACAAGTGCATTACACAAGTGCACTACACAGGTACATTACACAAGTGCACTACACAAGTGCACTACACAGGTACATTACACAGGTACACTACGCAAGTGCACTACACAAGCACTACGCAAGTGCACTATGCAAGCGCACTATGCAAGCGCACTATGTATATGCATCAAGCAAATCTACTGTGTACGTAACACTATACTCATCTGCATTATGCACGCAGTACCTTTATATCCCTAATTTACTTTTTGGCGGGAAGCTGGAAGGAGCTCTTCAACGAAACGATCAGGTTAAAGACCGGGCGGCCCGGCTCCGAATATTTGGAGTCCACGTTGAAATAACCGTGCCGGAAAAACTGGAATTTATCCTGCGGCTTCACATCCTTCAAACCAGGCTCCACAAAGCCTTGAACCACCTTCAGAGAGTTGGGGTTGAGGTAGTCCATGAAGGTTTTCTCTTCGCCGGCTTCCTCGTCGTCGAGCTGAATTTCTTCTTCTACTTGCTCCTCCAGAATAAGTGGCTCATACAGCCGGAATTCCGCAGGCACTGCCTGAGAAGCGTCCACCCAATGGATCGTGCCCTTCACCTTGCGGCCGGTAAAGCCGCTGCCGCTCTTCGTTTCCGGGTCATAGGTGCAGTGGATTTCAAGCACATTGCCTTCCTCATCCTTGATCACGTCATTGCATTTGATGAAGTAAGCATGCTTCAAGCGAACCTCATTGCCCGGGAACAAGCGAAAATATTTGCTTGGCGGATTCTCCATGAAATCTTCACGCTCAATGTAAATTTCCCGGGAGAACGGGATTTGGCGATGTCCCATTTCCGGATTCTCACTATTATTCTCGGCTTCGAGCAGCTCGCTTTGCCCTTCCGGGTAATTCGTGATCACGACCTTGAGCGGATCAAGGACAGCCATCGTTCTAGGCGCCTTCAGCTTCAAATCCTCGCGGATGAAATGATCGAGCATTTTCAGATCGATTTCCCCATACGCTTTGGATACTCCGGCTTCGAATACGAACGCCTTGATGGCTTCCGGTGTCACACCCCGGCGGCGCAGGCCGGATATCGTCGGCATCCTTGGATCGTCCCAGCCATCCACGATACCCTCGTCGACCAGCAGCTTCAGCTTGCGTTTGCTAGTTACCGTTTGTGTCAGATTCAGGCGGCCAAATTCATATTGACGCGGAACGCTTGGCATTTCCGTCTCCTCAATGACCCAATCGTAGAACGGCCGTTGATCCTCAAACTCCGTCGTACAGAGGGAATGCGTGATGCCCTCAATCGCATCCTCCAGGGGATGGGCATACGTATACATCGGATAGATGCACCACTTGTCTCCCGTGTTATGGTGCGAAGCATGAAGGATTCGATAAATGACCGGATCCCTTAAGTTAATATTAGGCGAAGCCATGTCGATTTTGGCGCGCAGCACCTTCTCGCCGTCCTTGAATTCACCCGCGCGCATGCGGGCAAACAAATCCAGGTTCTCCTCCACGGAACGGTCGCGGTACGGGCTGTTCTGTCCTGGCTCGGTCAACGTCCCGCGAGTCGCGCGAATTTCCTCCGGGCTCTGATCATCGACGTAAGCCTTGCCTTTCTTGATCAGCACAATCGCCCGCTGATACATCTCCTCGAAATAATCGGAAGCAAAATGCAGCTCTTCCCAATCAAAGCCAAGCCACTTCACGTCTTCCTTGATCGAATTGACGTATTCTACGTCCTCCTTGACAGGATTCGTATCGTCAAAGCGCAGGTGGGTGCGTCCGCCGAATTCATCCGCAATCGTGAAGTTAAGCCAAATTGCCTTGGCATGGCCGATATGCAAATAACCGTTAGGCTCCGGCGGAAAGCGCGTAACGATCTCCTTCACCTTGCCGCTCTTCAGATCCTCGGTAATAATATTCTTAATAAAGTTTGGAGGGGTACTGTTACTGCTGTTATGCTCCACGGATATCAACCTTTCCTTAAATGATAAGCCTCGTTCTGACCCGATTTTCTTCTTATAAATATACCGATAACTTCGCAATAGTTCAATGGCAGGGCTTTTCACGGCATCTTCGAGTGGGCGCTGTCAGGCGTTTTTTGTTATGATATAAGACAGTGTAACTTCGAAGTCTCTGCATCCTTATATCACAAAAAAATCCCGCTAAAGGCGGTCTGCTTCTTGGAAGGTGTCCCGATAGATGTTTTGTATTGATAGGCCAGCGTAACTTCAGAGTCTTTGCATCCTTATATCACTGAAAAACTCACGCTAAATACAATCTGGCACCTTGGAGGTGCCGCGGCAGACGTTTTTGTTATGATAAAAACCATCCATTCTCGCGAAAGGACGTATAAACTATGAGTATTACCCCTTTAAAGCTGCCTAGAGAGCAGCGCGAACAAATTATAGCGCTTATTCAGGAATATTTCGAAATGGAACGAGGCGAACAAATCGGTGACTTGGCCGCGGACGGTATGCTCGATTTTTTTCTGAAACAAATCGGCCCTTATGTATACAACCAGGCACTTGGCGACTGTCGGCAGCTCGTAAACGAGAAAATGGCATCGCTGGAGGAAGACATCTATGCGCTTGAACTAAAGCCCAAGCGGACCAGATAATAAAAGGGAGTAGAAGCCCCTCCCTCTCTTCGGGTGCCTTACCGTGCATCATCGGAACCCAACCCGGGCCCTGGTCCTGCTCCTAACCCGAAAGAAACCCAATTGAAACCCAATCGAACCCGATCAAATCCCGATCAATCTCATCAAATCCTGACTGATCGGTACCGATCCGAATTCCGGCAATGAATCCCGATCCGAATTCCGGCCCGAGCCCCTATCCATGTCCCGATCCGGATTCTGGACTTGGGCCGCCCCCGGCTCGAGACAGCGCTTCTTCCCGTCTGCTCTGGGCGGAAGCCTCCAAAGCAATCGGGTACCACATCAAGATATCGTCCACGAACTCCCCTTCAATGCAATACTCGGCAATCAGCCTGCCCTGCACCATAAATCCGCAGCTCTCATAAAATGCAACAGCGCATGGGTTTGTGCTGAGCACGCGTAGCGACAGCTTTCCGATTCCCTCCTCCGTAGCCAGCTTCTTCACTGCTGCCATTAGCTTGCTGCCGATCCCGAGCCGCCGGTAGGAAGGGTGGATCGCCAAATGAATCTCGTATACATGGCGATGGCATGCCATCGACGTCGGCGCGGCAAAGCCCAAATACCCGCATACCTTCTCATCGATTCCGGCCACCAGTTGTCCTCCGGGCGGGCATTTCCGCAAATATTGCTCCCGGGAGGCCCATTTGACAGGAGACGGGCTTGTCCTGCTGTCCCATACTATTTCATCAAGCTGCATTAACTGAGCCGCATCACGCAACTCCGACCGCCTGATCCATATCCCGGAATCCCGGTGCAAATCCGATTGATCAGCCATGAATGCCGCCATCCCTTTCCATCGTCCAATAATCGTCCAATAATGGATGTACTGCCATTTATTATACCACTATAAGGAACTTGCTCAAAAACCATCATATTGCATTGTTCGCGGCTGTCTGCACCAGATCATCCAGGGATACGCAATAACGAATGCGGCGGTAAGCGCCGCCCTCCCCGCAGGACGCGGGCGCAGCAGGACGAACGCACTATCTGCATGAAAAAGAAAAAGCCCTTGCGGGCTTTCCTATACATATACACAAAGCTATCCAGTATCGCGCAATCTTATTCACTCTGCTGGCGCGCAATCCTATTCACTCCGCCAGGCCCTTCCCTTGACGCTTTACCTCGACAACTGTCGAGAAGAAGGTCGCCCCGTTGCCCATATCGGAGAGGCGCTCCGGAGTCAGCGCATTCGCGCGCTGGCGCTTGCCCTCCTCCTCCCACCACAGCCCCTGGCTGACGACGGTTCCTGGCAGCATCTTATCTGTTACCTGTGCGGTTACGGCAAAATGGCCGCGATCGTTCCAGACAAGCACCTCATCCCCATCCGCTATTCCCCGGACTTCGGCATCCAGCGGATGGATTTGCAGCGCTGGCCCCTTCTCCAACGCTGCCAGCTTCTTCACATTAGCGAAATTGGAATTAAGGAAGCTGTGGTTCGGCGGCGAGATGAACATAAGCGGATAGAGAGAGCCCTTGCCCGGGCGCCGCACCCCGTCGTAGCCCTCGACGAGCGGAACATAGGTCGGCAGCGGCGGAAGGCCGGCATCCGCCATGCGCTGCGAATACAGCTCGATTTTGCCGGATGGGGTGGGAAGCGTCTCTAAATAACGCTTCTGATGCTCCATATTCAGCTTGAGGAAGCGATGCTCCTTCAGCCCTTCCAGTGTCACAGACTCGATATAGGGGTTAGCCGGATGATCAAGCGCCTGGCGAATCATGTCCTCCTCCGTATCCTGGAAGGCTTCCTCGGCGAAGCCCATCGCTTGGGCGAGCAGCTTGAACACCTCTATATTGCTTTTGCTCTCTCCTTGTGGAGGGATGACGGGCTCTTGAAGCTGTACATAGTGATGCCAATACGATGAATATAAGTCCATGTTCTCGAAGGTCGAGGTCGCCGGCAGGACGATATCCGCATATTTGGCCGTATCGGTCATGAACAGGTCGTGCACTACTGTGAACAAATCCTCGCGCTGCAAGCCCTGTTCCACTTTTTCCGTCTCGGGTGCGACCACGGCCGGATTGGAACAGTAGACAAACATCCCGCGAATCGGCGGATCCAGGGACAGCAGCGCCTCGCCAAGCTGGTTCATGCTGACGACCCGGGCATCCGGATTCGGCCGGAGATCGGGACGGGCTAATGCGGCTTCATTGAATTTCGCGTAATCGCCGTTCGATTTGATCGCTCCGCCGCCCTCGACGAGCCATTGCCCGGTCAATGCGGGAAGACAAGCGATCGCCCTTACGTTCATGCCTCCGTTGTCATGATGCTGAAGACCATTGCCGATCTGAATGAACGCCGGGGACGTCTCCCCGTACATCTCGGCCAGCTTGACGATATCCTCCGCCGGAACGCCGGTAATTGCGGCCACCTTGTCCGGTGTATACTGCTTCACATGCTCGCGCAGCTCCTTATGGCCGACGGTATATTTCTTCAGGAACTTCTCGTTTACCAATCCCCGCTCAAACAGAACATGCATCATACCAAGGGCCAGGGCGGCATCCGTTCCTGGATGGAGCGGAATGAACCAGTCCGCCCGATCGCCAGTCCGATTTCGGTGCACATCGATTACTACCAGCTTTGCGCCTTGCTTGCGTGCTTTCTCCATAATTGACCACGCGTGCATATTCGTGCTGATCGTGTTCTGCCCCCATACGATGAACAGCTTAGCCTTGACGCTAGCCTCCGGGCTCGTTCCCGCCATGAATCCCATCGTATATCTCCAGCCAGCGTTTCCGGCGGCACAGCAAATGCCTTGATCCAGCCGGGTTGACCCAAGCCGGTGAAAGAAGCGGCGATCCATGCCTTCTACGCTGATCACTCCCATATTGCCATAGAAGCTGTAAGGCATAATGCTCTCGGATCCGTAATCACGAATCAGCTCCGTAAATCTCCCCGCAATCTCGCCGATAGCCTCTTCCCAGGTGATCCGTTCGAATTTCCCTTCACCCTTGGCCCCCGTTCGCCGCAGCGGATAGAGGATGCGTTCAGGGTGATAGACCCGCTCCGTCATATTGCGGACCTTATTGCAAATAGCCCCCCTCGTGATCGGATGCTCGGGATTCCCCGTCACCTTTACAATTTTCCCGTCTTCTTTATGCAATAACAGGCCGCAAGTGTCCGGGCAATCCAGGGGACACACAGCCGGAAATATCCCGTCCTGTTCATGAATCATCTCATACACACCTTTCCAAACAAACAATAGGCAAAAAACATACTGATCAATCTATCATATAGCTCTTTGCAAATTCATGTAAAGTATAATTGAGTTTAGATAGGTTGAGTTTAGATAGGTTGAGTTTAGATAGGTTGAGTTTAGATAGGTTGAGTTTAGATAGGTTGAGTTTAGATAGGTTGAGTTTAGACGATTGAGCTCCGGAGCGCCGCTGTATCGCATGGAACGCCAAATAGCCCTCCCTCCCGGCATGATGCCGGGCATAGGAGAGGCTGCTGATTGAAATGGCTTCTTTTCCTGGATTCTTCAGATTTCAAGCCGATTTCCGGTTGCCTGCGGCGGCCGGACTGGAAACGGCCTGTTCGTTCCGGTTCTTCAGATAAGCCGTCCAGTAGGCCCCTGCGACAAACAAAGCTCCGCCGGTCAAATTGCCTAGCCAGACAGGCACGAAATTTCGAAAGTAATCTTCCCAAGAGAAATAACCCTCAAATATCGCCGCGGGAAGAAGGAACATATTGGCGACAACGTGCTGGAAGCCGATGGCGACAAAAGCCATCGTCGGGAACCAGATGCCGAGAATTTTGCCGCTGATATTATCGGCGCCGTAGGACAGCCACACGGCAAGCGCAACAAGCCAGTTGCAGCCGATCCCGGATACGAAGGCCTGCAGGAAGCTGTCATCCAGCTTGTGCCCGGCCATCGCGATCAATTTATCAAGATAAGGACCGCTGGAGGTCAGCCCGACGACATGCCCGAAGAAATAAGCTACAAAGACGGCGCCGAGAAAATTGGCCAGGGTGATAAGCACGATATTCTTTAACATTTCCAGCGTCGTAATACGGCCGGCCATCCGCGCGAGCGGCACGGCCATCATATTGCCCGTCAGCAGCTCGCCGCCTGCGAGCAGAACGAGGATGAGGCCGATAGGGAACACGGCGGCCCCGATGAAGTTGACAATGCTTCCCCACTCCTGCGGCGCATTACTGATCACCCGAATGTCGAGCAAAAAACCGAGAGCGATAAAAGCTCCGCCGAGAAAACCCAATATAATCACAGTCAGCAGCGGATTCCGCGCCTTCTGGACTCCCGTATCCACGGTTATTTCCGCAATTTGCGGCGGTTTGTAATAAGCCATGGTAATCATCTCCCTTGAACTGAGCAGTACCAACCGGGCAGTACTCTGTCTATATATTTCCTTCTCATTGTACCGTGCCCCGGTGTGCCCGCAATGTAATATAAGTCACCTCAGGCATGAAAGAAGCCACTGCACAGGGCATGACCCCCGCAGTGGCTATATTCTTTTAAGGCAGGGATTGCTTCCAGTCACTCCTCGATCAGACGTGGACGATTTCCTGAGCCGGCACTTCAGGAAGCACCTGCAGTCCCGCACTGTTCAAGAAATTCCATGGCTTGTTAAAATGCGGCTGAAAGAAGAAATCGACGAACGCCAGCTCCTCCATCTTCATATCATTTTGGATGCAGACGGAGATGGTATTGATCGATTGCGTCAAGTCCACCTTGGACATAATTTGCGCGCCCAGAATCCGCCGGGTCCCCTGCTCATATACGAGCTTCAGCGTAACCTTTTCATGGCTAGGCATAAACTCCGGACGATAGCTGTCGGTTACCAGCACCGATTCCGCTTCAAGTCCCGCTTCCTTGGCTGCTATCTCCGTCAGCCCGGTGGCTGCAATGTTGTTCTCATAAATCTTGATACCTGAGGTTCCCTGGGTTCCAAGATATTTCACCGTCGGCGATACCAGATTGCGGGCGGCCAGCGTCCCCATGCGCACGGCATTGGTGGCAAGAGGAATATACGCATGGCTCTTAAGCGGATTGTAGTATACGGCGCAGCTGTCGCCTGCAGCGAACACATCGCGCTTGCTCGTACGCATATACTCATCTACGAGGATCGCCCCATTATCCAGCATATCGACCTGGCCCTTCAGCAGCTCCGTATTCGGCTTGAAGCCGATGCATAGAATGACAACGTCGGCCGCATAGCGCCCATGATCGGTCACGACAGCTCTCACCTTGCCCTCTTCGCCCTCAAACCGCGTAACCTTCTCGCCAAGCGCTAGTGAAATACCGCGATCACGAAGGGTATTCTCAATAACATCCGTATATTCCTCGTCAAGATATTTGCTTAGAATCCGCTCCTCCGCATCAATCAGCGTGACGCTCTTGCCGTTCATCTGAAAAGCCTCGACCAATTCAATACCGATATATCCGGCGCCGACCACGACGATATTTTGCGCCTCCTTCCCTTTCTCAATAATCAAGTTGGAATGATTGAAGTTTTTGGACAGAATGATGTTATCCAGTTCGATCCCTGGAAATTGAGGAACTACGGGCCACGATCCCGTCGTAACAATCAGCTTGTCGAAACGATCGGTAAATTCCTCCCCGGTCTGCAAGCGGCGAGCCGTCAGCTGCTTCCGGTCTGTGTCTACGTAGGTCACTTCATGAAGCATTTTCGTCTCTACGCCAAGCTCCGCAAGCTGCTCAGGCGATGAGTAGAACAAGCCTTGGGGATCCTTCACTACGCCGCCGACATACAGGGCGATTCCGCACGACAGGAATGAAATATTGTCGTTGCGCTCATACACGGTTATCTCTGCCTCAGGATATAATTTTGCTGTATTTACGATAGCTGCCGTCCCCGCATGCGTACATCCAATAACTGCTACTCTCATGGTTTCTCTTCCTCCTTAGTAATGACCCGATGTTATATATTGTTCAATTATCGGGATGTTTATTGTGAAATATATCACTTATGAAAATAAAATATTGTGAAATCATTCACCTTGTGATCTCTATTATAGTGTGATATTTTTCACATTGCAAGGGGTTATTCATAATTTTTTTCAGAGGAACATCCGAGAAATGAGAATTATTCCGGTTGTCGCCAAGGTTATCGCTGAGGCGGCCATCCTTGGCGGATGATTACAAGAAATATTAATAAACCGAATTCAGCCTATAAAAAAAGAGCTGTTCCCCAAAATCATCATAGATGACTGATATGCCCTCCTTATAGTAGCAGGCTTTATTTTTCCTGTCCTATATGGGGAGTATATCACTTTGGGAATAGCTCCTATGTTTTGCTGGATTGCGCCTGCCTGTGCAGCAGCTCCATTCGCTTCTCTTCCCTCTGCTGCTTGGTCAGCTTGGGACAAGAATAGCAATAGCCCAGACCCGTGCTGGTGCGGTAGGCCAGGCAGCAGGTCGGCTTCAAAGGCATCTTCTCGCCCGGCGAATAAGGATGATCCACCAGGACTTGTTTGATGGCAAACGGGTTGCGTTTAATACCAAACCACTCTGCGGACATCTCCTTGACAGATTCATGATCCGCTTGCAGCTTCGCGCGATGCTCCGCGGAATCCAGCTTGTTCGCCATTTGCTTGATATAATAGGCAATTCCCAGGGGAAGCTGGCCCCACAGCTGCGTTACCGGCAGCTTGGACACTTCAGCTGCTGATTCCATAACCGGCCGCAGGGTCTCTTTATAGAAGCTGCCAAGCTGCTGTTCCTGCCACTCTCCAGCCTTGCCCCCCGGCCATGCTATTTCCGAATCTTCCCCCAGCACAAAGAAAATCATCGGAAACTCATTTACCCGAACGACCTGCAGCGTTAAATTCTCCAAATGGAGGTTTAACCGCGGGCTTGTCAATGACACCATATATTGCACCGCCGCACAGAGAACCCGCCAGCTTGCCGCGAAATACGTCGCCGCAACCTGGATATCGAGCCCCTTGATCTCGGATTGGTACATGGTCAAGAAACGCTCGGTCCTGTTCCGATCCAGGAATGCCTTCCCTTCGATCGTATAAATGGCCTGATCTCTAGGTTCGCGAACTACGTAACATTGCTGCTCCAGCAATGAATAATCGATAGCCAATCGGTCCATATTGATCCTCCTGCTCCCTCTGAGCCTTCTGAATGCCCTGGCCGCTTATTAAAGTGCAGCCGCCTTATCGCCGGTGCCTGTAAGTACGCTGTTCTTCGAAAGCTGCCCTTTACTCTCAGCTGCCCGGTACAGCTCGTATGGAAGGCATAGCGGCACTCCGCTGCGGGGATCCGTTACGATATCCGCCTCAATGCCGAATACTTCGCGCAGAACGGAGGAGGTGACCACTTCAGCTGGCGCTCCTTCCGCAATCGCCTGACCCTTCTTGATGGCAATCATATGATGGGCATACCTAGCCGCATGGTTCAAATCATGCACGACCATGACGATTGTGCTCCCGGATTCCGCATTCAGCTGCTCCAGCAGCTGAAGCACCTCCAGCTGATGCGCCATATCCAGGAAGGTCGTCGGCTCATCCAGAAAGAGGATGTCCGTCTCCTGTGCCAGCGCCATAGCAATCCAGGCCCGCTGCCGCTGACCTCCGGACAGCTGTTCCAGCGCCCGGTCCGCAAACTCGTTCATTCCGGTGGCCTGAATCGCCCAATCCACGATTTTCCGATCCTCGGACTTCAAGCCCCCGAAGCCCTTTTGGTGCGGAAAACGGCCATAAGATACAAGCTCGTATACCGTAAGACCGTCGGGTGCCGTCGGATTCTGGGGCAGAATAGCAAGCTGTTTCGCCACCTCGCGGGTCGATTGCTTATGAATGGACTTCCCGTTCAGCAGCACCTTCCCTTCTTTGGGCTGCAGGATGCGGGCCATTGTTTTGAGCACCGTCGATTTCCCCGAGCCGTTCGCTCCTACAAGAGCTGTAATTTTCCCCTTTGGAATGCTGATATTCAGGTCTTCTACAATGAGACGGTCCCCATAAGCAATACTCAAGTGGGATGTATTCAAGGCCACCATAATGATCTCCCTTTCCGCATAAGACTTATTGATGATTTATATGAACACGAAGCGACCATAATCTAACATAAATCCTCTGCTCTAAAGATACTGATAATCATTATCAGTTGTCAACTGTTTTTAATCGCTGTCTTGCGATTCTGCAATCATAAAAACGCAAATCAACGGAATCCCCAGGCTAGCAAGTCGCTTCACACGAGAGATTTCCTGTGACTTTAGAATTGTTCAGCATAGCTGATCTTCATAAACTCTGTTAATTAAAAAAAGGGATTTCCCTTAGGAAACCCCCTCTAACCAACATGCCTACTGTTCGGATTTGGCGAGCCTTACAAGAATATGGGCCAGGGCATGACGATGCTCCTTCTCACCGGCCTTCCATAATTCCTGAAGCAGCTTCTCTTCCCGGTTGCGCGGCTCCTCGTTAGCCGCCAAATAATCGCCGATTTTCTCCGCCGCCTTAGCTATTGCCTCCTCGCTAAGCCCTATTCCTTGAGCCAGCTCGATCCGCTCGCCTAAATAACGTTTGACAGCATCGAAGCTCTTCAGAATCTCTTCCTTCCGTTCTCCATCCATACGCTTAAGCGCATCATCCACTTTATTCAGCGCCATCTCGCCTTCCTTGTTGACTACATGATTATGCTCGGACATGTCTATACGCCTCCCTAAAGTTATGTTGGAGTTCGTAACTACATAACCCGGGCAGCAGCAGAATGAATCAGCTTATCGGCGTAGTTCGGCAAGCTTTAGGGCGTTCCGGATACCGGAACGGCATCATAATACTCCTCTAATGTAATGCCCCGCTCAAAAATATCCGCAGCGATCTCTTTGCCGACATAGCGTAAATGCCAAGGCTCGTACTTGTAGCCCGTAATGGCTTCTTTGCCTTCCGGGTAACGGATGATAAAGCCGTACTCCGCGGAATGCCGGGCAAGCCATTCGGCCTCCTTCGTTCCCCCGAAGCAGTCTTCGGCTGCGCATTTACCATCGCTTCCCGAGACGTCAATCGCCAGACCCGTCTCATGCTCGCTATGCCCCGGGACAGCGCTGTACGTCTTGGCCTTCTCCTCCCCGTCCCTCTCTACGTAGCGGTTAAACAAGCCCTTCTGCGTACTATGGGAGCGATAGGCCGATACGCCAGCCAAATAAATACCGTCCTTCTCGGCTCCAGCGAACATTTCCTCCAGTGCCTTAGCAGCCTCGCTGCGCATCATCCGCTTCTCGATCTTCTCCTTGAACGTAAAACGGACATCCGGGTAAACCAGATCAGAAGGCTCATAATCCTCTGGAAGCGCCAGCTCCTTATTGACAAGCACCGCGACGCTGTGCGGATCGGCTGCGGCCGCTTTGTCCACCGCCCCGGAGCCTTCCTCCGGATCTTGCGACGGAAGCTGTCCCGAATCCTGCCCGGCATTCTGGCCGCTGCCTTGTCCATCTTCCCCTGCGGCATTTCCCTGGCCCTCGTTCAAGTTGCCTGGCGCGCTATTCCCGGCCCCGGACACGGGAGCTGAATCAGCCGGCTTCGGCGAATCCTCCTTGCCGCATGCTGTCATAACGACAGCAGCGAGCATGCAGATCAGCAGAATGGCCGACAGCTTCAGCGGATGTCTTTGTTCTCGTCCCTTGCCTTGTTGTCCTGATGCTATTTCAAAGTTATTCACTTCACGCTCTCCCCTTTGCTCCATTCCCTAGAGATATGGCATATTTCTATCCTTTACAACGTGTCAGAGCCGCCTAATGCTGCGCTTAGCTTCATACCGCTCCGCATTCATCGGCCCCGTCGGCCACGGCCGCCCCCGCGCTCCGCTCTCCCGGTCCGGCCTCCGTCTTGCCTTGCGGTATGGCCGCCTCTTGCATTCATACGTTTGCCGCCTCGTGCCTGGCCAAGCTGGGAGGCGGCACGTCCGCGGCCGGCATGGTCTCCGTCTTGGCCGCGGCGGCCTCCGCTCGCTCTTCCCTCCGCCAGCTTCCCGCCCTCCGGCCTCTTGCCTTTCCTTGCCGTGTCCTGCACCTCCCGCTTGGCAGCCGTGCGGCCGCTCGCAGGATCCGCTGCTCCGTTCCTGTCCTGTCGCCGGCGCTCCAGCTTCATGCCGATGCCCCGCTCAATCAGCCGGAGCGCATCGATGTCTCTCGGAGCAACAAAGGTGACCGCGATCCCTCTCTCTCCAGCCCGGCCCGTCCGGCCGATCCGATGGATATAACTGTCCACGTCCTGAGGGATATCGTAGTTGAACACATGGGTTACGCCCTCTACATCGATTCCCCGCGCTGCCACATCGGTGGCAACAAGCAGTTCCAGCTTCGCTTCGCGGAATGCGCGCATGACCTGCTCCCGCTTCGACTGGGACAAATCGCCGTGCAGCTCGTCCGAAGCAAATCCGGCCTCCTGCAAGGCTTCATTCAGCTTGCTGGCCCGCCGCTTCGTACGGCAGAAAATCACTGCCAGATAAGGGCGGTGACTGCGAATCAGCTCAACCAGCGCCCCTTGCTTGCCCCGATCGGTGCATTCTACTGCGATTTGCCGAATGTTATCCAGAGTCACGCGAGAGGTTTCCGCGATCCGGATATCCCGCGGCCGATCCATATACGTCTTAGCCAGCCGCTTCACATTGTCCGGCATCGTCGCTGAGAACAGCATGGTCTGCCGGCTCTTCGGCACCATGCGAATAATCGCCTCCACCTCGGCCAGAAATCCCATATGCAGCATCTGATCCGCCTCATCGAGCACGAGCATGCGCACGGCACCAAGCGTCAGCGAACCCCGGCGCAGATGGTCGAGCAAGCGGCCCGGCGTGCCGATAACCAGCTGGGTGCCGTTCTGCAATTTTCGAAGCTGCCGCTCCACATCCTGTCCTCCGTAAGCAGCAAGAATCGATATTCCTTCCCGGGCAGCTGCCAGCTTGCGCGCCTCCGCCGTAATCTGGATGGCTAATTCCCGGGTTGGCGTAATGATCAGCGCCTGCGCTTCAGACCGATCCGCCCGCAGCTTATCCATGATCGGCAGCAGGAAGGCCAGCGTCTTGCCCGTTCCCGTCTGAGCCTGAACAATCGCGTCCTCCCCTGTCAGCAGCACGGGTATGGCCGCCTCTTGCACTGGCGTTGGACGGCTGATGCCGTAACCTAGCAGGGTTTGAACAAGCTTTGGCGATATGCCCCATTGGTCAAAAGTTGTCAAATAAATCCACCTCGTCGTGTTGTAATTTCGATATTTAAAAAAGACCGGACCCGCGTCCAATCAGCGTTCCGGCCTTTTGCAGAAGCTTTTCCCTATTCCCCGCTTTACACTTGTAGAAATCCCTGCCATGAAGGCAGCTTAGCCCGGCGATCTTGCAGCCCACTTCGCAGCCTGCAGCACCAGCTTGCGGTATTCCGGGTGCTGGAAAACCGCTTGATCGCGGCCCGGCAGAAGATAGACCACACGGCCAAGGCCGTAGCTGTGCGCCCATGCCGCCGGATGCCATTCCCCATCCATCTCGTATTCCAGCAGGATCGTCGTTTCGCTAAACGGATCAAATTCAAAGCGATAAGGCTCGTCCTCGATCTCGAAGGGCGAAATATGAAGCATGATATCATGCTCCGGCGCAGCCACGCGCATCTGCAATTTGCGAGTGGAAGGGTGCGATACATTCCTGGCGCCGATCAGCTGCGCAAGCTCGTATTTCTTCTGCAGCACGATGCCGTTATGAAGTATAAGCAGTCCGCGGCCGCCGCTGATGCAGGACAGAAGGCCGGCCGTCTGCTTCGAGGACAGCTTCTCTCTCCAGCTGTCGTGATAGGAAATACAAAGATCGAACGACTGCAAATTGCTCTCCTCAAGCATATGATTGTTCTCTGTGCACTGCACCGTGAAGCTGTCATTCAGAATATGGGTAATTTCCAGGTCAACCCCTTGCAGGGGATAAAATTTAGGATGAGTGTAGTCTCCGATCAGCAGCGCTCTCTTCTTATTCATGATCTGCTCCTC
Source organism: Paenibacillus ihumii (assembly GCF_001403875.1). GTDB lineage: Bacteria > Bacillota > Bacilli > Paenibacillales > Paenibacillaceae > Fontibacillus > Fontibacillus ihumii. The sequence continues at coordinate 246,064 of NZ_LN884298.1, forward strand.
CTGTCTGTAAAGTTTCCAGCCCCAGGCAAGGCAGGGCTTATTGGCTTGTCAGCAGGGGATCGCTCTCGCCGGCGAAGAATCGTGCCAGCTCAACAATCATGCTGCCCATTCGCTCCTCCTTTGGAGCGACAACGCGCGGAATGCCCGCTTCATATAATCCCTGCGCCGTCACTCTGCCGACGGCAACGGCGATCACCGGCCCCTTCAGCGCAGCGATGAGCTCGTCATAACGCCCTTGCTTCTGCGCATATTCAAACAAGAACCTCACCTGCGGGCTGCTTGTAAAGGATACGGCATCGACACGCCCCTCAATCAGGTCGAACAATAACCGGTTCAAATCTTCCTCTGGCGGGGCAATATGCCGATAAGGCATCAATTCCGTGCAAATTGCCCCCTGCTGCTCGAGCCAGGCTACCAGCTTCGGCGCAGGATCACCGTACAGCTGCAGCAGTACCGTGGCATCCTTCAAATCATATGCGCCCAGCTCACGAATCAGTCCGTCTGTGCTGCCGTCATCATCGCGGACATGAGGCGCCAGCTGACGCTTCTTCAATACGTTTACCGTCTTATATCCCCTCGCAGCGATACGCGATTTGGAGAGATTGTCCAGCAGCGGGGCCAGAAGCCCCAGCTCCTCGGCCATTTCAAACAGCGCAGCAAGCCCGATGCCCGTTGTAAAAATCGACCATTCCGTCGGACGGCTCACCCACGCCTGAATGCCTTGGCGAAGCTCCTCATCGTTTAAGAATACCGTTCCCTGCGCCGGTCTATATAGCGGAACACCCCCCATATTCTCAATCAGCTTCCCCAGTTCCTCCGCCCGGCGAGGGCCGGTCAGCGCAATTCGCTTGCCTTCTAATCTTCTAGCCACAGCTTTACCCCCGTCCCAGCCATCTTTAAAAAACAGCTTCTTTTATCATAAGCTTAAACGACACCGGGGCCTAAGTAAATCGTTCTCTTGCATCTTTCTCGTTAGAATGAATTCCGACTGGAACATTTATGCATCCAACTTTAGCATCATGCCCGGGTTGACGAATAGGCCCGCTAACCGCAAAAAAAGCCGCCCCGCTGTCAACCAGTGACTTGCGTGACGGCCCCTGTTCCCCATTTAGCAGTTCTCTAGCCTAGGATTTCCGCAGCTTGAATTGGCTCACCATTTCCTCCAGCCGTCCGGCGATTAAGGACAGCTGGGCTGTGGAGGATGCAATTTCCTGGATCGAGGCGAATTGTTCCTCCGCGGCTGCGGAAATCGTTCCTACATTCTCGGCCCCCTCTTCCGAAATGCCGCGAATAGCCGACATCGTCTCCGATACCTTGCCCGCGCCAACCGTCAATTCTTGGGCCGCGCCGGATACCTCTTCGATTTTGGCTGCGGCTCCCCGGACGGCTCTGCGGATTCGCGAGAAGCTCCGGCCGGAAATATCGACGGCAACAATTCCTTCCTCTACGCCTTTCCTTGCATTCTCCATCGACTGCAAGGCCCGCTGAACCTCCGACTGAATGCCGCCGATAAGCTCTTCGATCTGGCGGGCAGAGCTCTCGGAGCCCTCGGCCAGCTTGCGGACCTCTGCCGCGACGACGGCAAATCCCCGGCCCTCCTCCCCGGCTCTGGCCGCTTCGATCGAGGCGTTCAGGGCCAGCAAATTGGTCTGCTGCGCTATCCCTGTAATAACGCCGACGATTCCGCCGATGTTCTCGGTATTCTCGCTCAAGGTCTGAATGACCGTGCCGAGCTCATCAACCGTCCTGTGTATATGTTCGATTTTCTCAACAACGCTGATCACGGAGGTGTTCCCCTCCTCCGCGACTGCCGTCGTCTGTTCCATCGTTTCGGTCACATTTTGGATATGGCTGGAGATAGCCTCGGCCTGACGAGAAATATCCTCAATGCCTTTGACGCCTTCGATCAAACTTTGTGTTTGCTGCTCGCTTCCTGCCGCCACTTCTTGAATCGCCATAGTAACATGCTCGATGGCTTTGGTGGTCTGATCTGCGCTGGCCGACAACTGATTCGCCGATAGGGTGACCTGGCTGGACGCTTGGCCCATCTCTGTCAGCATGGCATCCCAGTGATCAACCGCCTCCTGAACCCGTTTAGCTACCGCGCCGATCTCATCTTGGCGGCCCGCTCCGCTAATCTGCTCTGTCAGGTCCCCCCGGCTGATCCTCTGAATAGATTCGCTTAACCGCTGCAGCGGCCCCGTTATGCTCCGGGCGAGCAATGCGGCCACCAGCAGGGCAAAGACAACAGATGCCGCCCCCGCGATCCACGTCGAGGTGTCCCTCAGCAACAGCAGCAGAACATTAGCAACGACAGCAATCAATACACTGGCCACAAGCAGTGAGAGTGTTACGCGCTTCTTCATTTGCACAATCCTTTCCATAATATAAATTTGAGCCGTTTAGACTATGTAGTGGTTATTCCGTGGTTATTCTGTGTTTATGCCTGTTATGTTCAACATAATCTGCATATTTCCCTCCAATACAGACCGCAAAAAAACCGTTCACCCAAATAAAAGTGAACGGTTTTTTTGGGCTTCTGTCGCCGTCGAATCTCCTCGAAGAATGCCGTACAGCAGGGAAAGCCGAAGTCGCCTCTTAATCAGCCAGGCGGTAGCCTACGCCGCGTACAGTCGCGATATAGGTCGGGTTAGCCGCCCGATCGCCAAGCTTCTTCCGCAAGCTCTTGATATGCACGTCAACCACGTTGCTGCCGCCCATGAAGGAGGTATCCCACACTTCTGCCAGGAGCTCCTCCCGGGACATGACGCTTCCTTCATGATCCACAAGCTTGATCAGCAGCTCGTATTCCGTCTTGGTTAGTTCGATGGCGGTCCCGTCGCGATAGACCTGCATTTTCCTGCGGTCGATCCACAGATCCTTGTAAATCACCGTGCCGGCTGTCGGCAGTGCAGAGGAGGCGGCTGGCCGATGATCGCTCGTGCGAATAATCCGCTGCACGTGGTAGAGCATCTCATTCGGCGATGCCGGCCAAACGAGCAGCTCCTGGTTCATCAGGCTCTGATCCATTTGCGACAGCATCGCCTCATTCACTAGCAGCAAGGACGGAACGCCCTCCAGGTCCTGCAGCATCCGCTTCGAGACTAGCAGCGCCTCGTCACGGCTGCGATAGGCGGTCAGGTCAAAAATCACCAGATCTGCCGCCAACGCATTCCGTATGCCCTGCTCCCAATGATGGAACACCAGAACATCGAAGCAGCCCACGGACAAATCTCTCACCAGCTCATGAATCCCGCTTGGATAAGGGCTGACGAGAATAACGCGCTGCGTAATTGGACAGGCCTGAAGCTGACCGGAAGCCAACGGCCCCTCGCTGGAAGCAAGCTCTTCCCCGGGGTGTCTGAATGCCGTTGCTGTTGCCGCTCCCGTTGCCGCCCTGAGACTCCTCTTTATTTCTTCTGCCTGCATGCTGGGCACACCCCCCCAAATACAACATGGGCATGATGCACGTCATATCCGGTCTCCTTGGCTACATCGGCGCTCCAATCCTCGGGAACCTTCGACATGACCTCATCTACTCTTCCGCATACCTCGCATAGAATATGCTGATGGTCGTCAAGCTTTGCGTCATAGCGGCTAGCAGCCTCGCCCAGCTTCAACTCGCGGATCAATTCCTTCTCCGTTAAATATCTAAGCGAATTATAGACCGTACCGTAAGCGAAGTTATACCCTTGCTCCACCAAACGGTTCATCACTTCCGCTGCTGTCGGATGATCATTCGCATTGCGAACGACATCATAAACAGCTTTGCGCTGCGTCGTTAGATTTAGTGATTTCATATATAGAATCATTCCTTATGATTTGTTTTTAGAATTAGTATAAGTCTTATTACATGATACGTCAAGACGGCGTTAAGACAGGTAGTGGCCACATCATGTTCCATTTTATGCAGACTCTGTATGGGAAGGCTGCCTCTTTTCCACAATAAGACACCCCCATTATTTGCTGACCGCTCCACTTTCATGCGGATTACGACAACAGCGGCAAACGGATAGCCTTGAAAAAGCAAGCTGTCTGCAGATGCTTTAATTCACTGCCATCGTGGTAATAATGGAGAACAAGCGCGATTATAAGGAGGCTAGCGATGAATAACCAAGAAAAGGATCCCGGAGCATTGCCCCGCTTCCCCCAGTCGATGTGGAGGCATACAACAGATTTGCCCTCTTTCCCCAGGCTGGAGGAGGACATTGAGACCGATGTCGCCATCATCGGCGCCGGCATTACGGGCATTACCACCGCCTATTTGCTGTGCAAGGCCGGCTTCAAGGTAGCCGTAGTGGATGCAGCGGAAATACTAGACGGAACTACCGGCTTCACAACGGCAAAGATCACATCCCAGCATGGCATGATTTATGATAAGCTGCGAACGCATTTCGGGGATCAAGAAGCCAGGCTGTATTACGAAGCCAATGAGGAAGCCCTCTCCTTCATTCGGGCCACGGTAGAGGAGCATCAGATCGAGTGTCAATTGCAGCAGCAGGATGCCTATTTATATGCTGACTCTGAGGAGCAGGCAAAGCAGCTGCGCAAGGAATGGGAGGCTTATGAGAAGCTTGGGCTGCCGGGCGAATGGTGCGAGACCTTGCCGATTCCCCTACAAGTTCATGGAGCGATCCGGCTGAAGGACCAGGCCCAATTCCATCCGCTGCAGTACCTGCGCGTCCTTGTCGATTACGTAACCGCCCACGGCGGTGCCCTGTACGAAAATACGACCCTGGAGGATGCAGCCGACAACACCGGGGATGGACGGCGGCAGCTGGCTACGGAGAACGGCCATAAGATTATTTGCAAATATGCGATCTCTGCCTCGCATTTCCCGTTCTACGACGGGGGCGGGTTCTACTTTACGAGACTGCATGCAGAACGGTCGTACGTGGTTGCCATAGAACCGGAGATTCCCCTGGAGAAGGGCATGTACATTAACTGCGGCGATCCCAAGCGTTCATTGAGATCGGCTCTGCTCGACGGCGAACAGGTCATTCTGGTCGGCGGAGAATCGCATAAGACGGGAAAAGGCGAGTGTACATTCAAGCACTATGAAGAGCTGGAGAAATTCGGAGGCCAGCTGTTCGGAGCCAAAAGCATCCCTTATCGCTGGTCGACCCAAGACCTCATCACCATTGACGAAGTCCCTTATATCGGAGCCATTGCCGCGGACGAAGACAATGTTCTCGTGGCGACCGGCTTTGCCAAATGGGGCATGACGAACGGAACCGTGGCTGCCCTCATGTTCCGCGACATCATTATGGGCCACGGCAACAAATATACCGATCTGTACAAGCCATCCCGCTTCAAGGCGAATCCGGGGATCAAGAACTTTACGGTACAGAATGCGGATGTAGCCAAGGAATGGGTGTCCGGCAAGGTCGGGTTCATTCGCCGCAAGCCAGATGAGCTAAAGGCCGGCGAGGGCGGGGTCGTTCGGCTTCACGGCAGAAGAGCCGGCGGCTATAAGGATGCGGAGGGCAATTTATACATCGTCGACACAACATGCACACATCTCGGCTGCGAGGTGGAATGGAACGAGGCTGAGCGCTCCTGGGACTGCCCGTGCCACGGGTCAAGGTTCAATTATAAAGGGGAAGTGCTGGAAGGGCCGGCCACGGAAAATTTGCCGCTGCTCGCTCAGGACTCCTAAGGAGCAGAGTTAACATAGCGGAAGACAGAGCGCCAATGAAGAAAGCACCGTCAGGTGCCTTCTTTTTCGTCAGGTATATTGCATTATTCAGTACTGGATGATAACATGTAGGAGAAACGACAGCTCATGAACACTAACTAATATACTAGGAAGAAGAGGCGATGCCATTTGGATATCAATATCCAATTCAAAAAAGGCGCCTTGGAAATTTGCGTGCTCGTACTGATCCACGAGAAAGACCGCTATGGATATGAATTGGCCCAATCCGTCTCGGAGCATATTGAAGTGGCGGAAGGCGCGCTGTACCCCCTGCTACGCAGGCTCGTTAACGAGGGACACTGCACGACGTATTTACAGGAATCGAGTGAAGGCCCGCCCCGTAAATATTATAAATTGACTCCCCAAGGGGAAATTCACATGAAGAAGCTGGTGATTGAATGGAAACGATTCGTCAGCAACGTATCCAATTTAATCGAGAGAGGAAGCCATCTATGAACAAAAGCGAATTCATATCGCTGCTCAGCTCTCATCTGTCGGCGCTGCCGCCAGAGGAGCGCAGCGAGCTTATGGAGGACTATGAAGCCCATTTTGCTTTTGCCCTTCAGAATGGAAAAACCGAGGAAGAGATCGTTCGCGAGCTGGGCGATCCGGCCGAATTGGCCCAGGAAGCATTAGGTAACCGGGTTGCTCCTCAGCACCCCTTGTACTGGTTTGGAGACAGGCCGGAAGGTCAAGCGGCTGGAACTCCAGCGGCTCAGGCCCCGGCAGCTCAAGTCCCGGCAGCAGCCCGCCCCCGTTACCGGAAGGCAGCTCCGGCGGTGTATACCGGGCTATTCTTCTTGAACCTGCTCATGATGCCTCTTCTGGCTGCATTATGGGCATTCGGTCTGTCGATCGCCTTGGCGGCTGCCGCCGGCATCTTCAGCCCCGCCTTCCTGCTGCTTGAGTATGCTTTTAATGGCGCTTTCCAGCCAGCAAAGGCCTTTGCGGTACTTACAATGGTTGGCCTTGGCATTTTTCTGGCCATCGGCTCGCGCTATGCATACTCGAACATTACTAAACTAAGCGCGTCTTATTGGGCATGGAACGTCCGAGCCGCCAAAGGAGTTAAGATCAATGAATAGAAGAAGTTGGACCCTGATTGCGACCCTTTTCATTATCCTCGGCATCAGCGGGATGATCTACCAAGGCTTCGGCTTCGAAGAAGAACAGCCTTCTTATACGCAGAAATGGACGTTCGGAGATAATGAGCTGCAAGCTCTCTCCATCAACAGCGACTATCATGTAGAATTCGAATTCATCAACAGTCCCGATGGCACCAACTATGTAGAAGCCAGCGGTAATTTGCCGCAGAAATCGATCGATTATCTTACAAATACGAAAATCGCGGATCGCAGCCTAGCCCTTCAATTCAAGGAGGAGCACGTCATTCGTTTCCTCAGCTTTAACTTCCAGTCTTCGACCCAGCACGTGACAGTGGCTCTGGCTGACCCTGAACAGGCGTTGAACCAGATCGCCGTCGACCTGAACTCCAACAATGGAAAGTTCAAAGCGCTGCGCGCTAAGGAGATCTCGCTGGAGGCTAGCTCGGGGAATATGGATGGCCGGGAGATAACCGCAGACCATTTGCAAGTAAGAGCCCATTCCGGCAGAATATCGCTGGAGCAGGTTGCCGCCGACACCGAGCTTAGGGTAACCTCGGGCAATGTAGATTTCGATCAATTCAATGGATCCTTGTCTGTCAAAATGACGTCCGGAGATTTCTCTGCTCAGAACCTGGAAGGCGACATTGAGGCTACAATGACCTCAGGAAATCTCAGGGTCAGCGACTGGACGGGTAACGGAGCGTTCAAGTCAACCTCCGGCAATATCACGATTAAGGATCAGCGTTCGGACTCCCTGGACATTGGCATTCACTCCGGAAACGTCAGTGTATCTGCTGATCCCGGGTTCAAAGGCACTTACGATCTGGGAACTACCTCTGGAAATATCGACGCTCCGGATTCACCCGGCGTGACCGACGACATCATCAAAGTGCGTTCCACTTCCGGCAATATTAAGATTAGATAATAGAAGCGAGTTCAGCTGGAACCTTTATCTGTCCGGATAAACATAAAAACAAGAGTTGTCCGGAAAGTAAACTTCCCAACCGGTTGCCCTTGATGTGAGCAAACACGGTCTGGTCTCCGGTTGCCCCTGATGTGAGCAAACACGCTCTCGGCCTCCGGTCGCCCATGATGTGACTAAACACGCTCTCCAGCTCCCTTTTACGCCCAGCAGGAATCACGGGTTTCTCGTTCTAAGTGGAATTATAGTAGTTAGTTTCTACGGCAAAGCAAGGAGAGCAAATTTAAATGGATTTCATGTCGTTAGAAGAAGGGAACTATCCATCACGGGCGGGATTCTTGATTTTAGGTGCATCAAATCCATCTAATCTATTGAACCACTCCTTTACAGCATAATTAGATACATGAATTCCATTTAGTGTCCGCCAGCTTAGTCCAACAATTAAATAGGATGAGCAAAAAAATGGGATACAGGCAAGGGAGAAATTGATTCCGCAGAAACGAATAACTTTCTAAAGGAAAGGGGCTGTCCCGGAAGTCATCTTTAATGGCTTCTGGGACAGCCCCTTGTTTTGACGTAGTGGGTGCCAAGACCTTTTCTCTAGGCGATTTCGCCAGCGATGGCATCGCGGTACGACTTCAGCGAGTAATAAACGACCGTCTGCATGAGGCTCTGATCCTCTTCAGGGATAAGCGTCTTAGCATATTCCCAGGCGTTCTCTTCGATGCGAAGGGCGATCCTCTTCCGCTCCAGCTCGCTATCGCAGGCATCCAGAAGATCCGACAGCTCCTTCAGACTGGCATCCTCCGCATGGCCAAGCTCATGGGCAAACACGATGCGAAGCACCTGGGGGAACACCTCCAGCGAGCCAAACAGACTTAAGCATTGCTTCTTGATTTCATCTAAATACATCGTGACTCTATGATCAGCCATGCTATATTTACCGCCTACGTTCCGACCCCCGGGAAACCGCGAGCGAACGTCAAGGGAGACCGTGCTGCCTGACTGCATGAGCAATTGATTCATAATAAGCTGTGCTGTACTTTCCAAATGGATTCCCCTTATTTCTTGTAAATTGACATGGCGTATTCTGATTTTCTTCAACCAGTACGTTTTTGCCTTCCTCATTATAATCCAACAGATTCCAGAAATGAATAACAGAGCAACCATTATTTTTACATTTTTTATTTGGCGTAAAAGCGGTCAAGCCGTTTCTCCATATGCGCCTGCAATGCCGACAGAACCGTGCTGAACAGCAAGTAAATCATAGCAACCTCGCTGTACACGAGCAGCGGCTCATAAGTCGCTGAGGTGATTTCCTGCGCTTTACGGAACATCTCCGCATAAGTAACCGTAAAGGCCAGCGAGGTGTCCTTCACCAGACTGATGAAGGAATTGCTCAGCGGCGGAACGGCTACGCGGGCCGCTTGAGGAAGGATGACGAGGCAGAGCGCCTGCAGCCGGCTCATTCCCAGGGAATAGGCGGCCTCCCATTGCCCCTTCTCAATCGACAGGATCGCCGCGCGGACGATCTCCGAGCCATACGCTCCCACGCTTAGCGTAAAGCCGATGACCGCCGCAGGAAACGGCTCCAGCGTAATGCCCACGCTTGGCAAGCCATAGAAAATAATGAACAGCTGCACGAGCAGCGGAGTTCCCCGAATCACCCATACGTAGAACCGGGCGGCCTGCCGGATCGGCGTCCACCTCGACAGTCTCGCCAGGGCAGTCAATATCGCCACTAGCATGCCGAGGCCGAAGGAGATCAACGTCAGCGGAATCGTAAAAGCAACCCCCGCTTTAAGCAGGGGCAGCAGCGAATCGATAAATATTTGTACAAGTCTGTCGTTCATATCAAGACATCCTTTAAAGGTCAGACCGGCTAAACCGCCATTTATTTAGATACGTCTGCACCGAAATATTTGTTGGAAATCTCCAGGTACGTGCCGTCCTCCTTGATCGCTGCCAGCGCTTCATTGACTGCGTTGACGAGCTCATCATTCCCTTTGTTGAACAGCGCCGCGCTCTTCGCCGCCTCCGGCAGCTCATCGACGACTTTCAGAGGTACATCCGGCTTTTGCTTTTTCAAATCCAGAAAAGACAAACCGTCATTGACCGTCGCATCGATCCGCTTCGAGAGCAGCAAATCGACCGCCTGGTTGAAGCCCTCCGTCCCGACGATTTCCGCCCCGTTCTCCTTAGCGATGTCCGTCAGATTGCTCGTCAGCGACTGTCCGGCCTTCTTCCCCTCAAGATCCGCAAACTTCGTGATCTCCTCATTATCTTCGCGGACGATCAGTGCGGCACGAGATACGATATAGGCATCCGAGAAATCATACTTCTCTTTGCGGTCATCCCGAATCGTGACCTGATTGAACACCGTATCGAACCGTTTCGCATCAAGTCCAGCAAAGATTCCATCCCACGGAGTCTCGATGAACTCGGCCTCAACGCCAAGGCGCTTGGCAACCTCCTGGGCCAGCTCCACGTCAAAGCCGGTCAGCTTGCCGTCTTTATCATGATACGTGAACGGAGCGTACGTGCCTTCCGTCCCGATCCGGATCTTGCCGCTCGCCTTGATGGCTTCCAGCAGATCCCCGGGAGCCAGTTCGGCCTGCCCTTCATTGCCAACGCTGGCTTGAGCCAAAGAATTGCCGGTCTGATTGCCCGGGCTGCTCGCTCCTCCACCGCAGGCCGCGGCCAGCATTGCCGTTAATAGTAAGGTTAGAACGACCAAGCTAAGCTTCTTCATTTCCATCAGACCCCTATCTAATAAGTTTTATTTAATTCATACAATTCATCTCGGATTAATTGATTATATTACGCCCTATCTTAAATCCCGTCAATCCTTTTTTGTAGAACCAAACTATTGAAAATAAATGCCAAAACGGATACAATTTGAGTAATGTTATTCGAAGGAGGTGGGGTAGAGTGGATCGCAATTTCGTTTGGAATCGAATTAGCCAATTGCCTATGGCATTATTTGGCATTACCCATAATGCAGCTGTCAACGGGAGAAGTCTGTCCATTTTCAGCCATACGATATCCAAATTACAATTGCGAAATGCCGCTCCTACCTTAACCTAACGGATCGTTACGTGAAGAAGGCTGCAGAATTTCTGCAGCCTTTTTTCGTCTCCAAAGGTAGCTATGCTTGTGATGGAAGCGGCGTGGGCCGAAGGAGATTATATAAAGATGATTATCCAATGCAGCAATATTCAAAAATACTATGGTGCCGAGCTTGTGCTCAGCAATGTTACCTGTGAAATTAAGCCCGGCGAGAAGGTCGGCTTGATCGGCCGCAACGGAAGCGGCAAGACGACGCTGATGCGCCTCTTGACCGGCAGTGAGACGCCCGATCAGGGCTCCATAGCTACCCGTAAAGACGCTGTGCTAGGCGCTCTTGCCCAGATTCCCGACTTTGCCGACAGCATGACGGTTTACGACGTGCTGAAATCCGCCTTTAAGCCTCTGCTGGCGATCGGCGAGCAGATGAGGCAGCTCGAGGCGGAGATGTCCGCGCTATCCACAGCAGGAACGAGCCCTTCTGGCCTGGAGCGTCTGCTCGAGCAGTACGGAAGCCTGCAGGAGGCCTTTGAGCGAAATGGCGGCTTTGAAATGGAAGCATCGATCGAGCGGGTGGCTAACGGGCTCCGTATCCCTTCCAGCAGCTTCCCTCGCGCCTTCCGCTCCCTGTCCGGCGGAGAGAAGACGAAGATCGGTCTAGCCGTCATTTTACTGCAGCAGCCGGACGTTCTTCTGCTCGATGAGCCGACCAACCATCTGGACATGGCCGCCATTCACTGGCTTGAGGAATTTCTGGCCGCTTTTAAAGGTACCGTTATCGTGATATCTCATGACCGCTATTTTCTCGACAGGGTAGCTGGCAAGATCATCGAAATCGAGGACGGCGAAGCCTTTACCTACCCTTGCAGCTACAGCGAGTACAAGAAGGAGAAGGAGCGGAGACTGCTGCAGCAATTTGCCGACTATCAGGAGCAGCAGAAGAAGATCAAGAAGATGCAAGAGACCATTAAGCAGCTGATCGAATGGGGAAACCGCTCCAACCCGCCGAATCCTGGCTTCCACCGCAGAGCGGCCTCTATGCAAAAAGCGCTAGATCGCATGGTGAAGCTGAAGAAGCCCGTGCTTGAACGAAAGCGCATCGATCTGCAGCTGTCCCAGTCCGGCCGTTCCGGCAACGAGGTCATCGTGCTGCGAGAAGCAGGCAAGCGCATAGGAGAACGAACGCTGTACCGCGGAATAAATCATACGCTCCGTTACGGAGAGAACGCGGCCTTGATCGGCGGAAACGGCGTCGGAAAAACAACGCTCATGAAGAGCATTCTTGGCATCGAGCCTGTGCAGGAAGGAGAGATCCGGCTTGGCTCCCGGGTGGACACCGGGTACCTTGCCCAAGAATCGGCACCCAAGGACTATCCCGGGACGGTGCTGGAATATTTCCGGAATGAGCTTGGCATGGAAGCCGGGGAGGCCCGCAATCAGCTTGCGCGCTTTCTCTTCTATGGCAGCGATGTGTTCAAGAAGGTTCACAGTCTGTCTGGCGGTGAGTGGACGCGGCTCCGACTGGCTATACTGATGTATCACAAGCCGAATTTGCTGCTCCTGGATGAGCCGACCAACCATCTGGACATCGACTCCCGGGAAGCCCTGGAGGAAGCGCTCGAGGAGTACCCGGGCTCTGTGCTGGTTATCTCGCATGACCGGTATTTCATCAACAAGATTGCTAACCAGATCTGGGAGCTTGACCATGGCACCATGCTCATCACCGAGGGCAGTTATGAAGATCATCTGGCCGAGAGGAAGAAGCGGCAGCTACAGTCACTTCAACAGGCGGAGGCACCGTGGCAGCCGGGACAGATTGAGGTGTCCGGGCGGTCCATCATGCAGACCAGGGCAGCGGATCAATCCATCAAGAGCAGGACATCGGGACAACCTGAGCAGGCAAAGGCTGCCAAAGATCCCGCCAGCAAAGACCCGGATCATCCAGCTGCTTCTGGCGCTAATCCTGCCACGCTTCGCAAGCTGGAACAGGATATCGCCTCCATGGAGCAGCGGATAGCCCAGCTCGATGAAGCTATGCTGGATCCGGGCATCGCCCACGACGCCGAGAAGCTGGCGGATCTGCTGGAGGAGCGTAACGAAGTTCAGCGGAGTCTTGACCCGCTGATTGATAAATATATTTCCCTTTTGGAGCAGTAAAAGAACAGCAGCAACTAAAAAAGCTAGGAGTGAACGAATGATGAACCCGATTTCCTTCCACCTCAAGACCGATGATCCTCGCCTTGCCGCCTTGTCTGCAGCGGATGCCCGCATGGGGGCCTTGATTGCCCTGATCGGCGAGATCCAGACGGCGCCTCAAGGACCGCATTTCGCTTCGCTCGCCCGCTCGATCATCAGCCAGCAGATTTCCGTCAAAGCAGCGGCAACGATCCGCGGCCGGGTGCTGGAGCTGGCTGGAGAGCTAACCCCATCCGCCTTATCAGCGGTAAATGACGAAGCCTTGCGCGGGGCAGGGCTATCCGCCTCCAAGCTGGCTTATCTCCGCGACCTGTCCGGCAAAGTACTGTCGGGCGAGGTCGTGCTGGAGCGGCTGCACGAAATGGGCAACGCCGAAGTTATTCAAGTATTAACGTCCATTAAAGGCATCGGCAAATGGACGGCCGAGATGTTCCTGATCTTCGGCTTGGGGCGCGAGGATGTCGTGTCCGTCGGCGATGCCGGGCTTCAGCGCTCTGCCAAATGGCTCTATCAGCTGGAGGAGCGGGCGGATCGCAAATATCTGCAGCAGGTCATGGGCTCATGGAGTCCCTACGGGTCGATCGCCTCGCTTTATTTATGGGAAGCGATCAATGCGGGGCATGTGGATTCCGGCCATACTCTCGACCAGCTCCTTGATCCGCTGCTTTACAAGCAGCAGCACTGACCCGGTTATTTTCTTGGTAAAAATATATATTTTACTCTAGAACTCTTTATATTTATGGGATAATTTCCCATACTGGAGATATATGAGACTGCGTATTTAAATCACCGCAATCTGTTTATATATATATTTGAGTATTTTCTAGAGTGGAGTTGAGTCTATTGTTCCGTTCTGCAGGAATAAGCCGCGGGGTCAAATTTTATTTATTTGGACTGATGGCCTTCGTCGGCATTGCTTCTTGTGCCATTGTCTTGATCTATAACGATTACTTCTTTCTTGGCGATCCGCTGAGGCCTAATAATGACGACGTCAAATATATTCAGACCGCCCGCCTTTTACTGAACGAAGGCGTCCTTGCCTATAATACGGGAGACAAGCCCTCGGCCTTCATCATGCCCGGGCTGCCGCTCATCCTGGCGGGATTCATGGCCATGTTCGGCCAGGAGGACGGCGGGGTCATCGCTTATCGGCTGTATCAATGCGTCCTGCAGGTGCTGTCGATATATCTGATTTTTTGGCTGGGCAAGCGCATCTTCAACACCCGGGTCGCCCTGATCGCCTGTACGATCAGCGCGCTTTATTTGCCGGATTATTTCTCCTCCGGCGTCATTCTGTCCGAGACGACCTTCCGAACGCTTCTCCTGCTTCTGCTATGCGTTACGATCGTCGCTCTGGAACGGAATACGGCGCGCTATTACATTCTGCTCGGCGTGCTGACCGCAGCCGCCGCTTATTTCAAGCCCCATGCCTCCCTGTATCCCGCCGTGTTCCTCATTCTCTGGTGGAGGCATCGCGTACCGTGGCGGCTGATGCTGAAATATGCCCTGCTTATGGCCGGAACTTATGTCATCCTGCTTATGCCCTGGTGGATTCGCAACTGGCTGACATTCCACGAGTTCATTTTGTTCACCAACTCCGGAGGGAGCCCCTTTCTCCTGGGGACCCGGATCCGTTGGCAGCTGCCGCCGGCCGGCTTCTTCGAGGCGTATCCGCAGTATGATCCACAGACGCTGTTTCAGGGCTCGGATCGGCTGGCTGTGCAGAAGGGCCTCGACATTATCAAGTACGGCTTCAAGCACGAGCCGCTTAAATACTTGTATTGGTATACGTTGGGCCGATGGGTAGAGCTGTATTTCCATCCGTTCTACTCCCGCCCGATATGGCCCGTCACAAGGCCGGTCATGAACGTCGTCCAAATCGCCTTAATGGCGGTCAATATGCTCGGCATTGGCCTGGCAATGCTGAAGCACCGATGGGACAAGCTGCTGCCGCTGGTCCTGGCCCTCGGATATTTTACCGTCATTTATGTTCCCTTCGTCGCCTTCAATCGATACGGTTATCCGAACATGATTCTGTTAATCCTATTCGGGTCATATTGCATAGAACGGCTTATCCGGCATTTCAGCAGTTACTCCAAGAATGGTTTAAGAAGAAGGAGGACGGTGACGCCATGAAAACTCTCATCATCATCCCGGCGTATAATGAGGAAGGGAGCATTGGCTCCGTGATTGCGGATATCCGCCGGCATGTGCCGGAGGCGGACATCATTGTCATCAACGACGGCTCCTCGGACCGGACGGAGGAGGTCGCCATGGCCAGCGGAGCCCGCGTCTTGACGATGCCGTACAATGTAGGGATCGGCGGCGGCATGCAGACGGGGTACATGTATGCCAAGATGCTGGACTATGACGTAGCCGTACAAATGGATGCCGATGGCCAGCACCCGGCGAAGGAGCTGCCTAAATTGATCGGTCAGACCGCCCGGTACGATCTCGTGATCGGCTCCAGGTACGTGAAATCGACGTCATACCGCTCTTCCCGTATGCGGCGGATCGGCATGATCTTCTTCTCCAAGCTGGTCACGCTGCTGACGAGGCAGCGCTTCACGGATACGACCAGCGGCTTCCGCGCAGCCGGGCGCAAGGTGATCGGCTTGTATGCGAGCTATTATCCCATCGATTACCCGGAGGTGGAGTCCCTCGTCTATCTCAAACGCCATGGCTGTACAATTACGGAGGTGTCCACGGAAATGCAGCGGCGGCAAGCAGGCAGGTCCTCGATCACTCCAGCGAGGTCTGTCTACTATATGATCAAGGTAACCTTCTCTGTACTTATGAGCGCGATGCGATATAATAGAACGGCGGTGATCAAATAGATGTTCATTAACATTCTATCCGTATCGATAGCCATAGCCTTTCTTGTCATCGTTCTGGAGCTTGTGCGAAGACAAAGGCTGCGGGAGCAATATTCCTTGCTGTGGATATTGTTCAGTATCGTGCTGCTCATCGTGTCGTTTAATGTATCCTTAATGGAGTGGATTGCAGACCAGCTCGGCGTCAAATACGCTCCGGCCGTTCTTTTTCTCTTCGGCCTTCTGTTCTGCTTCTCACTCATACTTCATCTTACGATCGTCATTACCAAGCTGACGAGCCAGGTGCTTCGTCTTACCCAGGAAGTGGCGATCCTCAAGGCTCGGGAGGCGCTTTATGGAAAAAACAATTAGTTATGTGATGCTCCTCGGCAACATTCTGCTGCTGGTCACGGGGCAGGTGCTCTTCAAAATTGGACTCACCCGGTCAGGCGGTCTTGTGTGGAACAAGCTGCTCCTGTCCCCGATGATTCTCGGCGGCATCAGCCTTTACGGGCTTGCTACCATACTATGGTTTGCCGTTCTGACGCGCTTGCCGCTCAGCGTAGCTTATCCGATGCAGGCATTCGCCTATGTTCTTGCTCTTATTCCTGCTTACTTCCTTTTTGACGAATCCATCTCGGCAACCAAGCTGGCCGGCGTGGCCGTCATTCTATTCGGCGTATTCCTGCTCGCCAAATAAGCCGTACATCAGCAAAAAAGACACCGTTCGGGCTGACAACAACAGACCGATTCGGCGTCTTTTTTGCATACTATAGATATCCGCGCGCTAGACCCGCTTAAAAAGAGCTCTTCGCATGGGCTGCCTTACATAGCCTCTGGATAGGTCTCTACCTGGAAAGAGCTTCTATCCTCTTGCGAAGCTCCGCAATCCTCCCCATCAGCTCGGCCCGTTCCTCAGGTAATTGCGGTTCCTCCTGGCCCATGAGGAACGCCAGCTCCAGCTTAAGGCGCTCCCGCTCATTCTCTGCCCATTGACCGGCCGGATCCAGCCGGTTCGTGCGGTCCCTGGATTCATACTCCTCCACCGTGCCGGGGAACCACACCGGATCCTTCCGGCCATCCAGCAGCAGCAGCCGATTGCAGACCTTGCGGGCCAAGTACCTGTCATGCGTTACGATCATCAGCGCGCCCGGATAGGAGCACAGCGCTTCCTCGACGACCTCCCGCGTGTCGATGTCCAGATAGTTCGTCGGCTCGTCGAGGATAAGCAGATTGGCTCTGCCAAAAAACAGCCTCAAAAATGCGACCCGGCATTTCTCGCCCATGCTCAAATCTCCTATTTTCTTATACACCTCATCTCTCGAAAATAAGAAGCAGCCCAGAATGGTCCTCGCGTGCGACTCCGTCATGCCCGGCAGCATCAGCAGGCTGTCCAGAATGCTTATACTCTCATCCAGATTGTGAAGCTCCTGGGCGAAATACCCGACCGAGGCCTGCGGATGCAGGGCTACCGTGCCTGATAAAGGGCTGAGCTGGCCGGTAACCAGCTTCATTAATGTGGACTTGCCCGTCCCGTTTGGCCCCAGTACGCCGACCCGGTCCCCCCGCTCCACCTGCAGGCTGAAGCCCTTGAATAACGGATTGCCTCTCCCCTCTCCGGCAGCGGTGCCATACCCAAAAGTAATATCGTTCATCCGCAGCAGGGTCGACGCCGCAAATGCGCCCTCCTGTAAATTCATCCGGAGCGTCTTGGCCTCGCGGGGCTTCTCTACCCGATCCCGTTCCAGTCTCTCCAGCTCCTTCTGCTTCGCATGATAACGTGAAATATTCTTTTTCGCCTTCGCTTTGTAGAAGCTGGCGGTGATAGCGACATCTAAGTTATCGGCGCGAGCAGCGTTGTGTGCCTGGTGGAACCACTCCTGATAGCGCCGGATCGATTGCTCCAGAGCCTGCTTAGCCTGCTCCTGCTTCTTGTACAGCGTCATTTGAGTACGCCGTTCCAGCTCCTTCTGCCGGCGATAATCGCTGTAGCCGCCGGAATAGCGCCGGCATCCGTTCACCTGCAGCTCCAGTACGGACGTAGCCGTCCGATCCATGAACGTCCGGTCATGCGATACGTACAGGATCGTTCCTTCATAGCTGCGGATCCACTCCTCCAGATCGCTCAGCGACTGGGTATCCAGATGGTTCGTCGGCTCATCCAGCAGGATAAACCTCGGCTCACGAACCATTAGGGCGGCCAATTGGGCCCTCGTCTTTTGACCGCCGCTCAACCGGTCAAACGGCTGGCTCCACAGCTCCGGCGCCAGACCCATTTGTCCCAGACGCTTCTCTACCTTGACCTCCCAGTCATAGCCGCCCAGCTGCATGTAACGCTCATAAATCAAACCGTATCGCTCTACGCTGGCCTCAGAGGCATGGCCCGCTCCCATTTCGCTCTGCAAATGCTCCAGTTCCTTTTTCATCTCATAGATTTCCCCGGATCTGGACTGCACATATTCCAGCAGCGTTAATGGCGAATCGAGGTCCACCTGCTGCTCCATCCAGCCCCAGGCTTCCTGCGGCAGGAGCCGATGAACGCGCCCCTCCTCAAAGCTGATCTTGCCCAGCAGGCCCTGCAGCAGAGTTGTCTTCCCGGAGCCGTTGCGGCCGAATAGCGCCACACGCTCCCCCTCGCTGATTTCAAACGAAACATCTGCAAACAGAACCTCTCCGTTCCATTCCTTCTTCAAATCCTTAACCGTTAAAACTATCGTCATTCGACATCATCCCCCGTTCGCGATTGTATAACGCAAATAACCGTGGCCAGCGGCACACGGTCGGGTACGGGGAAATAGGGTACGGCCAACGGCGGAATAGAACGCCGTGCTAACAAGCGCATCCGTTCACTCCGTTCCTGATCTTATCCGTCTTTTGGCGTACAAAAAAGAAGACCCTAAGTCGACACACGTATCCCTGACCGTCCCCCGATCTCTCGAGAGCTCCGCTTGCCTGCTGACAAGTTGTCTTTTATGGGAACGTGTTCTTACTCCATCGTCTAAGGGTCCTCCTGAATTGTTAAAATAGTGATTTCCTAATCCTCTTCTATTATTACCATGAATTTCAATCGAGAGCAAGCTTGCTTAACGAAATTTATCCGACTTCGAGATCGAATCCGCCTTTGGAGAATTGGCTGTTATACAGATCAGCATAGAATCCGCCTTGCGCAAGCAGCTCATCATGAGTGCCCTGCTCAATGACTGAGCCTTGGTTCATCACCAGAATCATATCCGCGTCCTTGATCGTCGATAAGCGGTGTGCAATGACAAAGCTCGTACGACCCTTCATCAGCTCGTTCATCGCCTTCTGGATATAAATCTCCGTCCGCGTGTCCACGCTGCTCGTCGCTTCATCAAGAATAAGAATGGCCGGATCAGCGAGAACGGCCCGTGCAATCGTCAGCAGCTGCTTCTGGCCTTGGGAGATGTTCGACGCCTCCTCGTTCAGGATCGTGTCATATCCGTCCGGCAGCGTGCGGATGAAATGGTCGGCATGCGCCGTCTTCGCCGCCTCGATAATCTCCTCCTCCGTTGCTCCCTCCCGCCCGTAGGCGATGTTGTCGCGGATCGTACCGTTGAACAGCCATGTATCCTGCAGTACCATCCCGAACAGACTGCGCAAATCGCCGCGGCTCATATCGGTAATATTGACCCCGTCGATCGTAATCGATCCGCCGTTGACTTCGTAGAAGCGCATCAGCAGATTGATCAGCGTCGTCTTCCCGGCGCCCGTAGGGCCTACAATCGCAATCGTCTGACCCTTCGAGGCATGGATGTTCATATCCTCGATCAGCACAGCCTGATCCTGGTAACCAAAGCGCACATGATTGAAGGACACCTCCCCTTGCGGATCTTTGATTGTAACAGGATTAGCCGGATCAGGAATCTCCTCAGCCTCATCCATCACCTCGAATACCCGCTCCGAGGATGCGACGGTGGATTGAATGATATTAGCGATATTAGCCGTCTGCGCGATCGGCTGGGACAGCTGTCTCGTATATTGGATGAACGCCTGCACGTCACCGATCTTGATTCTTTCCTTCAGGACCAGAATACCGCCTACCACGGCAACGAGCACATAGCCGATGTTGCCGATGAAGCTCATGATCGGCATGATCACGCCGGAGATGAATTGCGCTTTCCAGCCCGCTTCATACAGCCGCTCGTTGATCTCGCTGAATTGCTGGAGCGATTGCTGCTCGCGGCCGAAGGCCTTCACCACTTTGTGGCCGGTGTACATCTCCTCCACATGGCCGTTGAGCAATCCCAGCTCCTTCTGCTGGCGAACGAACTGCTGCTGGGAACGCTTCGCGATCGAGGTGATCGCCGCGATGCTCAGCGGAATCGTCAATATCGCGATCAGCGTCATAAGCGGACTGATGGAGAGCATCATCACAATGACGCCAATGATAGTCAGGACCGACGATATGAGCTGTGTCATGCTCTGCTGCAGGGTGGAGCTGATATTGTCCATATCGTTCGTTACCCGGCTCAGAATTTCGCCGTGTGTTCTGGCATCATAATACTTGAGCGGGAGCCGCGACAGCTTGTCGTTGACCTGCTTCCGCAAATTATAGACAGTCTTCTGGGAGACGTCCGCCATTAAATACTGCTGGAAGTAGCTGAATAATGAACTCAATAAGTACAGTCCAAGCAAATAAAGAATGATTCTCCCGATCGCATCGAAATCGATGGCAGCACCCGGTACGCCCTGTATCTTGCCCATAATGCCTTCAAACAGCACGTTGGTGGCGTCCCCCATGACCCGCGGGCTCAGAATGGCAAAGACCGTGCTAAGGACAGCCATAAGCACAACAGAGCCTAATTGCAGCCTGAACGGACGCATGTAGGTCATTAGCCGCTTGAGCGTGCCTTTGAAATCCTTCGCCTTCTCGACCGGCATGCCCATGCCCGGGCCGCCATGGCCGCCAGGCCCGCCATGGCCCCGGCCGCCTTTTCCGCCGAAACCGCCGGGTTTCCTTGCACTTTGATTATGGCTCTGGCTCATGCGATCTCCTCCTCTGAAAGCTGGGACAGGACGATTTCCCGATACACGTCGCAGGTCTCCATTAGCTCCTGATGCTTCCCGATGCCGGCGATTCTGCTCTCATCCATGACGATGATTTGATCGGCATCCAGCACAGTGCTCACCCGTTGGGCTACGATAATCACGGTGGATTCCTGCGTCTCCTGCTTCAGCGCCGCCCGCAACCTGGAATCCGTCTTGAAATCGAGCGCCGAGAAGCTGTCGTCGAAGATGTAAATTTCCGCCTGGCGCACCAGCGCCCGAGCGATGGAGAGACGCTGCTTCTGTCCGCCGGAGACATTGGTGCCGCCCTGCGCGATCGGACTATCATACCCCTGCTCCATTTTTGAAATGAAATCTGCAGCCTGGGCGATCTCCGCCGCATGCCGGACTTCCTCATCGCTGGCGTCCTCTTTGCCATACCGAATATTGTCGCTGATCGTTCCGGTAAAGAGAACGGCTTGTTGCGGAACAAAGCCGATCTTCGCGCGCAGCTTCTGCTGGGACATCTCCCTGACATCGATGCCGTTAACCAGCACGCGGCCCTCGTTCACGTCATAGAATCTCGGGATGAGATTGATCAGCGTAGATTTGCCGGAGCCTGTGCCGCCGATGATCGCCGTCACCTCGCCCGGGCGGGCGGCGAAGCTGATATCCTGAATCGCCGGCTTCTCGGCTCCAGGATAGCTGAAGGACACGTTCTGGAACTCGACATGGCCTTTCTGTCCGGTTGCGGGAGCCGTGGTCTCCGCGTCGTTAATGACCGGAGCCATGTCCAGAACCTCATTGATACGGACGGCCGATGCCGACGCGCGCGGAATCATTACGAACATCATAGAAACCATCAGGAGCGAGAACATGATCTGCATTGCATATTGCAGAAATGCCATCAAGTCTCCGACCTGCATCGATTCCGCCTGAATGCGAAGCCCGCCGAACCAAATGATCGCGACCGACGACAGATTCATTACCAGCATCATGATCGGCATCATGAAAGCCATAATTTTATTCACTTTGATCGAGGTATCCGTCAGGTCATAGTTCGCTTCATCAAAACGCATTTTCTCATGCTGAACGCGGTTGAAGGAGCGAATGACGCGAATTCCCGTCAGATTCTCCCGCATAACGAGGTTCAGCTTGTCGATTTTCTTCTGAATGGCTTTGAATAAGGGAATCCCTTTCCGGGCAATCAGGAAGACCGCCAGCGCCAGCACAGGAAGTATTACCACGAAGATTAGCGATAGCGTCGCATCTTTGGAGACAGCCATAATAATACCGCCGATACAGAGCATCGGGGCCATGACCATCATCCGCAGCATCATGATCAGCACCTGCTGGATTTGCGTAATGTCATTCGTAGTGCGCGTAATCAAAGACGCTGTTCCGACCTTGTCGAATTCCTCCAGGGAGAAATTCTCGACATGATTAAATACTTTGGCGCGCAGCAGCTTCCCGAATCCTGTTGCCGCCCTGGACGAGAAATAACTCGCCGCAATGGAGCACAGCATGCCCCCGAGGGCGACCAGAAGCATGACGGAGCCTACCTTCCATATATAGGGGGTATCTCCGTTCACAACGCCTATATCCACGATATCCGCCATTAACGTGGGCAGATACAGCTCGGACAGCGATTGAAAAAACACCAGCACGAGTACGGCGAGTATCGGCAGCCAGAACGGCTTCACAAATCGAAAAAGCTTGATCATCGTCCATCATCTCCACTCTCTCTATCAATATCGCGCTTCTCTTTCAAACGGGCTTCCAGATGCTCGTAGACCTGTTCCAGCAGCGAGGCCAACTGCTCGGTCTTCTCTTCTCCCAGATACTCATACAGCTCCTTGAATCGCCGGGCCACATCCTCCCGGGCTTGCTTCGTCATCGCCATCCCCTTCTCCGTCAGCCTGACCCTGACCACGCGCCGATCCTCCTGATCGTTATATCTGGCAACCAGACCCTCGCGTTCCAAGCCCTTGATCAACTGGGTTATCGTCGGAGAAGTGACCTCCATCATGGCGCTGAGCGAAGAAATGGAGGAGCCTCGCTCATCCTGAGCACACCCCCGCTGAATGCACATCAGCATCTTGATTTCGCTATGATTCAAGCCGTTGATCGCCAGCTTGTGCCATTCTGCACGGCGAAAACGTTGAATCGCCTCAATAAGTCGCTGGGCTACAGAATCGTCGCCCATAAACACGTGATCATCCCCTCCAAATTTATTTATACTATTTAATAATTAGTAATCCTATTTATTAGTATACCTAATTATATTTCTGCCATTTTTTAAAGTCAAATATCTGAACTTCAAAGTCAAGGATCCATTTTGTAAAGTGAAGTATCCGTTTTTGCAAAGTCAAGGACCTGAGAACCAGCAAAATTATCATGGCTCGCAAGGACAGCACACTGCATAAAAAGAGATCCTTCCCCAGCCCGCTAGCAGCATCTCGTTGGCAGCATCACGCCGACTGTATCTGCTGGCGGTAAATCATTAGCAGCATCACGCCGACTGTATCTCGCTGGCAGTATCTCGTTGGCAGCATCACGCCGACTGTATCTGCTGGCAGTATCTCGTTGGCAAACCGTTGCTGCCGATCACAAGTGGCAAACTACGATATCGAACCCATAACACAAGCTCCCCGAGACCGGGATACGGAAAACGAGTCCCGGTCTCGGGGTTGAGGCATGAGACTGAGACTGCGACCTGATACCGAGACAACGAGATGAGAAACCGAGACTGTAACAACGAGACGTTTGACCGAGAATGGGGGCGAGATTGAGATTAAAATTAGGAGGGGGCCGAGAGTGTGGCCGAGAGCGAGAATAAGACGAGGTAGACGTGGTACCGAGAGTGCGATCAGAGCGAGAGCGAGGTCATATCGTGGTACCGAGAGTGTGATCAGAGCGAGAGTGAGGTCATGTCATGGTACCGAGGTTGTGATCTCGAGAGCGTAACTCTATAACGAAGCTCACAAGCGCTATTAGTGTAAAAATAGCCTCTGTCAAAATGTAACGAATACAGGTAACGTTATATCATTTGTTTACTGCCCCATGAAGGATATAAGCCATGAATAGAGTAACTGAGATTCGCTAGATTCAATACATTGGCAAATATGTTCAAATAACGTTGGTGAGCTTCGTTAGACTCGGACAAATCTTACATCCAGACGAACTCCTTCGACATACATCAGGGCCCGCCCGCATGGATGTGGTTGACCACCGTCATAAGACACCAGGCGACCCGCGTCAGGAAGCCCTACGGACTTATAACTATCCAGTGCATATCCAGTAATATCCAGCACATATCCAGCGCAAATTCAGTGCAAATTCAGTGCAAATTCAGTGCAAATTCAGTGCATACCCAGCACATATCCAGTGCAAAAAACCTCGCCGCAGGCGAGGCTCCAACCGATATGCTCTATTGTAAAAACGGCAGCTTGCTGCCATCCAGCTCAGGGAGGGCCCTGAACTCATAGCCTTGCCGGCGCGCTTCGTCGATAATGGCGCCTAGCGCCTCCATGTTATCCTTCGATACCGAATGGAGTAGGATAACGGCTCCCGGATGCAGCTGCCCTACGACCTTTTTAAATGCATAATCGCTTCCTTTCTGATCCTTCGTATCCCAGTCCTTATAGGCTGCCGACCAGAATACATTCGTGTACCCGAGCTCCTTCGTCACCCGAAGCGTACGCTCATTAAAAATCCCCCGAGGAGGACGGAGATACCCCATATCGCCCTGGCCGGTCAAAGCTGCAATCCCCTTGTTCACCCGATCAAGCTCCTCCTTGATCTGCGCATCGGAGATGGTCGTCATGTCCGGGTGGCTCCAGGAGTGATTCCCGACGATATGCCCCTCCGACACCATCCGCTTTACAAGCTCAGGCTGATCCTTGACGAAATGCCCCGTGACAAAAAAAGCCGCCGGCACCTTCTTCGCCTTGAGCGTATCGAGTATCGGTCCCGTAAAGCCGTTCTCGTAGCCGTTGTCGAATGTCAGGAACAAATCCTTCCGCGAGGTATCACCCAGGAAAATGGCGCCGTGCTTGTCAATAATCGGCTTGAATCCCTCCTCGTTAATCGAGGGCAGCTGCCCGCCCACGCTGCGCTTGAAGCCGAAATGATAAGGCCCGTCCGCCGCGGCTAACGCTGAGGCCTGAGCCGAAGCTATCGTCCCGATCGGCAGAAGGCCTGAGAGACAATAAGCCGCCAGTGCCGTTAACAACGCTATTCTCATCATGGTTCGGTTCCCTCCTTTTGTCATCATGATAGGTCATTGTATTTTCCGCTGCCGGGACAAAAAATATGCACGATCACGCAAAATAAGGCTATCCCGAAGTCCATGATCGGACTGCAGGGTAGCCCATCTTATCCAAGCCCATGCTCAGACTGCAGGGTAGCCTATCTTATCCAAGCCCATGCCCAGACTGCAGATAGCCTATCTTATCCAAGCCCATGCCCAGACTGCAGATAGCCTGTCTTATTCCCAGATTTAAAGCTATAAATCGCTAAGGTCTAGTGGTCTAGGGTAAGCACCCGTCCCTTGGAATGGCTCTCCATGGCCAGCTCGATAATGCGGATGACATTGCGGGCATCTTCCGCCGATACAGGCGCAGGCTGTCCAAAGCGGATGGCATCAGCCAGCTGCCGATAGAACGACTCATAGCTTCCATGCAGCGTCTCCACCGTACCGCTGACAGTGAGGCCGCCGAGCTCCGTCGTCAGCTTGCCGTAGTTCGCTTCGGGATCCCGGCCCCAGCCTTCGTCCCCTGGTCCGTATCCTTTTCTAAGCTGCGCCTCCTGCGGGTCGAAGCCGTGCTTGATGAAGCTGCCCCGATCCCCGTGCAGAATAAAGCGCGGTCCCGGCTCGCGGACTAATGATCCCGAATGAAGGACAACCCGAAGACTCGAATAGCCAAGTACAAGGTGAAAATAATCATCAGCCTTGCCGCCTCTCCGTTCTTTGCGCAAGTCCGCCCATACGGTGTTCGGCTTCCCGAACAGCGTCAAAGCTTGATCGATCAGATGCGAGCCGAGATCGTACAGCATCCCCGAGCCGGGCAAATCCTGCTCACGCCAGCGTCCGGTCACTTCCGGGCGGAAGCGGTCATAATGAGCCTCATAATACGAGACGCTGCCCAGCGCACCCGAATCCAGAAGACGGCGTATGGTCAGGAAATCATTATCCCAGCGGCGATTATGGTATACCGTAAGCAGCAGCTTCTTCTCCTTGGCCAGCGCGATCAAGCGATCCGCTTCCTGCGAGCTGTTCGTGAAGGGCTTCTCCACGACGACATGCTTCCCAGCCTCCAGCGCCTGGGTTGCGTATTCATAATGCGTCAAATTCGGGCTAGATACGACCACAAGCTGAATCTCCGAATCATTCAGGAGCGCCTCCACATCCTCGTATACCTTTGCTTCGGGATAGCTCTCCTTCACTTTGCCCGGCTGGGACGATACGACGGCCGCAAGCTCCAAGCCTTCCGTCCGAGCAATCAGCGGAGCATGAAATACCGAGCCCGATAAACCGAATCCAATAAGTCCTACCTGAATTGTCATTTCCTGTTCCTCCTCTGTCGCAAATCACCAATGACTGTTTGTAGAATGAATGCCCCTATTATACCATCGAATCTCGCAGGCAGTGCGTAGCAAGGAAAAATAACTTTCCCTTAAAAAGCCTTAGACAGCTCCGATTTGGCAAATGCGATCCACTCCCGGGTAGCGAACGACATGTAGCGGTCATCCCGCCATATAATTCCGAGCTTCCACGGGATAACAGGCTTCACCAGAGGAATGATCCTGACCCGCTTATTATCGATCTCCCGGCAGATCGTTTCCGGAAGAAGCGTGATGCCCAGCCCTACAGCTACCATCTCACTGATCAAGTCCCACTGCGAGCTCTCATAAATAACATGCGGCTGAAAGCCGAATCTCGCGCACTCGCCGATTATCCGGTCATGGAGCGTAAAATCCTCCCGAAACAGTACAAAATCGTCCTGGGCCAGCTCAGCCAGCTCAATCTCCTTCCGCCCCGCCAGCGGATGGGAAGGATGCACCACCAGATTCAGCTTCTCCTCCACGAACGGAAAGCTGCTCAATCCCTCCTGCGTCGTAGGCAGCACGACCACGCCGACCTCCAGTGTACCGGATGCTACCTCCTGCTCGACCTTTTTGGCCCCGTCTTCGTAGAGCTGGATCGTAATGTCCGGGTATTTCTTATGAAATTGCCCGATGACGGTCGGGAAGAAGCTTGCGCCTACCATCGGCGGAAGCCCGATGCGGATATGGCCCTTCTTCAAGTTGCGCAGATCATCCAGCTCCGAGGTCAGGCTGTGGAAGGAGGCGACGATCTGCTGGGCCTGCCCGGCGATAATTTGCCCGGCATCGGTCAATTCCACTCTCTTGCCAAGGCGGTCAAACAAAATGACGCCGAGCTCCTCCTCCATCGCCTTAATCGCCTTGCTGATCGCCGGCTGCGTAATATACAGCGCATCTGCGGCTTTGGTGAAGCTGCCGAACCGTGCAACCTCAATTAAATACTGAAGCTGACGAATATCCATAGCACTCCATCCCCTCGGGGTAAATTATCGATAACTTTTAGGAATAGTATACATTATTAATATTCATTTTACTCATGAAAGAAGCTGATGTAATATTTTCATTACCCACTCAATGAAAAATCATGCTCAAATGAAAGATCAACCTCAAGGGTCATGAAATATCAAGTTTAACGAAAAATTATAGACCCCCAAGAAAAAAGAACTCCCTATCGGAGTCACGAAATATCAAGCTTAACGAAAAATAGCGAGCTTAAAGAAAATCACGAAAGGAACCTGCTTCCATGGATAAATTGCGTAATATTACTATGAGCGCAGTGCAAGTCGTCCTTCTATTCTTCATTTCGATAGCGATGAATTGGCTGGCCGAACTGCTCCATTTGCCGATCCCGGGTTCCATCCTGGGCATTATCGTTATCTTTGCACTGCTGAAAATGAATATGATCAAGCTGACCTGGATCGAACAAGGCGCCAACCTGCTGCTGGCCGAGCTGCTGCTGTTCTTCATCCCTTCCGCGGTCGGCATTATGAAATATATCCCGCTGCTGGAGAGCGACGGACTTCGCATTCTTGTCGTTGTCATTTCCAGCACCTTTATTGTCATGCTAAGCTCCGGACTGATCGCCTCGAGAATCACGAAGCGAAAGGAGAGTAAGGCGTCATGATCACCGCTCTATTATGGCTGGCGCTCACTCTTCTGCTGTATTCAGCATCCAAGCGAATATATCAAGCCAAGCCGCGCGTCTACCTGTCCCCGCTGCTGGTGACTCCGATCGTGCTGGTCGCCTTGCTGATGTGGGCGCATATTCCTTACGAAGCCTACAATTCCGGCGGCAAATGGCTTAGCGACATGCTGCAGCCTGCTACCATCGCTTTTGCAGTACCGCTGTACAAATACTACAACGTGCTTAAGAAGCACGCTGCGGTCATTCTCGTCAGCGTTCTGTCGGGCTCGGTCATCGCCATTATATCCTCCGGGCTGCTGGCGGAATGGCTGCGGCTCGACCATCAGCTCGTAAGCAGCTTGATTCCCCGCTCGATCACGGCGCCTATCGCGATGAGCGTGTCCCAGGCGATCGGAGGAATTCCGAACGTAACAGCCATCTTCGCCGTCCTCACCGGCCTATTGGGCAGTATTATCGGGCCGTATGTACTCAAGTGGTTCCGGATAGACAATGAGGTTGCCCGCGGGGTTCTGCTCGGTACCGGCGCCCATGGAACAGGCACCTCCAAAGCGTTTGAGCTAAGCTCGCTTACCGGAACCATTTCCAGCATCTCCATGATCCTGGCCGCCCTGTTCACGCTCGGCGTCGCTCCTATGCTCATCGCGGTCCTGTTTTATGGATGAGCTTAACCAGACGGGTTCCTCCAAATTCATATATTTATTTGGGCTTGCCTAAGGCAAGCCCTCTTTTTTGTCAAATAACCAACATACGCAGGATCCTCCGGATATCGCCAAAACAGGCCGAGAGACGAGCTCTCGGCCTGCTTCGGTGATTCCTGTGAACATCGTAGGCTGGCAAGAATGGCGACAGGCTGCTGTGAAGTTACGGAGCTGTGGCCAGCGCGCTGAACACGATCGGACCGATGACTCTAGCCGTGTTCGTCGCAGCAGCAATCTGTTCTACAGATAGAATATAATCATGCACCCCTGGAACAACGTTTGTATCCACTGCTGTCAATGCTGTAAGATTGACGGTCTCGAAGGCGCTCTCCACAGCCTGAGTAGCATAGTAGATTTCTTGTCCATCACGGAAAATACGGAACAATACGCGAGGAATCCCCGTCAAGCCCTGCAAGCCTACCGTAGCTGTCAATTCTACTGTATTGACCGGGCGGTTGGCGGGAATCGATACACGTACCAGCGCGATGCCTTGGCCCGCCGGAGTCTGCGGAACATTGATCGCTGCCCCGTTCGTAATCGGGGTTGGTACATTAGTAACATGTTGAAGAAGCTCTGCCATTGATCTATCAACTCCTTTCAAGGATTACTTCATACTATGAAAGGACGATAGAATTCGATAGGGCGAGTATTCTAAGAATATAGCTCATTTTTGAAAGATCGCTAGACTTCAGAATCTCAGAGCTCCGGGACGCGTACCGGCTGACCGCTTAGCGACGATTCCAAAGCCGTGCAGGTAACCGCTTGGGTACGAATGGCATCGGCATAATCGGAGCGAATCCGCGAGGCATCCCCCGTACGCACCGCATGAAGGAATGCTGCCGTTTCGGCGGCATACGGGTTATCGGTGCTGGAATAGCTGGTAGTCACTCCATGGCTCTTGACCTCCAGCCTGTCAGGCTCCCAGGCCAGGATGCCCTGCTCGGTATACAAGCTGAGCCCGACTTCGCCTACAGCTCCCGGCAGCACGCAAGTATTCGATATATTGGCGACCGCTCCGCTGGAGAGCTTCAACGTGACCGTGCCGACATCTGAAACCGTAACGCCTTCGTGCTGGTTCTGTACAATTCGGTTCCCATAAGCAGCGTATACTTCCTCTACCTCCCCGGCAATATAGCGAAGCAAATCAACCAAATGCGTGGTTTGCTCAATGAATTGTCCGCCAGAGCCCTCCTGCTTCCTCCACCAGGCAACGCCCGGCATGCTGCCCATCCAGGTGCCGAGAGCCATGCCGATCGTCTGCCCCTTAAGCAGCGCCTTCAGCTGATCAACCGACTGCTTATAGCGAAAATGATACCCTACCGATGTAATAACTGGATTCCGGCGAAGCTGCTCCAGAATGCGGCAAGGACCGTCCAAATCGACGCCCAGCGGTTTTTCCACGAGAAAAGGAATTCCCCGGGCAATCAGCTCCGTCTCCATTCCCTCATGCGCCATCGGCGGAATGCATAAATACACGGCATCCAGCCGCTCGCTATCCAGCATTGCCGTAAGACTGTCATACCCCCTTGCACCGGGATAGCGGGATGCGAGCGCATTCGCCTTCTCCATGCTTGTCCCGCAGGCAGCCGCTACGCGAGCTCCCTCTGTCTCGGCCAGAATATCCCCATGCACCTTGCTGAACCAGCCTGTACCGACGATTCCAATATTCAAATTCATCGCTGATCTCTCCTTCATCTGTTTCTATTTAGTTACTAACTATTAAGCTGAACTCAGATTTTAAAGTAAAAGCTGCTGTACAGAAAAATGTTCTTTCGAGATTGCGCGTTTTATTGTACAAAATTTCTCCAGCAGCATTATTGCTGTCGCTGACAAGGCGGACTTCACGTGGCTTTGCCTCTGCTATAACCGTCCGCATCATGACGCGGGGGACGATGGCAATAGACCTGAGACGGATAAAGGAGGTTAGTTCAACTTAATATAGGCGAAAGCCGCAGCCGGCACTTAGCTAAAAATAGCGTAACCGCTCTCCCAATAAAGCACAAGAAGGGAATGAGCTCACCCTGTGCAGCCGCGGATTGCTTTATAATGATGCCGGTTAGATTATTCATAATTTCGGCACTTTTTTAAGAAGATAGAAATTTTAAGCTCAGTGGCTGAACATTCTGCATACGTTATGAAAACAAGCACCAAACGCACTTTGTCATCTTAAAAAGTGCTTGGATTGTCGCTTTTCTTACTCAAAAACATGTCATTTTTCATATAAGCATGTCATTTTTCATACAATAAAGTAATGAAATCTCCAGT
Source organism: Paenibacillus ihumii (assembly GCF_001403875.1). Classification (GTDB taxonomy): domain Bacteria; phylum Bacillota; class Bacilli; order Paenibacillales; family Paenibacillaceae; genus Fontibacillus; species Fontibacillus ihumii. The sequence goes on from NZ_LN884298.1 coordinate 277,087, forward strand.
CAGCACCTTGAAGTTGATCTCTATAAGTCATGAAGTTCATCTAAATAAAGTTTTGTTTAGAACCGGAATACATATTACAATGGTTTCAGATCAATCGTGAAAAAGAGAACACGTTTAATATCAGTCTGAAAGGTGGAGTAGCTATGGCTATCATGCAACAACAATCCGGCAGTAACCTTGACGAGGCCAAGCAATACGTCAGCGAGGTGTATGAGACGGTCAAGAAGCGGAATCCCGGCGAGACGGAATTTCATCAGGCTGTCAAAGAAATCCTGGATTCTCTCGTTCCCGTATTTGCAAAGCATTCTAAATATCGGGACAATGCGATCCTGGAGAGAATCGTCGAGCCTGAGCGGCTGATTACCTTCCGCGTACCTTGGGTCGATGATAACGGCAAGGTGCAGGTGAACCGCGGCTACCGCGTACAATTCAACAGCGCCATCGGTCCTTATAAAGGCGGCATCCGCTTCCATCCTTCCGTCAATGCCAGTATCATTAAATTCCTGGGCTTTGAGCAAATTTTCAAGAACTCCCTGACAGGGCAGCCTATCGGCGGAGGCAAGGGCGGATCGGACTTCGACCCTAAAGGCAAATCCGACAACGAAATCATGCGCTTTACGCAAAGCTTCATGACCGAGCTGTCGAGATACGTCGGACCGGATACGGACGTACCAGCTGGCGACATTGGGGTTGGCGCGAGAGAAATCGGCTATATGTTCGGGCAGTACAAACGCCTTGTCGGCGGCAACGAAGCCGGTGTCTTAACCGGCAAGGGCCTGCTGTACGGCGGCAGCCTGGGAAGAACTGAAGCGACAGGCTACGGCCTCGTATACTTCACGAGAGAGATGCTGAAGACGAAGGGTGAGCGTCTGGAGGGCAAGACCGTTGTCGTATCCGGCTCCGGGAACGTCTCCATCTATGCCATCGAGAAGGCTCAGGAGTTCGGTGCCAAAGTCGTTGCCTGCAGCGATTCCAACGGTTATATTTACGACGAGAACGGCATCGATCTGGCTACGGTGAAGCGCATCAAGGAAGTGGAGAGAAAACGGATCAAAGAATACGTCAACGACCATCCTTCCGCCATCTATGTTGAAGGCTGCCAGAATATCTGGAGCATCCCTTGCGATATTGCCCTGCCTTGCGCGACGCAAAATGAAATTAACGAGGAGTCGGCAAAATTGCTCGTCGCTAACGGCGTGAAGTACGTAGCAGAAGGGGCCAACATGCCATCTACGCTGGAAGCGATTGAAGTATATTTGAACAACGGAGTATACTTTGGACCGGCCAAGGCAGCCAATGCCGGCGGTGTGGCAGTATCCGCATTGGAGATGGCCCAGAACAGCGCCAGACTGGCCTGGTCGTTCGAGAAAGTGGACAAAAAGCTAAAGGACATCATGAAGAACATCTATAGAAATAGTGTAAATGCAGCCGAGGAGTACGGGTACTCCGGCAACCTTCTGGTGGGCTCGAACATCGCCGGCTTCCTGAAGGTCGCGGATACGATGATCGTTCATGGCGTCGTCTAAGATCATAGAAGAGTCGTCTAAGATCATAGAAGAATTGTGCAGCCGATAAAATAATAACGGAGCTGTCCCCAAGCAGTTGATTCTGCGGGGCAGCTCCTTTTTATGATGCTATTGAGTTAGCGTTATCGCGGCTATCCGAAGCTCGGCGCCATTTCCTTTAGGAAATCGTAGAACAGCTTCTCCGTAGGCGGCAGCTCGCGGCTCGCAGGAATGATCACGCCGACATCGCGCGTAACCAGCGGCTCGGTGATCGGCAGAGCTACGATCGAATCGGGAAGATGTTCGCTAAGGGCAATTTCCGGCAGTACCGTCAGGCCGAGCCCCGCGGAGACAAGTCCCTTGATCGCGTCGAGATCATCCCCCTCGAACGTCACCTTCGGCTTGAAGCCAAGATCGCCGCAGGCACTCACGACGATTTCCCGCAGCACAAAGCCCTCAGGGAACAGCACGAACAAATCGTCCTTCAGATCGCTGAGCTTGACCGAGGACTGCCCTGCCAGTTTATGCTTGGACGGCAGCAGCGCCTTGAACTTTTCCCGGAACAGCACCTCCGCTTTGATTTGCGATTCGTTCTTCGGCACCGGGCCCATGATGGCCAGATTCATATCCCCCTTGATCACGGAATCCACAAGTTCCCGGTAAGATCCGTGCTGAAGCTGAAAGTGTACGGCTGGATATTGCTCCCTGAATGCAGACACTACGCCCGGGATCATTTGCGCCGCCAAACTGCTGGGGAAGCCGATCCGCACCGTCCCTCGCTCCGGATCCAGAAATTCGCTGATCTCCTGGCGCGCGTTATCCAGCACCTTGACGAGCTGCTCCATATGAGCGAGAAACAGCCTGCCGATAGGAGTGAGCTTGACCCTTCGCCCTTCATGGATGAACAAGTCCACGCCAAGCTCGGATTCCAGCTTAAAAATTTGCCTGCTGACAGCGGACTGCGATACGTGCAGAGCATAAGAAGCCTCCGTCACATGCTCCAGCTTCGCTACCTCAATGAAATACAATATCTGCCTCAATTCCATTCCGCCGCTTCACCTCCGTTATTAGCCCCTATTATATAAGTTAAGCTGACAGAACAAAAGCGAGGCCGTCAAGGAAGCCCTTTGCCAACAATGACATTTATACTATTTATTGAATATTTGTAAATTATAAGGTAATATTAATCTACCTATCTATTTTTTACACTACTTTTCATAGCTGAATCCGATGCCTAGTGAACTGCAAGCAGCTGCACGATTTGCTTAAGAAAAGGAGGTGTCCCCCTGTTTTAACCCGTTGATGATCTTCTTAGCGACTACAACTCTTGCCCCATGATTTCGCTCAAGGATTGACGAACACGACGCGATCCCGCTACCGGATGCCGCATACCGCAAGATTCGATGTATACAACTGGATTAATTGTAGAAAGAACGGTACTGCAGATAACAGCCAGCTTCGCAATGAGTAAAATGTTAACGTGTGCATTGAATGATTTGCTCGATTCAGCATGCCATTTTTCCAACATTCAATCTGAGGGAGGTTTATTGGGTGGCAAAAACATCTCTTTTAAAACATGCTTCTCTTAAAAGATTTCATCTCGTTCTACTATCCATCCTTATTGCAGGCTCGGCGTTTACGGGTCTGCTGGGCGCAGAGCGTGCTCATGCCGCGGACAGCGAAAGCTATCAGTGGCGCAAAGTAGTTACGGGCGGCGGGGGCGGCTTTGTGCCGGGGATTATTTTCAATACAACCGAGCCTGACCTGATTTATGCCCGGACCGATATCGGCGGCGCTTACCGCTGGAATCCCGATGACAACGGCTGGATTCAGCTCTTGGACTGGGTAGGCATGGATGAGTGGGGCAAGACCGGCGTTGATGCTTTGGCAACCGATCCTGTCGACCCGAATCGCCTGTATCTCGCCGTAGGCACCTATACGAACAGCTGGGATCCGAATAACGGCAGCATTTTGCGCTCGACGGACAGAGGCAGCACCTGGCAGGTGTCCCATCTGCCGTTCAAGGTAGGCGGCAACATGCCAGGGCGCTCGATGGGCGAACGGCTGGCTATCGACCCGAACAAGAACAACATCCTCTATTTCGGGGCGCGCAGCGGGAATGGACTATGGAGAAGCACCGATTACGGGGCAACCTGGAGCAAGGTAACGAGCTTCCCTAACCCCGGCACCTATATTGAGAATCCCGATTATGAATACCAGAGCGACATCGTCGGGCTGGCCTGGATCACGTTCGACCCTTCGACCGGATCGCCTGGACAAGCTACACAAACGATCTATGTCGGCGTCGCGGATAAAAATGAAAGCGTATACCGCAGCACCGACGGCGGCGCAACATGGTCTGCTGTTCCAGGCCAGCCGACCGGCTATCTACCGCACCATGGCGTACTGTCCTCCAATGGCCAGCTGTATATTCCATACAGCGATGGCGCAGGCCCTTACGACGGAACGAAAGGCGACGTCTGGAAATACGACACGGCCACAGGAATCTGGACCAACATCAGCCCGATCCCGTCCAGCAGCAGCGACAACTACTTCGGCTATGGCGGACTGGCAGTCGACGCCCAGAATCCGAATACGATCGTTGTCGCTACGCTCAACTCCTGGTGGCCGGATGCCATTCTGTTCCGCAGCACCGATGGCGGAGCCACCTGGAGCCGCATTTGGGACTGGGACGGATATCCTAACCGGACGCTCCGGTATACTCAGGATATCTCCGGCGCGCCATGGCTCGATTTCGGGAACAACCCTTCCCCGCCAGAGGTTACGCCTAAGCTGGGCTGGATGATCGGCGACCTGGAGATCGATCCGTTCAATCCTGACCGCATGATGTACGGAACCGGGGCCACAATTTATGGCACTAATAACCTTACCGCTTGGGATACTGGCGGCAAGGTCAACATCAGCGTGATGGCCAAGGGCATTGAAGAGACCGCGGTCACCGACCTGATCAGCCCGCCGTCGGGCGCTCATTTGATCAGCGGACTGCTGGATGTGACGGGCTTCCGGCATGATGATCTGACCCGGCCTCCGGCCAAAATGATGACCCATCCGAACAGCACGACGGATATCGATTATGCGGAGCTTGACCCCAGCTTTATCGTGCGTGTGGGGCAGGCAGACAAATCGGCTGATCCGAACGCCAAATCCATCGGCTTCTCCCGGGACGGCGGATCGAACTGGTATGCCGGAAACGGAGAGCCTCCCGGCACAGCAGGCGGGGGCAAGGTCGCCCTGGCCGCCAACGGCAGCTCGATTCTGTGGAGTACCCCTGATGCAGGGGTCTACTACTCCAGCAATGGCGGAAACTCCTGGACAGCCAGCACCGGCGTGCCTAAAGGAGCAAAAATCGCCTCCGACCGCGTGAATCCTAATAAGTTCTACGCTTGGTCAGCTGGCAACTTCTATGTAAGTACTAATGGCGGGGCCGCGTTTACTCAGACAGCTGCGACCGGGCTGCCTGCCGAAGGCGACCTGGATTTCAAAGCCGTCCCTGGTATAGAGGGCGATATCTGGCTCGCCGGGGGCAGTACGACAGGCGGCAAATACGGCCTGTGGCACTCAACCGATTCCGGGGCATCCTTTACGAAGCTCTCCAACGTACAGGAGGCCAACGTGATCGGATTCGGCAAGCATGCGCCGGGCCACAGCTACATGGCCCTCTACACCAGCGCCAAAATGGACGGCGTGCGCGGCATTTTCCGCTCGAACGACGCGGGGGCTACCTGGGTCCGCATCAATGACGACCAGCACCAGTATGCCTCCACCAATTCGGCCATAACCGGCGATCCGAGAATTTATGGCCGTGTATATATCGGAACAAACGGGCTCGGCATCGTATATGGGGATGCGCTAACGAACCCTCCCGAACCGGAGGTGCCTCAACCGCAGCCCGGCTCCGACTCTATGATTGCACCCACGGCAGCCGCCTTCGACAAGAACGTCAGCAATCAGGCCGATGTGACGGTCGCAATGACGCTGAACGGGAATACGTTAACCGCGATCCGCAGCGGCTCTGCGGTGTTAACAGAAGGCAGCCACTACACGGTCTCCGGCTCCACCGTGACGATTCTCAGCGGCTATCTGGCGTCACAGCCGCTGGGGCAGCTCACCCTGACGTTCCAGTTCAGCGCGGGAGCGGCCCAGGAGCTGAATATCAGCATCCAGGACTCGAGCGTCCCGGCCCCAGCCGGAGACATTAAGGTAGAGATGTATAACGGGTCATTAAGTGACGTGACGAACACGATCAGTCCGCGGATCAAGCTGACCAACACCGGCAGCGAGGCTATCAATCTCTCCGATGTGAAGCTGCGTTACTACTACACCATCGACGGGGATAAGCCGCAAAATCTGTTCTGCGATTGGACGCAGGCAGGCAGCTCCAATGTGACGGGCACCTTCGTCAAGCTGCCCGCTGCGGTAAACGGAGCAGATTACTATGCGGAGATCGGTTTTACAAGCGGAGCCGGCAGCCTGGCAGCCGGCCAGAGCATCGATCTGCAAATCCGCATCTCCAAATCCGACTGGAGCAATTATTCGCAGAGCGACGATTACTCCTTCGATTCTACCTCAACCTCTTATAAGGATGCCCCGCGAGTTACCGGCTACGTATCCGGCAGCCTGCAATGGGGAATGGAGCCGTAATCCGGCTGGCGCGGTAGTGCTCGGAAGCCTTTATGCAGCACAGCACCTTAGTCACTCATAACCGCTGCGGCGGCACCCGGCTATTATGTTTGTGGGATACCCCGCGAACTTGTGCATGCTGCGTTATACGCGCTCTGGCCGATGAGGCTACTGCATCAGTACGCAGGCATGTACCGAAGCGGCTTGCTATGCAGACCCTATTAACTCGCTTTGGCTAGGCAGCAGTATCAGAAACAAACAATACGCGGTCACGCTTCGGAACACCGGATGCCGATAGCCCTGCAGCATATTGTTGCGCAAGCAGGTTGTGCTAATTAGGCCAAAAACAAACCGCCCCTATGGTTAGACGCTGTCTTCCATAAGGGGCGGTTCTTTTCTATAGATCAACAGGTTAGATCCTCCGGCCGGTCCAGCGCATAAAGGCTGCGGTAACGAGGCTCCCGCTCCAGCAGCTCCTCATGCGTGCCGCGCATCAGGATCGAGCCATGCTCCATGAAGATGATCTCGTCCATCTTCTCCGCGCCGACTAGATGATGCGTGACCCAAACCAGCGTCTTGCCTGCCGTCGTACGAAATATCGTCGACAGCAGCTCGCGCTCGGTATGCGGGTCAAGCCCCACGGTCGGCTCATCGAGGACGAGCACAGGCGCATCCTGGAGCAGAATGCGCGCAAGCGCCACGCGCTGCCGCTCCCCGCCGGAGAAGCGCTGCCCGGTCTCGCGCATCGGCGTGTCCAGGCCCGCCGGCAGCGCGGCGACCAGCGCGTCAAGCTGCGCTTGCTGCACTGCCAGCTGAAGCTCTTCCTCCGAAGCGCTTTGCCGCCCAAGCCGGATATTGTTCGCTACCGTCGTATCGAACAAATGCGGGCTTTGGTTCAAGACGGAGATGATCTTGGAAATATCATCGCCGAAATCAGCAGCCGGAACACCGTTAATCAACACGCTGCCTTCCGTCGGCGCAATTGCACCCTGTATGAGCTTCAGCAGCGTAGACTTGCCTGCGCCGCTCCGGCCGATCACCATAACCCGCTTGCCCTGCGGAATGTCGAGCGACACATCGCATACTGAATAAGCGGTGCCCTCAGCAGCGGTTCGCGCCGCCTTCCGGTCCCGATTGCCCTGCAAGCTCTGTCCGGCATCATAAGTGAAGGAGACCCCGCGCAGCTCCAGATGAATCGTACGGGCACGGGAAGCATCCAGCACGCCAGCGACCTGCTGCTCTTGCAATGCCGAGTCAGGATCACTGCCGCTGCCGGTTCCCGGAGACTGGGCCAATCCGGGCTGTGTAATCCGGTTCAGCCGGCGCAGCGATTCCTGGTACTGCGGAATGCGCTCGGCAGCCTCGGACAACGGCAGGAACGCATCCGCCAGCGGAAACACGACCAGCACGAAGGCCGCGATCAGCACAGGCTCAATCTGTCCCGCAGCCGCTTGGCTGCCCGACCAATAAATCATAGATACGACGGCGATCCCGACGACCAGCTGGCCGATCAAGCTTCTCCATCTGGCCCAGGTGCGCAGCTTGCGCTCCTTCCGCGCCACGATATCCTCGTCATGCTCATACGATTCCAAGAACTCTGCGGGTCTGCCGCTGATCACCCAGTCGCCAATCCCCATCACGGCATCGGTGAGCTTCTGGTACAGCCCGTTACGCTCCCGCTTCACCTCGGCATTCGTACGCCGGGTCAGCATCAGCGAAATATACGGCAGCACGGCCACCAGGATCAAAATATACCCCGCCATCAGCAAGGCAAACAGCCCATCGAACCAGCCTAATGCGAATACGGCGACCCCATAAATAATCACGGCGACGAGGCTCGGAAATACCGTACGAATGTATACGTTCTGCAGCTGCTCGATATCATCCGCCAGTACGCCGAGAATATCCCCTGCCCGGTAGCGGGAACGGATAAACAGCGCTTGAGGCTCCAATATTTTATACAACCGCACGCGCATTTTGGACAAAATCCGCAGTACCGCATCATGTCCGACCAGCCGCTCCACATAGTGTATAACCGCCCGGCCGATCCCGAACGCACGAATGCCGACGATCGGCACGTAAACAAGCAGGATGTTATACGGCTGCAGGGAAGATTTCGAAATGAGGAAGCCGGAAGTGAACATGAGCATGCTGGCCGCCAGAATCGTCAGTGTCCCAAGGATCAAATACAGGGCAAAGCGCCCGCTATAGGCACGAAAATACGGAGTAATCCACTGCGCTTGCCCGCCGGTGCCCTGCTCGCCATTCCAGTCCATAGCGTCCTCTCTCCTGCTCACAATATCGCCTCCCGGTGAGATGATAACAAACGATAATACGCTCCCCTTCTCGCGACCAGTTCGTCGTGCGTGCCCGTCTCCACGATCCGTCCCTGCTCCATGACGATAATGCGGTCCATATCCCGCATCCAGTGGAGGCGATGGGTTGCCAGCAGTACGAGCTTACCTTCGAATAAAGGCAGCATCGTCTCCTTCAGCTCATATTCCGTCTCGATGTCCAAATGGGCTGTCGGCTCATCCAGCAGCAGGACCGGGCGCTCGCTGAGCAGGGCCCGGGCCAGCGCCACGCGCTGCTCCTGGCCGCCGCTTAACGCACGTCCGCCTCCGCCGATCGGCTCATCGTACCCGGCGGGAAGCGAATCCGCTAGGGCGCCGAGTCCTGCGGCAATAGCGGCCTGCTCAACCGCCGCGCGGGAAGCCCCTGGCGAATAGAACGAAATATTCTCCGCCAGGGTACCGCTGAATATATACGGACTTTGCGGAATGTACGTAATCTGCTTCCGCCATTCCGGGCTGGCAAGATCCCCGAGCTTCAGACCGTTCAGCATAATCTCGCCCCCGGTTGGACGCAGGAAGCCTCCAAGCACGTCAATCAGCGTCGATTTGCCGGCACCGCTCTCGCCGATGATGCCGATTGTGCCCATGCCGCCAAGCTCAAGCCCGGCCCGATCCAGCGAAGGCTGGCCCTCCTCCCCATGCTGTACCGTCACTTCGGACAGCTTCATTCGACTGTCCGCCCGCCACTCCAGCGAAGCTGCAGCCGATGCAGGCCATTGCGCCAAGGAAGCCTTCTCTGCCTCTGCTTCGGCGATGATCGCATTCATCGCTTCCCCTGCTTCCTTGCCGTCGAGCGTCGCATGGTAATCCGCTCCGACCATCCGGACAGGCAGGAAGTACTCGGGCGCGAGGATCAGAATCGTCAGCCCCGTCAGAAGCGTCATATGGCCGTCGATCAGGCGCAGGCCAAGGCTGACTGCCACGGACGCAACCGACAGCATCGTGAAGAAGTCAAGGGCGAACGAGGACAGGAACGCTACGCGAAGCGTCCGCATCGTTGCGGAACGGTAGGAATCGCTGACCCTCTCGATCGATTTGCTGTGTCTTTTGCTATGCCCGAGGAATTTCAAGGTCTCCAGCCCGCGCAGCGAATCCACGAAATGATTGGACAAGGTGCGGTAGGATTTCCATTGGCGATCCATCTGCTTGCGTGCAGCCAGCCCCACGAGGATCAAGAAGGCAATCAGGATGGGGAGCGTTACGATCAAAATGACAGCCGCCGTAATATCCAGCGTAAATACGTACAGCAAAATGAGCGCCGGAGTCATCCCGGTTGCCAGCATCCGGGGCAGGAACAGCTCCAGGTAGTTGCGGAACTTCGTCACGCCATCCAGAACGAGCGTCACCAAATTGCCGGTGCCCTCCCGTTTGGCAAAACGGGGGCCCAGCTCGAACAGCTTCTCCATTACCTGCTTGCGCAGCTCCTTGCCTGTCCGCTCGGCGAATCGGTATGCAATCCGCTGCTGGAGCAGCGCTGAAATTTGCCGGACGATAAAAGCAAGCAGGAACAAGACGGCCCCGCCGAATTGCTCCTGCAGCTTAGCGCCGGCAAACAGGGCGGAGATAACCTCCGCCAGCCATTTGGCCTGCAATATAATAGCGATGCTCTGAATGAGGGTCAGGACGCCGATTCCCGCAAGAACCGGCCTGATCCCCTTGAACTTCATTAAACCGCGTCCCATTAGTACTCTAAATGCTCCTTCTCATTAATGCGTTTATGGAAGACAAAGTAGCTCCAAATTTGGTAGCCAAGTACGAATGGCAGCAAAGTCAGCGCAACAATCGTCATGATCTTTAATGAATATGGACCGGACGCCGCATTATGAATCGTCAGCGAGTAAGCTTCGCTGATCGAGCTGATCATAACGCGGGGGAACAGTCCAATGAACACGGAAGCGATGGACAGGGCGATCAAAGTGCCCGTCATTCCAAAGGCCCAGCCGTCTCTCTCCTTCCTGATGAACCATCCGGCTAGCAGGAAGGCCCCCAGGCCAGCCACCGCGATAAGCGTCAGCGGCAAAGCGCGAGCTTCGAACACGTCGGTCTGGAAATACGTCATGGCTCCGAAAATAACGAACAATGCCGCTAGCGGAATCAACAGCCTGTGTGCCAGCTGGCGCGCCCGCTCCCGCAGGCTGCCCGTCGTCCGCAAGGACGTGAACAGCAAGCCGTGAACGAGGCAGAGCACGACGACGGTAATTCCCCCGACGAGCGTATACAGGTTAACCATGTCGAACAATCCGGCTTTCATTTCCATGTCGCCGTCGATCGGCAGCCCTTTGAGGAGACCGGAGAACACGACGCCGAGCAGGAACGGCGGCAGCAGGCTGCCTAGGAAAATCGCTATATCCCAGGTATTCTTCCAGCGCGTATTTTCAACCTTCCCCCGGAATTCGAACGCCACCCCGCGCCCGATCAGGGCCAGCAGCAGTACGACAAGCGGCGTATAGTAGCCGCTGAACAGCGTAGCATACCAGTTGGGGAAGGCCGCGAACATCGCACCGCCCGCCGTCAGCAGCCAGACCTCATTCGCATCCCAGAAGGGGCCGATCGAGTTGATCAGCACCCTTCTCTCCATGTCGTTTTTCGCCAGAAAACGAGTGCTCATCCCTACCCCGAAGTCAAAGCCCTCGAGGAAGAAGAATCCGATAAATAGTACTGCAACGAGGATAAACCAAAGCTCATTAAGAGATAGCATGGTACCCCTCCTTACCATATGGATCTGCCGATTGCCCGTCATCATTTACATTCTCGGCATAAGGGCCTTTCTTAATCACCTTGACGAATAAATAAACCATGACTGCGGCCAGTACAGCATAAATCGCCGTAAACGCAATAAGCGAGAATAAGATCTGGCCGGAGGTTACACTAGGCGATATACTGTCCTCCGTCCGCATGTAGCCGAACACGGTCCAAGGCTGCCGGCCGATTTCGGTCATAATCCACCCTGACGTATTCGCGATGAACGGCAGGGAAATCGCCCACAGCATGATGCGGTAGAACCATTTATTCGGCCGATCCAGCTTTTTGCGCCATGCCAGATACGTGCCGTACATCCCGAGCACGATCATCAGGGAGCCTGCGGCCACCATGATCCGGAAGCTCCAGAAGGTCGTCCGCACAGGCGGAATATAGTCCCCTGGACCGTAAGTCTGCTCGTATTCGGCCTGCAGCTCGTTCATCCCTTTGACCTCGCCGGAGAATTCACTGTAGGACAGGAAGCTGAGCAGATAAGGGATTTTGATCTCAAATGTGTTCTCTCCGGTCTTCGGATCGATATGCGCATATACCGTCCAAGGCGCCGGGTCGCCGCTTTTGCCCCATAAGCTCTCGGCGGCAGCCATTTTCATCGGCTGAGTCTTCACCAAATACTGAGCCTGCTGATGTCCGTACAGCGCCGTAGCGAACGATGTGATCAGACCGATGACGATCGCAACGGTGAACGATTTCTTGAAGAACTCCATATCCTGGCGCTTCATCAGCTTGTAGGCACTGACGCCCGCAATAAGGAACGCTCCGGTAGCGAAGGCCCCAAGCACGGTATGCGGGAATTCCACCCACAGCTGACCGTTGCTGATCAGCGCGAAGAAGTCATTCATTTCCGCCCGGCCGTTATTGATCTCAAAGCCGACGGGACGCTGCATGAACGAGTTTGCCGCCAAAATCCAGAAGGCGGAAGCAATCGTTCCGATGGACACCAGCCAAATGCTGAGCAAATGCACTTTTTTGGACAAGCGATCCCATCCAAATATCCATAGCCCAATAAATGTCGATTCCATGAAAAAAGCGAATAACGCTTCGACCGCCAGCGGCGCACCGAAGACATCCCCTACGAAGCGCGAGTAGTCCGACCAGTTCATGCCGAATTGAAATTCCTGCAGAATTCCGGTTACGACCCCCACGGCGAAGTTGATGAGGAACAATTTGCCCCAGAACTTAGCCATGCGCTTGTAAATTTCTTTCCCTTTGGCCACATACATGGTTTCCATGATCGCAATGAGCAGCACCAGACCAATGGACAGCGGGACAAAGAAGAAATGAAAGATTGTTGTTGCTGCAAATTGGATACGCGCAAGCATTACCGGATCCATAAAATACACCCTTCTTTCATTTTTGGTTTCACTATTGTGAATTCTATCACGGATTTATGAAAGCAAACGGGCAAAAAGTAATCGTTTTGTGACAAGAATCACATAATCTTGTGTCCATGATGTTAACGATGCCGGAAACCCGCATCACGACAAGGTTTTTCTGGACTATTTGCATTTGTGGAGATATTGTGAATAAATGCACTCGCTATGGCATGGCCTAATATCTTTTGCTTGCGACCGTAACTTTTCGCCCCGTGCAGCGTCTAAACATGAGGTATAGGAAGCTGGAAATAGCTGCGTACTCATTTGTTTTTTAATCAAATAATTCATAGAAGGAGTCATAATATCAAGATGAAATTGAAGAGCATTTCCCTAGCCGCTGCGCTGCTCGTTTTGCAGTCCGCACTGGCTGTACCTGCCGCACTGGCGCAATCCCCCGTTTCAGGCTCAGTCGTTCAGGAGGAGAAGCCCCAAGGCGATCAGGTACATAGGCCAGCGAATTCGCCAGCCGCTGGCTCCGCAGATCCAAACGAAGCTCCGGCCGATAAGAATCCGGCCGCCCCAACTGCACCCGGCGATAGCGAGCCTGGCCGCGCTGAACCCGGCAATGCCGGCGAGAATGCAGCAGATCCGCAGGCTGAAGAGACACCGCAGAAGCCCGGGGAACCAGCAGGCTCTCAAGAGCCTGGGACCCCAACCGATAACCCGGCCGTTCCTTCAAGCGGAGCAGGAGAGCTTATTCTTTATATGAACAGCACGCGCATGGAGCAGGACGGCCAGGTCTATACCTCCTCCCAGCCTATGCTCGTGAAGGATGGCGTATCCTATGTCAGCATTCGTTCCTTGGTTGACCGGGTCGGCTATAATATCGCCTATGATTCGAAGACGAAGGAAACGATTATCAAATATGGGGAGGATGAGCTGCGGTTCAAGACCGACAGCAAGACCTACCGCGTGAACGGCAAGGCAATGACGATGAAGGGCGCTAGCTACCAGGACAACAACGTGTTCATGGTGCCGCTGACCTCCATCACCCAGGCCCTCAACATTTCCTATAAAGTTGATGGCAAGAAGGTGATCATGCAGTTGTCGACTAAACCCGTCGCCTCCTTTACCGTGCTGAATGACAAGATTGTCGCTGGAGAGACGACGGTTATCTATCAAGCGAAATCCTCCTCCCCTAGAGGCGTACAAATCGTCGATGAGAAATGGGAAGGACGCCAGGACATTTTTGAAGCAGCGGGAACCTACACAGTATCCTACTCCGTTCAGGACGCCAACGGCGAGTGGAGCGACCCTTATGTCCAGACCATCGTTGTCGTCAATCCGAATATTCCTCCTGTAGCCCAGTTCAAGACGGACAAGGAGCAATACAAGATGGGCGAGCCGATTACGATTACGGATTTGAGCTATGACGAGGACGGCGAGATCGTTGACCGCCAATGGCTGAACAACTATCCGGCCTTCTTCACGCCAGGTCCGGTTACGATTCAATTAACCGTCACAGACCAGGACGGGGCATCCTCAACGATAGAGCATACGATCAACATAACAACGGAGACGCTGTATACGAAGGATGAGTTCTCCAAGCTTTTCACCCCGGTCGGCAGCAACTTTACGATCAACGGCGGGGAAGCCTTGGGCTACGAGCGGCTGACCTATACTTACTCGACAGAGCCTTACACGCTGTTCAAGGATAACGGCCCGGAGCCTGTTGCCTCCGAAGGCATTCTGTACCGGGACACGATTAGCGGCCTTACGCGGTTCATGACTCATCATGTTAACAAGACCGACGGAAAGGGCAACATTCACATCATCGCTAAGAACAACAACGAGGTTCCAGCCAATCTGGAGATCATCACCTCCGGCATGGCCGGCCCGGACATTTATGCCGAAATTACCGGCACCAAATCCGTCGCCCGCTATTTCGAGAACTACAAAAACGACAGCAAGAAGCAAACGATCACCCTGGCTCCCGGCGAAAGCAAAGTCATTTTTAATGACATGAGCAAAATAGCGCTGAAGCCGGAGGAGACGATCTCCTTCCTGGGCGATCTTTACAGTGATTCGCCGATCGAATATACCAGCGTCTTCGTCAAAGACGGCCAAGATCCCCTAGAGTTGGTAGACACACTGCCGATTCTTGATCCGATTCAATCGGTGATGCGCGGTACATTCAGCGATTCCACGCGGATATTCGAGCATTTGGAGACCATTGGCGGCAACAAGAACTACCGCCTGTCCCTGACAGATAACACCGCCGATCCGTTCCAGATCGGAATGGACACGACGCTCGGCATCTCCAGCGTCAACGCCGGCAACTATGGCGTCATTTATAAAATTAAGCTGCGCGTAGCTCCGCGTACGCTGATCACATTCAACCCGCGCGGGGGACTCTATATGGGGGCCGCCCTTGTCAACGGCAACCTAGTCAGCTTCTCCCATACGGGCAAAGACAATGTTTCCAGCCAGACAAGCGTACTGCACCGTACCGGCGACTCCGAGGAGATCGTAGAAATTTGGACGACCCCATCCGCAGGAAGCAACCTGCCATTTTCTATCTTGTTTATGCCTCTTCCTGCCATCAAGCACTAACAGGCACATCGCCATATACAGCAACAGCCACCTCTAGCAGCATGCTCAAGGGGTGGCTGTTTTTTTAGATCAATTGGGCTCGTCGGCCTCATTTATACCCGCTGTCCAGCCCCGGCTCGGCGATGGCTTGGCAGCCAGGGATAACAGTGGTTTGTCAGTGGGTTGTCAGTGGGTTGTCAGTGGTCTGTCAGTGGTTTGGAGTAGGTTTGTAGTAAGTTTGAAGCGAGCGGCTTACAACAGCAAGACGCGTTAAGCAGGTATGAACCGTGGACAGCGTAAGAGCGGTCTAACCGCTGCCGCGGGCTCCGCTGTCTCTGCCGTCAAGGATATGGCGAAAGGCGAGCCAGGGATGCCTGAACAGCATGCGGGCCCCGGCATAACGCATCACCCGTCTGATCCCTTCCCTCTCCCGGGGTGCATAGCAATGGACCGGGCAGTTCGCACAGGTCGTCTTTGCCTCGCCAAAGCGGCAATAGGTCAGCCGCTTATGGCTGTATTTATACAGGGCATAGCAGTCATCGCATATCAGGGAGCGTTGGCTCCGCCGTCTCATTCCTCTCTTCTCGCCCTGGATCTGTTCCTTCCCCACATCCATTACCGGATAGCGCTTCTCCGCCTTCGGGTGTACGCCCTGGCAATAAATCAAAATCATGCGGGCGGCGGTCTCCTTCTCCCGGCGGATTCTCGGCCCCTCCAGACTTGCTGCTTCAGATGCCATAGTTAAGTACATGCCTCCTATTTAACTGCCGATGACGAGAATGCCCGGCGCCAGGTTACTGTATTTAGTATAAGCAGAATCACCCCATAAATATAAACACCGTAACTTACGAAGGTAGCCCCCAAATGAACCAAACCGAACACACCCAGCAGCAGTAATAGCGGGATTATGCGCATACCTTCGCTTTGCTGTGCGACCTCGAAGGGCTCGGAGAAAGGCAGTGCCTTGGACAGATAGGCGAATGAAATCACCGGGTAGAGTGTGATGGCTAAGCCGAATACGATCAGATCAGGAATAATTGCCGCGCCGAACAATAACACGAAAGTGACGCTTTCCAATATATAAATCGGCAGCACGAGCCGGATTAGGGCTGCAAGCACTGTTCCCCGGTAAATGGCTGACCGCTCGGCGATCGGAGCGGTGTGATAGATCCAAGCCGCCTTGTGCCTGCCCGAATAACGAAGCATCATAATAATCGTCGGCACCAGCAGAGCACAGAAATAAATGAACAGATACAGCTTGGTTCCTTGCAGCCCCTTAAGCCCTACGTCCCGCAGCTGCGTAAAAATAAAAATAAACGGAAAGATGAGCGAGAAGCCAAGGGTAGGATACACCTTCAGCTTGAATTCACGCTCATGGCCGATCATTGTCCAGGCAAAGCGGAAAAAGGCTTTCTCCTGCCGGCCTACGGGCAGCAGCCTGGCCAAGAACCGTTTCCAGCCCCCTCCGCCCTTACCGCTCCGTTCGCCAGGATCGGCCAGCTTCTGAAGATTTCTCTCCAGCGACGGCATCAGCTTGATATAAATGGCAATGGCTAGAATCGGCACCAGAATTCCCAGCAGCGTAAAGACGATATACAGCGGATCGCGGCTTCCCTTCAGGAGTACCTCGAACGGAGCCCCGAACCAAATCGGAGCGATCATAGCTTGCCACCATTTAGGCTGGAACGCAACATCGAGATTGACGAAGTCAAACAGCCGGATAAGCAGTTGATAGCCGATCGTTATCACTATGGTGAAACCAATTTGCACATAGTTGATCATATCCTTCAGCTTCTCGCCGTCAAAAAAACGCAGCACCGCAAGATACAGCATGGCTGTAAGCACTAGGACGAGCAAATCCATGAGGATCAGCATCAGCAGGAATACGGCAAAGAACAGCACGCCGTGATTCAGCAGCCCGACCACGAGCGGGATGATTCCAATGGCCCCGGTGAGAAACAACATGTAGATGAACACATGGACCGTCTTCGCCATCGAAATCGTCCTGCTGTCAATCGGCTTCGTGCCGAGAATATTCCTGTCGCGAATATCGAGCAGCACAGAGGAGAAGTCTGAGATCAGCGCCGTAAGCGTCATGAACATAAAGATGCCAAAGAGCAGGCTCATCTGAAAAATATAATTGTCGCCCAGCAGGATGAACGGCGTGCTGAACGCTCCGAATATGCCATAGATCCATAAGGAGCCGAGGAAGTTGTTGCTCTCCTTAGCCTCCTGCCGATCTGCGTGTTTCCTGTTTTTACTCATAAAAGAAGGCACTCTGCGGGCATCCATCATCAGCTTCACCTGCAGAATACGCCGCAGAACGGCATAATCCACGCCGGCTTTCTCGAACAGGCCCCGGAAACGGTCCAATACGAGCAGTGATTTATAATTTTTCATCCGCTACACCTCTTGAACGATGCTTACAAACTGTTCCGCAATCGCCCGGTGCTCGTTGAATCCGGTCAACTGATTGAATATTTGCTCGAGCGAGCCCTCCTGGCTGCGGTCCTTCAGCTCCTCAAATGTGCCGTCGGCCACGATCCGGCCGCCGTCAAGAAGGATGATCCGGCTGCTGATCTTCTCCACGACCTCCATAATATGCGAGGAATAAAAAATCGTCTTCCCGTTGGCAGCCAGAATCGCCAGCAGCTCCTTTACCACCATGACGCTGTTCGCATCCAGGCCGCTCAGCGGCTCGTCCAAAAACAGAATGTCCGGGTTGTGCAGCAGACTGGAGGTGATAAGCACCTTCTGCTTCATCCCTTTGGAATACGTGGCAATCCGTGTATCCAGCGCATGGCCGAGGCCGAGCTGCTCCAGCAATCTCCGCCCCTTCCATTCCGCATCCTCCGCCGTCATTCCGTACAGCTCTCCGATAAACGTTAAGTATTCCCGGGCCGTCAGCGTGTCGTACATTTCGGCAATTTCGGGCACATATCCGATTCTGCGCTTATAATCCACAGCGCCGTCCTTCGGACTTTGGCCTAACACGCGTACTTCTCCGTCATAGCCTTCCACCAGGCCAAGCATGATTTTCACCGTTGTGCTCTTGCCTGCCCCGTTGGGTCCGATATATCCAATAATTTGTCCTGGATAGACCTCCAGATCAATCCCGTTAAGTACATACTTATTCTCGAATTTCATGCGTAAATCCCGGATCGAAATGAGTGGTTGCCCTGGTTCGTTCATTTCCTCAGCCCCTTCGTTGCGAATATTTCTAATCCTATTATCCAGGATATGAATTGTTTTCTCAATGAGACTTCGCACTTGCTTCATCAGCCATATCTCATAGGAATGCCGGTTAAATGCAAAGAAGAGGCTCTCCCCTAGTCATGATAGATGACTGAGGGGCGCCCCCTTCTTTGGCTCTTATATAAGCGCTATCGAACTTTGAGCTGGAACATGAGCTATTGAACTCGAACATCGCTATTGAACCCCAATATGAGCTGCCAAACTCGAACATCGCTATTGAACCCGAACATGAGCTGCCAACTCGAACATCGCTATTGAACCCGAACATGAGCTGCCGAACTCGAACATAGCTATTGAACCCCAACATGAGCTGCCAAACTCGAACATAGCTATTGAACCCCAACATGAGCTGCCGAACTCGAACACTAAATGGAATTCATGTATCTAATTATGCTCTAAATGTGTGGTTTAATAGATTAGCTGGATTGGATGCACCTAAAATCATAAATCCCGCCTATTGATGGACCATTCCCTTCTTCTAACGACATGAAATCCATTTAAATCTGCTTTCCTTTCTTTGCCGCAGAAACTAACTACTATAAATCCATTTAAATCGAGAAGTCCACGATTCATGCTCGCTAGAACGAGAAGTCCACGATTCATGCTCGGCGTAAAAGGAAGATGGAGAGCATGTTTGGCCACATCATGGGTCTGTCATGGGTCTGTCATGGGTCTGTCATGGGTCTGTCATGGGCGGTCGAAGGCCGAGAGCGTGTTGATCACATCAAGGGTTACTGGTCGTAAAGAGAGTACTTGCTCACATCAAGGGCAACCTGTTGTAAAGAATGTATTTAATCACATCCGCGGCTACCGATCGTAAAGAACCTATTTGATCCATCAACGGCTACCAGTCGTAAATCAAGGACTACCGGTCGCAAAGTTTACTTTTGGGACAACCCCTCAAAATGGAAGCTAGAATAAAAGCAATGATCAGGACTCTTTCGGCAGGAAACCGCTAATATCTACACCCAGCCCCTGTGCCAGCCGCATGCCATACTCCGCATCCGCACGGAAGAAGTTGCAGATGGCCCGAAGCTGAGTTTGCTCTGGAGTCTGGCTCAAGTCATTGACGAGATTGTGAATCAGATGATTCTTCTCCTCTGCCGTAAAGCTGCGGTACAATTCTCCAGCCTGCGTGAAATCGTCCGTTTTGGCGATGCGCTCGCGGCCCGCTTGCCCGGATAGCGGCACCATGCTGTCACGGTATGCCGGCGCTTCCTTCGGACTGTCATCAAAGCTGTTCGGCTCATAATTAATCGGTGAAGGATCCTGCTTCACGTTCATAAACCCGTCTCTTTGGTGATTGCGTACCGGCGCGTAAGGGCAGTTGACCGGAATCTGCAAATAGTTGGCCCCCAAACGGTAACGCTGGGTATCCGGGTAGGAGAACAGTCTGCCCTGCAGCAGCTTATCCTCGGACGGCTCAATGCCGGGAACGAGTACGCTAGGCGAGAAAGCGGACTGTTCGACCTCGGCGAAGAAATTCTCCGGGTTCCGATTCAGCGTCATGGTACCGACTTTTACGAGCGGATAGCTGTCCTCCGGCCAGACCTTGGTTGGATCAAGCGGGTCGAAGCTCCAGCGGTCCAGGTCCTCCACGGGCATCAGCTGAACATGCAGCTCCCATTGCGGGAAATTGCCCTGCTCGATGTGTTCATACAAATCGCGGGTGGCATGGTTGAAGTCGCGCCCCTGCACTTCGCCGACTTCGGAAGCGGATAAGGTAGCGACTCCTTGCTTCGACTTCCATGTGTACTTCACATAAGTCACCTTGCCTGCGGCATTGATCCATTTGAAGGCGTGTACGCCGAATCCGTCCATCTGGCGGTAGTTCGCCGGAGTGCCGTGATCCGAGAACACCCAGGTCATCATATGCGTGGACTCGGGCGACAGCGTCATGAAATCCCAATACCGGGCGGGCTCCTGAATGTTCGTGGCCGGGGATGGCTTCAGGGAATGCACCATGTCCGGAAACTTGATCGCGTCGCGGATGAAGAATACAGGGATGTGATTGCCTACAAGATCATAGTTCCCTTCCTCGGTGTAGAACTTCACAGCAAAGCCTCTGGGGTCGCGCGCCGTCTCCGGCGATCCTTGCCCGTGAATAACGGTAGAGAACCGGACGAACACCGGAGTCTCCCGGCCAGCCTCTTGCAGGAAATGGGCCCGCGTATGCGAAGCCATGCTGCTCTCCGTTACGAACACCCCATGCGCTCCTGCCCCCCGGGCATGAACGACCCGTTCGGGAATTCGCTCGCGGTCGAAATGCGCCAGCTTCTCAAGCAAATGGTAGTCCTCCAGCAGCGTAGGGCCGTTCTGTCCAGCCGTTCTCGAATTCTGGTTATCCCCCACGGGCGCACCCTGGTTCGTTGTCATCCAATTCGTCATCTATATCATCCTTTCAATTTATTATTGTATTTAGACTTAATCTAAGTTCTGTAATAGATATTATCATGTTCCCGCTCTGGCTTGCATGAAGTTTAAATGAGGGGTTCATGAAGATACCGTAAGGGGAGTAAACAGGAATTTTCCTCATCAACTCCCTGCCTGTTCATCAGCCTTCGCAGAGACCGGATCACCGGATTGTATTGCTGACTCTTGAGTCGAAATTCTTATATTTCAGCTCTAAAGCTTTACCACTCTTAAGTTTGCCAAATGAAAAAAACCGTGCTTGAAATATAAAAGCATGGCTCTTTACTCATTATTCAGTGTATGAAATTCAGGCAAATATAGAACATTAGGGAAGGTTGCGGCAAGATCGGCAGCTTGGGTACCTATTTATTATTCATGAATAACTAACAAAATATAGAGCAACCTTAACTTCAACAAAAATATTATGGCGGTGATTGTCCATGCCTGAATCCGTTATAAACGGTTACAAAATGCATTACCTGGATCGCGGTGAAGGAACCGCCATCGTGTTCATCCATCCCCCCGTG
The DNA here is from genome assembly GCF_001403875.1 of Paenibacillus ihumii. Taxonomy (GTDB): domain Bacteria; phylum Bacillota; class Bacilli; order Paenibacillales; family Paenibacillaceae; genus Fontibacillus; species Fontibacillus ihumii. The sequence continues at coordinate 298,446 of NZ_LN884298.1, forward strand.
CTGACAAGCACCAATTTCCAGTACCAGATCCAGCAATTATCGGCCCATTTTCGAACCGTCGCTTTTGATATAAGGGGTCACGGGCACAGCGAGCCTTCCAGGGAAAGCATCACGTACCCGTTAATCGTCGAGGATATTCGGAAGCTGTTGGATGAGCTGAAAATCGAAAGGGCCTTTTTATGCGGTTACTCAACCGGCGGCTCCATCGTGCTTGAATTTCTGTTATCCTATCCTGATCGCGCATTGGGCGGTATCGTAGTCGGCGGCATGTCGGAAGTAAGTGACCGAAAATTAAGGAGGAGAATATTTCTCGCCTCCGTCTTATCCCGCGTCGGTGCAGCAGGAGCACTCGCCCTGACGATCGCCTGGAATCAGGCGAGAACAAAGGTGGCTCTAGCGCGGCGATTATATAACGATGCTAGACAGGGAAGCTCCAAAAACGCCAAGCAGTACTATCAATATAGCTTGAATTATAATTGCACGGCCCAGTTGAAGCGTATCTCTCATCCCGTTTTGCTCGTTTACGGAGAGAGGGACAAGAAATTCTACCGGTACGCCCGAATGCTGCATGAACAATTGCCAAACAACGAGCTCGTCTTGATTGAAAAAGTCAGCCACCAGATCCCTACAAAGGCAGCGAAGAAGCTAAACGGACTGATTCAGCGGTTCATCGAACGCTGCAGCAAGTAAAAGGCAGAAGAACCTCGCCAGTGGCGAGGTTCTTCCCTTGGATTCATCAGATTGGGGTTCTTGGAATCCGGATTGAAATTTACAATGCGATTTAAGCTGCTGATGCTTTTGTTCTCTTGTTCTCGTATTCTAGTGCTCCAGAGGCTTTATCCCTTCAAGCCCGTCGTAGAAATGCCTTCTACGAAATACTTCTGGGCGAAGAAGAACAAGAGGATGCAGGGCACGATGCTGACGACGGACATTGCCAGCACCTGGTTCCAGGATACGGCCGACGAGGCGTCCAGCGACAGGCGGAGCCCCAGCGATACGGTGAACTTCTTCACGCTGCTGATGTAGATGATCGAGTTGAAGAAGTCATTCCACGTCCACATGAACTGGAATATACCCACGGAAAATATGGCCGGCTTGCACAGCGGCAGCAGTACCCGGGTCAGGACGGTAAATGAGTTGCATCCGTCGATAGTCGCCGCCTCGTCCAAATCCCGGGGCAGGCCGCGCAGGAACTGGATCATCATATAGACGAAGAAGGCTCCTGTAGCGAATGCCGCCGGAATAATAAACGGCAAATACGTATCCAGCCAGTTCATGCCGTTAAACAGAATATACCGCGGGATCATGATGGAGGCGTTCGGAAGCATCAAGGTCGCGATCATGATCGAGAACAGCATCGTTTTCAGCGGAAATTCGAACCTGGCGAAGCCATAAGCAACGATCACGCTGGATATAATCGTGAAGACCACCGTCGGCACAACCAGAATGAGCGTATTCACGAAGAAGTCCTGAAAGCCGTACTGCCCCGTTCCCTGCCAGCCCAGAGCGTAGGAGTCCCACACGTAGGTCGTCGGCAGCAGCTTGCTGGAGCCGAAAATATCGGCGTTCGTCTTGAACGAAGAAGAAAACAGCCATATGAGCGGGTATACCATAATAAAGCCGAGAACGATCAGAAAAATGTAATTGAGCATGATGCTCGTCTTGCTGCTGGTATCTCTCATGCTTATCCTCTCCCGTCCTCGTAGTATACCCAGCTGTTGGATGTTTTGAAGATGATGGCCGTCACCGCCATGATAATAACAAACAGTACCCAGGACAACGCCGACGCATAACCCATTTTAAAGAAACTGAAGGCTTCCTCGTACAGCTTCAGAGCATACAGGAAGGTCGATTTCATCGGTCCCCCATTCGTAATGACGAAGGCTCCGGTAAATTCCTGAAAGGCATTAACCATCTGCATGACGAGGTTAAACAATACGATCGGCGTAAGCAGCGGCACCGTAATTTTGAAGAACATGCGCGGCTTCGAAGCTCCGTCAATCGCTCCGGCCTCGTACAAATCATTAGGGATCTGCTGAAGCCCTGCCAGGAACAGCACCATCGATGAGCCGAATTGCCATACCGTCAGCAGACCGAGCGTATATAGAGCCACGTCCGGGCTGCCAAGCCAGTCCACCGGACCGATATGCAGATAGCTGAGCATATGGTTGATAACCCCTTCCTTCATAAAAAGGAAGCGCCACAGGACGGAGATCGCTACGCTCCCGCCCAGAATGGAGGGCAGATAGTAGACGGTTCTGAAGAAGTTGATCCCTTTGAGCTTTGCGCTGAGCAGCACCGCGATGAAGAGGGCGAAGGCCAGCTTCACCGGCACTGCGAGCAGGACGTAAATCCCCGTCACCTTCAGCGACTGGTAGAAATCGGGATCAGCCGTAAAAATCTTCTTGTAGTTCTCTAAGCCAATGAATCTCGGTGCGCTAACCATGTTGTAATCCGTAAATGAATAATACAGGGATGACAAGAATGGATAGAACTGAAAGACGAGCAGGCCAATAATCCATGGTGCAATGTATAGTAGTCCGATGTACTGATAGTTTTTCTTGGCTTTTACCTTTGGTCGCGCATTCTTCTGAGCCTTGGCCAATACTGAATGAGATACAGACATAGCGGACGCTCTCCCTTCCTATCCTCTAAAGCTCTTTAAATTATTGTCTGGCTTTGATTTCGTCCAGCTTGGAGCTCAAGCTGGTGATCAGCTCATCTGCAGCCTGCTCCGGCGTCGCCTTGCCGTAGCTGACTTTTTGAATGATGTCCTCAAGCACCTTCTGCACCTCGGAGTTATTCGCGATGCTGTTATCCACAATGCCCGCATGGCTCAGCCCAAGCTCGACCGCATTCGTAATAGCCGGATCGATCTTGCCGGCTGCAACCGCCGCCTCCTGTGCCGATTTCACCGGCGGAACGGAACGCACGTCGCCGAGAATTGCCGCAGCCTCGGAATCATTCATGAACCAGTTCAGGAACTTGACAGCCTCTTCCTGGTGCTTACTCTTGTTGCTGACCGCGAACAGCTGCGAAGGTCTTACCAGCACGCCTGTATCCTTGGCATCCTTGGCGATGACCGGGAGGCCAGTCACGATTTCTACATCCTCAGGCAGCACCGTCTTCAGCGACAGCAGCGTGCTGCTCATCGATGGAGCCATAGGAATTTCCTGATTGATCCATTTTGGATTCTGGTCGATCTTGCCGAAGAAGAGATCGCTTTCGCCAATCGGCTGATATACGCCGGCCTCCATCGCTTTATGAAGCCACTCGAAGCTGGCTAGCGCATCCTCTTTGCTGAAGCCGACCGTATAATCTTCATTGACCCATTGATTGCCCGTGCGCTGCTTCAGCATCGTGATGATATCCTGCCGCAGGGCCGCATGGTCGGCAAGCAGGAGATACTTGGAGCTGTCTTCAGCATGGAGCTTCTTTCCGGCTTCATATATGGACTCCCAATCCCACTGGGCATCTGCCGGAATTCCCAGCTTGTCAGCGAGCGTCTTGTTAATGATCATGCAGTAAGCATTGACGCCGGTCGGAACCGCAACAAGCTTACCTTCATACATTCCGAAATTGCTGAGGAAATTCGGATCAAAGCCGGAGGCATCAAAGTCGGAATGATCCTTCAAATCCACGAAGAAATCGCCTTTGGCCGTCAGCTCCTGCAGCCACGGCAGATCCAGCTGGATGATATCCGCAGAGGTTCCGCCGGACAGCTGGGTCTTGATCTTCTGCTCATAGCCGTCGAAGCCCTGGTACTCCGCTTCGATCGTTACGTTCGGAGCAACCTGCTTGTATGCCTCGATCGCCGCCAGAGTAGCCGCATGCCGATCCTCCCCGCCCCACCAGCTAAAACGCAAGGTAACCTTTTCATCGGCGGACGATGGGGCTCCGGAAGCATGGCCTGAACCGGCAGCGCCGCCATTCCCCGACGAACAGCCGCTTAGAATGGATAGAATGAGTGCAACAGCAACGAATAACGCCCCTACTTTATTTCTCTTCATCTGCATTCTCCTTTTGAGCATTTGGTGTAAGCGTTTTTAATTATAGACCTCGTTCTCTGCTTTTTTAAGGTAGCTGATCTTAGAAAAAGGTATCATTAAACGCGATCTTTTCCTGGAGGGGTATCCTGTTATTGTAAAAAGAATCATTTTTACAGATCATGAAGCCGCCTATTAAATCGCTTACAGCGAAGAGTGCCCAATCTGCTATAATGCAGATGGAAGCGATAACAACATTAACCTGCATGCGTGAGGTGGTATCATGTATAATCTGTTGATCGTTGACGATGAGGCCGAGACGCGTGAAGCCTTGTCGAGTTATTTTCCATGGGATGAGGTAGGCTTTGAGGTGGTCGGCCAAGCCAATAACGGACAAGAAGCGCTTCAGTTCATTGCGGGAGTTGAGCGCGTTGATGTCGTCCTTACCGATATTAAAATGCCGGTCATGTCCGGCGTTGAATTGGCGGAGAAGCTCTACAACGGTCATCGGCACATTAAAACCGTGTTTATCAGCGGCTACCGGGATTTCGAATACGCCCAGAAGGCTCTGCATTACCGCGTAAAAAACTATGTGCTCAAGCCCGCCAAATACCATGTGCTGATGGAGGTGTTCCACGAGATCAAGGAGGAGCTCGATGCCGAAAGAGCCCGGCTGAAGCCAGGTCCTCATGCCGCATGGCCTGACACCGCGAGGACTGGCACCACGGGAGCTGTCGCCGCAGGGGCTAATGCAGGCTCGGGTACCGCAGGTGCCGGCACCGGAGCGGGGTCCGGTGCTGCAGCGTCTGGCGCTGCGGGGTCCAGCACTGCAGGGACTGGCGCCGCAGGGACTAGCGCCGCAGGGACTGGCGCTGCAGGGTCCGGTACAGCAGGCACTGGTGCTGCAGGCCTTAACGCCGGGCAGCCTAGAGGCGACGAAAGCCTGATCATCCATAAAATAAAGTCCTATGTCAAAGAAAACTATAAGGACGCTTCCCTGGAAGAGGTAGCTCGGATCGTACATATGAACGCCAACTATCTCAGCTTTTTTTTCAAGCAAAAGACAGGGCAAAACTTCTCAGACTATTTGATCAGAACCAAGATGGAGGTCGCGCTCCATTTACTGCAGGACGTCAGCTACAAGACGTATGAAGTCAGCGAAATGGTCGGTTACAGCAATGCCAAGAATTTCACGCGCACCTTCAAAAGCTATTACGGCAAAACGCCGAGCGAATACCGAAACGGCCCGGTCGCACCATGAGGGAGAAATATTTCATCAAGCATCTGGCTACCTTCCTGATCCCGCTGCTTGTTCCCATCATCATTCTCGGCGCCCTGTCGACGGTGACGTCGCAGCATGACATTAAAGCCGATATTAACCAGAACAGCAGCTTTCTGCTGCAGCAGTCTCAGACCCAGCTGGAAATGATTCTGGATGAATTGGACACGCTGTACCTGGCGCTCTACGATAATAAGGAGATTTTCAACGAGCTGTCCGCCGTGCTGATCAACCCTTACTACACCTACGAGAGCTCGACCTCCAACCGGATCATTTCCAGCTTCCTGAATGCCTTTACCAGCTCCAAGCCGTACATTCAGTCCTTCTATCTGTATGTCGACAATCCGCATGAGCGCTTTCTCTCCTCGGTCGACGGGCTGGTCACGCTGGATCATTATTACGATACGGCCTGGTATGAACAGTTCATGGACTATACCGGGCCCCCCATAAAGTGGACGACCCGCAGGGATATCCGCTTTTATGATTTTGAGGCAAGTCCTACGGCGATCGTGACGTTCTATAATGTGCTGGTGCCGCAGAAGATCGGAATTATCCTGAATATCCGGCCCAAATATATCGAGAACATCCTGGATGACATAACGACTTACGAGGGACAGCAGCTGCTTGTGCTTGACGAGGAGAACAACGTGATTTTCTCCAACCATCATGGAGATTGGTTTCAGGATAAGGATATCGAACAGATTGCGAATCATTCCTCGGCATTCTTCGATATGAAGACTTCGAGAGGACTGGTCAATATCACAAAGGTCGAGTCGGAGCGCTACAAATGGAAGTATGTATCGGCAATTCCCCACTCCGAGCTGTACAAGACGCCAACGCGCATTCTTAACTACACTTTGCTGTTCGTGGCGATTGCGGTCGTGTGCGGCCTGATCCTTACTTATTATGTTGTAAGCCGGAATTACAAGCAGCTGAGAATGATTCGCATGCTGATCAAATCGGCCGAGGACCGCAATGTGCCGTTGAAGCCTCCGGGCAAGGTGAGGGACGAGTATTCTTATATTCTGCACAATATGATTACGCACTTTATCGAGCATCGGTATATCCGGACCCAGCTTCTGGAGAAAAAATACCGGCTGCAGGTCATGGAGCTGCTGGCGCTGCAATCGCAAATCAACCCGCATTTCCTCTATAACACCCTGCACTCCGTGTACTGGGAAGCGGTCGCTTTGACGGGGAAGCCTAATAAAGCGAGCGAAATGGTCGAGAATTTATCCGATATTCTGTCCTACTCCTTCAGCGAGCCGATGAAATCGGTCACCTGGAGGGAGGAGATCGCCAATTCGGTCAGCTACATCAATATCCAGAAGAAGCGGTACAAGGATAAATTCGATGTCATCTTCGAATATGAGGCGGAAATTACACAGCTGTATACCATGAAGCTGCTCCTGCAGCCGCTTCTTGAGAACAGCATTTACCACGGTATTAAAGAGAAGGAAGGGCCTGGATTGATCAAGGTGAAGCTCGTCCGCAAGGGGGAGCAGCTGCGCGTCGCTGTCATCGACAACGGCGTCGGCATCGAGCCCGGGGCGCTTGCGGAGATCCGCCGCCGGTTCGACTCGGATGAGGAACGGACGAAGCATGTCGGCTTGTTCAATACGAATAAAAGACTCAAGCTGATGTACAGCCATATGTACAGCTGCCGGATCCGCAGCAAGCCGGGCTTCGGCACCATGGTTGAACTGATTCTCCCCGTGCAGAAAGAGCGGCATGACTGATCATGCCGCTCTTTGGGCTGAGGCTTTAAATTTTATTCTGCTTGCGATATTGCAGCGGGGAACGCTTCGCAATCTGCTTAAACACCCTGCCGAAATGAGCAATGCTGTCAAAGCCGGTCCGTTCGGCGATGGCGGTTATTTTATGATCCGTTTCCTTCAGCAGCGTCTGGGCTTCCCTGACTCGTACGTAATTCAGGTATTCAATCACTGTGAACCCCGTCGTCTGCTTGAAAATACGGCATAAATACGTCTCGCTGATATAGAAATACTCCGCGATGCTCTGCAGAGTCAGCCGCTCGGCGTAATGAGCATTCAAATATTCGAGGATGCGATAGACCCTGCGCTGCTTCTCGCTAGATTCAGGCAGAACGGGCTCCGGGGCTGCCTCTCGAATACGGCTGATCAGAATAAGCAGCTGGAGCAAGAGGGTCTGGAGATAAGGCGTATGCCCGATGGCGGCCTCCTTCTGCTCGCGCAGCATAGCATGGAGGATATCTACGATCCGCCCTTGCTCATGCACGTCCGGCCGCAGCAGAAAGCTCTCCCCTTGAAAGAGCGGCAGCTCTCCAGCCCCCAGCTTCAGCAGCGGCTCTATGAATGGGTCGCCGAAATTGATCAATATCCGCTCATGCGTGGAGCGGCCCTTGCTTGTAGTCCGATGCAGCTGATTCTTGTTAATGAACAGCAGGTCGCCAACCTGCAGGGCATAAATCCGGTCATTGACATAGTAGTATCGTTCGCCGGCCAGCAAATAATAGATTTCGTAGCTTTCATGAAAATGATCGGAATCCATATTAAAGGTCCCGGTTCGCTTGATCTGTTCAACATCAAAAAACGGTACGGCATCCATTTGAGCATCCCTCATCGTAAATTAGGATAATATATGCATGATTTTTAACGAATTGACTAAGAAACGCTTAGATTTTTACATTTCATATACTATAAGATAGATTCAAACCAATGTAAATGGAGTGATCACCTTGTCCAAGAAGAAATACGTCATTGTAGGTGTGGGCGGCCGGGCTGAATTTTTCTATAGTGAGCTGATTACTACGTATAAGGATACCTCAGACCTGGTAGCCATTTGCGACGTCAACCAGACGAGAATGAATTATACAAACAAGCTGCTGAAGGACAAATATAACTACCATGAGGTACCGACTTACAAAGCGGAACATTTTGACCGGATGATTGAAGAGACGAAGCCGGACTACGTGCTGGTCTGTACGATCGACCGTACGCATCATAAGTATATCGTTCGCGCAATGGAGCTGGGCTGCGATGTGATTTCCGAGAAGCCGATGACCGTGGACGAGGAGAAATGCCAGGAAATCTTCGATGCTATCGAGCGTACGGGCCGTGATCTGCGCGTTACGTTCAACTATCGCTATGCCCCCCATAACACGAAAATCCGCGAAATCATCATGGACGGAACGCTGGGCGAAATTCTATCCGTCAATTTCGAATGGCTGCTGAACACCCAGCACGGGGCCGATTACTTCCGCAGATGGCATCGCGACAAGCGCAACAGCGGCGGACTGCTTGTGCATAAATCTACGCATCACTTCGATCTGATGAATTTCTGGCTCGATTCCAAGCCGGATACCGTATTCGCAATGGGCGACCTGCGCTTCTATGGCAAAGAAAATGCCGAGAAACGCGGAGTGACCGAATTCTATCAGCGTGCGTACGGCAGCAAGGCCGCCGAGAACGATCCTTTCGCCCTGCATCTAGATCAGAATGAGCATTTGAAGAGCTTGTACCTGGATGCTGAGCACGAGGACGGATACCAGCGCGATCAAAGCGTGTTCGGGGACAACATCAGCATTGAAGATACGATGAGCGTCATGGTGAAATACAAGAACAAGACCGTCATGAACTACTCCCTGAACGCCTACTTGCCGTGGGAAGGCTTCATTATCGTGTTCAACGGCACGAAGGGACGCATGGAGGTACGGGTGACCGAGCAATCCTACGTCAATTCCGGCGGCAAGAAAGAAAACGAAGGCGCGCTGGAGGGCATAAGCATCATGATCTACCCGCAATTTGCGGAGCCTTATAAAGTCGAGGTCGAGCAGGCTTCCGGCGGCCATGGCGGCGGCGATCCGGTCATGCTTCGCGACATTTTCGACAAGAAGCAGGAGGACCGCTTCAACCGCGCTGCCTCCCATATCGACGGCGCGTTGTCCATCATGACGGGCATAGCAGCCAACCGTTCGATCCGCACCGGACAGCCGGTTAAGATCGATCATTTGTTCAAGCTATAAGCAGGCCAAAGAGCCTTCGCTGCAGAGCACTGTGGCGAAGGCTTTTTGTTATCGGATCGCGTTTTTATGTCGTAGCGACTTGTTCCATCAATTTATACCGATTTGTTCCATTAATAGTGCTTAAAATTCAGAGTGCAACACCTAATTTGAAAATTGAAGCAGTGGCGTTCGCGGCTTGCTTTTGGAGTAGAGACATTCGAGGCTGGAGTAGAGGTATTCGTCGACTGGAGCAAAGGCATGCGCGGCTGGAGTAGGGGTATTCGTCGACTGGAGCAAAGGCATGCGCGGAATGTATTTTATACAGCTAGTTAAGCTTTTTTATCAAAAAATGCTTACACTAAATGCAAAACATGCAATTAGTTCGCCTGAATGGAGCGAATTCGTCGAAATAGCTTAAAACTAAATGTAGGTTTTGCAGTTAGTTCCCTCTAACACCGCCAAAACCGCTGAACTAACTGCATGAATTGCATCTAGGTATCTGTTTCTTCTATCAACTGTTACTACCAGCTACCTGGCCCGCACTATCTAGGAACCTATCTGCACTCTTGCATCAAAACCTCCTTGCCACTAAACGGACCTGCAGCATATTACCCAGCCTAGCACACATGACTTGCCTCGTTAAAAAGCAAAAACCCTCCAAATATCTGGAGGGCCCTGCATTATATTCGCATTCAAACTTCACTCAAAACTTCACTCAAAACTTTACTCAACTTCACTGAATTTATTCCCACTCAGCCCTGCTTGAACCCTACGCTGCCTAGCCCGTATCTATTTAATGCCTTCTTGAACTTCCTTCGCCATAGCCGGTACGGAGATTAGGCCGCCGCCGGACAGATACCAGTAGCTGGCATCAAGATAGATGATTTTGCCGTTCTTGTAGGCATTCGTCTTCTTCACCAGGTCGTTCTCCACCAGCTTGGAAGCAGGCTGTGCCTCTTGGCCCGCTTGGCTGACTACGGCATCACGGTCGATGACGAACAAGTAGTCCGGATTCTTCTCCGCTACAAATTCGAAGGAAATGCTTTGTCCGTGAGTGGAGGACTCGATCGACTCGTCTACAGGAGTAATGCCGAACTCATCATGAATAATACCGAAGCGGGAGCCTGGGCCATAAGCGCTCACCTTGCCGCCCGTCGTCAAAATGATAAGTCCTTTGCCTTCGCTTGCTGCAGACTGATCTTGGATCGCTTTAACGGACTCCTCGATTGCTCCCCATTCCTGCTCGATGTCAGCTTCTTTGCCGAAAATCTGGCCGAGAATAGCCAAGTTCTCCTTCATGGATTCCAAGTATCTAGCATTATCGACACCCAGGTAAATCGTTGGAGCGATTTGATTCAATTCCTCATAAGCCTCGCCTGTACGTCCAGAAATAAAGATCACTCCAGGCTTCATCGCATTAAGCTTCTCGAAATCCGGCTCTTTCAAAGTGCCCACATTAGTATATTTGGAGTCCTCGTATTTTTTCAGGTGAGGCGGAAGGTTGGACTGCGGTACGCCCGTTACTTCTACGCCCAGCTTATCGAGCGATTCCAATGTACCGTAGTCGAACACGACGACATTGCCGGGGTTCTTCTTCAGCGTTGCAGTTCCAAGCTGATGCGTAATCGACAGCTCTTCATCATCCGACGGAGCTGCCGCCGCAGGAGTTGACGTATCGCCATTGCTTGGCGCGTTCCCCGTATTCGCCGAATTATTTCCTTTGTTCGCCCCGCATGCAGCCAACACCAAGATAAGAACTAAAGACATTACCAATAAAGACAGTTTTTTATTCACTTCAAATTCACCTCATCATTATTTTCGATGGCTGCCCATCCGTTATGTGAAATAGACGCAAATTTTATTGCCCCCGATATTCTCAATCGGAATGTCCATGTCGTAAACTTCCTTAAGCACAGCTGGATCCATAATTTCGTCGGTTGTGCCCTCTTTGACGATTTTGCCGTCCTTGAGCGCAACAATATAGTCGGAATAGCAGGATGCGAAGTTGATGTCATGAATGACAAGCACGACCGTCTTGCCCAACTCATCCACGAGCCTGCGCAGCACCTTCATGATCTGCACAGAGTGCTTCATATCCAAATTGTTGAGCGGCTCATCGAGCAGAACGTATTCGGTATTCTGAGCAATGACCATGGCGATGAACGCCCGCTGCTTTTGTCCTCCGCTGAGCTCATCAAGGAACTTATCCTTCATCGGCTCTAGCTCCATGTAGGCAATGGCCTCATCGACATACTTCATATCTTCCTTCGTCAGCTTCCCTTGCGAATAAGGGAACCGTCCGAAGCTGACCAGATCCTTTACCGTAAGCCGGATATTGATATGGTTCGACTGCTTCAGAATCGAAATTTTCTTCGCCAGCTCGTTGCTCTTCCAGCTGCCGATTTCCGTGCCGCCGATCACGATTTCGCCTGCATCCTTCGTAATTAACCGGCTAATCATCGACATGAGCGTGCTCTTGCCCGCCCCGTTCGGGCCGATAAACGAGGTGATCTTTCCCTCCGCAATGTCAACGGATACGTTGTCGACCACCTTTTTGCCGCCATATTGCTTCGATACTCCCCTGACCTTTACCACGATTTGTTCTCCTTCAGCAGTAGATAGATAAAGTACACCCCACCGATAAAGTTAATAATGACGCTAAGTGAGGTGGAGAAAGTAAATACTCTTTCCACAACCAGCTGCCCGCCGACGAGCGCGATAATGCTGATTAATGATGCCCCGGCAATCAATTGCTTGTGGCGATACGTATTCAGGAACTGATACGCCACGTTGGCCACGAGCAGACCCAGAAAGGTGATCGGACCGACCAGCGCCGTGGAGATGGAGATGAGAATCGCCACCACAATCAGCATGCGCTTCACGACATAGTCGTAGCTGACCCCTAGATTGACGGCATGCTCCCTGCCCAGGGCAAGGACGTCCAAATACTTGTTGAACCTGGCAAAATATATCCCGGTGACAAGCACGCCCCCTATGGCGAGCAGCAATATGTCCGAATTGACGTTGTTGAAGCTCGCGAACATTTTATCCTTCACAATCAGGAACTCGTTGGGGTCGATCAGCTTCTGCATAAACGACGACAAGCTGGAGAAGAACGTGCCGAAGATCAAGCCGATCAGCAGCAAATAGTAAATGTTGCGGCCTTCCCTTCGGAAGAGCAGCTGATACAAGAGCAGGGCGAAGAGCACCATGAGCCCGACCGCCATAACAAATTGAAGGTTCTTGCTCATCAGCGTAAGCGCCGTTGAGCCGAAAATGAACACAATGACGGTCTGCAAGAGCATATACAATGAATCCAGGCCAATAATGCTTGGCGTAAGAATGCGGTTATTCGTAATCGTCTGAAACACAACGGTGGAGAATGCAATGGCCGTTCCTGTAAGGAGGATGGCGATCAGCTTCTTGCCTCGTTTAGGGATGATATAGTCCCAGTGGCCGCCTGCATCGATCGTCATGAATAAGACCACAAGCACAATCGCGAGAATGGCCAATGCGCCTATTTTGGTTCTAATGCTCATATGTCTTTCTCCTCATTAGCAAGTACAGGAAAATGCCGCTGCCGATAACCCCCACGGTCAAGCCGATGGGCACTTCATATGGGTAAATAATCAGTCTTCCCAGAATGTCGCAGGCGAGAACGAATACAGCCCCCAGCAGCGCCGTATGCGACAGGTTATTCTTCAGATTGTCCCCTTGGAAGATCGTCACCAGGTTGGGAACGATGAGCCCGATAAAGGGAATCGATCCAACCGTCAGCACGACGACTGAAGTAACCAGAGCCACGATAAAGAGGCCTATATTGACGATCTGCTTATAATTCAAGCCAAGATTGACGGAGAACTCTTCACCCATGCCCGCAACCGTAAATTTATTCGCATAAAAATACGACAACGCCACGAGAGGGACGCTTATGTAGAGAAGCTCGTACCGCCCCTGCATGATCATGGAGAAGTCGCCGAACAGCCATGCGTTCATGCTCTGAATCAAGTCATATTTGTAGGCAAAAAAAGTCGTTGCAGAGCTTACGATTCCGCCGAACATCAACCCGACCAGCGGGATGAAGATCGAATCCTTGTACTTCACCTTATCGAGAATCCGCATGAAGATGAAGGTCCCCAGCAGGGAGAATACGAAGGCGACGGCGATTTTGCCGAGCGGCCCGGCCGAGGCGAACAGAAGCATCGATACCATGATGCCGAACCCGGCTGAATCCATCGTCCCTGCCGTCGTAGGCGAGACGAACTTGTTCCGCGTAAGCTGCTGCATGATAAGACCTACGATGCTCATGCTTACTCCGGCGATAATAATACTGATCAACCGAGGGAAACGGCTGATCCGCAGGAGCTCCCACTGCTCCGGATCAAATCGAAGCAATGCTGTCAATGAAGTCGTCTTGGCTCCGATCAAGAGCGAGACGACGGATAGTACGATTAGCGCGATGATCAGATATGTCTTCTTCATTTCATGTCCTTAGTCACGTTCCTCTGGCCAGAGGAACTTAATGTCATTGCCGGCAAGACAATTGTTAATAATGATATTCATTATCAATTAGTTTAAATTATACATATGCCCTTCATACAATGTCAACTATTTAAATGTTGAAATTTCAAGAAATACAAGCATTGAAGCGGGTTTTTGGCATCCCGTTCAAGCCCAACCTCAACAGCTAAACAGTATACACTCCCCTGTTCCAACTCGCAATAATGCATAAAAATACGGGTCATTCTCAATTACATTCTCAATTGGATCCTCAATTCTCAGTTCCCAGTTCTTCAATTTTCAATACGCACAAGCAGAAAAAACTTGCCGAGCTTCGTCCTGTCTCAAGAACGAAGCCAGCAAGCTGCAAGCACGATAATAAGAGGAGCCTCCAGCCCCTGCCTATTTCAGGCTGATTCGGCGGCGTTCTCGTGCCGACGTCAGCGCAGCCTCGAGAATGCGCATCCCCTGGATGGCATCCTCAGGGGAGAAGCGCTGCGGCTGCATTCCGAATACGGCCTTGGCCAGATCATCAACCTCCATCACGTAAGGATCAGCCTTGTCTTCACGTCCCTCTACCCGGCTCTCGCCGCGGATCGTTACGGTATATGAGGCATCCTCGTCATCCCCGACCGTGAAGGCATGGGGGATATCAATACGCCCCTCGCTGCCTACGATCTCCAGCAGCTGCCGAGGCTCGGCCCACATGCCGCAATCGAAGGTCAACGCCAGGCCATCGGCGAATTCCATAACGCCCGCCGCCATCATGTCCACACCGTGATGCTTCTGGGAGAACTGGGCGTGCACGGTAATCGCCTCGGGCTCCTGCCCCAGAATGAAGCGTGCAGCGCTGATGGGATAGCAGCCTACATCATAGAGAGAGCCTCCGCCCCATTCCGGCTGTACCCGAATATTGTCCAAATCCTCGGCATTATTAAAGGTGAACGCGCCGCGGATTACACGAAGCTGTCCCAGCTCTCCGCTCTCGATGATCTCCTTGATTCGATGCCAGCGCGGATGATGCCGATACATGAAGGCCTCAGCCAGTACAACGCCGGTCCGCTTGGCTGCGGCCGCCATCTCTTCCGCCTCCGCGCTATTCAGCGCCATCGGCTTCTCGCAGAGCACATGCTTGCCCGCCTCCATGGCGCGAATCGCCCATTCCTTATGTAAATGATTAGGCAGCGGAATATAAACCGCATCAATGGCCGCATCGTCAATAAGCTCCTCATAGCTTCCGTAAGCAGTCGCAATGCCGAATTGCTCAGCCACCGCCCTGCTCTTCTCCAGGCTGCGGCTTGCGACCGCGGCCAGAAGGCCATATTCCGACTTCTGAATGGCCGGCATGACCTCGTTGATAGCGATCCCTGCACAACCCAATATACCGAATCGAAGTTTCTTGTCCATTCTCATCTTCCCCTTTCTATGATGTATTGTTAATTGTACAACCAGCCAGTCCCCAAGTACAGCAGCCCGTCATGGAAGCCCCTCCAATTGGACATAGTAATGGAAGCAGCAATGACCTAGAGCAAAGGAGGTTCGAGGCCAAATGGACAGCACGCATGATTTCGTGGAAAAGGTGCATGACAAGCAGGAGAAGGATCGCCGCAACAAAGAACGCCACGGCAAAGGCAATCCTGCAGGCCAGCTGCCTACCAAGCAGCACGGTACGCAAAAATAAACCGGCTCACCCTTTAACTTCAAAGGGCCATCCCTCGGCAGCTGCCCGAGGAATGGCCCTTTGAATCAATCATGGTCTTGCCAGAATCATCAGCGGCTGCTGAGTCTACTTCCGCTTCTCGCTGGCAATATACTCATTCGGAATGTCGCCGCCGTGCGTGTTATGATTCTTGAATTGGCTCAAGCGGCCGTTGCCGCCTTCTCCGCCGTTACCCATAGAACGGTTCTGACCATTGCTGCTGCCGTTCCCTTCCGGGTTCTGAATTTCCAGATTGGGATCCGTCATCCTCAAGCACCTCCCGCATGAAATGTCTTAACAGAACTGAAGACTAGATGTCCGGCTGTCTTCCGTAGGGTTCGACATCGGGGCTTGTTTTATGCAGCTTAGCTGTTATATTCTATATTCGCTGTCTGATGTGATGTTGACCGGCCGGCTGCATTCTGGCATTTCCGCTGCCCGCTATTCCTTCATCGTCACTGTGACCGGCGAATATTCGCCGATGACGGTTTGTCCGTGCACCGATACGCTGCCTTCCGGCGTCAGGTCCTTCTCCGTCATAATGCCGAGCGCAATCGTGAATTTATTGAACTTGACCGGAACGCCCGTTTCCCGGCGGATCTCCTTGCCGTTCACATAGAAGATGACCTCATCCTCGGCCCGGTTATAAGTGATTTTATAATGATTGAACTCCCGTGCCTTAAAATCAGTATCCTCCTTGAACACGCAGAAGAATCTCGTCTTATCGCTCGGCGGCACCTCGACGCCCGGGAATGGCAGCACTGCGTACACACTGGCGTATTTATCGTTTCCGGCAAAGAAGTCCAGCGCCGCTCCCGTCGTGAAATCCAGGAGATTCAGGGACACATAGCCATCGTAAAGATCCCCGGGCACCGTATTTTGCGTTCTCGCCCGAATGTCCAGCTCAAAGCTGATTTCGCCGTTCTCAGGCACCGCGAATTCCTCTACGGAATAATACATATGCTTGGCGTTATCCAGAATTTGCACATGGTCATGCTTCCGGCTGAGCGGCGCCCGTACGTATAGTATGCCGTTGCGAACAATCACGACCGCATCCGGCTCGCGGTATTCCCAGAATTCCCCGTCCGGCAAAGGAAATCCGCCGATTTTCCATACCTGCCCTTCATTTAGTATCGTATGAAAATCTCCAATGACCCGCTGCTTCTCCATTTGTATCGTCTCGCTTTCCTGATGTTCTTGTCTTGCCTTCCGTTATGGCCTTCCTCATTATTGCAAAATCCCCTGAATCAAAAGCGCAGCCATCATCACGAGCCCACAGCGTATGGAAGCCTGCAGGGAAGCTCCCATCAGCGGCAAATAGGCCGCCGGAGCGTTATGCTCCTTCAGCCTTCCATAGACGCGGTAGAGCGGAATCGCCGTTAACAGGGCCACTATCGCATATGCCGGCAGTATGCCCATAACGATGCACAGCACTAAGAAAACATAAGCCAATGCCAGCAGCGTTTTGGAAAAACGCAGCGCCCGCTTCTCGCCCCAGACGACGACCAGGGTATGCTTTCCCGCCTGCTTGTCCGCCTGCCAGTGTAGAAAATGGTGGTTAAACAGCACCAGCGTAGTCAGCAGCCCGATCGGCATGGACAGCAGTGCTGAGCGCAGGCTCAAATCGCCGGTCTGCACATAATAAGAGCCCATAATGGGCAGCACGCCGAAGGACAGGAGGATCGCCAGCTCGCTTAGCCCCTTGCCGCGGTATCCGAACTGAATCGGTGGCGCTACATAGAAATAGGCAATGAGCCCGCCGAGCCCGCCGAATACGATTACTGGCCAGCCGCTGTACAGGCTGAGCACGACGCCGCACAGTACGGCAATGCCCAGCAAAGACCAGGTCAGCCGCGCAAAGGCCTTCTCAGACATGATGCCTCCAGCCAAAAAACCGGAATTGGTGGAGATCACCTCCGGCGTATTTTTTGCCGCGGTATCCGCGCCGCTCCGGTAATCCCACAGATCATTGATCATATTCGAGAACAGATGCGCCGCTCCCGCGCCGATCAATGTGACCATGAAAAGTATCGGATGAAATTCCCCTTTCCATACAAAAGCGCCCAGCGCTCCAAGAAAAACAGGAATAAGCATGACGGGAATGACCTGAAACCGGGATGCCTTTCTGAACAAAGTCCATTTATTCATCCGCCGTCTCACGCTCCTCCAGATTAAATTGATAATTCAAAACCTTCCCTACTGATTATACATGAAGTATTCCCGGGCTGCTTCATGTAAAATTTTGCGTACTCCGCCAATTTGCTAGACCAAAGTCCAGTTTTTTTCTTCCCCAGAGACCGAAGAAGGCGTTTAAGTTATGTAGTATGCTAGACGTAAATCAATACATATGAAAAGGAGATCCCATATGAATCGCTTATCCTGGCTTGGACCGTTAATGATTTTAGCGGGCGTTTACCTGTTTTTCTTCCATAAAGAAGCAGTGTCGATGGGCAGCCTGTTCGGCACTTTCTGGCCTACCCTATTCATTATTCCACTCGGTCTTCTCTTCCACTGGATGTACTTCTCTCTGACCGGGCGCCGAGGCAGCGGCCTGCTCATCCCCGGAGGAATTCTGTTCACGGTCGGCATCGTCTGCCAGCTGTCCACTCTATTCGATGGCTGGGGATATCTGTGGCCTGGATTCATCCTCGCCCCGGCGGTCGGATTGTTCGAGTTCTACTGGTTTGGAAACCGGAACAAATGGCTGCTGATCCCGATCAACATCCTCGGCGTGCTGTCCTTGCTGTTCTTCGCCATGATTTCCTTCGGGGCGCTATATAACCGCGTAATATTCGGACAGCCCGTGCTTGCGATCGCCTTGATCGCCATCGGAGCGGGAATCATGTTTGCTCCAAAAAAGAGGAAATTCTAAACCCCGTTGACAAGAGGTTAGCTCCCTTATATAATCAGCACAAGACATATCCAACGTTGGATATTCAATTTGATCTTTAAACGACAAAGGATGCTGGTAAGATGACTAACCTGATCTTGCTCGCCCTGCTGCGCGAACGGCCGATGCACGGCTATGAGCTTCAGCAGCTCATCCAGACGAGCCGCATGGATACCTGGACGAATCTGCTGTCGGGGTCGATATACTACGCGCTCAACAAAATGGAACAGGATGGTCTCCTGCGTACGGAAGCGGAGGAACGGACGGGCGCACGCCTGCGCAAAATATATGCAATCACGGAAGCCGGCGAGGAGACGTTCCAGCAGATGCTGCGGCAATCGCTCACAATAACGCCTCACTCCGTCAAGTCTGATTTCTCCCTCGGATTGATGTGGATCGAGCAGCTCCCGCCAGAGGAAGCCCTCAGCCTGCTGCAGCAGAATTTGCGGCAGCTGGAGGAGACCCTGGAGCTGTGGCACGTCGGCAGGGACATTAAGGGGCAATATGGACTTACCCCTTTTGCCGAAGCCTCCTTCGACAATGCTATGGCATTGCTGGAGCTGGACATTGAATACGTCAAGCGCATAATAAGGCTGGTGGAGGGAAAACAGGCGGCGGGGGCGGCGGATATCTAGGCTGTACCGGTCCATCGGCAAGAAGAAGCCTGCTCAGGGCATGAGCATAATTCGTCCCTGACAGCAGGCGATTTTTTCACCTCATTATCCAACGTTGGATATATAACATTGAGTAAGGGAGTGGATACAACGTGAGCTATTTGATTCATGCTGAGGGACTGGCTAAAACGTATAAAAAAAGGCGCGTCATCGAGGACATCAGCCTGGAGATTCATCCGGGCGAGGTTATCGGCATTATTGGCCCGAACGGGGCGGGCAAATCGACGATGCTCGATTTACTGCTCGGGCTTCGCCGTCCAGACAAAGGCACCGTGAAATACGGGAATCCCGGGCTGTATCGCCGGATCGGCGTGCAGCTGCAGTCGACCCCGTTCTTTCCCGGCTTCAGCGCCCTAGAGAATATGCGCATGTTCGCCGCCTTCTACGGCGTGCGGCTGAAGACCGGGGCCATTATGAGCATCCTCGCCCGATGCGGCCTCGAGCATGCTGCAAGGACCGATGCTGCTCGGCCTAGGCCTGTATTTTCAGCAGCCGGCCTACTCGGAGAAGTTGCTGGGCGGCGTATTGGCGATGAACGTGCTGTTCGGCTCCACGATGGTGACCGCCTTCAACGCCATGTCGCATCGCAACCTCGGCGTATATAAGCTGCTGCGGGCTACCCCCTTCCCGACCGCAGCCTTCGTGGCCGCGATGACCGCGGCGAGAACGGCGCTATCCCTGATCGTCAGCGCCGGAATCCTCGCGGTAGGCAGGCTGGTGCTCGGCGTCAGCCTCAGCCCCTTAAGCCTGCTGCTGATGCTGCTCGTTCTGCTGGTCGGAACGATATGCTTCACGGCACTCGGATTTATCGCCGCCAACCTGTCCAGGGATGAGAACAATGTCAACATGATCTCGAATCTGATCAGCTTCCCGCTGCTGTTCACCAGCGAAGCGTTCTACACCCTGCAGCACGCCCCTTCATGGGTCAAGGCCTTCGGTTCGCTTCAGCCGTTCCACTACTTCGTCAAAGCAATGAACCTCGCGCTTGTTCCGGCGAATTCTTCACCGGGCTTCGGCAGCTCCATGCTGCTCTTGGCCGTCTTCACAGCCCTCTGTCTCGGGACTGCCATCCTGACCTTCCGCTGGGACAACGAGGCGCCAGCCCGCCGGAGAAGCATGGTGAGAACCTCAGACGCCAGCCAATTGTAACCGCAATTGCCGGGGAAGCCCTTTACTGAACCGTGCTGTCCGAGAAGTGTACCGCCCCAAGCTGGCTGCCATGGGCACTTGCTGACTAGTGCTATTCGCCATGTGTATCTGCTGCCCCAATGCCGGCATAGACACTTGCTGACTAATGCCATTCACCATGTGTATCTGCGCCTAACGCCGGCTCTATGGCTCTTGCTAACCATGGCCCCATTCACCGTGGGCATCTGCCGCCCCAAGGCAGGTGGCCATGCACACTTGGCGCCCGATGCTGTCCGCGCTACCGCATCGGCGCCATTACGGCAGCATCATCGCGGCAATGCCGAGGGCGGCGATGCGGGCGGCATTGGTCAGCATAAAGTTCTGCACCGACAGGCCGAAGGTGAATTGCTTAGTCGGTTTATCGGCGAACCGCTTCATATTTTTGCGGACCGGAAGTATCGTTAAGAGCACGAGCGCTACGACGACCGGATGGACGCGGAGCACGCACAGCACGATCAAATCGAGATATGCGGCGTAGTAGAGCATTTTAAACAGAATTAAAGCATTCGAGCGGCCGATATAGACGGGGAGCGTATACCGCTTGTTCTCGATATCGTCCTCCATATCGCAAATATTGTTCGCCAGCATAATATTCGCAATCCCTAATATTGCAGGTATAGATACGAAGAAGACCAATATGACCTCTACAAGCTGAACCTGGAGCACGGCGGCCCCTCCATCCAGCGTCAAGGAGGCGATGCGGTCTCCTACGTGAATGTAAGCGGAGATAAAGATAATGACGAAGCCCATGAACAGGCCCGAAAATATTTCCCCCAGCGGCATGCGCGAGATCGGAATAGGCCCGAAAGAATACAGAATCCCTACGGCAAACGACAGGCCGCCCAGCATTAGCAGTAGCAAGCCCACCTCAAGGAATAAGATGATGCCAGCGCCTATGGCCAGCGTCAGCAGAACCGCTATAATCACGACCACGACGGAAGGCTTGATGCCGTACTGCACAATCGCATTATGAATTTCATAGCCGTAGCCGCGCTTCTTGACGGCCTTGCGGTAATCATAATAGTTATTGATGGCCGTAGTCGCCATATCGAAGCTTAGGAGGGAGACCAGCATCAATACGAAATGATAGGCATTGAACTGCTGGAACCGGAACAGAGCATAGACCGTGCCGAACAGAAACGGAATCATGCTCGCGGCCTTCGTTTGGATTTCCACCAGCTTCAGAAATTTTTTAATCGCCATCCCCATAAGATACCACCCTTTAGACCTTCGGTTATTTAGCTTCCAGGTTCTCCGGTCTTTAAAAAGATGATATCTCACATTTTAAGGATTTACTATTTTAAAAGTCATTGACACGCTGATCCTCTTCATTCTATAGCCCCTGATTTCCAGACACCGCTGCTGTTGTTTTCCGCAAAAAAAGAGGGATTTTTCCGAACTATGCCGAAATGTAGGTATTACGGATTACAATTCCTCCGGGGGAGGACTCAACATGATCACCATAAGACGACAGTTCTCGTATACGGCAGGCATTATTTTTTTGACGGGGCTGGGACTGGCCCTCGCCAGCGAATACCACCCCCTGCATTTGATCTTCGGCATTTCGCTCGTATTTACGAATTTGCCGCTGCTAATGCTTGCCCGGCTATACGGCGCGGGCTGGGGGCTATGTGCGGCAGCGATCGTGTATGCTGTATCCATTTTCGTGTGGAACAATCCGCTTTTACAAGGAATTCTCTGGCTGGAAATCGTCTTTCTATGCCTTTCGTCGTACCGGAGGAAGCGCATCAGGACAACGATCGGGGCAGATTTCATATTCTGGGCAATTGCAGGTATCCCGATTCTCTTCCTTCTATATTATTTATCCTACCGTGACATTGCGATAGAGACATGGCTGATGGCAGCCATCTATACCGCGAGCGGATTGTTCAACGTGCTGCTGGCGGATGCGATCTGGGAGTATTTGCCGCACAAATATTTTTACATACACAGGACTGCCCGGGACAAGCCCATTTACTTAAGCAAGCTGCTGCACCATATTCTGTTTCTGGCGATAGCCCTGCCCTTCGTGTTCTACCTATTCATCAACAGCAAAAATACATACGATACTGTTCGTTATCATTCACTGCAGGTCGCCCTGCATACTTCAAACAGCATTTCCAGCGAGCTGGACCGCTGGAGCCCGGAGAAAATCCGCAGGCTGGATCTCCCCGGAAGAGTCCGCCTCGAGGAGCTGCAGCAAATTATTGACTTCTACTCGGCAGGCCAGAGCTATCATATTATGGTCTTCGATCCCCGGCGTGAACTTATTGTAGCGGACAGTGACCATGACTTCACGGAGCACTCCATCGCCAAGCTTGTGCCGCTGTCGGACAACTCGATGATCCAGGGGGATCTCTACTTGCATATACCTGAGAAGCAGCTGCGGCTGCTGCCGAACCAGGATTGGCAGGAAGCCCGTTACATTTACGGAACGCCATTGAAGCGTGCGCCCTTTTTTCTGTACGTAATGGTTCCCCTGCAGCCGTACCAGGAGCAGATCTATGCCCAGTATCTAACGCAGTTCATTTATTTGCTGCTCTTTATGACCGTAGCGGCAATTGCAAGCAGGTGGATTACCCGCCGTATCGTCCGGGGGTTGTCTGAGCTGGCTGACGTCACGACTGACCTTCCCGGCAAGGTATACCATATGCATAGTCTGGAGTGGCCGGAAAGCCGGATCTATGAGATTCGTTCGCTCACCGTGAACTTCCGGCAGATGACGAACAAGCTGCTCAGTATGTTCCAGGAATCGCTCCGGAACAATCAGCTGCTTCAGGAGCAGACCTTCCAGCTGCAGCAATCGGAGAAAAAGCTGCAAGAGCTGGCATACTACGACGGCCTGACCGGGCTGCCGAACCGGCTGCATTTTACGGAGTATATCAGCTCCCTCAACCTGCACTATGGCCCGAAGCATTCCTTTGCCGTCATGTTCGCTGATTTGAACCGCTTCAAGCAGATCAACGATACTTTAGGCCATGAGATCGGCGATATTCTGCTGCAAAAGGTGGCCTCCCGCTTCTCCCGGCTGGTTACTGACCAGCTTCGCGTATTCAGGCTCAGCGGGGATGAGTTTGTCTTTGTCTTTCACTTTAATGATACCGCTTCCGTACAGCAGGCTGCCCAGACAATCTGCGATGTGCTGGACGAGCCCATCACCATTAACGATGTCGTTCTCTACGTCTCGGTAAGCATCGGGATCAGTATCTATCCCTATGATGGCGACAATCTCGACCTGATTATGCGCAATGCGGATATCGCGATGTACGTAGCCAAGGAGCAGGGGGACAGTATCTACCATTTCTATGACCGGATGATCGAGAACCAGCGCTCCGAGAACATGAAGCTGGAGAACAGCTTGCGGAGCGCCCTTTTGACAGGGCAGTTCACCCTGAACTATCAGCCCAAAATCGATGCCCGCACAGGCCGGATTAGCGGAGCGGAAGCGTTAATTCGCTGGCTCCACCCGGAATACGGGTTCGTTCCTCCCGATAAGTTCATTCCGCTTGCGGAGACCTCGGGGATTATTATGAACATTGATGAATGGGTCGTTACCGAGGCGTGCCGTCAGAATAAAGCCTGGCAGGATCAAGGGCTGCCGCGCTTCCCGGTCGCGGTCAATCTTTCAGCGCGGCACTTCTACCAAGGGAATCTGATCGGCATGATCTCGCGCGTGCTCAAGAAGACGCGGCTGGATCCCGGCGATCTCATTCTCGAAATCACCGAGGGCTCGCTGATGCAGAGCGCGGAATACGTCATTAAAGTGATGTCGGATTTGCGCGCCATGGGGATCACTATTTCCCTGGACGATTTCGGCACCGGCTATTCATCCCTCAGTCAACTGCAGCGGCTGCCGATTCATGAATTGAAGCTGGACCGATCGTTCATCCAGGGGCTGGCCCACGACCCGAAGAAATCGGCGATCGTACGTGCCGTCATTGAGCTTGGCCATCATATGGAGCTGAATGTCGTTGCGGAGGGAATTGAGTCGAAGGAGGAGATGCATTACCTGCACAGCCTGAACTGTGATCAATTCCAGGGCTATCTGTTCAGCGGGCCGCTGCGGGAGAAGGAGTTCACCCGTTTCGTCCAGCATTGGGACGGAAATAAACTGCTCTGGCCGGCAGCAGATGACGGAAAATGAGAAATCATTAAACCTCGCCAATTTCGGCGAGGTTTAATGATTGGGTTATAGGCTTCCTGATGTCTAAGGGAGACAAATGTCTTTTTAGAGAGAAATATAGACGGACAGCAAACTGCATTAAACCTCAGACGGCGTCACGCCTTCCTGCTGCGACATATAATGGCGTACCCTGCTCCTCTTGGCGCCGTACATGGCCTCATCTGCCTGCCGGATCATGTCCTCCAGATCCCCCGTGCCGCTGGGAGCAACGCAGAAGCCGATGCTGGCTCCGGCGGTCAGCCTGTAGCCTTGATACAAATATCCCTCGGACAGGCTCGACTTGATCCGGTCAGCCACCTTCGCCACACGGGTCTCATCGATGTCGACGAGCAGCACCAGGAACTCATCGCCTCCAAGGCGGCACACCATATCCTGCTCACGCACGATGCTGGTCAATCTGCTCGCTATGTCCTTTAGCAGCAAATCACCCGCATCATGTCCAAAGGTGTCGTTCACTACCTTGAAATCGTTCAAATCGATAAAGAGAATCGCAAGTGAAAACTTTCCCTTACTCGCATACTCCTCAAACCTCTTGCTGAACAGTGTGCGGTTAGGCAGCCCGGTCAGCTCGTCATGGTAAGCAAGATGCTCGATCTTCTCCTCCATCTGCTTCCGATCGGTAATATCGATCATGACGCCTTCCAGCCGTACCAAATGGTTTAAATGGTTAAAATGCGGGGTGCCGCGGTTCTGCACCCATTTCACCGTACCATTGCGGCAGATGATGCGATATTCGCACACCGCGCTGCGGCGGCCGAAAATCATCTCTTGCTGAAATTTTTGATATAATCCCTCGTCCTCAGGATAGATCATTTCATTCATCTGATCGGAATTGCCCCTTAACGCATCGACGGAAAAGCCCGTCAACTGCTCGAAGCCATCCGACACTTCCATCTGCATTGTGCTCAAATCGAACGTCCAGATCCCGATAGCCACGCTGTCCAGAATCGTTCTCAGCCGTTCCTCGCTCTGCCCTGCGCGCTGCCAAAGGCTCCGCGTCAGCTTCGTATGGATGATGGAAAAAGCCGTAATAAACACACCGTAAGATATTAAATAGGATACTTCTCTTCCTTGAAGACCAGGAAATAATGCGTCTTGGTAAGTAAAGAAAAAATAGGCCGAAGAAATGATGAACAAAAGCCCGGATAGGAGTACTGCCCGGTAGTCATGATAGAATAAGCTCAAAAGAGGGGCAAGGGCCAGAAATATAAAGTTAGGCAAATACGGATCTCCCGATATTAAAAAGTAGAAAAATACATAAAGAATGCACACCGTCAGGATCATCGTCAAAGAGGGCCAGCGCTTCTGCACGACGATCCCGGTCAGGAGCGCCAGGAGAATCAATCCAACAAGCGGATACACCGGAGCTAGCTTCCCCTCCACGAGCAGATTAATGACATTGGCGATGAAAAAGAATCCCCACAGTATTTTTAACATCAGCATATTCTTTTGGTGGACTAGTTCAGCTTCTTTATGCATTCACTTCACTCTTTCTTGAATAGGCATAATGAACTACGTGTTAAATTATAGTATACCTGATCAGTATTATTTTGCTAGACGATTGTTGTCAATTAAGGCTTTATCGGCAATGGTAAGTATAGTCAATTCATAAGGGGTACAGATATATCGAAACAATTAAATAGCCTGTAAAAATCCTCCCTGTCATTTAAACAAATCTACTTTTAGTCTGAAGTACCCTCTTTCTTCACCAAAAAGTACACCCCCTATAGCCAGGCATTGGGATGCACACCTGCAGGGTGTGGGTCCAATGTCTGCTATAAGGGGTGAAAGCTTCTCGTCCATTCAAGGATTACGGAATGTACTGCTGCACAATTTGTACGATGATGCCATCCTTCACGGTAATATGGTAAGGATAATCCCGGACATCGATCCACGCGGTATTCCCGAGGATGCTCTTGAATTGCTCCAAAGTCACCGGCTCATCCCAATGGATATTCATATCCTCCACATTCCCCGTCCGGTCATAGATCTGCATAAGGATTCTGACGTCCTTGGCAACCTTGTAAGCCGCCAGTTCATGCTCCTCGTTCACGATGTAATAGCCGTCCGGCGGACCATCGATCCCTGCATCCGGCTCATGCTTCAGAAAAGCCTGCTCTGCAGCCTCCCCTTCGTACCACTCGATTTCATCTACGGTCAGCTCATGATCGCCATCCGCCAGGGCCTTCAATTCCTCGATATATACCACCTTGGTATCAGGCGTCTGCTCGACCGGAACATAGCCCGGCTCCGCAGCCCCAGAGCTGGACGTACTAAACGAAGACATAACGACGATAAGGACTAAAGGGATCAATACAGCCAACCATTTTCTCATCATGTGCGCTCCCGCCTTTCAGGTCTTCGAGATGAATTTGCATCTAAATTAAGCATAAGGGCATAAACGTCTATACCCTTTAATAACCAATCTCAGGCCATTCAAACTAAATAAAAATGAATTCATCTTAATTATATGTTTTGGCGACAGCAAAAGGGTCTCAAATCCGTTAAAAGGGATGACAAAATTTTAGCTAATATCTCCATGTGCAGGAAACATCATCCGTTGGTGCGACCTTATGTCCCAGGAGAAACGCCTGTTCAATACATTGCCCGAAACAAGCAAGGCTTAAAGCTTAATGCGCTGGGAAAAACGTCAGCTGGACGATAAAAATCAAGCCGAAAATATAGAGCAGCGGATGAACCTCCCTGCCCTTGCCGCTGACGAGCTTCAGCACCGGATAAGTAATGAACCCCACCGCAATTCCCGTGGCGATGCTTGCGGTGAGCGGCATCATCAGCAAAATGGCGAAGGCCGGGAAGGCCTCGTCGAATTTCTTCCACTGGATTCTCGCCAGCCCCTCCATCATAAAGCAGCCGACGATAATAAGCGCCGGAGCCGTTATCGCCGGAAGCGACGAAATCGCCCCTACGAGCGGCGAAATGAACACCGACAGCACCATCAGCACAGCCACGACCACCGAGGTCAGCCCGGTTCGTCCCCCGACGGCTGCACCTGTCGTCGATTCGATGTAGGCTGTCGTCGGACTCGTCCCGAACAAGGAGCCCACGGTCGTTGCCGTAGCATCGGCAAGGAGTGCCGATTTGGCCCGCGGAAACTCGCCGTTCTTCATCGCCCCTGTCTGCTCGGCCACACCGATCAGCGTCCCGGTTGTATCAAAGAGCGTAACGAGCAGGAAAGCGAACACCGTCGCATACAGCCCCTGGCTGAACACGCCTGGAATATCCATATCCAGAAATACAGGTGCCGGCGGGGCCGAGAGAAAGCCCTCGAACGACAGCTGGCCCGTAAAATAACCCACCAGCGCGGTAAGGGCCATGCCGATAAACAGCGCGCCCGTAACCCGCCGGGCCAACAGGATCAAGGTCACGAACAAGCCAAAGATCGTCAGCAATGTCACGGAGCGGTGCAAATCCCCAAAAGTCACCAGGTTGTCCGGATTCGCTACAACAATGCCGGACATCCGCAGCCCCAGAAAAGCGATAAATAACCCGATTCCCGCGGTAATCCCGAATTTGAGCGAATCGGGGATGGCGCGAATCAGGGCTTCCCTCAGCGGAGTCAGACTAAGCAGCAGAAATAGAACCCCGGCGATAAATACGGTGCCGAGCACGATCTGATAAGACAAGCCGGTCGAAGCAACTACGCTTGTGAAATAAGCATTAAGACCCATACCCGGCGCGATTGCAATCGGGTGCTTGGCAAACAAGGCCATAAATAGAGTGCCCACGACCGCCGAGATAACGGTTGCCATAAATACCTGATTGAACGGAATCCCCGCCGCAGAGAGGATGGCCGGGTTGACGACCAGAATATAAGCCATAGCCAGAAAGGTCGTTATGCCGGCCAGCACCTCGGTCTTTACATTCGTGCCGTGCTGCTCGAGCTTGAAATATTCATTCAGCACCTTGTTCATATCATTCTTAATCTCCCTTCGTGTCAAAACGCATCATGCATTAGTATTAACCAATTTGAACATCCCTTATTTTCCTGTGATCGCCCATGTTCGTCAAGCCTGCCCCTGGCTCTTTGCTAAATTGTTCTCATATTCACAAATAATATAGTATAATTTCATAGATATGATTTAATAGGTCGTTCGAACTATATTCGTGAACGAACTACAGGTATTCCTTACCTGAACCACCAAGTTTAAAATCAAAGGAGCCAACTATGATGACAAGCAATGGTAAACAGCAGAGGATTGCCCTCATTACGGGCGGCAGCCGGGGGATCGGCAAAGCGATCGTGCTGGAATTCGCCAAGTCCGGCATTCATGTCATGATTAATTACTACGGAGATGACAAAGAAGCTGCGGAGGTAAAGCGTCAGGCCGAAGCCTACGGCGTGCGCGCAGAGGCATTCCACGCTGACGTCAGCGACCCGGCTCAGGTCAAGGAGATGTTCGCGGCGGTGGATGAGCAGTTCGGCAAGCTGGACATCCTGGTGAACAACGCCGGCATTGCCCAAGCGGTCAAAATCACCGACATGACCGATGAGCAATGGGATCGGATGATCAAAATCCACCTTTACGGCGCCTTCTATACTTCCCGTGAGGCAGCATCGCGCATGCTGGCACAGAAGGCCGGTAAAATTATCAATGTCACCTCTGATCTTGCCAGCCAAGGCGGGGCCGAGCTGGCTCATTATTCCGCAGCGAAGGGCGGCGTCACAGCCTTGACCAAATCGCTAGCGAGAGAGCTTGCTCCTTATGTGCTCGTAAATGCCGTCGCCCCGGGCGGAACCTTCTCCGATGTCCGATCGTCGCTGGAGGAAGGCACGCATCAGAGCGAGGCCGGGCATTTGCTGGGAAGGCTGGCCTTCCCTCAGGAAATTGCCAGATCGGTGATGTTCCTCGCCTCGGACGACGCTAATATTTACACGGGCCAGGTATTGGGAGCCAATGGCGGCAGTGTAATGAACGGCTAATGGATTGAACTCAAAAAGTCGAGCAAGGGCAGCATCATGCCCGCGGCTCGACTTTTTATAATCTATAAAATAAACAAGAAATGCACTAAGCGTAAACTCTTACTTCAATAACTTCCGCATGAGCGGATCCGTTCGTTGAATCCACGATTAGTCTGATCGAAGAAGCGTAAATGCTCTGATCCAGCCGATGAACAGTCTTTCTCCGGTGGTTATTCTGACCCGCCGTAAGCGCGATCCACTTCCCATCAGCATACGCTTCAATCCGATAGTCCTTTACCAGCTCAGGCATGATCTCAAACGGAGTACGATGACGGTGAAGATTGATCAGATCCTCGTTCACATTGTCATTAAAAACAAGATGTATTTCACGGATTTCCTTTACTTCATCCCATGACAACTGAATCCATTCCGCCTGCTTATCCTTCATCGGCTCGGATAGCCACATATGCGGGCCGCCGTACGGCCTTAAATAGCCGTCAATGATATGTTCCGGATCATAGCATCCGCTTGGAAATAACGCCCGGAAGCAGAATGCGCGACGCACGAGATTTCGCATGCTCCATTCGATGACCGGCTGGCTGTCGTCATGATCCTCCAGATCCTTGGATACATGTGCGGGGGCCCCCCGCTCAAAGGCCAGAATACCACTAATCGAAGCAGTTGACATATGCAGGCGGATAGCCTCATTATGCCTTAATATGATGAAAGCATTTTGCGGCTCGGACGGATTCCAATCCAGCATAACCGGGATCCATTGTTCCTCCCCCTGCTCTATAGTTACCGTCGTTTCATACTCCAGCTTAGCAGGTATATAATTTTCCGCTCGTCCCGTGCTCCATACTTCAACCTTCAGTTCAGTCTTTGCTGCTGCATCGACCAGCCACTGTATAATGCCCATTCCAGTTTGAACCGGCATAATCATGCCGACATCCCGAACCAAATGATATGCTGTAAGCTCCCCGGCAGGTTCGACCCTAAGCTGTGATAAGGTTGACGATGCGGTTACTGTCGCCTCTCTTGCCATGTCCTCCGGATCTTTATTCTGTAAGCCGAGTACCGCGGCATCCTGTTTAAGCAACGTTTGCTGCAGCAGCTCGATATGATTCTGCGATAACTCTCTTGGAGAGATGTTATGCTCTACACATAAAGCGGCCCCTGTTCCCGCTGCTTCTCCCATCAGAGCGCAGGTCGCCATGACCCGGGTAGTTCCGAAGGCGACATGAGTAGCGCTAATATTTCTTCCGGCAAATAACAGATTAGCCACGTTGACTGAATATAAGGAACGGAAAGGAATATGGTAGTTGCCATCGGCATGCGTATGCTTGGAGCCGCTCTCAGCAGCATACATGCCTTGCGGTGGATGAAGATCAATCGACCACCCGCCATAGGCTACACGATCATGAAAAAGCTTTTGGGAAAGAATATCGTTCTGTGTCAGTACATAATCGCCAACAAATCTACGGTATTCCCGCTTGCCAGGAACCCCGCCCACCCATTCCAGGGTCATGTGATCTGCATCAAATTGACCAGAGTTTTTGATATAATCCCAAATACCGTAAATCACAGAGGACAGCTCGTCCCGAATCATTTCATTATCATGAACCGTATCATGCTCCCCGCCCCATTCAATCCACCAGTAGTGACATCCGGAATCCCCGCTCCGAATGACACGCTTTAGCGGGATTGGCGTCTTCGTAATATCCTTGGCAAATGCAGGAGGGATGAACTTAACAGGATGACCCGCATCCTTTGTATAAAACAGCAGTGTGCTGCCGAGTGTGATATCATCAGCCATTTCCGGCGCCCACTCCTCATTGTACTCCTCTCTGGCTTCCCGTCCCAGCCGGTACTGTGCTCCGGCCAGAAAGCCGATCAGCCCGTCGCCTGAGCAGTCCAGATATACCGGGCTTTCAAAGCGAATCCGCCGCTCCGAACCCTGCATCCAGCCCGTGACAGAACGGATCATCCGATTCTCTTCCTTCTCGTCCGCTTCAACCTCATGAACATCTGTATTTAAATAAAGCGCGATATTGGGCTCTGCCTTAACCTTCTCCAATACAACCAGATCCCAAATATACGGGTTGCCGTCGGGATTGCGGTATTGATTCTCAAGAAACAGCTCGCCCATAATACCCGTTTCCCGTGCGTAACGGTTGATCCCATGAGCAGTTGCTCCGCATACCCATACTCGAACCTCACTGCTGGAATTCCCTCCGAGTACCGGACGGTTCTGAACAAGCGCTACCTTCCTTCCGAGCCTTGCTGCCGCAATGGCAGCACATACCCCAGCAAGCCCTCCGCCAACAACCGTAATATCACTTTGTATCGATTCGTATCTCATGAATAGTCACCTTTCTCCTCTCTTCTATAGCTATCCCTTGACCGCCGCACTGGATACGCCCTGAATAATATATTTCTGTCCGATCAAGAAGACGATAATCATCGGAATAATACCAGCGGTGGCCGCAGCCATCATACCGTTATAATCCACGTTGTTCTCAAGAATAAAGTTCTGTAAGCCTAACGGAACCGTATACAAATTTTGGCTGATCAGAAACACGAGCGCATTCTCGTAATCGTTCCAATGCCAGGAAAAATCGATAATTGCCAGCGTGGCTAGAGCCGGCTTGGCCAGCGGGAGAATCAAACGGAAAAATATTCGAAAATGGCCAGCGCCATCAATAAAGGCAGCCTCTGAAATTTCCGCTGGTACGGACATGAAGAACTGTCTCATCATGAACACTCCGAAGATGGTAAACATCCCAGGAAGAATGAGCGCCCAATGCGTGTTATATATGCCTGCCCACTCAAACATGATAAACTTCGGAACGAATAACACCTGCGGCGGCACCATCATCATGGACAGATACACTAAGAACATTGCGTTACGTCCCTTGAACTCGATCCGCGAGAATCCATAGGCGGCCAAAGATGACAGCAAAACCGCTCCAATGACACTGATGGATGATATTTTCAAAGAGTTTAAATAATACTGTGCGAAGCTATCTTTGCCTGACCATACTTTGACATGGTGCTCCCAATTTAATGCAGAAGGAATCCACTCGACTGGATATTTAAATACATCCGCCGGTGACTTAAATGAAGTACTGATCATCCATAAAAAGGGGACTACCATCACTACCCCGAAGAATAGCATGATGAACGTCAGGATAAGTTTGCGAATATTTATTTGTGTCATCTGCCAATCCTCCCCTCTAGTAATGAACCCAGCGCTTCTGACCGATCCATTGCAGAACGGTGAACACCATGATAATCAAGAATAATGCCCAGGAGATAGCTGATGCATAACCCATCTCGTAGTAACGGAATGCGTTCTGATAAATGTACAGCGACATCACCGTCGTACTGTTGCCAGGCCCGCCCTGCGTGATGGCCTGAATAATCCCAAATTGCTTAATCGTCATAATTAATCCAGTAATAAGCAGCAAGAAGGTTGTAGGGCTGACGAGGGGCCAAATGACACTGCGAACGGTCTGCCATGTCCGGGCCCCGTCGATCTTCGCGGCCTCCAGCAGTTCTCCTGAGATTTCCTGCAATGCAGCCAAATAAATGATCATGTTATAGCCAAGCATGAACCAGATCCAAATGATATCTATGGCATACATGGAAGAATCCATGGTGGACAACCAGCCCGGAGGATTCGCAATCCCGATAGCTCTTAGCAGGCCGTTAATCGGTCCATTGGTCGGCTGGAACAGCAGCATCCAGACGAAAGCGATCGCTACACCGCTAGTAATGTAAGGCATAAAATATAATGCCCTAAGCAGCTTCTTTAAGTGGACGGAGCGATTTAGCACCACCGCCACGGTAAAAGCCAATCCGATGGAAATGGGAACCGCCAGCAGGAAGATCATTGTGTTTTTTAGGGCGACATAGAATACCTCATCCCCCAGCATTCTTTGAATGTTCTCAAGCCCAATAAAATTAGTGTTTGGATTCATAAACTTGTAGTCCGTGAACATGAGATAAAAAGAATAAATAGCCGGTAAAATAAAGAACAGAAGCACCCCGAGCATATTGGGCCCGATAAACACATATCCCAGCAGTTGCTGCCGTTTCATCCAGGAACTTCTCATACGCAACACTCCCCAGTCTTGAATTACATGTTAAGCATAGCAGGCGGATCGAGGCCATTTTAATGAACAAAACGACGAATCCCATACTACAAAAATACGCATTTTCACTAGTGCTTGCGCAGGGGTGAACGGATTCGTTCTATCCCCCGGTATGTTCATCCCGATTTCCAGGAAATTAAAACGGCCCCTAGAAGGGGCCGCCCAATAAGTCGCTAAAATAAAAGGTTGGAGGGAAAATGTAAGGTTTCCGCTCCAACCTTTTTATGGCACTGCTTTTGTAGGAATGCAGCGAAGCGGATGCCTGCTACTTTCAGTAGATTGTAGGTTAAGGCAACAGGCCCAAACTGCCCAAGAGCCTTGTCCAAGCCTTGCAGGGAAAACCTGCAAAACGATCGGTTCCCCTTTGGCCAAACACGCTCTCTGCCTGGGGGTGCCCCTGATGTGACCAATCAAGCTACCTGCCCGGGTTACCCCTAATGTGACCTATCAGGCTCCCTGCCTCCCCTGCACGCCAAGCATAAATCACGGATTCCACGTTCTAAATGGATTCATAGTAGTTAGTTTCTGCCGCAAAGAAAGAAAAGTAGATTTAAATGGATTTCATGTCGTTAGAAGAAGGGAGATCTCTATCACAGGCTGAATTCTTGATTTTTAATTGCATGAAATCCATCAAATCCCCCGAAACATTCGTTTAGAGCATAATTAGATACATGAATTCCATTTAGATTTGAGTTTTATAGCTTACGATTAGTTCTATGGCTTACATTCGTGTTCGATAGCTACCTTCGAGTTCATTAGCTACCTTCGAGTTCAATAGCTACCTTCGAGTTCAATAGCTACGTTCGTGTTCGATAGCTACCTTCGAGTTCATTAGCTACCCTCGAGTTCATTAGCTACCCTCGAGTTCATTAGCTACCTTCGAGTTCATTAGCTACCTTCGAGTTCATTAGCTACCTTCGAGTTCATTAGCTACCTTCGAGTTCATTAGCTACGTTCGTGTTCGATAGCTACCTTCGAGTTCATTAGCTACCTTCGAGTTCATTAGCTACCCTCGAGTTCATTAGCTATGTTCGAGTTCATTAGCTACCTTCGAGTTCATTAGCTACCTTCGAGTTCAATAGCTACGTTCGAGTTCGATAGCTCATGTTCGAGTTCAAAGATCGACAGCGTATAGAAGATGAGCCAAAGCATGGGATGCGGGCAAAGGAGAAATTGATTCCGGCAAAAATTATCCCGCAAAAACAGATAGCTTCCCAAAAAAAAAGGGCGCCCCTCAGTCATCTATGATGACTTCTGAGACAGCCCTCCCAATTTTACTTTTGCTGTTTCAACCAATCATTATGACGCTTCGTCATCGCCTGCACCGTCTGCTGCACAGTCTGGTTATCCAAGAAGAACTTCTCGTATTCCTGCGCGCGCATATCCACCATTTCCTGCGGGAAGCTCCGAACGAAAGTTGGCGTTTTATCCCCATACAGTACATACTCCAATGATTCCTTGTCATAAGTGTCCTCATGCTCGCCAAGCAGATTCGTAATAGCCGTTGTCTGATCTACCGCGTTTGAAGCCGGCAGCCGTCCGCCTGCCGCCATAGGTGCCATTCCTCCATCAGCATACCACTTCAAAAATTCCCAGGCCGCCTCCTTGTTCTTGGAGTTGGCATTGATCGAGATCAAATCACCTAGACCCCCGCGGCCTATAAAATCCTCCTCATCCGCAGACAATCTGGGTACAGGGGCAAAAGCTATTTTAAAATCACGCGGAAAATCCTTCATATTATTCGAGCTGCGAATCAGCCATTCTCCAATATTAATCATGGCCGATTCACCACCAAGGAACATATTCTCGACCGGCATTTTGGACGTAAGCTGTTCGCCAAGCGGTGGCGTCGTCTCATCTTCCTTCATCATCGCATTCATCGTCTCGAGCCAAGTGGTGACGAGCGGATGATCTAGGTTCGAGCTCCCGTCCTCTTTGACGTAGCCTTCTTTAACGAGCACGGAATCAATGGGATCTACAAATGGCTCAAGGTGCTGCACAAGTCCGTATTGGAAGCCAGCTTCCTTCAACGTTTTGGCATATTGTCTTGCCTCATCCCATGTCCATGCCTTCGGCACCTCAAGCCCCGTTTGCTCCAGCGCATCCTTATTCAGAGCAAAGAAGAAAACATTTTTCTTGGTGGGCACACCGTAGTACTTGTCTTCAATTTTCCACTCCGCTGCATCGCTGCCCATTTTCTCATCAATGTTATAATCCGTAAATTCGCTCAAATCAAGGGCAACCCCGGCATTAACCCGTTTCTCCACTTGGGTCAGCGTATAATTGACAAACAAATCGACATCCTGGCCTGTTGCCAGTGCCGTATCCAGCTTCAAATTCCCGTCGTCATCATTAACAAAACGCACATATTCCACTTGAATATCGGGGTGCTCTGCATTCCACGCGTCTACCACCGCCTGCGGTCCCGTCTCCGGCGGCACGCCTCCCCACATCGTCAGCTTGATCGATTTCCCCGCGGACTCCTGTTTGGAACCGCTTGCAGGATTTGCCGGACTACCTTCTTTATTGCCTCCTCCGCATCCAGCTAGCAGTCCGAAGAGCATTGTCGCAGCAAGGAGTACGGGCATTCTTTTTTTGCTTTTCAATGGAAGACCTCCCTATTTCGGTAATATAACTGATTCCCTCTCATCGTAGCAGGGATCGGGAGCGCTTTTTAATATACAAAACCATTCAGTTCACCAAACAAAATGATGCAAATTGCGAGGCAGTAGAACAAATTTACTGCATAGATTTGTTAGACTGCACAGACTTGTTAAGCTGCCTGTATTTACTGGGCGTATGTTGGGTCAGTCGCTTGAATATCTTGATAAAATAATTGTCATTCAGGAAACCAACCTGATGACCAATCTCATGCACCGGGAGTTCGGTATGAATCAAATAATGCTTTGCCTTCTCGACTCGAACTTGATGTAAGTAATGAATCAGCGTCTGTCCGGTCTTCTTCTTGAATAGTGCGCTGACGTAGTTCTCGCCCATCATGACATACTGTGACATAGATTTAACGGTAATATCCCGGTTATAATTTTGTTGAATATAATGCAATATTTTAAGCACTTCAGGATGTGAAGTAATTGCTTCAGGCTCCACGGTCTGAAGGACGATGGAATTCATCTCCTCCTGTTTTCCAACCCCTTTGGAGCGTGTCATTCCCTGTTGCTCCTCATCTTTGATTAGCTCCGAGCTGAGCTTGCGAAGCGTGTCACGAAGTGAATTCACGCTCATTGAGAGCTTGAGAATATAATTGGAAGCCCCGTATTCCATCGCCTGCCGCATATACTCAAAATCACTCATGCAAGTCAGCATAATAAATTTCGAGCCATATCCCTCTTCCCGCGTTCTTCTCAGCAATTCCACGCCATCCATTTCCGGCATCACGATATCAGCAAGTACGAGATCCGGCGGATCCAGCCGGATCATATCCAGCGCCTCTGCCCCGTTACCGGCTTCCCCAGTTACCGTAAATCCAAGCTCCTCCCATGCAATAATTTCGCGGACGGATTCCCGGACGAACACTTCATCCTCTACAAGCAGCACCTTCCACATGAGCTGTTCTCCTCCTGCCGTTGGCTTTGTTGAATTGGTAAGCTAGCTTAAATATTAAGATGCTCCTTCCCTGGCTCTGACACGTATGGCGTAGATAACAAGAACGGAATCGTATAACGAATTAAGGTGCCATCGTCGGAGGACATGATCTCCATAGAGCCCTGCTCCTTAAAAAGTAACTTCAGCCTCTCCCGAACATTGCTTAGACCGATTCCCGGCCGTTTCCTGCCGATGGCCTGCCGCTGCAAACGTCTTGATTGGTCCATGCCAATCCCATTGTCCTCGACTTCAACCGCCATTTTGTCATGGCCTATTCGATATATTCGAATTTCAATCCTTCCTTGAGCCAGGAGGTCCCCAACACCATGCATAATAGAATTCTCAATCAGCGGCTGCAGACTGAGCTTAGGAACAAGAGCATACTGAATTTGTTCCTCATAATGATAAGTAATTTTAAATTGATAATTATGACGTATTTGCTGAATATGGACGTAAGCCTGAACGAGCTCCAGTTCATCCTTTAAATAAACCAGATCCTTCTCTGTGCTAAGACTAGCTTCAAGCAGCTTCCCGAGCGACAGCGTCATATTCGTAATATCCTCGTTTTTCTCACGGATCGCAATCCATTTAATCGTATTCAAAGTATTCAGGAGAAAATGCGGATTCATCTGAGCCAGCAGCATCTGAAAATGAACCGCCTCCTTCTGCCGCTCCTCTGCTTTAAGCTGCCGGATCAATTCGTTCGTGTCATCGAGCATCGTATTAAAGGTTCGAGTCAGCTCCAAAATCTCTCCTCTAAATTTTTGTTCCGGCAGCCGAACTTTTAAATTTTTCCGAACAACCTCCCTCATCTTATTTTGTAAATGAGAGAGCGGACGCGTTATGGTCGAAGCAATGATGAAAGTCATCAGGATGAAAGCTCCCATCAGAATAAAGAAGGTCACAAAATATTGCCGTTTCAATTCCTCAATCTCGGTGAACAGAATACTGAGCGGAATTCGGTTCACGATATACCAGTCCAAGGATTCAACATAAATATAATTAATCAGCGTATCTGAGGCCTTATCCGTAAAATACTCGCTATCCTCCTGACTAACAATCTGCTTCTTGATCGCTGCTGACAAAGAGCTGTCCTGTACGGACTGTGAAATATTATCCCCCTGGCTCGTAATAAGGAAATATTCCTGGCGCAGTGTGGATTGCTTCAGCACGGACTGAAACCAGAACGAGTAGTCAATACTAATCCGGGCCATGCCATAAGGCTCGTTGTATCGGTCCTTCATATACGCGTAAAGAGACAATAAATAGGGGCTCGTCGATACGTCCCGGAATACGTAATTCTCATCACTAGATACCCAGTGGTAGGAGGCCTTCTCCATCCGCTCCGGATTAAAGCCGGAGTTATTTCTAAGCCTCTCGTAGTTTAGCGCCTCCTTAGGCGGATAGGACGTATATACGCTATGATTGAAATCGAGAATTGTAAAATAAACCGAGGGATTATATAGAAAAAAACTGTTGTTCAGCGTCTTGAATTTTTCCTCCATCAATCTCTTGTTCTCAAGCCCTGGCCGAAGTTCAGGATGCTGCAAAATGGACCGCACAGTGGAGTCCTGCTCCAGAAAGATCAGTGTTTTGAACGCGATGCTCATTTGATCCTCTAAAGTACGGTACATTTGCTCGAGTTGGGAGTGACTTTGCTGACTGATCTTTTTCTGAACTAAAGTTTCAATATTTTGATAGTTGTAAATATTTAGCGCGCAAAACGGGAGAAGGATCAGCATCACAAAGGCCGAAAACAGCCTGTACTTTAGGCTTTGCGGGATCAGGGTACGCCGTCGATTCAACATCTCGCGGGAAACCTCACTTTATATATCATCTGTCCTTCGATTATAGCACCAAGGCTTCTGCTATTAATGAGGTTAGTCTAAATTGCATCGATTTGTTGTATGTTAGAGGGGGAGAGAGGTGGACACTGCGTAGATTTGTTCTATTGTGGCGGACAGACGCAGACTGATATGGAGCCTGCAAACAAAAAAACTCCCCTAAAAAAAGGCCCTCTCACCCAAAGCTTAAAAAGCTGCTAGCTGGTGAGTTGACCTTTCATGTTATTTTATCCATTCAGACCGAACAGATACAAATTGCCATAACCAAGCAGCGACAATGCAACAGACCCGATGAGCCCCGCCCAAAAAGGCCTGATCCCCAGTCGGCGGAAGACGGCAAGATCAACGCCAAGGCCGAGCCCAGCCATGGCTACGGCAATCAGCAAGTAAGCCGCTGCGACGATCATTCCTGCAGCACGCTCTGGAATAATTCCTAACGTATTTACTCCGCTCATCAATAGAAACCCGAGGATAAACCACGGAATCTGAATAGAACGTTTACGAGAAATTCGCGGCCCTGTCCGCTTCTTGCGATTCATCCACATTCCCAGCAATAACGACACAGGCACAAGCATCGCTACCCGCGCCAGCTTGACGACAATGGCGATATCTTCAGCCTGGCTTCCAGCTGGTGCCGCCGCTGCGATAACATGGGCAATTTCGTGCAGCGTAGCTCCCGCGAAAATTCCGTAGCTATGGGCGGACAGCCCGAATACCGGATACAGAAGGCTGTAAACTAAAGTAAACCCTGTTCCCAGGATGGCGACAACGGCTGCGCCGATGGCCGTTTCCTCGTCCTTGGCCTCTACTTGCGGTGCTATCGCAACTACTGCTGCGGCCCCGCAAATGGCGGTTCCACAAGCCGTGAGAACACCGAGCTTGCCGGAAATTTTAAACCATTTGGCCAAGCTGACTACAACCACAATCGTAAATGCAATATGGATAGCCGCCATGGCCAGCACTTTGGGGCCTGCTTGAATAATGCTTTGTAAATTCAGCCTCATGCCGAGCATAATAATCCCGACGCGAAGCAGTTTTTTACTGGAGAAGGAAATGCCGCCAACGATATGCTCTGGCACGCCGATAGCAGCCCTCCAAATTAATCCAAGCATAATGGCGATCACGAGATGTCCCATTACGCTTAACAGCGGCAGATAAGATAAAAATTTAGCCGCCACGGCCAGCAGCACGGTTAATCCGATGCCCTGCACAAAACCGAAGCTCTGTTTCCGTTTGAACGGTGCAACGTTTGTCTGTGACTGTACAGTTTGTGCCATGAAGATCACTCCAAGCTCGTAGTTGTCGAAACCGGCGCCGGTTTATGTCTACTATAAAGCGCGATGAGCTCGAAGTGAAATACGGATATGCTATCCCAATCATAAGCAAAACTGATGATTAAAGCGCTAGGATATATCCATAACAGCAAAATGAAGGGAACTGCCGCGGATAAGATTGAGAGTCATCTCGAAGAGAGCTACAATGAGATTATCGAAAGGGGAAGTGAATATGATCGTCGACACCCTGCGTGTCTTTGTTACGGTTGCGGAACAACGTCATTTCTCAAAGGCCGCAGAACTTCTGAATATGTCCCAGCCTGGCGTAAGCCAGCATATCCGAAATATGGAGAATGAGCTTGGCACGAAATTGATGCTGCGTTCGCCCAAGCAGGTCAAGCTAACTGAAGAAGGAACAATATTATATCGTAAGGCCAAGCAAATTCTAGGTCTGTATGAGGAGGCCAAGGAGCAAATTCATCTGCTGCATGAGGTGGTCACCGGCTCAATCCAGATCGGCGCGAGCTTTACGATTGGAGAATATATTTTGCCGCGGCTTCTCGCCAAATTTGCCGAGCAGTATCCTGAGGTCGATCTGCAGCTGACCATTGGCAATACGGAGGAAATCGTCGCGGGCATCCGCAGCAACGATCTTGATCTGGCCCTGGTGGAGGGGAATGTGGACGAGTATCCCGATTTGATCATCACTCCCTACATGCAGGATGAAATGATCGTCATCGCGGCTGCAAATCATCCCTTGGCTGGTGCAGCAGCACTGCATCCGGCTGATTTGGCCGATCAAAATTGGATCATCCGTGAGAGCGGCTCGGGCACCCGCGCCTTTAGCGATCATTTTCTGCAAGTGAACAGATTGAGCGCTAAACGTTCTTATGTATTTAATAGCAGCCAAGGCGTCAAGGAGGCGGTATCCGCAGGCCTGGGGATTGCCGTGCTCTCCCGTCTGGCCGTCCGCAA
Organism: Paenibacillus ihumii; assembly: GCF_001403875.1. GTDB lineage: Bacteria > Bacillota > Bacilli > Paenibacillales > Paenibacillaceae > Fontibacillus > Fontibacillus ihumii. The sequence goes on from NZ_LN884298.1 coordinate 339,604, forward strand.
AGAGCTTGAGAACGGGGAGCTTCGCGAGCTGGCGGTAAGCGGGCCGGCCATGAAGCGGGAGCTGTCTGTCATCCGCAACAGACAAAGCTCCCTCACCCTGGCGGCAGAAATGTTCCAGCGGAAGGTCCAGGAGCAGCGGCAAGCCAAGGAAACGCTTAGCGACATACTCGAGCGGCATTGCCAGCCCTAGACTGTGGGCAGAGCACTCAGCTGCTCCCAGACCGTAGGGGCGCGTTTTCCTGCTCTAGATTGCGTGCGGCCATCGCAGTCGCATGTACTAAATCACAGAGCAGACTATTCCAGTCCCCTAGACCGGTAGACGGTGCGTTATCCTGCTCTAGAAGGCGGGCAGCTATCACAGTCGCATGCCTTATACCGCCAAGGAGACAATTACAGCTCGTCCTAGACGGTAGGCAGCCACTCGTCTGCCCCACCCCCGGGCAGCGCATTTGCCGCCTTAGATTACGTTCCGGCCAGGCATCGGCACTTCGGGGATCACCTGCAAATTGCACGGTACGTTCCAGCTCAGCCTGCCCGGCTTTCCTGCACCGCCGGAGGCAACAAATGCCTCAGCCTACTCTGCCCTTCCGCTACCCTCGTTCTCCACATAGTGCTTGAGCATGGAAAGCTTGTTGTCCCAGAACTGCTCGAAGTAACTGAGCCAATGCTGCAGCTCCTGCAGCGGCTCGGGATCCAGGCGGTATCTCGTCTCCCGGCCAACCCTCCGCTCGCGGACAAGACCGGCTGTGGACAGGACGTGCAGGTGCTTGGATACGGCGGTACGGCTCATCGGAAAATGCCCGCTAATCTCCTTCACCGGCATTTCCTGCCTGCTGAGCAGATCCAGCAGCTTCCGGCGGGTCGGGTCGGCTATGGCCTGAAACACATCGTATTTCGGGGCTGCAGCCATCTCAGCCCGCCACGTAAGAAGCCAATTTCTCGACCAGCCCGCCCCAGCCCTGATCCATCCGCGACCGCACAATCGAATGAGCCTCGCCGAATTCGGTCAATTGATCCGCACTCCAGCCGCCATGAATCAGCGTGAACTCCGTCTGCCCGTCAGCCTCTGCAAGCTCAAAAGTCAACGTCCAATCCTTGCCCCATGTAAAAGACAGCCGATGCGGAGGGTCAATTTCCGTCACTTTGCATGGCGAATTTCCGAATGGCCCTGCATTCAGCACGAACTCGAACCCTTCCTTCGGCTCGAAATTGTTCGGCATGAACCATGCAGCGATTCCTTCAGATGTAGCTACAGCCTCCCACACTTTTCCGATGGGCGCATTCAGCATAATCGTCCGCCGGATATCCGGCAGCGAGCCGCCGTTGGCCTGATTGTCCTTGTTCATTTCTGCATGTCTCCTTATTCATCAACAAATTTTTCACTCCATAGTTATGAAACCTTTTGGTTTCGAATCATATAATATGACACCATAAGGTTTCACGTCAAGCGCCAATTTTTACATCTTAGCATTCCATGAATCCCCGCCTTTTAGCAAAATAGAACGCCGCACCTGCTTCTCAAACAAGAAGCGGATGCGGCGCATGGCATTCATATGGCGGGGAAGCTCGGCAGGGCCTGCCAGGTTAACGCCAAGCAAGATGCTCTCCCTTCCGGACTGCCGTTATTTTATTTTGATTTCAAGCAGTCTTGCTGTCTCTGTCTCCGGCAGAGCTACCTTCAGAATGCCCGCGGCCTTGTCCCAGCTCCAGCTGCAGTCGAATCCCTGCGGATAAGCGCAGCGAATATCAAGCGCCTTGCCCTGCAGCAGCGATACCGGCAAATCGATCTCGGCGGACTCGCCGCGGACCCGCCAGACAGCCAGATAAACGCTGTCTTCATGGCACAGCCCCAGGCTGATCCAGCCATCCTGCTGCTTAGGCAGACCAAGCGGCCAGAAAGGCAGCGCCTGCGGGATATGATGGCGAATCGATTTGTAGTAGTCGAGCGCCTCCTTGACCAGCTCGCGGCGGCGCGGGCTCAGCTCGGCGAGATGGCCGCTCTGATGCACGCGAAGCAGCAGGGCGTTCACCATGTTGAAGACGACCTCTTCATCATCGCCTTCACGCAGCGGGTAAGACCAGATTGCTGATTGCTCCGGCGTCAGCGCCGTAGGCGAGGCTGCGGCAATCGCCGCGTAGTTTACATAATTCTCCTGATCGCTCGTCGATTGTATGCTGTGGCGGCTAAGCATCGCATAATCCATCCGCATCCCACCGCTAGAGCAATTCTCGATGACCAGATCGGGGTACCGGGCAAAAATCCGGTCCAGCCAGCTCAAATAAGCACGATTGTGCTGAAGCAATCCATCGCCGCAGCTGTCGGCATCCCTCTCTGTGCCGATTCCCGCATTGATGTTGTAGTCCATCTTGATATACCCTACGCCGTAATCCTCTACAAGCCGTCGGATAACCTCATCCGCATGGGCGATAACCTCGGGATTCCGGTAATCCAGCTGATAGCGGCTGCGGTCCTTCACCCGCTGGCCGTGCCGCTGGAAGAACCAGCTATCATTCGTATCCTTGAGCTTCGGACTGTTGATGCCCATGACCTCAAGCTCCAGCCACAGGCCAGGAACCATCCCTTTACCGCGGATATAATCGAGGACATATTTGATCCCTTCCGGAAACCGTTCCTGGGATGGCAGCCACTCACCTACGCCGTCCCACCATTCGCCGGAAGCATACCAGCCAGCATCGATACAGAAATACTCGCAGCCCACCTCGGCTGCCGCATCGATGAGCGGAAGCAGCCTTTCGGTCGTCGGGTCGCCCCAAAGGCAGTTCATATAATCGTTAAAGATGATCTGCAGCTTGCGGTTGTCCTCGTTCGGCCGGCGAATCAGGCGGCGATACCGCGTCAACTGTCCAATTGCTTCATCGATGGAGCCAGAGGCCGCGCCAACCGCAGCTGGAACCGATACGAACGCCTCCCCCGGCTCTAAAGAGATCCACCAATGGTTGTCGTGCTCGGTAGGCCCGCTGACGAGTAGGGTCAATAAATCGGATTGTTCGATGATCTCCCAATGCCATGAGCCGTTATGCTCAATTTGCCAGAACAGGCTCGTGCCGGCCTCCCGATTTTCCAGAATCGCCATGGGCACATGCTCCGCCGCCGACCAGGAGCCCGTATTGCTGCAGGATACCCGCTTTGAGCCCCTGTCGATCAAATGCGACATGCCAAGCTCAGGCAGGCGATAGGTCCGCCACTGCAATTCGCTCTGCCAGCCATGGTGGGGAATCGATAAATGCATTTTGCTATCGCGATCCCCGGCCCCTTCCTTATCGATCCCGGTTAGCGCGAAGCTGGATACATATTCGACCCCTACCGGCTGAGATCCGCGGTTCGTCAGCTCGACCCAGCATCGGACAACGGCCGTCCCGTCATAGAACTGGAAATGCTGCACGGCCTGCAGCAAGGTTACGGGATCATTCAGTACGATTTCCAGCTTGCGGCCAATAGCATTCCGCTCGTCCCGATGCGCCTCGTATTGCATGCGCAGGCCCGGATAGGTCGCCCGGTGCGTCCGCCCGTGATATTCCTCTCTGTCCTCTCCCGTCAGCTGAAGCTCGAGCAGGCGGAAGCCCTTTTTTTGCACAGCGGTAATGCCGTTCATTCCACTCTTGGCTTCCTGCCAGGGCACTTGGCCAAAATGCAGCAATAAAACATCCCGCTCGTCGGTTACCTCAAGTACCAGACTTAGCCCATTCTCTTCAATCGCGATGATTTGACTCACCTTTATCGCACTTCCTTTCCTGTTGTGGCGCTAACGCTTGCGCCTTATGCTCTTATATAAAACTTAACTCAGCACCGGGGAGTGCTGAGTTAAGAAAGGGAATATTAGGGTACGCAATATTATTCTGCAGATCCGAGCTGAATCCAGGCTTTTTGGATTTCATTGATGGTTTGCTCTTTGGACTGGCTGCCGCCAATGTAGGCCTGCATCAATTCACCGAATTTTTGATGGAACGTATCCAGAGAATAGTTGATGGCCAGGTCTCCGGATGGCTGCACCTGCAGGATCTCTTCCATTTGTTTAGGCATATCCAAGTCTGGCAGCGGAGCGTCCTTGATTGGAGGAATAACCTTCGCTACGCTGGAGAACCAGTTCTTACCGTATTCCGAAGTATACAGCCAGTTGAAGAATTCGATCGTTTCTTTAGCGACTTTAGAGTCTTTGTTAATGCGCAGAGCTTGGTCGGCCCCTGTAATAATAAGAGCTTGCTCCGGCTTATCGCTTACAGGATAGCCTGCGATTCCGATGTTGATGTCTGGATTGATTTTCTTGATCGCTTCTTCGTCCCAAGCGCCTTTACCTGTCATGAACGCTGCCTTGCCGGAAGCAAAGTCGCTCACCTGCGCATTGCTGTCGCGCTCCAGCGGTTTGTCCATTCCGTGTTTGACCGTCAGATCGATGAACTCAAAGAAATTGTTGGCGAGGACCGGATGATCCGCGAACGTCGTTTTTCCGTCGATGAAGCTGGCGACTAAATCCTTCGGACTCATGTTGGCATCTTGAGCTGCCGCATCCACGAAGTGCTGGAAGACGTGCTTCCATACCCACCACTCTTTATAAGCATTGGCAAATGGAGTAATGCCTTTCGCTTCGAGCTTCGCAATCGCATCTTCCAATTCGGCTGTCGTTGCAGGCACCTGTGTAATGCCGGCTTGCTCAAGCAGGTCTTTGTTGTAGATTAACGTGAACAGATTGCCTTTGATCGGAAGACCAAGCACTCTGCCATCCGAGGAAGACATGTTTGAACGAACGGCATCCGTCATGGCGCTGGCAAGCGGTTCACCCGTCAAGTCGGCGCTGTACTCCGCAAAGGTGTCGATATCTCCGCCAGCCGTCGTCTGGAATACGTCCGGCGTGCTGCCTGCCGCAATTCTGGACTTAAGCACCGTATTGTAGTCCGCCTGCATGATTTCCAGGTTGATGGTTACGTTCGGCTTCACTTTTTTGTACTCTTCGATATAAGCATTAAAAGCATCTGTGTATTCTGGAGAAGCGGTAAACATGTTAATCGTTACTGGTTTGGAGGAATCGGCGCCGCCATCTCCGTTTGCTGCACCGTTTGTCCCGTCATTGGCTGCATTGTTGCCGCCGCAGGCCGACAGAAGTCCCATTAACAGCACCAGACTGAATGACATGGCCAGAAATTTCTTCTTCATAAGGTTCTTGCCCCCACTTTCTTTGGTTAGTATGTCTATGAGACTTATTCTAAAGAAATGGACTCGCGATAAAAATGTAGATAAGTGACGACTTGAGGGTAAAAAAGTGTAATCCTCCAACTGTTCACTTTTTTTCCCCTTCCGCCTTGGCACGATATTCCGAGGGCGACACACCATAATAGTTGCGAAATGCCTTGCTGAAATAGTTCTTGTCCTTATAGCCCAGCATTTCCGAAATATCCTGGATTTTTAAAGAGGAGTCGTCAAGCAGCACGCAGGCCTTATCCATTCTTACCTTCTGCATATACTCGTGGATCCCGAACCCGAACTGCTGTTTGAACAGCTTCATTAAGTATTCCCTGCTCAAGAAGTATTTTTCGGTGAACATGGAAATTTTGATGTCCTCGAAATAATGCTGATCGATATAATCCTTGATATCCTCGATATGGAACGGCCGGTTAACGGCCATCGACTGCCGGATCTGCTCGCTGTAATATTCCAGGATGCGATAGAGCAATTGCTCGTACTCATCCGTCGTGCTGAAATCTCCGGATATTCCGGCTGCAGCCAGCGAGCTGCGCGAGCCTGACGCGGGCAGCTTGTCCGAAGGAACGCCTAGATCCAGCGCCATGTCATTGAACAAGACGATAATATCGCGGATCATCCGCTCCGCCTCTCCGATCGTGAAGCTGTCCGCCTCTTTGATTTTCTGTACAAATTCCCCGAAGACCACCTTCGCATGATGCATGTTCCCGGACTCGAGACCGCCCCGCAGAATCGGCATTCGGCTCGTAAAGGAGAGAACCTCCGATGTGCCCGCCTTCCCCCGGACACCGAACGCAGTCGCTCCCTTCAGCTTGTGCAGATCGACCGCCAGAAGCGATGAGCGCGCCTCTTCATAGGAGTCGGCCAATCGCGAGACCTCGTCATAGACTTGCCCCATCCCAGCAGCCGATACGATGCCGAATAAGTCGCTTAGCGTATGGCCGATCTTCTTCATCAAATAATCCGCCCGAAACGCGTGATCCTCCGGGTAACCGCCCTGCATCGTGAAGATCGCGATGATCTCCCCGTCCTCCTTCGGATTGGGGAAGCTGAAGCATACAACGTCCTCCATGACAGCTTCGTTGATCACATTCGCCACGGCAAAATAGAGCAGCTCCGTGTCCCGGTTGAAGCGCTGGTCGCAGATTTTCTGCATATTCAATAGCTTTAATACGAGCGTACCGAATCGGTTATCTTCTTTGTCAGCACCGATAAGCGGAAGAAAGGCCTGATTGCTCTGCTTCTTGAACCCGCGTTCAATGATGGACAAGTAGATTTTCTCCTTCAGCTTGGGCAGGGACATGTTGAATGCAATATTTCTCGTAATCAGCTCGCTGTGGGTCTGGCGCCTTGCTTCGAGCAAATCAACAGCCTTCCGCAAGGCCTGATTAAGATCCTGCCGATTGATCGGCTTCAGCAAATAGTCAACGACCTTGGAATGGATCGCCTGCCTGGTGAACTCGAAGTCGTTATAGCCGCTGATCACGATCGTCAGCAGCTCAGGATATTCCTGCTCCACAACACGCAGGAACTCCACCCCGTTCATCTCCGGCATCTTCATATCGACCATCACGAGATCGGGGCGGTGCTCCTTCAGCATCTCCAGGCCCGTCACGCCGTTCGTGGCCTCCCATACTTCATCAACCTGCAGCCCATCCCAGTCGCCCAATATTTTAATGGCTTCGCGCAGCGGCTCTTCGTCGTCTATGATCAGCACTTTATACATGTTCTGCGCCTCCCCGCGGTATTCTCATCGTCATTTGCGTCCCCGCTTCATCACTTTGTATGGTAAGGCCTGATTGATCGCCATACAGCAGCTTCAGACGGGTATTCAAATTTTTCAATCCAATATTCTCCCCTTCTTGCTCCTCCCATTCCACTTCGAACGTATGCAGAATCTGCTCCAGCCTGTCCGGCGGGATGCCCGGGCCATTGTCATAAACCGATATGATAGCATGTTTCTCGCTCATGGTGGCCCGAACGACGATCGTCACCGGCGTCGACACCTTCTCCACCGCATGCTTGATGGAATTCTCCACCAGGGATTGAATGGACAGCTTCGGAATTTGCAGCTCCATCAGAGACTCGTCCCAATCGATCTCCACCTGAAGCCGGCTTCCGAATCTAGCGCTTTGCAGCGCCAAATATCTCTCGATATGCCTCAGCTCCTCCCTAGCGTATACGATATCTTTGCCGCTTATGCAGTACCGCAGCGTCAGCGCAAGGGCATCCACCATATCCGCCACATCATCGTTGCCGCTCTTCAAAGCCTTGGTAGATATCGCCTGCAGCGCATTATAAAGAAAATGAGGGTTGATCTCCGCCTCCAGCGCCTTCAGGATCGCATTCTTCTCCACCAGCTTCATGCGGTAGCGTTCATTGATCAGATCATTCGTGCGCCGCACCATCTGATTGAAATGCATTGTAAGATAAGCAATCTCATCTCTGCCCTGCACCGGGGCTTCCGCATCGAATGTCCCTTCGCTGAACCGCCGCATATGGCGCGACAGGCGATTCAGCGGCTTCGTAATGGCATTCGAGGTTAAGGTGACGAGAATGACCGATATGATCAGAAAAATCAAACCGATCAAATAGCTCAAATTCCGCGCTTTGGTAGCCGCTTCATAAATGTTGCTGTAAGGGATGGGCTTGATCAGCTTCCAGCCCTCCTCCTGCCCTACGTCGTACACGACAAGATAGCGCTTGTCCTCATTGGACCAGGTAACAGGGCTTCCCGAACCATCATGGATATTCTGGAGCCAGTCCGCCGAGCTGATCGCCTCATAGATCTCCAGGTCATCCATATGAAAAGGGACATTATTCGGATCAAGGAACATCAGATGCTCCCCATTCTCGAACGGAATATCACTCATGATGCTGTCCTTCACCTCTGGCTTCAAATAAAACGACAGCACAGCACGCGGCTCCCGTGAAGCAATTGAGCGCAGCACGCGGTGATAGCCCATGAATTCCGGCTCGGTAATCATCGGATAGCCGCTTGCCGTATCCGGCAGGACAAAGGATTGGAAGGAGCGGTTCCTCGGGCTGTCCATCGCCTCCTGGTACCACGGCTGCTCATCGATTCCGCTCTGATAGCCGACCCTGGTGGTGATGTTGTAAGCCTCCCGGCTGATCGAATAATATTTCTCCTGATCGATCAAATACAAATAAATGCTCTCCAGATCTTTGCGACTGTAGAACATATCTCTCAAATAATCTTCAAGATACATCCTGGCGGCGTAATCGCTCCCCTCCTGCATAACCGCCCGAATAATCTCGTCATATTTATTATGCGGCAGCGAGAATTGCTCGATCCCATCCAAATAGTCCTCCAGCTTCTGATTAACGAGCATCAGATTATTTGTCGTGCTGGCGATGCTGTTGCTGACCGATTCCTTCTGGAGCATATGGTAGGAAATGACCGTAAGCGACCCCACGATAAGAATAATAATCGACGTAAAAAGCAAATTAAGCTTATTGACCAGTCTGCGCGACATTCGCTCAATAAGCGATTTTATAGCAGCTATTAACCTTTTGATCATCGCTGTCCTTCCCCCTGCACAGTGCTACATACAGATTACCTTTTTACCCTTAACTGTTTTCTTATGTCCATTTAGGCGCATTTCAGCCTGAATTATAATTATTATAGCCGAAAACGACAGAGTGTATAGAAATGGCTGCTCTCTTGTCTTTAGAAAATACGTTGCGAAAAAGAGGTGCGATATGTTCAAACTGGGGAGAAAATGGGCTGAAAGATTGGAATTTGGCGCTTTCACACTGCCTGTACTAATCAGCATAATAGCCGTATTCTATTATCCGTTTATGATGACGATTCGCTATTCCTTAACCAAGTGGAACGGGATATCCAAGAACCCTAAATTCGTAGGTCTGGACAACTTCAAGCAGATCTTCAGCGGGGATGCCAACTTCATGAATGCAAGCTGGTTCACCATCAAGTACGCGATATTGTACATCGTGCTCGTGAACGTGCTGGCGATTCTGCTGGCGCTTGTCCTGGATATGAAGATGAAGTCCACGACCTGGCTTAGAGCCGCTTTCTTCATTCCCTACATTCTTAGCTTAGTCATTGTTGGTTTCATTTGGAAATTTATCTTCATGCAAGGCTTCGAGTCGCTCGGAGCAAGCACAGGCTGGGGCATATTCAAGCTTAGCTGGCTCGGGGAACCGAATCTAGCCTTCATATCCGTCCTGCTTGTCTCGATTTGGCAGTCGGTCGGGTTCTATCTCGTCATTTACATCGCCGGCCTGCAATCAGTACCGGACGATATGAAGGAAGCAGCAACGGTAGACGGAGCTGGCCCTGTTCGCCGGTTCTTCAGCATTACACTGCCTTTGCTGGCGCCTTCCATCACGATCTCCGTGTTTATGGCGCTGACGAACTCCATCAAAGTATTCGACGTCATCCTGTCCCTTACGGGCGGCGGACCTGGCGGTACGACCTACAGCGTCGCTTATGACATATACCGGGATACGTTCCAGAACAACCTGTACGGATATGGTACAGCCAAAGCGCTCATTCTGTTCGTTGCCGTGCTGATCATTACCGTGATTCAATTGACGATCTTCAAACGCAGGGAGGTTGAGGCATAATGAAGAGCAAGAAGGCAGGCCGCATTATCTTTGAAATATTCATGGTCATTCTCTCGCTGCTGTTCTTGTATCCGTTGTTCTTGACCATCATCAACTCTTTGAAGAGCTTCTCCGAGGTTATGACAGACGTGATCGCTCTTCCAAAAAGTTTGGCCTTCGAGAACTACAGCTACGTGTGGAAATACATTAACTACCCGAGATTGTTCCTGAACAATACCGTTATTACCGTGCTTGGCCTGGCCGGGATCATCCTGATTTCCTCCATCGCGGCATACAAGCTGGCGAGAACGAAATCCAAGGCAAGCAACCTGATTTATTTCATTTGTATCATGCCGATGCTGATCCCGTTCCAATCGATCATGCTGTCCGTGCTGCAAATGGCGAAGGACTTCCATCTTTCTGACAGCACCTGGGGCCTTGGCATCCTGTATTGGGGCTTTGGCGCACCGCTGGCCATGTTCATTTACCACGGCTTCGTGAAGGGAATTCCCAATGAGATCGACGAGAGCGCGACGATCGACGGCGCTTCCGGCTTCAGACTGTTCTTCCGGGTCATCTTCCCGCTGCTGAAATCCGTAACGACAACGATCATTATTATTGACGTCATGTGGATCTGGAACGACTTCCTGCTCCCGCTCCTGATGGTCAACGGCTCTCCGAGCACGAAGACCTTGACGCTGGCTGCCTACACCTTCGTCGGGCAGTACACCTCGGACTGGCAGTATGCCATGACGGCGATGGTTATGGCCGTTCTGCCATCCATCATCGTGTTCATGTTCCTGCAGAAGCATATCGTTAAGGGCGTTGTTGCCGGGGCGGTAAAAGGGTAGGCTTTCAACAATCGAATCCTTTACGGTGCAATCCAGCGCCGGGTCTGCGGTTAATCCGCGTCCCGGCGTTTTATTATTTTTGGAGAAGCCTCTGAAACTGGCTTTTCTTTTTTCTAATCTTAGTTCATATTCTTTTGGATTCCTCAAGCTTAAGCAATTCTCAAAAATTAGGAAAATTATTTAATTTATGTTAACATGAAATAAAAACATATAAATGTAAATAAAGGAGAGTATTGCAAAATGGAGGGAAGCAATTGCATAAATCATATCGATATTAATACTTTTGATTTTGACGTTACAGTTAAAATGATAAAAGTGGCTTACTCACTTGACTTGCTAGACTATCTCAACGACTACTCAGACTCTTTATTTGAACGATCTAAACACATTATAAAAAATGACAAGAAAGGATATATGTGTTATAATTACTCCAATAAACCTTTAATTTATTACTATGGTTACTCTTTAATAATGAAAGGAACTGCTTTCAAAAAGTCTAAAAATTTCATAGCGTCTAGGAATGTAATTAGTATGTACGCTGATTTGAGCTGGTTCCCTGGTATGAATGAAAAAACGCGAGATTATGTTGAAAGATTTGCTTTTTTTGCGAAAGCAAATATTCTTGAGCTCGAGCTTCTATCGGGAAACCAAGAAGTCATGGATGATTATTTGTTTTTTTAGAAAACAACCCCTCAGAATACCTCACTGGAATTTCTTCTATCTTAGAAGCGGCAACGACTCACGGTTTTGATATTGAACATGTGTTAGCTAAAATGCCGGAAGACCCGATTGAACACTTCAAGTTATATAACAACCCAGATTCCGTTGATAACACTTATTTCTGTTCTTTCCTTAATCAACTAGTACTATATTATATGAGTCGTGCCCAACATAGATCGGCAGTAGATCATACTTTAAGGTTGTTAAGGCTAGTAGATAGTATTGACAACATACGGTGGTATAAAAGGGCAATTGGTTTATTTGAGGTTTTAAAGGATTTTGCTTCTTATGGTCAGCTCGAAGAGTATCGAAATATTATTCTAAAAGGAGTTGTCCCGGATGAAAAAAATGTTGATCGGAATGTTTGCAAGTTTATTGATCTTTAGTGTCTTTATTTCAATTCCTCCAAAAGCGGATACATTATTTGCTCCATTAAGTTACCACGGAGAGAATTTCACTAGGCCATAATTAAAAAATCAGAGCAGCATAACATGCCAGCCTGTTTGTTTTCCACAACAACAGGCTGGCATTTTTATATGCTCATCTTCACATAATATTATGTAATCTGCAGTGACTCTTCCCCGCTGATTCGCTTTCATGGCTGCAGCCGGTTTGATACAATCGTTACAGAAGAAGATTCTAATACAGAGAGGCGGTTTCCTGTGAGAGACGAAATCATTAAACGATTTACCTCCTATGTCCGAATCGATACGCAATCCAATGAAGAAAACGAAATTTGCCCGTCTACTCCCGGACAACTCACTTTGGCCAGACAGCTCGTTCAAGAGCTGCAGGAGATCGGCATGGAGGATGTCAGCATGGACGACAATGGCTATGTCATGGCCACGCTGCCAGGCAACACGGTCAAGGACGTGCCGGTCATCGGTTTCCTCGCCCATCTGGATACGGCTACTGACTTCTCGGGAACCAACGTGCAGCCGCAGATCGTAGAGAATTACGACGGCGGGGACATTGTTCTAAATGAAGCGGGAAATATCGTATTGTCCCCCAAGGATTTCCCGGAGCTGCATAAATACCAAGGCCATACGCTTATAACGACGGATGGCACCACCCTGCTCGGTGCCGACGATAAAGCGGGTATAGCCGAAATTATGACCGCGATGGCCTATCTGATCAGGCACCCCGAAATCAAGCACGGAACCATTCGGGTGGCCTTTACGCCTGATGAGGAGATCGGGAGAGGGCCGGAGCGCTTCGACGTAGCAGCCTTCGGCGCCGATTTTGCCTATACGGTGGATGGCGGGCCTTTGGGCGAGCTGGAGTACGAGAGCTTCAATGCCGCTGCGGCCAAGATTACTTGCAGAGGAGTCAACGTGCACCCGGGGACGGCCAAGGGAAAAATGATCAACTCGGCTAAAATCGCCATGGAGTTTCACGCCCAGCTTCCGGCCGGAGAGGCGCCTGAGCATACCGAGGGCTACGAGGGCTTCTACCATCTCTCCTCCATCGAGGGAGATGTAGAGCAGACCCGCCTGCAGTACCTCATTCGTGATTTTGACCGCCAGCAATTTGAAGCCCGCAAGGCCAGGATGGAGAACATCGCCGATGAGCTGAGAGCAAAATATGGCCATGACAGGCTTGTCCTCGATATCCGTGATCAATACTATAATATGCGCGAGAAAATCGAGCCGGTTATGGACATCGTGAATGTCGCCGCCGAGGTCATGAGAGGTCTTGGCATCGAGCCGATTATGACCCCGATCCGGGGCGGCACCGACGGCTCCCAGTTATCCTATATGGGATTACCGACGCCAAACCTGTTCACAGGGGGCGAGAATTATCATGGCAGATTCGAATACATTTCACTCGATAACATGGTTAAAGCCACCGAGGTCATCATCGGAATAATCCGGCGGTTTGAGGAGCGGGCGCAGTCATAAGCGGACTGCGTCTTGCTCTTCTTTTTGTTTAGACAAAAAAATCTACCTCCCATGTTACTGAGGGCGGTAGATATCTAATGCAGAGATCCGGTTATCGGCTTCCCTTAATATATGGTTCCCCTGCGGCCTTAGGCCCCTCTGCTTTGCCGACGAAGCCGGCCAGGACGATAATCGTGAGCACATATGGCAGCATTTGAATGAATGCAGTAGGTATATAAGCAGAGAATCCGAGCACTTGTGCCGAACTATTCAGTGCCTGCACACAACCGAAGAAGAGGGATGCGCCCAGCACGCCGAAAGGATTCCATTTTCCGAAAATGACCGCAGCGAGGGCGATATAACCCTGTCCCGAAATCGTGCTATAGGAGAAGTTACTGGTTGTCGTTAGAGTAATGATCGCGCCGCCTAAACCTGCTAGTGCCCCACTAATCAGCACGCCTGTATAGCGCATTCTTCCAACGTGCACCCCCATTGTATCCGCTGCAGCCGGATGCTCGCCAACGGCACGCAGCCGTAAGCCGAAGGAGGTCTTAAATAGAAGATACCCGCACAATATAACGACTAGGACCGCCAGATAAGAGGTGGGGTACGTCTTGAAGAGCATCGGCCCGAGATAAGGAATTTCGCTTAACCAGAGAATATCCCATTTGGGGATTAGTGTCTTGAGCGTTGTTGTCTGTGCCGACCCGTTAAACAGCTGCTTCGTTAAATAGATGGACAAGCCCAGCGCCAGGAAATTAATGGCCATCCCATTGACGACCTGATGGGCACGAAAGGTTACGGATGCGACAGCATGCAGAATAGATAACAGGACACCTGCCAGTGCGCCTGCAGCCAGCCCGAGCAGCGGAGAATCCGTCCATAAGGTGACGACAGCGCTTGCAAAAGCACCAATGATCATTAATCCCTCGAGGCCGATATTGACGACACCCGATTTCTCAGAGAAAACCCCGCCAAGTGCTGCAAAGATTAAAGGGGTTGCATATATAACGCCATTATGGATGATCGTTGTGAGAATGCTTAGTAATTCCATGTTTAAGCCCCTCCCTTTCTGCCGGGAAGCGGTATTTTTTTGAAGAGGCCGAGAACGCTCTTGGCAATGTCGCTGGAAGCTATAAAGAAAATGATAAACGCAATAACGATGCGGATGATTTCATAAGGAACATCGGAAGCCATTTGCATATTTTGCGCTCCGAAGGTAAGGGCTCCGAACAGGATCGCACCTAATATAACGCCAACCGGCGTATTCGAACCAATTAATGCAACAGCAATACCATCGTATCCTACGCCGGGAAACACGCTAGAGATGGTCATATAACCGTAAACGCCAAGACCTTCCGAGGCTCCGCCTAAACCCGCAAGAGCACCGCTGACAAACATCGCCTTTATAATATTGCTCTTAACGTTCATGCCTGCGTACTTGGCAGCCGATGGGTTGGAGCCTACCGCACGCAGTTCAAAGCCTTGCTTCGTTCTCCACAGCAAAAAGTACATCAGGAACGCGAACAGCAGCGCAATGATGATGCCTAGGTGAATACGGGCTCCTTGAAACAAATCACTCAGCCAGCCGAAAGAAATCGACGCCGTCGGCTGAATATCCAGACTTCTTTCCGACTCCGCCTTCATATAGGTACGAATCAAATAATTCGTCAATATAAAAGCAATCCAGTTCATCATAATTGTCGTAATAACCTCATGAACTCCACGCTTCGCCTTCAAATAGCCCGGAATCGCTCCCCATAAACCAGCCGCCATGGCTGCAGCGAGAAGAGCGAGCGGGATATGGAGAAAAAACGGAAGCTTGAAGAAAATACCGACAGCTACCGCAGCTAGCTGCCCAACAAGAAATTGCCCTTCAGCACCGATATTGAACAACCCTGTACGAAACGCAAATGCCACCGCCAGCCCTGTAAAAATCAAAGGTGTTACTTGTCTGATCGTCTCTCCCATTAAATACGGACTACTGAAAATTCCATCAAAGAAGGAAGCGTATGCGCTGATCGGATTATAACCAGCCAGCAACATAGCTACCGCACCTACCAGCATAGCCAATAGGATCGAGACAAAAGGGACGCCTACGTTGTTCTTCTTCATGTTAAGATTCATCTGCGGTCTCCTTCCCCTTGATACGGCCCGACATCAAAAGTCCCAGCTCCTGTTCGGTTGTCTCCTTAGGATCCACAATACCTACAATTCTTCCTTCATAGATGACTGCAATCCGATCGGACAAACTTAATATTTCCTCCAGCTCGAAGGATACTAACAAAACAGCCTTTCCCTGATCACGCTCCTGGAGTATTTGACGATGGATAAATTCGATGGCCCCAACATCAAGCCCTCGCGTGGGTTGCGCCGCGATCAGCAGCTTAGGATTGCCTTCAATTTCTCGTGCAATGACCGCCTTCTGCTGATTGCCGCCGGATAAGGCTCGAATCTTGGCGGACTCACTTGGCGTACGAATATCAAACTTGTCGATCAGCTTTCGAGCATGGGACTTAATCGATTTCTCAATTAATAATCCCCGCTTGTTAAATTTCTCTTTGAAATAGCTATTCAGCACTAGATTTTCAGAGAGCGTCATATCCATAACAATGGCCGTACGGTGACGATCTTCTGGAATATGAGCGACTCCCATCTCGTTAATCTGCCTGGTATGAAGTCCTGTAATATGATCTCCGGCCAGGACAATTTCTCCGGATTGAACTGGCCTTAATCCTGTGATGACCTCAATTAACTCCGATTGGCCATTGCCATCAACCCCAGCAATCCCGACGATCTCACCGCCGTATACTTCAAGGTCAATCCCGTGGAGTGCCTCCAGTCCACGATTGTCCCGTGCTCGAACATCACGAAGACTTAGAACGAGTCCTTCCCGTTCCTTCTCTTCTTTGTCTAGCTGAAGTGTTACTTTTCGACCTACCATTTTCTCCGCCAGCTCCGCCTCATTCGTGTCCTTGACCCTCAAGGAGTCGCATACCTTCCCCCGGCGGATCACGGTTACGGCATCTGCGATGGCTAGTATTTCTTTGAGCTTATGCGTAATAAGAATGACCGTCTTGCCTTCATCCGTCAGATTTTTCATAATGCTCGCTAGCTCCTGAATTTCCTGCGGGGTTAGAACGGCTGTCGGCTCATCAAATATTAGAATATCAGCGCCTCGATACAAGGTTTTCAGGATTTCCACGCGCTGCTGCATCCCGATCGAGATATCCCTGACCTGACTGTTAAGGTTGATCTTAAGTCCGTATTGATTCGATAGAGTCTCGATTTCTTTCGAAGCCTTGTGATAATCTATCGAAGTTCCCTTTCGAGGCTCTGCTCCAAGAATGATATTCTCAAGAACTGTAAATTTATCAACGAGCATAAAGTGCTGATGAACCATCCCGATCCCTAGCTGAATAGCCATCTGCGGATCTGTAATCTTTACAGGTTTTTCATGAATCCGTATTTCTCCCTGATCAGCTTGATACAATCCGAACAGGATGTTCATCAATGTAGATTTACCGGCTCCGTTCTCACCTAATAACGCATGAATCTCACCCTTTACTACTTGAAAAGAAATATCGTCATTGGCCTTCATGCCGTAGAACGTTTTGGTGATGTTCTTCATCTCTACTGCAAGAGTCATACCTGTCACCTCCTATGGGTCACTTTGACCACTGTCCGAAGGAAGGACACTGCTGCTCTTCCCCCGGACGCTAGACGCCGTTCAGATCATGGAAACTGTTTGGAAAACTCATCATGCGTACGAGGAACAACAATTTTGCCATCAATAATGTCCTGACGGAATTGAGTGACTTTCTCCAGGATCTCAGCGGAAACATTGACCGAGGAGGTATCTGCTATCGACACGCCGCCCTCATTCAATCCGTACTGAACCTCCTTGCCTCCCTGGAATCTACCTTCCAAGAAATCCTTGGAGATCTGTATGACTGCGTTGTCTACGCGCTTGATCATGGAGGTCAGCGTTACTTCTTCGCCAAATCGCAGGGATTGATCCATGTCCACCCCGATTACCCACACTTCTTGACCTGCCTTTTTACGCTCAATTGCTTCGTTAAACAAACCGTCTCCAGTCCCGCCTGAAGCGTGAAAAATAATATCGGCACCCTGGTCATACATAGTGGCTGCATTTTGTTTGCCTAAATCCGGAGCTCCGAACGACCCTACGTAAGCGGTTGCAATTTCTGCGTCAGGGTTAGACAGCTTTACTCCTGCTTTAAAACCGATTTCAAAACGGTTAATGGTGGCGCTGTCCATGCCGCCAATAAATCCGACCTTGTTCGTCTTGGTCGTCAGCCCCGCAATGACACCCACTAGAAAACTGCCCTGCTCTTCCCTGAAGGTTACAGCTACTACATTGGCGGGGATATCTCCGCCCAGGTTAGAATCGATAATGGCAAATTTCGAGTCAGGATTTGCCTCAGATACCTTCTTAATCGCCTCCTCTAACGGAAAGCCGATCCCATAGGTTAAATCCCATCCCTGCTTTACAAAGTTATTTACATTTGTCTCATAATCGGCGTTTGACTTACTCTCCAAATACTTGACCTTGACGTTTTTCTCTGTCTCGCCAAGCTTCTGTAATCCGCTCCATGCCCCCTGGTTAAAGGAGTTATCATTGACACCGCTTGCATCAGTAACCATGCCAATTTGCTTAGAGCCGTTAGAATCAGCACCACTATCTCCTGAGCTGCTTCCTTTAGCATTGCCGCTGTTCCCTCCTCCGCAAGCCGACAGAACCAATACACTAATAAGGAGTACCGACAATAACGCATGAAATCTGAAAGTATTCTTTTTCATATCCATTTTCCCCCTCAATCTTCTTCATGCCTATTCAGGTAAATGCGGCATCGAGCCGTTCTGCGTTACTACCTTCGATGACACTTCAATCGCTCTCTGAGCCGATTTTCGAATATCTTGAGTTCTGTAATATTTCGCTAGAAAACTGCCAATAAAAGAATCTCCAGCTCCCGTCACATCAATGGCTTTGACCTGCGGCGGCTTCAGATGAACGATGGTTTGTCCCTCCAAAAACAAGCAGCCCCCCTCACCCATTTTCAAAATGGGGTTCGGCACAAGTTCAGCAAGCTTCATTAGAATACGTGTTGGTTCAATTTCTCCAGTCAGATACATCCCCTCTTCAAGATTCGGAAACAAGAAAGTGATGCCGTCCAGAAAATCAAACAGAACCTCTTTATGATCTCTTAAGTTATAGGTTGAACTCGGATCCAGCGCGATTGGAATCCCTTGGCTCAGGGCAATTCCTTTGGCATGGGTAATCGCTTGTCTAGGCTTGTCCGCAAACAAGCTGTAGCCGGATAAATAGAGCAGCTTGCTTTGCTCTACATTAACAATATCTTCACTGCCTAGCTCCAAATTAGCGCCACGGTCAACAATCATGGAACGTTCGCCTGTATCGTTATCGATCATGACAATGATTTTACCGGTAGGATGGAGAGGATCTGCTTGCACCTCGCAGCGAATCCCGTATTTCCTGGCACGAGCCAGGAGATGCAACCCGAAAGGATCATCTCCCACTCTGCCAATCAATTGGCATTCCACACCTTCGTGCGCAATCCAGGCGGCAACATTATTGCCTTGCCCTCCACAGTGCAGCCGAATGGATGCATCGGTATCCGTACCGTAATTCATCATGTCCCGATGGACGATAATATCCGATACTAGGTCACCGATTACCGTAATCATGACTGATGGTAGGCAACTGCGATTTGCGCTGCCGTCAAAGCGTTATTTTTCATCAATTTGATGTTCGACTGCAAGCTTTGTCCGCCTGTACTCTCTTTGATTCGAGTTAGAAGGAACGGGGTAACTTCCTTGCCGTTAATGCCAAGTCCTCCTGCATCTTCAAGCGCCTTCGCAATGGTGGATTCCACTAGCTGCGGATTAAGCTCGGCTTCAACAGGAATCGGAACAGTCACGGATACAGACCCCTTCAATTGAAGCTCCTCTTTTACTTTAAGCAGCTTGACGAGCTCTTCCTTCTCAATCTTCTCCACAGGCAGTCCAGAATCCCGAACATAGAAGCCAGGATAGCGGTCTGTCTCAAAGCCGTATACAGCTACACCAAAAGTCTCCAAATATTCTACCGATTTAGGGATATCGAGAATCGACTTTACACCAGAGCTAACGATACAAATATTTAAATCTGCCAACGTTGGCAAGTCAGCTGAAATGTCATAGGTTTCGTTTACGCCACGGTGAACCCCGCCTAACCCGCCTGTCGCAAAGAAACGAATGCCTGCCAATTCAGCAGCATAAGCTGTTGTAGCTACTGTGGTTGCGCCAACCATGCCGAGTGCAAGTACTTTTGGAATATCGCGAATACTTGCTTTGAACACGTTTTTATCCGTACCTAATCGTTCGATTTCTTCCTTTGACAGACCTACACATATTTTGCCATCCATAATCGCAATTGTGGCAGGAACTGCTCCTTCTTCGCGAATCAACTGCTCTACCTCTAATGCCATCTTCACGTTGTCAGGGTACGGCATGCCATGAGAAATGATCGTAGATTCCAGGGCGACAATCGGTTTGCCTTCCGCCAGCGCAGTTTTGACTTCTTCATTGAGTTTCAGAAATTCCATTTCGGTGTTCCTCCTTGGATGTGGTTTTATATTCAGTGATGGTTACATCACCTCATACCGTGTTTTGTCTATCGATGGCAATTCGTTTTGTAAAAATAGGCCTTAGCCTATTTTTGCTCTACCAATGATGCTCTGTGGATAAGCGTCGGAGCTACGAGGGTTCTTTTGGCTGCCGGGTCCTCCGAGTGAATTTGCTCTATGAGCATGTTGAGTGCAAGCTCTGCGATGTCTCGTTTAGGCTGGCCAATGGTACTGAGCGCTGGAGACATGTATTCTCCGGTCCGAATATCATCTACGCCAAGTACTCCAATATCCTCTCCTACTCTATATCCGCTCTCATATATTGCCCGATATACGGCTAGGGCCCGCTCGTCCCCAGATACGAAAATGGCCTTGGTGCCTTCTGATTGAATTTGTCTCAAGCTTTGCTGGTAAACAGACTCTAAATCCGATAAACCAAAAATATACCTGCTCTGGATCCCTTGCTCCAAACAATATTGTTGAAAGCCCGAGGCTCGATCCTGATTAATCGGAGAGCCTTCGCTTCCTAGAAGAAGAACGAAATCCTGATAACCGTAGGAATGAATCGTCTTGGCGCCGACATATCCCACATATTGATTGTCCACATCGACATACGAGGTATCATACCTGCTGACATCCTTGCCAATAACAACAAATGGAACGGAGATATCCTTCAAATAAGTTATTCTCTTATCCCCGATATTGGGATCAAACATGATGGCGCCGTCGCACATCCCATTCTTAACGAGGTAGAACCCATCGTTCTCATCCTCTTCAAAGCTTTCGGGTGACGATGGTGAAATCACCATCCGGTATCCCTGCTTTTTCATCACACGGTGGAGCTCATGAAGGAATTCATTATGAAATGTTCCCCAATACATTCCCCGTCTTTGGTCAATGAATACTACAATTTGATTGGTCCTCATCTCTTTCAGGCTTCTAGCCAGCAGGTTGACCTTGAAGCCAAGCTCCTCAATGACCGCTTGCACCTTGGCTCGGGTTTTATCCTTCACATTCGGATCGTTATTAATCACTCGAGAAACGGTACGAATAGACATTCCGCTTTTTTGCGCCACATCCTTAATCGTTACTCGGTTCATCTGAACACTCCTATAATTCTTTGCCATCGTTGGCATTTCTATTTGATCTTAGATTACTTCCAACGGACCTCTCTGTCAAGCACTTTAATTTTTGTATAAAAGAAGCTATTCTGAAAGCTCAGGCAATAAGATTACTACTGTGCTTGCAGTCAAATGCATTTTTTAGCACAATAAGTTCAATCCAATCCTTTGGAGCTGTGCTTTCAATTCATTCGTATATTAAGGAGGTACTAATGAAAATCAGGGTATCCGCAGTACAATATCACCTTCATACGATCCGCTCGTTCGAGGAGTTTGCCGAGCAATGCCGGCATTATGTTAGAACGGCAGCGGAATACGATGCTGAATTCATTCTGTTTCCCGAATTTTTCACCACACAATTAATGTCGATCGGAAATGATCAGGGCCGGGCTCTCACGATAGACGAGCTCCCCGATTTTACGGAGCAATATCTGAAGCTCTTCACAGAGCTGGCTAAAGAGAGCGGCACCCATATCATCGGGGGAACCCATGTCGTCCGCAAAGCCGGCAAGCTGTACAATACAGCGCATTTGTTCTATCCGGACGGCAAAATCGGGGAGCAGCCAAAGCTGCATATCACCCCCACGGAAGTAAAGGAATGGAATATGAGCGCTGGCGACGGACTGCAGGTATTTGAGACGGATAAAGGAACGATCGCTATGCTCACCTGCTATGACATCGAGTTCCCGGAGATCGTACGGATGGCCAAAGCCAAAGGCGCTGACGTCATCTTCTGTCCTTCGTGCACGGACGACCGCCACGGCTTCCATCGCGTCCGTTATACGAGCCATGCCCGAACGATCGAGAACCAGATCTACGTCGTCCTGACCGGAACGGTCGGCTCGCTGCCGACGGTCGACTTCATGCGGGCCAACTTCGGACAGGCCGCGATCATTACGCCGAACGACATTCCGTTCCCTCCGCGCGGGCTGCTGGCCGAAGGCGAGATCAACCATGACATGATCGTTACCGCCGATCTGGATCTGGAGCTGCTCTATCAGGTTCGGGAGAGCGGCTCGGTCACGACGTGGCGGGATCGCCGGACCGATCTCTATACGGACTGGAGGTAGCGGTCTGCCAAGAGCCGGCCTGCTGCCGCTGTTGTCTTAGCAGAGGCAACAGGCTGGCCCAGTATGCCATTGGACAGAAGGAGGCTTGTTCATGTATCGGAAAGAGCTGTATGTATTTGACGGGAATCGCCCTGTCCCGGCCGTCATTCGCAATTATGGGCAGAGCGACTTCCCGGGCTTGATCGCCGTTCAGCAGGAGAGCTTCCCTCCGCCCTTCCCCCCGGAGCTGTGGTGGAATACGGAGCAGCTCGGCAATCACGTAAGGCTGTTCCCGGAAGGGGCGCTGTGCATCGAGGTCGGCGGGGAGATCGCCGGATCGATGACGGGACTGCTCGTTAAGAACGAGAGCGTCGGCCCCGGCCAGGCCCATACCTGGGAAGAGGTGACGGACGGCGGCTATATCCGCAATCACGATCCTGACGGAGGCACGCTGTACGTTGCCGACATCAGCGTCCGTCCCTCGTACCGCAAGCTGGGGCTCGGCAAATGGCTGATGCTGTCCATGTACGACGTCGTGGTCCAGCTCGGGCTGGACAGGCTGCTCGGCGGCGGGCGCATGCCCGGGTATCATTTGCATACCGGGCAGATGACCGCCGAGGAATATCTCGAGGCCGTCATCAGCGGCAAGCTGAGCGATCCCATTATCACGTTCATGCTGCGCTGCGGACGAACGCCGGTCGGCGTCGTCTCTGATTATTTGGAAGACGAGGAATCCTGCAATTATGGCGCTTTGATGGAATGGCGCAATCCTTTCAAAAATAGCTAGCGCAAAGAGATCAACTCATTTAAATTTATAGAATGAATATACAAGCCGATTAGGAGGTTGCCCAAGTGGAATATCATCGTATTACGAATATTGAAGATCCCCTGTTCCGCAGTATGCATGAACTGATGCAGGAAGTATTCCCGCCGGAGGAAGTGCTCGAATTCGACCTATGGAAGGAGCCGCTAGAGGACCCGGGCATTCGGGTCTTTGTCGCTGTGCATGAGGGCAAGGTAGTCGGCGCTACGGAATACCGCTATTACGAGAATTTTAATGTCGCCATGACGGATTTTACGATTATCGGCCGTTCCGGGCTGGGGATTGGACGTTTCCTGGCGAAGCAGCGGAGCAAGGATTTGGAGGCGCTGGCCGCAGCCAATGGAGTCAGACTGCATGGCATGTTCGCTGAAATCTACGATCCTTACCGGGTGGAGGAGCATGAGTTCGGCGGAGTGAAGCCGATGGATCCGTTCGTTCGCCGCGAGGTACTCTCGCATCTTGGATACAAGCGCCTTGATTTCGAATACGTTCATCCGTCCTGGAACAATGACGGGGAGGCCGTAACGGGACTCGACCTGTGCTTCCTGCCTACCGACGACGAGCAGGACCGGCTGTCGGCCGAGCTGATCGTCAGCTTCCTCAAGCGCTACTACGCCGTGCTGCCGAACCGGCCGCAATCCTGGTATGCGATGGTGGAGCGTTTGGAAGGTCTAGATGAGGTAGCTTTGCTGCCTTTGTAGGATAAGCTTCTATCCACGCTCTTTTTAAGATTCATACTCTGTTAAATAGCCCCCTCCTCTTCGTATTTATAATACGATGAAGAAGGGGCTATACACTCTTGACTCTCACTAAGTCCGTATCTTTCTATCTTGGAGTCTATATTATTACCCTGTGCGGATACAGCATTTACCTTGCTGAATCAGTTAAAAGTAAGGTAGGCACGAGTTTGTTAGTCCCCTATATAAACTAAATGATGCTTAGTAAAAAACTAACCAAGACACTTGAATGCCATATTATTTGTCAATTGTGTTTGCTATCTCAGTAATCTTATTTATACAGTACATAGGCTCAAATCTATTTTGGAAAATAGTAAAGTATACGTATAGGTTAGCCCATTATACCATTAATATAAAAGTACTTACTTCCTCATTTTATTAAAATCAGGTTTGTTCATTGTTATTCGGTTTAGATACCTTATTAAAGACCGGGAACAACTAATACATACGCTGGATTTCATGAAAAAAGCAGCTCTCCGCATTTGCGTAGATGCTGCACTTACTTCTAAAATGGGGGCGTAAACCTGTCAAAATCTACGGGTGTAGAACAGTAATAATCCGACAAAATTCCCCAATTACTATAAGCTATACATTATTCAAGATTCAAGCATTACTGCTCATTTATTGGAGCACTAAATAATAAACCCTTTTATTCTCACATATTGCGTAATCAGCAAACTCAATTAATCTAAATGTTTCCCGGTCAACAAAACCGGATACCTGATATGGGTTATAGTACGCCTCTCTAAAATGCAACCGTGATAAATTCTGCATCTCCTGCTCATACTTCCCTAGAACAAAAGCGTGAACGTTCTTCCTCCTTTCTCTCAGCACTCTTAATCTTCCAGAAGGGGACACGGGAAAACGAACATCGCTGACAACGATTCGATCTGTATAGCCTGCAACCTTCCGAGTTGAGGCAAGCCGGATCGAAAAACATTGTTTATGCAAATGAAATGCAATCAACACTTTTTGCCCGTCCTCAACTCTCCGCATAAACTTCCTTCCTATCCATCGTATTACTAATCATTATGCGAAGAGTATGTATTTTTAAACCAGGTTTAAATAAATAAAAATTATATCGTGCATACACAAGGAACAGTATCATCCTCCCGACTAAGATAGGACTCGACGCCTTCCCTTTCCAATGTCTCACGATATTCCTTTAATGTATAAGGTCCCCCATTACGTTTCAAAATTGAAACATTTTTATCAAAATGACGTCTGAAATCTTCCTCCATTTCTTCCTGCTCTCGATACACGTCTGGCCAAATGCGATACAATTGAGCATAATGTTGTAAGCCCCCCCTAACACATCGACCTCCGCAGTTGGCATGTGAAAATCCAAGCTCATACATAACGGGGAGCCGAATACCCCACTTTTCTTCAATAATCCGTTTAGCATCAATTTCCTCACGAAATGTGGATATTAGTGGAAACCTTGTTTCTACTGGTTCAAGCGGAACATGTGCATAAAACTCCTTTAAATTTTCTGCACGATGCTGTTCATGTCTCCCAATACCAAAATACAAAATAGGCTCAAGCCCGTGTTCGCTTCTCAATTCTTCAAGAAAGATGACTGTTTGTCTAACTTTTAATTCTTCAGAACATTTCGCAAGTCGCGAGTTGCCCATAAATCTGTAATCGTAAAAGACTTGTTCAGGTGTTCTGCCGTCTGTACGATACGTAATTTCAACCCCTAAATAGTCAGCTACTTCATGCATGAAACGATAGTTGTCCTCATGCTCCCATAGCGTATTTGTAAAAAATAGAATGCTATTTTCTCTACCATATGTCTGCACCATATGATGGGCGACATAGGCGGAAGAAGCCCCACCACTATACATAGCAACATGAATCGGTTTGCGTTTCATCAAATACTGCTCCTCTCTTATCCAACATATTTATTTACAATTCGTGAATTAATTTCACAAGTAGCTGTTTGAGTTCTTGCTTTGATACGTCTCTCCCAGCATACTTTAACATGTTCTTAACGTTGGCATAGAGCGTTTGTGACTTTTTCGATAACGGTTGGTTCACATCTAATGTCTGCTTCATAGAAACAGCAACTTCCTTATCAGCCATTAGCAATTCCCATTCATATTTAATTTGGCTCAAAAAAAGCTCTTCCGTAGAATCTGCCCAATCAGCTCGGACAACTCCTATAAGATGCTCCGCGATCTTGTCTATCACGCCAGTTAGCTGCTCCGTCATCGATAACGTCATTAATTTGCTGTTTCTTCCGATTGCTTCATCGCGACTACCTGATATGACTTCAAAAAATTTTTCAAATGAAGGCTGCCCAGTTAGAGTTAAAACTCTCCGTTCTAATTCAGACTCATTCCTCATCATAAAAAGTTCCATTTCTTCTTTGGCGGACACTAGTAAATCCACGTTCGCTACAAGTTGCTTCATATGGGTGTATGGATCCACTTCAGTAGATCGAATCCGATCACGGACCCAAAGAATTTCTTGTGAGAACTGCTGAGTAATTTGCGTAAACTTCGGTAAACTGCGTAACCACTGTAATAAGGATTCCGAAGCTTTTAAGAAACTATTACATGCTTCGGCAGAAAGGTTTAAGCGTCTCCCCGCTTCTAGTAGCCGATTTTTTTCATCAACAGACCAGCTATAATATCTATATTCGAACAAATCAGCCAACTCAACCATTTCCAAAATAGAAGCGCCGTTCAAGTGAGATACCATCATTTCATGTGAATAAAAAAGAAGCTGGTCCCAAAGATCCCGTAATAATGCAACTAAAAGAAGTGGAATGACCGAGGAACGAATTCCATAAGGTGCTTCCTGCATCATTCTAATAAGCTCTGACAATTTTCCAATCGGTTTCTGATGCAATTGATGAATTAAGTCATGCCGGATAGCTTCAAGCGTTTCATTGCAGTAGATAACTCCATTCTCATTAATTCGATAATCGTTATTTTTCAATGCAGTCGCGAAAATCAAATAATTCGGGCCGTAACCCGTAATTCCAAGCGAAGGCTCCAATGGCTGGTGAATTAGACGATCTATAACATCTATAAGTGCTCGCCGTTGGACAGCAGAAATTCTATTTCTGTTAAACGCTTCATTACGAATGACCGGACTATGAGGATATTTATGCAGAAGTCGATTACTAATTAATTTCTCCAGATCATTTATATTCGTCACAGTTACCCGCTTAGTTCCAGAATACCATTCATGCTTGGCAAAATCGAAATATCGATCTACAAATGCCCGAATTTTTAGGCTTGTTTCCTCTTGTATGAAGGTTAGCTCATTTTTCAAACGAGAATCCAACGCTAGTAACGCTGAATCATGCAACAGCTGTTCCGTTATTTTATATTTCAGTAAATAAGGGATCACTTTTTTCGTGGAAAGAGTGGGAAATACCGCTAAATACGGCTTGTTTAATTGTTGCATGACAGCACTATGATCATCTTTTTGGTCCAAATTTTCATAAGCTAAGAACCAAATTCGATCATCTCCTGGCCATTCCTTATCGTTAGAATCTCTCATCTCCCCAATGTCTGCGAATCGAATGTCAGCGTATCGAATCATGTCCATTTCGTCGTTATAGTCATAGGGCAAGATGAACGACATTGGTAAATGCTTGTCCATAATTTCCATTATTTCGCGTGTCCTGAGAGAAGATGAGACCATCTTCTCCGATATCAGTTCTTCAATATTGATAGAACTTCCGTTAAACAACTCCCATTGTCCTCTTATGCTGTTATACCTAACGATCTTTGCATCAGCCAATTGTTTAAGCTCGTTTTCAGCATCTTCCTCCTCAACACCTAAAGCAAATGCAAGAAACGGTATCGTAACAGGTTGTTTTTGGGTCATTCTTGTCTCTGACCACATAGTTAAAAGCTCAATGATACGATTCTGCAAGGTACGCTGATTATCAACATAAGGTACGATAGCATGGTATAAATCCAGAGCAGATTGTTCCTTGACCTCTGCCGCATCTAGTTGGAAAAATCGGAACAATCGATCAGCATAGTAATAACCTGTATGTTGTTGTATATGTTCACGTAAGCTATCTCGCTCGTGATCAGATAAAAAAGAGAATAGGGTCCTTTCGTTCTGACCATATATATTTGAAAGCTGTGGTAACAACATTACCGCTACCGGGTGAACAGGATACAGCGATGTCAATACACCTTGCTCAAGCTGATTTGATGTAAACTCGTTGAACAATGGGAATTTTCTTAACGAGTGAGCTGTTTCGAGCTCGGGTTCATGTTCTAAACTAGTCTCGTTAATGTCACGTATAGCTTCTTGCGCAAGTTGCAAATAGGTTCCAGCATCGTTTTCAAGTGTAAAATGGCGGAATCTTCCCTCAATCTTTTCAAATTCCAGTCTTATGGATTCTTGATCATTAGAGGCGTATTGCCGGATATGCTTATGGCTAATTAGCAGTAAATGCATGTTATTAGTTCGATCTATAAATTCCGCAAGAGATTGCAAATCCTGCATATTTTTAAAGGATTCTGAGTTATCAAGTGTTTGTAGAAAGCGTCCGAATTCATCGTAAACAATGAACAAACCTATTCGCTTCATTTCTAGTTCGTTGGACAACGACTCCAAATCCTCGATAAAGTAAGTATCATGATCATAAAACCATTTTGTACCGGCAGTAACACTTGGATAAAAAGCTATAAACTCCTTAGTCAAATCTTCATTGCACTCTCTGATCTGTTTTTGCCATTCCTTTTCTCCTATCAGCCTCTCTTCTAAATATCGAAGGAATGCATCATATGCTTCGGGATATGATTGTTTCCAACGTTCAACTGTACTTAAAATCACCGTAGCTTCATTCGGTGTAACAATATGAATATTGGCTTGATAGAGCGCACGGTATACTGCTTCTATTATGATTTTGGACAAGCTACCCGTCTTCCCGTTAACTAAAACTGGAATATAGGTAAACTGTCCATCGTCCGCTAGGCGGAGCATAGACGCTAACTGCGCATCAATTAGCTCGGCTTGTTTAAATAAACGTATACTCCATTCTTTTGGAAATTGGCGGGACAGTAATTGACATAGTATCGTAGATATAAGTGATTTTCCCGTTCCATAAGGTCCAATCAATAAATGAGTACGCTTATCTCCTTTTCCGCTCACACCTTCTAATATCCCGTTCAACACCTTGCAATGGGAGGGAGTCAGGACATACCGCTCCAGTAAGTGAGGATCAGGAAAATCAAATTGCATATGAATGCTAGAACGATATCTTTGCATCAAAAACCCGCCTTCCGTTCATAAGCCTTTTCCAAGAAGGCGTATGGATCTTGTGGATCTATGTTTAGAATGTTAAGTTGATTTGTTCTAACAAGATTTACAGTATAACTTGAACTGGCTTCAAGCATTTGCATTATATCTAGAATTTGATTAGCCGACAAATGAAACAATTTACCCCAGAGTAACGGCTTGACTAGGACTTCCTCCAAGGTTACGCTATTAACTTGATAAAGCTCACAGTAACGAAGCAGCGTAAAATACAACGCATCCAGGTCAAGCTGAAACGAGACAGGGGCACTTTTAATGAACTGGTCTCTTGATTCATAAAGTAATTCCAACCCTGATAAGGGGCTAGCTACAATGTCTTCGGGATCATCATCGTTTCGAACTCGAGCAGTATACATTTGCTTTAAACAATCTATATCCCTCTTAAGAGTGTGAATAGAAACACGTCGATTATGATGAATCGAAACCCAATCATTCAAAGCAGCAAGCAAATCCTCATTAGAAACAGCACGCTGATTGAACTCGTTAAAATACCAATACCATGTTGGAGCGAATTCTTTGTTAGATGCCAGATTAACATGGAGCACAGCAGCCGTTAGAGGAATACGGGTGAAACGATCATAGTACGATAACAGCCGACCGAACGGCGTCAAACGATGAGCCGGTTGATGTTGTTCGTTTTTACTTTCCTCCATTACGTTTGTAGCCACAACCCAGTATCTAAGTGACTTGACCATGTTTTTACCCAACCCGATTTTTTCGAAGGCGAATTCGTCAAAGAAAAACCTTGAATCGTTTTGTGTCATTTTCATAGCTTTGGATAGCCAATTCACCCGCAAGTAAAAACTTTGATGATGTCCGAATTTCATGTCGCGAGTTCATCCTTTCAATGATTTGCAGCTATTCGTTCTTCTCGAAATACTTTAGAAGTGCACGTTTAACACGAGGCATTAGGAAGGGACTTTTTGCCCTAACGATTTCTGGCATATCTAGCTTTATTAAGAAATCCCCTTTACCCCCAAGCTTTTCGGCGCCTTCCTCATTAATAATAATTTTTGAAGCATGGTGGTCTGCAGCCTTCAAAGCCAGTCGAGCCGGCAGGTTGTTGCGGATATTTGTTGGCACGATATCTGCCTTTGGATTCTGTGTGCAAATAAGCAAATGAATTCCAGCAGCCCTCGCCTTTGCTCCTAGCCTCAAAATGGCATTCTCTACTCTTCCGCTCAAGCTTTTCTCCCGCTCCATGAAATCAGCAAATTCATCAAATACGACAATGAGCCGTGGTAGTGGTGAGCCAGTTAATTCTACGTATTCGTCGATGCTCATTACACTTTCACGTGCAAATAATGAATAGCGCTGCTCCATTTCCTCTACCAATTGTTCTAATACGATTATCGCTTCTTCAATTTCAGTAATGACCTGTTTAGTATGAGTACGGTTTTCATAATTCATAAACTCAACCTTCTTTGGATCGATGAACAGGAATTGCACCTCTGATGGATCATAGAGACACATCATGGCCAGAATAATCGAATTAATCGTCACACTCTTACCACTTCCTGTTGTTCCTCCGATCAAAAGATGAGGCGTATTAGAACTAGAGAAATCTAATGCGATCAACTCACGCAGCTGCCCAACACCTATCGGTGCAATGAGTTTGCCCTTCAGCCTTTCTTTCGGAAACTGTGTCCTCGCAAGCTCCATGAAGTCTTCGAAATAAACTGTTTCTGGCTCTTCCCTATTAATGTCGATATTAATCCTACCTTTACGCAGAGCGATAAGAGGAATAGATGGTAGTTGCAGCCACAGACAAATATCTCTGGCTTTGTTTTCAATACTGCTATATGACTTGTCCACCGGAATTTCCAAGACAAGGCGAATTACGCTTACACCTATAAACGACTCGACAATCTTTATTGGAATTCCAATCTGGTTAAAGTTATAACGTAGTTTCTTTTGGTAGCCCTCAACTAGCGGCAGCATATCTTCTACGCCAAGTGATTTCTCTTTCACTTCAGCAGCAAGGGCTTCAATTTCTGGATATGTTTTTGTTGTATTCAGACTTACTGTCGATTCAATTGAAGCAGCAGCTTGATTCTTACTCTCCCCAAATTCATTTGTTACTACCTCTTCCGGGCTTTTAGCTGGGAATGAACCAACTTGGCCCACTTCTCTGCTCGGGGAACTTTCTAATTTATTTTCCTTATTTAACAATGTTATTTCTCCAAGTTCTTCAGGTCCCAACTTACTCGTAAAAAATGCAGGCAGCTCCTCTAGTATCTCATAGGAAGGCGTGGCTTCTTCTTGAGAAGCACCTAGTGCCCTCAAAATGTAAGATCGATTATAAATATGATTTGTGTACTCGTTATGAAGCCGTTCCATTTGATAGCCGTTGTTATGTCCTTCCATAATGCTAAGTTCTAGCAAATTAGACGTATAAACAAACGAATCGATTGAACCGGAAAGCTCCACATCAATGCAATCAATTGATGTTGATTGTAGTTCCTTCAAAAGCAATGCATGTTCAACAGAATATGTGCCATACTCCAATAGATAGTAAATCAACTCTTTTAGCCACAACGATGCACTTGCCATATGTTCATTAAATAAAAAGCGGTTATGGTATAACCCAAGACCCGCCTTAACTTGTTTTATGGCATCATACCTTTCTTTTTCAAAAATCGTATGCGAAGTGAACTTTAGCTCTATCAACTCAAAATGGATGTTAAAGCGATCTCCATAACGCTTAATTACTGTACGAACGAGATCGGGCCTCCGTACTGAACCTTGAAACCAAGGTAACTCGTCACAAACAGACCACACCTCCAATTCTCCTTCTGTTACTGCTCTAGCCTGCGTCGATAAGTAGATCGCCATCATTTCATGAGCAAACTTGCCAGGACCTATTGCTCTAAGCACAACAGCACCCGATATTTCCTTTACTCGCTCTGTGGCTTGCACGATAATTTGTGGATCGATATGGTCATTCTTTAGCAACTGAGTGTACTTCTGATGTAGTCGATCATAGTATTCATGGTCAGCAAGCTCGTTTGCGAGTTTCCGAATATACTTTGATGAAGATAATATCGTTCTGAAATCCTTGTTGTTTCCTGCTTTTGATTTATATTTAATTATCTGGGCTTTAGAAGAAACCTGTCTTAAAAGGGATTTATCTAAGTACCGATCGATAAAAAAAGACCAATTAAATTGATCATGCATGTAGTTGATTAATTCGGTATCAGACAGCTTCGTAATCGAAATCACATTACGAAGTAAATAATGTTCATCGAGTGAAACAATCTCGTTGTTATGCAAGATATACTGCATTTGATAGAAATGCTGCATAACTTTCGGCATTTTCTCGCTGACGAGACTAACCCGCTTCACTGCATCATCCTTCTTGAGCGGTTCCTTGTAAATTGTATCAAACCAGTTATCAGACTCCTTCACATGTACTTTTTCAAGCTTATACTGAATATGAGATGTCTGGCCGAAATAGTTAATTAGTACTCCGATATCTGCATCAAGCAAATACTGAGATACGCTTTGCATCATCGCGTTAATAGAGTTTTCAGCAATAACTTGAATTTCAACTCTTGGGAAACTATTGTAACGTTCGGAATGTTGTTCCTCCTGATTCATCCAGTCATTTAAATATTCATGCACAGATGCACCATTTGTCTCACAATGAACAATTGCTTTTACTTTACGGACATTCAAGTTATGTTTGAATATCCGATCAATAGCATTCGTGACATATTCCGCATGTGGACAATACAAGAATACAATATCTAGGCAATCACGAGCATAAGGATACACATCTAGATAAGTCTTAACCGTGTTAAGAAATTCTTCGCCAAATGTTTTAACGAGTGTCTCTTCTCCGCTATTCTTACCGTTTAACGCAAATACCCCTTCACCCATTTGCTCATGTTGTTCAATTAGAAATTGATCTTGAACCCCTTCAATAACAAAATAACGCGGAAACAAATGAGCAGTTTCCTCTTGTTTCTGCTGTAAATAAGCTTTCATTTCGTCAATAGATGCAGGAGCTGCCTGCTGCTTTATCCAGTTGTCCAATTCATCGCGAATACGTAATAGACGCTTTGAATAGCTCAGCAGCCGTAGAGGATTAAACAGGGTCAATACGCGTGTTTGTACATGACCAACTGGATCACTAATTTTGCAATCGTAACGATCGATAACTCCCAAACAGTTTATATATTGCAATACGTGTTTCGAAATGAGCGCAGATTGGTGTATTTGACTTAGGAGTATTTCAAGTTTGTTCTCTAATTCTTTGAAGTTCATGCTACTTAGTCCTAATTTCAAGCCTTTCTTAGTCTCGAGAGTAAACCAATCAACAAACTCATAGATACAAGTAGCTGAGCTCTCAACATTAGAATAGCCCGTCGCCACGTAACCACTAACGCGATCTTTCACCATCTGTGCCACATCGACCAACTTCATATCGGAACCATAATACTCACGAACGTAAGGTATTTGTCCTATATCTTGTAACTGCTCAATCATACCTGAAAGAGCCCCCATAAAAGCTTTACTCAGTATAAAACGACTTTCTGAAACTACCTGATCTTTAACAAGTAATTGTAATTTAAAGGATTGATCATGCCCCTTTTCTTGAATGTTAGAATACTCCAGTGAGGATTCGTCAAACCTTATATACCCTGTCAGTTTGTCCAGTTGAAGGAGATGAAACTTTAGTGCCTCCTGAACAGATTCATGAACGGAAGAGTTCAAGCGAAGCACAAATACTACTTCGTCTAGCCCCCTCCCTTCTTGTTCCGATGAGAATTCTTCCAGGAGTTGTATCGACTCCTGCAGTAAAGCGTCGCTTAGTTCCATATATTCCGCAAGTTGACGTTGTCGGGCAATAATACGTTCTAGATCTTTCTTCAACGTTGGGTGTTCATGCAAATCATCCGAAAATTCGTCAATAAATTCTTGAATTTTATCCGGATTACGATTATCATCTATAGCCTCTAATGTTTCCGTTATGATATGGTCCTTTTCCGGCTTCCAGTTTTCTTGAACTTCCAGCAATGATTTAAAATCATTAATTTTTTCATTAATCTTCTGCTTTTTTACTTTAAAGAATAATGCAGTTGAAATAATATCAAACTCATATTGTAGTAATTCATCCGATTGATTATGAATAAAAGCCAAAGCCTGTTGTCGGAAAGTGTCAGGATGAACCTTCTCCCAAAGCTCATGTTCCTCCTGCGGTGCAGTCGATTTTTCAATAAAAGAATACAAATTATCAATCAAATCGTCTTTTTTAACCGTCTTTCCTTCCCTCTCCAATCTAGATAGTTGGTAATTTCGCTTTAATCTCATGAATCCTTCTGAAGTACGAAACGATAGCTTACTATCGCGAAATAACAACAGTTGATCCATATTTTGCTGAATCTTATCTATCATCGATATCTGAGAATCCTGGGTAACTGAAGCTAGGAAGGCAAGTACGTTACGCAGTTGCGGTTCAGCAATTCGACTATACATGCTTAAGAACTGCATAAGCGCCTTCAACTCATCACCAATACATTTATAGATATCCGCAAAAAACTGATACAATACTTCAAGACCTTGTGGGCTTAATAGCCTAGCCTCATCAATAGTAAATATATTCTCTAAACTTTGAGCTTCTGGAGACAAATCATTCATAAAAATAAGAAGTGCACTGCCGGAAGACGTATTATTCCGGAGCCAAGTGCTCGTCTCGTGTTGCTGGCACTCATAAGTCTCGAATTCCTGAACTTTGTTCAAAGTTCTAATAATAGGCTTGTAATAAATTGATAGGCGATCTTCTGCTTCCCTAAACGCTTGTAGTACTTCACTCCAGGCCGAATCGTCAATTCCTGCAATTTTTATAAACAATTTATCGCTGTGGATCTTTTTTTGATCCTCAAAATAATGTATAACTAGCCTAACAACCCACTGACCCAGCAACTGTCGTGCAGAACTATACATAGCTTACCTCCATCGTGCTAGAAACATAAGGATTTTGAACCATGGCCGTAGCATCTGAAAATTCGATAAGCAATCCGTTATGACGTAGCTTGTCGCGTAACGCCTTTTCGTTGTCGTTAAAATAACGGATATTAAGTCTTGATTGATCATACACACCTGAATTTTTTGCTTGGCTTTCCCCAATAACAATGCCATAGTCCTCGTAAATTGACTCCAAAAAATTATGATACTCCATCTTTTCTTGTGGCTTAACTTTAGTGAACACGAGCATTTGCAAAAAGGCATCCGAAATCGTATATCTATAATTAGAAGCAGAGCCACGGCGATAAGTCGCAAACCCCCCGTCCCTTGAAATAACACGAGTAATGTTTAATTGATGCTTTTTTAACTGATCAGAAACAGCCTCGCGAATCATTCTCTTCAATCTTCCTGTTACATCAGATGCACTGCTACACCGGGACAGCGTTGAAATAATGATTTGCTTTCGGCTGCGCATTTGCCCTAGTCCCATCTTACTGATAAATTCAT
Source organism: Paenibacillus ihumii (assembly GCF_001403875.1). Classification (GTDB taxonomy): domain Bacteria; phylum Bacillota; class Bacilli; order Paenibacillales; family Paenibacillaceae; genus Fontibacillus; species Fontibacillus ihumii. Next base: position 375,012 of record NZ_LN884298.1, read on the forward strand.
CAGGATCTGCCTTCCATAAAGGTAACTGCTGCTCAATTTCTTCTTCACTACCGAATACATTTTTCATTTTCAACTCGAATTCATGTTCAAACTTTGCCTTTATCAGATTTTCGTGCTGCTCAAAGCTAATAGATGATAATTGAAAAATCGGTTTATTACTCCCATCTAAACAATCTATGAAATAATAATGGTTACTGGATTGGATATGAGCCCTCTCATGCATATAACGTGCCAATTGAAAACATACTAAAGAGGTCAAAAGATTAAACATTTCGTAAATATCAAGATCAATCGAGAGCAGAGACTCTAGTTCTATCGCAAAGCTTTCAAATAACCGCTCGTTTTCTAGAGGAGCTGAAGATGGCAATAGCGGAACATTTTCTTCACTAGAAGTAGATCGCAAACGCGCACGATCCAAGGACTCTTCCTCCTCGTCAAAGGCTGACGTAATTTTGTCAACAACTTTTTCGATAATTTTATTTTTCGTCAATAGTTGTCTGAACCTCTTCTCGATAAAGCTACGTCGCTCCTCATGTTTTTCTGTCCCGTACGCCAGCATGAGGAAGTAAAGTTCACCGCCTCGGGCATAAAAATTTCGTTCAAATGACAAGTCTTTTCCTTTTTTACGTAATTCAACATATAGCAACGATTCATGTAATGGATACAACGACCGTGCAAACCAGGATCGATCCGCTTCTTTTCCTGTTGTATTATATAGAACAACCTCTAAATTTCGGAGAAACTGTTTTAACACATGTACATCATTTTCATGAATAGCCTTAAATAACTTTTCTTTCTCCTGCTCCTTGAGAACCAAAATATCTCGCGAACCTGATCCTTCTTTCACGCCTTCAAAAATAAATTTTCGAAGCCCAACTGACCTCTTACGTTGATAACAATCATCACTGAAACTGTAGTTAGTGCCATACAATACATTAAGAAACTCTAACACATACTCCGGGCCCCGCTGTCCATCCTTAAATCGGTGTCCCCATATGCGAGCAGATAGCTGAGACGTAAATTTATCTAAACTGTTTTCCGCTACTGTTTTCATTATTTAGCAGTACCCCCGCATCAAATGTCGATTTCATATGGCTTGTACACGCCTTTATTTGGATCTATTGCGAATACCTGCAAACTAAATTCATCCAATTCGCTACGATTTATCAAATCATTCTTGAAGGTGCCAAGCAAAATATCGACCTCTTGTTTTAATGTAACGAATAGTCCTCCTCCGGCTAATCGTAGTAAGTATTCGAATACCGGTAGTTTGACCTCTAACCTCGTTTCCTGGTTTACTGTTATAAACATCTTTGATGGTAAGTAATCAATATCCGTCCGTTCTTCATCTATTGAAAGCCTCACTTGGCTTGGGGAGTAGCTTTCATGAATTAGTAGATTTTCATTTACTACATACAAATTAGTTTCGCCACGACTGATCAGTTTTTTGGAAAAGTTATGATTCAATCCTTGAATGAGTTCTTTCCTCGTTGATGCAAGAGTCTGCCTGTCCTTTAAGCAATCGAGAAACCGATAGAAATGTAAATAAGGAGTTAGCATTTCTCGTGTGCGTTTGTCTTGCTCACCTGTCTCAAAAAAATACTTACGTCTGAATTTGGGCATTTGATCGAAAATCTCCAGCGATTCCTTGTCCGGATCTTGAATCCGATATCTTTCGATTAACTTACGGTAATAACCGAACAGTAAATCAATTTCATCATCAAATAACATCTGATGCTTTTGAACGATTAGATTGTCTCCACTAATGTCCCCGTTCAACAAATAATCATCAATCGATGAGATAGACAGCTTACCAGGATCAAGGTGCTTAAAGTAACGGATAGCCCCTTGCTCTCCGGCTCCATTTTCCTTCATATTCACCCCATAAAAATTATCATAGTAGGCTAGCCTCGCATGTTTTTCGATATCTCTATACCCGGCACTCATTACTTGCTCACAGGTGAGTCCCCCAGTCAATACATAACTAATATGTATGAGTATCTCACGCATAGTGACGTGAATACCTAAGCAATCCAACAACCGATACTGTTCGACAAGCCGGTTTCGTATTAACGGCTGTGACAAACGTCGATGATTTAACTGAATCACGCAATTTTTCTTCCGGGTGCAAGTCTCACAGGCAACCCAGTTATCCTCACGGTTCCATTCTTCCATGATGCGAGCCGCATATATTGAGGAAGTAACATCCTGTAAATTAACCAGGTGGAGGTGCTTATCGTTAGACTTATGATCTAGAAACCTTTTATTTACCATTTGGGACAATGTAAGCAACTCAAGATGCTGGGATAGAAACTTGGTGAGCTTGCCTTCGTTAGCAGCAATCAAATAATAGAGTCTACTCTCGTGCCCATCAGCTATCATTTCTTGCAGAAATTGAAGCTCTTCAAAGATTACTGCATCAGTAAGCTCCGATAAATCTTTTACAATCCGTAATTTACCCTTGTTGAACGAAGCTTCTAATATTCCGCTATCCGGCCATTTTAGCAATTGCTTCCCCGTAATTCGCTCATATATAGTACGACATAGGCGAGTTTTGCCATCACCAGCATTACCCGTCATGATCACACTACGAGGATCTTCATTAAACAACGTCAATAAAAACTGTTCAATGTTGGTATCGATTGCAAATCGATATTGATCCGTACTTTGGGTGTACTCGTCGTATATCTTCGCATGGTTTGGGGAAAGGACATTAAATTGATCGAGATATTGTACGAAAGAATTCATGTCGCGCTCCTTACGAATCTCTAGTAGTTCAAAAGTAATGAATCTACAGTAATTGATTTCCTATAAAGTATATTATCATTGTTAATCTATTGGATCAATTTAACAAAATATTATTATGCTGGATTTTGTAACACAATTGATTATTACATCTAAAGTTAGCAAAAAAAACAGGTTAATTGCACAAGTTCCCAAAACAAAACTCCATTAAACACTCCCTTACTCCTTAGCTACTCCTTCCTGCACATCAAATCCTTTCCTCCTTCCTACCTGCCATTAGTTACAAACACTGCAGCAAAAGATCAGTCGTAAGAAGGAATCATCGATGGGAGTCACGTTACGATCGACAGTGCTGTCGAGGTCAGTCTATCAATGTCGCAGGGTAGATATCCCGATTTATAAGTAGACTACAGATGACCAGGTCTTCGAAAAACTGATTAGCTAAGTTTTTATTGAAGGATTTTTGAGTATAAAAAGGGACTTCACCCTGATCTAGCGGAAGTTTTCAAATGATCTAAATAGAAAACTTCAAGGGAGGGAAGTCATTTTGCATATTCTACAAGAAAGTCTACTTCTTTAAATGTTAAAATTAACAGGTCCATTATCTATCTTTTAAGCGAATTTCCGTCCTTCACTAAAATAAGAAGTCGTTACCCAAGGGTTAAAAAAGGAATTTTCCACCCATTTCCGTCCTCCAGAACACATTCAAAATTTATTTCGACATGGAAAGACTACATCAAATGACGCAAATCAGTAGTTCGGTATAGATACATTCTCAGCGAGGACTCTTAACATTAAACTTCAAAAAATGGCCTGTATCTACTAAATTAGTAGACACAGGCCGCTTTATTTTTATTCCTACGAATTGTATTTATAACTGTCTTTATTAAACCACTTCAACTCCTACTTCGCCACATATCCGCCGTCGATCGGCAGCTCGACCCCCGTAATGTAGGAGGACTCGTCCGAGGCGAGGAACAGCACGCCTGCCGCAATATCCTCTGCCTTGCCCAGCCGCGGAAGGGGCGTCATCGAAAGGAACCAGTTTCTCATTTTTTCGTCGGCCATTAAATCGACAGTCATCGGCGTTTCGATAAAGCCGGGATGCACCGAGTTTACGCGGATATTATGCTTGGCAAAGTCTACGGCCGTAGCCTTGGTGAGCATGCGGACCGCCCCCTTGCTTGCAGTATAAGGTCCTGAACCGCTGCCGCCCGTAAGCCCCGCGATGGAGGAAATATTAACAATCGAGCCGCCGCCGTTATCGATCATATGCGGGATAACATACTTTTGCCCGAGAAAGATACTGGTGACGTTAATCGACATGGTCTTCTCCCACTGCTCAACTGTGAGCTCCAGGAAAGGCGTCGGATTGGAAACCCCGGCGTTATTGACCAGAATATCGATTTTGCCGAATTTCGCTATCGTGCCCTCCACAACGCGAATCCAGTCTTCTTCAGAAGCTACGTTATGGGCAAAGCCGATCGCCTCGCCGCCGTTCTGCTCAATTTCCCGAACAACCTCCTGGATTTTATCCTCCTGGATATCGGAGATGGCCACCTTGGCTCCTTCTTTGGCGAACAACAGTGCATCCGCCTTTCCCATTCCCCCGGCCGCACCTGTAATAATAGCTACTTTATTATCCAATCTACCCATGCTAGCATCCTCCTGTCATTTATATCCTCTGCCCTTGCCGATGGGCAGCAAGCTCGTCATCTTCTCGAAGGCACTCAACAATGCGTCGGTTTCCTGCTCCGTCAGATGATCCCGCATCGGCTTGGTCAGCTCTTGGTATCTCTCAAGCATTCTTGTCATCACTTTGCGGCCTTCCTCCGTAAGCCGCAGATATACGCTGCGCCGGTCGGTATCCGGCGTAATGCGCTCAATATAGCCTTTGCCTGCGAGCTTATTGGACAGATTCGTGATCGCCGGCAGCGTGACGTCTAGTTCCTCAGCCAGCTCTGAGCAGCTTTTCGGCTCATTTTCGGATAAAATTTGAAGAATCAAATACTGGGGAGCCGTTAAATCTTGGTCGAGCATTTTAGCATACCCGACTACAAACCGGTTCATGCAGTCAGAGATCATAGCTGACAAGCGTTCCTGCTTATCCAGCATCCATCACCTCGATTTGCGGTATATTCAAAAAATTAATTAATAGATAATAATAGTTTAAACCGTTGAACTATTATGTTTTTATCTTAAATCTCAGGTGATCCAGAGTCAACCTGCAGGTCCTGGAAGCTCTCCTGTCCATTTTGTGTCACTAATCTGAATTTATACCCTGTTATATGCAAAAAGGAGCCTTCCGAGCCCTTTGGCAGGCCCGGTATGGCTCCTCAGAATGCACGTAACTATGGGGTACTGCTTGAGCACGACACAGCTAGGGCTGCTGCGAAATAACGGTATGCTCCCTCCACTGCTCTGGGAGAAGCCTGGCGTAATGCGGCTGCAGGTACCGATCATCGACCAGCACGAGCAATCCGGTATCCTGCTCAGAGCGAATCAGCCGCCCTCCCGCCTGAAGAACCTTGTTCATGCCCGGATACACATAGGCATAGTCAAATCCGTTCCTGCCCGTCCGGTCGAAATAGCTCCGCATGATATTCCGCTCCAGGCCGATTTGCGGCATGCCTACACCCACAACGACGACGCCCGTCAAGCGGCTGCCCACCAGGTCCACGCCTTCGGAGAATATGCCTCCCATCACCGCGAACCCCGCTAACGTCCCCGATCCGCCTGCCTCAAACGCAGCCAAATATTTCTCCCGCTCTTCCTCGGCCATGTCCCCATGCTGCAGGATCGTTTCCGCCTTGGGAGCTCCGCTCATAAAGCGCTCGTAAACTGTATTCATATAAGCATAGGAAGGAAAAAAGAATAAATAGTTTCCGGGCCGCCTCTCCGTTAATTGCTGCAGATAAGCCGCAAGCGGCGCTGCTGTTGCCTCCCGGTCACGATAGCGTGTAGACAAGGGCAGCAGGACAACCTCCAGTTGCTCTTTGGAGAAAGGAGATGGAACGGTCACCGTATAATCATGGCTGTCCGCTCCCAGCATATCTCTGTAGAAGCCGATCGGGGATAACGTCGCCGAGAAATAAATATGCGAGCGGTAGCCCTTGCCCACTTCCCGCAGCAAATGAGCGGGATCCAGGCAGAGCAGCTTGATCCGCACCTCATGGCTGGAAGCCTCTAAATACGTTACATAGCGCTCATCATACAACTTGCCGATTTTTACAAAATGGACGGCTTCAAAGTATGTATCGAGCAGCAGCGATCCGGTCTCCGGAACAAGCCGCCCTGCTCCGGCCGCCAATTCACGCTCGGCTTGCTGGACAAAATCCTCAATAAGCTCCAGCAGTTCTACCGGAGCCTCGCGCTCGATCAAATGCTTCTCCTCTGCACGCTTCCTCTGGCGAATAAAATAGCTGTTCACCGCCTTGGCCGCTGCGAATACTCCCTTGTTCACGGCCTTATACTCCCGCTGCAAAGCGAGAAATGCCGACTTTCCCAGCGCGCTGGAGAACATCTCCCTGGAGCGGTCCACCAGATTATGCGCTTCATCCACAAGCAGCGCGGTATGGCGCTTATACTCGGCCATCTGCCGCTTCAAGGATACCCGCGGATCGAAAATATAATTATAATCGCAAATGACCGCATCAGCGGCATACGCCGCGTCGAGCGAAAATTCAAACGGACAGACGCGGTGCTTGCGGGCATACGCCTCAACCACTCCGCGGTCGATCAGCGTCTCATGTCCGAGCATATCCAGAATGGCTACGTTTACCCGATCATAATAGCCGTCCGCATAAATGCAGTCCTCTTTCCGGCAGCTGATCTGCTCTTGAAAGCAAATCTTCTCCTTTGCCGTAATGGTCACCGCATGAAGATGAAGCCCTCCAGCCTGCAGCCGGGCAAAGGCCTCCTCGGCCGCAGTCCGGGTGATCGTCTTGGCCGTAAGGTAGAATATCCGCTGCAGCAGCCCGGTTCCAATCGCTTTTACCGCCGGGAAGATCGTCGACATCGTCTTCCCGATGCCCGTCGGTGCCTCGGCAAACAGCTTGGCTCCTTCGGCAATAGAAGCATACACTGCGCCCGCCAGCTTCCGCTGCCCTTTACGATAGGCGGGGAAGGGAAAATCCAGGCCTGTGATGCTCGCATCCCGCCTCGTCTGGTGTCGATGCAGCATTTCCGCGTAAGGAGCGTATTTCTGCACGACATCAGCTACGAAAGCCTCCAATTGGTCCCTCGTCATCGTCTGCACGAATCGCTTGTGCTCGTTCGTACCGACTTGAACATACGTTAACTGCATGTCCAGCTCCGGGACATCATTTATGCTGGCATACATATAGGCATAGCATTTCGCCTGCGCCCAATGAACCGGGAAGGTGTCCGGCTCAATCCCCTCCAGCTCCATAGCCGTGGATTTGATCTCGTCGATCGTGACCTTCCCGTCCTCACTGACCAGCAGACCGTCACAGCGCCCATCCAGCACGAATATGAACCCGCCGTGGGAGATCTCCAAAGACAGGTAGACCTCCTTCTGATCCAGTTCTCCGTATGTCTTTTGTATCCTCTGATGCACCTTCGTGCCCTCCGTCAAGGAGGAGACGCTCCGAAACCCGCCCTCGAGGCTCCCGCTTCGGAACACGTGCTCAACCAGTTGACGGACAGCGAGTTCTACACGCTGGACCATCCTTCTCACCTGCCGATCATTTGAAAGAACATTTGTTCTCTATAGTATACCATGATCCGCAGGGGTTAACGCCAATTCTTCGCTAAACGCCACTTTTCGCGCATAGAACGTAAATTTATCTTTAGCAGGTTGATGTGAGCAAACACCTCTCTCCACCTCCCCCTCTCTACGCCGAGCATGAAGCGGGGTTTTCTCGTTCTAGTGAGTATGAATCGCGGATTTCCCCGTCTAGTGAGTAAGAATTGCAGATTTCGCAGTCTAGTGAGTGACCGTGGACTCCGTCTGGTAAGTATGACCCGCGGGTTCCCCAGTCAGTGAGCATAACCCAAGGATTTCCGTCTAGTGAGCATGAACCACGGATTTCCCCGTATCGTGGATTCCCCCGTCTAGTGAGTATGAATTGCGGATTTCTCGTTTAAATGGATTTATAGTAGTTAGTTTCTGCGGCAAAGAAAGGAAAGTAGATTTAAATGGATTTCATGTCGTTAGAAGAAAGAAAATATCCATCAGGAGCAAGATTCTTGATTTTAAATACATGAAATCCATCTATTCCCCTAAAACAATTGCCTAGAGCATAATTAGATACATGAATTCCATTTCGTGTTTGAGTTGGATAGCTTAGACATATAGGCCAAAGAATGAGGATTTAGTTTGCGAATTCGATAGTTTATATAACATAGGCCAAAGAATAGGATTTTCGTGTTCGAGTTCAACAGCTTGCATAAGATGAGCTAAAGAGTGAGATGCGGGTAAGGAAGAAATTGATCATGTAAAAATTGATTCTGCAAAAGTTGATTCTTCAAAAGTTGATTCTTCAAAAGTTGATTCCACAAAAACGGATAGCATTCTGAAAAAAAGGGGCGCCCCTCAGCCAGCTATAATGGCTTATGGACCCCCCCGTCTTTATTCGGTCATATCGACGCTGATATTATAATTATAGGCATCGATGAGGCTCGACACCTGCGAGAAATAGCTGCTAATCAACATATTGTCCCGGTTGCTGCTCGTATCCTTCGTCTCTAGAATCGTCAGGATATCGGTCGCCGTCCCGATCACCTCTTCAAGGGCCGATTCCAGTTCGGGATTCGTTGTCCAGGACTCCTGCTTCTTCCTCTTGTCATCCTCGGCATATTCCATAAACTGCTTGGAGTCATGGATCAGCAGGTCAAACAATAACCTGTATTCCTCCAGTTTGTAATCCAGAATGTTCTCATCATAAATCTCAGCCTCAAAAAAAGCCTTCTCGATATCCTGAGCCCGCATCACCAAGCTAAGAGCATAGTACCGGATCAGAAAGTCCTGCTCCTTAAGCGTCTCCAGATCCGTCAGCTTCTGCTGGGCCGCAACCTGGTCGAAATCATGATAGAAGCGATCGGCCAAAGGCTCGTATGTAGAGTATTGGGCAATAAATCGGCTGTGCAGCTCCCTGCCCTTGGCGAACTGATCCTCCGTAAAATTCCTATCGCTGTAGTAATCGGATATCTCCGTCATCGTGTCCAGCAGATCGAGCATGGCGGGTCCTAATTGAATGAGCGCTTCATCTGCAGCCCCGTACGAGGGCTCGCCGGCCGCGCGATCCACGGCGGTATTCACCGTCTTCGCCAGACCTTCCAGCCCGGGAGCAACTACAAAGCCGCTGCTGTCAAAATCCTCGCTAATATAAATCTCATCATTCATGCCGAATTCATTAATATAGCTCTCGATTACCCTATCGAACGTTCCGCCCGTCATCAGATTGTTTAAATTTATGTAAGCGCTGTATTTGGCAGCTGCATGCTCCTCCTCCAGGCTTGCCCCATTGACGTTGATGCTCGCGCCCCCCTTAAGCTCGTCCAGCAAGCTGCAGGAGGCGAGCAGGAAGCAGAGCAGGATGCTGCATAAGACGAGCCGTCCTTGTCTCCTCATTTCTATAGGCCCCCATTCTATTTAGCCATCTGCTTTATTTATCGGCTAAACTGTGGGGATTTTTTACTAGAGCAACCATTCCTGAACAGCCTGGCTTCAAATCTAAATAAAAGGAAGGATCTTGTCTTGGCCGCTTCTACCCCCCAGCCTGAAAAAGACCTGTGCAGCTTCTGTCCTCATTCCTCCCAAAAAAGATCGTTTAGCGTCTTGGACAAGGCTTTGCAGATCGCCACGCACAAGCTGAGGCTGGGGTTATACTTCCCCAGCTCAATTAACCCGATCGTCTGTCTCGATACGCCGACCAGCTGGGCCAGCTGCTCCTGGGACAAATCCTTTTCGACTCTTGCCAGCTTCATCCTGATATTCTTCATTCCAGCTCTTCCTTGTTCACATGCATGCTCGCTTTGTTCGCAGCCTTATGAAGGCCGAAGGTTAACAGCAGGAACAGTGGAACATAAATCATCAATGAGACGAAAGCCACGAGCACGAAATACCACAGTGACTGCAATCCCCCATCAGCATAAAGAGTTGCGCTGCGGAACCCGAAGTACAAAGCCAACCCCAAACCCAAAGCGCTGCCTGCAATGATATTTTTGGTGCTCATCTTGAATTTGCTCGTTCGATCATGAACCTCGACCGCATCTGAATAAATGCCCAGGGAAGCCGAACGAATCAGATAATACAGGCTGGAAGCCAGCAAAATGACGATTTCTGTGATTACCGGTGTATCTTTCCCCAGCATGACAAACTTGACGATAATCGATGCCAGACTGATCAACATAATCAGCGTATAGGCTTCTCTATAAATTTTATTCTGAAGATTAACAACTCTCTCGTCCGCGTGTTTGCCTTGATTTGGATCCCACGTAAACCATTTCATATCTCCACAACCTCTCCACGCAATATAGTAACCTGCATCTGTTTACACTCTAAATCTACATCATACCTGTCTAAATGTCAAATATATATTGCATTTAAACAATTATAAATGTCATTGGCATGTCTGTCTTTGTTATTTCTTAAATATCTCGCCCGCCATTCCCCCAAAACAACAAACGCCCTCCATCACAGCCGAAACTGCGAACGAGGACGTTCCTGATTTAAAACGGAAAAAATATCGGCAGCACTGCCACCATCACCACGCCGATGAATATCTGCAGCGGAAGACCGACCTTAATATAATGGCTGAACTTATATCGTCCCGCCGACATCACGAGTGCATTTGGCGGCGTAGAAAACGGGGATGCAAAGCACATGCTTGCCCCGATCGATACTGCGAACAGATACGGATACGGGCTTACGCCAAGCTGAACCGCTGCAGTAAGGGCAATGGGGGCAAAGAGCACCGCACAGGCCGTATTGCTAATGAACATGGTCAGCAGAGACGTCGTAAAATATACGCCGGCCAGCAGCACAATCGGGCCATAGCCCCCAAGCACGCTGACCAGTCCCTCGGACAGCAGCGCTGCCGCTCCGGTCTTCTCAATGGCGATCGACATCGGGATCATGCCGCCGATCAGGACGATGCTTTCCCAGTTGATGCTCTTATAAGCTTCCTCCATATTGCGGACGCAGCCGAAGACCACCATCAGCACAGCGGCGATCATGACAGCTGCCACGGCAGGCACCAGCTCCGTAATGAGCAGAATCACCATGAGCAGCATAATCCCGGCAGCGATCGGCGCCTTAATATCCATCGTAACCTTGCGCGATTCCTCGATCGGCTGTCCAACGACGACGACATTCGCCTGATCCGCCGCCAGCAGCGCGATATCCTCCCAGCTGCCTTGGACAAGCAGAGCATCGCCGAATCTCATCCGCTCCTCCTTCAGATTATGCAGGAGGTACTGCTCCTTCCGCTGGATGCCGAGAATATTGACCCGATACTTCTCCCGAAATCCGGAATGCTTGACCAGTCTGCCGATCAGGCTGGAGTTCGGCGTCAGCATCACCTCGGCAATGCCCACTTCGCTGGTCGCATATTGTTCACCCTGATCCGACGGCGGCCCGCTTCTCTCCGGAACGTGATGATCGAGCAGGGTTAACCCGTAATGCCGGGCGAATTGCTCGGCCCGCTCAAACGTGCCGTTGACATACAGAATGTCATCCTCGTGAATGACTGTATCCGGACCGGCGATCTCCTGGTTAATTGTCTTGAAAAACTGGTTCTTTGCCGAAATTTTACGGCGGATTTCAATGACGTTGACCTCGAACTTGGCGGATATATCGAGCTCCAGCAGCGTTTTCGACTGAATCGGCGAATCCTTTCCCACCTGAACACGGTACAAATTTTGCGTGAGCTGGTATTGGCTCGCAAGCTCCTGCAGCGAACGGCCCTTCTTCTTGGTTCGGCCCTCCTCCTTCCTGTGATCCGGCAGGAAGCGGCGCAGAAACAGCAGGCCGATGATGCCTGCAAGCAAAGAGACGATGCCGATCGGCGTAAAGCTAAAAAAGGACAGCCCCTTGTACCCGGCCTTCTGAAGCGTCTCCTGAATAACAAGGTTGGGCGGCGTACCGATCAGCGTCAGCATGCCGCCCAGGCTGCTGGCAAAGGCTAGCGGCATGAGCAGCTTGCCCGGGTGAGTTCCCGCACTCATGGCGAGGCTCACCACGATCGGCATCATGACGGCAACGGTGCCCGTATTGCTGACGAATGCACCGATCAGCGAGGTGACGAGCATGACCATAATCAGCAGCCGGGTCTCGCTTGTTCCAGCCAGCCTCAGCAGAAATCGGCTGGCCATCTTGGCCAGTCCGGTATGGAGTATCCCCCCGCCGACAACGAACAATCCGATCATCATGATCACGACCGAATTGGAGAAGCCGGATAACGCCTCAGCCGGAGTAAGAATATTAAGCAGCATCAATACGATCAGCGCCCCGATCGCCACGAGATCGGAGCGGACCCTTCCCGAGAAAAACAGCACCGATGCCGTGATTAAAATAATAAGAGTAATAATCATAGGGCCATTCACGGTTGTTCCTCCTATGTAACTGTTGGTTTTGCAGTATTGTTATGTAATAAGCTTCCCAGTATCCGCATCAGGACTATCATATCATTGCATATGGCTCCAGAACAGGCTTATTCGCCAAGGAGCTGGTTTTTCCGGCAAACTGACACCAGCCTCCCGGACTATCAACCTTGCCCCTCCCGGACTATCAAGCTCGCCGCCCGCCAGCACAAAAATCCCCTTCGGCTGCTTGCGCAGGAAAGGGGATTGGACTGTCTTTTTTTCACAAGCCGCTAGTCGCGCTCTAATCCACGTAGCCTGCAAGACCCTTGTCCATTAAATATTCCATCTCCAGCTCCAGGATCGTCTCGACGGTGAGCTCGTCGAGCTGTACGTCCGGGCGGCTCAGCACATAGTCAACCAGCTCGTCGCCATCGATATCAACTTCACCCTTGGCGCTCTTATGAGCATCGTTAATAAACGCCTCCTCATGCTTCAGCACGGTGCGAATCTCCTCAGGCTTGGCCTGGGCACGCTCGGCAATGTATTGAACCAGCTCTTGCTCGTTAATTTGTTCGCTCATCAACAGTTAGCTCCTTTGTTTATGGTAGGTTGTGCATATCATGAGAAGAATTCATGCTGCTTCTATATAAGTTTGCATGATTGAGGTGGATGTATGGCAGGCACGCACAAAATGCTGTTTCTTCAGAATCACATTTTTTCCTTTGCCTGCATCCCCCTTCTCTAGTTCATCTTATATAGCTTGTCCTGATGTCTGTCATTGTACCATAGGATCATGCCCAATCACTCTCCAATTATGGTTGCAGCCTGCCTGAATCGTCCGATGCTCCCGGATGTATTCCGCGACGAGCTCAGCCATATCGATCCCGATTTCCCGCACAACCGGCCTCCCCCTGAACATGTCATAGTCTCCCCCGCCGCCTGCCCGGTAGCTGTTCATGACGACCTCGAACTCCTGCTCCTCTCCGATAGGCCGGCCGCTGAGATCGGTCAGCTTCACGACCCGCTCCCCGAATGTCCTGGCGATATCAAGCTCATAGCGGATGCCTTCCCACATATCGTAATTGTAGTGCTGGGCCTTGGGCTTCATGTATGCCGGATTGACCGCAGGATTTCCGTCCGGATCCATGACGAAATAAGCCGCCGTCTGCTCCAATGCAGCCCGGATATCCCTCCCCTTCAGCCGGAGTACAGTCAAGGTATTGGGATACATGAAATTGCCCAGCACATCGCGCATGGTCACGATCGCTCCGAATCCGCGGGAATCCTCGCTCAGAAGGGCGGCGCAGGATATCTCGGCATCAGCAGCGTTCATCTGTACTCTATTGACGAACTCTATGAACGGATGATCCGCCATCCGGCAGATGAACGGGCTAGGTATGCGCATATCTCCCTCCACTTTGCCAATGGGCTGGTCCAGCCAACGCTGCGTCTCGGCCTCCAGGCCGGATAGCATCTTCAGGACTGCCTCATCCGCCTTAACCGAATCGTCTACCCTCAGCAGCTCAGCCGATTTGCGGCATATGCCCCACTGCTCCCCGCGCTTCTCCAAATGCACCACGATTTTACCCAGGGCCTGTCCCAGACTGCCCGGCTGAATCACGGTTACTTCACCCAGCTGCTCCGCCAGGAAGCGATGCTGGTGGCCGGTAATCAGGACGTCGATTCCTGCGGCTTTCCGGCAGATCGCATAGCCCTGATTTTCGCCGGTCAGCTTCTCGGATGCCTCCCCGCTGACGAGATCTCGTTCGAATCCGCCGTGATATGAAACGATCAGCAGGTCGGGGCGCTCTGTCTCCCGGATCAGAGACACCCAGGCCTTCGTCGTTTCCAGGGCGTCGCGGAACTCCCACCCTTCCAAATGAAGCGGATTCTCCCAATGAGGAATATAATGCGTCGTTATGCCGAGAACCGCTACCTTGACCGGATCATCGGAGGGCCCTGCTTGTTTCACAATATAAGGCCTGCCAAAGGCGGGCTTGCCAGTCCCGGCATCGACTATATTGGCCGACAACCAGGGAAATTCCGAATCCGCCATAACCCGGCGCAGGACGTCCTGCCCATAGTTGAACTCGTGATTCCCCGGAACGGCGGCATCATAGGCCAGATGATTCAACACAGCAATCGCCGGATGGGGAACGCTCGCCCCCTGCTTAATGAAATACGAGGCCATCGGGGAGCCCTGTATCAAGTCGCCGTTATCCAGCAGGAGCAAATCGGGAATGTGCCGCCGTTCCCGCTGAATGAGAGAAGCTATTTTCGCCAAGCCCAGGCTCTGCTCCTCCGTCGTCCTATAATCGGTCGGATAAATATGCCCGTGTATGTCGCTTGTGACGAGGATTTCAACCTCGCAGACCTTCTTATTATTCATCGCTGTCTCCTAACCCCTTCCATTACCGGATTCAATTATGCTCTATTCAGTCTATCAAGCGAAATCATGAATTATATTAACTGGGCCGCATTGAAAATCACAATTTTTTACATAATTCTATATTTCTGCTGATGGGCCGTTAATAAACCTCTCCTATAGTTTAAGTGAGTAATCCAAAATAGATTTGTGGAGGTCATACCGTTTGAGAAAAATAACCCGATTCATTCTGCCCCTGCTCTTGTCCGTCGCCTTCCTTAGCGGCTGCGGCAGCAATGCTGCGGTCAGCAGCACCGGAAAGGACGTTGCGGCGAACCAGCCAACCAATCAACCGCAAGGCCAGCCTGCGGATGCGCCTGAAGCCGCCGGATATGTGCCGGAGACGCTAACCGTACAATTCGTTCCATCCCAAAATGCGGACACGCTCGAAGCTAAAGCCAAGCCGCTGGAGAAGCTGTTGACCGACCGTCTCGGCATTCCCGTTAAAGTCAGTGTATCAACCGACTACAACACGATTATTGAAGCGATGGCCTCCAAGAAGGTAGACGTCGGCTTCCTTCCGCCGACCGCTTATGTCCTGGCCAAAGAGAAGGGCGCTGCCGAGGTCATTCTGCAAGCTCAGCGCTACGGCGTTCAAGATGCCACGGGCGCTCCTACCGAGGAGCTCGTCGACTTCTATAAAGCGATGATTATCGTCAAGAAGGATTCCGCCATTCAATCCGTCAGCGATTTGAAGGGCAAGCGTATCGCTTATCAGAATGTGACCTCCTCCGCAGGCTTTGTATGGCCCGCCGGCAAGCTGATGGAGGCCGGATTGGATCCGCTCAAGGATGTTCAAGCCATCACGGTCAAGGGACATGACCAAGGCGTGCTCGCCGTATTGAACGGGGATGTCGATGCCGCGGCTATTTTCCAGGATGCCAGGAATGTCGTGAAGGGCGATTATCCAACAGTATTCGAGGATACCCGAGTCCTGACGTTCACCGAGCCGATTCCTAACGATACAGTCAGCGTGCGTACGGACATGAACGCGGAATGGAGCGAGAAAATCGCGGGCGCCTTCATTGATATCGGCAAGGACGAAGCTGGCCGTGCAATCATTCAGGAAATATATTCGCATGAGGGTTATGTGAAGTCGGAGGACAGCACCTTTGATATCGTGCGCGAATACGGGGAGAAAGTAAAAACGGAGTAAGCCTGCCTTATTGGAAGGAAGCCTCCGGGACACCGTATGCAAAATGAGCAAGCCAGTTGGAGTGCTGCCGCACTGTGACTGGCTGTGCTTGTTGTTAGAGACGTCAGACAGGGCTGCGCGATAAAACTATGTATAAGGAATGATTATATAAGTGATAGAGCTTACGAATGTATCCAAGACATATCCCAATGGAACAAAGGGTCTGAACCAGATTAATCTGTCCATTTCCCAAGGCGAGTTCGTCGTTATCGTCGGGCTCTCGGGGGCAGGCAAATCGACGCTGCTGCGTTCGATGAACCGGCTGCATGACATTACCGAAGGGGATATCCGAATCGGCGGCAAGTCGATTACCGAGGCATCGGGGCAGCAGCTTCGCAGCATTCGCCGCGATATTGGCATGATTTTTCAAAGCTTCAACCTCGTCAAGCGTTCCACCGTGCTGCGTAATGTGATGGCCGGACGGGTCGGCTACCATTCCACGCTGCGCACCGTGCTGGGGCTGTTCCCCAAGGAGGATACCGAAATCGCCTTTGAGGCGCTAAGCCGCGTCAACATCGCAGAGAAGGCTTATGTACGGGCCGACCAGCTGTCCGGCGGGCAGCAGCAGCGGGTGGCGATCGCTCGCGTGCTCGCCCAAGAGGCCAAGATCATCCTCGCGGATGAGCCTGTCGCCTCCCTGGACCCGCTGACGACGAAGCAGGTGATGGATGATTTAAAGAGAATCAACCAGGAGCTCGGCATTACGACGATCGTCAACCTGCATTTCATCGACCTGGCCAGAGCGTACGCTACTCGGATCATCGGGCTCAGAGCAGGAGAAGTCGTTTTCGACGGCCCGGTGTGGGAGGCGACCGACGAGGTGTTCGCTGCCATCTATGGGCGGCCGATTCAGCAGGATGAGCTCCTGGAGGAGCGGGTCGTATGAACGCCAAGCCAAGCCTCCCTATCCAGGCGCGTCCAAAAGCCCCTAGCCGGCTGAAGCATGGGCTGACTGCGGTCATTATCCTGCTCCTGCTCTGGGGCAGCGCGATGCAGACAGATTCGACGCTCGGCGAGCTCGCGGCCGGAATTCCCAATATGCTCGACCTGCTGCGGGAAATGTTTCCGCCGAAATGGAGCTACTTCAACAATATTACACAGGCTATGCTCGAGACGATCCGCATGGCCCTCGTAGGAACGACGCTGGGAGCGATCGCTGCTATTCCCGTCGCCCTGCTGTGCGCCAGTAATTTAACCAGATCCGGCTGGATTTACTATCCGGTGCGATTCCTGCTGAATCTCGTGCGCACCATCCCGGATTTGCTGCTGGCTGCCCTGTTTGTCGCTATTTTCGGGCTTGGCCCGCTCCCGGGAATATTCGCTCTAGCAGTCTTCTCGATGGGCCTGATCGCCAAGCTGACCTATGAGGCGCTGGAGACGATCGACCATGGCCCGCTGGAGGCGATGACCTCCGTCGGAGCCAATGCGCTGCAGCGGATTGCATATGCCGTCATTCCGCAAATTCAGGCCCACTTCGCCTCTTACGTGCTCTACACCTTCGAAATCAATGTACGCGCTGCGGCTATTCTCGGCCTGGTCGGCGCCGGCGGCATTGGACATTATTATGAGGTGACTTTGGGTTTCCTGGAATATGACAAGACCAGTGTGATCATTATCTTTACATTAGCTATCGTGCTTGTAATCGATTATATAAGCATGAAGCTGCGGGAGAAGCTGCTATGACAAAATCGGCAAACCAAACCAGGCGCAAGCCGAGAAAGCCAGCCTATCGCTGGCTGATCTACACCGCGCTTGCCATCATTTATATTTGGGCCTTCGCCGGAATACCGTATACCGGCATCAAAGAAACTGCAGGGCAAATCACGAAGGCCATCGTGGCAGGGATCTTCTCGCCGGACTGGGACTACGTGTATTTGCCTGACGGCGAGGACTTGCTGCGGGGTCTGCTGGACACGCTGGCAATTTCCATGCTCGGCACCTTCATCTCGACCATCATCTGCATCCCCTTCGCCTTCTGGGCGGCCGCCAATATGAGCTCCGCCAGATGGGTGTCCGGCTCGGGAAAAATGATTCTGAGCTTCATCCGCACCTTCCCGGAGATCATTATGGCCATCCTGTTCATCAAGGCGGTTGGCCCCGGCTCCTTCGCCGGTGTGTTAGCGCTTGGGCTGCACTCTGTAGGCATGCTGGGCAAGCTGTTTGCCGACGAAGTCGAGAATTTGGATCCGGGCCCTATCGAGGCCTTGCTCGCCTCGGGAGCGAACCGGCTGCAAATCATGTGGTTCGCCGTGCTTCCTCAGGTGCTGCCGGGCTTCCTGTCCTACACCTTATACCGGTTCGAGATCAATGTGCGCTCCGCCACCATTCTCGGGATCATCGGGGCGGGCGGGATCGGCACACCGCTTATTTTCGCCTTAAGCTCCCGCAATTGGGAGCGAGTCGGCATTATTCTGCTCGGCATCGTGGTCATGATTACGATCATCGACATGATCTCCGGATCTATCCGCAAAAAATTGGTTTAATTATCCGTTTCTGCAACATTTCCAAGAACAATCCCGTCTGGACTTGTAGCTACTTCAAATTACAGTTAGAGAGGATTGTTAACATGAACAAGACTATACTGAGAACATCCATGGCCATGCTGGCTTTGTCGACAGCAATCGCCTCTAGCGCAGCAGCTGCCGAATCTGCGGCAAGCCGTCCCGTCGTCTCGGCGGATATTACCCCAATGGCATCACCTGTACAGGCGCCAGCCGCCACTATTGAAATCGATGGAGCACTTCTGCCTGTAACGGCCTACCAAGCGCAGAACGGAGACGTAACGATGCTGCCGCTTCGCGCTGTTGCAGAGCAGCTGGGTTATAGCGTGAAATGGAGCCAAGCCGATCGTTCCGCAGCAATAAGCAAGGACGGCATGAACGCGGCCGTTAAGACTGATGCAAAGGAATATACAGTCAATGGAGTATCCGCTTCGCTTCCGGCCGCTTCTGAAATGACGAAGGGGCAGCTGCATGTACCGGCCGCCTTTATTGAAGATGCCCTGAACGCCTCCGTGGCAATCAACGCAGGCACCGTCTCGATTACAGCGCAGGCGCAGGAGTCGCAGCAGCCAGAGCAGCCGGTGCAGCAGCAAACGGCCCAAACCACCGGCGTTATCACTGCCATTCAAGCGGATGATAAGTATCCCTCAGTTCATATTCAGGGAGTCTGGCCCGATGGGCTAGTTCTGAAGGTCAGCGAGGACACCGTATATCAACGCCCTGATGGAACGAAGCTCCAATGGTCGGATCTGCAGCTCGGGATGACCGTTCAAGCCGATCACTCTATGGCTATGGCTCTCAGCCTGCCGCCTCAGACGGGAGCCTACACCCTCACTGTGCTGGACGACAAGCTGCCTAGCGAACTGCTGGGAACTGCCGGAACCATTGAGGATATCCGTACGAATGGCCAAGGATATGCCAGCTACCTGGTCAAAGGACAGGGGCTGACCGATTCGTCCCAGGATGAAATCGTCCTTCAATTAAGCGCTGATACAGTCATCATCGACAAGGAGGGCAATACTTTAGAGCCAGGCTCCATCAAGCAAGGAGCAAAGGTCATCGGGTTCTACCAGCCCGTTATGACAAAGAGCCTGCCTGCGATCAGCCAAGCTGTCAAAATCGTGGTAGAGGCTGATCTGCCATCAGAGCAATAAGCAGTTCAATACAAACACCTCACAGCGGTACACTCCGCTGTAAGGTGTTTTTTACTGCCGCCAGTTACCTCTAAGCTTTTCACATCAATGAACGGGTTCCTGATGCTCTGCCGAGCCTTTACGAATCGGATACACCTTCACCAAAACGGTCACCATATCGATAAATGTTACGAGTCCCACGATATAAACAAACCACTTTCTGCCCTCGTTCCAGATCCCCTCGACCCATTCGAACGCCTCACTGCCAGGTGTTAAGACATTTAACTGCACCAGCTGCTCCATAAAATACGGATTCCAAACGGCTGGATCCTTGAACATAATAACCATCAGTATCAGCAAGGCTACATTAAATATCATATGTGACAGCATGACACCGCGCGTCCATTTGCCGAAGATCATTTTGACCGATTCCTTCATGATGCTGAGTGCTGTAAGCCCCCAAATGAGCGGCAAATACCGGGTGAAATTCTCTGTATGGAATACGGAGACTGTCCCTTGGAACTGGCCGTCCTTAAAAATAATAGCCCCGATCAGCTCCACCGAAAACGTAAATAACACAGCAAATAGCACAGCGAATATAATTCCCGTAATAGGCTCGCTCCGCTTAATAAGCAGCCTGCGATCAGGAACCTCGGGAAGTTCGGCTAGAGACCATTTCCGCTCGCTCGCGCCCCGATCCTTCGGCTTTACGCCAGCGTATTCAATAATGGCAAAGGAAAAGGTTACCCAGGCAAAGCCCTGTACACCGATCGTTATGACCGACACGATATAGGAAACAAAGTGCTCCAGCAGCTCCGCTGGCGTAATGAGAGCTTGAACGGCAAAGCTGATCGTAAGCCCGATGCCAATAGAGATCATGACAATACGCAGTATTGCGATATAAGCATCGAAGTAGGCGGGGCCGATCAAGTATCTAGGACGGACTTGGTATTTGACTGCCAGCTCCTGCGGACTTCCCAGCCCGCGGAGCACCGTCTCGATATCGCCCTCCGTCACAGGCCTGCCCTGCGTGCGCTCCTCCAGCATATCTTCAATCAAGCCCTGCAGCTCCAGCTTAATGTCCTCTCTCTGCCCCTCGGGCAGCTTCTGCGTTACAGCATAAATATATCTCTGCACATAATCCACGAGTCACTCCTCCTAAATATTCAATTCAAATCCAGCAAGCTCTCAACGCTTCGATTCATTTCCCGCCAATCCGAGCATAGCTGGCGGTATACCTCGGTGCCGAGCTCGCTCCGCCGATAATATTTCCGCGGGCGGCTTTCCGTCGTGTCCCACTCGCTCTCCAGCAGCCCCTGCTTCTCCAATCTTCTAAGCAAGGGATACAGCGTGCCGGGATCAATCGCCATCCCCTTCTCCTCGAGGATCATCACAAGCGAATATCCATACTGGGGCTCCGACAACTGGCTCAATACGCCTATGATGATCGTTCCCCGCCTTAATTCCTGCAGTAATCCATTCACGACCTCTTGAATATCAGTCATCATGATCAACTCCTGCTCCCAATATACTGTATGCCGCACACTATTGTAAAGTTATTATTATTATTAATTTTCAGCCATAAAAAAACATGAGCAAGATTTATGATCTCACTCATGCCGAATGGTTTGCAGATGGCTTAGCTTTTGAGGATTGAGCAGCAAATATAAATTTTGAATCCCGTTCGCTTCACCCGTCCATTGAAAGCATAATATCCCTTTCAATTGGCCGTCCTTCTTGAATACGAGGTTCAGCTCTCCGTTTACCTCAGTCAATACGGCTTCCCAGCTGCGCAATTCCTTAAACGCCTTCGGGGAAGTCAACAATGCCAGCACGCGCCCCCGGCTTATAATCGGGAAAATCGCGGAACGGGTATAGCCCCCGCCATCGGTAATCAATACCGCATCCTCCGCCAGCAGCTCAAGCATCTCCTCCACCTGATATCGCTCGAATGCGGCAATGAACCGCTCGATCAGCTTTCTTGCGGCCTCCTGGCCGGGAGCGGCAGGTTTGTCAGTTTCCACGCCCCCCGCCTTTAGTCTCTGCTTGGCCCGGCTGCATATTTTGCGACAGTTGCTCTCCGACTTGCCCAGCATTTCTGAAATCGCGGAATAGTCATATTGAAATACTTCCCGAAGCAGGTAGACCGCCCGCTCCATCGGCGCAAGGCGCTCAAGCATGACCAGATAGGCATACGATATTACGTCCTGGCGCTCCAGTGTCTGTTCGGGAGACTCGTAATCGGCGACGAGCGGCTCAGGAAGCCATTCGCCGACATATACCTCCCTCTGCTTGCGTGCGGATTTCAATACATTCAGACTGCGGTTGGTAATTCCTCGGGCCAAATAAGCTTTTACATCCCGGATTTCGGTCAAATCTCTGGATTGCATCTCCATAAACCAATCCTGAACCACATCCTCGGCATCGGATACCACACCCAGCATCCGGTATGCAATGGAAAAGGCATATGCCCGGTAATTCCGATACAAAGCATCGAGGTCTGTTAAAGCATGGAGATCCATTCCCGTCTGCTCAGCCGCCTCATCCCTTGGGCCGTTCCCGTCATCTCTGGTTTGTCGGGTCCGGCTGTCCTGCCGGGCCCGTTCAATCTGTGGAGCCTGTGCAATCTGCCGAGACTTCTCCACCTGATGAGGCTTCTCAATCTGCTGAGACTGCTTCACCTGCTGAGACGCCCTAATCTGCTGAGATTGCTCCATCCACTGAAGCTGCTCCACCTTCCGTATCACCCTAATCTGCTCAGATTGCTCCATCTCCTGAGTCCGAGCCTCCTCATCTTGCGATGGCACCGTCAAGCCGTTCCCTCCTCCAAATGCCAAAAAGAAGCCGGAACGGCTTCCTTTCGCTATAGCCTTTTATTTTCTTATATTACCATTTCATGCTCCAAAGCAGCCGGGAAAAAGTCCGGATGAAATAGCCAGGCGGTTCCAGCTGTTAATCGTATTTATCGCCATCAGCAAATCTACGTATTCGCTCTCGGTGAAATACTGCCTCACTCTCTCATAGACTGGCTGAGGCACTCCCTCACGCGAAATGTTCGTCACGCATTCCGTGAGCTCCAGCGCGGCCCGTTCCTGATCCGTGAATAAATGCGGGACCTCCCGCCATACGCTCAGCAGCAAAATACGGTCGGCATGATCCCCCATCGTCATCAAGTCCTTGGCGTGCATATCCAAGCAGTAGGCGCATCCGTTGATTTGTGACGCACGAAGCTTGATCAACTCATTTGTAACGGGATCTACGCTGCTATCCTTAGTGTAATTCTCCAATCCAGACATCGCTTGATATGCAGCAGGGTTGGCCGCTCGAAAATTTAACCGCAGACTCATGGTCCATCTCTCCTTAATATATGTGATACAAAGTAGACAAATGAACCTCCGATTTTGTGACACCAAGGAGAGCACAGCTCGCCGCATTTGATCTTGTCCTGTAGAACAGCTGCCTCTCACCCCTTTCCTCCCGTCCTTTCTTGAATTGACGGCTCCGCCTGTAATCGCTACTATTTGGAATGGGAGGTGTTATATCTATGACCACATTGCTGCTGCTCGGCGCGGGCATGATGTTCCTTGCTGTAGCCTTGGGAGCGTTCGGAGCCCATGCATTGAAGAAGAAGCTGTCCGAGGAAATGATGAAAATTTATCAAACCGGAATCCAATACCACATCGCGCATGCCCTTGGCTTGCTGCTGCTAGGCTTGATCTCTGCGCAATTCGAATCGGCTTCCCTTATGATGCTGGCCGGCTGGTTCCTGTTCGCGGGCGTCATTCTATTCTCAGGCAGCCTGTACGCGCTAAGCCTGACGGGTATCCGCAAGCTTGGGGCGATTACGCCGCTAGGCGGCGTAGCCTTCCTGATCGGCTGGGCCATTATGGCGATTGCGGTGATTTAATCGGCGAGTCCTCCGGGTTCAACAGGCCATACTTCGATTTGACCCGGATAAGGATTCGCATCCATACTCCTGAGAATAGCGTAAGAAAGAATACGTTCGACAGCGCATGAGCCAAATCGAAATAGAAGCTGGCGATATAGGCCGATGCGAATACCGGCCAGGATAATTGATCATAGAAGCCGATGAGGAACCATAAATTCATGATCCAGCCAAACAGAAATCCCCACAGGAAGCCAAAAATATTTCTGCCCCACATCCGCTTCATCCAGAACGTATCCTTAAGCAGACCCGCCGTGAAACCGATCATCCCCCAGCAGAACATCTGCCATGGCGTCCATGGCCCTTGCCCCAGGAATATGTTCGATACGACGGCGGCGATGCTGCCTACGAGAAATCCCGTCTCCGCTCCAAAGGCCAGAGCCGCCATGATAATGACAAAAGACGTTGGCTGCACGCTGGGGAGCGGCGCAAAAGGCACGCGGCTCACAGCTGCGATGGCTCCCAGCATAGCCACAAGCAAAATTTCCTCCGCCCTCAGCTTCTTCCTCTCGAAGCGGATAAAGAACGGAACAATCGCCAGGCCAATGATCAGGAAGCTGAGCGGAAGATAGTATTCCTCGAACCAGAACACTGCGGCAAGCAGCAGGATTACCGCGATGAGGCTGCCGGTATAGATCAAGCGTTTTATTTTTCCCATAGCATTTCAATATCCTTCATAGTCATAGCCGCAGGGAAGAACTCACCCGCCGTGCGGTGAATGATTGTCGTATAAAAGTAATTGTCCCGCAAAAAATCCCTCGTCTCGTCTGCCGCAACCAGCTTGCCGTCAAACAGCAGCCCGCAGCGGGTCGCATAATGAGCTGCAAATTCGATGTCATGGCTGACCATTAGAATGGTTGTCCCCCTCTCGCGGATAGCCTCAAGCTGTGCAGCCAGCTTCATTTTGGAGGTAGGATCCAGCCCTTTCGTAGGCTCATCTAGCAGCAGCAATCGCGGCTCCGCTAGAAGGACAAGAATAAGCGCTGCCTTCTGCTGCTGTCCTCCGCTCAGATCAAGCGGATGCTGGTCCAGCGACTCCTTCAGCTCAAACAGCTCCACCAGTTCGTATAGCCGCTCCTGTCTGCTGACGGTGAACGCCTGACCCCGCCGTCCCCCTTGCTCCAAGCTTAGCTCCAGCCGTTCGATTCGATCCTTGAACTGCGCCCTTACCGTATCCCTGGTGAAGTAAAGCAACGGATTCTGGGCTACGTACCCGATCCATCGGCTTCTCTCGGCAGTGCTGCTGCGAAGTAAAGATTTTCCCTCCATAAAAATATTCCCGCGCTGCGGCTTCCTCACACCCGCAATTTGATACAGGAGCGTAGACTTGCCTGAGCCGTTCCCGCCGAATAAAGTGAAGAATTCCCCCTGCCGAATGTGCAGCGAGCAGCCCTTCAGCACAAGAGGCGCATGCTTCTCGTAGGTGAAGAACAAGTCCCTGCATTCCAGTAAAGACGCTCCAGGCCTCTCGGCTTGCCGTTCCGTTTGCTGTTCAGCTTGCCATTCCGATTGCAATCCATCTTTGCGCTCAGCTTGCTGTACCACTCGCTGTGCGGTTTGCTGTATAACTTGCTCATTCAATGTCTGCCCATGATTTAGCGGTGCGAATGATGTTTTGGATGGCGGCCCGCTTACCCCATCTGTTAATGCTGATGCTTCTGCAGGCGTCCTGGCAAGGGATTCCGCCAATGCCTTGGTGTACTCGCTAATCCAATGCCGGCCTGCTTTGACGGTAAGCGGGATCGATTGCTCGGGCCTGCTCCAGGCATCCATACCGCCAGCGCCCAGAAATAATCGGCTGACAGCGGGCAGATAGGGCATGAAGAATTCATCCCGGCCGTTCCAAATTTCGCGCATAGTCTCTTGCGGCTCCCCGGCGTAGGCGACCTCCCCCGCCTTAAGCATGACAATCCGGGATGCGAGGGGGAACAGCTCCTCGACTCTATGCTCGCTAATGATAATAGTCATGGACAGCTCCTCATTGATCCGGGCCAGCAGCTGGATGAACTCCTTGGCGGCAATCGGGTCCAGTTGAGCCGTCGGCTCGTCAAGCAGCAGAACCTTAGGCCGCAAGGACATGACGGAGGCCAGGTTGAGAAGCTGCTTCTGCCCCCCTGACAGCTCATGTACCTCCAGCTGCAGCCAGTCTTCCATGTCAAAAAATTGAACGAGCTCGCCGATTCTGCGCTGAATTTGCTCCGTGGGGTAGCCCAGATTTTCCATAGCGAAGGTAAGCTCCTGCCATACCGTATTCATGACGATTTGATTGTCGGGATCCTGAAAAACCATTCCGATTTCCTCAATAGAGCACCGCTTCTCCAAGTCATCCAGCAGACTTCCCCTGTACCGTATTTCTCCCCCACGCTGTCCCTCCGGCCGGATCTCCCGCTTTAGCTGGCGAAGCAGCGTCGTCTTGCCCGAGCCGGATGGCCCGCATAGCAATACGAATTCTCCCTCTTCAACAGTAAGATTTATGTCCGCCAGCATCGCAACCGATGCTTCCGGATATCTGAAGCTTACATGTTCGATTTGATAAAGCGCCAATGCAGCCACTCCTTCCCATTCATCGCCAGGGGGATGGCCAGGAATACAGCATAGCTAAGCAAATGAATCGCTAGCTGAACCGACCACTGCCATCCCTGCAGCCGAGGATACACCTCATAGTGGTTAACGCCGAACAGCGCCCCAATGACTATATTCAGCCCCGTTACGGTCATGATCCACAGCACAAGCCTGTCCCGGCGATCCATCCGGTACGCCGTACCGCTGCTTCTTCGCCCGATTCCGTAGCCCCTGGCCCGCATGGAGCCGGCCGTCTGCAGCGCTTCCTCCAAGGACCAGCCGACGAGGGTATGCATCGTCTCCATGCCTTCCCGCATCAGATGCTTCTTGCTCCCTCCGGGCTGCAAATAGCCCATCACCTTCTGAATCGTCATGATCTGCTGCAATCTGCGGGTCAGCAGAGGGACGAAGCGAAGCGTTACAGTAATCACAAAGGCCGTTCGAGGCGCGTACGGCGTCAGCAGATACAGCAGCTTATCCGGCGTCACAACCAAATTAAAGGCGACGAAGGCGAGCAGGATATTCAACAGCGACAAGGCAAAAATTGCGCCGTACGCGATAGCCTCCAGCGTAACTGGGCGATCCATCATGTAGAACAGGATCGTAGCGCCCCGGCTGGAGAACAGCGGGTTCGAGATCGATATAATCAAGGCGATCAGCAGATAGCCTTTGATGACTTTCTTCAAAGCCCGCCCCCCGTCAAGAGAGAAGAGGAGCACTATAATGCATAGTAACGACGCCAGCAGATAGACCGGATGCTGAAACATCATGCATGCTGCCAGCAGCACGATGAAATACAGCAGGCATAATCGCGGATGCAGGCCTGAGAACCCGTAGACCATATCAGCTCTTCCCATCCCATAAACCGTCCTCTGCACCAGCGCCCAAATCCTTGCCCAAATCTTCCGTATACAGCCACCGGATATCATCCCCCGGGCTCAGCGGCCAGATTCCCGCGCTCCGGTTAGGAAATTTGCCATTCACACTGTACATCCAGCCGCTGCCGGAGCCCTTGTCGAATTCATATAAATTATCGATGCCCTGTACATATGCGGTTGCTCCAGTTCCGGTATACTCCATTTGCATCTTTTGACTCCGCGCCGCCTTCTTCAATACATCCAGCACGGTCTTCGAATCGCCGATGTCCACCTTGGTCGTCTCCATAATCGTGCCGATATCCGGTGCCCCAACGATAGTCAGGGTCACAAAATCGCCAGAGCCTGCCTCCGCCTCCGCGACCCTTCCCTGTTCCTTGCCTGACTTTATGGCAGCTCCAGGAGTTGAGGCAGGGCCTGCGGAGATTGAACCCGCGGAGGCTGGGCCGCTTTCGCTCGGCGTCTTAGCTTCTACGGCAGTACCGGCTTTGCTATCGCCACTCCCTACCTGCTGTGGCTGCGGCCCGCCTGCTTCAGGCAGAGGCCCAGGCTGGGAGGCATGAATGGAAGATCCTTGATCCTTCCCACCTGCTCCAAGGGCTGCTGCGCTCCCGGAAGCATCTCCATCCCCAGTGTCAGAGAGCGGCTTCGCTTCAGTATTTCTGGCCGGCAGCGATGAGGCTGATTCCTCTTGCCCCGACACCGCTGACAGCGAACCGCTCTCCCCGCCAGCTGCTGTTCCCAGCTCCTCAGCACCCTCGGCTGTTCCCGGCTCCTCAGTACCCACAGCTGCTCCCGGCTCTCCAGCATCTGCACCGGCAGGCGCGGGTGAATCCGCGGATGAGCCCTCGCCTGCATTGGCGCTGCCGGGTGACTCCTGCTGCCCCGTACCCGGCTCTACCGCAAGGCTTGCCTGCTGCGCCGCCTCGAGCTTGGGCTTCGACTCAGGGGCAAGTCGATCTCCCCCGTAAAACCATACCGCAGCCAGCACAATCGCCAGCACGGCCAGCAGTCCGAAGAGTTTATTTCTGTTGCGCCACATTGCTTTGCTCCAATCCTGCATAAGCCCTCCCCAAGCTATAGTAATCATATAAATAGGGAAAGAAGGAGGCTTAAGGCTCCTTCTCCCGGTTGATTCTATGAATGGATCATTTCATACATTTTTACAATGACAACGGCGGCCATTTCTCTAGTAACCTGCTCGTGCGGGCGGAAATAATCGCCGTCTCCTGACATAAGCCCCGATTGAATCGCCGCATCCACATAAGCCGCTGCCCAATCCGAGACCTGCTCTCGATCCTTAAGAACGCGGTTGGAGGCTGTGCCCTCCCCTGCATTCGGCTGCAATTGTCCTTGCATCCGCACAAGGATCGTAGCCATTTCCTGTCTTGTGATCTGCTGGTTCGGTCCGAATTGATTATCGCTCAGGCCGGAAATCAGACCTTGCTCCTTAGCAGCCGCTACATACCCGGCATACCAGGAGCCTGGGCTGACATCGTTAAAGCCTGCCGCATTCCCGGACGGCCCTTCGCCTGCCAGTTTGACGACCAGCACCGCGAATTCCGCACGCGTCAAGCCGCGCTTCGGCTCAAATTGCGGCGACGCCGTCCCTGTCCCGGTCATCAGTCCAAGCTCTGCGGCTCTGCCAACCGCTTCCTTGGCCCATGCAGATATCGAGGCTTCATCCCCGTATGCAGCCGGAGCCGGTTGGGGAGCGGAAGCTTGAATATCGGACATATCAAACAGCGCGCTTTGCTTCTTCAGCATCCGCTCATACGCCCCAAGCGCCATCAGGCCCTGATGAGTCGCCATGTAATCACTGGCCCCTCCAGCCGTATGGGCAAAGCCGCCATCCTTATTCATATAGACCTGCAGCGCCGTGAGAAGATCACCGCGGGCCTTGACAAACCGTTTATCATCCAGCGGAATATCAAGGCTGGACAGCGCAATAATAACCTGCGAAATACTCTCGCTCGTCTCTACGCCCCACGCTTTAAAGCCGCCATTCGCCTGCTGCTGCTGCGACAGCCAGGCCAGCGCCTTATCCGTCGCCGCCTTGACCGCCTTGCGGTCCTGGTATTTCGCCAAGGCCTGCAGAGCCATAGCTGTCATATCTATGTCGCTTTGGCCATTGGTCTCCTTGCTGATCGGGAACCCGCCGTCGGAGTTCTGCTGCTGCAGTACAGCCGCGATCAGCTTATCCCGTGTCCACAGCGCATCGCCCGGAATATCGGCCTTCGCCGCGTCCAGAGCCAGCAGCGCGAACACGAGCCCGTTCGTTCCCTGGTTGGTCATGCGCGTATTGTTATAGATTTTCTCCAAGAGATCGAACCCGGCCACGCTGCGCGGGTCTTTACCGATCGAGACGGCGGCCAGCGCCATGCGCTCGTAATCCGTCACTAGCCGGAATTCACCGTTCTTCTCCCGAATATGGCTTTCGAGCACGGAATAGTACTCCGCAGGGACTTGCTTGCCGGAGCGGGCCAACGCAATGGCATCCCAATCATTGAAATTGTCATGCTTGGAAAAGCTGCGGTTGTTCAGAATCCAAGCCGCTGAGCGGGCGATGGCCTCCTTAATGCGTACCAGCGAGGCCTCTTTCTGCTCCGGCGTTGCCGCTGCGGCTTGTCCTAGCGATCCGCCAGCTTCGCCGCCTCCTGCAGCTCCTCCTGCACCAGGTGCTCCGGGTACCGGTGCACCGCCTCCGGCATCTCCGGCTTCAAGATCTTTTCCGAGATTCGTCGTATAGCGCCAACGGAGAACGTCCCCGTTCTTTAGCGTATACAGCCCGGCGCTGTAGTTCGGGAACACGCCATTCACCGAATACATCCAGCCGCTCTCAGGCCCTTTATCAAACTCGCTCAGGCCGGCAATGCCCTTGACGTACAGAGTTGCATCCGAACCGGTGTAGTCAACCGATACGCCTCGAGCTTGCGCCGCTCTTCTGAGAACCGTAAATGCAGTATCTCCGTCCTGCAGCGTTACTGACACGGGTGAGATGATATCTCCCTCGCCAATCGTACGCTTCTCGACAGATAGAGTAACTGTACGGGACACAGGGGGATTGGTGACGCCGCCTCCGCCCGGATTCCCGCCGTCACCAGGTGAGCCGCCAGGAGTTCCGCCGCCGCCAGGACTGCTGCCATTCCCGCTGTCATCTCCAGGGCTGCTTCCGCCGTTACCAGGCCCGCCGCCCTGTCCAGGGTTATCTTTAGTCTTTAAATCATAAGCGATAAATTCCGTGAAATGCGTTGTTCTGATGACCAAGTCTCCGCGGTCATCGGCATATGCATATACTGTGTCCTCTCTTGACGATGAGTCGCCATATTTTGGAATCGGGTGAAAGCTGCCGTCGCTGCCGATCCAGCCAGCATGCCGGCTGCCTTGGCCCGTTAGCTTTAATGTGACGTGGCGGGTGAAATCAATCTGCTCATCGCCGCCTACTTTCACACGGATTGCGATTCCCGCAAGCTCCTGATTCGATGAGGACAGAGCAGCATTTATGTTGCCGATTAACGCGGCATCCGTGATGCTCAGCTTGCTCGGCAATTGAATAAGCTTGTTCCATCCTGTGGAAGTCACCTCTGTATTCGGTTCAATGTCGAAATAGGTGCTGTCCGTGACGGTAGTAACCTGCGGCAGCTGGAGCTTGGTAAACTGCAGAATGACTTTGTCTTCCGTCAACGGGTCTCCATAAGAGCCGTACTCAAAATGAGTCTCACTATCCGGAACAGGAATAATCTCTTCCTGAATTGGCCCAGCATAGGCTGCCACATGAACAGTTACAGCCTCTGCATCGCTCTGTCCAGTCAGAGCTCCGGCCAAGGCTTGCATGGAAATCGTGCCCTCCACGGCTTGGCCGGCAAATGCAATGCGGGCTTGCTGCTCGTTCACCAGAGTAATGCCGGCCACCTGCAGCCCGGTCGACCCCGGGTCGATGAGCCAATGGCTGGCCTGCTGCGCAGCCGGTGTAAACGTATCCCCAACCAGCTTCAATTCAACCGCCGGGTCTACGGTGCCATGACTGATTTCAGCTGATGTCGCCGACAGGCTGGCCCAACGGCTGTAATAGAAATGAACCTGATCACCGGATTGAATGAGATAATCGCCAGCCCCGACGTCAGGCGCGGCCCCATTGACGGTATACATCCAGCCGTCCCAGCCGCCCAGGGCTCCGGCGGTTTGGCCCGCTATCTCCGTAACGTAAGCGTAGCTACCGCTGCCTGTAATACTGTAGCTGATGGGCGGGACAGCTGTATCCAGTCCCTGCTTCATGACGTCTAGCGCCGTAACCTCCCCGCCGCTAGCCGCTACCGTCACAGTCCGAGGCGCATAAATCTCGCTGTCCATCCCGGTCACCTGCAGCTGTGCGGCAATGCCAGGCTGGGCCGGCGTTGCCTCGGCAATACGGTACCAGGTCGATTGTCCATGCAGGATGTCAAGCAGCGCAACCAGCGCCTGCTCCGTAGACATGCTGTTCATTCTTGTATCAGCGGCTTTCCATTTGAAGGAGCCGTCAGCCAGCTGGAACTGCTCATACGCATCCAATACCGAGCGGCCGTTCTCGATCCACTCAGAGGATAATGCATCGCCGCCTGCAGCGATCAGGCCGGATACTGTAGAAGACAGGCTGTTCGAGTTGTCTCCGGAACCCCATGTTCCAGGTGAATCGAACCCGCCATTGTCGAGCTGTCTCTGCTTCAGAAGCTCCTTGGCCCGCTGAATGGCGCTGTCTACCGCACTTTGCCCCTGATATTTCCCTAACGCCAGCAGGGCCATGCCCGTCATATCGGTGTCACCGAAGCTTCCGCTTGGGCTGAGGCCAAATCCGCCATCAGCATACTGGCATTGAAGCAAATATTCCAAAGCCTTCTTCTCCGCGGCCTGATCCCACGGACCAACGTCCGCGCCGAGCTTGACCCCGGCATTCAGAGCCAGCATCGCCCAAATATGCTTATTTACTCCACCGATAGCTCCGGTATCCGGATCCTGCTGGGCAGCCAGCTCGGCCCATAAATTCCGATCTGTCTCCCAGGCATGCGCCGGATCCTGACCCATTGCCAGCAGCCCGAATATGTATCTGATGTGCTCGGTTCCATAGTTATTCGGCGTCAAATTAGGTGCAGTCAGCTCCCAGGAAGGCAATCTCCATTGTCCATCCTGCAAATCTACTCCCGCCCCCCACAAAGCTACGAGCTCCCACCAGGACTCGATTCGTTTCGTAGAGCTTGGATCACGATACTGCTCCTCGTAGTAATCGAGGGTACTCTCAATCATTCCTTGCAGCCGTGTGTCGCCTGCTCCTCCCGCCGCCTTGGCGAGCTGGGGATTAATCAGCGATAACAGCAGCACGAAGCTCATCACCATAGGCAAGCTTCTCTTCATCCATTTCCTCCAACTGTTCAACGTCCGCTCTCCTTTACCATCTTGTAATGTGGACAACAAAAAAACATCTTTCCCCAAAGAAAGATGTTTCGAAGTTTTGTCCGTGTCGAACTATACATACGATCGCCGCCCTATGACGCATGATCACGCATAACGGCAGCAGCACGAATAAACATCTCCATCCCATCCTCGTGAGAAATTGCAGAGCCCTTACACGGCAGGTCTCCTGGCTTCGCTTCATCGCTTAACTATCACCTTCCCATTGTTGATCAACAGTGGCTTTACGATAGTCAGCTCCGCGTTACAGTGGCGGGACCGCGTCGAATTTACATCGAACTTCCCTATTAAGCTGCTTCATAATAGATTATGGGCAGCACCGTATAAGTAAAATATGAAATTAGTAGATTCGGGGTTATTGTAGCAGACTTCCTCGGTTTAGACAAAGGATTTTTCAGCAATTTTTCAGCAATGCCCCAATGGCCTACTACTGATGGGAACTGCTGCATAGCCGCCTATACAGAGGGGCTGTCCAATAAGTCCCAAAAATAAAAGGTTGGAGGGAAAACGTAAAGCTTCCACTCCATCTTTGTAGTGGCCACCGCCTTTGTAAGAAAGCAGCGAGGCGGCTGCTTGCTGCTATCAGTAGATTGTGGGCTAAGGCCATAAGCCCAAACTGCACATGAACCTTGTCCAAGCCTCGCAAAGAAAACCTGCAACACAATCGGTTGCCCCTTGGCCAAACACACTCTCTGCCTCGGATTACTCCTGATGTGACCAAAAACGCTCCTTGCATCGGGTTACCTCTAATGTGACCAAGCACGCTCCTTGCATCGGATTACCCCTAATGTGACCAAGCACGCTCATGCCTCGGATTACCCCTAATGTGACCAAGCACGCTCATGCCTCGGATTACCCCTGATGTACCAAGCACGCTCATGCCTCCCTTACGCCAAGCTAATCGCGGATTTCACGTTCTAAATGGATTTATAGTAGTTAGTTTCTGCGGCAAGGAAAGAAAAGTAGATTTAAATGGATTTCATGTCGTTAGAAGAAGGGAGATCGCTATCATAGGCCGGATTCTGGATTTTAAATGCATGAAATCCATCTAATCCTCCAAAACATTCGTTTAGAGCATAATTAGATACATGAATTCCATTTAGTGATCGTGTTCAAGAACTTACCTAACATAAGCCAAGGAGTGAGGTTTCAGTGATCGTGTTCAACAACTTACCTAACATAAGCTAGGGAGTGGGGTTTTAGTGTTTGAGTCGACGGCTTATATAACATAGGCCAAAGGGTAGGATTTTAGAGTTCGATAGCCTATATAAGATGAGCCAAAGAATAGGTCGCCGGCAAGAGAGAGATTCCGCAGAAGCGGATAGCCTTCAAAAAGAAAGGGACGCCCCCAGTCATTTATGATGACTTCTGAGACAGCCCTTTCAGCATAACCATACGTTTAAATCAAAGCGATCGCCAGCAGCGTAAACAGGCTTAGCGTCAAAATTTCACCGCCATAAAAGCCTGGATAGAATGCCGAGGTTTTGACAACCCCTCTGGGATCGGGACGCAAATAAACGTTGTTGTAGTCTACATCAACTATAGTTCCCGAGTACTGCCGCCCGTCCCTGGTCAGAATGCGAACCCTTTTATTTTTACAGCGCAGGCAATTATAATAGGCTTCAACCAAAATCCTCATCCTCCCTATTCATATTACATATTAGTCTATGAGAGGAATGAGGGACGGTAACGGCTCAGGTCTATAGGCGGCGAGACCATTTATTGCAGACTTACCTAGGATATTCTCTTATCCTTCTTAATCTGCTTGCTGCGCAGCTGACCGCAGGCCGCATCGATATCCGTGCCATGCTCCAGACGGACGCTGCAGTTGATTCCCTGCTTCTTCATCACATCATAAAAGGCCAGAATCGATTCCTTGCGGCTTCTCTGGTACTGGCCGTGTTCATCCACAGGGTTGTAAGGGATGAGGTTGACCGTAACTCCGCCCCGGCGAGTGCCGATCAGCTCAGCAAGCTCCAGCGCATGCTCTGGACCATCGTTAACGTCTCTTAGCAAAATATATTCCAGGGTAACCTTGCGATTCGATTTAGCCAGGTAGTAGTCTACAGCCTCCATCAGTTGCTCGATCGGGATGGCCCGGTTGATCTTCATAATGCGCGTCCGCAGCTCATTGTTGGGGGCATGCAGTGATATCGCCAGGTTGACCTTCAGGTCGGAGTCGGCAAACTCAATGATTTTGTCCGCGAGGCCGCTTGTGGATACGGTAATGCGGCGCGGACCGATGGCCAGACCCTTGTGGTCCTTCACCGTACGAATAAAGTTGGATACGTTCGTAAAGTTATCAAACGGCTCGCCGATGCCCATAACGACGATATGGCTTACCCGTTCCTCCTGTCCAGCCTCATCCAAATGGAACTGTACTTTCATGATTTGTTCCACGATTTCGGCGCTCGTTAAATCACGGCTCTTCTTCAGCAATCCGCTCGCGCAGAAGCTGCAGCCGATATTGCAGCCGACCTGTGTGGTGACGCAGACGGAGAGACCGAACTTATGCCTCATTAAAACCGTCTCAATCAGATTGCCGTCCGCCAGTTTAAAGAGAAACTTGACTGTTCCGTCCGCAGACTGCTGCTTCACCTGCTCTGTCAGCGTCTCCATCACGAAATTCTCTTCCAGCAGCGCAACAACCTCAGGCCTGACGTCATTCATATCCGCGAAGCTGTGTACCCGTTTGCGGTAAAGCCAATCCCATACCTGGAGCGCGCGTGATTTCTTGTGTCCCCGCTCCTCCAGCCAGGCGATCAGCTGATCTAGCGTAAATCCATAAATGGATGATGTATTCAACATGTTTTATCCTCTTTTCAGAATTTAAAATTCTGTTTATTATTGTCCCAAATCTTTTTTATGAAAACAAGGCTCTATTATTGAGAAATATATCCGAAAGTGTAACTTTAGCCCCCTGCCGACGTCTACATAATTAAGCGAACGGTGAAACAGGCCGTTTGAATCATAAATAATAACCAGCCCCGCCCATGCAACAACGGGGGCAGAAATGGAGTTGCTGTGCTTATGGCCGGAAAAATCATCTTGGCCGGGGGAACCGGCTTTATCGGAACCTACTTAAGTGACAAGTTTCAACAGCAAGGCTATGAAGTAATACATATTTCCAGACGGCCTGGACATATTTCTTGGCAGAATCACAAGGACATTGTAGAAGCTCTAGAACAAGCGGAGATGCTGATCAATCTGGCGGGAAAGTCCGTCGACTGCCGCTATACGGAGAAGAACAGGAAGGCCATTATAGATTCGCGTACGGAGACGACTCAGCTTCTTGGCGCTGCCGTGCTAGCCTGCAAGCAGCCGCCTGCGTTGTGGATCAATTCAAGCACAGCCACGATCTACAGGCATGCTGAGGATCGCCCGATGACGGAAGCGGGCGGCGAGATCGGAACCGGCTTCTCCGTCGAGGTGGCCAAAGCGTGGGAGCAGGCCTTCTTCTCCTTCAAATTACCGGCAACAAGACAGGCTGCGCTGCGCATCGCCATTGTCCTTGGCGAACACGGAGGCGTGATGACGCCATACAAGAACCTCGTCCGCTTCGGGCTTGGCGGTGTTCAGGGGCCTGGTACCCAGCGTTTCAGCTGGATTCACATCGAGGACATTTACGGAATCATCTCGTTTCTCCAGGCTAGGGAAGATTTGAGCGGCGTGTTTAACTGCGCCTCCCCGAATCCTGTCACGAATCGGGAGCTCATGAGCGAGCTGCGGCGGGTGATGAACCGCAGTTTCGGACTGCCCTCGCCGAAGTGGCTGCTGGAGCTGGGCGCCGTGATGATCCAGACGGAGACGGAGCTGATTCTAAAGAGCCGCTGGGTGATCCCCGAGCGTTTGGAGAGGGAAGGCTACACGTTTAAGTTTCCTCATCTGGACCAGACGCTGCGTGATATTTTACAAGGATAGGAACGTGAAAATGAAGCGAAAAAAAGGACTGCAGCGAGCATTTTTATTTCTGCTCATTTTATCAGCATTTATCTACTTAAATAATTCTTCTCTGCTCGCCAAGGGGCGCAACGGCTCCTCCTTCTTGCTGGCCCACCGCGGGCTGGGGCAGACCTTCAGCATGGAAGGTATAGAAGGAGACACCTGCACGGCCACCCGAATTTTCGAGCCGGAGCACCCTTACTTGGAGAATACGATTCCCTCGATGGAAGCGGCCTTTGATGCTGGAGCGGATATGGTTGAGCTGGACATTAAGCCTACGAAGGACGGGCATTTCGCTGTTTTTCATGATTGGACGCTAGAATGCCGGACGAATGTCCAGGGCATGGTCAGTGACTATACGATGGACGAGCTGAAGGAAATCGATATCGGTTACGGTTATACGGCGGATAACGGCGCAACCTACCCTTTTCGCGGCAAAGGAACAGGGCTGATGCCTTCGCTGGATGAGGTGCTGGCTTATTTTCCCGAGGGCTCCTTCCTGATTCATATTAAAAGCAATGATTCTGGCGAAGGCCGCCAGCTTGCACGATATCTGAGTAAGCTTCCGGAGGAACGCCGGGCTCAACTGGCTGTCTATGGCGGAGATGCCCCTATAGCTGCACTGCAGGAGGATTTGCCAGGGTTGAGAGTGATGTCAAAGGCTACGTTAAAAAGCTGCCTCCTGTCGTATGAAGGGATCGGTTGGACCGGATATGTGCCGGCCGGCTGCAGGAATACGCAGCTGCATATTCCCGAGAGGTTCGCCCCCTGGCTATGGGGCTGGCCGAATAAATTTTTGAACCGGATGGATGACGCCGGCACACGGGTGATCGTTGTCGCAGGCAGCGGGGAGTGGTCGGAAGGATTTGATACCGCAGAGGATTTAACAAGGCTTCCCAAAGGCTATACCGGTGGGATCTGGACGAACAGAATTGATCGGATCGCACCGGCCGTGAAATAGGCCATGGAAGATCTCAGCCGCTGGCTTGCAGCGTAATGCTGCGAACAGATGGCAAATAACCCGCTAAATGGTTTAGCGGGTTTTTGGGTATGACAAGGCTTGTATGCATATTTAGATGCTGGTGCACTGAGAGTAACCAGGGGT
Source organism: Paenibacillus ihumii (assembly GCF_001403875.1). Taxonomy (GTDB): domain Bacteria; phylum Bacillota; class Bacilli; order Paenibacillales; family Paenibacillaceae; genus Fontibacillus; species Fontibacillus ihumii. The sequence goes on from NZ_LN884298.1 coordinate 412,432, forward strand.
CGGGGCCTTAAGGAGTTCGAGGCATTTCCTTAGAAGCCTGCACTTGGCCATGTCCATCGCAGTTTAAGAATGCGGCATTGTACTACCGACAAGGCAGCATTCTCAGGAGCCAGCGCCCTTGTAGCGCTTGACCCCCATATTCCAGGCCAACAAGCCTATGCCAAGGAAAATAGCCCCCATCACCGGAGTAAGCAGGGCCATGCTTGTCATCTCTTCCCGCTGCAAGAACAGAGCAGCCGGATAGATGCCGACAAAGGCGAACGGGATAACCCAGGTCAGCAGAATCTGGATCGTCCGGTTGTAAATCGTGACGGGATAGCGCCCATAGTTCTGAATATTGAACATGAGCGGAAGTATCCCAGTCGGCGCATCCGAATAGAATGACAGCGAGGTGAGCGCGGTGTAGATGCCTGTATAAATCGCGACCGCGCAAAGCGTCAGAATGATGAGCGCCGGAATGGTCCACCATTCGAATGGCAACCCAAGCTGACCGCCGCTGATAACCATTATGACAATGCCGACTACACCGCCGATCAGCGCGGGTGGATCGATATTTTCCAGGAAAATCTGGAATAGATGATGCGCCGGACGCGTCAGTACGCGGTCCATCTCTCCCTTAACGATGTAGCGCTCGCTGAAATTCCACATATTGACGAAGCAGCTGAAGACGGCATAGGGGACCATGAAGAAGCCATAGACAAAAATAACCTCGTTCTGGCTCCAGCCGCCCAGGCTGTCGGTATGCATGAATACGACCAGAATGAAAATAAAGTTCGTCGCCTGGAACAGCAAGTCCGAGATCACCTCGACCCAGAAATCAGCACGGTAAGTAAGCCGGGTTTTCATGTAATTTTTGAAATATTCCACAATTAAGCCTAAGTAATAGAACATCCTCGTCATGCCTCTCGTTAACCTCCTTGCACGAACAGGCGCTGCCGCGCCGCCCGGTATAACAGGATCATCGGGATGATCAAGGCCGCGAACCAGAACACCTGAATGCCCAGCACGTTCCAAATGCCCACGCCCTGTACCCTGCCCGTAAAGACGGAGCCCGGCAAATAGGTGATCGCCTGAAAAGGCAGCACCTCAAGCACCTTGGACAGCCAGCCCGGAAACAGGCTGATTGGCACAATGAGCCCTGAGAAGAGATCGACGATCACTCGCTTCATCCGCATGACGCCTTCGTTATTCTCGATGAAGAAGGCCGAGAGGCCCGTAATAACATTGATCTGCGAATTGATCAGGAAGCTGAAGACCAGCATGACCAGAAAGCCCGCCCAGGCCGATGGAGCCGTTGGCAGCTGCACCGGGAACAGGAGCATGGCGATGGCCATGCCGGGAATCATGAACAGCAGGAAGCGGAACATGCCCTCCCCGAGGCCCTGCATCATTTTGGCAAAGACATAGTTATACGGGCGTATGAATTGAATGGCAATGCTGCCGTCGCGGATATCGGTCGATATTTCCCGGTCCAGGTTGTTGAAATAGAATGCCCGGGCCATCCATGATACCGCAACGTAAGTCGTCATCTGCACAGCGGTGAAGCCTCCCAGCGAGTCTCCCTCGCCGTAAATAGCCTTCCAGGTGAAATAGTTGACCCCGATGTTGAGGGTATAGATGAGAATACCAGTGTAATAGTTGATGCGGTAAGCGAGCATGGTCAGAAACCGAATCCGGATAAAGTCTAAATACGCGCCCAGGAGCAGGCGTTTTCCGCTATGGCGCGAGTTTCGCCCTTCCGGGCGGGGCGGTCTGGGTGAAGACGGAGTAAATGAAAGACGCTTAGACATGGGGGGCCTCCGTTGTTTCGGCCATGAAGGATCCCGCCGCTTCCTCCGGCTTGTTCGCCGACCCGGATTGATAGATGCTGCGTACGATTTCATCGGTATTCGTCTCGATTATTTTGATATCCGTAATGTCGGCCTGTCCCACGACGCGGCCGAGCACGTCGGATACGTTGAGCTCCAGCGGAATCCAGACCTTGGCATTGAGCTCGTTCTCGGCTGACCATGTCACGGCCAACCCTTCCGTCCATTGCCGCAGCGTCTCCAGCTTCGTCGCCCTTCCGAATTGGAACAGCACCTCACGCCCCGTGCCCCAGCGCTGCTTCAGCTCCTCCAGCCCGCCGTCGTAAATGATCCGTCCATCATCCAGCATGATGACGCGGGAGCAAAGGGCCTCGATATCCTGCAAGTCATGCGTCGTCAGCAGGATCGTCGTGCCGTGCTCGCGGTTCATGTCCTTGAGGAAGTCGCGAATTTCCGACTTCACCATGATATCGAGCCCGATCGTCGGCTCGTCAAGGAACAGAATCGACGGGTTATGCAGCAGCGCGGCGACGAGTTCACAGCGCATGCGCTGCCCCAGGCTGAGCTTGCGCACCGGACGATTCAGCAGATCCTGGAGCTTCAGGCGCTCCACAAGCTCGTCCAGCCGCTTCTTGAAGTCCTGCTCGGGCACCCGGTATACCTTCCGCAGCAGCTGGAACGATTCGATGACGCCGATGTCCCACCACAGCTGGCTGCGCTGCCCGAAGACGACGCCGATATTCTGCACGAAGCGCTCCCGCTCCTCGTAGGGCACGTAGCCGCCTACCTTGAGATGACCGGAGGTCGGCACCAGTATGCCGGTGAGCATCTTGATGGTCGTCGATTTGCCCGCGCCGTTCTCCCCGATGTAGCCGCAAATTTCGCCTTGGGGAATAGCGAATGTAATATCTTTTACGGCAATGACCTCCTGGTATTGCCGTTTGAACAAGTCCGCAAAGGCCCCTTTGAGGCCTTCGCGGTTTTTTTGTATTTTGAATGCTTTGCGCAAATCCTGCACTTCTATCGCGTTCATATCTATCTACCTCGCTAACGATGTCTTTCTTCATGTTCCGTCCAAGCTCCTATTATAAATTACAACCTCTGAAACCTCTACATCAAATGATCAACTGGATGTAAAGGCAATATTTACCGTATATCTGCTGGAGCAGCGGTGAAGGGCTTGCTAGAGCAATGGCGCGAGCAAAGGTGCCGGATTTGTTGGAGGAACGATACGGGGTTTGCAGAGGTACGCAATGCGGATTGTTAGAGAACAGGACAGGGGTTGCCACAGCTAAGATGTGGATTTGCTAGAGCTACGGTTCGTGGCTTGCAGTATCAGCAGGAGTTCGATTAGGTATGGGCATGGAAAGACTTGAACTAGACAAGCTTTGACGAGAAAGGCGGGTTGCGATAGGCAGGAACGAAGTTGAACATGGTGGCGTAGCAGGGAAGGTGGGCGGAGGACACCACGGGCTGGTTAAACTTGGATAGCCGAGTAAAATCGTTAAATTGGGTGATTGGCGTGCGAACTAGCAAGGTGGCAGGTTATAAAGTAAGCTTGCGGACAGGAGATCCGCTATTTCTTGTTTTGGCCGGAATTTGAGCGTTTATCGGACCCAGAAGCCCTTATTTGCAAAAATAAGCTGCAAGTTGACTGAATTTGAGTGTAATAGCGGAACTAGGGTCCGTAAGCAGAGTGTTTTACCCCATTTTCGTCGGAATAGCGGAACCAGGGTCCGTTATGAATCGTGAAGGACGGCTATCGCTAATCAACGTACCCTAACCGACCATTTTTGCAACGATCAATAATGGGACTCTCTGATTCCAGAGTTCCCTATATATTAAAAAAACGCCTTACCGAGACGGTTCGCAAAGCAGTCTCTTATCGGCGTCTTTTTAGTGGAAATTCGGCCTTTCGATTTCACCATACTGCTTTCTGCGTGCTAAACTGCTTTCTTCGTACTAAGCTGCTTTCTGCGTACTATTTCTGCGTACTAAATTGGAGGAGCAAACGGACTAATCCTCTAGAACAGGGATCATGATCGTAAACTTAGGGTGTGAGCTGTAAGGATCCTGGTCGCTTGGATATATTTCGAAATGCGTCAGCTCCTTTTCCTCCTGCGGCTGCGTCTTGAGGCCCTGCTGTTCGATCCAGGCATAAATGCTGCTGTACGATTCGCTGATATTTTCCTCGGCCCGGTGCTCGTATTTCACATATTTCATTGCCTGTACTTGGACTTTCACCATTCCTTCGGGGATTTGCTCTTCCCCGGGGTCAGCGACCTCGAATACCGCGTAATGAACGAATCCGTCCCCACCTGGATAAGCGTGGTAAGATAAGCCGTAAAAATTGCCAGGATCAACAATACCGCGGATTTCCACGCGCCGTTGCAGCAGCTTCTCATGGATTGCGCGTATACCGCCGGCACCCGCCTCGGCAAATGTACCCTCCCAACGTAGTCCAATCGCGCTAAAGGCTTGCTTAGTTACAATGGTTGCCATCATATTCGTCTGCTCCATTACTCACCTCTCCCTATCATTGAAAATATTACTTGTCCCCGAATCCCATTTTACTACAACACACTTACAAAATCTGTAACAAGTGTACAAATACCCAAAAATCCGCCCCTGGATCGATTCTTTGAGAAAATGGGTTTCGGACCGAAGTTACGCCATTTAATTTCACTTCTGACCCTGTCCAATTCCTATCGACTCCAATTCCCGTCAATTCCAACTCTTATAGACTTCAACCCCTACTAATTCCAATTCCTATCAATTCCAACTCCTATTGACTCCAATCCTACCAATTTTAATTCCCATCGATTCCAACCCCTATTGACTCCAATCCTACCAATTCCAATCCTATGGATTCTAATTCCTATCGACTCCAATTCTTATCGATTCTAATTCCTATCAAACTAAGGTACGATAGCTGCAAGAGGCTGTTCGCAAAAAGCACGAAAAGACAGGAACGCCCTGCCCTAGGGTGATATGCTGATATTTACAAGGAGGTTATGTGTTTGGAAAGGTTACTGCGTATCAAGGATGCTTTGGAGCTGATCGAGCAGCGGCTGGAGGGTCGGGTGGACATTGATGAGATTGCCAGGGCAGCCTGTGTATCTCCATTTCATTTTCAACGGGTGTTTCTCATCTTAACTGGCATGACCGTAGCTGAATATATGCGTAAGCGCAAGCTGACCTTGGCTGCCCAGGAGCTGGCAACAACGTCTTCTAAGGTGATTGATGTAGCGCTGAAGTATGGCTATGATTCCCCTGAGTCTTTCACTAAAGCTTTTCGCAAAATACACGGCATCCCGCCTTCGGAAGCCCGCAGTCCAGGCGCCAGTTTGAAGGCCTTTCCGCGCATTTCCTTCCATTTATCGCTGAAGGGAGATCAAGATATGGATTACAAAATCATTGACAAAGAAGCTTTCAAGGTCATCGGCAAGGCCATCGAAGTAAAATGTCATGACAAGGGACAAATTTCGAGGTTCTGGCAGGAGTGCCACCAGAATGGCATGATTGAGAAGCTCGGCTCGTTTGGCAACGGCGGGAATCTCCTCGGAGCCTGCATGCATATGCAGCCGGAAAGCGGGGATTTCACTTATATGATTGCTGCACCCACCGATCTGGAAGCTCTGTAGAGGGATTCTCGCTAACAACGATTCCTCGTTCTACCTGGGCGATCTTCAATGCAGTCGGTCCAGTGCCTCACGCCATTCAGCAGGTGTTTGAGCGGATATTTCAGGAATGGTTCCCGGCTACCGGCTATGAGGTTGCGAATGCGCCGGAGCTGGAGGTCTATTCGCCGGGAGATACCTCAGCCGAGGATTATCTTTGCGAAATCTGGATCCCTATTATAAAAAGCGACGACCGGCAAACTAGCTAACAAACTTGCCAAGAGACGGACATAGCGAAATTACTCCAGCTAATAACAAACCATGGATGATCTGGCCTCGCTCAATAACCGCATATCCGAGACGCATATCCGAGATATGAAGATATAAGATGTGAAGAACGGCGTAAAGCCGACTGCCTGGGGCAGTCGGCTTTTTCTCTCATCAAGGCTTCCTCTCTGCTACTCGGCCAATGGCTCGTTATCCGAAAACAGATCCGGGTTCTTGCGCAGCATATCCGTCAGGATATCCGTCGTCTTCACCGTATCGCATACCAGCACCTCGGCATCGCCCAGACGCGCACGGTAGAGCGCTCCCTGTTCTTCCAGGACGCCCTCTACCTTCCAAAAATGCTCCGACCAAGGCAGACCGCAATGGCGGCGCGACGGAACCAGAATCTCCCGGCCGTCAGGGAGCACCGTGTACAGCTGCTCATGACTATCCGTCAGTCTTCCGGGAATATCGACCCATTCTTCAATCCCATGGATAAACGTGTTTCTGCGCAGATCCACTCCTACAAGCAGTATCGTGGCCTTGCGGTCCAGCAGGCGGCCCCAAGCCGATTCCCTGTGGCAAGGCGTATCCCAGCGCTCGTCGCCCGCGGTAAACTCAGCCGCATCCTTGCCCAGCGCCGCTACGGAATGCGTAGGATGAAGAGAGCGGATTACACCCGGACGCTTGCGGAACAATTCAGGGAGTATGCCGACGCAGACCTCGGAGGTCTCTACATAAAACTTCGGATTATCCGCATTAATATAAGACCAGGTATGGGTAGGCAAAACTAATAGTCCATCCTTCATATATTCCAAAAGGGCATCCAGAACCGTGTCTGCTCCTCCCTCTACCTCGCCGATGCTTTTCATGGATGAGTGCATCAGCACGGTTCCATGCCGGTTAATGCCAGCACTTTCAAGCTGATCCATCAAACTTTGCTTCGTATGCATGATAACCTCCAACTGTTGGTAATGGAATGATTCATCCCCATTATACCTGTCCTGCCTGGAACAACAACCCTAGACTGACGACGAATGAGAAAGAGCCGCATCTTCTGCGGAGAAGTTAACTACGATCGAGGAGTTAACTACAATCCACGCGTGTACCATTCCGAAGCCGCCTGAATGATGTCATCCATTCGGGAACTGCAGGCATGCCGTTCATCCGGATATTCGATCAGCTGCTTCTCGGCAGATATTCTGCGGTAGAACGAGCGGATCTCCTCCTCCTTCACCCAGTCATCCATCTGGCCATGTATAAGAAGAAGCGGTCCCGACTGACCGATATTCTCCTCTTTCAATTCAAGAGGGCTCTCCTCTCCCTTAATCACGTAGGCCAAACGTTCCTTAAAATAATCCGGCAGCCTCCCCTGGCTCTCCAAAACAGGGCTGACCGCCGCAACCCTGCCGATGCTGGAATGGCGGCTTCCTTCAATGGCCCAGGAACCGCCAAAGCTGGTTCCGAATAGGTGCAGCGGCAGCCCCGGAAATTGCTGTGCCGCAAGCTCGATAAGCTTGTGTATAAACAGCTCCCAGCCTCGCCGAGTTGCCAGGCTACGGTTCAAGACATACGTCTCGCCCTGCCCCGGTCCATCAAAGCTGATGGTAATGAAGCCTTCTCTAGCGAAGCCAATCTCATATTTAATCAGCTCCTCCTTCGACGAATCAATCGGATATATGATGATTACGCAGCCGCGGGGATGCTTTGGAGTTCGTATTCTTCCGCTGCACTTATTCCCTTCAACCAGAATCTCCGCCTCGACAATCTCGTCCTCGGCCAGCCCATCCGCCTGCCGGTGCATGTCTATGCAGCGTTCGTACCACAATTGCTTGTCTCGTCCGGTATGAGGATACATCCACTGGATAAGATTGTAATTCACAGCTGCGCTTCGGTAGAAATACTCGGCTTCACTGATCAATTGCTGATGAAGCAGCTTGGACGCCAGCTGCTCATACACGGCAGCATGACCTTGCAGCACTTCCGTCCAGCTCTCGATTCCGGTCACCCGCTGGCGCAGCTCGTATACCACCGGCTTCGGCAAACCGATTCCGAGCCACCGGTCCCAGAATGCGTCAGACACGAAGCTTATCGATATCGTTTTCTCTATCGTATATTTGGCACTATCCACGCTAACGCCCCCCTTTTACTATATATACGTAAACCGCTCGAATTTTAAGGGCATAAGACAACCCGGTGATTCTATTATTGGTAAATAGCTCGTCTATCTCAATTTTATAAACGGGGTGCATCTGGAATAATATTGAAACTATTTGCCTTTTCAAATATAATATACAAGAAGCACAGCAAAATAAGGGCAATGCTTTTCTGGAAGCACCAGAGACAACCCCTCGGCGTTAGGAGGGATTGTCTCTTTTTTTTGTAAATTCGAAGAAATAAGGAGTGATCAGCAGTGGCTAATTTTCACGATGCCCAAAAGCCTGTTTTGACCAAAGACGTACTCAAAGAGCAGTTCCGCCGATGTGGCGTATCAGAAGGGCAAGCGATCATCGTTCATACCTCGCTAAGCAAGCTCGGATTCGTAGTTGGCGGAGCCGAGACCTTAATCCGGGCTCTGCTTGAAATTGTCGGCGATGAGGGGACGCTGATGATGCCAGCCCAAACCTGGAAGAATCTTGATCCCGCCACAGGCGTTCATTGGGAGGTGTCTCCCGAGCACTGGCCTGTCATCCGCGAGCATTGGCCCGCCTATAATAAAGACATTACTCCAGCCATCGGAATGGGCATTGTTGCGGAAATGTTAAGGAAATGGCCTGGGGCCTCCAGATCTGATCATCCTGCAAGATCCATGGCTGCCGTAGGCAAGCATGCAGAGTATCTTACGAAGGAGCATGATCTAAGCCAAATTTTTGGCAAAGGTTCGCCGCTCCATAAGCTATACGAGCTTGACGGCCACATCCTGCTCATCGGAGTCGGCCACAACAAGAACACCTCACTGCACTTAGCAGAGACCAAGGCGGATTTCCCCACGAAGCGATTTATGGAGGAGAGCAGTGCGATTCTGCTAGACGGAGAGAGAAAATGGGTGACCTACCGCACTCAAGCTGTGGATGACGGAGATTTCACCATTCTGGGTGAAGAATTCGACAGAGCTCACCAGGTAGCGATCCACAAGGTCGGTGAGGCTGAGGTTCGTTTTCTGAGACAGAGACAACTCGTAGACTGGGCCGTTCAATGGATGGAAGAGCATCGAAAAGGGGAGAATCACACAAACTTATAAATAATGACTTCAAGATAATTACTGCTGCCATTATGATTATCGATAGACACAAAATAGGGAGGCAGCCTTTCCTTTAATACCTTTACCGAAGCTTAGCCTCGTCCAATAAACGGAGAAAAAATCGCCCTCCCTTCTGCAAACCGCAGGAATGGGGGGCGACTCAGCCAGGTCACTGTGGCCGACCGCGCATTTGCGCAAATAACTACCATAGCTGCGGCTTGGCAACCATAAGCCACAACATAACGAGCAGGAGCAGCAAATAAATCCATACCGAACGAATCAGCTTCCTGATCAGAGCCTCCTCATTGACATCAGGCTCTCCGAATTTACGCAGCTTTGGCGTAAAAGCACAGGCCATAAAATAGAGCGAACAAGCCAAAATAATATACGTCGCTACAAGCCAGGGCTCCAACCAGGACCAGGATGCCGCCAGGATCAGGAGTATTCCCGAGACAACAAGCACATGTCCCATGTGCTTGACCAGCCGGATCGCCGACTTAAACGTATTCAAATAGGCCTGACGTGCCTCGGGCCCTGCCGACCGAAGCCTCGGAACCAAAGAAATCAGCACAAAAAAGGGGCCAATCGTCGTAATCGCGCTAAGGATATGGATATACAAGAGGATGATACGCAGCTTATCCACATCCGCCTATTTCTGCACAGGGTTGAACTCGTGAACCCAAACTCGCATGGTCGGTACCCAGCGCATGCCGGGATGAATAGACAGGATCGACTGCTTGTATTCCTCCAGATTGGCATAGCCTTCCTGCATAGCCTGCTCTTCCGTCAGATCGCCGAGAGCCTGGGAATATACCCGCTCTACTACGAAATCCCGCCCCTTCAGCGTCATCACTTCACCCACATCGGCGTAACGACCGTTGCGGCGGGTAGCCGTCTTCTGGCCTGCCAACACCTTCTCCACGTCAGCAGGCATAGTCACTAATCGCTCAATCGAACAGGTCTTTGGCGGCAATGCCTCGTGTTCTGTATGATTCTGCATGTTGTTTTACCCTCCTCGTCCATTCTTTCATTTTACTTTATCACAATTGTGATCCGTGTCCATAACCCTCGGTGCATGTCGCGACTCTAACGATCTGCTCTTATCGGCTGCATATAATCCTCCAGCTTGGAGCTTTTAACGTAAATATCCGGGCGGATGTGGGAGTGCATAATATTGTTCTGCCTCACGTTCCAATAGTGATTTACCGCGATGACCATAATTTTATTCGCTTTATCCTCGAAAACGCGTTGGCCGACTCCTTTGCCGTATGTATCCTGTCCTATGATCATCACATTAGGCAAATAGGTGCTCAAGCCCAATGTTAGCAGCTCGGAGGCGCTCGCCGTATTCCCATCGACCAGGACATATATATGACGGAAGGCAATATAATCCGCATCCGAGTAGTAATTGTCCGCATAACCATCCCGCTCAATCAGCATGCTTGTCACGCATTCCGGCAGGAGCGCATCCAGAATATGATTCGCGCTGTCCATATCCCCGCCTGTGTTCCCGCGAAGGTCAATGACAAGCTTCTTCGTTTCGGGGCTGGAAATTTGATCGAGATATTCGATAAACCTGTCATCGGTACTTGGATTAAATTCATAAATGCGGAAGTAAGCGATCGTTCCCTGGTCTTCATAAAGCACATCCTGATCCGGTCTCCCGGTGAATTGATCGTATTCCTGCCCATATATGACCGAGGTGAAGACGTCCCCTTGCTGGATCGCACGATCGATGACCGCAGCGATTTCCGCCGTCGTCAGCTCCTTCTGATCCAGCTTGGACAAAATCGTATCTACATCAGGAATACTGCCTATATACAAATAATTATCTTGGAAAAAATGCTTAATTCGCTCGCCAAGCGGCTTCCTGCTGTCCTGTATTGCATTTTGAATATATAGGGCCATCGAATTGCCGGAGTATAACTCCAAGCTCTTCTCGCAGAATTCCTCCGCCCGATCGTACTCCTCCAGCATGTAATAGGAATACGCAATCGTGGCGTAAGCCTCGTCATCTTGCGGATCCAGATCAATCACTCTCTCCATTGCTTTAATGGCTTCCGTATATTGGTTTAAATCAAAATGACATTGCCCTGTAAACCATGGAATAAGGGAAGAGGAGAATTCTTGCTTCCCCGCTTCCTCGCCAAAGGCGATGCACTGATAATTCCTGCGCCCATTGTACAGCGCCCTCAGCCTGTTGATGCTGCCCTCTTCATGCCGAGGCTGGAGCTGAAGCGCATAATCATAATACCTGGCTGCTTGAACATACATGGATCGTTCCATATGAACGTCTCCCATAGCTATATGTATATCTGCATTGGACTGATCCTTTTGAACGGCGGCGTTATAGCTGCTCTTTACCCGTTCAAAATCTCCCAGCGCGTTATATGTCTCCATCATCTGCACGTAAACTTCCATATTGTCGGGAAACTTTTCAATCATGCTCTTATAATGAGTTTCTATTAGATCTATGTTGCCTGTATCTTCAATTACAGCGGCTTTAATACGGTATGTCTCATAGTTATCCGGTTCCTGACGGATGAGATCATCGGCCAGCCTGCTCGCATCCTCATACCGACCGAGTTGGAGCAAGGTGTATATTTTCGCTTCAAACCCGTCCATATCCGATTCATCCATACCCAAATAAATATCGAATTGCTCCAGCGCTTCTTCATATCGCTCCAAATCAAAAAGCGCTCTGCCTTTACCATAATAAGCATACTTCTCGTCGCCTATTGCTAAAGCCTGATCATAGCTCTCCAGGGCGGCTTCATATTCATACAAGCCATACAGGGCATTTCCTTTATTCACATACTCCCCATCCTGGTTGGGCACAATGAGGAGCGACTTCTCGATGTATTCCAAGCCTCTCTCATAATCCTCCAATTCGTTATACGCCCAGCCTAGGTTGTTGAATGGAGCCCCCATATGCCGATCCAATTTCATTTCGCTTTCCAAATCAACGAGGGCCGGCTCCATTTTATAAGCATATTCAATCGCTTTCTCCAAATATTTTATCGCCTCTTCATATTCCCCCTCCTCCACCAAGCGATACCCTGTTGCATTATTGCTGTTCCCCCACTCTTCGAAGCAATTTAGACTCTATCGTTAAATTATCTATATCTTATCATGGAGTGCTTAGGGTAGAAATGACTTTGAAGTGAAATGCTGGTAGCACCAATGTTTGCTGGCTTGTATTTGCCCTCCGCATTATTATCCTTATAATGGAAGAAGAGGAAACTAACTGACTAATAGATTAGGCGGGGAAAAAATGACTGAGATTTACGGTGTCCGGCTAGAACCGAACATAACCTCGCTCCCAATTTGGGGCCTGATCGATGTGCTTCCTATCGATAGGCAGGAGCGAATCCATAGATTTATGCACAAAGAAGACGCGCTAAGAACATTAACGGCTGATATTCTATCCAGGCTCCTCATTTGCAGCAGACTGAACATGAAGAACAGGGATATACGATTGATTCAAAATGCTTACGGCAAGCCGCTGTTGGAAGGGGATTCCAGTCTGCACTTTAACAACTCCCATTCCGGGAAATGGGTAGTTTGCGCCATAGACGATTCCCCTGTCGGGATTGATGTGGAAAAGTTCGCAGATATTGATTTCAGCATCGCCAATCGTTTTTTCTCAAAGCAGGAGTGCTTTGATCTTTATATGCGTCAGGGGGGTGCCAGATTAAGCTATTTTTTCGATTTATGGACCCTTAAAGAGAGTTATATTAAAGCGGCGGGTATGGGGCTCTCCTTGCCGCTGGACTCCTTCTCCATCCGTGTTGGACAGGAGCGGATCGAGTTAGACACCCAAAATGATTTCAAGCCTTGTTCGTTCAAGCAGTATGATATCGATCCCGCGTACAAACTGTCTGTTTGTGCGCTGCATGACCGATTTCCTGATCATATCCGCATGCTGAGCATGGACGAGCTGCATGAGCGGTTCTTGGTTTACATATGAACGAATTCTGAAAGAGCCCGCAACCGTGAACAATATGCCTGGCCGATCAGGCTGAATATAGAAGCAGCCAGGTAAACAAATAGCCCCCTGGTAGAAAGAACGTTGACATCACGCAAAACAAAAGCCACAACAGCAATATGCCCAGCCAGAGTATGCGCGAATGCAACGCGAAAGCCAGCGAACCAACAGCAGGTTCAACACAAACGTAAGAATCAGCAGACCGCTTTACATTGAACCCAAAATGAAATACAGCAGGAAGAAGAAAGCGATCATATACATGGTCATGGACACTTCCGCACGGCGGCCCGTCACCCACTTCACGATTGGATAAGCGATGAAGCCAAACGCAATCCCGTTAGCGATGCTGAAGGATAAGGGCATGATGGCCAGCATCATGTAAGCCGGAAAGGCTTCGGTAAAGTCGTCAAAAGGCACTTCCTTGATCGACATTATCATCAGGCAGCCCACAATAATAAGCACCGGAGCAATCGCACTGCTCGGGATGACCTTAAATAGGGGGACGAGAAACAAGGCGGGGATGAAAAGCAGTCCGGCGGTTAGCGAGGTAAGCCCCGTTCTTCCGCCGGATGCAATACCGGTCGCTCCTTCCGCTGCCGTCGTCATCGGACTGCATCCGAGCAGCCCTGCACTGATCACCGAAAACGAATTCGCCTGAAACGACTTTCTAAACTTTGACTTATTCGGGAGCATACCCAACTGGGCCCCCATATTTGAGAAGATAATTACCATCGATAAAGAGAATACGGCCGTCCAAAATTGGAATGTCCCTATCCCGCTGAAATCCAAAGCAAGAAACAGCTCTCCATACCCGTCAAAAGAAATGCTGAAATCACGCAGCACTGAGAAATCAACAATGCCAAGCGCCGCACCGATCCCTGTTCCGGCAATGATCGCAATTAAGAAGCTCCCTTTCACATTACGCAAGAATAAAGGCAGCGCGATAACCAATGTTAAAATCGTCGTTAACGCGTGAGGCTCATCCAGATTAGCCAAGCTCACGAAGGTGCTTTCGTTGGCCACGATCACACCGCCGTTTCGTAAGCCGAGAAAGGCAATAAAAAAGCCGATCCCCGCCGTCATCGCATGAATCATCGACTTCGGAATCGAGCGGGATAGATAGTCCGCCCACTTCGTCACCGACGTGGCCATGAACACAATTCCGGCAAGGAATACCGCAGCTAGTGCCTGCTGCCAGGTTAATCCTAGCGAGAATACGAGCGTAAATACAAAAAACGCATTGTCTCCCATACCTGGAACCAGAATAAGGGGCGAGTTGGCCCACAGCGCCATCAGCATACAGCCGATGAAGGAGCAAATGACCGTCACGATCGTAGCCGCTTCATACGGCATCCCCGCCATGCTTAGAATAGAGCCGTTCACGGCAATGATGTAGGCCACCGTCATAAACGTTGTTAATCCTGCTACCATTTCGGTACGTATCGTCGTCTTCTCTGCTTGAAGGTGAAACCATCTTTCCAGTCTGCTATCCAATGAAGAACACCTCTTTATTAGCACTACAATTCCTGCTCACAGACCTGTTGCATAGAATTCCCCTCATTTTGTAGCACTTTCTGTTATATACTTGGCAGCTTACCGTAATTTTGTTTTAAAAAGAGCTGGAGGTCTTAACCGACTCCAGCCCTTATCCCAACTATAAATTGCTGATGCCTATCGCTTCCCTACCTCGTAAGGCTCCCCTAATGCCTTCGGCGCCCGAGCCTTTCCTACCGCGCCGATCAGGACGAGCATCGTAAGGACATACGGCAGCATATAGAAGAACTCGTTCGGAATGCGGGCTGCAAATTCGAAGATTTGCAGCTGATCCTTGACCGCTTGAGCCAAGCCGAAAAATAAGGAAGCCAGCATAGCCCCGACTGGATTCCATTTGCCGAAAATAACGGCCGCCAGCGCGATGTAGCCCTGCCCTGAAATGGTATTGAAGGCAAAGTTGCCGTTCGAGGTCAGTACGATCGTCGCTCCGCCCAGCGCGGCGATCGAGCCGCTGAGGATAACGGCCATATAGCGCATCCGATTAACCTTGACCCCCACTGTATCCGCGGCGCCCGGATGCTCGCCAACGGCACGGAGCCTAAGCCCCGTCGACGTCTTATAAATAATGAAGTAAATCAAAATCACGAACCCAATCGCGATATATGTCGTCGGATAGTTGTTGAAGAAGGCATTGCCGATAAACGGAATATCGCTTAGGAACGGGATTCTGAATTTATGAAATACCGTCGTCAGCAGCGGGCTTTCCGCCGAGCCTTCAAAGATCAGCTTCACCAGAAAGAAGGTGGAGCTCGCCGCAAGTATATTGACCACAACCCCGCTGACCACCTGGTTGGCCTTGAACCCGATCGTGGCTATGGCATGAATGCTGGAGAATACGGCCGAGAATACGAAGGCCCCGATCACGCCGAGCCACGGGGACAATCCGCCTAATCCTGCCGACTCGGCATAATAAGCAATGACCGCCGAGAAGAAGGCTCCGGACACCATAAAGCCTTCCAGTCCAATATTGATGACGCCCGAACGCTCGGAGATCAGGCCGCCGAGGGCAGCAAAGATAAAGGCCGTGGAGAATACAAGCGTCCCATTGATGAGATTGCTGATAATGTCCATCTCTTACACCTTCTTCTTCATTTTATTAGTGAGCGGGCGGAAGAAGAGCCTCACAATCCCGGGTGCAGCCACGAAGAAGATAATGAAGCCGATAACCATCCGAATGATTTCGCCCGGCACCTCTGCGCCGAAGCTCATGCCCTGCGAGCCGTAGGTCAGCGCCCCGATGAGCGTCCCCGCCAGCAGCACCCCGAGGGCCGTATTTCCGCCCAGCAGGGCTACCGCGATTCCATCAAAACCGAGGCCCGAGGTCACCGAGTTGATGGCGATATATTTGAATACGCCCAGCACCTCAAAGGTGCCGACCAGGCCGCCGAACACGCCGGAAATAAACATGGTGCGCACCAGAACATTCGGCACCTTCATCCCTGAATACTCAGCCGCATCCGGGTTAAGCCCGACAGCCCGCAGCTCATACCCCCACTTGGTTCTGTTCAGGTAAATATGATAGAAGATTACGGCGAGAATCGTTAAGAGGAATCCCCAGTGAATGCGGGCGCCTCCCATAAGCTGGGACAGCCAGCCAATCTGAATGCTTGCGGACTCCTGAATCATGGCGGAACGCTGCGTTCCTGCTTGCGGCATGAACGTACGGATGAAGTAATGGCTCAAGTACAGCGCAATGAAGTTGAACAAGATACTGGTAATAACCTCATTGATGCCCCGCTTCGCCTTAATATACCCGATCAGGGCGCCCCACAGTCCGCCGAGGATTGCACCAAACACGACGGCGACCAGAGCGTGCAGAAGCGGCGGCAGGCTTAGCTTCGTGCCTACAATAAGCGCACCGAGCGAGCCCATGATGATTTGCCCGTCGACCCCGATATTGAACAGGCCTGCGCGGAAGGCAATGGCTACCGCCAGACCGCACATGACGAGGGGAACGATCGAACGCAGGGCCTCCCCGATATCATAGCTGGTGCCGAATATTTTGGTAATCAGGGAATCGTAAGCGAGCAGCGGATCATACCCGCCGATCAGCATGATCAGCGCACCCAATAATAGACCAATAATAATAGAGACAACAGGAATAACAGCAGATTCACGCCTGAAAATACTCATAAACTTATTCATGTGCGCCATCTCCTTCATGCTTGCCTGCCATCATCAGCCCCAGCTCCTGATCATTCGTCGATTCCGGCGTCGTCTCGCCTACAATCTGTCCTCCGAACAGGACGAGAATGCGGTCGGACACATTCAGAATCTCCTCGAGCTCGAAGGAGATGAGCAGCACGGCCTTTCCTTGATCCCGCTGGGCAATGAGCTGCTTGTGCACAAACTCTATCGCACCGACGTCAAGCCCCCGCGTAGGCTGGGCCGCGATGAGCACCTGCGGCTTCTTGTCGATCTCGCGGGCAATAATGACCTTCTGCTGATTGCCTCCAGACATGGAGCGGACCTTCGTGTCAATGCTTGGCGTCCGTACGTCAAACTCCTTGACGAGGCGCGCGGCCATCTCGTCCCGTGACTTCTCATTAATGAAGCCGCGCTGGCTGAACTCCGGATGATGGTACGTTTGCAGGAGTATATTTTCACTGACAGTAAAGTCAAGAACGAGTCCGTGTTTATGGCGGTCTTGCGGAATATGTGACAATCCGCTTTCGGAGATGATGCGCGGAGATTGGTTCGCAACGGCCTGGCCCTGCAGAAGAATCTCCCCCGATTTAATGCTGCGCATGCCAGTAATCGCTTCGATCAGCTCAGTCTGGCCGTTGCCATCGACCCCGGCGATCCCGACAATCTCGCCTGCGCGAATGGAGAAGGACAGTCCATCGACCGCATTTTTTCCCTTTCCGCCCTCCACGACCAGGTCTTTGACTTCCAGCAATACTTCTCCAGGCGTCGCTGCCTGCTTCTCGGTCTTGAAGTTGACGGCCTTCCCTACCATCTTCTCCGCCAGCTCCTGCGGGTTCGTCCTGGCGACCTCCACGCTCTCAATGACCTTGCCCCGGCGGATAATGGTGCATGTATCTGCAACCTCCATAATTTCTTTGAGCTTGTGCGTAATCAATACAATCGATTTGCCCTCGGCGACAAGCCGTCTCATAATCTCCAGCAGCTCGCTGATCTCCTGAGGTGTGAGCACGGCTGTCGGTTCGTCGAAAATAAGAATATCCGCGCCCCGGTAGAGCGTCTTGATGATTTCTACCCGCTGCTGCATGCCGACGCTGATCGACTCAATCCTGGCCATGGGATCAACATCGAGCTTGTACTGCTCCGAGAGCTTCTTGACCTGGGCGCTGGCGCCTTTAATATCGATCTTCAAGCCCTTCTTCGGCTCCATGCCAAGAATGATATTCTCCGTTACCGTAAAGGGCTCGACCAATTTAAAATGCTGATGCACCATCCCGATGCCCAGATCAATCGCCTTGTTCGGACTATCGATCACTTCCTTCTGCCCGTTAACGTAAATCTCGCCCGCATCGGGCTGATATAATCCAAAGACGATGCTCATCAACGTGGACTTGCCTGCACCGTTCTCACCGAGCAAAGCATGAATTTCGCCGCGCTTCAACTGAAAACTGATCGAGTCATTGGCTAATACTCCGGGGAAGCTCTTCGTGATTCCTTTCAGCTCTAACGCAATATCTGCCTTAGTCACAGTAGACCCCTCCATCAAAGTTTCCGTCCCCTATCACGTACGGCAATAGGGGACGAATGGATTATTCTTCAGGTACGGTGATTTCGCCGTTAATGATTTTTTGGCGATACTCATCTACTTTAGCCAGCACCTCGGGGGCTACGTTCTTATCGGAAGTCGGCGCAATGTCCACGCCGTTCTCTTTAAGCCCCATCAGCGTCACCTTCCCTGCCGGGAAATTCCCTTCGGCCAAGCTCTTGGAGATTTGATAGACCGCCTCATCTACCTTCTTCACCATGGAAGTGAGGGTGACATCATCGCCGAAGATCAGGGATTGGTCCTTGTCGACCCCGATAACCCATACCTTGTCGCCCTTGCTGCTGCGCTCCTTCGCTTCATTAAATACGCCATTTCCCGTCAAGCCCGCCGCGTGAAAAATAATATCTGCGCCATCGTTATAAATCGTAGAGGCCGCCGATTTCCCCATATCTACCCGGTTGAACAAGCCTGTGTAGTTTACGATCAATTTGGCATCCGGATTAACGGCTTTAATCCCTTCGCGGAATCCAGCTTCAAAGCGTTTGATGACGGGGATATCCATGCCGCCGACAAAGCCGATTTTATTCGTCTTCGTCGTCAATCCTGCGATCACCCCTACGAGGAAAGAGCCCTCCTGCTCCTTGAAGGATACCGCCGCAACGTTAGGCAGCGTCAGGTCGGAGTCCACGATTCCGAACATCGAATCCGGGTTCTCGTTAGCCAGCTGGGCTACGGCATCGGCAAGCGTATACGCGGTAGCCCAAGTCAGATCATAATTTGCTTTGACGAATTGATTCAGGTTAGGGACCACATCCGCATCGGATTTGGGCTCCAGGTATTTGACTTCGAAGCCATAGTCTTGCTCCAGCTGCTGCAGCGCCTCCCATGCGCTCTGGTTGAAGGACTTGTCGTTAACGCTTCCAAGGTCGGTCACCATGCCGACTTTTAGCTTCTTGAGCTCCTGTTGATTGCCGTTGCCAGCAGGAGTATTCCCGGTGCCGGCCCCAGCGCCGTTCTGATTCGGCGCCTTCTGTCCGCATGCGGTTAGAACCAGCATGAGCGCGAGCAGCAGAGGTAATACGGTTTTCATCGACTTTTTCATTGTGATTTCCTCCCTAATATAAATATTTGCCTTTGGACCCTTACCTGGGCGTGGCTTAGCTACCAATCCTTAGCTGCGAAACCGACGCTGAGCCAGGAAGCAAGGAATTTGAAATCTACCAAATTAGTATCAAGAGGCCCTTAAACGAACGCTCCAACTACTGGATTGTCATTCCAATAACATCTAAGTTAGTCTTTGTTGGAAGAGATTTCATTATTCCTTGTCCTGTAAATATATCATAAATTTTACCAATGGGATAACATCATACCCGCCGGCCTGCAAATGCTTTAGCACGGTTTCTCCGAAGGGGATCAGGCCATTAACCTGGTTCCAAACTCATCATTTCTTCCCGAATTTGGCATAGAACAAAAAATGACTCTATGCTATGTTTTCTTTAAATCATGCTACAATAACACGGTAGGGCTGCTTTACCATCCCATAACCAGGCTGTTCACATAACGAAACTGAAAGGGCGTAGAATTCATGATTGATAACCTCTCAGACATTCAAATTTTTTCGGCCTTCCTGAAGAGGACTTGCAATATATTGTCCCGTTTCTCAAAGAGCGGCAGTTCAAGAAGAACCATATTCTTATGTTTGAGAATGACGAGAGTGATGAGATCTACCTGCTTCGCTCCGGCATGGTTAAAATTTATCGCATGTATGAAGGCAAAGAAGTGGTCCTTAGCATTACAATGCCGGGTGACATCATTGGCGAAGTTGAATCATTATCGAACAGCTACCATCGAATCTCCTCGATTGAGGCGCTGGAGAACGTCTCCGTCTGGCATATTTCCAGCCAGGATTTCCTGCATATCGTTGATAAATACCCGATTGTTCTGAGAAACGCATATAAAATTCTTGTAGAACGAACGCGGATGCTCAATCGCATGATCCGTTATTTGACCTTCTACGATGTCCGGGGCAAAGTCGCCAACCTCATCATGGATCTGTACTATAACTTTGGAACAACTCACGAAAACGTTTACAAAATTGATCTTAAAATTAACCAATCCTTATTGGCTAACATGATCGGGATCACCAGAGAGTCGATCTCCAAAACGCTGGGTGATTTTCAAGCCGAAGGACTAATCGATATTCGTGACAAATACCTGTACCTCCTCGATATGAAGTTGTTAGAATCCATTTGTCATGAGACGGAAGAATTCCCTACGCTTCGCAAATGGTATAACAATTAGGCCTGCCTGCTGCTCTCAATATAGCAAATGACAGCGCTTCAATTCCGTTAACAACGTAACGTTTATTCTGTTAACCAATTCACAGATGCCGGGTTAACCCCTTAACAGTCCCTCTCCTTGCATTGTGCTATGCTTTTCATGTAATGTTGCAAAAGTCACAATACAACTAAGCTGGAGGGAAATTACATGAGCTTTCACATCGAAGCTGCAGTTGGCGAGGTTGCTGATTCGGTCTTGCTGCCCGGCGACCCATTACGCGCAAAATATATCGCCGAGACCTTCCTGGAGAATGCCGTATGCTACAACCAAGTCCGCGGCATGCTCGGTTTTACAGGAACCTATAAGGGACAGCGCGTATCGGTTCAAGGCACCGGGATGGGGATGCCTTCCGCGTCCATTTACATCCATGAGTTGATTAACGATTACGGTGCCAAGCATCTCGTGCGCATCGGCACATGCGGGGCCATACAGCCCGACGTCCAAATCCGTGACGTCATCGTCGCTCAAGCGGCGGCCACCAATTCTGCGATCATTCGCAACGCGTTCCCCGGATACGACTTCCCGCAAATCGGGAACTTCGATTCTATCAAGACAGCTTATGAAATCGGCACCCATAAAGGATTGAATCTGCGTGTCGGCAACGTCCTCTCTTCCGACCTGTTCTACACCGACAGCAACGATGAATTCAGCAAGCTCGGAAAGCATGGCGTATTGGCCGTAGAGATGGAGACAGCAGCGCTGTATTTCCTTAGCAATAAATTCGGCGTCAGAGGCTTAAGTCTGCTTACAGTAAGCGACCATATCCTTACAGGAGAGCAAACCACGGCCCAAGAGAGACAAACGACGTTCAACGATATGATCGAAGTTGCTCTGGAGACTGTTGCCGCAGTAAAATAAGACCGAGGCATCGTGCACTATAGCTTGAGTAAAACCCATCACAAACAACAAAGAGGACTACCTGACAGCAGCGGGCTTCGCCATCGGGTAGTCCTTCTCTTTTATCCCTATCACCTATGAGAACGAGATAGATCTATCATCCATATTAGGAGGTCTTATTATTCGCCGCTTATCTATCCTGTTCCCTATTATAATTTTGTACAGCCTATTATCTCTCCCCATCATGGCCTCCAGCTCCGCAGAAGTTGCAACTCAGAGGGAGCTATGGGATCGTATCGATGAAGAAATTGTCCAGAACATGCAGCGCTTCGACATTCCGGGCATGGCCTTCGTGCTTGCGGATGAGAACGGTACTATTTATACCAAAGGATATGGAGTAACCGAATGGGGTAGCGCTCGGGAGATTAATTCCACGACCCGGTTTCAAATTGGTTCTATCTCCAAGGTGTTCACTTCGCTAGCTGTTATGCAGCTGCAGGATCAAGGACTGGTCGAGCTGGATGCTCCTGTCACTGCATACTTGCCATGGTTTGCAACGAAGGACCCCACCCTCTCTGACCTTATAACCATCCATGATCTATTGAATCATACGAGCGGGCTTCCAGGGCGGCTCAATACTCATGATATAACAAGCACGAGTTCTGAGAAAATTGCCGCACAAATCAAGCATAAGCTTCAGAGCGTACAGCTTGCAGCCGATCCGGGGACAACCTATGAATATACCAATATCAACTATGACTTGCTGCAGCTCGTTATTGAGGAGGTCAGCGGTTTAAATTATCCCGACTATATGCGTTATCATATCTATGAGCCTCTAGGCATGCATCAAACGTTCTTCACCCGGGCTGCGGCCGGGCTTGACCACAATTTAGCCACCGGACACCGGTATATCTGGGGGCATGTTCGCCCTTTTCATGAGAATCTAGCTTATGCTACCTTGGGATCCGCCGGTTTATCAACCAGTGCCCAAGATTTGGGGACTTACATATCTTTTCTCCTTAGCGGCACTTCCGCCTCGGGTGATCCAGTCATTCAAGCAGATAGTCTGCGCAGGATGCACACCGCTGCTATTTTTGATTCTTCGATCGGGCATGGACACGGTTGGGAGATCACAGCAAATACAATAGAAAAAAAAGGGGGACTCCCCGGATTTTCAGCCAATTTGATATTGGTTCCCGGTGAATCGTACGGCTTCGCCCTGCTTGCCAACTCCAAGCAAAACATTACCGACGAAACAAACTTTAATATTTACCGGATATTGAAGGGGGACCCTCCTCGGCATTTGGCCAAGAGCGATTATCCTGCTGTATCTTCCATAAATAAAAGTCTTCTAGCGATCAGCGCTTTGTTGTTCCTTATTATTGTGCTAATATGGCTTCCCACATGGATAAGATGGCTAGGAAAGAGAACAAGCTGCTCCTTGATCAGGCCAACAATTTCAGCTATACTGTTCTGCTTCGTATTAAATGGTTTAATACTGGCTGGCGTCCTCTATTATATATACGTCCATGTTCCATATGCGAGCGGAGCGCCTTCTCTGCATCGGCTCACAACGGCACCCGACACCGTAAATGGACTAACTCTGCTGTCCATTTTCTGGATCGGCTTAAGCATTTCGGTTGCTTGCAAATCTTTTGTTCGCCAGGAGATAGTGACAGCCCCTAGATCATAGATCACAACAATCCGGACCCTCTTCCATCTTGATCATAAGCTCGGCCCAGACACTTGATATCGGCTCGCGAGCGAAGCTCCACTTACTTGATCATCTGCTTGATCAGCTCCCGATTTCTCGCCTTGAAAACCTCGTTGTGGGAGGACACCATGCCGCTGCGATGCGCATCCGGCTGAATATATTGCTTGGCCCGGTTAACTGCATTAGCCGCATCCTGGAAGGCTCCCGCAATAAGATTCAGCTTCCCGTCGTGCCTCAAAATATCTCCTGCGGCATACAGCCCGTCGATGGAGGATTCGCCTCCAGCGCTGCCCGCGATGTAATAATTGTCCGCAATCTCTATGTTCAGCGCGCTGTTCTTCAGCAGAGCCGTATCGCGCTCGTAGCCGTGATTGATAATGACTTCATCCACGGCAAGATACATAACCTCACCCGTCTCATGATTCGTCAACTCTACGCGCTCTATAGCCTCGTGGTTCTCTCCCGCGATCAGCTTCGTAATCGACGTGTTGAAATAACATTTAGCGGAGCTGCTCAGCAGCTGGGTCACTTGCGCCTCATGCCCGGACAACGACTCTTTGCGGTAGGTCAAATAGACCTGTCCGGCAATCGGCTCCAGTTCATTCGCCCAGTCGATCGCGGAATTGCCGCCCCCGGAAATGATCACCGTCTTGCCTTTAAAGCGCTGAAGCGACTTCACCGTGTAATTCAGGTTGGACACCTCGAATCTCTCTGCCCCTTCGATCTCCAGCTTCTGTGGATTTAATATGCCGCCGCCAACGGCGACAATTACCGTGTGGGAGTAGTGCCTCCGCCCCGAGGCAGCCTGCAGTGCAAATATCCCGTCTTCACGCCGAGAGATCGACTCCACCTTCTCATTCAGCACCACCTCGGGATCAAAGGTTAGCCCCTGCTCGACGAGCTGCTCAATTAGCTTCGAGCCCGGAACCGGCGTCAGTCCGCCGACATCCCAGATCATCTTCTCGGGATACACATGAATTTTCCCGCCCAGCCTTGGCTGATATTCTATCAGCTTGGTCTTCATCTCCCGAAGCCCGCTATAGAACGCGGAATACAACCCTGCAGGTCCACCGCCAATAATAGTTACATCAAATATCTCCTGCCCTTGCTGCTCCACAACCATTCACTCCTCAGCTATAATTACAGCCCTTGAATATATATTGAGACGTTCATTGGCCATTCTATAGTGATTATATTGAAAATGATAATCATTATCAAGTTGACATGGGGCCACTTCTTAGAAAAGTTATGATTTCAATGTTGCGTTTATTGCTCAGGAAATAACCTGAATATCAGAAAGCCCCTAAAGCGCATGGCTACCGCCTGCTGCCTTAGGGGCTTTGAACATTGCAAAATTATTAAATCTATTATTCAGTTACAACAGCCTTTACAGCACGGTCCATGGCATCGATCACCCTGTCGCACCACGCGTCGAATTCCGGATCCTCGAGCTGAAGCTCTGGATGGGCCAGGATGTACTGCACAGTCTGCTTGATGCCTTGATCAAGCCTAGTCGTTGCCACGAATTCTGGAACAAGGCGCTTCAGTTTAGAATTGTCGAACACTACCGAATTCGCTTTGTCCCCCAGCAGGCTGCCCCGTAAATCATCGGAGCTGCAGGCCGCCAGAAATTCGGAGGCTACATGAACCGCATTCAGCTTCACGCCCAAAGCATCCGCAATCATCTCATAAATTTGGTTCCAGGTCACCGTCTCATCGGACGTTATATGAACGGACTCGCCAATCGCATGGATGTTGCCCATCAGGCCGATGAAGCCCTTGGCAAAATCGCTGTTATGCGTCATCGTCCAAAGAGAGGTTCCGTCCCCATGAATGATGACCGGCTTGTTCTCGAGCATCCGCTTGGCAACCTGCCAGCTCCCCCTGCGGCCATGCACGCCCAGCGGGATGGAACGCTCGCAATACGTATGGCTTGGCCTTACAATCGTAATCGGGAAGCCATTCTCCCGGTACTGCTTCATTAGATACTCTTCGCAGGCGATTTTATTTCTGGAATACTCCCAATAAGGGTTCGATAAAGGCGTTCCTTCAGTAACTCTATAATCCGACAATGGCGTCTGATAGGCGGACGCCGAGCTAATGAAGATAAACTGCTTCGTTCTCCCGTTGAACAGGCGATAATCCCGCTCCAACTGCTCGGGGTGGAAGGCAATAAAATCGGCAACGACATCAAAGGCCATGCCCTCGATAAGCCTAGCCACCTCGGCCTCATCGTTGATATCGGCCTGGAGGAGGTTTACCCCGGCAGACAGACCGCTATTTCTTGTCCCGCGATTCAATAAATACAGCTCGCAATCCATATCCGCCAGCTGCTGTGTAATGGCCGAGCTAATCGTTCCTGTTCCACCGATAAATAGTACTTTCATAAGACACCTCCGATTGTGGTTGCTTCCACCTTCAATCTAACATGCATGCGCCTCCAAGACAATGTAACCGACCTCCCGGGAGTTGCTGTATACAATTTAACCAGGACGCCCCGCCAAAAAAGGAGTCCGTACCGGACTCCCTTCCTTACTTCAAATGAATTGTCGCCTTCTCAGCTTTACGCTATCCCCACCGTGCTTCGCCCCGTCAGACCCCAATCCTAGAATAGCGAGGTCACTGGCGGGAAAGTGCAGCAACCCGATGAAATGCCAGTTTGGGATGATGCTGCTCATCGAACAGGAAAGGCCAATTTTTCCGCCCCCGGACGGGAAAATCGTTCAGCCACGTATAATCATCCGCAGCCCCCCAGAAGGTCACGGAAGTGATTACATCCCGGTATTCCCTCAGCAGCTTGAAAATTTCCTCATACCGCTCAGCCTGCAGCTCAAGCAATTCCGCCGGAGGCTCGGTTATATCCGTACGCTTGTCGTCAAAACGAAACAGCGACATATCCAGCTCCGTAAGCTGCAGCTGCAGGCCAAGAGAAGCATACTTCTCCAGTGCCGCTCGGATCTCGCCGAGAGAAGGACCATACAAATTCCAATGCGCCTGCAGTCCAATGCCATGAATAGGCACGCCTTGCTCCAGCAGCGACTTCACCAGAGCATGGATCTTGTCTCGCTTCGCCGGATTGGACTCGTTGTAGTCATTATAGAAGAGCAGCGCATTAGGGTCAGCCTCATGAGCATACTCGAACGCCCGGGCAATGAATTCCGGTCCGGCAATATCCAGCCATTTCGACCGGCGCAGCAGGCCGTCTCCCTCGTCCTCTATAACCTCGTTTACCACATCCCAAGCATAAATATCGTTTTTATAACGTCCTACTACCGTATGGATGTGCGATTTCAGCCTCTCCAGCAGAGTTGCCTTATCTACAGGATTTCCCTGCTTGTCTTCGAACAGCCAGCCTGTGGACTGGTTATGCCACACTAAAGTGTGTCCCCGCATCGCCATGCCATGCTTCCGGGCGAAGGCCGCCAATCGATCCGCCTCGTCAAAAGCATAAGCCCCCTCCTCCGGCTGCAGACTGGCAAACTTCATTTCATTCTCTGCCGTAATACTGTTGAAGTGATAAGCAAGCAGCTCCTCCTGTGTCCGTATAGTCATCGGATTAACAGCGGCTCCGATCTGAAAGTCCTCCGCAAACATCTCCTTCAGCGCTGCCTCCGTGCGAATAGCTCTCGTGGTCAAAACAATTCCTCCTGTCTGGTCATTCGCTCCAGTAATTCACATCCCTATATCGCCCGTATCCCCATATCGCTTCCATAACCGTTACTCCTTAACGCTTCCTACATTCAGACCGACGACAAAATACTTCTGCATGAAGGGGTAAACCAGCAGAATAGGCACGGAAGCCACAACCGTCACCGAAGCCCGAATCGATAAAGGCGTCACCATTTGCGCGGCCGCACCCTGAGTCATGCCTGCCCCCGCAGCTACTGAAGGATTGTTATTAGCATTCATACTCGAGGATAACAGCTTCATCAGTTCGTATTGCAAGGTGCTCAGCTCCTGTCTAGAGGAGGTGTAGATGAAGGCGTCAAACCAGGAGTTCCATGCCCCGACAGCAACAAACAATGCAATAGTGGCCAACACTGGCTTGCAGAGCGGGAAAATGATCTGCCAGAAAATTTTGAAATCACCGGCTCCATCGATCCTCGCCGACTCGACCAAGCTTTCAGAAATAGATCCGATATAGGTACGGATCACGATCATGTTAAACGCGCTGATCATTGAAGGGATCACGTACACCCAGAACGAATTGATCAAGTGCAGGTCCTTCATCAGGAAGTAGCCTGGAATCAGACCGGCGTTAAAGTACATCGTCAGGATAAAAATGAAGGTAATCGGCTTGCGGAACACATACTCCCGCCGGCTCAGTGTATAGGCCAGCATCGTTGTCAGGAACAAATTCAGCAAGGTCGACAACACCGTTCTGGCTACCGAAACCCAAAATGCGTTATATATCGTTCCCGAGACGAAAACCGCCTTGTAGTTCTGCAAGGTGAATTCCCTTGGCCAAAGATATAATCCGCCACGGATCGTATCGTTCCCTGCATTAAGGGATACGACGATCGTGTTTAGAAATGGATATAAGGTGACGATGACCAAGACAACCATGAATATCGTGTTGAAGGTATGGAAGATTATCGGTTCTATCCGTCCTCTTCTGATGCGTCTATTGACTGCCGCAACAGTTGCCGGCCTTGGGGTGGTTGAATGATTTGCCATAACTATAACAACCTCTCTTCCCCTAGTCGTTTAGCCATCCAGTTTGCAAAGAGCAGCATGGTCACGCTAACGACCGTTTTGAATATACCAGCAGCAGTAGCTAGTGAGTAATTGCCTTGAGCGAGCCCATATTTCAACACGAAAATATCTATCGTCTGCGACCAGTCGAGGACAAGGCCGTTACCCAGCAGATATTGAACCTCGAAGCCTGCTTCGAGAATATGACCGATCGACATGATCAACAGAATAATAATCGTTGGTTTTATGCCCGGCAGTGTAATATGGAGCATTTTCCTATAGCGGCTTGCTCCATCGATATCTGCAGCTTCGTACAGTGCGGGATCGATTGCGGACATGGCGGCCAAGTAGATAATCGTATTCCAGCCGACTTCTTTCCACACATGCGAAGCACCGACAATGCCCCAAAAATACTTTCCTTCGCTGAGCCATTGAATCGGCTCTTTAATCAGATTTAGCTTAAGCAGGACGTCGTTGACAATTCCGTCTGAAGCTAGCGAAGTAGCTACAATTCCAGTTACGATAATCCATGATAAAAAATGCGGCAGATAGGATATCGTCTGCACGGTTCTTTTCCAGAATACCTTCTTGATTTCATTCAGCAATAAAGCCAATATAATCGCGGTCGTAAAGCCGAGAATTAGATTAATAACACTCATCGCAAGCGTATTTCGAAGCACCTGCAAAAAACTGTCGTCTTTAAACAAAAATTCGAAGTGTTTAAAACCTACCCATTTCTGATCACTGAAGCTGCGCGCTGGCTTATAGTCCTGGAAGGCCATGGTCCAACCCCAAATTGGAACATAGGCGAATAAAACGATGTAGGCCAGAAGTGGCACTGACATGTAGATCAGCTGACTCTGGCTTTTAATGAGGGACCAGGTCATTTTCTTTTCTTTTTTAGACTTCCGGCCGGTACGATCTTTCGTTAATGTCTCATCCATAAGCGTTTTCTCCCCAAAGCCTGTAATTACGGAAGGCGGGAGACAAATGCAGATGTCCTCCACCTTCCGATTCAACCCTTATTTCACTGACCAGGTATCCCTTCTCCACTGCAATACTTCATTGATGCGATCTTCATATGCCTTGATGTTAAGCTTCCTGATTTCGGACACATACTCGTTCCATACATTTTCGAAATCGGCTGGCTTGGCAAGAATGGCTTTCGGCAAATACTTCGTCGACAATTCATTTTGCTTCGTATTTACAATTTTGGCTTCAGATCCATCCACCAAGTCTACGGACCAAGCTGGATAAGCAATGTCATTCTCCGGTGCCTCACTAAAGAAGTCAACGGGACTGTCAAAGCCGTAAGCTTCAAGGAACTGTCTATCATACGGTTTCAACCCAGCCTTGAATTCTTCAGGTTGAGCGGCTGCATCCGTGGAGTTCCCATCGGAGAAGTAACCTTCCATTTTCGGTGCAAATTTAAACCAAGCATCCGCTTTGTTGGCCAATTTCCAGGTGCCGTCATTAAAGTTATCACGCTGCTCTTGCGTTTTCATGAAGCGACCTTCCTCATTGACATAGTAATCCTCGTCTGGAATTCCCCAAGAGAGAATTTTCTGCCAATCCTCTTCTATCAAGCGATCCATTAACTTAATAATCTTCACAGGATCCTTCGCGTTGACACTAATGCCAAAACCGTTGTTGAGGTTCAGTGCCGGACGATCCTTATAGTGATCCCTTATGCTTGTATCGTATACGAGAGGAAGACCTATATAAGTTCTTTCGAGCTTCTCCTGTGTAATTAAGGATTCCTCAGCCGTTTGGAAATTCCAATGCTGGTCAAACATACCGAGAACGGCACCGCTTGAAATTTTGGCCATATACTGGTCGTAGTTTTGGGTAAATGCCTCTTTATCGACTAATCCGGCCGCATTCATTTCATTCAGCTTTTGATAGTACCGCTTCGCGTAATCCTTATCAGCAAAAATCTCCGCTTTGCCGTCTTTGACAACGACGCCACCGTCATTTGGATGACCGATCAAATGCTGCGGAGCGTTGAACAGACTCCAGTTTCTCCAGTCATAGTTCAGGATCTCGAAACCAATGGTCGGGGTTCCGTCGATCGTTGGGTATTTCTCCTTATACTTGGCGATCAAATCAAAGTATTCATCCAGCGTCTTGACTTGAGGATAACCTGCATCCTCCAATACCGCTTTTTGAATCCAGAAGGCCGGTCCTGCATACCAGTTGCTGGCAGGGTCGGCGTTCAAAACGCCATAGTTCGGAAGAATATAAATATGACCGTCATTTGGATCCTTCATCATATTCCAATATTTTTCATAATGTTTTTTCAAGTTCGGAGCGTGTTCCTCGATCAGATCCTCCAGAGGAATATAAGCCCCGGCTGCAGTCAGCTTCGTATTTCCTGTCATCATGTCAGGATAATCGCCGCCAGCGATCATAACGCCCAGCTTCTGGTCAATGTCGCCCGCCAGGAATTCAAACTTGAAGGTAGCACCTGTCTCTTCTTTGATCTTCTTGTATATTTTATTGTCCGGCGTCGGCTGCTGTCCGGCTTCCCCGATAAAGATACTGATTTCGAACGGTTCTACCTTGCCATCATTATTTCCGGTCGCCGTCTGCTCCGGAGTATTGTTCCCGCTTGGCTTCGCATTCCCGCCGCTGCAGCCCGATAGAACGACGCTGAGCGACAACAGCAGAATTGTCCCGAGCCGAAGCCATGTCTTAGATGTACCCCCCATTGTTTAAAGCACCTCCGCAAAAATTTTTAGCTACACACAAGCTTCCATTGTAAGCCCTTTCATGTAACTTATCTTTATTTTAGAAGTGCTATCCGGGCTGAACTATAGCACAATTAAAGGTCTCACCCTAAAAATATTAGAACATGGTGCTTCTTTTTTTGTATTCATTCGGGGACATCCGCATCCGGGCCTCAAATTGCTTGAAGAACTGGCCGTAATGACTGTAGCCGACCCGCTCGGCTATTTCGCTGTTCTTCAGCTCGCTCTGCTCCAGCAGGCGCGCCGCCTCTTCAATCCGCAGATCATGAATGAGCTCATTAAAGCTGAGTCCATTCTTCTTCAGCAGCAGCTGCCCTAAATATGCCGGGTGCATGTAGAATATTTCGCCCAATTTCTTCAGGGTGAGGCGCTCGCGGAAATGCTCCCGAATGTAATCATTGACCTCCTGCACAACCCCCTGTGACTGCTTGGATTGCTCTTTGGCAAGCAGTTCAATGCCTTCCGTGCCGCATGCCAGCAGAAGCTCCATCAGATCGCTCAGAATATAGACCGAATCCGATAATCCGGGAAGCTCATATTTCCCGAACAGCTGCCCCGGCTTCGTCTCGCTGGTCTTCTCCACATATTCCATGATTCTGCACATGATATGGATCACGGCCTTCTTGACGATTTCAGGGGCGATCAGCATTTCCCGAAAGCTTCGAGCCGCCGAATGTATGGCCTCCTGTAATGCCTCCTGATCCAGAAGAGTAACCGCCAAAGTAATCCGTTCGACCAGCTGCAGCTGATCATAATGATAATTCAGAGGACCCTTCGAAATTTGTTCATAGCGGAATATACGGTCGTATGCCGTGTCATAGAATTTATAAATCATCGCTGCCTTGGCAGTTCGATAACTATGGCCGATCTGGAGCAAGTCTCCTGCTTCCTCGCCCGTAACGATAAATACGCGCTGCCCAGCATATAGCCGCACCAGCTCCCAGAGCATCCGGCACGAGGCCTGCTCCCCGTCCTTGCTCCCGGATTGGCCGTATACGATGCCGAAGCGGTTCATGTCCAGATCAATGAGATACATCGCTTCTTCCTGATACAGCAGAGCCGCCGCCTGGCCCCGCAATTCGGCAAAAGCATCCGCTTCCGTCTGCACGAGGCAGAAGTTCCATCTCTCCCGGATCTCTGATACCCGGCCTAACAGCGAAGCCGCGGCTGGATCCGAGGGCTGCCCCTGCAGCATAGTCTTAATGCCCGATACAATTTCCTCATAGGAGGCGATCTGGTTCAGGCTCTGCTCCTCCTTCTCCTGTACCAGCACCTTATGAATTTCAGCCAGCTCCTTCTCGGCCTCTTCAGGTATGATCGGCTTCAACAAATAGTGATTCACGCCGTAACGCAGCGCCCGCTGAGCATACTCAAATTCACTGTACCCGCTGAGAATGACGAAGCGAACGCCGCGGGTCTGCTCCTCCTGCCAGGATGCGATCATTTCTAGCCCGTTCATCAGCGGCATGTTGACATCCGTCACGACCAAATCCGGCTGAAGCTCTTTGATCAGCTTCAGGCCTTCAACTCCGTTACTTCCGGTCCCGCATACCTCGAATCCGATGCCCGGCCAGTCGATCCACAGCTGCATCCCCTCCAGCGCACCGGGCTCATCGTCAATCAAGAGCACTTTGAAGGTCATGATCTCTTCCCCCTTAGTTATGCATGTTCAAGAAGCTTAAGCGGAATTTCATAGCTAATCTCAGTTCCCTGTCCAGGCTGGCTGACAATATCGAAGCGAACCTGGTCGTCATAATACAATTCCAGCCGCCGGTAGACATTGCGCATACCGATGCTCGTTCCTGTGGAATTCTCATTGCGCACGGCGAGAATAATCTCCCGAAGCTTGGCTGCCTCCATGCCCTTGCCGTTATCCGCAATGACGATGCGCAGGCGGGCATCCCTCACCGTGGCGCTGATCCGCACCAGGCCGAGCCCGTCGATCGCCTGGATGCCATGCTTGCAGGCATTCTCGACGAGCGGCTGAATGCTCATCTTCGGAATTTTATATTGGAGCGCCTCTTCCTCGATCTCGAACTGATAATCGAATTTCTCCCTGAAGCGGAATTTCTCGATCTTCAAATACATCTCAATGAACATAAGCTCTTCCTCAAGCGTTACGACATCTTCCTTCCAGCCGAGCAGCCTGCGCAGCAGCTTGGACAAGCTCTTGATGATATCGGTCACGTCGGAATAATTGTTCTTCGTGCATACGACCAATATAGCGTTCAACGTATTGAACAAGAAGTGGGGATTCATCTGGCTCTGCATAAAATTGAGCTCTGCCCTCACCCGCTCCATCTCCAGGCTTTTCTTCTGAATCTCGAGCTTGTACACGTTGTTGATCAGGGAATTGATTTTCGCGGTCATCCGGTTGAAATTGCGGATCAAGCCGCCGATTTCATCGCGTCCCTCGTCAATCTGAATCAGATCGAATTTCTCGTTGGATACCTTCTGCATATGTCTGGACAGCCGCTTGACCCTGTAGTTATAGGAGCGCAGCATGACGTAAATAAATATCGTGGCCATCAAAGTAACGGCCGCAGCCATCGCGCCAACGAACAAACGCATGTCGAGCATGGCCTTGGAAATCCGCGTGCCCTCGACGAGTCCGATCAGCCGCCAGCCTTTTACGTATTTGGCCGTCCCGATTGAAACCATATGTACATCCTCGTCCTTATAATGCTCGGGCAGCTTAAATACGGGATACGGATCCAAGCTGCCTCTCTGATAGCCGCTCTGCGACGACATAATAATCTGGTTGCGCTCATTGACCAGGTAGAGATTCAGATAGTCTTTCTCCCGCACGATCACATCGTAAATTTTGCTTAGGTCGATATCGATGCGCAGCAGCTTTTCATAGGTATTGAAATGGTCGATATAATCCATTTTCTCGATCACGCTCAAATAAGGGACCGTAAAAGTCCTGTCGCTGCTGCCCGTGGCCTGGTACGCCGCAACCAGCACGCTCTCGTCCGACGCCTTCCACAGCTTATACCAGTCGCTGCGCTTCACCTCCTCATTGATGACCTGATAATTCCCTCCGCTTACGATGGATTCATTGTCCGTAAAAATCGTAATGCGCTGAATCTGGTTATTGACCGGCATGTAGCTGGTTACCCGGTGGCGAAGCTGCTCATCGAACGCGACATAGAAGTCCAGCTGGTCCTCATATACCTGATCCAGCATTTCGTACAGCGTTCTATCCCTGCTCAAGGCATGGCTGACCGCCACGCCCCCATCGAGATAGTCGTGGATATCCTTGCGGGCCCGCTCCAGCGAAATTTCCAGGTTCTGCTCCTCCCTTGACGTAATCAGCTGGGACATGCGATCCATAAAAAATATATTCAGAAGAATGATCGGAAGAAGCACGCCGATAAAGAAAATGAGCAGAAACTTATAGTTTAGCGGAATATCATTCACGATTTTTCTAAGCTTGAATTTACTCTCAGACATCTACAGCTCCTCCTGGTTCCAAGCCGCCTTAATCCCGGCAGCCTGCTTGTATGCCGATGGCAGCATCCCGGTGCTCTGTTTGAATTTATTAATAAAATAATCCGTATTGGGGTAGCCGACCTGCACGGCTACATCGGAAATCTTCAGCTGGGTCCGCTTCAGCAGGCGCTTGGCTTCCTCAATCCGCTTCTCGTTCAAGTACGCGTTAAACGATTGCCCCGTATTCTTCTTGAATAACTGCCCCAGATAAGTCGCGTTCATGTGAAATTGACGTGCCAGCTCCTGAAGCTGGAGCCTGCTGCGGAATTCCCGGTCAACGTACTGGATGACATGAAAGATCGTATTGGACTCATTCTCCCGTTTCAATTCGCTTATTCGCAGAGCCCCACGAGCGCATAGCTGCTCCACGTACCGCTCCAACCTGCAATAATCCGCCTGCTCGCCCAACAAACCGCACTTCTCCTGCACCGTCCCCATCAGCGTATTCGGATCTCCGCCGAGCTCTGCGATCCGCTCGCAGATCAGCCATTCCAGGTTAACGACATAAGCCTTCGCCGCCTCAATGTCGGGCACGCGGCAGACGAAGGAAGCGATAAATTCCTTTACGGAGGCCCCGATATTTGTCTCGTCTCCGGCAAGAACAGCAGCAAAGAGCTGATCAAGCTTCGCTTTGAGCGCTTCGTAGTTCACTTGGCCTTTGTAATCCCCGCAAAAATAGAACAGGCCGGTTCTTCCCTGACCCCGCTTGGCCCGGGCCACTTCGGCCGCTTGCCGGTACAGCTCCCGGATGGAGGCGATTCCCCGGCCCGTGCCGCTAACCGCTATCATGACAGGCTCCTCCGAGCTTGCCGATAGCCGCCTGTGCAGCTCAGCACCGGCCTCCCCTACCCTGCCATCCAGACTCCGATTCGCTTGTACGAACAAGCCTGTTCTTCCGGATGGGTCAAGGAAGGCGTGAACGGCTTCCGCTGGAAAGAAAGCTGCAGCCCATGAGCTCAAGTCCTCGGAAGCGGCAGCGGCTTCGATCAAGATGCATTGCAGCTCCGAGTCCTCCCGCAGCTGCATCGTGCTTGCAGCCTGCTGCCACAGGCGTTCGCCCGTCTCCCCCTGAATCAAGCGCTTAATGATGTTGTTCACGACAAATTGCTGCTGCTGCCGGCGGGCTTGCTCCGAGGCAAGTTCGTTATGAATGCTGGTGCTAAGCTTGACCAGCAAGGCATCTATATCCTCATCATCTACGGGCTTGAGCAGATATTCGGCTACTCTCTGCCGCATAGCGGCCCGCGCATAATCAAAATCGTCGTAACCGCTCAGCACAACGAATTTGGGCGGCCGCGGCAGGAGCCGGTTGCACTGCTCAATCAACTCAAGGCCGTTCAGGTTCGGCATATGGATGTCCGTGATCACCAGCTCGGGGTGATGATCCTGTATCAGGCGGAGCGCCTCGGTACCATTCAGCGCTTCTCCGCAAATGCGGAAGCCGTATTTATCCCAAGCAATCATCGTCCTCAGCCCTTCGAGAATCCAGGGCTCATCATCTACCAGCAATACATTCAGCATGTTCATTCGCCTCCTCTGTTCTATTGCTACTCGTGAAAGCGCATTCATATTTCCCAATGTCCTGACTGCGGTGAAGAGATACTTAAGTAAGGCTGATTCTATCAAAGGAGGATTAAAAAAGAAATATCGAGAAGATATATAATTATCATTTTGATATTATCGAAAAGGAGGCTTCATTCATGTTCAGCACCGCAGTTATTCATAAATTCGATACCGATCAGAAAGCCGTTGCGTTTACTTTTGACGATGGTCCACACCCTGTCTATACGCCCCAAATCCTGGATATTTTCCGGGAAGCGGGCGCCGCGGCCAAGGCGACCTTCTTCATGGTCGGCAGCCAGATTGAGCAGTATCCCGAGCTAGCGCGCACCGTTCACGGCGAAGGGCACGAGATCGGCAACCATACTTATACGCATCCTTATTTATCGAAGCTTAGCGCAGAGGAATTCGCCGAGGAAGTCATTCGGACGGAGCGCCTGATTCAGGAGACGATCGGCGTTAAGCCGCTAACCTTTCGTCCTCCTTATTTTGATTATAACGAGCAGGCCGCGGAGTGGATCAGCAGCCGGGGGTATATCACGGCCGGAGCGGTAAACGGCGAGGCCATGGATTGGGAGCAGCCGGGAGTGGCGCATATTGTCGAGAAGACGCGGGAGAAGCTGTCCCCGGGAAGTGTGCTGCTCTTTCACGACGGCTTCGGCGACCGCTCACAAACGGTAGAGGCAGTACGCACGCTCGTCACTGAGCTGGCTGCCGAAGGATACCGCCTGGTCACCGTCAGCGATTTAGTCAGGATGTCCTCCTCGGTCAGAGGGGAGTAAAGGTATACAAAGGGAGCCGCATTTCATGCATCATGCAGCTTCCTTTTCTTCCTGAACTTATTCGGCTACCTATTCGGCTTAATCCGTTTGCATGCCTCCCCTGCATTTTCGTCTCCTATTTTGACTGCAGAAGATCAAGCCCTAGAATACGTGATTGTCACTTCAGCACAGCATGCTTTGTTGAGCAATTGAAAAGGTGTAGGCCAGATAAATTTCTCTTTTTCGTGTATGGCCGCAAAAAAAGAGGAGAGGCGAGCCTCTCCTACTTCAAAAGAATTTCTTTATATTTCTCGTACCATATTTTCCATTCTTCATGTCGTCGTTCAACAGCCTGCCCGTTCATCAATTTCTGTATAACATTCAGGCATACATGCCAGCCGGCTAGATCCTTTGGGGTATGGTCCGTAATTTTGACTAACTTCTCAATGAGGATGAGACGGCACCCGCCCGCTTCCGGATGTATCTCAAAACGCACCTGATCCCCGCCCCATGCGTATTCCAGTACGGAGCCTGGCCTGAGCCCTATAATCTTGAGCTCTTCAAACGTTCCGTTCTGCATATCGAACCTGACGGCTCCTCCTTCACGGAGATCGTCGATCCGAAGCTCCGGGAACCATTGGGCCAG
Source organism: Paenibacillus ihumii (assembly GCF_001403875.1). Taxonomy (GTDB): domain Bacteria; phylum Bacillota; class Bacilli; order Paenibacillales; family Paenibacillaceae; genus Fontibacillus; species Fontibacillus ihumii. The sequence continues at coordinate 449,399 of NZ_LN884298.1, forward strand.
CTTGTCGTTCTCGGTCAACCAGGACCAGACCTCCCGGGCAGAATGCTCGAGGTACCGTTCAAAATATGCGATATATCCTTGCCCGGCCTGCCGGATGTCTGCTAACAATAGAGTTCCTCCTCATCTAGCGGCGCCGCTTGCCGCAATGGAATATTCCTATTATGCAACGCGGCGCCCCAGTTATGCCCGATCCAGCAGCCGCAGGATCATCGTTACCGCTTCAGCGCGTGTCGCCGTCTCCTGCGGTGCGAAGCGGTTGCCGTCCCGGCCGGCTGCAAGGCCCTGCTTCTGCATGGCTGCCACAGCCTCTTTGGCCCAGGCCGGGATCTCCTTATCGTCGGCGAAGCTCGTAGCGTTCCCCGCAGCCGGCTTCAGTCCTGCCGCTCTAGCGAGCATCGACGTCATCTCGGCGCGTGTAACCGCCTTGGCAGGTCGGAAGCTGCCGTCCTCATAGCCGCTTACGATTCCCGCCTGCAGGGCTTGGGCTATCGCGTTCCGCGCCCATGGACGAATGCTGCCCTGATCGGTGAAGCTTAACTCCGATGCCGCCTCTCCAACTTCGCCCAGCTTGAACGCCTTTGTAAGCATCACGGCGAATTCGGCGCGAGTAACCGCTCCATTCGGCTTGAACGTTCCATCCGGATAACCGTTCACGAATCCTCTCGCCGCTGCTTCCCGGATGCTTGCTTCCGCCCAATGTCCATCCGTATCGGTAAATGCGACGGCGGAAGGCCGGGCCGGAATGGCAGGCTCATTGCCGTGATCCCCGCTTCCGGGAGAAGATTGATCCGATGAGTCCTCAGGTTTCTCGCCGCCAGTGCCTCCCGTGCTGCCTGTTCCGGTGCTGCCGCTGCTCCAGCTGCCGCCAGAGCTGCCTTCGCCTGGAGTTCCGCCACCTGGATTCTCGCCGCCATTGTCTCCGCCGTCCGGATTTTCCCCAGGATTCCCCGGCTCCTGGAAGCCGATAAATCTCAAGAAGTCGCCCCAGATAACATTCCCCTCGGCATCCCTCTCATAACTAACGACCGGCTCAAGACTAGCAAAGCTGGCATCGGTCAGCTCCTTCCCCGACTTGTTCTTGGAGACCTTGCCGTCAAACATAAAATTATTATCCGCAGCATTCGACGCCGGGTAGTTATCCTTCGCGATGTCAATTGTCCGGTAGGACAGGAAGCCGTCGATCGTAAAGTCCGGCGTAATATGCGAATACGTCGTAAAGCTCAAATTCCCTCCGTCATTGTTGAAGCCGGTGTTGTTAATCGCAATGACGCCGGGATTGCTGTTGCTGGTAAAGCCGTAAGCACCGTTGCCGAAGGCGATGGAATTACGGATTACATGGGGAACGTGAATGCCTTCCCCGCCCAGCTTGAAGCCGTTCTTGTCTCCCGCGCCTACCGTACCGTCGGTCAGAAATCCATTATTGAATGCAGCGCTGTTCTCGATCACCACTGCACCGATCGCGCCTGTTCCTGCCTTCGTGTACAAGTCCCAGCCATCGTCAATATTGTTGTGGGACAAGCAGCCCCTGAACACATTTCCGACGCCTGAAGTAAGCTTGGCAGCGAAGCCGTCGGCATTGTTGTCGGACGGATCGCGATTGTCAAATGCGGTGCTGTTCAGAATCAGGTTGTACGACGGCCATTCCGCCGGATCCTGGGCGCTCGGATCCGTACGGCTGATCTGCAGCCCTGTGTCGCCGTTGGCATAGAATCTGCTGTTCTCAACGATGTTATGGCTTCCCCCTACGGTAAAGCCCTTCGTATTGCCTGCGGAACGGGTGAAGTCCAGCCCCTTGATATGCCAATAGTCTCCGCTCAGCACAACGCCTTCCGTTTTCTTGTCGAAGTCGATAACAGGCCTTGCGCCCTCCGCCGCCGTCAAATATTTCATCGCGCCGGGTTTCCCGTCGTTATACTTCTTGATTTCAATTTTGGAGCTGCGCAAGTAGCGGCCATCCTGCAGCACGATGCGCTGGCCCGGCTTCACGTAATCGATCGCCGTATCGATATCCAGCGGGCGATCGGCTGTCCCGTCACCGCCGCTCGTTCCGGTCGGGGATACAATAATATCCTGGCCTGCCGCATATTCCCTGACCTCCACCGTGAAATTGCGAACGATTTTGTCATAGGAGGTTAATTTCTGCGTATCGTCCGGCACAAAAACAATGCTGAAATTCGTATCGCTCTGTGCCGCAAGCGCGGCCGGAACCGCCAGACGCTGGCCGGCTTCCACAGCAGCATCCTGCTGAATGACCGTTTGCCCCTGCTTTACCGTAACCGTACCGTCCACATTCGCCCGCAGAACGAGCTCATAATCGGTTTCCGGCGTCTTCTCCAGCGAGAGCACCTCAAGCTGCGGCTCAACTGGCTCGGCTGGCGGCACAACTCTCGGCGCATCCGTATCCGCCGCAGTAACGGTAAGCTCCACATTGCTGACGATGATCGTCGCAACCCGTGCCGTATAGAAGCCGACATACATCTTGGAGTCCTGCACATTTAAAATATCCGGCGTAAAAACGATCTCCTCTTGTCCGTTGTTCAGCTTGCCGGTAAAGCCGCTATTCGTCTTGGCAAGCGTCAAGCGGTACGGCGCTGCCGGATGAGTATTGCCGGCTGCCGGGCGCTCGTTTTGCAGCATGATCTTCTGAACCCCCTGGCTGCCTGCGCCGTCCGACGTCTCAACGCCTGTACGCACAAACAGCTGCGTCCCGTTGTCATCCCTCGTGCCGCCGCTATACCCGCCAACGGCTGCGATGTTAGAGGCAAACACGCTCGAATTGCCCTTCACGCCAATGGCGTCTCTGGCCATAAGGCCGAATGACTCCTGGCCGTCATTCGGGTTCTTCGCATAGGCTACTACCTGAATGTCCGCGGATAACACAAAATTGTCCTTGGCCGCATCCAGCTCGGTATAGTAATACGTAATTCCATCATGATCCCCGGTCACTTTACCGCCATCCGCAGCTACAAGCTCAATCGAGCCGTCAGCATGGATCGTGGCGTAATTGCTCTTAGCCGAGGTCGATTGGCCAAAATAAGTCGTCTGCCATTCAGGGGCCGATACCTCTCGAACCGTGACCTTATACGTGATCGGACGGATCGACGCATCCCCGGGAATCACGCTAATTTCATATACTCCAGCCGCCTGCCCATCAAACCGCGAGGTATCGAGCGTAAAGTCCGTCAGCTCCTCCCTGTCGCTGTTGTCGAATACCTTCGAGACCTTCAAGCCCTCATGTTCAAAGGCATCCCCGAGGTTAAAGGTCGTTCGCGGATAATTCGTAACTTCGATTCCAACCAGCTCTTTAACCTTCACCGTCACCGGAAAAGAAACCGTCTGCCCTTTATGCTGCAGAGTAACCTGCTTCTGCCCGGGGGCAGAGGTATCGAGAACCGAGGCCGTATATTCGCCCCTCATCAGCCTTACTTCCGAACCGTCGCTATATTTGGCGTACAGCAAAAGCCCGTCCAAATCCAATGAATCACCGATGAAATAAACCGTCTGCTCCGGCAGCTGCCTGATCTCCAGCTCTGTCAGAGCCGCTGCCTTGACCGTCACATCAAAAGCGGCCTTCACTCCCGGCGTCTCCTCGGACATGATCATCACCTCCACGCTTCCCGGCTGTGTGAACGTAAACGGCGATTGCTCCGTAATCGGCTGCCCCTCGATGGACAGCGAGTACTGGTCATCCGTCAGCTCCGCCGTCTTGAAGCCATGATTGTAATCGGCTCTGACGACAAGACCCTCTGGGTCAAAAGCATCGCCCAAATAGTAAACCGTTTTAGCTGGATAGTATTTTACGGCCAGCGAGGTCACCGTTAACGGGACAATTTGCAGAGCAACCGTTGCAGAAGCGCCGTTATAGTGGATCGTCACCACATTTGTTCCCGCCTGGCTGCTGTCAAAGCCTGTGACGATATACTCACCTGGCGGCAGGATCTCCTCGCTGCCGTCAGAATACTGAGCTTTTACCGTAAGCCCCGTCAAATCCAGGCCTTCACCTACCAAATACGAGGTTTTCATCGCGCTAGGATCGGCGATCAGATGACTCACCGTTCTGCTCTCTACACGAAACTGAATGTCACTGAAAGCCACCTTAGCGTCCCGGGCGGCATAGACCCCGGCATAGAGCGTGTCCGTGAACATATCCCCCAGTAGGAGCGTTTCGCTCTCTTGATTGACGCTCAACAGGTAGGTCGCTCCTGATTTCTTGATGCGCAAATCATATACCTCTCCTGCGGCAGGCGCGTTGGCGCCAGGCGTCGGGCCCAGCTTCGTTTGTGTGCCCTGGCTCTTGTAGAAGCCCTTCATCACCGTATCCAATGCACCGATCGCCACATAATTTGCAGTCGCTGTACTCGAATCTCCATGGGCGCCTACGCTGTCCCGCAGCATGAGCCCGAACGACTTCTGATTCGGCGTACTGATGGTACTGTCGCTATTGAAGGATATTACCCTGGCCTTTGCGTTCAGCTCGAAATTCGCCGCAGCCGGCAGCTCCTTGAAGTAAAAGGACATGCCTTCATCGCCGCTGGCTATTTTCCCGCCGTAAACTGCCAGGGTTGCCGAGGTTTCGCTTTGCTCCAAGGGAGGAGGATTCTTGGATTCGCTCGTATTGGCGCCAAAAGCGCTGAATTCCCAGTCGCCCAGCTGGACAGAGCCTTCAACGCTTAGCTTCACGTCTTTGAAGGTCACCGTCGCATTTCGGGCCGTATATAATCCGGCATAACGAATATCCCCCGTGAAGTCGGTAATGGCCTCCGTCTCGTCGCCGATTTGTACGACGTACAGGCTGCCCGACTTCTTAATGCTCAGCCGGTATTCCTCGCCTGGCGCAGGCAAAGCAGCCGAAGCAAAGGCCTCTATCTTCTTCAAGCCGCCCCCTTGCGATTTATGAAGCGCTTTCATTTTCTGGTCCAAAGCACCCGCGGCAACGTAATCCCCGGTAAATGTACTGATACTCTCATTGTCCAATACATTGCCGCGCAGCATCAGGCCGAACGACACCTGATTATGAGCCGTCCAGTGATCCACCTGTGCCGTGGCTGTCAGCTCAAAGTTGGCATCCGGCGCCACTTCCTTGAAGTAGTAAGCAATCCCTTCTGTGCTGCTCGAAATTTTGCCTCTGTCATTCGAGCTCCGAAGCGTTACCGTGCCCCCGGCATGTTCGGCGATGCCGAAATGTTCGGGCGTAATCTTATCCGCTCCGCCTACATCCCCAAAAACACTGCCTTGCCAATCACTCGTAATTTGAACCAAACCGGCAGATGAATCACTGCCCTGAACCGCACCAACCGTCAAAGGAAAAGAAGAAAGAAGCAGCAAACATGATACAAACACAGCCAAACAACGTTGTAGTCTCCTCAAATCGCCATACTCTCCTTTGTTCAAATTTTGGTCATGCTTGGTCCACTCTCCGCAAGTAAACTATTTTAGTAAATTTATCTCTCCTACCTAATTTATGATTCTATACTAATCCCGGAGATTTGTCGCCCATTTTATTCAAATCTATTTACCTCGTTCTGATAAAGCATGAGCAGCTCCCTGAATTTTAGTTTGATTTTATTTTTGGAAGTAAAATAACAAAATCCTCCATTTAAAATCACGCGAATTCGCGCCTGATAAATTATGGATTTAGGTTATTTCATTGACGAATGGAGTCAAGAAGGATATTATTTTTTTATTAAAATAACAAATGCAATAACACATTAAAGAAAAATATAACAAAATCTTATGTCTTTCAGATGGTCGATTCAACTTACGCACCCCTTTTTTTCATAAAAGGGGTCGTTTTTATGGAGCTCTGAAAACCAGAGGAGGCCGGAATATGAAATTTATCAGATTGCTGAATAACATAAAGCTTAGGAGAAAGCTCTCCCTCACTTTTATCACAGTTGCAGTTGTCCCGCTCTTAATCAGCGGCATATTTCTGACCGGCAAGCTGCGCGAGATTATGATAGCGGATGCCTTTCAACAGGCCACAGATAATGTAGACCGTGTTCGGAAGAGAACGGAGGAGGTTATCAAGGTACCGCTGGATATTTCCTATCAGCTATCCAATGATAGCCGGATGAAAGCTGTGGCGAGCCGCCGCTACGACAGTTACATCGAGGTCATTCAGACATATCGGCAATATTCCGACATTCGGGATTATGTTCGGCTGTATAAGGAGATAAAGGCCATCCGGCTTTACACGCCCAATCCGACGATGTTGAACAACTGGGAATTCATGCAGCCGGACGCTCAGATCGAGCAGGCCGAGTGGTACAAGATGGCGCTAAGCAAGAAGGGGCTGGCCGGCTGGGGATATATCGAGGATGAACGGGATCAGACGCATTATTTAAGCTTGGTGCGAAAAATCAGCCTGGACGAACTCGGTCAGGAAAGTGTGCTCGTCATCAACGTCAATACAGCGCGGCTTAATTCTATCCTTTCACAAGAATCATTCACTACCATGATTGTGGACGATCATAACCACATTGTGGCTGCCAACCGTCCGGATTTATATGGCAAAAATCTTGCGGAAGTGCATACCGCGCAGAGCATTCTGACGCAAAGTGACGGCAGCTTCGATGTCGACATGGACGGAGAACGCTCCGAAGTCGTGATTTCCAGTCTGATTCCGGAGTCTAGTTGGAATGGGCTGCGCGTCATTTCCGTGTTCACGGTGTCGGATATCCTCCGGGATGCAAACGGGGTTATCCGATTGGCCACGCTGGTCATTGCAGGCTCTCTGATTGTTGCAGTGCTGCTTGTCTACGCCTCGGCATCTCTCATTACGAGCAGGCTGCTGCGGCTAAGCAAGCATATGTCCAAAGTAGGCACTGGCAGCGGCTCCTGGGATACCTATCTTGATCTGGATGGTAAGGATGAAATCGGACAACTGTCCAGGCAATTTAATGCTCTTGTCCAACGGGTCAGCCAGTTGATGCTAGAGGTAGAAGAGAGTAACCGGCAAAAACGGCTGCTGGAGCAGAAGCAAAACGAGATCAAGTTTAAAATGCTTGCAAGCCAGATCAACCCTCATTTCTTATTTAATACCCTGGAATCCATTCGAATGGAGGCCCACATCCGGGGCGAGGAGGATTTAGCAGAAGCTGTCTGGCAGCTTAGCAGCTTAATCCGCAACAGCCTGGAGGTTGGCAACGGCAAAATACGGCTTTCCGAGGAATTGAATATGGTGCTTTGCTATCTGGAGCTGCAAAAGTTCCGGTATGAGGATAGACTTCTTTATAAACTGGAGGTGGCGCCAGGCACAGAGGACATTGAGCTTCCGCCGCTGATTATCCAGCCGTTGGTGGAGAACTCGATTATCCACGGGTTAGATCACAAGGAGGAAGGATCAACACGGATTACCATTCGAACGGGGCTTGGTGAGAATGAAGAAGTGTACGTGGAGATTCACGACAACGGGGCAGGGATCCCTGCATGGAAGATCGAGGAACTACAAAAGCAGCTGAAGGAACAGGAACCGGGGGAAGCCGGGCAGCGGATCGGGCTCCGCAACGTGCATGACCGCCTTCAGCTTACCTATAGCAATGGTTCAGGGCTTTCGATAGAGAGCAAAGAGGGTGAAGGAACCAGCATTAGATTCTGCATACCGAGGGGGAACGAAACGAATGTTTACAGTAATGATTGTTGATGATGAACCAAAACTGCGCCTTGGGCTGCAAACCTTAATACCGTGGCAAGGGCTAGGGTACGAGATCATGGGAACTGCGGCCAGTGGAAAAGAAGCGCTTCGTATTGTGGAAGAGCAGGTTCCCGATGTGATGCTGGTCGATATCCGTATGCCCGGCATGGACGGGCTGCAGCTCCTGCAAGAAATTCGGCGCCGTGATTTGGACACGCATGCGATCGTACTCAGCGGATACGCCGACTTTGAGTACGCCCGCCAGGCACTCCAGTACGGTGTTGAAGGCTATCTGCTCAAGCCTGTAAACAAAGAGGAGCTGTCTGCTCTGCTTCAGAAGCTTCATGGGAAAATTTCTGCCCAGCGGCTGGAGAAGGCGGTGCAGCAGGAAGCTAATTCGCGGGAGTGGACGGTGTACTCCCTGCTGTCCGGCTCGCATGATTTGGAAAGCGTTTCCCTGGATGAGTTGGCTGAATCGCTAGGAATGGATTGGCCGCAATATCAAGTTGTGCTGATCGCTTTTCCGGGCCTGCATCCGGAGGAGGATGAGCGGATTCGCAGCTTCCGGGACCGTTTGGTTGCAGCATATGCAGCGGATGGTCAAGGCGTTGTTCTCTATTTTGCTCCTTATACCGTTCTGCTTCTCGGCAAAACGCTAGCTGGTGACTTCAGACGGGCTGATCTATACAGAGAATTGCAGATGCTCTCCGGGGAGATTCGCACCCAGATGGATGTGGCGGCAGGAGAAACGGTTCAGGAATTGCAGAAAATCCCGGATTCATTCCGCACTGCCCGGTCCCTGCTCGATCGCAGCTTTTTCTTTGACAAAGGAAAATTATTAACACCGGAGACTCCGGAAAGCTATCGGCAGGCGGTCTCCGTCTCCACGGATATATCCTTGCTGGACGGAGAGAAGGTGTCTTTTCGCCTATATTATTTAGTTGATGTCGGGCATGCGGAGGCGATCCATTCCCTTCTGGACGAGACGGCTGCGCAAATGGTGATTCAGGGGAAAGGAGAAACGGAGATTCGGGACCGGTTCTTCTACCTGGCCAATGAAACGCTGCGAAAAACCTCGCCTCGCCTCTGGTCGGAATCCATCTATCCGGGGGAGCCGACCCAATTTCTGGCGGGCATTTACAATCAGCGCTCGATCCGGGATCTTGTCGGCTATGTAGCTGCGGTCATGGAAAGGCTGGCCCGCTGCGCAGATTATACCAGCCGGGACAACGAAATGAAGCGCATGCTCGACTTCATAGACCGGCATCACTACGAAAATCTGCGGTTGGAAATGCTGGCAGAGCTATTCAATTACAGCAGCTCCTACCTGGGGCAGCTTTTCAAGAGCCACACGGGAGAATATTTCAACGCCTATCTCGACAAGGTTCGGATTGACAAAGCGAAGGAGCTTCTGACACAGGGAATGAAGGTATATGAGGTGGCCGAAAAGGTAGGCTATTCAAATGTGAATTATTTTCACAACAAATTTAAAAAAATAGAGGGGCAATCGCCTTCCTCGTATCAGAAAAAACAATGAAAATCTATGATTGTTTCTGAAACTTCTGCGGATTATCGCATGAAATTATGCGAAATTAGTGATATATCTCCACATCCCCGTATGCTTTATAGTTTTAAGCACGAGAGGGGGAACGCAGAAAAAATGAAAGCGATGTCAAACCTTTTGGTGGCGGCTGAACAAAGAAAGAGAAGATTTTCTATTTTTTTGTTTTGCTTTGTTATTTTGGCGGGAACGTATGGTTCAGCTGCTCCAATTGCCGATGCTTCTTCAGCCCTGCCGGATACTGTCGTTAAAGAGGCGCCATCTGCCAGTCCGACAAACGGCATAACAGTTACTTTCGCTGATGCTGTACTGACAGGCTATGGTATTGAGAAGCGCGGCTCTGTCAAGGAAAACGAGGATACTTTATATGACGGCAAAGGGTATATCTCTTACTTTTTCGACGAGGATGCAAACGCTGCAGAACCCGTCGGCAGTGCAACGTTTACTGTAGATGTTGCTGAAGCAGGGCTGTATAAGCTGAGTTTAGGCTACTACCTTCCTGAAGGCTATGGGGACAAAGTGACCAGTATCGAGATCAATGGCGCAGGCACCGGAGAGCTGACACTGGATGAACCTGCGGCAGGTACGGTTCGCGCTGAGAAAATGGTCAGTAAAGTGCTGCTGAACGCGGGCAGCAATACCATCAAAATTATGCGCGGGTGGGGTTACTACGGCATTGAGCATATTAAGCTCGAGCCAGCTGGTGCAGCCTCATCCAGCAACAAGCTTGCAGCAGAGGATGGCCCCATGACTGGCGCACTGAACAATCCCGAGGCGACACCTGAGGCCAGAGCGCTGATGGACTACTTGCTCAGCCAGTATGGACAGAAAATTATCTCTGGGCAGCAGACGATTGAAGATATAGAGTGGATTAAGCAGCAGACGGGCAAATATCCAGCAATATTCTCTACTGACTTGATGGATTATTCTCCATCCCGCATCGAAAATGGGGCCTCCTCGACAGAGGTGGAAAAGATGATAGAGTGGTACAAACGCGGTGGTATAGTGTCTTTATGCTGGCACTGGAATGCGCCAAAGGGAATCGGCGGCAATGAGCCTGGGCACGAATGGTGGCGGGGCTTCTACACCGAGTTTACGACCTTCGATGTAGAATTTGCACTTAACCATCTGGATTCGGAGGATTACCAGCTTCTGATCCGGGACATTGACGCCATCGCTGTTCAATTGAAGCGGCTGCAGGATGCGAACGTGCCTGTGTTATGGAGACCGCTTCACGAGGCCGAAGGCGGCTGGTTTTGGTGGGGAGCCAAGGGACCTGAGCCGGCGAAGCAGCTATACAGATTGATGTATGATCGGTTAACCCATGATCACAATTTGAATAATCTCATTTGGATATGGAACTCCGAGAAGAAGGATTGGTATCCGGGTGATGATGTCGTGGATATAGTAAGCGTGGATATCTACAACCCTGCAGAGGATTACAATCCGAGCATCGCAAAGTATGAGGGGCTTGTGTCCTTGGTGAACGGCAAGAAGATGGCTGCACTCGCTGAGAATGGCCCTATTCCGGACCCGGATGCTCTTCAGGCGTACGGTGCCGAATGGAGCTTCTTTAGTACCTGGACCGGCGATTACATCAGGGATGGTAAAACCAATACCATGGAACATTTGAAAAAGGTATACCATCACGATTACGTCATCACGCTCGATGAGCTCCCGGCAGACCTGTACGCCAATCCTGAGTTTGAGGCTGAGAATGGCGAATCGGCAGGAATGACCAGAGCTAATGGGCAGGAAAGCCATTCGAAGGGCGGCTATACTACCGGCATGGAGCCAAAAAATAGCTTCACTGATCTCGAAGGCCATTGGGCTAAGGACGACATTGAGCTAATGCTGAACAAACTGATCGTTAACGGGATTGGCAACGGACAGTTTGCACCGGATCGTTCAATTACGCGTGCCGAAGTCGCTGCCCTTGTGGCTAGAGCGATTGGTCTTGATCAACAACCGGCAACGGGCAAATTCTCTGATGTAGCGAAGACGAGCTGGTACGCAAGTGCTATTGAAGCTGTAAGTGAAGCGGGGATCATGGAAGGCTCTGCTGAGGGTGCTTTCCAGCCGAATGCTCCGGTTACACGTGAGCAAATGGCGGTGGTGATCGTTCGTACGATGGCCTTTGCAGGGCAAAACCCAGCTGGGGCAGACCGCTCTCTGGCAAGGTTCACCGATAGTTCCACGGTCAGTGCATGGGCAGCAGACAGTGTAAATATAGCATCAGCCTCAGGACTTATTCATGGAGTATCCCCAGACCAGTTTGTACCCGAGGAAATGGTGGATCGTGCGCAAGCTGTCGTCATACTCAAGCGTCTACTGGCTTATTTAAACCTCATGAATTCCTGATCATCAACAATTCAAAAGAAGATCAGCTGACCGTTTACCTAATTCCAAATGGTTAGCGATCTTCTTTTAAATGCGAAATAATCTAATAATGGAGTGAATATATCTTGGCCATTTATATAGACGAGTCAAAGCAAATCTTTCATTTGCAATCAGATCACACCAGCTATGTTATTCAAATCATAGACGGCTATCCCGTGCATACTTACTGGGGGCAGCAGCTTCAAGCAGAGACTGATTTGGAGGGGCTTGTGCCTGCTGCCAACAATGCATTTCTAGATACAATGCCTCAGGAGTATCCGCAATATGGGTCAGGTGACTTCCGCTCGCCTGCTTATCAGGTGCAGCTTGAGGATGGCAGCCGGATCACAGAGCTTCGTTATAAAAGTTACACGGCTTCAGCTGGAAAACCGGCTCTGGAAGGTTTGCCGTATGTATACACAGAGTCAGATGACGAGGCAGATACACTCGAATTGGAGCTCGAGGATGCATACACCGGGATGATCGTCTTGTTAAGCTACAGCATTTTTACAGGCGGTGCGATTACACGATCGGCTCGCTTTATAAACAAGGGCAATGGAAAGCTGAGACTGTTGCGTGCCTTGAGTGCAAACGTTGATTTATATGGCAAAGGGGATCATGAGCTGCTGTATCTCTCCGGTCATTGGGCACGGGAGGCCCATATTCAGCGCAGGCCGCTCGGCCCTGGGGGAACCAACCTGGGCAGCCGGCGAGGAATGAGCAGCCACCAGCACAACCCGTTTGCAGCTGTAATCAGCCCTGGGACAGATGAGAACTATGGCGAGGTTTATGCCATGAATCTGGTGTACAGCGGCAACTTTCACGCCGAGGCGGAAGTCGATGGCTTCGGTCTCGTACGAATGGCGATTGGATTGAATCCATTCGATTTTGCCTGGACGCTTCAGCCAGGGGAGTCCTTTCAGACGCCTGAGGCTGTATTAGTTTATTCCGCTGAAGGGCTCGGAGGCATGTCGAGAAGTTACCATCGTCTGTACCGGAAACGTCTCTGCCGCGGAGTTCATCGGGATCAGGAACGTCCGATACTCATCAACAATTGGGAAGCGACCTATTTTAACTTTAATGCGGACAAAATTGAGACGATCGCTAAGACAGGAGCCGAGCTGGGGATCGAGCTGTTCGTGCTTGATGATGGCTGGTTCGGCAGAAGAGACAGCGACAACAGCTCCCTTGGCGACTGGGTCGAGGATCGCCGCAAGCTGCCGAACGGGCTTCGTGATTTGGCGGAAAGGATTAACCGGCACGGGCTGAAGTTCGGTCTGTGGTTTGAGCCGGAGATGATTTCACCAGACAGTGACCTATATCGTGCTCATCCTGACTGGTGTCTGCACGTGGCCGGCCGGCGCCGCTCAGAAGCGCGCTGGCAGCACGTGTTGGATCTTTCGCGGCCGGAGGTTCGTGATTATCTGTACCATGCACTAGCCCGTATTTTCACAGACGTTCCTATTGCTTACGTCAAATGGGATATGAACCGCGCACTGACCGAGATCGGCTCGGCCACAGCTTCCCCGGAGCATCAACAGGAGATCGCGCATCGTTATGTGCTTGGACTTTATGAGCTGCTGGAAAGGTTAACTTCAGCGTTTCCAGAAATTTTGTTTGAAGGCTGTGCCAGCGGTGGCGGACGCTTCGATCCAGGGATGCTCTACTACATGCCGCAGGTCTGGACAAGCGATAATACCGATGCTGTGGAGCGATTAAAAATTCAATACGGAACCAGTCTGATTTATCCGGTAAGCACCATCGGGGCTCACGTATCTGCGGTGCCCAATCATCAGGTCGGCCGGGAAACACCGCTCAAAATGCGTGGTGAGGTAGCCATGTCCGGAAATTTTGGCTACGAGCTTGACCTGACGAAATTCAGTGAAGCGGAGAAGGACCAAGTTAAGGAGCATATTGCCATGTATAAGGAGATACGCTCTCTTGTGCAGCAGGGTGATCTCTATCGGCTCAAAAGCCCGTTTGACGGGGAGGAGACATCCTGGATGTTTGTGTCAGAGGATAAAACCGAGGCGCTCGTATTCTTCTTCCGCGTGCTTGCCAAACCAAACCCTGCATCTGGGATTCTGCGGCTTAAGGGGCTTGACCGGTCTCTTGCCTACACAGTTACAACAACGGACGGCAAGATCGGTATTTACGGCGGCGACCGTTTGATGCAGGCAGGCCTGATTGTTCCCCATCTTACTGGCGACTACGCCAGTACTTGGTTTAAGTTAAGTGTAGTTCATTGAACACACGGCCAAAGGCCAGAAATAAATAGAGCTAAAAACTGAAGTCAAATGGGATCGTGAATAAGGATGTCTCAAAGCTGCTGCTTTGCAGTCATCCTTTATTCATGTCCAGAACCGGATTGGCTGTCAGTAGAATGTATTCACGCATCCTGAAAACGAATGATTGTTTCAGAAATCATCTTAGATTTTAGAATGAAATTATACGAAATCTGCGATATGTCTCCAAGCCTCTCGATACTTTATGCTTAAGGAAAGAGAGGGGGGAAACGGAGAGATGAAAGCGATAACACTGAAAAACCGAACCGGCAGCGGACTGAATCATAAGCCGCAAAGGTGGAAGGTGTTCAAAAATCAGAAATACCTTTATCTAATGTCCATTCCTTTTGTAATCTGGGTTTTCGTGTTTCAATATTTACCGCTTTGGGGCTGGACGATGGCTTTTCAAAACTACAAGCCAGGCAAGAGCTTTTTTGAACAAAAATGGGTCGGGCTGGAGCATTTCCAAATGCTGTTCCGTGATGACCACTTCTATTTGGTGCTCAGAAATACACTGGCAATGAGTGTAATGGGGCTCGTGGCAGGTTTTGTATTTCCAGTGCTGTTTGCATTATTGCTAAATGAGGTACGAGTTCAGGCTATGAAGCGGTTTGTACAGACGGTTTCCTATCTGCCGCACTTTGTATCTTGGGTAGTTGCGGCGGGGATCGTTACCAAGATGCTGTCGACGGATGGCGGTGCTGTAAATGCTGTGCTAATGAGTCTGAATCTTATTGATGAACCGATTCAGTTTATGTCGAAGGGCCACCTGTTTTGGGGGCTGGTAACAGTAGCCGATGTCTGGAAAGAGACAGGCTGGAACGCCATTATCTATCTGGCAGCCATTTCAGGGATCGGGCCTGAGCTGTATGAAGCCGCCAGGGTTGACGGGGCCAGCCGCCTGAAGCAAATATGGCATATTACGCTCCCGGGTATTCGATCGACGATTATTGTGCTATTGATTATGTCCATCGGCCATCTCGTCGGGATCGGCTTTGAGAAGCAGTTCCTGCTCGGCAACCATATGGTCAAGGACTATTCCGAGGTGTTGGATCTGTACGCTTTGAATTACGGCTTGTCTATGGGCAGATATTCCTTCGGTACTGCAATTAATATTTTTAATTCGATGATCAGTTTGATCCTATTGTTTGTGGCGAACGGAATGTTCAAGAAATTCGCTAATGAAAGTATCATGTAAACTTATAAGCATCTTATAAAGGAGGGGCTTCAGGCATGGGCGCAGCCGATTCGGCATCCACCCTCAGGACAAAAAGGTCGAGAGCAGCCTCCCGATCTCTCCAGGACTGGATTTTTGATACAATCGTATATTTGCTCATTGGAATCATTACTATTGTTACTCTATATCCATTCCTAAACGTACTAGCCATTTCATTCAATGATTCTGTCGATACGGTTCGAGGCGGCGTGACGATTTACCCAAGAAAATTCACTCTGGAAAATTACAAACAAATTTTCAGCTACAGCAGCTTGCTCACTGGATTCAAAATTTCGGTGTACCGTACACTTGCTGGCACAGTGGCGGGCCTTGTTAGTGGCTCTATGGTCGCTTACACCTTGGCTCGGACAGATTTTCAAGGAAGAAAATTCATCTCCACGTTCCTTGCTATTACCATGTATGTATCCGGCGGCTTGATTCCTGGATTTATCCTGATCAAGAACCTGGATATGATTAATACATTTGCAGTCTATATTTTACCTGGACTTGTGAGTGCCTTTAATATCTTCGTCATTCGTTCTTTTATCGATGGCCTCCCTTTTGCCCTTCAAGAGTCAGCCAAGATTGACGGGGCAAACGACTTTACGATTTACTGGCGCATCATTCTTCCGCTATGCAAACCTGCGCTTGCTACAGTTGCGCTGTTCCTCGCTGTCGGGCAATGGAACTCTTGGTTTGATACCTATCTGTATAATGGATCCAATGACGCATTGACTACGCTGCAGTATGAGTTAATGAAAGTGTTGCAAAGCACTACGACGAATGCCAACAACATGCGCGGGGGGAATATGACTGAACTGATGGCACAAGTGTCCCCGGATTCCGTCAAAATGGCGATTACCATCGTTGCTACCGTTCCGATTCTGGTCGTCTACCCGTTCTTGCAGAAATACTTTGTCAAAGGGATGACGCTTGGCGCTGTAAAAAGCTGATGCGGTAAACTGGAATCTGCAAGGCAATACTGTGGCGCATGCATCGTATTTGATAAATTTGTTTTGGACATCAATTTGAATAAAGGAGCGTTTAAATATTATGAAGACTAAGTTCAAGAAAACTACGTTTTCAGTCTTAACGTCAGTTCTTCTGCTAGGTCAGCTTATCGGCTGCAGCGGCGGCTCCGCAGACGGAAAAAAATCTTCTAATGCATCAAATCCAACTGGCAACAGTACATCTCCTATTACGCTCACCTATTTTTCCCAGGACCCTAGCGCCAACTGGAACAACATGCAGGATCGAATAGGGAAGATTATTACTGAAAAAACAGGCGTTGTATTGGATGCCGAATACGCCGTAGGGGATCCTACGCAAAAGATAGCCATCATGGCGGCAACCGGAGAAGTTCCTGACCTTATCGCAGCCAAGGCGGATATCGGCAAACTGGTTGATGTGGGTGCGATCCTCGATCTGACAGACCTGATTGAGGAGCATGCTCCGAACATCAAGAAAATGCTAGGCGATAAAATTGTACGTACCAAATACAGCTTGGAGGACCAAGCCATTTACACGATTCCAACCTGGTCTGCAATTGACGAGCGTAAGCTTAAACCCGATTATGGCTTCCAGCTGCAGCACCGTGTTGTAAAGGAGGCCGGATATCCTGAGATCCGAACAGTTCAAGACTTTGAGAAGGTGATCAAGGAGTACCTTGAGAAGCATCCAACGGATGAGAACGGCAATCCGAATATCGGGCTTACGCTTAACGCCGATGACTGGCATATGTATCAAGTGACGAATATGGGCTTCTTTACGACAGGTGCGCCAGATGACGGCGAGTATTATGTTGACCAGGAAACATTTGATGTGACCTACCACTTCCGCCGTCCGGAGGAACGGGAGTATTTCCGCTGGCTGAACCATATGAACTCCATCGGGCTGCTGGACAAGGAAAGCTTCGTGCAAAAGACGGATCAATTCAAAGCTAAGGTCGCTTCCGGCCGAGTGCTCGGTCTGATCGATCCTGCATGGGACTATGGCGAGGCACAGAATGCTCTAAGAGCCGAAGGTAAATTCGATCAGACCTACGGGCATTATCCGGTTACCATGTCCAAGGAGTATAAGGATACCAGCTTCTGGCCGGCAGGCTTTGACGGAGGCTACGGCATAGCCATCTCGGCAGACTGCAAAGACCCAGTTGCGGCTATAAAGTTCCTCGACTATCTGGCCTCCGAAGAGGGTCAAATTCTGATCAACTGGGGCGTCGAAGGCATAGATTATATTGTTCAAGACGGCAAGAGAGTTGTACCGAAAGAAACTCAAGACAAGATGGACAAGGAAGGCAATGCTTATCTGAAGGAGTCGGGGCTTGGTTTGTACTGGAATCTTACGGTTCATTACGGTGACGGAATCAAAGACTCGACGGGCAACTATTTTACCAAGAACAACAGAGAAATGCTGGAGGCTACTTACAGTGAGCCTGAGAAGGAAGCGCTGAAGGCTTATAACGTCGAGACTTGGAGAGACCTGTTCCCGAAAGAGGAGGAGTTCCCGGAAAGAAAAGCCGGCGCGGTATACAATATCGTTCTGCCTAGCGACAGCAAAGCTACAATCCTGATGCAAAAAATGAAGGATATCACCTGGAAACGCATTCCAGAGGCAATTATGGCCCATCCGGATCAGTTCGATAAAATCTGGGATGACTATATGGCGGAGCTGGAAAAAGCGGGCGTAGAAGAGATGGAAGAGGCTTACGGCCAATACGTCAAGGACCGTGTTAAGCTTTGGAGCGGTGAATAGTCATAAAGGAAAGGTAGGATACAATGCATACGATGAATACAGCCCCTTGCAATCCGAAAGCTTCCCCTGAAGTAAGGGCTGTTCTGAATTATTTAAGCGAAATTAGAGGAAAAGGCATTATTACGGGTCAGCACACCCAGACCATAGCACAGGACGAGCTTCACTATATCCGTGAAGTGACGGGAAAGCTTCCTGCGCTCTGCGGCTTCGAGCTTCTCGGCTATTCTCCCAATATTAATTATAAAGACAGCAGTGAGGAATGCCTGCTGGAAGTCACGGAAAACAAGGATACGCTGCAAAAAGCCTGGGAATGGGCCGAAAAGGAGAAAGGCCTGATTACTTTCACATGGCATTGGTTCTCTCCGCTTGGCGGCCGGGATAAGAGCTTCTATACAGAGCATACCGATTTTGATGCAGCGAAGGCGGCTGTGGAAGGCACCGCAGAACACGAGGCCCTGCTGTCCGATATGGATGACATGGCCGAAATTTTACGGGAATTCCGCGACAAGCGGATCCCGATCTTGTGGCGGCCCTTTCATGAAGCGGAAGGAACCTGGTTCTGGTGGGGCAGCAAGGGTCCAGTAGTAGCGAAGGAATTATACCGCATCATGTACGATAGATATACGAAGCACCACGATTTGACGAATTTGATCTGGGTGTGGAACTCACCAACCCCTGAAGGCTATGTCGGGGACGATGTCGCTGATATCATCTCCAGGGATTTATATCCGCCAGCCCACCAGCATACGGATTTGCGCCAGGAGTACGAGGAGCTGATTCGCATCACGCCTACTCCGAAGCTTGCCGCTCTCGGGGAAATTGGCCCGATTCCGTGCATTCAAAGTTTGTCCGAATCGCGAATACCCTGGCTGTGGTTTATGACCTGGTCCAATGATTTTGGCAAAACGGAAAAGTTCACCACCAAAGCGGAGCTATACAGCGCTTATCACAGCGACTATGCCATCACCCTGGATAAGCTTCCGAAGCTATATTAGCATGTCAGCCAAAACCACCCCTAACCATTTACAGGGGCTGGTTTTGGTCTTTTTATGATTAGCGCCGCCAATATTTGGATAATATCAGAATCATGTATGTATAAACTTATTAAACAATTTAAGCTTCCTGCGACCAAGATGAAATTATAATGCCCCCCAGACTTACCGAGTGTACGCTTGGGGGGCTTTAGTTCCAAAACTCTTCACTTAACTAACACCAAAGAAATATTTTTTTGGACAGTCTTGTTAATTACAACACTTAATTATTAAAGTCTCTATAATACTCTACAGCTTTTGGCGCTTTAGTTCCATTAATAGTTTGTGTTGAAACTAATTCATGTGAAGTCTCAACTTTGACAGTACCCAAGTATTCATCATAAACATCATATGTTTTTACAATAGTACTGTATTGGTCATAGTTTACTGCACCATAATAGTCCCTAGTAGTATAATTTCCATCGGGACCTTGATATTTAACTGATTGCGACCATTCATGAGAAAAGCTTCCTGCAGTATTACTGGTTATAGCCATATTAATCAAAGATTTTATTTCTACACCAACATTTGTTGAAAATTGGACAGATCCTGTTACTTTCTTCGTGCTGGAGATTGCTTTTTCTTGTCCTTTAGAAACGCTAAGCAAAAAAACGTCTTTCTCTCGGGGACCGGCATTGTAGGCTGTGATAGTGTTTTTTGCTATTTGCGAATAAGAGTGCCTATATACGCGTCTATCTCCACCATAAGGACTTATTTTCCAACCATTATTAATCTTTGTCTTATCAATAAATTCAATTTTAGCATTTTGAACACCATTAGGGGTAGCGACAACAATTTCCTGCGATTGAACAGAGGAGTTGAAGCCTTCTGCTGATACTGCTGAAATAGAAAGAATCATTAGCAAGCAGGACAACGTAATTGACAACAAGCGTTTCTTTTTCAGTTTAATTACTCCATTTTTCGAAGGATATTTTTGTTATACTATTAATATAATTCCCCATAACCCTATTTTCCCCTTCCTACTTATTTACTAATTTTTAATAAAAAGGAGATATGTGAAAATGGGTAAATTCTCCAATGTTATTAGTAGTATTATTATTTCTGTTTCCTTTATAACTGGTTGTTATTTGATTTCCAAAAATATTGATCCAAATAAATCTATTGAAAAAATTAATGAAAATAAGACTATATTTTCAGATAGTGAGATTGCTGAATATCTTGGAATCACAGCAGAAGAATTGAATACTCTTATTGATCTAGATAAGAAGAAGAGAGAGCAATTTGGCGAGGGTATTTATGATACTTATACATTATTTCCTTATATGGAGTTGCCCGGAGGAAAACATTTGTTTTTAATTAGTGAAATTGAAAATTGGGTACGTTACAATTCTATAAATAAGATTAACTGATTATAGTTGTCGTAATTTATATTACAATCCGTCAAAAATAAAAACCATCCGAAAAGTGTCTACGCTTTTATTACCTTCTATCTATTTATGAAAACTTCTGCCCCTCGCCAATATTTGGATCACAACTAATCCTTTTTGTCCTCGTCCAACTATATGAATATTTCAAACAACAAGGTGATGGACAGATGACAAATAATCAGAGCCTGCTGCTGCTCGTGCTTGCAGCCTCCCTGCTGTATGCCGCCCCGGCGCAGGCAGAAGCGGGTGTAACGGATGCCCGTTCTCAAACCGTACTTCAAACGCAGAAGCATATTCAGTCCCAGGAACAAGCCAAATCTAAACCAATTACGATTTACCTGGACGACCGCCAGCTTGAGCCTGAAACAGAGCCGGTCATAGTGAACGGCACCGTGCTCGTCCCAATGCGCGGGCTGTTCGAAGCTCAAGGCGCAAAGCTGGCCTGGAACCATGCCAGCAAGACCCTTACCGCAACCAAGGATGATCTGACACTTACCTACCGGATCGGAGAAGCCTCTGCCGATCTCAATGGACGGCCGGTAAGCCTATCCGTTCCCGGCCGGATTGCGGACGGCTATGCCCTAGTGCCCCTGCGGTTCGTCAGCGAGACGCTCGGCAGCAGCGTCAAATGGTCACCGGACACGCGCACGATCCATGTCTCCTCCCCAGTGAACTATGAGACGACGATTCTCTGGGGCGTCAATCTGCGCAGCCGGCCCGACACGGCTGACGGCTCTGCAACGGGAGTGCTGCTCCCAGCAGGCGATAAGGTTCATGTCCTCCGCGAGGCCGATGCGCTCTGGCTGGAGGTCCGAACCCGGGATCAGAAGCAAGGATACATCTCGGCCAAGCCGAAATATACCGATTATACAAGTCCTTCGCTCATTGAACGGCAAGGAGAGGCGTTGATTGCTTATGGCAAGCAGTATTGGGGCACGCCGTATGAGTTCGGCGCTTCTCCCGGCCAGACAGACACTTTCGACTGCTCTTCTTTTGTGAAGCGCGTCTTCCAGGATACACTGGGCATCGAGCTTCCCCGAGTGTCTTATAATCAAGCGAAGGAAGGCCGGGAAGTCGGAGTGGACGAGCTGCGCACCGGAGACCTGCTGTTCTTCAGCGCACGGGGTCTGGAAATTGGCCATGTCGGCATCTATGCCGGCAACAACCAAATTCTGCATACGTATTCGAAGAAGCTCGGCGTTCATATCGGCGAATTCGACGGCCAATGGAAGAAGCGGTTCGTAACGGCGCGCAGGGTGTTTTAACAGGAGGACG
Source organism: Paenibacillus ihumii (assembly GCF_001403875.1). Classification (GTDB taxonomy): domain Bacteria; phylum Bacillota; class Bacilli; order Paenibacillales; family Paenibacillaceae; genus Fontibacillus; species Fontibacillus ihumii. The sequence goes on from NZ_LN884298.1 coordinate 470,921, forward strand.
CAGCTAAACAGCTGCGGGTACTGCCTGCAGCCCCATGTTAAACACTGGAGATTTCCCCAGTGCCAAATCCCGCCGAACAGCGCCAATCCTTCTCGAGGAGCAGCCCAACCTGAGCTGCTCCTTCTCTATGTGAATGCGGGCATAACCACAGCAGCTGGCAGCAAGAGATTTACAACCTCCATTTTTCATGTAAAGATGAAATAAGGAGCAACAGATCAAGCAGTTGCAGTATAATAAGCAGTTATAGATTAACTAATGGTGGTGCCGCCATGTTCAAAATTATGCTGATTGAAGACGATGCCAGCCTGTTCGGCGAGATTCGGGAGCGGCTGCAGCAATGGTCCTATGACGTATATGGGGTCGAGGATTTCAGCAGCGTTATGCAAAAATTCACGGCCGTGAAGCCCGATCTCGTGATTATTGATATACAGCTTCCCAAGTTTGACGGCTTTCATTGGTGCCGGATGATCCGTACTCACTCCAATGTGCCGATCATCTTCCTATCCTCGCGCGACCACCCGACGGACATGGTCATGTCCATGCAGCTGGGGGCGGACGATTTCATTCAGAAGCCTTTTCACTTCGAGGTGCTCGTGGCGAAAATCCAGGCGACGCTGCGGCGTGTATATGATTATAATACCGAGGTGGTCTCGCTCCGCACCTGGTGCGGGGCTGCCGTCGATTATGAGAAGAACACCGTGACGAATGCCGAGGGCACGGTCGAGCTGACCAAGAATGAAATTTACATCCTAAAGCTCCTCATTGAGAGGAAGAACAAAATCGTCACCCGGGAGGAGCTGATCAAGAGCCTTTGGGATGACGAGCGTTTTATCAGCGACAATACGCTGACGGTTAACGTGAACCGGCTGCGCAAGAAGCTGGAGGAGCTAGGTCTGGACCGTATGATCGAGACGAAGGTCGGACAAGGCTATATGGCCATTGAGGAAGGTGCCGGCCATGATTAGAAAATTCCTGACCGAACGCCGCAGCTGGATTCTGCTCGTCATCGTGCTGCAGCTGCTCACCTTATCCGTGGCCTACCTGGATGCGGAAATCCCGATGGATTCGCTGCTCTACATCGTTTTTCTATCGACGATGATCTTCGTGATCTTCCTCGTCGCCCGGTATCATAAAGAAACCCGGTTCTATAAAAATCTGGAGGAATGGGAGCCGCATCTCGACATCACCGACCTAGCGGAAGGGCAGCGCCCCTTCGAGAGAATTACCCGCGATCTGCTCCTTGAACAGACCCAGCGGCTCAAGGAGGAAGCGGCGCATAACCGCATAGCGCTCGAGGAGGAGAAGGACTATCTCTTGTCCTGGATTCATGAGGTGAAGACGCCGCTTACTGCGATGCATCTCATGCTGGAGCGTATAGAAGATGAGACACTGAAGACGCAGCTGACCTACGAGTGGCTGCGCATCCACCTCCTGCTCGATCAGCAGCTGCATCAGAAGCGAATTCCTTCCATGGAAAATGATATGTTTGTCGAGCAGCTCGACTTGAAGCCCCTGCTCATCGGGGAAATCCGCACCCTCCGCTCATGGTGCATGCAGAAGGGCATCGGTTTCGATGTAGATCTGCAAGTAGCGGAGGTGCTTAGCGATGCTAAGTGGCTCGCGTTCATCCTCCGCCAGCTGCTGACCAATGCCGTGAAGTACAGCGAAAAGGGAGACATCAGCGTCAAGAGCTATGCCCGCGGTGACCATACCGTTCTGGAGGTTCGGGATCAGGGCCGGGGGATTGATCCGCGAGATCTTCCCCGCATTTTCGATAGAGGCTTCACTTCGACGACCAAGCATCATGAGGATAAAGCTACGGGGATGGGACTATACTTAGCCCATAAGGCTGCCCGCTCGCTTCACATCCGCATAGATGTCGAGTCCAGGCCAGGAGCCGGCACGACGGCAAGTCTCATATTCCCGCAGCAAAATGAGTTCATTCAAATCCAGGGCGGGTAGCACAAGCAGATAGACAGCATAGCGGAATAATAGTGGAGAACACAGTGAAGAGCACAGTAGGTAACCAATGGAGAACACGAGCGGGGAACACACTGGTAAGCACAGCGGTAAGCACAGCGGTAAGCACAGGCATGTGACAGCATTGTCACATGCCTTGTTCAATTGTTCGGCGAAACGAAGGAATGAGGATGGCGGTCCCTTTTATAATGGAGCTACCGAATAAAGGAGTGTGGAGAAATGGCGATACTGGAAGCCACAAAAATTCATAAAAGCTACGGCAATAAATTCAATAAACAAGAAGTGTTAAAAGGGATCGACCTGAGCATCGAGCAGGGCGAGTTCATCGGGATCATGGGAGCCTCAGGCTCCGGGAAGACAACGCTGCTGAATGTTCTCTCTTCCATCGATCAGGTGAGCGGCGGCATTGTGCTCATTGAAGGCCACGAAATGACGGGCATGAAGGAAAAAGAGCTGGCGGAATTCCGCAAGCGGCATTTGGGGTTTATTTTTCAGGATTATAATCTGCTGGATACGCTCACCGTGAAGGAGAACATCCTGCTGCCGCTGTCGGTTTCCAAGGTGTCCAGGAAAGAAGCTAACCAAAAGTTTCAAGCCGTCGCGACCGAGCTGGGGATTGATGAGATCAAGGATAAGTATCCGAATGAAATTTCCGGCGGGCAGAAGCAGCGAACTTCAGCCGCCCGGGCGTTTATCCACGAGCCGAGCATTATTTTTGCGGATGAGCCTACGGGGGCTCTGGATTCCAAGTCGGCCTCGGATCTGCTGAACAAGCTAAGCGAAATGAACAAGAAGCGGCAAGCCACGATTGTGATGGTGACGCATGATCCAGTCGCTGCGAGCTATTGCAGCCGGGTTATTTTTATCAAGGATGGCCAGATCTACACGCAGTTAAATAAAGGGGAAGAGACGAGACAGGCCTTTTTCAAGGACATTATGAAGACGCAAGGGGTACTAGGAGGGGTGCAGGTTGAGCATTAACTACATCATTCTCCGCAACCTCAAGAAGAACGTCAAAAATTACTACCTGTATGTCTTCGCCCTCATTTTCAGCGTAGCGCTCTACTTCGCTTTCGTCACGCTGCAGTATGATCCCGCTATGGATGAGATCAAAGGAAGCATCAAGGGCGGGGCGGCGATCGGTGCCGGATCGATTCTGTTAGTTGCCATTGTGTCTATCTTCTTGCTGTATGCCAACAATTTGTTCATCAAACGGCGCAGCAAAGAGATCGGTTTGTTCCAATTGATCGGGCTGACCAAGAACCGGATATTCCGTATTCTAACGGTGGAGAACTTCATACTCTATTTCGGCTCACTGCTGATCGGGATGTTCGTCGGGTTCTCTTTTTCCAAACTGATTATTATGATTCTATTTAAAATTACTGCGGTAGAGACCGGGGCAACGCTAAGGTTCTCTGTTCAAGCCGTTATTCAAACGGTTATCGTGTTCCTGGCAATTTATTTGCTGATCATGCTGATGAATTATACTTTTATGAAGCGGCAGAGTATCCTCTCTCTCTTCAGAGTACGGTCATCCACGGAAGAGAAGGTGAAGAAGGTATCGGCATGGGAGATGATTCTCGGGATCCTCGGCTTAGCCTTAATCGCGCTGGGCTATTATATTTCCACGAAGCTGTTCAGTGGAGACTTTATGGCCATGACTGAATTGTTCCTTGCGATGGTAGTGATTCTCGGCTCGGTGATCGCGGGAACGTATCTGTTCTACAAAGGGTCGGTGCGGTTCATCTTCTATTTAATTCGCAGGCAAAAAGGGGGCTATCTGAACATCAACGAGGTTCTGTCCCTCTCCTCCATCATGTTCCGCATGAAATCCAATGCTCTATTGCTGACCATCATTACGACGGTATCGGCATTGGCCATCGGCCTGTTGTCGCTCAGCTATATTTCCTACTATTCCGCAGAGCGGTCGGGAAAGAACAGCGTGCCTAATGATTTCTCGTTTACGGTGCAGGAAGATGCGGATAAGTTCAAAGAGGCTCTGACCTCCAGCGGTATTCCGTTTCAAGAAACGTTCATTGATGTGCTTAAGACGCAAGCGGATTTCTCCCAGGTGATGGATAACGGATTTGACGATAGCGACCCTAATGCAAAAGTGGTTCCCATCAGTGTCATTAGCGATACGTCGGTCAATGGGCTCGATCTGACCGAAGGGGAGACGCTGCTTACGGGATATAACGATATGATGAAGACTTTTTTAGCGATAAAAGATAGCGGCGAGATCCAATTCATGGGCCAGCAGGAGGTGATCCCCCAGCAAATCCAGGCTGTGGAACGCAAATACTATGTATCGTGGCATTTCACTAGCGGCCTACCAATAGCCGTTGTGGATCAAGCCGTATTCGAACGATTGAAGCAGGATGCCGACCCCGAGATGCAATATAGATCCTCCGCGTATATCGGGTTTGATATTGCTGATGGGGCCAAGCTGGACGAGGCTAACGTGATATTTGAACAGTTAGCATTAGGCCAAGGCAGCGCCAATGAATCGCAGATCGCCGTCATACGCAACCAGCAGCAAACGATGGGACTGATCATGTTCGTGGTCGGCTTCCTGGGACTTACCTTCCTGATGACCTCCGGCTGCATTCTGTACTTCAAGCAGATGGATGAAAGTGAGGAAGAGAAGCCGAACTATACGATACTCCGGAAGCTCGGCTTCACCCAAGGAGATTTATTAAGAGGTATCCAAGCGAAACAATTGTTCAACTTCGGCATTCCGCTTGTTGTTGGGGTCAGCCATAGCTATTTTGCCGTGAAATCAGGCTGGTTCCTGTTCGGCACCGAGCTGTGGACGCCCATGATCCTGGTCATGCTGCTGTATACGGAGCTTTATTCGATCTTTGCGATCCTTTCGGTAATATATTACAAGCGCGTAATTCGGGAGGCGTTGTAAGAGTTCAATGCTTTGGTGGTTCGTCGCGATGTCATGGTAACAATTGGCGATGCTTTGAGAGTGCGTGCTGATGCTCTGGGAGTTAGTGGCGATGCTATGGGGGGCGTGCGATGCTATGGCAGCGCTTGGCGGTATAGGAGTGAGTGGCGATGCAGCAGGAGTGCGTACGGTGCTTTGAGAGTGCGAGGCGATGCCATAGGAGTACGTGGCGATGCCATAGGAGTACGTGGCGGTGCTATGGGGATGCGTGCGATGCTATGGCAGCGCAATGGTAGCGCAATGGTAGCGCAATGGTAGCGCAATAGTGGTACGTGCTATGGGAGTGCTTTGATAATGGAATGGCAACAATACAAAAAGGGGTCAACTCATTGTAGTGGGGAGCTGTATGGGCGGCCAGCCGGTATTGGTACGGTACGGGCGCCGACGATATGGATAGGTTTTATGTAAAAGTCGTTACTGGTGCAGTATCGGTTTGGTACGGGTAACCTCGCTATGGTAGGGTTCTATGTAATTTTACTGGATTTGTTGTATTTAAATATTCCTCTCTATCACTGAATATACATTTAGATGGATTTCCTGTAGTTAATAATGAAGTTTGGAGGGAAATAGGCCCAAAAGGGATGGACTAGATGCATGATATCCAACTATTTCGGCTAGCTTCCACTATAGAGCTGGATTAGAATCATGAAATCCACTTAATTCCTCCCCAAGTGTTGTTGGTATCGCGAGTGACATTGGCGGCTCTAGTAGATGTTGGCGTTCTAAGTAATGTTCGCGGCCCAAGTAGTATTAACATTCTAAGTGATGTTCGCGGCCCAAGTAGTGTTAACAGCAGTGAACCAACGGTTGAGCAGTTGAGGTAAAACATGCAAACCTAAAGAATCGAGCAGTCATAAATGACTGCCCGGTTCTTCTTTTATTACTAGCTTTTATATTTTACGCTTGCTGGATCTGAATTTGTTCTGTTTCATCCAACTTTTCTGCATACCAAGGGACATACATGCCCTTTAGCAGTAATCCATCGATTAAGTATCAGGGCTTGTTGAATAAAAAATAAAGGTATGCTGATTTATTCTCAGCATACCTGTTTACGCACTGCTATTGAGTTGGAGTGCTCATATTCAATAGCTCTGTAACCGTCACAAGCTTGACCCCATCGTCTCTGAGCTGCTTGATGATCCTGGGCAAAGCTTGAACCGTACAAGATAAATCCTCCCCTTTTCCACCGCCGGAGTGAAGCAGGATAATCGCTCCTGGTTGGATTTGCGCAAGTACATTGGTTTCTACCTGCTCTGGAGTCAACTTCTTCCAATCGAGGGAATCAACATTCCAATTAACTATCTTCTTTCCCTGACTCGCTAACCACTGGATTTGCCCTTCTCTGATATTTCCATACGGCGGGCGAATAATACTCGGGGTATATCCGGTATACTGACGGATAAGGTTGTCCGTTTTAATCACTTGCTTGCGAAATTCATCGTCCGATATTTTGGGAAGGTTGGCGTGGTTATAAGAATGATTTCCGAGGAGATGACCTTCCTCAACCATTCGCTTGACGATCTCGGGATGAGCTTCGACCCGGTTTCCCACCACAAAAAATGTAGCCTTCACACCCTCTCTTTTTAAAGTATCCAGCACCAATGGCGTAAAGTGATCATCCGGTGCATCGTCAAAAGTCAGGGCGATTTCCCGTTTAGATGGGGAACCATTCAATATGAAAGTACTGCGGTACTTCTTCCGCAGGTCCGCCAAAGAGAGCGGATGGGGCTTGCGCACATTTCAGGCCCGCCTGCCAAATCAGGCGTAGCAGACTTAGCCCGCAATACTTTCGATTGTTTAGATTTGGCATTCGGCTTAACCTGCTGCGTTTTTGACTTGCCGCCTTGCGCACAGCCGGAGAACACACATAGGACTACGAGACAAATAATGATCCAACGAACCTTCACGGCAAAACACATCCTCCTGAACTGAATTTATTGTTATGCCCTAGGGTTCGTTATTCTGAGCTAATTTATGTAAAGCAAAGGATCGTTAATTTGCCGCTGGAGATCTCGCTGGATCCCTCGTTAAACATCCGCAGGATCAGCCCTTAGCCTCCCAAGCCATGAATTAATGACTGTGTGGAAAAATTAGAAGATACGTCAGTAACTTTAGTGACACCAAGTCCCCCACTCCCACCGGGAAGGACCAAAGTCAGAACGAAACTACACACAATCAGCAGCAAAGCCCCTTTTTTCCTCATGATTCCTTTGCACCTCACTTATTAAATTTGTATATTGCTTCTTCATCTCCGGTGTTGCCCATGTCCGATATTTCTCGAATAACCCCACACACCGAATAACTACCGCTTCACTGTAGAATGCAGCACAGCCTTCCAGACATGCGATGATGTAATTCATTCCAAGCTCGACCCGTTCTGTCGATAAATAATAGGCCGCCAGTTCGGCTAACAAACGCGTATGTTGATCTGCTGCGATTCCAGCATGATAACTCCCGAAGGCGTGCTCACGTCCCTCAGATTTTAAATCAGGGCCGAAACGTTCCAGGATGTGGTCCACTTGAAAACGATGGCGGTTAGCCGCCTCCGTGATTTTGAGCAGGGCTGATACCTTCTCGCTATCATGGGAAGCTACGTATTCTGCATATTCCGGCAGAACCTCCGCTTGTCCGGCCATCAGCCGGTATAAGCAAGCATTAGCCCGCCCCCACTCCTTAAATTGATCCAAGATCACATGTTCTTTCTCGCTACAACTCTGTACCCGGCCGACTTCTGTATACAACGAGACCATGTTCAAGGCCTGTTCATAATCTCCCCGGGCTTCGCAAACGTTAGCTCTCAGCAGATAAGCATAAAGAATGTAGAAAAGTACAGGTCTTCGCGTTCCCCTTTGCTCCGATTCTGGGCAAAGCTCCCTTCGCTGCTGATCGCAAGGGCCAGGTCTGTATTGAATAACTGCCTTGCGCCCCAACTCTTCAGCAAGTTCCTCAACTTTGGTCCAACGTTGATTTGCTGCATAAGTATCCGCCAGATCCTTAAGCGCATCCAATTGAACCCCTTCCCCCAAGCGCCCTACATAAGGCTCAAAAGAAGCCGCCAAGGATAGATCAGCTTCCCGGTCATCCCCGAGTTGAATCGTGAATAATCTGTACCGACAAAGAGCTAATCGTTCCGAATGCTGATATTTTTCACTTTCCGCTACACACTGGTATAATAGCGCCGCTGCTTCATTTTCCCCTGCTATATACCACTGCTCTGCGAGCACAAAAAGATGTGGGGCATATGCTAAATTATCCATGACCGTCATGATGATGTGCTGGATACAATCCAGCCTATTCAGCTCCACACAACGTTGGAGCAAAGGTCTTAGCCTGCGCCAATCTGGCGATGACTCCATCAGAAATTCCTCAATATATAACTCATATAAACTGCCCTCCGCCAACCCCATAGCCATACATATGCGATCCAATTGAAGAATCGACATCCGCTTGCGAGAATTAATCAGGCCGCTCAGTGTTCCAACATTCACCCCGGAAATATCCGAAAACTGATGCAGCGATAAACCGTTCTCTTTAATGTAATCCTCCAATAGCTGCCGGACTGAGGCTGTTGGCTTCATAGATCTAACCTCCTTTCTAAAAGATAGGAATGTAGTTATGATAAAAATTCAACGTAGATCAGCAGATGAGAAAAGATTGTGATTATATGGAAAATTATACCTCACATTACAGGAGGTATCAATATTAAAACGATTTTTAAATTATTCTAAAGTCGTTTTAGCTAACTCCACCCCTCTCTTTCCTTGGTCTACACTTTTCATATAGAGAGGTTGTGGAAAATATTATGGAATTATCCGTATCTATTACACAGCGAATCGGTGCAAAAATTCGACTACATCGTATAGCCAAAAATTTGACACAAGAACAACTTGCAGAAGCGATTGGCTCTACAGCATCCTACATCGGTCAAATTGAACGCGGCGAGAAGAACATACGACTTGATACAGTTGAGAAAATAATTACTGCTTTAGATTTATCGATCGAGCAGTTATTTGATAATGAGCATGAAGCCTTTCTGCAGTCTAAAAAGTGGGTTTGGGGTAGTATTAACCTGATGCTTCAACAGGATGAACGTACTCAACGTAAAGTTTATCGAGTCATTCGGGAAATGTTATCGGAAGAGGAATAGCTGAAAGATGAGAGCCATAGAAATGAGGCTTGTGCATGGCTTGGGATCGCAAGAGCTACCTAACTATCGTTGGAAAACAGTCGTGAAGAAAAAAAGTACAGATACAGCGTGGAGAAATTCAAGAGCTTTGCATCCGTCATAAATTCCGGTCTTAAAGTATAGCGACCGAGGGGCGTATGTACATCTCAGGCTTATCAGGCTACGATAAAGGAAAAGGTATTGCATGAGCATGTACCGTAAAGGAACGCCTGCTGATAATGCCCCCATTGAATCGTTTCATTCCACACTAAAGTCTTAAACGTTCTATCTCGAAGGGCTAATCCGTATAACGACTGCAATCGTGGTACAGACCGTCCGAGGTACATCGCTTACTATAACTCAATTCGCGAATCAAACGAAACTAAATAACCAGTCGCCGATGAATTTCCGACGACTGGCTGCTTTAGTTTTTTTTGTTATTAGAAAAAATCTTGTACATGGGTGTTAGTTTTATCATACGAACCTGAAAATGAAATTGAACCACCTAAAGGAATAGAGACGCTTATAGAAGTACCAAGTTCTTGATGGGCATAAGCGCCATACCCATCATAATATGAAGCAGGTGCTGATTACTAGACACTACTCTTGATTGAGTAATGGGTTTTACATCATATTTAACTACATCATCATAGTTAACTATTCTAACTTCATGATAAGTCGTATGCTCACTACCTGGGCGCATATTATTGACATCAAAATTAGAATTAATTTTATTCCAGAATAGATCTTTGGATTGAGGAGATAATTCATTGATATTAATTCCTAATTCTTGCAAAACAGAGTCTTTATGTAATTTAGTTGCAAAACATTATTTGGAACTACAATAAGAAATAACATTACAAGCGATAGTAAAAAAGTTAATTTTTTTCTTCAATTCATCAACACTCCCTTAATCTTAAAATCAAAATCTAAAAAAGGTGGAATGACTTGTGCAACAAAATTATAAAAGGTATTTTTTGATATCATCACTCCTTTTGATAGTATTAGCTATCCTTGTTGGTTATTATTATCAAACTGTTTCAAGATTAGAAAGCAGCATTGATAACGACTTCAGAAACTCACTAGCTACAATGCAACAAATATTAAGTAGTGGGAATGAAAAGAATCATATTATTATTCAAGCATTGCAAGTGAGCAGCGAAATGGACTCAATTGGCAAATATACATCATTTGATAATTCCAATATTTCTATTACAAAATACACCAAACATTTAAAAAATTATTTTGCTAACTGTTTAGTAAACGAACAGTACGATGCAAAAATGGATTTAGATTCTCTTTCAGAAATATTTTCCAAACTATATAATGATCCTACCAAGGATTCCCATATAAGTCTACTAATTGAATATACTTCCCTTTAAAAGGCTAAATCCTGCGTTCTTGATGGCCACTTATAATATCGTAGAATACTGAAGACTTTAGCAATTAATAAATACAAAAAACACCGGCTCACACCGGTGTTTTTAGATATCCTTTGCAACTTTTTCTAAGTCCTTCTCCTGAATATCGGTAATTAGTTTACATTATGTTTCTCTAATAATTCTCACTCACACTGCAAACTTATTAACTTCAACTCACCATCCCCCTAAAAAAACGATACACCCTCTCCAGCTTCTCCTTTTGCTTGCCCTGCGGGCTCTCCATCTTGCCGAATTCAAAGAATTTCACCTTCTTGATGCCCACATAGTTAAACAGCGCTTTGCGCATTAATGTTTTGTGAGCGTTGTTCAACCAGAACAATGGGTAGTGGGTCGGCCCCTTCATCGTTGAAATACACACGACGGATTTCTCCTTCAGCAATCCCTCTGGAAAGATTCCCCCCTTATCTCTATATGCAAATTCCGAGGCAAACATCTGGTCGATGTATCCGAGCAGCATGGCTGGAGGCCGTCCCCACCAGATCGGGTAAATAAACACGATCTTATCCGCCCACATGAGCTGTTCCCTGTATGGGGCTAAATCGGGATCAGCATGCATATCCCTCCTGCGCTTATGTTCATTGAACACAAGGACAGGATTGAAGCCTGCTTCATATAAATCGAGTACCTTCATCTCCTCAATGGCGGCATTCTCCTCACTGCCTCGGATAACCTCCTGTAAAAATGCATAATTCAAGCTTTGATGATTCGGATGTGTATAAATAATGAGCAGTTTCATCGTTTAGTCTCCTTTTACTTATCATTTGATAACAAAAAGGTAGCATACCTCCTATTTTATTGTCAAATGATAATTGTTATATGATAATCGTTTTGTTATCGTGTGTGTAGAGGTGATTCTATGGGCAAGAGCGAATTGTTCCAGAAATTCGTGGCCTTTGTCTCGGCCGTTCATGAAATAACGAATCATATGACCAGAGATATTAGATCTGAAGACATTACGCCCCTTCAATATAAAATGCTTGAATTCATTTCGATCAGCCAGCCGGTAACGCTGAGCAAAATCAGCGAATGCTTGCACATTTCCATGCCAAATACGAGCCGGGAGCTGCGGAAGCTAAGCGAGAAGCAGCTATGCGACAAGGTAGTGGACGAAGCCGACCGGCGCAAGCAATATATTCGTCTTTCCAAGCAAGGGGAGGAGATGATGAATGAGGCTTTTGGGCGGGTGGAGTCCCGTTTTGCTGAAAGAATTGCTCATGCTACCGAGGAGGAGCTGCAAGAGATCGAGCATGCGCTGGATATACTGCGCAGCAAGGTTTTTTACTAAGGAAGAGGAGATTTCGCCCCCATCAGGCCCCCTGATTTCCTTCGCCTCGCAAATGAGATTGAATCCAGAATTCCTTAAGAAGAAATAAAAAGCCTAGCGATAAAGCCGCTAGGCTAGTTTAATTCAGGCAATATTTAGAGCTTCTCGCAAAGCATCCGTATCCGTCCGTGGAACGAAAAGCACCTGCCAAATACGGTTAAGCGACAGGCGTGCCATTCTCCACAGGCTGATCCGGTCGTAATAGTACAACATCGCCTTCACCGGGAACGCCACCAATGACGAGCACTTCCGATTCAAAGCCCGCGATCCGCCTCACTGGAAAATTCACTACAGCGGCTACTTGCCGGCCTATAAGCTGTTCTGGATTATACCTTCTCGTGATCTGGGCGGAAGAACGCTTGATGCCGATCTCCCCGAAATCAATTTCTAACTTAATCGCCGGTTTCCTTGCTTCCGGAAAGGCTTCTGCTTGGATCACTGTTCCTATGCGAATATCCAACTTCAAAAAATCCTCTATCGTTGCCACGTCGAGTACTCACTCCAATTTTTACAGTGTGGCCCGTCAGGCCTTATAGTTTTATTATATTCTATTGCATCTCCTAATCCCAGCAATCCGTCACCGGAGAATCCGTCTTAATACACAGCCTCGGAAGACCATTCTCCCCGGATAGGAGCATCGGGAACGGGCTGCAGCCTCAGATGCTTTAATGCAGCCTGCAGGTACACCGTCTCAACATTGAGCGAATCAGCCTCACGCCCCTTGAGATCAGAATCAAGTGTATCCAGCTTGTGCAGAGTGTGCAGATCGCGCTCATAAATCGCCGCATCCCAGCGAACACGCCGCAGAACCTTGGCAGCGGTTCGTTGGGGAACTCCTGTTGCACGATGTATCAGCGCAGCAGCCTTGTCCAAATGAACCCGAATCATCTGATGTGCTTTTAGATGAGCCTTCAGATAAGCGGTCGTCACTGCCGGATTTGCTGCCGCCCACGCCTTGCCCGCCACGATTCCGGTCAAATAATCCTCGCCCATGCCTTCCTCGAACAGGATTCGGCCCGCCCCCGCCTCCTGAAGCAGGCTCGGGTACGGCTCCCACATAGCGCTTGCTCCGACCTGGCGGCTCATGATCCGTTCCATGCTTTCCCGCATAGGAGTCGCGACGATTTGCCGAGCCGATATATGCCCAGTAACCGTAATCAACCTTTCCAACCGGGAGCTTGCACTCGAATGCGGCACGGTTGATATTTCCAGCTCCTGCAGATCTTCAACCCGCTGAATCGGACTGCCGGGCGGAACAACAATCGAGATTCCCTTCCCGTTTGGAGTCTTGCCGTCGAAGGCAAGCAGCACGGATTGAAACGAAGGCAGCATTTCGCTTAATTTATGAGCTATTTGAATGGGATAGTCCCCCAGAGATGCGATTTGAACGCGTTCTGTGATCAGGCCTTCCACCAGTTCAATGCCGTTATGGGCGTTGTACCAATCTACTGCCACATCCTTCCCCGGAAAAAGACTGCGGAGCTCTTCCTCAAAGAAGCCAGCCTCCTTGATCAACAGCGCGCTCCACATATGAGCAGTCCCGCTCTGATAGCCAATGGCCACCCGGTCCGGTTCGTGTTCCTGCCTTCTCGGTTCCGACTCGACATGTTCGCGGGTGAAGCCGCCGATCCATCGCTGCAATTGTGCGGGATCGATAAATACTTCCCTGCCGATTTTAATGTACGGCAATCCTTTGGTTTGCCGCCAGCGGTCAATCGTTGCCCGGCTTATGCCGAACAGGTTCATTGCCTCCTGCAATGTAATCAAGCGAAATCCCCTATCATTCATTGATCCCACCTCCGCATTAAATTCCTATAAATTTAATGTGAATAATATGATTTATATCATTGTAATCCAATTCTTCCCACCCAAACAACTTATTTCTTGCTCTATTCCTCATTATTCCTCATTGCTCCTCATCGTTCTATTCCGTATTGACGCCTCTTTTGCCCCGATGATAAGATTCATAGCAAATCGAAAGACATAGTATCTGCATGGGAATAATGAATGTCGACTGGACTTACCGGAGACACGGCTGCCTTCTATAAGGTACTGTGTCTTTTTTCAAGTCCAAGGGAGGTTGCATATCCGGATGGAAACAAGAGTTTATACAACGGATGTACTAATTATCGGAGGCGGAACGGCCGGAACGATGGCCGCCATCAAAGCGAAGGCCGCCCAGCCTGAACTGGAGGTGCTCGTACTAGACAAGGCAGATATTCGCCGCAGCGGCGCGATCAGCATGGGGATGGACGGTCTTAACAACGCGGTAATTCCAGGAAAAGCAACGCCTGAGGAATACACGCTTGAAATTACGGCCTCCAATGATGGCATTGTCGACCAGCGCGCCGTCTTTCGGCAGGCCTCGGAATGCTATGAGATTGTCCAGGAGCTCGACTCCTGGGGGGTAGATTTCGAGAAGGATGCCGACGGAAACTATGAAGTTTACCGGGTTCACCGGAAAGGCCGATATGTGCTGCCGATGCCGAAGGCGAGTGACCTGAAGCTGATTCTGACCAAAAAAGTAAAGCAAATGCGCTGCAAAGTGGTTAATCGGGTCATGGCTACCAGACTGCTCACTTGGGGGAACCAGACGATCGGAGCGCTCGGCTACGACGTGAGGAGCGGCGAGCTTGTCCTCGTGCATGCCAAAGCGGTAGTGATGACGGCTGGCGCGGCCGGAAGAATGGGACTGACGGATTCTGGATATTTGTACAGCACCTACGAGAACCCGACCAACTCCGGCGAGGGATTTGCCATGGCCTATCATGCCGGCGCGGAGCTGACGGGGATCGAATGCTATCAAATCAATCCAACGATGAAGGACTATAACGGTCCCGCCTGCGCTTATGTTGCCGGCCCATTCGGAGGCTATACAGCCAACGCCAAAGGGGAACGGGTTACGGGCTGTGATTATTGGAGCGGCGAACTGATCATGAATATGTGGAAGATGGCCAACAAGGGGGAATGGCCGCTGTTCTTGAAGCTGTCCCATCTAGATGACACGACGATCTCAAAAATTGAAGCCATCCTCCACAATAACGAACGACCGAGCCGTGACCGGTTCCATGCAGGACGCGGCCAAGATTACCGCACCGACATGGTAGAGCTCCATTTCTCGGAGCTTGGGCTGTGCAGCGGTCATAGCGCCTCCGGTGTCCTCGTCAACCATGAAGCAGAGACCTCGATGAAGGGCTTATATGCCGCCGGAGACATGGCCTGTGTTCCGCATCAATATTTGCTGGGCGCACTTACCTTCGGCAGGATCGCGGGCACCAATGCAGCTCATTTTGCGAAGGATCAGGTTCATATCGAGCCCGACCCGGAACAAATCGAAGCGGAAAAAGAACGCATCGCCAGAATTGCAGGCAATCCCGAAGGCGTCCCCCATCAACAAGTGGAATATAAAATACGGCGGATTGTCACGCAATATCTCATGCCGCCGAAGACCATCGTCAAGATGGAGATGGCTCTGGAGAAAATCGCCCATTTTCGCCATGTAGACCTCCAACTGCTTGGTGCCAGGGATCCGCATGAGGTCGGCCGGGCTCTCGAAGTCCACAGCATCGTAGACTGCGCGGAGCTGATGGCCCGAGCGTCGCTGTTCCGCAAGGAGAGCCGCTGGGGATTCTACCATTACTTCCTGGATTATCCAGATCGCGACGATCAGAACTGGCTCAAACGAGTCATCGTCCGAAAGGGCAGCACCGGTGAATGCGAGCTGTATACCAAGGAGCTGCCGCCCTATATTCTGGAGCCAGAGCCAGAGGCGTCCGGCACCGACCAAAAGGCGCCGGCCCATTAACGGTGAAGAAAGGAGCTTAAGATGACATGAGTAATTTGTCCGCCAATTTTATACCACAGCGAGTAGAGGCTAGCGTAATTATCGACCGGGACAAATGCATCGGCTGCAACATATGCATTCAAGTATGTCCGATGGGAATTCTCGCACTGGACCAGGACAACAAGGCTTATATGAAATATGACGAATGCTGGTATTGCACGCCTTGCCAGACGGACTGTCCGGTAGATGCGGTAACCGTCCATATTCCTTATTTAGTAAGATAACATCACTTCAATGATTCACGAAGAAGGAAGGTCGATGCCATGAATAAGCGTAATCCCCTCCAGGCCGCCGGAACGGCCATGACGCTAATCCTCGTGCTACTGCTGCTGCAAGCCTGCGCGCTCCATCGACCGGCATCCGGACCGGAACCGGGGAGCACGGAAAGTGCCCCCTCCTCGCCGGGCACTGCCTCGCCCGCAGGAGAGACCGTGACAATCACGGTCGGCTATCAGTCTCCAACCGCCCAGACCTGGGGCGCGCTGATCATAAAGAATCAAAAGCTGTTCGAGAAATACCTGAAGCAGCAAGCACCTGACCATAATATTCAAGTAGAATGGTTCGATGCTCCGGCAGGCTCCATCCTGAATAACCATATGGCTGGCGGCAAAATCCAGATCTCCTTTTTGGGAGACATGCCTTCCTTGCTGAACGGGGTGCTGGGAGTCACGCAAGCTAACTACAATTCTGTATTTCTCGCCTTCGACGGAAAAGGAAAGCATGGCCGGAATCAGGCCATTCTCATCCCCAGCCATAGCGATATCAAGGAGATCACCGATCTTAAAGGCAGAACGGTGTCCACGCCGATCGGAAGCAGTGCTCACCGAATGCTGCTGGATTCCCTCCGATCGGTCGATCTGGTCGATCAGGTGACGATCGTTGATCAATCCGTCACGGTAGGCATGCAAAGCATCGAGCAGAGCAAGATTGACGCTCATTCCACATGGGAGCCTTACCCGAGCCTGATGCAGTTCAAGGACATCGGCACGGTGCTGCAGCTCGGCGAGGAAACGGGTATCGACTACCTGGCCGGCGTCGTCGCTAATCTGGATTGGGCTAAATCCAACAAACCTTATGTAACGGCCTTCCTTCAGGCCCTGAACGAGGCGCATGAGTTTGCAATCTCGCATCCGGAGGAAGCGGCCCGGATCTTTGAAGCCGAAAGCCAATTCCCGTTGGAAATATGCCTGCAAATGGTGGAGAGCATCCGGTTCGACTCGGCAGTCTATCAAAAGGACCTCGACACGCTAAACGGAAGCATCGAGTTCCTCACCGGGATAGGCAAGCTTCAGGCCAGGCTTGACTTAAAGACATTCGTCGATGACAGCTACTTGCGGACTGCAGTCCAAGAGAGCGGGAAGATCTTTCTGTCCGACGAGGAGTTACAGGGCGAGTGGATAGACGGGAAGGTATATTGAACATGAGAAGGCCAAGAAAGCTTACGTCCTATTCCGTACGCACGCTGTCCATCGCGGTATTCCTGTCGGCATGGATGTGGCTGGTCCGGATGAACATCACCTGGCCGCTTCAATTCGGCAACCTGCCGGACCCCGTGGATATCCTTGCGACCTGGCTATCTTATCTGAAAGAGAGCAGCTACTATAAGGACATATTCGTCAGTTCGGCAAGAGTTCTAAGCGGAATTGTCCTTGCTTTCATTACGGCGGTGCCGATCGGCCTGTGGATCGGGAACCGCAAGCTTGCAAGAGACGCTCTGTTTCCAAGCCTGGAGCTGTTCCGCCCTATCCCCCTGATCGCCTTCCTGCCTGTCGCCATGCTGCTGTTCCCTACGATTGAGAGCAGCATTATTTTTATTACGTTCCTCGGGGCGTTCTTTCCGATACTGATCAGTACGAAGGATGCCGCAGGTAGAATTCCCGCCAATCTTGTACAGGCCGCACGCTGCCTGGGCTGCGGCCCTGCCAGGCTGATATGGCGCGTCTATTTGCCGGCTATGCTGCCGGAGATATTCACAGGCCTATCCGTAGGAGTAGGCGCCTCCTGGATGGGGGTCATTACGGGAGAAATGATGTCGGGGCAAACCGGCATCGGGTACACGACCTGGCAGGCTTATCATTTGCTCGATTACCGCCTTTCTGTAATCGGGATGTTTACGATTGGCATGCTGGGGTTCGCTTCATCCGCTGTGGTTCGAGGACTCGAACGTATGACGATCAAGTGGAAATGAGGTCTTAACAAATCATCGGGAGTGATGAACATTGCATGTAGAAATCCAACATGTGACCAAAGCCTATCCTTCAAGCAGCGGGCATGTCATTCAAGCGTTGGAAGACATCTCCTTAAGCATTGGGGAGAACGAGTTTATCTGTCTGCTCGGACCATCTGGATGCGGAAAAAGCACATTGCTTAAGCTGATCGCCGGCATCGAATCCTCGTCTTCGGGAAGCGTGAAGGTCGAGGGAATGCCCGTAACGGGCCCCTCGCCCGAACGGGGCTTTATTTTTCAGGAATATGCTCTTTTCCCATGGCTCAATGTTCGCGATAACATCTCCTTCGGCCTCGACATGACAGGGTTGAATACAAAAACCAAAAGAAGCATCGTTAATGAATATATCAGCATTCTCGGCTTGGAAAAGGCGGCCAAGCTGTATCCAAAGCAGCTGTCCGGCGGCATGCGCCAGCGGGTTGCGATCGCCAGAGCACTATGCCTTAACCCCCGGCTCCTCCTGTTGGATGAGCCGTTCGCCGCGTTGGATGCGATTCTTCGGCAGAAGCTGCAGGAGGAGATGACTCGCATTTGGCTGCGGGAGAACAAATCCTTTATCCTTGTGACCCATGACGTGGAAGAGGCGATCTATTTGGCCGACAGAATTATTGTCATGACGCCAGGCCCCGGCAGAATCAAAGAGATCCTGCCCATATCGCTCGCCCGGCCGCGTGTCAGAACGGAAGCCGGATTTATTCAATTTCGCAGCAGAATCCTTCGCCTCCTGCAAGCGGATGAACCTGAGGCTGTGGATATGCCGCCGCTGGCTTGCACAGCTAGTGAACGGCGCATGCCATTGCTGCACGAGATTTATAGCTGCCATTAGAAAAGAGGCTGAGCCCAAGTCCTTCGACTCCCGGCTCAGCCCCTTATGCGTTATGACCCGGCCACGGACGGCTTCTTCTCTTTGGAGAGGAACCAGCCTGACGCACCGATGACAATAAGAACAAAATAAAAGATCAGCTTCCAAAGCGTCGAGTGCGCAAACTCGGACGAAATGATGCCCACATCCTCATGTCCCAGCGTTAAAACAGCGAGCTTGACGCCCACCCAACCGACGATGGCGAAGGCGGCAATTTCCAAGCCTGGTCTGGAATGCAGCAATTTCACGAACAGGTTGGCGGCAAACCGCATAATGATCAACCCGATCAGCCCCCCTGCGAACACGACGATAAACTTCCCGCCGTCCATGCCGCCAATTGCCGGAAGCGGCGTATCTGGAAGCGTCATCGCCATGGCGACGGCTGCCAGAATCGAATCCACCGCGAACGCAATATCCGCTAATTCAACTTTGATCACCGTTGCCCAGAAGCCGGACTGCTTCTTTTCCTTCTCGGCTTTAGTCTCCTGCTTCTTAATGAACACCTTTCTGACAATATGATTAATCGCGATAAATAACAGATACAATGCCCCAATCGCTTGAATCTGCCAAACATCGACTAGAAAAGATATGATAAACAACGAGGCAAGACGGAAGACGAAAGCGCCCGCAAGCCCGTAGAATAAAGCTCTCTTTCTATCCGATTCAGGCAGGTGCTTCACCATAATCGCCAACACCAGTGCATTATCCGCGGCCAAAAGTCCCTCCAGAGCGACTAATAATACCAGAACCCAGCCATATTCCAATAAGATTGAAAAATCCATTCTCCATCCCCTTTTCCGAATCGTTCTTGTACTTTTTCTAGTGTTAGCTTGTTGCCTCAGGAATCATTCAAACATTTGCGATCCGTTAACGAACCCCCCTTAAGCCCGTCTAAAAAAATTAAAACCCTTGCCAAACGGCAAAGGTTCAATAAAAAAGACCTTCACCCGTGTAAAAAGCAGGCAAAGGTCTTGCTAACAACAAATTCGTTGCCAACAAAGCCGGAAGACATCATCTTCGAATTGACGACTTTGTTGTATCAGCTACTCCCCTTCAGGAAGAATATTAAGTTTTTTTAAATATAACTGCTCCCCCGGGGATTTGTCAATGGACATGTTCAAGTTTTTTGTCGAAATTGTTTATTTGTTTAAATGTCCCCTTCGTTCTCCGCCTCCCAGCGGGCGATCTCCTCCCGAACCCGCGGCGCAACCTCGGTGCCCAGCAGCTCGATAGCCCGCATGACATCCTCATGCGGCATCGTACCAAGCGGTACGTGCAGGAAGAAGCGGGTGATCCCAACGTTTTTGCGCAAATGAATGATCTTCTGGGCCACCGTCTCCGGGTCGCCTACATACAGCGCCCCTTCGGGACTGCGGGCAGCATCGAAGCTGGCCCGGTCGTAATGGCCCCAGCCCCGTTCGCGGCCAATCACGTTCATGCTCGCCTGCGTGGAGGGGAAGAATCTGTCCGCCGCAGCCTCCGTATCCTCCCCGACAAAGCCATGGGAGTGCGAGGCGATCGGCAGCTTGGATACATCATGCCCCGCCTGGGCCGCTGCCCGCTTATAGAGCTGTACGAGTGGAGCGAACTGAATTGGACGGCCGCCGATGATCGCTAGCACGAGCGGCAAGCCGAGCAGTCCGGCGCGGATTACCGATTCCCTGTTCCCCCCGCTGCCGATCCACACGGGCAGCGGATTCTGAACCGGGCGAGGGTAGACGCCCAGATTATGAATCGCCGGACGATGCTTGCCGCTCCAGGTCACTTTCTCAGACTCGCATAGTTTCAGAAGCAAATCCAGCTTCTCATCGAACAGCTCGTCATAGTCCTGCAGATCATATCCAAACAGCGGAAAGGATTCGATGAAGGAACCCCGCCCAGCCATAATTTCAGCCCGTCCGTTCGAAATGCCATCCAGCGTGGCAAAGTCCTGGAATACCCGTACCGGATCGTCCGAGGACAGCACCGTGACCGCGCTCGTCAGCCGGATCCGCTTCGTCTGAGCCGCCGCGGCAGCCAGCACGACGGCTGGAGATGATGCCGCATAATCCTTGCGATGGTGCTCGCCTACCCCGTAGACGTCCAGCCCGACTTGATCGGCCAGCACGATCTCCTCGACAACCTCGCGCAGCCTCTGTGCATGGCTCATCACCTTGCCGGTATGTACGTCCGGCGAGGTCTCAACAAAAGTGCTTACGCCTATTTCCATAGTAAATCCCTCCTGCTTTATCCATCTATTTCACTTCAATCTAGATCCTTCTCTTAACTTTCAAAAGGTAAGAATCATTCAAACGGTAAGTAATTATCTCTCATTGTATCTCAATTCCAGCGGGAAGGCTATACCTGAACATAAGCTAGTTATAGATGGAATCTCTGGCAGGAGTGACCTTCTACCCGGAGGGCAGCAGCCAATGCATCGGGCGGTTAATTGCCTGTGGCAGCTTGGTATGGGCGTCTCCCTTGGCAGAATTGATCTGAGCCTGGGTGAGAAAAATACTATCCGCAAGATCAGCCCCTCGAAGATCTGCATCCCGCAAATCCGCACCGATGAGATCTGCCCCTCTCAAATCTGCCCCCCGCAGGTCGGCGGCGATCAGATATGCCCCTCTTAAATTGGCGGCTCGAAGGTCTGCGCCTTTAAGCTTAGCTCCGATCAGATCCGCGCCACGGCCAAAGGCTTTCCGGCGAGCAGCCGAGCCCTGCAACGATTGCAATACTGCCGATCTTACAAGCTCGCTAGCCCGAAGAAGCAGCTTATTCACTTCAGCCCGGTGTGCAGCTACATCCAGTTTCAAAAGAATATCCGCGTCAAGATATGTCAGTTGCTCCGTCTTTTCCATCGCTCCTTGAACGTCCTCATGAATGGGGCGTGCAGACTGGATGGTCAGCACCTCGGACAAGTACCATAAGAGCTCATAAAGCTGCCACATCATCGGATACACTTCGAACATGGTTTGAGCCGTATCTGGATACTTCCGCCAGTCACGCCCCTCGAAGGTCCCTTGCGAGACCTGTTGACCCGCACCAAAGCAATCATATACCGTGCAGCCCCGAAAGCCCTGCTGTCTAAGACCCTGGTGAATGCCACAGCGGAAATCAGACTGTAGATTGGGGCAAGGCTGCCCTGGATTTTTATCGATTGCAAAATCAACAGAAGCCGCATAGGGAAGTGCGACACAGCATAGCCCAAAGCAGTTCTCGCAGTCGGCCTGAAGAATGGACCTCCGATCAAAGCCGATGGGAGAAGCAGCTGCTGTATTCTCATTATGCCCATATGTTGTCAAATTCTCTTGCCATCGATCGCTATTTGACATTGTTCATACTCCTTCAAGTTATTTAAGGGCTGCCGATACTCATATATTCAATGTGCAATGTCTTTTTAAGGACGTTTTTTATTCTACTATATATTGCAATTGAGCAGTCAATTTGATCATAATTCCCATGCAATAGATTAGGCTTGCTCCTTCACCTGGGATAGCTTCCTTCAACAAAATTAAAAAACAGCTCCCGCACCTATTTCGTGCAGGAACTGTCTTCTAGCAACTATATTTTCTTCACAAATTCCGATTTCAGCTTCATCGCCCCGAAGCCGTCAATCCTGCAATCGATATCATGATCACCGTCAATCAGTCGGATGTTCTTCACCTTGGTGCCGATTTTGATCACGGATGAGCTTCCTTTTACCTTCAAATCCTTAATCACAGTAATAGAATCGCCATCGCTTAGAATATTGCCATTGGCATCCTTCACGACCTTAGCCTCTTCACTCTCTAGGCTGTCGCTATGAGCCGTCCACTCATGGCCGCATTCCGGACATACCAGCAAATCTCTATCTTCGTATGTATATTCTGAACTACATTTCGGACAATTCGGTAACGGCATAATCTCCAGTTCCTCCATTCATTTATGATGAAATATAATTTGCCAACCCCGGTCAGCATGAGGCTTTTCGGGGGGCTCGCATCTACCTTATATCGTGTCATAGTCCGCTCATAATGGCAAACACGGCCTCAAATACCCCCATTATGATCTCATTTTCCTAGGTGTAAATGCCTAATTATAAGATTTTATCCCTCTTTTATAAATATTTCCCCCTTCCCAATTAACCAGGTAGATTCCATGATTAGATTGTTAACACTTTATGAACATTCATCTTGCAACAAGGAAAGGGGACTGAAAGCTCAACAAGGAATTTGCAAAATCAACCCAAAGGAGGCTGGTGCACACTAAACTATCGCCAATTTTAGTAAACGCTTTCAATATCATGGTGAGAACCTGAGCAACATCCTTGCATGTTGAGGAATCGCACGTTTTTCAATTACTAAGCTAACAGGGGTGAAAATGGTGAACTCAATGGTACCCAGGAAACGCTCAAAATGGGTGATATGGCTTCTGACTTTTGCAATATCTTTCACACCGCTGCTTCATTCCATCACGGCCCACGCTGCAGATGGCAATTCATCTCCTCAGTCTACAACCTACGCAAATGCCCCTGCGTCAGTGACCGCTTCTACTTACACATTTGCATCCCAAGATCCGCTGGCGCCGCAGAATTTAAGGGTCGTGCAGGATTCAATCACCTCTACTGGAGCTACTATAGAATGGGATTATGATCCCGATGATCCAAACCATGTAGGAGATGTCGATGTGTGGCATGCCGATACCGATGAGTATTTCACTTGGGGTAGCGGCGACAGTCGAACGATTGATGACTTAAAGCCAAATACGACTTACAAGCTCTATATTACCTGGTATGAAAGACCGGCCCCAGAAGCAGCATTGCGGCACAAAAGCAATGTGGTCGAATTTACGACCCTCGATGGACCGGGCAAACCCGAGAAAACCGCCGCACCGGCTAATCTTCGGCTAATTGAAGCAACACATAATCAGGCTACCTTTGAATGGAACTACCTTCCAGATGACCCGAATAATATCGATGTCTGGGATGCCGATACTGACAGATATATCACTTGGGGGAACCTGACTACTCATGCGGTCACGAATCTTCAGCCGGAAACCACCTATCGCATTTACATTACCTGGTATGACCACAGGCCTTCTAAAGAATTAAAAAGTAATGTTCTTGAATTTACTACAACGGCAGACACAACCGTGTATGAGGAAGCGCCTCTTGCACCTCCAAGCTTCTTGAAGGTCACGGATGTCTCCGCAGATACGATAACCTTGAACTGGGGCTCCAGCCCAAGGGCGACCGGATACCAGCTCTATGTGAACGATGCCTTGGCAGAGGAAACCGATGGAACTACACTGTCCTACGGCCCCCTTGCACAAGGCAGCATTTATACGTTCGCAGTAAGCGCGGTAAATGACGATGAGCCGGCTTCCGAGAAAAGCAACCTAGTCACCGTAACATGGGGCGAGCTTGCCCAGCCGAAGGGGCTGCAGATCGTGTCAGCTACAAGAAGCGCCGCGGCTTTAGGATGGGCGCCTGTCTCTGGGGCTACAAGCTATGACATTTATCAAGATGGAGCTAAGATCGGCTCCAGCAGCGATAACCGTTATGTAGCCAAGGGACTTGAAGAAGGCAAAACCTATCGTTATACCATTGTTGCCAAGAACAGCTTATGGTCTTCTTCTGCAAGCGAGGAGATCTCGGTAGTACCGGGCAGCAACTACAACAATATTACTTATTACACCTCTTGGTCTGCTAGCCCCACAGAACGCAACTTCCATCCAACAGATATTGATGTATCACAAATCACACATATTAACTACGCCTTTGGCGATATTTGCTGGAAGAAATTCGGCAGCACCGTAAGAGCTTGCGAGGATCCTACTATTCCTGGCCAGGATCGCTACGTCCATAACGGCGAAATCATTATAGGCGATCCGGAATTCGACTTCGTGAATCTGGATTCATTGGCAGAGATCAGAGACCGAAACCCTCATTTGAAGCTGTTGGTTTCCGTCGGCGGCTGGTCCTGGTCCAACAACTTCTCCAATATGGCAGCAACCGAGGAAACCCGCCGCTCGTTCGCGGATTCAGCGGTTAGATTCCTTCGTCAATACAAGCTTGACGGATTAGACGTGGACTGGGAATATCCTGTTGAGGGCGGAGAGGAAGATAACTCCAGAAGCCCTGAGGATCCGGAAAACTACACGCTTATGATGAAAGCCGTTCGCGAAGCGCTGGATGCAGCCGGCTCCGAGGACAACAAGTACTATTTATTAACAATTGCTTCTGCACAAGGCGATAACTTCGTCAGAAATGCCGATCTCGCCAACTCCGTACAATATCTCGATTTTGTTAATATTATGTCCTATGATTTCAGCGGAAGCTGGGAGACGCTGGCGCACCACAATTCACCATTGTTCTATGATAAGGAGCATCCATTGGCATCGACCACAGCTCCAAGAAATCATGTGCTTGGCGGTCTTCTAGGCCATTTGAATGGCGGAGTTCCACAGCATAAATTGATGGTAGGCGTGCCTTTCTACGGAAAAGCATGGGCAGATTGCCCTGCTAACGGTCAATATCAGACCTGCGACAGCATTATGCCGGGAACTTGGGAAGCCGGTATACTGGACTATACAGATATTGAGGAAAACTTCTTGAACAAGAACGGCTATGTCCGTTATTGGAATGAAGCGGCAAAGGTCCCTTACCTGTATAGCGAGGAAACCAAAGGCTTCGTTACCTATAACGACAAAGCTACAATGATGTACACGGCCTCGATCGTCAAATCCTTGGATATCGCAGGCGTCATGAGCTGGGAGATCAGCGGCGACCGCAACCGGACGTTGACTACTCAGCTGGTGAAGGACCTGCCGATCGACGGCAGTGTGAACACTTCTGCTCTAGCAGCTCCTAGCAATCTATTGGCATCTGCATCGAGCGATTCGATTCAAATCCAATGGGGAGCGGTTACCGGAGCAACCGAGTACGAGGTCTATGTGAATAACGTGATGGTGGGAACCACTACGGCTAATCAATACACCATCAGCTCTCTAACGCCGAATACCACTTACAAGATTCATTTGCTGGCGATCGCCAAAGCAGATGAGCAGATTGAGAAGGTATCCGCAGCTTCTAACGTGGTAAGCGCACAGACTTCAAGCGGTTCTGGATCAGATGGCGGTTCTGGCGGTTCTGGAGGCTCCGGAGGTTCAAGCGGCTCTAGTGGAAGCAGCGGTTCGAGCGGATCGGGCACGCCTGCACCAGCTCCAGAGAAGCCTAAGCCTGAAGGACAGCTTGACGCCAAAGTGGTTCTCGATGGAGACAAGGCCGTCGTAACCGTGCCGGCTGATGCGGCAGTCAAGGCTATTAACGATTCTAAATCTCTGAACTTCCAAATCTCTGCTGGCGATAAAGCCAAGCAGGCAGAGCTCCAAATTCCTCAAGAGGTCATTGCCGCACTGGCCAAAAAAGGACCGGAGAGCAGCCTGTCCCTGCTTGTGGATGGAAAGGAGCACCGCATTCCTGCGGCTCTGCTATCCGGAGAGGGAAGCGCGAGCATTTCCATCACTGCTCCGACAGAGGCTGAAAAGGCAGCCTTCGCGGAGCTGCTGCAAGGCAAAAAGGCACTTACAGAGCCTGCCGTGCTTAGAATTGAGAAGCTTAACGCTGATAACACGAAGCAAGAGCTCAAGCAATTCGGCAAATCCAGAGTAAGCGAATTTATTACACTGGATGCAGCCGGCATCGATGCGAAGAGCCTTGTCGGAATCGTCTATATTCCAGACACGAATGAAATTCGTTCCGTGCCTACCCTGGTTAAAGTCAATGCCGACGGGA
The DNA here is from genome assembly GCF_001403875.1 of Paenibacillus ihumii. GTDB lineage: Bacteria > Bacillota > Bacilli > Paenibacillales > Paenibacillaceae > Fontibacillus > Fontibacillus ihumii. The sequence continues at coordinate 497,474 of NZ_LN884298.1, forward strand.
CAATTACTGTGGAAATCAAGAAAACAGGCATCGGCATTTATGCACTGGTTCAATCCAGCCTCCCTAGCCTTCTTGATGTCTCGCCATGGGCCAAAAAGGATGTAGCCGAGGCTATAGCCAAATTGATCGCTACGAGCGAGAATGCCAATCATTTCGGGGCTAAGCAGCATACTACCCGCGCTGAAATGATATCTTTGATCGTAAGAGGCCTGGGAATTATCCCTGGCGACAACCCGTCCGTGTTCACGGATGTAGATCCGCAATCGAAGTATGCCAATGAAATCGCTGCAGCTTATGCAGCAGGACTGATCAAGGGCAGAACCGGCAGCACATTCGATCCTAACGGTCTGGTTACCCGCCAGGAGCTGGCAGTGATGCTGGCAAATGCGATGAGCTATGCTGGCAAAGAGAACAATGCAGCTGAGGATGTGCTGGATAAATTCAAGGATCAGCATGCCATCGGTGCCTTCGCCCGTAATGCTATGGCATTTATGGTAGAGCACAAAGTCCTCTACGGCATATCGGCTGACGAGCTGGCACCTCAAGCGCCTGTAACTCGTGAGCAGAACGTAGTTACCGTAATGAGAATGCTGCGCGCTCTAGAATTATCTAATTAATACCTCGCAATCTTCTCCGCTTAACGCTGCGAAATCCTCTGCAGCAACAAAGAGCAGCAAGTCCCTCCCCAAGGGGCTTGCTGCTCTACTTATTAATCAGTTATGCAATGAGCATCTTAAAACGGATTAATCACATGGAAAAAGACGTTTGGCGAAGCCATGCGGTAATAGTAGCTGCACCAGCCGGCCCCCTTCTGATTGAAACGGTTGACCGAGCTGTACACGAGCCGCTCTTGCTCCAGCTCTTCAATTGCCGGGATTCGCCCTTCTACGTAATCCAGCAGCCTTAGCGCAGCCGTATCCAGCCGACTCAAGACTCCCCCGTAGCGGATATCGATAACCTCCCAGCCGAACGGCTTGAACATTCGCAGCCATTGCGAGCGATGCGCAGCCCGCAGCTCTTTAACCGCTTCAGCAATAGAAGGCAGCACCGTCGTCGCAATTCGCTGCAGCTCAGCTTGATCGCCGGAATCATATGCCCGCTTCAGCTCAATGCCGATCTCGCTTTTCTGCTTCAGCACCGCACACAGCTTCTCCGGCACATCGAACAAATAATCCAGCTCCGCGTCCTTCACGCGAACCCGGCGAATTTCCTGCTCAAGCTGCGCATAATGCTCTGCCATAGCCAATCCCTCAATTTGCTTATCGAACAGGCCCAGCAGCACATCCTGATAAAGCAGGAACTTGCACGGATTACTCTGTTTGCGGTTATTGGGCTCTGAGCCAGGCGTCTCATCCAGATCCTTGAACTTCAGGAACGCCTCAGCCTCGATTCCCGTGCAGAACTTCACCCGTTCCGCCACCTGGCTCCATGCCAGCTCTCCCTCCGTATAAGCGTGCTCTGCATAGAACTGCAAGCCCAACAGCGCTGCATACGGATTGCCTTCCATTCCGTCATCGCCCCACATCGTGGCATAGACCTCTCGGATACCCTCTTGCTTGCATACCTGCAGCGCCGAATCCGTTGCGTTCAGGGACAGCCCATAGTTCACGCCAAAGGTATTGAACACCCAGATCCCTCCGGCAAATGCCAGATTGCAGCCGAGCGGCCGATGCTTCGCAATCAGCTTCTCATAATCCTCTTTGTCGGTGTGCGCATAGTCCCAATACACCATATCCACATCTTTCGGAATTCTGCGCGCCATTTCCTCAGGAATCGGAGTCTCGGTGTCATAATGCTCAGCCCCGTCCTTCGAGGCGAATTTCAGGAACATATCGCTCCACATCATCGGCTTCAGGCCCCGGCGGCGAGCCATCTCCAGCACCTTCTCCAAATGGCCGGTCATGATCTCGAACCGTTCCACGTACCCGTTCCGGTCGAGATATTTGCCCCGTCCAAGCTCCTCCGCTTCATCCATGCCGATATGAATCTTCCGGCTGCGGAACGGAGCGCTGGCCGCTTCGATCATGCGATCGACCAACTGCTCGGTCCTCTCGTCTCCGACCAGAAGCGCTCCTTTCGTATCTTTATAATAGGATACCGGCTCCCACTTCAGGAACTCCTCCAAATGCGCAAGCGTCTGGATGCTCGGAAATGCCTCGATCCCGAATTGATCCGCATAATCATCGATTTCCCGGAGCTCATCCTGTGTATAGCGTCCCCGCATATAGCCGAAGTACGGCTCACCGCTGATTTCATAAGTATCCTCGAGATACAGCATTACAGTGTTCAGGCCCATCAAAGCCATTTTGCGCAGTAAAAACTTGAAGCTGTCTAACGTGAGAACGCCATTGCGAGACAGGTCGAACATCGGCCCTATGATGTCGAACTGCTGGGCTTCCCGTATCGCAAAGGGCCTGCCGCTGCGACCATGCTGCACAAGCAGCCCCAAGCCGCGAAAGAATTGGTGCCTCTTACTAAAGCGTATGTATGCGCCGCCTTCATTCAGTCCAACTTCGAGATCTCCAGCGGAGGACTCCACCTGAACAGAAAGTCCCTCCTCTGCTTCCGTAAAAGCAATATCCCTCGACAAGGCCTGAATTCCAGGCCGCAGAGACGTCAAATCTCCTTCAAATCGCAGCCTCATTTCTTCCCTCCTGGTAATAGGTTTTATATTACGCTACCCAAAATGATATAAGCGCTTTAATTCCTACTATACTAGAAAAAATATAGCCAAAAGGGGGAAATTTCTCTGATCCTTGTTATCTATTCTCCTCCATGAATCCCAGGCAACCCTCGATGCACTGCCGCGTATCATTCAATTTCTAAAAGAGCAAAATTTAGAGATTGTCAATTTAAGATAAAAGGTCGCTAGCCCTTACAAAAGTATAGCCCTGCCCCTCCAGGCTCTCAATGACTTGGGGGAGCGCCTCGATCGTTTGCAGATCATCCAGGATATGCAGCAAAATAATGCTGCCGCTCTTCGTCTGCTCCATTATGCTCTGGGTGATTTGAGCAGCAGAGCGGCTCCGATCCCAGTCCTTCGGATCTACATCAAAATTGACAATGGTGTGATAGCCTGTTGCCGCTATGATTTCAGCAGCCTCGGGCGTGATATTTCCAGTAGGCGGCCGGAAGAGCATCGCCGGCTTCTCTTGAATGGCTTCCGTAATGATCTGATGGGCCTTAACCACCTCGTTCTGCAGCTGTTCCGGAGTGAGATTGGCCAGCTCCGGATGACTGTAAGTGTGATTACCAACGTCATGCCCTGCCTTCGCAATGGCCCTGGCCAGGTTCGGATTCTTCTCAACCCCGTCTGCGCGCAGGAAGAAGGAGGCCTTGACCTGGTACTTCTCCAGAATGTCAAGAATTTGAGTAATCGTGTAATCTGTACCCCAGTCGTCAAAGGTCAGCGCCACTTTTTTGCTGTTAGTTTCTTCTCTGGAAACAAGATTATAGGACGTCGGCTTATGACTAGCGTTCAGCCTGGCGGCATCATATCCTGCGATCTGCTCGAGCGGCTTCCGCTCTCCGCCCTCCATCACAAGCTTGCTTAACGGTACGAACGTATAGCCTGCATCCTTGGCAGCATCGGCTAGAAAAGCGATGTCTTCAAGAAGCTGCTTGTTCTCCCCCGCATCAAGCGCGATGATTCCCCCCCGATTGATGTATTTTCGGATATAGCTTCTCTTCTGGGCTTCGGACTCCTTGTTCCAATTATGCAGAAACAAACTATGAGAAATCACCGCTTTCTGCCCGTTATGAGCAGCTGCAAGCCGGATATCATCGTTGTATTCACCGCTCGCGGTTCTTACATATCGGGGAGTGATACCCGTCTCCTTCTGAATAACCTGATTCGCTAAATGGATCTCCTGATAAACCTGTTCATAGGAAAGCTGGCTCAGATCCTGTCCGTTTAAGGTATTATTCTCGATTTCATGGCCACGGGACTTAATCTCCCTGGCGATATCAGGCTCCTCCGCTACTCTCATGCCCGGTAAAAAGAAGGTGGCCTTGATCCCGTAACCGTCCAGCTGATCCAGCAGCTTGTTCATGGTGTCGCTGTCCGCCATCCCATTGAAGGTAAGCGCCAGCTCGCGTCCGGTAGTATAGACAGAAGAGATCGCCTGACTTGGAGCCCCTGTATACCTTTCTATCGGCTGCTTCGTTCCGCTGTCTTCATTTCCCTCCATTATATTTCTGTCCCCGGCAATGCTGCAGCTGGATAAAATCAAGCATACTCCTAGCACAAAAATGGCCTGTATCCAGCCTCTTCCTAATCTGTTCGTATTTCCTGTCTGCATTCTCCATACTCCTTTTATGTAAAACTCATGAAGCTCTTTCTACCGCTAACCATTTTATACCCTTTCGGCTGTATGCGCCAACCATGCCGCCGATCGATACTGAAACCAAGCAAAGTCCGAGTGTACGGACTCATGTATCAAGCTTAGCACACCAAGCAACCAAGCTTCTCATTGTATCAATAAACCGCGGCATCAACAGGCCTTCGGACAAATGCGCCGGCGTTATGCATCCGACGCGGCCGGAGCCGTAGCTATGATACCAGCCGGCTGCGGCTTCCCCCTCTACCGAAGAGGAACGCAAGAATACATTCGTCTCCTCCTCCTTGCAGTCGACAAAATAGTGCTCGTCCATGAAGCTGAAGGCTTCCCCTAAACGGCCTAGATCCGTGCCTGACAGCGGAGTATACGTCACTAGGCTGTGCTGCTCCGGATGCATAAGAAAATGTCCGCGAAGCATTCTGACATAGACGCTGTCATTCGGATAGGATGCCAAGCCCGAGTGCCAGGCCAGCCAGGCTCCTCCGTCCGCCACATACCTCTCGATCCGCTCGGCCAATCGTTCCGTCATCCAGTAGTTCTCCGGCTCCGCCTGCGGATTCATATAATTTCCTGCAAACAAGACGACTAAGTCCGGAGCTAGGTTAAGCTCCTGCTCGCAATGCCCCACACCCGCATAAGTCAACTGGAGCCTGCCTGCCTGAACATAAGGCTCGGCCACTTTCTCCAAAGAATGCCGAGCCAGTTCAGCATCATGATAATAATCGCCAACGATCACCAGCATACGCTTCATTCATAACCATCTCCATTCCGCATTAATGAGCCACTGGAAGCATAACAATACAAGGCCAAAGGCCGTTCGCGGTATAAACCTCGTCAGAAGCTTCCTCGATGAGCTTAACTAGAACTGCACAAGCCCCGCTAAGCGCGGGGCTTGCTTGCTCCTTTACACAAAGTGAGACAGCACGAACACAGCGGGAGAATTCCAATAAATCGTAACCTCATTGGTTGCATAACTCTCCATGACATCGGCGAAAGAGGCGGCCGGCGCCCGGTCTGCCAAATGCTCTCGCGCATAGTCGTCCTGCTTGCCGTAATTTGGCCCGCCCGAGACCAGCCCGGGAACAGGCGCTTCGACGCCGTCTCCTTCAGAGGGACGATGATGCGGATGAAGAATCGGCCGGCTGCCAAGTCCGGTGACATAGCTCATCCCCATTACGTTGGCTCCGAATAAATAATGGACGTGCTCGAGAGCCCAGCGTTCATAGGCCTTGGAGCCCGACAATCGGTCAGCGATAAGCAGCAGCATCGCATGATTCATAACCAGCATATTGCTGCCCCAAATATACTGCTCCGGCCTGAGCGATATGCCAAACCCGTCTTGAAGGCTGACATCAGCTAGCTCAGCGGCCCTCTGCTGCAGGCCGGCTTGTAGACGCGCAGCCAGCTCAGGCTCTTGTTCCCGCGCCGACATCAAATAAGAAATCGTTCCGTATCCCCCCATATCGGCCCATCCCAGCTCGTATTTATCGAAGCTGTCCTGCCTGGCATATTGCCCGAAGGCCTCATGATAACGGGACTCCCCGGTAGTCCGGTACAGTTCGGCTGCAGCCCAGTAGCGCTCATCCATGTCCTGCTCATCACCGTATTCCCCGGTGAAGATCTCCGGCGGGTTGCGGAAGCCGGGATATTCAGGATGGCGTTCCAGCCACGTCCATGCCCGCTCTGCAGCCTGCAGGCAGGATGCAGCGAAGGCAGAGTCATACGGGGCGTACACCCGGGCTGCCATAGCCATGACGGCGGCAAAGCAGCCCGTTGCCGTGGCGGATATCGGCGTAATGTACAGCTCCGCTGTATCGTCCTCAGGCATGACGTCCGGGCCGGGAAAGCGCAATGTCGTAAGCTTATGAAAGACACCGCCGCTCTCCTCATCCTGCATACGGAGCATCCATTCCAGCTCATATCTGCATTCATGAAGCACATCCGGCGTAGCCCCATCGGTCTCCGGCACCGGCACTGCCCGCTGAAAAGCCTGAGGATAGCACTCATAAGCCAGCAGCAAATCCGCCACCGCCTTGGCTCCAGGCACTACATATTTGCCGTAGTCCCCGGCATCATGCCATCCTCCCCAAGCATCGATGGTCCTCGCCTCCTCGCCATAGACGAGCGCAGGCGCAAGGTGACAGGCCGCATGCTTCCATGGACCAGCGTGCTTCTCTTCCAGGTCCATCCCGCAGCGGAAATAGTAAAACGCTTTCAACAACGCCTGATGAGCTGCTTCATACACCGCCTCCGAAATAACAAAAGGGTAAGAGCTCTGCCCATCCCCGGCTTCAATCCGATAGGTTCCCGGCTGCTCCCAAGCCGAGAAATCTCCCCGGCTTACCGTGATTCCACTAGCTGCGTCTTCGGCAGCAGGCCGCGTCTGGCCCTCCCAAACTACTTTACCGGTTTCATGATCCACCAGCCGAAAGCCGGCGCTCTCTCCTGTAATCATAGCCATCTTCGCATCCTTGCTGCGGTAACCAAGCTGGTTCACGGCTATTGTGAATTGCTGCTCCATGGGCATACGTCCATATCCTCCTCTTTACTCTAATTAGCACCCATGATATTTCCTTTTTAATTTTTGGTCAATTGCTTTTGCGAAAAAAAGACCGCTCTCCTGATTTAACAGAGAACGGCCTTTCATTGTTACTCTATTCTTCCCGCTAGCGGCTTTTCTAGCATATTTCTGTAGTCACCGCCGCGTTTTCTTGAACTTGATGAGCGACCATAGGAACAGAAACAACAGAAACGCCAAGCAAAACCCGATGCTAAGCATATTTTGCCGATCAAATAGAAACAGTACGGCAATGACCGACAGACTGACCGTCGCTAGAATCGTGATGTATGGAAATCCCCATACGCGGAAGCTCGGCTGTACCGGATAGCTGCGGCGCAGCTTCAACTGAGACAGGCAAATGCTGATCCACACCAGCAGCACGACAAATCCCGGCACCGCCATCAGGAAACGGAATAAACCGTCTTGAAACAGATAAGCCAGAACAGCCCCGCCGATAAGTACGGCCGCACACAGCTTCAGACTGTTCATCGGCACGCCCCGCTTCGTCGTACGGGCCAGATAAGGCGATGCTTCGCCGTTCGCCGCCATCGAATGCAGCATGCGGGTAGCCCCGTAAATCCCCGAATTCGCTGCGGACAGCACCGCTGTCACGAGAATAAAATTCATCACATGGGCCGATCCCTGCAGCCCGGTACTGGCCAGCACCTGAACGAAGGGACTGCTCTCGCTGTTCAACTGATTCCACGGAATCAAGCTGCAAATGACGAGGATCGGCAGCGTATAGAACAGAATGACCCGTAATATGAAGCTCTTTACCACCTTGGGCAAAACCTTGTCCACGTCCTTGGTCTCCGTCAGGGTAAGCCCGATCAGCTCCGACCCGCCATAAGAGAACATCACTACCAGCAGCGCGGCAATAATCGCCGTCCAACCGTTCGGCAGGAAGCCACCGTAATCCACCAAATTATGCAGGCCGCCAGCACCTTCCACTGTCCATACGCCAGACAGTATCAAGGCACCCAGAATGATAAAGACAATAATCATGCCGATCTTGATGCCCGCCAGCCAGAACTCCGCTTCTCCAAAGCCGCTGACGCTCAGCATGTTAATCCCCAGGACAAGGATTGCACACCCCAAGGTCAACAGCCATAGCGGCGCCTCCGGAAGCCAGTATTGCAGGAAGCTGCCTGCGGCCAGCACCTCTATGACACATACCGTTAGCCACATAAAGCAATAGAGCCAGCCGATAATGAAAGACAGCCGTTCGCCGAAGGCCTCCCGAATGAAGTCCTTCATATTGCGATTCGGGTATACCATCGCCATCTCGGCAATGGCTCCCATCACGACGAGCAGCAGCAAGCCTGCCAGAATATATGAAATGACGATCCCCGGTCCTGCTATACTGATCGTCTCGTAGCTTCCCTTGAATATTCCCGTGCCGATTACGCCGCCCATCGCCATAAAGGTAATATGCCGAGGCCGTAATTTTTTATGAAGCGTCCCCTGCTCCTGTTCGTTTGCTTGTGCCCTCTCCTGAGACATTTCCTGACTCCTTCCGATGATCCAGACCTTATTGTATACACCTAAATCTACAGTTTACCCCTATTCTCCAAAACATGCACGCCTAAAAATCACCACTACCAGGAATGGCCAATTTCTCCATATCTATAACGCCGCATATAAAAAACCGTACTCCCATTAGAAGTACGGTCCCTCAATTTACAGCTCCTCTGGCTCATACTCGCTTAACTTTCCTTCATAGACCAATTTCAGGCGGTCGCTCTGCCGGAAATCATCCGGCGTCACCAGCGCCGGCAGCTTGTTCCACAGCTTGATGCCGGACCTGTCCAGAATCTCCGCCACGAACTGCGAGCAGAAGTAAGAGTTGCTGAATTCAACGGGCTCCTTGAGCGCAATGCCGACCACGCCCAGAATGTTATACAGATATTTATTGCGGCTGCGGATGAAAATCTGCAGAACCCGCTTCATTTTCTCGACTTCACGCTCGGATACCTTGAGCTCATAAAGAACGCACGTCGTATTTGGATACTTGCTGAACGTGCCCGTCTTGATATCCTCCTTGACGAACCCCCCGTTGAGCGGATTGTTCGGGCTCTTCCGTCCAAAGCTGTACAGCTCGGACAGCTCCCGGTTGAAGGATATAGATGCATGATTGTACGGGGCTCTCGTATACCCCTTGATCATCCTCGTAAAAAGCGTCCCGGTATTCGTAAGCAAAATAAAAACCGAACGATCATCTGCCATTTACGAAATTCCCCTTATCAAAAATGAGTTGTTCCTTCATAATAACATATGATCGCCCCTGGTGGGTCCTACGTCATGACAAGGTGGATGGTGAAGGGCAATGAACAGCTCGCTCATAACTTTAACCCTGATTTTTACTGCATTATTAGTCATACAGATTATCTATTATGTCCTGAACAAAATACAGCCGGACAAAGATTACGCCGCCATCGGCTCCAAAATCAAGACCTGGTGGGGCATGTTCGTTATTTTTTGTCTGGCTACTCTATTTAATCCGGTCGTTTCGCTGCTGTCCCTTATGGTGCTTACCTTCTTCGCGCTGAAGGAGTATTTCTCCATGATCCGTTCCAGAAAAGCCGACCGCAGATTGTATCTTTGGGCTTATTTATCCATTCCCGTGCAGTTCTACTGGATCTATATTGAATGGTACGGGATGTTCATCATCTTTATTCCGATCTATGTATTTCTGTTCCTGCCGCTCCCGCGGCTGATCAATAAAGGAACGGTCGGCTTCCTGCGCAGCGTCAGCTCCACCCAGTGGGGGCTCATGCTGATGGTATTCGGGCTTAGCCACCTCGCCTACTTCCAGTTTGCCACGCCGGAGTATGGCGCAGGGCTTGTGTTGTTCCTGGTTGTGCTGACCCAGCTGAATGACGTCGCCCATCATGTGGCATCGCTTTATTTCGGCAAACGCAAAGTCGTTCCGACGGCCAATCCCTATCTGACCTGGGAAGGGTTTGCCTTCGCGTTCCTGGTGACGACCGCCGCGGCCTATTTGATCCACCCCTACCTGACGCCGCTTGGTTCCATGTTCGGAATATTTTGCGGCATGCTGATCAGCTTGAGCGGGTTCTTCGGCAGCCTGACGGTTTCCGTGCTGAAGCGGGATTTGTTAATCGGCGACGACAACAAGTTCGATGCGCTTAAGGAAAGCTACCTCAGCCGGGTTGATAGTCTGGCTTATACTTCGCCGGTTATTTTCCACGTGATTCGTTACTTTTTTGATTTCATGTAGCCTGTCGAACGTTCAACCTCACTTTGAAGCCAAGGAGTTGCTTGCTATGGAATTCTATATCGTTGATGTATTTGCGGAACAAAAATATCAAGGCAATCCGCTCGCCGTACTGCTGCCGGACCGGGAACTGGCCACGGAAGAGATGCAGCAGATCGCCAAAGAGATCAACTTCTCGGAGACAACCTTCATTATGTCGGGCAAACAGAGGGACGGGGGATACCCTGTGCGCATTTTTACCCCCAACGCGGAGCTTCCCTTTGCGGGACATCCTTCGCTTGGAACGGCCTTCGTCATTCATCATCAGCTTGATCCAAATAAGAGCAGGCATATGCTCTTGAATCTTGGCGTGGGCCAAATCCCCGTCTCCTTTGCCGAAGGATCGGATAACGAGTTATGGATGAAGCAGCAGCAGCCTGTATTCGGGGAGGCTATCGCCCCTGCCGTGATCGCAGAGATACTCCAAATTCCTGTCGGGGATATCCAAACCGCCTACCCCATCCATGTATCTTCAACAGGGTTTCCATCCGTCATTGTCCCTTTAAAGAGTCTAGATGCCGTGCGAAGATGCGAGGTTGCCCCGGGGAAGTATAAGGCCTTCCTCGAAAATATCGCAGATGCGAACCTCCTCGTGTTCTCCGAGGAGACCCTTCATGAGCAAAATGATTTGCATGTGCGGGTATTCGTTAATGACCCAGGGTATTATGAAGATCCCGCCACCGGCAGTGCCACCGGGAACCTGGCAGGTTATTTGTTAAAACACGAATTTTTGCAAAAGGGTGAAATTCAGCTTCGAATCGAGCAGGGATACGCCACGGGGCGTCCTTCCCTTCTGCACATAGACGCCTCTAAGGATGGTGATTCATACGACATCAATGTCGGCGGGCGGGTATTCTTCGTGGCAAAAGGCGAATGGCTGTAGTACCTCCGCCATGAAATGTCCTCACCTCTTTATGATGAATTTTCAGGAAGCTGAGGGGCCATGATCAATCAAAGGAAGGTGATCTCGTGACCGAAGAAATTAATCCATCCGATAAGCAGCTGGCAGCAAGCGCAGCTGAAGGTGATTTTGAAGCGTTCCGGGCGATCGTGTGCCGCTATTCCAAAGCCCTTCTATCTGTGGCCTACAGCATATTGGAAGATTATCATGAAGCCCAGGATGCCGTTCAGGAAACCTTTGTGAAATGCCATCATAAGTTACATACGTTAAAAGACCCCTCCAGGCTTGGCAGCTGGCTGTATTCCATCGCTTACCGAACAAGTCTTGATTTTACTAGAAAGAAACACAAGCTCCTTCCTTATGACCAGGCCACCGCTTCAAAATTGGACAATGTTCATTCCTGGCTGGAACAACATACCGTTCAAGAATCGGTCTGGGCTGCCTTGCAAACATTAGAGGCAAAAAGCAAACTGTAAACTGGTTCTTCCACCATTTCCATCTAAAATACAGCACCCACGGAAATTTACTGCTCGAATCCGGTCATGAAATATATTTATTGGAATCGGAGAGTCACTCGCCCAGAGAGACTCCCTTGCTAACTTTCTCCGTATCCGACGCTAAAGCATTATGGCTTAAACTCACAAGCAGCGGTGTGCAGACGGAGCCAATTGCGGTAGACGATCTATTCGGAAAGTCGTTTGTCTTCCATGACCCGGACGGGAACAAATTCAATGCTGTAGAAATTGTGTAAGTTTGTATTTCTCTTGTGACGGATTTCATCTATATGCATCGTCTATTTACTGAAACTACAAAACAAGAGGTGAATAACGGATGGAACAACAGAAAATGCGGAAGCTAGAAAGCCGTAAGGCCGAGCAGAAGCCGATGCTCAAGAGGGTGCTCTGCAACTATTTGCCCGTATCCGATTTGGAGCTTGCAGCAAAATGGTATACCGAGATTTTCGGTTTAGAGTTGAAAAGGCGCGACCCTGGCGGTGCGATTCTCGTCTTAGGGGATGGCCAGTGGCTGTTTTTGCTGGAGACGACAGAGAAAAGAACCGCTAATTTTGCCACCAGTCAATGGGACGGAAATGAAAAAACATATGAGATGTTCTCCTTGACCTTTGAAGTCGAGAACATTGTCGAGCTGCATAAGAAGCTTCGGGACAACGGCGTTGAGGTTGAGCCCTTGATGGACCTTGACAGCTGCGGTCTGCAGTTTAAATTTAAAGACCCTGACGGCAACAAGTTTAATGTATGGCAAGACCCCGCAACCGCATAATGAAATGAGCGGCTAACAAAATGATTGACCTCCAAACAGAAAGTCAGTCCTCTACCTGATCGTGTAAGGGACTGTCTTTACTGTCTTTACTCTGTTTGTGACTATTCCAAATTAGCATGATTCCCGTACATCGCCCGGCCGCTAAGCTCCCGCCCATCAGCGCCAAAATAACGGCATCGCATGCCTCTGTTTCTTTAAAATGCTGTCACCCAAAGCGAGTAACTCCTTTCCTGATGGATCTTAAAAGAGGATACCGCATCGTCATTTAGGAAGTAAAGCCGCCCCTCCTGCGGCGTTTGACGATTAACTCAGATACTCCCCTATTTTTAATAGGATATCTACTCTTTGGTGGATATGCCGTTGCTCTTCTAATTCGTGTACATACTGTAGAGTAAGTTGCTATTCATCATCACGGATAGGAGGAGGATGTAATGGGATCTGGACAGAGGAACGAGGCAAAGCAGCAGGGGGTTTCCATCATTACCTGCACAAAGCGCCACAATTTTATAAACAACCTGTTTCAAAATTACACTCGGCAGCGCCATCCGAAAAAGGAACTCATCATTATTGTAAACAACGATAGCATACCGCTTGAGCCATATCAGCGTTTAGCCAAGAAAAACCCGAGCATCCGCGTCTACCGCATGGCAGGCCGCGAATCCCTCGGTGCTTGCCTAAATTATGCATTCAGTAAGACAAAGTACAGCTACATCGCCAAGTTCGATGATGACGACTATTACGCACCCTACTATTTAAAAGACAGCCTGCAAGCATTGCAAAAAGCAAATGCCGATGTCGTAGGGAAACGAGCTCATTATATGTATTTACGCGGCTCCAAAACATTAATTCTCCGTTTTTCCCAGGACGAGAACAGATCGGTTAACAGGCTCCCCGGCGCTACGCTGTTCATGAAACGGAACGTGCTGAACAAGGTGCAATTTCCCCATCGGAACGTTGGGGAAGACGACCTCTTTTGCCTTAGAAGCAAGCAACAGGGATATAAAGTCTACTCTGCAGGCAAATATAATTTTGTCGCTATCCGCCGAAAAAACTCATCCAGCCATACGTGGGTCATCAGCGATAAAAAGCTTCTCGCCCACCATAAACGAATCCCCAATGTTCAAAATTACAAGAAGTTCGTGCAGCGGACGCCAAAGGATGCTCCATAATGGCCAAGGTGAATATCTCCAGCCAGCAAAGCGCTGTTTCCATCATTACCTGCACTAAACGAAGATACTGCTTGGATGCGCTTCTTCGCAACTATAGCAGGCAAAATTATCAGAATAAAGAGCTTATCATCATACTTAATCATAGCAAGCTGAACATGGATGAATATATCATAGCGGCAAAGCCATATAAGAACGTAAGAATCTACAGTCTCCCTAATTATTCGCTGGGCAGCTGCCTCAACTATGGAGTAAAGGTCGCCAAATACAATTACATTGCTAAATTTGATGATGACGATTATTATGCTCCCGGCTATCTCAAAGACAGTATGCAGGTTCTGCGCAAAACAAACGCCGATATCATAGGGAAACGAGCCCACTACATGTACCTGAACGGCAAAAAGACACTCCTTCATCGTTACAACAATATGGCCGATAAATATGTCCCCCTTGTTCAAGGCGCCACCCTGCTCGTCAAACGCCACGTGTTCAGCAAGGTCTCCTTCCCCAATCGAAACCGGGGGGAAAGTGTAAAGTTCTGCTCCGACAGCCGGGCCAAGGGCTTCAAAATTTATGCCGGCAATCCCTACAACTTTGTTGCGTATCGCAGGAAGAATTCGAGAGACCATACTTGGATCGTAAGCGACAAGAGCTTGCTCACAGGCAAGGTGAAAGTGCTAAAGGTCAGGGATCCCGAAAAATTCGTAACCCGAGGATAAACTCCGACCTTCTTCTCGCTAGAGAACGACCACCCCTGCTCCTAAGGGATGGTCGTTTCTATAGGTGAAAGGGAATATCGAATCATCATCGCCCAAGATACTATATAGGGGATCAAACCTGAAGGTAAGGCTCCCATATCTGCCTAAGTTGGGCCGCCCCTTCCTCTATTCGTTGCCCTGCAATGCCGCCGAAGCCGATCATGAATCTTTTCCTCTTCCTGCGTTCGCAGGCAGCCTGATCCGCGTAGAAGGCAGATGCCGATGCCACACGGATGCCGCCGGATTTCGCCGCTTGAATCATTTCCTGCTCAGAAGCTGTAGCGCGAAGCGACAGAATCAGGTGAAATCCCGCATGCGGGTTAAGGACATCGCCGCAGTCGTGGAATTGTATCTGAAGGGCCTCGGCGAGCTCCTGGTTTTTTCTGCGGTAAAGGCTTCTCATTTTACGAACATGCTTCTCGAAATACCCCTGCTTCATAAGCTTCTCCAGCGTGCGCTGATACACCCGGGAGGAGGATTGCTCGAATAGCAATCTTCTTCTCAATTGCTGATAAGGAGCCAGTAACGATTCAGGAAGCACCAGGTAATGGATACAAATGTCGGGGGCGAGTATTTGGGAGAACCCCCCTACATATATCACATTCGCATCAGGCGCCAAGCCTTGGAGCGCTGGTACCGGCTGCCCTACATAGCGAAGCTCTCCGCCGTAATCGTCCTCAATGATATAGCCCTCCTGCTCCTTGGCCCACTTCAGCAGCTCCATTCTTTCGTTAATCGGCATTACCCTGCCCCCAGGAAACTGATGGGAAGGGGCGACTGCCACAATTCGTACGGATGACTGCAGCAAACGGGAAATGTCTATCCCCTTGTCTGCTTCAGTTGCGGTCAAGACAGCAAAGCCCTCGGCCTGGAATGTCCGGGCGATTAGCGGATAACACGGATCCTCTACAGCTACAGCTGGAGAAATTCCCTTAAGAAGGATGGCCAGGTAATGCAGAAGCAGATGCTGCTCCGCACCAATGACAATCTGCTCCTTGCGGCACACCACTCCGCGAATCCTGTACAGGTAAGCGGCAAGCTCCTCGCGCAATCCAGCCTCGCCTTGCGGATCCCCGTAGAAGAGCAGTTCCTCGTACTCCTCCCGAAGCGTCTGCATCAGGAGCCTCTTCCAATGGGAGACCGGAAAGCTTGCAAAGTCGTTTTTAGCCAGATGAAAATCATAGGCATACGTCTCCGCGGTAGAGCAGTCCTTCTCGGAAAGACCGGATTCTGTCTTGGAGGCAGACATCGTAAACCTGCTATACGAATCGGGGAGAGTTGCTACATAGTACCCTTGTCTGGGACGGCTCTCAATGAATCCTTCTGCCATCAGCTGCTGGTAGGCAGTCTCTACAGGAGTCGTGCTAACGCATAGCTGCCTGGCTTGTTCCCTGATCGAGGGCAAGCGTTCGTTAGCGTAGAGCCTCCCTCCTACGATATCCTGCTTGATAGCTTCATAAACGGTCAAATAAACGGGGGATTTAGAAAAGGGTATAGAAACCGTGCTGTTTTTCATCTGCCTCTCCTGTCCTCTGAAAATATTACAATCTGTATATTTTTAAGTATACAGATTGGTGGTAAATTGAGGTAGAGTCAAAACAAGGAGATATCAACCATGAAACCGACACGCTTTCTCGCAGGAAAAAAAGTCTATTTAAGACCGATCGAAGTATCCGATGCTAATTGGTACTTCACTACGCTGTACCATCCTGAAACAAGGAAACTTACTGGGACACAGAAGCACTATACCCAGGACCAAATTGCCCGCTATATCGAAGGAAAAGCTCAGGACAGCTCATCTGTATTGCTGGTCATTGCCGCCGTAAGTGACGATACCCCCATTGGAGATATTGCGATTCAAGATATAGATACGATCAATCGCAATGCCAACATCCGCATCGCTATCCCTGACAGCAACAATCAAGGAAAAGGCTACGGTACTGAAGCTCTCCGTCTCATGCTGGATTACGGCTTCGGCATCCTCAATCTTCACCGGATCGAGTTGAACGTCTTCTCGTACAATGAGCGTGCCATGCAGGTCTATAAAAATATAGGCTTCAAGAAAGAAGGGGTTCAGCGAGAAGCCTTATTTTACAACCATCAGTATTACGACTCCATTCTCATGAGTATGCTAGAGGATGAATACAGATCTCTATACTGTAAATAAGGATAATTAAGGAGAGCCATTCACTTTGAATTGGAGCTCCTTTTTTATAGGCACTCCATTTTCACAAAGCATAGTTAACCTAACCGCCAGTGCAGCATCTCCACGAATTTTGTTGCCGCCGACGAAAGAGGGACGCTCTTGATGTTGCATACGCCTACGCTTCTCCCTGGGATCTCCTCCAGCAGCTGGACTTCGGACAACAAGCCCTTCGATAGATATTCTTGAGAGAACTCCTTCGTAACGCATGCGATCCCTAAATTAATCCTGGCAAACTCCAGCAATAGGTCATGCGAGCCTAGCTCAAACTCCGGCGCAATCTTGATTCCTTTAGAGAACATATGGTCTTCCACATATCTTCGGGAATTGGACTTTGATTCAAGAAAGATCAAGGGAAGCTTCACTAATTCATGAAGGCTTATCGGCTCGGATAAGACTTCCGCAAACCGTTCTCCATAAACAAACGTATCCTGGATATCGAAGCATGGCCTTACCTCTAAAGAGGCATCATCGATGGGAAGATTGCATATAGAAATATCAACCTCGCCTGATTTAAGAATCGAACAGAGCTCCAAGGTGGTGCCATTCACAATCGTAAATTTAATATTCGGATATTTATTATGGAAGGCCTCTAAGTAAGGAAGCAAAAAATATCTGGAGATCGTATCCCCTACGCCGATCTTTAATTCGCCTGCCGTTAGATTTTTGAATTCCAATATTTTTTCCTCACCGGTCTGCAGCAAGTTCATTGCCGAATTTACATACTCAAACAGAAGGCTGCCTTCATTTGTCAAGGACGCCCCTTTGGGGGTTCGATTAAAAAGCCGCGTATCCAGATCCTTCTCTAGTTGCATGATCGCCTGGCTTACCGCCGGCTGTGTCATAAACAGCTCTTTGGCCGCCTTGGAAAAGCTCTCGCATCTTGCCACTTTGCTGAAAATTTTATATAAATCCAATTTGCTTATCACATAAACACCTCTTATACCCTCTATTCGATATATTAATTTAACTTATACCACTAGGATAATGTATATTACAAGTAGATGGTTGGATAATGTAAAACAAACTTTATCACCCTAAGGAGCTGAATGTATTTGGAAAGAGTAGTTGGAACGGTTGCTAGAGGCCTGCGCTGCCCCATTATCAAACGAGGGGATCATATAGAGGAAATCGTTGTAGATAGCGTATTGAAGGCTGCGGAAATTGAAGGCTTTCAAATTAAGGATAAAGACATCGTCTCGATCACAGAATCCATTGTCGCCCGCGCGCAGGGAAACTATGCGACGATCGATCATATTGCCAAGGACGTTCAATCCAAGTTCGGTGACGACACGGTGGGCGTTATTTTTCCCATTCTAAGCCGCAACCGCTTTGCAGTCTGCCTTCGCGGTATTGCCAAGGGCGTTAAGAAGGTCGTGCTCATGCTTAGCTATCCTTCCGATGAGGTTGGCAATCACCTGGTCGATCTCGACATGCTCGATGAGAAAGGCGTCAATCCTTGGACCGATGTGCTGACGGAAGCCCGGTTCCGCGAGCTCTTTGGCTATAATAAGCATACTTTTACAGGCATAGATTACATTGATTACTATAAAACCTTAGTAGAAGAACAAGGGGCGGAGTGCGAGGTTATTTTCTCCAACCATCCTAAAACAATCCTGGATTACACTAAAAATGTGCTGACCTGCGACATCCATTCCCGGATCAGAACGGCAAGGATTCTTAAGGCCAATGGCGGAGAGAAGATCTACAGCCTCAGCGACATCCTGGCTAAATCCATTGACAACAGCGGCTTTAATGAAGAATACGGCCTGCTCGGATCGAATAAATCTACCGAGGACGAAATCAAGCTGTTCCCGCGCGACTGCCAACAAACCGTCGATAAGATCCAGCAAATTTTCAAGGAGAAGACAGGAAAGAGCATTGAGGTCATGATTTACGGGGACGGGGCCTTCAAAGACCCTGTGGGGAAAATCTGGGAGCTGGCTGATCCGGTGGTATCACCCGCTTATACTTCCGGACTTGAAGGCACGCCTAACGAAATCAAGCTGAAGTATCTTGCAGATAACAACTTTGCCGATCTAAGCGGCGATGAGCTTAAACAGGCTATTTCCGAGTACATCAGCAATAAGAATGACGATCTCGTGGGATCCATGGAAGCACAGGGCACTACGCCTAGGAAGCTTACCGATCTCATCGGCTCTCTGTCCGATTTGACATCAGGAAGCGGAGACAAAGGAACGCCGATCGTCTATATTCAAGGTTACTTCGATAACTTTACGAAGTAATTTGTTTAAAATAAGCGCTTTACGGCAAGGGGCTGTCCCAGAAGTCATCATCGATGGCAGAGGGGCGCCCCTTTCTTTTTAGAAAGCTATCCGTTCCTGGGGAATCCATTTTACGGTATCCATTTTAGCCGGAATCCATTTTTCCCTTGCCTAGACCCCATTCTGTGGCTCATCCATATATAAGCTATAGAACCTTTGAACTCGATCACTAGTTACCGAACATAAGTTATCGAACACAAACTCGAATACAAGCTCGAATACAAGCTCTAACACTAGTAACTAGAACATAATCTCGAACATACGCTATCGAACTCGAATACAAGCTATCGAACAACATAAGCTATCAAGCTCGAATACAAGCTATCGAACTCAACACAGGTTATCGATCATAAGCTCAAACGAAAACTCGAACATACGCTATCGAACTAGAACATAAGCTGCTGATCTCGAACACGAAATGGAATTCATGCAATCTTTACCGACTACCATCCGCTTAGGTTTGCCTGTCGAACTCGAACACGAAATGGAATTCATGTATCTAATTATGCTCGAAACGAGTGGTTCAATAGATTAGCTGGATTTGATGCACCTAAAATCAAGAATCCCGCCCATGATGGGACTATCCCCTTCTTCTAACGACATGAAATCCATTTAAATCTGCTTTCCTGTCTTTGCCGCAGAGACTAACTACTATAAATCCATTTAAATCGAGAAGTCCACGATTCGTGTTCGCTAGAACAAAAAGTCCACGATTCATGCTCGGCGAAAGGGGAGGTGGATATGTGATTGGCCACCATAATTATATTATGCTCCATTATATTTTAAAAACTAAGCGTTGACCATGTAATATTATTATCATACAATGATGTAAATAATTGTAATTCAAGGGGGTGCTTGTATGCAAGATAACTTTCTATCTGATGCTCATGAGGTAGACCCCTTAGTTAAGATATTAAAAATGGCTTACGAATTAGAATGTTGGGAGAAAGTAATTTTCATATCCGATAAACTCCTCACAGAGGCAGAAAAGGTCTATCGTAGTCCTGTCAGATTTTCTAAGCTGCGTAAATTAGATAGGCCAATCGCATACTATTTTGGATATAGTTATCTAATGAAAGGCTCAGCCCTTCAAAAACTCAAACAATACGATAAGGCGAAAGAATGTATAAAAAAGTATGAAAACCTTGACTGGCTTGGCGATGATTGTGCCGAGAGTAAAAAAGTCATATCAGACTTTAAATTCTTTGCTCATGCAAATACATTAACACTTGACATTCTCATTGGAAGCATTGACAAGCTTCCTGAATATACTGCGTTTCTTCTAGATCACCCAGATGAAATTCTTTCCGGGCTAATAACGATATTAGAAGCAGCCTTGGATTATAGTATAGTTGTAGACAAAGAAATTAATTTGCTCATGCCTTATATTAAAGATTTCAATGCTTATAACAATCACATGGACTGTACTGACTATCTTTCCTTTTATTTTTTATTATCGATATATAGAATTAAACATCAGGAATATCACGGCTCAATAAATCTTATTCTTCATATTTTGAATATTTTGTCAACATCTGATAAAATTGGTTATGATGGATGTTTCAAAAAAGCAGTCGCTACTTTTGAAGCATTTAGAAGTCATGCAACACAAGATCAACTAAAAGAATATCAAGCAATCCAAAAAACTATAAGCGAGGGAGTTGTTAAAAATGAAGAAAGTGCTGCTTTCAGTTTTATTGGTGATTGGAATTCTAAGTAACTTACAAGCTATTCACTCCCCAGGTACTTCGATACAAACATTTAATCATGGTACCGGTTACGGCCCAGGTAAACTATAACACTGTTATAAAATTCAATTATTTAATTATTTTAGAGATGGCAGTCTTGCTATCTCTTTCTTTTATTTCACTATGTTTTCCTACTTAATTAATTTTCTTTCATCCCCCATTAACTGAATGTTAAATATTTTGTTTTATTTCAAAGGTACATTTTTTACTCAAAAAAATAACAAATGATTAATATTTCTGTGAAAATTTGTATTTTATAGTTGAGGAATTGGGTAATTGTGGTATTATATTATTGCGTCGGCCGACATAATTGCGATAAATGGAGGAAATTCTAATGAAAAAATCGATATTTAAATGCTTATTCTGCTTATCGTTATTAGCGCTGATAACACCCATGAATCTGCAAACAACCTCCGCTGCTGATAATAGCCAAGATACTCTAGTTTATAACTTAGATAATTCGATTGTTTCTGTTGTTGACTCTGTTTATACTATTGAATCTCACTTAAGCACTCCAGGCAATATTGTTATTTTTGAAGGAGCCGATATTAATAAGCTTCCACTGTATCAGAATATTTTTCTGCCAATGAACATACCTCTATTCTTAGAAGATGAAGAATTTAAAGAAATTAACCCTGATGTCGTTTTAAATGAGCAGGATACAATCATCGATAATGAAAAAAACATTGTTGTGCCAACAAAAACTACCCTAATTGCCCTTTACAATGCCAATGGTAAGATAACAGTCTTACAGAATGACGAACCAATTGATGAATCTGTTAACGTCAAGTCCTTTAGATCCTATGTAGATACTAATGACCAACAAAAACTTATTAATGATTTTAAAAATGATATGAATGATCTTTTCTTTAAAGAGTATTTTTCTCCCGCGAAAGTTAGTGTCTCTGCTGCTCAAGGTGATATATTGACAAGCATTCGAAAGACATTATCTGTTAATGGCAGTTATACAGTAATAGGTGGTTCTACGGTTAACTATGTGGCAGGCAAAGCTGTAACTGACTATATACTTTATGCCAATAGTAAAGGGACTCATTTTTATGTTTTAGCTGATTCACAAATTTATCCTGCAGGTGTGGCCGACAACAATAATGCTACTTGGACAACAGGTTATAAATCCAATATTAGAACGAATTCTAGTACAAACTCATTGATAAACTGGTCACCAAATACTACTGGGCTTAGTCTGGACAGTAATGATCAGTTCCAGGTAGGGATCTCTGCAAGTACAGCTGGTATTGAGCTGAGTTTCAACTATACTTGGAATGGCACTTCTAATGTAAAATTAGAGTCTACTGGAAGTAAAACCTCTGGGCTAACAACAGAATATATTTATAAAAATAATGGAAACGCTATTGCCTCCGATACTTTTACAACGGGGCATGGAGCCTTAATCCAAGCAACAAACAAAGTTCTTTCATTCTCTGCGAGTCATCAGTTTAGAAATGAAAATGTATATACTAATGGAAGCGTCTGGTATTCAACAACCACAACAAATCTTTCGTATAGCTTCTAAACATTAAAATCGTCCCCTCTCCTACCTATATTATCCATGGTAGGAGAGTTGTACTTTTTTCCAGGAGGGCTTACACATGAGAAAATTGTTTCTTGGATGTACATCTATCTTATCTTCGGTAATTTTTTTATGCACGGGATTTTTAATCTCTGCACTTAAGTCGGTTGACCGTTCTGCCGACATCAATAGCGGAGCTTTTCGATATAATATCTTTAATATCCATATCAGTTGGTTTGTAATTCCTGTTATTCTCTTCATAATTGGCTTGTGGCTTGTATATTTGAGTCAGGACGTAGACAAATAATTATAAGGTGAGTAACTATCCATTCTACCTTTAATTACTCGTTTTTATCTTCTTTTGGGCAAATATTTTTCACCACAGAATAACGGGGCAGCCAACCTAGCCCTTTGGCTGCCTCAAGTCTAATCGTTTCTGCATATTTCTACTTTCTACTGATTGATTTGGCCGCCATCCACCGTGTAGATGGACTGAGCTACATAAGAGGCCTCATCAGATAGCAGGAAGACAGCTACATTTGCCACTTCCTCCGCCTCTCCGTATCTTCCCATAGGTACTGCGGAACTAAAGGCCTCTCTCGCTCCTTCGGCGTCCTCAGGGACCGTATTCTTCTCAATCTGGCGCATCATGCGGGTATTGATTACACCGGGTGCCACCGCATTCACCCTTACACCGAAGGGGGCTGCTTCTAGCGCCACCACTCTGGTCATCCCAATCACTGCATGCTTGGAGCTGTTGTAGCCAACAAAGCCGGGAGAGCCGATTAGCCCTGCGCCTGAGGAGGTATTGACGATACTGCCGTACCCTTGCTTCTTCATCACAGGAACCACGTATTTAAGCCCAAGGAACGCGCCTTTGACATTGACGTTAAGTACCCTTTCAAAAATGTCTGTCGGATAATCCTCTACATTGGCAGTAATCCCTTCTATTCCTGCATTGTTAAAGAAGCCATCGATTTTGCCAAACTTCTCAACGGCTGCATCGACATAAGCTTTGACCTCTTCTTCATTCGCGACATTGGCTTTAAGAGCAAGGGCCCTTGAATCATCCAAGCCCAATTCTGAAATGACTTGCTGGACTGCCTCTACATTCAAGTCGACCAAAGCAAGCTTAGCTCCCTGCTCTGCCAATTTTTTTGCCGTCGCCTTCCCAATCCCGCCTGCAGCGCCCGTAATCAATACTACTTTGCCATCGAACTTACTCATATTTTGATTGCCTCCTTCGCTATACGGCCTCCGGATGTCCTGCCATTTTGCAGTTTACCCATAACGGATTCCCCCGATACAACTTTCTCACTGGCATGAAAAAAGAACCCTTGATCCAAAAGCAGATCAAAGGTTCCGGGTTAAATGATACTAATTGTATACAGGGACTTTCTCGCTTAGAGCGAGCGTCTGTGATGTTAGAGTGTGAACTTCCTGAATAAGTGCAGGGTTTTGCAGTAATGATACGCCATAAGAAGGAATCATTTCTTTGATCTTCGGCTCCCACGCCTCCATATACTGCGGGAAGCATCTTGCAATGACTTCAAGCATGACGGACACAGCGGTTGAAGCCCCTGGTGAAGCGCCGAGCAATGCGGCGATCGAGCCATCGGCGGAGCTGATGACCTCCGTTCCGAACTGAAGCGTCCCTTTGCCGGTATCCGTATCCTTGATCACCTGCACGCGTTGACCGGCCACAAGCAGATCCCAATCCTCGCTTTTGGCATCTGGGATGAACTCCCGCAGCTCCTCCATGCGTTTCTCCTTCGACAGCATTACCTGCTGGATCAGGTACTTGGTCAGTGGAATGTTCTTGGCGCCTGCAGCCAGCATCGTTACAAGATTATCCGGCTTAACGGACGTAATCAAATCAAACATGGAGCCGGATTTCAGGAACTTCGGCGAGAAACCGGCAAATGGCCCGAACAGCAATGACTTCTTATTGTCGATAAATCTTGTATCTAGATGCGGAACGGACATAGGAGGGGCGCCTACCTTGGCCTTGCCGTATACTTTGGCATGGTGCCGCGCCACCACTTCCGGATTATTGCATACCATAAATAGTCCGCTAACGGGAAATCCTCCAATATGCTTCCCTTCCGGAATGCCCGATTTCTGCAGTAAATGGAGGCTTCCTCCCCCGCCGCCGATAAAGACAAATTTGGCCGTATGGCGCTCGATGCTGCCGTTATCGGCATTCCGTACTTTCAACTCCCACAAGCCGTCGCTAGTACGCTTTAGGTTATCTACGCTGCGGTTGTATTGGATACTTACGCCTTGTCTCTGTAAATGCTCGAACAACAAGCGGGTTAAAGCGCCGAAGTTCACATCCGTTCCGGACTCGATTCTTGTCGCCGCTATCGGTTCGTTGGATGGGCGATCCTTCATCATCAACGGAATCCATTCCATCAGCCGCTTGGGATCATCGGAAAACTCCATGCCTTTAAACAACGGATTGATTGATAGCGCTTTAAAACGTTTCTTCAAGAACGTTACGTCCTTCTCCCCTTGTACGAAGCTCATATGCGGCAATGGGGCGATAAAGTCGCGCGGATTACGGATCAGGCTGCTGTTGACAAGATAAGACCAGAATTGCATGGAAACCTGAAACTGTTCGTTAATCTTGATAGCTTTGCTTATATCTACGGATCCGTCCGATTTCTCGACGGTATAATTAAGTTCGCATAGCGCTGCATGTCCTGTTCCCGCATTATTCCACTCGTTAGAGCTTTCCTCTCCTGCTGTGGCAAGCTTCTCAAACACTGTAATTTCCCAGTCCGGTACTAATTCCTTCAGCAGTGTCCCCAAAGTTGCACTCATAATCCCGGCACCAATTAAGATAACATCTGTACTTGTTTGTCTGTTACTCATTTTTACCGTCCTTATACCCTAAGATTTGCAGAAAGGATGTAGGCGCTCCTGCTCAGGCATAACAGCAAGCCAGTGCGGAACCTAGTCACACACCATTTCTGGAACAATTCATAACCTGATCCTAGTGTATCAATAATACTGATAGATTAAAATATTTATTTAGTATAAATATGATAAATTTAAGTGATTTAGAATCTGATTTGAAGTTTACAGCTTTATCCACTAATGCATCTCCAACTCCGAGTACCGGTTCCGGTACTGCAGCGGAGTCATGGACACATATTTCTTGAACTGCCGGCTATAGTAGCTCTGGTTGCAGAATCCGAGCAGCACAGCAATATCCAGGATGCGAAGATCGGTGTGGATGAGAAAATATTTGGAATCCTCGATCCGGTTCCTATTAATATATTCGCCAATAGACAAGCCGACTTCTTGCTTGAACAGGCTGGACAAATAATACGGATGCACTTTTACATTAGCCGCAAGCTTCTCCAGCGACAGATCGCCGAAAATTTCATCATGAATGTAGGAAATTGTTTTATTGATAATGGAGTTATACAACGGCTTCTTTTCCTTGCGCAGCGTCCAGAAAAAGGAATGGAGCATCTCATACTCAAGGTCCTTCAGGCTCCCGATCTCGTTCGTATCCTCGATTTGCCTGATGAACACATCGCTCAAATTGTAAGCGTGCTCCGGGTGAACCCCGCCGCTAATAATCGCTCGCGTAAACAAGGTACAAGTGCAGATCAACGAATTCTTCAAGGAACGTACCTGGTCCCGGGCCAGCGTAGCTCGATCCTGACGGTTGATAGCATCCAGGGCTTGGGTAGCCTCATCCAGCAGGCCCTTGGTTAAAGCCTGCAGCATCTTCTGCTCCGAATTGTAGGAAGGATGCACGAAGAACTTTTGTTTGTTCTTGACCCGCTCTTCTGTGAACTTTTTGATGATCTTCTGAGGGACTGTGTTATTCGTCGCTGTCATATTTCACCCTTTAATTTTTAATAAAAACCTTTATTTTTTAACAGCATTATATCCCTTTAACTTATACACTTCAATATGTAAACAAAGACATTTCGTTCTGACTAAATCACATTAGGGGGATGAGAGGCGTATTAGACGGCGCCAAGCAGACAACAAAGTTAAAGCGGTTTCAATGACAGCGAAGACGTCGAAAAAATACGGCTGAGGGGTGGTTGGTGACAGGCATGACGATTTATGAAATGGCTTCCTTCAATATTCGCTTCGATAATCCTGCCGATGGCGAGAACGGCTGGGACTGCCGCAAGGAGCACATGCTCAGCATGATGGCGCATTACCGCTGGGATGTCGTGGGGATACAGGAAGCACGGGGCAATCAGCTGCGTTATCTATCGGGATTGGACGATTACGCCACAGAAGGCATCAGCCGCGATCACGATCCGGAGAGCGAGCATAGCCCGATCTTCTACAAAGCCTCGGTGTTTGCCAAGGAGGACGGCGGCACCTTCTGGCTGTCGCAAACGCCGGACGTTCCTTCAAAATCGTGGGGCGCGGATTGCATGCGAATTTGCACCTGGGTGAAACTTAGGGACAAGCGGAACGGGAGACGGCTGCTAATCATGAACACCCACTTGGATCACGTCAGCGAGGAAGCCAGGTACCGCGGCGCTCTCCTCATTCTGGACTGGATTGAACGGCATGCGGCTGGCCTTCCGGTTGTACTGACAGGAGATTTCAACGCTTCTCTGGAGGAAAGATGCTATAAAGCCATTGTAAATCGGCTAATCGATACCCGGAGAGTAGCGGATGTGCTTCATTATGGCCCGCGGGGAACCTTTACCGGCTTCCGCTACGACATTCCATGGGGTGAATTGAAGGAAATCGATTATATTTTTGCAGACAAGCAGGTAAAGGTGCTGAGCACGAGAGCTGTAACCGACAGCTTTGACCGGAAATATCCATCGGATCATTTCCCAATTACGGCAACTTTAGAAATAACCGATCATAAAGGAGACTGAATTCAACATGAAGAAGAAATTCATGCTTTTGACGTTAACCTTGGTACTGGCCATGATGGTAGCAGCTTGCGGCAATAAATCGGGCAACGGGGGCAATCCCGCAGGCTCGAACGCGGAGTCCGAGGGTGGACAAGCGGTCAAGAATGAGAAGCTGATCGTGTACACGAACGCTAACTCGGACGGGCGCGGCGAATGGCTCGTTGAGAAAGCGAAGGCAGCCGGCTTCGAAATCGAAATCGTGGGAGCGGGCGGCGCCGATCTGACGAACCGCCTGATTGCCGAGAAGAATAACCCGGTAGCCGACGTGGTGTACGGTCTGAACAATATGCTGTATGAGAAGCTGAAAAAGGAAAATGTACTTGCCAAATACGTTCCCGCTTGGGCTAGTGATGTTGAGGAAGGCTTGAACGATCCGGATGGATATTACCACGGCTTGATCAAGCAGGCGATTCTGCTGGGCTACAATCCGGACAGTATAGCGGCGGATCAAGCGCCGAAGGATTGGACGGATCTGTGGAACAATCCTGAGTTCCATGGCAAATATGAGGCGCCGGCGCTGCTTGGACAGATCACGCCTCAGCTGGTAGTGGCCGGAATTCTGACGCGTCACATCGATGAGAACGGTGAACTGGGCATTTCGCAGCAAGGATGGGACGAAGTAAAGAAAATGTACGACAACGGCGTTCCTATGGTTGAAGGAGAAGATCCGTATGCGAACCTGGCCAGCGGCAAAACTCCGCTGGTGACAATCGTCTCCGGTACACTGAAGAGCAAGACAGAGCAATACGGCGTTGAAGCCGGCACGGTTGCGCCTGAGGTTGGCGTTCCTATGATCGTAGAGCATGCTGCCATTATTAATGGAACGAAGAAGCAGGAGACGGCTGAACGGTTCGTCGAATGGTTGGGCACAGCTGAGGTTCAGGGCGAATTCGTTGCACAATTCAATGCGATGCCAGCCAATATGAAGGCCGTAGAGAAGGCGAACGACGAAGTGAAGAATCTGTATTCGGCGCTGAAGGCGCAGCAGTTCGATTGGGGCTTCCTCTCCGACAATATTGAGCAATGGGTCGAGAAGATTGAGCTAGAAATCAAAAAATAAGACGGACGGACAATATCACGACGATTCGACAGCAGACTGCATGTTAAAGATGGCCGATATGCAGTCTGCTGATTTTCATCCACAAAAATTCACACACAAGGGGTAAACATGATTACATTCAAGGATATCCAGATTAAATTCGGCGATTTCCATGCCATCAAGAATCTAAATTTGAATATTAAGGAGGGTGAGTTTTTCACCTTTCTAGGGCCGTCTGGCTGCGGCAAAACAACGATTCTGCGCAGCTTGGTCGGCTTTATCCAGCCAACGGACGGACAAATTTTCTTAAAGGACAAGGACATCACGAACGTCTCGATCGAGAAGCGGGAAATCGGCATGGTGTTCCAGAGCTATGCGCTGTTTCCGACGCTGGACGTGTACGAGAATATCGCCTTCGGCTTGAAGGTCAAAAAGACGCCCAAGGCGGATATCGACCGGATGGTCAAGGAAATTGCAGGCAAGGTGGACTTGAACGACGAACAGCTTGCTAAGAAGGTCTCAGAGCTGTCGGGCGGACAGCAGCAGCGTGTAGCCATCGCCCGGGCGCTCGTGCTCAAGCCCAGCATTCTCGCGCTGGATGAGCCGCTGTCCAATCTCGATGCCAAGCTGCGGGTACAATTGCGCAACGAGCTTAAGGACCTGCAGAAGAAGTTCGGCATCACGACGATCTACGTTACGCATGACCAGGAGGAGGCACTGACGCTGTCCGACCGCATCGCGGTGTTTAATAAGGGCGTCATTGAGCAGGTAGGCACACCGCGTGAAATTTACAATGAATCCAAGACCGAGTTCGTATGTAATTTTATCGGCGACATTAATCTGATCGCTCCGGCCATTATCGAGAACAGCGATTTGAAGAACTATGTGGATCCCCATAAGAAGTCGTACATTCGCAACGAGAAGGTCAACCTCTCCCCTGTGGCCCAGAGAGAGGATACCGTTCGGCTGAAGGGTAAAATCATTGATCAGGAGTTCTATGGCCTGTATACGAAATATACCGTTGAGGTGATCGGAGGCGGGCTGCTGAAAACGCTGGAAACGGAGAGCGGATCGGCCCAGCCCGCTGTAGGAGACGAGATCGACGTGTACATCAATGCCACAGATATTCTTCAGTACTAGGGGGTGACATCGTTTGTTTGCAATGAAAAATAAAGGCCGACTGCCGCTGCGACCGACCGCTATGATCATGTACGGGCTGATCGCCTGGTTTGTCATAGCCTTTCTGATCTATCCCAACCTGAACATTTATTATGAAATCTTTTTTTCCGGCGGAAAGTTCTCTTTCGAGGCTATCGAGAAGCTGCTTCGCTCGGAACGGGCGATGAAGAGCTTGTCCAACAGCTTCCTGCTGGCCTGCTCCCTGGTGGTTACGGTCAATATCGTAGGCATCTTCCTCGTTCTCGTCGTAGAATATTTCAAGGTTAAGGGCGCGAAGCTCCTGAGGCTTGGTTACTTTACCACCTTGATCTACAGCGGTGTCGTTCTGGTCTCGGGCTACAAATTAATTTACGGAGAAACCGGATTTATGACGAAGGTGATGTCGGCCATATTTCCGTCCTTCGACGCAACATGGTTTCACGGCTACTGGGCGGTTCTGTTCGTCATGACGTTCGCCTGTACGTCCAATCACGTGCTCTTCCTGAGCAACGCGATCCGGAAGGTCGACTACCAAACGGTCGAAGCCGCAAGAAACATGGGCGCTTCTACCTTCTACATTTTATGGCGGGTCGTGATCCCGGTTCTGAAGCCCACCATCTACGCGCTCACCATTCTGGTGTTCCTGACAGGGCTTGCGGCCACATCCGCTCCGCTCATCCTGGGCGGAACTGAGTTCCAGACGATCACGCCGATGATTTTGACCTTCTCCAAGAGCGTAACCTCGCGGAATTTGGCGGCGCTGCTGGCGCTTATTCTGGGCATCGCCACCTTGATCTTGCTGTCGATCATGATCCGTTTCGAGCGCAAGGGCAATTTCATGTCGGTCTCGAAGGTGAAATCGGATCTGGTCAAGCAGCAAATCCATTCCAAGCTCGGCAATATTATCGTTCATGCCATTGCCTATTTCCTGTTCCTGATTTATGTCATCCCGGTTATTCTCATCGTCCTCTTCTCATTCACGGACGCCCAGAGTATTTATTCGGGAACGTTGTCGCTCAGCAGTTTCAGCCTCGACAACTATATTCGGGTATTTTCCAGCCTGTCGGCGTTCAAGCCATACCTGGTCAGCATTTGCTACGGGGCAGCGGCTTCGGTGACCGTAGTAGCCATTGCCTTGATGGCCTCGCGGATTCTGCATAAATACAGAAATATCTGGTCCACAATGCTGGAGTATGCGCTGCTCATTCCCTGGATACTGCCTTCCACGCTGATTGCCATCGGATTAATTGTTACATTCGGGGTACCCCGTTGGATCGTCGGCAATTCCGTGCTCGTAGGCTCTGTCTGGATGCTGTTCCTGGCATATGTCATCGTGCATATTCCGTTTACGCTCCGGATGGTGAAGGCTTCGTTCTTCAGCATAGACAGCAACCTGGAGGATGCGGCCCGCAACCTGGGAGCCAAACCGTTCTACACGTTCCGCAGAGTGCTGCTGCCTATCATTCTTCCATCCACGCTGGCCGTGCTCGCTCTGAATTTCAACGGGATGTTGGCCGATTACGATGTCACGGTGTTCCTGTACCATCCGCTGTTCGAGCCGCTCGGAATCGTGGTCAAGAACAGCACCGATCCGCAGGCACTTGGTGACGCCAAGGCGCTCACCTTGGTCTACACGGTTATTCTCATGATCATGTCCGGGTTAACGCTATATTTCGTGTACGGAAGAAGAAGCAAAAACTAGAATCCTACATCATGTCACAGGCTCCGCCCTTGGAAAGGAAGATCCCATGGAATGGCTAACAATGAACTTTTTATAAAGCTGGGCCTGGCAGCTCTGCTCGGCTTTATCATCGGATTGGAGCGCGAAATCAAGAGGAAGCCGCTGGGCTTGAAGACGAGCTCAGTCATCGCGATCATTAGCTGCCTGCTGACGATCGTCTCCATGGAGTCCGCCTATCTGGCAACCCGAAGTGAGCACGGCATCCATATCCAAATGGATCCGCTCCGGCTTGCTGCGCAAATCGTCTCGGGAATCGGCTTTCTCGGGGCCGGCGTCATCCTGAGACGGGGCAACGACCATATCTCGGGCTTGACAACGGCTGCAATGATATGGGGCGCCGCCGGGATCGGCATTGCCGTCGGAGCGGGCTTCTATATTGAAGCGATCACGGTCGTTGTGCTGCTGATCGTCAGTGTAGAGCTGATTCCCTTCTTGTTGGAGAGACCGATGAAACGGCTGGGAAACGAGCATCTGATTCTAATCACGGTCGACAAGCCGTCCAGCCTGGAGCAAGTCATCGACAATCTCCAAGCGGAGAGAATCCGGATTTCACATTCACGGATTAAGGATATCAAGAAGGACGCTGTCCATTTACTTGAGCTTCGGACTAAAGTGAGCTCTAACCAATCGATTACGAAATTGTACCGTACCATCTCGCAGATGGACGGGGTTGTATCGATCGAAATTTCGAATTAGGAAGGAATTTTGTATACATGTCTTGGATCATTCAGTCCAATCAGTCTGATCAGGCAAGCCTGCTTCAGGAGGAGAGCCTTTACTTTACAGGAAACGGTTATTTGGGCGTGCGCGGAAATCTTGAGGAAAACGACAGCTCCGCCAATACGTCTGGCACAATCCGCGGAACGTATTTGAACGCGTTCCACGATATTACAGACATCGCTTACGGGGAGAAATTAAACGGCTTTCCCGAAACCCAGCAGAAGCTCGTGAATATCATGGACGCGCAGACCGTGCTGATCTATTTCGGCGAAGAGGACAGCAGGGAAAGATTTGCACTAGACGAAGGGGAAATTGTCGAGTACCGCCGTACTCTTCATATGGATAAAGGATTTGCAGAACGATATGTGCATTGGCGGTCGCCGCTAGGCAAGGAAATCAAGCTGCGCTTCAAGCGCATTGTCTCCTTCCGCGACAAGGAATTGTTTGTTCAGGAGATTTCACTAGAGCCTGTCAATTATTTCGGTCCTGCAGCCGTCGTATCGGTGCTGCGGGGCGACGTATCGAACTTTGCTGATCCAAACGACCCGAGGGTCGGCTCCGATCATGTCAAGCTGCTGCGGGTCACGGCAGCACAGGCGGAAGGCAGCACAGCCGGCATTGAGGCGGAGACGCTGCATTCCAAGCTTCGCGCCGCTTGCGTCTCTACATGCCGGGTCAATCAGGACAGCCGCCAGCATATCACCCGGACAGACGAGCGCATCGAAACGATGCTTGCCTTCGAATTGAGAGAGACGGCTGTCTTGACGAAGGTCAATATCTTCACAGACACGCTCCGGCATGGAGAGGCTCCTCTGCAGGCGGCCTATGAGCTGAGCAGCCAGCTGTCCAGCCTGTCCTTTCAGGAGGTCGCGGAGAGCCAGCGCAGCTACCTGGACGAATTCTGGCGCCAGGCGGACGTTCGCATCGGAGGAGATCCGGCGCTGCAGGAAGGCATCCGCTTCAATCTGTTCCATCTGCTTCAGTCGGCAGGCCGCGACCGCCATTCGAATATAGCGGCGAAGGGCTTGTCGGGCGAAGGGTACGAAGGCCATTATTTTTGGGATACTGAAATTTATATGCTGCCTGTCTTCCTGATGACGAACCCGGAGCGTGCCAAGTCACTGCTTCTTTACCGGTACTCGATATTGGACGGGGCACGGGCACGGGCAAGGGAAATGGGACACCGCCAAGGCGCATTATTCCCGTGGCGGACTATATCAGGCGGAGAATGCTCCTCCTACTTTCCGGCTGGCACCGCCCAGTACCATATCAGTGCGGACATCGCCTACAGCTTCGTGCAATATTATCTGGTCACGGGAGACTTCGAATTTATCGAACGCTATGGCGCGGAGCTTCTGATGGAGACAGCCCGGCTGTGGATCGATACCGGCCACTACCACGACGGCAAATTCAAGATCGACGCGGTAACCGGGCCGGACGAATATACGGCGATCGTTAACAACAACTATTACACGAATGTGATGGCCAAATATAATTTGAAATGGGCCGCCCGAGTCGTTGAGGAAATGAAGGAACGCGCCCCCGAAGCGCTAGCTGAAGTGGCTTCGAGGATCGGGCTGAGGGAAGAAGAGGCTAACGAGTGGCTGCAGGCCGCGGAGCAGATGTATCTGCCTTATGATTCAGCACTCCATATCAATCCTCAGGACGACTCCTTCTTGCAAAAACAGATTTGGGACTTCGAAGGGACACCGGCGGATCACTACCCGCTCCTGCTGCATTACCATCCGCTGACCTTGTACCGTTACCAGGTTTGCAAGCAGGCCGACACGGTGCTCGCGCATTTCCTGCTGGAGGATGAACAGGATGAATCGGTTATCCGGGCCTCCTATCATTATTATGAGAAAATAACGACGCACGATTCCTCGCTGTCCTCCTGTGTCTTCAGCATTATGGCCGCAAAGATCGGAGAGCTTGACAAGGCCTATGATTATTTCATCGAGACGGCGCGGCTGGATCTGGATAATACGCACGGGAATACGAAGGACGGTCTCCATATGGCCAATATGGGCGGAACCTGGATGGCGATTGTATTCGGCTTCGCTGGTCTGCGCATTAAGGACAGCGGCTTGTCGCTAGAGCCGGTTCTCCCCAAGCCATGGGATTCCTATTCATTCACGATCATGTACCTGGGAAGACGCCTGTCGATCACCGTGGATCAGAGCGGTTCGAAGGTGACCTTGCTGTCGGGAGAAGAATTGACGATCCGTCTTTTCGGACGGGAGGTCCGCCTGGCTTAATCAGCCAATAGCCCGTTAGCTGGCGGGGGGGATAAAGGGAGGAAGCGATTTATGGCCGATAAGGCAATCGAAGCCGTGGTGTTCGATTTGGACGGCGTTATTACGGATACGGCTCATTTTCACTTTGTTGCGTGGAAGCAGCTTGCCGGACAGCTGGGCATTGTCATTGACGAGGCTTTTAACGAACAGCTGAAGGGCGTTAGCCGAATGGATTCTTTAGAGTTAATATTGCGCGAAGGCGGGCAGCAGCACGATTATACCGAGGCGGAAAAGGAACGGATGGCGGATGAGAAGAACACGCATTATTGTCAATTGCTGACGCAATTAACGCCGGATGATATCCTGCCCGGTATTTCAGAGTTGATCGCTGCAATCAAGGAGGAAGGCATCCCGATCGGGCTTGCCTCCGTATCCAAAAATGCGGCAACCGTGCTGCAATCCTTGCGCTTGGAAGGGACGTTCGATTACATCGCGGACGCCGCGCGAATCCAGCGATCCAAGCCGGATCCTGAAATCTTCCTGACCGCATGCGCGGGATTAGGAGCCGACCCGCGCCGCTCGATCGGCATCGAGGATGCGGCCGCAGGCATTCTGGCGATTAAGGCAAGCGGCATGTTCGCCGTGGGAGTCGGCCCCTCTCTATCTGGCGCCGACTATTTGGTGGAATCCACCGATCAGCTGCACTGGAACGAGATTCAAGCGTCGTTTTCGAAGCACGGCTGCCATCAACATTAGCCGAACATTAAGTCAAATCATAAGATATAAAAACAACCGCTGTCGGCTCAAAGCCTGACAGCGGTTGTTGCTTTATACATTTTAGTCGATAAGCCCCGTCGATTTCAGCAATCGTTGGATCAACGCTGCACACTGCGTTTACGACTACTGCATTTCATTCTCGATCCGCTTCATGAACTCTTCAGCGGCGCTGTAGCCCAACTGCTTGAGGTACCAGTTGTTTGCCGCTGCCTCAATCAGACCCGCCACATCGCGTCCCGGCTGAAGCTGGACTTCGATATGCGGGATTTTGACACCGAGATATTCTGTGAATTGCGGCTCTACCTCCAGCTCATTATTCAAGGAATTTTCCTGCC
The DNA here is from genome assembly GCF_001403875.1 of Paenibacillus ihumii. Classification (GTDB taxonomy): domain Bacteria; phylum Bacillota; class Bacilli; order Paenibacillales; family Paenibacillaceae; genus Fontibacillus; species Fontibacillus ihumii. The sequence continues at coordinate 532,444 of NZ_LN884298.1, forward strand.
ATGGGGCTAATTCGATGTCGAGTACAATTCGCGTCTCGTCTTGAAAGGCTCTGCGCCCATATTGCCGTACAACATTGATCAAGCCGACACTGCGCAGCGCGAGGAATTCCCGAGTAGTTTCATTATGTGTCCCGAGAAGAGTTGCCGGGCCAAGCTTCTTGAGCACCACAATATCGTCCGCCACGAATCGGTGGCCTCTGCGGATAAGCGTGTGGGCTGTTTCGCTCTTGCCGATCCCGGATTTACCCCGAAGCAGGATGCCTATGCCCGAGACATTTACGCACACCCCATGGATGGATATTTCTGGCGCAAGTGCCTTGACCAGATAGCTGTCCAGCTTGGCAATGAACTCCGTTGTCGTCTCCGTCGTCCGCAGCAGCGGAATCCCCTCCTGATCGCAGAACAGGATTAAATACGGGATCTCCTGCTGCCCTGACGTCACAATAAAGCATGGCGGATGATACTTGACGATATTACCGATATGCAGCTTGCGTTCCTCTACGGTTAGTGTCAATAAATAAGTAATTTCCTTGCGGCCGAGCACCTGCACCCGTTCCATTGGAAAAAAATCAAAATACCCGACAAACTCCAGCCCGGGCCTATGCGTCCTTGGACGTGTAACTACACGATCCATGCCGTTGGCTCCCGCAAGCACTTCCAACTGGAATGTTTCCTTAAGCTTCTGAACAGTGATTGTCTTCATGTTGTTCTCCTCCTGCGGCTAGGGCGTCCCGTTAAATACGCCTGATATTCAATAACGCGATTCCGGATATATTCAACAGCCAGCAGGCTGGTTCCTGCAAATTTTTGTCTCCAGAAGGCCGGCCTCTGAATTAGTTCTAACAGAAGTATACATAAAATGAAAAGGAACCGGATTTCTCCGGTCCCTTACTACATATCTTAGTAACTTGTGCCGCCCTAATAAATCGGGGCTTCTCTTCTTTATGCCCTTTTTCTTCTGATCAGGAACAGGCCTGCTAGCAGAAGGATACATCCAGCCAGTAAATAACTATACATATTTGTAGCTGTATTTGGCAATTTGCTGCCTGTTCCTTCGCGATCCCCAGACTCTAGGTTCACAGAGTCACTCGAGGAACCAGATTGGCCTGTCTGCCCAGATCCATCGGATTCACTGGTTACGTCAGACTCACCGGCTGCGTCAGCGCCGCTAGAAGAACCGTTTTCTCCAGATGGATTGGAATCTGCAGCCGTATCCGAATTCTCCCCTTCCGGGTTGTTCGGATTTCCGGAAGAGGACCCATCATTCGTATCCCCTGGAGTACCTGGAATACCCGGGTTATTTCCGCTTCCATTTCCAACGATGATGTCTTCATACGGCCGGTCCGAATTGGTCAGGTTATCTCCGGCTACTACTCCCGTGTTGCGAATCGTCTGACCGGCTTGGCCGGATACTAATTCAGCCTGGAAAACGATCGAATGCCAGCTCAAGTCCGCAATGTCGCCAAACCGTCCGCTGACTTTACCGTCCACATAGGAGCCTTTATCGCTATCCACGGCATCCGTTACCGACTGGCCGTCCACCTTCAAGCTGCCTGCCACATATTTCAGCTCCGCAGGCAGAATGTCCGAGATAACGAGGTTCGATACATGGCTTCCGGCAACGGTGTTGCGAACGGAAATCGTGTACTCGATCGTATCGCCGACTTCAATGACTCCACCATGGATATCCCTCAATGTTTTACGCGACTCGATGACAGGGGCAGGCGTAGTCACATCGGGCGGTGTTACATCTGGTTGTGTTACATCTGGCGGTGTTACTGGAGGATCAACAGGCGGATCGATCGGCGGATTGACAGGCGGAGTACCGCCCTCCTCAACCGTAATTTCTTTTGTTGGCCGGCCTGGCTCGTCAATATTGTCCCCGGTAATCTCTCCGGTATTTCGGATCGTCTGGCCTGCATTTCCTACGATCTTCGCCCGGAACTCAAGCGTATGCCACTTCGTATCCCAGATCTCCCCAAAGTGGCCGGCTACCTGATCTGAGGCATAATGACCGTTGTCATTATCATAGTCATCGGTGACCGGATTGCCATCCACCTTCAAGCTGCCCGGAATAAATTCCAGCCCTGCCGGCAGCGTATCTGATATCACCAGGTTGTCTATATAAGTATCGCTGACTACTGTTCTTGCCCGAATCGTATAAATGACAGTATCGCCAACTTCAAAGTTGTCCTTGCCCGCTTCGAGGTTAACTGCAGACTTCTCTGAAGCGATGATCGGCTTGCGCGGATAGACCTTTATCTCTTCTTCCGGCATACTTGGCACTTGGATACCATCCCCGCTGACTACTGCAATATTACGTATATTCTTGCCAGCTTGTCCCGATTGGATAACCGCATTAAACTCAAGCGTCCGCCACTCCATGTCCTGAACATCGCCGAATCCGCCGTAAACGGCACCGGTCACAAAATGGCCGCTATCATCGCCCTCTGCATCAGTGACGGGGCTTCCGTTCACTTTTAAACTGCCCGGCACGTACTTCAAGCCTTCCGGCAAGGTATCCGTAATTTTCAGGTCCGATATTAAGGAGCCGTTTACCAAGTTTCTAGTCTGAATCTTGTAGGCCACCGTATCGCCGACTTCAAACGTGTTCTTTCCAGGCTCGAGGTTCACTGCGAACTTCTCCGATTCCAGAATCGGGTAGACCTTCACTTCCTCCTCGGCCCTGCTAGGCGTATCGACGTTCTCACCGCCAATGATGGCGATATTTCGAATATTCTTGCCGGCTTGTCCCTCTTCAATGACCACGGCGAATTCAAGCTTATGCCAGTTCGTATCCGTGATATCCCCGAATAAGGCGACTACCCGGCCATCGGCATACAGACCGCCGTCATTGTCATTTCCGGCATCGGTGACAGAATTGCCGTCAACCTTCATGCTGCCCGGTACATATTGCAGCCCTGCCGGTATATCGTCCGATATGACGAAGCTGCGAACCAAGCTGTCCTCAACCGTGTTTCGTGCCTGAATTGTGTACAGAAGCGTATCTCCCGGTTCAGGATGGTCAGGGTCCGTGTTTCCAGCCGCCTTCAACAGAAGGGCAGCTGTTTTGCTGGATTCAAGGTCAGGAGGATTGGTACGGACCAGGGTCGTGGTTTCATTGGTTTCTATTTGTTCCTTCGTGTCCGTTAACAAGTTATCATAATGGATCTGAGCCTTGTTTCTAATTTCCGGATTCCAAGCGTTGGATAGAACCTTTACCTTAAATTGAACCGTAACGCCATCCGCTAGTTGGCTTGTATTCGCCAAATTGCCTAACTGAATGCTGACCTTGCTGCCGTCGAACTGACCTTCATCCGTATCAGCTGCATCCGTAAGATCTTTGATCGCTGATTCCTGGATTAATTTCATCGAGCCTGGAACATATTCCGTTCCTTCCGGAATGAAATCCGTGACGCTCGTATTGGCGGCGATATCTCCGCCTTCATTTTTGATTTGAATCTCATAGGTTACTTCATCACCGATGTTTACTTCCTGTGCAGATGCCGTCTTGCTGGCGACCACACATGGTTCTGTTCCAAGGAAAATATCGTCCAGATGATTGCCGTGCCCAATGGATCCATTGGCCGTCGAGACTGCCTCAAACCCAAACCTTGTCACTGTCTGGCCTGTCGGAACCGTGTAGATGCCCGAATAAGTTCCCCAAGCCGTATTGTCATCAGACATCCGCTTTATGACCGATGTATCATAAGGATCGGCTGTTGCCGGGCCAATACGAAGCTGCATCGTATCAACACCGTACAGACCTTTATGTGAAAGCCTCCAATAAATCGTCTGTCCAGGTGTTGTCTCAACGTCTTGATATAACATGCCATCTTCTACAGCATTTAGTTCTGCATAACGATTACCATGCTTTGGAGCGGGTTGTTGTGTAACGGTAGGATTCGGATAACCTTGAGCATAATCCCATATTTCGATTAAGTGAATACCCGGACCGGCCGCCTCATCTGTTGTCTTCCACCCAGGCACCTCGGATTCATAGAACATAAACGGGCCATTGATTGGATCAAAAGACCCCTGTGCCGGCCCATCTTCAAAGCTGCCATTAATCAGCGCTACTCTATTTGGACAGATGTCCAACGGAGGCGGAACGGAGTCCGTCACTTCAACGGTAATCCTAGCCTCGACATTCTCGCACTTGCCGTCACTGACGAAAACGGAGAATTCGTCCACACCGGTAAAACCCGAGTCCGGCGTATAAATCCAGGTTCCATCGGAATTGACGATGACATTTCCGTTCCCCGGAGCCGTACCTTTGCTATATGTCAAAGGGTCTCCATCCGGGTCTGTACCGAATAATTGCCCAGAGACGGGCGTATTTACCGCCGTAGCCCTTGCGTCATCTGGAGCGGTTGGGGGCTGGTTCACTTTATAATCATTTGGCGAATCGAGAGTATCAATAGGTGCGTACTCATTTACAAAATACCAGCTATGGATATCATGATACTCGTAATATGGTTCTCCAGTTGATGCGGTAAAACCGGCATAGAACGATTTCCCGCCAAACACGCTGCCAAGATCTATGTCACTGACATCTAATATTTTGCTTGCACTCGCCCGATCTGGCGATGTGCCTAGATGAACCTGTACATTCTGGTTTAGACCGTCGTAGTCGATCCATGTATAATACAAGGTTCCATCAGATAATTTATATTTCGGACCGCTATACGTATCTAAGTCTGTATACCAGCCCGGCTTATTTGCCACCTCCCATTTACCGCAAGCCCAATATAGTTCGCTGAAGGATCACTGTAGACATCGTTTTCAAAGGTGTCATTTCTTAACAGCAAAGCTAGGTTGTATGCCGTAGTATCCCAAGCTGCCACCATATGCCGGCTGACTGGTCGTGCCCGTCTGGATCGTAAAGGTCAAACCGTCGCTTGGGCCTTGAGGACTGTGATTACTCATTCTAAATGAAAAGGCTGTACTGAATGAATAATCGTATCTGGGACATAGTGCAGTATTATTAAATACGGCTCCACTTTTTAGGGCGGAATTCGGCGTCAATCGGATAAAATTCGTACCATCGGCAACCTCGGCGTCACCAGATACGGTAAATAATTGATTGAACGCATCTCTGGAAAATTCATCAAATTTAAAATTCAGCCATTTGCTATTTGCTGTATTCGCTTCTGCATCAAGCTGGTATAAAGGCACAATCTGACTAAACAAAATGATGAAGGCAGCCATCAAATACTTAAAACGTTGACTGATTTTCGATTTTCTGTTCATTGTTTCCTCCCTATCTTCCAGTGGGAAGGCTCTAAAGCCGTTCCAAGGGGTGCGGGCAAAGGCAGTGAATCGCTGCTTGCAAGCTTAAGTTCTTCCTTGATTACTGGACGCCGGCACCATTCGACGTTCCCCTCTCCTCTTCTCGACTCTATGAATCGCTTCGATCTTGCATGTAATGCAGGGAGACACACAATAGAAATTCCGCCTTTAAGGGGCTCGGATTTGATCAGAGCAGCATTCATTATGTAATCGTTGTCATGCTTTTTTGATCATCACCCTCTTGCTTTAATAGTTTAGTTGCGATTCGCTTAGGTGAGAGAGGCCACTTCTTTTAAAATCATTAAATCGAGAGGAACCCCGCCCTAAACCATCACAATCACTATTTATTTTATTCTATAGAATTTCAAAATACGACATAATTCTACATTTTTCCTGCCCTCAAACAAAAAAACAATCACTTTATACTAAGATTATAAACCGTTGGACCTATAGAAGAGTTCCTCACGCCCTTCCCGAAAGGCATTTTAATTAAAGAAATTGATTGTCCAGGGCAACCCAAATAGACTGACTTCTGCAGTCACTGGATTTTGAGGGTATAGAACAGTAAAATTGAATGATAAATACATAGAATTCAAAAGGCTTCATGAGATCGATAAATCGTTATAGACGAATCGGAGGAGCTAACATGCGAAGAATATTAGGGACACTATTAATACTAGCGGGCATGGGGATCGTAGCCTTCGCTGCGTTTCAATTCATCGAACATCGAGTGAATATGCAGGAAGCCATGGCAGAAGCGAACACGCTTATTCGCCAATCCAGCACAGTAGATCCTTCCGCTGATGAACATGCGGATCAAGCAACCTATCAGAACCAGTTACTCGCCAGAGCCAAGTTTGACCCGCAGCTGGACGAGGTGATCGGAGTGCTCGAAGTCCCCAAGCTGGAAGCGGAGCTTCCAATCATCGAAGGCACGGAGGAAGAGATGCTTGCAAGAGGAGTGGGTCACTTCAGCGGTACAGCCTTTCCAATGGACAACGAGCAAATTCTGCTGTCGGGACATCGGGATACCGTATTTCGTAATTTTGACAAGTTGGCGGTGGGGGATCGTTTTATCGTTACACTGCCTTACGGAACGTTTGAATATGAGATTAAAAGCACAGATATCGTCGATAAAGACGATACATCGGTCATTCGTTCTATGGGGACAGAGGTGCTGGTGGTTTCGACCTGCTATCCGTTCCGTTATGTAGGAAATGCGCCAGAACGGTTTGTTTTCTACGCTTATCCGGTCGAGGGCGAAGACAGCCGTGATTCCTGATGGAGCAGAACTCCAACTCCGGCAGGATGTGCTCCGGCAAGATATGCAACCGTGATATTGATGACGATTCATGCAGCTTCATTTGATGTCGCCTTCTTTCAGATATCAAAACGGCCCCCCCTGTCCGAGGACAAGAGGAGCCGAAGCACCAATGCATTATGGTTTCATGGTTGAACGTTTACGGATTAACCAAATCCCGAGAGCGATCAACCCAAGACCCGATAAATAGAACGGATAATGGCTTGCTTCACCAGTTTTCGGAAGCGTCGCTACCGGAGTCTTCGATGTCTGGGTGTTCGGTTCCGGCTTCTTAGGTTCTGGCTCGCCGCGAGGAGTATCCTCCTCTTCGATGTCAACGGTAGGTGTTTCTGGATCGTCCGTTGGAGGCGTTATCGGTTCGCCTCTTGGAATGTCCTCATCCGGCACTTCTACTTCACTAGATGGCGGCCCTGGATTGGACGGAGTTGTTGAAGAATGTCCCGGATTGCTAGGACTTCCTGGATTCGACGGAGTTCCCGGGTTGCTTGGATTACCCGGATTGCCAGGGTTTCCAGGGTTTCCAGGATTGCCTGGTTCAACAGGCTCTTCTTCCTTACTGTTCGTTATAGTGAGCTTCTTTACATTGCCTTCGCTTGTGATACTGGAGTCGATCTTTACGTCCCACGTTGCCTGCTCGATTTTATATCCTTCCGGAGCTGCCAGCTCCTCCAGAATATAGTCATCATACAGCAGTTTCGTAAACAGGATTTTGCCTTCCTCATCCGTTGTGTCTACGATCGGCGTTCGTTTGCCTGCTTTATCGTAAAGCGCAAACTTCGCACCGGCCAACGGCTTCGTTTCATCATCCTTATCAACCTTCGTCACTTCCAGGCTGCCCGTTACGCCGCCTCCTGAACCTGAACCGGAGGAAGTACGGACAACAACCTCTTTCGACGTCTCCCTAATCTCGGTGGTCAGCTGATCTCCTTCGAGCGATACTTCATTTGTTACAGCTTCTTTATCCTCTGCGATAATGAACGACTGATATTCCAAAATATAAGCCGTGGAAATATCGTCTGTGAACTTCAATTCAAACTTCTCATGATCTCCATCAAGCCTAGTAATGGTTAGCGTGTAGTCCGTTCCTTTTGTCAGCTCTTCAGCTTTGACCGCTTCACCATTTTCACTAATCTCGGCTTTGTACAGATGGAATGAATCCTCAATCAAAATTTGATTCGCACTTGGATGGTCGATAATTGTGGCGTTGGAAATATGCGATTGGCCTTCATTGATTCGAATCGTCCAATCGATTTTGTTTCCGTTCTGGCCACCATCCTTCTTCACATATTCGCCGCCGTGAGGAACCGTCACGCTGGCATTCCATGTCGCTTCCTTATCATTGCCATCCCACAGATCAGCAGTATTATCGATATGCTTGACAATCAACGTACCCTGCAGCGATGTTTTGAACTCGACCCAGTATGAGGCTGTGATCGGGTTGGTAAAACGAATGGTCAGCTTGTTGCCGTTCGCTTCAGACGGTTCTGTTACCTCATATTCAGACGCTTGAACCTCAGTTCCCTTTGTAACTCCATCCCGTGCTCCCGTCAGCTTCATCTCGTAGACCTTGACCGAATCTGGCACAAGCTTCTGGTTATGCTTCAGGACATCGGTTACGATCGCTTCGTCCAGCGAGTCAAGATTGTAATTCAGCTTGATGTTCCACGTAATCTCTTTGTTGACAGGATTGTAGCGGCCATCCTTCCCCCCGTTGTTCTTCGTATAATTATCAGGAGAGAAGCTCGCTTGCCGCTCTATTGGCCCTTTTGTCTCGCCGCCCTCAATCCACGTCATGGAGGCTTTGTTCACAAAATTCGGCTTGCCTTCCTTCAGCCAGGCGATGTTAAACTCGGTTTTATACTCGATCGTATAGACGGTGTCAATCTTGGAGAATTCGATTACAAAGCCGCTGCGTTCATCGTAGTCAAGCTTATAATCGCTCTTATCAACGACTTTCCCGTCCGCTTTGACGATCAATGACTCCGGATCGAATTCGAGCCCTTCGTTCGGGAAGGTATCCGTGATCACTACCTTCTCCATGCTGTACTTGCCGCCGTCTGGCCGCTTATCGCCGTTGACCGTAATAACCCACTTCGCCGTTTTGGTGGCAAAGTTGACGTTCTGGGCTTCTTTCACCAGAGCACGGCTGGATTGGCCAGGAGCTGTCACTTCTTTGGTCGATTCACCCGATACGACTTTGTTCTTCACCGGCTTACCATCGGCGCTCAGCCGATCGACTGGCTTCGTCTGATAAACGATGGTATACGGCGATTCGATATCCTTCCCGAATTGGAGACGGAATCCATTCGTACCTTCCGGATCAGCGGTGTACTCACCCCGTGGCACCAAATGGCTGTCTTCCGTCGAATTCCCGTTATACACCTTCAACGAGTCCTCGATCCATGTATGATTGCTGCTAAATTCATCCGTAATAACCGCTTGCTCTTGCGGAATCTTCTTCTCATTGAAATTGTATTTCACAGTCCAAGTGATGATTCCGGTATCCCTGTCTTGGCGATACGATTTATCCAGGAACTGGCCTCGGTTCACTGATACGGAAGCTTTCGATTTGGCATCCTCTATCCCGTCGCCAGACAGTACAGCGGTGTTCTCAAAGCGCGACTGCTCGCCAGTAAGCTTCGTCGAAAAACGAATCTCATAGGCTTTGCTAATCGTCTCATCCTGGAACGCTAGCTCCAGTTTGGCGCCTTCGTTCGTCTCTACGGAATATTTGCTGGCCTCTACCTTATTGCCAAGGGCCGTCGATCCATCGCCATTAACCTGCAGGTGGTAGACCTCTACAGAATCAGCGATAAGCTCCAAGCCTTCTGGCATCGCATCCGTGACAACCGCATGCTTGATTCTATCCAGTGACTTATTGACCTGAACGGTCCAATCGATCCGCTCTTTGCCAATCGCTTGCCCCTGCTTATCAATCAGAGCGCCGCTCTCCGGCTTCAGATTGACGATAATGGTCTGTACTCCGGTTTTGATGGGAATAGCAATAATGACCTCCGTACTTCCTTTAAGAACTTCCTTCTTAAATTCCGTACGAATTTCCAGCTTGCCGCTTACATTGGAATGACTCTCCACATAACGGTTGAAGGTCATAACCACTTTCCCGTTCCGATCGACCTTAAACCGGCCGACTTCTTCTTCACCAGCTCTAAGTGGTTCGTCAATATCCGTAAAAATTTCAAACTGCGACGGCAGCTCAAAGGTAAATGTATCTCCATCCTTGTAGCTGTGTCCGTTCGGAAGCTCCCACTCGTAGCTGAGATTGACAGCGGCGCCTATGTCCAGGCTGCTGTCCGGATGATATACCGCATCAATCACGGTACCGTTCGTATCGGTTAACACGACTTTAGTTAGAATATTGTCCGTATTGGCGACTGGCGCTGGCGGGTTATCAGCGTTTAGCTTCAATCCATATACTGATTCCGACACGCTTGCCCCTGCATTGGCCGTCCAAGCAGATGCGCCAAACAACGATTGAATCAGAAGCAGCAGCGCCACAATGATTCCACTTACTTTTTTCTTCATGATCTCTCCCTCAGACTCTCCATCACCCTTATAATATTCGGTTCCGATTCTTGCTTACCGTGCGCAAATCGAGTCACACACCTATTGGATGCATGCCGATAAGGGACTTTCTAATCCACCACCTCCGCTATGCCTTATTACGCACGATTCATGTGCCTATAATTTCCCTCAGAACCAAGGGGTTTCTTGCATTATATCTTCCAAAACTATACAATTTCTCAACAAACTCAAATAAGCCTTGGACTTAGCGTCCAAAGCTTAGTTATATCATACACGAATTAGTAAAATTTGTCTGCCATATAGCGGGAGGCGTCTTTTATCATTTTGAACCCGTATCCACTGCTTCTCCAGCTTGCATCGACGGTAGTGTCAATGGTAACCCACTGCCCGTTCAAGTAAACCTCATTCCAGGCGTGGTAAACCTCAACATATTCCGACGTTCCCATGACAAGCTTTGTTGGAATGCCTATGCTCCGCAGCATGGAAGCGAATAGGGAAGCATAATCGTAGCACATCCCTTGCTGTCCAGAAATCGTGCGATTGTTATCAGGAAGGTAGCCCGTCAGCTCGCTGGATGCAAGAGCATGATCGTACTTGATTGTCCCGATAATATATTCATAAACAGCCTGTACTTTCTCTTCATCGGATTGGAGAGACCCGGTCAGCTTCTTCGCAAGCTGAACTGCCTGATCCCCTTCGCTCCAATTTACATTTTGTACAGAGTTCAGGAACACCTTGCTGTCGTTCGTCAGCTGAAGCGTAACTGCCGCTTCCTCCACAAGCTTGTATCTGGTTCCGCCAACTTGCTCCAGAACGCTTACCGTGTACTCGCCGTTGCCCATCTGCAGCGGAAATGTCTCCTGAGGCTTGTCCGCCGAAAGCTCATATGTATACTTGTCCTGCCCTTTCGTGATCATGAGCTTCGTTCTGACGCCAGGCTGCACATCATATCGAATGACAACTGCGCCATGGTCCAGCTGCTCCAAGCCCAGCCAATCCTCAAATGGCGCAGCTTGTATAACCGGAGCCCACATCAATAACACAAAAAGTCCTACAATAGCGAATACTGCATTGCGCATACTGTAAACTCCCTTCGGTGGCCAGGCTACCATTGACATAGCGTCAAGAAGGTCCTATAGCTTTGCGTCCTTGCCTTTCGACAAGTTTGCCATTATCGTAATAGAGTTTCACAGATTACTATGGATGTTGGTCCTACTAAGAAACGTCGATCAATAGTTTCAAAGTGGACTGACCGCAGTTAGCGGCAGTTTCTCTAGTGAGGATAGAATTCTATAATCCTAGAAAAACAAAAAAAGCATCTTCGTTCGGTAGCTGGCTGCCATTGACATAGCGTCAAGAAGGCCCTATAGCTTTGCGCCCCTGCCTTTCGACAGGTTTGCCGTTATCGTGAGTAGCTTTTATGTATCCATCGTACCAAATTTCTCTATTTCCAGCAAGAGATAAATCGAATTTTGTCACCTTTTACATAGAATAATTTTATTAGATTTGCTCCTTTCAGAATCAATCAGGCGGGGGGAACAGAAATTATGAAATAAATCCCTCTAATCAGGTGCTTAGCCTCCTTCCCTACTAGAGAGGAAATCATATCTTAATCTACAAAAAAGAAAAAGGAACCGAAGTTCCTCGGCCCCCCTTTCGCATATAAAAACTAGCAGCCCCTCTAGTAAATCTGGGGCTGCTAGTTCCTATATCTCTATGCCTTTCTTCTTCTTAACAGGAACAGTCCTGCAAGGAAGAGAATACATCCTGCCAGCAAATAGCTGTACATGTTTGTAGCTGTGTTTGGCAGTTTGTTACCCTTGCCTTCGCTATCTCCAGACTCTACATACGCCGAGTCCTTCGAAGTACTAGACTGGCCAGACTGGCCAGATCCATCCGCTTCACCGGCTGCAGCCGATTCACCAGCTCCGCCGGTTCCCCCGGATTGGCTCGAACCCGTGGATCCCGTATCCGAATCTTCCTCGCTTGGATTCACATTACCGGAAGAAGCTCCATCCTTCGGATCTCCTGGGGTACCAGGGATTTCTGGGTTGCTTCCGCTGCCGCCATCAATAATAATCTCTTCACTCGGACGATTCGGAGTAATCAGGTTGTCTCCATGGATTACACCAACATTCCTGATGACGTTACCCTGTTTGCCCTGAACAATCTTCGCCTGGAACTCTAGCGTATTCCAAGCCATATCCGTTACAGTTCCGAATCTCGCTGTGACCGTTCCATTCGCATATTCGCCTCTGTCGCCGTCGGCTTGATCCGTTACAGCAGCGCCGTTCACCTTCAATGTGCCTGGCACATACTCCAGCTCTTCAGGGAGCTGGTCCGAGATCACCATGTTCGTGACTTGGCTGCCTGCAACCGTGTTGCGGGCTCGGATCGTATACTCGATCACGTCACCGACTTCAATGCTGCCTCCATTCAGATCCCGTGCAAATTTCTCGGATTCAAGCACCGGAGAGCGCGGCACATCTACTGAACCGCCGCCACCACCGTTTCCACCACTGTTACCCGGGTCTACCGGTGGGTTAACAGGAGGATCGACTGGATCTGTCGGTGGGTCAACGGGATCTACCGGGTCGACCGGCGGATCAACGGGTGGATCTACCGGAGGATCTACAGGATCCACGGGTGGATCGACGGGATCCACTGGCGGATCTGGCTCGGGCTCAACAACGAACTTCTCCGTCGGCTCGCCAGGCTGAACGATGTTGTCCCCTTTCACCAGCGCCGTATTTTGGATCATCTGACCGCCTTGTCCTTCTTGAATCACGGCCTGGAACTCCAGCTCATGCCACTCCATATCCGTTACATCGCCAAACCAGCCGTAGACTTGCCCTGTCACTGCATAACCCGCATCGCCGTCTTGTGCATCAGTGACAGATCTGCCGTCCATCTTGAGGCTGCCCGCAACATATTCCAAGCCTGCCGGCAGCGTATCTGTAATCGTCAGATTCTCCAGAGCGCTATCATTGATTACTGCTCTCGTACGAATCGTATAGGAGATGATGTCCCCGACTTCATACGTAGCCTTCGTTACATCCAAGTTCCTTACGATTTTCTCCGATTCAATCTGCGGATTACGTGGATATACCTGCACGTCTTCTCTCGGTCTGTCCGGCGTACTGACATTGTCGCCATTTACTTCGGCGATATTAATAATATCCTTGCCCGCTCGGCCTTCTCCAACTACGACTTCGAAAGTTACAGTATGCCATTCCTTATCCGTCACATCGCCAAATCGTGCAACGATGTCTCCATCCACATTATGACCGGCATCATCACCTTCTGCATCTGTTACAGCTTGGCCATCAGCGGTTAGTGTGCCCGGTACATATTCCAATCCTTCCGGAATGGTGTCACGGATCGTAAGGTTTTTAATCAAACTGTTGTCCACCGTGTTTCGAGTCTGAATCGTGTACAGCAGCGTGTCTCCTACTTCCGGATGAGCTGCGTCTGCATTCCCCGGGGCTTTAATTTTAAGCTCTGAGGATTTTTGCTATTCTAATACCGGCTTCTGATAAGTAAGTGCTGAAGTCGTCTCATTGGATTCAGTCACTTCCCTATCATCAGTTAATAGATTATCGTAACTTATCTGCGCCTTATTGACAATTTCATTAAAACTATCATTTAATAGGGCCTTTACTTTAAATTGTACGGTGATTCCATCCGGTAAATCATTCGTGTTCGGCAGATTCCCTAACCTGACAATGACATTCTTTCCATCGAAATGACCTGCGTCGCCATCGTCTTCATCTGTTAAATCGCCATTGCCTGGGCCATTTGTAATTCTTAACGTACCTGGAACATATTCCGTGCCTTCAGGAATAGCATCCTCAAAGACAGCATTAGCTGCTATGTCGCCGCCATGGTTCTTAATAGTTACCTCATACGTTAATTCTTGACCGGCATAGATCTCTCCCTCTGGTGAGACGGTTTTTTCCCCGACAACACATGGTCCTGTGCCAAGGAAAATATCATCTAATAAATTGCCATCACCTAAATTCCCCGATGCCGTGGCAATGGATTCAAAACCGAATCGTGTAACCGTTTGACCGGCCGGAACATCATAAATTCCAGAATAGTATCCCCACTTATCGGTTCCATCGGACATTTGCTGAATCACTTTTGTATCATTTATGTTGTTCGTTGCAGGACCTATACGGACTTGCATCGTGTCAACACCCTCGCGTCCCTTATGGGCCAACCGCCAATAAATCGTTTGTCCAGGTGTTGTTTCAACATCTTGATAAAACATACCCGTATTGATTTCTGCTAATTGATTGCCTTCTGCAGCATTAGTGATAGGACTGTCGCTGTTCCATATTTCTATTGTTCCAGTAGTATGAGTAGTTTTCCATCCTGGAACATTGTCCTGAGGAATTAGCGCCCACCAGGTTCCGTTATTAATAACCGGCTCCTCAAAGCTGCCATTAATCAATGCCACTGGTGCGGCACAGGCATTAATGTCTGGCCTTTCTATGACATTGTTGGTTACTTCATTAGATGAAATTTCCTCATTCTCATCTTTTAACAAATTCTTATATTTGACTTGTGCTTTGTTGGCTGCAGTCTTTCCTACGTGGCTTGACAAAGCTTTCACTTTAAATTGAACCGTAATTCCGTCAGGCAAGTCGTTTGTATTCGGTAAATCCCCTACATGAAAGGTTACCTTACCATTAGCAAAATGACCTGCATCATGATCTTCAGCATCCGTTAAATTTGGACCGTTAACAATTTTCATCGATCCAGGGACATATTCTGTACCTTCAGGAATGGCGTCTTCGATGACTGTGTTTGAGGCGATGTCACCGCCACCATTTTTCAAGGAGATTTCATACGTTAATTCATCACCGACAAAAACATCTCCTCCAGGACTAACAGATTTTTCTGCAGTCACACAAGGTACTGTTCCGAGAAAGATGTCATCCAATAAATTACCAAAACGTTGGTTTCCACCAGCAGCATCTATAGAGTTAAAAGCAAACCTTGTTTTTGTTTGGCCTGCTGGTACTGTATAGGATCCTGAATAATAAACCCACTCAGTATTTCCAGTACTTATTTCCTCGATTACTGGCAGCTCCTCTATAGGAATATCTGCTGAGCCTATTTGTACAGCCATTGTATCGACACCCAGAAGCCCTCTATGAGCTAATCGCCAATAAATGGTTTGGCCTGGCGCCGTTTCAACATCTTGATATAATGCCGACACTTGTTCTGCATTTAACTCAGCATATTGATTCCCGTTAGGAGGATTGATCTCCATCCCATTATAAATAAATTCCGATTTCATAATTTGAATAAATTTATCAGAAGCCGTTGTTTTCCAACCAGGAACTTCATCCTCTAAAAAATACTGCCATGCATGTTCAGAGCCTGGTGAACCTGTATCCCCCGGCATTCTTGCAGGCGGTTGTTCAAAACTACCATTAATCAGCGCCACTGGTACGGCACAGACGCCTGGAGGATTCGACGGATCAAGCGGATATACTCCAATTGAATTCTTCGGCTCATCAGGCCTGTCTAGATTGTCGCCAGTGATGACTGCAGTATTTTCAATGGTTTTACCTGCTTGTCCAGACTTGACCGTTGCTTGGAATGTAATGGTATGCCATTCGGTGTCGGTGACATCCCCAAACGTTCCGGTTACTTTAAGGTCAGCATAATGGCCTTGATCACCATCTTGATCATCACTAACTGCCTGACCATCTACTGTCAGTGTATCAGGTACGTATTCCAGGCCTTCCGGAAGTATGTCAGAGATCGTAAGATCACGAATCAAACTGTTATCCACCGTGTTTCGTGTCTGAATCGTGTATAGCAGCGTGTCTCCTACCTCCGGATTGACGGCATCCGTGTTTCCGGCCGCTTTTTCCTGAAGGGTTGCTGTTTTGCTAGATTCAATTACGGGAGGACTTGGGTCAAAATTCGGCATGACACGCGATGCTGCATCTGACGTTAATTCGATATTGGTCGAGCTCAGGAATCGATAGCTGAGTGTGTCCGGGTCGAGCTCGAACACGGTAGTGTTAGTGTTACCGGCACCTATATACATTTTTCCGTTCGGCAGGAAACTGAGTGCCCGGCTCCCAGGTGTAATTGTGCTGCCATCCAGACTTGTCATGGGAACATGGCGTAATACGGTTGCCTTTTCCGGGTCGACTTGATAGGCACTTAACTGGTCAGTAAAACCCAGAAACCAAATGTACCCATTCTCATCAAATAGAAGATCTCCTCCGTTACCCGTTGCCATGTTGCTGATGACCTTGCTGCTGTGCTGCTTCGTCGATAAATCATAATTAGCAAGATAAGTTACCCCACTAACATCGTAAAAGTAGTAATATTTATTATCCTTGCTAATCACAGCGCTGCCAGCTGGTCCTTGTAACGTTGCAACTTCAGTTGCAACCCCCGTAGGTAAGATTCTATACAATCGGCGAATTCCGCCATTTCCGGAATATGCGTAGAATACATCTTCCGTCGATGAAATCGCTAATCCATTAACAATTCGAAGGGAACTGTCAAGCGGAAGGCTCGCCTTAGGATTCAGAGCCCCCGGATTATTGCCGTCGAGCTGGTAGATGGCATTGCCGCTTGCCGCAATGACGTAAGTATCCACATCGTTAATTTCAAAAGCTGCGGCATTAGTTTGAGACGGCCCTAAAGGAAAAACACATCCCAAAACAACTAAAAATACACAAAATTGAATAAATAGACGTTTTACTGTATTTGCTCTAGTTACCGTGCGGGTAAGGTTCAATTCATCCCCCCCAATCATTGTTGTAGTTCCTGAATCACGCCGGTACTCTAACCCAATATTTGTCATCCCCCTGATAACAACAAGCCAAGCTAACTATCATCTGAAATTTATCCCTCGCGGGATTAAAAAACTTAATAGTACCTGATTTGTAGAGCTTGGTTAAGAAATGGCGTCTGTTAATATACCGCTTCTTCATTAATCGGCCTCTCGTTTGAACGGCAGCGGATACGATTAAAGAACGGGACGCAAGACGTCTCTGCTTCCTTCACCACCTCAACGGTCTCTCCTCCTAGGATGAGTATGTATCCTTCTTCTTCAAAGGCCTCTCCCCCTCGTCAATTTAACTCATCTATAGTCAAGGCCTGATGCCTCGGCTACCAATAATTAAAATTTTAAATATATACAAAAATAAAACCCCGTCCATAAGCACATGCTAATAGACGGAGTTAGTTTACCGTCGTATTCGGCAGCTGGCTGACAATAGCATTTGCTTCTTCCGCAAACACGTTAGCCCCTTTAGCTTTGCGTCCCCACTTTTCAATGGGTTTGCCTTGATCGTACGATTATATGCAGTTGAATGATTAACCTAAAAGTATAATATGGAAGAATCATAGGAAAGGTCCTAAAGTCTTATTTTTGGAGATTTTTTTCTCCATCCACCTCTTATGAGGAAGATTTTTACTTTTTCCATCAGAGATGCTCCATATCAGACCTGCTAAAGCGTCGAATTACGCTTGCATAAGTCCGAATTAATCTACGATTTTATGGATCAAAAATAAATTAAATAAACTGGCGCCGGTAAAGACCGACCCCAGTTTCTAGACTAGCTGCTTTTTTCCATATCCACTAAATGAGACTTACCCATATAACGCCCTAGGGTAGTTGTTCTTATGGCTGGTTCTAATCTGCTACGTATTATTCCTGGTCCTCTACAATCTCCTGCACCTCTTGCAATTGCTGCTTTGACAGCTCCAACTGGTCTTTATATTGCTGGACGGTATCCAAATGCTCATTGTGTTCCTCTGCATTGAAGAGTGCGTTCTCAGCATGGGAAATTGAATTGAAAGCATGCTCAACCGTTGTGTCCGCGGGGTGCGACATCGCTTGCTTCACCGCACGATCCACCTTTTGGACAGAATTGCTTAATAAAGTGCTCGGATGATCCTTTTTCCAGCTTATATCTGAATGCTTCGCCAATGGTACATCATCCCTTTCGCCAATGTGATCATGTTCTCTAGTGCATAGTATTGTAAGTCGAGCTGAAATTATACATGAGGCGAAACGGCTCTTTAGCTCATTTATGTTGCCTTCGTTGACCTTTCCTCCCATTTCTCCTTCAAGGCCTTCAGATCCTCAACAAAAAACTTCAGTAAATTCGGCCTTCTTCTTACCGCAAGCGGGTGATAGGTGAAGCCGACGGGTATACTCTCAAATTCGTGCCAACTCCCTCGCAATTCCTTAACACTCGGATTCTCCTTCTGCGGAAGCAATGCTTCAGCCACGACGTTCCCAAGCCCAAATAGTACCAATGGCTGCTTCTGTAACATCTGCAGCTGCAGGTGTGGAAGACATGCCAATCTTGCCTCAGGCTTATTGTAAGCACGGATGGGCCGGCGTTTAAGCAAGTACGTTACATAAACCGAGTTTATATCCATACCCGCTTCCCTTATGCCCAGTTGGAGGGTTTCCCGGGTACCGCACAAGAACGGACTTCCTTCCCGATCCTCCCGGGCCCCCGGATTATCCAGAATCATCATCAGCGAGGCTTGCGGATTACCTTCTCCCCAAATAACGCGGCTCCCCTGCTTGAATAGTCCGCAGCGTTCACAATGCTGAATCCCTTCGGGGGCTTGTTCTTCAGGCAAGATGATACAGGGATGATCCATTTCCATAGCCATGCAGTTCCATCCTTTCTGTAGCACGCAATGATTCCATTATGCCCACCTAGGGCAAAAACTTGTCCTCGTCTTATAAGGTGGCCCATACAGAACTAATTGTCGAAAAAGAAACGTTTTATATTTCAATGCTGCTGGAGAAGGATAGAGATGTTCAATAAACGCTCGTTAATTGATAATCACTCAATAAATAAAAGCGCCTTCCAGACGGATCTGCGAAGGCGCTCTGTGTATTTACTCCGGATCAATTAGAACCTATTATTTCTTCAACCATAATGCCGGTACGTTGGCCGGCTCCCAGCCCACCATGGAAGTATGTGCTTGAAGACACTGGTACGTAGCTCCGTTGTAAGACACTTCATCCCCAATTTTATACGCTACGCCCGGAGCCCAAGGAGAACCCGCAGGCGGCTGTGACGAATCGGAATCCGTCGTTACCGTTACGGCATTGCTTGCTGCAGACCGATTACCTGCGGCGTCTCTCGCTTGAACTGTGAACGTATATGTCGTATTGGGCGTCAGACCGGTAATCGTTGCCGAAGTATTCGTAACTGTCGCCGCTAGCGCGCTTCCTTGATATACTTCATAAGCTGTTACACCCACATTGTCCGTAGATGCACTCCAGCTAAGCGATACACTGGTGCTGGTCTTGCCTGTGGAGGTTAGATTGCCAGGTGCGCTCGGGGCCTGCGTGTCACCGCCACTGCCGCCGTCACTGAACTGAATCGATGTATTGGCTGTGCTAGGCTGATAGCCCGCAAGTGTAGTCTCGGCTAAAATTTGATAAGTGCCAAGCGCTGTTTGCGCGTTGGAGCCTATCGTCCAGGTTGCTATACCAGAGCTGTTCGATGTAGCCGCGCTGGTGACGGTTGTGCCGTTTGGACGAGTTAAGGTAAAGTTTACCGAGGCTCCCTGCAGTACATTCCCTTGCTGATCCGTAACTCTTGAAGTGATGTTGATATTGTCTCCACGTTGATACACTGTTTTGTCCGTCTGGACTGTAGTTCTGGTTTCCCGGCCCGGCTGAGGCGTACCGCCGCCGCCAGCCGCTAGCACAGCAGCGTACGCATCAACAATGCCATACCCATACTGGTCGGAGCTTCCAGCGGGCTGGGCAGTCCTCCTAAGAATATCTCTGGCCGCCGCAGGGGAAAGACTCGGGTTAGCCGATCTCATCAGCCCTAATACTCCCGCCACATGAGGAGTTGCCATCGAGGTGCCCGACAGGCTTGAATATTGACCGTTTGGATAGGTGCTGTATATATTCGACCCAGGAGCCATCACATCGATACCTGCTCCATAGTTGGAGAAGCTTGAACGGGTTCGGCTTGATGTAACGGAACCAACCGCGATCGAGCCGTTGTAAGCTGCCGGATAAGAGATACTTGCCCTTCCTTCATTGCCAGTGGCCGCTACCACGATAGAGCCTAGGCTGTTCGCTGTTTGAATCGCCTCATCGATCCCGCGATCATAGCCGCCGCCAGTAAGCGACATGTTGATGACATCGGCCCTGACATTGGCGGCGTGAAGAATACCTTGTTGAATGCCATACATCGTGCCCGAGCCGCTGTCGCTAAGCACTTTAATAGGAACCAAGGTCGCATTCTGCATGACGCCTGACACCGATCCATAACTGGCGATCGTTCCCGCGACATGAGTACCGTGCCCATTGCGGTCGCTTGTGGTGCTGTCTACGAAACTGCGGCCCAAGCTAGTGTTCACCAAATCTCTTAAGCTTGGATGGTTGCTGTCGATTCCCGTGTCCAGCACGCCAATCCGCACGGAGCTTGAACCGGTCGTAATCCCCCAGGCTTGCGAAACCTTAATCATGTCATAATGCCAACGCTGGTTATTGTGAATAGCCTGGGCTGACACATCTTCCAGTGTTTCAGTTTCAGCAGCATACATTTTGCGGTTCTCCGAGATATACCGGACCTTGAAGCCGAGACTGTCTAATATTTGGTTCAGTTCTATTTTGGCGGAATCGATCGACTCATAGTCCTGAACAGAGTACTCCACCAAATATACCAATCCCATCTTTTCTATCGCTGTAGCTCTGACATTGCTCTCCAGCGATTGCACCGAGAAGGTGCCTGCATCGTATCCGAACAATGAATCGGCAATAGTGAAACCGTTCTTTGTGAGCGAAGCTGATTTCATCAATCTGTCATCCGCACTTTGAATCGAGTACACATCGGATGGTTCCGCAATCGATACTACGAGTTGGCCTTCAATATAATCAGTTGAGCTATCCTGAGCAGAGCTGCCAAACGATACCCCTGTAAAGAGGCTTCCCACAAGGAAAATAGCGACTAACATAGAGCTTGCAAACTTCCTCATCATTAAAATCCCCTCCAAGAAACAAATGTAGCCAGTTGTACTGGTTTCTTGTCTTCTACATGATGAAATGGAGTTCGTCATGATGCTAGGAAAGCGCATTCAAAAAAATGCATATTACACCACAGTTTTTTCAGCCCTTTCCCCTGATTTCCTTGATCCCCCTTTCTCAACATCATAAATATGGAGGGGTAGTTGGATAAATTACTCTTTTTCCCCAAGTGATACTTTGCTATTGTTTTACCAGGAAATAACACCACTATTTCATGAAAAATTTCAACCGGGGGACAGATTGCGCCCCCATCCAGATATTTAGCATTGAAAGGCCAACGTTCAAATCGATTTGTTGCTTACCACTATTGGAGAGCCGATTCATCTTATCAGACTAACTATGAATATTGGTCTGCCTACTGCAAAGCTCGCTCAGGAGTTCCACGGCGAAGCAGAAGCTCTATCTCTTCAGGAGAGGAGGGGCGATGAAAGTAATAGCCTTGTCCAATCTCGCAGCCGTACTGCCGGAGCATTTGAAACTCCTCGTATGTCTCAATGCCTTCGCAGATGACTTGTAAATTCATGCTGTGACCAATATCAATAATCAGCTTGACGATCGAAGCGGCAGGGATAGCCGTTGTCAATTCCTGTGTAAATGAGCGATCGATCTTAAGAAAATCTACAGGCAGGTGCCGCAAGACGCTTAGGGAAGAGTAACCCGTTCCAAAGTCGTCGATAGAAATTCTTACGCCTTCCCGCTGGAGTTCACCAAGAATCGTGATCGATTCATTCAGATTCTGTACTATACTCTCCGTAACCTCTAGCACCAGAAGAGCAGGTTCGAAGTCTGTCTCCTCTAGGATATTCAACACCTTGCAGGCGAATTTGGGCGATTTAAATTGACGAATCGAAATGTTAACGGCTAACGCTAGATCGGGATTACCGACGCGCTGCCAGTCCTTTACCTGCATGCATGCCTCCTTAAGAACCCATTCGCCCAGCTCGACGATAGCTCCAGTACGCTCAGCCAGCGGAATAAATACGGATGGTGAGATCTGACCCAGCTCCGAATGCGTCCAGCGCAGCAGCGCCTCCACTCCCCGGATTCTGCCCGTGTTCATCTCCACCAATGGCTGGTAGTGGATGCTGAACTCCTTCTTGTTCAATGCACTCCGCAGATCATTCTCTAGCTTGACTTGACGCAGCATTTCCTCACTTTTAATAGCAGAGAAAAAACGAAACCCATTTTTTTCGCCGCTTTTCACGCTGTACATTGCCTTGTCTGCGTATTGGATCAGTGTTTCGGCATCCTTCGCATCCCTTGGATACAGGCTGATACCCACGCTAAGCGTCGAGTAAATCTGTTTGTGATCCATCTGAAACGGAGCCTGAAAGGCTTGAATGAGCATCTCCGCCAGCTCTTCGACTTCTTCTTGCTGCTCGTAAGGCATGAGCAGCACAAATTCATCCCCCGCATAACGGGCAATGAAGCATGCATGGCCGACCGTGTCATTCAGAAGGCTGGCGATGACCTGCAGCATCTGATCTCCCGCGCTGTGGCCCATCATGTCGTTAACGTTCTTAAAATGGTCGAGGTCGAGGAACATAACAGCCAATGGAGCTTCCTTGGACAACTCCTCGGCCATCCGTTCTCTGAGTAATTCACGGTTTGGCAATTTGGTGAGCGTATCGTAGTAAGCGATATGCTTCAGCTTGCCGAGAGCTTGGTTAAGCTTTGCATTTAACTCCACAATGATCGAATTCTCCTTCTCCATATTCCGGAAGTAGAATGCTAGCAATGCATAGAGGATCGTGTTGACGACAATACCGATTACGATTGGGCGGATCATTTCCATCGACTCTTCGAGCGAATAAGATAGAGTGAAATAAAGAAAATATCCTGCAACGAGGAATAGCGGTAGGGGGGATGGTAGTAGGAATGCGAGAAGAATCAACGATGTATACATTACGCTGACCAGCCTATCGAAGGATAGATCTGGGAGCGCATTGAAGAATGCGAGAAAGGCTGCAGCAGCCAGTGTATATTTGAGCGGTAACGGTCTGACAAAAATGGATGCAAAGATAATACCAATAAAGATGAGAGCAAAGGTAAGACCTTGTGAACTACTAACGGCCTTGATCAAATTCATGGAAAGAGCGATTGCCGAGAACATGATGACCATTTTCGGCGTGATATGCATAAGGCGCTTCGTCCAAACCTGTGGCAGCTTCATTGATCAACACCTCGTTTGTTTAAAGTAACTTTGTAATTCTAGACAACATTCCATATGCAACAGGTTCCCCTATTCGGTTCGTTGGCTTCATGCCTTTCATTAATTTCTAAGTGTATTGAACTCCCCCCTTGTTACACAAAACTTCTCCGCTAGCTTGAACCGATTCAAGAAAATTTCGTGACATTTATCATATTCGCGGCCTAGTACCAAGACCCCTTTTTGGGGGTTATTTTCTTTCTTAGGATCCGGTGCAAATGATAGAATATAAGAGATCAAGGAAAACGAAAGGAACTTGAGAAATGACCGGAACTTCAGATTGGAGAACAGGCGCTGATGGACATAAATTTATAGCTTCCTTTAGCGGTGGAAAGGACAGCACACTAGCCTTGTACAAAGCGATGAAGGCTGGAGAAGCCGTCGGACTTATCGTGATGCTAGAGGAAGAGGGCGACCGCTCCCGATCCCACGGCTTGCCTCCAGCGCTCTTGCAAGCTCAAGCGGATTCTATAGGATTCCCCCTATATACCGCGGCCTCAAGCTGGGCAGATTACGAAGATAACTTTATGCGCCTGCTAGCAACCGCTAAGAGTCAAGGGGCCGAGGTGCTGGTAACCGGGGATCTGGATATGCCTGCTCATGGCTGCTGGCACGACAAGGTAACAAGGAATGCTGGATTAAAGCTTGGCATGCCTCTTTGGGAAATGAATCATCGAGACGTCGTTGAAGAATTCATTCATCTAGGCTTCATCACCATTATCGTTACGGTGAATGTATCGTTAGGCATGAAAGAGGATGATTTAGGGCGGGTGCTGACTCTGGATTATGTGAAGGAGCTCGAAGCTCGCGGGATTGACCCCTGCGGAGAAGGCGGTGAATTCCATACGGCCGTCATCGATGGCCCTATATTCTCTAAGCCACTCTCCGTAAGCAAAGGAGAGATCATTCGTAACGGAGATTATGCATTCCTGCCGCTGGAGCTGGTAACATAAGAATGAGATGTCTGCATCAACAAAATGACATCAGCCCCTCAATTAGCAGAGGGGCTGTTGTGCAGCTCAGTATCTTTATGCCTTTTCTCTTCTGATCAGGAGCAGTCCACAAGCTCGGCTAATTCATAAGCCAGCGGATTACGGGAGAATTTGTACAATTCGTCCCGAAGCAGGTTTCTTTCTTCTTGGGGAGCGTCTATATAAAGCTTGCACGGCTGCCTGGCCTCATCCAAATCATGCAAATTGACATAGCCTGATTTATGACACTCCAATACAATGGCTGAGAGATCGATTAGAACAGAGCAGGCAATATCAAGCTCCGCTCGAAACGTGCCGTCAGCACTTTTTATATCAAATCCAAGGTCTCCGCCGTTTTTCAAGTCTCCCTTAGACAGCAGAACATCCAGACCCAAATCCTTGAAAATCTGATTGAGCGTCACATCCGTTGAGCCCAATTGCTCCAAATAGTCTATTAATGCCATAGAATCATCGGAACCGCCAATCAAGTCTCCCCACCATTTGCTTATGTACATGTTCTTCTCCTACTTTCTAGTAAGTATTGTAATTATTCAAATATTATAGATTTATTCTACAAGAGTCATGGGCTTTAATTATGCTTAATCCCTCAAAAGCATACTTATAATGCCGCTCTCAGCAAGCCGCCGTCAGGCTATACCTGCCGCCTTTAGCAGACGAAGCAGCAGCTCCTTGCGCGGTTCCTGCGCCTTGCGAGCCAATGCAGCCAGCTTCTCCGCCCTGCCCCAGATCGGGTACAGCACCCGCTCAGCCTCGTCATCCGACAGAGTCTCTATATGCTGCACAAATAGCGATAGCTTGTCTTCGTTTTCCAGCTCGGGCTGAATCTTCAGCTTTAGCGAATCGTGGGAGTGCAGCAGGCAGGCAGTCAAGGTAGGAGTCGAGCGTTCCGTTATGCCGTAGGTTTCGGCAAAAACAGCTGTGAACTTGTCATGCATCAGCTGATGCTCATCATCCACTAGATCCATGTAAGCTTCAACAAGCGGAAAATACCGCTCGGACGAAAGCCCCAGCCCGAACACGGCATAACTGCCTGGCATTACGCTTTTTTCATCTTCCGTATCTTCATACCATTCAAATTCGACCATTGCCTGACGTGCGTATTCCTCCAATAACGGATGCAGCTCGGAATAAGCCAGCGCATTCGCAAAAAAACGGTGCGTGTCCGACTTGGCCAGCCCCTTGATCGGCAGATACTCTCTCACGCTGGATTTTAGCTTGATTTTGTAGCTTTTCGGGAAGTCCTTCCGGAGCAGGGAGAGAATAAACGAAATCGCCCGCTCATACGCCCCGGCTTCTTCCTTGCGAATAACGATGGTGAAGAGGGAGAACACATCGTTAGCCTGGCATTCGACCAACTCATGGGACATATAGACTTCGTCGTGCGAGAAGCTGCCGCTGCCCTCCTTCAGCATGCGTGCGGCTTTGCCGCTGCCAAGCTGCTTCGCCAGCTCCAAAAAGGTATGCCCTCTAAATTTGCTGTAGTTCGGCTCATAACGAATAATCATTACCGCTCCGTACAACAGAAGGTTAATCGGCTGATTCGGCTCATCCTTATTCTCAAGAACCGCATCCGGCTTGATCACATATTCATTGGTTCTGTATTCGGAACGGGTAACGTCATAATAACGTGGCAGGAATCCATCCTCGGCCCAGCTGGTCAAAGCCCCAATGATATCTCTTCGATGCTCCGCGAGAGCTTCAACCCGCCCTTTATTCAACTCCTGAATCCGGTCAAATAAAGCAATCGTCTTTGCAGCCTCCGATTCGGGAAATAAATACGGATCCAGCAGATGACGCGCCAAAAAGAAGGTTTCCAGCGGCTTTGTCGGATAAGAGCCCTTCTCCAGCTTCTTCTCAATATAGGACTGAATTCGCTCCAGAAGCTGCTGCTTTTTCTCTTCATATACCATTTCCAGCACCGTTAATTCCACAAGCCCGTCTGTTGTTGCGAAGCTTCCTTCGAAGGTAAACCGGTAGTTGATCAATGGCGACGTTTCCAGCTTGTCCAGCCTCTCCCTGGCTATTTCCGCCAGCAGGGGCTGAACCTCATGCAGTATCTGCTCCCGCGTAAAGGGTGAAGCCTTCATCGACTTCCTGCCTGCGGAACTCCCCATAGATTTCGAGCTGTCAACCCTGGTTCTGCCCGGGCGGTAATCCAGTATGATAAAATTAAAGATCCCTACCTGCAGCGTGGTGCGCAAGACCACTTTCTCTACGTCAATTCGATTCTCCTGTTCGTCAAACCATTTATGAATGGCCGTTCTCATCTCTTCCAGCGCTTCCTTCTGAAGTTCGTTCATTGTCCTCCGCCTTTCTGCATGTTTCATCTTCTCTCAATTATTAGGGCCATCCTTCGCGGATGGCCCTTTTTGTCCATTGATAAAGTATACCTGTTTAAGCCTGCGCCCCCATGCCGTTCTCCGGGACGGAAACCGGCTTCACTAGCGCCTTCTTCTCCCAGGCACGGCTTCTCCAGCGAAGCAGCATGATCATGCCGCGCAGCCATTCGTCCACCGTAAACGCAATCCATATGCCCAGCAGCCCAAATCCGAAATGAACGCCAAGCGCATAAGCAAGCGGTACCGAGACCCCCCACATCGAGATCACGCCCATCAATACAGGAAAGCGCGCATCCCCCGCGGCCCGCAGCGAATTGATGATGACCATATTGAATGTCCGGCCGGGTTCGAGAATGATGGAAAGCAGAAAAATACCCGCTCCCGCAGCAATGATCGCGGGGTCTTTCGTGAACATGCCAACCAACTCATGCCGGAATATCGATGCTACACCCACGATAGCTAAAGTTAGCATAAAGCTGATTTTCACGCTTTTCATGAGTCTCTTGTAAGCTGCTTTCATTTCCCCCGCGCCGACCATCTGCCCGACAATGATTTCCGTACCTGCTCCGATCGCCAAAGCAAGCGCCATAAAATAGTTCGATATGTTCATGACGTAAACATGCGTGTTTAACGCAGAAACGCCGATCATGTTGACGAAACTGATGATCATGAGGTACTGCGACTGCCAGGCGAGATGCTCGCCTGCGGCGGGCAAGCCGACATGCAGAATCTGTTTTACGTAAGTGCTGTTCCAAACTACGTAATCTTTAGTACGTATCGGTGCAGGACTCCGGCGGTACAGAATGATAAAAAGAACGACGATGCCAAGCAAGCGGCTAACGACCGTGGATATGGCTGCCCCGGTCACGCCCAGCTCTGGAAAGCCCAGGTTCCCGAAGATAAGCAAATAATTACCAATAACATGAACGAGATTGACGCCCAAGGTAACAAACATCACGCTTTTGGTATGTCCGCTCGAACGGATGACCGATGAAACCGCGTAAGAGAGCGCCTCAATCCAGATGAAACCGCCGATGATCTTTAAATAATGACTTGCAATTCCGATTTGCTCGGGATTTAACTTCATCAACTGCAAGATAGGCTCCCCATACAGAAACAGGACCAGGCTGACGAGCACCCCGAAAATCAGGTTCAACGTAATGGCATTCGCCGAGATGCGGCCCGCCTCTCTCTCCCGTCCAGCGCCGATATACTGGGCAACCGCAACGCTGGTGCCGATGCCGACAAAGCCGAACATCAGAATACAGAAGTAAATAATTTCGTTGGCTAGCCCAACTGCCCCGGTCACCTTATCGGAGATGCGGCTTAGCATAAATACATCCACCGTGCCGAGCATCATTCGCAGCACGGAATCGATGAGAATAGGCCAAGTCACGGCAAAAAGACTAAGTTTTTTCCAAGATGGAATACGATCGGTTAATGTCACTGTTAACAAGCTCCTACCCTATTTTTTCTCTGTCGCTTTACCTAGTGTAGTGCCCACAATCCAACAAGTCTATAATTAAATTTACCTTCTGGGCGAGCCGCTCTGTCATCGGGCTTGAGTCAACCCGACCGTCCGAGGGCATTTCTTTGAAACTGACACCTTCCGCCAAAATGACAAAGAGGACTTTTGCTCTCCCCAAGCAAAAGCCCCTTCAAGTTTTCTATTATCTCCAAAAGGTTGTACAGTCCGCCTTATCCATAATATTATACTCGATCATCTTCTCAAGTAACGAGTAATTAATCGGTTGATCCCACGGGATCCGCATTAACTCCTTCGTTTGGTCATAGCCGGCCTTCGAAATCTCCACGCATCATATTGTTATTCCAATACTTTCTGTAGAAAGCAACCCAGTCTTCTACTTCTTTAAGCGGAGATGCGTTTAACTTATATCGCGTTTCTCTGCCGACTTTACGATCATGCACCAGACTTGCCTCTTTAAGGATGGTCAGATGCTTCGACACCGCCGTACGGCCCATTGGAAAATGCGGCGTGATCTCATGAAGCGACAACTCATCTACATCCGACAACAAATGAATCAGTCGCCGTCTCGTCGGATCTGCAATCGCGTCAAACACATCTCGTATTTGAGCAGCTTGGTTCATAGCAACCCACCAGATTTCTTTCATGTTGTATTTATTTAATCGGACACCATTTGGTGTCAATTCGATTATAAGACACCATTTGGTGTCTAGTCAACTTTATTTATGACCGCCGTTTTGTTCCGCCTATAACGATTTGAACGGTTGAAACAAAGCGAGGACTTCGTGCGTTTATGAGAGTCGCATAAATCCAAAGGCCATCCTTGGGCAGGATGGCCTTTCTATATTGCTTTTTCAACTATAGCAGTTCCTTATTGTAGCACAATCTCAGCAACCTTTTATTCAAAAGCTGCTTTAACAAGACTAAATCGTTCGTTCTTCATACTCAAAGGGTTGTTCGCACGAGTAAATTTCATGGAAGAAACCCAAATACGGGATATCATCTTCCATACACTTTATGCGATACGACAACTCCTCATCACACTCCGGATCTTCACCGTTGTTCCGCATTACCTCAAACGCATCGATAATACTTTCCATGAGAGATACTTGGATAAATAAGGGCAGCTTCTCCAACATCGAATGCTCGATATTCGTCTCGGATCTGTATCCCGCAAGGACGGTTTCAAAATAATCATCCATGAACTGTTTGCGTTTATTGGAGTCTGGTTCAAATTGTATCCAGCCCACTCCGTGTGTCCAAAGACCTGCTAGGTCAAACATATACCAGCAATAACATGAATTATCGAAATCATATACAGTGATTTGCCCAGTATCAAAATCGATCGAGTAATTCCCATCGTTGTAATCAAAGTGGATCATACCATAAGACTCACGGTTCCTGTCCAATCCTCCTAAGGTTCCTAAGAGCTCTAACAGCTTATCCTTCAGCAAAGGTAACGAGTCGGGGATCAGTTTCTCGATATAGTCGGCATTGTATTTGTCAAAAAAACTATACCTGCGATGAACGGGAGTATACCCCTTTGATATTTGGTGCAGTTTCCCCAGGACTTTACCGCAATTATAATAGTATTCAGCAATCGGAACGCCTTCCCGGTACTGATAATGATTTTCTACGAGCAATTTTCCCTTCGCCTTTTTAAACAGGCAGATAAAGAAAGTATGATTATTATGAGTAACCTCTTCCAGCAGATTCCCTTTCCGAGAGCTGACAACATCCGAAACACTTCCTCCATGCTCGGATAAATACCTGATAAACTCTACTTCTCCCAGAAAATCCTCCTTGCTCCTGTCAGGCAAGAATGCAATTCGGAGTATTTTCGCGTCGCCGCCCTCTTTCTCAAAAGCATATACAACGTTCCGTCCGCCGTCATGTGCCGGTATCCGTTGAAATTCATAACCTTCCAATCCGTACAACTCTGTTACTAATGGAAGTAAATATGCATCGCTGATTTTAACAACTTCGCTATAATTTATAAATATCTCCTCCAGTCCAAATTTTCGCAACGACTTCCCGATTGAATGATAACCACCTTATTTAACATTGATCCATCCTCCTTTTAGTTACCTTATACTTACCTGAAAGTTCCACCAGGTTCTAGGGAAACTTTAAATATAATAAAACTGTAAACTAAACCCCGAATAGATCACATCCAAGTGAGCCTTTAGAGAAAATAAGGCAGTTTAAATTGTACGGCGAATGACGAAGGGCACTCTAATCAGAGTGCCCTATCTACCGCCCGTATTTCCTTCTTGATATACAAATACGTAATTCTTTCCTGAGTTTTTAGCCTTCAATAATTCTTTATCAGCATAATTAATGATTTGCTCTAAGGTATGCTTCTTTGTACTTAGGTTAGCTCCCCCTATACTTACGGTAATAGGAATGGGTATCCCTAGAGCTGATGTTATAACGGCCTTCTCAACATTTTTTCGGATAGCCTCTGCTTTTTGAATACATTGCTTTAGGGCTTCATCGGGAATTGCCACCATAAACTCTTCCCCCCCATATCTGCCAACCCTATCCTTTTCTCCCACACTAGCTTGAATCAGATCCGCCACAGTCTCTAGCACCCTATCTCCTTCCTGGTGCCCGTAAACATCATTTATTCTCTTAAAATTATCCACATCAATCATCAGGATACATAGTGTTCTATTTGTGTTATTGCTTTCTTTAAGTTGCTCGTACATTTGGGTTGTTTCTTCAAACAACTCTTTTCGATTAAAAACTTTGGTTAACACATCATACTTAGAAGCATACTCTACTTCCATATATAGTCTAGCATTCTCTAATGCAATCCCTAGATAATTAGATAGGGTCTTTAATGTACTCAGGTCTTTTAAGTTAAAGGAATCTTTCTTATAAGCTTGAGTACTTATTACCCCTATGACCTTATCTTTCATAATAATAGGTACAAATATAAGAGAGTAGGGTATTGTCTCTACTACGTACTCCTTTTTCTTCCTTATCTTCTCCAGGTATTCCTTAAAATTTTCAAAATAACGGCTATATTCCTTTTCAGTATCTTTAATAAAAATATCCTGCTTGTGCTTGACACTATATGCCCAAAAGCTATCTTCGATTATAGACATAGGCCCTACAACCAGACGTTGCCCCTTTTCGATAGACAACTCATTGTAAAGGACCCCTTCCTCTTCGTTATATATGCCAATTTGAACAATATCCGCTTGGATCAAATCCTGTATTTCTTTAGCAACAATAGTAAAGATACTTTCCTTATCCAAGTTAGACAGGATATGCTGACCCACACCGTTCAATGCTTCAGTCTGATTATAGAGGAACTTGTAGATTTTCCCCTCTTCCTCTTCTCTTTTTCGATTCAGCATTTCCATACTCTCAGCACTGCGAATAGCCTGCATTTGTTTTTCTAATTCCATATGCTTTTCTAAATACGCATAGGCTTGTTCATAATTCCCCAGTCCTTTAAAGCCTTTGCTCATATTCAAATACACTTTATTTAAATTCCTTATAGATTTGGCCTCTTTTATCCCTTCTTCTACTTGCTGCAGCTTATCAACTGTCTCCTTATATCGGCCCTGTACCAAATCCAGCTCTGCCCAGTACAATAGCGCATCTTGAACATACAGCTGCGCTCCTCCGGCTTTCGCCATTTCTACACTCTTGACGAAGTATTCTTCTGCTGTATCGTAGCACCCTTTAGTCGCGTAAATATGAGCCATTTCCTTTAACACATTGGGTACCATTCTGGGAATATATTCCTCTGCTAACTCAAGCGCCTTCGTGATATACACGATTGCCTGATCTGGATCGCCCAAGTGGTTGCAGCATTCAGCTTGATTCGTGTAACAAGCTACTTTAAAGGCATTGCTATAGACACGAGGGATGTTTACGATCTGATCCAATAGCTCCTTTGCCTTTTCATACTCATCGATCTCCATATACAGCGCGGCAAGGTTTCCTTTGATTTGAGTGAGCCGCTCATAGTTACCCACTTTTTCTGCAAGCTCTATGCCTTCCATGCCATGCTCAATGGCTTGGGAAAGCTTTTGCTGTACCGAGTAACCGCTTACAAGAGCGCTGCAAGTCGCCAATTGGCCATCTATATTGTTATTCTCTTTAAAAATATGATAAGCCTCTTCATAAAGATTGGTCGCAGCTTTAAAGTCTGTGGAATCAAAGCATAACCAGCCCTTATGATAAAGAATCCATGGGTAAGCACAGGTCAACATTTTATGTTCTCTTACAAATGTAATAGCTGCTTCGTAGGCTTCTATTGCAACTTTAGACTCCGTTCCTCTTAACTTTTCACATATTTTGACGATGTAATTTTCATCATCCTTCAACTTGATTAGTTCTTTGTTTAACTCCTCCAGCAACATGTCATATTCACCTAGTTTCTCAATCGTAGTAATCTTGAAATCTTATTAGGCAACTTTACTCATTTGGGGCAGCGAGGAGGTACAAATAAGAAACGGCGTTAAATAACATTAATGGATACTCTTGTATAAGCGAAGAAATTGACTTAATTCACTCTATTATAATGAATAATTGGGAAGTGTATAGTGTTTTTCCTGTAGGAGAGAGCAACATTTTTATCCGAGCATTATTGGAGGCTAGATTGCAATCTTGTAAATCTTTTTAACCTCATGCCATCATGACCATAATATTGAAACTAAAACTTTAAGCCCCCTTGCCTTATCATGAATTCGGCATCCAGGCCGGAGAGGTTACCTATTGATTAATGCTGCAATGGAGTGTGTACAAAGAGATCCGGTGGTCAAACGCCTATTCAAACGACACGTGGATTTGCTGGAGCAGACTCTGCAACAGGCGATTGTGACGGGAGCTTGTTACGAATGTTCACGGATCGGTTATAAGCCTCGGCGTCGTCGTCGGCTCATCCATCGGAGGACTGGCCATTGATGCCGGATATGGGCCCCACTCTCGCTTATGGGTAGGTTTCATTTTTTGCGATCCCTAGGCCTGATCTCATTGTTTCCTGACTTAAAAAGAGCTAAGGTGCTAACCATCACGATAAAAAGCAAGTTTTAATTTTTCCATTCGATGAATGTACTTAATAAGAGTTGTTTGCACCAGAACGAATATCGATGAAAAGTAAGAAGGAGCTTGTCGCGACCACACCATGGAAAATGGCAGGTGGTTTTCTAGTCAAAATTAACTAAGAACCCCTAGGACCCAAAGGTCGTAGAGGTTAAAATTAATTCTGCTTCAGAGGCCCACCAACAATTCTCGACATACTCACAACCAACCTTTTTTCACCGGAAAAATGGTTATCATTCTTCGAAATATTTTCTCCTGACGCAGAAATATGCAGGTCTTTCTCCTCTTTGTTCTACCAACGACAATTCAAGAAGATCTTTAACTATTTTTCTGATTGTTGCTGCTGACTTTTCAAATATACCAGATAGTTCTCCTGCAGTTAGTCCACTACTAGAATCAAAGAAATGATTTTGTGCTAAAACGAACATCAAATCCCTATGACCCTGGGGCACATTTCCTAGAATCGAATCGCTATTAATCTTTTTAAATGCCATATTTAACAACTGGCTTTTTTCTTTCAATTCTGCATTCATCTGCTTAAGAGCCTCTATTAATATTTCCAAAAAAACTTCAATAAAACTATTCATTTCACCTCTACTTCTAATACTGTTTGTTATCTCGAAAGCCTCAAGATATTTTGTTTTATATTTATTGCAACCTCTAGATAATGATAATGTCGAAATATTACCCAAATCCTTTGACAAGTATAAACTGCTAATAAATCTAGATGTCCTCCCGTTCCCATCATAAAATGGATGTATGTACCCAAAATAATAATGACCTATTGCCACTTTGATTATATTGGGTACCTGAAGATCATCACTGTTCATAAATTCCAATAATTTTCCCATTAATTTATTGATTTCTAGTTCTGGTGTAATTCCCTGATGTATAACCTTTCCACTACCTGATTTTTTTAAAATGTAAGTGACATCTTTTCTGAATATTTCCCCATCAGGAAGTTCTTGTGGGTCAATTTCCCCTTGTGTAATATCATCATATATTGTTCTAATGTCCTTAGGCGTTTTGGGATATTCAAAATCATCGAGTAGACGAAAATATGATTTAATCATACTCTCGAACCTTTTCTTTGATTTCCTATTGAATAGTATATCTTTGGTACTCCTAACAATTTCCTCTTTACTACTTCTTATCCCTTCTAACTCGTTTGTGTTATACAACTCCTCTGAAATACATTCAATAATAAACTGTTTTTGTGCTACTTTAGGAAGATTCTTAAAGGTTGTGCCAAAATCCATCGATATTGTGTAAAGTTCTGTGATCAGACTTATCATTTTGTTTGTAGGCACATAATATAATTCATAAATATTGGCTTGGTCCATGGGTTTTATATATATCCCAAGCCTTATGGTTGAAGGAAAGTTAAATCTTTCTTCATAAGCCCTATTAAATTTACTAGCACTGCTTTCATAAAATATTTTATGCAGATATCTCATTAGATCACCGCCAATTTAATATATAACAATAATATATGCATACTAAACTGGTAATGTCCATGCCTATGTTAAAAAAAACGTCTATTTCTTAGCATAGGAATACCTTTTTATTTCCTGATGTTAGCTCAACACTTTAATGTTAGCACCACAGACACATCGACCATTCCCATTTTTCTTAATTATCACTTCTCTCTTACATGAAGGACAAACAACTTTCATAAATTAACACCTCTCC
The DNA here is from genome assembly GCF_001403875.1 of Paenibacillus ihumii. Classification (GTDB taxonomy): domain Bacteria; phylum Bacillota; class Bacilli; order Paenibacillales; family Paenibacillaceae; genus Fontibacillus; species Fontibacillus ihumii. Next base: position 567,441 of record NZ_LN884298.1, read on the forward strand.
TTTCAAAGTGTTAATATTTTTAGCATGGATGTAAGTTGTTATACCTCTCGACCACGTTTTTTTCTAAAATCATATAATTTACGATCCCGATATTCGCCCTACTTATAATAGTTCAGCGTAAGACCTATAGAGCGAAATTGAAGGCAATGTACCAATGCTATATATTTTTGATTATGCGAATACACAACCGATCGATTAAGTTTAGCGATTTAGTATGCATTTTTCAAATGATGGGTATAGAATTATCGGGCTTGGCTCCGCCTACCGATAAACGTTCCTAGCTTTTGAATTGGACATAATGAGCCAGTTCTTTGCTTATGAGGGTCTTAAAAATCTTTGAGGAAGATACATTCTTACTTGAACGACTGGAAAAAACGCTCTGTGCGAGTGTTTTCTATTGCCCGGTCTTTGCCATCCATCGAGACCTTCACTCCTGCCTTCTTTAGCAGTTCAAGATAATCTAGCGTGTTTGATAGTTCATAATCGGTGATTTTTCGACTGTATCAGTCAGATGATATTCTACAGGTACATAGTAAGGGTCCCATCGATCCGGTGCATGATTTGTACATTTTCTTGGCTCTCACGTTGCTCCTTTTTAGAGCGATATACGCTGGTTTTGTTGATACTAAGAAGGTCAGTGTGGCTCTTGATCGTTATCTCTGCATTGTCACGCTCGACCATGGCTTTACTTGCTTAGGGCGATTCATTTAAGACCAGACTTTTTTAGCCAGTCGATCTCAACTGTAAGTTGGCCACCAGCTCTCTAGATGCTCTCGTACTCCTTTCCCACTTCGTCAACTTCAATCACCTTCTTCTCAGACACTTAGAAAACTTCCAGCAGCTAATCATCACGGGACTAAGCTCATATTTAGCAGCAATTTCGTTCACAGTTTGCTCCTTCCGGAACACCTCCAGCACAACCTTGGTTTAAAATCTGGTAATTGATAAATTCAATGAGTGTAGGGAGGGATTTACATACGAGAAACATTAATAAATGTTTTTCGTATTAAACAGTATAATTAACAATATGGGTGTGATTATTTGACAGGGTTTATAGGAATTGTAGCCATAATAATAGGATTGATTATCGTAATTTGGCCTTACTTTGCTTGGTTTTTACAACTGGGATGGATGCTTGAAGATTCGAAGCCAAGTGATTTAGTATTAAGTGTTGAACGGATTTTAGGTATTATCTTTGTAATTGTCGGTTTTATACTGATTGTTTCAAGTTGCTCCACTGGAAAAGGAGAAGACGATAAATGGTTAGAACAGTTTAAAGAAAAACTTGAGGCAGGGCAAGTAAAAGAAATCAGTATCGGTATGATTAATCCCACAATATTAAGCGAGGAAGAAACAGATACTGTTATCAAAATGATACAAGATGCAGAACTTAGACCTTTTGATTCAGGTAAAGCTTTTGGAGCAAGCGCTACTGGGGAAATTACATTTATAGACAAGACTAGTGTAGAAATAGTTATTTTCGGGGCATCTGGAGGGATCGAATTGCATCCAGATGCTACTAAGAAGGAGTATGAGATAGTGAATGAAGATTTAAAAAATTGGTTTCATACAAATTATGGTGATTAGTAGCATCATTATAATGTTATAATCTACAACTAACTACTTTCATTCGCTGAATCAAGTTAAATCCTGGATTATGAGATGATCTCTATAGTAACGTTTGTAGCTAAAATGGTGAACTCCATTAAAGGGCCATCTAACAACACATGAAGTTCAAAACCTGTCTCCGTGAGGTATACTTCATCGTATAGCCAGACACTGCCTTCTCTTAAAGTAGTTGGCTTCATCTTCTGAACTCCCGTAAAGGTTAACCTAATATCCGTCAAATAATGATAGCCGCCTCTACAATCTAATGTCATGACTAACGTACCCTTCGAAGGCATTTCAAATGAAATTACTCGTGCATCGTGTAAGGTCTTCTCCACCAAATTAATCACATTCTCGGGAAGTGATTTTTTTATAGAGTTATAGTTGTTCCGATAGCTTTCTACTCTTACTTCCGTTTTCTCATCATACTCCAATACCCATTGGTCAGCCATTTCTCTAAGTTCTTCAGAAGGAAATTGTGAATTTAACGTTCCATCCTCAATGTAAGGATGAAAGTGTGCCGGGAGATATTTAAGTAAATCAGTCTTTCTATTCTCTAAGTTGCTCTTACAAATTTCTTTAAAGTTCAGACCCTCCGATTCATACCAAGCAATATCATCATCCCATTCTTTTTTCGTATCAGGAAAAATCAAAAAGCTTCTGATCTGCGCTTCTTCATACCATGCTTTAGTAAAATATTTCATTCGTTCCTCCTATATCGCTCACTCCCTAAACATACGGATTAACATACGTTTTGTTGCGCTATCCTGCCCGTTAGCTTAAAGCCAGATCAAGCAAATCTTGATACATATTTCATATTTATGGCCCAGAGCTAAGACCCCTTTTTGAGGATCATTTACTTTTTCAGGAGGTACGTAATGAGAATCATCAAAACAAATCAGGACATTACTGCTAGCGAAACAAAAACATTACCACCAACAGCGCCGGGAAACATCACCCGATTTCCATACCAAAAATGAAAGCAGGCCCCTCTGTAAGCTTACAGGGGGCCTGCTTTCACCTATCCTTATGCCTTTTTTCTTCTAATCAGGAACAGTCCTGCAAACAGCATTATGCACCCAGCTAGTATATAACTGTACATATTTGTAGCCGTATTCGGCAACTTGTTACCCTTGCCTTCGCTATCTCCAGACTCTACATACGCCGAGTCGTTCGAAGTACTGGATTGGCCAGACTGGCCAGATCCATCCGCTTCACCGGCTGCAGCCGATTCACCAGCTCCGTCGGTTCCCCCGGATTGGCTCGAGCCTGGGGATCCCGTATCCCAATCTTCCTCGCCTGGATTCACATTACCGGAAGAAGCTCCATCCTTCGGATCTCCTGGGGTACCAGGGATTTCTGGGTTGCTTCCGCTGCCGCCATCAATAATAATCTCTTCACTCGGACGATTCGGAGTAATCAGGTTGTCTCCATGGATTACACCAACATTCCTGATGACGTCACCCTGTTTGCCCTGAACAATCTTCGCCTGGAGCTCTAGCGTATTCCAAGCCATATCCGTTACAGTTCCGAATCTCGCTGTGACCGTTCCATTCGCATATTCGCCTCTGTCGCCGTCGGCTTGATCCGTTACAGCAGCACCGTTCACCTTCAATGTGCCCGGCACATACTCCAGCCCTTCAGGGAGCTGGTCCGAGATCACCATGTTCGTGACTTGGCTGCCTGCAACCGTGTTGCGGGCGCGGATCGTATACTCGATCAAGTCACCGACTTCAATGCTGCCTCCGTTCAGGTCCCGTGCAAATTTCTCAGATTCAAGCACCGGAGAGCGCGGCACATCTACTGAACCGCCGCCACCACCGTTTCCACCACTGTTACCCGGGTCTACCGGTGGGTTAACAGGAGGATCGACTGGATCTGTCGGTGGGTCAACGGGATCTACCGGGTCGACCGGCGGATCAACGGGTGGATCTACCGGAGGATCTACAGGATCCACGGGAGGGTCGACGGGATCCAGTGGCGGATCTGGCTCGGGCTCAACGACGAACTTCTCCGTCGGCTCGCCAGGCTGAACGATGTTGTCACCTTTCACCAGCGCCGTATTTTGGATCATCTGACCGCCTTGTCCTTTTTGAATCACGGCCCGGAACTCCAGCTCATGCCACTCCATATCTGTTACATCGCCAAACCAGCCGTAGACTTGCCCTGTCACTGCATAACCCGCGTCGCCGTCTTGCGCATCAGTGACGGGCTTGCCGTCCACCTTCAGGCTGCCCGAAACGTATTCCAGACCTGCCGGCAGCGTATCTGTAATCGTCAGATTCTCCAAAGCGCTATCGTTGACCACCGCTCTCGTACGAATCGTATAGGAGATAATGTCCCCGACTTCATACGTAGCTTTGGTTACATCCAAGTTCCTTACCATTTTCTCCGATTCAATCTGCGGATTCCGTGGATATACTTCCACTCCTACGCGTGGCTTGTCCGGCGTCTCGACATTATCACCAGCTACAGTGGCGATATTGATAATATCCTTACCCGCTTGTCCAGGTTCTACGACTGCCTTGAATTGAAGCGTATGCCAATTCGTATCGGCTACATCTCCGAATTGTCCAGTCACTTTTCCATTGGCATAATGACCGCTGTCGTCCCCTTCTGCATCTGTTACCGTCTGTCCATCTACTATTAACGTACCTGATACATACTCTATTCCTTCCGGAATGATGTCGCTGATCGTAAGGTTTTTAATAAGACTATTATCCTCTGTGTTTCGAGTCTCAATCGTATACGTGAGGATATCTCCCACTTCTGGATTCTTCAGATCTGAGTTGCCATTTGCCTTTTGCTCAATTGAGGCAGTCTTTTTGGACTCGAGCACAGGAGCTTTATACTTAAACTTCGCATAAGCTTCATTGCTGCTTTTTGGTACATTATCAACCGTCGTTATCGCTTTATTTGAAACCAATATATTCCCATCTTGATCCATGTATTTTCCGTAATCACTTGTTAAATCTAATGCGCCCTTCATTGTAATCGTATACTGTTGATTATAAAAATTCGCGTTTGAAAGCGTAGCATTTTTTGCTTTGATGGATAATTGATGGTCTATAACAGATATGTCAAATAAGCTGGATACGTCATCACCGATAGTATTTTTGATTTCTATGTCGTTCTCCTCGATGAGTAATACATCATCCAAAACATCCGTTATCTCAAATGACTTATAATAATTAATTGGATCTGCATAAGCGACTGCCTGAACGATTTGGTAAATGACTTCTCTAGGATTTGGATACTCGTTTTGGCCTACCTTTTTATCTTCTACCGTATACCCAAACTTTACAGGTCCAGGAGGTTCAATTCCAGTTAGACTAAAATATCCTATACTTGTACCATGATTTGATGGAAAAACGTCTACTCTACCACGGTAAGTCTGTGTAAAGGTAATGGTGGATGTTGGCTCATAAACTATAGTTATCCTGGTATCAGGTGTGCCGGTTCCTCCTGGTGTAGTTCCTGTGACGAACAGAGGTTCACCTTTAGAAATTCCATTATCATAAAGGACTGTAGAACCATTAATTGCAAATATATCTCTTATCGGTAAATCAAACAACATAGTTTTTGCCATATTAATTGCGTTATAAGACATATATCCTTTTACTTCGATCGGTTGCCCAGTTTCTTGTGATAGAAAAGTTATTTTACGAGTCACACTAGAAGGTGACGTCCCTCCTTGTAAGTTGACCCCGCCGTTCACATCAAATGAAATACTTAGTACGTCTGTATGCTCTGATGTCGTTTCAATCATCATATCTATTTTTTGATTATTGTATATACCAACATTAGTAAAGGTCATTGTCGCTGACGGCGAACGTTCTCCTGAGGTATCTTCAGGAAAATAATAATTCTTCCCCTGAAAAGAATTACACATAGAAGCAGGAGCTTTACTGCAAAATTCGTCAATTGTTATTAATCTAGTATTCGATCCTGGTGTGATCGACACTTTCGTTTCGTCTGTAATCCTCGGTGTAAACGAGTAGTCCGCATCAATATATTTTCCCTCACCCACGTCCCCTAACATTGTCACCTTGGGATGCTGATCAATAGGTGTATTTGGTATTGTTGCAGCTTGGACAGGTGAGACTCCACTAAAAATGATCAATATTACCATGAAGCATATTAGACTGTTATGTAACCCCTTTCTCACTTCTCGTTTTAACTCCAAGTTTGTTCACCTCTTTTTGTTGTCCGGTCTTTATCATGGGAAGATTAGTACCGAAATTCGGGTATCGCTCGGGATGTTAAGGAACTGCTTAACCCAAAACCGTGTCATCACCTCCTCTTTACCTAACTCCTAAATATCCGTGATATAAGGAAGTCCTCTCCTACAAAGCCAGGGTCCAACCATGTTCAATCTATTGCCGACCCAGAAGCTCTTTTGAATCTATAGACAAGGCTTAATGCCTCGGCTAACTTAATTAAAATTTTAAATATCTCCATAAAAGAAAACTCCATCCAAAAGCAAACGCTAATAGACGGAGTCTTCCGTCGTATTCGGCAGCTGGCTGGCAGTAACATTTGCATGGCAGCAAATCCGTTAGCCCCTTTAGCTTTGCGTCCCCATTTTTCAATGGGTTTGCCCTGATCATACGAACAGTTTAATTAAAAAATTTAACCATTTAATTAAAGGTATAATATAAAAGTATGATAAGTTAGGTTCTAAGGTCTTATTTTTGTAGAAATTCATTCTCTTTTTGTCGTTTAAGAGGGGGTTTGTTACTTTTTTGTTAATTAAAGATACAAAAAATATTAAATTCTTTAGACCTTAAAAAATGCAAGCCTCCCGTAACAATCTTGTGCAGGAGGCTCGCTTACTCATGATTTAAAAGCTTAAGTAATGATTATCTGATTATCGTTGTTATCAAGTCAGAAAATACGATTACAGAAAAAAAGCATCTCAACCCACCTTCGTTACGATTTCAGTTTGTTATCGGAATCTCCTTATCAAAAAAGACAATTGATGCGATTTCGTTGTCATTAACCACATTTTCAAATGTTTTAATTGTTAAGAGGCGAGTGCCACTCTCCGTTAAATGCATTCCTTTGAACAGGCTTGTCGTTTCCGATGTACCGTCCTTGTACTTAATCGTGATTGGGTAGTTATCCAAGTATTGATTAGGGCCAATTGATTTAAATGAGCCTGCAGCTTTGTCAATTTCATCCATTGAACTGCCCTCAACCTTCAGTGAAATCGAAATCGGCGAGACGGAAACCGATTTGAGAACCGCCCCATAACCAAACATGGAAATGGTTTCGTTGACCTCATGAGGAGTAGAGTATTCCTTGAAATCCAACTTAAAATCTGTTTCCCAAATGCCTGGTATTACCGTTGTAAAAATGCCTGGAAACGGATCTGCTGCCTGTAAATCTTTGAGCCGTAAGTGAATTTTACTGCCGGCTAGGCTATTTTTCGTCATGATACTCATAACCATGCTAATTTTGTTGTCATGCTGGTTGCCATCGTCGAGGACTTTAAATCCTACCGAATGAAATTTCTGCTTTGTCGTTATGTCGTTATCCAAAAAGTGATACCGCGCTGCGTCTAATACCGTACCCTCTGGCGCAGAAAAATCCATAAAAATATAAGTCAGATTACTGTCGCCGATCACTTGCTTAATTTTAAGCGTCCCATTCTTGTTTTTAATCTCTTTATCAACCACATAAGCACCATTGGACAAATATTCTGCCTGCTCGTGGTTTACTGGATTAAGAAATTTCATAAACGTTTCATCCAACCCCATATATGCCGCTGCAATAGCGGTTGTGGCAAAGCAAACCATCAACATAGCAGCCAATACTGCGGGTCTAAAACGTCTCGCAAGCGTATACCCCTTATGCTTTTTACTTTCATTTTCTTTGCTTTTTACTAAAATCTTATGAAACATTTTTTCTTTTTCTTCGATTTTTGGCGTAAAGGCATCAAAAAGCCGATGGATATTTTTGTTACTCAAGGCAATTCCCTCCCAAATCAATTTTAAGACGTCTACGACCTCTCGCTAATTGTGTTTGAATCGTACTTTCTTTGAATCCGAGCATCCTTGAGATCTCTTTTACCGTGTACTCCTCGAAATAGTAAAGATATAACACTGTTTTATATTTTTCGGGTAGTGAAAGTAGTCTTGCTAGCACCTTCCCTGATGGTTCAACGTTACTCCAAGAAGGTATCTCCGGTAAGTTATCTAAATCAACTCGACGGGATCGCCACCAACTTTTTAAAATGTCTTTACAGTAATTTCTGGTGGTTACCGTTAACCATGCTTTTTCATGCTCATGGTCATTGAAAACCATTTGGCTTTTGATCAATTTTAGAAATACAGATTGAACAGCATCTTCTGCATCAACACGACTTTTCAAGTAGATATAGCACAGCCTATAAACTAGATCTATATGTCGTTGATATAGTTCTGCCAATTCTTTATCCGTACGCAATAAAGAATTGTTCTCCATTTTTTCGCCTCCTGTATATAACACGATCAGTGACTCGAAAATATCTCACTAGCTTATATTTTTTATATAAAGATTTAACTAATTGTCACATAACCTCAATGCCATATACATTACAAAAATCGATGAGGAAACAGAACGGAAAGCCACCACTTTAAAATGCTGAAGTACTCGCTGATCTGAGTTGCCTTCATTACACTTGTGTAAACATGAAAAATCCCCCTCGGTTCATTTGAGGAGGATTATCTCATCTTATGCTTTACTAAGCGTACTGGCATGAAACACTTGACGCTAACTTAAACGAAGATTGCGACTAATGAACACTGCTCGACAATGACCGCTTCTAAAATGTATGGTTAGGCGTTCTTCTAAACTCTGGTTCTGGTTCAGCAAAAGATATTGACGAAATTCTAACTATGAAAGTTTTGCCCACCAAAGAATAACATCTCCATCGAGCCGATCCCCTGTTAAGGCATGGAAAATTGCCCCTCCACTCTGCTCCTCGAGGACAACTTTCCCATGCTGACAAGCGGCTAACACCCCAATTTTTCACTCTTACTTAAGATACGGTTCACCATATCATCTACTGAGCGAAATCTTAGCAATCCAGAAGAAATCCACTTGTGGATCGGATGCTATACTGAGTTTATAAAAATTCAAATATGGCGAAGAAAGGATGTACGAACAATGGCTAAACACACAACCTACATTTTATCCGAGGATGCAAGATCACAAGCTGAGTTTTACACGAATGCGCTAGGAGGAGAGGTTCTCTCCATCATGACATACGGACAGCTGCCCGATTCAAATGACGCCATCAAGGACAAGGTCGTTCACCTGAGCCTTGTGGCGGGCGGAGTTAATCTCTACATGTCTGACTCCTTCGAACCGATTCATTGCGGGAACAATATCAACTTGTCACTGGAATTCGCAACGGAGGACGAAGCTCGCGAAGCCTTCGCGAAGCTTGCGGAAGGCGGCAAGGTGAAGTACCCCTTAGAACCTGCTTTCTGGGGCGCCCTGCACGGACAGCTTGAGGACAAATTCGGCGTGCTGTGGATGATTTCCAACGAGGTTAAGCCGAGCTAGACAGATCGCGCGTCCACTCCCCTATTACACTGGTTGGCCATTAGGCTGACCTTTTTATATTTTCCAGACCATAGACTCTACTTCCGCTACCAGGATTGATTCTTTAGATTGAGAAAGTTCTGCATAAGCAACGGCAAAGATACAAGAATCGGGGGATCAACTTGCCGGGCAGGATGAAGCATGACTTCCTGGTAATGTACAGGTGTATGAGGTTGAACGATAATCGGCGCGTGTGATCGGGTACGCAAGGTAGTATACGGCAGCAGAAAATCCTTCGTCTGCATCCCCCAAGAGACGGACGTTGCCATTAAATAATAAGTGCCAGGCCTGACACCCATAAAACGAAAATACCCCAATGAAGGAAGCAGTGTCCCATATAACGGGAGTCCTTCGGGAATCGGTTTGGCAAATAAGCCAATTAGAATGAACCCGTCGAACGGAACTGCCGAATAGATCTTTCCTTCTATCGTGGAGTTTCCGGGAAGCAGCACAGTATACGTCGTTTCCCAGTCGCTGAGATTCCGCAACGACTTGAAGTGCTCGTCCGCTTCTTGCGCGGATCGGCGAAACTCGGACGGCGTCACGCCTACCCGCTCGGTAAACCGGGTAGTGAACGTGCCAAGGCTCTGCTGCCCGATCTCGAGCCCGATATCGCGAATGGTCAAGTTTGTCTGCAGCAGCAGGTCTTTGGCCTTCTGCAATCGGAGAGCTGAGACATAATACAAGGGCGGAAGCCCGATCTTCTCTTTGAAGATGCGCGTAAAATGAAACGGGCTGTATAGCGCAATATTGGCCAGACGCGAAAGCTCAAGCGGTTCGTCAATATGCTTGTGAATATAGGCAATAACTTCATCGATTTCTGAATAGTGGTCTGTTCCCTCTTTCGCCATGCCATCACCCCGTTTTGAACACTTCTCATGATTTACCATATTTTAACCCAGATCCGACTTCATCGACAATGATTGTACCCAGACATGCCTGATAACATTGGGAGGCGCTTGTGCTTTCCGGGCTGCAGGGCAGGTCTCTTATCTAGCCTTCGCTCCTGGATCATAATAATGCTCCAGCAGCAGCCTCACGGCGCGTTATTTTCTTTTCCACTCGCATCTCATCTCCACGTACCCATCATTAAGCTCTGCAGACAGTTGCCCGTTCATCTTTAACATGAGACTATGGGCAATGGATAAACCCAGGCCTGTTCTTCGACTTGATCTTGATCGATCCGCTGTATAGAAGCGATCAAACAGCCTGTCTATGTCTTGCTCGCTCAAGTTGTCTGCTTCATTCCTGATGATGAGCACGATGTTGCCCCCTGCTTCCTTCAAGCTGATCGCTACATGGCCTGTCGCATGTCGGATCACATTGCTGATTAAATTTTCGAATACACGTTTAACCGCCGACGGGTCTGTCATTTCGCCGAATCCGAATAATAGCTTCCCGCCTATGATTACAATTAACGGACACACTACAGCTAGAAACATGGAACCGAGTGCCAATACGATGAATTTAGCTAAAAAGATATGACTTCTGCGATTCCCGCTCATAACGATGTTCTTGACAACCCCTATTGTGAATTCATTCGTCACAAAAAATCCGGCAAGCGTACTCAAGAATAACATGAAGTAGAATGGGGTTGTAGCAAGTGCAAGCGAAGAGAACATCTCCAGACCCGCCCCCATAAACACATTATCCATCTTCCACCATCCGATGGTAATTAGATAGTGCAGGAGGGTAAACACAACCGTTACGATGATCGTCAGTGTCCAAAACACTTTATTTTTGCCGAGTTTGAACAGCTCCATGCGCAATAAATTAATCATGGAATCCGCCCCCAACCCGTTTAGTAAAATAGCTTTCCAAGTCATCCCCGCCTGGCGCCAAATATTCAATAACCAGACCGCTGCTTGTCAAAGCCATAGATACCCTTCTGACATCATGATAGAGGCTGTAAAGCTTGATTGTGCCATCCTGCAAAACTTCATAATCCTGGGTGCCCAGTTCCATCTCAAGAACAGTTGCCGCCTTGCTTGGATCATCCACTGGGATACGTAGATGCTGCTTGCACTTCTCATTTAATTGTTCATGGGTCATTTGCTCCAGCAGTTTGCCTCTATGGATAATGCCGTACTTCGTTGCCATCTGATGAAGCTCGCTCAAAATATGGCTGGAGATCAGAATCGTTAATCCCAACTCGCGATTCAGCTTCTTGACCAGTTCTCTAAGCTCCACGATGCCTCCAGGGTCAAGGCCATTCGTCGGTTCGTCGAGTATCAGCAGCTCCGGGTCGCCCAGCAAGGCGATAGCCAAGCCTAAGCGCTGCTTCATGCCAAGGGAGAAGTTCCTCGCCTTCTTCTTCCCTGTATCCTGTAGTCCGACGAGGGCAAGCGTCTTCGATATGCATCCCTTACCCGGGATGCCTCGGAGCAGCCGATGGACTTCAAGATTATCGCGGGCCGTCATATCCGGATATAATGCAGGGCTTTCAATGATTGCCCCTACGCGCTTCCGAGCTTCAATCAACCCCGCCTCGCTGCTTTCTCCAAACAAACTGACAGATCCGCTCGTTGGCCGGGCCAGGGCAGTCACGATACGCAGCAACGTACTTTTTCCTGCTCCGTTCTGCCCGATAAATCGGTATATATCTCCCTTCTCCACGACCAAGTTGACATGATCCAGGGCGGTCTGTTCCTTGTATTTCTTCGTCAAATTTTGATGGTTGTCAGAACAGCCTGTTCCACTAGGCTCTGCCCCCTTTAAGCCGATAATAAAGTCATGAACACCGCACATAAGAAGATGATAGATAACAGGATCGCCAAAGCCGGCCATAGTCGAAACACATCCAGGGCCGTTGAGCTATACTGAGCTTGTATATTTTTCAAAAGTGCTTTTTCAAAACAGGGATAGCCGTACTTCTTAATGAGGAGAGCCAGCCCGAAGACAGATCATAAGCTACATCACTTTAGGATCATTCTCGCGAAGAGGGACAGTCGTTAGGTCTTGACCGATTCTGACGAAGCTGTAAAGACATATCGTTATAGTCCTTTTTATACACTTTGCACAGCAATTTCCTGAGTTTTCCTATGGGCATATATGAAGGAGTTTACTGTTGGATCAAAAATAATTTCATAACCTTTTCAACTAAGATATGATAAGGTTCAGCTTAGCGGGGCTATCGGCGAAAAATGCTAAAAGAGCTGATTGCGGCAGCTCCTTCGTTTGTTTTATACATTTTTAGCAAGAGCACAACTGTAATTTCGTTTTGAGGTGAGAGCCCACGCAACCGGACTTACTGTCCCGCTCAAGATGTCGCCCCTCAGCAAAAATCCGAGCCTCCAAATTTAATATTTCCGCTCCTCGTAAATTATGGTTTTGAAATACTGTATTTACAAAGGAATTCTTTTTCGATCTTCTATAAGACACTTATACATCATTCAAAGTATCCGCCAACTCTATCATACTATACAACATAAATACGCTTTATGGTCTCAACTTTACTGCTATCCAGACTACTTATCATGGCAATAAACTCGTCAGTTGCTTGCCTCGGAACATATCTACATGATCTAAAACGGATAGAGCGCAACACAGATTTCCCAACATAATCCTATTACTCTACCGTCTCATAGCGATTATTCTGCAATGCTTGCTCAATCCATCCCTCAATCTGATGCTTAGGCAGCAGGATATTGCCTCCAAAAGCATTACTCCTATGAAAGCCCCAGTCTCCATATACTAGCATATGGTACTGACTATCCATTCGTTTTACGAGTCCCCATACGCCGAGATCTCCTTGTGCGCCAGCATTTATAAATAACCAATCCCTGTAATTGAATATGTAGGGCTTCCCGAACATCTCAAAATCCTCCAAGTACCCGTTACTCCCATCTCTGACCGGAAAACGTATATTGTAATCCTTAATCATCAATACCTCTAAAACCTTAACTCGCAACCACGCTTTATAATCGTTCCGCTCAAGTACACGTTCGATGGAACATCGAACAAAAGAGGAATGCTCAATCTCCTCGGGATGAGAATCCCATCCATTAAGGCTGGAGGATACTGGGGTATATAACATCCAAAAGGGTTCTCCTATCATCATATAGAAAGGATGATATACTTTCACTGTTCTAACCTGGCCTTGCAAAGGAGGGCGATCTGTCCGTATCCAACGAGGGTCATCTAACGGGGGAACTTCATTTTCGTAATCAGACCATTCCATAACATCATTTTCGAAGCCAACGATATCAAAAAGCTCACTCTCCATCTTCACGCGCTCCGATAAACTTTTGCATGTGCCGCACACCAAGGCGATTATCTCTTGTCCCATCCATTTCAAATCCTTTCTATTAACCAACTACTTAATCAGACAGTGCATTCATAAGCACCTTGCCACCTTGTAACACCAGTACCCCGCCGGGGTTCACCAGAACCCTTAAAATTGCAGACCATCTTACTGTTTGATTGATCGGAGCCTTACGTTTTCCCTAATAATAACTACTTTATCAAACGCATGCCTTCCCTGCTATCAGTAATACTCAAATGTCCCTTCTGATTAATCGCAATGACGATGATGCAAAATTCTTGAATGATTGCTGTCTAAAAATTTCGCCGTTACTTATGATACGGTTCAGCTTAACGGGCCTATCGGCGAAAATCACGAAAGGAGCATGCCGCAGCAGCTCCTTCGGTTGTCTGTATAGAACTCTTTAACAAAACTAAATAAAAAACGTGGCGGTCCTGTTTGCATTCACCGGCTCGCGGTGCATCCGGCTCGACGTATTTACCCAAAATCCGGGCGCTGTGGACTGTACCGGCGTGCCGGTTATGCGGAAGTCAGGGCAAGAAGGGAGATCACACAGCAGAACGAATCATGAATATGGTTTAATTTCAATATTAGGTATTTATATCAAATAAATTCCAATTATGCTACAATGAAATCAAACATCGGATTACATGGAGGTAATGAAGAAATGGAGGATGAGGAATGAACGCAATGCCTACAGGAACGTTTCCGCTGACGCAAGCGCAGAAGCGGATATGGTTCATGCAAAAGATGCATCCCGATTCCGGTTTCATGAACTTTGGTTTGTCCGTTCAATTTTTGACGCAGGTGTCTCCCGATTTGCTGAAGAAGGCCATCGCCCAATTCATGCTGGAAAATGACTCCATCCGGCTCTCGATCACAACCTCAGCCTCGGACGAGCCCGGCATGCCCCGACAGTATATCAATCCGGAAGGTCCTCCCGATATCCCGCTGCTTGATTTCCGCAACGAGCAGTCGCCCGACCAGGCGGCTCGCCTGTGGATCGACGCTGCAACCAAACAGCCTTACTCGCTTGAAGCTTCCCGGCTCTATGATTTTGCTCTCCTGCGCCTTTCCGACACCGAATTATGGTTATATCTCAAATGCCATCATATCCTTGGTGACGGTACTGCCCTCGTGCAGGCCGGGGCCGACATCGCAGACCTTTATTTGTGCTTAGCCCGAGGGCAGGCGCGGGATTTTCAAAAGAAGCCTTCCTATCTCGAAGTGATCGACCGGGAGCGCGCGTATCTGGAATCGGATCGGCATGCACGGGACCGCCAATATTGGGACGAAGCGTTTCGTACAATGCCGGAACCGCTTTCTTTGGCCCGGACCGAAAATTTGACGGGGAGCCTGGAAAGCGGCCGCTACGGGTTCGCGATCGACGGCAGCAGAAGGGAGCGCGTCGATGCCTTCTGCCGGGAGGCCGGGGTCAATCCTTCGGCGTTCTTTCTTGCTCTTTTCTACGCCTATTTGTACCGGATGACGGGCCAAAGGGACATCATGCTCGCCAGTATAACTGGGAACCGGACGAGCCCCCAGGACAAGCATACCTTCGGTATGTTTGCGGGTGTGGCTGCTTTTCGTTACGAAGTCGATCCGCAGCATGCTTTTACATCGCATTGCCAAGCCTTTGCCAAAGCCTATACGCGCATGTTGCGCCACCAGAAATATCCCTATAACCAGCTCGTAGCCCGAACGAGGGAGCGCCATCCGATCACGGGGCCGTTGTACCATATCGGGGCAGAGTTTCAAGTGATGAATTTCCGCAAGGAAGACGAGATCGGTATTTCAAGCGAAATTCATTTCAGCGGCTCGATCGCGGATGAATTGCATTTTCACGTTAAGGATCATACGGCTTCCGGTATGTACCGGCTGGATTTCGAATACCAGCGGGCACTGTTCGGCGAAGACGAAATTGCGGCGCATGGCGAGCGGTACATGAATCTGTTGGACGATGTGCTGTCCCATCCGGAGCGCACCGTAGCAGACCTACGTCTACTATCGGAAGCCGAGACCAGGCGGATTTTAGCCGATTTCAACCGGACGGAGCGAGATTTCGGAACGCCGCGCACGTTTGTCGAGCTGTTCGCCGGGCAGGTCCGGCAGACGCCCGATGCGGTCGCCGTCGAATTCGGGGGCGAACGCCTTACATATCGCGAGCTAGAGCAATGGACGCGCCGGCTGGCGCACAACTTGCGGAACCGTGGCGTGGCGGCGGAGAGCGTCATCGCGGTGATGCTGCCCAAGGGGCCGGAGCTTATCGCTGCGATGATCGCGGTTCTACGCGCAGGCGGAGCGTATTTGCCGATTGATCCGGATTATCCGGCGGAACGCATCGCTTATATGTTGAACGATTCACAGGCTCCATTCCTTATGACAAAAGAAGGGATCGGACAGACAGTCACAGGTTGGATCGGCGAGGCCATTCTTGTTGAACCGAAAGAAGCGCAAGGAGGTGCGGTTGAAGAGCTGAGGGACATTCATTGGCCCTTCCCCGGGGAGGGCGATCTCGCTTATATCATCTATACCTCCGGCTCCACCGGGCAGCCGAAGGGGGTCATGATTGAGCACCGGGGACTTGGCAACCTCATTCATGCGATGAAGGAGAAGCTAGGGTTGTCCAGCCGTACGAGGATCTTGCAGTTTTCGTCGTGCAGCTTCGACGCCTCCGTGGTGGAAATTTTCCCTGTGCTATGCAGCGGGGGAACGCTCGTGGCAGACACCCGCGAAGCGATGCTGCCAGGCAAGCCGCTGGTCGAGCTTATCGGCCAAAAGGCTGTCAATCTGTTCATTTCCCCGGCATCCGTACTCGCTGTGCTGTCTGAAGTCCCGGGCAGTGTCAGCGCTTTACGGACATTGGAGACGTTGGTTTCGGTGGGCGAGTCCTGTCCTGCCGAGGTCGCTGCCGCGTGGAGCGCCAACCGGCGCTTTATCAACGCCTACGGGCCGACGGAAGCCACGGTATGGGTAACCGACCAAACGTTCGACGGCGGCAAGCTACCGCCGGATATCGGCCGGCCCATTGCCAATACGCTGGTATATGTGCTGGACGAGAACCGGAAGGCGATTCCGATTGGCGTCACCGGTGAGATATATATCGGCGGAACGGGACTGGCCCGTGGGTATTGGAACCGCCCTGAGCTGACGGCTGAGCGGTTCGTGGAGGCAGAGCTCGACTTGCCTGTGCCGGGAGCCGTCCGCTTGTACCGGACAGGAGACCTGGCCCGCTATTTGCCGGACGGAAGTCTGGAGTATATTGGGCGCGCAGACCATCAGGTCAAAATTCGCGGCCACCGCATCGAGCTGGGAGAGATCGAATCCGTGTTGGGTTTGCACCCGGAAGTCCGGCAAGCCGTGGTCGTCGTTCATGACGATGGAAGCGGCAAGCGGCTGGTTGCTTTTGTGGTCCCGGTCGCGGACGGGACGTACAAGCCGCAAACGGCGGAGCTGCGCGCCTATTTGCAGGAACGGATTCCCGCATTTATGGTGCCGCATTTCATCCGCGTGGTCGACCGGCTGCCGCTGACGCCTAGCGGCAAAGTAGACAGGGCTGCTTTAAGTAATCTCGGCTTCGAAGAACCGGTCGCGAATGAAAGCGCAGCTCCGCTCAATCAAGCGGAAGAGGTGCTGACGCAGATCTGGAAAGAGGCGCTCGGTTTGTCGCGGGTGGGCGTTCAAGATCACTTTTTCGACTTGGGCGGAGATTCCTTCCGGCTGCTGCGTGTTCATCAGCGCATCAGGGAGGCGCTGGACGATTCCGCGACTGTCGTCGACCTGTTCCGTTTTCCCACGATTCGTGCGCTGGCGGGTCACTTGAACCGGAGCCGGGGAGCCGCGCGTGAGGAAGTGCCCGGGAGCGGCAGCAGAAGCAACAGCGCGAACCGTATGGCGTTCCAGAGAAAGGAAGAAATAGAAAGGCAGAAACGGCTAAGAACGCAGAGGAGGTAAAGAGTTTATGGAAGCGATTTCAAAAAATGGTGAACTGCGGGGGATTGCGATTATCGGGATGGCGGGACGGTTTCCAGGAGCGGGCGATTTGGAGCAATTTTGGATCAATCTGCGAGATGGGCAGGAATCGATTACCTCCTTCAAGGAGCCGGAGAAGAACCGGGTCCATGCCGCAGGGATTCTGGAGGAAGCGGCCGACTTCGATGCCGCCTTCTTCGGGATGACGCCGCGGGAAGCGGAGATGACGGACCCGCAGCATCGGTTATTTCTGGAATGCGCCTACGAAGCCTTGGAGTCGGCGGGATATCCTCCGACGAGGTGCCCCGAGCGGGTTGGGGTGTACGCGGGCAGTGGGCAGTCGGATTATCTCCAGCATGTGCTGAGCCATGACGAGCTTGTGGAATCATTCGGACCGTTCCAGATCGGCATCAGCAATTACCCGGACTTTCTCGCTACCCGCGTTTCGTACAAGTTGAACCTGAGCGGTCCGAGCGTCGCTGTGCAAACGGCTTGCTCCAGCTCCTTGGTGGCTGTCCATATGGCGTGTCAGGCGCTGCTCACGTACGAATGCGATATGGCGATCGCGGGCGGCGTGTCAGTCAAAGCGGATCAAACGGCAGGCTTCGACTATCAGGAAGGGGGCATTCTGTCGCCGGACGGGCGCTGCCGCGCGTTCGACGCCAAGTCCCAAGGTACGGCGGTCGGGAACGGGGCCGGGGCCGTCTTGCTGAAGCGGCTGGATGAAGCCGTGTCGGACAGGGATACGATTCTGGCCGTGATTCGCGGTTCGGCGGTCAATAACGACGGGTCGCAGAAGGTCGGGTATACCGCCCCCAGCGTTACACGGCAAGCCGAGGTGGTCAAGGAAGCGCTGGCCGTCTCGGAGATCAACCCGGCGACGATGACGTATATCGAGACTCACGGTACGGGCACCGCGCTGGGCGATCCCGTCGAAGTGGCCGCCTTGACGGAGGCCTATCGTGATGCTATGGACCGGAAGCAGTACTGCGCCATCGGGTCGGTCAAAACGAACATCGGCCATCTCGACAGCGCCGCTGGAATTGCCGGACTGATCAAAACGGTGCTGTGCCTGCAAAATAAAATGCTGCCGCCGAGTCTGCACTATACGGAGCCGAATCCGAAAATCGATTTCGCGAACAGTCCTTTCTATGTGAACGACCGGCTCAGGGAATGGGACACGGACGGGCGTCCCCGCCGTGCCGGGGTAAGCTCTTTCGGCATGGGCGGCACGAATGCGCACGTCGTGCTGGAGGAAGCTCCTTTGGCGGAAGTACGGCATCCGGAGGCGGGGGCCGCGTTCGCCCATGGGGAGCTGGAGGTCGGGACCGAGACCGGGACTGATTGGAACGTCCTCGTCTTGTCTGCCAAAACGGCCACGGCCTTGCGCTGGAAGACGGAGCGGTTGATCGGCTATTTGGAAGCGAGCCGTGATATTCCCTTATCCGACGTGGCGTATACGCTTGCCGCAGGCAGAGAAACGTTCGCCCGGCGGCTTGTGGTGATCGGCCGCGATCATGGGTCGGTCGTGGACGGATTAAAAGCGAAGCTCGCGGACCTGCCGCCATCCGGCCGGGACGCTCAAGAGTCCGCAGACGGCGGCGAACCGCCGCTGGGTGTGACCTTTATGTTTACCGGACAAGGGGCGCAGCACATCGATATGGGCGCCGAGCTGTACGAATCCGCACCCGTGTATCGCGAACAGGTGGACCGGTGCGCCGAACGGCTGCAACCCCTTCTCGGCCTTGATCTGCGGAACGTGCTGTATCCGCCGCCATCCCAAGCGGAGGAAGCGGGATCCCGGCTTCGCCAAACCGCTCTGACACAGCCTGCGCTGTTCGTCCTCGAATATGCTTTGGCCAAGCAGTTGGAGGCTTGGGGCGTTCGTCCACAGGCGATGATCGGCCACAGCATTGGCGAGTATGTGGCCGCTTGCTTGGCGGGAGTCATGGCCGTAGACGATGCGCTGACCGCCGTTGCCGCGCGCGGAAGTCTGATGCAGGAGATGGAACGCGGGGCAATGTTAGCGATCGCGCTGTCCGAAGCGGAAGTGCGGGAGCTGCTGGTCGCTGCGTGCTCGGAGCTGTCCGTAGCCGCCGTGAACGGCCCGACGTCCTGCGTGGTATCGGGAACCTTCGAGGCGATCGAACAGCTTGAGCAGACGCTCGGCCACAAGAACGCCGTATCGAAGCGGCTTGCGACCTCGCACGCTTACCATTCAGCGATGATGGAGCCGATGCTCGAACGGTTCGCCGAGGTGATGCGGGGGATCGTTCTGTATGCACCGCAGCTTCCGTACGTCTCGAATGTGACGGGAACGTGGATTACGGCCGGGCAAGCGACGGACCCGATGTATTGGGTCCGGCATTTGCGGGACACCGTCCGCTTCGCAGATGGAATCCGCCTGCTGTCGGAATCGGGAAGAACGGCCTTTCTGGAGATCGGCCCGGGGCAGTCTTTGACCTCGCTGGTCCGGCAGCAAATCGCCCTGAACGCGATACCCGGGACGCTGGCCGTCAATGCGTTGCCCCCGGCGGCAGCGGGCACATCCGCATATGCCAGCGTCCTTCAGGCGCTGGGCGAGCTGTGGTCCGCAGGCGCGGACATCGATTTCGCCGCATGGCATGAGGGGAAAGCGCGTTGTCGAGTGCCTTTGCCGACGTATCCGTTCGAGCGCTACCGCTACTATTTGGAGAAGAAGGTTCGAGCCGTCCCCGCCGCTTCTGCCGATACGGCCGCAGCCGCAGGACAGGAGCGCCAGGCGGACATGGCCGACTGGTTCTACGCTCCGGTATGGAAACAAACGCCCCTGCCTCCGCAGCGACCAGCCTCTGGAGCCGCAGCGCCGCACAAGCGGACGTATCTGCTCTTCCACGACCGGTACGGATTGGCCAAGGCCTTGAGCGAGGGCTTGAAAAGCAAGGGGCACGATGTTGTCGCCGTGCTCGAAGGCGACGGATTCCGGCAAGTGGAGGAGGATGTCTTCACGGTCCATCCCGCAGAAGGCCGGTCCTATGAGGAACTGCTGCATGCTTTGGCAGCACAGCAATGCTTCCCGGATACCGTTGTTCACCTTTGGAACGTCATCGAACCAGAATCGGATGATGGAGATAACCTTATCCCCATTGCACAGCGTTACGCCCACTCCCAGCAGCTTGGGCTGTACAGCTTGATGCATTTGGCCCAAGCAATCGGCATGCAGGCGGCGGCGAAGCCGACGGAGCTGATCGCGCTGACCGGCAATCTGCAATGGATCGCCAACGAGCAGGTACGGAGCCCGGAGCGGGCGACCTTGCTCGGGGCGCTGCGGGTCATTCCGCAAGAGTACGCGCAGATTCGGGCGCGTGCCGTCGACGTGAGCTTGGCCGATCTCGCTTCGGCTTCCTCCGTACGCTTGATCCGGCAGTTGCTTCAGGAGATCGAGCATGGGGGAGAGGATTTTGTCGTGGCGTACCGGGGGATGCAGCGCTTCACGCAACTCTACGAAGCCGTCAAGCTGCCTGAAGCCGATCCTGCGGACGCCACCTTCCGCGACGGAGGCGTGTATCTGGTGACGGGAGCCACAAGCGAAATCGGCTTGCAACTGTGCGAGGAAATCGCACGGACGGCGAAGGTTTCTTTCGTGCTGATCGGGGAGGCGTCTTTTCCGGATGTCCGCGAGTCAGAGCATGACTTGCTGCATCACGGGGAGTCGGACGATACAGCCAATATCATCAAACGCATCCGTGCACTGGAGCAAAACGGAACGCCTCTGCTCTATGCCAGCGCCGATCTGACGGATGAAGCCGGGCTGCGGGACATTGTGCGGCAAGCGGAGCGGAGGTTCGGTGCGATTCACGGCGTACTGTTCGCCCAGGAGCCGTACGGCTCGGGCTTGATCCAGCTGGGCGACCGGGAGCGGTCCGAACGGATTATTGCACCTCAGGCGCTGGGGCTGCTCACCTTGGAATCGCTGCTCCGCTCCCATCCTCTGGAGCTCATGATCGTGTTCTCGCGTACGATCTCGTTCACCGGCGGCGTTGGACTGATGGATCAGTGCGCGTCCTATCATTTTGTCGATGCGTTCGCCAAGTGGCATGCGTCCGCTGGAGGACGAACCGTCGCCGTGAACTGGGGCATGTGGCAGGACGACGTCTGGGTACGTAAGCAGACGGAGCTCCCGGTGGACGTCAGGGAGCATATGCTCCAAATGCAGGCGACATTCGGAATTACCGGAGCGGAAGGGCTTGAGGCGATCCGGCGCATTGCGGCCAGCGGTTTGTCCCAAGCCGTCGTATCCACGCAAAGCATTCATGATGCGATGGGCAGCGGATGGCTGAATGCCTCAGGCCACGCTGCTTCGAACAGCCGAAATAGCCGGGCAGATGAGGTTTATCTGGATGGCGAACCGTTTCAAGAACCGCCACAAACCGAGGCGGAGCAAAAGATCGCGGCGATCTGGGAGACACTGTTCGGGATTCCGAGCATTGGCAGACAGCAGAACTTCTTTGATTTGGGCGGCAATTCGCTGCTCTCGATCCAGCTTGTTGCCCGGCTGCGGCAAGCGTTTCACGGCGACATCCCGATGGATGTTATTTTCCAATCGCCGACGATTGCCGAGCTGGCCGAGTCGATAGCGCAGACACAGGTCAAGCCGGAGGAGCTGGACGAAATCGAACGCTTGCTCAGCGAAATCGAAAATTTGCCGCAGGATGAGCTGATGCAGCTATTAAGCCGCGAAGGGTAAGGAGATGAGCAAATGAGCGACATTCACGAGCGATTGGCGGCGTTGTCGCCGGAGCAGCGGGCGCTGCTGGAGCGGCGTCTCAAGCAGCAGGGGATCGCGGCGCCGGATACGGCAAGGTCGAGGCCCGGACAGGCTGCGGCAGAAGCAGCTTTTGTCCCGAAGCACAGGCGCAGCGAGGCAGCCATGGATTTCAGTCTGTTTTTCTTCTCTGGCGATGGTTCGACCACGGACCGTCATAAATACGGGCTGCTGATGGAATGCGCGGCGTTTGCGGACCGGCACGGATTTAAGGCAATGTGGACGCCGGAGCGACATTTCGAGGATTTTGGCGGACTTTATCCGAATCCGTCGGTGCTCAGTGCGGCGCTGGCGGCGGTCACGGAGCGGATTGAGCTGCGGGCGGGAAGCGTAGTGCTCCCGCTGCACCACCCGGTCCGGTTCGTGGAGGAATGGTCGGTCGTGGACAACCTGTCGGACGGTCGCGTGTCGGTCGCTTTTGCCACCGGCTGGCATCCCGCCGATTTTATCCTCGCGCCGGTACAGGACCCGAATTATTATGTCCATCGCAAGGAAGAGCTGTTCAAGTCCGTCGAACAGGTTCGGGCACTATGGAGCGGGGAGGCGGTTCCTTTTACCGATGCCAGCGGAGCGGTCCACCGAATCAAGACGCTGCCCCGGCCGATCCAAAGCGAATTGAATCTGTGGATCGCCACGAACGGGAACGAGGAGACGTACCATCAGGCCGCCGGAATCGGAGCGGGCATCCTGACCGGCATCCTCGGGAACGGCTTTGCGGAGCTGGAGGGCAAGATCGAGCGGTACCGCGAAGCGCTAATCCGGTATGGCTACGATCCGCAGACAAAAAAGGTCGCGGTCATGCTCCATACCTGCCTCGGGGAGAACGACGAAACGGTCAGGGCCAAGGTGGAGCGGCCTCTGAAGGAATATCTCAAGACTTTTTTAAGCCAGCAAAGGCATATTCTCGCCGACTATGGCGACATGACTGGCGCGGACTTCGAGGCGATCGTATCCCGCGCCTTCGACAAGTATTACCGCGAAAGCTCCCTGCTCGGAACGCCGGACAAGTGCGCGAAGCTGGTGGAGACGCTCCGCGATATCGGCGTCGGGGAGATTGCCTGCCTGATCGATTTTGGCGTGGACCGGGAGACGGTAATGGAAAGCTTGGCATTATTATCTGATTTGCAGCGGAAATTCGCCTATGACAAGGAGCTGATCCCATGAAGAATCTGACCGATCGTATCCAATCGCTGACGCCGGAGCAGCGGGCGCTGTTCGAAAAACGGCTCAAGGAACAAAACTTGAATGCGCAGCAGCTAAGCCCGAATCCGGCTGCCGCAGCCATCCCCCGGCGGAACCATACGGGCCTAAGCCCGCTTTCCTTCGATCAGGAGCGGCTCTGGTTGTTTCAGCGGATGCACCCTGAATCGCACGCGTACAACGTGTACGGGGCCGCCCGTTTGAGAGGAAAGCTGCATCATGGGGCGCTAGAGTACGGCATTAACGAAATCGTCAAACGCCACGAGGCTTGGCGGACCGTATTCGGGCGCGTCGATCCCGTGCAGACCGTGCTGCCCGAGCTCCGCGTCAGCGTACCCGTGGTGGACCTGCAGGATATTCCTGAGGAAGAGCGGGAAGCCGTCGCTCAGCAACTCATGCGCGAAGAGGTCCAGCAATTGTTCGATCTGGAAAAAGGGCCGCTGATCCGCTTCAAGCTGTTTACGCTGTCGGATATGGAATCGATGCTCGTTTTGACCGTCCATCACATTGTCATCGACCGGCTCACCTTCTCGATCTTCTTCGAAGAGCTGATGGCGCATTACAAAGCAGCGCTTGCAGGCGTCCCGGCCGAGCTCCCGGAGCTGCCGATCCAGTACGCGGATTATGCCGAATGGCAGCGGAATTACTTACAGGGCGAGACCCGGGAGAAGCTGCTCGCCTTCTGGAAGGAGCAGCTGAAGGATTGTGAGTATATCCTTGACATCCATACGGACTTCCCCCGGCCGCCCGCGATAACTTACCGGGGGGCGCGTGTCTTCCTACGGTCGTCGAAGGAGACTTTGGACGGACTGAAGGCGATTGCCAAGCGGGAAAACGCTTCGGCCTTCATGATCGTGATGGCGGCGTTCAAGGCGCTGCTCTATCGGTATACCGGGCAAGCCGACATTTTGGTCGGGACACCGCTCGCCAATCGCAGCCGGATCGAGATGGAAAAAGTGATGGGGTACTTCCTGACTATGGGCACGCTGCGTTCTCGCGTGTCGGGAGAGACTATCTTTATTGACCTGCTGCGGCAGGTGCGCGATACCGCCAGAGAGGTTTACAAGCATCAGGAGCTTCCGATCGGGCTGCTGCTGGACGAGCTGCGGATTCCGATCGATCCGAGCCGCAACCCGCTGGTGCAGGCGGTATTCGTGTATGTGGACGTGCCCGAGGAGAAGTTCGCGCTCCCCGATCTGGAAGCGGATATTGAAATGATCGACGGGGAGACGGCCAAGTACGACATCACTATCGGCTTAACCGAAACGGAAGACGGGTTGGACGGCTTTCTCGAATATTCCCCGGATCTATTCCGCCGGGAGACGTTTGAGCGCATGAGCCGACATTGGGAAGCTCTGCTGCACAGCATCGTGCGCGATCCACAGCAATCCCTTCACGAGCTGGCGATGCTGTCGGACGAAGAGCGGCACCAGCTCATTGATGAATGGAACGAGACGGTACAGCCGTTCCCGGACGATTCGTGTATTCATCATCTGTTCGAGAGACAGGCCGAGCTTACGCCGGACGATCCGGCCGTTGTGTGCGGCGGCCAGTCCATGACGTACCGGGAGCTGAACCGGCGCGCCAATCAGGTCGCTCACGCTTTGCAGAAGCGGGGAGTCGGCAAGGAGACGGCCGTCGGCTTGATGATGGAGCGCTCGTTCGAAACGGTCGTCGGGCTGCTCGGCATTCTAAAGGCTGGGGGCGCGTACGTCGCCATCGATCCGGCTTATCCGGCTGAGCGGATTCGCACCATGATCGAGGATTCGGGAATCGAAGTCCTGCTGATTCAGCCTAAGCTGGCGCATGCGGAAGCGGAGTCAGGCTCGGCGGTGCGTCACAAGCTCGTGCTTGACGGCAGCGCATGGCAATCGATTTCGGAAGAAAATGCGGACAATCCGCGCATTAAAGTGGATGCAGGCGACCTGGCCTACGTAATGTATACGTCAGGATCGACAGGCAAGCCGAAGTCGGTAGCGATCGAACACCGCAGCGTCTGCAACGCGGTGGAAGCGGCGATCGGGCTGTTTGGCTTGTCAAGAGGCGACCGGATGCTGCAGTATGCGTCGCCGACGTTCGATGCGTCGGTATTGGAGATTTTCGCGACGCTCGCTTCGGGTGCGGCACTCTGCATCGTCAGCCCGGAAGCGACGGCGGGAGGCGAGGCACTGCACCGGTTTCTAGAGGAACAGCGGATTACGGCGATGGTGCTGACGCCGTCCGTCTTGTCCACGCTCACCCCGGAGCATCTGCCCGATTCACTGCGTACCGTGGGATCGGGCGGGGAAGCGTGCACGCTCGACATTCGCGCGTGGCTGTCGGATTCCAGACGTTTACTGAACATGTACGGCCCGACGGAAGCGACGATTTTCGCGACGGCTCACGAATTCGATACGGACAGTCTAACCGCTTGCATCGGGCTTCCTATTGCCAACACACAAATATATATTTTGGACGAGTGCTTGCAGCCCGTGCCGGTTGGCGTGCGTGGGGAAATATATATCAGTGGAGCGTGTCTGGCCCGGGGCTACCGCAACAATCCGGAGCTGACCGCCGAGCGGTTTGTCGATCATCCGTACCGGCCGGGCGAGGTCATGTACCGGACCGGGGATTACGGCTGCCGGCTGCCGGACGGAAGCATCGAGTACCTTGGGCGTCGAGACGATCAAGTGAAGCTGAACGGCGTCCGGATCGAAACGGGAGAGATCGAAGCCGCGTTGAACAGGCATCCGGCGATCAAAGAAGCCGCTGTTCTGGTCCGGCAGAGCGCATCCACCTCCGCATCTGGTAAAGCCCTCTGCGCTTATTACGTCGCGGATCGGGATTTGGATACTGCGGAGCTGCGGAAGCTGCTGTTTAATCAGCTGCCCACTTACATGATCCCGGCGTACTACGTGAGGCTGGACGCTTTTCCGCTGACGTCCAGCGGCAAGCTGGACCGCAAGCGGCTCCCGGAGCCCTCGGCGATCGGAGGCCTGGCAGCGGATTTCGTTCCCCCGGAAGGCGAGCTGGAGGAGCTGATGGCTTCCGTGTGGCAGGAGGTGCTGGGAGCAGAAACGGTTGGGCGCGAAGATAACTTTTTCCATTTGGGGGGCGATTCCATCAAGGCGATCCAAATTGCATCGAGATTGTACCGCAGAGGCTGGGACCTTGAGATGAATAACATATTTTTGACCCCGGTGCTGAAGGAGCTTTGCCTCGATCTCAAGCCGGCCGACGGGCAGGTGCAGATCCCGCAGGACGCCGTGGAAGGACCGATAGCGGAAACGCCAATCGTACAGTGGTTTTTTGACCGTGACTTCGCTTCTTCGGCCCATTGGAATTCGGCGGTGATGCTGCATTCGGAGACTGCTTTGGACGAAACCGCCCTGAAGCGGGCGCTGGAAAGTCTGGCCGAGCATCATGACGTGCTGCGATCCGTGGTGAGGGACGAAGGGGACCGCAAGCAGCTTTATAACCGGGGACCCGCGGAGCAGCCGATGATCGGTTTCGAGGTCGTGGCTCTGGACGGCGGCGATTCGATGGAATCGGCCGTTCTGGCGCATGCCAACCGGCTGCAAGAGAGCATCGATCTAGCGAACGGCCCTCTGATGAAGACTGCCTTGTTCCGGACGCCGCAGGGCGACCATCTGCTGCTCGTCGCTCACCACTTGGTGATGGATTGGGTGTCCTTGGGAATTATGCTGGAAGATCTAGAAGCGGCTTACGGGCAGGCGCTGAACCACGGGGCCATCGTCATGCCGCCCAAAACGCATTCATTCCAAGCTTGGGCGGAAGCTTTGCAACAATACGCCCGGAGCGGCGAAGTGCTGCGTGAAGCAGATTATTGGGCGGCCGTCGAGAGTACGCCGTGCGTGCCTGTGCCAAGGGATTTCGAGGCTACGGGTGACTGGACGAAGGACGAGGCTCAAGTGATGGTCACGCTGCCGCCGGAAGAAACGGAGCGGCTGCTGAAGCAAGTCCACCGCGCTTACAATACAGAAATCAATGATATTTTGCTGACCGCCTTGGGCCTGACCTTGAAGGAATGGATGAACACGAACCGGATCGTGATCCATCTGGAAGGGCACGGTCGGCAGAGCACCATAAAGAATATGAACATTACCCGCACGGTCGGCTGGTTTACGTCGCAGTTTCCGATCGTGCTGCCGATAGAGCACACGGAAGATTTGGGTTACCAGATCAAATCGGTCAAGGAGCATTTGCGGCAGCTGCCGAATCACGGGATCGGCTATGGCTTGTTGAAATATATTACGCCCCGGGAAAGCTTGCCAGGCATGTTGTTCACACAGCAGCCGGACATCTGCTTCAACTACCTCGGTCAGATCAATACTGATCTGCGCAATCGGTGGTTCGGTCCGTCACCGTGGCCAGTGGGCCGTACGATAAGCCCAGAAGCCGAGCGAAAGGCTTCGCTTTTCATCATTGGCTATGTGCAGGATCGGCGTCTTCACATCGTGATGGAATATAACCGCACGCATCACCGTCAAGACACGATTGCCGCTCTGCTGGACAAGCTCCAAAACCGCCTGGTGGATCTCATACGCCACTGCGGGGAGCAGACCGCTGCCGAAGCCACGCCCAGCGACTTGGGCTATAACCGGCTGACGCTGCAAGAGCTGGATCAGCTAAACAATCTGGTCGATATGATCGAGTAGCCTCTCCGGCTGCGTCGCTACAGGAGGAACTGCTATGAATCCAAAGGACAAAATCAAAAGAATCTACCCGCTGGCTCCTTCGCAAGAAGGGATGTATTATTTCTGGCTCTCGGATAAGGAGTCCCCGCTGTCTTTCGTACAGATCGAGGCGGTGCTGCGGGGAGAGCTCGACGTCTCCCTGCTAGAGCAAAGCATGGACGCCCTTGTGAAGCGCTACGATATCCTGAGAACGATATTCGTCCACGAAAATTTGCCGCGTCCGCTGCAGGTGGTGATGAAGGAACGGAAGTTCCGGCTGCACTTCGAAGACGTGTCGGAGCTGGCGAAAGAACCGCAGGAGTCCTATCTACGCCAATGGAAACAGGCCAACAAAGCGCAAGGCTTTGACCTCGCCAAAGAACTTCTCTTCCGAATGGCCGTATTTCGGACAAGTCCGCAAGAGTATCTCTGGATCTGGTGCAATCACCATATTATTTTGGACGGCTGGTCATTCGGCCGGTTGTTCCGGGAGCTGCTGGACAATTACCGCTTGCTGCGAGACAAGCGGGAGCCTGTGACCGTGGAAGCGTCCCCTTACAGTCATTATCTGGAGTGGCTGGAGAGACAAGATAAAGAAGCGGGGATCGCGTATTGGCAAAAGACGTTGGCCGGATTGGAGCGGTCTCGGGGCAGCCTCCCCATGACCGCTCAGGCCTTCGCTTCCGCTTCGGGCTCTGTAGGCAAGTCAGCCGTTAAGCCTGTGCTTATGAGCATCGATGCGGAGCTGGGTCCAGCCCGGCTGGACCGGTTGCAGCGTCTCGCCGGAATGTGTCAGGCCACGATCAATTCCGTGTTTCAGGCGGCATGGGCGATTGTGCTCCGGCAGTACGTGCAGAGCGACGATGTCGTGTTCGGCTCTGTCGTCTCGGGAAGGCCTGCCGAGGTGAAGGGGATTGAAGAGATGGTGGGGTTCTTTATCAATACGATCCCTGTCCGTATCCGGCTGCAGCCCGGGCAGCCCTTCGCCGACTACCTCAAGCAGGTGCAGCGGCAATCGCTGGAGTCGAAGGTGTACGACTTTGTCCCTCTTCAGGAGATGAATCGGGCGACCGATGTGAAGCATCGGCTTCTGGATCATCTGATGGTCTTCGAAAATTACCCCCTCGACCGGAGGTACGTGGACAATGTCGAGTCGAAGGACGGCTTAGGCTTCGAGTTCACGGATTTTTGCGTCGCAGAGGAGACACAGCAATTCAATGTCTACGTCTATCCGCAGGAAGCCGTCGTGAAGTTTAACTTCAACGCGTCGTTGTACGAGCCGTGGCTGATGGAGCAGCTCAAGGAGCAATTCATCGGCGTGCTGGATCAGATTATAGCGGACGAAAACATCCCCGTCGGCCGGATCAAAGTGCTGACGCCGGGGGATAAACGGAAGCTTTTGGAAGGATTCTTCCAGTCGGTCCGGTACGAGCAGGCGGATCGGACGCTTCATGCCTGCTTCGCGGATCAGGTCCGCAAGACGCCGGATCACCCGGCCTTGATTTGCGGCACTCACACGCTGACGTACCGCGAGCTGCATGAGCGTTCCAATCAACTGGCCCATGTGCTGCGGAGCAGAGGAGTACAGCCTGACGACCGCATCGGCCTGCGCGCGGAACGTTCCGTGGAAATGATCGCAGGCATGCTCGGCATCTTGAAGGCGGGCGCGGCCTTCGTCCCGATCCCGCCGGATTATCCGACCGACCGGCAAGCCTATATGATCGCCGACAGCGACATGAAGCTGCTGCTGACGACTTCGTTGCTGGGGGAGACTTCTTTTGCCGGGGAATGCATCGATCTCAGGGACCCGGAGATTGACCGCGCCGACCGGAAGGAGCTGCTGTCGCTTTCGGGCAACCGCCATTTGGCTTACGTTATCTACACCTCCGGGACGACCGGAAAGCCGAAAGGCGTCTTGATCGAGCATCAGGGAGCGGTCAATACGGTTCTGGCACGCCAAGCGGAATACCCGTTCGACGGAACGGCCCGGGTGCTTCAATTGTACTCGTATGCGTTCGACGCTTTTCTGTCCTGCTTGTTCACTCCACTGCTGTCGGGCTCGACGGTGGTGCTGGCCACGGACAAAGAAGCGCGGAATCCGTTGGCGCTCCGCGATCATATTCGCGACTCGCAGGTGACGCATCTCGACTGCGTGCCCAGTGTGTATACGGCGCTGGTCGAATGTCTCGGCGAGGAGGACACCCGTTCCTTGCGGGTGGTGACGCTTGGCGGGGAGCGGCTGCCCGCCAAGCTGGTGAAGCGGAGCAAGGAGCGCTTCCCCCATATCGAACTGGTGGACGAATACGGTCCGACGGAGAACAGCATCGTGACGACGCTGGAGCGGAACGTCATGCCGGACCGCCCTTTATCTATCGGCAAGCCGCTGCCCAACACCCGCGTCTATGTACTGAACGACGACCACGGCCTGGTCCCGGTTGGCGTGAAGGGCGAGCTGTGGATCGCAGGCAGGGGGCTGGCGAGAGGCTATTTGAATCTCCCTGAGCAGACGGCTGCGTCGTTCACGGCCGATCCGTTCTATCCCTGGGAGCGCATGTACCGTTCCGGAGACCTCGCCCGTTGGCTCCCGGATGGGCGGCTGGAGTATATGGGAAGAAAAGACGAGCAGGTCAAAATCCGGGGCTACCGCATCGAGCTCGGAGAGATCGAAAGCGCGCTTCGGAGCCATGAGCGGTTGAACGATGTGGCGGTGATGGCCTGGGATGGGGCGAGCGGCGATACCGTGCTGAGCGCCTATTACGTTTCTACGGCCCCAGTCTCTGTGGAAGAGCTTAAGGCGTTTGTCGCGGCGCGATTGCCGGCATTCATGGCGCCGTCTCATTATACGGAGCTCAGCGAGATGCCGCTGTCATCCAATGGCAAAATCGATCGCGGGGCGCTGCCGCAGCCCGACGTGACGGCTCGGGAATCGCCGGAGGTGCAGGCGCAGGCCGTTCCGAGCAATCCGTGGGAGCAACGGCTGGCGGTCGTGTGCGGGGAGATTTTGGAGAGGCCGGAGATTGGCGTCACGGACGATTTCTTCGAAGCGGGCGGCAGCTCGCTCCATGCGATGCTTCTCGTGTCGCGGGTGCAGCACGACTATCGGGTCAAGCTTCCGCTGCACATCATTTTGGAGTCGTCCACGATCCGGGGGATGGCCGCCTTTTTGATGGATAACAACAAGGCGGAGCCTCTGCCTATTGTACGGTTAAACAAAAAGGACCGGCGCAAAACGCTTTTCTGCTTCCCGCCGATGGGCGGTCTCGGGATCGCGTATTATGAGTTCGCTAAGCAGATGGACGACTGCACGATCTATGCGCTGGATTATATCGATCATCCCGACCGGATGGAGCGGTATGTGAAGCTGATCTCCTCTGCGCAGAGGGAGGGCGATTATACGTTCCTGGGGTACTCCGCCGGGGGGAATCTGGCGTTCGAGGTGACCAAAGCGATGGAGGCGGCCGGATACCGCGTGTCCGATATCATTATGCTGGACGCTTACCGGAAGACCGTGCCCGTGACCGTGACCGATGATACGTTGCAAGAGATGTGGGAGGAGTATATCGCCACCCCCGTGGTTCACGAGTTCTATAAAAATTTTCTCACCAACGAACAAGATCTGGAGCGCTTGAAACAATATTTGTGCTATATTTATTTGCTGGATAATATCGGAACGGTCCAAGCGGATCTGCATGTCGTTCATTCCTCGCAACCAGAAGACGATCTTCACCCTCCACCGAAGGATGAGGCCGATCAACAGTACCGGAATTGGCAAGGGGCCACTTTGGGCCGGGTGGCGTATTATCAGGGCGTCGGGGGGCACGAACGGATGCTGGAGCCCGAGCATATGCAAGCAAATGTGAAGATTATTAAGGGGATTTTGGGGTCGGCGGTTGTACGGTAAGGCGGGCAGGCTTGAAGGGTAAATAGAACACAAAAATCCCCCTATAGTTTATAGGGGGATAAATATTCTTCTATAGCACCTTCCTCCACCGCTTTAACAGTTCTATCGGCCCTCCTTGACACGCAAATTTTTCGCCGTTACTTATGGTACGACTCACCGTATCATCTATAGAGCAAGTCCCCCTGCAATTGTTGAAGGAAAACTATAATGATAAACTGGATTTACTAATGCTGGTTTATTTTTCTGGAAAAGTGGGATGACGATATCAAAAAAATATTATCTTTCATGGATTGGGGCGTATTTGCTCTTCGCTTCTACCATTATATTTTGATGGCAGCCCGGCTTCTCACAAGTCCTGGGCTTTCGAGCACTACATGGTTAAACATCATCTGGCTAATGGCCGCGCTGATCATCCCTCTAATATCATGGTTTCCTGGGCGACGGATGAACAAACTCTGGTTTTGCATACTGGAGCTATTGCTAGGCGGTTCTTATTATGTAAATTCTATCTTCCATCCGGAACTGACGTCAAAAGCTGATTACTTACTGCCGAGTCTTGCCATGGGATACTTGTTGACTAAGCAAACCCTCTGGGTCATTCCCGCAGTTGCTTTAATACCTTTTACTTTTCAGTCTTATTTAAGATTATCTTGGGATCAAACCATTAGTCTTGGAACAGACAATCTGTTATTCTGCTTCATCGGCATTTGGGCAAGCTTCGTAGCCAATGCGTATGAACAGAAAAATAAACTGGTTACCGAAGTGGAACATCAAAATAAACTGTTAACCCACTATGCCGCTGAGATTGAGAAGATGACTTTGATGCAGGAGCGCAACCGTATGTCCAAGGAGCTTCATGATACACTGGGGCACTCCTTTATCTCACTCATTATGAGCCTTGATGCATCCATTGCCCTTATGGATCACAAGCCTGCCGAGGCCAAAGACAGGTTAATTCGATTAAGAGCGCTGGCTGAGCAAAATCTGGACGAAATGAGAAGTGTTGTACACGAGATGGGAGAAGAAGAGGAGTCAACTCTTTTCCAACAGGTTGAGGCGCTTGTAGTTCGATTCCAGGAGCACACGGGAACCGTTATGACTATGAATCTGCTGGGGACAGAGCAGCGGATGCGCTTTGAAGTGCGTCAAGCGATACTTCGGGTCATCCAGGAGTCTTTCACGAACGCATTAAAACATGGAAAAGCGTCTCAACTGCATCTGGAGCTTCGATTTTCCGAATCTATTCTGCAATTATCCATTCAAAATAACGGAAAACCCATGGACAAGCTGGAGTATGGCTTCGGCTTGACCTCTATGAAACATCGGCTTGAGCATTTGGGAGGCCGCTTGCTTGTGTCATCCAGGTTAGGAACTTCGGCGATTACCGAAGTCAAATGTGAAATTCCGCTGAAGGGAGCGACACTGCATGGCGAAAATTAAAGTGCTGCTTGCCGATGATCAGGAGTTAATTCTGGAGAGTCTGCATATTGTATTGTCCATGGAAGAGGATTTAGATATCGTCGCATTAGCCAAGAATGGAGAAGAAGCGATTAAAGGCTGTGAACAGTTTCAGCCGGATCTTGTACTGATGGATATCAATATGCCAGTCATGGACGGCGTTGCAGCAACAGCTGTGATTAAAGAACGGATGCCTGCAATCAAAGTGATCATGCTGACCTCCTATAAGGAAGTAGAATATGTGCTGACGGCATTAAGCCATGGGGCAGAAGGTTATTTGCTCAAAGCCATTCATCCCAAGGATCTGGCTGCAGGCATAAGAGTGGTTCATGCGGGAGGGACTTTAATCACGCAGGAGATGGCGAGTAAAATGATCAAAAGTATGAACAGCGGCCCCGCCACGATAAGTAATGAATACGGGCTGAGCGCTCGTGAAATTGAAGTGCTGCATAAGCTGGCTTCTGGCTTGCGCAATCAAGACATTGCTGAGGCGCTGTTTCTAAGTGAAGGAACGGTTAAAAATTACATCTCAACGATTTATTCGAAGCTTAATGTGAGGGGAAGGCGGGAGGCTATTCGTAAAGCCCGAGATTCGGGATTCATGGATCACTAAGAAGCCGATACCCAAGAAGCTGGCAGCTAATAATAGTCGCCAGCTTTTTGAGCATGTTCATATGACCAAATCATGACCAAAGCGTACTTTCTCTTTATGACTTTTTCAGCCTATACTCATGTCTATCAAGTAATAGAGGAGGCTGAGCAGGACATGAAGAAAATGTCTGCACTTAAAGAGAAGCAGCATGTTGGTGGAAAAATAAGTAAATGGAATCTATTTTGGCGCTTTCCAATCGTCTGGATGATTGTGGGTACCATCGGCATTATTCTAGCGGATGCTCTATTCCGGCCATTAGCAGAGCAAGCACGGGGAGTTGCTTCTCTTCTTTTGACACTAACGGCTGGGATTGTGGCCATCATCGTCTATAGGCTGACGATGAAATACCTGGCTCGTCGGTCAATTCCTGAGATATCAAGAAAACGCGCAGGTATTGAAGCTGGCATGGGATTACTCACTGGAGCTATTTTTATCACCATATCCATTTCTATTATTGTTGCTGCGGGAGGCTACTCCTTTCAATGGTCCAGTACTGCGGACACGGGTTCTGTTCTAATATCCTCAGTTACACCAGCTTTAAGCGCAGCTATTATTGAGGAGCTTATCTTTCGCGGGCTTATGCTTCAAGCCATTAGTAAGTTGGCGGGAAACGGGGTCTCACTTGCTATAACCTCACTATTCTTTGGAATAGCCCATCTTGGGAATACAGGGGCAACCCTATGGAGCGCGTTTGCCATTACCATAGAAGCAGGTATTCTGCTTGGAGCCGCGTTCTTGTGGCGACGGAACCTATGGTTTGCCATGGGGCTGCATTTTGCCTGGAATGCACTTGAGGCTTTACTTGGTATTCCTGTTTCCGGACACTCTTCAGCGGGTCTGTTTACTGTGAAAGTGAACGGTGCAGCCATTCTCACAGGGGGAGATTTTGGACTCGAGGGCTCTATTGTTCCGGTGATAGTCAGCCTTCTGATTGCCATTCCCATGCTGATTGGCGCTGCACAGAATCGGGTATCGTCGTCCGAAAAGCCTTATATTTAATATCTCAACTTTCGCACCTCTCGATCAACTACCCGACAATTGTTTTTTCACGTTACATCCTGCTTGCTTGGCAGCACCGGCAGAGTACGGATCAGCGATCTTTTGGCGACTGTTTTATTTGCTTTGCGATGAAGTTGGTACAATCGATTGGGCAGTTGCTCTTCAGCAATTGGTCGATATGATCAATGAAATTGCCTCGAGAGCTGGTAAGCGGATGACAGCAATCATTCAACGTCAATTACAGCAATGGATCGCTGGTTTGCCCAATTACATCAAGGCATATCTGCCTATTTCATGTTACGAAAGTTGAGTTAATAAAACTACTCTTATTAATGAGGTGAGATTATCAAAAAGGTGAGAAGGATGTTGGTATATTCGGGGGCAGCTATTATATTGCTTGTTGGGTTAGCGTTGTTTTTTCCCACTTGGACTCCCAAGATAGAGGGCAAAAACAGCATAAGCATACTTGAGCAAGTCGAAATTAACGGCACAGGTCATGAACTTCTGATACGAGGTCAGGATAAGAGCAATCCGGTTGTTATTTTTGTACACGGAGGTCCGGCGGTTTCAGAAATCCCCTATGCCACCAAGTACCAAGATCTGCTGGAGAAGGACTTTACGGTTGTCCGATATGACCAACGAGCCAGCGGAAAATCTTATCACTTTGGAGAGGACTATTCCAATCTTTCGACAGATCTATTAGTAAAGGATTTATTGATTTTGACGGATTACATTTCGGCTCGTTTGAATCAAGAGAAGGTCATCCTCGTCGGACATTCCTCCGGAACGTATATTGGCATACAGGCGGCACAGCAAGCTCCTGATAAATACGAAGCCTATATTGGCATCGGACAGGTATCTAATATTGTTGATAGCGAATGGGATAGTATGAATTATGTGATTGATCAAGCGAAACAAAGCGGTAATACGACCGACGTTCAATATTTGCAAGGGTTAACCGAACAAGTCCGAAACGGGACTGCGTTAGTACCTCGCCAATATGTTCACAAATATGGAGGTGCCGCAAGACTGATCGATGCTGAGGCGGATATGGAACAAGGGTTATGGTTTGGACCTGAGTATAACTTATTAGATCGCATCCGTTATAACCGTGGTGCAGCTTACTCACAAGGCATTTTAATTCGGCAAGCCCTTGCAGAGCCTCTGCCTACAATCGTTACGAAACTTGAGATACCAGTATATTTTATCATGGGACAGTATGATTACATGACTTCCGCAAAATCGGCCAAAGCATACTTCGATCAAATTGAGGCGAGTTCAAAGGAATTTATAACATACGAGCAATCTGCTCATTATCCACAATTTGAAGATAAAGAGACATTTTCCAAGTGGATGGTGGATTCATTCGTTCAACAATAGTGCGAAAGGTCAGTTTTATGGTTGCAGCAATTTTTCCGAAGTGCTACAACTGTTCTATTTGTATAATAATTCAGTATAAAAATCGAAGCCGTTCCTTCCAGGAGCGGCTTTTTATTTTGACAAACGGAGCGCGTTGGACTCGGGCCTTATGTCCATGCAACTAATGCTTGTAGCTCGCGCCCACGGCTATGACACCAACCCAATGGCGGGTTATGACAAGGATCGAATCGCGGAGGTCTTTCACTTGGACAAGGAGCGGTTCCAGCCGGTCATGCTGCTTTCGATCGGTAAAGCGAGCAAAGAAGGCTATCCTTCCTACCGATTACCAGTAGATACGATTGCCACTTGGGCATGATCGGACTTTTAGCAACGCGAAGTCCTAGTGCTTCGCGGATTCCTCGAGTATTCATGCCCGCAGAGACAATTCAAACGAATGGCGGCCCTATGGCCGCCAAATGCTTATTTGAATATTATAAAGCATCTTAATAATCGAGCAGACGTCCAAAATCATTCCATTGACCGTACATTTTGTTTGCTCTCGTGTTCGTTATGAATTTATCTAATCTGCTCCTAAACAATTCCGGTTGATTCTTGGCACTTTGTATCGTGTCAATCCGAACCCTTCTATATAGATTCGGAAATGCCCTGAAGTGATCATATACTTGCTGATCCTCTTTTATCCGCTGCTCAATCACCTCATCTATTTTAAATGATCGGGGATCCAGATCAGGCAATACCCTTCTTCCTTCTTCTGTCATCATCCCTAACTTTTCAAGGCGGCGGACGCGTTCTTTGTTCAATTCCGTCCATGGGCTCTTTTTGCTCCTAGGAGAAAGCCTCTGAGCCAACTCTGTTTCGGAAATTTTCTTTTTGACTCCATCGATCCATCCAAAGCACAGCGCTTCCTCAACTGCGTCCAAATATAACACCTTATCTGGAATAGGCCTCATACAAACCAAGACCCAGCATGACTTTTCAGTCCTACCGTTTTCCTGCAGCCAAATCCGAAGATCTTTTCTCGATTTTGCCGGCAGCAACCTTTCAATTTCCATGGCTGCTCAAAATCACTTGATCAAGAAACCTATCGGCGTCACTATTAAACTTCCAGCAAACCCCAAACCTATCCACCAGCATTCCGAAGCAGGATGACCACGGAGTATTGGATAACGGCGTGATCACATGACCGTCTGCCGATAGATGATTAAAGTAAATCTCCAGTTTTTGTTTATCCTCATAGACTAAACTGATCCATACATTGTTTCCTTTCATCAACTCACCCGTCACGCTCTTCATGGAAGGCAGCAAATCCGACATCATGATTTTCCCGCCCGCGAATTCGATCGAAGATTCCATAATCATATTCAACTCCGCTTCGGATAGAGGGTAGCTCGGATCTTGCGGAAAGTTCTTGTATCTAACCTTTTTCACTTCAGTTGCCTGTAAGGCCTCTGAATAAAAATCTATCGCTTGTTCCGTAACCCCATCAAAATTCAAATACGCGATCGCTGACATTAAGCAAAACCTCCTTCTTGTGATACATGTAGTATAATGGATAAAAGGTGACAGCTTAGTGTCACCATTCTGAAATCATGTAGAAAAAGAGGGCAATTATGGACAAAGTGGAGAGACTTATTTCGATTATCATGATCTTGCTGAAAAAAGAGATTGTTTCTGCAAAGGAATTCTCACAACTATTCAATGTTTCCAAACGAACGATCCTTCGCGATATGGAAGTATTGAGCTTATCGAACATCCCAATCTACTCTGTTCATGGGGTGAATGGCGGCTACGGCATCATGGATGAATACAAGGTTGATAAACGGCTGTTAAGCAGCTCCGATTTAGAGAATATATTGACTGCGCTCGGCGGATTGGAACAAATCCTCCTTACGGAAGAAGTTGAAAGAACAATTAAAAAAATAGAGGCCATGGTCAGTCCATTGTCTCTGAATCGTTCCATTCAACTGTCGTTTTATGATTGGGAAGGTCGGTCCGAAATTCTTGAAACCTTAAAGACGTGTCAAGAATCCATTTTAAAGAAAAGGCTGCTTTCGTTTGATTATACGGACAAGGACGGGGCTGTAACGAATAGAAGAGTCGAACCCTATGAGCTGCATTTTAGCGAATCGAGTTGGTACTTGAAAGGATTCTGTTTACATCGACAGGGATATCGAACATTCAAATTATCTCGGATTGATCATATTGCTGTAGATGAACATGCGTTTCACCCTAGAGACGATTGGTCAGCGCAAGGACACGAAGTAAGTTATCTACCGCAACTCGTCGCGATTAAGGCATGGATATCGCCAAGCATAAGGGATCAAATCATCGAAAGGTATGGTCGAAGGAGTATTGAAGATCATCGTTCTGGATTTTTATTAGCAACCATTTATGTCCCCCAAAACCCTACGGGATTTCAATTCTTAGCGAGCTTTGGCACTCATCTAAAAGTTGTAGAACCCAAAACTTATGTTGAAGACTTTCGCAATTATTTATATCAAATGATGGAGAACTATTCTTGATAAGGTCTCTTCTTGGCATATATGACCGATTCCACATGTATTAACAATTTGAAACTGCGCGGCTGTCTTCCGCAGTCGCACTGGTTGGCTATGAGTGCAGCACGATCTCGACTGCTCTAGATAGCCGAATGGCCTTTCGTCATATCTATACCATTTTGAATTACATTATCTCTATGTGCTATTGTATTTACAAGTGCTTCTCTACAGGCCAATTCTGGATAGATGTATTTTTAACAGGATAGCGGCTCGGTTAGTAATTTGTCAGCCCTTCGCACAAGGTCCACAGTTTCTTTCCCGCTCCATCCTCATACTTGGTGTGAATCGGTACGATCTGCTTCTTATCATCGAAGAACACGCCATTTGCGCGCTCTATTTCTTTCGCAGACGCCAGATAAACCCCGATCTCGCATTTCTGCTTTGCACTTGCGTTCATGAGAGGTGCAGCGACCCTCAAGTACCAAGGCGCGTTCCTCGCAAGATTGGATTTCACAAATCCCGGGTAAAAAGCATTGGAGGTCACTCCCGTTCCTTCCAAACGCTTTGCCAATTCGAAAGCAAATAATGTCCTGGCGAACAGCGACTGGCTGGTTGCACGCATCGTGCTATACTGGTGCTCCATTTGAATATCATCGAAGTTAATGATGGGATTCTTCATAAATCTAGGGTTACCCGACACTGTGATGACGCGCGCTGGACCGCTTTCTTGGAGAATGTCGAGCAACTGGTTAGTCAGCAGATAATGACTATGCACATTGACCGCGAACATACGATCAATCCCCTCAGCCGTCAATTCCTTCTTAAAATAGACTGCACCACAAGCATTTATAAGCACGTGCAATTGATCATACTTCCGCTTGTATACGTCGCAGACTTCCCGGATCGATGACTGTAGGGAAAGATCTGCCGCCACCCAATCTACCCTGTTGTTGCCTGTGGCTTCCGAAATATCCTTTAATGCAGCTTGCCCACGCTCCGCACTCCTGCTGATGATCACGATCTTGGCGCCAAGTCTGGCTAGTCCCGTTGCGATTGCTTTTCCTACTCCGGATGTTCCCCCGGAAATTAAAAATACTCTGTTTTCAATATCCGTCCGTGTTTCGTTCATCGTCTCTCCCCCTTATACGCAACAGTAAAAACCTTCGCGAACCTACAAGTTTGACTCTGCCTAGGTGGTAGTAGGTGGCTCATTCCGTCGAAGACGGTTAGCCGTGTGTTCGTGGAAGCCTAATCGTGTCCGTCAGCGATAAGCAGTAACGATTAGTATGGCTAAGTGAGCCGAGTACTGTTATTTTCATTGTGTATTCACCCTCTTTTTGATAAAATAGTGTCACAAACTGACATTTGAAGTTATTGTATACCTGTGGGTTTTTTAATGTCAAGAAAAAATGTCAGAGACTGACTATTTTATTTTTATTCCATTAACCACATAAATAGGAATGATGAACATGAAAAGCAAAGAAAAATTACAGGCGGCGGCCGTTAAATTATTTATGGAAAAGGGCTATGAAAACACGACTGTACAGGAGATTGCGAGTCTTGCGGGTGTGACGGAGCGAACTTTTTTCCGTCAGTTCAAGGACAAGTCGGACGTGCTTTTTGACACGAACAATGAGCTGGGGCAGTGGGTAGCGGCATTTATCACAGATAATTTAAACGTTGAGACAAAACCGCTGAAGCTAGCGGTTGAAGGCTTTGTATCGAATTCCGAGTTTTTCGAAAGCTCGCGAGAGAGGGTACTAGCGCGGAATCAAATTATTCAGAGCCACTCTGATCTGCAGGAACGAGAGCTGTTGAAGGGGCAAGTGCTCATTGCGTCTATCACAAGCTCGTTATCTGCCAAATATGATAGCAATCTGTCAGAACTGGCCGCGCGATTTGCAGTAGAAATTTTTCATATGGCATACAATAAATGGATTTCAAACGCTGAGATAAGCCTTGCGGAGCAGCTGCTCGCCGTTTATGAGTTGTATGAGAACTCATTTTGTTGCGTGGATTAAAACTGCAACAATTTCGGCGTCACTTATGATACGGTTCACAATATTTGATCGATCAACTTCAAATAACTTGACCTTTATACTGAGACTGTTCAAGATAGGCAAGGATCGTTAGAAGATTCATCTGACAAAACATATCCTCCCCAAACCATAAAACAATATAGTCATAGCTTTTCTCAAACAGATGATTTAGGGCGTTATTACCTTGTTCCTGTAACTTTCTTCAGATTCATTATGTCCTGCCGCTCTTGTTTGAATAAATGCATAATCGAAAATAGATGCCGTCGTCGCATTTACACACATTGCTTCATTGAACGGTGCATAATCAGCATCTCCCATAAGCTTGTTTCACGGTGAAAAGGCCTTTAGAAAGGTCTATATATCAGCTTAGAATCACATGGCATAGACGCCCTACAGCCACACAAAGCGAAAGTAGTCTATGAACTAAGGAACGAATTCTCGCTGAAGGCACTTCTAGAGCTAGCAGCGATTCCTCGCAGTACCTATTATTACGTGATTAAAACGTTCGACAAGCCAGACAAGGATGCTGAGTTGAATGAAGCAGAGGGGGCTTTTTGTGTTCCTAGCAAAATAGTTCGTAGTAAGTAGAAGATTATGATAGCAATCTAATTTTTTATATCGTATGATTCTTCACATACAATAAGATTTTACATTAATAAGCTTCATAACATATATCTTATTACACTTTAGGGGAATAAGGCGTACTGCGGATTATTTATATTTTCCATAAGGGAGTTATTTCGGAATGGAGAGACTATGAAAAAAATTATTGTCTTTATGCTTGCATTACTTATACTGTTCACCGGATTTGCAACACCAAGCTATGCATTATCAGATTCGCAATCTGATTCAATACAAACATTGTTGGATGATGCAAGCCGTATATCAGGTGTACCGGGAATATCAATCTCCATACTTGCGAACGATGAAGTGCTCTTCTTTTCTTCCGGGTACGCAGATCGTGAAAGGGGACTGTCGGCAAGTGAAAATACTCTATATGAGCTGGCTTCGGTAAGTAAAGCTTTTACCGGCATGGGTATTCTGCTGCTGGAAGAACAAGGACTGCTGTCAATGTCAGACTCTATCCAGGAATATTTGCCTTGGTTTACGTTAAAGTATCGAGGGAGACCTGTTGATATGCAAAGCCTTACACTAAATAACTTTCTTCACCATACCAGTGGTCTAACAAATTTTTGGCATACTCAAAATATTCCACAAGGCAATACACCAGATATGTTGCAAAAGACTGTGGAAATGCTCGTAGATGCTGAATTGGCGTTCCCTCCCGGTGAACAGCATAACTATGGGACCGTTAATTATGACGTATTAGGTCTGGTTATTGAGAGTGTGTCGGGACAAAGCTATGAAGACTTTATGAAGGAACAGGTATTTCAGCCGTTGGGTCTTCACCAGACGTATGTTTATAAAGAAGATGCTCAAGCCACCGGACAGTTGGCACAGGGCTACCGTTCTTCCTTTTTTAGGACAACTCCATATAACGCGCCGGATTATTCCGGGAATAAGCCCGCAGCCTACATCATTTCTAATACAAAAGATATGGCGCGTTGGATGGGCATACAGATGGGTATTGTGCAGGACATACCCGAAATATTCCATACCGTTATCGAAAAATCACATCAGGGTGATATGTCTGTTCCGGCTGTCAACAAAATGTATTATGCGGCGGGCTGGTCGGTAGACGCCAACCAAACGATGATAGAGCACCCAGGGGGCAATCCCAATTTCGGAACCGAAGTGGTCATACTGCTAAATGAACGAATAGCCATCTGCTTGCTGACCAACGGCGAAAATATCAATAGAAGCTTGGTATTAAAAGTTAAAGATATATTAGACGGCAATCTGACGCAGTCATATGAAATAAGCGGCACACAGCTTTTGGACATCATTTTGTCGTCTACCACAATTATTCTTTGCCTATTGGCTGTTCTGTTCTTTCTCTTAGGATTACGCAGAAGGAAAACGAATGAGCGGCAGCCAATGACAAAAAAGCGAATAATCGTAACAGCTATTATGCTGGTTGCTACGATTGTCCAGTGTATATTGTGCTTTGCATTAGATTGGTCAGCGATACTTATTTGGCGAACATATAGTGTTCTTACAGCTTTGATTTCGTCGGCATTATTAACAGCAAGCATTACATGGTTTGTATACACTCACCGATATAATGCCTCACTCCGAAAATAAGCATTTCATTCGTTCGCTTATTGAAAAAACGCGAAGATTTCTTTTAATGAGAGAACAATTCCAACAAAAAGGAAGTGCCAGGCACCCCCTATTTTTCGCCGTTACTTATAGTAGGGTTCTCCGCGTTGCCTGTAACGGCAAGTTTTAGGACCATCCTTTGAGGGATGGCCCTTTCCTTGAAGACTTCCTAAACGCTAGTGCTTACTCGAAGAAGAGCTTCGTCAATTGAAAGTAGCTGTTTCTCGTTCGTTCCGCGGTCGACATATTCTACATTACCACGGACCGAGTCCTTACCAACGACGATGCGAATAGGTAGACCGATCAAATCGGAATCATTGAATTTCACGCCTGCCCGTTCGTCCCTGTCATCAAGTAGCACTTCGATACCCCTTTGCCTTAATGCATCGTACATATCATTCGCTATTTTCCTCTGAGTATCGTCCTTAATAGAGATAGGAATGAGATGCACTCTGTAGGGAGCAATTGCAGTTGGCCATACAATCCCGCGCTCATCATGATGCTGTTCCACAATTGCTGAAACGATGCGCGACACGCCAATGCCGTAACAGCCCATAATCATCAGTTGCTCTCTTCCGTTCGTGTCCAGATAGCGGGCCCCTAATGCCTCACTATATTTTGTCCCAAGCTTGAATACATGCCCAACCTCAACTCCTTTCACGAAGCGTAGCTTGCCTGCTTCGCAACGAGAGCATGATTCACCTTCCTTGACGTTACGGAAATCACCGACGCGCTCAACCGTGAAATCCCGACCTGGAACGACGTTCCTTATATGAAATTCGCTTTCGTTTGCACCAGCTACGCCACACTCCATCCGGGCTACAGCTTCATCTACAAGAAGGGGGATCGACAACCCGATCGGACCTGCAAACCCTATTGATGCACGTGTAACCGCTACTGTCGTCTCTGCATCTGCAAGCGCCACCGAGTCGACACCTAACGCGTTCTTTACCTTGATTTCATTCACTTCATGGTCTCCGCGAACAAGGACTGCGATTGGATTTCCACCGGCAATGTAGATGAGTGTCTTCATGACGTCAATGGGCCTAATTTGTAAGTGCTGGGTAAGTTGCTCGATCGTTTGCACTCCGGGGGTGTGGATTTTCTCATACACTGGTATTTCACTTTCGCTGCTCTCAAAACGATCCTCCATGGACGTTGCCTTCTCTACGTTGGCAGCATACCCGCAATGAGAGCAAACCGCTATTGTATCTTCCCCAATGTCGGCTAGAGCCATGAATTCATGGGTGCCACCTTCGCCACCGATTGATCCCGCATCGGCTTCTACCGCTCTGAAAGTCAATCCACATCGTTCGAAAATACGATGGTACGCATCGTACATTGCTCGGTAAGATCGGTCCAGTCCTTCCCATGAGGCATCAAAGGAATAGGCGTCTTTCATTAGAAATTCGCGACCTCGAAGCAAACCGGAACGTGGACGACG
The DNA here is from genome assembly GCF_001403875.1 of Paenibacillus ihumii. GTDB lineage: Bacteria > Bacillota > Bacilli > Paenibacillales > Paenibacillaceae > Fontibacillus > Fontibacillus ihumii. Next base: position 612,152 of record NZ_LN884298.1, read on the forward strand.
TTCGTCACGGAATTTCGTCTGGATTTGATATAGTGTTACAGGCAACCGACGATAGGAATTGATTTCGTTCTTCACCAACATCGTAACGACTTCCTCGTGCGTCGGACCCAATGCAAACTCCCGCTGATGCCGATCGGTAAGTCGGATTAGCTCTGGACCATACGCGTTATAACGGCCCGATTCCTTCCACAACTCCGTAGGCTGAAGTGATGGCATGAGAAGCTCTTGTGCGCCAGCGTTATCTAGCTCTTCGCGTAGAATTCGTTCTACATTGCGCAGTACGCGCCAGCCCGTTGGCAAGTATGTGTAAATGCCTGCGGCAAGTTGGCGAATATAGCCCGCCCTCAGCAATAGTCGGTGACTTGCGACTTCCGCTTCCGCTGGTGCCTCTCGTAAAGTGTTGGCAAATAGTTGGGATTGACGCATAAACATACCTCCTTTTAGTGCACTAAAGAACAAAAAGACACACTCGTCAGGGACGAATGTGTCGTGGTACCACCCTAGTTTTGATCGCCTATTCTTGGCGATCCTCAATCCGAATAACGGTCGGTACCGGCAACGGTTACTTGAATTCGCCGTTGCAGCTCACAAGGCGGGAAATGTATCTTTCGGGGGAGACCTTGCAGCTCTAGGGTCCCTCTCTGCGCCGCCGAATTCGATAACATGCTCCTTGGTCTAAGCTATTACTGTCATTTATTGTTATAGATCATAGTTAATGGAGAGCTCCATGTCAAGTCATTCTGAACGGAAGCCTAAGTTCTACAAGAAGAAGGCCGTCTCCGCTCCTCGAAAGTTCGACGGTATCTACCTTCTGACGGGGCTCATGAGATGCCCTCAGTGCGGAGCAACGCTTGTCGCCCATCGAATCAACGACACGCTAAAGAGTGGTGAGAAGGTCGTCCGAAGATACTACATTTGCAGCAACTTCCGCAACAAGGGGAGCCGAGTCTGTAACTCCAACTCGGTGAAGGCGGACTTCGCTGAACGCTACGTCATCGAACGGATCGCGGCGGTAGTACAAACGCCAAAACTGTTGGACGACATTGTCGTTAGCCTCAACAAGTCGCGGAGCAAGAGCGTTGCTCCGCTTCAAAAAGAGCTAGCTGCAATCGAGCGCGAGTTGAAAACGCTAGACTCCCAGAAGCAAAGGTACTTTGCCCTCTACGAAAGCGACACGATCGATAACGACATGCTGGTCGAGCGCATCAACGAATTGAAGTCGAAGTACGACGTGCTCGCAAACCGAAAATCCGAAGCAGAACGCCAGTTGGACGAAAACCAAGCCGAGCCCATCCCGCTTCAGCTTGTACGCAAAGCACTCAGCGACTTCAACGGGCTTCTTCAGACCTCTCCAGTCGAAACGCAGAAGACCCTAATACAGACCATAGTGAAGCAGATAGCCGTACAGCAAGGCCAAAAGCTTCGAGGCATTTAACTGGAATTCGACGAGACGCTCAGACAATGTCTCGTCGTCGCAGCCCCCTCCACCGACAAGGTGGACGGGGCTTTTTCTTTGTCCAGACGCAAGTACCCCTCACCCTTCACGATCGTGATCTAGGGCATCTCTCTTTCCGCTAAGCGAAAGTACCGTCAGAAGCGCATAAACTGCCAGCATCGACACTTCTGACACTTTTCTTTCCCAGCCTCGGAGACCCTCCCCCATCCACGAAGCCCTCTTCCTTCCGTGGGATGTGACGAGGATGTTCTACTCAAAAAACGATTGCCCTATGTACTTTTCTTGCGTTTCCTTGGCCCGAAACCTGCACACATATATACAAATCCATGCCCCGCAAGGAACTCCGCAAAAAAACTTGCCCTTATTTATGATACGGTTCCCCCCGATTGATCTTCACCGCCCGATAAATCTGCTCCACCAGCACCAGCCGCATAAGCTGATGGGGCAGCGTCATGCGCCCAAACGACAACCGCTGCTGCGCGCGGCGGAGCACCGCATCGGCGAGCCCATGGCTCCCGCCGATGACAAACACGACATGGCTCGTCCCATACGTGCCGAGCCTGTCGATCGCGGCAGCGAGCTCCTCCGAGCTCCACAGCTCGCCGCCCACCTCCAGAGCGATGACATGCGCATCGCTCTTCACCTGGGCCAGCACGCGCTCCCCCTCGCGTGCCTTCACGGCCTGCACCTCCGCCTCACTCATCGTCTCCGGCGCTTTCTCGTCGGGTACCTCCACGACTTGAAACTTCACATACGGGGCAAGCCGCTTCGCATACTCCGCGATCCCCTGTACCAAATACTTCTCCTTCAATTTGCCGACGGCCACAATTTGAATGAACATTCCAAGCATCTCCTGTCCAGCCTGCCCGATCCAGGCTGCTGAAATTTTGCGATTCCATCGCTCTTATACGATTTATCGTTTATGTAAATTAATAAATCCCTATCACATTCTGACTAGCGTTACAAATGGATTACCTCCGGGCTGGCTCTTATAACCTATAAGTCCGCTCCACTCTATCCACCCATTTTACCTGTCACAGCCCCACCACGCAAAAAGGCCGCTCTCCATACCCAAGGATGAAGACGCCGCCCTCTACATTCAATCACGAATTTCGATAAGTTCACACCGCTGAAGCTAACCTTTGCATTGAACCCAAATGAATTGCCTTGTCCCCAATCAGGGGCCGCACTGCACCTTCAAGGCTTAGCCTCGTATCAAATAATCAAAAACTTCGCCCGCTGCTCGCATTGCTCGCACGTCACAGGAGGATCCCATTCGATAAATTTCGTCTGATCCAAATCGACAATGTCCGGCGCCTCCTCGAACTCGTCCACGAACATATCGATCGCTAATTCCACATGATCTTTGCAAACTACATACATAAAATGAAAGCATCCTTTCTCTAGCTCGTCTCACGATCCGCCATTCAGTTCCACGATAAACACAGTATACCCTTTTCAGTTCTACCACACTCCCGGGCAAAAAGGAACCATCTTTCCGCACAAAATGTACTGTAAATATACACCGGCTCTACATTTTCCAGCACATCCTCCTATTACTCCGCATCCTCCGGCACAACCGTCTCATGCAGACGCTTCTCTAGCTCCTCCGCATAACGAGCTTGCTCCTCGGCGCTCCAGCCTAAGTATGAAGCCATATATACAGCGGCAGGCCCCTTCCATTTCCTCACCCAATCCACATTGAACAGCAGTGCCCCTGTCCTGCGGATGAAAAAGTCCTCCAGCGTTACTGCCATCTCATGCTCCATTGCATACCTTAGCGGCACACGGACCTCCAGAGGGAGCCGAATAGCCTTAGAAATTTGGGAACTACCGAGTGTTTGCGATGCTTCAGTCGTATCCATCCCATCTGGAAAATCAATCTCATTAGAAAAAACATTCTCCTCAGATAATTCCATCATTCCAGCAAGTCCAGCCTGATCAGCTGCTTCTGCCGATTCTATTGCTTCCACCGAATGCTTCCCTTGAGATCCATCCGCCCGCCGCATCTCCCGCACCAGCTCAAACAACCGATCCACGTTGGACCCATAGCAGGCCGCCCACTTTGCCGCCAATTCCCGAGGCAAGCCGAGGCCGGTCCCTTCCCGAGTCTTCTTCGCTACATAGTCTTGAAAAGAGGTCGCTCCCCCCACATGGCCGCCCGAAATCGGCAATTCCTTCGTCCGGCACGGCGGGTATCTCCCACCGTCACCCACAACAGATACAGCAACGCCGCCTGTCTGAGCCAGGCTGCCCGAAGCGCCCTCATGGAAACTTTTAGTTCCTTCAACACTCCCATTTCTGTCCCTGTCCGCCCCGCCGCTGCCGCGATCAGCATCCGCCTCTAGCTGAGCTGCAACCCGATCCACCACCGTCTCCGCCATCCTCCGGTAGCCTGTCAGCTTTCCCCCAGCTATGGTGATCAGCCCGGATTCGGATTGCCAGATCTCATCCCGGCGGGATATTTCAGAAGGTCCCTTCCCTTCCTCATAGATCAGGGGGCGAATGCCAGCCCAGCTGGATTCAACATCCTCCTCCGTAATCCTGACCTCAGGGAACATGCCGTTCACCGCATCCAGCACATACTGCCGATCCCGCTCCGTCATGCGGGGATGCATCATATCCCCGGTATATTCCGTATCCGTCGTGCCCACATAGGTCTTGCCGTCCCGAGGGATAGCGAACAGCATCCGGCCGTCCGGCGTATCAAAATACACCGCCTGCTGCAAAGGGAACCGGCTCTGATCCAGCACAAGATGGATCCCCTTCGTCAGCAGCAGCCGCTTGCCCTGCTTCGAGCCGTCGAGCTGCCGCAGCGCATCGACCCAGGGACCAGCCGCATTAACGATCCGCCGCGCCTTGACCATATACGTCCTGCCGCTGAGCACATCCGCAATCTCTGCGCCTGCAATCCGCCCCCCCGCATAATCAAAACGCTCCAGCCGCGCATAATTCACAGCAAGCGCCCCATGGGCCACGGCCTCTTTCAGAACCTCTAACGTTAGCCGGGCGTCATCCGTACGATATTCCGCATAATACCCGCCGCCCTGCAAGCCTTCGCGGCGCAGCAGCGGCTCCTTCTCCACCGTCTCAGCCGCGCTCAGCATGCGGCGGCGCTCCTCCCGCTTTACCCCGGCCAGGAAATCATAGACCTTCAGCCCAAGCGATGTACTGAACCTGCCAAAGGTGCCTTCCTTATAAATCGGCAGCAGCATCCACTCCGGCGTCGTCACATGCGGCCCGTTCTCATATACGATTGCCCGCTCCTTGCCTACCTCGGCTACGACACCGATATCAAGCTGCTTCAAATACCGCAGCCCGCCATGCACCAGCTTAGTCGAACGGCTCGACGTCCCCGCCGCATAATCCTGCATGTCAATCAGGCCGGTTCTCATGCCGCGGGTAACCGCATCAAGGGCAATGCCCGCACCCGTTATCCCGCCTCCAATGATCAGCAAATCAAGCGGCGCCTGTTCCATATTTTGAAGAAAATGCGTTCTACTTCTGCTCGCAAACGGGACTGTCATGGGTTTACCTCCTCTAATTGCAAGAAAGGGACCACAATTACTCCTTCACCCTGCTGCAATGCGGCTGCCCTCGTAATGTGATCCCTTGCGTATTCGCTATATTCTTCATACTTTGAATAACCTAAACGATACAGACTCCAAGCATCCCCGGACCATCACCGTACCGTTTCATGCACCGTACCGTACCCGCAAGGAGCAGTGCACACGGTGCACAAACCTATGCTGCTGCCCCTTAAGGGCTGGGCTCCAGCTCGCCGAAGCCGTGGTCGCTATCGTGATCATGCTCCTCATCGTATATCTCGTACCAATCATCCTCCTGCCCGCTATCGTCAGGCTTATCCTCCAGCTTGACCTTCACGCGCTGCAGCTTGCCATCGCGGTAGAAGCTGACCTCCATATCGTCGCCAATCTTCTTATGTCTGTACAGATACCTGCGCAGATCGAGCGTCGACGTAATCGGCTGCTTGTCGAGCTTGACGATGACATCATTCAGCTTCAGCCCCGCCGCCTTCGCCGGGCCATGAGCTTCAAGCACGATGACGCCATCCTCCACATCCTCCGGCAGCAGCAGCTCCCGGCGATCCTCCTCGGTCAGCACGGAGAATGGATTGTTCAAATCAAGGGTGTACACGCCTAAATACGGACGCACTACCTTCCCATGCTCCATCAAATCATTGACCGTCTTCATGACCTCGCTGACCGGGATGGCAAACCCAAGGCCTTCCACGCCCATATCAGCAATCTTCATCGTATTGATCCCGATCAGCTCACCGTTCAGATTGACCAGCGCTCCGCCGCTATTTCCGTCGTTAATCGCCGCATCCGTCTGAATCACTTCCTGCTCCCAGTCATAATTGCCGTCCTGGTTGACCGATACAGGTATCACTCGGCTTGTATAGCTGACAATGCCAGAAGTCAGCGTCCCCCCGAGTCCCAGCGGATTGCCTACAGCCAGTACGGTCTCCCCCGGCTGCAGAGTCTTGGAGTCACCTAATGCAATTACCGAAGTAATCCCCTTATCATCGACCTCCAGAACCGCAATGTCGCTAATGGCATCCTCGCCTACAACCGTAGCTTTCTTCGATTCCCCGTTACTCGTGAGGATTTCCAAATCACTCGCTCCGTAAATGACATGTGCATTCGTAATAATAAAGGCCTTGCCCTTCTCCTTCTTAAAAATAACCCCGGATCCAAGCGCGGCTTGCTCCGGATCTCCTCCCGACAGCTCGCTATGGTTCAGAATGCTAACGACCGTCGGCCCGACCTTCGCGGCAGCGGTGCTAATTCGGCTGAAAGGATCAGGACCCCAGCCAAAAGTAGCCCCTCCGCCCGAACCGTATCTGGCCTTGGAGGAAGGAAGACCCGTAATTAAGCTGAACAGCAGCACCGCGACAATCGCGCTGAGGACGGATGAGACGATCGAAACCTGCAGTGTAGACCATCCCGAGCCGCGCTTCCGTTTTTTCCACCCGCGTGGGCTCTCCGTCCGCCGTTCATGCCGCCGCGATACCTTCGTGGAATAAAACTCGTCATCAAACAATCCCATCCGAACTCTCTCCCTCCGTGACTCTGCTCCCAGGCTATTCGCTCCCGATTCATCTCATGCCTGCAACCTGAAATGAAGCTCTACTTCACCTTATTCCCGGTAGGCAAAGCCATATGTCCGTACAAACCCCTAGCTTCTAACGAGACGGTTCAGTATGAAGTTGCTGGTGGTTCCGCATTTCTTCAACTTTTTCAAGACATCAGGAATGATTCCTTCCTTAAAAGACTAGACTAAGAAGAAAAACGTTGATCGAATGTACCTTCAATAAAGACAGACCGCTTTTAGCAATAGTTTTTCAAGCGATAGTTTCATAGATTCATTTTACCATATAAGGCGCGTTCCTGAAGGTTTTTCCATTAAGGGAAATGCCGGCAATTTCAACTTAAGGAGGATGATTATGGATTCTTATTTCTCCCCGATGAATGAGGTCAATATTCTAGCGAAGCTGGCCGATCTCAAGGAAGATCAGTATCGGCAGCTGCTCGCCCTTGGCGCGATGATGGAGCTGCTCGTCGAGAAGGGCGTCCTTAGCCGCGAAGAGATCGCACAGAAGACCTCCGAGTTGGACCATGCTAAGGCTCGCCCACCCTATCCCACGGCGTAGGACGATCCGCATAGGTGTCGCACAGGCGGAACTCACTGTCCCGGTAGAAGCACCCGCGATCCTCCATAGCGCTGCGAACTGACATTTTAGCCAGATCCAGCATGTTATGCTCCTTGCTCAGATGAGCCAGATAAGTGCGCTTCATGCGGCCGTTCAGCAGCTCGCTGAGCACCTCGCCTGACGCTTCATTCGACAAGTGGCCCATATCGCCAAGAATACGACGCTTGATGTTCCAGGGGTAGCGTCCCATGCGCAGCATTTCGATATCGTGATTCGCCTCAAGGACGAGCACATCCGAATCAGCAATTGCCTGCTTTACTTTATCGCTTGCATAGCCCAAATCCGTGCAGACGCTCAGCTTCTCCCGGCCGTCGCTGAAGGTATAACCGACAGGCTCTGCGGCATCATGCGAAATACCGAACGACTGCACCCGCATCGATCCGAAATCGCGGGCCTCGCCGGTGGCAAGGAGCCGCCGGTTCTCCTCGGCAATGCTGCCAATCGACTTCTCCATCGCCTGCCACGTCTTCTCATTGGCGTAAATGGGCAAATTATATTTCCTCGCTACTGCCCCAAGTCCCTTGATATGGTCGGAATGCTCATGTGTCACCAGAATGCCCGTCAGATTCTCGCCGGTCAATCCGCGCTCCAGCAGCAGCTCATCTATGCGGCGGGCACTGAACCCCGCGTCGATCATCAGTGTAACCTCTCCGTCCGTCACCACCGTCGCATTCCCGGTAGATCCGCTCGACAGTACCGTAAATTGTAAACCCATATTCCCCATTACTCCTTCGATTCCTTCGTGTTAGGACTGATGACGTCCCCGCTAATGCCCTGCACGTAATATTCCTCTCCGCTCTCCAGCAGGAAACGCCATGCCGGCGAAGCCGGCAGATCGGCGTCCGAATCGAACACCTGACCGTAATAACCGAGCTCAATACTCGTCACTACGGCACCCTCCGGCAAAAAATTCTCAATAAGATTGCCCAGTGCCTTCGAAGCAGACAGCACCTGCTGCTCCTTCTCATCCGCTGATTCGTTGATTTCAATTAAATCCTGGCGGTAAGACAGGATTTTCTGATTGCTGTAATGCAGCTCCAGATTGATTTTAAAGAGCGGCCACTTTCCGTCCACGAGCGGATGCAGTACGAATATGTTCTCGCTTCCGGCCCATTCGTCATAACGGTAATTTCCGATATCCGGCAGGCTCGGACGCAGCGCATTGACCAGCTCCTTCGGCGTAAAGATCAGCCTGCTGTCCACAGGCGCCGGCAGCTCGACAACTTTATGGCTTTGCTGCCCATTGACGAAGCGATAGGAAATTTTGCGCAGCTGCGGCGTGTCGCTCGGAATTTGCGCGAGTACCTTGATGCGCTTACTCTCCATAACCTTCTGCGTACTGATTTCCAGCGAGGTAAGGTCGGGATTGGAGTCGGCCTGCTCCCTCAGGTCATTCCAGAGCTGATAGCCCAGCACTAAATTCAGCAGCAAAAAAGCGTAAATCAGCACATTTTTAGCTCTGCCCCAATCCATACTCCATGACCTCCCTTGATTACAAATTGTCCACTCTTGTGAATTGCCCTCTATCCTGCAAACTGCCTTCCAGTCTTGCGACTGGCGTCACCGCACGGATACCTTTCAAGCTGGCGAACATTCATTTTTGCGGTTTCGTTGTCCATACCTGTAAATTACGCACCTCTGCTTGTCCCCTGCGGAGCCTCTGATCCGGCACGCAATGCGCTTACTTCAGCTCATGCATCACACCGCTGCTCAGCTCAACGATCCATGCCGGTCTGAGCAGCAGCCCTTCCTGACTAAGCGAAGGAAGATAGGCCGGGAACAGATTAACGACGCCCTTCAGCTTACTGATCTTGTCCTTCAGCTCCTTGCCGCCGGACAGCTGAACGACCTGCTTGTCCCAATCGCCCGCCTTCACATACAGCAAGGAACGCTCATAACCCGTAATCGTCCCTTGGCGCATGGCAAGCGAAATCGTTCCGTAGCGGAACGAGCTGAAATCCATCACTGGAAAAGCGCCGAATTGCCCGTTCCCGAAATACTGGCGGAAGATGACCGAATTCATCTCGTCCAGGCCGTCCACCTGCTCCAAACGGTAGCTGCCGTTCCACCCGCCATGCTGATTCACGAAGTCGATCGCGGACAGCGCATTTCTGGCAGGGCTGTTCTCGCCTGCGGCCGGCGCCGCCGGATCGGTATAATTGATCCAGTTCCCATCCTGCTTTACCTGCAGGCTTCGCCTGCTGTCCGTATAAATCTCCGAGCCGTCCTTCTCCCGGATAATTCTCGTAATGCTCGGGTCAAAGAACAGGCTGCCCTGGATTTGCTCGGTCGAGAACACGCCTACCTTCAGCAGGGTCTCAACCATATCAATGGGCTTCTCTGGAACATAGTAGCCATCCTGCAGCGTATACGGAATCCAATCCTTGCCGAAATCGACCTGCTGCCTCACGTCCTGCACCGTCAGATCAGCCTTCGTTGCTTCATATACGACATCTCCATGGGAGCTGAAGAAGAACACGCGCGCGCGCTCCTCATTCTCCCCGTTATAGATCAACACCCGGTTAATGCTCTCTTCCTCGAACAACGAATCCGCCGAAATTTGCATCACCTTCTGCAGAAGCGATACGGGTACGCCGCTGCCGAACTGAAGCTCCACACCCGCATATCTGCTGCGGATTTCCGACCAGTTCATATTATCTACCGCGATGCGCTGGAACCCTTCGAACATCCGGCCCTTCAGGCGCGAATAAATCAGGTCGTAGAACATCGAATCGGGATAGAACACCGTATGCCGGTTATCGCCCATGTGGACGGATATTTGCGCGGGGAATATAAGCTCCTCCGCTCGCATCTCCGCTCCCATATTCTCGGTCTTGATATAATCATTCTCCGTCTTGACCACCGGGTTGCTGCCAGGCAGCCGATAAATCAAGAAATAACTCTGTACCAGGCTGCAAGCGACAAGAAAGGCAAGCAAGAGAGACTTCACCGTTTCCTTCACTGTCCTTCGCCTCCTTGATCCCGTGTAGGCAGTGTAAAGGTTACCTTAGTGCCTTCCCCCAGCTCCGAGTCCAATGTGATCGTGCCGCCATGAGCCTTCACAATTTCCCGGGCAATGGACAGACCGAGACCGGTTCCTCCCATATTGCGGGCCCGCGCCTTGTCCACCCGATAGAACCGTTCAAAAATACGCTCCAAATCGCGCTTCGGTATGCCAATTCCATTATCCTGAACGGATATGGCGATCATCCCGTCATCGATCCGGCGCGCCTCAAATGCAATCTTCCCGCCCTCCGGCGTATACTTCATTGCATTGGAGATCAGGTTGTCCAGCACCTGATCGATTTGATCCCGGTCCATCCAGGCCGTATCCACGCCTTCCTCAATAAAAATCTCCGGATGAATCCCCTTCTCCTGCATTTGGAAGGAGAAGCGGTCCACGACCTCCTCCAGCATTTCCAGCACCCCGGTGGATTGCTTGCGCAGCATGGCTTCCTTCGAATCAAGCCGGGATAAATGCAGCAGATCCGTAACGAGACGGATCATTCGCTCGGTCTGGTTCTGAATCACGGAGGCAAACCGCGGGCCAAGCTCCGGGTCCTGCAGGGCGCCATCCTCCAGCGCCTCCGTATAGCTCTTAATCGTCGTCAGCGGGGTCCGCAGCTCGTGGGAGACGTTCGCGACGAACTCCCGGCGGGAAGCCTCGAGCTTCTCCTGCTCCGTCACGTCCTGCAGCACCGCAATCGTCCCGCTCACGCCGAACTCCCGGCGGTGGATCGGAGTAAACGTTACGCGGATCAGGAACGTATCCCCTTCGGGAGAATCGATCTCCAGTATGGCCGAATGCATCGTTCCCCGCTCCAGCATCGCCCGCTCCTCCAGCGGCAAATGCAGCACCGTCATAATATCCATGCCGCTGATCTCCTGCTCCTGAACCCGCAGCATCTCGCTGGCCCGGCGGTTCATCAGGATAACCTGACGCTTCTCATCCGCAGCAATGACCCCGTCGCTCATATTGGTGAGAATCGAAGCGAGCTTCTCCTTCTCTTCCTCGTTCTGGGCGAGCGCGTCTTGGAGCCGGCTTGTCATATAGTTGAACGCCTTGCTCAATTGACCGATCTCATCGTTGCCGAGTATCGGCATCTTCTGATGGAACTGCCCTTCAGCCACCGCCGTCGCCCGCCGGGTCAGCTCCTTAATGGGCGATGTAATCGTATGGGAGAGAATCACGCCCAGCACGGCGGTCAAGGCCAGCGCCAGCAATATGCCAGAGATGAATATGCTGTTGATCCGCTCCATCGTGCTATAAAGCTCCGTCATCGACGCCGCAATATAGATGGCGCCCACCGTCTTGCCGTCCCGGACGACCGGCTTGGCCACTACCTTTTTGCGGACGTTATCTTCATCGATCATATATTCTTCATTGTCCCGTATTCCCTGCAGCGCCCTGCTGACTACGGTCTGCGTATTCTTCTTGCCGACGTAATCCGCATGCGACGGCTTGGAGGTCGTCAGAACCCGGCCGCTCGCATCGAGCACCTGGATTTCAGCGCCGTTAATATTAAATAAATTGTTGACAAGAACGCTCAAATTATCAAGCGATGCATCTGCCGATTCTCCGGTAACCCCCAAGTTCTGCGCAGCCAGTACCGATAGCAATGCCGCTCGCTCCTGCAGCTCCTTCGTAAAGTTGCTGGTCAGCGAGGTTTTCATTGCGCTCACGAAATAGACCCCGATCAATTGCATGGCGATCAGGATCAGAAGCACGTAAATGATGATCAGCTTAGCCTGGATCGTACGGAAGAAGGAGGGCAGATTCATCCTAGAATCCACCCGCCTTGGAGCTGCGCATCATATAGCCGAGGCCGCGCCGGGTCAAAATATACTCGGGCTTGCTCGGGTCGCTCTCGATCTTCTCCCGCAGCCGGCGAATCGTTACGTCCACCGTGCGAACGTCCCCGAAATAGTCATACCCCCACACCGCTTGCAGCAGATGCTCGCGGGTCATCACCTTCCCGGCATTCTTCACCAGGTAATGAAGCAGCTCGAACTCCCGGTGAGTCAGATCCAACGGTTCACCGTTCTTGTATACCGTGTACATGTCGGTATCGATGAACAGCTCGAACAAGCTGATTCCCTGCTTGCCTTCGGCGCCCTCCAGCTGAGCCGGCCGCTGCTGGCGCCGCATTTGCGCCTTCACCCGGGCAAGAAGCTCGCGCGCGCTGAACGGCTTGGTGACATAATCATCCGCTCCAAGCTCCAGTCCAAGCACCTTATCGATTTCCCCATCCTTGGCGGTCAGCATAATAATCGGCGTCTGCAGGCGGGCACGCACCTCTCTGCACACATCCATGCCGTCCTTTCCGGGCAGCATCAAATCCAGCAGAATCAGATCCGGCTGCTCGTTGAATGCCAGCTCTACAGCCTCGATTCCATCGAAAGCGACGATGACCTCGTACCCTTCCTTCTCCAAATTGAATTTCAAAATATCGGCAATTGGACGCTCATCGTCCACCACTAGAATTTTACCTTGCATTGCTGCGATTCACCCCAAACTCTCAGGCCTTGGCCACTCTTCCTCTATCTTACCATATCCTCAGTGTCATCAGCTATCGGGAAGCCTAGAGCAAATATTGAATGCCTCTGCCTAAAACTGTTACTCTATCATTGGCGGCAATTGCCCCAATCGCTTTAGATCATACATACATTCACTTATTTTTACCAGTCACTTAAGGAGGAAAATTAAGCCTATGACCACCATTATGCTCGTCGATGACGACCCCCATATACGCGAACTGATTTGTCTCTATTTATCGAAGGAAGGATTACGTCCCATCCAGGCTGAAAATGGCGCCATGGCGCTGAAAATGATGGAGCAGGAAATCGTTGATCTGGTTGTGCTCGACATCATGATGCCGGTCATGGACGGCTGGGAGCTGTGCGGCGAGCTGCGCCGCCTGTACCCGGATACACCGCTGCTTATGGTTACTGCGAAGGGCGAGACGGGGCAGAAAATAAAGGGTTTTGACCTGGGTGCCGACGATTATGTCGTGAAGCCGTTTGAGCCGCTCGAGCTGGTGGCCCGGATCAAAGTGCTGCTCAAGCGCTATAAAATCGCTTCTTCCCAAAGCATTCAGCTCGGGAACATTTTGCTCGACCGCAAAAGCTATAAAGTGATCCGTGGATCCGAAGAAATCATGCTCCCTCCCAAGGAGTTCGAGCTTTTGTTCAAGCTCGGAAGCTATCCGGGGCAGATCTTTACCCGCGGGCAGCTGATTGAACAAATCTGGGGTCCAGACTATACAGGGGATGACCGCACGGTCGACGTCCATATCAAAAGACTGCGCGAACGCTTTGCCGCAAACAGCGAGGAGACTCACTCCTTTCATATCGCCACCGTATACGGGCTAGGCTACCGCCTTGTGGTGGACAAATGATCAAATCGCTATACGTCCGTATCGTCGTGATGTTTCTAGTCGCCATTCTCGTCAGCCTGCTAACCTCCACGATGGTTATCGGCTATTTATACCAGCGTCAGATCCAGGATCAAACCCAGAACTACATGATTACGCTCGGCCAAAGCCTGATCCGGATTTTCGAGCGGGTCGGGTACGACCGCCGGGCCCTGGTGATGGACGACATCAAGGATCTGGCAAGTATGGTCAGTATGCAAATTTTTGACGGCTCCCTGTCCGAAGAGAAATACGGCTCGGATTCACTAATCGAGATAAGCCGGGAGCAAATTGAGCGCGTGCTTCAAGGGGAAATCGTGAAGGGAACTACCTCCGAAGGACATGCCTATGTGGGGCTGCCTTTCGGCCATCAAGGGCAAACCTATGCCATGTTTATCGATCCAAGCTCGAACAGCCAGGTCGGTTATCCGATCGGCGGCATGATCCTCACCGGAATCACTGTCCTGTTGGTGGGCGGCAGTCTGTTTTTTATCGTGGAAGCCGCCTTTCTGATCCAGCCTTTGCGCAGAATGACGGAAGCGACGAAACGGATGGCCAAAGGGGATTTCAGCAGCGAACTGAAAGCGCGGCGTAAAGACGAATTGGGCGTCCTGGTGCAGAGCTTTAACGAAATGCGGCGGCAGCTGCGGCAAATGGAGGAGATGCGCCAGGACTTCGTCTCTAACGTCTCGCACGAAATTCAATCGCCGCTCACGTCCATCCGCGGCTTCGCCAAGGCGCTGAAGGAGACCGATGCGCTTGGCCCTATGGAACGGGATCGTTATTTGGACATCATTATCGCGGAAAGCGAACGAATGTCCCGGATGAGCGACAACCTGCTGCAGCTGGCCTCGCTAGAGTCGAAGCATCATCCTTTCCGTCCCGTTACATTCCGGCTCGATGAACAGATCCGGCAAACGGCTGTCGCTCTTGAACCGCAATGGGCCGCCAAATCCATTGCGATCGATCTGGAGCTGCCCGTTGTGAAAATTTGCGGCGACCGTGACCAGCTGGATCAGGTGTGGATCAACCTGCTGGGGAACAGCATCCGCTTTACGCCGGTAGGCGGCAAAATCGCCATTGACGTGCGGCGGGGCATCCACCAGGTTTCCGTGACGGTCAAAGATACGGGAATCGGCATTGCGCCCGGGGATCAAGCCCAGATATTCGAACGGTTCTACAAGGCGGACCGCTCGCGCAACCGGGTTCATAATGGCAACGGGCTGGGCCTGGCGATCGTCAAAAGAATCGTGGATCTGCATCACGGCCATATCGAAGTGCGCAGCAAGCCCGGGGCCGGAACGGAAATCACCGTCACCCTGCCGTCCTAAGCAATATAGTTTCTTTGATCTATGCGAATTAAATTTAAAGTTGACTTCTTATTTATTCATACTCAGTTCACATTTATTCGGTAGTCTTTCTTAAGATAGGAGGATTACCATGAACAAACTAATTCATTTTTCCATGAAAAATACAGGCGCCTTGTTTATCATGATCATCATGTTGTTTGGCGGTGGCCTGTATGCTGCTGGGAAATTAAAGACGGAGATCATGCCGGACATCTCGATTCCCATGGTATACATAACGGCCCAATATCCCGGGTCTCCCAGCGACGTCATGGAGCAAGTAACCAGACCCATAGAGAAAAAAATAGCCAACATGGAGGGAGTTACCTCGCTGGACTCTACGTCAAGCGACAACTTTGCAACCATTATGGTCATGTTGACCGAAAAGTCCGACCCCGAAAAGAAAAAGCAAGATATTGAAAGCTTGCTGCAAGAGGTCAATCTTCCTGCTTCGGCCAGCACTCCGAAAGTGGCCACCTTCGGTTTCGCCTCAATTCCGGCTTATTATTTCGCCATCTATGGCGAAAATGGCATGAGCCAGACGGATCTGGATCAATGGTATGCCAATGAGATCAAGCCCGAACTGGAATCGATCCCCGGCTACGACCACATGGACGAAATCGGAGCGCGGGAGACGAAGCTTACCATCAAGCTTGATGCCGGGAAGCTGAACGCCTTTGGCCTTACTCCCGGACATGTATCCGGCCAGGTTCGCCAAAACCTCACTTCGCTGCCGGCAGGCGCCGTCGATCTCGATGGCAGCTCCTTGATGGCCCGTGTAAAGGGCGACACCAACAGCGTATATAGCTTGGAAAACATGGATCTGCTGACCGCAAACGGCACCCGGGTTCGCTTGAATCAGCTGGGCAAGGTCGAATCGATCTCGGAATCGGATTTCATAGCTCGCCTGAATCAGCAGCCAGCCATCGGCATCCAACTGTACAAAACGAGCGATGCCAACGCTGTAGATTTCGCGAGGGAAGTCGAGTCACTGTTCGCAGACTGGGAGCAGAAGCTTCCCGATATCGGCTTTAAGACGATTTATGACACTTCGGAACTAGTCAGTTCCTCCATTAGCGGAATGGTGCATGAAGGGCTCACCGGCGCGCTGCTGGCGGCGCTCGTGATCCTGCTGTTCCTGCGGAATATGCGCATGACTTTGATTGTCCTGGTCTCGATTCCGCTTTCAATCCTGATTACGCTGCTCGTTATGAATTCCTTGGACATTTCCTTGAACATTCTAACGCTCGGCGGTATGTTCATCGCGATCGGCCGGGTCGTGGACGACAGTATCGTCGTTATTGAAAATATATATTCGCATTTGCAGAAAGCGCAGGAGCGCGGCGAATCGGTCATTAAGCTGGCCACCCGCGAAGTCGGCGCAGCCATTACGTCATCCACGCTGACGACGGTTGGGGTTTTTGCCCCGCTCGCCTTTGTCAGCGGTATGGTCGGGCAATTATTCCAGCCGTTCGCGATTACGTTGTCCACCGCCATGCTGGCTTCGCTGCTCGTGGCATTGACGGTGATTCCGATGCTGGCGAAGGTGCTGGTGCTCCGCGGAGCCAAGATCAAGCATCATGAAGAGAAGGCTGGGCGTTCGACGGCTTTTTACCGCCGTGTCCTGGAATGGTCGCTGCGCCACCGGATCAAAACGCTGCTGGCCGCAGGATTTCTGTTCATCGCGTCAATTATCGGAACGCTGCCGTTCTTATCCATCACCTTGATGCCTGAGGAAGAGCCTCCGCGGCAGTTTTACTTCGTCATTAAGATGCCGTACGAGACTTCTTTGAAAACCATGGATGCCAAAGTCAAAGATATGGAGGATATTTTGCATCATGCGAAAATGTCCAATGGTCAGCCGCAATTTACCTTTACCGAATCGCTGATCGGATTTGACGGCTCCACGGAGGCAACACCTTACCGGGCGCAGATTTTCACCGAAGTCAGCGAAGGCAGCAACGTCAAAGCTGTTCAGGAGCAGTACAAAAACATTTTAATGGCCGAATTGCCGGTAGACTCTGAACTGGACGTTAGATCCCTGGAGGGCAATTCAGCAGGCGGCTCCGACTTCCAATATTCCTTGAAGGGGGACGACCTCAATCGGCTGGTTGAAGCTTCCGCGCTGCTGAAGGAGAAGCTGAAGGACTTTCCGGAAATTAAGGAAGTGGAGGACTCCCTCAGCGATGCCAAGAAGGAGCTTGAAATCGAAGTCGATCAGAACAAAGCTTGGCAATACGGGCTAAGCGCCTCTACGGTACAGCAAACTGTCGCCGGCTGGCTGGCCGAGGATGAAATCGGTGATGTCAAGCTGGATAACATCACTTACACGACAACGGTCCAACTGGATAAATCGGGCATCGATACGCTGTCCAAGCTGGGGGACATTCCGTTCCATACGGGGAGCGGCTCCATCGTTTATCTGAAGGAAGTGGCGAAGCTGAACATGATCAATGCCGCCTCCAGCATTCAGCGCAACGACCAGGAACAGGTTGTGAACATTACCGCCAAAATCGACAGCCAAAACAAGGGCGGCGTTGCCGTTCAAGTGGCGATGGCTCTGGATCAGGTCGAGCTTCCTGACGGGGTGTCGCGCGAAGTCGGCGGGATTAACGAAGATATCGGAGAAAGCTTCTCCCAGCTGTTTGTCGCCATGGCAGCGGCCGTATTTATCGTCTATCTCATCATGGTTATTGCTTTTGGCAATTTGAGCGCACCGTTTGTCATCCTGTTCTCGCTGCCGCTTGCTGTAATTGGCGGTTTACTTGGCCTGTTGATCAGCGGCGAAGCGCTGAGCATCACCTCGCTGATCGGCTTCATGATGCTGATCGGGATCGTCGTGACCAATGCGATTCTGCTTATCGACCGGACGCAGCAGCTCCGCGACGAAGGCTACACCGTTCGCCACGCCTTAATCGAAGCGGGCATGCTTCGCCTAAGACCGATTATCATGACGGCGGTCGTAACGATGGTTGCCATGCTGCCGCTTGCGCTTGGTTTTACCGAAGGCGGAGCTATCATTTCGAAAGGCATGGCCGTCGTCGTGATCGGCGGGCTCGTTTCATCGACGATTCTGACGTTGGTCGTCGTTCCGGTCGTCTACGAATTGCTTGAATCGTTTAAGAACCGGATGGGCCGTTTGTTCCGCAGAGGAGGCCGAGTCGATAAATCATCCGACGACATCAGTGAGGGAGTGGTAAGTCAATGAGAAACAAAAGATGGATCCAAGTTATGATGGGCAGCGCGTTGCTGGCCATGGCCGGAATGGCCCTGTCCGGCTGCAATGCCCCTAAGGAAACGCAAATGGACGTGCAGCAGGCCGTTGTTCAGAAGCCGTCTGTCAAGATCAGTGAAGTTCAAAAGAGAAGCATTGGTGCGCCGCAGGAGACGGTAGCCGAAGTGATGGCTTCAGCGGAACGGGATATTGTAGTCAAAGCGAGCGGTGACGTGCTTAAAGCGTTGAAAAAGCGTGGTGATCAGGTCAAACAGGGGGAACTGCTGTTTGAACTGGATCCGGCCGATGTACTGCTGCAGAAGCAAAAAGCGGAAATCGGGCTCCGCACGGCCCAGAAAAATCTGCAAGAGGGCCAGTTTGCCGGGCAAGACGATGTGGATGCCCTGCAGCCGCTGAAAGATCAGATTAAGCTGGCACAAATCGATATCGAGCAAATCAACCGCACCTTGGACAATTATAAAGTGACTGCGCCGATCAGCGGCATCTTGACCGATTTCTCGATTGAGCCCGGCATGACCATAACCCAAGGGGCCGTCGGCAAAATTCAGCGGATCAACCCGGTCAAAATCAAAGCGAACATCACGGAAGAAAACGCCAAGCTCCTGAAAGGCAAAACCGAGCTTTCGTTCTATGCGAGCGATCAGCCGGAACAGCTGCTCCAGGGAAAAATCGTCTATTTCGCGGACATTATGGACACCATGAACAGAACCTATGAGCTGGAGCTGCAGGCAGACAACGCCAATCTGGCGCTTAAGCCCGGAACCAAGGTGCAGCTGCGGCTGACCGATGAAGCGGAGCAGGAAGTGCTCACCATCCCAACTACGGCGATTATCCGGGAAGAGAGCAACACCTACGTCTACATTTTCTCCGGCGGCAAAGTCGAGAAACGGCAGGTGGAGCTCGGACGCCTCAACGAACTGCATCAGGAGGTCATCGGAGGCTTGGCCTCGGGAGATCAGGTCGTGGTATCAGGTCAACACCAGTTGAAAGACAAGCAAGAGGTCGAAGCTGTTGCGGCGAATTGATATAAAAAAATGGCCTTGCGTGACGGTGCTCCTGAGGGAACACCGGCCGCGCGGGCCATTTTTATTTGAACATGACTTTTTAACTGCCTTTATACTATAGATATTTCATCGGATTTTGCACGTTGCCGTTCTTATGAATTTCAAAATGCAAATGCGTCCCGGTAGAGCGCCCTGTGCTGCCCATAACCCCGATTTTGCTGCCCTTCTCTACGATGTCGCCCTTCTCTACGCTGATCTTGCTCAGATGCCCATACAGCGTCTCATATCCGTTATTATGATTGATGATGATAACATTGCCATAGCCGGATTTGACGCCTGCGAAGCTGACAACTCCTTCATCCGCGGCAAGAATATTCCGATTCGAAGAGACGAGGTCGACGCCTTTATGCGTTCGGCCCCAGCGCTCGCCGTAGCTGCTCGTCATCCGAGCGCCGGATACCGGCCATGCGAACTGGCCGCTTCCCTCACCGACGATCTTTGTGCCTTTGATGATGATCCGCGGCGACGATGCCTTAATGACCTCATGGCCAAGCCATTCCTCGGTGACCACCTCGCCATTCTCTTTAGTCAGCCGATATTCCATGATCTTCAGGCCGCTTTCCCCTTCGGCCACCACCTTGGACTCGCCCGCCTTCATATCCGCACTCTTCTGAATGATTACTTCGGGCTCGGTGACGATTTCCTCGGATACCAGCTCCACCGTCTTTACGGTAAGCGCAGGCTTCAACGCCTTTACGTTCAGCTCCGTACCGATCTGCATTGTCTTCTCCTGAACGCCAGGGTTATTCGCGAACAGTTCCTTCTGGGTCACCCCATAGCGCTTGGCGATAGAGGAGATTGTATCCCCCTCGCGAACCGTATAGGTGATCACAGCCTCACTGCCTTCCGTGATGCGCTGCACCGCCTCCTCGGCGCTCAGCACCTTGTTCGGATCGGTCTTCACGGCAGCCTGCGTAACCTCCTCCACAATCTCAGCGGATTCCACCGTTACGCCGTTTTTCTTCTTGGCCGCGTTCGGATTGCTGCTCACTAATTTAATTTTGGAAGCCGCATTATTGGAGGAAGTGTCCGGTGCGTATTTCCCCTTCACCTGCTCCAGAATCGCGTTGGCCGTAGCCTGATCCTTCACGATCGCTATGGTCTTGCCGTCGACCTTCAGCTCTACCCCGCGGGAATAACCCGTCAGCCTCTCACTCAGCTTGGCGAGGGTCGCGTCCGCATCGATTTTGGCTTTATACTTCTTCGCTTCGACCGTTGTAATGCCTTTCGTATTAACTACCATATCCGCCTGCGGGTATTTCTCAGCGTACTCCTGCCCCTTACGCTTGTAGAGCGCTAACAGCTGCTCCTCGCTCTCGATCTCCCCGATCTCCTCGTTGTTGATCATGACGCGGTAATAAGTCACCGTATTCGCCTGCACATATTGATATCCCGCCAGGAAGGTGCCTGTCGCAAGGACGGCTGCTATAGCCCCGATTTTGATTCTCCGTAATCTCATACCCTGCCGATCTGTAATCAGGCCATCTGTGTTCAAGCCAGCTGCATCGATACTGTTTGTATTCATAGTATCCATGTTTGTGCTCTCTATGTTTGTACTATCAATGTTCATACTATCAATGCTCGTGCTATGAATACTCTTGCTCTCTACGCTCACACTATCTATTTCGTCTTGCTTGGTCGCCGCTAGATTATGGTTCGGCCTGATGCTCTGAAATACACGCTGAAGCCGCTTCGTAAGCTGACCGAGCCCGAGTTTTCCCCTGAACCCTTTCATGGTAAATCTCCTTTTCTAGTAGACACTATTCGACAGAAAATAGTTTCAAAATTTTAACCATTAATCGCTATCGTTTACTTTAGCATACGAGCGTCTTGAATTTCAACTCTGTTCACAAATGCCAAAAACCCGCTCCAAGAGCGGGCTTAACGTTTTTTTGCTAAATTAACCAGCAGGTATTTTATTTACAATTCTGTGAATGGAATCGCTGTCATACTATATTGTTAGTGCATTATCCAATTATTTTTTTAGTATTTCCATGACCTTAGCGTACTGCTCCTTATCTAAATGCTTGGATAGAACTTGCTGAATTTCTATCATTTCAGCCTCGGTCAACCCGCCCTCCATTGCCGCAGTCATCTTCTGCATTTCGTCCTCCGGAAGCTTAGCCATCAGAATGTTAAAAATTTCTTCCTTTTGCTGATTGGGCAGTTCATCCTTCTTGGCTAACAGATCCTCCGGCGAAATAACGACCGCCTGATCCTGGCTCCCGAGAGCCCCCTGCTGCGACTGCTGGGACTGCTGCGATTGCTGTGATTGTCCGGACGCCATACCGCCCATTACCGGAAGTGCGTCCTCGGGAATACCTTCCCCCGTGTTCATGCCATCGCCATCAGGATGCTCAGATCCGCGGCCCGATCCACGGTCATCTCCGCCGCCATTGCCGTTTGCAGCCTCATTGCCTTGCACGTCATCCCTTCCATTCGCATCTCCGCTCATTTGCCCGCCGGCAGCCCCATCCGTGCCGGGTTCCCCATTCTCGCTTCCCCCAGCGCTGCTGCCGATGCCTGGATTGACCCTGGCGCTCTCTTTTCCATTGTCCGAACTGCCCGAACCCTTGTCCAAGCCATTACCGCCAGCGGTCCTGTTTCCTGTGCCTTTACCTGTGCTCCCTTTCCCTCCAAAGCCCAGCATCCCCTTCATCATGCTTCCCAAGCTTAACGATTCCACTTCGAGAGGTATGTTATAACTGCTCAGCAGCGACCGAATATACCAATTGACGACATAACCCGTCGTAGCGACGGTTAACATGCTGACGATGACTACCGTAATCGATAGCTTCGCCAGCCAGGCAGCCCATCTCATCTTATTCCTCCTTCTACTTATCCTACCTACCAGTATGGACGATAGAAGGCCGATTCAACCTCCCGATGCAAGAAAAGAACAGCAAAAAAAGCCGCCCGGAGCAGACGTTCTCCACGAACGCTCCAAACGGCTAAATGTTATGACGCTTTCGAATCAATTATATGGCATGCCGCCTTATTCGAAAATTGGCAATACCTGGTTCGTCTGATTGCGGTTCCGGCCTACCGAGAAGATCGCGATCGGAATGCCTGTCAGTTCAGACACGCGCTGTACATAGTTCCGCGTTGTCTCCGGCAGATCGGCCAGGGTCTTCGCCCCGGTGATGTCCTCGGACCAGCCTGGAAGCTCCTCGTAGATCGCTTCGCACTCGGCAAGCATTTTGAGGCTGGCCGGATAATGGCTGATGACCTCGCCGCGGTATTTATAGCCGGTACAGATTTTGACCGTCTCCAGCCCGGTCAGTACATCCAGCGAATTCAAAGATAGCCCGGTCAGGCCGCTCACCCGGCGGGCATGGCGCACGACGACGCTGTCGAACCAGCCGACACGGCGCGGACGTCCCGTAACGGTGCCGTACTCGTGCCCGGCCTCACGAATCGCGTCGCCTGTCGCATCGTCCAGCTCCGTCGGGAATGGACCGTCCCCGACACGCGTCGTATAGGCCTTCGCTACGCCGATGACCTGATCGATCTTGGACGGGCCGACGCCGGAACCGATGCAGACCCCGCCTGCGGACGGATTCGAGGAAGTCACGAACGGGTAAGTGCCCTGGTCGATGTCCAGCATCACGCCCTGCGCGCCTTCAAACAATACTTTACGCTTCGCATCGATCGCATCATTCAAAATCACCGACGTGTCCCGGACATACGGCCGGACAATCTCCGCATACTCTAAATACTGCTTCAGCACTTCCTCCACGTCCAGCGGCTCAGCGCCATATACCTGCTCGATGATATGGTTCTTCTCCTTCATAAGATGGCGCAGCTTTGATTCGAACTCCTCCGGATCGAGGAGGTCGGCGATACGAATGCCGTTACGCGCCGCCTTGTCCATATACGCCGGCCCAATCCCTTTGCGCGTCGTACCGATCTTGTTCGGCCCCTTCCGGTCTTCCTCCAGAGCATCCAGAACCATATGATAAGGCATAATGACATGGGCCCGGTCGCTGATGACCAGATTATCCGTCGAGAACCCATTGTCCTGAATATAGTTGATTTCCTCGATAAGGGCTGCCGGATTGACGACCATCCCGTTACCGATGACGCATATTTTGTCCTTATAGAAAATGCCCGATGGAATTAAGCTCAGTTTATACTTCTTCCCGTCAATAAGTATGGTATGACCGGCGTTGTTGCCGCCTTGATAACGGGCTACCACATCCGCGCTTTCCGCGAGATAATCCGTGATTTTCCCCTTACCTTCGTCTCCCCATTGCGTTCCCACAACGACTACTGTTGACATGTATATTCCCCCGTCGGTGCGTAAGGCACCCGAATTTGCCTTGCTTGAATTCCATACGTCAGGTTCGCTTATGACGGCGGCTGCCATAACGATAACCGCCTCAAAAGCCGCTGCAGCTTCCTTTGATCTCGGGCAGCAATACAAGTGTAACAATTGCGTTTTTCAATGTCAAATTAAAAGACGAACAATCACGAGTATAAAATCGTGATTGTTCGGGATCTGGCATGAAAAATTGTAATATAAGGACAATGCCGCTATTTAATTTATAATTTACCCCGCAAACGCATCGCTATGCGCGCGTTCATAATTCGCGAATTTATTGAAGTTCTTCAGGAAGACCAGCTCCACTGTTCCTACCGGGCCGTTACGCTGCTTAGCGATAATGATCTCGATGATATTCTTCTTCTCCGTTTCCTGATTGTAGTAATCATCACGGTACAAGAACGCCACGATATCCGCATCCTGCTCAATCGAACCCGACTCCCGCAGGTCGGACATCATCGGGCGCTTGTCCTGCCGCTGCTCTACGCCCCGGCTGAGCTGGGACAAGGCGATGACCGGCACCTCGAGCTCCCGGGCGATTTGCTTCAGCGTACGGGAAATCTCCGATACCTCCTGCTGCCGGTTCTCCCCCGGCTTGCCGCGCCCGTGAATGAGCTGGAGATAGTCGATGACGATCATCCCGAGGCCCTTCTCCTTCTTGAGCCGGCGGCACTTGGCGCGAATATCGGCCACCGTTACCCCCGGCGTATCATCGATATAAATTTCCGATTCCGACAGAGCGGCGATCCCCATCGTCAGCTTGGACCAGTCGTCGTCGTTCTTGAAATCCCCTGTCCGCATAACCCCTGCGTCCAGGTTCGCCTCCGCGCAAATCATCCGCTGAACGAGCTGAGCCGCCGACATCTCCAGACTGAAGATCGCGACGGTCTCCTTGGCCCGAACGGCGACGTTCTGGGCGATGTTGAGGGCAAACGCCGTCTTGCCGACGGACGGACGGGCCGCGACGATGATCAGATCGTTACGCTGGAAGCCGGACGTCATCCGATCCAAATCGACGAAGCCCGAGGGGATTCCCGTGGTATTGCCCCGGTTTTGGTGCAGCTCCTCCACCTTTTCGAACACTTCCATCAAGACGTCGCGAATCGCGATAAAGCCGCTGCCGGATCGGCTGTTCGATATCTCGAGTATCTTCCGCTCCGCATCGCTCAGCATGCCGCCTACGTCCTCGCCGCCGGCATAGCCCTCGCTGACGATCTGCGTAGCCGTCCGGATCAACCGGCGAAGCATCGACTTCTCTTCAATGATCCGGGCGTAATAATCGACGTTGGCCGCCGTTGGCACTGCGTTAGCCAGCTTAGCCAGGTAACTGACCCCGCCGATGTCCTCAAGCTGCCCGCGGTCCTGAAGCTTGGAGGTTAGCGTAATCAGGTCGATCGGCTGACTCTCCTCGCCGAGCTGAACCATGGCGTCATAGATTAATTGGTGAGGAGGGTCATAGAAATCTTCCGTCCGCACCCGCTCCATGGCGGTAATCAGCGCTTCTGATTGCAGCAGTATCGCCCCAAGCACCGCCTGCTCCGCTTCAAGATTCTGCGGGGGAATACGGTCGAAGAATTGATCTCCCGCCATTTTACTCCTCCGTTACTTGAACCTTGAGCGTCGATTTCACGTCAGGGTGAAGCTTCACAGGAACCTGGGTAACGCCAAGCGTCCGGATCGGCTCCGCAAGCTCGATTTTGCGCCGGTCGATCTTCACGCCCGCTTTAGCCAATGCTTCGGCAATTTGCTTGTTCGTGATCGCGCCGAACAGACGGCCGCCTTCTCCGGCTTTAGCCTGCAGCGTGACCGTCATTTCCTCCAGCTTCTTGCCCAGCTGGATCGCTTCTTCCTTCTCCTGGGCTTTGCGCTTCTGTTCCGCCGCATTCTGAACCTCAAGCGTCTTGACGTTGCCTTCGGTTGCCACTCGCACCAGCCCCCGCGGAATCAGGAAGTTCTGTGCATAACCTTCGGATACGTTCTTGATTTCCCCTTTTTTGCCTTGACCCTTCACGTCTTGCAAGAAAATAACTTTCATTCGAATAACCCCTCTTCCTTTTCTATTTCATCCAACACTTCCAGCAGCCTTCTCTCCGCTTCAGCCTGGGTTCCTTCCAATTGCACTGCAGCGTTCGTCAGATGCCCTCCGCCGCCCAGCCGCTCCATCACGATCTGCACGTTCATATTGCCCAATGACCGGGCGCTGATCCCGATCAAGCCATCCGGCCGCTCGCTAATCACGAACGAGGCCAGCACATTCGTCATGTTCAGCAGCGTGTCAGCCACCTGGGCGATCAGCAGCTGAGGAATCTTGCGGTTCGGCTCCGTTACCGCCAGAGCGATATGATTATAAATCATGCGCGCATGCTTTATAATATCGGCTTTTGCGATATATTCCTGCAGGTCCTCCTTGAGTACCCGCTGCACCATCACGGTGTCGGCGCCAATCCGCCGCAGGAATGCCGCAGCCTCGAACGTGCGCGACCCGGTATGCAGCGCGAAATGCTTCGTGTCCACCGTAATTCCCGCAAGCAGCGTGGTCGCCTCCAGCGGGCTGAGCTCGACCTTCTCATGAATGTACTGCAGCAGCTCGGTAACAAGCTCGCACGCCGAGGAGGCATACGGCTCAAGGTAGACGAGCACCGCATCGTTAATGAATTCCTCGCCCCGCCGGTGATGATCGACGACAACGACCCGGCTGGCCTCTTCGACCAGTCTAGGCTCCATCGTCATCGATGCCTTATGCGTATCGACGACGATCAATAGCGTATGCTCGGTCATGATGTCGAGCGCGTGCGCCGACGTGATGAAGCGGCGATGCAGAGGCTCTTCCTTCTCGATCCGTTCCATCAGGCGGTCGATGCCCGGATTCTTGTCGTCGAGCACGATATGCGCCTCGACCTGGAACATATCCGCCGCCTTCAATACGCCGATGGAGGCGCCGATGACGTCCAGGTCCGGCATGCGGTGGCCCATAATAATGACCCTATCGCTCTCCTGCATCAAATCGCGGAGAGCATGCGCAATGACGCGCGCCCGCACGCGCGTCCGCTTCTCTATGGCGCCCGACTTGCCGCCATAGAACGAGAGCCGCTGACCGGCCTTCACAGCGGCCTGGTCCCCCCCGCGCCCGAGCGCCATATCCAGACTCGACTGGGCGAGTTCGCCCAGCTCGCTGTAGCGCTCGGTGCCGGAGGCGAGGCCGATGCTCAGCGTCATCGGCACCTTCAGGTCCGCGGTCATCTCGCGGACCTCGTCCAGGATCACGAACCGGCTCTGCTCCAGTTCGTTCAGCGATTTTTGATTCAGCATCATCAAATATCGCTCCGAGGACAATCTTCGCAGGTAGACCCTGTACTGCTTCGCCCATTCCGTCAGAACCGTGGCCACGCGGGCGATAAGCGCGGTCCGCTGCTGATCGTCCATCCCCTGGGCCGCCTCGTCCAGGTTGTCGAGCATCACGATGCCCAGCGCGGCCTTCTCATCCTCGTATCGGTCGCGAAGACCCGCGAACGCGGTTATGTCGTGAACGTAAATCAGGCGCTCATCATGCAGCACCGTCAATTCGTAATGGCGGTCTGCTACGACCGCCTCGACCGTAGAGATTGTATTCACAGCCGGATCCTTCTTGTCCCGGGGAGGGTGTGGAGGCACCGTTGGAAGCAGCTCTGTCAGCGGCTGCCCAACGACGGAATCCAGACAGAACATTTGGTTCACGAAGCGGTTATGCCACTCTACCGTCCGTTCCTCGCTGTACAGCAGGATGCCGAACGGCAGCCGGCTCACCGCCTCGCCCTCTACCCGTTTGATCCGGTACGTCAGATTGGTCACATAGCGAACAAGCTCCTTGCGGAAGCGCCGCTCCGCCTGCAGCATGACGTAGGTCAAGCCGCAAACCAAACACAGACTGATCAGGCCCAGGATCCAATTGTAATACGAGATAAATATGACGAGCAGAAGCTGCAGCGCAAACACCCATACGCTCTGATAGCCGTGCCAACGTTTTTGAAGTAAATTAGGCATGATTTCTCACCCTATCGTCTTGATCTCGTAATTATCTCACGCAGCGGTGTAGCGATATCCAGGATCCCCACGATTTTCAGGGGAGGAACAAACAGCATCACTATGATCAGCAACACCGGAATCGCCGGGTTCCACTTCTTATGATAAGCCAAGAAGAAGAAAAAGCTGGCTGCCTGAATCATAAACAAGAAATTAAGCATCGGCGACAAGTTGAGAAGCACCGTGCCGACGAAGCTGTCCATAACAGCAGCGCCGCCGAACAGCATAATCAATACCGTAGCCAGGTAGTACCAGATCAGCGCCCGCGGCAGTCTCCAGTCCCGCACCGGCGGGAAGCTAGGCACCGCATATCCGAGGCTGCTCAGGATCGGCCGGGCAATCATATGCGTCACTGCTGCAAGCAGGAACGAGCCCATGATCATTGTGAATGGAGTCATTCTCGCGGCCAGGCTGGAGAGCTCCTGCGCAATCTCCGGAGTCCATACGAGATCGGCAGCGATCAATTCGTTGTCGGCCATATTCTGCATCAGGGTCGTCATCGTCGTCAGCGTCTCTTCGATCGAAGAGGCCAGGTTAAAATCATAAATGACGGTAATGGCGAGGAAGGCCAGCAGAAATTCCAGCAGAAGCGTTCCCGTTCCCATTACAACCACCTTGAGAGCGGACGCCCTTGCCTTGTACAGATATCCCATGACCAGCACCGGAACAATGAAGAAAATAGCCAGAAGAATAATCACGGGATTCAGCAGCAGAAGGAATGCTGCCGCCCATACGACTGCGATGTGAAATAAGAATGCTCTCAGCGATAACGTTGCGTAGAGGATGACGCCGGGCAATAACATAACGAAAATCGTGATAAAAGAAAAAGGCGATGCAAACGACAGCAGGAGCAGCAGATATACTACGCTCCATGCAATCGAGGTCCAGCGTAAATTCAAATGGGTTCACCTCTTGCGCAAATGTTCTTGCAATGTAGAAATATCCTGATACCAATCTTCCAACTGGTGCCCTTCTTGCTCATGCTTCTTCAGCTTTTCCAGGATATGATCGTCCATATCCTTATAGGATACGCCAAGCCTGCGTCCTAATATGTAAGAACTGACGATCAGACTGGCGAGACTGTCACTTACCCGTGTCGTGCTGCCTTCCCACAATGCCTTGAATAAACGGGATACGTGATCGACTACTTCCGTTTTGAGCCACTCAATCACTTTGGCGCGTTTGGCCACATCCATTTCTTTCTGCATGGCGGACAGCTTCCACCCTCCCTGAAAAAAGCTTTATTCTTCATTATAGCATAAAGCAATTCCTTCCTATGAAGCAAACCTTGCCTCTAATTTTTGGGAACGGATACATCCCTCGTTACAAACCGCTCGCAATACTCGATGATCTGGCTGCGTCGTACAATGCCGATGAACCGCCCCATATCATCAACCACGGGCACGAAGTTCTGCACCTTGGCGAGGTTGATCAGGCCTTCCATCGCCGCATCGATGGATACCGGCCTGTTGTTCATCTTGAGCGGGACGTCCTTGAGTAGAAATTTAGAAGCGTTCTCAAAAGTCACCTTGCCTCCGGAATTCTTCATGTACCACAGCAGATCTCCCTCGGTTACAGTGCCGACGTAGACGCCATCCTTGCCGATGATCGGCACGGCCGTATATCTGTGGTATTCCATTCTCTCTAAAGTTTGCCTGAGCGTAGAATCCAGGGTTACGGTAACGACGTCTTTTTTGGGTAGTAGAAAAAACGCGATATTCATATATAAAAGTCCTCCTCTGCCCTTTTCAGACTCTCCCTATTGTTACGATGCACAGCAGGATTTGTTCCATTACAGGTGCGAAATCGGCAGCCGGGGACCGGACTGCCGAATAAGGTTACGATTCTGTAGAGACTTAAATAATATCCATATAAGAATTTATGGCTGCTCGCTATTCTGCCCTTCTTGGGCCGATTGTGCATCAGGACTTAGCAAATCCTCTGTCTTCGTATTCGGATTCGTCCAGCTCTCAATCAGCTCCCCGGCAAAAGTTACGTCTTCTTCATTGGCTTGAATATAATAAACTCCGTTCTTGCGCATGCCTTCACCCATGATGGTAAACCCGTTGATTTGCGGCGCCTGGTTGGTCAGCAGTTGCTTGGACAGCTGAATAATGAAGCTCGGAGCCATATCCGTCTTGAAATTCTCCCCCAGCATATCCATTAAATCAGGGATCTTTCCGATTTGGTCCAGCTTCAGCATGCGATCGACCAGAGCGTTCAGGAAGATCTGATGCCGCTTCGTCCGGTTGAAGTCGCTGTCCTCCCGATATCTGACGTAATTAAGCGCTTCCTGACCGTCATACAACGGCTTGCCCGCCTTAATCGTGAATTTCTCATGGTCCTTGTGCTTGTTCACGATATCCTTGTCGATCGGCAGCTCGATTCCGCCGAGCTCGTCTACAACATTCCGCAGGCCCTCAAAATTAATGGCCGCATAGTAATCTGCGGGATAACCCATGAAATTCGCCACGGTATCCTTGGTCATCTTGGCCCCGCCGAATGCATAGGCATGGTTGATCTTGTCGTCCTTGTCCCGTCCGACGATTTCGGTATACGTATCTCGCGGGATCGAGATGAGCAATACCTTGGAGTCCTGCGGACGCACGACAGCATAGATCAGTGTATCGGAGCGCGCCGGTTCATTCCCCCGCTGGTCGATGCCTAGCAGCAAAGCGGTAAATGGCTTCATCTCTTTGGCGGCAACGACAGGCTTGGGCTTCTCCCCTTCGATCGGGGAATATGATTTCTCCAGCTGCTCCTCCACCTGCCCCGAGAGGAACAAATCAAATGCCATTAATGCTAACGGCTTGCGGAATGTATATGCTCCGGCTCCGACGATGATCAGGACCAGCAGCGTGATGAGCAGGCCTCTAAGTCTGCTGCGCTTCTTCGTTTTATCTTTGGCTCTATTTCTTCGTTCTAACATCATATGCCTCCCATGGTTTGTACTATAACGGCTCTCCCTCACTGCATTTCCAGTTAAATACGGTATACAGCCGCAATACCAGGTGTCTTCAATTAATTGTAAACCGTAGTCCTCGGCAAAAAACTACAAAATAGTAATTAAACCGAAAATACTAAAATTACTCTACCGCTTCGTACTATACCATAAACCGGTTTTTGCATACAAATATGTTGTTGGAAAAACACCAAAAAAATCCCCCGCATTCCGCGGGGGACTCGCTTGGTTAATCCACTGCTTGATCGTTTCTATTACTTCGTTTTGTGCACGTCGGCTCTTCTATTCTGCAACAAACGGCTTATCCTGCGTCACCGCCAGCTCATATAGATAGATTCCCGTTCCGTCGCCGATGGCATAATTAAGAATTCTCTTATTCACAGGCACAATCTCGGAACGATAGAGCGTCGGGAACACTGGAACTTCCTCTATCATAAATTGCTGCCATTCTTTATAAATAGCCTTGCGCGTCGCTACATCGAAGGCTTTCTCAGAGACCCCTTCTGCCAGAAGACGGTCGTTCTCCTCGCTGGCGTATCTTGAGAAATTATACAACGCATCCCGTCCGTACAGTCCTGCCGGGTCAACATCAATGCCTACAGTCCATGCGCCTTGATACACATCGACATTAGGATCATCCTTCCCGTTATTACCGATACGATCATAGAAGGTGTTGAATTCAACCAGCTCTAGATTAACGTTCAGCCCGATCGCATTCCAGGATTGAACGTAATAACGGGCCAGCGGCTCCGCGATGTCTCCGCCCGTCATCGATAAGAAGTTGATCACCAGCTCGCTGCCGTCCGGCTTGGTGCGGAATTCGCCGTTTTTCTTGTATCCGGCCTCATCCAGGATTTGATTGGCTTTCTCAACATCATACGCAATTCCCGGATTGCTAGCATCGTGAAACTCCGGATGGGAAGGCGGAATGAGCGTCGTCGCATTCCAGCGCAGGCCATGGTAGAAGCGCTTGCCTACTTGGTCGTTATCCACCGCATGCCACATCGCTCTGCGCAGGTTCACATCCGCCATTTTGGCATTAGGATCCGGGGCAACTACCTTGTTCTCCTCATCCCATTTGCCCAGCTTGAAGCCGATGTAAGTATAGGCCCGATCGATAACACCCAAATATTCTACATTGGACATATTAGCATTGTCAGGGAACTGGTCAATTGGGAATGAATCCACCAGGTCAACCCCGCCCGACTTCAATTGCTGAACGACCGTTGTCGGATTAATGACCTTGAGCACGACTTTATCCAGATTCGGCTCTCCCCGCCAATAATCGGCATTCTTGGTATAAACCACGGATTCCCCCGGTACGATGCTCTCTACCTTAAAAGGGCCGAAGCCGATCGGCTTCTCGCGAACCGCAGAGGAGGAGGACATTTTGGCAATTTCCATATCGCCGAATATGTGCTTCGCAAGCGGATAGGTCCAGATGCTGCCCGTCAATAAGGACGGCGTGGATTTAATATACGTAATTTGCAGCTTCTTATCGCTCAACACCTTAATGCCGGAGATTTTATCGGCTTTGCCTTCCCGATATTCGAGCACTCCTTCAATATTGGTAAAATCCGAGCCGTAACGCGGGCCGTCATAATCCTTATGTGTAATGACTTCATGGGCAAACTCCCAATCCTCCGCCGTTACCGGCTTGCCGTCATGCCAGTTGACATTATCGCGAATGGTGAACGTAAAGGTTCTTCCGTCCTCTGATACCTCATATGTTGCTGCCCCATCGTTCGTAAAGACATAGTTCTTATCCCATGCTAGGAGCGATTCATCGAACCACCCCAGCACTGCCGCATCCGGAGCGCCGGAGGAGAAATTATAATTTAAAATACCTTCAAATGGCGTATCTGACACCAGGCCGTAAGTAATCGATCCCCCTTTGATCGGCTCCCCTTCATTCGTCTTGACATTACTGAAATCCTCAATGGAGTACAGCCCTTCCTCTTTCGGCTTGTTCTCGCCCTCCGTCTGGTTCTGTGTGTTGGTCGGACCTGGCGGCTGAGCTCCCTCGTTCCCTTTGCCGGACGTACAGGCAGAGAGAACAATCATGAATGTAAGCAATAGCGGCAGCAGCATTCGTGGAGTTAACTTTCTTCCCATAGCATTTCCTCCCTTTCATCCTCTTCTTTGTCTAGCATCCGTCGCACGCTTTAGCGCTTGACCGACATTATTTATGCTAAGCATCAATACAAGAATGAGTAGTGATGCCGGCAACCAAATCCACCATCTGAACTCCAGGGTCTGCGGATTCCGGGCGTAGCTGACCAGAGTTCCTAGACTGGGGGTACTTTCGGGAAACCCGAATCCCAGGAAGGACAAGCCCGATTCCAGCCCGATATTGGCCGCTAAATTCAGCGTCATCGTCACGATAATAATGGAGCTTAAATTAGGCAGGACCTGGGTAAACATAATCTTCAGATGGGATGAGCCGAGCGTCCGCGAAGCCTTCACGTATTCTAGCTCCCTCTCCTGCAGCGTCTTTGACCGGATCAGGCGGGCAATTCCCATCCATAGAAAGGCTGTCATAATTAGCGAGAACGAAACAACACTGTATTTTGGCACAGCAGCCACGAAGGCGATGACGATCATTAGCGTTGGCAGGATCATGAAAAAATCGACAACCCGCATCGCTACGTTATCTACCGTTCCGCCGAAGTACCCGGAGATCAGCCCGGCCAGAATGCCGATCACTCCGGTCAGAACCGTTACGATAATTCCGATCGACAGCGAGTTTCTAGTACCAATAATCAGCTGTCCGAACACATCCCGCCCGCCATAATCCGTACCAAGCCAGAACTTCGAGGAGGGGGGCTGGTACAGTGCAAATAAATCAACCGTTACAATCTGCTTTTGGTCCAGGATCAGAGATACGCCATAGACCGCCGCAACGACGATACCCAAGAAAATCAGAGACGCAAGCGCCAGCTTATCCCGTTTGATCTCCCGCCATAAAATCTGCCAGCTGGAGGGGCTGGCTGACGGCTCATAGACTTCGTCCTCTACTAGCCTGCTTGCTTTATCCATTTCATCACCCCCGTACGATCGATGCATTATTTAATGCGAATGCGAGGATCCACAATGCCCAGAATAATGTCCGAAATTAATGATCCCAAGATAGAAGCAATGCCGTAAAGCAGAACCAGGGCAGTCACGACGCTGAAATCGCGAATCAAAATGGAGTTCAAAAACAGCTGCCCCATTCCCGGATAACTGAAAATATACTCTATAAAAACAGTCCCGCCGATGAGTCCCGTGATTTCAAAGCCAAAGAACGCGGCGATCGGCAGAAGCGAGTTCCGCAGAATGTGATGCGTATAAACGCGGGATTCCGACGCTCCCTTCGCCCTTGCCAGCAGAACGAAATCCTTCTGCTTGATATCGATAATCTCGCTGCGCAAATATTGCACGGTAGACACGGTAGTAATCAGAGCCATTGACAAGGCAGGCAGCAGCAAGTGGTATATTTTACTGACCATATAATCGAAGGTACCGGGCGCTAGCCCAGGAGCCACGCTTCCTCCCGTAGGGAACATTTGAAAATGAAACCCGAAAATCCACAGCATCAGCAAGGCAAAAATAAATAAGGGCGCAGCAAAGCCTAAATACGTATATCCGGTAATTATCCGGTCTCCCCAGGTATCGTGATAACGACCGCTAATGATTCCCAGCGGAATCGCGATAAGATATGTGAGCACTAACGTCACCAAAGACAGCCATATCGTATTGTTAATTCGCTGTCCAATTAAATCCATGACCGGCATCTTGAAGCGGAAGGATTGGCCGAAATCGCCCTGAACCGCCTTGGTGATCCAATCCCAATACTGAATATGCCAGGGATTATTCAACCCCAGCTTCTCCCGCTGCTCCTGGAGCATCGACGGATCGACGCTCGGATCCAGCATTCCGGTCAAGGCATCTCCTGGCAATGATTTCGCCAGAATAAAAACAAGAACACTCAGCAGAATAATTTGCGGAATCATGATCAACAGCCTGCGCAGAATCGTTTTCCACATCGGCTTCACCCCCTTTCGGGCAAGGCCGCAAAGTGGGTCGTAGAGAGCGGCTTTAAATCACAGGCTAATCCCTCATCGTCAAAGTACCGGGAATAAGCCTCCTCATATTCCAAACGAACCGATTCGCGCTGCCGGTGACGTATCTCCCGCTGCTTCGGATCCAAATCCGGAATGGCCGCCAATAGACGCTTCGTATAAATATGCTGGGGGTTCTCAAAAATATCCCTCGTTGTGCCCTGCTCCACATGCCGCCCTTTATACATAATGCCGATATAATCGCACATGTGGCGGATAATGCCGAGATCATGGCTGATAAATAGGTAGGTAAGATTCAGCTCCTTCTGAATATCCTGCATGAAGTTCAACACCTGCGCCTGAACGGATACATCCAGCGAGGATACCGGCTCATCGGCGATAATCAGCCTGGGCTTCAAAGCAATTGCCCGGGCAATGCCGATGCGCTGGCGCTGGCCTCCGGAAAATTCATGCGGATATTTATGTATCGTCTCTGCGCTTAGACCAACCTGAGCCAGTAGCTCCTGTACGCGGCGCTTCTCCTCTGCGGCTGATAAACGCTCGAAATTACGCAGCGGCTCTGCTACAATATCCAACACCCGCTTCTTCGGATTCAATGAAGAGTACGGGTCCTGGAAGATCATCTGAATATCCCTTCGGAACCTTGAACGGCTCCGGCGCATCCCATCCCCGATATCTTCTCCCTGGAACAGGATCCTCCCCGAAGTGACCGGATTCAAGCCGATGATCGCCCGCCCTGTCGTCGTCTTCCCTGAGCCGGATTCCCCCACCAGGCCGTAGGTCTGCCCTGCCTCTATATTCAGGCTGACGCCATCAACTGCCTTTACCCGATCAATGACCCTTCGGAAAACCCCGCCATAGACCGGAAAATGCACCTTTAACTCCCTAACCTCAAGAAGCGCCATACATGATCCTCCCCTCAGTAATCGAGAAAATGAAAATCCTTATAGCATGTGCAGCGGACATAATGGCCCGGTTCGACCTCGTGCAGCTGCGGATCAGCTTCGTGCTTGGACTCATCGATCCAGGGTATCCGGGAGCGAAACCGGCAGCCTTGTCGAGGCAGATGCTTAAGAGACGGTACAACGCCGTGAATGACGTGCAGCTTGGCACCCTCATCATTAACGGTAGGCAAGGAGCTCATTAGCGAACGGGTATAAGGATGCTTCGCATTCTTCATCAAAGTATAAATTGAAGCGATTTCAACAATCTGCCCAGCGTACATTACGGCTACGCGGTCCGCCATTTCTGCCACAACGCCCAAGTCATGCGTAATCAGAATGATTCCTGCAGCCATATCCTCCTTGAGTCGCCGAATGAGCTCAAGTATTTGCAGCTGAATGGTAACGTCAAGTGCTGTCGTTGGCTCATCAGCGATTAACAGTTTGGGCTGGTTCGCTATGGCGATGGCAATGACCACCCGTTGCCGCATGCCGCCGGATAATTCATGAGGATACTGCCCGTAGGCATGCTCTGGACGAGGAATCCCCACCTTCTGCAATAATTCAATGGCTTGTTCCTTCCTATGCTTCCTGGACTTCTTGGGTGATGCTGTCTGCTTGGATTCGTGAAGAAGCAGCACTTCTTCGATTTGTTCACCAATTATCATGAGAGGATTGAGTGCGGATAAAGGATCCTGAAAGATCATACTGATTTCGTTGCCGCGAAGACGGTCTAATTCAGCTGGAGACATTGCTGCGAGGTTCTGGCCTTGGTAATAAATTTCTCCCTCCATGCGGGCACGAGTATGCAGCCCCATAATGGAGAAGGCCAATGCGCTTTTACCCGAACCCGACTCACCGACGATAGCCAATATTTCATTTCTCTTTACTGTTAAGCTTAGGTTATCTACGGCGGCATACCATTGATCCGATATGCGAAAGGAGGTCGACAGATTCTTGATGCTCAAGAGATCATCATTCATATTCATCACCCTGTCACAAGGTTTTGTAAATGCTAGAGCGATCTAAATTAAATTAAACATCCCCACTTACTTGGTTTTATAATGTTGCCTTCAATGGACTATTTATTATAAAAATAACCACTGATAGAAATATATTCTTGATATTTAATATATAGTATTACCAGTTATATTCCAAGTGTTTTTTTGAAATTAAGGATTTACCTGGAAACAACCTAAATCCTTATTAGATGACAAAATAAAAAATCCCCCTTGTTCAATAAGGGGGACGGCATCTGCTAGAGATGCTCTTGCCCTCTTATCTACTTAAAGAGGATTTCATATGGATCGTCTATGCGATTACTCCGTAGTGTACGGAAGCAATGCGATTTGACGGGAGCGTTTGATCGCAATCGTCAAGAGACGTTGATACTTCGCGCTTGTACCTGTCACACGACGAGGCAGAATTTTACCGCGCTCGCTGATGAATTTCTTAAGCAGCTCAGTATCTTTATAGTCAATGTGAGTAATTTTGTTCACAGTGAAATAACATACTTTTCGACGTTTGTTGCGGCCGCCGCGGCGTGCCGGTCTTTTGTCGTCTCCGCCTTCTCTTTGCTTGAAGCTCATGCTTTTCAGTCCTTCCTATATTAGAATGGCAAATCGTCATCCGATATATCGATCGGTTTCCCATCGTCAGAGAATGGATCTTGGCTGCGTGAGAAATTGCTGCTGCGGTTGCTATTGCCGCCCGCGCTGCCTCCACCGAATGGATTCTCCTCGCGCTGTCCGCCACCACTGCCACCTTCACGATTAGATTCCAAGAAACGGACATTATCAGCAATGACTTCGGTTACGTATACACGTTTGCCTTCGTTATTCTCGTAATTCCGTACCTGAATGCGTCCTTCAACAGCTGTGAGGCGGCCCTTACGCAAGTAATTCGCGCACGTCTCAGCCAGTTGTCTCCAAGTTACGACCGGAATAAAATCCGCTTCGCGTTCTCCGCCCTGCGATGTGAACGGTCTGTCCACGGCAATCGTGAACTGAGTAACCGCTACGCCAGACGGCGTATACCGCAGCTCGGGATCTCTGGTTAGACGTCCGATCAGAATGACACGGTTCAACAATCCAATCCCCTCCTCCGGGCTAATGCTTACAAAGTACAATCCGTGTTCAAGCAAGTCCGGAGACTTCTTGAACGCCTATATTAGGCTACGTCTTTTGTAATGAGATAACGGATAACCTCGTCGGAAATCTTCAGAATCCGCTCGAGCTCAGCAACGACATCAGGAGTCGCTGTGAAATTCACGAGGACATAAATACCGTCACGGATTTTGTTGATCTCATACGCAAGCCGGCGTTTGCCCATCACTTCGTGCTTTGTAATTTCACCGCCGTTTTGGATGATGCCTTGGAATTTGTCAACTACGGCTTGAACAGCTTCTTGTTCAAGTTCAGGACGAATAATGTACATCACTTCATATTTGCGCATATATGTCACCTCCTCTTGGACTATGGCCCCCACCTTCTTCCCCATGGGAGCAAGGAGCGAGCTTCAACTCGCACCAAAATATTATATCAAACCCGCGTACTCCCTGCAAGTATGAAACCTAAAGGAACTCCATACAATAAACGTGCTTCATGCCTTTTATCGCAGCTTCCCCATTTTAATCCGAAAGGAGGCCTTACCCATGGGTGAACAAACCGAATTCGAGCCTGGGGACAAAGCGCCGAATCCCGGCATCTACACGGAAGTAGGCGAGGCGCGCAGCTTCCATACACAAATCAACAACCCCAAGCGAGTCAAACTGGAACGCCGCGACACATTCCCTGAGACAACCAACAAGAATCGCAAGTGGAAAAAAGCCGAAAAAGCCCGCGTCCACTAATCGAATCGTACCAGCCCCTAGTCACGGAAATATTAATTACAAATCCGGTGCATAAAACGCAAGTCTCTGCGCATAATACACTCAGACGGCGATGCAAAGAGAGGTGTGGTTCCGTTGGATCATCCACGAGCAACACAGCTGCCTGGAGTCTTATTCACTACCCGTTAGAAGCAAACGATCGCGAATTGAGAAAGACCCCTCTTTGTCACTTCGTTAAAGCCTAGGCGAAGATCAGATGTTTCTTAGTCGTGAGAGAAGAATTCCAATCCGCATCCCGTCGCAAAAGAAGAACCCTCATGGGTTCTTCTTTGTTGTTTATGGCTTGGCGGGTAAGATTCCTACAGGGAATTTTTCACAACAGTTAGCAGCGGCTCGTATCTCCCATTCACGTCATTTAGTACTAAAAATAATTATCCCTTATAGTAGCCATTTCAAGCTATCGGCATAACCAAAAAACCTATCCACGTTAAAAACGCAGATAGGTTTAAACATTCAAGTATGTATGAAAGGTAATCGAAGGATCTCGAAGCCTATACTCCGACGTCCCCACTCTTGTGGGTTCTCATCCCAACTAATTATAGTGACTAGACTATGATGGCGGAAAGGGTGGGATACCCTCCATTGCATTCCGGGACTGCGATGATTATGCTATCGAAGCTTATGCTCCGACGACCCCACACCTGTAGGTTCTCATCCCGACCTGATTATAGCCTCTAAGCTATAATGGCGGAAAGGGTGGGATTCGAACCCACGCACGCTTTGACACGCCTAGCTGATTTCGAGTCAGCCCCCTTGGACCTCTTGGGTACCTTTCCACAGCACAATTGAGTATATCACAAAACGCCTAACCGATCAAGGGAACAAACGTTCCCAATATCGGTATAATATTAACTACCAAATCTAACGGTCCGGCGCCCTTTAACAGAATTATGACTGGTTCTGCGTATCCGAGTTTTCTTCACCGGCTGCTGCAGCCGGGCGGATCACCTTGCGCATGTTTTTCTCAAACTTTGCTCTTGGAACGAGTACACTGTGCTTGCAGCCTACGCATTTGATCCGGATATCCATTCCCATTCGAATGATCTCCATTTCATTACTGCCGCAAGGATGATTCTTCTTCATCAACACAACATCGCCCAGCCCAAACGATTTACGCTCCATGTCTATTCCTCTCCTACATCTTCCATAATTATTCCTAATTTAAGACCACGATCCCGTGCAGTCGTTTGAAGCTTCACTCTATGCAATTCTTATGCAGCTCTTAAGCAACTTTGAAGCAACTAATAATCCCTCTTTATTCCCCTTCTGGCAAAGCCAGCGTCTCAGCTTCCTCCAACGCCTGCTTCACATAGGTTTGAATTTGCCGCTCCATCTCTTCTCTCGCGGCCGGCATGCATTCCATCACAATACGGACTACAAATTCGCTGGCGCTCAGCGACTGGACTCCAAGCACATGCGGCATTTCCGGAGTATTTGGGTGATCCTCCTTCATTTTTAGCATTGCTTTTTTCAACAAGCTGATACTCTCGTCAAGCTTCTTATCATTGCTAAAAGGGAAATCGACAATGACCATCGCATTGTTCAACGAATAGTTCGTAACATTGGTAATCATACCGTTCGGGATGATATGAACTTCTCCCGTCCAGCTGACGAGCCGCGTTGAACGGAGCCCGATCATCTCTACCGTACCTTTAAGGCTGCCAGTTTGAATGACATCGCCTACGGCAAATTGATCCTCCAGTATAATAAAGAATCCCGTAATCACGTCCTTGACCAGGCTCTGAGCGCCAAAGCCGATAGCCAGTCCTAGTACTCCCGCCCCGGCAAGCAGCGGCGCAAGCTGGAAGCCGAATTCGCCCAGCACGAGCATAACCATAATAAAGTTGCTTGTAATCCAGGTAATATTCTTAAGCAGCTCGCCAACGGTTACGAACCTGCGTGGATTAACCTTTAGGCGGCTGTTCTGTCTTTTCTCAAGGGAGCGGTCAATCACCCGATATATAATTCTGATAAAAATTCTTGTAAGTACAAAAATGAGAATAATCCGCAAGGCTGAAAATAAGACCATTTCCCACATATCGATATTGGTCGCCCAAGCCCACAGCTTATCCTTCCAGGTTATTGCCGCTTCAAAAACTTCTTCAGGAGAATCTATAGAATGATCCGTCTCAGCAGTAAAAAAATTCATCTTCTCCCTCCTATAACTCGATGTTATCATAACCTGATTCAGATTGGGAATAGATTCCCCGGATCTCAACGTTCTCCTGCTCTACAATCTGCTTGACATCTGGCAGGGATTCCTCTGGAAAACGAATCGATAGAGCACAGCCTGCCGTGATTTCTTTAGGCGTCGGAAAAAGGTCGATTTCTATGTCCGCATATTCCAGCAGCATCTCGGCCCTTAATGCTTGCTGCGTTGAATCAAACGCCATCACTAACCATCTGTCCACACCTTTAGCCCCCTATTATAAGCGATACTTTGGTCGGAGTATAGAAATGCTCTTTTTTCCATATACTATCTATTATTCCTTATAGCAGATGTTCCGGTTCGCGGGCCGCTATAACGATATTCCAAGCGGAAAGGAAGATTCTATGTCTCAGCTAAACCCTTCTATCACAGGACAAGAAATTCCCTATTTAAAAATACCACATACCGAGCCGGGCATACATTCCGCCATTATTCATCGACTGCTGCTTCACCTTGCCCAGATCGAGCCTGGTCAGGAAATCGTTGTCGTGTGCATCGGCACCGACCGCTCCACCGGCGATTGCCTGGGTCCTCTTGTGGGCACCGCCTTGGCTAAGTACAACTGCCCGCACTTCCATTTATATGGCACGCTGGATGAGCCGGTTCACGCCATGAATCTAAAAGATACCCTCCAACAAATTAATACCACATTTGTGGATCCGTATATCATCGGCATTGATGCCTGTCTGGGTCAAACGACCAGCGTAGGCTCGATTCAGGTCGTCCAAGGACCCCTGCGCCCCGGAGCAGGCGTAAATAAAGAATTGCCGCCGGTTGGCGATATCCATCTGACTGGCATCGTCAACGTCGGCGGCTTCATGGAATATTTTGTATTGCAGAACACGCGGCTTAGTCTGGTCATGCGTCTATCCGAAATCATTGCTAGCAGCCTCTATTCTGCCATCATGGAATGGAACAAAGGGTTTATTCCCCTTGCGCGGCGAGAGCAATAACCTCGACTTCTTCCGAGGATAGCGCATGCGGGGACTCCCCCTTCGTCAACGGCTTGGCATAGACATAAGAGCCATCCCGATTATAAATGCCCGTAATGACGACCCCATCCTTCTCATCATTAAGGAATGCTATGGAGAAGCTTAAATCATTCCCACGCTCGGCAAAAGCGTTATAACGCTTGATGCCGATCTTTGCTTTTTGCTTCGGAACGATTTTTTGCAAATGCTCTAGAATTTTTTGCTGCTGTTCCTGCGCATCCTCCAGCTTGCCCTGCTGCAGCTTCAAATCAATGAGCAAGCCCTCCAGATCCTCCACGCCCGTCCCCTGCATCATCATTTCATATTTCCGGCGGACCTTCCGGAGCTTAGCACCTTGAAGCAAATTCCAAATGAGCAGCCAAACCACCACGATCACTAATCCGATTACGACCCAAATCAACTGCTCCAGAATGAGCTCATTCCATTCTTGCATGCTTCCTCTCCCCTATGTTCATGTCATTGAGCCGAAATTTTCCGCATGGCTAATACGAATGTCTCGACCTCTTCCTCTGTCGTATCCAGCCCTACGCTGGCTCTAACTGCTCCGCCGGCCGATGTTCCTGCAGTCATATGCCCTAATGGCGTACAATGATAACCGGCGCGAACAGCAATCCCATATTCTCTATCTAAAAGAAATGCAATTTCTGCGGCATCCCTGCCCTCCAGATTAAAGGACACGAGCCCTGTTCGCGGTTCTCCAAACCTCGGCCCGATTAAGGATATGCCTGGCATTCCCGCTAATTCCTTCATCATGTTCTGGATAAGCATCCTTTGGCGTTCATAAACTTGTTCCACCCCATATTCAAGCACGGCATGCACACCTGCTGCCAATCCGGCAATGCCAACTATGTTTGCCGTTCCCGCTTCATAGCGGTCTGGCCGGACAGTGGGCTGCTCCAGTACCTCGGACTGACTCCCCGTCCCTCCATGCAGCAAAGGCTCCAGCTCTACCTGGGGAGAAATGTACAGCCCTCCTGTACCTTGAGGGCCGAGCAGGCCTTTGTGCCCCGGAAAAGCCAATAAATCTATACCCATCTCGGCGACATCAATCGGATATGTCCCTGCGGTTTGTGCAGCATCCACCAAAAATACAGCCCCGTGCTCATGAGCTAGGCGCCCTATTTCCTTCAGCGGCATGATGCTTCCCAGCAAATTCGAGCTGTGCGAGCATACCAACAGCGTCGTCTCTGGACGGAAAGAGTTCCTCAAAACATCCAGATCAATCTGTCCATATTCATTCACTGCCACATAATCGACTTCTATCCCGATTGTTCTCTTTAAATATTCCAACGGTCTTCTTACCGAATTATGCTCCACCATCGTTGCAATAACGTGGTTTCCGGGCTTCAGCCAGCCTTTAATCGCTAAATTCAACGCTGAGGTCGTGTTTGAGGTAAACACAATATCGTTCGGGTTAGAAACATGAAACAGCGTCGCAAGTGCCTGCCTAGCCTTAAACATAATCCGTCCTGCTTGAAGCGCCATATTGTGATTTCCCCGACCGGCACTTGCAGCTTGGCCATTCAATACTGCCAGCATGGCTTCCCCAACTGTTGGGGGCTTGGGCCAAGACGTAGCTGCATGATCCAAATAGATGACCCTTTGCCTTTTCAGTGAACTCCCCTCCTCAGACGGCTGCTGCTAACTCCACACCTCTATAGTTCGTCCTTCTTCAATCCGTTTTTTTGTAATCCTTATATATGCAATCTGCATTATATATGCAACCTGCAATCTGGTATATCTGCTAATCTTCATTTATGCAAACTAATTTTATATAGATGAAATATATTTTCTATTCTATATCTTTAGTTCGCTACCAATTTTAATCCTTGTTCATTCCATCTCATAATCTATTCACCCTATGATCAAAGAATGACATATTCCTCCGCTGCAGAGATTAAAGCATCCCTCAGGCAAGACGAATATGCCATTCGCAATGAACCCTGAATCAAGAGAGTAAATCAAGCAATCTTTGCAGATCTTGTTGACTATAATAATTGATTTCGATTTTACCTTTATCCTTGCTTGCTTTGATCTTCACGGTTGTTTTGAATTTCTCCCGCAGGCTTCCTTCAACCTCTTCGATATATGGATCACGCTTTAGGGACACTGGCTTAGGCTTATCCTTCTTCTTACGGTCTAATTGCTGTACAGCATCCTCAAGCTCTCTTACACTCCACTCATTATCGATACACTGCTTGGCTAGATCCTTAATCATCGTCGCATCCTTTAATCCAACCAATGCCCGAGCATGTCCCATGGACAATGTTCCACGTGAAACATAATCCTTCACTTCCTCGGGAAGCGATAGCAATCTAAGGAAGTTTGCAATATGAGAGCGGGACTTGCCTACCTTTAATGATAGCTCTTCTTGTGTTAGCTGGAATTGATCCATCAAGCCTTGATAAGCTACCGCTATTTCCATGGCATTTAAGTTTTCACGCTGCAAGTTCTCGATTAAAGCTATCTCCATGACCTGCTGATCGGAGAAAGACCGTACAACAGCTGGAATGGTATCATTTCCGCAATATTGAGAAGCACGGAATCTCCGTTCCCCGGCAATGATTTCATAGCCTTTCAACACACTTCGAACAATGATCGGTTGGATAACGCCATGCTGGCGAATCGATTCCGCCAATTCACGAATTGCATCCTCGTCAAAAGTCTTGCGTGGCTGATACGGGTTGGCACGGAGCTGATTCAGTGGAATATCTACTACCTTATCATCCTCTTGAATGGAGAGCGATGGTATCAGCGCATCCAAACCTTTCCCCAATCGTTTACTCATAAGAGACCACTTCCTTTGCCAACTCTAAATATACTTCCGCTCCCTTAGACCGGGGATCGTACGTTATAATCGATTGACCATGCGATGGTGCTTCACTTAAGCGAACATTACGCGGAATAACTGTTTTATAGACCTTTTGTTGAAAATACTTCTTAACCTCTTCGATAACTTGAATCCCTAGGTTGGTACGGGCATCAAACATCGTAAGCAAAACGCCCTCAATTTGCAGCGACGTATTCAAGTGCTTCTGAACTAGACGTACCGTATTCAGAAGTTGACTCAACCCTTCAAGCGCATAATACTCGCATTGAATTGGAATCAATACCGAATCAGCCGCCGTAAGCGAATTGATCGTTAAAATACCAAGCGACGGCGGGCAGTCGATGAGTACATAATCGTACATATGCTTGACTTGTTGA
The DNA here is from genome assembly GCF_001403875.1 of Paenibacillus ihumii. GTDB lineage: Bacteria > Bacillota > Bacilli > Paenibacillales > Paenibacillaceae > Fontibacillus > Fontibacillus ihumii. The sequence goes on from NZ_LN884298.1 coordinate 657,051, forward strand.
ATCGACTTCTTAAGCCGGACTTCACGTGAGATCGTAGGCACAAGCTCAATTTCCGCTCCTGCCAGCTGAATCGTAGCGGGAATGATATCCAGCCCATCCACCTGCGTAGAAACAATAGCTTCCTTCGGATTCACTTCATTAATAAGCACATCATAAATACAATTGGCTACATCGGCTTTGTTGATTCCGACTCCGCTTGTCGTATTTCCCTGCGGGTCAATATCAATGAGCAGCACTTTTTTACCGATCGCAGCAAGTCCTGCCCCGAGGTTAACGGAGGTTGTCGTTTTACCGACTCCTCCCTTTTGGTTAGCAATGGCAATGATTTTAGACAATCTTTTCACCTCAGTATCCGTTAAAAATCTTCTTGTAGTGTATTTCTAGGTAGTATCAACTAAGCTGATTCTACAAAAAGACAACAAAGTCATCAGTGCGTCCGCACTTTGCATAAATGATCATTCCCGCTAGCTGCGCGTTCGGTTAGATGGAAATGACCCCGGATGACTCAAGCCATTTTGCCGAAAAAGAAGCTGACCTCTTAACCTCGCGGTCATGGTCAGCGAGCATCACACATTATCTTTTAGGAATTTGAATCACGATTTCATAATGATCTTCATGGTCCTTCTCAGAAGTCTTAATCTGCATCCCCGAGCCGGTTACCATATCAATCGACTGACGAATCGTATTAAGAGCCAGCCGAACATCCTTCGAAAAGGAAATTCGTTTTGGAGATTTCTTATTCTTAGCGACCTCTTTATAAAAGGCCACTCGCGCTTCCGTCTGTTTGACATTCAACTCTTTGCTGATAATTTCATCCAATACCTTTAATTGAAGTTCTTCCGTATCAAGAGATAACAAAGCTCTTGCATGACGTTCTGTAACTTTACGCTCCATGAGCGCTGTCTTGACTTGTTCAGGCAGTTGAAGCAGCCTAATTTTGTTGGCTATCGTCGATTGACTTTTTCCCAGCCGCTGAGCTAAGCTCTCTTGGGTTAATTGATGCAGGTCGATCAAGTTCTGATAAGCTAGAGCTTCCTCAATAGAAGTAAGCCCCTCTCGCTGCAAATTCTCGATCAAAGCGATCGAAGCCGCTTGAGAATCATTGAAATCCCGTAAAATAGCTGGGATCGTCTCATAGCCAAGCTTCACTACCGCACGCCAACGTCTTTCCCCTGCGATAAGCTCATACTTATCATTTCGGAAACGAACTACGATAGGCTGTATAACGCCATGCGTCTTAATTGTTTGGCACAGCTCATCGATTTTTTCGTCATCAAAAATAGTTCTGGGTTGGTATGGACTGCTTACAATTTCACCAACCGGAATTTGTTTCACTTCATCTCCGCTGCTTCGTTCGGTAAAACCAAACAATTTCGAAAATTGTTCTTTCATTCCGTAAATTACCACCTAATTTCATAGTGTCATAAGGCAAAGCCTTATGGGCTGCATTTCCTTGCTTATTTTAGAAGAAAAACATTGGTTACTGTATTCTATAAGGAAAGTCCACTGCTAACGATTGTTTTTCTCAAGACAAGGGGAACGCTGCACAGTAATGGTGAAATAGCCCCCATCGAGAAAACCGATCACCTATGTATAGCTTCCAAGGTGAATCATCTCATAACTGGTAGTATTTCATGTGAGTTTCTACGAGCAGTATTCTTGCATGAATTTAAAGCAAGCACATTTAGAATACTGCAAATAAAGCAGAAATCAACTAACATCGGGTAATTGATGATCGATATATCTATTCTACCACTTTTTTCTCTATAATCCTATTCTCTTATTTAGCATTTTTTCTAGATGGGCTTACATGAGTAAGAGATCCCTCAGCATAATTGTTTCACGTGGAACATTATGCTAAAAGGATCTGAAACTACTCAAATAATTCGAATCATTATACTAAACAATTGGTGATTTTAAAGGCGTTCCTGCCTTTCGAGGGTAGGCCTTCGGAGTAGCTCCGGCTTTCTCGACCAGAATAATATGGCGGGCGGAATCATCCAACGGCAAGGTGAGGTGATGATTGCCAGTAAGTCTGCCGTGAAGCACCTTTAAGCTGCGTGCTGCTTCCTCCACTTCTTCTCGCGGATCGCTTCCCTTCATTGCGGCAAAAACGCCGCCGACCTTAACGAAAGGAAGGCAAAATTCATTGAGCACAGCCATCCGGGCAACAGCACGGGCCGTGACTAAGTCAAATTGATCACGGTACTGTGTCTTACGAGCAATATCCTCTGCCCTTCCGTGTATGAGTTCTACGCCATCCAACGATAATTGATCCACGATATTTTGCAAGAATAGAATTCGCTTGTTCAGCGAGTCTACAATCGTCAGCTTCAAATGAGGGAAACAAATTTTCAGGGGAATGCCAGGAAATCCTGCTCCAGACCCGATGTCAGCCAAAGTATGAATATCCTTCATATTCACAAAAAATGAGAGGGTAAGCGAATCATAAAAATGCTTCACATAAACCTGCTCACGTTCGGTAATCCCCGTCAGGTTCATTTTTTCGTTCCAAGCCACTAATTCCTTGAAATAAATTTCGAACTGGGTTAACTGCTCCGCGCTGATCTCTATTTCATGGTCGCGGAGCAGTGATAGAAAATGAGATTGTACTTGATCCAATCACTTATCCTCCTGCGGCGGTAACCCGATTATAATGTTCCAAATAGACGAGCAAAATGGAGATATCAGCCGGCGATACTCCGGAAATTCGCGATGCTTGGCCGATAGAAAGCGGGCGAATCTTAGCCAGCTTTTGACGTGCTTCGATGGCCAAGCCTTGAATATCTTCGTATTTGATATTCTCAGGCAATCGTTTTTTTTCCATTTTTTTCAATTTTTCAACATGAAGAAGCTGCTTCTCGATATATCCGGCATACTTCACTTGAATTTCGACCTGCTCCCTCATCTCCTCATCCAATTCAACCTCAGCTGGAGAGAACTGATGAATATGTGCGTAGGTCACCTCTGGTCGGCGCAAAATCGCCAGCAAATGACTGCCATCCTGAATCGGTGCTGACCCGATCGATTCCAATAGAGGGTTGATATCCGCCGGACGAACCTTCGTCGTGCGCAGACGCTCTACCTCCTGCTCCACCTTCTCCTTCTTGTCCAGGAATGCCGCATAACGCTCCGGTGAGATCAGGCCGATCTCATAGCCGATTTGTGTCAGCCTCAAATCCGCGTTATCGTGGCGAAGCAGCAAACGGTATTCTGCACGCGAGGTCAGCAGACGGTACGGCTCATTCGTGCCTTTGGTTACCAAATCGTCGATCAGCACCCCGATGTATCCTTGAGAGCGATCCAGCACGATGCCCTCCTTGCCCTGCACCTTGCGGGCGGCGTTAATTCCCGCCATAACCCCTTGGGCTGCGGCTTCTTCATAGCCTGATGTACCATTGATTTGTCCCGCCGTAAACAAGCCGGGAAGCTGCTTCGTCTCCATCGTCGGCCACAGCTGCGTCGGAACGATGACATCGTATTCGATCGCGTACCCGTTGCGCATGATTTTGGCATTTTGCAGGCCAGGAACCGAGCGCACGATTTGCTCCTGCACCTCTTCAGGCATACTCGTCGATAGTCCTTGAACATAGTATTCTGCGGTATTCTTGCCTTCCGGCTCCAGGAATACCTGATGCTGCGGCTTATCGGCGAATCGAACAATTTTGTCCTCGATGGATGGACAATACCGGGCCCCTGTTCCTTCAATGATGCCGGAGAACATCGGCGCGCGATGCAAATTCGCATTAATGATTTCATGCGTCTCCGGTGAAGTGTAAGTCAGCCAGCACGGCAGCTGCTCATTATCCGAGCTTTTCGTCTCATACGAGAAAAATTTAAGATTCTCATCCCCAGGCTGGATCTCCGTCTGAGAGAAATCAATCGTATCCCGGTGAACGCGCGGCGGCGTTCCCGTCTTGAAGCGAACGAGCTCGAAGCCAAGCTTCTTCAAGCTATGGGACAGCGTTACAGCAGGCTGCTGGTTGTTCGGCCCGCTCTCGTAGGCCAGCTCGCCCATGATGATTTTACCGCGCAAATAAGTCCCTGTTGTCAAGACAACTGCTTTGCTGCGGTACCTTGCTCCCGATTGGGTAATGACACCCACGCACTTGCCGTCCTCCACGATCAAATCCTCGACCATGCCCTGACGCAGAGTCAAATTGTCCTGCTTCTCCAGCGTCTCCTTCATCGTATGCTGGTACAGCACCTTGTCCGCTTGTGCGCGCAGCGCGTGAACCGCCGGGCCTTTCCCCGTATTCAGCATACGCATTTGGATGAAAGTTTTATCGATATTGCGGCCCATTTCACCGCCGATGGCATCCACTTCCCTGACTACATGACCTTTGGCCGGCCCTCCGATAGAAGGATTGCACGGCATGAATGCCACCATATCCAGGTTAATTGTGACCAGCAATGTTTTACAGCCCATGCGTGCCGCAGCCAGGGCAGATTCACTGCCGGCATGTCCAGCACCAACGACGATGACATCGTATTCTGCTGCTTCAAATCCCATCCTAAAACCCCCTTTGAATTCCGTGATTATATAGTAGAGTAACGACAATTAATTAAAAATTAAATGACTCAAAACGTTCTTTTTCATCATACCATGAATGAACGCTGTCCATACGTACGCGATCTTATTTTCCCAGACAAAATTGGGAGAAAATTTGATCGATCAGCGCATCCGGCGCAGCATCTCCGATGACCTCGCCCAGCTGCTCCCATGCCAGCCGAACATCGATTTGCAGAATATCAATCGGGATGCCTGCATCTGCAGCTTCGTAAGCATCTGCGAGCGATTGCTTCGCCTTGTTCAACAGTGCGATATGGCGCACATTGCTGACATAGGTCAAATCCCCGGATTCCAACTGACCGCCAAAAAACAGCTTCGAGATCGCATCCTCTAGATGATCTAGCCCTTCTTCCGTCTTCACAGACAGCTCCACGATCGCTTCCTCCGGGAAATAACGGCTTATAACCTCTCTATTCAACTGCGCAGGCAGATCGATTTTGTTAATCAGTACGATCGTCTGCCGGCCTCTCAGCTGCTCCATCAGATGGATCTCGTCCTCATGCAGCAGCTCGGCGTTGTTCAACACAAGCAGGATCAGATCCGCTTCATGCACCGCAGCACGAGACCTTTCCACCCCAATTTGCTCAACAACGTCAATCGTTTCACGAATGCCCGCCGTATCCAGCAGCTTCAGCGGAATATTGTTAATCGTCACGTACTCCTCAATCACATCGCGAGTGGTGCCTGGAATGTCAGTGACGATCGCCTTATTCTCTCTGGCTAAGGCATTCATCAGCGAGGATTTACCGACATTAGGCCGCCCCACAATCGCCGTCGTTATGCCTTCCCGCAAAATTTTACCCTGGTTGGCCGTCTTCAGCAGCTGGTTGATGCCCTCCGTCACTTCCGTGCATTTTGTCTTGATGAACTGTGTCGTCATCGATTCCACATCATGCTCCGGATAGTCGATATTGACCTCGATATGCGCCAGCGTCTCCACCAACGTATGTCGCAGCGCCGTGATTTTACGAGACAGCTCGCCTTCCACCTGCTTCAAAGCTAGGGAGAACGCCCGATCCGACTTCGAACGAATCAAGTCGATGACCGCCTCCGCCTGCGACAAATCGATCCGTCCATTCAAGAACGCCCGCTTCGTAAATTCCCCTGGCTCTGCCAGGCGAATATTAGGCTGCAGCAGAAGCAGATCCATTACCCGTTTCACGGAAATGATCCCGCCATGCGTGCTGATCTCCACGACGTCTTCCGTCGTGAACGAACGGGGTGCGCGGAACACGGAGACCAGCACCTCTTCCAGCTTCTCCTGCGTCTTCGGATGAATGATGAAGCCATAATGTACCGTATGGCTCTCTGCCTCCGTCAGCGGCTTCTTGGAACGAAACAATGCTCCCACTTCAGCAATCGCCTCCGGACCGCTGACCCGGATTACCGCAATTCCACTCTCACCTACTGCCGTCGATATGGCAGCGATTGTATCGCTCAACATGTTTTAACTCACCTCATAATTTATAGAATAAAATTTGCTTGTCGTAACATAGAACAGTGGACGAGCTAAAAACGTGGTGAAAACATAAACCGCTCGGCATTCCGTTTGATCCTCCGATCGCTGTTGTCACCAGATTATTATGATTTGATAAATTCGTAAGAGGTTATAATCCGCTGACAAAGGCGACCGCTACCGCTTCTCCGAATTCAAACGGCCTGCTCTGCTGCTCTTCACCTACTGATATTTGTCCCGCACAATCTCGCCACATCTCTGAGCAAAACCACATTCAACCACTATAATTCCCGTACCAACCTAAGCGCATCCCGAAGGGACAGTTCCTCCTTGCACGCACCAACTCATTCACCACCAACCCCACTCCCTCGCCCCGCAGGAGCGCCGTAGTAAAGCGTGCCCGATAGGGCGTAAGCGACTCCCTCCCACTTACCCAACTCGGGTGCGCCGACAGCAGAAGTGCCTGCAGCGTGTTTTCAGGTTGCCCAGGAGCTCCAAAAGTAAGACGTACCCGAAGGGGGTAAAGCGTGCCACGCACCGTAAGTAGAGCGCATCCCCGAAGGGGACAGCGGGCAGGAGCGCCTCTGCACCTCTAACGTTACTCCAGTTTGCGGGAGTCCCGAGGGCTGCAAGCCCTGGGAGCCCTCCCTTACGGTAAGGGAGGGTTTGGGAGGGTTGAGACAAAAACAAGACGCAATGACATTTGCCGAAACAACGTCATTGCGTCCCCATTCATTTGCTCTGCTTCAGGGCGATCACCACACGCCGGTTAGGCTCCTCACCTTTGCTGTAGGTCTTAACCTCCGGGTGATCCTGAAGTTTGGAATGAATCACTTTGCGCTCTTGCGGCGACATCGGTTCAAGCGCTAGCTCTTTGCGGGTGCGAACCACCCGGCCAGCAAGCCTGACGGCCAAATCCTCGAGCGTCTTTCTCCGGCGTTCCCGGAAATTCTCCGCATCAAGCACGATACGAACGAAGCTATCGGAATAACGGTTAGCGATAATATTCGCCAAATATTGCAGAGCATCGAGGGTTTGTCCTCTCCGCCCGATCAAAAGCCCCAAATCATTGCCGGAAATATTCAAGACGGTATTATCCTTCTTATGCTCGATTTCCACATTTACCTGAAGACCCATGTTCTCGCCGACGTCGCGAACAAATGACGCCGCCTCCTCGTAAGGATTCCGTTCGTCCCTAACTTCATCCTCTAGAGCAGCTGCAGGAACAGTATGGCTCGAACGACTTCCTTGAAGCGGTTCTGAAGGGGTCTCTTTCAGCAAGGTCAGTTCCACCTTGGCATCCTTGACACCGATCAGCCCCAGGAATCCTTTTGACGGCTGCTCCAACACATTCACGGCGACTTTATCCTCGGTAGTGCCGAGCTTGGCCAATCCTTGTTTTACAGCTTCTTCAACGGTTTTTCCCGACGTCACAATTTTATTCATTTCGACTTTTTGGCCTCCTTGGCTCCTTTACCGGGATGACCGGCTTTTAAATTGGAACCGCCCTTTTTCGACTTCGTACCGCCCCCGTCATTACTAGCTGCAGCAACAACAGGCTCTTTCTTGCGATAAATGAAATAGTTTTGCGCAATCGTATATAGGTTACTGTACACCCAGTATAGAGGGAGTGCTGCAGGGAAGTTGTAAGCCATGATGAATATCAACACAGGGTAGACCAGCATCATGAACTGCATAGGTCCTTGCATGCCTGCCGGGTTCATGCTCGACATCATTTTCGTTTGAATGTATGTCGTTAATGCCGCAATAACCGGAAGAATGAACAGCTTGTCCGGTTCTCCGAGCTGCAGCCACAAAAATGAATGTGTAGAAATCGCCGAGTTATTGTAGATCGAATTATATAGCGCGATGAACACCGGCATTTGAATCAATAACGGAAAACAGCCGGCCATCGGATTAACGCCATGCTCCTGAAACAGCTTCATCGTCTCTTGCTGCTGCATTTCCGGATTATCTTTATACTTTTCCTTAATCTTCGTTAATTCTGGCTGAATGGCTTGCATCGCTTTCGAGCTCTTGACCTGCTTGAGCGTCAGCGGCAAAATCAGCGTACGCACAATAATGGTAAGAAGGAGAATCGCCAATCCATACTCCCCGCCGAACCAGTCCGCAAACGTATCCAAAGCAAGCGAGAAGTAATAAACGACGTTCGCTGTCCACCAGGAACCGCTATTACGCATATTTTCAGTCGTCGTGGCATTATTCGTAACTTGTCCGCAACCGGCAAGCACGACAACCAGACCGATCGCTAAAATGAGGAGAAGCCACTTGCTTCTGTTGTTCTTAAAACGCGACACTTCAAAACCCCTCTCTTAAACCTATCCATTCATCGTAAATCATAACATATTTAAAAAGACAAATAAACAAGCATCCTTACGGTCTGGAAGGCTTGAGCAGCGAGGCTTTGCGCAGAGCATGAAGCACGCTTTTCTCCAATTCTTGATATTCCATCCCGACAGCGCCTTTCCGCACGATGAAAATAATATCAACATGATCCCTGATCTTCGATTCATGCAGCCTGACAATCTCTTTAATCAACCGGCGCATCCGGTTGCGGACGACCGCGTTTCCGATCTTCTTGCTGGCCGAGACGCCAAGCCGAAATCGTTCCACCTCCGGTTTGTTCGACCAATAGACGACAAGCTGGCGGTTCGCAAAAGACTTCCCAAACCGGTACACTCGGCTGAAATCAGCCCGGTTCCTTAATCGCAGCTTCTTATGCACGATAATCTCCTTGCTTTGAACCCCACGCCGCTTTAGGACAATGCAGGGCTTCGCTTTCTTTGTATTATAAACCAACGCCAAAAACGGTAAACCTCATATTAAAATAGGTGTCCCGTTAACATAATTTCATATTCCTGCTTACATGCTTCTATTTAACATACTCCTGCATACGTAACATATTGCTACACACGTGAAAATCATAACGTTCATCGCCATGCCAAGACAAATGGTGCTCTGCTCAGTCCATGAACTTGCCGCTGAGCTCCCAGCACCTTGTACACCAATTGTTCTTGCAAGGCCAAATTCCTTCAGGCATGCCATTATCATTGCAGCAAAAACAAAAATAACCCGCAGCTAGTGCGCTTCAAAATCACTTCCGGCAAATATCATGCGGTACCATAACCTAGGGACGGAAACGAAAAAGCGGAACCTTCACTGCAGGGGGCATTAACCAGCAACATATTTCACTACCTTACTTCTCATCAATTCAGCGCATACGGAATCATCAGGGAGATCGCCCACCCCGGTCATTTATAAAAAATCGTCTGTCGACGCATCTTTTTCAAGGAAGACGTCCGTGATTGGCGGTAGTTTTTCCTACAATTATAGAATCGTTCAGCTTCCGCTGAAATCGCAAATTCTATAATCTTAAAAAAAGACCACCGTAGTGGTCTTCACGCAGTCATTTATGCACTAAGTACTTTTCTGCCTTTTTGACGACGAGCAGCCAGAACTTTACGGCCATTTTTCGTGCTCATTCTCTTACGGAAACCGTGAACCTTTTTACGTTTGCTCACATTCGGTTTGAAAGTCGGTTTCATCTATTGCACCCCCCTCACAGGACTAAACTTCTATATTCACCATTTTCATTATCCACAGAAAATGCCTTTTTTCATTTAACCATAAAACCCCGATTAAAGTCAACCGGGCCCGGCATTTCTTTTTATCATCATTTTTAGTAGGACGCCCAAATTTAAACTATGCACAATCCCCAGGCTTAAAAATTACCGGATACGCCTTGTCCACAGGTTCATATTTATCATATCTCCGCATAATAGTTATGCACATGTGGAAAACTATTTCTAAATTAGGTTTACATCCATACAAATGCAGAAGTATAATCTAGATCATAGTTGTATACAAGTATACCAACCGAGGAAGGGAGCAATTACAACAATGAAACTAGGCATGATCGGTCTTGGCAAAATGGGTTATAATCTGGTGCTAAACCTGCTGCGGCATGAGCATGAAGTCGTAGTCTACGATGTAAACGAGCAGGCGGGCAGCAAAGCAGCGGGCAGCGGAGCAATCCCTGCAGCCAGCTTGGAGGAAATGATCGCTTTCCTGGAAACCCCGCGCATCCTTTGGATCATGGTTCCAGCCGGCGATCCCCTGGAATCCACTATCACTGCATTAACTCCCCTGCTGAATCCGGACGATATTGTCATCGATGGAGGGAACTCTCACTATAAAAACTCCCTCAAGCTGGCCGACAGGCTGTCGCAGCAAGGAGTTCACTTTTTTGACGTAGGCACTTCGGGCGGAGTGGAAGGAGCGCAGTATGGAGCCTGCTTCATGGTCGGCGGCGACGAGGCTATTTTCCGCAAAATTGAACCGATCTTTAAAGACATTGCCGTCGAGAACGGCTATCTGTACGCAGGCAAAGCCGGCAGCGGCCACTTTCTTAAAATGGTGCATAACGGGATCGAATACGGGATGATGCAAGCGATCGCCGAGGGCTTCGAGCTGCTGGACAAAAGCGAGTTCAATTTCGATTACGAAAAGGTTGCCAAAGTCTGGTCGAACGGCTCGGTCATCCGCGGCTGGCTGATGGAGCTTACGGAGCAGGCTTTTTCCAAGGATCCCAAGCTGGATCATATCCGCGGCATCATGCACTCTTCCGGGGAAGGCAAATGGACGGTCGAAACCGCTCTGGACCTGCAGGCAAGCGCCCCGGTTATCGCCCTGTCCCTATTTATGCGTTACCGCTCTCTCGACCAGGACGCCTTCCACGGTAAAGTAGTAGCAGCGCTTCGCAACGAGTTCGGTGGACATGCGGTAGTATCCGCCGGCCAGCAATAGACATACTGCCTGAGCAGTATCATCTTGGCATGGATTCGCCTTATCCCTGCGGCAATTCCCGCTTCATGAAAACCGTGCTATGATGAAAAGGTCCGGCGTTATTCAAACGCTTACTATGGAAATTCTCTCTTTCAAGACAAGGAGTTATGTATCATGAAATATCCAGCTGCCTGGTTAAAAGGAAATTCACTCGGCGAATCCATCGCCAGCCAACTTCGCTTGCAAATTATCCGGGGGCAAATTACAGCCGGTGAAATCTTGTCCGAGAACCGCATCGCCGCCGATTTCGGGACGAGCCGTTCTCCGGTGCGCGAAGCGCTGAGAACGCTATCCGCCGAAGGCCTTATTACCTTGCAGCGGATGGGAGCGGTCGTCGTTGGCCTTCATCTGAAAGATATTCTCGAGCTATACGACGTCCGTTACCTGATCGAAAGCTTCGCCTGGCAGCAGCCGGATCTGACGAAACCGACAGATCTCGTGTCCCAGATGGAGCAGACGATCGACAAAATGGAGCTCGCAGCAAAGCATCAGGATTACGTAGAGTTCACCTCCCAGGATATCCGCTTCCACGAGACGATGATCGAGGCATCGCAGCATGCGAGAATCATGCATTTATGGGCAAGCATCCGCCCCATCGTCCTTACGGTCATGCTGATCACGAATGAGGAAGTGCTCTCCCGCAGCGAGGATCAGGCCAAATACGTGATCAACAAGCATCGCAAGCTGGTAAGCAGCCTGCAGACCCGGGACAAATCCCTTATTCAGTCGGGAATCGAGGAATATTTCGCAGATTCCCGGCGGACCTTACAGGCCAGCCTGCCTCAATCATAATAAACCGATCTTACTTGTTGAGCTTAATGACATTCATCATGGAATCTTTCATTATATAGCCAATTTTTTCGTAGGGGTATTAAAAGATGCAGGTTCCCGGCTTCAAAATCATTAAAAATTAGAGGGTAGGTATTAGTCATGGAACATCCCTTATATATGATTGGTATAGATATAGGAACAACCAGCACCAAAGCCGTTTTATTCGAGCAGAACGGCCGGATTGTGGCTACCGGCAATGAGGGGTACCCCCTCTATACCCCATCCGCTTCGGTCGCGGAGCAGGATCCGGAGGAAATTTTCGCAGCTGTCGTACAATCCGTTAAGCAAATCATGGCGGACAGCCAGGTCCCTCCCGATCAAATCATGTTCGTCTCGTTCAGCTCGGCAATGCACAGCCTGATTCCGGTTGACCGCGAAGGCAACCCGCTCATGCGCTGCTTAACCTGGGCGGACAACCGCAGCCAGCCTTGGTCCGACAAGCTGAAGAACGAGCTTGGCGGCCATGAGATCTATATGCGTACCGGAACACCGATTCACCCGATGTCGCCGCTGACGAAGCTGATGTGGCTTCGTCATGATATGCCGGAAATATTCCAGGCCGCTGATAAATTCATTTCTATTAAAGAGTACGTGTTTAAGAAGCTGTTCGATCAATATATTGTGGATTATTCCATCGCCTCGGCCACAGGAATGCTGGATTTGCGCCGGCTGGACTGGGATGCCGAAGCGCTGGACCTGGCGGGGATTACGCCGGATCGCCTCTCCGCGATCGTGCCTACTACGCATACGATCCAGGGGCTATCGGAGGCCTATGCCCGGGAGATGGGCCTCTCCTCCTCTACCCCGTTCGTTGTCGGCGCAAGCGACGGAGTGTTGTCGAATCTCGGCGTCGATGCGATTGACCCCGGAGTAGTGGCCGTCACCATCGGCACTAGCGGAGCGATTCGCACCGTTGTGGATCAGCCCGTGTTCGATCCGAAGGGGCGGATCTTCTGCTATGCGCTGACAGACAAGCATTGGGTCATTGGCGGTGCTGTCAACAATGGCGGCGTCATTTTCCGCTGGGTACGCGATCAATTCGCAGCCTCGGAAATCGAAACGGCCAATCGGCTGGGCATCAGCCCTTATGATGTCCTTACCAAAATCGCCGAACGGGTCAGACCGGGATCAGATGGACTGCTCTTTCACCCGTTTTTATCCGGGGAGCGGGCTCCGCTGTGGAATCCGAACGTTCGCGGCTCCTTCTTCGGCCTTACGCTACACCATCAGAAGGAGCATATGATCCGCTCTGTATTAGAAGGCGTCATCTACAACTTGTATACCGTTCTGCTCGCCATGGAGGAACAGATCGGACAACCGCGCAAGCTCCAGGCTACCGGCGGCTTCGCCCGCTCTCCATTATGGCGGCAGATGATGGCCGATATTTTTGACCAGAAGGTCGTTATCCCCGAAAGCATCGAAAGCTCCTGCCTGGGAGCTGTAATTCTCGGTCTATATGCTCTCGGTAAAATCGAGTCATTCGACGTCGTTAAGGAAATGATCGGCGGCATGCATGAGCATTCGCCTAATAAAGAGCATGCAGCCGTATATAAGGAGCTGCTTCCTATCTATATCCGAATTTCCCGCAAGCTGGAGGAAGATTACGAGGCCATCGCCTCTTTCCAAAGAAATTTACCTCCACCCCCTTCTAACTAGCAAAACAAAACATCAAAAAGGGAATGAGTCAGACCCCCCGCTCATTCCCTTTTTATTATTTTCCAATAGCTCGCCCCAAGCGAGGAGCAATCGGAGTTATTCACAAACCTCCCCAAGAAATTGATTCCACAAATTCCAACCTTTTATTTAACAACCTGTGCATAATTTTTAGCGATAATTCACTCATTATGTCGAATACTAAACAATTTATAAACAATATGTAGTGGTGTGAATTAAAATTATACACAAGTTATTGAATTTGTGGATAATTTGGTGCGGAACATTGAAATACAAGGCTTATTTTGCTATGATTAGATTGCTTTTGTTGTGAATATCTAGATGTTAACAACATAATTATCAACAACCTGTGGATAACATTGTGAACAATTTTAAATTATCCACGTTTATAATTATTATAGCCTTCTGACCAATGGGGATAATAGTCCCCTTTATTTATGCTTTTTTTCGACTCGTTCTGCATGGCTCAAGCCACAAATGTAAGATTTAAAAGGAGTGACAGTCTGTGGACAGCCATACCTCCGAAATATGGCAGCATATCTTATCAATCATTAATACCAAGCTGAGCAAACCCAGCTTCGACACCTGGTTCAAGGCAACGAAGGTAGTGTCCCTCACCGACGATTCAATCGTCATATCCGCCCCGACTACATTTGCCGTTGAATGGCTGGAGAGCCGGTACACCAAGCTGGTAGCTACAACTGTATATGAATATCTCGACAAGCAGGTCGATGTTTCTTTTGTGATTGAAGAATCGGCTCCGGCTGAGCAGACTCAGAAGCAGAAGGAGACGCCCGCTCCAGTGGCGGTAGAAGAACCGATTTCCCATATGCTGAACCCGAAATATACGTTCGACACCTTTGTCATCGGTTCCGGCAACCGGTTCGCCCATGCCGCCTCGCTAGCTGTTGCCGAAGCGCCCGCGCGGGCTTATAACCCGCTATTCCTATATGGAGGCGTCGGATTGGGCAAGACCCACCTGATGCATGCCATCGGCCATTACATCCTGGAGCATAGCCCCAGCAGCAAGGTGGTTTACATCTCTTCCGAGAAATTCACGAATGAATTCATCAACTCGATCCGAGACAACAGGGCGGAGAGCTTCCGCAACAAATACCGGAATATCGACATCCTGCTTATTGATGACATTCAATTTTTGGCGGGCAAGGAATCTACACAGGAGGAATTCTTCCATACCTTCAACGCTCTGCATGAAGAGCGCAAGCAGATCATTATTTCCAGTGACCGGCCGCCTAAAGAAATTCCTACACTGGAGGAACGGCTGAGATCGCGGTTCGAATGGGGATTGATTACCGATATTCAGCCTCCGGATCTGGAGACGCGGATCGCGATTTTGCGCAAGAAGGCCAAAGCCGAGAATTTGGATATTCCGAACGAAGCGATGATGTATATCGCCAATCAGATCGATACGAACATTAGGGAGCTTGAAGGAGCGTTAATTCGAGTCGTAGCCTACTCTTCCCTGATTAACCAGGACGTGACTACTCATCTGGCCGCTGAAGCATTGAAAGACATCATCCCATCCAGTCGTCCCAAAATGATTACCATTCAAGACATTCAGCAAAAAGTCGGCGAATACTATAATTTGAAAATCGAAGATTTCAAAGCGCGCAAACGAACGAAAGCAATCGCCTTTCCACGGCAAATCGCCATGTATTTATCGCGCGAGCTTACTGATTTCTCATTGCCGAAGATCGGCGATGCCTTTGGCGGGCGAGACCATACAACCGTCATCCATGCCCATGACAAAATATCCCAAGCCTTGAAAACCGACCAGGAATTATACAAAATTGTGAATAACCTGATTGAAAAAATTAAAAATCTATCCTGAATAAGCTTTGAGCCTATGCACATTCTATGCACATGTGGATAGGCTTCATTTCATATAATTAAGGGTGTTATCCACATATTCAATGCCCCTACTACTTCTTCTATTATTTTTATAAAGATATATCATCATATATAAGCGGCTTTAAGCCGCAAGGGACCAAGCACAACTTCGTTCTACCGAGGTACGGTGAAATACTCGCCCGCTTTTTGTCGATATAATTGGAATATATGCCTCAAGAACAACTTTTATGACCTGACTAGCTACATAAAATTTTGTTAGGAGTTGAAATTATGAAAATCCGCATTCTTAAACATGAATTAAACGAATCTATTCAACACGTTTCCAAGGCGATTTCCAGCCGGACAACGATTCCCATATTGACAGGCATCAAACTGGAGGTAAATTTCCAAGGCATGACCTTAACCGCCAGCGATACCGATATTTCAATTCAGGCCTTTATCCCGGCTGAGGATCACGACAAACAAATCGTTCAAATCGAACGTCCAGGCAGCGTCGTTCTGCCGGCTAAGTTTTTCGTGGAAATTATTAAGAAGCTGCCTTCTCAAGAGATCGAAATGGAGGTCAAGGACGGCTTTCAAACCTTAATCCGCTCCGGCTCCACCGATATCCAAATGGTTGGGCTTGATCCAGAGGAATTTCCAGTGCTTCCAAGCATTGAAGAGGATCAAATCATTATGATCCCGGGCGACCTGCTCAAGAATATGATCAAGCAAACAGCATTCTCCATTTCGACCAATGAAACATCGCCGATTCTGACCGGAATACTGTGGAACTTAAGCGACAATCATTTCAAATTCGTTGCTACTGACCGGCATCGCCTAGCCAGCCGCACAGCAGTATTGGCTGATGCCGATGATATTCGCTTCAGCAATATCGTGATTTCCGGTAAAACGCTGAACGAGCTCAGCAAAATCATTCCTGACCAGAACACCATGATCGAAATTGTTGTTGCAGACAATCAAGTACTGTTCAAAATCGACCGGATTTTGTTCTATACCCGTATTTTGGATGGCACATACCCGGATACCTCCAAGATTATCCCGACAACCTATAAAACAGAACTCGTCCTGGATACGAAAAAATTAGCGGATTCCATCGACCGGGCTTATTTGCTCTCCCGTGAAGAGAAAACGAATATTGTCCGCCTGCAAACGATGGAGGACGGAACGATTGAAATCTCCTCCAGCTCGTCGGAGCTCGGAAAGGTAACAGAACAACTCGAGGTCGCTAAGTTCGAAGGGGATCCGCTGCGTATTTCGTTTAACTCGAAATATATGCTTGATGTACTGAAGGTGGTCGAGAGCCAGCAGCTGCATATCGGTTTTACGGGCGCGATGAGTCCAATTATTATTAAACCGCTGGATGACAGCCAAAGCCTGTATCTCATCCTCCCTTACCGCACCACGAACTAATCGGTTTACGCAGCTAGGCATCCATAAATGCCGGGCACGATAAGGAGAAAGGAAGAAGCTATCCATGAAGACAGTCGGAATATCGACCGAATACATTAAGCTGGATCAATTTCTTAAGCTGGCGGATTGTGTGCCTACGGGGGGCATGGCCAAGGCGCTTCTGCAGGAGGAAGCCGTTAAGGTGAATGGCGAACCGGAGGACCGGCGGGGCCGCAAGCTGTATCCTGGAGATACGGTGGACGTAGAAGGATGCGGCGTGTTTCAGGTTGCCAAGCAATAAAGTCCCTTGACTGCATGCCATATTCATTCATATGGGGCAGCGGGAAGGAAGGGGGCTTAGGACCGCATGTATGTGAACCATTTAAGATTGGAGCATTACCGGAACTATAAGACGCTTGAGCTGAAGGACTTCGGCAATGTCAACTTGCTGATCGGCCGCAATGCGCAGGGAAAGACCAATTTGCTGGAATCTCTTTTCGTGCTGGCCTTGACCAAATCGCACCGGACTGCCAAGGACAAGGAGCTGATCGCCTTCGGCAGCGATCATGCGGTCATTGCCGCCGAGGTAGAGAAGAAATACGGCACGCTGAGCCTGGAGCTCCGCTTATCCCAGCAGGGCAAAAGGGCCAAGCTGAACAGTCTGGAGCAGCGGAAGCTCAGCGACTTCATCGGTGCTTTGAACGTCGTCATGTTCGCTCCGGAGGATCTGGAGATCGTCAAGGGAACGCCGGGGATTCGCCGGCGGTTCCTTGATATGGAGATCGGCCAGGTTCAGCCAAGCTACCTGTTCCATCTTCAGCAATACCAGAAGGTGCTAATGCAGAGAAACAATCTGTTGAAGCAGGCTTTCGGGGCCGGACCGGAAATGGGGACAATGCTGGAGATTTGGAATGAGCAGCTTGCGGAGCATGGTGTTAAAATTATCAAAAGAAGGAAACAATTTATAAGAAAGCTGCAAAAATGGGCGGAGCAGATTCACGAAGGCATTACTGGAGGCCTCGAAAAGCTGGAATTATCCTATTTGCCTTCCTTCGGAGAGGCCGAGGAAGAAGATGAAGCTGTCCTAATGGAGCAATTTATGATAAAGTTATCACAAATGAGAGATCAGGAAATACGCCGTGGCATGACGCTTTCTGGGCCGCACCGCGATGATTTGGCGTTCCATATCAACGGGAACGAGGCCCAGGTGTATGGTTCCCAGGGACAGCAGAGAACCACGGCATTGTCGCTAAAATTAGCAGAGATCGAGCTGATTCACGAGGAGATCGGAGAGTATCCGATCCTTCTGCTGGATGATGTGCTGTCTGAGCTTGATCCCTATCGGCAAACTCAATTGATCGAGACTTTTCAGAGTAAAGTGCAGACGTTCATAACGGCAACGGGCGTGGAGACGATCAACGCGAGCCGGCTGCAGGACGCCAGCATTTTTCACGTGCACGAAGGACAAGTCAATTCATAAATGAGCGGAGGAAAGAGATGTACATTCACTTAGGTGGCGAAAAGGTGATCCTCTCTTCTGAGCTGGTAGCCATCTTCGACATTTCGATTGAGAGGTCCTCGAAGATTTCCAAGCAGTTTGTTAGTCACGCGATCAAGGAGAAGAACGTACAGCGCATCGGGGAGGAAGAAGCCAAGTCAATCGTAGTTACGAAATCTATGGTCTATTATTCGCCGATTTCTTCTGCCACGCTCAAGAAGAAAGCAAACATATCCCTCGCTATTTAACTGCCCGCAAACCGGGGATTTGAATCTATAGAAGTAGGTGAAAGAAGGCATGTCGATGAACGAACAATCGTATGACGAGAGTCAGATACAGGTGCTCGAAGGCCTGGAGGCCGTTCGTAAACGGCCCGGTATGTACATTGGTTCAACCAGTTCACGGGGATTGCACCATCTGGTATGGGAAGTCGTGGACAATAGTATTGACGAAGCGCTTGCCGGTTATGCAGATACGATCGATGTAACGATCCATCAGGATAACAGCATCACCGTCACGGACAATGGCCGCGGCATACCTGTGGGGGAGCATCCCAAAATGAAGCGCTCCACGCTGGAGGTTGTCATGACCGTCCTGCATGCTGGCGGGAAATTCGGCGGTGGAGGCTATAAGGTATCCGGCGGTCTGCATGGGGTTGGCGTATCCGTCGTAAATGCCCTATCCTCGAAGATGATCGTTCAGGTGCGCCGGGACGGCCATGTATATATGCAAGAGTATCACCGCGGCGTGCCGCAGTACGATCTCCGCATTGTCGGCGAAGCGGGCGAGCACACCGGCACGAAGACAACGTTCTATCCGGATCCAGAGGTGTTCACGGAAACTACGGTATACGATTATAATATTCTGTTGACCCGAATTCGCGAGCTGGCCTTCTTGAACAAAGGCATCAATCTGTCTTTGACGGATGAGCGGACAGGACAATCCGAGCGGTTCCATTATGAGGGCGGCATTATCGAATACGTGAAATATTTGAACCAGAACAGGGAAGTCCTTCATGAGGAGCCGATTTATGTTGAAGGACAGCGCGATATGATCGTCGTCGAGGTAGCGCTGCAGTACAACGACAGCTATACCGAGAATATTCATTCCTTTGCCAACAATATCAACACGCATGAAGGCGGGACGCATGAATCCGGATTTAAGAGCGCTTTGACCCGGATTATCAATGATTACGCCCGCAAGAACAATATGATTAAGGACAACGATTCCAATTTGACCGGCGACGATGTGCGCGAGGGGCTGACGGCGATCATTTCCGTTAAAATCCCCGAGCCTCAGTTCGAGGGACAGACGAAGACGAAGCTTGGAAACAGCGAGGTTCGAGGGATCGTCGAGTCGTTATTCGCGGAGAAGCTGCAGGAATTCATGGAGGAGAATCCTGCTGTATCCCGCCGGGTTCTGGAGAAGGCGCTCCAGGCCTCCCGGGCGCGGGAGGCTGCCCGTAAAGCCCGGGAGCTGACGCGCCGCAAGAGCGCGCTTGAGGTCAGTGCACTGCCGGGGAAACTTGCGGACTGCTCCTCCAAGGATGCATCGATCAGCGAGCTGTATATCGTCGAAGGGGACTCTGCGGGAGGATCGGCCAAGCAAGGACGGGATCGCCATTTCCAAGCGATCCTGCCGCTTCGCGGTAAAATCCTCAACGTAGAGAAGGCGCGGCTTGACCGTATTCTCGGCAATGCGGAGATCCGGGCGATCATTACGGCGCTCGGGACGGGGATCGGCGAGGAGTTCGATATTTCCAAAGCCCGTTACCACAAAGTGATTATCATGACTGATGCTGACGTGGACGGCGCGCATATCCGCACGCTGCTTCTGACCTTCTTCTTCCGCTACATGCGGAAGCTGATCGAAGCTGGTTACATCTATATCGCACAACCACCGCTCTTCAAGATCGAACGCAACAAGGTCGTGCGTTATGCCGGCTCCGAGCGGGAGCGCGATGAAATCATCGCGGAATTCGGCGAGAATGCCAAATTTAATGTGCAGCGCTATAAAGGTCTTGGCGAGATGAATGCCGAGCAGCTGTGGGAGACGACGATGGATCCCGAGAGCCGCACGATGCAGCAGGTGTCCATCTCCGATGCAATCCAGGCGGATGCGATCTTCGATACGCTCATGGGCGACAACGTTGAGCCGCGGCGCGATTTCATTCACGAGCACGCCAAGTACGTGACGAATTTGGATATTTAATACAAGAAGGTGCTGTCTTATAGCGGACGGCACCTTTTTTTGATAGCATCTGATGCGGCCATTTAGCGGTCATTTATTGCTACTTTGCAGATTTCAGCCTTCCGTAGGCCACCGCGTACCGGCGCACCTTTTTATAAATGCTTTTGTCCTGCAGCCACTTAAAAGGGAAAAGCGCGGGCTTCGTATTGACCTCCAATATCCAGATGCGATACTGTTCGTCAATCGCCAGATCGAGGCCAATTTCTTTAAGGCGGGGATATTTGCGCGACAGCTGCGAGGCAACTTGAACCCCGAGCGTTTTCATTTCTTTGTATAAAGCGGAAAATTGCGAAGGAGACAGATGCGGGCCCAGCAATTCCTCGATCGGCAGAGCTGTCCCTCCGCTATGGTGATTTGTTACGATTTTTTGCGGTGCAGCGACACGGCCGATGAAGGCGGTCGTCTCCCAGGTGTTATGAGGCGTTTTTTGCACCAGGGCCCGGAGATCAAATTTACGCCGCCTGTAGGTTAATAACGTAATGCCCTTTTGAATTAAATATGTCTTGGCGCCAATCTTCTCTTTAATGGATTTATGGAGCTCTTCTACGGTCGGATGGACTTCGCTCTGTGTTCCGAAGTTCAGTTTGAACAAAGGCCCTGCATTCTCGTCGATGTCATCTTTCTCTAGTTCCGCGCACATGACGCCAATGCCATAGGTTCCGCAGTCTGGCTTGATGTACACCATTCCGTATTCGTTTAACATGTCTTGTAGATGAGCAAGGGAATATACCCGGGTGTCAGGAATATACGGCAATATATGCTCTCTCTTGTTCAGGGCTTTGGTTTTTTCCCACTTGCTTGCAATACGCTGAATCGCCAAGTCTCTTTCCTTCCTTTCCTGAGCTGTTGTTGTACATTTTCTTCAAAGATGAAAACATAGGACAGAAGAGATAAAAAATGATATAATTAAGTGATGTAGAAATCTTGATAGTTCGTTTGGCGTGTAAAGAAAATGCCTATATCCGTAGTATATGAGCGGAGGTAATAATGGGAGTGGACACATCCCCATTTTTTAAGGTGCTTTTCGGGAAGATAACCGGGAAATCAAATACGTTTAATTGTGCTTAATTTGTGAAAGTAATATAATAAGCACTAGTGGCTTACCGGTTTTCAAGGTTTTCCCGAACATAGGCATTTGGATAGAATTTGAAGGAGGTCCAGCATGGCGGAAGAAAAATTTTCGCAAATCATAGATCGGGACATTAATGTGGAAATGCGCGAATCCTTTATGGATTATGCGATGAGCATTATTGTCAGCCGTGCTCTGCCAGATGTGAGGGATGGTTTGAAGCCGGTGCATCGCCGTATCTTGTATGCGATGTCCGAGCTTGGGATGTATCCCGATAAGCCATTCAAGAAGTCGGCCAGAATCGTCGGCGAAGTTATTGGTAAGTATCACCCGCACGGGGATTCCGCAGTATACGAGACGATGGTTCGCATGGCTCAGGATTTCTCAATGCGTTATATGCTTGTAGAAGGTCACGGCAACTTCGGTTCTATCGACGGTGACTTTGCTGCGGCAATGCGATATACGGAAGCGCGCTTGTCCAAGATTGCTATGGAGATGCTGCGCGATATCAATAAAGAAACTATTGATTTCATGCCGAACTATGACGGTGAAGAGCATGAACCGGTTGTGCTTCCCGCACGATATCCGAATCTGCTCGTCAACGGCGTATCCGGAATCGCAGTAGGGATGGCTACGAATATTCCGCCGCATAATCTAGGCGAGGTAATCGATGGGGTTCAAGCGATGATCAAGAACCCGGATATTGATTCGCTCGAGCTGATGGAATATATTCAAGGCCCGGATTTTCCGACGGCAGGTTATATTATAGGGCGCTCTGGCATCCGCCAGGCCTATACTACAGGTCGAGGCTCCGTTACCATGAGAGCCAGAACCACGATTGAAGAGAATAATAACAAGGCACGCATCATTGTGGACGAGCTTCCTTATCAGGTGAATAAGGCCAGACTCGTTGAGAAGATCGCCGAGCTTGTCCGCGAGAAGAGGATTGACGGGATTACCGATTTGCGGGACGAATCAGACCGTAACGGAATGCGCGTAGTGATCGAGCTTCGCCGAGACGTTAATCCGAATGTCGTGCTGAACAATTTATATAAGCATACCTCCTTGCAGAGTACCTTCGGCATTAACATGCTTGCGATTGTAAATAATGAGCCGAAGATTCTGACGCTCAAGGAAGTTCTTCAGCATTATTTGCAGCACCAAGTAGAAGTTATTCGCCGCCGGACGGAATTTGAGCTAAGGAAAGCGGAAGCGCGGGCTCATATTCTGGAAGGATTGCGAATTGCTCTCGATCATCTGGATGAGGTCATCGCCCTGATTCGCGGATCGCGAACGACGGAAATTGCCCGTACGGGGTTAATGGAGCGATTTGGGCTTAGCCAGGAGCAAGCGCAAGCAATTCTTGATATGCGTCTGCAGCGCCTGACAGGTTTGGAGCGCGAGAAGATCGAGGAAGAGTATAATGAGCTTCTTCTGAAAATCGCTGAATATCGCGAGATTCTTGCGAACGAGTCGCTCGTTCTGCAGATCATCAGCGACGAGCTTCAAGAAATTCGTGAGCGCTTCGCGGATCCGCGTCGCACGGAAATTACGATCGGTGAAGAGAGCATTCTGGATGAGGACTTGATTCCTCAAGAGGAAGTCGTTATTACGATTACGCACACCGGCTATATCAAGCGCCTGCCATTAACCACCTATCGCAGCCAGAAACGCGGCGGACGGGGGGTCGTGGGCATGGATACGAAGGACAATGACTTCGTAGAACATCTGTTCGTAACGAATACGCATCATTACTTGATGTTCTTTACGGACCGGGGCAAGGCGTATCGCCTGAAGGCTTATGAAATTCCGGAGCTTGGCCGGACCGCGCGCGGGACGCCGATCATCAACCTGATCCAAATCGAACAGGGAGAAACCGTCAATGCGGTTATTCCGGTAGAGAAATTCGATGAGGACAAGTACCTGTTCTTCGCGACGCGCCAAGGGATCGTCAAGAAGACGCCGCTGGAGGATTACATCAATATTCGCAAAGGCGGACTCATCGCCGTGAATTTGCGGGATGATGATACATTAATCGATGTAAGGCTAACAGACGGCGAGCAAGAGGTCATCATGGGTACCGCTCAAGGGATGTCCATCCGTTTCCCGGAAAGCGACGTTCGCTCAATGGGCAGAGCGGCAACCGGGGTAAAAGGGATCACGCTCGATGAGGGCGATAAGCTGATCGGCATGGATGTTATCGTTGCTGACCAGGATATTCTGATCGTGACGACGAAGGGCTACGGCAAGCGTACCCCTGTCTCTGAGTATCGGATTCAGAGCCGCGGCGGTAAAGGGATCAAGACGATCAACGTTACGGAGAAGAACGGTCCGGTCGTCGGCCTGAAGGTAGTCAAGAACGATGAGGACCTAATGATTATTACAAGCAGCGGCACGCTCATTCGTACGAGCATGGAAGGCATATCTACCATGGGGCGTAATACGCAGGGCGTGAAGCTGATCAATATTCGCGAGGATGACGCCGTAGCTACGGTCTGCCGTTCGGATAAGAGCGAAGATCAGGAGCATGAGGATTCAGAGAACGGTGAGAGTTCGGAGGGCATTTTAAGCCAGGAAACGGCTGACGGCGGACATCAAGAAGAGATGGATGGGACCCATGCCGAGGCCGATACGGATTCGTCAGAAGAATAAACGGATAATTTCTAGCAGCACATTAGAAGAAGCGGCACCCGATGGGGCGCCGCTTCTTTTATTATTTTCTGCCTCTGCTTTTTTAACTTTCATGTACACTATAATAGTTTGAAATAGAAGCTTCCCGACCCTATTCTCCGAGCCTCTGTATCTCTTTACAGGTAATGACATAGCGATAGTGTATGCCGATCTGCCCCGTTTAGCTCCTCCTTTTGATAATTTGACTCAGAAGCCTTATTTTGTTACGCATAAAATTAAAATAATTAATATTTTTAGATATCTTTATGAAAAGGAGATTGTTTAGGGCAATACAGCCATACTATAATGACAATAGTACTATTTTTTCAGTAATTCTTATCAAACACATAGGGAGTATATCCTATAAAGTAGAAGAGTTGA
This sequence comes from Paenibacillus ihumii, assembly GCF_001403875.1. GTDB lineage: Bacteria > Bacillota > Bacilli > Paenibacillales > Paenibacillaceae > Fontibacillus > Fontibacillus ihumii. The sequence goes on from NZ_LN884298.1 coordinate 681,583, forward strand.
GGAGAGATTGTGTTATGAATAAGATCCCTGTGACAGAACTAAAGCCCGGGTTAAAAATTGCAAGCAACGTATACAGTCCCTTGGGCGGTCTATTATTGCAAAAAGGGAAAGTGCTGTTGCCGAGGGATTTGGATATATTGCGCGCTTTTATGATTATAACGGTAGAAATCGAAGAACCTTTCCATCCGGCAAATGAATCTAAGGCTGCCGCTCCTGCGTCATTGACGACCAAATCGGGGAGGGCCGCATCCACAGCCTCCGCTTCTGCAACTGTAGAGGTTTATGATACGGTGAACAGCTCGCTGCACCAGGAGTACGACCGGATGCTTCATTTAACGAAGACAGCATTTCAGTCCGTATTGGCCGCCGAACTGCCGATCTACGAGCTACGACGTCAGTTAGAAGCCCTGATCAGCCAACTGAAGCATTATAAAGTATTGACGTTTACGCCGCGAAATATGAATGAATATGATTACCTGTACCATAATGCCATCCTCTCCTCGATGACATCTTATCTGATCGCCCAGTGGCATGGCCTCCCGCAAAAGGATTGGATGCAGGTCGCTTTTGCCGGTCTGCTGCACGATATCGGGAATACAAAGATCGATCCGCTTATTCTGTATAGCCCGAATTCCCTCTCCGGGAGCGAGGCCGAGGAAATGCGCATGCATACGACATATGGATATCAGCTGCTTCGGAAAACGTCAGCTATCAATGAGGGAGTACGCCTCACTGCGCTGCAGCATCACGAGAAAATGGATGGGACGGGATATCCTTTCCACTTGTCGGGCGATAAAATTCACATATATGCGAGAATCGTAGCGGTAGCGGACATATTCCATGCCATGACCTTGAATCGCAAATATCGTAAAGCCCAATCGCCTTATCTAGTGCTGGAGCAGTTAAAAACCGAGGCATTCGGCAAGCTTGATCCGAGTATCGTACAAACCTTCGTGGAGAAGGTAACCCAGTTCCATAATGGTATGAGAGTGCGCCTCAGCAATGGCAAAACAGGGGAAATTATATTCTCCGACCGCAATCATCCTACTCGGCCTATGGTATCGGTAAATGGCGAAATTATTAACTTGATGCAGAATACTAGCCTGCATATCGAGGAAGTTATTTCCTAGGCTTGCTTTTTAGATAGGAAATAGGATATAGTATACCTTGCTGCAGCGATAGCTGCTGGAGTTGAGCTTTAGAAGCTCGATAATATTTTTTTAAAAAACTCTTGCAATTGTTCGCAGCAAGTGTTATATTATAAGAGTTGCCGCTGAAACAACGGCGACACACGAAAAATGAAGTTGATCTTTGAAAACTGAACAACGAGTGAGCGGGTTTCACGGAAGTGAAATCTAAATAATAGAGTCAGATGCAAATCTGATCTCGTCAGATTCAAAATGAGCTTAATCAGCTTATTCCAACTGGATTGTCATCGCCTTCGGACGACGGACGTCCAACTTTATTGGAGAGTTTGATCCTGGCTCAGGACGAACGCTGGCGGCGTGCCTAATACATGCAAGTCGAGCGGGGTTGTTTTGGAAGCTTGCTTCCGAAGCAACCTAGCGGCGGACGGG
>NZ_LN884299.1:0-867979 GCF_001403875.1 Paenibacillus ihumii
AAAAAAGCACAGTAGAATATGGGGCAAGCCTTGTAAATGAACGTATCAGTATATTCTATTTAAAATTTCTATATTACCCAGTTGTGGTTAAGGGGAGGTTTTTGGTTCTGGTGTCGATGTTGGTTCTGGCGTTGGTGTTGGTTCTGGTGTCGATGTTGGTTCTGGTGTTGGTGTTGGTTCTGGTGTTGGTGTTGGTTCTGGCGTTGGTGTTGGTTCTGGCGTTGGTGTTGGTTCTGGTGTCGGTGTTGGTTCTGGCGTTGGTGTTGGTGTTGGTGTTGGTGTTGGTGTTGGTGTTGGTGTTGGTGTTGGTGTTGGTGTTGGTGTTGGTGTTGGTGTTGGTTCTGGCGTTGGTGTTGGTGTTGGTGTTGGCTTCGGCGTTGGCTTCGGCGTCGGCGTTGGGGTCGGCGTCGGCGTTGGGGTCGGCGTCGGCGTTGGCTTCGGCGTCGGCGTTGGGGTCGGCGTCGGTGTTGGCTTCGGTGTCTTCGTTGGCTTCGGCGTCGGCGTTGGGGTCGGCGTCGGCGTTGGCTTCGGTGTCTTCGTTGGCTTCGGCGTCGGCGTTGGAATCGGGCACCACCCGAATGTCTCCAACTCCGATTCAATCGGATTCTCTTGCAGTCCATCTACCGTTGCAAAAGCCGTGTTCGCCGTGGTTAACGTCAATCCGGCAGCAATCGTTGCGGCAATGACTGCTTTGCTCTTGCTCCTCATTAGCCCCACTCCAATACGATAATAAATTCACACTTCCTCAATTCATTTTTATTGGGTTTCCTCGATACTTATGCCTGTCTATTTCACTGGATCCAAAAATCTCTACGATAAAATTTCCTACTATATAAATAAAATAATGCGAATCATCCGTTAACCTCATTAATAATTGCAAAAATCAACTTTATTCATCTAATGTTTATCAATAAATGCAATCACTCATAACCCACAACTATACATCCTGAATCATTCATCAGCCTGCATCCGTCCCTTCAAATGCCTATATGCCGGCCCCGCGAACACCCACTGACGGCTCCCAACAAAATTTAAACACACAGTGCCAGCTGTTACGATCGCTTTTGAAGCCAGGGGAGGGAATCCGGCGACGGAAACCAACACAAACAGCATTATCAAAGATAAAACAAGAACTGCGCCGTTCAATGCCGCGAACCGAATAAATTGCCCGAATCTAAAAATACTCCTTCCATCCTGCTCGCCCGCCTGATCGTAAAACGTAAATCTCTTATTCATGACGTAACTGTTCAAAGTTCCCGCAGCGTATGAAATGACCTGCGCCCCGAAAGTCGCTGCTCCCAGAAACAGCAGCAAAGAAAAAAGCATAAAATCAATGGCGGTGTTGACCAGCCCTACCATATTGAATTTTAAAAACTGGGCAGCAAATCGCCCTTTCCCTCTATCCAGCATACTCCTCCACCTGCTCTCTCCTCCCCTCCGCCACAAACGCTGGCTGTTGTGCCGCTGTATTAACGTTCTCACGCTGAAAACCCGTTGTCTCCCGAACGATATAGAGCGGCCTATCCTTGGACTCATCGTAAATCCGCCCAATATATTCTCCCATTACGCCTAGCAGCATGAGGACGATTCCGTTGAAGAACAAGTTGATCGCTACGATCGAAGCCCAACCGGGAACTGTTCCGAGCTCGAACCATTTCTGCAACAAGACGACGAACAGGTAGATGAAGCTGGAAAGCGACAGCAGGACGCCAACATACGATGCGATCTTTAACGGCTTATGTGAAAAAGAGGTAATCCCGTCCAGAGCAAATGCAATCATTTTCCTTAAAGGATATTTCGTAACGCCAGCAAAGCGCTCGTCGCGAACGTACTCTACGCTCGTTTGCCGGAAGCCCGCCCAGCCGACCAGGCCGCGGACAAAGCGGTTTTTCTCCTTCAGGCCCTTCAGTACGTGGCACACCTTCCGGTCGATCAAGCGAAAATCACCAGTATCAAGCGGGATATCTACCTGCGTCAAGCTGCCCAGCAGCCGGTAAAACAGCATCGCCGTCGCTTTCTTGAACACGCTCTCGCCCTTGCGCTTGAGACGCTTGCCGTACACTACCTCATAGCCTTCTCTCCATTTGCGGATCATTTCCAGAATCAGCTCGGGAGGATCCTGCAAATCCGCATCAATAATGACAACGCAGCGCCCTGAGGCATAATCCATACCCGCGCTGATCGCTACCTGATGGCCAAAATTGCGGGAGAATTCAATCAGCTTAACGTTCGAGTCCTTGCGGCAGATTCCTGCGACTATTTCACTCGTCCTGTCCCGGCTTCCGTCATTTACGAAAATGATCTCATACTCTTCCTCCGCACAATCCATAACCTGCTTCAGACGGTGATACGTATGCTCAATAACTTCCTCCTCATTAAACATCGGCACGACAACGCTGCAGCCTACCATAACCGCTCCTCCTTCACCTCATAAACTCAAACTTGGCACTCCTGTTCTTCTCTATTTTTAAAAAATCCATGTCGGAAACCACCTCAGCACTTGCTCAATGTATCCCGAGCTCACCGCCATTCCTGACAGAGCGGGATAGAACATCACAAACAGCAGCACCGCAGCGGATATATACGCATACCTCACGATCCTGAAGCGAGGCCATTTTTGCTCGGCGAGGCTTGCAGCATATACAATAGCCAGAATGACGAACGGCACCATCGCAAAGTAGTGGTAAAGGAACGTCTCCCGCGTGACAAGCATCCATGGAACATACTGGGCTAGAAAAGCCACCCATATCACATACTGCCCGGACTCCCTGCGCTTGATAGTGAGCCAGAACGCTGCAGCCATGGCGGCGATCCCGGTCCACCAAATAAGAGGATTGCCTATGGTGACAATGCTGGACACCACCCCCTCCGCCAAGCCGCCGGCTTCGCCCTGTGCGCTGTAGAACCATACCGGCCTCTTCATGAAGGGCCATTCCCACCAAGACGAGGCAAACGGATGGCTTCCCACAAGTCCGCTGTGGTAGTCGAACATATCCTTTTGCGCCTGAACCAGACTGCCGAAGTGAAAACCGCCCTCTACGGCAGTAAGAGCAGGAACATAGCTTAACGCATAGATCGAAGCTGGAATCGCAACGAAAAAGATACAGCAGCAGCCCAGCGTAATCAGGGTCTTCCGCCAAAAGCCTTCCTTAATGCGGCGGTATAACTCACGGTGCTCCGGCTCCTCTTTTTCTGTATCTGCTGTAAGCCTGCGTTTGACCACTGCATATTCCTGGTAGCGTTTATACAAGGATAGAAGCAGCAGGATGGCCAGCCCAGCGCCGCCGTACAATACGATCCATTTCGTCGAAATCCCGATGCCGAAAAATAGGCCAGCCCAGAACAGAGGCTTCAGCGTTTTGCCCAATGGCTGCTTATAGAAGTTCATTTGCACATAACGATTCATCATATAAAACATCAACAGGATGAAAAATACGGCATAGACATCGATCGTCGCAATGCGGGTTTGCGCAAAATGCATAAACTCAGCCGCAAGGAGCAACATAGACATGACCGCATATTTTCGCTGCCCGAACAGCTGCAGGGCAAAGCGATAAATTAACGGCAGCATCGCCGCTCCGAATAACGTCCCCACAATTCGCCAGCCGAAGGGGCTGAAGCCGAACAACTGCATGCCTAATCCGATCAACAGCTTGCCGAGCGGCGGATGCGTTGTTTCATACGGAGGCAAATGCTGCCAATATTCATATGCGGTTCGAGCATGATATATTTCATCGAAATAAGTACTGTTTATAAAACCGGGATAATATACCGCGGCCGAGGCCTCGTCAAATAACAACGCGCTCCTGTCGCTATCCGTTCCTCCGCCCGTTTCATCGTAGATTCCCGAGATCGGGATCGGTTCGTCCTGTCCGGCTTCATAAAATGCCATTTCATGCAGGGAAATACCGATGTGCTCTACCGTGACACGGGCATATCTGGCTGTGGTATGAACGTTCTCGCTTTTCCAAGCGAAGACCGCGCCAATATCCTCAGAAACTTCGATCGTCTTCTCCCAAGAGGCCGGGTCATTTCCGAAATCCAATTTAAAACGGCCTGTAGAAGCACCCCCGAAAAAGTTGACGCGTTCCACGTCTCTGGCTTCACCGAAATCCACACGGAAACTAGTTGGCGCTGTAGGCTTCCATACGCTAGCCGGCGCCTTCGCCGAGCCCAATTGATACAAGGCGAGCGCTGTGTACAAAAGCGTGACAAGGCTGATCCAGAGCCAGTCTCTGCTTTGGAAGCGAATTTTGTACAGGCCTTTCCTTTTTCCCTTGAAAGCAAGCTCTGCCAGCAGCAAGTCCTCGCGGGCTGAACGATCTTCTGCAGTTTGAGGCTGGATAAGGTGGCGTTTTTTTTGAACATAAATGCGATAGCCTAATATCAGCATATAGACGAGCAGGGCCACGTTAGCGAGTGAGCATAACAGAACAATGCCATCATTGCCGGGACTTGTGCCGAGATTCAAGTGCCCCAGGACATAGGCGACGTTAACATACTGCGTAAGACTGAAGCCGAGATATAAGAAGAGCAGGCGGCGATCCCGGGACTGGATGAAGCAGAACAGGCACAGCAGCAGTGCCGGGAACATGTAACGCTCATGCATTTTGGTTCCCGCCACGAACACAATTACGATAAGCGCCAGCGCAATGAAGAACGTTTTCGATAAATCCTGCCCGCGTCTACGCAGTGAAATATAGACGGCATAAGCCACGGCCGACACAATGAACAGCATGCCCCATACCCGGAAGGGGAGCAGCAGCCATCGTTCGTCAAGAGGAACCCAATTGTGCCCGAAAAGTGTATATAAATTGAAGGCATTGACCGAAGCATAGGGGTAGGAAGCCAGCGTCGTTTTGTATAAATCTATGAGAGCTGGCAACCCTCCGGCATTCCAGAAGAACGGAAGAGCTAGCAACGCAGCAACCCCCGCCCCGAGCAGCACGCTTACGGCAATGCGCTTCCAGGAACGGTAATATAGGAGAGCCAACAGCCATACCGGCGCAAAAATAAAGGTCTGCGGCTTAATCAATACGGCGATCGCAAGCCATACAGCCGATCTCTCCAAGCGCCGCTCGCTTAATGCCATTAATGAACCGATCAGGAAGAACGTGTAGAAGGCATCGGCTTGGCCCCAGCCTGCTGAATTAATAAGTACAGCCGGATTGAACAGGTACATGACCGCCAGCGCCCAACCAGCCCTGTCCCCGAATTTGCCGCGGCCGGCCCGGTACAGCAGGCAGCCGGCCGCCAAATCCGCCAGGATCGAAGGCAGCTTGAACAGCAGCATCGCGCCTGCCGAGCTATAATCCAGTCCAAGCCATTGCCGGATCAGGCCTAATACGTACAGAATATAAATATAGCCCGGCGGATAATCCGCAAAAATCCCCTCGCTGTAAAACTCACCGAGCCCCTGCTCCACCGCGCGACTGGCCCAGCTCATGAAGGTGTTCATATCGGTCTCGAAGCCGCGTACAGCATAGCCCATCCAAATCCGGAGCAGCAGTGCGGCGAGCATCGTGAGCCATAGCCAGCCCTGATAAGAATGACTTCGGCCACCCAACGGATGCCTCTGCACGGTCATGAATCGATACAACCAGGCAAACAGAGCAGCGAACAGCCCCGACCACAGCATGATCGGCAGTACCGGGACATGCGCTGCCGTCGGGCTGGCCGCCGTACCGACAGCAAATCCCGCCGCCCCGTTCGAACGGTCTCCACCTTCGTCGCTATGTGCTTCGTTCGGGCCAGCGGAGTCTCCATCCGCTCCACCGCCTGCATAGCCTAAATTATTTATGCTAAGCGGCAGTGCATTTACTCCGCTTGGCAGCCGCTCCACCTTCTCAACGCGGATATCGTCAAACAGAACTTTACCTGTATTGAGCCTTCCATATCCGCCGATGGCCGCGGCAATACTCAGCTCGTTCTGTTCCCTCCCGGTAGCGCCATAGAACTGGATCTGCCGCCATTCACCGGATGCTTCGTTAATATGCGGGTAAACTCCGCCTACACCAAGCGGAAAAATATTTGCCCCGACTTCCCCGCCCCCGATGCTCAGTATTTTAGTCCAGGCAGAAATCAAATAAATGGAGCTCGGCTCCACCGGGACGCGCTGTACCCATTTGGCATGATCCGGCTTCACGCTTTCAATCCAAGCAGACTGCTCCCCGGAATGGGTATCATCCTGACTCACACTGAAGCTGCTCGCCCCTTCCTCAGCAGACCAGCTCTCCGCCTCCCATGCTTCCGGCGCTTCAGGTCCCCCCAGCTCAAACCCGGGATTTTGCACCAGGTTATGCTCCAGCGCATAAGCCGTTCCCAGCTGGATTCGCGCAATGAACACAAAAGAAACGATGACCAGCAGCACCGCTGCCGCCCGCTTTACAAAGCTTGGCATGTCCTATTCCACCCCATACGGATTGATCGAGCACACGGAGAATGATGAGTTTTGCCGCTCTTTCCTAGCAAAGTCATCCTATGCTTGTACCAATATACGTAGGGAATTAAAGATTATGCCTATAAATTCATAGATTCAGAGCATATAACGAGGAAACAGGGGGTACGCCTGGAATAGCGCATTATCTTTTTATAGGTAAAAAAAAGACCAGCCGCAAAAGCGGCCAGCCTTGTAAATGAACGAAGCAGGATATTCTATTAAAAATTTCTATATTACCCGGTACCGGGATTACTCAGCACCTAAGAAAATATAGCGGCAAAGCACAAGAACGGCGAGCACCCACATTAGCCAGTGAACTTTAACCTTCTTGTTCGTAAAAATGTTGCTGCAAGCGCCAAGAACAACGTACGAGATAATTCCAGCCGAAATCCCGTTAGCGATACCGCCAGTAAACGGCATAAGCACAATTGTCAGGAACGCAGGGAACGCATGAAGGAAATCATCCCATTCGATATTGCGGACCTGTCCCATCATCAGCACACCAACGATAATCAGCGCTGGAGCCGTTGCTGCGGAAGGCACCACGCCTGCAAGAGGAGCGATGAACAATGCCAGCAGGAACAGAATGCCTGTTGTTACGGCTGTAAGCCCGGTACGTCCGCCTTCAGCAACGCCCGCTGTACTTTCAACAAATGAAGTGATCGTGCTCGTACCGAGAACCGCGCCGGCACTAACGCCAGCCGCGTCAACCAGCATCGCTTTTCCGATCTTCTTCTCGCCTTCTTCTTTATTCTTCATCAATCCGGCACGTGTTGCTGTACCTACAAGGGTTCCAAACGTATCGAACAATTCAACGAAGGTGAACACCAATACGATTTCAAACAATCCCAGTTTGAGCGCGCCCATAATATCAAGCTTGCCGACAGCCAGCTCGTTTACATTCGGGAACCAGCTTGCACCGGCCAATCCGCTCACATCGGTTACGCCCATCGGAATACCGATCAGTGTTGTTGCCACGATACCGATCAGCAATGCGCCTTTAACACGGAGCGCCATTAGAATGGCGATTAGAATCAGACCGATTAATGTTAATTGCACATCTGAGCTGTGTACGAAATCACCAAGGCCCAGGTTGAAAAAGCTTCCCGGCACCTGCTTTGTAAAGTCTTCGACAGGTCCGTTCAGATTAATGCCGATGAGGTTGCTCATTTTGAAACCGATAATAGCTACGAACAGACCGATACCGACTGTAATGGCAGATTTAATGCTTTCTGGCACTGCCACAAGGAGCATTTGACGAATTTTCGTCACCGTAAGGATCAAGAAGATAATACCTGAGATGAAGACAGCACCTAGAGCCGCTTGCCATGTAATTGCCCCGTTGGAACTAAGAACGACCGTCATGAAGTACGCATTCAGACCCATACCAGGTGCGAGGGCAATCGGAATGTTGACGAACAGTCCCATGAGGATCGTAATCAGACCCGCACCGACCGCAGTAGCAAAGAATACGCCATCTGAAGGGATCCCGGCGCCGCCAGGGCCCAAGAACAGGTTGTTCACGAACAGGATGTAAGCCATCGTCATGAACGTTGTAATCCCTGCGATAATTTCCGTTCTTACATTAGTGCCGTGTTCCTTAAGTTTAAAGAACCGATCCATGGTTAATGATTCCTCCTTAGAATGAGTCGGGAACGACAAAAAGCCCGGAGCGACTATTACATCCCCGGGTCACGTGCTGAGCAGAAGATTCGAAGCCATGCTTGCAGCTGGAAGGCGGCAGCGGATGTCAAGCAGCCGTTACACGTTCTGTATCGTTAACCGCAAGACTCGTTAACCGTCCGCATCCTTCCAATTGCAAATATGCTCGATGTCTTCTTTTCGTAGCCAGATCATTACGGTGACCTCGTAGAGACTTCCGGGCCAATTCCCGGAATTATACGAAAAGCATCTATATTGAATTTGTCGAATATTCCCGTACAAGTCTTGGTTCAAAGACTTACTACATGACTTATTCTAGGCTTCAAGACTCAGCTTGTCAACAGAAAAAACGAATGTTTTTCAAATCGACCATAGTAATTGTTCGTGATTTGTTAAATGAATATTCGATATTATTCTTTAAAAACCGACAAAAGTCGCCCTCCTGCAGAACATCAGGACAGTTCTTATGTAAAGCTCCGGCCATGCCGATATTACAAATATATCTTAACTATGGAGGTATAACATGTACGTGATCAACAAGAAACTCATTACTGCACTAATTGCACTTCTCATGGCGGTGGGATGCTTTGCAAGTATTACTGCGGCAGCAGATTCAAAGAAGGTATCTCTGGATGTTACAAGCAGATACAGGAGTCTGATTCCCGGCCAAGGCGTAATGGTGGATGTCGGAATTTCCAATGCAGAGCTTGCTGATGGCAAGGGACTCCGGTCGGCCAAGATCACTTTAAGCTATGACGAGAATATTTTCACGACAGAGGGCAGCCTGCGCTTTGAGGATACCCTTGGAAAAGACATTTGGAGAGATGATACATTTATCATTCCTTCCGAAAATTTCAGAACGGGAAATTACCTCATCGAGAACCCCTATCCCTTAGATTTGGATCCTGCTGATGGACGGCAGGAAGTGGTCCTGTCCATATCGGCCGAGAATGGCCAGCTGATTCGTTCAAGCTCCGATGAACCCTTTGTATCTTTTCTGCTCACGGTAAAAGAAGGGGTCTCCAATCAGAATACCTCCATAAAAGTTCAATCTGCCATTTTGGAGGATTCTTCGGGAAAAGTGATTCAGAATTTCGCCACAGCATCAGCGGATATCCTCGTTGGCATTCCAACAAGCATTGACATCGTCAGGGGCACTCTTCCGCCAACCGCTGATCCATTTAAGGTTAGCGTAGATAGCGGCATGGAATTGAATGCCTTGGCCAATTTTGAGAATGGCGACACGGCCTATGTCACCGAATTAACCACTTGGGATTCTACGGACACACAAATTCTAACGGCTCGGCACGGAAGCGTTAAGACTGTCGGATTAGGAACCGCTTCGGTTACAGCTACACTTGGTTCGGTAACCGGCAAGCATGACATTGTGGTTCTTTCCCCAACCGATCCAGAATTGAACGTCCAGACACAAGGCTATGTCACCGTAACCTACATCCCCCCATCCCAAAGGGAAAACCTATACAAGGAGATTCCTGTCACCGTCAACGGCAAGGTTGCAAAATCGGGACGCTTGATCGATGGGAGCGTCTATGTGCCATTGCGATCTACCAGTGATTTACTAGGGGTTGAAGTCGGCTATGACAGCTCCAAGAAAGCACCGACGATTAATGGAACTACTATCAAGGAGTTCAAAATACTCTCAGGATCATCCTACATCAAAGCTAGGGAGATTCCTTCCATACTTGGCGCAAAAACCATATGGGACAACACAAATAAAAGCCTGTCGATAGAGTACGGCTCCTGAATCCCGTAATAAAATAACTTGCAAAACCGCCAAACGGCTTGAGTTCAGATATTACATAGGACTAGGCCGTTTGGTTTTTACAATGGCAATCAGAAAAAAACTTGAAGCTAACGGAGAAGCTTGAGGGTAAACCACAGATTCCACAAAGGATCTGTATTGGTTTGTCGATGTGCTTAAACCAGAGATGTCAAATTAATTTTAAGTAAATCTTTGTTTCCATAAATCAGCTATTTTATGGCTCAATAACAGCAATGGGACAAACAAAGCGCCTACGATCAGTGATAAAATAATCATACTTGTATCCAGCATATCTTCTTGATACAACATTTTGAAAAGAATCAAATTGTAAGGCAGTATAAGAACAACACTTGTCCATAATCCAGGAACATATCTTCTAAGAAAAAGTGCTTGTATAGGGTGGATGATAATATTTATAGCAAAAAATATATTGGCACCCAAGAAAAGAAAATAAAACTTTGTTGTCACTGAGATGATTAAAAGCACGGATACAACAAGAAACAATACAAACACTGCTATTGTAAACTGGCCGGCGGTCATTGATTTTGACTTTTCCATTTGTTGAATTATGTATAAAGGAATGCGTTCTTTCGTAACAGGATATATCCTGTTAAACCAATATTCTATCGTAAATATCTCTTCAAAGTTATGAAGCATAAATACGATTAAAAACATCCAAATCCAAAAATTGATATCCATGATCCTCCCCCCCTCCCACATACAGATCAATTCACAGCCAGCTATATTGCACCCTTACTTACTACATTAAGATTGACTGACTTTACTCCCTTTTCTTTTTTTCAATTTTCCTAAATCCTATATAAATTAAGATGATACAAATTACTAGCCCAAGGATTGCAGGGAGATTTATCATACTGTTTTAGTTTTCTTGTCATGTTATTCACCTACCTAATCCTCCTCTCATAAAGTCAACATAATGATCAAGATTCTTTATCATTTTTTGTAGTTCAAGGTCCTCTTCCTCGTGATATATTTCATCAAAATGAACAAACAGGTAATTGATAGTTCTTAAAAGGAATTTCATCCATTGTTTGAACATCGGTTCCGCAAAAGAATCAATTTTAATTTTTTTAAAGTTGATTCTTTTTATTTACCATTAAATCTGAGTAGCTACTGAGATAAGACTCTACAGAATTTCTCATACAATTAACGAGTGCTATCACCTCGAAGTCAAGTCCTTCCCACTTATCAACATATTCTCCCAAATAGGCTTTTCTAGCTAAATCAAGTAAAGCCGCATGTTCTTTAGGCAACCTAGGTATAGCCCATTCTGCAGCCACATCTTTTGGAAAAATCTCACCAACAGCTACTGTCAGCCACATTCTGGCTAAAGTTAAAATTACGTTTCTTTCGTCACCCTTGACGCTCTCAATTAACCCAGGCAAGGATTCCCTAATCGCTCTTCGAATATCTGTCATTGGCACGGGGGCTAGTACATCTGAAGCATCCGGACCAAAAAGAGTAACGCTATCCTTTCTTACTTTTGCTAAAACAATAGCCAAGTCAGGGTCATTAGTTGGTTCCTGAATTTGTCCTTTCTCAAACTCATCCCTAAGCCACTCACCATAGATAAATTCGCCTTTTGGCGGATATCGCCAGGGTACAACATCTCCATAGTTGATAACCGTGACTTCAAGTGGTCTCACAGAATCTGTATTTCCTATCTTTCCAGATATAAGCATCAGTCTGTCCGTTAGTTTTCTTCGAGTTAATTCGGTTAAACTATGATTTACGACCACTAGGACATCTACATCACTGTCAATGTGCAAGCCACCAATTACGGCAGAACCAAATAGATATACCGCGACTACCTCACTGCCAAGCAGCTCCTCGACAATTTTTAATGCTTGAATCGCTTCCTTCGGTATTTTTCCGTTATTCAAATTGCACATCAACTACAGACTCCTCTCGTCATTAAAAATGTCATCGTGATCAGGATAATTGAGCCCTTCTTGATAAGAACTACCTACAATACGAATAACATCATTTTCAGAAGCAATATACATCATATCGCTACTTTTTACTGATTTTCTACTCCCCACTCACACAGACTTTCCAAGACAGGTAGGAGAGATTTAGCTTTTGGCGTTAAACTATAGACAACTTTGGGCGGGATTTGGGGGAATTCTTCACGATGAACCAATCCATCGGTCTCTAATTCTTTTAATTGAGCACTTAATGTTCGATACGTAATCGCACCTATCTGCCTTTTTAATTCATTAAATCGAATGGATTCATTTTCAGCTAGAAGATAGATAATAACCATCTTCCACTTGCCACCAATAATAGACATTGTATATCCAAAAGGGGTATCTTGAATGTTCTTCACTTTACCTTTATATTCAGCCATACTCATATAATCACTATCCTTTCTGGTAGTATCTATCAAAAAAGTGCGTACTTTTCTTAGATTTACTTTGCATTGTAAACTAACATTATTCCAAATAAAGGAGAGAGCATAATGACTAAAAAGACTATACGACTGCTTATGCCCCAATGGCAAGGAGGAAATAACCCACATTATTCATTTGGAGCTGAGTTACTTGCTTGGCTTGCCCCAAAAAATAATCAGCCTCTTATTGAAGTCCCGGTCCAAGCTTTTGACGGGGATTCGCTTAAAAAGGAGGATGGCATGAATGGAAGAACACAACTATTTGAGCAATTAACAGCCGCACACCATCTCCTAGAAGCTCACAAGCCGGATCGGGTTGTGATGTTAGGTGGAGACTGTCTTGTGGAACAGGCACCCTTCGCCTATTTAAACGAACGTTACGGAGGAAATCTAGGGGTCATATGGGTTGATGCTCATAGTGATCTTGTTAGATTTGTGGGATATGACAATGGACATACACTTCCACTTGGAAATCTACTAGGCGAGGGCGACAAGCAATTTTCAAGTCTAGTAAAAACTCCACTGAAACCAGAGAATGTATTTATCGCCGGTCTAGCAACTCCATCTCAGGAGGAAAAAAAGCGAATTGTAGAAGAAATTGAAAAAGCAGGTGTTTATCCAGAGGAACCCGAGGATGAACTGATTAATAGACTAGGTATTAGAACAGCTAATGCAGATGAGCTTGCTAAAAGTACGGATTCAATAAAAAACTGGATTAAGGAAAATGATATCAAGCATCTAGCCATTCATCTTGATTTAGATGTATTGGATCCATCATCCTTTCGTTCCTTATTGTTCGCTAATCCTGATGAAGATTATAACTTCTCAGCAGCTGGCTCCCTGCAACGTACACAACTGATTCGTATAATGAAGGAGCTTTCCGAAGCAACAGAAGTAGTGGGCTTAGGCATTACAGAGCACATGCCATGGGATGCTATCAATTTAAAGAAGATGCTTGAGGAATTTCCAATTCTGAATGATTGATAATCTAAGTCATTAAAGCAACCGTTTTGAACGTGAATCCCCATGAAGTTATGACGCCCATAAAAATAAAACACTATCTTAGTGAGAATTAGAATCAACAGGTAAATCACAAATATCTTTTAAGCTCATTGCGCGATAATGGTTTTCTGCCACATCTTGCCCTTTCCTTTACCGATATTGCCAGGGCGGATCAGCATAAATAAAGTTGTATTTCATTATTCACCACTCCAAAATTTAGACATAACTTAAAAAGCGACTTTTGGCGGAGAAAATCCTAAAAAGTCGATTTAGTTATAACTAATCTGCAACAGAAGCCTATAAACACTGACCTAAAAAATATCTTAGAAAACAAAAAAGAGATATTGCTTTTATGCAATATCCCTTTTTACGTCTTTTCCTTTGGCGGAACGTTTTCACTTCAAATGCTCTAGTGAATTATTCCCACTCGATCGTAGCCGGCGGCTTGGATGTAATGTCGTACACAACGCGGTTGACGTTATCCACCTCGTTAACGATCCGCACCGAGATTTTCTCCAGCACATCCCAAGGAATGCGCGCCCAGTCGGCGGTCATGCCATCGATAGATGTTACCGCGCGGATACCGACGGTGTAGGAGTATGTCCGGGCATCGCCCATCACTCCAACGCTCTTCATGTTCGGAAGCGCCGTGAAGTACTGCCAAATTTCGCGGTCTAGGCCCGCTTTAGCGATCTCTTCACGGAGAATATAGTCGGAATCACGGACAATTTTGAGCTTGTCCTCCGTAACTTCGCCCAATACGCGAATCGCCAGACCTGGTCCTGGGAACGGCTGTCTCCATACGATTTCCGCTGGCAGGCCGCATTCCTCGCCGACTTTACGAACCTCATCCTTGAACAGCGCCTTCAGAGGCTCGACCAATTCGAACTTCATGTCCTCAGGCAGACCGCCGACGTTGTGGTGAGACTTGATCGTCTGAGCCGTCGCCGTGCCGCTCTCTACGATATCCGTATACAGCGTGCCTTGCGCCAGGAATTTGAAGTCATCGAACTTCTTGGATTCTTCCTCGAACACGTAGATGAACTCGTTGCCGATGATTTTCCGTTTCTGCTCCGGATCATCCACACCGGCCAGCTTGGACAGGAAGCGCTCGCGCGCATCGATCTTGACGACCTTCATATCGAACTTGCCGACAAACGTCTCCATTACGCTCTCGGCTTCGCCTTTGCGCAGCAAACCATGGTCGATGAACATGCACGTCAGCTGGTCGCCGACCGCTTTGTGAATGAGCATCGCAACAACGGAAGAATCCACCCCGCCGCTCAATGCGCACAGCACTTTATTGTCGCCGACCTGGGCGCGGATGTCCTTGATTGCATCCTCAATGAACGTCTCCATGCTCCAGTTGCCCTCGCAGCCGCATACTTCATACAGGAAGTTGCGGATCATTTCGTTACCATGCACGGAATGGCGCACCTCCGGATGGAACTGGACGCCGTACAACCGGCGCTCCTTGTTGGCGAATCCGGCGATCGGAGCATGCTCCGTGGAAGCATCGACGACGAAGCCCTCCGGCAATTCCACGACATGATCGCCATGGCTCATCCATACCGTTTGCTTCGACTCCAGACCTTTGGTCAGCGCCGAATTCTCGGCAAAATTCACGTCCGCTTTCCCATATTCGCGCTTAGCCGCACGCTCTACCTTGCCGCCGAGCTGATGAGCCATCAGCTGCATTCCGTAGCAAATCCCGAAAATCGGTACTCCGATGTCATATACGGCAGGATCAATCTGCGGTGCATTCTCTGCATACACACTGGAAGGCCCGCCGGAGAAAACGATGCCCTTAGGGGCCATTTCCCGCAGCCGCTCTGCCGAAGTATTGTATGGCAACAATTCGCTATATACACCCAAATCGCGAATTCTTCTTGCTATCAGCTGATTGTACTGCCCTCCAAAATCAAGAACGACAATCAATTCATTTGGCTTATTCATTACCGTGCCTCCCTCAATTCATGAAACTAATTATACGAAACGACAAAAGTAGTCGTCAAGAAAGTTCGGAAGACATCTTATCCGCGACGATGAGCCAAATTTCGGCATAACTCCAGAAAATTTCGGCTGCTCATCCGATCCGGCCTGAATCCCCCATAATAAAGTACTTCCCATTCCCGGACAAACTCCTCCAATTTGCCGCCCGCAGCCGGTTCCTGAGCAGCAAGAACATCTACATATTCTCTTGCGGTCAACCCTTCCGGCTTATATCCATGCATCCGGTACAATTGCTGCCAGACCCGATCCGCGGCATCCAGCAGCAGCTGCTGATCGGGAAAACGACTCCGAGGGCGGGAGGTAATCCCCCGCAGCACCCATAAATTGCGCCACTGCGGGCCATTCCTGCTTATCCATGCAGCAAGCCGGAACACTGGCCAGATCACAAGCAATCCCACTGACCAGATCAATGGAGATTTATTCCACGATTCCTTCAGGATAAACCAGGCTTGATCCATAATATGTTTTATCACTGCTGGCAGCCCTTGGGCGTTTCTCGCCATTTCACGGATCCACGCAGGCAGCAGCTGACTCTCTGCCCCGCCCGAGGCAGCCAGGACGGAATCGAATCCCGGGGTCGCATCGAACAGGATCCAGCCTTGTTCTGGAAAATAGACCTCCACCCACGAATGGGCATCCGCATAGGATACCTTATATAAATCAGGGGCTTCCTTGCTGCGCTCACCCGGCGTGAAGCCTTTCACCCAGCGAGCAGGGATCCCGCTGCTGCGCAGAAGCACGACCATCGCCGTAGAGAAATGATCACAATAGCCCTGGCGGTCGACAAACAGGAAGCGATCGACAAAGTCTTCATCCTCCGGCGGGATAGCGGAATTCAAATTGTAGGAATAGTGCTGCTTCAAATAATTCACAACGGACAGCACCGCATCATAGCGGTTATCCGTATCCTTCACAAGTGAATTGCCCAGCTCGCGAACGCGCTCCGGCAAGCTCTCCGGCAGCTGTAAATACAGCTTGCTTATCCATTCGGGATCGACGCTTGGCCGCTCCCGCAGATATTCGCCCGCTGCCGGTTGCTGGACAACAGTCAGCTCATAGCCCTCGATCGCCTCCGGGAAAGAGAGAGAGACTGTTCCGGCAGCTTCAAGGCGTTCAACCTGCGCCATCGGTGCAGCTGGCCTGCCCGGGCCGGTCTGGCCAGTCTCCGGAGCCTCGCTGCTCTGAGGCAGCTTACCAGCCTGTGATACCTCGCCAACCTGCTGAACCTGTCCTGCCTGCACCAAATGGATAGCCCCGGTCATCTGGTTGATAGCCGCGTTAAAAGGGACGCTCCGTTCACCCTTGGCAAATACGCGATCAACCTGCACAGGGATTCCTCCGCTAAACAGCGGGAGCTGGCCTGAAACGGGCTTTGAGAACGTAATCGTCTGCTTGATCCTGCTGCCGCTCGCCGTGCCGCCGTCCTGTGACAGCAAGCTCAGGTCATCTCCGCCCTCTCGTCCTTCCCCCTCTAATGCAGCTTGAGTCCAGCCGCGGCCGGTGTATACGCTTTTGCTCTCTCCCCGCCAATAGACGGGTGCAGGAGATTGCGCTGTAAAATAAGTCTCCCAGCGCAGCTTAAGCGGCGCTCCCAGCTCGCCATCATCCCGACCGTAGCCCGACACGTTTGAGCTCGCCGCGCCTGCCTCGGCCAAGCCCTCCTGCTCATACCAGCTTTGCAGGCTTTTGATCAGGGCCTCAAGGGGCCGCTGCTGGACCGGCTGAGCCGGCAGCAGCAAGGCCAGTCCAGCAGCACCGGCAACAAGCCCCAGGATCGTAAGGATTGCAGCCCAGCCATAGGCATGCTCCCTTCGTCTCCTCCCGTTCGTTGACAGAAGCTTCCGCTGAGCCCATGCATTTTCCCGAAGCTGCATCGCAAAAGCATAGCCTTGTATCCCGAGGCCGATTCCTGCCGTGCGCACCAGATTATAAAAAGTCGGCTCCTCGAAAATCATCTCGATCGTCAGCAAATACACAATCGCAACCGACAGGAAGAGCAGGATCGTCTGCCTGCTGACCGCCAGCATCTGGACAGATACGACCAGCAGACTCCACCCGATCAACAATAGAAGCATCCGCGACTCCGCGCTCGCCTCGTCCAGCCTTCCCGTCTGAAATATCGCAGCGATATCCTGAATCAATGCGCCTCCATATCCGTTGAGCCAGGAGATTCCTTCCTCCACTCCAAATAAATAGAACAATGTTCCGCCAATAAGCAGCATGCCTAACAAGCTCTGCCCCCACACGGCCAGCCGCAGGCAGCCGATAAGCAGCAGAACGCCTGTCAAACACAAGAAGACACCAATCACCCTTCTTTCATGCTCGACGACAATAGAATAGAGAGGATACAGACATTCGGCAAAAAGAGCGAACAAAAGCAGGGATACGGCACCACGATGCAGCCATGACTGAGCAGCTTCCGGCTTCGCTGAACGAGCGGAAGGTTCTCCAGTCATGACCTGCTGATCCGAGCTAAGCAATGCCATGATCTCTACCTCCCCGCTCTGGCCCCATCTGTACGGATGCCTCATATAGAAGAGGAACCATGTGAATTCCATGCGTGCTCAGCTGGGATAACCAAGGCTCGGAAGCGCTTGTCCAGCCCTCCAGGGCATCATCCCCGCCGTTGACTAAGCCTTCCGCGCCCATGCTGCCTCTTTCCCCAGCACACCATAAATCCAGCACTGCTCCAGCATCAGCCATTTGCAGCAGCCTGGAGACAAGCGAGGAAGACAGGCGGCCTGTAATCACCGTAATCCGCTGGCCCGGAACGACCCATTGCTCCCATGCTTCCGCTGCACATGCGGAAGCCGTCAACCGCTTGTCCACAAGCTGGGCCTGTGCCAATATCTCCAACCCCTGATATAAACCTTCTCTCCCGCTAAGCTTGAGCGCTCCGCTTCCGGTCCCGGAACAAAAATAATACTCATCTGCACCGGCGCTATGGCGGCGAAGCCATGCTGCTGCTGCAGATACAGCAATTTCAAAGACTTCTTCTTGAGCGGAATAAGACTCCGGATCCGTATCCAGAATCAGGCAGACCGGCAACTCGTGTACTTCCTCTTGAGCTCGGGTAATCAGTTCACCGCGGCGAGCGGTGATTTTCCAATGGATGGATTTCAGCGGATCACCAGGCTCATAGGCCCTTAAGCGGCTGCCCCACAGCGGAGCATAACCAGGAGAAGAAATCGTTTTTCCGCTGCTGCCGTCCTTATGGCCGTTCGGCCCATCCAATGCAGCAATACAGAGCGGGAGCGGCTGAACCAGCAGCTTATCGGTTCCCTGGATGCGGCGGCTGCGGGTGAACCAGCCAAAAACATCGCCCCAGGAAGCCGTCGTATAGCCATCGGTATACAGCCCGCGCGTCACGCCATCCAAACGATAGGTACCGCAATAATTCCGCTTGAATCCGGTAAACAGCAGCGTGCCGCCCTCCTGTCCCTCCCCCGCCAAATGATCCTGAACCTGCAGCCAAAGCGGGGGAATTCCGCCCTCCAGGCGGATATGAAGCGTAACCTCGACATCCTCTCCTTCAAACGGGGCTAGCGGTGACCACGTACGGCGGACAACGACTCTTCTCGGCCCGGTAAACTGAGCAATGGCACCTATGGCGGCGATGGACAGGGCCAGCACAAAAAGAAATAACGAAGCCGCTCCCCCCTTCCAGACGTAAACCGCTCCTAGAGCACCGAGGACGGGAACGGCTGCCGCCCAGGCTCGAATCCAGCCGCTCTTCATGACGACGCCCCCCGCTGCTGCTGAAATACCGGCACTTTGCCCTGGGACAATAACTCTTCCACGACATTCTCTCCGCGCAGCCCTGATAATCTTGCCTCAGGCTTCAGCATAAGCCGATGAGCCAGCACGGCCGGAGCTACTGCCTTCGCATCATCAGGGATCACGTACGAACGCCCCTGATAGTAGGCCATCGCCTGCGCGGCGCCCATCCAGGCCAGCGTGCCGCGAGGACTGATTCCGAGCGCCAGCTGGGGATGGCGGCGGGACGCATGGGCGATCGCCACCAAATATTGCTTGATCCGCTCGTCGACAAGCACCTTCCGGACCTGGCGCTGCATCTGCGCCATTTCTTCAAGCAGGAGGACGGGCCGGAGCTCGCTCACAGGCGTACGCTCCTGCATAAGGCCAAGCATCTCCACCTCCTGTTCAGGCTGGGGGTAACCGAGGGCAATGCGCATCAAGAACCGGTCAAGCTGAGCCTCCGGCAATCTGTAAGTTCCTTCGTAATCCAGCGGGTTCTGCGTAGCCAGCAATAGGAACGGCTTCGGCAGCGAATGGGTGACCCCGTCCACCGTCACTTTGCGCTCCTCCATCGCCTCCAGCAAGGCAGACTGGGTACGCGGAGCCGCGCGGTTAATCTCATCCGCAAGCACGACATGAGCCATGACCGGACCGGGCCGGAACTCGAATTGCCCTGTATGGGGGTGATATACCGACACCCCGGTAACATCGGACGGCATCAGATCCGACGTAAACTGAATTCTGCCGAACGTGCCGCCAAGACACGCAGCCAGCGTACGCACCAGCAGCGTTTTGCCTACCCCCGGCACATCCTCGAGCAGAATATGTCCGCCCTGCAGCATACAGACGACAGCAAGCTCGATTTCCTTTCTTTTTCCTATAATTACGCTGTCCACCCGGTTTACCAGCTTCCCGAGCAAATCAGCTGAATAATGATCTATCATAACCTGGCTACCTCCATTTCCGGCCGCTATTCTACCAACCATTGTCGCCAGAAACTACCGAAAATAGACATATGCGAGAGAAACTGCAGCCGCCAAAAAAAGCATCATGTCTGCCGCAAGGCCGGCGCGGCTTGCCGCCGATCATGACGCGCGCACCCGCCGCTCCTCAGGATTAGCCGACACAGACACGATACTATGCCCGGTTGCCTCCAGCAGCGTACGCAGCGGCAGCCACAAAAGCCCGCTCTTCTGGTCAAGGGAAGCGGTGTAGCTAGCTGCAATCTCCCCTTGCACTTCAACGACTATCAAATCGTCGTCCAGGCTGACGAGAATCCTCGTATCTCCCCAGGTCACGACCGCGCTTCTCTCCCCTTCATGCCAGCGCACCTCCGCTCCCAGACGCTCCATGACCGTCCGGAGCGGTACCCGGTATTGCCCGCCCTGCAGCTCGTATTCCCCCGCCGCGAGCTTTGTCTCTACGCCCCCGGCTTCGATGTAGAGCGGTTCGCCGGGACCAAACAATGCGGCGTTAGGCACAATATGAGCCTTTATCCATTCGCTCGATGGCTGGGGCCGCTTGCTGTTCTTCATTTTGGGGGCTACGGCAAATTGAACGGGCGCAACCTCGGGAGTGAGGGGGCGGAATTCATATCCGAGCGATTTATAGTATTCGATAATTTTAGGCAGAGCTTTAACGGTCTCTTCATGCCCGGCACTGTCATGCATCAGCAGGTTGACGGAGCTGGCCGGCTTGGCCGAGGTCACATTCTTGATGATTTCGGATGCGGGAACGCCCCTGCGCCTCGAGTCGCCGCTGTCCAGATTCCAATCGAATACTTTATAGCCGCCTTGCTCCAGCAGCTGAAAAAAGGCCGCATCGAAATGACCGTACGTTCCGCCCGGCGCCCTGACAAGCGGAGTACGCTTTCCGGTAATATTACGCAGCACTTCCTCCGTCTCCTTGATCTGAGACCAGAAAGCGCCGAAGCTGGCGTACAGCTCATCATATTTATGATTATAAGTGTGGTTGCCGATCTCGTGCCCGGCTTCATCGATCCGGTTGATAATTTCAGGGAAGCGCTTCGCCTGCTCGCCAAGCACGAAGAATGTAGCGGGCACGTCGGCTTTTTGCAATATCTCCAGGACGTCGTCCGTCCATTTGCTGGGGCCGTCATCAAAGGTCAGGTATACGACTTTGCTGGCTTCTTTGGGCTTTGCATGCGATGCAAATTGCCGCGAGGATTCCGGCTGGAGTGTTTTGTCACTTTCTGTTAAGGGGAAAGAGCTTCTCGCAGAAGATTCTTGTGAAGGGGCCGCTCCGGCAGCCAAAGCCCCAAAAGCGGCAGGCGCCCCGGATCCAGCAAAAGCCAAGGAGGCAACCGGTGCCGTGGATGTCGCTGGAGCTGTCAATGCCGTTGAAGTCGTTAATGCAGCTGCTGGAGCCGTGGATGTAATTGGAGCTGTTGAGGCAGCTGGAGTCTTTAAGGCAGTTGAAGTCGCTAAGGCTACTGGAGTTGTTGGTAAAGCCGGGGTTCTTGAGGCAGCTGGAGCCGAGGATACGGCTGAGGCCGCAGATGCTGCCAGAGCCGCGGATGCTGCCTGGGCCGCAGGTGCTGCCGCCGCAAAGCCATGTGACCGGGCGGCAGCCTCAGGCATCACGCCTCGGCTTTCGGAATAGGGAATGACGGTAACGATAAGAACAAGAGCAATTACAGCGGTAATCATGCGAAACAGCGGAAGTCCAGCCAGCCATTTTATTTTCATAATAAATCTACCTCCGAGGGTTATATCATTTCATTCGGTTTCTGGTAGATTATATGAACGCATGATGCAAAATAGACTACGGGGCGATGGCCTTATTTCGCTCCCGTGTCCTCCTGCAAGGCCTCCAGCACCTTCTCGACATGCCCCGCTACCCGGATGCCGCGCCACTCCTTCTGCAGCCTGCCTTCCTCATCGATGAGGAAGGTGGAGCGCACGATTCCCTCATATTCGCGGCCGTACATTTTTTTAAGCTGCCATACGCCGAACATCCGGCTGACGCGGTGATCCTCATCGGCCAGCAGCGGAAAGGTCAGCCCATGCTTCGCTTTGAATTTATCATGCGACTTGACGGAGTCGCCGCTGATGCCGAGAACTACGGCTCCCTGCTGCAGCAAGGCCTCGCTCTGATCGCGAAAATCACAAGCCTGCTGTGTGCAGGCCGGCGTCATATCTCTCGGATAAAAATATATAATAACCTTGCGGCCGCGGTATTGGCTTAATGAGATCTCCTCTCCTCCGTCTGCCGGAAGCCGGAAATCGGGAACGAGCTCTCCTGTTTGAACTTGAATATCAGCCATTCTGATTTACTCCTCTCTGTCTTCACAAATACGGAAATTGATTGTGTCTGTAAAAGAAATTATAATGGATGGGATGCGTTACATCCAAAATACGACGCTTCTCATCGTTATCCAACGAAAGGAACGAACATTATGACGAAACGAACGAAACGAACGATCATCTGGTCTATCACCGGAGTTTTGATCGCAATTTTAGCTGTTGCGGCTTATTATTTTATCGCCATTTATAACCAAGTTGATAAATTCCAGAAGAAAGGCGCGGACTCGCCCTTCTACAACGTTCAACCGGTCGAAACCAAGAAGGAGCCTGAGCCTCCCAAATGGGAGGGCACCGAACGGGTCAATATCCTGCTGATGGGCGTGGATGCCCGCGGGCTGAAAAAGGGGGAAATTCCCCGATCCGATACGATGATGGTCGCCTCCGTCGATCCCGTGGAGAAGAAAGCCTACCTCTTCTCTATTATGCGTGATACTTACACCAAAATACCAGGGCATGGCTCGGACCGCATTAACGGAGCTATTACCCGCGGGCCGAACAAGGCGATGGAGACGGTCTCCGAGCTGCTCGGAATCCCGATTCAATATTACGTCTATACCGATTTCCAGGGCTTCATCGAGCTCGTGGATGCCATCGGGGGCGTGGACTTCTACGTGGAGAAGGACATGCGCTATACAAGCAGGGCCGACAATCATGAATACGATATCGATTTGAAAAAAGGGCAGCAGCATCTGGACGGCAAATCCGCCTTGCAATACGTTCGTTTCCGTCACGACGCCCTGTCCGATTATACGCGAACCGAACGGCAGCGCAACTTCCTCAAGGCCGTGGCCGAGAAAATGATTTCAACGACTTCGATCATGAAGCTCCCGACGATTCTGGAGAAGGTCAATCCTTACATCGATACGAATCTGACGGTCAACGACATGTGGAAGCTCGCCACCGTCGCTTACGACAGCAAGATGGTAGCCAGCGAGCAAATTCCGCCGATGAAGCTCCTCGTTGAGAAGAATATAGGCGGCTCCGAGGTGCTAGTGGTTCGCAATGAAGACGATTTAAAGGAATTTGTTCAGGAAGTGTTCAGCGCGCCGGAGGAGCCGGAGGAGCCGGAGAATGCAACAGATAGTGATCCGGCAGGCACAGGATCGGCAGATGCGGGCAAGGGTACGAGCACCAGCACAGGTACCGGCTCAGGTGCTGGAGCCAGTACGGGTTCCACCGCTGATGGCGGAGCCAGTGCGCGTTCCAGTTCCGGATCGCCCCCTGCTGCGAATGGGCTCCAGAATTGATCATTGATCCGCTAAACACAACGAAAGGAAGATGTACCCCATGAACCGGATTCAATCAGAACGTTTATACGAAGAAGCTCTTCAGCATATCGTCGGCGGCGTCAACAGCCCCTCCCGCTCTTTCAAAGCGGTCGGGGGCGGGGCGCCCGTTTTTATGGCCAAAGCGGCCGGCTCCCACTTCTGGGACGTGGACGGCAACCGCTACGTCGATTATCTCGGGGCCTACGGCCCGATCATTACCGGACATGCACACCCGCATGTGACCCGCGCCATTCAGGATGCGGCGGCCAACGGCACATTGTACGGCACGCCAACCGAGCTGGAAATTACACTCGCCAAAATGCTGAAGGAGGCCATCCCTTCCATGGACAAGGTTCGCTTCGTCAATTCCGGCACAGAGGCGGTTATGACGACCATCCGCGTAGCCCGCGCCTATACGAAGCGCAATAAAATTATTAAATTTGCCGGCTGCTATCATGGCCATTCCGATCTCGTGCTGGTCGCCGCAGGCTCCGGTCCTTCCACGCTCGGCATTCCGGACAGTGCCGGCATCCCGACCAGCATCGCCCATGAGGTAATCACCGTTCCGTTTAATGATGCCGAAGCCCTTCAAGCCGCCCTGGATAAATGGGGCGATGACGTAGCCGCAGTGATGGTCGAGCCGATCGTCGGCAACTTCGGCATGGTCATGCCGAAGACAGGCTTCCTCGAGGAGCTCTGCAGACTTGCCCGGCAATATGGCGCACTCGTCATCTACGACGAGGTCATCACCGCCTTCCGCCTCCATTACGGCTCGGCCCAGACGTTTGACGGGCTAGCCCATCACGAGGCGATCCGGCCGGATTTGACGGCGCTGGGTAAAATTATCGGCGGCGGACTGCCGATCGGCGCCTACGGCGGCAGCAAGGAAGTGATGGAGCAGGTCGCGCCGCTCGGCCCGGCATACCAGGCGGGAACGATGGCCGGCAATCCGGCCTCCATCTCTGCCGGGATCGCCTGCCTTGAGGTACTGCGGGAGAAGGGCGTCTATCCGGAAATGGAGCGCCTGGCCGTCAAGCTGACTAACGGGCTGGCCGATGCAGCGAGCCGTTCCGGCATTCCGCTGACGATCAACCGCATTGCCGGAGCATTCTCGACGCATTTCTGCAATCATCCGGTAACCAATTATGAGGAAGCGCAGGATACCGACAGCGACATGTTCGCGGCCTTTTTCCGGGCCATGCTGAATCGGGGCGTCAATCTCGCTCCTTCCAAATACGAGGCCTGGTTCCTGACGACGGCCCATACGGACGAGGATATTGATTTCACGCTTGAAGCGGCGGAAGCTGCCTTCCGGGAAATCAGCGGCAAATAAAATACTCTGCAATACCTTAAGCAAATGGGAGCATATAAAAGTACCTAAATCATAAGAAGTACCTTTAAGCACATATAACTGGAGAAGGGCGCCTCGCACAATCAGCGGGGCGCACTTCCTCGTTTCTATGTTCAACGATTTTCGTTTATGTCCAACAATTTTCATTCTATGTTTTCGTTCTACGTTACTGAGATTTGAATTTTTATAAATTTATAAATACGGTTTTGGTCTTCTCGGAATACTGTACATCCAGCCCCAGCCCTTGCGCAAGCAAGGCCAGAGGCACGTAGGCTTTGGATTCCTGTCCGATCCTGTGCAGAAAAGCAGGACTGCTCGCAGCCACCGGTTCGCCGTTAGCGACGATACTCCCTGAGCCGATCGGGATGACGATCGTCCGTCCGCCGTAAGTCACCGTAGCCGTGCTGCTGTGACTATCCCATGCCGCTGAAGCCCCGATCGCTTCCGTAATGTCCCTAAGCGGCAGGAAGGTCTGATTCTGGCGCAGCACCGGAGCATGCGGCGTCTTCAGCTTCTCTCCCTTGACGATCACATGGACCGGAATACCCTCCTCCAGCGCATCGTTCATATGGTAGCTCCCCCAGACCTCCTCGGCCACGACCTTGGCAATCGCTTCATATCCCGCCTGGTTCGGATGGATATCTCCCCCGGGAAAAATATGCGTAAGCGCGATTTCCCGGCCCTTGAAGGCCTGCGCGACATGACCCGCCTTTACTTGCTTGCCATTGCTGGCATATTTGCTGACAAGCTCTTCGACCGCAGCGGTGAACGTATCCGCCGCGCTCTCCAAATATTTATAGGCCGAGCCGACGATCATCTTGGGCACAGGCTGGTATTGATCCATTAGTATAATTTGGGCACCCGGATTGATCAGCAGCAGATGATCGATGACCTCCCGGACGTTGATCGTGTAGATATCCAATAGCTCCCGCCCTTTTACCTCAAGCTCGTCCGCAGTATAGCTCTCAATCTCCGTAAGCAGACTGGACAGATCATTGCCGCCTATGGTGATCGTAATCAGGTCAGCCTGTTCCAGGGCAGCCCTGGTATCCGCTATCCCGGCGGCAAAGGCGGAGATACGCGGATCCGGCAAGCCGTGCTGGATCGCTTCAGGTCTAATAGCTCTGCCCTCCTGAATGGCGGATACATAGTTTTTCAGCCCGCTGCTGGTCAGCCCCAGAATCCCATAATTATGGACCTTCGTCCGCCCGTAATACAGTCCCTGCTCTCTAAGGCGTTCAACATAACCGTAAGGCATGCTTGACTCGTCCATGCCCGGCTCATAGCCTGCGCTGATCGAATCGCCCAGCGCTACAATATGGTAAGCCTTCTCCTCCATCTGAACGGCAATGCCCTGCTCCAGCACTTGATCCCCGTTCAGAGGACGAGAGGCGGCGGTCAGGCAATCCGTCGGAAAGCACAACAGCACCGCAAGCATAAGCAGACTGGCTGCCGAGCATCGCATACCTATTCTTCTAGCATACAATTGCTTCTCAACTCCTTAATATGCGCAGCCTGGCAAGCCAGGCTCAAAAGCCTGTCTCATGGCCTTGCTTTGCCGAAAATAAAGGCCCCGAATCACTCAGGGCCTTTTACGTCACGCGGTGTTCTCTTTAAATACTCGTCATATCGGCCATCGATTTCCTTTGCCATGCTGCGGTATTTCAACGTTTCCTCTACGATCGGATCTAGCTCCGTTTGGATGCGGATTTCGTACTTGTGAGGCAAGCTCTTGCGCGTCTCTTCCTGCCGCTCCTCCTCACTGCGTTCCTCGGCCTCGCTCAGCAGCTCGCTAAGCTCCTTCTCCAGCTTCTCGCGATCTTCGCTCATCCTGTGACACACTCCTTCATCCTGAAAATGCATTAAGGAATTACACCATCGAAATCAACTTACTGAATCCCCGTCGCGCCTGCCGCCTTCAGGGACTGCAGCAGCTCAGCGTGGATTTTGCCATTCGTGGCCACAAGGTGGCGCACGCCGAGATCATAAGGATTCCCCGACGTATCCGTTACGATTCCTCCAGACTCCTTTACGAGCAGAGCACCCGCCGCCACATCCCAAGCGTTCAGCCCTACCTCATAATACCCGCTCAGGCGGCCTGCTGCCACATAAGCAAGATGCAGCGCTGCGGAGCCTCCTGCCCGGATGCTGCGCGTCTGCAGAGCTAATGCATGAATGCCCTTCATATTCGTCGGCAGCGCAAAATTGCGATCCGGGTTGAAGCCAACGGCCACCACGCTTCCCGCTAGCTCCGCATCCTCCGATACCCGGGTCGGGTTGCCATGAACGTAAGCGCCTTTGCCCTTCTCGGCTACGAACAGTTCATCCCGAATCGGATCATAGATGACTCCGACAATGACCTCTCCGCGGTGAGCCAGCGCGATCGACACACAGAAAAAAGGAAAGCCGTGAACGAAATTCGTCGTCCCGTCTACTGGATCAACAATCCATAGATATTCCGACGATCTCGCCTTGGCCAGCGCAGCTTCCGAAGCGGCCGCTCCCGGCGGAACCCCTTCTTCTCCTAAAATATCATGATCCGGAAAATGAGTAAGAATGAGCTTGCGGATCATGAGCTCCGCTCCTTTATCTACATCCGTCACCAAATCCTGTGGGGATAGCTTCGTATCTAGTTGTTTAAACATGCCAAGCCTGCTTTTAATCCATTCCCCCGCTTTGGATGCGGAGTTGATCGCTACAGCCGTCGGACTTTTACTGCCCACCACGTTGTCGTTTGGTTCCACTAGATTTCACTCTACTTTCTATCTTAATCTTGTAAAACACCTCTTCTAAAACTATACGTCTTGACCACCTTAAAGTTGCATCCTTTTACCCCGTCCCGGCCTGATTCGGGCAGCTTGACCGGATCGCCCTTCCTTATGGAAAAAGCCCGTGGCCAAAGCAGGCATCAAGCCTGCTTCAGCAACGAACTTTCCTCATCCATCATCCTATTTATGCACCGACGATATTATAACCGCCGTCGACAAATATAACCTCTCCGGTAATGCCGCGGGAGAGATGGCTGATCAGGAACATCGCCGTATCGCCCACCTCCGCGGTTTCCGTCGTTCTGCGCAGCGGCGCCTTCTCTTCAACCTGCTTCAGAATCGAGTTGAAGTCGCTGATGCCTTTTGCTGCAAGCGTCCGGATCGGACCCGCCGAGATGGCATTCACGCGGATATTCTTCGGCCCAAGATCGTTCGCCAAATAACGAACGGAGGCTTCCAGAGCCGCCTTGGCAACGCCCATCACGTTATAGTTGCGCATAACGCGCTCAGAGCCCATATACGTCATCGTCATGATGCTTCCGCCTTCCGTCATCAGCGGCGCTAGGCGCTTCGACACGGCTACGAGCGAATATGCGCTGATGTCGTGAGCCAGCGCGAAGCCTTCGCGGGACGTATCCGCAAACTCGCCTGCCAGATCCTCCGCCTTCGCAAAGGCAATGCTGTGCACGACGCCATGCAGCACGCCGAATTCGCTCTTCAGCGACTCCGCCAGACGGTCGATTTCTTCATCCACTGTCACGTTGCAAGGAAGTATCAGTGAATCGGGAATCGTCTCAGCCAGCTTGCGGACCCGGCCTTCCACCCTCTCGCTCTCGTATGTAAATGCCAAGCGCGCCCCTTGAGCGGCCAAGCTCTGGGCAATGGCCCACGCGATGCTGCGATCGTTAGCGACACCCATAACGATAATATTTTTTCCTGCGAGTAAATCTCCCATAATCGAACATACCTCCAACTAAACGGTGTATTTTGTTATAGCCCTTACTTCGTTTGCTTCAACTTTTGTTCAACTTACCTTATTTTGCTGTCATTTTCAAGCAATAGCATGCCGTCAAGGCATAATTCGCACGCTGGCCTCGTCTAAAATTTCTACGCCATCCCCTTCATATTTGCGCAAATCCTCCATCAACGCAAATAGCGCCCCATCCTTCAGCTTCGCCTCCAGCATCACGTCGATCCGCTCGGTTATGGGCGCAATGGCCCGGAGAAAATCGAGCAGGGGCCGGACGGAGACATGGTCGGCATGCCCCCTGGGATCGCTGTCGCTCTTGGGGCTGGAGGCATGGATTTTGGGCGGCAGCGGGTCGGCGCTCGGGGAGTCGGCCTGGGCATACGGCGACT
Source organism: Paenibacillus ihumii (assembly GCF_001403875.1). Classification (GTDB taxonomy): domain Bacteria; phylum Bacillota; class Bacilli; order Paenibacillales; family Paenibacillaceae; genus Fontibacillus; species Fontibacillus ihumii. The sequence goes on from NZ_LN884299.1 coordinate 29,144, forward strand.
GCCACGTTTGCAGTATGCGGCGCCATAAATCCGCGGGCTGCTCTCCTTCGTTGTTCACCCATTGATGGTGAATATCGAGCGCCATCGGAATGCCGAGCGCCTCGCACAGCGCCAGTGTCTCGGGAGCGTTGAACGTCTTATCGTCGTTCTCGAACGTCAGGCGGCGCTTGATGCTGTCCGGCAGAGCGGACACATTCTCCCGAAAGCGCTCTGCGGCGGACGGCTTGTCTCCGTATGCGCCGCCGACATGGATATTGTTCTTCGCTCGTCCATCCAGCCCCATGGCATCCAGCATCGCCACATGATGCCGCAGATCGCGAATCGAGCTATGCAGCACTTCTGGACGCGGCGTGCTGAGCACCGTGAAATGGTCCGGATGGAAGGAGACGCGCATGCCATGCTGCCGGACGAAGTCCCCCACCGCTTGGAATTGCTCTTTAAGCGCCTCGTAAGGATTCCATTCGGACAGGGCGTCATGCGTCGCTAAGGGCAGCAGCTTCGAGGAGAACCGATATACCTTGATATCGTTCGCCTCATTATGCCGAAGGAGCCGCAGCGTGTTGTGCAAATTATCCGCTCCGATTGACTCCAGGCGGCGTACCGCTGCCTCACGGTCGGTTAGACTGCTGAACGTCTTATAAGTCATCGTCTTGGATGGAGATGCATTCTTAACGACCGTCGACATGGCCACGTAACCGAAGCGGGCAATCAAGCGTTCTCCACATCCCCGAAGAACATTTCATGCGCAAGCGCCGTCTGCACGGCCGCTTCCTGCTCTGTCAACTGGCGAACCAGCTGCAGCTCCACTGAAGTAACCTCTTCTCCATTAAAATTAATCTCGGAGACGCAGGCCGTAATTTTGACGATAGCTACGGCTTTGTTATCCGGCGAATAAGCAATGACCTTCTGTCCTGTCGGATAAACGCGCAGCCCTTCCTTAAGCATTTTGCCGCGCCCGTATTCCAGCAGCTCGTACAGCTCCTGCTCCTTCTTGAATTTGCATACTGAGTTGAATTCGGTTTGAAAGCCCATGGTTGATCTTCCTTTCCCTCATTAATTCCCGTCAAATCTGGCGAAAATAAATGAAATGTTGTATTACTGCAGACCGTTCTCGAAATTCAAGCTCTGTCTGGCTTCATAGCGTTCCAATGCCAGCTCAATCAGCCGGTCGAGCAGCGTCTCGTAGGAAACGCCCGTCTCCCGCCACAGCAGCGGATACATGCTGTATGGCGTGAAGCCCGGCATCGTGTTCACTTCATTGATCCAGACCGTCTGATCCGACTTCTTGACGAAGAAATCCGCCCGGCACAGCCCGTTGCCCGAAATCGCCTTGAACGCTTTGACCGCCAGATCGCGAATTTCTTCCGCAAGCTCCGTATCGATTTCAGCCGGAATTAGCATTTGCGATTTGCCATCCAAATATTTGGCCTGATAGTCGTAGTATTCGCTGGATGAGACGATCTCCCCCGGCACCGAGGCCATCGGCTCGTCGTTGCCAAGCACGCCGACCTCGATCTCGCGCGCGTCCACGAACTCCTCTACGATCACCTTCATGTCATAATGCAGCGCTGCAGCTATGGAAGACTGCAATTCCTCGCGCGATCTGGCTTTGGAAATCCCCACGCTGGAGCCCAGATTCGCCGGCTTCACGAAGCAGGGATAACCCAGCTTCTCTTCGATCTCCTGAATGATCGCATAGCTGCCCCGGCTCCACTCGGAGGCCGTGAAATAGCAGTACTTGCACTGGGCCAGCCCCGCCTCGGCGAACAGCTTCTTCATGACGACTTTGTCCATCCCTGCCGCTGAAGCCAGCACGCCCGCGCCTACGTACGGCAGGTCCGCCATTTCGAACAGCCCCTGAATCGTGCCGTCTTCGCCATACGTGCCGTGCAGCAGCGGAAATGCAACGTCAATGGAGCCCGTGCCGGTAGACAGCTTCTCAAACAGCATATTGATTGCTGCGGACGTATTCTGCGCCCCGTTCTCCAGCTTCAGCTCCTCCAAAGCCGCAAACGGGCCGGACAGCTTGCTTCCAACCCGCCATTCCCCGCACTTCGTAATATAAAAAGGGAGCACCTCGTATTTGTCATAGTTAAATGCCTTTGAAACCGCCAGGGCCGTTTGCAGTGATACTTCGTGCTCTCCCGATTTGCCGCCGTAAATCAATCCGACGGTGATTTTGTCTTGTCCCATGAGTAACCTCTTTCTTCGATCATCATAATAGTTGTTCAAACAATCATTTTCAAAAATCAATCATCTTCAAAAATAGTCCGCTATCCGAAAAAAGCGATACACGGTATTCTCGCTCCATGCGTATGAGTCCCGGTAGTCCCAATATCGATGCTTGCTCGGGGTCGTATGGGCGTTCACCAGCGGCATTCCGCCCGCATCGAACGCAGTGACGATCGTACTGTGCTGGTAGCTGCCGTCACCGTCCCAATCATAGATGATGACGTCTCCCAATTGGAGCTGCTCCGGTCTCTCCACGGCTTCAGCCCGAAGTCCCGATTTGCTGTAGGCCAATAGGCGCTCGAGGGCGTTTGCGACGGACCAGCTATAGCTCCAGGCCTCCCTACCCTTGATATATCCTTTGTACCACCAGCCTGTTTCTCTTTTTCCAGTATAGTTTATTGGAGCCCCTCCTGCAAAGAGACACTGGGATATATAATTGGTGCAATCCACTTCAAATGCGGCAAATTCCGGGTTGAATCCATCCCACCAGCGGTCGGCATAAAGGACGGCATCCTCGCGGCGGTACGGCGTGCTGCGCGAGCTGCGGGAGCCCAGCACCTGCGGGTTGAGGTACGGTTCGGGCAATTTTCCCTTGCCGGCACTTCCCCGGCTTTCCGCCTCCATCGGCAGCTTGAACGGAGCATGGCGCTCGCCAGCCGGCTGATCAATCCGTGTAATGACCCAGCCGCTCCCTTCCCGCTCCAGCGTCAGCCGCTGCCTGTCGATGATCTCTTCCTGATGGCGGGCGCCTCCCTTTTCATAATACGTCTTACGGGCTAATTGCAGCTCAACCTCGATCTGGTCGGGGCGATTGTCGATTTCCCGCAGCAATCTGGCCCGGGTCTCGCAGCGAAGCGGGGTTGCGCGCCTCTCCTTATACCATTCCTGAAGCCGGCGCTTGCGTTCTCCGCGGCGCTGCAAATATTCCAAATCAGTCACAAGGGCGCCCTCCTCCGCAGACTTGGGGCGATAGTCCACTTCATCCTGATTGTGCTGGTTCACATATAGGGATAACGTTCTTCTCCATTCATCGCTCACTTTGGAATCCCCTCCTCATCATTCCATTTATATGAAGGAACAGAAACGAGTATGTACCGGAATAATTACGCGGGACAAGCGCCCCAGGCCGCAAAAGAACAGGCGCCTTGCCAGCAAAAAGTACTTTACTCACAACAAGGAGGACGGTATACTAAATGTAGTGATAATTTTGAAATACCGTTTCATCTAGTGAAACAAGGAGGTACATTCATGTCAAAGAAGGATTTTTTCTCTGTTTCCCGCACCTTGGAAGTCGGCGGGAAGAACTACCGCTACTATGATCTGCAATTGTTGGAAGAGCAAGGACTAGGCCCCGTCTCCAAGCTGCCGTTCTCCATTAAGGTCCTGCTTGAAGCAGCCGTTCGGCAGTTTGACGGCAGAGCTGTTACCGAGGAGCATGTGAAGCAAATCGCCGGCTGGAGCCAAGGCCGCGATGAGAATAAAGAGATTCCGTTTATTCCTGCACGCATCGTTCTTCAGGATTTCACGGGCGTTCCCGTCGTCGTAGACCTTGCGGCTATGCGCGACACTGTGAAGAAGGCCGGCGGAGATCCTAAGCAGATCAACCCGCTTGTACCGGTCGATCTCGTTATTGACCACTCCGTGATGGTCGATGCCTTCGGTACGCCGGAAGCGCTGGAATACAACATGAAGGTCGAGTTCGAGCGCAATGAGGAACGCTACCGCTTCCTGCGCTGGGCGCAAACCGCCTTCAACAATTTCCGCGCCGTTCCACCGGCTACAGGTATCGTTCACCAGGTCAACCTGGAGTACTTGGCTTCCGTTGCCGCTACTAAGACGGTTGACGGCGAAACCGTCGTATTCCCGGATTCCCTCGTCGGAACCGACTCCCATACGACGATGATCAACGGTCTTGGCGTCGTCGGCTGGGGCGTCGGCGGGATCGAGGCTGAAGCAGGCATGCTTGGGCAGCCGCTGTATTTTGTTGCACCGGAGGTTATCGGCTTCAAGCTCGTCGGCAGCCTGACGGAAGGCGCGACAGCAACCGACCTCGCCCTCACCGTAACGCAAATGCTGCGCAAGAAAGGCGTCGTCGGCAAATTCGTCGAGTTCTACGGCCCAGGCCTTGCGAACATCAGCCTTGCGGACCGGGCAACCGTAGCCAACATGGCGCCTGAATACGGCGCAACGATCGGATACTTCCCGGTAGATGACGAGACGCTGGCCTACCTGCGCAGCACCGGTCGCTCCGAGGAGCAAATCGCGCTCGTCGAAGCGTACTATAAAGCTCAAGGCATGTTCCGCACGAGCAGCACAGCAGATCCTGAGTTTACCGATCTGATCGAACTGGATCTGGCCTCCGTGGTGCCTAGCCTTGCAGGGCCTAAGCGTCCTCAGGACCGCATCGAGCTGACCGATATGAAGGAGAACTTCAATGATATTATCCGCACTCCGATCGATAAAGGCGGGTACGGGCTCAGCGACGAGAAGATCAACCAGAAGGTTACCGTCAAGCATCCTGACGGCAGCACAAGCGAGCTCGGAACGGGAGCGGTCGTTATCGCCGCGATTACGAGCTGTACGAATACTTCCAATCCAAGCGTTATGATCGGTGCAGGATTGCTCGCGAAGAAAGCGGTCGAGCGCGGTCTTAAGAAGCCGGGCTACGTCAAGAGCAGCTTGACTCCAGGCTCCCTTGTCGTTACCGACTACCTGGAGAAAGCCGGACTCATCGATTCCTTCGAAGCGCTGGGCTTCCACGTTGCAGGCTACGGCTGCGCGACTTGTATCGGAAACTCCGGTCCGCTTCCAGATGAAGTGAGCGCGGCGATTGCCGACAACGACCTTACTGTAGCTGCCGTACTGTCCGGCAACCGGAACTTCGAAGGCCGCGTGCACGCTCAGGTAAAAGCGAACTACCTGGCTTCTCCGCCGCTCGTTGTTGCCTATGCCCTGGCTGGAACGGTAAATATCGATTTGCAGAACGATCCGATCGGCTACGATCAGAACGATCAACCGGTCTATCTGAAAGATATCTGGCCGACTTCCGCAGAGATCAAAGAAGCGATCGGTCTCTCCGTGAAGCCGGAAATGTTCCGCAGCAAATACGAGAACGTATTTACTCAGAACGAGCGCTGGAATGCAATCCCTGTTCCAGAAGGCGAATTGTATGAGTGGGATGAGAAATCCACTTATATCCAGAACCCGCCGTTCTTCGAGAAAATCGGCGACGGACTTCAAGACATCGCTGACATCCGCGAAGCTCGCGTACTCGCTCTGCTTGGGGATTCGGTAACTACCGACCATATCTCGCCAGCGGGTAACATTTCGCCTACAAGCCCGGCAGGCATCTACCTGAACGATCACGGCGTAGCCCGCAAGGACTTCAACTCCTACGGCTCCCGCCGCGGTAACCACGAAGTTATGATGCGCGGAACGTTCGCCAACATCCGGATTCGCAACCAGGTTGCTCCGGGCACAGAAGGCGGCGTAACGAAATATCTGCCTACGGATGAGCTGATGTCCATCTACGACGCCTCGATGAACTATCAGGCGAACGGACAGAACCTCGTCGTCATCGCTGGTAAAGAATACGGTACAGGAAGCTCCCGCGACTGGGCAGCCAAAGGCACCTATCTGCTGGGCGTCAAAGCGGTCATCGCGGAAAGCTTCGAGCGGATTCACCGCAGCAACCTGGTCGGCATGGGCGTTCTTCCGCTCCAATTCCAAGACGGACATGGCTGGAAGACACTAGGAATTGACGGCACGGAGACGTTCGATATTATCGGACTGAGCAATGACGTCAAGCCTGGCCAAGAACTGACCGTTGTAGCGACTCGCCAAGACGGCACACAGTTTGAATTTACAGTGACCGCCCGCCTCGACAGCATGGTCGATGTCGACTACTACCACAACGGCGGCATTCTGCAAACCGTACTGCGGCAAATGATTCAAGCCGGCAAGTAATTATAAATTATCTATTTGAGAAAATGTCCTGCCCGATTTCGGGTAGGGCATTTTTTTGATTAGAGAAGCGATCCTTAGGTCTGTGAGTCAATACTCTAGCAGCTTGACGTGACCACACATTACGATATTAACTTGAGTAACTTCTTAAATTAAGGAGATGCGTAAATGGTTACAAAAGACACACTCAGCGTCGCACTCGTACTCGTACCCACACTAATGTACGTACTCATACTCATGCCTATACTCATACTCATGCTCATGCTCATGCCTATACTCAACCTCCGTATCGCTGCGCTCGCCGATCCTTCGCGCCGAAACATCCCAACCCCGACCAGGCTGTCACAAAGGGCTGCGACAATTTAGGGATCGAGGGCCACATACGCACCGAATATTCACCATCACCCGCACCCTGAACAGAATAGTTCAAATACAACTGCTTTTATCGCAATATCTAAACTTATCTAACTTAATATAGTTAGGGGCGCTGAGGGTCGGTTGAGGCAAAATACGTGAACGGACCCAGAATCCGCTATTTGGCCAAAATAGGCTGAATTTGTATAGCTAACGGACTCAGATGCACCTATTTGTTCAAAAGGACCTAGAATACAATGGAAATTCACTAAATAAGGTCCCCTGTGTCCGTAACTTTGAGAAATGGACATAATATCGGCATATAGCGGCTTCTGTGTCCGTTATCAGATAGGAGTTGTCTTCTACCCAAAGATTAACAGCGTTTTCCCTACAACAGTCCTTTGTGCCAGGCACCGTGCGATTCTTTACTGTAGGCGGCCATTCAGTACAAGAGCTCGCAACAGTCTTTTCAACTAATGCAGCTTTATACCCAACAGCTTTGTGCGTTATAGCCCTTGCACATAGCATTCTTCACACCGCGCATAGTCCCTAGTGCGCGGTGTTTTCTGCATAACTGTGATCGATCGACCACATACTTCGCAGACGAGACTTTGAACAGAAGCTTCCTGTACCACAATAGGCTTTGCTTGCAATTGTCTTCACACGCGATTGACTTTCCACGTAACAGTCACACACACAATTGACTTTGAACACTATCATCTTCGCACACGATTGATTCTGCACGCATCTGTCTTCACGCACCTTAGGCTTGGCACGCAACTCTCTTTCCACGTAACTGTCTCGTACACGATTGGCTTTGCACGCACCTGTCCTCACACACGGTAGACTTGCATGCAGCTCTCTTCACACATAATTGAATGCCACGTAACTGTCTCGCACACGATTGGCTTTGCACGCATCTGTTCTCACACACGGTAGGCTTGCATGAAGCTCTCCTCACACATAATGTGACCTGCCACGCAACTGTCTCGCACACGATTGCTTTACACGTACCTGTCTTCACACGCGATAGAACTTGAATGCGATCGTCTGCACACGCGAATAGATAGATATTACATGCAACTGTCCTTATATCCCATTCAACCGAGCAGTTCAACAAAAACGAAACATCCATGTACCCGCTGATTTTTTTAAAATTACATTGCTTATATTTGATGTAACTGTTATATTAGATGTATAACAGATAGCAGATGGAGGTGTCATGTTGATCATTGAACTTGAAATGCAGTCGGATACCCCTATTTACACCCAACTGGTGAACCAGATCATCGAAGGCATTGCCAGCGGGCGGTTGAAGCTGGGCGAGCCTCTTCCCTCGGTTCGGAGTTTGGCCTCGGATATCGGCGTTAACCTTCATACTGTAAACAAGGCTTATACCCTGCTGAAGCAGGAAGGATATATTCAGGTGCATCGCCAGCGCGGTGTCGTTGTTGATCCGGACGGCATGCCTCCGGTAACGGAGGAATTCATGGCGAAGCAGCACAGTCAATTGAAGCCGATCGTTGCAGAAGCGATATGCCGAGGAATGGACAAACAGCAATTGCTGGATTTGGTAGAACAAATCCATAAAGGAATCGCAGAAACTGACAACGAAAAGGAGAATGGATAATGCCGATTTTATTTACACTTATGCTAGTGTTCATGTTTATTCCCATTGTAGTCTCCCTCGCTTTCATGCCCTACTTAACGAGAGAGACGGTAAGCTTCGGCATTTCGGTCAGCGAGGAAACCTTCCGCAGCGAGCCCCTTCGCCGAATGCGCCAGCGGTACGCGGCAATCAGCCTCGTTGTGTACATCCCGCTGCTTATTGCGGGGGTTTACGCTGCCATGCTGGGCAACTCGGCGCTTCAAGGCGCTTTGCTTGGGGCCCTTATCAGCTTAATCGTGCTGATATCGATTGCGCTAAATCTGGTATTTCATTTTAAAATGAGAAGGATCAAAGCATCCCTTCCTGCAGCGGCCAAAGAAAAAACGGTCATTGCCGTCGATACCTCCTTCCACCGCCGGAAGCTGGTTCTGTCGAACAAATGGTATATCATCCATGTAGGCTTGACATTGATCAGCGCTGCCGCAGCGCTCTTATACTACGATAGAATTCCCGAACAAATCGCGTTGAAATTTGATATGCAGGGCAATGTCATTAACAGCGCGGCAAAATCCTATGCTACCGTATTATTCCCCAACATCATGCAGCTGCTGATTATTGCCTTATTTATCTTTGTGAACTGGAGCATCCTGCGGAGCAGACAGCAGCTTAGCGCCGGTAACCCGGAGCATTCCGTTCGGCAAAATACGATCTTTCGCCGCCGCTGGTCGATATTTACTATGTTATCTGGCCTGGCCATGGTCAGCCTGTTCTCGTTCGTTCAGTTGAATATGATCTATCCGCTAGAGAGCAGCATCGTCATGCTTGTCAGCCTGATCATCCCGATCTTCGTCGTTCTTTTTGCCATCGCCCTCTCCTTTACGACCGGCCAAGGAGGAAGCCGGGTTGAACGGCCAGAGTCTGGGTCTCCGGTTCAGCCTGTCAACGATGACGCTTACTGGAAGCTCGGCGCCATTTACTATAATCCAAACGACCCTTCATTCTTCGTAGAAAAACGAGTCGGCATTGGCTGGACCATGAACTTCGCCCATCCGATGATCTGGTTCGTGCCGCTAGCCATCATCCTCTCCATTGTTCTTGCTGTTTTTCTTGGCACATAACGCTAGGCGGCACCTAGCACAAGCGAAGCTGGCACAACCGATAAATACTGTAATTTACTAGCGGCGCGACACGCGGAAATTTATTTAGCTTCCTGCCTAACACAGCAAACGCATACTGTAGTTATCAAGAAAGGAGAGGCCTTATGGCCTCTCCTTAAACATGGTTCCCATCACGCAGATAACAGCACAGGACAATGCAGTCACTGGCCGACGCCTGCAGCGTGCTACCACTAGAAGCACCATCTATGCGTACAGGTGCAATACATACACATACAAGATGCTTACACACCGAAAGGAGCAGTACAACACTAGATGCTTCACACCAACAGGAACAATACATACAAACGCTAATGCTTACACGTCTACAGAAGCAAGTACTCCAACTAAACGATTACACACCTACAGAACCAGTTCATCCCAACACTAGACGCTTGCCCCTCTGCAGCAAGAGCAGTACATGCAGCACTTGGTCACAGCATACGTCCTGACTGACCAGCCACATGTAAGCTATTACAGGCTAAGCATGAATCATCATGCCCATATCCCGGGCAGCTTCAATCAGCACAGGGCCGAACTCAATGAGCGTCTCCGGCGACAGCCGACTGACCGGCCCCGAGACGGACAATGCGGCGGCAACCTTGCCGTTTCGGTCGAAGATCGGGGCGGATACCGCCGCAGCCCCTGGCTCGCGTTCCTCATAGCTTGTCGCGAAGCCAAGCTGCCGAATATCTTGAAGCTGAGCCACGTACTGGGCCTTATCTACGGATGCGGGCCAATCCGGACTATCCAGCACAGCTTGCAGCACGGATTCGTCGGCATAGGCGACGAGCACCTTGCTCGAGGCCCCGACATACAGCGGCAGCCGCGCGCCGACCGCAGCGACCCTGCGGATGGCCTGATTGCTCTGAACCGCCTGTATTCTGAGCCGGTCCGTACCATCGCGCAAATACAGACTGACGGTCTCCCCGAGCCGGTCGCGAAGCTGCTCCATTTGCGGCAGCAGCAGAACAGCCGGATCGTCGCTTTGCGATAAATGCGCGGACAGCTCCCATATTTTCAGCCCTAGGCGGTATTTCTCCGTAGCGTTATCGCGAATGACGAAGCCCTTCTCCTCCAGCGTCGTCATCAGACGATGCACCGTGCTTTTGTGCAGCCCGATGCTGCTGGCGATTTCCGTTAAACCAAGCTCCTTCCCCTTCGTAAAACACATTAGTATATCAAGCGCTCGCTCAACCGCGCGCACAGTTAATTTACGGTCTTCCATCCGACCTCACCTCTCAATAGTTTCACTACGTGAAACGTGGTTACATAAATTATATGTAATCCATTCTCAATCGTCAATGCGCTAGCATGCGCTTTATCACACTATCATTGACTTTATAAAAGCTGTTGCCGTACGATGATTTTATAAGATTCGCCCAGTTTCGACACAAACTACAAAATGAATTCAAACTAGCCATTGATCCCGGATCCAAACCGGGCATATATTGTATTAATTCTATTGAGGAGGGGAAGAACATGAGTCCAACAACCCGGAGTGATCTTCCCTTAAATTCAGGATTGAAAGACACTCCAGCACCACCGGCTGACTTACTGACGACACGGCATATCAGCTTCAAGCATATTTTAGTCGCACTGCTGTTATCCGCTCTATTTTTTCTGCTGTTCTGCTTCATTGTTCTGCACGGCTATATCGCCTGGGTACTGTCCAATCCGAACGTAGCTCCGCTGTATTCCAACCCGAAGCTATCCAAGAATCTGGCCTATGAGGACGTTCTCTTCCCGGCAGCCGACGGCAGCCGGTTGATGCAGGGCTGGTATATTCCTTCCGAGAATTCCCGCAAGACCATCGTCTTCAGCCATGGGTACGGCGCGAACCGGGAAGAGCCTTGGGTGCCGATGTATGACCTGGCGCACTATGCGAACCGGCTTAATTACAATGTCCTGATGTTCGACTATGGCTTTGCCGCCCAGAAGAGCAAAGAGGTCGCCACCGGCGGCAAGAAAGAAGCCGAGCAGCTGCTGGGAGCGATCAACCTCGCCAAGCAGCGGGGAGCAGAGAAAATCATTGTATGGGGATTCTCGATGGGTGCAGGGACGGCTCTGCAAGCCGCCTTGACGAGCGAGGATATCGACGGCATGATTCTCGACAGCACCTTCCTGCTGGAGCCGGATACGATGTATCATAACATCCGCCAGCATATCGATCTGCCGCGCCGCCCTTCTCTTGAAATCATCGGCCTGCTGTTGCCTGTACTAAATGGCACCAGCATGCGCCAAATCCCGTATACGGAGGTCAAATCGAAGGACTACCCCTTCCCGACCCTCTTCATTCACGGCACAGAGGACGACAAAGCTCCTTACCCGATTGCCGAGAAATTGGCCGGGAATCAGACGAACGAGGCATCCGAGGTATGGATCGTGGAGGGCTCGCATCATGAAATGATTTTCCGGGAGCACCCGAAGGAATATTTGCGCAAAGTGTCCATGTTCCTTAGCCGGACCGAAACAGCCGAATAATCGGCTTAGACCAGGCTCGCAGTCCGATAGCATAGGCCAACCCCTCAATTGCATAAGCTGTTTATGGCAATCAATCGAGAAGGAGGCTAACCCGATGCTATTGGTTTACGGGCCTTATTTACCTGTCCGCATTCTGGAAGAAATCCGCTTCTGGAAGCAGCAGGAAAGCGAGCATACCGATGTTATCAAAGCGATCGTTCCTGGACTTGAACCTTATTATGTCCAGCTGTTGAATGATTGGAAGAAGGTTTTCGACGAGACAACGCATGCGGCCAATCAACTGCTCAAATACGCCTTGTCCTCACAGGAGGCGGCTTGCGACCCGAAATTGATCCATCAGACCGAACGTTTGTTGGACACGTCGTTTCGCCAGTCCCAGGAATTCATAAGGCAGCTCTATTACATCCTGGAATGCAGCGAAGCGGCCAAATCTGTTCCACTGGCCAACACAGTACTGCTCCATATTATCCGCGAGTCTGAGTATTTCCTGGGCGTACTCGAAACGTTGAACTCTCCCGGCGCGATTAAAAGAAACGCAGAAGAGCTTCCAGAAATCGCCGACCTGCAGCAAGCCGTCCCTTCCCATTTCCAGCCTTTCAGCATGGATTCACCAGAAGCCTCGTCCCAACCGGCCACTGCAGCGGAAGCTGATTGGGAGCCGGGTGCCCTCGGGAACACCTCCTCCCCTAACTTTATAGAGGATTCCCGGAAATCGGACGATCCCGTACCGATCGGCGGTCACAGGCTGCCTCCTCTACCCTACCCCTACAACGCATTAGAGCCGCATATCGATGAGAAAACAGTACGAATCCACCATGATATTCACCATAAGAGCTATGTCGACAACTTGAACAAGGCGGAGAAAAAACTCCAGGAGGCCCGAAAATCAGGCAATTTCGATCTCGTGAAGCATTGGGAGCGGGAGCTGGCCTTTAACGGTGCGGGCCATTATCTCCATACGATCTACTGGGACACGATGAATCCTCAAGGAGGGGGCAAGCCCGGGGGCGAGCTGGCCGAACAAATCCGCAGGGATTTCGGCAGCTACGATGCCTTCAAGAATCATTTCACCAATGCCGCCGAAAAAGTGGAGGGCGGAGGCTGGGCGATACTCGTCTGGAGCCCTCGCGCTCACCGGTTAGAGATTTTGACTGCGGAGAAGCATCAGAATTTATCGCAATGGGATATCGTTCCCCTTCTCGCGCTCGACGTCTGGGAGCATTCGTACTATCTCAAGCACCAGAGCGAACGGGCCAAATACATCGCCGATTGGTGGAAGGTCGTCTATTGGCCGGAAGTAGCGGAAAGATTCGAAAAGGCGAGAAAGCTGAAATGGCAGCCATTTTAACTTAATATCCACAAGCAAAAAGGCTGCCTCTCGGAACCTCTCCGAAAAGCAGCCTTCCTCACTCCTTCATAGCTTACCTTTTAAAAACCACAATGTTTACAGCAATCCCGACTTCTTCACGCTTGCCAGGAAATCATGGAATTCCGGAATATTCAGCTGCTGCGCCGCATCGGAGAGCGCTGTTGCCGGATCAGGATGCACCTCAACCATGACACCGTCTGCGCCTGCAGCTAGAGCCGCTCTGGCACAAGGGGCCAGGATGTCTTTGCGCCCTGTGGAATGCGTCACATCCACGAGCACCGGAAGATGCGTTTCTTGCTTCAGAATCGGCACCGCCGAGATGTCCAAGGTGTTTCTCGTAGCCTTCTCGTACGTCCGTATACCGCGTTCAATTAGCATGACCTGCGTATTACCGCGGGAAACGATGTATTCCGCAGCGTGTACGAATTCATCGATCGTAGCCGCGAGACCACGCTTCAGCAGCACTGGTGTCCGAACGTTGCCTGCCGCTTTTAGCAGCTCAAAGTTCTGCATGTTCCGCGCACCAATTTGAATGACATCAATGTATTCGCACGCAATTTCAATATGCGCTGGATCCACAATTTCACTAATCGTCTTCAGCCCGAACTCGGACGCCACGTCCTTCAGAATTTTCAGGCCATCGATGCCCAAGCCCTGAAAATCGTAGGGCGATGTTCTCGGTTTAAACGCACCGCCGCGCATGACCGTCATCCCCGCTTGCTTCAAGGCCGCTGCAACCTGGCGCACTTGTTCATAGCTTTCAACCGAGCACGGCCCTGCAATCATTACCGGTGTACCGCCGCCAATCACCGTGCTGCCCAGCTGAACCAGCGTATCTTCCTGCTTCTTCTTCCGGCTGACCAGCAGATGCTTCTTATGATCGACCTGCTGCAGCTTCAACGATGCCTGAAAAATCTGTTTGAACAAATGACGTACTGTCTCATTATCGAAAGGACCTTGGTTATGCTCCACCAGAGCATCCAGCATTTTTTTCTCGCGCACCGGATCAAAAGCAGGAACGCCCTGTTTTTGCTTCTCCTGACCAATCTCCTGGGCGATCCGCGCCCGCTCCGACAACAGTTCCAGCAGCTGCAGATTCACCGAATCCAGCTCTGATCTTAATTGTTCCAAACGTTGACTCATTTACATTCTCCTCTCCCCATTTTCCAGTGTATAAAACAAAAAGACCCCCGCCCGGAAAGGGACGAGGAGTCGTGGTACCACCCTTATTAGATATGCCGAAATAAGCAGGCAAATCTCACTTGAACCTCTTAACGCAAGGGTTACGGGTAAACCTACCCTCTGCACGAAGCATGCAGATTATCAGCCTACCAGCTCCGGAATGAACTTCAGCGGAGAACCTTCGCCCGGGCGCTCTCAGTCGGTGGCAGCCCTTTCCTGTCAGGAACGTTCTTTCGCTTACTCTTTCCATCATCGCTTGTTTGAACATATTGTGTTGATGAATTTAGAAGCATTGTATTACACCCCGGAACAAAATTGCAAGGCTTTTATTTAAAGCTTAGGTGCATTGATGCAGTGAAGATTTAAATCATGGTGCTTCACGAACAGCAGCAGCCTTCCCTTTCTCGCCTTGACTCAGCGGATTTCCCCAATAAGTGAACAGACGCCAAACATATTCGAGGGGTCCGATCGGAAGCCAATTGAACCAAACCCGGCTAAGTACCGCTTGCAGAGCAAAAATGCCGGCAGCAATCAACATTTGCAAGGCCGGTTCGACCTTTCCATACCAGCCCAGACCGTAGCTGTAAAAGATTAATCCGCAAAGAACCGATTGAAGCAGATAGTTTGTGAAGGCCATTTTTCCAGGGTAGGAAAACCAATGGAGCACCTTCTTCCAGCGCTTGTTTTGATATAAAAGTGCAAAAATTCCGATATAGGCCAGAGCCAGGAGCGGCGCCCCTACGAACAAGGCTACCGCCTCGCCCCAGAACGGAAGCCCTTTCTTCGCCAGCGATAGAATGAGCTGAAGCACAAGACCGGCGCTTCCGCCAAGGATGACCAGCCGGAGGATTCCCTTCCGGTTCTCCTGAACCTTATGCAAGAATCGGCGTTTGCAGAAGTAGGCGCCCATCAAGAACATGCCTAATATTTGCGGGTAAAAGAGCAGCATATTAAAGATCGAGCCAATATAATCATTCACCCGCTGAATGGTCATCTGGGCAACGGTCCCCGCTCCGTAAATAGCGGCATCCTTCTCTTGGTAATAGACCCCGATCTGACGGGCATCCGCTTGGCTGATCGGCTCAAGCGCCTGGCTTGCAGTGCTGCTCAACAGACTTGCGCCCGTCACCAGGACGGGAACGATCAACAGCAGGATCAATGACCAAATCAGCATCGTTCTCGGCTTGCAGCGTTGAAATAGCATAAGGAGAAAGCCCATAAGCGCATAGTGTGTCAGAATGTCTCCATACCAGATGAAGATTCCATGGATTAAACCGAACAATAATAAAGCCGTTAATCTTCGGAAATAAATGCGGTTGAAGCTTCTTCCTTTGGCCTGACTGCTCTCCTGCAGCAATACCATCCCAAAACCAAACAAGAAAGAAAAAATAAGTACAAATTTGCCGTCAATGACTATCCCGCGCAGCAGCTTAGCCAGCTCATTATACCAGCCAGGCCATAAATCAACCCCATATGAAATCGTCTGAAGCGACGTTGTGAAAAAGGTGACGTTGACCAGAATGATTCCTAATAGCGCAAATCCCCTTAAGCTGTCTATCATCTCTATTCTTGATTGTGATTTCATTGCCATCCTCGTGCCTCCTTATCATGATGCCTTAAGGTTAAGGTACAATCATAAAGAAAGGATAAAGATGTACATATTGAACTAATTAGACTTTCTTTTATCCATTCTTTAGAATTGACGTGTACAATAACAAGATAGACCTGTTTATAGCTAGTTCTTGGAGGATGTAATGGATATGGCAAAGGAAACGATTCTATTGGTGGATGATGAAGAAGAAATCATTGCTTTTATACAAGATGCGCTGGAGCTTGAAGGCTATCGCGTACTTACCGCCGGTAACGGGCGGGATGCCCTAATCCAGAGCCAACAGCAGCCCTCGCTGATCATCCTTGATGTGATGATGCCCGAGATGAACGGCATTGAAGTATGCGAGCAGCTTAGGGAAACGACGCAATGTCCCATTGTGTTTCTTAGCGCCTGTCAGAGTGAAGTAGACCGTATTAGGGGGCTGGCCGCGGGCGGGGATGATTATCTGCTCAAGCCCTTCAGCCTCGCTGAATTAAAGGCCAGAATCCATGCCCATCTGCGGAGAGAGCAGAGAATCCATATGCAAAAAGAACAAGGCGTCCTTCGATTCCCATCCCTGACGATCGATTGCAAGGGACATACCGTGAACTGCAATGGACACAACATTCCCCTTACGAATAAGGAGTATCGGATCGTAGAATTATTGGCCATGCATCAGGGGCAGGTCTTCTCTAGAGAACAAATCTATGAGAAGTTATGGGGATTTGACGCAGAGGGGGACGATTCGACGATCACGGAGCATATCAAGAAAATCCGGGCCAAGCTGGCTGCCCGCGCCCAAGACCGTACTTACATTCAAACCGTCTGGGGCATCGGCTACAAGTGGGATCCCAAATGACCAAACAACGCTCCATAAAAAATACGTTTGCCCGACACTTTGCCTCCATTCTAGCCTGCAGCTTGCTGGCTACACTTATAACCTGGGGATTTCTTGTGCTGCTGCTTGGCTACTTGTTCAACCATGACAATCTGTTCCCGGCGAATCATTACGAAGCGCAAATTCCCGTCATTTCAGAGTACGCGAAAACCCAAGGCGATTCTATCATGAGCACGCAGGGACAAGCGGGTCTGGAAAAAGTGATCCCCTCACAAGGCATAAACTACCTAGTTGTGTCGCCTGCGGGTGAAATCTTATACGGGGATCTAGAAATTACAGAATCACTTACCCGGCAGAAGCTCCTGGCTCGCTTGAACCAGACGCACAGCAGCCTCAATCAGTTCGTTAAATATATACCGGTGATGTCCCGGAACGGAGAATTCATAGGCGCTCTTCTGCTGGGATATCACCTCAAAGTGACGGCAGCCAATCCAGCGCTTAACCCCGTCGTAACCTTCGGATTCCTGACCTTTTTCCTAACGCCATTTCTATATATCATTTTGTTCACCTTCCTATTCGGAAGGCGGTTCAGCCGGATGATCAACGCTCCATTACAGCAGCTTCTGCAAGGAGCTGAAATGATTAAAGCGCAAAATTTACGCTTCTCCATGACCGGGACTTCACCCATAACGGAAGTAAACCGTCTGACGAATGCTTTCGAAGACATGCGGCAGGAGCTGGAGCATTCCATTGAGCGGGAATGGCGAATGGAGAAAGAAAGAAGCACCATGTTTGCAGCGCTCGCCCACGATCTGCGTACGCCGCTTACGATTATTCAGGGGCATGTCGAGGGCATGGAACAGATGGAGGGGGAAGCCTATGCGGACAAAAGAGCGCAATATCTGCAGGTTATCCGGCGCAATACCATCCGCGCTTCAAAGCTCCTGCAGGATATGAACACCATTGCGGAGCTTGAGAAGATGTCGTTCCGGCTCCAGCCGCTTCCCGTGGATATTGAAGAATTTGCGGATCATAAAACCGTGGAATATGCGGCCTTATGCAAGGATAAGAAGATAACTTTCCATACTGAGGTTAACGATTACCGAACGGTCAAAAGTCCTGTTATCTTCGATCCGTATCGCATCATCCAGGTTCTCGATAACCTCGTGTCGAACAGCATCCGGTATACGCCTGAAGCCGGACGGATTCACTGGCGCATTGAAATCACCGGGCAGCAGGTGATGATGTCTATCACGGATAATGGAACAGGTTTTGCACAGCCGGAGGATCTGCAGCAGGCATTCAAGCAGTTTTATCAGGGGAATCACTCATCCTCGAGGCAAAAAGGACACTCGGGGCTTGGGTTATATATCGCCAAGCTTCTGATTCAGCATCATGGAGGACAGATTTGCGCCGAGAACAATGCAGCTTGCGGGGCGACGGTACGCTTTACCTTCCCGCTTCAAGACACATAAGCTATCCAAACTGGATGAAGGAGGGTTAGCGATGGAGCCAGAGAAATATGACTATGAGAATAAAATCCCCCGTATTTCCGTTCTTCAAGAGTTTTCCTGGAGTGTAGCAGGCTCGTATTTGCGTTTTTTAAAGGGGACAGGGGAAAATATAGAGGAGGTCTCAAAACCGTTCTACCGGCAATTTAAACGGGAATTAGACCAAATGCTGATGATTGACCTGTTTAAATTGTCCATCGAGGAATTAGATAACCTGTTAGATTACTGGAAAAGCGTTAATGAGTTGATAGAAAAATTTAAGAGCAAATAAAAAACACGCCATGAAGGCGTGTTTTATTTTTAGGATTTTAAGCGCAGAGAGAACATTCTTTCAGTCACTATTCCTTAATCAGCGACAAGAATTCTGCCCTGGAAGCCGCATCGGAACGGAACGTTCCCCTTACGGCCGAGGTCACCGTCTTGCTCCCCGGCTTCTTGATGCCGCGGGCACACATGCAGAGATGCTCGCCTTCCACGACGACCATCACACCTTGCGGCTTCAGAACCTCGTCCATAATATCGGCGATTTGCGACGTAATGCGCTCCTGCACCTGCAGTCGGCGGGTAATCGCCTCCACCAAGCGGGCCAGCTTGCTCAGACCGGCAATTCTGCCGCTCGGGATATAGCCGATATGCACCTTGCCGAAGAAAGGGGCCGTGTGGTGCTCGCATTGACTGTAGTACACGATATCCTTTACGATTACGAGTTCTTCATGGTTCTCCTCGAACGTAACTCCAAGCACATCGCGAGGATCTACTTCGTAACCGCCGTATATTTCTTCGTACATCCGGGCTACCCGTGCCGGTGTATCGATAAGGCCTTCCCGCTCAACATCTTCACCAATCAGTTTCAATATTTCGCGGACATGGTGTTCAATCTTCTCCCGGTTGGCTCCAACCTGGGTATTTACATAATCTTTGACGCCTGCCACTCGCGCCTCCTCCTTCCTGTTCTCCCTATCCAGGGAGCAGAGTGTGTCTGGTTGTAAATAGGCTACCTATTATTTCTTCTTGCGGCGGCCCTGAGGCTGCGGCATGCCCTGCTTCTTCATCATCTGCTGAGCTCGCTGCATTTGCTGCCCGTTCAAATTGTAGCCCATTTGCTTGGCCATCTTCTGAAGCATCTGCGGATCATTCTGCATCTTCATCAATTGCTGACGCAGGTAGAACACGCCAATGAAGAAACCGCCGACCAAGCCGACGATGAGTGTAATAATAGGAATTACGTAATTCATGGTTCAGCCACCCCTGTATTATAATCGAATGTTCCATTCTCGTTGTGGTATGCATTCACACCTCAAGATATAATATCATTTCCGCAACATACCTAGCAAATTTATCTTTAAAAAATTGGCTATTCGGAATTTGTGGTGGAATAGCGGACCCTGTAGTTATATCAATATATCGGATTATATAGTGGAAAAACCTACGCCGAAAAATAATCATTGGCACTTATTATTGGGAGCTTGTTGAGTCGTATCGTGATGTTGCAAATTTAAGTAATTATATTAAGGCTCCCCCAGCAGATTCAAATTATGCTCCAGAATCATCATCAATTGATCCACCATTTCCGACGGAGTGTAAGGCATTGATTTAATAATCCACCATTCCACCAGACCGGCCACTGCAATGGTTAGAAATTGGGTGAGGATTTCCCGGTTCATGCTCGGGCCGATGCCGTTGCTTTTGATATGCTCCTCGATACTTATTTCCATCATCGCCATCATTCGCTTTCGGAATGCGGGAACTCCTTTGCTCGTCATGAGCGTGGAGTAAACTAAGGCGTGGTGCTCCAAAAATTCGAATGTGCGAAGCAGTAAAGCTTTGGACGGGACCTTACCTGGTTCCCCGTCAGGTATACAACTTTCATACAATAACTGCAAGTACGTTTCGATGCACTGTTCCAACAGGTCGTACTTATCCGTAAAGTGCAAATAGACAGTCCCTCGGTTTACATTCGCCCGGTCCGCGATGGCATGTATCGTGATCTTCTCAAAGCCGCGCTCCTCAATTAGCCCGATAAAAGCTTCCATAATGGCCTGTCTTGTTTTTAGAATACGTCTATCCAATTGTCTCTCTGCTCCCTTTTAGACAATCAAAGCCCATTTGTTGAATTTTCAACAGAATCAAAAATATTACCCATTGATCCGTAGTTTAGTCAGATGCTAGTTTAATTGTAGTCGACAAACGTTTTAAATACAACAAATGTTCATTAAACGAAAAGAGAGGATACCACATGAGAGTATTGGTTTATGGAGCAGGTGTCATAGGCAGTTATTTAACCCATGTTCTTGAACGTGGCGGCAATGATGTGACCATATTGGCCAGAGGAAAACGGGCAGAGGAACTGGAGAAAGAGGGACTTGTCATTCGTCATTATTTTCAGCGGAAAACGACGGTAGATCGGATTCGTGTCATCCGGACTCTGGACACGGACGATAATTATGATCTCATCTTTGTTGTCATGAAATATACGGATTTTTCGGCGGTTCTGCCTATATTGGCCAACAATAAGAGCCGAAATATCGTAATCATAGGGAATAATACAAATGCCCATGATATGCAAAATTATTTGAATGAGCATAGTGATATACCCAAAAATATCGCCTTCGGGTTCCAAACTAGCGCGGGAAGCCGTGAAAACGGGCGGATTGTCTGTATCCGCGGAGGCGGTGGACAGATGGTACTCGGTGGACTGGAAGGCCCGATTCCTTTTAAAGCCGATCTCGATCAAGTGTTTTCGAAAACCAAGTACAAACTTGTCTATCACGAATATATAGACGCATGGCTGAAGAATCATATCGTGCCTATTATTGCGCTGAACTTTGTAACGGTTATACACGAGCGCCAAATGAAAAAAATCGCTAGGGACGACAAGTTGTTGCGGCAAATGATCGCGGCTATGGACGAAGGCTTTCGCGTGTTGGAGGCCCTGGGTTATCCTCTAACGCCGGCCGCACAAGCTTCGCTTATCCGCAAACGGCCAGCGCTGATGCGCCTGGCTATGAAAATTTATCATATTTTGCCGATCAGCCGACTGGTTGACGGGTCCATAGGCGAAATTGTGGCTTTAAGCCGCGTGTTTCACCTTTGGAAGGAACAGACCCGCGTCCCTACTCCCCACTGGGATTCGCTGGAAGTGCGGTTTAATGCCAAGTTAAGCTGATATAATAAGTTTTACCTAAGAAGGAATATTAAAATACGGTCTACATTTTTAAAGAGAAACAGTTAAGTCTATTTTGATGAACAAAAGGTAGCCATCCTCTCTCAGCATTGCCTTCGATCTTTCCACCTTGATTGAGAAATTGGAGAAGGGCAAATTATAGGCCCTTTTCCACCATAAAATCCGAATACCCTAAAAGTTTTAAGCTAATACCGCCTCAATAAAAGTCGTCGTCTCTACGGCGAGATCCACTTCCTTAACATCCAGATCGTCTCCCGAGCCGCGTATGACGCGAATGACAGGACGCCCAGGCAGTCCCCGGTGCTGGCGCACGACGACCCCTGTCTCCTTCGTCGAGAGGCGAACGGCCGTCCCGTTCGGATAAACCGAGACGATTCGCGTAAACTCAACCAGCACCTCGTGATCCAGCTCATTCTCGGAGGAGGCCATCAGCCGTTCGCATGCTTCGTGGGGAAGTATGGGACGCCCATTGCTGCCGCCGATCAGGTTATCATACCTGTTGGCCACCGCTACAATTTTTGGGAAAAGATGAATCTCTTCACTTTCCAGACCGCGCGGCAGACCGGTGCCGTTCAAGCATTCATGATGCTGAAGGGCCGTATGAGCGATCAGCAGATTGAACTCGCGCTTATTCTTCAACACCTCGAAGCCTCTCCAGGTATGATGGTATTCCATTTCATTTTTGGCTGCTCCCTCTGGGAGGGGATTCACCTTGCCGATATCATGAAGCAAGGCGCCGATCGCCAAATCCTTGAGCTGCGAATAATTAAGCCCCATATTAAGTCCAATCATCGAAGACAGCAGACATACATTAACTGCATGAAGATAATCGCTGTTATCAGAGGTGCGAATATCCGTTAATTGAAGCAGTACCCCCCGGTGATTCAGGATGTCCTCCAGAAGCGCGTCCACGCTGACGCTGACTTTTTTCGTGCTCCAATCCTTGCCTGATCTTACCGCCTCCAGCGTATGGCTCATCTCCTTGAAGACCATGTCCTTCGTGGATTCGCTGAGCACCTCTTCAACTTCAACATCCTCATAATGGGGATCTTTAATGTAAATCATCGTAACGCCGATCCGCTTCAACGTATTAATCATGTAGACCGTAAGCTGGACCCCAGCCGACAGCAGCACCGTTCCATTAGAAGAATACACCGTTTTGCCAAGGTATTGGCCCGGTTCGATATCCTCAACACTCATGAATCTCATGAATAATCCCCCTTGGTGTCCTAGTCGCCTGATGCCCATGTACCGGCAGATGCTGCCGTTCCAAAGAGAGCAGGCTTTCTTTGATGGATAATCCCCCTCCGTATCCGACAAGGGCTCCACCGGAGCCTATCACGCGATGACAAGGAACGACGATGGGCAGCGGATTTTTATTGTTGGCGCCGCCGACGGCCCGGACGGCCTTAGGCTGGCCGATCCTCTCGGCAATCGATTTATAGGAGACGGCTGTGCCGTAGGGAATTTCGAGCAAAGCTTTCCAGACCTTGCGCTGAAATTCCGTACCGCGCATATCCAAGGGCAAATCGAAGCTGTCCCGCTTCCCGGCGAAATATTCGCCAAGCTGAGTGACGGCTAGAGACAGCGCCTTCTCAGCATGCGTATATTCCGCTCCGGGATAATAACGATCGGCCCATTTCCCGAGAAAATCCACCCGGTCTGCAAATGAGCCGAATTCTATGTGGCACAGCCCATGCTCGCTCGCACATAGCGTAAGCAAGCCAATAGCCGAGTCGATTTCCGTATAATACAAATACGGCGCTGTTGTCGCTATAGCTTTTGCTTTTGCTTTTGCTTTTGCTTTTGCTTTTGCCTTTACTTCAGCTGTTGCTTCTTCTCCCACTTCAGCTGTCAATTCTGCTTCTGCTTCAGCATTTGCTATAGTTTCCGCATTCGCTTTAAGCTTCCCTTTCACCTCATCACTTCCTCCGATCGCGCTTCGTCCCCTTCCAATGCTTCCTTGGCCCGGTACAAGCGTGCAAGCACTTCCTCGTCCTTCTCAGCAGCGATGGCCTGGTTGACGGCTTGAAGCGCCGTCTCACCGCCGATCCGGCTCAAGGACCAGGCTGCCGTCCCCCGCAGAACCGGCCTTGGATCATTTCGCATGATATCTATTAATTTCGGCAAGGAGGCCTTATCTTTGAAGTTCCCCAGCGCAATTACCGCATTCCGCTGGATCGGCTTCTTCCCTCTCCAGGCGGCGGCGCTTGCCCCGAAGCGCTCCTTGAACTCGCGGTTGCTCAGCTCGAGGATCGGGAGGAGCAGCGGTTTAACCGTCTCGGGATCAGGCTGCAGCTCCGGCCGGTGGCTCCAGGACTTGCCCTTGTTCTTCGGGCATACCATTTGACAGGTATCGCAGCCATACAGGCGGTTGCCGATCTTCCTCATGAACTCGTCCTCCAGGAAGCCCTTCGTCTGGGTCAGAAAAGAAATGCACCGCTGCGCATTCAATTCCCCGGGACCCACTAGGGCACCCGTCGGGCAAGAATCAATGCACTTCGTGCATTCGCCGCAGTCCTCGGTAACCGGCGTATCCGGCTCAAACGGTATATTCGTGATCAGTTCGCCAAGATAAATCCATGAACCCCATTTTGGTGAAATAACCATACAGTTCTTCGCCTTAAAACCGATGCCGGCCCGCTCTGCCACGGCACGATCCACTAACGCTCCCGTATCTACCATACTTTCGATGCGTGCCCCTTCTACCCGCTGCAGGATGAATTCCTCCAGCCGGGCCATCGCCTCGCGCAGCACCGTATGATAATCCTGCCCCCAAGCCGATCTGGCGAGAATCCCCCGGCGCTTGCCGGGCTCGGACTTCGGCGGATCTTTCAGCTTGGAAGGGTAGGCTACCGCGATCGAAATCAAAGAAGCCGGACGCTCAAGCGACAATTCCGGGTATACCCTTTTATCAATGTCAGGCTCCTCAAACCCGGATTCATAGCCCTTGGCCCGGCGGTCGAGAAGTACGTTCTTTAATGATAGGAACGGATCGGCCGAGGCGAATCCGATATCATCGATCCCCATAGAATTCGCGGCATCCTTGATCTCCTGCTTAAGCCTGGACCAATCCTGCGGGCTGCTGTACCGGCCTCGTCTTCCTTTAGCAACAGGCTGCGCCTCCGTCATCTCCGATCCCTCCTTAGCTGTAATAGTCTAGTCCGATATATTCAGCGTTCCCTCACGCCTGTTTAACGGGACATTCGCTTGATGGCTTCCCTCGCCAAAAAATCACAGTGATTATTCAGCTCATTATCGCTGTGCCCCTTGACCTTGATATATTCGACCTGATGGATCTGCATCAGGCGCCATAATTCCTGCCACAGCTCCTGGTTCTCAACCGGCTGGTTCTTGCTGTTCTTCCAGCCGTTTCTAAGCCAATTTCGGATCCAGCCCTGCTTGAAGCAGTTGACGACATAAGCGGAGTCGCTGTACACTTTCACGCGGCATGGCTCTTTGAGCTGCTCCAGGGCTGAAATGACCGCCTGGATTTCCATCCGGTTATTCGTCGTTAACGGCTCGCCGCCCGACAATTCCTTGCGGTGCCCGTTATACATCAATACAGCCCCCCAGCCCCCGGGTCCGGGATTGCCAGAGCAGGCGCCATCCGTATAAATCGTAATCTCCTTCACGAAATATCCTCCATGCTTTGTATTTTACAAGCCTCTTATTTTAGTGATCGGCCAGAACACGAACTCTGCACGTCCGACGATATCCTTCTTCTTCACACTGCCGAAGCTGCGGCTGTCCTTGCTGCGGCCGTAATGGCGGTTGTCGCCCATGACGAAGTATTCGTCCTCTCCAAGCCGGATTTCCGCCAAATCCTGATCCTCAATCTGCACGTCGGTATAAGGTTCATTCAGGGCTTGTCCGTTTACATATAACACATGATCCCGAATTTCAACCGTATCGCCGGGCACAGCCACGACCCGCTTAACGAGATAATGCTTCTTGTCCGGGCCCATGCTGGGATCCTTCAGCACCACGACATCGCCGCCGCGGGGCGGTGAGAAATAATAGACGATTTTATCCACGAATAACCGTTCCCGCTCTTCCAGCGTCGGCTGCATCGATTCCCCCTTCACCATCGACAGGTTGAACACGAACATATTCAGCACCAGCATAATAATAAAAGCGACTGCGGCCGTTTTGCATAAATCCCATAGCTCGCGGACCCATCTCTTCTGAAGAACGGACTCCCTCGCCTCCACGGAAGAATGCTCCCCCGCTTCCTCATAATCCTTCTCTGCATGACTTCGCTTATGAACACGCTCCGGGAGCTCGGAATTCCGATGTTCTGGTGGAATGTTTGGCTTCATGCTGCACCTCTTCTATACATATAATTCGTTAAAATCCATTCGAACCGAACTATGCCTCTATTCTCGAATAATCCGACGGATCAAACGTAGGCATAATAATAGAAAAGCATATCTATCGCCCAATTGCAACGGACGGAAGATATGCTTCTTCATCACATGAGATCATTTTCCAATTTAACCGCCATGCGGCATTGGATTTATTTATAGAACCTTACAGCGAACGGACTGCTGCAATGCCCAAATTATGGAACGCTTCCAGAAACTTGCTTGCTCCGTATCCCATTGCTTCATAGAGCGGCATAACGGCCTTGTTGTGTTCATCGCCAGCAACAACGATTCGGCGAACGTTGCGCTGCTGGAAACGCTGCTCCATAGCGCTAACCAGTTTCTTGCCATACCCTTGACGACGGTATTCGGGATGAACCGCAGTCCGGTAAATGCAGCCGAGATTATGATCGATCGTGCCGATCAATACCCCAACGATTTCCTCATCGGCTTCTGCAACCATGATTAATTCCGAATCCCAGGACAATTGTCTGGCAAAAGCCCGCTTAGTGTCTTCGTAGCATTGCTCTGATAAGGACACCTGCAGAAGCTCCATCACTTGATTGGCATCACTCAACTGGAAGGAACGAATACGCATGCTATGATCTCCCTTTTCCTTTGCTTTGATAGATTCATGTAAAACACACGGTCCATTTTTAACATCCAACGAATAATTAAATCTAGACAAAAACCGAGGAAAAACTCCTTACTTGTCCATTAAACCATAATAATCAAGGAAATACACCATTTTTCTTCTGAAAGCGCTTTATATTAAGCGTTTACATTATTTTTTGATAAAAATTATACTAGTATTGGAAATGAAAGTGCATAATCTAAGACCTTCTGCCCCAAACTAATTGTTAACGCTGAATCAATGGCTAGTGAAATATCATAGATATGTTAAGAGAGTTTAAACGGATAATGTCGAAAGATTGTGTCGAAAAGGATTTGCAGCGGGGTCAATAATTGTCGAAAAAGTTATACGGCCAATGCACTCCATTTGAAGGTCGCTTGAACCTGTCACACATTATAGCATACTCCGCGCCGATTGCGGGACAAGCTTAGGGCTTTTTTTAATTCGACATCAAATTCGATTGAAAAAGAGCGCTTCGGGTAATCTTAAAATATACGACCTTGAAAGGAGGTACTACCTTGACCGACGACAGGTCCAAACCGTTAACCAATGATCCGCAAGAGCTCCTGAACTCCAAGCACGAGGCGGACAAGCACAAATCGCAATTCAGCAGCTTCGTCCGCAGCGTTAGCGGCGAAGCTCCAATGGAAAAGGGACAGGTCGTTGAACCGCAGCACCGGGAGACCGACCAGCAAAATAACATGAAGGACGTAGAGAACCGGATGCTCGAGTAGCGGGCCAGCCCAGTCATAACAGACACTTATAAAAAAGCAGGCCAAGAACACGCGATTCCTGGTCTGCTTTTAATTGCTGGTCTGCTATTATTCTTTATCTCTGATTCTTCCCACTGAAATATTGATGAAGAATCTTTATAAATACATTGGGAAAAGCCAAATTATCCATGTCTTCCGCCGTAATCCAGCGGTACTCCCCAGCCCGCTCCCCTTCATCCAATGAAGCCTTCGTCTCCGCCACAGCAAACAAGGCTTCGGGCTGGGCCGCAGCTTTCCAGGTCTCGGGCTTGACCGCGTTCGGGGCCATGGGCTTAGCCGAAGCATGCGCCGGCTCAGGCTCGGCTGATGCGTTCGGGATTTCGTGCTTCGCCGCCGCCCATTCAGCAAAGCCGGCCAAAGCGCTCAGCGCAGCGGCCTCCTGATAGCGGAAGACGCGCAAATGCCAATGAATATGGCTAAAAATATGCTCCGCCGCCATAAAAGGCCCTTCCGGCCGGACGTACATCCCTTCCTCGGCAAGCGCTCCCGCCATGCGGGTCATCGCCGCTCCGTCCGGCAAATCGGCGCCCTCGCCAGGCTTCGCTGCCGCCAGGACATGGGGCAGCTCCCACATCCGCGCGAGCAGCCCCGTGTCCGGCCGCCAGCACGCGCCCCTCCCTGTCGCCCTCGCCTTCCACGAGGGCGACGAGCCGATGCTCGGGACGCGGCGGCTTCGCCTTGCTCTTCAGCGGCAGGCGGAGCTCGGCGCCCTCCAGGCGCGCCGAGCAGTGCGCCATGACCGGGCAAGTCAGGCACTGCGGTGCCTTCGGGGTGCAGACCAGCGCCCCCAGCTCCATCAGCGCCTGATTGAAATCGGCTGCCCGGCCTGCCGGAATGAGCGACGCCGCGAGCCCTTCCATCAGCGCGCGCGTACCCGTCTTCATAATATCCTCCTCTATGAAGAAATAGCGGGAAAGCACACGCATCACATTGCCGTCCACGGCCGGCTCCGGCTGATTGAAGGCGATGCTCAAAATCGCGCCTGTCGTATAAGGACCAACGCCTTTTAACGCAGCAACGGACGCCTTATCGTTCGGCACCTGGCCCCCGTGGCGCTCCATCACCTGCCGGGCAGCCGCCTGCAAATTCCGGGCCCGGGAATAATACCCGAGCCCCTCCCAGCATTTCAGCACGTCCTCTTCCGGCGCCTCGGCCAAGCTCGATATCGTCGGAAAGCGCTCGATGAACCGGAGAAAGTACGGAATCACCGTATCCACGCGGGTCTGCTGCAGCATGATTTCCGATATCCAGATATAATAGGGATCGCGATGCCGGCGCCACGGCAGATCCCGCTTCGACCGCTCATACCAGGACAGCAGCTCCGCACTGAAATACGTCCTGCTCTCCTTGCTCCATTTCTCTTCCATAATCCAGTAGTTCTCCCCTTTACTGCACTCTCTCTATGACAACGAACGCAGACGCCAGCTGACGCTCATGCGTAATGCTAAGATGCACGGCATAGGCTGCTGGTCCTTCAGACAAGCCAAGCCGCTGCCATGCCTCCTGAGCTAGCACTGCGTGAGGCTTCCCCTGAGCATCCGGCAGGATCGACATGTCCGCAAAGCCCAGTGCCTTGCCGATGCCGCAGCCGAACGCTTTGCTGATCGCCTCCTTGGCAGCGAACCGCCCGGCCAGAAATTCTGCGGGGCGCGAAGCGCTCCCGGGCAGCTTAAGCTCAGCCGGAGTCAGCACACGCTTCATCAGCCTCTCCCCCGCTGCGCCGTCCAGAATTTTTCGTATCCGCTCTATTTCAACCACATCATGGCCTATGCCATATATCAACACTACCACTTCCTTCAAGAAGGACTGAATCCGCGCTCTTGTCCTGGTTCACGAATCCCTCCACAATTGTAACAGGGAACCCCTTATGAAGCGAGCTTTTAACGCGGGAGCAAGGCAGCAGCAACATTAATCCATAAGACTGGTAGGAGCCAGGCGTCCGCAGGTGAATCCGATTCAATATGTTATAATAACAAAAAATAGAGATTAACCGACTCAAACCTGTCACGAAAGGATGCGTTTGATCATGCCTATGGATTTCAACATTCCGCTGGAAGGCGGTCATTTGCTGCAATGCACCAGGTTCCCCGCTCAGAAAGAAGCGGCAAGCCTCGTTATTATCGCTCACGGATACAAAGGCTTCAAGGACTGGGGCATGTTCCCTTATGTCGCCGAGCAGCTGAGCAAGCATCACGAGGTAGTCACGTTCAATTTCTCCCACAATGGCATTGGCGGCAACCCCTTTGAATTTACGGAGCTGGAGCGGTTCGCAATGAATACATATGAACGGGAGATTGCCGATCTCGGCGCGCTGCTTGCCCATTTGAGACAGGAGGAGAAGCTGCGCTCCCTGCCGCTCTTCCTGCTCGGACACAGCCGAGGGGCAGGCGTCAGCCTGGTGTACGCCCTCGATCATCCGGACGACGTAACCGGGGTACTGTCCTGGAACGGAGTAACGAATCTCGACGTGTTCACCGAATCCCAGAAGAAGGAGATGCGCGAGAACGGACGCAGCTTCGTCATGAACGGACGGACAGGGCAGCAGATGCCGCTGGACGTTGCCATCCTTGAGGATATGGATCGTCAGAAGGAGCGCTACGACATCCTAGGCCGCATTCCCTCGGCTTCCTTCAAGATCGCCTTGATTCAGGGCTCGGAGGACGGGGCTCATCTGCGGCAGGGCTCAAGCCGGCTGGTATCCATCCGGCCGGATATACCCTGGATCCACATTCCAGGAGGCAATCATACGTTCAATACCGTCCATCCCTTCCAGGGGACGACTCCTCCGCTGGAAGAGGCTATCAAGGCAAGCCTATTGTTTATATCCCAGACGTTATCCGCCGTTAGATAAATCGCACAACAAGAAGCCGGGCCGCTCCGTTCCATACGGAGAGCCCGGCTTCTTGTTTCACCCATCGGATCAAGCTGTATTCGCCAGCAGTTCTCTATTCATAACGCAATGCCTCGATCGGATGCAGCTTGGAGGCTTTGTTCGCCGGGTACAACCCGAAGAAAATACCCACAGCCGCCGAGAATCCGAACGCCAGCAGAATGGCCCATAGCGAGACGACGAACGGCCAGCCCGATAGCGTCGAGAAGATAAAGGCCGCTCCGAGTCCCAGCAGCGCGCCAGCCGTTCCGCCGATAAAGCACAGCACGACCGCTTCGATCATGAACTGCAGCATAATCGTGCCTGGTGTAGCCCCGATCGCTTTGCGGATACCGATCTCCCGCGTCCGCTCCGTGACCGATACGAGCATGATATTCATAACGCCAATTCCGCCGACCAGCAAGGAAATTCCGGCAATCGAACCAATGATCGTCTGCAGAATCGAGAAGGTGCTGGATACCATCTCCTCCGCTTCCTTCCCGGTCTGGGACATATAGGCGTTGACATCTACATTATTCAGGTCAGCAAGCCACTTCTTCACCCGCTCCACCGTCTCATCGAGCTTCTCCGGGGAGGCTACCACCTCCAGCGCCTGGAAGCGCTCGCCCTCTCCGTTCTTCCCCGGAGGCATAGCCGTAATCGGCGCAAATGCGGAATATTGCTCTCCTTGAAGTCCGCTGAGAATGGAATCCTGCGGCTTATAGACGCCGACGATACGGAATGTTCCTTCCGAGAGCGCGATCTTCCGCCCAACGGCTGCCCTTTCCGAGCCATACACCTTCTCGGCGAATTTATTGTCTACCACAGCAACCTTCTGCCTGCTCCGCTCCTCCTGGGAGGTAAAGAAGCGTCCCTCAACGACATCGATCTTCTGCATCTTATTCGTTTGGGAGGTTGTTGCCGTAATGGTAAAGCGAAGCGTGTCCTTCTTGTGCTTCATCGTCATAGAATACGGCAGGGACGACGATGCGTATTTAACGCCCTCGAGCTTGCGAAGCTCCGTTAAGTCGCGAAGGCGAAAATCTGT
Source organism: Paenibacillus ihumii (assembly GCF_001403875.1). Classification (GTDB taxonomy): domain Bacteria; phylum Bacillota; class Bacilli; order Paenibacillales; family Paenibacillaceae; genus Fontibacillus; species Fontibacillus ihumii. Next base: position 60,306 of record NZ_LN884299.1, read on the forward strand.
TCGGCCGCTTTCGGTACTATCCATCTGATTCGGATAAACAACGAAATAACCGTCTTCATAAACAGACACGATGGACAAAATGGAGCTCTGGCCAGCCTGGCCGATCGATACAACCGTGACCACCGCTGCGACCCCGAACACGATCCCGATCATCGTGAGGAACGAACGAAGCTTGTTCAGCCTTAGATTGTCAAGTGCGACCCATATGCTCTCCCATATGCTCATATGACCACACTTCCTTTGCGTGTATCTTTGAGCATCTGCCCATCGCCGAAGAGCAGAATCCTGTCCGCATGCTCCGCAATATCAGGCTCATGGGTAACCAGCACGATGGTCGTACCTTCCTGATGAATTTCTTTGAATAATTCCATGATTTCATGGGATGATTTCGTATCCAGGTTACCGGTTGGCTCGTCCGCAAGAAGGATCGGCGCATTCATTGTCAAGGCTCTGGCAATGGCTACCCGCTGACGCTGTCCCCCGGACAGCTCGGTCGGCTTATGCTTGACGCGCCCCTCTAGCCCGACTTTCTTAAGCAGCTCAAGCGCCCGTTCATTCCGCTGCTCGCGGCCGATCCCTGCGTACATCATAGGCAGGGTTACGTTCTGCAGCACCGTCTGCCTTCCAAGCAGGTTAAAGCTTTGAAAGACGAAGCCGATTTTCTGGTTGCGAACCCGGGCCAGCTGCTCCTCGTCCAAAGTATGAACCTCTTCGCCGTCCAGCACATACTCCCCTGAACTAGGTACATCCAGACATCCGATAATATTCATCAACGTAGATTTGCCGGATCCTGACGAACCCATAATCGCCACGAATTCTCCCTGCTCCACCTTAAGGTTAAGCGGCTGCAGGGCCTGCACTTCCAGCTCGCCATTCTTATAAATCTTCGAAATGTCCTTTAAAGTAATCATCGCAGCTTCACCTTATCGCCGTCTCTGAGCTGCTTCGCTCCTTCCGATACGACGCTTTCTCCCTTGGCGGCGCCGGATACGATCTCAACGTACTCTTCATTCTCTTTCCCGGTCTTCACTTCTGTTCTGACCGCGATGCCGTCCTGAATTTTGAATACATAGGCGTTATCTCCTTCATATTGAACCGCATCCAGTGGAAGAAGCAGCCGCTCTTTGTCCGGTACTACCAGCTCAATGGTCACATTGTATCCGGGACGAAGCTCGGGCGATACCCGGCTAAGCTCTACCGTCATCTCAACGGAGGCATCTTTAGAGGTCTGATCGGCCAGAACGGCGACCGGCGACATATAAGTAACTTCGCCCTCGTAGCTCTCCGTGATCGACTCCCCGGTAATTACAGCCTTCATCCCTTCGTGCACCTTGCCGGCATCCAGTTCATTAAGATTCGCCTTTACCTTAAAGGACGACAAATCTACAACAGTGGCAATCTGGCCGCCCTCCGTAATCATTTGCCCCGGATCGACCAGCACCTGCGTCAATACGCCCTCTTCCTTGGCAGTGACGACGCGGTTATTCAAGCGTTTCTCCAAGGATGCGATCGCTAATTTACTGCTCTGGATCCGCAGATCATAAGACGTTAAATCCAGCTCCTCGATTTCCGCCGCCGGATCCTCCGCTACCTGCTGCTTGAATGTGTCAAAATGCTGCTTCTTCGCATTGAGGCGCTCCGCTTCAATCATTTCGATGTTCAAGCGCTCCTTCTCAAGCTGCTCCTTGACGTCATCGATCTGCAGCGTCATCAGAACCTGCCCCTTCTTGAGCGTGTCCCCCTGCTTCACCTCGACCTTCTCGACAACTCCGCTGATCGGCGAATAAATATCCGTGCTCTTCCCTGCTTCCAGTTTGCCGCTAGTATAGATCTCCTCCGTGATGAGCCCTTCAATCACTTCGGTCGTCTCTACGGCTACAGCCTGGTTCATGTTCGCCATATTTACGATTACTAAAACAATGATCACTAAACCCAGTATGGCACCCCAAAACCACTTTTTCCTCAACAAATTAATCACCCTATCCTATGTACTAGACTGCTGGAGCCGTAAAAATCATAATAAGTGAATAAATCACCCATACCGCTACAATCCAAATCGCAATCTTCTTCCGAGGCCGCTGCATCATGATTGCCGCCCCCACTACATACAAATACAACCCCCAAATCGAGAACGGATTTACCAGCGAGAGAATTTTATACATCATCCCCGTCTTGTCCGCTACCAGCGCCCCAAGGCTCAGCGATACATCGCCAAGGGATTTGGCATCCATCGCAACAAGCAGTACAGACGTTAACAATGTACCGATAGCCGTCGGCAAGCCTGCATAAGCGGCCACACTAACGAACTGCATATATTTCCCTTCGCCGCGCACGATCAGGTTCAACAGGACAAGCAGGAGCGCGATAAGAAAGACCATGAAGATAATTCCGATAACGGCTCCGACATAGCTTGTTACAACGGTCATACCCAGCATCTGCTCGATCTGCGCAGGATCTATGTTCCCCATCTTTAGCCAAGTCTCTCTTGTAAAATCCAGCAAGTAAGGCATCTGTAAAGCGATCGAAACAAGGCTCATAATAATTGCAAGAATTGTAGGCAGTATCCAGGCTGCTTTGCTTCCCCTTATTCTTTCGAAAGTTTCTCCTGGCGAAGTAAAAATCGTAAATACATTCTTCAACGCTACTCCTCCCTTATTCTCCCAAAAAGTTTACTTGCTAAAATATACCATAATTTCTTCCAACACTCTAGCTATATATACGACTTAATCCAATAGAAAGATTCAACAAATTTTAAAGGAAGTTCAGCCTGGCCTATACTGCAGCAAAAAAGCCCCGTTCCTTAAGGAGCAGGACCTTTTTGATAATATCCCTCACTACTATATACATGGAATAGGACTGCGTTTATGCTCCGTTTTCATATAATTGGCTTCCAGCTTCCTCTGAATTCCGGATTCTACGGCTTTGCCCTCCAAATAGTCGCAGTTGTCTTCGTAGCTGACGCCCATTTCCTGTTCGTCGTTCTGTCCCGGCCACAGGCCGGCCGTTGGAGCTTTGCTGATCATGCTGTCCGGGACGCCCAGGGCGGCAGCGATTTGGCGTATCTGACGTTTATTCAATGAACCCAGCGGCATGAGATCAGCCGCTCCATCGCCCCATTGGGTATAGTATCCGGCAAGGGCCTCCGATGCATGGCTCGTTCCAACAACGAGTAGATTAAGCTCCTCGGCCAAGGCATACTGCATAACCATGCGGGCTCTGGCCTTGACACTTCCTTTGTTCGCTATGCTCAGATGCCTGAACTGTCCGAGGCTTCTCATCCCGTGCTCTGCCTCCAGAGCGATCTCATCCACGGTATCCTCGATATTCGTCTCCAGCGTATGCGCAAGTCCAAGTGCCTGGGCCGCCTCGTAGCTGTGCCCGATGTCCTCCTGCTCGCCGTAGGGCTGGAATACGCCTAATGCTATATACTCCATCCCGGTCTCCTGCGTCAGCTCATCCGCAGCCCGTTTGCAGAGCCCTGCCGCAACGGCGCTGTCCAATCCGCCGCTGATAGCGATCAATAGCCCGGTCGCCCGAGAGCTCTTTACATGATTTTTCAAAAAATCGACGCGCGCCGCAATTTCCTCATTCACGTTAATGCTCGGCTTGACGCCCAGCCGTTCAATGATTTCCCGCTGCAAGCTCATCCCTGCATCCCTCTTTCGCTCATAATCAAGTTCTACAATCCTCGTGCCTAGGCAGCATTAAAAAAGCCCCGCCAATCGGAAAAATACCGAAATCAGCGGGGCTTAACGAATCTCCTTAGCGGCAGAAACGGTCGAATGCGCTGGTCAAATCAGCGGCAATTTCCTCCGCCGAACGATCCTCGATTTGGTGGCGCTCGATAAAATGAACTAGCTCGCCATCCTTCAGCAGGGCAATGGAAGGAGATGAAGGCGGGTATGGCGCAAAATACTCGCGTGCCTTGGCTGTCGCTTCCTTATCCTGCCCGGCGAACACCGTATAGAGGTGATCCGGCGTCAAATCGTGCTGCAGCGCTCTGGCTACGCCCGGGCGGCATTGTCCGGCGGCACAGCCGCATACAGAGTTAACGACGACTAGGGCCGTCCCTTTCGCTGTCGGCAGCTTGGCCTCAACATCCTCCGGCGTTCTCAACTCCTGAATGCCTAATGAAGTCAGTTCGTCTCTCATCGGCTGAACCATATCGCGCATATATTGATCAAATGACATGGACATGTGCTTTCACTCCTTAAAACAAATTAACACAGATTTGTGACCTTTCTCTCATCTGTGCACGCTATATTTTATTATACATTCCTAAAGGAGGAAAGCAACTTTAAGTCGGACGGCTTCTCTAGCCTCGGGGCAGCGTTAAATCGGACTGGATCGGAAAATAAGATATAAACGTCGTTCCGACTCCTTCCCTGGAGGTGACGGTAATTTTGCCGCCATGCCGCTCCACGATGCTGAGGCATAACGGAAGGCCAAGGCCTGTCCCTTTTTCCTTTGTCGTGTAGAAAGGGGCGAAGAGCTTCTGCTGCTGGGCAGGAGAAATTCCGGCACCGGTATCGGCGACATACAGCTTGACCCCATCTCCCTCCAGCTCGGTACCGACCGTCAGCAGTCCCTTCTTCTCCATGGCCTCCATACCGTTCCTGGCCAGGTTGAGGATCAGCTGCTTGATTTCCTTGGCGTTCAAATACAGGAGGGGGACGCGTTCATCCAACTTGATCTCAATGCTCTGTCCGCGCAGGTTGGCGTCAGCCCACAGCAGCGGCTTGAGCTCCTCAATGATGTGATGAAGATTGCAGAGCTCCTTCGCGACGATGCGGTTCTGCGCCAAAGCGAGAAAATCGTTAATGATGCTGTTCGCCCGGTCAAGCTCCTCCATCACAATCCGATAATAATGATCGAGATCACTGGTGCTCTTCTCGCGTATAAGCTGAAGGAAGCCTCTGACGACAGCCATCGGATTGCGGATTTCATGCGTGATCCCAGCCGCCATTTGGCCGACAAGGCTTAATCGCTCCACATGGTTCAGCTCCATCCGCAGCGTCTCGAGCTCAGTGATGTCCTGCACAATGATGACTGCGCCGGTCACTTCCCTCGTACTGCCCTTGACGATCGGGGATACGCTTGTAAAGAATACTTTATCGTCTAACTGCAGCAGCTCCGTCGTCTGGGCTTCCCCCTGCAGCGTCCTTGCAACCCTTGCGGCAATCAGGTCCACATTGAAGCCGCCGCAATCCCCGCTTAGCTTCCTGCCGGTCAAATCCTCCCTGGTCGCGGAAGGAAATGCATTTCGGTATAATTGAAGAAATGTATCATTCACTGAGACAAGACAGCCTTGGCGATCCACTAAAATCATATTAAGCGGAGCGGCATCCATGATTTGCTGCAGCTTCTCCGCTTCTTCAAAATATTTGCTGGATAAATCAGCAGCCTGCCCGTGCAGCCTGCTCCTCTCGGCAGCGATCTTCATAGAGCGGCTGAACAGGCTGCTCACGATCGCCGCGGCAGCCAAATGGATCAAAACGGCCTTGACAAGAGCTTGAACTTGACCCGATTGGAGGCTGCCGGCCAATACAGGCGAGGCCACCGCCAGCATCTGCCCTGCCGCGAACCATAAAAACAGGGTTACCGCTTTTTCCTGCATCTGCATCCCCTTGAACCGCCTGAAGGATATCAAGATGAGGGGACACAGCAGCAATCCGGTTTCCACTAGCCAGCCTGTCCAAGTATAATGGACTGCGTACAAGGGAAATACGGCAGCCCGGACAATCATCGCCGCAAGGCCTGCACGCCAGCTGCCATATAATAATAATGCAAATAGGGGCATATTCCCGAAATCTAGCGGAATTTCGTCCCAGGGCGAACGAGAGAACAGGGCGCATAGCAGAATACTGGCGGCGCACAGAGCCGCCAGCGTGATAGAAGCAGCGGATTGGGGAACGGAAGAATTCGAGCCCCGTCCAAAGCTGCTCCATTTCGCAAATAACGGAAACAGAAATGCTGGCAAACCGGCTATCAAAATTTGCATCACAAACTCTTTTACTGCATCCAAGTTCTCCCTCCTCAGGCGGAAGAATACTATACTCATTTCGATTAAAGCATAGCCGACAAAGTTTTACAATATTTCATGTTTAAAGAAATAAAATAATGCGATTCTATCCGAAAAATAGGGTAAAAAGTGCAAATGAAAGGAACATCCCATGAAAAAATATGATGTGATCGTCATCGGAGGCGGGCCTTCGGGATTAATGGCCTCCATAGCCGCAGCAGAGCAAGGCGCGAGCGTAGCGCTTCTGGACAAGGGGGACAAGCTGGGACGTAAGCTGGGGATTTCCGGCGGCGGCCGCTGCAATGTAACGAATGCCAAGGAGATTGATGAGCTGATTACGTATATTCCGGGAGGAGGGCGATTTCTGCACAGCGCCTTCTCCCTGTTCAGCAATCGCGATATCATCGCATTCTTCGAGGGACTCGGCATCGCGCTCAAAGAAGAGGATAACGGGAGAATGTTTCCCGTATCCGACAAAGCCAAGACCGTGGTGAATGCTCTAATCGGCAAAGCCAAGTCGCTTGGCGTCACCCTTCTCATTCACCATCCTGTTAAGGAAATCATTTACGGCAGCGGCCGTGTAGAAGGCGTGAAGCTAAACTCAGGGGAAATGTACAAGGCTTCCGCCGTCATTGTAGCCACTGGAGGCAAATCCGTGCCGCATACCGGCTCCACCGGGGACGGCTATCCCTGGGCTGAAGCGGCGGGACACACGATTACGGAGCTGTACCCGACCGAGACGCCGATCGTGTCCAAAGAGCCGTTCATCGCAAGCCGGGAGCTTCAGGGCCTTTCGCTGCGTAATGTCAAGCTATCGCTTCTTGATCCGAAGGGAAAGAGCGTCATAGCCCATCAGGGAGATATGATCTTTACCCACTTCGGTCTATCCGGACCGATCGCCCTGCGCTGCAGCGGCTTTATCCGCGGCGTTAAGAAGAAGCACAATGTATCCCAGGTCACGATGTCCATCGATCTGTTTCCCGATAAGAAGATCGGCGGCCTAGAGCACGACATGCGCCAGCTAGCCGCAGCCGAGCCGAAAAAAGCGCTCAAAAACGTCTTTAAGGGCATCATTCCCGAGCGATTGCTCCCCCTGCTGTTTGAACGGGCCAAGCTTCCAGGCGAGACAACCTATGAGCACCTGCCTAAGGAGGGCTGGCTTGCCTGGATTCAGCTTTTGAAGAATTTCACTCTTCAGGCAAGCGGAACACGCCCGTTCGAGGAAGCCTTCGTGACGGGAGGAGGCGTGCACCTGAAGGAGATCAATCCGAAGACGATGGGCTCCAAGCTCATGCAGGGCCTGTACTTCTGCGGTGAAGTGCTGGACGTTCACGGATATACAGGAGGCTACAATATCACCGCAGCCTTTGCAACCGGCTATACGGCAGGCCATCATGCCGGAAAAAGGGAGTAAGCCTCGGCTTACTCCCTTTTTAGACGCTGTTTTATTTTCCATATCCAGGGGATAGCTATCATGAACGCAGCAGCAGGAACCGCTAAGGCGATGCCCCAAATGCGGTCGAGCAAGGATATCCCCAGTCCCCCGCTGATGATGACTACGCCGGGCAGCAGCAGAAGCCGATTGGAGGGGACGGCCGAACGAAGCTTCAGCTCCGGCTCAACCGGCAGCAGGACCAGCAGATCCTTTTCCATAAAAAGCTTTCGATACCCGTTCATCCAGTAATACAGCAAGGAGATCAGCAAAATGAACACCACGATATTCACCGGAAATGGCGGAACGGTAACCGCTACAATCCCAAGGCCTGTAAACTGGGCATACAGCACAAGCTCGCTTCCACGAAAGAAGGATTTCATCGTTGCTGCGGCAACCCTGTCCTCCGGGAGGCCGGATTTAAGCACGGGGTTGGAACGCCGGAAGAGCCACGGCCGGGCTCTTGACTTGCGGGGATTGCTTACGGCTCCGGATAGAACCATTCCCGTCAGCCTCGTCTTCTCGTACTCCTCCATGCGAATCTCCGCATCAAATTTACCTTCGGTCCGCATTCTCTTCCTGATCAGCCAGGCGGCCATCGCCCAAATGGCGATGACTAGAATGATCGATGCGGGCCAGTTCTCTTTTGGCAGAAGCGCCCCGGCAATGAATACGGCCCCCAAGACAATCGCTGCCACTAATTCCAGCAAGGCCCTTCGCCATCCCTGCGTTACAATACCGACTAAATTGCCGACCAGCATGGAAGCAGCTTTAACAGCCACCGCTGTGAGATATAGGAGCAATATTTCGATTTCATTTAAGGCATATACGCGAACAAGAACCGGCATGAGAAATACAACCGCCAGCCCCAGAAGCAGCGCCTGTGCCGCCATGCTTGCCAGGATGCCGCGGAAGATGATTCCCTTGCTCCACTCCCTGCTCTGCCTCAGGAACAGGACATCGGCCGCCTCCTGATAAGTCAGCAGGCCGCCTCCGATATAAATAATGACGTACAGCAATATGGGAATGACCGCGTATGGGAGCTGAAGCAGCCAATCCGGCAGCTCCTCGCGCCACAAGCCATAGGAGCTCCTCAGGATCACCAGCAGAGCCGGAATGCCGATATAGAACAGCACCGCTGAATCGGCCACCGAGCGTATAACGCCGAATTGCTTGCGCAGATGGTCTCTCCAGCGGCGCATGAAGTGACTGTGGATTCGACTCCGAAGTCCGCTTGTTCCAGACATGTTGTTCCTCCTCTCTCCTCCCTGCATCTTATTCAGCCAGGACGTCAAAGCAATCCAACAGCGGGGCCTCGGGCCGCCCGGCTGCAGATCGAATCTCCTCAAGCGTTCCCCGGGCAGCGATTCTCCCCTGCGAGATCATGACAAAATCATCGCAAATCCGCTCCGCCGTATCGAGCACATGCGTCGACATGAGAATTCCCGCGCCGCGCTGCCGCTCTTCCTCCAACAGTCCCAGGAAATCCTTGATTGCCCTCGGGTCCAGACCGATAAACGGTTCATCTACGATATAAATATCAGGCCGGTTCAAGAAGCCGATCATCAGCATCATTTTTTGCCGCATTCCCTTGGAGAAGCCCCCTGGCAAATGGTGCCGGACCTCCGTCATCCTGAACTTCTGCAGCAGGCGTTCGCCTTCCGCCTCCAGCTCGTTTTGCTCCAGGCCGTATACGGCAGCAGCCAAATCAAGATGCTCCCACAAGGTCAAATTTTCATAAAATACCGGATGCTCCGGAATATATGCATATTGCCCGCTGCCGTCCTTGAATCGGATGGAGGCATCCGCATAGGGGAGAAGTCCTAATATCGCCTTGATTACTGTACTCTTTCCGGCCCCGTTGGCCCCGATCAAGCCCGTCAGTTTACCTGGACGGATGGTCAAGGAGACGTTATGGATCTTGGGATTCCCAGCCTCATAGCCCGCTTCGCTGATATTAGCCTCAAGCAATGCCTTCATCGATTTTTCCACTTATACCCCTCCCTATCCCTGATCTAACTCTATCTGTTTCGTCTGTTCATATGCTGTTTGCCGTCTATTCGTATTCCATCTCGTCATATATGTTCATCCATTTATCTATGGGTCAGCCCATCTGCTCGGCCTTCATCTGTTCATCTATTCACCTCAACTGCCTGTCGGTGCTCAGCTGCCGTCTGCCCGTCCGCCCGCTGTCCATCCCTTCGTCGGCTGTCTGCCAATTCACATGTCTGTCCGCCTGCTCGACTGTCCGCCTTGCCTGAATATCAGTCTTTCTATCTAGCAGTATATACGCTGTTACTGCGGATCTGTTCCGAAAAATAACATAAAGCAAACAGACTTCAAGCACTGGAATGATATATATTTCATTCCTAATTTTTGGATAAAAAATGAACTTTTCCGTTTTTATTCAAGTTTTAAATATGAAAACCGTAAATTGTGATAAATTATATTTTTAAAAAATCTGCCGTGCCCTAACATGTGAAGTATAGAGCAAGCACATATGGATTCTACTTTCTATGACAGTATGTAAAATATAGATTAAGGCGGGATGATAATGTTGAAGACCGAGGAACGCGGAACAGATTTATCACTGCACTTGTACCGGGTATTTGCCAAGTCTTTCAAAAGTGTCAATGAGCATGCCGTAACGGGAAGCAAGATTCAGGGCTTCAATCCGACAGCCTTCGCCGTACTGGAGGTCCTCTATTACAAAGGACCGCAGCCTATTCAGCAAATCGGGGCCAAGCTGCTGCTGCAGAGCGGCAACGTAACGTATGTGATCGACAAGCTGGAGGCGGCGGGATACTTGCAGCGTCAGCCTTGCCCGCGGGACCGCCGGGTGATATTCGCCGAGCTGACCGCGAAGGGCAAGGAGCTGATGAACAAGCTGTATCCGGAATTTTCCGAACGGATTGATTACGCCCTGAGCGGCCTGAATCAGGAAGAGAAGCAGCTTATGATTACGCTGCTGAAGAAGATGGGCCGGGAGGCTGAGAAGCTGGCTCCACTCGCACGAAAATAATGAACGCGCAGATTTACGCGCAAAAGGCTGCATCCTTCCGCCGGGCGGGGGAGCAGCCTTTGTTGTATCCTGCAGCATTCGCTTCCTATTGTGGATTCGTGATGCGATGAAGCGCCTGCGCGCACTCATGAATATGCCGAACGTAGTCCTCCGTTAGATTCTGGACCTGCTCGGACTGTTCATTCACCGTCATGCCTTCACGCTCTGCATCTACCAGTTGGACCTTTACTTCCCGCCGATCCAAATAGGAGCATTGAAAGTCGAAGGAATAATCCTGCCGCCCCTCCGCATGGATATGTATCCGCAAGCCGTAAGGGTCGGCAAGATCAGCCTGAACGCTGGACGTATCGCCCGGGTTAAGATACTCCGGCAAATGCTCCTGCCAGGCCTTGACTAAAGTGCCTTGATCCACGATCCAATCCTCATTCATCGTAACACCTCCCCTTTCCTGTTAAGGTACGGAGATGGCGCCGCTTTTATACATTGGCCTTTTCCTCGCCCTCGGCTTTGGGCGCGCGGTTCCTCAGGCCAACCACCGACACCACTCCGGCAACCGAAAGTACAGCCATGACGATAAACAGCGTGTGCAAGCTGTTCTGCAGCACATGCTTCAGCTCGCTCCACAGCTCTACAGGCAGCATATGGACTTTTTCAGGCGACAGCAGATTGTTAATGTCATCCTGGGTTACCTGAATTCCGGACGGGGTTCCGGCCGCTGTCTGGGCAACGATCCGCAGATTAATGAGCGTGCCGAATACAGCCACACCGATGGTCTGTCCGATCGATTTCGTAAAGGTGTTCAGCGCATTCGATGCGCCCCGGAGACTGTAGCCGACCGATGATTGGGCGATGATCGTAAACACCGTAAAGGCCAGGCCAAAGCCGATACCGTACATGGCGTTGAACAGAAGCAGCAGATACAGTGGCGTATCCTCTGTAATAAATGCGATGCCCAGTGCCCCCATAGCAATAAAAATCATACCGATCAGGGAAGTATATCGGGAGCCTTTGCTGATAATCCAGCGCGCTCCATATACAGAACCAAGCAGCCAGCCAATCGACATCGGGGCGAGTATAAGCCCGGACATCGTCGCATTCTTGCCCAGCACCCCCTGAACCCATAGGGGTAAATAAGAGGTTAGGCCGATCAGCAGGGCGCTGCCCAACAGACTGGCAATATTGGAATAAGCAATATCCCTGATTTTGAACAATTTAAGAGGTACCAGCGGCTCCTCCGCCCGATTCTCCACGATGAAAAACAATATAAGCGACAGAACAGCCGTGGCCAAAATAGCCAACAGCCACGGAGACGTCCATGCCAACTGCTGCCCGCCCAGAGCGAGGCCGAACAACAGAGCTGTAACCCCGATCGTAAAGGTAACTGCGCCGCCAATATCGATTTTTACCTTCCGCTTCTCGATGTTCTCCTGAAGGAATTTCATGATAAACAACAGCGATAAGAGGCCGAACGGCACATTAAAGCCGAATACCCAGCGCCAGTTAAAGTAATCGACAACGTACCCGCCTAGCAGCGGGCCAACGAGCGAGGAAATTCCCCACACCGAGCTGATCAAGGCCTGAACCTTGGCTCTCTCCTCGATCGAATAGATATCGCCGATAATCGTAAACGTGACTGGAATCAGCGCACCGGCTCCGATCCCCTGCACCGCACGGAACATGATCAGCTGTTCCATGCTTTGCGAGAGCCCGGATAGCAATGATCCCGCTAAAAATAACAAAGATCCGATAATGAAGACGGGCTTTCTACCGTAGAGATCGCTCATTTTGCCGAATATCGGAGTGGAGACGGCCATTGTCAGCAGATAGGCGGTAAATACCCAGCTCAGCAGGGCTACCCCGCCCAAATCGCCGACAATACGCGGTCCTGCCGGGCCGATGACGGTCCCTTCAATGGCTGCGAGGAACGTCGATAGCAATAAGCCGGCCAGAATATAATTTCTTTTTAATGACTTATTCAAAGAGATGACTTCCTTTCTAATGACTTCCTAATCTAGGACTTGGCAACTCAGGCTCATGCCGCATTCCAACCTGATCGCCGCAAAGAACCCATTATCGGAGATAAGCTGTATGCAGCCCTTCCGAATGAAAGTCTGTAAGCTAATAGTATAAAGGAAGCCTATATAAAAAGGAAGAAGCAGGCTACAGCTGCAGCCTGCCCTGATCCATCGTCCAGATCGATAAATCCTCGCCCGCAAAGCACTCGGGCTCATGGGTAATGATCATTATGGACGCCCCTTCGGCCACTGCCCGCCGGCACAGCGCAGCAAGCGCCCCAGCGCCCTTATAGTCCGCTCCGGCAGTGGGCTCATCCAGAATATAAAGCTTCTTCGGCAGCATCATGGCAGCAGCGGCGCTGAGAAGGCGCTTCTCCCCGCCGCTGAGCAGATACGGGGAGTCCTGTGCGCGCCCGGCAAGCCCGATGCCCTTCAGCAGCTCTTCGGCTCGCAAGCTGACCCCCTGCGGCAGCGGCTCCCCCGGCTTGAGTCGCAATTGAAACCGCGGTCCGTACAGAAGCTCCTCCAACACCGTATCGGCCACGAACTGATGCTCCGGCTGCTGAAAGACATAACCTATTTCGGCGGCGAGATCATACAGCTTGAGCTTCGAAGCATCCTTCCCCTCCCACCATACAGTTCCGCGCGGTGGAGACAGCAAGCCCATAAGCAGCCTGGACAATGTCGTCTTGCCTGAGCCGTTCTCCCCGCAGAGCAAGCGCCATTCGCCCGTGCCTAGCGTCAAGTTCACATTATGCAGCACCGCCGGGCCGGATTTGCCATAAGCAAAGGTCAGGCCCTGGATTCGGAGCAGCGGGGACGATGCGTCCTGCGCCCTCGAAGGCGAAGATGCCCGCGGGGACTCTGCGGCACGTACATCCGAGGGCGAAGACGACTGCAGAGATTGCGCGGCATGTACGCCCAAGGGTGAAGACGACTGCAGGGATTGCGCGGCATGTACGCCCGAGGGTGAAGACGACTGCGGGGACCCTGCGGCATGGGCAGGTGCAGTACGCTGCTGCTCCCGCTTACTCAGCGCTGGCTGCCCTGCCTGCGGCACAGCCGCAGGCTCGGCCGGAGCTGAGGCAGGCAGCACCGCCTGACAGCGAATGGACGCTGTCAGGCCGCCGCTCCGCAAGATCCACCGCGGCAAGCGCGTCCGTGACCCGCTCTTCGATCGCAGCCACCTCAAGGCACAGATTCTCGGGGCCAAAGGCAACCTCGTCCTCTACCCGCCCCTGCACAAGCTGCGCATCAGGGTCCTGGAACAGAACGCCGATGCGCTGCACCACCTCGGCAATCGAGGCTTCGGCCGGGTCAAGCCCGTCCACGCGCAGAATCCCTTCGCGAATGCCGCCGCCGGATCGCGGCAGATAACCGCTCAGCAGCTGGGCAATCGTCGATTTGCCGCTTCCGCTGTGCCCGGTAACCGCAACCCATTCCCCGGCGCGGACAGCAAACGTAATATGCTCTACCGCCGGGCTCTCGTCCGGCTCATATCGAAAGGTGACGTCCTGCAAATCCAATACCGTACTCGGCATCGTCGCTACCAAACCGATCAGCCCCTGCTGCTAACGGCAAAGCGCCGGAGCAAGCCGCTGCGGGCCAAGGCGTCTCCCAGCAGCTTGGTCAGCAAGCCGCACAGTACCACGCCGCTGATCGTACGGACAACGAGGGCAATCAGCAGAATGTTCGTTCCCCATACCATGTAGCCGTACATTTGCGCAGCCACAAAGAACCAGATCGGCACCATGGCGCCTCCAGCCAGCAGCATTACCGGCCAGCCCCAATTCCGGTATTTGAAAATAGCGAAGATCAGCTCCGCAATGACCATATAGCATGCCGCCGCGGCAAAGCATGAAGCGAGCCCATAGGCCGTTCCCATGAAGGATTGGACAACTGCACCAATGCTATATGTAATGACCGCAGTCCCGGGTTTACGAATGATGTAATAAGCAAGAAGCCCGTAAATCATATACAGCCCGGTGATCGTAGAGGTCAAGATCGGCCCTCCAATGCTGTTCAGCGCCTGATTGACAGGAGACAAGTATACCGTCATCACCGCATTCGCCGCGGCCAGCATCGCCATCAACACGATATCCATCGTCGTAAAAGCCGTAAAGATCGTTCTTGCTGCATTCCCTTTGTTCACTGTTATCTTCCTTTCACACCAATTGTTAACCACGTATATGAATTTAGGTTAACAATTAGAATTCGTCAAGACCTTTTTTAAAAATTTAGCAAAATATATCGAGCCTACCGCGCATCTCATCGAGTGAACTTTCAAAGGACCGCAGAGCAGAGCCTTTCCTTAATCCCAATGAAATCTAGGGCTGCCTGTGGTACGTCTTTTTTTAAAAACATCCATCGGCGTTTCTTAGATCAGCATAAGGAACGCCAATGAAACGACACTCATCACGGAGATGGCATAGCCGCTTGCACCCATCCTAACTTCACGGAGATAGCTTCGGCTGCCATAGGCTCCAAACCCCTTGGCATCCATCGCTCCGGCGGTTTGCTGCACACGGCGAATGGCCCCGGCAAAGATCGAGAACAACTGGCTGCGCCACATTTGCAGGCGTTCACCGATGCCCCGGGGAGCACGTCCACCGCGAATTCGGCGTGCGGCACCGGATATTTTGGCCTCGGCCTCCAGCAGCGGCAGGAACGTTAGCGCCATCGACACCCCGAACAGGAAACGGTAAGGCAGCTTCAGACGCTGTGCCATAATAGCGATGAAATCCTTGGCGTCCGTAGATTCGATATAAATGATCGATGACAGGAACAAGACCATCATTCGCAGAGTAATCGCTGCCCCATGCATTACACCGCCTTCCGTGACCGGAACCGGACCTATGCTGAAATACATTTTCCCTTCCGCTGCCGATATGGAGGTCAGCACAAACAGCGGCAAACCGAAGCCTGCGATAAACAGCATACGCCGCCAAAGCCGGGCCGCGCCCATCCCAGCACCGGCCAAAGCCGCCGCCAGGACGAACAGCAGCATCGCCGCCTGCGGGAGCAGCCGATCGGTGCTCATCGCAAAAATAGCCAGACAGAACAGAGCGATCAGCTTGCTGAGCGGATCAAGGCGCTGTAACGGAAATCTATGGTCTTTGCCATTTAGTATCACCATGCTTTCCCTCCCGCATAATATTCTTGCCTCAGCAGCGAGAACATCAACAAATCGACGAATCCATCCTCGGTTTTCTGATACTGCCGAAGCAGGCCTTCTTCGGTGAACTCAAAAGACTGCAGCAGTCTTCTGGAAGCGGAATTACGAGGATCCACCAGCGCTTCGATCCGATTCAAGCCTATCGTCTGATAACCGTACGACAGCAGCATCCGCATCGCCTCGGACATATATCCGAACCCCCAATACTCCCGGCCGAGATCGTAGCCGATCTCCCCGCGGTAAGCGCCGGACAGCTCCCAGACGTTGAAGCCGCAGCTGCCGATCAGCTGCCCATCCTCCTTCAGCTCGATGCCCCAGCGCAAGGCGTCTTCGCTTTCCGACAACCCGTTGAGCAATTGAATCATTTCGAGCGTATCCTCCACCGAAGCAAACGGCGGAATGTTCATGTATTTAACAACCTCGGGATCGCTCCAAATCTGGAACATCCGCTCCGCATCCGACCGTTCCATTCTTCTCAGGCGGAGCCGCTCGCTTTCAATAACCGGTATTTGCCCCTCGCATTTGTACAATTTGCACTACTCCTTTCATAGCCCGTATATAGCTAATCACAAACAGGCAGAACGAGTCAAAGATAAATTATAACCTCTCATTTTGCAAACAAATTTAAAGCTTCTTCGATTTTCTTCGCCCGATTCCGGTGATACTATAGTTACAAAAAAGAACAAACCTGGAAGGAATACAGGAGGATGCCTGCCCATGATTTACACCGTATTAGTTGTAATCCTATTGGTGGTAATGCTGGCTGCCAGTCTCTTGACGCGATTCGGCTTTCGCCAAATTACCCAAATGAAGCTGCAGACGTACGAGAATATATTTAATTACCTGGAGAAAACGGGAATCTACTCACGGGAGCGGTTCGAAATGCTCGAAAAAAAGGAAGTGAAGGTCACTTCCAAGGACGGCCTGTCCTTGAGCGGCTATGTTCTCGACACCTGCCCCGACTCCAAGCAATGGGTCATTATCGTGCACGGCTATACCGTATCCTTGCATGTCTCCGCCCAATACGTGGATTTGTTCCAGCGGGAGGGGTTTAACATCCTGCTCATTGACCAGCGACGGCATGGCAACAGCGAAGGGAAATACACGACCTACGGCTATTTCGAAAAATATGATGTCGAGGCATGGGTCAACTGGCTGCTGGACAATTACGGCACCGATATCACGATCGGCCTGCACGGTCAATCCTTTGGCGGAGGAACCGTTCTTGAATACCTGGCCATCGCCCATCCGAACGTGAAATTCGTGATTGCGGATTGCCCGTATTCCGATTTGACAGAGCTGATGCGCTATCAGCTAAGCGTGCTAAATAAAATCCCCGCCTTTCCGCTCCTCTCCCTGATTGACAGGCAGCTGGAACGGAAGGCGGGGTTCAGACTAAAGCAGGTAAGTCCGCTCAAAGCGGTCGAGCAGAGCACTTTACCCGTTATGTTTGTGCATGGCACAGAGGACCGTTATGTACCTACTCATATGAGCAAAGATCTCTATGAGCATAAGCCGGAGCCTAAAAAATTGCTGCTCGTGGACGGTGCGGAACATGCCGACGCCTACAGCGTTGATCCGAAACGGTATTCAGAGGAGGTACACTCCTTTATCCGTGAAGCGCTCGGCACTCCGGACGCAAAGTCCTGCTTGCCAAGCATTTGATTCTGAGCTTGTACGATATATTTATCGAGACGCTGACTTAATTCCAGCACCGTCTTACTGCTAAAGTTGCTGCTTCCAGCAGCATTCATTAATTCTGATCGCAGGTTTTCGATGGTGTTCATCAGTTCCCCGCTAACTTTGGGGCGATTGGCGGTCCGGCCCATGCTATTTAGTGCCTTGTAAGCCATAAGTTCACCTTCTCTCTACTGGTCTACCCCATCATAACCCATGATGACAAAAAACATATTTTGAAAAAAAGAAAAATATTAACAGTATTTGTCGATCTTTAGGAGAAGATGAAGGCCAGGGGATACTTTGTCCCCTGGCCTTTTTTCCGCTTAATCATCCCTATCGTCTACTCGTTAATAATCGTCGGGCCTGTGAATAATCTCCAATCCCTCCACATGCCGCTTTCGCATCAGCTTGCTTTTCTTCCGGTTCTCTTTGGTCTCGAATACGATATCCATATCGTAATCCTCGGGATACAGTTCATCCTTCTTGATGTAAGGCTTCAAGCGCTTCCTGTTCACTTTGCATTTTTGCTTTTGAATCATAACGCCGACCTGTCCCCGGTGATCCTCGGCCGCGAAGACGATGCCAATTTTGCCGTAAGAGGTCACCCATACGGCATCTCCCACTTCAAATACAGGAGCCCGCGTCTTCTTATCCTCGGCAGCATCCGAAGCGGGGGCATAATTTGCGCCGCGAATTTCATCGGCTCCAGCTCCGGAACCTTTGGCAGCCTCAGGGCGCTCGGCATTCGCATGGGATCGCTGCCCATCGGCATCAAGATGCTTTGCGTCTGATTCAGGGTGATCCTCTCTTGCGTCTAAGAGCTTCACATCTGATCCAGAGGGCTCCCCTTTGGCATCAAAAAGCTTTGTGTCTGATTCGGGGTGATCCTCTTTTGCGTCGAGCAACCTCGCGTTTGTCCCGGTTTGGCCCCCTCTTCCCTCGGAAAGCTTCGCACCTGCCTCAGAGCACTTCTCACCTTCTTCGAAGCTCTGACCAGACGGCCGCAGTTCCGAAGCGCTTAGCTTCGGCTCTGCTGATGCACTGCCTGCTTGCCGGGTAACGATTTCCCTCGAGCGCTCAATAATGGCCGGATAGATCCCCAGCTTGCTTGCGATTTCAATCGCATAGCTTTGGCCGGCCTCGCCGATCGTCAAGCGATACAGTGGCATCAGCGTCTCCGGATCAAACTCCATCCGGGCATTCTGAAAGCCCTCCGTATGCGAAGCGAACGTCTTCAGCTCATTAAAATGAGTCGTCACCATGACGGTCGCCCCTCTGCGGCCCAGTTCCTCCAGAATCGCCATCGATAAGGCAATGCCCTCTCCCGGATCGGTTCCTGCGGCCAGTTCATCGATCAGAAGCAGCGTATTCGGATCCGCCTCTTGAATCATATGGACTAGACTCCTGATTTGCGCGGAGAAGGTGCTCAAGGACTGCTCCAGATTCTGTCCATCGCCGATGACAGCCATAACGCGGTTGTAAATCGCGAACCTGCTGCCCGGATCAACAGGAACAAGCAGGCCAGACTGCACCATTAGGGCAAGCAGGCCGAAGGTTTTCAGCACGACGGTTTTCCCGCCCGTATTCGGCCCGGTAATAATAAGCGTCCTGTAGGCGGAGCCGATCTCCAAATTCAGCGGCACCATCGTTTGCAGAAGATGTGGATGCCGGGCCCCCCTGACTCTGCTAACGCCGTCCCCACTGATCTGTACCGCCACTCCACCGATGGCCGCGGCGTATTTAGCTTTGGCAAAAATGAAGTCATAGGTGCCGGTAATTTCGATATTTTGCGAGAGCTCATAAGCCTCCTTCTCCACCAGCTCCGATAAATAACTGAGTATTTTGGCCTCCTCACGCGCCTCGTCACCGGCCAGCATCTCCAGCTCGCCCTGCAGCGCCGCGATCTCATCCGGCTCTACAAACACCGTCTGTCCGCTCGTGGAGTGATCCAGCGTTCTTCCCTTCACCTGCTTGTAGTAGTCCTTCTTCACAGGAATTACGTATCTACCTCCCCGCATACTGACCAAATTTTCCTGCAGAATGGAAGCATGTCTGGACATGATCGCCTGCAGCTTCTTCTGAATCTTCTCCTTGAGCATCGTCATCCTCCGCCGGATTCGATCGAGATCACGGCTCGCTCCATCCACGATGACGCCATGGCGAATACAGCGCAGAATCTCCTGCTGGAGCTGCGGCAGCTCGTACAGGGATGCTGCATACATGCCGATCCGTGGAGCAAGCCCCTCTTTGGCCGCCATATACTTCTTCAGTTGTCCGCAGCTGTACAGAAATGTCTGAATAGCGGTAAAATCCTTCTCGGCAAACATATATCCTGTACCAAGCAGGGATATAACGGAATCAATCCCCTCCAGGGATGGCAGCGGGACGCTAGCTCCCGCCGAGAGCAGGGCCTTCGCTTCTGCTGTCTCCTCAATCGCCTGCTCGATCTGCGTTCTCCGTTCCAGCGGCGCCAGCTTCTGAACCCGTAATCGTCCTTCGTAGGATACCGCATAGCTGGCCAGCTTCTCCTTTATGCTGTCATACTCCAGCATGCCAAGTGTAAATTGTTCCATTTTAGTTACAACCTCCATTTCCTTCCTAATTCTTTTTTTGTACAACAAAAAAAGGGCGTAAGAATGCACATAGCGCATCCTTAGCCCTTGTATTCCTCGGCTGTAAGTTTATTCAGAATCAAAAAAGCCGTGCTGAACGACAGCACGGCTCCATGTTCTGGATAACACAAACAGCAAAATAAGGCGCTGTATGATGTCCTGCGTGTTCTTAACTAAATTCGCAGACTGTAATTTGGGTGCACGAAGCCAAGCGCGTGTTGCGGCAGCAACGGCACTTTTCCCGTTCAGATTACAGTCTATATGGAATTCATTAGTTAAGAACGACCACCAACATCAAAATCTCTCCCTTTTTCGAGGTTACATCTAATTTAACAGCTATTATAGCCTCTAGTCAATGGCCAACTGCTTTCAGCGAAGTTTTCATCTGCCTGGAATATGAGGTATTATATTAGAGGATTTATATACTTATGTTAACAGAGTGTAAGCGGCAGGCAGCCGGCCTTGCGCTCTGTCTATATTTTGAAAGGAAGGGAACAAAGGTGTCCTTAATGCAACGAATCCGTCGAATCCATACGAAGCCGTTTGTTTTTTTCTCCATCATCATGATTCTGAAAATCTATATCGCCTGGCTCGCCATTTTCGATGGGGCACAGCCCTGGGGACCGCTGCTGAAGGAAATTCCGTTTATCTGGGTCACGTTCTCGCTGATCGAGTGGTTCTCGTCCAAGCGTAAGATCGGCATTTATCTCGTCGTAAACCTTATCATAACAGCCGTGTTATTCGCGGCTATTATGTACTATAAATATTACGGCGTCATCGTTACTTATCATGCGCTGCAGCAGGTTAATCAGGTTACTGCGGTCAAGAACAGCGTCTTCTCCCTGCTTGATCCTTACTATCTGTTTATTTTTCTGGATATCGTGCTGCTCGGCTTCTGGCTGATGCGTAAAAAACGAGCCCACAAGCTCAAAAGCTTCTTCAACCTGAATCAGGTTCGGGGAAGCGTGGCCGCCGTCATCTTTGCGGTCTCCTTTGCCCTCTGCATCTTCAACATTTGGCCGAACCGGGCCAGCATGAACGAAATCAAGCAGGCTGAGCAAATGGGGATCCTCAACTATGAGACTTACGCCATTTTTAAAAGCAAGGAACCTGAACTGACTGACAAGAAGGAAATCACGCAAGCGAAAATAGACCAAATCAAAGGCATTGCCGCTCCGCTCGCGGAGCCCGTCCATTTTGGAGCGGCTCAGGGCAAGAACGTCATCATCATCCAAATGGAGTCTTTCCAGAATTTCCTGATCGATTTCAAGGTCGACGGCAAGGAAGTGACTCCGACGATGAACGAGCTCGCCCGGGACAATATTTATTTCAAGCATTTCTACCAAATGGTCGGCCAGGGCAACACTTCCGATGCTGAATTCGTCGTGAATACCTCCTTCTACATTCCTTATAACGAGGCAGCTACGCAAAATTATGCTTCCAAGCAGCTCCCGAGCCTGCCGAAGCTGCTCAAGGCCCAGGGGTATGATACGGCCACCTTCCATACCAATGTCGTGGACTTCTGGAATCGCCGCGCACTGTACGAGGCGCTGGGCTTCGACCGCTTCTACGATAAAACGTTCTTCGGAAGCGAGGATACTGTCTTCTTCGGTCCTTCCGATGAGGTGCTGTATAAGAAAACGATCGATGAGCTTCAGAAGATGCATGATGCGGACCGTCCTTTCTACGCTCATGTGCTGTCGATGACGGCGCACCATCCGTTCACCCTGCCGGAGGAGAAGCGGTTGTTCCCGCTCCCTGAGCGCTATCAGGACAATATGGTCGGCGATTATATCCAGGCGCAGAATTACGCGGATCATGCCCTTGGCGAGTTTATCGAGGACCTGAAGCAGCGGGGCATTTGGGATGACAGCATCATCATGATCTACGGTGACCATCTCGGCCTGCCGATGTACTCCCTGGACAAACGCGGCTTGGAGCTAATGAAGGAAATTTACGGCAGGGAATACAGCTATATCGACATGATTAACATTCCGCTCATCATTTCAGCGCCGAACGGCTCCGGTCCCGCGGTTATGGACACGATCGGCGGCCAGGTCGACGTACTGCCGACCTTGGCGAATTTGCTGGGGATTTCACTCGATCAGCACATCCACTTCGGCCAGGATCTATTCAACCAGGAATACAATCTGCTGCCGCAGCGCTATTATTTGCCTTCGGGCTCATTCCTGAACGACAAGGCCTTGTTCGTGCCTGGAATCGAGTATCAGGACGGCATTCACTTTCCGTATGACGGAGCTCAAGCGGCGTATAATCTATCCACGCAAACCGAGTATGACCGCGCGCTGCAGCTGCTGCACCTCTCGGACAGCTACGTGCGTCAGCTTCCGGATCTGCCTGTTGAATAATTTAGGAACAAGCGGACGCAGCACCCGTTCATAGCATGAGGAGTAATCGAGACGAACAAATAGAAATAAGCGGCGCACATGATGTGCGCCGCTTATTTTATTGCTGAGGATGTCGTCCTCCCCATCAGCTTTCAGGACAGACCCTATTGTATGAAAGGATATACTTGTAGCATCGACTGCTTTAAGCTTCGACGTACCCTCCAGCGTTCCGAAGCGTTCCGCCTGTATTCATGCGGCCCTGAAGCTCCGCCTCCTTCTTGCGGAGGAACTTCCGGTTGCGCCAGCGGACGTAGCAGAAGATGCCCCGGATATATTCATCCGCGATCATACAGCTGTATATGGCAACAATTCCCCAGCCGGCCGAGATCCCCAGGACATAGGAGCAGCCGGTAGCTACGATCCACATAACCGTCAGGGAGACGTACATAGTGTATCTCGTATCCCCTACCGCATTCAGCGCGTTCCCCAGCGTCATATTCAAGACTTTGGCAGGCTGCAGCGCCAAATTCAGCCAGAGCAGCGATCCGCAAATGAGCAGTATCCCTTCATCCTGTGTAAACAAGCCCAGAACCTGCTTGCCGAAGACGACAAGGAGCCAAGTGTTGATGATAACCAGGGGCAAGCCTGCCGACAGCGAGCGATAAACCGCTTTATAGGCCTCCTTTGTCCGGCCTGCGCCGTATAGATGGGCAATCTGTATCTGCACGGCAAGCGCCAGCGAGAAGCCGAGCAGGAAGCAGAAGGTTTCCAGAGTGCTCATATACGTTCTTGCCGCCAGCTCCATGGAGCCGAGCGTAGCGATGAAGGAGTAAATAACGAGCTGCGAGAATACCCAGCTCCCCGAATTGACGCCGAGCGGCCAGCCGATCACGAGCACTTCCTTGAACAGCCTGCGGTCAAACAAGGATATATCGCGAATGCCGATTCTCCGCTGGAAGGCGCCCAGAAACATAATAAGCAGCATCACCGTCGCCAGCAGCCGGCTCGTCACCGTAGAAATCGCCACCCCAGTCAAGCCCAGCTGTGGAAAGCCAAGCTCCCCGAAAATAAAGCCATAGTTCATCACGATATGGATAATGTTCATCGCTACTGCGATATACATCGGTCCCTTCGTGTTGCCGGTGTTGCGGATCGCCGTGCTGAGCGCAGACATGAGCGCGGTCAGGATCATGCCTCCGCCGACGATCGAAATATACGTCACGGCCAGCGGCATCAGCTCTTCAGGCAGCTGGAGCATTCTGGCGATCGGTCCAGGCACCGCCACAAGCAGCAGGCTAAGCCCGAGCCCGATCAGTGCGGTCACTTTTACCGAAATAACGGCCACCGTCCGGGCCTCCTCCTCTTGCCGCGAGCCCAGCTTCTGGGCAATGACGATCCCCGCGCCGCTTGCGACAGTAGCGAACAGCGTCGTCAGCGCGTTAAAAAGCTGATTGGAGAAGCCGACGACCGCGACGGCATCGTCCGAGATGCGGCTGACCATCAGTGTATCGACCGCGCCAAGCAGAAATTGCAGGAACATTTCAATAAAGATCGGCCAGGTAAGTATCCATAGGCCGAATTTATCTTTCTCTCTACTCCGTATTTTTTTCATTATTACAACCTCCAATATGGCGGAGATGCTATCTACCATCCGTAATATAACTTTCAAGAGTCCGTTATCCAGGTCTTTGTATCGACAACAAGCCGGGGACGCGCTCCAAGCTGGGGCTGGCTTCCAGCATCGGCGTTTTTCCAGGAGAAATTCATGAGGCAAGTGCCTGATCATCAACCTTTTCAACTAACTTTTTAGCATGTGTCACATTATAGATGGTATATTGGAATGGATGTATCACTCAACCAACTGAATCTTTAACTTTTCAAACCTGAGTGGATTTGTTTTAGGAGGTAGTTCGCATGTCTGTCATTCAATTTACGGTTCCTCCCCTGCCCCACTATATCGCCAGCGGCTTATCCCTGCTCAGTGCGGGTCAAAAGCATCCCAGCCGCCAGAATATCGATGTGTTCGATTTGCTCGTGGTCAATAAAGGCTGCCTGTACATGGGCGAGGAGGGGCAGAACTACGAGGTTAGCGAGGGCCATGCGCTCATTTTGCGGCCGGACAGCTACCACTACGCGGTAGCCGACTGCAAGGAGGATACGCTGTATCATTGGGTTCATTTTCAGACGGCCTCCAGCTGGTCGGTCGAAACGGAGAGATGCGGCGAGCATTTCTGCTCGGGTGACGATCGCCCGGGTTATATGCCGGCATCAGCTTTTTCGACGTGGACGTTCAGCGTGCCTGTCCCCCAATTTACGAGAGTCGTACAGCCGCAGAAGCTGAGTGACACCATTACAGAGCTGACCGATCTGAATAGGAGCCTGCATATCCCCGGCGCCAAGCTGCGCCAGCAGACGCTCTTCCAGGAAGTGATTTCGCTGCTGTCTGCTTCTCTGGGCATGAACGGCCCTTCCCCGCAATCGATTTGCGCGGAACGCGCCGCCTCCTATCTGAGGGAGCATTATAGGGAGCAGTTCTCGGCCAAGCGGCTCGGCGAAAGCATCAACTTCCATCCAGTCTATATCGCCCGCTGCATGCAGAAGGTATTCGGCTGTTCGCCGGCCGCCTACCTGCAGCGTTATCGTATCGAACAATCCAAGCTGCTCCTCCTGCAGAGCAACTACACGGTAGAACGGATCGCCGAGGAGGTCGGGTTCAACCATCCCGCCTATTTTACGGCCAGCTTTACCAAAATAGAGGGGCTCTCTCCCCGGAAGTATCGTCAGCGCTTTGCCTGGATCAAACATTGATTGCGCTTGCGGCTATCGTCGATGGTTACCTGCAATACGGCTGGCTTCGACGGTGGTCAATTGCTACTGCAATATGGCTGGCTTCGACGGTGGTCGATGGTTACCTGCAATACGGCTGGCTTCGACGATGATCAATTGCTACTGTAATAATGGCTGCTATCGACAATAGACAATTGCTACTGCAACAATGGCTGGCTTCGACGGTGGTCAATTGCTACTGCAATAATGGCCGCTTTCAACAATGGACAATTGCTACTGCAGTAATGGCCGCTTGTCATTGACAGCTTACGATAAGGAACACTTGCCATGCTTGCCGCTTGACACTGCTCGATTGTGATAATGAACATTTGCGACATGTTCAATTGCGACAAAATGTGACACTATTCTTTGCTATAGCAGTTCAACTCTACTATAATTTATTTAGGTCTACTGATATATTTCATTTTATGACCAAAACCTTTTACTGGGGGAAATGCGTTGACACAGGTTAAAATATTCGCGGACAGTATTTCTGACGTACCGAACTCTTGGATCGAACAGCATGATATCGGTATCGTTCCGCTATATGTCGTGTTCGGTGAAACCGCTTATAAGGACAAACTCGAAATCACCACGACCGACATTTACAGCAGGGTGGATGAATATGGCGAGCTGCCCCGGACGGCAGCTCCTTCACCGGCCGATTTTGCTGCAGCCTTTGCGCCCTGCATTGAGCAAGGACAGGACATCGTATTCATCAGCATGTCCTCCAAGCTCTCTTCCACCTATCAGAACGCGCTTATTGCTGCGGAGGAGTTCCCGTCGGGCCGCATCAGAGTCGTCGACTCCATGCATGTATCCGGCGGCATCGCTCTACTCGTCCTTAAGGCGGCTTTGGCCGCTAAGGACGGCGCCAGTCCGCAGCAGATCGTCGAGCTCGTAGAGGAATGGCGAGAGCGTGTTGAAATGGAAGTACTTGTGGACAGTCTTGATTATTTGCACAGGGGCGGACGAGTCTCCAGCGTTCAGCATATGATCGGCAGCCTGCTAAAGATTCGCCCCGTGCTGAAAATCAAAGACGGCTTCGTCATTTCCGCCGATAAATATAGAGGCAAAACAGAAAAGGCTGCCCAGCGGATGCTGCAGCAGCTTATCGACAATTTTCATAAGATCGATCGGGATTTGGTCATTGTGGCTCAGACGCTCGCCGAGAAAGCTGCTGATTATATCCGCTCGGCGCTGCTGGAGCAGACAGATGTTAAGGATGTGGCTGTTATCGAAGGCGGCTGCGCCATTTCCTGCCACTGCGGCCCGCGTACCGTCGCTATCATGTACATGCGCAAAGCTGTGCAGGCCTAGTCTCTTTCCGGCACTGCAGAAAGCTAAAGGATTTTTTGATTCTTGATTTTATGGGCTCGCTTGACGGGCTTGACGGGCTTGACGGGCTTGATGGGCTTTGACCGTGCCTTCGTTCAAGCATGGATAGCCCATGGTGTTACTTGATAGTTCAAATGTGTAGATAGGCCGCTTTTTTCCCGGATTTGGCAGGGTGCCCCGGCAAAAAGCGGTCTTTTTGCTATAATAGTACTCAAAGCGCAGCTAATCGACACTGCATATGGAAACTTTCCGAGCAAATACTACGTAGTATCTCATATTAATGCATTTGTATGGCTAACGCATGTCACCGGAGGTGAAGAGAGAATGAAACGAGGGTATATTCGCACCATCTCAGCTGCATTCGCAGCGGTACTATTAATCGGATTATTGGGTAATTCGCGCGCCAATGCAGGATATTTCGATGATTTTCTCAAAGGCGTTAAAGTGCTGTCCGAGCTCCCGAACGATGTAAATGAAATTAAGGAGAACTATCAGGTTACTCTGGACAAGCTGGAGGAAGCTCAAGGTACGCTGGAGGCCTACCGTGAGGAGAACGAGAAGCTTATGGCGAGCAATAGGGAGCTGGCCGCTACCGTATCCGCTTTGACCGAAGCCCAGGAAATCCGCGACGCCAAAGCCCGCAAAACACGGATCATGTTGATTACGGGCGCCGCTCTTCTTGCAGGTTATTTCATTCTCCTTCGCGTGATTCGCGTTGTGTTGCGGAGGTAACTTCCCAGAGAGTACCGAGTTGGCAGTGCTCGGGAGATGCATTGTTTTATGTTCAAAAAGAGCGAGAACGGATGCTGATTTAGCGATCTATGAGGTTGTAATTTTGTAAAATCTTGCAGTTGAGAAACGCGGTTCTGAGAGGCTGGGTGTCCGGTTGCAGGACTGCTTAAGCTTGGTTTTCGCGAGTGATTGAGGGAAGAAAGGGGGAATACGGTTGAACATTGAGTATAATAACGAATCCGCCCTGCTGGCTGGACAGGCCGTTACCTTTCATTTGCAAGACGGGGAGAGCGCCCATGTGCTGCATCCGGGGCAAATTGTCGCCTTTCGGGGAGCGAGCAGCCTCCGAAGCGACAAGCTGATGGACATGAAAGGAATGTACCGGAAACGCAAGCTGATCCGTGCAGATATCCAGGGCCCCTGCCAATTCGTAGCCTCCCTCCCTCCTTCTGTTACAATGAAGCCGATTGCGCTTACAGCGGGAAGCGATTTGCTGTACGATTTCAAGCATTTGTTTTTTTATACTGAAGGCGTGCAAATGGAAACCCGGATTCTGAGCATGAAAAACATGATGATCACCCGCGATGCAATCAAGATGAAATTCTCGGGGGAGGGCCTTATCGGAATCCTGACGCAAGGCCAGGTGCTGGAACTGCCGCTTGATCCCGTGGAGCCGGTCTACGTGGAGGCAGGCAGTGTCATCGCTTACCCAGAGAATGCCAAACTGGAGCTATCCGTTTACGGTAATCATCTCGCCAGCCAGCATATGCGGTACCAGTGGAAGATGACCGGGCGCGGCCATGTTCTTATCCAGGCCGGCTCTGGCAATCGCGAGCTGGAACGTGATTTGCAGAACGAAGACGGCATCGTGAAGCGCTTCTTGCGCGAGGCCATCCCCTTCGGCGGTGTCTTTATCAAGTAAGAGGCTCAGACGGACGGGTGAGCTGCTGTAGCAAGCTCTGGCCAAACCGGTCAATGGCTGTTCCGTACCGTCGTTTTTCCCTTGGGGCACTAGTTTCAGAGAGTTGTTCGTAAGCACTGAAGACGGAGTAAGTGCCGGGAACTAGGTACTGTTGATAAGAAACTGCGCAGACGCCGGGGATTGAGTAAATTTAGAAACTGTAGTAGCTCTACTGGAGTTACTGAGTATCGTTAGCGTGGTTTGAGTAACTGGAGTTGCTGAGAATCGTGAACGTGGTTTGAGTAACTAGAGTTGCTGAGCATCGTAAACGTGGGTTGAGTAACTAGAGTTGTTGAGAATCGTGAACGTGGTTGAGTAGCTGGAGTAACTGTTGCAGATGTAACTATAGTGGGAACGGTCTCTAGGTTACAGATGGGCTTTGCGAATACTAACGGACATGAGATTCGCTATTTGTGAGGAAATCCCCTTTTGACATAGCCTAACGGACAGAGAGGCACCTATTTGCCACAAACCTCCTCATTTCCACTCCATTTTAGCGATATAGCGGAACCTGTGTCCGTTGACCTTAGTTTTTTCTACTTTTTCGCGAAATAGCGGAACTACGGTCCGTTGGTCATCACAGACAGTTGTTTAACCCAACCCGGCCACTTTCGTTATCCATTCTGGCTCCCTAGATCCATTATTACCAGCAGAAACAAGACTAGGGAAGTCCCTGATCCGGGAAATCCCTAGTTCTCTTTACCACCATGCCGGCATTTACTTCGTGATCTTGCCACTCCAGGCGCTAATTCCGCCGGCAAGATGGAACAGTTTGCTGTAGCCGTTTTTACTAAGGATTCGAGCCGCGTTCTTGCTGCGCATCCCGCTCTGGCAATAGAGCAAGAGGTCCTTATCCTGCGGAATTTCACCAAGCCGCCCTTGCAGCTGAGAGAGCGGAATGTTCTTCGCGCCGGGAATATGTCCTCTTCTGTATTCGCCCGTTTCCCGGACATCGATGAGTACCGGGTCCCTAGAGCTCTGCATTTTGTTTCTGAACTGCTCCTCGCGGAGTGTCTTCAAACCGGGAGCAGGCCGTAAACGGGTATATGCGAACCAAACAACTAATAGAATGAATAAAATATTGATTAGTGTACCTGTCTCCATGATGGTTAACCACGCTTTCGCTGCTTATTACGCACAGAAGTGCCCACGGACAGCGTATATTCGCCGGAAGCCCCGGCTTTTTAAAAGGCGCGCCGCCCGCTTGCTCTTGATGTTGCTGTCTGAGAGAATCAGAATCGGCTCACTCGGGGACAGTTCGTTGCTCCACACGAAAGGAAGACGACCGATCGAAATGTTGATCGCCCCTTGTACGTGGCATTCCCGGTAGAACACCTCGTCCCGGACATCGAGCATCCTCATCTCTTCCGGCAGCTCAGATGGGTTATGCAGAATGTTGGCGTCGACATAGGCCAGTCCTTTTACAGGCAGCAAATTGCGAAGCAGCACGTATGCTAAACCGGCTATTATTAAACCAATAAGCCACATGAGCATTTCTTCCTCCCAAATTCTATTACTTAAAACTAAACTTGATATCCAATTTAAGGTTTAAAGCAATCCCGACTAACCCACTATCCTTCACTCGCCTAAAAACAGATAGCTTAGACCAGCTCATCTTCCCATGCCAGCAGCCCCCCAGCCATGTTGACGACATTGAAGCCCTTCTCCTCCAGCAGCTCGCAGGCTAGTCCACTTCGGTTGCCGCTGCGGCAAATCACGATAAGCTCCTCATCCGCATCCAGTTCACTCAGTCTCTCCAAGACTTGCCCAAGCGGAATATGCTTCGCTCCTTCAATATGGCCTGCCGCCCATTCTTCCGGTTCACGGACGTCCAGCATCTTGACTGCCTCGCCCTTCTTCAAACGTGCGGATAGCTCTTGCGGCGAAATTTCCTTGCTTACTCGTCCTGCCATCGTAATCTCTCTCCTGTCTATTTTAAAAAGTGTCTGAATTATTATCGGCTTTTGACCAGCAGCTCGATCGCTTCCTTCACGACTTTATCGGTGTTCCCGCCTGCCGATTGCTCCTCCAGAATGCACTGCTGCAAATTTTCGGCTACGATTTGGGCGATAGCCCGATCCGACGCATTGCGTACCGCTGACAGCTGGCTTACCACTTCCTTGCAGGATTTCCCTTCATCCATCAAACGCAGAACTCCCCGCACTTGTCCTTCTATTCTTCTCAGGCGCCGTTTTAAATCCTCGTTATAATTGTAGTCCATTAGGGTTCACTCCATTTCATTCACTTAACCTATACACCTAAGGGTATATTATTCGAAAATAACAGCCAGCGCAATCTTCAACCGCAATCCAGCTGAGGAAATAACCCCCATAAACCATTCAGCAAATAGCAAATGAAATAATGTGAGTTCAAGCCTTACAATATCGACATCCACACCTTAATGGCGGTCAATGCAATTAAAACAATAAGCCCGTACCGCAAGTATTTCACGTTCATTCTCGCGCTAAGCCACGAGCCGAGCGGTGCGCCAAGCAGGCTGCCGATGACGGTGAACAGCGTGGCTTCCCAAGGGATATCCGCCGTGGTCAACTTGCCGGCTACTCCGCCAATGGCGGAGATGAACACGATGGCGAGCGAAGTAGCAATCGTAGTACGGGTCGGTATCCTCATGACCGTGAGCATGACAGGAATTAGAATAAATGCACCCCCGGCACCGACAATCCCTGAGACGATACCGACCAGGAACGCAATCATGACGGCGAAAGCCCAATTGAAGGCAAGGGATTGGTCCGCTTGCTCCTCGTCTTGCCCTTTGCTGGGAATCAGCATCAGGATGACGGCTATAATCGCCAGGACGCCGTAAATGATATTAATGGTCTTCCCGTTAAGATATCCAGAGACAAGTCCCCCGGCAAGGCTGCCGAATAAAATCCCTGTTCCCATATATATAACAAGGCCCTTATGAATTACGGCCGCTTGCGCCGCTTGATGGTTATTGGCCCTAAGATAGGCCAGCACGCCGGCCAGCGAGGCGAAGAACACCTGGAACATGCTGATCGAAGAAACTTCCTGTCCCGTAAAATGCGCAACGCCAAACGCCGAGGGGACGAAGAGCAACAACGGAAAGGAGACGATCGCTCCGCCTATGCCGAGCAGCCCAGAGAAGAAGGAGCCGATCAATCCGAGCAGCAGCATAACGATAAATAACTGAATATCCATAGCTCCCTCCTTTCAATCGCTTAACTACAAGCCGTCACCAATTTTTATGTCTGTACGAATTGAAAATAAAAAGCTATACTTAAAACCAAGTAAACTCATGCGAAAAAGGTGATCTCGTATGCTAAACACGCTTCGCGCCCTCTTCACCGAACGCTGTCCCCATTGCCAGAGAATTATGCAATCGCAGCAAGACAGCCTGCGCGTGCTGAAGTTCTGTCCTCAGGGCCACTATAAAGAAGAAACTTACGCCAGCCTTGGCGTTCGCATTGTCTACGATCTGAAATAAGCGAACAGCGGATAAAAGCCGTGTTCGCTTGTTTCTTTTAATTTTTTTTCACCAGAAAGGTATATACGCCGTCCTTCTCCGAATGCTTCAGCAGCTCGTGGTTCGTTTGCTTGACCCAAGCCTGAAAATCACTTAGGGAGCCTTTGTCCGTAGATATGACCTCCATAATTTCACCGGACTTCAGCTCATCCAGCGCCTTCTTCGCTTTTACAATGGGCATGGGACACATTAGTCCTGTTGTATCAACTTTCTTGCTGGTTTCCACTGGTTCATTTCCTCCTTAAGTCTAATAATTGTGTAATTCATTATGATTTTATTCACTAGCCCAGTCGAGGCCCATTTAAGGCCCTTCCGAGACTTATTTATCGTGAACGGCGCAGCGATTTGGACCGATCTCCATTTGGCCCTGCCGCTCCTCATCCGGGTCTATTCTGCCCATATTGGTCTGCCGAATTTCCTGATAGGAGTTGGGATGCTCCGGTAAATTCTCACTGACCATCCGTCTGAAATCAGCTTCGGCAGAGATTTGCAGGCCGGGATTGTGCTTGTAAAGATCGCCAAGCCGGGCAAAGACGGCCCCGCCTTCTCCAAGTTCTGTTATCTTGCCAAAATGAGCCGGAAGCACGATCAATTCATGGGGCAGCGATTTATAACGGTCGTACAAGGTCGTATATAAATCTCCGACCCAATCCTCAGCTTTGCCGGCCAGATCCGGGCGTCCGATGGATTCAACGAATAGAATGTCGCCGGTCAGCAAATATCGGTTATCAACGATAAAGGAGGTACTGCCGATCGTGTGTCCTGGAGAATACACCGGTTGAATTTCGATGCTGGTATTTCCTACGGTAATGACGTTTCCTTCCTCTAGTTTCTCGTAATCGAACGTGACTTCCTCCGCGTCCTTAGGCGGGAGCCAGTACGTTCCTCCCGTTTGCTCCGCCAGCTTTCGGCCGCCGGAAATATGATCGGCATGAAGGTGCGTATCCAGCGTGTGCTTGATCACTGCCCCCTGCTCTGCGGCAAAGCGATGGAACACGTCCGTCATTCTCACCGCATCTATAACTGCGGCTTCTCCTTCGGAAATGATCATGTAGGACAGGCAGCCTTTACCGATCCGTACGAATTGGTATAAGGAGCCTCCATCCTTAAGCCTGCCGATCAGCACAGGCTCCAAATGCTCGCTCCATGCTTTCATACCGCCTTCCAAATAATACACGCTGCTCCTTCCCGCTTCGACAAGCTGCCCGCCCACGAATTTCGAGGAGCCTTCCTTGGCACATACAACGAGAACATCTCCATCCTTCGGCAGCCGTTCTAGGGCAGCATCCACGCCCTCCAGCAAATCAAAATAAGGAATGTTGATCAGCTCAATGCCCTCCCCTTCGATTTGCCAATCGGCTGCGTCGCTATCGTTGCGGACATCGAGAATGAATAATGGTTCCTTGCTCAGAACCCGCCGGGTCAACTCGCCGGCTGTCATTTTTTGCAATGGTGAAGCTGCTGCTGACATTCGAGTCATCCCCTTTCAAAAAACTGAATCGTTATCTAATGATCAGATTCGGGTCATGAATCCATTCGCTGTGCTTAAAAGGACAAGGACACATTTGCATCCTTCGCAAAATCGAGAAACGTTACAGCCCCTCCGACTTCAATGCCGTCGACGAAATCTTCTTTAGCCAGGTTCATGACATCCATCGTCATCTGGCAGGCGATCAATTTCACGCCCAGCTCCTGAGCCATGCTTACTAATTCCGGAATAGATGGAACGTTGGCATTCTTGAAGCCTTCCGCAAAATGTTCCTTCCCGGCCGGAAGCGGCAATTGCTGGTGACCCTGCTTGTGGATCAGATTCAGCCCTTCAAATGTGAAAAAGATGGCTACCTCAGCCTCCGTGGCTGCCGATGCGGTGGCGATATTAAATACTTTGTACGCGTCAAATAATCCGCCGTTGCTTGCAATAATGGCTACTTTTGTTGTCATCATAATACCTCCATGAATTAGTTGATTTAAAAAACTCTACTCTTACTTCTCAACCGCCTGTTCCAGAGGCCCGCTCCACTCTGACATCCCTGGTGTCACGTTCCTCACCCGCTTGAAGCCTTTATCGGCAAGCAGTTGACAAGCAAGATCGCTGCGGCTGCCAGTTCGGCATACAACATAGATTTCCTCCTCCGGGTTCAGCTCGTTCGCCCGCTGCTCCAGTTCCCCTAAAGGAATGGAGTTGGCGCCAGGAATGCAGCCATAGGCATATTCCGCAGGCTCACGCACATCAAGGATCGTAATGGGCCTCTTCGCTGCGATTCTGGCCTGCAAATCCTCATTCGAAGCGACATAGGGGTGCTTCTGCTCTGCTTTGATCTCGTCGGGTCGCGATTTGCGAAGATAATGCTTCAACACGCCATCCTCTTCAATCGTCCCAAGATATTGATGGCCGGTATTTTTGGCCCACCCTTGAATATCAGCGAGCGAGCCCCGATCCGTGGCCTGAACCTCGATCACCTGGCCGGGATTCATTTCATCCATCGCTTTCTTGGTTTTTACTATGGGCAAAGGACACGAAAGTCCTTTGCAATCTAACGTTTCATCGACTTGAAGTTTTTGTGGTGCGGACATTTCGATTCCTCCTTCTCATCATGGATTGATATCCTTCTAGACTGCCCAGCGTAAAATTATTTATCGGTTATATACATATACCCCTATGGGTATTAATCTTAAAGCAGAGCACTCCTCTTGTCAACATAGATTATCAATTTCTCGCGCTGGTAATGGTTTCCGCACCAAAAAAACCTCTTTCTGCGAAAGACGATGGCGTCTGCAAAAAGAGGTTTTTTTGGGGCCTTGCTTCGATTATAGCTGCTTTACCGCAGAACCATATGGCTAAATCTTTCCGGCGCAAATGCCGGATAATAGCTCGGCAATTCAAGGCCATCGATGACATCCGCAACAATTTTGGCCGTCACCGGGCTGAGCAGAATCCCGTTGCGGTAATGGCCGGCTGCAAAAACAATTTGTTCCGACGCTTCCAGCGCCCCCAGCAAAGGTCTGCCATCCTGGGTGGACGGACGCAATCCCGCCCATCGGTGGAACGGAATTTCCCTTTCCAAAGAAGGAAACAGCCGTTTGTTCCATTTGCGCAAACGGTCTATGCCCTTCTCCGTTACTGAGGTATCGAATCCCGCCACATCCTCGGATGCGCCGCATACGACGGTGCCGTTATCTTTGGCTACTACATATCCTTGGTTATTGAATACCATACCCCTAACCGTATGCTCTGCATTATGGTAAGCACATATTTGTCCGCGGATTGGATAAATCGGAAGGGGCAGCGCAATCGTCCCGGAGAGCTCCTGAGCCCACGCCCCGGAGCATACCACCAAGCGCTCTGCCCGAAATTCACGGCCATCCTTGGACCTCACGGCGATCTCACGGCTCGGAGTTTGCGCTTGATCTCGCTGCGGCTCCTGCCCCATCCCCTGTCCATGCTGCTGCAGTGCAGCCTGCGCGCCGCCCGGCTGAACCCGGTGCCAATCAACAATGCTCACGCTTTCCAAGTTCTCGATGATACGCACTCCCGTGTTCCGGCACGCCTGCTCTAACGCCTGCACATAATGAGGCGCATAGATGTGGCTTTCCTCCGGCGTATGCAGCGCGGCCTTAACCTCGCTGGAGATTCCCGGCTCGATCCGCCGAAGCTCTTCCCCCTCGACAATACTGCCGGAGGAGCCGAATGCCCGCTGCCACAGCAGCCTGCCCTCCAGGGCCAAAATATCCGCCTCATGGTATACCGCATAAAGGCTGCCGGAGTTCGTATATTCAAAGTCCTGCCCCGACACATGCCGGATCTCCGCTTGCCAGGCCGGATAGAGCCGCAGGCTGTCCACACAGAGATGAAAGAATTCGTCCGGCTCCTCCAAATTCTCAGAATAAGGCGCCAGCATGCCCGCAGCAGCCCCCGAGGCTTGCCCGCCGCATTGGCCGATCTCCAGCAAGGTTACGCTATGCCCCCGCTTCCGCAATTCAAAAGCGCAGGATAATCCAATAACTCCCCCGCCCATAATTACTATATTCTGCATTATACTATCGCTCCCAGCCCCCATTTTCATCGGGCTACTTCAAAATGAATTCCTCCAGGCCGCTGCTGGCGGAAGCGTACTTCTTCCGGGCAATTCGCCCGGATAGGTAGGCAAGGCGCCCCGCTTCTATCGCGTGCTTCATCGCACAAGCCATCATGACCGGATCCTTCGCCTTGGCTACCGGAGTGTTCATAAGCACCCCGTCTACGCCTAGTTCCATCGCTTTCGTCACGTCACTTGCCGTCCCCAGCCCGGCATCCACGATAACGGGCACGCCCGCTTCCTCTACAATCAGGCCTAAATTGTAAGGATTCAATATGCCGAGCCCGGTGCCGATCGGCGCTGCTCCCGGCATAATTGCAGCAGCCCCGGCTTCTTCAAGCCGGCGGCAGATGACCGGATCGTCCGAAATATAAGGAAGCACCGTAAATCCTTCTTTGACCAGCATTTCCGTCGCCCTAAGCGTCTCAATCGGGTCGGGCAGCAGTGTCTTCGCGTCCGCGCTGATCTCAACCTTGATCCAGTCGCTGAGGCCGGAGGCTCTAGCAAGCCGCGCAATCCGGACCGCTTCCTCGGCCGTGCTTGCGCCTGATGTGTTCGGCAAATATTGAAAAGCGTCATCCTCGATATGCTGCAATATGGAATCATCCTCTACCGCGTCCAAATTGACGCGCCGAATGGCGAACGTAAGCACTTCAGCGCCGGACGCCTTGATCGCTTCCTTCTGGACGAATGGATTAGGGAACAACCCGGTGCCAATAAAAAAACGCGACGCCAGCGAGCGCCCTCCAATGCGCAAAGTATCGTTATTCATCCGCTTAACCCCCTCCCACAAAATGAACCAGCTCGATGATCATCCCGGAAGCTACGGCTTTATCCGACCACTGCTCGGGAGTCAAAATCACGCCATCCGCCTCTACAATAATCGGCTTGCCCTTCAAGCCGAAATGGGCGATCACATCCAGGACGGTGTCCGCCTCCAGGCTGTGCTTAACCCCATTCACCTTCAGTTCAACGCTGTGCTTATTTCTCATGATTCGCTCCCCCTTGCTCCAGCTTGCGAATAAAAGCTTCGCAGGTCCCTCTGACGTCCGGGCTTCCCACAATTTCGGTCACCGCACAAATCCGCCTTGCCCCGGCGGCAATCACTTCATCCACATTGTGCAGCTTAATGCCGCCAATCGCCACAAAAGGAATGCGAATGCTCGCCGCTACCTCGCGAACGTAAGAAAGCGTCACAGGCTCCGCATCGGCTTTGGTGGCTGTAGCGTATACCGGACCGACGCCGATATAGTCCGCCCCCTGCTGCTCAGCCAGCAGCGCTTCCTCTATAGCATGTGTGGAAATGCCGATGATTCTGTCCCCAACGAGCCTCCTCGCTGTAGAGAGCGGTACGTCGCCCTGACCCAAATGCACGCCGTCGGCATCTACCTCGAGCGCAATATCGATATAATCGTTGACGATAAAAGGAACATCGTACCTCCGGGTCAGCTCGCGAAGCACCTTCGCCTTCTTCAGCACAGCCGCCTGGTCACTGTGCTTGTCCCGAAGCTGCACAATGTCGGCGCCGCCAAGAATCGCTTCCTCCATAACGCTTGCAAGATCTCTTCCCGGATGGCTTCTCTCATCGGTAATGGCATACAAACGAAAATCTCTCATCTGTCTAACTCTACCTCCGTTTTGTATTCGCCGGCCGTTCAAGACATAAAAAAGCCATTCGAGAATACACGAATGGCCTTAAATTCGATATGTTCTCTACGCCAGCATTACCTGGATCAGATTAACGGTCAGGAACATCAGGTTCCAATCTCAGCCGGACTTCATCCAGCACCCGCACTCCATATTCAGTTATTTCAACTATAACTTACCTCGACTTTCTTCGCAAGTTAGACCGTTGTCATTGGTTAGCAAACTAAGGGGGAAGAACAACTATTATTTGCGGACGACCGAGTAACCCTTATCCTTAAGCAATTGAATGACTCCATCCCCGCCCAGGTAATGTGCCGCGCCAACTACGATAAAGTACTCAGCTCTCTCCTCGCTTGTCAGGTAACCCTCGATTTTATCAGCCATAGCGATATTTCGATCGGTCAGCATCGCTTGTCTATACTCCGGATCGGCCGACATACTGTTGGTGAACTCAAGCAATTTCTGGTCATCCCCTGATTTCCATGTGTTGGCCATCTCATCTACGTAAGTATCAAGCACATCAAAATGATCTAATGCCGCATTCAAATTCTTCTCCTGCAGCTCCTTGGAGAAGCCATTGAACATGCTCAGCTGAGACTCGTAGGATTCCAGCTCCAGAACCGGCATTTTGCGCTCCATGGCTTTCTGGATGAAGTACAGATCGATTCCCGCAGCCGCTTCATATCCTGCATTCATTGACTTAAGAGTACTGATAGTCGTCTCGACTACCCAAGGCTTATAAGCGTCAAAAGCGTTAGGCTCCATTCCGTTTTGCTTCAGAAAAGCTTCAACCTTCGCATACGTCTCCTTGGAGACGTGATCCTTCAGTGTAGTACCGTCCTGATATATCCCCAGATCCATGATCAATTGCTGCTGCTCTTCATCTACCGCCTTGCTGAGATCAATCTCTACTCCCAGATAATCGGCTTCAGCGAAGGCATCCTCGAACTCGGGGCGCAGTGGATAAAAGCTGTCGTCCGCAATATGCATCGAGCCTACCAGATACACCGTATTCCCGTCATTCTCGACTTCCCATAGGAAGCCCCGAGCGCCTTCCCCGGTTGCTTTAGAGACAAGAAGCACGGTGCGGGATTGCTGATCCC
The DNA here is from genome assembly GCF_001403875.1 of Paenibacillus ihumii. GTDB lineage: Bacteria > Bacillota > Bacilli > Paenibacillales > Paenibacillaceae > Fontibacillus > Fontibacillus ihumii. The sequence continues at coordinate 98,800 of NZ_LN884299.1, forward strand.
AATGGACCTCGTAGCCCGCGGCTTCCCCAACGATTCTAATGGGAGCATATGTTACGCCGTTAATGAGCTTGGTCTTGCTGTTCAGCGTAATCTCCTTCCCGCCAATTACCGCATGAATGGCACCCTCTTGCACATCCTTGAGTTGAATATCCATCGCCTGGAGCGCTGCTCTTAGCGGCACCATCGTTGTTCCCTGATCTACAACCGGTGAGTTCGCTGCAAATTCCACGTTCTGGTTATTGATCTTTACTGCCGGCTGTTGTGGAGCAGCTGCAGCAGGAACTGCTGATGCGAGCAAGCCTCCAGAAATTAAAAGTGATAAGAGCGATCTTTTCCAATTTTTCATGTTATGTTCTCCCCTGTGTACATTTAAATAGTTTTATGTTAATTCCCACGATTAAATCTTGTAGGCCTTCATTGCCTTGCGCAGCTCCTTCAGCGTCGGACGCTTCCCGTACAGCAGAACGCCCGTGCGGTAAATCTTGGCGGCCAGCCAGCTGAAGAAGACGATAGCAGCGATAAGAATCAGCAGAGACAGCCCTACCTCCAGCAGAGCTGCATCCCCTGCGCCATACCGCAGCAGAATCGTGACCGGAGACACGAACGGGATGTAGGAGCACACCTTAAGCAGCAGGGAATTCGGAGACGATAAGCTAAACATCGCCACATAGAAAGCTGCCAGAGAAAGCATCGTGATCGGCATTACCGCCTGGCCAAGATCCTCCGTGCGGCTGACAATGGAGCCCACCGCTGCATACAAAGTTGCATAGAGGAAATAGCCGAGAATATAGAAGATAAGACCAATAATCAGAATGGATAGATCCATTTGCGATAAATCCAATTCGAATTCCGCCAAGGATGCCTGATTATACGGCAATGCAAGGTTAGCGGCAACTACGGCGATAAATATGATGATCTGGAGCAGACCGATCAGGAACATTCCTAGAATTTTGCCAAACATCTGCGCAAGCGGCGAAACACTCGTTATCAGAATTTCCATAATCCGCGAGCTTTTTTCCGAAGTGACCTCCGCCGCAATCATATTGCCCGTCATCATGTTCGTCATGAAGAACAGGATGATAAGGGCGTATACGATAACGTAATTGATGATAGCCGTCTTCGTGCTGCTCCCCGGCCCGGCCGCCCCCGCACCCGCTTGGTCAGTCTTCAACTCTTCAATGACAACCGGCGCGCTAATCGCAGCAATTTGCTCTTCCGTAAGGGCGCTTCCTTTAGTCACATATTGCATTTTCGCATTCTCAAGGGCAGGCTGAAGCGCCGATTGGAGTGTCCAATCCAGGCTGTCCTTCTTGGAGGTATAAATGACCTTCGGAAATTGCAGGCCAACAGCCTCGCCGAACTCCAGATACCCCTGGATTGTTCCGTTCTCCAGATCGTTGACGAGCGCCTGTTCATTGGCCTGCTCATACCGGACGAATGTAATTTTAGCCCCCGGCTGCTGATCGACAAATGCTTCAATGGACTCCGCAATTTCAGGCTGGTTGCCGTAGACAAGGCCGATTTGAGTGCCCGTGCCTTCATTTCCCGAGAACAACTGAATCAGGTATGGCACATGGATGCCTATGGACAACAGGATGGCAAAAATAACAGTCGTCACAACAAATGATTTCGTCTTGACCTTGTTGGCGAAGGTGAAGCTAATGATCGGCAGAAGTTTATTCATGAGACTCACCTACCTCTTTGATAAAGATTTGGTTCAGCGTTGGCTCCTTGATTTCAAAATGCTCAACCACGCTGTCCTCCATCGCCCGGCGCAAAATATGCTGAGCGGCTGATACCTCGGATATCCGGATGGAATAGCCGCGCTCGCGGCGGTCTATCCGCTCTACGCCAGGAATGGCTTCAAGCCCGGTGACTTCCCCCGTAGTATGAAGAAGAACTTCCTCACGCGGATAACGCTTCTTGATGTCCTGAATATTTCCTTGCAGTACCGTATTGGAGCGCTGCAGAATCGTAATATTGCTGCACAGCTCCTCCACATGCTCCATCCGGTGGGTCGAGAACAGGATGCTCGTTCCTTCATCCCGCAGCTCCTTGACGGTGGCTTTGAGCAGCTCTACATTAACCGGATCGAGCCCGCTAAAGGCCTCGTCCAGGATCAGGATTTTGGGCTTGTGCACGACAGCGGCAATGAAGCCCATTTTCTGCTGATTTCCCTTGGAGAGCTCTTCAATTTTTTTATTGTAATAGTCGGGCACCTCGAAGCGTTCAAGCCAGTAACGCAGACTCTTATCCGCCTCCTGGGCAGACATCCCTTTTAGGCGTGCCAAGTAAATGATCTGGTCACTGACCTTTATTTTCGGATATAAGCCCCGTTCTTCTGGCAAATAGCCCATCTTCTGCTGCAATTCACTGCTGTACCCTTGCCCATGGTATAGAATCCGTCCATCGTCGGGATAAATTAATCCGAGCACCATCCGCATCGTTGTCGTCTTTCCGGCGCCATTGCCGCCAAGCAGCCCATAGATTTCCCCTTCCTCTACCTGCAGGGAAATGCCATTTACGGCCGTTTTATCTCCAAACTGCTTCGTAACCTGCTCCAATACTAATGGTTTAACCATCCTTCAGCCTCCCTTTCAATGTTCTTCCGGTTTAGCAAATCAATGAATATGATTAACAATTCGGCTGATACCCCTCAATCCACAATTCAAGCACCTCTTCCAGCTCAAGGGCCCGGCTTCGCATGACCTGAAGGTCCTTGAACTGCTGCAGTTCGCTAATAAAAGCCTCATCCCGCACGAGCAATTTATGAATGGAGGCTTCGTTCTCTTCGCACCGGATCAGCTCAGGCCTGTCCTTAAGCCCCGCGAAATCGCCGCGGACCCACACCTCATAGCAGCTGCCATAGAGCAGGTCCTTCTCCGCCATGCCCAGCACCTTCCCCTTATGCACCAGTACGATGTAATCGGCAAGCCGCTTGATCTCCTCGACGATGTGCGTCGCCATGATCATCGTGACATCCTCCCCGGTCATGCACTCCTGAAGCTCCTCGATCATATCCTTCCAGGCAAAAGGATCCAACCCGGAGGATAGCTCATCAAGCACGAGCAGCTTCGGGTTAGCCGCAAGGGCGGCAGCCACCTCGAATTTGCGGCGCTCTCCTTTGGACATGCGGTTTAGCCGCTCATTGCGGGGTACATCAAAGCGTGTCATCAGCCGTTCGAACCGCTTCTGATCCCAGGAAGGATACCAGTAAGCCCGAAAGCTCGCAGCCTGCTCCGCTGTCTGATAGTTCTCCTCCATGGCTGTATTCTCCGGCACATAAGCTATTTTGCTTTTGATATCCAGCGGCAAGTCATCAGAGCCTTCCCTGCCAAACCACTTGATCTCCCCTTCATCCGGAATAAGGCTCTGGGTTAGCATATGGAGAATCGTGCTTTTGCCTGAACCGTTAGAACCGACTAATGCGACAATGTATCCCTGGGGGATTTGAAGATTGACCGGGCCGACTACCCTGCGCTGCCTTTTCTTGACGACGTTCTTAAGCTCCAGTGCCAACGTTTCATTCATCCCTATTCCCCTCTCTGGTCACAGATCTGTATTTGACTTGGATGATTTCCAGGACAAGTGCCTCTAGCTCTTCCTTGCTGTATTGAACGGACAAGCCGACATCTACGGCTGCTTCCACGGCTTCTTGTACGACCATCCTCCGGTATTCACTCCTCTCGCTCTGTCCGACCCGTGCTACAAAGGTGCCGGTTCCCTGCTTGGTAAGCAGCAGACCTTCGTTCTCCAGGTCCTGATACACCCTGCGCACTGTAATTACGCTGCACTTCAGGCTGCTAGCAAATTCCCGAATAGAGGGCAGGAGCGTCCCCTCTTGAATCTGCCCGCTTACGATCAGCGAGCGAAGCTGCGTCTCAATTTGATAATATAACGGCTCCGCGCTGTTCTCATTAATTTGAATGGGAATCCACACCTTTCCTCTCTCACCTCCGGCTTATCCTTATTCAGCACCGTCTACAATCAAATCAAGTCTCTCCTGCCAAGCTTGCTTAAGGTTATCTTGCTGAATATGGCCAGGGAAGCTCCCCCGAGAACCAGCGAACCCCACATAGAGGGGGATAGCAGCGAATATCGGCGGGACTGCTCAAGTGTGAATGCGAGCATGCTGCCATCCAGCCAGTGAACCAGGAAGGCCATCGCGCCTGCAATCAGCATGACAAGAGAACCGATCCAGAAATATCTGCGCCCCTCGCTGAGAAATTCAAAGTAAATAAATATTCCGTTAATAAGCAGCGCATAACCGCTCCAGGTCAGGGCGAGAGCCAGCAGCTCGTCGATATGGCCGAGCGGCCCATCTCCTGCGATCCCCGTAAACAAATAAAGAGCCGGATAAAATACGATGCCGTTAAACAACATTGCGGTAAACAATTGGATGAATCGTCCCCTCAGGATCGTGATCAGCTGGATCGGAAGAGTCCGGTAATATTGAAGCATCCGCGTATAGGAATCTTCCTTGATATAACTAAAGGATCTTCTGGAAAAGTAGAAGCCGGTAACAGGCAGCAGGGTCAGCAGCATGAAGTCCGCCATCGGATTCATAAATACTCCCGCCTTGCCTGATGAATCAGTAAATACGCTGATTGCGACAGCTAAATAAACCATGAAGATAACGTTCCAGATCAAGTACAGCCGGTCCAGCCTTATATCTCTCTTAAAAATAACCCATGCGTCTTTCCAGTTGTTGTTCAAGCAACTCAACCTTCCTTCGCGAATACGGACACATTCAGTCAGAATACGATTCGCTATGCTTTTGCCTAGTGTTAATATGTGTGTGCTTACTGTATATATCATTATATACAGTATACACGCCCATATTTTATGCTGTCAATCCTTTTCACAAAAAAAAGACCTCCATCCAAGGCGTTTTGCCGCCCAAGATAAAGGTCTTGCGGAGTACTTCTTCTATGTGCCTAGCAGAACATCCCATACCGGCTTCGTATGGCCCCCTGGATACAGCACGTACAATAGAACATAGACAGCTACCCCGGTAATGGCCGTGAAGAACCAGATGATCGATGTAACCCTGCCCCATTTGCGATGCTTGGCATATTTCTCCTTGAAGCCTAAGATCAGGGTAGTTATACCGAACACAGCAGCAACCGTCGCCAGAACAATGTGGAAAATAAGGAACGTCTGGTAATACGGCTTCAAATCCGCCGGTCCGCCCCAAGACGTATTGCCGATAAAGGCCGTACGTGACGTATAGATGATAAAGAAAATAATTGCCGCGACCGCTGCCGCGATCATCGTCTTCTTATGGGCTTCTCTCTTGCCCTTAATGATCAGTCCCCAGCCGATCGCTACCAGTACGGCGCTAATGACGATAAAAGACGTGCTTAGCGTAGGGAATAGGGTGAACAGATCCATTTCCATCCTCCAATTGTCTTATTAATCTTACACCTGATTGAGTTCATGCGGAGGCACGTCTGCGATAAGCTCATCCTCTGCATCCTCTTTATTCTCTTGCCGATACCATTGAAAAAATACATAAGCCAGCATCGACGCGAAAATAGCCTCCTGTATAAATTTCATCAATATACCGCCCACCTGCTGATCCACCCGGGTCTCCAGAAAGCCGAAAAATTCCGGGCCGCCGAATTGGCTAAGCAGGGCAGACGGATCGCCCCCGGGAACGCAGTAACCCATCGCCTTGGCCCACACATTCGGATCGCTGTACGTAGCGTAAAGCGGCTCGCTGGCAAAGATGATCAGACCGCAGGCAGGCGTCAGCAGAACCATGTTCAGAAAGATGAAGCCAAGCTTCTTCAAGCCCTGAGGGGTTGCACGTTCCGGAACCGGACTGACGAACGTCCACCACATCAGAACCGCTGCAATGAACAGGATCACATAATACAGGCGGTGGACTCCGAAATTAAGCATAACATAATCATGAACCACAGGGAGGTGGTAGATTGAGAACAATCCGTTAAATAAGACAGCAGAGACAACGGGATGAACCATGATTCCCAGCTTCCTGACCGGAGTCCGCTCCAGGAAGTTTACGATCGAGCGCCAAATCCATGGTGGTATACCTAGCATGATAAGCGGCGGAGCAACGATATATGACAAGGCCATACTCAGCATGTGGAAGCTGAACATCGTATGCCCCAGCAAATTGACGGGTCCACCCTGAGCCAGGTGCAGCAAGAACATGCCCGTAACGAACATCACCTTACGGCCGGCCGATGTCGGCTCGCTCTGAGGAAACCTCTCGCTAAGCGGTCCGACAAGCAAGAAATAGCCGGCTGTAATGAACAGCATGAATGACATCAAAACGGGACTCCAAACATCACTAAAGCTAAAATATTGTAATCCCAGCAATTTGAAAACTCCCTCCGCCGCTTGGAAATCTGTCCAAATTGTGAACTGACCCCGTAATATACAAAAGAGGGGGCTTACAGGCAAGCCCGCCTCTTAGGTTTTACCACCACATCCAGTAAAGTGCCGCGATAATGCACAGCCCGGCGACAAAAAATCCTCCGGCCATGAATATGATCGGGATCATATGTCCCTTATCCTTCAAGTGCATCCAATACCCAAGCTGCACGAGCACTTGGAGAACCGCCATCGCTACAAGCAGCATCACCGTGAACGCCGTATTCACTCCCCCGGCCGCAACCGTTGCAAATGCAATCGCAGTCAGTACGATCGAGAATATGAAAGCCACAACGTGCTTCTGCGGACCCTCATGGCGGTGACGATGCTTCACCACTGAACCTTCATTGTTATGCTGATTCACCATCGTTTAGCCTACCACCTTTCCGAGCAGGTAAACAACCGTAAAGACAAATACCCACACAACGTCAACAAAGTGCCAGTACATAGCCGATACATATACCTTCGGCGCAGTAACCACCGTCAGTCCCTTTTTCGCTACTTGGAAAATCAAAAGCGAAATCCAGCAAATCCCGAAAATAACGTGTGCCCCGTGGAAGCCGACAAGCGTATAAAACGAGGAACTGAAGGCGCTAGTCGTCATGCCGTATCCATAATGGACAACATATTCATAAAACTCATAGATCTCCAAACATAAGAAGCCGAGACCAAGCACTACGGTAACCGTCAGCCATGTCAAGAGGGATTTCTTGTTCCCTCTGTGCATCGCCTGAATCGCAAATACGCTCGTCAAGCTGCTGACCAGGAGGATCAGCGTAGCCGCAGCCGTAATCGGCAGGCTGAACAGCTCGGAGGCTGACGGGCCGTCAGCCACTTGATTCCGAAGCGTCAGGAAAGTCGCAAATAGCGTACCGAACAGAACTGCCTCTCCTGCAAGGAAGAGCCAGAAGCCCATAATTTTATTGCGTCCTTCCAGCGTTGCCTTCTCAGGTTCATGGGGTAACTTATTTGTAGCTTGCTCTGCATGAGTGGTCATGCTTCTACCCCCTTCCCACCCTGTTCTTCTGGTTCAATATGCCATCCCGGATCGTCATTCAAGGAATGAACGATCATCGAGCCAAAGGTAATAGCCAAACCGATAATAACTACAATGTAGTTGTTGAACATAAAGTTCAAGAAGCTGTTGCCGAAATCATCGGTTGTAAACATGAAGCCAAGACCTGCGATGAACAGACCCACGGACATGACAAACGGAATGATCGTAGGCGAAGGCATATGAATCGAGCCGACCGGTTCGGCAGGCGTCATCTCTTTATTGCCAGCCATCTTCTCCTTCCAGAAGGCATCAAGGCCGCGCACAAGCGGAAGCTGCTTGAAGTTATACTCTGGCGGAGGCGAAGGAATAGCCCACTCCAATGTCCGGCCGTCTCCCCAAGGATCGTTCTCCACGCCAGACGGCTTTCTTGCTGTAACGAAAACGTTGATTAAGAATACGATAACCCCTACACCCATCAAGAATGCGCCAATCGTGCTGAGCACGTTCATCATATCGAAGCCTTGATTCGGCAGATATGTATATACACGGCGCTGCATTCCGATCAGACCCAGGAAATGCTGCAGGAAGAAGGTCAAGTGGAACCCGATAATAAACGTCCAGAATTCAATTTTTCCAAGCGTTTCGTTCAATACCCGACCGAACATCTTAGGCCACCAGTAATGCAGGCCAGAGAACAATCCGAGAACAAGTCCGCCTACGATAACGTAGTGGAAATGCGCTACAACGAAATAAGTATCATGGAACTGGTAGTCTGCCGGCGCAGAGCCGAGCATAACCCCGGTTACCCCGCCCATAACGAAGGTTGGGATAAAGCCGACCGCAAACAAATTAGCTGTTGTAAACGTAATTTGTCCGCCCCACATCGTGAACAGCCAGTTAAAAATCTTAATCCCGGTCGGAACAGCGATCAGCATCGTCGCAATGGCGAACAACGCATTCGCTACCGGACCCATACCTGTTGTGAACATATGGTGCGCCCAAACCATGAAGCCCAGGAAGGCGATCAGGATGGTCGCGAATACCATGGAGCTGTATCCGAACAGGCGTTTGCGCGAGAACGTACTCACGACTTCGGAGATAATACCGAATGCAGGCAGGATCAGGATATAAACCTCAGGGTGCCCGAAGATCCAGAAGATATGCTGCCATAGAACCGGGTTACCCCCGCCTGCAACGTTAAAGAAGTTAGCTCCCAAAATCCGGTCGAAGCTGAGAAGCACGAGGCCGACCGTAATTGCCGGGAAAGCGAACAGAATCATCGCCGATGTAACGAAGGTCGTCCAGGTAAACATCGGCATACGCATGAAGGACATGCCCGGCGCACGCATCGTGATGATCGTAGCCAGGAAGTTAATCCCCCCTATGAGCGTACCAAGACCGGCAATCTGCAGGCCGATCGTATAAAAGTCGACGCCGTGCGTCGTACTGTAAGTCGTCGAAGACAACGGTGCATACGCCGTCCATCCTCCGTCCGGTGCGCCCCCCATGAACCAGCTGAGGTTAAGCAGCAATCCCCCGAACAGGAATGTCCAGAAGCCGAGCGAGTTGAGGAACGGGAACGCGACGTCGCGAGCCCCGATTTGAAGCGGAATAACCGCGTTCATGATCGCAAAGATAATCGGCATTACACCAAGGAAAATCATTGTCGTTCCGTGCATCGTGATCAACTCGTTAAACTGCTGAGCGGTCACGAACGTATTCATTGGCTTCCATAGCTGGACACGAATCAAAAGCGCTTCGATCCCGCCTATGCCAAAGAAGAAGCCCCCTGCAACCAAATACAGAATGGCTATTTTCTTGTGGTCAACCGTAGTCAACCAATCCATCAAACCCTTGTGCCGCTTGACACTGTGAGCGTGAGCCAAGGTTTGTACCCCCTTTAAATTCCTGTGCATCAATGCCGTCTGAATTAGTACTCCAACTTGACGTTAGCCAAATACTCCGCAATTCCTTCAATTTCTTCATCCGTCAGTCCAAGGTCTTCCTTCGGAGAAGGCATGTGGTTACCTGGCTTGACTTCTTGCGGGTTGGTCAGCCATTCGATCAAATTGTCTTTGACCGGCTTGCCCGGGAACGGTTTGTTCGAGCCCTCTTCGTTAATGAGAATGCCCGCGACCGTCTCGCGGTTCCCGATCCCCGTCAAGTTCGGTCCCATCGGTCCGCCTTGGTCACCTACCGCATGGCAGCTTAGACATTGCGTCTTGAACACTTCCGCAAGAGCAGGGTCCTGGATCGGTTCGACCGGCTGCTTAATCGCAGCTACCCAATTATCGAACGATTCCTGGCTTACCGCCTTCACCTTGAATTCCATCAGGGCGTGGGACGGGCCGCACAGCTCCGCACACTTCCCAAGGTAAACGCCTTCTTTCTCGGCCTCGAGCCAAGCTGTGTTGATCGTACCTTCAGTATTCGTATCCGTCTTGCCTCCGAGCGAAGGCACCCAGAAGGAGTGGATGACGTCTGCCGTTTTCAGTTGAAACGCGATTTTCTTGTTCGTAGGAATAATCAAATCCTGGGCCGTAGTAATGTCATAATCCGGATAATTGAACTCCCACCAGAACAGATGCGAGGTTACCTTTACCCGAATGGCATCCTTGTCCTCCCAATAATTCTCACCGTAAGCGAACACTTTCTGAACCGTCGCTATCGCAAGGATGAGAACCAGAACAAGCGGGATCCCTGTCCAGATAATCTCCAGAAGGTGGTTGCCCTCCACTTGCTTCGGCATCCCCTTATCCCCTGGCTTGCGACGGAATTTAATAATTACATAGGCCGCAATGCCGAATACAATTACGAGCACCGAGAACATGATCGTAATCGACAGCTTCATCAAATCAAACTGTCCTTGTGCTACCGGGCCTTGTGGTCTGAGTGCAGACAAGTCTTCGCGACCGCAAGCGGACAGCAAGAGCGTCAGCCCAACAAACAAAGGAACAAGCCTTTTCCCAGCCTTCCACCGTTTCATCATTGATCTACCCCACTTTTACGTATTCTTCCGATGATTACAGGCCTTCTCCCTTGCCCGGGGAAAACTTACCTGCCCTAGCACGGAAACTGCAATCCTGTCAATTAAAACAATCACTTATTAAATATAAGAGTGAACCCCTCTTTTGTCAATGAGATCAAGGGAGTTCACAAATTGTTCAAATGTCTGAAAAAGCCCGCCGCAGAAGGGTTTGCGAGCGTTTCCACTCTCCTGGACACCCTTGCGCCCTGTTTCCTTATCGCTAGACTGCGAGAAGCGTTTCCCGTTTTGCCCTCGGCCAAATCATTTTGAACCATTTTCGACATTTCAGCGAAATTATTGTCACATTTACGCGAAAAAAAGGACCTGTCGTCCTCCTTACAGGGAAGTAAGGACGAGAGGACCCTTTTTCGTTATGGCCAGCGTATGCTCATAATGTGCGCCCAAGCTTCCATCGGCGCTGCGGATGGTCCAGCCGTCGTCCTCCCAGAGAACGGCGCCCGTGTCGCCGGAGGTGAAGATCGGCTCGATGGTGATGACCATCCCCTCCCGCAAGACCGGTCCGGTTCGCGAGCGCCCGAAATTCGGGACATCCGGCGGCTCGTGCATGGATCGGCCGATGCCGTGCCCAATCAGCGGCTTCACGATGCCGACGCCCGCTTCTCTCGCTATGCCCTGAACTGCGGAGCTGATATCTCCGACGCGGTTTCCTGGAACGGCCTGGGCGATGCCCTTCTCCAGCGCTTGATGGGTAACGGACAGCAGCCTGTCGGCCTCTTCGCTAACCGCCCCGATCCGATAGGACCACGCCGAGTCGGCCAGCCAGCCGTCCTTGTTCACGACGATGTCGATCGTTACGATATCCCCGCTTCTCAGCTGGCGATCATTAGGAAATCCGTGGCATACAATGTCGTTCACTGAGGCGCAGGTCGCAAACGGATAGCCCCGATATCCCTTCTGCTCCGGCGAAGCCTTTCTGGCGGCCAGGTACTGCTCCACCCATTCGTCGATTTCCAGCGTCGTCATTCCCGGGCCGATACGGCCTGCCAGCTCGCCGTGGCACTCGGCAAGGATTTTGCCAGCCTCGCGGATCTTCAATATTTCTTCCTGCGTCTTCAAGATGATTTTCAAATTTTATGGTCTCCTCTCAAGAGCTTTAACACCCCGTTAATACCGTTGATATAATATATGTAAGAACGAGCAGAAAAAAACCGCCCTGCCGCATTACGCTGCAGAACGGATATCCATTGTTCCTTACTATTGAACGACTACAGATGTTATCGCTCGAACAGCTACAGTTCTTATCGCCCGCCGGGAGCGTTAAGACACGGATGAGTTGACCGAGTTCAGCTTGCCCATCTCATGCTCAACCAAGTCCGTTAATTCTTCTTCGTAGCCGCCCATGATGCGATATTTCCGGACGTATTCCTTTACGAATTTTTTGGGGTCTTTAGGCTTAAATATCCGGGTCATCTCCAGCAGACTTTCCTTTACTTCATTGTGACCTTTCGTTGCCATACATATTCCCTCCCAGAACGCTTGTAATTAATTGCTCCGATTTCGAGAACGCCGAAAAGTGATCTTGTTATCATGAAGTTGCGTAGCTGCATTCGCCTTCTCGGCAGGCACCTGACACTAATACATACCCATAGAAATTCCCGTTTAATCAAGCGTGCTAGCATATGTTGCCTAGTCTTAAGGACAGTCGCAAACTTGATGGAATAACCTCCTATCTCTTATATTGTAACATATTCAGCTCAGGCTTACAGCTTTCTTCCATACGCACACTTTTTTACAAAATAAAAAACAGCTCTCAGCGCAATTATTGCCCTGTCCGAATTCTGGTTACAATACATATATAAGATTGAGATAGGGAGGAAATAACATGCAGTTTATACGCAGCAGCATTCCCGCAGTTTCTGCCGCTTCGCCACCCGCTGCCTCACTTCGTTCTTCCCCTGCTCAGAGCAAGGAGGATCTGGAGCTGCTTCATGCCGCAGATGAAGAAATTGGCAGGCGATTTCCTAAAATGAACAGCTTCGTGGTGACCCGGCAAGAAACCATACTGATCGAGCGTTATTATAACGGGCTGGATCTACATGAGCTTCATGATTTAAGATCCGCAACCAAGTCAATCCTCTCCATCCTGCTGGGAGTCGCCAGTTACCGGGGAGAGCTTCCCCCGCTGGATGCGCCCTTTGCAAGCTCCCTCCGGCAATATGCCGGCCGGAATCTGGATCCGCTCTGGGAGCAGCTGACCCTGCGGCATTTGTTAACGATGACTACTGGATTTTGTTGGAAGACAGGTGCTAAAATGGGGGAAGCTTTCATACATCGCTTGCATCAAAGCCGGAGCTGGATAAAATATATTCTTCATCTCCCCATCGAGAAGCATAATATCGGCACGTTCCAATACTGTAGTGTAGACAGCCATCTCCTCTCGATCCTGTTGACAGAATGGACAGGGCTGAGCGCCGCGGATTATGCGGAGAAGTATTTATTCGGTCCGCTGGGGATTCAGAATTACGTATGGAAAGCCAGTCCCGAGGGCCATTCCATGGGCCATATCGGGCTTCATTTAACCGCGCTGGACATGGCGAAGCTTGGCCTCCTCTGCCTGCAGCGCGGCATTTGGGAAGGTGAGTGCCTTCTCGCTGCAGAGTGGCTGAAGCGCTCGATGACGCCCTTGTCTGCGGAGATTCCCGGTTACGGCCGATACGGGGAGCATTGGTGGACGGCCAAAGTAAACGGAGTTCCATACGCTTACGCCCATGGCCATGGAGGGCAGCAGATCAACGTGATTCCTTCCCTCGATGCCGTTGTCGTATTCACGGCGGCGAGCGATTTAAACCGCTGGAAAAATCCCAGGCCGCTGCTGGAAAAATACATCATGCCTGCATTGAAGCACAGCTAACCGCAATAACTAAATGCTTTTATTATCCAAAGTAATTTAATTCTTAAGTTCAACGGGAGGGATTAGCTATGTCTTCAGGCTCGCCCAAAGTGTTAATTATGTATGCCAGTTACGGGGACGGGCATTACCAGGCTTCCAAAGCCCTTGAGGCAAGCTTTCATCATTCAGGAATAACCGATGTCGCACTGCTGGATCTGATGGCCGAGGCGCATCCTTTTCTAAACGAAATGACCAAATTTGTGTACATGCAGAGCTTCAAAACCATGCCGCTGCTCTATGGATGGGTATACAATGCCACAAAGGATCTTCAGCCGGATACCTCCATATTAAGCGTACTCAACTCGCTGGGCATGAGGAAGCTTGAGCAGGCGATAACCAGCATGGAGCCCGATCTTATCATTCATACCTTTCCCCAGCTCGCCATGCCGAAGCTGCTGAAAAAAACAGGATTGAAGCTGCCTCTCGTCAATATCGTCACCGACTTTGACCTCCACGGCCGCTGGGTACACCCGGGGGTCGACCGCTATTACGTAGCTACGGAGGATCTGAGGATGGAGGTCATTAAACGCGGCATCCCTGAGGACCGGGTACTGGCAAGCGGCATTCCGCTCAAGCCTGATTTTGGCTGCAGCAGCGGGGATACAGAGCAGCTGTGCCGGCTCGATCCTGCCAAGAAGACAATCCTGCTTATGGCCGGGGCCTTCGGCGTCATGCAGGGCATCCGCGACATTTGCGAGGCGCTGCTCTCCGGCGGCAGCTACCAGGTCATCGCCGTCTGCGGGAGGAACAAGGAGCTCTACCGCAGGCTGGACCAGGAGCTGGGGCGGCATCGAGACTTTCACCTGTTCGGCTATGTCAGCGAAATTGCCCAGCTGATGCGGCTAAGCCACTGCGTCGTGACAAAGCCCGGCGGAATTACGCTGTCTGAATCGCTCGTCAGCCGGCTTCCTATATTCGTGTACCGCCCTGTTCCCGGCCAGGAGCTCAATAACGCCCTTTATCTGGAGAGCAAGGGAGTTGCCCGGATCGCCAGCAACCCGGAAATGCTGGCCAGCCAAATTAATGCGCTTCTCCTGAACGAAGAGCAGCTCACCCGCGTATATAAAGAGATCGATCGTTTACGCAGGCCCGCTGCCGCCGAAACGATCGTCAAAGACATTATCGAGCAATGGTTCGAGCCAGCCCCCTTGCTGGCCGGCAGTGCTTCGCTCATGATTTAGCTGGCCTTTATTCATTCGTTACTATTCCATCTATTCATGCTGCAGTTAATCTGTGGCCGACCGGCCGCTGTTGTGCAGCGAAACACCGCGCGCTAGAAGCTGCGCGCGGTGCGGATAAGAGTTCGGTTACACGAGGTTAACCTCGTGCATGTTGGAGTTGCCCGGTCGGGCAGTGTGGTGTAGCCGTTCGTGTATGCTGGAGTGGGTCGTTCGTGTCAATGTGCTTATGTGGTCGTGTAGATTGGAGTTGATCGTCGTGTCATGTGCTGTATGTTCGTGTAGGTTGGAGTTGATCGTCGTGTCATGTGCTGTATGTGGTCGTGTAGGTTGGAATTGATCGTCGCGTCATGTGCTGTATGTTCGTGTAGGTTGGAGTTGATCGTCGTGTCATGTGCTGTATGTGGTCGTGTAGGTTGGAGTTGATCGTCGTGTCATGTGCTGTATGTGGTCGTGTAGGTTGGAGTTGATCGTCGTGTCATGTGCTGTAATACCGCTCGTTTATACAAGATGGGCATTTAGTAATGCATAACCTATAGGGCCGAGTAGTCCGTACATGTAGGGCCGAGTAGTTCGTACATGCTGCAGCCAGTCTTTATTATGTGAATCAGGCGTTCGTTCAGGCTGCAGCTAGATGAGTTGAAATATAGATATCATGGTAATAGCGGCTATGTGCAATATTCGTTCGGACCTGTATGAAATTTTTCGTAAGAAATGCCACAACTGACCGCCTCTCCTGGCACTTTAATACGATTTTTCGTACAAATTCCCTTGTTATGATCGCTCTCGGGGTGCATCTGTATGATTTTTCATACAAATCCCCTTGTTATGGTCGCTCTCGGGGCGCGTCTGTACGATTTTTCATACAAATTCCCTTGTTATGGTCGCTCTCGGGGCGCGTCTGTACGATTTTTCATACAGATCCCCTTGTTATGGTCGCTCTCGGGGGCGCATCTGTACGATTTTTCATACAGATCTCCTTGTTATGGTCGCTCTCGGGGGCGCATCTGTACGATTTTTCATACAATTTCCCTTGTTATGGTCGCTCTCGGGGCGCATCTGTACGATTTTTCGTACAAAATTCCCTTGTTATGGTCGCTCTCGGGGCGCATCTGTACGATTTTTCATACAAATCCCCTTGTTATGGTCGCTCTTGGGGCGCATCTGTACGATTTTTCATACAGATCCCCTTGTTATGGTCGCTCTCGGGGCGCGTCTGTACGATTTTTGTCCAAAATGCCGGAGGGCATACGACTCACGGGCTCTTTTGTACGATTTTTCGTTAGAAAGTGTTGTTGCAGCTGAAGTTAGTTCAATATATACCATGATTCAGGTGCCAGTTGACCGTTAGTTATCATGAATGATCTCGCATAAAAATGAACTTCTGGCCGGCAAGACCAGCCAGGAACAAGATTAGACTAATCCACGGGGCCACCTCTAGAACTGGCAGCTTATCGTGCAAATAGACTGCAGTTAAAATAACGACTAGTAAAAAACCAACATAGATCGACACGATCTTTAAATTAAAACCGTATCGTTTGCCTCCCGTCTTCGTGCTTTCGCGATTCAAGATCCTCAGCACCAATTCAACCACAGCGATCGAAGCAAAAATAAGCATCAGTACGGAGAATAGACTTATCCGGTTGAACACGCCAGGCTTGCTCCCGAGACCCATAGCGATAAAGCCGAACAAAGCCTGTACAGCGAACATCCAGGTCAAGGCGATCCAAGGGATCATTGCGTAATGCGAAATCATCTCTCCCAGGCTCGGCTTGGGCAAATGCTCCAGCAGTTCCTGAAAATATTGCTCGGGCTTATCCCCGAACACCTCTCGGGCGGTTTTTCCATGCTGCTGAGCCTCCAGCAAATGCTGGGCTGTCTCCAGCAGCAGCTCCTCCGCCTTATCCTGAGCGATCCGGCTGGTGCGCAGATAACTGACCATATTTCCAAAGTACTCCTCATTTTCTGGTGTCATCTGTGCTCTCAACCGATTGTTCTCTTCAGCCATTTCTTTCATGTTCATTGCCCTCAGCTCCTTTCGATAATACATGATCTACGCTCTGCCGCAGTCCTTCCCAGGACATTCGGAACTGCTGAAGCGTGTCCTGTCCCTTATTCGTCAAGCGGTAGTATTTCCGTGGCGGCCCCCCGGAAGCTCCATCCTTCCGAAGCTCCCCGAGAATCAGCTCCTCCTTCTGCATCCGCAGCAGCAGCGGATATATGCTGCCTTCGCTTACAAACGACAAGCCTGATTGCTCCAATAGCGCCGTCAGTTCATAACCATAGACCTCTTTATGCTCCATCAAGGCCAATATGCAGCCTTCTAATATCCCCTTCAGCATTTGGCTGTAAGTAGTCATCCTTGAATTTCTCCATTCTCATGAGCTATAAATGCGACCATTTCTTTTTTGCGCGTAAAACTCGTATCGGGTCGTTACCCGAGAAACAAAGCCTGTAGCTAACGGCCAGCTTTGAAGGCATACATGCTTAAGCATGTATCTTGCTATGCAAGGTAGATATGCTGATTTCACCTAAATAGGATATTTGCAAAGAATGCAACCGCCCATAACTACCATGTATTGTAATATAGTATACTCTAGGGCGATTTTTGGTGTCAATCTGTTCTGTGCCCGGCAGGCTCGTCATACACTGACTATTGAGACAGGGAACAAGCCCATTCCCTTCATCTGACTGACAGAAAGAAGGTAGGTACTCATGTCCCCTTTCAAATCTTCAACGGGTCTGTATGAGAATGTAGCAGCCTTCCTCTGCTACCTGTTCGCTTTTGTCGGTGGCGTCTTATTTCTAGCGGTTGAAAAAAGAAGCCGCTTCGTACTCTTTCACGCGCTGCAATCCGTAATGTTGTTCGCGGGACTTATGATTGCCCATGCCGCCGCCGGCTTCCTCCCCTTGATCGGCATCGTGGTGGGGATGCTGCTCAGCGCGCTAGGCGTTACGCTGTGGCTCCTGCTGATGCTGACGTCTCTGCAGGGCAAATGGCTTAAGCTGCCTTGGATCGGCGAGCTCGCCGAAAGACAATTGAACCGGATGTGACGCATAGCATGTAAAAAAAACGCCGACCGATGTGCTGCCAAAGACAACAGTCCAAGACAACAGTCCGCGGCTAGCGGTCGTTTTCCTGCAATCTGAATTAATATGTTCAACTCCGCCGACGACTTCCAAATTCCATAATCTCAAAAACGAAATGACCAAGCCTTTATCAATCAAGGCTTGGTCATTCTTCTTATTGTCCTGCTAGCATTTATACCCGTGCCAAGGGACAACAAAGCATTTTTATTGTCACAAGATTAGGCGGATGTGGTAGCTCCTTCATCAACGACTGCGGATTGTTCAGGTGCAGGAACCGCTTTGGCTTGATGCCCTTTGAATCCATTGAACAGCAAGTTCAGTACGATGGCCGTGAAGCTGCCGGCAACGATGCCGTTGTCAACGAGAATGCGAAGCCAAGCCGGCACATGCTGGAAAATCTCAGGTACGACGGTAACGCCGAGTCCCATGCCTACAGAGCAGGCGATAATGAGCAGGTTCTCATGGCGGTTAAGGTCGACCTGATCGCCCAGCATGCGAACGCCTGAAGACAATACAAGACCGAATAGAGCGATCATCGCACCTCCAAGAACAGACGTCGGTACAAGCTGGGTCAACGCAGCGATCTTGGGCACGAAGCCGATCAAGACGAGCAGTCCGCCAGCGACTACGATCACATCGCGGGTCTTCACCCGGCTCATTTGAATCAGCCCTACGTTCTGGGAATAAGTCGTGTACGGGAAGGAGTTGAACAATCCGCCCAGGGCGATCGCCAATCCCTCGGCACGGTAGCCGCGGGCCAAGTCCTTCGACGTAATGTCTTTATCTACAATTTTGCCGAGCGCCATAAACACGCCGGTCGATTCAGCGACACTGACGATCGCCACTAGAATCATCGTCAGGATGGCCGATGCGTGAAAGGTCGGCGTCCCGAAGTAGAACAGCTGCGGCATATGGAACCAGCTCGCCTCCTGCAGCGGCTGCAGGTTTACCTCCCCGGCAAATGCGGCCGCCACCGTCCCGGCAATGAGGCCCAGCAGCACGGAAATCGAGCGCAGAAACCCTGTAGCAAATCGGTTCATCAAAATGACGAACAGCAGCACGCCAAAGCCCAGTGACAGGTTCAAGGGACTCCCGAAGTCGGGATTTGTCCCGGGGTTGCCGCCTCCCAGATCCGTTAAAGCAACGGGAATCAGGGTTACCCCGATAATCGTGACCACGGAGCCTGTCACAACGGGCGGGAACAAGGCAATCAATTTACCGAATAATCCCGAGAACAGGAAGACGAATATCCCAGAAGCGATAATCGCCCCATATATGGCCGATACGCCCATCCCGTCGGTCAGGCCGATCGCGATCATCGGCGACACCGCCTGGAATGCACAGCCGAGCATTACCGGCAGGCCGATTCCGAAAATCCGGTTGCCCCATACCTGAAGGAGTGTTGCTACGCCGCAGGCCAGAAGATCAATCGCAATTAAATAAGTAAGCTGTTCCGCGCTGAGCTGCAAGGCGTTGCCGACGATCAGCGGGACGATTACCGCCCCTGCGTACATCGCCAGCACATGCTGAATGCCTAAGGATAATGTTTTGAATGGATGTCTGTTTCGTTGAAAGATGGGTTCCCGCTCCATAAAAATGCTTTTCCTCCCCTAGTCGTAGCTTGTCTATATTTTTAGTGATCCGCCGTTGTTACTTCATTGATCTGCCGTTGTTACTTCATCGACGAAAGAAACGGCACCGTTCTCCAGAGAAGCGATGCGCACCAGAGACTCGACGCGGTACCCCGCCTCATTCAGCAGCCCTGCCCCGGGCTGGAACGATTTCTCGATAACGATGCCGATACCGGCTACACTAGCGCCGACCTGCTCCACGATCCGGGCCAGCCCGAAGGCCGCCTCGCCGTTAGCCAGGAAATCGTCGATAATGAGCACCCGGTCCTCCGAATTCAGAAATTTCTTCGATACGGTAATTTCATTGCTCTCTTTTTTCGTATAAGAGTAGACCTTCTCCACCAGAATATTGTCCCGCAGCGTGAGGGATTTCTGTTTGCGGGCGAAGATCATCGGTACTCCCAGCTCCAGTGCAGTCATGATCGCCGGCGCGATCCCCGAGGATTCAATCGTCAGCACCTTCGTAATCCGCTCATCCGCAAATCTCCGCGTAAATTCGGCGCCAACCTCCTTCATCAGCACCGGATCCATCTGGTGATTCAGAAAGGAATCCACCTTCAGTACTTGATCGCTCAGGACGATCCCTTCCGCCATCACCTTGTCTTTAAGCAGCTTCATCTTTCTTCCTCCTAAAAAATTGTTCTCAGATTCTAGTATTCTTCTCCCTGCCCCATCCGAAATAAAAAAAAGCCCAGTTCCCAAAGGCTGGGAAATGGACTTCATGGCAGAATTCACCCTATTCCGGGCATCGTCACAACAAGCCGCGGTCTGAAAGCAAGGTTCAGAACCACCTCAAAAAGCCGCCTGTAGCATGACCATTCGAATTCCCCCCGTAGTCCGATCATTTCCGGTGATCAGGTAGAGACATGCAGGCCGATTCCTGCACATATACGAGAAGCCTATCATAAATCTTGTCGAAAACTGTTCGTGCGATGATTAGAAGTATAACTCAAACGATCTATAGAAATAAAGAGGTATTTCGTGGATTGTCCAAATATTTTGCAAAGGAACGGGTTATCCACAACAAAATACCGCCTAGATGGGGCGCGTGTCCTTCGGGAGCAGGTTCGCAATGATCGATTTCAGCTCCCCGTCGGTTTGATAATTCTCTTGTCCGGTATCCAGGCGGCGGATGCGGATTTTTTGATATTCCGCACTCGGCTCCGTCGGTAAAAACACCCAATTGTCCTTGTCCGCAAGCCGCAGCTTGTACCCCATATCCCCGAACATCGATAGAAAATCACGCTCCGTCGGCGCCTTGCCCCGATCCAGAAAAATCAGCCCGCGCAGCTCCTTGGTCTCCTGCTTATATTCCACTTCGAAATGTACGATGCATTCCACGGTGTCCACACTCCTCAAAATAGTCATTGTACGTAGAGGCGCTATTACAGCTTTCCCGCAAGCCGCCGACTGCATTCGGCAAAAACAGATCAGGCACGTCGGTGCCGGATGTGCTATCCGTACCGCCGTGCCGGCAAATTTCAGAGCGCCTACTATATACTACGACTCAAATGTCCGCAGGTCGGGCCTAATTTATAACAACTCGGTGAACTTTCAGCCGTGCGGCGGCCCAGCCAGCCTAGATTTGCTCAGAGCCGCAGTGCGGGCACCATTTCGTGCCCTTGACCAGCACCGCTGAACAAATTTGGCAGGTCGTCTCGCTCGTCAGAGTCTCCTTCGCCGCAGCCACGTGCTCTTCAAGCTTCACGTTCTCCTTCCACGTCCGAATCCGGCGATCCAGCTCCTCCTGGCGCTCCCGTTCCCGCTCAAGCTCCCGCAGCCGGCGCGCTTCTTCCTCCGGGTCGATCCGCTCGGCGGCCTCGTATACTTCCGGCTCTTCCTGAACGAGATGGCCGAACAGCGCACCATCTTCCAGCAAGGCCAGCGGATCCTTCAGCGGCTCTTGGCTCGCCTTCGGCTCCTCCTCTTCCTTATGGGCCTGGACAGACTTGCGTGTCTTCTCCAGCTTATTCCCGCAGTATTGGCAGAACAGCGCCTCATCAGCAGCCGATTTGCCGCAGGAGGCGCACAGGCGCTCGTTTTTAAGCTCGGCGATTCTGCCCCGGATCTCATCACGCTCCTCGGCGAGCAGATCGCATGTTTTGGCGAGCTCGACCATTTCCTTCTCCGCTACCGACATGTCTTTAATGCGATAACCTTCATAGAATACCTCGCCCATTTTTTGAAAATATAAATCCATTTCACGCTCAATATTGTTGACTTGCGTGTTCAATCGCCCGATTTCGACTGCATTCTGCGCCTTATCGGTCACTTTGCCCGCACTAGCTTTAATCCGCTGCAAAAATTTCATGACATACTCCTCCCGTTTCCTCGACTTCCTCATGTTGAAATATATGGTCCCGGCTGCCGGGAATGCTTGAATGCATCTTCTCAGTAATTACACAGACCTGCTGTCTGCGAAATCGTAATTATCATAACAGATTTGACGGCCTAGTGAAAATCCCCGCTTCTTCCCCTTGATTCAGCCGCAAAGCCGCGGTGTATAAAGAAATTAACCGAAATCAATTTCAGGCTGGAGGGAATATCGGATGAAAACAGGAAAGAAGCCCTATTTCGTGTCCGTCGCGCATCGCCTTATTCAGGAGTCGCCGAACCAGGACAACGCCGAGTATAGAGTGCTTTTGGATGAGGAGGATCTCGTCAAGCTGCGCGATAAAATCGCCGAGCTGTCGGAGGAGGATATTTACACGTTCAAACGTGCGCCCGTCCCTTATAAATCGGCGGATCACGATGAGGCCACAGAGCATTTCAACGACCGGATGAGAGAACTCTATACATTGCTGTATCAGTATGGCGATGAGCGCACCCGCAGATCGATCATCGGGCTGGGCGTGCTCGGCAAGCTGCAAAATCAAGACTATGACCATCCCGGATATAACGGCAAAAGTCCTTTAAACAAATGAATCTATTTTAATTTTGGCTGCATCGCATTTTGATTTTGGCGGGCCGGTCAAGGTACAATAAGGGAGTAATATGTAACAATTTTCTAAGCTTAGGAGTAGATTATCCTGGACAAAGTAGATTCAAACGATAAGGGCTCCCTGTTGGAACAGTTGGATTTGCGGGATTTATATCAATGGGAAGTCGGGGATGACCAGCTGCGCAAGCTGGAGGAATGGAAGAAGCTGCCTACGCTGTATCAGCTCGCCCTCGATGAATTGAAGAACAAGATCAAGCTGATTCAGACCGAATGGAAAATCATTAATGGGTACAGCCCGATTGAACATATCAAGACCCGGATCAAGGAACCGAAAAGCATACTCGACAAGCTGGAACGCAAGGGTCTCGATATGACCGTTGATAATATGGTGAACAAAATTCACGATATCGCCGGCATGCGAATCGTCTTCTCGTTCGTGAAGGACATTTACAAGCTGCTGGATCACCTCCGCCATCGGGAAGATATCACCATCATTGAAATCAAGGATTATATCGCCAAGCCGAAGCCGAACGGCTATCAGAGCCTGCATGTGATCGTTGCGGTGCCTCTGACGCTCTTTGAGGGACAGCGCTGGATGAAGGTGGAGATCCAGATGCGGACGCTGGCCATGGATTTCTGGGCGAGCATGGAGCATATTCTGTTCTATAAATACGACAAGCAGGTGCCTCCGCATGTTGTTCGCGAGCTGACGGAAGCCGCTAAAGCTGCCGATGCGCTCGACAAGAAGATGCACGGGCTGCGCAAGGAAATCATGGGGGCTGCCGAAGCGGCCCTTCCCGAACCCGGTCTGGGACGGGAGGTTTAATCCAATAGTCTATCGATGCAGCTTATATTTTGTGAAAGATAGGCGAAGTAAAACAGGACAGCCGTCAAGGAAGAAGCCTTGGCGGTTGTCCTGTTTTTGGGGCTGTGCCGCTGTAGCGGCAGTTGCCGATGGCCGGTGACGGGCCGAGCGGCGGCCGCGGGTGACAGTAGCCGCGGTCCTTCAGCCAGGGCCATGGCTCTAGCACGGCTTGTGCCCAAGCTGGCGCGCCAGCTCTGCGGCCCGCTGCATTACGCCCTCGCGGACGAGGCCAAGGCCCTTGGATGCCCCTCGCACCCCGGGGAGCAGCTTAGCCATGGCCTCCTCATCCGAGGGCAGGGGCTCCGCAGCGGCGTCCAGATCAATCCGGACGTCGTGGAACTGCGGGCCCGGGGCATGCAGAGCGCCTTGCTCCGCCATCTCCGCGAGCCACTCGGCGCTGCTCGGCCCGCCCGTACGGGCACGGGCCTCCGAAGTCAGAGGCCCCAGCGCCGCGCGCAGGGCCGAGGAGACTCTGAATCGTTCGTAAAGTTCAGGGAAGCTCTCGTTGACAGTCCTGGACCTGTCGCTGATGCACATCTGCTTCGGGCCCTGGCGCAGCGGCCGCTGAGGCTGGCTGCTGCGCCAGGGCCTGAAGCAGACGCCGGCCTGCGCCGCCAGGCTCGTCTGCTTCGAGCAGCAGCACAGAACAAGGCTGTTCTGTGCGCCTCCCGGCGGCCGGAAGCCTGATTCTCCAGCCCCCGGCCTCCGGCTCGATCTGTACTCCAGCCACCGCAATGAATTTGCCCAAAGGCTGCTCCACGATCCAGCTCACGCCCTTTCTCAGCTTAAGTCTGCAGCGCAATCAAATGCTGCAGCTCCTCGTTCGACATCTCGGTCAGCCATTGCTCACCGGAGCCGACCACCTGCTCCGACAGCGATTTTTTGCGCTCGATCAGCTCATCGATCCGCTCCTCCAGCGTCCCATGGCAGATCAGCTTGTGAACCTCCACATTCCGCTTCTGCCCGATGCGAAACACCCGGTCCGTCGCCTGATTCTCGACTGCAGGATTCCACCAGCGGTCATAGTGGATGACATGATTAGCCCGCGTCAGATTCAGGCCGACCCCGCCCGCTTTGAGCGACAATACGAAGAACGGGGAGCCGCCTCCCTGCTGGAAGTCCTCCACCATGCGATCCCGCTCCGCCTTGCTGACCCCGCCGTGGAGAAATGCCGGAGCCATGCCGTATTTCTCCTCGAGCGCCGAGCAGAGCAGCTCGCCCATCCGCACGTACTGCGTAAAGATCAGCGCTGCCTCGTTATTATCGGCAATCAAGTCCAGCAGCTCGAGCAGCCGCTCCATTTTCCCCGACGCCTCAGCCTTCGCCCGTCCTCCCCTCGCCCCCTGAAGCAGCTGCGGATGATTGCAAATTTGCTTCAAGCGGGTGAGCGTCTGCAAAACTATTCCTTTGCGGGCTATTCCCGTACTGCCCTCGATCCGCTCCATTAAACCCTCCGTCGTTTCCCGGTACAGCTCCTCCTGATCCGGCATAAGCGGACAATAAGACTTCAGCTCAATCTTATCCGGCAAATCCTTGCGGATGTCCGGGTCGCTCTTCAAACGGCGCAGCAGGAAGGGCGAGATCAGCTTGCGCAGCTTCTCCAGCTCCGCCGGCTGCTGTTCCCCGCCTCCGGCATATTTCGCCTTGAAGGAGGAATGCGTGCCCAAATAACCGGGGTTAAGGAACTGAAAAATGGACCACAGCTCGCTAAGCCGATTCTCCACAGGCGTTCCCGTCATCGCGATCCGGTGGGGGGCATTCAGCTTCATGACGCTTTGCGCCTGCTTGGTGCCGTAATTTTTGATGTACTGCGCTTCATCAAGCACGATCGACGCCCATTCGACCGATTGCAGCTCCTTCATATCCCGTCCGGCCAGCGGATACGTCGTCAGCACAACCTGCTGCCGGACGCAGACCTCCCGGAAGCGCTCCCCGTGCAGCCGGCTGCTGCCATGGTGAACATGCAGCTTAAGCTCCGGGGCGAATCGGGCCATCTCCTTCTGCCAATTGCCAAGCAGCGACGTTGGACAGATGATCAGCACCGTTCCTGCGCCGATTCCATCGAGGAGCGCCGCGATGACCTGAACCGTCTTGCCAAGGCCCATATCGTCGGCCAGCAATGCCCCGAAGCCAAGCTGCCGCATCATGACCAGCCAGCGGTACCCCCGTTCCTGATAAGGACGGAGCGTTCCGTGCAGCAGGCGGGGGACCGGCCTGTCATCCACTCCCCGTACAAAGCGGCCTTCCCGCAGCAGCGACAGCAGGCCGGCCGTCTCCACCTGGTTGACCGGCAGACCGTCCCAGCGTATGCTTCCCTCTTCCTCCGAGGTCAGATGCATCCATTCGCGAAAGGTCATTTCCCCTTTTCCATGCTTCTTCATGAACTTCAGCATCTGGCGGATTTCCTTGATATCGATTTCAACCCATTCGCCGCGGAAAAAAACGAGCGGCGACTTGGAGGCCGCCAGTTCGCCAAGCTCGGCTTCCGTTAAAGGCGCCCCGTCCATCACTGCCTCCGCCTCATAGGCCACTAGTTGCTCGACTCCTAACGGCGGCAACAGCCCTTGCCCGGACTCCGGGGAGACTCCCCGATCGTTCATCCGCAGCCTGATGCCAGGCCTGCGGCGGCCTTCCCGCGTCAAGCGCGAAGGGATCTGCACCGTGACGCCATGCTTGCGCAGCTGGGCTACGTCTTTGCTCAGCAGCGTGTACACTTCCTCCGGCTGAAGCAGCACGCTCTCCGGGCGGGGGCGTTCCATCGCCTTCTTAACTCCCTGGGACAGCTTGGCCGCCTTGCCCAGCCTGAGCAGAAGCTGTCCGCCTGCACCGTGGTATACCCGCCCCCGGATTTCGATGTCCTGCTCCGGGAAGCTCCATATGAGCCCGGACGGCAGCAGAACGCCAGGATCTTCAACGCCTTCAGCCCAGAGGGACAGGCGCCACTTCAGTTCAGCCTGCGGTTCTTCTGCTGGCTCCAGTCGCAGGCATAAGCGGAACGTTCCCGAGCTTCGCCCTTCGTCGTCCTCCCGCTGAAGCTTCGGACGAGCGCCGCCAGCCTCCGCAATACCTGCGGCCAGCTCAGCCAGCTCGGCGGACGTCCCCTGGAAATCACCGTGCGGCACCGCCGCCAGCAGTCCGTTCCACCACAGCTCTGCAAGTGGTGATGTCCCCCGCCGGTAATCGGCCCGGCTCGCATTCAGCTTCCTGCCCAAGCCGCTAACGGCCTTTCGAATCTCATGGTCCATAATCGCGCTTAGAAAAGAGTATAGAATAGACAGCTGCCTGGACTCGATATCCTCCTCCTCCTGCCCTCCGAGCTGAACGGCAGCGAGGCAGATCGGCGGCATGCTGCCGGCCAGCAGCCGAAACCGTTCCTCATCCTCTGCGTCGCTTAGCCGGGGTGCCCAAAGCGAACGGGCGGAAGCGATCCCCTTCGGACGCCGGTTCCCGGTTAAAGGAACCTCCTGAATGCCAGGGGCAATTCGCCCTCTCCGCATCAGCTCAAGCGCAAATCTTGCCGCCCTGCTCCAAAAGGACAGCTCCTCTCCAGGCATAACCCCCTGCTGCTTCATATCGGCCTCATTCCAGGAAAGCAGCATCGGCCAGGCTTCCTGAACAGGCAGGGCCAGGCCTTCCAGCGTTCGCCCGATTAGCCCTTTGCGCTCGCCGGATTTGAATGCGCTTCGTCCGGAGGAAGCCGGGTAGCGCACCTCCGCCAGCCGGAGCACAGCTTGCTGGAACGGCCGCTGCCCTCCGGCGGTTTGCAGTTTACGCAGGGTCGCTGCCCAGGCATCGATCTTAGGTTCCGATGTTTCTCCCGAGAAGCAGAACAATGCCTCTCCTAGCCATATCGCAAAAAGACGCTGATTCATGGTGATCTCCCGTCGTTTTTTATTCCTTCAAATTTTAATGATCCGATGAAATCTTCCGGATTGCCTCTGATCCATTTTGCCCATATGCCGGCCGTTCTCAAACGTTCCAGCTTCAAGAGACCATCCAAACCATATGATATCATACGCCCAACTCCTCCTGATATCATTCGCTTAAAATGGGTATATTCATATAATAAACCCAGGCTGCTGAAGCCCTTCATCACCCATCAAGTTTTTTTAGGAGGAGCATGCATGTTTCATAACCATGTTTATCGCTGGTGGAATGCGGTATTCTACCTTGCCGTCCTAGCCGTGAATGGCATGGCCATGATAATCCCTCTTGGCGGGGTAACGACAGGACAGCTGTCCGACAAGTACCATACCCCTATAACGCCTGCCGGATACGCCTTTGTGATCTGGATGCTCATCTATCTGCTGCTGGCCGGTTATATCGTCTACCAATTCCGGAGCGTTACCGGAAAGCAGGACTCCGTTCTATCCATCTCCTACTGGTTCATACTATCCTGCATTTTCAACATAGCCTGGATTTTCTTATGGCAGTACCAATATATCGGATTATCCTTTGCCGCTATAATCGCCCTGCTCCTAACCCTAGCTGTCATCTATACGAGAACCCGCTATATCTACGCGCCGACCTCAGGGGAGACCTGGCTGGTCCGGCTGCCGTTCAGCATCTATTTCGGATGGATCTGTACAGCCGCGCTGGTTAACCTTGCAGTGATCCTGTTCCACGGCGGCCTAGGAATAAGCCCCGATCTCCAAAGCACTGGAGTCATCCTGCTGTCAGCGGGCGCGGCTGCAGCCATCGGAATTACAGTTCGCCCCCGAGACGGCGTGCTGCCTCTGGCATTTGTCTGGGCCTATGCGGCCATTGCTGTTGAACAGAGGAGCAGCTACGGCCTCAGCATGACGGCAGCCGTTCTCTCCATCATCTTACTGCTGTATGCGCTATGGATCGGACTTATGCGTTCCCGCGAGCGGGATTAATCGGTATTGTAAAAAATAAAGGCCGCATACACCCCTTGCAGGAAACCAGGTAATGTACGTGACCTTTAAACCGATAAATGATCCGGCTAAGCTCTATTTAATCGCAATGACTTCGATTTCTACCAAGCCGTCTTTGGGAAGACGGGCAACCTCCACCGCGCTGCGGGCCGGATATGGCTCGGCAAAGAAGGAGCCGTAGACTTCATTCACTTTGGCGAAGTCATTCATATCCTTCAGAAATACCGTAGTCTTTATAACCTTCTCCAGGCCGCTTCCGGCTGACTCCAGAATCGCCTTCACATTATTCAGCGCTTGAGCGGTCTGAGCCTCTACGCCATCCGCAAATTGGCCCGTCTCCGGAACGAGGCCCAACTGGCCTGAGGTATATATCAAATCGCCGATGACCACTCCCTGGGAATATGGCCCGATCGCCCCAGGCGCCGCTGTTGTCGATAACACTTGCTTTTCCATCATCTATCCCAACCTTCCTCATTTTTCATTATCATAAATTTTAACCGGATATGCCGCATCCGGCAAACCCCGCTGTCTCCTCTGCTGGATGCTACTTTTCCAAAACATGCGAAAGCAGCATCAGAACGATTAGGAAGGATCAGGAAGGATCAGGATGACTGCCTTTCATAGTAGGCTTCCACGAACAGGCCGACAAAATAAGGATCCCACTGCGTTCCCTTCCCTTCTTCGAGGATGGTAATCGCCGTGCCGGCATCCATGCCTTTCCGATAAGGACGATCGGAGGTCATCGCATCGAAAGCATCGGCAACGGCAATGATTCTGCCGAACAGCGGAATCTCCTCTCCCTTCAAGCCGTCCGGGTAGCCGCGGCCGTCATAACGCTCGTGATGGGAGCGCACCCCCGGCAGGAATGCTGCCATCTCATCAGCCGGCTCAATCTGCCTCAGAATAGCCTCCCCGAGGACGGGATGGGCCTTGATCTGCTCCCATTCCTCCTCGCTTAGCTGCCCTTCCTTCAGCAGCACGGCATCAGGTATGCCGATCTTGCCGATGTCATGAAGCAGCGCCGCCTTGCGGAGCTGGTCGACCACATGCTTGGAGAGCCCCGCCAAAGTGCCGATCTGAACCGCATACTCGGCGACCCTCAAGGAGTGCCCGGCTGTATAAGGATCACGGGCATCCAGCGCTGCAGCCAGAGTCGCAAAATAGCTTTCCACCAGCTGATCGTTGCGGGCTGCCTGGATTCGTACCCCCCGCAGCATGTGATTGAAGCCGGAGACGAGCCGGGAGAACTCGTCCGAGAACAGGTCGCTGGCCTCTGTCTGCAGGTACCCGACTTTGACCTCTGCCATTCTTTCATATAGATGCTGAATCGGCGTCTCAAGCTCCCGGGTCAGCAGCCGGGATCCGAAAAAGGAGAAGCCGAGTCCGATGAGCAGAACGATTCCGGCCCATTTCCAATAAGCCGAATGGTCGATGTTCCAATCCACAAGCCTGAACTGGACAGCCAGGTTGTATAGAAGAAGCGGCGAAGCTCCCATAAGGAAAAAACTCCACCTGAGCTTGCGCTTGATTGATATAAGCACCCGGCCGCCAAGCGTCAGCTCCTTTCCGAACAGCCGTAAGGAACGAAGCTGCAGCTCTTCCAGGACCGGCCGGATGAGATGAGAGGTAAGATAAAATACAATCAATGCGTGCATGCTGGCAAGAAGAACGCAGCCAAGCAAGGCCAGAAACACATAATATGCCGGAATGGTCAATAGGCCGGTGGAGACGAGCCATAGCGTCAAGCTAACGGCAGGCACGGCCAGCCCGAATAAATGAGGGCCGAGGATTCTTTTGACCGTCAACGCGGGCAGCCGATGCGCCCTTAAATACATCGTCTGCATATCAGCGAAGCTGCCGACGGCTTCATGGAATGCGAGGCGGATCGGCTTGATCTGCCTGGAGAATACCGCCCACTCCAAGACAAGCATAACCACTATCGAGAAGAGCATGACTGCTAGCATCCAGACATACTCATCCCTCGGGATATCCTTTAAGGTAAATATAATCAGGCTGCCGATGGAGATCACAGCCGCGAGCGAGCCTGCAATATAATTCAGCAATAGGCGTGAATAAAACGTCTTGTACACCGACAATGAAATGCTCATTCCTTCCGTTTAGCACAAATAATGGATGCTGCCCTGTATATACATTATCGGTTCAAAAGTATGAAGAATTGACACCTTTTTCCGTTTTATCCGTAGCTTGAGAACTATAAATTGAAATAGGTGCTGAGGTCATGTATTTTAATAAACAAAATTTTAAATTTTAGTAATCGCTTTCATCGGCCTGGTGTCAGGCTTCTCGCCCTTTGGTCCTAGAAGGATGATGTTTTTTGTCACATACTAAGTGATTTATTTCACATATATGCGTTTGTTTATGTGCTAAACTTTCCTCAAACGAAGGATTTCCGGCCTATTCCAAGGACTCTGGGCACCTGAAATTATCCTTATTATAATACCCCCGCGTTATTAAAATGGTTCACATTTTAATATATACAATTTTATTATTTTGGAGGTCATTGATTATGAAAAAAGCGTCCATTCTTCTCTGCAGTGCACTGCTGCTAGGACTTCTCGCCGGGTGCGGTGCCAAAGAAGCCAACACTTCAGAGCCGGCAAACAACACACCGGCAGCCGAGAACAGTTCCACTAACACTGCCGAAGCTCCTGCCGCGGAAGGAAAATTCCAGGACGGCCTGTACTTCGCACAAGGTAAGGAAGACCCAAAAACCGGCTGGCAATATTTCGTGAAGCTCCAGGTAGAGGGCGGCAAAATTACCGACGTAGAATGGAACGGTACCAACGCAACTGTCCCCGTAGACAAAGTCACATACTCCGAGCAGGGCAAGTACGGCATGAAGGAAAAAGGCAATGCTCAGGCAGAATGGCATGAGCAGGCAGCCAAAGCGATCGCGTTCCTCATTGAGAAGCAGGATACGAAGGCTGTAACCCTTGATGCTGAAGGCAGAACAGATGCCATTTCCGGTGTCTCCATTCACGTTAACGACTTGTTCGACCTAGCCGATCAAGCTCTGGCAGCAGGACCGATCCAGCCAGGACCTTATAAAGACGGCAGCTACCACGCCGAAGAAGACAAATTCGCCGAGAAGTCCGGCTGGAAGGAAACTGTTGACGTCATCGTATCCGCAGGAAACATCGTCAGAGTGAACTTCAGCGGCGTAAACGAAGCCGGAGAAGACAAGAAGCAGAACTCCATTGACGGCAAATACGGCATGGTTGCCAATGGCGGTGCTCAAGCAGAATGGCATGAGCAGGCAGCTAAAGCCGAGCAATACCTGATCGAGCAACAGGATCCAGCTGCGGTTAGCTTCAATGAAGAAGGCAAAACAGACGCCATTTCCGGCGTATCGATCAGCTTGAAATCGTACTACGATCTTGCAGCCAAAGCCCTGGAACAAGCGAAATAATACTAACTTCATTCGCTATATAAGATACAACACAGCTCCACGATTACCAGCCTAAAGTAAGAAGGTGAATATATTGAAGAAAATAGTCGTTCTTGGCGGCGGTTACGGTGGTGTTGTCACGTCGAAGCACCTGGCCAAATTGTTCAAAAAAGACAAAGACGTCGAAATCCAGCTGATTGACAAGAACCCGTACCATACGCTGCTGACGGAACTGCATGAAGTCGCAGCAAACCGGGCCCCCGAGGAATCCATTCAAATCGAATTGAAGAAAATTTTCGCAGGGCAGAAAGTGGATGTCGTCCTGGACTACATCGACAGCATCGATTTTAAATCCAAGGAGCTGCGCTCCAAGAAGCACACTTACAACTACGACTACCTCGTGATCGGTACCGGCTGTAAGCCGACGTTCTTCGGTATTCCAGGCGCCGAGGAGCATGCGATGACCTTATGGTCCTACGAGGATGCCGTCAAATTGAAGGAACAGGTTCGCCGCATGTTCAGCCAGGCGGCCAAAGAGACGGATCCGGCGATCCGCAAGAAGAAGCTGTCCTTCGTCGTCGTCGGAGCAGGCTTTACCGGTGTAGAGCTCGTAGGCGAGCTTGCCGAATTCCGCGATGAGCTGTGCAAGGAATTCTACATCGATCCGAGCGAGGTTCGCCTCGTTGTGGCGGATATGGCGCCGAAAATTCTGCCGATCCTGCCCGACAAGCTGATCGATAAAGCGGTCAAGCGCCTGAACAAAATGAACGTCGAAATCGTAACGAACGCCAAAATTACCGGCGTTACGAAATCGAGCGTCCTGCTCGGAGAGAAAGAGCTTGAGGCGGCTACGATCGTCTGGACGGCGGGCGTGGAAGGCTCCGACCTCGTCGGCAAGCTCGACGTACAGCAGGAAGGCCGCAAACGGATCGTGACGAACGACAAGCTGCAAAGCGTTGACCATGAGGATGTATACATCGTTGGCGACAACATTTTCTACATTCCAGAAGGCGAGACCCGGCCTGTTCCGCAAATGGTGGAGAACGCCGAGCAAGCGGGGCCGCTCATTGCCCATAACATCCATGCAGATGTCAAGGGCAAGCCGAAGAAATCCTACAAGCCCGGCTTCCACGGCACGATGGTCTGTATCGGCAGCCGCTACGGGGTAGCCAATGTAGGATTGCCGAATAAAATGTTCATGGTCAGCGGATTCTTCGCGATGTTCTGCAAGCATTTGATCAACATGTACTACCTGTTCACGGTAGCAGGCTTCAATAAAGTATGGACTTATATGATGCATGAATTCTTCCATGTGAACAATCGCAGAAGCTTCGTAGGCGGCCATTTCGCCAAGCGTTCGCCGAACTTCTGGCTGCTCCCGCTCCGGGTATTCGTAGGCTATAAATGGCTTCAGGAAGGTCTCGACAAGCTGCCTAAGGTGCTCAAGAATCCTACGGACATCTTCCTGATTCCTGCATCGCCTCATGCCGGGGATGCGATATCCGCGGCAAGCGAGGCAGCAGAGGCTGTGACGACTACCGTTGACGCCCAGGCGGCTGCATCCGCGGTACAGAGCGCATCTACTGCGGTAACGGCACTGCCGGTGCCCGGCTTCATTACCAATACGGTGAACTGGTTCATGGATCTCTTCTTCTATACATCCGACGGCGGTTATACCGGACTTGCGGCCGTATTCCAGACCGGTATGGTATTTGCAGAGATTATTATCGGCATTCTGCTCATTGTCGGCCTATTCACTGCCGTGTCCTCCATCGTCACGGTTGGACTTGGCATCATGATCTGGTCCTCGAGCATGGCATCGAGCGAAATGCTGTGGTACATGACGGCCGGCGTTGCACTGATCGGCGGCTCGGGCAGCATGTTCGGACTGGACTACTATGTACTGCCTTGGCTCAAGAAGCATTGGAAGAGAATACCGCTCGTTCGCAGATGGTATCTTTATACAGATTAAGCATTGCAGCTGCACAGGCGGCCATGCCCCTTATTCCAGAGTAATGTGCGGTTGCCGCGCATTACTCTGATTTTTAACCAAAGGATGTTCGTTAGTGGATATGACACCGCCGATATCGGTTGCGAAATCCCCTGCAAACCTACTGCTTGGTAAGGAGTGTTTCTTATGATAACTGCGCTCATTCAAGATGCTTATCGTTTATTGCAGGGCGAAATCTCGCCCGAAACCGGCATTATCCTGGATATGGAACCAAAGGAAGCGCTGTCTGCGGCCCAACTTCTTATAAAATACGATTTACCGGAGGAGCGGCGGATCCGTTTACTCTCCATTTACATTGCAATCAAGCTCGCTCTCCTGCGTCATCAGGATTGTCATCTTATCGAACCTGGCGATGTACTCACTCGCCAAGTGCTGGATGGCGACTACTTATACAGCTTCTACGTGCAGCTATGCCTGAGCTGTGAGGAATTCGATCTTCTGACCCATTTGGCACCCACGGTCAAGCAGATACAAATCAAGCGCGTCGATGGGCGGCCGGAGGACGAGCGGCTCGAAAAAGCCTTCGAAGTGTTCCTTCGCCTGGAGCACCATCGGAATCATGGCGAAAGACGGGCCATTTAACCTTAGTTTGTGATGCACCCGATTGAACGGCAAGGCCGTGCACTTGATCCAAGGAGCAAATGATCGCCCAAGTGAACAGTTAGGGCATGCACTTGATCCGAGAAGCTAATGATCACCCGAACGGACAATTTGGACAGACATTTGCTCCAAGGGGCAGTGATCACCCGAACAAACAGTCAGGACGTGCACTTGATCCGAGGAGGGAAACACCATGAACATCAATGAACAGCTCGGCATCTCCCTTAGAATGGTAGATAAGGAAATAGAGAATATAGTCAAGCTTGACAAGGATGTCCCCCGCTCCTCGGAGCTGGCCCGCAGCATTCTCGAGCTCATCCGCTCAGGCGGCAAACGAATCCGCCCATTGATGGTGATCGTAGGGAGCCGTTTCGGCCCGTCGCCGGATGAACGCAAAATATGGCGGCTGGCGGCGGCCGCAGAGTTCATCCATGCCGCTTCTCTGATTCATGACGACATCATCGACGATTCGCCAGTCCGCCGGGGGGACAAAGCGATGCATATCAAGCTCGGGGTCAACCGCGCGCTCCACGCCGCCAATTATATGTCGGCCCGGGTCATCGAGCTGATCTCCGTCTATTCTGCGGATCGCGAGCGATATGCGTATGATCTATCTTCCCTGGTCACGACGCAGCTTTGCTTGGGCGAATACCAGCAATTATCCCATCTGTT
The DNA here is from genome assembly GCF_001403875.1 of Paenibacillus ihumii. GTDB lineage: Bacteria > Bacillota > Bacilli > Paenibacillales > Paenibacillaceae > Fontibacillus > Fontibacillus ihumii. The sequence continues at coordinate 133,433 of NZ_LN884299.1, forward strand.
CGATTACGAGGTAACGATTGAGCAGTACCTGGAGAAATCGAAAAATAAAACCGCCCAGCTCATGGCAGCCTGCCTGCGCATCGGAGCCCTATCGGCCGGGGCGGACGAGGAGACGGCGAATCTGCTGTACAGCTTCGGGGAGAAGCTCGGCATGTCCTTCCAAATTCGCGATGACATTCTGGACTTCACCCAGTCCTCGGAGCAGCTAGGCAAGCCTGTGGGCAGCGACCTGCGCAGCGGCCAGGTAACGCTCCCCGTTCTGTTCGCACTGCAGGATGAGGAACTGGCGTCCCGAATCCGGGCGATTGGCCCGCATACGCCTGCGGAATATACGAATGAAGTCATCGCCGCCATCCAAACCTGCGGGGCGCTGCAGAGAACCGAAGCGCTGAGCAAGCGGTATTTGGACGAGGCGCAGCAAATCATAGATCGGTTAGGCGGCTATCCGGCTCACCAGGATTTGCAGGTGCTGCTCAGCTTCTTTGCGGGCCGAGATAAGTAGATCGCAGATCCTCTACTATATTCACAAGAAGACACCTCTGTTATGAACGAGGTGTCTTCTTCTATTTGCGTATGACCTATCAAATATCATAATGAATGCAAGACAATGCGTAAAATGTTGCTCCAACCGCTGCTGTTCCCAGGCTTCTTGGATGACAATAGGTTCTTAAGAGATTGAAATCCGGACACAAAGGAGGCCACTGACAATCTTATGCTCCTAAGGCAGCTTTGTTTCAGAAAGCCCCCCGTTTCTCGGTTTCATTTTCTTCCCATTGACTGCATCAGTTTTTTTGTTCATCAAATATAAGCTGCGTGCAGCTAAGCTGTCGTACATCAAGATTTGTACATTACACTGTTGTATGTTGTACACTGTTGTGCACTATGCTGCCCGCCACTAAGCCCGTTACACTCTGCTGTCCGCCACTAACCTGTGTAGAATAGGTGTAAGATAGGTATGTCGTGCACTAAGATGCATATTCGTGCACTAAGCCCTTCCAAGCACTAAGCTGTGTTGTGGTCTAGATGCGTATATTGAACTTTCCATGCACTAAGCCCCTCCAAGCAGTAAGCTGTGTTGTTGCTCTAGATGCGTATATTAAATCTTCCATGCACTAAGCCTCTCCAAGCAGTAAGCTGTGTTGTTGCTCTAGATGGAATTCATGTATCTAATTATGTCCTAAACGAATGTCTCAGCGGATTAGATGGATTTATGTACCTAAAATCAAAAGTCCAGCCTATCCATGGCCATCTCCCTTCTTTATAATGACATGAAATACATTTAAATCTGCTTTCCCTTCCTAGCCCCACAAACTAGCGGCTAAAAATCCATTTAAATAAGTTAAACTATCAAAATGAGCGCAGGGCCAAATGTAAAATGTTGCCGCAGTCGCTGCTGTTCCCAGATTACTTGGATGTATAAGTTCTTAAGGGACGAAGACGGAAATCCGGACCAGTGCGGCTACACACAACCTTATGCTCCCAAAGCAGCTTTCTTTCAGAATGCCTTCCATTTCCTCAATTTATTTTGCTCCCCTTGCCTGCAACAGTCTTCAGTTCATCTGATATAGTTCCTATTTTCCATCTCTCCATCTCTCCATCTCTCCATCTTTCCATCCCTTCATCTTTCTATTTTTATCTTTTTATCTTTCTTTTCGTTATCTCCCAAAAATTTAACGGTAGCTTAACCCCGCGTTGATGCCATGTTAATCCCTCCTGTCTAAACTAGGTTTGATCTTTGTTAGGTTTGATCTTTGTTAGGTTTGATCTTTGTTAGGTTTGATCTTTGTTCGCTAGTCTAGGAGGGAATCATCTATGAACACCACGGTCAGAAACGCGCCGGCTCCATCCTCAGTCACCACTTCCTCGTACAAGGCCGTACGTGGCCGGGGGGTGACGCAAAGCTTCAGGGAGCATATGCTGGCTTATCTTTTTCTAGCTCCATCCATCCTGCTGTTCGGCCTGTTCCTCTTATATCCCCTGATTAAATCGGTATATCTCAGCTTCTTCCTGACCGATCCGCGGGGCAATATCGCGGCTTATGTCGGTCTGGACAATTTCAGGCAGCTCCTGGGCTCTGCCCAGTTCTGGAACAGTCTGGAAGTTTCCGGCAAATTCGTGCTGCTCACCGTCCCGGGCGGGCTTGCTCTAGGCCTGTTCATGGCCGCGCTCGCCCATTCCCGGCTCAAGGGAATGCGCCTGTTTCAGTTTGTTTTTTCCCTTCCTCTTGCCGTCTCGGTCAGCACCTCAGCGGTGATTTGGATGATGCTGTTCCATCCTACGCTGGGCATGTTCAATTATTTCCTCGATTTGGCGGGGCTTCCCGCAGTACAATGGCTGACCGATTCGCGCTGGGCGCTGATATCGATTTCTGTCATGACGATCTGGATGAATTCCGGCTTTAATTTCATTGTGCTGCTCAGCGGCCTGCAGGGCATTCCCGAGGATATGTACGACAGCGCCAAGGTAGACGGAGCGGGACCCATCCGCACCTTTATCCGCATCATTCTGCCGCTGCTGTCCCCGACGCTGTTCTTTCTGCTGATCGTCTCGGTCATTGGGTCGTTCCAAGCCTTCGGGCAAATGCATATTTTGACGAAGGGCGGCCCTGCAGGATCGACCGAAGTATTCGTCTATTCCATTTACAAGGAAGCCTTTGTCAATTATCAGTTCGGTACGGGCAGCGCTATGGCTATCGTCCTGTTCCTGCTTATTCTGATTTTGACACTAATTCAATTCACCACTCTGGAAAAGAAGGTGCATTACCAATGACGCTGTCCCGTTCGCTTCGCCACGGTGCAGTATATCTCGCTCTGTGCTTGCTGTCGTTATTCATCCTTTATCCGCTGCTGTACACCTTCCTCTCGGTATTTATGACGCCGGAAGAGACAAGCCAATTCCCCCCTGCTCTTTTCCCGTCCAGCTTATATTTGGGAAGTCTGGAGGCCGTCATCCGGATCATCCCGGTATTTCGCTTCATCGCCAACAGCTTCCTTGTCTCTACGCTCGTCATGCTTGGACAGCTCGTTACGGCGAGCCTGGCGGCCTATGCCTTCGCCTTCATCGCCTTTCGCGGCAAGGCTTTCTGGTTCGCGGTCTTTCTATCGACGATGATGATTCCCTGGGAAGTGACCATGATTCCGAATTTCCTCTTGATCAAATCATGGAACTGGCTGGATTCTTACCCGGGTCTCGTCTTCCCCTTTCTCGCCTCCGCCTTCGGTGTGTTCCTGCTAAGGCAGTTCTTCCTGCAATTGCCCCGGGAACTATTCGAAGCAGCGCGCATGGATGGCTGCGGGCATATGCGCTACTTCGCCGGCATCGTTCTGCCGCTGGCAAGGCCCGGCCTGGCGACGCTAGCCGTATACGTGTTCCTCAACACCTGGAACAGTTATTTATGGCCGCTGCTCATTACAAACACCGCCAATATGCGCACCGTGCAAATCGGGATCAGCATGCTGCAATTCGAGGAAATGACCGCGTGGAACGTCGTTCTCGCCGGGGTCGCCCTCGTACTGCTGCCATCGCTGCTGCTCATCGTCCTCGGGCTCAAGCAGCTTGTACGGGGATTAACGGCTGGGGCGATCAAGGGATAGGATAGCTTTTTTAAAGGGTTGGTGAAGAAAAGTTCCGGTAAACCGTTAAGGTTGAACGGTTTGGACGGGTTAGATGGGTTAGTTGGGTTAGTTGGGTTAGTTGGGTTTGGACGGGTTAGATGGGTTGATTGAATTGAACGAATTAAACAGATCAATAAGGTCGATTAAGCTTAGTAGCTAAGTGGCTGAGTAAATCGAATGGTTGATAAGTTTAAATGATGTGAACAAGCTAAGTAAGCGGATAAGCGGAATAGTTAGATTAAGAGATAAGTCAGATCGACCGGATTAGCTAGATTGGCTAGATAAACTCGATAGGTTAGATCGGTTAGATCGCTTAGTTCGTTTAGATCGCTTAGCCGATTAAATAGACGTCTTACAGAAGATATGGCAACTCCCGTTCTCACGAACGGATGTTTATAAAAATTTATTGCAGATCACAAGGGAGAGAAGAAACCAAATGAAACTGTTCAAGCTTAAGCACTCATTTTTGCTCATCACGATTTTGCTTCTATCCATGCTTGCGTCCGCCTGCGGCGGAGGCTCGGGAGCTGCCACAGGCGGAGATGCCTCGGCAAGCAGCAGCGCAAATTCCAGCAATGCGAAGAACAATGCGAATTCCGCGCCTGCCGGCAAGACGAAGGTCGTATGGTGGCACTCGATGGGCGGCGAGCTCGGCACAGCTGCGGATCAGCTCGTTGCTGATTTCAACGCTTCCCAGGACAAGATAGAGGTTGAAGCGATTTTCCAGGGCACATACGATGAGAGCTTGAATAAAATGAAGGCCTCCATGGATTCCAAATCCGGTCCTTCCTTGATTCAGGTGTATGAGATCGGCTCCCGCTTCATGATCGACTCGGGGGCTATTACTCCGGTGCAGCAATTCATCGATGCGGAGAATTACGATCTCAGCCAGCTCGAAGAGAATATTATGAATTACTATACTTTTGACGGTAAGCAGTATTCGATGCCTTTCAATACGTCGAATCCGATTCTGTATTACAACAAAGACTTGTTCAAGGCCGCGGGGCTTGATCCCGACAAAGCTCCAGCTACCTATGAAGAGCTCAAGCAGGCCGCTGAGACGCTGAGCAAAAACGGAGCACCTGTCTCCTTCGCCATTTACGGCTGGTTTATGGAGCAGTTTTTTGCGAATCAAGGAGCCGAGTACGTCGACAATGGAAACGGACGCACCGCCGCGGCAACCCAATCTCTAGTCAATGAGGAAGCTGGCGTCAAGACACTGGATTGGTGGAAGGGACTTGTAGACAGCCAGGCCGCCATTAACCTCGGCCGTAAAACCGATGATACGAAGAAAGCTTTTGTCGCCGGACAGGTCAGTATGACTCTCGATTCCACGGCAGGGCTGCGGGGCATCGTGGACAGCGTCGGGGACAAGTTCGAGGTCGGTACCGCGTTCCTTCCGAAGCCGGAGGGCAGCTCTGACGGCGGAGTAATTATCGGCGGGGCAAGCCTGTGGATTCTCAATAATAAGCCGGCGGAAGAGCAGCAGGCGGCCTGGGAGTTCATCAAATATCTCGCCGAACCGCAGACGCAAGCGAAATGGCATATTGCAACCGGATATTTCCCGATTACGAAAAAGGCGTACGACGAACAAATCGTAAAAGACAACCTGGCCAAATATCCGCAGTTCCAGACAGCGGTCGATCAGCTCCATGCCAGCAAGCCAAGCCTGGCAACGCAGGGGGCTGTTATGGGCGTGTTCCCGGAGGCCCGGCAAATCGTAGAGAGCGCGATCGAGGAAGCGCTCGGCGGCAGCAAATCCACCAAGCAGGCGCTCGACGATGCCGCCAAAGCAATTACCGAAAAAATCGGCAACTACAATAAAACAGTCCAAAAATAATCAAGGTTGCTCATTGCACACAGAGCAGCTCCCTTCCGAATGGCGAAGGGAGCTGTTTTTTAGATTAGACTCTAGTTTAGCTGTATCGAGCCCTAATCACTGCATATAGAAATCGATTAACGTTGTGAATAAGATTACCATGCTGATCACCTGATTCAGATTATAGGAAGCGATCTTCATCAGCTTCCGGTTGCCCGGCTTAATGATGCGATGTTCCGCAAGAAGGAGAATGACGGCTATGCCGATCCCAAGGCCGTAAACCCAGCCCAGCCCCCGCAGCGGGATAAGCACGAGCAGCAGTAGGATCATCAGCAGATGGAGCGCTGCGGCGATACGCAGGCCATTCTTCAAGCCGAAATAGCTGGGTATCGACCATAGCCCGTGATTGCGGTCGAATTCAATGTCCTGCGAGCCGTAGATGATATCGAAGCCCGCAATCCACAGCATGACGATCGTTCCAAGCACGAACGGTGTAAAGGCGAATTGGCCAGTCACCGCAAACCACGCGCCGATCGGCGCGGAAGCGATTGTAAAGCCCAGATACAAGTGGCTTAAATAGGTAAACCGCTTCATATAGGAGTACGAAGAGATCAGGAATATCGCCACCGGGGACAGTACGAGGCATAGTGGATTAAGCATCGCTGAGGCGGCGATAAAGATGCTGTAGTTGACGGCGACGAACAGCAGTACCTCCTTGGCCTCCAGCAGCCTTTGCGGCAAATGGCGGTGCGCTGTACGCGGATTCCGGGCATCATATCCCCGATCCACGACGCGGTTAAACGCATTAGCCCCATTGCGCGCAGCGACCAAGGCAATCAGCCCCCAGATCATCACATGTGCGGACGGCAGCCCCTTCGCCGCCCAGACCATCGAGATGAGGGCAAAGGGCAGCGAGAATAAGGTATGCGAGAACATGACCAGTTCACTGTACAGCTTGATTTTGGACCCCAGCTTGCGGGCGTATTCCATAACTTCCACACTCCTTGACGCGGGTAGACAGAAGGCATACTTTTATGTAAAAGACAGGCCGACCCGCCTATCCTATTGAATTGACGGCATATATTGAGAAAGAATCACTTATAAAAAGAACATGCTAAGGCTATTACAAAGAAGCCGTTTGGCGAAGAGCCGCTATACAGAGGCTGTTAGGCGAAAAGGCTGCTAAGCACAGGGATCATTACGCATATAGACGCTAAGCGAAATAACCGTTAAGTATACTGGCTATTAAGCATAGGGGCGTTAAACGAAAAGACTGTTAAACGAAAAGGTTGTTAAACAAAGCGCCGTTACGCATAGAGCCGTTACGCATAGAGCCGTTACGCATAGAGCCGTTACGCATAGAGCCGTTACGCATAGAGCCGTTATGCATAGAGCCGTTATGCAAAAAAACTGCTAAGTATAGCGGCCTTTTGCAACCATCGGCTCTATTTTAAAGCTTCGCCCATCGGGCTGTCGTGATTAGTGCTTCAGACGATGATGTCATGATTGCCTAGTAACTCATTAGGTTAAAGTGTATATCGTCTCCTCCAGGGCCATCAGCATGGCGGTGGTATCTTCCTCCGTGATGACTAGTGGCGGTTGAAAGGCCAGAACGTTACGATCCACGCCGTTCTTCCCGATAATAAATCCTTTGTCCTTCATCAGTTCCAATATGTCGTCCACCAGCGCTGCGCCGCGAGGCGTATCCTCTCCGCAGAGCTCGGCGCCCAGCATCAGGCCGATGCCGCGAACCTCCGTAACGACCTGCGGAAAGCGGTCGGCCAGGCTGCGCAAGCCTTCCTGCAGAACAGCTCCAAGCTGCTTGGAGCGCTGCACTAATCGGTGTGACTCGATGTAGTCCAGCACTGCCATGGCGGTGACGGCCGACACCGGATTGCCGCCGAACGTGGACGCCGAAGGGCGGTTGAAGCTGGCGGCGATCTCGTCCGTCGCGGCGAAAGCGGCAACAGGCACGCCGTTGCCCAAGGCCTTCGCCATCGTGATGATGTCCGGCTGGACGCCAAAATGCTCGATCGCGAACCTCTCCCCCGTCCGGCCGAAGCCGGTCTGGATTTCATCCGCGATCAAGAGTACGCCGTACTGCTCCAGCAGCGCCTTCACCTCGGCGAAGTAACCCGCAGGCGGCACGATAATGCCGGCGTTGCCCTGAATCGGCTCGGCAATCATCGCGGCGATGCAGCCGCCCTTCTCTTCGAGCACCTTTTTCAGGGCAGCGAGGGAGCGCTGTGCCGCCTCATCCCCGCTCATTCCCCGTTCATAAGGACGGGGAATAAACGTCACGTCCGGATCCGATTCCAGCTGAGGATCCGTCCGCCACATGCGCAGCCCCGTTACGCTCATGGTCAAATACGTGCGGCCGTGCAGGCCCTGCTCCAACGCGATAAAGCCCTTTTTTCCCGTATGCAGACGGGCAAGCAGCAAAGCACCCTCATTCGCCTCTGATCCGCTGTTTACAAAGAAGGTACGCTTCAGCTCACCAGGCAGCACCTCCGCCATGCGCTCCGCCAAATCAGCATTCGGCTGAGTCAAATATATCGTACATGTATGCTGCAGCGTTCTCAGCTGCTCCTCCGTGCGCCTGACGATGTCCGGGTTGCAATGACCGCAGGCGACGACGGATACCCCCGCAAAAAAGTCCGTATACCGCCGGTTCTCATGATCATACAGGTATTGCATTTCCCCTTTGACGATCTGCGGCGGGTTGCGGTAGAAGTAGCTTGTGCACGGGTAGAAATGCTGCTGCCGTTGTTGAAGTATGTGTTCTGGTCCGCTGTATTGTGCCATCGTTTCCACTCCCTTTTTTTGACGATAGACGTTAGGATAGAGATTAGTATAGAGATAGCGCTCGATAAGGCCCTTAGGTGTCCTTTATTTTTGATGCTAGCGTGAAATCTAGAATGTAAATGCATTTTAGGTATTTAAAAGTACTCGACCCTAACCCTCCCCCCCATCTACACCCACACTCACACTTGTACCTGCACTCGTTCTTGCTCCCGATTCCCTTCGCTAGCTTCTCCCGCAGCTTCGGCCTGACCCGCCGCACCGCCGTCGAATTGCAGCGCCCCCAGTGTGTACCCTGCGTAGACCGGGGCCATAGCAGCGAACAGCTCACCGGCAGTTTCTGGTCTCTCTATCGCCGCTCTATACGTACTAACGATCGACCGCAGCTGCTCCGGCTGGTAGGTCGCGCCTTCGATCCGGCAGACCGCCAGTCCGGCATTCTGAAGCTCCCGGATAACGGGCAGCAGACACAGCTCCTTGGCCAGCATCAAATGGCAGCGCCCATGGACATCGCGGTAAACCGGATTCTCTCCCTTGTCAGTCATCAGCACCAGAATGCGGTTATCGACGTACCGGTTATCCTCTTCGCCTATCGGCTCGAACACCTCTGTGTTCTCGTACAAATCATGCTCCATATACATCATTGCAGGCGAGCCGTGCACCACGACCTCCATTGGAGCCTCCACGTTCCCCAGCAGCTTGGCCAAGTCATGAAGCGGCAGCTCGATAGAAGCTGTAAACCGCTCTACACCCAACTTCGCGTACATCTCTGCAGCCAAATGATTGAAAATATTCAAATTGATATCGCCCACAAGCGGATATCCCTTGGAGGCAAATTTATGGATTGCGCCGAGATTTGTCACGAGTATACCGTCGATCGGCAGCCGCTCACCGGACAGCAGTCCATCGTACATCTCGAAGTGCAGCTCCGTCATCATGCGCGGCAAACCCAAATACAGCTTGGCGTTCCCTTTGATCGCCGCCAGCCGGGCCATCTCCTGCTTCGTGAACGGACGATCCGGCTCGAACACATCGCCCGACAGGTAAACATGATCAGCCCCTGCCTCAAACGCTGCTTGCGCTTGGTCCGCATTGTTCACATGCACAGACAGCTCCATTCGGTTATTTCGATTGTTTTGGTTGTTGCCATTAGCTCGCTCGCCCTCTTGCCACCCCGCTTTGCTGCTTGCTGCAACCTCGGCGAGATAGGCCGCAACCTCACCCAACCGTTTGTCTCCGAGCCTCCGCTCTTCCGTCGGCGTGCTGAATACCTTGCCTGTGCTATAAAATTTGCCTGTCCCCTCATAGCGTTTATTCATGTAGGACAGCCCTGGACGGCCAAATGCATAACCGGTAGACAAATCGCGCTTGCGGTTGTCGTACAGCAATTGGGTGTCCCGGCTCCGTTCAAAACCGACCGGATCATCGATGTACCGATCGATTGCGTCACCATACGCATTGACCAGCATCAGCACAAACTCCGTATCGCGCATGCGGCCTTCGATTTTAAAGGAAGTGACTCCGCCATGAATCAGCTCGGGAATATGCTCGTACATGAACATATCCTTCACAGCAAGCGGATATTCGGAAGGATACACATAGCCGTCCTTCTTCACCCGGTAGTCCCAGCGGCACGGCTTCAGGCATTTGCCCCGGTTGCTGCTCATCCCGAACACCAGCGAGCTGAAGTAGCAATTCGCCCCATGCACGGAGCACATGTCGCCGTGAATGAAATATTCCAGCTCCATGCCGGTCGTCTCCCGCAAATACCGCGTCGTCCTCAGGTCCATCTCCCTGGACGTAACGACTCGGGTAACGCCCATCTGACGGAGAGCCTCAATCATTTCGCGATTATGTACATTCATCATGACCGAGGAATGCACGGGAAGCTTCAAGCCCATGTCCTGAATGAGCGCCAGAACAGCGAAATCCTGCACAATGATGGCGTCCGGCCCAGCCTGCTCCAGAAAGCGCAAATATCCTCGCGCCTCTTCGAGCTCCCCTTCGTCCAGCAGGTTGTTTACGGTAACGTACACTTTTTTATTCAAGCCATGGGCCAGCTCAATCGCCTCCACCATCTCCGGCCGGCTGAAATTATAACCTTTGCGCATCATGCGCATATTGAGGCTCGGTCCCCCAAAATAAACAGCATCGCAATTGGCCCGGATGACATCCTTGAAGATCTCAAACGTTCCCGCCGGCGCAAGCAGTTCGACTTCTTTTCCATGAAAATAACGTGCCACAGCGTTTCTCCCCTTCCTGCCTCAACTAAGCTGTACTAGCAGTTTATATTTATAAAGTTGAATTTATTGCGATTTTTTTCACGATATAACTGAATAACGGTTATTTAAATATCCCTGCGTTATCGTGAACACAGCTCAGCCTCATCCCTGGCTTTTCACATCAAAAATCTATACGCCAGCACACCGGCAGCCAGTATTGCAAAGGACAGCACAAACCAGGTGTCACGGCGCTTCCAGACGAGCAAGTGATACTCCGAACGCGGCGCTCCGATTTGAAATCCCCTCGACTCCATCGACAGCACCAGCTCCTCCGCCCGGCGAAAAGCACCGACCGTCACCGGAACGAGAAGCGATACGAGCATTCTCCCCTTCTCCTTCCATGGCAGCTCCCGCAAATCTGCGCCTCTAGCGGCCTGCGCCTTCACGATCTTCTGCGACTCATCAAGAATCGTCGGGATGAATCGCAGCGCAATGCTCATCATCAGCGTCAAGCGCTGGGCGGATATTCCGATGGCCTCAAGCGGCTTCAGTACGCCGGCCATCCCTTGGTTCAGCAGCCCGGGCGTCGTCGTAAAGGTGAGGATCGCGGTAAAAGAAACCAGCAGCGCCATCCGCGAAGCCGAGATCAGCCCAAGGCTGACTCCTCCGGAATAAAGCGTCCATGAGCCGATCTGCCACAGCACCGTTCCCTCGGTGACCGTAAAGCACTGCACGGCGAAGATAAACACCATCAGCACCCAGAGCGGTTTTGCCGCCCTGACATAATAATTGAGCGGAATCTTCGTGGCCGTCATATAAGCGAGGGAAAAAACGGCAGCGACGCCAAGCGCAGGCCATGAGCCAACAGCGACAATCGCGATGAGATACAGCAGCATGGCCGTCAGCTTCGCGCGAGGATCAACGCCATGCACCCAGGAGCCGGTATCGATACTCCGGCCGATCAGCAGCTTGCCCCTCATGCCCGTCTCCCCTCTCTTTCTCCTGCTCCGCCTTCCGCCGCAAGCACCTCCGCGAGACGATCCGCCAAGGACTCCGGCGTCAAGCATGGCTTCTCGGCCTCGAGCCCGTACTCTGCCGCCAGCTTGTTCCACAGCGTAATGCACTCTGGAATGGCTAATCCTTCCTGCTCGAGGAAGGCGGCTTCCCGAACGAGCGCATCGGTCGTGCCCTGGAACAGCGTTCGGCCGTTCTTCATGATGACCCAGCCATCCGCATACGGAAGCAGCTCTTCCATCCGATGCGTCACGACGATGACGGTCTTTCCTTGCTCCCGGTGCAGCGTCGACAGCAGGGCAGCTAGCTCAGCCCGGCTCTGCGGATCAAGGGTAGCCGTCGGCTCATCTAAGGCGATAATATCCGGGTCCATGGCCAGAACGGAAGCTATGGCTACCTTGCGCATCTGCCCGCCGCTGAGATGAAAAGGATTCCTCTGCAGAACCGATTCATCCAGCCCAAGCAGGGACAAGGCCCATTTCGCCCGCTCCTTGGCCTCCGCGAGAGACATTCCAAAGTTAAGCGGTCCGAAGCAAATATCCTTCTCTACCGTATCCTCGAACAGCTGCTGCTCAGGGAATTGAAAGACCAGCCCTACGCGCCTGCGCAGCTCACGCATTTTAGGCGCCTTCTCCCGAGCATTCACCACCGCATCCAGAACCCGTACACGGCCTGCGGTCGGCTTCAGTAGGCCGTTGAAATGCTGAAGCAGCGTCGACTTGCCGGAGCCTGTCGTCCCGGCAATTCCTGTGAATGTTCCGGGTCGAATCTCAAGCTCGACCCTCTCCAGCGCTCCGCTTCGCCATAAGCTGCCGTCATCGTATGCATAGCTGACTTCCTCGAATGTAATCGCCATAATGTCACCGCCTCCTCAATGCCAGCCATGGATAATGCCCGCTCCATCCATCCCCCGGTTCCTCAGCTCCTGCAGCAGCCTCACCCGGTAAGGCGCAATCAAACGGCACGCCTGCAGCAGCTCTTCATCTGCAAATAGCTCCGCCGGGGTTTTATCGGCAGCGATGGCCCCGCCCCGGAGTACAATTGCCCGGTCCGAGGCCATAATCTCTTCCGCATCATGCGTGATAGAAATGAGCGTATAATCCCCGTTCCTGCGCATGTCCTGCCAGATTTGCAGCAGCTCTCCGCGAGCTCTTTCATCCAGCATGGAAGAAGCTTCATCGAAAATCACGATGCCGGGCTTCATCGCCAGAATCGAAGCGATGGCTACCCGCTGCTTCTGTCCCCCCGACAGCTCCGCCGGATGCTTGGCCAACAGATGGCTGATTTCCAGCTTCTCGGCGTAACGCTTCACCCGGGCTCTCATTTCCTTGCGGGAGAGGCAGCGCCCCTCCAGTCCAAAAGCGATATCCTCCTCCACCGTGGAGCCGATAAACTGGTTATCCGGGTTCTGGAACACCATGCCGATCCGGGGACGGATCTCCGGGACCGACTCCCGTGTCAGCTCCCGGCCCTCAACCATGACCGTACCGCTGTTTGCGGCCAACAGCCCGCCAAGCAGCTTGGCAAGGGTCGATTTACCGCAGCCGTTCGGCCCCACGAGCGATACCCAGCTCCCGGAAGCGATGCGGAGCGTCACCTCATCCAGAACCGGGGTATCCGGCGCATAAGCGAAGGAAGCCCGCTTCAATTCATATGCAAATTCAGCTGCAGCCATCTTCTCCACTCCCTTAATCCGTCAGAAAAGATTCAAACAAAGACAGTCTGGAAAGCGCAGGAATCAAGTACCGAACCGCGATCCCGACCGCAATTCCCGTCAGTACCCCTGTAATGAGCAGCATTGGCAGGTAGTAGAATATTTTCGTCGTCAGGAAATACAAGGATGCTGCGGTAAGCTGCCCGATGTTATGGGCAATTCCCCCGACGATGCTTATGCCGATCATGCTCAGTCTTTTGCGTCCTACCAGGAGCAAGAACCACATCGCTGCGAAGCTGAACAACGCGCCCATAATACTAAACAAGAAGCTGGAGAACGTACCGAAAATAAAGGCGGTAAGCAGTGTTTTCAGCAGCACCATCGTCAGGGCATCCCTCGCCCGCAGGAAATAAAGGCAGGTCAGCACCATAATATTCGCAAGCCCCAGCTTGGCGCCGGGTACGCCCATATTGATCGGAATCATTGATTCAATCAGGCTCAGCACAACCGCAACCGCAGCGAAAATCGCGACGATAACCGTTCTTTTCAACATGAGAGTGGATGACTCGCTGCCGAGCGTTCTCGGCGCGGTCGGTTTATTGAACGACGGCATCGATCTCATCTCCTTCCCCGGAAGGTCCTTCAATTTCTACAATCATTTTGTGCGGGAGACAGACAATTGTCCCCCCGTTGCGCTGGACAAAGCCGAAGGTCAGGCATAACTGATCTGGGCAGTCCGCCTCAATCATCTCTATGCCATAATCATGCACCTTCAAAATATTGAGACCATCCACGGTTTCAATTTCAATGATTTGCTCCTCCTCCGTCAGCTCCACGGATCGTACCAGCTTGCCATCGACCTTGATATTTGCGACAAGCGGACTGCCATTGTGATTCTTTTCACTTAAATCTTCAAAAAACCACCTGGGAATCAGAAATGCCAGGGCAATCACGAGTATCAAGCCGACCAGCAGGATATCTCCACGTTTCATAGAGAAAACTCCCTTATTTTTTGATTATATAAATCTTAGATGATCTCATTATACCCTCTGTTCAATGACTAACCTGTGCGATTTCTCTCATTTTCCCAGTTGTCACAAAACCCTCACTTTATAAGGATTTTAATGGAATAATCATTACTTTGTGAAAAAAAGTACTTTAAACCTGTTCCCGCCCTTGATACAATAAATTTGAATGGATCAATTTAGAAGCAAATGAAATGAGGCGGCGTTTATGAAGCACAATAAACTGGTTACTTTAGGATTAACGCTATGGCTATCAACGGCTTTACTGGTTGGCTGCGGTACAAACCCAGGCCTGTCCAAGGCCTCCGGCGAATCCAGCGATACGACAGCGAATACGCATGAGACCATGAAGCCGATGGGAGAAACGTTCTTCATCTTCGACACCGTCGTCAACGTGAAAATATACGATGATCGCGCAACACGGCAGCATTTTAACGAAATTGAAGCCCTGCTGAATGACATTGACAGCAAAATCAGCCGTACGCTGGAGAGCAGCGAAATCTACCAGGTAAACAGCCATTCCGGCAAGTCGCCCGTTAAAGTTTCAAAGGAGACGTTCGAATTGGTTGAGAAAGCTCTCGACTATGCGAAGCGGACGGATGGTAGGTTCAATCCCGCCATCGGCAATCTAGTGTCGCTGTGGAATATCGGCCATGAGGGCGCCAAGGTGCCAGACGCCGATCTGATCGAAGCCGCCAAAGGACTTAGCGACTATCACTTAATAGAAATGAATAAGGACACGCACGAAATCTTTTTGCAAAAAGAAGGCATGGCCATCGACCTCGGCTCCATCGGCAAAGGCTATGCCGCAGATGCAATTTACGCATATTTGGAGGCACAAGACTTCAGCAGCGCTATCATCGATCTCGGCGGCAATATTTATGCCATGGGCAATAAGCCGGGCGGCAAGTTGTGGAACATCGGTATTCAGGACCCGGGCAAAGAACGCGGCAACTCAATCGGCACGATTCAAGTGGCCGACAAGACCATCGTCACCTCCGGCATCTATGAGCGCTTTTTTATCGAGGACGGCAAGCTCTATCAGCATATTCTCGATCCTGGAACCGGTTATCCGGTTGAAAATGGCATCAGCAGTGTCACCGTCGTAACGAAGCATTCTACCGATGCGGATGCCCTGTCCACAACGCTGTTCGTGCTCGGCATCGAAGACGGGTTGAAGTTCATCGAGGACACACCGGACACAGAGGCCTTGTTCATTTCCAAAGAGAAGAAGTTGTATGCTACTTCCGGATTCAAGGACATGTTGAATAAAACGAACGATAGCTATGCCTTTGTGAACTAGATGCAAGATTCGAATTAATACTTGGGTGCAGCGAATCCCCCTGATGTATAGATCCTGCTTTGGCTCAGACGCATGCTTTAAAACAGTATATGTACTTTAAGGCAACTGCTTTTCGGTACTAATACTGTTATATCCGCAATGTATTTCCCCGCTTCAGTGCTACTGGAGCGGGATTTCATTTGGAATGTAAAATATAAGAGTAATTTATACAATTTAGGTCTTACAACATTCTTTTTGCAATAGTATAATAACTATGATATAATCAATATTTGAGTTGCAATTCCGCTTTAAAAGCAGTTCCTCACAAGATTATAGCCCTCCTATACCTGACCAGGTATGAAAATTCCTATGAATGACCCAAAGTAAGGATTTAATGTATTTCTGATTCACACTGGCGCGGTCATCGGAGCCGCAAGGACAAAAGAGAGGCAGGGCTTTTGTTGTTTTAGAAAATGATTGTGGTTGTAATCTAAGCAGGAACCAAAGTTGTTCTTCCCGTGTACAGAAGAACAGTAAACATATAAAGCACAAACGCCCGTTTCCACTTTAGCCGTGGTAACGGGCGTTTTCATTTGTGTGCTTAACGATATAATTTATTACTAATCAATTATAAAAAAATCATCTTCTATATGACCATCAAATGTAAACAAGATCTTATACATGCCCATGTTCTTACCCTTGTATCTTATGGGGATGACAACATGAACATGATTGTAATTCAATTCTGGAAAATTATCAAAAGTAATTGATACTGATTGAACCTCGACTTCTAGAAACGCTGGATCATAATTGGGGAAATTCTTTTCAAATTCTTCGGGATCCTCCTCCCTATACAATTTAATATTTTCCCAAAAACCCTCAATTGCTTTCCTTACGACTTGCATTCTGTCCATCCATAATTTGATAGATGTAACATCAATAAGACTCCTCATAAAATTCCTCCAGAAGTTTATTATGAGTTTTCTAATCCAATGGGTTTGAGAAGGCTGGGAAGCAATTGGATCATATCTTCCTTCTAAAACCACTAACTATTTAGTTTTGTTCAAAGATAACTTTCATATATTCACCTTCTTTGATTATTTATTTAAGGAACCATAGGAACGGAGAGTGAATCTATTTAATAAAATAACATTGGCTATTACAGGATTTAACTTGTCGTCCAACAAATTCCTGCAAGCTGCAATGAAAATAGATCCCTCTGTTCTTTAAATTAAACTGAGGGATCTGATACTCTTTTGTTTACAGTGTTAACTTTACAGAAGCTCTTTATATACTCGAACTGTTTACTAATACTCTTTTCCATATAGTACTCTATAAGCCTGCCTCCCAACATAGCCATAGCTTGCGAGGCCTACAAAGTCCAAATATTTGGGTTTATGTAAGATGCGCTCACCTTCTAAATTATAAAATCTATCTTGCCTCTCAGGATCGTCATAAAAGCCGTAATCGACGTTTAGCTCCTTAACAGTTAAAGGCTGATTCCCAACCGTTTCAAAGTACCCCTTCAACCAACCCTGGAAATTCACTACAGTCGGTGCAAATAAAAATTCAAATTCATCTAAATTTCTAGGTATTTCTTTGTTGTGAGATAAGCAATTATACATAAATATCAGGTTCATACCTTCAAAATTCAGATTCTTCCCTTGGATATTCGTCTTTATTACTTTGCCAAAGTAGTAATGGTTCTCCTTTGGTTGAATGACAAATATATCACCTTCCTGAGGTTTTTTTCGAGACTTTTTCATGGCGATTAGTTCAGTAAATTTATCCGTCATACGTTGATTCTCCTCATTTATGTTGAATACCCGATACAATACAAGCAGTTACCCGTGATTTTTCCTAGGGATATTTACCGTAACATTTATTTTATTGTCTTTTCCTAGACACGGACTCGTTATCTCCCCAGGGAGGTATATTTCTCCGATCGACTCACCTGATTCATTTAATAATCTTGAATTCGTTATTTTTTATAAATATCTATATTTAATAAAATAAATCGCAATA
This sequence comes from Paenibacillus ihumii, assembly GCF_001403875.1. Classification (GTDB taxonomy): domain Bacteria; phylum Bacillota; class Bacilli; order Paenibacillales; family Paenibacillaceae; genus Fontibacillus; species Fontibacillus ihumii. The sequence continues at coordinate 150,890 of NZ_LN884299.1, forward strand.
GAAAAGGCCAGTATGTTAGCTATGAAAAGAATGAAAATAAGCCCCACCCAAATATTTTCCTCCATTCCCCATATTTATTAATATGTATCATCTTTATCGGCTAACTTACATTTAATCTTGTATAGTCATAAAGCCCCTTATATGGTTGAATTAACAAAAAAAGCCACCCCCAACATCCCGTTGAAGGTAGCTTTCAGCTTGTTGTTCCTATTCAATTTCCAGCCTGTTTCCACGCTCTTATTATCCCAGCTCGGCTAAATTTGGCTGTATTACTGGCTTCGTGTTTTTATCTCTCACTGCCTGAATTCCTCTTACCCTTTCACTGCTCCGCCAACGATCCCCTCTACGATTTGCTTCTGCATGGCGATAAAGAATACAAACACAGGGGCAAGCGTAATGACCGTCATCGTCATGAACATCGGCCAATTGACCGCGAATTCGCCCTTGGCTTTATAGATCTCCAGAACGAGCGTTGTATTCTCCCGGGAGCTAAGGAACAGCATCGGGGACAGGAAATCGTTCCAGATCCACATCGTTTGGAGCACGGCGCAGGTTACGGTAATCGGCTGCAGCAAAGGCAGGATGATCTTCCAGAATATGCCCCAGATCGAGCAGCCATCAATGATAGCCGCCTCCGATAAGTCCCTCGGAATGGTCTTCATATACCCCAGGATCAGGAAGAAGACAAACACCGAGCCCCCTAAATACATCGTCGTTAATCCATACAGCTTATCTACCAGCTTCAAGTTGGTCATCAACTGGAACAGCGGCACCAGCAGCGTCTGAAACGGAACCATGAACCCGAGCAGCAGGTATCCCATAATGACCCGATTTAAGCGAGTCCGGTTATACACGATTGGATAAGCTGCCATGGCTCCGATCAGTACCATCAGGATAACGGCCGTTACGGTCAGAAACAAGCTGTTGCCGAAGCTGCGCAGTATCGGCGTCTCCTCAAAGACTCTGGCATAATTCGAGAAGTTCCAGCTTGTAGGCAAGCTGACCGGCTTCGTTGCCGTTTCGAATTCGCTTTTAAACGTGTTGACGATAATAATGTAAAAAGGGAAAAAAGTGAGCAGTCCGAAAGGAAGCATAAGAACATCCAGTATCCATAATTTCCGTTTGGATCCTATCATTGCATGCGCTCCTCCCTTTTCTGCATCAGGTTGAATTGGACGAAGCCAATCACTAGCACGATAAGGAAGAAGATGACCGAAATCGCAGAAGCGAGTCCGAACTGAGCTTCGGAAATCCCCCGGAGCACGATCACCTGCGTAATCGTATGCGTCTCAAAACCAGGTCCGCCGTTCGTTAATGCAAACGGGATCTCATAGACCTTCAAGCCGTTAGTGATTAAGAGCAGCACGCTCACCGTCATCGCCGGAGCCAGCAGCGGAATGGTAATGTAGCGGATCTGCTGCCACTTGCTGGCCCCATCGATCGCCGCTGCCTCGAAGAAGTCCTTGGAAATCGACTGCAGGAAGGCCAGATAAATGACCGCGTGCCATCCAGTCGTGGCCCAAACAGCGACGACAATCGTCGAAATCTTAGCCAGTACAGGATCGGATAACCATGGCTGGGCCGACATCCCGAACAGTTCGCGCAGGAAGGTGTTCAGAATCCCCGACGGGATCGGCGCGAAGATAAAGCCCCAGATAAAGGCCAACAGCAGGCCGCTCGGAATGGACGGGAAGAAAAAGACCGCCCGCAGTACATTTTTGCTGAAAAAATTCTGATCCAGAACAAGCGCTAGCGGAATCGCTAGTAAAGTGACCAGCACCGTTGTTGCGACCGCAAACAATATCGTAAATGATATTCCCGATACGATCGCATTGTCGGCGAACAAGCGCACATAATTTTTTAAACCGATAAAGTCATAGTTCGTTGAATACCCGTTAAAATTAGTCAGGCTAAGCATAAATGAGCGAATTAACGGGTAAATCGTAAACAAGGTATAAATGATCAGAATCGGAATCAGAAACACCTGGTATTGCAGCTGTCGCAGAAATTTACCCAAGATTGATCTTCCTTTCAGTGAGCTAGACCTTAGTAACTCTCCATCTCAATGAATTTCTTATCAATGGCTTGAACAGCTTCCTCCGGCGTTATCTTACCTACAGCCATATCCTGGGTCGATACAACGAATTGATTTCTGAGCGCTTCCTGGTATCTTGGCCAAGTTACCATAGGCAAATAGATTCTGCCTTGCATCAGGCCTTCCTCATATGCGTTTTGCAGGGCAGGATGCACTTCCGCCTCGAAGCCTTTGGCTGTCATGATTAAATTCGTGCCCTCATAGAACAGCTGCAGGCCTTCTTCCGTGCTCAGGTACTCCAGGAACAGCAGCGCTTCCTCTTTATTCTTCGTCTTGCTATTCACCGCAAACCCTACGCCTGGCGCCCCGACATAGTAGCTCTGGCCTTTCTCGAATCCAGGCAGACCCATGACTCCGAAATCCAGATCCGGCACCTGCGTCAATTTATCCATCACCCACGGGCCGCTGAAGAACATCGCGACATTGCCGAGTGCAAACTCGCTTTCGACTTGATCTCCAGTCAGGCCAATCATGTCGGAGGTCAAAATTTTCGTATCGATCAAATCTCTTTTCCACACTTTAAACACTTCTGTCCATCCATCGGCAAATGTTTTTTCGCCAGCAAAGATCTTCTCGTCAAAATCAGGGTCCTGGGACAGCACCATGTTCCCGTATAGAGCCGAATGGATTTGCGTCAAATCCTGCATGGTATCATAAATCGGGACAATTCCTGCCTCTTTCAGCTTCAAGCACACGGCGATGAACTCATCCCAAGTTTCAGGGAGCTCCGTAATGCCTGCTTTCTCAAATAGCGCCTTATTGTAGAACCAACCGCCTACCCAGCCGTTTTGCGTAAAAGCGTAGGTTCTTCCGTCCTTGCTAAGCATCGGTTTATTGCTGTCGAGCATGACATCCATGAACGGATAGTCGGTCAGATCGATCGCATGTCCGCCGTCGATAATTTCATTGCGGTTCTCGGCAGCGATCATAAAAATATCCGTCGCGGAATCCGACAGCAGCATCGTCTGCAATTTCGAAATATAGTCTTTGACCGGCGGAGCAAATTGGAAATCGAAAGAAATATGCGGGTATTTCTTCTGGAACCCTTCCAGCACCGGCTTCATTTCGGACTCATTGTTCCAGGCTAGGATGCTCAGCTTCACCTTTTGCTTGCTTTGCCCGCCCTCGGCGCCGCTGGCTGCGCTTTCAGAACTGTCTTTGCCTCCGCAGGCGCTGAGCACCATCGTGACGATCATAACCATAATCAACAGCAGTGACTTTCTTTTCACGTTTAGTTCCCCCTTATTTCAACATTGTAAGCACTTACACTCATTTCAAAGCTTACTCCGGTTCCTTTCGCGGCGGAATTCATATTGTTGCGCAACTTCTTGTATTTCGTTGCACGGCTTAATGTTTCTCGCCTCGATGGAGCTGACGGTATTGCTTGGGGGACACGTCATAGTATTTTTTAAACGTCCTGCTGAAGTGACTTTCATCCACAAATCCGGTCACGGAAGCGATCACGCTGTTCTTCTCCTCCGTGCGGAGCAGCAATTCGGCGGCCTTCTCCATGCGGATCTGAATCACGTAATTCCAATAGTTCACATTCATCTCCTGCTTGAACAGCCTGCTTAACTGAAAGCGGTCTACACCAAATCGATCCGCCACCATTTGCAGAGACAAATCCTCCCCATAGTTGAGGTCGACATATTGCTTCACCCTCATGACCATATCCTCCGTCAGGTTCGGGCCTTTCATGATGCTGGCTATATGATCGATTAAGCTCATAAAAAATAGCTCCAGCTCCCGGATATTACGATAACTCCTAAGGTCATCCATGGTGATGTTATTGAGCTTCGTACTTGACCTGCCCATAGACGGAATCGACTGGGCAATGACGTATAGAAAATGAAGAACTAGAGAATAGACATCCTCCGGCGGAATCCGTGAGTTGCAGAAACAATCGAACATTTCTGCCGTCAGCTCCCTGGCGGCCTCCGGCGCGAATTCGCGGACAACCATTTCCCGATAGGCCTGCTCGTAGGTCTGAAAGTGCTGCATGCCCCATGCCTTGTTGAACGCCTCCTCCTGATACGCATTCACGGGCTCACAGGTATAGAAGCTCAGCATGCCGGCTTCCTCGCTCTGCTCCAGCAGCTCCGGCAGCTTGTCAGCATGGCATCCGTCCATCATTCGGCTTACTCCGATGCTCAACGCAAGTTCGGATTCATGGGCTTGTATACGGGATAACGTCTCCCGGCACAGCTCCAGAAACCGGGATTCTGGCATAGAGGCGGTTATTCCCAACAGGCAGCTGTATTTATCCCGACTCTTTCGATAAACTACTGGAATCAGCGTCGGCTCCGCCTGCAGCAGCCATTCCCCAAGCATGTGCTCATTCAGGCCCTCTCCTTCGATATGGAGGACGGCGCATTGCTGGAGCTTCAGCAAGCAGCAGGCCCGCTCGACAGCTGCGAGGCTATTTGCATACCCAGACCTGGAGTGCACCAGCTTCCCGAATTCATGGGCCAGAATGGATTGCTGCTCTGCTTGTATGGCGGATGAGAGCTCATGAATGGTTTTCTTCAGCATTACGACATCCACAGGCTTCAGCAAATATTGATAGACATCAAGACGCAGCGCTTCCTGCGCATAGGCAAATTCATCGTGGGCGCTTACAATGATCGTTTTCGGCTTCTTTATGGAATGATCCAACTGCTGCAAGGTTTCGATCCCGCTCATAAATGGCATCTGAATGTCCAGTATGACGATATCCGGCAGGAACTCTCCAAGCTGCTGCAGAGTTTCCCGGCCGTCGTAAGCATGTTTGATTTCCGTAATCCCTAAGGCTGTCCAGTCCATCGTCTTATCCAAAAAAGTGTGCAGGGAAGTCTGGTCATCCGCTATTAGCAATTTCATGGCATATCCCCCTCGTAAAACGAGCTTATTCGATCCTCGGCACAACTAAATATACGCAAGTACCGGCATTTCTTGTGCTGCGGATCCGGATTCCGAAATCCTGTCCGAAGTTCAGCTTAATCCGGTGATTGATATTATAAAGGCCGATATTACCGTTCTTCCCATCCGGCTTGTCCAGCTGCCGCCTCAGCCGTCTCAGCTCATCCGCATTCATCCCTTTGCCGCTATCCCGAATGGCGATGAGCAGGCCTCTCTTCACTGTGGTTACGCTGATGCGAATGGCACCCTCCCGCCGATCCTCACCGAATCCATGCCGGATACAGTTCTCCACGACAGGCTGCAGCAATAGCTTAGGTATTTTGCACGGTAATACGCGCTTATCCGCAATGCACTCTTCGACCTGCAAGCGGTCATCGTATTTTTTATTCATAATATAAAGATAATTCCGTACGTGCTCGAGCTCCGTTCTAAGCTCCACAAGCTCACCCGACTGTCTCATCGAATAACGGAACATGTGGCTTAGGGAAAGCACGATATGATTGGAGGACTCGATGTTACCGCATACAATTTCCGTCTGCAGCAGTTGCAGCGTATTGAACAGAAAATGAGGATTGATCTGGGCTTGCAGCGCCTTCAGCTCTTCTTCTTTCAGCGCAATCTGAGTCAAATAGTTTTGCTGAATGAGCAGATCGATCCGATCCATAAGCTCTTTGAACTTCATACCGATCTGATTGATTTCGTGATACTGGTAGTTCTTATCTCGAATGTACAGCATGTCGTCGGTTCCGATTTTGTCCAGCGTCTTCAGCAGGCCTTGCATCGGCCGGGAAATGCGAAAGGTGACCGCCAGACTGATCAGCACGTTTAGAATCAGGCACAGGTAAAGGATTCGCGCCAGGTTCGACTTTAGCGGAGCCGATTGGCTTGTGATTTCACTCATCGGTACGGCGGAGATCATCATCCAGCCTTCAACGGCCGTCGGCTGATAAATAATCAAATGCTCCTCCCCGTACAATGGCGTGCGGAAATTGCCCGACTTCTGCTCGTATATCTCATCGATCCCATCAATGTCCATGATTTGGCCGATTTCTTCGTTATTCTGGTGAACGATGATTCTCCTGTTCTCGTCAATCAGAAAGATGCTCCCATTGTTCTGATAGTTGTTGCGCTCGAACATGCTGTTTACCTTCTGCAAATCGAGGTTGGCAATGACCGAGCCGATGACCTCACGGCGAAAGCCTTTGACCTGCATGGCTACGGACAAGGTGGGACGTCCATAACGAGAAATGTCCGAGCTTAAATAATAATCCTGATGATGTATGCCTAGGCTAAAAAAATAATCTCCCTGCCGAGGCTGAAAGGATTCCTGTGCCCAAGGCTGCGCCCCGAAAGAATACTCCCACCAAAGCGAACTCCGCCCGTTCAAATTGTTGACATACCCGTTTTTCCCCAGGATGAGAACATCGCTGATTAATGACTGGTACGTATTGATGCTCTGTGTAATTTCAGAAATATTCCGTTCATGCTGCAGCAAATAGGCCATATCAGGCACCTCAGCATGCCGCATAATCGCTCCGACGGATTGGTTGCTCGCCAGCACCAGCAGCGACCGCTTCGTCTCCTCCAGGTTGAAGCTCAAGCCTTGAGCAGCTTGCTCCATCACCTTGTTGCTTGACCGGATCACCTCTTCCGTAATCATCCGGGTCGAATCGCGAATGGATAACATCCCAAGCAGCACGAGCAGCAGCAGGTTACCGAGCAAATAGTAAACGAGGAACGTCCGATAAATCGTTTTTTGCAGCATGAAACGGCGTAAAAAGCGCAGTATTCTGTTCATACATAGCTCCCTCAATAGCTGATCATTCTCCCTATTCATCCTAATGCATTGTAGCAAAAGAACAAAGCAGATGGATAGACTCCCCTCATTTTTGCCCAAAAAAAAGAAGCATTGATAGATTGCCATCAACGCTTCTGAGCCTGCCTATTCCACACTTAAATTGTCCCAGTTTTGCTGGAACTGCTCGTACATCTCGGGCTTCGTGATTTTGCCGCCGATGTAGGCCTGGATGCTGCTGGCGAATTCACCAGACATGCCATTCGGGAACCGGAACCAATTCCAGGTTAGCGCTTCGCCTGCATCGGTGTATCTCAGCACCTCGATGCCGAGCGCGCCGAGAGCCTCCTCTTTCCCTTGAATCGTATCGAAAGCCGGGATGAATTGAAACTCCTCGGTAATGTACCTCTTGCCCGTGTCGGAGGAGACCAGCCAGTTGAGGAAGGTCTTCGCTTCCTCTTTGACGGGGGAATTCTTGTTGATGACCCAGTTGTTCGGCACCCCGACGAACAGTACGTCATTATCCTCTGCCGTGTCGTCAATCGGCATGGGCAGTATGCCCAAGTCGAGATTCGGATCGATCCCGTCGATCTGCCCTTGCGTCCAGTTACCCTGCTGCATCATCGCGGCTTTGCCGCTGGCGAACAGCGTTACCTGGGTGTTGTAATCCGTGGTGAGCGGGTTCGGATTACTGTATTCCAGCGTTAGCTCCAAGAGATCCGACCACTGCTGCACGACCGGGTCGTCCGCGAACTTTGCCGTCCCTTCGTTTAACTGCTGGATAAATGCCGCAGGGTCTTTCTGATAAGCAAAAGCAGCATTGATATTATGGTTGCCGAGCACGAAGGACTCCTGATACCCGTTGGAAAACGGGATGATGCCCGCGGCTTCCAGCTTCTGCGCCGCCTCCCGCAGTCCGCTGAGCGTCACCGGGCGCTCGGTAATGCCGGCCTGGCGGAACAGCTCCTTGTTATATATAAAGCCGTAGCCTTCCAGGTTCATCGGCTGCCCGTATAATTTGCCGTCCTTGGTCATCGGCTCTTTGGCCAGCTCCTTGACATCCTTGACCCAGGGCTGGTCGGACAAATCCTCCAGGTATTCCTCCCACATTTCCATCTCGCGGTATCCGCCGATATTGAAAATATCGGGTTCTTCCCCAGAGGCGAATTTCGACCTCAGTGTAGCTCCGTAATCGCTGCCGCCCCCCACCGTCTGAATTTCCAGCTTGATGTCCGGGTGCTCCTGCTCGAATTCCTTCTGCAGCCCTTCCAGCGCCTCGGCGATTTCCACTTTGAACTGGAAAATATGCAGCACCTTGCGTCCATCTTGAATTTCGGCTTCCTGCTGGCCACCGCAGCCTGCTGCAAGCCATACCGTCAGCAGCAGAAGCACAGCCAATCTGCCCATATTCCTTCCTGCTCTCATACCTGCTCGACCTCCCGTCTCTCGATCATGATCATATCTGCCATCATCCTTTGACTGAGCCCTGCGCGATCCCCTCGATCACGTATTTCTGCATGCACAGGAAGAAAATCACGATAGGGGTAATGCCCAGCACCAGAGCAGGCAAGGCCAGATCCCACTGCTTCGTGAACTGCCCGAAAAAAGCAAAGGTTTCGATCGGTATCGTAAACAGCTCCGGCTTCTGCAGGATCAGCGACGGCATCAGATAGTCGTTCCAGATCCACAGCGTATTGAGGATGACGACGGTCACCGCAATCGGCTGCATCAGCGGCAGGACGATCCGGAAGAAGATGCCATAAGACGAGCAGCCATCCACCCGGCCGGCTTCCTCGATATCCAGCGGAACCGACTTCACGAAGCCGTGGAGCAGAAATACTGTAAGCGGCGCGCCGAACCCGAGGTAGCAAAGAATGAGCCCGGTTCGCGAGTTCATGATGCCGAGTATGCTCGTCACTTTGACGAGCGGAATCATGATCGCCTGGAACGGAATGATCATCGCCGCCACATACGCCATAAACAGGATGCGGTTGAACCAGGTCGGCTTGCGAGCCATCCGGTAAGCAGCCATGGAACACATCAGCACAAGCAGCAGATTGCTGAGTACCGTAATTAGCAGCGAATTCCCGAATGCTTTGGGAAAAGACGTCTTCTCCCACGCTCCGGCGTAATTCTTCCATTGGAACGCGGACGGCCAGCCCGCCGCATCGGTCAGGATCTCTCCGAAGCTCTTGAGCGAGTTGATCAGGAGGAAATAGAACGGAACGAGGAACAGCAGACCGCCGAGGATGATCAGCAGCTCGACCAGCACCATTTTTCCGTTATACCGTCTTGCCGTGTCCATTACATCTCCACCTCCTTGCTCTTCGTGGCCCATACCTGAAGCAATGAAATGACCGCCACAATGAGAAAGAACAGGATCGCTTTCGCGGAGCCCATGCCGAACCGGCTGATGTTAAAAGCTTCATTGTAAATGTTCAGCGCGACAGATTCCGTCGATTTGAACGGCCCGCCCTTCGTTAGAGACAGGTTAAGATCAAACAGCTTGAAGGACCAGGATATTGCCAAGAATAAGCAGACCGTCACTGCAGGCATAATTAGCGGCACGACGATTTTACCGAGCACCTGCTGCTTGCCAGCGCCATCCACCTGAGCTGCCTCCATGAGATTCTTCGGCACGTTATTCATCGCGGAAATGTAAATGACCATCAGATACCCGGCGTTCTGCCAGACAAATACAATGACGATCGCCCAAAACGAGGTGGATTCCGTACCCAGCCACGGCAGCTGGAAGAAGCTGAGCCCCGTCATTTCACCGATTGAGCTGAAGCCTCTAACAAAAATAAACTGCCATATAAAGCCGAGCAGCAGCCCGCCGATCACATGGGGCATGAAGAAGACGGTACGCATCACGTTCCGTGTTCGGAACGGCTTGGTCAGCAAATAAGCGAGGATGAATGCAACCAGATTCGTAAGTACGACGCTAAACAGCGTAAATTTCACGGTAAACGTGAATGAGTTCAGAAAATCAAGATCTCTGGTAAAAATATGGATATAATTGTTGATCCCCACGGGATCGGCATGCCGCGAAATGCCATTCCAGCTCGTAAACGAATAATACAAGCCGAGCATAAAAGGTGCAGCCACAATCAAGATAAAAAACAGCGTAGAAGGGCCTACGAAAATGATCTGCTGCAGCAATTGGGACGCTCTTTTGCGCATCAAACGCTCCCTCCCTTGGCTTACGGTATTGACCTCTTTTACCCTTTAAGCCAAAGATTTGAATCTAAGAGGAAGCTATTCCGTGGGATGGGGAGCTGATGCGGCAGGCTCTGCCGTTTGCTTTCTGCGTTGTCTTCGGTGATGAAGCGCATAGTACAAAATCGTTGTAAAAGCAACGATAATCGCACCGATAAAGTACATCGTTCCATAGCTGGTCATGGCGGCTATAACCCCTAGCACGTAAGAGCCTACCCCATAGCCTGCATCAAAGAATACGAAATAGGTGCTGGTCGCCAGTCCGCTGCGCTGGATCGGAGAGGATTTAATAGCGATCGCCTGAAAGCTGGGGAGCAAGGCTCCATAGCCTAGCCCGATCACCCCGCCAGCCGCAAGAAAGGCAAAGGTGCTATTCGCCTGACTGAGCCAGATCATACCGATGACGAAGAAGAATAAGCCGGTATACACGAGGATATGCTCGCCTCTTCGGTCGAACAGCCTTCCCGTGAATGGCCTGGAAATCAATATGAGGGCGGCGAAAACAATGAAGAAGTAGCTGGCCATCGGCTCCATGCCGAGGCTTTTGGCATAGACCGAAATGAAAGTGGAGATGGCGCCATAGGAAAAAGCCAGCATAAAGCCGGAGATCGAGATCGGAATGGCTCTCGGTTCAATAAAGGTTTTCCAATGCCATGAACTGGCGCTTGGCTTCTTCACTTCGGGCTGCTGAGGGATTTGCAGCAGCAGTCCGCAGAGGAGAGAGAGCACCGAGAATACAAGGCACATCATAAATAAGACGGAGAAATTGAAATGAGAGATAACCATCAGACCAAGAAAAGGCCCGAAGACCATGGCTAAGCTCATGAAAAGCGTAAAGTAACCGATCCCCTCCCCTTTACGCTTCTCCGGAATCAGCTTGATGGCGATCGCCGAAGTGGTCGTAGCCGCTACGCCGAAGGCAGCCCCGTGAATGACGCGCAAAACAAGCAGCGGCGCAAAGTCCCTCACAATTAAATATCCAGCGCTGCAAACCGCAAACAGAATAAGCGAGGCATTCATGATTTTTCGGTTGTCGAGCTCATTCAGCCACTTGCCGGCCAAAGGCCGAAAGATAACAGCTGCAATGATGAAAACCGTCGTCACGAGGCCAATTCCCTTTTGGCTGCCGTGCAGCGAATCCAACACAAAGCTAGGCAGCGTTACTGCCAAAATATAAAACGTCATAAACACAAAAAAACTGCTGAAGCAAATCAGCATGAAGTTTCTGTTCCATAATGATAATTCTTTCAATCCTTTTCCTGCTTTCTATGATGTATTTGGGCTAGTTTCCAGCAGGGCGGTTATAATCGTTCGTTTATTTTCTGAAGTGCCCGGCGGAGCAGCGTAAGCTCCTCTTCGGTCAAGTCGCTTATATAAGATTGCGTGAATTCAATTTCAACAGGCAATAGTTTTTGGCTCAAGCTTCGTCCGCTTTCCGTGACATGAATCAGAAAAGATCTCCGATCCCCCTTATTGGCCCCTCTGCGTATCAACTCTTTTCTCTCAAGCTGATCCAAAATGCGGGTAACGTTCGTTGGATCCTTCTCCGTGCGCCGAGAGAGCTCAGCTTGTGTAATCCCGTCCTCCTCCGTCAATGTTTGCAGGACAGACCATTGCTCTGAAGTTATGCCATGGGCATGGAACTTCTGCGTTAAATGCTGAGTGATTTTTCGACCTGTATTCGTAATGATATAGCCAAGGGAATCCTTGATTCGCAACGATAACGCCTCCCCACACGATAATTAATTTGTATAACAATTATAGATATAGCAATTATTCACTGTCAACCGCAATGCATAATTTACGTCTGCAAGAATCAGAATAACGTTGTCTTTCCAATTGAATCCAAAGGAGTGTTAACCTATGCGCGAAGGTTTGATTCCTACAGTTCTTGGGGCTGTAGTATCCGCTTCAGCCGCTTCACTGCTTGGAAGCAAGTATAAGCTTGCCGCGACCGGGGCTCTTGGCTTTGGCCTGGCACATATCGTGCTCGGCACCATTGATCTCATTGAGCATCGGTAGCTGATATTGCGAAAGATTGCCCGGGATACCATGCTTCCCGGGTTAATTATTCACTCCCTAGGCGGATGCCCATACGGCAAACTAGTCATTCGCATAGAATGTCTTATCAATCGAAATGGGAGTGAATTTCTTGAATCATTATTATCCAATGCAGCACCACTACATGCCGCATCATCCGGGACATATGCTTCAGCCGCTGCCGGTATCACTTGTCGATCCCTGCGTGGTCGATGAATTAAAAGGCAATGTGGGGAACTATGTGGTGCTGGAAACGACCCGCGGAGGAATCGATGGCTGCATCGCCGACGTTAAACCGGATCATGTTGTCCTGGATGCGCGGGGGAAAAAGTTCTTCGTACGCATATGCGAAATTGTGTGGATCATGCCAAAATAGCAAAAAACGTTGATCGACGTACTTTCTATGTAGACAGACCGCATTCAGCGGTAGTTTTTCTTGCGATTCACAGAATGGTTCAGCATAGCTAGCTGAGAACTTATGAATTCTAATCTAAACTTAGGAAAGCTGCGATCTGCGGCTTTCTTTGATTTTTAGGTTTTCTGCTATACGATCCTTATCATATCCACGGTACTGCTGGCGGCTGCCGTCTCTTATTATGTACATATATCATTTACAAACCGCGTTTGTCGTGCTATCATGTAGTTTAATTCAAATATTCAAAACTTTAGATATATGAATATATGAAACCAAGGAGATAATTTTGTGATGGACAGAAATATACAGCAGTTCAAAGCCGATTTTTTCAAGGCGCTCGCTCATCCGATGAGAATTCGTATTCTAGAAATATTAAGTCAAGGAGAACGGAACGTGAACGAGCTTCAAACGATGCTGGAATCGGAAGGCTCGGCGGTATCCCAGCAGCTTGCTGTACTTCGTTCCAAGAACCTGGTCAACACCGTTAAGGAAGGAACCACCGTGATTTATTCGCTTCGGGATCCGTTAATCAGCGATCTGCTCGGGGTGGCCCGGCAAATATTCAACAATCATCTAGTAGAATCCATCTCGCTGCTGGAGGATATCAACAAGCAAACCTAAGGACATGATCAGCATCGCAAAATAGCTGGTGGAGCGTCAAAACAGCTCCTGCAAATTAAACAAGTAAGATCAATTTCCCCGCCTTTCGCGGGGTTATTTGAAATTTAAGGGCAAGAAAATATTAGAAAAGAAGGGTAAATAAATGAAATGGATAGGACGATTTAGTGGTTACTCTGCAGATGCATTTCGCAAGGATTTAGTATCGGGCTGTATCGTCGGGATTGTTGCCATTCCTCTAGGGATGGCTTTTGCCATTGCTTCAGGCGTAAAGCCCGAGTATGGACTGTATACGACGATCATTGCCGGGATTCTGATCTCGCTGCTTGGCGGTTCAAAATTCCAGATCGGCGGCCCGACCGGGGCGTTCATTCCGATTCTGCTGGCGATCGTCATGCAGTACGGATATGAAAACCTGCTGATCGCCGGATTTTTGGCTGGCGTATTTCTCGTGCTGATGGGGCTTCTCCGGCTGGGTTCATTAATCAAATTCATTCCGAAGCCGGTCACCATCGGCTTTACTTCCGGGATTGCCGTCATTATTTTCAGCGGACAAATTGCTAACTTTCTGGGGCTTGAGGGCGTAAAGCGGCATGAATATTTTTTCTATAACATGAAAGAGATTTTCCTGCGGATATCCTCTTTGAATCTATACAGTGTATTGATCGCCGGCATATGTTTGGCCGCACTTATTTTAACTCCTAAATTTTTACCTAAGGTTCCCGCCTCACTCGTTGGCATTATTGTCTCTACTTTGGCTGCTGCTTGGCTGTTTCCGGGCAAGGTAACGACAATCGGCTCAGCTTATGGGCCCATTCCTGCGGGATTGCCCAGCTTTGCTCCGCTTGAATTAAGCTGGGATCGCATTCTCTTGATGCTGCAGCCCGCTTTGATCATCGCTATGCTCGGGAGCATTGAGTCGTTATTATCCGCCGTTGTAGCTGACGAAATGACCGGAACCCGCCACAACAGCAATCGGGAATTGATCGGACAGGGGGTAGCCAATATCGCGGCTCCTCTATTTGGAGGCATCCCCGCTACCGGCGCCATTGCCCGAACGGCTACGAATATTAAGAACGGCGCTGCTTCCCCGATGTCAGGAGTCATCCATGGCATCGTCGTGCTGATGATCGTCGTCCTGTTCGCGCCGTATGCCTCCAGTATTCCGCTGGCAAGCATGGCTCCAATATTAATGGTCGTAGCCTGGAACATGAGCGAGTATAAGACCTTCTTCCATATGCTCAAAACACGCACCGGGGATTCGTTGATCCTGCTTGTCACGTTTCTGCTGACGGTATTCACGACCTTAACAGTGGCCGTTCAAGCCGGACTTGCCTTGGCCGTCATTTTGTTCATCAAGCGAATGAGCGGCATGCTTGCGGTAGACAAAGTCTTGCCCGATCACTCCTCCAGCAAAGAGAAGGTGCAGGCCCACCGGGTAACCGAGGAGCGCGACTGTCCGCAAATCGGCATATATACCATTGAAGGAACGTTATTCTTCGGTGCCTCTCATGTCTTGGAAAGCTTGGAAGAGAAGCTGCTCAAGGATCAGAACCTGCAAGTCGTACTGCTGCGCATGGGAAGAGTGCCTTTTATGGATACGACGGGAGAGTCCAATTTCACCAGCCTGGTCGGGCGTCTGATGAAGCGAGGAATCATCGTTATTATTTCCGGCATAAGGGCGCAGCCTAGGGAGCTTCTAGTTAAGACTGGCGGATATGCAATGATCGGAGAAAATCGTTTCTTCGATCATACGGGAGAAGCCCTTAACTATGCGCTAGAAAATATTCAGTATAATCAGTGCCTGGGCTGCACCCAATATGCGTTTCGCGAATGTACGGGGCTAAGCAGTCAGAAGAGCTTGGACAATAAACATATTTCTTGATCTATTTTCGCATAAACATCCAAAAGATTCTTGCTGCTCGCAAGCTCAAAAGCAGTCAAAACAATTGAAATATTTTGAGAAATTAAATTTGATTGGCTATGATTCTATAAATTGGTATAATGTGTTCGGTCATAGTCAGAGGGGGTGATTCAAAACAACCGATGATTCGGGGAGATATGATTTGTATTTAACAAATAAAGGAGTTGAGAAGATTTATGAATGCTTGGCTTTTGAAGTGGCCCCCCGTAACCATGCATGTCAAATGGTTTACGGAAGATACCCACTGGTATCCACTTCCTATTGCCAAAGTGATTACACCTGCCTTTATATTCTGGCTAGGATTCACATTAACCATCCTATTCATCGCCGCAATCCTCAGCGAACCTCTTGAGCGTGTCAAAATCGTTCGCATCACCCATCAGTTTCTGAATAATTTAAAGCGCTTCCAACTATTGATCCTGCGCTTCGGAGTCGGAATCGGCCTTATCCTTCAGCTTTGTACCGGAACCTACCTTGCCCCATCTTTTCCCGCCGATCAGTGGCCCATATACGCTCTGCTTCTCATAGCGCTTATTGGACTGCTGAACCGCAAGCTCCTGATTGTCAGTGGAACCTCCTTAGCCATCCTATACATGACTGCCATCCTCTCCTATGGAATTTTCCACCTTCTTGACTACATGTTCTATATCGGGGTCATCTACTACCTATTCGTTGCAAACAGCCCTAAACTGCAGCGGACAGCTGCTCCCATGCTGTATATTTGCACCGGACTATCCCTTGCCTGGTTAGCCATGGAGAAACTAACGATAGCCAAGCTGGCATGTTCATTGATGCATGAATATGGACTTCCAACATTCGGATTTACTGTGGAGGATTTTGTATTAATCAGCGGGTTTATTGAACTGGGATTGGCCTGGGCCTTAATCGTCGGCCTAATGAACCGTTTTACCGCGTTTTTATTAACGGGCATTTTCATTACTACTACGACCGTATTTGGGTTTACAGAAATCGTTGGACATACTATCATGCATACGATTTTGGTAATGTTCCTTATCGAGGGCAATCACGGCTTTAGAACCCTATTCAAATTCCACCGCCGGCCTGCTCTTCGGTATTTATTCGTTACTATCAATTTCTGTGTATTGTTGTTCGCCACCATGCTGATATACATATGGATGGGGCAACAAAGCATGACATAACTCCCCCCAATCATGTGACTAAGCCTCGGTCGCTTTATACCGAGGCTTGGTCATTTTTTGACGGGCAAAGAGAAAAAAATACATAAATATAGTATAATAGTGCGTTTTTATGTAATGTTTCACTAAATTTGTATATATTCCTTCTTTATGATAAACTATGGATAAATCTAGTAATAAATACTAGATTAATATTTTATGGAGGGATTTTTTTATGACACATGAGGAAATCAAGTTGATGAATCAGAGTTGTGGAAGCGGTTTAAAATCTCTATCTATGGAAGAAATGCAGAACATTTACGGAGCTTCTGATGTGGATCCAAGAGCAACACCAACAATTGTCGCCTCTATAATCAGAAGTGTAGCGCAAAGCTCTAAAGTTTGTATCTCAGCAGTTGGAAGCGCAATCAGTGGCATTGTTTCTAATAACAAAAATTGTTTAGGATAAGGAGAGATCGTCTTGAATAATTCATTGGAACAATCCCCTGTCGGCAAAAGCTTAAAGAGCTTGCCCAAGGAAGAAATGGCTGCGATCTTTGGTGGAACCGGCATGGATGCAGAAGTAAGATCAACGCTGCTTTGCGGTATGGGCATTAGTTTTGTTGCCTCATATCTGGCATCTGCTGCCTTTAAATGCGGTAAAGACAATAAAAATTAAGTCATTATAAGTACTCATGGGGCAATATTCCTATATATTGCCCCATAACTATATGTAAAACAAATCTTCCTAAGGTAGAGGTGAAAATATGCTAACCAATATTTTCAAATCTTTAACGATAGCTGAGCGTTATAAACTATTAGCGCCCCTGAATTTGAAGGAAGATCCTCAAAGCATGAATCATTGGCGCTCTGACATGTCTATCATTTCTGACAAAACCTTTGAGCATATGCTGTACATAAACCGATACAACAAAGAGACCTTCTCCCATGCAGTGCAGTATACCCCTAAATCCGAAAATATTGATAAATATCGAAATAAAGCCACAAGATCACAATGGTTTAGCGTTTATCAACAGGCATTAACATTAATGGACGATCACACTGCAGAAGTCAAACGTAAAAATGATTTGAATGACAGCTTGCACCCTTTTATTCGATACGCCCGTAAAACAATGCAGCAATTTTTACTCGAAAATGAACAAATAGATTTGAAGACCGAGGTTTTGGATCAACTTTTAGCGCATCTAGAGAAAGTATTAATGGATATGGCGCATAAAGCGTTAGTACTTGAGTTAAATTTATGCAGAGAAAATGGGCAATTAGAGGGAATGACTTCTGAAGAAAGATTTTTGTCTTTTGTCCGTAAGTTTGACAATAAAGATTTTGTTAATGAATTTTACAATAAATATATTGTATTAGCCCGCCTTCTATCGACAACTACGATGTTTTTCACTAGAAATATGCAGACGTTGCTAACTCGCATTGTTACAGATCGGCAGGAGCTTACAACTGAATTTGCGATTGATGATTTTACGATACAAAACATTAAATTAGGCGAAGGAGATACACATCAGCAAGGAAATACCGTTTCCGTCATTACATTTGCTGACAATACGAAAATTGTATATAAGCCTAAACGCTTACAGATCAATCTAGCATTTAATCAGTTATTGAATTGGTTAAATGACCACGATATTTTAGAGCTCCGAGGTGTAAAAACGTTAGTGCATGATGAGTATGCATACGAGGAATACGTGGCATATAAGCCTTGTAACAGCTTGGATGAGGTTGAGGCTTATTATAAGCGATTTGGACAATTAATGGCTGTGATCCAACTGTTAAACGGTACAGATATTCATATGGAAAATATGATTTCTCATGGTGAGTATCCAGTTATTATTGATTTAGAAACTTTAATTCAACAGCCTATGCCACTGGAACAGCAGCAATCACAAAGTATGAAGCAAATTACTGATACGATATTTCATCATGTAACACGTACTTTATTTTTGCCTACTAATGGTGTGAAAATCGAAGATCCGCTAAGAATTGATCTTAGTGCTATAAACGGACGTCAAAAAAAGTATGAATTTAAAGTGCTGCAGCCTATAAATCAAGGAACAGATCAATTGAAGTATGACTATCAAGATTTCGAGCTAGAAGGAGCAAATAATCTTCCTTTTATCGAAAATGATAATTTATTTATTGACTATAAGCAGTATCGGAACCAAATTATTCAGGGCTTTAGAGATGTATGTCAAATTTTTCTGCAAAACAAAGAAGCATTAATACAAGAGGACAGCGTCCTCTATAGCTTCAACGGCATTTATACACGCTGCTTATTTAGAGATACTAGTCAATATGCAAATATTATGATGCACATGCACCATCCTGAAATGCTGATGGATATGCTTGACCGCGAGAAAGCTATTGAAAATATGTGGTCTTTTCCATACACAGACAAGCGGTTAAATCAAGCCGAATGGGTAGATATGATGTCAGATGACATTCCTATTTTTTTTAGTCGAACGGACAGACCAAGTATTATAACTAGCGCAAATGAAGAGATTTCAAGCTTTTACACGATCAGTTCCTTTGATTATTTCTTAAAATCCATTAACAGCCTAACCGAAGAGGAAATCAATAAGCAAATCTCTATTATTCATCTTCATTATGGCGATTTCTCTGAATACCGTACTCAAGAAAATAAAGCTTTGGAGTATAACAGTAATACAATTAAGGACTTGCCAAAAATGAATATTGATTTCCTAAAGGAAGCTGAGTTAATTGCTGAAAAGCTAATGCAAAGCGCCTTTACAGGAGAAACAACAAGTTGGATTATTCCCTATGAATCAGAACGGAATGTATGGTCTTTAATTTCGATTCGCGAAGATTTTTATAATGGCATCGGAGGCATCTATCTACTGTTCCACTTCTTATACCAGAAGACACAAAATAAAAAATATGAACAGTTCGCAAATCAAATTCTCGACCATTACCCTGTTGATCAAGCTACTCATTTTGAATTAGGGTTAAGCGGTTACCCTGGGTTATTTTACGCCTTCTCACTGATAGATGATTATGGAGCGAATAAGCTGAGAATTACTAAAATGATTAATAAATATTGCGAGCAATTTGAAAAGCTTCCTGAACAGCAATTTGAGACAAAGCTGCAATTCGATTATTTGAACGGCTTTACTAGCTTAATCAATGCGTTATTGAGATTTTATGAAAAACGCAAAGACAGAAAATTCATTCAACTTGCAATGAAATTAGCAAATCATTTGATGCATAAATTAGTACAGCCTGACCAGCTTAACCGCGGCTTTGCACATGGTATTACAGGCTATTCATTAACTCTGTTTAGAATTGGCGAGGCAACGAAGCTTCCGCAATATACAAGCAAGGCGCAAGAGTTAATGAAATATGCAAATGAGCGTCTTGAAGAGACCTATCATGCGATGAGTTGGTGTCATGGCTTCATTGGTGAAGGCATCGCCAGAATAGAAATGGATAAGTGGCTGAACGAATTAAATGATGCAATTATTCAAGCTGGTATTTTAAACAAAACGAAGGACTCTCAGCTGCTGGTGAATGATTGTATATGCCATGGAAATATGGGCATTGCTGAACTCTTCCTTACTCATTACAATTCAACCAAGGATACCGACAGTCTTGAGCTTGCGAGAAATATTGCCAGCCATGTTGTTAACCTAAAGCAGGCTTACAACAACAAATACAAATTAATGGATATTAACGAATACCCTGATGTAACGTTATTCACAGGCTTGGCAGGGATTGCTTACCAGTTGCTGCGTATCGAGGATCCAGAGGGAATACCTTCTATACTCACTATTTAAATGGAGGGTGATGAGAATTGAAAAACATATTTGTATATATCGGATCTCGAAATGAAGAATCCAGACTATTTCGCTATGTACATCAAATTATCAATCATGCTCGTGCTCATTGTAGTGCTATAGGTAATATCGACATATATTCTCCGTTAAATTCCAACCTCCTTCCATCTACAGGATGTAAAAACTGCTTTGAGAAAGGGTTTTGCCCAAGTGAGGAAGCTGCGAATGATGATGGAGAACAAATCAAAGCAAGAATAGAGCAAGCGGACATTGTCATCCTGGCTAGCCCTGTATATTCACACAACGTATCATCCGATATGAAGCTATTAATCGACCGCCTTTCCTATTGGGCACACCTCTTTAAGCTTACAGGTAAAGCAGGTATTGTAGTCACTACGGCGGAGAGCAATGGTGCAAGCTTCGTATCAGCCTATTTGGAGAAAACAATGTCTTTTATGGGCGCTTCCATCGAACATACTGTTAATTTTGTAAATAGCGAGCAAGACCTTGCAGACATGTATGCAGAAGAAGCTGCAGCGAAACTGATTGAAATTTGTGATGACAGCTATCGCGCTAAACCAACAAATCAGCAGGAGGTTACGTTCCAAACGATGAAAATGATTTTGCTAGACTATCCCCATGATCATTTTGAATATCGCTATTGGAGGGATCATGGCTTATTTGATTGTCAATCCTATGAGGAGCTTTTGAATAGACATGTTAAAGTTTAAGCAGCTTTCTTTACATCCGCTTGCATTTACAACCGTGTATCCACTCATAGCATGGTTGCTTTTTGAATGGACGAAGGATTCGACCCTATTTGTTATATTGATATGTTACGTACTCGGCTTGGTCTGTATTACTATTCATGAACTAGGCCATGTGTTAGCGAGTTATGTTGCAGGAATGAAGCTGCATTTCATGTCGGCAGGGCCGCTTCTGCTCTTACCCAACAAGCAAGGAAAAATCAAGGTGTCTATGAATTCCGATCTAAGCATGATGCTAGGCATGCAGAGCAGCTATATTCCTTCCACTACTCTATCTGATAAAGAGCTGCAGCAAAAAATGATTCCTACTTATTTGGGTGGCCCACTGGCTAATTTACTTGCTATTGCTGCGGGATTTTTAATTAGATTAATACCGATTGAAAATGTGTGGTTATGGGACACCACTAGCTATTTTATTATTATTAATATGGCTTTATTGTTTGGCACAGCATTACCATTTGGTAGTTACACAGATGGGGCAAATGTATCCCAGCTGATTCGCAGAAAAAATATGTCGCTTTATCGTGAGTACAATTTGTACCTGAATCCAGATTATAAATTAAATGCTCAAACTACTAATGATTTTGAACAACGGCTTAGCAATATACCCCAGCTATCCCAATGCTACAACATAGGCATTATGCTCATACAGTACCATACACTGCATTCTAATTATGAGCACAGCTTGCGTATTATTGATCAACTGATCAGCAAGCTTACAAAAGGAGATGGACTTATTATGGAAAATCTACTTTATTTCTACCGCGGTTTGTTATTATGGACATCTAAACAGGACATTGATCAGGACACTCTCATGCGGCTTAATAATATTGATTATGCCTATGGCCGTACCTTTTGCTATCTGGCAAAGTCAATGATCGATGCTACGAAAGGAAAGCAGGCATACAACCATCAGCACTTAGAGGCTGCCAAACAATCGGTGCATAAGATTATGGATCATCGTCAAGAAGATATTGTGTCCTATTGTATTCAATCTGTTCAAAATGAGATGTGTGCATGATGAGACGAAGACGAGTTCCCTTCATCCAGCAGATGGAATATAGTGAATGTGGTTTAGCCTGTCTAGCTATGCTGCTCAATTATTATCGCCATCATATCGACCTGAATCAATTAAGAGAAGAATATCCTGCTCCTAGAGGAGGTTACTCGCTATTCAACCTAGTTGAAATAGCACACAGCAAACAATTAGAAACAGAAGCATTCCGAAGCGATGCCGAGGATTTAAGGCAGCTTCATTTGCCGGCAATCATACACTGGGAAGGCAAGCATTTTATTTTGTTGGAGAAAGTCCATGCGCACAGCTATACAATTATTGATCCAGCTAAAGGACGCCAGCGTATTACAGAGAACGAATTTATTCAAAAGTTCACAGGGTATATCGTAACGCTGAAGCCCTCCCCTTCTTTCGAAACAAAAAAAGCTACATCAAGCAGTATTCTATTAAACTATTTAAAAAAATATAAATGGATGCTCTTTAATATCTTTTTATTTACGCTAGGGCTACAAGCTGTTATGGTCAGCATTCCATTGTTTACGAAATGGTTTATGGATCAGGTAGTGTCAACGACAGATACAAGCTTTTTGAGCCATACAGGGTTGATGCTGCTGCTCATGCTAATTACGTATGTTCTTATTAATGGGTTGCGAAGCATCATTATTGCTTTTGTGCAGACGAGGCTAGATCGGACAATAATGGAAGACTTCATGGATACTTTGCTGCATCTTCCATTCCCATTCTTCGATAATCGGAGCAATGGTGATATTTTATTCAGAGCGAATTCCAACATTTATATTCGTGACATTTTATCAACGACTTTAATTACCTTGTTTATTGACTTATTACTGTTAATTACGTATTCCGCCATGATGGTTAATTTTTCGCTGCAGCTTAGTTTGGTGCTTGTTGGTACTAGTGCCTTGCTTGGACTAGCACTGTTCCTCAATTCCAAAGTTGTCAGAAAGATGGTGGACAGCAACATTCGTGACAAAATTCAAGTACAGTCCACTGTGACAGAAATGGTCTATAATACGCTTGATATTAAGGTTTTAGGCATCGAGGACAGACTGCTTAGCAAATGGCAAAAGAAATATGAAAGTCAGCTCCACAGCACTCAGAAGCTGAATATATGGGAATCAATAATTCAGACCTTCACCTCTGCCATCCAGGTGCTGCTTCCGTTATTAATATTATGGCTGGGCGCATTCATGGTGCTTCGAGGCGAGATTACGATGGGAACTTTGCTTGCATTCAGCTCGATTGCCGGCTCTTTTATTTCCCCTGTTATTTCTATTAGCAATAACTATACAGAGCTAGTATCATTAAAATCTTATTTTTCACGTATTCAAGATGTGCTGAAAACAAAAAAAGAACAAGAGCAAGCGGACAAGCTAATCGTCCCTCAGCAATTAAAGGGAAAAATTGAGTTCCGAAATGTTTCGTTTAAATACAATCGTTTTAATGAAGAAGTCATAAAAAACATCTCATTTGTAATTCATCCTGGGGAAAGCGCTGCGATTGTAGGCCATTCCGGTTCAGGAAAAAGTACAATAGCTAAGCTATTATTAGGACTCAACAAACCTACCTCAGGACAGATTTTAATTGATGATATTCCGATTGAACAATATAACCTTGTTAAGCTGAGAGCTTTAATTGGCTCGGTGCTTCAAGAAGCACAGCTATTTAATGGAACGATCAAAGAAAATATTCAAATGAGCACTGAAGCAAGTGATAATGAGGTCATTCAAGCGGCTCAACAAGCTTGTATTTACAATGAAATTATGAGTACTCCACTTGGCTTCGATACGATTGTTACGGAATCGGGAGCTAATTTCTCAGGTGGACAACGTCAACGTCTACTACTGGCAAGAGCATTAGTGTCTGTGCCTAAAGTGCTTATTCTGGATGAAGCAACAAGCAGCTTGGATAACATCTCTGAAATGTATATTAAAAAAAGCATCAGCAAGCAACCCTGCACCAAGCTCATTATTGCGCATCGTCTGGATACGATTCAGGATGCGGATAAAATTTTGCTTCTACATGACGGCCAAATTATAGAAGAAGGCGATCATGCCAGCCTCATTCATCAGCAAGGTCATTATTATGATTTGTATGTGAAAAAAGGAGAGGTCGTATGAGAAAAGCGATTTATTCTAGCTTATTGATGTTATTTGGATTGTTTATCTTTACTACTCATGTAGATGCTCAAACTGGTGAAACAACAATCTTGTTCCAACCAGAGGTTACAATAGAGCAAAAGCATGAATTTTTAAATCAAAATCAATTGAACATCGTATATGAAATACCAGAGGTTAACCTTATAACAGTAAATATGGACGAGACTCAAATTATGAAGCTTGCGGAGCATCCTTTCATCGAAGCTATAAATCAAGCTACGTCTATTGAAAAACCGGAGGTAACTAAAATCCAGCCTATCCCTTTTCAGCCTACACAAAGACTGCAAGCTCTGATGAGTTCAATCTCTTTATTATGGGACTATCAGTGGGATATGAAGCAAGTTACCTCAGACGGCCAAAGCTATTCCCTGCACACCCCGACAACGAACACCGTCATCGGTATTATCGATTCAGGGATTGATCCCTCTCATCCTGATTTAGAACAGAGCCTTGTCGCAGGCTCCAAAAACTTGGTTCCTGCCGGTGGATATAATGGAACTGAGCCAGATGAGCTAGGGAGCCCAGATGATATTGGCGATAAATTAGGACATGGCACAGGAGTTGCAGGACAAATTACTGCTAATGGCATGCTTAAAGGTGCAGCACCCGGCATTGGTATTAAAGCCTACCGTGTATTCGGTACAAAATCAGCAAAAACAAACTGGGTCATAAAAGCGATTGTGGAAGCAGCCAACGATGATGTAGATGTCATTAACTTAAGCCTTGGCGAATATATGCTTGTCAGCGGAAAATACAGCAATAACACAAATGATTCAGCTGAATATAATGCTTATAAACGTGCGGTAGATTATGCATATGAAAAAGGCAGTGTCATTGTTGCAGCGGTAGGAAACGATGGTATCGATATATCCGATAAGCAGCAGATGATTGATGTCCTAAACAGCAAGCTAAAAGATATGAGTGTAGTTAAAGGAAAGGTGCTGGATATGCCCGGGCATCTTAAAAATGTTGTGGCAGTTGGTTCAACAGGGCCAACGAAGGAGCTATCTTTGTTCAGCAACTATGATAAGAGCTTCCTGAATGTGCTTGCACCTGGAGGCGATTTTAGATATTTGTATGAGTATGGACAAGATCAATGGACAGAGGAAGGATGGTTCGAAAAAGAGCTAATCCTTACAACCTCACTTGAAGGTGGCTACAATTATGATGTTGGAACCTCCTATGCAGCTCCTAAGGTTTCTGCCGCAGTAGGATTAATTATCGACAAGTATGGCTGGAGGGATAATCCTAAGCAGGTCATGAAGCATTTAAAAAAACATTCAACCTATGAACGGGATTTAACCGAAAAATACCCTCATCTCAATCTTGTTCAATTACTAACACCATAATGCATTTAAACCAACACTACTAGCAGTCATTAGCACGAATGGCGATTAATGCATGTATCTATATTAAGATGAAAAAGGGAGCCTTCATTCCGCTTTATAAGCGGTTTTGAAGACTCCCTTGTCTCTCTTTAGTAAGCCGTCCAGCCTGCATCGGCTGCAATTACCGTGCCATTCACGAAGCTGGAATCCTCAGAGGCCAGGAACAAGGCCACCTTGGCAATTTCCTCGGACTTCCCGATACGCGGGTTGAGCGCCATACCAAGCTGCTGCCTGGAAGCTCCGAATGGATTAATGCCTGTTATCGATGTGCCGATATTCGTTTCTACTCCGCCAGGAGCAATCGCATTACAGCGGATGCCTTTTGTCGCGTACATGAAGCCCGTATTTTTGGTAAATCCGACGACAGCATGCTTGGATGCTGTATATGCCGCTCCCGCCCGCGCGCCCTGCAGCCCGCCAGCCGAAGCTATGTTGACGATGACTCCCTTCTGCTTCTCCAGGAAAATCGGCAGAACCTTGCGGGTCGAACGCATTACGCTAGTCGTGTTCACCGCAAAAACTCTTTTCCACTGCTCATCCGTAATATCGCCTGCAGGCTCCATATTGTCCATAATCCCCGCATTATTAACTAAAATATTAATTGTCCCATAGGTTTTAACCGTGGTATCGATCAAATTTTGAATATCTTCTTCTACAGCAACATTCGTTTTAATCGCAAATGCAGCTCGACCCAGTGAAGTAATTTCTTCGACCGTAGCGTTTGCCCCCTCCTTAAGGGGAATTCACCGGTCCTGTAATTACAACTTTGCGTCGGTAGCGAAAAAAAAGACCACCTTATCTCATGAACTGCGCCTCCCATGTTAGATCGTTTCTAACCATGGAAATCACTTCACAATCGATTGGTGGTCTTAAGAACTAACTTATTGTGCCTTATTCAATTGCACCTCTATATCCCGTTCAGGATCAAAGAAGCTGTAGAAGCCAGGGTTTAACTCCAAGCTCCCCGATAGCTCCAAATTTTTGTAACGTTCAACCTTTTTCCCCGATTGATTAGGGCCGCTAGCAACCATTACAGGATAGATCTCTTCCCCTGCCGTTCGCAGCACGGATTGGTTGATCACCTTAAAACGAGGCGAGTCCGATTCCGATTCTACAATGAGGTCTTCGCCATCCATATAGTAAGTAAATTGCACGAGAAAATCCTCGACTTCCAATTCCACATACTGCTTCTCATGGTTGGGTTGCTTGAGGGGTGCCCAATTTTTAGTGAGATCCCGCTTCGTGACTACCGCATCCTTCAATATTAATTGCAGAGAGGCCTGACCCCAATCCTTATACCACTCCGGTGATTCAAACTGATAGACATGCCGATAGCTGCTTGAATCGCCGCCTAGAATATTAAAGCCTCCGCTGATCTCTTTACCGTCCACAGCGAGCCGTACCGTATTATACCAAACGCTGCCCTCCTTCATGCGTTCCATGGACTGATCCTCCGTATAACCGACTTGAATCTCCAGCGGCGTAATAACCAGCTGCCGCAATGATTTACCCGTTATACGCTCAAGCTCGGAATCCGCCTGAAGTTTGCTGGATAGCAGAGCTTCGGCAGCTTTTTTGCCGTCCACTTCAAAATCAAATTTCCAGCTGCCTTCCACTCGATTGGCCTCATCCAAATATCGAAGGAAAAATTCCGCCTCCTCCCACTCCTGCTCGGAAAGGTCAAACTCCTGTTGAATGAGCAGTCCGGGACCCTTAAAAGGAAGAATTGTCCGAACGCCTTGAACGGTTCCTCCTGTGCTCGTCTTCAGGATAAGATGCGGATCCTGGCGTTCCGGGTTTGCTCCCGAGGTTATAACGTTGTAACGAACCATGATCTGTCCATCCGCTGGCTTTACAGATTCGATCTTCAAGCTTGGATCAAGCTTGGCTTCCGCAGCTCTCATTGTTCCCGAGTGAGGGTCCAGCTTTAGAGCCACCTCTTTATACTGGTAAAATACAAGGGATTCTGCTGTTAAAGCGTAGCTTTTCTTCTTTTTCTGCAGCTGATGCCGCGCCTCATAAATGCCAAGCAGCCTGCCGCTTTGCTCATCCAATTGTAGCTGTCCCTGCAGAGGAAGATCCTGGCCGGAAGAACTTAGCAGGCGGATATGTTCAAATTCCACAGCATCGTATGCGTTGCTGGCCTGATCGGCGTCCAATGAGAGAAGCAGCTTCATTCTCTCATCATCCGCTACAACGCCATGAAGATTCATCTTCACGCCTTCGCTTGTCGCCTGCTTGTCATAACGCTGTCCATAACCCTGATCTATAGCAGCTGTTATGCTCTTTCCGCCACTCAGCTCGCTCCAATTCAGCGCGACTCCTGCAAACACGGGAACAGCGATAAACAGGAAGCAGAAGGCCATAATCGCCGCAGGAACCCAACGTTTATTAAATCTTCCGGCAGAATCGAACGATGGCTCCCTTCTCCGCTTAGAAGCCTCGCGTTCAATGACCGTCCACATCGCATCATAATCCGGCGCAGGCTCTCGCTGCAGATGCTGCCTTATTTCATTTTCACGGAACTGCTCCATCCCAAATCCTCTCCTCTTTCTTTTTGTTTTGGTTTGTCTGTAGATCCCGCCATTTGCCGCAGCAATCCCAGCCCCCGGTTCAGCCTGGATTTGACCGTTCCTTCAGGGATATGGATCACCCTGGAGATCTCCGGAATCGTCAGCTCGTTAACATATCGTAAAATGATGACGATGCGGATCTTCTCCGGAAGCTGACTGAACAGCTCATAGAAAGCGGATCTTGTCTCCCGCTGATCATAGCTTTCTTCGACGATATTCGAAATCCGGGGACGGGAGAGCAGATAGGCGAGGGTTTCCTTGGCCCACCCTTTTTTACGTCTTTTAAGCAAGCTGTTGCATTCATTTGACGCGATTCTCAGGAGCCAGGGCCTGAGCTCGCGAACCTGCGATCTATCGGCGAGAATCGCTTTAACGAACACTTCTTGGCATACGTCCTCAGCATCACCGCGATTTTGCAGCATGTAATAGCAGAGACGATACACTTGCTCCTTATAGGCCTCGAACAGCTCGCGGTCGTTCACCTTCGTAAGCACCTCCTCGCTTGGGTCTCGATAACTATGACCGTTATGAGGTCAGAATCGTTCACTTTTATTAAAAGATTCATCGAAGAAGAGGTTTACGCCTCTGCTCCCTATTTTTCAAATATTAGTAATATCTTGTCCACCACAAATATAGTATAATAGATTAGGAAACAAACGTTCTTATTTGCTGCTCATTTTACTGAGAAAGGCATGATTCAGGCTGTTGCCTGCAAATATTAGAGGAAGGCTTCCCCAGCCGATGGGGAGAATAAATTAGTGAGGTGCAAGCTCATGATTGACCAGAAGCTAGATCTCATCTTAGATGAACTTAAGGAAATTAAAGCAGTCCAAGCCAGCCAGGGTGAACAGCTAAAGAGTCACGATCAGCAATTCAAAGAGATTCGAGAGCAACTGACAAACCATGATCAGCAGTTCAAAGAGATCAAAGAACAACTTAATGAGCAGAGTGAGCAGTTAAGAGACCACAATGTTCAATTAAACAGCCATAGCGAGCACATCCAGCAGTTGATTCATATTGTTGCTGCCACAAATACAAAGGTAGAAGAGCTAACGGATCATATGAACCAAGTCCGCGAGGATGTATCTGAACTTAAAACTAATCAGCAAACCGTTCTCCAAACCCAGCAGGAGCATGAGAAAATACTCGAAAGATTATCCATCCGTTCCGTTACGCATGAAGCGGATATTGCCGAACTGAGACGAGCTAAATAAATTGCTGACGCTTTGCATAAACTTCCTTAACATAACGAAGCCCCGGCCAGCTGGCCGGGGCTTCATTTCTGTTTAATTCGAAGTAACTGGATTAAGGTAATAATAAATTAGGCAGTATATCGATCCTTTTTTCCAAGCTCGCTTAGGATGCCGTACCTGTCACGGTTGAACCGCTTTTTTGAATCGTATAATTGACGATCTCCCCACTCCAGAAGTGGAATCTGAGCGTTACGGCGCCGTCATTTACTTCGTTAAAGAAAGCTGGCTGTAATTTGATTTTTCCCTCACTATACACCGGGCTGAAGGTGGTCTCAAATTCTTTATAGGAGGTCCAGTTATGCGGGCCGGCATTGCCGCCGTTCACATAGACCGCTTCCATCGTGGCGAGCTGATCGCCATTGAATACCGTTGGAATTGAAAAGGAAGAAGTCGTGCCCGTCGCACTACTCAGCTTGGGGGTGCTGTAGAGCACTACATTAAACTTCCAATCGGCGCCTTTATTGAATTTTGCCACGATCGTCGCATTAACCCCCAATTTCCCCGAGGACGTGAGCTTACCCAGCAGGCTCGCTTTAAAAGTCAATGTACTTCCGTTCAAGGTATAGTCCGTACCTGAACTCAGCGTTGCTCCGTTCACGGAAAGTGATGTTAACGTATTTCCGTTAAGATGGAGCTGAACCGGAGTATCTTTAATTGTTGTACCTTGCTTTACATGAATCAGGTCGCTGGCAGCCGTGGATGAACGCCCCGTCCAACTGGCCTTGATCATATGAAACAAATCCGGATCAGACCACTTGAAGCTCGTTCGGTTAAAGTGCTGTCCGTTATCCCACAGCATAGTAGAGATGCTTTTCTGCTTCACATAGTAGGCAAAGAACTCAAAAAACTTTAATTTCTCTCCCTGTTCAATAACACCTGTATGCTTATCAAATCCAAGCAATCCATATTCGCCGACAATCACCGGAATTCCCTTTGCTACAAAAGTGTTATATACATTATCGAAGGTCGTTATAATATCATTTTGTGTTTCCGCATCAAATTTAGTATGCCCTGCGATATTTACGCTAAATGGCCAAAATCCATAAAAATGAACTGTAGCCATGATATTCTGATCATTCAGCTTGGAGATCGTATTGTAAAGTGCCGTCATTCTCTCCTGAGAAGGAGAGGCTTCCAGGGTCGACAGGACAAGCGGACGAGTAGCGTTTTGACCGCCAGAGTTTCTGACAATGTTGTAAAAGGAGACGTTGAGCTCATCCAGCATTTTTTGCTGTTTTCCTTCATCGGTCGTTCCGCCATCCGTAAAGCGGGGCTCGTTGACGCTCTCGAACATCAGCTTGTCTGGGCTGTTCTTGAATTTATTGGCGATTTGCGTCCAAATGGCATTATAGCGGGCCAGTACTTGATCATGCTGGGTCTCCATTTTGCTGATCCATAGCCATGAATCATGATGAATATTGATCATGACATAGAGGTTGGCGTCCAAAGCCCACTGTACAACCTCATGCACCCGCTCCAGATACGCTGCTTCAATCTGATAATGTGGCGCTGCACCGATATGGGCATCCCAGGTGACCGGAATCCGTATGCTTTTATAGCCTTGGGCCGCGATATTCTGAATGAGTTCCTTGGTAACACGCGGATTGCCCCATGCCGTCTCATCCGCACCGACAGCGTCCAGAGAATTGCCAAGGTTCCATCCAGGCTGCATCGCTTCAACATAAGACTGCATTGCACTTTTAGGAGCAGCGGCAAAAGCGGCATTTGGAACAGCAGCGGCCAATAGCGCGATAACGATGGCCAGCGAGAGAAAAACCTTCCTGCTTCTACGTTTTTTCATCTGAATTCTCCTTTACCCTTATTAGTAAATTACATATCTTGGAATGAAAGCGGTTTCGATAACTAATTTATCACATTTTCTATAGGGCAGGCACCACAATAATTAGAGAATAAATCATATGTAAATTAGCAATCCCTGGCTTTCTCGCCAAAGTGAAATAAGATGAAACAAGCTGAATCCAAATTCCCCCTAAAAAAGTAACAAAGCCCCGATCGAAAAGACCGAGGCTCTGTTACTATGTTCGGAATATTTAAGGAAGGGAATTCAAGAAGGGCTTGACCGTATTGGCTAAGCTATAATTCGTAGTCGCATCCCAGTTAATGGACCATGTCATGGCCCCCCGGATATCCGGGTATTTAGCAACCGGTTTGTAGTTTCCACAGCCGTTGCCGGTGGCCAGGCAGTTCAGCGCGTTGTTAACAACCGTCGGGGAGACATACCCTCCGCCAGCCGCTGATGGCGTAGCCGGAACACCGATCCCTAATTGGGAAGGAGCCACCCATTGCAAGGACAAATCGGAAAGGGCGGTTAAGAAATCTACCGTGCCCTGCGAGTAGCATTTGCCGTCCCGTCCCAGCATGCATCCAGAATTGTAATATTGCACATTAATAACGGAGGTAATATCCTTCAGGTTATTATAGAGCTGCATATAGGATGTATTCGGATTCTGCATGTCGATCGTCTGCGGGGCCATCGTCAGGATAAAGTCGCTTCCGACCCTTTGCTGCAGCTGACGAATGGCATTGGTTAAGTTCGTTACATTCATGCCATGCTCCAGGTCGATGTCCACGCCATCCAGTCCAAATTGAGTAATGATGCCATACATGCTTTCTACGAAATTCGTCACATTTGGAGAGGCGCTATTTAAGTTAATATTGCCCTTCTCCCCGCCAATGGAAATAATAACCTTCTTCCCTTGCGCGCGTTTACTCTGAATATCCGCAATCAGATCTGCATTCGAATATCCTCCTAAAGCCGTGGACAATGAAGGATCTACACTGAATGTAACTCCGCCTGGCTTGGCAGGATCCATTTCCGCAAACGACAATACAATAATGTCATATTGGCTCGGTACATCTCTTACTTTCAAATTGCTGGAGTTGTTTATAAAGTTATGCCAGTATCCAGTCAGGGTATGCTTTGGCAGCTGGCCTCCAGCACCGCCGTCATTTCCTGTCGTCGTCGTCACGCTGATAACCGCGCTGTCCGGGGAACGATTCCCAGCAGCATCCTTGGCCACGACCTTGAAGGAATAAGTCGTCCCGGCAGTAAGCCCCGTAACAGTAGCTGTTGTACCCGTTACGGATAAAACTACTGACGAGCCTTGATACACTTCATACCCAGTTACGCCTACATTGTCGGTAGACGCAGACCAGGTCAAGGTTACGCTGGATGACGTGACGCCACTCGCCGTTAAATTCGCGGGGGCTGTCGGCGCCACGGTGTCGCTGCCTTCTCCTCCGTCACCGCCTCCATCTTTGACCAGCTCCCATAAAGCCGGAACATTAGGCGGCTCCCATCCATTTAGTGAGGTATGGGACTGAACTGTCCGATAGGTCTTCCCCCCATACGTCGCCGTATCGTTTATTGCGTAGGACACATTTGGCGCCCAAGCGCCACGATCGGCGGCCGCAGCGGTTAAAGGCAGCAGGCCGATCAGCATAACAAAGACCAGCAGCAACGGTACAACTCTTCCTGGCTTGCCCAGCATGCCAAATAAACTTTTCTTCATAAAATAAAACCCCTCCTCATGAAATGTCAGTAAGGTTTCTGTCTCTCCACGTTACAACGAAACATCACCTCCCCTCATATTTATGGTAGCGTTTACATTATTGGCAGCGAAATTGCTTGGCTCAAATGATCCATAGCATTCTGCATTCATAGATTCATAAGCCTTCGCCCTTCCAAACATTATAACGTTATATACATAATCTATATGGTATGTAAATAATTCTCAATAGATCGGAGGGATTATTTTTTTGCGGATACGTCTAACAAGGGGAAGAACCTTGGCCCTTTACGACTAGCCCAATTCCATTAGGTCAAGTGTCACAGATGATTTATCGCCCATAAGATAAAATAATTACCCGCCGAAAGGAGAAAAAAGCAATGACACTGGATAGCTACAGTCAACCAACCCAGCAAAGGGATCCACAGTCCTATTCTAGTTGGCACGGACATCACCCTTATTATCATCACTATGGGCAACAACATGGCCATCACCATGGCCACCATTATGTGCATCACCATCATCACTACCATCACCATTACCACCATATGGAAAGAGCACAGCAAACTTCGCAACGATAGTTTAAACAAAGAAGACAAAAACAAAGGCGAGAATAGCTCCGCCCGGATGATATGCTGAATATCTCCTCCGCAGCGTTACTTTCTCGCCTTGTTATCCCTAATCCACCAACATTCTTTACGCAGCCCATAAGTTAGAATAAGAACAATAGTTATTCAAAAATAGAGTACAGCCCCATAAAATATCCAGATCGCGATGGCAACTAACTGACACAGCTTAGAAATCATTCGCTCGGCTGCTCCTCCGTTATTGAACAAACGAAGAGCTATTTTAAACTTCGGAACAAACAAGGAACGTATCCCGTCACTCCCAAAAATATCTCCAAATAAATGAGACCACCAGCCCGCGATAAACCCTAGACAGCTTGCCATAACCAGTCCCGGATGCTGACTGCCAAAGACGAAGAGTCCCAAACTTAGGACAATTGCAAATTCTGGAGAATGAATGATCCAACGGTGTTTTACGAACGGCATGATGAATAGAGCAATTCCTGTAAATAAGGCTATCCAGTGCCAGTCGTACATGGCATACCCAATCAGCATCAAAGCACCGCTAGCAATAAGTATAATCGTCCTAAGCCTTGCCAAGCTGCCAGCCATAATACCGGCGCCAATCCAAATCGCACCGACTTGTATGGAGTAGCCTAGCAGGATCCATACGCATCCTATAAATAGGAATATCCCTGACAATGCCCGCATGAGCTTTCTCTTCCCCGATGACAGCTGGAGCTTTTGGCTCGCCGTGCTCGTTTTATGATCCAAATCAGGGGCAAGTCCGCCCATGATCGAAGCTGCGCATATCACTCCTCCGAAGCCAATAACCTCCAAAGTGGTACTCATCGGGGAAGCCGATAGGGCAGCTACAGAAGTAGCCGATCCCGCAAGTAAGGCTAATGCAGTATGCCCCTGTCTATTCAATTGTCATCACACCCCTTCCGGCTTGCTGACTGTATCCTGCTGTCGTTGAAATACCGCGGGATGATAGCACAAACAAGAACGTATGTTTCTATATTAACTCAGACATATCACCTTATTCAAGGTAAAAAAAGACCACCTAGGCTATAACCGAGGTGGTCGCTTATATTTCACCAGCTAATTTGAATTCCTCTTTCAACAGCGTTTGATACTCACACTACCTACGACACTAGATCTCCCATCAATAAAAACTTGTTCTATTGCATTAGAAAATCTAATCCTCTTCACCGACAACGCTTTTATATCCAACCTCATCGCATCGCCACCAAGCGCTTTAGGTTGTCATCAATAAATTGATTATCGGCGCTGTTGATTCCGCGGCCGGCAAAGTGGCCCCAGATCGACTCGATCGGACGAAACACAGCATTAGGCATACGCCTAGCCTCGTATTCGTTATCGTCTGCCGCACAGAAAAGATCCGTGCTTCCTGGCATGACACAGGCCAGCGCTTTAATGCTTCTGAGCGCCTTATCGAAATCTCCGTTATAGGCGGGGTTTGCACTGATATCTGCATTTTGCCCTGTCCATAGCATGGCTAGTACATTGTGCGGATCCATCTGCATAAAGCTATTTTCCCAGACGCCAACGATAAAATCGGCCAATGAGTCAAATCCCAGCTCACGATAAAGCTCCTCTCTATAAAACGCCTGAGATACACCCCACCCTGCGTAGACACGGCCAACGGCGCGCATGTCTTCAGAGGTCAATTGGTTTAGTCGACTTGAATCGAAACGGACTGCAGCCATAAGCGCAGCTCTCATTCCATCCAGAACCACATTCGTGTGGGGCCAAGTCTTGGCTATCCCGGCAAAAGGTGCAATTCGTTCCACCATGTCGGGATAACTTGCCCCCCATTGGAATGCTTGAATGCCTCCCATTGACCATCCAACAACAAGCGCGATCTTGCGAATGCCGAATTTTTCGGTCAACAGCCGATGCTGGAATTGAACGTTGTCATAGATCGTTACCTGCGGAAAATTGCCCCTATCGAATGGGGGCGGCGTATTCGTAGGAGACGAAGACAATCCGTTGCCCAGCAGATTAGGAACGATAATGAAATATTTTCCCGGATCTAGTGCCATGCCGTTTCCAATCAACCATTCATTCTGAACATGCGTGTCGCCAAACGCAGTTGGATAGACGATGACATTATCTTTCTGTTCATTCAGCCTGCCATAAGTTTTATACGCAAGAAACGCGCTCGGCAGCGTCACTCCGGATTGCAAGGTTACATCGCCCAAGTCAAAAATCTCATAATCCATCGTATTGTCTCTCCCTTCAAAAATGAAACCATATATTTAATTCTTGCTGTTAGTATAGTCCTGTGATACTCTCAAAAAAAGTGAATGAAATTGATAACAATATTCAATAATATTGAAAACAAAGGGGATCGTATGATGGAACTGCGCCAACTGATTACTTTCCGCACGGTGGCATCTACTTTAAATTTCAGCCGGGCTGCGGAAGTGCTGAATTACGTCCCTTCCAACGTCACGATGCAAATCAAAGCATTGGAGGATGAGCTTGGGGTTCGTCTCTTTGACCGCTTGGGCAAGCAGCTCGTTCTCACAACGGCGGGGAAACGCTTTTTAACACATATCCAAGGAGTCTTGGACAAATTGGACGAAGCGTGCAGCGTCGTTCATGACAATGAAAATTTAACCGGAACCCTTACGGTAAGTGCCAATGAGGTTATTTGCGCCTACCGGCTTCCCGCTGTCTTTCAACGGTTTCGTTCGCAGTATCCGGGAGTTCGTCTGATCTTCCGCTCCGTTCCCAATCAAGAGCTCAAGCAGACACTCTTTGAGGGGACTGCGGATGTCGTCTTCATGTTGGACGAACGCATTCGTTCGAGCGGACTTGCCGTGGAGCCGCTGGTGGAAGAAGCCTTCCGCCTTTTTGCTGCACCAGACCACCCGCTCGCGAAACGAACTGTGCTGCAGCTGGAGGATTTTCACGGACAAGTATTCCTGACGAATGAGAAGGGTTGCCCCTATCGAACGATGTTCGACCGGTCATTTGAGAGAGAGGGCATTGACAGCATTACTTATTTAGAGTTTCAAAGTGCCGAAGCGATTAAACAATGTGCCATTTCGGGAATCGGGATTGCCTTTCTTCCAGAAATCGTAGCGAAAGCTGAAGTGGAGCGGGGCGAGCTCATTGCCCTTCCATGGCAAATTCCTGACCTGCACGTCTATACTCAGATGTCATGGCATAAGGACAAGTGGCTTTCACCCATCATCTTATCTTTCATAGAAGCAGCAAGGGAGGTTCTCGCTACAGAGGGGGAGATAATGTTATGACATGATTTATATGTTTTTTATCACATTTGGACTTGTAATAGTTGGGTGCATTCAAGATAAGATTAATGGTAATAACCAACATAATACGCCCAAACGATTTATGAAAAATGTGTGAGAGATTATAAAGCGTCTGGAACGGCTCTGATATTGAATTGGATATATTTATCGATAACGATCCTCACTTCGCTTCCATCTGGATTGGGGATTTTTCTTGCGTCCTGCCAGGCTCGGCTTATCTCTCCCGGATGCTTAATTAGGCTTCTACGTATAGGTTGTACCTTACATAGGAACCTAAAGACAACTGGCTTTGCCCTTCCTTCGGTTGGATCAACAACTATAATGATGTGTGCCTCTAGACACACAAAATAAAAAAGCCGCTCCTATTGGTGCGGCTAAAATTCCGACTATATTTCAACAATAACCTCAATTTATTACCTCGGGTTTAAAGTATATTAAAATTCCCAGGGTAACTCCTTTAGTTTGATTACTCTTAGCATAACCATCGATTCCCATTCCGTTTTCTAAATTTGAAATAGTTACAATTGATTTAGCAGTAACATTACTCCTAATACTGGTAATTTCATTTTCTGAGTAACTTTTTAACACATGATACTTCTCAGCATCGTAAGTAATTGTGTTTTCTGATACATATGCATTATGACAGTGAATCGACATTGATAGTTGCATATCCAGTATTCTAAAAGGTAAGCTAATCACAAAATCTCAAAAATTAGAAATAACAGTCCCATATTTTTAATATCTTGTTACTTGTCCATAATTTGTTATTTATTACTGGGTGTCAAACATCAAATAAATTAATTGAATTAGAGGGGGAAGGAAATCACTGGAAGGCTAAGTTCACCGTTACAGAACTGAACAAAACCGATAACGAATCTAAACAACCAAATTATACAATACAACCACATATCAAATGTTCAGATAAATCACTAATATTATATAAAGCATCTTATGAGGTATATGTCGCTGACCAAATGATATTAAGCGGAGAAATGAAGAGCCCAGAGGGGAAAAAGGAGGTCGAATTCTCTCCAGTATCCGACAGCTACTTCGCACCTAAAATCGGTGATGAAATAACCGTTAAAATAAAGTGGAATGAAACAAATGAAGAAGAAATTGTTATGAACGTTGAATAAAAAATATTTATTAACTTTGAGCTCCAAACACATTAAATGGAACTCTCAGGTTGAGGTATAGTTAGGCTTATGCTGTGATAAAAATAGTTATGGCGCCGTGCAGCAACACGGCTCCCCGTACACTTGCCGCTTTAAAGAGCGGTCGGCTGCAGGATTTCATGCCATCGAAATAGACCGCAATCCTAATCCCTAGGGCGGTCTATTTCTTTGTGTTTTGATTAATCGCTACAACGATAGCCACAACCAGCATCAACAGAGCAATAATAAGCCCTCCAGAGCTGATGATCATCCAATGCGTCCTCCTTTAATTGTAAATTCATGTGATAGAATATAAGTAGATTGATATTAAAAAAAGGAGTAAATGTAAGTTGAGTAAACCTGAGATGTATATAAGTTTAGTTGTGGGACCAAATTGTGAAATGGAATCGTATGCTATAAGATCAGCACTTGAGTATTTTGGAGCAAGAGTTAATATTCATTGGATAGGTAGACCCAATGATCTTATTGATGTTCTATCTGGTGAAGAACTTGATCCTAAAGTGGACTACTTAATTTTAAATTTTCATGGAGATGAAGGCAGATTTTGTATGCCTGAACTTGATGAGGATGTTTATGAAAGTAATGAGCCAAGAGGAGATTTCTTTGGAGATCAGGAGGTTAAAAAATATACGAATTTAAAAGACATAACAGTTATAGGATCTGGTTGTACATTAGGCCTAGAACAGTTAGCCCACGCTTTTCTTGAATGTGGCTGTCATTCTTATATAGGTCCTGAAGATTACATAGATGGAAATGCTAATTTGATGTTCGTTACAAGGTTTATGTATGAAATTATAAATAATCGTAGAAGCCAGGAGGAAGCTTTTGAAAGGGCTAGATCAATTGATAAAGAAACTGCCATGTACAAATTGTATATGTCAAAATAAAGCTCGTAATTTTATTTCCCTCAACTAAAGGGTAGAACAATGGTAGACAAACACGATTTTTCACAAAAACAGCGCGGCCCCGAAAACCTCGGAAGCCGCGCTGCGCCTGACTTTAGCAAGATGCTGGTGAAGGGACTCGAACCCCCGACCTACGCATTACGAATGCGTTGCTCTACCAACTGAGCTACACCAGCACATTCACTAATTCATGTTGAAACAAAAATTATTATAACTCGATCTGAAAATTTTGCAAGCCCTCAAAATCAGGAATTTATTGCAGCTTCTCCTGGACTGAACGCAGCTTCTGTTCGGAGGAGCTCTCTTTATCGCGCCGATCGTCAATTTTGATCGAGGTGGACACCCGCTGGGCACCGGATTGAAACGGCGACTCATGAATCGCGCGAATCGCAGCAAATACGCTGTCCAACGGCCCTTCAATAATCGTGCTCATCGAAGTCAGCGTATATTGGATGCCTTCCTGCTTCTCTAATACCCTCTGCAGCTCTGCTACGTAGGGGCTTAAGCTAGTCGTCCCCGTCCCGATGGGAATTACCGTTACCTCTGCAATCGTCATGCTTCTCCCTCCTTCTTTTAATCACGTTCCATACTTTTTAAAGTAACATTCATTCTGCTTCTTATTGTAACAATTTATGCCCCTTCTTTTCAAATAAGCCGGCACGCCGCTACACCTCCGGCACCTTATCACGATATGCTTAGTGGAGTTGAGTTCAGGCCTCTCCCATACCCGAAAGAGGCCCAGCACCTTGCCCTGCTCTAATCTTACTTGCTTAAGCATTACTCTAATCTTTGCTCGCTCTCACCATTACTCTAAGCTTCGCCCGCTTACGCCATTTCCCCGAGCTCCGGCAAATCCCCGCCGTTCTCCTCGGAAGCAGCCAGCTCCTTCTTCAACAGCGCCTTGATCA
Source organism: Paenibacillus ihumii (assembly GCF_001403875.1). Lineage (GTDB taxonomy): Bacteria > Bacillota > Bacilli > Paenibacillales > Paenibacillaceae > Fontibacillus > Fontibacillus ihumii. The sequence continues at coordinate 190,419 of NZ_LN884299.1, forward strand.
CATTCGCCGACCTCACCTTCGCATGCAGGCATGGCGAAATCTCAACCTGGTACGCCCCTCTCTGGATCAGGTCCCGTAATTCCTCCGCCGTCCCCGCTTCCCCATCAAAGCTATTAACGACGCTGCCGTACTGCATGAATTGATGCGTGTCGCTGCCTCCGACGACAGGACGCCCAAGGCGCTGCGCAAATTCGTCGATTCGAGCGCGGTATTCCTCCAAGCCCTGCGCATAAATATCCTTGCCGTTCAGATCAAAAGCGTCCAGACGCCGCAGCAGCTCATCCGGCAAATGATGCAGCGGCGTGCTGAGCCGGAAAGGATGCGCGCCGATGCGTAAAAAGCCCTGTCCTTCACTCCAATCCAGCAGCGACTGAAAATCGATAAACCGCCCCTTTTCCGTATAAGGCTCCAGTCTCCGCCTCAGCGCCAGCACCCGTTCCCGGTCTCCTATGATCAGGATATGCCCGGTCTCCTGAATATCTACTTCAATGCCGGGAAACACCTTGATCCCCTCGGCTAAATAATAGCCGCGCTCATAAGGATAATGGCGGTCCAGCACTTCATAAATATCCTCATACCGCCAGGTGTTGAAATGCTCCGTCATGGCGACGGCATCCAGCCCGTTTTTTCCCGCCTCGGCCATCATTTCCTTGAAATAAGCATGGCTGAAGGCCGTTTTCTTGGCAAGCTTGACATGGGTATGCAAATCTATTCTCATCGGGTTCTCCTTTGCTATAACAAGATTAATGTTCTGCATTCGTTTATATGCTAAATTGTGCCGCAAGGACATACAGCAGGACGACGTACAATCCTGATCCAAGCAGGAACACGGCATCACGGATGGTAAATTTCATATAAGACAGCTTGATTCTTTTGGCCTCCCGGGAATGGTAGGCGTAAGAGAAGCCTTTGGCCTCCAATGCTTCCACTGTTGTGCGCGTGCGTTTGGCAATGCTCAGAATTAACGGGTAAAAGGACAGCACCGCTATTTTCAAAAAATAAACGATGCTCCGCCAGTACAGCAGCCCATGCCTGCTTGGAGCCACGCCGCGCAGCCGGAACGACAGAAAAATATGATGGTATTCCTCCACCAGGCTGGGGAGCATCCGGTAGCCGTAAGCGATGCCAAACGACACCTGCTTGGGGACGCCGATGCGGAGCAGCCCGTCGCTCAGCTTCTCGGGGTCCATGGAGCAAAATACGGTAATGCTGGCCATCGAAATGACCGACAGCTTCATCGTCAGCTTCAGCAGGGGCATAATCGTCTCTCCACCCCCGCCGAACAGCCAGGACACAATGAACAGATACCCCGCCTGGCTCAATAAGCCGAGACAAAGGATGACTATAATAAGCGGACTCACCCGCGACATCATCGTCGTAACGGCCAGGAGCAGGAACATGCCGAGCAGCAGCACCTCGTTATGAATGAACCAAGGGGCAATGCCGAAGTACAAATACCAAAGAAACAGCGTCCGCGGATCCAGTCTGGCCAAAAACGTATTGCCGTTGCCGTAGGCCGTGTTAAGAAGCTCGATTTTGACCCCTTCCACCGACACACGGTCCATCAGCTTACGTACATACTCCATGCCTGGCCGCCCCCTTTCTCGATTCGTTCCAGCGCTGCGCAAATTCGTCCACGGTATAGCTCAGCGGCGACATGCCCAGCCTGCGGCTAAGCTCCAAAATCTGCGGCGCCCGAAGACCGGCCTGCTCCAGCAAACCGGCATCGCCGAACACCGATTCCCGCGTACCGTCCCGGATAATGTCGCCCTGATGCATTACGATAATCCGGTTGGCCCACTCCGCTACCAGTTGCATGTCATGAGTCGCCACAATGACGGTCTCCACATGCCGGTTCAACTGCTTGAGCAGGCGCGTGATATCCTTGCGGGTCGCAATATCGAGGTTCGCAGTAGGCTCGTCGAGCAGAATCACCGATGGATTCATCGCGACTCCAATCGCCAGCGAAGCGCGCCGCTGCTGACCGCCGCTCAGCAGCCGGCCGTCCCGATGCTGCAGCTCGGTTAGCCCGAAGCTCTCGAGTATGGCGTCTACCTTCTCCTTATATCCCTCCACGCGGCGAGCCTTGAGAAAGAATTCCACATCCTTGCGAATCGAATCCTCAATGAACATCTCCTCTGGATTTTGATAAATATAGGTCACGGTATTGGCGAGCTGCTCGGGCGCCGTTGCAGCCGTATCCATTCCTTTAACGACGATCCGGCCGCTTTCAGGCTTCGTTACCCCGGTGATTAGCCGCATGAAGGAGGATTTCCCCGCCCCGTTATTGCCTACCAGCGCGACTAAATCGCCCGTTCTAAACGTTGCGCTAACGTCACGCAGCACAACCTTCCGCTCCCGGCTTACCGTCCGATAGGAGAAGCGGACATGCTTGGCTTCAATGATCGGGGCAGCGTCTGTATTAGCGTCTGCGTTAATGCCCATGTCAACGTCTGTATTAGCGTCTGTGTTAACGTCTGTGTTAGCTTCAGTATTCCCGGACGTTACTCTCCGCTCCGGGCAGTTCGCTCCCTCCCCCGCCATTCCGGCCTTGCCAGTAGCAGCATTAGCTCCACTCACAGCCGCGATGTTTGAGGCATCCTTGATAGACGAGATGCCCGAAGCCTCCTTAATAGCTACAGCGCCAGCATCAGCAACATGACCGGCAGCAATTCCGATCAGCCCGGAGCGCTCCTTCTGTGGTTCCAGCGGTTCCAGCTGCTGCAGCCGCTGAAAGTAAGCCGCCGCCTCGTCAAGCGTAATCGGGTATGATGCCAGATGCGGCAAGCCAAGGCCGAAGCAGCCAAGATTAGGCTCACGATCGTCCATCCCGGCAGAATCCCGTTCCTGGATTTTAGCGAGCTCGGCGGCAGCCTGGGTGACCTGAGGCGGATAAATCTGGCTGGACCGCAGCTGCTCCAGCTCCAGAAGCGCTTCCTCGACCGGCTTCGACCATACGGCCCGGCCTTGATCCATCAGCACGACCTGCTTGCAGTACTCGGCAATAAACTCCGTATGATGCTCGATGACAATAATCGTCTTGCCGTGCTGCTCATTCAAGCGGCGTAACAACTCGTAGATATCCCTGGCATGACGCGGATCAAGCTGAGCGACCGGCTCATCGATGATCAGAATATCCGGGTCCAGGGAGACTGCTCCGGCGAGCGCCAGCTGATGCTTCTGCCCCCCGCTTAACTGCCAGATGAACTCCTTTGGATCGGCCGTAAGATCTACCAAGCGCAACGCCCGTTGACCGCGCTCCAGGTAATCCTCGAACCCGTAATTCAACGGAGCAAAGCTGGCGTCGTCCAGCACCGTTGGACGAATGAGCTGATTCTCGAAATCCTGGTATACGTAGCCGACATGCCGCGACAAACGGGCAACATCATGCTCCAAGGTCTGCAGCCCATTCACTTGAACGCTTCCCTCGAAATCCCCTACATAATAATGGGGGATTAGTCCATTCAGCGTTTTGCACAGCGTCGATTTCCCGCTGCCATTTCCGCCGATCACGGCGACGAAATCACCGCGCTTAATCTGCAAAGACACTCCGTTTAGTACCGGAGCCTCCGCACCCGGGTATGTAAAAGTCACGTTATCGATCATTGCGATCCAATCGGGCTCTGTCGTCTCCGCCTCCTGCAATAGAGTCCTGTCTTGATACATGCCCTAACCTCCAATATGCTTTAGATCCCGGTCTTTGCCGTACCCGATCGTTTTCCTTTCCGAACCAGCAGCCAAATCGTAAGGCATGCCACCGCGGTGGCAGCGCCGATGCTGACCCAGATGAACCAGCCGCCAATGCTCTCCAGGAAGTCGGCATCCCATTCAACGAGTGCCATATCCGATTCAGCCAGGAACTCGGCTGTAGCGGCCAGAACAGCCAGTATTATTGATACAACGATCAATCTGGGAGCAATAATTTCACCGAGTGAATATTTCATCTTATTATTTCTAGGCTTCATGCCGAGCAGCGGCTCGATTTTCCCATACAATCGCGGTACAAGATACAGTGTCGGCAGCAGCGCGAACAGAATGCCCGAGAACAGCACATCATTCAAAAAGGCCACTCCTTCAACCACTACCACGCTCTCCGCCAAGCCCGGCACCGCCTCGAACTCCTCCACACCAATCCATACCTTGGCGATATCGACCGCGCAGCTGATGAATTGGTGGATGATGACTCCCATCATCGCTGCGACGCCAACCTGCCTGCGATTCTGCGGATCGTTCACCAGCGTCCCGGCGATGAACATCGCCAGCGAGAAGCCGATGAACTTCTCCAGCTCGCCAAGCCCGCCGAATTGCCCCAGCATGATTTCGCCGAAAATCACTTCGCCCAGCGCCGCGCCAACAGCCGCGTAAAACGGATGGAACAAAATGCACAGCGTCAGCGGAATAAAAGCGAAATACTCGACGGACAGCTCGATCGGTCCCAGCCGAACCGAAGGAATCAGCTCGGTAATCATATTCGACAAACCATACAGCGACATCGACAGAATAAATACCATCATTTTTTGAGACTGGGTTAATACGTATCTTTGTCTTATTTGAGCCACTTACTTCCCCTCCTAGCTTTAGATAGCTCCACTATAGGAGGGAAGTATTAATGCAGCATCCCTATCATGTAAATCATTTGTAAAAATTCTTTCAAACATTTACTAGATGAAAAAAATATATCATTTCCTTCAAACGTTCGTTTCGGCGCCCGCAGGGATATGTTAATCTAAAGCTATCAATTCATCTGATGGGAAAGAGAGGCATCCGCATGAACTTGGACTGGAATTTAGAATCCTTGTCCCCGGGCCAATATAAAATTGCCGACTATATTCAGAAAAATCTGCAATCCGCCCTCTTTATGACCGAACAGGAAATCGCGGACATCTTGGGACTCAGCATCGCCTCCATATCAAGGTTTTGGCGTTCCGTAGGGTTCAAAAACATCAAAGATTTCAAAAATCAGCTTCGCGAGCATTTGGAAGTCACTCCTGCCGCCAAGATGAAGAACATCATGGATAAGGCCAATGCCGAATCCCTTCCCGGACAATTCCTTGCCTCCAGCATCGAGCATTTGGAGAGCACGCTGCAGCATTATTCCCAAGAGTCGTTTGAAGCGGCTGTAGAAGCGATCGTCACAGCGCGCAGAGTATATTTGTACGCCCCGGGTCCCTCGTCCGGACTAGCCGAGCTAATGCATTACCGTCTAAGCCGCTTCGGTCTGCCCATGCATCGCCTAGACCGCGGAGGCAGCGAGCTGTTCGAGGATCTGCTCCATATTACAGGCGAAGATATCGTTGTCCTTTTCGGCTTCGTCCGTCTGCTGCCGGAAGCCAAGGTGATCGTAGACCATGCCCGCGAATGCGGCTACCGTACGGTGCTCATTACCGATCGCCTCGTCTCGGACTTCTCGGCCCGAAGCGATGTTACGCTATATGCCAGCCGGGGGGAGATTTGGGAGTTCCACTCGATGATTGCCCCCACCTTTCTAATCGAGAACCTGATCGTCGCTGTCGGGATGAAAAACCAGGAGCACCATCTGCGCAAATTAGAGCAGCTGAACCAGCTGCGCAAAAAATACGACCAGGAGCTCCCGCGATAAATGTTCACAATTTTTCTTCATCCCCCACTCGCCGCGACAGGATTGCTTTCACCTGTTTTTTCATGTTTTTTCATCTCAATCTAGTGAAGAATCCTGTTTACAAACACTACATATTGGGGTAATGTTAGTTCCAGACAACCAAATATAGTGGAAACGGGTGATCCAGCCCTCAATACCAGGCTGGGGCTTAAAAGGGAAGTGCGGTGCAAATCCGCTGCGGTCCCGCCACTGTGACCGGACGCTGACGAGAGCTCACTCAGACTCCTTGCAGCGCTTCGCCGGCAGTTGGCCACTGCAGATGACCCCCATCTGCGGGAAGGCGTCAGCGAGGAAGTCCGGAAGCCAGGAGACCTGCCCGCTTCTGAATGACACCAGACGAACCTGCGAGGAACAGGCAGGTGTCCGCTTGCCGCTTACATACGCAGTCATACTGCGTCCATTTGGATGATGTGAGCATTTCTCCAGACGCGCATTCGGGCATTTCCAACCTTGCATGGTGGGAAATGCCTTTTTATATGGTTGCAATGTGTAGTTTTTCGGGAGGGAAACTTTGTTATGGCGATAATGAACCCGGTATATTCTAGCCGCCAGGACATGCTGGAAGAAGTGATTACGTTAGGAGAAGAGATCGTTGCGAGCAGTAATCTTGAAGTACTGCGGGAGAACGCCAACTTGAACGGCGAAAGCTTCTCCGGCAAAATGAGCAAATTCGGCAGCGAGTACGCAAGATGGTACGCCAAGCACTTCGTCATGCCTAAGCCGCTCGTTCAGGCTATTCAAGACAATGTCGTCTACGTGCACGATCTGGATCAATATGCGATTGGAACGACGAACTGCATCTTTATTCCGTTCGACAAGCTGCTCCGCGAAGGCTTCAACACCGGCAACGGCAGCGTAAGGCCGCCGAACTCTATCATGACGGCGATGGCGCTTGTCGCGATCATTTTTCAATCCCAGCAAAATGCCCAATACGGCGGCGTGTCCGCCAACAAGCTGGACCACGATCTGGCGCCCTATGTGACCAAATCCTTCGTCAAATATTTCCGGAAGGGCCTGGACTACTTTGACGAAGGAGACAAGGACGCGAGCTACGGCTTGATCACGATGGATCGCGTAGATCTCCAAGCGCTGTATCCAAAAGCCTACAAATATGCGGTTAAAGAGACCGAAAGCGAGACGCTGCAGGCTGCGGAGAGTCTCATTCACAATCTCAATACGATGTCGAGCCGGGCCGGTGGACAAATTCCGTTCACAAGCATCAATTACGGCACATGCACTTCTATAGAAGGACAGCTCGTCATCCGCTCCCTGCTGGCGGCAACTATGCGCGGGCTTGGCAGTGGCGAAACGCCGGTGTTTCCGATTCAAATTTTCAAATGCAAGCAAGGCATCAATCAGCAGCCCGGTGAGCCTAATTACGAGCTGTTCCTAAAAGCAGCAGAGTGCTCAGCCAAACGCCTGTATCCGAATTTTGCCAATTTGGACGCCCCGCTTAACTTGATGTATTACGATCCGGCGGACCCGGATACCGAATTTGCCACGATGGGCTGCCGCACGCGGGTGCTTAGCGACCGCTTCGGCCGCAACCACCTGTCCGGCAAAGGCAATTTGTCCTTCAACACCCTGAACCTGGTCAAGCTCGGCCTAGAGCATGGCATTGCGCTAGGACAACGGCAAACCGCAGATGAGCAAGGCTTCTACCGCGAGCTGGAGCGTTACATGGATATCGCCTTGGACGGGCTCCTGCACCGTTTCCAGATTCAGTCGTCCCAGAAGGCCAAGGCTTCCGACTTCATGATGCGTGAAGGTGTATGGGAGGGCGGCGAGCATCTGAACCCCGAGGATACGGTGGGAGAGCTGCTCAAGCACGGCAGCCTGTCGATCGGCTTCATCGGGCTCGCAGAATGCATGAAAGCCATGTATGGTAAACATCACGGCGAAGATGCCGATGTATATAAGAAGGCCTATAATCTGATCGCCTTTATGCGCGATTATTGCGACCGCCAGAGCGAACGGCATAATCTGAACATCACCCTGTTCGCCACTCCGGCGGAAGGGTTGTCCGGGAAATTTACCAAGAGAGATCAGGCTGACTACGGGGAAATTCCAGGCGTCGTTGACCGGGAATATTACACGAACTCTTTTCACATCCCGGTGTACTATGACATCAGCGCCGCCAGAAAAATCGAGCTGGAGGCTCCATTCCACGGGCTGTGCAATGCGGGGGCGATCTCCTATATTGAGCTGAACGGCAATGCCCGCAGCAATCCGGCCGCGTTCCTGCGCATCATCCAGTACGCGCTGTCGCAGCAAGTGAGCTATTTCAGCATCAACCATCCGATCGACCGCTGCTCGGGCTGCGGCCATGAAGGAATCATCGGCGCGTCCTGCCCATCCTGCGGCGCCAGCGAGCAGGACGTCCATATCCGCCGCTTGCGGCGGGTGACCGGGTATCTGACCGGGGATTACCAGACCCGGTTCAATGCCGCCAAGCAAGCTGAGGTCCGCGACCGCCTGAAGCATTCGACATGAATATTTGCGGCTATTACCCGGAATCAATTAATGAAGGCGAAGGCCTGCGGGCAGCGCTCTTTATAAGCGGCTGCCGCCATTACTGCAAAGGCTGCTTCAGTCCGGCCACCTGGAATTTCCATTACGGCGAGCCGTTTACTCCCGAGCGGGAACAGGAAATCATTCGGGACATCGCCGGCAACCCGCTGCTTAGCGGAGTGTCGATTCTTGGCGGAGACCCTTTTTTCTCGGCAGCAGAGGTCAGCGCATTCCTCGATCGTTTGCGCGAGGCTGCGGGACCGCAATCCGTCTGGATCTACAGCGGGTATACGTACGAAGAGCTGATCCATGACGTTAGATCGCCCGAGTACGGGCTGCTGACCCGCTGTCAGGTGCTCGTGGACGGACGCTACGTCGACGAATTGCGGGATCCGTCCCTGCTCTACCGCGGCAGCTCGAACCAAAGGCTGATTGACATTCCGGCAAGCCTGTCGCAGCGCGGCGTCGTAGAATGGCGGCCAACTTTCTCTTTCTAGCCGAGTCTCTTTCTAGTATAATTATGATTTGTGTGCGTTTATGGCTGACACCGGCGCGAATGACGCGCCTCTTTTTTCGCGAGATACTTGCAATTTAAGAATTTAAGATTTGGACATCTGAGATTCAGCCAGATTGGAAGATTTAATATTTTGAAGAAGATCGAATATCCCATGTCAGGAAAGCGAGGAATATTTACATGCCTTCATTCGTAACGAAACCCAACAACCGCCAGCTTGCGTTCGACAATGACCGTCTCGGCATTTACGCCGACCGTATTCTGGAGGGATTACATACACTGAACAAGGAGCGTCTGCTGCGCGGCGTTACGGCCAAGCTGAGAGCCGACGTCGTCACCGGGGAGGAAATCAGCAGCGCCTTCACGATGTCCGCCCTGGAGCTCGTCACCAAGGAGGAGCCAGACTGGAAATTCGCGGCGGCGCGCGCCCTGCTGACATCCCTATATAAAAAAGCGGCCGTCAACCGCCGTTACAAAGCATATCCGGAAGAGCCTTACGGATCGTTCTACCATCTCATCACCGAGCTGTGCAAAGCGGGCATCTACCGCCAGGAGCTGCTTGATTGCTATACGAAGGAACAAATCGAGGAGCTGGGCGAGCTGATCGACCCGACCCGCGACCTGCTGTTCGATTATATCGGCCTGCTGACGCTCGCCGAGCGCTACCTCGCTACGGATTTCGAAGGACGCACGATGGAGCTGCCTCAGGAGCGCTATATGGTTATCGCCATGTATCTGATGCATCAGGAGCCCGCGGACAAGCGTATGGATTATGTAAAAGAAGCTTACTGGGCCATGAGCAACATTTATATGACCGCTGCGACGCCAACGATGTCCAATGCCGGTAAAAAAGTCGCCGGACAGCTTTCCAGCTGCTTCATCGATACTGTGGATGACTCGCTGGAAGGCATTTTCGATTCCAATACAGATGTGGCCCGCCTCAGCAAAATGGGCGGCGGCATCGGCGTATATCTCGGCAAGGTTCGCGCCCGCGGCTCGGACATCCGCGGCCACAAAAATACCAGCTCGGGCGTAATCCCATGGATTCGCCAGCTGAACAACACCGCCGTCAGCGTCGACCAGCTCGGCACGCGCAAAGGAGCCATCGCCGTATATCTCGACGTGTTCCACAAGGATATCCTTGCTTTCCTTGACCTGAAGCTGAACAACGGCGATGAGCGGATGCGCGCGCATGACGTATTCCACGGCGTCTGCCTCCCGGACCTGTTCATGGAAGCCGTCGAGGCTCGCGGCGAATGGAATCTGTTCTGCCCGCATGAAGTGAAGAAGACGATGGGCTGGAAGGACGAGAACGGCCGTCCTCTGGGTCTCGAGGATTTCTATGATAAAGAAGTAGGCAGCGGCGAGTTCCGCCAAAGATACGAGGAAGCGGTCAATCATCCGACACTGTCGAGAATTACAATGCCTGCGATCGATATCATGAAACGGATCATGAAATCACAGCTGGAGACAGGCACGCCGTACATGTTCTATAGAGACACCGTTAACCGCGCCAACCCGAACCGGGCGCACGGCATGATCTACTCTTCGAACCTGTGCACAGAAATCATGCAAAACCAGTCGCCAACCGTTGTAGAACAAGAGGAATTGGTAACGAAGGACGGGCAAACCCGTATCGTCGTTTCCAAAATCCCTGGCGATTTCGTCGTCTGCAACCTGAACTCGATCCACCTTGCCCGTGCCGTGCCAGCTGGCGTATTGGATCGTCTCGTACCGATCCAGACGCGGATGCTCGACAACGTCATCGACATCAACAATATTGAAGTGCTGCAGGCACAATACACGAACAGCCAATACCGGGCGATCGGACTCGGCACCTTCGGGCTGCATCATTTGCTGGCTCTGGAAGGCATCCGCTGGGAGTCCGAGGAAGCCGTTAAATATAACGACGATCTCTATGAAAAGATTAACTACCTGCTCATTAAATCCAGCATGGAGCTGGCTATGGAGAAGGGCCGCTATCCGAAGTTCGCCGGCTCGGATTGGGAGAACGGCAACTACTTCACGTACCGGAATTATACCGACGGCACTCGTGAAGGCAAGTTCGTAACGACCGAGCAGTGGCGCGAGCTGGCGGAGGAAGTCAGCAAGAACGGCGTGCGCAACGCCTGGATGTTCGCCATTGCGCCGAACGGCTCCACCTCGATCATCGCCGGCTCTACCGCGAGCATCGATCCGCTGTACGAGCTGCTCTCCTACGAGGAGAAGACAACGTACAAAATCGCCAACCCGGCGCCGGATCTGTCCGAGAAGACGATCTGGTACTACAAAACGGCCTTCCTGATTGACCAGCACTGGTCGATCGATATGGCCGGAGCGCGCCAGCGTCACGTCGACCAAGCGCAAAGCTTCAACCTGTACGTGCGCCCGGACATCAAGGCGACGGAATTCCTGGATCTGCATCTGCATGCCTGGAAGGCTGGCCTGAAATCGACTTACTACGTGCGCAGCCGCGCGCTGACGATTGAAGAATGTGAGAGCTGCGCCAGTTAATTGATCCCAACCAGGGTCCCAACCCACCCAAACCCTCCCTTGTCGTAAGGGAGGGCCCCCGAGGGCCCGCTGCCCTCGGGACTCCCGCAAAGGGGAGTAACGTTGGAGTTGGAGAGGCGCTCCTGCTCGCTGTTCCCTTCGGGAATGCGCTATGGGCTGGTGGGTGGAACGCTTTTCCCCCTTCGGGTACGTCTTACTTTAGGCGCACCCGGGCAACCTGGAAACACGCTGCAGAGGACTTCTGCTTTCGGCACACCCGAGGTAGTTCGTGCAACTGAGCCGCTTGCCGCCCTGACGGGCCCGCTCTACGGTGGTGCTCCTGCATGGGAGCGGACTGCTGCTATGGGCGGTTCGTTGTGAGGCTTCGTGCTGGGCGGCGCTGTCCCCTGCGGGGATTCGCTTGGGATCGTGCAGAACCTGTCGGGGATGCTTCGGGGAATTGCTTGTGAGCTAGTCCTTCGAGGAGTTTGAGCGGACTGCTGCTACGGCGGTTCGTTGTGAGGCTCGTGCTAGGCGGCGCTGTCCCCTGCGGGATTCGCTTGGGATCGTGCAGAACCTGTCGGGGATGCTTCGGGGAATTGCTTGTGAGCTAGTCCTTCGAGGGGTTCGAGTGCACTGCTGCTACGGGCGGTTCGTTGTGAGGCTCGTGCTAGGCGGCGCTGTCCCCTGCGGGGATTCGCTTGGGATGTGCAGAACCTGTCGGGGATGCTTCGGGGAATTTCTAGCTGGCTTATCTTAGACTTAAAGACTATTCGTAAATTTGGGAGCTAATGATATACCTTTTTATATAACATCAAATCTTTGAGGAGATGAGATCATTGCAACTGCAAACGATTTTTAATACGGAGGCACCGAACAAATCAACTCGCATCATTAACGGGGAGTGCTCCGGTATCCTGAACTGGAACGACATCCGCATGCCGCATATGTACAAGCTGTACAAAGTACTGCTGCTCAACCACTGGATTGCGGACGAGATTCCAATGAGCAAGGATGCGCAGCAATTTCCGCTACTGGATCCCGAGGAGCAGCGCACGTTCAAGATCAATATTTCGCTGCTGGCGGTTCTGGATTCGATGCAGACTATGTTCGTGGGAGACGTAAAACGTTATTTTACCGACTCTTCGCTAGAAGCGATTTCCGCCATAATTGCTCAGCAGGAGGTCGTGCATAATCAATCGTACTCCTATGTGCTGTCCTCAATCGTATCGGAGCAGGAGCAAAAAGAGATTTTTGAATATTGGAAACATGATCCCGTTCTGCTGGACCGGAACAAGTTCATCTCCGAAATCTACCAGAACTTCCGTAATGAGCAAACGCCGCAGACTTTCTTTGAGGCGCTGGTAGCGGATCTCATTCTGGAGGGGATTTTCTTCTACAGCACGTTCGCCTTCTTCTACAATCTGGCGCGCGACCAGAAAATGATGGGCACAAGCCAAATGATTTCCTACATCCAGCGTGACGAGAATCAGCACTGCTACTTCTTCGCTGAGGTGTTCAAGCAGCTGCTGCTCGATTATCCGGAGCTGAATACGAAGGAAAACATCGATTACGTATACCGCACGATCGACCGGGCGGTGGAGCTGGAGACGAACTGGGCGCACTATACGCTCAAGGAAGTTCGCGGCATCGACTTGAACGAACTGTCCGATTACATCAAGTACATCGCCAATAAGCGCCTGGGCCTGATGGGACTCGAGAAAGCATACCAAGGCGTGGACGTAAACTGCATGCCATGGATCAAGCCATTCTCCGACGAAGCGCTGAACGCAACGAAGACGGATTTTTTCGAAGCCAAATCCCGCAACTACGGCAAGGTTGGCGACGATAACGGATTCGACGATTTGTAAAATAAATTTGTAAAATAATAAAGCACCCTACGAACCAACATTGGCGCTTCCCCTACAAGGGAATTCCAATAGAGATTCGCTGGGGTGCTTTTTGCTTGCAGGTCAGGTCGAATTCTTCCCAACCACACTATCTCAGCTCATTCAGGCCTCCTCGTTGCCCGTATTCCCGCTGTAGTGATGCCGATGCGGCGTGCTTCCGTCTACCGTCGTGTACCCTTCAAAGTAATGGTAGTGTCCGCCCCCGGGCAATGCGATCGCCGGACCTGTCGTTCCTCTGATCTTATGGGTGTGACCAGCGTTAAAGGAAGTCTCCGCATAGTAGGTATGAACGTGCTGAACCCCGCTTGGAGCCGGCTCCGTTCTGCCCGCATAATAATGGCTATGGCCGACATCATAGGAGGTATTCCCCGAAAAAGGATGCACATGCACAGGCCTCCCATTCCACGAGGTAATGTACAGCTTATGCGAGTGCTCAGAATCGGAACCATCCTCCCGATGGACAATAAAGCCAGTCACAGGTATCTCCAATTACAACTCCCCTTATAATTGTGATATTGAATTGTATGCTGGGGAGCTCTGGAGAGTTCGATGGCCTAAAGCGGTTAATTTTCTCATATCAACGAGATATGATAACAGCAGAAGATTTATACAAACCATAGGGCTTGCTCTTCCCTAATACTAATTTGTGTTATTCCACAGACACTGGGCAATTGTGTTTCTCCACAGACACTAGGCAAGCAACTTGTACCCGTATACATTTTCTTCGCCTTCGAGAAGCACAAGTAACCAATCATTGATCATTGAAAAGCGAAATGTATTTTATACAGCTAGTTAAGCTCTTTTTCTAAAAAATACATACGCTAAATGCAAAACATACAGTTAGTTTGCCTGAATGGAGCGAATTCGCCGAAATAGCTTAAAACTAAATGTAGGTTTTACAGTTGGTTCCCTCTATCACAACCAAAACCGATGAACTAGCTGTATGAAATACATCTAGTTACCTGATCCAGTTTATCTGGATACCGCCATTACAGTCATAGTCTGTGCCCCGGCCTTATGGGTACTATCAGTACAGTCATAGTCTGTACCCTGGCCTTCTGGATACTATCAGTCCAGCCATAAGTCTACATCCCGGCCTTCTGGGTACTATCAGTACAGTCATAAATCCGTATCAATTTCGGCAGCCTAGGCAACCTGAGCAGTCTGGGTTAGCTCCGCGTTCCGGCCATACAGTCAAAAATCAGAAGTTTAATTTACTGCAGAGATAGACCCCAGTTCAATTAAGGGGCCGTGTAGAAAATACATCAATTAAAGACAGCTCCGTACTTTAGCAAGCAAAAATCCTGCACTTTTGCAGCTTTCCTCTTCTATCAACAATTAGCAAAGACAAATATTTCCGTCATCCGCTCGATCTCATCGCCGAAGAACCTTTCTTCAATCAACAAACAGCGATGACAAGCCAGCTCCCTAACCCTATGTGTCCATGCGAACATGATCCCATGATTCGTCTCCGCAGCCAATCAGCCAGAACAACGCCCGGCGCCGCTCCATGACAATGCTCTCGCTCATCCCGGCTGGCGCGCTCTCTCCATTGATTCTGCTGTTCACGCAGGCCCAATGCAGACGATAGATCCGATCCGCCTCATCTAAAATCTCTTCCGGACGGCGCAGCGAGGTTTTGCTCATGAACTCCTCGAAGGTATCGCAGCTGGACACCGCCTGAATTGCAAAATCACAGTCACAGACCTGATCTGGAAAATCGAGCGACTCGACCAATCCCAAAGCCCAGATCAGCGCCCAATAGGCCTCGTATTGCCAGGAGATATTCACCGCATCCTGATGCTCAGGCTCCTCCTGTTGGAGCAGCTCCACTTCATTTTCCGTCAGGGCATCCGTTACCCCATATTTGTCCAGCATACCAATCACGAACTGCCCGGATCGCTCCAGATCCTCATCCTGCAGGACATCACAGGCATACTGGATTACAAGCAGCAGAGCAACCGCTCTACGGGCGATTTCCTCCGGGGACCTAAAGCGCAGATCCGCTAATGGCGGCAGCTGGGGCAGCCCTTCATTCCAGGAGATATTCCTCTCCCGCAAATAAGCGATCGTTGATTGCTTCCGCTGCTCGCCCTCGGCTGAGACTCGTTCCTCGCCTCTAATTTTGCGCGTGCAAGCCCTGGGGCTGAACTCGGCATTCCCAGACCTTCCGTCAGGATGCACAATGACGCGCCCGTCGCGATCGGCCAGCGTCCCGTCCGGGAAGAAGCCGATGCCATCCACGCTGCGAAGAAGCCCCTGGAACAATGTCAAATATGCTTCGTCGTAATCCTTCTCCGTCTCGATCGCCAGCATCGTGTTGATCACGGAAATCTGCGTAAGCACAAGCCGCTTCAACTGCTCGTCCTCAAACGGAATGCGATCATAGAATCCCATCATGCCTGGAACATTGTTCGCAAAATAATCCGGATCGGTATCCTCAGAGGCTACCCTAATGACTATCTTGTTGTTGTTGAACCACTTCCGCGGCCGAATTACATACTCGCCGGGACCTCCGTCTATTTTGTAGCCGTCTGTAAATACCTCCGCAATTAAGCCCGGAACATCTCCGGTATCGTTCCTTGAAGCAAATATCGTAAAATGCCGCACGATAAACCCACGCCTCCTTAAAAAACGGGGCTGTAATAGCCCCGTTAATAGCCACTTTATAAAATATCCATATGATCTATATCGATTTACGAGCCATGATGAAAAAGCGATGCTCCCGGCTCTCCACACAGCCGTCCTGCTCCAGCTTCTTCTGCAGCTCACACAGCTTCTCAAAGCACCGGTCCACAGAAAACCCGGCAAACTCCCACTCAATCACCCTTGCAAAATACACCAGCGCCCCGATATCCATAAACCGGAGACGTGGAAAGCACTCCTGCCGCTCTAAAACCGTAAATCCAGCCAGCATTAACTCGCGAACCGCTTCCTCTAGGCCCAACCCCGAATCCGTGGTCATCCCCTCTTCTCCAACCAGCCAACGGGACAGATCACGATTGTTCTGGCCGCCTACCTGCTGGGTAATGAACCAGCCGCCCGGCTTCATGACTCTAACTAGCTCCTGAACTGAATAGGCTTCATGACGATTGATCACTAAATCGAAGAAACCATCGTCAAAAGGCAGGCTCGCATCATCGAACACCTGTCTGACCTCAATGCCGTAATCGGGCAAAACAGCCCGACAGAGCTCGTAATTCGGCGGATAGGCCTCCGTCGCATACGTCCTCCCTCTTGGAGGCTGGAGCGACCGGAGAAACTCCCCTCCCCCGGTCCCCATATCAAGCATCACGCGCTCTTCGCTCATCTGGGCAAGCACTGCCGCCCTGTAGTCCCAGGGCAGCTCATCCTCCGCGGTTCGCCCGGCCAAAGACGAGAAATCCCAGCCCTGAAAGCCCCTCACTTCTTCCTTTTTCCATACCTCTCTTAATCTCTCACGATCCATTTGGCATCCCTCTCTCATAAATTTCACTAGGAATTTAATACTTCAATCTAGCCTAAACCACAGAGAGATGCAGCTGCCGGATAACAATAATAAGCCCTTTAGCCCGGTACAAACGGTTATCCGTTACATTGCAGCTGCACCGGGCAGATACCGTATTTCCTCACCATCCACAAAATCATCGACTACTCACCCCATAAACTTTTTATGTATTGAATTAAATAAGATGCCGCTGGAAGAAAGAGCCGTCTCAGTTCCTCACTCCAGCAGTTCCCTCAGCATACGTTCCCGGCCATTCATAAATTCCTTCATAATGATGAAATGATCCGTCTCCTCCAGCGTCGTCTCGTGAATCCCCTCCGGGGTCAGCTGGTAGATCACGCTGTCTGGGTAGGCCATGATAATCGGCGAATGCGTCGAAATAATCAACTGCGAATATTCGTTCACGAGCTCATGAATCCGCGACAGCATCGCCATTTGGCGGTACGGGGACAAGGCGGCCTCCGGCTCGTCCATAATATACAGGCCCCTCCCGCCGAAGCGGTTCATGAACGCCGCGAAGAATGATTCGCCGTGCGACATCATGTGCAGCGGCCGGCCGCCGTAAGAGCCGACTACAGAAGGCCCCCCTTCTCCCTCATCCAGCCGGCCGATCTCCGTGGCCAGATTATAGTAGCTCTCCGCCCGGAAGAAGAAGCCGTCCCTCGGCTTGCGCACGCCTCTCACCAGACGAATATATTCATGCAGCTCGGAATGCGTCTCGGCGGTCGAGAAGTTGAAGTTCAGCGTCCCGCCCTCCGGGTTGAAGCCAAGGGCGACCGCGATCGCCTCCAGCAGCGTCGATTTGCCCATGCCGTTCTCGCCGACGATATAGGTCACCCTAGGATGAAAATCGAGCTGCTCCAGATCAGCGACCGCCGGCAGATGAAAGGGGTACTCCCGGAAGGACGGCACCTCCTCCCGCCGCAGCGCGATGCTCCGCAAATAAGCATCCATTTTCGTTAAGCCGCTCATGAGCTACACATCCTCTCCCTGCAAAGTCCCGTGATACAGCCCGCTGTAGAAGCCCTCCTGCCGCAGCAGCTCCTCATGCGAGCCCTGCTCAATCAGGCGGCCCTCCTTCAGCACGAGGATTTTATCCGCCTGACGGATCGTATTAAGCCGGTGCGCGATGACGAAGCTTGTTCTGCCCTTCATCAGCCGCTGCAGGCCCTCTTGGATCTTGAGCTCGGTCACCGTGTCTATGCTGCTGGTCGCTTCGTCCAGCACGAGAATCGACGGATTGGCAAGGATCGCCCGTGCGATTGCCAGCAGCTGCCGCTGCCCCTGACTGATGCCGCTGCCGTCGGCATCGAGCATTTTATCGTAGCCATCCTGCAGACGCATAATGAAGGAATGCGCATTCGCCAGGCGCGACGCCTCCTCTACCTCCTCATCGGTCGCATCGAGCCGCCCGAAGCGGATATTTTCCCGGATCGTCCCTTTAAACAAGAAGGAATCCTGCAGCACGAACGCCATATGCGAGCGCAGGCTCTCCCGCCGAATCGTCGTAATATCCCGACCATCCACCGTAATCGTCCCTTTAGAGGGATTGTAAAAACGGGACAGCAGCTGGATCAGCGTCGTTTTTCCCGCTCCCGTAGGGCCCACCAAGGCGATCATCTCCCCCGGCTTCGCCTCAAAGCTGATCCCCTCCAGCGTATCGCCGCCCTCTTCATAGGAGAACGATACGTCCGAGAACCGGACAGCGCCCTCCACCTGCTGCAGCGTGACCGCTGCTCCCTCGTCCCTCTCCTCGACCTCTTCGTCCATCACCTCGAACACCCGCTCCGCCCCGGCAATCGCCGACAGCAGCGTGTTCCACTGGTTCGCCAAATCATTCAGCGGCCGGGTAAACTGCCGCGAATATTCCACGAAGACGATGATCACACCTACTGTAATCGCGCCGCGGATCGCCAGAATCCCGCCCACCCCGGCGACCAGCGCAAAACCCAGGTTATTCAGCGCGTTCATCAGCTTCGGTATGAAGCCCGAAATCGTCTGCGCCCAGAATCCCGACTGCCGGATCGCATCGTTCCGCTCCCTGAATTCACGCATCACCCGCTCCTCCTGCGAGAAAGCCTTGATGATCCGCTGGCCGGACAGCGTCTCCTCGATATAACCGTTCAGCTCGCCCAGATTCTTCTGGCGCTCCTTATAGAGCGGGCCCGTCCGCCGGGTAATCCAGCGCATCCCGAGCATCATCAGCGGCACGATCATGAACGTCAGCAGCGTCAGCAGCGGGCTGAGGTACAGCATGACCGCCAGCGTCCCGATCAGCGTCAGCACACTGGAGAAAATCTGAATCGCCGAGCTGTTCAGCGTCGAGCTGACATTGTCGATATCGTTCGTCAACCGGCTCATAATCTCGCCCTGCTGCCTGGTTCCGAAGAACGGAATGGGCAGCCGGTGAAGCTGGCGGAACAGATCGATCCGCATGCGGTACACCGTCTCCTGGGCGATCTCGATCATCCAAATATTTTGCAGCCAGGAGCTGAGCGAGTAGCCTATATACACCACACCTAATCCTGTTAAAAATAACACCCACGGCGCTCCCCCGCCCCCTGCGAGGAAATCATCCACAGCAACGCCGATCAAATACGGTCCCAGCAGCGATAGCCCCGAGCTGGCCACGACCATTAGCAGGACGAGCGTCAGCTTCGCCTTGCGTTTGGCCAAATACTGCCAAATACGGCCCAGCGTGCCCGACCAGTTCTTGGCCTTGACCTTCGGCTTCCGCCCGGAGGCGGAGCCTGAGCTATTAAGATCCAGCTTCGGATAAGGATGCCGGAACGGTTCAACGAAGGTTTTGAACATGCTGCGCCTCCTCCCCATACTGAGACTCGTAAATCCGCCGATACAACGTAGATTCTGCCATTAATTCCTCATGGCTGCCCTGGGCAATGAGACGCCCTTCGTCGAGCAGGAGAATGAGGTCGGCCGACGTGGTGGAGCTGATTTTTTGCGTAATTAGAAAAGTAGTGCAGGATAACTGTGTCAGCTCCTCCAGCAAAGCGGCCTCCGTCCGGACATCCAGCGCGCTCGTGCTGTCGTCCAGAATGAGGATTGCCGGCCTCCGCACGAGCGCCCGGGCGATCGACAGCCGCTGCTTCTGGCCCCCGGACAAGTTCACGCCGCGCTGCCCGAGCATCGTGTCGTAGCCATGGGGCAGCCGCTTGATCGTCTCGTGAATCTGCGCCTGCTTGGCCGCCTTCACGATTTGCTCCATGCCCGCATCCTCGCGCCCCCAGGCGATATTATCCCGTACCGAGCCCGAGAACAGCATGACCTCCTGCGGAACATAACCGATCGCCCCGCGCAGCCGTTCCGGCTCGATATGACGGATATCGCGGCCATCGATGCGAATGATTCCGCCTGTTGCTTCATGCAATCGGGGAATGAGCTGAACGAGCGAGGACTTACCCGATCCAGTCGCTCCCATAATCGCTACCCGCTGTTTTGGCTTGACCTCAAAAGAGATCTCCTGCAGCACCCGAATATCGCTGGCCGGGTAGCTAAAGCTCACCCCGTCAAACTGCACCCCACCCTGGATCGGAAGGGGAGTCTGATCAGCCGCATCAGCCTGCTGGGCGGGACTCTGTACCCCACGAGCTTCACGAACTTCATGGGCTTCACGGATTTGACGGGCATCACGCGCTTCATGGGCTTCATGGACTTCATGGACTTCACGGACTTCACTGGCATTTCCAGCCTTGTCCACTATCACAGCTTCGGTTCCCGCCGCACCTTCTTCCTTCTCCGTGCGGAGCACCTCGACCACCCGCTGGCCGGAAGCAGCCGCCCGCGAATAAGAGCTGATGATCCAGGATAGTGCGGACAGCGCGCCAATCGTTCGCAGCGAGTAGTTCAGCACCGCGACCACTTCCCCCGTCGTGGCTTGTCCTGATGCAATATCCAAACGGCCGAACCACAGGATCGCGATAATGCCGCCGTTCATCATCAGCAGCATGAGCGGCATCGTCGTCTCCGTCAGCCGCAGGGCGGAGACGGTGCCCTGCATCAGCTCGCGGCTCCGCTGCTCGAACCGCTTCATTTCATGACCGACGCGAACGAACACGCGGATCAGCCGCATGCCGGTCAGATTCTCCTGAATGACCCCGTTCACCGTATCCATTCGCTGCTGTACGGTTCGAAAGAGAAGGGATGTTTTTTTCATCATCCACATAATGAAGACCGCCAGCACTGGCGCTGTTACCGTCAGCAGCAGGCCCAGCTTCACATTGACGACCAGAGCCATAATGACGCTCCCCGTTACGACCAGCGGGACGCGCGTCGCAAAGCGCAGACTCATGAACACCATTTCCTGCAGCTGCGTAATATCCCCGGTCAATCGCGTAATGAGCGACGATGTCGAGAATCGGCTGAACACCGCATACGTAAAGGACTGAACCTGGTCATACAGCTTGTCGCGCAGATCATATCCAAACCCCTGGCTGGCATGGGACGCAAAGAAGGAGCTGGCCAATCCCGCCGCAAATGCAAGGAGCGCGCTCACGACGAGCACGCCTCCCCACAGCCAGACGACGGACAGATCCTGCTTGCTGATCCCGTCATCGATAATGCGGGAGATGAGCAGGGGCTGGATCAGCTCCACGAACAGCTCGATCAACATCATGCAAATTGCCGACATGGCGGCAACCCGGTATTTTTTAATAAAGGATAAAATTGTAGCCATCTGCCTTACCTCCGGATCCATCCCGCCTGGCTTCTTACTCTAGCTTGTCATTCCTGCTGCGCTCGCCCAATTTGTCAGTCTGTCGTTTATTTAAGCACTAATTTACGAGGTTCTCATCGTTTATGTTTATATCGTTTATATCAGTTACGTTGGTTACGCTAATTGCTGGTATATCGTTTATATCGGTTGCGCTAGTTACGTTGGTTACGTTGGGACGTTGGTTATGAGCTAAGTTGGTTATGTTAGCTAAGTTGGTTAAGCGCGCCGTTACGTTGATTACGTTGATTACACCGTTTAAGACGTCTATTCGACTGACTTCAAAGCCTCGATCATATCGATATGCTTCAGCTTGTAATGCATGAACAGCATGACGATGCCCGAGAACAGCAAGGTCAGAACCGAAGCATACCCGTAGCTCAGCCATTTGATCACAGGACTGAACATCATAATATCGATCTCCGCCGTCCGAAGCACAAAGCTGTGAAGCCAAATGCCAAGAAAGTTTCCGACCACAATGCCGAGGAAGCTGAGGATCAGATTCTCGCGGTAAATATACATCGTTACTTCCTTGTCGTAAAAGCCGAGCACCTTAATGGTCGACAGTTCGCGCACCCGCTCGGACACGTTGATGTTCGTCAAATTATACAGCACGACAAAAGCCAGGGCCGCTGCGGAAATAATGAGCACAACCACGACGACATCCATGCTTTGGAGCGTGTCCGTAAAAGCTTCCCCCACGCTGCTCGAGAACTTCACAAGAGCTACGCGATCCAGAGCCGTCAGCTCCTCCCCGAAACGGTCCTCCCAAGCCTGGCTCGTATCGTTCGACAAAACCAGCTGTGTGTTATATTCCGGATCTTTGCCAAAAACTCCTTCATAATACGACGGAGTCATATAAACGAAGTGCATCGCATAGTTCTCCGTGATTCCGGCCACCTGGACCTCGAAGGGCTCATTCTCCTTGTTCTGCAGCGTCAAAGCATCACCCGGCTGCAGGCCGTAGAGCTTCGCCAGCTTCTCCGTCACGATGGCACCTTCGTCGTTCAGTTCCTCCGGCTCTCCCGTTCTCCGATCCTTGAGCACGACGAAGCGGTCAAAATCCTCCGTCAGCTCGGGAACGAACACGGTTACGTCCTGGTTATTGACCCCTTCAGCCGCAGCGGTCATCGTATCCTGGGCCACATTCCGCGTTCCAACAATTTCAGGCGTCGCTGCCAGGAGGGCTTCATATTCCTCCTTCTCCTGCACAGCGTCCGCGCTATCCTCTTTAAAAGCGATCATCGCGTCGTACTTCATAATCTCGCTATACTGCAATGCGGCGACATCCCCGATGGAGTCCTTCATGCCGAAGCCCGCCAGAATAAGCGCCGTACAGCCGGCCACCCCGAAGACGGTCATGAACATCCGCTGCTTGTAGCGGAACAGGTTCCGCGCCGTCACCTTGCCGATAAAGCCGAGCTTCCGCCAAACAAACGTCAGCCGCTCCAGCAGAATCCGCTGCCCGCTCTTCGGCGCCTTCGGACGCATCAGCACGGATGCATGGCTGCGGAGCTCCACCCGGGTAGCGATCACCGCCGTCATCGTCGTACAGAGCAAGGCCACAATCACGGATTGCAGACTGTAGCTAGGATAGAAGCTGATCCGCAAATCCGGCAAATTATACAAAGCCCCGTAGGCATTATAGATAATCGTCGGGAACAGCGTAAACCCGATCGCCAGCCCGGCAGCCGAGGCTGCAAGGCTGGCCAGCGTACCGTACACGAGAAATTTCGCCATAATATCGGTATTCCGGTAGCCGAGCGCTTTGAGCGTCCCGATCTGCAGACGCTGCTCCTCCACCATCCGGGTCATCGTCGTCAGGCTGACCAATGCGGCAATCAGGAAAAAGAACACCGGAAAAGCAGTCGCGATCGCATTTAACCGGTCCGCATTGTCGCTGTATTCCGCATAGCCCGGATTGCTGCTGCGATCCAGCACGTAATACTTCGGCAGCTTCAGCTCATCAATCTGCTTCTGCCCGTCGGCCAGCTTTCTCTCGGCATCCGCGATGTCCCGCTCCGCCTTGGCCTTCTCCGTCTCATATTCGGCCAGCCCCTTATCGTATTCGGCCTGGCCTTTCTCCAGTTCGCGCTTCGCCTTCGCCAGCTGGGCTTCGCCCTCCTGCCGGCTCTCGGCCAGCTTCGCCCCTGTCTCTTATACACCTCTAGATGTGTATAAGAGACAGGTCTTCCCCAGCTTCGCCTGGCCGGCCTTGAGCTGGGCCTCGCCCTCGCTCAGCTCGGCGCGGTTCTTCGCCAGCTCGCCCTTGCCGGCGGCCAGCTCCTTCGCCGCCTTGTCGAGCTCGGCCTGCCCCTTCGCCAGCTCGCGCTCCAGCTTGGCCGCGCCCTCCTCGTAGCTCCTGCGCCCCTCGTCCAGCTTCGCTTTCGCATCCGCGAGCTTCGTCTCGGCATCGGCCAGCTTGGCCTTGCCTTCCTCGATTTGGCGCTCGGCGTCATCGAGCTTCGCCTGGCCCTCGGCGCGCACCTCCTCGAGGCGCAGCTCCGGGCGGGCGGCTAACGCCTGCTCCAGAGCGGCTTTGAGCTGCTCCACCCGCTCATCGTATTCCGGCGTATAGGCTGTCATTCCCGAGGTGTCCTTCAAGCCGATGTAAGCTTCGGTAAATACCTCTAGGCTGAAGTCCTCCTCCGGAATAACGACAAAAGCATCCGCCGTCCCTTTGCCGATCCGGCTGGTGCCGCGGCCGCCCTTCTCGATATACTGCGGACTCTTCACCAGGCCGACGACCGTATAACTGGTGCGGTGGAACGAATCCTCCAGGCTGACATCCGGGTTCGGATTGGTGAATGTGACCGTGTCTCCCAGCCCGAACGCCTTCATTATGCTGTGATGGGCGTCGATAGCAATTTCCCCCGGCGCCTCCGGCAGCCGCCCGGCAACGACCTCATAGCCGTTCAATGCATGGTCTTTGGAATTAGAGAATACTTTGGCAATCAGTCCGCTGTCCCCGAGAAATACATCCCCGCTATATCCCGGCTGGACGACGCTTACTCCAGGCTGGTTCCGCAGAATTTCAAGATCTTCCTCCGTCAATCCGTAGGTTGACTGGACTTTAAGATCCATCAGCCGCAGCCTTTTGAAATAATGGTCGGCCGTATCCAGCATATCCGGCCCGGTGGCCTTAATGCCCGCAAAAAAGCCGACCCCCAACATGATAATGGCAAAAATCGATAAAAATCTCGCCTTCGTCTGCCAGATTTCGCGAAAAATATCACGCCATAACGCTTTTTTTCTCAATGTCATTTACCCCTTACCACTCGATCTCATCCACCGATACCGGATTCGGATTCAACGTGACGCGGCGAACCTTGGCATTGTTAATCTCAATTACCCGGTCGGCCATCGGCGCAATCGCCGAATTGTGGGTAATGACGATTACGGTCGTTCCCGTACTGCGGCAGGTATCCTGCAGCAGCTTCAGCACCTGGCGCCCGGTGTTGTAGTCCAGAGCTCCTGTAGGCTCGTCGCACAACAGCAGCTTCGGCTGCTTGGCCAGCGCACGGGCGATCGCCACCCGCTGCTGCTCCCCGCCGGAGAGCTGGGCCGGAAAATTGTTCAGGCGTTCGCCCAGCCCCACATCCCGCAGCACCTGCTCGGCATCGAGCGCCCGGGGCGATATTTGCGACGCCAGCTCTACATTTTCCTTAGCCGTCAAATTCGGCACTAAATTATAGAACTGGAACACAAACCCGACATCATGACGGCGATAGCCCGTCAGCTCCTTGCTGGTGTACTTGGCAATGTCCTTTCCATCGACGAGCACCTCGCCTTCATCCGCCGTATCCATCCCGCCGAGGATATTGAGCACCGTGGATTTCCCTGCCCCGCTTGGCCCCACGATTATAGCGAACTCACCCTTCTCGATCTCAAAAGTGATCCCGTCATTGGCGACGATCGTCGTCTCGCCCATTTGATAGCGCTTATATTCATTTCTGATCGTTACGAATGCCATCCTCCGTACCACCTTTTATCATGATGCGAACCCCTGCATTTTTCCTATTCTGCTCGCGCTTTATTCCCTTTGTACTTAGTGTATCACAACAAAAATGGCAAGCAAAAAAACTCAGGCAACCGATGTGAATATATATATTAAGCTCCTGTAAAAATATAATTCCACATCTAAAGAAGGCATAGGCTCCCCCTCCCTCAAGCACAAACAAAAGGGACGCTCTTTCCGTTCCCCATGTATTTATCGATTACCCTACGGAAAAATAAATCTAACTTTTTTCCCATCTGATCGCTCCACCGCCTAGGCTTCGGCGCACAGATCAAAGTGAACAAATTTCAAGCTTCGACTTTCTTTTCTAGCCTTCAACAATCCTCTCCCCGCTAATAGTCCTATTACCCCCTTATTCTAGGAACATTGTGTATCTTGCTTTTGGCAGGGGGTGGGCATCCCTTCCTATATACAAAAAAAAAGGCAAGTTGCTACGATGTAAGCGTTGTCATAAAAATTCATAAAAGGAGAATGTCTATGCCCATGACTAAGTTCCCTCTGTCCTTCAAATGGTTGCGGCACAGCCTCTGTCTCACCCTAGGTGCCGCCCTCCTTGCCGCCCCCCTCTCTGTTTTCGCTGCAGAAACAACGGTACAAAATACCCGCACTGGTTTTACCTCTCATACTGGTTCACACTCACAGTCCCATGCTGCTGCCTATCCCAAGTTTACAGGAAGCCCTCTTGCCGTCGGCGAGCATCGCCTCTTGAGCCGCCAGGATCTCGTTCGGGAATGGGATGATGTCGACCCGGATTACTTGCCCGAAAAAGCGAGGGAGGCCGTAAAGGCACTTCTCCCGGAAAAAGATTTCGAGGAACTATTCCCTTACCGTCTCGGCTCTGAGGAATGGTTTAAGGTCGCTCAAGGCAAAGAGTATTACAAAGCGGACCAAAGTGATTATTTTTCCTACGATCATCTGATGGATGCCGTGACTGAAGTTTCAAACTTGAAAATAAAAATCGGCACCCGGGTGGGTACAGCTTCTCAAGAGATACATAGGCTAGATAAAGAAGCCAAGGTAGAAACGCTCGTTCTCCGATCCGCCGATTTTAATTCGGATGAGAACAGCCGCAAGCCCATCGAAACCGTGATCATTGATTTCGGTGCTTTTTTGAAGGAAGGATTCAAGAAAGACCGCAAGCGCGAGCTTGCAGCTTTCCTCGCCAACCTGTCTCATGAAACCGGCGGCGGGTGGACCGGCGCCCCAGGAGGAGAGCTGCGCTGGGGACTGTTCTGGAATGAGAACATTGCTGGCCGAACCGGCGCAAACATGGATGCGTTCGTTGACCCCGACAATGCCGCCTTGTTCCCGGGAACACCGAAAAAGCGCTATTATGGGAGAGGACCCATCATGCTTAGCTGGAATTTCAACTATGGGCTGTTCAGTTCTATCATTTACGGGGACAAAAGCGTTCTCCTAGATCACCCCGAACAAGTAGCGGAAGACGGGAAGCTTGGCTATATGACTGCAATCTTGTTCTGGATGACCCCGCAGAATCCTAAGCCTTCCGCTCATGACGTTATGGTCGGAAGATGGAAGCCAAATGCTGAAGAAAAGTTAAAGGGCCTTGAGAAGCCTGGATTCGGGGTAACGATCATAGTTTTGAATGGCCTTGAAGCCAATCTAGGCGAGACCGAGGGCAGTCCGGTGCTGCGCCGCGCGGGCCATTACCGCGAAATTACGCAGCGGATGGGCGTCGATATCTCTGACGAAAAAATTGACACCTTAAATATGAAGCCCTTTTAGGGTTGGAGATATGGTATGAAAAAGGGGACAAGGAAGATGGGCAGCACCATCTCCTTGTCCTCTTCCTTTTACATTCACCTGAGTTCAGATCCCCTTCCTTTTCCCCTTGCACTATCTCCTTCTCATGAAAGGTTTCCGAATTCCTACGGAGAACAACATTTTATCAAACCAATAATATTTCTGAATAAGTAAACAAATTTATTCCAAAACAGAGCATATCGTGTTCAAATCCTATAAATTCAATACTAAAAAGTGCATGTAAACCCAGGACTCTCTCCATTTATAATTTCATTAACATTTGAAACATGTTAACTAATATGACATTAGAGGAGTGGGGAAACATGATGGAGATTGGATTTAACTCGTTATTCGTATTTCTGGCTGCAATGCTGGTCTTTTTTATGCAAGCCGGGTTTGCTTTGCTGGAAGCCGGTAACGTCAGAATGAAGAATGCCGGTCATGTTGCCGGAAAGACGATGCTTACGCTGGGCGTAGCTATCCTCTCATGGTGGGCTTTGGGGTTTGGCTTCGCCTTTGGCGATGGAAACAGCTTCTTGGGGACAACGGGTTTTCTATTCGGCGGAGAAGGAGATATCGGTTCGTTTAGCGTGCTGGCGGATATCGGCGTCCCGCTCGACCTGATGTTTTTGTTCCAAATGGCTTTTGCGGCGGTTTCGCTGGCTATCGCCTGTGGAGGGATGGCCGAACGGGCGAAGCTCAGCGTATATATCGTGTTCGGGGCGATCTTTACGGTAATTATTTATCCGATCGTCACCCACTGGGTTTGGGGCGGCGGCTGGCTGGGCAGCCTCGGGATGCAGGACTATGCCGGATCTACCGTGGTTCATTTGACGGGGGCAACCGCTGCTCTGGCCGCAACGATCCTGCTCAAGCCTCGCCTGCGCAAATACGACAAAGACGGAAAGCCGAACAGTATTCCAGGACACAACCAAGTCATTACCGTGCTGGGAGTCATCATTTTGTGGATCGGCTGGTTTGGCTTTAATCCGGGCAGTGCTTTAACTCCGCTAAACGGTGGTTTTTTCGGGTACGTGCTTGTGACGACAAACCTGGCTGCTGCCGCTGGCGGGATCGCCGCCCTGCTCATTTCGTGGGTCGTTCGCGGCAAGTCGGATATTCCAAGCATGTTAAACGGTATATTAGGCGCGCTAGTTGCCATTACAGGGGCTTGTGCATTCGTCGATACCTGGGCCTCCATCCTAATTGGTGCGGTAGCGGGGATCATTACCTTTTTTACAGGAAGATGGATTGAACGGGCAGGCATTGACGATCCGATCGCTGCGGCCTCAGTACACGGTATTGCCGGAGTATGGGGAGCTATCTCTACAGGGCTGTTCGCCACTCCGGAGCTAGCAGGAATCACAGGAATAGGTCAGCCCGGTCTGTTCTACGGCGGCGGCTTGGGACAATTGGGCGTACAAATTCTCGGCGTCGTCGGCACATTTGCGTTCGTCTTCATCCTCTCCTTCTCCATTCTGTGGGCCATGAAGAAGCTGATGGGGCTGCGCGTAACCAAAGAAGAAGAGGTGATGGGCCTCGACCTGAGCGAGCATGGAACTTATGGTTATCCGGAGCATATGAAATGGAGAATGAAAACGACAGGCGGCTCGCCTGTTAAGGATAGAGAGAACGATGGGAATGCGGGCCAGGACCTGCTGGTAACGCGATCTGCGGCGACGGAGTGAATAAGAGGGGATTTTGGAGGGCTTTGGCCCTCTTTTTTATAAGCTGTCGGATACTAAATGGAATACCTGTATCTAATTATGCTCTAAACGAAAGCTCCAAGAGATTAGATGGATTTTACGTACCTAAAATTAAGAATCCAGCCTATGATGGGCAGTTCCCATTTTCTAACGACATGAAATACATTTAAATCTACTTCCCCTCCTTGGTCATAAAAACTAACTACTATAACGGTTCAACCCCCTAAGTTTGGACACTTTCCACATCATACTTAGGAAATCACATTATAGCGCAATTTTCTTTGGGTTAATCAAGCCCGCGGTGACTAAACGCAAGTATTCCTTGGGCGGCCAATCGTAGAGACTGCCGTGGATGCGTTCTGTGTTGTAGTATCGAATAAATCGGTCGACCACTGCAAAAGCCTCTTCGTAGGTTTCAAAACAATTCCGCTGGTAGCATTCTTGCTCTACAATGCTGTGGTACGACTCAATAAAAGCATTCTTGTTTGGCGTTTGGTTGGGGATCCTTTCATGCTCTAACCCCGCTTGCTCGCAAAAGGCATGGAACGCTTTGCTAATGAACTGCGGCCCATTATCCGTCCGGATCACCAACTTGTGTTCTTGTTCGTGGATTCTACGTTTAAAAAGCGCCTTCTGGATCGTACGCAAAATGTCTTCTGTGCTGCAGACCTTTCCACGGTAATGGGCGACAATGCTCCGGTCAAACACGTCAATGATGCTGGCCAGGTAGAAATGTCGGCGTTTGCCGGCTACGTAACCATACTTAATATCCATTTGCCATAGCTGGTTTGGTCCGCTCACAATACGGTTATTGGCGAGCTTTTTAGGTACGGGGTTTTTCAACTCTCGCTGTGGATGGAGAATCCCCATTTCTTTGCAGAGACGGTAGGTCTTCTTTTTGTTAATAATTAGCCGGTATTTTCGCCGCAACAACGTCGTCAGCTTCCGATAGCCGAAGGCAGCGTTAAGGCCTTGAATCAAGCGTCTGAGGTATCCTTTAATGCGAGCATCTCCTACCTTTTTTCCATCCTTGTCATAGGAGAAGCCTGGAACAGGCCGACCGCTGCTGACTGGCTGCTGGCGTTCAGGATGCTTTAGGCGATAGTAGTAACTTGAACGTGGGACTCCACATAGAAGGAGCACCTTTTGAACGGGATACCCTTGCTGAATCCAATAGATAGCTACTTCCAATCGGGATACTTTTTTTTTACCAGGTCTCGTAGAATGCTGTTCTCGAGCTCTTTTTCGCCTAGTAGCTTCATGGCATCGTTGTATTTCTTCTCTAGTTCCTTGAAATTGGCTGCATCCTGCTTCATTTTTTCTGCATCGTTTTGCTTCTTTTTCATAAGGTCACCCACCTCATCTTGATACTGGCGAACCCACTGGCTTAACGTTCTAGGAGACATTCCATGCTTCCGGGCTACTATCTCCGTCCGATAACCCGAGAGCACCTCTACCACAAGCTCCTTCTTCGTTTCATTGGGGCACCTAAATCGTCTTTTCATGGATTCTAACTCCTCACTCATTTTAGTGTATCTGAGGTGGATTAGAGTGTCCAATTGGATTAGGGGGCTAAATAGATAAATCCATTTATATCAGTCGAACTATTAATATGAGCGCTAAGGCAAGTGCGTGAGATGTGCCCGATTCAGCTATTGCTCCTTAATTTACTAACCATATTAATAGTTGAATTAGCGGTAGATCACCGATTCCCTGGAATCTCCTGAATGATATCGGAATAAAGAGAAAGGGGGGTTATAAAGCCCGGAGATTCCTCTCCTTCATAATAGCCCGTTATTGATGTTCCATCTCCCAGTGCAACAAAAGATACCGGGTTGCCAAAGGGAGGACCATAATACTGCTGCATTAAGGGCTCTCCATAAAATTCAATGTTACCTGCCTTATATAAAAAATCCGAACGCGCCCCGGATAAAAATTGTGCAATAAGCCTAGCCTCTCCATTTTTAATTTCTACGAATGAAGTAGTATTCCGATCATCGAATTGATACATATCTGCTCTTCCTGATATAAAAACATACCCATGATTAGGCCTTGTTGGAAAGCCCAATACTTTAAAATCAGACCTGATCGGCAGGGCAATAGCTGCTTTACGTGCGGCCTGCAAATTCTCCTACTCGATTAGTGATGGATCAAACTCATACTCTGGCGAATTGATAAAAAACCATCTTGCGAATCGTTTCATACTCCACCTTGTAGTCAAAAGCTTCCGAAATGAAACGAAGGGGAACCAACAAATAATTCTGGTCGAAAACAGGCGAGACATCCGTTAAAATGAATTCCCCATTGACAACCATTTCTACGGGAGTTTGAAACTCTTCAGAATTGTTGGCAGCAAAAGCATGGGACGACCAAATCCATCCACACATGAATACAAGGAGTGACAAGACTACTCTACTTTTTAATCCCCTAACCTTTCCATAACTATTCATGTGCGCCAGTGAGAAATTTTTAATAACATCAGACAAGAAAAAACCTCCCTAAATTTATTTAAAAAGGCGAAAACTTCCTGTGTTTTTATACGTTCTGTGACCATGAGTTGTTTCTAGAGTTAAACAATATTGCCAGGGATATAGGTGACTTTCTCCACAGGCCTATTCGCTACGACACGGCCGGTGGAGACGATCGAGGTCGGCCAGAATTATTCTATAACGACAGTTAAGGCAACTAGCTTACAG
Source organism: Paenibacillus ihumii (assembly GCF_001403875.1). Lineage (GTDB taxonomy): Bacteria > Bacillota > Bacilli > Paenibacillales > Paenibacillaceae > Fontibacillus > Fontibacillus ihumii. The sequence continues at coordinate 221,885 of NZ_LN884299.1, forward strand.
GCCTGCGATCATGGTTCCTATGGTTGATCCTAAGCATATGAAATGAAATTGAAAACAACGGCAGTTCGTCCGTAAAATATTTTAGAGAATGATGAACAGCGAGGGAATAAACGCTTTGCGATAATCGGTAAAGCAATAGAGGTTGAAAAGAGCTTCGGTATCCTTTGAGTTTTTTAAGGAGATGCATTAAAATGGGATAAAATAACAGAAGGGCCGCTAGATTTAGGTGACTGTTGCAAGATTATTTGGCTGTTTGTTTTCATTCGAAAAGATTATTATTCGATATTTATCGATAATTTTTACAATTTATAGATGGTGTAAGGAGACTTTAACTTATTTTACAACTCCCCTGCTAGATCAGTTCTTCCTTTTCTATAGTCATTTTCTTCATATAAACCCGTAGAAAAAATTCAAATAACATGAAAGGAGTACATAAATGAATAGAATAATGCTTACATTCTGGGGAATCGTCTTTATTGGTACAGTTATAATTGTTACGATTTTTGTGAATAAAGCACATATTCAGAACCAAGAGTTTGCAGATAAGCTAGCAATGGATTGTAAAGAAGCTGGTGGAGTTCCTGAGATGCAGAACACTTGGACAGGTATTGGAGTCAAAGTAACTTGTAAACTATAAGTAACGTGTGGATTGTTAACAGTAAATCAGACAGCTTTTTTAAGGGCTTCCTTACGATACTGAACGGGCGTCATGTATCCCAGTGTTCCGTAAATCCGATGCTTGTTGAAGTAGTTGACGTATCGTTTGTTCCAATTCCAGATGATGCATGCTTTGAAAGCTCATCTGGTGGACGAACTCCGTTTTCATGATTTTGTACGTGGCTTTTGCAACAGCGTTGTCATAGGGACAGCCCTTCATGCTGAGAGATCGACCAATCCAAAGGTCTCAAGAAGCTGTCCTCTTTTCATTTTTAAACTTACTGCCGCGGTCCGAATGAAACTATTGAATATGACGCAGATCGTCCTCTACTGTAGCAAAGGCAAGCGAAATCAAAGCAGCATTCTTACTTGGACCTGCACTATGTCCCATGATCTCCGATTAAACAAGTCGATAAGCACACAAATGTAGTGCCACCTGCCTTGAATTACGCGGTGGAGTAAATCGGGGGATATGGTAGTACATATTTTTTGGAATGAAGGTAGTTCTTTGGAGACTTTCCACTATGTTCAGATAAAACGATTTTGAGCCAGAGTACTGCTGTCACGGACGTGATTGCTTTATATCCCACAACGTTCAGATAAAACAAAACCAAACCGTGCCGCTTTCATGAAATCTTCAACCTTTATATCCCACTACGTTCAGATAAAACGGGTTCAGACGCTCGCAGGCCAGCAGATGGATTTACAACTTTATATCCCACTACGTTCAGATAAAACGCAAAAATCAAAACAGGCTATCGTTACACTAGCCGACTTTATATCCCACTACGTTCAGATAAAACCCCTCCTCAACTTGCGCAATTAGCGCGGCTTTCGCTTCTTTATATCCCACTACGTTCAGATAAAACACAGCATCTGAGGGCCTGAGGGTAAACACTCTTACAAACTTTATATCCCACTACGTTCAGATATAACCCGAAGCAGCCGGGGAATCGGCAATTAATATGTTGCCTTTATATCCCACTACGTTCAGATAAAACTAAATACTGCTGCATCATCGATGTTGGCCGTGATTGTACTTTATATCCCACTACGTTCAGATAAAACATCGCATTAGGCGCGGTACGCTGCCGCCGTTTGATACTTTATATCCCACTACGTTCAGATAAAACCCGAGGCTGAACGAGATTACCGCCTAGCGCTTGCACCTTTATATCCCACTACGTTCAGATAAAACACGCCGATCCCATCCCACCAACCATAAAGCCGGGAGATACTTTATATCCCACTACGTTCAGATAAAACGCTACCCCGTTGCTCATTTTGCGGGTGGTATAATTCTTTATATCCCACTACGTTCAGATAAAACAAATCCGCCTCTGATATTTTTTGAATCTCGATTTCGGTCTTTATATCCCACTACGTTCAGATAAAACTAAAAACCACTGGTATAAACCATAGCTTATGGTACCACTTTATATCCCACTACGTTCAGATAAAACGCGTTTTACACACCGACACACGTTGCGCGCTTTATCGCTTTATATCCCACTACGTTCAGATAAAACTGTTTCATCGGGTGCGCCTATCGCTACTGTGTAAACGTCTTTATATCCCACTACGTTCAGATAAAACTAAAATCGCCCACATGTAGCACGCCGCCAAAAAATCTTTATATCCCACTACGTTCAGATAAAACACATGGTTTAGCGGAAAACACAGGTTTTCCTACATCCTTTATATCCCACTACGTTCAGATAAAACCCCGACTTCTAGCACGGCAAAAGCCTTATGATATCAAGGTTTTCCAACTACAACATTTTTCAATTTTGCATTGAACCTACAATGAGAAATTCTCATTTCGTATGTGAATCACCCTTAATCCTTATCTGGCAAGGCCTACAGGGATTTCGACAAAATAATCGATCGATGCATTTTCTCATTGTTTTAAAAAAATAACCGGTCGAAGGAGCGATCTTCTCCAATAACCTCTTTTATAATCGCTTTTGGGTTCTCTACTTTATACAAATATATTGAATCCTCTTCATCCATGATCTCACGTAATTCTGCTAAACATTTCGTTAGTTTTCCTTTAGTAATCTCACCTTCAAATACCGAGTTCTGCGTCCAATCCAAATATTCTCGGAGTTTTTTACAGACTTTGCCCACTCTTTTTTCTCCTATATCGTATGTGATAATTACAAACATGTCTATCTACCACCATGCCTTAAAAGGTTTATATTTTTCATCACCAATGACATGCTTAATTAATTTGTAAGCTTCGAGTCGAATTAAATATCTATAAGATACATTTCTCTTTAATTTACGATGCTTAAATGTACTTTTCATCTTCTCATCAAATGCCGCCAAGAAGATTTTTCGTCCATCTTCATTTAAATAAACAAATCCCTCTGCATTTTCAAAATGCTTTTCTTGAATACGCCGATTATTAACCAAATTAAAAATTAAAGGGTCAATTATAAAGGGTTTGAATATTTCTGCTATATCTAGACTAAGAGAGAACCGTTTACTCGAAGGCTCATGTAGATAGCTTATAGATGGATCAAGCATCGTTTTATATATTTCTGATACAACCGTGGTATACATTAAGCCATTTCCAAAAGATATTAACGCATTTAGCGGATCTTGAGGTGGACGCTTTGTTCTGCTTACCCATGTAAAGCTCTTTTTAATTAATAGCGGAAACGCCCCATAGTACACTTGACGACACTGACCTTCTAACCCCATTACGGCAGGGATATTTGAAGCATGATCTAGCAGAGATGCTGTTGCATTAATCGTATCTACGTGTGATTTTGTTTCATCACCAGACTTTCTAAGATTTCTGATCATATGATGTATTCCACCCTGAACAAATGCCTTCGCTAAATATAATCTCTTATTCAAGTCTAAGTAATTCTCACTCTGTCGAACAGTCGTGTATCCTGATATTCGTGAATTCCGAGGATAGTAAGTTCCATCATAGTAGCCATAATAGTTGTATACATGCAACCGCACATCATGTTGAGTTAAAATATGCAGTAATGACGTATTAAAATCAACATTGCCGAACAAGTGTAAATTCTCAGTCTGCTCTACTGGCAGAGGACTCGACTTCCCTTCCTCATCTGTAAAATACAACGTATTATGCTTACGATGCAGTTTTCCTGTCGAGAATATGAATACATCACGGCTCATTCTTCATCCCCCGCCTCTCCAGCTTCGCAAAAATCTTGATAGGCACATTTAGAACAATATTTAAGTTTTTGAAATGGAGGCAGCTCACCATTCAATACTTGATGAACCCCTTCCAAAGCAGCCCGTACTTCGAGTGTTTCCTCAAAATCCAAACATATTTCTGTCGTCTTCTTTTCCTTTGGGTAACTAAGCAATCCTTTTTTCTCTACTCCACGTTCTCTCAGCAGATAGAGATAATACAACATCTGTAACCGATCCGCATTCTCCATCTTACTGCTTATTTTCACTTCCCTTATCCAGTCCCCGTCTAAAGCATCTACCACAGCGATGTCATCTATGCTTAACTCCCTATCCAACCTTTCATAAGCATGTTCATGCAATATTTTTCCTTCGGCCACTCGATCATGCTGCTGCTCAAAACCAATGCCTCTATTAAACAACCACAGTTTACGTTTACATACCGCATAATAATGCATTTCTATTCCACGTATGGACATAACACAGATTCAATCCTCCTCTACAAAAACATTGGAGCAGTAACCGATTGTACAAGAAATCCCGTCTCCTTACTGTAATCTGCATCTACATAATAAAGTCCATGAATTAAAGGAAATGGGGTAAGCAGCCCTTGTTTTTCGGCCAAATATTTATTAACGCCTACGGTATAACTCTCAATAATTCTTCGTTGCTGCCGCTTTATTCTCTTGTCTTTCGTTGTCTTCCAAATTTCCAGTGCATTCTCAATTACCTTATCTCCGCGAAAGCATTCAGGAATAGCCTGTATTTCTTGGATATCTCTAAGTATCTTCTGGGCATCAAGTTTTGACATTCCATACATTGGATAGTTATTCAATTCTTCTAAGGTTGTATCAAACATATCTTTAAATTCAGATTTCTCTAACGCAGCCTCATCATAAAGAGCAGCTATCATTGTTTGTTTTACTGATTCCAACAGCACACCTGTTTTATGTTGTTCGATAAGCTGTAAGCTTCGATTGTAAATATCCTTGTGATATACAGATTTCGAACCTTGATTTACCCCTGAGACATCCTTCGTATAAATCCGTATATTCACTTCAGTGATAGCTTTAATTCCCTTGCGGTTGCACCTGCCATAACGTTGAAATTGACTATCCAGTGTGGACATCTCGGTATATAACCGATCAAAATCAATATCTAGGCTCGCCTCAACTAACTGAGTAGTTACCCAAATGCCATTTCCCTCTCCTGCTGCAAATTCAATAATATCCTGCTCCAACTGGGCACGATCTTTTTTAATGAATCGTGAATGTAGCAACCTTGTATTTTCATCCCTGGATTTGACTTGAAGATAAACCTCCCTGGCACGTTTCACAGTATTACAAATGACTAGAACTTTATAATCCTTACCGTCCAAAATGATTTGTTCAATCACATGAGCATCAAGAATAGATTCTTCCTTAATCTCAACATGATGCCTAGCAATTCGATCATCGATGAATTCCCCATAAGCAATGGGAATACGAGAAGACCTCATCTCTTTCGATAACGCCTTGTAATAAAAATCCGGCAATGTAGCCGTCATAATCATAAAGGATCCGCCTATTCTATCAATGAGCACTAGCGCTCTAATAATCAATGCAGCAATTCTAGGATCGTAGGCTTGCAGTTCATCAATAACTACTTTAGCAGAAGCTACGGTCGCATATTCTTTTTCAAAACCAAGATAAAAGAAAGGAAATTTCAAAATTTGATCAACCGTAGAAATAACTAACTTATTCGCATATTCTCTTGATTGTGAATGTATTTTCTCAAGTGCCTCGTCATCTGCCTCAAGTTTGTCATGCAAATAGTCCAGACTGGTTGAATGTAATAGCCCCGTAGCTTCTTCTCCCGTCCCATCTTCTGACGGACGCGTAAAGCCAATGTTAGACTTGTCCGTAATACGCTGATACATTGCATTGATACTTACTCGCAACGGCAATGTAAAGAACCCCTTAGCCTCTCCTAGCCACAATAAGCCTGCTTCAGTCTTTCCCATTCCAGTCTGAGCAACAACGACAACATGTTTATCCTGATTTTGCTGTGTAAACTGCTGGAGTTCATTTTTCCGTCCACTGAATTTCCGGCTTACAAACTCTTCTACATACTCACCTACGTTCATTTCCGGGGCCAGTTCTACTAATACATGAGCTGAAGCAGCATGATCCAATCGGTGCAGCAAACCTTTGATTAATACGTACCGTCGAAAGATCTCCCCTTCACTTTCTTCAATACGTTTTGTTATCAATTCCAACTTATATGCAATTGCCTTCTCGTCAATATCTATTTCTAGTTCACGTTTAATTTGTTCGCGATAAGGTAAAATATGTTCGACATAAATTTGTTTAACTTGTTTCTTATCAGGAATAATCTCCCGCTCATGATGATAAGCAACGGCTTGTGCAAGAATACGTTTCTCTTCGTCATTGATCCCTAATTCCTTGAATGGAATAGCAAGTACCGATACAAAGTTATGATTTACGTTATAGTTACACGATGTCTTTATACGCTGTTCTACCCGCAGCGCTTTTAGAATCTTGTTCTGAAATACAGCATCATATTTACCAACATCATGGTACTGCACCGCCCAACGGAGCAACTGCCAATCCCGTTCACTCATGAGCGGCAACGCTGCTGCATATCCCTCTTTCAATTCTTCATAGCACTTCAGCAATGCATTCGTGTGCTGCTGCACAGTCTCCGTATGAGGTAAAGGCGGAGATGATTTGGCGAAAAAAATCAAAACAATCACCTATCCCTTTAACATCGATATCGCTACATATTTCATTCAGTTACAAAGAGAGAGAACCCTATTGCCGGCTCTCTCTGCTAATCATTTATGTTTATTTCGGATTTGGAAAGAATACACCATTGCCATCGGGGTCTAACAATAACCCCTCCTCACAATAAACTACGCTTCCTGGTTGTACATATCCTACTTTCAACTTATCCCACACTCTCACTCCGTCTATAATACGATAAGTCCAATTCAGACTGTATGGAAAGTGTTCTGTCTCACCAAGAATTTCGTTTGGGACATAAGCATTCTGTTCCAGAATAATCTCTTCATCCTCTATCGTAATCTCAACTTGTTCGCAAGCATCTATTCGAACCAGGTCCTCCCAACGCCCTAGGCTAAGATGAATATTTCCTTTAAGGATACGTTCCTCCAGCTCACTCAATACATCATCGGAAGCACCGACATGAATTATCAAACTCACATCATAGAGCATATGCGTATAAATAGGCATCGTTGTAATATTCCCAAATTCACGGCTAATTCCAAGTCCATCAGTTGTTAGAGCAAATTCTTCCGTCTTCTCAGTCTTAAAGAAGTAATGAGTCTGATAATCGGTAACTAAGGTGTCGTAGCTACCCTGAATGCTAATTTGCATTGGGATAAGCTCTTTGGCGTTCAGTATTGCGTGGAGCATACCTTTGACTGTAGAGTGCGGAGGTAATGGATATGTCTCCGACACTTTAAAAGCAAAGGGCTTCTTATAACAAGCCGTCTGCTGATATAGTTTAAGTCTAAGAGCTTTCATTGTACGGATACCTCGTAGTACGACTCTACTTTTTCTTTTAGTACAGCAAAAAATTGTTCCACCGTTCCAACTCGACCAGTCGCTACTTGTTCAAATTGAGCTTCATTATCGAACACTCCAGATACATAACCAAGGTGTGTATTTTCTCCTATTGCTATACCACCGAAGGTTGTCTGACCAACCTCTTTCAGGGCATTAGTATTAATATTCCAAGATTTTGATTTTGGCTCTAGCATAACACGCCCTAGAAAAAACGGATTAGCTACAGAATACACTCCTCCAACAACAAACAATGGAGCCAAAGATTCCTGACGACCACGAATATTTCGATTTAGCAGTTTAAGAATATCCAGCAGTTGAGTCACTCTAGTAACTTTTTCACTTTCAGATAATTCGACCACTTTTCCTTTAATGCCCTGATCTACACCTACTTTATCCAGGTCAATTGTTATTGTGTATGAATAAAAACTCTCATGCTGCTCAATATTTGCGAGGTTAGGAGTTTCATCGATTCTTTCTGCAAGTCCCATATTATTTAAGAATTCCATATCATTGCGATATGGCTCTAATGATACAGCATGTGATAAACGGGCTACCGCTGCTCGCTTTTGCGATCTTTGGCCCGTTTTTAGATAACCGAACAGATCCATCTCTACGGATTCAGCAATGCTTATATCCTCTCTAAATTGTAGGGTCCCCTTAGTTTTATCCACAGTCTGTAAGTTCCACCCAAACCACTCATTCCCTAATCGAACAATATCGTAACGGAGGCTTTGACGCGAAGCGAAAGTTAGAACATCTCCATTACCTCGGTGTATCTTTTTTAATTCAGATATATTCGCAATTCCCTCACCATAATTTAGAGAATTCGCACGAAAAACTACAGTTAAGGTCAAAGCTTTACTCATTTATAGCTACCTCCCCCATGGATTCAGACAGACCGGCTTCTCCACTTTCAGCTTTTTGAGCATTGGAATTTTGTTGTCCTAATAATCCTGCAATAAATGCAGTGGCAATCGTGTCAAAATCAAGCCCTTCTTCTTTAAAACTATCCACAAAAAACTGCGGCACACCAATATAACTTTTTGCTGTGCTTTGGCGAGCACTCGAAGTGTTGGCTGATAAATAAATTCGGAAGAGCGTATCCATAAATTCTGATTTATTACCTGTTTTGGCCGAGTTGAGTAAACGATAAATGATTCCATCTAATTTCTTACGTCCGCTTGCTTGATATACCCTTCCCTCGCCCTCTTCACCAGGACGACTAGAGATCAGCCGATTTCGCAAGTAAACGCCCTGCTCATAGACCTGTTGGATTTTCCAATCAAATTTGGACACTTTCTCCGCTCCCTTCTTAGCCTGTAAGACTCTGAATCTTGCCTTTACAGCATAATAAGCACTACTAGCAAATCGAGTACTTTCCATTAATCGAGCCTGTTCATTCGTATTACTAGGTTTAACAGCTAGTCTAAGTAATTCATAAATCGTTGCCTTAGGATCAAGACCTCTCAAAATAGCCCTTAAAAAGGCTTCTCTCTGGTAACTATGGTGGATTAGCTTTAACCCATTACCATAATGATCCAAATAAGTCGCGAGATAACCAGGCATGTGATAGTAATCTAATAATGTCTTCTTCATTTGATATTCTGAGTGCAGTTCGATAAATAAATACGATGGCTGTTTTCTTTCCGCCTTACTTTTAGCTTCATCCAAAACACCTACAATAGCTTCACCTAATGAAGTCCCACCACTTCGTAAAGTTCGGTAGTGATTATTATCTTTTACGATGTCAACGAAGGATTTCTGGGATAATATCATGCCAAAAAAACGCTTATTCTCATTAAATTCCTCTGTCCCTAACCGACGGTTATATGCCGCTAATCCAAGAGGTACAGCAAATAAAATAAGACGCGCCACTGCACTGATTGGTACGGGAGTTCCTTTATTGAAATTCCAGTTAAAATTCACAGCATTCTTTTTGGATAAAGCTAGCGGAGAGAATGTCATTTCTTCATACGATTGTGTAGCATACAGCCCTTCTACTAAAGAACAAGGCAATATCTGTGACTGGAAATAATCTTGGACCTCCTCAACATGCTTTATCTTTTTAATTGATCTATGCCAGTCTTTGAATGGTTTATATTCATCCGCATAATCTTGAAGAAGATCTATAATTGTTGATAATTCCATGTGAGGACGATTTAGTTCTTTATGTAACTGGAGCTCACAAATAGCTGGAAGAACGAAATCCTTGTTCAATTGTTCGATATGCTGTTCTGTTGTTTTAGAATTAAAAATAGGCTGTAATATTGACGTCTGACCAAAAAAAGGACCCATAATAACAGCCTTAACATAATTTAAAGTCAGCTTTTCATTAATAAAAGGTTCTGACATCAATGATTTATATTCATCTATTAGATCATAAATAGTATTGAGTTCATTATAATTACTGATTAATTTAAGAGAATCCAGCAATCCCAACAGTTTGTGACATTCTTTAGAGTCGGGAAAGTACTTTTGTACCTTGCTAATCTGCTCATTCATAATTTTGCGAATGTCTTTAACTGACTCTTTGACCTTAGCATTCACTTCATTAATTAATGATGGATTCTCTAAGGCTCGATTCGCGGCACGAACGGCTTGTTGAATTGGCCATTCCATACGTTTAAGATCCCGCTCAACAATACTAAATTCCCTAATCATCCAGCGAATATAACGTTCAGGAAATAGCTTTAAATGATTCTCATTCAACTCGATACCCTTATTAGTTTGGACTATGGGGTACTCTTCTTTGCTACTAAACATTCTAGTTAGTCCAATTAATCCCGCTGTCATCATCCACTCCTCAGCTACAATAGCAATGGACGCAGTCATATCGTTTTAAGCCTCCTCTCGGATATATTCTAATAGCCCAAACGATTGGGATGCACGAAGACCTACACCAGATTGATAAAGGAACTGTAAATCAGCTGGATGACCTGTCAATCGAAGCGTTCCACGATATGCTGTAAAATAGAGATACTGCTGATAAGATTTTACTAGCTCACGAAACTCTGAGTTTGTTTCCTTAATAACGGTCTTCTTCATGTTAATTGGCTCTATTTTAATTGGATAATAGGGTTCACGTCCAACTAGTTCACGAATCCGAAGAGCTGCATAATACGAAAATTCCTCTCCATACTCCGCCTCATCAGGATGAAGCGGTTTTCTCTGTTTATTTTCGATCAGAATGGGAGATAGTGTCTTAAAATATACTCTCTCTCCTGTAACTTGAGCTTCTTTAAGCATTTGAATCCGTAATTGCTTCCACTCCTGACCGTCAGTCTTATAGCTTCTAAGTTGGTGTAGTCCATTAAATAGATGTAACATAAATTCCATATCTGCTGAACTTATCGTAATTGACAGTTCTTTAAGTAAGATTTCATCTTCATGATACGTAAATTCCTTGAGAAATACCGCAGTAGAAAACGGTTTCATTTCTTTCGATCGTTGCTCATAAAGCTCTTTATAATACGCTTCATTAGCTAGTCTCAGCGCTTCTTTTAGCAAGGATAATACTGTCATTCGATAACCTAGAGGCACTCGCTCTACCTGATAAGTCACTGATAGTCTCATGTTCCACCTCCATATTCACCAATTTACAACAAATACATATAGTTCCAATCTACTACTTTAATCGACATAGGGCAAGACCTAAAAACTACAATTTACAACAATTCTGGGGATTTTAAGGGAGAGAATGTTTCATACATGATAATTGAGTGTAATTTCCCGCTGCGTTCAGATAAAACACGGACTTCCTTGTTATTTACCATCAGGTACCGGCTTTATATCCCACTACGTTCAGATAAAACTATACGGGCGGGAGCTAGGCTGACAGATTACACACCTTTATATCCCACTCAGATAAAACTCGTTGCCAGATCGAACACAATAAATACATGAAAGACTTTATATCCCACTACGTTCAGATAAAACAAAAATGCTCCTGGTTGCCGTAGGCGGTGTATTCTTCTTTATATCCCACTACGTTCAGATAAAACCTACCGAGTACCCTTTAATCCCCGAAGTTACGGTTATCTTTATATCCCACTACGTTCAGATAAAACTCTCTAACCTCACCCTTAATCTCACCCTGTTTAGTCACTTTATATCCCACTACGTTCAGATAAAACGAAACTACGTGAAGCGATAGAAGGACTAATTAACGACTTTATATCCCACTACGTTCAGATAAAACGTTGAAATTGAGAAGTAGACGGCACGATAAAAATTACTTTATATCCCACTACGTTCAGATAAAACATAAGTGCAGATATTTTCCGCAGCTCGGACTGTTTGAGCTTTATATCCCACTACGTTCAGATAAAACCGCGATACGTTGGACGGAAGGGAACGCACTCATATACCTTTATATCCCACTACGTTCAGATAAAACTTATACGACAATATTCGTCATGCTGTCATCAATAAATTCTTTATATCCCACTACGTTCAGATAAAACATCTGCGCAAACAGCGCCTCGCCCGCGCCCTCGACGTACTTTATATCCCACTACGTTCAGATAAAACGTCAGTTACATAAACCTGGCCTTTAACCGTTACGTACTTTATATCCCACTACGTTCAGATAAAACGGGATTCTCGTTCCTCCCAGCCATTCACCTTCTTGCTTTATATCCCACTACGTTCAGATAAAACATTCAGCGCTACTGGTCTTGTCGGGGTCTTCTCCTGTCTTTATATCCCACTACGTTCAGATAAAACCCAAGAGATCCGCGGCTTGCTCGTAGTACTTGATTAACTTTATATCCCACTACGTTCAGATAAAACTTTTCACCGCATTTATCACAATGTTTGCGCGTATCGTCTTTATATCCCACTACGTTCAGATAAAACCCCGGATCTTTATTAGATAGAACCCTTGATATATCTAGCCTTTTTGCCGGTAGCAATTCTTCACTTTGCATCGAACCTCTAGTCTGGAAATTTGCCACTAGCGTATAAGCAGCTTAGAGCCTTACTAGACAAAGGCTGCTGCCGATTCGACAAAAAAATCGGTCACTGCATTATTTTGTTTTGCTCACATTTACAAATCATTTTTAACTACACTTTCTAACTGAGTAAGTTACCATCGTCTTGGTATTATCGTACGTAATAAATACATATCTGTCCAGTTATAGCTTCCTTTGCTCCAACAAAAAAACGCCACCCCAAAGGGCAGCGTTATCCTGCTTAACGGCTAGTAGCCTTTACAAACTCATACACGGAATCAACCTTCTCCGAGGTCAGATCGCCGCTGTTATCGAACACGAGGATCGACGATTTCGGAATGTCCCAATTGATCTCCGGGACGAATTGAACACGGTGCTTGAAGTCGTCCCAATGCTCCAGCTTCCAGGTGTCCCGCTCGGTTTGACGATCGATGATGCGTTGCTTCTGGGTTTCCATATCACTTAATGTGACGACGATAACCTTTACGTCAACTTCATTTTTCGTAAGACCTGCTGCGGAGATGACGTCCTCGATCCACTGCTTGTTCTTCAGTTCGGCCGTAAAGGGAGAAATCATGAACACGTTCTGTCCTGCGGCCAGGTTCTCAATGCAAATATCCTTGGTGGTGTCGTACTCCAGATCGCGGAGATGCTTCTTATAAAAATCAGAGTCCCGGTCGTTCACGTCCAGACCGTTCATCTCCAAAATTTTCTCAACGAATCTTCCGCCCACGGTATCCCGGTCCAGGAAAGCCGCCGGAATCCGGTCAGCGATCTTGCGGGCCACTGTAGTTTTGCCCGTGCCGGCTACTCCTACAAAAAAAACAAGCTTCTGCACTCCAAATCCCCCTAACTTTTAGATAAAAACAGTGTACCATTGCTTAGTTATGGAGACAACGGTTTCAAGCACTGTATTTGTCCTTTTGACATTATTCCTAAGTCGCTGTTCGCGAATTCTTCACTCGTATTACGTTAGGCTGATTTGTTCCATCTATAAGACTGATTTGCATCAGACTAAGGCTGAGCCGCATCAGACTAAGGCTGAACTGTTTCAGACTGCGTCTGTGCGGGTTCCATCTGGCTGTTCTGTCCCGCCTTGGCCTCCGCTTCCTCGCGGGCAATAACCGTATATTGCTGGTCGCCGATCTTTACAACGTTGCCTGCAGGAATAGCCACCTTCTGACCTAGAGAGACCGTAACGCGGGAAGAGTACACAGGCTTTGTTTCGCCGTTAGGCTTGCCGTTGGAAACATCGTTTGAAGTCCCTTCCGGTTGGGTTGCATTTGAATCACCAGCCTGGCCGTTCCCCGATGCATCCGTTCCTGATGTACCTGCTTGGCCGCTTGTTCCAGCTCCTTGATCAGCTTGACCATTTGAGCTGCCTGGCCCATGATGCGAAGCCTCGGCTCCTTGTCCCTCAACATTCCCAGCAGGACCATCCAATGTTTCCGTCGAATCTCCAGTGCCTGCTGTACCATGGCTTGCCACAGCATTGTCTGCGGAGTCATTGCCAGCCGCACCGTTGCCGCCCCCGGCACCAGCACCGCCTGCTGCACTATTGTCAGCACCGCTGCCCGTTCCTCCGTTCGCCGCCGAGCCAGTACCGCCTGCTGCCGAGCCGTTTTGGACGTTGCCGCCGTCCGTGCCGTTCTTTCCGGCTCCGTCCGTGCCGCTTCCATCGCCAGTGCTGCTGTTCGAATTCGTACCATCAGCCCCGCTGTTCGATCCATTCCCGGCCGAAGCCCCGTCTGCCCCGGAGCCTTCCACACAATAAGCATCAAATTTCAAATTCGCAAACTGCTGAACGGTCAGATCCGGCGCTTCAATCGACAATGCCGCAGGATCGAACGCCTTGCATTTCTCTGCCCCGGCAAAAAGAAACACCAGCGAGGTTGTTTCTGCGCCGTCGGTGCCTGTCACCTGATCGGCATACACAAGCACTTCAGGCTCCGTAACCGAAGCTGGCGGAGGAGTGGCCTCCACCGGCGGCTTGGCGCCGCCAAGCAATCCCTGCTGCTGCATGACGATTAGAATCCCAGCAATCACTACAAGGCCAGCCATCAGAATCAGAGCGGTCCAGCTTAGCTTCTTCCCGTTTTGCGCCAGAAATCGCTTGAACGGCGAGGACAGCTCCAGGCGGATTTTTGCAAATACGGCGGCCAGCGGTGCTCCGGCTTTCTCAAAGTATCGGGTCCGGTAGTCCCTGTTCTTGAAGGCGTTCCGGTCATGCGTTTTGAAATAATTCAGCAGCGCCGCCGTGTAACCAGCAGCGATGCCGCGGCTATGGGCAAACAAGGGCTGCCCCTGCGACCAAAGCATGAACTCATAGATCGTCTCCGGATCCTTCGCATTCCGCTGCAGGTAATCCAGCAGCGCCTTGTAATCGACCTGCCCGGTCTTGGTGTCATAGAAGGCCAGCACGATTTTGCCGAACTGGGGCAGCTCGATCGTCGATTGCAGCCATCTTCTGCCCAGCTGCTGCAGCCGCTCCACATCCGCCGAAGGCAGGCCGTTCAGGATGTCCTCCGAGGTATCGCGCTGGGCGAACCATTCGTACAGCGCCTGCAGCATATCGACATGATTGCGCTGCTTGCCCTCGAACAGCAGCCCGGCGAAGGCATCCGGTCTCGCCAGAAATTCAGCCCCGACAACCTGCTCCCGGGTCAGCTTATCCAGCTCCAGCTCATCCAGCAGCACCTGCTTGACCGCAAGCGCCAAATTCTCCGCCAGCTCAGAATCCGCCAAGCTCATGCCGCGATCCGTCACCGGGGTTCTTCCCCACTTGCGGATATGCTCTAGCGCCATATGCACCGCTGTCAGCAGCGGCTGCTCCTTTCGCAGCTTGTCCGTCAGGGACGCTACCGCGTACTCCTTGAAGGCGGCGTTCCGCAGCACGCCCGGATGAGCAACGGCCCAGCCCTGCACCACATTCAGCACTTCCCGCGAACCGCTCGCTTCTTCAAATTTAGCATGAATATACGGCTCGAATAACGCGCCTTCCAGATCGCTGTGCTTTAATACGAGGTCAAAGAAGGTCTTGCTCAGCTCCGGCTGGCTTTCTACCAGGCCGTATAGCGAACGGGCCAGCTCCGTCTTGCCCCCTAGAAGCGAATTGCCAATCGCATGGATCAAATAATTAATCAGCTTGATGCCGTAGCTTCTGCTCTCCAGGCGATAATAATCCCGGAAGCACTCTACGATAGCCAGCTCAGCCAGCTTACGCTGCTTCACCGCATCGAACTCCCGGTCAAAAGCAGCGAGAAATATGTCATTCAGCCGGATTCTCGCTTCCAAAGCGCCCGCTGGCTCCAAATAGCTCAGCAAGCCTCGCAGCACAGTGATTTTATGCGCCTCGTATAAATCCCAGTTTCCAGCCTCGATCTGGTAGAACACGGACAGCTCATGGTAGCTGGACAGCAGCAGACGCCGCTGTACCTCCATGCCCGCCAGCATCTCATCGGCGAAGCGATAGAATGCCTCAAGCCGTTCCAGATCTCCGATCGATCTCCAGACCATATCGAGATACGGCTGTTTTCCTTCCTCCAGCTCATCCTGCGGCATGCGGCCGGCAGCGAGATCAAACACATAGTCCTTCTCGATCTCCCGGTCATTCGGGCGAATACTGCCGCGTTCCACGAACTGCAGGTGGATAAATTTACGGCTCTGCGGCTCCTTCGCATACGTAATGAAGCCGAGGCGGCGGCGCTGCTCGAACGGCAGACAGGCATACAGCACCTGAACCAGCGCGGAGGCCGATGCCGAAATTTGCTCCGCCGGCACGTCCAGCGCGACATATACCTTCTTCCGGCCCTCGCCTACCGCGGTCATCACCGCGAACAGCAGCCGCTTGAAGGTCTTCTCGTCCAGCTTCAGCTCATGCAGCAGCTTCTCAGCCATCAGACGCGGAAGAGGCTCCTGCGTATAACGCGGGTTCTGCGGAATGTGCTCAAGCTCCGGCAGCTGCCGGCCGATTTCCGGGACGTATTTCTCCGCGAAAGCCGCTTCAATATAGTCGCGGTAGCGGGTGACGATCTCATCCTGCCGCGCGGCCGGAATGACGTAATTATGCGTCAGAAAGGCGCTGCGCAGGCCGGTAAAATCCGCCGACTGATAAACGCTGCGCCCCAGCACCGTATCGCCGCCCTCGGTATGGAACAGATGGATCGCCGGCGGATAGCTGGCCTCGTCCTTCTCTCCCCGGGAGACGAGCTCCGCAGGCGCATCATAGCCGCAGAACGGATGCAGCTGTTTTTTGATAAACACCGCATCCAGCCCGTCCGAGGCCGCCACGGTGTCAAAGCCCTCCGTCCCCCGAAAAATACCGCTGCGCTCCCGGGTATAAATCTGCTGCTGAATCAAGCCGGGAGATGATCGCTTCATACTCAAGACATTTCTCTCCCCTCAATATACTTCAGCTTATACAGCAGCCAAATGAACGGTTCGTCCACGCGAATCGGCTGTACCACGTCCTGCAGCTTCTGATCCACCGGATTGCTGCCGAGTGCGGATACCGCAAAATAGCCCGTGTCCTTGAAATACACGTCCATCGTATCCTTGAACGGCCGGTCGACCTTCTCGATGAAGCGGCGGATTTCCCCGTCAATGTTCTCGAACTCGGTCAAATTGAAATATTTGCGATGCACCGCATTGTTGAAAATATTGCTGTTCGACTTGATATACTCTCCCTCTTCATCCTTCAAGGAGTGAAGCATATCGCTTTTGGTCAGCACGACGGCCGTCGGGATATCCGTCTTGCCCTGCTCCTCATAGGCAATGAAGTCCCCGAACATCGTCAGCACCACATCCCGCGGTTCATCATACTGGGACACCCATTCGCCCGGCTTGTCGCCGACATTGATGCGGATCTTCTCGCGAATCGAGCGGATTTGCAGCGGATCGACCATGAACAGCATTCCTGAGGAATTTTTAATATGCTGCCCCTGCAGGCCCAAATAGTCCTGATCCACCATCCCTTCCCCGGCTACGTCGAAAAAGACCAGCGTCAGCGGCGGCTTCGATTCATCCTTGAACACGAATTGGAAAATAAACGGCTCCTGCATCTTCTCCTTCTGTGTGGAGGCCAGCAGATCGCCGCGCTCGAACAGCGGCTCCTCGTACATCGTCCGGAACTTGCGGCTGATCTCCGCATTCAGCGGCATACACGCTGCGTCAAAATGATTGGCCGTCATATTCTGCAGCGTATGGATCAGCGAAGTCATATACACGGATTTCCCAACCTGCGAAGCGCCGACAATCGAAATGATATTGCTCGGCACCTTGCCCGCCGTTATCGGCAGCTCGTTATGGCAGTGCGGGCACAGCCTGGTCCTGGTCACCTCGCCATAGCGGTCCTTCAGTCCGATCAGAACATGATCGGAGTAAATCAGATGCTCCGGCGGCACATCCTGGGGATGCAGCACCGCCTCCATATCATAGACGGTATCGAGTCCGAACCGCTCCCGGTATCTGTTCAGCACCTCGTCCTCGCACAGCGCATAATCCTCATCGTCCTCGCGGTAATGGGTCGCCCGGAAGACGACCTGGCCCGGCTCGAACTTGCTGAAGCAGTAAGGGCACACAATATCGTAAAATAACGGCCGCGGCTCAGCCTGCGGCTTCCTCTTGAACAAATCAAACAAGCCCATCGTTCATTCCTCCTCGCTTGCGGTGCTTATTCAGGGATCAGCTCGAAGAACCGGCCATACTTGCGTCCGTCCGTAAAGAACAGCCGCACGTAATCGTTCTTGCCGACCTCGATGACCGGCAGCGTGCTTCTGCCCGCCGGAAAATCCCGGAGAAAAGGGTACACCGTCCCGTCCTCGATGCTGGCCGGATAGCTGTCCTGTTTTTTCACGTAGCATAGCGCTTCCTTAGGTACCTCCACCTCGGCGAGCACCGATATTTGCACCGTCTTGTATTTGCGCAGCAGACTGCTCTTCTGCCGGATCGAATAGCGGATTTTTGCCCGTCCGGTGCTGATCTCTACCGTATTCTCCGCCCCGGGCTGGCGAATGAGCAGCTTCTCCCCGTTCTCCAAGATGCAGGCATACACGGTATAGCGCACCAGACCAACCTGATCAATGCGGTCGCGATACCCTCCTGCTGCCTTGTACTCCTCACGGGTGTACAGCTTCAACTCCCCGGGTTGCGGCGAATTCCCGCCCCCGCCGTACAAGCTGGGGGCCGCCGCTCTCTCATCGATATAGACCGCCTGCAGGCCTTCCGGCCACTGCCAGCGGAGCAGGCATTGATCCTCATCGAGCTTGTAGCTCAGCTGCGTGATCAGCGGCAGGCCTTCCTCTGCTTCGATAAAACGCATGGTTATGCCCCCTTATTTCCTTAAAAACCTCTATTGCGCCGATCCCGTGTCGGCTCCGTATATCCTGCGGCCGCGTCCCGGACAGCAGCCCCTCTGCGGCGGATTCCGGTTCGGACCTCGTTCTCGCGCATCGGTATAGCGATTGTGAAGACCGTCATCACCGCAGCCAGAATAAGGCAGGCCAACAGCCGATGCAGCGCGTCGCCGACAGGCGCGCCGTCCAGGCCGAACTCCAGCAGCAGACCGGCCAGCAGGCCGGCAACGGCCCCGCCAAGTGTGAAGCTTTTCGCTAAATAGCGGTTATCGAACATCAGGCCGAGCGATAGGCCCAGCAGTCCGCCAAGCGCAAGGATGAGCACGATTCTCAGAATCATGTAATACGTGCTGTGCTCCATCAATCCAGTGCGCTCTGTCACCAGCATGCGTTCGTCCAGATTGTCATAAATTTGGCGGAAAACGAAGGACAGATTAGCTGCATCCGCCTCATCGTAATACCGCCCGCCCGTCTGGCTCGCGATATCCTTCAGCAAGGAGGCTCCCTCGGAATTGCCATAACGGCTTAGCCCCAGACCGACCGTATTCACGATGACGCCCCGGTCCCGATAATCAGCCAGCACCTCCGCCGTATTCACATCGCTGAAGCCGTCGGACAGCAGGACTGCCATCGCGCCTCTGGAGCTGTCCAGCCCTTTGATCTGCTCCATCCCGGATTCCAGCGCCAGCGCGATATCCGTGCCGAAATTCGTCGGCTCCAGCGCATCGATCGCAGCGTGGACTTCGTTCTTTACCCCTTGATCACGAACGCGGACAAAGGGCTGGATCAGCTCGGGCTGGTCATTGAAGACAATGACGGCCACCTGCTTGCTGCTGTCCATTTGATCCACGAATGATTTGGCGGCCTCGTAGCGAAGATCGTCCGGATCTGTCTCCTCCATGCTCCCGGAGTTATCGATAATAAGCACGATGTCCTTCACCGTCTTGGCCCGGCCTACATTCAGCTCGTAGATGAATTCAAATGCCGCCCCCGCCAGAAGCAGCATCGCAAGCGTAGCCGGAACAAGCAGCTTCCAGGAGGTGCCCATGTATCTCTGCCGCCAGGATGCTCCGTTCAGCCGCGGAGAGATCATCTCCGCAATCAGGCAGAACAGGCCGATCGAAAGGGCGAGAATGCCGAAATACAGCCCGATGAGCAGTATCCCGGGCAGCCGGTCGGACAGCCGGCCCAGCAGCACCTCGCCGATCACGAATCCGACAGCCCCGCCAATGAGGCTGAACAGCACCAACAGCCAGTTAATTTTACGCTGCATACACGTACTTCCTTCCCACAATTTTTATATATTTGCCAGACCCCCACCGGCAAGGCTGTTACACCATCCGAGGGAACACATCAGGTCTACGCAGGCGATTAACGCAGCTTGGGCAGCATGGCCCGATCCATCCCGTGAAATTCATAACCGTTCTGCGAGTAAGTTTCATAATAAACCTTTCCGTTCAGGTAATACATCAAATCCTCAATGTGGAAGCCGCCCATCAAATTGAGCTTCTCCAGTCCGCTGCTTCGCTGTTCATGCACACAGCCCAGCTTGTAGATCCGCGACGACTCGTCAGCCTGGAAAATATGCCGCACGAGCTCGCTCGTATAATCGCCGAACACGTACTTCTCCTCGTAGCGATGCTCCTGCGTGTAATCATACAAACGGACCTGAATCGCGGCGTTATCCTCCAGGATGCGGTACAGCTTCTTGAACAGCTCTTCCTTAGTCAGCACCGTCTTATTGCCGTACTCGACTGTCACATTAGCCCGCTGCAGCAGCTCCTCCTCGAACGTCCGCTTGAACAGCGGCGAGGCCAGGATCGTCTGCCTGCAGACCTCAATCAGCCGGTCTGTCAGACCATCCGGACCGTTGTCCAGCAGCCGGCGCGAGTCGCCGAGAGCACTCTCCGCAAAGAACGCATGACGCCCCCGCTTCGCCTCCCACTGCTCCATCAGTTCGGCGGTAACCCGCTCATAGTACTCCATAATATTCTGACCGATGTAATCATCCGCCGTCTTGATGCTGCCAAGCGCCGTATCGCGCAGCTCCCGCTCCAGCGCTTCAAGCTGCATGATCTCGGCGCGGTATCGGCCGTGCAGGGACTGCAGCGCATCCTCCAGCTTCGCGATAACCTTCAGCCGCGTCTCCAGCAGCAGGATGTCCCGCTTGCGGGAATACACGCTGTCGAACAAATAGCGGATCAGGCTGCGCAAATTATGCCGGTCCATCAGCGGGACGCGCGGGAAGGACTGCTCCTCCACCCGGCCTTGGCGGAACTGCTCCAGCTCGGCCTTGGCCGAGGCCAGCAGCAGCTCTGCCTCGCGTCGGCTGTCTCGAAGCTGGACAGCAACGCCCGCGCCCTCGTCCCCATCGCCCGTCCAGGCAGCCAAGGCATAGATCTGCACGTCCGGCCGCTGCTCGAGCGAACGCGTCACCGCTTGGTCAAGCCATTTGGCCGCCTCGAATTCCTTCAAATGGCGGGCTGCTTCCTCCTCGAAATTGCTGCGGAAGAACGCCTCGCCCCCGCCGCCGAACAGCGTCTCCTCCGCTTCCTTCAGCGACAGCTTGCGGATGGCCCCATAGCTGACATCGTTCGTCATCAGGCCGTGCATTTCGCCCAAGCCTTCCGCGGAAGGCAGCATGCCCGCCGCCGCACGCTCCAGAGCAGCCGCATCCAGGCCGAAGAAGCTCAGCTTCTCGGCGGAGGTCAGCGGCGGCTCCTGCTTCATCCGCTCCAGCAGGCCGCGGTAGAAGTGATAGAGCACGGCAAGAGCAATCGACTGGTTCGGGCGCTTCACCCGGGATAGCCCGGCAGAGACCAGGCCCTGCCGCCCCGATTCCGTCATGATATTGTTCTTGAATGAAGTATTGTTGTAGGACGGATTATTCGCTCCCCAGGCCTGTTCCTTCTGCTGCCTGTTCTTCAGCAGGCTGATGTGCGAAATGATCTCATAGCAGCTCTGCATCCCGTTCAGCGAAGCGATTCCCCGCTCATCCCGGTCCGACAGCACATAGACGAGATCGAACAGCGGCGACGGCGAATGGGTCACCGGGATCGAGATTCCGTCCTCCGTCACATGGAGCGGAGCGCTGAACTCATAATCCGGCTGCTGCATCAGCTCCAGCTCGCGGAGAAAGGCCACGCCCAGCGAGCTGCTGTAGCCGAAGGCCTCCGCTCCCTCGCGCTCGCTGATCAAGGCGTACAGATCAAGCTGCACCGCCTTGAACGACTGCCGGAAAATCGCTTCCGCCAGAAGCGAAATTTCCGGGACAAACACATTAAGCGGGTCATCGACCCGCGTAATGATGGAGAGGCGAACCCGGTCAAAGGACGGGTACAGCCTCCCATACTCGGCGAGAGCCCCGCTCGCCTGCCGCAGCACCCGGTTCAAGACCGGCAGGCTGCCGGCTTCCTCATAGAACTGCCGGTATATATCGCGGCGAGCGGTAGGCGCAGCCGAGCCCTCCTGAACCGTGACCGGGATGCGGTAATACAGTAGACGAGGCGAGGACTGCTGCCAGCCCTGCGTCTGGCGCCCGGCTGGCGTTCCCTGGCCGCTGCCGGAGGCAGGGCCGTCCTCTGTACCGGCGTGAATGTAGATCAGGCCCTCGCTGTTCTCCCATTTCTTCTCGTTCATCTGCATGACTGGTTCAATGGCTTCTTTGCTCTTGTCGCCTATAAACAGAAATACTGCGGGATAATGAATGCTGCTCTGATCGTCGCCCAGATCCGTGCTCCGCTCCTCTGCCCGGTCGTAATCTGCGGCGAATTGTTCAAGCTTCTTCCTGACCATTATTTCAACCTTCTGCGAATGTCGTTCAGCTTCGTGGCGACCTGTTTGTAGAACTGGTACATCTCATCCCCGTTAGCCAGCTCCACCTTCTCGTATTCCAGCGAGTCCCGCCCCTCCTGGAATCGTTCGGCCAGCTCATCCAGCGTCTGCAGCAGCGGCTGGATATCCTCGCCAGCCGTCAGCTCAGCGTCGCGGCGCGAGGCCTTGCGCATCAAGGTGCTGCGATTCTTCTCGTCCAAGCCGCGGAAATTCGTGAACACTTCATATTCCACATAGTTGCGGCTCTTCATCAGATTGGCGAACGGCTCCCATGCCTCTTCCTCCGGCTCGCGGTCATAGACGTAGAGCGCGCCTTTCTTCGCAATCGTTCCAGTGTAGAGCGCTTCAATGAACTGCTCCAGCCACTTCTCCTCGTCCTGATGCTGCTCCAGCACCGCATCCAGCTTCGCGGCCATCGCCGCAATCTCGTCGTACTTGGCGATCTCCTGCCGTACGCGGGCGATCAGCTCCGGAGAACGGATCAGGTTCTCCTTGGCCAGCTCCTCGTTGATGCTTCCGAAAATATCCTTGTCTCCCTCCTGCGGCAGCCCTTCGTTCAGCAGACGTCTGAGCTCGACCGCCGCACGCTTCACTTCGCCCAAATTCGGCTTCGGCGCATCCAGGCGCATATCGTAAGCCGCCAGCTTGCTCTCCAAATCAAACGGCTTCGTAAATACGACAGTATAACGATTGCTCGTGTTGTGGTCGGCGTCTTTTTCTACGATGACCTTAAGCTCAAGCGCTTTGACAAACTCCTCGCGCACCCGGGCATTGTAGCTCTGTACCCGTGAATTATTGTAGGTATCGCCCCACGACTTCTCGGGGATCGGCGATGGCAGGTAAGTCCAGTTGTTCTTGTCGGTCTGTACCAGATGGCGCCCGATTCCTTCCTTGTCGAGAATCGTCCGCTCGTAGCTCTCCTCATATACCTTCAGCGGCGTATAGACGAACAGAGGCACCCCGTTGCGCGTATTCAGCCAGAAAATCCGGTTCTTCACTTCGCTCTCCTTGACCGTGAAATGAGATTTGCCAACCGCATTGTTCTGGTAGTTGCGGATCCCCTTGAGAATGCTCGGCGCCTGCACCGGAACCGATACGAAGCCCCAGGACGGGAAGTGCAAATTGCCTGTGCTGTTCGACAAATGGAAGACGGGAACCGCCTCCTCGTCCAGCTTGCTGGCAATAAAGCGCTCGACGAATTTCTCGATCGACTCGTCCTGCCCGTATTTGATAACCAGGAAATCCTCCATCGATTTCGTAATGAGATCGCCGAATTTCTCGGACAGGAAGTCGGAGATGGAGCTAACAATATCGATCTCCTGCTCCTTCACCCACTGATTCGAATTGTTGAGCAGCTCCAGGGAGAAATCCCGGATCAGGTCGTCGACATCCTTCTGGTCCATAATGCTGCTGACGACCTTGGAAATGTCCGGCACACTGACGATGTTCCAGTAGTACGTCTTGTTGCCTTTATGGTCGACCTGCTCTTCGCCGCTCGTCAGGATGTCCCCGTTCTTGGCAAAAATCGAGCTCAGCGCGTTCAGAATTTCCGTAAACACGCTGTAAATCCGGTTGTTCTCCTGATTCAGCAGCTGGTACAGGTCCTCGTAAAATTCAATCATTTGCTCCGTGCGTTCAACGTCGGCATGGAGCCAATATTCATGAATCTTGGCTTCGATATAAGCGTTCTTCTTCTTCTCCTTGGAGACGAATGCGCTCTTCGCGTCGCCAAGCTTCTCATGCGCCTGATCCTGCGCCGCCTCGATGTCGCGCGGAATGCGCAGCAGGTTCTCGCGCAGCGTCTCGATATAGGACAGAAGCATCTTCAGCAGGCAGAAGCCTTTTTCCGTATAGATCAAGCGGGACACATAGAACGGTCCTTGCTCCGGATGGAGGAACAGGCGGCGAATCTGCTCGCTGAACTGCTCCAGCACCTCGCCCGGCAGCTGCTTCTTCGCCTTGATGTATTCCTCTCTCGCCCGGGACAGGAAGGTCTGCTCCAGCTCTGTGTCCATGTTCACGACCTGGGATTTAATGACGTTGGCGTAGCTCAGCCGCTCGCTGTTCTCGTACCCGGGCAGCGGCTCCGGCACGCGAGACTCGAACGTCTTGATCATGCTCTCGAGGTCGATACCCAGCTTGCGGGCGAACTTCTCGACGTCCTCCTGATTGGGCGCCTGCTGGAACATTTTCTCCATTTTACCGAACAGACGGTACGCCAAGTACGTAGTCATTTCCTCGATCGGCAGCACCGCAGAGGATGCCCCGATGATGTTGTATTCATAATTCGCCGGATACATCTTGTTCATTTGCGCGATGTTCGTGCGAATATTACTGATGTAGTCGTGGATTGCGAATTCCTCGCCAGACTGCTTCTCCTCGCTGGCCATGAAGTTCGTGATGTTCTCCGCAGTCACGTTCATGCAGTAGTCGTAGGCGTTCTCCAGCAGCTTGCCCTCGGTATTCGTCGCCGAGATCAAGTGGCACAGATTGAACGGCGGCAGCGGGGAATTGACGGTCAGAATATTGCCGTACTGCTGCTTGAACCGTTCGCCGCGGCTGTCCACGTTCATCCAGTAGTCCAGCTCTTTCAGCGCCGCATAGCCGTTCTTCTTGATGTACTCGCGCGTATGCTCGCTCAGGCTCTTGTTGGACAGGTTGATGTCCGGCGTGAACAAATAGCCGAGCGTATTCACCCGGTCGATCCCGGCCGAGCCGTGATCGCGCTCGATAATACCGCGCACGATATAGGCGATGTCGAGGAAGCAGCCGCTTCCCGTCCCGCCGGATAAGCCGGTCAGCAGGAACACCATCAGCTTCTTGTTCGTTCCTACCGACAGCGTCTTGATTTTCTTGTCGATCGCCTGAACGACCTGATTGATCTTCGTGAACAGCAGCAGCCGTCCGGCCTGCCGAACGCCGGCCGCCCCGTTCATCCCGTCGGTGATGCTGAGCTCCGGGGACAGCCAATCGGTAATATACGGCTCGAGAATGCTGCGGTTCTGCAGCAGCCCGCCGATTTCCGGATTGGACAGCAGGACGAACTCATTGATCGGGTCAAGCCCGATTCCTTTATAACGCTTCGTGCGGTCCTGCTCATTCGTCTCGAACGCCAGGAACTCCACGTTGTCGGGCTTGTCGCGCTTCTTCTTGGACAATGGATCCTCCGGCAGCCTGAAGCGCCGGTTGATCTGGTATTTCAAGCGAAGCAATGCGTCGATCCCTGTGCCGCCAAGGCCGATGATGAGGATCGGATTATCGATCGTATCGACGCGGATTTTGTCGCTGACGATGCCTCCGCCAAGCGATACATCGAGTTGCTGAATATGCTCTCTAACTACCGGTTTCATATATGCTTCCCCCTCAAATTTATACCAGGTACTCTATGAAAATCGTCTTATCGATATGCTGCAGCGGCAGCGTAATTCGGTCTCCGCTCTTCAGCTCCAGTCCCGCACTGGCGTCCACAACCCGTCCAGACTTCTCGACCTGGGCTGCCGAACCGTTGCGAAGCAGGATCCGGTCCCCCTTGGCCGGGGTAAAGACGACCTTCTCGGTCTCCTTCAGCTCCGGCGCAAGCTGCAGCAGCTGGTGCAGATTGAACTTGCCCTTGAAGGCGTTCAGCTTCTTATACTGCGGGAACGATTTCTCGTGCGTATTCTCGTCACGGATTTCGATGACGATCTGCCCGACGAAGCCGCGGTTCGCCTTCTTCACGGCTGCCGCAATGAAGTAGGCGGCTGCCGCTAGAACAGCTGCGGCTATGGCTGAGATGACGGCGGTAAGCCATGGAAACGGCTTCTCTTCCTCGGGAGCCGCCGGCGTGGACGGCGGCGTCGCCGCTCCCCCGGATGCAGCTTTAGCGCTGATCGTCACCGGCTCAGACTCCCGATAGAAGCTGCGCTCCTCGGCCCGCACCTTCAACTCGTAATCATGGGCTTCGGGAACCTCAAACGTCCCTTCGAACCGGTCGCCCGTGTTGTTCAGCTGAATTTCCTCCGTCTTGCCGCTGTCTAAATCCTTTGCGACCAGAACAGCCTTCATATTCTTGTAGAGCTCGGCGCTTTGCAGCTTCTGGCCGTTGCTCGTTAGATACGCTCCAATCTGCAGCTTGTCGCCGGGCTTATGGCTTCCCGCTGCAATCGGCTCCATCTCCAGCTCCAAATCGTAGTTGAAGACAAGGTTGATGTCGATTTTATCCTTGGACGCGCCCTTGACCCGCAGCTTCCAATCCCCTTCAGCGGGGCTCAACATCTTAATGAGGGAATAGCTCTTCGACTTCGACAGCAGCACATCGTCCGAGGGAACCGCTACTTTGTCCCCCGCGGGATTCACAAGCTCCGTCTCGACCGGCTGCGCCGACATGATCGAAATGTTCGCTTCGAGCACGTTCGCGTTCGGAACGTTGACCGTAACCTCCTGGAAGCTGCCCGTACCCGTCATGCTCTGGATCGGCACAATCTTCAGCTTCAGGTGGCTGGCGAATATTTCGCTTAGTATGCGCGGCAGGTCATCCGCAGAGCTGGTCGAGAACGACTTGGCGCCCGTCTGGTTCGCCAAATCCTCCAGCGGCGCCTTGTTCAGCTTGCCGTCCGCATTCAGCCCGATCGTATAAATCGGTATGCCGGCTGCCTTCGCTTCCTCTACCGCCTTACTCAGCTCCTGATCGGAGGCGCTCTGCGTGCGCCCGGAGCTTTTGTTAAAATCGTTGTTGCCGTCCGCAAGCAGGACGATCATGGGCTCGTGGTTCGGATCGGCGCCTTTTTGCAGGACCTTTACCGCTTCCTTGACCCCGACTGCAATGTCGGTGTATGGACCCCGGTCGAGTCCGTCGATGAAATCCTTCAAATCCTGCTTATCCTGAGGCGTTCTGATCTCAAGCAGAGCCTTCTCCCGCTGTATCTTGTCCGTATAGGCAATAATTCCTACCTTATCGCCCTGGGTAGACAGCATGTCGATGAACATCTTCATCGCCTCGTTGCCGACTTTATTCGCGTCGCTCGTCTTCATGGAGTTACTTACATCGACAACGAGCACCGCATCGATGCCGGAGCCTGGCTGACCGCCCTGCGCTGTTGTTGGCGCCGCCCCGTAAATGTCGGAGCCCAGCGTAGAAATAAGTAACCAAAAGACCATGAAGGCCGTTAATATACGTAAAGACTGATTATAACGCTGCTGCATAATCGTGCTCCTTTATTTTGATTTCAGATAGTATAATTGTACTATACTAGAGCTGTATTCAAGCTGTATAGTGTTTAAGCAGAGCTGAACAATTCTGTAATTGCAAATCGCAACAAACTTCCGCTAACCGCGGTCTGGCTTCTTTGAATTGCTTCGATCATGTTTTTCTTCTAGATATAAGATTGCAATTACTTCCTTATATCGCAAGTATATCGCAAGAAAAATTTCCGCTAATCGCGGTCTGGCTTCTTTGAATTGCTTCGATGGATGTTTTTCTTATTGTAATCAATATTCCTTAAGAAAAGGTTAAGAGCTTGTGAAGATTAGCCCCGAGGTTTCGTCAAAATCTACCAATATAATCGATGTCCATATGATATAATTAATACCTTCATAATTCAATTACGAAAGGAACCTGTATATGGTTACATACGGATGCCTGACCCTTTTGTTTCTATTTGCTATCGTAAAGTCCGTACTCTATTACAAGCGCAGAGAGCAGATCATCGCTCCCGAGGAGCTCGATGCCCAATTGCTGCAGCTTATCAACCATGAAGAGAGAGTGCCATGAATAAGAAGAAGAATATCCTATTGCGCCCTCCAGTAAAAACGAAATATGCCTATGAAAAGTTAAGATGCTGTAAAAACTGCCATAACTATACCGCCCTTGGAGAGGAAAAGTGTACGGTCTGCGGCAAATCAGCCCTTCTCCCTGTACAGGATCTGGCACGCCGAGCGGCCAAGCGTTCCCTGAGAAGTGATCTGCTGCTAATTCTGCTGCTGACGCTGATCTCCATCGTGTTCAGCCCTACCTTTCAGTTTATCGCAATTTCTGCGGCATCCGGGATCGCGCTGATGATCCTGTTCCTTGTCGTGCGGCGCAAGGCGCTGGAAAGCCGAATCTCTATCGAGCTGAGCAAAATGTTCGTCCGCGACCGGGACCGCATCGCAGCCGGCCTCGTGCGCAATCTTGAAATCGCCGCTGCCCAGGACAATGAGGCCCGTTCCTATGAGTTGATGCGGGAGGTCGCTGTCATCATTCGCAACGACCATATTCGCAAGCTGCAGATCCTCCTCCTGCAGTCCCTCGTGCTGCGCAAGGACATGGATCTGGAGCTGGAGCCGCTGCTGCTCGAGCATTTTGATCCCGAGCTGGCCTCCTACATCGGCGAGCTTGCCAAAATCAAGCGGGAGCTCATCAAAGACCGTACCTTCCAGTACGTCATCAAATATGAGCAGCAAATATCGGCGATGGAGCACGGGGATGACATCCTCGCCGGCGTAGCGGGAGCGGCGGTTAGAATGAAACGCTACGTGCAGGCCTATGCCGGGTTCCTGGCCCGCCATGCCCGCAAGCTGCCCAAGGATCGATTCCTCCGGCTGTTCCGGATCGTAACCGAGAACCCCGGTCTGAACTGGGGAGCGTTACAAGCGGAGACTGCACGAATCTATGAGGAGAAATATCAGTGGGATGCCGATTTTCAACAAATAAAGCCGAGGTCTAACATACATGACGTATAAAAAATGGTTAACCCTGCATCATCTGCTCATTTTATTATGTATATTAATGATTCCGCTGCTGATATACAAAGGTATCGGGATTTCCCAAAAGCTCAGTACGCTCAAAAAGGCAGAAGCCCTGTATGAAGACAAAAATCTGATCGATGCGGAAACCCTCTACCAAAAAGCGCATAGCAACAAGACGATCCGCTACAAGGAGGAGCTTATCGCCTCCCGGCTGGAAGAGCTGGCTCCCATCACGGCCATGAAGGAAAGCCTGTCCGGCATCCTTAGCGAAGCGTCAAAGGCGGCCCGGAGGGACGATTTCGAACGCCTCATGAGCGCCTATGCCGAGCTTCAGCAGGTTCGCGGCAGCTATATGCAGCCGGAGGGGGCTTACGGCGAGTACTACAAGCAGCTCTCTGAACAGTACGGCATTTCGCAGAGCTTCATGGATTATTTCAAGCAATTCCGGACGGCCCTGCTCGATAAGGCAAAGCGAAATCTGGAGGACGGCAATTACGACGATGAATCGTTCAAGTGGAAGCTGCTGCGCATGCCTTCCCATTTTTTCGGAACGGAGCAGGAATGGCATGATCAGCTGAATACAGCATTCCAGCAATATGATGAAGCCAAGCTGGAGCGGATCGCAGCTAGCGGATATATCGAGGCCATGCTGCAGAACGCCTCATCTATGCTGGAGCTCTACGCAGCCCACCAGCATAATGCGCCCTGGATTACAGCCAAGACGGACGAATTAATGGATTCATTGCTGAAAAAAGATTGGGACAACGAGGAGTACGCCTCCTTTGCCCTGCATTCGCGCCAATTCGAGACATTCGCCAGCTCAGCGAGCCCGCGCTCCAAGGTGCTGGCTTATGCCAAGAGCGGTATCAGCAAGCTGCTCCACTCCGCCAAAAAAAGCAAGGCCAGCGGAAATTATCAGGAAGCAATCGACCTGTATACGGCGCTCGGCAATTACCAGGATACGAAAGCGGAAATCCGCGCGACCGAGCTGGCCTGGACAGCCGCCGAGCCTGTAAGGCTTCTGCCGGTTCCCGGCGACGGGGAAGGCTATAAGCATGTCGCTGGCGGTACGAAGAAATTCGGATCGAACGTTTACGTTGCTGCAACCGATGCGGGGAACCAGTTGTTTTTCGGCCGGATGAACAGCGAGGAAAGCGTGCAAATCCTATCGAATCGCGACTTGCCCTCCCATGCGGAAATCCGCAGCCTGCGCATTGATCCGGTTTTAAGCACCTCGAGCACCCCTGTCGTGGTTATCGAAACGGACTCGGCTGCGCGCGAGACGATGTATACCGCCTTCGAAGTGCTGGAGGATCGCATTAATCTGATGTTCTCGATCGAAGCGGATGACTTGATCGTTCAGGATAACGATACGCTGCATGTCGTGAACCCGCACGGTGAAGGCGAAGGCGAGACGGCCATCTATGTCCGTTACGGCGATTACTTCGAGTTTACCGGAGTCAAGCAGGCATACGTAGATATTTCCGCCGACAACGTCAGCTTGTATCCCGACACCCTTCTCCGCTTCACCTGCACCATCACTTCACCGGGAACCGGAGAAGTGCTTGCCTTCGGGGAGAACCGCTATGTTGTACTGCAGGGCGACTTCACCTTCTACGAAGGAGAAGCCACGGTCACGGGTCGCTTTACGCATTACACTGAGAAGCATATGGAATCCCAGGATAGCGGGACCGTCCAGGATCCATTCGCCAGCTCGCCCGATGATTCCATAATCATGGATGAATCAGCCCGGCAAATGATGCGCATTCCCGTCGTCAAGGTGGAATCCGTGAAGCAGTAATATCTCCACATGCAAAAGGCTCTAAATCATTCCTAGCGAACGATTTAGAGCCTTTTTTAACTTCCCTATAGGATCTCCGGTTTATAGGGATCTTTGATGGTAGCAATCTTTGATGTATAGCGATATTCGATTGGATAACGCTATTCAATCCATAGTGGATATTCGAACCATAGCGATAATTCGACACCTATAGAGATATTCAATCCCTACGATAATTTGACCTATAGAGATATTTGATCTTTAGTGATATGCGACCTATAGGGATATTCAATCTATAGAGATCTCCGATCCATAGCCATATTTGATCTATAGCGTTCTTCGAGCTATAGCGCTCTTCGATGTATAGCCATATTCGATCCATAGCGATCTTTGAACTATTGCGATATTCGATCTTGTGCCCCGTTTTAGTTTATAGCCCCTCTCAAAATCCGATAGATCCTATTTCGAGGCCGAATATTGAATACGCCGCTTGGTCTCCTCAGCCAGCTCCGCAACGTTATCCTTCAGCCGCGTGACCAGTTCCTCGTTGATCTCGAAGCCGCCTTGATCCGTGCGGGCAATATAAGCATCCACTGCGTACACTCCGCCCAAAATATGACGGGCCCCGAGCGCCGACAACACCGGCTTGAGCGAATAGTCAATGGACAGCAGATGCGCAAGGCTTCCGCCGATGAAAAGCGGCAGAATAATTTTGCCGGCCAGTCCTTTTTGCGGGATGAGATCCAGGAAGGTCTTCAGCACTCCCGTATAAGACGCCTTGTACACTGGACTGGCAATAATGACCGCATCCGCTTCAGCGACAAGCCCGTTCGCCTTGACGATCGCTTCGCTCTCGAATTTCGTATGGATGAGATCTTCCGGAGGAAGCTCGCCCACATTAACATGGTTAACCTCAAAGCCTTCCTTGCGCAGCAGCTCATCCGCCAGCTCAATCATCGCCGTTAAGCGGGAGCCGGGCGTAGGACTGCCGTTAATTATCGTTACTTTTGCCATATCTATATTCTCCTTTACTTAGGTTCATTACTGCTCGCTGTATGTGATCATAGCTGCTGGTCGCCAGTTGCTGGTCGCCGGCTGCTATCGCCGTTTGATCGGATCACGCTTGCGATCATGAGCTCAGCTCATGGCAGCTTCATCCGATATTGCTCCCTGATCTTGGTCATCCCGATCTTACTCATTCCAATCTTGCTCATTCCGATCCTACTCATCTCGATCTTGACTCATCTTGATCTTGACTCATCTCGATCTTGACTCATCCCATGCTTGCACCTTAACGACACCAATCGCTTACCTCCAAGAGTCCGCGAGCTAGGAACGATAGGGGCTCCCCTCCAAGGGACCAGAAATCGGTCTGAGCCACCGGGAGCTTACCAAATTAATCTCTTGAAAAAAATGCTATCCATATTTGCGTAAAAAGTCAATTGCCGCACCCTCATCTATATAAGATGAACTATTGAAATATAAGCGGGGCAATTACTTAAAATGTTCCTACGATCGCCGCTGCTCCGTGATTTCTACTAAGCTGTTGTACATTGAGATGCCGCCACACACTAAGCCGTGTGTGTTGTTCACTAAATGGAATTCATGTATCTAATTGGGCTCTTATCGAATGATTCAAAGAATCAGATGGATTTCATGTACCTAAAATCAAGAATCCAGCCTATGACAGGCAACCTCGCCTTTTCTAATGACATAAAATCCATTTAAATCCACTTTCCCTTTCTTACCGCAGAAGCTAACTGCTAAGAATCCATTTAAATAAGTTGAGCTATTGTATGAATTCGGGGCAAATACGTAAAATGATCCTGCAGTCGCTATTCTCCCAGAATTTTTTGTAATGTATAGATTCATAAGAGGCAGGAACCCGGTCACAAAGGCAAACACAAGCTTAATGCGCCCGAAGCTGCTTTAAGATACTCACAACTCTTATGCCTCCGATGCAGCTTTAAGAGCCCGCAAGCTTATGCTTCCGGAAACAGCTTTAAATCGCCCATAAGCCCTATGCTTCCAAAACAGCTTTAAGACGCCCACAAGCTTATGCCTCCGGAAACAACTTTAAAACGCTCACAAGCCTATGCTTCCAAAACAGCTTTAAGACGCTCACAAGCTTTTGCGCCTGAAGCAGCATTCTTGTCAGATAGTTTCCGTTCCCTCGGATTCATTTTTCTCACTTGCCTGCATCCATTCTTTAATTCACCTTATATAGGCTTATGCATACTCATAATTCAGAGGAATGAATATGATTTGGAGGTTTTGCGCTTGAACCCGATGAATTCAGCAAGTCCGGTCCACCCGATCCACCCGATCCACCCGGGTCACCTGAGCCACCCGATGGCAGCAGCCATGAACGCGGCAGGCAAGAAGGATTACGTCAAGCCGCCAGGCTATGCCCATCCTCCGATGCCTTCGCATCAATGGCATCCTTGCCCCGGAGATTACGGCAATCCCGTCTACCCGTACTATGCCAAAGAAACGGCATGCAAGGAGCAGCCGGTCGCCTTTCCGCCCCAGCACCAGCCGTTCCAGCCTGGCCTGGAGAGCCTGATGCACCCCCGGCCCATTTCGGAGAATCCGAACTACCAGGGCAGCTGCAAGCTGAAAGGCAAGGTGGCCATCATTACCGGCGGAGACAGCGGCATCGGCCGGGCCGTCGCCATCGCTTTTGCCAAAGAAGGCGCCGATGTCGTGATCCCCTATTTATGGGAAACCTCGGACGCCATGGAGACCAAAGCCCGCGTAGAGGCGCTCGGTCAATGCTGTCTCCCCATCCAGATTGACCTCCGCTTCAAGCAGAACTGCGAAGCCGTTGTTCGTGAGACGATTTCCGCTTTTGGCCGCCTTGACATCCTGGTCAATAACCATGGCGTCCAATATCCTCAGCAAAGCATTGCCGATATTTCGGAGCAGCAGCTGTATCAGACGTTCCAAACGAATATTTTTCCGTTTTTCTTCATGGTTCAGGCCGCACTGCCCCATTTATGCCGGGGGAGCTCGATCATCAACACTGCCTCGATTACCGCCTACAAAGGACATAAAACATTGATCGACTATTCATCGACCAAAGGAGCGATCGTCTCGTTTACCCGCTCCTTGTCCCTCTCGTTAATCGATTGCGGCATCCGCGTCAATGCTGTTGCTCCGGGCTCGACCTGGACGCCTCTTATTCCCTCCAGCTTCAGCGCGGAGGAGGTAGCCACCTTCGGTACAGACGCGCCGATCAAACGGGCAGCTCAGCCGTATGAGCTGGCTCCCGCTTATGTATACCTCGCCAGCGGTGATTCCAGCTTTGTCACCGGGGAGGTTGTGCACGTGAACGGCGGAGCTATGGTCACGACGTAATTTTTTTGCGGTTGAAGGACTCCCACAGTCTCAGCCGGTAACCTTAAGAAGCGCCACACCGCGGACCAGAAGCTGCCTGCGTGTCCCAGTCCCCGCCGCGGTGAGTACATACAGCCTGCACGCAGCCTGAAGCGCTACAGCGCCTCGATGATATCCCCGGCGAGCAATGAGCCGGAGCTCCATCGCGCCATGGCGGCGCGCTCTCCGGCCAGGCCGTGCAGATACACGCCCAGCGCAGCGGCTTGAATCCCGCTCAGGCCTTGGGCCAGCAGCGAGGCGATGATGCCGGTGAGCACATCGCCGCTTCCGCCGGTCGCCATCCCGGGGTGACCGGTGGTGTTGACGTAGACGCGGCCGCCAGGGTCCGCAATAACCGTGCCGGCCCCCCTGCTGTCTCTTATACACATCTAGATGTGTATCAGAGACAGGAGCAAATTAATCCCCAAGCCGGCCGCGTTGCGGATGACTTGATGCGTCGGCAAGATCGGAAGAGAGGCGTGTCGGGGAAGTGCGTAGATAGCAAAAGGAATGACGCAGCTTTTGCAAACCATTTCCCGTGTCCGCCGCCAAATCAACCCGAAACTGCTGGTACATGGCCCTGTCTCTTCTACACATCGAGTTGTGCAGAAGAGACAGCCCGTGTGACCGTCCGCCCTGCGGGAACGGTCGGGCTCGACCCCGAGCTCGCTATGCAGCGAGGCCTCGGTCAGTAGCTGCCCTGCTCCGGGCACATGCGGAGGCAGGGCGGCCGGGATGCCGATATAGCGCACCGCGACCTCGCCGGCAGCCTCCGCTCCAGGATATTGGGTCAGCCCCGCCTTCATAAAGGCCAGGCTGACCGTCTTCCGGGCGCGGATGCACGGGTCGTGCAAGCCGCCTGTATCGGCGTCAAGGCCGCTCGGGATGTCTGCCGCTATGATCGGCAGACCGCTTCCATTCGCTTCGCGAATAAGAGAAGCGTAAGCCCCTCGCGGAGCCCCCTTCGCGCCCGTACCGAGCAGCGCGTCCACGATCCCGGTGAAGCCGGAGAACGTTACGGCCTCACCGGGCGTATACACCGATCGCGGCAGCCCCAGCCTCTCCGCGATCACATGCTGAGCCGCCGCATCCCCGCGAAGCGATTCCGGCGGCTCCGCATAGAGCAGGTGGACGTCCAGGCCCGCGTCCGCCAAATGACGGGCACAGACCAGCCCGTCTCCCCCGTTGTTGCCTTTGCCGACCAGGATCAGCCAACGCTCCTGTGTATACCGCTCCTTCCCGCTATAATCTGAACGGATCGCCTCATTAGGAGTCTGCATGTCCTCTTTTGCTCCCATCGCAGGCTCCTGCTTCTTCCCGCCCCAGCGCATCGTACAGCGCTCAGCCGAAGGATAGCGGCTGATTGAGCGCAAGCTTCTGCCTCGGCAGTAGGCCAGCACTTCCTCCGCGATAGCCCGTCCGGCATTTTCCATTAAAGCCATCGATGGGATGCCCAGCATTTGAATCGTATATTGATCAATCTCCCTCATCTGCTCCGAGGTTACCAGCTGCATTTCCGCTCCCCTCCCCTTCTGATACCTTACTAGTACGCAACCGTGAATCTTGCTTCAGGGAACTGCGGATCCTCGGCTTCATCCAGCAGGGCTACAGCATAATCCTCGATCGAGATGCGGCTCAGATCCCTCTCATCCGTAATCAGTTGATTAATGCCGATCCGGAATTGCCCTGTACGCTTCCCAGGCTCAATGACCGCAGCCGGACTCAACACCGTCCACAGCAGCCCGGAGGCTTTGTAGACCTGATACGCTTCCTCATGCGCCCTCGCCAGAGGGAGGATTTCCTCCGGAAACTCCGGCGTATCCATAAGCTGAACGCCGGTCTCGGTCTGCAGCCCTCCGGCCCCGCCTACGACAATCAAACGGCGGACACCGCCCCGCTTTACTCCCTCGACCAGGGAGCGGGCAGCCTCTGGGAGCTCATCCTCCTCTCCGAATCGGGGGCCATAAGCGCTAATGACCAGATCCTTCCCTTCCACGGCCCGCGCAATCGATTCCGGGATCAGAATGTCCCCCGTCTGCAGGTGAAGCCCCTCTTGCTCGGCCTCTTGACCCAGCTTGGATATATTGCGAACGACTGCGGTAACTTCATGGCCGCGCCGCAGCGCCTCCGCCAAAATAGCTCTGCCGATCGTGCCTGTACTCCCGTAAATGACAATTTTCATTCCGAACGCCTTCTCTCTTCTGTATTTGATAGTGCTTTTATTATAATTATCACAAACGGCCCCGGATCAAACGTGGGGCTCCGGTGAAATGTATGTCTATCATCCCGCTCGAACACAATTAGCAGCAGGCTTTGTTCCTTCGCAAGAGAATATCCAGGCCTCTGAGGGCAGCGGCGATGCCGCCGTACCCCGAGGTACCACGATAGGTGCGGATATCAGTCAGCGGCAAATCGGTCATCCGCATGATATAAATTCTATATAGTGTAAATTCAACAAGGCATAAGTACATACAACAAGGCCCCTTCCGTCTGCAGAATCCAGACACGTTTCGTGAGAAGAAATATGTCCCGAGCTTGGCGGAAGAGGCTTATTTACATCATTATCGCTATTATCGCTGGGAGCGATCAGGCTTCACTGATTAGAACTTAACTTAGCTAAGGCTCAGCACGAGCAGCAGCCCGAACAATGCAGGACTCGATAAGAGCTCAACTTGATTCGATCCGGCAGGCTCTCCAACTTAATCAGAACAGTCTGACTAGATGCTCGTCTTTTTTCAACGGTTTGCTGTATTGGGTTCCAGCTCAATTAGAGCAACTTGTGAGCAGCTGACTAGAGCTCGGCCAGATTAGAGCTGTACTGTTCCAAGCTAGGCTCCAACCTTGCCGAGCGCAAAGCTGAGACCCAGAATGACCAGCACGAGAATTGATATCAGCACGAAGCGGTAGTCCTTCTCATGAATGAACGCAAACATGGAGACAAAGACGCGAAATACCGGGGTCAGGATGAGCAGGATCAAGCCGGCCTCGATAATGGCTACGGACTTCAGCTGCATGATGCCCTGAATAATTTCAGGCAGGCTCGTCGGAAAGGTATCCCCGGGATAACCGCTGTCTCCAGTAACGAGAAACATTACCAGGCCGAGAACGATAACGAGTCCGGCCAGCACGATGCCGATCCGCAGCATTTTACTGATCGCAATCTCGACCTCTGCGGCGCGGTCCTGACGCTTTGCTTGTTGTTGTTCCCCCATAGGTTATGCCCCCCATCCTTGATAGATCATTTGAAAAGCAATATAGATCATGATAGGGATGAACAGCTTGCGGATCGTTTTGCTTTTCAGCCGCTGCATGATGCGGGCTCCGATGGTTGCTCCAATCAATACGCCAAGAGCGACGGGGGCCGAGATCACGGGAATAATATCACCGCGCAGAAAATAGATCCCCGCACTGGCCGCGGCGGTAACGCCCATCATAAAGTTGCTCGTTGCCGTGGACACTTTGAGCGGCATCTTCATAAAGACGTCCATTGCCATGACCTTGAAGCTCCCGCTGCCGATGCCCAGCAGTCCAGAGACTACGCCGGCTCCATACATTACGCCGAAGCCTTCATATACGCGGTCGACGTTGTAGGTTATATTTTTGCCAAGGGCTTTATCATAGTACTCTCCGCCAAGTCCCAGCTTTTCCGCTACGGGGTGCTGCGGAACATTGACGGGGATTTCCTCCTTGCCCTTCTTGACCATTGCATATGCAGAATAAAGCAGCAGCAGAGCAAAAATATAATATAAAAAATTCGGCGCAATTAACGCCGCGAGGAAGGCCCCGGTAATCGCCCCGACCGTCGTGGCAATTTCCAGGAACATGCCTACCCTCACATTCGTGATTCGATCCCTTATGTAAGCCACGGCTGAACCACTGGAGGTCGCGATCACGGAAATCAGGCTTGCTCCGATCGCATGATTGATATCTACTCCGAATAACAGGGTTAATGCCGGAGTAACAACGATTCCTCCACCCAGGCCAAGAATAGAGCCCACGATTCCCGCCAGAATAGCAATTAAAAAGATTTCAATAACAATGGCAGTCAAATAGACATCTCCTTTGTGTTCATTTCAGAGGTCATGAAGCAATCGCTGGGCTATTTAGCGATCCTTAAATACATTCCGAGAGAATCCGGTGCCGTATACCGAAAGCCATATTTCAAATACAACTTGTCTGCAGGCTGGTCGGCGATCAGGCTTACATAAGCATCCGCTGGCGTCTCTCTCTTCAAGTAATCCATCAGCTCATTCATAATAACCTTCCCAAGCCCCTGCCCCTGATAATCAGGACGCACGGCGATATCCACAATTTGCAGGAAACAGCCGCCGTCGCCTATCACTCTCCCCATGCCGATGAGTTCACCCCCAGCGTATAACGACACCGCAAAAAGAGAGTTGCCCATGCCGATCTTTATTCCCTGCTCGCTTCTCGGGCTTAGCCCGGCTTGCTTTCTCAGGGCGGCGTAATTTTCAGCATCCGGAACCTCTCTGACTATGCGAACTTGTTGCTCCTTCATGTTATTTCTCCTTTCTGCTCCGCTGCTTCGGCACTACGTAAAGATCTTCGTCTTCCTTCCACTCGGCATAGGCCACATCCTTCAGCCGATCATATCCATTCTTCCTCAGCAATTGTTTAAGCCAAGCCTCGTCTTTACCGATCAATTGAAGACTGGTTTGGTCAATTACTCCATTCTCAACCAAGCAATAGGATAAATGCGCCTTTTCATTAAAGGTATCCAGGCCCAGATCCTTACGCTTTACCGCTTCCTCCGACGGCTTCTTCATTACGCTAAGCGTCCCGTTAGGTTCAAATATAGCATAAGCCACCTCGCTTATGAAGAAAACATCATGCTGTCTAAGGAGCATTCCCAGCTGATCGAAGTCCAGGCCGTTTTGGCGCATATGCTGCAGATTCACCTCTCCATCGCAGATGATGATCGAGGGCTTCCCGTCCAGAAGCCCCCGTGCCTGCTTCAGCTTCTGCGATATTTTTTCAAACGTGAAGGACAATGCCCCCCATAAAAACAACGCAAAAATCAATTCCGAATAGTCGATGTCTTCGGCATACACCGTCTCCCCGACAATATCGCTAAGCATAACAGAGGAGACGAAATCAAACGGCGTAAGCTGGGAGATTTCCTTCTTCCCGAGCAAGCGTGTGAGCACCCATAACCCTATGAAGCCGATAAAGATTTTCAACGCGATTTTTCCGATTTCCACGAGAATCTCCCCCTAATTACGATAGTGCTATCTATATACCCGCTTTAGGAGAGAGTTGATATTCAAAAGAGTTATCCGGTATTTTCCAATTCCGATGCTTGAAAAACTCACCTTACGTATGCAATAGTGGAGTGAGGAATATCGAAAGGGTGGTTCGGGTGTTACTTTGGGATTGGATGGCGTGGCTTAATTTGCATACCCCCACAGTCATGGTTATAGCCCCGGCGATCGTGCTGTTCGTATGGCAATACAGCGCCTCCAAGCGCAGAACGGCATACAGGGTCAATATTCGGCTGGATCGCTTGCACCGGAGCTTGGAGCTCTACGCTGCGGCAACGGGAGCGCTTCTCCGGGAGGCCGGCACCGCGGACGGACTGTCCCCTGCCGAGCATGCAACGCTGGTCGATAAGCTGCTGGCCTGCAAAGCCGCCCCCTACGTTACCGAGGATTTGCTCGCGCAAATTACGGCTTATATGATGGACGAGCAGGACGGCACGCGCCGTACGCTGCTGCTTAGGACGCTTGAACGCGAGACCGAACGCCTGATGGAGGAGCGCAGCCTGTTGTTAAGACGCTCTGAGAAGCCAGGGTGGGGCTGGATGATCGTGCAGCAGATCCAGCATGCGCTGCCGTTCTTTTTTACCGTGTGCTTGTTTATCCTTGTCGTCTGGCTCCATGGCTCGCTCAATCCAAGCGAACAGATGGAGGACGAACGATGGGCAGCCCTTTACGTGTGGTCCCGCTTCCTCTCCTGCCTGTTCTCCCTGCTCGTTGTGTATCCTTTTCTCCGGGGAGGGTACAGGAGGACGGCAAGTTCATGGCTGCAGCGCTGGCTGGCCGTCACGATCGCCTTAGCTGCTCTGCTGCACCTTGCAGGAGGCCTGACCTGGGCACCGTACATTCTTACGCTGCAGCTGCTGATCTTTCTGGCTGGATTTCGCTTCAACCGCAGCAAGCCGCGCAGGTCCCGGCCCTTCGTCGGCCATTATTTCGAAGAGGACGAACTATCCCTGCTCAAGGAGCAGATTTCAGACTTGCCTGACCACGATACGGATCAACGTTGAAATTTTACAGTTTCTTCATCTGCCTTCATTACGCCTGGCCCGAGGCTCGAACGCATCAGAACAACCTCTATCGGGGTCCTTATAGGATGAACAGACCACAGCTGGCTGTTGTTTTTCTCACGGCACCTCGCTGTTGGTTTTCTAACTACCAAGAGTCCTGACTTCGAGGTTTATACCTCCTGACATCAAAAACAACCCCGATATCTGTTGTCTTGAGGTCTGCTGACCTCGAAGCCACCGATTCGGGGTTGTCTCCTTTTTCATATCTCGGAACGAAGGGTATCTTATCTGGTTCCTGACTGACGCAAAGGCCGGGCCGCATTCCTCTGGCCCCCGGAGGACTTGGCAGCGCCGGAAGCACCCAGTTCGTACCGTTTCCGCTCTGTACGCTCCACCTGGACGATCTGTCCTTCGTGGACAACAATGTTGAGCGACCCGAATTCCATCTCGTTTAACAATCCTGCAATCCGATCCAACCACACATCGTCAACCTTCAATGGTTTTGCCATACTTACTGCCTCCCTCTCCTTGGCATTTCAGCCTGTGAATATTTAGTGTAATGAATCATCAATCGTCAATGCTCAATGCTGGCTTTTGCGTGTGAACCAGCTTTTGAATATAAGCGTAACAAGTGCTAATAACAGTAATAACGAAGCTACGGCAAACGATGCGGAGAACTGATACTCGTTATACAAAATTTCCACATGCAGGGGAAGCGTATTGGTCTCGCCCCGAATATGCCCGGAGACGACGGATACCGCGCCAAATTCCCCCATCGCTCTGGCGTTACATAGAATAATGCCGTATAAGAGCCCCCATTTGATGTTCGGCAGCGTTACTTTCCAGAAGATTTTAAATCCGCGCGCCCCCAGCATGACCGCCGCCTCCTCCTCCTGCTGGCCCTGATCCTCCATTAACGGAATAAGCTCGCGGGCGACGAAGGGAAAGGTAACGAATAAGGTGGCCAGAATAATCCCCGGCAGGGCAAAAATAATCTTCAAATCATGCTCCTGCAGCCATGGGCCGAACCAGCCGTTGGCCCCGTAGACAAGGACGTAAATCAGCCCGCCGATGACAGGGGATACGGCAAACGGCAAATCGATCAGCGTGACGAGCAGCTGCTTTCCGCGGAATTTGAACTTTGTCACAGCCCAGGCCGCGGCCACGCCGAAGATCGTATTCAGCGGTACGGTAATCACGGCGACAAGAAGCGTCAGCTTCAGGGCCGACAGCGCATCCGGATCGCGGATGGCCTCAATGTATACCTCCCCCCCCTTTTTCAAGGCTTCGGTGAGAACGACAACTAACGGTAGAACGATAAGCCACAGCAGCACCAACACTGCCGCCCCGATCAGAATCCATTTAACCGCGCTCGATTCATTCAATTTGCGCGACCTGACCGTGGTTGGCTTTTTAGTGGATAGCGGTACGGAGCCAGCCATTTCCTGATACCTCCCTGGATACTGATGCTAGGTGCTTGAGAATCTCTGACCGAGAAGCGCTTAGCCTGAGATTCGCTTAACATAAGATTCACTCAGCCTGTAATTCACACGAAATGAGATTACTCGGCCATGTAACTCATACAGAATGAGACTGCCAGCATGAGATACGCTCAACATGAGACTATACGGAATGAGCTCATCGACATGAGATATGCTCAGCATGCGACTCGTACGGAATGAGATTACCGGCATGAGATTCACTCAGCATGCGACTCGTACAGAATGAATTACCGGCATGAGATTCATTCGAACAATCAATATTAATATTTCACGGCACATTTACGCAGCATGCCCTCGTGCATCTTTTTATTTGGTGCGCTGCCCTCTGTAGGCAAAGTGTGTGGTTCGGGGCTGCTTGGATCGCTGCAGCCCCTGCTTTGCTCGCGCGCCTAGGGCAAGGTTCTCTGAACCCCTAAGAGGAGTGGCGCGGTATAATGTTGAGCTTAGGTGAAGATCAGCCGAATCTCTGCTTATGGTGCAGTGTGAGCAGCTTTAGCGTATGTAACATGGTGTGTTACATTGCGCGTGATATTGCGTTCTACATTGCATGTGATATTGCGTGTGACATTGCATGTGATATTGCATGTTACATTGCATGTGACATTGCGAGTGACATTGCATGTGACATTGCGAGTGACATTGCATGTGACATTGCGAGTGACATTGCATGTGACATTGCGAGTGGCATCAGCATGTGACATCAGCATGTGACATCAGCATGTGACAATGCATGCAGCATTCACACGCCAAGGCGCTGACGGCAGCTTTGGGCCGCTATTTCGCTGTCTTACGCACTCTCCGCTGCAAGGAATTAATAAGCAGCAGCAGTACAAAAGATATAATGAGCAGCATTAAGGCTACAGCCGTAGCCCCTGCGTAATCGAACTGCTCCAGCTTCGACATGATGAGCAGAGGGGCGATCTCCGTCTTCATCGGCATATTGCCGGATATGAAAACGACTGAGCCATACTCCCCGATCCCCCGGGCAAAAGCCAGGGCAAACCCCGTCAATAGCGGCGGAAGCAGCTCCGGAAAAATAACGGAACGAAACGTCCGAAAGCGGCTTGCACCAAGCGTAGCGGCAGCCTCCTCGACCTCGGCGTCCAGCTCCTGAAGCACCGGCTGTACCGTCCTGACGACAAAGGGAATCCCTATGAACATCAGCGCCAGGGTAATGCCAATCGGACTGAAGGCGATTTTGATCCCCAGTGGCTCAAACAAGGAGCCGATCCATCCGTTGGCCGAATAGATCGCCGTCAGGGACACCCCGGCTACCGCAGTGGGCAGGGCAAACGGAAGATCAATCATCGCATCGAATATTCCTTTGCCGGGAAAATCATATCGTACGAGCACCCAAGCGATCAGCAGACCGAGTGCGGTATCTATCAGTCCCGCCGCCGCCGCGGTCAGGAAGCTGACTTTGTATGAAGCAAGTACACGTGAATCTGTCGCAACATCCCAGAATTTCTCCCAGGTTAGACCCGTAGAATTCAGCAGCAGCGCAGATAGCGGAATCAATACGACCAAACTGATATATAGTACGCTGTAACCCATCGTGATCCCGAAGCCGGGAAGCACTCCGCGCTTTGAAGTGCTACTGTGCATGCATGTTCATCCTTTCCATCCGTGCATCCCTCTCCATTGCCGCAGGAATGCTCCTCCGTTGATCCGGTCGGTTTATTTCGGCGCATAAATTTGCGTGAATATGCCACCGTCGCTAAAATGCTTCTGTTGAGCTTCGGCCCATCCGCCGAATTCCTCGTCTATCGTAAACAGCTTGATTTCCGGGAATGCCTCCTTGAACTTGCTCTTTACACTATCCAGCGTAGGGCGGTAATAATTCTCCGCCGCAATCGTCTGGCCTTCCTCGGAGTAGAGGTATTCCAAATATGCCTCGGCTACCTCACGTGTCCCTTTTTTGTCGGCATTTTTATCTACGACCGCTACAGGCGGTTCAGCCAAAATACTCTCCGACGGGTACACGATGTCGAACTTATCCGGGCCAAGCTCATCCACAGACAGCCAGGCCTCATTCTCCCAAGCCAGCAGCACGTCTCCCAATCCGCGCTCCACGAATGTCGTGGTAGCTCCGCG
Organism: Paenibacillus ihumii; assembly: GCF_001403875.1. Classification (GTDB taxonomy): domain Bacteria; phylum Bacillota; class Bacilli; order Paenibacillales; family Paenibacillaceae; genus Fontibacillus; species Fontibacillus ihumii. Next base: position 266,193 of record NZ_LN884299.1, read on the forward strand.
AGCACCGCTGTCCAGTACCGGGACATGCTCGTACAGTTCTTTTACGAATTCCTGAGCTTTGGCCTCATCATTGTTGTTCTGATGCAGCGCGTACCCCCATGCCGCGAGGTAATTCCAGCGCGCCCCTCCAGAGGTTTGCGGGTTAGGCGTAATAACCTCAATACCATCCTTGATCAGATCGTCCCAATCCTTGATGCCTTTCGGATTTCCTTTGCGAACCAGGAACACGATCGTCGAGGTGTATGGCGAGCTGTTATGATCGTATTTCTGCTGCCAGCCTTCGTTGATCAACCCGGCCTGCTGGATGGCGTCGATATCATAACCGAGAGCTAATGTAACTACATCCGCATCAAGTCCGTCGATGACCGCCCGCCCCTGCTTGCCGGAGCCGCCATGGGACTGCTTCACCGTAACCTTCTGCCCTGTCTTCTGCTCCCAATGGGCAGCGAAGGCTTTGTTGAACTCGGTATACAGCTCGCGGGTCGGGTCATAGGATACGTTCAGCAGGTTCACCTCCTTGGCTTTACCGGTGTTGGCTTCCGAAGCGTCGGCACCCTTAGCCCCGCTTCCCGTATTTCCGCAGGCCGCAGCAACCAAAGACACCGCCAATACAAGCCCTGCAACGAACCCTTGCTTTAACACCTTTTTCATTAATACTCACTCTCCCCATCTCTCTAGAATTTCTAATGACCATTTCTTTTTCTGTGAAATGCCTTGTGTTCTTAAACAACCTCTCATGATAACATTCATGCCATTGTCTAATTCCATGCCGTCTGTCTAATCCCATATCGTCTGCCTAACAAAAATAGAAAGAGGAACGCCCTATCCCTACGGTCAGACCGAACTGCTACCGTGTCTGCCAAGGCAAGTAGAGCGTTCCTCCGTCCGTACGGTGAGAACATTATTTTATTTATTATTCCTACCTGTTTAGTATGCTATGATTGTATTCTATATGCGCTGGGTTTTCTTGTCAAACACTTTTATTGGAATTGTATTAAAAATCTATAAAATAAGCTTATATTCCCCTTAGTAGCATATTAGCCCACCGCTGATCTGGTCACGCAAAAAAGAACAAGGCCTTGAGGGCCTTGTCCTTAGAGTTGTTTTGAGATTGTGCTTTGTGGTTGTGCTTTGTGGTTGTGCTTTGTGGTTGTGCTTTGTGGTTGTGCTTTGTGGTTGTGCTTTGTGGTTGTGCTTTGTGGTTGTTCCTAGGGGATATGCTCAGAGAGTCAGTGCTGTAGGAATTGTGCTTAGGATTTGTGCTTTTAACGGACAGGAGATCCGCTATTTGCCGAAAAAGCCCTTCTTTCGCCAAGCTTACGGACCCTGGTTCCGCTATTCGGCCAAAATGGCTAGCAAAAACACGTTTTTCGGTGCAATAGCGGAACGTAGGTCCGTTAGCTCTCCTAATTCCCCGTTATTTCACAAATAGCGGCTTCTGTGTCCGTTACGCATTCAGGTGGCTGACCAACCGTCCCCCCGCCGTAACACCGCTTACTGGACACACAACTATTCTCATCAAAACAACACTACAGCGCTGGACACACCACTGTTCTCATCAATTAACACTACGGTGCTGGAATGCATCAATGAACTCACCAAACCGCACGGCGCAGATCAACACCAACTATCGAGCAAACTAAATTTGTTCACCAGTTATCGCACCAGTCTCCGAAATCAACGTACTATAATCGAATCCTGCCACCTAGCTCACAAATCTAAACTCATTACATATAGTCTCATCTAGTGCTCATATAGTGCTTATATAGTGCTTATATAGTGCTCATATAGTGCTCATCTAGTGCTTATATAGTGCTCATCCCACCCGTTGATCTCCATCAACCAGCAATCCTCGTCTAAGCCATTGACCACAAGCCAGTTTTCAGTTCCCACTGATAGGCCGTTCTCTCCACAGCTGTTATTGCCATTATAATAGCTATTACTAACTCACCCTATAGACGCTACAGACACTAGAGATATCGCGAATTCAAAAATAAGCCCTAAGGATCGCAGAAACTAGAGATATCGCAAATATCACATAAGAGCAACACCACTGATATTACAGATATCACAGCGCCATAGATACCAGACCTCAACAGGCACCACCTCAGCACGCCAGCACCACAGGCCCCCCACCACCACAGATACCGCAGACGCTACAATCATCACAAGCGTCGAGCTTGACACTCCGCCAAGAAATCGGTACGGCTACCGGGGAACTACCGCGATGCAGGAGGGATCCTTGACCTCCAGCTTGCTGTCGGTTAGCGAGAGGCTGCCGGTAGCCGGATCACGGCGCAGAAGGGTGATGGTGCTGCTGAATTGGTTCGCTGCGAGCACGTAGTCGTCCAGAACAGCAAAGTTGCGCGGCCATTTTCCGCCTACGCTAGTCCACTCCGGCTCGCTGAGCTGGCCCGTCGATGGGTCAAGCCGGAAGCGGACGATGCTGTCATGGCCACGGTTCGATGCGTATACATATTTGCCGTCTGGCGAGAAATGAATGTCCGCCGCATAGCTCTCCTCGGCGTAGTCCTCGGGAAGCGTGCTTACGTGCTGGATAATTTCCAAGATGCCCTGCGTAGGATTGTAAGCATAAACGGTAACTGTGTTGTCCAGCTCATTAACGCCATAAGCGATCGTATCAGATTGGTGAATGATGAAATGCCTCGGCCCTGCTCCGGGCGGCAGCGACACCTCACGGTGGGTCACCAGCTTGCCTTCCTCCAGCCTGTAAATGATGATCTGGTCAAGGCCAAGATCGGATACGAAGGCATACTGGCCATCCTTCGACGGGACAACATTATGGGCATGGGCCGCTGCCTGGCGATCCTGGCGGAAGCCGCTGCCAATATGCTGGACAGCCGATGCCATACGGGATAAGTTCCCCTCTCCGTCCAATTCGAAGCTGTTCACGTGGGCGCTGGAATAGTTGGCGACAAGCAGGTGCCCGGAAGGGGACAGCGACAAATGACACGGCCCCGCACCCTCTGTACTCGCTGTACCAAGCAGAGACAATCTGCCGTCAGCCGAATCAACGGCATAAGCAGCAACCTGGCCTTCCTCGGATTCTATAGCGGCGTATAGCCGCAATGCTCCCGAGCCCGTCAGCGCAGTGCCTGCAAAGTTAGCCATGTCCACTCCGGAACCGCTTTCATTTCCTTGTCCATCCCGTGCGTCTTCATAGCGTCCAGCGCCCTGGCTATCCGCTACAATCAGAAAAGAAGGATTCTCTATTCCGGATGTTCCATGATGAAGGCGAAGCTCGCCGCTACCGGTATCCAAGCTGCAGAGATGAATTCCCTCCCCCTCCCGGGCCGAATAGCCCCCAACGTAGAAATACTGTACTTCCTGGTTATTGATGCTCATTGCATTTTCCCCCAATCAGTTTGATTAAATTTCTAGACTCGCAGCTCCAGAAGTAAATCCTTCACTCGGGATACCTGGATTCCGTCAAAATACCGTTCAAGCTGATCCTCTCCCCCGGCAAAAATCCGATCCATCACCTCATGCATCTTCGAGGATACCTGACAGGGCGATTCCTCGCTGCCCGAGCACCAGCCGGGCTGCAGGGAGCCCCTGGCGAACAGGCGATACAAATCGCCAAGGCTGATGGCATTCAAATCGGCGCTGAGCAAGTAGCCGCCGCCCACTCCTTCCTTCGTCGCCACATACCCTTGCTTCCTTAGCAGGCTCAGCACCTTGCGGACACGGGCAGGGTGCGTCGCTACGCTCGCCGCGATTTTCTCGCTGTTGGCGATACAGTCCGCATTCATGTGAAGAAAAAGAAGGCAATGCAGGGCAACCGTAAACTCGCTGTTCATTTTCCTTTCCCCTTTCCGTCATATCCTTGAAACATTAAGCCAATGATTTAGCGAGCCTTCCGCCCATTTTTATTTTCTGCATGTGATTTATGTTATAATGGTCTCGCCATCACCTGTCATGAATAGCCATTTTGCATAAAACTACACATGTTCAAGAAAGGGACATTTCATGAATGTAATCATTCCTTCTTATATGCAGGTTTTTGTAACTGTTGGAGCCATCGTCATGGCTGTACTTGCGTTATTCATCCGGTTAAAGGCGAGCCGCAGGCCAGTAACGATCAAGAAGATCATTATCCCGCCGCTCGGCATGACTACGGGCTTCGGCATGTTCATCGTTCCCGATATGCACATCCCGGTACTATGGGGCGTAATCGCCTTTGCCGTTGGCTGGCTGTTCTTCTCTTATCCGCTGAACCGCAGCACCCAGTTCGAATTGATCGACGGCGAAGTTTACGCCAAACGCTCTCGCGGCTTTGCCTATATCCTGATTGGCTTGCTTGCGCTGAGGCTCGTCCTGCATGAGGTCGTGGAGCAATACATCTCGGTGCTCCAGACAGGCTCCGTATTTTTCCTGCTGGCTTACGGGATGATTCTTCGCTGGCGGCTGTTCATGCTGAAGGAATACCGCCGCATTACAGGACAGCTTCATGCGGACTAATCCCAAAGCGTAAGCTTGCTTCCAACATATTAAATTTTATAGAGGGTTGCAATCTTTTTCCACTACATTTTATTGTTGCCCTATTCATACGACAAACAGGTTATCCAGATGACGACGCTCGTCAACCGGATAACCTGTTTTTATATGCCATCTAGCGTTAGATAGCGATGGATAGAGCTAAATGCAATAGCAGCAGTTAAACTGCCGGCTCCCTTATCCCCTTGCCTGCCCTTCGCTGGGACGAAGTATCGCCGAGCCGATAATCAGCAGGACGAAAGCCATAAGCGCGAGAATAAGCAGCGGGATGCCGATCCCTCCCAGACTGCTCCCGGAGGAGAGCTGCTCGACGGCCTGAATCGCCCATTTCTGCGGGACGAAATTAGCCGCCTTCTGCATGTATTCCGGCATGAAGGAGAGCGGCCAGAAGCAGCCTCCGATCATGCAGGTCGGGGTAATGATCAAGTTGTTCAGCATCCCGGCGTTCTGCGGATTGCGGATCAATCCGGCCGCGGCGCTCGCGATGCCCATGGCGACGAGCATGAAGGTGGCCAGCACGATGAAGTGCAGATGCAGCGGGATTCCTGCGTCATAGCGCAGCACCCAGCGGCTGAGCAGGAGCACGACCGCAATCTGTATGATGCCGACGAAGAAGCTCCCGAGAAAATTGCCCGCGGCGATCTCCCATGCCCTGACCGGGGCGCTAAAGATGCGGGCCAGCGTCCGCTTGCTGCGGTCTTCGACGATTTGCGTCACCGAGCTGCTGATCAGGCTCATCAGGAACATCAGCGTAAAGCCTGTAACTGTGCTAAGCCCCTTTCTCGGATAGAGGCGCAAATCCTCGCTAACAGCGGTTACGCGATGCATCCCCGTCTCGCGGAGCACATCGCCCAGAGCGGTGCCGCTCGGCCCGTCCTCTCCGGCAGCCGCCTTCACCAGCCCAGCGGAAGATGCCAGCCCCCGCGCGAGCCCCTCCAGGCTAATGCGAAGGGTAAAGGTCGCTTCGTTCGTCATCAAATCATAGACCAGAAGCTTGGGGACGCCTCCGGAGCGGACACCCTCGGTGAACCCGGCTGGGATGGTAAAGCCTACTGCCGCTTTTTTGGACAGCAGCGCTTCCTTCATCTCCGCCTCATCCTCATATTGCTGCAGAGCATAGCCTGGCTTGCCTGCCAGCTCCTCCAGCAAGAATGCGCTCGCCATGCCCTGATCCCGGTCCACGTATGCGATTTGCTGCAGCGTCATCTCTTCCCGCCCCAACAGGGCAATTACGAGAGCGATAACAACGCAAGGCAGCAGAATATAGCCCAGTATCCCTTTCCGGGTGCCGATCGTCCGTCTGATGACATTCCAGGCAATCGTCAAGCTACTCATGATAACCCACCTTCCGATATGAAACGATGCCAGCCGCGAGAAGCAGCAAGCAGCATAGGCCAAGCATCGCTACGTACTTCATCACTTCATCAGGACCTTCCCCGAGCATTAAACGCAGGATGGCCTGGAGCGCCCAATGGTTCACCGTGAATTCGCCCATGCGCTGAATCAGCTCGATCGGCAGCGGCTGAAAGCCCCCGCTTAGAAATGTCATGATCACGATAACCGTCACGACGACGGATCGGGCAACCGTAGCTGAGCCGGACAGCAGAGTAATAATTATGGCCAGCATCATGGAGGCGGTGATGACAAGCACGCAAATCAAGACGAGCAGCCCCAGGTGACGCCCCCAATCCACGCCGTAAAACCACGTCGTTCCGCCAATGATGACAACAGCCTGCAAAAAAGCGACCAAGCTGTTCCCGGCGATTTTTCCCAAAAAGATCTCCAGCGTGCTCACAGGCATCGCATTTAACCTGTACAGCGTCTTGGTGCGCTTCTCCTCAGACAGGCTGATGCTGGCCGATAGACTGGAATACAGCAGGAACATGATCAGCATGGAGGCTGCGTAATATTGAAAAGAAGAGTACGTCTCGCCGCGTGCATTCAAGGAAGCCGTCTCCACGTATGAGGTCTCCGGGGAGCCTACCGCCCCCCTTCCCCCCATGGATTCCATGGCTCCCATCGCCTCTACAGCAGCCTTCGGCCCCAAAGCGATGATTGCAGCCTGCACCCGGTTCACTTCATCCAGGTAAGCCTGAAATACCATCGTGGCAGCTTGATTTTTCATGCTGTCTTTACCGGGGATCAGCTCCCACGTGGCTGCCTTCCCCGCCATGACCCGCTCCTCGAAGTCAGCCGGAATGACCACGGCAAAATCCGCGTTCCCCTGAATCAGCGCCCTGACCGCATCATCACGGCTCCCTATGCTCTCAGTCTGCAGACGCTGGCTGATTTCCGGAGCATCTAAAAATTCCCGGAGTCCAAAGCCGGCTCCAAGCTCCCTCTGCCCGGCAGTTCCCTCGGTCTTCGGCTCTACGATTATAACCTTGGCCTGCTCTACCGCAGCCTCCCCGCCATCCGTGAAATTACCTGACAGGGCATTGCCCAATATGAAAATAAGCACCATCGGCAGCAAAAATAAATTCAGCACCACAGCGCGCGTCCGGGTGAGCATCCGCAGCTCGAACCAAGCAATAGTCCATAGCTTCACAGCATATCCCCTCCTAATCCCGCAGCGTACGCCCGGTCAGATTGAGGAACAGCGTCTCCAGCGTCGGCTGCTCGCATACGACGGAATGGATCACGGCGTCATGCTTGGCGCAAATATACAGAATATCCTGCAGCTCGTTCTGCGAGGACGGCGTGTAGAGCTCAAGCCCGTTCCCGGTCTCCTTGATGCGGGTGATCCGCGGATGCTGCTTCAGCTCGGCCAATACCGCTTCACCTATGCCGGAAGCGGCCATGACGATTTTCTCTTCGCCGGCTACCCGCTCCCTGAGCTCCTGCTCTGTTCCGCAGGCAATAACATGTCCTTGGTCGACAATGGCTACCCTGTCGCAGAGGGAGGCCACCTCCTCCATGTAATGGCTGGTATAGATTACTGTAGAGCCCATGCGGTTCAGCTCCCGTACCGATTCCAAAATATGATTGCGCGATTGGGGATCGATGCCCACTGTCGGCTCATCCATAATGATCAGCTTCGGGCGGTGCACGATCGAGCAGGCGATATTGAGGCGCCGTTTCATCCCGCCGGAGAACGTATCCGGCCGATGCTTGGCCCGCTCCTCCAGGCCGACAAACCGCAGCGCCTCCTTTACCCGTTCCTTTAGCTCGCCTCCCCGCAGCCCGTACAATCGGCCGAAGAAGGCTACATTATCCGCGGCAGGCATATTTTCGTACAATGCAAGATCCTGCGGAACGAGCCCGATCCTCCTTTTCACCTCCAGGGGCCGTTCCTTGATATCGATCCCGTCGACCGTAATGCTCCCCTGATCCATTGACAGCAGACCAACGATCATATTGATGGTCGTGCTTTTCCCTGCCCCGTTCGGGCCAAGCAGCCCGAATATTTCTCCGGCCTCGATGGCCAGGCTCAAATGATCAACGGACAATTTGTCCCCGTATCTTTTTACCGCGTTGTTCACTACCACAAAAGACATTCTGTCTTCGCCCTCCCACGTATCAGTGCTTCTGCTTCTGTATCCATTGTAGCAGGCTGCCCCTTCCGCGTAAGGTAACGATGGTCACCCGTTTAAAGTGACGAAAGTCACCTCTTTCTGATACTGATACTGATGCTGTTGCTGTTGTTCTTACTCTTGCCCTTGCCCTTGCCCTTGCCCTTGCCCTTGCCCTTGCTCTTGCTCTTGCTCTTGCTCTTGCTCCTGCTCTTGCTCTTGCTCTTGCTCCTGCTCTTGCTCTTGCTCTTGCTCCTGCTCTTGCTCAAGCACTTGCCCCTGCCCCAGCACTTGCACCTGCTCTTGCTATTGCCCTGATCTTGCGCTTCTACGCTTTTGGATTTTTGCACTTTTGCAGGCCCGTTACCGGCAAGGGATTATGCTATAATAAGTGCATCTTATTTAAGGCAAAGGGGGAGAACGATGGAGAGGCCGCTGCTTCTTCCCTTAATGTACGGGATGATTTTGTTTCCGGGATTTTTTCATATTTTCCTGCTGCAAAATTCCCTTTACGACCGGTATGTCATCCACATTCTGGCCTTGTTCACTTTAGCGGTGCTGGGGCGCTTCTTGAAAGACCGCATCCAAATAACGGCATGGGGCCTTCTGCTTATCGCCGCCTCAGCCTGGCTCTGCCATGCCTATGGCGGCCTGGTAAGCCTGGCGGCTCTATCGCCCGTTTTTGTCTATGCGGCTCTGCCTGGCAGGCTTATTCGGATCCAACTGCTTGCGCTTCACTTCGGGGCGGTCTACTTCGCCATGCTGTCCCAGCCGCTAAGCTGGAGGATCGGCATTCTGCTGATTTTACTGTTTATGGCTGCCGCCCTCGCCTATCTCCAACAGGCCATCACCAACAAGAACACCGTCCAGCAAATGTACGATGACCTGCGCAGGCGGTATTACGAGCTGGATGAGTCTCATCGCACCCTGCTGCTATTCAGCAGACAGGTGGAAGGAGCGGCTCAGGCCGAGGAACGGACAAGGATCTCCCGGGAGCTCCACGACGATCTGGGGCATCGCCTGATCCGGGCCAAAATGATGATGGAGGCTGCGCTGCATGTGGTTCCGGCCGATCCCGACAAGGGAATGGCACTGCTGGGACAAATTCGGGACCAGCTCTCCGCCGGGCTTGATGAGCTGCGTTCCACAGTACGCCGGTTAAAGCCGCCCTCCGAGGTGACGGGAATCCAGGCGCTGGGCATGATGCTGGAGGAAATCGGCAGGGAGCACGGCATCCGGACGTCTCTGACCGTGGAGGGGCAGCCTTACCCCCTATATCCGAGTCTGGAAATCATTATGTATAAAAATGCACGCGAAGCCATTACCAATGCGCTGAAGCATGGCCGGCCCGGGGCCGTCGAGATCCGCCTAGTCTACGCGGAAGGCGAAATCCGCATGTCCGTCAGCAACGACGGAGCTGTACCGCCCCCCTACTGGAATAACAGCAGAACTGCCGGCTTAGGAGTATCGGGGATGAGAGAACGCTGCCAGGTCGCGGGAGGAAGGCTTGAAATTGAGGTGGAGCCCTGCTTTACGGTAACGACACGGCTCCCTGTAACACACCAGGAGAAAGTCCTATAATCAGGCGGGAGTGAATGTGAAGCTATGACGATTACGACAGCGAACGCAAACGCAGATACGGATTTAAGGGTATTGATCGTTGATGATGATCCTTTTATACGGGAAAGCTTATCCCTGCTCATTGGCATGGATCCTCAGATTGAAGTCGCGGGTACGGCCCGCCATGGGCTGGAGGCTGTAAATCTGCTGCAAAGCGGCGAGGTGCCTCTGCCGGATGTGGTGCTGATGGACATTCGCATGCCGGAATGCGACGGCGTGGAAGGGACGAAGCGGATCAAAGCCATGTTCCCGCAGATCTCCGTCCTCATCCTGACCACCTTCGACGACGATGAGTTCATTATTGAGGCCCTCAAGAGCGGGGCCAGCGGTTATCTGCTCAAGAACATCCCGCCGAGCCGGATTATCCAGGGAATCCGAACCGTGCATAGCGGCAGCATGCTCATCCATCCCGATATCGCCCGCAAGCTGACCGGCCTGCTCCGCGTTCCGGAGGAGGCTGCAGCAGCGAACGCTGGAATGGATGCGGGGAGAGCATCAGCGGGACAAGAGGCGAAGACTCAACCGGGGTGCTCCGAGCCGGGGCAGGGATCGGGATCGGACGGGACATCCCTTGACGGCTCCGCCTCGCATGAGAGCTTGGTGCAGAGCAAGCTAAGAGCCGCTGGACTGACCTCCGCCGAGCAGAATGTCGTAGCGCTGATTGCCGAAGGCATGTCCAACAAGGAGATTGCCCAGAAGCTGTTCCTTAGCGAGGGCACCGTCAAAAATTACGTTACCGATATTCTTGCCAAGCTCCAGGTTCGCGACCGCACGCAGATCGCGATTCTCTATTGGAGGAATGATCATCAGCAAATGTAGCGGATTTAAACACAAAAACAGCTGTAGCTCCAACGGAGTACAGCTGCTTCGTTATGGGTCGATGACTAACTGTCGATTTTCACGCCTTTAGGCAGCGACTTCTGATCTAAATTCGTATTTACCAGCTGGGGGAGCATGCGCATCCCCTTCTCCATCTCAGAGGAACACAGAGGACATACCGGAGTGTAATCAAACGCAAAATTATCCCTCATCCATCCGTTGCAGCTCTCGCTCGTACAAGACCATACCGGCGTGTTCTCCTCAGGAATTTCTTCTAACGTTTTTTTACGGTAATTCATGTTTTCCCTCCTTGGGTTATAGGGGTAAATTTATATTGGGAAACTCTGGCCCCTTAAACAAGAAAAACGTCTATCGACGTAATTTCTTCGTGGACAGACCGCTTTTGACATCTTTAACAGAACTGCCCTTAACGGCGGTTCCGTTAAGAGCAGTTTAGCCTGTATTAAAGTTTGACTACGTTTTCGGCTTGCGGGCCGCGGTTGCCTTGAACAACGTTGAATTGTACACGTTGGCCTTCGTCCAGCGTCTTGAAGCCTTCGCCGGTAATTGCGCTGAAATGTACGAATACGTCATTTCCGCCTTCAACTTCGATAAAGCCGAAGCCCTTCTCAGCGTTAAACCATTTTACTGTTCCAGTTTCCATTTGAGGTACCTCCTAGAAATATTAACATGTTCATTTTTACATAAAAAAATTCACACATTGAAAAAAGCTCCATCTCAAAAGGTGACACTCTTTTCAACGTGTGAATATCTGTACTGCATCACTTTAATCAACTATGGTTTATTATACTCCTCCCTTAGGAAAAAAGCAAATGAACTGTAAAAATACGGCAGGATGCCGGTCTAAAACTATAATAAGGCAAGCCGCTATGCCGCCTTTGTCTGGAGGACAGGGGCCTGCTGGCGGCCGGCAAACGGATAAGAAGGGAAGGCCTGAACATGATCGATGCCCATATTCACCTGGATCAATACAAGAATGCAGAGATTGAGCGTCTAATGAAAAATATGCGAGGCTCCGGCGTAGAGGGACTTGTGACCGTATCCACGAACCTGGAATCCTCCATCGCTAACCTGGCTCTCGCCGAGCGTTATCCGGGGATCGTTCATCCGGCCTTCGGCTACCATCCGGAGAATCCCCTGCCGACAGAGGAGGAGGCCGCCCGGCTGCTATCCTGGATGGAACGCAGGGCTAAGCGGATGATCGCCGTTGGGGAAATCGGCCTCCCTTACTATCTCCGCCGGCAATGGGCCAAGGAAGGCCGCTGCCTCGATTTGAACGCCTATGTACAGCTGCTGGAGCGGTTCCTCAGCTTCGCCGAACGGCATGACAAGCCCGTCGTTCTCCATGCGGTCTACGAGGATGCCGACCTCGTTTGCGATATTTTGGAGCGTTACCCTATTCGGAAGGCCCATTTCCACTGGTTCAAAGGCTCCCGGCACACGGTGGAAAAGATGGCCGAGCGCGGCTATTACATCTCATTCACCCCAGATCTGCTGTATGAACCGGAAATCATCGAGCTCGCCCGCAGCTATCCCGCCGATCAGGTGATGGCGGAGACAGACGGCCCCTGGCCTTTCGAAGGGCCGTTTGCAGGGCAGCTTACCCAGCCGCCAATGGTGCTGGAAATCGCTGAAGCCTGGGGCGCCATTCAGGGCATCGCTCCAGAGGAGGCGCGCCGCCGTCTCCGCAACAATACGAGGCGTTTCTATGGCATATGAGGAGCGAGCGAGTCCCTTGGAGCAGATCTCTTATTTCGTGCCAAAGCCCCGTTCCCGCAAAAAGGAGGCCATATGCATTCGCGAGGGCTGGGCGAGCTTGTCTGCCATCAGCTCCGACCATGGCGTGTCCTTAGCTCCGCCGGTTCTTTCGCGCAGATAGGCCGACATGATCTCGTCATATCGTGCGACCTGCTTCTCCGCAGTGGAGGCATCATAGCCGTTCCAATGCAGAACCGCCTCCTGCGGCAGCCTCGGCCGAAGAATCGGCTGTTGATCCGGATAGCCGATGCACATGCCGAAGACGGGATAGACGAGCTCAGGCACGCCGAGCAGACGGGCAGCTTCGGCAATCTGATTGCGGATGCCGCCGATATACACGATGCCAAGCCCCATGGATTCCGCGGCGATCGCTGCGTTCTGGGCCGCCAGGGCAGCATCCACAGTAGCTACAATCAAATTTTCCATCGAGCCTTCGTAGGTTTCTTGTCCGGGCCGATGCTTGTGCGCGGCGGCTTTCAATCTGGACAAATCGGCACACCATACCAAAAATACGGGACAGCTGTATACATACGCCTGATTCCCGCTCAGACGGGACAGCTCCTCTTTAAGCTTCTTCTCGGTCACGGCGATCACGCTGTAAGCCTGGACATGGCTTGAAGACGAAGCAGCCTGTCCGGCTGCAACAATCGTTTCGACCTGCTCGCGCGTTAGCGCCTCGTCCTTAAATTTGCGGATAGAACGGTGACCCAGCAGCAAGGCGACCGTCTCATTCACGGATTTTATAGCTTCCGAATGATTGTTATTATGCATCGCTTTGTTCTCTCCTTTTCTAACTAGGCTTTAGGTGCTCCTGCTTTAGATGCTCTCTGTTATTGGTGCTCCTGTTTCAGATGCTTCCTGCTTTTGGTGCTCCTGCTTCAGATGCTCCCTGCTTTTGGTGCTCCTGCTCCAGATGCTCCCTGCCTCATCTCCTCTAATCCCCTGAAATCACCTCTTATAATAACTGGATAATAATATATCCCGCCATGGCCCAAACGATGAGCGCCGACAGCTTATTAATATAACGCAGCACCCTGCCGCTTCGATCCATGCCGCCAATCAGCCGACCCGCCCAGCACAGCCCCAGGAACCAGATCCACGATACGGCGACGGCCGCCCCGGCAAACAGCGCTTTATCCAGCCCTTCAAAGCGGAGCGAGCTCGTACCGATCACACCGACCGTATCCATGATGGCGTGAGGATTCAGGAGCGATACGGATAGAGCGAACACCATTTGTTTACCCGCCGGAAGGCTGGCTTCACCAGCCGCAGGCAGATCGGGACGGCTTCGCCAGATCGACCAGCCCATGTACAGCATGAAGAGGGCGCCGACAATGAACAGCATGATTTTCAACCAGGATATCGTCAGAACGATAAGAGAGACCCCCGCAACGGCCAGGACAATCAACAGCGTATCGCATAGAGCTGCCGTGATGACCGCTGGCAGCGCGTGCCGAAATTTGCGGTGTCCCGCTCCCTGATTAAATACGAAAACATTCTGCACGCCAAGCGGCAGGATCAAGCCGATGGCCAGTACAAATCCATAAATCATTGCTTCCCACATCCTACGATTCCTCCGTTTTCTGCAAATCCTGCTGTTTTCATTGTAAGCAAAAAGGATTGACTTTGGCTCCAGCCATTTGGATGGATTACAAACCAACCAAATTATATAATAGAATGATACAAGTTTTGAATGGTACCCTGCGCACCCGCTTCTCCCGATTGGGGAGGATTAAGTCGGGGAGTACTTGAGAGTTACTTGAGAGTTACTTGAGAGTTACTTGAGAGCTTCTTGAGAGCTTCTTGAGAGTTACTTGAGAGTTACTTGAGAGTTACTTGGGAGGATGATTATGGAGCAACCCCATTGGCAGCCCAGCCGACAATCGGCTGCACCGCTGCATGTTCAAATCATGCAATATATCCGGGACAAAATCGCCGGCGGCGAATGGCCCGTAGGCACCCGAATTCCCTCGCAGCGCAAGCTGGCTGAGGCCTTCAAGGTGAACCGCAGCACGGTCGTGACTGCCCTGGAGGAACTTGCGGCCGCCGGGATGCTGGAGGGCTGCAGAGGCGGCGGAACCCGGGTGGTCAACCATACCTGGGGCGCGCTTGCCGCCAAGCCTCCGACGAACTGGGACGACTACGTCAAGTCCGGTATACACCGGCCTAATCTGCCCGCCGTCCAGGAGATCAACCGCGCCGAGTTCCACCCCGGCATCGTCCGGCTCGGAACTGGCGAGCTGTCGCCCGAGCTGCTTCCGCACCGGGAGATGAGCAGCGTGCTTCACCGCGTCGCGGATCGGACTCCCTCGCTCGGATACGGGGAGCCGATGGGAGATCCGCAGCTTCGCGAGCTGCTCGCGGCCCGGCTCCGGAAGCTCGGCATCGCGGCCTCTCCCGCTTCCGTGCTCGTCGTCTCCGGGGCGCTTCAGGCGCTGCAGCTCATTTCCGTCGGATTGCTTGAGCAGGGGTCGGCTGTACTGGTAGAGCGCCCCTCCTATCTGTACTCCGTTCCCGTCTTTCAATCCGCGGGCATGAAGCTGCGCGGGGTCCCGATGGACGAGGAAGGATTGCGGGCGGATCTGGTCGGCGCATACGCGAGACAATACAGCGCATCTTTGCTGTATACCATTCCGACGTTCCATAACCCGTCGGGGACGCTGATGACCGAGCAGCGCCGCAGGCAGCTGATGGACGCCATCGAAGCCGAAGGCCTGCCGGTCATTGAAGACGATGTGTATCGCGATTTATGGCTGGACGAGCCTTCTCCCCGTCCGCTCAAAGCCCGGGATACAGCCGGAAACATCCTCTATCTCGGCAGCCTGTCCAAGACGGTCAGCCCCGGGCTTCGCATCGGCTGGATCGCCGGACCGCAGCCCGTGCTGGAGCGCCTTGCCGACATTAAGATGCAGAGCGACTACGGCTCCAGCACGTTGTCCCAGCAAGCGGCAGCCGAATGGCTTGGCAGCGGATGGTATGAGCAGCATATGGAGCGGGTTCGCGATCAGCTGAAGGCGCGGCGAGCCATCATGCTGGGCTGTCTGGACAAGCATTTTTCTGATATCGCAAGCTGGAATGCGCCTCCCGGGGGCTTTTACATTTGGCTCAAGCTGCACTCGCAGCTCCCTGCGAGAACGCTGTTCGATCAGGCGCTCCGCCGGAACATTCTCATCAATCCTGGCCATCTGTACGATCGGGACGCGAATCAATATATACGCCTCTCGTACGCCTATGCCTCTCTGAAAGACATGGAGCAGAGTCTTGCCCAGTTAGCAGAGATCATTAAGTCCATTTCTTCCTGAGCTTTAATATTCAAAATGGACTCATGCTAAATTATTCCAGATTCCAAGCAACTATTTCGATGGGGAAGCCGTTTTATAGTTAGGAGGGGTCATATATGCACACCAGACGGATTTTACGAAGCTTCACCTGCTTCATTGTCTTATTCCTGCTGCTTACAGGGTGTAAGAATACAGAGGTTCTTAGCGGCAAACCAGGCACTCAGCCACCTGCCGCCGTCGATCCGCTCCAGGAGCCTGCTGACAGCAGCGCTGGAGCAGGGAACAGCTCTGCGGGAACAGGGCTTGACGATACGGAAGCTGTGGAACCGGAATCGGGTCAGGAGCTGGCTTCGCCTGCAGAGATCGATGGCAGCGCGGGACAGCTCTACGGCCTGGCGTTCGAAGCGATGATGCCTATCGATAAAGGCTTGAATGCGGGTATGGAATATATTGCGATCGACTTTAGCGTTCTGTCGCATCTAACGGAAGAAGATAAACAGTTTATTGAGCAGTATATGGGCAAGTTTTCCGTCCCGGTCAAGGAGGCCACCCTCGAGCAGCTCATGGAAAGCGAGGAAGACAGCTTCCATGAGAATGGCATGGCTCTGAAAGGAGTGCTGCTCCAAATCGAAAAGGTTGAAATTAACGAGGACAGCGCCATCATTGAAGGCATGAAATACAAATCAGGAAAAGGCGCCATCGGCATAAACATCAAGCTGAGTTTGGAGAATGGTGCGTGGAAGGTTGTCGAGACAGCCGACACCTGGATTAGCTGAACGGAGCATCTGACCTCTTTCCTGCAGGTTAGAGAATCATTCCGAGCGGCTAGAAATGGGAAATTGCTGTTAGCCAATGCTGTTCTTATAAAAAAACTGCCCGGGATCACAAGATTTCTTGTATTCCCGGGCAGACTCTTTTTCACTTCTAAATTTACCTTCTTATGCCACGTCGTAACCCTGATCCTCGATGGCTTCCTTGATTGCCTCTACGCTGAGCTTGCTCTCGTCATAGCTGACCGTGACGCTTTTGGCGGACAAATCGACCTTAGCGCTTGCTCCCAGCTCGGATAGCGCGCCCTCGATCGAGTTCACGCAATGATTGCAGGACATTCCTTCAACGTTTAATGTAACAGTTTGCAATGTTAATTCCTCCTCTTAAATTTTTGCTTGATCAAACATTCGGATCCTTTGCCGAAAATTTCACTTCTGCCTGTCTATATCCTTAGCATTCTTATTTACCCTTATTTCATTAGCTTATTGACCGTAATCAAGAGCTCATCCACGACTTCCGGCTCTCCGGCCTGAATTCGCTCAATGACACAGCTCTTCATATGGCCCTCCAGCAGCAGCCGCCCAACGCTGTTCAGAGCCGACTGCACAGCCGCAATTTGGTTAAGCACGTCATCGCAGTACGTATCCTTGTCGATCATGCCCTTTATACCGCGTATTTGTCCTTCAATCCGATTGAGGCGCCGGGTCAAATTGTTCTTCATCTCATCGGAATGATGACTGCGTCTTTCAGTGGAAGCCAAGCTCTCTGCAGAGCAAGCGTCATCTTCGCAATGATGCCCGTTCTCTCTTGTCTCAGCCATGCGGCTATCACTCCTTTCCCTGTAAGCTTATTTTATCATACCCCTATAGGGTATGTAAAATGCATTTGTTTGGTCTTTTTGTGGAACCCTGGATTTTTCTTCCTAAGCACTAGGTTGAAATATGCCTTATAAAATTCATTACATCGTATTAAGTCTCATTTATTAATTTAAGAACGGATCCATCAACTACTTACTAGCTCATTTCGTGCTGTATATAATTCTGTCATCATTAGTGCTCCAAGTTGAAATCCATGGATAAAAGCAGCTGTGGAATGGATTGAGCCGGATTTGCTTCGCAAATCTAGTAATTCTTCAAGCTGACTGAATTCTGTTGCTGATAACTTCTTCTCCAATATCTTCATGGCTTCAGATATTTTTCGGTTTAAAGCACGATATTCAGGGTCAATTGGCACTATCGTTTCTTCAGGGCGAATATCTCCACAATATAACGCTTCTAAAATACTTCTCATTTTCCTCTTCCCTTCATCTAAATTCCTGTTCCTTGAAAGAAAGACTGACACATGATAGATTAAATGTGCAGTCAGCCCTTCAGGCTCGTGGAGGAAGTAGCCAGTTCTTTGATAAGGATGCGCCGCTTCATTTTACTCACGATTATCCTTCTTCTCAAAAAAATCTACATTGTTTAGTCAAATCAAAATTGCATGAATTTAAATAGTGACTTATAGTCATGGTCAAGGAGCTGTTTATGTTAAATCGAGAAATTTTTGCGGAGCGTTTTAAAAATTTACGGCTTGAAAAGTCAATCTCACAGCAAGACATTGCCGCTTCTTTAGGAGTTGACAGATCCATTGTTAGTCATTGGGAAAGAGGAACGCGGATCCCTAGTCTAGATATTGCTTATGCTCTGGCTGATTATTTTGACGTAAGCCTTGATTACCTTGTAGGACGCTCTGATGACTCTACTTACCACTAAGGGAAACGCCCTGAAAGTATGTTGGTTAGAAAAACAGGATTTGGACAAATAAATATCCAAAAAGAAATAGACCTCTCACGATTTATTTATGGTCGATAAAAATCCCTACAATAAATAAAGGGATCAACGATTCTCTCTTTCTATTCTTGTATCAGACTCAGACACATTCACTATTTCACGGTTCCTATCCGTTTCCTTATGTAAGTTTCTCCAAGGTACTGAAAGAACGACCGCTTTAAGACGGAGAGACGGATTTTGTATGCAAAAAAAGCTCTTCCTGCTTATAATTTAAGTGGGAGGAGCTTTCAAAGCTTATCAGTGTTTGTTTAATTTATAATGGTTTGTCAATCTTGTTGTTTGAGTTTTAAACTCTTAACTATTTTCCATTCACAAAGATCTTTCGGTAAATTATTTGTAGTATACTCAGCTTTTGGCGTCCCCTTATTAGGCCAGCTTCCATAATTTTGATCGGATCAAGAACTTCCTTCTCTTTCTTCAAGTACAATTTGAAGTTGGACGCTTCTCTTGCAGCTGCGCTTTGCTCTGTGTTAGTCTTAACCTTCGTGCGTAAGTCACCTTTCCCTTACTCAATCCACCGCATCTTTTCCATATTTATTCGGAAATGCTCATTCCAATCTGCCCCAAACACAGGATTCTTATTACTCGTATTCGGTGGATTCGGAGTCTCCTTAGGCATTGCCGCTTGATTTATATTGCTAGATCCAGGCTTTTTTAAGTTTAAGCTCAGATCCACCACGTCCTATGTACGGAACCTCTCTAGAATTATGAGTGTAACCGGTAAAGAGTTCATTTAATGACACCCCCGCACCTTCTGCATTGTAACTCGTATAAATAGTAGCTAAACCGCCCCCTACTTTTATTCCGTATTTTCTTTCATTTCCCTTACTATATCATCATATCTCTGCTTCTCTGCAACACGCTTCGCCAAATCTTCAGTTAATTCATCCGGCCAATTTAACGACGCTTGTACTTCTAGAATTATTCGATTAGTGTCTTCATGTGCTTTCAAGAAGTACCTAGGAGGTTTCCAACGTCTTCTCACATCCTCAGGAACCTGATGGAGGCTTGGAACATGTTGTTCGACTCTCTCAACACGTTGTGAACGAGATCTAATGGGCTGTACGAATATTGCATCTGGCGAGCGCTTGTCGTCATCTTGCCTAAGATCCACTTTATGTAGTAAGGTGTCTTTCTTCTTGTATCTAAAAAAATCACCCTGACCCCAGGCTTACGCCTTTGGATCAGAGTGATTGTTATTTCTATATAAGTCTAGCTTTATCCAACTTGCCTATCCGCTTATTGATATCCCCAGATCATCGTAAACAGAGTACCGAAAATCGTCACCAAACCTACGAACAGCGCGTACCCGATATTCGTATAAAGCGATGTCTTCGAGCCCGTCTCGCCGATGTGCATGAATACGAACAGCTGAACTGACATTTGAATGATCGCGCAAACGAGCAGAACCGTCATTTGCATCCCGAAGGACATATCGAAGAACAGAACGGTCAGCGCAACGACCGAAAGGATCAGCGAAGAGACATATCCCATGACGTGTTGAAGCGGGAACAGTTTTTTCATGTCACATCAATCCTTTCAAATATACAAAGCTGAAGATGAAAATCCAGACAACATCAAGGAAATGCCAGTACAACGAGAAGATGAACGACTTGTTCGCCGTATCCGGCGTAAACCCTTCACGCTTCATCTGCAGCATCAGCCCGCCGCCCCATACCAATCCGAGCGTCACGTGCGCCCCATGGAGGCCAAGCAGCGTGAATAGACTGGACATGAATGCGTTTGTCTGCAGCGTTGCGCCTTCGTGTACATACGTCACGAATTCAAAGATCTCGACGCCCAGGAAGCCCAGGCCAAGCAGCAAGGTTACTGCAAAGAATCCCATCGTCGCTTTCATCAAGCCTTGCCGCATGCTGTTGATCGCCAGACCGATCGTGAAGCTGCTCGTCAGGAGCAGGAAGGTCTCGATCAGCACCGGACCGATTTCAAAAATCTCCTTGGCCGTTGGACCGTTGCCGATCCGGTTCCACAAGGTGAAATATACGGCGAAGAGCGTGGAGAACATGACGATCTCTGCTCCGAGAAATACCCAGAAGCCAAAGATGCGGTTTTTGTTCTCTTCCGTGCTGTATTCCAGCGGTACTGAATGATCTATTTTCATACCTGTTCACCCCGCAATCGTTGTTCGGTCGCCACAACTTCCTTCGCAGGAATATAATGTCCGTGATCGCGTTCAAAGGATCTGACTATCATCATTATGAAGATACCCAAGGCGCCGATTACCGCCCCTACCCACCAGCTAAATACCATGAAAAATCCGAAGAACATGAAGATCGCACCGAGAATGAACGGCTGCCCGCTGTTGTTAGGCATATGAATGTCGCTGTATTCCCCGGTATACAGGGATTTGCCGGACTTCTTCGCAAACCAAAACGCATCGCGTCCCTTAATTTCAGGCATGCGCGCAAAGTTGTAATGAGGGATCGGGCTTGGTGTGCTCCACTCCAAGGTCCGTGCATTCCATGGATCGCCGTTCGTCTCTCTAGGCGCATAGCGGAAGCTCCAGTAAATGTTGTATACGAGCACCGCGAAGCCAATGGCCAGGCCGATGGAACCGATTGAAGCAATCAGGTTCAGCGGACCGAAGCCCGTCTCGGCGGAATACGTGTACATCCGGCGCGTCATCCCCTTGAGTCCCAGGAAGAAGAGCGGCAGGAACGTTACATTAAAGCTCGGTACAATGATCCAGAAGGCGAGCTTGCCTTGCTTGTCGTTCAAGCGGAAGCCGAACAATTTCGGGAACCAGTAGTACATTCCCGCAAGCACCCCGAAGACCGTACCCGGAATCAATACGTAGTGGAAGTGAGCTACCAGGAACATCGTGTTATGGTATTGGTAGTCCGCACTTGCCATCGCCAGCATAACGCCGGTCACGCCGCCGATGGTAAAGATCGGAATGAATGCGAGGGCATACAGCATCGGCGTCGTAAATTCAATGCGGCCTTTCTGCATCGTGAACAGCCAGTTGAATATTTTGATCCCGGTCGGAATGGCTATCGCCATCGTCGTCACGGAGAAGAAGCCGTTAACCATCGCGCCGTGTCCCATCGTATAGAAGTGGTGAGCCCACACGACGAAGGACAGAAGCGAGATGATGACCATACTGAATACCATCGATTTATAACCGTACAGATTTTTGCGTGAAAATGTCGAGATGACTTCACTAAAGATACCGAATGCGGGCAGAATAACGATGTATACCTCTGGATGCCCCCATACCCAGAACAGGTTGGCCCAGAGCATATCCATCCCGCCGTTGGCCATCGTGAAGAACTGCGAGCCGAACTGGCGGTCCAGCATCATCAGCAGCAGCGCGATCGTCAATACCGGGAACGCGAACACGATGATGACGGAAGTGACCAGAATCGACCACGTAAACATCGGCATACGCATTAAGGTCATGCCTGGGGCACGCATTTTGAGAATGGTTACGATGAAGTTAACCCCAGTCATGAGCGTACCCAGCCCGGCAATTTGCAGTGCAATGGAGTAATAGTTATTGCCTACCGTCGGGCTGAACTCGATGCTTGACAGCGGGAAGTAAGCTGTCCAGCCGGCATCCGGCGAGCCGCCGATGACGAACGAGATGTTGAACAGCATCGCTCCGGCGAAGAACAGCCAGAAGCTGACGGCATTCAACCGCGGGAACGCCACGTCCCGTGCTCCGATTTGCAGAGGAACCACGACGTTCATCAAGCCGATAATAAACGGCATTGCCATGAAGAGGATCATGATGACCCCGTGCGTCGTAAAGATTTCGTTATAGTGCTGGCTATCCAGAAGTCCGTTCTCTGGGATAGCAAGCTGCGCACGCATCAGGAGGCCGTCTACGCCGCCCCGGAACAGCATGATGAGCGCGGAAATGATATACATGATACCGATTTTTTTATGATCAACGGTCGTTAACCATTCACGCCACAGGTAGCCCCATTTCTTAAAATAGGTAAGCCCGACAACAATGGCGATAGACACCACGACAATACTGACCATCGCGCCGTAAATCATCGGTTCGCCTGTGACGAAAAATTCGTCCCATTTCATTTAGCTTACTCCTTTCCAAATCTTAGTTGCCTTGCGAGCTTTCTTCTGCTCGATTTATTACTTGCGAGCTCCCGGCTCTCGCTCAATTAATGATTGTGCCCCGAGTGATCCATCTCTGCGCTTCCGTTGCCATCGGTCTCAAGCGGATCCATTTGGAACTGATCGAGCTCCGATTTCGCGGCAGAGTCGCCGTGGTTATGTCCGGCATGCTCCCCCTCAGGAGGCGGCATGAACGTCAGATGTGTGGATGTGTATGTTTTTCTGCCGACATGCTTCGTATCAAGCAAGCTCTGGAATTCATCCGGTGTTAAATCGGAAGCCGTACTTTTGACTTCCTCCACCCATTTGTCATACTCCTTCTGGTTCATAGCCAGCACCTCGAAGTCCATGTGGGCAAAGCCTTCACCGGAGAAGTTTGCATTCTTGCCCATAAAGGAGCCCTCATGCTCGGCAACGAGATTCAGCTTCGTCACCATGTCGCTCATCGCGTATTTCTGGCCGCCCAGCTGCGGCACCCAGAAGCTTGTGATCGGGCCGTATGCATACAGGCGGAACTCGACAGGACGGTGAGTCGGGATATTTACATAGTTGACCGTTTCAATTCCTTCCTCCGGATAACTGAAATGCCATTTCCAGTTGGAGGAAGCTGCGTAAATAATCATTGGTTCTTGATCCTGATAATCCTTAGGAACAGCTTCAACTGCATTCGTACTGCGAATCGTAACTACCGAAAGAATGATAACGATAATTAGCGGGAACGCCGTCCAGGTAATTTCAAGCCAGGTCTTTCCTTCGTCATGCGGCGGCTCGTAGTCCGGAGCAGCTTTGGATGCTCGATATTTAGTAAGCATGTAAACATAAAGCACGTAAACGACAAGCAGTATAAACGCCATCGTGATGATGGAGAATATAATGACGTCGGATTGAGTTTTGGCTACAGGTCCTTTCGGATCCAATACCGTCAAAGTATTGCAGCCGGACAGGAAGACAAGCAGCGCTGAAAATGCAATTAACAGCAGCCCTCTTCTTTTCATAGATTCCGTTACCCCTTTCTAAGCAGTAAGTTTTCACGAGGTTGCTACAGCGTGATAAAGTGTCACGTGAGAACTTAGCATTACATCTATGAACAATGTTAGGATTCACTAAAAACAAAAACAAACCATAGAGAAAGGCAATTATGTAATATATTTACAATTAAATGAAAATACACTGCTTTTCCCTCCCCCTCAAAACTCGATATTCGGCCGTATTCGTTCAAAAAACGCCAAATTCGGCGATTTTGATAATTGTTCACAATGACCCTTTGCAGCCCCCGAGTTCGCAGAATTGTCATAATAGTCCGAGGACTTTGTAACTAAAATCACATACATTTTGAGTCTCGTCAACTCCCTGGGGCTATTACAAAGCTTGCTAAGTAGCTTAATCTGTTGGTTGTTTTGTTGGTTGTTTTGTTGGTTGTTTTGTTGGTTGTTTTGTTGGTTGTTTTGTTGGTTGTTCTGTTGGTTATTAGGCGCGTCAGGATGTGCCTTTGGGGACTGTGTGGTTGAGTATTTAGTTCTCCTCCGGGAGGATACGGGCTTGGGGGGTGTGGGCTATGAATGTTTGAAGTGTGCATAGGGTGCGAGCTGTGCATACGTGAGTGCGGAGTTCGGACTGCGGAGGGTACGATTTGTGCATGCGTGAGTGTGGAGTTGGGACTATGGACGAAGGTGAACAAGTGCATCGATTGTAGAAATAGCCCAGGATCAACTTTTCGTGGCAAAGGAGTTGCTGAGAGCCAATAGTAGATTGGTTATTGCAAGTTACCGTGTAAGGTAGAGTTGGCTAGGGCGGTGCATAAGTTACTATGAGGTAAAGGTGGCTGGGGCGGTGCAAGGAGTCACTCCGAGGGAATGTAGTTGGAATGGCGCACGGAGTCACTTCGAGCTAATATTGCTAGGGCCACGCACAGAGTCACTTCGAGGGGAAGGTAGTTGGAATGGTGCACGGAATCACACGGAGTCACTTCGAACGAATAATTGCTTGGGCCGCGCACAGAGTCACTTTGAGGGGAAAATGTGATATGCGGTGGTCGCTATAGTTAGGATTGCTCCTCTTAGCGTTTGAAGTCTTGATAGTATCAGAGTAACTTCCCATCCTTACGGACAACAAATCCGCTATTTCGCGATTTACTCGATATTTTGCACTCTTACGGACACAGAAGACGTTATTTGACCCTAATCGCCTCATTTTAGCCCATTTTAGGAGCAATAGCGGAACCTGGGTCCGTTAGCACGCAAATTTCGGCGTTTTTGGGCAGATAGCGGAACTACGGTCCGTTAACCGATCCCTTCCACCAAAAAAAGCTACACCTTACGTTTTATTTAGCAAACTGCAGGGCGCTACTACCATCAACAACCCCAAAAACAAAGGCCACCCGGGAAATCCACTCTCCCAGGCGGCATTGTTTACCGTAAGGCCCGCTGCAGTTTCCTTACAAGCTCCTTGCAAGCTCTTTTGCAGTCTTTTTGCAGTCTTTTTGCAGTCTTTTTGCAGTCTTTTTGCAAGCCCCTTGCAAGCTCTTTACAATCTCCTTAAAGTCTCTTTGCAAGCCCCTTGCAGTTTCTCTTTGCAAGCCCCTTGCAGTCTCTTTGCAATTTCATTGCATTTCACTGCAACATTTATTGCAGTATTACAGCAGCTCTTTGCGAAGCTGTTCCGGCGATTTAGGCGACAACAGGCCAAACGGAATGTCGAATACCGTTCTTGCCCCGGATTCGCCAGCTTGAGACAGCTTGTAAGCTGCGCGGGCGTAGGCTACAAGCACACTTGCCGTAAATTCGGGATTGCTGTCGAGCTTCAGACCGAATTCGATGATTTGCGTGTTGTTCTCTCCCGTTCTGCCGCTTCTCAGCACATTTCCTCCGTGCGGCATGGCGGAGTGCTTTTCCTTCAGCTCTTCTTCGCTTATAAAATGCACCGTCGTATCGTAATCCGCAAAGTAATTCGGCATTTCCTTGATTTCCCGCTCGATCTGCGGCAGATCGGCTCCTTCTTCAGCAACCACATAGCATTCCCGGATATGCTTATCTCTGGTGGACAGCTCCGGGTTCTCCCCTTTGCGCACGCGATCTACTGCCGATTCAGCAGGAATCGTGTACTGCACGCCGCCCTTGACGCCATTGACGCGGCGAATCGCATCAGAATGCCCTTGGCTGACGCCTTTACCCCAGAAAGTATACTCCTTCCCTTCGGGAAGGATAGCTTGTCCGAGCAGACGGTTCAAAGAGAACAAGCCTGGATCCCAGCCGGTAGAGATAACGCTCACGTTTCCTCCCTTGGAAGCCGAAGCATTTACTTTCTCGAAATATTCCGGAATTTTGGCATGTGTGTCAAAGCTGTCCACCGTATTGAACATTGCGGCCAGCTCGGGCCCTTGCTGCGGAAGATCCGTGGCCGAACCCCCACAGAGAATCAACACGTCGATATCGCCCTTGTACTTCTCCAACTCGGAAATATGCACGACGCCGCTAGCCGCCGCCACCTCATCCGGGTTTCTTCTTGAAAAAATTGCGCGGAGCTCAAGATCCGGGTTTTGCTTGATTGCTTTTTCCACGCCGCGTCCTAGATTCCCATATCCTACGATACCCACTTTGATGTTCGATGCCACTTTACGTATCCTCCTTCAAAATTAGATCTTCATTATTTTATCTTACTATGGGTCATTTTTAAATCTTTAGCCTCATAAGTTAGGCATTACTCCACCCGTTATTATGCCTACACCGCAAGAAGTTTCACAAAAATGTCAATTTTTCCGTTTTCAGTACCCTAATATAGCCCGATGAGGTCATATTCACCCCGATTAAATCACTGTAAAATGAAGTTTATTGTGATATATGTCATTGCAAACTAAGAGAAGGAGTGATTTACGCATTGGAAAAACGCTATGCAGCCAGGGCGTTAACCGTTCTCTTGTTCTGCTGCCTCTTGTTCTCATCTCCTGCATCTGTATCCGCCCACGCCTACATTGTGGCATCATCCCCCGGAGAGAACGAAGTGCTGGAGGAAGCTCCCGCTTCGGTTAGCATTACCTTTAACGAGCCCATCGAAAACGCCTTTCATTCTCTTCAAGTCACGGACCCCTCGGGCCAGCAGGCTGTCATTGGAGAGTCCAGGATCGATGATGCGAATCCGGCCAGGTTAATCGCGGACCTGCGGCCAGAGCTACCGGAAGGAATTTATACCGTGAATTACAAAGTGCTGTCGAGCGATGGCCATGCGATTACCGGTACGTTTCCTTTTATCATCGGGGATGCCGCAGCCAAGCATAACCTCCCTGCATTCAACGAATTTGGCAGCGGCGGGACAGACGATTGGCCAGGTGCAGGCCTTCTTATCGTTCGCTGGCTCCAATATAGCGGCTTGGCCATATATATGGGCGTGCTTCTCTTTCATTTGTTTCTTTTGCCGCGCCGCAGCCTAGGAGTCTTTGCGACCGTGCCGATGGATGGCAAAGCTCCATTCGACGGTTCAGCTCACCCGGAGAATGCGGAGTCATTGAAGAATATAGCTCCATTAGGTGGTTCAGCTCCCTCGAAGAATGTGGCTCCCTTGGGAGATGCCTCGCCAAGCGATAGCAAAGACAAGGCTCGCTCTGATCAGCTTCAATCCGCCAGGCTTCGGAAGCACCTGGAGGGCTTTGCCAAATCATCAGTTTGGCAGCGAAGCCAAAGGCTCCTCCTTCTTTCCCTTCTCCTGACAGCAGCAGGAATCGGGCTCAGTCTGCCGCAGCAAACGGCAATCGATGCCGGGGTCCCGTGGAGCCAAGCATGGAGTCCGGCGCTGATCAACGAAACGCTAAGCCACACTTCGTTCGGAAAAGCCTGGATTGCCGAAATGGCGTTGCTTCTCCTGCTGACGGGACTCACCGCGGTATTCGCTGCTTTTGCCGGCAAACAAAGACGCTTTGCAGCAAGTTGGACGGCCGCAGCGGCACTCCTTGCCAGCCTTGGCATTCTGCTCGCCAAATCGTTTATCGGCCACGCAGCCGCAGCAAGCGGAAGAAGCATGGCCATCGCCATGAACTTTCTGCATCAGGCGTCCTCCTTCTTATGGCTGGGAGGCTTGCTCGCGCTCGCTTTTCTCCTTCCTGCTGCTGCGGGACCACTGCGAAATGATCCCGACGCTAAACGGGGAGTATACTGGGAGACGATTCGGCGCTTCTCCATGCTTGCCGCGGGCTGCGTCACGGTTCTGCTCTGTTCGGGCCTATACGCCAGCCTGCTCCATGTACCGACATGGCATGCCCTGCTGTATAGCAATTACGGCCAGATCCTGCTCGCGAAGGCCGGCCTTACGCTGGTCATGCTGGCTTTTGGCTTCTCCGCCTTCCTGCGCGGCCGCACACAATCCCGCCCTCTGGGCACGGGAGTCTGGATCGAATTTGCTGCCGGATTGATTGTACTCATCTTGGCTGCCATCCTGTCGAACATGCCAACGGCCCTGGCCAGCCCGGGTCCGATCCAATTAAAGGCAGCGACCGCAGACGGCTACCATATTACAGTGGGTGTGACGCCAAATACCGTCGGTGAAAACCGTTTTGAAGTTACCGTGCTGGATCCTGAACAAAATCCGCTGGACAGCATCGAGCAAATTACACTCACCCTGACCTCCCGTGATATGGACATGGGAGCGATCGAGCTTACGCTTCCTGGAGATGGCACCGCTCCGTTAAACGGCACGGCGCTAGTGACGAGGGGCGGAAGCTGGAGGCTTAACGTTCACGTCCTGCTCTCATCCCTGGACACAATCGACAAGAGCTTTACGTTTCAAGTCGGCACCAGGTAAGCCGTGATTACCTTGAATATAATTTTTGAAAGGAGATTTTTAAACGTATGAGAAAAAAGCTTCCATCCCTTACCGCCATATGGGCTAAGTCAATGGCTCTGATTCCCGCTGTGGCCGCAAGCCTGCTGCTGTTCACCGGCATCGCCAGCGCGCATGTCACCGTGAGTCCGGCCTCGACGGCTCCAGGAGCCTGGGAGACCTACACGATCAAGGTTCCCGTTGAGAAAGATATCCCTACGGTCAAGGTGGCCCTGAAAATTCCGGAAGGCCTCGATTTCAAGCAATATCGCGCCATCCCGGACTGGAAGGTAGAGCTCACAAAGGACAGCGCGGAGAGAATTACTGTTGTCACCTGGACGGCAGAGGGCGAAGGCATTTTGCCCGGTGAGTTCCAGCAGTTCGATTTCGTGGCCAAAAATCCGGGCAGCGATGCCGAATTAGCCTGGGATGCTTTTCAATACTATAGCGATGGCAGCATAGTCGAATGGACGGGCGACGAAGGCAGCGAGAAGCCGCATTCCATCACCGTGGTCACCTCAAGCACGGATGCGGATTCGGCCTCAGCGAGCGCAAGCCACTCACACGGTCATGACAACGGCCATGAGAGCGATCAGGCAGGCAACAGCGCCGGCCATGAAGGGAATTCTTCCGTAGAGGGCACCGATCAAAACAGCGGTACGGAAGCCGCCGCCGAGACCGCCGCTGCACCCGTATCGGAGCTGGAAGCGGCTGAGAACGGAAGCCCTATTGGGACATGGACGATCATCCTGGCTTCCGCCGCACTGGTCATCTCGCTTATTGCCTTAGGCCTTACGATTCGCGGTACGAAGAAATCCGCCTGATTCCGTAATTCCCGCCAGCCAAAAAAACTCGGACACGATCGCCGATAGGCGAAAGTGCCGAGTTTTTTATTTTAGCATCATAAATAAATCTGAGCTTAGCTATGCTTAAAAGTTCTTAATATGAATCAGCCTACGGCAGCGCCGATGGAGCCTGATCGATAGAGCCCTTGCCGGCCGATCGGTTCTCGGACTTGGCGCCGATCAAGCATAGCGACGCCAACAGCATGCCGAGCGAAGCGCTGACGAATAGCGCCGGATATCCAAACAAGTCGATGATCCAGCCAAGCATGGGCGGAGAACTGATAGCCGCAAGCGAGGAGACGAAGTAATAAATGCCGGTTCGCGTACCGATGCTCTCCTCCCGTCCCGTCGCTACGATCCACGGATAGGAGTTAATATTGATGCAGGCCCAGAACAACCCGCCGATGATCAGCATGGCTCGAAGCAGCCATACGGACTGAACGAAGACGAGCGAGCCGAAGATCACGAACAGGCCCAACACGCCGATCGTGATGATTCTCTTCTTGCCGAACTTTGCGCCAAGCCAGCCGCTGGGCAGCGCGAACGCCAGAAAAGCCAGCGAGAAGAACGTCAAGGAGAAGGCGGCTTCGTTATCGCTCATGCCGATGTATTTTGTCCCGTAAAGTGTAAATAGAGCCTCGACTCCCTGATAAGCGACGAACCAGAAAAAGATCGCTCCCAGAATGAACAAGGTCGTAGGATCAAGCTGCTCTCTGATCCTTACCGGATTGCGGGTCTCCTCTTCTGCCCGGAACGGATTGCTGCTGCCATCCCCATATCCCGTCAGAAGTACCGGCTCTTTGATGACGCTCTTCAAGATAACCATGGAGGTCAGCATAATCAGCCCTGCACACAAAAACGGCAAATAAGGAGCCAGCTTATACAGCGGCGAACCGATCCCAAAAGCCAGAATGGAGCCCAGCCCTCCCATGAAATTGATAATTCCATTGGCTTTGGTACGCTTGTTCTCCGGTGTAATATCCGGCATCAGCGCCACGGTGGGAGAACGGAAGATACTCATGGACAGGTTCATCAGCACCATAAAAATAACCAGGGTCACAAACCCCGTATGTAAAGGAATCAACGTGGCAAACACGGCGCCAAGCGGCATGCCGATGAGCAGATAAGGCATCCGCCTTCCATACTTGCTGCGCGTCTTGTCGCTGCGGTGGCCGATCCACGGCTGCAGGAACATGGCAAAATAATTATCGATCGTCATCATGAATCCGATCATGGCCGCGCTTTTTAAATAGTTGTCCAAAAAGAGCGGTACAAACGCATTATATAAAGCCCACGTTATGCTAATGCTGAAAAAGCCGAGACCAAGCAGCCACGTTCGTCTCATCCGTTAACCCCCTTCAGCCGCCAGCAGCTCGGCCAAGCGGTCGGGATAATCGGTAATAATGCCTGCTACTCCAGCATGAAGCAACGCCTGCATCTCGCTCTTCTCATTAACCGTAAACGGATGGTACGGCATTCCTTGCTCGGAAGCAGCGGCCACAAGCTCCGGAATGACAGCATAATGGAAGGCATGCAGAGCATCCGCGCCTATTCGCTTCGCATAATCCCATGGCTCATACAGCCCCTCCATATACAAAATACCTGTACGAATCTCCGGAGCAATCCGTTTACACTCCACTAACGAATAATGATTGAAGCTGGAAATGATCACGCGCTCAGCCAGTCCATATCGGCGAACCATCTCGATAACCTTGTTCTCAAGCTCTGGATACCGGACGACCCCGTTCTTCAGCTCCAAGTTAATGATCGTGTCCAGCGGCTTCACGAACTCGAGCAGCTGCTCAAGCGTCGGAATAGTCTCTCCGCGATAATCCTCATGGAACCATGAGCCCGCATCCTTCTCCGCCAGCTCGGCCAGCGTCACGTCCTTAACCCATTCGGGAGATCCGGTCGTGCGGTGCAGCGTCTCGTCATGAATAAGCACCAGCTGTCCGTCCTTCGTCATTTGCACATCGGTCTCGATGCCGTTTGCCCCAAGCTCCAGAGCACGCTTGAATGCGATCATCGTATTCTCGGGACAATGTCCCGCTGCGCCTCGATGCGCAAAATTAATTACATGAGCCATGCTCAACCTCGCCTCCCTCTTATGCTTGCACTTTCCCCTGTAAATTACGCATATAAACTTTCCCCTATAAATTAACCATACGCTTATCATAATCCTGCAATGTTAAAACTGTATAATACGAGAAAATATAAATAGCATTCAAGCAAAAGACGTTTGCATAAAGAAGCGTCCAAAGCCCCCGCTCTCCTCTAAGCTCCGTCTTGCTTTCGGAGCTTCGGAGCGCGTCGGCTCTGGACGCCTATGTTCGTTATTATTCACTCGGCCGCTCAACACACCATTTTTCTTACAATTATGAATTTTGGCAGTCCTAGACCTTCTTCCTAGCCTTCTCAGGGGCCGAACGGCTGCACTTATCCAACTGCCACCGTATATTGGGAACTGTAGGGGCCTGCTGGTCAATCCCTGGCACAAGGCCTGCCTACTGCAAATGCTGTGCGCGAACTGACAAGGGCTGGTACTATCTTGCACTCTGACTGCTGCACTCGGAGCTAACTATGTGGGTGATACAGTACTTGAAACATGACAGCTGTTCTCGGAGCAGCTGATACAGTGCCCGTACCGTGACTGCGCCCGTCGGAACTCAGCAGTTGATACAGTGCCCGTACCGTATCTGCCCCGCTCGGAACTGACCGAGCTGTTGATGTGGTATCCGTCGCAATGCTGTACTCCAGTTGGCTGTCCGGCAGCACAAGTGCATCCTCCGTTGCGGGAAGCTGCGCGGCGCTCACTGGCCGCCGATATGACAGTCCTGCCCCGGTTATCCGAGGTTGCCTTGCCGCCACCGAGGGATTAACGGCCGATCTCCCTTTTCAGCTCATAGTTCAACCACTGCGCCTCGGCCAGCGCCCGTGAATCGTCGGCGATATCACCAGGTCGGCTGGCTTTTCCAATAACGTAGCCCTCCAGCAGCATCCCTACGAAATCAAAGGTATATTTAAGCTGCTGAATCAGCGGCATCGCCTTGATTCGGGGATTGTCTCCCCCTACCACGATAACATAGGCCTTCTTGCTCGCCATGGAAGCCTTGAAATCATACCGTTTATCTCGGAGGCTTTGCGACCAGCGATCAATAAAGTTCTTTAATATTCCCGAGGCCCCATACCAATAAACCGGTGTCGTAAACACGAGAATATCGTGATTCAGCACCTCACGAACAATGCTGTCATAATCATCATCTACCGGGTCAAATCCGCCTTCGTCATGCCTTTGGTCATGTATTGGCAATATTTTTTTCTCCCGGAGATAAATATCCGTCCGCTCCAGACCCTCCAATGCAACCTCCGTCAGCGCTTCCGTATTACCGCCTTGTCTTGTGCTTCCATGCAGCACCACGATCCTCATGACGCCCACTCCTTCACTTTTGTATGGCTTCTCGCTGCCCGCTTACCTTCTCTGCCTTCCTTACCCTGCTACCTTTCTCCTTATCCAGCTTTCTTTCTTCCTTAACCAGTTACCTTTTTCCTCATCCAGCTTTCTTTCTTCCTTAACCAGTTACCTTTTTCCTCATCCGGCTTTCTTTCTTCCTTAACCAGTTACCTTTTTCCTCATCCAGCTTCCATCGGAGCAGCAGTGCCCTCGACTCTTCCTAGGAAGCAGAAGATTATCCTTACCAGCAACCACAACAAGGCACCCGACCACACTTTCCCCGAAAGAGCTCACACTGTACGGCATCACCCGATCATTGTTTCCGCCGAGGCTTCTCACTAACCAACCGGCTACGCCCTTCCGTTTTCACCGTCCCCTCTCAAAAAGTTTATCAACCCAGCCCTTTACCCCCACCTTCGACGAGGAGCAGGCCCGACTATGGTCGAGGTCAAAAACCGTCCCCAGCCCGTTATGCCTCTCCCGGAAAACCGATAAAATAAAGTCATAAACAAACGGATTGCAGCATCCCGATGACAATATATGAAAGTGAGTGAAGTATGATGAAAAAATTATACCGTTCGAGAACAGATAAACAAATTTTCGGCCTCTGTGGAGGTATTGCCCGCTATTTCAACATGGATTCAACCGTGGTTCGTCTGATCGCCCTGATCGCAGCAATTTGCAGCTTCGGAACCGTCGTGGCCGCTTACCTGATCGCCAGCCTGATCGTTCCGAAAGAGCCAGCTGGAATGCATTACGACTACAACGATTATGGATATGACGAGCAGTACTCAAAATTCTAATTCAACTAGTTAATGATTAATATTGTTAAAATTATACAATCGAAAAGGAGTCTTGAACATGAGCATATTAAATAGACTGTCCAACTTGACAAAAGCCACCATTCACGAGGTACTGAACAAATTGGAGGATCCCATCCTGATGACAGGCCAGTACTTGAGAAACCTGGAGGAAGACATTGCAGCAAAGGAGAATTTGCTCCGCGAACGGCAGACGGCGGTCAAAGTGCATGAGCAGAAAAGCCTTGATGCCGAACGCAATGCCCAACTGATGGAGCAAAAAGCTCTCGAAGCCCTATCAGCAGGAAATGAAGAGGCCGCCCGCCGAGCAGCCGCTGCAAAAATCCAGTACCAGGATGATGCCGAGAAGTTTGCAGCTAGCGCCAAACAAGCCAAGAGCCAGGTTTTTGAGCTGGAGATGCGCTTGAAGGATGCGAAGGAAGAGCTCGTCCGGCTTAAGGAAAAACGGAAAGAGCTGGCGGAACGCGCCCGTAAAGTAGAGGAATCGAACCGTACGGAAAGTCCGAATTTCAGCCACGGCACCTATAGCGGAGCTGCGGCAAGAGGCTTCGAGCGTATGGAGGAGAAAATCTCCGAATGGGAGGCCGGCATGGCCAAATCCGGCTACAGCCCCTTCTCCGCAGACACACCGAACCCGGACAACGACCCGGCCGTAAACGATGAATTGCAGCGTTTGAAAAATCAGCTGTCCTCCGATAAAAACAAATAATCGGCTCATCGCATCAACAAGAAAAACACTCCCTTGGAGTTAAATGGATTAAGCTAATAAGAGGATATTATGTTCAATATACGAACATATATCCTCTTTTCTCGCATAGAACGTATATTTGTCTTTAAAAGATTGATGTGACCAAACACGCTCTCCACCTCCCTTTACGCCGAGCATTAATCGCGAATTTCATGTTCTGGCGGACATGAATCGCAGATTTCTCATTCTAGCGAGCATGAGTCACGGAGGCTTCTCGTTCTAAATGGATTTATCTATTTAGCCCCCTAATCCAATTGGACACTCTAATCCACCTCAGATACACTAAAATGAGTGAGGAGTTAGAATCCATGAAAAGACGATTTAGGTGCCCCAATGAAACGAAGAAGGAGCTTGTGGTAGAGGTGCTCTCGGGTTATCGGACGGAGATAGTAGCCCGGAAGCATGGAATGTCTCCTAGAACGTTAAGCCAGTGGGTTCGCCAGTATCAAGATGAGGTGGGTGACCTTATGAAAAAGAAGCAAAACGATGCAGAAAAAATGAAGCAGGATGCAGCCAATTTCAAGGAACTAGAGAAGAAATACAACGATGCCATGAAGCTACTAGGCGAAAAAGAGCTCGAGAACAGCATTCTACGAGACCTGGTAAAAAAAAAGTATCCCGATTGGAAGTAGCTATCTATTGGATTCAGCAAGGGTATCCCGTTCAAAAGGTGCTCCTTCTATGTGGAGTCCCACGTTCAAGTTACTACTATCGCCTAAAGCATCCTGAACGCCAGCAGCCAGTCAGCAGCGGTCGGCCTGTTCCAGGCTTCTCCTATGACAAGGATGGAAAAAAGGTAGGAGATGCTCGCATTAAAGGATACCTCAGACGCTTGATTCAAGGCCTTAACGCTGCCTTCGGCTATCGGAAGCTGACGACGTTGTTGCGGCGAAAATACCGGCTAATTATTAACAAAAAGAAGACCTACCGTCTCTGCAAAGAAATGGGGATTCTCCATCCACAGCGAGAGTTGAAAAACCCCGTACCTAAAAAGCTCGCCAATAACCGTATTGTGAGCGGACCAAACCAGCTATGGCAAATGGATATTAAGTATGGTTACGTAGCCGGCAAACGCCGACATTTCTACCTGGCCAGCATCATTGACGTGTTTGACCGGAGCATTGTCGCCCATTACCGTGGAAAGGTCTGCAGCACAGAAGACATTTTGCGTACGATCCAGAAGGCGCTTTTTAAACGTAGAATCCACGAACAAGAACACAAGTTGGTGATCCGGACGGATAATGGGCCGCAGTTCATTAGCAAAGCGTTCCATGCCTTTTGCGAGCAAGCGGGGTTAGAGCATGAAAGGATCCCCAACCAAACGCCAAACAAGAATGCTTTTATTGAGTCGTACCACAGCATTGTAGAGCAAGAATGCTACCAGCGGAATTGTTTTGAAACCTACGAAGAGGCTTTTGCAGTGGTCGACCGATTTATTCGATACTACAACACAGAACGCATCCACGGCAGTCTCTACGATTGGCCGCCCAAGGAATACTTGCGTTTAGTCACCGCGGGCTTGATTAACCCAAAGAAAATTGCGCTATAATGTGATTTCCTAAGTATGATGTGGAAAGTGTCCAAACTTAGGGGGTTGAACCGTTATAGTAGTTAATTTCTGCAGCAAAGAAAGGAAAGCAGATTTAAATGGATTTCATGTCATTAGAAGAAGGGAACTGTCGATCATGGGCGGAATTCTTGATGTTAGGCACATAAAATCCAACTATTCCCCTAAAACGTTCGTATAGAGCATAATTAGATACATGAATTCCATTTAGTGTTCGTTCGAGTTCACTGGCTTATACAACATAGGATAAAGAGCGGCTTTAGTGTTCGGTTCGATAGCTTATACAACATGGACAAAGAGCGGACTTTAGTGTTCGACTTCGATAGCTTGTACAGCATAGGCTAAAGAGCGCGGTCTTAGTGTTCTGTTCGATAGCTTATACAACATAGGATAAAGAGCTAGCTTAGCGTTCGAGTCCGATAGCTTATATAAAATAAGTCAAAGAACGGACTTTAGTGTTCGAGTTCAACAGCTTAAATAGGATGAGCTAAAGAATAGGATGCAGGCAAGGAGAAACTGATTCCTCAACATTGATTCGTCAAATTTGATTCTTTAAAATTGATTCCTCAGCATTGATTCCTCAGCATTGATTCCTCAAAAAAAGGCTTCCGCAAAAACAATTTTGCAGAAATCGATAGCTTTCTGAAAAAAAGGGGCGCCCCTCAGCCATCAATGATGACTTCTGGAACACCCATTCCTTTAATTCATCTGACTTTTTAATTTAGGCAATGATTACTTCTACTTCTACTTCTACTTCTTGCCTTCCTTGCTCTTGAACATTTCACCGATCGCGCCGATGCTGCCCAGCGTCTCGATCGCGTTCGAAGGAATAAATACCTTGTTCGCCGATCCTTTGGACACTTCGGTCAATGCCTCGAAGGAACGGTACGCGAGCACCTGCTCATCCAAGCCAGCTTCGCGTAGCATCTGGATTCTGGCCTTCTCTGCCTCGGCAACCGCTTCAATCGCCTTGGCTTCCCCAAGCGCTTCCAGCTCTTGAGCTTGACGCAGACCTTCCGCTTCGCGAATACGCGCTTCTTTGTCACCCTCGGCCTTCAGGATCTTACTTTGCTTATCCCCTTCCGCGCGAAGGATCATGTCTTGCTTCGCCGCTTCCGCCTCGAGGACGATGGCCCGCTTGTTCCGCTCGGCCTTCATTTGCTTATCCATTGCATCCTGGATATCCAACGGAGGCTTAATATCGATAACCTCTACCCGTTCGATCCGCACGCCCCACTTCTCAGTAGCTTCATCGAGGGCAATCCGGATATCGGAGGAAATTTTCTCCCGGCCGGACAGCGTCTCGTCGAGCTCCATCTTACCGATGATTTGACGCATTGTTGCCGTCGTAATGTTGCGAACACCGTATACGTAATCAGAGATTCCGTACGTTGCTTGCTCCGGTCCGACGACCTGATAGAAAATGATTGTATCGATTTGAACTTGAACATTATCCTTCGTAATAACGGTTTGCGGCGGCACGTTGGCCTGTTGGATCCGCAGATCGTGATACACCCGAACATGGTCGAAGACCGGAATCAGGATGTTCAGACCCGGAGTCAGCAGGCGGTGGAATTTACCGAGCCGCTCTACAACTCCGACGCGCTGTTGAGGCACGATTTTTACTGTAAGCGAAATGAATACAAATACGACGACGACGACAACGACGATAATCGCCCATTCCATTAAATGAATTCCTCCCATCTTTCTACTTCGATAATTGTACTTCCCCTTTTCATTACCCTCACCAGCTCATCCTTTCCGATTTGCTGAGTCGACGTGGCGCTCCATGTATCTCCCCCGATTTTCACGATGCCATACTGGCCCGGTTCGATCGCTTCAACCACGACTCCCTGTCTCCCCACAAGCTCGGTACCAGCATCCTCGTACCCTTTGGACGCCCGCAGTCTCTTCGCTAGCGGTTTCGTAAATGCTGTCAGCACAAGCGCGACTACGCAGCCAGTAATGACCTGGAGCAGGATAGCATCCGGAGCAATCCAGGCTACCACGGCAGCCGCAGCCGCCCCGATACTCATCCATAGAAGGTAAAAGGTTAAAGTCATCATTTCAAGCACTAACAATATCCCGGCGGCAATCAGCCAAATTACCCATGCATGCATCTACCGATACACCACCTTTCTCACATGTATAATAGTATATACGGCGTTCCAGGCAAAAAGTATCAAGAATTAAAACCCTATTGTGCAAATACTTAGCAAGCAATAGAGAAAACACTCTCTCCATTCACCCTTATTTTCAAGAATACCAAAAACAAGCCGATTTCACAGTTAATTTCTTCCTGTATTAAACATGGAATCTTAACAATAAAAACGTCATGGGCGTACTTTAAAAGGGAAAACGGCCGCATCGGGTATTAAATGATCTAGCTCCGCTAAAAATATATTAATTTGAAAGAACGAATGAGGGCACTTCTTACCTAATGTAAAAGACAGCCCAAGGATATCCCTCAAGCTGTCTTCTTTTCAGGTAAATCTTGCGTCGCTATTGGATGCAGGCTCCTACGCCTGGGCTACATCGATATCGACATGGCGCTTGAACGCCTCTAGATCGTTCTCGCCAAGCGTCTTTCCGGTAATCACACCAGCCGCAATCGAGCCATTCACATTCAGCGCCGTGCGTCCCATATCAATTAGCGGCTCGACGGAGATCAGGAGACCCGCCAGGGCTACCGGCAGATTCATCGTAGACAGGACGATCAGGGAAGCAAAGGTCGCTCCGCCGCCAACGCCGGCGACTCCGAAGGAGCTGATCATGACGACAAGGATCAGGGTAAGAATGAAATCCCAGCTTGTAGGGTTAATGCCTACCGTCGGCGCAATCATAACAGCGAGCATCGCCGGATATATGCCGGCGCAGCCGTTCTGGCCAATCGTCGCCCCGAAGGAAGCCGACAAATTCGCAATGCCGTCAGACACGCCAAGCCGCTTCGTTTGCGTCTCGACGTTCAGAGGAATCGTCGCTGCGCTTGAGCGCGAAGTAAAGGCGAACACAAGCGTCGGCAGAACTTTTCTAACGTATTGCACCGGATTGTATCCGAAAATGGCCAGCAGGATAAGATGAATGATGAACATGGCAATCAGAGCTACATAAGAGGCCCCGACGAATTTGATCAGCTTCAGAATTTCCTGCGGATTCGTCGTTGCCACTGTATTCGTAATAAGCGCAAGAATGCCGTAAGGCGTCAGCCTTAGCACGAGCGTTACGATACGCATGACGACGGCATACAGCGCATCCACCATCTTGCGGAACGTCTCTGCTTGCTCCGGCTTCTTCCGGTCCAGTCCCAGCACAGCAACGCCGATAAATGCGGAGAAAATAACGACCGCAAGCGTAGATGTACTCCGTGCGCCTGTCATGTCAGCGAAAGGATTTGTCGGAATGAAATCGAGGATTTGCTGCGGAATTGTTCTATCCGCCACATCCCCAAGGCGCTGCTCCAGCTTCGCGCCGCGCTCGATTTCACGTTCTCCGGCCGGAATCTCCAGCGCCTTCAAATCAAAGCTAAGCGTAGTAATGATACTTACCGAAGCGGCAATTGCCGTAGTGATCAGCAGCACAGCGATGATCAGTCCGCTGATTTTGCCGAGATTCTGTTTTCCCTTCAGCTTCATAATTGCAGATATGATCGATACCATGATCAGCGGAATAACGACCATTTGCAGCAGACCGACATAACCGCGGCCAACAATATTGAACCAGTCTGCCGATTTCCCGATGACCGCAGAACCGGGCGGAAAAATCAGCTGCAGCGCCACACCGAACAGAATGCCCAGCCCCAGCCCGGTGAATACTCGTTTTGTGAAGGATATATGTTTCCTCTGCATCCAGAAAAGGATGCCGATCAATATGAGCATAACCGCTATGTTAAGAATGATTTGCAAAGTTTCCATCTTTAAACTCCCCCTTTTACTTAATATTTGACCATGGGTTGTCATTTATTAAGTTCATTACAGACGTTATATTATCACAAACACGACTAAATAGATAGGATTAATTTATTATAATATTTCAATCCGTTTTTCCTGTACTTTTTTTATAAAAATAAGGTTTCTCCTTCATATTACCTTTGCTGTAACGTATATATTCCACATCCATTTTTCGGTTAATATTTCAAAGACGAACCGCTTTGATGCAAAACAAAAACTGGGAGTTCCATCCAGTTCAGAGGACAGCTCCTCTTTTTTCGTTATAACCATTCCCTAAGAAGCTGACGCACAGCTCCAGAGACAGTACCTGCCGTTGCTCCTGCCCTTGCTCTTGCCGTTGCTCTTGCCGTTGCTCTTGCCGTTGCTCTTGCCGTTGCTCTTGCCGTTGCTCTTGCCGTTGCTCTTGCCGTTGCCCCTAAAGTTCATCTTACTTTTACTTTTACTTTTACTTTTACTTTTACATTTATCTTTACTTCTACTTCTACATTTACTTTACGTTCGAGGAGCGCAGCTTCTTCCCTTACTCTTTCTAACGCTGCATACACCGGTTCGCCTGCTCTTCATAAGCTGCATTAGGCATCTTGCTGGCCCTTCTGCACGACAGAGCCCAATGCTTACTCCCTAAGAAGTATGAACTACTTTGCCAGCTCTCTCTATGCAGCATCAGCTTCAGCTGCTTTTTCTGCTCTTCTCCTGAACGGCAAAAAGCCAGGCGACATGGCCTGGCTTACTCGCTCTATACTCGCGACACTGTCTTGTCCGCGCCTTCGGAGCCGGTCTGAAAGGAGCCCAGCGATTGCTTCAGCGTCTCCGACAGTCCCTCCAATCGGTTGGACAGTCCGACCAGCGCCTCACTGACTCTGAACTGCTCGGAGGACATCGAGGCTACCTCCTCCGTAGATGCCGTCGTTTGCTGCACAACAGAGCTTACGCTGGCAATGAATTCGGACAGCACCTGCTGCGAGGCCCGCAGCTCATGAACCGATGCTGAAGAGCTCTGAATATCAGTAACGAACCTTGCCATTTCCTCGGACACCTTCTGAAAAATCATGGAAGCTTCCTTCACCGACAGCAGCTGTTCTCCGAACAGCGGGGTAACCTGCATCAAGACGTTGACCGTTTCCTCGATTGCCTGCTGAATTTCCTCCGTCATCGCCGACACAGTCTGTATAGCGTCATTTGAACCTGCTGCCAGCTTGCGGATTTCCTCGGCGATGACCATGAAGCCTTTGCCTGCCGCGCCGACTCTCGATGCCTCTATAGAAGCATTAAGAGAGAGAATATTCGTCTGCTTCGTCATCTCTACCATCGGCTTAAGAATGTTCCGGATAGAATGGGTGCTTTGACTCAGCTTCGCTGAATTCTCTTCAATTAGCCCGGTCATCCGGGACACCGACTCCGTCTTTTCGACCAAGTTGTCCATATATTCCCGGCCCTGCCGGCTGACTTCAATGACCCTCCCGGCGGATATATCCATGGCAGAGTTCAGGCTCATGACTTTACCCATTTGCCTGCCGATTCCGCCTGCGATATCCACGCCCTTCTCCGCTTCAACTGCCAGATTCGCTGCGCCGGCAGCGATCTCCCCGGTAGCCGAAGCAATCTCGCCTGCAAACTGCGAGGTATCCCTTGAAGCCTTGGCCAGATGCTCCGCTGTAGTCAGCAGCTCCCCGGCGGATGTATTGGTCCGGGAGACCAGCAAGGATATTTGCTCCAGCATTCTGTTAAAGCTCTGCCCAAGCCGCCCGATTTCGTCCCGGCTCGTAAAATTCGTCCTCACCCTGAGGTTCCCCCGCTCCCCTTCCTCCATTAACAGGCACAGCTTGCTGAGCGGTTTGCCAACCATCCGGAATAGATAATACCCAAGGGTCAGAGCGACCAGGATGGCTAGAAGCAGAACGAATACCGTAATCCATATCAGCTTGTCCGCCGCCCGGAGAAAATCGCTTTCGGGAGCATACCCGATAATCCGCCAATCCACGGATTGGAGCTGCCTGTATACGACAAGCTGCTTAACTCCAGCTTCATCCCTTGTCGTGAAGAAGGGCTCTGTGCTCTGCAGTTGCCCTTCGTCCAGTCCGATATGCGATTTCGCCTCGATCAGCTCTTGATCCGGCGCATGAACAATGGTGTTATCCGCGGTTAAAATCCGAACCTCGCCGGACCGGCCAATTTTTAGATTGGATAGAGTCTGCAGCAATGCCTCATCCTTGATCTCGATGAGAAGTATGTATTCGGCCTCCGGGAACTTCAAGTTTTGCAGCAATCTTCCCATGGTCACCGACGGCCTGGCGTAGGTCTCGAAGAAGCCTTTCTTCAGCCCGGGAATCCAGACCGGCTTGCCCTGTGCACTCTGTATCGCTGTGATTCTTGCTTTGACGGAAGCCTCGCTGCTCGGAGCGCTGGCGCCGGAGCTCGCATACGTATTCGAGAGGTTCCCCGGCGAAATAAGGCGGATGCCCACCAAGCGGTCATCCGAGCCCCGCATGGCGTCCAGCTTGCTGCGAATCCGCGTCTCCGCCTCCGTTTTCTTGATAATATCGACATTCGGCCTGATAACGGTCTCCAGATCGGCCCTTAGCATTTGATCGACGGCAAGCTGCCGCGAAATCGCTTCATATTCCGCAAGCAATAAATCCAGCTTGTCCGCCGCCTGCTCAATCGCCTGCGATGACGCGAGCCCTACCTGTCCGCGGATGATCTGCTTGGACATCAGGTACGAGCTGATGCCAAGCACGGCAGACAAGAGCACGACCGTAGCAAATAAAACGATGAAAATTTTTACGCCGACCGACTGAAGCTGAATCCGGCCCCAACGCTTCATTGTGTTAGTCCCCCCTAAGTGATAAATTCGGTGGCTCTATGACATTCTTTATATTTTTCAAAAAAAGGTATAGTCTCCGAATAACCGAGTCTATACCTTGTGTAATCCGATTAAAATATGTTGGACTCATGCTTTGCACCCTAGCTCGGCCTTAGCCTCCTGGACAAGCATCTGTACCGCATCGACAGCCATAACTGCAACATGCTTTAGACTCCGCTCTCGATGCGGCTTTTGCCATGGCACCCATCAGCCCTTGCTTGCCCCGGACGTAAGTCCATCTACAAGCAGACGCTGCATGAACATGAACAGAATCGTAATCGGCACGGCGATGAGCACTGCTCCGGCAGCGAACATCGTAAAGTTCGAGTTCTGATTGGCCTGAACCATGTCCCACATGCCAACCGCGACCGTCCATTTATCCTTGCTCCGCAAAATCAATCTGGCAAAAATAAAGTCCACCCACGGGCCGACAAACTGCAGCAGAGCCATATAGGTCAAGATCGGCTTGGAGAGCGGCAGGATAACCGATGTGAATATCCGGAAGTTGCTCGCCCCGTCTATCCGGGCTGCCTCGTCGAGAGAGCGCGGAATCGTGTCGAAGAATCCTTTGGCGATCAGCGTCATCCCCAATGGAGCCCCCGCCGCATAGACCAGGATCAGAGCCAGATGCGTATCGAGCAGCTGCATCTCCTTCAGCAGCAGGAAGATGGCAATCATGCTCATGAAGCCCGGGAACATCCCGAGCACTAAAATGACGGATAGCGCATTCTGCCGCCCTTTAAAACGGAACCGCGATACGGCATAGCTCGTTAGCAAGGTCAGCGTTACGCCAAGCAGCATCGAAAATATGGACACCTTCAGCGTATTCATGTACCACTGCGGGAACAGAATCGTCCTGGAATTAAACAGCTCAACATAATGCTTGAGCGTAAGCGTCTCTGGCAGCAGGGTCTTGCTGTAAAGAGACGTCCCCGGCCGCAGCGAGCCGAACACGATCCAGAGGGCGGGGTAAATGGCGCAGATCCCCAGGATCCCCAAGGTAATGTAACTAGCTGTTAATCGTATGTAATTCCGAATTTTTCGCCTGCTCATTGGATCATGTCCTCCTCTTTAAACGACTTCGTCCTGCGATAGTTATAAATTGAGAATGAGGCGATGATCAGGAATATGATAATGCCGACTGCGGAAGCCATATTGTACCTGTTCTGGTTCAAGGTCAATTTGTAGAGCCAGGTAACGAGCAAATCCGTAGCTCCGGCGTATTGGTAATCCCCCTTGACCGGGTCTCCTCCCGTCAGCAGAAAAATCATATTGAAATTATTGATGTTGCCGGCAAACTGCGCAATAAGCGTAGGCGCCGTCGTGAACAGGATCATCGGCAAGGTAACGATGCGGAACTTCTGGTAGCCGCTAGCCCCATCCACCTCGGCGGCTTCGTACATATCCCGGGGGATCGTCGTCAGCACGCCCATGATCAGGAGCATCGATACTGGAATTCCTACCCACATATTGACGATAATGACCGTGACCTTAGCCCAGAAAGGATCGGTAAGCCACGGCAGTCCAGATAAGCCAAAGTAGCCGAGATACTGATTGATCGGACCGAACTCGCCGTTAAACATGTTTCTCATCACCAGCAGTGAAATCAGCTGCGGAATCGCGTACGGAAGAATCAGGATCGTTCTCCAGAACCCTTTGAAGCGAATGCCCTTCTGATTAATCAGTAGCGCGACGAGCAGGCCTCCGAAATAAGTCGTCACCGTGGACAAAACGGCCCAGATGACCGTCCACGTTAGTACCCCGTAGAAGGTATGGCTCCAGGTTTTGAGTGCGAGCAGGTTTTTGAACGTTTCAAAGCCGACCCAATCGACCAGCTTGCCCGGAGGCACGTGGTTCGGCGCTGAATAGTTGGTAAAGGCGATCATCACCATGAAAATAATCGGCATAATCGTAAAGAATAATATTCCCATGGCGGGAATGCTCAGGAACGCCTGCGCAAATTTATAATCGAGAACATAACGAACCGATTGCTTGAAGTTGTGGACCGGTTTGCCCTCGTCGCGCTGCGCGCCTATTTTTCCCGCATCCCGTATATTAATGTAATAAGCGATCAAGAACACGATGAGATAGATAAGCGTGATCAAGCTTTGAATTAAAATA
Organism: Paenibacillus ihumii; assembly: GCF_001403875.1. Taxonomy (GTDB): domain Bacteria; phylum Bacillota; class Bacilli; order Paenibacillales; family Paenibacillaceae; genus Fontibacillus; species Fontibacillus ihumii. The sequence continues at coordinate 310,594 of NZ_LN884299.1, forward strand.
AAGATGGAATGGTCATACTCTCCGGGCTGCAAGTTCGCGGAGGTCCGCGGATTCTCGCCTAGCGTGACGATTCCCCAAAGCGCATATCTCAGATTCAGGATAAAATAAATCACAGATGCGGCTTCAAACGCGATCAGCAGCGCACCCTTTACGTATTGCCTGTTATAGATCTGGCCGAGGCCCATCAAGAGTGACGACAGTATTGTTGCCCGTGTTCGGTGTCGGCTCATTTCTCCTCCTTCTCCTCTCCCTTGATCATCAAAGGAATTACCCGCCGCAGGTTGCGGCGGGTGATCCCGCTAAGGCCGAAAAATTACTCCGCAGCCAGTCCGTTGTTCAAATCCTTGATTTGTGTAATGGCTTTTTCCATTGCCGTCTTAGGATCGGTTTTGTTATCCCAAATGTCAGCCAAAGCTGCGTTGACAGGCGCCCACACGTTTCCGATTTCCGGAATTGAAGGCATCGGCTCCGAATTTTTGGCCTGCTCGGCAAAGCCGGATACGATCGGATCGTTCTTGATTTGGTCGGCCTCCAGCGCTTCGAGGTTCGTAGGCACCGAGCCGATCTTCTCATTCAGCAGCAATTGCGCTTCCTTGGTCGTAGCAAATTGGGCATACAATTTCGCGGCATTCGGATATTTCGCAAAAGAGCTTACCGTGTAAATTTTAATGCCGGAGAAAGTAATAGCCGTCTTTCCGTTAACCGCAGGGATCGGGGCAATCGCCAGATTGTCGCCGAGAGCTTCCTTGTAGCCAGCAACCTCCCACGGTCCATTTATGTCCATTGCTACATCTCCTGCACCGAACAAGCCGCGTTTGATATCCGGGTTAATGTCCCCGCTCTTGACCGGCAGAATTTCAGCCAGGCTTTGATATACCTTCATGCTCTCAGCTACGCCTTCCTTGGCGAGGCCGATATCATCCTTGTTTGTACCGTTGTCTCCGAAAAGATATCCGCCGCCGCTAGCAATAAACGGATAGTTGAAGTACATATTGCCCGTCTCCCACATCAGGGCGTATTTTTTCTTGGACTTATCCGTAAACGTCTTGCCGAATTCGATTAATTCCTCAAAGGACTTGGGCGGCTCCGGAACGAGCGATTTGTTGTAGAACAAAGCGGTCGTCTCAGCCGCTCTCGGGTAGCCGTACAGCGTTCCATCATATGTAGCGCCGATGATTGAAGCCTCGGTATTGTTCTTCTTCGTCTCCTCCGCAAAGACGTCATTCTCCAGAATTAATCCCGATGTAGCTGCATTCCCCAGTTGATCATGCGGAATAATGACCACGTCTGCGCCTAATCCGGAAGGTCCGTCCGTCGTTAACTTGCCCACTTGATCGGTAGCGGCTACTTCTTCAATCTTCACCTTAACGCCGTACTTCTCCTCAAACTGTCTGGCGATCTCCTCGGTAAAGGCAACCTCTTCTCTGCTCTCCCACACCAGAAGCTCTGCTCCCTCCTCTGGCACCAGCTCTCCATCCTGCACCGCTGCATTATTCCCCTTATTGCTATCCGCTGCATTTGACGGCGCAGGAGTATTCACGTTATTCCCCCCGCCGCTATTGCCCTTTGTTCCGCAGGCGGTCATGGATGCGGCCAAGGTCAGTGCTGCGGCCAGTATCAGCGCTTTTCTAAATGGTTTTTTGAACTTCATAAAGCTAACCCCTCCTAAGAAAAATTATTACGCTTACAAATGCGGAAAATGCGCAAACGATTTCAAAAAGTTCGCTGGTCATGTCTTTCTGATATGTATATTTTGAAATCTCAACCATATTCCTGATTGGAAAGCGCTTTATCCTCGCCCACATCATACAATACAATAAATCCTTTGTAAAAACGTTTGCACATAGCATTTATCCCATATTACTTTGTGTTTATTCCATAAATCTCATTAATTCTCTCTTTTTCGCACAATACCTCGTGTTTTTCGGAATTGTTTGGGGTAAAGTTTGCTTTGCAGTAGTTCACAGCAGCTACAAAACCAGATATAATGCGGTATATTCAGCCCTTCTTGGTTAATCAAATCTATTAGCCGCGTCTTACCCGCGTCAAAATTTCAGGTGTTTTTTTATGACTTGTGCAATGGTTTGAACAATGCTATAATCCATCCATGAATGCGGTTAATTCATTGCTGACGCTGCATTTCAACCATACAAACTGAAGGCGCTGTTCTCTAAAGGGTACATCCTCGGCTGCTGAATTTAGCCTTGGTGTGCCTTTTTTAGCTAGCCGCCCTCTGTCTTTCCCCGCGGATTGCCAGCGGATAAGAGAATCACTCGTTTGGAGTATAGAATTACCGTGTTTCGATCCATACTTAACCCATTAATTACGCGCGGGTTCTGTGCTCATATCACTCAATGTTTAGGAGGAATCATTCATGCTACTCGAAGCTGTCTACCACCGTCCCAAACTGAACTGGTCCTATGCCTACGACCGGGAGACGATCCATCTTCGCCTGCGGGCCAAAAAAGATGACCTTACCCATGTTTATGCCTATACCGGCGACAAATACATATGGGATCAGAGCAAGGAATTAATTCCGATGTCCAAAATGGCCTCCGACGAGCTGTTCGACTATTGGGCGTGCACCGTCAAGCCGCCCTACCGCCGCTTGAAATACGGATTCCTGCTGCAAAAGGGCGAGGAGCAAGTCTGGATGACGGAAAGCGAATTTTCCAAGGAACGCCCGGCCGTCCCGGACCGGCTGTTTGACTATCCTTATATCAATCCGGCGGATGTGTTCAGCGTGCCGGAATGGGTTAAAGATGCGGTATTCTACCAGATCTTCCCGGAGCGCTTCGCCAAGGGCGACCCGAGCCTGGACCCGGAGAACGTCCTGCCTTGGGGCGGCAAGCCGGAGCGGCATAACTTTTTTGGCGGGGATCTGCAAGGGGTCATCGATCATCTCGACCATTTGAGTGAGCTGGGGATTAACGCGATTTATTTCACGCCTATTTTTGAGGCTACCACCAATCATAAATACGATACGGCCGATTATATGAAGGTCGATCCGCATTTCGGGGATACGGAGACGCTGAAGAAGCTGGTCAAGGCATGTCATGAACGCGGTATTCGCGTCCTGCTGGATGCAGTCTTCAACCATTCGGGCAAAACGTTCGCCCCCTTCGTCGACGTCCTGGAAAAAGGCGAGAAGTCCCGCTACAAGGACTGGTTCGTCGTCCATGAATTCCCGCTGCAGGTCAAGGACGGAGTGCCGACCTATGATACGTTTTCTTTTGAGCCGCATATGCCCAAGCTGAACACGGAGAACCCCGAGGTCAAGGAATACTTGCTGAAGGTTGCTGAATATTGGATCAAAGAGGCTGGAATCGACGGCTGGCGCCTGGATGTCGCCAACGAGGTTGACCATCAGTTCTGGCGGGATTTCCGGAAGGTTGTGAAAAAAGCCAACCCGGATGCTTACATTCTGGGCGAAATCTGGCATGAATCGTCCGGCTGGCTGCAGGGCGACCAATTCGACGCGGTGATGAACTATCCGTTCACCGAGGCTGTGCTGGATTTCATCGTCCGCCGTTCCCTCGACTCGGCAGGATATGCGAATGCGATCGGCAAACAGCTGTCCCGCTATCCGCAGCAGGCAAGCGAGGTGGCCTTCAACCTGCTGGACAGCCACGACACGCCGCGCCTTCTCACGCTCTGCGAGGGCAACAAGGACCTGATGAAGCTGGCCGCGATTCTTCTGTTCACCTACAGCGGCACGCCGTGCATTTACTATGGCGATGAGATCGGCCTTGACGGCGACCAGGATCCCGGCTGCCGCAAATGCATGGAATGGGATCCCGCCAAGCAGGATCTCGATCTGTTCGCCTTCTACCAGAAGCTGATCGCCATTAGGAAGGAGCTGCCTGCGCTCCGTACCGGCTCCATCCACTTCCTCGTGGCGGAGGCAAAAGGAAGCAAGCTGGCCTATGAGCGCCGCCTGGGCGAGCAATCTGTGCTCGTGCTGCTGAACAACGACAGCACCGGCCAGACGATCCAGGTCGAAGCCGGCGGCGAGGCCTGGGCAAGCGCGTTCGACGGCCGTGAATGGCCAACGCAGCGCGGCACGCTCTCCGTCAAGCTGCCAGCCTACGGCTATGCCATCTTGACGAGAGCGAGATAGGCGCCCGGGGCGCTGCCTGTACAGGCAGCGCCTTGCTGCGCTACGGCGCTGGGGCGGGACGCGAGGGCGTTGGTGATTAGCAGGGCAAGATTGTCCGGCGACAGCAACACTTGCTCCTAGGCCACTATTAACCCGAACTGGCTTACTCTCCAGGGCCACTAGTTGGCGTCGGCTGGACTTGAGGGCACCGGGTCAAGTCGACCATGCATGCGCTGGACTAGGGCACGGGCTAACAATACCATTGAAAGGCTAGTGACTGACTTAACGGACAGAGAATCCGCTATTTACCAAAAACTCGCCATTTTCCGATACTAACGGACTCAGAAGCCCTTATTGGGCTTTTTTCCGTGTCTTTTTCGATGATTTCACCATAATAGCGGAACCAGTGTCCGTTAGGTCCAAAAAAACTACATTTTAGGCAATATAGCGGATTCTAGGTCCGTTAGAAACGTAACGCGTACAACAGTAAGCTCACGTGGAGCAGCATGCTCAGTAACATTAATCAATCACCAGCCAGCAACTACCGCAGTAACACATCCAGTAGCAACTCCAGCGACATATCTAGTAACATGCGTAGTAGCACGTACATCCATAGGCTCAGCAATATATCATCAGTAACAGGAACAATAACAGACACAATAACACATCCAGTAGCAACTCCAGCGACTTGTCTAGAAACTTGCTAGTAACACGTACATCAACGGGATCAGTAATATATCATCAGTAACAGGAACAAATACAGACACAGTAACACATCCAGTAGCAACTCCAGCGACAAGTCTAGAAACTTGCGTAGTAACACGTACATCAACAGGATCAGTAATATATCATTAGTAACAGGAACAAATACAGACACAGTAACGCATCCAGTAGTAACTCCAGCGACAGGTCTAGTAACATTCGTAGTAGCACGTACATCAACAGGATCAGCAATATATCATCAGTAACAGGAACAACAACAGACACAATAACACATCCAGTAGCAACTCCAGCGACAAGTCTAGAAACTTGCGTAGTAACACGTACATCAACAGGATCAGTAATATATCATTAGTAACAGGAACAAATACAGACCACAGTAACATGTCTAGAAACTCGCGTAGTAGCACGTACATCCATAGGCTCAGCAATATACCATCAGTAACAGGAACAAATACAGACACAGTAACATATCCAGTAGCAACTCCAGCAACATGTCCAGTAACACGCGTAGTAACACGTACATCAGCAGGATCAGCAATATGTCATCAGTAACAGGAACAACAACAGGCACAGTAACATATCCAGCAGCAACTCCAGTAACATCTACAAACTAGCCCACCAAAATATTAGCGGTACTATGCCAATTAGCGCTATCCCAAACTATACACAGCAAGTAACTGATACGAGTATCCACGTTACTAAAAAGACCCTTGAGCAGGACAATCCCGCTCAAGGGTCTCTTGTTATGCTGCTGTTTAATACTGCAGGAGATTCCAAATAGCTTGTGCGCTTTCTGCGCGGGTCAACTGATCCTTCGGTGCAAAAAGACCGCTGCCTTTGCCGTTCAGAAGGCCTAAAGCCGCTGCTTCCGACACTGCCTGCTGTGCCCAAGGAGCAGCACTATCGCCATCCTTAAATGCGGCAGATATTGTTCGAATAGAGTCTGCCTCTATTTTTTGCCCGTCGATAGTGCCATTTGCATCAACAGTACCGTTAATTTTCCCAATTCCATCCGGACTGTTCTTGCCATGATCGTCATTCATTACTGTATAGGCTCTAATTAGCATAACAGCCATTTCCTCTCGGGTAATTGCATCATGGCTGCCAAATGTGCCATCGGTACGCCCTTTTACAATACCAGTTGCACCGGCGGCTGCAACCGCATCAGCATACCACGCTGAGGTAGGAACGTCACGATAAATCACGCTAGCTGAAAACTCATGCTCTAGCTGTTGCTTCAACAGCGCCTGATTCTCAGCGTGTAATGCCCGGACGAGCATTGCAGTAAATTCCGCTTTCGTCACGCTTGTTGAAGGTGCAAACGCATCCTCCGATACTCCAATAATAATCTGCCGGGCAGCCAACTGTTTAATCACATCGCTTGCCCAATGGTTTGAAGGAACGTCACTGAATATTTTGTTATAGCTTACGAGCGCAAGCTTGCCTAATGCGTTCAGCTCCGCTGACAATCCCGCCTCCGAGCGGGTTGCCCCCTTATACTGAAGCATACCTTCGTCAGTAAAGCGGTATATGCCCAGCATCCCATGCAATTCTCCTATAGCCGCTGCTGCTTCATCTCGAGCTGCTGCATCTGGTGCTGCTGCATCCATATTAAAGTGTATATACAGAGGGGTAGAATACTTATCGGGAGCCAATGCTTTTCCATCGCCTGCCACAACATACAGTGCCAGTTCATATACTTTTCCGTGTACCGTCAGGGCTGCTCCTTCCCTCTGTTCTGCCAGCTCTAAAAGCCTCCGTCCTTCCTCATCCGCCAAAGTCCGGAACGAGAAAACGATTTTGGCGTTCTCCAAAGCCATATAGTCGACATTATCTAGCCCATGGCCTAAATCACCGCTAGATATACTGGCCGGTATGCCCCCGGATATGCTGCTCGGTATACCGCTCAATATGCTGCCCGATGCACCACTCGTTAGACCATTCTGGATTATGCTCGCATGGCCATTTGATGTACCTTTCTGGAGTATGCTCCCATAGTTACTTGATTTACCACCCTGGCTTATGCCCTCATGGCCACCTGATGCACCACCCTGGTTTGTGCCCTCATATCCACCTGATGCACTAACCTGGTTTATGCCCCCATGTCCACTCAACGCATCATTCTGCGTGCTGCTCGGGATCAGGCCGATTAGCTGCTTTACCACAGCGGCGGATACATCTAACGTGAATGACTCCGTCTTAAATCTGAGTCCGTTGTTGCCGTTCAGCGCAGCGGCGTTTGCGGGCAGTTGGATTTTGCTTTTGCCTGGCTCGGCTATGATTGTGACTAGGCCATTCTCCGCAACCGGGGCTTTTACAATCTGTACATTCGCAGGCTGCCCTATGTCGCCGCTGTCATCGCTTTCATCTCCGCCGTGGTTCGCCTCAGTACCGCAGCTGGCATCCAAACGGCCATTCCCGCCGACGCTGCTGATACTCCCTCCTGTGCTACTATTTCCTCCAGTGCTACTACTGCCTCCAGTGCTACTACTTCCTCCAGCACCGCTGCTTCCCCCGGGATTGCCGCTTCCTCCGCCGCCATTATTTTCTCCGCAACCATTGCCTCCCCCACTGCCACTGCCACTGCCACTGCCGCTGCCACTGCCGCTGCTGCCGCCTGGCGTAGATGGCGAAGAGCCGGAATCCCCGTTTCCAGGCTCCTGCGGTTTCCCTGCACGCGGGGCGGACAGTACGACGGTTCCGCCTTGATCCTTGCCGGGAATGGTCACGGACACGTTGCCGCCAGCTGAGACCGTGTATTTGCTCTGGCTGTACTCATCCGTCAGGATCGTTCCCGCGGCAAAAGGCACTTTGAACTCGGCCTCGGCTGCCTCCGCTTTCGTATTCAATCCGACGATCACCGTGTCATCCCCATGCGTCCTGGAGAAGATGACATACCCGCCAGCGTCTGATCCGCTGAGCTTCGTCCTCGTTCCCTTGGAAAATACCTTCGAATGCTTCGCGCGAATACGCAGCAGCTTCATATAGTGATCGTGGATATCCATTGCCTCAGCATCGCGTCTGTCAACTTTATGCCAAGGCATATCATCCCGATTCCCGCTAAACTCGCCTAGATCCATGTCGCCTGCCGTTCCACCCGATTGCCCCAATTCCTCACCGTAGTAAATTACCGGCTGGCCTTTGCTCGTGATTTGCAGCGCTGCCGCTACCTTCAGCTTGCCGATGTCCCCGTCCACATAGTGAGACAGGAATCCACTCTCATCATGGCTGCTTAAAAACTGCCCAAACGTCCTATCGCTCGTCAGCAATCCGTTTCGCAGCTGCAGGTAAGATTCCACGCTATCGATCTGGCCGTTCACGAAATCCCTGGCTTTCTCCTTAAATTGAAAATCCAATAACGAATCCATCTGTCCATTCCCCAAAACTCCACCGGTATTGCCCGGAGATGCCCCAAAGTACTCGCCGATCAGCTTAAAATCTGGCTTCGCCCTCGTCAGCTCGTTCCTGAAGGCCATCCATGTCGTCTCATCGACATGCTTCACCGTATCCACGCGGAAGTAATCAATCGTGTCTCCGCGATCGGTACGTGCCTTGTTCAGCCAAGCGACCTGCCATTCAATCAGCTTATCTCTGACCTCGGCTTCCTCCGTCTTAAAATCCGGCAATCCGGCCAGTTCACCGCGAACCGTGTCCGTTCCGCCATCGCGCAGCATCCCGGCAAATCGCTCCTGCTCTACCGCCGTCGGATACCCGGGAATCCCCGGCGCCTGATCGCCCTGCTTCATGCCGTAGCCAGCATGGTTCAGCACTACGTCGACCATAATTTTAATGCCGCGGTCATGAGCATTGTCAATGAGCTCCTTGAAATCGTCGATATCGCCAAGATGCTCATCCATGGCTTCGAAGTTTTTCGCCCAGTAGCCGTGATAGCCAAATTGCGGACCATTTTTACCGTGACGTACATCAAAATCAATATTGTCCACAATCGGCGTTATCCAAATCGTGTTGATCCCCAGCTGCTCCAAATAATCGAGCTTTTCGATGATTCCGCGAATATCTCCTCCGTGATAAGCTTCCGGCTGTGACGGATCATAGCTTCCCGGAATCCCGTTCGGATTGTCATTGCCAGGGTCGCCGTTGTAAAAGCGGTCCGTCAGCAGGAAATAGATTCTCGCTTCATCCCAATCGAAATCCAGCGGCGAGTTCCCCGTTCTCGCTCTCACTGTAATTTCAGCTTCACCCTGGTGCTTGTTACCGTATTCATCAACAACCGTAATTCCAATCGTCTTGGCACCAGCCGGAACATGGTCAGATACGGAGATCGTCCGTTCCAACAGCTGCGGATCGATGGCCTCTTTAGCCCCGCCTCCAAGCTCCCGCAAATCTGCATAAGCCTCACGCAGCCCGATGCCCTCATCCCCGGCTATCTTCAGCGCCAGAACTGCGTTTTCGTGGTAAGCAACCGCTCCGTTCAAGCTGGCAGGAGAGATCTCTGCCTGAATATGCAGCTCCGGCCTCCGGAACTCGATCACGGAACGGCCGCCTTCGCGCAGCGGATTTTTCTCATCCAGAACGATGGAATCCCGGCCATGGCGCGTAACCGTGAAATCGTAATAATACTTGCCTGGCTCCACATTTTTCAAAGTATAGACGAAGTATTCATTTTTCGAATCATACACCATGTCATAACTCTGTACATTATGCGCAGCATTCGCAGTATTTGAAACATACAGATCATTCGTTATGTTTGTGTTGTTTGTGTTGTTTGTGTTGTTTGTGTTGTTTGTGTTGTTTGTGTTGTTTGTGTTGTTTGTGTTGTTCGTGCTGTTCACATTATTTACGTTATTTACGTTATTTACGTCACTTCCATCAGTTGCATTAATTGCTTCAGTGACATCAGTTACATCACTCACATCACTTATATCACTTCCATCAGTTGCTTTAATTGCATCACTTACATCTCTTGCATTACTTACATCACGCACAGCATCTGCAGCATTTACATCATTGGCATGGTTAACAGCATTCGCACCATGCATAGGGGACACATTCAGCTTCACGGCCGATATCGTATGCATGGCGTCCTGCCGGTACAGATCGTCATCCCGGTAGTAGAAAACAATGTTCCCGTCGTTCAACGCCGGCCCGCTCACCTCGGGCAAAATATCAATCTCCATGACCATGCTCTGCACATTCACCTTCACAAAGGTCTGCCCGGCTCCGAGCGGAATGCTCCGGTCATCGGGAATATCCTGCTTCGCCGTGCTCCAGTCCGTGCCTTTGCGGATGACAAAGCCGACAGAGCTGCTGTCCGGCGCAGTCTCGATGTTCGCTATAGCAGCGCCATCCCGAACCGTGAAATTCACCTGACCATCACTCACGCCGCCGGTACCCCAAACCCACAGATTCCAGTCCTCATAATTTTGATCGGGCCGTGTGTAGCGAAGCTGTACCGTTTTTTTCTCAAAAGGCAGAACCTGGATCCGCTTCTCCGCCATAAGCCCGCCGATCCGGGCGGTGATCGTAACGCTCCCCGGTCTAAGCCCCGTTACTTCCCCCATACCGCTTACAGTTGCGATGGAGGTGTCCGAGCTGCTCCAAGCCAGCGTCTTGCCCCTCAGCATCTGGCCAAATTGATCCTTCAGCACTGCAGTTAATATTGTAGACTGGGAAGCATAAACTTCGTTCGCCCCCGACAATTCCAGCGTTGTAGGGTGCAAAGTGCCGACCTGCACGACAGCCTCAGCCCTAATCTGGCCGACAGCAGCGGTAATCGTTGCCGTCCCCTCTGCCTTGGCAGTGACTATCCCTCTGTCATTTACGGCCGCAATTCTGCTGTCGGAAGTGCTCCAGCTTATGCTTGCCCCGGTCATCGGGCTGCCCTTCTGGTCGCGGACGACGGCCGTCAGCGAGCGGTTCATGCCTGGTTCCAGCCCCAAAGCATCCGGAGTCAGGTCAATCCTGCCCACCTCCGGCGTGTACACGGTCTCCTCGTCGTACAGCACCATCATCGACAATCCGGCAACCTGAACGCTGCCGGTTACCGGAGTTCCCAGCTTCGCCGTCCCCGCCGCCCGGTCATTGACCACGATATTCCAGGCTGAATCGCCTGGAAGCTTCACGGTCTCGGCCGTCTTGTTAGCGTTGTAAATGACGACGATGTTCTTCCAGGTGTCCCCATTCGCATAATCGGTTAATTGAAACGACACGATATTGCCATCGCTCTTCGTCACCTGCAGGTGCTTCGCAATGGCTTCCTTGGAATTCATCCGGAAGGCCGGATGGCTCTTGCGAAGCTCGATCAAGCCTTGGTAGTAATCGAATATTCGGCTAAAATCACCCTTGTTGTCCCAGCGAATTTGGTTGATCGCGTCCGGGCTGCGATAGCTGTTATGATCGCCGTACTTGGTGCGCAGCAGCTCATCCCCCGCATGCAGGAACGGCACCCCCTGCGAGGTCAGCACGATCCCGTTGGCCAGAAGCGAACGCCTCACGGTTTCGTTATCGAACACGTCCTCTCCGGTTCCGACGTATTTATACGGCTGCGCCGCAGCCACCGCATCCTCGATGCTTCCCCCGCCTTCGAGCACGCCGTCCCGGATGTTCAGCATGCCGAGATCGGCGTCCAGCCCCTGCGTCCTGATGATTTTATCCCAAAGATTCAAATTGTCGTGGGCGGTAACATAGTTGACCGCTTCCGAAGGCTTAGCCGCAAAAGAATCCGTCGCTCCCTTGACCCCAGTCACCACGGCCGCCTCCTGACCGGGCTCGCCCGTTGCGAAGCCTTTGCCGGCGCCGTCGCTGTCCCCTTTGATCGCGCCGCGGACATCGTCGTTAAATACCGCAAATCCTAGATGGCGCTGTGTTCCCTTGATCGTTTTCAAGCTCTGCGGCAGCGGGGTCGGGCCCATATCCCACGGCTCCCCGTACAGGATCAGGCCGGGATCCACCTCCTGATGCAGCTCGCTTGCCACGCTTCTCATCGTGTCGATATCGATCAGGCCCATGAGGTCAAAGCGAAAGCCGTCCACCGCGTACTCCTCGGCCCAATATTTTACGGAATCACGAATATATTTGCTGACCATCGGCCGCTCCGAGGCAATCTCATTACCAACGCCCGTTGCATTGGAGTAGGTTCCCGCATCTGTTGTCCGGTAATAGTAGCCCGGGACGATTTTGTTGAAAGGGCCGTCTTCAATCGAAAAAGTATGGTTATACACAACATCCATAACGACTCCGATGCCCTCGTCATGCAGGCTCTGAACCATCTCCTTGAATTCGCGGATTCTCGCAGCAGGATCCCCGGGATCGCTGGAATAGGACCCTTCGGGAACATTGTAGTTCTGCGGATCATAACCCCAATTGTATTTCGGAGCATCGGAGGACGGATCATCCACTGCCAGTTCATTCACCGTCTTGAAATCATAGGCCGGCAGAAGGTGAACATGCGTAACGCCGAGTGCTTTTAGATGATCGATGCCCGTAGGAAGACCCTGGGAAGTCGTTGTTCCTCTCTCCGTAAAAGCCTTATATTTCCCTTTATGTGCCATTCCCGAATCCGGGCTGATCGAGAAATCACGAATGTGCAGCTCATACAGCACCGCATCGGTAGGCTCGACGAGCTGCGGCTTCTTCTCCGGCGTCCATGCCGCGGGATTCGTATCCTTAAGCTCGATAATGGCGGTACGCTGACCGTTCGCCGACACAGCCGCCGCATACGGATCTACCGCATAGTTGACCGTTCCGTCCGCAAACTCGACCTTGTACATATAGAATTGACCTTTCAAATCGCCAGACACCGTGCCCGACCAGACGCCATTTGCCGAACGGCTCAGCGCATGCTCTCTCCCGCCCGAATGATCGGTGACCAGGCCGTTCCTGTTGTAATCGCCCGCGCTGCTGTACAGCGACACGCTGACATGGGCTGCGGTAGGAGCCCATACCTTGAACGTGCTGCCTGACGGCGCATAAGTTAACCCAAGGTCGCTCCCAGCGTAGTAAAAAGACGGATCATCCAAAATTTTACGCATCGTAACTGAAGTTGGCGCTAAATTCGCCGTCTGCAGCGTATACAAATGAGTAACATCAAATTCCTGCGGATCATTCAACGTAATTCTGAGCTTGCGGTCGCTCAGCTTAGCAGCACTCACAGACAGCTTGCGGTTTCCTTCGGTAATATCCGTCAGCTGCACCGTGCTTGCATCATCCTCTGTTAAGGCGCTGCTGCTTTCAGCGATCAATGTATCCAGACCGTCGGCCATAACGGCGCTGAACTTAGACGAAGTATCCGGCCTAGTGAAATACACGTTCGGGTCGTTCTCCACCATGTATACGTCAACTTCGGTCTGTCCTTCAGGCATTTCCACCTTGCGGTCCATCTCCTGTGCGCTCCAGTCATTGCCGGGAACACTCAAGCGCGTGAGGACGCCGATTTTTGGCAAGACGGATGCATAAGTACCGACTGCAAAGCCTTCAGCATCCACGCCTGTAAACGGATAGCCGCTTCCATCCTTCCCTTCCGGCCAAATCCACATATTCCAATCGCTCTGCCTGCCGTCATGGCGGAAGTAATGCAGATTGAAGGTGTATAGGCCCGAGGCCGCCGTCAGCTCCTTCTCGCTGCGGTATCCCGCATGCTCAGCAACGATCGTAAATTTCGCTGCCGCTGCATCATCCGCGATGACCAGCTTGCCCCCGGTTATCGTAATCCCGGCCAAGCCGCTCTCCTTAAGCGACCACTGCGGCGAGACGCTGTCCGCCGTCCCATCGGATCGGACAAGCGCTGCCTTTAGCTCTAGGGAGCTCCCCTTGGCAGCGGTATCCGGCACCCCGATTTGGATGCCTGGAACATGTACGACGGAGTTGCCATCCTGTTGCAGAGGATTTAGCGGATCCGTAAAATCATCCTCCCACTGCACGCGGCTCGAATTGAATTTGTACGGATAAGAGCCTGGTGCTAAGGCCATCGTGGCCGAGAATACCCCTGCCCCATCCTTCGCCATGGCCTCGCTCTTCTCCGGGGACCAGCCGTTCATCGATCCGATGACATACAGCTCGTTCCCGGTATGGGTATTGTTGTTGAAGGTTACGGTCCCGTCTCCATTTATAACCGGGCTGGCCAGAATCCTATCGACAACCTTTAAATCGAGCTCAGTAATCATATCCTCATACACGGCCGATATGACCGTGCTTGCTCCAGCTGCCGCGTGATCGGCAACCTCCACCTTGCCGCGGACAACCGAAATCTCGGACGGCTGGCTCGATGACCAGACTGCATGGTCCGTCAAATCCTCGGCCGTGCCATCCGCGAGAATTCTAACTGCCCGCAGCTCCAGGCCTTGCCCTTTGACGACTTCTTTTCCAGGCGAGTGCCCGGCATCGTCCCGTATGCTCAAGCTATGAATCGCCGAGTTCACACTAATCCTGGACGCATTGCGGGGATCGGCGTAAGAAGCGTTCCAATCTCCGTCCACTGTCGAAAATTTATATTCGACGACGCCTTTATTCGCGATAAAATCCGTTTTCGGAATAGTGTATGAATACACATTCATTCGGGTTCCATTCTCGATGTAAGAGCTTACTGCCGTCATTTCTATAAACTGATTCCAGCGGGATGCGGCAAAGCTCCCCACCACGTACAGCTTCCTCGCCTCCGTAATTCCGGTGACGGTTACAGACCCATCTGGATGAAAAAGAGGGCTCTGCTCCTGTTCTGTGACTCTGGTGGCAGTTGCAGAACCGTCCTGACGAAACAGAGGGCCCTGCTCCTGTTGGTTCTGCATTCCTTGCTGGGAGACCGGTAATGACCGCAGATCAGCTTGGCCGAACGCCTGACCGATCCCAAGCAGGTTAACCAGCATCAGCAGGACTAGACTTAGCGCCACGATACGAAATGACTTTTGAACACCCATAATAAGCAATAGCTCCTTTCGCTGTCATAGAATTTTTGAACCGTAAATTGCCTCAAAGCTGACGGCTGCTAATGCGCACCCCCCTTGTGTCTTTTTCCAGCATTTCAATTTCTGTTCAACCTTCTCCCACTATGCAGCACAATACCTCGCTCGGAGCTGCGCACAGTGTGCATTCAAGCTTCAAAGCGCAAACGTTACCAACACGGGGTGAAAAATTCCTTGTATGACTCCCGAAAAATATGTAAGCGCTGTATCTGCACTAACAATATAACTTAAGCGTTTAACTTAATTAAAACGTTTGCATTGACCGTTTATTGCAGGTTTTAGTTTTTTTCCTCGCTTTATCTCTCGATTTCTCCGAATTTCCTTTATATTTGCTTCCATCATTTTTTTAACCGGAATTTGGAAATGTCTCGTCATTTATCATCCTAATGCCTCTGAATCTGATACTTTATCGGGGATTATCTATTTACTTTCGCTAGCCTTTGGATTAAGATTACAGTGTAAGCAAACGGTTCCACAGGAGGTCATTATGGCTGTAACCATTAAAGACGTTGCAAGAAAGGCCGGAGTATCTCCCTCCACCGTGTCCCGGGTGCTGTCCAATCATCCAAGAATCAGCACGGAGACTTCCCAGAAAGTAAGAGCCATTATGGAGCAGCTTGGCTACCATCCCAACATTATGGCGAAGAGCCTGGTGTCCAAGACGACGAACAGCATTTGCATCATGCTCCCGAAATCGGCCGAAGAATTGTTCTCGAATTACTTCTTTATGGAATTGATCCGCGGCATCGTCACCCAGGCAAGCCGTTTGGGATATGATGTACTTATCAGCTCGGGGGCCAATGAGAAGGAAGAGGTTGAAGGCGTCTCCAGATTGCTTAACGGACGCAGGGTCGATGGGGTCATCCTGCTCTATTCCAGAACGGACGATCCGGTCATTGATTTCCTGGAGGAGCATGGCCATCCGTTCGTCCTGATCGGACGGAGCGACAAATATCCCGACATTCTGTCCGTGGATACCGACAATGTTCAAGCATCCTACGATGCCACAAAGCATCTCATTTCACTAGGACATGAACGAATCGGCTTCGTCAGCGGACCGCCGGAGCTTGTCGTCTCGAAGGACCGGCTGAAGGGCTACATGAAGGCTCTTGCCGATGCCGGATTGGAGTCCCGCCCCGAATGGATCGTTGAAGGTGAATTTCTGCAGGAAAGCGGCTATCGGGCTATGTCGTTCTTCATGAATCTTCCGAATCGGCCGACCGCCCTCGTCCTGATCGATGATGTCGTCGCCTTCGGGATTTTGCGCGGCCTGCATGAGCTTAAATACAAAGTGCCTGAGGATTTGTGTCTGGTGAGCTTTAACAATATCCCGCTATCGGAATTGTCAACGCCGCCGCTGAGCAGCGTGGATATCGGTATTTACAACTTGGGATATACCGCCTCCCAGGTACTGATCCAGTCGATCAAGAACAACCAGGACGCTTCCTACCCGAAGCGACAGATCATTCCGCACCGATTGATGATCCGTGAATCATCTATCCATTCCGTCCGCCCATAAGCGGAGAATGTTGAAGCAGAATGATGAAGCTGTTAGCTTTCAAGGATAGGGCTTCATGCTCTCACGCTGAAGCTCTGTCCCCTTTACAATATTTGAAGCCTTGCTGCTTCATTTATTTTTTGACATTTTGTTCAAACGTTTGCGCTAAGGAGGAGAGGTTATGACCTCAATCAAAGCATGTCTCTTTGACCTGGACGGAGTCCTTGTCGACACCGCCAAATATCATTACCTTGCCTGGAAACGGCTCGCTGATGAGCTGGGATTCACATTCACCGAGCAGGATAACGAGAAGCTCAAGGGGGTCAGCCGCATGGCTTCCCTGGACATTCTGCTCAGCATTGGCGGCCTGCAGTTCGATGACGCCAAAAAGGATGAGCTTGCCGAGCGAAAAAACAACTGGTATTTCGAATCCATTTCCAAAATGGATCCTGCGGAAATATTGCCTGGTGCCCTGGAATTCCTCGCAGCCTGCCGGGAAAACGGGCTGAAGACGGCGCTCGGGTCGGCCAGCAGGAACGCAATGACGATTCTCAACAATACCGGCCTGACCCCCTACTTCGATGCGATCATCGACGGGACGCATACGACGAATGCCAAGCCCGATCCAGAGGTATTCCTACTGGGAGCAGCGGCCCTCTCCGTCCCTTCGGGGCAGTGCGTCGTCTTCGAGGATGCTGAAGCCGGGATTGAAGCGGCGCACCGGGCCGGCATGAGCTGCGTCGGAATCGGCTCGCCCGACACGCTGGGCACGGCCGAGCTGGTGATCCCTTCGCTCCGGGAAATGACGGTAGAGCGCTTGAAGGAACTGAGCATGGCGCGTTAGCAGCATGGCGTGTTTGCATGGTTCATCAGCATGGTGCGTTAGCATGGTGCGTTAGCATGGCTCGTCAGCATCGCGCGTTTGCATCGTACGTCTGTATGATGCATTAGCATGGCTCGCCAGCATAGCGCTCTAGCATGCGCATTCGCATAGCGCGTTTGCATCGTACGTCAGCATGGCTCATTAGCCCGCCTTGCCGTGCTGCCAACCCGAAATGAAAGAGCAATACTATTTCATCATATGATTAAAGGAGTCTGGTTATCGTGAAACAATATCTGAAAATCAATGAATGGTCGATCATTGAAGAGTCCTTCGATCCGTCGACACATGAAATATCCGAAAGCATATTCAGCATCGGCAACGGATTCATGGGCCAGCGCGCCAACTTCGAAGAGAAATACAGCGGCTCTTCCCTGCAGGGCAGCTATATGGCCGGGGTCTATTACCCGGACAAGACACGCGTCGGCTGGTGGAAGAACGGCTATCCCGAATATTTCGCCAAAGTGCTGAACAGCACGAATTGGATCGGGATCAATGTATTTCTTGACGGCCTCGAGCTGGATCTGGCGAAGTGCAAGGTCCGCGACTTCGTGCGCGAACTGAACATGAAGGAAGGCACGTTGTCGCGCCGCTTCATAGCGGAGCTCGAGGATGGCAAGCAGCTCCAGGTGAACGCGCTGCGCTTCGTCAGCATGGCCCGCCATGAAATCGGAGCGATTCGCTATGCGATTACCCCGCTGAACTTCAGCGGTACAATCCGCCTTGTCCCTTACCTGGACGGAGACGTGCAGAACAAAGACTCGAACTATGACGAGAAGTTCTGGCTAGAGGTGGAGAAGGCAGCAGGCGCAGAGCAGTCTTACCTGACGCTGAAGACGAAGAAGCTGGATTTCCATGTCACCTCGGTGATGGCGTTTGAGGTTTTCAAAGACGGCAGCAAGCTGCAGCTTACTCCTGCCCTGGAGGAGCGCGACAAATTCGTCTCCAGTGAAGTGGCGGTCGAGGCACTCGCCGGGGAGCAGATCACCCTGTACAAATACGTGGCCAACGTCACTTCCCGTAACTATGGCCTGGGCCAGCTGGTAGAGGCAGGCGCAAAATCGCTAGGCGCAGCCAAGGCAGCCGGGTTCGACGCGCTGCTTCGCGAGCAGGTCGATACCTGGGCCGCGAAATGGAGCGAGAGCGACATTATCATCGAAGGCGACGAGTCCGCGCAGCAGGCAATTCGCTTCAATATTTTTCAGTTGAATCAGACCTACACTGGCGAGGACGACCGGCTGAACATCGGGCCTAAGGGCTTTACAGGGGAAAAATACGGCGGCAGCACCTACTGGGATACGGAAGCCTATTGCCTGCCGTTCTATCTCAGCACTGCGGATTCCAGCATTGCCCGCAACCTGCTCATTTACCGCTACAAGCATCTGGAGAAGGCGAAGGAGAATGCGCGCAAGCTGGGCTTTACCAAAGGCGCCCTCTATCCGATGGTGACGATGAATGGCGAAGAGTGCCATAACGAGTGGGAAATCACGTTCGAGGAGATCCACCGCAACGGCGCCATTGCTTACGCGATCTACAACTATGTCAACTATACCGGCGATAAGTCGTATCTCGGCCAATACGGTCTGGAGGTGCTCGTCGAAATTTCACGCTTCTGGGAGGAGCGCGTCAACTTCTCCAAAGACAAGGGCAAATACGTCATGCTCGGGGTTACCGGACCAAACGAGTACGAGAACAACGTCAACAACAACTGGTACACGAACCGGATCGCAGTCTGGACGCTGGAATATACACAGGAGGTCATGCGCTACCTGGAAGAGCATGAACAGGACCGCTATGCGGAGCTGATCGGCAAGCTGGAGCTGAAGGACGAGGAGATCGCCAAGTGGAATGAAATAATCGATAATATGTACTATCCATACGATGAAGAGCGCGGCGTCTTCCTGCAGCAGGACGGCTTCCTCGACAAGGAGATTATCCCGGTCAAAGACCTGAAGCCAGAGGACCTGCCGCTGAACCAGAACTGGTCCTGGGACCGGATTCTCCGCTCCTGCTTCATCAAGCAAGCCGATGTGCTGCAGGGGATTTATTTCCTGGGCGACCAGTTCGACCTGGAGACGAAGAAGCGCAACTTCGATTTCTATGAGCCGCTGACGGTGCATGAGTCCTCCCTGTCGCCATGCCTGCATGCCATCATTGCCTGCGAGCTGGGCTACCAGGAGAAGGCTTATGAAATGTACCTGCGCACAGCTCGTCTGGATCTCGACAATTACAATAACGATACCGAGGATGGCCTGCACATCACGAGCATGGCAGGCACCTGGATGTCCGTCGTTCAAGGCTTCGGCGGCCTGAAGGTGAGGGACGGCGCATTGCAGCTGCACCCGTTCATCCCTTCCCACTGGACATCATTCTCCTTCAAGGTGATGTTCCGGGGAGCCCGCCTCAACGTCAGCGTAACCGAGGACAGCATTACCGTCACCAACGAGACCGAGACACCGGCAGCCATCGTCATCTATGATCGCAGCTATACCGTGAACGGACTCGGTGAAATTCAATACGCCAGATCCTCCGTAAAAATTTAAGATAAGCAAAAAGCGTCCCTGCAGCCATTGCGGCGAGGGACGCTTTTCTCCGTGTTTATGCGCGTTCGGATTCGGGAAGGTCCAGCTTCATTCTGTCCAGCAAGACGGCCGAAAGTATAAAAAATAAAGCTTGTCCTATATACAAACGTGTGGTTGAAAGCATGTATATTAAATGTAATGAAGCCAGTATATGAGATTGAATGCTGGCATGAAGATGAGGACTGAGCTTCTATCACGGCAAAAAGCTATCCGTGGTATTGAAAATTCCAGCAGCCTTGCATAATAGTGCATAAATTGCAAGGCTGCAAGGATCGCTATGCTGTATTTTGATTCCAGGGGAGGATGATCGTGATGGACTGGGTGGAGAGAATGAATCAAGCCATCAGTTATATTGAGGATCATATTACAGAAGAGATTGATTATGAAGCGGCAGCAAAAGCCGCTTGCTGTTCTGTGTACCATTTTCAGCGCATGTTCTCTTTTATAACAGATGTCTCGTTATCGGAATACATAAGAAGGCGGCGTCTATCTCTAGCGGCTTATGAACTCCAAAACAGCAATATCAAGGTGATTGATCTTGCCCTTAAGTACGGGTATGATTCCCCGGAAGCATTTACACGCGCATTTCAAAATTTACACGGCACTACGCCAACAGCAGCGCGTAATCTGGGAACGAAGCTTAAAGCTTATTCGCGGCTGTCCTTTCAAATATCGATTAAAGGAGTTGTAGGAATGAATTACAGAATCGAGGAACTGGGGAGATTCTCAATTGTAGGCGTGCAGCACAGGGTCAATAACAGCGATTCCTTCAATATGATTTCCAATTTATGGAACAATGCTGCGAGAGACGGGGGGTTTGAGGAGCTGTGGGCAATCCAGCAGCCCAACCACAAATTAAGAGGATTGCTGGGAGTATGTGCAGACGGCGACCACGGCAATCATGAAGAGTTTCATTACATTTTGTCCGTTACGTCGGAACTTCGTCTGCCGCCGGAACGAATGGTAAGAAGAGAATTTCCGGAATCCGTCTGGGCCGTATTCGAAGCGGATGGCGGTCCGGAAGGCATCGTGGAGATATGGAAGCGCCTGTATACTGAGTGGCTTCCAGACTCCGCCTATGAGCTTGCTGATTTACCTGCTGTTGAATGTTACCTGCCGCCGGAAGAGAACAGAAATGAGTTATGGATTGCAGTGATTAAAAAATAGAAGGCGATGAGCCCATCCTTCAAAATCACATCCCTCCCCTATGCGATATAAGGGAGGGATGTTCCGAAGCAATAGAAACAGGAGGCTTGAGCCTGAATTCGGCTTAAACGAGCTCCTTCCACTTTTTCTCTAAAGTCTGCGGTTGATAGGATTCCATCTTCTGCAGGAGCTCGGCAGGATCCGGAGAGATATTGATCAGGCTGAGGTGAGAGGAATTGGAGAAGCCCTCTTTCATGCTGTGTTCGACCATTTGGAGCAGCGGATCGTAGAAGCCGCGAACATTCAGAAGACCGATCGGCTTCTTGTGAATGCCGATTTGAGCCCAGCACAGCACCTCGAACAATTCCTCGTAGGTTCCAAAGCCGCCGGGCAGAGCGATGAAGCCGTCGGCCAGCTCCCCCATTTTCGCTTTTCGCGCATGCATCCCGTCTACCTCGATCAGCTCGGTCAGCTCCCTGTGCACCATCTCGCCTGCAAACAGGCCCGATGGCATGACGCCGATCACCTCTCCGCCAGCTGTCATTGCGGCATTGGCCGCCTCTCCCATCAGCCCGATCCTTGAGCCGCCATACACCAGGCGGTACCCATGCTCCGCCAAATAACGCCCGAGCTGTCCGGCAGCCTGCTTGTAGTCTTCATGCGATCCTAAATTTGAGCCTGCAAAGATACAGATTGTTTTCATCCCATCATCTCCTATTTTCTGAATATGCAATTTATAATGAACTGCAAATCATCTTTATTACTATATTTTGCACAACAATTATTTTCAATATGATGTGGTGTGGTTGATAACGGACTGTTAAATCGTGAGACGCCATGCCATGCACGCTGAATGCCGCCCGTGATATTAGTGATACTTGGTGATACCTGCGTTGCGTGAAGTCAAGCAGGTGGTTGCTACCGAGTGGCATAAGTGAGGCCACCTATCCAAATAGTCAGCAATATTCGATATGATGCAAAAGCGGCTCAGCCCCGTAAGTAAGAAGTCTGCCCCAATAGTAATACGGTTTTTACATCGTAGCGCTTGGTTTCATTCAGCTAGCACTTTGATTATTGAGCCGGTGGTTGGTTAGAGATTGTTGGGACGATGGTTATTGGAGTTTGCTGTAGATTATTAGATCGTTGGTGGCGGCCATCCAGCCAGCCCCTGGCTTTACAAGGTCATTTGGAATCTAAATGTATTTTATACAGCTAGTTGGAGCTAGTTTATAAAAAATACATGCGCTAAATGTAACACATGCAGCTAGTTTACCTGGATTGAGCTCATTCATCGAAAAAAACTAAAACTAGATGTAGGGTTTGCAGTTAGCTCCCCCTAACGCGGCCAAAACCGATAAACTAACTGCATGAAATACATTCAGTTATTTAAAAAGTAATCCTCCTACATTATTGCAACATTTCCATCAAAAGAGGCCTTCGGCTATACTAACTATCCCACCATTTCCCCTGCAACCATTATGACAATCATGCCGATGCCGTGTGCCTTCAAGCGGCTGCCCTCCAGTTCAGCAACATGCTCGCCCCCAAAGCGGATCGCCCATCCTCCCAGCTCAGGCAGATCCAGCTGAACTGGCTCAGTTCTGGCGTTATACAGCACATAAATATGCTTGGCGGCATCCCCGCCGGCATGGTCCCGCAGCGTAAACGCTACGCAATGCTCCGGCGCCGGCTCAAAGTACAGATGCTCGCGAATCTGCTGCGCCGTACGCAGGCGGAACGCCGGGTGGCTCCTGCGCAGTGCAATCAGCTCCCTCATATATGCTACATGATTCTGATGTGCGGCACAGCGCTCCCAATCGAGCCAGTTCACCTCCACCGGGGACTTGTAGCTGTTCTCTTCCCCGCCCTTTGTCCTCATGAATTCCTGCCCTGCATGCAGGAAGGGAATCCCCTGGCTCGTCAAAACGATCGCCGATGCCAGCCGATGCATGCTGATTCGGCGTTCCTCGGCGTCTTGGGCTGTGGCGAGAACGATTTTATCCCATAAGGTATGGTTATCATGACACTCGACATAGTTCACCGTTTGGCCCGGCTCCTTCGCAAAGTGGCGGAGCTGCTCATTATAATCAATCGCGCCGGCGACCCCCTTGCGAATTCTGTCCTCATAACCAGCTCCGCCGCTGATGAAGCCCTTCTGGTCAAAGTAGAAAATACTCCCCTTTATAGCGTCCCGGTAGTCATCGTTGAAGTGGCCGATGCCAGGGAGCATGTCGGCATTGTTCTGGTGCGCTCTTTGCTCTTCGGGAAGAACCGTGTCCATGACCCAGCCTTCGCCGATCATAATGATTGAAGGATCCATGCCATCGAGACGCCGCCGGAGCTCATTCATCGTCTCGACATCCATCAGCCCCATCAGATCGAAGCGGAAACCATCCATATGATATTCCCTTGCCCAGTACAGCACCGAATCCACGATGAATTTCCGCATCATCGGCCGTTCTGAAGCGCATTCATTCCCGCAGAAGGAGCCGTCCGACAGCGTTCTGTCCTCTTTATAACGCAGGTAGTAGCCGGGGACAAGCTTGGTGAAATTAATCAAATACCAGTCAAAAACATGATTGTAGACGACATCCATAATGACCCGGAGACCGCGCTGGTGGAGAGCTTGGATCGCCTGCTTGAGCTCGGCCATGCGCAGGCCCGGTACGTATGGGTCGGTAGCATACGAGCCTTCGGGGACGTTGTAATTCTTGGGGTCGTATCCCCAATTGTACTGCGGCTCATCCAGCTTCGTCTCATCCACGCTCTCGGTCGCGTAATCGAAGACCGGCAGGAGCTGAACATGCGTCACGCCGAGCGCGGCGATATGATCCAGGCCTGTCATGATGCCATTCGGCCCGCGGGTCCCGCTCTCCGCAAGTCCAAGGAACTTCCCGGCATGCTTGATCCCGCTATGAGGATGGCTGGACAGATCCTTCACATGCAGCTCATAAATGACCGCATCGACCGCAGCATCAAAGGCGGGCCTCCGGTCATCCTCCCACTGCTCCGGGTTTGTGCTGTGCAAGTCCACAATAGCCGTCCGATCTCCGTTCACCCCCACGGCTCTGGCATAAGGATCGGCCGCTTCGTTCCAATCCTCCCCGATTTTGACGCGGTACGTATAGTAATGCCCTTGATGATCCCCTTCCGCGTTCAATACCCAGGTGCCCTGAACATCGCGCTTCATCGGCAGCGTCATCATTGGCTCCGCATCATCCCATGTGAGGTAGAATACCACATGAGCCTCCGATGCTGTCGGCGCCCAAAGGCGGAATTTACACCCCTCCGGCGTATAGGCCGCACCCAGATCATCGCCGTCATAATAGAACATTTCATCAAACCGCTCATCAAAGACGGATATTCCTCCAGTTACGGCAAGGTCCCCATAATCAACCACTACGTCATGCTCCCGTTGTACCGCCAATTCATTCACTCCATTCCCGAAATATCGAGCGTATAACTTAAACGCTTAAGTTATGATCTGAGCGGCATTATATCACCGTTCATCCGCAAGCGTCAATCAGCCGATAGAGTCACCTGTCACAGGGGCTACATAACTATAATCTTCAATTTCATCATATTCCTTGCACAGCAGCTTCTCCATAACGCCAATCGCCGTCTGGGCCTTGTCATCATTATGAAACACAATACACCGCACTTCCCTAGGAAGCAGATATTCCGCCCCGGCATTGGCAATCACGACCATATCCTCGGTTTGCATGTAGGGCGCGGCCATGACCGCGAGCAACTCATTGACAAAAATCCCCGGTCTCCCCTGCCGTGCTTGGACGTACTGCTCCAGCTCTTCCCGCCTCTCCATTTTGTATACATCGTCCGGACGGAAGGTCTCCGTGAGAGCTTCTTCCATCCCTGAATTATTAAATTTCCCCATAACGAGAAAAGGCTCCTGAACAGCAGTGTTCGAATCGGTTCCTTCATTCTCCTCTCCCGGGCAACCCCTTGTCTGATTACCCTCTGCCGAGTCATCCCTTATCTGATTGTCCCTTGCTTTATCATCTCCTGATTGTTTATATCCTGAAAGTTTGTATCCTGAATATTCACATTCTGACTGTTCGACTCTGGACTGTCCGACCCTGGACTGTTCATCTCCAGACATCCTGCTGCTTCGGGCAATCACTTGCCTGGCCAGCCTGATCGCGGACTTATAATCGGGAACTATCTTTCGAAACATCGTATCGCTGATGTAGCTGTCGATAACGATAATCGGCACTGTAAATTTGCGTGAAATGTTAAAAAAATGCTGCTCCGGCACATCGATGATGAACAGCGCATCGAGCGTTCTTTTTAATATAATATCCAGCTCTACCTGCACGCTGTCCGTGCTGGCCACGATCACATCGTAGCCCCGTTCATTAAGCAGCTCCTGAAGCTTCATCGTCAAGTCATGGTAACGGCTCTTCTGCCAAGGCCTATCGTTCTGATCCTTAAGCGTGACAATCGCAACCAGCTTGGAGGACGCATTTCCTACCAGGCTTCGCGCGGCCATATTAGGCACATATTGCAGCTGCTTGGCTATTTCGAGAATGCGCTGCCGGGTCTCCTCGCTAATTTTTTGCTTCGTATTGTTGTTGAGCACATAGGATACCGTGGCCAAAGATACTTGGGCAGCCTCGGCAATATCCTTCATGGTTACCTTGTTCATTCCTCGCTCCCCCACCCGACGCTTTTGGCTGTCTATTGTTATTCATATCATATCCGAACGGCGCACAAGGCACAAAGCGGAAAATCCCCCTCACCAAGAGTAAAAAAACGGACAGCCCCTGATCAGGACTGTCCGGTGCCAAGCATTCTTGTAGAGAAATGCATTAAGCACTCTTTGCTGCAATGAGAGGCAAGCGGGTCGGCCAGCGATTGGCAATCCCTGCGGCCCGCACCCCGAGCGAAGCTTCGCTATCCGTCAGCATTCTTGCTGCCAGGGGCAGCGGCTCGGCATTCACATTGGCGATCGTAACCGTTCTCGTGATGACATTGGCGCTGCCCTGCTTCAGGCGCAGGCTCGCCGCTCCCGCCTGGTTCGGCTTAAGCTGGACGGTCAGGTCTCTCGAGGCTCTGCCCTGAGCATTGGCCGTCAGGGAGAAATCCGGGCTGTACCCGTAGGCCGACCAGGAGCTGTCGTTATTTCTGAACCGGGCAATTTGCTCGCCTCCGCTGAGATAGATCCCTACCTTGAGGCCGTTCACTGTCTGCCCCGGCGCAAGACCTTCAACAGTCAAGCGAATCGTGAATTCCTCCGCGCTTGGCAGCTGCGATTGGTGAACGAAGGCATATACCGGCTCGACTGCAGGCGGCTGCGAGGAGCCGTAGGAGCCTGGCTTGAAGGTGGACGGATCATACCATTTGTAGCCTGCGGCCGGCGCTGCCCACGGCTCAGGTGCAGGCTCCGTCGAAGCCGAAGGGAGCTCGTAAGCGTGCAGCTGTGTCGGCGCGTCAAGGACAAGTCCCGGCACCTCGCTCAGCGAAGTATAGCTCTCGTTATGAGCCAGCCACTTCACGGTCTGAATGAGGAATCGCCCGTCATCCACTTCCTTGAAGCCGTCATACGTTGTCTTCTTCGCCCCGTTCTCCTCGCGGACGTATTTCGGGGTAGCATCCTCAACGGGCGAGGAATCGCCGATAAAAGCGGCTTTGCCGAGTCCAATCTTGGCGATGGCCGCATACGGACCTTCCGCTCTTCCGCCCCCGTTGTAGTCGCCGCTGTCTACGGCATGGCCCCATTTCGGCACTCCAGTTGGAACGTATACGATGCCCTTCGCCTTCGAAGGATCGATAATCGCCAGCGTGGAGCCGGCATGCATCGCGACCGCGCTGACGCCCGACGTGATTCCGAACGATTGGGAAGGAGCGACGATATCGGTCGCATTCACGTCGCCAAGCGCATTATAGCGGAAGCGTACGCCGAAATGCTCGGCAAGCCAGTCCGAGCTTGTCACGTTCTGCATAGCCGGGGAGGACGCTTCCTCCACGCTCATCCCTTTGGTCGGGAGCTCATAAGCGCCGCGGCGGTAACCGTTGAATACCTCGGAGGAATCCCAGCGGTTCTTGTTGCGGTCCGCATTATAATGATCGGAAATGAAAAATACGGCGCCTCCCTCTTGAACGTATTGTACGATCGCGTCCTGCTCCGCAGCTTTGAAGGGAATGTTCGCTTCGGGAATAACGAATACGTCATAGTCTTTAAGGCGGTTGTACGTAATCGCCGGGCTATCGAATTGATGCGGAGCGGTGCGCTCCAGCGCCTCTACCGCAAACCCGGCCGCCCGCAGCCCATCGGCGAAGTCGGAGAACGCCCCGTCGATGATCCAATCGGCCGCCCCTGCCGTTTGGGCATGGGTGTTATCGAAGAGAACTTTTTTGCCCGTACCGTCAGGCAGTACTGGACTCTCTCCAGATCCTGGCTGCCCAGCATCAGCCAGTTGAATGGCGGATACGCTCTTGAGCCCGGAGAAATGGTTATAAGCCGCAAGCGTTCCTGACACATTAACGCGCTGCCCAATCAAGCCTGGATTGCTTTGCAGTCCAAATTGGGCCCTGAAGCCAGAGGGAATTTGCACATCGATCAGCTTGGCCGAGCTTCGCTCGTCCAGATCATCGGCGATTAAGAAATTATAATCATTCGAGAAAGGACTTTGGAACTTCGCCGTGAGCGAGCCGGTGGCATGTCCGACAATATAACCGCTTACCTGAACGGCTTCGCCGGTGTTTCCCTTGGCGATAGCCTCAGATACAGTCAGCGGCCCGGTATTCGCCTGCCCATCAACACTAACGATGGCTGCGGCATTCCAGTTATTCAGCGCCAGGCTGCTCTGAATCCGCAGCTCCCTAGCCTCGGCGGTATCAGCTGGTGCAAAGCCAACCACCGCGGTTACAGTAAGCGCACCCGAAACTACCCACTGCAGCCACTTTCTTGCCCATTTTTTTCTCATTCGTAATCGATTCCTCCCTCTCTACAATTCATAGAATACCTCCTTATAATAAATGCGAATAAATTCCTTACGATGGTCTTAATGTAAAATAATTGTAAAATATTATTTGTGAAAAAATTGTGTCCTGCATTAGCTTTCCTGGTAAGCATGCTATATAATTAATAATATTTCATATCTTATTTAATAAAAGGAGTAGATGAATCGAATGGATAGTGACAGGCTTTTGGTACTATACTTGGTGCTGGTCGCCATACTAATCGGGTTTACAGCGTTTTTCGTAGCCGTGGAATTCGCGATTGTGCGAGTGAGGGCAAGCCGGGTGGATCAAATGATAGCCGAGGGAAGCAAGAAGGCTCTGTCGGTTAAACAAGTGACTAGCAATCTGGACGGTTACTTGTCGGCCTGCCAATTGGGAATTACGATTACAGCGCTCGGACTTGGATGGTTAGGAGAACCAACAGTGGAGAAAATGCTTCACCCACTGCTCCATAGTTTAAATGTACCTGAAGCAGTAAGCAGCGTTATTTCATTTATCATCTCTTTTGCCGTAATTACTTATCTTCACGTTGTTGTCGGAGAATTGGCTCCAAAGACGATCGCCATCCGAAGAGCAGAGCAGGTTGCTTTGCTTACTGCAAAACCGCTCATTATTTTCACCAAGATAATGCACCCCTTCATTTGGGCGCTCAATGGATCTGCGCTTCAGCTTGTACGCCTGTTCGGCATCAAGCCTGTCAGCGAGCATGAAGAAGCTCACTCTGAGGAAGAGCTGCAGATCATTATTAACGAAAGCTTCGAAAGCGGTAAAATCAATCAAAGCGAATACGGATACGTAAACCGGATATTTGCTTTTGACAATATGCTGGCCAAAGAAATTATGGTTCCGCGCACCGATATGGTGTGCTTATATACAGACAAGACCCGCGAAGAGAACCTGGAGACGATCAAGGAGCAGCAATATACCCGCTTCCCTGTCGTTGAGGGGCATAAGGATAATATCGTGGGGATTATCAATACGAAGCAATTCTTCCTCGCGTACGAGGATAATCCGAACCTGGAGATTTCCTCGATTCTGCAGCCGGTCATGGCGGTGTCCGAGGTAACCCCGGTGAATGAATTGTTAAAAAGAATGCAGCACGAAGGCACTCATATCGCCATATTAATCGATGAATACGGCGGTACGGCCGGATTGATTACCATCGAGGATATCCTTGAGGAAATCGTCGGGGAAATCCGCGACGAGTTCGATAAGGAGGAAGAGCAGCCTATCGTGCACCTGGATGAACACCATGTGGTCGTCGACGGCAAGGTAACGATCAACCAGATCAACGATATCATGCTGACCGAGCTGAATACGGAGGATGTCGATACGATCGGCGGCTGGCTGTACGGCATGAACCCGGAAATGAATGAAGACGAGACGTTCGAGTACCAGGGCCTGGTTTTCAAGCTGCTGGAGAAGGAAGCGCATCGCTTCAGGAAGCTGGAAATTATCAAGCAGGCTGCCGAGCCGCAGGAAGTACAAGAATAACAGTACAATAATTGATGAAAAGAACCTCAATCCCGAAAGTTCCCTTTCAGAGATTGAGGTTCTTTTTTGTGTAAAAGCTTGCAGCTTCTTCTTTCCTGACTTTATTCTTCTTCGCCGATCCACACAGTCTTGCTGCGGAAATCCTCTCTTCTTCCCTTAAGCTCGCCCATATCGGAGACGCCGAGATAAATGAAGCCCAGCATTTTGTCCTGCGGGCGCAGGCCGAAGGCTTCGTTCATCATGCGATGATAGCAAGGCTCGCCGGTTCTCCATACCGCACCGAGTCCTAGACTGTACGTAGCGAGAAGCATGTTCTGGATCGCGGCAAATACAGCCCCGTATTCCTCCAGCTCAATCACGCCTGGTTTATCGGCAGGAGTTACAGCTGCGGCAATTATGACAGGGGCACGAAAAGCCTTGGCGAAGGCTTTATCCAGGGATTCCTTCGCTTCCGGCGAATCGGGATTCTCCATGCCCTCCCGCATGATATCGGCCAACGCATGCCCTAGCCGTTCCCGGCCCTTGCCTCTAAGCACAAAAAATTTCCAGGGCTCGGTATGTTTATGATTTGGCGCCCAGGTCCCAGCTTCAAGAATCCGCTCGATCGTCTCCACGGGAATCTTGTCCGGCTTGACCTTACCAATGCTTCTTCTGCTATGAATGGCTTCCATGACATCCACTGCTCGTTCCCCTCCTTCTTTTTACATTTCCATTCTATCATCGTAGACCGCCGGGCGATACCTCCATCTCAGCTCACTTTGTTCTCTCCCGCTAACACTTAATGACCGGGATCCCGTCGCTGTACCTTCATCTCAGTTCACTTTGTTCCCGACTGCGATCCATCTGCCATCCACGTCTTCAAAGACGAATTCTTTATTGCTGTAATCGGTGGTCGATAGAGGACGGACAATATTCACTCCCAAATCCTGCAGTTCACGCTGAATTTCCTCTTGGCTCGTAGTGATGAAATAGGCATCGTAGCCATAGCCATGTACCGCCCGGTTCGGCAGGAAATCCATGCAATTGGACTGTGTAAGCACAATCTCGATCGCATCCCGGTACAGGCAGACATGAGGCTCCTGGGATTCAAGATAATATACGGACCGGAAGCCAAGTCCCTCATAAAAACGGGCGGTTCTATGGATGTCCGGCGTCGGAAAAATTTGCAGGCAGCAGGCAAAGCCTTGACTCATTGGCAATCAGCTCCTATTCGAAAAATCTATGAATTCTCACCATAGCTCGTATAATAGATTGTTGTGGATTACATTCGATTGTTGTGATGGATTTTACGTTCGATTGGTTGCGGATTACGCTCGATTGTTGTGGATTACGTTCAATTGGTTGCGAATTACGCTCGATTGTTGTTAACTACGTTCAAATCATTTTGCGACTCCAACCCTATCACCATTACGCCGCGATCTAGAAGGGAGTTAAATGTATGTCCGGCCTTCAACGCCGTCAACGCACCGGGAGAACCTATGAAGTATTTTTTATCCTGGGCATAATCGCTATCTCTTTCTCGGCCATCTTTGTGCGCTGGTCGAATGCGGAAGCATCCGTTATCGCGATGTACCGTTTATACATCACCAACTTGATTCTGCTGCCATTAGCCTGGCGGAGCAGGCAGGAAATGCTGCATCTTCGTCCCAGGCAGTGGGGGCTGCTGGCCGTATCGGGCCTGCTGTTAGGGCTTCACTTTCTTCTGTGGATGAACTCGCTGCGATACACCAGTGTGGCGAGCTCGAC
Source organism: Paenibacillus ihumii (assembly GCF_001403875.1). GTDB lineage: Bacteria > Bacillota > Bacilli > Paenibacillales > Paenibacillaceae > Fontibacillus > Fontibacillus ihumii. The sequence goes on from NZ_LN884299.1 coordinate 341,663, forward strand.
CGTTATTCTTACGCTGCAGCCCGTACTCGTCATGCTCGGCTCTATCTGGTTGTTCAAAGAAAGAATCAACCGGATGATGCTTCTCGGCATGGGCATCGCGGTGGCCGGCTCCATCGCCATCGGTTCAGGAGACTTCCAGCTATCGGGTTCAGCGCTGTACGGGGACGTATTGTCCTTGCTGGGCACGCTGGCGATCTCCGTCAATATGCTCCTTGGCCAGCATTTGCGCAAGGAGCTGGCCGCTCTGCCGTATAATTTCTGGATGTTCTTCATGGCTGCCTGTTCCCTGACCATATACAATCTCGCAATGGCCCACCCGTTCACCGGATATCCCGCAAAGGAATGGGGAATATTCCTTCTCCTGTCCGTCGTCTCCACCCTGTTCGGCCACTATCTGTTCAATTGGCTGCTGAAGTACATGAACGCCACCACCGTATCCATGGCAATTCTGGGTGAACCGGTCTGCGCCTCTTTGCTGGCTTGGGTGCTCCTTAGCGAAATGCTGACGGGGCTACAGCTATTTTCCGGTCTGATCATCATTGCCGGCGTCTGGGTCTTCTTGCGCCATCGGCAAGCGAGGTGACATAACCTCGCTAGCGAGGTGCCGCCAAATTTGAGCATTTATATCTCATCCCTATTTAAAACGTCCCGGTTCTAGCACACTCGCTTCTTAGACCGGGACGCATGTTTATATGTAAAAGTCTCTGCTATTCATTTCTTGCGCTTCCTTAATCCAATCAGCCTCGTTCGCAGCATGTAGTAAGCCATCGCTATGAGCAACAAACCGCCCATCTCTAAAACCAGGGTTAATCCGTCCGTGCGAGTTATGGTTCCAAATGCCACCTGCTGCTGTAATTGCTCTACTGATGCATAGTTATTAATAACATCCGGGACGTAATTTCTGGTCAACAGCGCCCCTTGCACGACCTGAAAGCCGACCACACCTGCCAAGATGAGGACGACAAAAATTATAGATTCAATGAGCGCCCGCTTGTTTAGCTTATTTAGGTTGTTTCGCTTGTTTAAGTCCATTTTCTGCTCCTTGTTCCATCCTTTTCTCATAAGATTATACAACTTATTCCGCCTGGATTTTTACTACTTTAGTCCAGCCCAAATCCTGTCCAAATATTCCTTTCTCTTTATGAACATATACCAGGTACATATCTTCAAAAGAATTAAAATTATCATTTGCTTCAAAATACATTTTTAATTTGTGTTTCCCTTGTTCTGGAGGACTCCAAAACCCGATAAAATCCAAGTAACCATTATCATAATTCATCTGAGAAATATTGTGCTTATGCAGCGCATCTGCAACCTTTACCTCGTCGTCCCCTGCACTTCCTATACTGCTCGGTCTAAAAAAGCCCTCATCCTCTTTAGCATCGAAAGACATAGAATGCAATCCTGAAATATATGGGTATATCATATGCTGACTGTACTTTCTTTTGTCGATATAAACCTCAAGCAAATAATCTTTGTAGTCCATGTTCGGGTTAGAATTGGGCTTTAATACAGCCTCGATAAAGATATCTTCCGGAACTGTTTCATTTTTATCCCATTTATTGTAGACGTAGTAAGCTGCAAACAATAGAACGGCACTACTAATGATAATAAAATACCATCTTCTCAACACTTCACCTACCCTCTGTACAGCTCAACCATTGCCTCTGCTTCTAATAATACTCGATCACGCAGCTCCAGTGGCTCCATTACCCTGGCAAGCGATCCATAGCCAAGCAGAATTTCACATGCCGACTCCAGCGTATTGAACTCAGCAGCCGCTTCGATCCATCCTTGTTCTGCGGGCATCATATGGATTAGCTTGAGATATCGCTGCTGGGCTAGGCGCGGTAAAGCTGCTTCCTGAAATCTGAGCCGGGCGGGATAACGCGGAAGATTCGCTTTGAACTCTTCTGTTGAGCGCTCCCAATATAGTGCCAGGTCAAAAGAATCGGGACGCTGAAAAGATTTCTCCAGCACTTGGGCATTCCTGATCCGGGAGATTCGGTAAGTGCGCATTTCCCCTTCCACTCTGGCTACAAGATACCAGATGCTGCTCTTGGCGACCAGCCCCAGCGGCTCGGCGATGCGCTCCACGGCCGAATCTTCCCGCCGGTAATCGAAGCGGAGCATGCGGTCCTGCCAGACCGCTTCCTGAATCGTCGGCAAATCGGGCAGCCGATCGGCGGACTGATGCCAGCCGGCACCGTCGATATGAATGCGCTGACGCACTCTCTCGGCTTCGCCTCGAAGCCGTTCGGGAAATGCAGCCAGCATTTTCTGAAAAGCATGCTCAAACACGCCTCCAAGTCCCAGGTCTCCTAAGAGTGAAGATGAATGGGCCAGAAGCAGCGCCTGCATCTCTTCGGGCTTCATTCCCGTCAGATCAGTGCGGTAGCCCTCCGACAATACCCAGCCCCCGCTTGTTCCCCGTTCCGCATACACCGGAATTCCCGAGGCGCTTAGGGCCTCCATATCGCGGTGTATTGTCCGCTCGGATACCTCCAGCCTAGCCGCCAGTTCCCGCGTCGTGAGCCGTCCGGAATTTTGCAATAACAGCAATATCGAAATGAGCCGATCCGCCCGCAAGCTGATTTCCTCCTTTATACGTTTCCCTAGCTGCACTAGGTTCATTGTAGCATGGATATATGACAGGGATTGTCATATATCGCACCGCGCGAATCTCACAGCGCACGGTAGTCGGCGTCACATGACGTGGTCAACCACATAACGCAAGAAGCGGCCACAGGTACAGGTATTCGTGTCCCAATTGATGAGCCTGCCCAGCCAAAATAGGATTCTAACGGACACACAGGGCGCTATTCCGTCTTTTTGACTAAATTTGATATGCGAACGGACCCTGGTTCCGCTATTCGCTCTAAATGAGCATAGCTTGCCCCACTTTTTGCCCAATAGCGGAACTACGGTCCGTTGGCTTAGATATTTACGCGTATTTGGAGAAATAGCGGATCTAGGGTCCGCTAGATTGCCGGGAATCTCAAGTCACAGGAAGCAATTCATCGTGTGCTTGAAATCAACAGTGTGCTTAATCAACAGGCGCTTGGATCAACAATGTGCTTGGGTAACAGGTACTTAAATCAATATTGTGCTTGAATCAACATTGTCCTTGAATCAACAGTCTGCTTGAATCAACATTGTGCTTAAATCAACAGTCTGCTTAAATCAACAGTCTGCTTAAATCAACAGTCTGCTTAAATCAACAGTACGCTTGGATGAATGGGCCAGGACGAATGTGCTTGGACGCGGTGAACTTGCTGGACAATGTACGCTTCACCTGCAGTGTACATGGCCAGACATCACGCTTGACCGACGTCGTACTTAGCCAACAGCGTGCCCCGACCCAACAATATACTTGGCCTAACAATAGACTTGGCCTAACAATAGACTTGACCTGACGGCCTGCTTGAACCTATAGTGCATTTACTCGACAATGAGCTTGGATTGAGCGTCCATAAGTCAACATACTAAGTGGATCGGCGATCCACTTGATCTATGGCCTGCTCACTCAATCCCCACATCAACCTTACGCCGAAGAAAGGGGCTCCTTTCACGTACACAAAGCTGAGAAAGACGCTGCCCTACACGTACAAAGCTACCGAAGGAACGGCGCTCCCTACAAGCACACAACGCTACAGAAGGAACGCCGCTCCCTACAAGTACACAACGCTACAGAAGGAACGCCGCTCCCTACAAGTACACAACGCTACAGAAGGAAGGCGCTGCCCTTCACATACACATACCGCTCGCCGCGAGCCATGACATGGCATTTCTGCTCAGGGAAGTGCTCATAGAGATAGTTCACGAAGTGGCCGGGCTTCTCCGCATTCCCCGCAAACACGTCATAATGCAGCGGAATAACCGTCTCTGCGCCGATTCTTACCGCGAACTCGGCCGCTTCCCTATAGTTCATGTTGCCGACAATTCCCCGTTCCCGGCGGAAAAAATCAGCACCATTGATCGGAAGCAGGGCGACATCTGGCTGAATTGCGCTCAACCGCTCGACCAATTCAGGGAACAGCACCGTGTCGCCGGCATGATACAGCGTGACTCCATTCAACTCGATGACATATCCCACGTAGCGCGGCTTCCCTTCTGCATCCTTGTCCAGCTCTTCGTGGGCTGCGGGAATAGTCGTTATTTTGATTTTAGAGAATAGCTCGGCTGATCGGCTATCATCCGCCTCTAAAATCTGTGATGCCCCTACGCCCATTTCGATCAAGTCCGGTTTACAGCAAGCTGGAGCCATGACGAGCGCCTCTTTGTTTTGCCGATGAAAAATAGGCAGCGTGCCTGCATCCATATGATCTACGTGCTCATGCGTAATCAAGCAAAGGTCAGCCCCGATAATATCCTCAGGGGTGATCGGCGCAGGATAAGTACGAGGTAAATCCAGGTGATCCGATACATAAGGATCGACATACACCGTTACTCCGTCACCCTTGATAATTACGCTCTCTTGCCCAAGAAACCAAATCGCCAGCGTCCCGAAGGGAACCTCGGTCCGGTTGACCTCTTGAATCAATGTTGCTCCTCGTCTGTGATGCTTAGTCATGATTAATCCTCCTGTCGATTCTGATGATTGTCCATGATCTTCGCTCGTCCTCGATTTAACGCATATGAATTAGACTGCTCAACAAAAGAACGCCATCTTGCGGAATGTTTATTCAACAAGCTCAAACATTATCGCAGACTAGCTGCTCGTTACGATAAACTAACATGTACACTTGCTGCCTTTTTATCACTGGCTATTATTTTGATATAGCTAAATTAGGTTTGAAAACACGCTCTAGTAGGGGTATAAATCCGTGAACAAAGGCGAACGCTTCGCTTCTCCAGAATATGTCACACCCTGGCCAGTCACTGCTGCTTCTTTAGTTCAGCTTATATATAGTATAAACCAGACAGCTGCCTGCCAGGTTCGTCTGAAATACATGGAGCGCTGCCCGGAACTTATTGCAGGGCGACCGTATCGCCTTCCTTCAAGCCTTCCAACACCTCGGTTTTATCCGTTGTCTCCAGGCCTGTCTTGATATCTCTGCGTTCGTATTGACCCGATCCTTTATCCAGCATGACATAGGCGGAGGTCTGATCGCGCATGACGGCGATCGACGGAAGAGCCAATACATTTTCCTTGCGGTTAGTCTCGATATCGCCAGTGAGCGATAGCCCGGCAATCAGATACTCGCTTGGTTCAAGAGAGATCGTGACCTCGAATTGAGCCGCTTTATTCAAGCTGTCCTGGTCGGTTCCCGTCTTGGCAAATTTGGAGACATGCTTCACAGTTCCGGTCAGTGGCACATCCTTCATCGCGCTCATTGTCACTTTCACATTCATATCCGGCTTGATCCGGAATACGTCCTGCTCCCCGACAAGGGCCGTAAATTGCAGCTTGTTCAGATCGACAATCTTGCCAATATATTGATTGTCGCTAAGCGCTTGCGGCTTCTTCGCTTCCGAATCGAACAGGAAGATGCCCGCAGCCGGAGCGCGGAATTCAGAATCCTTCAGCTTCAGCTTTTTCTGCTGCAGCTCCTGACGCTGAATCGAAATGCGCACGTCCTCCAGTTCCTTCGTCAGCCGCGCACTCTCCCGGTTGGCGAGCAATTTTTTGCGGTTCTCATCGGTTAATTCGCCTCCTGCCGTCTCGGTGTCGAACTCTGCGACAAAAGACTGCAGCTGGGTTTCCAGCTCGGCTTTGCGAAGCTCCGCTTCCTCACGTGTAATCTGGTTCTGCAGCTCGGTCTGATCCAGCCTGAACAACACCTCGTCTTTTTTGACCTGCTGGCCGTCCTCAATCTTCCATTCCGTTACTTTGGAGCTGAACGGAGCATAGACCGGCGTCTCCTGCTCATACAACGATTTTCCCTTGACCCGTATCGTATGAACCAGTGTCTCTTTCGTTGCCTGGAATGTAATGGCTTGGGACTCCATTCCCGGATCGGCGACCTGGGCAGGCTTCGACATAGAATACAGTAAGTAGCTGATTCCGGCAAGAATGATGGCGATAATGATCCATTTTATTTTTTTCTTCACTTTCCCTGCTCTCCTTCTCTCATACCGCTTAGAATTGGCAGCGGCGAGGCCGTGTATGACTCTGTATGCAGCCCCGTGTCCCTCTACTGCACGTCTCGGCGGAGCATCTTATTGCCATGCGGAACGGATATTGACTCTTTAATCCCGCTTGATCGCGGTTAAAGCATCCGTCCGCGATGCGCTGACCGCCGGATAAATGCCCGATATAATGCCTGTCATGATCGCAAAGGCCAACCCGACCGGAATGGCTGTATACGGGATAAAAATCGATATATCCGACTCCCCGCTATTCAATGACAAAATGAGTGCGTTAATTCCCCATACGATCCAGTAGGAAAACATAATGCCCAGCAGCCCTCCCAGGAAGCCGAGCAAGGCTGCTTCAACAATGAACATATTGCGGATCTGGGACAGGTTGGCCCCCAGCACCTTCATAATGCCGATCTGCCGGCGGCGCTGATAGGTCGACATCGTCATGGCGACAATAATGGAGATCGAGGCGATGATCAAAATAAAGACGCCCGCACCGATCGCAATCGCCTTGAACACGGCGAATTGCTCCTCCAGCTGCTCCTTCTGCAGCAGATTCGACTGTGTCGATACGGTAAGCCGCTGCAGCTGCTCCTCGACCTGCTTTACGTTCTGCTCCGCATCCACCTTCACTTTAACCGAGTTGTATGTAGGAGTACTGCTTTGCACCGAGGAAGGCATCAGCTCTTTTCGCAGCTGCTCGGCCGTTTCGATTGAGATGTAAATCTTGCTGTCCTGGGCGATGGAAATATCGCTGCGGCCCTTGGGCTTCTTCAGTACGCCAACGACCTGCAAGGGAGTGCTCGTTAGCTGCTTGCCATTGTCGTCATACTTCACGAGCTGAATTTGCGTCTGGTACATGGCTGTCGGTATGACCATCATATTGCGGTATTGCTCCTGCGAATTTCGATCATATCCTGAACGTTCCATTGCTTCATACAGTTTGTTTCTAGTCTCCTCATCCATCAAACCCATCGTGGCCCCGTAACTGAGCACAACTGAATTGATATCAACGCTGTCGGCCTTACCCTGCCCAAAGTTCTCGCCAAAGTCCTTAAGCCGGGTCAGATCCGTAGCGACCACTTCGACGTAGCCCTCCTTGCTGTCCGCTGTCGTCATTTCCAAATGATCGAATGTCTGATATGGCGCGACTGCCGTTACATGCTTCATATTGCGCATAACCTCGAGCTTCTGATCCGTCAGCAGCCCGCGGTTATTCGCCTCTTCGCTAACCTGGTCGGGGTTGTCCTGGCCCGGCATGGCGCCGGAATTAGGCATGACCGTAATCTCATCCATCTTCAGAAAGCTGTTCAGCTCGGATTCGACGATCTGTTGTGTCGATTCGCCGATGCTCATCGCCAATATAATTGCGGCACAGCCTATGGACAAGCCGGCTGCGCACAGCATGGTCACGACTTTGCGCCGCCGCACCTGATCCCAAGACAGCCTTGTCAGATCGCTGATTCTCAAGCTTGTACCTCCTCTGCTTCCGCTTGCGGATCTACAGCCGGCTGTGATGTCTGGAGCTGCCCGTCCCGCAGCGTAATAATCTTCTGCGTTTGCTGCGCCACCTCGCGCTCATGCGTGACAATAATAAAGGTGGTGTTCATCGTCTGGTTAAGCCGCTTGAGGATCGCCAAAATTTCTTCCTCCGTCTTCGTATCCAGATTCCCGGTCGGCTCGTCGGCGAAGATGACCGAAGGCTCGGTAATCAGCGACCGGGCAATGCTGACCCGCTGCTGCTGTCCGCCCGACAGCTGGGACGGGAACAGTTCGGCCTTGTCCGGGATGCCGACCTGCTCGAGCAGCTGCAGCGCTTTTTGCTTGCGGACGGAGGGGCGGGTAGATTGAAAGACAAGCGGCATCTCAATATTTTCACGCACCGTCAGGTTCGGCAGCAGCTCATAAGCCTGAAATATAAAACCGATATGCTCGCGGCGGAACTCGGCCAGCTTGTTCTCGTTCATCTTCACAATGTTATGATCGGCAATATAAATTTCGCCTTCAGTCGGCTTCATCAGCCCCGCCATCAGATTGAGCAGGGTCGACTTTCCTGAGCCCGAGCTGCCCAGCAGCGCAATCATCTCGCCCTTGCGGACATGAAAATTGATGTTCTGCAGAACAAGCGTGGTCTCGCCGCCATTCTTGAAAGCATGGGACAAGCCCTCTACACGAAGCAAGTTCTCCACTCCTTTTATATGAATCTCTCAAGCGTAAACGGCTGACGCACCCATGAACGGCACAACTGCGTTTCGCATAGAAATATAAGCCTTGTATAAGAATGAAGCTTATAAATTCTTATATCTCAATAAATAGACGATGCATCCGGTGTCTGCCCCTGCGTGTTATACGATAAAAACTTCCGCAAGATGCCGATCTAGTAACCGCGCTGTCTATTTTACCAGAAAAAGGCATGCCTCGGATCGACAAATATCACTTTGCCGTATCAGCGAGGGCGTATTGATGCTATGACTAACTGGATTTCTTACATTTACAAATGAACGATTATAGGATTTGAATCTTCAATAATCTTCACTCTTCTTCAGCGCAAATGATATCGACTGCTCCACAAAATCCAGAACTTCTGGCGACACAGGATACAGCCCGGTTTCCTCTGCAGGCCGTTTGCGCACTTCCCAGAACCGGTCCATCAGCTCGGCGTCTCCCCCAAAGGTTTCGTCCGAAAGCTTGATCAGCTCGAGCGCCAGCTCGTAGGCTTCCTCCGATTCGGGTGAGATAGCGTGCTTCACACAATGCTCGATCCGCCGAAGCAGCGATACGTACTGCTGGGTAGTCCGATCTCCGTTCTCCAGAGCGGGTAAAACCCTGCGCAGGAATTCCCGCTCCTCCTCGGCGAAGTAATCGACCCATTTCTTCGTCCCGATTCGGTCATTCCGAACGAGAGACGACACCCGCTCCCAGGAGATCGTGCCTTCCAAATCCACCATATTGATGAGCGAAGCCGTATTCGCGATGCTAGCCTGCAAAGAGTCAAGCTTCTCCTGCAAATGATGGTAATGAGCGATCAGGATGTCCCGCAGGGATAGCTGTCCCAGCACCTTTTGGATATCTTCCAGCGACAGGGAGAGCGATTTGAGCAGCATAATTTTCTCCAGCGTGAACAAGTCCTCCTCGGAGTAGTAGCGGCGGCCGTTATCCCGCTTCAGGCTCGGCGTTAAAAGTCCAATCTGATCATAATAACGCAGCGTTCGCACCGAAATATTTCGCAATTTGGATACTTGTCCTGTTGTCCAGCTAGTCATTCCTGCCTCCTGCAAAAAAAAGCTTGAAGGTAACGTTACGTCACCTTTTATAATGCAAATTATATCACAGTGAGAGACTGGAAGGAGTGCGTCTTATGAAAAGAACGTCATTATGGAAAACCACAGCTCCATGGTCTTGGAGAGAATTTGTGTTTCTTCTGCTGCTCGAATTCGTCTTCGTGATAGCCGTGGTTAAACACGGGGTGCAGAGCTTATATCTGTCCTGGCTGGGCAATCCGCTATACGCAGGCACGCTCACCGGATTTACAATCGCAATCGTGCTGTTGGCAGGTCTATATTTCATTGCTCTGCGTCCCCATCGACTCCCATGGGCAGAGATCGGACTCCGCAGATTCCCCGTTAAGGATTGGTGGCGGATCCTCCTGTGGATTCTCGTTCTTATTGTGCTCAGCGCAGCGGTTATGCTCTTAACAATCAGCTTGCTGGGAAATACGGTGGATAACAGCAAAACAGAAAGCCTTCGGCAAAATGTCACGTGGTTCCCCGTTCTTATCGCAATCATTACTGCAGGTGTTATTTCCCCGTTGTATGAAGATCTCTTTTATCGCGGCTTCATGTATCGCTGGCTGCGTGCACGAGTGGGAATAGGCTGGGGAATAATGATCAGCTCGATAATTTTTACGGCGGCGCATTATCCCACTCTGAATGCGATGCCGGTTAATTTCATTGCAGGCGTCATTCTGGCCTGGGCATATGAAAGGACGGGTTCTGTTGTTCCCGCCATGATTATCCACGGGGTAACCAATACTATTGCTATCCTGCTTACGGTAACAGGTTAGTCCCTACCACCCTCTGAATCAACGAAGCGGGATTTCGCGGCTACCTGCTAACGGTAGTAGAATAAAAAAGTCCATACCCCTGCAATCTTCGTTGATGAGCACATCACACAGCCGGTACAGCACGTAGCGTCCGTAACTACCCGGCTAACCCAACCTCGCATGGCACTTTCCAAATAGCGATCCAAGTTCTTGATCCATACAACTTATGACTCCACATCCGCGTAATGAACAAGCCTACCGGGTGAATATTCGTTTTCGATGATTTTCAATAAGAGCCTGCCGAGCGATTCCACGGGCTGGACTTGGCCGGCCTCGTAGGCCTGCTTGAAGTATTTGGCCATCCCGAAGTCCTGCTCATCCTTACCCCGGGCTGCTGCTTGCAGTCCGGTCTCGACCATTCCCGGATCTACGGCAATAATCTCCACAGGCCGGGCATGATTCGCCTGCTCCGCTCCGACACATTGAGTGAACATGTTGATCCCAGCTTTAGCCGTACAATATGCGCTCATGCCTGGAGCAGGATACGTGCCTGAGCCAGAGGTAATATTGATGATTTTCCTTCTGATGTCCATGTCCCGGGTATGCCGGATAAAGCTAGAGGTCAAGGCCATAGGAGCAGCGAGGCTAATCTGCAGATGCTGCTGGATTTCCGTGGCGGTACAGCGATCAATTGGCTTTAGCGGTTCAAGCATGGCTGCATTATTAATCAGGCAAAATATTTTAGAGTTATTTATATTTACCTCATTAACAATCCCTTCGATCAGGGATTCAATTGCTGTAATATCGTTCAAATCCAACGTGCGATGGACGTAATTCCCATAGCTTTGCAGCCGTTCCGAAGCCCCCCGGGCAATGCCGTACACCCGGTGTCCAAGATCAAGCAGCAGGGCCGCCAGCTGCTCGCCAATTCCTTTGGATGTTCCTGTAATAATAAAATGTCCTCTTTCCACTAGAGCACCTCCATCATGATTATTGTTGCAAAATAGTTATGTAGTCGACCGACCGCCGTCATGCAGCGAAACACCGACCGTTGAGGGCTGCGCGATGTGAAAAGTACGAGCCTCACGTTTTTAGCCTGAACAAGAAATTATGGCAAACGGGCAATGACCCGAGCTAAGGAAGAGTCGGATTTAATATGAAGCGGAAGTGCAATCACCTCGAAGGATTTCACATTCAACAGCTGATCCAGGTTAGTCAGATTCTCGGCAATGGGCATACCGTGGTTAAATAAATATTTGTGGATATCAAATGGATGATTATCGGGTGACGGCGTATCCATGCCGATCATTTTCACTTGCTTCCTGACTAACAGCTTCGCAAATTCCAGGGTCAGTACGGGATAGTCCGTAAAATACCCCGCATCCCCAAAGTGCTTGCTATGGCCCGTGTACAAGAGCACAATTTGATGAGGTTGAATGATGTGTTCATACTCTTCCTTGTAATGAATAGTTGGTTCGGCCGATACGTCCAGCAGACACCCTTCTCCTATAAAAGTCTCCAGGGGCAGCTCGTTAAGATATATATTCGAATCCGTTAAGTGCATAGGGCCATCAATATGAGTCCCCGCATGCATGTTAATCGATAGCTGGTGATTGTTGTAGTGATCCTTCTCGAAGCGTCTGGAGTGGTGCAATACCGTCTCTTCATCGCCTGGAAATACAGGCATTCCATCTACAATAAGGTGGGAAAGATCAATGATCATTTGAAATCAGCTCCAATTTTTTTGGAAAAACAAATCTCCCACATCTGCAGAGTCATTTTTCCGTTATTATTCTTCTGCTGGGTATACCCAGCATATACTGGCGCTCAACCAGTGTGGATACTGGTGCTTATCCGGTGTGGATACGATGCGATCTGGTGCATATACCGGTACATATCCAGCGCGTATACCGGCGCTTATCCTGTGCGTATACCGATGCTTATCGATACATATCCGGTGCGTATACGATACGTATCTGGTGCATATACCGATACGTATCCGGTGCGTATCCAAGTGAGCAGATCCGGTTCACATGCCCGGTATCCTAGTCAAGCAGCAGGGCCGTCACCTAGTGCCCATACCTTTGGATGTTCCCGTACTCATGAAATAGCCCTTCCCATCAGAACACCTCCATCCTATTAGGGCTAATTACTGTACATATTTAACTTAATTTGAAAATATCACCGCACGCTCCATTCGTCAAACCTCGTCCTCTTTCATCCGTTTTCATACAATTTCTTAGACTTTCATCCTCTTCTAGAAGCTTTGCAAATGCAAAAAGCCGATTTAGCCCTGTTAGAAGGGTAAATCGGCTTGAACACTGTTGAGGCATGTGGCGATCGGCCACCGTCATGCAATGAAACACCGCGCGCTGGGAGCCTCACGTTAGAAGCTGTACGCCCTGAGCCGCATTTGGAGCTGCACTAGAGAACTGCGCGCCCGGAGCTCCATTTAGAGCTGCACTCAAGAGTTGTGCGCCGGGAGCTGTGCTCGGGAACTGCTCCCCCGAGGTTGCACTCGGAGCAGTACTCGGGAACTGCGTGCTCGGAGCTGCACGCGGTGCGAAATGGAGTTAACACAATAGAAGCCAACTATGGACGATGAATGATCTGTTATCTTTTTTTCATTCAGCAACACAAACTATACTAAGGTCTTATTCGACATCTGGCTGTCCTGTTGCTTTGTTGACCACTTTTTTGAGTACAGCATTTGGGGAGCTGCATTTCCCCTGTATAATATCTTCCTCTGTAAAACGTGCCATCAAAATTTCCCGCTGTGTCACACGTTCCCAATCATAAGTCACATAGATATATCCATCCTCCGCCTCGACGGCATCCGGATAAGATACCTCGTTGCGTTCATCAAGCAATAAGGTATACGGCCATGTCTTCCCGTCGTCCTCACTCAATAAAGCAGTCAAGTGACTTCGGCCCTTCCACTTCTTCACATCTCCCTGATTTAATATATCCTCCAGGTCAATTCTTTCATTAAAGTCATAATGATTAATCATTAACAATCTTCCCGACTTCAATCTGCGAATATGGAAGCGTGAGCACGGCCCATCGATATGGCTCTTCCTGCCTGGAGACCAGGTATACCCTCCATCCTCCGAAATGCTCTCCCCGACTCCATCAAAGGTTCTGACAAGCATCCATAAGGCTCCATCCTGTTTCTCTACGATCATATGCTCATCGAAGCTTCGATTGGGCACATCCGCATGACCTCTTAGCTCAAAGGTCTTCCCGTTATCGGTTGATACATAAACATTGGAAAACTGTTCGTGCTGCAAGCCATGATCTTCACTTGGCGTACTTCCGCAAGTGTTGCACCATATAGCGCATGGGAACAGCCATTCTTGCTTTGATGTTACGATCGGCTTATTCATCATGATCCCATTGGCTATTCTACGCGGCGGGGTCCAGCTGAGGGTTTCCGCATCCGGATTTTCACAAATGGAAACCCACACGCCCATTCTACCATCATTAAACCCGCGGGCTTGAGTCCAAGTCATCCATAATCTTTTAAAAGGATCGATCCACAAGTTCGGATCATAAATGCGGCATTCCGGGTCAGGGTGCTCTACAACGGCTACGCCTGAGCGAAAGGTCTGTCCATGGTCATCGCTCACACATAAAACCATGATGTTCCCGCCAACCTCTGCACCTTGTCCGGAGTAAAAATTGATAAAAATTCTTCCTTTTTCTGTGACTTCAATGGAAGGTATCCCTTGCCAACGTCTGTAATCATCCCTGAACCTTTGTTCGGAAGGCTCTACAAAAATATGAGCTGGTCTCAGTGCAGAATCCATAATATGTGATCTCCTTAAAGTGTAATGTGGATTTATACCCAAAGGCATTTATGCAAAACAATAACGAAGGTGCAATCGATATTAAGAGGTCTGAGATGCTTCAGACTTCGTGCGTGTGATGAATGCAGCTATGAAAAAGGCTAGTCCAAAGAGGAAGGTCACACTTCCCCACCAAAAATTGATGTTGTACGGAAAGAACTCTGTAGTCTTGTTGGTAAATAATCCGAAAACCACCAAGACTAGACCCAGATAACAAAAAATCACGCCTGTTAAAAATTTAAGATCAAATATTAGCCTCTTCATGATCTCACTCCTCGTGTTTTCATTACAGCCGTCCAAATTACATGCATGGGCAAATGAAATCGCTTACCAGAAATAAATATTAATGACAGTCATAATAATGATAGAAATAAGGGCTAGATAACCTGGCCGTTTGTACCATGGAAGCTCCGGGTAGGATATTTTATCACTCAAGCTCCGTACTAATCCCTTAAGCTCGCTTTCCGGCTTTGGTTTGGTAAACAAGCTTACGACTATAGTAATGACCATAGTTACGATCCAAGCCCATAATGCTCTAGAGAAGTTGCCTTCGGCCATCGTGCTGTAGAAATCGCTTGGAATCAGGAAGTACATTAAGAAGGAGCTGATAATCCCCAGCAGCAAGCCCCAGAACGCTCCCCATCCAGTTGCTCTCTTCCAGAATACGCCTAGGAAGAATGTTGCAAAGAACGGTGCGTTAAAGAACGAGAACAGCATTTGAATATAGTCCATAATGTTCGGGAACTTGGCAGCGATAAAAGCAGCAAAAACCGCAAGTATTGTACCGATGACCACCATTAAACGCCCGACCTTAATATAATGCCGCTCACTGCCATCCTTTTTCATATAAGCCTGGTAGATATCATACGTCCAAACCGTAGTAAAAGCTGTAATATTACCGGCCATCCCACTCATGAAGGCAGCCAATAGAGCGGTTATGCCTAGACCAAACAACCCTTCAGGCAGCAGCTTGGCTAATGTAAGCGGCAATGCCAGATTGTAAGGCATATCAGGGTCGGTACCCAGCTCAGGGAACAGCGGAATGGCAATAAACCCCGGCACAATAACTACGATCGGCACGATAATTCTAAAGAAGGTGGCATAGATAGGTGTATTTTGAACCGCTCTTACATCCTTAGCAGCAAATGCCCTCTGTGCGACCAGAAAGTCGGTCATCCAATATCCAAAGGATAGAACAAAGCTAAGGCCAATAATCACTCCGAACCAGCTAACTCCCATTGGATTATCAGCAGTGCTGCCTAAGCCCTGCCATAGATGCGTGAAGGACTCGGGCATGTTGGCCAAGATGCCGTGAATACCCCCAAACTTGTACATCCCGATAAAGGCAATGGGCAGCAAACCGATCCATATTAGGAAGAACTGAATAACCTCGTTGTATATGGATGAAGTCAGTCCCCCCAGCAATACGTATAATAAAACTACGATCGCGGCCAGAACGATACTGAAGACCATCGACCATCCCAGCAATACGCTAAAAATCAATCCCATAGCATATAAGCTAATGCCGGAGAACAGAATTGTCAGGATAAAAAAACGTAATGGCATTCAATCCACGGGTTGCTTCATTGTATCGGAACTTTAGATACTCCGGGATCGTTCTGGCTTTTGACGCATAGAAGAATGGGTACATGTACAGGCCTACGAATAACATAGCGGGTACGGCTCCCACCCAATAGTAGTGCATAGTCAGCATGCCATATTGCGCGCCGCTGGCGGCCATCCCCAATAGTTCCAGGGCTCCTAAATTCGCTGCCAAATACGCGATACCCGTAATCCATGCCGGAAGCGACCGGCCGGATAGAAAGAAGTCACTGTCTGACTTGATCAGCTTCTGAACAATTAACCCGACTACTATTACGAACGCGAAATAACTGAAGATAATAAAATAATCAATCGACCCCACTGAAATTTTCCCCATTTAGTTCACCCGCTCTCGTTTGATTAAGCGCTTTCATTTATCGGCTTTATGAATATTTTCCAAATGCTTCGCATAGTCCGTAATCCCGGCCTCAAGATGATATTTAGCTTTGAACTGCAGCTGCTTCTCCGCTTCACTGCAATCAAATGCACCAATAAAGTCATAGCCTAAATCTCCGGGGCCAATCCGGATGTATACATTAGGGTATATTTTCTTAATTACCGCCGCCACTTCTTTTATCTTGGTATTAACTCCTGTTCCAATATTAAAGACGCTTGAACTGCAATTTTCAGCCTGCAGCGCTTTATATACGGCAAGAGCGGCATCCTTGACATAGATGAATTCCAGCTGTTGATCCCCACCAGCCGCATCATCTATGTCCTCCCCATGAACGGCCCTCTCCAGAAGGGATTTAATCGGATCCGGCATGAAGCGATTGGGACCGTAAACGAAAGCAAGACGTAATGAGATCACATTCATCCCGTAATTTCTGTTATACACCTCCCCTAGCTGCTCCCCCGTCAGTTTGGATACCGCATACGTGTTCTCTGGATTAACCTTGCTGTCTATAGTTGTTACCGCTGCGGAATTATTGCCGTACACGGCCCCCGAGCTCAAATAAACCACCTTGCTAATATTAAATATTCTTGCGGCTTCAAAAATCGTTGATGTTCCTAAAATATTCGTTCTCACCGTCTCATAGGGGGAGACTTCTCCCGCATGAGGATGCGAGATGCCTCCTGAATGAACTATCGCGTTGATGTTGTATTTTTTAATGATCGATGCCAGCCTCGGAAAATCGCACAGATCACCCGTCTCCACCGTAAACTTATCCGTGATCGGCGATTTTCTCTGATCAAAACCTACGGCAATATGGCCTTCGCTGCTTAGCAATTCCATCACGGTTGATCCTACCAGCCCTGAGCTTCCTGTTACTAAAACGTTCATGCATGCGCCTCCCTTGTTTCCATGCTGTATAAAATCAATTATTTCAATGAGCCCCCCAAAGGGGGATTGCCCAATCACCGCTGAATAGGGACAAACTCTCCGTAGGTGGATTCCTCCGTGATTTTCCCATTCTCATAAACTACAGTCCCCCGTACCATCGTTGCCATCACTTTGCCTTTAAACTTGTATCCTTCATAAATCCCCTGTGAGCTTTTGGTCTTCGAAAACGAATGCTCGCCTTGATAGACCCATTCCAGATTCAAATCGACAATCGCCAGATCGGCGTCCGATCCTACGGTAATGGTCCCTTTTTTCGGGTATAGTTCAAAGGTTTTCGCGACATTCGTTGAAACCAGCTTGGCCAGCTCCACTAAGCCCAGTCCTCTGGCATTCACGCCCTCGCTAAGCATAGCCGGGAGCAAGACATCGATTCCGCCGAATCCAGGCCAGGCCTGCCATATGTTATCCTTGCCTGCCAGCTTCTCCTCATCCGTGTACGGTGAGTGATCCGAGCCGATGAAGTCTATATTTCCTTTAAATATCTGTTCCCACAGTCCCTCTTTATTCTCAAGCGATCTTATGGGAGGGTTGCATTTGGCAAACGGCCCTTTTTCCTTCAGGATCGATTTATCGAACAACAGGTAATGCGGACAGGTTTCATTCGAAACCCGGATCCCCTTTTCTTTCGCCTTGCGAACCATTTCTCCGCCTTCGGCTACAGTCATATGGACAATATGCAGACGGCATCCGGTAT
The DNA here is from genome assembly GCF_001403875.1 of Paenibacillus ihumii. Taxonomy (GTDB): domain Bacteria; phylum Bacillota; class Bacilli; order Paenibacillales; family Paenibacillaceae; genus Fontibacillus; species Fontibacillus ihumii. The sequence goes on from NZ_LN884299.1 coordinate 359,278, forward strand.
TTTCCGCGAGCAAAATGGCCCTTTCCATCGCTTCCAGCTCGGCCAAAGCCGGTCTTCCGTCCGGGTATGACTCCGGATTCAAATTACCGCTTTGCTCCATTTCCCTGCCTGCGGCTTCTACAATGTCAGCGTTTTCAGCATGGACTCCAATGAGGCCGTTGAACTTTGCAGCGTTCTTCATCGCTTTATATAAGACATCATCCGGCGTATGCGGGTAATTCTCATTCGCGTAGGACATGAAGGCCTTGTAACCGACGCAGCCCAATTCATGCATTTCACTTAAATTATCCGCAGATTTGGGGATCAAGCCCCCCCACAGTGCAAAATCGATCAGGGAGTTTCGGTCTGCGATTTCCTTCTTTAACTGGAAGGATTCACGGTCAATGACCGGCGGAACGCTTAAAGGCATTTCTATCAAGGTCGTTACCCCGCCAGAGGCCGCTGCCTTGGAGCCGCAGTTATAGTCCTCCCTGTAATCTTGGGGACTTGGCTCCCATAGATGGACATGGGGATCGATTGCGCCCGGCAATATAACCATCCCCTCGGCATCGATCAGCTTCCGGCTGTCAACCCTGCTATGGCTGTCTAAAATTCCTGCAATTTTCCCGTCTTGGATTAACAAGGTTCCCTTCACCGCTTGGTTCTCCAGCACAATGGTTCCATTGACTATCGCGGTATCAAATACGGTCCCCATTTGCTTCGCCCCTTTCCTTATTCAACTAGTCCATGGATATTGGCAGCCCTTCGGCCACTTTAATTCCCTTCAGCCTGTTCTTTGATCGCACTAATCAGCGTTTCGATATGGACGCCCATTAGCCTCTCGGCTTCAGAGGCATTTCTCTGCTTAATCGAATCAACAATCGATATATGTTGAAGGAGATACTCCTCTCCCCGTTCTCTTGTAATGAGCTGGGCGATTTGGGATTCCAGCCGAAGCTCCTCATAAATCAAAATATCCAGTGATGCGATTAAGAATCGATTGTACGAGGCCTTGGCTACCTTAATATGAAAATCCAAAGCAATATCCGTAGGGTCAATCTTGCCTCTGACTACTTCCTCATGTTTTTTCAAGGAAACCTCAAGCTCTTCGATGTCCTTAGGGGTAGCCCGAAGCGCGGCTAGCCTTGCAGTTTCACACTCCAAAGCTTTTCTGGCATCAAGCAAGTCAATTAATTCATCAAAGCTTTGTGGTATTGCGGCCATCATAAGCCGGGCCTGCAGGCGTTCCCGCTCGATTCTTTCTGACTGAATTTTGGCATAATTCATTCCTTTTGAAGTGATGGCCCTCCCCTGGGCACCGGCAAGCTTCGTGAATCCCTTGGCGTCCATTTCCTTCAGCATTCTTCCGATTGTTGCCGTACTGAACTCGATTCCTTTAAGCCCAAGCATCACCTTCAACACCCAGGAGCCCACCGGCTCATCCGTCTGTATTAAATACTTGAGAACCAAATATTCCGCATATTCATTTTTTGAAGAAAAGAAGCTCCCTTCATCGAATGTGTCTGCGCTTTCAACAAAATTCACGCTCACCTTACACTCACCTTTCCCTCCTCCTCATTGATGAGGAGCGTTATATATAAAAATATTTGGCATACATCCTGTACCCAAGATAGCTAGTATTTATTTAGCACCTCATCACTGATGAGCAGGTTGTGTGTGTATTATAGATTCTCACTTTCCCGCTTGTCAATACATTTAGAAAAAGGCTCTGCCGAAAAAAACTTATGCGACGGAATTGCAAACGCCTGGACTAGGCTAAATTCGCTGTCTATTCCAGGCTTCGCAAAACTCCGCCACAGACGAATAACGGCGCTCCCGCTCCGGTTCAACAGCCTTCAAGGCTACCTCGTACAGCTCTGGGCCAGCCTCCCACTTTGCCCATGAACGGTCGAGCTCTCCGCCGAGCAGGCCAAAAGCCGTGGCCCCCATATTAAACACATTGGTTATTCCATCAATTATGGCGCCTCTTTCAAACTCCTCCGGAGACATGAATCTGGAAGAGCCCCACATTCTGCCCATAGAATTGACAAATGACCCTTTCCGATACAGATCAATGTCGCAAATCCGGGTCGTTCCGGATTCGAAGTTGTACAGGATGCTCCCATCGTAAAAATCAACGGCAACAAAGCCCTTCTGCTCAGCAAAAGCATGAAAGGCAAAAATTTCATCCAAAGAGGCCAACCTCTGGTCTACGGAAAGCTGCCTGTAGCGGTAATACGGCGACGCAGGATCCGTATACTTCGCCGGAGGCGGGTAGGACCAATGCGGATGAAGATTCTCCCCTTCAAACCATTCAAAAACTGCAGCATATCCGTCCCTCGTTGAAAAGTGATTCACCAGATTCACCAAGCTTTGGTGGGCCAGTGCTTCATAAACCGGTATCGCCTGCCGCAGCCGCAAGACGGCCTCCTTTACATTGCCCTCGTAATTCACGGTTTCAGCGCCGGCATATTTCACGAACTTCTTGCTGCCATCTTCAAGCCGAACTCCGAATGAAATGTTGCCGGAGTCCTGCTGCCAGAATACATCGAACACCTCTCCCATGCCCTCCAGCCAGGTTAAATCATGAGAGGCCCGTAATGGAAAGGTCTGGGCTTGTAAACGAACGGTTACCGTCATTGAATTCCCTCCTGCAATAAAACTGCCTGCTCTCTATCAAAACCCTTCTCCCCAAAACAGATGAAAGTTCACCGCATTGCAGGGTCTCTAATCAAAGATTATAGGCGAAACTAAATAACCAGTCACCTCTTGAATATCAGTAACTGGTTGCTTAGTTAAGTTATTTTGATCGATCACTATTACTGAGGATCGACTGGGATTCCCTTTTCTTTGAGCCAGCTGACTAAGTAAGAAAAGCTGTCCAAGGTTAACTTCAGACTTTGCTTCTGGTCATTTAAGGCCATCACATCAATCTGAATGGTTTTATCATGTTCATTAAAGATCACTAGATGATTTACCTCTTGATTCTCGGACACTTCAGTCCAATTGCACATCATGCTGCTTACAAAATTTTTCACATTGCTTTTTTTAAAATCAGACGCGGGTGTATTCTCGGTTTGGATCATTTTTTCTTCTTCCTCCTCCTCTCGATTGATATTTGCATTTTCGTTAACCGTCATAAGCATGTCCCCGATTCCTTCTTCTAATTGTTCTACGGCTTCTTCATCGCCTTCCTTGGCGGTCTCTTCTACTAAAGCTTCGTCAACCTCCCCAGTTGCCTCCTCATCCGATGTCATTGCTGCTGCGGCTTCTTCTGTACCGCTGCCAAGTTCCATTTCTGATCCCAGCTCGAAGTCTGCATGCACTTTCTCAAAAAAGGACATGTATTCATCTTCTTCCTTAGAATCCTCATCTTCCTCCACCTCTTCTGCAGCTCCGGCTTCCGCAAAGGCTCGAAGGATCGCTCCAAATTGATCTGTCGATTCTTCATGATCCGGCTCGTCTTCTGACAGCAGTTCCTCAGGCTGATCCAGCTCGTAATAGTTCTCCTCTGTTAGGTAGCCATGCTTCTGACCTAAGTTTGATGCTGATTCTAAATCCGAATTAGACTCGGAGTTTGGCTCCAGCTCTAGCACTGAGCCTAAGTCTGACTCCAACTCCAACTCCAGCTCCAGCTCTGTTTCTAGCTCTAACTCGGGATTTGGTTCTGAAATTAGTTCCGAATCTAGTCCGAGCTTTGTTTCTGATTCTGCATCTAGTTCTAGTCTTGACTCCAATTCAGCCTCTCGCTCAGAACGCAAGTCCAAATCTGGGCTTGTCTCAGCCGGTGTATCGTTATCCCAACTGCCTCTGCTCAACAATTGACTTAAATGCTCTAGCTCCTGCTGGTTCAGCACGGGGCCTTGCCCGAGGCTCTCCATCAGCTCGTCAGGATCCTCTTTGTCCTCGCTGCCCGCCATTTTTTTTCGTTCAATCAGCGGTATAACGTTCTCGATTAGCGTATTAATGCTCTCCGGATCGAATGGCTTGGTAACATAGTTGTTCGCCCCGGCCTCCAATGCCCTGGAGATCAGCTCTCTTTGGCTCATTGCCGAGCATATCAGCACCACCGCATCGGCGTCTATTTTTTTAATTTCCTTAAGAGCCTGTATTCCGTCCATTTCAGGCATGGAAATATCCATCATAACAATGTCAGGTCTAAGCTCTTTAAATTTTTCAATGCCAATCAGCCCATTTTCCGCTTGACCAACTACCTCATATCCTGAATTGGTTAATATATCCGTCAGCATCATGCGTAAAAACCTGGTATCGTCAACGATAAGAATACGAAGTGACATTGTAAATTCCACCCTCACTTTTAGGTTCTTGTTGCAGCTTTTATAGCATCCCTCCCCAACTCGCTGTCGGGTTGTTCTTCTTAACAGGTTGCGGGAAATTAGCCTTTGGAAGACGATCCTCGATATCCTCAAATTGAGGTGCGTAGAAGATTGATAAATCTACTTTATAGTACCTTTCCGTAACTTGAAAATATATTGAATCTATATTAATGACCCGATCCAAGCCCTCTATCCCGAGAATAAACTGACGCAAGTGGTCGTATGTTAGCGATTCCAGCTTTATATTTAATGTAACCTTGTATACTTCAAGCTCTTTTAAGCCTTCTTCTTTAGCTTCATCCGAGCTAGCCGCTGCATTCTCCGTACCCTCCACATTTTTCAACTCTTCAAGGGCGACTTGTGAATAAGTGGCGTTTATACTTTCAACTGCATTGTTCGTTTCTTGTACTATCTTCCTTATATCCACAATTAGTTTATCGACAAAAGGCTCCAACGGCACCTCAGTCTGCAGTTTCAAGACTTCTTCCTTATCCAGCTTCGGTTGTTCCGCAATTTTTTCCCTGATCGTCTCAAGTATCTTGGTATCCGCAGCAATTTTATCGGATAAAGCCTCCACTTCCTTCTTGAGAGGGTTCGCCAAATTAAAATATAACAATATCAGGGCAGAAATGATTAGAACAGCCACGACTATTAGTACAGTAACTCTTACTTGTTTTGCGCTCAATCTACACCATCCCCCTCCCCATACAAGAAGGCTTTCTGATCTAGCTTAACAAAGTAATCTACGTGATAGAGAAAGGCGGCACTATTTTCCGACACCCTTTTTACGAATGTGATCTCGACATCCTTGACCCACTCCGCGTAAGTCAATTCATGCAAGTAATAAGCTATATCGTTTAAATTGTTAAATTGGACTGTTAAAATAATCTCGCCTGTATCCTTATATTCATATTTATGCAGATACCCGCTGGCCGGCAGTACGGCTGACATATCATCAAGAATAGCCACCGTTCGCAGAGGCAGCTGTCTGACTGTATCCACGATCGATTTATAGTGTAATACATTTAATTTAGAAGAGGCCTCTTGCAACTCTAACGTCGCAATCTCGATCTCCTTCGAAATTGTTGCAATTTCGGCTTCCTTCATACTTTTCTGCCTGGCAAGGGATTGATAGTGAAAGAATAGCAAGGTTCCGCCGATAACCCCCACCGCCAATATAATCGTCAGCAGAGCTACAAATAAAATACTTCGTTTTTCCTTTTCCGGGAGCAGATTGATTTCACTTAACATTAGGTTCCCCCCTTTAGCGCCAAGCCAAGTGTCAGAAAATATTTAGGGGTTATTAATTCACCGGATTGGGCTTCGAACCATTCTTCCGAGAAAGTAATCGGGGCCTTTCCGAAAATTTGCTGCAGGTCCTCGGCAATATCATCAAGATACGGATAATCTCCTGTCAAAACGATATTCTCAAGCTCCTCATCACTCCGGCTGATTGAGGAATCATAGAAATTGATTACTCGCTGGATTTCCTCCAGGATTACTTTGGCTTCGTATTTCAAATACGCTTCATCGCCATTCCAAACGGTTGTTGAAGCCCCCATTCTATCGACTGTAGTCTCCCAACTGTCAGGAGACAATCCCATCTTCAACTGACGGACCAACATTAGTTTATGATTGTTAAATATGCTTACCGTTACGGTATGTAAATCATATTGAATAGATAAGGTCGATGCGCTGCCAGCGGGATTTGATCTTGATTTCCTGTTCATTTGATGAATTAACCGATAAATCGCTAAAGACGAAATATCCGCTGCGACAGGCTTGAGCCCTGCACTCTCCATAAGCTCCGCATATTGCGTAACGACATGTTCAGGCGCAGCAAACAACAAAATCTCCTTCTTATCCTCCCTTTCTTCAAGAAAGTCAAAATCAAAGAGAGGATCCTCAAACGGCAGGTGAATGTTGGAGCCTAGCTCAAGATATAAGTGCCCCTTAATCTCTCCATCCTTTACATCAAGCGGAATGTCGATTTTGCGGACCATCACGAACGGATCTGGCACAAGGAACTGAACCTCTCTGTCCTTGACCTTCCATCTTCGAACACAGTCTTTAAGAATGGAACGAAGCCGGTCTGGATCAACAATTTTTCCTTCACGTATAATGTTAGGGGGTAAAATATATTCGCCCATTTCCCCGATTCCATATAAATTTGGCCTTTTGGCATCCATATAACGAATCGCGTAGTCTTTAATGACCAAGTTGATCATTCTTCTCTTGTTTTGTGTAAGCTTACGGCTTGCATTCATATTTTCGCCTCCACTAGATCCTAAAGAACTGGAAATACCAATCCGTCAACGCTTCACCCCAAAAGTAAGCGGTTATTGCTCCTAAACTAATGGCAGGTCCAAAGGGCATCGGCTTGCCCCTGCGAACCTTCCCTAATATCATGCCAACACCTCCGATGATCGTTCCGTAAACTGTGGAGAAAAAAAAGGCTATTAAAACACCCTTCCATCCCAAAACTAGGCCAAGAACCGCAAATAATTTAATATCTCCCCCACCCATGCCGCCTTTGCTTATAAGAGCAATCAAGAACAGCAGTGTAAAACCGACTAAGGCTCCCGCGAACATATCCCACCAAGGCTCTAAAGGAATCATTAGGCGCAGGGGGAGAAGCAGAAGCGCAAACACAATCAGGATTTTATTCGGGATCAGCATGTAGTGGATATCCGTAACACAGATAATGATAAGTAAAGAGATCAGTGTCCAAGCCAGGATCAACTCGGACGACCAGCCGAGCAGCCAGGGCGCCATTAAAAACAAGCACGAAGTCATGACTTCAATAACAGGATACAGGGGTGATATGCGCGTCCCGCAATTACGGCATTTACCGCGTAACCATAAGTAAGAGAAAAAAGGCACCAGTTCTCCAGGACTTAAGCTGCGCTGACACCGGGTACAATGAGAGCGTGGCGTTAGAATCGATTCGCCCTTTGGGACCCGAAGGCCAACTACATTATAAAACGAGCCCAGGCAAAGGCCGACAATAGCTACATAAATATAATAGAATGCGGACATCCGTACATCCCCTTGTTAGAATAACACTCCCCCGCGAGGGGGGAGTGCTTAATTGCGGACATTGCTTCGCTTCAGGTTGTGTTCAGCCACATAGTGAGAGACGCTGGTTCCATTATCACCGTCAGCCCCCCTTACTCCTCGGGTGCCGTTATCGGTGAATATGCTAAATGAGTGACTTTTATTAATGGCCTCGACTCGTATGTATGTACCTGCAGTGGATGGTGCGCCAGATCCTCCTGTAAGCTCAAAATTCCCTGCTCCTACAGTCTGGGTTGTATAAGCTCCACCGTCCGGATCCCTCACTTCATCTAGATAACCTTCGTCAATCAGCCATTGCAGAGAGATGTACACTACATCACCGCTGCTTGGCGGCCTCACTTCGCGATGAGCGATCACAGCCAGCTTAGCCGAATCGATCATCTGGATGGCATTCGCAACATGGGCGTCCTTCTTCGTATTATCGATCAGTCCGCCGATCGCCGGAATCGCAATTAATGCGATAATGCCGAAGATAACGACGACAGCTAACAGTTCGATTAGTGTTAAGCCTTTTTGGTTTTTCAATCGACGTATCAACTAGAATCGCACCTTTAGTTTCACTTTATTTACGGTGTACCTCCACCGCCTCCAGGGCTTGCGAGATCAGTAACTGAAGAACGTTTGAGATCCTCTTCATTAATATTATTTATTTGTCGTTTTTGATTCTTAAGTGTGACCGCATATTTCAAAGTTTTCCCGCCATCTGTTGTCGATATAGTTACCTTTGAATCAGCGGTGTAAGTTTGGCCGTCCGGATCTCTTACAGGCTCAAGATAACCCTCAGATTGAAGCAGAGCCAACGTAATTTCTTTCGACAATTTTGTTGAATCCGGTCTATAAGTATCATCCCCTACCACCGCCAATTTGGCTGAATTAATCATTTGTATCGCATTAGCCACGTGAGCATCCTTCTTGCTGTTGTCAATCAGTCCGCCGATGGCCGGAATTGCAATGAGTGCAATAATCCCGAGAATGACGACGACCGCCAGCAGCTCAATCAGCGTTAACCCTTTCTCATTTTTTACTGTCCTTACTGTCCTTTGAAGCATGTAAACCCCTCCTCAAAATTTGTATTAATTAGGAAAATATATTATAATGTTTCCATTATAACCATGGTCATAACTCACTTTACGTGATTGAAAATATCAAACATAGGAACGATGATAGAGATCACGATGCTGCCAACAACTCCAGCGAGAAAGACAATCATGAGCGGCTCAATCAAGCCCTTCAGCGCATCGGCTGTTGATTCGACTTCCTTCTCGTAGAAATCTGATATTTTCTCCAGCATGAAATCCAGGGAGCCTGATTGCTCACCGATGGAGATCATCTGGGTCACGAGAGGTGGAATAATCCAATGCTTCTTCATTGGCTCCGATAATGCATTTCCACCCTCAAGCGAGGTTCTTGATTCCTTCAGTACACCGACCATCACTTCGTTCATCACGACTTTTTCTACGATAATTAGTGCATCCAGAATCGGAACAGAGCTCTTAAAGAGTGAGCTTAATGTGCGCGTCATCCGAGCAATCATGGATTTTTGCACCAATTTACCGAAGATCGGTGTTTTTAGAATGGCGTAGTCCAAGTAATACTTACTTCTGGGATTCCTTAAAACAAGCATGATTGCGACAATAATTCCTATAATCAACAGTGGGACGAGCCACCAGAATGACTTAATCCAATCGCTTATTTTTAGAACGATCTTGGTTATCATAGGAAGCTCAGCATTGAATTGGGCGAACATCTCAGCGAACATGGGAACAACGCTTGTAAGCAAATAGATCACCACGATGACGGCCACAATCATAATGACAATCGGATAGGTCAATGCCGACTTCACTTTTTGCATTGAATAATGCATTTTCTCGAAATAAGTAGCTAGCCGATCCAATGTGTCATCGAGATTTCCCGATGCCTCGCCAGCCTGAACCAGATTGATAAACATGGGAGGAAAGATTTTCTCATGTTTGGCCGCGGCTTCGGATAGGGGTTGGCCTGAACGCAAATCCTCCTCCACATTTTTCAGGGCTTTGGACAAGGCCTTGCTCTCCGTTTGCTGCGCCAATATTCTTGTAGCCTCGGCTACCGACACACCAGCAACGATCAGCGTAGAGAACTGCCGGAGATAGAGGACGAAATCCTGCGTTTTTACGGGATTCCCTATCGTTATCTCTTTCGTGAGCAAATCGTCCTTGAGTTCAATAATTTCCGTAACGGCTATCCCTTTTCCGCGCAGCTCAACTATGGCATCTCTCCTCGTAGTACTCGAGATTTTACCTTTGCGGGATTTGCCGAACCGGTCACGACCTGTGTATTTGAACTGTGCCATTACTTCATCTCCCTAAAGTATGGTTCGGCTGCTTCTCTGGTAATAATCCTGTTCTCGATCAATTCCGTCATCGACATGTCCAGCGTGTGCATTCCATAAGCTTTCCCTGTCTGCATAAAGTTAGTGATTTGGTGAACCTTATGTTCGCGAATCAGATTGGCTATCGCATGGGTGTTAATCAGCAGCTCTGTGGCGACTCGCCTTCCTTTATGGTCAATGGTAGGAAATAAACGCTGGGACAGAATAGCCAGAAGGACAGAGGCGAGCTGAACCCTTATTTGCGGCTGCTGACTCGCAGGAAACACATCCAGAATACGATCGATCGTTGCAGGGGCATTAGGAGTGTGCAGCGTCCCTAATACCAGATGTCCCGTCTCCGCCGCTGTCACAGCAATCGATATCGTCTCCAGATCCCGCAGCTCTCCAACGAGGATGACGTCGGGATCCTGCCGTAATGCTGCCCGGAGTCCATTACCGAAGCTCTGTGAATCATAGCCGATTTCTCGCTGATTAATAACTGAGTAATGATGAGTATGCAGATATTCAATGGGGTCTTCGAGTGTGACAATATGTTTGCGCATATGCTTGTTCATATAATCGATCAGAGAAGCTAGCGTTGTTGACTTCCCGCTTCCGGTAGGCCCTGTTACAAGAATGAGCCCTTGCGCCTTTGTGGCGAGCTGCCGCATAACTTGTGGAATATGCAAATCGTCCAGATCTGGAATTTCGGATGGAATAAGTCGGAGTGCAATGCCTATATTTGAACGTTGATAGTACACATTTACACGAAAGCGTGTTAAACCCTTGATGCCAAATGAAAAATCCAATTCCCTTCTCTCCTGCAGAATGTCCCATTGTTCCTTGGACATAATACTTTTGGCCATTCTTATAGTATCCTCCGAAGAGAGATTCGCAGACTCATCCTGCTTCAATTCTCCATGGATCCTCAGCATGGGCGGCACGCCCACCGTGAGATGCAAGTCGGAGGCCTTAAGCTCATGAGCCATTCGCAGCAGTCGTTCCAGCCTTTCCATTCAACCACACCTTTATTCACTTATTGCTACCCGCAGTACTTCTTCCGTCGTTGTGAGTCCTTCTTTAACCTTGAGAAGACCGTCGTCTATCAAGAATATCGTTTCTTTCTTTACGGCAATTTCCCGAATCTCCTCAATAGAACGGTTATTCATGATCATGCGCCTGATCTCGTCATCGATGACCAAGATCTCATGCAGCGCAATTCTCCCTTTGTATCCTGTCATATTGCATGTTCCGCAGCCTTTGCCGCGAGTTACAGTATCAACATGCAGACCACGCCTCTCAAAAATCTCCCGTTCTCGCTCAGTAGGCATATGGGTTGCCTTGCAGTCCTGACAAATCCGCCGAACTAGCCGCTGCGATACGATCCCCGTAGTCGAAGCAGCCACAAGAAAGGGTTCAATCCCCATGTCGATTAATCGGGTAATAGTACTAATGGCGTCATTCGTATGAATCGTGCTTAAGACGAGGTGCCCAGTTAACGACGCGCGAACGGCGATTTCTGCCGTCTCTGTATCACGAATCTCGCCCACCATCACGATATTGGGATCTTGGCGGAGAATAGCTCGCAGTCCTTTAGCAAAGGTCATGCCGACGCTCGTGTTCACCTGAACCTGATTGATGCCCTCCAGCCTATACTCCACCGGGTCTTCAACCGTAATGATGTTGACATCCGGCGTATTCAGACGACTTAAAGCAGAATACAGCGTTGAAGATTTACCCGAGCCTGTTGGCCCCGTAATCAGCACAATGCCTGTCGGCTTGTCGATCATCTCAATGAATCTCTCATAATTTAAAGGGTGAAAATTCATTCTTCTCAAATCCATAGCCGCACTATCCAGATCCAGCAGCCGCATCACGACCTTCTCGCCATAAACGGTAGGAAGGGTAGATACTCTAAGATCGATTGAATACGCTTCCAGATTCAATTTGATTCTGCCATCCTGCGGAATCCTGAACTCGGTAATATTAAGATTGGCCAAAATTTTAATTCTGGCGACAATCATATTAAGCATATGGCGCGGAAACTTTCTTTCGGTTCTTAATATGCCATCGACCCGATAACGGAGCACTACCTCTTTCTCCTGCGGATCGATATGAATATCGCTCGCCCTTTGCTGATACGCTTGAATAAAAAACTGATTGACCAGCTTGACAACTGGCGAATGTTCATCGGTAACATTGTCTTCCTCCCGGTACTGGCTTTTCTGTTCAATACCGAGCAGTTCTTCCATATCATCCGACAAGCCATAATATTTATTGATCGATTTCTGAATATCTTCCTTGGTGGCGATGGACACCTCGATTTCAAACCCCGTGGACAGCCTTAAATCATCAATTGCATAGAAATCCAAGGGGTCTGCCATTGCAATATATAATTTCTCCCCTTCCTTTTTTAAAGGAATTAGCTTGTTACGCTCAGCCATTTCTTTAGGCACAATATGAATTAATTTCGTATCGATCGGGTACTTGAAGAGGCTGATATACGGTATACCTAGCTGAAACTCCAGTACCTCCATGATCCTTTGTTCACTTATAATTCCTAACTCAACAAGCTTTTCTCCAACCTTCTGATTGGGCCTTTTTTCTTTAAGGGCGATTTGCAATTGTTCATTCGTGATCAGGCCGGAGCCAATTAACAATTCACCAATTCTTTGACGCGTACGCAGCTTCTTCATCATTTATCACCCATTGTTCTTGATAGTCTTGCAGCCAACTTCACTGTCCCTTAAGGCAGCTCTTTATAGGCAAATTCAATCGCTCGATAGGGCCCGGAACCGGCGGTAGTGATCGCCCCCGATTCCAACAATTCCATATTCAATAACGAGAGCTTCGTTTCCACGTGAAAGGTCTGATTCCCATTCCGGCTCTCTATGGTGTAATTCAGAAGACTGCTGCTGCCAGAATCGATATTGAACTCCAAATCATAGGTCACTGAATCCTTTAGGCTCGCGGCAACAATGCTCCATGTGTCATGGGTTCCCCCGGCATCCTGCATTTGGTCAATGCTTGTCCCGTCCGGGCTCAAGCATATATAGTCATATCCAGCCTTAAGGCTTGTGGAAGGACAGGAATCCAATAGCTTCGCCTCATTCGCATAACGCAGTTCTTTCGTGATTGTATGAGAGATGATTCGCACATGATCCTGGAGCTCGCTGCGCTGCGTCGTCCGCTGAAAAGCATGCATTCCAAAGTTATAGGCAGACACAGCCAAAGATAGAACAAGAGATAACAGAACAAGCGCAGCTAATAGTTCTATTAAGGTGACACCTTTCTGATCAAGCCTCCACTTCCGCATGGCCCCTCCCGATCTGTCGTGACATTCATTTATAGCGATTGCAAAAAAACATATACATGGATCATTCAATATGTAGCTTATGGACTTGAAGTATTATCAGGAATAAATACGATCATTGTGCTATTCGATGTCCCGGCAATCTCCTCTTCCACCATTTGCCCCTCGATGACGATGCTATCCCCGCCACCAATCTTGGGAATGACAATCGTTGCACTCACTCCTGCTTGAGCCTCCTCAATATTCTGCCGGGTTTCGTGCAGCTCTTCACTTCTGTCTCCAAACTTCATAACAGCCTGAAATCCATTCGTGAAAAACCCGATCAAAACCGCAGTCAATATTGTAAGCAAAACCATGGAAGCCAGCACCTCGATCAATGTAAATCCTTGCTCCCGCCTGACAGCATTCACCTCTTTCACCATGCCTTTCTCTCCCATAAGTCTACTCGCCACTCCATTTATGTCTTTCGAACTTGCGAGTTGCATTGATAAAATTGGCTACATCTCTATCGTATGTAATCGAGTTACTTCCAACTAATTGAAGATTTTTAGTAATCATAGCCCCGGTTAAGTTAATAGCTCCATTCGTATAGGTGTATGTCGCGGTCGGCGCATATAAGAGCACGCCATTCAAAGTAAAGGATCCATTTAAATGAATAGAATTTTTAACATGGAGAATTACTGTTTTTTTCGATAGGTTATTAATCGAGAAGGGGCTTGAAACTTCTATGCTATTTGCATAAATATGGATTGCCCCCGTACCGCTGCTCCCCAGAATATCGATGGTTCCATTTGGCTTAAAATGATTAAAGATAATATGTATATCGTTACGATCTATAACATTAATGGAAAACCCGTTGTTTCCTTGAAGTTCATAGTTTCCATAATTGGCAGACTGAGTAATGACGGTACCAGGGTTTAACGGAATGGCTGAGCCCGATATATTCGGAAACGGAATCTCGGGAGGGAATACTCCCTCATATCCAGGCTGCAGGGTGCCCCCCTCAATAAGATTACCAGCTCCGATCCCTGTGATTGATTTGCCTGCAGCGATATCACCTCCACCAAAAAAGGCACTGCTTCCATCTGCAGTAATATCCTCTTCAGCAAGAATAACGTGATTCATATTAATGATTGGGCCATCCGGGCCTAGGGTTAAGGTCGTCCGATTCGATATATTTCCAGCGGTTCCTTTGGAATTAATGATAATTGCATTTGAGTCGCTTGGGCTCCTCCTTACTTCTGCACGAAAAACCCCGTTGCCGAAAGAGATATCCTGATTCAGATAATTATTATTTAATTGAGCAATAGCTGCATCATTAAGAGTTACGGGATTATAGTTGTCAATAATATAAGCTGCAATCGCATCTGCTCCCGATTTGGCAATGTAGAAAGCTTGTTCCCTTTTCTCCTGCACTATAGTTCGCGACGCTTGGCCTAGGCTCACAGCAAACAATGAAGCTCCAAGAATAAGAAGCGCCATCGACAAAATATACACCATGGGAAGAGCCGCTCCGCGTTCGTTCCTTAGCACCTGAGAACCCCTTTTCCTTGTGAAAAATTGGCATTTATCTTCAATAAATAATACTAGCAAATATAAACATATAAGGTAATATGATCATATGAATTTTCCCCATATTTCGAGAATTTTCTCCCTAAACAGGGGGAATTTTCTACAATATTCACTGAGTCTATTTGACCAATACAAATAGAGGGTCTGTGCGCTTTTAACGCCAGACCCCCGGCAGGGAATAATGTATCAGCTGCTTATAAGCTTGAGTCCTTCCTCTTATGCATTAGGCAAGACTGCCTACTGCTGGAAAATATCTTTACTGCCCGGAGTGCGGTTGATTCTTGAGAAGTCGACTTTGGAAAAAGCCAGCGTGGAGAGGAGCAGAAACAAGACACCGAAGGAGAAAACGATAAGAATACTAATCTGAGGTGTGATGACGAAGCCGCTGACCTTGAACGCAAGCTGCTCTGCGATTAATTCATCTGCAGGCAGGGACATTTTCTCCAGGCTGAGCGCTCTGAAAAAGGCTGTGGCGTAGGTCATCGGATTAAACAGCGCGACATATCGCAGACCTTCCGGCAGCAGACTAAGCGGGACGTATACCCCGCACAGAAAGGTGATCGGAGTGGTGATAGCGACCGACACGATTTGAAAGGTCTGCGAGTTCTTGACCGCGGCCGCCAGAAATAATCCGAATGCCGAAAAGACGAGGCCCACCATGATCATAAAGCCAAGTATGGCTAGCGGCGTAAGGACCGAGGTATACCTCATGCCGATAAAATAACCGATAATCAGAATAAGCACCCCCTGCAGAGAAGCGATCGTCGTCGAGGACAGCATTTGTCCGGCGGCAATCTGCATCCTTTTGACAGGGCTCACCAGCACTTCCTTCATGTAGCCGGAGACGATATCCTCGATGGTCGAGGTCGCAATATTGAGCGAGGTCTGAAAAACGACGATGATGACGATTCCTGCCAATACATAATTAATCGGGCTCTCGACGGCCGTACTTTGAAAGATCGTGCTCAGCAAATATAAATAGAAAAAAGGCATGATCAGCAGCAGCACGAGCTGCACCCGATTGCGGGCAAACAGCTTGATATTTCTGAGCCATAATGCTCCAACGATCCGCATCTCCCGCTACCCCCTTATGTCTTTTCCCGTTATTTCGAGAAACACATCGTTTAATGTGCCTTTATTAATTTCAAGCTCATGAATACACGGCCTGTGCTCGCTGATGACCTCCAGAAAACGCGGCAGATCCGCAGCCCCGAGGTCGACAGCATAGTGCCCGCCATAGCCTTCAAAGGCCAGATCATGCTGCCGCAGGGCAGCTTCCAAAGCCGGTCCGTCACTGCTGATCAGCTGTGCCTTATCTTTCGTGTAGCGCTGCTTCAACGCGCGAGGCGTATCGAAGGCAATGATCCTGCCATGGTCCATGACCGCCACCTTATCGCTGATCTCGGCCTCCTCCATATAATGCGTCGTTAAGAAGATCGTCAGCTGCTGCTCCTTCTGGAGCCTCGCAATATACTCCCAAATATTCGCTCGTGTCTGAGGATCCAGCCCTGTTGTCGGCTCGTCGAGGAACAGCATCTTCGGCTGGTGCAGCAGGCTGCGGGCGATTTCCACCCGCCGCTTCATGCCGCCGGACAGGCTTGTGACCATCGCCTTCCTCCACTCGCTCAAATCGACGATTTCCAGGACGAAGCGAATCCGCTCGTTTATAAGCGATTTGGGCAGACCATAAAAATGACCGTGCATCGTTAGATTCTCCTCCACTGTCATCTTGCTGTCCAGGGTCGACTCCTGAAAGACGACGCCGATTACGCTCCTGACCGCATCCTTATCCCGGCTGAGATCCTTGCCATCGATGAGCAGCGTGCCTGAGGTCTTCTCAAATATCGTGCACAAGGTGTTGATGGTCGTGCTTTTCCCCGCCCCATTGGGACCGAGAAAGGCAAAGATGCTTCCGCGCTCCACCTCAAAGGAAACATGATCGACCGCCGTAAAATCCCCATATTTCTTAACAAAATCCCGGACGACAATCATATTGTCCATGGGCGTTCTCCCCCTTACCAATTGTAATTGTACTATGCCTATAACCAGGCAGCAGGCACGAACTTGTCCATAGCGCCCTTCCCTATTCCCTTCCCAATTCGGCCTTTAAACTTGAGGGGCTTCGCCTTGGTCTTCACTCTGGCCCTGGCCCAAAATATCCAGCATATACGCGAAGCTGCCTTTGGCAGCACCCAAGGTCGTTTCGAGAATATGGGTGAAGGCAACGGCCTTTTGCATCAATTCAGGGGGTTCCCAATTGAAAATCCCCTCATCGAATAAGAATTGGGCGGATGCAAGCAGAAATTCCACCGTCTCTTTGGGGTGAGGTGTATGAAATGAGCCTTCTGCGATGCCCTGCTCAATGACCTCTGTCAACACCGGAGTGAGCTGCAGAATACTTTCCACCAGGCTTTTCTGATGCATCTCCGCATTGTTGACCTGGTGCAGCTGCTCAAGCATCTGCTCCTTGCTCTGCCCGGCCTCCGGCTTCTGAGCCATCAGAATGCGAAACATTTTCTCGTGGGCCGTCAGACGGGGATCTGAAGCAATTTCCTTGGCGGCTCTCACTCCGGCATCGATAAAGCGCAGAACAATGGCTTCCATGACCTCTTCCTTGGATTGAAAATGATAATAGAACGTGCCCTTGGCAATGCCAACGGCGTTCAGAATGTCGTTTACTGTCGTATGGACATAGCCTTTGGTCGTAAAAAGCGTTTCGGCTGCGTCCAAAATTTCATTTCTGCGTTCCTCGGGTTTTTTAACGATTCTCATGGCTATAGGTTGACCTCCATTTATTAGACCGACCGTCGGTCTACAATGAAAGTAACATTATTTCAACTCCGACGTCAAGGGTATTTCTTAAAATACTTAATCAAATTATAAGGCCCAACCTTAGATATCTTAAGGCTGGGCCTTAGGGCATAAACAACGGTCATTCTTTGTTCTTCTCTGAAACGCTCTTCTTAATTTTATTTGTTATTCCAAACGGGACATGAACAGATGGCACGATCCTAGCAACGCCCTCAATGTGCCCAACCTGGTCATCGAAGAATATATGGGGTTTAAATATTCGCAAGACTCTGCCTTTATCGATTCCTCCTAGAAAAAAAGCCTCATCCACCCTAATATCCAAATTTCTCAGTGTCGTGATCACTCTCTCATGTGCAGGGGCGTTCCTGGCCGTGGCAATCGCGATTCTTATTCGGGGCTTATCTTTGTCGCTTGCTGGATACTTCTCTAAAATTCTTTTCTGCAATTTGGATATCTCTTCAAAAAATTTCAATAACGGACCAGGCGGAAGCGATTCACTGGCTTTTGACCTTTCGTGGTCATGAAACAAAGCCAATTCCCCTCCCAGCTGAAAGACGGATTCAGCCGAATCATCGGCGATAATTCCATCGAAATCAAATGCGATCCGAAGCTCCCGATCCTCGTCATTGTCGATGTAGTCCGTCGGGTAAATGCAGCCAGCTGGAAATCCTCGTTCGACGGCTTCCTTAACATCATCAGGATTCCCCGACAAGAAGATCGACGCATTAAAAGCCTCCATGTATTGAAAAGGATTACTGCCTGCGATGAATACTGCTCGGCTAATAGGGAGCTGGTAATGTTCTATCGATTTAAACACTCGAAGCCCGGTATCCGGATCATTGCGAGATAACAAAACAACCTCAACGGGCTGTTCCTCTGGCTCATCCGTATTTATACTAAGCAGTCTTTTTATTAAAGGAAATGCGACTCCTGTTTCAAGAACGGCTTGTTCATTTTCCCGCTGGTATTTTCTATAGGCATCTTCCCCGTGTTCTCGAAATACGCGATCGGATTCACTTAAATCAAACAACGCACTCGAAGCGACTGCAATTACAAACTTGTCCTCGATATTATAAGGCATGATTCTATCCCTTCTCCTTAGCTAAAACAGGTACAAAACATAATAATATTCCCGTCAGGATCTTTGAATGAGAATTCCGACAGGTCAGGAAAGACCTGAATTTCTGTAACGATTTCCGAACCTAAGCTCTGTACATGCTGATAGGCCTCATGAATATTTTCGCAGCTTAAATTAAACAAAGGCCATAGCTTGATACCCTCCCTTTTCTATGAAATTGTCTTCAATCTCGCTCTGATGTCCAGCAATAATGCATTTTTCTCTGCATCAGGTATTCCATCCGCAAGTCTCGCGGCAGCTACCGGCAATATCCATGGATCTACTTCGGCATAATCCTTGTTCGCAAGCTTCATATAATGCCTGATATATTGGTTCTTGATGCGTCTTCTAAAGAAATTGATAAGGAGGCCTTTGGTTTTTGGAGTCCCTTCCGGCAATGTGCCATAAGTCAACAGAAGTACGGACCTGGCGAGATCACCCAGCGGATGGCCAGCCATTCCAGTCATCCAATCAATCACCCAGCTATGACTTTCATCTCCCACCAATACATTGTCGGGATGATAATCTCCGTGGCAAAGCTTATGATCCTCGGGCAGGCCTTGAAGATAGCGAATAATCTTCGACTTCTCTGCATCGGTTAGGAGCGGGGCAGATTGAATATTATGAGCCAGTATCTCTTTATGATTCCTGTTCAAGTCCGCAGCGGAATGGGAATGCACATGATGATGAAGGGCGGCTAACGTCCTGGAAAACCGCTTGATCCGCAGAGGTCTCTGTGTCATTAAATGAAGCAGGGAAGTGCCTGGAACCCGTTCAAAAATAATACCCAGCCTTCCCTCCCTCTCAACCATCTCAAAGGGCCTCGGAACATGGATGCCCAGGTTATGCACGTACCGGCTGACCCCATATTCCTCATGAATCGCTTCTATAGGAAAGCCCTTCTTATAAAGCTTTAAAACTTTGTTATCATCGGCAACGAATATATCTGCTGTTCTCCCCTGGCCCATCTGCTCCAACAACGGTCACCTCCTTAAAATCAAATTAGCCTTCCATCATTACAGAAAAAGCCCCAGCCTTAAGATCGCTCTTATCTTAGGCTGAGGCGTTGTTATGCGAGCTTATTTACTTGATTATACCTCCGATTCTCCCGTGGCGACAGCCCTGATATCCGTATCAACGAAAACACGAAAAAGCTTATTACCTTTCGCCCGTTAATCGTTCCTTAGTATCCGTCTCGCTTCCTTCAAGTCGTTTAGTCAGCGTCTTTCTCCAATTGTCCGAGAGTTCTTCAACTTCAAGAATCCTGGCTATTCCTTCAAGATTATCTTTATCACGATGCATGATCTGGTTCGCGTAAGAAACCGTAATTGCCTTCGAATGCCTGTCGATGATCTGCAGTCCATCGGCTTTGGATACGAGCCCTTCTTGAAGCACGCGGAAATAAAAGCCCGTATATCCGGTCTCCTGCACCTTCAGCGGCATATCGGGCGCGCCGTACTTTACGGACAATTTGAAGCATGGCTGCCTAGGCTGACTTACCTGCACCACCGCTTCCCCCAGCTGAAAAATATCGCCGATGCAAACCTCCGTCTCCAGCAGGCCCCGCGTCGTTAAATTCTCACCAAACGCGCTATGGCCCAACGCCCGATCCAATTCCCTCTCCCAATAGGGATAGTGTTCATAAGGATACACACAGACTGCTTTCTCCCTTCCCCCGTGGTGAACAAGGTCGGCTTGACCGTCCCCTTCGAAGTTCAACCAGGACAAGAATAGCGGCTCATCGCTGGGCATTTTGAATATGCCTGTAGACACCTCCTTTTTATTAAACTGCACTTGTACGGGTTTGCCTACATTGATGGATATAATTTCACCCTGCCCCATTAGGGATCACTTCCGTTTCCTACTTTGAATTCAGGAATCCACTGCCTCTCTTCTCATTATATACCACGTTCCTGCATGCGGTCGCCTGCCTCTAGCTTCGAGATTTCTATCCCTTTCATGGGGGCACCCAGATTTTTGGATATTTTTGCAATTAAACCAAAATCCATATAATGCGTCGTCGCCTCCACAATGGCCCGGGCAAATTTCTCCGGCTGCTCGGATTTGAAAATACCTGATCCAACAAACACACCGTCGGCTCCCAAAGTCATCATTAAAGCCGCATCAGCGGGAGTAGCGACCCCTCCGGCAGCAAAATTAACAACCGGTAATCTTCCTGTTTCCTTGACCTGCAGCAATAATTCATAAGGTGCGCCGAGCTGCTTGGCCTCCACCATGAGTTCATCCCTGCTCATTCCCTGCACTTTTCGTATTTGTCCGAGCATCATGCGCATATGGCGCACCGCCTCGACAATATTCCCCGTCCCCGGCTCCCCTTTGGTGCGAATCATCGATGCCCCCTCTCCGATGCGGCGCAGGGCTTCTCCCAAATCCCTGGCCCCGCAAACGAACGGAACGGCAAACTCATTTTTGTCGATATGGAAAATATCATCGGCTGGCGTTAACACTTCACTTTCGTCGATGTAGTCCACACCTAGGGCTTCAAGTACCCGGGCTTCTACATAGTGGCCGATCCGCGCTTTCGCCATTACAGGGATCGATACAGCCTGCATCACCTGCTCTACAACAGTCGGATCAGCCATGCGCGCCACTCCGCCTGCCGCGCGGATGTCTGCCGGCACCTTTTCCAGCGCCATGACGGCAGTGGCTCCGGCTGCTTCTGCAATTTTGGCCTGCTCGGCATTCATCACGTCCATGATGACGCCGCCTTTTTGCATTTCCGCCATTCCTCGTTTGACTCGGTTCGTTCCTGTCTCCATCTCTCATTCCTCCATATTTTCAAGTATCCAAACTTATTAAGTTAAACCCATCCGAAGGGCGTTCTAACTAAAGCGCCGCTGAAAGTCCGCCATGAAGTCCGTCAAGGCTTTGCATTGTTCATACGTAACCGCGTTATAGATCGAAGCCCGGAAATGCCCGGCATCCCGATGTCCCTTCAACCCCACAAAGCCGTTTTGCTTCGCTTCTTGTAGAAATTGCAGCTCCAATTCCTCATTCCTCAAGCGAAACGTCGCATTCATCAGCGAACGACTGTCCTTATGAGCCAGCCCCTGATAAAAACCGCCACTATGGTCGATAGTGCTATACAGCAGATCGGCTTTGAGCTGATTGCGCTGCTCCATGCCTTTTGCTCCGCCGTTATTCCGAATCCATTTCAGCACAAGATTGACCATGTACACGGCAAATACAGGCGGCGTGTTATACAGCGAGCCGCTGTTTGCATGAATCCGATAATTCATAATATCTGGGATATGTGCAGGAATTCTGTTCAGCAGCTCACGCTTAACGATCACCACGGTAACGCCGGAAGGCCCCAGATTCTTCTGAGCGCCGGCATAGATAAGCGCAAAGTTAGATACATCCACCGGACGAGACAAAATATCACTGGACATATCTGCAATCAGCGGCACTTCTCCCGTATCGGCAAAGCTTCGGTATTGGATGCCCGCAATCGTTTCATTGGAAGTAAGGTGAACGTAGGCGGTTTCAGGACGGAAGTCCATTCCATGCAAATCGGGAACTCTTCTAAAATGATCCGCCTCCGAGCTTGCCGCAATGGCCGTATCGCCCATTTTTCTCGCTTCCGCTATAGCCTTGCCAGACCATGTCCCGCTGTGGATGTAACTCGCTACACGCCCTGCTGGCAAGAAATTCATCGGCACCATGGCAAACTGCATACTGGCGCCTCCCTGCATAAACATCACTTCATAACCGGAGGGAATGTGAAGGAGCTCCTTAAACAGCTGCTGCGTTTCGTCGTTGATTTGTTCATATTCCTTGCTTCTATGCGAAATTTCCAGGACAGATAGACCGGTGCCCTGCAGGTCAAGGAGCTCCTCCTGTACTTGCTGCATCACTTCCCCAGGCAATCCTGCGGGCCCCGCATTAAAGTTATAGACTCGGTTCATCTCCATTCTCCTTTTATCATATATATAGATATTTCATATGATTTGTCTTACAATGATAGAAACATCCTATTGTTTCTTTGGAAATAGGCTTTTCAAGGAGGAAGATTCATGGAACTCAGGCAGTTGGAGTATTTCATGGCCGTATGCCATGAGCTGCATTTTACCCGCGCCGCCGAGAAGCTGGGCATCGCCCAACCCTCGCTAAGTCAGCAAATCCGTTTGCTGGAGCATGAAATCGGAACGCCCCTGTTCGATCGGATCGGCAAGAAAACCGTCATTACCGAAGCGGGCAAGACCTTGCTGCACCATAGCTACAATGTGTTTCACGAGCTCTCCCAGGCACGTGCCGCGATCAGCGAAATCCAGGGCTTGAAGAGAGGTGCATTAAAAATCGGCGCGCTGCTGACGGTCGTCAATTACTTGCTCCCCCCAACCGTGATCGGCTTCCATCGCAGCTATCCCAACGTGGAGCTGTCCGTGCTCGGTCTGCGAACCGGAGATATCTACAACGGACTGCTGCAAAATGAGCTCGATTTGGGCATCGTCTATTTGCCGATGGAGCATGATGAGCTTGAGACGATCCCGCTCTACAAAGAGAATCTTGCTCTAGCCCTGCCTGCGGATCATCCCCTTGCTCAGGAATCCTTTGTGACGCTTGATATTCTTAAAGAGACGCCAAGTGTTTTATTGCCCAGCACGTATTTTCTGCGGCAGCTCATTAACGAGCAATGCCGGGCCCTAGCATTCACGCCGCAGCCGATTATGGAAATGACGACCATGGAGTCGATCATCAATATGGTCGCTCAAGGCCTCGGCGTTACCATTCTGCCAAAAGGTTATCTCGACTACATAAGCCATCCCCATATTCGAATAATCCCGATTCAGAACCCGGTGCCTACGACACAAATTGGGGTCGTCTATCGGAAAAATAAATATTTATGCGCGGCCAGCCGGGTGTTCATGGAGCAGTTGATTACTACGATCAAAAGCAAAAGCACGGACTAACGCTTCTTCAGCACGGTGGAGACCATGTCCACAGCTTGGTCGATTTCTTCCTTCGAAATATATAAGCTCGGTATAAAACGGATGACATGGGTACCTGCTGCCAATACCAATAGTCCATGCTGCAGCAGCTCCTGAATGATGGGGGCAATCGGTTCGCGGCATTCAATCCCGATCAACAGACCGAGGCCCCTTACGGATTGAACGATGGCATAAGATTGAAGCTGCTCCCGCAGTCTTTGCAGGGCATATGCGCCCATCTGTTCCGCGCGTTCACACAAACGTTCCTCCAGCATCGTCTCCAGCGTAGCCAGACCAGCCGCCGCTGCAAGCGGGGCGCCTCCAAATGTCGACGCATGGCTTCCCGGGGAGAAGGCGTCGCGAAGCTTCTTCTTCCCCATCATGGCGCCGATAGGAAACCCGTTGGCCAGCCCCTTGGCAAGCGTGATGATATCCGGTTCGATGCCATAATGCTCGTAAGCAAACAGCTTCCCCGTTCGCCCCATCCCCGTCTGCACTTCATCGATTATAAGCAGCAGCCCATGCTCCTTGCATAGAGCGGAGAGCCGCGCCACAAACTCGGGATCCGCGGCATAAACGCCGCCCTCTCCTTGCACCAGCTCAAGCATGATCGCTGCAGTTCGCTCCGTGATCCTATCTTCTACCGATTCAATATCGTTAAATCGTGCATAGGCAAACCCCTCCGGCAGCGGAAAAAATCCATCCTTGACCTTATCCTGCCCCGTCGCGGTCAATGTGGCCATCGTGCGCCCATGAAAGGATTTTTCGAACGTGATGATTTCGTATCTGCCATTCCCAAGCACCCGCTGGTGATATCTTCTGGCGCATTTGATCGCCGCTTCATTGGCTTCCGCCCCGCTATTGCAAAAAAAGACGAGATCCGCACAGCTGTGAGCCGTGAGCATCTGCGCCAGCTTCTGCTGGTTCGGAATATGGAACAGGTTGGATACATGCCACACTTGTTCGAGCTGCTCCTGAATTCTTCGTTTTATTTTCAAGGGCACATGCCCCAAATTGCATACCGCAATTCCCGACATAAAGTCCAAATACTCCTTGCCTTGATCGTCCCAGAGCCAGCTTCCGTCCCCTTTGACTAGCGAGACGGGATATTTCGTATAGGTCGGGAACAGGGCGTCGTCGTCACTAGGCTCAGCCATATTCAAACCAAATCACTCCTTGAAGAATTCTATCGTTTTTAATGCCTCGTAGTGGGCTTTGATCGTAGCCTCGATATCCTCATCCGAATGGGCAGCCGATACAAACATAACTTCATAGGGGGTAGGTGCTGTCAAAATGCCCTGATCCAGCATTGCTGCATAGTATTGTTTAAACCAGCCCATATTCGATCGTTTGGCGGTCTCATAATCCACGACGTCATGCTCCGTAAAAAAAGTAGAAAGCATCGAACCGACTCTGTTGACCTGGAGCGGAACCCCTGTTATTTCGGCATTTCGCATAAAACCTTTCGCCAGCCGAGCCGCTTTTCTCTCCAATTCGTCATAGAATCCGGGCTGGCCAAGGCATTGCAAGGTCGTATATCCAGCCGTCATGGCGAGCCGATTGCCCGATAACGTTCCGGCTTGATAGATGGGCCCTGCAGGAGCAATCTGCTGCATAATTTCATGCTTGCCGCCATAAGCGCCAACCGGGAGACCTCCGCCAATCACTTTTCCAAGGCAGGTAAGATCCGGCTCGATGCCGTACAGCCCTTGCGCCCCATGATAGCTTACGCGGAATCCCGTCATCACCTCGTCAAAAATAAGCAGGCTGCCGTACTGCGTCGTTATGTCCCTTAACCCTTGAAGAAAACCGGGCAAAGGCGGAACCACCCCCATATTCCCGGCGATCGGCTCGACGA
The DNA here is from genome assembly GCF_001403875.1 of Paenibacillus ihumii. Taxonomy (GTDB): domain Bacteria; phylum Bacillota; class Bacilli; order Paenibacillales; family Paenibacillaceae; genus Fontibacillus; species Fontibacillus ihumii. The sequence goes on from NZ_LN884299.1 coordinate 384,645, forward strand.
TGACGGCAGCAATTTGTTCGCCAAATTGCTCGAATGCATGACGAATGCTAGCCAAGCTGTTATAAGGCACCGTAATTGTATTGGCAGCGACACTTTCAGGGACTCCCGGGCTGTCTGGCAAGCCCAAGGTAGCTACGCCGGAGCCGGATTTAATGAGCAGAGCGTCCGCATGCCCGTGATAGCCTCCCTGGAACTTCACAATTTTGTGCCGCTTCGTATATCCTCTGGCTAAACGCAGGACACTCATTGAAGCTTCCGTGCCGGAATTCACCATCCGTACCATATCTATAGACGGAACGCTTTCGATGATCAGCCTGGCCATTTTCGTTTCAATTTCTGTGGGTAAGCCAAAGCTTGTTCCTTGAGCCGCCGCTTTTCCTATGGCCTCGACAACCGCCGGATGGGCATGCCCCAGGATCAACGGCCCCCATGAGCCGATATAATCTATGAATTCATTTCCATCGATATCGAACACGTGCGAGCCTTGTCCGCCTGCGATGAACACAGGGGGTAAGCCGACTGAAGAAAAGGCGCGAACCGGGCTGTTCACCCCTCCGGGGATCACACTCCTGGACTCAGCGAAGGCTGCTCTGGAGTAAGAATCCTTTCTTCTGGTGCTGGATGTCATGGCTCCTCCTCCTTCAGCTCATTGTTTTCTCATATAGAGAGAACCGCGAGGTAATTTCCTGTACCTTGCCCTTCAACTGCTCGCGAACCGCCGAATGATGCGGATGCTTCAAAGCGGTCGCAATGATCCCGGCAATCTCCTTCATTTCCTCCGGACCCATGCCTCTTGTTGTAGCTGCAGGAGTTCCGAGCCGAATCCCGCTCGTGACAAGCGGGCTTGTAGGATCAAAAGGAATCGTGTTCTTATTAACCGTAATTCCAATTTCATCCAGCAACTGTTGAGCCTCTTTGCCGGTCAGCCCCATATTCCGCAGATCCAGAAGAATGAGATGATTGTCCGTTCCTCCGGAAACGGCGTGCAGGCCTGCTGCCATTAAAGCCTCCGCCAATATTTTGGCGTTCTGCAGGACGCGTTCCATATAAATTCTGAATTCCGCTCCGGCATTTTCCTCGAAGGCGACTGCCTTAGCGGCAATCATATGCATCAGCGGGCCGCCCTGCGTCGTTGGAAAGACTGCTTTATCAATGGCCTGCGCCCACGATTCCTTGCATAAAATCACCCCGCCTCTCGGCCCGCGCAGCGTCTTATGAGTGGTCGTCGTCACAAAATGGGCGTGGGGCACGGGATTCGGATGCAGGCCTGCTGCAACTATCCCCGCAATGTGAGCCATATCTACAAGGAACAGCGCGCCTACTTCTTCAGCAATCTGGGCAAAAGGCTCGAAATCAATCGTACGCGGATAGGCGCTTGCCCCTACGACAATCATGCGCGGCTTGTGCTTGTGCGCCAGCTTTCGCACCTCATCAAAATCAATGCGAGAGGTCTGAGCATGAACTCCATATGGAATGAAATTATATAATTTGCCAGAAGCATTAACAGGACTTCCATGCGTCAAGTGGCCGCCATGCGACAGATTCATGCCGAGGATCGTATCTCCGGTGTTTACAGCGGCAAAATAAACGGCCATATTGGCCTGTGCCCCCGAATGGGGCTGCACGTTGGCATGCTCTGCCCCGAACAGCTCCTTCACTCTTTGCCTGGCCAATTCCTCTACCCTGTCCACGTACTGACAGCCGCCGTAAAATCTTTTTCCAGGGTAGCCTTCCGCGTATTTATTGGTTAGAACAGTGCCCATCGCCTCCATAACCGCTTCACTGACAAAATTCTCTGAAGCAATCAGTTCAATTTTGTCGCGTTGTCGTTCCAGTTCCTGCTGAATCGCTTTGGCTATAGCCGGATCTTGCTTGCTCAAGTGTTCCATTTCCTATTCCTCCCTTTAAAAAATAGCCTTCACTTCGACCACAACTTTAACGTTTTGCACCGTCAAATCCTCGGGGCCCTTTACAGGAAGACCGACCTTCAAATGCTCCAGAATGTAACGGATATGCTGCTGTGCAATCACTTCCCCCGGCAGCAAAATAGGAATGCCCGGAGGATAAATATAGATGGACTCCGCAATGATGCGTCCCGCGGACCGGCCGATCGGTATCAGTTCAACCTCCCCGTAAAAAGCATCTCTCGGTGTTAAGGCCAGCTGCGGAATCTCGGGCAATTTTACATCCACAGCTTGAAGTTCCGCTTGCTGCTTGCGATGCTCATTAGCCAGCTCAGCTAAAGCGTTCAGTAGGCAATCTATGGTTTCTTTCGAGTCGCCCGGTGTGATTAAGCACAGGATATTGTATAAATCGCTCAGCTCCACTTCGATGTTGTAATGGTCTCGCAGCCATTGCTCCGCATCATATCCGGTCATTCCAAGCTCCCGAACATGTACCGTAAGCTTGGTAGGATCGAAATCAAACGCCGCATCCGTCCACAAAATCTCTCTCCCGAAGGAAGACAGGCCGGGAATTTCATTGATCCGGCTTCTGGCGTACTCTGCCAAACGAATCGCTTTACTCGACATCTCGCGGCCTTGCAGGGCGAGCTGCTTGCGTGCCGCATCCAAGGAGGCTAACAAAATGTAAGAAGTGGAGGTCGTTGTCAGCATACTGAACATCGCCTGCACTTTTTCCAGTTGAACAATGCCCTTCTTGATGTGGAGAAGCGAGCTCTGGGTCAATGAACCGCCGAGCTTGTGCATGCTTGTCGCCGCCAGATCTGCGCCGGCCTGCATTGCCGACAGCGGAAGCTTGTCGTGAAAATGCAGCAGCGCTCCATGCGCTTCGTCGACTAATACGGGGATGCCGGAATGGTGAGCCAGATCAACGATCGCCTTTAAATTCGTGCATACCCCGAAATACGTCGGATTGATCACCAGTACGGCCTTGGCATCCGGATGCCATTCGATCGCCTTCTTGACCGAACGAACGGAAATGCCGTGATCGATGCCCCATTCTGCATCCCGCTCCGGGGTAACAAAGATCGGCTTGGCTCCGGCAAAAATGATCGCCGACAAAATCGACTTATGCAGGTTGCGCGGCACGATAATTTTATCGCCCGGTCCGCAAACCGACATGATCATCGTCATAATCGCGGTACTTGTGCCCTGCACGGAAAACAAAGAATAATCCGCACCAAAAGCATATGCAGCCAAGCGCTGTGCTTCATCAATCACTCCGGTGGGCTGGTGCAAATCATCCAGAGGCGCAATATTGATCAGATCAATGGACAAGGCATTGTCGCCCAAGAAGGCTTTAAACCCGTTCTCCATGCCCTCGCCTTTTTTGTGGCCGGGTATATGGAACGGGATTGGATTGCGCTTGGCATGCTCGGTTAAAGCAGTAAATAAGGGGGTACGGTGATGAACCATAATTCTTGTTCAATTCCTTTCAGGAGACGGTATCCGTATTTCGCTCTAGTATAGGGCGCAGGAATCGATTGTTCAATTCAATAATTTATATCATTTCGATAGGGTATACCTATGGTTTGGGAGGAATGAAGTCCTGAATAAGGCAGGGAAGACTGAACCGGCCCATTTCCTTTCAGACTTCGATGGAAGGAGTATGTTCGGGGCATTCTTGGAGAGAGGCTTCGTGGGTAAGATATTTCTGGATAAGTCCGCAATAATGAGGTGCTGCGGCATCGCCGGCATTCGGGTGAAAATGTACACAGCCCAAGCAGGGTTCAGCAACTACAAGCTGGCCTCGCTTTTGCATGGCCGAAATGACAGCGCCGAGCCCTAGCTCGAAATCCGCCAAAGCTTCATCTGAAACAGACTGGAGCGCTTCCTCCAGGGAGTGCCCCCAAGTCTTCAGCTGTGAGACGATGACTCTACCTTCTGAAGTCAAATTGAGCAAGGTCACACGGCGGTCCTCGAGCTTCTGCGCTTTGGTCACAAGCCCTTTTCTGACCAGCCCATTGATAATCTTCACTGCAGTGACATGAGTCGTACCGATAGCACCTGCAAAGTTGCCCACGGTAGCCGCATCGCTTCGAGTATATGCCGCAAACAGCAGCGCTTGAATCTGGACGGGCGACAATCCCAGCGCGTCACTCTCTGCCTGCGTCACCTTCTTGATGGCCTGCGACATCCGGAAGAGAGCCATGCTCACGCGGGCTGAACGATTGTCTTTGCGGTGCTGGGGATCAAAGATCATAGCTATTCGTACCTTCCATGTTCATTGTTGTATCCATTTTACATGCAAACATGGTTAGATAAAAGCTGAATTGAAAAAGGAAAAGGCGCCTAAGCAGGCACCTCCCTTTTTTGCATACTAACCTTTTTTGACATCCTCCAGGCTCGCGCCGTAATTGATGTGATACACATTGCCGTCAATCACCAAAGCAGGAACGGATTGCACCCCGGCACTTTCCGCTTCTTCAATGCGATTCGGGGCCGTACCCAAATGCACGATCTCCGTATGGATTTTAGATTCGTCAAGATACTGGAGCACGACCTGCTCCGCATCCACGCAAATCGGACAACCCGCATGATAAAAAATCGCTTTTGACATAACGATCATCTCCTTAATAATTATGTAGCATGGCTACTTATTTGTAGTATAGGAGAGGCCGTTAGCATGATCAATTACAGATTTCTTATGGTTATGATAGGTAATTGTGATGGGAGAATGCAAGGTGCTAAAAGCCAATATCGTCTCAGAGTCGGATCCTATAGGATATTTTGTTGAAGATCGGGGATACAAACCATTTCCCGGTTTGCTAAAAGGCCTGGCCGCTATAGCAGCCAGACCCTTATGCATTTAACCTAAAAATTATACGTTTCTATAGCACCAGCTGGGAAAACGCCACGAGCGGCCTCGCGGACTTCGACGACGTCACCTGGTTGGAATGCAACCTGCTGGTCGTATGGAAGCGGCTGCCAAGCCCCGCCATTCAGAGAGTATTCAGCCCCATTGCTGGTCGTCCAAAGATAATTGCCTCCTGGAAATTGCATGTGCACCTTGGAGGTGAACGTGAAGCTCTTAGCCGGACCTGGCGGCAGGTAGTCTCCGCCTTTCTCACGAAGCAATATCGTTAGATCTCCCGGGAATTCCGGCGGATTCACCTCATCGTAAGTCGTCCAGGTTGCACCGTCGTCCGCGGAATATTCCATAGCCGATGAAATATACGCCGCATCGAACGTGTTGCTCACATCGTTGATTCCGACGTACATATATACATTGTCGACAAAGGTAACCATCTCTACCTTCCCTGCCGGAACCTGGTTCACCGGATCAGCTTGTACGCGAACCCGAACAGTTACGTCGCCTGGGAAAAGCGGGGGATTCTGTTCATCATACGGTATCCAGGTTACTTCCCCGTCCACAGAGAATTCCATGCTGGCGTCGGCACCGATCAGAATATTTCTTCTGTCATCCTTGCTGACATTCGGTTTTTCCGGCGCGGCTGGCAGCGTATCCGTCACCGTCGTATAAATCGCGATTGTGCTTGCTCCATCCTGCAGTACTGCACGAACAAGCAATTGAGAAGCCCCCGAAGGAATGGCCGTTCCTTGCGGCAAGATATAACGATTTCCTGTATTTTTGTCTATAGTGGCGATAGATTCAAGGGCCTGTCCGTTTGCCCCCCATAGCAATTCATAGGCTTCTACAGTGCTCTCGTCGGCACCCGGGGTCCAGCTTACTTCACCCCCTACATAACCCGCCCGTGTGTCAGTATCAATGAAACTCAGCGTGACAGGAACAGCGGAAACCGCAAGTTTAGCTTGCTCAAATGCTGCCTGAATCTCCCCAATGCTTGTAAATTCCTTCTGAGGAAGCAGGCTGCGCTGATCAAGAATAGACTGGGCAACTTCCAGGCGGCTAGCCTCATGCAGCTGCCCATACGCGGCTGCGTCAATATTCAGCACGACGGCGTATCTTTTTAATTGTGATTCTATCGCCGTTGCACTCTGAGAGTTATTAATTCCTCGTACAGCAGCCGCCGCATCGTTAGACGGAGCGGGATATTGATCATTTACCGCTGTGATAATCCGCTTGACATCTGCAAATGTGGCATACCTCCCCGCTGCATTCGCAAGAGCCTTCTGATATTCCTGGGCATTAAAGTCTATCAAGCCCAGCTCCTGATTCAGTGGCGACGGATAGGCCTTCAGGACATGCAGCACATCCTCTGCCTTCGCAGGGTCGGCCGCCGTTCCGGCTTCAATCGCCAGCTGCGTCGTAATCAGCGAGACAACATCCTCTCCGCTATAGCTGCCGTGACCGCCAAATCCATGCCGCGTCGATGAACCGTCCGGTCTGATCTCCATAATATAAAGGGCATCCTTTACATAAGACCAGTCTAGTCTGTAGGAGTTGCCGTTCCCCAGCGTGACCGGATCGAAGTGTAAATTTAGAATCGGCATGTCCGGGATATCCAGGTCCCAGCTAACCGACGTGATCGGAATAAATCCATACCCGTAATTTCTTAAGCGTCCATTCTTAATCAATGCCGACGGATCCAATGTGCTTGTCATTTGCGGGGTGAGTTCCCCCGTAAACTGAATCCGTATTTGAGACAGGTTCTTAGTGGAGTAAGGAAGCACATTCGTCGTATACCGAATATAATTCGAGATATAGGTGAGATATAAGGACTTCGTCTCCTCACCGGAGCCAGCGCTCTTGAACACTGCCCATACCCCATACGCTTCGCTTTCCTCAAGCCCTTCCAGCTTATAAACTGCTAGTTGATTGGCCGTGACAGCGATGCTTCCGCTCACAAACGGAACGTTGCCCGGCAAGGTTCCGCTTTTGACTTGTTCTACGGTTGGACGAACATTCGCATCTAGCGGAACCGCCATATAGTATACCGTTCCGGCTTTGTCGGCTATAAGCGTACCATCGGCTGAATTGACCTTACGATTCTCATAGCTTGCTGAAAGAAAAGGATTCCCGCTATCCGGTATAGAAGGAGGTGGGGATTCCGGGCCGGAAGGACTGCCGCCTCCCCCTGAGCCTGATCCACTGCCTCCGCTTCCCCCCGTGGAAGGACTTCCTGATCCCGTACCCGGTGCATAGCCAGGGTTGGATACATCGTTTACGGTAACAATCCGCGACTTAACCGCGTCATAGTTTGCGATAACCTGTTCCGGATTAACTCCTTCCGGAAGCACGATATTTTGAATCGTTACGTTAGATGGCAAAGTAATCTTCGCGTCTTTATCAACAACAGTTATCGTACCGATTCTTCCCGTGCTCAGCAGCGACACCTCGCCCGTTCCCTGGATGGTCACGGAATCGAAGCTGCCGTTTCCGGTCACCGTTGTTGCGCCAGTCCCCGAGACTAATTCCAAATGGCTGATATGCGCATAAAGGGAAACCTTCTCTACGTCTGCTCCAAGCGTCACTTGCTGGTATGTAATGGATTCGTCTCCCCATAGCCCTGATAGCTTAGAATCAATTTGAACCTTCTGAACTACGGTCTTGTTTACAGCCTCAACCCGCACGCCTTCCTTGCGGATATTCATTCCTTGCAGTGAAGACTGATCGAACACGACCGTGTTCTCATCTCCCCCGTTCACATGGGTGCTGCCTTTGACCGAAATATGCTGGGCGTAGAAATCATTGTTCAGTTCTTCGCCGATTTCCAGGTCACCATTGATGCTCATATTTTGAATGGTGATGTAATCGGCAGCTATTTTCACGTTGCCATCAATGCTGGCTTCTCCGCCGTCCAATACAAGATTTCCAGAGAACTCGGGCTCTCCTGAAGCCGCGGCCTTCCCCGGTGTAACAAGCTCCAACGCTAATAGCCGCGTGATCTGGCCATCTGCCGATTCAAAACGAATGCCCGCATTCGTTAGCACAGGAGCATTGGATGCCGCAAAAAATGGCTGCAAAGATTCTACCACGGCGTACGTCGTCTCCCCGATCGTAACCTTCCCATTCTCCACCTTCTCAATCTTTTGAAGCCCGCTATTCGCTGACTCAACTCTAAGCAGAATAGCTGCCAGTTCCTGACGAAGCACAGATTGCTGAGGATGAAATTTCCCATCGCTTCCTACCATAATTCCTGAGGATACGACGGCAGAGACGGATTCCTTCGCCCAAGCGGATACCGTGTGACTATCTGCAAAAGGAGAAGCTTCATCATCCTTCCAAACTTCCGCCTCTAATTTTGCTGCCCGAGCTAGAACTGAAGCCAGCTCTTCCCGGGTCACCTCGTCTTTAGGACGGAAGGCTCCATTGCTGTCTCCCTTCATCCATCCTTGCTGTCTCACAGCCTCTATCGCTCCGGCACTCCAGGAATCCGCAGGAACGTCAGAAAACGAAGATGCTCCGCTGTTGCTTACCTGCAGGTCCAATGCTTTAGCAAGGGCAATCGCAGCTTCTTGACGGGTTACTGCCTGCATAGGCCGGAATAGCCCCTCGCGATCCCCATTCATGAATTGCTTCTCTTGAGCCTCTTGAATAAGCCCTCTGGCCCATGGAGAAGCATCACTTAAGTCCTTAAACGGAACAGCCGCCGAATTTGAAGCTGCCAATACATTCGAGTTGGCAGTTGTGCCAAGCGCAAGCGCTATCGTTGCAATAGCCGCAATGCTCAATTTTTTAGAAATAATCATAAATGCCCCCTATCATATTAAGTCGAATTCCCTAGTATTTTGCAGAAATCTGCAACAATAGTCCTATCAATCATAATATGTAATGGGATCACTAACAACACTTATTTCCCTAAATTATTCCTTAATCAAAAATAACCTTCCATTGTCATGAAAGGTTATGCATTATCACTCCGCTCTATTATTTAATGGTGTCATATAAGTCCGTTACGATGTCATTTGTTGCTGCATGCCCCCATTCCTCTGTAATCTCCAGATGCCAGGCTCTGCGAATCCTCTCAAGCTTATTACTCTCGATCCAGCAATGCAGCCTCTCATATGATTTTCTTATGTCATCATTTGGCCCTATATGTCTTTGTACCGCATATTTCTGCTTGGGGATCACCAAGGAAACCATGCCTACAGGGACTTCTGTAAGATCATGAACCTCAACACATACCCAGTAACCATCCTCCTCTTCCGAGAAATCCCCGGCAATAAAAGCTCCTATTAGTCTTACAGGCCTAAATTGCCTCTTTAATCTCCCCTAGTCTTTCCTTTAGTTGAATAGCGGCTTTAGGGATTTCGCTGACATACTGATCGCCTGGACATATTACTCGTATTCCGACTAGCTTTTTCTCGTTCAGTTCAACAATTTTCATTCGGACTCCCTCCCTTTCCTGGATACGCCGACAGCCCAGCCTTAGATTGCTCAAGTCTTAGGGCTAGGCTGTTTGTCACTGAGCTACCTTCCATAATTATACATTTACTATCCAAGGAGCGAAAGCCTCAAGGCCTCAGGGTTAGATCATCGATTTCTATATCCAAGACAAATAACGTAGGCGAGATGTAGATTGTTTAAGGCGAATATGATATCATGACAATATATTACAGATTGGAGGGTCACGTGTGCTAATTTATTCCCGATTGAGAGAGCAATGCATCTAATTGCAACTGCTGCTTTGTTTCTGTCTCGTGCAGAATAATCGGGATTGGTCTGCCCTTTTCACGTGAGTCCGCCTTCCGTAATGGTCACTCTTATTAAGGTTGTTTCTTTTTACGTGTCTAATACGGTTTGTATTTGCTTTTGCGGGCACTGAAGCGTTATGGGCATCTCTATATTCGATTACGGCTGCACGGACATGCGATGTCTGTGTTTTTTTATTTTCTGCCGAAAAGGAGAATGCCTTTATGACAAAACATCAATCAAACGATAATCCAAATACTATTCGTGAACTATTAGAACTTGCGGAGAATAACGGCCTGAACTTGCTTCCCGATCCTATTGAGCTCAACGAATCCGGCCTGGATTTCCTCGTTGCCTTTGCTAAGGATACGCAAGGTGAAGCTTGGGTTCTCCGAAAGCCCCGCCGCAAGGATGTATGGGAGCGGGCTGTAAATGAGCAGAAGGTCCTGAAGGTCGTTGGAAAGCATTTACCGGTTGAAGTGCCTGACTGGCGGATTTTTAATCCCGAGCTTATCGCCTACCCGCTCCTGAACGGTCACCCCATCGCCACGGTCGACCCTGCTGGGGGCGGCTATGTCTGGCGGTTTTCTCAGGATTCATTGACGGATGAATTTTTTGATTCTCTGGCCGGTACATTAGCGGCCTTGCATAGCATCGAGCACCACGAAGCGGTGCAAGGAGGCGTTCGTTATAAAACGCCGCAGGAAGCGCGGGACTGCTTCGCTGCCAACATCGAAGAAACGAAGCAATCCTTCGCCATCCCTGCCAAGCTCTATGATCGCTGGATGGCATGGCTGTCTGCCGACTCCTACTGGCCCGGGCATTCCGTGCTTCATCACGGCGATTTGCATCCCCCGCATATTATCGTTAACGATCAGCAGCGCGTAACGGGCCTGATCGACTGGACGGAGGCGGAAATTGCCGACCCAGGCAAAGATTTCGTTATCCTGTATGCCCTTTTTGGCCAGATGGGACTGCGCGACCTGCTCAGACGTTATGAGGAGGCAGGAGGAACAACCTGGCCCCGCATGCACGAGCATATCGTTGAGCAATGGGCGGCTTATCCGGCCCTGGTTGCCAAATTCGCGCTTACCACGGGAAAAGAATCCGACATGGAAATGGCAAGGGGCATGCTTGCCAGCTGGAACGCAGAATAATCGGATCAAGTTTGAGCCACCAGAAAAATACAACATAAATAACCGTCTTCCTCCGGAAGACGGTTATTGGGTTTGGATTAAAGCTTTGCTGAACTGAAACGAATAGGATTCCGTTACTATTTTTCGCTCGCCGGTTCTGATTATGGCCTTGACTTCCTCAGCATCTTGAAATAACCGTATAGGGTTCAACATCGAGACATACAGCTCGCCATGAGCATTCGGAGTCAAATGTGTGTCCCCTTCACTGCTTCCTAATTTGAGATCCAAATTCTGTGCAGGTCCAAAAATGACGCCGCCGCTTCCCTGATCATTAATTAATGAAATTTCATAGCTTTGGTCAGGATCCAGATCCTTCAGCCATACGGTGAATTCTATGCTACGGTCTTCGTTGAAGATGATATTCAATCTCCCAGGATGGTCTTTGAACGAAACCTCTTGCAGACGCCCTGGTTCAATTGGAGTTATCCCGTCGTTCGCAGAGCTGTTGGAACAGCCGAATAGGAGCAGCAGCACCATCATTGCTGCAAGTAATCGCATGATATCATTTCTCCTTTACTGTTTAACCAGGCTACCATACGCCCAGCTTAGTTCTGTGGTCATTGCCATCGGTAATGTATTGGACAGGATGAAACTCTTTCTCCATAGCATGATCATAAAGCTTATCAAGCTGCTCCTTATTCTTACAATAAATCGTGACATATACGCTATCAACGACGAGCAGCACGAGCTGGCAATCACTTTGTAGAAATTCCTCGTACGTCCCTATATCTGTAATGTTCTGGCCCTTAGAAAAGGCCTTTAGGTCAGCAAATATTAAATAATACTCATTGTTCTCAATTATACTTTTAAAAAGCTCACCATCTGCGCTATCGGGCTGCTCAGCGAATAGAGGCAAGCCCAGTTCGCCAGCTTCAACCAAATAGGATTCCCCGCTGCCAATCCGCCAATCATACACTGAGACATCTAAGGCCTCCAGCATCTCGCCAAGCAGCCGCCCAAAATGATTTGGAACTGCGAAACTAACGCCTCTTGTCATGAATATAAATGTCCAGCGCTTCAATTCCGCGTTTCGCGAGCCTAATAAATAACACCATGCAGTAAATACCCAACCCGATCATAACTAAGTAAATAAGTAAGCCCAAGACTGGAAAAATGCCAAACATACCGTTCATATGCTTCTTCTCCTTGCATTTGTATTGGCTGCCGATCCAGCAAAACGCCCCGGCCTACAAGATTGCTCTTAACTTAGGCCAGGGCGAATGTGGAATGAGCATATTCCATAATTATACATGGGCGAATCAAGTAATGCTAGAATATTGCCAGACTGTATATTTCTGAGCTTTACAATGAGCTATCTATGCCGCAGCTTACGGCTGATCTAACAAGATTACTCCCAGCAAGACGGACCCCGGCCCTTCAATCGGGCCAAGCCCTCCACAAAGAAAAAGTCGCCATAAATCAGCGGAACGTCTATATTTGTCCCCTGCGGGTAGTTGCTCGTACCATGCAGGAGCAGCCCTTCCTCGTCAGGGAGATTCCAGGTGCCGTAATTTTCGTACAGAGACCTCAATATCCGTATTCCGCCTGCACGGTAAATGTCTGCATCCCCGTCCTCGCTCTTGTCCGCGAGCAGCAGAAGGCCGCTGGCCGCACAGGAGCCAGCCGAACTGTCGCGCAGATCGCGAAGCTCGTCAGGAGCCCGGAAATCCCAGGCCGGCACACTATCCTCTGGCAGCCTGCTGAGGAAGAAGTTCGCTACGCGCTTGGCAGCCTGGTAATAATCATCCCGGCCTGTATGATGATAAGCCAGCGTCAAGCCGTAGATCGCCCAGGCAGCCCCTCGCGACCAGGCCGACTCCGGAGCGTATCCCTGACCGCCAAGGCCCTCCAGCATTTCACCCGTATGCGGATCAAAATTAACGATATGATATACCGAGCCATCTGCCCGGATGAAATATTTCAGCACCGTATCCATATGTGCCTCGGCGATATGGGCGTAACGCGGATCTCCACTAATGCGGGATGCCCAGAACAGGAGCGGCATGTTCATGCAGCAGTCGATAATCGCCTGTCCCTCGTTCCGCTCCCCTTCTGTCCAAGGATTCCATGCCCGGATATACTGCCCCTTCAGATTAAAACGCGCAGCAAGGTAGTTCGCCGCCTTCAGGGCCCGAACCCGCGAAGCATCGCTGCCGGTCAGCTTGTAATTCGCTACGCTGGTCAAGGTCCACATAAACCCCAGATCATGATCCAGCTTCACATAACCATTCAGCACCTCATCCAGCTTGGCTTCACATTCCTCGGCCAGAGCCTTAAGCTCCTCCCTGCCGCTCTCCTGATACAGCAGCCAAAGCATTCCCGGCCAGAAGCCGGCTGTCCACCAGCTCGGCGCCTCCAACTGATATACTCCGTTCTGACTTGCATGCGGGAACCCGGATCCGATTCGGGCGGTGTTATGCAGCGTTTTTTCAAGCGATTTGCTCCAAGCCTCGTTCACCCAGCTTAGCTCCGTGTTCATCGGAATCTCCCCTCTCCTAATAAGATTAAATATTCATCATATGAATCGAAAAATGAAGCTAAGCTCCTGCTGCTCCTGCGGGCGCAATACATGAAAATCCAGCGTATACCATACCTGATTCTTCCCAAAATGATCCCGATAGGTCCGCTCCGTTACCTCTGACCGCAGCTGCCTGTCGTCATAGACCAGCTCTAGAGCAAGACTGCCCCGTACCAGCAGCAGACGGCCTGGCTCCGCAGGCTTCTCAGGCAGAATCAGCGTCACAAAGCGTTCCACCAGCGCATCCGGCATTTTCGAAAAAGAGAACTTATCCCGCAGCTCCAAACTCGGCAGCCCCTCCTTCCGCCACCGCCAGGAACGCGTAAAAGACTGCAGCTCCTGACTGTCATAGGCCCTCGACAGCTCTACCGTCATTCGGCTCTCTGCTGCGCTGCTCGCCTGCTCCAGCACAGATGCGGCTCTAGCATTTCCCTCCACCTGCAGGCCTCCGTTGATGATTGGAACAGAATGACCCTGCGAGCCGTTGCAATCATACGTGTAACGAGCCGGGCCAAAATAATCCTTCGTATATTCCCCGCAGCCAAGGTCGGACAGAAAGAATTCGCCGCCGCCCGCCAGCAGGAACTGGCCGAGATCGTTATGGTTATGCGGCTCATCGTTATGCCCTCCTTTGGCGGCAAAGCCGAAGACGCCTCTCTCCGTGGCGGTCCGTGAGATCAGCCAGCCGGCATCCGCCAGCAGGAAATCGCCCGGCTCCCATTCCTGTGTGCCGCTGGCCAGCCTGCGCCAGAGCAGATTGCGCAGCGCAGGCGCCCACCTGCTGCAGTGATCCTCGCGGTAATCCGCGCGCAGGCGGGCTGGCGGCGATGGAACACTGTCATATATGCTGGAAATATAGCGCGAGAGGCCGATATGCACGCTGGCATAAGGTAATGTGTCGGAAAAGTTGACTACTGCACTGCCGCCCAGGAAGCATTTCTGCTGGAAGCCAGCAATCGCCTTAACCTTCTCCTGCGCAAACCAATTCAGCTCGCCGCCGCTCCGCTTGTATAGCAGATCGGCGTAATATACAAAATAGCCAAAACCATAATTCCAATAACCAAGCCCTTCCAAGCAAGCGCCGTCTTCTCCAAAGCCCTTCAAATAACAGGCCATGCTGCGCTGCGTCTTCTCCAGAATCTCCGCCAGCAGCTCCCGATCCTGCTTCTCATCAAGCAGCAGCAGGGCTGCAGAGCCGATCGACCCGGCGCACACTGCCGACCAGTTATGCTCCGCTTCCTCCCATTCATAGGGGCCCTTCTCCAGGAAGGGCTTCAGCAGACGCCCGAGTACGAGATCGGCTATATGGGCCTGCAGCTGCTCCGGCAGCCTGGAGCCTAGCAGCAGCCTCAGCTCTGCCAGCGCAAAGCCCGTTTCCGCCGCGAACAGATCGATCGTCTCCGCAAGCGGCCGCTCCGGGCTGACATGCGCCGGCAGGCACCAGGTCACTTCACTGCATATGGCCCAGATAGCCTCCAGCAGCTGCGTATGGTGCTCCTCGACGAACCGTTCATGGATCGGATGAGAGCGGGAGTGCTCCGAATGGTGCTTCTCGCGCTCCAGCTCCAGCAGTTCTGTATGGTGCTCCTCGCACTCTGACTCCAGCAGCTCCGTTTGGTGATCCTCGCACTCTGGCTCCAGCAGCTCCGTTTGGTGATCCTCGCACTCTGGCTCCAGCAGCGAGAGAAGGGCAAAGGTGTTCAGCCGTCTTCTACGCTCAAAATAAGCCCGCTCATATTCCAGCCTCGAGCCCGTCTTCGCAAACTGGGAAAAAAGCGAATACGTAAGGCATGGCGGTGCCTGCCCCCGCAGCCTTTCCCCTTCTGCCCTGAGCTCGGCAAGGTCCGCTGCATACTCCCCGCTGCTGCGCACTTCACTCCAAAATCGCAAGGCGTCCCCTTCCGGATAATATAAATGCAGTCCAGTCGGGGACATCCTGCTAACGATTTCTATCATCTCTGAAGCCTTTATCGTTTTAGATGCCCCTAGGTTATCTATAGCCCTCGGATGATCCATTTCGTTAGTCGGGTTCGTAATCTCTGCAT
The DNA here is from genome assembly GCF_001403875.1 of Paenibacillus ihumii. Taxonomy (GTDB): domain Bacteria; phylum Bacillota; class Bacilli; order Paenibacillales; family Paenibacillaceae; genus Fontibacillus; species Fontibacillus ihumii. The sequence continues at coordinate 399,923 of NZ_LN884299.1, forward strand.
TCCTTCGGGCCTCTGCGTTCCCTCGAGCCTCTCCCTCTCCCTCTCCCGGCAATGGCTTGGTTATCTTCTCATCCGCTTCCTTCATCGCTCTCCCTTTCCATCATACGGATTTAAGATCTATACAAGATGAACTATATGAAATGAATGTAGGCACGTACGCATACGTAAGATGTTGTACACTAACCTGTTGCACATAAAGTTGCGCCATGCGCTATGCTGTGTCGTATCAAAGCCGCTGTCACTAAGACGTTGTACACTAACCTGTTACACACTAAGCTACGTACACTAAGCGTTGTACACCAAGATCTGATATCAAGATGTCACGCATTGATGTAGTACACTAAGCTAACGTGTCACTTAAATGCGTACACTAAGATACAGTACACTAAGATACAGTACACCAAGGCGCAGTACACCAAGATGCGAATATCAAGCTGTCGCGAACTAATGCAATATACAAAGCTAATCGTGCAGTAAAATGCCGGACACTAAGATGCCACTCAGTAAGATGCCACACACTAAGATGTTGAACATAACATGCGCCATTCACTAAACTGTGTCGTACACTAAATGGAATTCATGTATCTAATTATGCTCTATACGAATGTCTCAAGGGATTAGATGGATTTCATGCACCTACAATCAGGAATCCAGCCCTTGATAGACCTTCTCCCTTCTTCTAATGTCGTGAAATCCATTTAAACTTGCTCACCCTTCCTTGCCGCTGAAACTAACATCTATAAATCCATTTAACTAAGATGAACTTTGGAATGAACGCGGTGAAAGTAAGTAAAATGTTCCAACGATCACTGCTGCTCCCAGATTTCTAGGATGCTATTTTGGATGCTATAGATTTCATGAGTGGCAAAAGTACGGTAACAAAGGCGACCACAAGATTATGCTCCCTAAGCAGCATTCTTTCAGATAGCTATCCGTTCCTTGGATACATTGTTCTCCCTGCCTGCGTCTCATTCTGTAATTCTTATATAGCGTCATTGAATCCTCTTCACACAACCATTTCAGTCTAACCCTGGGCTATCCTCAAGTCCGAGGAATTATGATCTCTTCCCCTTGGCAGCTCTGAATGGTTATAGCCTCTTCTTCGATTGTGACGTTCAGTCCGATCTCCGGGAGGCCGCCCAAGCTTGTATACGACGAATCACTAGAGCCGCTGAAGCTGCTTGAGTCGCTTGGAATACAATTTCTGAGGTTACCTTCGATCGGGGTGCTTTTGCTCAGGTCATCTTCGACCGAGTTACTATCGCACGGGTTACTTTCGATTGAGTTACCTTTAATTGAGCTACCTTCGCTAGAGTTACTTTCGATTGAGTTACTTTCGATTGAGCTACCTTCGATTGAGCTACCTTCGCTCAAGTTACTTTCGCTAGAGTTACCTTTGTTCGGATCATCTTCACTCGAGTTACTATCGGTCGGGTTACCTTCGCTAGAGCTTGGGTTGTTGTTACTAGGGTGCCCTAAGCCACCTGAGCTTCCCTGCTCCCCCGCTGCGTACGCCTGACCCGGCGCCACAACCGCTCCCATCTGATATAGCTCTCCCACAGCCTCCGCTTGACCTGGCTCGCCATACACCGCGGATACGAGCCAGTGCACCCCCGGCGCAAGCGAAGCGGTTAGCGTCGGGATCACCGTGCGCGGCCGCAGCAAATTCGTATTCGCGTTCGGCCAGACGAGCTCTGCCGAGTCATAGCCCAGCAGGCTGCGTACGCCGCTAACGCCCCAAGGGCTGGCGGCAAACGCCTCGTACGGCCCCTCATTCTGCAGCGGCGGCGCTTCGATGCCGAGGGCGAACCCGCCTTCGGCGGCATCCAAGCCGCGCTTTGTCTCGATCCGGTGAATCCGGATATGCCATGGCAGCCCGGCTACGAGCCAGGTGCTGACCTCAACATCGGCCCAGGGCTTCCACACGGCATGAAGCACATGGTCCCGGATCGTCGTCTTCGTATTGCGTCGTCTAACCCGGTACAGGTTGTCCCCGGCTTCGCTCAAAGCCAGCATGGAATCAAAGGCTCCTTGGGACAGCCCCCATTCCGAGCGCGGCACGCTGAAGCCGAACCAGGTCGAATACACAAACTTCTCATATTTGGCCGAGGTATGGGTATGCTCGTTCGTGCCCAGGTGGCCGCTGTTAAAAGCAGCCACATGTCCGGAGCCCTCGTCCCGAGCCAGCACCAGATGGGCCGGCTTCTGGACGGACAGCGTCTCTATTTTGGGCAGCGGCAGCTCCTCAGCTGTCCAGAAGGGATGATCGGCAGGCAGGGCCAGCGGCAGAAAGGTCTTAAGCGCCCAATACGGCGAGCCGGGCGAATTATAATTCTCCGCCATAACGAGATTCGGATAAGCGTAGCCGATCGTCAGAATACCGCCTGCATCCACCATCCTCTGGCTAAGCCACCAGCGCAAGTTCCGCAGCAGGAGCCCTTTTAATACGCCCATCGGCAGGCCGTCCGCCCCGGCAAAGGCCATCGCGCCCCAGAAGGCTGACTGTGAGAAACGGTAGGTCAGGCTGCGTCCGTAAGGGATCGACGAGCCGTCCGGAGAGAACCAGGCCAGGAAGCTCGCAGCAAACTCACTCGCGCGCTGCTTGAACCTGATAGAGCGTTCAGGGTCCTCCTCCTCCATCAGCCTGGCATAGAGCAGACCATAGTAATGGAAAGCAAACGGCACATAATAATCGCAATGCCCCTCTACCCCGTCGCTGTACCAGCCATCACCTAAATAGAAGGCGTCGATCCGGTTCAAATTCTTCTCCACCTGTTCAGCGTCATAGGGCAGCCCTGCTCGGCGAAAGCCGATATTCACGAGCACATTAAAAAACAGCCAGTTGCAGTCGTGACAAGGATGCGAGTTGATCTGGTTCAGCCAGGCATACAGACTATTCCTTGCCTCCACATCAAGCGGCTCCCAGATTTGTTCCGGGATCAGGGCCAGGGCGTAGCCGAACACGGCCATCTCGACCAGGCGCTGATCATAATCCGCCACCTTACCCCAGTATTCCTCATGGCCCGGATCCGTACCATTCTTAATCCCTTCAAGGACGGTATCCCATAAATCGCTGGAGCCGCCGCCCGCGAGAAGGGGAATCAGCCCCCATAACACCCTGGAAAAGCCCTCCATCCCGGCCACCGCAGCCGGATAGCTCGCTCCGGTCGCGCCGATCTCGAGCCTGGCCTTGCCTTTGCTATAGTAAGGCCGAAGCGGTGCAAGCAGCTGCTGTAGAGCGGCCGCCAAATCCTCACGGGTCTTCAGCGGATTGTCCGCTAATGCTTCATATCCAAGAGAAACGTTCCCCAACGCAAACCTCCCCCTTCTTCCGCTTGTTTTTGCTTATATCTGCTCATATCCGCCTATATTTACTTGTATTCTCTCATTCTTGCATTCTATTGGCCCTCTGGCATTTTACTTGTATTGGCTTGTCATTTTCTTGGATTTCCTTATATTCGATGATCCTCGCTTGTAGTCTCTCGTAATTTCATGGATTCACTAGTATGTTGGCATTCACTATTCGCTACTATTTATTTGTGTTTGCTGGTGTTTACTGGTGTTCACTAATATTCACTGGTATTCACGACTGCTTGCTGGCATGAGTGTTTGCTCTTTGTTTGAACGCGTTCCTGGTGTTTGCTTGTTTGTGAGCTTGTTTTTCCTCGTTTTCCCTCGTTTTCCCTTGTTTACTCTTGTTTAATGCCGTTCGCTAGTACTCGCTTGAATACCGCTACTTACAATTCATACAACCACATCATCCTTTTATGCCCGAAGAAGCGACCCCCTGCACGAAATATTTCTGCAGCCCCAGGAACACCACCAGCACCGGTATAATGGATACGACGCTCGCGGCCATGATCAGGCCGTACTCCGCCGAATACTGGGAGATGAACATCCGCAGGCCGATCTGAATCGTCTTCAGCTCGGTCTTGGTCAGGTAAATCATCGGTCCCAGGAAGTCATTCCATGTCGACACAAAGGTAAAAATCGTCAGCGTCGACAAAGCCGGCTTAGACAGCGGAAGCATAATCCGCGCCCAGATGCCGTATTCGCTAAGGCCGTCGATCCGGGCCGCCTCGCACAGCTCATCCGGGATGCTCTGATAGAACTGACGCATCAGGAATACGCCGAAGGCCGAGAAGGCTTGAAGCAGGATGATCGCAAGATGGGTATTATTGAGCCCCATCGAACGCATCATGATGAACTGCGGCACCATGTAAGCCTGCCAAGGAATCGCAATCGTGGCGATATAGCCGAGAAACAGCGTCTTTTTGCCGGTAAAATTCAGCTTCGAGAAAGCATAGGCCGCAAAGCTCGATGTCAGAATCTGCAGCGCCGTGACGATAATCGATAGCTTGGCCGTATTGTAGATGAACGTCCCGAGCGGGATTCGCGTCCAGATTTCCTGATAGTTGCTCCAGCGAGGCAGCTCCGGAATCCACTGCATAGGAAAGGTGAACACGTCCTTATTCAGCTTGAGCGAGGACGAGAGCATCCACAAATACGGAACAAGCATGCACAGCACGACGATAATCAGAACGATATAGGCGAACGCTTTGGCGGCGATTTGAATTCCTTTATTTGCTCCTACCATATTTGTAAATCCTCCTATTGTCCGTACTTTTTCTCGCCCTGGAACTGAACCAGCGTAATGCCGAGGACGAGCAGGAATAACACGATCGCCATCGCGCTTGCATAACCGTAATCCAGGGAACGGAACGCCGTGTTGTAGATTTGATAGACAAGCACCCTTGTCGAGTCGTTCAGCTGATTATCCGCGCCGGCAAACAGGTTAATGAAAATATCGTACACCTTAAACGAGTTAATGATCAGGATCATCAGCACAAAGAAGGTGGTTGGCGCAAGCTGCGGAATCGTTACGTTGCGGAATCTTTGCCAGGCATTGGCGCCATCCAGCTCAGCGGCTTCATATAATTCGGGATTCACGCCCTGGAGCCCAGCGAGATATATCACCATGTAATACCCCATGTTCTTCCACACGGTGAACAGCACGACCGTAAACATCGCCCAGTCCTTATCCGCGGCCCAGCGCGGCAGCTCCTCGATCGGAATACCGGTCAGCGCGTGAAGTATATTGTTGACGGGACCCATCGTCGGGCTAAAAATAAAGTTCCACACCGCAGCAACAGCAACGAGCGAAGCCACATAAGGGAAGAAGAACACCGTCCGCATGAAGTTCCGCCCGAATATTTTCTGATTGAGCAAAATAGCAAGGCCGAGCGCGCACACCATCGTCAGCGGTACGACGCCCACGGTATAAATGATCGTATTCCATAAAGCCCTAAGGAAGGTCGGATCCTTCCAGAGGCGAATGAAGTTGCTCATCCCAACGTATTCCATTGGATTGGCGCCGTCCCATTTCACGAAGGCAAGTATGAGGGCAAAGACCATCGGCACCAGCGTGAACACGGCAAAGCCGATAAAATTGGGGGCGATAAAGCTGTAGGCAACCAGGTGATCCTTCAATCTCTTGGTCAGACCGCTTTTGGTGCCGGTATTATTCCTGATCACAGTTTCGTTCTGCATAGCATCGCTCCTCCTCCTAACCTGTTAGCTTCATAAGGGATTTGCAAGGGGCAGGCAATTTGCCCGCCCCCCGATATTCCCGTGTTTGTTGTTTATTTGTTCATTGTTAAACAGATTAATTAATTCATGGTTTAATTGTTCAAAATAAGCTGCACCCGAGTTTTCATATCAGACAGGCCTTTGTCGATGGTCGCATTTTTGGTCATGATGTTGTCATGTGCTTCATTGAGGATAACTTCAATGTCCGCACTCTTCTCGTGAAGCGGCATTTCCAGATACGTCTTGACCGTAGTCAATGCTTCTTTGCTCGCTTCATCCGCCGGGAAGCCATCGACGGAAGCGATGGAATTGACGACCTCAGCGTTCTTGATTGCCGGAATGGTGCCCGTAGCGGCAATCACAGCGGCGCCTTCTTCGCCGGTGACGAATTTCAGGAAATCCAGCGCGGCTTCCTTGTTGGCCGATTTCTTGTTCACTGCCAGCGAAGTGATCGTTCCCAGCGTCGTGCCCGGTTCTACCCCTTCCGGATGCGGATATTTCACAATGCCCCAGTTCGTCGCCTGCGATTCTCCGCTCTTGACCTTCTCGATTTGCGTGGCAATGAACCAGCTTCCCATATTCATCATGGCAACGGAGTTATTGTAGAATACACCGGAGTAGTGGGTGCTGGAGGTCTTCAGGGTGGCGTAATCCATCACGATTCCGTCCTCCTGCTGCTTCAGAATGCGCTCATAGGTCGGCTTCAGGAAATCATATTCGCCGTCAACGACGGTATGCTGGCCATCCAGAATGCCGAACAGCTGCACCGCGCTGCGCCATGTGTGATAATGAGCGCCGTATACTTTATCCGAGCCGCTGCCGGACGTCATCTTCCGCGCCAGCTCATCGTACTGCTCCAGCGTCATGTCATTGGTCGGATATGGAACGCCCGCCTTATCGAACAGATCCTTATTGTAATAAATCACCCAGAAATCGCTGCGGAAAGGAAGCGCATACACTTCGTCGTTCATTTGGATTTGCTCCACCGTACCGCCATACTGAGATACGTCGATGCTCTGCTCGCTCATATACTTTTTCAGCGGCTCCAGATGATTCTGCTTCACGAGGTTAGCATATCCCGGAATATCCTTTACCGTAAGAATATCCAGATCCGCTCCGCCGGAGAGCTGCGTGCTGAGCATAGTCATATAGTCGGTTGAGCCCAGATCCACGTACTCGATCGTTACATTGGGGTTCTTAGCTTTGTAGGCATCGATCAGCGGCTGGTAGTAAGCAGTTGCTTCCCAATCCCATAAAGCCCACTTAAGTGTTACAGGTGCTCCGGACGATCCGTTGGAAGCGTTCTCGGAATTGCTTGAGGCAGGCGGCTCGGTTGCGTTAGCGTTCTTGCCTCCGCTGTTCCCGGAGCAGCCGGCAAGCATGCTGAGCGAGAGCACAGCAGCCAGAGTGATCCCTAACCATTTTCGCATTCTCATATTTTTGTCCCCTTTTCCTCTGGTTTTGTTGCCGGATTCGGCTTGTCGAATCTCTATCTTTATCCTAGTGGATTTTAAAATGAAAGGGCATACATTTTTAATCACAGTTCATTCACTTTTCTGTTCACTTCTTTCAAGGAGGCGCTGAAAGCTGTAAAATTATCATAAAAACCTGTAAAAATCGTTGTTCCTGCCCAGCCTGCTATGTCTGCGGGCCTGCGTTCATGTTATGGTAGTGTTACCAGCTCTAATGAAAGCGCTTTATACCTGGACGAATAATAGACGAAAAAGAGGTGGTTTCTACGAAACGAAAGGCAACCATCAAAAGCCGGATTATTCTGATCATGACGGTGTTCGCTCTGCTGATCGCGTCTCTGCTGTCTTTTTTCAGCTATGAGCTGATTTCATATTTTCAGAGGAAAACGACGATACAGGCTACCGAGTTCAACCTGCAGCTCGTATCCCATATCATTGAGCAGGATCTGATGAATCTCTCGGTTCTGGCGATGACCTCCAGCACCAATTCCTCGACCAATCGTCTGCTGAACGATTATTTCAGGTCTGAGCAGCCCAGCTCCATGGAGGCGATTCAGGTCTTCTCCTCCCTGCAGGAGGATTTCCGGATGAACCGCTCTAACGGTTACGTTCGCCGGCTGATCGTGACTGATAATCAGGATAAATTTTTGCAGGTGGATAACTCCGTCAGTACATCTGTTCCGTTAACCATTCATAACATTAATCAGCTTCCCGGCCTGACCGCAGATTCCAGCGAGCAGTGGGAACGGGTAATTCAAGATCCGCTGTCCTTGACCAAGACCCTCCCCTTCGTCATGCCGATTTACGGGGATAATGCCAACCGGATCGGCACCGTGTACCTTCTGGCCAACACCTCCGTGATCACCGACAAACTGAAGGGGTACGGCCTTCCTGCGGATTCCAAGCTGCTGCTGACCCTCGGCAACCAGCCGTATGAAATTCAGGGAGACCGCATCGTTCCCCTCCCGGCGGGCTATAAGGCGACCCCTTATGAAGAGGAGACTGCCAGCGGCAGCGTAACGACGCTGTCCTGGCTGGAGATGAACGAAAGAGAGAAGCTGATTGCCGTGTCTTACCCGGTGCGCCATGGAGTAACCCTCTCCCAGACGCTGTCGGAGAAGCAGTTCGCCCCGCAATTCAATCTTTGGCTGCTCCTTATGCTCGGCGTCTGTGTGCTCGTGATCGCCTCCAGCGGAGTCATCACGGTCTATTTGACCAGAACGATCAGTCTGCCTGTCGAAAAGCTCAAGAAGCGCATCGATAAAATTGCCCAGGGCAACTTCCTCATCGACCGGAACATGGAGTGGAACAGCGAGCTCGGTGATGTGGGGCGCGGCATCAACCGGTTGTCCCAGGACATTCTTACCCTGATGGAGACCCGGGTCGCAGACGAGAAGCAGCGCCAGGAGCTGGAATACCGGATGCTGCAGAGCCAGATCAACCCGCATTTTCTGTACAACACCCTGAACTCGATCAAATGGATGGCGACGATTCAGAATGCAACCGGTATTGCGGAGATGACCACCTCGCTGTCGCGCCTGCTGCGCAGCATTGCCAAGGATGCGCGCAAGCTGGTACCGCTGCAGGAGGAGTTAAGTCTGCTGGAGGACTATTTTCTAATCCAAAAATACCGCTATGGCAGTAATATAACGATGGAAACGATCGTCCATGACGAACAGCTGCTGACGGGGCTCGTCCCCCGGTTCACGCTGCAGCCTCTGGCGGAGAACGCGATATTCCACGGCATAGAGCCGAAGGGCAGCGGCCGCCTCCTGCTAAGCATTGAGCGCAGCGGATGGAATGATATTCTGATCACTCTGGAGGATAACGGAGTCGGGATCAGCGAGGAGCAGATTGCCGATATTCTGGCTCCTCGGGAGCAGGAAGCATATCAGGAGTCAACCACGAAGGGACTGCTGGAGGGCATGGGACTGCGCAATGTCCATGAACGGCTGAAGCTCACCTTCGGGGAGCAGTACGGATTGTCAATTGAGAGCAAGCAGGATCAATATACGAAGATGTTTGTTCTGCTGCCTTACCGGGCAGCAGAATAATGGCACCGGAACGCTCGAAAAGACCCATGGATCAATAGATGGCGTATAGGTGAAGGGTCCCGCCCTTCCTGAGTGCAAATGAGTGCAAATTCGCAAACTTGTAAGGAAGTGATTGCATTGATCAAATTGCTGATAGCCGATGATGAGGCGCTGGTCTGCATCGGCCTGCAGTCCATGCTGAAATGGGAGGAATACGGAATCGAAGTAGTTGGCGTTGCGCATAACGGAGCCCAGGCTGAGGATATGATCGACGCCTATCGGCCGGACATCGTCATCACCGACATCAAGATGCCGATCAAGACCGGTCTGCAGGTCGCACAGTCGGCCCGCCGCAAATACGGCCGCGTCCCGCTTTTTATTATTTTGACAAGCTTTGAGGAGTTTGAGTATGCCCGTACGGCCATCGAAATGCAGGCCGTCGATTATCTGGTGAAGCTGGAGCTGACCCCGGAGGCGCTGGAGGCCTCGATCAGGAAGGCGATGAAGCTGCTGGAGGAGCATAAGACGGTAGAAAGCTACCCGGAGCTTGTCCAGCGCAGCAACCTGCATGAGCTGCGGGAGAAGTTCTTCGTCCGCCTGTTCAACAATCTGTTCGAGAACAGAAAGCAGTATCTTCTGCAGCAAGAGGACCTGGAGCTGAAGCTCTCCGCTCCGGCCTATCTGGTATGCACTTGCCGCATCATGGCCCCGGATACCGTTCCGCCCAGAGGCGACAAGCTGGTCACCCTCTGCACCAGCACCGTGAAGATGGCTAGGGATCGGCTGACCTCGGCCAAGCCTTGCTATGTGACCGGCCTCGATTTGCGCAATTTTGCCATCATTCTGCCGGTCGATGATGCCCATTCACTATCTTGGAAGCCAGAGACTGAGAAGCTGCTGACCGATATGGCCCAGGTGCTGCACAATTATTTCAACGTCAGAATTATGGGCGGCATCGGCCATGCCGTCGAGGATCCTTACATGATTCATGAAAGCTACCTTGCCGCTCGCCGGGTTCTACCCGCCGCGCTGGAGCAGCAGGCCTTCGTCTTCTACTCGGAGGACAAACAAGCTCCTGGCCTGGAGCAGCCTCTCTTTGATTACTCGGCTTCCCGCTCCGAAATTCGCCGGGCGTTCGAGGAGATGGACACCGATGCGCTCTACAGCATTATAACCGCCATGATCGAGGCCTTCGAGGGACGGACCGATCTCCTCGTTGCGGCGATAGACGCGGCCTGCAGCGTACTCTACATGGCGACTTCCCTGCTGGCCGACGGGGAGAATCTGGTGGAGCAGATTTTCGAGCACGAGCCGGAGGGCTACCGGGCTATCTACCGGCAGAGCTCCATCGACGGTGTGATCAGCTGGCTCGTGCATTTCCGGGACGGATGCTGCGAGCTCCTCTCCTCCAGGAAGCAGAGCTACAAAGAGCAGGTCATCCGGCATGTTCAGGATTATATCAAGCGCAACCTCGACAGCAAGCTGTCCTTGAACCAGGTTGCGGATATTTTCAACTTTAGTCCGAATTATCTGAGCCATCTGTTCTCCAGGACAGCCAAGGTCAATTTCGTCAAATACGTCACCGACACCAAAATCACGGCGGCTAAGGAAATGATGCTGCGCGGCGAAGGACGGATCAATGAGATTTCCCAGAGGCTCGGTTACGACAGCGCCTTCTATTTCAGCAAGGTATTCAAGAAGGTCGAGGGCATCTCCCCTCGAGAATTTATGCAGCGGGTAGAGTCGAGGTGAAGGATGCCTGTGACGGGCCATTGCAAGCCTGTAGGGCTCACGCAATAAAAGCCCATACGATGCCGTATGGGCTTTTACCAAAACAATGGGGGCAACATCGCAAGTGTATATCAAACCGCCCGTTCTCAGCGCTTTTCAAAGATTTTTTATCAGTATGATTTCAAGAGGCTGAGTCTCCAATAGCAGGCACCCCGCATCGCGATATCCCATCTTCCTATAGAAATGCTGAGCGTCTTCATTCGATTGGGTTGATGTCATAACTTGTGTAAATCCTCGCTGACGCATAATTCCCTCCCAATACAGCACCACTTGCTTACCGATTCCATTTCCCCTGTATGCTTCTTCAATCCGTAACATGTTCATAAAAGGAATACTGTCCCAGAAATAACTGTATCTCATCCAGCCTATTTCTTGATCTCCATCCTTCAGGATGTAAATTTCCTTGCCTTTAATCTTCATTGCTACAAGTGTCTCAGGGATATGTTTATCCCTCTCTACAATATACTTATAATCTTTCTCGGCAGCCAGTTCTATCCTCATTGTCATCCCTCCGTCATCTCTTACATTGAATTTGAAACCATTATAAAGAACTCGCGTATTTAGAGGTACACTTTTCTTAAGGGGCGGTTGGATTGAAATCAATCACGGAGCAATTGAATGAGCTGCATACCGATTGGAAGAACAGATTTATAGGTCAAAACTATATTGAAGATGGAATTATCGATGAGCAGGCCTGGCTCTCTCCTGGACGTAAAATCATGGTACTGCTGAAAGAGCCCCATTCACGAGATTATGGATGGAAATATCAAGATTTCATTCTTAGACGCGGTTACTTAGAAGAAGGGACCTCAACCTGGGCCAACTTGCTGCGATGGACGTATGGCATGCTTCACGGTTTCCCTCCCTATCAGGAAGTCGATGAAGCGTTCCATGATATTAAAGAAAATTCGCTTCATTTTTTTGGTTCTGTATGTTTTGCAAATATCAAGAAGATTGCCGGAGCATCTGTTGCTAATGATAAAGAATTAATTGCTTTCTCTGACGCAAGTCACCCCTTTATATTAAAACAAATCAGTATACTGGAGCCTAGTATTGTTCTATGCTGCGGGGGCATTGTATTTGATATTGTAAGAAAATCGCTAGACAAAGAAAAGATTGAATACGAAAGAAAATTTACCAGCGGGGGTTTAGAAGTCATTTGGTGGAAGGATAAAAGAATTAACATTGTACGATATTTTCATCCGATGGCTCATATTCCAAAGGAAATTTCTTATACCTACTTAATTCATGAACTTCGACAGATTCTTTAGAGCTGGCTTGCTTCGCACAGCTCTCTTTTTATGCTGCTGACAAATACTAATATTTTTGAGGAAAGCGCTTTAATTTACTCACCTCCTGCTGTGCTATCATATAGCCAAATAATGAAAAACGGGGGGTTGACGTTATGTCTGCAAACTTAGGCGCTTTTTATACGAAGGAATACAGGAACATGTTCAAGGAGCTCGGCTATTCCGAAGCGGATATTGAAGCCAAGCTGGAACAGGCATGGACCGATCTGTTCTATGGAGCCCCGGAGGTGCGGATCTATTATCCAATGGGCGACGATAAAGGCTACATTCTCGACACCGGCAATCTGGATGTTCGAACGGAAGGCATGTCTTACGGGATGATGATGGCTGTGCAAATGAACCGAAAGGAAGAGTTTGACCGGTTGTGGAATTTCTCTAAGACATTTATGCAGCATAAAGAAGGGCGTTACGCGAATTACTTCGCCTGGCATTGCAAACCGGACGGTACCCGCATCTCCCAGGGTCCTGCGCCAGACGGGGAGGAATTTTTCGCGATGGCTCTGCTCTTCGCCGCATGCCGTTGGGGAGACGGGCCGGAACCCTATAACTATTCCGAACAGGCACGAACGATTCTAAGAGCATGCTTGCATCAGGGGGAAAACGGCGAAGGCGATCCGATGTGGGACCCGGAAACGAAGCTAATTAAGTTCATACCGGAATCTGCGTTTAGCGATCCGTCATATCATCTCCCTCATTTCTACGAGTTGTTTGCCTTACTGGCGGACGAGCGGGACGCCGCTTTCTGGAGGGAGGCCGCCAAGGCCAGCCGTGCCTATCTCCATACAGCGTGCCACCCGCACACTGGCCTCGCTCCGGAATACGCAAATTATGACGGTACGCCGGCAGAGCCGCAGCCGCATGGCGATTTCCGTCATTTCTACAGCGACTCCTACCGGGTGGCCGCCAATATCGCCCTGGATTGGGTATGGTTCTGCAAGGATCCCTGGCAGGTCGAGCAGTCGAACCGGATTCAGGCGTTTTTCCGGGACATCGAGGTTTCCGACTATCGCCGATACACCATTGACGGGAAGCCATTCGACGAGCCAGCGCTGCATCCGATCGGACTTCTGGCGACCAATGCAGCGGCTTCCCTCGCCGCCGACGGTCCGGACGCAGAGCATTTTGTCCGCCTGTTCTGGAACACGCCGCTTCGCACCGGCGACCGCCGCTATTACGACAACTGCCTGTACTTTTTCAGCCTGCTGGCGCTAAGCGGAAATTATCGGATTTACTAATTGTGATGACTGGCAGCAGTTCCCGGGCAAAGCATAAAAAGGCAGGACAACATGAAGTTGTCCTGCCTTGAATCATTCAATTTTAGATTCTAACTTAGACTTACTTATCTTCATAAAATTTCTTAAATAGTCTACAGTCCCTGTTAACTCCGCCCATCTAGCTGAAAGAAATTTTGCATAGTTCAATGGGCTGATTCCGTAAGTCCCTAGAGAATGCCCATCATTAATTTCTACCAACTTCATATTTCCTTCTTGATCAATTCCAAAATCCATGCCATATGCCATTGGCGCATTAACAAAATCCCTAATAGCGTTTTCTACGACACTTAAATCTAATTTTGAATTCCAAGCACCTTTATAATACCTAATATCAAGTACTTGTCCGTATCGTATAAAACAACGCCATTCTGTTACAAAATCAACTACCTCCGAGCACCAAATGTTCGTATCCTTATTTTCTTCAATTATCCCTATAAAATCTTTATATTCTTTAACGACCTTTCCAGTAAATTTTTTCGTGATATCCCTTGGCTTTATAAAAACATTCCAGTTGTTCTGATTATGTTCAAAAAGTTCACGAATTGTTGTAGCCCAAATTTTTCTGCCAAAATAATGAGACAGCGAGGCCGGATAATCTATTTCTCCTTGACTTCTCTCTACTCCCAATATTTCAAGACGCTTTCTTACGTTACCAATCCCGCCAACTACTAGATCCTCTGGATGAGTATCTTTGATTTCTCTAATATCATAAAATTTAATGGTTTCCCATCCTAGGGATACGAATCCTTCATTAGCTACAAATGCATTTACATTATAGAATTCCCCATCCTTATCGACCTGTATATAAGCTCTCATGACCTTCCCTCTCTTCAAAATGTTCTCATGATTGTTTTCAATCGCTAACACCATCTCTAAATCAGAAGCCAGAGTTGGCCTATAGGTCAGCCTGTCTGATTTCAAAAAACATCCTGGACTTCCTCCTCCTTTCCTCCCTCAATCCGCGGCATTTTAGCTGCCTCTTATCCTTCTCTCCAGATTATCTTTGAATTTTAAGTTGGACTAGCCTTGCTCGACGCAAAGCTGCTTTTACGAAAAATCTATCAATTCATTATACATTTTCTGAAAAAAACTAATGAATATTATTTTATATCATGATAGCATCCGAAATGTAACAAGTACTGTTAAAGAAAGGAAGTACAAACGATGGATATCAAAGTTGAAACTCTCCCGAACTACCGCCTGGCCTATGTGCGGCAAGTGGGGCCCTATGGCCCTGCGAATATTCAAGCTATGGAGAAGCTAAAGAAATGGGCCAAAGCAAAGGATCTGCTCACCGAATCCGCAATATTATTCGGAATTCCGCAGGATAACCCTGAAACAACGCCTACGGACAGCTGCAGATATGATGCATGTATTGTCATTGCAAAGGATTTGCCTATCGATAGCTCTGTTCAAGAAGGCGAGCTTTCTGGCGGGGAATATGTCATTTGCAGAATCAAGCATACTGCCGAAGAGATTGAAAGAACATGGCAGGAGATTTTCCCTGCATTGCACAGCAGAGGATACCAAATAGACAGCAGCCATCCGATTTTAGAACGATACGCCGGGCATATGCTGATGAACGATCTCTGTGAAATATGCATACCTGTACAGCCGTCATAGCTGTATTAGTTCATTCCTCTAAAACACTAGCGGCGGTGGCTTGGATCACGATTTAGTACGGGGCAAGCTGCTGCGGGTAATGTTGTAAAAATCCCCCGGCCTCAGATACCTGATCCAAAGGCCGGGGCATCCATAAAGCGCTTTCTTATTTTTGCGCAAGTATGGTAAATTCCCAAGGAATGTTCTCATTATTCCATCCACGGTGCTCATCAAACTTCTTCAATTGAAAACCAGCTCCAAGAACTGAATTCATTATTTCGCTTAAAGTAAATAATCGAATAGAGACATTCGGAAACTCCTGCTGCTCATGTTCATCAAAGTAAGCTTTGTATGCCACGTCACCGCTTTTTATATCCGAATCAAAATAATCGACCTGTCCCTGGCTTGCAAGGCATTTTCTTAAGGGATGGAAGTCACTTAGAATCATCCTTCCCCCAGCCTTCAATAAGCTATAAAGAATGTACATAAATCTCTCGATATCACTAAAATAGTGCAGAATCCCACCTTCCAAATACAAGAGGTCGAAGTGTTCCTTGTATTTCTGAAGATCGATCTCGTAAATATCCGTTACGATATAGTCTATCGATGTATTGGCACATGCAGCGAGTTCTACAGCATATTGCTTATTCTCCTCAGAAATATCGAATACGGTCACGTTCGCCCCTAATAAAGCTAACGGAACAGCTTTTCGGCCATTGGATCCGCAAAGATTAGCTATTGTTTTTCCTTCGATATTTTCAAAATAAGCTTGATGCTTTTTAAGGCAGGCCAGCGGGTTTTCTAATATTTTATCTGCTTTCTCCCTAGGAGAACCATCTCTTTTATGCCAAAATTCATACGCCCGATATTCCCAAGCCGTTTTATTTTTTTGGCTATGTTCGTTCAATGTCATTCCCTCTTTATAATTAATTCACTCATGAAATAACCCAGCCCTAGATGGTTGTTATTACCTTAGGCTGGGTCATTCGTTGTCTGAGTTTCTTCCATGATTATAAATCTAATGGCCTGAAGGCGTAAGCCCCAAGCGTGTTGTATTCCCAGTTGACTTCTCTCTCCTATAGAATCAATGGATTAAGTTTGGAGAGTTTGCAGCGGAGCCTGGTCGCTCTTATTTTATATACCGGGTCTACATTGTGCTTATTGACCCTTATTAAGAGCTTCTTTAATTTGCGGAATCGATAAGCCGCTTGCTCTCAGTTCCTTAATGAAATGAATGCGCGCGATGGTTTCCTCTCTTTTATATCGGCGTGTCAGATTCTCTTCCGCCTGTGTGAAGGGCAGCATCCCCTCTTCTGTGTAAAATTTCAATGTACTATAGCGAGAATCCGTAAGCCGTACTAATTCACCTATAGTTACGAACTCAGAGGCCAATATGGCCTCCATAGAACGCTGTCTGGACATGATTCAAGACTCCTTTAGAATAGGGGCTTCGGGATTAGACGCACACCATGGATCGGCACTCTCCCGTAAATGGCATGCGGAATCGCTTCATAAACAATATTATCTATCTTAATTGTCGGAATCTGACCTTCCTTCAGCACCGTAACCGTATGGCCTTTGGATTCCAACCGCTGCTTTACATCATGCAATCTTGCAGCTGGATTGGAGAACATCGCCTCCATGTCGATAAAAACAGCCTGCGAGCGTTCCAGGATGGGAAACAAAAAATTTAAACCGCTGCCCACTTGTGTCCTTACTACCTCTTTTTTCATACGTAAAAATTGTTTCGTGGCTAGCTCGATGCCACGATGGATGCGGATCGGATACAAGGCTTTAGCCAGCGGAGAGCCTTGATACAATTTATACATTCGGGCACTGACTATGTCCAGCTCATTCCGCGAAAAAAGATCATGCATGCATCCGCTCTCGCGAAGAAGCCACAGCATGCAAATCGTCTCATCCGTTACCGGGCCATCCTCCAGAATCTCTGCCCGAATCCCCTCTGAAATCCTTGAATATTCCTGAATATCGCTGCGATATCCCTTGATACTAACGCCTGCAGAATGAAAATACAGATCACACCCCAATAGATGAGGGATTTCCTCAAGCAGCCCTAATTCCTTAAGAGAGTCGGATACAGCTCGTTCTAAACTTTTCAACTTTGATCCGGAAAGCTTAGAGGCTCTTTTCAGCCAATCCTTCAAATCCCATGATTTCTTAGCATTTCGGCGGGCCAAGGATTTTAAAATAATTTCCTGATAAAGCATAGTATGAGATTGCTCCAGGACATCTTTCTTCAGAGCTAATTGATTCTTACTTTGTGTAAAGCCTTTGTCTAAGTAGACCTCCAGTATAACTGCTGCAGCTATGCAGCGGAGGGCCATCTTCTTGGCCGTAGTCATTTCAAGACTTCTCTGCGCATTCAGCGCCATCATGGAAAAGCTTTGTGCCAATTGTAGATCTGTCATCCTAATCCTCTCCTAATCATCATTTCTTCGCTGATGCTTACTTGGTGTGAGGAATCATTCTGTTATCGCAAATCATGGTTTGTCACTTACTACTTACTACTTATCACTTACTACTTACTTTATATTTTAAATGTTTATCTTGTCAATAGCTACACCCAAATGCACATCCTAACCCTTTAAATCAATACAACAAACACAAAAAAACGAGTCTGCGCAACGCGCAAACCCGCTCAATACATTTGATTATAGCTCCAGCATTTTGAGGACAGTTACCGCCGCTTCCGCACGGGTCGCCGTGTCGTCTGGTACAAAACGATTCCCCCCGCGACCCTCCATAATGCCAAATGAGCGTAACGCTTCAGTCGCGCCCTTGGCCCACTGCGGAATTACCTCGTCATCTATAAATCCGGTTGATCCATCCGCATCAAGCTGGAGCTTGAGTGCCCGTGCGATCATCGCCGCCATTTCGGCACGGGTGATCGGGGCGTTCGGACGAAAGCTGCCATCTACATATCCTCTAACGATGCCCGCCTGCGCCGCCTGTGCAACGGTTGGCCTCGCCCATGCGCCGATATGATCATGATCGGTGAATACGAGTGCCGCAGCACTGCCTTCCCATTTCAAAGCGCCTGCCAGCATGACAGCAAACTCGGCACGGGTAAGCGGTCGATTCGGCTTGAACGTGCTATCCGGATACCCGGTAACGATGCCTTTCACCGCTGCGTTCCTGATATAGCCTTCCGCCCAGTGTTCAGCGATATCGGTAAACGAAATCACAGACATTTCCGGTTCAGCAAGTGGAGGTAATTCCCGCACAATGGAAAGTGTATACGTCTTGCGGGTACCGTCCTCCGCCTGAACCTGCAGCGATATGACATTTTCCCCTTCCTGCAAGTCGATTTTAATGCCATTGCCCAACGCTTGATTTCGCCATATCACTTTGGCCGCTGAGTGCTCAGCAGAAGCTTTCACCTCGATATGCTTCGCCTCCGTCCTGACTGTATAAGACAAGGTGTTCGCTGTAAACGATGGCTCTAAAGCTGCACGTTGGCCGTCCGCCCATACCTCCAGCTTCTTCAAGCTGGCATTGCTGGATAAATACGAGCCGCTTCCCGAACTACCCGAACCACCGCCGCCAAAAGATAAAGACGGGAGGGTCGCAGTTGTCCTGCTTAACCCTGGTTCACTTTCATTCCCCGCAGCATCATAAGCTTTGACGGTAAAGCGATAGGTCGTATTTGGAGATAGACCTGTGATCGTATACGAATAGACGCTATCCGTGACCGAGTATTCATACTTGCCGCTTGCCTGATCCGCTTTCTTCTCGTCATTCAGATATATACGATATCCGGCCACGGCTAGATGATCCCGTGCCGAAGGCCATATCAGCTTCACGCTCGTCTGTGTCATGTCCGAGACGATCAGCTCACTGCCGGGTGGCCAGATAGGACCCGTCCTGTCCGGTTCTCTAATCACAGTAAGCGTGTACCGCTGTAGGTCTCCATTCTCCGCAGTGACGATAATTTCAATCAGATTGCTTCCGACCTGCAATCGCTGGGGATTTCCTCCAACGATCTCGAAGGCCGCTCCCGGCTCGTACGTTACGGCCGTTACCGTAATCTGCTCTGTTGCATAGGGGAATCGTGCGCTGTAGGTATAAATTTCAGGTTTGAAGCCCTGCAGTTGTTCCCCGTTCAATTGAATGTTGCGGAGCTTCGCATCGTTGCCCGGCAGCACGCTCACAATCAGTTCCGCGTCCAAGTTATGGGGATTACGAATATGCCCTGGGAGCTGCAGCTCCCCGGTGACCTTGTAAGCTCCAACCTGCCCTGGGTCATAGTCTGTGTTCACCAAATCCCAGCGTACAGGGAGCTCCTGCTCAGAACCATCGGTCAACCGGGCCTGCGCTTCAGCAGGCAATGACAATTCCTCCAGCTTCGTGCCCTTGGCAGCCTGAATTGGTGAAAAGGCTGGCACTTCCGCTATATTGGTGTACGGCGTAGCGGATGCGTACATGGATAAGCCGCTTTCAGTTCCTTCCTTGTTAACTGCCTGTACTGCGAACCAGTACAACGCGCCTGCCTTAAGATTTTTTACAGTATAATCTGTTTCGGTAATAAGCTGATCCCCGTTGACGAGCTCCCACGGATCGGGTTGAACAGGAGCAGCTGTTCCCTGATAATGATAGACCCTGTAGCCAGCAGCTCCGTCAACGGCCTCCCATGCAAGCTTTACAGCACTTTCGCCAGGATCGGCTGCAATCTGAACTGGAGCGGGTATGAACGACCTCGTTCCAATCGCGTAGAGCTTGTAATCATCAGCTCCGATGTATATCGTGCCGTCCGGTCCGATCACCGGGGATGAGCGTATTTCCTTCTCGGCTGCAAAAGACCATTTCACCCGCTCGTTGCCATTCTCAGCCTTCGGATCCAGCGCATATAATGTTCCATCCCCATACCAGCCTAGCGCAGCAATATAGACCGTGCCGTCTGCTCCCACCACAGGCGATGAGACGATCATACTCCAAGTCTTTATCGATGTATCGAACGACCACTTCTCCCGTTTGTATTCATCAACAGCTTCAGGATCCAGCGCATATAACAATCCATCCGAAGAACCGACATAAACCGTGCCGTCCTGCCCAATTGCAGGCGATGAGGATACCGATCCCCATGTTTCGTACGACCACTTCAGCCGATGCGCATCATCATCGGCATTTACATCGAGCGCATATACGTATCCATCATCCGAACCGAAATAGACTGTGCCGCCATCGGCCCCGATAGCAGGCGATGAGTAGATTGGACACGGCTCATCCATCATCCACAAGCAATCCTCCGCCGTCTCTGGTTCAAATGACCACTTCAACCGATGGGCTTCATCCTTCGCGTCCGGGTCCAGCGCATAGAAGATTCCATCCCCCGAACCGGCGTAGATCGTGCCATCCGCTCCAATCGCAGGCGATGAATCTGTCTGACCCCCGATCTCATAAGACCATAACATGCGTTGAGCATCATCCACAGCATCAGGATCCAGTGCGTATAGCTTTCCGTCATACGAACTAATATAAAGGGTACCGTCCTGTCCAATAGCAGGCGAAGCATATATCCGGTCCCCGGTTGCAAACGACCACTTCTCCCGGTTATCGTCATCTGCCGCCTTAGGGTCGAGTGCATACAGCTTCCCGTCGCCAGAGCCGATATAGATCGTGCCGTCTGCTCCGATGGCAGGCGATGAGGCGATCGCCCAGCCTGTCTCAAACACCCATTTCAACTTGCCCGTCTTCGAATTCAGCGCATATAGCTTACCGTCATACGAGCCGACATACAGCGTACCGTCTGCTCCAATCGCGGGGGTTGAATATATCTTATCCCCTGCTGCAAACGACCATTTCACATCGTGATCCGGGCTCCCCATAAACCTGGACTGCCTCGTCCAATTAAAAGCTGTCGGCTGGGCTGCCTCGTAATCATAAGCGCCTGGCGCATAGCCTGCTCCTTGAGTAAATGGCAAATCGGCGGCCCTTGCACTCGCAGCTGGGAACAGTCCCGCCAACCCGAGCCAAGTCGTCATTATCAAGAGACAGGCTTTCTTACTCCGATTCATCTCATACAACCCCTCCCCTTTTATTTGTTACAAGCCCATCCAGGGCGATTATACACATTTCTGACACTTTCGGGATCAACCCTCCGCATCGCCAATTGCTGAAGGTTGAGATAGGGGGGTGGAGAGAATTCGGGTTAAAAATATGAAACGCCCAAGCTTTAGAATCCTAGAGCTCGGGCGTGTTAGCTGAACTGATTGGAATGTTTATCTAGAGTTTTCTAACTTTTTAGTTCTATTTGGAGGTACTGCTCCATGAAGTATTAAACATAAAACCGTTGTAAGAATAGAAAGCACACCAATAATTAATAATACTCTTCCGTAATCAATCTCATATATCGGAGTGAAGCCATTTACTTGAAGATTCTCTTTCAGAAGCTTCCATATGGGTATATATTCAAGTGTCGCTATGTTCCTCTCTTGCCCCCAAGTCACATAAGCCGGTACAACTAGAAGGCCGAAAACCACTACACATAATCCATATCCACCTAAAAGTATCCTTTGATATTTATTCATCCATCCTCACCCCTTAAAAGCTCCGATTATCCGAATTTTTATGTTCGCTCACCAACCTCTATGGATATTCCGCTTGTTGCTAATTTTTTTAAAATGTCTTACAGCTGAGTCTGTTCAAGCTTCTATTCACTCACGGATTTCAGCGCTAATTGCAGCTCCTCCTCCATGAGCTGTAGAGATTCTTGAACGGTCCGTTGATCAGACATTATTTCAGCCATGTATCTGGGTGAGATTTCATCGATCTTGGCGAGCACTTCTGGAGGCAGCTCCCTTAACTCATTAATTAAAGTATTACTTGCTCTTTCCAATTTATAAAAGGCTTGAATCGATTCCTCCTGATTCTCGCTTACTCTTGCTGGCAAATCAACAGTATTGATTTGCGGGAGGAGTCTTGCATAATCATTCCCGGAAACATACTTAATGAACTCCCATGCTCCCTCCGTCTCCTGATTGCTTGATGGAATTGTAAAAATATCATTCATCTCCATCCCGTTCCCCATATCCGGATGTTCTGCACTAACCGGAAGGGTTGTCACTCCCCACCCAAACTCTCTGTCTTTTTCATCTAAAATTCGATATAAAGATGAATCAGCAACGGCCATCGCAATATGTCCCGATAAGAAAGGATAGCTTTCCTTCTGAAGGTCTTCTAATTTTAACGATTGCGTCGATTCCGCCTGATTAGGATCATAGCAAACCCGCGATTTAAAGCACGATGTCACCTCTTCAAAAACCTTCTCCCAAGACGGGGAATTTAGAGTGAATTTTCCGTTGCCATAAACCGATAAACCGCTGCTTTCCCCTATGGTTAAAGCCATCATAAAGGGATTGGCCGTTTTTTTATGATAAAATCCAAACTGCGGAGTCTGATCATCTGCAAGGTTTGGAAATTTATGAGCCAGCTCAAAGACTTCATCCCATGTCATAAAGTCTCTTGGATAGGATATACGATATTGATCAAAAATGTCTTTGTTATAAAATAGAGCATCCCCTGTAAAGGTTGCAGCTAGCCCGTGAATTTTACCCTGCTCATCCCTAAGAAAGTCAATGACCGCCGGCGAATAGCTCGCAAGATCAAAGCGGTCTTTAGTAATCATCTCGTCTAGCGAAAGCAATTTTCCTTTTTTCTGAAGTACAGAGTAGGAATCCATGGGAATGGATAATACATCTATACTTTCCTTGGCTATAAGTTCTTCGATGGTGTCTGTCATGTTCTTTCCTGGCGTTAAATTTTCGTAAATGGAGATCACCTCCAGAGAGTAGTTGGGGTGCGTTGCAAGAAAAAAGTTCCCGTAAAGCTGATTAAATCCTTTTTGGTTAAAAGCAAGAACTCTTAAGGTTTTAGGTTCCTGTGTTTTTTCTAGCTGCACCTGACAGCCCGTTAACAAGGTTAATAAAACTAGCGGACTTAATAACAAAAAGCAGAGCTTCTTCATTTTCATATTCCTCTCCTGTTTGTCTGTCTTCATAAGATTTAGGTTTGCAATATTAATATTCCCGATCGACAACGCAACCCGGCCTTTAATTGCTCAATCCTAGGCCGGGTCGCGGGTTGTCTGAATATTCTATTTTCTCATTTGTAAACAGTGTTTTATATAAGCTACGACGAGCTCCAAAAGGTAGATGATCAGCAATAGCGAAATCAGATACGTTGGTAAAATGTATACCTCATACTCCTCTACGGTTGTGACAATTTTAAAGTGATATATGTTAAACACTACATCTGTGATTGTACTTTCTGTTATTTTAATTCTTATGAATACCGAATATAGATGATAAGCAAACTTCATACATGCTACTAATAACGAAATGAAAAAGCCTATTTCCATCGACTTATTAAATTTAAATTTTCTCTTGGGATCACTCATTGGAAGACCTCTCCTACTTCCTTTCTATTGGCAACGGATTAGGAATCCGCCTTATGGGTTGGCCGCTTGCGCCGAACGCTATAGAATCTCATCGCTGCAGGAAGGCCTTTAATTTCCAGGATCCCGCTATAAATCAGCTCTCGCAATCGGTATTCGAAGTAGGAGTCTCCAACGTATTGGTCACAATAACCTATCGCCTCTCCGATCACGCGGGCTGCCCTAATATAACCATGATCTTCAGCGGGAGGTTTCAGCTTATCCAGCTTATCCAGAAGATATGAATCATAATATTCCGCAGGCACACCGAGCACAGCCCCATCCCGCCAAATGCGCAGCGTCGAGGCTTGCTCCGATATAGCCTGCCATTCCTGCACCAACCGCATTAGATCAGCATTGCTCCGTGCGCTGCTGTCATCCATGCGGAGGAGTGCTTCCTGGAGCTTGTCAGACGGGATTTCCCCTGAATGCCTGTATTCAAGTCTGGCATCTGGGCGATTGTAGAGCTCTTCACATATAGCGCAAGCATCGCATATCGCTAACGTATTCCGTTTGCTCTGCAGCAGATGAAGCGCATGCCGCATTCCCGTCTGCTCGCATGCGTTGCCGCTGGCCCAGACAATGATTCTTGCCTGCTCGGGAATTTGCGCCAGCTTATCTAGAAGCTCGCTGTACTCTTCTTCGACTTCCATATCATCCTCGAAGGAGTCCGTTATATGATCCCGGAACCAGTCCCTGCGGGCCGCCCTTCCTTCCGGCGAGTCCAGCCCGGCTAAAGGACCAATGGCGTAATTCTCCCTAAAGGTAATCACCTTATGCGCATCTGCCCAGCCGAGCTCTTTCAGCGCATACTTCATACTTCCCGCAAAGGAATCACCGATTACGATATGAACATGGGTGCAGGTCGGAACAGGATCCCAGAAGCCTCTTTGCTGCTGAAGCCCCATCAATCCATCATAAAGCTCAAGCAGCTTGGCAATCGAATCTTCACGCGGCTCCTCCTGATCCCGCAGCCGCTTGATTTCCGCTAATATAAAACCCACATACGACCGCAGCTCTGCGTGCCCCAAGGAATCTATAGCCTTCTTGATAGATTGCAGATCTTTCATTTCTGTTTCATCTCCATCTTTCTAGCCTAAAGTTCGAAACAAACAGGGGTTAAAAGCCATCTGATAAAAGCTGACCCGTAGTAAACGACAAACTCGCATTCATTGCATAAGCTCACAAGCCGGCTTTGATTTGATAAGCAAGTCTGTACAGATCCGCTATGTCCCATCGGCCAATCGCTTCAAATCTTCGGATCGCCTCGTCTATACTAACTGCTTCAACGGCCACAACCTTCTCACCATCAGCCGGATTTAACGGCTTCGAAACGATCCTGACCTCTCCTAAGCCCATCAATCTAATAAAATTAGGATGAGGGATATGGGGCCGGTACGGCTCCTCTGCACTGGAATAGCAATAAAAATGCCCAAACACTTCAAAGTGGCTTATCTCTGCACCTAGCTCCTCAAGCATTTCCCTTCTTAACCCCTCAAAATAACTCTCCCCAGGCTCCAAAGTTCCGCCAGGCAGCTCCCACCTTCCATCCTCTAACTGCATGACGACACACTTAGAGCCAATAAACGGGATCATGCTCACATTGCTCACCAAAGCTTCGTCGTAAACCTGGCCTAAGTTGAATTGGCTTGATACAGCCCCCCATTGAATAGGCTTCTTCAATATAAGCACATTATCCAAATAATCAGAGATATCATTCATACGAATGCTGGCACCTTTCCGTTATAAATATTGAAACAACCCGGCCTTTAGATTGCTCTTAGATCGGCCTGAGCTATTCCTTCCAAATTGAAATCACTGAAAATTTTTCGTTTGGTTCAAAACCATCACATTGGCTTAATTCTATTGTAAATAGCTCCTCTGTTTCATTCTTATCGATAGCTTTGCAAGTATATTTTCTTATGCCCCTTCCGTCTCCACTCATCCCATCCCTGGTATTATCGATTGTCCACTCAATTTCACGACCGTTTGAATACACGTCATGGATCCAGTATCCACCATCTACAACTGGAGGGATTAACATCAAATTATGGCCTTTGCCTTCCTTGAACCTGCTTACAAGCTCCTCCAATTGTTCAAGATCTTTCTCATCAAAACTTATCAATATGGGATGGTTTCGATTAGCCTCATGGTTGTCTACAACTCCGCCCTTATCCATTGAATTTGCGACTGTCCAAATCAAGGATACTGATAAAATCAAAATCACGAACAGCAGCACAAATGTGAGTTTATTCATACTTTTCATAAAATCTACCTTTCCAGCATCATTATTGTTCCATACTATGGATCGATGCCGCCAGCTATCAAAGGATTTATCCACGGAATCATCGATACAATAACGCTTCCTCAATAATGATTTCTATAACAATGAATACAATAAAAATTGCAATAGCATACAAGATCCCCCATCCTGAGGTCCCGCCTTTTTGGATGACTAGATTGCGACGAACTTCAGGTGAACTATGATATTGCATGATCTTATCAACTGCTTTTTTAGATTTTTTGTAATACATTTCATTAGCCATGATCGAGATCCCAATACCTGCTCCTGCAAATCCAACACTAGATTCCGAACCTATCAGCATTAAAAAAATGGAAATCAGCGATAAAGCCGCAACATAAATGGTGCACTCCGCATACATTTTTCGATATCCAAACCAAATGGGACCGGTCAGAAACACAGGCCAATTCCATTTCGATTTTCTCATCAAACTATGAACATTACTATCTATACAGTAAAATCATACCAAATCAGCCGGGAGTAGGGAACCGGTGCAAGACAAATAAGGATGTCTGGAAGCATCGGCTTCCAGACATCCTCAAGAAGGACTGGCCTGCCCTAGAGGGTTTGATAAGGACGGACCACCCACACGCTGGCACTATACGTCATTCCATTATAAACTGCCGTGATATAGGTTATTCCCGGACTGACTCCACGGATATTACCGACCTCATCCACGACAGCGATATTGGGATCATCCACAGTAAACACGGTCTCCTTCGTAACCTCGGAGGTTAGGCCCGATTCCTCTGTGAAATAGGCGGTCACGTCAAGCTCAGCTCCGATCGACAGGGAATACTCGTCAGAATCGAGGAAAAAGTGGCCTGGGCCTGGCTGCTTCCCCGTCACTTCAACGGCTATGCTCGCCTGCATCCCCTCATAGGTTGCGGTAATCCTCGTCGTTCCGGGGCTAACACCCGTAATATTTCCGAACAGGTCTACGCTCGCGATATTCGGATCCAGCGATTCGTATACCGCGGAATACGTCACATCCGTCACCGTAGCGTCCGTATATACAGCGTTAACGACGCTGGGTGCCGTTTGCCCTTCGGCCAGCTTGAGCTGGTCCGGTTGAAATTCGATCCGTGACAGTTCCGGATCGGCAGGTGTCTGACTGGATAGAGCGATTTTCATCATCTGTATTATACGGGGTCCCGTTTCCGTAGCTAATTGTCCAGCAATAAAAAGACCTTGATCATGTGCGGCGGAAATTCCGTACCGAACGATCACCAAATCGGGATCTCCGAACAAATACTTTTGTCCCGGTATCCCGTTCTCGTCCGTCACAATGATTTGATACCCGAAAGGATTCTCCGTGACTTCCGTATTTTGCCTAACAACCAATAGGTAGCCGTTTTCGTGAACCTGGGTGTGAACGAGGTTCTTCATCGGTACTTCGGCTAACCAATCCAGCCTCACGTTCGACAATACCGTTCCCGCGGAGTTCATTTTTTGCAAATAGTAGCGATTCTCGTCCTTGTTATAACGAGTCAAAATCAGGTTCCCGTCACGGGAGGGAATCATCGAGCGAATTTCATCGATCTCATTCCTTTTCACCCAAACCAGCTCTCCGTCGGGGTTTATTTTCGCAATGACCGAGAACCTACGACCCCAGGTTTCAGCACTGTCCATCTCCCCCGCAACGATGACCGAACCATCGGGCAGAGCAACTGCTTCACTGAATGAGGCCCATGTCCCGATTAAATAAGTGCTCGCCCTCAGCACTTCACCATCCCCGTTGATTTTGATCATATAACCGGGGGTTCTATCAAAATTCGAGGTCACGCTCCCCGTAAAAACAAAATTCCCATCTGAAGTTTCGCTGATCACATCCGCCGAATGCCTATAAATGGGCAACGTAAGATATTGCTTCTTCCATAGCAGCTCCCCATCGGAACTGAACTTGGCAACAAACGGATCATAGCTCGGCCTTCCGTAATTAACATCCCGAACCTCCCCCCCGACCAGTATGCTTCCATCGGAAGCCTCCAGAACGGTATGCCCCCTGTTGTCAGCGTAAATCCAATTGTGCGGGAAGGTGATTTCTTTACTCCATACTATTTCACCGCTGCCGCTCACCTTAATAACAACGGTGCTCCCGCCGTCGGCTAGTGAGGAACCTTGCGAACCGACGGCAACATAGCCCCCATCCGAAGTCTGCGTAACTGCATTTATCGCCGAATTGGGACGCTCCGGGTCGCTTCCTTTGATCAAATGCGACCATTCGACAATAGCTTCTTCCTCTGACACTTCAGCATAACCATTTCCAGCCCATCCCGACCACAATAAAACACAGGCGAGGGATACGACAAGAGGCTTGTACCATTGCTTGATCAAGTGCAGCACTCCTTTTAAATGGATTATTTGGGAAATGTTGTTACAACTCCATTATTGAAAAGGAGCAGGTTTATGGAAATCCCCCGAAACGCTTATTTTCTTAGGTCAAACTTCATGATGCGGATATAGTCCCTTACTCCCTAGAGTATGTTCCGATGCGTGAATGCCGTGAATTTGGATATGGTTGAACCAGTCTACGCAATACCTATAGATGCGCTGCGGATATTACCGGCGTCAGAGTCTCTACGAATACGCTTCGACATACGAAATTTTATATTTTGAACGGAGGAGATCCGTTTACGCTAGACGTATATTGGTGCACGCATCTCTTAAAATGGTAGACTACTATGTGGAGTTATTTAGCAGCAATATTAAGCAGCAGCATAAGAAGTTAAGTCTTCAATTCCCCCGATCAAGTCCATTAGCATTCTCCTTCTTGTACTGCAAAGTTCCGCCAGCCGAGACAAGCTTATTTTGCGGCAAAATCAAATAAAATAATGCAAGCACCGCCATCAATGCAATACTGATACTAATGGTGGCGACATTCGTATATTGGCTGGAAACCCATCCCCCAATGATCGGTCCAATCATTATGCCGATCCCTTCAATCCCGGACAGTACCCCCCACCCGGTTCCCTTCTGATCCTCTGGAACGAGGTGCGACAGCACCGCATTCCAGGCTGGAAGCACGGCTGAATAGGACAACCCTAGCATAAAGGCTAGCAGCATCGTGAATGCAGGCGGCGGCGTGGATACGACTAACAGAGCCAAACAGACCGTAAGCGTTGCAAAGCCGGTGACCAGCATTTGCTTGAACCCCCATCGATCGGCCAGCTTCCCCATCGGAACAAGAAACAATATAGCTCCAGCCCCACCTGACATGAGCAGCATCGAGTATTGCGGCTGACTCAGACTGAGATCGTCAGCGGCATAACCGGGCAGGATCGGAAGCAGCAATCCCGCGGCGGTCATCTGTAGAACCATTCCTGGCAGCAGCCATTTCAACTGAACAAGCTTACTCCACAGCCCAACTGCTTGATCGACAAAGCTGACATTCCGGAGATGCAAAGGCGTTGTTCTGTTAATCCCGAACGATGCAATGAAGCCCACGAAGAGCAGCAGAATCATCAGCCGGAAGGCATGTTCATAGCCACGATCGAAGAGATTGACCGTAATCGGCCCCAGCCCCATGCTGGCCATCCACACCGTATATATGGCCCCCATCTGGGCCGCCCGTTCGGTCAGTCGGATTTTCTCCAGACAGATGAGCCATATAGGCGACGCCCCTATCCCAAGCATCACAGAACCGGCAACGATCCCCCAAGCATACGGGCTAAAAAATACGACAGTTAGTCCGGACAGCATCAAGACGAAAGTGGAAGGCAAAAGCCATCGCAGCGAAAACCTGTCTAACAAATATCCAGCCCCGCATTTGATCAGGGTGTCGGCTGTATAATGAAGCGAAACGGCAAGACCGACCAACGCAACGGTTTGTCCCGATTCGTCTACCGCAAAGTTCGGCAGAAACGAGAACAAAAAAGCGCTTCGGACAAACTCTGTGCAAAATAGCACCGCAAACAACGTCAGAGTAGAAAGCTTGAGCGTGCTCCCGCTAATCATGTTCCACTCCTTCTTAAGGGGCTAGCCTCTGGGAACAAACACTGAACAATACTGGGTATTAACATATACAGACTGACGAACCCTATGATCCCAATCAACATATATTTAACAAACAATGTCATTGACTTTATCCCCCTTGAAGCTAAAGCATACTTTTGAAAGGATCCTCACGAAGTTTAAATTTGCATGCACAATTTAACCATCACCGCCGTTAGGAATCCGACCACTCCTCCAGCCACGCAATCGATCGGATAGTGATAGCCCCAATAAATTCGGGATATGGCTACTAACAAGGCCAGACCAATCAAAACAAGCATAACTACCGGCGAAGAGACTAACATTAAAGGTGTAATAAGGGCGAAAATTGCAGTTGTATGGCCGGAAGGAAAGGAATAATCCTTCAAAGGGAATTTGCCTACCTTTACCCGCTCCAGCTTGCGGAAAGGCCGATCTCTGCGCACTTTTTTCTTGATCAGAACAGCAATAATATGACTAACGGCCAGCGCAATTAAGCTTTGCAAGCCGATTCCGCTGAGCTCCCCTACAGCGAACCACGTCAGGGATACCGCACAAATGATGGTGAACAACGCACTGCCCAAGTGGGTGATCCATCCGAACAATCGGTCCAAGGCCCGACTGCTCAGTCGCCGGTTGCACCAGTAAAACATCGTATGATCAATTTGTCTTATCCAATGCATACTGCTTTTCTCCTCCGTCCCCTTTCTTTTTGACCGGTTGATATTCATTCTTTTTTCTCCGCTCGCGCAGCTTCCGTATCAAGAGCCATATTACTGTAATCGCTACGCCAACGCCCATCAGCGTAAACGTGAGAGCTTGATCAACCATATCCTCTGCCGCACGACCATAGATATAGAAGAGAAATCCCACTACATAAAATTTCAGCGCCCGGCCAATGGCCGCATAACTGAGCAGCTTCCATAATGGATAATTCATGCATCCTGATAAAATTGTAAATATTTTAAACGGGATAGGAGTGAACGATCCGATCAAGATTGCGGCCTCGCCCCGGCGGGCAAATAAATCGCTTGCCGAATCCAGCCATTTTTGTTTCATTACTCTACCCAATACATGCTTTCCCGAGACCTTGCCAATTCCATAACCGATCGGTGTCCCAAGCAAGCTTCCGGCAAAGCCAACCGTAGCGAGCCATAAGGCCGACTCTGGCTGCATCGCGCTTAAAGATAGCTGTAGAAAAAACGCCGGAATGGGGAATATAATCGCATCAAGCAATGCGTGAATGAATAACCCTACTGCTCCGAAGTTCTGTAAAAAATCGATAATATTATTCATGAACGCACATCCCATCTTGAACAGGTACTCTCTTCACGGTCTTAAAGTGATTTGTCAGCGAGCTTCGGGAATGAATCAGCATCATCGGTATTAATTGTTCCGTCCTACGGCCAATCCGATTTTTGCCTTCCGGATGCAAAACGGATAATAATAATCGGAGATACGCCGTTGTAATGCGTTGAAGCAGACGGGACTTCATCGGTTGCCGTTCGAAACCAAGACCATGGGTCAAACCACGATGAAGCAGTGTAATGCCGATTAATGCCTTCACCTGACTGAATGTTGACTGACTTGTGAATGCCTCACTGATCTGCTGCATGGATTTCCGTACAAGCCGAGTCGTCATGAGCGCCGTGCGATCTGAGCCCTGAGATTTGATCATCGTCAGTATCATTTTATTGTTGAGATGTAGTTCCCCAACGAGATCACCTTTTTCAATAATTGTGGAATCCGCACAGACAATGCTCTCCCCTTGGTGTTTCTTAATCATGACTTTGCAAATTCCAAAGTGCGATGTATGCAAACTACTAAAGCGTGAAATATAATCGAATCCTCTTTCCCATACCAACCAGGTGGCCTGCATAAATGATTTTAGTAAACGAAGCAACATGGAACCAACCTTTCCCCATTATTGTGTTAATCCCAAATACATAACCAATCAGAAACATGACAACTTTTATCTTCATTGCGGTTGCTTAACCCGCCTGTTGGAACAATCATATCGATGATGTGTAAACTGAATTTAAATCAATCAAAAAAAGAGCCATTCTGCCGCGAAAGGTAAAATGGTTCTTTTGATCAATATTTAATGCAGGTCTACATGGGCAAAGTAACGGTAAACACTGTACCTGCTCCCAATTCACTTTGCACCGTGATGGTTCCACCGTGCGTTTCCACAATTTTCTTCACTATGGCAAGTCCCAACCCGCTTCCTTTTTTCGCACGCTCCCTTGATTTGTCCGCTTTGAAGAACCGCTCGAAAATATGCTTCTGCGCGTCCTCGTCAATCCCTGTGCCTGTGTCGGATATTTTGCACTCCACAGTATTTCCACGTTGGTGCAAATCCACTCGTATACAGCCGTCCTCCGGTGTGAATTTGATACTGTTATGAATGAGGTTTATCCATACTTGGCTCATTAAATCCTCATCTGCCGTGACGGTTATGTTGTCAAGAAAAGCATCCATTTTAATGTTTTTCTCTCTCCATTGCGGTTCACAGCTTAAAATTATAGTCCGAAGATGTTTGTCTAATCGATATGGCTTGGGCTCGAATTTTACGCTTTGGGCTTCCAACGCCGCAAGTTTCAACAAGTTTTCACTTAATCTGGACAATCGCATGGTTTCCGTTTCGATAATGCTTAGAAAATGCTTTCGTTCTTCGGGTGTTAATTCATCACTGTTCAGGACATAGGCAAACCCCTTAATCGAAGCTAGAGGGGATTGAATTTCGTGTGACACATTAGAGATAAACTCCTGTCGCATATTTTCCGTCTGCTCCAGGTTCAAGGCCATTTCGTTGACTCCCTTAACTAGTCTGGCAATAGGCTCATCTTCTTTCAGTTCATGTTTCAGCCGAACGCTGTAATCACCTTTTGAGATGCTTTCCAAAGCATAGATCAACTCGGACAGCAAACGGATATTGCTCGTGAATTTGGAATGCTTGAAAAACCGACGCAGCAACAGAAAAATCAATACACCGGAGTACTGCCAAAGAAGATGGAAAAACGGAGGCCCTTCCCCCGGTAGTCTTTGCCCCGTGAGGAGAGCGTATAGAAGGAGAGCCAAGAAGTAAGCAACGACCATCCCTCCCAATATGATCGCTACGATAACAACCGTCAAGGCAACCCCTTGAACGATTTCCCCCCTGCTGATAAATCGATTTCCAAAAGGCAGCCTCGCCCACAAAAACTTTTTGACTAGGAATAAAAAGAGTGCCCAGAGCAAAATGTTAAATATCCAAAAATCACGCGTCGTTTGGGCCTCTGGCATGAACCCAATAATAGCGTAGACAATACTGGTGAGCCCGTGGGAGAGAGCAAAGCAAATTAGTAGAACAACGGTTATTGCAGCAATTAAGGTAATCTTTCGGATATATAACTTTTTCGGGGCAAATTTAATACCAAGTAACGACCTGACCCTCTGGCTTTTCTTGGCTAATAAATATAAGAGTATGCATACCGGAATGGCAGACAAGTACATAGCTACAACCACGGAGTCTGATATTTCGCGTTTCGAAAATAAAACAACAATAGACCCGCCTGCGATCACAACGCTAAAAGCAGCGGCCAAACAGGTAATTAAGGCGGACAGCTCTGAAATAGCACGCTCAGCAAAACGGACGCCCGTATTCTTCATAAATCTATCTCCAAGCGATAACCCAACCCCCGAATAGTTGTAATTCTGAAGTTGTATTGTCCCTCCGGAAAACGCTGACGCAAGCGATTGACATGCACATCCAGTGTCCGCTCGTTGCCCTCAAAATCGCAACCCCATATTTCTTCAATTAACACATCACGCGAGAATGTCCGTCCGGGCTGCCCAGCTAATTTAAATAGAAGTTCAAATTCTTTGAGAGGAAGTGTGATTTCCTCATCGCCCGCGGTTACTTCATAGTTTTTTTGATTCATGATCAGCTTCCCAATTTGAACATTTTGAGATGCTATAATCTGATAACGTTTTAACAAAGCTTTTACCCTTGCTACTAATTCCATCGGCTCAAAGGGCTTCACCAAATAATCATCCGTTCCCAACTGAAAGCCCTTAACTTTTTGTGAGGTTTCTCCTTTTGCCGTCAGCATGAGCAAAGGAATATCATAAGAATCCCGGAGCTCTCGGCATAGCTCAAAGCCATCCATATTCGGCATCATAACATCAAGGATTGCCAAATCTATCTTTAAAGCTTCCATTTTGGAGAGTGCGTCAAGACCATCGTTGGCCTCATATACCGCGAATCCCTCTTTCCCCAAAACAACCTTCACCAGGCTTCGAAAATGCGGGTCATCGTCAACAACTAAAATTTTATTCACAACGAGCCTCCTTTCTGCAGCCAACCACTTCACTAAAACAGTGTATGGGTCCAATGTAAACTGAAGTTAAACAGAATTATTCTGCAATCACATAACATACCTATTGTCTCCCACGAAGAACCCGGAGCTCGAGGGGAGCAGAAATAAAATAAGCGCAGCCCAGAAATATATACTGTAAGCAACAATGTGGGGCGCTAATTTCATAACCATAATCTCAACAATCTTATATGAAAAAGTCAGTAATAATGACAATAGTAGAGCAATGTACATAGCTTTATGCCCGAATCGGTATTAGAATTTCTACATCTTCTTCTTCCGCATTATCTTCAAAGTAATAAATCTCTATGGGGCACGTGTTCTCCAAAAACTTCTGTACATACCCTTTCTCATGCATCCATTTGAAAATCCTATCATACGCCTCACCAATCGATTTGTTGGTACAATTAATCTTTGCGTAGGTTTGGGCAGGCAAAGTGAACCCTATCATGCCATCTGGAATATCCGTCAGATCACTGACTTCCAGGCAAGCAAAATATGTAGCAATGATGTCATTACACATATACGGCGAGAGCAATACTTCCTTGTCCTTAGCATTCACAATTTCATTTCTTCTTTCAACGAACTCCAGCTGTACTTTCAGGGCGGCGTCAGGAAATCCACTGGGAAAATTAGCTGTAATGCTCTGACCGACCAACGAATATTCCCGCGTTGTTAACTCACATTTAAATTTCTCAAGTTTTTGTCTCGGCATATTAAATGTCATCCTTTCAATATGTTTTTTTGCCTTGCATTGCTACTGATTACTCCTAATTTTACGAACTTCGCCAATATGCTCATAGCGAGTATATTCACGAACTTACACTTATCCCTCCATTTTCACAGCATTTTGCAACTTATTCCAGCCATCCTTTCGTCGCCATGTCCTCCAAGATCATCCATCGTTACCCAAGATTATAGTCTATTTGTAAAATAGAGGAAACGATATAAAATTTAAAATAGACATTCTTTCAGATAGACTCGATAATGCATAAAAAAACCAAGTTCCTGATCATCAGGGCTTGGTTTTTGTTATTACCTTAGTAGTACCTCGGTTAATCGAAATTGCCGCATCTCATTTTGCAGTTAAGGTAACTCGCCTTCTGTCGCGGCAGATCCAGATGGCTTCATCAAGCCTTGAACGGCGCCGATAAATGGCCGTATGGATTTAATCATGCCGTATCCCAACCTCACGACCGGGATAACTCGCTGAATCATGCCGAACAGCTTCATGCCGCTGCCCAGGGCACCGCCGAGCGCTCCCGCAGTAGCGCCGGTGCCGCCTAGTCCCCCGAACAACGAGCCTAAAATCGGCAGAAAAGCTGATATTTGGGCGTCCGGCTTGCGTGTGCGGGAACGCACAGCAGGCTTGCGCGCACCGCTTCGCTTGCTGCCGGAACGATTGCCCGAGGCTCTGCGCTGCTTAGACCGGGTGCCTTGCTTACTGGATGAGGTGCTCGGCTGAGCGCCGGCGCTGGCCAGCGTTAAGCCGCTGCTGGTAACGTCGGTAATGTAGCCAACGTAGGTTTTGCCACTATGCAGTGTGATGCATACCGGCCTACCCTGTAAACGCTTGGCCCGTCCGAAGACCTCTTTGGATTGTGCCATGGAAGTTTCACCTCGCTCACTGGTTATGGTTCATTGTACGCCAGGGGCGGGCTGCCTGCTTGTGCTAATACAGGATGCGTGCAGGCCCTCTTCGCTGCACCAACCTTCCATCTTATTACATCACCTTTTCAACGAAGCTTCGGGGACCAATTGCGGCTATCCAGCCTACAGTATCCATTCGAGGTTATTCCTTAACGCTGATTTTTTTTCGCTAGCTGCTGCTCCGCAAGCCGAACCATTTCCCGGACCATAGAGCCGCCGATTTTACCTCCCACCTGGCCGACCGATTCCGTCGTCAGATCCCCATTTCCACCGGGCTCTAAAGGAACCCCCAACTCCTCAGCTACTTCATATTTGACATCGTCCGGCCGGTTGGGGTCCACAGTATATCCTTCGCGCCTCATCACCTCTGCTTTAAAAGCCTGCATGCCTTCTTCCGCTCCTGGCACGACATATTTCCTTCTTCTTCTTGCCATTTCGATGGACACCTCTTATGCTTTTTCCCTAACATGCCCGGAAATCGTAACATTCATTCCGATTCACTTTAACAACTGCTGCCTTCCTCAAACTATTCATAATTTCAGTCTAAAATCAGCATCATCTATAATATACGATAAGATTTATATTGGCTTGAATAAGACAACAGTTGATAAAGGAGTCACCGCTATGTATCAATTAACACATCATCAGGCCCAAAATATTGTTGACAAAATGATGAAGGATATCCCCTACAATATTAATATTATGGATCAAGCAGGCACGATTATCGGCAGTGGAAATAAAGAACGAATCGGCACCCTGCATCATGGTGCAGTTGAGGCCATTAAACAAAAAAAAATAGTAGAAATCACAACAGATGAGAAACTCGTAAAAAAAGGCATTAACCTGCCGATCGAATTAAATGGCTATATTGTCGGAGTTGTAGGAATCAGCGGTGAGATTGAAGAGACAAGACCTTTTGGAAATCTGGTGAAATCAGCCGTGATTTTATTAATCGAGCAAAGCATTGCCATCGAGAAAGAAAACGCTAAAAATAACTTAAAGCAACAATTCTTCAGTTTAGTTGCAGATGCAGATACCGTTTATACGAATGAACTCATTGAACAGGCATTGACCTACGGTATTTATTTAAAGAAGCCATCCATTGTCACTTATGTAGAGTTTCCGCATGGAATTCCCGGGAATGCAGCGGTCGACCTTCCTGCCTTCAAATTGTCTAATCATTTGCTTTGCCTGATTCTTCAAGAAGCAGATCAACGGCAAAGTCTTGAAAACCAAATTCGAGAACTAAATCCTGATGCTCTCATTTCCTTTAGTGAAATGAACGACACGATCCATGAAGGCTTGAGACAGGCTAAATCCGCTTTACAGGTATTAAAGGGGGTTATTACAAACGAGAAAACGATATGCTATTCACAATGTGCCTTTATCGCCGATATGTCGATGCTGTACAAAAACAACAGGAGATTAGAACAACTAACCCATTTGCTCGAAAACAATGATGAGCTGATCAAAACGCTCCAAGTCTACCTCAGCTGCAACCTCAATGCCAATGAAACGGCCCGTCAGCTTATCATTCACAGAAATACATTAAACTACAGATTAAACCGGATTTACAAAATGACCGGTAAAAATCCGCATCATATCATGGAACTCGTGGAACTGATTTTTATGCTGATCCATCGGGTTAAATAAGATGGGTGCCCCATTCCGTTTTGGGACACCCTGTCTATTTATTTTAATAATCTAGCGATACTTTCAGATGTGCGAGCAATATTCTCTCTGCCTCTAGCCAGCAAAGAATCGAGATCCGCTGCGCCGGGCACAATTCCAAAGATCGCATCAAATCCTTCATTGTACAAAGCCTCGACATCCTGGCCTACATGTCCAGCCACGGCGATGACTTTGATGTTACTGTTAACACTTTTGGCTGCTTGCGCAACACCGAAAGGCGCTTTACCGAATTTCGTTTGAAAATCGATGCCGCCCTCACCTGTGAAGCAGTAATCGGCATTTTGCAGAGCTTCTTTTAAATTTGTCTTTTCTACTACGATATCAATTCCTTTTTTCATGGTTGCTTTGGTGAAGGCCAGCAATCCCCCGCCAAGGCCGCCTGCTCCCCCTGCCCCTGGCACGTCTACAATATCAATTCCAAGCTGCTGTTTCACGATTTCACTGAAGTGCCTTAAGTTTTTATCCAAAACTTGCACCATTTCTGGTGTAGCGCCCTTCTGCGGGCCAAAAACAACCGACGCCCCGCGCTCTCCACACAATGGATTGGTGACATCCGATGCCACAACAATATTTATACGCTCTAGCTCGGGGAGCACATCCGTAACATCAATCCTGGCCAGATCGTTGAGATATCCCCCGCCAAGCAATAGCTCTTCCTCCTGCTTATTCAGGAACTTATACCCCAACGCTGCAGCCATTCCCGTACCTGCGTCATTCGTAGCGCTTCCACCTATGCCCAGAATGATATCGGTTATGCCTCTCTCGATACAATCCTTTATTAATTCACCTGTCCCGTAGGTCGTTGTAATCAGAGGATTTCTGCTTCCCTTAGGTACATGATGAATGCCGCTGGCCGATGCCATTTCAATAACCCCTGTTTTTCCGTCCCCCAGAATACCATAGTGGGCAACAACCTTTGTACCCAGAGGGCCAGTCACTTCCTTTTGGATCAATTTACCGCCTGTAGCATCTACCAAAGACTGCACGGTACCTTCCCCGCCATCAGCCATCGGCACATGTATACATTCCGCGTCAGGAATGGCTTTTTTGATCCCTAATTCCATCGCCTCGCAAACTTCTTTTGCTGTCATGCTTTCTTTAAACGAATCAGGAGCCAGCACAAACTTTTTTGCCATTGTAGGTTCCATTCCTTTCTCTCTTATAAAATATAACCATACAGAATGATTGCGACGATCGTCATCGTTAAGCCGACAATACTTTCGAAGAGAACAACCTTCATTCTATCTTTCATACTCATGCTCATAGCGTTCCGCGTAACGTGGAAATAGGTGCCATGCGGCAGATGGTCTATAACGGTCGCTCCGGTATGGGTCATAACTGCTGCCGATAGAGGCGATACACCCGTATTTAAAATAGCACCTGCAAATGAACCCGTAGCCAAAATAACGCCTGTTGAAGTGGATGCCGTTGCCGCTGCCATTAACCCCCCTGCAATGGGCGCAAGATACATTCCCGAAATACCCGAGGATTTTACGAGAGCAACAACTTCTGCAGGCAGAGTTGACGCTGTAATTAGTCCGCCAATGGCCCCCGCTCCAATAATGATTAAAATGGTGGGTGTCATTCGATTTAGCCCTGACGTACAGTATTCCATTATTTTATTGCTCTTTCCAAGCGCAATCGAACCCACTATACCGGCAAATGGTAAAATAAATAAGGAATCTATTTTCAATTCAGCAAGGAAATCCATGCCGATCATCGACCCGACTGGGCTAATCATCAAGAGAACAACCGCGATAATCGGCGTTACCAAGGCTTTGGATAAAGGGGGAAGATTCGCGGAGCTGGCCTTTTCTAATTCTGCAGCTTCAGCATCGGTTACTTTCGTTCCCTTATACTTAATAAATGATGCGATGGCCACTGCCACAATTAACCCGAAAATAGCTGGGACAAGCCCGCCGATCATCACCTGGTTAACGTCGAGATTGAACCCGCCTGCAGCGGCAATGGTATTTGGGTTTGGTGAAATAATGTTGCCCGCTTTACCTCCACCGGACAAGGCCACAAGCAGAGCAACCTTGGAATAACCCATTTTGTTGCCAACAGACAGTGCAATGGGCGCTACAATCAATACCGCAACCGGAATGAAGACACCCACCGCTGTAATAATCATAGTTGCTAATGCGAGCGATAGCATCGCTTTTGTTCCGCCGAGTTTATCAACTATAAATTTAGCAATGGTCTCCGCAGCCCCAGATTCCATCATTACTCCTGCAAAAACACCTGCGGCGATAATACGAATAACTGTACCTTGAACACTTTGAGTTCCGGTAATCAAAATATTTATGACATCTGCAAAGCTGGCGCCACCGATAAACCCACCGACAATAGCGCCTAAAATCAATGCGTAAGTGGGGATCAGCCTAAATAATATTAAAATGATCGCTAGTGCAAGACCTATTAATGCGCCAATCCAGCTGATTTCCATTCCCTTCAAATCCTCCTAACATGATCTGGTTGTTTTACTATGAATAAAAAATAGTTGTTCTATGCGCTCGATCAGAAGTATTTGAAGCTCCTTTCTAAATTATCTTTTAAAGCGCTTTATTGAATACGCTTTCAGTATATTTAAATCGCTAGCTTTTATCTATTGATTGATTCATGAATAAAATTGTGCAATTGCACAAGTATGTATTTTAATTCATATTTCTGTAGATGTTGACCTTCATCGTTAATGCGTGAAGAAAGAGTCATCCATAATCGAGGAGGCGGTTTCAATGGTAACCATGATAAAAAGTAACCATGATAAAAGGACATTTGTCTTACGATTAGCGGAAGATGAAAATTTAGAATTTATGATTACTTGTTCATCCCAAGCTAAATGAAATCACACGTCAAAAGCCTCCTCATAAAATGAGGAGGCTTTGAATTCTTAGAAACCAGCGGCCGCATCCCCTCGAGGGTCAGGCCCTGCTCCTTGAACCCCGTAATACGGCAAAGGGTCAAGAGCTGATCCGTTGTATAATAACGATACCCGATTCTTCATCCACTCGTGCAGGCTTTAGTAAGCCGAGTTCGTCATAATGGCGGGCAATGTCTTCATCGTCACGCCGCCCAGCTTCGCGAACGCTCCAATTTTGAACATGCAGAGACCTCTTTTACTTCTGACTCAACTTCCGTCTTAGATCAGCTACCTCTTCATCATCGGGCTCCTTTCCACCGTATCTAACCCGGTAATACAGCTTGATTAACGGCTCTATGGCAGATTCGTGGGTATCCTGTCCAGGCTTCGCTCTCTGACCCTTCTTCTTATCGTCATGGAGCTGCAGATCCCGGGCTATTTCCAACGGAGTAAGCCCAGGCTTCCATTCGCTGCCTTCATGGAGTCTGGTTAAGAGTAAACGCCGATACAAAAAGCGTACTCTCTCTTGATTGCTGCGCATATCCTCATATCGCTCCTGGCGCTTGCCGAACCGGGCAAGAGCGCCCCTCCATTGGCCCCATTTCTGCCGCTTCTCCTCCCAGGAGAAAATCGAACTCTCCTCGTCACGATAGCCCGCGCTTTCGCCGGCCCGGTCCTGCCGGCGCAGCAGCGCCAACAGGCGGTCAATACTGCGCTTCCAGATGCCTCCTGCATTTTTATACAACCAGTAAAGTGCGAATACGGCTATGGCCGCAACCACAGCGCCGCTGAGAACATAGAAAAGAAGATTCAGAATTTGCGATAACAAGCCCGGCTCTTGTACTTCATCCGGAATAAACATCATCGGTGGCTCCTGAGGTTCTTCCGGTTGCAGCGCCTCCGGTTCTCCGGATGAACGCGTGATCCAGGCGACGATATATCTGATGATTTCCAGCAGCATATGGCCGATCCAACGCCCGACTCCCGCTGCAAACAGAACAATAAGCCCCAAAATAATGACGATAAAAACGGTATTATGCCGGCGCAAGCCCCTCGGCAGCAGAGCTGCTGATTTATTAGCCAGCGTTGTATAGCGCAAGTATTCATAATTTGTCACGAACAGCGCGATCCCCAGGCAGGCCGCTCCCAGCCAGGTTATCAGGCCAAGCTCTCCATGCAGCAGAGCCACTCTTGAATAAGCAATTCCAGCGATAAAATATAGCGCAGTCCCAAACCAGTACAGCCTGGCTTCCCCTACTCGCGAGGCAGCCGTCATCCCTTGCAGCACAAACAGCGCCGCGCCAAGACCGATCAAGGAGGACAGCCCCCCTTCTCCGGTTCCTGTGAAAATAGCGGCGTACACAATGCCAATCAGGACGGCGATCCCAAGCTTTTTCCACAAGACCTTCACATAATTGTAAATAGCTGCACCGAGAAAAGAGTTAAACGGCAGGATTACCATCCAGCCTAAGGGCAAAAACCGCGGGCTCAGCAGGATAACAACAGCAAGATAGAGCGGCATCAGCACCACTAACTCGCCAAGGCAGGACAAGCATAGTTTCAATGTTCTTAATACGTAATTGTTACTGCCATTTTCCATTAAAAATGCCCTCCATCGCCATCATCCTATGGCTTTTAGTGAGTGCCCTACAAAAGCATGGCTTAGCAGCTTGATTAAAACACAGATTAGATTTCGGGAATAATCATCCATTCCATTCCGTTCCCCCGCCGCAGCAGCTGATCGGCTGCCTTGCTCAGCTTCTCCCCCTGATGGCAGGTTATAAGTAAATAATCCGTATCTACAGGCTCCTCACTCAGCACCTCTTCGAGCAAGGTCGGCATGGAGACCGTTCGGTCGAGAACCAGTCTGGCCAATGTCGTCAGCAAGAGCTCCAACTGGTCCGCAGCGGCGGAGGGGCCGATGCGGACAGATTGTCTTGGTCCATCGATCAGATGTCCATTGCAGATGAAGCCCGTCTCAATCCCGCTGCGCAGCGCCTGATCAGCGACGGTAGCCGCATACCTGATCCCCAGCTCAATCCGCTCCGGATCATTAATATTGCGCCACATCGTATCGCTATCCTCCAGATTGAGACAGATGACTAACCGATGATCGGCCGTATAGTCGCGCTTATGAACCTGCATAGTTCCCGTGCGAGCAGTTGCCTTCCAGTTGATCGATCCCATCGCATCTCCGGGACGGTATTCGCGGATCCCCGAGGTCAAGAACGGGTCCTCCACAATCCAGCGCTGCACCGCCAGCTCCCCAATCCAGCTATGATTCGGCAGCGGCAGTTCCTGCAAAGCCAAGATCTGCGGATATACCAGCAGCTCCAGATGAAGCGGAAATTTCTGCACCCTGGAAATCAGCCCTAGCGGATCGCCTGTCGTCAGCGTAGCCGAATCGAGGCGGAAGAGGCCGCGCCTCGCGCACATCACCTGATGATGTCTCTTAATCCGGCGATAAGGACGAAGATAGAACAGACTGATATGATTCTGATAAATATCACCGGAGTATATATCCAGGTTAGCCTGGTCACCGAACCGGAGCCCGGTCTGGATGCTCGACTCCAAGCGCAGCCAGGGGAGCGGCAGCCATTTTGCATTGGAGATCACCTCCACCATTTCGACCGTCTCCCCCTCGAAGACCGCATCCTTTGTGAAGTAACGGGTATAAGTCAGCCCTCTCATCGCCCCTCGCTGATACACGAGCGACAGCCCTCCGATCAGAATGCAGGCGCTAATCATCAACCAGGTTAGTTGCAATGTCTCCACCTACTTCCCTCTTCCCGCCCGTACATCCTCCGCAGGAACCTCCACTTCGCTGAGCACTTGACGCACTACAGCATCTCCTTGTTGATCATCCGAACGGAGTCCGCGGCGCACCAGCAGACGATGAGCCAGTACGGGCTCGGCAACCCGCTTGATGTCATCCGGCGTTACATAATCGCGCCCTTGGAGCAGAGCGATTCCCTGCGAGGCACGCAACAAAGCACTGCTCGCCCGTGGACTAGCGCCCAGCCTCACATCAGGATGTCTCCGGGTCGCCTCGGTAAGACGAACGATGTACTCCAGCAAATCCCTGGACACGCTGATTCCGGCCAAAAACCGCTGCGCAGCAGCAACTTCCGCACCAGCAGCTACAGGGCCTAACTCCTGCAGCGGGCTTTGTACCTGGAACCGCTGCAGAATGTCTACGCCCTCCTCAAGCGAAGGATACCCAACCTCAATACGCATCAGGAAGCGGTCAAGCTGGGCTTCGGGGAGCGGGAACGTTCCCTGGTTATCGATCGGATTCTGAGTCGCCATAACGAAGAACGGTCTGGCCAGTTCATGGGTCACACCGTCTATCGTTACCTGCCGTTCCTCCATGCATTCCAATAGACTGGACTGGGTCCGCGGCGTGGCACGGTTAATCTCATCGGCCAGCAATACCTGAGTGAATACAGGGCCTGGTCTGAACTCGAACTCGCTTGTCTTCTGATTATAGAAATTGATTCCGCTCAGATCAGAGGGCAATAAATCAGGGGTAAATTGGATTCTCTTAAACTGTCCGTCCAGTGAACGGGCCAGAGCCTTGGCCATCAGCGTTTTGCCCGTCCCAGGCACATCCTCCAGCAGCACATGTCCGTTGCCGAACAAGGAAGCCAGCAGCAGTTCAATCACTTCTTCCTTCCCTACGATTACTTGGCTGATATTGGCGCGAATCCGCTTCGATATCGATACTGCTTCCTGCAAATTCATCGTTTCACCGCCTTAATAACTAAAGTTATGTTGGAACTACAGCTTGCCTTCTCTACCCACATAGTAGGTTTCTGCAGGTCCCAGATAGCTGTCTGCAGGTCTCTTACCTGCTGGATAAATGACCAGTTTCTCCAATACAAACCCTGGACTTACGGCAAAAATCCTTAATGTATTCAATCCTTCCCGGCAGCGGATTCCCGTGCTGTGCCTGCGAATGTGATCAAGCACGCCCGCAGCCCAATTCCCGTCATCTACCCGATAGCCCTCAGGAAGTGTATTGATTACGTTGATCTCTTCCTCGTTGGCCTGGATCCCGCACAATAATGTCCCTTCATTTGTCACTGGATTAGACGGCTGCATATAGAGCTCTATCTCATACGCTCCGCCTTCCTGTACCCAGAAATGATATTCCAGATAAGGGGCGTCTTCACCGGCCGTAAAGTATTCTGTGGTCGGAAAGGCCTTCACCGCGGATGAGGTCTTGCCATACCCGTGAATCACTTCAAATCTGCTAGCTTCCCCATTCTCCTTGACGGCTTCCTTGTTCAGAGCATAATGTTCAGCTTCTATGGAAATGTACCCGTTCGTTTCTA
The DNA here is from genome assembly GCF_001403875.1 of Paenibacillus ihumii. Lineage (GTDB taxonomy): Bacteria > Bacillota > Bacilli > Paenibacillales > Paenibacillaceae > Fontibacillus > Fontibacillus ihumii. The sequence continues at coordinate 444,620 of NZ_LN884299.1, forward strand.
TGAAGGTCATGTTAGGCAGCTCATTAAAATTATGGTTAGACACGTTTACCATTATTGTACAGGTCCCTACTGGCATTTCAACAACAATATGGCCTGCGGTCTCGCCCTTCATCGCGCTGCGATCTACTTTCACATGAATGACTTCCGTAGTTTTCTCTTTACCGTCCAGGCTCCCGCTCAGGCTTGAACATGTCAGCCACGGATGACTGCAGGTGATCCTATACTCTGCAGGCAGTTCGCTAATACTGGAAATCGTAAAGGAAGCTTCCTCCACATCCGGCTGCAGAAAGTCATTCAAAACTAATTTATTGATATGCCATGCGCTTCCTTCACTGCGCTGCGTCGTTCCATCTACAGTGACCAATAATCTAGGTTTATTCGCCGGCAGAACATGCATGAGAATCGGATTCTGAGCTTCGTCCTCATTCCATTGCGTAAAGCCGATATGCTCGGATAGCCCCATGCCGTACCACCTGCCATGATCAATCGTATGGAACCGGTCCACAAGCTCCCGATCTTTCTTCATGCATTCTCGAATCTGCTCCGCAAGCTTGTTGGCTTCCATTTCCCCGAGCTTGGCCTTGTAATGATTCTTACTGGTGAGCAGCCACATTTTCTGCAGATTGAGGTTCCCGACAGCCGGATAATAGACTAGCGCACAATAAACCGGCAAATCCGCTTCATCCACCTTCTCAACCAGTTCATTCGCCAGCTTCAGCAGGTGATCGATTTGATGCAGCAAATCATCCGTTTCCTTATAATTGACCGGGTGATAGACATTGGAGTTCATATGCTCCGGTCTTCGTTTGTGAGCGATCTTGGTATAACCGTTCAACAGCTCAAAAATCTTGTCCAGATCCTCCTCATGGAACACGCCGGCGAACTGCCTCTGAATCCATTGCTTCGTATAGAGGTCCGTCTTGTTGATGGCCTGAGTTCCCCACGTTTCAAAGTCATAGGCCAGATCCAGAAAATAAGATAACGGGAATTCCTGCGTAGCAATATCGCCCACATTAACGATCCAAAGATCGCGGACCCCAAAGTCATACGCCATCGTCATTTGCTCCCATATTTTCGGGAGGTAAGAGCTGTTAATCCATTCATAAGAGATCGGCCCGCCATGGTAATCAAAATGATAATACATCCCATAACCGCCCCTGTGGCTGCGCATCTCTTCCGTCGGCAACGTCCGAAGATTGCCGTGATTATCATCGCAGAGCATTAGGATGACGTCCTTCAGCTCCTCGGAGCCGATTAATCCCGGCGTGCTCTCATCTCCATAGAAGAACGGCTCCACTTCTTTATACAAAGCTAGCATTCTTGGGACTTCGGAGAGGTTGGGATGAACCTGTTCCTGAATCAGCCGGTTCTGGGTCTGCAATACCTCCCGCAGCAGCTGGATATTGTCCGCCAGCGTAGCTTCTTTACCCATGATGGCCGTATCCGCCTCGCCCCGCATCCCGACCGTAATCACGCTCTCATATTTGCCGCTCCGCTTCAGACCGTCTTCCCAGAACTTCGTAATGCCTTCCCGGTTCGTGATGAAATTCCAAGCATCCCCATAAGGCGAATTCTTTCCCCGGAGATATTTATATTCCTCCCCATAACGCAAGCAAGGCTCGTGATGGGACGCCCCCATAACGACGCCATATTCATCAGCCAATTCCGCATTAGCTAAGCCTGGGCCGTCATCATAGAAACGGGCCGACCACATCGCAGGCCAGAGATAATTCCCCTTCAATCTGAGCAGCAGTTCAAACACATGCTCATACATTTCCGCATTAAACCCGCCGAAATTTTTCATGGTCCAATTGCCAAACGCCGGCCATTCATCATTGATAAAAAAGCCGCGAAAACGAACAGAGGGCTCCTTAGAGATATACTTCAAATCCGCAGCTAAATTGAAGGAAGCTCTGCGCTGCGGCTTCACATTTGCCCAGTCCACCAACGGAGAAACCCCAAGCCGCTCCGACAGATGAAACAGACCGTAGATCGTACCGCGTTTATCGCTGCCTGCGATGACCAGGGCTTTTTCAACACCTTCAAAGGGGCGATCAATGACCTGGAATAAAAACACTTCCCTCTTTCCCCGGATTTCTGACAAATCAATCAGCTGCTTCTCTTCCAGCTCGAGCAGCATGGGACTGTGACTCACAGTTCCGTACAGAATAGCATTCTTCCCAAGCTGGCTTCTGTCTGCGGCGGCTTGCGGTGCATAACCAAATACCAGCTCCACATCGTGCATCACCTTGCGGGCAATCTTATTCACACCGCTAAAAGCTTCCTCTTCCCGGTAAAATAATGCGCCTGACATGGATGCGCTGCTGTTTGAAGCGGTTACATTTTTTAGAATCTCTTGAGAAATCGTGAATTCCATAATGACTTCCTTTCTGCTGCTGTTTTTTATCCAGCTTATGTTCTCTTCCTTTAATTACAGCAAAGTATATATTAGAATTGCTGTTAAAAGATATATACTAACTTAAGAAAAAGGCATGCAAATTAAACAAGTTTTGAAGGAGAACGAGAGGAATGGCCGAGGGTTCAAATTGGAAAACAGGCGCTTGTAGACATTAGTTTCTTATAGCGGAGGAAAGGACAGCACGCTAGCTTTGTACAAAGCGATAAAGTGGGGAGGCCATTGGACTTATCGTGATGTTAGAAAATGAAGGGGAACAAATTTAACTCAAAGTAACTCAACTTTGAATACATCGCCATAGGGCCTGGACGTTCTTGCGATGTATTTTTTATTGTCCAAAGTCAACACGGAGTCAACGCTTCACTTGAGAATTGAACAGATATCAAGTTTTAGGGCCATCCGTCGTGGATGGCCCTTTATTCGGTTCGCTTTTTATGAATACTAGTTAACCGTTAGGAAGCTTCCCTTAGAAACCGCCTCTGGAATGAATGATTTGTCCGGTAATCCATTGGGCATCTTCACTGACCAGAAAAGCGATCAGCCGGGCCGCATCCTCCGGAAGACCAATCCGGCCCATCGGAAATTGCGGCAGCAGTGCATTCTTCACCTCTTCGGACATCCAACCGGAATCAGTAGGACCAGGATCGACCGCGTTAACCGTAATGTGAAGCGGTGCCAGCTCTGCGGCCAGTGATTCGGTAAACACGGAGATGGCCCCTTTGGTCGCCGCATAGGCTAGATTACCAGGCATCGGGCCCTTCCCTTGGCCAGATGTGAGATTAATGATTCGGCCGCCAAGTGTACGATTCGAGGAACGAGCGTTGTTCTCGGCCTCGAGCATGCGGGCGAATTCGGCGGATAACATGAAGGTCCCCCTCATGTTTACAGCACAGTGCGCGTCGATAATAGATTCGGTTAATTGGCGAAAATCAGCATCAGCGCTATACGTCGCATTATTGACGAGGATCGTAGGAAGACCCATCCTTTTCCGGACCTCCTCCAACAAATGAGACGCGGAACCCGGTACGGCAAGATCCAATTTCATGTGTGCAGCTTGAACACCTAATTGCCGCAGTTCTCCTGCGAAAGAATCGGGCCAATGCTCATCAGCATCATTTGGATAAAAATTTTTGTCGTAGTCATACAGATGTGTAAAGAACAGGCTCGCACCATCGTTAGCCAATGCCCGGCAAATCGCAGCCCCAATTCCGCCCGGGCGGCTCGCCCCCGTGACGATGGCAATTTTATTTTGTAATTTGGTCATTTTCGATATACCTCCCGTTAAGAGGAGACGAGAGCGCCCTTGGAGATGGATTCATCCCGCCGCTTAAACAAAAAACCGGATACCTCAAGTATCCGCGCAGCAGGTAATTCGAACGGTTGCTCGCGTTCCTTGAAATGGTTGAAGATCGGCATGATGAACCGGAGCAATGGCCTTGCCATTACCGGATTCACGCGATCGGATTCAATCAAACCATTACAAGGATGTCCACATTAGCCAGCGAGTCCCCTTTCACCCATCTCCATATTTTGGATCATAATATAAACTTAAAGTTACATCAAGGATTAATGTAATTATATTGCTCGATCAGCCTATGTCCCTTATTTAGAAGACCTCTCATGTTGAAGTAGCCATTCTTTTCTCCACAAACCACCGTACCACTCATTTATTCCCTTCACGATGAACGGATTCGATCCCTTACTACGTTAATTCAATCGATTTTCTGTATAATATAATCAAAAAATCATACAAATTATCCTTCAAACGTCTAATTTTATGATTTCTATATGAAATTTCATATACATTTGCTCAAATTGCAAAAAAAGCAATGACTCAGTATGAATTTTCGAACAGAATCATTTTGACGGAAAATTCGTATTGATATTGTTCTCGATGATCCCGCCGCAAAATTCGCAAAGTTATAGAACCAAAACCAGGTCACGTTACCCGTTGGTAAAGATAGCGAAATACCGTCCGGAATCAGATGGTACCTATCCGCCCCGTGTGGATGCTATGGATCCGGTCAAAGCCGAAATACAGGAATAATAATGTAAGTGCGGTATAAGCAGTTAGTGCGATAATCGTTGCGGTTCGAGCTTTTCCTACAACATATGAAGACCTCTCTTATCATTCCTGAGGCAGCATGCCTGTATGTTTCGGCCTCATTATCATCAGTCCATATGGGCGATGGCACTCATTTCAATCAGCTGCTCAGGGAACGCTAGCGATGTGACGCCAATAAGACTGCCGGCGGGCCGATGCTGCCCCATATATTGTTTAAACAGCTGGATGCACGGCTCAAAATGAGCTTTCACATTGGTCAAATAGATTTCAACATAAGCGAGGTTAGACTTCTTGGCGCCAAATCCCGCCAGTACGCGGTCAAGATTCTCTAGCGTCTGCCTAGTCTGCGCCTCGATATCTCCCGCGCCAACCAATGTGCTCTGCATATTGTGGGAGAATTGCCCGGAAATGTAGATCGTGCCGTTGACGGAATAACCTTGGGAAATACCGCTGCCTTCTTCCCATGCAACACCGTGATTATAAGTTTTTAGTCACCATTATTTTGTACACTCCTTTAGCTCAAAGTACGATTAGTATAAAATGGAGACAACTAAAAAAGTAGTACGCACTTTATGGATAGGTACTATCAGAAAGGATAGTGTAAGCATGGGAATGGCGGAATACAAAGGTAAAGTTGAAAGGATTCAGGATACTCCGTTCGGATATACATTATCAGTCATTGGAGGAAAATGGAAAATGGTGATTGTTTACCTCTTGGCAGAAAACGAACCGGTTCGTTTTAATGATCTGAAGAGACAGATTGGGGCTATTACTTATAAAATACTGAGCTCACAACTCAAAGAATTAGAGAGAGATGGTATGGTCGAGCGGAAAGAGTATCCCCAAATTCCCCCAAAAGTCGAGTACCGTCTCACAGAGAAAGCGAAAACACTGCTGCCTATTTTGGAAGGTCTATGTGAGTGGGGGGCAAAAAACCAACACCCTTGAATCTGCTTCCTCTTCTGGTATAACAGCTCGCCTTATTTCCAAATTTATATCTCTAGTCCTCCCCTGGTATGTTTGGTTTCACTTTGAGCATGCGCCATGCGCAGAGCTGCCTCACTCAGAGGGGTTATGTTAGACCTTTCCAAAGCACTCGGCAATTTCTCTCCTACTCCAGACCAACAATGAAACTTGACTTAAGTCAATGCACGAAACCATCCCCCTAGTTACAATGTAGTCAATACTTGAACTTAGGGGGTGTTTTCATCAATATTCCAAGCATAGGGTTATCGGATCAGCGGTGATCCTTGTAGATTCTCTTCTTAATTCTGCTTAGTGACTCCAGCGTAATGCCGAGATAACTAGCCAGTTGATGTTGGGTACCCGGTCGATCAGCGAAGGGCGTTTCATTATTAGAAGTGTCTTGACGCGTTCTTCAGGCGAAGAAGCGATAAAGGCAGCGAATTCCTCTTGGGCCTGACTGAAGTTCTCCTCAATCATCCATGTAGAGACCGAACGCAAAAAAGGGAACGTCATCATTCATTTCTAAGGTCAAACGTCCCTTATCGTTCAAAAGCTTCGTTAAATTATCTATTCCCGGCAAATGATCAACTTGTTCCAACGAGCTTTGCAGATCACCGGTCATTAGCATAAAAGCAGGGGTTTCAATAGACATACGGTTTTTTACCGCTTACCTAATAGATTCACTAATTGAAAAGGATTAAAGCCACGATTAGCAGAAGCAAAACGATAACTGCGGACCCAACTATTCTTATCCAGATTGGTGTTGTATAAAGCTCGGTGCTGCTTTTGATTTCCTGCTGCTTACGCCATCCATACCTAGTTATACCTTTTGGTTTGTATACCGACAAGACTGTTGCCACAAGCACGATCAACAGTCCTCCACTTGGGTGTACGATGTGAATCGAATCCTTCAAAATACTTAGGTCGGTGCTCGATAATGTACTTTTTGATGCTATGGAAGCTGCATGGTTCAGCTCTACTAAGTATGCGACCAACATAAACACGGCTATTACAGTAAACAAAAGCTTAAAAGAGATCCAATAATGACGGAACAATCCCCACCTGGTGCCAAGGGATAACGCAACTCCGGTGAGCAGCGAGGCAAAAGCCACAGGGACCACAATAAAATTAACAACCATGGACATCATTTGAATAGCAGATCGTATTGTATCGGCATCTTGATTGTTTAGGAGATAGGCGGCTAGGGGGATATAAGCGGCTGCAGAGCCGAGCCATCCCATGGTAGTAATTACATGTATAGCGAGTACAAGCTTACGGAGAGAGGGTGAAAGAGTCATGTGACCCTCCCCCTTGCCCCATTTAAAACAGATGCGGCACCTAATGTCATGAGATGCTGTGGAGGCAAGCCCATCAATACTCTGCCATATAGCTCTAGTCCCGTCGATGCGGTAGTCAGCGCATGATTGGAACCGCCTCGAATATCCCGGAAGATCTGAGACAAGCGATTCGAGTCGGCAATCACACTCCCTCCGCTCTCTGCCATTAGCAGATCTACGGCTTCCCAGCACAGCATGGCTGCATAGGTCATATCTGTCTGCAGCTGTGCCATTTCCTTTAAACTAAACGGTTCTGTGTTTTGCACGTGACGCTCCAATTGGTCAATCGTTCGACTGATATGAAGATGCGCGGATTCGACCTTCATCGCCGCAAGTCCTACTTTATATTGAATATGACCCGCTGCCGCTTGAGAAGTATGAACCGTCATTGCAATTCCCTTGTGAGGTGCTCGTTCAACAAAATATTCGACAGCCCCCCTGGCGAGTCCGAGGATCGCGCTTATTCCTGTCGTGATGATAATGATTAGCTGTCCGTAAGGTCTGTATCTGTCACGCCCCTGCAACTGGGCAGGCAACGAATCTTCCTGATGGGTAACGACATATTTGTCGGGGATGAACACATTTTTGATTTCCAGACTATTGCTTGCGGATCCTTTTAAACTCATCGTATACCAATCGTCAACAATCGTCACTTCACTCATCGGCACAACGGCCAGCATCATCTCTACAGCTTTGCTTTCTTGCATGGACTTTACGTCCTTCAAGTTCAACAAGGCATGGGTGGCATGCTTTGAACCTGAACCGAACCTCCACAAGCCTTCCTCTACCAAATATCCTCCGTCTACTTTCTTCACAACCGCTTTTTGTGCCAGCAAGACAGAACAAAAGCGGATCTCCTCTACCGGGTTATAGATCGAATCTAATACGCCCGGAGGTAAGGATAGTGCTGCATTATAGTTATTTCCGTTGATGATTTGAACGACCCAGCCAACAGAACCATTCCCCTTGGCCACCTCGGATACAATCTCGACCATGGCGCGGATACCAACCTCATGACCCCCGTACTCTTTCGGTGTGCCCAGCTTAAACAGTCCTGCATCTGAAATTTTTTGAATCACTTCTTCAGGAATATGCCGTTCTTCATCAATCCTCGTACCGAACTTCTGCAGATAGGGAACTAACTCGGCAGCCCGGTCCAGCAATTGCTGTTCAAAATCAGTGAGCTGACATTCTGTACTTAAATTGGCCATTAATATCCACTCCTTAATTATACACATATACATTTAAAGTGTATTTGTAGAATAAATAGTATAATGTATAATTAACTACCACAACCGATAAAATCAGGGATATGTCGAGAAACGATACAGGGAGAGGAATCTGTCATGGACCATAAAACAACCGAAGACCTTCGAGTTAAAAGAACGCGTAAGCTTTTATACACTGCTCTGTTAGAGTTAATGGACAAACACCCGTTTGAGAATATCACAGTGAAGCAGATCTGTGATCTGGCGATGGTACATCGAACTACGTTCTACACGCATTTTCAGGATAAATTCGATTTGCTTTCACGTGCGATGAAACAAATTGCGGAGGAAGAATTTAAGGGCTTTGTTGATGCCTCCTTTTCTCCATCCGAAAATTTCAGGGAATTATTCTCTTTAGCCAAGAAACATAAGAAATTGTTTTCCATTCTTCTAGCGGAAGAGAGGGATTCCTTGAGGAGTCTGTTGCGAAAAGAAATGGGGAGGGGCATCAGGGAATACTTGTCCCAGCATAACGCGATGGATGAAATTTCCGTCGACATGCATATCAAAATAGAGGCCTACATCGGAGCCGTGCTTGGTGTGGTCACTTGGTGGATTGATAGCAACGTGCCTATCGATCACGAGGAACTATTTTCAAAAATGAATATTTTTTCAGAAGAGAGATTCGCAGAATAACCTCTTAACTGAGGAGTGACTATGGTGATACGCTCATCGCAGCTTGCACCGATTCCAGCCGGTGGAGCATCAGGACCAATTAAGAAAGATTTTGCTTCTGGAAGAACGGGCCGCATAGTTTTGAATAATAAAAAGGTCCTCATTAGCTTCAAAAAAAGCCAACTGGACCTCATCTTTCTATCCCTTATCCTAACCGTCTCTTGAAAACGTCTTTACCTTCCACCACATTAAACCTTAAACCGGTATCCCGCGCCCCATACCGTCTCGATAAACTGGTGCTGCGACGGATCCTTCTGGATCTTGTCACGAATCTTTCCGACATGGACTGTGACCGTGGCGGAATCGCCGAAGTTCTCGATCCCCCAAACCTTATCCAGCAGCGCATCCTTGGAGTATACCCGATCCGGGTTCTCCGCGAGGAAGAGCAGCAGATCAAATTCTTTTGCCGTGAGCGAGACTTCCTTCCCATGCAGCGTCACCCGCCTGGCATCGACCTGAATTACAAGTCCGTGGATGTTCAGCTCGCGCGGCTTCCGGATCGGCAGAGCACCGGCGCCAACCGCAACCCCCGTCAAACGGTCATACCGTTCGAGATGTGCCCGCACCCGCGCAACAAGCTCCGACGGGCTGAACGGCTTGGTCACGTAATCATCCGCGCCTAACCCCAATCCCCTGATCTTGTCGATATCCTCCTTGCGGGCGGAGACCATCAGTACCGGAATAAACTTCGTTTCCCGGATCCGCCGCAACAGATCAAAGCCGTCCATACCAGGCAGCATGACGTCCAGAATGATCAAGTCGTATTCTTGCTCCAGCGCTTCCTTGAGCGCCTCGTTGCCGTCTGCCCGAAGGGTAACCTCATAACCATGCACTTCGAGGTAGTCCCGCTCCAATTCCGCGATCGCTTGGTCATCCTCGACGATTAACACCTTCCGCTTCGACATCTCACACACTCCAGTCACGTTCTATTCTGAACCATCGGGATGGTAAACATCACAGTCATAAACCGCCCCGGCTCGCTTTTTGCATAAATCATACCACCATGGTGCCGGACAATCTGCTTCGCGATCGCCAGGCCCAATCCCGTTCCGGCCACGTTCTGATTCCGGTTTACATCCCCGCGGTAGAAACGGTCAAAGATTTGCTCCAGCTCGCTTGGATTCATCCCGGGTCCGTTGTCCGTTACCGAAATAACCCATTCCCCCGCTTGCTGGCCGAAATGAACGTGGATCGTTGGATTCTGTTTATCCATAAATTTCACTGAATTGCCGACAATGTTGAGGATGACGCGCTTGATCTTCTGGGCATCCATCGTCGCAACAGCGCCCGTCCCCGCCTCGTAATCGCCCGTCAAATGAACGCCGGCGCTCTCGTACTCCATGCACAGCTCATTTATCGTTTGCCGATAGAAATCCTGGAGCGGCACCGCTTCGAAGTCGAACCTCTCCTGCTCCTGATCCAGCTTGGAGTACAGGAACAGGTCGTCAATCATTCGGTCCATGTCGAGCGTCTTCGAATGAATGACGTCGATATACTTTCTCTGCTTCTCCGGATCATTCGCTACGCCCTCCCGAATTCCCTCCACATATCCCTTAATTGAGGTCAGCGGCGTCTTCAGATCATGCGAAATATTCGAAATCAGCTGTTTGCGGCTCTCTTCCATCGCCAACTGGGCGCCGATCGCCCGCTGCAGCTCACTGCGCATCTTCTCGTACGAGCGAATGACGCTGCCCACCTCGTTACGAACCTCCGAGTGCAGACTGAAGTTCAGATCCCCTTCCGCGATACGGCGGGAGCCCTGCTCGAGCTGCCGCAGCGGCCTTACGATATCCTTCGTCGTGATCCAGATCAAGGGGATTAGAATGATACCGAATATAACCGCAATGACTAGAAATACGAGGATGTGGAACTGGTTGTCCTTGGTCCCCGTCTCCGTCACATCGGCGATGAGATAATACGATAAGGGATCGTCCATTCCAGGAAAATCGTAGCGCACGGAGAGCAAATCACGGCCCTCCCACTCACTCATCGCAAACGCCTCGTCCGCATGCTTCCCAGAAGTTGAAATGTTCTTCTGCATCTGCGCCAGGAACGCTTCCCCTTCTCTCAATTTACCGTAGCTTGCCCATTGATCTCCTTGCTGAACAACAACGAAGCCCCCGAACGGCTCCAGCCGATCTCCAATTTGTTCAGCGAACGAGGGGGACGCCAGCTCTTCTGGCATATACCGCTCCGCATAACGCAGGTCTACGAACAGATCGATGCCTCGATGGAGCGCGTCCTCTGCAGTCTGTTCCTTTACGAAACTGTTCGCGAAATAGGAAAAGACAGCCGAGACGACACCGATCCCTGTCGCAGTAACGATTACTGCAGTCAGGATGATGCCGATAATATACGTTAAAATAAGCTTAAGCCGAATGGACATGAGTTAGACTTCTTTCTTTTGAAAGGCTAGCAAGCCCGTAATAATGCCCATAATATAGTAAGCTGTCATAAATAGCAATGCCGTTACAGACGCGCCGAAATCGCCTCTATACAGGAGCGGATGCAGCCAATCCGCGAAGTCCGTTAGGAAGAACCGGTTCAACTGCGGCTGGAAAAATCCAACGACGCCCATTGTCATCCACAGCACCATGCCGACGACCATTCCGACTCCGCCGCTCCCCGTCCACAAGGACACACTGTTAGCCAGCACCACTAACAAGCCGCAGAAGAGGATCGCGCCGCCGACCTCAGCCATAGTCACCCCAAACAAGGACAGGGCAGACATGCCCTTGAGCATGATGTTTCCGATAAACGTGGGGACAAACACACTTAGGACAATCAAGGCGCCCGCCGTCCACCCTGCAAGTGTTTTTCCTATAAAAAGGGCCTCCCGGCTGACCGGAAGCTTCAGCGTATTCTTGATGGTGCTATCCTTAAATTCGCCCGCCATGAGGTCGCTGCCAAGCGAAGCCATGAACAAGGGCAGAACGACTGCAAGCAGCAGCTGCAGTGCGGTCACCGGCAGGTTCCCGCTCAGTCCGACGCGTTCGCCGATCAAGACGAAGATCACACCGATAAGGAAGGAGAGCGTCAACAGTACTTTCAGCTTGCCTCCGCGGAACAGCTTGCGCAGCTCTTCTCCAGTGAGATAAAGAATGGGTGCCATCATGCGGCTCCGCCCCTTTCCTTGGCTGTACAGTACAAATAGTAGTCCTCAACGCTGGCGAACGACTCTCGAATCTGTGCAACGCTTGCCGTATCGACGTGTTTTCCCTCATAAATAATGCAAGCATGCGTAATCCAATCTTCGATTTCGTGTACCTGATGAGAAGAGATGACCACGCTCATACCCGTCTCGGCCACAAGGCCTCCCAGCATGGCCGTCATCTCCCGGCGTCCCTCGATGTCCATGCCGGAGAACGGCTCATCCAGCATCAGGAGCTTCGGCCGGTGGAGCAGCGCGCTGGCAAGCTCGATCCGCTGCTTCATGCCGGTGGAATACTTCTTGATCTTGATCTTGTGGTGCCTGGACATGCCTACGAGTTCCAGCGTCTCTTGGATCCGCGCTTCGTCGATACCCGGATACAGCTTGGAGTACAGCTTCAGATAACCGCTTCCTGTAAAATAGCCGTAAGGGGCCGGCTCGCCAATCATCAGGCCCATGTGCAGCTTCGTCAGATCAGGCCGCTCCGCGACGAAGACGCCGTTCCAGCGCGCTTCCCCGCGGCCGGCTGTGACCCAGCCGGCCATCGCCTGCAGCGCTGTCGTCTTCCCGGCACCATTCGGCCCCAGCAAGGCTGCAACCTCACCGGGATGTACGGTGAGGTTAAGCCCCTGGATGCCCCTGCCGCCGGGGTAGACCTTTGTAAGATCGCAGACTTCAAACATAAGTTAGATCCTCCCCGAAATGAGCTATTAGCTGCGGCCCTCGAACGCTTCGGCGTCAATGATCTCTATAGACTTGCCAGCAGGATGATACACATCAGGCGTCGTAGCGTTGATGCCGCTGATGCCGCCTTCGCCCTCCATTTCCACGCGATGGACGACGCCCGCTTTGTCCTTGCCGCTCACCTCAAGCTTGCCTTGCACCCCTTGCAGCCTGTTGTCCGCATCGACCGTCAATTGCAGACGCAAATGCTCAATGGCGACCTCCTCTGTCAGCTCCGGCAGCTGCTCCTCAAGATTTGCTGCTTCAAAACCCTGGAAGAAAGGAATCTGCTTCAGTTTCTCCCACTCTGCCGGCACTTCCGAAGCATTCGAGTGTCCCTTTCTGCCGTCGGCCGATGCCACGTCCATCAACAAACGGACCACAAGCGGAACCTCCTCTTTGCTAACGTCGACCGAAATCGTCTTTGAATGATCCGCATGATTCACTACACTGAAATTATCCTTGAGGTCGCCAACTATGAAATCGAGCAGCGCTTCCTCTGCTTGATTCATCGGACGAGGATCGAAGTCCCCCTCTTCCTTCCACTCATGGTGCTTCCCGGCATGCTCATCGTCCAGGTTAATCACCTGATAGTCCAAACCGTGCGTCCGGTCTACGAGATAGGCCGTGTCATCGCCGCTGCTATACATGCTGCCGCTGCGTTCAACGCCCTTGAGGGTGAAGTCAAAGTCGCTGCTTACGCTGTGCTTATCTCCCGCAACCTTGAACTTCGTCAAGCCGTCCGCCTCCAGTACCGTCTCGCCATTCAGCGTTACCGCAAAGTTTCCGTTCACCGTTGCACTCTCGAGCGTTTGCTCCGACATCTGGTTCGCTTTCAGCACCTCTTTGAAGGCCTTGTAACCCTCCATCTCCGGCGTGGAGGCAAATGCCGCCACCGAAAACATGCTTACTGCAGCCAACGATGCACCGATCATCAATACTTTGCTTTTCTTTTTCATTTCCAACTCGCTCCTTTAAGGTTATATGGCTTCTCTTTCGTGCCTACAACCTTAGTTTAGGGGAGGAGTCTAAAGTCCCTCGAAAGGAAAAATAAAATATTTCTAAAATGTAAAATCCGAAATAAAGGAGACAGAGCTTATAACGAAAGTTAACGTACTGGGGATGTCCTGGGGAGGGACGGTTGCGGGAGCCTATACCAGCCAAAACAATGATAAAGTTAACAAGCTTACGCTTATCGCTCCGCAATGGCTAAGCTCCAAACCAGTTCCAATTGATACCGGGGGGGCGCTTGGTTCCTACCGCCTTGTCGCTGTCGCCAGCACGAAGGAACGCTGGCTAAGCGCAGCGCCAGAACAAAAGCGCAGCGATTTGATTCCGAAAGGCTGGTTTGAACAATGGGTCAGAGCCACTCTTGATTCCGACCCGAGGAGCCTAACCGACCATCCTGATTATATTCGGGCAACCTACGGCCCTATCCTGGATATCCGCTCGCATCAGGCAGCCTTTTTTCAAAAAGGTTCCGCTTAACGGGTTTAAAGGCGATAAAAGCAGCGCATTTAGCAATTATATGGGGACTCGTACAGGGCAGGATGGCGCCAAAACTATCATTCGCTTGCTACTCTAGATGGTGATGGTCCGACAGGTGGAGACGGATATCCTTACGCCTTCCGAATGGAGGACGAGTAAAATACGTCACTATGCATATGCTGAATTTTGTCCCAATTGCCGGGATTGGTCGTGTCCGGGGAGCGGTGCTCAAGAATAGCCTGATATAGATCGGTTTTTTCCTCCAAGTGGGCAACGTGCCGTTTGGCTTCTTCGAGCTTGGCGAGCGCCGCTTCTTTATGCTCCATCATGAGTGTGTAGCGTTGTGGTATGGTCGCATCCCCTTCAAGACATAAATCGACGTATCTTTTAATGACATCAATCGGCATCCCGGATTGCTTGAGGCATTTGACGCCATGCAGCCAGTTGATCGATTCTTCGTCGAACATCCGGATATTATTCTCATTGCGCTGTACGCTTGGCACCAGGCCTTTATCCGTGTAAAAGCGCACGGCGTGCTCGGTAAGTCCCGTGATCTGGGCAGCTTCTTTGACCGTATGCATGTGAAATCCTCCTTGGAAAATAATTTTCTGAAGACGACTTGACTTCGTGTAACACGAAGGTTCTAAGCTGATTGTAATGCAAATCGGCTGCAAGCGGAATCCCCCACTCTGCAGTGCCAATCCCACGGGATTCGCAGCCGTTTGCTGTTATACATTTGAACAATAGGAGGAATTACCATGCAAACCGTAACCTTGAACAACGGAGTGAAAATGCCGATCATCGGCTTCGGCGTCTACCAAGTTCCGGACGCTGAAGAATGCGAGAACGCCGTATATGAAGCACTCATGGCCGGTTACCGCCTGATCGATACTGCCGCCGGTTATTTGAACGAGGAAGCGGTCGGACGCGCGATCAAGCGCAGCGGCGTACCGCGCGAGGAGCTGTTCATCACGACCAAGCTCTGGGTTCAGGATGCCGGCTACGAGAGTACCAAGCTGGCGTTTGCCAAATCTCTGAAGAAGCTGCAGCTCGACTACCTCGATCTGTACCTGATTCACCAGCCGTTCGGCGATTACTACGGCGCTTGGCGCGCGATGGAAGATCTGTACCGCGAAGGCAAGATCAAGGCGATCGGTGTCAGCAACTTCCTGCCCGACCGTCTGATGGACCTCATCGTGCATAACGAAATCGTACCTGCCGTCAACCAGATCGAAACGCACCCGTTCTACCACCAGGTCGAGAGCGCCGCTTTTATGCAAGAGCAAGGAGTGCAGCACCAGTCGTGGGCGCCGTTTGCTGAAGGACGGGGCAACATGTTCGGCAACGAGGTACTGATTTCAATCGCCGAAAAACACAACAAGTCCGTCGCCCAGGTTGTGTTGCGCTGGCTTGTTCAGCGTGGAATCGTGGTCATTCCAAAATCGGTGCGCAAAGAGCGGATCGTTGAAAACTTTGACATCTTCGATTTTGAGCTCCGCGCGGACGACATCGAACAAATTTCCGCCCTCGATACGCGGGAAAGCCTATTCTTATCGTACCGTGATCCGGAAGTCGCTAAAATGATGGGCAACTGGAGAGTCGAACTGTAAACCTTGAACGACCGTAAACTTATTATGCGTTTATCTTCATCTATTAAAAAAAGGACAGGATGCACACCTGTCCTTTCTCCACTTCGTTTATTAATCAGGCAGGTTTCCGGACCTTGTCCCTACTTCATACGAAGGAAGCACGTTATCGTACATGAGATGCAAGATCATGCCCGTTGCCGCGTGGTCCAAGTTGTGACAGTGATCCATCCACATGCCTGGATTATCCGCGATAAATGCGACCTCATACGATTCGCCGGGCAAGACGTTTAACGTATCGGTGAGCCACGGCGTATTCACCTTCTCGTTGTTTTTCTTGAGTACGGTCATATGATGCCCATGCAGATGCATGGGGTGCTCGGTCAGACTTTTATTGATAAACGTCGTTTTAACCCTATCGCCTTCTTTGACGACGAAAGAGGGAACTCTGGGATACACCTCTCCATTGATTGTCCATAGAAAATTAAACATTCCGTTGTAAAATCCCATCTTGTTTCCCAGAATCATTTCGAATTCCCGATCGAATTTATTTGTCTCGGTTACAACGTTCACCACAGGCTTGCCATAATTGGACGGATCAAACAAAGCGGATTCTGCTTTGAAGACCGGTTTATCCGGAGGGGTCTCGGTATAAAAAATGACTCCCGGATCGCTTTCGTCATTGGCATTGCCTAGTTTAAACAGGACAGGTTGGTCCGGCATCGTAAAGGTCACGTCATATCTGCCGCCTGAACCAAGCCGGAACGCGGTTTGGCCGGACAATGGCTGCGGGTCTTGAATCCGCATCCCGTCTATGGCTGTGATTTGGAAATCTGTTCCTTGCAGAAGATACTTTTCGGAAATGTTATGCGAGTTCATAATTCTCAGCTTTACGGTTTCTCCCGGATTCACCTGCTTCCACTGCAATTCGTCATGGGATCCAAAAGCTTTTGTATATCCTTGGTCGGTATCCCATCGATGATTAATCAAGGTCAGCTGTTCATCATAGACCTCCGATTCCTGCTCAGGTTCGACAATCAACGTGCCGAAAAGCCCTTTCCGCACTTGCTCCGACGCTTGCTGATGAGAGTGGAACCAGTAGCTTCCCTCCTGCTCAGCCCGAAACTTGTATATGAACGATTCCCCGGGCCCCACGATATTCTGCGTCATCCCCGGCACGCCGTCCATCGCATTCGGCACGTTATAGCCATGCCAATGAATCGTAACCCCGCTGTCGATATCTTTATTGACCAGCTTCACTTCGATCATATCGCCATGCTTCACCCTGAGCTCGGGAGCAATTTCTCCGTTATATGTCCAGGCATCGATGACAGCGCCAGAAGCAAGCGTTATCTCCTTGCGCTGCGCCACCAGCTCAAATTTCACATCAGCGGGTGCAGAAATATCCCCGGTCAGCGCGGCTACCTCCACTGTGCCGGATTGATGATGATCTGTCTGCTGTTGATGACTATGATGATCAGAGCCCATGGACATCAGGGTTGGCACACCTCCCCCTTCGTCAATCAGGCTATGGTCCATCATGTCGGATGCCTCCGGCAGTTTGGTAGTGTTGACGCCCACGATCACATTAGCCACTAGGAAGATTAACGCTAGCGCTGCTGTGAGAATAACTGTGATGATAAAATTTAGCAGTCTGAAAGCAAGCCCTCGCCGAAGCTGTTCCCCTCGAACCAGCTTCAAGTACCTTCTTCTCAAAAAAATCGCCGGTACAAGCAATAGGAGCGCAACTAGTATGAACCGCTGAGCGATCTCAACCGGACCGGGCAGAACGGATTGGAAAAAGAAAAGGCTGAAGGCGGAAATGCCGGATGTGAGCGATGCCGCATAAAAGGACAGCACTATGCCAGGTTGGGCCGCCGTCTGCAGCGCTGCCTGTGTCGGCGGTTCTCCGCCGGAATCCTGTAAACTCTTTAACCGAGGAAGCACCTTTATCGCTATATAACATAGAGGAATTACCGTCAGAGGTATTAGCGTTTTGACCATTCCCTCCACAAACAGCCAGCCGCCCAAGATGATTTGGAGGATCATCGTTGCGTACCAAACAGCGCAGAGTAGAATTGCGGTGCGAGCCCCCCGGAGCAAGAAGGTTCTTTTCTTTTTCAAGCTTTGATTGGTCATGGAGTAGGGAAGTCCTGCCGCAGTGATGCCGGCGATCCCCCAAAATAAGGCCATACTGACTGTAAATATAATACTAACTATCATTCCGAACATGAACATGATTTCCACTCCTTATGACCGGTTGCTTTGTGCGACTGTCGCACCCGGATTCGCTTTACGATCTTTACGCTTGATTTTGCCGAACGGTTTGAAATAGGAGATCGCCGTCATGAAGATCAAGGCAATGATATTGGCAATGGCCCCTCCTATTAATGAATAGCTTGTGTTTAGAAAGGCAGCGTCGGTTAGAACAAGGAATCGTCCTTGATCGGCGATTCGAACGAGCTGGGATAACCAACCTGCCATATAGACGATGCCGAAAGTAATCAGCAATAAGGTCAGGGTCAGCTTAATCAGGATCCAATAATGCTTGAAGAGACCCCATTGCGTCCAAAGGGACAATACAATACCGGTAAGCAGTGCAATAAGAGCGGTGTACCGGACGAAGACAACATCGATCAAATGCATATTTTCCAAAGTGTAAAACAGCTGCTCGCCGTTCTCCGCCTTCAGCATATACGTACCGAGCAGCAGCATGACCATGGCTCCGCCTAACCAGCAGACCACTGAAAGCACATGAATGACGATGATCCATTGCTTTTTCTTAATAGACAACTTATAACTCATGTTCAAACCCTCCCTAAAGGCTCCTTTGCTAGCAATACTACCAGCGAAATGTTGCGAACTTGTGGTGAAACTATTTACAGGTTGTGGAGGCTGTGAATATCCTATAAAGTGGTAACAGGAGTGGATATACTTAGGAGTGAGTAAATGGCAATCAAAGTTCTGATCGTAGAGGATGAAATCAAAATCGCAACGCTCATGGAATCGTTTCTTCAAACCGAAGGATACGATTGTCTGACCGCGATGGACGGCAAAACCGCTTTGCAGCTCTTTGCAAAACATAAGCCGGATATCGTCATCTTGGACTGGATGCTTCCGCAAATGAGCGGCCTAGACACTTGTACGCAGCTCCGACAATTAGGATCTCCCGGCATCATCATGGTCACGGCCAAATCCGAGGAGACCGACAAAATCGTCGGCCTCGAAATGGGAGCGGACGACTACCTGACTAAGCCCTTCAGCCTGAGAGAGCTTTCCGCGCGAATCCGCTCGCTGCTCCGGCGAATGAATAGAAACGACAACGACAGGTCCGACAGCGTGCTGCGAAGAGGGGATCTGACGATTTATGAGGACAGTCTGCAAGTATTTAAAGGAAGTGAGGAACTGCATCTCACTCCGACCGAATTCAAGCTCCTGCACCTGCTAGCCTCGAGACCCGGGCGGGTGTACACCCGGATGCAGCTGCTGCAGCATGCCTTCGAAGAGGAGTTTATCATCGACGAACGAACGGTAGACTCCCATATCAGCAAGCTTCGAAAGAAGATTGAGAGCGACCGCCGGGGCTCTGATTATATTAAAACGGTCTACGGATTTGGCTACCGATTCGGAGCGGAACATGAAGATTAGAACCAAGCTGATTCTGTCGATGAGCGTTCTGATCGTGTTTGTCATGCTTTTTCTGCTGGGCGTCACGCATATTCAGTTTTATATTTCCCGCGATTTAGCCTATTTTGAGGAAAAGAACACGTTCGAGTCACTCAGGAGCGAGTTCGAACACTATTACAGTAACAACGGAAATTCTTGGGACAATATCGAAAGCGCAAGGCTTAAATATACCGGCTCTTTTAACGAAGTCGTACTATCTGCAGATGAGGAAGTCTTATATCAGCAAGGAAAACTAAGCGCGAATGAACTTCGCAATGAGGGCTTCGTGCTAGCGCTTGATGAGAGTGACCGGAAGATCGGCAGACTGTACGTGATGAACGAGACGCAGTACAAGATCTATGAATTTAAAACAATGTGGTACGAAATGCTGCCAAATATCGGCATAGCCTCGTTGATCTTCACTTGCATCGCGGCTCTGCTGACAATCCTCTTGTTGTCGTGGAGACTGACCAGCCCTATACGCAAAATCATCAAAGGAATTGAGTCCATCCAAAAGGATGGCGCTGCAGCCGTCTTTCCCGAACAAAGGAAAGATGAATTTGGAGCGATTTCCAAGGCTCTTCGAGAGATGAACGATTCGCTGGCCGGCGCGGAACAAATCCGAAAGCAATTGATGTCCGATGTCACTCATGAATTAAAAACCCCATTGATGATCATTCAAGGGGAATTGGAGCTGGCGCACGAGACAGGACAACCCCTTTCTGCCGCCAAGCAGGCTTCTCTACTCGATGAAGTACTGCGGCTGTCGCGATTAGTTCATGATGTACTGGATTTGTCCAAGCTCGAAAGCGGCAAGATGGAGCTGCAGCCGCGGACAGAGAACTTGGTTAAACTGCTGGAGGATGTAGTGGAGAAGACGGAGTATATGCTAGAGGATAAGCAAATACAGCTTTCCATGCACTTCAAGGAGGAGTCTATTCCCATTTCAATAGAAAAGCCGCGAATTTTTCAAGCATTGTATAACATCCTGACGAATGCCATCTACTATACGAATCCCGGCGGACAAGTCCGAATCCTTGTTGAAACGGCACACCTGCCCAACCAGCAGCAGCCCTATGCCCGAATCCGTGTCGAAGACAGCGGTATCGGCATATCCGAAGAGGAGCTCCCTCATATCTTCAACCGATTCTATAGGGCGGACCCTTCCAGAGCCCGTCCCAGCGGCGGAAGCGGCTTGGGGCTTGCGATTGCGCAGCAAAACATCCTTGCCCATCGGGGCTGGGTTGAGGTGGAAAGCGTGGTGGGTGAGGGCTCGGTGTTTACGATCTATTTACCAATATGAGAATTGAAGGAGGATTTCCACGATGGCACCTTCACAAAAAACACTAAGAACTTGCGTTAAAGGACACCAATACTACAAAAGCAGTGATTGTCCAACCTGTCCGGTTTGTGAGCAAGACATGAAACCAGACACTGAATTCCTTTCGCTTCTTTCGAATCCTGCCAGACGGGCATTAGAGCACCACGGGATCACCACTTTACAACAGCTATCGGCCTTTACCGAACGTGAGATATTGCAGCTGCACGGTATAGGGCCGCGTTCAATGCCAATACTTAGGGATGCTTTGCACTCCCAAGGCTTAACGTTCAAGCCCAGCGACAAAACACCAAAGAAAAAAGCGGTTGATCCATAAAGTCCGTGACGCTGTGAGAACAGCGTTTTTTTATTAATTTTAGTGCCACGCAAAGGTTGGGGTGGAGTTTCCTGCCCCCCGTTGAAACACTAGGATGCGGTTCAGCTTATCACAACCTAATAAAGAAAGCTGTCCCCTAGTTGGGAACAGCTTTTTGGCTTGACGGAGGGGATGCCGGGATTACCCGTCTCAAAGGATTACATTCGTAATAAACGAAGATTGCTCTCCATGGAAGGTCAACGTCAATGCATGCATGGCTCTCGTACACGCAATATACAGCAGGCTTCTGTCCATATCCGTCTTATAATTCAAACTGTCAACCAACGGCACGATCACATGGTCGAACTCCAAGCCCTTTGCCATATGGCATGAAGTTACCATAATTCCCTCATAGAATCGCTCGCTGCTGAAATTGAGCAGATGGATATCCCTGTGAAGACCCTTGATTTCTTCATAAAGCTGCTCAGCTTGAGCCATCGTCTTGCAAACGATGCCTAACGAGCGATGATCAGAATTCAGAAATTCCATGATTGCCTGCTTCACATCCGTCAATTCGCCAGCCCAACTTTCGGATTTTTTGATCTGGGGGAGCAGGCCATGGCGTTCAATGGGAACGATCCTGCTGTTCGGGTTGATTTGTCTAGCAAAGTTGATGATTTCAATGGTGGATCGGTAGCTCTTTAATAGTTCAACTGTATCCGCTTCGGGAAAAACCTTTTGGATTTCGGTGATCGATGAAGATGAATAAGGATTGACGGACTGGCTGCTGTCTCCTAGAATCGTCTTCTTACAGGTGAATAGACGTGATATTACAGCATATTGAACGGGGGTATAGTCCTGCATTTCATCCACTAATAAATGTTTTACAGCATCGAAGCTGTTCACTCCTTCTACTAGAATCTGCAAATATACAAGTGGAAAAACATCGGAAAACTCCAGCATCCTTTTGTAATATGGTTTCTTCCCCCAGCTCCGGCAGGACGTTGGATATATAGTCGGAAAAGACTTTGTTTGGTGAAATGATCAAAATGTTGTCAGACGTTAGCGTTCCCTTAAACCTGTACAGTAAAAAGGCGACGCGGTGCAACGCGACCGAGGTTTTTCCCGATCCGGCGACACCTTGAATAATCAGCTCGCGGGAATGCTCATTCCGGATAATGACGTTTTGCTCCTTCTGAATGGTGGCGACAATATTCCGCATTTTTTCGTCTGACGTTTGGCTCAGTTCTTTTTGCAGCACCTCGTCATTGATATTCATGGAGCTTTCAATCATGTATTCCATTGCCTGGCCTTTAATCTTGAACTGCCGTTTTAAACCGATCTCCCCTGCGATTACTCCTGCAGGAGCCGAATAATCGGCTCTCCCGACATTATAATCGTAAAACATGCTGGCGACAGGGGAACGCCAATCATAAATCAGATTCTCCTGGCTGTCTTCTTCATTGAATGCGTGTACCCCGATATAGTAAGCATCTCCCTTCGCGTGTCCGTCGGGAATGAAATCCACTCTTCCGAAGTAAGGGGCGTCCACTAATTTTCTGAGTTTTCTCTGCTTGTCGACAGCCTTTTCCCCATGATCGATAGCGAGCGAAATGTCGACCCGGTTGGCCGCTCTTTCTGCCGGATCAAGTCCAGCCATGTGATCCCACACATACCTTTTTGCTTCAATGACTTCATGACGGGTTGTGCTAATTTGGTTTTCCAAGCGTTCGATCGCTTTGTACAGCCTGGACACCATAGTGCTGAGATATGTCCTTTCTTCCGCTTCCGTTTGATTCACGGTCATCCTTATCCCTCTCTTCCCTTGATTTACTCCAAAGTATAGAGAAATTGGAAGAAAAATATAGACTTATATTTATCTTTGTAGTATTATATTTTTATCATGGCTCCAAAAATAGGGTTACGAATACACTCGATATTGCGTAAAAAACCAAGCTCCTGAGCATCAGGGCTTGGTTCTTTTGTTATTATCTTTGTCCTCTATTCAACATCATTTACTCCCTTGCAGTTAAATGCTTTGGCAATATGCAATCCCGCTCAGAAGAATGGCAAACACGCATAGCTTAAGCCCGCGCCAACCAGAATGGCGACAGGGTGAATAACCCGCTTACCAATACGATAACAAGCCAAACCAAGGAGATCAGGACGGTCATCAGAATGCTGCCGAATTGATAAGATATTCGCAATTTAAATTAAGCCCCCTTTGGAGGGGGCCTTTCCTCAAAGGATGTTCCATACGGCAAGTTACTTTCGAGCATCCAGAACAAACATCGATGCGTCTTGCCCCATGAATATTTTACCTCCATGATAAAAAGTCGGTTGATCGCATCATGCAATATCATAGTGACCCTGAAGTTCGCCGAGGCCTCCCATTTCCCGCTGGAATTGGTTAAGCTATCGGGAATAGGACCGGCCAAAACCGCGGTTGCCCGCAAAATATTCTAAGTTTTCCCGAACCGTAAGGCGCCAATATAAATTTATAGTTTCGCTATCAATAGCCATCCAAGGTCCCCCCCTCCTCTTGCTAAGTTAGGCGACATTACTGGTGTAGACTATGTTTGGAATGATCAACTTGGAAGAGTGGAAATTAACACCGGAAAGGGACAGTTTTATTCGGATTACAATGGTGATATACCTAATTATTCAAGTGTAAATGGTATCTCGTCCGGAAAAAGAATAGAGCTATCCGATGGAAAAACGGTGATGTATGCATATGATGTTACGAATGCGACTGATGAATCTATCCAAAAGTATGTTAAGGAATTGGAAAAGCAGGGGTATATCTATGAAAGTGATACATCCGATAATGAGATTTCCTATTATTCCAAAGGAGATATCTTTGTAGGACTTACTGTGATGGGATATGATTTCAATGTCGTTATCTCTAAGGATTAATATATGTATGGATGAAGTGCCCACTACCATTCGAGTTATATAAAGGTAATTGGATAAATGCATCCTGTTCAATAGCTGAGCCGTTTCAAAATCCTGATCAGATAGTCGACTTTCCAATATATTCGACCAGCTATAATTAAGGTGCAATTGAACAAGGGACACTTACAGCAGCAAACCGCTGCATGAAGTGTCCCTCTATCCCTCAAGAGTAAAATGATGGATCATTCAATCTAGCCTTTCAGCAGGTTTCATAGCTGACTATAACGGATCAATTCGATCCCCTGCTGCCCGATATATTGCTGCAAATCTTTATTCATAAACAGTGCCAGATCCTGCTCTCGTTCATCACATAGCGAAGAAATACTCCGCAGTTCTTCATTGGTCAACTTCTTAGAATAATTCGTTCTCAAAATAATTGATAATCTTCTTAGCACAAGCATATGATTCTGGATATTTGTCCCTGACATGCTCAAATAATGAATCACTCTTGTCTGGAATCAACTCATCATGCAGAACCCGATACGCAAAACACCTCAGATAAGGTTAAAAATCGGCTGTTATTAATCGAGCTTTCGTCAATTTTAATTTCAAAATGATATTTCACAATATTGGATAAATCGTTGACAATTTTCGTCATCGTATACGTCTGCTTCATGCTCATTCAGCGCAAGCTTGTTGATCTGAACCCCAGCAGCTGCCGCTTGCGGAGCAAGGACATGCCCCATACATAGGCCGAACCTCCAGCCTCTTCAATCATCGCCTCCAGCTCCTCAATCTCGCGCTGGGTGGGGTACGGTTGATTGTCCCCACTTTTACCACGTCCGCGCCGATCATAGTTATAAACCGTGAATTGCTCGGACAATACCTCCGCTAATTGAACCAGTGCCGGGAACTTCCGATAACTGAACGCTCCCGATACGAGTATTACGGCTGGCCCCTGGCCTGTTTTGTCATACGCAATCATCGTCCCATCTTTTGATCTAACAGCTTTCATATGAATCACTCCTTTTTTATGTAATGATTTAAGAAATGCTGAGGATGTTTTTCTTCGCAATTTCGCGTCTCTACACATACAACGATCAAGCAACGGCAGAATCGACATCGTTGCAAAAAATTTATGGGAATAAAAAAACACCTTTCGGTGTTTGTTAGTGGCGGAGCTTGAGGCGATTCCTACACTTTAATTAGACTCTTAAGAATTCCTTGCACCATTGTAGTCTCGCTAATATCACTCTAAAATTCATCTGTCATACGATCCAACTTCTTTACCCATTCACTATCGTTCCAAATATCGGGGTCATCAATTGTTAGATTTCCTCCACGCACCATGAAATCATAACTATCTTTTGCCCCCGTGTACCAATCAACAATGACTAACCTCCCGTTTACATTACGTACGAGAAACTCAGTACCTTCACCATAACCACCTACAGTCATATTAATTTGTACCGGTAAGTGTAAATAGAGATAACCTCCATCCACATCATCCCTGTACTCCACTTCCCAAGCACCAATATCAATATTCTGCACCGGATTATCAGTAAGACTGTGTTTTGCATGCACATCATATTGGGATTGAATTTTTTGTTGCGTATACTGTTTAAGGTGATCGTTTTCTATAAATGTATCCAATTCGATATCCGAGCCGTTCCAGACCGCTTTATAATAGTCAGACAGCGCCTTCACACACATTTCATAAGCCGTTTCAAAATCCTGATCAGATAGTCCACTTTCATTTTTAGCCGCATATTCGGGTAATAGCTTCTGTTCAGTGCTGCGCGATACTTCCATATTTAAAGCACGATCTGCGCTGCTATCTCCTGAGACTACAGGGGGCTCTTTTGAGTTATTCCCATTGGTTTGATCTTGACTGCATCCAAACAAAACAAGTCCAATTGCGATAAACAACATCATAAACCTTGTCATAACATGACCTTCCCTCATAGAAGTTAATAATTAAAGAGGCTACATCAGCTATTCTTCGAATAGCTTAGGAAGTGGAGTTTCCCATTGCTATATCCTGAAAAGATGAACAATGAGCTAGCATTTGTGCAATCTCCATTTTACCCCATCCCTCCACTTTCCTTACAACACAGGCGCACAACTATTCTCTTACAACCATGTACCTTCTTTACCCAAGATTATAATCCATTTGTAAAAAAAGAGAAAACGATAAAAAGAGCCTAGACTACAACTTAGTAGTTAGACTCTCTTTCAAGACTTCCCCCTCATCCAGGCGCGACGACGTCGCGACACAGCTTTAGATAGCTCCTATCTTAATCTAGGTCGTGTGTTGAACCTGTGATGCGAAGAGCTCTAGTTTTGTTTTTTTCAACGATTTTAATGTATACTAAAATTAGTGAAACTACTCTATTGAGATGGAGGTGATCGCATGGATAGACGAATCAAAAAGGTACTGAACAAGGACGATTGTGATATCCACTACTGGATCTTAAAGCAAGGGAATCGCCCATGGCTCATTTTTTTACACGGTGCGGGTGCCGACCATGAAATGTTCACCGAACAATTAGATGCCGTGAGTCAGCGCTTTAATATTTTACTCTGGGATGCAAGAGGTCACGGCCTGTCACGGCCCATGGGAAGACATTTTAGTATTACATTGATCGTCGATGATTTAGTAGAGATCATGAATAAAGAAGGCATCGGGAAGGCCACGCTTATCGGCCAATCGATGGGCGGGAACACGGCGCAAGAATTCGTTTTTCATTATCCGGACAGGGTAGATAAGCTCGTGCTGATTGACTGCACTTGTAACACGATGAAATTGTCAGTATTCGAAGCCTTTATTTTGAAAATAACCCCTATGTTCATCCGCTTGTATCCTTGGAAATACTTATTAAGTGAAAGTGTGAAAGCAAGTGCTATAAGGCCAAATGTACAAGATTATTTAAAAAGAACCTTTCAACGAATCGGAAAGGAGGATTTTGTTCAAATATTTCTGGCAACCGCCTCTTGCCTTCACTATGAGAAAGGTTATCGAATCAATAAACCTATCCTGCTCGTTTATGGAGAGAAGGACGGAACCGGAAATATTAAGAAAATTGCTTCGTCGTGGGCTTCAAACGAACCTTATTGCACACTCATTGAAATCCCGCAGGCGAGTCACTGTTCCAATCAAGATAACCCTTCCGTATTTAACCATGCACTTACTCAGTTTTTGATCAATCCGTAATTAGATGCTAGAGAGGAGTTATTCCAATCATGAACACACCACGAGATTTCGAATTGGATGAAGCTAAAATGTTGTTTATAGAGAAACTGGGCGTGTACTACGAAGATTATGGAATCCCGCGAATCGGCGGTCGAATCTTAGGGTTGATGCTTGTATCGGGTCAACCTCTGACAGCCGAGCAGATTTCCAACCTTCTGAAGGTTAGCAGAGGCAGTGTCTCGACCAATGTAAGGCTGCTGACATCGGGTGGGTTGCTAGAGCGGGTATCGGTAGTTGGAGAGCGAATCGATCACTACTCCGTTAGTGAGTCAATCTGGGAGCGCTCCCTTCAGATGAGGATCGACGGTTTCAAAAGCCTGAAGAGAATCGTTGAACAAGGCATACTAGCGACTAAGAGCAATTCTTCACCATCAACGAATCACCATTTACCGGAGATGCTCCTATGGGTGGATACCATGACAGCCAGTCATGAGCAAGCTTTATTGAATTGGAAAGAAAAAAAGGATTCTCACAGCTGATTATTGTGAGTGTTTTCGGGCAGATAAATTTGCAATTAAATTAATAAGAACTCCATAGAAGATTAGAACAAGACTGTAATGCAGCTTCCCGCTAAAGTCCTGAACGCTACCGATTTCCGATAAAAACACCAAACCATAACCAACGGCTATCGCGATGGAGAGAGATTGAATTAAACTTCCCATATCCTTAAGCACCGTACTTTTTTTAATATCCCTTTTGAAAATGAACGTCAAAATAAGCACGATAGCAACGAGAGCCAGAATAGTCAGTCCAGAACTAAAATTAATAAATAACATAAAATCACTCCATTCTAGAAATTTTTAATTTGTTTCCTCCGGGAGTTCACTTGATGTTAGCCGACGCATCAGCAAATTGTTTCTCTTATTGCAAGTCCCGCACTATTACTTGCCTACTTGGAACACAGCAAGCAGTCCTTTTATTCATCTTCTTATAAATGCTCTTCTTTCAGCATAAGAGATGCATTTCAAACATACTTTTATTGGTTTTCTCTTGTCATTATAATAATTCCGATACTCAGTTCCTTTTTTATGACATACAGCGCATTTCCCACCAAATAACCAACTTAGCATCAAATGTTTCCCCCTCACAGAATTAAGCAAAAGGTATTAACTGTTTTTTATGTGGATTTTTTCTGTTTTCTTTTTGAGCAAGATTTTCATATCACCCTTTTTCACAAACTCCGCCAACTTTCTCGCATGCACATTTACAAACTTCGTCTCCTACCATTTTCGTAGCAATCACGTACCCTGTAACCACCCTCTCCTCATTTTGTATACCCCTCACCAACACCATCCGTTATTACCCAAGATTATATCCCATTTGTAAATTAGAGGAAACGATAAAAAAGAGACTTCACCGTAGTGTCGTCCCCGATCAAATTTCTTACTGGATACAAACCAGCTCAGATTTACTAATTAACCACATTTCACTCGAAAAAGAGCCTGCCCAGTTACAGCGGCTGAGTTGGCCTTGATATCTTCTTCTATTTTAAATCTTGCCTTTAACTTCTGATCTGATATATCTTCAATTACTTTATCCCAAAAACGGCTCCCACTCCCCTTGTATTTAATCAATACTGTTTGCTGTCTTGCACCCAAGGCTCGTCTACAGGACCATATTCAATTAGAAATCCTGCACTCTTCATACGTTCAAAACATATATCTACATCGTCAACTTCAATAGATAAATCAGCCGTAGGCGATTCCCCAAAATTCAATCGTAGTATATTATCTTTATTCACAAACACTTTTATAGACAAGTTCCTCTCGTTTTACTTTTACAAATATATACAATAAATTATACTCAAAAAGAAACCTTTATCCACTTAAACTGTATATACAAAAATAAAGGAGAGGGTTATTAAATGAAAAAATTGATATAAGCATTAATGATACATAACAACAACTCCCTTAAGGCAATGCCATTAGGATAGTCCATACCATAATATTTGATAGTTGAAATCCGGTGACATTCCGATTGTCTTTGCTATTCGAATGGAATCGGTATTCTCCGGAGTACAATCCCAATAAAATGAATGAAACGGTGGTCATCTGCACCATTCCACAAAAAGTCGAAAAGAGATCGGATCATAAAGCGATCCGATCTCTTCGATTGTTCAAATACGTGGCTTCCGTTAATAAGCTGAGTTGGATTGTTGGCCGTTTACAATGGCAATACCGGAACTCGTCCCGACCCGTGTAGCCCCCGCTTTTACCATAGCGTTAACATCCTCAAGACTTCGTACTCCACCTGAAGCTTTAACACCAATATTCGGTCCTACTGTTTTACGCATTAAAGAGATATCATCTGTTGTTGCCCCTCCAGTTGAAAAACCGGTAGATGTCTTTACAAAATTTGCCCCTGCTTTTACAGCAAGCTCACAAGCACGTACCTTTTCTTCGTTTGTTAATAGGCATGTTTCGATGATGACTTTGATTAGCCCTCTTCCTTGCGCTGCCTCAACTACGGCTTTTATATCTTTCAAAACAAGTTCATCATTTTTATCTTTTAGAGCACCTATATTAATGACCATATCAATTTCTGTTGCCCCTTTTTCAATCGCATCTTTCGTCTCGAATGCTTTTGTTTCAGGAGTTGATGCCCCTAATGGGAAACCGATAACCGTGCATACTTTCACATCTGGTGTATCCTTTAATATTTCGTATGCTGATTCAATCTGTCCAGGATTTACACATACAGAAGCAAAATGATATTGCTTAGCTTCCCTCGCTAATTGCATAATTGCTTCACGGCTTGCATCTGGTTTTAAAAGTGTATGGTCAATCAAGCGAGCAATTTGTTCGTTATTCATATTCGTTCCCAACCTTTTTTAGTTTACTAAATGGAACACTATAATTTCCTACGATTGATATGAAAGTTAAACATCTCCGGCAGACAATACGACTTAGAATAAATTACGGGAATACCAAATTCAGAATACATCGTTTCAATAAAACAGATGAGTGCTTTTCCAACTTCAACGCCTATCTGTTCCGCAATGGATTCACGAGCTTCAACAATTCGTAGTTCCATATGAGCGTGAATAACATTAACGTCAATGTATTGGAATATAAAATTTTTCAACTGTTCTTTGTCTTCCAAAGACACGTTATAGTCATTTAATTTCTCATAAGGTATAAATAGCACCGTATTACAGGAAATCTGACCATCCGAAATAAAATTCAACTTAAATACTACTACAAGCTTAGATTGTTCTAACTGCAAATTTTCTTGTATCTTTTTAGTAGCAGGTTGATAATTAATTTCTTCTAATACAACATGACAATCCGATTTACTAAATCCTAAAGGGATGATTGAAACTTTTTCTAAGCCAGCATCTAAGCGTCTAAAATTAGCTGTAACAAAATTCCCCTTGCCTTGCCAGTTAAAAATAATACCGTCCTCTTGCAACAATAAAAGTGCCTGACGTAAAGTTCCTCTGCTGATATTGAACATTTCCGCCAACAAATTTTCACTAGGCAACTTTTCCCCTGCTTTAAATTCACCTATCTTAATTTTGTTGAATATTTCATCATAAATTGAAACATATAAAGGTACTTTATTGTTTTCTGTTTTTGAACCGTTTTCTTCACTTGCCATGGCAATCCCTCTCTCGGAATAATATATACACTAGTATAACAAATATTATTATCTACATAATACCTGGGATTCCCATGGTTAGAGTTTAGATAGGTTCACTGTTTTGATTTTCTCATGAAAAATCCCCTCCAGTTGATAACGTTATAACCCATCTTATTCGATGTCTTATTTACGTCTACCAAGAGGAGGGAATAGCAGCTTTTTTAAGAATTCTACTTTTAAATATTACTTGCTGCTTTGATCAGCTTTAATTACTTGGCGCATTGCTTCGATTGCCACTTCAATCGGTCTGCTTTCGAAATCAGCTGGGTACGTTTTCTTATCAGAACTATAAGCTTTGTAATTGTTTGCTGACACGAGGACTGCTCCCGCACGGCAATTCAAAGTCGAAGCGATTACAAACATCGGTGCACACTCCATGCAAGTATTTGTTGCTCCGCTTTTTTCGTATGCATCCCATTTATTTCTTAATTCATAACCTACAGGTTTCGTCTCTGGTTCGATTTGTGTATAGAAAGAATCTTTTGTAATGCTGACCCCAACATTATAATCATAATTTAATTTGATTGCTGCTTTCTCTAATTCTTTTAGTAGAAAAAAGTCCGGAACAGCAGGATATTCCAAAGGTACATAGTGGTTGCTTGTACCTTCCATTTTTACAGCTCCATTCGGAATGACAACATCCCCCATTTTTACCTTTAAAGAAGTGGAAGCGCAAGTGCCAACACGAATAAAAGTATGTGCACCAAGTTTAACCAACTCTTCCATGCATATTGCTGTAGAAGGTCCTCCCATTCCTGTTGAAGTAACGGACACTTTTACACCATCAAGATACCCCGTATATGTTGTATGTTCTCTATGCTGAGCTATCTTTTCATAACTATCAAAATGTTTAGCAATTTTGATCGTTCTTTCTGGAGAACCAGGTAAAAACACATATTCTCCAACATCTCCTTCACCACAAGCGATATGTAACATTTTTTTCTTAGTCTCTGACATGTTGAACTCCTCCATTTGTAAGTAATTTATTTTTATAATTGTTAATAAAGCTGAGTGTTTTTGTCATAATGACGCCGGTTAAGAAGGTCCCAATGACAGTGCCTATTCCAATGCTGCCACCAAAAATGATTCCTAAAATAACAAGGATAATATCCAATATAATTCTTGCTTTTTTTAGGTTTACATTAAATCGGTCTCGTATAATAATCATGAATGCATCTACTGCGCCCTCTCCAAATCCTGCAGAAACATACATTGCCAGACCAATTGCAAATGATAATACTGCAATCAATAAAATCACAATTTCAAATAACAATATCGGTTGATTAAAATTTATGACTTTCATAAACATATTAACAAAAACACCTGTCAAGATTGCATTAGCAATTGTTCCGAATCCTATTCGTTTTTTGTCAATAAAAAATACACCAATTACTACGGAAAGCATTATTACCTGTAATGCTCTTCCAACACTCAAGCTAAATGTTTTGGAGAATCCATCGGTCAAAGTCGTCAACGGATTCGCTCCTAAACCCGCCTTTAGATACATGGCAATACCAAAACTCATAACCATTAAACCAAAAAATAACAGAAACAAGTTAAAAACTTTGGGTATTATCCTCATTTTTTGGGGGTATGACTTTTCCATGCTTTTTCTCTCTTCTTTTATTATTAGAACCAACTACAACATGTTAGACTTCATCGTATAATTGTACAATATACTAATCAAAGTATAGTACAAGTAATAAAGGTTGTCAAACAAGTTATGTATCTAAGCATTAATTATTATTTTGTCATTTATATTGTGTTTCTTTTATAGCAAAAAAGGTGAGATTAATTTCTCACCTTTAGATCCTGCAAAAAACTTCCTCCATATTCTGGGGGAGGAACCGAGAAGTTATCAGCAATAGTTGCTCCTATATCCGCAAATGTTTTTCTCAGAGGCAATTCAGCCCCTTTTCCTTTAAAGATTGGTGAATAGACAAGTAAGGGTACATATTCTCGTGTATGATCCGTACCGATATAAGTAGGATCATTACCATGATCAGCTGTTATAATTAATAAATCCTCATCTGTCAATTTCTCAAATACTTCAGGCAAACGTGCATCAAAGGCTTGTAGCGCCTTTCCATATCCAATCGGATCTCTTCTATGTCCAAAATCAGCATCAAAATCGACTAAATTCAAAAAACTGAGACCTTCAAAATCCTGCAATAGCACTTCATTTAACTTATCCATGCCATCCATATTATTTTTCGTACGAATTGTCTTGGTGACCCCTTCACCATCAAATATGTCAGAAATTTTCCCAATAGCAATTACTTCTTTTTTGTGGCTTTTTAATGTGTCCATGACTGTTTTCTGAAATGGCTTAAGTGCATAATCATGTCGATTTGAGGTGCGCGTAAAGCTGCCAGGACTACCAATGTACGGACGTGCTATAATACGCCCTAACATATACGGCTCTTCCAGCGTTATTTTACGAGCATATTCGCAAATATCATATAATTCTTCTAACGGAATGATTTTTTCGTGAACTGCAATTTGCAAAACAGAATCTGCAGATGTATATACAATTAATGCCCCTGTTTCTAATTGTTCAGCACCAAATTCATCAATAATTGCGGTCCCGCTTGCAGCTTTATTACCAATGATCTTTCTACCAGAGTAAGATGAGATTTTTTCTATCAGTTCCTGCGGAAATCCATTTTCAAACACGCGAAATGATTTGCCTATATAAAGCCCCATCATTTCCCAATGACCTGTCATTGTGTCTTTTCCAGCCGAGCGTTCTTGCATCTTAGTATAAAATGCTTGTGGTTGATCGACTTTAGGTACGCCTTGTATAGGTTCAATATGAGAAAGACCTAATTGGGACATATTAGGCAATACCAAACCATTCATTTGTTCTGCAATATGTCCCAACGTGTGAACCCCTATATCACCAAATTGTTCAGCATCGGGAGCCTCCCCAATACCAACTGAATCCATTACTATGAGGTGAATTCTTTTAAATCTGTTCATTTTGTCACTCCATTTCACAAAAAAAACGGTGAGAGTAACATACCCCCTCCGCTTTCTTTGAACTAGGATTTAATATCTGGTTCATTGAAGATCTTGCTGCTGCTTAATACGGATTGATTCAGATCTTAATGCAGATTAGTGCATATCGAGGCCAATCATGTTATCCTGTGCTGCTTTCTTCTTTTTTCCATTAAACATGGTAATGAATAGAATAAGTATGATTACAGCAACAATTGCAGGATACATCCAGAAAATTGTCCATTGAGGAATTGACTCAACTCCCTTAGTAGTAACAATGTTGTTGTACATTTGTCCAGATATAAAGGAGCCAATAAACATACCAAATCCCCATGTAAACGTCTTCAATAAGCTTTGTGCCTGAGCTTTTATTTTGGCATCAGCCTTCTGACTCGTATAAATTTCACCTGTAACAAAGAAGAAGTCCTGACAAGTTCCGTACAGCGCAATTGCTAATATCATGAACACCATCTGAGGAGCACCGAATCCAAGTAAAATGCAACGTAAGATGAAACCGCCTATTCCAAAAATCAACATATTTTTCACACCAAAGCGCATAAAAAATAGTGGCATTATCAGCATAAAAATAACTTCCGACATTTGACCGATCGTCATTATACTTGCCACATTAGTAAATCCTACATCGCTAAAAAATACGGATGCAAAAGACGTATATGTTGCATTGACGATAAATAAAGCCATTGTACAAATCATAAATATTAGATAGTTTCGATCTTTTAAAAGTGCAAATGCATCAAGGAAAAGTAAATCACGAATCGAAAACGGTTTTCCTTTTGCAGGCGGTGGAGTATGTGGCAATGTAAAACTATAAATACCTAATATGAATGACATGATAGATGCAATTTTAAACGTAATGTCACTGCCTGAGAAACCTAATTGTCCAATTAAGATTCCCACGGTGATATACCCTATTGTTCCAAACACACGAATAACTGGGAAGTGCTTTTCAGCGTTTTTTACACTATTAAAAACAATATTATTAGAAATAGCTCCAGTAGGTTGATAGAGCAGTTTATGTAAAAATATTAATACTAAAATCATGGTGGCATTGCCTGATTGAATTTGGGATGGAACTGAGAATAATACGATTCCACTAATAATGTGGAGAACCCCCATTATCTTCTCTGATGGAAAGAACCTATCTGCAAGCATTCCAACAAAGATAGGCGATATAATGGTCGCTATTCCACCTACTGAGAATGCAGTCCCAATAATAGACGATAGCCCGTGTTTACTAAGAACTAATCCCAATGTAACCATCCAAGCACCTGTAATAAAATACTGTAAAAACATCATTATAGAGAGTCGCGGAAGCATGAATGAATTGGTTTTCATCGCTTTCTCCTTTCAAAGGACGGAATTTAAATGAATATTTCAAGTAATATTTAATAAAACACCAAAACGTTTGATAGCGATTACAACATAGCCAAAGATTACACTTTGAAATATTAATACTTATAGAACATACACCTTAAGCCTTAGATAGATCTATGCTGCATTGTCATCTCCCTCGCCATTTTATTTAATCTTCACCTGACACATTGTACAACATATTTAAGTTGTGCAATGATTGATTTTCATTGTAATATATGTCCTATATGTTGTCAAATAAGTTTCGAAGCTATCCTTCGTATCGTCCTGGAAAAAGTGAAGTTCTGCCATAGTAAAATTTCTATACCAAAAATTGAATACGCATTGTCGAGTACAGACGGAAAGCAGAATCTGCTGTGAAGCCTTATTTTTGAAGCTTACAACGCTTGATTGATCATGGTTCAGTACCATGCCTAAATGGCTTACGAGCAATTACGGAAGGTTATGGACTTTAAACCGAGGGAGGCGTTTCTACATAACCGAATGGGTTCATGGGAGAAAATCGGAGATTCTAGAGGATTTCGAAAAATTAGGCCGGACCCTTGCTTCTTTGCATACAACATCCCGATTTCATCCATCTGTTGCTGCAAGGGTACGAAGATCTCCATCCGTTAGACCGAACGGAACGCAAATGGATTACTTCATTATATCGGTCGCCAATAAATGTGCAAATCTGGCAGATATACGAATCGGGCCATTGGTTAGCGTCAAAAATTCAGCCGTCACTTATGGTAAGGTTCTCCGCGCTGTCTGTAACAGCAAGCTTTTAGGCCATCCCTTGTGGGGATGGCCCTTCTAGTACATCTAAGGAACATCAAACACCTGAACTCAATAACCCACCGATTTCTTAAAGCAAGAATATTTTCCTGAAGAAACCTATAAAGCCCCCTAATCACCTTGGACACTTTCAGGCTAAACAATATACAATAAAATTAGCTGGAGTTCGTGAGCTTGTAAAAAAAGCATCCAGGCAGATATAAATTAAATTAGGCAGGGCCCGAATGGACCCTGCCTACTTACTTATGCATTAATACCTGCTAGCATTAAGAATTTACTACGAGGTGTTGCTCAATTTGGTCATGAGTTATACTGGACAAACCATTTCTGCTGGAATTGGAATGTCAACTAGCCAATTCCTTTATGGATTCACAAGCTCATGGTGATGCCCCTTCAGCTCAATTCTATAATTCCCAAACGTTGCTTTTCTTTCATCAGAGCTTAAATCGCCAGAACGTTGAAAGCCAAATGTAGTAATGCCGTTATCATCAATTGGCCAATCATAGATCTTGCCCAATGTGTCAAAGCCATAATAAAATCCTGGTTTGCCTAAATAATCAGAAACCCATTGTCCATTGTCAAACGTTGCCGATTTTAAATTGCTTGTTTCATGCGCATCGAGTATACCACGTTCATATCTCGTCAAATAATAGACGTCGTTTTGATATGTTTTTACCGCCTTTATCGGTGCTTCTTCAATCGCTACCCTTGTAATCGCTTCTCCATCCACACGGTATAAAATAAATTCCTGCGTTGTGTCGTAGGCATAATTCAAATAAAAATGGCCCATATCTGTTTTAAACCATATGTCCCCTAGCCGAACCGTATTTGTATCCTCAGTCCATTCCTGATAAACAAAAGGCTCGAAATAAAGGGAATTGTTGCTGAAAAATAATTGGCCGTCTTCTTTAATTACTGTCATAAAACGGTCACTATAGACAATGGATTTTCCTTGGTATAGCAATTCACAAGCACGGATAAGATTAAGGCTTTCAATCGCTGTGGCGTTCACGTCCCTAATTATAATCAAACTATAGGGTTGAATCTCTGCATTTTTTAAATAGACTACTTTTTTATTAAAAGTCTCGCCAATATACCTTAAAGGAATATAAGTTGAATGGTTATAAACGTTTGCGGCTACATCCATTTCACTGGATTTTCCATTTACAGAAAGATCCTTCTTTCCTATGTTCAAGATCATGGTTTTATCAGCGTATTTAATGGTAATCGACTGATTTTTAGCATTAAAATCTACCTTTGCGCCAAGCCCTTCCGAAATAAAACGAAGCGGTACTAACGTTCTGCCATCTTTAACAATCGGTTTTACGGCTGATACCCTCTGCCCATTAATAAACGCCATGGAGCTTTCAGGAGATAGAATTACGCTATTTTTCAAGTCATTTTCTGTTATGTCTTTATAATAATCACGAATGCTTTCCGCGTGAGCTGTATACTCAAATGCAAAGAACAATATAAAAGTGAGTAATGCGAGGAGTCTTATTTTCATGGCTACACCTCTTTTCTAGAATACAATCTTCCATTCATCATCAATTTTTCTAACATAAAATTTATGGTCTATCTCCTCACCATCCTTATTTACATATACCGCTACGTAATAAGCCTCTTTGTCTATTTTTGAGTAACCCATAATTTTATATTTGATCAATGGATCATTGATTACAGTCTCTTTAAATGTCTCAAAATCTAATCTACTGTCTTTATTTTGGATATACAATAAATGATAGGCTTCCTGAGCATCTTTCTTCTGAACAGACAATAGATAGTGATTAACTATTTTTATGGGCTGTGGTGTCCAATCAACAAAGCACACTACACCTAAGACAATTATGAGACCTAAAATATAAAATTCTTTTTTCTTAGAAGTTTCATTTTGAATAAATTATCCTTTTTATTTTTATTTATTATGGTTCAGCGAAGATGAATCACAAAGTCTTGATTTGAAGTATGGTATACTTACTTGAAAAAACTCTTTATTAGCATCTTCATCTGGTACTGTACGAATTGGTGCAACTTCATCTACTATCTTTTTGTTGCCTTCCTCGTGATAATTAAGTACTTCAAATCAACTTTTTAATCATATGGATTGTTATAAATCTCTCTGATCCTAAGTTAATAATCTTTATATCGAATGGTTTGAAACCATATTTTGAATAAAAAGCTAGTCCTCTTGAATTCGTATTATGACAGGCTAATTTTAACGTCTCCATTTTCAATTTATTTTTGGCTTTTTCGAGCATGACATTTATTAAATATTCAGATGCTCCTTTACCTCTATATTCTGGTGAAACTATTACATTTCCCAGCCAGAAACTATCTTCTTCAGACTCATCCGCA
Source organism: Paenibacillus ihumii (assembly GCF_001403875.1). GTDB lineage: Bacteria > Bacillota > Bacilli > Paenibacillales > Paenibacillaceae > Fontibacillus > Fontibacillus ihumii. The sequence continues at coordinate 482,909 of NZ_LN884299.1, forward strand.
TAAATGTTAGCATATGCAACTACCTTATCCTTTTCTTTATCTATGATGACAGTCGGTTCAAATCGATCCTTAGCCAAATTCATAATTTGGTCTGGTGTTAGTGGAAAAACAAACCTTGGACTAATATAAAATAATTCTTCTTCTGACTGAGGAAATAAACAAATTAATTCCAAATCTCTTATTTCAAGACTTCTATGAAGATACATAACAACAACCCCCTTAAGGCAATGCCATTTGATAGACCATCATGTATCTACAAACCCGAGAGGCTAAAGCCGCTTCGCGCCGGGTTAGGCGGCTTAGCATCGCAGGGTTGTGAGCTGATTCTACTTCTCTACCACCTCTTCTTGGGAACCGAGGGTGCAGCCCGCAGCACTTTTTTGATTTCACGTTTTGATACATTTTTTTCTTTGTGTTATTATATATGTAATAAAGACCAAGTGCTGCGAACACTTGGTCAGTACAATTGGCTTGGATGGTTTATTCCCTTCTAAGTCGTATAGGAACAAAACCCACCTTCGGCCTCAACCTTTGAACTGCACCCCTAATGTTAGACACCATCTAACATATTGGGGGTGCAGTTTTTGTATGGCTAAATTTAATGCCGATGAAAAATTAAAAGCGGTCTTACGTTATTGTGAAAGTTCAGAAAGCTTGAAATCCATTGCGAGATCACTGGGGGTCGATCACTCTGTCATTTTAAATTGGACTAGGCAATATGAGCATCACGGTGAAAAGGCTTTTAGAAAGGGCTATACATCATACACAGCACAGGATAAACTAGACGTACTTCAGTATATGAACGAATCTGGGACGTCTGTTAGGGAAACGGCTGCAATTTTTAATATTGCGAGTCATAGTACCATTTTAAGCTGGCAAAGAAGCTTAGAATCACATGGCATAGACGCCCTACAGCCACAGAAAAAGGGGCGCTTATCCATGAAAAGGGGCTCTAGGGATCAGAAGAGTCAAACACCAGCAGAAGGATCCATCGAGGCTTTACAAGCAGAGCTAGAACGTTTGCGTATGGAAAATGCATATTTAAAAAAGTTGAATGCCTTAGTTCAGAACAAGGGAAAATCACCAAACAAGACAAAGCGAAAGTAGTCTATGAACTAAGGAACGAATTCTCGGTGAAGGCACTTCTAGAGCTAGCAGCGATTCCTCGCAGTACCTATTATTATGTGATTAAAACGTTCGACAAACCAGACAAGGATGCTGAGTTGAAAGGCATCATTCAAGTCATCTACAAAGAGCATCAAGGGCGATATGGTTATCGTCGTATTCGAGATGAGCTAGTAAATCGTGGACACCGTGTGAATCATAAGAAAGTGCAACGTCTAATGAATATATTGGGATTAAAGAGTCTTGTGCGGATGAAAAAATACCGTTCGTATAAAGGTATGGTTGGTAAGATAGCACCTAATATTTTAGAGCGTGACTTTTATGCGAAGAAGCCCAATGAGAAGTGGGTTACGGATATAACGGAGATTAAATGTTGTGGAGAAAAAGTATACTTTTCTCCGATACTCGATCTGTTTAACGGCGAAATTATTACGTATACGATTGATTCAAGGCCTGTATACACTCTAGTTTCCAACATGTTGGATCAAGCATTTGAACGGTTAGCAGATGAAGACAGCCCTCTCATTCATTCTGATCAAGGCTGGCACTATCAAATGAAGCCCTATCGCCATGCTCTTAAACGGCGTGGTATCCAGCAAAGTATGTCGCGCAAAGGGAATTGCTACGATAACGCCGTCATAGAAAGTTTCTTTGGCACAATGAAATCTGAATTCCTATATTTAAAGGAGTTCGATAGTATTGAGCATTTTAAACAAGAGCTCTTCACTTATATTGAGTACTACAATCACAAGCGTATCAAGGCAAAACTAAAGGGAATGAGCCCGGTCCAGTACCGAACTCATTCCCAGAGTTTCGCTTAATAAATAAATAACTGTCTAACTTTTCGGGGTCACTTCACCTTTGGGTGGGTTTTTACTTTCTCTTGTTGTTATTATTGATGTATGTTAAAAGAGCAAGAATGAACGTTCCAAACAGGAACATGATCGTTAATGCATCCTTTACTTCCATGGCTTCACCTCCTCCAAAGCTTCCGAAGGAAACTTACTTCGAAAGCATCTGCTCGAAGGGAAACCATGCCCACCCAAGATTCAATTGTAGTTATATTTTACCTTTATTTACATCTACGTACAAGCGTTCTCAATTTGTTGTTATGAGTTATCTACAGCATTTATAAAATAGAGGAAACAACAAAAAGAGACTCCACCCAAGTGTCGTCTCCAATCTAGATATTCTTCATTTCTTATTTCCGGAGCTGGCGCAATACAATTTGTTCGAACCATTTCCAAGGGAGAAGCGCCTTCCCCCATATTGCAGTCCACGCTCCTTTTCCTAACACGTAACGCAATTTGGGATAGCGAGCTTGGGCGATTCGCACCACCGTCCTAGCCACATCCTGCGGATCGCTGGCGTTGTTAGCTGTGTTTTGGCTGTATGCCAGAATGGCGGCAAGAGGCTCCTGATAGGGTGAATCTTTCTTGGCCCTCATCGAAATATAATCGAAGCCTTTGGACCAAATCGCGGTTTTGTATGCGCCAGGCTCAACTAAAGACACATAAACGCCGTATGGCAGCATTTCCAAACGAAGCGATTCACTGAATCCTTCCACAGCAAACTTTGAAGCCGCATAAGGCCCGTACCCGGGAAAGCCAAGTCTGCCGCTGATGCTGCTGATGTTAATAATTTTCCCGTATTTTCTCGATCGCATATGCGGCAACACTTCTTGGGTTAAAGCAACAAGACCGAAAAAATTGGTGTCCATGGCCTGCATCCAATCCTCTAGTGGAATCTCCTCCACAAAGCCGCCAAGTGAGATGCCGGCGTTATTCACAAGCACATCAATGCGCCCATAACGCTCCATCACTTCATCCACGGTCTTGCGAATTGCTTGCTGGTCGCTCACATCAAGGGAACAGCACTCGATATGCTGGCGTAGACCTTTTTGTTCCGCAGCTTGCATCAACGCATCCTGCTTTGTGATATCACGCATCGTGGCTATGACATGATAGCCGCTTCCGGCTAATGCCAGCGTAATCAGTAACCCAAAACCGCTGGATGTCCCCGTCACCAAAGCAATCGGTCTGTTTTGCATCATGTCCTGCAGCCTCCTTCATAGTTAAAGCTTATATTTTCGGATCAAAGGAATGCCAATTTTGTTAATGACGGTTTGTAAGAATGACCAGCACAGCCGCCTTGGAAACGGTAAGTGTCTATCGTAAACAGCCGAGTACTCCACCTCAGCCGCAGCACCCCGTTTCCTTTTGAAATGAGCAGCACCAGAGCTTCGGTTTAATAAATGACCGTTGTCCAGCGCAATGTAGAATAAAAGTGCAGACAGCATCCGGTACAAACCGATTTCTCTTGGCAAAGAAAGATCGTAACCGAGCAAGGGGGTCGTCATGACTCCGTTGCGGCAAAAATAACCTATCACAGCATCAATGCGCCCATTTTTCCGAAGCGCCTGAAGATGAAGAATCTTATTCTTAATCGCGAGAGCGATAAAATCTTCGTTAAATTGCGGATTGTACATCGAATATTTTTGCAAATACAAAGCATTGTACAGCTCTAATATTCGCGAAATATCTTGATCTGACAATTGATCATGATCTAACATCTCATAGTCATGGCGAGCGATTAATGCATAGTCTTTTTTTAACAGCTTGCGTGGCTTGGAACTTACCGAGGCCGACTGGCTAGGATGAACGAGATAGATTTGGCGGGAAGCTACCCATTTATAATTTAATCGGCGAAACTCCTGAATGAGATCCCCATGGTTAGCTTCATTTAGGGAACGATAGATGATCGCATAGTCAGGGAACTGCTCTGTTAAAAAAGAGTGAAGCGCCCTTAGTTGATCAGGTGTTAATTCGGGATATAAATTCGTTGAGACGAACCAGTTGTTTACATGAACCGCCTTATTGATCTGGCTCGCTTTAAAAAGCTGCCCTAATCCGCTGAGCAGGGCTGACAAACCTTTACGCAGTAGTGCACTTTGGAGCAATACAAGCTCTTGCTTGGCATAGCTTACATAATGCGTATAAGGAGAGCATACATAGGAATTGTCATATTGCGTTTCAGTGATTGAAATAGGAAGCACGATACCATCAAGTGATACCGCCAAATACCTGGCTTGAACATTGTTGATATAATGCGAGGGCTGGCGCTTCACGAACGGCACAAGAAACTGTTTAGCGTACTGCCCATCTTTGGTGTCCGGCCATGGAAGATCGTCTATGGTATCTGCATCATAAAAACGGATCTGTATCCTCTCCAAGCTGAAATCTCCTTTCCACTCGGCGCAGTTTTTTTATGTCGGCTAGCTCTCCCTGCTTATCGTATTTAGCGTACCCTCCCTGATCATATAAGCTAAATTCAATGGCTGGCGGCTTGCAATTCATTTTAAGAAATAAATTATTCATGACATGAGTTATTTCATGTTCAACTTGCGCAGACCTAGAGCCAGCCTCATCAGCCTCATCTACCCTCAGGCAAATTTCAACGCGGTCAGGCGTATGTTGAATCGCTAAATATTCAAGCACTTTCTCGGAAGCATGAATAATCGCCCTGCTAATAAAATCAGGGAATATCGGTCTTAGCCGGTTGTCATGCAAGCTGTAACCATAAAATATATCATCACAGCGCCCTTCTATGGACTCTAATGCTAGAAACGGAGAACCACACGGACATGGCTCGGCACGTTCGGTGAGAACATCATTCAGACGGTATCGCACGATCGGTTGAGTTCTTCTCGAAAAGTCAGTAATGATCGGAACAAATCGGCCAAGCTTCTGATCTAAATATTCTTTTTCAATAATAACAATATCTTCGTTCAAGTGAAGGGTGCCATGTGAGCAAGTACAAGCCAGAAAACCTTCCGTGCATTGATAGACTTGATGAACCCTTTGTTCGAACTGCGTCTCTATGGCCTTCCGATCCAACGGATCCAGCACTTCAGCAACAGAGATGATTTTATGGGGATTGATTTGCAAAATCCCTTGTTGTCTAGCTTGAGCCAAAATCCGGAGCATCGATGGCGGAGCGACTATTAATCCTGGACGCTGCTCGTTCAATCGATCAATATGCTCCTTTAACGGACTTAACAAATCATAATAATGAAATTGAAGCCGATGGCTGCCCACACTGCCATATAAATTGCTATTCGCCCGCAGGAAAAAAGCGATACTCTCCTTTTGCAGCAATGAATGAGGCAGCATTTTAGCGAGGACAGTTCCCGCCCATGCCCTTCTTTCTTGCGGACTGACGAGGAAAACACCTCGATTTCCAGATGTCCCTGATGAAAGTCCGACCGTAATCGAACCGATGGTAGGGGCAAAATCCCGGCTGTTCTCCGCTTGATACGCCACGGCAAAAGCTTCTTCTTTCGTGATTCCAACCGTATTTAATAGGTCAAAATGCTCCATCATCAGCTCTTTATCCATGATCGGAAATTGCCGCCACTGAGCATCCGCATAATCCTTCCAAAGCTCGCGATAAAAAGCAGAATGCTTGCGGACAAAACGAACATGGCTTCGCACTCTCTCCTCCTGCCATTGTTCCATCTCTTGACGATTTGCTGGCCTTTGACGAAGCTTTGTCCGCAAATAGTGGTATACCATAGCTCCTTTGTCGATCAACATGACTTCCTCCCCGATTTCGCTGCAATGGGATGGAATAATTCGATATTCGGGATGCTGCTTGTGAAATTGGCATATGCGCTGGAAGCTTTCTTGATACTGCCGGCGATCATCCATAATCAGGCCAGCAAGCCAATGGGGAGGCCGGGATTCACGATACGCCCGACTGGACCATACAGCATCGGCACATAAGAAATATGGCTGATCCCCGGTATGAAGTAGAACGCCTATTTGACCGGCAGCATGTCCTGGCAAGTCCACGGCAATCACGCTTCCATCGCCAAAAAGATCCAAGCCCCGCTCAAATGGAAAACTAGATGGCAGCGAGATCCGTTGTTGTTCATCTATCGGTAGAGAACGCTCCTCAAAATCACTCGGTAATAAGTCCGGCAGGAAGCCTGCCCGAACCGCCGCTAGCCCTCTGCGGGGCTTCATTTTATCGTAAGCTGATTTTAAATAAATAAACGAAGCCCCAGGAAAGTCACAAACCCCGGCAATATGATCCGCATGGAGATGGGATAGAACGACATATTTAATGTCGCTTAATTTAATTCCCGCTTCTTGTAATTGGTGGACCGCCGTCTCCCGTTCTGTGATAGAAACAGGGGTGGCTCTTCGATATAGCGAATAAGGAAAACGACTTGCTGCTTGGAAGAAGCGTTCCGAATACCCCGTGTCAAATAAGATCGGCCCTAACCTCGGATGCTCTATGCAGGCAAACAGGGCAGGTATTTGAATCGTCCGCCGCTCTCCGCCACGGATCGTTATTTTTTCAGATTGGAAACAGCTCCCCGCCGCAAACAGAGTCAATTTAACACGGGTGCTAAATAAGTGGGTCTCGTTGTTTGATCCATGTGACATAATCGGATATCCCTTCATCAATACTTTTACGTGGAGTATAGTTCAGATCTTGTTTCGCCGCTGATATATCTAGCGTAAGCGTCTTTCCTAATAAACCCACCGTATAGCGAGTGAGCAGAGGTTCCTTTTTACTCCTGGTCAGGTGGGCTTTCCACTCTAGCAAGGCAGCTGCCCCGTAGGCCAGAGAATAGGAAATATGCTTGCCGCGCAGCGGTTCCCCCAGCTTATCAAATAACTGCTGAAGTAAATCTATCAAAGCTACCGGCTCACCATTGGTAATATTGTACTTTTTGCCTAGCGTCGATGCAGGGGAGGACATGCATTGGATTAACGCATCAACCACATTATCGATGTAGGTCAAATCCATTAGAGCCTGGCCGCCATGAATTAAGGGAACGCGTCCTTGTCGGTTCGCTTGAAGCAGTCGCGGAAGTATCGCCTGATCCCCGGGGCCAAAGATCGCACGAGGACGGATGGTCATCACGGGAAGTCCTGCCTCAAAAGCAAGATCCACTTCTTCTTCGGCCAGACGCTTCGTTGCGGCATACGCATTCACGGCTTGATCCGGAAGCGGAGCTGACTCTGGTACGTTCAAGCGATCGGTATAATCAAAATATAAGCTCGGTGTCGACAAATAGATCAACCTGCCCACCTGATGCTGCCGGCAGCCCTCCAATATATTTCGGGTACCGATCACATTGCTATCATAAAAGTGGCTGTATTTCCCCCAAGGAGAAGACAATGCGCCGCAATGAAACACAAAGTCTTGTCCAGCACATAGCTGAACGATCCGCTCGGTGTCCGCAAGATCACAGGGGATGAAGGCGATACCTTCGTTTTTCAATTCCTCCCCTATCGATTCATTTCGTCCAGTCGCTGTAACCTGATATCCGAGCTTACTTAAGGTTTGTGCCAAGCTCCTTCCGAGAAACCCCGTCCCGCCTGTCACTAATACGCTTGAACTCATTTCGCTTCCTCACCATTCCATTCAATATCATGCGTTGATGCTTCTAGTATCGAGATATGCTGCTGCCTGCTTACTTTGACATTCCACCACAGAAGCTTAAACTGCTGAAGGAACGGCCGCGGATCTCGCAATCGAAACACAACGTCTTTACCGCCGATGATCAACCGAAGCCACTCCTTGAATTTGGTCCAGGAACGAATCGACAACAATCCATAGGACAACATCGCTAAGGTAATGATGGCTTTATGACTCGGACGCGGGGTTATGACCTGCTCTGACCCTTCTTCATGATGAAAAAACGCCTGATCAATCTGATCTTCCGCTTGAAAAAGGTGTATTCCGCTCGTCGCTCTTGGATTGCATTCAATAGGGTAGACTTGGCCATCATCGGTGACGATAAAATCAAAGGAAATTTGCCCCGTAAATTGTACTAAACTCACGAAATGTTGTACCCAGCGGTCAATCTCTGGGTGATGTACAGCCTCGAAGCTAATACAAGCGCCAGGACCAGCCGTAAATCTCACGGGATAAACCGCATGAGCTGTCAGTTTCCCTTGCTTGGCGATGCTGTAGCTGCAATAGGCTGTACCTTCAACAAATTGCTGTACAACCCAAGGCTGCTGTGGAGAGAGATGCTTCATTTTTTCCAATATTTCAGTTTCATCTGGTATTTCTATTTCATCTGGTATTTCTGTTTCATCTGCATTCTTGTTCTTCTCGCCCTTAGCAACTGTACTCGCTACCCTTGTTTGCACCATGAAAACCTTTGCCGCAAAACGGGAGTACACCGGCTTAAAAACCCATTTCCCCGGGACAGCCAGGACGGCTTTCGCTTCCTCTTGAGAGGTTAATAGACTTGTTGCCGGTACGAGTAAACCAAACTCCCTCGCCTGGCCGATAAATTCCCATTTACTATGTAAGCACCGTAGCTTGTCTAGTGAATCCGTAAAAACTAGGCAATGCTGGCTTAGACGATCTAAACCTCGGGCAACAAAAAATATCTCCTCGCAAGTTGGAATCAGCCAATCTATCTTTTCTAGCAAAATAATTTCTTGGAGTGCGCTAATATATCCATCTGGATTCTCATTGGGCTTAGGCACACTATAGTTTCGGACGATCGCGCGCGAATGAACACATAGGTGATCCGGACAGCTCTCGGCCATATACACCTGATGCCCCGCCACAGCAAGCTGACGAGCTAAATCCAAGGTGGCCGGCGCTCTTCCGCCTGTCAGCAATATCCGCTGATGCCATCTTGCTTGTCCTGCTTGCCTTTCTTGCCTCTCTTGGCTTTCTTGGCTCTCTTGCCTCTCTTGCCTCTCTTGCCTCTCTTGGCTTTCTTGGCTATCTTGGCTTTCTTCTCTTTCTTGCTTTCCTTGCCTCTCTTGGCCTGCTAGCCTTTCCGCCCCTTCTTGCCCTCCCTGCCACCCTTGCCGCTCTTCTTCCTCTCGCATTCTTGGCCTTGAGCTAGTATTCAAGGATCATTCCTCCGACGGAGAAGCCTGCGGATGTGCCTAGCAATAACAGCCGCTCTCCACGCTGGATCCGCCCTTGCTGGATGGCTTCATGCAAAGCCATCGGAATCGATGCTGCGATCGTATTTCCGTGCGTTGGTGAAATATTCATTAATTGGTGTTCCGCTATCCCTAGCTTCTTCGATATCAATCGCATAGCCATGGCGCTCCCTTGATGCGGAATGACGAGCTTCAGATCGGCCATCTGACAGCCCCCCGCTTGGAGTAAAGCATCGACAAAGTCAGGCAATATTTGTGACGCCATTTTATAGATGGCTCGTCCATCCATTTCAAATAAAAATGGCTCTACCTGATCGGTATGCCGGCGATGAATTTTCGTTCCTCCGCCTCTAATCTGGGAGAGATGAGCTCCCGCACTGAACGTTTTCATCGAAGAACAGATAATCTGAGAGGCTTCATCCTCATCTGCCCTACTGATCACTACGGCAGCAGCCCCATCCCCAAACAAAGCCGCGCTTTCTTTATGAGACCAATCCAAGCCAATCGAAGCAATTTCAGACGCTACGAGCATAACACGATCATAACGCCCTGCCGCTACCATATAAGACATAACATCCAGTCCAGTTAAAAAGCTTAAACAAGTCGAATTGATATCAAACGCAGGAACCCCGGAATGTTCTTGTCCCATTGCCTTTTGGATTAAAGAAGCCGTGCATGGAATGGGCTGCTCCATCGTGCCGCTCGTGGATACAAGACAGTCAATATCCGCAAAAGCAAGCCCAGCCTCCTCTAACGCAGCCTCCGCTGCCCTTGCTCCCATAAAAGAAGCGGTTTCTCCTTTGACAACATGTCTAACCCTAACATCTGTTTTCTTCAACGCCCATCCGCTGGGTACCCCTAGTTTCTTATCTAAATCTTCTGCTGTAATCACTTGCTCCGGCAAATATTTACCCGTTCCTACAATCTTAATCTTCCGAACTTGCATCACATCAACCTCCTGTTGCTAGAACTTGTAACTCTATGTAATTCAAATTAGACCCACTCAGGCCCGACTATATTTCTACATCTTTCTACATCTTTCTACACCCTTTCCCAAGATTATAGCCTATTTGTAAAATGGAGGAAACGGCAAAAGGAGACTCCACGAAAGTGGAGTCTCGGATTTAAGTTGTTTTATTAGAAGTTTATCGTAGTTCTAACGAGATAGCTTGAAAAGACTTTGGTTAGCTGCACTAATCCAGTGCTCCTTGTCCTTTACTTGTCCAGAAGCTGCTTTTGTATATGCTACAAGTTCAGCAAAAATAATGCTCTGAGGGGCTTCAATGGTTAATGTTTCCCCCATAAATTCTAATCGTTTAATAAATGGAGTAGCCGTTTCTTTATTTATCGCCGTAATCGCCTTATTGACAAGTCCCTCGATTTCCCTAAATTCTTCAATAGTTAGTTTCCTTTTAAGATTCATTCTTTACCCTCGTCAAATTTTTATTTACAAGCAAAATACTAAAGAATAGCTTTGTACTTTTTGTTATTCAACCTGCCATTCTCTTGCTATGGGTTTCCAGTCGATCTCTCGTTCCACATTCCCTGTCCATACATTCCAAAAGTCTGGCTCTGAAGAATGCGGCTGCCCCTCCTCTTTTAATTGAGTATCTCAACTAAACTAGGAATTGAAGACGCTGCTCCAATTAATAAAGCTTTGCCTGTTGGAAGTACGGGCAGTTTTTCTCCTAAATTATCAACATTAGATCACAGCAGTTGTTCTAGAATACAATCTTCCACTCATCGTCAATTTTTCTTACATAAAATTCATGATCTATATCCTCACCATCCTTATTTACATATACCGACACGTAATAAGCCTCTTTGTTTACTTTTGAGTAACCATTAATTTTATATTTGATCAATGGATCGTTGATTACAGTCTCTTTAAATGTCTCAAAATCTAATCTACTGTCTTTATTTTGGATATACAATATTTGATAAGCCTCCTGAGCATCTTTCTTTTGAATAGATAGTAGATAGTGATTAACTACTTTTATGGGCTGTGGTGTCCAATCGACAAAGCACACTACAACTAACAGAATTAGGAGACCTAAAATAATAAAATATCTTTTTCCATTATTACTCATTTTATGTAAATCACTCCTATATATTGAAATTATGTAAATTGCATCATACAATGATATTGTACCATAATATTCCTATATCGGGAGGGTTTAATCATGAAATGGTTTAAAGGAAGATTGCAAATGGCTGCATTCGCGTCTGCTTTAGTGGTATCTTCATTGGCTGGATCTTTATCTGCATCCGCCAGTAACTCTTTCATCCCTACTCACAATAATTCCCTGCGAGGAATTTTTGTGCCTTACATGGGTAACGAGAGAGTTATTGCAAATGGGAATCTTTCAGTTGATAGGACTTATGATTTTGGAAATTTCAAATTGAATAATAGCTCTATTAAAATAGTTTGGTCACCAAATAGTAATAAAAGTAGCAACTTTAAATTACAAGTGATACAACCCAATTGGCTTGGTGAACCTATTGCTATAGCCCAGATAAGTTTAAGTAGCAGTTCAACAACCAGCTACTTTACAAATTTGCCGGTTGGCAAAAACTTGAGTTTTAGAGTTGTTGGCTCGGCGTATGGAAGCATTTCAGCCTATGACTGGGGACCAAACAACTAGAATTAGATATTCAAGTTATAGTTCTGGATAAATACAAAAAACGTGTAAAGGACACTTACTTCTTTACACGTTTTTTTGGAGTCTGTAAAAAAATTCGTATTAAAGGCTGACCAGCTTAATCTGGTGAATCTCATTTTCTTATAAAATAGGTATAGTCGAGGAGAACGATTAAATATCTGAGTCACAGCCCGCTACACAAACTGTTTACCTGTTATTGTACAAACTATGACCTATGTATATCCCCTCGATACCATCCATACTCATCCAAGACTATAACCAATTTATAAAATAGAGGAAATCACAAAAGGAGACTTCACGAAAGTGGAGTCTCGGAATTAAGTTATTTGTTAGATGCTTATCTCACGCAATTCTTTCTAATAGTTCTTGTAAAATATCATCTAGTTCCTCATCTTTCTCATCCCTTGATGGATTATTTAGCATTCTCTCTAAATCTTCTCGTAGTTCTAACAAGATATCTTTTGGCAATCTATTTACTAATCCGTGAAGCACAAAATACTTCCAACAACCATCATTTGAATTAAATATGCGTTTAATATGCGGGATAAGCTCTATTCCAAATCCCAATACAATGTCTTCTATATCCTTTGCTATTGGCCAATTACCATCCTGCAGCCATTCTAAGAGCTCGGGAAGTATAACTTTCAGATTTTCTGTGGGCTGCTGCTTGAGCAAGCTAACTCGTTCAATGTCGCTTTTGTGTAGAGGTACTAAATCTTTAATATTCATAGATTCACCACTTTTCCAACTTATTGTTTTCTTACTGCGAGTATCCTTGGTAAACACGTAATCACGAAACGCCCAGCCTTATCCAGCTCTTATTTTAGGGCTGGGGCGTTAGGTGTCTGAATTTCATACATCTAACAACCAGGGCATAATTCCCGCTACGTGAACGCGGTGCAGTCAATTTCCCCTGTCCTCTTCGAATTTATCTTAAATAGTAAGTCATGTATTCTTCATCGTATCCGCGGCCATGATATTCTAATGCGTTCTTCTCGGTTCCATACGTTTCAAATCCTAAAATCTTATAAAGACCAACTGCTACTTTGTTAGCAGTTACAACACTAAGATTAATTTGTTTTAATCCTTCTATGTCTTTCCCTCTTCTCAGAACCTCTTGTAATAGTTCTTTAGCTATTCCTTTTCCCCGATAATCCGGAGCTACATATACTCCCCAGATCATTCCTTTATGTTTAAATTTCATCCCCTGCCCACGTTTAAAGCCTACCATCCCTACAATTTGTCCGTCTTCCTTAAATGCCCCCAATATGTAATCATCCTGCTCATTCATGATTCTCTTGGCTACCTCGTCTAATGGGGTTTGAACAGAATCTTCATATGAAGTATAGAATGCTTCAGGATGGGTCATTGCTATTATTTTGCAGGTGTTTCCGATAACGTCCTCTGAATCAAAAGCCTTAACCCCGCTTAAGTCAAATTTTTATGTTAGTCCGTGCAATCTGTGATTCTAATACATCATATAGAGCAAGTTTATAGTTTATTTTGTCCAAATTAAAATATAGTTCCTTTATACTCTTCTCAATTTCTTTCTTATGATGAAGCATCATCCCTTTTCGTTCCGAAATCGTTGAGTCCCCTTCTTTATACAAGTATACATACTTCTGAATTTGGGCAATCGGCATTCCTGTTGCCCGAAGTGCAGTAACAAAGTGTATCCAGCTTAAATCTTCTTCGTCATATAACCGCTTCCCGCTTGCATTTCTCTTCACATGTGGAAGCAGCCCCTCCTTTTCGTAATATCGAAGTGTGGGAGCCGCTATTCCTGTCAATTCAGTTACTTCACTTATTGTCAACATAAAATAAACCTTCATCCCCTTCTGTTAAAGTATACTTCAAGTGATTTCTTGGCTTTTCTAATTTAATTCGCCGTATTTCGGCTGTAAATAATGATGCAAATATGATTAAAACAAAGAATTTCTCTGCTCATTTATATACTTATTATTTTACCAAAAAATTCTTGACTTCAAGTGAGCTTTATCTTTTATGATAACGGTGTATTTAATAACGTTTATTGAGAGGATGAAGTTGACAATGACAAATATCTCAATCGTCACTGGCGGCAGCCGCGGACTTGGTCGCAATACTGCCATCAGTATTGCGCGTCATGGCGGTGATGTCATCCTGACCTATCGCAGCCAAGCAGAAGAAGCAAAGTCTGTTGTTGCTGAAATCGAAGCTCTGGGGCGTAAAGCAGTCGCTCTACAACTCGATGTTGGAAACATCGCCAGCTTTGCGGCCTTTGCTGAGACAGTCCGTTCGACCTTGCATTCTACTTGGGATAGCCCCACTTTCAATCATCTGGTGAACAATGCCGGCCACGGAGAAATGATAGACTTCGCCGAAACAACAGAAGCTCAGTTCGACGGCCTGTTCAATGTGCACGTCAAGGGCGTGTTTTTCTTGACTCAGACCCTTCTGCCGCTTCTTGCAGATGGTGGCCGTATTGTGAATTTCTCATCAGGTCTCACCCGTGTATCTTATCCCGGATTCTCCGCCTACTCTGCGGCGAAGGGAGCGGTCGAGATTCTAACCATCTATATGGCCAAAGAACTCGGTCATCGCGGTATCACCGCTAATACCATTGCACCTGGTGCAATCGAAACCGATTTTCTAGGCGGTGCTGTACGCGACACGCCTGCTTACAATGACGCATTTGCCGCGATGGTTGCCCTTGGTCGTGTCGGCGTACCCGACGACATTGGTCCCGCAGTCGCCAGCTTACTCGGTTCCGACAATCGCTGGGTTAATGCGCAGAGAATCGAGGTCTCGGGTGGCCAGAACATCTGATCGCTAGTAATGGCCGCAAAGCACCTTCCTTCTAATTGTCGGAGGCCGCTGAGTAGAGACGCGGCGGCCTCATAATATGTCTAAGGAAAGGAAAATACAATGCCAATGATTATTGTTCACGCACCTGAAGCTGCGTTCGATTTGAAGGCACGGCGATCAATTGTCGGAGAACTTACAGATTTTGCGCTTGAATGCGAATCGTTGCCAAAATCACCCTTCGTCAAAAGTACGGTTTGGACCTATTTTAATCTTTACGATGAGGATACCGTCTTTATGGGAGAAAAAGAAGCGACAACGAATGTTGTCAGCGTGCAGATTTTCGTCATTGAGGGCGGTTTAGACGGCGACGCCAAAATGAGGCTGATCGAAGGAGCTAGCACAATTTTCGGACGGCAACTCGGCACTTCTGATCTCATCCCCGTCTATATCATCATTCACGAAGTCCCCGAAGAAAATTGGGGGATCTTTGGCCGGGAAGCGGATTTAGCAGCTCTCCGAACATCACCAATTGACGCGGCTGCTCTGTAATTATTTGAGCAGCCATAACAACTTCAATTGCGGCCCCACTAACAATGCACCAGGTTGTGAAGATAAATGTCCAATTTTCTGTTTGTTCTTTCCGCAGCCGACAAATGGACGCTTACACTAGAATTGGTGTCGCAATACATTGCAGAGTTTATCAGAAGTCGAGTCCTGAATTAAATATCAAACCAAGTTTTCCTCAGATCTTTGTATAATTTTTCAAATAAATTTTCATTGTCAACGAGCCAATATCTTTCCTCAACCGGCACTAATTCATAGAAGCTTTTATACTCGCCTATCCAGCCTTCTGGAACATAATCTTCAAATGACATAGGCTCTGGAAATGACGAATAGAATTCTCTATTATCAAAATCGACATAAATTGTAGGTAAAAATTCTAACACTTCGTCGTAATACTGGAATACATTTTTAAGCTCCACGATCATATCAGTCAGTTCTAAGGTTGATACTTTATATTTCTCTATTTTATGTAAAAAAGTCTCCGCAGTTGATTCATCAAGAACTTCAATCCCAAATCTCTCTTCCATTTCTATGTTCAAAAACCAATACTCTCTTTCAGTAATATACCAAGTCCATGAATTCTGAAATACTACTCCCACAATTAAGATTTGTGCATATTCTGGCATTAGCTTCATGAAGATCTTCCTTTTCCTCGATTTCTAATAACATTCGAGCATCTGCGACGCGATCTTAATGACGTGTTAGGAGGGTTAAATTATCACCTATAGATTCAATATTAATATCATCAATACTCCCTAAATCTCCTAGGTTATAGGGAACTAGCATTTTTTCAATCCCGAATCTGCTTAATGTTAGCAAATAAAATGCCATGAGTACTCCATTAATAATATTCCTGTCTTTTTCCTCACGAACTATTAATTCATAAACAAAGACTTCTTTCTTGTCCTTCCCATATCGTAACGCTATATGATAATCAAAAAATTTCTCAGTACTTTTGCTTCCCGCGTGACAAGCTAAAGGGAAATCAGATTTCTCAAAACTATTAATAACCCCTTCAATCTCAATATTGGAAAATTTCTTAATTGGAGATTCTAAATGGCTTATTCCTTCATGAACAATATGATAATAAGGGTACTCTATCAAATGCTCACGAAATTTTTCGACTAAATCTCCTTTAATAAAAACAGGATGTACCACAATAATCTCACCTTTTTTCATAGTTAGAATTTAACTGGCAGGGGCGCACGGCTTCCAATACGTGGAAAGGGGGCAATCATCGATATACAATCACAATGCTTCAATGCTGTTATATATCAATCGTGTTTTTCGGGTAATTTAAGATCATTATGAAAATGGCCAAATGTGATTGGGCACCACCGAACGGGAAAATTTATATCAGTTAATAGTAAAGACTTGACCTCTCATTAAATGAATAATGCTATCATTAATAATATGTACTTTACCGCCATTCCAGTATTTACTGGATAGGAATCCAACATGTCATGGTTCTCATGATTTCCATCAATAAAAAGGGTCGTGAAATTCTTATTATTTAACCACTTTCGCCAGTATTTTTCATCAATTTTATTATCCCACACTAATCAATAGTCCCCTGCTATGATAACGAAGTCTTCTTTAGTTAGCCTACTGTTCTGTGGGAATCGTTTTGAGTTCAACTTACTAATATCGATATATCCATGCAGATCCCCAGTAATATACATTTGTTCACTTCCTTAAATCTAATAGCCTCGCAGGGTTATTCGCTGAAACAATTCCACTGTCTACTTGCTTCTTTGTAATTACCGACAACTTCAAGTTTGTTATTATTCTTGAATTTCATTGCTACAATCGAAATGAAAGGGGCTGTTGAAAATGGCCGTATCCAAGAAAGATCTAGCTAATTTAATTCATCAGTTACCAGATAAGGATATTCCTTTAGTGGCTGACTTTTTAAAACGTCTCATAAGCAATCCCCTAGATGCAAACATTCCTTATGATGAGGAGGAATTAAGTGAAAATGACCTGAAAGCAATTGAACAAGCAGAGTTAGAATTCAAACAAGGTAAAACGATCCGCTTAAAGGATATTGAACATGAATTACGAAATTGAATTAAGCACTCTGTGCGGTTTTTTAGGTCTCTACAGTAATCGTGTACCTTAAAAATTGTTATTGATTGTTTTTCTATCAATAGCTTTATTTATTATCCGGTTATACCTCTCAACATCAAAACTAAAATCTAAGTCATTAGTATTCATTAAACTATTGAGGTTCTCAAATTTTTGTACTAACTCTTCTGAAAACCTGATCATTTGATCCCATGAAAAAATGAACTTATTTGAACTTTTGATGGAACGATCCTCGAAAGGGGATTGCTCTGTTATCCAAATCACACTTTTGTCCTCATGGATAACCTCAACATAATAGCCTCCACAACCAAATATTCCACAAGTACATGTAAACATAGGGTATTTTCCTGGATGCAGTAAGGACTTGAAAAACTCTTCTTCTACAAACACTTCGTCCTGATCCAACTTATTCCCATTAATATATAGAGAAGCTCTCCAATCAATAACAGGAACCATTCGTCCTTTCACTTTTGTTATATTTTTGTATACCTTTCTAGTGTTTATTTCCATATCAACAGATAATATATCTTGACTATTTTCACTATTTTTCTTTGAAAATATCTTCATTATTCCCCCTGACCTCTTACGGTGCCCCTCAGCTTGATACTGTGTTAGATATAGCCACCTTACGTATTCACGAACCGAAGAAGCTTAAGGCGATTGCCGAACCGAGGGCGATTGTCCCCCGATGCGTGAACACGGTGTTATAGAAAAGTACCTAAGATTCCCTTCGTGTATTAAACATTTCATTTATACTATGTATTTCAATCCTATCTTCCTCTTTTCTTCGATCAATGTATTCATGTTCCATATCAATCGCTAGTTCATTTCTATCGAAGAAGTTTAACAGTCTCTTTGCTTCTTTTACAATTGATTTATTTTAGTCCTTGAGCTTTGTTTTATTTCTTTTCAGGTCTTCTTTTAATTCCTCTGATGTTGCAACAGCTGTCAACGCGATATATCTCAAAAATGTATACCCATTGCAGTACTCTTCATACAAAAGATCCATGACATCTATTTCATCATTATTACTTTCAGTCAATGAGATCAGTAAATTTACAACTCTTTCTTGTTCATATGTAGCTATATCAATCAGTTTTCTTATTTGTTTTTCAGTATCTTCGTAAGCATATTGATTCTTGTAGTCTCTTGATATAAATTGTAAATATTCAGCCTCACCTAAAATCTCTTCAAGCTCTTCGTGATCATATATCCATTGTTCAAACTCAAATAATGTCACTTTGCTTTTTAGGAAATAGTACATATATCGATGTGCTTCTATTTTAACTAACATCTTTGAATCACCTTCTTTAAAAAGTCTTTCGCCTTCTTATAACTCCTTTTTCGCGAACTTCGTTAATCCACCCAAGCAGATGAATTCACGAGCTTCGTATACCATTCCATTTCCACAGGATTTCACAATCCATTATCCTCCCCTCTTTCTCCTCGTTATAATTACCTTTTCCCAACACCATACATCACTACCCAAGATTATAGTTCATTTGTAAAATAGAGGAAACGACAAAAAGGGCCTAACTACTCCATTGTAGTTAGACTCTTTATTAAGACTTTGATCCCTCACCATATTCTTACTCACAAAAAACCCAAAATCTTCCCACGGATTCGGACGGATCGAGGGCGCAAGAGCAAAGGCATATAAGGCCAAAAACTATATATATGTAGAATTCTCTTCTTTTAAATAAAAAATCACCTTATAAAAGGTGATTAAACAGGACTAGCTTTAAGTTCTCTAATAATTAAAAAAGCACCAATACCATACACAATAGCTATTGCTAAAGGTACAAGAGTGAATGCTTGATCAACAAGGAATCCACCCAAGATTAGGGAAGAAAAACAGGTACCTAAAGTAACGAATAAATAGGCTTTGCTTTTATAAATCCACATGTAAGGAAGAAAATGAGAGCCTGCAAGTAAACCGATGGTGAAGGGAAGGTATTCAGGTATGTTCATATACACAATTATAAATACAGGTATGTAAAAGGCTTGCGGAGCTGCAACTATTCCTCCTAGAGTACCTACAGGGTTACCGGTAGCAAGTAAATTAACACCAAGAATTTTACTAATTAGAATTCCAAAAGGAAAAATGGCACCTAAGCCAAATATCCAAATTAAACGCACAGCTTCAATTGGAAAAACTAAAGGCATAAAGGTGAAAATCAAAAAAACAATTACGCCAGACAGCAAAATTGGGAACCCTTTTCTTGCTTCAAAAATGATTTCTTTTTGTAATTCATCAAGTGTTCTACTCATATGGACTCCTTTATAAGTTAATAGTCTATAACATAGCAAAATTCGACTCAATTTACCATAATTAAGCGTAACACAATGCAAGAGTTCGCTGAGTACTACGAATTTAACAACGCAGAATACTATGCCTTAATCAAAGTGACATCTAAATATAACCTTATGTTTAACGCTATGAAAATATATAAAACTCGTTGGTGGATACGATAATCTCGACCATATGCGGATCGAAAAAGCACAACCAACAAAGATCGACGATGATCAAGCACTTTTCAAGTTCCTCAAATGCAAGGATGACGTTCAGCTTCTCCAGCGGGATGGATCTCTCGGACACGACGGCGTCGTGGTTGATAAGCTGCTGGTAGTTGTTCGATCCATTCTTAGTTTGGGATTATCAAGATCTTAAAATAACGTTCCTAGAATCTACGACACGCCCCATCCTTAGATGCTCTTATCTTAGGCCGGGGCGTTATGAATATATTTTTTAAAACTAACTCTTATTACAAAATATTTCACGCTCTATTCCATTCTCTATTTATGTTCAGGAATATGCTCCAATAAATCACCAGGCTGACAATCCAACGCTGCACAAATTTTATCAATGACTTCTAAAGAAACATATTCGTTCGTATTCAATTTAGCCATCGTTGCTGATGAGATCCCTGTCATTTTTAATAACTCCTGTTTCTTTATATCCCGATCTATCAGCAATTTTTGTAATGGTTTATAACTTATCATTGCTCGTTCCCTTTCAGATTAGTTGAAGTTTTCTTCAATTATATTAAACAATCTTCGCCTAATCAAAAATATATTCATGTTCTCTTGACATGAAAGTTCAATATATTGAAATAATATTCAATAAGTTAAATTTCAATTCGCGAATGCAAATGAGGTTTAGGAGGTAGAATATATCTATCCAATTACAATGCTAAGCATAACAAGAGACATTCTCGCTCATAAATATTTAGCCTATTAAGAAAAAGCAGGATTGGTTTGACTTTTTGTGGCTACAATAATATATTTATTATGGACACAAAAAGTGGGGTGAAGCGATGTCGTCCAAAAAGATGGGGCGTCCACCATCTGACAATCCCAAAAGCGATTTGATTCGAGTACGCGTCGATCAAGCCATTTTGAATAAGCTCGATGCTTGCACCGAGAAGCTGAATACGAGCCGTTCAGATGTGATTCGCAAAGGGATTGAGAAGATGTATGACGATCTCCAAAAATAAAGAAGGAAGCGGCGCGTCCCACGAAGAACACCGCCACTTCCTATCGCGCAATCGCTTTATTGAGCAGACTGCATAAATATCCTATCATGTGCAGGAATCTCATACAAGTGATGCGATTATACTTAATAGGGGGAAAATATGAATTCGATTCTGGAAGCCCTGTACCGGGGGGAACTTGATCCTGTTGAGGCTATTGTGCCGTCTCATCCAGAATACCGTTCTCTAAGTCGACAAATATCGGTTCAAACGGAGCAATGGCGAAACCGATTGGGTGAGGAAACGTTTCGTGAGCTTGAGGAGTATTTTGACCTGCGTAGTAGCGTGGACAGTATATATGCTGAAGCTACTTTTCAGTATGGGTTCAGACTTGGTGCCAACTTGATCATAGAGGTCATCGGCAAGCGGTAGAGCTAAGGTCTTTCCATTACTAGTAGGTAGTGGCGAGATGACTTTTGTATATTACGGAAGAACGATTGTTTACTTATACCAAACTTGTCAGCATGATGTGGAACTTTGCGTAAAGGATAGCACGAAGCGAGATTTTACTTAAAATTTTTATGCTCACGACAGCTCACCCCTAACTGCGCAACCGAAGTTAGGGGTGAGCTGTCCGTCTTGGCTTCATGCAATCCTTTCAGCACCTTACACTAATTTCGCCTAATGTTCTATGTATTCAAGAAATAAACCCAGCCGAAGATCGCTCTTATCTTAGGCTGGGGCGTGTTTGTCTGATTATACTTTTGATAACTAACTCTTATTGCAAAATCATTTTACGCTCTATTAATTCTTCATTTATGTTCATGAATATGCTCCAATAAATCTCCAGGCTGACAATCCAACCGCTGCACAAATTTTATCAATGATTTCTAGAGAAACATATTCATTCGTATTCAATTTAGCCATCGTTGCTGATGAGATCCCTGTCATTTTTAATAACTCCTGTTTCTTTATATCCCGATCTATCAGCAATTTGTGTAATGGTTTGTAACTTATCATTGCTAGTTCCCTCTCAGATTAGTTGAAGTTTTCTTCAATTATATTAAACAATCTTCACCTAATCAAAAATTGCTTTGTTCTTGTTTAGTATTTAATTTCTAATATTATCCCATGAGATTAAGTATCAACATACTGATTCTCAAATATTTCTTTCTTATCATTCAAAGTCAATGTAGACAAAAATAAATCTTTATTTAATGAATGCATCTGATTAACTACAGTTTCAAAATTAAGTAAAGTAACACTAAGAATAGAATCTAGTAATTTTAGAAAGACTACATTATATTCCTTAGCTAACTTTTGATTAAACCTAGGCAGTAAATTAATAGAGGTAATGGTACCTAAGTTTATATCCCTTGCACTATGAGCGAATTTACACAAATCTTTATAAATACCATGTATTATGCCATACTTATTCAATCCTACACTACTTGAAAAAAACTCATGTTCACTCGCTTTTTCAAACAATTTATATATACTTTTTTCATCATAAATCTCTTCATTTTCTGTACCTAGGGTTGCTTTTAAGAACGTTTCGATAGAACTCCTGAGCATAATGTTTGCAGCTTTATAAGACCCAGTTGCCCAGCAAAAAAGTGACTGAATAATATCTGATGTGGTCTCTTTATAATAGATAAGTGATAAGTCACTTATTATTTTAACATTTCTTTGTAGAACTTCTAATTCAGCAATAAAAAGTAGGTATCCATAAGCTTTTCTATGCATCGATTTCAATAAAATAATATAATTATCTTCCTTTAAACAATCGTTTAAATCAAATTCTCTTAGATATTCAATAAGTAAATCTGCATCTTGAGATATCTTTCGACTCATTGTCTTCTCTCCGTTAATTTTTGAATTGTTTCATTCCATGAAAAGTTATTATTAGATCTATCCACTTTAATTTTTTTCAACTGCTCTTCATTTGATACTATTTTAGACAATGCAGTTACTAATCTTTTCAGTTTATTATCTGATAGATTATCCGTTTCACAAACGATCATTCCAATTATTTCATTTCTTGATCTTTTCCCAGATTTAGGCAAGTTCAGATTTAAGAACTCCTCAGCAAAATCAATAATGGAATTATTTGTAGGGAAAAGGTCTTCATCTTTAAATAACCTAGGTAATACCCCTATCAAGAAATGAATATTGGGGTTTGGGGATTTATATTCTCCACCCAATATCTCTGTATCAAAACTATTATTTAACTCATTACCCATTAATAGTAATTCCCTTAAGTGTTGAGGAGAATTCTTGATCTTAGCTATGTTAGACGAATCAAAAAGCCAGATTAATTCCTCCAAAAATTCAATTGATCTAAATAATTCATCTCTTTTCTTATTATTTATTTTATTGGTCATTTTCTCCCACCCTTTCGATAAACTCCTTTACTATACTAGTTAAATTACTCTTTAATCTACTATCATCAATATCGAGGATAAATTTCTGTTCTAGTTGTTTTTTTGCAATTTCAGTTCTCTTTATTAGAGACTTTGAAAACAATTTCCCCTTCCACACTTTACTTTCTTGCAAGTTTTTCTGGGCATTTTTATAAACACTAGTATTCTCCTCTGTTACTGTAAGAACAATACCAGCACATTTAATTTTATTTCCAAAGTTACTCATCTTCTCATATATTATTCCATTGAGTAAGTCGATTCCTGTTAAACTTATTGGATCAGGTTTAACTGGTATCAGGTAGTACTCAGAGGCTAAAAGCGCACTCGTCATCCAAATCGAAGGAGTTGGCGGTGTATCAATTATTACGTAATCATAGGTTTCCTGTAGTCCTGTTAAATAGTTTTTAATTCTAAATTCTCTTCCTTCACCAGACGCCATTTCAAGTTTATATAAATCTAAAACACCAGGTAAAAGATAAAATCCCCTATTAGTTTTATAGGGTACAATTTCCTCTAGATTTTTAGGAAAACTTTCAGTTAGCCCCTCTGTAAAACTAATTGATGGTCTTATGTTCCTGTCAAAAACATTAAGAATTGTATCATTATTGTTTTTAATATATTCTATGTATTCATTACCCGACATTAGACATTGCGTTGCATTAAATTGTGGATCCACATCTATAACTAAAACCTTTTTACCGTGTCGCTGGTATAAATAATCAGCAATATTGACTGCCAAAGTTGTTTTAGCTACTCCACCTTTCATGTTTATCAAACTTACTATTTTCATGGGATATGCCCTCCTAGAATTTATACTAATAGGATAATAATATACTTGTATCTATCACCTTTGCACCATTTGTCTATTATTAATATCACCAACAATTGTAGTTTACTTGTCGTGATAAAGACCATCTATCCTTAAAAAGTTAATAAAAACAATATCCTCAGGGGTATTAAAATACCTTTTTAATACTCTTCCGCCCTTATCGTTCCTTAAGTTAGAAAGGAACGATATAACATATCTTCGTTCTAACTTAGTAAAATACTTCTTCGCCCTTTCAATGTGATTCATGAATTTTGTCAAACTTTCTTTTCGGTTCTTTTCCATAAAATCCAAATTTTCAATGATATACTTTAAACAAAGACATCTTGAATACCATTGATACTCTCTACTAAATGAACTGAAATAATGATTTATAAAAAAATCAATGTCAGCTCCATATTCCGATATACCAGAAAGTAAATCCAGAATGAAGTATTCAACATTCGGATAAATACTTCCTTTATTTTGTAGGTGAGCTTCTAAATCCTGTCTAAGTTCTGGATATTTATTAAGTAGCTTTTTGAAAAAATGTAGCTTGTCATTTTTTAATCTAAAAATAAATTTAGGATTTTTTACGATTGAGTCAAGAAATGCTCTCGCATTATCAACTGAAATAAAAATTACATCAATACTTTTTTCATTAGATATAAGAATCTGTAAGATGTAAGAAGCTAGTGAAAACCATCTACCATATTGATTAGTATGTAAATTCAAATATAAATTAAATAAGTAAGTTAGATTCTTCTTGTTTTCAAACATGCTTTCCCATTCGATAAAATGCCAATGTTGAATAAACTTATCGACACTAAAGAACTCGAGTTTATTTTCACTAATATGTAATTTTAATTTACTTAATTCAAACGATGCCTTTTGAACTATTCTTAGCCCATCATCATAATCACCGTGAAAACAAAACCACATATCATCAGCATATCTGGTGTATGTGAATTTTTCTTCTTCTTTAAAGTAAGCTTTCATAAATCGTATCATTTCCGTATCATAACTAGCTAAATAAAAATTAGCAAGAAGTCTGGACATTTCCCCAACCTCTTCTTGTGGTATACCTACATTTGATTGAATATATCCAAGATCTCGTTTATCGGAAAATCTTAAAAAATTAAAAAGTAAATCGATAATTTTGGATTTACCATTAACTATACTTCTTATTTTATTTTCAAGTATATCCAGGTTGATATCATCATAAAAATGTGCAATATCAATATGTATATAATAAGAATAATTTTTTTGTGAAAGTGAATCAGCCAATTTTTGGTACTGGCTCCACTCCTTCCTAAAGTTATTCACTGATAATCCAGCATCATATTCATAATTAATCGTCATATTTAACAAATCTTCGTCCCGTAGTCGTAATTCTGGTGTAAAACGAAACCCACCATAAACTAATCTATTCTTTCGTATTTCATCAGATAGTTCTTTTTGTATTTTTTTAACACAATAATAATAAACACTCGTGTCTCCTATCGAATAGAGTTTTATTTTTCTTAATATACCTTTAGACTTAGGAGAGTAAAAGTAATATGGTTTCATAAAATTGTATTCGTAATTATTTATTTCTTGTCCTAACTCTAAGATAAATTCATCCTTTTTAATATCCTTATAATTCACAATATCTTTAAAACTCATTTCCTTAGTCAGGTGATTCCAAAATTTACCATCAACTCCTAATTTAAAATCATTTATATCAAGAACCAATTTATCACCTTATTTCATAGAAATAGCAACTACATGTTATATTCATTCTACAAACAATGACAGATACCTTTTATAAAATTATCTCATGGTATTTCGCCTAACGTATTTACGAGCCCCGAGAGGCTTAGGGCGCTATCGCGCCGGGCTCAAGGGATTTAGCCACGCAGATTAAGGGCCGTAGTTCAATGCATGAATACAGTGACGTCGACTACTTCTTCGAATTACTAAATACCTAGAACTGAATCCCTCATTACCCAAGATTATAGCCCATTTGTAAAATCAAGGAAACGACAAAAAGAGCCTAACTACAACATTGTAGTTAAGCCCTCTCCTAAGCCTTCAATTCCCTCACCATATCCCCACTCACCCAAAAGCTCCCTCAATCCTTCCCCTTACCCACTCCCAGCACCTCGGTCGTCCACTTGTTGATCAGGCGCTCGCGGTTTTGGCCGGCCCAGTCGAGGTCGTAGGGAATGACGTTTAGCTTCTCCAGCGGGATCGCTTCCTCGGGCGCGATAGCGTCGCGGTTGGTGAGCTGCTGGTAGTTGCCGACCTGCTTGCCGAGCTCCTGGGCTTGCTTGGTCAGCGCCCAATCGACGAATTGGCGGGCTTCCTCCTGCTGCGGGCCGCCCTTGATGATGCCGACGGCGCCGATCTCGTAGCCCGTGCCTTCGGTCGGGAAGCCGATGATGAGGTTTTGGAAGCCCTCTTTGTAGAACTTCAGCGCATCATGGGAGAACATGACGGCCGTTCCGACCTCCCCCATGCCCACCGTACGCCCGGGAATGCTGCCGGAGGTGGTGTAGATGACATTCTGCTGATGCAGCTGGCGCAGGTAGTCAAAAGCCTTGTCCTCGCCAAACAGCTGTACCAGCGTAGCTAAAGTCGTGTAGGCTGTCCCCGAGGAACGGGGATCCGCCATCGAGATCATGCCCCGGTACTCCGGCTTCAGCAGATCATACCACGACTGCGGAGCCTGCAGCCCTACCTCCTGCAGCCAGGTTTTGTTGGAGACGAAGGCGATCGAGCCCACGTAAATGCCCGTCCAATACCCTTCCGGATCGCGATATTCTTGAGGGATGGCTTCGACATTTTTAGAAACATACGGCTCCAGAAGGCCTTCGCCCTTGGCCTGGATGAATGTATCTGCCGGCCCGCCAAACCAGATGCTGGCCTTCGGTGAATTCCGCTCCGCCCGGATTCTCGACAAAATTTCTCCGTTCGACATGCGCACGTAATTCACCTTGATGCCGGTCTGCTTCTGGAAGGTCTCCATCGCCTTAATCGCATGATCCTCATACAGCCCGGCATACACCGTCAGCGTTCCCGAGCTCTCCTTGCCGCAGGCGGACAGAAATAATGACATCAGCAGGGACAGCAGCAAACCGCCTATGGCTATTTTTTTCATGCAATCCCCTTCCTTCTGTGGCATGATGTCAAATCGTCTGGATGCAGGCTGAAGTTAAATTACATGAAGGGCATCCTCCGCAAACTGCAGCGATACGGAGGTACCGACCGGATAGACCTTCTCCTGGATCGGGTTATGCTCGGTAATCTGGAACAGCTGTCCCTCGAACAATACTTCATACTCCTGCGTCTGCCCCATGAACACGCTTTTTTTCACAACGCCCTGATTCTCCGTGCCTTGGGCCAAAGATACGGCTTCGGGGCGAATTACCACGGTCACCCGGTCACCCGTTTTATATCCCTCGCGGCGAACCCGCAGCATGCCGGAAGGCGTCTCCACGAGCAAGCGGCCGTCTTCCGAGCCTTTGACCGTGCCTTCCATGAAGTTGGCGGTTCCGATGAAATCGGCTACGAACCTCGTCTTCGGACGCTGGTAAATCTCCATCGGCGTGCCGACCTGCTCGATTCTTCCTTTATTCATGACGATGACCTTGTCGCTCATGCTCATCGCTTCGCTCTGGTCATGCGTTACATACACAGCGGTAATGCCGATCTGCTGCTGAATGCGGCGGATTTCGTCCCGCATCACTAGGCGCAGCTTCGCATCCAGGTTGGACAGCGGCTCATCGAACAGCAGCACGCCAGGCTCCATGACGAGCGCTCTGGCCAGCGCTACCCGCTGCTGCTGACCGCCGGACAGCTGGTTCGGCATCCGATCCCGATAATCCTGTAAATTCATTATATCCAAGACGGATTCAACTTTCGAGACAATTTCCGGCTTGGCCATTTTTTTGATCTTAAGCCCGTAAGCGATGTTGTCGAACACGGTCAAATGCGGGAACAAGGCGTAGGATTGGAACACCATCGTGCAGTCTCTGCGGTTCGGCGGAATCTGGTCCACCGCTTCGTCCCCGAAGTAAATATGCCCCTCGGTAATGTCCTCGAATCCGGCGATCATGCGCAGCGTTGTCGTTTTGCCGCAGCCGGACGGGCCAAGGAGAGTTACGAACTCCCCTTCCCCGATCTCCAGATTAACCCCGGTGACAGCGTAGGACTTCTCGCCTTTATCGTTCGTGAAGGCTTTGGATATATTTTTAAGTGTGACTGATTTAGCCATATTAACATACCTCCTTAAGGATGCAACCCATCGGCAATGGCGAGCGTAGCCGCGAAGCAAGGATAAGGGGCCGAGTGATCAACCCTACCCCTAACCCTTCGCTCATCAAGCCGACTGCTCTTTGCCGCCCATCCATTTCACAAGCAAGTTTAACAAGATGAGCGCCACGATCATGATCAGGATCAGGATCGTACAATAGGCGCTGGCGACGCCGATCCGGCCGGCCTCGACCTGCGCCAGAATCGACGCGGTAATGAGGTTGTACTTGGCGGATATGAGGAAAATCACGGCGCTCATCGCGGTCATGCTCTTCACGAAGCTGTTGACCAGACCGCTGAAGAAGGCGGACTTGATCAGCGGCAGCACAACGCTTGTGAACACTTTGGAGCCGCTCGCCCCCAGATTCGTCGCCGCCTCCTCGATGCTCGGATCGATCTGCTGCAGAGCCGCCACCCCGGAGCGAATGCCCACTGGCATGGAGCGCACAACGAACGCAGCAACGATGATGATCCCTGTACCTGTCAGCGCTAATGGCGCTTTGTTGAACGCGAGAATATACCCGATCCCGATGACCGTACCCGGCACCGCAATCGACAGCATGCTGATGACTTCCAAAGCTTTTTTACCAAAGAAACGTTTGCGGACAATCAGGAAAGCGATGATCATGCCCAGTAATCCCGCGATCGGCGTCGCCACAATGGCAAGCGTCAGCGTATCCTTGATCGCCTTCTGTCCTATAGAGAATACATATTTGTAATGATCCAGCGTCAGGCTGTTGTTAATGCCCCACAGCTTGATGAATGAACCGATGGGTACGAGTGCATAGAACGCAATAACAGCTATCGACATGATCATACAAAATGTGAATAGTCCATGTTTAACAGCCCCGGACTCAATCATTCTCCGCTGTCCGGTAGGCTTGCCCGTTACAGTGACATAGCTTTTCTTGCCAACCCAGAAATTCTGCAAAATATAGACGATAATCGTTACCGTCAGCAATACCATCGCCAGGGCGGCACCAGCCTGCAGATTATAGCTTCCGACGGCCTGCAGGTAGATCTCTCTCGCAACGGTGGAGTAGTTCCCCCCGATCGTCATCGGGTTCCCGAAGTCGGCAAGCGATTGAACGAACACGAGCAGGAATGCATTGGCGATCCCCGGCACGGACAGCGGCAGCGTGACGCTAAGGAACGTCTTCAGCCGGCTGGCCCCCATGTTCTGACTGGCCTCTTCCAGGGATGGGCTAATGGAACGCAGCAGCCCTGACAGCGTCAGGAATGCAATCGGGAAAAAAGACAGCGTCTGCACAAGAACCAGGCCATGCAGCCCGTAAATATTCGCATTTTCGAGTCCCAGTAAATTTTTCGTGATCAGCCCCTGCTTCCCGAGAAGCAGCATGGCGGATAGGGCAATAACAAACGGTGGTGAAATGACCGGCAGAATGGCAATGCCGTTAAAGAGCTTTTTGAACGGTACTTTTACATAAGCGAACGTATAAGCGAACACATACGCAATCACCGTAGACAACGTAGCCGTCAATACGGCCAGCACCAGGGAGTTGACCAGGGCGTGGAACAACCCGCCCCCGGACAATACTCTCTGATACCCCTCTAAGCCAACTCCGCCGGTGGACCCGACGAAGCTGGACTTTGCTATTTGGAATAAGGGATAGACGATAAATACGAGTAAGCAGAGCATGACCAACACGATGAGAATCGGCAGGAGCGGCTCGCGCTTGAATCTCTTGAACATGGCGCTCATTCAAGCTCTCTCCTCTCTGAATATCTACTGATAGTTATTTCTTAACCTCGGCACTCCATTTGTCGATCAGGCGTTGACGCTCTTTACCAGCTTCAACGACGTCGTAATCGATCGTGTTGATATCCGACAGCTTCACAGCTTTCTCCGGACCTACCGCATCTGGGTTCGTCAGGTTCTGGTAGCTGCCTACAGTTTTGCCGACCTCTTGGCCTGCCGGAGACAGTGCCCAATCCACGAACTTCTGTGCAAGCTCTTCGTTCTTCGTATTTTTGATGATGCCGATCGCGCCTGTCTCGTAGCCCGTACCGTCTTCAGGAATCGTCAGCTCCAGACTGTCGAAGCCTTCCTCCTGATACTTGATCACGTCATGCGCGAACAGAACGCCTACGCCAGCCTCACCCATACCGACCATTCGTCCAGGAGCGGAGCCGCTGGTCGTATATTGCTGGATTTGCGGATGCAGCTTGCTGAGATACTCGAAGCCCTTCTCTTCGCTGCCCATCACCTTCAGCACGGTGTACATGGCCGTATAAGCCGTACCGGAGGAAGCAGGGTCTGCCATGACGATTTCGCCTTGAAATGCCGGGTTCAGCAGGTCTTCCCATGTCTTCGGAGCTTCAACGCCTTTTTTCGCCAAAAACTCCTTATTGGAAGCAAAACCGAGCGCCCCTACATAGATGCCCGTCCAGTTGCCGTCCGGATCCTTATACTTCGCGTCGACCTTCTCGGCGATTGGCGATGTATACGGCTGCAGCAGCCCTTCCGATGTGGCTTGTACAAACGTGTCCGCTGGTCCGCCGTACCACACGTCGGCTTGCGGGTTGCCTTGCTCCGCCCGGACCTTCGCGAGAATTTCGCCTCCGGACATCCGGATCATGCTGGCCTCGATGCCTGTATCTTCCGTGAACTTCTTGATCGCGGCTACCGCGTGGTCCTCCTGGAATCCGACATATACCGTCAGCTTGCCTTGCGGCTTCGCCGGAGCGGCGTCCCCGCCTCCGTTATTCGCCGGTCCGGCATTGCTGCCGCCCGAGGATCCACAGCCTGTGAACAGCATCGCAGCCATCGTTAGTGCGGTAACAGAGCTCATCCATTTTTTCATACCCATCATGTATATCCCCCTTTGTTCTTTATGCCTTAATTATATTGGATGCGCTTACAATACTGTGAGTCCAAGTCTCTGCCACTTCTTCCGGCAAAAAAACAGACACCAAAAAAGCCCGACCCCAACCCTCCGTGAGGATTGAATCAGGCTTTTGTCTGCAGCCGTCACTTGAACCAGCTGAATACCTCATGCACCAGCAGCCCGATGACCGAGAAATCGCTATCGGCAAAGGTCGCGCGCAAATAGCCAAGATTCGACAGCAGCGGAATAAGAAAAGTCGGCAGCATCGTAATCGCAAACCCATGGATCAAGGACGATACGACCAGCCCCTTGCGGCCCCCTATTTTATAAGCGATAACCCCAGCCGCCCCGCCTGAGAAGAAATGCGGGATAACCCCGGGAATAATAACGGTATACTGCACCTGCAGCAGCACGAGCATCGCCGCCAGCCCTCCCGTGAAGCTGAGCAGGAACCCGATCATCGCCGAGAACGGCGAGAACTTGAACAGCACTGGACAGTCCAGCGCAGGAATCGCCCCCGGCACGATCCGGTCGGCAATCCCTTTGAAGGCAGGCACGATTTCAGACAGCAGCATGCGGACCCCCGCCAGAATAACATAGCAGCCCCCCGCGAACCAGGTCGCCTGAATCAGGGACACGACCAGAATATGCCGCCCCGAGAACATCTCCTCGATTCCCCCAGGGGAGATGAACAGTCCCGAGAACAGAAACAGCACGAACGTAAATACCGTAATAACGACCATATGATCCTGGAAAAAAGAGCGCAGCTTCTGCAGCCCCTTCGACTCCGGCGGCTCTGGCCCCTTCTTGAACCAGGAAGCTACGAACCCGCTCAGCGCATAGCCGATACTGTTGAAATGGCCTATTGCAAAATCATCGTTCCCCGTGACCCGCCGAATATACGGCTGCGTGATCAGCGGAGCGAACGACATGCTGAAGGCCAGCACGATTCCTCCGGCAACCATCACCTGCCATAGCGGCAGCGACATCGACACCAGCACGCCTGCCAGCAGTGAAGCCATGAACAGCATATGATGACCGGTCAGGAAAATATATTTGATGCGCGTGAACCGGGCGATCATCAGGTGGGCAATCATGCCGACCAGCATGATGAGCGCAATTTCCTCGCCATAGTTGATTTGCGCCAAGGCCGTGATCGTCTCATTATGCGGGATGATCCCGATAATTTGAAAGCCCTTCTGGATGACCGCCGATAGATTGGAAAGGGAAGACCCGGCGGCGTTCGCCCCGATTTGCAGTAACGTATACCCGAGCATCGTCTTGATCGTGCCATGAATCAGCCTTTGGAACGGCTGCTTCTGCAGCAGCAATCCAACGAACGCGATTAACCCGAGCAGCAGGGCAGGTTCCCCGAGCAGCCCCTTGCTGATCATTTGCGTAGCATTCATGGGCAACCCCCGCTCTAATAATTTGTCTGTCTCTGCTTGTCTATGTCTATATCTGTACTTATATCTATATCTGTTATTTGTATCTCTGCTATTTGTGTACTTATAAATTGCCTCTGTATCGCTATCTGTTGAAGCTTACCCAGCCTTCAAACTTACAAGCCTACAAACCTACAAGTCTACATCGCCAACCACTGCCGGAACGTCTCGCTCTCCAGCAGCCTCGATTTCAGGTACTGACGGTCCGTAATATCGTCCAGTCCGATCGTCTCAACGTCACTGGCGAGCTGCAGCGACTCCATAATATAATTGGAGCCTATGATCAGATCGGCATCGAAGGTGTCGACCGACGAAACATCCGTATGCTCGACCCAGGCCTTCAGGCCCCACTCCTTCAGGAGCGCCTCCACATTCAGCCGGATCATCAGGCTGGTGCCGAGCCCGCTGTTGCAAGCTACTATGATTTTCTTCATAAGCCCTCCTTCTCCCTCAGCCTCTGCCATACCGCCTGCGCATCCTGCGAATGCCGCAGCTCCTCCATGAACGCCTCATCGTTCATCGCATCCAGCAGCGTTCCCAGTGCGGCGACATGCCGCTCCTTATCCATCGCTGCCAGCGTGATCATCAGCCAGACCGGCTGACCGGACGGACCGAACGCCAGCTCCTCGCGAAAAGTCATCACACTAAAGCCTGTGCGCCTCACGCACTCCGGCATGTAGACATGGGGAAAAGCCACCCCGGAACGGATAATAAACGGATGCTTGTTGGATTGAATGATCTCGACCAGCTTGTCCCCGTATTTAGCGTCCGAGACGCCGCGGTCCATAAGCAGCCGATTTCCCTCGCGAACCGCATCCGCCCATGGCATCGTCGCCAGTCCAAGCCGGATCGATTCCGGCGACAGCAGCGCCGTTAATCCGCAAGCCTCGTCCTCCTGCTCGCCAAGCTTGCTTCCGCCCTGGAACAAATGAAGCAGCTCCTCCAGCAGCCGGTTCCGGTTGTGAATATGCGCGTTCCGCTCGACCACCTGAAAAATATCATTCACCGCCTGCACCGCCGCCGCGGCCGCAGCCGATTCGCCCGAAGGCGCTACGCCTAGAAAGCTCGTAATCTGCTTCTGATCCTCCTGGTTCAACAGCGGCGATACCTTGATCCACGGCACCTGCAGAGCATGGCTGATTTCCATCGTGCTGATGACCGCATCCGCCGTCTGCAGCGTAATCTCTGCCGATTCCTTGTAAGAATAAGTGCCCACGATATCAACCTGCGGAAAAATCACCGCCACCCGCCGCTTCAGCATCGCCGAAGTGCCGAGCCCTGAGCCGCAGACAATCGCCACGCGCTTGCGCACAGGAGCCTTTGGCGGAATCAGTCCGCTGCCGATATGGAACATGATGTAGCCGACCTCATCCCGGTCGAACACGACCGACCACGGCTCCATCACCTCGTTGACGATCCGCTCCAGCAAATTGAGCAGCGATCCGTACTGGGCCTCGAGCTGCTCCATGAGCGGGTTTTTGGACTGGAGGCCGAACTTCGCCCGGTAGATGGCCGGCTTCAAATGGATGACGAGCCCCTGCACGATCTGGTCGATCATCTGCAGCGGACGCCCGAGCTCCTGCTCGGTACGCAGAATAATCTGCTTGGCCAGATCAGCGATGATCAGCTCCTCGGCCGGCAGACTCTGCTTCTGCGCGCCCAGAATATGCTGCGTGATGTACCCGATCTCCGACGCGGGCAGCTCCACCCCAAAATGC
This sequence comes from Paenibacillus ihumii, assembly GCF_001403875.1. Lineage (GTDB taxonomy): Bacteria > Bacillota > Bacilli > Paenibacillales > Paenibacillaceae > Fontibacillus > Fontibacillus ihumii. The sequence goes on from NZ_LN884299.1 coordinate 517,079, forward strand.
TGCTCGATCTCCGGCACGACCTCGGTCTTTACGAGCTCATATACCTCATGGCTCTGCAGCTCGGTCAGCGATTCGCGGTCCATCTCGATCGAGTGCGTGCCCTTCAGCCGCTCCATGGCCATCAGCAGATGGAGAATCAGCGTGGAATACCCCGCGTCCGTGAACTGCACGCCCATCTTCTCCTCAAGCCGCTGGATCGTATCAAACAGCATCGCCGCATCGTCCGTCTCGAACCAGTCCTTCCATAGCGTCGCCGGCGAGTACGAATCGCCCCGCTGATCGAGGATATACCGCAGCAGCTTGTCATCCGTAATCTCGGAGCGAAGCAGTTGCAAGTAGGCTCTGCGCTTGCGCTTCTCCGGCCCTTCGATATGCAGCTCCCCGCGCTCCCGCACCAGGATCAGCTCCCAGCTCATCAGCCGCTGCTTGATTTCGTTCAGATCCTGCAGCAGCGTATTTCTGCTGATCTGAAGCTCCTCCATGACCTCCTTCACGGAGAGCTTCGTCTCCTGGAGCAGTTGCTTCAGCAGCAGGCTGATCCGCTGCTCGGCATCCATATATTCCGGCCGCTCCCCCATCTGCACGGCAAGCCGCTCCGATTGCCCGGTCTCCAGCCGCAGACGAACGCCAGCCGAACGGTCGCGCTCCAGGCGCACGCCCCGCTCGCGAAGCCAATCCTCCAGCTGCAGCAGATCGCCCCGCACCGTTCGCAGGGATATTCCGTATTCATCAGCCAGCTGCTGCAGAGGAATGTAGCGGTCGCTCTCCATCAGCTGCTTGAGCATTCGCTGTTGTCTGCTTGAAATCATAATGTCACCCGATCATTCAAAGTTTTGTATGCGTTATCATATCTAGATTATTACACATTTAAAAAGCAAGATATAGAGCATTCATGGAAAAAAGACGCACGCTTTGCAAAGCGCCCGCCTGATATTCACAGCTTCTCCAATATATCGGATTTTACGGCCTTTTTTTCACTTCATCTTACATTGCCAATTGCTTATTCCGCAGCATATCACCATTGCTTATTCCGCAGCCCCTGATGCACCCACTCTGACTTCGATTTCCTCCGTCAGCAGCCGTTCCTGCCTGGAGAGGGCTTCCTCGTCGGCGAGGCTGCGGTAAATCGCGCTTAAGCGGTCCTGATTCTGCTTCACCTCTCCCAGATAAGAAATGGCATGCTGCATCGAAGCCGTGTACCGGGCCTTGACCCCGGCGATCTCCTCGGCATACTTCTCATCCGTGTACGGAGCGATAGCCAGCTCATAGACATCCAGGATGCTGTCCCCGTCGCGCAGCGGAAAATGCTCATGCGGCGCCGTGCTGTCAAAGATCGCCACGCCGTGTGAGCGGAACACGAGCATATCGAGGCTGTTCGGATCGAAGCCGCAATGGTATATCTCTGTGTCGATTCCGCGCTCGCTTGCCGTGGCTGCGATTTTTTTGAATAACGTCGACTTTCCTGAACCCGGACGCCCCTTCACGAAAATTCGCGTCGGCACATCCTCAGTCAGATTAAGGATAAAATCAACCGCCCCCCGCCAGGTTGCCGCTCCAAGAAAACGGCGGATCACCGTGCCAGACCCTTTGTTGCCTGTATCAACGGCCTGCCCTGCATCCGCTGCGCTAACAAGGTACTGGTCTGCCCAGTCCACGGCCAGCTGATTCATGACGGCCCGGTCCAGGGTGTCGATGTAGATCTTCTCCCAGTCATCATGAATGCGCAGAGTCCGCTGAAAAGTCTCGTACGCCTTCGTGTAGGCTTCGGCTATATTGTGCTCCAGCGCTTCAATATGCTCCGAATGCTCCGCTAATCGTTCCCCACTCGGGTCGCTTTTGAAATCGGCGCGGCGCACCTCAAGGCCTTCCGGGACTCCCTCCTCCGGCCAGGCCCGATCCGCAATTAGGCCGATCCCGGCATCCTCGAGGATGATCCCTTCCAGCAAATCGCTCTGCAGCGGCTGATGAATCAAATGCAGGCTCCAGCCCTTGCGGCCCCACCCGTTTGAGAGCCGGGCCAGAATCGCGCCGATCTCCTGCGGGTCTCCCTCCAGCACGTATACCGTATTTAATCTATAATAGATAGAATCCACCAGACTAACCAAGCCCTCAGCCGTATTACCCCGCGCAAAATAGTGACGTTCCAATCCTGCCATTTCGTTATGCTCCTTCCCTATTTTTCGAGAATATGATGATGCTACACCCTATGCGGAAGTTTTCCGCCGTGTGTTTAGCCTATGCCTGAAAAGGGAAGATCATCCATGCATTCATCAAAATAGTCCATAAGGCAAGCGGCTTTAGCTGAGGATCAGCCAAGGCGAACCTTGAAGATCGGCCAGGGTAAGCCTTGAGGACTCGCCAGGGCGAGGCTTGAGGACTAGCCAAGGCGAGCCTTGAGGATCAGCCGCTAGACCGTCTGCCTTAAGGCCAACGCTAAACCCGAACGAAGTCGGTAAACCCGATATCCGCTAAACCCAACGTCCGCTAACTCGACGTTGGCTAGACTCGATGTTCGCTAACTCGACGTCCGCTAACTCAATATTTGCTAAACCTGACGTCTGCTACTCGATGTTCGCTACTCGATTTTCGCTAAACCCGACATCCGCTAAACCCGAAGCCACTGATGCACATCTACGACCGAACGCAGCGCATACTCCTTCGCCACCGGCCTGCCCTGCTCGAGTATAACCAGGCACGGCACGCTCGTAATTTGCCAATCATTCCGCAGCCGGGGCGCAAAATTGATATTCAGCTTCGACACGGGCATCGTGCCGCCTGATTGCAGCGCGATATCCAGCATCGTCTCACCCAGTATGCACGTTCCGCACAACGGCGTATATAGGTACAGAGCTTCCCTGCCGATTCTGGCAATCGAAGCATCCACGAATTCATTTTCTACAGCTTCACGGATCGTCATAATGACGCCCACTCCCATCTCTGCTAACTCATTTTATTTACACAGTACAATTACGTTCAAGGTACAATTGCGTTGTTCCAAAACTGCTCTTACTATTTGAACAGCTTAACTACTATAGCATATTTTCTAGCTTGTTCGTTCAATGGCTATACCGCGAGGTATCTCCCCAACTCTCTGTCCCATCTGCCCTGCTGCTCTGCCCTGCTCTGCTCTGTCCTGCTCTGCTCTGTCCTGTTCTCCCCTGCTCACCCTGCTTTGCTCTACTGCTAAAATGCTGCAAAACCTCACAGCCCCTATAAAAAGTGAAGTCTCTTCCTCCAATAAATTAAACTTCTGATTATGACTGCACCTCGATGATCGCGGCACAGATTTATGACGTTTCTAGATGCTCAGGTACAGATTTATGACCGTACTGACTATACTTAGATACTCAGGGATCAGATAATTCAGCGATCAGGTATCCAGATGTATTTCATGCAGGTAGTTCATCGTTTTTAGCCGTGTTAGAGGGAACTAACTGCAAAACCTACATTTAGTTATAAGCTTTTTCGACGATTTCGCTCCAATCAGGCAAACTAACTGTATGTTCTGCATTTAGCGCAAGCATTTTTTGATAAAGTAGCTTAACTAGCTGTATAAAATACATTCCGCCTTTAAATGGTCAGCGGATGTTATGACGTTCCTAGATGATCGCGACACAGATTTATGACTTCTCTAGATGCTCAGATACAAATTTATATCTGTACTGACTATACCTAGATGCTCAAGGACCAGATAACTCAGCGTTCAGGTAACTAGATTTATTTCATGCAGGTAGTTCATCGTTTTTAGCCGTGTTGAAGTGAACTAACTGCAAAACCTACATTTAGTTATAAGCTTTTTCGACGATTTTGCTCCAATCAGGCAAACTAACTGTATGTTTGCAGCTAGAATAAAAAGTGGACAGTCCTTAAGTGAACCTAGATAATAATCCTTAAGGGAGAGATGTCCGGATGGAACGTAATAGTTACAGTGAAGAGTTTAAGAAGCAGACAGTGAAGTATATTTTAGAGCAAAGTAAGTCAATGTCGCAGTTGGCCGAAGAACTCGGTATATCTGCGGGTGTGTTGCATAACTGGAAAGCACTTTACCGTGATGATATCCAGCTGGAATCTTTAGTCACACCGGAGAGAGTGCGTCAACTCGAACAACAACTGCGTAAAAAGGAACTGGAGAATCAAGAGAAGGAGCGGGAAAATCAAGATCTCCAGGAAGAACTCGCTATATTAAAAAAGGCGCTGCACATCTTCAGCAAAGAAAGGAACTGAGGTTCCAATTCATCAAAGAACATCGCTCCGAGTTTCCGGTGGAGAAGATGTGCAAGGTTTTACAAGTGTCTCGGAGTGGCTTCTACAAGTGGCAAAAGGCATTGCCTAGCGAGCAGAAACTTCGAAAGGCGAAGGTTCTGGAGAGGGTCATGTATCATTTTCATGACTCCGAGGAACGCTACGGCAGTCCTAAGATTACCCGAATGCTGTGGAAAGAACGTATCCAGATCGCGGAGCGCACAGTTAGCATCTACATGAAAGAACTGGGGTTGCGTTCTTGTGTCTCCCGTAAATTTAAGGTGCAGACCCACGATTCCAATCCTGACTCACCCTTTCCCCCCCACGAGCTGGACCAGAACTTTGCCGTATCTGAACCGAACAAAGTGTGGGTTGCGGATATTACCTACATCCCCTGCCGAGAAGGACGGCTGTACTTGGCTAGTCTGATGGATCTGTGCACACGCGAGATCGTGGGTTGGCGGCTTTACGGCCGGATGACTACAGAACTTGTCTTAGATGCTCTAGAAGCCGCATATGATGCGAAAAAACCAGATAAAGGATTGCTTCACCATTCCGATCGCGGTTCACAGTACGCATCGAAGGAGTACCGCGACAAGATTGAATCATATTCCATGAAGGTTAGCATGAGTCGTAAAGGGAATTGCTATGATAACGCTTGTATCGAGTCATTTCACAGCATTTTGAAAAAAGAACTCATCTACAGAACGAAGTTCAAGACCAAACAACAGGCTTACGAGACCATTTACAGGTACATTGAATTTTTCTACAACCGCAAACGAATCCACGGTTCAATCGGCTATTTGTCGCCGGTTCAATTTGCTGCGCAATTCAAGAAGGAGACGGCATAAACTTTCACTTAATAGGTGTCCACTTTCTTGACAGAAGTCCAGTTCTGCATTTAGCGCAAGCATTTTTTGATAAAGCAGCTTAACTAGGTGTACAAAATACATTCCGCTTTTTAATGATCAATGAATGGTTACTTGATTACTTGGTTACTTGGTTACTTGGTTACTCGCGCCTCTGGAAGACGATCCCCCTCAATTTCTGAGTGACCTATTCAGTGATATGTGCGAGAGTTGGAGCATTTATCACGAAAGAATCCCGCCTGCAAAACAGCGCGCACTAACAGCATACTACGAAGCCTCTCCCCAAACGCCCTCCCTCTGCATTACTACCTCCAACACTACTGCCCTGCATACAGCCTCTGCACTACTGCCTCCACTACCGCCTCTGCGCTACTGCTCTGCACTATTGCCTCGCTACCGCCTCAGCGCTACTGCCCTGCATATAGCCTCTGCGCTATTGCCGCGCTACCGCCCCCATACCGCTTCTGCACTACCGCCTCTACGCTATTGCCCTGCACACTGCCTCTACACTACCGCCCCTGAGCTACTGCCCTGCACTACCGCCTTTACACTATCGCCCCTGAGCTACTGCCCTCCACACTGCCTCTGCTCTGCATACGTCTCTGCGCTACTACTCTCCATTACCGCCCCTGCACTACTGCTGCATTACTGCCCCTGCACTACCGCCTCCACTACTACCTCTGCGCTACTGACCGCCCCTGTTGCGATAGCTTCTTGGAGAGAGGCCCGTAATTCTTTTGAATACCCGGGAAAAATAAAACGTATCCTTATACCCCAGAGCCTCGCCGATTTCCTTCACCGTAAGCTCCGTATTGAGCAGGATATTCCTGGCCTCCGCCACCTTCAGCCGGTGCAGGAACTCATTCAGAGGATAGCCCGTGTAATCATGGACGATACGCCGCAGCGTAGACACGGAAATATGATGCCGCGCCGCCATCTGCGCCGGCTCCTGAGCCGTATGCAGCGACTGTGACAAGTCCTCGATCACCTTCAGCACGAATCTCTCCCGATTGTTCGCATCCCGGCGATCCGGCTGCGATACCAGATCATACAGGAAGGATTCCAGCATCAGCGCGGCCCGATCCAGATTGGCAGGCACCCCGCTGTCGATCAGCATGAACATCATCTCCATCCGGTGGATGAGCGAATCGTCGAAGGAAGCCCGCTTGACCATACCTGGATTAGGCAGCCAATGCTCCAGCCACTCGGCGACTCTACTGCCGCTTACGGTGAAATAGTACTCATCCCAATAGCCCTCCGCATGCGGGCCATAATCGAATACGGCACCGGGAAACAGACAGAACCAGCTGCCCGCCTCCACCTGCTGCCGCTCTCCGCCATGAACCTGATAATAACCGCTCCCGCCGGTAACCATCACAAAGGCCCAATTCTTGAAATTGGCCTGGCTCCGCTGCATCGTTCTTCCCGGCAAATGACCGGCATTTACCAGGCTGAGAGACTTGACCTTCTGCCTGCTCGCATCCACCATCGGATTGAAAATACGGATGGGATGAGAACTGATCATATAGTCCATGTATTTTGTCATCCTATACATTCTCCCCATATAATAACTATGTTAAATTAAGTGTGAATTAAATAAATATGAATAAATATAACATATCTGTGTTGAAACGTCCTGTCTGTTTCCGCTGAAACCCGCACAGATAATCGAAAGGATGTAAGCGTACACATGAGTGAACTGAAAATTGGCCTTATCGGTACCGGATCGATCTCGGAATCCCATCTGCAGGCTTATCAAGCCAACCCGAAGGTACAACTGATCGCCGTCTGCGATTTGAACGAGGACAGAGTACGCGACACTGCCGCAAAATACAATATTCCACACGCATACACCGATTACCATGAGCTCCTGGCCAACCCGGAGGTACAGGCGGTCAGCATCTGCACGTGGAACAACTCCCATGCGGAGATTAGCATCGCCGCACTGCGGGCGGGCAAGAACGTCCTCTGTGAAAAACCCCTATGCAAAACTGTAGACGAAGCGCTGCAAATCGAACAGGCCGTGCGCGAGACCGGCAAGCTGCTGCAGGTCGGCTATGTGCGCCGCCACGCCTCCAACATTGCCGTGCTGAAGAAATTCATCGATGCCGGCGATCTCGGCAGCATTTATTACGCCAAAGCCAGCCTGATCCGCCGTCTCGGCAACCCGGGCGGATGGTTCGCCGATCGCGAGCGCTCAGGCGGCGGGCCGCTGATCGATATCGGCGTTCACGCCATTGACCTGTGCTGGTACCTGATGGGCAAGCCGAAGGTCAAATCTGTTAGCGGCAACACATACAACAAGCTGGGCAACCGCTCGAACATTCAAAATTACGAGTTCTACCAGGCCGCCGATTACGATGCATCGCTAAATACCGTCGAGGATATGGCCAACGCCCTCATCCGTTTCGAGAATGGCGCCTCCCTCATGGTCGATGTCAGCTTCTCGCTGCACGCCAAGGATAATTCGGCCCAGATCAACATCTACGGCGACAAAGGCGGTGCCGAGATCGAGCCCGTATTGTCCATCGTCACGGAGCGCCATGACACGATCATTAACATCGATCCGCAGATCACTACGCCAGGCTTTGATTTCCAGGGAGCCTTCAATCGCGAAATCAATCATTTTGTCGACAGCTGCCTCGGATTGATCGAAACGAACAGTCCGGTAGAGGACGGCGTAGAGATGATCAAAATTTTGAACGCAATTTATCAGTCTGCTGCAGAAGGCCGCGAAATTCATTTCTAGGCCGACTTATTATCACAATGTAGTCCGAAGACAGCCGGCTTGTTGATTGCTGCCTGCTGGAAGGATGTATTTTCTCATAACTGTATTACAAGGAGGCGAAGGTTAGATGAAACTAAACAATAAAATTGGTGTCATTGTAGACAGCTTTGGGGTCGGCGTAATGGAAGGCTTGAAAAAAGCGAAGGAGGTCGGCGCGGAAGGGGTGCAGATTTACGCCGTATCCGGCGAGATGGATCCCGCCGTACTCACACCAGCCAAGCGCAAGGAGCTCCGCAGCTACATAGACGGGCTCGGGCTGGAAATATCCGCCCTATGCGGCGACCTGGCCGGGCATGGCTTCCAGGATGCGGAGGCCAATCCGGAGAAAATCGAGAAATCGAAGCGCATCCTCGACCTGGCCGTCGAGCTTGGCAGCTCCGTCGTTACGACGCATATCGGCATCGTCCCGGACGATAAGAACGGACGCATCTACACTGCCATGCAGGAGGCCTGCGAGGAGCTTGGCGTATATGCGAAGAGCATGAACGCTTACTTCGCCATTGAGACCGGGCCGGAGCCGGCCGCGCATTTGAAGAGCTTCCTGGATACGCTGAGCACGAACGGCGTCTCGGTCAACTTTGACCCGGCGAACATGGTGATGGTGACGGGCGATGATCCCGTGGAAGGCGTGAAGCTGCTCAAGGACTACCTGGTCCATACCCATGTCAAAGACGGACGGAGACTTCGCCCGGTGGATCCGAGAGATGTATACGGCTTCCTCGGATACGGCGCCATGAGTCACGAGAAAATCGCCGAGATGGCCTCCTCTGGAGCGGCCTTTGAGGAGCTGCCGCTGGGCGAAGGCGCGGTTGACTTCCCGGCTTATTTTGCCGCACTGCAGGAGGTCGGCTACAAGGGCTATCTGACCATTGAGCGCGAGGTCGGCCATAACCCGGCTGAGGATATCCGCAAGGCCGTCGAATTCATTCGCTCCTACCGGGGCTAGGCTAATCAAGACTATTTTAAATACAAGAATCCCACCCTACTAAACTTACCGCAAAGGAGTCATCCTTATGAAACTGGGAATCAGCTCTTACAGCTTATATCAAGCGATGCATGCCGGCAGCATGACCATTGGGGACGTCATCGAATGGACCGCTGAAATCGGCGCCAGCCACATCGAAATCGTCCCTAACCTCGGCTTTGACTTTGAGGCGAATCCTGAGCTGGAGGATCAAATCCGCGAGAAGGCCGCAGCCGCTGGTCTGGACATTTCCAACTATGCCATCGGCGGCAACTTTATCACGGAGACGGAGGAGCAGTACGAGGCGGAAATCGCCCGGATCATTCGCGAGGTAGACCGCGTTCATCGCCTGGGCGGCAAGTTGATGCGCCATGACGTCGCTTCCCGCCCGGACACCTCCATTGCCCGGTTCAATGAAGACCTGGCGAGAGTAGCCGCAGCGTGCCAGCGCATTGCCGATCATGCCAAGCAGTATGGCATTACGACGAGCGTGGAGAATCACGGCTACTACGTTCAAGCCAGCGACCGGGTTCAAGCGCTTGTCCATGCGGTAGACCGCCCGAACTTCAAAACAACGCTCGACGTAGGCAACTTCGTATGCGTCGACGAGAATCCGGTGGCTGCCGTAAAAAACAACCTGCCATATGCCTCCATGATTCACATCAAGGATTTCTACATCCGCCCTTCGTACCGCAACCCGGGAGAAGGCTGGTTCACAAGTACGGGCGGCAGCTACCTGCGCGGCGCCATCGCAGGACATGGCGATCTCGACTTGTATGAGATACTGCGTTTGATCAAGGCGTTCGGATACAACGGCTACATGTCCATCGAATACGAGGGCATGGAGGAATGCCGGGCAGCCACGAAAATCGCCTTCGACAACGTAAAACGCATCTGGAACGAAGTCTGATTTTAACCCTCCGCATTCAGCGCGTTCCAATAACGACAATCCCCTCACGGTCAGCAGGGAATTGAAGACGTCTGCTTAACACAGATGGCTTCATACCCTTGCTGGCCGGAGGGGATTTTGTACATGAACCGGATATAATAAAGATCGCACTTATCGCTGATAGCTGCTCACCGCATCCGTCCCTCCGGAGGACTCTGTAGAGCCCTTAGGAGCTTCGGCCAGATTAAGACCAATTACACCTGCAATAATAAGCATGAGACAGATCGCTTTGAACCAGGTCATCTGCTCCTTGAACAGGAACACCCCGGCGGTAACAATCAGCACCGTGCCTAGTCCCGACCAGATCGCATAGGCGGTGCCGACATTCAGGCTTTTAAGCGACATGCTTAAGGAGGAGAAGCTGAGCACGTAGAAGATTCCCATGCCAATGGAGGGCCATAATCGGGTGAAGCCTTCAGACATTTTCATCGAGGTTGTGCCGAACACTTCAAACACAATTGCAAGCCCGAGCCAAATATATGCCATAACTAGTAAACCCCTTCTTTGTTAAAAAATTTATTACACAACAACAAAACGGCTGATCTTCAACGGAACGTACGGCATGTACAGCACCGGCATGTACTGTATCAATATATACTGCTAAGTGAGAGCCCTAATCCTACTCCTGCTCCGCTGTCTTGGTAATGCCACCCAGTAAAATATCCACAATACCGTTTAATGCTTCCTGAAACGAAAGACCATCGTATTGCGATGCCGATACATATTCTGTGAGCTGGTACAGCGAGCCGACATACATTTGGACAAAAATCTCAAAGTTAAACGGCTTGATCTCCCCGCTCTGCAGCCCTTCCTCAACGAGCAGCCTGATGCCGTCCCAGCCATCGCGCACGTACCTGTCTGCATATTGCCAGGCCTCTGGGTATCCAATGCGAAGCTCATCGAGCATGCGCAGATCCTTAAAGCCCATGCCGCCAGGCAAAACGACAAGCGACTGCCGCAGTTTATCCCGCAGGCTCAACGCCGCATCCTCCCGAATCTGCCTCTCAATCGCCCGCATCTCCTCAACGGATTGCTGAATGACTGCACTTACCAAGGCGTCTTTGGACGGAAAATGCTGATACAAGGTCTTCGTGCTTATGCCCAGCCGTGCAGTAACATCCCGAATCGAAAATTTCAGTCCCTTATAACCAATTTCGGTAACGGCCGCTTGAATGATGGACTCTCTCAATGGCTGCACACCTTCCTTTTTTTAGCCGCTTTATTGCAGACTTTTCAACTATAAAATAAGGAAAACATTTTGTTTTATTCGTTTTCCATATTACTCGCTGTAAACTTCAAAGTCAATTTCTTATAGATGCAGCAGCCAAAAAAAGACTGTCTCCATTTACCTGAAGGCATGGAAACAGTCTCACATTATGAATTAGGAGCAGTCTCTAACAACATGTTATCCTGTGCGCCAGTGCGGATCGGGGACATGCTTGGAAAACTGCACGCTTGCTTCAGGACCCTAGCCTTTGGTGACCCTGGCTTTTGCCTTTTGGGCTTTTGGCTCTTAGCCTTTAGCTCTCAGCTGTGGGCTTCTAGCTTTCGGCTTTCAGCCTCTAGCTCTCAGTTTTTGGCCTTCAGCTCTCAGTTTTTAGACTACAACTCTCAGCTTTTGGCCTTCAACTCTCAGCTTTTAGACTTCAGCTCTCAGCTTTTACCCTTCAACTCTCAGCTTTTGGCCTTCAGCTCTCAGCTTTTAGCTCTCGGCTCTTGGCTTTAGCTCCTAACCTTTGGCCTCATCTTTGCTTCCAACTTCCCTTCACCTTTACTGCCGATACTGCCGATACTGCCGAGCCGCCGTCATGCAGCGCACCGCGCGCACTTGGAGCTGCGTGCGGTGCGAGCCTTCGGCTACTATTTCTGGCATCGAGCCTAATTTACTGGCGAAGCCCCACAGTCACAATTTCGCTGGGCCCGACCAGCATAGACAATCCGCCCGCGGCATTGCCGGATAGCGGCTCCTGCAGCTCTTCCAGAATCGTCGTCTTATAGAAGAACTTCTGGTCCATCCCCGACGACAGCGTGAGCTCGGACGGCTGGCTGCTCATATTGTACCAGCGGAGCAGCAAATCCCCCGTCTCCTCGTTCATTTTCAAGGAAGAGAACGCGAGCTCCTTGCTTTCCCATTGGAACGGAGCATAGGTCGATGCGATCGTGCCAGCATGCACCCCGGTCTGGCACAGCGTCCACGGAACCTGGAACTGGTAGGCTTGCGCAAAAGCGCCAGACGCCATGCCATCCCCGGAATGCGGGATCAGCATCATGTGAACCGTGTGCTCCCCAAGGCACTGCGCTTCCGGTGTCAGGAACAGGCCCCAGTCGCCAAGCTCGCCCACGCTGCGCAGCAATGTGATCGCAATCGTATTGCGGCCGTCGCGCAGCACCTCGTATTCATTCAAGCCGAGATTGGCCACGGTCAAGCCTGCTCCAGCAGCCTCGTCGCTCACATCCACGAATGCCTGCTGATGCTGGGTATTGCTCGGGTTGACCCATTCCGGTGCCGGCACATTGTCCCGTACCGGTATCTCGAACATCGAGTCGGCGCGGTGCACGGAAGCGGACAAATCCGTATGGAATAATGCCCGCAGCCGATGATCCTTGGCCTTGTTATCGATGGTCGTCTCGATATGAACCCCCTTGCCGCCGCGCTCCAGGGACAGGATTGTCCGCAGCTTCAAGCTGACGGTCTCCCGGCTGCGCTGGGCCTTACGCTCTGGATAGTACACGAGCGCACGCTGCTCCTCGTCGAGCGTGGCATCGGCCGAAGCCGGAACCTCCCAATCATGCACGATCTCGATGGACGCACGGTATGGCGTATCCTCCAGTACGGAGATGCCAGCCTGAAGTCCTGTGGTCGTCAGCGCTGTTTCACCCTCCGGCTGTCTGTACATATACTCGTTCCCGATATCCCCCGTATTCTCATACACGCCAAGATCGCGATAGACGCGGCCAGTTGCCTTGTCCGTCAACGAGAACGATCCGTCGTCCGCGATTTCAACCCGAAGCCATTCGTTCTCCATCATGCGCTCGCTGCGAAGTAAGGACGAACCGGAACCTGAAGAACCAGAATTAGAACCACATCCAGATCCAAAACCAGAACCGAAGCCCGAAGCGGCAGCACCGGAGATTGACGCAGCAGACGCGGAGCGGCGCACCCATGCATACGCACGCAGTCCGAGCGCAGGCACCTGCTCCGCCAGGAACGTCAGCTTCACCCGCCGGCACATATAAGGCTGACGGAACTTGTCATCCGGCAGATCATAGCCGAATAGAAGCCCCAGATCCTCCACTGTCACATCGAGTGGATTTCCTTGATCGTCCACAAGCACGCGGCCGGAAAGGTCGACCTCCTTCATCCGTCGAGCTGTCTCCTCCAGCGTGAAGCCTTCCCGCAAATACAGGCGCGCGGCATCAAGCTCTATGCTGACTGTGCCGGACCGCTCCCAGCCTGTCGTGTTAAACGCTACAAGCGGCAGCGCATCTTCGCCATAGGAAGCGAAGGCCGAGGTGTCCACCGCAGAGGCAATGGCCTGTTTGCTATCGTCGATGATCGCCTCCGCGACATGGCGGCTCTTCTCAAATCGCGTCACCATCTCCCGGTGCACCTCGTCTACGCTGCAGCCGCAAATGCTGTCATGCGGATGATTCTGCATCAATGTCTTCCAGGCATAGGTAAACAAGTGATGCGGATACTTCTGCTGGCCTAACACCTGGGCGAACGAAGCGAGCGGTTCTGCTACCTTCTCCAGCAGCGCCTGGCCCTTCTGGTTCATCTGCTTCAAATAGACGCGGGCCGATGCCGTATTAACGAGCGTGCCCCAGCCGTCCGTGCGCTGGCTGCGCAGCTCGCCCTTGACGGTCGAGAGGCTGTGATTGTCTACAGCCTGCTCCACCGCCTGCAGGTAATCCGGGAAATTCGAATGAATGAATTCCGTATCCGGGTACAGCTTCCGCGCCATTTCGATCGCCTCCGGCAAATCGAGCTGTACCGGCTGGTGGTCGCAGCCGTTCATGAACAGCAGCTCGCTCGTCGAGGCGTATTTCTCCGCATCCGCCAGCTTGCGATCCCAGAACGCTCTTGCTTCCGCTTCGTCCACAGGCACTTCATTGCCGTTCGAGTACCAGTTGGCAAAGAGGATGCCGAGCACCTTGGAGCCGTCCGGCCCTTCCCAGATCAGCTCCGAGAAGGAAGACTCATAACCGTCATCCGATACGGTATTGTTGAACCCGGTCGGCTTCACGCCGCGTCCGAAGAATACGTTCGTAATCCCGGACTGCTGCATGAGCTGCGGCGTCTGGCCTACCAGCCCGAACGTATCCGGGAAGTAGCCGATTTTGGCCACCTCGCCATAACGTTTAACATCCTGATGCCCGATCTGCATGTTCCGCACATTGGCTTCCCCGCTCGTCAGAAAAGCATCCTGCAAAATATACCAGGGCCCGATCAGCAGACGCCCGTCGGTAATATGTCGCTGCAGCCGTTCCTGGTTCTCGGGGCGAACCTGGAGGTAATCCTCCAGAATAATCGTCTGTCCATCGAGATAGAAGCTGCGGAATTCGCTATCTCCGTCCAGCTTGTCCAACAAGGCATCAATAAGCTGCACCAGCCTTACATGGTGCTTCTCATAAGGCAAATACCACTCCCGGTCCCAGTGGGTATGGGAAATGATATGCGCTGTTTTTCTTTTCTCCATGTCCGATTACCTGCCTTCCCTTTAACGATTTATATCCGCAACCAACCTTCAGCTCACAGCGGGTACTCTTCCATATAGCTCAGCAGCTCATCCACCGTCGTGAAGGCCAGTCCTGTCACCGTATCGGCACAGCCGTAGTAGATCGCAATCCGGCCGGTATCGGCATCCGTCAAAGCTGCGCATGGGAAGGTGACATTTGGCACGTCGCCTACGCATTCGTACATCGTCTCCGGGCCGAGGATATAATTGCGGGATCTGGCGATCACCTTCCATGGCTCATCCAGGTCAAGCAGAGCACAGCCCATGCGGTATACGAAGCCATTGCAGGTATTGATAACACCGTGATAAATCAACAGCCAACCCTTGTCCGTTTCGATCGGAACCGGGCCAGGGCCGATTTTTTTCGACTGCCAAGCCGACTCATCCCCGTTAATTGTCCCCATCACATAACGGTGTTTTCCCCAGAACGTAAGATCCGGGCTTACGCTGTAGAAAATATCGCCAAATGGCGTATGCCCCGTGTCGCTGGGACGGCTGACCATGGCATAGTAATCGCCGATTTTGCGCGGGAACAGCACCCCGTTGCGGTTATATGGGAGAAAGGCGTTCTCCAGCTGGTGGAACGTTTTGAAGTCCTCCGTATAGCCGATTCCGATGGTTGGGCCATGATACCCGTTGCACCAGGTAATATAATAGCGTTCCCCGATCTTAACCACCCGAGGGTCGTAACGGTATTCCCGTTTGGTGATTTCAGGATCTCCCTCAAACACGATCGGCTCGTGATTGATCGTCCAGTTCACGCCATCCTCGCTAAATCCGGCGAAAATATCCATGCTCACGGATCTGGAATCACAGCGGAACACACCGGCAAACTTGCCTTCGAACGGAACCACAGCGGAATTAAATACACTGTTGGAATTAGGGATCGCATTGCGTTCGATAATCGGGTTGGCTGAATAGCGCCAGACCGGGGCATTCAAACCGGCGGGCTTGTCCTGCCAAGGGATATTTTTCAAGGACTCTCCAATAATTTTGCTCATGGTTTATGTCTCCTTTGTACAATAATCGCACTATGAATTCATTCATCAAAAAATTGGGGTTCAGTTACACTAGCTCAGTTAGAAGCAGCGCAATGCCATCCGGCTCAGTTACAAAATACCTTCCTTCATGGCACGGTACACGAGCTGGGAGAACAGGCTGTTCGACCAAGCGAACCAGCTTCGCGTAAAGATCGAAGGATCGTCCGCATGGAAGCCTTCATGCATGAAGCCTGTATCAGCATCCGTCGCTTCCAGCATCGCGATCATTTCCAGCTTCTCTTCCTTCGTCTGAGCGGTTATGCCTTGCATGGAAAGCGCCATATGCCAAATGTAATCCTTCGGCGTATGCGGGCTGCCGATCCCCCGCGCCTTTTTCCCTTCAAAATAGAACGGATTCTCCTTGCTCAGCGCGAAGCGCCGCGTATTCTGATAGACCTCATCATCGGCCGTCACATAGCCCAGGTACGGAATCGACATCAAGCCTGGGGTTCCCGCATCGTCCATCAGGCAGTAGTTGCCATAGCCGTCGGTTTCGTAAGCATAAATCGGCCCGAACTCCGGATGGCGGTAGATGCCGTACAGCTTGATTCCATGATCCACCTCGAACTCCAGCTCCTTCAGCTCCGCCAGGAGGTCCATATCCCGGAACACCCATTCCGCGAATTCCTGCATCTGGCGCAGAGCAACGACCGCAAACATATTGCCCGGTATGTTGTAGTGGAAATCGCAGGCATCGTCACTCGAACGGAAGCCCGACCAGATCATGCCCGTATAGTTGACCGGCATTCCCAGCCCATTGTTGCGGAGGGAATCCTCCGGTATCCCGTTATTGCGGGTGAAACGATACGCGGATTGTTCGAAATGACGCTGCTCCGTCTTGAATACATCGACGATTTTACGCATGGCTGCTTTAAAGCCCGCATCGAAAATATCAGTCAGCTCCGTCTCTTTCCAGTACATATAAGCGAGGCGGATCACGAAGCATAATGAATCGATTTCGAACTTCCGCTCCCATACCCATGGCGACATTTCCGTCTCGTCCGTCGTGTTCCAGTGCCAGTCATTGGCGGTCTCGTTAAATGCATTGGCATACGGGTCGATATGAATATATTGAATATGGCGCTTGATCAGCCCGCCGATAATCCGCTGCAAATCAGCATCGTCCTTGGCTAGAGGAACGTAATGAATGACCTGCTCCACAGAGTCGCGCAGCCATAAGGCCGGGATATCGCCGGTAATGACGAAGGTCGTGCCGTCGTCCATCAGCTTGGTGGTCGTCTCCAGCGTGTTGGGAAAAGTATTCTTGAACAGCTTCAGCAGCTTGGGACGATGCGCCAGCTTCTCCTCGGCCTCCTGCAGTACCTCCTGCACCGCCCTTGGCAGCTCCAGCTTCGGCATTGGAATCTTCGGTAATCTGAATTGTTCCATGTCGTTTCTCTCCTTATATGTCCTTATATATCGAGCAATAATTTAGGCTCCATGTACCCAAGTGTTCTAATGCTTGATCTTCAACGTCTTGATTTCATATGGCGCAAAAGATAGAGCAAGGACCCCATTGCCAGGGTTCATTCGTTCCGTCTCCTCTTCCAGCGCGTTAGACAGCCACGCTTCCTGCACAGGCTGTGCCCAGCGAAGCTCCACATCCTCCCGGCCTCCGGAGGATTCGTAGAAGCGCAGGATTGTCCCGCTTCCATCCTCCGCCGGCTTGACGGTATCGAGGATAACGTGCTGTCCCGTAAAGACGATGAAGGAATGCTCTGCGGGAAGCTGCCCTTGTCTCAGCTCGGCGGCTGCAACGACGGAGGCATGATTCAGCTCGGACGCTTGCCTTACCGTATGCGCGGACTGCCAGTCCCCTTGATGAGGATAGAGCGAATATACAAACTCATGCTCGCCAAGATCCGCTGTAACATCCGGCCATTTCGGCGCCCGCAGCAAGGATAGCCGGATGGTGCTGCCCTGAACATCGTAGCCGTATTTGCTGTCATTAAGCAGACTTACGCCATACCCCCGCTCGGACACATCGGCAAAGCGATGGCCGCACACCTCATACTGGGCCTGCTCCCAGCTCGTATTGCGATGAGTTGGCCGCTCCAGAGCCCCGAACGGAATTTCATAGGTGGCCTTGTCGGTTACGACATTGACCGGGAAGCCGACCTTGAGCAGCTTATGGGCTTCATTCCAGTCGACATGCGTCTTGAAATCGATTCGAGGACTATAGCGATAGAAAATGATATCCTGCGTAATGACCGACTGGCCGATGCTCCAGCGGAAGCGCAGCACGTCCTTCGTTGCCCCCGTCAGCAAAATGCGCTTCTCCAGCAGCTCGGCCTCTCCTGCCGGCTGCTGCTCGTAACGGTCATCGATATCCCATGCGTCCCATAGTGTCGGACGGTCATGGAAGAAATGAAAGCGATTGGCCGCCTCCCCTTGCTTCACGATCTCCCGGCTCGCCCGCTTGTCGAACAGGCTGATGATTTCTCCCCGATCATTGAAGCGGACAAGGTAATACTCCGTCTCCCAGACCGCTAGATCCTGCGGCTTATCTTTGCCTGGTGCAGCCTCATCAGCGACCGAATCCGTATCCAGCTCGGCCGTCACAGGATCGGCCTCAAGCCAAATCGTCGTATAACCGAAGGCGGGAATGTTCTTCACCAGAACCCATACCGTCCGCTTGCCCTGGTCATCGCGGCTGACGTCAACCGCAAGGCGCTGCCCTTGCGCATCATAAGCAGCCACCCCTGCGGAGATAGGAGTCTCTTCTGCATCGCTCTCCTCTAATTCAATGGCAACAACTTCACTACGGCTCCAGCCCAGGCTGTTGAATATGATGTAAGGCTTGCCATGGCTTGGCACTGCCCCTGCGTCTGAATTTGCGTCATAACCGCCGTTGCCGTCCCCCGGCAGGGTTGTAATCATTTCCGCCAGAGCTTGGATGCCGTACCCCAGCACAGTCTCGCCATTCTCGAAGACTTCAGCATACTCCTTCATCGAGGTGACGTAGCTCTCGGTAATGGCAGAGCCCGGAATAATGTCATGGAACTGGTTGAGCAGGATCAGCTTCCAGCCGTCGTGGAGGCGCTGATCCGCCTCCTGCCGCAGCTCCGGCTTCATGTCCTGTGCAGCCAGCGCATTCCACAGCTCCGCCTCGCGGTACAATATTTCCGCCTTGCGATTGTTCAGCTTGTTGCGGCCATGGGTCGTATACGTTCCGCGGTGCAGCTCCAGATACAAGTCGCCATGCCATTCCGGCAGCTTGGGCCCGGCCTCCGCAATCCCGGCGAAGAATGCCTTCGCCGTGCTGTAGCGGCTGGCCGGCTGCCCGACCATCAGGTCGGCGCGGTCGATATACTCCAGCATTTCGCGGGTCACGCCGCCGCCGCCATCCCCATGGCCATAGAGCAGCATCTGCTCGTTATGCTTGGCCTTCTCCCGGTAGGACTGCCAGTGATCATGCACGTCCTTCGGCAGCGTATTCTCGTTCACGCCATGGTTCAAATAGGAGAGCATCGCCGTTCCGTCAATGCCCACCCAGTGGAACAGATCGTAGGGGAACACATTCGTGTCATTCCAGCCCAGCTTCGTGGTCATGAAGTAGCGAATGCCGCCATGCCGCAGTATTTGCGGCAGCGAAGCGCAGTATCCGAACGTATCCGGCAGCCATTCGATATCCGAGGTCATGCCGAATTCCTCCTGGTAGAACCGCTGGCCATACAGCATTTGCCGCATCAGCGATTCGCCGCTCGGAATGTTCAGATCCGGCTCAACCCACATGCCGCCAACCAGCTCCCAGTGCCCTTCTCTGATTCTTTCCTTGACCCGTTCATACAGCTCTGGATCGTTATCCTTCAAATAAGCGAACAATTGCGGCTGGCTCTGCGCATATCGGTATTGCGGATATTCATCCATCAGGGCATCAACTGTAGAGAAGGTGCGGCTCGTCTTGCGAACCGTCTCCCGCGCCGGCCACAGCCAGGCGATATCGATATGCGATTGCCCTACCATATGCAGCGTGCCTTCTGCATTGCCGCCAATTTCGTGAACGTTGTTCCTCAGTTCCTTCTCGATATGCTCAACGGCTTCACCGCCGCGAATTTCCTCCTCGCTCAAAGACACAAACCGGTCCATCGCCCGATACAGCGCCTCGATTAGCCGAGTGCGGCGAAAATCCTGCTCCGGCAGCAGCAGCATGGAGTCGCGGACAATTACAGCCGTATACATCAGGCTTTGCACGGCACGATTCACCAGCACCAGGCTGCTGCGGATCGACGTAATCGGCGGTTGAATGACCGCCTGCTGATTCAAGGGGTCTACCGGCTCGGGGATCGGGTCGAAGAGCTCAATCTCCAGGTCGAGGACGCTGCCATCCCGCTCCGGCCGCAGCGTAACGAACGTATGGTTGCGATCCAGCCCCTGATAAGAGGCGCCGTTGACCCGAAGCAATCCCTCTCCGCCCGACTCGAAGACGAGGCCGATATGAGCGCTAGGCTCATGATGCCCGTTGCGCCGTTCCTGAGCGCTCTGCAAGTTACTAGCATTCTGCGCTTTATGGGCGTCATGAGCAGCATAGGCTTGATGGGCACTATGGGCGTCATGAGTACCATAGGCGTCATGAGTACCATAGGCGTCATGAGCCCCATGGGCGTCATGAACACCCCGGGAGTCATTCCCGCTAAGCTTGGCAGCCTCATTAGACTTGTAATTTCCGCCAAGCCAAGCCGCAGGAATTTCAAGCCGCTGCCTGAAAAAATACGTCGTCCCCTGCGTGCTCGGAAACCGCTCCAGATCGCGTCCTTCGGCATATGTCCCAAAATGCTCATATTCGCCAGGCAAATGATAGGCCGCATAAGAAATATCCCAATCCGCCAGCTCGCGAGACGCCAGCCACTGACGCTCCGACAGCTCGCGAATGAACCTCCTGATCCGCTCCATCGTTATTCCTCCTCCCGCACCGTAAGATCGACGCTCTCCCCGTCGTTCACATGCTTGCCGACATAAATTTTGAATTGCCCCGGCTCCACGACCGGTTTATGATCAAGCCCGATGTACTCCAGCTGCTCACGGCCCACCTTGAAGCTCACTTCCCGGCTTTCGCCCGGGGCAAGCTGGAGCTTCGCAAAGCCCTTCAGCTCCTTGGCCGGTCTCGTCACTTTACTGGCCACATCGGAAACATACATCTGCACAACTTCTGCTCCCGCAACCTGACCGGCATTCGTCACGGTGACGCTGACGACCGCCTCTTCATCCGCCGAAATAACCGCCGGCTCTACGCGAAGGCCAGAATAAGCAAACTCCGTGTAGCTCAGCCCGTAGCCGAACGGATAGCGCGGCTGGGCGTCCTCCTCCAAATAACGCTTGCCCCGCGAGCGCTTGCCGTTATAGTAAACAGGAAGCTGGCCGACATGCTTCGGAATCGAGATCGTCAAGCGGCCTGACGGATTTACGTCGCCGAACAGCACATCCGCAACCGCATGGCCGCCCTCCTGCCCCGGATACCAGGCCTCTACGACCGCATGGGCATGCTCCTCGATCCATGGCTCGGCAATCGGCCGGCCATTGATATAGACAACCACAACCGGCTTACCCAGCTTGTGAATCTCTTGCACAAGCTCCAGCTGTACGCCCGATAATTGCAGGGAAATGCGGTCGATTCCTTCGCCGCAGTCCATGTCGCTCCAGGAATTCTCCGTCACCTTGGACGCACCCGTCCGCAGATCGATCGTGCCTTCGCCGAAATCACGGGCACTGGAGCCCCCAACGACCATCACGACCGTGTCGGCCTGCTCCGCGCAGGATAAGGCATATTCAAAGCCTTCCCTGGAATCGCCTTTAATCCGGCAGCCCGGCGCATACAGCACCCGCTCCGGCTGACCGGCAAGCTTGCTGCGGATGCCCTCCAGCACGGTGACCACCTTATCCTTAGGCTGAGGGGACGTATAATCCCCGAGCTGGTTATACCCGGCATCCGCATTGGGCCCGATAACGGCAATTTTGCCTGCCGTTTTCGATAGCGGCAGAACGCCGTCCTCGTTCTTCAGCAGCACGATGCCTTCGCCAGCGATCCGGCGTGCCAGCTCTTTATGCTCATCGCTGCCGATCACCTCCGCCGCCCGCTCCGGGTCGGCATAAGGACGCTCGAACAAGCCCAGCTTGAATTTTAGCGTCAGCACCCGGCGCACAGCCGTATCGACCACTTCCATATCCAGCTTGCCTTGGCGCACCGCTTCCACCAGGTACTTGCCGAACATTTCGCCCGACATTTCCATATCGATGCCTGCGGTAATGGCCTGAATCGCAGCGTCCATCCCGTCCTCAGCCACATCATGACCCGCAGCGAGCATATCGATCGCTCCGCAGTCGGTAATGACCATGCCATCGAAGCCCCACTCCTCGCGAAGCACATCGTCCAATAGCTCCCGATTCGTCGTGCACGGCACCCCGTCGATTTCGTTGTAAGCCGGCATAATGGACCTCGCGCCTGCTTCAACCGCCTTCCTGAACGGCAGCATATCCACTTCCAGCAGCTCCCGCATACCCATATGCACAGGCCCGGCATTTCTGCCCCCTTCGGAGCTGCCGTACCCGACAAAGTGCTTGAGGGTAGCTGCAACGGTATCCTCCCGGTCTAACGAATCTCCTTGCAATCCTTCCACCGAAGCGACCGCCATTTCGCCGATCAGATAGGGGTCTTCCCCGAAGCATTCCTCCGTCCGGCCCCAGCGCGGATCGCGAACAACATCCAGCACGGGCGAATAAGTGACCGCGCCGCCCTGGCTTCTCGTCTCCAGCGCGACCGCACGGCACATCTCGCGATACAGCTCCACATTCCAGGTGCTGCCCAGCGACAGCGGCACAGGGAACACCGTCGCGCCAATCGCCATATGTCCGTGAGAACACTCCTCCCCGATCAGAATCGGGATGCCGAGCCGGGAATTCTCGATGGCGTAGCGCTGAATTTCATTCACCGCCTCAGCCCCTTCCCGGGGAGACAATCCCGTTTCCAGCGTAACCCCTGTCCACGGGTCCGCTCGAAGCGTGCCGTAGAGAGAACCGACGCCACCGTTCTTCACTTGTTCCTTGAAGGATTCCGTAAGACGGATTGTTCCATCTATATGCTCATAGGCTTGCCAGCCGAAAGTTTGAATCAGCTGCCCCGCCTTCTCTTCCAATGTCATAAGCCCGAGCAGATGCTCTACCCGTTCTTCCGTTGGTTTGTGCCTATCTTTATAGATCATGGTCATCGTCTCCACTCTCTCCTCTACCTCGATGATCTTATTCTTTAACAGCCCCAATGGTCAGACCTTGAATGAAATAGCGCTGGAAGAAGGGATAAGCAAAAATAATCGGTCCCGTCGCGAGAACAACCATCGCCATGCGGGATGTATCCTGCGGCATCGAACGCAGCGCCTCCAGGCTAAGCGAGCTATTCTGCGAGTTCTGCATAATGAATTGCATACTTGTCTCGATCCGCATCAGCATCGATTGCAGCGGAACCAGATTCGGATTATCGATATAGAGCAGGGCGTTGAACCAGTCATTCCAGTAGCCGAGCGTGCTGAACAGCCCGATCGTAGCAAGGCCCGGCAGAGACAGCGGCAATACCAGCTTGAGGAAAATACGGAATTCGCCCGCGCCGTCGATTTTGCCCGATTCCAGAATCGCATCCGGAACACTGGTGCTATAGAAGGTTCGCAGAATCATAATATAGAACGCATTTACGGCCAGCGGCAGAATCAATGCCCAAATCGTATCCTTCAGACCGAGCAGCTGCGTCGTAACGATATACGTCGGAACGAGTCCGCCGTTGAACAGCATCGTAAAGAAAGCAAAGAAGGAGAAGAAATTGCGATATTTAAAGCTTTTGCGCGAGATGGCATAAGCATAAAATGCGATAAACAATAGACTGATTATCGTCCCTACAACGGTTACGAATATCGTTACTCCGTATGAACGGAGCAGTGTATCCCCCGTCTGAAACACATATTTATAGGCTTCAAGACTCCACTTGGCAGGCAGCAGACGATAGCCGTCACGCGCCAGGACTCCTTCATCCGTGAAGGAAATGATGACTACGAATAGAAATGGAAATACGCACACAAAGGAAAAAATGCCGGCAATCAGATTGAATATGAAATTCCAAGGCTTGGATAAATGGTGAAAATCTCTTGTTTTTATAGCACTTTGCGCCATGTTGCTTCTCACTCCCTTCTAGAACAATGCATTGTCTTTATCGAACTTGCGCACAATGTAGTTTGACGTCATAACAAGCGTAAAGCCGACGATCGACTGATACAGGCCA
The DNA here is from genome assembly GCF_001403875.1 of Paenibacillus ihumii. Taxonomy (GTDB): domain Bacteria; phylum Bacillota; class Bacilli; order Paenibacillales; family Paenibacillaceae; genus Fontibacillus; species Fontibacillus ihumii. The sequence continues at coordinate 540,930 of NZ_LN884299.1, forward strand.
GCTGCGGTACTCATGCCGATTTCGCCTGTCGTCTTAAGCCCACGGTACACATACGTATCGATAACGTTCGTGACGGCATACAGGCTTCCCGAGTTTCTCGGCACCTGGTAGAAGAGACCGAAGTCCGCGTAGAATATTTTCCCGACCGCAAGCAGCGTCATAATCGTAATGATCGGAGCAAGCATCGGCACCGTGATGCGGCGGATTTGCTGCCATTTATTCGCTCCGTCGATCATCGCCGCTTCATACAGCGATCTGTCGATCCCCATAATCGCCGCCAGATAGACGACGCTGTTGTAGCCGACCGCCTTCCACAGATAGACTAGGATAATGATGAAAGGCCAATATTTCGGATCGGCATACCATTGGATAGGATCCATGCCAAGACCTTTAAACACCTGATTCAGCAGACCGCGCTCGGAGCTCAGGAAGCTGAATGCAAAATAGCCGACGATGACCCAGGACAAAAAATACGGGAGGAACATGCCGGTTTGATATATTTTCGCCAAGCGTTTGTTTACGATTTCAGAGAGCACAATGGCCAATAATACGGACAATACTAAACCGATAAAAATAAATGCCAGATTATACAGCAGCGTGTTGCGCGTAATGACGAAAGCGTCGTTCGTGCTGAACAGAAACTTGAAATTGTCCCATCCGACCCATTTACTGTTCACGATACTCGCCCAGAAGCCGTCTCTATGGAAGCGGTACTGCTTGAAGGCAATGACGGTACCCAGCATCGGCAGATAGGAAAAGAAGAGAAACCACAATGCACCCGGCAAAACCATAAGCAGCATAACTTTGTTTTTCGCGATGTCTTTAAAAAAGCTGCCGATTTTTCTCACGCTTACCCCTCCTGTTGGTTATTGAAAAAGAAGACCGGGAGGGCCATTCACCCGCCCGATCTTCAATTCCTTCCTACTTGTTGCTTGCAGCTCTCCACTCGTCAATCTGTCTTTGAGCTTCCGCGATAATCTTGTCCAGACCTGCGGCTTTGAATTTCTCGTTTGCTTTTGGCAAATACTCTTCCGGGTCTACCGTACCCGTCATGAGGGATGCCCAGAATTCGTCCTTCACGTTCTGCACAGCGGCAATTTCACTGGCTACATTCGTTGCATCGAAGTTGAAGCCAAGCAATGGCGCGTTTTTACCCGAAGCGTTGAACTCTTTGAATTGCTCCCATTTATCTGCCGGATCATTCTCATTCAAGTAAGTGATCAGGATGTTCCCCAGCGAGAAGGTAGGCATGTCATAGTTCTTGGATTCCTCCAGATTTCTCATGACATTGTCGCCGACTTTCTCATAGTGGACGCCTTCGATCCCCGAATCGATCATGTTGCGGAGCACAGGGTCTGTGTTAAGCAGGTTCAGGAATTCCATCGCTTTCTCAGGGTATTTCGAGTTTGCGGAAATCGCTTGCATCGAACCCATAACAGACCAGTTATATACATAAGCATCGCCAGCAGGCGTAGAGGTTACAGGATAACCATAGCTTGCAGACCAGAGGTTATTAGCCAGCGGCTGTGTAGCCGCACGGTCCGAGAACCATTTGCCGGATTTGTACAAATCGTCTACCGAAGTTGTGGTTGCGGCCTCGGGAGAAATATAGCCGGCTTGATAGAACTTGCGCATCGTCTTCAATGTTTCCTTCGCTTCCTCGGTTTCCAGGATGTTCACGACTTTATAATCCTTAGTGTCCAAGTAGACGGCCATCGGCATTTTTTCAATCACATAGTCGAACGGCATCAGCGGCACATGGTCATTCACGATCGCATAAGGCGTTATGCCCGGCTCATTCTCCTTGATGACCTTCAGCAGAGGCTCAAGGCTCTCCAGAGAGCGAACGTTCGAAATGTCTAAATTGTATTTATCAAGCAATTCCTGATTGAAGCGGTAAACCTCCTGAGCCGGCAATTCCTTGTTGGCAGGGACCGCGTAGTTGTGTCCATCGACCTTAGAGCCCTCGAGGAATGCAGGGTCAAGCACTTCCTTGATGCCCTTGCCGTGGGTATCTAGCAGCTCGTCGATTTCCATGAATGCGCCTTTGCGCGCGTTTTGCACGTAATCGAATGCCCATGAGCTGGTGAACAGAATGTCCATCGGCTCTCCGGATGCAGCCATGACCTGCATTTTTTGCGTATAATCCCCGAAGTCGATCATTTTCATTTTGATCGTTGCATTGATTTTTTCCTTGGTGTATTTGTTGACTTCCTCCATAACCCGGTCAACATCCTTCTGCGGTGTGCCAATCGTGTACCAGATCAATTCAACCGGCTTGTCAGAGCTGCCTCCAGCGCCCGAAGCCGCTCCATTGTCGCTAGCCTTGCCGCCTCCGCATGCACTGAGCACTAGTGTAAGCGCCATCAGGGATGCTAGAACCAGAGCAAATCTTTTTCTTTGTTTAGCCATTACGTGTGAACCTCCCTTTGATGTAGCCTGTCGAATGATAAAACATGACAACGCTATCGTTCCTCCGGGCAGCCGGATTATTCATGCTTCGGCTCCTGCTGAAGGAAGTGACTGGATTACCGTTCGCAGGCTGGCTTTTCGCCTTGATTTCCTTATCAGGACTATCTTAACTGTAATTTATGAAAGCATTTTCAAATAGAAGCTAAATTAAATATATCCTGTCGAAAATAAAGAAAAGAGCCCTCCAGCGATGCTTCGCTAGACAAGCCCTTTGAATTCGGTCGGCGATATGCCGACATATTTTTTGAATTGCTTATAAAAGTAACCCGACTCCCAGTACCCGACATTCCGCGCGATTTCCTGCACCTTCATATTGGTCGTCCGGAGCAGCTCCTTCGCCTTCTCGATGCGGTATCGGTTGATGTACTCCGTAAATGTCTCGTTAAGTTCCTTATGGAACAGCTGTCCCAGGTACACCGGGTGAATATTGTACATCGAGCCGAGCACCTTCAGCGACAAATCCTGATGGTACGATTCATGGATATAGTTGAGCACCTGCTGGACGACAGGACTTTTCACATCGCGTTCCAGCTGGCCCACCGTCATCGCCGCCGCTTCCTTGATCATCTCCACCAGCCCGGCCACCGTCGTCGTCCTCCGGATTTGGCTAAGGCCGCCCTTGTACAGCTCCGGCTCCTCGGTATGGGTGATTTCCTGCAGCAGCATTTTGAAGCGGATCAGCCATTCCATCGCCATCTCCTGGAGCATCTCCGGCGTAATGCCCTCCAATTGCTGCAGGTAGGCGAAGTCTCTTTCAATCCGGAGATACAGCGCCTCCGTTTCCTTCGCCATCACCTCTTTCTTGTATTCCGCCCAGTCGATCGGCCCCTCCTCCAGATGTGTCTCCTGCTGCTGGCTGGCCAAATCCTCGTACCGCAAAATCCGGTCCGCCGGCCGCACCATGAAGTATTCCTGCGCCCGCTTGGCATGGTCATAGCTCTGGGACGCATTCTCCACCATTTCCAAACTGCCAAGCGATACGTAGAGCTTGTGGCGGGAAGACAGCAGCAGGCGTAAATCATCGCTGATGCGCTGCGCATCCTCCTTGCCCGATAAGGCATCATCCGCGTTGAACACCAGCACGATATCGCCGTCCATATCCCGGAAGGGAACGATATCCTCGGATGAATTCAGCTGCCTCGTCACGGATTCGAACACCTCCGTCACGGAACGCTCGGCCCGCAATATCGCTACCTGCACATAGGGCTTGTCCAGCCGAATGTCCAGCAGGTCGGCCCGCTCCCGGAATTCCCTCGGACTGATCTGATCCCGCAGCCAGCGGTACATCACGTTATCCCTTAAGATCCGCATGCTCTGCTCGCTGAGGGTAAGCTCCGAACGGGTGACATTCAATTTTTGCACGACCGTCCTCAGAGTTCCCTCGAATTCCTCCAAATTGATCGGCTTCAGCAGATAGTTCTCGATGCCAAGCGCCATGCCTTCTTTTAAATAATCAAATTCATTATAGCCGCTAAGAACGATCACCTTCAGCTCAGGGTAAATGCCCCGAATGCTGCGAATTAAATCCAGGCCATTCATGACAGGCATTGAAATGTCTGTAATCAGAATATCGGCCGGCGTTGCCTTCATCGCTTCAAGCGCAAGCGCGCCATTCTCCGCATGTCCTACAATCTCCAGGCCCTGCTTGGCCCAATCCACAATATCGTATAGACCCTCGATAATAAACGGCTCATCATCGACGATGAACACTTTATACATGCTTGATTACCCCCTCTCCCTGCCGGGGAAAACGAACGGTCAGTATAGTGCCCTGCCCTTCCTCGCTTTCGATTTCCAGGCCATAGCGGTCGCCGTATAACAGCTCCAGTCGTTCATGTATGCTGCGGAGCCCGAACGATTCCGCGTTCTCCTCCGGATGATGAAGTCCTCTGATGATTTGCTCCAGCCGATCCGGGGAAATGCCCTTTCCGTTATCCTTCACCTGAACGATGCAATCCTCGCCGCTGGATTGGACAGAGATGTCTATATGATTGTCATTACGGTCAGGCCTCATGCCATGCAGGATGTAATTTTCAATGATCGGCTGCAGCGACATTTTGAATATCGGGATGTGCTCGAACGGCTTGTCGCATTGAATCGTATAGGCGAATTTATCCTTATACCGGATGCGGAACAGCTCCAGATACAGACGGCACGCCTCCAGCTCGTCCTTCAGCGTGTAGCTGCTTTTTTGCTGGACATAGCTCTTGAAGAGCACCGACAGGCTGTAAATCATCTCGGCGACATCACTGGCCCCCTGGGATATGGCCCGCATGCGAATGACCTCCAGCGTATTGTACAGAAAATGGGGATTTACCCTGGCCTCCAGCGCGGCAAGCTCGGTATGCTTCTGCTTGATCTCCGCCTTAAGCACCCGGTCGATATACAGGTTCAATTCATCCAGCATGTCATTGAAGCTCTTGGAAATTTGGCCGAGCTCGTCCTCCCGCGAATCTGCGATGCGCGCCTTCAGGTCGCCCTTCTTCACCCTTCTCATCAAGCGAATAATATTATAGATCCGCTTCGCAAAGTTGCCGATGAACAGAGAGGGCACGATGATCGCGACCAGTATACAGATCAAAGAGATCATTAGAATAGAGTTCCGGATGCCCTTATAGGTGGCGACGATCTCCTCCCTGGGAACTGCGCTGAGTACGGTAAAGCCTCCCTGACTCTGGGTCAGCTTCGTTATGGTCACCCCTTCCGCGATCACCCCGGTGTCATAAATGGAATTTACCTGCTCGGCATAAGGATATTTGCGGCCGTAAAAGGTGTTGGAAGTGTCAAACAGCACATCGCCGTCCGCGGACAGCACGACAATTGTGCCCTTCAACTCCTCCCGGTAGTTGGCGAGACTCTCCCCAATCCGCTCCCCGTCAAAATAAACGAGCAGCTGCCCGATATTGCGCAGCGATTGCTTGTTGTTCACCGGGATGCGCAGCGAGTACATCGGCTCATCCGGCAAATTGGCAATTTTCCGGACCCAGATATTCGGAAGCGAGACCTGAGCCCCTTCATCCAGATACATCGCATCCGGCACGAAGGAACGGGCGGCATTCGTCGGGATGATTTTGAACTGCTTATGCTGATTGTAGACATATAAATGCTGCTGATCCGCACTGTACAGCATCAAGCTGCGAATGTCGGGGTCATCCTCCATCTTGTTGCGGAAGAACCGTACCGCATCGGTCGTTGCTCCGATATCGTTATAGAACTTATCCAATCTGAAACGGACGTATTCCTCATAAGGATGCTCCATAAAGAATGAGGTGTTGTTGGCCAGCTCGCTGTCCCGGTAGACATCGCGCATCATATTTTGCACGGATTCATATTTGCCGCCGATATAGCTGCTAACGCTTTCAACGGCCCGCTTCTGGATGTTCATCTGGCGCTGCACCGCAGCCTCCGACATGGATACGAATATCATGTAGGAGAACGTTATAATTGTCACAATCATGATGATCGAAAAGAATAGAATCATTTTCAAGAACAGATTGTTCTTGAAATATTTCCGGTATACATTGCCGATGATCATGGTAACCTCCTCAGAATATCGCTTATTATAACACGGCTGTGGACAAAATTCTTAGTTGGGGACCCCTCGGGGCGGGATTAAAAAAAGGAAATCGCCCCTGCAAACGGCAATTTCCCTTGGATCTAACAATGCGTTATATTTTGCGGCAGTTTGTTATATCTACGGTTAATTTTCTGCCAATGTGCTTATTTTACAGTCGATCTTTTGGACAGTATGCTCTATTCTGCGGCCGATCTTCACGACAGCATAGTACTGCTCTATTCGGCTGTCAGGATTCGCGGAGAAGTCTTCTGTACCGGCCTGGATGCAAACCAGGAGCCCAAGCATGCAGCCAAAATGCTTATAGGAACCATCATGGCAATTCCTCCGCCGTTTACGATTAACGGAACCTCGACCATGCCGTAATCGGCTAGGACGACGTTAAGCAGCCGGGGCAGGAGCAGCCAGCCGATGGGAACTCCGGCCAAAGCCCCCAGCGCCGATACGGCCAGGATGCCTCCCGCCAAGGACATGCGGATGCGCCCCGAGGTCATGCCGACCGATTTATAGATGCCGCAGATTCGGCTGTCCTTTGTGATCTGGATGCGGCAAATGCTATAGATCAGCACGAACGTAACGACAACGAACAAGAGAGCCATGATTGACACCGGTAATATGATTATGGCGACGGCCTGGGAGAATACTTCATCGACCAATGCGGCTTGGGTCGCCGCCCAGATCGCGCTTCCATACCTGTCCTGCAGCTCGCCCGCGAACGAATCGGCCGGCACGCCAGCATGCAAATTAATGAAGACCGTATTCATGCGCCCGCCAAAATCAGGGCTTGCCCCGCCGACTGCATCCGCCGTTACGCGACCAGTATAGGACATGTTCGCTATGGCTTGATATATTCCCGTCACCGTAAGGGTGCGCTTCTCTCCCTCGATATAAATGTCCAGGGGATCGCCGACATCCAGCTTCAGCTTGCGGGCGATGTTCACGCCGATGGAAATTTCCTGCCCGGCAGCGGGGTTGCGGCCCCGAAGATTCTCATAGCCGATTTCATCGTAATTCCCCTCCGCCACCATCAGCAGAATCCCCATCGTACCCTGCTCCATTTCCGCGGCAAGCTCCGCATCGATCGGCAGCACGGCATTGGCGTCTCCATATCGGCTGTAGTTCTTTATCCTCTCATCCGTCAGCACTTCCTCCTGAAGCCGTTCATAGTTCAGCCTTGAAGGATCGTCGATTCTTACGGATAAATCGGCCGAGTCATATCCCCATTTGGCAATCGTGCCATGAATAGAGGTTATGCTGTGCACGAACACAAAGCCGAACACGAGCACCGCGCTGGACAACGCCGTGATCAGGAGCATCAGCACGGATGGGCGAAGGTTCGCGGTCACGCTCCTCAGCCCGAGGACCCACTCCAGCGGAAGCCCGCCCAATTTATGCAGCTTCTTCCGCCATCCGCCTTCGCGGCCCAACCTCCGGGCGTTGGCCTTCTCCGGCATGCCGTAACGGATCGCCTGCGCCGGCTCGATGCCGCGGGCTCGGCTGGCGAACAGCAGCGCCGTGAGACTTACAGCCGCAATTACCGCGAGCCCTGCCCATAGTGCAATCATCGAGAATTGAACGTTCGAGGCTCCCGCGCCGGTATAGAGATAAGCCAGGGAACTGCGGACGATTTGATTCGCAATCCAATAACTGAAGCCGATGCCCGGAAGGACCGCCACCGAGGCCAGCAGCGCATACTGCAGAACGTAGACCATGATTACTTGGCGCGAGGACAAGCCCATGGACTTGATGATACCGATCGTTCTGTAGCTCGACAGGATCGCATCGGAGATCGTAAATCCCAGCGTGTACAAGGCAGCGGATATCATGACAACCGCCAGAAATACCATGATGAAGCTGACGAGCTGATTCGCGATCATGTAGTAAGCGGATAGGCTCTCAAAATCCTTGACCGACTCCAGATAAGGCATGCCGAGAAACTTCTCAAAGCTTTCCCAGTAAGCCCGGTTCTGGCTGTAATCCTCGAACCGCAGTCCAGCCATATACATGTCGCGGCCCTGCAGGGAGGACATATGGGCATCGTAATCGCCGCCATTCAGCCAAATTCTCCCGCTGGTCGCAAACGGCGAACAATACGATATATCCACGACCACCGCTGCAACCTGCAGCTGGAAGCTCCCCTTCTCCGTCTTGAATTCAACAGAATCGCCTGCCTGGATATCGTTAGAATAGGCTAAGGATGTCGGTATCCATACAGTTCCTGGCTGAGGCGCCTGCCTCTCCTCCCCCTGAACGAACACCAGCTGATCGACAGGAAAAGGTCCCTTCGGCGTATCCATCATAAACAAGTCGACATTGGGAATTTCCCGGCCGGCGTGGGACATGCTGGACAAGTAGCGGTACCGCATCATTTCCGAAGCTGTAACGCCCTCCTGTCCGGCCCACCACTGATGAACCTGTGCCGGATCATGAATGCCGTTCTCCAGGCGGAGAATCTGATGCGCTCCGTGAACCTTGGCATGCAGGCCTTCATATTCGCGGCTCGTATTTTGAATGACTTGCACGGCTGTGGAGAGCAGCAGGGCGGATAACAGGATGATGACCGCCATGAAGCCGTTTTGCACTTTTTTGTTGCTGAGGTTCGACCAGCATAATTTCCATACGGCGTACATCCTTTACCGCCCCTTCCCTGACATAAACGCAAAAATCTGGTCTTCTCTAAGCTTCAGCTGCTCCGGTTCGTATTGGCCCAGCTCCAGAATGCCATCGATATGTCCGTCCTTCACAAGGATCAGGCGATCTGCCCGGCAGGCTGCCCGAAGATCATGGGTCACCATAACGATCGACTGGGAGCTGCGGTTCATCTCGGTCAGAATATCCAGAATGACCGTCCCCTGCTCCTGACTGAGCGCTCCCGTCGGCTCATCGGCAAAAATCACCTCAGGCGAATTGATCAGCGCCCTGGCGATGGCCGCCCGCTGCTGCTGCCCGCCGGAGACCTGGGAAGGCAGGCGATCCGCCTGCTCGCCGATCCCCATTCTCCGCAGCAGGCTTAGCGCCTGCTTGTGGACTTCGCTGCTGCTGCGGCCGGCTACATATCCCGGAAAAGCGACGTTCTCAAGCAAGGTGAAATCCGGAATCAAATGAATGGACTGATATACGTACCCGATTTTGCGCGTGCGAAAATCCATAAGCTCCCGCTCCGAATACCGGTCGATCCGCTGCCCCTTGAAATAGACCTCTCCCGAGGTGAGCGCATCTAGACCGCTAAGCAGATACAGCAGCGTGGATTTCCCCGAGCCGGAGCTGCCCATAATGACGGTAAATTCCCCCGCGTATAGTTTCAGGCTTACGCCTTTGGCTGCATGGAATTGCTCCGTCCCTGCAGAGTAAATTTTAGACAAATTGACCGCCTCGATCAGCACAGCCTCGCCAGAATTAGCCGCAGCCATAAAGATCCCTCCTCCAACGTAGTTTCATGCAAAAAATTCTTGAGAGCTCCTTCCTGCATGGAATCTCCTCTGTTCATATCCGCCACATCGCTTACTCAGCAATAAAGCTATGATCAGTACTATTTAATGATCAGTAGTAGGATATCCACATCCTACCATTCACTACTGAATAATGCAAGATACTGGAGTAAATTTTTTCCTCCCTCTATTCTCAGCATAGGACTGAATCTGCATAACAGCGGTTGTTCGGCCATTGACTATTTAAGCCCCAACACAAAGAGCACCGGAATCCGGTGCTCTTGTTAGCTGCCATTCCATGACCCATTATCATGAAATGGCCCGTGCCGAGGCGGCCTCTATTAGCCTTCTCACGCAACGATGATTTCTTTTCCCGTATTGATGATTTCTGCGATTACTGCTCTCTGAACTCCTGCAGGCCCTCGTTCAAGGAACGGGTTGCCGAATATACCTGCTGGTACAGCTTGAACAGCCGCGCATATTTCTCGACATTCGCTGCATTCGGCTCGTACGTGGCACGGTATCCGATGAATTGGTCCGCGCAGTCCTTGAGGCTGTCGAACCAGCCGCTGCCTACTGCGGCCATCATCGCTGCGCCCATAGCCGGGCCTTGCTCATTGTTCAAGGCGACGACCGGAGTGCCAAAAATATCCGCCTGCATCTGCAGCCATACCGGATTCTTGGCGCCGCCGCCGATCGAAATGATGCGCTCTACGTGAATTCCCGCTTGACGGAACAGCTCCAGCGACTCCGCCAGCGAGAACGTGATGCCCTCCATCACAGCACGGGCAAGGTGCTCGCGGCGATGCGTGCCGGACAGCCCGATGAAGCTGCCGCGAATCACGCTGTCCGCATGCGGCGTGCGCTCGCCGACCAGATACGGCGTGAACAGCAGCCCCTCCGCTCCCGGAGCGATATCGGCCACCGGCTTGAGCAACTCGTCGAAGCTCAGCTCTGGCGCGAGCGAATCCTTGAACCAGCTCATGCTGTAGCCCGCAGCCAGCGTAACGCCCATCGCATAGAAGGCGCCCGGATGGGAGTGATTGAAGAAATGCACTTTGCCGGCGAAATCTTTATTCTTATCTTCCTCATACGACAAAATAACGCCAGACGTCCCGATGCTGCAGAGCGCATCGCCTTGACGCACGATCCCGGCTCCGACCGCTCCGCAGGCATTGTCCGCTCCGCCTCCGAATACCTTCGTGCTTGTGGAGAGCCCGGTCAGTTCAGCGAATTCCGGCAGCAGAGTTCCCGTCTCTTCAGTGCTTCCAACCAGCGGAGGAGCGAATTCTGCGGATAACCCGAAGGCCTCCAGGATTTCCTCGCTCCACTTCGCTTCCGGTACGTTCAGCATCAGCGTACCCGCCGCATCGGACAGCTCCATCGCGACGTTCCCTGTCATACGGTAACGCAAGTAATCCTTCGGCAGCACGAAGCGCGCCGCCTTCGCGAACAGCTCTGGCTCGTTCTCCTGCACCCAGAGAATCTTCGGCAGCGTGAAGCCTTCCAGCGCCGCATTTCTGGTAATGTCCAGCAGCTTGTCGCCAAGCTTGGCCTCAATCTCCCGGCACTGCTTCGTCGTGCGGGTATCATTCCACAGAATGGCATGGCGCAGCACTTCATTCTTCTCATCGAGCAGCACAAGGCCGTGCATTTGGCCGGAGAACGAGACGCCCTCAATATCCTCCGCAGCAACTCCGCTGCTGTTCATGAGCTCTTTAAGACAAGCGACCGTACCTTTTACCCATTCTTCAGGATCTTGTTCGCTATACCCTGGACGCTCATGAATAAGCGGATAAGCTGCCGTGGCTTCCCCTTTAATTTCCCCGTCTTTGCCAACCAGCAGCGTCTTTACCGAGCTAGTGCCTAAATCGATACCGATTACGTATTTCATCCGTGACTCTCCCTTCGCCATTTTAAACTTTAATAAAATAAGTGTTCAAAAAGCAAGCCGTTCAGCACCAATATTGACTTCTTGAACTTCTCCTCATATTCAAAAGGGGACGTCCAGCGTCCCCTTGGTTATTCATCTTATTTCGTAGCGAAAATATATTCGTTCAAGCGAGCTTTGATCAATTCCAAATGATTGGATTTGTTGCGGATCTCGCCGTTTTGCAGCGCGTAGGCTTCCAGCGTCTTGAAGTTGGCTTTGCCGGATACGATATCTGCTCCGATTCCGCTCTTGAAGCTGGCATAACGCTCATCCAGCAGGTTGTCGAAGAATTTGTCCTCGATCAGCTTAGCCGCTACTTTAAGACCTTTTGCAAAGGTATCCATACCTGCGATATGGGCGTAGAACAAATCTTCCGGCTCGAAGGAGCCTCTTCTTACTTTCGCGTCGAAGTTCACGCCGCCGGAGCCAAGGCCGCCGTTCTCAAGGATTTCGTACATAGCAAGCGTAACTGCGTACAGATCCGTCGGGAATTCATCCGTATCCCAGCCAAGCAGCAGGTCGCCTTGGTTGGCATCGATGGAGCCCAGCATGTTGTTGATGCGTGCAACGCGCAGCTCATGCTCGAACGTATGTCCAGCCAGCGTCGCATGGTTCGCTTCCAGGTTCAGCTTGAAGTGATCTTGCAGGCCGTATTTTTGCAGGAATGCAATTGTAGTAGCCGCATCGAAGTCATATTGGTGCTTGGTAGGCTCTTTCGGCTTAGGCTCGATCAGGAATTGGCCAGTGTAGCCGATTTCCTTAGCGTAGTCGATAGCCATATGGAAGAATCTTGCCAGGTTGTCGAGCTCAAGAGCCATATCCGTATTCAGCAGGGACTCGTAGCCTTCGCGGCCGCCCCAGAATACATAGTTCTCAGAGCCAAGCTCTAGGCCGGTTTCGAGGCCTTTCTTCACTTGAGCTGCAGCATAAGCGAAGACATCAGCATTGGAAGTTGTCGCTGCGCCGTGAACAAACCGCGGGTTAGTGAACATGTTCGCTGTGTTCCAGAGCAATTTCACGCCGGTAGCCTTCATGCCTTCTTTGATTTTAGCAACGATAACGTCCAGATTCTCGTTCGTTTCCTTCAGACTAGCGCCTTCTGGAGCGATGTCGCGATCATGGAATGCGAAGTAAGGAGCACCGAGCTTCTCCAGAAATTCAAAGTTGACTTCCACACGATCCTTCGCCAGATCAAGACCTGTACGAGTCTCCCATGGACGGATCATCGTACCTTGTCCGAACGGGTCGCTTCCGTCCATCGTCAGCGTGTGCCAATAAGCAACCGCAAAACGCAGATGCTCTTTCATCGATTTGCCGAGAACTACTTCGTTCTCGTTATAGTGTTTGAATGCCAGCGGATTGTTGGAGCCTGAACCTTCGTACTGGATTTTGTTAATGTTCTTGAAATAACTCATGCTTAAATCCTCCCAGTCTGATTTGGAATTACATGCAGAAAGTAAGCCTTTACATCATGATGACTATTAGTAGCATGACCCAATTTTAGACGAGGCATGCTGCTTGATATGTTTATCCTAACACGGCCGACTTAGTTTGTCTAGTAAACTAACTAAGTGATTGATTTAACATTGCGGTTATGTGTATGATGTAGTTATCTTTTAGTAGAATTGTGGGGTACTCATCATGAAAATTACGGGCGATCAGCAACTGATCAAGAAAATGAACAAGACGCTCGTTCTGGATACGGTTCGCGAGCGGCAGCCCTTGTCCCGTGCCGATATCGCCGCAACGCTCGGCCTGAATAAAGCGACCGTGTCTTCTCTGGTTGCCGAGCTGATCGAGAGCCGGCTGGTGACCGAGATTGGCCCCGGCGAATCGAGCGGCGGGCGGAAGCCCACGCTGTTGCTGTTCAACCGGGGCGCCGGTTATGCCATCGGCATTGATATCCGCGTCAACGATCTGTTTGCGGTGCTCGTAGACCTGGAGGGGAATGTCATTCGGGAGCGAACGGTCCCTCTGGAGGATTCGTCGCCCGACCATGCGCTTGACCAAATCCGGAAAATGATTCAATGGCTTAGCAAAAAAGCACCCGAATCGCCTTACGGCATCGTGGGCATCGGCATTGGCGTCCCGGGGCTGGTGGATGAGAAGAGCCGGATCGTCTCCGCCCCGAACCTTGGCTGGAACAATGTCGCCGTGCAGGATCTGCTTGTCTCCGAATTCGGCGAGAATGTTCATATAGATAATGAAGCCAATGCGGGGGCGATCGGCGAGAAGCTGTACGGGGCCGGACGTGATGCCGCCAATTTAATATATATCAGCATCGGCGTCGGAATCGGCTCCGGCATGATCGTCGGCGGGGAGCTGTATCGCGGGATTTCCAATTTCTCCGGAGAAGTAGGCCATATGACGGTCACCGAGAACGGCCCCCTCTGCCGCTGCGGAAATCGCGGCTGCTGGGAGACGCTCGCCTCGGAGAAGGCGCTGCTCGACCGCGCTGCCCAGCGCTGGAAGGATAGCCCGGCCGCATCCGAGGAGGGGCTGGACCGCCTGCTGGGTCTAGCCCGAAAAGGCGATGCCGACGCGCTCTCCCTGCTGGAAGAGACGGGGAAGCACCTCGGCGTGGGGTTGGCCAACCTTGTCAATATTCTGAATCCCGAATTGATCGTCATCGGCAACCGCCTGTCCATGGCCGGGGATCTGCTTCAAGAGCCGATGCTGCATACGCTGGAGAGCCGCAGTTTGTCCTATCATATGAAGAAGACGCAGGTCGCCTTCGCCGAGCTGGGCATCCGGAGCACCGCCCTTGGAGCGGCCTCGATGCCAATCACTTCCTTTCTAGCCGATCCGGATGTCACTTCGCAGAAAACCCAGCTTTAAAACTCATAAAGCCCTGACCAGAACACTCTACCTGGTCAGGGCTTTTTATTGTTTCAACCCATAGATCGGTATTTTCGCAAATACAGCAGCAGTACAGCTGAGAAACCCTATAATTTACAGGTATTTTCTTGTAACTTAGTATAATATTTGCTAACTTAATAGGAATACGAATAGCGAATAAGAGACAGGAGAGATATTTATGCGTAAACTGTTTGAGCTGTTAAGTTTAGCAGGTGTTGTCGGCTACTTGATTACCCGCTTCTTTTTCTATGAGTACAAGACTCTGATGTTTATTTTCGGAGGATTAGCCGTGGTCGGGCTTATTGGCAGGTGGCTCACTCGAGAATCAAAGAATGTATAGGGGATGAAAGAAGGAGAATTGTTATGAAAGGAATAGTAATTAAAGAATTCGTCGGCCTAATTAGAGGAATTAAATCTATTTTAATCGTTTTATTTATTACCGGAATATCCATTTTAGCCGCCCGCAGCTTGAGAAATAGCCCCCTATTTATGGACGAATCCTCGAATCCGTCGGCTACGGCTCTGGCTGGATTATCTTTTATACTGGTGATCTTTGGGGCTCTATTTGTGCTTACTCTATCGCATGATATTGTGAATCGCGACATTCAGCTGCAGCGGATCCGTCTTTTGATTACCAAAACCTCCCGCCCTTCAGTGATTCTAGGCAAGTTCTTGGCGGTTTGGTTATTTTGGGTCATCGTATCTCTCATTTCTTTCGTATTGGTATCCTTCATCACGCGAACCTTTGTCATTCATGAATTGCTATTTCTATGGATATATCTTGCCTTCCTGTCCAGTATTTGCGTTATGCTATCTACCTTAGTGATACACCACGCCTATTCCGTGATCCTGAGCGTGCTGCTCGGTCTGGCCCTGCCGATTTTTGGAATCTGGAGCATGTTCTCCTCCGTTGTGCCGATCCGTGCTTTGCGTTATCTGCTTCCCTACTACCCAATGTCTGAACAACCAGCACTGCTGCTCGTAACTGTGGCCGAGGTCCTTGTCTTCTTAGCAGCCGCCGTGGTTTTATTTCAGAGAAAGGATTTATAAGCATGAAAGCATTAATCGTAAACAAACTGTCTAAAGAGTATAAGACGAAGAAAGCCGTGGATGATATCAGCTTTAGTCTAGAGACTGGAGAAGTATTCGCTCTTCTCGGAAGAAATGGAGCTGGCAAAAGTACTACCATCAACATGCTGAGCGGCATTTTAACACCGACTTCTGGCACAATCGAGATCTTAAATACACCCTACAGGCATATGAATAAAATCAAACAGCGCATCGGTGTCTTGCCAGATAACAGTAATTACTACAATGAAATGACCGCCATTCAGCATATGAAATTTTTCGCTCGAGTTAAAGGGGTTTCAGCCCGAAAGGACTCGCTTGTTGACCTGCTTGAATCGGTAGGTCTAGGAGAGGATTTAGGCCGAAAGGTCGGGCAATTCTCGCTTGGAATGAGAAAAAAATTAGGCATCGCTCAAGCTTTGATCGGCTCCCCAGAGCTGATTTTTCTAGATGAGCCCACCTCGACGCTGGACGTCGAGTCCGCACTGCAAATTCGTCAATTGATCAGTACGCTAGCATCTCAAGGCATTACTATATTCATGACGTCCCATAATCTCGAAGAAATTGAACGCATCTGTGATCGGGTGGCTATTCTGAACCATGGAAAAATTGAAAAAATGGGAACCTTGGAACAGCTTCGCGAGGCACATACCCGCAGCATCAACATAACTATCAAATATCAAGCCAGCGATCAATCTCAAGAAAGCCTGTGGCTGGATCGGTTACAGCAGATGGCTGGTGCCGTGCAGTGTAAACCCCCTTATGTCGAGATAGAGCTCGACGAGGAAGAGGTGATCCCGGAGATTGTCCAAGCCGCGGTGGAGTGTAAAATCAGAATTTACAGCATCGAACGGGAAAGGGTCTCGCTGGAAAACATTTTTCTGGATGAGAAGCTGGCCTGAGACAAAACGGCAGGATGCATATCTTTTATCGCGAACAGCCCCCCGTGATTGATACACGCTCCCATCATAGTAAACCTAGAAAAAACAAATGACCCTGACCAGGGCACAAATCCTGGTCAGGGTATTTTTATGGAAAAATCCAAACATCACTGCAATCCATCCTATTCCAAATAAGTCGGTCATAGCCTGTAACCTTTTCGCCCACTCCCCGATCTAATTCTATAGAGGGCCCTCAAAAGGAGTTGAAATTCTTGCAGCAAGATATAGTACTGGACGTCAAGCGGGCGCAGCAAGGTGACCGGGAAGCGTTCATCCGGCTCTTCCGGATGCTGGAGCCTCAGTTATATAGCTTGGCCAAGTCCATTGTCAGACGTGACGAAGACTGTGCGGACGCATTTCAGGAAACTACGCTTAAAGCGTACAAAGGCTTAGCCACATTACAACAGCCAAAATATTTTAAAACCTGGGTCATCCGGATTCTGATCAATGAATGCAATCAGTTGCTTCGTTTGCGCAGTAAGACGGTGGTTATGGCAGAACTCCCGGAAGCGGAGCCTCCGTTCCATTACTACGAGGACAGCAGCAAGCTGGATCTGCATGATGCCGTGGATCATCTGGACGAGTCATTGCGCATCGTCATCCATTTGTTTTATTTTCAAGACTTGTCAATTAAACAAATCTCGAGTGTGCTGGACATTTCCGAAGGAGCCGTCCGAACGCGTCTGCACCGGGCTCGCGGGATATTAGCCGATGAAATAAAGCGGAAACAGGAGGGGAAGCTGACTTATGGAAATATATGATCTCGATAAAAAGCTTCGGGAAATCGGCAGAGGAGAACTAAACGAAGTACCGGAGATCATTCGTCAACGTCAGGATCAAGTTTACGCTTCCCTGCCCCATCATCCGATAGAGAACAAAACCGGGCATAACATCCGCAGCCGGATCATGAGCAAATTTTGGGCAGCTACAGCCGCTGCCGTCCTCCTTGTCTTTATCGGGGGACTAAGTGGTGTAATGATGTCGCCAGCGTTGGCAAATTCATTGAAAAACCTGCCGCTCATCAGCAATATCTTCAAACTGGTTGACGATTTGGGACTACAAACAGCGGAGGAGCAAGGACTGGTCGAGGAAACAAAAGCCAGTGTGACCCATGAGGGAGTTACTCTGCATGTGCCCCAGGTCATCTTTGACGGACTTCGCTTATCTCTGGCGGTTCAGCGAGAAGGCGATCATTTTCCCAGCGCTATTCTGGATTCCGAGGTCGTCGGAGAAGGGGAGAATGCGAAAGTGATCCACCAAAGAGGCGAAATCAGAGATTTCAAAATGTTCATCAACGGCAAACCTACCCACGAATATAAGGGAAACCAACGCATCGGTTTGAGCGGGCTGCCGACAGAAGATCCTCATTCAGCGATTTTCCGGTTAACTGCCCATTCCGGCCCGGGGGAATCGGCATATTTTCTACCAGATCAATTTACACTGACAGCTCAATTTTGGCTGGAGGGTACCAAGGAGCCATTTGTTTTCGAGCTGCCTGTTCGCAAGCAGACGAAGACAACGAGTCTCTCCCCTAGAGAAACGAGAAACTGGAGAAATGTTACCGTCACACTGGACGAAATTCAATTTACCCCCCTGACAACGAAGGTGACTTTAAATCTGGAACCAGAGGATGGGTCGAGAGAAGCTTATCAGAACTTAATATTCGAGCTATGGGATGGGCAAGGAAATCTCTTGAATTTTGTCGGCGGCATGGGGGCGCTCGGAGAAGCTGGCGAAAGCCGGAGTGAACTGTTATTTGACCGCTTCAAGGAAGCCCCAAGTACAGTAACGCTGAAAGCATTTGTCCCTGAAATGGTCGACCCTTCGGCTAAAACGGGCTTGTTCAAGCTTGATCAGAATGGAGAACTTGTCAAACATTATGTGAAAGAACTTGAAATGAGCGTACAAGTAAATCAGAACGAAATAGAGAAACTGTACAACCTATCCAAATAATAAAACCATATGTGGAGGAGTTTAAAATGAAAAAGGTATATAAAGTGATGACAACAGCCGCTTTAGCAAGTTTGATTTTGGGTGGAGCGGCTTTAGGAACAGCGACAGCGAATGTATCCCGTACACCCCTGCTTACCCCTACGAGCGTGGCGGCACAAGCGTCGGCGCAAAATCCTAGTGTAACCCACAACGGCATTACGCTGAGCGTAAGTAAGGCGCTGTATGACGGCAACTATATCGGTATTACCGTAAATCGAAGCGGCGGAGGATTGACTTCAGGAATAACCAAAGGGCATTTTGATCAACAGGCCGAGGATTATGTATGGGCAAAAGGAGCCATTAAGGACATTCAAATTTTCATGAATGGCAAAAATATTTATGACATGGGCGACGGAAAGCTGCATAAAAGACCTAGTCTCGGTTGGGCGCAAGGCTCCAATCCAGACACAGCGGAAATTAAGATTGTCGATCCATCCTGGCTGGGGGATCATCTCAACCAGCTCGCTTTTTCAAATAAATTCAAGCTTACCGTCAAGATCACGCTGGAAGGTGTAGACAATCCGTATACCTTAGAAATGCCGATCCAGCAAAGCGTAGAGAAAGCGACGGCCTTGAAGCCAAATATGACCAAAAAACACGGAAACCTAAGCGTCACCTTGAGCAAGCTTAATCTAACCTCAGATTCTTCCCGTATTCAATTGATTGAGAAAGGCTTAGACAAAGACAAGCATTCGGGCATCATTTATGAGTTCGTAGATGACGAAGGCAACATGATCGAACAAATTTCCAGCTTTGGAACAAACGACAACAACAAAAATGGGCACTGGTACCACAATTTCGTGATCGATGCCCTGAGTAAAAACACCGAGTCGATCACGGTCAAAGCTTTTATTCCTGAAATGGAAACACCAGGAGCAACATCAGGCAGTTTTAAACGAGATGAAAACGGCAATTTGGTAAAAAATTATATTAAAAATCTCGAAATGACTGTAAAGGTGAAGTAACCCATTGTAAACCTTGCCCCGCGCCTTGTATTCTGGGCGCGGAGCAAGGTTTTTTTATATTTAAGTTCTTATACGACAACATTGAAACTACGATTGGCCAAACGTATAGGAGCCGCCAGCCTCACCATCAAATGAAATGATGCCGATCCCTGGCCCCTTCAACCAGCAGGATGCGGCAACCGCGCAGCTCACGACAACCTCCGTAAGAAGGCCCTCCGCCCAGGAGAAATCGACGGTGAACCCGCCCCGGGCCCGCAGCCCTTTGACCCTCCCTTCGCTCCACCCTTCAGGCAAAGCGGGGAGCAATCGAATCATTCCGGTATGGCTTTGCAGCAGCATCTCGGCAATGCCCGCCGTCCCGCCGAAATTTCCGTCAATTTGAAACGGCGGATGGTTGTCAAAGAGGTTGGGCAGCGTGGAGTGACTGAGCAGTTCCTTCACATTCTCGTAAGCTTTAGCCCCCTCCCGCAGCCTGGCCCAGAAATTGATTATCCACGCCCGGCTCCAGCCGGTGTGGCCTCCGCCATTCGCCAGCCTGCGCTCCAGTGTCGTCCGCGCGGCTTCGGCCAGCTCCGGGGTGCGCTCTACACAAAAAGCTTCGCCCGGGAATAACGCGAATAGATGGGATATATGGCGGTGTCCCGGCTCCATCTCCTCATAATCCTCCATCCACTCTTGGATCTGGCCGTATTTGCCGATCTGCGGCTTGGGGAGCCGCTTCAGGGCAGTGGCAAGTTCCTTCCGGAACGCCTCATCCCGTCCGATGATCTCCGCACTGCGGATGCAGGCGCTAAATAGCGCCTCGATAATCTGAAAATCCATGGAAGCCCCAGCACACAGCACGCCTGTCTCCCCATTGGGAAGCTTATAGCTGTTCTCGGGAGAGACGGACGGGCAAGTAATCAAACGGCCCTCCCCGTCCTCGATCAAATAGTCGAGAAGAAACTGCGCAGCTTCCTTCATGGTCTCATACGCCCGATGCAAGAAATAACGATCCTGACTGAACCGGTAATGCTCCCACAAGTGCAGACATAACCAGGCCGCACCCATCGGCCAGTAGGAAGCCGGGAGATACATATCCTGCGGGGCCGTATCCGCCCAAATATCCGTGTTGTGGTGCGCCGTGAAACCCCGGCAGCCGTACATCACCCTGGCCGTTACCCGGCCAGGCTCCCGCATCCGCTCGATCAACTCGAATAATGGCTCATGGCACTCGTTCAGATTGCAGTTTTCCGCCAGCCAATAATTCATTTGGGCATTGATATTGATCGTGAATTTGCTGTCCCACGGCGGCAAAAAGCTGTCGTTCCATATGCCCTGCAAATTTGCAGGCAAGGAGCCGGGCCGGCTGGAGGAAATGAGCAGATAGCGGCCAAATTGAAAATAAGTTGCTATCAGGCCATGATCCTCTTCTCCTTTCCGGATTAGCGCTAGCCGTTCATCGGTCGGGAGTGTGGTTCTGTCTGGGTTTTTCGGCAGCTCGATGTCAACCCGCCCATACAGCTCCCGGTAGTCGGCAACGTGGCGGGCTAATTGCTCGCTATAAGTGGACTTGCTTATCGCCGTCACCTGCCGCTTGCCGTAAAGCTCTGGATCCGGATGCCGGAAGGTTGTACCGGCAACGAGCAGCAGTGTAACTGCATCCGCTCCGGTCACCACCAGATGTTCGCCAAGGGTGCGGGCGTCGCCGCCTTCCGGGATCGCCTTCAATACGGCGCAAAAGGAACTGCCCCCCTTCCCCCCGCATTCCCCGCGCATAACCAGCCCGCTTTGCCCCCATTTCTCCGACTTCTCCAAGTACCTCCAGTTCTGCCGGTTGAACCGGGCTCTGAAAGATAGGGCTTTCTCCTTGTCGGCGGAAATTCGGATGACGATCGCCTGGTCCGGATAGCTGGCGAACATCTCGCGGGTGTACCGCACCTGGCCAATCCGATAGCTGACGCGGGATACGCCGTGCTCGAGATCCAGCTCCCGGATGTAGTCTTCCGCAGGCGGCTCATGATCAGCGAACGCCAGCAGCAGATCGCCTAGCGGCAAATAGTGGCGCTGCGCTTCGGGCAGCCCCGTCATCGTCATCGCTGCCAGATCCTCCGCCTCCCGCAGCCGTCCGTCCATAATCAGTTCGCGTATTTGGGGCAAATGAGGCAGTGCATCTTCATTGTTGCGGTCACGCGGACCGCCGTACCATACCGAATCCTCGTTAAGCTGCAGCTTCTCTTCGGCCGTGCCCCCGAAGATCATGGCCCCCAGCCGTCCGTTTCCGATGGGCAGAGCTTCGTTCCATTCCGCAGCCGGTTCTCTATACCACAAACCATGCTTCTGTTCCATCGCAGTCATGCTTCCCCTCCGATCCGTTGGATTGAGATCACGAATATATTCAACCTTATTCCAGCGTGAACGAGGCCAAGCTCGCGCTTCCCATGCCAGTGTATGTAAAATACAAGGCTTGGATGCCATCGGGAATGACAAGTTCTGTAGAATACGGTTTCCATACGTTTGAAAATTCAACCGGAATCGTTCCGAGAACAGGGCCGTTCCATGCGGTTTTGATTTCAAAGGCACCACGGCAATACCCACGCACCTGGATGGTCATCCTCCGGATTCCATGGCAGTCAAAATACTTGAACCCGGCCGTAGCCGAATCCGTCATATTGGCGATATATCCCATCTCCTCATCGCCGTCTTTTCCATCCTGGGTTATTTTCGGAAACCGGCTGTCCATCCATGCCCCGGAAGCGCCAAAACCTCCTGTATACAGCTCTTCGTCTTTACAAAACAGGTTGCATGCCAAATATGCAGGATATTCGCCGCGCCCTGCAAGCGGCCCTCCGTTCGGGCCACAGGAGGTCATCTCCACCTGAGGGATCGTTCCGTCCTCCCGGAATGAAATGGGCTCCATACACCCCTGGCGGCTAAATGCGGTACCATTGGTATGCCTGTGATAGAAAATGTACCATTGCCCCTGAATTTCCACAGCACCGCCATGGTTATTGCCTCCGTAATACATCGGTTTGTCAGCCGGTTTATAAGAATCAATATGAAGATCATTATTGCTTACAATGACTCCCTGATATGTAAAGCCCTTTGTCGGAAATGGGCTGGTCGCATAACACAACTCATGCATGACAACCGAAGAATAGATCAGATAATAAGTATCGCCTCGCTTCCTGATGGATGGCGCCTCGAAAAACTCATGTCCTTCAAATCCGCTGCCCTTGCTGTACGGTTCACTTGGCGCAACAAACACCGGTTCTTCCACGATGGTGAGCATATCCCGGCCGAGCACCGTGGCCATGGCCCCTTTTCTTGATTTGTCCCCGATGGCACAAAAGCCGGTATACAGATAAGTGGATTCCCCTTCTGTCAGCACGGCAGGATCAAATTGAGGCTCATCGCCCTGTCTTTCTCCTAGACGTGTTCCATCCGAATATCTCACATAGCCATAGAACTCATATTCACCAGCTGGAGAGTCACAGACGGCAACCGAAACAATGGGAACCTTATCTAGGACATAGTACAGATAGTACCGTCCATCAGGTCCCACGGTGACATCCGGTGCATACAGACACATGCCGCCGTCCGGATTAAGCGGATCGTCTGTTTTTTTGTAAATCACACCTTCATACCGCCAGTCCGCCAAATCTGCTACGGGTGCTGACCAGCATACATAGTCGTTTAAACAAAAAGCATGTCCGTTAAAGCGATCATGGGAGCCGTAAACATAAACCCTGTCGTTAAAAACATGCGGCTCCCCGTCAGGAACGTATTCCCAGGATGGAAGATATGGATTCAAACCTTGTTTTGTCATCATTAATGTTGTGCACTCCTTATTTTTTGATATAAACTGTCGAAATATTGATATACTCTTTGTATTCATAGATATATTCCCTTTGATTGAGGTGAGGAGCATGACCAAGATTTTCTATGTGGAATATGATGCGGCACACAATAGCCATTTTATTTTTGATATTCCCGAAGGACATGACTGCTGGCTTTTAGTGATCACGCAAACTCCGGCTCAATTTTGGGTGGACGGGGAATTGAAGGAATACCCGGCTCACTGCGCTGTGCTCTATCAGCCGAAGCAGAAAATTTACTACCGGGCCTGTTCCCAGCAATACATCAACAATTGGATTCGTTTCGAATCCGACGAGCCTTATGTGACCGAAACATCGCTCCCCTTCGGTGTTCCTTTCGCTTTAGATGACCCGGAGTACTGTCACAAGTTATTTCAGCTGCTCGTAAGCGAAAATTCATTCAGCAATGATTATAGAGAGTCGTCTATCGACTGCCTGCTTCGAACGCTGTTTAATAAACTCTTGGAGTCTTACTTCCAGGATGAGATTACTCCGCAGCACTATAACCTGTTAAAGCTCCGGGCCACCATTCACAACGACCCCGGCCAGCATTGGTCGGTTCCGAAGATGGCGGAGATTCTTCGCATCAGCCCGGGTTATCTTCAATGGATTTACAAAAAAAGCTTCGGGATTTCCTGTATGGACGATGTCATCCATAGCCGAATTCGCCTGGCTAAAGAATATCTGATCCATGGTACACACACGGTTGCCGAAATTGCCGATCGATGCGGGTACCACAATGTGGAGCACTTCTGCCGGCAGTTTAAACAGTTAACCGGGTACACGCCAAGAAACTTTCACAAGCATACCCGCAGTCTGACCGGCAGAGCAGAGGTCTCATCCCTTGATTCCCGTCATCGTAATGCCCTGAACAAAATGCCGCTGCCCCACGAAGAACAGAATAAGTACGGGAATCACCGTTATTAAGGAGACGGCCATCAGCATCTGAATTTGCGACGAACCAAAGGAATTCTGGAAGAACTGCAAGCCGATCGCCAAGGTGAAGTTCTGATCGCTGTTCAGGTAAATCAACGGCGACATATAGTCATTCCAATGAAACGTTATAGACATGAGGGCAACCGTAATCAAGGCAGGCTTTATAGCCGGCAGCAGAATTTTATAATAGATCTGGAAGGCGTTTGCGCCATCAATATATGCGGCTTCATCCAAATCCTTCGGAATCGATCTGAAGAATTGCCGCAGCAGAAAAATATTAAACGCGCCTCCGCCAAAAAAAGAAGGTACGATCAGCGGCTTCAGTGTATCCAGCCAGCCCATTTTGGTGAACAAGAGATAAGTAGGAACTAGGGTAACTTGACTGGGCAGCATTAATGTGGCGAGTACGGCAGTGAACAGCAGGTTGTTGTATCGTGATTTGAACCTGGCAAACCCATAGGCTACGAAGGATGCGGAGAGGACCGTTCCCAACGTGGCGAGTAGGGTTACGGTCAACGTATTTAATGTATAACGCGTGAAGTCCGCATACTTCCACCCCTCGATGAAGTTATCCAGTGTGAATGTCCTGGGAAACAGCTTCGGAGGCAAGGTATAAGCCTCGGACGGTATTTTAAAGGCCGTGGAAAGCATCCATAGGAACGGAAAAATGAAGATACCCGCACAAATGATCAAGACCACATAACTCAGACTGTATCTAATTAAATCGCCGGTTCTTTTACTCTTATAGTAGGTGTCCACAGTAATACCTCCCAACTTAATTGTCGTAATAGACCCAGTATTTGGAGGTCCGGTTTACAATCTGGGTTATGATCATAATGACAATGAACAATAACCATGCCAAGGTGGATGCATAGCCCATCTCACTATATTTGAACCCATGGTTATAAATGTGCATCATGTAGGTGTATGTGGCGTAGC
Organism: Paenibacillus ihumii; assembly: GCF_001403875.1. Classification (GTDB taxonomy): domain Bacteria; phylum Bacillota; class Bacilli; order Paenibacillales; family Paenibacillaceae; genus Fontibacillus; species Fontibacillus ihumii. Next base: position 565,894 of record NZ_LN884299.1, read on the forward strand.
TCGGGCCGCCCTCTGTCAGAATGTAAGGCTGCATGAAGATTTGAAACCCGCCGATAATCCCCATGATCAAGTTGAAATACAGCGTGGGGGTTACCAACGGCAGCGTAATGCGCATGACCTTCACCAAACCATTCGCCCCATCTATTTCAGCACTTTCATATAATTGCTCCGGAATATCCTGCAGCCCCGCGAGGGTGATGATAATCGAATTGCCGATCGTCCAGACCCCCATGATAATGATCGCAGGCATCGCCCACTTGGTGTCGCTCAACCAGCTTGGTCCCGAGATTCCGAACAGGGAAAGGGAATAATTAATAAGTCCATATTGCGCGTTAAAAATCCACCCCCACAATAACGTAACTGCAACGCCAGAAGTGATGTACGGGATATAAAAGCTGGTTCTGAAAAATCCTACCCCTCTGATCTTTTGATTGAGCAGTAGTGCGATCAGGAAGGCTAATATCAGACTGACCGGGACGGAAACAAGTACGAAATACAGCGTATTCAGCAGAGATTTATAGAACAGCGGGTCCTGTACAAAAGCCCGGATGATATTGGCAAAGCCGATGAATTTTCCAGAGTCTGTCATATCCATATTCGTAAAGACCAATATGACCGAAAAAATCATGGGATACAGGGTGAAAATCAAAAAGCCCAAAAGCCATGGCGAGATAAAGAAGAAAAAATGCCTTTCTTCTCTTTTTGCAATGCTGTTTGTTTGCGCCTTCATTATTTCGCCTCCCCGGAGCCTCCCTAGGAGACTCTGAATTTTAAAGCTTGGGAGGATATTGAGTTAAATACCCTCCCCTAACTCTAGCCGTCATACCCGCTTACTTTCTGTTTTGATGAATGGAATCAAAGGCGGATTGAATTTGCGGCGCATATTCCTTCGCCGCATCTTCAGCCGATTTGCCCTGAATCGTCACCTGCTGCCACATTTGCGCATACAGGTCCCCCGCTTTGGATATCGCGCCTCCCCAAGGGAAGGTAATGGCATCTTGCAGTCCTGTCACAAAATCCAGCATAGAGATCTCTGTATTTTCAATCTTCATGTTTACAAAGGTGCTTTCGGCTGCTTCCTTGGCTGCAGGAAGGTTTACTTTGCTGTACAAATCGCCTACTTCTTTATTCAGGGACACCGTCTTAATATAAGCCCATGCCGCTTCTTTGTTCTTGGAGGCCTTGTTCATCGCGAATCCTGTTTGGAATTTAATGTTCACGGTTTTCCCCGACGGGTCTTTCGGAGGCATCACGATCCCCCATTCAAAGTTGTTTCCGACATTTTTTGCGATCGTCGATGCTTCAAACAAGCCCATCGGGTACATGGCTGCTTTTCCAGCCGCGAACATCTGGTCCATCGGCATGCTCTTGGCGGCGGCGTCATCCGGCATCGCCCCGGCCTTAACGAGGTCGCCAAACAATTGGTAACCTTTAATCGTATTCGGGTCATCTAATGTCTGCTTCGTCCAATCTTCGTTATACGGCGCTCCACCGTACACAAACGGAGCCAAGCTCTGCAGAATCCAGTGTGACACGATGCCGTAAACCCGGTTTGCCCCTTCTCCTGAAGATACTTGTTTGGAAATCTCCGCGAATTCATCCCAGGTCCATTCATTTGTCGGATACGGTACACCGGCTTTATCGAAAATTTCCTTGTTGTATGCAATCATAAAATCGGAGGCGGTGGTCGGCATTCCTTCCCTTTTTCCATCGGAATCTACATACCCCCCGTCAACCCCTTGCGTGAGCAGAGCCTCGAGATCCAGGTTATCCCGCTCGATATAAGGATTCAAATCTTCAAACCATTTAGAGCGAAGCCCCTTCCAATCAGGAGACATCATGATGACGTCGCCCGCATTCCCTGCGGCCAAAGCCGCATCCAGCTTCACGTCAATGTTATCCGCCGGCAGCCAAATTTCATTTACTTTCACCCCTGGATACAGCTTTTTGAAAATTTTGGTGGCTTCCTTCCGGCTCTGAAGCTCTTCCCCGCCACCCCATCCAAATACCGTAATTTCCCCAGAAATCTCCTGACCCTTCTTGTCCGGATCAGCCGGCTGGCCATTCGTCTGTGTATTATTCCCTCCACATGCCACGAGGGTCATAATTAAAATCCCGACCAACAACATTGCCAAAAATCTGCTCATATGCATCCCCCTCTTCTATTGCACGCTGATCAAAGTGTCGTGAATCGATGAGTTAACATAATCTTCTGACTATAGACAAAAACCGGGATCATTATTGATATATTCTTATTTCATGTCGTTCTATGAAAATATGCAGATGTTCGTTTATCCCTCGGCAAATTCCCTTGGCACCCCCCCTTTCCATATGACATCTCGATTGTTAGCGTTTTCATTATATTCTAACATTAAAACTTTGAACGATTTGATTCAATGACATATTCTAATTTAATATTGATTTATTCTAATATCGTGAACACGCCTCAATAATAGCTGCTAATAAAAAAATACACCTTCCAGATGTCTTCATATCTTACGACATGATATACATGCTTGAAGGTGTCATTTATTCAAGACCTTACTTTATAAATACCGGAACGGCTCTTTTGCATCCACAAAACTTACGCGAATATCGCTAACGAGGGGCTGAAGCCAATCCGCCATATGCTTCATTCCCCATTCCTCGCTTCGCTCATGACCGACGATCAGCATCGCCTTATTCATCCCTAGCATGGCAGCGTCATTGACGTATGCACATAGCGTCCACTCCGTGATTTCTCCGCAAACCATGACATCCAGGTTCTGCTCTCTCATCAGCTGCATCGGCATATGCTCCTGTCCCAGCCCCAGGCTCCCTCCACCAACCAAAATTCCAATCCGAGAACAAGGCATATGGGGATTACCTACGATGCGCAAAGTGTCCATGGACAGTTTTTGTTTAAAAAATTGCGCGAGTTCCCCCACAGTCGTCTGCTCGATAACATATATCCAAGGGCTGTCTTCATTGGCCTGATGCTTCTCCCAGCCAATTTCTTTCAGAAGTCCCGCATAGATCCGGTCGGGCTGCGCCATGTGCATATGATCATGATACCGCCAAATCGCAATTCCGTAGTCGTCGATCCATTTTTTCTTAGCTAAATATACAGGATCCTCCCCCACCCAATCGAGACGATCTGCCCCGGTATAGTAAGTAGGCTCATGGGTAATGATCATGTTGGCTCCGAGCGAAATAGCTTCCTTAATCACATCCACAGTCGCCATAAAGCTGGTCACAATCCCTGTCACCTGCATGTCGGGGCTGCCGGATACCAATTGATCGCAGGTGTCAGTCAGCTGTTTCCCGCCGCAGGAGTCGAGCAGGATTCGATCGATAACATCTTGTACTTTCATGCATTTATTCTCCTTTACAACAAGCTAGTCTTATGTTCGCTTCTTATCCTTTAATGGCGCCAATAACGACCCCTTTGGTCAAATACTTCTGCAGAAACGGCAGCACCAGCACAATCGGCAATATACCGATTACTGCCATCGACATGCGAATCCCCGTGCTCGGAAGCTCTACCGCACCTGCACCAATCACGTTTCCGGCCTGCCCGGATTTAAGAAACTGAATGTTGTTCATCAGGTTGATTAGCATGTTTTGAATGCCATAATATTTCGGTGATGTAATGTAGTATAAGGCGTTAATCCAATCGTTCCAGTAGGCCAATCCCATAAACAGCCCCACCGTTGCCATGACCGGAACAGACAGTGGCAGCATTATCCGAAAGAACGTCCGCAGTTCCGAGGCACCGTCGATTTGTGCGGCTTCAATCAGTTCGCTGGGTACATTGTTTTTGTAGTAGTTGCGGATGAGAAGCACATAAAAGCCATTCGTCAATAAATTGGGCACAATCAATGCCGCCAAGGAGTCTTTGATATGGAAGTACTTCGTCCACATGATATAAGAAGGTACGATGCCTCCGCTAAACAGCATGGTAAAAAAAATAATGAATGCCAATACGTTATGATATTTGAAATCCTTTCTTGACATGGGATATGCCAGCATACTTGAAATTAGAAGTCCGATGCTCGTACCCAAAATCGTAACCAGAAAAGACACACCGTAAGCTCTAGCAAAAGTGGATGCTGAAGAAACCATATAAAGATAGGCGTCCAAGCTCAGCTTCTCAGGAAAATAGCTGTATCCGTTCCGAATCAAGGCCGACTCGTCTGTAAAGGAAGCGACAACGATCAGAATAAAGGGCAAAAAAGCCAGTATAGCCCACAATCCCATAACAACGATGGAAAAAAGCCAAAAAATCCTTTCACCTCTAGTTTGAATCATGATGTGCCTCCTAAAACAACGCATTATCCGCGTTAACCTTTTTGACAATGGCATTTGCCACCATGACAAGAATAAACCCGACTAGCGACTGATAAAGACCTGCGGCGGCAGACATACCAATATCGTTAACCTGCATCAGCGCACGATACACGTAAGTATCAATCGTTTGCGTCGTACTGTACAAGGCGCCTGAATTTAAAGGAACCTGATAAAACAAACCGAAGTCTGAATTAAAAATCCTGCCGATCGACATTAATGTCAGAATAACAATGGTTGGCTTCAGCAGCGGCAAAGTAATCGTCCATATTTGCTTGAGCTTGCCTGCACCGTCGATCTTCGCAGCCTCATAGACGCTCTTATCTATCCCTGCTATAAACGCAATGTACACGATAGATCCGTACCCTGCGGTTTTCCAGAGCTGGATAAAAACCAACAGGAAAGGCCAGTATTGCGGCTCCGAGTACCAATTGATCTCCGGCAGGCCAAGCGGTATAAGAATCGAGTTGTTAATGAACCCGCTGTCCGCATTCAGAAACGCAAAGACAAGATACGAAAGGACGACCATGGAGATAAGATTGGGTAATATAAGGCTAGTATGAAATATCTTAGAGAATGCTTTGCTGAGCAATTCCGACATCAAGATCGCGATAAGGATCGATAGAATCGTCCCCAGCACGATAAAAGCGACATTGTATAGAAGCGTGTTTCTCGTCATGATCCAGGCATCGCTCGTTTGAAACAGAAACTTAAAATTGTCGAATCCGATCCAATCACTTCGGAATATCCCTTTGGCATAGTTGATATCCTTAAAGGCAATAAAGATACCTATCATGGGAATATAACTGTTTATAATAAAGTAGAGCAGCCCGGGAGCCGCTAGAAGCAGGAGCGGAAGCGTCTTTTTGGGTCCTTTCGATTTCGCCGTTGTGGTTGTCATACGATGTTCTCCTCCATTAACGCGAGGCGGACTCGACTCGAACCCACCTCGCCCAACACTTGATTAACGCTTACTGGGTGCTTTGTCCAGCAATCCACTGATCCAGTTGTTCTTGTTTGCTCTTAATAATCGCCTCAGCCCCCGCATCGTTTAACGCCTTTACAAACTTCGGAATGGACGTCTCAGGATCCAATACTCCGCATACAAGGCCAGGCAGATACTGGTTCACTACGTTGGTAACCGCACTCATTTGTGTTTTTACATCGCTAGGATCAAAGATGAAGCCAAAGAACGGGGACATCTTCGTTTCCTTATTCTCTCGCAGCTTCAGTTCCACATCTGACCAATTTACGCCTTCAAGCTGATACTGCAAAGATTCGGAGCCTACAATTCCCGTACTCAGCATGGCGGTATAGCCCACGGTGGAAGCATCCTTGCCTTCTGGAAATTTCACATGATGCTCGCCAGCCTTGACGTAATCCTCGCCTTCGATGCCATACAATACGGTATTGATCAATTCTTGATCCGAATACAGCAGGTTAAGGAACTTCACAGCCCCTTCCGGAGCTTTGGTCGTACTGGAAACCATCCAACTCACCATATTTACCGCACCGGTCTCAAAATAATAGGGGGCGATCCGCTTCATCTCTAGGTTTTTGCCCGTTTGCGCGCTTAATGCCTTCGCAGCTTCCAAGCCGCTGTACGAGGCCATAAAGGAGAATCCCCGCCCGGAGGCAATCATATCCGAGAAAGCGATTGAGGTTGTCGCCGCATCCTTCTCCAGATAGCCTTGATTGAACCATTCTCTCATCATGCTGACACCACGTTTGAACTCCTCCGTTTCGTAAAAGTTCAATACCTGCGAATCGTCGCCGATAACTACCCCGATCCCGGTGGTGTCTGATAGGAAATCAACCTCGTACATTCCTTTTAACAGGAAGATAAGGCCTGGATCGCTCGGATTTACATTGACTGGACCAAATGGAATGACTTCCGGATACTTCTGCTTGATTGCATCAAAAATTTTGGGCATATCGTCGACGGACTGAATGTCATCGGCGCTGAAGCCGACTTCCTTCAACATGTCCGCATTGTAGACGATATTGCTCGGTATCGACATCCCCTTATTGACAGGTATGCCGTAAATATGGCCGTCCAAGGTGGTCGATTTCAGCATGTCCGGCCCAAAGTCTTTCTCAATAATAGCCAGCAAATCTTTGCCATGCTCTGGGAGAAGATCCTCCAGCGGGTATAGCTGGTTTTTGGATACATAGCTCGTAAATTGGCCGAGGGTTGTAAATACATCCATCTGCTCTCCACTCTGCAGAGCTAAATTCACTTTCTGGGCGTAATCCGCAGGGCCAAATACTTTGAAATCCACTTCGACTCCGATTTTTGGAATCGTTATTGCATTAATGGCTTCTGTAACTCTGTTGATATTATCTGGAATTCGATTAAAAGATGGCATGGCAAAAACGATTTTATCGGCCTTGGCCGATCCGCTTCCAGCGCCTTGTGAATTGGCCTTTGAGTCCCCTGAATTGCCGCATCCCCCCACGATTGAACTAAGCATCAGAATCGTTAGCAGTAAAGACACTATCCCCTTTTTTCTTCTCATGTTTGTATTCTTGCCTCCTGTCACTGTGATTTCAGTAATATCTTATCCCTTTGAAAACCACATGACTTTTAAAAAAACGGTATGTTTTTTCAAAAACAAGTGTTTCGAACAACTATTTATGATTAGCCCGATAAGCATTCGGCGTTTCGCCCGTAAGCTTCTTGAACAACGTAGAAAAATAGGAAATATTGTCAAATCCAGTATTCGATGCGATTACGCTGATGCTCGCCGTACTTTCAATCAACAACCGTTTGGCCTGTTCAATTCGATATTCGTTCAAATATTCTTTTATCGTTAAACCTGTTTCTTGCTTGAACACTTTAGCTAAGTAATCCGGCGTTAGAAAAACACAGGCAGCAACATCCTCCCGGCTTATATCCAGGTTAAAGTTCTGATGGATAAACCGCTTGGCCCGCTCAACTACCCCTTCAGAACGCAGCGTTTCCTTGGTGGTCTCAATCGAAATTTCTGTTATCATGTGCGCCCACTTCATGAAATCGAATATACTGCCATCGGATCTTTGGTACAATCGCTGGGCGACATCATCGGAGAACAGTTTATGGGCTTGAATTTGGTTGCCCGCAAGGAACGAGTAGACGACTTGAAGAAAATCCTCTCGAATCGAATGAAGCGTAGCCGGATCCAGCTTGTTGTGAGCAGTAAGCTGCTCCAGCTCTTTTTTCAACTGATTGACGATTTGTATCTGTTCCTTCTGAACGAATAGCGCCGCAAAATGACGCGTATTCAGCGTATATCGTTCCGACGTATTGTAATTGAAATGATCTCTTTCATAGTGAATACCCCCTCTGAAAATCAGATTGGATATGTCCATATTCTCCAGTTCGGCTTTTGCTTGCGCCAGCTCCTCGATACTCCTCTCCTCGCTGATATAGCACGTAACATGGCACTTGAAATATTGCCTGCACAACCGGTTCAACCTCTCTGCTTTCACATGCAATTGGTCATTATTCTCTCTCGCTTCATACACAATCATCGTATAAATCCGGCTGTCTGTTGGATAAGTAATGACCCTTTCATGGCCGGGTTGATCAAACATCACTTCCGAACTCAAATTCGACAAGGCATAAATGAAGACATTCATGTCCCAATGCTGATCCAAATCATGCCGCTGAGCGCTCGCTAGAAACAAGATATAACCTTGCTCGACCGACAAAGACAAATCCCGTTTACGAATTTCGACCTGAATCAGATCGAGTCGCGAATGTATGGTGCCGCTCAGTACATCCTTCCAGAAACTTTTTTCTACGAATGCCTTATTTTTCAACCAGGTGAGTCCTAGCTTCCGGTATTCGCCCAGCATTCTCTTTCGTTTGAGTGATTCCACCGATTTCCGCAATGCCGCTTCCAGCTTCAGCTTATCCAGTGGTTTGGTCAGGTACGAGTCTGCGTTGTACGAGATCGCGGTGGAGGCGAAGTCAAAACTCTCATGACAGGTAAGAAAGATAAAGGCTCCCTCGTAACCTTGCTCCCGAACCCATTTGATCATATCAATCCCGGTACCTCGGGGCATTTCAATATCACAAATCACGAGATCAGGCGCTTCCACTGCAAAGATCGCTTTGGCCTCCTGAACACTGTGTGCCTGCGACACCCGCATAATGCCAAAATCATTCCAGCGGATCATGTCACGAAGCACCTCAATCGTAGGAATGTCGTCATCTATCAGCAAGCAATGCATAATTACCCTCCTTAAGAATCAATCCGCCCTTGCATAAACAGGAATTCGCAGCTCAACTCTCGCACCAGACCGCTCCACATTCGAGAGATACAATAGATCGTCTCGCTTGTAGATCAACTGAAGCGTTCTGCGAATGTTGGCAATTCCCACTTGGCCGTCGGTTTCCCTGGCTTCTTGCTGTACAGGCTCATGAATCTGTAACGCCTCGGGAAATCCCTCTCCGTTATCTTCCACCACGATTCTAACGAAGGGTTCCTCATTCAGCATTTCAATGTCAGCCCGAATAAATATAGACAACATCTCCCCATAGGTCATGGCATGCTTAAAGATGTTCTCCACAAAGGTTTGAATCAGAAATTGCGGTATTTCAATTTCTCCTGCCCTGTAATCGATGTCTGTCATGTAAAAGATCTGATCGGGGTATCGAATCTCTTGCATGCGAATATAATTTTCGACGTGACTCATCTCTTCATAAATGGGAACGAACGTAAACGCGCCCTTAAACATGTATCTCAGATGCTTGGACAACAGGCTGATCCATTCCCTGATTTCCTCATTCTTCTGCTGATAGGAGAGACTCGAAATCGTCGAGATCGCGTTGAGAAAAAAATGCGGCCGAATTTGCATTTGCAGGTACTTCAGCTCATTGCGACTCTTCTCGATTTGTTCTTCATAGGTACGAATTTTCAAAGTCGTAATCTCGTTTACCATAGAATGAAAAGAGTGAAATAGTTTCATAAACTCCAGCGAATAACGTTCCGACGGGAGAGGGAATTCCGGCTGCCCTGTTTCCACTTCTTTAGCCGCTCGGACTAGTTCCAGAATCGGCTGTAAAATGTCTTTTGCCAGCCACCGGAGCAACAGCGGAATCACGATAATAGAAATGACGCCAAGCGAAATGATAAGCCATTGGATCAACTTTAGACCGGAAAAAATATTTTGCTTCGCTGCAATATGGATGATTTGGCCAAACTCGTTGATCGGCTCGGATATAAATAGATAGCTATCCTCATGCCTGTCCCGAAGCCCCCGTAGCGCTGCTTCACCGCCAACGAACCCGGAGTCTGTCGAAGCAAGAATAATCCCTTCATGGTTGCTTAAGACATAATGGCCGAAGCCGTCCCCTTCCCTCTCCGCGATCGATAACAAACTGCTTGCCTTCACGAATGTGCCAAAAGTAATGTCATTGTACGTAATAAATTTGAATAAATAATGCTGATCTTGAATGATTAAACCTGTCCATTGGTCTATTTCTGTCTGGGAATCCGGCCTGAATTCATGACGATCCAGGAAATCAGCCAAAATCAGCTTATCGGCTATTTCAGAGCGATTTCCAAATTGAATAAGCGTTGCCGCACTGCCAGGGAGCTTGATGAACACCCCATCGCTGGAATAGTTGTTAGAGACCTTGGCTTTTAAAGCATTCATTAACTGAATATCCTGAAAATAACTGCTGTCATCACCATTGTTAGAACGATCTATAGCGATGTCGATGTTATTCTCAAACACCTCGGTCAGATCTTTGGAGTAAATGCTGAGGTTGTTATGAATGTTCTCCACATAAATCTCTAGGGTATTCCGGGCATTGTTGAGAAAATGATTACGCACCACTTCCAGCGAGTAAATATTGCTTAGGAGCAGCACCGAGAACAGAATGAATAGAATAATCGTCAGGGGTACCAAGAATTTGAAAACAATGCTGTTCGTTTTAAACATGCTTCCGCCCCTCATCACTCAACCTCTCCCCTCGTTTACTTAGCTAAGTCAAAAAAAGCCCCTACAAGAACGATTCGCTCTGTAGAGGCATGGGTGTGCAATCATTAGATTATCTACGTGTTGGGGTTATTGCCCAGAGCCCATTCTATGGCATACACGATATATTCACTCCAAAAATCCCAGGTGTGGGCACCAGCGCTTTCCACGTAGGTTAGCGGAACATTCTCCCGCACTAGGAAATCGCGGAAACGCTGGTTGACATCCAACAAAAAGTCTTCCGTACCGCAAGCCATATAAATTTGAGGAATAGGCTCGCCCGATTCCTTCAAGCCCATAACAAGCGCTTCGGGATCTTTATCGCTTCCGAGGAGTTGATCCAAATCGCCAAACACCCGTCTGAAATATTTATAATCGGCAATTCCGTCCTTGAAATCCGGAGCCGCGTTTGCGATTTTATAAGGAAGAATCGCCGATGACAGCGCAATGATTCTACTGAAATGGCTTGCGTATTTCAAGCCGTTACGAATAGCTCCGTAACCCCCCATCGACAAGCCGCCGATAAAGGTATCTTCCCGGTCCGTAGACAGCGGGAGCATCGTTCGCGTAAACTCTACCAGCTCCTTGCCTACAAACTCCCCGTAAAGCGCGCCCAGATCTTCGTCGTCTACATAAAAGTGGTTTTCCCCGGACGGCATAATCACAGCGATTTTATGTTTGTCCGACAGCTCACGGATTCTCGAATAGCTTAGCCAGTCCCCATGACTGCCTGAATACCCATGAAGCAGATACAACGTCTTGAGCGGCTTGATTCTATGCTCTTCCTCCGTCTGCCCAGGAATAACCGGGGAATCCAGCGGCAATAGAGCATTAAATGTCACTTCTCTGCGCAGACACTTGGAGAAAAAGTTAACTTGTATCGTCGCCATGAATCTAACTCCTTCCTCGTGAAGTGAACCTAGACAATATACTCAACTGTATGATTCATGTCATCTGCGTACTTGATCACGGAGCGGTAGGTTTGCAGGTTAATCGTCAGCTCACAGCTTTTCTCGCCCTTGTGCCACTGAAGACGAATTTCATCATCTGGCGAATCCAGCACACGGAACTCCCCGTTGAAGGCATCATACGAATTACGGAAACGAATCAGCTTCAGCAATCGTTGAACAACATCCTTTTCCAAGGCCTGTTCAATTTCCTCCACGGTATAATTGTGCCGGTTGATTTCGCGCCCTTCGCCAGTCTCTTGAACGCGCTCCATATCGTTTTCGCCAGCCAGCAATCCTACATAATATACCTGCGGAATGCCCGGTGCGAAGAATTGAATGGCTCTTGCCGCCATATAGGCGTCATCATCATGATTAAGGACACTATAATAGCTGCAGCGAATTTGATGAACATCAAACCCGTCTGCCGCTTTATGCTCATCCGATAGAATCAGGCTTAGATTGGAGCCTCTTTCAAGACAGACGTCCACCAGCTTTCTTGCTTCCGTTGTATCAATAAGATCATCCAGGTCCGGCTTTACAGGAATACCGTCATGGCAATCTAACATCGTGAACTGCTTATGCGGGCGAATCTTCAGATATTGGTTAAGCTCCGCGCTTGAACGGTTGATCAAAGCTTCTAGAACCCGATAAGGCAAAATAAAATCATAAATCCAGCAGCCATGCTCGGCTAGTTTGAATTGGGTGGAGTAATGCGCGTGCACTTCCGGCAGCAATTCAATGTCATACGAATCTGCGAGCTCCTTGACCCAGTCGAGGAACTTATAGATTTCCGGCTCAACGAAGAAGCAGCTGGTTCCCAGCTTCTTAATGACATAGCCGACAGCGTCCAGCCTGACAATCTTGACGTTTTGCTTCTTGAAATTTTCAAAAAACTCTTCAAATAGCCGCCGCGTCAGTGGGGACTGGATATCCAGGTCGATTTGTTCGGAAGGATCTGTTTTGCCAAACGTCGTCCATACCTTTTCTTCCTTGCCATCCTTCCCGATTTGAAAGGTCGAATAGGGCTGCGGGCGGCGCAAAAACATTTGATCAATATCAGCCTGTACCGGTTCGCCGTCCTCCCAAACCTTGTCGAGAGTCAGAAAGAGATCGGCATACTGCGAGTCGCGCCCCTTGGCGAGGAAGTCTTGAAAATAGGGCGACTGCCTTGATATATGATTGACCATGAGATCAAGCAAAACATCAAACTTCTCCCCAATTTCCCGAATCTCGTCCCATGTGCCAAAGCTCGGCTCGATTTCCAGATAGGTCAATGGAGCAAAGCCACGATCCCCAGAAGAGGGAAATGGAGGAAGGATGTGAATGCCACCCTCAAAAATATCTGAAAAGTGCTTGTTTAACATCTGATTCAGTGTTTTCAAATCCCCGCCCATGGAATCCGGATACGTAATAAGTTGTACTTGGTTCTTAATTGCCATTTCTAGACCTCCTACAAACTAAATTGTTCTTTAATAACCTCCAGCCTCGGCAAATGCACCACTGCACCCGTAAATCTTAACTTGTACGCACTCACTGCAAAACCAAGATGAAGCGCCTCCCTGATGCTGTGGCCCTTGATCAATGCCGCATAGAATCCCGACCAGAACGCATCCCCAGCCCCTGTGGTGTCCACGATCTCGGTAGCTAAGGAATCGAAGGACAGCGTCTCCTTGCCATTGGATACAATGGCTCCATCCTTACCCAAAGTCATAATGACAAGCTTCGCGCCTAATTCAAGAAATTTCTCCAACTGTTTAATGGGTTCATCTTTCCCAAACAAGCGTTCAGCATCATCCTCCGATGGCTTAATCACATCCACCTTAGATATGATGGATTTAACATATTGCGCCCCATCCTCGCCCCGCTGCCAAATCATGGGATGATAATTCGGATCAAAGCCGATGAGCAGACCTTGAGAGCGGGCTTCTTCGATTACCTTTTCAAGCGTGTGCCGCGCCGGCGTTCGGGAGATAGGCCAACAGGAAAAGTGAACGATTTTAGAGTTGGCTATCCTTTGCTCCAACGAGGCATCGAATGTCATTTGATAATCGGCGTCGCGATAAAATATAGGGATCGGGGTTGTCCTGCTTTTTGTAACCACCACCAGGCTCGTGGAAGCATCTACCCTCTGTATGCCTTTTGTGTCCATACCTTCTTGCTGCAATCGCCGCAGAAGGTATGTTCCAAATCCATCATTCCCTACCGCCGAGACGATTTCGGAACGAATACCTAACCGATTGACATTCATCGCGATGTTAGAGGGAGCTCCTCCGGAAAACTTGGTATATCCATCGCATTCGAAGCTGTCATCGTCGTATTCATTGGAAATCATATCAACAAGCAGTTCCCCTACTGCTAGCAAATCATTGGGTTTATCTCCGAGCGGAATGATATCGTCTAATTCAAACATGCGTTTCCCTCCGATATTTATATTTAATTTAAGGGAAAAGATTATTTGGCGGCGTTAAATGCCCTCGCCAGTGCCTGAATATACCCATCTTTTGTACGCTTGCTGATCTCCGCGTCAGGAGCGGTATATTCGAAGGCATGATAGCCTCCTGGGTAGAGTTGAAATTCTACATCAATGCCAGCCTGGGCAAGCCGTGCAACATATTGGATCGTCTCATCGCGAAATGGATCCAGCTGCCCTACGCACGTATAGGTCGGAGGCAAGCCTTCGAAGCTTGTTGCCCAAAACGGGGCGGCATACGGCGATATTTTCTCCTCATCGGTTTGCTCGTCACCAAGATACATTTTCCAAGCTTCCAAATTATTGTGTCTATTCCACACTGCGGGATCAGTAATCTCGTAACTCGAAGGAGTCTCGTTCCGATGGTCTATCATCGGGTATAGCGGCATTTGGAAGCAAATGGCCGGACCTCCTTTATCACGTGCCATCAGGGTTAGCGCCGCCGTCAAGCCTCCACCAGCACTAGCGCCGGCGACCGCGATACGGGAGGTGTCGATGCCCAATTCTTCTGCTGCTTGTACCATCCAGACCAATGTCTTGTAACAATCATTGATCCCCGCCGGAAATGGATGCTCCGGGGCAAGCCGATAATCCGGGCATACGACGACGCAACCGGTCTTCTCTGCAAAGCTGATACAAATAATGTCATCTATATCCGGATGCCCCATGACATATCCCCCACCATGAAGCCAAAGAAGCGCAGGCAATTCCTTGCTGGCTCTGTGAATCGGCTCATATATATTTACAAGCATCTCTTGATGATCCGCACCGGTTATCCAGCGTTTCTTGATGTGGACATGCTCGGATAGTACGGGCTTCCGAGGTTGTTCTCTCATCATTTGCAAATCTTCGGGGAGCCTGAAGACAGGAACACTTTCCAATCCCTCCCGCAACTCCGGAGCTACTCTATTGATAAAATCCATATGACTATTCCTCCTGATTCCTTCCTGTATGAAAACCCGATGAAGTCCAATCGATATGACAACCGGTTGACATATTTGGTTCTAAAATTACTCTGCCATACCTGACTTATTTTAAGTCGTTTCTCTCTCTATCAAGGAAACGGGAAACACATTGATCTTAGGCACGACTTCTCCATTCATTTGCCTAACGATCAAATCAATACTACATTTGCTCATTTCCCTAATCGGCTGCCTGATCGTACTGAGCCGGGGATAAACTAACGAGGCTATTTTAACATCATCGTATCCAATGATTTTAATTTCGTCTGGAATGCTCCTTTTTAATTGATGGCAGACCTGGAGCACCTCGGCGGCAATAAAGTCACTGCTGGCAAATATACCATCCACTTCCGGATGCTGCTGCAAGAAACGAATGATTTCATTGTCGGGTTCGGAATCCTCCCCCCTACCTACCTCCAATTGCAAATGGACCGGCTTCGCTCCAACGGCGAGAAATTCTTCTTCAAATCCCTTCGCTCTCTCGGTAGCCAATAAAGCTTGGTGATGCGGCCCATCAATCCCCCGATAAAGGTAAGCCGGATTTTGGCAGCCCTTGTCTAGAAGCAGTCTCGCCGCAAGCTTGCCTCCCATGAAGTTGTCAGAGGCTACAATGGGAATATCATCAGCTATGGTGCGGTCAAATGAGATGATTGGCAAATCCAAATTCAAATAGTGCTGAACATCCAGCACCGCGCTTCCCATAATAATGGCATCGACCTGGTTCTTCTTCAGCATATCGATATATTGAAGCTCTTTAGCGACGTCCCGGTTCGAATTGCACAATAACAATTTGTATCCCTGCTGATCGGCATAGTGCTCAAGATGATAGGTCAGCTCGCTAAAAAAAGGATGCGATACAGCAGGAATAATAAGGCCGATCATATTCGATTTTCTTCTAAACAAAGCCCGAGCCATTTCATTAGGCTGATAATTAAGCTCCTCTATGGCCTGATTTACCTTAGCTCTTGTCTTCTCGCTAATATAGCCTCTATTATTAAGCACTCGGGAAACCGTCGTGACAGACACTCCTGCCTTTTTAGCGACATCTTCAATTTTAGGCATGAAATACCACCTTGTTTTTTTACAACCATTATAAATAGTCCATCTCTATTTCAGCAAACAATCGCTAGTATAATTACTTCAAAGCACCCTCCGTAATTCCTTTAATGATATGCTTCTGCAGGAATAGATACAATATGAGAACTGGAATAATTGTCATAATTAACCCTGCCATCAACGGAGCAAAATCCACAGCATACGACGAGAAGAAATTATACGTAGAGAGAGGTAGCGTCTTCTGTGACGGCGATAAAAGAACCAGGCTTGGCAGCAAGTAGTCGTTCCAGATCCACAGCACATCGAGCACCATTAGCGTTACGAAAACAGGCTTTAACAGCGGCAAAACAATTTGAAAAAAGGTCCGAAGCCTGGAGCTGCCCTCGATGAATGCTGACTCCTCCAGTTCAAAAGGAACCCCTTTGATGAAACCATGGAAAGTAAACACGCCAAATGGAACACCAAAGCCTAAATACATGAAAAACAACGTTGTTTTCATATCCAGCAGATCCATATTGCCGTACAACATCACGAGCGGAATCATAATGACCTGAAATGGCAGAGCCATGGAGGCCAGCATCGCAAAAAATATAATAGCGTTAATCTTCCAATTAAACCGAACGAACAGATATCCGGTCATCGCCGAAAAAAACAAGATCAACAGCACGGAAACAACTGTAATAATCATGGAGTTCAAAAAACTGCTCAGAAAATCCATATTATGATAAGCACTGACATAGTTTTCGAATTTCAAGTTTTTCGGGAAGGATAACGGATTTTCAACGAACTGCTGCGTCGTTTTGAAAGAGTTCATGATAATCATCAAAAATGGAGTTAAAAAAACGAGCAGCAGCAAATACAATAGTATGTTTTTAACCGTTGAGCCTCTGCGATGCGTATCCATTAAGATTCGACCTCCAATCTCTTAAGCAGGTATGATTGCGTAAGTGCAATAATCGCCACTACGGCAAACAATACAACTGCTTCCGCCTGACCGACTCCATATTGGTTCGACAAAAATGCCTTTTGCACAATATGATAGGTAGCCAGCTCCGTCGAGGCAAACGGACCACCTTTAGTTAAGGCAAGGTTGATGTCGTAGGTTAGGAAGGAGCGAGATAATGAGATGAAAACACAGATGACAATCGCCGGGATCGTTAGAGGCAGAATGACCTTCTGAATTGTTGCCTTCCGGCTGGCTCCGTCGATGGATGCTGCTTCCAGCACATCCGTAGGAACACCAGAGAAGCCCGCGATATAAATAATCATCAAATAACCGATCAATTGCCAGGCCGTTGCAATGACCAACGCCCAAAACGCCGTGTTTGTACTTGTTAACCACGAAGTCTGGAACAAGGACCAGCCGTATTTTTGCCCCATGTAAGGAAGCACCTGCGAAAACAGCGTCTGCCACAAATATCCGAGAACGATACCGCCAATCAGATTCGGGGTGAAAAATCCGGTGCGCAGCCACTGCTCTCCTCTTCCCCCGCTTGTAAGCAAAAGTGCAATAAAGAAGGCAAAGCCGTTAGCAATCAACACCGTAAAAAAAACGTATTTCAGCGTAAACCATAACTGGCCGAGAAATACTTTATCTTGAAACACTTCAATATAATTGGCAAGCCCAATAAATGCAGTGTCAGCCGATCGAACATCCCAGTTGGTGAACGTCAGATACATTCCAACAAAGAAAGGAATTACAATGACAGCGATAAAGGCGAAGATGGAGGGTCCCCCAAAAACTAGAAACGTGCCCGTATTCCTTAGAAAATTTTTTTTAATCATGTTGCTGCCCCTTTATATGTCCATGTTTAGCCTTTTAGATGAAGGACGGGCCGAAGTAAAACCCCAGTCCCGTCCTCCTTTGTGAATAGACTTCTTATTTACGAGCTTGATCTATCCAATAAGCCTGTACTTCCCCTGCAAGCGCGTTGCGGTCAATGATGTCAGACAGATATTTCTGCATCGATGCTCCAGTCATAGACCAATAATCTTGCGGCAGATAGTTGATTACTCCAATGTTGATCACTTTTCCTTGGTCCACGTATTGCTCAACCGCATTGGAGATCACATTTGTGCTTGTTACTTTTACATCCTTGTAAGGCAGGGCTAATCCCATTTGACTGACAATAGCTTCTTGACCCTCTTGGCTGGTCACCAGCCACTCAAGAAATGCTTTCGCTGCTTCTTGCTGCTCTGCGGAAGAACCAGAATCATCAATCGCGAACAATTTAGGCTGGCTGTACGCTACTTGAGTGTTTCCGAAATCTTCGGGGTTATTGCTGATTGGGACTGGAATTAAGCCGAATTCTTCATCACGATTCTCCAGCGTTCCGATAACCGCCCAAGTCCAGTCTCCCATGAAATAGAAAGCTGCATCCCCTTTGGCGAAGTCAGCGCTATCTTTATTGTAGTCTGCAACAAGCGGGTCGTTCTTTCTTGCATTGTATTTCTTTAACAAATCAAAGGTATCGATCAGACCATTGAATTGCGGGTTGTCCGCAAGCGTAACAGAGCCATCCATCAGGCTATCCACAAACTTGCGATTTTCGTCTACGCTTTCAGATTGCAACGAATAAGTCAGACCTAGATAATGAGCGCCCAAAGACCAATCTGCCCCATGGACCATAACTGGCGCTTTACCGGCTGCTTCAATTTTCTTAAACAGATCTTCCAGTGCATCCCGCGTTTGGATCGTAGATGGATCGAATGGTCCACCGATCACTTCTTCAACGACCCGCTTATTATACAGCAGTCCATAACCTTGAGCTGACCAAGGAATGCCAAGGAATTTCCCCTCCAGCAGAGCTCCTTCTACAGCTCCTTCTTTCGTCAACTCTTCGTATTTCGCTTTCTCCGGCTCTAAATCCAGGAACTTATCTTTATATTGCAAAATCGTTCCCGCATCCAGGTTGGCAATGGTTGCCGGGTTGCCGGACGCCAGCAAAGATTGGAATTTCTGAATTTGGGCGCCGCCAATTGGCGTCGGAATCAATTCAATCGTTACATTTGGATTTAGTTCGTGATACTTCTTGAACAAATCTTCAAACACCGTATTTACTTCCGCTGAGGTGTTAAAAAACGTAAGCTTAACATTTTTAGCGGCTTGAGAACTTTCTCCCCCTTCCTGTTGACTGTTGCTGGTGGATGACGTATTGCCAGCAGAACAAGCGGTTAACATAGAAATCACCAAAACCAAGCATAGCATTGCCGTCCATCTGATACCCTTAAATTTCTTCAAAATCATTTCCCCCTTTTTGCCAGTAGCTTGAATGCGCATTCATTCATGTTCGATTTTATGATAAACGATTGACATACATTGTGTCAACCGGTTGTCATAAATAAAAACACAGGTTATTTACCATGAATCAAGAACAGCCCTCAGGCTTATGACCACAAGGGCTGTTCTTCTATGGGTTCTTCTATAGCTTATATAACACGACTTAAAAAATGCTGCAGGAAGCGCTCGGCGTCTACCTTCGTACATACTTCGATTCTCGGTTCCCCTTCAACCGAACCTACCGTTTGGCCTGCAGCTTCTCCTTCGGTTACAACAGCAACCCGCATTCGGTCGAATGACACAAAACTCCGATCTATCGCCACACCTACAGCAAGCGGATCATGCAATCCGCAGCCGCCGATGCCGGGAAAGCGCGCCTCATAAGCGCCGATATAGAACTCCGTCATCTCCGCAAGCCATCCTCCCAGCTCACCGCCGGAACGGCGCCATTTCTGCAAAGACCCGCTGGACAGCAGCGTCTGCATCGTCACGTCCAGCCCGACCAGCGTCAGCCGTACGCCTGATGCGAAGACGGCCGCAGCCGCCTCCGGATCGGCCACGATATTCGCCTCGCCGTACGGCGTAGCGTTGCCGGGGACAGTCACCGCTCCGCCCATGACGACAACTTCGCCAATCAGCGGGATAATGTCCGGCGCCTTCTCGATCGCCAGCGCCAGATTGGTCAGCGGCCCTACGGCAATAATCGTCATCTCATGCGGCCGCTCCTTCACCTGCCGAATGATATATTCGGCCGCTGCCAGCTCGGCTTTATGGCCTTGAGGTTCTTCCCGGAACGTATTGCCGAGCCCGTCCTGCCCGTGAATATGCCTGGCGTAGGCTTTTTTCAGACTGCCGCTTATCGGCAGCTTCGCTCCTTCGTATACAGGAACAGGCTTGCCCAGCTTCTCCAGCACGTACAGAGAATTCCGCGTAGCCTCCTGAACGGAAATATTCCCGAAGCAGGTCGTGAGTGCGATGAGCTCCAGTTCAGGAGAGCGGGCTGCGTAAGCGATAGCCAAGGCGTCATCAATGCCTGTATCTACATCCATAATGACCGGTTTCAATTCATCTTCCCCCTTTAAATAGCCCGAAACAGTTAACTTAGTATACCAGTGGTACGTCAGCAATCCGTCAGTACTGCGTCAGCCGTACATCGGTGGCACATCAGCGGTACATCAGCGGTACATCAGCGGTACATGGGTGATTCATTAGAGTGATTCATCATCGATACATTAGTGAATCAACAGTACATAAGTGCTGCCCTCAGTTCATGTCATATACCTTATTATTCTTGATTAGCGACAGCGCTTCCTCCTCCGGCAAGGGCCTGCTGATATAAAATCCTTGAATAAGATCATATTTCGACTGCTTCGCATGCTTCAGCTGCTTTACCGTCTCTACGCCTTTAGCCACCACGTTCAACCCCATACGTTTACCGATCAGCACCATAGCCCTGGCAAACGAGCGCTCATCCCCCCGCTCCAGAATTTGCGCAATAAATGATCGGCTGATCTTTAGCGTAGTCAGCGGCAGCTGCTGCAGGTAACTTAAGGAAACAGCCCCCATGCCAAAGTCGTCCAAAGCAAGATGAACTCCGGCCGCCTGCAGCCTCTCCAGCTTCGATATCAGGGCTCCGGATGAGATCGTTTCGGATGCCGGTTCCGTAATTTCGAGCTCCAGATGCTCCGGAGGCAACCCCGTGTCCCTCAAGACGCGGAGCACCATATCGGCAAAATCCTCCTGAGCAAGCTGAACGATAGAAATATTCACGGATATCCGCAGCTGTCCATACGCTTCGGTCAACAATTTTGCCGCGAATCTGCAGGACTCCGCCAGCACCCATTCCCCAATGGGAACAATGAGTCTGCTGTCCTCAGCGACCCGAAGGAAAGCCAGCGGCGAGAGCAGGCCAAGCTCAGAGCTGTTCCAGCGCACCAAAGCCTCGAATCCCATAATTCGGCCTGTCCTGCAGCTGATTTTGGGCTGATAATGCAAAATAAACTCATGATTCTCAATGCCTTGGCGAAGCAGCGCCTCCAGCTGGATCCTTTGATTAAATGTCCGAAGATAGGCCGGATCGAACAACAAATATTTGCCTTTGCCCGCTTCCTTTGCATTGTACATCGCCACATCCGCATTCCTCAGTACTTCCTCCAGCGTGCTGCCGTCCTTCGGATAGAAGGAAATCCCCACGCTCACCGACACCTGTAAATCGCTTCCATCCAGCCGAAACGGCGCCTTGAATCCGGCGATCATCCGCTCGGCCGCAGCGGTAGCCTCCGTTTGATCCTTAATGCCGCGAATGAACACGACGAACTCATCGCCGCCAAGCCGGAACAGCATTGCCCCTTGGCCGATTATGCCGGACAGCCTTCGGCTTGCTTCGATAAGCAGTTGATCCCCGAACTTGTGCCCCAACGTATCATTAACTTGCTTGAAGTTATCGGTATCAACAAACAATACCGCCGCCATCTCCTCCGTCGCGGCAATATAATTTTCCAGCTCTTTAAGCAGATACAGCCGGTTCGGCAAGCCGCTCAAACTGTCATAATAAGCGAGCTGATGCAGCTTATCCAGGGACGATTTGCCCCCATGAATATCCAGCCCAATCAGGGCGATGCGGCTTGACTTCGAGCGGCCGGAGCCCCCGCCGATAACTGAAGTTCTAAAAGAGAACATCCTCGGTGGCTTCTGCCCTGCAGGATATATCATTACTTCTTTATCCTCGGCAAACTTCTTCACAAGCGCATCGTCCAATATCGCGATGACCTCCTGCCAGCCACTTCGCAGCACAGGGATTTCATCATATTTGCGTCCTACAGCCTCGCAGGCCTTCATGCCGGTCAGCCGTTCAGCGCAGCTGTTAAACGTTACGATCGTCTTGTCCAGCTTGACTGTCCATATACACAAATGGCCATGGTCAAATACGTCATGAAATAGTGCTCTCTCCGCCAGCATCTTATTTTTGAACTGCACCGCCAGCACAAGTAAGCCAATTAATCCAAGCGCCAATATGCTGAGCAGCATGATCATAAGCATTCCTTGCACCCGGGATCCTCCTTTATGCTGCAGACAATATCTTCGAATCATTACAAGAGAGGAGGAGGGATAGCGGGGAAAATTGTAGTCATTGTTGTCTTGTGTCGAATTTCTTCTTATGTTGTCTATTATTAAATGATATATGGAACCAGGGGAAAATTTTACCTATCCTTTTCTCTAGTCCTTGTGTGAAACGATCACAGACTTGCAATTAATATTGTAATATCGTAATATTGCGATATTACGATATCGTTGTTGTTGGAGGCTGCTGATGGATAACAACTTCAAAGCTTACGAAGACGCTGCTGAAATGCTCAAAGCGCTGGCCCATCCGGTCCGGCTCTGCATCGCCCGCGGGCTGCTGAAGAATGGCTCGTGCAATGTCTCGTATATGCAGGATTGCCTGGAAATCCCGCAATCCACGGTCTCTCAGCATTTGCAGAGACTGAGAACGAGCGGCATTGTACAGGCGCAGCGCCACAGGCATGAAATCTATTACACCATCGAGAATGAGACGGTCAAGCAGCTCATTCTTACATTATTCGGGGAGGAATCATCATGAAGAGAAAAATCGTGATCGTTGGCGGCGTAGCTGGCGGCGCCTCAGCGGCTGCCCGGCTTCGCCGGCTGGATGAGGATGCGCAGATCATCCTGTTCGAACGCGATCCTTATATCTCCTTTGCCAATTGCGGGCTGCCTTACTATATCGGAGATACGATTAAGGATCGTTCAAAGCTGATCGTGCAGACGCCGGAGGCGATGCGCCGGCGCTTCCATATCGATGTCCGCACCGGAAGCGAGGTACTCTCCCTCGATCCGGTTTCCCGGACAGTGAAGGTACAAAATGCGGAGCGCGGCATATACGAGGAGGCCTACGACGCCGTCATTCTGTCACCGGGAGCGAAGCCGCTCCGGCCGACGCTGCCAGGCATCGATCATCCGCAAATTTTT
Organism: Paenibacillus ihumii; assembly: GCF_001403875.1. Classification (GTDB taxonomy): domain Bacteria; phylum Bacillota; class Bacilli; order Paenibacillales; family Paenibacillaceae; genus Fontibacillus; species Fontibacillus ihumii. Next base: position 588,898 of record NZ_LN884299.1, read on the forward strand.
ACGCTTCGCAACATTCCGGATACCGACCGGATCAAGGAGCAGGTTGCCTCGGCAGGCCGGCGCTCGGTCGTCGTCATCGGCGGCGGCTTTATCGGCATCGAAATGGCGGAGAATTTGCGGGAAGCCGGCCTGGACGTGACCCTCGTCGAGGCAGGATCGCAAATTTTGGCCCCGTTCGACGCCGAAATGGCGAATGCGCTGGCGAAGGAAATGGAGCAGCAGGGCGTTAAGCTTCGCCTGGGCGATAGCGTCACCGCCTTTACAGACGCAGATGGCGAGGTCAAGGTGAAGCTGGCTAGCGGCGCAGAGCTCCAGGCAGGCCTCGTCATTCTGGCAATCGGCGTGGCACCGGATACCCTCTTCCTGCAATCCAGCGGCATCGCGCTTGGACCGAAAGGCCATATCCTCGTCAATGAGCATATGCAGACGAACCTGGAGGATGTCTATGCCGTCGGCGATGCCGTCGAAACAACAGACTTCATCCACGGCTCAAAAGCAGCGGTCCCCCTCGCAGGCCCCGCCAACAAGCAGGGAAGAATCGCGGCAGACAACATCTGCGGGCTGGGAACGACGTATAAGGGGACGCAAGGCACTTCCGTTATTAAAGTGTTCGGCCTGACCGGAGCGCAGACCGGCAGTAACGAGAAGACACTGCAGCGCCTCGGTGCGCCTTACCATGCAATCTATGTGCATCCAAGCTCCCATGCCACCTACTACCCGGGAGCCTCGCCGCTGACGATCAAGCTGCTGTTCAGCCCGGAAGGCGCTATACTGGGCGCACAGGCCGTGGGAAAGAGCGGCGTAGACAAACGGCTCGATGTCATAGCCACGGCTATCCGCTTTAAAGGCAGCGTTGCCGATCTGACCGAGCTCGAGCTGACTTATGCGCCTCCGTATTCCTCAGCCAAAGACCCGGTCAACATGGCCGGTTATGCGGCAGAGAATGTGCTGACCGGCAGGACGCATGTATTCCTTCCGCGGGAACTCGAAGGCAGAGATGAGGACCATACCCTGCTTGTCGATGTCAGAACGGAAGCCGAGCATGCACGCGGCCATATTCCGGGCTCCATCAACATTCCCGTCGATGAACTGCGCGAACGCCTGAGCGAGCTGGATGCCAGCAAGGAAATCTGGGTCTATTGCCAGGTCGGCCTTCGCGGCTACACAGCTTCCCGGATCCTGAACCAAAAGGGGTTCCAGACCCGCAATCTGACGGGCGGCTATGTAACCTACCAAATGCACGAATACAAACCGGGCCAGTAACTATTGATCTAGGATCACAGTCTTCCTTATGGATACGACAGCTCTTCCTTTAGATACGACGTTCTACCAAATAAACCGGCCTCCCCTCTGGGGGAAAGCCGGTTTATTTCGTTTCGACGATATTGATTAGTGCTTGCTGTCTTTAGCGCCATTCGCCAATAGCTTCTCTTTGTCCTCTGCATCCAGATACGGTTTGTTCACATAGTAATACATGAATCCCATAAATATAACGCCCCCGATCAGGTTGCCGATCGTGACCGGAATCAGATTATGAAGCACGCCGCCGAACGAAATCGTCACCGATTGGTTCAGGACGAGCGCAATGGCGAAGGTACACATATTGGCAATGCTGTGCTCATACCCCGAGATGAAGAAGCAGAAGACGAACAGCATCATCGCGAACATTTTAGCCCCGTCGCCCTTTAATGACATCGGTATGAAAAAGGCGAGGCAGACCAGCCAGTTACATAGAATGGCCCGAAAGAATAATTCGGACGTAGACGTCGTCATCTTGTGCTCTACCACGTTGAGCAGGAAGCTGTTGACCGATGCATCCGTGAACAGCCCGGTGAGGAAAATAAGAAGGGCGAAGGCTGCGGCTCCCATAATATTGCCCGTATAGCTGAATACCCACAGCTTTGCGGCCTCTATCCATTTCAGCCTTTTCCTCAAAGCGGCGTATGTGTAGTAGAACGTATTTCCCGTAAAAAGATCCCCTCCGCCGTAGGCGATCAGAATAATAGCCGCACCGAACGTAATGGCCGCCATCGGATACGTAAGCGGCGACTGCTCCATATAGAAGAAATTGCCCGTCTTGAAGGCCACGATGACTCCGAACCCGATGAACATACTGGCGAGCATGGATCTAGCGATGTAATGGAGCAGATTCTGCTTGAAAATCCTGTGCTTCTTGAGCGCCAACTCCTCCACTTTGTATAGCGATTCTGTTTCCATAGCGCCTCCTATGTATTATATTCTTCCTCATTCTCCATATATCTTGGCCGATGTCAAGGCAAATCGGGCAAACGTTCTTTCCATTTTCATATTTACTTTTCCAATTCATTTGTGCATAATAGGATATATAGTGTGATAATGATTCTCATTATTGATCGTTAACAAGCTACCATTACCGGAATGCATTGTAATATTCCATCAGCATATAACGATTTAAATCAGCTTCTACCAACATTAAGGAGTTAGTGCCCATGAACGTATCTACGCGCAAAGCTTCCCTGCAAGTCGATGATTATCTGGACCTGTTGAATCTGGCCACCCGGCTAGGCGACTTGAAGTGGCAGAAAGAGATCATTCGCAGACTCGAATATATGCAGGATACCGTAGCCGAGACAAACCGCTAATCAGCAGCTTAGCTTGTACCGCCGAGGCGAACAGGCGAGACGCCAGGAAGCACGGTAAACAGATTGATATAAAACAACCTTAGTCCATTTCCATCCGGACTAAGGTTGTTTTGCTCTCTACCAGACCCTGACCTAATCAGAGCTCGCCTGGAGCAAAGCCCTGCTCCTGTTCAGCAGCTCTTCCCAAGCTTCCTCAAATGTCTTCTGTTCCTTGGCAGCAGCGTTTAATTCTTCAACAATCGCCTGCGCCAATTGGTTCTGCTTCGCAGTTCCTACAGGCGGAGCTTTATATTCATTGCCCGGGGTTCCTATATTCGCAGTGAAGGCCTCTATGTTAAAAGACCCGGACGGCGTAAAAGACAAGTGAGTCATCAGATGAGGATAATATAATGATTCCGCGATGTGAGGCGCTGCTTCAACGCTGTTCAAATATTTTATAATTTCCCAAGCCTCCTCCACATGTCCGCTCGAGCGATTAATCGAGAACAGCCCGTTTGGGGCAAGGGGGCTGCCCTGAGGGTTCCGCGGATCAACGGGCATCGGCGCAATTGTCCAGTCAGCCTCGGATTCATTGCTTAACAACAACGTTGCCAGTTCATTGGAACCGCCAATAAACATGGCCGTTTGCTTCATATTATCGATTTCAAAGACTTGTTCATCCATAAGAAGCGTGCCGTTCTTGTAGTCCGCAATCAGCCCTTCCGCCAGCTCCCTCCAAGTCGGCTGGTCCAGAACTAGCTGCCCTTCACTATTTAATATTTGCATGCTGTGAATATCCCCTACGATTTCAAGCATCATTCTCCAATGATTGCTTCCTAAATAATATCCATAGACCGGCTTGTTGTTCGCTTCAAGCACGGAGAAGCGCGCTGCCCATTGCCGAAATTCGGACCAGCTCAGCTCTGTCTCCGGCTCGGCAATGCCAAGCTGCTGAAAAAGCTTGCGGTTAACAAACAACACACGACGTTCAAAGGTCGGCGACATTCCAATGATGCTGTCATTTAACCGCTTGGTTGACTCGACAAGATACTGCTGAATCTCATTTAGCTCATAGTTATCGCGCTTAATTAAGGGTTCCAGATCGACAAGCCCGACGTTGTCGGCAATATTCTCCGGCTGAAAACGGAAGAACATATCCGGCTCTTCGCTTTGTATCAAGTTCCGGAGACGCTGGTTCACGCCCTCGAAAATGTTCTCATCCTCTGGCTGAATGATTTGAGCTGGCATGGCATCGATCACTTCCAGGGTAATATGTGGAAATTTTGAACGAATAATGCTCTCATAGCCAAAAAGCGCCTTATTATCCACCATAATTTTCAGAACAATTGGCTCCGGCGGCTTCGGGTTCTCCTTACTGCATCCTGCCAGCATTCCTGCAATGATCACTATACAGCACATCATAATGATGCTTCTATTCATCTATTATTCCCCCATATTATCGGCTACCGTGTTCCAGAATCGCCTGTCCCTTCGCCTGAATCTCTTGCAGGGCCGCTTCGACCGTTGCCGATCCGGATAGTACTCGCTCGGTCTCCTCCAATACGACATCCTCAATTAGCGCCAGCACTTCATCAGTAATCTGCCCGCCATCCAATCTCGCCGTCGAATCTAGAGAGAAGAAGGGATCTAGCCGACGCTCCGGTATGACCCCCTCCTTCTGCAGCTGGTATCTGGCCAACAGGGCGTAAGGATTGGCTTCAGCAGTCTCCCTGGCCCATTCTTCGCTCATCATGTATTGGATAAAAGCCTTTGCTGCGCCAGGCTGGGCAGCCTCTTTTGAAACAGCCACAATATCGTACAATTGGTATTCCGGATTATTTCCCGGCTGCGATTGCCCCCCTTGAGGCAGGGCCGCGACTCCCCAGTCTATCCTGCTTTCTTCGGTTGAGCCTTTGGAATCGAGAATGCTTAGATAACTCGTATCCCCTACAAGCATGGCGGATTGCCCCATTACGAAGGGATGGTTCCTATACTGAGTCTCCGGGCCGTAAGCTGAGCTCGGAAGCGTGAAGACAGTTCCGGTCTCAAGCGCTTTTACCAACAACCCATAGAGGGTCTTCCAGCTCTCAGAGCTGATCAGAAACTGCTTCCCGTCTGGAGAAAAAAGGGTAAGTCCTTCAGATCTGCCCATTTGCAGAAGCTGATCCAGGATAGAGGGATCCTGGGAGGAATACCCGTAGACGGGATCATCCCCGCTTCCCCCCTGAAAATGGCTTGCCCGATCATAGACTTGCTCCCAGGTCATTTGATCCTCAGGCAGGGGAACCCCGAATTGCCGAAACAGCCCGGCATTATAATACAAGGCCTTGCTTTGCAGCGTGGCTGTGCCTCCGTACATGACTCCGTCCGCATGATCACGAAGGAGCTGGAGCACAGCCGGATGCAGCCCCTCCGAATTCCACCCATCCTCCTTAAGCATCGGCTCAAGGTCGTATAACAGCCCTTTTTCTGCCAGCTCTATGTATTGCTCCTTGGTGATATGCAGCAAATCCGGCTGTTTCTCAGCAAGCTCCTCCCCCCAATTCACTTCACCTGGACTCGGCAGCTTAGTGATCAGAGTGATATTTTCATTTTTTATCAAGAAGGGCGTTCCATACTGCTCCTTAAAAAGTCGTTCATTAAAAGTCAGCACAGTTAATGTCGTCTTCTTGCCCGGGTCCCATTGCTCCGGGTTGGATGTCCCGCCCGTACATGCCGTAAGAAGTGCAAGGACCATCACAACAATCAAAGCTCTCATCATATCCTCCTTCACCTCATGATGATATCGTAAAAGGACCTTCCCCTTATTCTCTAAGGTCTGGTCCTTGGTATGCATTCTACGGAGTCTAGCTTATGCGGTATATCGTTTCGCCTGCGTATGGAACATTTCTGCATAAGCGCCGTTTAAGCGCACCAGCTGTTCATGACTCCCTTCTTCAACAATTTCGCCGTTGTGAAGTACAATAATTTTATCCGCAAATCGGCAGCTGCTTAAGCGATGCGAGATCATAATCGTAGTCTTACCATCATACAGACTCGCAAATTTATCGTATATTTCTGCTTCTGCTCTCGGATCCAACGCAGCCGTCGGCTCGTCGAGAATAACAATCTGGGCATCTCTTATAAATGCCCGGCTTAGCGCAATTTTCTGCCATTGCCCCCCTGACAATTCGTATCCATTGCTGAATGCCGGTCCCAGCTCCGTGTCCAAGCCGTTCGGCAGTCTCTCCAGCAGCTCCCCAATGCCTGATTTGGCCGCCGCCGCTTGCACAAAGGCATCTTCATGCATGCGAGCATGCCCCATTGCCATGTTCTCACGGGCCGTCAGCTGGTAGCTTACATAATCCTGGAATACGGCAGACACATTCTCACGCATGCTTTTGGGATCAATGGAGGCAATATCCACGCCATCAAACCGGATCGTCCCGCTGTCCGGCGTATAGAGTCCGAGCAGGCATTTGACCAGTGTACTTTTTCCCGCGCCATTTTCTCCGACGATGGCTATCTTCTCTCCGGGCTTGATGGTAAAGCTGACTCCTTTTATTTGAGGCTCGGAATGACTTGCATATGTAAAATAAAGATTATCAATTTCAATCAAGGTCGCCAGCCGTTCAGGAAATTTCCGCGTGCGTTCTCCCATACTCTCGTCTTCCAGATCCAGATAATTCAATACCTCGCTGACGAACAGGGATTCTTCGTATATGCTGGCTATATTAGCGCCCAGGGTAGCTATCATAAATTGAATTTGCCCCATAGCCTGAGTCAATGAGACATAATGGCCGATCGTTAGCGCACCACTGGCACCAAAGAAGATTAGAATAATAACCGCAGCAATATCTAATAAATGATGGGATATATGAACCAAAAGCATCTTGGAGCCGGAACGCTTCTCCAGCTCGTAGCGTTCATTCGACGTTTGCCAGAATAGTGTTTTCCATTTGGAGAATAAATAAGATACGTAGTTATACACCCTTAGCTCTTTGGCAGCAGCTCTGCTATGAAGTGTGGTCAGCAAATAATGAGCTTTTCGCTGCGTTGGTGTTTGAGAAACCATTTGATTGTATTTTTGCTTACCAAAATAGGAGTTTACTAGAATGTTTGGAACGAGCATGAGCAGAACGGCTACAGCCAATATCCAGTGAAAGGACAGTATAACCACAATTAAACCAACCATGGTGATGACCGTACGGGCAGCATTCAGGATCAAGTTGAAAATATTAAACCCCTTTATATCCACGCCGAACGCTGCCTTTTCCAGCTGATCATAGTAATCAGGGCGGTCATAGAAACTTAAAGGTAACCGGGCAGACTTCTGGATTAGCAGCTGTTCAAAATGGTACTTCAGCTTTTGCTGAGCCCGAAGTCCGATTAACGTTTCTATATAAAAGCAGACTCTTTCAAAAAGCATAATAGCCGCTTGAATGGCTAACAATTGGAAAGCATCAGGCAGTAATCCTTGCTGCTGACTAAATATTTTGGTAATGATATCAATTAGTTCCTTCACAAGATAGATTTGAACAATCGGCACGAAAGAAGGAATTATTTTAAGCAGCACGAGAAAAGCCGTCGCTCCGGGAATGACCTTGAGCATAATCGGGATGAACCGGCGAAACATGTCGATAACGACTCTTCTCTTCTCCTGGAATGTGCTTCCCGCACTATGAATCGAGTTTTTCTGCATTATATCCACCTTAACCATAATAAATATAAAGTGAAGAGCGGAATCCACTCTTCACTTATACGTATGAATTTTAACAACTGCAGCTTGATCCTTTGTAGCCAGAACCGCTGCCACAGTTCTCCAGGTAGTGTTCTTTAACATTTTTAATGATTTGATACGGTAGTGGTTTCCCGTTTTGGTCATAGGCTTGCGTTGTACATTGTGTACTAGTGCAAGGCTCATACATATAGCACATCTTGTTCCCTCCTTTCATAATTGATATGTATAGTCAAAGGCAATTTGCCTCAACTATCTAACAGGTTATGCTGTCTTAGCCATCATTCCTCTTTCAAGCAATAGAGCAAATTGCTCTTCATCAAAAACAAGACTCTTCGTTAACACTTCGGCTCGCGGGGATAAGTAATACATGAAGGGGAAGTATCCCGTCTGCATCGCCTTCATATCTGCAGTGGTAATTGGCACAACCGGCATCGTCAATTGAAATTTATGTATGTTGCTGATAACTTCCTCTTCCAGACCTACCGTCATCAGAATCAGTTGAATATCCGCATTCTGCCTATGATAGTTTTCAAGTATGGGGTAAAGCGGCTTGCACTGGTCGCAGCCAAGCGAGGTAAGCGCTATCAAAAAACCGTTAGCACGAATTTTTGTTAGATCGATAATTCCCTTGTTTACAGATTGAAATTGCTGTTTGCTAAACACTTGTCCTTTGGGTATCCCATGCTCTTCTTTTAAAAGAGTCGGGCCGTGGTCCGCTTCCCTGTTCTGCATGTATAATTTATTCCTGCCCAATTGAATAATGAAGTAGGATTGCAAAGCGACGATCACCCACAGGACGAGATACGACAAATTAAATAGATTCATTTTGAATTTTCCCCTAGGATTAGTTTTCTATTCTTCAGCATGAGGTAAACACTTAATAGGCCAATGGAAAGTCCAATGCAGCTGATCAGCTCAGTGATATCCTGCATAAGGATCGAGGAGGTCTCGTTTATGACGAGGCCAGCTGCCGACAAGAGGAATAACGGAGTGTTTCTCAACATCGTCCCCCACCCAAGCTTCTCTTCGCTTGCCTTCCCGAAGCAATTGCAGGTAACGTCGAGCTTCTTGTAAATGGATACACCGGCTGCAAAATAAAACGATAGAAACAACAGCACTGCTCCCGCCTGGCCGGCTTGACGCAGAGGATCTATTAGCAGCATGGCAGCAGCAATAATTTCGACCGTCATTACAAACCAGGCTGTAAACTGGGGGAAGCCTAGCTTATCAATGGTTTTCTTGAAATCCTGATAAGATAGCAGCTTTGAGATAAAGGAATATATAAGAATAGTTGATAAAAATATAGCTACGGCCAAACCAACATTCATATCCATTCCTCCTATTTTTTTGAATTAACTGTATTCTATGTCACCAGAAAATGGGTCGTCAATCCCAATATGTTAAATTGTAGTATAATGACACAAATTATTGATTTTTATAAGAAATAGGCGCTCAAAGTCGGCAACGATTCATCTGACCAAGGGTATAATATTTGACATAAATGACATTTAAATGTATATTGGAGACAATGTTTTAATGATTCCTTACGACGGAAGCACCCGTAGGAGCAGGCGCCAGCGCCTATTCTCACGGGTGCTTTTTTGTCGTTCGGCATCATTTCTGGTCTAGACCAAGAATAAACTAAAGGAGAGGAATGAAGAATGGATTCACGTAAGGATGGAATGCGAGGACGGTTCACTGTACTACTTGCCGGCATGCTGCTTTTGCTGCTTCAATGCCTTGTGGCCCCTGCGCCCTCAGTCAAGGCTGCTGCTCTCGAGTTCACTGATTCCCTGAAGGCTTCTCTGGAGAAGACGGCGGAGGCTGCTGGCGGCACCACGAAGACTCGGCTGCTGAAGCAGTACAACGATTTGGCAGCTCTGGATAAGCAGCTCAAGGCCCAGGACGCTAAGATCAACAGCCAGAGGCTCAGCAATGAAGCCCGGCTTGTCGAAGTACGCAAGCAAATCAGCAATTTGGATGCAGACAAAATCCGCAAGCTGGACAGCCAAGCCAAGACGGCGCGGAGCAAGCTGCAGCCGCTGCTCAATTTGCACAGCACCTTGAACAAGCAGGCCTCTGCGGTCAAATCCCGGAAGGATAAGAGCTTGTACAAGTCGCTGAAGCAGCAGGCCGACGCCATGAAGCCGGCGATCGAGCTTGCCCGCCTCCACATCCGCAATCGGGAGGCGGAGCTGAAGGCAGCTAAGAGCGAGAAGACAAGAAGGACGAAAGAAATTCGCACCGTGCTCTCCCAAATCGACGCCGTCAAAGTCAAAATAAAAGCGGAGCGAAGCGCGGTCAGCAGCAAAAACAAGAGCATGGCTACCGAATGGAAAAATTTCAAGACCGCCTTGAAGAATAAAGACGCTGGGAGAGCCTCGGATACCTTGAACCGCGCGACTAAGCTGTCGAATCAGGTTCTGACCCATAAACAGAACATGTACAAGCTGGAAACGCAAATATCCGAGATCATTGCAAAAGCAGCAGCCAAGATAAACTCAAAGTAATGAGCGAACTTAGTTAGTCGCTAGGGGTTAGTGACTCAAGGTTCATGCTCATGAATCAGGAGGCAGCACCAGCCCCTGACCCGGCCCATCCTGCTCTGCCTTATGCCTGGGAATGTGTCTGCTCTTGGCTGGCTAACAGCTTCGCCCGATACTCGAACGGAGAAATGCCCTCCAGCTCCTTAAACACGCGGGAAAACTGCTTAGCGGTCTCGAAGCCTACCGCCGCCCCGACATCCGCAAGCCTAAGCCGTTGATCGCGCAACAGCTGCTTGGCCTTGCGGATTCTTACTTTTTTCAAATACACTACGAAGCTCTCTCCGGTATACGCCTTGAACGCTTCGCTGAAATAGGAATAGTTCAATGACACGTGATTGCTGACAATGGCCATGTTCAGGGAGCGATGATAATTCTCTTCGATGTAAGCCACCGCTTCCTTCATGTCCCCGTGCTCGGAGTGAGCAAAGCGAATGCCCTTGATATACTCATGCAAGCTGAATAATAGCTGCTCCAGCGACCTGAAATAATCGTGAAAATGGCGGAAGCGGCCCATCATGCCGACCCTGCGGTACAGCTTAAGCACCTCCACGGACGCCTCCCCGTACAAACGGAACACTTCATCCAGCACCTGTTCATTGATTCTCTGGCTGATTCGCTCGATATAATGGATGTCGAGCTCGGCCAGCTCCTCGCTATGAAAGATACTGTGCAGCAAGGGACTAATCTCCTTCCCGTGGTTCGTTCCCAGGATGTTGCCCAGCTTGCGGATTTCCTCCTCTGGCACGGCATAGTGCAGCCGTTGGCCCTGAATATCCTGATATCTGATGATCTGGACTTGAGGATAGATGAAGGAATACTCCACAGCCTGCAGCGCTTGACGGTAACAATTGGGGATATCCTCCATCCGCACCCCTTCCTCGCTTAACCCGCATAGCAATCCGCTAAGGCCCTTGGCCTCCGCCAGCTGCGCCAGCCCGGCAAACCTCTCCCCGGGGCTGCCAATAAGCACGACCCGGCCCTCCCGGTCATGGAAAGAGGCATTCAGCACAAGGCCTTCCTCGCATTGATGCAGCAGCTCCTCGACCAGCGCCATTAATTCTCCGCGCTGCATCTCGCGTCCATCCTCATACTTATAAACAGCGACGGCTACCGTGAACGGAAGCGTATAGCCCGCAAAATCGATTTCCCGCCCAAGCTCCCGCCGCTCCTGCTCGGTAAGCCCGGTCTGCATCAGCAGCTCCTGCAGGCGGCTGGACTGCAGCTTGCGCCGGTAAGACTCCGCCCCGGCAACCGTCTCGGCTAACCGGGAACGCCGCTGAAGATCCTCTTCGCATTTGCGCAGCGAGGCAAACAGCTCATCCCGCCGGATCGGCTTCAATAAATAATCCTGCGCCTGATATTTGATGGCGGCCCTGGCATATTCAAAATCCTCATAGCCGCTTAGAATAATAATGTTCGGCTTGAGGCGAAGCCCCCCCGATGAATCGTTGTCACTGAGCTTCTCAATCAAAGCAATCCCATCCATGACCGGCATGCGAATATCCGTAATGACGATATCGGCCCCTTTGCTGCGATACAGCGCCAGCGCTTCCTCCCCCTGGGTGGCCGTCATGATGGCGTACATGCCTGGAAATTCGCGCTCGATCATCATTTTCATTCCGATCCGAATATTCTTCTCATCATCTACGATCAACAGCTTTCTCAATGTCCATCCCCCTTCCTGTCAGCAGAACCTTCGGAATTCTCATGACAACCTCGGTATATTGTCCCTGTACGCTGAAGATTTCCAAGCCGTAAGGCTTGCCGTAATACAGCAGGATCCGCTCATGGACGTTCCTGAGCCCGATCCCCTCCGTCTTCTCTCCGCTTCGCTCAAAGCCTACCCGTTCCCTTTCCTGCAACCCGGCCGCCACGATGCTGGCATTGATCCGGCTGACAAGGACTTCGTCCATGCCTCTACCGTTATCAGCTACCGTGATGACAATCCCGTTATCCCCCCAATCCTTCACCGCCATCTTAATTTCGCGGCGGCCTTGGCCTTCGCCGTCAGGCCAAGCATATTTGACGCAGTTCTCTACAAGCGGCTGCAGCGACATCTTTAACACTTCCAGCTCCATAAAATATGGGGATACATCCAAGGACAATGCTATAGGCTCGTCAAAACGAATATTCATAATTTCAATATAGTTTTCAATATGACGAATTTCGTCCCTTAGCTTTACATATTCGCCCGTCCATTTAAAGTTGTAGCGCATCATTCCGCCGAGAGAGGTAAGCACATCGGAAATCGTTCTCTGATTTTCAATCTCAGCCAGCATTTTAATATTCTCCAGCGTATTGTACAGAAAATGCGAATCGATTTGACTGTACAGCGTTCGCAGCTCCGCCTCCTTCGTCATCGCCTGCTTCCGCACGCCTTGGGCGATCAGCTCGTTGATCGTCTGCAGCAATTTATTAAAATGATGCGCCAGTTCTCCGACCTCCCCGCTTCCCTCCAAGCGAGGTACGGTGGTATTCAGCTCTCCCCTGCGAACTTTTTTCATAGCGTCCGTCAGACGTTTTAAGCCCTTTAGAATCATGGAGTTCAGGAAATATGTAATCATCGATAGCACGAGAATAAGAATAATGTTGGCAGCGATAATCTGCTTCTTCAATTGCGAAATATGATTTAGAGGACCCTCCATGGAAATGACGTTAATCAAATGAGCCCCTACCCGTTCCACCGGGGAGGCTGTGATTAAATACGATTGGTCGTTGATTTTGAACTCGCTAGTCTCTCTCCCGCTATGCTGCAGGTGTGCGAACTGCCGGCGCACCTCGCCGATCATCGCCTCGTTGTCGCCGGAAATGCTCCGTCTATGATCCACGAACAACGCGCCGGTATGATCCATAATCATCATCTGGTATTCGACGTCCCCAATGCCCGCAAACGTCTTCGGGGAGAATTCCTTGAGCAGCATTTCGATGCTGACGATGCCGATATGCCTGCCTCCCTTGTTGATTTCCCGCAGCAGAGAGACCTTCGGCTGATCGGCGTTCGGTTCGGACGTATAGCGCTTCATAATGTCCCGGTCGTCCGCCTGGAACACCCACATTTCCGCCCCGCCCAGCGCTCTGGCCTCGGCAAACCAGGCCTCGTTCTCAATCCGCCTCTCCTGGAACACAATCGGCCATATCTCATGGATCAGCGGGTTGTTACCGAAGAGCCGCCAATGCAGAATACTGGGATTATTGAATTGAATCCGGGTAAAATCGGCGAAGGTTCCCCGGGTCAGCTCCAGCAGCTCGATCGTCCCCGGCTCCTCATTCAGAGTTAAATAATCGATCAATTCCTGATCCAAGATCGTAATATGGGCAGCGGATTCCATCACCTCGATCTGCTTCTCGATATGGAACTTCTCCAGCTCCAGCATGAATTGGCTCTGCTTCACCGCATCCCGGGTATATGTCCTGCTGATTTCATTGAAAAAATAGTTGGAAATGATGATGCTCGGAATCAAAATAATCACGATATACGCGGTCACAAGACGGCTCTGCATCGACCTGCGTCTGAGCCAGTAGATGATCGGCTGCCAAGCCGTAATCATACGCTGCTTCATCCTCTGCACTTCCTGTTCTACGCAAAAATACGCTATATAAACTATTGAAATGAACTCATTGAAACGAATGTGAGACAAGTACGTAAAATCTCTCCATGATCGCTATTGCTCCCAGATTTCTTGGATAAATACGGGTTGAATTCTCCGTTTCTTCGGAATCATTTTTCTCCCGCTGCCTGCATCCGATTTTTGCTCATCTTATATTAGCTGCGTTTACCTAGCTGTATCGTACAATAAAGCCATTGTTACCTTTGAGGCATATGCCAGGCTGTCTGTCGTACAAACCGTTGTACCTTAGTGGCATATACCAGGCTGTCGTACAAACCGTTGTACCTTAGTGGCATATACCAGGCTGTCGTACAAAACCGTTGTACCTTAGTGGCATATACCAGGCTATCGTGCACTAAGCCGTTGTTACCTTTGAGGCATATACCAGGCTGTCGTACACTAGATGGAATTCATGTATCTAATTACCCTCTAAACGAATGTTTCAGGGGATTAGATGGATTCTATGCACCTAATATCAAGTATCCAGCTCATAATTGGCCATTTCCCTTCTCCTAACGACATGAATTCCATTTAAATCCGCTACCCCTTCTTGATCGAAGAAACTAACTACTATAAATCCATTTATATAAGTTGACTATTAAAATGGCTGTGGTGCAAGGGCTATGCAAATGCTTCTGTGCAGATGCTGCCCTACATATACTCTGTACAAGTACTGTATACAAGTGCTGTATACAAGTGCGGTGTACAAATACTGTGTGCAAGTGCTATGTGCAAGTGCTATGTGCAAGTACTGTAGTGTAAATGCTGCGCTTCAAATACTGTGTGCAAACGCTGCTGTACAAGTGCTCTGTTCAAGGAGTACGCCAAATGTTCATACGATCACTGTTCCTCTCAGATTTCTTGGATGAGATAGGAGGATATATATCATTGGTTAATAAGAGGTAGGCCGAAAACCAATCATAGGCGACCCAAGGTCATAATCATGCTCCCAATGCAGTCTTTTTTCAAAAAGCTATAATGCTTGAAAATACAGCCAAAGGGGCCCCCATCCGGCCAAACCGAAAATGAGGTACCCCATGGTAAAACAAGCACGCGATCTACCTATTCAATAAATGCAGCAAGCTTCTGCAAATTCTCCTCGAACTTCTGCTGCTTGTATTCCTGGACCTTGGCGAAGCCAAGCTCATCGCGCTTCTTCAGGTAAGCGTCCCAGAGCTTATCGAACTCCTCATCCGATTTGGCCAGCAGCAGCTTAGGCAGCACCTTCCCCCACTCCTGCAAAATTTTCGTATTCATGATGCCTTCGTCCGAATTGCCCACCGGGTCGATCTGGTCATATTGCGAGAAGCTCATCGTCTTGCCGCGCGTCCAATCCTCCATTTGCTTGAACGGTTCAACCGCCGGCGGCGCCCAAGCCGGAGTCATGTTCGTGTCCATCAGCATCCAGAACGTATGGGAAGCGCCATACTGTTTATCGAACGAGCTGCGGTCATTGTTGAGCATATCCGCCACCTCCGGCAGGAATTGATCCTTGCCGTCAATCGTATCCCAGGTAACGCCCTGCTTGCCTAGGAACGTATCCCGCTGCCCTTCCTCCGATATTAAATAATCGAGGAAGCGGATAGCGCGGGCCTTGTCTTTCACGTTTTTGGAAATGAGCGTAACTGTCCAGCCGGAGATGGAAGGCCCCGCCAATGTAGGCTGATCCAGCTTGGAGTTGGCTGGCCCGTCTACCGCAATGTATATGGAATTTGGATCCTCGGCATACAATACATTCTGCTGGGCCGCCAAATCCGATCTCGAATACAGCATTGCAAAATAACGGCCTTGGGCAATTTTTTCCTCCATTTGCGGACGCTTATCAATGAAGATATCCTTGGCGAGCAGCCCCATTTCATTGGCTTTGCGCAGCGTTTTCAGCCAATTCACATAATCGGGATCAGTGAACCTGTCATTCAGCCTGCCGTCCTTCTCATAAGGCACCGCCAGGAAGTTCTGGATGTAATGCTCAAGCGACGCGTTGCCCTTCTCATGAAAATCGTACATGCCCAGCGGAATCAGCGGCTGCCCGTTCACGTCCGGAAACATCTTCTTGGCATCCTCCAATGCCTTCAGGAAGCCTTCCGGTGTCCGCATATCCGGCTTGCCCAGCGCTTCATACATATCCTTGCGCACCAGGAACGTCTGCGTCGAGGTCAGATTGTCTCCGAACTTCTTATAGTCCTCAGGCGAAGAGGACGCATTCGGATAGCCGTAAATATTGCCGTCCTCCTGCGTATACCACGACACCTTCGCCGGATCGGTGACCTTATAGAAATAAGGATCATACTGATCGGCTAGCTCATTGAGCGGCAGCACCAGACCGCCCTCGATCATTTGCTTGACAGCGTCTTCATACCAGCCCAGCGTAATGAAATCCGGAAGACTGCCGGAGGCGATCATAGTATTCATCTTCTCCGCTTCGTTCCCTGCCGGAACGATGAAATTCACGTTAACCCCCGTCTTCTCCGTGACATACTGGCTCGTAATGTCTACGCCCCACTTGTTGGGGAACCAGGCGAAATTAATATACCAATCAAAAGTAATCGGTGACGTATCTGCCTTCCAGCCCGGATCATTCTCCGTCAGTTTTACTTCGTGGGCCGGCTGCTCTTCGACCGGCTGCTGGGCGCCGTTCTGGTTCTTGTTTCCGCCCCCGCTGGAGCAGGCCGCCGACAGAATCAGCAGCAACGCACATAGGAGCAGTGCAAAGTTCTTTGTCTTACGCTTTGCCATCATGTAAAATTACCCCTTTTCAAATGAAAAATTTAATCTTACCCTTTGATCGAACCGATCATCATCCCCTTGACGAAATAGCGCTGCAGGAATGGGTAGACGAAAACGATCGGCATTGTCGTCACGACCATCGTAGCCAGCTTGATCGATTGCGAGGTGACCGTCTTGCCAACGCCACCCGGGATCTGGGCCACCATCTGATTCGAGCTCGACTGGGCCACGACCCGGTACAAATAAGTCTGAATCGGCTGCAAATCCATATTGTTCATGTAAATAACACCGGTGAAATAATCATTCCATTGATACACGCCGTGAAACAGCGAGATCGTGGCGATCACCGGCAGCGATACCGGAATGATGATTCGGACGAAAATCGACCAATCATGAGCTCCATCCATTTCCGCCGCTTCCTCCAGACCGTCCGGAATTTCCCGGAAGAAGGTCATGAAGATAATGAGATCAAAGAAGCTGAACATCACCGGAATAATATATACCAGAAAATTGTCCAGGAGATGCAGATCCCTCATCAGCAGGTAGGTCGGAATCAACCCTCCGCCGAAGAACAGCGTGACCGTACCGATGAAAATATAAATCTTGCCCCCGATCAGCTCCCGCCTGGAGAAAGCATAGGCGACCATCGCCGTGAAGAATACGTGGAGTACCGTTCCCAGCAAGGTCTTAGCGACCGTTACACCCATTGCCAGCATGATGCCAGGATTCCTAAAGACTGCCGTATAGTTCTCGAAGCTGAATACCCGGGGCCACCAGTAGATTCCGCCGCGCATGCCGTCCATGCCCTCGTTCAGCGAGTTCACTACGACGTACCAGATCGGATACAGGGTCACAAAGCATATCAGCAGCATCCCCAGATTATTCAAGAGATCGAAGATGGCTTCGCCCCTGGTTTTGCGATTAAGACTCAGCATGTCCGCTCGGCTCCTTCCTAGAAGAGTGATGTATTATTCAGCTTCTTGGTTACACTGTTCGCGATCAGCAGAAGTATCAGGGCTATCACCGATTTGAACAGGCCAACTGCAGTGGAGTAGGAAAAGCGTCCGGACAGCATTCCTGTCTGGTATACATAAATATCGATGACATTGCTGGCGCTCTCGTTCAGAGCGTTGCGCAGCACCAGGATTTGATCGAAATTGGAATTGAGCACACCGCTGACGGCCAGGATGAACAGGATTGAAATCGTGGCTTTGATCGATGGCAGCGTGACGTACCACATTTTCTGGAACCTTCCCGCCCCGTCAATCGTAGCGGCCTCATACAGATCAGGCGGCACACTGGAGATCGCCGCCAGATAGATGATCGCCGACCACCCGAGCTCCTTCCAAATATCCGACGTAATGATAATCCCCCAGAAATAATCCGGCTCGGCAAGGTAGGAAATCGGCTCCTGAATGAGGTTCAACGCTAATAAAATATCGTTGATAATCCCAACGTCCGCCAGCCATGTCGTCAATATTCCGCCCAGGACGACCCAGGACAGGAAGTGCGGCAAATAGGATATGGTCTGAATCGCCTTCTTGTACCGGAGCGACCGTATTTCATTCAGGAATAAAGCGAAGATAATCGGCAGTGGAAAACCGACGATTAACTTGATCAAGCTAATTCCTAAGGTGTTCTTCATGACGTTTGCGAAATTATCGTCCTCGAAAAAGGCCTTGAAATGCTCGAAGCCGACCCAAGACGCCTCGGCAATGGATTTAATGATCCTATAGTCCTTGAAAGCAATAATAATTCCGTACATCGGCACGTAGTTGAAAAGAATGATCCAGGCGATGCCCAGCAGAGCCATGATCTGAATATGCCGCTGTCTGTACAGCTTCCTCAGCCCGTGGCGGCGAGGCGTCTTAGGACGCATATTTCCCATCCTTGACAATGCGGCTGGCTCGGCACTGTGCTCTAGTTCCATAATTTGACCTCCGGGATGTTCGATGTTCGTTTCGTTAAGCAGACGTTCCTTCCTTTAGAGTTGCCTTTTGAGTTATCTTTGGCGATACCTTTGGAACTACCTTTAGCGTTACCTTTGGAGTTACCTTTGGCTTCACCTTTGAGTTACCTTTGGCGCTACCTCTAGCGCTACCTTTGGCGTTTCTTTGGCCTTTCCTAGGCGTTTCCTAGGCGTTCCTCGGCGCACCTTCAGCGTTCGTTCCTGGGCATCCATCAGGTATACATTCGCTCCTCTGGGTTCGTTCCTCGGGCATCCATCAGGTATACATTCGCTCCTCTGGGTTCGTTCCTATTTAGCCTCCGCCCTGTGAAGGCACTTCCATATACCTGGATTTAATTGTACGGTCTATCTTCACAGGCCGTAAGGCTTCAGATTTCGTATCAGGGGGCGCGATTTTCGGCCCTAACTATAAATCCCTCTGAGCAATGGCATGCATGATAACTGCAGGACACCGCAAAGAGGGATAGATTAAAATTCTATTTTTAATTATTGATCAATAACATAAGTGAGGATCGAAGAACGGTCTGGCTCATGCAGAACAGTATGTATTCAAACAATACAAAATTTAGGTATCCTAGAACGAATTTTTGTTCTGCCCGCTGGCCAGAAAATGCCCGATTTAAGGCAAATTCCTGATATGATTCCATTATTTCGACAAAAAACTCCATGTTTCATGATTTTCTTGAGCGATATCCATTGATTTCCTGCACCTTCCGCAATATGATATTTTTAAGGCATAATCCAATATGCTTGCATCATAAGTCCTACATAAATTCGCGGTCAACACGAGGGGGCTAATATTTTGAGTCATTCCAGCATCGCATCACTTATCGATTCGGCCACACTGCTCCGATCCATTGACAAGATGGGAATCGGCTTGGTGATTTCCGATCCGAATTTACAGGATAACCCGCTCGTCTACGTCAATCAGGGCTTTGAAATGATCACCGGATATTCCCGCGAAGAGGTACTCATGCGAAATAGCCGGTTTCTGCATGGCGAAGAGACGGAGGAAGCCCATCTGGAGGTTATCCGGCAGGCGATCAAGGAAGGCCGGACCGATACCGTGACGATTAAAAATTACAGAAAAGATGGAAGTACGTTCTGGAATCAGTTTATTATTTGCCCTGTCATTAATTCGGAGGGCGAGCCGACCTATTTCATCGGCCTCCAGTTCGATGTCACCAAAGAGATGGAGGAGCGGGACGCCTCTGAACAAAGAATCAAAATGCTATCCTACTTCGATCCGCTCACTGGACTTCTGAATAACTACGGCTTCCGGGAGGAAATGAAGAAGGAATTTCAAGCGCCAGAGATGACGACACGCACCGCCGCCGTTATTCGCCTGAACCTGAATCGTTTTCGTTATATCAATGAGAGCTACGGCGAAGCCGCCGGCAATGACCTGCTCAAGGAGGTTGCGCATCGGCTCAAAGCCACTTTGGCAGAAGGGACGCCGATTTGCCGCAGCTTCGCAGACGATTTCATCGTCCTGCTCTCCGGCATTGCCGACCCGCTGCAGGTTCATGAGATTGCGGGGGAGCTGAACGAGGTTTTGAGAAGACCGTATATTCTCTCCGAGGAAGAAATCACACTGACATTTGCAATGGGGATCAGCCTCTATCCTGATGACGGCTGCGAATCGGCGATCCTGCTCAAGCACGCCGAGCTCGCGATGAAGGAAGCGAAAATAGAAGCGCTGAACGGCCCTCATTATTTCGATTATTACTTGCTGGACAAGCTGCTGGAGCGGGTTAATATCGAGAAGAAGCTGCCGCGCGCGTTAGCTGAGGGGGAGTTCGAGCTGCATTACCAGCCGAAAATCGATGCGGCCACCCGAGCGCTAACCGGTCTGGAAGCGCTGATCCGCTGGAATGATCCCGAGCTGGGGCGCATCTCGCCCGCCTCATTCATTCCGATCGCCGAAGACACCGGCTTCATCGTGCAGCTGGGGGAATGGGTGCTGTGGGAGGCCTGCCGTACAAATAAGAAATGGCAGGACGCCGGATATCCGAAGCTGCCGATTTCGGTCAACGTCTCTGCAGTACAATTCAGACATCCGCATTTTGTTCCTATGGTCAAACATATCCTGGAGCAGACAGGACTAGATCCGAAATATTTGGAGCTGGAGCTGACGGAATCGCTCATCAACAACCCGATGATGATCAAGGAGAAGCTCGATTCCCTGAAGGAGAAAGGCATCAGCTTATCGCTGGACGACTTCGGAACGGGCTATTCCTCCATATATTATTTGAAGACATTGCCCTTGCATGTGCTTAAAATCGATCGTACGTTTATTCAGGAGACCCCCTCCTCCCAACGCGACAGCTCGCTGCTTCGCTCGATTATCGAGCTTGGCAAGTCTTTAGGCATGACCGTCCTGGCGGAAGGCGTCGAGACAGAGGATCAATTCAAATTCCTTCAGGAGAGCGGATGCGACCAAATCCAGGGCTTCTATTACAGCCGCCCGCTGGAAGAACAGGCTGCCGAGCAGCTGTTAAGGTCAGCAAAGCAATAAGGAGTTTTCGTTCACAAATCAACATAGCAAATAAATGCCCCCAGGGCTTAAGACGGCTTATTGCAAATCGCCTGCAGGCGACTTCGGCAGTAAGCCTTTTTGCTGTCTTCGCTGTATATTGACAAGGACTGCAGCAATATTCCGCGCCCAAGAGATGATGGTACGCTGAATTACACCACACAGATGCTCTCGCATGGCCTGATAAGGGATCACGGGTACTTCACTACTCTGGCGAAATCAGCATCATGAATATCATGCTTGTTGTCCATCACCGAGAGAATGCGGAAGAGCAGCCAAAGAATATTACTTCAACCAATGATCGAAAAATTGGCGGTATCCTTCTTTCATTACCGTGCTCGAAAACTTGCCAAAGGCATATTCCCGGTTATCCAGCGAATGGGACAAGGGCAGCTCCAGCGCCATATTGACCAAGTCGAACCAGTTCAGCTCATTCCCGGCAAAGGCATGCCTTGAGCTGATGTGGTCATAGCAGGGGTGCTCCGGCTTCACGACGATTTTGCCCATAGCCAGCGCTTCCGTCAACGGCATCGCAAACGTATCGAATTTGGAACAGCTCCAGTATACCTTGGCTGAATTCATCAGCTGAAAGATTTCAGCCTGCGACAGGGCGAACTGCAGCTTCACGTTCCCCGGGATATCATATTTCTTCATGCTCTCCCGGTAGCGCTCCCCGCCGAACACCATATAGACTTCCCGGTCCGGGTTACGACGGGCATATTCCAGCACCAGATCCGGCCGGCGGTTCTCCTCGTCCCGGCCGATCCACAGCACGCGGTTATGCACGATCGCGTCAGGATCGAAGTAGCGATGTGCCAGCTCCTCGCTGAAGCCGATCGGAATCACGTCGACGTCGGTCACACCAAACACGCTGTGCAGCTGCCTTTTCAGGAATTCAGTCTGCACGATCGCTTTGTCCACAATGCTGTAGAAGGGCTTCATCATTTCATAGCCTGTCAGCGCCGGATCGGGAAAGCTGTGCGGAAACAGCACGCTATTCTTAATGAACATCTTCAGATAAGTAAATCCGGACACTGTAAAGATAACATGCTCAATACCATGGGCGTATATTTGATCGAGTACGATATCGTAGTTGACCAAATCCCCTTTTTCATGCTCATAGCCTGGAATCCAGTCGTGGCCGCTAACATGGCGCTCCGGCGAAATAAAGATAATCTCGACTCCAAGCTCGGCAGCCAAAGCCCGCAGGCGCTCGGCAAATACGCGCGGACCCTGGGCTTCAGCAAACTGAATTTTACGCATCACTAATCCGACTTTTTTCACTGGCTCGCCGCCTTTCCTGTGTTATGAAAAATATGCTTCTCCAGCTTGTGCTCCTTATACTCCTTATGTTCCTTGTGCTCCCTATGCACCTGCATCTGATCCTGCTCCTGATCCTGCTCCTGATCCTGATCCTGCTCCTGTCCGGCCCTGGCCCTGTCCCAGCAATCCCTCAAGCTGGCCATCACCTCGCCGCGTTGGGCCAGAAGCTCAGTCTGTGACCATACACCGCTTCCCTGCTCCAGATCATTCGCGACAAGCAGCAGCATCCATAGTGAAAATACAGCCGCAAACAGGCTGTAAGCAGCGATGAAGGCCTCCTCGTCTTCCCATGTCTTGCCGTAATAAGCGGACTGCTCCAAATAGCATTGCAATATCTGTTCCCGGTAAGCCCGGTTCATCTGTTTGGGATACCGCGGATGCGACATATCAATCAGATAGTACAAATCCCAGAAAGGGGCGTTCAGATGGGCATGCTCCCAATCTAAAATATACAGCTCGCCGCCATCAGTCACCGCATAATTGCCAAGATGCAAATCTCCGTGCGACAGCACCTTGCCCTCTTCCCCAGCCCACTGGCTTAGCCACGTCTGATCCAGCCTGCGCAGAATATCCCCGGCCAGCCTCCGTGGCAGCCCCGCTGCCTCAAGGGCCCTTTCCGCCTCTTCCCGGCGCTCCCGAAGGTCTGAAGCCATCTGCTGCAGACCCGGCTTCTGCCCCGCTTCCGGAATATTCCCCCAATGCTCGGCGGGATAAGAGTGCCACCAGGCGATCTGCTCTGACGCGAGCAGGGCATGCTGCACATCGAACCGGTGGCGGATCGCCCCCAGGTCCTCAAAGATGCTCCAGCCCGCTTCGCCCAGACCAGGGGCGGAACGGCCGAGCAGCTGCGGGTAGATAGGCGGGAAGGAGGACAAAATGTGCTCGTACACCCAGGCTTCGCGATCCCCGTTTCCTTCATGAGTTACTGGCTTGAAAATATAGCTCCGCTCCGGGGCCGGATAGAAGCGTTCCACGAACCTGCCGTTCATGCCCTGATAAAGCTTCTCCCTTCGCCACACATAACGGTCATTCAACTCGCCGCTATCGGATACATATATAAGAAGATCGTTTATCCCTTGCATATTGTTCATTATGTTACCTCTTTGGGTACAAGTTTTTTATTGTAAGGGTACTAACCTTGGGATGGATTGTCAAACGGCGGAAAGAAGGGGGTTCAATCCGTCTCAAGGAGGTATTATGTTATAATATACGGGACGTGAATACTAGGACCCCGAGAATCATCGTTTATCAAGGAGGATCAACATGTTTGACCGCTTCCCCGCCCTATCCACAGCCCGCCTTCAATTGCGGGAGGTAACGCTGCAGGATATGGATGCGGCTGCAGAGCTGTATGGAGGCCCTGCGATGATGAAGACATGTCAGGGTAACGAGAAGAATCTAGATATCCCGGCTCCCCAGGAGAACCGCGCAGTCAGGCCCCCGGAACGAGAAGCCATCGCCTACCGGATTCAGGAATGGTTCATCACCCCCTATCAGGAGCAGCGGGGAATTCGCTTCGGCATTTATCTTAATCACAGCAATCGGCTAATCGGCTCCTGCGGCTTCTGCCAGTGGAACAGAGCTCATTATAAAGCTGAGCTCGTATTTGAGCTTCATCCCGAGTATCGCAAGCGGGGCTTGCTTAAGGAAGCGTTAACCGCTCTCATTGATTTTGGCTTCGATGCGATGGAGCTGAATCGGATCGAAGCGCGGATCGAGGACGGCAACCAGGCCGCCCAACGCACGCTGCTGTCGCTTGGCTTCCGCCAAGAGGGAGTCGAGCGGGAAGCCGAATTCGACGGCGCTGAATTCATTGATATCGTCTGCCTCAGCCTGCTCAAGAGCGATGGCCCGCCGCCCGTCCATCTGGTCAAGTAACGGACGCATGTACTCAAACAACTGTCGGCTCTGTCTGTTGACTTACTGATCTGCTCGTCTGCTCTATTCGTCTACACTCTATCTTTGTAACTATTAGCCATACAAGAAGATAAATTCCTAGTTCGCTTTGGAACCAAAGAGTTTATCTGCCAAATCAAAGAACCTGAGGCGATGCCTCAGGTTCTTTGTGTCGCTTGCTTAAGCTGTCGGTCTTCCGCCTGCAGCTGCTTGCACAATATGTTGCGTTCCCGCCAACGATCGCTTCAGATTAAGGAGTGTTGACGAGCAAGGCTGCAGGATTGGACGGGTCGGACAACCTGTTCACGGTTGCGTTAGCCCCATCGGCAATGGACAGCACGTAGGCTTGGTAAACCACGCCTGCCGTGATCGGATTGCCAGAGGCGTCCACATCAGCCTCGTTGAACGTTATGATAGGAGTGCCGCCTCTGCCGACGGTCTTGTACAAGCGCGACTCCAATCCGCTCGCCCGGGCCTCGGTCATGCCCTCCCCTGAAGGTACAAGCAGGACCGCATACGAGGAGATGCCATTCTCGTTAGCTGGCTTCGTGAAGCTGACGATCAGATTCGCCGTGCCGTCTGGCGAGACACTGACACCCGATGCGGCAGGAGCCGCAGGGTCAACGGCCGTCAGTCTGATGTCCCCGGACGGTCCAGCCAGAGCGTTCAACGAAGCCGTGCCGCTCTTCGATACAGACAGAACGTACACCCGGTAGGATACGCCCGCCGTCAGCACACTGCCGTTTACGTCGCGTGTAGAAGCTGTTAGCGCCTGGGACACATCTCTTCCTGCCGAGACTGCCGTATAGTTGGCACGCCCTACCGAATTGGCTTCTTCTTTGCCGAAGAATTGGCTCGTCGGAACGACCAGGATGCGATGCTCGGCAATGCTGTCCTCCGTAGCCGATCTTGTGAAGCTGACGAGGACATCCCGGCCATCGCCGTTATTGCCGTTAACCGTTGCCGTCAAGCTGCCAACCGGCGCAACTGCACTGTTCCCGCTCAGCGTAATCGCTGAAGGAGCGGAGGCCAGCGCGTTCGGGCTCGCGGAGCCGTCATAGCCTACGGAGAGCACGAATACGCGGTAGCTGACGCCGTTGCGAATCGCCGCTCCATCCACATCCCGCGCGTTAGATGGGAGCGTGAAGCTGAAATAGGAGCCAGCTTTGTCGACGCGGGTATAGTTCGATTCTTTAATAGCTTTGGAAGCATTGAAGCTGCCGGCATTTGCAGCCTTAACTACATAGACACGGTAGTGGCTGATGTTCGTCTCATCAGAAGCACGATTGAACGATACCTGCAAATCGCGGCCATCGTTGTAATCGTTCACGTCTCTTACCTCCAGACCGTTTACGGCCCCGACGCTGTAGTTGTTCGTCAGTGTAATTGCGGAAGATGCATCAGACAGAACATTGTTGCCTGAGTAGCTGCCGCCGCCTACCGATAACACGAACACCCGGTAGCTGACGCCGTTGCGGATCGTAGCTCCGTCAACGTCTCTCGCGTTGGAGGACAACGCCTGCGATACGTAGCTATTGCTTCCTTTGTTAATTTGCGTATAATTTCCGCTCTTTACGGCATTCGCTTTCGAGAGGTTGAAGCTGCCTGCATTCGAGGCCTTCACGACAAGGACGCGATAATGGCTCAAATTGGATTCATCCGATGCCCGGTTGAAGGACACGAGCAGGTCGCGGCCATCGTTATAGTCGCTAACATCGCTGACGTTCAGATTGGACACCTTGCCTACGCTGTAATTGTTCAACAGTGTAATCGGGTAGGACGGGCTGGACAGCGCATTGTTGCCTGCATAAGAGCCGCTGCCTACCGCCATTACGAATACCCGGTAGCTGATGCCATTGCGGATGGTGGCTCCATCCACGTCTCTTGCTCCGGAAGGCAGGTTTCTGTTGAAATTGTAGCCGTCTTTATTCCACTCCGTATAATTAGAACTGGATACGTTGTTTGCTTTCGCTAAATTAAACGAGCTGTAATCGCTGGCTTTAACGACGAACACGCGGTATCCGCTAATTTTGGATTCATCCGACAATCTCGTGAAGCTGATGCGCAGATCGCGGCCATCCCCATAATCGCTCTCATCGATGACCTGCGTAATAACAGGTGCAGTGACCGAGCCCGTGCTCAGCGTAATCGAAGACGATGCGGAAGACAGCTTATGCGCCGCGTTCCCCGTGTTGCTGCTGATCGATTGCACGAATACGGTATAAGGCACACCGTTCTTGATGTAATCTCCAGAGGTGTCTCTTGCGCCGGAGCCAAGCGCAGTGGCCAGCGTCGTGTTCGATTTTTTATTGACCACAGTGTAATACTGGCTGGACAGCTTGTTTGCCGCCGCCAGATCGAACTTGCTTGCATCCTTCGTCTTCACAACAAAGATGCGGTAGCTCGAAATGTCACTATCCTTGGAAGGTCTCGTAAAACTTACATAAAGATCCCTTCCATCTCCATAGTCGCTCACGTCGCTGACTCTCACATTTGTTACTGCCTCGACCGAGTTCTTGGTGCCCAGCGTGATCGAGGAAGACGGATAGGACAGAGCACTGTTCAAGCTGCCCTTGCCGACCGAGACAACATAGGCCACATAGGATTGGCCGGCCCGGATCAAATCACCGTCTACGTCGCGGGACTGAGCCGTTAACGTGATTGTCGGATCGATGCTTCCGACCGCTACGCTCGTATAGTTGGCAGATGTTACCTTCAAGGCAGATGCCAGGTTGAAGCCGGACGTTTTGTTTGCCTTGACGACCATAACCCGGTAATGATCGATAGAAGACTGATTCGATGGCCGGGAGAAGCTGATCTGCAGATCCCGTCCGTCTCCATTGTCGGCGATGTCTCTGGCCAATACGAATTCAGCAGGCTCTGCTGATGCCGGATTGCTATTTGTCGTGATATACACCGTCTTGCTGGCTGCATCCCATACGACGTCTTCGCCTAGAGCCTCGCTGACGAAGCGTACGGGAACCATCGTTCTCCCCTTCACGTTCTGCGCAGGAACGTCAAGGCTTACCGTTTGATTGTTGATGGTGGCCGACTTGGAATTGATCTTCAGAACGACGGTCGTGCTGTCCTTCCAGGCCGTTACAGTCTTTGTCTTATGGTTCCAGTCGACCCCCGCATCCAGCGCCTCGAATATGGCGCGCAGCGGCAGCATGGCCCGGCTGCCGACGAGAATCGGCGCCTGATCTGTCGGTAGTTTGACCCCATTGATATAAATGCTAATGGCTTGTGCCGCATGAGCTTGCGGCTGCAATACTAAGGGAAAAATTAAAAGTGCGGATAGAATTGTGACCCAAAGTTTCCTCACATGCTTACCTCCTATGTCTTGATATAAGTTACTTACCCATTATTGCCATTGCCTTGACTATTTGACGTGTCTGGACAGGCAAAAGTTTCTCTGGGTACGTATATTTTTCTTATAAATGCTTAATTGCCCGCTAAACAACCAACAAAAAAACGCCTTGAGGGACTGTTGACAAAACTTTTTGCAGCAGTCCCTGGGGCATTTTTCATCGAGATAGACACGTATAAAGTTACCAGCGCACTAGCGGCGCTTCGGCAGCAGCTTTACATATTCATCCGACAGCTTCATGAGCGATGTTACGTAATCGTAGTCCTGCCGGTACTTTACAAAGTCAGCGACCGGCTCAAGCGTCTTGATCGAGACGGCTTGTCCGTCCTCGAAGCCCTGTCCTGGAATGAACAGAATCTCGTCATTGAAGAAGGAGCCCGTCGGCAAATAATAACGCACGCCGAACACATTGCGGTCAATGTTCAGCAGATCC
This sequence comes from Paenibacillus ihumii, assembly GCF_001403875.1. GTDB lineage: Bacteria > Bacillota > Bacilli > Paenibacillales > Paenibacillaceae > Fontibacillus > Fontibacillus ihumii. The sequence continues at coordinate 616,626 of NZ_LN884299.1, forward strand.
TGGCCCAAGGCGGTAAAGTCCTCCTTATCCAAGGAAAGGCCTAGTAGATTGGCTACAGTAGGAAGCATGTCCACCTGCCCCCCGGCCCGCTCCGCTACAATACCGAGCTCCTTCCCGGGAACATGAATAATGAAAGGAATATTGAAGCGGCTGATCGTCTCGTGGTAAGGAATACCGAGACTCGCCGTAATCTCTGCCGCGCTGGTCTCATGGGGCTGAAGCCCGAAATGATCGCCATAAAACACCAGCATCGTGCTGTCCCATAGTCCGGCAGCCTTCAACTGCTCGATCAACTGTCCAATAGCATAATCCGTGTAATGGACGGCATTGATGTAATTGCCCAGATTCGTTCCCTTCAGCTCGTCCGGCAGCTCGATTTGCTGGAACGATGCCGGAACGATAAACGGCGAATGGCTGGAGGTCGTCACAAATTGGGCATAGAACGGCTTGTTCCGAGCATGAAGATCCTCCATCTTCTCCACGCCGACCCGGTACATCTCCTCGTCGGAAGCTCCATAATCATTGAAATGATCGTTCTTAAAGGCAGCCTTGTCATAATACTGATTAAAATTCAGCGCAGGATACAGCTTGTTCCGATCCCAGAACGTCACCTTATTGACGTGAAACGTATTTGCCGTATACCCATGCTGCTGCAGCATTCTAGGCAGGCTGGGCAGCTCGCGGTTGCCATAGCCTGTAGACATCGCCACCGCCGCCGTCGGATAAATGGAAGTATTGAACATGAACTCGGCATCTGACGTATTGCCTTGTCCGATTTGCTGGTACACATGCGGAAAATAAATGCCTTCTGCGGCCAGCTTATTCAGCACCGGCGTAATCTCCGCCCCGTTATTCAGCTTTAAATTAATCGGGAAGTTCTGGAAGGATTCCATCTGAATGACGATCAGATTCATTCCTTTGGCGATCCCGAAATAATCGGGAGCCCCCTCTTGGATCCGATAGGGATAGCTGCCCTGCAGCTTGGCGATATCGGCCCGCGTCTGTTCAATGTCCCCCTCCGCAATAATCCGATCTTCCTCGCGGCTGCTGATTGCAGCAACGGCCTGATAATTCAGAAATCCAATCTTCTCCGCCCGGACTAGCTCATTATTGATCTGCTTGCCCTGGCTTACGCAGTATACAGAGGAGACCATGCTAACAAGCAGCAGTCCAGCTACTCCTGCATTCCATCCCCATCTCCGGTTCTTGCGTTCTTCGGAAAAATAAGTGTAAACGACGCCCCTGCGGCGCCGGCGTGCAGCGCGGAGAATCTGCCAGCCAGCGGCAAGCACAAAGTCCGCAAAGAACAGAAACTGCTCCGGCCTAAGCAATGCGCCAATGCTGGCCCTTACCTGGGGAACCTGATTCAGTCCGCTCAAGACGGCGTAAGTAGGCACCGTTCCGAAATGGGCGTAATACAGGGCCGAAGAGAAGAATAGGAAGGAAAATACCGCATTCAGACTCCAGAAGACGACCCCCTTGCCCCTGTTCGGCGCCAGCAGCTCCGCTAGACATAGCAAGCCCAAGACGGATAACAGCTCGCCGGGCAGCCCGCTCCAGTAGATTTCGCCAAAGAAGAACGTCCGCAGCAAAAGCAGCTTGAGAACGAGCAAAGCCCCGATCATCACCAGCTTCGATTTATACCATACGTTGATTCGATCCATATCCATTCCTTTCCCTTTGCCAATATGTCTAAAAAATATTGCCTATTAATCATCCAAACAGTGCAAAGAACATTATAACATGCGCAATAGCATCTGGTAATTTATGGGCTGATGCTTACTCCTACTTTTCCATCAACTGCCGCAGCCTATACTCCGTAGAAGTGTCCGGGGCAGGAGTATAAATGCTGCAGCGCAAATCCACGTTTCCATGCACCTGCAGCGAGGTTAGCTGAAAATGCATTTTTCCCCCTTTTGCATGCCTGAACTCCAGAATAACCTCCGGAGCTGAACTGACCTCGCTCTGCTCCCATAGCTGATTGAAGTCCGGATGAGCCGCCTTCATCTCACTCAAGAAGCGTTCATACCATTCATCCTCCACATACTGGCCATAATAGGCGCGAAAAATCGCCAGAAAGCCCCGCACGAACTGCTCCCAATTTACGGCCAGCCTGCGGAACTCCAGCCTCGTGAACAACAGGGAGATCATGTTTCTCTGCTCCATCGGAATTTGTTCGAAGTCGAGAAACACATGCGAGGCCGCCTCATTCCAGCCGACGATCTGGCATCTTCGGTCAGAAATAATTGTAGGACAGTATTTTAGCTCATGCAAAATTTTCTGCAAAGAGGGACTAATTTCCGGCTGCCCTTCTTGCAGCAGCTGGCCTGCCGAGACCGGCCCTCCACCGGTGTCCATCGCTAAGGCGTACAAATAATTGCGCTCATCCCGTGTCAGCTGCAGCGCCGCCGCAATATTATCCAGCACGGAAGCGGAAACCTTAATATCCCTTCCCTGCTCCAGCCAGGTATACCAGGTTGTGCTCACCCCTGCGAGCTGGGCAACCTCCTCCCTGCGCAATCCAGGCGTTCTGCGCCGCGTTCCTGCCGGCAGCCCGACCATCTGGGGAACGATCTTGGCCCGGTGCGCCTTCAAAAATGCGGATAGCTCCTGCAGTCTTGTCACCTGCTTCATCCCTGCTCCCCCCTTGCCGATAACTTAAAAGTGGTACTAATTATACTATAATAAATAGCAACTTGTAATAGGATAACATGTATGACACAATACCTCCCATAACAGCTCTAAAGGAGGTTCTCATGGAAAGAGTTGCAATTACCGGGCTGGGCGTCATCTCACCGCTCGGCAATCAGGTGGAGTTGTTCTGGAATCGCCTAATTCACGGGGAATCGGGCATTTCCCGTATTGATACCTTCGATACGTCCGGGCATAAAACAAAAATCGCAGGCCTGGTGCAGGGCTTCGATGCTGAAGCGCTGTTCGGCCGCAAGGAGGCACGGCGGATGGACCGCTTCTGCCAATTTGCCTTGGCGGCCGCCGATCAGGCTATTGCCGATGCCGGACTAGATTTGGAGCAGATCGACAAGGATCGCATGGGAGTATACGTTGGCTCCGGGACAGGAGGAATCGGCACCCTTCTCGAGCAGGGCAGGCTGCTGCAGGAACGGGGTCCCGAACGAATTAGCCCGGTGCTCGTTCCGATGATGATCTCGAATATGGCCGCGGCGATGATCAGTATTAAATATGGAGCTTCCGGACCTGCGCTGTCTCCAGTCACTGCTTGCTCTATCGGAAATACGTCGATCGGGGAAGCGTATCGCCTCATCGCATCTGGTGGCGCAGACCTCGTCATTGCCGGGGGAACGGAGGCGGCAATAACGGATATTTCCGTCGCCAGCTTCGGCAACGCCACCGCGCTCTCGACGCGCAATGATGAGCCGGCCAAGGCAAGCCGGCCGTTTGATAAAGACCGGGACGGCTTCGTCATGGCCGAAGGCGCCGGCATCCTGATCCTGGAATCGTTCAGCCATGCCAAGCGGAGAATGGCCCGCATCTACGCCGAAGTGATCGGCTATGGGGCTACCTCGGATGCCTACCATATTGTCGCGACCCATCCGGAAGGCATCGGGGCTTATCGGGCGATGAAGCTTGCGCTCAAGGAAGCGGATATCAAGCCGCAGGATGTGGACGTGATCAGCGCCCATGCCACGAGCACCGAGGTCGGCGACTGGTCGGAGACAAAGGCAATTAAGAAGCTGTTCGGCGCGCATTCCGGCAGCATTCCAGTAACGGCCAACAAGTCGATGACCGGGCATATGCTGGGGGCGGCCAGCGCCGTCGAAGCCGTGGCCCTCGTCAAATCCCTGGAGCAAGGCATTATTCCGCCAACGATCAATCTGGACAATCCCGACCCGGCCTGCGACCTGGATTACGTGCCTCACACGGCACGGCAAGCCAAGCTTCGCATCGGAATATCCAACTCCTTCGGATTTGGCGGCCATAACGCGGTGATCGTCTTGAAGGCCCATGAGGAATAGCTTGCGATCCATAACGCTTAACATAATGAAGCCCCGCCAGCACAAAGGCCAGCGGGGCTCATAGCATATCTCGTTATTCTACTAAATCAGCAGCGCTCGCGTTGGATGCCACCTGCTCCGGGCTTTTACAGCCGGGAATGACCGAGCTCACAATCGGATTCTTCAGGCACCAGGCCAGTGCCCATTGCGCCATATCCACGCCTGCCGGCACTTCCTCCCGGCGGATTCGCTCGACCTCCTCCAGCTTGCGGCGAACCGCTTCGGCATCCTGCCGATGCCGTACATCGGTCGCATCAAATTGTGCGCCCGGCTTATATTTGCCGCTCAAGAACCCGCTGGCCAGCGGAACGCGGGCAAGCACGCCGAGATCCTGTCGTTCGCAGGAAGGGAATACCCGCTCCTCCGGCACACGGTCCAAACGATTATATACGACTTGAATGACCTTGGAGTTGACCAGGCTTGACGCATCGGTCTGATGCAGATTATCATTGCTGCCGATCGAGGTGCCCAGATGGCGTATTTTACCGGCCTGAACCTGTTTATCCAGCATCGTCCACAATTGATCATTGTCGAACACTTTATCCGGCCCCGAATGGAATTGATATACATCGATATAATCCGTTTTCAGCGCTTTAAGCGAGGCGTCCAGCTGCTTCAGGACATCCTCGGCGTCAAACACATCTGTGCGGGTAAAACGCTCGTGAAAATGATGACCGAATTTCGTCGCGATGATCCAGTCCTCCCGCTTGCGCCGGCTCATGTAATCGCCGATAAACGATTCCGAGAGATGGTCGCCATAGCATTCTGCTGTATCAACAAGGTTGATGCCGCATTCCTGCCCTTTATCGAGGATAGCATCGACCTCCCCCTGATTGAACTGCATTCCCCACTCACCGCCAAACTGCCAGGTCCCGATGCCGATGACGGATACATTCAATTCTGTTTTGCCTAGTCTCCGATACTTCAACCTAATCCCTCCTTGAAAATATTCATGCCTAACCCCCATTGCCAGGCAAAGGGTAAAACAAGCCTTCTATTGTCTACAATGCCAAGCAAAGGGCCAACGAACCTTCATCGATCACATTGCCAAGCATAGGAAGCAAACCTTCTACCGTTCACATTGCCAAGCATAGGGAACTAGTTTCTATTGTCCACATTGTACACTTGCGGGCGGGTCAAAACAAATCCTAAGCAATTCAGCTATAATATATTTTAAATATGCAAGCACCCACGATGATTGCGAACTGAAAGGAGCATGGCCATGGGAAAAAGAGCTCTTATTGTTGGAGGCAGCGGACTCGTCGGCTGCAAGCTGCTCGATATGCTGCTGGAGGGGCGGCACTATGATGCTGTAACCGCCGTAGTCCGGGCTCCGCTTCACCTTAAGCATCCCAAGCTTACGGAGCTTATCGTGAATTTTGACCAGCTGGAGCAATATGAGCAGCAATTTAGCGCTGATGACGTGTTCTGCTGCCTCGGCACGACAATCAAGCAAGCCAAGACCCAGCAGGCGATGTACAGAATCGATGTCGAATATCCGCTGACCATCGCCAGGCTGGCACTGCAGCAAGGAGCAAGGCATTTTCTGTTCATCAGCGCCATGGGGGCGAATCCAGCCTCCCGGATCTTCTATTCGCGGATCAAAGGCATTGCCGAGGGAGGACTCCGGCAAATGCCTTATAACAGCCTGTCCATTCTCCGGCCCTCCCTGCTGCTCGGCGACCGCCGGGAATTCCGACTGGCTGAACGCTGGGCAGGAGCCTTCTTTCGGGCACTTCCCTTCCTGTTTGCGGGCCCTCTCAAAAAATATAGAGCAATCGAGGCGGAAACTGTTGCCCGTGCAATGTACCTAATGGCCATAGACAACCCTCAGGGAACGACCGTATATTCATCCTGGCAAATTGAGCAATATGCCGCCGAACAGAAAGCGACCGTCCCATGGCGATAGGCCAAAGAACGGTCGCTTAAGTGCAGGGATATCTCTTTAAGGGCATTAAGGGCTGCATCAATAACAACGTGACCCTGAGACTCACCTGTGTCCTATGTATAATCCCTAGGCTTTAATTGGTCTGCCTTCGCTATCCTTGAAGCTGCCGACAGCAATGAGAATAAAGTCGATCAGCGTCCAAATTCCAAGCCCGCCGAGAGTAAGGAGCTGAATGATTCCAGTACCGATCTTGCCTACGTAGAAACGGTGAACCCCCAAAGAGCCTAAAAAGAAGGCTAGCAGCAACGCAGCTACAAACGACTTGTCACTTTTTTCTAAGACATTAAATTTTCTTAACTAAATATCGGTATAGCACAGTCTATTAATTTGGTCTAGAAAAATATTTTATATAGTGAAATAAAATGATAGCCATGTTAATTATTCCCTCCTATTTCCTCATTTTGTTATTTTCTACCCCCCTCCAAGCTTGCGGATATACTCGAAATCGGGATGGACGACGAGATCGGATAAATAAGCGGAGGTCGTGCTTCCGGATCTTCTCCTCCCGTTCAAGGCTTGAATGATTCCCTCGGCAGAGCTAATCCCCAGCCCATGGCCGAAATATTGGTTATTGCCTAGTACAATGGCATTCTCCCCCTGCCATTCGGGCGTCTGGGGATCAAAATCCGGGTTCTCGAAATAAACGACGTCCCCGGCAGCAGCCTGCGGCGCACGGGTTAATTGCAGATTGCTGTCGTACTGCCAGTCGTAGAGCACAAGATTTCTAAAGTGTCTATTGAACGCACCTGCGCCAATCATGTCCAGCACGCCCTTGTATAGAATCACAACCATTGCTGTCGCACATTCCATAGCATACCTTGAGCCATTATGAACTATATCCGCGATGGCGTCCGAGGGCAGCGCCTCCTCCCTGAGCCGAAAGCCTCCGTTAGGCAGGCGGATCCAATACTGCTCATTGGCTCTCGAATTTTTGAAAGTCGCGAATTGGGCGCCTCCCGCATAGAAGTCCTTAGCAGCCTTAACAATCGCCGCTCTCAGGCCCAGCTCGAAATCCAGCTCCTGCGGCGAACGATAGACAAAAACAGCTGGACTCCGTCTTTTCTGATCCATGATGCCCCTGTATATTTCCGTTGTTACAAGCTGGCCAAGCCGGCCAGCCCCCATATTAAACGTAATAATCACGGCCCTGCTACCTCCTAGGCGAATTACGCACAGTATATGCAGGGCAGGCGGATTCGTGCTTTTCTATCAAAAGCGTTATTTGCTTGCGTTCGGGCGCAATGGAAGCCACCGGGTGAATGTTACTTGCCGCGAATGCGCTTGATATGCATGATACGCGTGATAAAGCTGTCTGGAGTTGAACATAATTTGCCTTCTCATAAATTTGGAAACTTTTATCCGGGAAAAGCGTCTAACTTATAGACCCGCGCAGGAATACTCCTTATTTGTAAAAAAAGCAGGAATAGACTTGCAAATTGGCGAATTTTGCATACTCAGGCTCGCTCCTTGTTCCAGATATTTGGAGCATTTAGCGAATTTTGATATAACCGGATGCGCCCATGTTGTGCTATCATGAACAAGCAGTAGTCTTAGAGACAGTAAACAACTTGGATGGTGGAAACAAAATATTATGATTTATACAGACTGGATTTACTGGCTGTTCGTGCTCGTGGCTGTCGTCACGTACCACATTATGCCGCACCGAATCAGACCCTGGGTACTGTTCGCCGCAGGCGTCACCTTTTATTACTACTACGCAGGCTCCTATCTGTTCCTGCTGCTGGCGGAGGTCGTTATAGCGATTCTTATCGTCAAGGCCGCAGCCAAGTGGAGTAAACGCTGGATTTACCCCGCTGCGATCATCGGGGTCATTCTCGTGCTCGGTTATTTCAAGTATACGAATATGCTGCTGGATACGCTGAATGATTTGTTCGCCTTCATGCAGCAGCCCTTCTTCCCCAAGGCGGAGCAAATCGTCCTTCCTTTAGGGATTTCTTATTTTACTTTCGAGCTCATTCATTATTTGGTTGAACGCAAGCGTGGAAATTTGCCGGAGCATAGACCGGAAGGACTTCTGTCCTTTATCTTTTTTTTTCCGACGATGGTCGCCGGTCCGATTAAGCAGTTCCAGGTGTTCTACCCGCAGCTCAAGGCGAAATTCCATATCGACCACATTCTGGTCGGGGTGACCCGGATCGGGTTCGGTATGTTCAAAAAGCTGGTGCTGGCCGGTTCAATCGATCTGCTCGCCCAGCCGGTATACTCCAAGGCGGGAATTGCCGGGGCCGATACCGGAACACTGTGGATCTCGCTGATCGCCTATACGTTTGTCATTTACTTTGATTTCTCAGGCTACTCGGACATTGCGATCGGTACAGCGCGCCTGTTCGGCATCGTCATTCCGGAGAACTTCCGGTTCCCATACCTTGCCCGCAGCATTGCCGAGTTCTGGAACCGGTGGCATATCTCGCTTGGCTCCTGGCTTACCCGCTATGTGTATTTCCCGCTCGGGGGCAGCCGCGTTCCGGCCCCAAGGGTCTACCTGAACCTGATGGCTACGATGACCGTATCCGGGCTCTGGCACGGAGCAGCCTGGAATTTCGTCGTCTGGGGAATGTTCCACGGAGTCATGCTGTGCATCCATCGCTTCCATGTGAAGCAGATCAAGCCGAAATTAAAGCCCGTTCCCAAATGGCTGAAGCCGGGAACGACGTTAATCGCCATTCTGATCACCTTCTTCGGCGTCACCATCAGTCGGGTGTTCTTCATCCTGCCGATCGTCGACGGATGGGATCTCATGCTGCGATTGCTGGGCTTACGCTAAAATAGCTTAGAACGAAAGTGAGGATTTATTGATGCCTAATTTATTCATGAACAAGACGGTTACCGTCATGATGGTCTCGCTTGCCATTGCAGGCTTGATCGGAATTAGCGACGGAGCAAGCCCGATTGTCAATCATATGCAGGAGGATGTCGTAACCCATGCCAAAAAGGAGCTGCGCGTGCCAGCTTACGACTCCATCGTTTATACGCCGCTGTGGATTGAATATTTAAAGCAGCAGCCTGATGACGGGAAGCAGGTCGTCGGCTTGTTCGGACCTTCCACTGTCTACGGCACGACCGTAATGAAAGGGGCCAACACCTCTGCCGGCGTGCTTCAGGTTCATCTCAAGGACAAACGCGTCCTCAACATGGGGCTTACGGGCGGCAGATTTACGGAGACTTATGCCGTGCTCGCCTCGATGATTGACGAAGTCGATTATGTCGTCTATGAGATCAACTACGGGATTGCCGTCGTCTCGGATAACGAGCCTAACGTTACTGTGTACCCGTCTCTCATAACGAAGCTCGATCAGAATATTCCGCGGAGCTGGCTGAACGATTTTCCAGATAAGAATCGCCAGTCGCTTCCAAGCGACATCCATAACTGGGCCACGTCCAACTTCCTTAGCAAATGGACGCTGTACCATGATCGCGACGTCATCAGCTACAAGCTGTTCAAGACGCGTACCCCGATGGAGAAAATCCGCCGGGAAATCAAAAAAGAGCAGGACAAGAAGAATGGCGTGACGCCAAGCTACGCACCGATGTACACGGCATACGAGAAAATGCAGGACAAACATAAGGAAGAGATCAACAATCACTTTAAGCAGCTCTACGTATGGAACAAGCCGTTTGACAAAGACAGCAGCTTCGGCCTGTTCATGATCGGGAAGACCCTGGATCTGCTGCAAGAGCACAACAAAAAGGCCGTCTTCTATTCCGCTCCGCTGGATAAGGAGCATATCAACAAGAAGAAGCTGTTGAATTGGGAAGACTACAACAAAGTAATGGGAGCCTACCAGGAGCTGATCGAATCCAGGGGCTATACGTACATCGAGTTCAACAAAGGGACGAATAACACGATCCCGCATAAATTTTATCGCGATCCGTCCCATATGCTGGATGAAGGCAATAAAATGTTCGGCGAAATTCTCTATAAGAAGTTGACACAATATGGAATTACAAACTCGTAGCGCCAAGCTTGCCAGAACAAAAGCCAATCGCCTCAGTCATCGTGTCGGCCGAGCACTGATGATGCTGGGGACAGCCATCGGCGGAGCCATCGTCATTATAGCGATCGTTATAGGAATCTTGTTCTTCTCCGGCGAGACGCAGGAATTTATTTATATGAATTTCTAAGAGAAAAATCAGGAGTAATCTAGTTCGGGCTTCTTACATGTAAATTATTTGTGCTATATAGATAATGGGCTTGCCCTGCTCCTTTTCGAGCAAGGGAGCCCATTTTTTATTACAGATTAGCTAGTTTGGTCATTCGTTTAGTATGGACATTCGCTTAGTTGGTCATTTGCCTAGCCGCGGTTCCATTGCAAATATCGCAAGTAATATAGATCTCAGGGACATTGGCAATATGGCGAGTGCGGCGAATATGGCGAGGACCTGAAGGCGTGAGGGCGCGAGGCGGCAAGTTCACGAGTGCAGCGAGGGCGTGAGGGCGTGAGGACGCGAGGACGCAAGTACACGAGGGCATGAGTCGACAAGTTCACGAGTGCAGCGAAGGCGCCGGTATGGCAAGGGCGGCTAATAAGGCGAGATATCTAGATGCATTTCATACAGTTAGTTTACCGATTTTTGCTGAGTTAGCGGCGACGAACTGCAGAACCTACTGTTATTTTGGGGTTTCTATGGCGATTCAACCCAATTCAGCCAAACTAACTGCATGATCTACATTTAGCACGATGACTTTTTAATAAAGAAGGCTAACTAGTTGTATAAAATGCATTCAGCACCCCCATTTATCCTAAAAAGACCAATAACAGGCCTAAAACTTCTAAGTAAACTAACATTCCTTAGCGAATGAATGTCCCGCCATACGCACCATCTCCGCACACATGCATTCACATGCACATTCCCCCCAGGCATCAATCATGCCTAGACACAAGCATACCTTCACAAAAACGCCATGTACTACATGCCTCGCACAAGCCATGCACGTACATACTCATACGCACTATCCACACACACATGTATTCCCTGCATATACTTGCTCAAGCACACACATGCCGGTGCACACGCATGTCTAGACACATGCACGCCCCATGCACAAACAAAGATACCTAACAAACTACATAAACCCCTTATCCAACCCGTCGAATCCCTGTTTCGTTAATTCATAGTAAAAAATGCGTTGTCCTGTCCCACGATGGACCGGCTTTAACCAACCCTTCCGGCATAGCCGCTTCAAGTGGCCGATCGCGGTACGATGATTGATCGAGAAATACTTTGCGACATCGATGGGACGAATCGGTCGAGCTAGAAAGATCGCATAGCGAATGATCTCTTGATCAGCGAAAAAATCCGTTCCACCTGCTTATTCACCGATTCGAATCGACTCAGCACCATACGCAGCAAGTAAATGCAGATATCCGGCCGATGAGCCACATCATCATAAGCGAAAGAAATCACTTGAAATCCCATACCAGCTAAGAATGCTTCACGATTGAGTTCGTTGCAATATTTTTTCCGATCCATATTGGTGACATGCTCGCCAAATCCTTTAATTTCGATCAATAGCCGACGGATCCCCGGATCAAAGACATAATCGGCAAAATACGACCTCCCGCGCCAATCGAGCACTTCATATTCAGGATGAAGACCGTCAAAATCTCCTTTTTAGGGCCACCAGACATTCTCCGCAAAAAGGATTTCACCATGTCCATGCCCTCTCTCCAGCCGATTCCTTCGTTCACCCGTTCGCCGTCCCAAATGACCCTGAATAAAGGCGGCGTGCGCTCCCTTAAAACTTACCATCCTCAAACAACTCCTCCTATACAACTAAACTTTTAAAATAAAAAACGCCCTCAAACCACTCAAAAGTGATTGAGGACGTTCTTCGCCAATTGACCAAATAATACCAGCCATTATCAGGCGGCGTCAATAGGTAGCCCGCTGCTATTGAAACTTTGGCAGCCAGTCTCCATGGGCTTCGATCAAGTCGTCGCACATCGCCACGATGTCGTCGATCGAGAGCTCCGCAGCGGTATGCGGATCAAGCAGTGCCGCATGATAGATATGCTCCTTCTTCCCGGTTACGGCCGCTTCGATCGTCAGCAGCTGCGTATTGATGTTGGTCCGGTTCAACGCGGCAAGCTGCGGCGGCAGCGCTCCGACATAGGTCGGCGTAATGCCCGAAGCATCAACCAGACACGGCACCTCCACGCAGGCTTCCTGCGGCAGATTGGTGATGAGGCCCGTGTTCATGACGTTGCCTCCGATTTTGTACGGACGGTTCGTCTCCATCGCCTCTAGAATATACGAAGCATATTCCAGGCTGCGGGTATGCTCGATGCTCTCGCTCGCAAACAGCTTCTCCCGCTGCTCTTTCCAGCCTTCGATTTGGGCAACGCAGCGCCGCGGATACTCATCCAGCGGAATATTGAAGCGTTCGATCAGCTCCGGATAATTGCGTTTGATAAAATACGGATGATACTCCGCATTATGCTCCGAGGATTCCGTCACATAATAGCCGAAACGCAGCATCAGCTCAAACCGCACCATATCATGATGTTTTTCCTTCTGCTTCTCAGCGGCCAGCCTGCGAATTTCCGGATACAAATCCTTGCCGTCGCGCTTCACCTCCAGCAACCAGGCCATATGATTGATCCCGGCAATCTTCGTCTCCAATCCCTCCTCACTCAAACCGAGTGCTCCGAACAGCTCCGGAATACATTTCTGGACGCTATGGCACAAGCCAACGGTCTTTACGCCGCCTGCTGTGTTCATCACATTCGTCAGCACCGCCATCGGATTCGTGTAATTCAGGAACCACGCGTCCGGGCATACCTCCTGTATATCCCTGGCGAAGTCGAGCATCACCGGAATCGTACGCAGATTGCGGAAAATGCCGCCAATTCCAAGCGTATCAGCAATCGTCTGCCGCAAGCCGTATTTCTTCGGAATCTCAAAATCCGTGATCGTACAGGGATCGTATCCGCCCACCTGAATAGCATTAATGACATATTTCGCGCCCCGAAGCGCTGCCCTGCGGTCACTATAAGCCTTTACAACGCAAGTGCTGCCAAGCGATTGCTTCATGCTGTTCAGCAGGTTCTCTGAATCCTTCAGCCGCTCTTGATCGATGTCAAACAGCGCGAGTTCGAAGCCCTGCAGGGCTTCGGTCAGCATGACGTCTCCGAGAACGTTTTTGACAAACACCGTACTTCCTGCACCTAAAAATGTTATTTTAGCCACTGTTTCATCCCTCCATTACTCGTTAAATGTACTTTAACTATAAGCGGAGTACGGCAAGGTGAACATGGCTCTTTCCCGCTAAAACATGTCATAATCCCATTTCATAAAACGGTTATATCTCATTTTCTAAAGTCATTTCCTCATTTGTCTTCAATCTCAGACCTGTTATAATGCTTGTATCCGCTTCGATAATGGTGGGAAGGCAAGCCCCAATGCAAACAGCACGGACTTCGCACGGACAGCGAGCATCGGTTAGAAAAGATAAGCAATGTATTGCACACAACAGCGAGTATCGTGCTAGAAAAGATAAGCATTTTATTGCACACAACAGCGAGTATCGTGCTAGAAAAGAAAAGCATTGCACTGTACACGATAGCGAGTATCTGCTAGAAAAGAAAAACACTGAACTGCACACGATAGCAAGCATCGGCCAAGAAAGGAGGAGTGCATTAAAAATGAGCCGCATCAATATCGTCCATTTTAACGAGACGTTCCAGAACCAAATGGATCTCAGCTTGCTGTTCTTCGGCAAGGAGGAGTGTCTGTCCGGCCATGCCTGGGGCCCCGGTCTGCGGGACTGTCATATTATTCATTACATCCATGAAGGCGCAGGCCGGTTTCATATCGGCGGCCAGACCTATGACCTCCAATCCGGCCATGGCTTCCTCATTCCTCCCGACGTCCTGGTGCACTACGAAGCTGATCCGGTCAATCCGTGGACTTACTCCTGGATCGGCTTCCGGGGACTCCATGTCAAATCCTTGCTGCAGCGGTCTGGCCTATCCCTGGCCTATCCCATCTTCCAATCAGACAGCCGCCTATTCGAAGCCTTCTACGACGATCTTGCGGCCGCGCGCTTGGAGCGCGGAGGGGATATGCTCATCCAGAGCATCGTTTACCGGATCATGGCCGAGCTGATCTCCTGTTCACCGAAGGCAGCGGTGGAGGCGAAGACCTCCCATCCCAAAGAGGTCTATATCCGCAAAGCGATCGAATGGATTGAGCGGAGCTACAGCCAGAAAATAACCGTCATGGATATCGCCCGTTCCGTTGGACTAGACCGGACTTATTTATCCGGGCTCTTCAAGGAGCAGTTCGGTGTCTCGCTGCAGACCTTTTTACTGGAATATCGCATGAATCGGGCCATCGAGCTGCTCCGCAATCCCGATCTGGCTATCAGTGACGTGTCGCGCTCCGTAGGCTATACCGACCCCTTCCTCTTCTCAAAAATGTTCAAAAAAGTGACCGGCCACTCTCCACGGGCCTCCAGGAAACAGGAGGAGAGCATTCGCTTGAAAGAAAAACAAGCCGCCCCAAAGGATCTTTAGCTTGATCCCCGGGGCAGCTCACAGCTGCAGAAATTAAATTTCGCCCATCGTTTCCTTGAAGGTAGCTACAGTTGCGCGCAGCTTGGGCCCGTATTCCTCGTAATACCGTTGCCCCATAACGGCGATGATCTCATGAAAATGCTCTGGAGTATCCACAAAAGTCACGATATACATGTACTCTTCCTTATCGATCATCCCCCGGTAAGTCAATTCGTATGCCGATTCCCCGTTGATTCGAGCCATCCTGTCCTGAATCAGGGTCGTCGTCTTATCCAGCCGCTCCTCCTTCATAACAAGGTAAAAATCCTCCAACGACAAGTCAGACCCAAATTCCTCCTTTGGATAAGTGAACACGACGATACTTTTATTCTTAAAAAAGTCGGATAATACCAAGGTGGCGCCAATCTCCCTCATTGATGAACTATCGCGCCCTAACCCCGCGCCGTCCGTCAATTGAAACCGGCCATCTTTACTTTGATACACAGTGCTCTTCGGCTCAGACTCCGGGTAACCGGTAATAGTCCAGGCCATCACATTCGGGATGACCGCCAGGCATATTATCGCAGTGAATATCCCCGCAAGCACAGCTTTGGTCCTGCGGCTCGGCTCCATGAACCTCAAGTCCGACACTTTTAACACATATGTATTTGCAGCCATATCTCCCAGACGCTGTTTCTTCTTTGTGGCCAGAGCGCAAATTCCTGCAGGAATTGCCCCGAAGAACAGAGGATTCGTCTCGACAATGCGGAGCAGCGTCCGGATCAGGGATTTGACAAAGCCAGGCGGCCTTCCATCCTCACGTACAGCCTGAATGCGGACAAGATATTTTCCCACCGTATACCCGGTGAATCCTTCAAGCAGGAGATAATACAGCGGTATAAATCCAAGGAAAACCAGGGCCAAATTCGGATTGTCAAAAAAGAGCAAGGTGCCGAGTAATCCTGCAAAGGTGATAAAATCCAGCATTGTAGCAGCCCAGCGCCTCAGCACAATACTTGAACCATAGCTGCGGGCGATCGCTTCTACTTGCGAAGACTGTGAGCCTGGAAATTCCGGCGGCCCTTTGTAGTTCCCCTCGGGAGGAGTTGCGGGGATATTGAATTTCGGGGCCAGGCCAGAGCTTGGGTTAGCTATTGGATTTTGGTCCAAAGAATAAGTCACCCCTTACTAATATAGAGCGCCACTAATAGAGAGCTACGAATAGATAGTGCGCTTAAAGAGATCTACTGATAAAGAGCTACTAAATATAGAGCGCTTATAGAGATCTACTAATAGAGAGTTGCTAAATATAGAGTGCTTATAAAGAATTGCTAGTATAGAGCGCAACTAATCTAAAGAACTTGCTAATTTAAAAAGTTTCTAATCTAAGTGGCGTACGAATTCAAAGGGCTCACTAATCAAATTAGCATTCTCTACAAATGACAAGCTGTAAGGAGTATATGTTATTTTTTTACTGCTGTAAATATTGATTCTCAAATTATACAAAAAACTCTAATGATGAAACCGTCCCCGGTAGCGGCTTGGTGCTTCTCCGGTCCATCGCTTGAACTGGCGGCTGAAATGAGCGATATTTCTGTAGCCGAGCCTTTGAGATACGTCCTCAATTGTCAATTCGGGGTCCATCAGCAGCAGCTTGGATTTTTTGAGCATTAAATTGGACATATACTGGCGGGGTGATATGCCGAATACGGACGTAAACATCCGATTCACGGAAGACGGACTGTAGCCTACCACTGCAGCAATCGATTCAATGGTCTCCATGTCCCGCCCATCCCGGCTTCCCTCAGCCGTCTCTTCAACGGCCTGCTCCAGAAGGGCTGCTACCTGAGAAGCGGTGTGGGATATCCGCGACGGCGAAGCGTCGCCCTCCCGCCTGCTGAGCGTGCCGCTAATCCCGGCAAATAACTCGAATAACGCAGAGAGCGCTGCCATCCGGGATTCCACGCGAACGACCGCCTCCTCCGACGTCAAAGCGATCAGCTTGTCCAATGCGGGGCGAATTGCCGATACCAGCTCGCTTCCCGCAGCATGGTAGCAGGCTTTGTTACGATACAGCAGCTCGCGAAAAGCTCTCTCATCCACATCGAAGTGCAAGCAATAGTAGGTCATTTCCTCTTCACCAAGCACACGGCTCTCATGAACATCATCCGGACCGAGCAATAGAAGATCACCTCGCCGCTGTACAAAGACGGTCCGGTTTACAGTCATTTCCTGTGTACCGGATAGAACTAGGTTGACCTCGAACAACGGATGCTTATGGGCTGGAAAATGCCAATCCCGGTCCACCGTACGCCAATGCGCGGCGAATACGCGAAAGGTGGATTCCATATCGGGAAGCATCATTTCTCTTCTCGTGCGTTCGGTTTTGATCTCCATAACAACGGCCTCCTTGCAAGGATTTATCATGCATCAGACACTAGGTTCCAGACACCTGGACTGAACTTGATTGATTTGGGTAAATATCATCATGTAATGGATATGGGATGCACCGTATACAATTGTTATAATTATAGTTATTATAGCATAGATATCCCCCTTCACAGCTTAGCAAAGAAATGGGTAATTTATCTGTGTGAACCTCAATTATTCAACTCCCATCTTTTCTAAATAATCTATAAAGGAGCATGAGCATGGCTACGATTCAAAACCCGATTTTGACAGGCTTTAACCCGGATCCGAGCATTTGCCGGGTTGGCGAGGACTACTATATTGCCGTATCAACCTTTGAATGGTTTCCGGGCGTCGGCATTTATCATTCGAAGGATTTGAAGAACTGGCGTCTGGCGACGAGACCCTTGAACCGCTTGAGCCAGCTTAACATGATGGGCAACCCGGACTCC
Organism: Paenibacillus ihumii; assembly: GCF_001403875.1. Taxonomy (GTDB): domain Bacteria; phylum Bacillota; class Bacilli; order Paenibacillales; family Paenibacillaceae; genus Fontibacillus; species Fontibacillus ihumii. Next base: position 633,988 of record NZ_LN884299.1, read on the forward strand.
GGCGGAATTTGGGCGCCTCAGTTGTCCTATGCAGACGGACAATTCTGGCTCATTTATACCGATGTGAAAGTGACGGAAGGACAATGGAAGGACTGCCACAACTATCTGGTGACCTGCGACACAATCGACGGCGAATGGTCCGAGCCCATTTACTTGAACAGCTCCGGCTTCGACCCATCGTTGTTCCATGACGAGGATGGCAAGAAATATCTCGTGAATATGCTGTGGGATCAGCGCGTCGGTCACCACAACTTCTACGGCATCGTGCTTCAAGAATACAGTGCGAGCGAACAGAAGCTGGTCGGCAAGCGGGAGGTTATTTTTAAAGGAACGGATATCAAGCTGACCGAAGCACCTCATTTATACAAAATCAACGGCTACTATTACTTGCTTACCGCTGAAGGAGGCACCAAGTACGATCACTGCGCGACCCTTGCACGTTCCAAAAACCTGCGCGGTCCCTACGAGGTGCATCCGGACAATCCGCTGATCTCGTCGTTCGCTGTACCGCGCAACCCGCTGCAGAAGGCTGGACACGCTTCAATCGTGCAGACGCATACGGACGAATGGTTCCTCGTTCATCTGACAGGAAGACCGCTATCCCGGGAAGGGCAGCCATTGCTTGACCCACGCGGCTTCTGCCCGCTGGGCAGAGAGACTGCGATTCAGCGGTTGGAATGGAAGAATGATTGGCCTTACGTCGTTGGCGGCAACCAGCCTTCCCTGCAAATCGAAGGGCCGAACATTCCGGAAGTGAAGTGGGAGCCTGACTTCCCGGAGAAGGATGATTTCGACAGCGACAAGCTGAACCTGCACTTCCAGAGCCTGCGGATTCCACTCGGCAGCAACATCGTATCGCTAACGGACAAGCCGGGGCATCTGCGCCTGTACGGCAAAGAATCGCTGACGTCCAAATTTACGCAGGCGTTCATTGCAAGACGCTGGCAGCATTTTAACTTTACCGCGGAAACCAAGGTCGCGTTCAATCCAACGACCTTCCAGCAATCTGCAGGCTTAGTCAATTACTATAACACGCAGAACTGGACCTCCTGCCAAATTTCCTGGAACGAGGATAAAGGCCGGATTCTAGAGCTTGTAGTATGCGACAATTTTACATTCTCGGCACCGCTGCAGGGCAACGAAATTGCGATTCCAGAGGATGCACAATATGTGTATCTGCGCGTGGATGTAGAGACTGACGTGTATCGCTACTCTTATTCTTTTGATGGGAACAGCTGGACCGTCATTCCGGTCAACTTCTATTCATACAAGCTGTCGGACGATTATATTCAGGGCGGAGGCTTCTTTACGGGAGCGTTCGTAGGCATGCAGTGCCAGGACACCTCCGGACAAAATGAGCCCGCCGACTTCGACTACTTCATCTATAAGCCTAATTAGTATAAAAAGGCCGTCACCAGGTAGGCATGATCCGCTTCTTCCTGGGGCGGCCTGTTATTGTGTTTGCTGGTAGATTCCAGTATTGTCACAGTTGCTGCAGTAGCACCTAGCAACCCAATGGTTGTTGCTCACTTCACACTGTTGCTCACCGCACACACGCCTACTCTCCTTGAATTCTAACGGACACAGAAGGCGCTATTCTCACATAATTGCCAATTTCACCAGCCTTTACGGACACCAGAGACGCTATTTGCCCCAAATTGCCCTCATTTCTATGCATTTTAGCTAAATAAGGGCCCCTGGGTCCGTAAGCTCTAAAAAAACCTCGAATTTGGGGGCAATAGCGGAACCAGTGTCCATTAGCCCGTTGCACCATCTAATTTGCAACCACTCTGCCACTTTGTCACCCGTTACTCCAACACTACACCACCCTGCCACGCTCTCACCTGCTGCTCCAACACTACCCACACGGCCACGCTCTCACCCGTTACTCCAAGGCTACTACCACCCTGCCACGCAGTCACCTGCACTCTGACGCTACACCACACGGCCACGCTCTCACCCGTTACTCCAACGCTACACCACCCTGCCACGCTCTCACCTGCTGCTCCAACACTACACCACACGGCCACGCTCTCACCCGTTACTCCAAGGCTACTACCACCCTGCCACGCAGTCACCTGCACTCTGACGCTATACCTCTCTGCGACACAGTCATATACCACTCAGTCACTTCGTCTCCCTGCAGCTGCAAAAACCAGTCACTCGTCTGCCTGTCACTTATACCTTCAGGCTGCCCCCTCTGTCACCCTGTAGCTCGAATGCCCGACAGCACTCTGTTCCACCCCCCAGGCTCCTTCGCTCTCCAAAAAACAAAGAACCTGAGGCTCGCCCCAGATTCTTTGTTGCTGCGTGATTTACAGGTTCATGAAATCTAAACTGTTGTCAACATTGCTCATTTAATATAAAGTTTAATACTTATATCAGCGCTCAACCCTATCCCTTGACCGATCCGGCTGCGATTCCTTCGACGATTTTGTCGCTGAGGAACAAGAAGGTGATCAGGATCGGCAGGATGCTGATCATCAGAGTAGCGCCGATGGCACCCCAATCCGTCGTATACTGGCCGATGAAGTTCTGTACGCCGACGGTCAGGGTTTTGTAGATATCGGAGCTGATGAACGTATTTACGAAGATAAATTCGTTCCAGTTATAGATCATGTTGATAATCGCCGTTGTGGCAAGCACGGAGCTGGTCATCGGGAACACGATTCGCACGAACATCCGGTTCACAGAGCAGCCGTCGATGACGGCGGCCTCCTCGACCTCGCGCGGCAGGGCATAGTAGAAGCCTAACAGGATCATGATCGTGATCGGCATATTGAACGCCACATACGAGAAAATCAGCGATAACGGATGATCCGTCAATCCGATTTTGTTATATACACTAAACAAAGGAATCAGCGTCGAGTGGACGGGAATCATCATCGCGACCATGAACAGGCCGAGCACGAAGGAGCTCCCCTTCCACTTCATTCTCGTCACGGCATACGTGACCAGGCTGCCCAGAATGACCGTCAGCGCGGTCGCCAGCACGGTGACCCATACGCTATTCAAGAAGTACACATTGATATTCCCCGCGCTCCATACCTTGGAATAATTCTCCCACTTAGGATCCATAGGGAGCGAGAACGGAGGAAGGTTGAACACTTCCTGATTGTTTTTAAGCGAGAAAAACAGCAGCCAGACGAGCGGCAATACTTGAAGAACAGCCACCAGAATCAGAATGATGTACAAAAGGCCATAACCTAGTTTGCGTCCAAGGGCTGCCCCCGAGCTAGCCGGCCCGCTCTGAAGCTGTCCTGCGGTTCCAGTTATCATGAAGCGTCCCTCCTTAGGAATACTGAATGGTATCTTTCGTAGCGGTTAATTTACGGATAATCCAAGTAATGATCAGACAAATGACGAGCAGGAAGAAGCCGATCGCGCTGCCGTAGCCGAAATCATGCGCCCGGAAGGCTACGCGATACATGTACGAGGCCATAACCTCACTGGCGCCATTCGGTCCTCCATCGGTCATGACGTAGATCAAGTCGAAATACTTCAGCGACCCGACCACCGCAAGGACGATCGTGACCTTGATGACCTCCATCGCAAGCGGAAGCTTGATTTTCCAGGCGATTTGCAGTGCGTTGGCACCGTCGATTTTCGCCGCCTCCTCCAGGGAAGCCGGAATATTCTTCAGCGCCGCATAATAAATCAGAATATAGAAACCCGCATACTGCCACAGAATCGGAATGAAAAGCGCTGGCAGTACCAACGATGTATCTGCAAGCCATGCAGGAGGATTAGCAATACCGATAGATTCCAAAAAGCTGTTAACAATCCCGTTGGTCGGATGGTAGATTTTAAGCCACAATTGCGCGATCGCCACCGACGACAGGAGCATCGGGATTAAATATATTTTGCGGAACAGGTTCGCTCCCTTGATCCGGGTAGCAAGAACCATTGCTACAGCTAAATAAATCACTAGGCTGAGCGTAGAGAATAAAGCCAGCAGAAGCGAGTGCCAGGCACTGCTCCAAAAAGCGCTATCCTTTACTAGAGCCAAATAGTTTTCCATGCCGATGAATTCCATGGCGCTGATGCCATTCCATTTGTTCAGCCCGTAGTAGCCGGTAAGAATGATCGGAATATATACAACACCCAAAATAAGAAGCAGTGATGGCAGTACATAGAGTGCGATTATCTTTTTATTGGAGAGCACCTTATCCACGTTGTCCGACTCCTTTCCTCCATAGTTGTTGCTAAGTCGTTGCTAAGAAAAGACTATCCGGCAGTGCTGCCGGATAGGTCTCTTCATCCTGTTGTCCATGTGCTTTGAACCGAAGCTATTTTTGTTCTTTGGCGATTGCCGCGTCATGCTCTTCCGAGAATTTCTCCGGCGTGACCGCCTTGCCAAAGAGAGCCTGGATCATGTTAAGGTGCGTCTCTGCCGCGTTCGCAGGCATTTGCACGTCTGCGAACAAGGTAATGCTGCTTGCCTGATTCATTTCGTTAAACAGATCGATATACAGTTGAGGCAGCTCCAGATTGGACGTATCTACCTTCGTAGCCGGGATAACGCCTGCGCCGGTTACGGATTGCTCGCCCCATTTGGTGACGAAGTATTCCACGAATTTCTTCGCTTCATCCTTCACCTTGGAATTCTCGGCCACGAACAAACCTACGCCCGGACCGCCGACCCAACTGTTGATGTCGCCTTTGCCGCCTTCCACCGTCGGGAATTTAAAGAAGCCTACATTGTTGCGGAATTCCAGCGGAATTTCCTCGTTCGTCGTGAAGTTAGGAAGATCCCAGGAGCCCATCATGTACATCGCCGCTTTTTCATTCAGGAACTCGGACTTCGCTTCTTCATTGGACAAGCCGTTGAAGCCTTTGACAAAGGCGTTGCTGTCTACGAGCGCTTGAATTTCAGTGCCTGCCTTCACCAGCCCTTCGTCATTGAAGGAAGCGGAGCCGCTGATCGCGTTAGCCAGCGTCTGCTGCCCTGCAATCCGGTCAGCCATGTACATATACCACAGGGAGCCTGTCCAGCGATCCTTGTTGCCCAGCGCAATCGGGGCTACGCCGTTGTCGGACAGCGTTTTCACAACCTGTTTAAATTCATCGTACGTTTGTGGAACCTCAAGATTATATTTCGCAAAAAGCGCTTTGTTGTAATATACCGGAGCAATGTTGAACTCCAGTGGAAGCGCATACGTTTTGCCGTCAATATTATAGGCCTCAGTCGTGCCGGCAACGAATTTACCGTTCAGCTCGCCGCTCAGCAGATCATCTACCGGAGCAAACAGCTTGCCTTCAACATAAGGCTGCAGGAATCCCGCCGCCCAGGTAACGCCTACATCCGGCAGCTCGTTAGAGGCCGACAATACCTTAAGCTTGTTCTTGTACTGCTCGTTATCCAATACCTCTTGCTTGATTTTAACGTTAGGGTTCTCGTTCTGATATTCGGTAATGATTTGGTTCACGATTTTGTTCTGTCCAGCAGATACGCCTTCAGGCCAGAGATGCATGAAGGTTACCGTGACTTGATCGCCTTTGGCTTCGCCGCCGCCTTGAGATGCGCCGCCGCCATTACTTCCCTTTGAGCCGCAGCCCCCCAAGATCAAAGCCAGACACAATGATGTTAACAACAGCATCGTCCATTTTTTCTTGAACACGTTTACAACCCCTTTTCTACGAATGCTAGCGGTTTCATTCCGCTTAACTAAATTGTAACAATGCTGTGATCATGCCGTAATGATAGAGGGATTGGGATTTATGCCACTATTATTGGATTGTGTCCGCGGGATCCTTCACATTATTCCTGTACTGCCCGGGGCTTACCTGCTCAAGCTCGCGGAAGACCTTGACGAAATATCTTGCAGTCTGGTAACCGACCTTCTCGGCAATCTCGGAGATGGGCAGCGTCGTTGTAGTTAGCAGCACCTTGGCCCGCTGGATTCTCTGCTTCGTCAAATATTCACTGAAGGTAAGGCCCGTTTGCTCCTTGAACAATACGCTGAAATAGCTGGCATTCATATGAAGATGGTCCGCCAGATCACGCATGGATACAGATTCATGCAAATGCTCATCCAAATAACGAATCGCTTCGCGCACCGGAGTGCTGTAAGCATTCTCATGCTCCATCGTCTCCATGAGCTTCGGATCAACCAGCTTCTCCATCCGCTCGATCCGGTGGATTTTCTCCTCCCGCTGAAGAGCAAGCTCGACAGCCTGAACGAGCTTGGCCTTATCCAACGGCTTCAGCAGGTACTCCACCACGCCGAATTTCAGCGCTCTTTGCGCATAGTCGAACTCCGGATGTCCCGAGATGACGATGACGACCGGCGGATTTCTCAAATTCTCCAGCCTTTCAATCAGATCAAGCCCTCCAATTTCGGGCATCCGTATATCGGTTACGAGAAGATTAGCCTCGTGCTCCTGCAGCCAGTCCAATGCCTCCACGCCGCTGGATGCGGTCTCGATCCGATGGCGGCCGGATGACCAGGCCTCCAATGTTTTGCGGACGCCTTCCCTTGTCCTCGGTTCATCATCTACGATAAGTATCGTCTTCATGACTCATTGTCACTCCCATATTCATTCGGTATTTCAAAGGATACCGTTGTCCCTTGGCCCTTCTCGCTCCTGATATCGAGCCCCTCCGTCAAGGAGTCATAGCTCAGCCTCAGCCTTCTCTCCACGTTGACCATGCCGATGCCATGTCCCTTGGTGGCGCTCACATGCCCTTTTCTCATGACGGCATACAAAGAACGAAGCTTCTCCTGATCCATGCCGGGGCCGTCATCCTTTACAATAACGCGGGTATATCCTGGGATGCTGCCGGGCTCTACCCGCAGTATAACCGTGCCGGGCCCCACCCGCTGCTCAACCCCGTGCAGGATAGCATTCTCCACGAGCGGCTGAATCAACAGCTTCGGTACCGGTACCCGCCGGCATGCTTCGTCAGCCTCGATCCGCCATGAGAGCCTGTCCACCATGCGCATCTCCATAATTTTCAAGTATCTTTCCGCATGATCCAGCTCATCCCCGAGCGTCACCCATTCATCCTCATCCGTCTTGTTAATGACATAACGGAATATGCCGGACATCGCCACAACGATGTGGGCCAGTTCCTCTTCCCCTTTATCTTCAAGCTCCCAATAGAATGCCTCCAGCGTATTAAACAGAAAATGCGGATTGATCTGAGCCTGCAGCGCCTTCAGCTCCGTCCGGCTCTGGATGATCTCCTTCTCATAGACGACTTCAATGAGTTCGTTCAGATCGACGACCATTTGATTGTATGAATTGTTAAGTTCATTGATTTCCATCGTCGTATACGTAACCGGGCTGGGCTTCAGTGTACCGAAGCGGGCACCGCGCATCGCCTTGATTAAGTTCAGGATCGGACGCGTAATCATTGTGGATAGAATAAAGGTAAAAATTAGAAAGAGCAAGCCGCCTACTGCGCCGGATACGAGAATGTTCGTACGGAGCACCGAGATCCCCTCCATGACATAGTCCATGGGAGTCAGTATGGCAAGCGTCCAGCCAGTGGCCTCGGATTGCTTCTGGATCGCAATATACCCTTTGCCGTCAATGGTAATGCTTTCGCCAACATGGTTGAGCAGCGTCCTGGAATCCACTTCTGCAGGGAAATCGGAGAAAATCGTTCTGCCGCTCTTGTCGAACAATCCCATCGATTCGCGCATTTCGCTCTCCATTGCGGAATCTGCAAGCTCAAAATAGCTTTTCTCAATATGAACCATTAAATAACCGGCGTGCGAGAATGACTGGTCGAACAGCCGGATGCTGCGAATCGCAATGACCCCGTCCGGGTTCTGCGGATCAAGGCCGAACCATACCAGCCGGCCCATTTGCTCGTCTACCCGCTGAATCCAATCGCTGGCAACCCGTTCGGTCAATCTGTAGTCATCCAGCGGAAGCAGTCTTTTGTAATCCGCCGTATACAGTTCAAGCGAGCGAATGCCCGTGGCATATGCTTCGTATTTGCGCACCTCCTGCTGCAGCATCTGGCGATCCCCGAAGCTGATGGGCACCCCGGCTTTCTCTTCGGCGAGCAATCGCTGAGTCGTTGCGTTCATCGCCACCTGGGCCGTCAGCGTATTGATTTGCTGCAGCAGGGCATCCAGCTTCCCTGTAGCCTGAACCGCCGTTTGCTGAATATGCTTCTCCGCATTGTTGCGCAGCAGGACGGAGACCTGATCAAATGTAAAATAACTGACCGAAGCCAGCACGATGATCATGACCAGCATAAAGCCCAGGAAGATTTGGTTGCGCAGCGTATTGATCCGTATAAATTTTGACAAGACTACACACCCTTCGCTATTAGCGTTGTAGTTAATTACTATACACAATTATCTAAAAGCGCTGCCTCAAAAAGTCAAGCCTCCGTCAAATGCGCAAAAAATAGCCCCGATGGCCCAACCTTCAGGTTGAGCAGCGGAGCTGATCATCCAGTTAAGTAGTAAAATTATTAAAAGTGCTGATAACGGAATGCAGCTCCTGTTCATATTCCTTATATTTTGAGGCATCCGTCCAAACGGTAATCCAGTGGTAATATAGCTTCGTCTCAACCGTGGTTACAATATAGGCAACCTTCATGCCGTTCACTTCCTGTTCAACGGCAAACTGATATGCCGGATAACCATTGATTCTGGTAGCCCGCGGCTTGTAAATCGGCGATTTGGCGAGGCCTGCGGCGAAGCTCTGCTCGGCATACTTCTGATATTGCTCCAGTGTGCTGCCTCCCTTAGAACCCTTCTTAGGCTCCGAGAAGACCGCCAAAAATTTATTCGCGAACCGGTTGGAGATGGAGATCTCCGCCTCATTATCAAGATTAGGGTCAAAGAGCCAATCGGGGCTGGTCGTAATTTTGAATTTGCCGTTATAACTAATATGCGTCTTCTCATTGCTGTAGCTTGTCTGCACCGGAGCTTCCTCCTCGGACAGAGGATTGACCCGGACGAGGCAAGGGAGTATCGCAGCCAGCACAACCGGCGCCGCCGCAAAGATTAGAACGGCCGCCTCTCTGCCTTCGGATCCGCGGTACAATCGGCAGGAGGACAGTTCCTCTGCCTTCACCACATAAGTGCGCGCTGCCAAATCTCCAAGCCGCTGTCCCCGCTCCGTCATAACGATGCCCAGTGCGGCCGGAAGTCCGCCGAGCAGCAGCGGATTGCTGTCCACCACTCGCAGCATGCTGCGGATAAACGCTTTGGACAGCCCCGGAGCCTCTCCGTACCGGTCGACCACGCGAATGCGCATAACGCGCTTGCCCAGCGTGCAGCCCGTCAAGCCCTCGAGCAGCACATAGTAAGCCAAGATCAGGACGATAACGCCCATTTGAACGAATAACGAATGCGTGCGCTGCCCTATGAGCAGCTGATTTATGTTTATCGCCGAACGAATGAGGGCGGCGAACAGCAAGTAATCGATGATGGCAGCCCCCATACGCCTCAATAACATCGATATGGGCCGATCCGGCCGAGCTGGAAACTTATCATGCCCCTGCTTCAAGGATATTGCCACTCCCCACTCTGATTTCCGCTTATTTCCATTTCGGAACATCCAAAGTATAAGATATCGCCGCATTTTCTGCAAATTTGTTCGCTGTCAAGGAACAGCCTGTACATCTTGGCCAGAAGCATGAACTGTACGCTGTGGAATTGCGTAGATAAATGCAGATTAAAATCGAAAAGGGTGCCCCTCAAGGGACACCCTTAGTTCCTTAACGTTCTACCACTCCAGGCCAAGCCTACCAGCCAAAATCAAGCGTGCTTCCTGTTTCCACATAGGTCTTAATGCCGCTGAGAATCATCCACCAGCTCTGTTCCGCCTTCTGCAGGCTAGGATGGTTCGGGGTAAAATGGTCATTCACCAATGTCAGCTTCGTGCATCGTCCAACAGCTTCAAGCGTAAAGGTAAACCGCGATTCCAGTTCAGCATGGTTGTCGAAGTAGGCGGGGCCAGGATGCTCTATGCCGCTGAATACTTTATGCGGTTCGAAGGCTAGCACCTCTCCATATAGATGGATGGTCTCATCCCCCTCAGCTCCAGGGCCTACGTAAGCAAAGGCAGCCCCCTCTTCGAAGGTAGAACGCAGAGTGCAGCCAAAAAAGGCCGCCTTGGTTCCTTCCGGCTGAATCAGCGCATCCCACACTTTCTCCGGCTCGGCATTGATATAGAACTCGTATTTCAATTTCAATGTAAATCACTCCTTTTTAGCTTGTAGCGCCACGGCTAACGTTATTATAATTATGATATATAGTCAGGTATTGTAAAAACGCGACACAACACCGCAAAATGTCAGGAGTGAAACGATGCAGCAGGCTTCCAAACCACCAAGGCCAAGCATGGGGGTACTGAATCTGCCAGAAGGGGAGAAAAAGTTCCTGTTGACTCGCCATGCCCCGGCAGAAAAGCTCCGCTTCTTCGTGAAGCATTACTGGATCGTTGAATGGGATTTGAGCGGACAACCCTCCTACCAACAGGACGTGCTCCCCAATCCCTGCGTCAATATGGTGGTCGAGCATCGGAAAACAGCGATCTTTGGCGTCTCTCCGGTGAAATACTCCCATCTGCTCGAGGGAAAAGGCAAGGTGTTCGGAGTGAAATTCAAACCGGGCGGATTCTATCCCTTCCTGAAGAGTCCCGTGTCGAAGCTGACCGGACAAAGCATAGGCACGCTGGATATCCTAGGAATCGCTCCCCGGCAGCTGGAGGATAATCTCCTGTCTCTGCCAGGCACTGAGGATATGATTCGTGTCATGGATACCTTATTGCTGGGACGCCTGCCAAATCAGGACCCTAACGTCGTGGTGCTTAACGAACTGATCGATCAAATTATCAGCCACCGCGAGCTGACAACGGTAAAGCAGCTTTGCCAATACGCTCAGATGAGCATGCGGACGCTGCAGCGGGCGTTCAACCAATACGTGGGTGTATCCCCCAAATGGGTCATTCAATTGTACCGTCTGCAGAATGCCGCCGAGCTGCTCGATTACGGCAATGCCCCGCCGCTCCCGGAGCTCGCTGCCGAGCTGGGCTATTTTGACCAGTCTCACTTCATCAGAGACTTCAAGGCAATCATCGGCATCACGCCTGAGGAGTACATCCGCCGCTGTCACCAGCGCCAGAACCTTGAAGCCCTCTAATTCGATTTACGCGTCAACTAGGCCCCGACTTCATTATTAAACCGAGCCCTGCGACACCGGCCAGGCCGATCAGCGAATCGCCGGACCGGGCCGCCATACCTCTTCTTATGGGGCTTCCGCAGGTAATGAGGCCGCTGCGGCAGAAACAGCAAACACCCCTCTTATGAAATCATCATAAAGAGGGGTGCTCTCATTTTTCAGCATATTTTTTATCGCATATCTTAAGTTGCACACAACGCCAACCTACGCCTTCAGCAGGCTGTAGACGTCCTTATATGGCAAATTCTGCGCGTCAGCAACGGCCTTATAGGTCACATGGCCGCTGAGAACGTTAATGCCCTTCGCTAAAGCAGGGTTATCCAGAGCCGCCTTCGCATATCCTTTGCTGGCAATTTGCAAGCCATACGGCGTCGTTACGTTCGTCAGCGCCAGGGTGGAGGTGCGTGCTACCGCTCCAGGCATGTTGGCTACGGCATAGTGAATGACGCCGTGCTTAACGTAGGTCGGCTGATCATGCGTCGTAATCCGGTCGATCGTCTCAATGGAGCCGCCCTGATCTACAGCTACGTCGACAATGACCGAGCCTGGAGACATCGTCTTCACCATTTCTTCGCTAACGAGCCTTGGTGTGCGCGCTCCCGGAATCAGGACAGCTCCGATCAGAAGATCGGCCTGCCTAACGCTGTCAGCAATGCTGAACGGATTGGAGACCAGGGTCTTGACCCGTCCTTGGAACATATCATCAAGCTGGCGCAGCCGATCGAGATTCAAATCGATAATGCGGACCTCTGCCCCGAGGCCAAGCGCAACCTTGGCCGCGTTAACGCCAACCATGCCTCCGCCAATAATCGTAACCTTGCCAGGCTCTACGCCGGGGACTCCACTAAGCAGAACGCCTTTTCCGCCATTGGATTTCTCCAGAAAATGAGAGCCGATCTGGATCGCCATCCGCCCGGCAACCTCGCTCATCGGCGACAGGAGCGGCAGGGCGCCTGTATCCAGCTGGATCGTCTCGTAAGCGATGGCGGTCACGCCGCGCTCGGTCAGCTGCCTCGTCAATGAAGGCTCTGGAGCGAGATGCAGGTAGGCAAACAAAATAAGGCCTTCACGGAGATACTGAAATTCCTCAGCTACCGGCTCCTTTACTTTAACGACCATCTCAGCCGACCAGGCCTCGGCGGCTGTGGGCACGACTCTGGCCCCCGTCGCTATGTAATCCTCATCACGAAATCCGACGCTAAGCCCGGCCCCGCTCTCAACCCATACCTCATGGCCGGCTTGTACGTAGGATAGCACCGATGCCGGCGTCATGCCGACGCGGTGCTCATTGTTCTTGATCTCCTTAGGTACCCCTACAATCATATATACACCATCCTTTTAATTCGTATCAGCAGGCGCCGAATGTATAATTACTAAATTATAAAGCATAATTACCGACTTTACCTAATTAAAGTTCGCAAATGCTTCGAAAGCATCAAAATTTAATTAACAAAAAAAGCCGTCACCGAGACTCTTGACCTGTTATGACTGAGCCAACGGCAACGCGCTTCCCACGTTTCCTACATCTATAATCTCATCGATAAAAGCCCGAACCGAGCTCGTAATATGGGAGTCCTTCCGGCGAATGAATACCGTCGTAATCCCCCGGTAGGGATCAGGCACCTGATGGCAGTGCAGATTACCTTGAGCAGCTACTAAGCTAACCGTGGATTTTGGAACAATAGTGAGTCCGATGCCCGCGGCCACGCTGCCGATAATCGTGTCGAATGTGCCGAATTCCATAATTTTCTTTGGAACAATGCCCTCGTCCAGCAGCCAGCTCTCCAGCCTTGCGCGATAGCTGCAGCCTTTGTTGTACAGCAGAAGGGGCTTGGCGGTAATGTCATCCAGCGAAAAATCCGTTCCTCTGGAGACGATAACCAGCTCCTCTTGGAATACCTCATATTGCTCGATCAACGGATGCTGGATAGGCCCCGTCACGAATGCCCCATCCAGCTTGAATTCGATCACTTCCTGAAGCAGTTGCTCGGTGACTCCCGTCTTCAGGGATAGATCAACGTTGGGATATTTCTGCAGATAAGAGGATAACAGCTCCGGCAGAGCAATAACCGTCTCCACGATTCCGATCTCCAGGATGCCGGACGGTGTGGCCGAGCCCTGAAATACCTTTCTCATTTCGTCGAATTTAGCTAGAATATCGTTCACGTACTCGAGCAGACGCTTGCCTTCCGTATTGAGAACCATGCCCCGTTTATGCCGGTAAAATAACTCGGTATGCAGCTCACGCTCCAGCAGCTTGATTCTCGCCGTTACATTGGATTGAACGTAACTAAGCTCCTGCGCAGCCTTGCTGATGCTTCCGTGAAGCGCGACCGTCTGAAAAATCCGCAAATCATTCAAATCCAATTCTGTCCTCCCCCTGTCTGCTCGTCGCTATCTCTTCCAGGTATCATTATAAATGATGATTATGTTGATTTACAATCATTTTACTGTTATCTGTGATTAATTTATCATTTGTTATGAATCTTGGTTCGGATATTGTTAAGGAGAACGATGAAATGAATAAAAAGCAAGTCATCTTAGGGTCGGCCCTATGTCTCATCGCCAGTATGTCCTGGGGAGCCATGTTCCCCGTTGCGCAAATCGCTTTGCAGAAAATCGATCCGTTCTATTTCTCTTTGATCCGTTATGCAATCGTTGCCGTCATTCTCTCCGCTCTTCTGTGGGTGAAGGAAGGAAAAGCGGCTTTTCGCCTGGAGGGAAAAGGAAAGGCCCTTCTCTTCTACGGCACGATGGCGTTTACCGTGTATAACATGTTCGTGTTCTCAGGCCAGCATCTGATGGGGGATACCGGCACGATTACCGCCTCTTTGATCGAGGTGCTCATGCCGATGATTTCGGTCCTGTTCGTCTGGGTTACCGCGAAGACCAAGCCGCCCGGCTATACGATCGTCAGTATGGTTCTATGTCTGGCTGGTGCCGTGCTGGTCATCACCAACGGCAAACTGGCCTTCTTCGCCGAAGCCAGCAAATCGCTGTTCCCGCTGCTGCTTATTGTGCTCGGAGTTACAGGCTGGGTGCTGTATTCGATGGGGGGAAGCCGATTCAAAGCCTGGTCGGTCCTGCGGTATTCAACCTTGACCTGCCTGCTGGGAAGCATGGTGTCCCTGGTCATCGTCTTCTTCGCTACTCTGCTGGGGCTGCTGCCCGCCCCTTCTCTGCCGACACTAGGCGCCATCAAATGGGAAATGGCCTTTATGATTTTGCTTCCCGGCATCGCGGCGCTGTTAAGCTGGAACGCAGGGTTGAAGATCCTATCGCCGCTGAACGGAATTCTATATATCAACTTCGTTCCGATCACCACTTTGATGATTATGGCTATTCAGGGATACCATGTTTCGATGTTCGAAATTTACGGTACACTGCTCGTTATTTTTGCCATCGTACGCAACAATCTGGCTCAGCGCAAAGAACAGAAGGATCACGCGAAGAGCAAGACCGTGGAGCCGAGCGCCAAAATCCGTACAGCCAGTCATTAGAGCCCTTCCCTTCGTTAAAGACGACCGTTAGTGGCAACCGTTAGAGGCGACCGTTAGAAACGGCAAGTTAACAATCTAGCAGAGGTTCTCCAACGCGGGTATATTTGAAGTTATGAGAGATATCGAACTTGAAACCTGCTGCTGGCATATTACGGGCGGCTCCTAGCAATAAAAAAACAAGAGGTTGGGTCAATAAGCCCCGAAAATAAAAGATTGGGGCGAAAACGTAAAGTTGGGACTGACCCCGTAGCGTCGTGAGAGAAATTAAACCACCTTCAAGAAAATGCAGCCAGTTGCCGGAAATGAACCGGCGACTGGTAGTTTAAACTTGAACGGTGTATCGATTCCTGTCAAACAGGGGGCAGTCCCCATTTCCACTCCAACCTTTTTTGTGGCCACTGCTTTTGTAAGAAAGCAGCGAGGCGGATGCCTGCTACTTTCAGTAGATTGTAGGCTAAGGCCACAGGCCCGAACTGCCCATGAACCTTGTATAAGCCTCGCAGGAAAAACCTAGAAAATAATCGGTTCCCCTTTAGCCAAATACGCTCTCTGCCTCGGGTTGCCCTTGATGTGACCAAACACCCTCTCCACCTCCCCTTTACACCGAGGATAAATTGCGGACTCCCCGTTCTAGTGGACATGAATTGCAGATTTCCCGTTCACGGACTCCCCGTTCTAGTGGACATGAATTGCAGATTTCTCGTTCAAGTAGACATGAATCGCAGTGCTAGCAGGCATAAATTGCAGATTTCTCATGCTAGCCGAGCATGATTCGCGGACTTCTCGTGCTAGCCGAGCATGATTCGCAAGGACTTCTCGTGCTAGCCGAGCATGATTCGCAAGGACTTCTCGTGCTAGCCGAGCATGATTCGCAAGGACTTCTCGTTCTAAATGGATTTATAGTAGTTAGTTTCTCCGGCAAAGAAAGGAAAGTAGATTTAAATGGATTTCTTGTAGGTAGAAGAAGGGAACTGTCCATCTGGGGCGGGATTCTTGATTTTAGGCACATAAAATCCACTTATTACCCTAAAACATTCATTTAGAGCATAATTAGATACATGAATTCCATTTAATGTTTGCGTTTTAGTGTTTGCGTTTTAATGTTCACGATTATAGCGTTCGCGTTATGGTGTTCTCCATTTAGCGTTCACGATTTAACGTTTGCGTTTTAATGTTCACGATTTAGCGTTTGCGATTTAACGTTTGCGTTTTAATGTTCACGATTATAGCGTTCACGATTTTAGCGTTCGCGTTCCATAACTTGTGTTCGTGCTTGAGTTCGGAAGCTTATGTTCGAGTTCAAAGTTCGATAGCTTATGTCAAACGAGCCAAAAAACAGGCAGCAGGTAAAGAAGAAATTGCTTCTGTAGAAACGGACAGCTTTCAAAAAGAAAGGGACGCCCCTCAGTCGTCTAACGACTTCAGAGACAGTCCCTTGTTTGAATTCAGCTGCTTTTTTTAAAACTCGCCTTAAGGAGCATAGGTTAAGCCCCTCTCCCAAGGGAGTAAATCGCTGACGGCAACCTTGGTCCTACTTAAACTTGATCAGGCCCGAAGTATGGAGCAGCACCAGGAATACGAGAATCGGCGCGATATAGCGCAGCATGAACAGCCACACCCGGAACCAGCCTGCACGCAGGCCTGATGCCTCCGCCGCTCCTTTCCAGAAGTACCCGGCGAATATCGTAATCGCAAGCCCGCCGATTGGAAGCATAATGTTGGACGTAATGAAATCCACCCAGTCAAAGAACGCCTTGCCTCCGAACGTGAGCCCTGGCGCCATGCCGAGCGACAGCGCGGAAGGTATCCCCAGCAGGAAGATCAGCGCAGCCAGAGTCCAAACGGATCGCTTCCGGCTCCAGCTGAACCGCTCCATCGTGTACGATACCGGAACCTCCAGCAAAGATACCGCCGACGTCAAGGCAGCGATTGCCAGCAGAATGAAGAACAGGCCTCCGAAGAACCCGCCCCATGGCATAGCCGAGAAGGCAGCTGGCAAAGCGATGAACACCAGGGACGGACCCTGATCCGGCGCGATGCCAAACGAGAAGGTTGTCGGGAAAATGATCAGCCCCGCAATGAACGCATAGATCAAATCACCAACGCCAATAGCCAGCGTCGCCGAGCCGAGAGACTGTTCTTTGCGGACGTATGAGCCATACGTTAGCAAAATCCCCATACCTAGAGACAAGGAGAAAAAAGCATGGCCGAGCGCTACTAATGCCGACTCCGCGGTCAATTGGGAAAAGTCCGGCTTGAGGAAGAAGGCTACTCCTTCCTCTGATCCCGGAAGCGTCACCGCCCGAATCATTAGAACAATCAGGAGAATGACGAGGCTCGGGATAAGAACTTTATTGAATTTCTCGATGCCCCCGGAAATTCCTAGAATAACAACGCTACCCGTGATAAGCAGGGCAACGAACTGCCAGAAAATCGGCATGTAGCCGGATACGAACTGGGAGAACTGCCCGGCGAAATCCGTATTGCTGAACAAATTTCCGCTGAATGCCGTGACCGCGTAATGCAGCGTCCAGCCCGCTACGATAATATAGAACGACAGGATCATAAAGGGGGCAATAACCTGAAGGATGCCCAGCCCCTTCCAGCCCCGTCGTCCGCCGACTCTCACGAAGGCTGTCGCTGCGCTTCCCCGGCCGCTGCGTCCGATGGCCAGCTCCGCCAGAAGCACGGGTAATCCGATCACCAGCAAACAGACAATAAAGAGCAGGAAGAAGGCCGCTCCCCCGTTCTCACCGGTGATATAAGGGAACTTCCACATGTTCCCGAGGCCAACGGAGCTTCCGATTGCAGCCAGGATAAACCCGGTAGAAGAAAAGCGTTCTTTCTTCTTATCACTAGTATTTGTACTATTCTGCACACTCATTATATCGACTCCATCTATCTATAATATCAAATCATTATATATCATTCTCCACAGTTGGTCATATTAAATATTTATCCATTTTAATTCTTTTGCAAGCAGGCAGTAATCCTATACTGAATTTGAATAGTACCATATTTAATCAACGAGCGATATAATTCTTATGACGCAATTCTACTATTTGTATCATTATTACCGATTCTTTTGTCTTTTTTACTCTGAGTGACTGGAGATGTTTATGAAAAATATGATAAAATTTGTCGATATATACCTGTAGTAGGATTCAATACATATAGAGATGAGGTTGCCTGAATGACCATGATTGGGATCGATTTAGGGACCACCCATAGTCTGGTGGCCTACTGGACGGAAGAAGGTCCAAAAATTATACCAAATGTATACGGGGAACATCTGACTCCCTCCGTCGTTGGAGTGGATGATAATGGCGAAATTTTGATCGGGCAAATCGCCAAAGAACGGCTGATGACGCATCCTGATTTGACGGCCTCGACTTTCAAGCGTTATATGGGCACCGAGAAGCTGTACCGCCTGGGCAAGTATACCTTTACCCCGGAAGAGCTCTCTTCGTTTGTCATCAAGTCGCTCAAGGCCGATGCAGAGGCCTTCCTGGGCCAAGAGGTGACCGAGGCGGTCATCAGCGTACCCGCCTACTTCAACGATACCCAGCGGAAGGCGACGAAGCGCGCAGCCGAATTCGCAGGCTTGAAGGTAGAGCGGCTGATCAGCGAGCCGACGGCCGCTGCCATCGCTTATGGGCTGCACCAAGAAGAGTCGGAGACCAAATTCCTCGTCTTTGACCTCGGAGGCGGCACCTTCGACGTATCGATCCTTGAGTTTTTTGAAGGGGTCATGGAGGTCAAATCGATCGCGGGGGACAATTATTTGGGCGGCGAGGACTTCACAGAACTGCTCGTCTCCTATTTCGTGCAGAAGCATGGCCTGGATTACAGCTCTCTGGATCTCAAAGCCCGCTCCGCGCTGTTCAAGCAGGCTGAATTATGCAAGCGGATGCTGGGCCAGGAGCCGGTCGGAACAATGACCTTCACGCTGGAGGATACGACCTACGAAGCTTCGATTGATCGTAACGAATACGAGAAAATCTCTGCCCAGCTCATGCTGCGCCTTCGTCACCCTATCGAGCGGGCGCTGCGGGATGCCGCGCTGTCTCCTCGGGATATGGATGCGGTCATTCTCATTGGGGGCGCAACCCGGATGCCGGTCATCAAATCGATCGTAACGAAAATGTTCGGGCGCCTGCCTTTTGCCGGGGTGAATCCGGATGAGACCGTCGCTCTCGGAGCCGCCATTCAGGTCGCGCTCAAAGAGAGAAACGAAAGCCTGAAGGAGGTCGTCCTGACGGACGTCTGTCCTTACACGCTGGGAACCGATACCTCCAAACGGCTCGGCAAGAACCAGTTCGACCATGGTCATTTCTCGCCGATCATCGAGCGCAACACCCCGATTCCCGTCAGCAAGGTGCAGTCCTACTATACATTGTACGATCAGCAGAGCGAGGTCAGCGTCTGCATCTACCAAGGCGAGAGCCGCATGGTAGCCAATAATATCAAGCTGGGCGAGCTCCTGATCGATGTTCCGCCCGACAAAGCGGGCGAGCAAAGCATAGATGTCAGGTTTACCTACGACATTAACGGCATTCTGGAAGTCGAGGTGAAAATTAACAGCACCGGAAATAAGAAGACGATGATTATTGAGAAGAATCCGGGCAAAATGACGCCGGAGGAAATTCAGAAGCGGCTAAACGAGCTGAAGGACATCAAGATCCACCCCCGCGAACGCAGCGAGAACCGCCTGCTGCTCGCCAAAGGTGAACGGCTGTATGAAGAGGCGCTCGGCGAGAAAAGGGACGAGATCGCCTTTTTGCTCCTCGAGTTCGAGCGGGTGCTCGCTTCCCAGAACGAACACGAGATCAAGAAGGCGGCCACAACGCTCAGGAAGCAGCTTGAGCATTTGGAGAAGTGGAGTGACTACTTTTGAGCATATGGGCAATTCTCGGCATCGAGCAAACCTATGACACGGCCGTCATTCGACGAGCCTATGCCAAAGAGCTGCAAAACAACCACCCCGAAGATGATCCCGCAGGATACCAGCGGCTCCGGGAAGCCTATGATCAGGCCATGAAGCTGGCGAAGCAGCATCAGCAATCACAGAGCTCAAGGGCAGGGGAAGAGGAGGAGGATTTCTCCTCTTCTTCTTCTGAGCAATCCTTCGGGGAGGTCGAGAATGAAGTCGAGAATGAGGATGAGCCCTGGGATAAGGAAGAGGACCAAGATGAGGATCGATCCTGGAGCAGCGAAGATGAGGACGAGGACGAGGATAACCTGCTGGAGGATGAGGATGGGCCCTGGAGCGATGGAGATGTAGACGAGGATGATCTGCTGGAGGACGAGGAAGAATCCTGGAGCGGTGAAGATGAGGATGACCTACTGGAGGATGAGGAGGATGAGCCCTGGAGCCGCGAGGATCAGGGAATTCCCCGGATCCCTCGCCTTCCAAAATGGGGAGCTTTAGATAGCGTCAGCGCTCCGAGTGAAGACAGCGAGGTGAATCGCTGGGATTACAATGAGGCTAATGATTACGGGTGGAACGAGGAAGACGAGGATGCCCCGGAGGATTTGGACGACGGGGATAAAGAGCCTGCGTACAGCATAGATACATTCATGGAGCATGTTCATGCCCTGTATCAGGACTTCCCCGCGCGTCTGAACCTCCAGCTGTGGGTCGAGCTCTTAGGCTCGGATATTTTATGGGATATCGATGCCCACCGGGAAATATCCGACAGAATGCTCGATTTCTGCGAGCAACATTATTTCCTGCCTAGAGAGGTCTGGCACCTCCTTGAGGATGCCTTCCGCTGGAGGGAGCGGAGCGCGGAGGAGGAGGATTTCGCGGAGGAATACCCCAAAATCTATGCCTATGCCATCGTTGATTTCTCCGGACTTCATATGGATTATTCGTCCCTTCTCCAAGCGGAGGAGCTCAAGGATAGCCTCCGGGACGATTTCCTGCGCTACCGGGAAGCCGCAGCTTTGGCGCTTCAAGAGGACGACAGACGCTCCGCGCACATGAACCTCATCAAGGCGTTGAATATTTTTAAGAGCGACAAGGATTTGATCCGGCTGCAAACCGAGTTTTATCGCAGAACCGGAGATCAGGAGAGCGCTCTGGCTTCCTGCAATGAGCTCATCCGAATTGATCCCGCTGACAGCGAAGCCCTCCTGCTGCGGGCCCGATTGCTGCTTGGCATTGACAAAGCCTCCGAAGCGATGGAGGATGTGCGCCAGATTCTGAACCTGACCCCGAAGCATGCGGAGGCCCTCACGCTCGCCGGACAATGCTATATGAAGCTGGGCAAGCTGGATCAGGCCAAGAACGCCTTCAATCAGGTGCTCACGATAGACGAGGAAGAAATCGAAGCCGTGCTGGGACTGGCCGAGATTTGTCGCCGCACCGAGATGAGCCTGCATCAGCTGCAAGGACCAGCCCGAAGACATGCGAAGCGGGAAATCAACGCGGTGCTAGGCCGAACGCCCCTGCTGGGTCGGCTAAAAAGAGCAGCAGGCCTGCTTCTATCGCGAAGGTGGGCTGTCATGGTCATCATTGTTGTTCTTCATTTGATGATCGGCGGGGCCACCCTCAAGCATACCGGCGAGTCTCCTTGGACTTATGCGTACAAAAGACTGCTCCCTCCAAAGGTGCTTACCGTTCAAGACGCCGCTCTCCTCGGTGCCCTCCCGGAAGGAAATCATGCGGTTCGCATGAAGCTGACGAAAGCCGAATATATCGATGTTCTGGAGATCGAAGACGAGGATGCCAAGAGCCCCTCTTATCGGTATATGCGCGCGGAGGAAGCCAAGAAGCTGGGGCTGATGGATCAAATCAGCGGGTATGTATGCATCGGTTATGTAGGCAATGCCTCGGTGATTTTCATTGGGAATTATGATCAAGCGATGGAGGCTTACCGTGATAAAACGGTCAACATCGCCGGAAGAATGAAGCTGAATCCACCGGAGCAGCTCCAGTCGGCGATCAAGCATTGGACGGAGAATCCATGGGTCTCCCAAAATTATTTAAGCAGCCATCCGTTGTCCGAATATTATGTCATCGCCAAGGATGGCATCCGCAGAAGTGATTCAGTTGCCAAGCTGCCGGCATCGGTTCCTTTTTTAACGATACTGCTGATCTTGTTCTACATTCCGTTCATTCAGGAGGTACGCAGACAATGGAGATACCTTCGCTACAACTGACCATAGGAGGGCAAGCCTATGAAAATCGATAGTCCAGAGGAACGCAAAGCCTGGCTGCCTTACGTTCATGCGGTGATCTCCCTATGCTCCATCGGCCGGGAGGTTGGCTACTTCGTCATGAATCCGAAGATGCAGTACAAGATGTGGGGACGCATGCGCGGCTTCTTGAAGCAGCAGGAAATCGATAACAAGGAGCTGCTGGCCGCAAATATAGAGTGGTTCCTGGAGACTGGACGCCGCGAAGAATTTTATCGGGATTCCTGCTATCTCTCGGCGCTGTCATCCACAGAACGCAGCCGTTATATCGACTCCCAGGAGGATGAGCAGAGAAAGCGCCAATTGATGGTCGTCAACCGTTATTTGCGAGGCCTCTTCACCGGAGGCATCGGGGCCTACGATTATTCTTGGACGATGCTGAACTGCTTCGCCGGCAGAGAGGTAGGATATTTAAGCGACAGTGAAATGTGGGCATATATCAGCCGGTTAATTTATTTGATTAAGGCGGATTTCTCGGATTGGGATACCTATATTGCCAGCTATGCCGCAGGGCATCAATACTTGATGCAGGATCAGCCCTACAGCTTCGTCAGCAAGAACCGGAAAATGATTATGCAAATGATGAGCAGCCCTCTGAATCCGATGCTTCATTTTAAGCCATAAACTTACCCTTACATACAAAGGAGCCCTCCATTCAATATGGAGAGGCTCCTTTGTATATTAGCTTTGATGGCGCGAGACGCTAAGCCTTAGGATTTCCCGGGGACAGGTTGTCCAATCAGACGATTTCGTCCGGCGGCCACGCCGAATATGAGAACAAGCACGGCTACGCCAATCAGGAAATACATCGGCAGCCGCCACCCGCCAGTCAAATCATGCAGGTAGCCGACCAAGGTCGGGCCTATCGCAGCGAGCATATAGCCCACCGATTGGGCCATGCCCGATAATTCAGCCGCATCGTAAATATTCCTGGTCCGCAGGCTGAACAGCATCATCGCCAGACTGAAGGAGCTGCCTAAGCTTATACCGATCATGATCACCCACAGCATCGTCAGTCTATCACTGCCGTACAGGATCCCTCCTATGCCTGCAAAAAAGAAGAATACAGTAATAATCATCAATCCGACCTGATTCTTCGTACGTCCGGCAATGATCGGCATAATGAACGTAATCGGCAGTACCGACAGCTGCATGAATGAGAGCGTCCAGCCCGCGGAATCCGCTGACATGCCTTGGCTTTTTAATATATCGGGAAGCCATGTGACTACTACGTAGAACAGCAGAGACTGCAGGCCCATGTACAGGGTCACGTACCAGCCCAGGGCCGATTTCCAGACATTCGTCGCCTTATCCTGCTGAGCGGAAATCGTAGCCTGCCGACGCTCACGCCGCAGTTGGGGAGCCCAGAACAAAAAGGCTGTCAAGGCCAGTACGGACCAGATCGCCAGCGCCCCCTTCCAGCCCAGACCAGCCCCTTCAGCCACAGGCACGCTGACTCCTGAAGCAATCGCACCCGCCAGATTCATCGAGACTGAATATAAACCGATCATCAGCCCGGTACGCAGCGGAAACTTCTCTTTGATCAGGCTGGGCATCAGAACATTGCACACCGATATGGCCAGCCCTAGAATGACAGTCCCCATGAGCAGCGTTCCAATTCCCCAAGCGGATCGGATCAGCACTCCAACTCCAAGCAAGCCGACGGAAACCAGCAGAACTAGCGGCATGCCGAAACGACGGGCCAGCTTCGGGGCGACGGGGGATAACAACGCAAAGGCAATCAGCGGAAGCGTAGTGATCAGGCCGGCCAGCGTATTGGAGATGCCTAGATCGGCACGAATAGTTTCAACCAGGGGGCCTACGGAAGTAATGGGAGCTCGCAAATTCGTGGCGAGAAAAATAATACCTAAAATCAACAGCCAAACCCGTGAATCCGAGTCTGGCTTCGTACGGGAATGGGCTTCTACGGATGGTTTCATAATGATTGTGTCCTCCATCTTGGCGCATCTGTGGTTCATTGACGTGCTGCTGCAGCAGGTCTTTGATGCTATTTCTGTATTGTGCGCAAAAATGGGCATCGTAGCATGCGCATACAATTACAATTTCAACGGACTATTATACTATATTTCAGTGCAGTTGTCTGTTTATCTCAAGCTTTTGGCTGATTACTCTCCCCATTGCAGCTGGCATAGCCTCGCTGCGGGAATAATTCTCCAGGGCTAACCTAATAATAAATCCAAATTATATTAGGAGGTATTGGAGCCATGCCCTTGATTCCGTATGACCCTTTCCACCAGCTTAGCAATATGCGACGCGATATCGACCGCTTCTTCTCCGAGGAGCTTCCATTTCTCAAGTCAGAGACGGCAGCGAGATTCGGCCAATTGAATATCGACATCTACGAGACCGACCGCGAGGTAGTTGCGGCTTGCGACATTCCCGGTCTGGAGAAGAAAGAGGATGTAAACATCAGCATCGACAATAATGTTCTCACGATCGGCGGAACAGTCAATAAGGTCCATGAGGTTAAAGAGGAGCAGATCCATCGGCAGGAGCGGTTTGTGGGGCGTTTTCAACGCTCCGTCAGTCTGCCGGCTGCCGTATCTGCCGAGGGTGTTACCGCCACCTATAAGAATGGCGTCCTAGAAATCCGCATGCCCAAAGCCTCTGGCGATAACAAGAAAAGGATCGACGTTCAGTTTCATTAGATCGTCTTGGAGAACATGTTGGGCGGATTCTATATGATTGGAAATCGCCTTAGAAACATTTGAATGGATTGATGTCAGCTAAAGATCAACTTGAATAAATTTGATTGGATTGATGTTAGCTGAATTCACATTAAAATGTGTTGGATATAGATGAAAGTTTTAACAGATCTCTACAGAAGCATGTTGAACGCACTGAAAAGCTGCAGATTAACCTATACAGACCCTGCCTCTTAGGTCAGGGTCTGTATAAGCTATATAAGTATTAGTGTTACTCCCCGCGGAGAAACGCTTCAACATCCGGCAATGCTGGAAGCGCATCAATCGCTCCGGGACGGCTCGCGGTAAGCGCTGCGGCTGCATTGGCGAACCTGAGCACTTCCTCTATGCGTTCGCGATTCAGCTGCTCTAGGGGCTGCGGCGCCGAATGCGCTTGATACAGCACAGCTCCGATGAACGAGTCGCCAGCTCCCGTCGTATCGGCCACCTCCACACGGTTTCCAGGCATAGATACCTCCAGGCCATCACGCGAGAACCAGGCTGCACCAGCCGCACCGCGCGTATAAATCACATGCTGCACATCTCCAACGAACAGCGAGCCAATCGCTTCCTTCTCGTCCTCATATCCCGTAATGAAGGACAGCTCCTCATCGCTGATCTTCACGATATGGCTTAACGGAAGAAACTCATGGATCGCACGGCGACAGGACTCTGCATCCGGCCAGAGAGGCAGTCGGACATTGGGATCAAAGCTGATAACCGCGCCCGCTTGCCTGGCCAGCTCAATCGCTTTATGATGAGCATATTTCACTGGAGCCTCGATCAAGTCCACGGAGCAGAAGTGAAGGAGGTCTCCAGCCGTGAACCAGCCGCCGCCAATCTCGTTCTCATGCAGCAGCATATCGGCGCTCGGGTTGCGGTAGAAGGAGAAATCACGGTCACCGTCCTCCTTGAGGCTGACGAACGCCAGCGCCGTGTTCGCTTCGCTCGTGCGCAGAACCCGCGATACGTCAACGCCGCTTCCCTCCATTTTCTCCACGAGAAAGTCGCCGAAGGCGTCAGCTCCCAGCTTGCCGATAAACGCCGCACGGCCGCCAAGCTTGGCTACCGCGCACGCTACATTAGCCGGAGCTCCGCCCGCTGCCTTCGTGAAGCTCTCCACTTGCTTCAGCTCCACTCCCTTCCTCGCTGGAATAAAGTCGATTAAAGCTTCTCCAATTGTGTACACCGTCGCCATTTGCATGTGCCCCCTTCTATGTCTACTCTAAACCGGGTGAATATCCCATTTTCGCAGCCTCGTTACTTTGCTGTCGCCTGTCGAGAACAGCTTAATGCCCTGGGAATCAGCGTTTGGATAAATCCGTGCAGTCATCACCACTTCTCCATCCCCAGCGAATACCTCCACCGAGGATTTATCCACGAAAATTCGCAGCGACAGCTTACCCTCCTGAAGAGGCACAGCCGCTTTACGCTGGCCGCCCGGTCCGATGCCTGCCCGCTCCCGATCGAGCAGCAGCATTCCTTCTTCCTGATGATAAGCTATAACCGTCTCTTCTTGACCTGCTTCATCTGTTCGAAGCTTCAGGCCAAATTCCCCAGCGTTCCCAGCTTCGAACTCGATTTGCAGCTCGTAGCTGTCGCCGGAGATCGCTAATTCTCTCTCCCCGCTCAGCTCAATATTCACCTGCTCATAGGCGTTGCTGCGCCTCGACTCAATCTCTTCCACAGGCCTGAACAAAATGCGGCCGCCATCCAGCTCCGCAACGCGCGGCAAGCTCATCGCGCCTGCCCAATGGTGGCCTTGCTGGGTTGGCATGTCCTGCTCCCACATATCCATCCAGCCGATCACGATGCGTCTTCCCCGGTCATCCACCGTGGACTGAGGCGCATAGAAGTCGAAGCCATGATCGACCTGAGCGTAACGCTCGAACGCAAAGGTCCCGGCTTCGGCGTCGAATTCGCCCACCATATACATGTTGGAATGAAGATTGTTGTATTGCTCGCCCTGCGCCGGCATGCGCTGCGGCGACATCATCAGAATAGCTTTATCCCCCAGCAGGAACAAATCCGGACATTCCCAGTTGTCGCCGAGGGTACCATCGCTTTTGGCCAAGATGTTAACAAACGTCCAGTTCAGCAAGTCCTTGGAGCGGTACAGCAGTACAAGCCCGTTGCCCTGTGCATCATTCGAGCCTAAAACCATATAGTACTGGTTATTGTACTCCATGACCTTAGGATCGCGGAAGTCCTTGCGGCTCACACCTTCCGGAATTTGATCAAGGCCGATGATCGGGTTGCCTTCGTATTTGCGGAAATTCACCCCATCCTCCGAGATCGCCAGTGCCTGAACCTGCTCATAGTCCTGATCCTGGTTCGGACCGGTCACCACATGTCCCGTATACAGAAGAGCAAGCTTGCCCTCTTTAGCAATCGCGCTGCCGGAGAAACAACCGTCACGGTCGTATTCTTCATCCGGTGCTAACGCCACAGGGAGATGCCTCCAGTTGACAAGATCCCGGCTGACGGCATGGCCCCAGTGCATCGGTCCCCATACCGGTTTATAGGGATAGTGTTGATAGAACAGGTGGTATTCCCCATTATAATGAATAAATCCATTCGGATCATTCATCCAGCCGAATTCCGCCATCAGGTGGTAGTTCAAGCGGTAATCGTCCTTCAACAGATGCTTCGAATCCCTGATGAACTCGTTAGCGCGATTTAATGTATACGTCCTCTGAGTAGTCATAGTTCCTCCCATACAAATCCTTTATTTAATAGAGCCCTGCATAACCCCTTGAATGATATATCTCTGTGCGAATAGATAGACGAGCATGACCGGTAATATGGTAAGCACCAATCCGGCCATCAATGGCCCGTAATCCACGGAATACGTCCCGTAGAAGCTGAACGTCGACAGCGGGAGTGTCCGATTATGCGGAGATACAAGGATAAGGGACGGCAGAAGAAAGTCGTTCCAGATCCACAACACGTTCAAGATTGAAATGGTCGCGGTTGTCGGCGCCAGCACAGGGAATACGATCCGAAAAAATGTTTGCGTGCGCGTGCAGCCGTCGATCAAAGCCGCCTCCTCCAATTCGGCAGGTACGCCCTTTACGAATCCATGATAGATGAACACCGCCAGCGGGCTTCCAAATCCTAAATACATGTAGATGAGAGCCCACTTGTTATCCAGCATGTTTAGCGTTCCATATATTTTGACCAGTGGAATCATAATCGCCTGGAAGGGAATAATCATCGCAGCAACCATCATCATAAAGGTATACTGGTTAAATTTAGTCTGATTGCGCACGAAGTAATGCGCCGTCATCGCGGCAAACAGCGAAATTAACGCTACGCCTAGAATAGTTACGGTCAACGAATTCATGAATGAAGCGGTATAACTCATTTTCTCAAATGCGTTGCGATAGTTCGTCCAATCCAGGCTCTGCGGCAGGGATAGCGGATTTGAAGTAATTGCCGTATTGGCCTTGAACGAGTTAATTAGCAGAAAGATAAATGGAAAAATAAATAGTGCAAGCACTAGAGCTAGTCCAATCGTTTTTAGCCATACTCCAGCGAATCCTTTACGAGCCGTGTCCATTAAGCCTCTACCTCCATCTTCTTCCCAAAATACACCTGAAGCAGTGTAATCACTGCGACCAGAAGGAAGAGCACTAGCGCCTCCGCTTGCCCTAGGCCGTAATCACGGGAGAGGAACGCTTTTTCATAGACATGCATCGACACCATTTCCGTGCTCTTGAAGGGGCCGCCCTTCGTCAGCGACAGGTTGACGTCATAGACCATAAAGCCGCGCTGCAGCGTCAAAAATATACAAACGATAAACGAAGGAACCATCAGCGGTAAAGTCATCGTCCGCAGCTTCGTCCAGCCATTGGCGCCATCGATGCTCGCTGCCTCCAAGATATCGTTAGGCACGCTCATAAGCCCAGCGATATAAATGACCATCATATACCCGGCGTACTGCCAAATCGTCACAATGATAAGAGCCCAGAAGGCTTTCTGCGGATCAGCCAGCCAAGATGTGCTGAATAGCGGAATTCCCGCCTTCTCTCCTATGAATACCAGAACATTTGAGAAAATAAACTGCCAGATCAGACCGAGCACGATGCCGCCGACCAGATTCGGGATGAAGAACCCGGCCCGGAATATATTCTGGCCTTTCAACCCTCTCGTTAGTCCGAAGGCTAATAGAAAGGCAACGGTGTTGACCAGGATGACGGTAAATAATACATATTTCAGCGTTAATCCGAAGGACTTCCAGAAGACCTCGTCTTGAAACACTTTTCCATAATTTTCGAACCCTACTAGCGTATGTGTCGTCGCGATGCCGTCCCAATTCGTGAAGGTCAGATAAATACCATAAATAAATGGAACGATCATTACGGTAAGAAAAGCGAATAAGGTCGGACCGGTAAACAGCAATCTCGTCCGAAGCCGTGGCCACCATTCCTTTTCTTTGATCATAACGATTCCTCTTTTCCTCTGTCATTGTGAAGAAAGCGATGGATAAGATACACGATACATGTGCTCTTACCCATCACTATCATCTTGTCATCTGATGTAAATAGATTACTTCACGCTTGTCCAGTACTCTTCGATTTCTTTAATCAATGTAGCCCGATCGCCGGAATCATTTAAATATTTCTGCATCGAAGCTCCGACCTTGGCCCAGTGATCCGCAGGAAGATTACTCATGGACTCTTGGGATTTGCCTCTGGCGATGTAATCCTGAATAGACTGGCCGAGCGGATCAGCAGCTGGGATTGTAATATTCTTAAACGCCGGAATAATGCTTGCTTGGTTAACCAGGAAGTCCTGGCCCTTCTCCTCGTATACGATCCAATTCAGGAATTTCTTCGCCGCTTCCTGCTGTTCAGGCGTACTCTTCTCTTTGTCTACAATGATCCGCTTGGAGACCGCTGATGAAATCTCCTGATTGCCGTAGTCATCCGGGTTATTGCTAATCGGTACGGGCAGGAAGCCGTAAGCTCCGTTTGCGGTGTCGAAATCTTGTATTTGCGGCCAGGCCCAGTTGCCTTGGAACCAAATGCCCACCTCGCCTTTGCCGAGCACTTCAGGGCCGCGCTCATATACACCGGCTAATGGAGACTTCTTGTCGATATTGTATTGTTTCATCATATCGAACGTATCCAACAGGCCATTCAGTACGGCATTACCCGAGAGATCCTCTGTACCCGCCTTCAGTGAATCCATGAATTGGTTCACTTCGGCCATATCCTTATTCTGTCCGGCATAAGCCAAGGGCAGGAAGTGGGCGCCGAGCGACCAATCCATTGGAGAGATGATCAGCGCCTTTTTGCCGGACGCTTCAATCTGCTTAAACAAATTTTCCAGATCATCTCTGGTCTTCACCGTAGACGGATCGAAGCTGCCGCCCACCGCTTCATCAAGGACGGCTTTGTTGTAAATGAAGCCATAGCCTTCGATCGCTAACGGGAAGCCATAGTTCTTGCCGTCGAATGTCGTCAGATTCGTCGCATTCTCGACGGCATCCGCATTCCACTTCTCCTCGCTCAAATCAAGAATCCGATCTTTAAACTTCTCCACATCCCCTGTATCAAGCATCATCATCGTTGGCGGATTTCCCGAGGCATACAAAGTGGAAGCCCGCTCGAATGGAGAGGTGCCTGCCGGAGCAGCCATGATTTCCAGGGTGATATCCGGATTATCCTCGTGGAACACCTTCGCTGCTTCTTCGAGCTGGGTCTGGATTTCACCTTTTGAATTCAGCAGAGAGATTTTAACGGCTTTGCCCGACGCGTTAGCTCCGTTAGCGCCCGTCTCACCGCTGCCGGAATTGCCGCCGCTCCCCCCGCAGGCCGACACAATCATTGCCAAAAGTACAAAAATCACCGTCACGCTCAACCCATTCCATCGTTTCATTGCTTTCCCCCCGTTAATTAAGTTGCTGGCAACCAATGTTCATGTTTGGTGTGGCAAGCGCTTGAATCACTTGCCGTAATGTAATCGCTTGCAGCATGCTTGCAATTAAGATTGTATGTCAAACCTTTAACATATGTCAATCGTTTGACATAAATTTTATAATAATTGATCTGAATTTGTCGAATGGTCGGTTCGTGATGATGATGGCACAAAAAAACGCATTCATTCGATAATGCCCAATGAACGCGTTTAAAACCAATATTATGCTGTACCTCGTACAATTAATTCCACAGGCAGTGAATTGGCGATTTCCACCGGCTCTCCTTCTACCTGCCTGCTAAGCACTTCTACCGCCATCCTTCCGAACTCGTCAATCGGCTGACGGATGGTAGTCAGCTCCGGCGTGAGCCAGCGGGCTGCATTTACATCGTCGTAGCCGACGACTTTGACATCCTCTGGCACTCGTTTGCCTGCAATTTCGCATTCTTTTATCGCGAAAGCCCCAATAATATCGCTGGTAGCGAATATTCCATCAATCTCGGGGTGCTCCATCAATAGCTTGCGAAGCAGCTGCCCATATCTTGCTTGGTCAAATACATTCATATCCGTCTGGATAATAAGATGCTCCACACCATGTTGTTTAACAACATCCCTGAATGCATCTGTCCTGCGATTTGCCAGCAAATCCAGCTGCAAATTCCCGCATATATGGGCAATCTTGCGGCAGCCCTGGCTGATGAGCCTTTCCGTCGCCAGCCTGCCTCCTTCATAATTATCCGAGCTGATGTAAGGAATATCCTGCCCGATCTGGCGATCAAACGTAACGATCGGCGAGCGGAGATTGCAGTATTCATCGACCTCCAGCGTATGGCTTCCCATAATGATCCCGTCTACCCGGTTGCGGCGCAGCATCTCAATGTAGTCCCGTTCCTTGACAGGATCAAGCTGAGAATTGCACAGCAGCACTTTATAGCCTTTCAGATAGGCGTAATATTCTATGCGATCCGCCAATTCGCTAAAGAACGGATGAGATACGCTAGGCACAATCAGGCCTAAAATATTCGACTGCTTGCGAAGCAAGGAGCGTGCGATCTCATTCGGCTGGTATCCCAGCTCGTCCATAGCAGCAAATACTTTGCTGCGGGTGGTCTCACTTATATATCCCCTGTTATTCATCACACGAGATACCGTCGTGACCGATACCCCCGCCCTTAGTGCTACATCATGAATCGTTGCCATGATCTTCCTCTTTCATCTAACCGTATTCGTCTATATTCAACTATAACCGAAGGGTTAAGCGCGGACAAGGAAATGCTCCTATTCCAAGGGGCAGCGAGTCCTGTTTCACTAAGAAACAGGGCTGCTTTAAGACATGCATTCTACGCTTCCCTCCCGCCAATATAAGCAGAACTTACTTCAATAACGAAGATGCGGAATCCGCATCAAATTTCTTATTCTTGTTCCTATACAACATGTACACAGCGATGGTGCCAAGAATCAGTAGAATGACGGTTAGGATGCTCCCCTCGATGCCAAAACCTCCTCCGGACAGCCAGGCCGGCCCCTGATCAACCGTACGCAGCAGGGAGCCCTCCGGTATCGTCCCTGAGACGTTAAAGCCGTATATGTAGCCTTGGAAGTAGTTCCAGGTTAAATGCAGTCCAATTGGCCACCATAATCCGCCGGTAACCTCACGAGCTACCGCCATAATGACGCCAGCCATAACCAGGTTTGCCATAGGAATCGGTGAACCGAATACGCCTGGGTTCAGGCTATGTAAAAGCGCAAACAGAATAGAACTTACGGCGATGGCAACCGTCGCTCCGTAATGATAACGCAGCAGCCCCTGAATATACCCGCGCGAGTAGATTTCCTCCGACACAGCCACGCATGCGAACAGGAGCGCTCCCTTCAGCATAGGGATCAGCGTCTCCTGATTCCCAGCGGCAGGCTTCCAGGCAACTCCGCCGAAAGCCCATATTAGGACAGCCGAAGCCGAGATAAGAACAATTCCCGCCACGGCACCATGCAGAGCATACGCTGCTCCCTTCGGCTGCCGCAGGCCGAACGACCAGCCCTTCTTCCGTTCAAAGCATGCATACATCGCATAAGAGCTCGCTATGAATACAGCAACTTGCAAGTACATCACCAGCAGGTTCTGTCCAAGCGCCTGTTCCAGATCGTTCGGGCTCATCCCTGAGGCCATGCCTTTGAGCGCATAAACAAGAGAGACGATCAACATAACGATCATGACCATGATATAGCTTAATGCTATTTTGCCCGCTACCGAGGCATGAGTTTTCATAAGCACCATCCTTCGCGTTATGCAACCCCCGGATTTCCTAATCGCCATGCACTTCCCGGATTGCAGATCATTTTCGATACAACTATATCCCTGCCTGCTTTATGCTGTCAATCCATTTTATAGGAGTTTAAATACGACATATACTCAAAAGCTGTCGTCCCGTAAATGTTCCTAAAGTGCCTGTTCAAATGGGCCAAATCGACAAAGCCGTATTCGGCTACCGCGAGATAGACATCCCTGTGCTTCTCGATCAGTTGCTTGGCGCGCTCCACCTTGCAGTTCAAATAATACTGGTACGGCGATGTCCCTGTATTTGCTTTGAAAGCGCGGATAAACTGATATTTCGACATTCCAAATAGCGCGCAGACATCCTCGAGCTTCAGCACATGCGCCAGATGGCCATGAATCACTTCCTTCGCTTGTCGAACGAATGTTAGATCCCGAAGGCCCGCCGGACGAAGCTCCACCTCGGAAAAGTGGCCCGCCAGCCCAAGCAGCAGCTCGTGGCAATACGCCTCCGGGGCCCCGCCAAAAATCGCCTTCGTCAGCTTCAGGATGCTCCTGCGCAGCCCGGCACGATATACTATCGGCGTATCAAAAAGAACGGCATCCTTCTTCCCCAGTATTTCCAGAAACAGCTTGGGGTGAATATAAATCATGACATAATCGATTCCCGACCGATTCTGGGACCTCCCATCATGATTCTGCTCCGGGTTAAACAGCATCACCCCGTTCTGGCGGGAGGCTTGCAGGCTGCCGTCCAGATGGTACTCTTGAATACCGCGCAAGGTTACGCCCAGAGCGTATTCCTCATGAGAATGCTTCTTATATTGAAAATCGGCCATGCTGGCCGACAAGGCGGTAACCCCGGCCGATTGCCCATATATGAATCGATCCACTTCCTTCACCCCTTTATAAATTCAGCGATTCCCGACACTAGAAATGCAGAATAGACCAGAAACAAGGCTAGTATAATATTTGCGGCTTTCTGGTATTGTTGCATCCATTTCTTAAAAAGAGCACCGAATAACGCCCAGGTTACAAAAGCTGCCGTCCCGATAAGCGATACCATGACGACAAAAAAAGTTAGCACAAGCCCAGACGTATAGTAAGGCATCACATAAGACGGAATCACCGTCATCGTAAACAGGACGACCTTCGGATTGACAAGCTGCATCACGAAGCCGGAAGCAAAGGTTACTGCCTGAGCCGAACTATCCTTGGATATGTCCATTCTATAGATTTGGCAAGCGAGATAGAGCATGAATATGCTGCCGACCACCCGTACCAAGGTTAAAAAAGGAGGCAAGCTCGCTGCCATCACACGATTCAGCATAACAGAAGCGGCAACTAGCAGGAAGAATGCAAGGGAGGCCCCGGCGATATATTTTATCGTTGTTTTCCTTCCATAATGATTAACCGCCGCTAGGATGACAATATTGGATGGCCCCGGCGTAAACGTAACTATAAAACAGTAGATGAGAAATGAGGTTATGTTCATAAATGCTGCTCCTTAGCTCCTACACAAGGGAAATTCCCTTGCATTATAGAGCTTGAGCCGAGCGTGAGATAGTATATTATTGCAGATATTGCTAAACTGAGTTAGAACGTACAGGATTAAAAATTGGGTACGATTTAACCATGAAGGAGGAGGAGGATTTGTGAATACCGTGTATGATTTTCAGGTTAAAATGACGAATGGGAAGCTGAAATCGCTCCAGGATTATGAAGGCCAGCCTTTAATTATCGTGAACACGGCCAGCAAATGCGGGTTTACCCCTCAATTTGGCGGACTTCAGGAGCTGTACAGCAAATACAAGGATCGAGGATTGGTCATTCTGGGTTTCCCCAGCGATCAATTCAACAATCAGGAGTACGATAACATCGAGGAAACCACGCAGTTTTGCCAAATCAACTACGGCGTGACCTTTCCGATTTTCGCCAAGATCGATGTCAACGGGAAGCAGGAGAATGCGTTGTTCACATTTTTGAAGCAGCAGCAGAAGGGGCTGCTATCCAGCAGGATCAAATGGAATTTTACCAAATTTCTCACCGACCGCGAAGGGAAGGTTGTTAAGAGATACGGCCCTGCGGCCCCGCCAAGCAGAATCGAAGCGGACTTGATCCCTCTGCTGTAATTTTTTCGGAATAATAGACCCCTGCAGTAACATAATCCAGCGGACGAATAAGGCAAAAAAACGATACCCCCGATCCGGAGGACCGAAAGTATCGCTTTTTTAAAAAGGATTAATACGCTCCGCGGATATGCTGAGCTACCTCGCTGCGGTAAAACGCTTGAAGGCGCTCCAATTCCTCGGGACGGAACGACGGAACCTGCAGTGTCCCCAGGTTATCCTCCACCTGACGGACGTTCTTGAAGCCTGGAATAACGCAGGTCACTTCCGGATGATCGAGAATCCAGCGCATGGAGGCCCGCGCCATATCTCCGCGTCCCTCAGCAATCCAGGACAGCTGGGAAGCCAGCTCCACGCCTTTGGCAAAAGGCAAGCCCGCAAACGTCTCGCCCACATTGAATTGCTCCCCGTTGGCGTTGAAATTCCGGTGATCGTCCTCGCTAAATTTCGTATCCTTCGTAAATTTACCCGTCAATAGACCGCTCGCCAGCGGCAGCCTTGCCAGAATTCCGACTCCTGCGGCCTTGGCTTCTGCGAATAACTCCTCCGCCGGCTTCTGGCGGAATATATTGAAGATGACCTGCAGCGCCTTGACACCAGGCACGCTTAAGCAGAACAAGCCTTCCTCCACGGTCTCTACGCTGACGCCGTAGTGGCGGATTTTACCCTCGGCCTTCAGCTTGTCCAGCACCTCGAACACCTTGCCATCCTTCAGCACCGCAAGCGGCGGACAGTGAATTTGGTACAGGTCGATGCGCTCGCGCTGCAGCCGCTTCAGACTGCCTTCGCAGTATGCGCGGACCGATTCCTCGGAATAAGTATGGAGGTCATGAATATCCCCCGCCCGGCAAAACTTGGTGGCGATATGGATGTCATCCTCTTTGCCTTTGGTCGCTTTCGCCAGCAGCTCCTCGGCATGCCCTGAACCGTATACATCTGCTGTATCAAAAAAATTAACGCCCTGCTCCATCGCCGTCGCCAGACCGCGCAGCGCCTCCTGATCATCCGAGTGCCCCCAGCTGCCGCCGATCGCCCATGTTCCGAAGCTCAGCTCGCTGACTCGTAATTCTGTATCTCCCAATTGCCGATAATTCATCGTCCCATCCTCCTTAGTACCTGTCTCAATACGAGAATAGTCAAAAAAGCGCTTTCCTGCAACCTGAACGGCAGAAAAACGCTAAATATTGAACATTTCTGTACAATCCCCGTCGTTCCCTCTCCCCCCTACTCCTCCTTCTCCTGACCGAGTGCAAATCCCCCCGCAGATGGATTCCCCCTTTTCCTTCATGTGTTTAAATATGTTAAAGAGGCTGCTTTAAACGCCAAATGCCGGCTTGTATCTTAACTCATGTGAACGTTCCAAATTTTAAAATCTGGAGGAATCTGCAATATGCCTGCCAAGACAAGAATTAAGCCAAAATTCGAGCCTGCCGCATCCGGCAGCGAAATTCAGAGCTTCATCGGGTGGAGCATGGTTGACGGCGACAATAAAAAGTATCAGCAAATGTACGACCAAATTGCCCCCTTCTACAACCTGTCCAACAAGCTCTATTTCTGGTTGAAGTTCGGCGGGGAAGCCAATTATCGGCGGCAGTTTCTAGATGAGCTGGAAATACGGGAAGGCGACCGGGTATTAGAGGTCTCCTGCGGAACAGGAGATAATTTCCCGTTCTTACCGCCAAACATTGAACTGCATGGGCTTGATCTATCCATGGGGATGCTGAAGGCCTGCCGAAGACACTTAAGAAAGTGGGGACTCTCCGCCTCGCTCTATCATGCCTCCGCCGAGGAGCTGCCCTTTGAGGATGCAGCCTTTGACGTGGTGTATCACGTTGGGGGGATCAACTTTTTTAATGACAAGAAGCGGGCCATTGCGGAAATGATCCGGGTTGCCAAGCCGGGGACGAAGCTGGTCATTGTCGACGAAACCGAGAAATTGGCCAAAGGCACCTATGAGAGAATCCCCCTCGTGGGCAAGCAATATAAGCACCGCAGCGCCATTCAAGCCCCTGTGGATCTGATCCCGCCGGGAATGCAGGACCTCCATGTGAAGGAAATCTGCACCGGTCTAATGTACTGCCTGAGCTTCCGGGTTCCTGGCTGACTAGACAGGCCTTGCGCAAGCTTTGAGCGATCATTTTTCAAAAATACTTAAAGCGGCAGCTGCCTAAAGATCATCACCGCCGCTCCCGTGGCCACGGCATTTTCCTGAAGCACGCCTTTGGAGAAAACAGGCTGGTACTCCGGGTAATAATAAATGTTCTTCTGGGCGACGGAAATCGCCGTATCGTAATATAGCCCATGGGCATTGATGAGCGCTCCCCCCAGGATCACTGTCTCGGGGTGAAGAATATTGATCAGGTTGGCAAGACCAATCCCCATATAGACGGCGGATTGCGTGAAGAGCTCGCGGATAAACGGATCTCCCTCGTTCAGCGCCTCTACCAGCATATCGAAATGAATGCCGTCCGGCTGAAAATCCTTGGCTCCTGCCAGCGGCTTCCGGCCCATCTTACGCTGCTCTCTGACCTGCTTCTCCAAAGCCTGTACAGAAGCAAAAGCCTCCAGCGCCCCGTAATTTCCCTCAGGATGCAGCCTCGGCCCATCCGGCTCAATGATCATTTGGCCAATAGAGCCCTCCATATCTACCGCTCCGTGAACCAAGGCGCCGTTGGACATCATGGCAGATCTCAGCCCTGATCCGGCGTGAATGTACAGCATATGCTGAACGTTTTCGCTGCGCAAAGCCCAGTGCTCGCCAATCAGTGCTGTGTTCGCTCCATTCTCCAAAGTGGCAGGAATGCCCGTCTCCTTCTCCAACTGCTCACAGATTGGAACGTGGGCCCAGCCCGCAGCGGAAAAATACCGGGGCTCCAGAATAATCCCGCGATGCCTGTCCAACGGGCCTACGGCTCCCACCCCAATTCCTGCTGCCTTATCTTTACTTAAGCCGTTCTCCAGCAGCATGGCGTCGATCTCTGCGCCGACACAGCGCACCAGCTTCTCCGGCGTCATCGTCTCATCCATCGTCCAGCGACAGAAGGACAGCGCCTTCATATTCAAATCGAACAAGCCCAGTGCGGAGTAGAGCCGGGATATTTCCAGCCCAAAAATCACTTGATGCCTAGCATGGATTTGATACAGAATTGGCTTTCTTCCGCCCGTGGACTCTCCGAAGCCTGCTTCTGCCAGCCAACCCTCATTCGTCAGCTCGTCTAGCAATCTTGTCAGGCTGCTGCTGGTCAAGCCGAACTCGTGCAGCAGCTCAGCCTTGGAAATGCGAGCCTGCCCGGCAATTCGTTCGAATACCGCCCTTTTTGCGTTCAGCGCTGCTTGGCTTATTTTATTCATAAAAGAGTCGCCTCGTCTATTCGCATTATTCTTATCGGATATCTATCATTCATTATATCTACTGGCCCTCGAATTATCTAGCCGCCTACTTTTGTTCAACTCGATAAAAAGTTTTTATTACATATAGGTTTACTATGATAATAATGCAGATTTTCTGCTCATCACTATTATATTACATCGATAAGGGTATATTTTCGAATAAATCATAATTAAAAGCAGGAATCTTAATCTCATAATGATAAAAAGTTGTTATAATTGAGTTAGGTTTTTTCTGAATAAAACGTAAGTATGCTGTGACATCAAGCAGATTGGGGAGAGAATGAAGCATGCGTACCGGACTCATAGGCAAATTGAGCATACTGTGGGATTTATTTTGGACATTTTTCAAAATCGGGCCTTCTACCTTTGGAGGGGGCTATGCCATGATATCGACGATCGAACATGCAGTGGTCGAGAAGCAGCAGTGGATGGATGAGCGGGAAATCAGCGATATGATCTCCATCGCCGGAGCGGCTCCCGGTGGAGTGGGTATCAATTCATCGGTCTTCATTGGGTACCGCCTGGGCAAAATTCCCGGCGCCGTGGCGGCGGTCCTAGGCATCACGCTTCCTACCTTTCTTATCCTGATCGGCTTAAGCGCCGGGTATACCCTGCTGCAAAACGAGCCGAAAATGATCTCCGCCTTCAAAGGCATCAACGGCGCCGTCATCGGCCTGATTGCCGTCGCGGCCTACAGGATGGGCAAAGCCTCGCTATTCGATCTGCCTACCAAGCTGCTGGCCGCCGCCTCGCTGCTTCTGCTGCTGTTCACCGGACTGAATCCGATATACCTGATCTTGATCGGACTCATTGCAGGCAATGTCATTATAGGCGTTAAGAAAGCGTTAGGGCTGCCGCTCGTACCAAAGAGGGCAAGCTCGGCTAGCGAAGGCTCGTCTGCGGAAATTATAGAGTATTATATTTAACCATTCGCTTCGAACAGACCCGATGTTGAAATGGACTTAAGATAAGAGGTGAATTGGCGTGCTGCTGTGGAAGCTGTTTCTTATTTTTATGAAAATTGGTTTTGCGTCATTTGGAGGCGGGTATGCGGTCATCTCCATGATTCATTATGAGGTTAGCCAGTACGGTGAGCTTACTCCGGAGCGTTTTCAGCATATTGTCGCCCTCGCAGGCATGTCTCCCGGCTCCATTGCCGTAAATGCCGCGATGCTGATCGGCCTGGATACCGCTGGTATGCCAGGGGCGATCGCTGCCATAACGGGGATCATTCTGCCATCGTTGGTCATTATCGTGCTGGCGGCACAATTCTTCTATAAACTGCATACCAAGCCCTGGGTACAGTACTCCCTCTACGGACTGCGTCCGATCATTGTCGGGCTTATCATTTATGCTGCGATTCACCTCGGCTTCCCCCGCCTTCCCGGCAGCCTGCTAAATTGGACAACACTTGCAACCCTCCTGATCGGTGGCGCGGCCTTCCTATCTATTGTGAAATACAAGCTCCACCCGCTCTTGGTAATCGCCTTGTCCGCCTGTGCAGGTATTGTGTTGTTTTGATCCTCTGCAGGGGAGCTGACATATTTTCAATTGGCAGAAAACCGTGTACATTAGTCGTGGAGAGAGTTCCCTTACGGAGAGCGGAATGCTAATACTTCAAGAAACCAGACTAAATTGACAATCGTTGGTAAAGTTATATAATATCTAAACTTAGTTTAATAAATGTTGTGAAAGGGGCAACTAGATGTCCACGTTTAATTTGAAATATGATCAAGGGCGAGTGAGGAAATACCATTACTTTATGTTATTAAGTTTAATACAGAAACATAAACAAATTTCAAGAACGCAATTAGCCAACTTAACCAAGATGAGCCATACAAGTATTGGCAAAATCATTAAAGAATTAATCAATGATGGGCTAGTCATTGAGGTAGGGCAAATCGAAGGGGAGGTTGGAAGACGAGCGACACTGTTAGAAATCAACTCCAATGGCTCCTACATCGTTGGGGTAGAAGTGGATTGGAATGCGATCAAAATTGGGATTGTCGCTTTAAACGGCAAAGTATTAGATAAAAAATACTTGGAATTTGATGCTAAACAAGAAGCAGAAACTGTACTTGATCGAATTGCGGATGGCATTTCTGCATTAATAGAACAGATTGATCATGAGATTGCAGAGAAAATTATTGCGGTTGGGATCAGTATCCCCGGCCTGATTACCTGGCCAGACGGTGAAGCTCTGATTGTTCCTCAGTTTCACTGGGAAAAGGTTCAAATCAAAGCCTACTTGGAAAAAAAGATCGATTATATTGTGTATGTGGATAACCATGTTCGTACCGTACTTTTAGCCGAAAGTTTATTTGGAAATATGACTGAATTTCACGACTCTGTCTGCATTTATATCGGGAGCGGAGTAGGCGGCGCTGTGATGATGAACGGTGAAATTTTACGCGGCCATCTCAATACGCTTGGAGAAATTGGACATATAACGATGGAGCCAAATGGAGCGATGTGTGATTGCGGAAGATTGGGTTGTTTGCAGACCTATGTGTGTTCCTCTGAAATCGAAAAGCAATCGCAAAGACCGATTCAAGAGATCTTTGCCGCTTATGAAAGGAAGGAAAGCTGGGCTGTTACCCTGATTGACCGAGCTCGTCATTACCTGTGCCTAGCGATTGCCAATGTGATTTGTATGTAT
The DNA here is from genome assembly GCF_001403875.1 of Paenibacillus ihumii. Taxonomy (GTDB): domain Bacteria; phylum Bacillota; class Bacilli; order Paenibacillales; family Paenibacillaceae; genus Fontibacillus; species Fontibacillus ihumii. The sequence continues at coordinate 674,927 of NZ_LN884299.1, forward strand.
AATCCTAAAGGGGTTTTACTGGCCGGCCCAATGGTTCAGGAATATCCCATCCTAGTTAAGGATATTGAAGCAATCACAAGCAAATATGTCTGGTCCCCGCTGAATCAATCTTTTCACCTCATCCATCCCAGCATTGGCAAAGATAGCGGGGTCATTGGAGCAAGCGCTCTAGTGTTAAATGAATTTCTACGATTTACAAATGATGATATATAGATTATACGATCCGTTTCTTTGGATAAAACATCCAGTTATTTAATGTTCAAGTTGTGGTTGTATATTAAATAACTGGGTGTTATAATGCAATTAATAAACTTAGTTTAATAACATAATTGAATTTAGTATTAAATATCTCCGAATTCATGTGTATTCGGTTTTATTATCTCCAATAATTAAACTAAGTTTAATATGTATGGAACAAAATATTTTGTTAAAGGAGAAATATCATGAAAATTATTCAAGTCAGAGATTATAAAGAATTATCCAAAGCCGCCTTTGATGTCATTGCTGAAACACTAAAGCAAAACGAAAACGCTAGCATCAACACGACAACGGGCGCAAGCTATGACGGTACATTTGAATTGTTGGTTGAAGCCATCAATGCTGGTGAGCTTAATATTGCGAATTCCATTTTTACGAATCTAGATGAATACGTTGCCGAAAGAGACAAGCCTTTTACAGTATATACGTATATGCATAAAAAGTTTTATGACTTGATTAAAGTACATCCGAAATACATTGGTCTTATGGATGGAAGTGTCGAGGATGTAGAAGCGGAACTCAACCGTTATAGAAAGGTTCTCGACAAATATCCACGTGATTTGCAAATTGTCGGACTTGGAACGAATGCACATCTGGCTGCAAATGAACCAGGCACACCATTTAACTCTCGTTTATTTTTAGCAGACAGTGATCAATCTACAATTGACAGCACCATGGGCTACCATAACTTGACCGCTGAAGAGGCGCCAACGCAGATGCTGACGATGGGCTTAGCCGATATTATGGAGGCAAAACATATTCTCGTGGCTTCATCTGGAGAGAGAAAGGCTGCAGCAGTGAAAGCTGCGCTGGAAGGGCCAATTCACGAGGACTGTCCTGCATCTATTCTGAGAGCGCATCCAAATGTAACATTTATTATGGATGACGCAGCAGCTTCTTTGTTGGATAAAAAGTATTAATCATTTATAGCAATCTAGCAGGACATGAAAGCATCAGTGCCTAAAAGCAGGCCAGCTTTAGGCACTGGCTCATGAAATATAGATAGAATAAGGGTGACCTCAATGGGAGAAACCATCATAGGAATAGATATCGGAGGGACAACGGTCAAAATTGGCTTCCTGAATATGCAAGGGGATATCATTCACAAATGGGAAATAGATACAAATAAAGAGAAGCAAGGATTATATATTGTTGATGAAATCTGGAATTCAGTTACTCGCAAAATATCTGAATTCCAAATGACGAATATTTTAGGTATTGGTGTCGGTGCACCAGGGTTTGTGGATAAAACAACGGGGCTCGTTTATGAGGCTGTAAACATTGGTTGGAAAGACTTTGAACTCGGAAAAGAATTAGAACAACGATCTGGATTGCCTGTATATGTCGAAAACGATGTCAATTTAGTGGCCTTAGCCGAGAATTGGATAGGGGCTGGAAACAACGCGAAGGATCTTATTGCCATTTCACTTGGAACAGGCGTAGGCAGTGGAGTTATCGCAAATGGCGAGATTTTAAATGGAATGAATGGTACAGCCGGAGAAATTGGTCATATTATTGCAGATCCTGAAGGATATCCTTGCAATTGTGGCCGTGCAGGCTGCTTAGATACGATTGCATCGGCCACCGGGATTGTAAAGCAAGCGATGGATAAAATTGCTGAACAACCTGAAAGCGGATTAGCGGCTCTGTATCGTACGACTGGAAAAATTGATGCTAAGGATGTTTTTGATTTAGCCGGCAAGGGCGACAGGATCAGCGAGGATGTGATTCAACGGACGGCTGATCTTCTGGGATTATTAATAGCTAATGCGGCTACGATGATTAATCCTTCTAAAATTATTATCGGTGGAGGCGTATCAAAGGCTGGGGCACAACTGCTTCAACCCGTAAGGCGGGCTTTTCAAAACTATTCTCTGCCTAGAATCAGCCAAAATTGTCATATCGAAATTGCCAAACTAGGTAATGATGCCGGCATAATTGGGGCAGCCTACTTAGTTACACAAGAAGCTTTACATGGGTAGACGATTTTGTTTTCCCAATTTAAAGAAAGCGCTTAAAATATTTAACTTATCGGAATTTTATACAACAGCGGGAGTGTGAAGACCCATGGCTATGGAGCCGGTGTTACAAACTGCGGGATATCAGCAATCTGCTCAAAAGCTAAGCTTGAAAGAAAAAATCAGCTACGGTTATGGCGATATTGCTTCAAATTTTGTGTGGGGAATGGTCAATAGTTATCTCTTGTTCTTTTATACGGATGTGTTCGGAATTACGGCGGCGGCTGTCGGAACTTTATTTCTTATTACACGTATTTTTGATGCGCTGAATGACCCGATCATGGGAGTTCTTGTGGATAAAACGAATAGCAAGCACGGGAAAACGCGCCCGTACTTGTTATACGTTGCTATTCCGTTTGGGATCTTAAGTGTGATTACCTTTATCACTCCCGATTTTTCCGATACAGGTAAGTTAGTTTACGCTTATATAACGTATGGAATCTTGGGCATTGTTTATACAGCGATTAATATTCCTTATGGAGCCCTGATGCCGATGATGTCGAGGGATTCGAAGGAAAAGGGTGAATTAAACAGTTACCGGGCCATTGGCCGTTCGATTGGAGCCATTTTGGTGGCCTCTCTAACGCTTCCTCTGGTCAATTATCTTGGCGGCGGAAACCAGCAGTTGGGCTTTCCCATTGTTATGGCGATTTATTCCGTTATCGGAGTCATTTTATTCTGGCTTACCTTTAAGTATTGTAAAGAGCGCGTACAACCGCTGAAAGAAACGAAGACGGATACGAATGTAAAACGCTCTATTGGTCAAATGTTCAAAAATAAATATTGGGTGCTTACCTCACTAAACTCATTTCTATGGTTTGTAAGGCTAGGGATCATGAATGGTGTTCTCATCTATTATGTGAATTATGTATTGGAACAGCCTAATATGGTGCCCTACTACCTCACTTTATTAAACGTGGCGAATTTAGCTGGCGGTTTCTTCGCTCTTTCGATTTTAAGAAAATTCAGCAGCCGTAATTCAAGCATGCTGTTCTATGCGATTGCCGTAGTGCTGCTTGCTTCACTTTACTTTGTAGATGGTCAATCTGTCGTGTTGTTTTCTATTATTTTCTTTATTGCCAATGTCCTCATAGGATACGGAGATCCTGCGAATCTGACCATGCTTGGGGACACCATTGATTATCAGGAATATAAGTTTGGTGAACGTCCAGAAGGATTACTCGTATCCAGTTATAGCTTTTCTACAAAATTCGGTGTAGCCCTTGGTTCTTCTTTGCTTGCGTACGCTCTTGGATGGGCTGGATATAATCCGGAGGCAATTACAGATCAGGTGAAGAATATGATCCTCCTATTAATGTTAGGATTGCCGATTATCATCACCATTCTTCAAGTCGTCGTATTATTTTTCTATAAACTTGATAACGAACATGCTAATATTGTTAACGCTTTAAAACAAAAATAAGGGGGACATCAAAATGAAGGTTGTTGTAGGCTGCCTCTATCACGAAACAAACACATTTAATCCGATCCTGACAGACATTCATGATTTTGTACTGGCAGAAGGCGAAGATGCCGCTAGCCGCCTTGCTGGTACAGAAGTATTTAGGGAAAATGGAATTGAAGTCATCCCAAGTATTTACGCAACCGCATTATCATCGGGCATTGTAAAAAAAGAGGCCTACCGGTACTTTGCAGATAAATTGATTTCCACATTGAAGCAGCACCCAGATATCGATGGAATTTGGCTACATCTGCACGGAGCGATGGTTGTAGAGGAAGTGGGCTCAGGTGAACTAGCACTCGTCAAAGAAATTCGTGAATGTGTCGGGCCGGATGTTCCAATCTCTCTAACCATGGATATTCACGGTAATATCGCACTAGACTATTATAAATACATCAACATTGTAAAGGCGTATCGAACCGTACCGCATGTTGACCAGCTTGAAGTCGAGAAAGAGACCGCTCAGCTATTAGTAGATTGTCTAAAAAATAATACGAAGATCAAACCCGCGTTTACTCGATTGCCGATGATTATTCCTGGTGAAAAAGCACTTGGGAAAAGTGAGCCGCTTCGTTCGATTTTTGAAAAATTATATGAGGTTGAGAAAATAAAAGGAATTTCAACGGCATCATTCTTTATTTGTCATGCATGGAGTGATTCGGAGAACACAGCCTCGTCCATCTTCGTCATTCCTGAATCGGAGGAATATGAAGAACTAGCTGAGAAGGTGAAGGATGAATTAGCCCATTATGTGTTCAGCAAACGCCATGAATTTGATTTTGATGCGGTTGTACTTGACCCGGAAGAATCTGTAGATAGAGCGTTGAATGAGCAACTGAAACCCGTCTTTATCTCTGACTCTGGGGATAATACAACAGCAGGCGCAATTGGGATGAACACCCTGCTGCTGGATTTATTTAAAAATAAGGATTTAGGCCGCAAGAAGGTGTTAATTTCCGCTATTCATGATCCCATGGCCTACGAAAAACTGAAATCCTGCAGCATAGGAGAAGCTGTTACAGTTGAAGTGGGAACAAAAATAGATGAAAATAGCCAGCCCGTCTTGTTGGAAGGAACACTAACATCGAAAGGCGACCTTTTAGGGTACTTAAATGCAACAAGTGACAAAGTAGGAGAGGTGTGCACCGTTTCAGTTGGCAGCTTGGACATAGTAGTCGCCAATCGCGGGGAATCGTTTATTACGTTAAACCACTTTACCCGTGCTGGACTAAATTGGGAGGATTATGACATTATCGTAGTCAAGCAGGGATATTTATTTAATGAGTTAAGTGCTGTTTCTAAGCTGGACATTCTCTCCATGACACCTGGTGCCACCTATCAGCGTATAGAGAATATCGATTATCGTCATGTTCCAAGACCCTTATTTCCTCTGGATACAGAATGATCTATATATGATCTAAAAAAACGAGGCAGTTCCAGAAAGTTAGGGGAACTGTCTCTGCTGCGAATATCCGGATAGTAACCTGGGGGCGCCAGATGTCTCATAGGTTCGGGATGCCTCAACTTCACACAGCCTAGTCGTTCTCCCTCGCATGAGGTGGAGATGTCCTACCCATGAGGTTAGACACTCTATACATAAAGACCTTATACAATGACGTTAAAAGGGGCGTGACCTGTTTCAGCATTCCTTAATAATGTTGGTTTTCTAAATCGTAAACTCGTTTCCAATTTGAATATGGCCGTATCTCCTTCCATCTCCATAAAAGATACATTAATCCATAGGGGAGCTTTCGGGAAAAGCCCTCCTAAAACCCCAACAACATCTTCTAATAATAGTTTTTTACCACCAATATTCTCTTTAGATAACACAAGACGTTTCATCATTTCATCGCCACCATCTAACCTTTTTCCGTTTTCCTCCACGGGCTCTATAACAAATTTAATCCTATCGCTTGAAATTTTCCTAGCTTCTTTTATCTTATCAACTGCTTTAGATAAATTTGTTGAAAAAATTTCTTCATTCATTTGAGTAACTTTAATCAAAATATCTCCTCCTTTATTTCAATTTAGTTGACTGTACTTTCTTTAATTTTCCTAAATCAACATAGCCGTTGCTCGTTATTTCTAATTGATATATATCTAACCAAGCGTTTTCTGTCTTTATTCCAGCACTATTAAATATTTGCTCATAGTTTTTGGCTTGATCAATTGTTGGAGTATAGTGTCCTGATTCATTTGTTATTCTTCTAACATTTCCATCTGCATCGACTTTTAGTTTTCCAGCAGCTTAAACATCAGCTCCATTAGCTAAATGAGAATGTCCTCGTCCAACCTTTAAATTACCAGTTATATCAATAATGAAGTCAACTTCTTTAATTCCATCTCGAATCTTAACTTGACCATTCTCCAAAACATATTCAAAAGTCTTTCCTTGCTGAATCTCATTTGGATACCTGTTTTGAATGATTTGAACAGGTTGTTTAGATACCGAAACAACACCTTGTCCCGTCCCCTCAATAGGATCCACGGCCCTCCGGCCGTTTGATCCCGAATCTGGCGGCTTAGGCTGGGTAAACTGCGGCTCCGTCCTCGGCAGGTCCAAATCCCTAACAGGGATTGTAAGGCCATCGGGTGTAGTAAGTGTGGTTTGCGGCCGTGTTTGCGCCGCTTCCTTCACGCTCTTTATGAGCTCTTTCACGGTTTTGCCGGAAAATTTGGCTCCTGCTCTGGCAACACCTTCCACCACCGTAAAGACGAAGAACGCCTTCGTCAAGGCTCGTCCGTATTTCACGCTTTCCTCATAGGTGGCTTTTCCGGAAAAAACCTTAGGCTGCAGTTCGATAATATCCTGGAACGGAACCACGAATTCCTCTGCCGCTGCATCGCCGAGCAGCTTCTTGATATCATCAATCGTCAGCTCGCCGGTTGCAATCGCCTCACCTATAGCGTAATATCCGGGTACGGTATCTGTCCAGAATCCCAAACTCGCCGGATTGGAATTGATGGCGAATTCAGTCAAATCCCTAACATCTTCATACAATTGATTGACGATGCCGTCCCCGACACCTACAACGGTTACGGCAAACGATAACCCGCTGGTGTTCAAATCCGGATTGTTGCGAATGCCCAAGCTTCTTTCCGACCGGGCCAGATCCAGCAGCTCCTTCGTGATCTTCCCGTCTACCTCGAACATCTCCCATTCATACCACTTGCGCCTAACCGCCGCCACAGAGCTTACCGTGTTCGCGATATGCTGGTAGCCTGCTACGGCGATCAGAAATTCCTGATTATATTCGCCCGTAATCTCTCCTTGGTAGATGTTCATGTCCTTCAAATACTGCTGCATGTTCCGGATATCCTCTGCAGAAACCGCCCGATTGTATCCATCCAGCAGCGCCTACAATTCCCTGCGCCGCTCAGCGGCCTGGCGAACAGCAGCTTCAACAGAGTCATAATTCAATCTCGCCCATTCCCTGTATTGCGGATAGATCATTCCAGTCGCAATGAGCAGGCGCAGCTCGCTCTCCTTAGGCATCGCGGACAGATCCTGCTTCAGCGGATTGTAGGCGCAGGCATCCAGCGGAGTGCCTTTGTAGAACACAGCCAAGCTGACGCCAGGTTGATACCACTCCTCAGCGACGCCGAGCTTCGCCAGTCGCTCTCTTTGCTGCTGGGCGGACTGATGCGCGTATCCCATGTACAGCTCGTTGCCGTAAATCGCATATATTTTATAAGCCGCCTGGCTGCGGGCAATCTCCTTGAAGCCTGCGGCAATCGCCTCAAGCTCCTCGCGTGCCCACGCCTGCTCCTCCGCAGTCCCGGTGTCCAGAATCTGCAGAAGCGAGGCGATCCGCTCGTCCTCCTTCACGGGCGCGAGACGGTGAACCAAAGAGGCGTCCTGGAGCTCCAGCAGGCTCCCCTTGATCCACTGCAGGAGCGAGGGCCCCGATTCCGCAGAAGAAGTCCCTCCTGGATCGGTGACATTCTGTCTGCTCTTCTCAAGGAAGCGCTGAAACCAGCCCTGAATCATGCCCTTGAGTGTAAACGCAGCCGGCTTCTTCGTACCCACCGCTCGGGCCGAACCCTTCTCCGCCTTGATATATTCATTTTCCGTAAAACGTAAAGCTTTAACTTTCTCCTTGATCTGGTTGTCGATATGCTCTGCCTGCTTTGTGATCTCCAGCAGCAGCCCGCTGACATCACGCGCAGCAGCCCGTACATGGTGCTCAGAAGAATCAGTATAAGTCGCCTCAACATCGCTAATGAGCCGGCGCAGCTCTCTGGACATTCCCGTTATTCCGTTCTCCATCGTGCGCTCCAAACGCTCCAGGTCACGCGCCAAGCCCCCAACTCGACCAGGATCCACTTGATACAAGCATCTCCAACCCCATTTCAGGTAAATATTGGTGGTCATATTTTACCAAAATACCTGTTTATAAGAAATATATCCGTATTCCTATAAGAGGCGGAATAGCAATAGGTTATTGTAATCCATATAAATCCTTAATTTGAAATAAATAAGAAAAAGATACCGCAAAAGGTGTCTTCAATCCTAAATTCCTATCATAATTACAGGATTTAGGCCCTTGGAAATGGGCATTTTCTCCATATGCTGACATACAGGCTGTACTTCTTCCTCGCTACCAGCAAGAGACAGGCAGCTGCATACCCGGGCTGTATTACCTCTTCACCAGCTCCCATACAAGCCGGAGGCTCGCCCTTACCCGGGAACGCCGCAGCCTCTCCTGTACATAACGATAGTCCGCCAATTCCACCCGGGCGTCCCGCATTGCGTAAGCGAAATCATCATCAAACAGCAAACGAAACTCCCACACCCGCTTCTCCCAATCGGGAATATGCTCCACCATCCATGCATCTTCCCTTCCCGGGTGAAAATACGTCTCGCTTACGCCGGGCGGAAGCCTGTAGAGCTTCCCGATCATGGATCGCTTGAAGCTGTCGTATGTCTCCCCGGCCTGCCGGCCGAAGGGATGCGACAGCAGGTAATCGGGAATCGGCACCCCCAGCGTATCCGCCAGTGCGGCGGCACGCGCTACCGGACGCTCGATGCCGGACAGCGAGCTAAGAAGCGGATCCTCTTTATAAATGTAACGGAAGAACCTCGCCGGCAGGCCCCACCGCGCTGCCTTCCAGAACATCAGCGGCAGCAGGCTGCGCCCCGTTGCCATGCCGTACAGGCTGCCCATGTGATTATCAACATGGCTGAGCGTTATCCCTGCCCGGTTAACCCGTTCGTACTGAGCATCCAGCTCCTTGGCCACCGCTTGAGCACGCGCCTTCTGCTCAAACTCTCTTACGGTCATATGCTGATACCCGCTCTCATCCTGAAGCGATGCATCGCCGGTTAGACTCGCCCAGCGCAGCGCCGGGAATTCGCTGGTCAGCGTGAGGTGGAGCCCGATATTGGGCTGCCGCCGACGCGCGCCCCAGGCTGCGGCTTCTTCAAAGCCGGGAGCTGTCGCCATCATGGTTGCCGAGGAGGCTTTGCCTTCCTCCAGCAAATGCATGATGGCCTGATTCATGGCCGTGCTTTGTCCGAAATCATCGCAGTTGATAATCAACTTTTTATTCATGGCTGCCGTGGCTCCCCTCCGTCCTGTGTTCCCGAAAAGTCAAATTTCACCGAATACGATATTATAACGGATATTAGCAGCAAGCATAGCGGCACAGCGCTAATCAGCCATTGGAACACCAGCTCCGGCGCAGGCCCCGGGCGCTCCCCGCTCTCATAGCCGAAGGCCAGGCCGACCACAAAAAAGGCCAGCGCCGAAATCAATCCGCTCGACCGCGTAATGAATCCGCTTACAGCAGTGTAGATGCCCTCTCTCCTTAAGCCGGTTTTGGCCGCATCCTCGTCGATGATTCGTCCTCCCACCAGCGCCGGAGTCACCAGGAAGCCGGCCAGGCCAAAGCCGAACACGATGCCCGCAAGCATGCCGCTGGCCAAATCATGCCCGAACCAGAGAGGGATGACCGATAGCCCGTAAGCGGCCAGCGATAGACGCCAAGCCCTGACGCCGTTCATGCTTCGAATGATCCAGTACCATAAGAATACCATAGGAATAACCGATACGAACACAGAAGCCAGCAGGATAGAGACCGAGGCCTCCGAAATATGCAGGACGTATTTGGCGTAAAAAGGAATGATCGAGCTGACAAGACCATTCACAGTTTGCGCAAATGAATTGGCGATATTGAATACCCAGAACTTCTTATTCCGCAGCGTCTCCCGAAAAGCGGCCACCAGCCTTAACGGCTCCCCTTGGCCCGTGTCCCCGCTCTCCCGCACGCTCATCATACACAGGAACATGAATACAGCGAATACGCCGGCGTAAACGATAGCCATATTGGAAAAGCCGATTGCCGTGAAAAGAATAGGCGTTAGCGCAGTTCCGACAAGCAGCGCCGCAACCTGGTAGCCCTGCTGGATCGCAGAGGCTTTGGCGCGAAGGCTGTCTCCGCGAAACAGCTCCGGGAACAGGGCCCCGTAATTCACCCACAGCACGGTAGCTGCGGCCTCAAAAAGAATAAGCATGATCAGGAACCAGATGAACAGCCCCTGCTCCGTTAATCCATCGGGAGGGGAGAATACCAGGACGAAACACAGCATGAAAAGAGGCATCGCCCCGAATACCCATGGCCTGCGGCGGCCATAACGAGTACGCGTCCGATCCGACCAATACCCGAATAACGGGTTGTTCACGGCATCCCAGATCAGAAAAACCGTTCGGGCCAACGTAGCCAGTCCAATGCCCAGCCCCAGCTTCTCCACATAGAAATAGCTGTAGAACGAGCTGAAGGCCTGACTCGGCACCATCATTGCAAACATCCCCAACGCAAATGCGTACGGTGAGTTGATCCATTTCCCTTCTACACGCATGTCCCCACACTCCCGCAGAGTAAATAAGTGCCCGAGGCGAAACAACTCAATCGAAGAAGCACCGTGCAAAATACCCCAACAAAAATGCACCCATCGATGCAATCAGCGATCCCGCCTGAGCTGTGCGATCCGATTACACGATTACACCGATTACACCGATACTGCCAAATGCAGGCAGGTCTTAGTGGTTCCACGGTTTGACGACGCCGAGCAGCCCGCCTTAGGAAATCAATCAAGCGATCCTGGCAGGATCGCTTGATTGATGAATGATTCCGTATGGAGCGGGCATGCTTCATTTCTATGCATGCTGCTTTATTTTTAGAACCGGACAAGCCGGGAGGAACATCAGATATCGTATAAAGGAACATGGGGACCACGCTGCTCCCGATCATCCCGGGCCAGTACCCGGTCAAGGATGACCTGTTCAAAATGGGCAAAGCCCGCATCCCGATTCCGCGGCCGGGCCAGCGCAATTCGCAGATCCAGGGCAATCTGCCCTTCCTCGATCAGAATAACCCGGTCCGCCAGCGCCACCGCCTCGCTCACGTCATGCGTGACCATGACGGCCGTAAAGCCCTGCTGCCTCCATAGATGCTCGATCAGGCGCTGCATCTCGATGCGGGTTAGCGCATCAAGGGCCCCAAGCGGCTCATCAAACAGCAGCAGCCGCGGATGGCCGACCAGCGCCCGGGCCAGGGCAACCCGCTGGCGCTGGCCCCCGGACAGCACGGACGGCCACTCGCCCGCCCGGTCTGCCAGCCCGACCAGCTTCAGGGCTTCATAGGCGCGCCGCTCGGGATCGTCTGACCCAGAGCCGGTCAGGCCCAGCTTCACATTGTCCAGCACGGTATTCCAGGGCAGCAGGCGCGAATCCTGGAACATGAATCTTGCAGCAGGGTGAATGCCGCGAACCTCCTGTCCCGCCACCCTTAACGAGCCGCTGCTCGCCTGGTCGAGCCCTGACAGGAGGCGAAGCAGCGTGCTTTTCCCGCAGCCGCTCTGGCCGACGATGGCGACGAAGCTGCCGGGCTCCACCGCAAGCTGGAGGCTCCGCAGCACCTGCTTGCTGCCAAACTGCTTGGACACCGCGTCCAGCTCAATCGCTACGCCGTTCAAGGGCGGGCTGTCCTGCAGAACACCCTTCCTGCTCTCGTCTGCTTCAGCCGGGTGGGACGCCTCTTCCGGCGGCGCATCCAGGTATGGCTCCCCGTGCGCCTCCTTTCTCAGGCGCTCTTGAATGGCGAGCCTTCCTTGGCGAAGTGCGGATGCCATCTCAGCCACCTCCTCTCAAAGCCTTTGGCCATCAAGTCCGACAGTTTACCGAGCAGCGCATACAGCAGAATGCTGAGCACCACGACGTCCAGCTGGAAGAACTCCCGCGCATTCATCGCCATATATCCGATGCCCGAATTGGCGGCGATCGTCTCGGCCACGATCAACGTCAGCCACATGATGCCGAGCGCGAAGCGGAAGCCGACCAGTATCGACGGCAGCGCGCCGGGCAGAATAACCCGCCGGTACAGCTGCCAGTGGCGCAGCCCGTACACCTGCCCCATTTCAATCAGACTTGGATCGACCGAACGAATCCCGTGCAGCGTATTAATGTACATCGGGAAGAACACGCCCAGCGCGACGAGAAATATCCGCCCCTCTTCCCCGATGCCAAACCAGGCGATCACCAGCGGGATCATGGCCAAATGCGGAACATTCCGGATCATTTGTATCGTGGAATCCGTCAGCTTCTCCGACAGCGGAATAACCCCGTTAAGCAGCCCGAGAATAAAGCCGAGCAAGCCGCCGATGACAAAGCCGAGCAGCGCTCTCCAGGTACTGATGCCAATCGCCGCCGCCAGCTCCCCGTTCGTCGTCAATTTCCAGCCTGCCTGGAACACCTCAAGCGGCGACGGCAGCGTGCGCTCGGGCATCAACCCTGTGCTGCCGAGCATCTGCCAGGCGACCAGAATGAACAGCGGGATATACCAAGGCAGCGCCTGTATGAGCCATTTTCTCTTGATCTTCTGCATCCATATCGACTCTCCCTTAATGTGCCAATGCCTTCGGTGTAGGCCGCACGTTGTTTGCTATAAGCTCGCCGAACGGGCTGATGGAGGACGGCCCCGCCGCCTGGGTTCTTTGCTGGAGCGGCAGGAGCGGGAACAGCAGCTCCGCTACGCGGTAGGCCTCCTCCAAATGAGGGTAGCCCGAGAATATGAACGTCTCGATCCCTAATTCCGCATACTCCTTCATCCGCTCGGCGATGATTTCCGGAGTGCCGACCAGAGCCGTGCCGGCACCGCCGCGAACGAGGCCGATTCCTGCCCATAGATTCGGGCTGACCTCCAGCTGCTCCTTGCTGCCGCCATGCAGCGTAGACATCCGCTTCTGCCCAACCGAATCGAAGCGGGCAAAAATGCGCTGCGCCGCCGCGATCGTCTCCTCATCCAGATGCTTGATGAGATCATGGGCCGCAGCCCAAGCCTCGTCCTCCGTCTCCCGGACAATGACATGAAGGCGGATGCCGAAGCGAATCGTCCGGCCACGCGCTTCAGCCAGCCTGCGCATCTCGGCGATCTTCTTCGCAACCTCGGCCGGCGGCTCGCCCCAGGTCAAGTAGACGTCGACGTGATCCGCGGCAACCTGCAGCGCCGCCTCCGATGAGCCGCCGAACCACAGCGGCGGATGAGGCTGCTGAATGCCAGGGTACAGAATATGCCCGCCTTCGACCCGCAAATGCTTGCCTTCATAATCGACGTTCTCCCCGGACAGCTCCCGCCGCCAAATATCCAGGAATTCATGCGTCAGCTCATAGCGGGCGGAATGCTCCAGGAACAGGCCGTCACCGGCCAGCTCCACCGGATCACCCCCGGCCACAACGTTCAGCAGCAGCCTGCCATTCGAAATGCGATCCAGCGTTGCAGCCATCCGCGCCGCCAGCGTCGGCGACGTAAGCCCCGGGCGAAGCGCGACGAGAAACTTCAGGCGCTGCGTAACAGGCACCAGCGAGGAGGCGACTACCCACGGATCCTCGCAGGAGCTCCCCGTTGGAATCAATACGCCCTCATAGCCAAGCCGGTCGGCAGCCCCGGCAATCTGCTGCATATAGTGAAGGTCCACGGCACGCGCGCCTTGGCTGGTCCCCAGATAACGCCCATCTCCATGGGTCGGTATGAACCAAAATACTTTCATTCTCGTCTCCTCCTTGATCCGTGCCTGTGCACGTGTTTATTTCAAAATCGCCTCATGAATGTCCAGCTTGTCCGGGATCAGCCCCAGCTCATGGAAGGTATCAGCTATCGACTGCTGGGCCTGAATCACCTCCTCGTCGATCTGCTGAACGCCATAGCCCCGGCGCCCTGCAGCCAGCTCAAGCGATTCGACGTCAATGCCAAGCTGGGGCGACAGCTTCTCGGCCAGCTCCCGCGGATGCTCCTTGGACCAGGCATCGATCTTATCGGCCTCCTCCAGAAGAAGCTCCACAAGATCTGGATACTTCTCGGCAAACTCGCGGGTCGCCAGGTAAAACTCATGATTGGAGACGACGCCCTCCCCATTGGCGATCACCCTGCCCCCCGTTGCCGTCTCAGCAGCAGCGAGGAAGGGATCCCAGATCACCCAGGCATCCACGCTTCCTTTCTCGAATGCGGCGCGGGCATCGGCGGGCGGCAGGTATTTTACATCGACATCTTTATAAGCGACGCCGTTCTCCTCCAGCTGCTTCACCAGCAAATAATGAACATTCGAGCCTTTATTGAGGACAATGGTCTTCCCCTTCAGCTCAGCGACAGATTGAAGCGGTGAATCTTTCGGGACGATGATCCCCTCGCTTCGGGGACTGGCCGGCTCATGCGCCAGATAAACCAGCTTAGCGCCAGCCGCCTGGGCAAAAATCGGCGGCGCCTCCCCCGCATGCCCGACATCGATGCTTCCCACGTTCAACGCTTCAAGCAATTGCGGGCCGCCCGGGAATTCCGTCCATTCGATCTTGATATTTCGCTCCTCCTCCAGACGGCGATCCAGCGCTCCGTCCGCTTTCAGAATATTGATCGTCCCATACTTCTGATATCCGATGCGGATCGTTATATCCCTCGTCTCAGACGGCGCATCCGCCGACGCTGGGTTCGATGAATTCGGGGCAGCTGCTCCTTCCGAGACCGGCCTCCCCTCCGGCGACCCGCCACCTCCACTTCCATTGCAGGCGGATAATACAACCGCCAGAAGCAATGCTGAAGCTGCCGCGATAACCCCCCGCGCTGTCCGTTTGGACCTTCTCTTTTCCATATCCAGCTCTCCCCCTTCTCTCCTCTTCCTCATCTGCCATAGCATCAAAAAACAATCAAATCATCCCTGAAAAACACAAAGGTCCCCCTGATCGAAAGGCAGGTACATGCCCCTGTTCGATAAGAGAGACCCTCCGGCGGTCCGGTAAAGTCGATTTAATTCAATTAATTCACATCAACTAACTTGGATTATTGTGTATGTTATCACTGGAATAAAGAGGTGTCAAGAATTAAAAATTTATGAGTATGCCCTTCCTTTTTATGCATCGCCTTTCGAGTTAGAGCTGTTTATTCGTCTGGAACCATATTGTAAGGCGTCGTGAAGCATTGCTATCTTTGTGCGCACACCCTATAACCAACGCCATATTATACCTATAAGATAGGCAATTATAAATTAAGAAAGGGATATATTTTCTATGATCTATACCGCTCTTGGCGATTCGATTACATTCGGGGAGAATGCCTCCTCCTTTACTAAAGCTTATCCGCAATTAGCCGTGTCGATGGCCCGTGCATCTGACTCCGGGAGGATTGTAGGATATGTGCTGGCTCAGCCCGGCTGGAGCACCTATGATCTGCTGGATGCCGCAGTATGGCAGGGCGCCCCCGTGATCAGCCGTTCTGCCGTCGTCTCGGTCTGGATCGGAGGCGTGGATTTGGCAAATGCGGCTCTGTCTGCGCTTACCAGCAAGCAAACTCTAGATCCAAAACCATTTGTAGCTCGTTATAAACAAAATTTGCACGCGATCCTGACTCAGATTAAAAATACCAGCCATGCTCGAATCCTCTGCTGCACGCAATATAATCCTTTTCCGAACAGCCCGCTGGCCGCCAAAGCGATCGTCGGCTTGAATCAATCGACGAAAGAGGTTGCCCAAAGCTATAACGCGAAGGTCGTCCCCGTCCATAAATGGTTCGAAGGCAAACAAGACCAGCTGATTTATGGATATCGCAAAGGGAAGATTGAGGATGCCTTGGGCGGCTTCCTGCCCATCCATCCCAATGACCGGGGCCATCACGTGGTCGCGAAAGGCCTGGTTCCTTATCTTGGGGCGGGAAAGAACATCTGATATCCGGTATGTGACCTTGGCATTTGTACGCTCGGCGTGCGCCTACTATTTGCTCACTCTTCCTTCCCTGGTGCACAATTGTTCCAGGCCGCGCACAAGCAAGAGCAGGTGTAGCAGCAGGAGTCGATGCCGCAGCATCTCATCGCTAATGCGATCCAGCCGTGTCCGGAGCACTATTTTTTCAAATGATAAGGCACGGTTGTAATAATGACATCCTTGCGATAGAGCAGGTAGGTCCGGATCATCAGGCTGGTTTGGTTATGCAGGAAGTTATGCCAGCCCTTCTTCGGAATGAATTGGGGAATGATGACCGTAACCTGGTAATCGTTCTTGCTCGCTTTGCGCTGTACCGTATCGATGAATTTGCTGAGCGGTGTAATAATGCTCCGGTAAGGAGAGTACAGCGTCACCAGCCTGATATCCGGCCAGGAGCGATTCCACTTCTCTTCAAAGCGGGCGATATCCTCTCTCTCGAACGGGATATACACAGCGATGATCTGATCCGCCGACAAGGATTTGGCGTAATTCAAGGAATGATCCACGACATGCGTAATGCCCGATACCGGCAGGATAATGACGTTCCCCGAAATCGGCACCGCCGGTTCACAGGTCGTCAGCCGCAGCTGCTCGCCCACCGCCTCATAGTGACTCTTGATACGATAGAATAACCAGACGATCAGCGGCAGGAAGATTAGAACCGGCCATACCCTTGTAAATTTGGTTAAGAAGAACACGAGCGAGACCGTTAAAGAGATCAAAGCGCCGATGGAGTTGATGATCAGCTTGGTCAGCCAGCCCGGCGGCTTCTCGCGAATCCACTTCATCATGATGCCGGTCTGCGATAAGGTGAACGGAATGAAGACACCGACCGCATAGAGCGGGATCAGCTGCTCCGTCTGTCCCTGGAACGCGACGATCAAAATGATAGATAACAGGCCCAGGCTGATAATACCGTTGGAATACCCCAGCCGGTCCCCCCGTACCGTGAACATTCTCGGTATGAACCGGTCATTAGCCAGGTTCACGGCCAGCAGCGGAAACGCCGAATACCCTGTGTTGGCAGCCAAAATGAGAATCAAGGCCGTCGTTCCCTGGATAAAATAGTACAGCGCATTCCTGCCGAAGGTATGCTCAGCGATTTGCGAAACGACCGTCTTCTCTGGATGAGGCGTGATCCCGTAATAGTAGGCCAGGAACACGATGCCCGAGAACAGCACGGCGAGCAGCGCGCCCATCGCCAGCAGCGTCTTAGCCGCATTGTTCGGCGCAGGGTCTTTGAAGTTCGGAATGGCGTTGGAGATCGCCTCTACCCCCGTCAGGGCCGAGCTCCCCGAGGCAAAGGCCCGCAGCAGCAGGAACAAGGTCATGCCTGCCACGGGCGTGCCGACCGGCACATGCAGCTCCGGCGAGGCGTGGCCCGTGACAATATTGTAGAGTCCAACGGCGATTAGGACGAATAAGGCCAGCACGAATAAATATACGGGATAAGCCAGAATGGTAGCGGACTCGGTAACCCCCCGCAAATTCAGCAGGGTGAGAAGAATGACGAATACGACAGCAATGAAGACCTTATGTGCATGCAGGCCCGGAAATGCGGACGTGATCGCATCCGTCCCTGCGGACACACTGACGGCTACGGTCAGAATATAGTCGACCAATAAAGAGCCGCCGGCAACCAGCCCCGGGAAGACCCCCAGATTCTGCTTGGAGACCACATACGCTCCCCCGCCTTGCGGGTATGCAAAAATAATTTGCCGATAGGATAAAATAAGAGCTGTCAATAAGATCAATACGCCGATCCCGATCGGTATGGAATACCAAAATGCCGCTGTACTAACGGTAACCAGCACGAGCAAAATTTGCTCCGGTCCATAGGCTACGGAGGATAGGGCGTCAGAGGATAGTATGGCCAGCGCTTTTTTCTTATTCAGCTTCTGCTCCCCTAATTCCGTCGATTTCAAAGGCCGCCCAAGCAGCAATCTTTTTACTGTCATCCTGTTTCCACCACCAATTTGAGATATGGGACATTTTGTATCGTACCCTCTTGATTTATCCATTATCCGTACAAGCCAGCCCCTCCCTGCTCCTCAGATCACGAAAAAAGGCCGCAGGAAAGTTGGCCTTTCCCGCGGCTGTTTAAAAAAACGTGGGCACGCGACAAATTCCTCTTTCGTAACGCTTACGAGGTTAGCTGACGGATTCGGGCCTGAAAGTAGCCCTACACTTGACGTATCTGATTCAGATCAAGCGATTCACCCCTGGGAGGCAGTATATGCGCATCCCTCCGGTTCCCCCGTTTCTGACTGTAGAATTCAGCGATCAAGGATTATTCATTCTATAAACCAGTTCGTCATGAATGAAATCTTACTCCCCTAACAGGGCCCCTGTAAAGAAATAAGGAAGCCGGAATGGGCTCAAAAACAGCCCCTCCGGCCTCGATAGCGCGCTTACATTTCCCGCGGACTTCCCCGGGCTCATTTTCTTGCGTTCCCTTTTACCAGTTTGATTATTTCACCTTCAGCTTCAGGAAGCGTCCGCCGTAGGTGTAGATCAAGTTAACCCGCTTGTGGTTGGAGCCATCATTATTAACAACATAGATGTTTTCGTCCAGATAATAGTAAACGACATCCCCGATTGCCGTCACTTCTTTGAACCGTTGCCAGTGCATGCTAAATTCCAGCGGCTTGTTCACCAGCTGCTGCTTCGCTCCCGTAGCGATATTGGCCCTGTACAGGGACTGCGTCCAATCAGAGCCCTGGCTCTCCTCGCTAAAGTAAATATTTCCCCGGTATACGTCGAATATGCTCTGCCCCGGAAGCGTTAGCTTGCAAATGGCTCTTTTATTCGAGCCATCCAAATTCATTTCCTTCAATGTTTTGGTCCGATTATCAAGATAGTATATTCTAGACTGTCCTATATGATGCATATACCAAATTGTCATATATGATGCATAGGCACGGAAGTATAATGCATAGGCACCAAACTGTCATTAGTTAATGGAATTCATGTATCTAATTTTGCTCATACTGAATGCCTTAATATATTAGATGGATTTGATGCACCTAAAATCAAGAATTCAGCCGTGATTGGCCACTTCTCTTATTCTAATGACATCAACTCCATCTAAATCTACTCCACCTTCTTTTCCGCAGAAACTAACTCCTATAAATCCATTTATTATCAGTTGAACAATAAAACAGAATCTCACACAAGTACGGACAGTTAAAAAGCAATAGTTCAACCAAGTGAGTTACTTCTGACCAAGTGGATTAGTTTCCATGGGTGTTCCGCTGGGTTGGTTCCGCTGGGTTGGTTCCGATGGGTTGGCTCCAGTGGATTGATTCCAATACTTGTTCCAATGGTTGTTCCGATAGTTGTTCCGATAGTTGTTCCGATAGTTGTTCCGATGAGGGGTTCCAGTGGGTTAGTCCCAACAAGTAGGTTAGTTATCCGACCAATGAAATGGTTTGCTGCAAAAAAAGAATTAAACGCATGAGCCATCATCACTGGCCCATCGTCTAATTCTTTTTTTACAATAAATTATTTTCAGTTCAGCTTCTGGCCGCAATTCGGGCAAAAGTTCGCCCCTTCGTTCTTGGTGCCGCAGTTCGGACAGAAATTAGGGCGTTTGCCGCCTTCGGCAGAAGGAGCCGCCGCTAGGGGCTGTTGGTTCTGCTGTTGGTTCTGCTGTTGGTTCTGCTGTTGGTTCTGCTGTTGATCCTGCTGCTGGTTCTGCTGCTGGTTCTGCTGCTGGTTCTGCTGCTGGTTCTGCTGCTGGTTCTGCTGCTGGTTCTGCTGGTAGTTCTGCTGTTGATCCTGCTGTTGGTTGTACTGTTGATTATGCTGCTGGTTCTGCTGGTAGTTCTGCTGCTGGCTTGGGGACTGGCCTGCAAACGGACTCTGGCTTTGGGGCTGCCCTGAAGGCGGATTCTGGCCTGGATTGTGATTCATGTTCATGTTCTTCATCATCTCGTTCGCCATGGTCATGCCCATCATCATGCCTGCCATGTCCGAAGCCATGCCACCGCCCTGCACCTTGCCGGAAGCGATCCCGTCGGTCATGCTGACCTGCTGGTATTTGGACAAATTTCCAATCATTTCGTGGGACGCTGTCTTCGTGATCATATCCTGAATTTCCTGAGGATAGTTGAAGCTCATCACCTGGAAGCCGGTGATCGTCATTCCGTTGCCCAGCATTTCCATGTCCAGATCTTCACGAATGCCCTTGGCAATTTCCGCCGCATTCGCCTGCAGGTTGAACATGTCCTTGCCTTCCCGGCTGATCCATTTCATGAGCAGCTGATCCAGCACAGAGGTGATGCGGATTTTGACGTCCTCCACGAGGTAACTGCCCTTCATCCCGGCGATATTATCAATGAGCGTCACGTAATCACTGACTTTAAAGTTAAACGTTCCGTTAGCACGGATCGGCATGCCGCCCGGCAGCTGAGGCGTTGGAATCAGAATCGGGTTCTGCGTTCCCCATCGGACTGTAAATTCCTTCGTATTGACGAACAGAACCTCTACCCGCATGCCGCTGTTGAAACCGAACTTGAAGCCTTTTAACGTGGATAGAAAAGGAATAATCTCCGACTCGATATTGTACGAGCCTTCCTCCTTGAATATCCCCTCAATTTTGCCGTTATTTACGAAGATCGCGTCCTGGCCGGAACGGATGATCAGCTTACTGCCCTTCTTGATCTCCCGGTTGCTCCACTTCCAGAAGATCATATCATCTCTGAACTCTTCCCATTCTACGACGTTGGCGAATTGATTTCTAAAGAATCCCATCTTGCTCTCCCGTCCCTTCGATTAGAATTTTCCTCTGCTGCCGCTATGCGAATGGCCGCCGCCCGTAATTCCGCCGCCTCCGCCTCTGCCGCCGCCCGAGCTGCTGCTCGTGTTCCGCTCGATCTTGCGCTTCGTGGTCGTTGTCCGCAAATATTGATCCTGGCGGTCGACGATCCCTGAAGTGCTCGCGTCCTCATAGGTGCGCCGGTTAACCGTGACTCGGCCCCCGGTCCGGAAAGTCATGACTCCCACGACAAGCCCCCCGACGATAACAGCCGCTATTAGCTGGAAGCCCAGGCTAAACAGCGGATTCTCCGGATTCACTCCCGGCTTGATGCCCATGTATTTATGGGCGGTTTTAATATATTTTTCGAAAGCCCGCTTATAGTCTCCGTTGGATAAATCCGGTGTAATTTTATAGCGTATTTGATCAAGCCTGCCGTCATCCAGGTACTGCTCCGCCTTATAGAATCCGGCCAAATATACATCCCGGTTCTTCATGTCTAGGGTCAGGATCACTGCATTGCCATGAGGCTTGTCGTAGCCCAGAGCCATCTCATCGTAGAAATCCTGCGTCATAACCACAACATCGATATCCTCCGGATTGTTCGAGGTAATAATGATCATGTCCGTTTCCCTCTTCGCACCATACTTATTCGCCATCTCGTTCAGCTCAGCGTATTCCTCGGCGCTCAGCAGGCCCGCCTCGTCATAGATCAGCTTTTTCGTCTCTGCTGCTGCAGCTGTGCCAGCGGGAACGGTGAGATATGCGGCGAGAAGGAACAGAACCGCCAGTAACGCAAATTGCTTTCTCACAGGAACCCTCCCCCCATCATCCAGGAGATGACCTTCAAGGACAAGAAGGTGGCGCCCGATACGCCTGCAAACCAGGCGGCGACCTTCGCTTTGCTGATCGGCGGCTTGCCGACCACCTTCCCCGTCTGGCCGTTCATCGCGAACACGTACTCGGATCGGTTGTAGTCGTATTTCACCATCCATACCGGAATCAAGCAATAATCTGCCTGCTTCATGGTCGTATCGATCTGCTTATCGGTGAAGCTGACGGACGTATACCCTGTCACTGCGGATGAAATCGAAGACTCGATATAACTTCTGATTTTCTCCTTGGCCCTTGGAAGCAGCGCTTGTTCGTCATAGCTGTATTTGTCCGCGATATAGCCAGCGAGATAAGGACTCTTGAAGCCTTTCATTCGCTCGTAAGGAAAAGGCTCCAGCTTATCCATGAGCTCATCGTTCATTTTCTCCGATGCATCGATCGGCAGATTGACGTAATTCAGGCGGAGCTTGCGGTAGACTGCATAGTGCTGTGTCTCCGTGTATTGATAATCGCCCCGCGTATAGGTTCTTACTTTCGTAGCATGGCCATGAACCTCGACCCGGTTATGCAGCTCATACAGCCAGAAGGGGACATATACCCCCGTAATTCCCTTGATGCGATCTGCGGTCATGAAGCCGTCAGGGGTAAGCAGGCCGTTCCTGCACCACTTCCGGAAGGCGACCATCGCTTCCTCCTTACTGATCAAGAAAGGAAGCACCTTCGCTGGAGCCAGCTCCCCCGTCAAGCGGTCGCCGAGAACGGCAGCCGAGCCGCAGAAGCTGCACACCGTCGCTGTCGTCACTGCATCAGCCATAATGGCGGCCCCGCAGCTGTTGCATTGATATTCCCTCCGCTGATCCTCTGCGCTTACCTGCTCCAGCGGATCAGGAATCCCTTCAATATTGTCTTGTCTTCCACAGCCCTGGCAGGTCAATGCTCCGGTCCTGCCGTCAAAGACCATGCCGCTGCCGCAATTGGGGCATTTGTAGTCGATTACCGGCATTTACTCACCTCAGGTAACAAAAAAGTAGCTTGAAACACGATTCTTTCTTGTTCAATTTGATTGCTGCTCATTTATCTTCGACACTCGCAGGCGTACTGGCGCTAGAGTTATTGACTACTGCTCACGTTAGAGTTATAGACTGCTGCTCATGCTAGAGTTCAGCCTGCTTGCTTATGCTAGAATTCACACCCGGCTTCACGTTATCGTCCTGTTCCAATTGAACCGCCGGAGCGGAAGAATGGCCAAGCGTTTCTCCGGCTCGAAGCTCGGCCAATGCCAGCGCCTCTTCTGCGGCGAGATACACCTGCTCCTCCAGCTCATCCAACGAGCCGGCCGCCGCGCCTGTGCCCGCACCGCCACCCCGCGGGAGCCTGGAGGCAGCCAGCCTCTCCTTCAGCTCGGTATGCCGTGCCTCCAGCTGTCCGAGATCGGACACCAGCTTCTCCTCCAATTGCTTCATGCTTGCTGCCTTGGCAGCGGCCAGCTCATGAGCCTGCTCCAGCCCGCTCAACCTCTCGGACTGCTCTGCTCTCCGCCCCTGAAATCTCAGAGCGCCGTCTTCATCTCCCGCTTCCGCGGCCTTCTCCGCGTACCGCTGCAGCTTCCTCATCTCCGCCCGGCATTCATCCAGAGCTGCCTTGGCCCTTCGCTCATCCGCAAGCACCGCTTCCGCCTCCGCCTTCACCTGGCCCAGGTCACTGCGCAGGCTGCGCATATATTCGTCCATAGCCTTCGCCGGGTCTTCCGCCCGGTCCAGGAACGAGTTCACATTGGCTCTC
The DNA here is from genome assembly GCF_001403875.1 of Paenibacillus ihumii. Lineage (GTDB taxonomy): Bacteria > Bacillota > Bacilli > Paenibacillales > Paenibacillaceae > Fontibacillus > Fontibacillus ihumii. The sequence continues at coordinate 698,285 of NZ_LN884299.1, forward strand.
ATAATATCCCGAAACCTCGATAAGATGCCCATATAAAGTCCCCCCCTCGAAAGTCGCATTACCTAATAATACTTGAAATTCGTCAAAAAGGTTTCATTTTCGACTCTGCCTCGCTAAATTTACCAAAAAACGACAAATATAGCCGTTGCTAAGCATTTTTCTAGCAAGTAATATATTCATACTGGATCGTAACGATGACCCGAATGATATCCATTGAATCCATACTCAAGCCTTTCAATAAAATTGTCCTGGCCGCTAGAATCGAAACCGGTATCTTTTACTGCGATTCTTCAAGAGGCCGCATACCTGGAAAAGGGCTTGATCGAGCGAATGCTGACGGTGCTGAGCACTTCCGACGCGCATTTTAAAGGGGGAATACGATGAAAGCCAGCATTATCATGCCGACTTATAATAGTGTCAATCTGATCATTCCCTGCCTCATTTCGTTGAACCATCAGGTTCTGGAGGAGGGCAACAGCTTCGAGGTCATCGTCGTGGACGACGGCTCGAATGACGGCACAGGTGAAGCCATACAGGAGCTCGCCCCCAAGTATGAGCTGAAATACTTCTATATCGACAGGACGCTCGCTTCCTCCCGGGCGGCGGCCCGGAACCTCGGCCTGGCCGAGGCCGGGGGCGAGGTGGTCCTATTCCTGGACGGCGACCATCTGGTGCCTCCGCATTTCGTCCAGGAGCATTTGAAGTATCATCAGGAGCGGGAGGATCTCGTGGTAATTGGCTTCCGCAATTATTTAACCACGAATGAAATCGATCTCGAGGAGCTGAGAACAGGGTTCCGGTACGATCTGCTGCCGGAGCAGACCCCGGCAGACCGTCTGCTTGCCGTCGATGCCTTCTCGGAGAAAATGAATAATCTGGAGACCGTCTGGTACTTCTTCTTTACCTGCAATGCTTCTGTGCGTCGCCAGAGCATCCAAGAAGCCGGCTTGTTTCATGAAGATTTCAAGGGCTGGGGACTCGAGGATTGCGAGCTGGCCTACCGTTTGTATCAACAGGGGCTCACCTTCGTTTATGCAAAGAATGCGCTCATTTACCATATGTACCATCCCAGTGAATTCAACGAGGACCGTTACCGGAGCTGGCTGAGAAATCTGCACACCTTCCAGAAGCTGCATCCGTCCATCGATGTCCAGCTGCTCCAACTGCTCGAGCTCTTCTTCAATCCGGACATTCGCTTATTCTGGTTCGACAGCTATCTCCGGTTTGAGTACGCCGTGCGCGCAGCCCATGGGAAATTGCCCTACAGGGGACCTGTAAGCGTATACACCCTTCATTCGCGAGTCAGCGAGTCCCGCCTGAACGAGATCATTCAGGAGGCTGATGAGAGGGTCGTGTTCGTCATGGATGAGTCCGGTGATTTTCAAACCTCGCTGTCGCTGCTGTGCGCCAAAACCAAGTACGACCTGATGTACTACGCTTCGCCGTGCTGTTCGCAAAAGGATACGATCTACAGGCAGATCGCCCGATATGGAGTATGGAGGCAAGCTGATTACGGCGCGCCGATAAAGGAGGAGCATACATGAGCTCAATCAACCAGTGGAATGCGGATCTGTACGATGAGAAGCTAAGCTATGTCTCGCAGTACGGCAAGGGAATTCTCTCTATCCTGAACCCCCAGCCGGGCGAGCGTATTCTGGACATAGGCTGCGGGACCGGAGATTTGGCCAATGAAATTGCCCAGGCTGGCGCTGCAGTTACGGGGATGGATTACTCCGGTGAAATGATTCAGCAGGCCAGAATCAAATACCCGCATATTTCGTTCATAACCGCCAATGCTGAGAGCTACCGGCCGGAGGAAGCATTCGATGCCGTGTTCTCCAACGCGGCTCTGCATTGGATGAAGCATGCGCAGAATGTGGCAGAGACGATCTATCGCTGCCTCCGCCCGGGCGGCAGATTCGTAGCCGAGTTCGGCGGCAAGGGGAACGTCGGCATCATCACGGAGAATACCATAGCCGTCCTAGAAGAGGACCTGGGCGTCTCCGATGCCAGGGTGCGAAATCCCTGGTACTTCCCCAGCATAGCCGAATACAGCACCTTGCTGGAAAATCAGGGATTCCGGGTGACCTATGCCGAGCATTTCGACCGGCCTACACCTCTGGAGGACGGGGAGAACGGACTTCGCCACTGGCTCGCCTCCTTTACAGGCGATTTCTTCAGCGGCTTGTCCGAAGCGGAGAAGCAGCAGGCGTATGAGTTGATTATGGCTAGAACGAAGCCGCTTCTCTACGACGGCCAGACCTGGTCTGCGGATTACAAAAGAATTCGTATCGCTGCAATCAAGCATTGAAGCGAGGAGGAGGAGGAAGCCAATGCACAAGCTAAGACAAGTACTGGCTTTATTCACGATCCCTAACTACGGCATTCTTATCGTCTCGACCCTGCTGCTAGGGATTTGCATTTCCTTTACCTATCCCTTCCTCTCCTTATTCGGCGTAGACGAGGTGGGAATGTCGCCCTCTTATCTGGGGTATTTCATGAGCATTACGGCCATCTCCAGCGTGTTGATCAGCACGGTGCTGGGAAGGCTGTCCGACAGATATTGGGGAAGAAAATGGGTGATTATCCTCTCGGTTAGCGCGGCGATCATAGGTTACATACTGTTCATTTACGTCCGGAGCTATTACGCTCTGCTGATCATTGCCTTTCTATGCCTGGGGACGGCTTCGTCCGCATTCCCGCAAATGTTCGCATATGCGCGTGAGGAAGTGAACCGGAGCGGCGCGAAGCAAGCTGACATGGCCATCAATACATTAAGAATGTTCTTCTCTCTCGCTTGGGTCATCGGCCCGGCGATTGCAGCCCTGCTGCTGACCTCGGCCGGCTTTCAAGGCTTGTTCCTGTCCGCAGCTGCAACCTATGGCATCGTACTCGTCTTCGTTCTAGTGTTCCTGAAGAACCCGAACCGCCAGGAGAACGTGCAGAGAAATGAACCGCCTGTGAACTTGCGGAAATTTCTGCTGAAGCCTCGCATTGCTGGAGTATTAAGCTCGTTCATCCTGCTTAGCGTAGCCTCGGCCATGAGCCTGGTCAACCTTCCGCTCTATGTCACCCGGACGCTGCAGGGCAGCCAATCCGACGTAGGGCTGCTGTTCAGCGTAGCGGCGGCCGTGGAGATTCCGCTGCTGATCGGAGTAGGCTTACTGGCGGCGAAATACCGCAAATCCAATCTGATCAAGATCGGCGCCATCTTTGCGATTGCTTATTACGCCCTGGTTGCCGCCACCCCTATCGTATGGGCCATCGTTCCCATGCAGTTCCTGAGCGCTGTCACCGTGTCGATCATCATGGGGCTGGGCATCAGTTACTTCCAGGACCTGCTTCCCCAAGAGCCGGGAACCGCAACCACGTTATATTCCAACACCTCGGTTATCGGCAATATGCTGGGGGGAATTATCGCCGGCAGCATTGCGGAATGGTTCGACTTCCGGGTCGTTTTTATAGCCTGTGCGGTTATGGCGGCCGCGGCCTTCCTATTGCTGCTCTTCGACCGGGAATCCTCGGCGCAGGCGATCGAGGAGCATAATTCCGTTTCCACGTGAATCTTGAATCATACAGCGGATGCGTCTGTGGATGCGTCTGTGGATGCGTGCAAAGACGACAAAAATCCGGGATGATAACAACCTCCCGGATTTTTTTGTGCCTAATGATCTCTATTCATGTACCGTTTATCTCTATTCATGTTACCTTGCTGTACCGTGCCTTGCCTCGATTTAAATCAGATTTCGATCAGATTAAACTCGATCCAGCCGATCTGCAGGCCCGGCTTGAGGAAATCGAGCGTCAGCTCATACAGGCCTGCCTCCAGCTCGACCTTCACCAGCTTCTGCCGGATCCACTTGCCCTCCGTTCCGTTCGTCTGAATCGTAACCATCGGCTGGCCATTCAGCATGACATTGCATACGCTCTGCGCCAGCTCCGGCTCCGGGGACATGATGTTGACGATGATCCGATACTGTCCGGCCTGATCCACCTTCATATAGGTCCGCCCCGCAGCCGCTGGCTTAACCTGTGCATCGCGGGACAGCTCCTGGACCGCCTGCGCCTGCTCTGCGGCCAAAGCGGGATTCGCCTTGAAGGCATGAACCGTCTCAACGATCTCCTGCTTCCGCGAGAACACCGGAGCCTGCATCAGGAATGCACAAATATTCATCGCGCAGCGCTGCAGCTCCCCGCGGGTCAGCATGCCCTTCTCCAGCGACTCGAGCGTATTGTCATCATACGCATTGACCTCGGCGCCGTAGTTGGTAACGACCATATAGAGGTCGTTCTGCGCGCGGACCATGTAGTTCGTATATTTCCGATCCGCCGGGCCGCCGTGGACCACATCATTCATGACCGCCCACCAGTCTGTCATCACGATGCCCTTAAAGCCCCACTCCCCGCGAAGAATCGTCGTGTTCAGATCATAGTTCGAGGCGGCCCAATGCCCGTTGACCGGATTGTACGAGGTCATGATCGAATTCGCTCCGCCCTCCTTCACGGCGATTTCAAAGCCCTTGAGGTAAATTTCCCGCAGCGCGCGCTCGGATACGACCGCATCGACCTTGCTCCGGTGCTTCTCTTGATTGTTGCAGGCAAAATGCTTCAGCGTCGCATTGGAGCCCCCTTTGAGAATTCCCCGGGTGCAGGCTGCGGCGAACGCTCCCGTAAGGAGCGGATCCTCGGAGAAGTACTCGAAATTCCGCCCGTTCAGCGGACTGCGGCGAATATTAAGCCCAGGGCCGAGCAGCGTATCCACGTTGTTCCTCAGCAGCTCCTGGCCTTCCATCACGTAGAGCTCTTCGACCAGCTCCACATCCCAGGTCGCGGCCAGCAGCGTGCCGATCGCGACCTGGGTCGCCTTATCCCCGCTGTCCATCCGAATGCCGGAAGGACCATCGGCGGTGCAGCCGACCGGGATGCCGAAGCCAAGCAGTCGGTCGCTGACTCCGCCGAAGGCCGATGCCGTGCCCGGCGTCACCAGCGGGCTGCTCATGCCCTCGCCCCGGACGATCGTCGCCAGGTCCTCATCACTCAACTGGGCGATGAAGGCCTCCATGCTCACCTTGCCGTCATGAACATCCCTTAATTTATAGCCTCGATCCCCGGTTTGCGGCAAATCCGGCGGCAGATTCTTCTCAATCCGCTCCGCCAGGGAAATTCTCCGTTTCGGCACGGCCACGAACGTCAGCTCATAGGAGCCGTCTTCCTTCCGGGCCCCCGGCTTCATTCGGGTGAAGTCCTCCGTCGGAGCGAGAGCTTCCTCCAGCTGCTTCACCACTTGAAGCGCCTCCACCCCGTAGCCGTCCTTTCCTTCAAGCGTGATCTGCACCGCATTCTTGACGCTATTTCCGACATAGAATCGATACACCCCGGCCTCCAGCACATATGCGGAAGGAGCGCCAGTCACGCCGCCATCATCATACGAAGCCATCGCATGAACAGGGAAGCTCAGCGTCAAGCGCTGCGATTCGCCGGGCGCAAGCTCCTTCGTCTTGCCGAATGCGGCCAATGCCCGGGCCGGCTGACCCAACAGGCCTTGAGGAGCTTCATAATAGACCTGAATGACCTCCTTGCCGGCATAGACGCTTCCCGTGTTCGTGACCGTTACGCTGATTTCTATGCAGGGCTCCCCTTCCTTGTCTGCCAGCTTCGCTTCCTCTGGCTCAATCCGGAATTCCGTGTAAGACAAGCCGTAGCCAAATTCGAACTGCACCTTATCCGGGCAGAATGTCTCAAAATAACGGTACCCCACATAAATGTCTTCCTGATAGAGATTCTTGAACTCGCTCCCGTAATTGCGGGTCGATGGATAATCGTCAATGGAATAAGCGATCGTATCAGTCAGTTTGCCGCTTGGCGTCACGTCGCCGGCCAATACATCCGCGATGGCATTGCCGCCCTCCATGCCGCCCTGCCAGGCATAGATGACGCAGGGAATCGGATGCACGTAATCCGCATCATCCATCCAGCTCATATCGATGATGTTCGATACGTTCAGCACGACGATTGTCTGCTCGAAATAAGCGGTCACCTGCTTCAGCATATTTTTTTCCTCAGCGGTCAATTGATAGCTGCCCGGCTCATCGGCATTATCCTGATCCTCGCCCGCGGTGCGCCCGATGACGATAATCGCCTTGCCGGATTTGCTCCTCGCCTCGCGAACCAGCTCCTCGGTCAGGGGCATCTCCTTCTGGTGCCAGGGCTCAGCCGCCCAGCCTCCGCCGCCGTTGTCGAACGGATTCTGCTCGATCCACCTCTCGTATACGGCCGCCAGCTCCTCGTTCACGATGATGTTCTTCTTGCTGCGCAGACCGTCCAGCAGGTTCGTCGTATAAGCAACATTCACGCTGCCCCCCGAGCCCGTTCCGCTTCGGTAATAATTAATCTGGGTCCGGCCGAAAATTGCAACGGTTTCCTTGTCCTTCAGCGGAAGGGCTTGCCCTTCGTTTTTTAACAGCACAGCGCCTTCTGCGGCAGCTTTCCGGCTAAATTCAGCAAAGCCCTCTAATGGAACTCCCATTTTGCTCTTCGTCACTTTCTTCTCTCCCTATTTCTTTTTATCCACGATATCTATTCATCCGACAAAATATTATCATTTGAACATTAGTAGGGTTAAAGCGATTACATTTCATGGACACCCATACTTACTTCCCGGCCCTGATATTCTGCATCGTTATACGTTCCAGCTGAATATCCGAGAAATCACTGATCAAGCCTTTACCCGTCGGCGATTGAGAGACGATCCCGGCCTTTAGTGTATCGGAGGCCTTCATATGGAATACTCTGACCATCTGGTAATGGATCCCGTCTGTGGAATAATGCATCGCAAACGCGTTGCCCTTTCTGCCGATCTGCAGCCATACGCTCTGATCCGCCAGGCTCTGACCGTTGGCATCATCCGACCGGCCGTCCGTAACGACGCTGACCACGGCATATGTATCAAAATCCGTATATTCATGGCAGAGCTTCATCCAGCGGTCCTCCCGATCCATCACAAACAGCGCTGCCCCGTCGTAGGTCGATATGAAATCATGCCTTACCTTGGCCCGCAGGACAAAATCCCCCTGGACGTCGGTATAGAAAAACGGCGCATTGTTCTTGATTTCCCCGGTCTCCGGATGAATGAAAAAATCGGTGTTCCCCGGCGCGGGAATTTGGAGCAGACCCTCCTTCTCTATAACCCGGGATTCATTCAGCCACTTATCGAATAGGTTCATACGCTCTCTCCTAACGTTAGTTTTCTTTTAGTATAACTTATATTTGAAAGCCCTAACAGGAGCTAACTAAGCTCCACGCTGCTTGAATTTTATTGGAGAGGAGGTCCATGTGGGAAAGTCATGATCTGCCGGGCCTGACGCTAACGGACACACAGGTCGCTATTCCGATTTTTTGAGCGAATTTGATATGCTGAAAGGACCCTGGTTCCGCTATTCAGCCTATATGAACACGCTTTGCCCCACTTTTCCCTTGATAACGGAACTGCGGTCCGTTGACTTCGGAATTTGCGTTTTTTTGGGAAAATAGCGGATCTACGGTCCGCAAGACCGCCGGAGCAATCGATGGCACAGCGATCTTTCCCCTGCTGTTGCCGCCCATAAATTTATAAACCTCTATCCGGTCTAGAAGATACAGGACCCCTATCCAATAACTTCGAAAACTTAGAGGCTGCTTCATTTAGTCACATCCGCTTGTACTATACGGCGATGCCGGATGCCCCTCCCTGTTATACAAATTCGCCCTTGGTTCGATCTTACTTTATTCACATGCCTAGGGAAATGGCTCATTTTTAAGATCAAGCCCCAAAAATTCAACTTCATTCATAAACTATACGCGAGGCGGCCACTTCTGCAGCCACCGAACTCACCCGACAAACAAGTTCTCATTCTTGTGCGCATAAATATAATCAAATGCGGGCTGCAGCATAGTATTCGAAGCAACGTACCGCTTGCCCCCTTCTTTAATTTAGTATCGATGAGCTCTTCCGACAGTTCCTGCTGTATCGATTGGATTTTGCGGATCGCCCGGTCCGGTTTTTCGAAAGCTTCGACGGAGACGGGGGCATCCATATTGGAGATGAGCGCTTTCTTGTATAAATTGACCGTGGTATGCTTCTAAATCGCTTCCTCTAAATAAATATATGGCTTGTTCTGGCGAACGGCTTCCAGTCCGGCGCGAGCATCACTTGGAGCTTCTCCCGTTTCTCCAAATCAATGATTTCTTCTAAATCGAACCGGGACTTGGACATGGTAATATTCTCCTATTCAAAAAAACACGATAAGAAAACGCTTTAATTCGTCCTTCTTGTTTCATGCCCCCCAAAATAGCCCATCCTATAATAATAAATATATTCAGCGAGGAGGTATGCAAAAATGAGAAGGGCGTTTATCAGCCCGATGAAATATGTGCAAGGTGAAGACGAACGAGCTTTTGAATCTAGGCTATTTTGTAAAAACATCCGGTGATTCTGCACTGCTAATCGCGCATCCCGACGAGGTATCACGTGTAAAAGACAAGCTGGAGTCGAACGAGATTCCTCGTGGCTGGGATGGGAGATGTACTCTCCACTTATTTTGAAGCAAGAGCAACGGCAGCTTCGTATTCCAATGTCAGTGCGGGCTTGCCATGCGGTGTTCGCGAGGGCGCCTGCGGCAGTGCCAAGAGAACGGTCACGGCGCTGGGACTGGCCAAGCTATGCTATGAACTTTGCTTGAGAACGGGTATAGGGCGAAGCTGGCCAGCGGCCAGAACATCGTTACGCCTGCCCTCGAGAATATCATTGAAACAAACATTCTGTTATCGGGATTAGGCTCCGAGAGCGGCAGCCTGGCAGCGATTCAAGCGATCCTTAACGGCTTGACGGCGCTGGAAGGTTCGCATCATTATTATCATAGAGAGAAGGTCGCCTTCAGTACGATTGCTCCGTTGATGCTTGAAAAGGCCTACCTGGCTGAGCTGAAGGAGGGGCTGGACTTCTGACTCTCGATCGCCTGCCTGTATGCCTGGCGGGTATCGGAATCGAGCATGTGACCACGAGGAATTGCTTGAGGCAGCGAAAGAGGCTTACATTGCCGAGGAATCCATCCCTTCGAGGCCATTTCCGATTGTGAAGGAGGCGGCAGCCGCAGCGATTATGGCCGCTGATCATTAGGCCGCCCATATAAACTGAACAAAGGAGATCTGAGATGAAGAAAATCATGAACAAGCCTGAAACTCTGGTTCGGGAAATGTGCAACGGGCTTGTACTGGCGCATCCCGAACTGGATTTCAACCCGAAATTCAAAGTGATTTCCAAAAAAGAGATCAATCCCGACAAAGTGACGCTGATCAGCGGCGGCGGAAGCGGGCATGAACCGGCTCATGCCGGGTTTGTAGGCAGCGGGATGCTGGATGCCGCTGTATGCGGCGACGTATTTGCCTCCCCGTCCCAAATCCAGGTCTATCAAGCTATCCGCCGCTCCGCGAGCAGCAAGGGTACCCTGCTCATTATCAAGAACTACAGCGGCGATATCATGAACTTCAAGAATGCGGCCCATCTGGCCAGCGAGGACGGCATTCAAGTCGATTATGTCAAGGTTGACGATGATATTGCCGTCGAAGACAGCCTCTATACGGTAGGGAAAAGAGGGGTTGCCGGGACGGTGCTCGTTCATAAGGTAGCCGGAGCGGCGGCAGAAGCCGGCTTGTCCCTGCCAGAGGTGAAGGAAGCGGCCCAGCATGCAGTCAACCAAGTGCGAAGCATCGGCTTCGCGTATACCTCCTGCACCGTGCCTGCCAAGGGGTCCCCGACGTTCCATCTCGAAGAGGACGAGATGGAATACGGCGTCGGCATTCACGGGGAGCCGGGAATACGCAGAGAGAAGCTCGTGCCTGCAGATGAGCTGGCGCAGCGGATGGTTGCCTCCTTGCTGGACAGCCTGCAGATGAATGACCAGGATCAGCAGGAAATTGCCGTGCTGATTAACGGATTCGGCGGCACGCCGCTGCAGGAGCTGTATCTGTTGAACAATTCGGTGATGCGCGAGTTGACGGCCAGGAACAAGACGGTCTTCAAGGCCTTCGTCGGCAACTACATGACCAGTATCGATATGGCCGGCGCATCGGTCACGATAATGAAGCTGGACGAGACGCTGAAGAAATGGCTGTCTGCGCCATGCGATACGCCGGCATTGTCGGTTAAGGGTCCATTTGCCCCTGTAAACTATACCGAGGTGATCCGGGAGGAGAAGGCGCCGGACGCCGTGTCGTTCAAGAACAACACGGATGCCGGAGCCGCGGTGATCAAGAACAACCGCCTGTCGCTGCACAATATCGTCTACCTGATCGATCAGATGAGCGAGGTCATTATCGAGAATGAGGTGCCGTTCTGCGAGCTTGACTCCCACGCCGGGGACGGCGATTTCGGGATGAGCGTCGCCAAGGGCTTCAAGCAGCTGAAGGCGGAATGGGAGGATATCCTGGCTCATCATCTCAGCGATATCGGCGACTTCCTTGATGCGTGCTCGCTGGTTATTATGGAGCATTGCGGAGGGGCCTCCGGGCCGATCTGGGGATCGGGCTTCCGCGCTGCGAGCAAATCCGCCCAGCGGAAGCAGGAGCTGTCCGTCCAGGAGGTCGCTGATATGATGCAGGCCGTCGTTAAAGGAATCCAGGATACGGGCGAAAGATCCTTCGGCAGAGGAGCTGTTGTCGGAGACAAGACCTTGATTGATGCGCTCGTACCGTTCGCGGATGCCTGGACACAGAGCGCTGCACAGGGCGACGATATGAAGATTGCGGCGAACAAGGCTGCGGAAGCGGCGGTGCTGGGCGCTCAGAAGACCGCGGAAATCGTAGCCCGCATGGGAAGAGCAGGCGCCGTAGGTGAACGCAGCATCGGTTATCCGGATGCGGGCGCTTACGCGCTCGGAGTTATTTTCACGGAGCTTGCCAAAGTGATGAAATAAGCCCCGCTTCTCGCGATGAGGAGGCTCGACTGCTGCATAGCCTGAAGCCGTGAGCCTGTCATCCATTTTAGTATGATAGACAGGGATGCATCCCACTCAGGATCTATTCCAGGAGTTGGACCGCGGGGCGATCCTGCGCCGAGACATTAAATAAAGCCTGCGTGTATTTGACACCTGGGATTTATAAATAAAGAGACAACTGCCGAAGCAGTTGTCTCTTGTTATATGAGCTATAAAATGGCCATTCAATCCAGGTCATCATGCCGTTGTAGTCGCCGAAGGGATGCATCGGGAAAATATAGCTTCTATTTCGTGCGGATGGAGACCGAGCCTTGAATGCCCGGGCTGTACATCTCGGGTGTGATTCCGATTAACACAGAAATCGTGACCTGATCCTGCAGTTCGGCTCCCTGCAGCGGAACCTCCAGATTCTCGGGCCAAGGCAAGAATTTCTTCAGCTGCAGCCTGCCATCCACATAAATTTCAATATTACCGCTAATCGAGTGGAACCAGAGATAAGGCCGCCCCGCTCTCTCTATATCCGATATCGGTGCCTGGTTGCGATAAATAACATAGCCGCTGGCGCCGCGCAGCCTCTGAAGGGCGCCGAAGCTGACATCAACCATCTCCCACGAGTTCATGTCCGTAGGATGAATCGTCACATTCGGGTCCGGGTGCTCTGCAGCAATCTCCTGCGTGATCAGCCAGTTGTTGATATACCGTTCATCTACGGACGGGACGAAAGGCGGCTCCTCAGCAGGTTGAACAGGAATAACATGAGATGCGGGCTGCAATCCGTCACCTTCGATCGTTAGCACGATGTCCTCCTCTCCAGCCTTGCTTTGGACAATAAGCTGGCAGCATCCGTTGAACAAGCTGCGCTCTGCATCATGGTCCGGCTCATGGCAGTTCGGGTCTCCATTGCCTACACCAAGGATGACCCCGCTTCCCTCAATAGAGAAGGACAATTTGCTTTGCTCCGTAGGAACGAACCGGCCCTGCCCATCCACCGCATAGACATTAACCGCCATCGCATCCCTGCCGTCGCCGGATAAAGCCAGCTTCTGAGTCTCGACGCGTACTGTATGAGCCTCATCTGCCGTTTGGATCTCCGCTGCTTTGACGAGCTGGCCGCCCTTATATCCCTCCATCCTTAAGGTCCCCGGCTCGTACACGACATCCCATTCATATTGCTCGTAAATCTCAATAGGCTGCCGATCGATGAAGACATCGTTCAGATACAGCGCAACCTCGTCGCAATTCGTATGCGTCATGATTTTGACCTGCTGCCCCTCTTGGCCAGGCCAACTCCAGTGACCTACAATGTGCAGCACCGGTTCATCCAGCCAGAATGCCTGATATAAGTAATAGGAATCCTTGGCAAAGCCGCAGGTATCCATAATCCCGAAGTGGGTGCTGACGCTCGGCCATTCATACGGCGTAGGCTCACCGCGGTAATCAAACCCTGTCCATACGAAGGTGCCCATGACAAAATCACGGGTATTGATGGTCTTCCACGACTCTCTTGCGCTGTTCCCCCAGCTGGCCTTCTCCCGGTCATAGCTGTCGAATATTTGCCGGCTGTCATCGCTGATATAATTGCCGCGGGTCGAAAAGGCGCTGACCGTCTCGGAGCCGATGACCGGCTGATTCGGATGCTTCTCCCTGAACTTGTCGTATCCGCCATTCATATAGTTGAAGCCTACGATGTCAGTAACATCAGCAGCCCCCTCGTCCTCCATCACTCCGCCATGCATAGCGCCTAGGATCGGCCGGGTAGGATCCAGCTTCTTCACGGCGCGAATCATCCGTTTCACCATTTTACGTCCAATCGGCGTCCCTTGCAGAGGCTCCTCATTAAATAGGCTGTAAAATACAACGGATGGATGGTTGCGGTCCCGGGTCACCATGTTTTCCAGCTGCCGCAGCCCCTCCCTGGAGCTGTCAAAGTTCCTGTTCTCGTCCATGACCAGCATCCCCAGCCGATCGCAAGCGTCCAGGAGCTCCGGCGTCGGATTGTGGTGAGCGCAGCGATACGCATTGCTGCCCATCTCCTTCAAGCGCCGGATGCGATACTCCTGGATTCCGTCCGGCAGGGCGACGCCTACTCCCGCATGATCCTGATGATTGCATGTGCCTTTTATTTTGAGCGGCCTATCATTCAAATAGAAGCCGGTATCGGGGCAGATGCGGATGGTGCGATATCCGTAATTCGTAACGGTCGTATCCACCTCTTCCCCATTCACGACAAGAATAGAGTGCAGCTTGTAGAGATGAGGGGCGTCCACGTCCCACAACGCCGGATGCTCTAGCGGAAGACCCTGCGTAACCACGATGGATTGTCCCGCTTCGCAGCTGCCGCTTGTCAGCTCCTCCGCCACGATATCGCCGTCTGCTTGCTCGACACGGGAAATGAGCTGATATTCTACAGCAGCCTCCCATTCATTCCTAATCGTCGTCTCCACATTCGTAAGCCAGCGGGAGGCGCTTTCCCTGATCGGATTCACCCATATGCCGCGATGAGCTATATGAACGGGCGCGGTCTTCGTTAGCCAGACATGCCGGTATATTCCCGCCCCTTCGTACCACCAGCCCTCCGATACGGTGGCATCGACCTTCACGACGAGCAGATTCGGCTGATTGCCAAAATAGGCGCGATCGGTAATATCCACGGTAAAGCTCGTATATCCGCAAAAGTTCCTTTCGAGGATGCTTCCGTTAAAATACACCGTAGCATGCGTGGCAATCCCGTCGAACTCCAGAAGCAGCTGCTTCCCCTGATCAGCGGGATCCAGTTTGAATTTTTTGCGGTACCAGCCTATCCCGCGGGGATAATAGCCGAAGTCCGGAACCCCGTTCTCGCGATCAAGGGGCTGCCGGTAAGACCAGTCATGCGGCAATTGCACCGTGTCCCACTCGTTGTCATTCCACTCCATCCCCGCCGGTCCCCGGCTTCCACCCGCTTTGGAAAGGCCGTATACGGCCTTATGGCTGCTTTCCTTTACTTGAAACGGATCCCCTAAATGGAAGCGCCAATCTTTATCCATGCTCAGTCTTTCTCTCATCTTCTCAAATCCTTCTCCCTATGATATCCCCATTCTAAGAAAGTTCAGCGAAGATAAGTTAGGACAAAAAAGGATGGAAAATAGTATAAAATGAACATCCCGCGATTTAGCTATTGTTCTTTTCTCCAAGTAGGTTTAAGAATATAAGTAGTAGACTGTTAGACCCATTACAGGATGAATTGGAGAAGACGCCATGCTGATGCCTTTTCGACTGTTTCCGAATCCATCTACTTATCAGCTGCCTTTAGCGCTATATAGCTGCGGGCTGCATGAACAGAACTATCAGTACAGGCCGCTGGGATATCCGACCTTGCAATGCTTCATTAGCTTTGGCGGATATGGTACATTTCGCTTTCGCAATGATCAAGAGCTCGTATTGGCTCCCAATCATGCCCTGCTGCTGCCAGCTAAGGCTGCCCACGAGTACTATCCCGGCCCGGGCGAAACCTGGCTTCTGGGGTTCATCGGCATTCACGGCACCTCCGTAGAGTCTATGATTCAAGGCTTCGGCCTCCCATTCATGACCAGCATTCCGCTCAACCCGGCGGCCCTTGATGTATTGAACCATAAATTAACGACGATCTGGCAGGCCAGTATTGCCGACTCCCCCGGAATCCAGGGGAAGCTCTCCGTTCAATTATATGAATTCATGCTTCTTTTGTCCGAGCACGTCATTAGCCATAAGCATCCCATCCTGCCGAACCCGCTCAAAGCGTCGCAGGATGCGCTGGACCAGGCCGTCCAATTCATGAAGCAGCATTATGACGAGAATCTGCACATTTCCAATATCGCCCATGCTGTAGGCTACTCCGTCCAGCACTTTCAGCGGATCTTTCGCGAAGCCTACGGGATCAATCCCCACGCCTATTTGCAGCGCATCCGCCTGGAGCAGGCCGCGGCCTGGCTCGAAGGCAATCCGGAATATTCCGTTCAGGAAATCTCTCATCGGCTGGGGATGGAAGCCAGCTATTTTATACGGATTTTCAAGAAGAAATACGGGGTAACACCAAGAAGCTACAGAAATGCATATGCCTATAGACATCAATTGCAATAACCCCATTTCTGTTCCATTAGGAGTGCAGCTATGTTATTCAAAATCAAGAAAAACAGCATCATGGTCAAAATGATCACCATGTACACCATTCCTTTTATCCTGCTGTCCCTGATCCTTAGCTGGAATAGCCAGAAATCGACGCAAAATATTCAGGACAGCTTCATTTCGAATATGTCGCACGCCTTCGATCAAGCTTCGCAGGAAATTCAAAGCCGGATTGATATGGCGTATGACTTAACCGAGATCGTCAGCAAGAACAGCAAAATCATTACGTTCATAAACGACCCCTTCCTGGGAGATGAGGCGGACTTTCTCAGCCAATACCTGGACAGCGTGATTCCGATTATTAAATATGCGACTGCCTTTACGGAAACCGACGACTATTCCATTCGCATCTATATGATGAATGATCATATCCCCGAATCCTGGCCTTACTTCTTGCATCTGAAAAGGCAGGCCGCCAATACGAGGCTGCAAGCCTTTATGGTACAGGAGAATGAGACGCAAATGTGGCTCAGACCGGATGACCTTCAGCTCGGGCCAAGCTCCCTGAATTCCGACCGCAGTAAATATACGCTCCTGACCAAGCTTTACTCCCCTTCACGCGAATTGTTGGGACTGGTCGCGGTCATGGTTGCCGAAGATCGTCTGCTTAGCATGAATGAAGGCGCTTACCCGTCGGATATTACGCAATTCCTATACCACGAGCAGAAAATTGCGCTAGCTGCGGCCGATGTCGATGAAGCCGCTGAAGCGGAGATTCTGCAGCAGCATCTGACCGAATCCGAAGCGCATTTCATTTATGATCAGCATCTCTATTTGTACAGGACCTTCGATGCCATACAGCAGACCTTCGTATACAAGGTATCCCTGGAGCAGTTGAATGAGTCGATTCACAAAAGCATGCTGAACCAGCTGCTGCTCATCATTTTCAGCGTGATGCTGCTCATCGTGACATGCTACTTCATGTTCAAGACGATTTTCCTGCGGCTGAACCGTATCGTATCGACGATGAGGAAGGTCATCAACGGCAACTCCCATTTGCGAATCAGCGATACCAAGCCGGATGAGCTGGGACAGCTCGCGCAGGATTTCAACGGACTTATCGAGACGAATAATCACTTGATCGAACGCATCGTCATGAAGGAGCGGTTAAGAAAGGAAGCGCAGATCCAGGCGCTGCAATATCAAATCAATCCGCATTTTATCTACAATACACTGGATATTTTCCGCATGAAGCTCATCAAGGAACGCATGTTCAGCACGGCAGACCGGATAGCCGATTTCGGAAAAATACTCCGGTACAATCTCAGCAGCAATACTCTGCACACTACGCTGATGGAGGAAATCGAGCTAATCCGCAAATATGTCAGCCTCCAGTCACTAAGCAGCAGCCAGTCCATCCAGCTCGATGTCGAAATTTCAGAGGAGCTCAAGTCTTATCCAGTGATCAAATTCCTGCTGCAGCCGATCGTGGAGAACAGCATTAAATACGGGAAGACTGTTTATAGGGATTCGCTGCAGATTCAAATTCACTGCTATGTGCTGAAGCAGCAGGTACGGGTCGATATCATCGACAATGGCGCGGGAATGAGCGAGGAGAAGATGAACACGCTTAACGAGCATTTTCAGGCTCCGCTTCATTATGAAGAATCCGCTCCCGCTCTGGATGCGCCCGAGCGCTCCATCGGGCTGTATAATATCAACTCCCGGCTGCGTCTGTATTACGGGGAGTCCTACTATATCGCCATCGAGAGCAAAAAGAACGATTATACATATGTACAGATCAAATTACCCTATGAATGAGAGGCAATACGGAATGTATAAACTGCTTATTGTCGACGATGAAGAAATCGTCCGCGAAGGACTTCGAGACATTGTCGCGTACCTGCAGGTTCAGCATATCGGACAAATCCTGATGGCCAAGGATGGCGCGGAGGCGCTGTCCATCATGAATAAAGAGAATCCGCAAATCATACTCACCGATTTGAATATGCCGGTGCTGGACGGAATTGAAATGATCAAGCAGCTGCAAGGGAAGCACGGGCATAAAATTATCGTGATTAGCGGATATGATGATTTTCACCTCGTCAAGGAGAGCTTCAAGCTGGGCGTGCGCGATTACTTGCTCAAACCGGCCCATTCGGAGGAGCTGCTGGAGGTATTGGATAAGATTGTCCGCGAACTGCGGCAGGAGGAGCAGCAGCACGAGAAGGGCGAATCGGAGAAGAAGCTAACCCAGATGGAGAGAGTCAGCAGAAGCATGAACTGGGTGCTCCAAAGCGCCGAGCAGGATGAGCATGCTCTGGAACGCGTATTTGCTGAATTAGGCTTCAGCCTGCCTTATCCGGATACGGCGGCTGCGATCCTCTCCCCCATGCATTCCGCCTCACACGCGGAGTCATTAGTTGCCGACTGGGATGCCCTCTTAACCAAGCCGGACACGGATCGTTTACCTATGAAGCTGTATGCGTTCTACAATAGACAGAATGATCTTGTCGTATGGATCAACTACGCTGGGCAGCAGGACGGAAGCTCCGCGGTCAAGCAGGTTCTGGAGCAATTCCTGGGAAGCAATCCCGAGCTCCCTATCGTGATTGCCGTGGGCAAGACAGTCTTGGCGGCGACAGAGCTGGCGCAAGCATATCTGAGCGCATTAGAAGTACTCAGCTACAAGCTGACTGCAGAACCGCGGTCCATCCTGCTTTACGACGATATTCTGACAAGGGAGGACCGCCTTATCGCGCCTGCGGATCTGAGGATTTTGACCGAAATCATCGATATGCGCCGGAAGGATCGGGTGCTCCCCTATATTCAAAAATACTTCAATGATGAATCGTTAAGAGGAAGCACTCTGGACAGCATTCGGAGCAATTATGATGCGATCCTGCAGGCCATCCGCTGGATTCCCCATCAGAAGCAGGATTTCTCTGCCTTTGAACAGAGCGAGCAATTGCGCTTGTACCTCATATCGCGAATATTGCAAACGATCGAGGCGCGCCAGAGCTTGATCCGCAGCTATGATATGGTAGAAATCGCCAAGAAGTACGTCGATGATCAGCTGCTCGGCGAGATAAATATGGCTGTGATCGCCAACTACTGCAATGTCAGCTACGCGTATTTCAGCAAATTGTTTAAAGAGAGCACCGGGGTGAATTTTCAGGATTATGTCACGATGAAGCGGATGGACTATGCCAAGAAAGCTCTGAACGGCATCAATGTCAAAATTTGCGATGTCGCTTCCGCATTGGGATACAGCAATCCAAAAAACTTCACCCGTGTATTCAAAAATTATTGCGGTATGAGCCCGAAGGAATACCAGAAGCTCATGAAATAACCGGTAATTTATGGTGCTACATATTGCTTCTCAGTCTTCATAGGGGATTTCCAGCCTTCACGTTCGCTGCGGCGAATGTGAAGGTTTTTTTGCAGTGGATAGGTGATTTTCTGATGACGAATAATGATACCTTTTCGCAAACCTGAGTCCTGTTTCCCCTTAAATAATGCGCTTACAATTTAGTTATACAGCAAAAAGAGAGAGGGGTTTAGAGAGAGATGACAGACTCGGAGGCTTCTACAGCGAAATCAAATCTTGCTTTGGCACGAGAGAAAAGATCCTCCCGCAATCGCGACCAGCTTTCACTCCAATCGATGATCATCCCGGGCATCCTGTTTATTCTGATTTTCACGTTCATTCCGCTTTACGGCGTCATTATCGCCTTTAAGGACTACAACATCGTCACGGGAATCCAGGGGATTTTCTCGTCGGAATGGGTCGGATTAGCGAACTTCAAAGAATTTATTTCGGATATTAACTTTTGGAACATGCTGCGCAACACGCTCGGGATCAATTTATTAGGCCTCTGCATTACCTTCCCGGTCACAATCCTGTTTGCGCTGTTCCTGAATGAGCTCACCTTCCCGCGCTTCAAGAAGCTGACGCAGACGATCACTTATCTGCCGCACTTTATTTCCTGGAGCATCTTCGGGGGATTAATCATCAATATCCTGTCGCCAAGCAATGGCGTATTGAACTACCTGCTAGTGAACCTCGGCATCATTTCCGAGCCGATTCATTTTCTTGCGGAGAAGGATTACTTCTGGCTGCTGGCGGTGCTTACGAATTTAGTCAAGGAATTAGGCTGGGGGGCTATTCTATATCTTGCGGCGATTGCCAGCATCGATCAGGAGATGTATGAAGCGGCCTATATGGACGGAGCCTCGCGGTTCCGCCGCATTTGGCATATTACTCTGCCGGCGATCACAGGCACGATCGTCATCCTGCTCGTCTTCTCAATCAGCAATATTCTGAACAGCGGCTTTGACCAGTTCTTCGTCCTGCAGAACCCGCTGAACATTGACGCCAGTGAGGTCATCGACACTTACGTGTACAAGGTCGGCTTGCGGGAATTCCGCATGGAGTATGCGACGGCCGTCGGATTAATGAAGACCGTTATTGCGCTATTCCTGCTGTACCTGGCTAATTTCATTGCTAAGAAAATAACCGGGAAAGGGATTTTTTAGGGAGGTACCTATGGTTAGAGATCATTCATGGCCGAACCGGCTGTTCAATATCTTCAACGTATTCATCATGGCTTGCTTAATCGTGCTCACCTTGTATCCCTTCTGGTATTCCGTCATCGGCTCATTCAATGATGGCCTCGACTATGCCAAGGGCGGCGTGTATCTATGGACAAGGCAGTTCACATGGGATAACTATAGCGCGCTGTTCAGCGATACCGCATTAGTGAAATCCTTCGTTGTAACCTTATCCAGAACGGTGATCGGGACCGTCACTCATGTTCTTTTTACCGCCATGTTCGCCTATGCCTTCTCGCGGAGGAACCTGAAATTTAAAAGGCTGTATTCGACACTAGGGCTGATGAGCATGTATCTGAGCGGCGGCCTGATCCCTTACTTCATTCTGATTAATGCGCTGGGGCTCTATAATAACTTCCTGGTCTTTATTATTCCGACGCTGTTCAGCTTCTGGAATGTGATACTGTTCCGCTCTTATTTCGCCGAGCTTCCCGAAGCATTGATCGAGTCGGCCAAAATTGACGGCGCAGGCGAGTACACCATATTCTTCCGCATTATTCTTTCGCTGTCCAAGCCTGTTATTGCCGCCATTTCTTTATTTACGGCAGTTGGACACTGGAATGCCTACTACGATGCCATGATCTTCACCCAGGGCGACAGCCTGCAGACCGTACAGCTGTACATTCTGAAGCTGATTCAGAGCACGGAGGCAGCCCTATTGCTTGCGAATATGTCGGGCACCCTCGGAGCGGCGCAGGGCTCAGTCACGACCACCACCCTACAGTTAGCTGCCATGGTTGCTGCATCACTGCCGATTGTGCTGGTTTATCCTTTCGTACAGAAGTTCTTTATTAAAGGAATGCTTATTGGTTCTGTCAAAGGTTAAGCGGCATTTGAGGATTGATGATATTAGGTTTACTATTCTACACATAGGGGGAAATACAATGAACAAAGCATCACTGCGATTATTGGCGATTGCGCTGGCTCTAGCGGTCATGATTACCGGCTGCTCAAAAGGCGCGGGCAACAGCACACCGGCCGAATCGAATTCTTCTCCGGAAGCAGCAGGCCAGTCTGCCAGCGAGCCTGGCTGGAAATCGAACACCTCGCCCGTGTCCCTGTCTTGGTACACCGGAGTGGCGGGCTACTCCAAGAAGTGGGACGCCAAAAATAACTACGTGGATAAACTGATCACCGAAGAAACCGGGGTCAGCGTCGACTTCATTCATGCGGGCAACGATGTGAACGCGGAATTCAACGTCATGATGGCGACCAACAATCTTCCGGATATCATTACGCTCGACCGCTGGAACAGTACTTCTCTCATCCAGACGCTGATGAGTAGCGGGATGGTAGCTCCGCTAAACGAATTAATGGAGAAGTACGATCCTTACCTGTCTACGATTCTGCCGGAGACGATGGTCGATTGGTATACACAAGCAGACGGGAACTTCTACGCGATTCCGAACTATTACGTGTCGCCTGAAATGCTGGAGCAATATCCCGACGTCAAGAAGTTCTACAACGAACGCTCTAATGGCCAGATTATCGTAAGAAAAGACATCATGGATCAATTAGGAATTACGGTAGAGGATTTGCAGCAGGAGGATTCCTTCATCGCGGCCCTGAAAAAAGTGAAGGAAGCGAATATTCAATATAATGGCATGACCGTACTGCCGCTGTATTTCGATGACAAGGATAAATATATCAATGATTCCCTAGGCGTGTTGGCCGGCTCCTTTGGTGCGGTGCCGGAAGCGGAGGATGGTTCTTACATTGACTTGCGCAGAACGGAGGAATTCAAGCATGTGCTGGAGTTCGCCAATCGATTATATTCCGAAGGGCTCTTGTCTCTGGAGAACTTCACCAGTGCACGCAATCAAATTGAAGAGAAAATGACGCAGGGCGCCGTCTTCATGAAGATCGGCAGCTACGCCGACTATACGACGCCCGTCAGCCAGCTGTATCTCTCGGATCCGAATGCAAAATATATAACGATCGATGCCATCAAGTCCAATAAAGGTACGCTGCCTCAATATCCGAGATCTTTGAACAAAGGCTGGACGCTGACCTTCGTGAACAAGAAATCCAAGCACGCAGACCGGGCAATTCAATTCCTGGAGTACCTGTACAGCGAGCAAGGCCATGCAGCCAGCTTCTTCGGGAAAGAGGGCGAGACGTTTACAATTACCGCCGATGGCAAGTACAAGCGCAATCCGGAGATCGATCAGGAGTTTAACGCAGATTGGAACGCCGCTACGAAGAAGTGGGGCTTCGAGTCGATCTGGTGGTTGACGAACGAGGTATGGCTTAAGCATGTGAGGGAAGCCGAAGAGACAGAGCAGACCCAATATATGGACGGCTTATTCTACGGCTCGGCCAAATACATGTACAGCAACGATGTCCTGGATTCAGGCAACCTCTTCGACGCCTATGAGCCGGGCTCCAAGGAAGCAAACGCTGAAGCCAAGATCACCGTCTACTGGGCGCAGATCGTTCCGAAGATGATTCTGGCCAAGAACGCCGCAGAGTTCGAATCTCTCTACAGTGAAGCGATGGCTACATTAGACAAGCTGGGTCTGGCCAGCATCGAGGCAGCTAAGAATGCACGCGTTCAAAAGTTCAAGCAAGCCACGGGCGTCAAGCTGGTATCTCCGAAATATACGGGCGAGTATAAATAGAATATAGCCAAACGGACACCCCGGTGTCCGTTTTTTATTTTTAGGCTGATCCCCTGTCTCCGCACGTGCTAAACGGCGAAGCCGGAAGACCCTCCCGATTATACAGATTCGCCCCCGCAGGATTGTTCGACCATGCATACCTGGCATGGACAGGCTGCCGGATCTCCTCATGCCAGACGATCACAGTATCGCCGGAAATGACCGCCTGCGCCGGGAGGAAGCGGCCGTCCGCTCCGCATACCGCAAACCCCTTGAGCTCGCAGTCAGCAGCCCGCGCAGGCTGTTCGCCGGATACAGTCTGCTCATCGTTGTCCTTTATAGTGTGATTACTCCCGCCCGGTATGGTCTGCTTGCCGACGCTCTGCACAGTCTGCTCACCGTCGCCCTGCGCAGCCTGTCTGCCGTCGCCTGGAACGGTCTGCTCGCCGAATACAGTCTGCTCGCCACCCCGTACGTTCTGTTCGCCGGGCACAGTCTGTTCGCCGCGCGCCCGTACGGTCAGCCCGCTGCCGACCTGGTCGAAATGCAGAATTAGCGTCTCCCCGCTATGCTCCATCCTTGCGAACATCGGTCCGCTGTGCACCAGATGCTCCTCGCCGTAAGCCAGTTTTCGGGCGCATAGTGCGAGCCGTTGGCCCACCGTCTTCTTATCCTGCGGGTGCAGATCGTTATATTCCCCAACATCTATGGTAATTGCCATCGCGGTTTGCGGGATCTCCAGGCTTCTGCGCTGCTCCTCCCGCAGCTCCGCCCAATTCACTTGGGTATCGTCCTCCTCGCCAAAATTGGCCAGCTGCACATAAATAAACGGAAGCTCGCCGTTCCCCCTATTGCACCGCCAATCCCGCACCAGGGCCGCGAATAAATCGCGGTATCCGGCAGGCCGCCCAGTGTTGGACTCGCCTTGGTACCAGAGGATGCCCTTCACCGGGAAAATCACGCAGCGGCGAAATCATGCCGTTATAGACGCCGGAAGGCTTGTAGTGGAAAAAAGTACTCGGCTCCAGCGCCTCGGTGCTCGTACCAATCCGGTATCGCCACACGCCGCGCAAGTCAATTTCCTCCCCGCCGCCCACCAGCTTATACGGCATGTCCTGTACAAAAGCCCCGGTATTCTGATTGCTGATCACACGAACGGCGATCGTATTTCTGCCGGGCTGAAGCAGCCCGTTGGGCACAGGATAGCGTCTCGGCGGATACATATAGCCCGTGCTGCCGATGCACACCCCGTTAATGTATGTATCATCCGCATCGACAATCGTTCCGAGCTTCAGCAGGATTTCGCCCTCCATCATGGAGGCGGGCACATCGAATTCCTTGCGGTACCAGACCGCGCCGCGCACCGGCTCCAGCCGGCTACCCGCCCAGGAACCGGGAACCTCAATAGGCTCCCAATCCGCCGTGTCACAGGAGGCCTGGAACCAGCCCTCCTGCAGCCCCTGATCCGTATCGTTCAGATGACTGTGCCATACGAGGCTGCGCTCTTCGTCCCGGCGTATCGTTGCCTTTATATAGTCATCGTCCTTGCACTGCTCCAGCACGGCTTCATAGCCGCCAATGTCTCTAAGCGTCTGTTCGCTAATCCAGGCTTCAATCGGCGTCCCGCCTACCGCCGTCTGAACCAGCCCCATCGGCACTTGATATCGTTCATATAACTCCCGGGCACAAAAGAACCCGGCCGCGCTAAAATTGAGCACATGCTCCGGATCAGCTGCGATCCACCGCCCCCCTTGCAGCTCCCGCTGCGGACCGTGAAAATGATAAGTCTGGGGAACGGCGAACTGCCGGATCAATGGCAGATCGACACCGGCCACCTCCTGGGCCAGCACATCCAGCGTCCGCCGCACCGGCAGCTCCATATTGGACTGCCCGCCGAGCACCCAGACATCGCCGATCAGAATATCGCGGATAACCAGCTCCTCGGGGCCGGACGAGATCCTCATCTCATGCGGCCCGCCCGGCTCCAGCTTCTCCAGCTCAACCCGCCAGCGTCCGTCTGTATCCGCTACAGCATGATATATTTTGCCAAGAAAATTGACCCGGATCTCCTCACCGCTCCCGGCCGTTCCCCAGATCGGCACATGGGTGTCCCTTTGCAGCACCATCCCGTCGCTGAGCAGGCTGTGCAGCTTCATCATCGGCCATTCCCCTCTCCGTAGGTGGTATCTTCATCGCCACTCTTCCTGGATACCTATCCATAAACACTCTTCCATAGACACTCTTCTATAGACACTCTTCTATAGGTACGCTTGATTCGATCTTACTGCAATCGCAGCCTAGGGAAATGGCCGAGATTATAGATTTAACCCGAAAATTTTAAGAAGTTGCCTTGTAGATCATAAATACCGGCCGGTATGCGAGCCCGCATGCTTCATGACCGTTTCCGGCGTCCCTTCTGCGATGATATGACCACCCTGCCGTCCCCCTTCCGGGCCTAGATCGATGATCCAGTCCGCGGCTCTGATCAGCTCGCTGTTATGCTCGACAATGATCACGGTATTGCCTGCATCCACGAGGCGATCCAGCAGCTTGAATAATTGCTTCACATCACTCGGATGCAGCCCTGTCGTCGGCTCGTCTAATAAGTAGAGGGTGCTGGTCTGCGATGTCCTCATCAGCTCCTTCGCCAGCTTCAACCGCTGTCCTTCCCCGCCGGAGAGCGTCGTAAGCGACTGCCCCAATTTTAAATAGCCCAAGCCAATCTCCACCAGCAATGCTAGGATCGAGCGGATTTTCCCTTCCTCCTTAAAAATATCCAAGCTATCCTGTACAGAGCTCTCCAGAATCTGATTGATGGAATACCCGTGATACTGGACCGCCAGTACCTCCTCCTTGAAGCGCTGTCCATGGCAAATCGGGCATGTCACCTCCAAGTCCGGGAAAAACAGCATGTTCATCGGGACATATCCGAGTCCCTGACAATTCTCGCAGCGCCCGCCCTCCGTATTGAAGGAGAAATGCTTGGCCGTCAGCTTCCGCTGCTTGGCTTCCTTCCGTTGTGCGAAGGCATTGCGGATTTCGGTGAATACCTCAGTGTACGTTGCGACATTCGAACGCTTCATCCTGCTGAGTGGCGATTGTCCCACGATTACCATTTGGCCGAAGTGCTCCAAGCCGTCCACCCGCTCAAAGCCTTCATGGATCTTGTCATTTCCCTTGGCCAGCACATCAAAGACAAGCGTGGATTTTCCAGAGCCTGAGACCCCCGTCACCGCAATTAAACAGCCGACCGGAAAGGATACCGTCACATCCTGCAAATTATGCAGGCTAGCCCGATGCACGACAATCGCTTGTCCCGTACCTTGGCGGACAGTTCTTTTTGCTGCAGGTTCATGGCACAGGTATTGGCCGGTTATAGACTTCTCTTGATGGATGAGCTCAGACAGAGTCCCCTCGCCGATCACCGTTCCGCCGTAAGCCCCCGCTCCCGGCCCCATATCGATAATATAATCCGCCTCTCTCATCACATCGACATCATGCTCGATGACAAGGACGGTATTCCCCAGATCCCGTAAATCCTTCATGACGCTAACCAAGCCCAGGGTATCCCGCGGGTGAAGGCCCGCCGTAGGCTCATCCAGAATATACAGCACGCCGGTAAGGGCCGAATCCAGGATGGAGGCTAACCGGATGCGCTGGGCTTCACCGCCGGAGAGGCTGATCGTTTGACGGTCTAAGGTCAGATACCCCAGCCCGGTTCGGATCAATCGATTGAGCTTGGTGGCCATATCCAGAGTGAACGTCTCTACCTGCAGCAGGGAATCGTGATCTAGCGCTGACTCGACCCGCTTCACCCAATCCAGCATTTCCTCCAGGGAATGCTGGACAAGCTGGGGGATCGTCGCATCCGCAACCGTGACGGCTCTGCTGATTTCATTTAACCGGCTGCCCTGACAGTCATGGCATGGCTGCGAATAGAAGTACGCTTCTGCCTCGGCCGACGCGCCTGATTTCTCAGAGAACCGCCGCCACATGCCCGTCAGAACGCCTTCAAACTTTCCTTCGCCTACCGTCTTGGGAGGAGCGATAGGAGGAAAGCATTGCTTCACTTCCTGGCTTTCCACGCCATGGTACAGAATCGCTTTTTGCGCCGGGCTATAGTCCTTCAAGGGAAGACCGTCCTCTATTGGTACGCCGTAGTGCTTCATGGCCGCCTTGACAATCGATACCTGATATTCCGCATACCGTCCCTTCCACAGATCAACAGCACCACCTTCAATCGAATTCTCCGGATGAAAGACGGATGCCTCATGAATTTGCACCACCTCGCCTAACCCCTTGCAGGTCGGGCATGCGCCTTCTATCGTATTGTAGGAAAAATGGGTGCGTGTCAGCTTCTCCATACGATGCTGGCAATGCGGACACTTAATAAATTCTCTGAAGCTGCCTGCTTCCTTCTCGATGTCCTCCTGGTTCAGCGTCGGCTGAATCTCCTGATGGCAATTCGGGCAAGGCCGCTTCCCCAGCTTCTCAAAGATCATGCGCAAGCTCGTGTACATATCAGTGACTGTACCTACGGTGGAACGGGGATTGCGATTGGTCACATGCTGGCTGACGCTGATGGCTGGAGACAGACCGACGATGGAGTCCATCTTCGGTTTGTTAATTCCCTGCATGCCCATGGATTCCAGATACTGCCGTTGGCATTCCCGGAATAAAGTGTCGATCGCCAAGGTAGATTTGCCCGATCCGGATGGTCCTGTCAGTACAACCAGCTTGTTTTTAGGGATGGACAAGGAAATATTGCGCAAATTATGTTCTCTGGCACCCTTAATAAGTATCTCGTTATTCAAACGATCTCCTCCTATCAACATTTCTGAATCTGAACATCATGGACAGCTTGGATATCATGGATATCCTAGCCTCGCTGGGAGGGAGAACATGCGTCCATTCCAATCCAGAGTTCTCCCCTGCTTTCCAACTCCTAGCAAAATTTCTTAACCTACTTCGATATTACAACATTCGTGCAAGTGTCAAGGTTTAAGAAGCGGCTGCT
The DNA here is from genome assembly GCF_001403875.1 of Paenibacillus ihumii. GTDB lineage: Bacteria > Bacillota > Bacilli > Paenibacillales > Paenibacillaceae > Fontibacillus > Fontibacillus ihumii. Next base: position 725,569 of record NZ_LN884299.1, read on the forward strand.
TAATGCAGCGGTGTAATCAGGAACAAAAGCCGTCCACGCTACTTTAAGGTTTTAAATGAAACTTAGCTTGCCCCGGTTGGGGATGATGGCGCTTAAGCTATTCAGGGCGCTCCAGCCTTCGATCTGCCAGCAGCGCTGCTCGCAGCTCCTCCAAGCGCTTGGCCGCCTCCTGCACCAGAAGGTGTTCCTCCGCACACAGACTAATAGAAGACAGGCTAATTTGGCTGACTTTATCCATGAATGACAGCGCGGCTTCATTCTCATCCAGCAAATGCGCAATATCCGCCCGCAATATTACGGCTCTGTATCTAAGGGGAAGCGGCGCCTCTTCCATTCTTGGCAGCACCAGGTCCAGAACCTTGGCAGCATGCGCAGGATCATCCTTGGCATAGGCCAATTTGTACGCCGTTTCAAATGCATTTCTAAATTTTGAAGCATGCACGGTGACCTCAGGCTCAGCCTTGGATTGGGGCGCAGCATGCTTTGTTCCAATGAGAATGCGATTTCCCGATGGATCGACGAGATTAAACCTGCGGTCCTCCGCAAGGCTATTCGGCTTCGTTATTTTCGGATAGCCTCTAACCGGAATGCGGTTCGTGTTTCTTTTTAACGATTCGCACAAGGTCTCATACACGGCATCCACATCAGCCACATGGACGTAACACATACTGTAATTCTTCGCAGGATCCAATTCTTTAAGCACAAAAAAATGCAATTCGGCTATCAGATGACGCACGCAAGCATATTGGTTCGGCCTTGCCTGCGTATACGTCATTTCAAAGCCTAACGATTGGTAGAAGTCAAGCTGTTCATTTAAGGACCTGCAGGGCAGGATCGGGATGATCTTTCCAGGCATTTGCTCCGTCATTTCAAACAACCTCCTATCGCTAAATCTAACTCGATATTACAACATTCGTGCAAGTGTGAAGGTTTTGGTTTATGATGCATTTATGATGTTTTGTAGGATAAACCATCAAGGCCGCAAACAAGATCATAAGCCGTCACGTTACTCTAAAGTTTTAATTCAATCTTTTGCGTATAGGGAGCTGGCTGTATGAAACTTAGACCCATTGAAATCGCGAGAAAATTAGATGTCGGCACGAGTGCGTTGCGGCATTACGAGGCTTGGGGGATTGTTCCGCCTCCTCAGCGGGGAGCCAACGGCTATCGCATCTATACGGAGGAACATGAGGCTTATTTTAAGTGTATCCGGGCGATGTATCCGGGATTTGGCATGGCCTTGGTTCGGAAGGTGATGCCGATGCTTCAGCAGAAGAAATTTACGGAAGCTTTGTGGGAGATCAACCGGGTGCAAGCCGAGCTGTACCAGAAGAAGCAGCAGGCCCTGCAGGCATTGGAGATTCTGAAGCCGGATCAAATGGAAAGCTTCCTCGCCAGCCGGAAGAAGCAGGGGTATACCATCGGGGAAGTCGCGGAGGAAATAGGTGTGCCTGCTACCACGTTACGGCATTGGGAGAAGGAAGGCTTGATTGCTCCTGACCGCGATCCCGAGAGCGGTTATCGACGATACCATCGCGACGACATTCGCCGGCTATTAATTATTAGAACCGTACAGTCCTCCGTTTACCTGCTGGAGAAGGTTCGCGAGATCATGGAGAAAATCAATCAGCAAAGCCTGTCCGAGGTTCGAAGAATTACGATGGATTCATTGGCTTATATGGATGTGCAAATCGAACAGCAGCTTCGCGGCGCGCATTATCTCTATGAGCTCATTGAGCTGCTCAAACAGGACAGCGGATAGTAGTATCCCAGCCCCGCATTATTGCCAAAGTTTGTGGGAATAATTCTATAAGTTTGTAAAAAAAATTGAAGCCCCGGTCCTAAGACTGGGGCTTCGAGCTTGGATTGGATAAACCAATGTTATTCAATTACTTCATTTATTTCGTCGCGCTAGGCTCAGGCTCGCTCTCAAGCTTGGCTAGAGCCGCCTTGCTTACGTCTACGCGCTTGACGAACAGCGTCAGAATCAGCGCGACCACAGTAGTCGCGGCCGCAATGACGAAGGAAAATTGAATCCCTTCAAGGAGAGCGGCTTGGCCGATTTGCGCCTTCACCTGATCCGTAATCGTAGTTGGATCCAGAGCCGCGATTTGACTGGCGGCGCTTGATTTCGTTCTAGAGTTCATGATCGAGACGAAGATCGCGGTACCTATCGCGCCAGCGACCTGCTGAATCGTATTGTTGGCAGCCGTACCATGCGGATTCAGACGCGTAGGCAGCTGATTCAAGCCATTGGTCATAATCGGCATCATGACCATAGATATTCCGAACATACGCAGGGAATACAAGGAAATGATATGGCTGTAGGTCGTCTCCAGATTGAATTTCGACATCATATACGTAGTAACCGCGGTAATAGCCAGACCGACAAAGCCAAGAATACGAGGCCCGAACTTATCGAAGAGCTTGCCCGTGATCGGGGACATAATCCCCATGACGATCGCGCCGGGAAGCATCATCAAGCCGGAATCCAGCGGCGTAATGCCGCGGACATTCTGCACGTAGGCAGGCGTCAGGATCATCCCCGAGAACAGGGCCGCCGCGTTAACGGCTGAAATGATCGAAGCCATCGAATACATCGGATATTTATAAATGCCCAGGTTCAGAAGCGGAATCTCCAGACGCAATTGGCGAATAACGAACAATACAACTCCAATGGCACCGGCAGCAATGCAGGTAATGACGACAGGATCGTCCCAGCCCGCGCTGCTGGCATCACTAAAGCCATACAACAATCCGCCGAAGCCGATTGTGCTCAGCACGACGGACAGGTAGTCCAGCTTGGTTGGCTTGGTCGGCATGACACTGCGGAACTTCCAAATGGCCAGCAGCAGCGCGATAACCGCAAACGGCAGAATCATCTCAAACAGCAGGCGCCAGTTATGATATTCCACGATATAACCGGACAGCGTCGGTCCGATCGCCGGAGCCACGATCATAACCAGACCGAATACCCCCATGGCTGCACCGCGTTTCTCACGCGGGAAGCTAATTAGCATAATATTCATCAGCAGGGGAGACATCACGGAGGAGCCTGCAGCCTGGATCATCCGGCCGGCGATCAGCCAGCCGAAGTTGGGAGAAATCGCAGCGATCAAGGTTCCTACGGTAAAAATAGATAAGGCCGTAATAAACAAGGTGCGATTCGTAAACTTCATCAGCAGGAAGGCCGATACGGGAATCAGGATCCCGCTGACCAGCATATAACCGGTGGACAACCATTGAACAGCGGAATAATCGATGTGGAAGTCCGCCATAATTGTCGGCAGAGCGACATTAAGTAATGAATTATTCAAGAAGGCAACAAAGGTTGCAAAAAATAACAAGCCAAGCATTAAGTAGGGCGGCTTTTCTAACTGTTTGACAGTGCTGCTCATACAGAAGTTTCTCCTATCTCTATTTAAAATTTAAGTCACTTGATGATTTTATATCATCGGTACAATAAAATCAAGTTTTTGTACCCTGGGTATAATTCGCATTGTTTTTCTCGAGGATCGTAGATATACTTGTTGATATCAAGTAGTACGGAGGAACTCATGAATCAACGAAAAATCCAAGTGGTGAACCATGCCTTTGCCTTATTTATTGAGAAAGGGATCATGCCCACCTCTATTCAAGATATTATTGAACGCGCAGGCATCTCCAAGGGGACGTTCTACAATTACTTCTCTTCCAAGAACGAATGCGTCAGTGCCGTGCTGGAGCAAATTCGCTATGAAGCGCATATGAAAAGAAGCGAGCTGCAGATTGGCAAGGACCCTGGCGATATCGAGGTCTTGATCGAGCAAATATCAATGATTGCACAGAGCAGCCAGAAATACGGCTTGACCGCCCTGTTCGAAGAAATTCTGCATTCTCGTGATAAAGAGATGAAGCAGTACGTGATGCGCTACCGCATCTTCGAGATCGGATGGCTCGCGGATCGCCTGGTCGACGTCTACGGCGAGAAGCTGCGCCGATGCGCCTTTGAGGCGGCTGTCATTTTCATGGGAATCCAGCAGCATCTGCTGTTTACGGCCAAATCGATCAACCAATCCAATATCGAGCCCAAAGACGTGGCCCGCACGATATTGCTGCACTACATGAGCTATATCATCGAATGCCTGGTGGAGAAGAACACCTCCGTTATCGACGATGAGAAGTTACATGTCATGAAAAGCTTGCTGACACAGGAGGAGGTCAAGCAGGAGGAGATCCTTCAGGCCTTGGACGATTCCTCCTGCCAGGTGAGATTCACGAAGACACAGGCGGAACTGACCGAAGCGCTTCGTTATGAGATCGAGCAGCAGCCCCTGCGCGAATCGGTGGTCAACGCCCTCCTTAAGCCCTATGTCGAGGCCTTCAAGGGCTCGGACGGCTACGACCAGGCTAAAGATATTATGACCATGATCTGGAGATATATGAAGCAATAGATTAAGCCAGGGTCTAATGACGAATCCAAAAGTCATATAGCTTAAATTGAGTTGGCCAGAGCGTAAATTAAATAAACTGACACCGGTGCTCGACCGGTGTCAGTTTTATTGCTGAACAAAGATTGACTTGCTGCTCTGAATAAATTGTTTTTTTTGAGCAGGAATAAAAAAAGTTCTGCAACAACCAAACGACAGCTATAGCTGCCGACGGTAGTTGAATAAAACAGGTCAATCATGGTGGTATCTGACTCAATAATACTGGCGCGGCAGTCCGTCTTTCTGATCTGCTACCGTATCCAAAAACTTTACACATCTAACAACTTCTGAACCTGTTCTCTAGCCTGAAAATAGATACGCCCTGATTACTGTAACACTTTCGCCTGTTCACATTTTGCCATTCGTTTCCTCCTCCTTGATTTTTGGATGCAAAAAAAGCTCATTCCTACTCATAATTCAAGAGGAAAGAGCTTTAAATAGTTTATCAAGTGTTTGGTTTGTTGATGTTGTTGGAATTGTCAGAAAGACTACCCAATAAAAATTACTAATCCATCTCGATGATTAAAAGCTATCGGCACTTCTGTCTCAATCAATTCAATTCTTTCAATAATCTTTATCCTCTTTTCCTCAGGTAAATTTTCATTCGCCCACTCTTTTATCTTTGATAATTCTTCTAAAACAAATGGAAAATCTTCTTCAACTAAATCAATGCCAACAGAAAATACTTTAGTCCATTTTAACCCTAATTCTTCAATTGCTGGCTCCCAACATTCTTGAAAGAAAGACTCAGCAGCCACAGGAATGAAAAACTTCTCTTCAAATTCATCCTTTGCCTCTAAAACCATAGCACAAATTGACATTATTTTTCCCCTCCAAACCATACCTCAAAAGTGTAATCAGGAAATTCTTTTCTTAATTGTTCCAAGCTGTTCTCTACAGCTTGTCTTAATTCAGGAGTATCTCCATCTAATCTGAAAACGAACTTCCGAATACCTTTAATTTGATCTAATGAAGGTACGTCTGGAATCCCATTTTTAGTAGCTCGTGTAGCTGTAGCTTCTGCAATATTATTAATTCTTTTTCTTGTTTTATCCAATATTTGCTTATCCGTAAATTGCTGAGGTGTTTGAGCAGGTAATCCAGTTTTAGGATTGATGATATCAAGCCCCTTCGCTGCCTTATCCTCATAGAAAATACCATTTTTCAAGTCAATCTCATCTAATTCGCCGATCGGTTTTCCAGTGTGATCAACAATTTCAACTTCTTTTATTGGCCCAGCCTTTGGCGTCCTCTCAAGCCTACCCCCAGATCCCCCCATATCAGGACCGTCATGCTTTTGCAGGTTTCTTGAAAAATCCTTAGGCACAATCATCTGGTGCCCCGTATCCGTTCTTAAAATGGTAAAAGGCAGCAGATCCATAAAGGATTTCTGAGCCTCAAGTAACTTATTAATGTCCTTTGCTTTGTCGGCGGCCTTTACCGTTTTTTGCAGGCCGTCCATCACTTTAACCGCTTTTCCGGCCTTCGTTAGCGTAACTCCCGGGATTAGATACGAAGCTGCCGATCCTAACATCTGAGCTCTTTATTTTACAAATTCTATGTGGATCGAATTCTATTTTATTCGGCACTCCTATTAAAAATAGTACCTTAGAAGATAGAAAATCCTCTAAGGTTTAATCCTATCTCCTCTACTATTACCTGTACATTGATTTCGTCCTCCTTTGATTTTGGGAAAAGAAAAAAAGCTCATTCCTACTCATGGTTAAAGTTGGAAGGAGCTTTTGAAAGTTTATCAAGTGTTTGTTAATTGTTTAGTGTTCATTTATTGGTTGTATTGTACGATCTTATTGTTAAGGTTGTAAATGGCTTTACACACAAGCTATTTTATAGATTCATTCTCTATACTCTTAACTTCTAACATTTTTTGTTCAATCCAATTCATAACCATTTCTGCCTCCTCTAAAGCAATCACTCTCCTCTCGCTTTTATATTTATACGTTTCGTAAGCCCATAGTAATATAATTTTCACAAATTCAATTGTCTCTAATTTACAGATCGGTTCAATTTCATCTTCTTCCTCATCATAAAATGGATCTTCTATTATTGTGTAGTCCCTATAAGAAATAACGCTGGATGCATTTCCTCCATGTCTATATTCGGGCATATTTCCCCTTAATAAATCAACATAATTCTCAATATCCTTTTTCAAATCTTTAAATCTCCAAGGTATATCAGATCCTAAGGGATCACTTATCATACTGGCGAACTCTAGTGATTTTTCCTCGTCAAAATCCAATACAACCATATTAAATTCATCCATATATTTCAATTTATATTTATATTTTATCATCATTGAAATACCCCCCAATTCAGTATATTGGGTATGCTGAGATTATCTTATCATTTCTTAAAATAAACTCTATTTCCATTCCCGTACTTGTTTTCCCTATATATTTATTGTTTATTATATTTACTTTATTATTAAAAGCTTCATTTACTGAATCTATTACCTGTTGTGGTGTCCATTCCTTTGGAAAAAATGTAGATTTAGGTCCTTTTAGTACTCCATTAATTTCAACATTGGCTTGATAGACACCAAACTCATTAGGTGGGTCAACATTCCCGACAATTTTACCGTTACTATTTGGCATCCCTTCATAATGAAAACCATTGGCATTCCCATTTTTGAGTATTTCACCATCAAAAATATGGCTCAATCCATTTTCTTTAGTTCCTTGTTTAAAGTTTTCTGTGTTTTGTAGACTCCCGAGCAATCTCTCTTTATCTACAACAGGTTTACCAGCTTGTCCCGTCCCCTCAAGCCTACCCCCAGATCCCCCTACATCAGGACTTTCATGCTTTTGCAGGTTTCTTGAAAAATCCTTAGGCACAATCATCTGGTGCCCCGTATCCGTCCTTAATATGGTAAAAGGCAGCAGATCCATAAAAGACCTCTGGGCCTCAAGTAACTTATTGATGTCCTTTGCTTTGTCGGCAGCCTTTGCCGTTTTTTGCAGGCCGTCCATCACTTTAACCGCTTTTCCGGCCTTCGTTAGCGTAACTCCCGGGATTAGATACGAAGCTGCCGATCCTAACATCTGAGCTCTTTCCTCAGGTGTTCCCTCGTTGAAGTTCTTGTACATGGTCTTGGCGGCTTCTACTAACACTTCAGGGTTCTTGGCCAAGTAAGCGACGCTTTTGACGACTCCCTCTACCGTATTCTCAGGGTCTACCACCAGCTTGAAGACAAACTCTGCCGTGCCTACCACGCCCATTACAGTCTCTTCCACTAACGCAAAAACAAACTCGTAGGCAACCCGGTCGGCCATGACGACCTTCTTACGCCATTCGGTCATGCCATAGGTGTCTTCCAACCATACATAGTATTCTAATGGCCCGTTTGCATTGGGCTTGTTGGGATCGTAGACCTTCTCCATAAAATAATTAAAGGTCGTCTCATTCTCCTTGTTATCCGGTGTGATCGGTGTTCCATCCGGCAGCTCCATCGGCGGGCCATGCAGCCGGCGATACTCCTCGACCTGTCTTTCGAATTCCCGGATCGCCTCCGCCCTCTTCACCGCCAGTTCAATCTCATTATAATTTAACTTGGCCCAATGACGATACTTCTCATTGACCAGCCCAGCAGCAATCACAAAGCGGAGTTCATCCTGATCCGGCATCTCGGAGCCATCAGTCAGCAGCGGATTGAATTCCAAAGCCGAGATCGGGGAGCCTGTAAATTGCGCTCTCAAATCTGTGCCTACAAAGTAGCGCTCATCTATACCCAGCTGCTTCAGAAGGGAACGCTGCAGTTCAGCATGCTGCTTTGCCCCCTCCATATAAGCGGTATTTCCATACTTCTCATAAATGTTATAAGCAACCTGGCTCCGGGCAATTTCAGAGATTGCATGTGCAATCTCACTCAGTTGATCTCGCGCCCAGCTTTTCTCTTCCACACTGCCGTGATTCATAATATGCAGTAACGAAGCAATACGCGGGTCTTCTTCAAATGGCTTGAGCTGCTGGCTTAACGACGCTTCCTTTATAGTAAGCAGCATTTCCTTCAATCGATCTATAAGAGAGAGGGGGTTGTTTAGAAAACCGCCCACCCCTCCTTTTGCCTGCTGCAACCCGCTCTGTGCCCAGCGACTCAGCAGGCCTGCCTTATTCCAGATGAATTTCCGGGCCACTCCGGTCAAGCTTCGGGATTGCTTCTCGGATGCATGATATTGCCCGGCAGCCCAACGCAGCGTCGATGCCTTGGCGTCCATTTGGCCTCTAATCGACTCCATCATCCTGCGAATCTCCCCAAGCGCTCGCTCCAGTTCGGCTGCGGAGGACTGGACATCATAGCTTTCCCGGTAAGCGGATCTGACAGAGCTCACCAACTGGGACAGCTCTCCGTACAGTCTAATAACATCATTCTCCAGTACCTGGTTTAAACGCTTCATCCCCTGTTCTAGGCCGAGAATGCGGTCGGGGTCTACCTTCAGCTGCATGCTTCACCTCCGAGTAGTTTGCCATGCTTCCATTATTCGAATTTGGGCGTTTTTCAGTTATTCAAATCATCAAACATCGAGCCCGCCACGGTTACCTTAATGGAATCTATGTCATCAACCCCTTGTAATTGCTTGAGATCCTTGTAAGCATGATTCCCTTGCGTCATATCGACCGTGTCAAACCAGGCCTTCACGTAGTAAGTCCCATTTGGCATGCTTGCATGGGTGTACAGCGGTGTATTGCCCGGGTTAACAACGATGGTAATAGTAGAGGTTTCCGTAATCTTGTACATATGCTGTCCGGCTTTCACGTATTCACGGTAGGCGTAGTTCGTGTTGCTTCCCGCAGTATACGATTCGCTGTAGCCTTCAAGCACCATCTTCCAGAACGGGTGCGAGTCGCCGCCGCGCTTGTCCGTGTGCTTGATTTCTTCTACTTTTTTCTTGTAACGGGATGGATCCTTACTTCGATCCAGCACGCTGATCAGTGGGGTCGAGTCCACCGACTTGTTGTTTTTCAGGGATATAGTTCCGGGCTTCCGCTCGAACCCGCCGCCTTTTTCTTTAAGCTCCTCGTTTCTGATGTTAACAGCAACCTTCTGATTGTTAATGAACATCAGGTCGGTCTCATACCGGAAGGAATTCATAAGTCCGTTCACCAGATCTTTATGATCGTCCGTCATGTCCTTCGGCTGCTTATCTTTGAATACCTCCGTTTTAACGGTAAACGTGTAGCTGCCCGCAGGGTTGAAGTAGTATCCCGACTTGATCGGATAATCGTACTTCTGAAGCTCCTTATCGGTGGCGAATACCGCCTTGTCGAAGAGCTTCTTGTTGTTATTTCGCTTAGCAGCGGCATTTCTGGCTTGGGCATATTCATTGCTCATGGAGCTTTCAATATTCCATTTCACGCTTCCGCTGGCTTGTTGAATGAACGTCCTTTTATACTGACCAGGCACTTGTGTCCAATCATCTTTCTTCCCGCTCTCATCCTGATGGTGCATCCAGCGAATGACGTCGTAGTGATAGGGTTCATTCTCCCAAAATAGCTTCTTGGCAAGAGAATCCGTATGATTCTCTTCAATTTCGTTACGATACTCACGCTTTGGAACATCCTTCATTCCGTTGTAGACGTACATATCATAGACCTTCGTAATGGTATCCGATGTAAAATCGGCCGTTGCGGTTCCTTCCCGGGTTTCCGATTTAGTCTCACACGTTCTATCTTCGCCTTCACCGGAGCATACCTGCCAGGAGTGCGTGTATTTGTACTTTCTGCTTATGGAGCCTTCATAGTGAATCTGGCCTGTCTTGGAAAGCGGGATTCCGGGTTTGTCCAAATTGAGCCATCGCTCCCCTAGCGGATTATCCCCGTAATCCTCTCTTTTGATCGTATAAGTGACCACCGGCGTGCGGTATACAATCGTACTGTTTATGTTGACATCCGGATTATTATGAACCTTGAAGTCCCTCAGTAATTCCGGTGACTGGTTGATTACGTTAAGTCTACCTACTGCATTCTCATTCTCTGCCCACCTCGCATCGGGCAAATCAGGCAATTCCAATTTTGCGGAACTGCTCGGAAGGTCAAGCTTGACCTTCTTCGTTAGCATGTCATAAGGCAGCTGCTGCGGGATGCTCAATTTAATATCTGAGCTGATCACGTTGTTATCCAGTATCACCTCTTCAGGCTGCTTACCGTCCTCATTAATCTTGAACTGAATCCGTACATCGCTTTCCGGCATCGTAAAAGAGACGTTCAGACGTCTTTTCTCGGTTTTGGAAATTCCGATGGATCCTGATTCAGCGGCCACCCCGCCTCCGTATGTCAGTTGATTTTCCGCCACCGTCAGAGGGAGCCCATCGCTTTTGCGGGTAACACTCCACGAAAACTTGGCGGTTTCCCGCTTAGGGAACGTAGACCTTAGCCATACAGAAACATAGACTTCATCTCCAGCCATAGCCTCGGACGGCAGGTCCACAAACTCTGCAGAGATATCACTAGGCTCAGTCTCTATAAATGCAGCGATCGGCACGTCCATATATGTACCCTTGGTTAAGTACACTCTCCCAGATCCCTGGGAGAGATACGTTGGCGGCTGGATCACGTGCACGTATTTAATCCAGCCTCCTTTGGGGGCGGTGCCCCTGTCGTAAACCTTGCTGTCTTCGTACTTTTTATTCTGATTGTTGTACATGAGGTTCTCGCCGTAAAGCTGATTAGCGTATTCTTCATTCAGCGCCTCGATGATTTTGCTTTCGAAGGTTGTATCTGGTAGGTATTCTAGTAGTTTGTCGGGGAGTTCACGATTAAAGTTATTGGGAAAATCGTTGAATGTTTCATTTACATCCCTTGATCTCCAAGGGTACGGAATCAATGAAAAATTCTGAATCTTGGTACCGCTCCAGCCCGCGTCCCATGGGAAGCCATCTGTTGATACTGGGTCACCAAAGACATTATAACCTGAGTATCTTTGCATGGTTTTTCCCTTGTGTGTAATCGTGGTGCCATGACTTGTGCCATATACAATGTCGAAACCTTTAAATTCCTTAGGCTTTCTAATTGCCTCATCAATTTGTTGCTGCACTAATGTTGTATTAAACGTTCTCCCCTTTGATTTTTGTGGATAGAAGTTTTTCTCCCCATATAATTCTTCCATATCCTGATTAGCTCGTTTCAATACCTCTTCAGGAGTAAGTGTCTTTAAATACTCCTCTAAAGTTAACTTAGTCTCGGTTTCATCTTCTGGTTCAGCGAATATACTGACTTGCGGTACAAGACCGCAGATGAATACAGCCAGAAATAAAGAAGCTATAAGTTTCCTCATTCAACTTTCACCTACTTATACCGAACTGATACAATTATATCGTCCCAGTAGCTTGACACTACTACAATTCTATATGTATCATCACTGAATTCCTTTGACTCTAGCTCATCTTCCCTTTTGGTTTTTTGTTTCACATATTTTATGGTACTATCTACTGTTTTTGAGTCAATCTTTTGGAGTAAGATTTCCTCCAGATCTTTGACCTGTTGATTATAATCCTCATTTCCCCTGCTAAATTTGACTTGGGGTTTTATAATGATAATTTCTTTCCCGTCCCCTTTTTCAAAGTGACCATTTACAGCTAATCCAGATTTGTAGGAGCCATAGTAACTAAACCCTTCAGTCTCTTTCTTTTCAGTCTCCCCCTCTATACTTCTCGAGGCTTTCCATTCGTCCCAAGGATCTTTGGGGGTGGTCGTTCCTTTTGAGGTTTCAGGTTGCTCCGCTGCAAGTCCTGTCAGAATCTCCACGCTATATAGGTCTGGATGCCACGTTACCTTGGCACCAAGTGCCTCGCTGACAAAACGCAAGGGGACAAAAGCTCTGTTCTGTTTTTCCTGGGCAACCGTGTCCATTTGTTTGGTTTGACCATTTACGGTGAACGCCTTTTTTCCTAGAGTTAGGACAATTGTGTCTTCCCCCATTTGTACAGTGACTTGCTTACTATGGCTGCTCCAGCGAACTTCAGCTCCAAGCGCTTCACTTACAAATCTGACAGGCACCTGGACCCGGTTGCTCTTATCCATGAACGGCTTCGCATCCGGAAAAGATATCAAGTTCCCATTGACCTCTACAACAATTGACCCCTTCGCCGCCGAAGACCATGCGGGTGCGATTGTCAGAGCTAGTACCATAGTCAGGAGCAATACCCCTAGCTTCTTAATTCTCTTGTAATTCATTATTTTATCTCCCTTTTTATGTATTAGTAGAAGGCGTTCCCTATCTCCTTCTATCTGGAAGTTTACTAGATTGAACCATTTCATACAATAACTATGAGTCCATTGTCGCACCTTATATAGTCTCATTGAATTATCAAACCACTTCTATATACCTAGTCAAACTCGCCCTTTCCCTAAAATCTTTTGAGCCTATGGGTTATCTGATTACTCTCCCGAGCTATTGCGAGCCCCGTCAGCTGGCAGAACCCATTTCACGTCCAGCTCTATAATTACTCCTTCAATTTCTCTATCCGACAGGGCTGTCGCGGTAAAGACCTATACAAAAAGAAAATCCCCGCATAACTGCGGGGGCTAGATTAGCCACACAACGGCTAACTGTATGTTCTTATGAATCCCGTTTAAATTATTGAAGATACTCCAAATAGAGATCCTTCATACCTTGGACGCTTCCTCCTGCCAGGTTAGATTCACGAAGACGCAGCCGGATCTGATATGCAGCGCTTCGCTATGAGATCGAGCAGCGGCCCCTGTACGAATCGGTGGTTAACGCCCTCCTCAAGCTCTATGTCGAGGGCTTTAAGGGCTCGGGCCGTTACGACCAGGCTAAAGATATTATGACCATGATCTGTAGATATATGAAACTTTAGATTATGATAATTCTTTCGCAGAGACAGAAGCCCCTGCTCTCCTATGAGCACAGGGGCTTGCTTTTTTTGAATGTCGAACACCATCTCTAAGCCATACGAACTGAAATTCGTCAAAAATAACCTCAATAGCTAAGTATCATCCCAAAGGATAAAGCTCTATCGTAAAATTGTTCCCATCAAAATAAACGAGGTCGCCGTGATCGTAATTCCATACGACTTGCAAATGAGTCGGCTGCTTGATTCCATCGATCGTCTTGTAATCCTTAAATAAAACTGACCAGGCCACCTGTTGAACAGTGCCATCAGCAGATATGGCCGACCTGTCCTCCGTCATGAAGGTTAGCGGCTGCCCGCTATCGCTGAAGGTAAATATCCCTCTGGCCGATAGGCCTTTATAGGTAATCGTCGCTTTGGCCTGTGCAGCATCCACGGCTTCCCAGGTGATGTAGTCCTGCAAGGCTGCATTAGGCATAACCAGGGACTCTGAGAGGAACGTAACCAGACAAGCTTGGTTCATAGCCTCTCCTGTCTGTTGGAATAGGGGGATGATTTTGCCGAGGATTCCCTTCATGCTGCCATGACCAGCAACATACGAATCAAACCCTTCGAACGGGATGCCGTACATAGACGTATCAATATAAGCAACCTTACAGGCTCGTGAACGAAATTGTACTGCGTGTAATCGATTCGGATCGGCGGCTTATCCGGCGACAGGATGAAATCTACGTCTTTAAACGTAGCTTTCATGTAGGACATTTTCGGAGTGCCGATATATCCGCTGTATTCGAAATATCGTCTGACAGGCCCCGGTAATTCCTTGATATCGTCCAACGTAAAAATATCATCCGAAGCTGAGCTAGCTGGGGGGGCAGTAAACTTGATCTGCTCTGTAACGCTCTTCGCGAATTTCGTTCTAGTGGCGGAATAAGGCAAGTTAAAAAAGACAACGATCCCTGCTGCTATAACCGCGAGCGTCACTATGATCATCCACATGAATCTTTTTACCCCCTCTCCTTCTCATCCATCGCATTCTCCATTCTATGCACATTGTCAGCCAGTTTGATTATTCCTTCGTACAGCCCGTCCGTCAGCTTGTGATCGAATGTGTCGAATAAACTAGACATGAATGCTTCCTCCTTGCCGCTTCTGTTCTGAAAATAAGCGATACATTTCGGGGTGAGGTGAATTCGGACGATTCTCGCATCCCTCTCGTCCTTCTTTAGCGCCACGAAGCCCTGCTTCTCTAGCAGGGAGGCCATTTTCTTCACATTTTGCCGGGGGTTCCCGGTCACCTTGGCCACTTCGCTGATAGTTGGAGCCGGCTGTTCAAGCTTCGAGATCACAGCGATGAACAGCCACTGCTTCAGCGTCATATTCTCATCCAGCTTGTCGCCTAACGCCTGCAGCCGGTTCGCCAGAAATCTTAATACGGTACACGGGTTATATATGTTATTGGTTGAATGTTGGGTACAACGTTCTCAATGATGCAATCTTATTAATTTCATATTGATAATTACATTTTCCTTTAAAATAAGTCTCCATGCATTGAAAAAACTCATCTGCACCGTTTAATAATGTTTCAATTAATTCATTTTGGGGAAGTACATCTTTTAGATGGTTATTAGAATCTAGTTCGTACAGTACTGTATTTCCAGATAATGATTTTAAACTTAGTTTTACTGGTTGGTCAGGAAAGTACGTTTCCCATACCCAGTATTCAGCATGTCATCTAGAACATTTAGAATGTATGCCCATAATTGATCAACTAAATCCCATAGAGTAGCGTCAAGTAGTGTCGTTCAAAATACTTTAATGTATTGCTCCACTCAAATAATCAAAATCTAGTGAATTTTCGAGATTCAACATCGCATGAGTGTTATTAATCTGAACCAAATAATCTTGGAAATTAGATTGCAAAAGTGATAAGTCGTTAATTTTTCCGTCTGGTAAATTGACAAAGGTATTTACATAAAACAATTTGCTCACCTACTATTCAGGATAAATTGACCAACTCTGCCTTTGTTAAAATCAACTTTATAATCAGGCCCCACAACAACCTTTACTTTACCTCTCCCCCTGGATGATAGAACACAGACCTACCGCCATTTTTCCATATTGCTAGCAGAGCCTAATGTACACTTTCGTCCATCCATCTCCAAGGATCTTTCCAACTTCATCAGCAGAGTTACCCGTCCCCTAAGTTTTAGAAATAGAGAAGGAGCCATCCCTGTTTGTTGAACCTTTAGGGAAGCCCCTTTCAATTAAACGAACGTTACACAAATTATTCGCAGATCCATAGATTACATACTCGCTTAAAATTTATTTCTGATGCATCAATATTTCTCATTAGATATTGGACAAATTCTTTTCAATATAGGGATGACATAATAAATCTATTAGTTTTTTCGTTAGATATTTTTTTTGATATTGATCCAAGTCATTATTAATTATTAAAATATCACCACTTTTTCTAAATAATTGATCAGTACCATTTTCCAAAAAGAACATATCTCCTTTAATTTCCCTCATAAGTATACCAATAGCTTTAAATAAAACTTCCAGTCCTTCATAAAATGTTTTTCCATACAGTTGTATCCTCAACTCTGTATCAATATCCATTCCATAGTCTTCTCTTAAAAAGTCAATACCAGAAATATCATTTGTTTCAATTGATATAGAAAAAAATATACAACTAATCCCTGAGTATCCATTGTATTTATATTCTGTTACCTGATCGCCCAAGATATCACTAACTATTCTAGATAAAATTTTCTTCATTTCTATATGATCTAAGTTTGAAATTAAGTACAATGCACAATCCATACCTAGCGTCCTCCATAAACCCTAATAATTTTCTCATCCTTAACAATTATTAATTCCGATAGATTTTTCAAGTCACCATTTGGATTAGCTTTTCTTATAATTGTTTCGATAATTTCATCAACCTTTTCAGTAGAAAACCCATCCAAATTCAAAATGATTCTTTGGGCTTGTTCTTTAGTTTTGTTCTTTATTTCATTTATTATGTTTCGAACATTGGCATTTGGTTTTGGAGCGTAACAATCAAAGACTTTGTTTTCAATTAAAAAGTCTGGATTTTTATTTGGTGTGACTCCAAAACCGTTTCCACCATCAATCTCATCTAACATTCGAACTTCGTATCCTTGATTAGCTAGAGTATTAGCAGTTTCATTTTGCTTAGTAATTCCGTATGCATCACCATCTGCATAATTACCATATGGCTTTGATCCTTTAGGCAAAGATGGTTCTGTTAATCCACTGTTCCTTCTTGCATAATAAGCATCTTCTAATAGTTCTGTGTATTCTTTTTGAGTAAGACCTTGTCTTTTCGATGCTTCATCCCAATATTTTTGATATCTTAACGCTTCTTCTGGATCCATCTCATCAATCCAACTTGGGATTTTAGAACCACCTTCACCTGTCCCCTCAACGGGACCCATCCTCCCGCCACTCGATCCCGAATCAGGCTTGGGTTTGGAGAACTGCGGCTCCGTCCTCGGCACGTCCATATTCCGAATAGGGATTGCAGGGCCATAAGGGGTGGCAAGCTGCCCCCGCGTTTGCGCCGCTTCCTTCACGGTCTTCAAGAGTTCCTTCACGGTCTTGCTTGAGAATTTAGCTCCTGATTTAGCCGCCTCATATACGAGAATTACCATAGAGAACACCTTCGTCGCGGCTCGTCCATATCTCACGCTCTCTTCATAGGTCGCTTCTCCGGAAAGAATCTTCGACTGCAGCTCGGAGATATCCTGGAAAGGAACAACGAACTCCTCCGACGCTGCATCGCCGAGCAGCTTCTTAATATCATCGATCGTAAGCTCGCCGGCTGCAATCGCTTCACCTATAGCGTAATACCCTGGCACCGTATCTGTCCAGAATCCCAAGCTCGCCGGATTGGAATTGATAGCGAAGTCGGCCAAATCCTTCGTGTCCTCATACAATTGACTGACGATACCGTCCCCTACGCCTACGATCGTTGTGGCTGTTGTCAACCCGCTGGTGTTCAGGTTCGGATTGTTGCGTAAGCCATAGTCACTTTCAGCGAATGCTAATTCAAGCAGCCCCTTCGTGATCTTCCCATCTACTTCGAATATCTCTAATCCAAAATTATCACGCTTAACCGCCGCCATAGAGCTCGCCGTGTTCGCGATGTGCTGGTAGCCTGCTACGGCGATCAGGAATTCCTGGTTATATTCGCCCGTAATCTCCCCTTGGTAGATGTTCATGTCCTTTAAATACTGCTGCATGTTCCGGATATCCTCCGCAGGAATCGCCCGATTATACTCATCCAGCAGCGCCTGCATTTCCCTGCGCCGTTCAGCAGCCTGGCGAACAGCAGCTTCAACAGAATCATACTTCAGTCTTGCCCACTCCCGGTAGAGAGGATTGATCATGCCAGCCGCGATAATCATGCGCAGCTCACTCTCCTTAGGCATCGCGGATAGATCCTGCTTCAGCGGATTATATTCGCAGGCACCCAGCGGAGAGCCTTTATAGAACACGGCCAAGCTGACCCCAGACTTATACCATTCCTCTGCGACGCCGAGCTTCGCTAGCCGTTCCCTTTGCTGCTGGGCGGACCGATGCGCATATCCCATGTACAGCTCATTGTTGTAAATCACATATATTTTATAGGCCGCTTGGTTGCGGGCAATTTCCTTAAAGCTTGAGGCGATCGCCTCGAGCTCCTTACGCGCCCACGCCTGCTCCTCCGCCGTCCCGGTGTCTAAAATTTGCAGAAGCGAGGCGATCCGTTCGTCCTCCTTCACCGGATCTAGGCGCTGTACCAAAGAGGCATCCTGAAGCTCCAGCAAGCTTCCCTTAATCCATTGCAGCAGCGATGGCCTTGAACCAGCGGTCGAAGCCCCGCCGCCTGGATCAGCGACATTCTGCCTCCCCTTCTCCAAGAAGCGCTGAAACCAGCTCTGAATCGTTCCCTTAAGCGTAAACGTCGTCGATTTCCTCACGCCGATCGCCCTAGCCGAGTCCTTCTCTGCCTTTATGTATTCATTTTCCGCAAAACGTAAAGCCTGAACCTTCTTCCTCATCTGCTCGTCAATATGCTCCGCCAGCCTTCCGATTTCCAGCAGCACACTTCTGGCCTCGCGCGCCGCGGATCGCACATTATACTCGGACGGATCAGAATAATCCGATTCCACATCGCTAATGAGCCGGTTTAGTTCCCTGGACATTCCCGTAATTCCATTCTCCATCGTACGCTCTAAACGCTCCAGGTCGCGTGCCAAGCCCCCGATTCTGCCGGGATCCACTTTATTCCAAACAGCTCCAACCCCATTTCAGGAAAATACTGTTGTGTGACATTTTACCAAAATACCTACTTTTGAGGAATATATCGGAATACCCATGACAAACAAAAAAGACACCATAAAAAGTGTCTTTCATCCTATCTCTATTAAATTTTCCAACTTTAGGCCTGAAACTATCCATAGTAAGGGAATAAGAATCTCGTACAAATCACTTTGTTAACAGCGCATTAGCAATCAGCATATCGAACCGGCGGATATCGACGCCCTTCTGCAGCTTCACCTTAATATGGCCCGCACGCGTCCACAGTTCCACCTCTGCGTTCATATCCAGAAATCCTCCGGCATTCTCTGTAGACCACATATCGATTGAAGAATAAGGCAGAGAGTAAATCTCCACCTTCTTGCCCGAGAATCCCTGCGCATCCCTGACAATTAATCGCTTGTTGGTAAAAATAGCGCTGTCCCGAAACGTTTTGTAGGCAGCAACGGCTTCTTCGCCAGGAACGAGCAAGCTACTTACATCCGGTGGAATCGGGCACTCGGATACCAAGGTCCACTCGAGTATATGACGTGTCTCAGCCATGAATTTAACCCCCTAATGATATCGCTTACTATTCATTAAGAGTAACACAAGACCCAAGCAACCGGAACGCCTTGCGCGAATGTATATTTACCCCTGCCATCGTTAAAACCATAGTTTGTAAACGATATATCCTACTATTAATAATAAAATTAATGCTCCGAGTCCCTTCCAGCCCAAACCGCCAGTTAAATCCGCAAAACTTCCATATCCAGCCCGGTCTACCCCATCACCAAAAGCACCAGAAGGGTTATTCTTCAGCTCCGCTTGCCTCAGACGTTCTCTTAGCTCTCCAGGCGTTTCCTTTCGAGAATCCATTTGATCACCTCCGGATCTTTACTATTTACGCACTAGTTATATTCCATTGTAGATAACAATTCTATAAATGCCTACAAATGTTGCATAAATTTTCCCTTGTGTGTAATCGTGGTGCCATGACTTGTGCCATATACAATGTCGAAACCTTTAAATTCCTTAGGCTTTCTAATTGCCTTATCAATTTGTTGCTGGAGTAGCGAAGTATTTAACTGTCTCCCGTGTGCCTTTTTAGGATAAAAATCCTTTAACCCGTACAACTCTTCCATATCCTGATTAGCTCTTTGTAACACCTTTTCAGGAGTAAGGGTCTTTAAATACTCCTCGAGAGTCACCTTAACTTCGGTTACTTCTTCTGACTCAGCTGATATATTGACTTGTGATATAAGGCCGCTGATAAGTACAGCCAGCAAAAATACAGCAATTTTCCTTCTCATAGAAAACCCCACCTACTTATATCTGATCGATACAATGATATTATCCCAATACTTAGATTCCACTTGAATTCTGTAAGTCTTGTCGTTGAATTTCTTCGCTTCTAAGATGTCATCCCGTTTCGTCTTTTGTTTTACATATTTCATAATATTGTCCACTGTTTCGGTCTCAATTTGTTGGCGCAGAAGCTCATCTAAATCTTTGACCTGCTGATTATAATCCACATCATCTACGTCAAAATTGATACTAGGTTGTAGGAACAGGTCTTTCTCTCCTGTAGCTTCGCCACTTACAGTTAACCCAGATTTATATAACCCGTAGTAGCTGAATCCCCCTGTAGATTTCTTTTCAGTCTTCCCTTCTACACTTCTCGAAGCCTTCCATTCTTCCCAAGGATCTTTGGGGGGTGTCTTGCCTTTTGAGGTTTCAGGTTGCTCCGCTGCAAGCCCAGTCAGGATCTCCACGCTATATAGGTCTGGATGCCACGTTACCTTGGCACCAAGTGCCTCGCTGACAAATCGCAAAGGGACAAAAGCTCTGTTCTGTTTTTCCTGAGCAACCGTGTCCATTTGTTTAGTTTGACCATTTACGGTAAACGCCTTTTTTCCTAGAGTTAGGACAATTGTGTCTTCCCCCATTTGTACAGTGACTTGCTTACTATGGCTGCTCCAGCGAACTTCAGCTCCAAGCGCTTCACTTACAAATCTGACAGGCACCTGGACCCGGTTGCTCTTATCCATGAACGGCTTCGCATCCGGGAAAGATATCAAGTTCCCATTGACCTCTACAACGATTGACCCCTTCGCCGCCGAAGACCATGCGGGTGCGATTGTCAGAGCTAGTACCATGGTCAGGAGCAATACCCCTAGCTTCTTAATTCTCTTGTAATTCATCATTTTATCTCCTTTTTTATGTATTAGTAGAAGGCGTTCTCTATCTCCTTCTATCTGGAAGTTTACTAGATTGAACCATTTCATACAATAACTATGAGTCGATTGTCGCACCTTATATAGTCTCATTGAATTATCAAACCGCTCCTATATACCTAGTCAAACTCGCCCTTTCCCTAAAATCTTTTGAGCCTATGGGTTATCTGATTACTCTCCCGAGCTATTGCGAGCCCCGTTAGCTGGCAGAACCCATTTCACGTCCAGCTCTATAATTACTCCTTCAATTTCTCTATCCGACAGGGCTGTCGCGGTTAAGACCCATACAAAAAGAAAATCCCCACATCACTGCGGGGGCTAGATTAGCAAACAACTGCAGCGCTTCGCTATGAGATCGAGCAGCGGCCCCTGTACGAATCAGTGGTCAACGCCCTTCTCTAGCTCTATGTCGAGGCCTTTAAGAGCTCGGATGGCTACGATCAGGCTAAGGATATTATGACCATGATCTGTAGGTATATGAAACTTTAGATTAGGACATTCTTTCGCATAGAGCGAAGCCCCCACTCTCCTATGAGAACAGGGGCTTGCTTTTTAAATGTCGAACATCATATCTAAGCCATACGAACTGAAACCCGTCAAAAATAACCTCACTAGCTAAGTATCAACCCAAAGGATAAAGCTCTATCGTAAAATTGTTCCCATTAAAATAAACGAGGTCGCCGTGATCGTAATTCCATACGACTTGCAGATGAGTCGGCTGCTTGATTCCATCGATCGTCTTGTAATCCTTAAATAAAACCGACCAGGCCACCTGTTGAACAGTTCCATCAGCAGATATGGCCGACCTGTCCTCCGTCGTAAAGGCTAGCAGCTGCCCGCTGTCGCTGAAGGTAAATATCCCGTTGGCCGATAGGCCGTTATAGGTAATCGTCGCTTTGGCCTGCGTAGCATCTATGGCTTCCCAGGTGATGTAGTCCTGTAAGGCTGCATTAGGCATAACCAGGGACTCTGAGAGGAACGTAACCAGACAAGCTTGGTTCATAGCCTCTCCTGTCTGTTGGAATAGGGGGATGATTTTGCCGAGGATTCCCTTCATGCTGCCATGACCAGCAACATACGAAATCAAACCCTTCGAACGGGATGCCTTACATAGATGTATCAATGTAAGCAAGCCTAACAGGCTCGCGGACGAAATTGTACTGCGTGTAATCGATTCGGATCGGCGCCTTATCCGGCGACAGGATGAAATCTACGTCTTTAAACGTAGCTTTCATGTAGGACATCTTCGGAGTGCCGAGATGTCCGCTGTATTCGAAATATCGTCTGACAGGCTCCGGCAATTCCTGAATATCATCCGGCGTAAACCTATCCTCCGAAGCTGAGCAGCTGGGGGGGCAGTAAACTTGATCTGCTCTGTAACGCTCTTCGCGAATTTCGTTCTAGTGGCGGAATAAGGCAAGTTAAAAAAGACAACGATCCCTGCTGCTATAACCGCGAGCGTTACTATGATCATCCACATGAATCTTTTTACCCCCTCTCCTTCTCATCTAGCGCATTCTCCATTCTATTCACATTGTCAGCCAGCTTCATTATTCCTTCGTACAGCCCGTCCGTCAGCTTGTGATCGAATGTGTCGAATAAGCTAGACATGAATGCTTCCTCCTTGCCGCTTCTGTTCTGAAAATAAGCGATACATTTCGGGGTGAGGTGAATTCGGACGATTCTCGCATCCCTCTCGTCCTTCTTTAGCGTCACGAAGCCCTGTTTCTCTAGCAGGGAGGCCATTTTCTTCACATTTTGCCGGGAGTTCCCGGTCACCTTGGCCACTTCGCTGATAGTTGGAGCCGGCTGTTCAAGCTTCGAGATCACAGCGATGAACAGCCACTGCTTCAGCGTCATATTCTCATCCAGCTTGTCGCCTAACGCCTGCAGCCGGTTCGCCAGAAATCTTAATACGGTACACCGGTTATATATGTTATTGGTTGAATGTTGGGTACAACGTTCTCAATGATGCAATCTTATTAATTTCATATTGAATCAATTTCATAATGCTTAGTTACAAAATCGTAGACTAACCGAATTAAAGCATTTCCATTTTAAAAAAAACTATGCGGCTCGTTCTTGTAACTGACGGCTTAAACGATCACACGCTAACTTCATGCAATTGTAAACTAAAGTAACCAAGTTTAAATGAACCTTAGCTTTTTGACCTGTTCGATGTCTCACATTGTTCAGTTGGAAAAATTCTTTCAAGTAAGCATTCACTCTTTCCACTGCAGATCGTCTCTTAGCAATTTCTTTCCACTGCTTTGAGCCTCTGGCCGGAGCGGTATATTTTCTAAGATCCGTTGTAATCTTCATTTTATAGACCTTCTGGCAAAGTGAATCATGCGCTAATGGACAGCTTGCACATTCTTTCGGTCGAACATATTTGAGTATTTCATAGGTTGGATCGTAGCTGTCATAGCGATAAGAATGTTCCCTGACACAAGTGGGTGCGAAGTATTCGTCAAATCCAACAAGTTCTGGTTCCCGCCGACGATTATAAGCAATAACAGCATGTGCATCTGCTTCTCGAATTTGCTTGTATATGGCTTCATAATCATATCCAGCATCCATGGTTACGTACTTGATATTGAAATTCGGATGCTGTAATGCCATCCCTTTTAGGAGCGGAATGGCAGCTTTACCATCATTCAAGCTCCCAGAAGATAGCATTGCTCCAAGGATATATTGACTCTGCGATCCTACGGCAAGGTGACCTTTATAGCCATACCAAAAGACATTTTTGCCATCGCTATTCTTCTTGACTCCCCATTGCGGATCAAGAGGCATTTGATCTCGTAAAATGTTGAACGGCTCATGTAATTGGGCAGCGATTTCTTTCTCGAAGATTGGTTTTTGCTCCTCTTCTTCTTGTTTTTGTTTCAACCAAGCTTCGCGTTCAGCTTTCGCTTTTCGCCCACGCTTTTTGGGTTCTGGCTTTTCCTTTTCTTGCTTTGCAGGCGCCTGATCTCGAGCTTCGATATGGGTAGCATCAATAGCAACCGTATCGTCTGTAATAAATCCTTCGGCCATGGCATGTTCTAGTAGCTGCTGTTGCATCTCTTCTAGCGCATGGCTTTCGCTTATCTTACGCATTAATCGGGAGTAAGAAGAAGCCGATGGGATCGATTCTGACAGCATAAAGCCACAATCCAAGCGAAATAAGATGTCATGTTGAAGTCTCTTTATTAAATCTTTGATCGTAGGAATACGTTCTACGATTCGGATGATCAAGGAATAGACCATTGCCCTATAATTCACTTCAATGGGCGCACCATAAAGAGATGTTTTTCTGACCAAACGTAGAATAGGTGCAATGTCAATCGTAGAAAAAACCTCACGAAAACGATCTTTTTGTTCCATTTCATAAAGTTCTTGCAGGGTAAATAAACTCTCGTGTCGAATATATGGCATAGGGAGTTCACCTCGTCTCATTAGTTTGGTTTGGTCACTATACTAATTCGAGATTTGGGGAGGTACTCCTTTTTCTATGCCTTAAAAACCAGTCGTGGCAAGGCTTTTGATTTATGAAATTGATTCTATTGATAATTACATTTTCCTTTAAAATAAGTCTCCATGCATTGAAAAAACTCATCTGCACCGTTTAATAATGTTTCAATTAATTCATTTTGGGGAAGTGCAACTTTTAGATGGTTATTAGACTCTAGTTCGAACAGTACTGTATTTCCAGATAACGATTTTAAACTTAGTTTTACAGGTTGGTCAGGAAAGTACGTTTCCCCATACCCAGTATTCAACATGTCATCTAGAACATTTAGAATGTATGCCCATAATTGATCAACTAAATCCCATAGAGTAGCATCAAGTAGTGTCTGTTCAAAATACTTTAATGTGATTGCTCCATTCAAATAATCAAAATCTAGTGAATTTTCGAGATTCAACATCGCATGAGTGTTATTAATCTGAACAAAATAATCTTAGAAATTAGATTGCAAAAGGGATAAGTCGTTAATTTTTGTGTCTGGTAAATTGACAAAGGTATTTACATAAAACAATTTGCTAACTTAGCATATTCCTTAACTGAATAATTCATCGATGATTGCTCCCTTCGAGATGTTTTACCTTATAGGTTAGACACTCTACAGGCAAGAATCACACCAGACATACAGAAGCATAGAGCGTTTTTGAATCTTGAATTTGTCACATCGGAGAAATCCATGAATAACAAGGCAACTCTGAATTGTAAGGGTAGTACCCGAATGCATTCGATTAGATTACCGCATCTCGTCACACTAATCGACTAAGTTTAATTCAATTAAGTAAATTTGCTTGGCTTTATTATCTATCGCCTACTTCATAGACGGTGCGTAGTGTGAAATTAGTTAGTAAAAACTACAAGTTGTCAATTCCTTCTTGAAACATATCAAGTAAATAATCTTCAAATGTATCATAACGAACAGAGGGCTCTTTCCCACCCCTATCCCAACTAAACACCCTATCATCATTAAAATCAGCAGAAAACATACAACGAACAAACTCTCCTGAATCCTCAATTACAATTAGCTTTAAATCCAATCCTAATTTTCTCCATCTTTCAGTAGCTTTTACGACAGACGCCCCAAGATTCCCTTGAACTCCTAAGACCTCCATCCCACAAATTCCACCTGAACCATAATTTTTTATAAATTCTCGATAACTTTGAGGAAATCCTAAACCAAGCATTTCTTCAGCATTACGAACATCCTCATCGGATACTTTTCCGAAAAAGTCCTTTTCTTGACCATACTCTTCGATCATATTTAATAATTGTTCATTCATGGTATCCCTCCTCTTAACTACTCCTCATTAGCACGCATCTTCCAGTAATTACTTCTGAAGTTATTATACTGTTTTTCAAGTAATGGATCATTTCTAAAGCTATTTCCGTCCTCTATCAAGCCATGTAATTCACTACTATATTTATCATGAGTTATTTCAGCGATTTCAACCATACCTCCAGGCTCTTTTTGGATTAGATGGTGAAGCTCTACTTTACTCTCCTCACCATCTTTAACAACATAAGGCGATTTTCCTTTCGCCATTAGTTCCTTATTAGTTAATCCACCTGCAGCAGGATCTTTTGGTACGTAATTTTTATCAATTTCGATTTGGTATACTCTTCTCGAAACATCAACATCTTTCCCTACGACTTTAACAGAACCCTTTACTTCTACTGCAGTATATTTATCATGTAACCAGTCCAGTTCGATTTTTTCAGAAGATAGTTTTGTGGCTTTTAGTCTAGTATTAACTGTCCCAGATACTACACCTTCACCCGTCCCCTATGTGGTAAAGCTAAATCCCGCTAAAGGAATGGTGGCAGTCGAACTTTCCAACTACCACCATTCTATCATCAGGCAACTTGTTCAGCGAGGGGCGGGGCGATGTACGGTGTTTTGTTCTTCATCATGCCATAAATGATGTTGACCAGCCGCCGCATGATGCACACTAACGCTTGTCCTTTCGTTTTGCCTTCCTCTTGTTTTCGTTCATAGTAAGCTAGAAAAGCTGGATTGCGGGGGAGCTTGCTTCCTTTGGAGACTTGCACCTGCTTGACAGCAAGGTTATAGAAGATGCCATGCAGGGTGCGGTTTCCTTGCTTGCTCTTCTGTTCCTTTCCCTTCCCGCCCGAACTGAACTTTACAGGAGCAATGCCAGCAAAACGAGCCAGCTTGTCAGGACAGGAAAAACGGTGAATGTCTCCGATCTCAGCCACTAGAGCCGATGCCGTAACGAGGTCGATGCCTGGCATGGTCTCTAGCTGAAAGCCCAGTTGCTTCATCATGCGGCTTAGCTGGTCTTCTACCTTCTGAACTTCTTCCTTCTTAAAACGGATGTCTCGGACATGGCTTTGAATCAGAAAATCTCTTGATTCTTGGTAATCTCGCTTAGTCTCGCCATCTGCCGCCACCACAGCCATGATTTCCTCGGCTTTCTTAGTCGAACAGGTGTTATGGCTGGCTTTCAACAGCATTTCCCGCAAATCCTCCAAACTAACGTCTTTCAGATGGTGCGGGGCGGGATAGGTATGCCAGAACTCCAAGGCACATTTCCCGTCCATATCGCTAAAGAATTTCTTATAGCTCGGATAGTGATGGGACAACTGCATGTGAAGCTGGTTCTTGAGTGCGGTATGCGCTTTAATCAGCGCATTTCGTCTAGCGACAAGCTGACCGATTGTCCAATAGATGTCTTGCGGATTCGCATCGGGCAGAATTTCGAGCTTGCTAACAAGTATCTTCGCCACACATTCTGCATCCCAGCTATCGCTTTTCTGCGTAGTCGGGTAGCTCTTGCGCTCTGCAAAGGACAATGCCGAATTGACTTCCTTGACCTTCTGTTTATGCTCAACGAGAAACACGGCTAATGACCGCCCATAGCCGCCCACATCTTCCAATCCATAGATCGGTGTCATGCCTCTTTTGTAGAACTTCTTAACAAACGGAAGCAGTTCCTCGAAGGCGGCGGGCTTGTTCTCGAATTGGATTTCGCCCAGTTTCTCGTTCCAACAGTTGACGATTACAGCAGTGTGAGTAGCCTTATGCAGGTCTACGCCTACATAAATATGCTTCTGTTTATAGTGCCCGTTCAAAAGACATCACCTCGATCTACGAATGTATGGAATAGAAAAGAAAGTCGGCAACCTCAGTTCGAGCGTTAGTCATTCGCATGACCCGCATTGGGACGCAAGCCTATCCATTCTTTTCTGGTTCAACCTTTGTTAAATGGTACTTCTACTTGCTCTATACGATACGGCTACGCCACAGTTAAGTGCGGCGGTGGAGATTAGAAAATAATCGGCTGGTGTACACCTTTCGCTTCAATTTGTCCATAGCGATACATGCCCCGATAGAAGTCCTCACGGTCTAGAATTCGCTTCACTTGAACCTTCGTGAATGGCTTGTCCTGTACGGTTCTGTAGCCCGCTTGATTCAGTTCTGCGGCGATTTGAGACAGTGACCAAGAAGGATGTTCGGTCTTAATCTCGAATAACCTACGCACCGTGTCAGCCTGTATAGGGTCGATGGAGAGCGTCTTTTGTCCTTTGGCGGCTGAATAACCGAACGCCACTCTTCCGCCCGCATAGCCGCCCTCCTGCGCCTTCTTGCGCCGTCCTCGGCTTAGCTTCAAGGCAATCTCTAGCCGCTGGTATTGGTCTAGTAGCTCCATCATTCCGTTCACTAGGAAATCATTCGGGTCATGGGCATAGATGCTGTATTGCGGCTGTTCAACGGCTTTCACATCGACTTTATGCCGCTTTAGTTCCCGCTGAATCAGCACTTTCACGATGTCTGCCCGCCATAGGCGGGAAGTGTTCAGCACGACAATATGCTTCACATCCCGCCATTTCAGGTCGGACAACATTTCCTGCAAGCCCTCGCGTTCTATGGTTAGCTCGTCCTCGTCCACCTTTGCCCCTGAAATACCTTCATCCTTGTAGATGTCCAGCAATTCAAGGTTGTGGCAGGCGCAGTAACGCTGGATTTCCTCCGTTTGATAGGCAAGCGAATAGCCATCCTTCACTTGTCCTTGCGTAGAGACGCGAACATAACCGACTACACGATCTTTCATGCACCTATCACCTCGTTTCAATAATTCCAGTTTTCGTAACGCCCTTGGAATAAGTTACTGCCGCCGCGCATTCCGCATACGTCAATCAGGCAGGAGGCGGAGCAGTTCAAGGGCTTCTGTATGCGGTTGTCAGAGGGCGAAATCAACTTGCTGTGGAAAATACAGAACCACATTACGGAAGGCATGTAAAGGGGGTTAAGCGCAGAATGAATATATACTTTTAATCATTTCGGGCAATCAGAACAGGGCAATCGAAGAACCCCCCCAGTGTCTAGGAAAAACAAGAACCATCCTCGCGGGCGCAGGGGCGGCGTGTTTCCTATGAGAATAATTTATTGAAACTTGATGCGGTTCCCTTAACTCTGTCCTAGTCTAGTCGTATAGAGAAAGTAACAGATCTATGAAGATCATGGAACGGAATTGAATACGGAAGCTCTACCCGTGGTCGCAGAAGAACACGTTAAAAAATGCCTCGGCGTTCATCAGCCGATGTTAGTCAACTCGTTATAGGAGGATTGGCTAACATGGGTCTTTCTTTGCCTGTGTTAGCTAAGTCCTACGGGTGATTCCTGTTAGGCAACTTTCCCAGATTTTCCGTCGTAGTGTCCGAAAGGACAGGGAACCTTGACAGAGTGATAGCTTCCAAGCTATCCGCGCAGTAAAGCTACACCTGGGTGCGCCAGATGTCTCGTAGGCTCGGGATACCTCAATCTCACACAGCCTAGTCGTTCTCCTCTCGCAAGAGGGGGGAACGCTCTGTTGTCCTCCCTTCACACAGGTGAACTCCCCGCCTGCGGAGCGGGCGGGGGGTGAGACTGAAATGAACGCTGACACTGGTAAAAGAGAATAGATCATAGGAAACAACATCAGTAAGATAAAGATAGAGGATAGAATACGAGGAAGAGCAGTAGCTCAGAGTAGATAAGCAAGTGTCAGAATAGGCAGCAGGAATTGGATAGCACGAATCAGAATTCAAGAATCATGAATAAATTATATAGATGATTAAAATCGTAAAGCCTCGAACTCTCCCCGCCCCCATTTTTTATATCCCAACGAAATCAGCAAAAAAAAGAAGCCCCGCACAACGACGGGGGACAGGTTAGCCAAACAACGGCAAGTATTTACGGTAGTAGTCAATATGATCGTCGGATAGCTGCCAATCATACTGATTTAGGCATTGAGCAACTTTGGCTAAGACTTGATTCCGATGAACAACATCATTGTGCTTAGACTTAGCAAGGTAATGTGCGAGGCTTAGCTCGACTTGCTCCTGTGACATCGGGTCTTTGACATACTTGACGAAGATGACAATCAGTTCATCAAGATCAAAGCCATATCCTAGCACATTCTCCCGCCGCATTAGGGCTAGGGCTGTAACTAACGGTAGTCGTTTCATGGATGCACCCTCCCTTCTGCGGCGGCGGGGGCAATTAGCTCTTGCTGAACGCTCCACTTTCTCCATAAGAGATATTGCCGCTGTGCTTCCTGTTCATCATAGCCATGCTGTACCATGACATTCAGTATGGCGCGGGGGATGGGATCAGTGTAGCCATTATAAGCAACTACGAAACCTTCCCATGAGATGTCATACAGGACAACAAACGCTCGATGTGTTAGTCCTAGCTTCTGAATGCATTCTTTTATGGGATGCATCATGATTGATCTCTCCTTTCAAGTTATCTTCCCTTATAGGTTAGACACTCTACAGGCAGGAATCACACCATACCAGACATACAGAAGCATAGAACTTTATTTCAATCTTGAATTTGTCACATCGGAATATTCCATAAATAACAACACTGCGTAGATATTAAAGGTAACTCCCGAATAGATTCGATTAGATTTCCGCATCCCGTCACACTATTTAGAAGATTTACCGATTCGGTTTAATCTTCGCACTAGCATGGAAACTTGATATTGCTTAGCTTCATTATCTCCCGTCCGCTTAATGTACGGTGCGTGGTGCGGCGAGACAGTATGTTCACAGTCTTACTCGAGACACGCTAGAGGACTGGAATTTCTACATCGTCACCAGGAGATTTATCAAAAAACATTCCAGGAATACCAGGGTTAGATTTTCTCAGCTGAAAGGCTTGTACTTTTGTTAGTGGCGGTGTAAAAGAAATCATCTTATTGGAGAAGTCGCCAGCAACAATCTTATCGAACAAGTTACTAATAAACTTCTTCCAATCACTTAGAGAAGACCCAGAAACAGCATCTTTAGATTCGAGTACACGATAACCATCCGCACGATAAAACAACAGTAGACCAGTCCCAAAGTCGCAATTCCGATTACCCAGTATAGCCTCAGGTATTTCAAAGCCACTGTTCCAGTTATAGTTAGCGGCAAAGATATGGAGTTCCAGAGGACTTATGTTTTGGATTCCTGTAATAATCTTGGAAGTATCTTCACTAAACAATAGGTCTTTTAGTTTCTGTAGTTCTTCGCTATACGAATCGAATGTTTTCTTATTCATCATTAATTGATCAATTGGCTTTGCATATTTATTTTTTTAACCGTAAAGCTAAAATTAATTGCTCAATACTCTCTGAGATTACTTCAAATGAATTTCGTTCATAGTCCTCAAGTTTCACAGAACCATCTTGATTATTAACTACAACAATAAGCCCGTTGCCCTCTATACCTATAGGAATATTCTCGATTTTGTTATTATGGTTACTTTTGTATCCCGAAAGTAAGTTGCCGTAAGATTCTATACCTGCTTCAGGCAGTACAGATTCTAGTTTTATATAGTGGTCTTTAATAAACCCATCTAGATCGGCAAACCAATATGAATTGAAATACTCAACGATAGACCCATGAATGTTAATACCTAATTTCTCTTCTAATGAACTAAAATCAGTAGCCACTTTCTTTTCGACAGGTCTCCAAGAGATATATTCATCCTCGTCAACTTCTCCAACATAAATGAGGGGATCAACTTCTTCATCGAATGGTGTTTTAAACAAAAAATCTAATCCCTCGTCTGCGACAGTCTTCCTTAATGAGAAATATTGATTTATAGCTTCCTTTATAGACAAAAATATCACCCTTTACTTGTTCAAAAATTTTTCTAGTAATTCAGCATATTGGCTATCACTACCCCAAATTCCTGCTTCTTTTTCAGCATTGTGTATGCCACCCGAACCAGGGTGCAATTTGGACGGTACTGCGACAGCTTGCCCGCCACCACCAATATGATGGTGTATTAACGTGTCATTATTGAGTTCTTTAATATCATATTGCGGAAAATGTTCTCTGAACTGCTTGTCATTAATTGGTGAAAATCCTAATTCAATTTTTTGCTTATTGGCTTTACTTATACTTTCGGGATACCTCTCTAGTACTTCCTTCCAGTAGTAGTCCTTATCCCGTAACCATCCTTCTGAATTTGTACCATTCTTTCCTTTACCTACGTATGGCATTTCAACGGTCAGTCTAGGGTCAGCAGTATATTTAGCTTCAAGTTTACTTAAAACAGCATTTCGGTAGGTTCTAATCGGGTGGTCACCATTACCCGTCCCCTCAACAAGATCCATCCTCCCGCCACTCGATCCCGAATCTGGCTTAGGCTGGGTAAACTGCGGCTCCGTCCTCGGCACATCCATATCCCGAATAGGGATTGCAGGGCCATAAGGGGTAGCAAGCGAGGCTTGCCCCCGCGTTTGCGCCGCTTCCTTCACAGTCTTCAAGAGTTCCTTCACGGTCTTGCTTGAGAATTTGGCTCCTGATTTAGCCGCCTCATATACGAGAATTACGATAGAGAACACCTTCGTCGCGGCTCGTCCATATCTCACGCTCTCTTCATAGGTCGCTTCTCCGGAAAGAACCTTCGACTGCAGCTCGGAGATATCCTGGAAAGGAACAACGAACTCCTCCGCCGCTGCATCGCCGAGCAGCTTCTTAATATCATCGATCGTAAGCTCGCCGGCTGCAATCGCTTCACCTATAGCGTAATATCCCGGCACCGTATCTGTCCAGAATCCCAAGCTCGCCGGATTGGAATTGATAGCGAAGTCGGCCAAATCCTTCGTGTCCTCATACAATTGACTGACGATACCGTCCCCTACGCCTACGATCGTTGTGGCTGTTGTCAACCCGCTGGTGTTCAGGTTCGGATTGTTGCGTAAGCCATAGTCACTTTCAGCGAATGCTAATTCAAGCAGCCCCTTCGTGATCTTCCCATCTACTTCGAATATCTCTAATCCAAAATTATCACGCTTAACCGCCGCCATAGAGCTCGCCGTGTTCGCGATGTGCTGGTAGCCTGCTACGGCGATCAGGAATTCCTGGTTATATTCGCCCGTAATCTCCCCTTGGTAGATGTTCATGTCCTTTAAATACTGCTGCATGTTCCGGATATCCTCCGCAGGAATCGCCCGATTATACTCATCCAGCAGCGCCTGCATTTCCCTGCGCCGTTCAGCAGCCTGGCGAACAGCAGCTTCAACAGAATCATACTTCAGTCTCGCCCACTCCCGATAGAGAGGATTGATCATGCCGGCCGCGATAATCATGCGCAGCTCACTCTCTTGCGGCATCGCGGACAGATCCTGTTTCAGCGGATTATATTCGCAGGCACCCAGCGGAGAGCCTTTATAGAACACGGCCAAGCTGACCCCAGACTTATACCATTCCTCAGCGACACCGAGCCTCGCTAGCCGTTCCCTCTGCTGCTGGGCCGACCGATGCGCGTATCCCATGTATAGCTCATTATTGTAAATTGCATATATTTTATAGGCTGCTTGGTTGCGGGCAATCTCCTTAAAGCTTGAGGCGATGGCCTCAAGCTCCTTACGCGCCCACGCCTGCTCCTCCGCCGTCCCGGTATCCAAAATTTGCAGAAGCGAGGCGATCCGCTCGTCTTCCTTCACCGGATCTAGGCGCTGTACCAAAGAGGCATCCTGAAGCTCCAGCAAGCTTCCCTTAATCCATTGCAGCAGCGATGGCCTTGACCCTGTGGTCGAGGCCCCTCCGCCTGGATCAGCGACATTCTGCCTCCCCTTCTCCAAGAAGCGCTGAAACCAGCTCTGAATCGTTCCCTTGAGCGTTAACGTCGTCGTTGATTTCCTCACGCCGATCGCCCTGGCCGAGTCCTTCTCTGCCTTGATGTATTCATTTTCCGCAAAACGTAAAGCCTGAACCTTCTTCCTCATCTGCTCGTCAATATGCTCCGCCAGCCTTCCGATTTCCAGCAGCACACTTCTGGCCTCGCGCGCCGCGGATCGCACATTATACTCGGACGGATCAGAATAATCCGCCTCTACATCACGAATGAGCCGGTTTAGTTCCCTGGACATTCCCGTAATTCCATTCTCCATCGTACGCTCTAAACGCTCCAGGTCGCGTGCCAAGCCCCCGATTCTGCCGGGATCCACTTTATTCAAACAGCTCCAACCCCATTTCAGGAAAATACTGTTGTGTGACATTTTACCAAAATACCTACTTTTGAGGAATATATCGGAATACCCATGACAAACAAAAAAGACACCATAAAAAGTGTCTTTCATCATATCTCTATTAAATTTTCCAACTTTAGGCCTGAAACTATCCATAGTAAGGGAATAAGAATCTCGTACAAATCACTTTGTTAACAGCGCATTAGCAATCAGCATATCGAACCGGCGGATATCGACGCCCTTCTGCAGCTTCACCTTAATATGGCCCGCACGCGTCCACAGTTCCACCTCTGCGTTCATATCCAGAAATCCTCCGGCATTCTCTGTAGACCACATATCGATTGAAGAATAAGGCAGAGAGTAAATCTCCACCTTCTTGCCCGAGAATCCCTGCGCATCCCTGACAATTAATCGCTTATTGGTAAAAATAGCGCTGTCCCGAAACGTTTTGTAGGCAGCAACGGCTTCTTCGCCAGGAACGAGCAGGCTGCTTACATCCGGTGGAATCGGGCACTCGGATACCAAGGTCCATTCGAGAATATGACGTGTCTCAGCCATCGATTTTACCTCCTAATCATTTGCAACTAATCCCATAGATTCATCCAGATTAACATATGGGGCGGATGCCTGGAGCGCTTGCGCGGGATGATTTTATAAAAATTGGCTTATTGGAAATATAAGTAATCATAGAGTTCATTGTTTGGAACAAAACCAGGGATTTAGTCAAAGCGAGAGGATATAAGAAGATCACGCAGGGAAGGACGAATCAGAAGAAATGTATCTATATGTACAAATAAAATAAGACCAGCACGAGGCAGCTCCTAGACAGAACCACAACACCAGTCTTAGTTAAGATTATACAGTTTTATAGATAAAAGTCAAACGATCATCTCTAGAAAACATTTGACTTAGAGCATTAATCTAGCAGGGAGCTTGTAAATTCCGTGTAATAGCTGTTCGCCATTTGGGGAGGATACGCCACATGAACGTAATTTAATTTTTTCATACATTTCAAATATCCATGCTGAAAATGGATCCAATTCTGTTTGCCCTAGACATAGTTCATGGTACTTCCTTATAATTCCTGCCGTCAGATCTGCAAGTTGAATACCCTCTTCTACCTTAGAGCTTACAAAAAATGCCGATTCAACAATAGATGTGCATTGATTTCCCTCTGTAGAACGAAACAAGTAGTTCTTCATTTTATGTGAGATAATCATATCGTTACCTTCATCTTGCGCATCAAAACAAACGACAGATTTTGTTCCCCTAATCAAAGAATACCCGTTAATTCGCTGTAACAGAAATCTGTAATGATTCGGAAAATTACCTGGTTCCGTAGGCAAAGGAGTTTCAGGATGATCCATAACGATAGCAAAGATCCTGAGATTAAATATATTACTCAATATCTCATCTACGACCCTTGTTGTATGAATTTTTTGTAATGGATTTGGGCTTCAGTACATTTACAGCTTTTAATTCGACATCATAGCGACCGTAAATATCCATCTTTATTTTATACATTCGCTGCATAATATTCCGCACTTCATCTTTGGGAATACAGACGGCAGCTAAAACCGGGTGCAAGGTTTCATCATGCGGATGCGGAAATCCACTTTCATCTATATATGCTAACAATCCATTTCTCCTCCTAAAACTGCCCGTTTCCAATCATCCGACAACAAGACAATTAATTGTTCCTGAAACAACTTTCTACCTTTGTCACTCATCCTAGCGCACAAAGAGTTATCCCAAGCAGCCCCCATTCTGCTTAAACGGAATAGTTCTTCATTCGAAAATACTACCTCATTCGGAAGATTTATAGTACACCCTGTCAAGTAACTGTCCTCGTCAAAACGCCAACCTTTAAATCGATTCCCGTAACGATAGGCCAGAACGTTCCCAAACTCAATTCCTTTAACATCAAAATCACCCGAGTAATATAAGTAGTTGGAAAGCAGATTTTCTTGCAAATATCGATCAATTAGCCGTAACACGGCCGCACTTGCTGGGCCACTTGTGCAAAGCAACAGAGGACCTGATGCCCGAAAGGGATCTCCCTGCTCCGTTGCTTTTTCTGTCCGCTTTATGTTTCTTGCAGGTTCTAAAGCTTCCGTTATATCAACTAAGGTGGAAAAAACTGCCGGATTCTCAACCATAAAAATATCACTAACCGGAGAAAGTGTTCTTCCTGCCTCGATCTGTCTCAATGTCAGAACATACGGCTCAGTTTTCTCGTCCCAAGGACAATACATATGAACAAGGGAGGATATATCGTCATCCATAATCCCCGCGCTACGGTAAATTCCTCTCGCTTCCAAGCTGTCGATGCCGGACGGGAAGTCTGGTACCTTATCGGATTCAGCAGAGTCTGCTGAATCCGCCAAATCCGTCCAATTTGCCAAGTCTAGCGAATCAGGCTCAGTTCCCACTAACACCTTTCCCGACCCTGCTAAACGTAAAGCCTGGAACAACAACCGACCCGCCGGAACATTCCGATCCAGCGCATGTGGATTTCCGGTGGCCAATGCGG
The DNA here is from genome assembly GCF_001403875.1 of Paenibacillus ihumii. Lineage (GTDB taxonomy): Bacteria > Bacillota > Bacilli > Paenibacillales > Paenibacillaceae > Fontibacillus > Fontibacillus ihumii. The sequence goes on from NZ_LN884299.1 coordinate 761,927, forward strand.
CGAGTACCGGCAAGCGTATCGACGATACCTTGGCTTCACTCCCGTCTAAATCTAAGGAAGTATTCCCCGTAAGTAATAGGTTCCACGCCCGCGCAGCATGCGTTAATTCCCTGCTCGCTGACTCGGGAGAATCACGCCACAATTCACGCAAGGTACGATAACCAAATATCCGACCATCTCTCAAGCCAGCTAACCAATCCGTTATCGTGGGCTGAAACTGTATCCCTTCCTTCATGGCCTGAGCTTCCACCGTTATGAACAATTCCTGCCAATCCTGCATCGCCAACTGCTGTCGATCTGACTTGGTTAGCAACGGTTCACCAGCCAAGACCTCATATAATTCGACAATCGTAAAGGGAAATGCCGATCCCAGCAATTCTTGCTCAAATTTTACAAGAGGAATACGAATATCTGCTCCAGGTCTTTTATACCAGCCAAAAAAAGCATTAATCGCCTCACATTCTTCCTCACTCGCACGCGGGACAATAGCATGCCCGCCTACCTTTTCCAAACTGGAATATCGCTTCCAAACAGCCTCAAGCATTCGTTTAAACCCTGGGTTGGAGAAATAATTTCGTGCTTTTTTTGCGCAAGTTACTTGCTCTGAACAGTCAGGTTGTTTGCCCCTGTCCGAAGGATCTTCATAAGCAAAGTGCGAATCTTTGATCATGCTTCCGCACCACTTTCAACGTATTCCTTACGCCTGCCATTCCAGCGGTAACGGAACAAAGTGACAAAATCAACATCCTTGGGGCGATAAATTTCATAGATTGCCAGCTTCGGAACCGTATCATAGCAGCCCCAGAGCACCTGGGAAGTCATCATATAATCGAAGCCCATATCCGTCAGCAGCTTGAACATATCTCGCATGTTCTCCTCGTCCACACCCGCGAATGCTTCATCAAGCGAAATGAGCCGCGGCGCCTCGGAACGGGCGTCAGAATACCGGGACGATGTGGCAGCAAACAGCGGAATGTACATGGCCATCGCTTTTTCGCCCCCGCTCAGCACGTTGAAACGAGCATCCGTGAGTGGTCGATAACCGGTTTGCGCTCCTTTTTTATACTTAAGTTCAAATTGAAACCAATTGCGGTAATCAAGAACGGTATATAGATGCTGGCGGAGCGATTCCTGTTCCTCTTGGGCCGCTTGCTTTGCACTACTGATCTGCCCCCGAAAATGTTCAATCATTGCGTCGATTTCATCCTCACGCAATCGATGCGAATCACGCTTTAACAGCTCAACCAGTTCAGAAACGCCCAGTTGATGCTCCCCCAGCGCCGACTTCGGCAGCCATTCCAGCTTTAGGCGCAATCCACTCGACGTATCGCGCTCCTCCATCAACTTATTCATTTCCCGAACCCACTGCTCTGCACGGTGAATCCGCTGCCGGACGGCCTTGCCAACACTGCGCAGAATGATCTCCTCGTACAGTTCGCGATCCTTATCGCTTAACAAGGCACCTTGCTCCGCTTCCTGATGCTCCAGTTCGTTCAGCAGTACATGCGGTGGCAGTGGTTGATGGGGATTGCGCATGGATAACAGTAAAAGCCGCCCATTCGTTTCGTCCACAACCGTCTCCAATACATATTCCGTTAACAACATACGCGCGGCGTTAAACTGCTCTAGCAAACGGTTCACGATATTTTCAGCGTTACGCCCAGCAAACAGCGGCTCGTATTGCCTTCGGATTTCTTTGGCTGTCATGTGGAGAGAAGCTGCATGTGCTTGGACTTCTTCCGTGTCCGTAATTTCCACGCTCCACTTCCATTCGCCTACCAGGCCATTGCCCAATTCCGCCATTAGCTGCCTTTGTTCCTGTTCCAGCCCAGAACGAATCGTCTCTGCCTGCTCCCGCAGTAACACTAACTGTGCCTCCGCTCTGGCCGCTTTGTCCTTAGCCTCGTCAAGCAGCGACTCCACTTCCTTAGCCTGACCATGCAGCACGGATTGTTCATTCCGCAGCTCCTCCATCCTACGAGCAACATCGGCCAGGCCCAGCTCCTCAATCAGCCGTCTTAACGTATCAACCTGGGTCCGCTGGACTCGACGCCGTTCATCGAGCTCATCCGTCAATGCATCTTCGTCCTCTAGTTCTAGGATGACCGTGTCTAGCTCATCCGCCAGCCGATCCCGAGAAACGTAAGCCTCCCTGTACTGCCGCCAAGCGGAATGGAGATCCGATAGCATAGCTTCATAATCACGAATTATAACGATAGCAGCAGCAAGATCTTTTTCTTGCTTAAGTCTGGTCCATCCTTGGGTAAGCTCCAACAATTCCCGCTGGAGCTCGCGCCAGTGTGCTGATTTAGCTTTGAAACGCTCATTCGCCTGCCCTTCCTGATGGGCCGCCGCCTGCAACCGATAATCTGCGGCCTGCAGCTCCCGAAGGGCTCTAGCCATCTCCGTACCTCCGGGAAATTGTTCTCGTTCTTCCGCCAGCCTCCGCTCCGCCTCCTCCTGCTCAGCAATTCGTTCGCCCAATTCACGCAGTGTGGCATCTAATGCACCAATAGCTTCATTCAGCCGGGCGATTGCTAACATACGAGTACGACGGCGGGTCTCCTTGCCGATATACTCCGCCTGTTCCTTCACTGCCGCCTTGCCAGCGAGCGAACCGAGTCGATAAGAGCCATCAGCCGAAAGGATCCCGTTCCAGTCGCCGTTATCCAATAGGCTGCCTTCCTCATCCCACAAAAAACTCCGCAAAACTGCATCCACCAACTCAGCCGTAAGTCCGCTCCCCTCTGGAGGAGCAGGTGTTAACATGTCTGCCAGTGTATATCCGAATTCTAGCGGACGCGGTATAATCCAAGCTTCCTCAACTCCACTGCCACCCCCAAACACCTGACCGTCCGGGAATAGCCAAGCATCGAGCAACCCCGAGCGCTCCAACGCTTCTTCGAGTCGCGCTTTAGTCTCATCGCTGAGGTGTGGCTGGAAATCACATGCGGCGAAGAACGGAGCACCGCCCTGCTGTGAACCCTCCTCCCGGTACTTCGAGCGTGCCTCACTGCGAGCAGGTTCAGGCTCCCGACTTTGCTCCCAGCCGCGCTTCTCTTCCTCAAGTCGCATCCGCTCATCCACTAAGTCCTCCCGCTGCTTCTCCATTCCAAGCCGTTTCATCACCAAATTCTCGTGAGCTGCTTCATAGCGGCTCAACAATGTCTTGCGCACTGGCTCCAGCGACGTTTGTTCCAGGCCATACTCGCGAAGTGCCCCAAATGTTACACGCATCTCATCCTCGGCAAAAGCCATCTGCTGTAGTCCACTTTGCCAGATGACAATCTCGTCCTTAAATGCCTCCTTGCTCTCCTCAAATTGCTTTTCACGCTCACCGCGCTGACGTTCAGCCTCATCCCTAACCCGACTCGCTTCGCCCAGCTCAATTTCGCTTTCTTTAACCAGCGCTACCGCCATTTTCTCCTCAACGGCCTTGGCCAAACTGCGTTCTACCGCATCCCGGTGATCATGCAGATCCTTTCTCCACGCCTCTCTCCATATATCGTCTGTGGGAATATCCGTGGACCAGTACCGATGATAAATGGCATGTCCGGCAAATTCCATATCCCCCGCAATCGTTTCCAGTTCGCCAAGCAATTCCTGCTGCTCCCGTTCAGCTGCATCCTGTTTTTTCCCAGCCTCCAGCAACCTGTTTCCAAGCTGCTCTTGTTTGATAAGGGCTTTCCCTACTCTTTCTTTAGAGCGTTCCAACTGCTTCTCCGTATCCGCCAAAGCCGTCATTGCGGCATCGTATTCCCGCTGCTTGCCAATCGCCTCGTGCTTTTCTAATAGTTCACGTTCGACGGCAATTTCCTGCAACTGTTCCTGCATGCGGCTGCGTTGCTTCGCCGCGTCGGCCTTTGCTGCCTCTGCTTGAGTAAGCGCATCTTCGGAGCTCTTGACTCTGGCATCGACTTCATCATAAGTCGCTTTGGTCTCCAGCAAGCGCTCGGATCGAGTATACAGCATGTGCTTATTGTAAAAATCATACCTTTCCTGTAACTTCAACATTTCGGTGCGGTGCCGCTTGAGTTCGTCCAGGCGATCCGTCATTTGATCCATATCCTCCAGCACCTCGGAAAGCGGCCGCAGTTCCTCCTCCATTAGAGGAGGCAATGCCTGATGGAGAATTTCATAAATCGCTGATGGCTTAAAATCCTTGGACAGTTTCGGACTACGCAATTGGATCATGAGCTGAAGTAAATCCTGGTAAGCATCCGTGTCAGCGAATCCGAAAATATGTTTGTTTACCAAATCCTGATAGGACTTCTGGTCAAAAACAACCTGCCCGCTTGCCCCTATTTTCGACTCAATTCCTTTACGATCAAGTGGAATCCGAATTCCGTCTTCTAACCATTGATTGCGATCATATAACCAGAAATTGCGTCCGATCCGTTGGCCATCCTCCAACAGGAATCCCCAGAATTGCACCTGTGCCGCATTCCTTCTCGCTCTCAGCCCAATACCAATTGTCCTATAAATTCCGGTTCCTCCGTGCTTAAATTCTATCCATAAGTAGCCTGTCGTGTCCGTCTTCCCGCCGTCTTCCTCGCCCAACAAATAATACTCGATGCGCCGATCCCGCGAACCGAACGGATCTAGCCGATGAGCCCGCTTATCCCCGTCAAGTACAAGCGGCAGAAAGCTCTGCATCGTAACCGACTTGCCGGATCCGTTGGCACCTCGCAGAATCAGCCGGCCATCCTCAAGCTGAAACTCCTCTTCGTCGTAATACCAAAAATTCAAAATACCGACGCGGTGCATCTGCCACCTTGCGGCTTGTCGCCCAACCTCTTGCTCCATCATCTGCCGTTCCACCACATCTACTCCTCCCGTTTGAATACTGCTCAATTTACCTCAAGTATCAAAGTCTGTATTCGCATATTCCGAAGTCCATCTAGCCAGTACTGGAGAAATCAGAAACGAATTCTCTCCTTCACGTTCCCCCAGCCCCCATTCGGAAAAATGTTCCATGCACAGCACCGCCAACTCTTGGGAGGAGGCTTCCCGAAACTCTTTGCTCCAAAATTCTTTATGTTGAAGTTGCAATCTGTACAGGAGAGTCTCTATTTCTGCTTTTGTTAAACGCACCGTACCGTCGTCCTCTACGTTTAGACCATCTCCCTCCGACAGTCTCTTACGGATTTCAGTCGCAGCAAGCAGCGCTAAATCCGAGACAACCGATACGGTCGGAAACAAATCGCACTCTCCGGTTAATTCGGGATGGAAGAAAACCAGCCCTTCCCGATAACGCCGGCCTTCCCAGCCCAACATATTCTCGAGTTGATCGATAATCGCGCGTCGCTGCCACAGCACATAATTTAAATCTTCCTCATCCCAATGCCTGTCGACTATGGCCGGCTCCAGCAGCAGTCGACGATACACCCGATGCCGACGCCTCATCGACTGACCATCCTGAGTATTGGCATAAGGGATAGGATTCTCCAACTCCTCGAGTCGAGAACAATTCGTCAAATCGTGAGGGAACCGTCGAAGCACGTACCTGGCTAACGGTGAACATTCATACAATGCGTTGCGCTCCTCATCCTGTGCCCATTGGCCCTCATCACCATCTACGCTATACAGTACGTTTAGTGCCCGCAGCTTCTTCAACGCCCTGGCCATGGACAGGCGATCGAAATAATTCCGCCAGTCCGCCTCCAGACCAGCACTAAGCATCTGTTCGCGGATTTCCTCAACAATGTCAGAGAGCAGAAACTGGTCCAGCTCCGTTTTCCCCTCCAAATACCACAGACCATAAGTGAAAAAAACGTAGTCACGCTTCTCACGAAACTCGGGAAAGCCCATCCAAGTCTGCGCCTTAACCGGAGTCTTATCTAATTTTGCAAGCGCACGTGTTACGATCAGTGGAAACCCCGCCTTATCCATAAACCAGTCGCGCAACTCTTCATAATGATCCCGGACCGCAAAATATAAATCCGGATCCTCTTCTTTTGCGATCCACGGTCTATTCAGCAGCGCATGCATGCATGCACGTTTACGCTCGGCGGACTGTTCCGCGCTTTTTCTTTGCTTGCCTAATCGCCGAACCGCTCCTCCGGACATCTACTACTCACGCCTTTCTTCTTCTAAATCCTTTTTCGGCCCATCTATGGACGTATCCATTGCCGCTGCAGCAAATTCCCTAGCCGCTTCCGTTAACATAAAATGCAACTCATAGTTCGCCATCTCCAGATCACCATCTTCTGCATTTAGAACCGTCCGCTCTTCCATAGATGGATTGCTCAACCTAATTCGCACACCTTCCGGCGTGACAAACGAATAGCTGCTTCCTGCCGTCATACATCTGCCGATCCACTGCAGCAGACGCCTCCGCTCCTCGGTCGTCACCGAACCGAATTCGGAAATTTTGACAGAGTCCTGCTCCACAAGCGCTGCGATCATCCTCCATTCCTCCGCTTGCCGCAGCTTGAATGCCTCCCTCTCTCGCTGCTTCCTATGCTCGTTATCTCTTACCGCCTCAACTGGCTGGCGCTCCCCTCTCTTGCGGCTGCGTGAACGAAGGATGCGCACCATGGGGCGCTCCTGCCAGGATGACATATCTGCACGGTCTGAGTCGCGTAAATCCTCCCCCTGCAAATGTCGCGTTGGAAATAATCCGAAAGTAAATGCAGACAGCCTATGCGCTTCCTCCACTGTTTCTACCGAAGCAAACCAGCGGGCCAGATGCTCGAGCTCTTTTTTACGGCTCAATCCTGAACGTTTCCGTTCCTGAATGCGTATGGCGCTTCTTACGATCCGTGCAATCGCGTCCTTCGTCGCCCGCTCCAGCAATGTGAGCTCACTTGGCGAAGCTCCCTCACCCACAAACCAACAACGAATATTGGTCCATCCCTGGCGAAATTCCGCTAACATTTCCTCCCGATTCGGGCCATCTTCCAGCCGCGGCTTTCTAAGCTCACCTTCCACCACCTGCTCCAAGAACAAATCGCGAACCGTATCATTAATCCGCAGCAGATTGCCTTCAATTTTATAGGCGCTTCGCTGCAATGCTTGTACGAAATTTTGCAGATAATCGGTCAACTTTTCCTTAAATATTAAAAAGGCTTCCGTCACCATCATCTCTTCTGCCCGGGCTGTATGCAGACTGGCTATATAGTCCGCTGCATTCTCATGTAAACTGACGAAGGATCGGTATAAGACATTCCATAACTCCAGCGCTGATTCCGGCTCCATTTCACCTACCTTACTGCGAATATCGAACAGTTTATCCGCAATCGTATCGAATAAAGAGGCTTCCAACGAACCGCCATACCCCGTCACCTTCTCCAGTGTCTCTAGCAACCGTTCGATTTCAATGGAATAAGGACGCAACAGGTACTGCATTTTCTTCTTGAGATATTCCTCTAATGTAGAAGATCGCCCGCCATCGTGACGGGCAGTTAAGTTCTGCCACTCTACTAATTGATCCAGGTCGCTTTGGCACATTTCAATCGTATACTCTGGCAAGACATGCCATGCTTTAATCGCCTCGAACACATCTTCCGTCTTCATCCAATATCGCAATCTTTTATATTCTTGATAGAAAAATCGCATAATCGCACGATAGCGAACTACATTCTCTGCGTTGACATATTTTAACTCAGGCACTCCGCGCAATAATTGCACTGATAATCCTGATAAGTTAACCTCCATTGAACGCACCTCCGTCCCCAAACAAAAACTACTTTCATCTTAGACGTCCATCCAAATTGTTACAAGTTAAGATCGTTTAAAGATGCATCATGTTACAATATGTCGTTGATCTACCAAATGGAATCATTTAAGATGGTCATAAGCAACTAAAAGGGTGTAAATGGAGGTGTCGGTTATTTATGGGGCAAAATGCGGATAGTCAACTTATCACAATGCTAATAAACTCTCCCAAAGAGCGAAAAAAGAGATTAATTGAAGAATTTGATCAAAGGCTTGGTCTGTCTGCCGATGACATTCGGGACAAAAAACACCCCTTATATATGTCCTGTCCCCGTTGCAAAACACAGAGGAGTGAATCTGACGCCAAGGGTCGCTATATCGTAGCTTATGGTTATGCCGATCCCGAAAAGACCCAAAGAAGATTTCATTGCAAAATCTGCAAGCTTCATTTTAATGATCATACGAACACGATATTCCATTACAAAAAGCTCCGCAAACATATCCTTCCCTTCATGCAAAGGATGCTTGACGGAATATCCATCCGAAAAACAGCTACGGATTTAGGTGTAAGCCCAACTACAATTCACTCCTGGCGACAAGCTGTTCTTCAATATATAGAGAAAAACATGCATTTAATCCAAGGTGAACTCCCTAGTACGGGTATTACCGAAACAGCCACACGAGAATTCAAGCCTTCACGTAAAGGATTACCCGCACATCGAACCATTCCAAAGACTACACAAACTATACAATTTCACTGCGATCGCCAGAATCACTGGAGAGTTAATCTCACCTCGGCAAATACTCTAAAGTCTCGGAAGCAAATGATAAAAGGAGAAACCCAAGTTCATGTGAACGGAACATCCACCACTGCCTGCCGCCCAACTTCACCCGCTGATCGTCTGCTTTTTCATACCCGCAATGTACAGAAATTGGACAAACAATTCTCAGCCATGTACCGCCACATGAGAGGAGTAGCTCAGCCCAACCTGTTTAGATATGCGCTTTGGCAATGCCTGCTTATGCAATTATCACGCTTGAACACAAAGGAAAAGTTGTCTACCTTACTATCTCTATGCTTATAAATATTTGTTATATGGTTATCTGGAATCCATAAATATAATAATTCACACCGAGGAAGAGATCAAAAAATCAACAATATTCTGTAACATGTGAAAAACCCCGTCAGACAGAGCCTTTCTAATTAAATCCACAAAAAAATACCGCCCAGCGGTTGCATTGGCTACCATTGGACGGAATTTTCTATGCTAAAAAAACTCTGGCTAAGCGACCCTTTTAGAGTTCTGTTGGGTTCCGCTGGCTCCTGCTGGGCTCCGCTACCGCTAGGTGCAGTAAGCTCTGCCGAGTCCTGCCGAGTACACCCTAATTCTACCCTCCAGCGTCACCCCTTGATCGAACCGATCATGACACCCTTCTCAAAATATTTCTGGATAAACGGATAGATCACCAGAATCGGCAGCGTGGACACGATAATAACGCCGTATTTGATCTGGTCGGCATATCTTTGCGCATAACCTCCCGCATCTCCCCCAGTGCCCGCCCCGCCGGCAAACACCTGATTGGACAGCAGAATGTCCCGCAAAATCATTTGCAACGGCTGCAGGTTGTTATTGCGGATATAGATCAGCGCGGTAAAGAAGTCGTTCCAGTGCCCGACCAGATAATAGAGACCGATTACCGAGATCATCGCCTTCGAGAGCGGCAGCGCCACCTTGAAGAAAAAGGTAAAGTGCGAGCAGCCGTCCATCACCGCTGCCTCGTGCAGCTCCTGCGGCAGCGAGCTCTCGAAGAACGTCCGGGCGATAATCAGATAGAACACGTTGACGCAAAACGGGATAATGAACACCCAAATCGTATTTGTCAGATGCAAATCCTTCATTAGCAAGTAAGTCGGAATAAGTCCGCCGTTGAAGAACATCGTCACCACGAAAATAAACATAATGACCTTCCTTGCCCGGAACTCCCGCCGGGACAGCACATACGCCGCAGGCAGCGTGAACAGCATATTGACCAAGGTGCCGAACAGGGTGTAGAACACCGTGTTCCGGTAGCCCGTCCAGATCCGCATATCCTTGAAAATTTCCTGATATCCGAAGAAGCTGATATTTTTCGGCACCAGCCATACCTTGCCTGTCGCTACGAGCGTGGAGTCGCTGAAGGAAGCGATCACGATGAAATAAAGCGGATAAACGATGATTAGAAAAATAAACGTGCACAGCAGCCCGAGCGTGATTTTGAAGGCGAGCTCTTTGCCGTTGAGGCGCGGGCGGGCTCCGTTCGTTGGCGGTGGCGCTCCATGGAAGCTTGGCCCGATTCCACCGAGAGGCGGCTCGGCTCCATCGATTCGCGGGCTTCCGCTGCTGGTTCCCTTGCTGTGCAAGCTGCCATAGCTAGGTGAGGTGCCATTACTGGGTGAGGCTCCATCGCTAAGTAAGGTGCCTTCGCTGAGTGGGGCTCCATCGCTAAGTAAGGTACCGCCGCTGGGTGAGACTGCACTGATGGGAAAGCTACCGCTGCTGCCTGAGACTCCACCGCTAGGGAAACTGCCGCTGCTGCGAAAGGCCCCTTTGCTGAATGTTGCTCCATCACTACCCATTCGAGCGGGTTCCGTGCCAATCCCATGATTACGCATTCGCGTAGAATCCATGTCCGTTCCTCCTTTCCTCATAGGCTTTTAGAATAGGCTCGTCTCGGATACCCGCTTTGAGATCGTATTCATGGCAAACAAGAAGATGAAGTTGATCACCGTATTGAACAGGCCGATGGCCGAGGCCAGGCTGAACTGGCTCGAGACGATCCCGATTTTGTATACATAGGTGGCAATAACCTCGGAAACGGGCAGATTGAGCGAGTTCTGCATCAGGAATATTTTCTCGAAGCCGGTACTGAGAATGTTGCCCATGCTGAGAATGAACAAAATAATAATCGTCGGCACAAGCGCCGGAATATCAACAAAGCGAATCGTCTGCCAGCGGCTGGCCCCGTCGATGCGGGCCGCGTCATAGAGCTGGGGATCGACCGTGGACAGGGCGGCCAGATAGATAATGCTGTTCCAGCCGCAGTGCTGCCAAATGTCCGAGAGCACGTACACCGGAATGAAGGTGCCAGTCGAGGCGAGCAGGTTGATATGCCCCAGCCCGACCACTTTCATCAAATGACCGACGACCCCGGTCTCCGCCGACAGCAGCACATTCAGCATACCGACCAGCACGATCACCGAGATGAAGTGCGGCAGATAGACGGTCGTCTGCATGAGCTGCTTCATTTTTTTGCGCCGAATCTGGTTCAGAATCAACGCCAAAATGATGGGAGCCGGAAAGCCAAGCACAATGCTCGCCAGGCTGATCAGAAAGGTGTTCCGCATCAGGTCGGTGAACAGATAACTGTCAATGAATTGCTGAAAATACGCCAGTCCCCGCCATTCGCCCCCGGTCAGCCCTTTGCTGAAGTCATAATCGCGAAAAGCGAGCTGAATCCCGTACATCGGGATGTAATTAAAGATAAGAATGACGATGATCGCCGGGAGGATCATGATCCAGAGTTGATAGTCGCGCGTGACGGCGTGAACTAGCCCTTTGCGAGTCTGCATATGCTCCCCCCTTATTTTTTGCTCTTATATTCTTCGTAGTATTTTTGCATGATCTCTAGATTCTGGGTGATGCCAGCCTTCTGGGCCTCCTTCACGTACGCATCCCATTCTGCCTCGATGCCGCCCTTGGTCACCCACTTGGCGAAGCTGGACTCGGCCAGGTTCATAATGTTCGTGTTGTTCAGGCTCATCGTGTTGTTGTCCATCGTCGAGTATTTGATAAACAGGCCGGGAAAAACATCCTTTTCCAGATCCACCTTCAATGCTTCCTCCAAAGGCTCGGATTGGCCGAGTACCTCCTGCATGTCTTTGCCGAGGGTCAGCTGCAGATCGTCCGGGATATAAAAAGCCCCGTGATCCGCCATCGTGGACGTCCATTTCCAGGTGCCGGGGTCCATCTCCGGATTAGCCGGAGGCAGCACGCTGTAAGTCCCGTCTCCATGGTCCTGAATATTCGGGCCGATCGAGCCGAACAACGCCTGTATGCCGACCTTCGGATCGTACAGCTCGTTGATAAACCGCATCGCCGCTTCCTTATGCTTCGTCTTGGCGGACATCACGACGTGATTCGTGCCGTAGTTCAAGGAATAGTAATCATAGCTCCACGACAGCTCCCCCGTGTAATCCGCGGTGACCTTCAGCGGAGGCAGAGTGATATACTGCGGGGCCAGCTGCTCCCCGAACCGGTCGGACGCCACCCAGCCCCAGGTGAAGCCAACCTTGGCCGTGTCCCCTTCCCCGCGGGCGATCGATTGATATTTCGTATAGTCGTGCGTGAACACTTCGGGATTAATCAGCCCGGCCTTGTACAGCCTGTTGAGGAAAGCCACCATGGTCTTGTAGCGTTCGTCGATGAGGAAATTCTTGATCTGTCCATCCTCGACAAAATAGCCCTGACTGCTGCCCTCCGACAGCGTGATGCCCATGCTGCCCAGAAGCACGGCCGGATTGAAGTATCCGCCGATCCCGCCCGGCCAATCCATCGGAATCTCGTCCTTCGCATCGCCATTGCCGTTGGCGTCTTTCTCTTTAAAAGCGACGAGGACGTCATACAGCTCATCCCAGGTCGTCGGCTTTTGCAGCCCTAGCTCATCCAGCCATTTCTGGTTGATGAACTGCCTGGTGCCGGTTGACGGCCAGAACCGCTGGTATTTGGGGAGGCCGTAGATTTTGCCATCTGGCTGCGTGGCGATGAGCTTCGTCTCTGGCTTCTCGCTGAACATCTTCTGCACGTTCGGGGCCTGGTCGAGCAGGCCGGACAAATCCTGGAACAGCCCCTGGAACTGGGCAAAATCCGCATCCGTGATGACATTCGGCCCAATGAACAGATCCGGGATGTCGCCGCTGGCCAGCATCGTGCCTTTCTTTTGCCCATAGTCGGTGGTAATCTCCTGCCACTCAATTTCGACTCCGGCGGCATCCTCGACCGCCTGCAGCCACTCCATTTCCGCCAGCGGCTTGGTGAGCGGATGCTTGGTCATAATCGCCGTCAGCTTCACCTTCTCCCCGGACGCATTCCCGGGCGTTGTCCCCGCGGACTTGCTATCTCCCCCTGAACCGCACCCCGACAGCAGCATGGCTGTGATCAAGACGAGTGATGTGAGAACGCTTACCTTTTTCCGCATATCCATACCTCCACACATTTGATATGGGCCCGATCGATACAGACCGCTGCCACAGCTTTGCCTGGACTGAATCGCAGGCACCTTAGACAGTAATGGGAGATGCCAAGCCGCGTAAACGGGCAGTTTTTGTGTGGGTCTTCATTTTTTGAAAGCGCTTAATGTATTGTGTGGCTAGACGGTGGTTCCCGGCCGTTCCGGGGGCGTCTTCAAATATTGTAGATGTTCAAAAAGTGCCTCTTGCGATGGTGTATGCAGGCAGATTCATTAACGGCCACAGCCCTGTTGGTGGGGAGCCGCATCGTGCGCCCTGCTCTCTATGCGGACGATGCGGGCCGGGATGCTTGGATGATTGTCGACCCTACCGCATCTTGCCATGACAACTTCGGATGGAACGGAGCTTAGCTTCTGTGCGTGGTGCGGTATTGGCCGGGCGTGGTGCCGACGATTTTTTTGAAGGAGCGAATGAAGCTGGAGGTGTTCGTGTACCCGACCTGGGCAGCGATGCCCTCCAGTGTCTCCTCGCTCTCCCGCAGCAATTGAATCGACCTCTGGATTCTGAGGCGATCGATGTATTCCTTGAAGTTCTGGCCCATCTCCTTCTTGAAATGATGACTGAAATTCGAGACCGACATGCCAAAATGATCGGCCATCAGCTGCAGCGAGCAATTCGGGTCCATCCCCTTGTCTTCGATCACGGCAAGAATCTCCTCGCGGGAAGCCGTACGTCCCTTCGGCAGCGTCTCGCGAATCATCTCGCACAGCTTGGCGCCGCTCTCCTGCAGAATCCCCGTCATCTGGTCCAGTGTGTAGCGGGGCTGGAACGCCGCATCCGTCAGGCGCAGCAGGCTCTGATCATCATGGCGGAAGCGCTGCAGCCCGTTAAAAATCACGCTAGCCGTGTTCAAATACACGCTCCGCAGCATATGCGGCGGCAGCCCTTCGCTGCTCAGATAGCAGACGATCCGCTCAATCAGCGACTCCACCAGAGTTGCTTCGTTCTTCAAAATCGCCAGCTCCAACGACTGCAGCAGCTCCGCGAAATAAGAAACCGTACCGGACAGTGACATCTCGATCTCAGCAAAGCTCAGGATCGGACTCGTATAGCGCAGCCGCAGCTGCTCAACCGTACGCAGCGCCTGCAAGTAGGAGACATGGGCCGAGTTGGGGTCGAGGATGTACGTACAAGTTAGTTCAGGTTGATCCTGTCCCGAAGTCCTTCGTGCTCCTTTTGGTTGGCTATGTCCGGCAGTCCTTACAGCCTCCCCTGGCTCGCCAATGCCGATGATCGTCTTCCAGCCCGACCGCACCTGGAGCTCCTCCTGCAGCAGGGCTAAATACGCTTGAACGGAGAAGTCCTCCCCATGGGAGCAGACGAATACGATCTCGTGATGGTAGTTACTTTTGAAAAAATAACCCTGAACCCCTTCAGGCAGCTGGCTCTCCCGGTTTTTGCAATAAAGCAGCACAAGATTCGTCTCCTCTGTCTCGGAATTACAGGAGATGACAGCCACCGTCACGCGCGCTCCGTCCAAACTCACTCCTACCTTCTCCGCTTCCCGCTGCACTTGCTCCCCGCTCAGGAAATGCCCGTTGACCAGCTCCAGCAGCATATTGTCCCGCATGATTGGCAGCGTCTCCTTCACCTCTTCATCCAGCCGGCTGTTGACCGCAGATAGACCGCTTAACGTATAGCGGATCGCCTCGATCTCGTTCATCGGCCCACGCTCCTCCGGCTCGAACAAACCTGCGGCGAACTCGACCAAACGCTTAATTGGGTGGTAGTTTTTGCGGATCGAGACGTAGATGACAATCACTTCAAGTAGCAAAATGCCTCCAACAAGCAGAATCGTGTTCAGTTGAATCGTACGCAGCCCCTGGAGCGATTCCGACACCGGGAGCAGGCTGACATACTTCCAGCCGTTCTTATCCGAAACCGTATAAGATACGAGATAGGACACGCCGTCGATCCGGTGGATACCGGAGAACGAACCCTGGGTCGAGCCAAGGGAGGAGCCGGAGGACGCGCCAGAGGACGTACCAATGGACGTACCAATGGACGTATCCCGGAATGAGCCGCTATCTTTGCCTAGACGGCTTACCAGCTGCGGTAAATCCTCCGAGCTCTGAACTAGCGCCTCGTTAGAGGCAACAAGCGGTTGTCCCTGCGCATCAAAAATAAAGAAGTCCCCCTTATACGCTTCCGATACCGACCGCATCATGCGGAGAATCGTATCCTCCCGGACCATGATCATCACCACGCCAGGCGAACTCGTACCGCCCACCGGAAGTGGCTGCAGAAAGGTCAGCATCCGTACCCGGTTATGACCGGGGACCAGCACCCCCTCTACAGGCCGAACCACGGGAGAATCCAACGTGTTCAGCGTCTCGGTCAGATCATTATGAGGCCAGCTCTCATAATAAAAGCCAACCCCCGGCTTCCCCATATCCTGCACACTGTATGCGCTTCCAGTTTTGGAGAACAAATAACCGGTGCTTCTCACATACAACAGGGTGTTGTAGATAAAAGCATCGGTCGCGTTGTACTTTTTCATCTCATTCGCTATCAGTACCCGCTGGTAATCACTCTCCTCGGCTTGATACAGCCGGAACTCCCGATTCTGCACCAGCTCAAACGGCAAATTGTACACATACCGCGTGAACGTATCCATCGACGTCATGAACTGCTCCGTAATGTGGGCGTTCCAGTCCATCTCCTTCTCTTTGACCACCTCCGCCGAATACGGATAGTAATACAGCACGATAATCATGACTGGAAACAGCAGCACCAGCAAATAGGAAATCAATAGCTTGGTCAGTAAATTGATCTTGTTCTTATTTCCCCCAGCCTGAATTAACTTGTTATGCCCCACCTTGTTATGGTTCACCTTGCTCATATTCAGTTCAGTCTTCCCCAAGCCGCGCTCACCTTCCTTTTTGATATTCCTGTTAGTAAAGAAAATATAAGAAGAAATTGAAATTTACAACCATCTCTTTGGACTGTCGCTGGGACAGCGGTGAATGTGGGCAGCAAAGATGCTGGGCAACGAGCTAGCTGCGAGTTGACCGCTATGAGAACCCCATCACTTGTAGCCCCCTGATAGTAGCAAATGTGGCTTAAGTCAGCCTTGCTGCTGTGTGACTACATTATAAATGTAGACGTAGAAGGGAGTTAGAGAACATGGAAGGAATTTTTTGGGGACTTAAGGGTGAAGAGTATTCATTATAGGGAACTTTGGCTGGGCTGGACTGGGTTGGGCTGCTATTTACTCATCATCCTGTTTGGCGATATGACCCATCCCATGATCGAGATGGATTTCGATGATCATAACTGCGCCCAGCTTGAAGCCATAGGTGAACGCCGCTGTTATCTCCATACTCTGAATTTGCTGCTGTAAATCCAACAGCAACTCAAGCTCGGCAAACTCGTCGCTGGACAGCTTTTTCTTCCAGGACTCTATTTTCTCGGACAGTTCCCTACCCTTCTTGCGGTACAGGGGATCTTTAGGAACCAATTGTTCTTCGGGAATGAGATGACCGTAGTATAGGGATTCGAGAAGGGATTGCATGGGATGGCCTCCTTTTTTTATAGGATAGCAAAAGGAGGGACGAAATGTGGTACGGGTATGCGTAATAATGGAATACTAGTTAGGGGAAGGGAATAAAAAATTGGCAACAAATGAGAAAACCACCTCGAGAGGCGGCTTTTTTCCGGCTGTTATTAACACTTTGTTTTCCATGGGTACTTCTTCAATGCTTTTCTGAGTATAGGCTATAGGGGTACTTGCAAATAAGGCGCCGCTTAAAGCGGCAGAGAATCAAAAATACTCGAATAAAAATAAAAAATACCTTCCTCCATAACTATTCTTCAGGATTTACTGTTTCTGACATTAGGTTTTTGGCAACCACATGTAGATCTATTAGATGATTAAACTTATTCAATCCCGAGAATACATCTCTCAAAATATATGGTTCTATAGGATTATTAACCATATATTTCTCAACAACTTGAACTAGATTATTACATATAGTTTCAAATATAAAATCTTTAGAAAGAACTCGAAGTATCTCCATTATCATATTCTTTAATACAATAAGTGAATTCTCATTCATCTTACGATCATCAAGTTGAAACCAGATTTTCCCTTCTTCTCTTTGATATAAACTTGGGAATGCCTTTGCAAGCCTACCATTCTTACCGTTCCTACCTATTACATTCCTAAACTCCTTCTCATCTTTTATTAAGTTTTCCTGATCATCACCAGTGAGTTCTATATATAATGAATTAATTTCGCTAATTATGCTTTTACCATGAAGATACTCCCCTTTATGATTCGTATGAAGTTGAAACGCGCTAGAATAAGAATTTGCCCCATTTAGTAATAGAAACAATGATAATACAGCCTCTTGTGGACTAATATCTATGGAAAATACATTTTCACACTTGCGTTTCAAAACCTCTGCAGAACATTTGGCGAACAATTCCTTTGAGGTTTTTATTGCTGCATAATGATCAAGAGTATTATCGGATAACATTGTATTTAAATAAAGCAAACCAAGCTCTGTAATAACCATATATGTCTCACTGTTAGTAACCTCAGTAATTAGATAGTTCTCTAGACACTCAGAGTATGATGACGAATCATTCAGATTATCTTTTTTCAAAAGATTTCTTACACCTTTAACGCTTATTCTCCTCTTTGTGAATGTACTAATGTTTTTGAAAACGCTCTTTTCATCTTTCCAAGGTAAAGAATCTAGCTTAAATATATGTTGATTACTATTTTCAAATACCTCTTCAAGCAACTTAATAATCATTATCTCCTCACAACCTATCTATACATTGTATCTTAGCTTGTTCATCTTCAGAAACTTCAACAAACAAACCGAAACTAAGTTGATTTATTTCATATAAAGTTTTGTAAACCTCGCCGGCTAACGTATCTGATACATCTCCCCATTCATCTACTAATAGTACTGTTCCATATAAAGAGTCGTTCTGCGAAGATGCTAAGCTTCTAACAGTCATTGCAGAATCTATTCCACCACTTAGACCATATCTAGCGCTGATTTCGTCCCCATCAAGGGTAGTTAACATACGCGATTCGAAATCATATGATTTTAATTCAATGCTTTCTACATTCTCATCTGTAACTTTATAATAATACTTACAGCGTTCCTTCATAAGATTGTTAAACAACTCTACAACCTGTGTGTATAAAAATGACTCTTCGGCAGTCTCTTTAATAGAACTATTAAAATTAGTTTTATTTCCACTTTTCTCAACCAACAAACTTTTTACTGAGTTAAATTCAAATAAAATTGAGTTTAGAATTTCATATGGAATGTAATCATCTTGACTATTTGCAGCCTTTATTTCTGTTATAATTTTTGACGTTTCCTCAACTTTCTTTTCCGTCATAGCGATAATTTCAGAAACAACTCCTAACTCTCCAATTCCACACTTTTGCATTAGCATTTGAATACTCTTAATTCGTGGCAGCAGTACTTTTAAATCTATACTAGAAGAAAGTGAAAGCTCACTTGTTTTTGATATTATTTCTTTAAGTCTCTCTAATTCACTTGTTATTTTCTTAAGTGCCAACTCTTCTTCAGACAACAATCGGTTTAACTCGAATAACCTATGATACTTTTCTCTTAAGTTATAATAATTAGTTGCATTCGTTTGAACATCACTGAGTAATTGGATAAATTTTTTAAAATCATCAGAGTTATTTATTTTTATAAATGAATCCTGAAGTTCAACATACAGAGGAACTAAATCAGTACCCTTTAGTTTCTCTAATGATCCTAATATTTCATCCACATTTCTTACCGGATTTTTCCAATTTGAAGGGGCTTGAATAATATTTGTACTATCACTTACCCCATCTTCAATTAGTAAATTCCTTTCTAATTTATAATTCTCAATTCTAGTTATAATTTCTTTCTTTTTTTCATTTATCTGTTTAAATTTCTCCTCATTGTCCTTTAAATTATTAAAATATTCAAAAACATTCAGATCAACTACATCAGGATTACCATTTCTAAAATCCAAAATTAACTTCTTAAATGTAAGCAAGAGTACAAGTTCATTTTCAAATTCTTTTAGTGATTTAGAATATATCTTTCTAGATTTGTTAGACATAAATTCACTCAAAACTTTACGGCAATTAATGATTAAGTAATCAAAACTTTCCTTTATGTTTTCCAGGATTTCGTGATGCACTTGTGTTACAAAATCTCTACCTTTTGAAATAAACTGTACTTTAAAAAGGCGTGACATAAACTGCTGATACTCTTGCATGTCAATTTCAAAATTTTGAAGCAATCTTCTAAATTCAACATTCCCATTCAGCATTACTTGAATGTAATTTTCACTTTTTATAAGAGATATTTCTTCGGCTTCACTTTCTATACTCATTTCAATATTAATTTCTTTATTAAAAAAATACGCTTTGACTTCTTCAATCTGACTTTCTAACTTATAATTACTTAAAAATAACGTTTGATTCCCCCAGTCGCACCCTAATAATATCCCTATCACTATTAACGAAGTAGTTTTGTATCTAGTGTTTATCCCCCGAAGCTCAAATAATTTACTTTCCCCGCCAGAATCAAATTCAAGTGGAAATTTTAATCCGTCAACTTTTAGTTTAAACTTTAAGTCATTGAAGGGTTTAGTTTTAATGACATCTATATCTTTTAAAATCGTATTTACAAATATTTCATCCAGTCCTCTTTCTAATGCTACTTCTTTAAACAACTTAAATATTTCATAAGAGTAACTCAACGGTTTCACCCCGCTATGCACTTATTTTACAAACAACCAGTTTATCCAACGATGCAATACATAAAACACCAGAACCCACACTCAAACTTGCTTGTTTATAATTAATAGGATCAATTTCAATTTTCGCTATCTGTCCATCATCAATATTGATGACTTCTCCGTTAGCACAAATAACAGTCACAATACCATCACAGACAATCAAATCAAGAATTTCTGAACTGAGTTCCACAACGTTGTATTGTTCAGCAGTAAATTCCTTTAATACAATGGTAATTACACGGTTTTGATATCCAAAAGCAATTTTACATTCGTCGATAAATACTATATTTGTAGAGGGGGGTGCTATAAAATTATATTTAGAAAGGAGTGTAGCATTAAAATCATATCTTCCAATACCTTGACTTGATGCAATATAAAAGTCATTACTGCCCCCAATTAAAGTATCAATTCTTGATTCTAAGCTAATTCTTCTGACCCCTTCCTCTACAACCTTAATTATTATTGTTTTTTCGGTTGCTACAATTAAATGTTCACTATATATTATGAAATCTACGACATGCTCCATACCGATCTCAATTTGTTCTTTTACAACAAATTCGTTCATCATTAAATCATATATATATAGCTTTCCAGTAACATCAATAAAGTACACAGAATGATTGAAGGTCTTGGGTGATACTGCTACCGAATCATCCAACACCTCAGCCTGTATCAATGATCCATCAGGCTCAAAAATATAAACTAATGACTCATTACAGATAATTATTTTATCCTTTGAAATTGTTATAAATTGATTTTCCGGTAAATCACATTGTTTTTCTTGGGAGAGCTCATAAATCGTTGCTTTTGATGCTGAATTAAATAAAATAAAACCCTGTCCAATCAAAACTCTATTAGAATTTATTTCATTGGCATTAATTGAACTAATGGAAGAGAATTTTTTGGGTATTTTAAATTTAGTGTTTGATGAATTTAGATGATCACAATACGTATGATCCCAAATAGAATTACTTCTTTCTTTTAAATCATCATTACGTTTGTTTAAAATCTCAGCTATTCCTTTATATTTATCAGTAATAGCTGTAATTCTATCGAAAAACCCACCGTTAATTTGACGCACCCTTAACTTTAAAAGTTCAAGAATATCATGCGAGAAAGGAAACCGCTCACTTTTATAAGCAATCAGTTTTTCTAATACTTCACTATTATTATTTTGCATTAATCCTAATAAGGCAGGTACTTCATTATTTAATAACAATGAAGCGATCTTATGATTAACTTGTTCAGCTGATAAATTGGAAAACAGAAATGATATAAGCTCCTCATCTTGTTGTAAGTCCAACTTAGATAAAAGATGTGCAATAAATGGTGTATTATTAGGACATTTACTTTTTAAGACAGTTTTCAAATTATCTAAAGAGTAAGCATTTACTGGTATATCTTCAGCGCTAATATCTACAATGGAGTCAGGCTTGTGATCTAGCATTTCAAAAATACACTTAAGAGAGCTTTCAATACTTCCTAGATTTTGATGTAATAACTTACTCAAGTTCCCCTTATCCATTTTTATACATTGAAAAAAAAGCTTCCCTTGAAGATCAAGTGAAAGCGTATCAACCATATCAATTAATGCTCGAATTTTTGTTTCAGTCATAGGTGCTTTATAACCCTCGGTATTTAAATTACTAATTAATATTTCTTTAGCCTCTTTTTTTTTTAGATGATCGTATATCAATTGTAAGAAATCTTCACTAGTCATATTAATATGATTAATATTAAATTCTCTCAAATAGTACCGTTCTCTATCGACTGACCAATCTTTGGACTTGGGTACAACCCAGTAATGGGGTTTAGAAAACCCATCTTGAGGTCGAACCCGATACAACATCCGTAATACATCAATATCAGCCATACCGAAACCAATAAATATGATTGATCTCTCAGCGAATAGGGTTTTAAGTTTATCAAACAGTCTATTATTTTCTTCAATTGTAAGGTAATCCTTGGTAGTAAAAACTGCCTTTCCAATCTCTGTAACACAACCGTGCAACTTTAAATAAACTTTGTTTCCACCTGTATAAATATCTTCTGATCTTTTAGCCACACTTAACATTTTTCTATGTTTTTCTTGAAATGCCCGCTCTAATAAATCATCAACATTTACTGACAGTATCAAATCCTTCGGCTCTCCTAGATCATAAATAACATCAGACATAAGTCTGTGAGAGTTCTGCACAATTCCCTCACCCAAATACCTCTGCAACTCTTCCCTAAATTCAGAATCATTATGAAAACTATATTCATCTGATATATTCATTAAGTTCTTAGAATCAGTATTTTTTAATAAATTATTTTTACTTATCAAGTGTTGAGCCAACTCTTCTCCTGTTCCTAGTCCTTCTCTTTTCTGAGTTTGGGGGTTCTTTTTTCCTAAAGAAAAACCCGCCCCAAGAAAGAAAGAAATTGGTGCTTTTTTATCGATAAGTCGCAATATTACATCCATCATCTTAACACCCCAATAAAATATTATGTATTATGATCAATTCTACAAAATCCCAGATTTTCCTCCCACATTCAACAGAAGTGGCCAATATTCTTTAACTATGTTAAAATCAATCATATCAATAAAACTGGAGTGCTGGAATGAGTTTAAAACATGATACTAGATCACCATTAAGATTTCCTGGTTCCAAAAGCAAAGTAATTAATCGGATCAAACCATATCTTAACACCCCTCATTTGGAGTACCGTGAGCCTTTTCTCGGTGGTGGTTCGATTTTTTTGAATAGACCTACATCTGTTTCAAGCTGGATAAATGATAAAGATTTACGAGTATATAATTTTTTTAATGTGGTAAAAGAATACCCAGATCAACTATGTGATATGGTAAGAAGAATTCACCCTACCGTCGAGTTGTGGAAGCAATACAGAAATAACCCAGAACCTGAAGAAAATATATCTCAGGCTTTTCAGTTTCTTTTCTTCAATAGGACAAATTATTCAGGGATTTATACTGCTAATCCCATAGGAGGACTTAAACAAAAATCTAAATATCAAATTGATTGTAGATGGAACCCAGAAATGCTTTGTGCAAGAATATTATCATGCTCACTAAAATTACAAACAGCAAGAATTACAAATATGGATTTTTCATCCTTAATTTTAGCTCCTGGTGAAAATGTATTTCTAATGATTGATCCACCATATTATTTTAAGGGAAATTCACTTTACCCTGTTGGAATGCAACCATACGAACATGAAAACCTTGCCAAATTATTGAAGGAAACTCCTCACAAATTCCTTTTAACAATCGATGATAATGAAACAACAAGAGAAATATACAAGTCTGACAATTTTATATACAACCAAGAATCATGGTTTTATACAATCCATTCAAAAAAGAAAAACAATATAGGCAAAGAATTATTTATATCTAATTTTAAATTGTAAATTAATAAATTTATCAAAATATCAAGATGGTTATATTCAATTTGATTTTTTTAAGTCTTTTCTATTTAAGAAGTAATTGACTACTTTTAATTAATGATCGTTTTCTAACTAAAAGATCCCTAAAGAAGCAAGTTTGAGTCGAATTAATTTGCTCTGGTCTTAATTTGAATCGAATATATATCTAATAATTATAAATACAAGGCAAACTCCTAAGCTCTACTTTGGAACAAAGGAGTTTGTCTGCAAATAGGAGCTCTAATCCTCCACCCGAATCTCCACCACAGATCCCGCCAAATCCACATCTGTATGATCCAACTCAACTTTGACCTTGCCGACTCTTCGGGCTTCGCGCCATTTTCTCAGATCCTCGTCATTCTCTAGCTTCAATTCAGCAATTTCACTGGCACGATCAAACATGTATTTGCTCGTATACAGACAGGTATAGATGCCCTGTCCCCCTAAGGCAATAGGCTTGTCCCGCCGTTCCCACTGTTCAATGGTGAATTTAACATATAGTTCTTCTTCTGTGCCGGGCCGGGCAGGCCGTTCTGTAATCTCGCCTCTTCGAACGACCTTCCAATCCTGAATCAGGCCGAACCAATGGATGCCCGTGTTTCCTGGCTCCTGAAACTTTCTACGGGACTGGCACATGGCAATATATTCGATTTGGGTGAGGAGCTTGTGATCGACGATATTTTTAAGCGGCATATGATAAAAACGTTGTGACAAAGCCACATCCAGTTGGGAGGGCTCTCTCAAAGAGCCAACAAGGACATTCTTCCCCTCAAACTTGTTGAAATAGTATTCCTTGGTCCCGCGAGGCCGAGTTGAACGTTCATAAGCCTTCTCTGGACTGTCTTGAATCATTTCATCAAGAAGCTGCTCCATAAGACCTGTGGCATTCGGTAACAACGGGATAGCCCCAATGTTGACTAGCTGAATGCTTTTATAGAATGGGTGCTCCTTAAATCTTGCTTCATCAGGATACGGAAACAGCACGTACGCCCCAAACATACTCCGCTCGTACTCCCCGTTACGATGATCCTGGTAAACAATCGCATCCCGATAACGGTGCATCGTGTTAATATCCTCTTCCTCTGGGCCTGGCTGCTTGTACTTCACCCAATATGGGCTTCCCTCATAAGCTGAATTCAGACGATATTTCGCATCAAAAATATATTTGTACTCAATCGATGCATCGTTCTTTTTCAAGGTCAGTACATTATCAGGCCTTTGATCCAGGGTAGAACTACTATCTCCCTTAGGCAGGGAATTGTAGTAGAGAGTGAACACCTCGCCATTTCGCGGATTTCGATAGACCATCTTAGCTTTATGTCCTTGCTTCAGCGTAACAAAAAGCCCATTCCGATTCACCTTAATCAAATCTTGACTAACCAGCTCATATTTACGCTGGATTAATTGGTGGATTTTCAGGAAGCACCAATATTCATATAGCTGTGCCAAGTCCTTCATTGATAAACGGAACAAATCTCCTTGAATCGATAGGCCCTTCATCAGCAAGAGATAAATCCGATACACTTCCCGATAACCTGGAGCCATTTGCAGCACAAGGGTTAAGGAAACCTGCTTCATGTCACCTACATCTAAAAAGTCTTGCTTCAACAGCCGCTGTAGCTGCGAGCCCATTACGTCGATTCTCTTTAGCAGCACAGGATCCGGGTTGCCCTTCTTCGCTACGTGAGATCTAAGCTCCTTCAGTTTTGACGAAATGCGTAGCAATGCCCAACGAATGAATCGATTTTCAGCCGTATCGAAATCCACATATCGCCTTGTTTCAAGCACATGAGTAGGGTAGGGTTGTCCCTGGATAAACAGCTCCGGCCTTTTGCGTAAAAACGCTAGATTCTCCTTCCCCACCCTTTTTGCTCTCGATGATTCCACGACATGAGATTCTCGCCTCATTTTGGAATGAGGAGCGTTTTTAATGCGATCCACGCCCTGGATTAACTGTTGAAAAACCTGCTGTAATATCGTAAAGAATTCAGTAATACTCTGATACCTGGTCTCCCTTAACCCCGTTAGATGAAAGGTCCTGCGGAGAAAATCAAAGGAAAGATTATAGATCTGTTCATTGACCTCCCGCAAAATCACCTCGTAATCGCGCTTGTAATCCATTTTTGAAGGAAACACCTCGAGCTGCAGCTTGAAAATAACCTCACCTTGCAGGCGAAGCTCAAGCTCGGAGAGACCTACTTCGTTTTTGAAGTTCAATACACCGGACAATAAACTATCACTCATGGGCCCTATAGCCTGCCGAAGGTGAATATTCTCATGAAAGAAGACGATCGGTAGATCCTGCTTCTTTTCAATAACGAGTTGATAGTCTTGCGTTTCGAAAAACAAGGGCTCTGCTTGGTCGCCATGATCCCACGCTTGAAGACTTAACGTCTGACGGGAGAAAATTTGAACCGAACTGACTTCCACCTTCGAAGAGGGAACTTCAACATGAAAATGAGCATCGGACCAAACCTCCCCCTCTTGACGATGAAGCTGTAAAGTTTCAACGGTCGGATGATATGGTCTCCCTTTAATAAATAATTTAAATAGATTAGTTTCTATTTGTAGAAGGTTAACGGGTGCATCACGATAACCAGTAAGAGGTGAATCCATCTTCTTCTAGCCTCCGTAACATAGAAGCGATTTTCTTTGCACTTTGAGGATACTTGGCCTGATTTATCAGTTCATTGAGCTTGCGTTCTTCAAACATCATTTCCATATTCTCTGAATAGTCTTTGATGACAAAAGAAGGGCCTATACACTCCTTCATCAAGTTCAAGAGAGCTCTTCTGATTGAAGCACTACTGCCCTGAATTCTTGGTAGTATCTTCTGAAGTAACTGACGATCTAACGCCTCCTCCTCGGAAAACAATTTGTACCGTTGGCTATAGAGCATATAGAAGCATACTGCATCTCGAGTCCGAAACCCTACATGAGCGTGAATTTCCTCTAAGATATTGTTGATGCGCACTAGAGCCTCGGTCGTTTTCGTAATAAATGCCTTTGTATCGGCATGAAAAGCATCCACGAGTCGGAGATAGTCACTCCGCAGAAACTGATTTGGAACAGGCTCGGGGCTTAATTTCGCCTCCGGCTCTTCCTTAGGAAATTGAGGCAAATAAATGTCATTGAATTCGATTGTATTTGCCCGGTCGAGTACCTTTTTACTAAAAGGATGCGTTGTCTCATCCATATTGACTGTTCCAATCAAATATAGGTTTTCTGGAATAGACAAATTGCCATATACCACTCGATCCTCATCCTGCACCAGTGACTCTTCATGAATGATTGGCGCAGTGACGATGCGATCACCCTGCCATTCCTGCGTCTCAAGTATGCTAAGCATATCGCTGAAATAATGCTCCACTCTAGCCAGGTTCATCTCATCCAGGCAGATGAAATAAGGCTTGCCTGGGTTTTGGGATGCTTTCAGGAGTACCTTAGCTAATGGCCCCGGACGATACTTACCCGCCAGATCACTGTAGCCTATCAGATCGGAAGGATCACTCCAATCCGGCCGAACAGGGATTTGTGTATACTGACCGTTATCCAAGTTGGCCCCCATCGCCTCAGCAAAGAGCTTAATCAGCCTGGTTTTCCCCGTTCCTGAAACGCCAGCTAGAATGACGAAGGGCTTGGTTTTGAGAGATAGGTAAAAGTTCTCAATGAGGTGCGGCGGATAATAGAACCCTCGCTGCTGAATATAAGCTTTGATCTTACTTAAAACTGCTGCTACTTCCCCATCCTCAATTATCATTTGCACAGGCTCCACCTCATCCAAATCCTCATTGTCTTCAACTTCAAAACGTGTAAATTCGGGCCAGGCTACATCTGGTGAATGACTTTGAATAATGTTAAGTCCCTCGATTGAAAAACGGAATAAGTAGCCTTGTTTCACTCCTCCGCCTGAATGAATCGGACCTTGATGAATATTTAAGTTTAGGACTTCCTGAGAAAAACGACTTAAGGGGATATTAGGCTCCAGCGCAAAATATTCCGCACGAATAAGCCTCCCTTGCTCCTCCCATATGGAATTTGACATGGAGCTAGGCTTTCTAGCATTCACAGGATCTGCAATGGCTCTACTTACATAACGCAATGCCCCATTTGCATAATGTAGTATGATATCCCCTTTTCTCACTTCATCCATCGTGTCCCAATGGTACTGAGATCGACCGCCCTTACCAGTCAAAGGAGCCCATAATATCCCCTCTTGAAATTCCTGATTAAGAGTAGAGCCTTGATTGACCCACCAGATATTTGGCATTGTTAGGTCATCCACGGGTAGCAATTTCATTTCATAAACGAAGGGCTTATCTGTAGAGTAAAACTCTATATATTCGGCCAATTCATTTGGCACAGATATTTGTTTCCGGCTGCCAGAATCCTTATCCTTTAGTTCTAGCATGTATTCATATGTAGATCTAAAAACTGACTTCATTAGTTCCTTTATTTCATTAGAACGGTAATTCATTTGAAACTTATCTCTACCCACGCCCTTTTGATCAGCAATTCTCAGTACTGCCTGATACCTCTTGTTCTCCCAGATTAGCGTTAACCTTTGGGGGTTACCAACTTCAATAACCTCCCCATGATTAGCCTGATCAAAAAACGGTATAAAGTCGTTTGGTATCGCAGACCCATATTCAAAAATAGACCAATCTACTTTTTTTCTACCAATCAAGTTAGGGATTGAATCATCATGTGTCCAACTTCTTACTTGAGTAATCATGTTGACCCTCGTTTCTGGTGAATAGTGTTATTATTGTCTTCAACAAAGGGCTTTAGGAATCCTTTTAAAAAGAGCTAGTAGGGCTTAATACAATAGTGAGACAGAAGTTATATTTTTGAAAAAAAGGAGGCGAGTCTTGATGAAAAGTTTTCTGCTTAAAACTTATATGATCGTTCTTCTATCTCTTGTCCTCGTCAGTTGTACCAATCCTAAGGAAGTGATTAATATCGACATTACAGCATTTATGTATGGGGACGAGATAAATCAAACTGTTGAGGTATCCATGAATGGCCAGTATAACACCAAAGAACACAGTTTCATTGGCTCTCTAGTCATTGGAGATGAAATTAAGCTTGAACATGTAACCTTTTCCCCTGGATCAGGATTAATCAGCTACAACGAATCAACAAGATCTTATCTTGGCCAAATCTTTTTTGATTATAAAAGCCTGAATTTCTCAATAGAAATTACAGACCAGGATCTTTATCAGCAACTAACCCATTCCAATAATGATGGGGATAAAAAGATCACTATCACTTCACCTGCTAATAATATTGAGGAAGCAAAGCGAATGAATGCGGAGCTAAAGGACAAGAAGCCTCACTAATTTGTTCTGAATACTAACATACCCAAAACTCACCTTCTCACAAACAACCTAAAAACATTCAATACTACAGAAAACAACCCGCCACCCAGTGCAAAAAGTAAAGTTAAGCGAAGGCCAGCCATAGGATTTGATGTAGGATTGATCAATAAAAACAATCCCCCCATAATGAATCCTCCGAGACAATACAGCAAGAGGTGTGCGAGCTTCCCATACTTCTTAATTCTTATATCGATAAATATGGACATAGGAACAGCAATAAATAAATATTTGGCAAGCAAAAGGACAAACCCGTTCAATAACTTACTTGTAAAGCTGTAAGATAAGACATTGTCCTCATTCGTATGGCTAATCATAGTGAATACAAGAGATAGAATGAATGCAGAAATGATGGAAGATATTATCCTAATCAAAATACATTCCCTCCTTATGTAGAGCTATTTATGACAAACGCCTGTTAATATCAGCGATATTACAGGCGCGACTATAGTGCCCTGCGCACCCAACTTTGCAGGAATACCAAACGTTTATACAGTATTGGAAAAAAATGATATGGAGGTAAATACCATGAAGAACTGGCTTCGCCACGCCGTCCTTGCGGCGGTAGCTTTTATTGTACTTCTTGCTAACCTTCCGGCGGCCTATGCCGCCTCTGAGCCTGCCACCAAGCTGATTGTAGAAGGAAAAACGATCACCGAGCGCCTGCCCGTCATCACGGATCGCGGACGAACCCTGGTTCCGCTGCGCATCATTAGCGAAGCATTGGACGCCAAGGTCCAATGGGACTCCAAAACATCTACGGTCACCGTGCAGAAATGGGGAGAACGCCTAAGCTTGAAGCCCGGCGCCAAAAAAGCCACATTGCGGGGGACAAAATCCGGCGATCTAGCTCTAGACCTGGATGCGCCAGCCAAATTAAAAAATGGAACCGTTTATGTTCCGATGCGCCTGATTGCCCATTCCTTTGGATATGAGGTGGAGTGGACTCAAGGGGTAATTAAAATTTACTCGCCGCTTAGCGAGGAGACTAAGAATATTTTGTATCGTGGCTCTCTGGAAGAGGCAAGACCGAAAATTACACGGCTCATTCAGTCCGCACACTATATGAACCCTCCGCTGGAGACCAAAATATTAAATGAAAATTACGATAGGACGTTTATTTTCCCGGAAGGCGAGGCGTTGGGTTATTACTATATTTATGGGAATACGATATCCTGGGTCGAACTGCAGGATAACTTTCTAGTATGTACTTGGCAAGCTAACTTTGAGTACGCCTCTACCGGTCACACGGAGACTCTTATGGGAACGAGTATCACAAACTCCACGGGAAAAGCTCCTGAAATCAACAAAAACATGCTGTACTATTCGCATGGTATTTTTGGAGACAGCAGTCATACCGAATACGGGATGATCGATACAAACTACCAATATACGACTCTCGCTTACGAACGCATTGTTGGCGATAGGGTCACTGACTCAGAGGGGGTTATGGCATTTACGCTGCCAGGCGAGGTAAGAACGGATTATCGATAGTCGCTCTAGTCTGCCGGCAAGCTCTCCACCGCTGTAAAAAATACATCCAGCAGCTCGACTTCAAAGTTAGCTTGGACATACTCCGTGATTTGCTCCAGCTCTCGGTCACTCCTATACTCCAAGCATGGACGCCCTTCGCTCCAAAGAACTCTGCATTGAAATATCTCTGTGACATGCTCAATAATGTAATCTTGCTCTACAGCTCCACGACGGATGGCCATGTCTGATGCTCCCTTGCTATTTAATTTCGGTGGTATGGCTATATAGTAATATTATATTTGGAGGAAAAGTGAAAGCAATGATGGGAAGAAGAAGAACCTCCCTGATCCTTATTTCAATTCTAGATTGTCATTGATCTTATATGGCAATGCCTTAGTTTGGAGTCCTTCAATCATGCCATCTGACCGGATTATTGATAAAATACACAAACCAAAAGGAGCCTTCCCAACAGGGGAAAGCTCCTAAACCCAAGCGTTAAGCTAAGTATGACTAACTCTATTGGATTTGATCCATCTCGAAATCAAGATCGCACAAGTGGCTAGGAAGACAAGCACCGCGATCAATTGAGAGGTCGAGAAGAGGCCCACACTCCCGCGAATAATATCCCCTCTATAGAATTCAATCACGAATCTTCCCAGACTATAGAATAGGAGATAGAGGCTGGCGACGAATCCATCGGGCTTCTTCCTCTTGGCTATGTATAGGAGAAGGAAGAAGAGGGCAAAGCTGAACACGCTCTCGAAAATTTGCGTGGGCATGAGTTTAACCCCGTTAGGCGCATAATGCGATTCGTGGAACGTAATGCCTAACCAATGGTTCGTCTCTTCGCCATAGCAGCAGCCGGCCAGGAGGCAGCCGATTCGCCCGAATCCCTGCGCCAGGGCAATCGAAGGTACGAATAGATCCAGGCTTTGCAGGAAATTCAGGTTTTTCTTCTTGCAGTACACATACCCGGCCAAGATTCCCCCAATAATTCCCCCATAGACCACGAAGCCGCCGGACAGTTCCAACAGCAATCGCGGATCCTCAATGATATTGTTCCATTGCGTGATCCAGTACAGTAATTTAGCTGCAATGAACCCAAACAGCACGCTCCAGATCGTTAAGGATGAAATATGCGACGGATCGATTCGTCTGCTCTTGGCCCGATGGACCACGACCATATAGGCTGCAAGAATGCCAAGGGCAATCATGAGCCCGTACCCGTAAATGGTCACTGGCCCGATTTGTAGCAACTCATTCTTCATCGTATCATTCAACTCCATATTCGGAATGTCCATGGATGTAGTCCCAAGATGTATATGAGGCACAAAGCTATATAAGGCACACAGCAAAGGATAACTCAGAATCAATCAGGATGAGCTCTCAGCTCAAGGACTGGCTCCCTAAACTCATCTTATTTATATTACTGTATTCTACTAGTAAATAACAAAAAAATCACTACCGCTGTTACAGAGATGATGATGATAGGGATTTGACGAGTCCATTTGCCCCTTATCGGCAGATAAAGATAAGGTTAATAACCATTGCGAACCCAACCTAAGATAACGTAAAAATCCCCTTATCATGCACCGGATTATATTCTCCAAGTGGCATGTTAAGGGGAGTTAGAGCTTGAAATTATTGATTTCGAATCAGGTAATCGAATGCTCCTAAAGCTGCGGTAGCACCGGATCCCATCGAAATGATGATTTGCTTGTAAGGCGAGTTCGTGCAGTCGCCGGCAGCGAATACGCCAGGGATGCTCGTTGCGCCATGGCTGTCAACGACGATTTCGCCCATGCGAGTGCGCTCAATCGTATCGCCGAGCCAGTCGGTATTCGGAACCAGACCGATTTGAACGAATACGCCCTCAAGGTCAAGATGCTTCGTCTCGCCGCTCTCGCGCTCGATGTAGCTGACGCCGTCAACCCGGTTCGAACCCGTGATTTCTTTCACTTGCGCATTTTTGATGACAGTCGTATTAGGCAAACTATTCAGACGGTCTTGCAGTACAGAGTCTGCCTTCAGCTCCGGCATGAATTCCAGAACCGTAACATGCTCGGTAAGACCTGCAAGGTCGATCGCTGCCTCAATACCAGAGTTTCCGCCGCCAACTACGGCAACCTTCTTGCCTGCGAATAGAGGACCGTCGCAGTGCGGGCAGTAGGCTACGCCTTTGTTCTTATATTCAGCTTCGCCAGGTACGCCCAGATTGCGCCAGCGGGCTCCTGTAGAGATAATGACGGTCTTACTTCTCAGAATTGCGCCATTTTCCAGCTCAACCTCAATAAGATCCTTCTTCTCCAGACGCTTCGCACGCTGTGCCTTCATGATATCGATGTTGTATTCCTTCGCATGCTCCTCTAGGCTTGCAGCGAGCTTAGGCCCTTCCGTGTACTTCACGCTGATGAAGTTCTCGATGCTCAGGGTATCATTGACCTGACCGCCGAAGCGCTCGGCCACAATCCCTGTGCGAATTCCTTTGCGTGCCGCGTAAATCGCCGCACTCGCGCCGGCTGGTCCGCCGCCGATGACCAGGACGTCAAACGGCTCCTTGTTCTCGAACTCGGAGGCATCCGAGGTAACCAGCTTCGCAAGGATGTCATCGATCGTCATGCGGCCGCTCTCGAAGAATTCACCATTCAGGTGAACGGTCGGCACGGCCAGAATGTCCTTGCTCTCCACTTCTTCCTTGAAGGCTGCGCCGTCGATCATCGTATGCGTGATGCCAGGGTTCAGAATACTCATCAAGTTGAGTGCCTGCACAACGTCAGGACAGTTGTGGCAGGATAAGCTTACGTAAGTCTCGAAGTTATATTCGCCTTTAATGCTCTTGATCTGATCAATTACGCTTTGTTCTACCTTTGGAGCTCTGCCGCTGACTTGAAGCAGTGCCAGAACGAGCGAAGTGAATTCATGTCCCAATGGAACGCCGGCAAAGGTTACGCCGGTGTCTTCACCTGCACGATTGACGCTAAAACTTGGCGTTCTAGCCAATTGCGCATGCTCTATAGTAATTCTATCCGACATGCTGGATAGTTCATTGACTAGATCCAGCATGTCGTTAGATACAGAATCGCTTCCTGCACTGACTTTCAGCAGAACATCGCCTTCCAAAAGCTGAAGATATTGCTCCAGTTGTTGTTTAATGTCTGCATCCAGTTTCATGGTTTCTCTCTCCTTAGATCTTGCCTACAAGATCAAGGCTTGGCTTCAATGTTGCTGCGCCTTCTTTCCATTTAGCCGGGCATACTTCGCCTGGATGTTTACGCACGTATTGAGCTGCCTTGATTTTGTCGATAAGCGTGCTTGCATCACGGCCGATGCCGTCTGCAGTGATTTCAACCGTTTGGATTACGCCGTCTGGATCGATGATGAACGTAGCGCGGTTCGCCATGCCGCTTGCTTCATCCAGCACGTCGAAGTTGCGGGAAATCGTATGGGATGGGTCGCCAATCATAATGTAAGTAACCTTGCCGATGGCCTCGGAGCTGTCATGCCATGCTTTGTGCACGAAGTGGGAATCCGTGGATACGGAGTATACTTCTACGCCAAGGTCTTTCAGAGTTGCATATTGATCCTGCAAGTCTTCCAGCTCCGTTGGGCATACGAATGTGAAGTCTGCTGGATAGAAGCAAACTACGCTCCATTTGCCTTTGAAGTTCTCTTCGGATACCTCGATGAATTCACCGTTGTGATAAGCCGATGCTTTAAATGGTAGTACCTCTGTTCCAATCAATGCCATGGTTAATCTTACCTCCTAAGTATTTTGGTTTTCGCTATTAGTTTAGATGCCTAAGACTAGTTTATCACACTGGCCTGCGCATCCAAAACTAATTCTTATTTATAATCATTATTATATGCTACTGATTCTCATTGTCAAACCTCTTCACGAAGTCTTCATAATTATGGAACGCCACCTTCAAGCAGACCACACGGCAAGCAGCAGCCCGCTGCCCGGTACAAAACACCCGAGCTAAGCAAGCTGCTGCTAGATGATGGAATTCCATTCGGCCGTAACTCCCTGCTCTTGATTACTACCTAGGATCACCTAAGCTTTTTACCGCAATCTCTCATCGTACATCAACTGGATTTGAATCCCGAACGGGTCTTCAATAATACCGTAGGCTTTGCTGAACACATTACTGGAGAGTGGAACGATGACTCTCACCCGTTCATCCGCAGTCAGGCTCTTGTAGAAGTGTTCTATCTCTTCCAAATCCGCACTTTGAATGCACAAGGAAATGTTGTTGCCCACGGTGTACTTTTCAGTGACATCCATGGGATCTTCCGCCAGCATGACCTTTGTCTTGCCCATGGACAGAACCGAGTGAGTAATGTAATTCCTGTTCTCGTCCGTAAGCTGTAGCGAGCTGTCGAGCTTCGCCATGTCTTCATAGGTCACCAGCAGCCATTCCTCGGCATTAAAATGCTTTGTGTAAAAATCGATAGCCTCTCTGGCTCTTCCGTTCATAGATAAGAAAATAGCCGCTTCTAGCGTTGCACTCATGGTATCCGTCTCCTTCAATAGTAGATTTAGACTGGGCTTATGCATTTGATCTCTGCCCTTGAACTCATCATAATTGATAAAGGGATCAAAATATGACACCTTTATTAAGGGGAATCTAAAATGAACAAATCTGAAAGATTAAATGATATGATCCGGTACTTGAACGGCCGGGAATATTTTAATTTACAGGATCTGATGGATAAGTACGGAATTTCAAAAAGTACAGCTCTGCGGGATATTAGTTCATTGGAGCAGCTAGGCATGCCGATTTTCTCGGAGCATGGCAGACATGGGCGATACGGCCTCTTAAAGAACAGGCTGCTATCCCCTATTATTTTTACCATGGATGAGGTGTATGCTCTGTACTTTGCCATGCTGACGCTGGAGGCTTATCAATCCACTCCGTTTCATCTTAGCGTGAACAAACTGAATGAGAAGTTTGAAAGCTGCCTCTCCGACAAACAAGTCGAGCAAATTCACAAAATGAAGAAGGTCCTGCAGTTAGAAATATATCCGCATCGCCACGCGAGCCGGTTTCTGGATCGAATTCTAAGAAGCATTCTTCAGGAAAGCAGCTGCCGGATTCAATATGTAAAAAATAAGCAGAACAAAAGCTACCATATTCAATTTTTCAAAATCTCCGCGAGGTTTGGCCAGTGGTATGCATCCGGCATCGAGTGCAGCACGAATAAGCATCGGGTGTTCAGATGTGACCGAATCACCTCTGTAGAGGAGGAGGAGAACGGAGCTCATTATTCTATAGATGAGCTTATTCAGCGTTCCTTGGACATTTATCGTTCTGAGAACAGTATTGACTTTGAAATAGAGATTTTAGAACCGGCGAAGGATATTTTCTATAAGGAGCATTATCCGTCGATGAGCCTAGAGGTTAGGGATAAAACCGTCATTAGGGGATTCTATAATCCGGGGGAAGAGGAGTTTGTGGCTGACTATTTTATGAGATATGGCCGTTCCGTTGTATCCGTAAAGCCTGATTCATTAAAGCAAATCATCCAGAATCGGGTGGAGCAGCTCTTAACCCACTATCACAGGCTGTAATGGAGGCGGAGCTGCCAATACGATCAATCCATATGCCTGTCATGCTTTGAAGACCACGGTTGAAAGATATATAAAAACTAGGGATTATTCTTTAATTTCTAGCTAGAAGCGTTTTTTGTACGAATGCTATGATTTGGGGTGGAAAGGAGGACTCGTGCAAACAAATGAAAGCGCTTAATTGTATGAAACAATTTATGTGTAGGGGGAATGCAACGAATGGGTAAAAGGATCAAACAAGGCATCTCGATCTTGCTTGCAGCAATCCTGCTTCTTCCTCTGGGCTTGCTGCCTTCGGAGGCAACAGCAGCACCTGTGTCGCCAGCGGCGGCGGATGACCCGGTCATAGTGTATCACGAGACCTTTGCGGGCGGCCAAGGCGCAGCAGCACAATCGGGCGGCGCTCATCTGACGCCGGTCACCGGCAAGGTATTCGACGGCAATGAGGATGGCGCGGCTATCTATGTTAGCAACCGCGAGAACAATTGGGACGCCGTGGATTTCAAATTCGCCGACATCGGACTGCAGAACGGCAAGACCTATACGGTGACCGTAGCTGTCTATGTCGACGAGAATGAGCTTGTACCGAGCGGCGCGCAAGCCTCTCTACAGCTGGTAGACAGCTATGCTTGGCTGGTCGGTGCGGATTTTGCAGCTGGAAGCGCCATTACTCTGTCCGAAGAGTTTACGGTGGATACGAGCACGGATAAAGCGCTTCGCGTCCAATCCAATGACCCCGGAGCCAAGGTTCCCTTCTATATCGGAGACATTCTGATCACCGAGCAGGCGAACTCTGGCGGCGGCACTCCTGAACCGCCACGGCCTCCGGCGAAGGAATTCACCACGATTACCTTCGAGGATGGAACCACCGGCGGCTTTGAAGGCCGGGCAGGCACGGAGACGCTGACCGTTACCTCAGAGGCCAACCATACCGAGGGCGGCTCCCATGCCTTGAAGGTAGAAGGCAGGTCATCTACATGGCATGGACCGTCGCTGCGCGTCGAGCAATATGTCGACAAGGGCAGCGAGTATAAGGTCTCGGCCTGGGTCAAGCTGATCGAGCCCGCAAGCTCGCAGCTCCAGCTGTCCACACAGATTGGGGATGGAAGCAGCGCGAATTATGTCGCCCTGGCCCCCAAAACCATCCAAGTCAGCGACGGCTGGGTTCAGTTCGAGGGGACCTACCGTTATAACAGCGTTGGCAATGAATACTTAACGATCTATGTGGAAAGCTCCAACAATGCGGCAGCATCCTTTTATATCGATGATATCAGCTTTGAGAAAACGAGCTCCGGCCCGATCGACATCGAGAGGGACCTGCTACCAATCAAGGATGCGTATCGCAACGATTTCCTGATTGGCAACGCCATCACGGCGGAGGATCTGGAGGGGATTCGGCTAGAGCTCCTGAAGATGCATCACCAGGTCGCTACGGCAGGCAACGCCATGAAGCCGGACGCGCTGCAGCCCACGAAGGGCGATTTCACCTTTGACGCGGCGGATGCCATGGTCAATAAAGTTCTTGCTGAAGGCATGCAGATGCACGGGCATGTGCTGGTCTGGCATCAGCAGTCCCCGGAATGGATGAATACGACAACGGATTCATCGGGCAATACTGTGCCTTTGAGCCGGGAGGAAGCTCTCGCTAATTTGAGAACCCATATCAGAACTGTGGTAGAGCATTTCGGCGACCGGGTCATTTCCTGGGACGTCGTTAATGAAGCCATGAATGATAACCCGTCTAATCCGGCGGATTGGCAGGCATCGCTCCGCAAGTCCCCATGGTATCAGGCGATCGGCCCGGACTATATCGAGCAGGCGTTCCTCGCGGCCAGAGAGGTACTGGACGAGAAGGGCTGGGATATCAAGCTCTACTACAATGATTACAACGATGATAACCAGAATAAAGCCGAGGCCATCTATAGAATGGTCAAGGAAATCAACGAGAGCTATGCAAGCACGCACCCTGGTAAATTGCTGATCGATGGCGTCGGCATGCAGGGACACTATTCGGTGAACACGAATCCGGTCAATGTGGAGCTGTCCTTGAAGAAATTCATTTCCTTAGGCGTCGAGGTCAGCATAACCGAGCTGGATATCCAGGCCGGAAGCAACTACGAGCTCTCCGACAAGCTGGCAAATGCCCAAGGCTATTTATACGCGCAGCTGTTCAAGATCTACAAGGAACACGCCGAGCATATCGCGCGCGTGACCTTCTGGGGCTTGGAGGATTCCTCCAGCTGGCGGGCACAATCCAATCCATTGCTATTCGATAAGAATCTGCAGGCCAAACCGGCTTATTACGCCGTAATCGACCCGGATCAATTTATCGAGGAGCATGAGCCGGAGATCGGCGACGCCAATCATTCAACGGCTAAATTCGCAACTCCGGTCATCGACGGTACGATCGACGCTGTCTGGAGCGATACCCCTGGCATGCCGATCAACCGGTATCAGATGGCCTGGCAGGGAGCTAGCGGCGTAGCCAAGGCACTATGGGATGACGAGAACCTGTACGTATTGATCCAGGTCAGCGACTCCCAGCTTGACAAGTCCAGCGCCAACGTATGGGAGCACGACTCCGTCGAGGTCTTCCTGGACGAGAACAACGCGAAAACCACGTTCTATCAGGAGGATGACGGCCAATACAGAGTGAATTTTGAGAATGAGGCTTCTTTTAGTCCGGAAAGCATTGCAGCAGGCTTCGAATCAGCCACCCAGGTTTCCGGGTCTAATTACACGGTGGAAATGAAGATCCCGTTCAAAACGATCACACCGGCCAACAATATGAAAATCGGCTTCGATGCGCAGATCAATGACGCCAAGGACGGCGCCCGCCAAAGCGTCGCCACATGGAACGATACGACCGGCAACGGATATCAGGATACGTCCGTGTACGGGGTGCTGACCCTCCTCGGCAAGCCCGGCGGCTCCAATGGCGGCGGCGATAACGGTGGCGGCAACGGTGGCGGCACTGGAGGCAGTGGCGGTGGCAGCACTGGAGGCAGTGGCGGTGGCAGCAGCTCTAGCAGCTCTAGCAGCAGTAACAGCGGCAGCGGATCAGCCTCGCAGACAGGTGCCGTTGAGAGCAAGGGCGGCGTTGTCACGATCAAGCCGGAGGTGAAGGTCGTCAACGGACGTGCAGCTGCCACCATTTCCAGCGACAGCCTGAACAAAGCGCTTGAGCAAGCTAGTCCAACAGCTAACGGCAAGAAGCAGATCGTTATCGACCTGGCGAAGCAGGCGGATGCGGCATCGTACGAAGTGCAGCTGCCCGCGAAGAGCCTGCAAGGGCAGGAAGCCTTCGAGCTAAAGCTGAAGACGGAGCACGCGGCGCTTCAAATTCCGAGCAGCATGCTGTCCAACGTGACGGTGGATGCGGAGCAGGTGTCCATCCGCGTAGGCAGCGCCTCTGCCGACGATTGGGATGCAGCGGCTCGCGAGCGGGTCGGCAGCCGTCCAGCCATTGAGCTTAGCCTGCTCGCAGGCGACAAGGTCATGGCCTGGAATAACCCGAAGGCGCCTGTAACGGTGGCGATCCCTTACACGCCGTCAGCGGAGGAGCTGAGCCATCCGGATCGCATCGTTGTGCTGTACATTGATGACAGCGGCAGCGCGACAGTTATTCCGAATGGCAGATATGATGCGGCAACCGGGGCGGTTGTTGTTCAAACCTCCCATTTCGGAACCTATGCCGTAGCTTACGGCTCGAAGACGTTCGCAGACCTGCAGAGCGTGCCTTGGGCCAAGGGAGCCATCGAGGCGTTGGCAGCTCGCGATATTATCAAGGGAACGGACGAGGACAGCTTCTCTCCTGAAGCATCGATCAACAGAGCGGATTTCATCGCACTGCTGGTCAGAACCCTTGAACTGAAGGGCAGCGGCAGCAATCAAGCGTTCTTCAGCGATATCCCATCTGCGGCTTACTACAGCCATGAACTGGCCATCGCCCAGGAGCTGGGCATCGCGGCCGGGTTCACGGATAACACGTTCCGGCCCGACAGCCCGATCTCCCGCCAGGATATGATGGCGCTGACGGCGCGTGCGCTAACGGCAGCCGGCAAGCTGCCGGAAGGCAGCGGAGCTGTGGACGCTTATGCCGATGCGGCGAGCATTGCCGGCTATGCCAGAGAAGGCGCTGCAGCGCTGGTGCACCGCGGCATCGTGGCCGGCAAGGACAACAGGCTTGCGCCGCACGATCCGCTTTCCCGCGCGGAGGCAGCCGCCATCCTGTACCGCATCTGGAAGCTGCAGTAAAGCGGCAGCGCCGGGGATATGCCTGATCAGCCCGCTGAAGGAAGCTGCGATAAAAAGCAGCAGTAGCCCGGGATATACCTGATCAGCCTGCTGAGGGAAGCTGCGATAAAGCAGCAGCAGCCGCGATACACCTGATCAGCCTGCTGAGGGAAGCTGCGATAAAAGCAGCAGCAGCCGCGATACACCTGATCAGCCTGCTGAGGGAAGCTGCGATAAAAGCAGCAGTAGCCGGTATATACCTGATCAGCTCGCTGGCTGCAAACCTCAAAAAGGGTGTCCTAAAAGTAAATTTTACGATCGGTTGCCCTTGATATGAGCAAGCTCGCTCTTTACAACGGTTGCCCTTAACGTGACCAACGCGCTTTTGGCCTCCGGCGCCCATGATGTGACCAAACATGCTCACCACCTCCCTTTTACGCTGAGCACGAATCGGGTTTCTCGTTCTAGTGAGCATGAATCGCAGACTTCTCGTGCTAGCGAACATGAATCGCAGGTTTCTCGTGCTAGTGATCATGAATCGAGAGACTTCTCGATTTAAATGGATTTATAGTAGTTAGTTTCTGCGGCAAAGCAAGGAAAGCAAATTTAAATGGATTTCATGCCGTTAGAAGAAGGGCGCTGTTCATTATGGGCGGGATTCTTGATTTTTAGGTGCATCAAATCCAGCTAATCTATTGAACAACTCGTTTAGAGCATAAGCTAGATACATGAATTCCATTTAGTGTTTGAGTTCGGTAGCTATGTTCGTGTTCAACAGCTCATGCTCGTGTTCGACAGCTATGTTCGTGTTCAACAGCTCATGCTCGAGTTCAATAGCTATGTTCGTGTTCAACAGCTCATGCTCGTGTTCAACAGCTATGTTCGTGTTCGATAGCTCATCCTCGAGTTCGACAGCTATGTTCGTGTTCAACAGCTCATGCTCGTGTTCGACAGCTATGTTCGTGTTCGACAGCTCACGTTCGAGTGCAACAGCTATGTTCGTGTTCAACAGCTCATGCTCGAGTTCAATAGCTCATCTTCGAGATGAGCCAAAGAATGGGGTCCAAGCAAGGGAGAAATGGATTCCGCGGAAGTCGATTTCCAGAAACGAATTCGGCAAAAATGGATTCGCAAAAATGGATGCCGCAGAAACGGATAGCTTTCCAAAGGAAAGGGGCGCCCCTTAGTCATCTATGATGACTTCTGGGGGAGCCCCTTTATCCATCTGCCTTTATCCATCCGCCAGCCATCTGCCGGTACACTTCCTCACCAAAACCTCCGCAGAATCCGAAAGATGACGAAGAGAATCCCGTTAGGGATCGCCAGCACAATGCCATTGTATATAAGTACGCCGAGCATCGCAGCCGGAGCCGCGCCAAACAGCCATGCCAGCAGCCCGCCCGCCAGCTGGGCGCACAGAAGAAGGCCGGCATCCCGTAAGGAGCGGTACCATTTTACCTGCTCACGCCAATAAGCGCCTACGACTAGAAGCAGGACAAAGTTAATGCCATCCAGCACATAGATCGGGGAGTCATCGCCGAACCAGTCGCCATTCAACGGCCAGAACGGCATCCACCGAGCTGTGATCACCAAGTTACCGATGAGCATCGCCAGCCATAAAGGAATAAATACCCTCTTATCCCGCCTTAATTCCTTGCTTCGTTTCTTCTCCTTCATTCCCGTGCTAAGCCACAG
This sequence comes from Paenibacillus ihumii, assembly GCF_001403875.1. Lineage (GTDB taxonomy): Bacteria > Bacillota > Bacilli > Paenibacillales > Paenibacillaceae > Fontibacillus > Fontibacillus ihumii. The sequence continues at coordinate 803,427 of NZ_LN884299.1, forward strand.
CTTTAAACTGTTCATACGGCGGCTGCCAATCACTGGCGAGCTGGTATCGGAATCATGAGGCACCTTAGGCAGCTCCGCATAGCCGGTCTGGTAGTCCTCAACCTGCACGATACTAACATTGGCACTACTGCTGTAAACAGGCACCCCGTGCTGTTTGAAGCGTTCAATCCATTCCTCCAGGCTTTCCCGATCCTCCAGGCCGAACAAGGAATATTCCGTTTCCCCCTGCTCGTTCGTCCATTTCATAATAATTTTGGCGCCCACAACATGGTAACCCAGTCTGTTCGCCCCTCGGGACTGGTAACGGGAGGTCCGTGCAATCAATACCTCTTGCATTTGATCAAAAGCGACTATATGCTCCCATTCCTCGCCTGTTTTTACCTTCTTGAGATAGGTGTAGTAGCCTTCCTCCCGCAGCTCGCACTTCAGGACAATTTCGGTATACATTTTGTTGGAGCTGCCAATAAGCCGAATGGCCCAGACCGCAAACGCACCCGCCATGAGGCATACGACCGCCCCGAACCACTGCAGGCCAAATAGGAATAGAATCCCAAGCCCAATGGCTGCAATGCCAAACAGATAAAATATAATCAGGAAGATCCTATTCACGATTTTTGCCCATAGGGGGATCGCATTGGAGTATTTCAGCTCTTCCTTTTCGCGCATCTCAATCAAGCGTGTTCCGAACCACCTTTTTTGATATTTTATCCTATCATACCATTAAAAAGGCTGATGCAGAATGGACCCTGCGTCAGCTTTTTTCAACCGCTTATGGCTGCTTCACAGCGTGGGACTCAAATGTGGAACCTCGAATCTGGACTCGAATGCGGACTCGAATGTAGACTCTAAGCGGACTCGAATGCAGACAATTCATCCTTCCGATGACTCCGTCAGCCGAAGCGCCGCCACCACCACGATAATCCCCAGCAGACATAGCCATCTGCTCTTTGACATTTGTTCTCCATACCTCCATACCCCAACAACTGCGGCACCTACAGTTCCCATGGCCGTCCAGACCGCATAGGCTACGCCAAGGGTTATTGTATCCATAGCTAACGAGAGCAAAAACAAGCTGACCGCAAAGGAACCGAGCATAATGAGGCTATTAGCCCAGGTATCGTGTTCTGCACTTCGTTTTAAACCAACGACGCCTCCCACCTCAAACATCCCTGCCAGAATTAAGTACATCCAGGACATTTCATCATCCACTCCTTCTAGGTTCACTTGTTATTGTCAGACAAATGAGGAGCACCAGAAGCAGAGCTACTAATAACAGGCGTATAAAACTAACGTTACTCTGAAATACCGCCATATCCACAATGACTGTACCCGCGACTCCAATACCGGCAAATACGGCGTATACAGTGCTAACCGGGAGGGTCTTGGCAGCATTCTTCAGCGCATAGAAGCAAACGTAAAAAATGAGAAGCAGCGGGCCTCCCAGCAGCTGCAGCTTTAGCAATGAAGCCCAGACAATCTCCAGTACCCCTCCTAATATAAGATAGCCCCAAGCCTTTGGAGGCGGTGAGGGGGATACCTCCTTCACGGAGGAGGACCTTGCCCGGCCCTTTCTTTGGTTTTTATGCATGTTCTTTTCCATAATAAGCATGTACTCCATCCGCAATTAAAATGATCAGCCAAACAGTGTTCACATGAATCCTGGTGTGCAGGTCATAATAGCCGATCTTCCCCTCTTGGATCCACGTCATATAGGTCTGGACGATACCTGTCATAGTGAAATCCATTTGCAGCAGCACAAAAAAGCCTGCATGACCAAGAATAAAAATAAGAAGATGGGCTAAAAAAGCTTGTCTACGCTTGCTCATGATCCCCTTCCCCCCTCTGATTTAGAAAAGAAATGATCATTTGATCCATATAAGACATAAGCTCCGCATCCATCCCCATAACGACAGGCTCCTCATCCTGGCTCGGCCTGATTAGCTCCCAGTATTTATCCAATAGCTGGCCATTGCCTTCAAATAGCTCAAGCGATTTGTGATATAACCTGCTCGCAATCTCTTGTGCTTCCGGGGAATGGGGCGGCTGATGCATAACTTCCTTCACCTGCTGATAAATAGCCAGAATTTCATCCATTCTCTGATCGTCGCTTCCAAGAACCGGCAGGCGGCTCATAATGTCTTTTTCCTCCGGGGTTAATGGAAAATCATCCCCGAATTCAGCCGGGATTACCCCGTCTACAAGCGGCCGGCCATCCAAGGCCTGAATCACCTGCAGCACTTCCTGCGCCTGAACCGTTCCCTTGATTTGAATGGCATGAACGGTAGACCTGAGATAGTACTCCATCCGGCTCAATTCATCCTTTTTCCTTTGAATCAGCTCTATTTGTTCATTCAGAGAGACGATCCAGCTTTCGCTTTCACTTTCCTTGGTTTGATTCTGACTTTGACTTTGATTTTGAATTTGATTTTGAAAAAAATCCTTAATTTGCTCCAGGGTATAGCCAATCGACTTTAACAGCAGGATTTTCTGAAGGTGAAAAAGGGCATTCTCGTCGTAATATCGATATCGATTACCGGCGATCAGCGTTGGCTGCAGCAAGCCAATCTGTTCATAATGGTATAGCGTTCTTTTACTGATATTAGCCTTCTTCGCTAGCTCTCCAATTCGAATCATCGTTGCTCCCCCTTTCGTTAACGCCATTATAAACAATAACGTAAACGTTACTGTAAAGCATTATTTAACGCTGCTTCATCAATTGGGGGGTTGATATGATATTGGAAGCTCATTTGTTCGTTCGGTTAGAGAAAATAGCTCTCCACAAAAATAGCCTGTAGTCCTGTTCCTCACGGAACTTGGTCTACAGGCTGAGCCGCTCTAAAAGGGCGATGATCGTCTAGATTTTAGGGTTATCATTTTACTTTTGCAACGATTTTGCCGTGTACATGCCTCTCGGATAGTCGTTCCAGAGCGCCCGGAACCTCATCCAGCCGGATCACCTCTCGCAGCATGGAGGAAATTTTGCCCTCTGCTAATAAAGAGAGCATGGCATCCCCGATTTCAGCCAAAGCCTTCTCAGCGATCACATCCCCGGATTGATGGGCCGCGCCTAGAGCTACTTCATGGATGGAGGCGGCTTTCGTGAACGGTTTAATTTTTGTATAATCCGGGGCTCCGGCGATATGTACGACATGCCCCATAAAAGAAACCAGCTCTAACGCATCCGTGGCGCTTTGCCGGCTTACCGTATCAATCACCGCATCTACCCCTCTGCCGTTCGTGATGCTGAATACTCTGGACGGAATATTCTCCGTCTGGTAGTCAATCACTTCATCAGCGCCCAGCGATTTTACGTATTCATGATTATGGCGCGAAGCGGTTGAAATGACCTGCTTGCCCGCCAGCTTGGCCAATTGCACAGCAAAGCCTCCCACACCGCCTGCTCCGGCATGAACCAGAATGGTGCCCAGCTGTTCAAGCGGCAGCTTGCTGTGCAAAGCCTGGTATGCCGTATAACCGGCTGTAGGAAGGGCTGCGGCCTCCTCAAAGGTCACGCCTTCAGGTATGCGCGACACAGTATTTGCATTGGTTACGGCGTATTCTGCATAACCGCCCTGCTTGGTAAGATCTCCGTGATACACCACTCGATCTCCTGCATTCCACGAGGTTACCCCTTCCCCAGCTTCAACCACGACACCGGCCACATCCAGGCCGAGTATGTGGGGAAAAATCCATTTCGGATGCCCTCCCGTTGCGGTCTTATAGTCAACAGGATTAAGTCCTACCGCATGGACTTCAACAAGAATTTCTCCTGCTCCGACTCTGGGGATATCGATTTCGCGGACCGTCATCTCTTTCCATTTTCCTTTTTCCTGCAGCAGCAAAGCCTTCATACGAATCCCTCCTTGTTAAAATGGGACTACATCCTAAACGCTCTATCCCTCCGCCCGCTATGGGCAGCTTCGACAGGTATATTATACTCCTTTTCTTCAGTGAACTTCTAACCTGGCGGTCAATTGCTTCGTCTCCAGCTATTTGCTATCCATAGCGAGGATCCTGCACGAAGGCCTTACAGCGCTGGTTCCGGCGGCGCTGGTTCCATCGGCGCTAGTTCAGTAGAGTTCGTCCTGGCCGTGGGGCTCCCGCAATGCTTGTCGCGGTGCGGAGTTACGACAACGTTAGTACCCCGCACATTGCCGCGGCGCGGGATTCCCGAGGATGCCGGCAGCATCCGTCCGGCTTCCCTTACGCTCACCCTCTTAGAAGTCGGGAGGAATGCTCTCAATCGCTGTAAAGAACACATCCAGCAGCTCCTTGCCAAAGCGGCTTCTCACATATTCCTCCAGCCTGTCCAGCTCTTCCTTGCTGTCATACTCCAGGCATGCGCGCCCTTCGCACCATAAAATCGTGCACTGAAATTCTTGCTGCACCTGCTCAATAATATAGTCCTGTTCGACAATTCCTCGACTAGCTGACAATGCTCCGTACTCCTTTCCAAAGGTTCCCCTCATATTTCGTATGCTACCGTTATTATTCAAAATTTAAATATTCCTCATCGATGATATTTGTCACAATCTATAACCTTGCTCACACATCTGGAATGCGGGTAGAAGCCGACATGTGGCTGACCACCGCCCGATTATAGCGCTGGGAGCTGGGAGCTAGGAGCTGCATTCTGCGGCCGGAGAGCGGTTCAAACGACGGTTCCAACCAGGCCCGCGCACAGCTCCCAGCTTGCGGAGTTCGCTGCATGACGACCGGTCGTCACGCACAGCTCCCAGCGCGCAAAGTTCGCGTATGACGAAGGTCGGTCGGCCACTGGCCAGCCTTTCGGGATCTCCCCCTTCGAGGGAGAGCTCCCGGACTGCGTTTGAATAAGGTAGCAATAATTGATTCTTAGGTGCAAATATGAAAAACTTGGTATAGGTGATGAAAATGGATATTTCAGTAAACCAGAATATTTTCCCGGAAGAACACAAAAGTACAGCCAGAGGCGGAAAACGCCCTGGGGCCGGCCGCAAGCCGATAGGCCAAACCCGCAAAATTTCTCTAACCTTGCCGCCTTCCTATTGGGCAGAAATTGACCGGCGCTGCCTCAACTCCGATTATTCCATTTCGGAGGTATTACGAGCGATCGTGGAAGACTACCTGCAGGATGCAGACCTTCTCGATACTTCGAAATTATAGAGGAGGAGAACGTATGTCGATTCAGAAACATTTACATTTGCCCGATTCCCGCCTATTTTACAGGATAGATGGATTCAGGGAGCCTTTGATTTTCATTCATGGCAATTTTAATGATCATCGTATTTGGGATCGGCAAGCCGACCATTTCCGCAAGCATGTACAAGTAATTCGCTATGACCTGAGAGGGTATGGGCAATCGGACACCCCAACCGCAGCCTTCTCCCATGTCGATGATCTTAAGCATCTGATGGAACACTTGAATCTGGACAAGGTCATCCTTGTCGGCTCATCTATGGGCGGGGGCATTGCCATAGACTTTGCCCTCGCCTATCCTGAGCGTGTGCGTGGCCTGGTGCTGGCCGCTCCTTCTGTCACGGGGCAGCGCTATCCGCTGAATATGCTGTGGAAGGGCTTCATAAATTTCTATCAGCTTCGGTTCCGCGGCAGCCGATCCGCTATTGAAGCCTTTATCCATGATCCGTACTGGAGTTACTTCTTCCCTTCCACTCAGAACATGGAGGCCAGAGAGCAGGTGCTGCAGAATATCCGGAACCCCAACAATTTCTGCCGGTTCCCCCCTCATCTCGCCATACCCCCTCGTAATAACAGCATGAAGCGGCTTGATGAGCTCCGGATCCCTGCCTTGATTATAGCTTCGGATCGCGATCACCCCTCCAATTTGAAGACAGCCGATGAGCTGGCGAGGCGTATTCCTCAGGCCACAAGCATGATCATCAAGGATTGCGGACATCTCCCTTTTGTCGAGAGAGCGGAGGAATTCAATCAGGCGGTGCTCTCATTTATTATACCTATCTTAAGCAATACATCTGCTAGCGACGCAATCCCGGCGGGGCCAAAGCGCTTAGTGCATTAGCTTTATGCGAGATCAGCAAGGCAGGTCTCCGGCAGTTTTATATCACTGTGTGATTTTAAAAAAGAGGCTGGCCCAAAGCAAACTCTGGAACTCCTCACCAGCAAAATAAGATGGTATCCGTAAATAAGATGGTATCCGTAAAACCAAGGAGCTAAGCGATTTGTTCCTCGCTTTAGCCTCTTGGTTTGTGGCTTCGACGACGGCTTTCTTAAGCAGAGAAGGGTTGGTTCTTACGCCGACCATGAATCGCGGATTTGTCGTTCTAAATGGATTTATAGTAGTAAGTTTCTACGGAAAAGAAAGAAAAGTAGATTTAAATGGATTTCTTGTTGTTACAAGAAGGAGGATGGCCAGCATAGACCGATTTCCTGATTCTAGATACATAAGATCCATCTAATCCACCAAAACATTCGTTTAGAGCATAATTAGATACATGAATTCCATTTAGTGTTCGGGATCGGTAGCTTGTGTTCAAGATCGGTAGCTCATGTTCGGGATCGGTAGCTTGTGTTCAAGATCGGTAGCTCATGTTCGAGATCGGTAGCTTGTGCTCAAGATCGATAGCTCATGTTCGAGATCGGTAGCTTGTGCTCAAGATCGATAGCTCATGTTCGAGATCGGTAGCTTGTGCTCAAGATCGATAGCTCATGTTCGAGTTCGATAGCTTGTGCTCGAGATCGATAGCTCATGTTCGAGTTCGATAGCTTGTGTTCGAGTCGATAACTTATATAAGATGCGCTAAAGAATGGGATGCAGGCAAGCAAAAATGGATTCCGCAAAAATGGATCTGCAGAAGCAGATAGCTTTTTAAAAAGAAACGGGCGCCCCTCAGTCATCTAGGATGACTTCTGGACAACCCCTTGGTAAGTGGTCTAGCCCTATTCGCTTGGAGCGAGAAATTTCTCGTCCGCGATGTTAAAGCTTCGGATCTTATTCTCCTCGTTGCTATTGAAATCTACCATCATAATCGAAGAACCTCCAAGGCTAGCCTTCTCTTTAAGATCCTCCAGCGATTTGAAATAATAGAGATCGTCTTTCAGAATGATGTAGCTGTAGCTATTAAACACTGGATTGTATATAGGCTCATGCCCATAAGCTGGCACAATCTCGCTTATATCACTGCCAATCCCCAATCCTTTCGTCTGGAATCGCCCCTCCTGGGAAGTCTCCGGGATATGCATGAAGATCAGAACATTATTATGAAACTGCATATTGATACCTTCATATTGATACAATTTCATCGACTCGGGCAAATTGTCGTCATCCACCTTAACCAGCTTCTTGGAATCGATCTGACTCTTCTTCATGCCAATATATAAGACCTGCTTCGTGGTCGTATCCAGCAGCTGAAGCTCCTCAGGAACCTCAGACAAATCGCTCGCTGCCGAGCAAGAAGTCAATAACAATAACGCTAATAAAAATTGAGGCAAGACCGTATGTATGCTTTTTCTCAATAGAACCCCTCCTAAATTCCCTTCTAAAATCATCTCTAATCACTTGATTAGCCGCCAAGCTCGCCGCAATAAGAAGTAAAAATCATCCAAATGCCTCTCCAATCTTAACATGACTGGCATATATTTCAAGTACGGCTATCCTTCCAACATACATAAATAGCCCCGCCAGTCCTGAATCCAAGACGGAGGGGCTAATTGCCACAATGGCTAGAAATCGCTATGCCCAATATAAAAAACTAATCCTCAGCTTCATCTGATCAGCAGCTCGGACGGCATACGAACGATCTCCGCATAGCGTCTCGCTTCCTGTATAAGTTCAGCGTCAGTTCCCTTCGTTACCAGCATTTCTCCTTCCTACATTGGTGCATCGCGATGCAATCCCATTATTAAGGCGAATGCTCCGGGCTGTAAAGTACGCATTATAGCCGTACTAAGTACGTCTAATCGTACATTTAGGCGTCCGCTTGATCATATGCTTGGCGGTTTGGTTGTACATTTTGTTATACATCCTGTCGTATATTTAGTCATCGTACATTAGGCGTCCGCTTGATCTTATGCTTGGCGGATTGGTTGTACATTTTGTTATACATCCTGTCGTATATTTAGTCATCGTACTATAGTCATCGTACATTTACTCATCGACCAATCGTACATGCAGCCATACCTTCATAGTACTATTTACCATACTAAGTACGGCCAATGAGCGTACTGTATTATTTTCCGCCCCTCTGGTAAAATTTATGGCAAAAGGGCTGTCCCACGAAAGGAGCACGGACGACGATGCAAGACGAGATGCGCGATGATGGGAAGACGGCGGGCATATTGACCACGCTCCGCATAGTCGGTGGAAAGTGGAAGCCGTTGATTTTATTCATTCTTCTGCAGGACGGCACGAAGCGCTTCGGCGAATTAAGGCGCCTGCTCCCGAATATCACTCAAGGCATGCTTACCAATCAGCTGCGTGAATTGGAGCGGGACGGCCTGCTGATCCGGACGGTTCATCAAGAGATTCCTCCTAAAGTAGAATATTCGATATCTGACTATGGCCAATCTCTCCACAAGGTACTGACGGAGATGTGCGGCTGGGGATATCAGCATTTGGAATATATGCAGCGTACGACCAGCGAACAGGCCGCGAAGCCCTAATTAGAAAAGCGTCTATCGACGCACATTAGAAGAAGACAGACCGTGATTAGCAGTAGGTTGTCTTACAATGTCAGGAAGATGTCGCTCCGCAGTTTATACTTTCTGATATCTTCAGACAAAAAACTCTGACCACGTATGGTCAGAGTTTATGGATAAAAGTCCTGTTTAGAAGATGCCTGCTGATCACATCCTCGTGACTACATTTAAGGCATTATATTAACCTAAGAAAGCAATAGAACGTTTAACCTTCCTTGCGAATTCGATAGGATCATCAATCGACTCCCAGTGAATATACATCAGGCGCGGCTTCTCAAACAGCCAGTGATTGTGAACCGCTGTTACGGTAATTCCGTTATTGCGAAGATTGGTCAGCAATTGATTGACCTGGTTCTGGAAGAGAGCTGTTTCCCCTAGACAAAGCGCACGGCCTGAACTATCCAGCGATTCAAAAGAGAACAGCTGATAGCGGATCAAGGGAGACGTAGTTCTTCTGCCTAAAATTGAAGCGTTAATCCTCCTGTTTCTAGATACAAAACAAACCGGACCTTTCGTAATTTCATGCTCTGTTCCACCTAAAATCCTTGAAAATTGATTGCATAGTCTTTTAAAACGAGGGCTTGCTTTCACTTGATCCGCCATGCGAATTCATCATCCTTCCCATTCATAATAAGATACATCTTCATGCCCAAACCCGTTAACCTAAAAATGCAATGGATTCTTTGGTATTTCTAGCAAATACAATAGGATTCGAAATGGCTTCCCAGTGGATATACATTAAGCGCGGATTTTCTTTGAGCCAGTGATTGTGAAGGGCGGTCACTTTTATTCCCCGTTTGCGGAGATTCGATATCAATCGATTAGCCTGGTCTTGATGTACGGCAGTCTCGCCCAAACAAAGCGCACGTCCCGACTTATCCAGTGATTCAAACGAGAACATTTGCATTTGAACCAACGGGGAACGCGTTCTTCTTCCCAAAATTGTCTCATTTAAATTCGTCATCCGCGTGACAAAGCAAACCGGCCCTTCTTCAATTTCAGATTCGCCCCCTAAGATTCTTCCAAATTGGGCACAGAGCTTTTTGAATTGTGGACTTATCTTTACTTTTGCTGCCATTTGAATCCTCCTTCGGTCATTTGCTAACCATACTATGACCCATAAAGAAATGTGTAATAGGCGAATCACTATTTTTAAAGAATAAAAAAAGGGACATCCTGAGGACACCCACCTTCAGGACCAACCCGGATCCATGTCGAAAAAGGAAAAATCCACAACCTTAGTCAGTTGTGGATTTTCGTCAATTTTTATGCCTGATTCCAGCGCTTGTTCTAGCCTTGTTCTAGCCTTGTTCTAGCCTTGTTCTAGCCTTGTTCTAGCCTTATTCTGTATACCGTCCTTGGATATCCTGGATCGCCCTAAAGAGCGCTTCCTTAAGTACGGGGGTGACAGGACAACGACTTTAGCTCCATAGCTGAGAATGATGGACAAGGCGTAGTCCTGGGAATAGAATACCGTCTCTACCTCGATGGGACCGCCTATTTAGCGGCACTCCCCTGCAAATTGCTCGGACTCCCGCGGCTCTGCCGTCGGTTGCTTGAGCCTGAATTCCAAGGGGAGCAGATCTGGAGAAGATTCCGCCGCACTCCCGCTCGGCTGAAATGTCTCCTCTGCTTCCTGGATGGCCCTCATTCTGGACAAGCGGAATAAGCGAGGGGCCAGCCGGGACAAGCAATAGCCTTCCGGATACCATGAGCCCCGTTCCCAGAACAGACGGCCCGGCTCCAAGCTTCTTTCCGTAACTGAACCGAGTGAATCCCAATAGTTAAATGTGAATTATGCGCTTCTGTTGAATCGCACGGTAAACGGTGCGGGCAATCTCCCTTCCTCCTGCGAGGTGCTGAGCTCAATCAGAGTATCGTCCACAGCTTCATCGCCGGACAGCTTCGGATGCAGGCTGCCCAGCTTATCCTTCAAGCGAGTGAATTTGCCGCCGGCCGCCTCCTCTACACTGCGAAGCAGCCGATAGATCACGGCCAAATCCTGTACCGTAAAATGCTGCCTGCTCAGAAAGAAGCCGCCCATCAGTTCAAACCCGCCATCTGCGCCAGTGAATGAAACGATGGGAATTCCAGCCTGGTTAATCAGCTCGATCTCCCGATAAATCGTTCGGGTGGAAACCCCGAAGCGGTCGGCCAGCTCGGAAGCTCTTACGCGTTTTTTCGCCATAAGCTCCAGAATGATCGCCAGCATGCGATCCAGCTTCATTCCTGTCACCTCGCCAAGATACTGCAAATGATGTGCCACTAGTTTACCAGAGCATGGCCGGCATCGTCGACGACGGTAATCAACCCAGGTGACGGAAAAATTGGCGAACATCCTCTACAAAACGGATCGGCTGCTCCATAGCGAAAAAATGCCCGCCCTCCGAAGCTTCCGTCCAGTGTGCAATGCTGTGCTCCCGCTCGGCAAACCGGCGAACCGCCGTGTCATGGGCAGTTGATACCAGCACACCGGTCGGAACCGGCCCTCTCTCCTTCGGCACCCACGCCATCGGATCATTCATCGATTCATAATAGATCTGGGCTGACGACCCGGCGGTTCCGCTAAACCAATATAGGCTGATATTCGTCAGCATACGGTCTCTATCTATAGAAGCCTCCGGCAGGGACTCCTCTGCACCGGTCCATTTTTTGAAAATTTCCGCAATCCAGGCCAGCTGCCCAACAGGCGAATCATGCAGACTGTACGCGAGGGTATAGGGACTCTTGGACTGGATTTGCAAATACCCGTCATTGAAGCCCTCCATGCGCGCGGCACGCTGCCGTTCCTCCTCTGTCAGAGCGTCCAGCTCGCCCTCTTCGCCGGATGGAAACGTAAGAAGCGCATTCAAGTGAATCCCGATCAGGCGCTCTGGCGCTTGTCTCCCCATCTCGGGCGCGATGAAAGCCCCCGAATCCCCGCCCTGCACACCAAAGCGCTCATAACCGAGCCGATCCATCAATTGAAGAAAAGCCTCGGCCATACGGGCTGGCGTCCATCCCGGCTCGTTCAAAGGCGCAGAGAAGCCGAAGCCGGGAATCGAGGGGATAATCAGATGATAGGCATCGCCAGCTTGTCCCCCGTAAGAGCTCGGATTAGACAATGGACCGATGACATCCAGAAATTCTATAAAGGATCCCGGCCAGCCGTGAATAAGCATTAAGGGCTTGGCGCCCGGCTCGGGGGATAGAATATGCAGGAAATGAATGTTCTGCCCGTTAATGGCGGTAATATACTGCGGATATTGGTTTAGGCGGCTTTCATGCTCGCGCCAGTCATATTCATGCTGCCAGTACTCCTTTAGCTCCTTCAAGTACGACAGCGGCACGCCCCGATCCCACCCCGTGTCCGGTAATTCCGGATAACGGCTCCGATCCAGCCGTTCCTTCAAGTCATCGAGCTCCTCCTGCGTTACATCGATACGGAAGCGGCGAATTTGTTCATCGTTCATGGTTGGCTCATTATTGGCAATAGTCATGATCAATCTCCTTTCAGATAAGCATAGGAGAAAGATACCACAGCAATTATGACAGCATGTCTGTCATAATTAAAATATACTTTGAATTTCACGGCGATAAATTTCAAAGGATCAGGATTGTAATGATGTCGTCCAGCTAATTATATTCCGATTTCCCTCATTTTCGCCGTTACCTGCTTGACCCTTTCATCGATATCCGTCCCCGTCCCGTTAAACTTCGGAAGCTTCAGCTCGCTGGCAATGATTCCATCGCGCATAAACATAATCCGCTCCGTCCGCGCCGCCACCTTGGCATCGTGAGTAACCAGCATCACTGCTGTGCCCTCCGCGTTGATTTCAGAGAATATATCCATAATCTCCTGCGCGGATTGGGAATTGAGCGCACCGGTAGGCTCGTCGCCAAATATAATCCTCGGGTTGTTCATCAGCGCGCGGCATATTCCCGCCCGTTGAAGCTGGCCTCCGGATACCTGTGCAATATCGCGCTTCTCCAGCTCCGCAATGCCTACTCTTTTCATCAGCGCTCTTGCTTTTTCCACAATTTCTGCGGGGTTCCTGCTGCCGTCCCGCATGGACAGAAGAATGATGTTGTCGAGAATATTCAGGTTCTTCAGCATCGTCGGCTGTTGGAATACAAAGCCCATTTGGGTTCTGCGCAGATCTGCAAGCTCATTCTCCCCAAGCTTCGATAGCTCTCTGCCGTCAAAACACACCTGTCCGTTATCCACGCTATCCGTTCCGCTTAGCGCAAACATCAGCGTCGATTTTCCCGAGCCCGAGGGCCCCATTACCGCAACGAACTCCCCCTCGTCTATTTCCACGGACACGCCGCCCAGCACATTGCGCTTTTCTGCGCCCTCGCGGAAGGATTTGACGATATGATCACCGATTAACATTGTCTTCATAGGCCTACTCCTTTATATGTTCGGAAATTTTAATTCGTCCCGTGCCCGAGGTGCCGATAATGGTTGCGATAAGCACCGAGCCGATCATCATCAGCGGGCTTAGCAAATACGCCGCAAGCGGATCGACCGTAAAATGAAACGCCGATGCGCCAAAGGAGGAGATTACCGCGCCGGCAAGCATTTCTCCGAGCGTGTTAGCCAGAAGCGTGCCGGCAGCCATCCCGATTATGAGGACGAAGGCCGAACGTGAAATAAACTGCACCTGAATATCGGCGTTGGTATAACCGAGAGCTTTCATGACAGCGATGGAATATCTGTCTTTAGCAACAAGCATTTTCATAAACAACAATGTCACCAGCACCATGATCGTCAGCGCCACAGCAATGGCCGCATAGGAGGCCTGCAAGGCGGAACTGATAGTCGAGCCAAAGGTCTGGGCAATAAACTCGTCAATGCCTGCTACCTTGGCATAAGCGAACCTGCCCGCATAATCCGCAACCTTACTGTCGATTATGGACGGATCGGCAAGCTCCGCACAGAGTACGTACCACATCACGTCAGAGGAATGGTCGGTGAACCCAGCCTTTGCCGTCTTGCCTCCGTTGGTGATATCGGAATAGATGCCGCTTACCGTAAGATTTTTGTCCTTTCCCTCGATCACCAGGGTGATGACATCGCCGACCTGTTTGCTCAGCTCCTCCGCATTCAAGGTGGACAGCGCAATTTCATCTGCTGCGGCAGGAGCTCTGCCCTGGGAATAGGCTATCGGGAATATCGAATGGTCGCCGAGCTCGACTTTTATATTCTGATCCGAGCCGGTCTCTGCCTCCTTCACCTTGAACGTTTTGGTTGCAAGCACGGCGTATTTTGTAATGGCTTTGTCACTTCTCATCGTCTCTACCATCTCAGCGGCTTTCTCCGAAATATGATCGGTCTGCTGGAGATCAATTCGCATATCATAGCTTCCAATCCCCATATATTCGATAAAGCTCTTGGAGGAAATCGTGTTGTGCAGATTCTGCGGAACAATCATGATAAAGGCTGATAGGACCAACACCGTGAGCATGGTGGCGTACAGTTTTTTTCTGGCTAGAACATCCTTGACCCCTAGAAAAATATTCGTGTTAAGCAGCCTGTTTTGGCTCAGGAGCATATGCCTTGTGCCCATCGCTTTTTCCTGCGAGGTGCCGAAGCGAACGGCTTCTGCAGCGGATATTCTCCGAAAGCGTCTCAGCACTCCGCTCACATAAGCTGTAATAGCAAGAAAAACAAACAGGATACCGATCAAGCCAATGAACAGGGCCAGAGAGAAGTGCCCGCTTTCCCCCATATAAAGGCGAATATTTTCAAGGAGCATGTCTTTGAACACTAATGAAAGTACAAAACCGAGCACGCTGCCTGCTGCCGCAATCGCCGCGTATTTAGCCAGATAAATCTTCTTAATGTCAGACACACGGAGTCCTAAGGTCTTCATGACCCCTATTTCCCGGTAATCGTCTTCGATTTTCGCAAGCAGCGTAAAGCGTATGCACATCAAGGCAATGGCTGCGACAAGGACGCTTACTAACAGGATTACCCCGATCAGCATCCCGTCGGAAATCGCATTGATCATTTTGAAGAGCGGATATGTAATCGTTGGCCCGTTCGCCTCAAGTCCTGCAGAAGCATAAGCCGTCTCAAAAGCCCCTAACGCCGACAAATCCTTTAATCTGAATTCAATCAGATATTCTGTACTGCCGAGGCTCTTGATTTCAGCGTAGTCGTTAGCACTAACCAGAAATCGCTTGGAGGAAGAGAGCATGGAATTCATCTGCGAATCGCGCAGAAATCCCGCAACGGTAAATTCCTTGCCGCCGACGATGGCCCTGTCGCCGACCTGTGCAGTGTGATCCCTCATATAACCGATGGGGACATACAGCTCGCCGTCGGATGCGCTAATGATGTTCCCGTTCAGGTCAAGCAGATAGTCGAACCTGTCGCTCTGGACGCTGAACCCGTTATCCTGGACCCGATCCGCAAGCGAACGATCGCCTAATATAATCCGCGCGCCATCCATGTTCAGAAACTCCAGCACCTGGAATTCATCGACATTGCTGTTCTGATCCGCGAATTCCGTTAACCGGGCACGGTCAATTTCACCCGCATGCATCTGCAGGAAATGGGGAGTTTCCGCCCGCGTCATAAGCGTATCTATCGCGCCCGTTAAATTGACGATGAGGATCGCCGCAAGCGAGACAAGCATCGCTGCCGCTGCGACAAATATCGTGGTGGTCAGCGTAATCAGCTTGCTTTTGGCCATATCATTGCGGATTAATCTGAAATACATAAGTCACCCCTGTGCTCAGGCTTTTAACTGATTTCAAGTGATACAGAATTATGGAAGTCACGCCTCCTCTTACAGTGGAGACAAGCTGACCGGCCATAAGAGGGAAAATATGGGGGCGTTTTGCCGAATGCCGAATTACTAATCGTTGCTTCCATCCCCCACGTCGTTGCTTCCATCCCCCATGCCAAACATCTTCAAGGTGTCCCTCAGGCTTCCGCTTTCTGCCCCAAGCAGCCTCTCTACATTGCAGATAAAGGCATGCATTCGGGAGAAGCGCTCCTCGTCCGTCAATACAACCATGTCCTCATCAAACACGGTATTCGCATAGATCACCACCATTTCCATGCACTCATAGGGAAACGGTGTATTGAACATCCCCTGCTCTATCCCCTCGCGGATGATCTCCGTCAAGATCGGCGGAACGCCGTTGATGATGACCCGCTGTATTTTCTGATGCATCAGCGCATTCTGCGGCTTATGGATATGCTCCATAATTTCCTTGCTGCTGCCGCCTCCGCCGCTGATGTTCAGCGCCATGACCACGCGGATGATGCGCTCAACTACGGGGATGCTCTTGTCTTCGGCAATTATCCGGGCCGCGCCTAAAAGACGATCGCTATACCGTTCAATCAGCGCGTCCATAATATCCTCCTTCGACTTGAAGTGATGATACAAGGTTCCCCGCGCTATGCCGACCTTGGCGAGAATATCATTTGTGCTTGTGCCGTCAAAGCCCTTCTGACCGAAGAGCTCATCCGCCGCGTCAAGAATTTCGTTCCTGCGCTCCTCCGCTGCTTTTACAACTCGCATTGTACTACCCCCTTTATAACCGACCGACTGACTGTCGGCAATATCTTAACATGTTTTTGAGGGATGTCAAGCGGGGCAACAGATTAAAAGTAAAGAGACTGTCCCAAAGGGGAACTTTGGAACATCCTGGCCAGCTGTTGTTCTTCGTATCGCCAAACACAGGCTTCGGCTCGATCTTGCACCTTGCGGCTGCGCTGACGCTGCGCAGGAGTCCGCTCAAGCTTTAGAGGCTGGAACACCGGGGCGCTGCATGGAGACCTTTATGTACAGTTGATGTGGCCAAGCACGCTCTCCACCTCCGGTTGCGTTGATGTGACCAAGCACGCTTTTCACCGTCGGCTGAGTTGATGTGACCAAGCACGCTTTTCACCGTCGGCTGAGTTGATGTGCCAAGCACGCTCTCCACCTCCCCTTTACGCCGAGCATGAATCGCGGGTTTCACGTTCTAGCCGAGCTTGAATCTCGAAGATTTCTCATTCTAAATGGATTTATAGTAGTTAGTTTCCACGGTAAAGATAGGAAAGCAGATTTAAATGGATTTCATGTCGTTAGAAAAAGGGAACTGTTCATTATGAGCGGGATTCTTGATTTTAGGTGCGTCAAATCCATCTAATCCAATTGAACTCATCGTTCAGAGCATAATTAGATACATGAATTCCATTTAGTGTTCGAGTTCAATGGCTACGTTAGAGTTCAATGGCTATGTAAGAGTTCAATGGCTACGTTAGAGTTCGATAGTTATGTTCGCGTTCGGCAGCTATGTTCGCGTTCAATGGCTATGATAGAGCTCGATGGCTATGTTCGCGTTCAATAGTATATATACGAGTTCGTTAGCTTATATAAGATGAACCAAAGAATGGGGTTTTAGTATTCGAGTTCGAAAGCCTATATAATATAAGCCAAATAACGGGAATTTAGTGTTGAGTTCTACATCTTATATAAGATCAGCTTAAAGAATAGAGGGTTAATGTTCGAGTCGACAGTCTGTATAAGATGCGCTAAAGAATGGGATGCAGGCAAGGGAGATACTGATTCCGCAGTAATGGCTCCCACAGAAACGGATTCCGGCAGACGGATAGCCTTCTAAAAGAAAGGGACGCCCCTCAGTCATCTAGGATGACTTCTAGGACAGCCCCTTGGAACAGGTACGGCCGCCCCTCCTATTGAGGCAATATGATTAGCAGCAGAGCTAGGACGAGAATCAATTTCGTTAGCCGTTCGACCTGCCGATGGCCGGCATTTTGTTCCTTGCTGTCAACGGCTTCCGCAGCATAAGTGCTCAGACGCTGCTTCAATTGCTTATCGACGACAAGCTTGCCAATAAGAGCTGCCAGCATCAATAAGGTTAAGCCCAGGTGCCAATAAGCGGGTGATAGCTGACCGAGTAACCGAGTCATTTCTGCGACAGTTAATAACACAGCCGAGGCAAGCGCCAACCGATTGTATTTATTCCATGCATGAATGGATATTTCCTCAAGCGTCGCGAGCCAGCCCGAATCAGAGCTTGAAGCCAGCTTGGCCGACAAAATCGGACGAACAGCCGTGGCCATAACGACGGCGCCGCCAACAATCACAGCCAGCGCAAGATTTTCAATAGCTTGCAGAACGATCATGAACATAATACACCTCTCCTTTTTGAACTTCATTTTAAGTTGGTCAACCAACCAAATATGTTTAAAAAAAATTGCCCCTACTCAGACGTTGTATATGTAGTTCTCAGCATTTTCTCGAGCTCCAGATATGCGTCATCTAAATCAAACTCAGGATTTAACAGCTTCTGCAGGGCCAAGCCGTCAAAGCAAGCCAGCATAATTGCTGCAATCGAAGCAGCTTCTTTTCCGGTGCTGCCAGCAATCTTATGCAGGATATCCTCAATTCCGGTTCGTGCGTTCTCCAACAAAGCATTTACACTATCGGAAATTTGGGGATTCCGCAGCCCTAGGGCAAATAATTCAAATCTGAGCTTATACCAGTCAGGCTGCCTCTGTACTCGCTCCTTCGGTTCGTTTAGAGCTGCTTGTGCGAGATACTGGGAAGGCACGCTGGATTGAAGCCGCTGCATATCCCGGGTGTACTGCTGCGAGGAAGCCAAGAGCAGCTCCGTCAGGATTTCTTCCTTATTTCGAAAATAATAATGAATCAGCCCGGGTGTAATCCCCGCCTCGTTCGCAATATCTTTAATGGATGCCTTTTCGTATCCCTTTTCTGACATCACTTTGTACGCAGCCTCAATGACTTTATCTCTCTTATGCTGTACCATGCAATCACCGCATTTCTCATTTTGGTTGGTTGACCAATTAAATGAAATATAACACAACCGTAAATGGGCTGCAAGGGTTTGTTATGTTCAACCCCGCTGCAGCCCAAGTTTATTTTGCTTTCTCCCGTCTAACCGCAATAATATCCGGTTCAGCCCCCATCGTACGCCGAAGCTTTTTTCTCGCCTCCGCTGGAGTTCCGGCTGTGATCGGGGCTGATTTCTGTTCACCGGCGATTTCATAAGTTACAATGAAGCATTGTTCTCCACATCTCATTCCGCATCTTCCCATCTTGTAAAAAACAAATCATCATAGCAGCCGTCCAAATAGATCCTCCAGATCCTTGACCTCCGCCAGGCCATTCACCATAACTCTGCCGTCGGGAGCAAGACGGACCTCCGGCCGATTGGGAATCTCCGTCAATTGCTCCTGGAGATGAGCGTAGCGCTCTGTCAGGAAATGATAGCGCTGATTGGAGGATCCTACCCAAGGGCGGCTCGTATCCACAGTGCGTACCAGCTCAATCTCATTTTCAAAAGTAGAAGGCTCCTTCACCTGCAGCGACTCGACCCAGTTGTCAAATCTGTCCTTGCCCATCACAAGAGCAGCGTCAGTGCGACAGGGATAAGTGTGATCGAAACTGACATTTATAATCCTCCTTCTCCAATCTCGTTATGATTCAGATTCGGTTGTCCAACCTCCAATGGCTCGGTTTCATAATATTCAGCCGTATAGTCGGAATCAATCGTCTCCGCGTCGAGCAGCTGCTCCAGGACCTCAATATAATCCGTGCAGGCCTTCCCCTTGGCCCCCATGACGTCTGCTTTGATTCGTCCATCAGTAAAAATCCGAACTCGAATCTGTTTCTTTGACATACTTCCTCGCCCCTTTATCTGAACCTATCTTTTTCAAAATTGAAGTTGAATTTTCGTTTCCTAATAACTATGTTGTATTCATCTAAAGGCTTCATCCAGAGAAAAATATACGTATGTATTCGACAAATGGGGATATATACCTGCAAGGGGCAGTCTATATTATCCATCTTAGGCAGCCCCAGGAACTCCTTTTGTCATAGACTTATGCAAAATATTTTACAATTCTATGAACCCCCACTAACACCGAATTAACATCCATTTACTATGCTGAAAATGTTGACTAATTTGTTAAATGGGAGTGTGCCGGAGTCATGATCGAAAACAAACAAATGAATCGCCGTAAATTCTTATCTTATCTGGGAACGGGCGCAGCTGCTCTAGCCGCTGCATCAGCTGGACTGGGAACCTTGGAAGGCAAAGCCTCTGCTGCTTCGAAGACAGCGGATCACCTCTTCGGCTTCAAGACCAACAGAGTCACGGGATTTTTCGAGCCGATCGAAGCTTCCGACGCAGACCAGCTCATTCTGCCGAACGGCTACTCATACGATGTTGTGGCCGCATTTGACGATGTAATCAACCAAGCCGGCGACAAATTTGGACAAGGTGCGGACTATAACGCCTTTTTCCCGATCAAGGGGTCCAATACGCGCGGCCTGCTGGTCACCAACCATGAATATACAAATATTTTCCTGCATGGTCCGATTGGGGACAAGATGACGCCAGCCCAAATCCATAACGAGCTGTACTACCAGGGGATGTCCGTGACCGAGGTCTACCAGGACGAGAACGGCACCTGGAAGCTGGACACTACGTCTAAATATGCCCGCCGCATTAACGGCTTCACGAAATTCGAGCTGACGGGACCTGCTAAGAACTCCAAGGCAGTCGGCAGCGTCTCTACTGTCACGGGAACGTTCGCCAATTGCTCCGGCGGTGTTACGCTTTGGAATACGGTGATGTCCTGCGAAGAGAACTTCGCCGAGACAGCGGCGTATGCCAGCTTAAACGACACGCACTATGGCTGGGTCGTTGAAATCGATCCCTTCGACAGCAAATTCCTGCGGAAGCACACTGCGCTCGGCCGCTTCAACCATGAGAACACGGCCATGGGCATTGCGAAGGACGGCCGCATCGTTGTCTACATGGGAGACGACAAGAAGGACGCTTGCGTCTACAAGTTCGTGTCCAAAGGCAAATACGATGCCGCCAAAGGCCGCGGCAATTCCAACCTGCTCTCCGAGGGCACGCTGTACGTTGCCAACCTGAAGAGCGGTAAATGGTCCGAGGTATCGATCGATGCCGTGAAGAAGGTGCTTAATCATGACAAGTTTAAAGCTCCTTCCGGCGTGAAGGGCACTAAGGAAGAGCTGCTGCAAAAATTCCAGACGCAAGGCGATGTCGTAACGAACTGCCATGAAGCCGCCCTGCTTGTAGGCGGAACTCCGACAGACCGTCCGGAGGACGTGGAAATTTCACCGTTCGACAACACTATCTTCATCTGTCATACGAACAACGATAACCACGGCAACATTCACGGGCACATTACCCGTATTTTCGAGGCTGACAACGATCTGGGCTCCACGTCGTTCGACTTCGAAATTTTTGCCGCAGGCGGACGCCAATCCGGCTTCAGCTCGCCGGACAACCTGGCCTTCGACTCGAACGGGAATTTGTGGGTCGTGACCGATATTTCCTCCGGCAGCTTGAACAAAGGCGTCTATACCTCGTTCAAGAACAACGGCTTGTTCGTCATTCCGACTTCTGGACCAAGCCAAGGCGAAGCCCTGCAATTTGCTTCCGGACCAAGAGAATGCGAAATGACCGGCCCGTTCTTTACGCCGGATGAGCATACCCTGTTCCTGTCCGTTCAGCATCCGGGCGAGAACACCACGGACGTAAACAAGCCGACCAGCATGTGGCCGCACCGCAAAGGAGACAAAATTCCCCGCGAGGCCGTCGTGGCCATCCGCGGATTCAAGCTCGGCTAATTAACCAATCGAGAGGAGACTTATCTATGCCATTCGGGAATATCGGTATTGGCGGACTCATTGTCATCCTGATCATCGCTTTGATCATTTTCGGTCCCTCCAAGCTGCCGGAGCTCGGGCGCGCCTTCGGACGCACGCTCAGCGAATTCAAGAACGCAACGCGCCAGATGATCGACGGCGACAAGGAAGACCTAACCGACGGGAAGGACGCCTCGCCCGCCTCGGAGCAGACGGCGCGCCTGACGGCCGTCGACTCCAAGAAGGGATAAGGAGATTGTCATGAAGGTCGAAGGCTCAGAAGAAACCAGCTTCGTCGGCCACTTGAGTGAATTGCGCCGCAGAATCATTTTTACGCTGATTGCGTTTATCGTCGCCCTCTGCGGCGCCTTCGTATATGTCCAGGAGATCTATCGCTGGCTCGTTCGGAAGCTGGATCATAAGCTGGCGATACTGGCCCCGTCCGACGTCATATGGGTATATCTGAAATTGGCAGGCGTCGTTGCGATCGCGGTAACGCTGCCGATTGCCGCGTATCAAATCTGGCAGTTCGTCAAGCCGGCTTTGGAGCCTCGGGAGCAGCGGGCATCGCTGGCTTACATTCCTTGGCTGCCCATTTTATTTGCGGGAGGCATCGCCTTCGGGTACGGGATCATTTATCCGATGGTGCTTCAATTTCTGGAGGGCATGTCTGGAGATTTCGAAACGATGTATACGGCGGATAAATATTTCTCGTTTATCCTGAGCATGACCGTGCCTTTCGGGCTGCTGTTCGAAATGCCGATCACGGTGATGTTCCTCACCCGGATCGGGATTCTGAATCCTGCCCGGCTCGCCAAAGCCCGCAAGCTGTCTTACTTCCTCCTAGCGGTAACCGCCGTCCTGATTACGCCGCCCGATATCGTGTCGGACGTTCTCGTCATTATACCGCTGTTCCTGCTGTACGAGGTCAGCGTCACCTTATCTAAAGTCGTTCACCGAAAACGCAAGAAGCTGGAGACCGCCGCTGAATAGCTGCGGTCCCTTTCTTGTGATCTCCCTGCGATGTCATCCTTCCGGCAGATTTCTCTAACGCGATCAGCCAGGCGATCAACGGTGGAGGCTGCATTTATGCCTGCTGGATTCCCCATTTTATCATCGCCGAATGGATCATTAGACTCATTTCGCCCTCCCAGCGGAATATCATACTATAATACTAACGTATATTAGAAATTCGTATGAGGAGGCGCTCCGATGCTGAAGATTGGCGAGTTTGCCAGGCTGAGCGGCCTGACCGTCAAGACGCTGCATTACTACGATAGGATTGGATTGCTTAAACCAAATGGCGTGGACGTAAGTAGCGGCTACCGATTCTACACCGAGGCCCAGCTGCTGACGGTAAAGAGAATAGCAGCGTTTAAAGAGCAGGGCTTCAAGCTGGAGGAGATCATTCCTTTTCTCGAGGAGGAGCTCCCTAAAGATCATGTGAGGGAGAGATTACTGGCGAAGCAGGACGAGCTTCGTCGTTTGATCGAGGAATCGGAGCGCCAGCTGCAGGGGATCGATGAGAGACTTTACCGCGCCGCGGCATTCGCGGATGCCCAGGAAGAGGAGCATGCCGTCACTATACGGTCGGTAGAACCGCAGCTGGCAGCTTCGATCCGAGATACCGTCCCGATCACACAGCTTTGCTTGCTGTTAGATGAGGTAAGCCAATACGTCCGCAGTCATGATGAACCCTCGGCAGACAAGCTCATCGTCATCAAGCACGGCCACCAGGGAAATGAAGCCGATCTGGAGGTGGCGGTTCCCATCACCCGAACAGCTATACCTGGCACCGATCGGGTAAGAATAGGTTATTTACCCGGTCTTCCTAGCGCGGCTTCGCTTGTTCATCGCTGCGACCCTTACCGGGATTGCTGTCCGGCTGCCGAGAGGGTGGCGTCATGGATTCATGCCAATGGATACGCCCGGGCCGAAGGCATGGCAGCCCGGGAGGTATATATGACGTCGGACCAGGATGTATATGGAAGAACACGGCTAACGGAGCTGCTCATCCCTTTAAAATGAACAAATTTATCATTCCCCACCCTGCCTGCAGGTCTCAAACACAAGTTGTTTGGAGCCTTTTTCATGCGCTTTTGCAGGGGGCAGTGAGTTGACACTTGACTCTCCCCTTTAGTGGAGGGTGCATAGTGGGATTACTGAACGAAAGGAGTGGTCAATAATGATGAAGAAATTAAGCGGCAAGACGGCATTAGTCACTGGCGGCAGCCGAGGCATTGGGAGAGGGATTGCCCTCAGGCTGGCGGAGGAAGGGGCGCTGGTAGCCGTTCATTACGGAACTAACCGTCCAGCGGCAGAGCATGTCGTTCAAACGATCGAGGAGCGCGGGGGAAGGTCATTCGCCATCGGTGCTGATCTGGATACTGTGGCTGGCGTGACTAAGCTGGTTCAGTCTTTGAAGACGGAGTTAGCCCTCCATGCCGGAGACAGCAAGCTTGATATTCTCGTTAATAATGCAGGCATCGGGACATCGCCAACGCTGGAAGAAACGACAGAAGAGACATTCGATAAGGTGTTCGCGGTGAACGTTAAAGCGCCGTTCTTTCTTGTGAAGCAGCTGCTGCCAATCCTTCGCGACGAAGGCCGAATTGTCAACATATCCTCCGGTGTGACGCGGATCGCCTATCCCCATATCATGGCTTACAATTTGACTAAAGGAGCGATCAATACATTCACCCTGCACCTAGCGCAATTGTTAGGGCCTCGGGGGATTACGGTAAATGCCGTGCTTCCGGGCATTGTAGATACGGATGTCAACTCTTCTTGGCTGCATACGCCGGATGGCCAGAAGCACGCGCGCGATATGTCAGCCCTTGGCCGGATTGGACAGCCATCGGATATTGCAGATGTCGTAGCTTTTCTCGCCGCTTCGGACAGCCGCTGGGTAACCGGACAACTCATCGACGCAACAGGGGGCTCTCACTTATAAATCACTCTTTATAGCAGGAGGCGGAGGCCTGCCTATCGGTTGCTGCCGGGCTGTAATTGGGGGATTCATGCCATGATGGCGATAACTTGTATTATGTCTTGCAGCAAAAGTGCCGATGAGGCTTGTACAGCTTGACATGCACAAGAGAACAACTGCAGAAGCGCGGATAGAAAAAGAGCCTAATTTCTTACTTAAGCTCTAAGAAATTAGGCTCTTTATATAAGGGCAGAGTGAAGTACAGAGCTATAGAAATAGAATGAGTAGACATCAAAAATATTTATGCCGGCGAATGCTCCAGAATTCTCCTAACGCTTGACATTTGCACGCAAAGACATAAAACGTCAATTGCAGTTTCAAGCTCCTTCAAGGAAGGATACGTTGGGGCGATTCGGATGTTGCGATCCCTTGGATCACGCCCGTAAGGGAAGGTGGCGCCTGCCTTGGTCAGCGTAACGCCTGCCTTCGCGGCCATATTAACCACCTCTTGAGCACAGCCGTCCAGCGTGTTCAGACTAATGAAGTATCCGCCTTTGGGCTTGCTCCAGGACGCAATATGCTGACCACCCAATTCCGCTTCCAGCTTATTTAGCACCAGGTCGAATTTGGGCTTGATGATCGCGGCATGCTTTCTCATATGCATGTGCAAATGATCCATATCTTTCAGAAAGAGAACATGCCTGAGCTGGTTGACTTTATCCGGACCAATAGTCTGAACAGCAACCTGCTTGCGCATAAAATTCAAGTTATTCTCGCTAGCGGCCAATACAGCTACTCCTGCTCCAGGGAAGGTAATCTTGGAAGTGGAACCGAATATAAAAGCACGGTCCGGATGACCTGCTTCCTTGCAGGCTGTGAGTATATTTTTTAGCGGCTCATGGTCTTCCGTTAAATGATGGACCGTATAGGCATCATCCCAGAAAATACGAAAATCCTCTGCTTTCGTATCCATTCGGGCAAGCCGATCCACCGTCTCGTCGGAATATGTAATGCCATCTGGATTACTGTATTTCGGAATACACCATATGCCTTTGATGGCATCGTCTTCTCTCACCAGGCTTTCGACCCTATCCATATCAGGCCCATCCTCTGTCAGATCAACGACTACCATCTCAATGTTTAACAGCTCGCAAATAGCAAAATGTCTGTCATAACCAGGGCTGGGACATAAAAATTTGACCTTTGGCAGCTTACCCCATGGCCTGTCACTTCCGTAAACCCCAAAATGCAATGCCCGAGAAATTGCATCGTACATCATGTTCAGGCTGGAGTTGCCGCCGATCATAATTTCCGACATGCCAACCCCAAGCATATTGGAGAAAAAAGCTTTAGCCATCGGAATGCCATCGATTCCCCCATAGTTCAGATAATCCATGCCATCCTGCTCAGCCAGATCTTCTGGCGCTATATTCGTTAACATCTCGCTTGAGAGTGCGAGTTGCTCCGGACATGGCTTTCCTCTAGACATATCCAATCTCAATTGCTGATTCAAGAACCCGTCGTATTTTCCCTTCAGGTTGTCATAAAGCTCGTTCAGCTCCATCCGATTAAGCTGAAAGTAATCCATCTGATAGCCCATTTTCCAGTTCTCCCGTTTCAGTATAATTTACATACAAATTATACCATAGCTTCTATTCATTTAGTTAATCACTGCTCCATACTTTTAACATTATCCTTTGCAACATGGGAGGAGCGGCGTAATGTCATCATCCAGAGAAGCACGCAGGCAATGCCTGCGATCATGGCAATAGACGCCCAGAAGAGCTCGAAGTGCCCTCGCGTGTTCCAGAAATCCAAAATCTTAAGCCCGACAAAGCTCCCCAGTCCCTCACCAATTGCCGTAGAGAGGCCAAGGAAGCTAAAGTAGGTCATTCGCTGATCCGACTTAGCCAGATTGGATACGATCGTATCCACAGATGGAGTAAAGATCATCTCAGCCAACGTAAACAGGATGACCGTTCCAAAAAGCACATAAAAAGACGGATATGCCGTGGCACTAAGAAACGAGAGGCCAAACAGCATATAGGCAAATAAAAGAAGGGTATTCTCCTTGCCTGCAGGCAGGTGCTTCTTGATTAAGGAGCTGACAACCATTTGAAAGGCAATAATTAACACCGCATTCAATACGTAGAGCAGCCCCATCTTGTTCTCCATGCCATAACGAAGCGAGACGAAGTAAGGCAGCGCCATGAATAGCTGCGCATAACAAAACCAGCCTACTGCATTGAAGAAAAGGAATTGGACATACTTCCGATCCGTCAGAACGGTCTTATAGCGCTTGAAGAAACTAAATCCCGCTGCTTGGGATTCGGATATGTCCACTTTTCGAAACAGAAATAAAATAATGATCCCGGTGAAGACGTAGAATGCCCCTGTGATCTGGAAGACATGATCCTGATACCCATTCGTTAGCAGATAAGTTCCAAAGAGCGGTCCAAAAACGGCGGAGATGTTGACGAATACATTCAAGGTGGAGAAATACTGCAAGGCATTCCCATCCCGGCTGCCAAGCGTTGACAAAACGGACTTGCCCGCAAGCCCGTTCGCCGATTGACCAAGGCCAATCAGACATAGGCATAACAGCAATAAGGGGTAGGAGTTGACAAAGCCGATCAATAAAAAGGAGAAGCCGGCAAAAAACACACCGGTTATAATAATTGTCTTCGGCTGTATGCCATCTAGAAACGGCCCTAGAAAAAAACGCCCGCTCCTGAGCGCCGCAATAAACACAAAAGCCGCGATCGCTACTTGGTCTACTGTGTAATCCTTCTGTGTCAGCAGGATCGCGAAGATAGGCAATGTAGAGAAATACCCAAAATGAATGATCAAGTAATCGATGCAAATCACAAACACCGAATACGGTATTTTAAATAACTTGCCCATACGTGGATTCCACCTCTGTTCGTTAGAGAACTGCACAGGGAGACATAGTCCGATATGGACCCATCTCCCTGCGTACCAGACTTGTAATTATTGTAGGATCGCACCAAAATAGCTTGCCTTGTGATCACGTGCTCTGCTTGATACATACTGCCTGCAATGCATTCTTCTTCCGAATTTGTTCTCTCCGATCGGGATGCGGTATTCATCGTCCGTTAATCTTCCTCTGCCGTGGGTTACATTGGTTTGCTTGCCATAGGACGAGTTAGGAATGAACAGCAAATCACTAGAAGTCAGCAAGAAATGATAGGTTGGCATCGTTCGCAGCAATCCTAAAAATGTATCAAACAATCGTTCATCCTCTTCCGAGCTTCCAACATAAATCATGCGGCTCTCTGCACCGTTCAGGCATGTAGACAAAATGTCCCCATTGTCGTCCACACTTATAATCTGATTGATTTCCCCCACATAGCCGGATATCTCTCCATCCGCGGGGCCTGCAATATGGGCGATTGGCATTTTGCTTAAGGCCCACATCTGCTCTTTGCTAAAGCCATTGCTCTCAAGATGCTCTTGAAGGAGCTTTGGCGTTCCAATATGCGTTTTGGTGCTTTTATTTAATATTCCCTTCAGCAGCAGAGCATCCACTCTTGTGAACTTGCGGCTCGTCATTTCCGAGACGATCTGAGCTACCGGTCTCTTCAGACGCTCGGAAACCACGGACAAGCTGGAATTGAACTTCGCGAGCCTGATCTGGATGTCCTCTTCATTTTCCAGTTCGGTATACACGGTAGCATCACTATGCTGATAGAACTCGCCTCCGCCCGTGCTCGCTCCCGTATCGCGCAGCTTCTCATCTTCAAAGCTGACAGGTGTAATAAAATGAAATCTATTATTGCCTCCGTGCTCGGAAGGATGCAGCACACTCTCGTGGTTGAACAGTGCGGCAAACAGCCACGATATCCATTCGGCGTAAAAAAATTGCTTCATTCTATCGTTTTCATTACCGCCATAGTTAAACCCTGTCCGGTTTTCGGCAGGAAGCAGCGAATTCAGAGGATCAAACGGTGTATTTCTGATAAAGAGAGGCGGGATATTGTCTCCGGAGTTCGCTCTTTTAATCATCATGATGAGCTTCTCTGCATGGGGATCTCTACCTTTGCTAGCATGCTCCAATAGTTCATAAACCATGCTTTCTGCAAAAGAGTACACCTTCGTCTCATCGCAGGTATAAGGGTTCAGTTCTTTCAATCCGGCATCGATGTATTGCTTGATCTTATGGCTAATGTCATCCGGTAAATAAATCTCTTCAAATTCTTGTGTGCTCACTCTGGAAGGCTCCATTCTCTTCGTGATATTCATAAATGGCCTCCTATTATATAATAAATAATTAAATAATCATGGACGCTACAGCCTGCCGAACCTGCTTGTAAATGTACTGTGCACCACTTTGGGATCATTCTCTTCGGCTTCATCAAAGACTTGAAATTGGCTGATTCCGGGGAAATAAAAGTGGAGTGCAAGAGACACGCCGTGAACTGAATTCCGAATCTTGTGAAGACCCAGATCGTTATTGATGTAAGAGATATCTCCGGCTTCAATTATTCTTGATTGGACATGCCGGAGCTTGTTGGAGGGCTCCAAGGTGTATACCAGCTCTTCAAATCTGCCGCTAATGCAGCGCAGGATGCAATCTGACTGGGAGTGATCGTGAATGGCTGACTCTTGGCCCTCCCTCCAGCACATAAGAATAATTTCAAATTTCTCACATGTAAAAACTAAATTCCTACCATAAGATGATGCGTGGAAATGTCGATAAGGCTCGACGTCTCTTTCCGAAATTTCCGCTGTTCGGATCATTTCGCAGCTGTCCTCGAATGAAGGGGAGTTCAAAAGCAAATGAATCAGCTTTTGGATATTCGAGGTCACTGCTGGCTTCACATTAGTAGGCATATACTCCTCCTATTTCCTTTTTCGTTGTCGTTCCTGCCAGGAACGTTGACACACCGTAACCCACCTTCAGAAATTCCTATTTAATTCCTTAAATATGTTTAAATATCATATCGGCCAAAATATTCCTCAATAAGGAACGATAAACCTCCTCAATTTCATAACTTGAGGAGGTTATCTGCGGTGCGCCAGTTGTAGAACCCCAGTCTTGCTCACTTAATGATACATTTCACTTTTTCCAGTGCGGCCTCCGCCAATTCGATGGCCTGAGTCGTATCTTCACCGCTTGTTACGACATAAGCCAAGCGTGTGTCGTAGAATTTGCCGGGAGGCAGAGCTACCGTGCTTCCAGCTTCCTTCTCCACACCAAATTCCACAACACCCGGCATTTGAAGAACCTCTTTAATGCCCTCCCACCCTTCAACCTGGCCTTCCCTGTCAGCGATCAGATACCGGATACAGGCTCCACCCATTTTGGTGCTCGCCAAGGAGATATCCTCTCCCATGACGGCCAGGATATTGGCTCGTACAATATCAATCCCCGTGGCTAGCGGAACCAAGTGCGTATTGATAAAGTCGCCGCCAAGCCGGCCGTTCACTTCAACAATCTTGCAGCCTGCAGGAGTAATCTTGATCTCCGTATGGAAGGCGCAGTAGTCCAGCCCTAATGCCGCTACACTATCCTTTGTCAGCTGCATCAGCTCTTCCTTCAGATCCGCAGGCAATCTTGCGGGAAAGGCATGCTGGTATTCGCCGAAATAACTGTCTACCCATTTCTCCGTAATGCCAGCTATATACACTTCGCCATGCGAGACAATGCCTTCGACACTAACCTCCTGTCCTTCCATGAACTCCTCCATAAGGAATTCATCTGAATAAAAAGAGTACATGGTATCTAAATCCGGCCGGACGACTGCCGTCATCTGATGGTAGGTATCTTCTAATTGTGAAGGATCCTCCACCTTGAAGATCCCTTTGCTTGATGAAGCTCCCACCGGTTTTAATATGACGGGGAAGTCCATCTTAGAAGCCGCCTGCTGCGCATCCTCCAAGCAGGTAATCTTATGGAATCTTGGATGGGCAACTCCCCGCTCTTTTAGCGATTCACGCATTCTTCTCTTGTTCCTTGCCTTCTCCGCTGAATCCACAGTGCTGCCGCACAGATTGAATGCATTCGCAATAATGGCTACAGGCATGACATCCCTGTCCCAAAAGGTAATTACGCCGTGAAACGGGAATTCTTTATATGCCTTCCGTAATACATCAAGAACTTCGTCTGTATTGTAGGGGTCTGCATGAAAAAATTGATCGACATACGGCTTTGCGAATTCAGGCAGCTCCGTACCTACCACCAATACGTTATAGCCTAGATCCTTCGCAGTCTGAAGCGTGCTAATTTTATTTCTTTGGGCGGTATTAACGAATAAAAGACTCCGATTTTGCATAATCCGACTCCTTGCCATATTCAGTTGCTTCTTCTAGAACAAATGTAACTTGTTTTAATACGTCCTCTATTCTATGATTCAAGTCTTTATGGCTTTGTGCCGTTACAATGAAATAGCCCACACGATCCCAAGAGGAGCGTAAAGGTGCAATGGTGTCTCCAGGTTTTACTGTGAGGTTGAATGCAATAATGTCCGGCTGCTGCAACGTTTCCAGACCTTGGATTTCTTTGAGGACACCAGGATGGGGCGTGAAGAATCGTATGGCGCTCACCCGGGTAGGATGGTTCTGAATTTGCGGCGTTTCTCCGCATAGAAGATTGCAAAACTCATTATAGAAGTTAAATTGATAGGATTCGCTGATCAGATCCACAATGCAATCGCCCGGTGTTCTGCCGGCACATTCTATAATATAGGGGCTTCCATTATCAATTTTCCATTCAGAATGAAGCGTTCCATCCTGTACGCTCAATGCCCGGATAAAATTTTCTTTATGCTGAATAAGACTATCCTGAAGGGCCGGATCCAGATCCCCAGGAGCAACATGCTGTAATTCTATGAAATTCTCTCCGGTCGTTTTCACCGTAATGTTATGAAAAATGGGATGGCCGCCCTGAACGAAAGATTCTATGCTTACCTCAAATCCCTCTATGTATTCTTCAGCAATATATTCCTTGGGGATTTGTCTTGTAGACACAATACGCCTACCATCCTCTTGGGCTGACGTTGTATATTCCCATGCATCCGGGATGTCTTCCCTTCTTTCGATCTTGCTGATTCCCAAACTGGCTTGTCTATTGGCCGGCTTGAAAATAACGGGTTTATCAAGGACGAATTCCTGCAAATCCTTCAGGGATTCTATTTTCTTAAAACGGGGATGTGGTATATTGTATTCAGCGCAGATTTCTCTAAGCAGCGCCTTATGAGTAAGACATCGGGCCGCCTTCTCTCCGAGTCCAGGCAATCCGAGCATTTCCGCAATCGTCGCGGAAGCCCTGACCGCATAATCACGCGCTGGAATCACAGCACTGAACTTCAGACGTGCATCCAATTCTCTGACAATATCCTTAAATGCCTCCGAATGCATATACTCTGTAAGAATGACTTCCTTCATAATCGGGTACTCATACTGCGCAACACGGTTGTTCCTATATAACTCCTCTTCCTCAAGCACATAAAAATTTAGATCGTCCCGGTGGGCCAGTGCTTCAATTAATTGTCGCGGAAAACCTACGGTAAGGATATTTTTGATCAATCCGTATACCTCCCTACATAAGTGGCCTAACTACTTTGCATTCTTATGATTTCATTATTGCGGTTAAACTCTTACCATTAAAATATTATGGTAATAATTATTCTTAATTACTTTATTATCCTAATAATACAACAATATCATAATGGATGTACATCATTTATTTTGTCGATAATTGTCAAAACAAGCTCGTATTTCGATCCCCACAGCTTCTGCTTCATGAACGCAAACATCGTGCTCTACAGGCATCCCCCCATGACAGTAGAGCAATATTTCTGCGAAGGAGATAAATATAAAATAACCCGCTCAACGAGCGGGCTATAAGTATGCAGCAGTTAGAATCGGTTAGCTAGGAAATCCTTCACTCCTTGCACCGCTTCTATCACAGTATTCGCTTCAATTATCTTTTTTTCTTGCTGATATTGCTTCATAGCATATTCATAACGCGGATCGTAATAGTACTCCAATAGCAGCCTGACTGCCTCCTCGAACTGATCCGTCTCCAAGTTCATCGTGATCTCTTTGGCTATTGGCGTATGAATGCGCTCCTTGATTAGATTATATCCTTGAATCAATTCCGGCTTGTGTTCCTGTGGCTTGTAATCCGCCACGATCTGACGGACACGTTCCTCCAGCGGCAATTGAATGAATAGCTGCATGGCCTGTTCCTTCTTGCTTATGAGAAAATCCGGAAGCACCACTTTGCCGATCCGCTTGCTCTCACCTTCCATTAGCACATATGGCGATTGTTGCAGCTCAAGCAGATCCGTGACGAGAAGCGAATCAAACGTTTTCTGATTGTTTGCCTTTATACCAACATGTCCGAATACGGAGCCGCGATGTCCGGCCATGCCTTCCAGGTCAAGCACCGGATACCCTTCGTGTTTCAGCTGTCTTAGGATAGCCGTTTTGCCAGTGCCCGTATTCCCCAATAGAACGACAGGTCGTGGTTTAAGATCAAACTGTTCGAGCGTCTCCACAACCCATCTTCGGTAGGTGCGAAAACCTCCTGTTAGCCGGTAAACCTTGATGCCCATTAACGCTAATACCGTCGCCGTTGTTCGGCTGCGCATACCGCCACGCCAACAGAAAACAGCCTTGGTCCCTTGAATTTGCTCGAACTGTTTAATAAAAGCGGGAAGCTTGGCCGAGAACAACTCCAGCCCTCTGTCCATTGCGGCTTTCACGCTGACCTGCTTGTAGATGGTGCCAATCTCCGCCCGCTCTGCATCGTCAAAAAATGGAATATTCAGGCTCCCTGGAATAGTCGCATCGTTGAACTCAGAGGGTGAACGTACATCAATCGTTACAATTTCTCTATTGTGTCTTAGCGCTAGTAGCTCATCTATGTTCATGTCCTGAAACAAAACAATCGTCTCCTTACCATCCTGATTCCCCGCTTAAAGCACAACGATGCGCCCAGGGTGATCGATTGTCGTTTCCCCAATGATGCCCGCTTCCACTCCCGATTGTTTGAGGCTGCTGAGCAGTTCCTCCGCTTGATCGCCGGCAACCGAGATCAGAAGGCCTCCCGAGGTTACGGCATCACACAAAATCCATTGCCCGATCTCATCCAACGACTCCGGAAATGTGATGGAATCCCGAACATGAGCATAATTGTTCTTCGTTCCCCCTGGAACAAAGCCTTCTTCCGCAAGCTCCCTGACTCTTGGAAGAACAGGCACGCTCGACGCGGAGATCTTTATCCCAACACCGCTGCCTTTAGCCATTTCAAGTGCGTGGCCCAGAAGACCGAAGCCTGTGACATCCGTGCAGGCATGTACGTTGAAGGGCTCCATTTTTTCCGCAGCCGTCTTATTAAGAGTTGCCATCACCTCGGTCACACGTCCCACTTCTGCTTCTGACAGCTTGTCCTTCTTGATGGCCGTGGTCATAATTCCTACCCCGATTGGCTTGGTCAAAATCAGCTTATCCCCCGGAAGAGCTCCTGCATTCGTGCGCACCTTGTCCGGGTGAATAAGGCCTGTTACGGCAAGTCCGAACTTAGGCTCATTATCGTCGATGGAGTGGCCGCCTACCAGCGTGACCCCTGCCTCCTTCATCTTGTCTCCCGCCCCGCGCAAAATATCTGCGAGTACCTGCTTATCCAGCGTCCGTATCGGAAATGCCACAATGTTGAGTGCGGTGAGCGGTTTGCCGCCCATGGCATAAATGTCGCTAATCGCGTTAGCCGCTGCAACTTGGCCGAAGGAATAAGGATCATCCACAATCGGCGTGAAAAAATCGACGGTTTGCACAAGTGCAAGCTCATCGTTAAGTTTATACACTCCAGCATCATCACTCGTATCTGTCCCAACCAGAAGATTCGGGTCCGGTGTAATTGAAGGCAAGGACCGCAATACTTGCGACAAGTCCCCAGGGCCGATTTTACATCCGCAACCTCCCTTAGTGGAATAAGACGTTAGCTTAACCTTATCCGTGTTCATAGGCTTGGATCCCTTCTATATAGAGTGTTTGCATTTTACAATAAACCGGCTTTTGTTAAATCGTCCTACATAATTAGGATAAACCATTCATTTTACAAAATCTATTTTTGAGCCGTGAATCGGTCAAGAAAAGCGATACAGCAGTTGACCGACAGCTATTCTATGCCAGCTTGAACCCCCGCAAGCTACTTCAGACTGGCCAGCTTCTCCAGAAAGTCTGCCACAATTTCCAAAGATGGCCCGTCGAAGCTCGCCAACAGTTCCATTGCCTTCTGATCCTTCTCCTGGTGAAACAGCCGATGCAGTTCGGCCAATTCGGCGCCAAGCGGAGTCACGGAGAAATAAATTTCCTTCAGGTTGTCTGGCAGCTGGGTTTTCCGAATCAAACCCTGCTCCAGCAATTTACGGGTAATTTTGGAGACGGCGCCTTTCGTTAAGCCCATTTCGCGGGCGATATCGATTCCTATAATGCCGTCATGCATATAGATGACGTCCAGAACATGCAGGCTGGAGATGGATAGGCGGGGCACCAGCTTTTTCAGCCGATGGTCGGCGACGCGCTCCGTCAGCCAAAGCCGGTCTTGATCCTCGTCGCTTTCACTGATGAGGATCCGGTATATTGATTTTTCAATGCGGTTTTTGAGCTGAAGCAAATCATCATTTATATCTGGCATAAGGCAAGCCTACCTTTTTTTCTCTCCATTATACCATGGTTTCCACGGAAACCATTTGACAGCTCGTTACATCCTTGCTAATATTGTTTCCATGGAAACCATAATGCGAAATGCGGTCTTCATGCAGCTTCTACAGAAACCATATTTGGAGGGAAATTTTATGAATGAGGTTATCCAAGTCATCCGCCAGCATCGCTCCATCCGCAAGTTTAAAAATGCCCCGTTGACCGGCGAGCAAATCGAAGTCATCGTCGAAGCGGCGCAAATGGCGCCAACTTCGGCGCATATGCAGCCGTTCTCGATCATCGGCGTCACGGATCAGGAACTGCTAAAGAAGATCGCAGCCCGATCGGAAAATCCGTGGATTGAGAAATGCGGCTACTTTTTTATCTTTTGCGCGGATCTTCATCGCATGATGCTGGCCGCCGCCCCCGACCAACAGGAAAAAATGGGCGCCAACCTGAACTTCTCGTATTTTTACCAGACTGCTGTGCTAAGCTCCGCGCTTGCCCTGCAAAACGCCAATTTGGCGGCCGAATCGATGGGGCTAGGCGCCGTGATCATCGGCGGGATTACCGGGGCTCTGCCGGAACTGGACCAATGGCTGGAACTGCCGGACTTCGTCATTCCTTTGGTGGGTCTTGCGGTAGGCGTCCCCGATGAATTCCCTGAGCAAAAGCCGCGCTTGCCCAGGTCCGCCGTGTTTTTTGAAAACCAGTACAATCACGATCTTAAAGCACAAGTCGAGCGGTATGACCGGGAAATTGAGGAATATTACGGCGCGCGAACGAACAACAAGCAGAAGGCCAGCTGGTCCGGGAAATTTATCGCTATGCTGGATAAGGATTTGCCATTGGGCGGATATACGGAATATGTGAGGAGCAAAGCCTTTGATCTGAAGTAGCCTGACATATGAATGACACTTGACCACGTCAAAAAGTCCACATACGCCTATAACACACTTGCCCAGCGGGAATACAATGAACCATACACTTTAACTAATTAAAGGGATGTGGGCCTATTGGGAATTTGGAAACCAGCCGATTCGAGAAGGTTTGATTATATCGTAATCGGTGCCGGAACCGCGGGAGGCGTTATTGCCAAAAAGCTGACGGACGACAAAAAAACCTCAGTACTCGTCCTCGAAGCAGGAACCAATATTCAGAACAGCAGTGCTTCCCTGGAGACAGCAGAGCTTGAAGCAAATAATAATAAGCTCTCATTCAACATTCTTTCAAGCACGGAGCAAAAGATCGGGCATCAGCTTAGACTAAGAGGCGGGAGAGCCATTGGGGGAAGCTCGCAGCATAATTTCATGGCAGCCGTGCGCGGAAGCAGAAATCTGTACGATGAATGGTCAGACCTCGTCGGTTCTCAATGGAGTTATGAAGCGATTCGTTCCTTATTCAAAGAGAATGAATCCTATACGGGAAGCACCCAGAGCCCTAATGAACGGGGAACAAGAGGACCCATTTTTATCAGGCAACAGCTTATTCCGGAAGATGGACTTATCAGCGTTATAGGCAAAGCAATCTCAGAGGTATTGGGTGTTCCGATTGTGGAGGATTATAATACCGGTATTAGGGATTGTGCGTCTTTCAAAGTTCAAGCTACTCAACAAGAAGTGGACGGCATGTTTACGCGTTCCTCTACGGCAACGGGTTATCTGAATCGAAATATTGTCACGCAAGGAGATCAGTTCGAGCCGGATGA
Source organism: Paenibacillus ihumii (assembly GCF_001403875.1). Taxonomy (GTDB): domain Bacteria; phylum Bacillota; class Bacilli; order Paenibacillales; family Paenibacillaceae; genus Fontibacillus; species Fontibacillus ihumii. The sequence continues at coordinate 840,049 of NZ_LN884299.1, forward strand.
AATAGGCATCGGGCGCAGGAAGTTAGAGATTCTTGCAAAAACAACCGTGAATAAAATACGGTTCAGACGCAAAGAAGGGACTTACGTGGCCGTCGGTGTCGATTATGTCCGAAACGGAGTATCCCAAACAGCATTTGCCCGAAAAGGAATCATTCTTTCTGCGGGAATTTTCTCATCCGCTATTTTACAGCGTTCAGGGATCGGCAGATCGGAGGATTTGGCTGAAGCCGGGATCGAAACCCTAATCGACAGTCCTAATGTGGGGCAGCATTTTCAAACTCAATATTTTTCGGCCATGGGAGTTGAAGTGGAAACAAGCCGACTGCTGCAGGTGTTTGCCGCGGACCCCGACCAGCCATATACATCCGGTGCCTTTAAAAAAGAAAGCGGCCCGGGCCGGCGCCTTCAATTAGTGGGGCTTCCAGTGCCATTTGCAATTCCGATTCAAGATGTAATCATTAATGGATGGCAATTTGATCCGGAAAAAGCGACAAATATAATGAGTTTTGCGATTTCCGACCTTAACCCTGCTAGCAGAGGGACAATTCGTATTACTCATAGCGATCCCGAAGCTTATCCCTCGATTAACTTAAATCCATTAGAAGATCCTGATGATTTAAATTATATGGTCGATCAGTATATTGAGACGTTCAACATTGTGAAGAAAGCCCGCAAAATGGATCCGGGCGGCATTTACAACGTCGTGTACCCTCCCGAAGATATATTCCATATACCGAATGAGGTGGAAAAACGTACCCTTCTCGCAGCTTATGCCACAGCTTCTTATACGAATTTCGACCATTTTGGAGGACAATGTAAAATGGGGCGGACGATTGAGGAAGGAGTTGTCGATGGATTCCTGAATGTTTTTGGCACAAAAAAATTAAAAATCGCCGATCTTTCCGTCGCGCCTGTTCTACCGGATGGCAACCCTTCAGTCCCTGTTCAGATGATCGGATTGAATGCGGTTCGTTTTATTCGTAATGAACAAAGTCGACAATAAACAGCGCACTCGCTCTGAGAGCAAATGGGTAAAATATCAAATTTTAAAGAGCCTCCCAGATCTTGCTCCGTATTTACCAGCAACGCAAAGATTTACGAGGCGGAATTTATGGCAATTTATTGCGAAATACGGAACCGTCATGCTCAAACCGACTCTCGGGCATTCCGGTTACGGGATCATCCAAGTCTCCCGCTTGGAGAAATACCGGTATGCCCTACAAAAAGAAGACAGAAAAATAATATTGGATGGCAAGCAAGCTGTATATGAACAAATTGACAAAATGATTCTTGACCAAAGTTATTTGGTGCAGCAACGGATCCCGCTAGCCCAGATCGAAAAAAGACCCTTTGATATAAGAGTCGTAGTAAGTAGAGCAAATAAAGATACCGCACGGAAAATAAAAGGAATGTTTGCTAAAGTAGCGGAAGAAGGTTATGTCATTTCAAACGTCGCCAGGCAGGTTATTCCGGTTAAGCAGGCGATCGAATCTTCAAATCTGAAGCCTGATTCCATCCAAAAATTGATACGGAAGATCGAGCTGGTATGTCTGGTAGCTGCAAGGTATCTTTGTTCGTTTTATCCTTCTCAGAACATGATCGGCTTGGATATAGGATTAGATAGAGATGCTCAGGTCTGGATTATTGAGGCGAACTTTAAACCAAGCATGAAGCCTTTTTTGTTACTTTTGAAAAGACGATCCGAGCCTCAAAAGTGAGGAAAACCTTGCTGAGATTAAGAATCTACGCTCCTTAGGCAGATTTATGCGAATGCTGCAGCAGTACTGTATATATAACAAAAGCCACTCTAATTTGAGTGGCTTCTTTAGAAGTATGAGCATTCTATTTAGAACAATTCCTACAGATTAGTGAGCAACTTGTCCGCCATCGACGGCATAAACATATCCGTTATAGAAGCCTGCCGCATCGGAAGATAGGAATATGACCATTTCAGCGATTTCTTCCGGTTTAGCGGCACGGCGCATGGGAACGTTCGAAGTAACTTCAGCCCATTTTTCTTCGTCGTCCTTCCACATTTGAGTCATAGGTGTTTCAGTTAAACCTGGTGCAACGCTGTTTACACGAATGCCATCTTGGGCGTAGTCAAATGCAGCTGCTTTGGTTAAACCAGTAACTGCATGTTTTGCAGCAACGTAGGGTGCCATATTAGGATCGGCGATTAAACCCGCTACCGAAGCCGTGTTTACAATGGTGCCACCACCGTTAGCAACCATATATTCAAGTTCATATTTTACCGCAAGAAATACGCCTTTGACGTCAACGGCCATGACTTGATCAAATACATCCTCTTCAATTTCTGCGAATTTTGCGGGTTTATTTAAAATTCCTGCATTATTGAAGGCGTGATGCAATCCGCCAAAATGCTTTACTGTTTGTTCGACAAGCGATTTTACGTCTTTCGAGTTTGTTACATCTGTTTTAAAGAATGCGGCTTCTCCGCCTTCTTTTTGAATCATTTCAACTGTTTCATTGGCTTGCTCATTCACGTCGCCAATGGCTACCTTCGCACCACGACGTGCAAAGGCAATCGCTGTGGCACGGCCAATCCCGGTTGCAGCTCCAGTAATTAATACGACACGGCCTTCAAAATCCTTTAGGCTCATCTCTTTACCCCTGAATTTTTTACTAATTAAGCCTCTCGGATTTAATATTCCGTTGCCGTCCCTAGATTATTCGCTGCGCCTATCTCAACTAGTTTCCATAGAAAGCCGAATTGGAAAATAGGAAAGCCCGCTCAGTGAGCGGGTTACGTATGAGGCGAACCGTCGATGTAAGACCACAATTCGCCGCCGTTAAATTATTGTACAGAGTCAGATGGTCTGTTGTAAGCTTCCTGTAATTTCGCAAGATCAAATTTCTTCATTTTAAGAAATGCTTCTGTGACGGAAGCCATCTGCTCCGGTGTACCCTTGCTCATCATCTCGTCCATCTCTCTCGGCACAATCTGCCAGGACAGACCATACTTATCTTTCAGCCAGCCGCATTGTTCGGCTTCAGGAACTGCAGAGAGCTTGTTCCAGTAGTAGTCAATTTCATCTTGTGTGTCGCAATACACCACAAATGAAACTGCCTCATTGAAGCTGAATCTATGCTCATGCGCGCTGTCCATGGCGGTAAACCACTGATTTTCCAGCATGAACTCAGCGAACATGATCGTCCCTTCTTTATCGGGCTCCATGCCTTTGGGGTAGCGGGCAGTAAGTCCCTGCTTTGAATTCTTAAATACGGACAAGTAAAAATGAATTGCCTCTTCCGTTTTCCCGCATACCTCACCGACAAACAACATCGACGGCAGGATCGCAGGGCGCTCTTCGCCTTCGGGGTTGGTAAGAATTAACTGCCACGTCATACCGTACTTATCCTGAATCCATCCATATCTTTCACTGAACGGATACTTATCAAGCGGCATTAACGCTGTGCCGCCATCCGATAATTTGTTCCAAACCTCATTCAATCTCTCTTCCGCATCTTTGTCTCGAGAGGGGTCAAAATTAACCATGATAGACACTGACGGATTGATTTTAAAATGAGGTCCCGCGCTGATCGCCATAAACTTCTGACCCCAAATTTCAAAGGAGACTAGATCACTATCGCCAGACGGTGTGTTATGTAATGTGGTGACACTCGTCATTTTTGAGTCCGGGAATAAGGAGACGTAAAACTCTGCTGCTTCTTTTGCCCCCTTGTCGTACCATAAATGCGGAACAATCTTTTGATCTGTTAAACGAATTGACATGATTCAACAGCCCCTTTGTGGAGGATATTCGACACCTCTATATTGTTACACACTGATGGGTTGGTAAACCTATATATAAATTATAAAGACCGTTAACCATTTCTACAATATTGATGAACCGCTCCATCTAGAATACTCGCAGCACCGCACCGCTTCTCTTACCATTGCTCAAGAAGACTTGTGGTCTCGTAGTTATTATATTGATTGACATAATCTAATGCTGTCAATCCATTAGTGTCTTTCATATTCACGTCGGCTCGCCCCACTCTCGAGAAGCAGATTGGCGATTTCAGATTAGCCTTTATATACAGCGTACCATAGCACGGAAATGCCATCCGAGGATTCAATTTCTCCATCATTAGTCGAGACCGTTGCATCAGGATTCGCACCTGCCCGCAGTAACTCCCTAGTTTCATACAAATTATTATTTACCACAGCCTCACTTAATTCTGAGTGCAGCGATTCATTGTACACCTTAGCTCCTGCTTGCCTTAATATTTCCACAATATCCACCGTATGTTTTTCGAACTATTTTACTATATGTTGGTGGTAAATCCTCCTACCGTAAATATAATGCACTAGGTATAATTTGAGATTGTCAGATCACAAAAAACCCTGCTTATGAGTAGCTTAAGCCACTCATAAGCAGGGGTGCCCGATTCGGTATCATTCAACCTTCAGGCTGTAAACTCGACTGAAGTAGTAAGCATCCAATACGTCAAACTCTTTCGGTTTGGAACCGACGGCGTTTATCGCATAGATCTTATTGCCTAAGCTGTAATAGACAACCCCTCCCAGGGAGTAAACGTTCTTAATGCGGACCCAACCATTATCGAATTCCAGCGGGAGCTCCACTAGCTTCTGCTTTGTTCCATTGGATAGGCTGACTTTATATAAAGTTTGGGTAGCATCCAGCCAGTGGCCGTCCTGATTGTTTTCGACAATGTAGATATCCCTTCCGTCAAACTGCATGATCGATATCCCCAGCTTGGACAATTTGCAGATTACCCGTTTATTAGAACCGTCCAGATTCATTTCGCGCAATTCTTTGGCTTGATTGTCGAGGTAATATATTTTTTGATTATAAATCACCGAATGGCCCACATCAGCATCTCCGGTCAACTTCGTATCTTGTCCTCCGTCCTTCGTCATTCTATACAGAGTCCACCGCTTGTTTTCATAGTAGCCATAATAAATCCAATTATCATTAACATATTTCAGATAGGAATCCTTCTTTGATAGTGGCGTCTTCTTGCCGTCCTTCAATTTGTAGATCCTATAATCCCCGTCTACGTGGCTTGTGAACCATAAAGTTGTGCCCTCCATGTAGACATTTCCTTCAGCTAGATAGCCTTTACCTAAGAACTGAGGTTGAGAAGGGGCATCATCATTGACCGTGTAAAGTTGGTACTTGTTGGAATTGTAATACTGAATCCCCCCTTTGCTAAAGACAAAACTCAACGCGTCGCTCCATTTACTTTCGAAAGTGGATATTACATTCCCTTGCAGGTCTACCTTGTGGTAGAATCTTTTGGTTAAGTTATAGGTGGAGTCTTCTATATAAAAATGACCCTCACTTACATTCATTATGAACGGTTGTACTGCGTCATTAAACTTTATCTTTTTATTTTCTGTCGTACCGTCAGCATAGATATGAAATAAGTTCAACCCTGCAGAATAAACAACGTAAGGATTTAAAGTTCTTTTCAGCTCGGCCAGCGTGCTGTCAGAGTATGTATTCTTTTCCTGGCTAATAATGATGATTCCGTCTTTATAAAAAAGATTCTTCTGAAAAATATCTTCCACAACGTTTCTTAAAGGCATATAGGTGGTACCGTTTGCGGTTTTACCGGGAGCGCTCATGGATATGACCCGATCATTGACAGTTAGCTTAGTTTCCCCCAGCTTGATGCGGGCCTTATTACCGTTAATGACGATACTTATTTCTTTGGTCTTGGGATCCCAGGACATCGTTCCGCCAAGCTGCTCGGATATGAATTTTAACGGAATGAACGTAGTGCCTTCCTCAATAAACGGGGTAACTGCCGGTTGGCTGGGATCAATGCTCTTCTGCTGACCGTTTATGTATGCTTTGGAGCCGTTCACGCTCAGTACAATAGCATTTTTAACTTCACTATCGGCCTGATCCGTCAACTGGCCCTGCCCAGCTTGGCCGGATGACCCGGATTGAGCTTCCTCGGCAAAGGCCATAGATGAAAACTCGCCTCCCAACCCGGAGAGTAAAACAAACAATAATGCCATTATGCCATATTTCCTCAATTCACATTCTCCATTCTTTCATCAAATTTGGAATATACTATTCTACTTTCATTCTTTTAACTAGGATTTTACAATAACAACCACCCCCCTGCAATGGATTGAAATCAAAAGGTAGCGTATCCAAAGTCATCACCTGATGTCTTTGTGAAGCCCCGCCTAATAAAGAAACCCTGAAAGGCATTAAGCCAATCAAGGTCTGAGAGCATAATTACATCCAATGTGAAATCTTAGTATTATAAATGCAATTACATCACCGTGTTACCCATTCCCGTATTGGAACGTACGAGAATTTCATCGAACTCGACTTGGTGGTCTGCTTTGCCTTTTTTTCGCGACAGCATGGTGCCTATAAAACCAGCGATGAAGCCAAGCGGAATGGAGACAATACCCGGAGTCGTCAACGGAAACCATGGCTGCCCCACGAAAATGGCCTTCCCGGCTTCAGGATGAAATACGTTTGGACTGACGATAACGAGGCCCACGGAGGCGATCAGCCCAACCACCATAGCCCAGATCGCCCCATTTGTATTGAATCGTCTCCAGAAAATCGTGTATAGAATAACAGGCAGGTTCGCACTGGCAGCAACGGCAAACGCCAGCGATACCAGGAAGGCAACGTTCAGATTTTGGGCAAATAGAGCCAGAATAATGGAAATGACAGAAATCCCGATAGAAGCGCACCGTGCCATGTTAACCTGCTGCTTCTCGGTCGCCTTCCCTTTTCTCAAGATTTGATTGTAGAAGTCATGGGAGAAGGCCGCCGCGGCAGTAAGCACCAATCCTGCTACAACGGCGAGAATCGTCGCGAAGGCTACGGCCGAGACAAAGGCAAACAGCATATTGCCGCCCAGCGCCTGTGCGAGCAGCGGAGCTGCCATGTTCCCCGCTTGATCTGCAGCGGTAATATCGCCATTTCCCACAAAGGCGGCAGCGCCAAAGCCCAGGAAAATCGTCATCACATAAAAAAGGCCGATGATCCAAGTTGCGTATACAACGGAGCTGCGGGCTATTTTGGCATTCCTAACCGTAAAGAAACGGATAAGAATATGAGGAAGGCCTGCGGTTCCAAGGACTAACCCCATCGTCAAGGACAGGGTATCCAGCCCATCTTTATACCTCACGCCCGGATTAAGAAATTTCTCTTGGAGCGGCGTTGCTTCTTTGACCTGATCGAACATGCCTATGACACTCCAGTTGAATTTATGCAGCACCAAAATCGAGATGAGAAGCGTTCCGCCCATCAGCAGAACCGCCTTAATAATCTGTACCCAGCTCGTAGCATGCATTCCGCCAAAAGTGACATAGACGGTCATGAGAATCCCAACGATGATCACGGAGGTTGCAAAATCAATGCCGAGAAGCAGCTTGATCAGAGCTCCTGCACCTACAAGCTGGGCAATCATGTAGAAGATGGAGATGACCATCGTGTTAAACGCAGCGAACCCGCGAATTTTTGCAGCTTTAAAGCGAACGGCGATCATATCCGCAAATGTATATTTTCCTAAATTCCTTAAAGGCTCCGCGACCAGAAATAGGACGACTAAATAAGCGACGAGGAATCCGATGCTGTAGAAAAATCCATCAAACCCGGCTAACGCAATCGAGCCCGCAATTCCTAAGAACGAAGCCGCTGACATATAGTCTCCGGCAATCGCCATCCCGTTCTGCCATCCAGTCAATCCGCCGCCAGCCGTGTAGAATTCGCTTGCAGATTTATTTTTCTTAGAAGCCCAGTAGGTAATAACGAGTGTCAGGGCAACGATAGCCAAAAACATAATAAATGCAGCCGTATCCATCGTCTACCTCACCTTCTCAGCTATAATTTGGTCGGAGATTTTATCGAACTTGGCGGCTTTCTTGTAGTAGATCATGCAAAGCGCCCAGGTCATGACAAATTGTAGGAAGGCAAAGATCCAAGCCCATGTGATACTGCCGTAAAAGGGGTGGTTCAAAATGTTCGTGTAGGAGGTCAGAATCGGCAGAGCGAAATAAAAGCAAAGGAAAAAGATCGTGAAAGGAATAAGAAATGTTTTCTTGGCGCGAATCAGCTTTCTGAATTGGTCAGACCTCGCGATGGATGCATATTGTGCGGGAGTGAGCTTCTGCCTTTTCCGATCAGCGGTTAACGGTTTACTTCCCATCGGCAATCCCCTCTCATTCAATTAGCATACCTGCATGACACAAATACGAAGCGCTTTCAGCCATGCCGTATAATTTAGGTGGTCCCCACTTTTAATGAATATGTGAACATTTTATGAATATGCAATGTGCAAATAGCAGCTCTTTTTCGGGATTATTCGGCTGTCTTGCTCTTCACCCGAACGTGTCGGTCTATTCTCTCCTTTCGGTTCAGCCTTCTAAAGGCGACGCCCCGCTCGGCGTACAACACAACAAGCGACCTATTAGGGTCGCTTGTTAATGGTACATATAGGGGCAAAGGGAGTCGAACCTTGTCCGAAAGCAGCTCCAAATAAATGGGACAATTCATAAAGATTAGTGAGCAACTTGTCCGCCATCAACGGCATAAACGTATCCGTTACAGAAGCTTGCAGCATCGGAAGATAGGAATACTACCATTTCAGCGATTTCTTCCGGTTTAGCGGCACGGCGCATGGGAACGTTAGAAGTAACTTCAGCCCATTTCCCGGGGTCATCCTTCCACATTTGAGTCATTGGGGTTTCAGTCAAACCTGGTGCAACGCTGTTTACACGAATACCATCTTGTGCGTAGTCAAATGCAGCTGCTTTGGTTAAACCGGTAACCGCGTGCTTTGCTGTCACGTACGGTGCCATATTAGGGTCCGCGATTAGACCTGCCACCGAAGCAGTGTTTACAATGGTCCCACCACCGTTAGCAACCATATGCTCAAGTTCATATTTTACAGCAAGGAATACGCCTTTGACGTCAACGGCCATGACTTGATCAAATACATCCTCATCAATATCTGCGAGCTTTGCTGGTTTATTTAAAATTCCTGCATTATTAAAGGCGTGATGCAATCCGCCAAAATGTTTTACTGTTTGTTCAACAAGTGATTTTACTTCTTTCGAGCTGGTTACATCCGCTTTAAAGAATGCAGCTTCTCCGCCTTCCTTCTGAATCAGTTCAACCGTTTCGTTCGCGCGGTCATCCACGTCACCAATAGCAACCTTCGCACCGCGACGTGCAAAAGCAATCGCTGTTGCACGGCCAATACCGGTTGCAGCTCCAGTAATTAATACAACGCGGCCTTCAAAATCTTTTAGGCTCATCACATTTCCCCCTTAATTTTCCTTATTGGGCTTCTCGATTTAATATTCCGTTGCCGGCTCTAGATTATGCTCCCTGCGAAATAATGCATAGAAACAAAAAAACTCCTCCAGCGAACTGCTGAAGGAGAACTACGGTATAATTGCATTGCACTTGGAGATTACAAGGGGAGCCTCCGGACAAAACTGGTTAAACTCGCAAAAGGCGGAAAATCAACGATTCGCTAAAAGTATTTCATCCATTCGGGAAGCGATGGAGCCCGCACCCTGGCCGACGTTTGCTAAAATATGAGCTTCCGCCTTCAACTCCGGGTAGTATGAAGATTGCATGACAACACCAGGATCTCCTCCCATAACAAAATACTTAAATATTTCGTTGTTTATTACTGTAATCCATACCCCATAGCCATAATGGATAACCCCGCTATCTTGAACGTGCGGGAAAAGCATCCGTTCAGTTACGCTTTTCGATAATAATTGGTTCTTCATTAACGCATTCCAGAATTTAACCAAATCATGCACCGTAGTATACGCCCCTCCATCAGGCCCTCCTACAATGGGTATGGAGTATATGTTGGTTTTCCAATGATCATCGTTACCCACATAGCCTATAGCAGTACGTTCAGGTAACTGATCCATGCGAAAATATCCTGAATCCTGCATTCCACAAGCTCGAAAAATGTTCTCTTCGACATAATCGTTAAAACTCAATCCCGTTAATCTTTCAACAATTAATCCAAGCACAATGAAACCAGCATTACTATATGAAAACTGAGTTCCCGGATCAAACTTCATGGGTCGATTCTGGAATAATGGCAGAAAACACTTGGGCGAAGTGATCGAGTACATCGGCACTGTTCTCCACAGACTTTCATAGTCTGTCATGAATTCTTCATCGTAGTAATCAGGAATACCGGAAGTGTGAGTTAGTAAATGATGAACCGTAATTCTGGGATCAAGTTGATCTAAATCAATTTCTAAGTCACTTATTAAAGTGTCAAACTCTAGGAGTCCCTTCTGAACAAGCTGACAAATAGCGACTGCGGTAAATATTTTGCAACCAGATGCGATGCCGAATCTTGTATTCGTTGTATTCTTAATCTTGTCGCTGCGATTGGCGAACCCATAGCAATTTTCAAACTTTGCCTCACTTCCAGACGCAAATAAAACTGCACCAGAAAACTGAACCTGTCCATTCTCCTTCTGGTTATGCTTCTTAATGATTTCTTCAATTATTCCCGCATCCATTATATTTTACTACCCCCTTCTCTTCTTCCGGACTGAACGTCTGCTTTCGGCAGCGCGATGATGGTTACATGTTAATGCCTTCCTACAACACAACTACCAATTTATATGTATATCTTGGATCCCATCGCCGCTACAATACTTACTTGATTGATTAACAGCCCTACAATAAGTATAAACCATTGCCCAGCTTCCATATATAGACAAAACAATTTTAGGTATTCTATACACAATAAGGCTCAACAGTAGCAACACCTGTCGAGCCTTTCCTCTAACACTTGATATAGATGATTTTTTCCACTACATTATGGCATCGAGGGATTATTATGTGGGGTTCTTGGAGGAGCTTAATCATTTATCTTTTGTACGCTTCCTGTAATACCGCAAGATCCAATTTCCTCATCATAAGAAATGCTTTGGTTACGGAAGCAATCTGTTCCGATGTACCCTGGCTCATCAACATTCGTAATTTTGGAGTCCGGGAACAAGGAAACGTAAAACTCTGCTGCTTCTTTTGCCTCTTTGTCGTACCATAAATGCGGAACGATTTTTTGATCGGTTAAACTAACTGACATGATTCAACAGCCCCTTTGTAGTGTAGATCAATTCCAAATCCCCCTATTGTCCAATTTCAACGCTTATTTTAATACCTGCCCAGCAATAACCTCTTATTCACCAACACAATCATTTATTACCCCAAACATTAGTTATATATGCTCGCTTATTGAGCATACATATTGACCTGGAAGGAGGTCAGGAAGCACGTCGTAATGCAATCAAGATACGAATGATCGTGGGTTCCCAGTGCATAGTTTATCAAAAAAAGGAGGAGTTTTCCTTGATGTCAGACCTGAGTTTCCCCCATTCTGGACTTATGAAGAAGGTTTTGGCTGGCGGTCTTTTTATGATGCTCGCTTGTGTGGCTCTACTCTTATTTGAGTCCAAAGCATCCGCTCACGGATATGTAAGTAATCCTTCCAGCCGTGCGGATTTATGTGCAAGAGGAATCAATAAGAATTGTGGACTTATTATTTATGAACCGTATAGCTTAGAAGCAAAAAAAGGATTCCCGGCAGCAGGTCCAGCCGATGGTAAAATCGCAAGTGCTAACGGCTTGTTCGCTCCACTAGATCAGCAATCCGAATCGCGTTGGACAAAAGTAAACATTTCACCTGGACCAACGACTTTTAACTGGAATATAAAAGTACCTCATGCCACAGCCAGCTGGAAATACTACATTACCAAGCAGGATTGGGATCCGAATGCACCATTAACTCGTGCATCCTTCGACTTAACTCCTTTCTGTAGTGTACCGTATAAAGGCAAGCCGTCTAATACTTATTCCGACACTTGCAACGTACCGAACAGAACGGGATATCAAGTCATCCTCGCCGTTTGGGAAATTGCGGATACAGCAAATGCATTCTATAACGTTATCGATGTTAACTTCTCCGGTGGGGGCAGTCCAGATACAACACCGCCAACTGCTCCTACAGGAGTAACCGCTTCCCATGTTGCAGCCACTAGTGCAGCAATATCCTGGAATGCAGCAACAGATAATGTAGGCGTTACGAATTATCGTATTTTTAACGGTTCAAACCAAATTGCTTCCACAAGTGCACTGAATTACAACCTAACAGGCTTAACACCTAATACAACCTACAACATTACCGTTAAAGCAGTAGATGCTGCGGGGAACGTATCACCGGCCAGCAATTCTGCATCCTTCACCACACTAGCTGTAGTAGGTCCTGATACGGAGGCTCCCTCAGCCCCTACAAGCTTACATGTGATGGGTACAACTACATCTACTACAGTTTCTTTGATGTGGAATGCTTCCACAGACAATGTGGGCGTAACAGGCTATCAAGTGTTCCGAGGCTCGACATTAGTCGCTGCGGTTTCAGGTTCAACGCTTGAATACACCGTTACGGGTCTATCGCCAAATACGGCTTACTCCTTTACCGTAAAGGCTGTTGATGCCGCTGGAAATGTATCCGCTGCCAGCAATATTGTCAATGTAACTACTCCTAGCGCACCTGTCACCTACCCAGCGTGGGATGCATCCACGGTTTATGTTGGCGGGAGCAAGGTAACCCATAACGGTGTGAACTATGAGGCTAAATGGTGGACTTTAGGTGAAACTCCAGGAAATGCAGATGTTTGGAAAGTGATTCCTTAATATTCTGAATTCTAAAAAAAATGACTACAGAAAATTTCTGTAGTCATTTCAGATTCCACCCAAACTCCTTTGCCGCAAGGCGGAACTTAGGAGTGTGATATAGGGCTATAAAATATCTGTCATTGGGGTTCGATTCATATTTAAAAGATTAACCCCAAAAATATGGATATTCGATTGCAAGCTAAACATTATTTATTCCAATATTGCTGGGCTATCCTTTGTCCTTGTTTAATTTTTGCCCATTGCTCTGCCTCAGTTAATTCATTACCCCCATCACAAGAAGCAAATCCGCATTGATGGGACAGCAGCAATCGATCCTTGTCAATAATACGCGATGCTTCATCAAGCATTCTGAAGACTCGCTCTTCATCATCTAGCGTATTCGTTTTGGATGACAACAAGCCAAGTACAATTTCTGTTTCCGGCTTATCCTTGAAGACGGCAAGCGCCTCAAGCGAACCTGCGCGTTCATCATCCCATTCCAGGAAGAAGCGGTCATATTTAAGCTGCTTCAGGAACAGATTAGCAATTTTCACATAGGAGCCGCCACCCATATTCCGGGAATCATAGTTGCCGCGGCAGTTATGCGTCCACATTTTCAAACCTAAACGATGGCCAAAATCAATCAATGTATTGTTAATGTCAATAAATTCAGCAGCAAGAGCTTGGACTTCCTCTTGATTGATATGTTCACCGGTATATGGAGAATTCGGGTTGTCATCTGCAAACAGTTCCCATAAGCAATCGTCAAATTGCAGGATTGTGCCTCCAGCCGCAGCAAATTCCTCAACAAATTCCTTATATGCCTGGACGAGGCCATTTTTAAGCTCATGTCGATCCTTGTAAACCGCGTCTTTGCCGCCAATGTTATCCGACCATGACAACTCGCCAAAAATATGGGATGGCGAAGGTACGCATAGCTTCGTTTCACGGTCGCCAGCTAGAGCTTGGAGTTGTTTGAATATGCCAATAAAATGATGGTTCTTTCCGCTCAATTCACCTGTAATGCGCAAACCAATATCTTTTCGCGTCTCATATTTCGAACTCCCATCCATATCACGGAAGAAATACCCATGATCCGCAATATAGCGATCAACTCCTTGAAATCCCCAAACAAAATCTAGATGCCACATGGATTTGGAATATTCACCATCCGTAATAATGGACAAATCATGCTCAATTTGTTTCTCAACTACAGCCTTAATTGCCTCTGCTTCACACTGCTCATAGCCCTCAAAATCTTGATAGAACGGATAGCTGATGTCATCACGATGTTCTATTTGTGTTTTATATTTCAATAGTTCAGACGGCCGCAACAGGCTGCCTACTGTTTGGAATTTACTGCTCATTCAAAAAACCTCCTCATTCTGCCTCATCTCGTAATGCTCTGATTGTAGCATGGAAGAAGTATTATAACGTAACACCCAAAAGTCATAACTAGTTATAACCAAAAGCTATAGCGGGTCAAGTGGGGGACCAAATAATCGCATAGAAAAATCCACAACCTCATACGGCTTGGATTTATATAAAATGAATAAGTGGGCAAGCACGTCCGACAATTATTGCTGTGATAAACTAGTAAGATTCATTATACCATGGGCCATACCCTGGCACTACCTTATAATCCCAATCCCCACCTGGTCTAACTTTACCGACAAAATAACCGACTGCTGAAAGATACGGATCTATAGGAAAAGGATTGTATTTGTTTGAGTCAACTACTGACCAATAGAATCCTTCTAACTCCGATCTATTACTTTGAGCCAAACTATAACTTTTTAAAGGAGGTACACCAGGATCTCCAAAAGGTTGAGGGATATAATTTGTTCCGTTATTAGAGAATTTATCTATCATTTCTTCTTGCGTCAATACATAGATTTGAAAATTATCTTATGCCACCTGTTCGAACACCAAAATTCACACTATCCATGTCATTGACATATTGTTCAAACAATTCACCACTAACACCGATCTCTTTTGCATTAGTGTTAATAACAATTTGTCCCTGTGCATCAAGTGTTGTAAAACCATTTCTAACAACAACTTCATGTAACTCTTTGACGGATTCTATTGGTTTCGAAGATACAACTACAGTCGTTAATGATGTAATACTGGATAATAGCAATACTCCAGCCATTAGAATTGGTAAAACCCTCCTTAAAAACATTGAGGTTTTTGAATTTACCGTGAACAAGAATGTGTATTTTGTCGAATTAACCTTGAGGCGGCAGTTTAGTTGATCTATACGGATCATTTCGAAAATCATATTTTTCGTTTTTGGATATATCCAACAATTTTCCGCCAATGATAACTTTGTTGTTTCCAACCCATTCCACATATGGACTGTAATCAAAGTCATTAAAATAGATCGTCGTCCTTTTTTTGTTTTTTCTTTCAATAATCTCCGCTCTTGCCATTCGGGAGAATATATTAGTATAGTGATACGTCCTAATCTCATACTTGTCGTCCGGCGACGGAACAGTTTTATTCAAGTGCCCTTTGGGCAAAAAATCGAGATTATGAAAATAATTATACCCATAAATCGCCAGAAAGCTTCCGCTCAAAACTAATGTAATAAGTCCATACTTAGGGAAGTTAGATTTTTTTATAAAATACATAATTAACCTAATTAATACATATAGCGAGGTAATGGATGTTATAAATACACATAAAATGGCCAGGTAACTAAGATAACTAAAAAAATTATCGTTCATAGTATAATCCCTCCTAATATACAATATAATACTAGTTTTTACAATAATTATTATATTAAAAGCTAATAAAATACTTGAATGAATAATTTTTAGTTATTAAAAGCGGCAGTTGATGTTTTACATAATAATTAATATTCCAAAGTTTTGCTTTTTAGAATAAAGTTCGACAAAAAGAATCCAACCCCTACTAAGATTGGACCCTCATCCCGGCACATGGGCGATTGATATCCCTGATCTACCCACAGCATAAAGATAATATCTCTGCTTTTCATATCTACCTACATTAGAAAGTTAAAACCTATAGTTTAAATTCCAATTTTATAACTGTATAATTGTTATAACAATTGAATATGATGATATGGAGGAAACCTAATGAACAGGATGATTGAGATGGAACGGAAAGTGACCAAATTTGGCAACAGCCTCGGTATAACTATGACTGATGCCTTGAAGCAAATTGGACTGGATCAAGGCGACACAGTCACCATTGATGTTAGTCCAGCCACAGGAGAAATAATTATTAAGAAGTCAACAAAAGTCTCCTTACCTGAAGGAATAAGTGCGGACTTCATGGATACTTTGACGGATGTAATTGAAGAATACGATCAAACGCTGCGAGGACTTAAAGACAGATGACGTCCATCCGCTATTTATCCGTCCAAGAAGTAATAGCAATCAATGTAGCCATGATACAACGATATAGCCCGGGGGAACACATTGGAGTTAAAGAGCCTGGATTGCTCGAATCGGCTGTCCATCGACCTCAATCTTCTGCCTTTGGCGAAGATGCTTATCCTACTATTTTCGAAAAAGCCGCAGCTTTGTTCGAATCCCTCGGTCAAAACCATCCTTTCTACAACGCAAACAAGCGGACTGCTTTTACAGCACTGGTTGTATTCCTACGCTATAATGGCCTGCACTTTAAAATGGATACAAAGAAAGCCGAAGATTTTACTGTAGATATGGTTAATCATCAATTCAACCGTCAACAAACGGCTGCGATCATTGAAGCCCACTGCTTCACGATTCCCAAATCATAAAGTACAAAAATACCGTCCTCTTGCGGATGGTATTCATAGAATGAGCGGGGTTCGTTGAGGCAATTTTGGATTGGATACACACCTCAATAGGGCTCACCATCATAAGGGATTAACATGTTGGTACTTATTAATGCAAATGACAATTGTCTAACCATAGTAGTTTGATAGACTGTAGACAAACTTTTTTACAGCAAAAATCCACAACCTCTTCTCTGCAAAGAAATGGGAATTCTCCATCCACAGCGAGGGTTAAAGAACCCCCCGTAGGTCTTCTTTTTGTTAATAATTAGCCGGTATTTTCACCGCAGCAACGTCGTCAGTTTCCGGTAGCCGAAGGCAGCGTTGGGGCCTTGAATCAAGCGTCTGAGGTATCCTTTAATGCGGGCATCTCCCACCTTTTTCCATCCTTGTCATAGGAGAAGCCTGGAGCAGGCCGACCGCTGCTGACTGGCTGCTGGCGTTCAGGATGCCTTAGGCGATAGTAGTAACTTGAACGTGGGACTCCACATAGAAGGAACACCTTTTAAACAGGATACCCTTGCTGGATCCAAGAGATAGCTACTTCCAATCGGGAAATCGTCTTTTCATGGATTCTAACTCCTTACTCATTTTAGTGTATCTGAGGTGGATTAGAGTGTCCAAATGGGGCTCAATAGAAAGAGCACCTTATTAGGTGCCCTCTACCTTAACCTTCTATATATTGCGCATTGAAATGCTCAGCCACTTCTAGCATTTTCTGAAAAATAATCTCATGCGATACGGCTACATACAAGTCTCCCTCATAATATCGGAATGGAATTGTCGCCTCTCCTAGCCGCCAAAGAAAAAAATCTCCCGGAATCTTCATTGTCGTATCAGCAGACCGAAAGGAATACTCCTGTGCATATACAAAATCCGTTTGAGCTGCAAAATAGCTTTTACATTCATCAAGAGACATGACTTGATCAGGGTGATTGCCGTCAGCATTTCTCGTAATTCGATATCTAGTATTCATCCAGTACCCCCGCCATCTTTAATACGTTATCTTTATTTGCCGACCTATGTTCCCTGCGTGGGAAGGGCAAACAACTATCCATCTTTATCCACAATGCCTGCAAGGTGATCAGCGAGCGCCACCGCGGCGGAATAGCCGGAGCTCCAGGCCCATTGCAGGTTATAGCCACCGCAATCCCCGTCCACATCCATCACCTCGCCGGCCAAATAGAGCCCAGGCACGAGCTTGGATTCTAGCGTTCCTTCTTTTAACTCTGTCGTATCGATGCCGCCGGCTGTCGTTTGGGCGTTCGGGAAACCATTGGTATCGGTGACGATGAAATCCCAATGCTTCATGAGGCGACACAGGGCTTTCCTGGCTTTCCACGATAAATCCTGACACAGCAGATTCTGGTCCTCATCGATTCCCGCCTCTTTCAAGAGGACGGGGATCAGCTTCTTGTTCAAAATACCGATCAGGGAAGCAGCCACCGTCCGGTGTCCGAACATTCCCCAATGCGTATCCAGAAAATCGACGACCTCTTCCTCTGTCCGGTCTGGCATCAAGTCAAGCGATAAAGTCACCTTTTCTCCTCTTCCGAGTTGATATGCTGCCTTTCGGCTTAACTGGAGAATCGGCGGGCCGGAAGCGCCATAATTCGTAAACAGAACCTCTCCATACTCACTGCGGATGACTTCACCATTAACAATGATATGCCCCCATCCCTCGAATTTTACTCCGGAAAGTTCCTTCAGATATGGGCTATCCAGCTTCAATTGAACAATCCCGGGTACAGGATCGATCAGGGTATGTCCCAGTCGTTGGGCAAGGGTGTAACCGGAGCCGTCCGTTCCTGTCTTTGGAGCGGTAAGGCCGCCCGTACAGAGGAAGAGATAATCGCTCGTATATGTGACCTCTCCCTCTTCCTCCGACTGGCATTGAATCGTGAATCGCGGATGTCCCTCCGACACGGTAACGTCCAATACTTTGGTTTTGAAGTATATCGGAACATTCCGATCCTCCAGTGCAATCCGGAAAACCTCTAACACTGAGGCAGCCTGCAGCGACATCGGGTACATTCGGCCATTCTCAATAGCAGTCAGCGGAAGGCCGAGTGTGTTAAAGAAATCAACAGTTTGCCGAACGCCGAATTGCTGCAGCACAGGCAGCGGAAATTCCGCTTGATTGCTATGATATTTGGTCGATAAATTGACCGCTTCATCCGTACCCGTCGCCGTCGATTTGTTCGTAATATTGCAGCGGCCATTGCCGGTTGTTAGTACCTTCTTGCCGACCCGGTCATTGCTTTCAATGATCGCAGTATCGATCCCTCGGTCTCGCGCATTAACGGCGGCCATAAGACCTGAAGCGCCTGCACCGATAATGAACAGCTTGTGGTGCTTTGTAGATTTCGATTTATACATAAGTGTTGAATTCATTCCTTTTTCTAATGGCTTCATCTGAAAATATGTTTCCCTAACGCCATCGCGGCGGCATAACCGGAGCTCCAGGCCCATTGCAGGTTGTAACCCCCAAAGTCGCCGTCGACATCCATCACCTCGCCGGCCAAATAGAGCCCAGGCACGAGCTTAGATTCCAGCGTATCTGCGACGAGCTCTTTTGTAGCGATGCCGCCAGCTGTCGCTTGCGCGTGCTCAAAGCTGTGGGTCTCGGTCACTTTAAACTCCCAACACTTCAATAACTTATAGAAGATCTTTTTGGTTTTCCACGAGAGATCCTGGCAAAGCAGGTTCGGCTCTTGATCGATTTTCGCTTCCTTCAGCAGGACGGAGACCAGTTTCTTGTGTAAAAAACCGACGAAGGACTCCGCGACCGTCCGGTGCGCGAATGTTTCCCAGTTCTTGTCCAGAAATTCGATAACCTCTTCCTCCGTACGGTTCGGCATCAAATCGATGGATACCGTCACGGAATCTCTTTTTGCGAGGTGAACGGCTGCCTTCCGCCCAAGCTGCAGAATCGGTGGGCCAGAGAAGCCGTAGTCGGTAAAATGAATTTCGCCAGTTTCGCTGCGGGCAATTTTACCGTTCACAAGGATGTCGGCTCGTCCTTGGAGTTTGATGCCGGATAGCGCCTTCTGATATGGATATTTCACCTTCAATTGCACGAGGGCCGGAACAGGCTCGACCAAGGAATGCCCCATTCGCTGGGCAAGTGTATACCCGGATCCATCCGTCCCCGCATTCTGGCCGGTAAGACCTCCCGTACAAAGAAACAGATATTCGCTGGTATAAACAACCTGCTCCTCTGTTTCAGTTCGGCATGTAATCCTAAATCGTGGATGATCTGCCGATACGGTGACATCCAGCACTTTGTTATTAAGGTATACCGGAATGTTCCGCTCCTCTAAAGCAAGCTCGAAAATATCCACCACAGATGCAGCCTGTAGCGACATCGGGTACATTAAGCCCTCTTTCAATTTTGTAAACGGCAGTCCGAGCACATAAAAGAAATCAACGGTTTGACGGATGCCGAATTGCTGCAGCACAGGTAGCGGAAATTCAGCCTGACTGCCGTAATACTTGCGCGATAAGGCCACCGCTTCGTCATCCGTATCCGTCGTAGTGGAATCGTTCGTAATATTGCAACGACCGTCGCCTGTCATTGAGATTTTTTTCCCAATCCGGTCGTTACCCTCCAGAATGGCGGTATCAATACCCAAATCCCGCGCAGTAACGGCGGCCATAAGTCCTGATGCGCCTGCGCCGATAATAATCAACTTGTGGTGCAAGAAAGCCTGATCATTGTGCATGGTTGGTCAATGAACCCCTTATCCAATCGATTTATGTATAGGAAATGTGTTTTTTCCGAATGAAACTACACTATATCAAATTATAACACAGGAGTGTGCACCGCATAATCCCGGTAGAGTCTTCCTAACCTCACGTTCCATTACAGTAATACCCCAAATATAGCAAAACACCATCCTCAAGCGGATGGTGTTCATAATGGTTTTTTACAATTCACGATGTCTGTATTTAGCTCTAAAAATGCGCCAACAAAGCTTGATTAGATTAGGAACCGAATGTGCATTTTCGGCAAGATAAGAGAACGCAGTACGGTTTCCTCGCTTAGTATTACACTCGCTACATGAAGCAAGCAGATTGTGAGGAAGATCCGAGCCGCCTTTGCTTGAGGGGATAATATGGTCCACTGTCGTGGCGGGACGTCCGCACCATAAACAAGTGTGATGATCCCGTTGTAGCGCAACCTTTCGATAGTCACGAAATAAGAACGGGTTATAAAGCAATTGGATCGTCTCCTCATCAATCCAGACGGCACGCGAACGCTCGACTTCCCGCCAAGCTCGATGAGGCAAACATGGTGTTAGTTCTTGACCATCCATATTGAGTACCGATATCATTGTTCCCTCATTATGATTATGATTCATCTATTTCACTCCAACTGTACGAAATACTTGGACTTATTATAAACAAAAACACCATCCTCATGCGGATGGTGTTCATGATGGTGGAGACGAGGGGAGTTGAAACCTTGTCCGAAGATCACGCCACACGCTTTCTACGGGTGTAGCTGCAGTTTTTGATGTCACCTACTAAGACCCCCAGCAACGCGGTTGTTCTTAGGTCTGCGTGATTATCTTCTTCAGCACACCCCAGGCGGAGATGTGACAGCGTATCCCACTAAAGTTGGATACGGCCCTGTACAATCAGCACCAGCGCTCTGGTAATACCCGCCGCTTAATCTGTATACGCCCCAGAGTCAATCAAAAACGTATATTGACCGGCAATCAGCTTTCCTTCTTTGTCCGCCCCAAGTGCTATCGTGGCATGCAGACCGATGTGACAAGGAGCTGTAATCAAATCTTCTTCTCTGCTATATTCCAATTTCACCAATTTTCCGCCCACTGCCTTGGAAGCTAAATAGGCTGCTGACTGAATGTCTTTCGTCCATTTTCCCGAAGTACTATAGTCGTCTTTATTTTAACGCGTTCTTCAACAGCAAAAACCCACTACCTCATACGGTAGTGGATTAACATGGCAGAGGCTCCCTATCCGAAGGCAACGCCACATAAGCTTCTATGGGGGTAGTCCCAGAGCATATTACATCTTTAACGAGAGAACCTTAATCCAACCATCCCTTACTACGTGCGATATCTATCGCCTCGATCCGTGTATTCGCCCCGAGCTTCCCAATCGCTTCTGACATATAGTTCCGTACCGTTCCATAGGATAGAAACAGCTGTGCTCCAATATCTTGAAGAGCTAAGCCTTGGGCAGCCAACTTCATGACTTCACGCTCCCTGGGTGATAATGGACATGGGTCATCCCATACCGCGAGCGACAATTCTGCATTAATGACACGTTTCCCATCATAGACGCGACGAATCGCATCAGACAATTCCTCGCTGCCCGTATCTTTGAGAAGATATCCATAAACCCCTGTCTGCATAGCCCGTTGGAAATATCCAGGACGCGCGAATGTCGTCAGTATGATTACACGACAAGCTGACTTATTTTTTTGAATCGCTTCCGCAATATCTAACCCCGTTTTCAGTGGCATCTCAATATCCAGAACAGCTATATCTGGCTCATACTCCTGAATCATGGACATCACTTCTTCCCCATTTTCGGCTTGACCGACCACTTCAATATCATCTTCTAACGAAAGTAAAGTTGCCAGCGCTCCCCTTAATAGCTTTTGATCTTCTGCCAAAACAATACGAATCATCTAAGCTCTACCTACCTTTTCATTTCGTATTACCCTAGGTATATGTAAGGTGACTTCCGTCCCCTTGCCTGAGGACGAAGACAGCGACATACGACCGTCGACCATAACCAACCGCTGCCGTAATCCGGCGAGGCCATTACTGCTGGTATTGATTTGATCCGTATCTGCCCCAACACCGTCATCACTTACAGATACACGAACTTCCCCTTCCTGAATGTCTAGAAGAACGTTGCACTTTGTTGCTCGGCTATGGCGAACCACATTTGTAATCGTCTCGCGAAAACACATCGCCAAAATCGTCTCCTGCAAGGGTGTTAACGGAAGCGGATTGTTCACTAAAGCGTCTCCCGTCCCTACATGAGAAGGCCTGGGATCTGAAATCGATTGATATTGAAAGAAAAGCGGTATGCCCGCAGCTGAACATAACGATACAGCATGCTTATATTCTTCAGCGAAGGTTGTAACTTTCATCTCCGTAACCAGCTCACGCATTTGTTTCAAGGCTGCGCGTGCCGTTTCTCGCACTTCACGAGCCTCTTCTATCGCTCTCTCGGGATGACGATTGATCAGTTTCTCAATGACCTCCCCTTTTAGTGCAATTAATGACAGCGTATGTCCCAATGTATCATGTAATTCACGTGCGATCCGCTGGCGCTCCTCCTGCTGTGCCATTCGTTCAGCAGTGTCTGCTCGCAGTCGCGCAGACTTCTGTTGAAATCGAATCGAAGCTCGTATAATATACGGCAGAATACAGATGCCAAACATAGGCACCAGTCCTATCCATAATTGGCTGCCCATCTGATCCAAGTAAGGAACAGCGATAAATCCCATAGCTACAGTAAAAACTATCGTAATAGAAAGTAATATCGGCATCTTTTGTCTGCTCAGCGGAACAGCTATCATAAAGCCTATAAATGTATACATAGGGTGAAATACAGCGGCTAAAATTAAAAGTATCCCCACCTGAACCATCAATATTGGCGAGGCCCACTTTGCATAAAAGTAGAATTGTCGAAACAATAGAACGAATAGGCCTAACAGAACAAAGCCAAGCCACTGTATACTTGATGGCTCATAAAGTAAAAAATACAGGGGTATCACTAAATTCGTTAATAAAAAATAAGGGGCGACTCCTTCCGCCTTTGGAAAGAGACGCCATTTCTCTCTATTCAATTAGACCGCATCCCGTCGATTATAAATATAGATTGATAGTAGCATAAAAATAAGACCGCATCCTGTTAAAATTATGAAATCAATACTTGCTGGATTTTTTCCAGCGATCATATTCCATGCCCCATTGGCGTAACGGTGAGATGGGAGCCATTCCCCGACCGAGCCCATCCAACTTGGCAAAGTACTAAGCGGCATCCATAGCCCCCCCATAATAGCAAGCCCCATCTGTAATATATTTCCGATGGCAACGGAGGTATTCGCATTTTTAAGGGTTCCTAACAATGCACCAAGCGCCAGAAAAGAGATGCTCCCAATCCATAACCATAATCCGCATAAAATCCATTGCCCGGCTGTCAATTGTATATCATGAACAAGGCCAGCAGATAAAAATATAACAACAATGACGATCAAGTGAACAGCCATTTGCGATACAATTTTGCTGCCAATCCAGACTGCAGGAGATAGTGGAGTTAGCTTCAACAAGCGTACCCACCCGTCTTGATGCTCGAACGATAGACGGATACCAAATTGAGATACGGCTGTACCTATCAAACTGAATGCAGTCATCGACATCAATGAAAAAACACCCCAAGTGGTCGATTGAATCGATTGATCTACCCCATTCATACTCGCAAATAAAAAGTAAAAAGCAAGCGGCATCGCAATAGAGAAGAGTAAGAAAAAAGGACTGCGGATAATTCGTATACTTTCTGCCTTGGTCTGGGCAACAAACATATGTATCATAATTATTTTCCTCCTAAAAGTGTTTTATTATCGTATAATCGTTGGTTTATGTGAGCCTGTAAGACTTAAGAATGTATCTTCTAAGCTGGCAGATTGTATATCAATATCTGATATTCCCCATTCAGACTGCATCAGTGTAAATAACAATACATCGGTTTCTTGGGCATACAGACGAATTCGCTCGCCGTTGCACTCTGCTTTTTCTACACCAGGTAATGTGAGCCATTCCTGCTCCGCTGGCGCGTTCGCCGCTCGAAATGAAACGGTTCTAAGCGCTGTTTGAGCCTTTAAACCTTCTGGAGTCCCTTCCGCAACAACCTGTCCACTGGCGATGACTGCGATGTGATCTGCGACAGCATCAGCTTCGTCTAAATGATGTGTAGTTAAGAGCACGGTACGTCCGTCACTTGCCAGCGCTTGAATGGTGTCCCAAAAGCGGCCACGAGCCTCGATATCCATTCCGACTGTTGGTTCATCAAGCAGGAGAAGCTCTGGATTCCCCGCCAAGCTTTGGGCAAAAGCTAATCTCCGGCGTTGTCCTCCGGACAGGGAGGATGCGCGTCGTTTCTGATCCGCGTGGAGACCCGAAATGTCTAACAATCGCTCTAGCGACATCGGATTACGATAATAACTGCGGAACAATTGGAGCACTTCTTTGACCGTAAGTCCATCTGCTGCTTTAACATCCTGCAAAAGCGCTCCGACGCGTTGCCGTAATTCTTTTGTTCCAGACGGGACCCCCAAGACCCTGATTTCTCCGGAGGTGGGCTGTATCATTCCGAGGATCATGGAAATGGTTGTTGTCTTGCCTGCGCCATTCGGTCCGAGCAATGCTGAAATTTGTCCTTTCTCAAATGATAGATTCATATGATCAACGGCACAGTAGTCGCCGAATCTCTTTACCAGATTTATACATTCAATTGCCTTTTTCATTTTGTACTAACCTCCGTTAATTTCTTCTCCGTTACTCGATGTCCTTATTATATTGAATAAGCGCGAGATTCAATTAGTGTAGGTTGTCACAAGCCGGATATGACAAATGTCAGAAAAAAAGGCCAAAGCAAAAAAGAAGGACCTCTAGGCCCTTCTTCAGCATAACGTACATTCGACACTCTTTGATTGATGTGCCTTGCTTTGCAAACTTATAGCTAAGATCTGCATTTTTAATCGAACACAGCAAAAATCCACAACCTCATGCGGTTGTGGATTTACATGGTGGAGGCGAGGGGAGTCGAACCCCTGTCCGAAGGCAACGCCACATAAGCTTCTACGGGTGTAGTGACAGTTTTGATGTCACCCTAGAGACTCCCTGTCACCGGATTCCCTTCGGGTCAGCCTGTTTGTCTTCTTCAGCTAGCCGCAGGCGGAGACTAGACAGCGTATCCCACTAAAGTTGAGCCCTCATCCCGGTACATGGGCGATACAGAGCGAGAGCACGTCTGCAGGTTATTAAGCTGCGAGAGCGTAGTTTGTTTGTTGTTTGCCGTTTAATTGGCTTTAGCGTTGATAAAGCGGACGCGTCCCCACTACCCGCTACCTATGCTCGATCTACCCCCGTCGAATCCAAAAACGCCCCCGAAATAAGATAGGCGGTCATGTTCACAAGAACCGCAGCCTAGACGGCGACTCGAATGGGTCGGCAGCTCATGCCTGTTCATTTCGAGCATAAGTGCTACTTGCACTTATCATAGCAAATTCAGCGATGAATGCTCAATTTGCCTACAATCATTATACCACGTTTGCCAAGTTCCATGTCTGGTGATTTTATGGCAGGTAGACCATTATTGTATCAACCACGGTAGCGAAATGCAAGTTCCCAGCGCTACTGCAGCTTATAAGTTATTTTTAAACATTAAACTACAAAATATAACAGCATATGCCGATAATGAAATGGTTGAAAAACAAATCATGGAGAATGTGATGAAAGGAGGAGGTTATGAAAATTAGCCGGTTATTCAAAGATCATGCTGTACCTTTTATAATGGCATGGTTCCTAGTCATCAGTACCTTGGCTGCGCCGATCTCTGCCAGTGCGGAAGCCGTCAATGAAGCTACACTGAACTGGATTCAAGGCTCAAATCGTCCGCTTCCCGTAGGGACTATCGCCCAGGTTAGCATTAAAGAGGATTATTTGTTTCTGAATGGCGCTGATACCAAATCCTTTATCAGACAAGCTGGACAGCTCCCTTCCAATCAAGAAGTCGGCGCTATCTTTCCTATAGATGAGGACGCTTACTGGGTTGCCTATTTTGAATACGTTGATTCGGGGCATATCTCGGATGAAGAGAAGACAAATATCAATGTGGACAAGCTGCTGGATCGCTTCAAAAAAGGCACGGAGCAAGCCAACAAAGAAATTGCAGAGGAGAACCATCTGTATGTGGACGGCTGGGACATTCCGCCAACGTACAACGAATCCTCGAGAAGTCTTACTTGGTCGCTGCTCCTGCATGACTACAATGGGGACAATGCCGTGAACTATCATGTCCGAATATTGACACGCACAGGCTACCTGTCCGTCATTCTAGCCTCAGACCTCGAGAACCAGGCAGCAAATCGTGCAACTCTAGAGCGTGATATATTGCCGAACCTCAGGATTAATCCCGGACAAACCTATGAGGATTTTGACCCGTCGGTCGATAAACAGTCCAGTGTGGGATTAACGGGTCTTATCCTGGGAGGAGCCGGACTGGCCGTCGCCAAAAAAGCCGGACTGTTTGGATTGCTGGCCGTACTAATTAAAAAGATCTGGTTCGTAGTGATCCTGCCGTTCGTTTGGCTGTTCAGCAGGCTCCCCTGAAAAAGCAAGCAGCAGGAGCAGGCTGAATCGGAGCAAGCGGCTAGTCCAGAGAATGGACTCGACAACAGCTCGCATACATATCATTCAGAGGACGCTGAAGAAGCAGATTCCAGATTTAAATCGAAATTCGAACTGGAAGATGAAAATAAAAAGCCGCCACTGTCTCTATAAAAGAAATCAAAAAAACCTCAGATTTCAGCATGCACCACGCCGCTGAGGCCCGAGGTTTTGGCTTTTTCCAAGGTTTTGGCTTTTATAGTAAAGTAAAATTAACGCGCCACCTTCTGCTTCTCGCGAAGGATACGCTGAATATCACGCTGCGCATCGCGCTTGGCTGCGGCCTCCCGCTTGTCGTACTGCTTCTTCCCTTTACCAAGGCCGATCAGCAGCTTGGCGTAGCCGTTGCGGATATATATTTTCAGCGGCACGATTGAGTACCCTTCCTGCTTCGACAGGCCGAGCAGCTTGTTAATCTGCGCCTTATGCAGCAGAAGCTTGCGCGCTCGTGTCGGATCGGACGGATTATGCCGATTCCCCTGCTCAAACGGGCTCACGTGCATATTGTGAATGTGAATTTCACCATTGCGGATCGTGTGGCTGGAAGTCACATAGCTGCAGCTTCGATTGAACCACGCCATATTCAGCCTCAAGCCGTGCAGCTAGAGCATTTATCCGCTGAGCTTCAGCGGGAAGGCCTGCTGCCGGAGGGCGGCGTAAAAGGAAGTGATCTGGCCTTGGGCTCGATCAGCCGTTCTCATCTGCAGGCTGATGCGGTGGACGGAGCCGTATTACAGAGTGAATCGGTAGGATCGTCGCATATCGAGGCCGGTGCAGTGCAGGGATATCATCTGGCAGATGAGTCGATAGGGAGCCAGCATTTGTCTCCAGGCTTGGTGGAATCAGGCCACTTGGCGGAGGAGAGTGTGGCTGGAAGTCACATAGCTGCAGCTTCGATTGAACCACGCCATATTCAGCCTCAAGCCGTGCAGCTAGAGCATTTATCCGCTGAGCTTCAGCGGGAAGGCCTGCTGCCGGAGGGCGGCGTAAAGGGGAACTGATCTCCT
>NZ_LN884299.1:868116-3437649 GCF_001403875.1 Paenibacillus ihumii
AGCTTCGATTGAACCACGCCATATTCAGCCTCAAGCCGTGCAGCTAGAGCATTTATCCGCTGAGCTTCAGCGGGAAGGCCTGCTGCCGGAGGGCGGCGTAAAAGGAAGTGATCTGGCCTTGGGCTCGATCAGCCGTTCTCATCTGCAGGCTGATGCGGTGGACGGAGCCGTATTACAGAGTGAATCGGTAGGATCGTCGCATATCGAGGCCGGTGCAGTGCAGGGATATCATCTGGCAGATGAGTCGATAGGGAGCCAGCATTTGTCTCCAGGCTTGGTGGAATCAGGCCACTTGGCGGAGGAGAGTGTGGCTGGAAGTCACATAGCTGCAGCTTCGATTGAACCACGCCATATTCAGCCTCAAGCCGTGCAGCTAGAGCATTTATCCGCTGAGCTTCAGCGGGAAGGCCTGCTGCCGGAGGGCGGCGTAAAGGGAAGCGATATAGCCGCGGATTCGATCAGCCGTTCTCATCTTCAGGCTGATGCGGTGGACGGAGCCGTATTACAGAGTGAATCGGTAGGATCGTCGCATATCGAGGCCGGTGCAGTGCAGGGATATCATCTGGCAGATGAGTCGATAGGGAGCCAGCATCTGTCTCCAGGCTTGGTGGAATCAGGCCACCTGTCAGAGGAGAGTGTGGCTGGAAGTCACATAGCCGAAGCTTCGATTGAACCACGCCATATTCAGCCTCAAGCCGTACAGCTAGAGCATTTATCCGCTGAGCTTCAGCGGGAAGGCCTGCTGCCGGAGGGCGGCGTAAAGGGAAGCGATATAGCCGCGGATTCGATTAGTCGGGCTCATTTACAGGCTGGTGCGGTTGATGGAGCCGTATTGCAAGGAGAGGCGGTAGGATCGTCACATATCGAGGCCGGTGCAGTGCAGGGATATCATCTGGCAGATGAGTCGATAGGGAGCCAGCATTTGTCTCCAGGCTTGGTGGAAGCGGGCCACCTGTCGGAGGGAATCGTAAGCGCCAGCCATGTTGCGGAAGGCGCGATTGAAGATCGCCATATTCGTAAAGGAGCGGTAAGGCAGGAGCATTTATCCGCCAAGCTGCGGCGGGAAGGCCTGCTGCCGGAGGGCGGCGTAAAGGGAAGCGATATAGCCGCGGATTCGATTAGCGGGGCTCATTTGCAGGCCGGTGCGGTGGACGGAGCCGTATTGCAGGGAGAGGCGGTAGGTTCTTCGCATATCAAGGCCGGTGCAGTGCAGGGATATCATCTGGCAGATGAGTCGATAGGGAGCCAGCATCTGTCTCCAGGCTTGGTGGAAGCGGGCCACCTGGCGGAGGGAATCGTAAGCGCCAGCCATGTTGCGGAAGGCGCGATTGAAGATCGCCATATTCGTAAAGGAGCGGTAAGGCAGGAGCATTTATCCGCTGAGCTGCGGCGGGAAGGCTTGCTGCCGGAGGGCGGCGTAAAGGGAAGCGATATAGCCGCGGATTCGATTAGCGGGGCTCATTTGCAAGCTGGTGCGGTGGACGGAGCCGTATTGCAGGGAGAGGCGGTAGGTTCTTCGCATATCAAGGCCGGTACAGTGCAGGGATATCATCTGGCAGATGAGTCGATAGGGAGCCAGCATCTGTCTCCAGGCTTGGTGGAAGCGGGCCACCTGGCGGAGGAGAGTGTGGCTGGAAGTCACATAGCAGCAGCTTCGATTGAACCACGCCATATTCAGCCTCAAGCCGTGCAGCTAGAGCATTTATCCGCTGAGCTGCGGCGGGAAGGTCTGCTGCCGGAGGGCGGCGTGAAAGGAAGCGCTATTGCCGCAGATTCGATTAGCCGGGCCCATCTGCAGGCTGGTGCGGTGGACGGCAGGGTGCTGCAGAATGATTCCGTCGGCTCCCCCCATTTGCAAGAAGGCTCCGTCCAGAGCTTGCATTTGGCGGATGAGTCGGTTGGTAGCCTGCATTTAGCCGAGAGTGCCGTGCAAGGCAGGCATATCAAGCAAGGGACGGTGGACTTGAAGCATTTGGCCGTTTCCCCCGTGATCGCACTTCATGGCCAGCCGGCGGTCCAGCAGTTTGGCATGGCTGCATTTCTTCTCCAGGATCATGAAGAATCCACCGAAGTGATGGTGTTGTTCGAGGAACCCTTTGCCCATGCGCATTATGTTATCGTGGCGATGTCGAACCATCCGGGGTATTACGTGTCGCTCAAATCGCAATCCCCGGAATCGGCGATTCTTGAAATTTCCAGAATTAAGACCAGCCCCAAGAATTATGGATTCGTAACCTGGCTTGCCATAGGCAGCATAAATTAATGCATAGTATCGGGATGCCAAGGTACAAATGTGTACGGACACGAAGAGTAGAGACCTGAATGTTTGAGCGCAATAGACATCTCCCCTGTCTGAAATTGCGGGTGGTAGCCTGCAGTTTCTGTATGGAGGGAGATGTCTTTTGGGCTGAACAAAACTTAGTGAAGACGGCAATATTTTGGGCCACTTTCGCGAGATCCGGGATAAATTCAGATATGAGGAAGGATATTGCGTTTATTTGCAAAATACGTGTTAAGAAAGAGTTGGAGGATATAACGGATTTTCAGGAAGCAGGGATAAAAGAATCTAGGAGTTGATGAGCAATGAATACCCGTCAACAGGAATTCACTATTACGGCAGGGAGCGTTTATCATATCCAGATGGAAATGAGCCCGCCCATCCGGCATGCCTGGAAAATGATTGCCAGAGATCACGGGACAGTGTTTGGCGAGTCTCCGCGGCAAGGGGAAGACGGTGATGTGATCGTCCGCTATGCCGTGCCAGAGGATGGGTGCCCCGAGTGGCCCGAAGCGTTCTGCTTCCGGTTTGCCGATGGAGCTGGAGGGCGGACAAAGGCTCTGCATATCGCGGGCAGGGACGAGCTGGGCATCATTTATGGGCTGCTTCATTACAGCCATACTGTGCTGGGTGTGGATCCTTTCTGGTATTGGGCGGAATTGCTGCCTGCAAGGAGGGAAATGATCCCTGTTGCGGCATATGATTATAATTCCGTGCAGCCCAAGGTACGGTATCGAGGCTGGTTCGTCAACGATGAAGTCTGCCTGATCGGCTGGAAGGAGGCTTATCCGCCGACGGAGGAGGTGTGGCAGCCGGTATTCGAAGCGCTGCTGCGCTGCGGAGGTAATATGGTCATTCCCGGAACCGATCTTCCCAGAACAGGCATTCATCACACGCTCGCTACAGAGATGGGCTTATGGGTAACTCATCATCATGCCGAGCCGCTTGGAGCAGAGATGTTCCTGCGGGCATACCCCGGCAGACAGGCAAGCTACAGCCAGCACCCGGAGCTGTTCGAAGGCTTGTGGCGGGCTGCGATTGAGAAGCAGCAGCATGACCGTATCGTATGGGTGTTATCCTTCCGGGGCCAGGGGGACAAGCCGTTCTGGGAGGATGATCCGGCATTCGATACCCCGGCGAAGCGCGGCGCATTGATCTCCTCCGTTGTGCAGAGACAGTACGGCATGGTCAAGGAATACGTCGATGATCCCGTATGCTGCATGGCGATGTACGGGGAAATCGCCGAGCTGTACAAGGCCGGGCATATCGAGGTCCCCGGGGACATCATCAAGGTCTGGGCGGACAACGGATATGGCAAAATGGTCTCGCGCCGTCACGGAAATTTAAATTTGCGCGTACGGGCATTGCCTGAGCCGGGGGATGGAGGAAAGCATGGCGTGTACTATCATGTGACGTTCCACGACCTGCAGGCGTCCAATCATTTGACGATGTTTCCCGGCCGCCCGGAGTTCATTGCGCGAGAGCTGGAGGAGGCTTTCCGCTACGGCGCATCGGAGTATTTGCTTGTCAATTGCGGCAATCTATTGCCTCATTTGTATACCCTTGATTTGACCGCCCGGCTGTGGAAGGATGGATCGGCTGAGCCGGGAGAGCATCTGCGCGAATTTATCGGGAGACTGTACAGCTCCCGTCAGGCTCAGATCGCCGGCTTGTACCGGCAATATGCCGAATGCGCCATCTCCTACGGGCCGAATGAAGACGACCGCGCTGGAGACGAATTTTATCATCATCCGGCCCGTGAAATCATGGGGCACTGGCTGCGGGGCAGGACCGATACGGATGAACGCCTCGTATGGGCGACAGAGCGTCTGCCATTTGCCGAGCAGGTACGCTGGTTCAAGGAGAAGGCCGCCGCGGCTGAAGGGAATTGGCTGCAGCTGCGGGAGCGCTGCGTTCAGGTTATGGCGCAGCTAACCGGGGAGGAGAGCAGGAGACTGCAGGTTCAGCTGCTTGTACAGCTCGATCTGCATTTGAGCGGCTGCAGAGGCTTGAATGCCATCTGCAGAGCCTATGAGGCTTATCTGGCCGGGCTGTATCCGCAGGCCTTCGTTCTTGCGTCCCGAGCAGTGTGGAGCTATAAGACCGGCCATGAAGCGCTGCGGGAAGCGGAGCAGGGACAGTGGAAGAATTTCTACCGGGCCGATTGGCTGACAAATGTCGCGAACACGATCGGGCATGCGGATACCATCCGCAAGTATTTGCGGATCTTGGGGGACAGTCCGGACATGTTCCTGTGGTACAAGGAATTTTTGATGCCGGAGACAGAGAAATACATTTATTTGGAGAACACGCACCGCAACCCGCTGGCGGATGATGAGCTGGCCCGCCGTTTGGAAGAGAAATTCACGGCCGAAAATGCCTGGGAAGGGGATTTGGACGTATGCTAGCGTCAGCTATAGATTATTTACTAAAAGATAGGTATACTTTTTTAGTAATATGAAGGATTGAGTAACGATATCCGATTTGTATTGTTCCTCAGCTGGATTGGACAAGGAGCGGAGAAGGCTGATGAAAAAACCGACAATCGAAGATGTGGCGAAGCGCGCGGGAGTTTCCAAAAGCACGGTTTCCCAGTTTTTGAATGAACGATATCAATATATGAGCGAGGAGACGAGAAGGCGGATCGCCGAGGTCATCGAGGATCTCAAATACCAGCCTAACGGACTGGCCCGAAGCCTGAAGCAGAACCGGACCTTCATGGTCGGCATCATTGTGGCTAATATCGATTACTCGCTTTCGATCAAGTGCATACGCGCCATTGAAAATGAGCTGCAGCAGCACAAGACGCAGGTGATTATTTGCAACGCCGATGAAAGCCCGGATAAAGAGCGCGAGTACATCGAAATGCTGGCGGCGCGACAGGTCGATGGGCTGATTGTGTTTCCGACCGGCAATGGCAACAGCTCCTATAACCGGGTAATGAATATGAAGCTGCCGCTTGTATTTCTGGACCGGCTTGTCGATGGGGTTACGACGCAAAGCCTGCTCCTCGATAACGAGGCCGCGGCAAAAATGGCTATACAGGAGCTGGCCGGCCACGGCCATGAGCGGATTGCACTGCTCTCGCTGCCGCTGGGCGACTATGTCATAACGCCGCGCAAGGAGCGGGTCAGCGGGTACAAAAAGGCGATGGAGGAGCTGGGGCTGCCGATCGATGAGGCCTATATTTGCCATGCGGCCAAGGAGGATATCGCCGCCGTGCTGGAGGGGCTGCTCTCGCTGTCCCAGCCGCCTACCGCGCTGCTGGCGGGCAATGATATCGTGCTGGCAGAAATACTGAAGTTCGCCAATCAGACCGGCCTGCGGATTCCGGAGCAGCTGTCCGTGATCGGCATCGACGACGCCGAATTTGCCCATATCTACAACCCGGTCATCACGACGATATCCCAGCCAGCTCATGATATGGGGACGCAGGCAGCGAGAATACTGCTCTCTGCGATCGAGCAGAAGGGGGCGGGGCTGCCGATTACGTATCGATTCCCGCCTGTGCTGCAGCAGGGGCAATCCGTACGAACCCTATAACTAGTAAAAGAACATGCCTCTTTAACGGGCATGTTCTTTTGATTTGTTATGAATATGGAAGCTTACTGCTCCATGAACTTCTGAAGCTTCTCCCGGTCAGGCAGACCGTCCATATCTCCCGGGGACATGACATTGATAGCACCGATCGCGTTGCCGCGGCGGACGGCTTCCTGCAGCGGCAGCTGCTCCAGCAGCCCGCTGATGACGCCGACGGCAAAGCCGTCTCCCGCACCGACGGTATCCACGACCTTCTCGACCTTGAAGCCAGGAACGTATCCTTCTCCGTCCGCGGATTTGAAGTAAGCTCCCTCCGGGCCGAGCTTGATCACGACTAGCGAAACGCCGCGTTCCAGATAGAAATCCGCGATATCCTCCGGCTTGTCATGGCCCGTAAGCAGCTTGCCTTCGCTAATGCCCGGGAACACCCAGTTGGAGCGGACAGCCAGATCATTGATCGCCTGCACCATCGTCTCGATATCCGGCCATAGGGAAGGGCGCAGGTTCGGATCGAAGGATACGGTCTTTCCTTCGGCCCGCATGAAATCGATGGCATGCAGGGCGAATTCAAGACAGGATTTCGATACGGCCGGAAAGACGCCGGTTGCATGCATATGCTTGGCCGAGGCGAAGTAATCGCTGTCAAAATCAGTCAGGCTTATCGTGGAGGCGGCTGAGTTCTTGCGGAAATATTCCACGACGGGATCGCCCGTCAGCACTTTGGATTTAACCAGCATGCCCGTTCTATATTCATTCGTAAATTTTACATTCGAGGTGTCGATATTTTCCCGGTTCAAGGTTTCGGTAATAAAACGGCCGAAGTTGTCGTCCCCGAGCTTGGTAACCAGACCGACGGAATGGCCCAGGCGGGATAGTCCGACCGATACGTTGCATTCGGCCCCAGCCATCGCTTTGGAGAAGGAGACCGCTTTATGCAGTTCCCCGGGTTCATTCGCGTAAAACATGGCCATCGGTTCGCCGAAAGTGACTACGTCTAGCTTTTTATTCATTTATGCTTCCTCCTCAACCTGTTGTATGATGGTAGAATTTTTTAACGGTTTATGATAATGATCGGTTATCTTGAAATTAACACATAAATCGGTTTTGTACAATAAAGGAATTGCTGATTTGCCCTTGGACCTATAAAATTGGTAAGAAAGCGTGAAATATTGCGGAAATACAATTATTTTTCAAGAATATAGTGCATTTACCTCCGAATTATTGTTTAATATGATGTAGATAATAGTAAATTGTAAAGCTAAATTAGATAAAAAAGTTTAGTAGAGAGGAAGATGATGATGAAGAAAATAAAGGTGCTGCAAAATATTACGTCGCTGGGCGTTGTAGCGGTGATTCGCGGAGAGGATGCCGAATCGGCTTATCAAATGTCCAAGGCCTGCATTGAGGGCGGCTTGAACAATATCGAGGTGACTTTTACGACGCCGGATGCGGATGAAGTCATCAAGCGGTTGATAAAGGAATATGGGGGCCAGGCTGTCATAGGCGCAGGCACGGTGCTTGATCCGATTACGGCGAGAATCGCGATCCTGGCTGGAGCTGAATTCGTTGTCAGCCCGTCTTTTGATGAAGAGACCGGGAAGCTCTGTAATTTGTACAGCATCCCTTATATGCCGGGCTGCATGACGCTTAACGAAATGAAGGAGGCGTTGAAGCTGGGCGTGGACGTGCTGAAGCTGTTCCCGGGCAATAACTTTAATCCAGGCTTTATCAAAGCTGTTAAAGGCCCGATGCCGCACGTGAACATTATGCCGACAGGCGGCGTCGACCTCGACAATATGGAGCAGTGGGTTCGCAGCGGCTGCGTCGCCGTGGGGATCGGCGGAAATCTGACGGCGCCGGCGAAGGAAGGGCGTTACGATCTGATTGCCGAGCTGGCGGCCAAATACGTAGCCAAATTTCGCGAAATCCGTTCGTAAGCTGTCCGGGAATAATATAAGCGGTAATTGGAAACGGGCAGGGGATTAAGGTATCCCCTGCCCGATTTTTGCGGCTAAAGTAATGATTTTGCGAGAAGATTCAGTCCAGCGTATACGGCGCAAGATTGTCCGGAAGAGGCGCGGGCCGCTCGCATCGGCTTGTCATTTCATAATAACGGCCTGAATCGGAGGATTCATGGAAGGCCCACATCGCCTCCAGCACATGGAAAGCAAGCTCTCCGCTTGCCCGGTGTGGACGGCCATGGATCAGGGAATAGGCCATGTCCGCCGGACCGATTCCGCGGCTGTTCTCCGTGTAGCCTGGCAGAAGGGGCTGCTCGGTCCATTCGGCTTCACCGATTTTGCGGTATTTCACGGGACCGCCGAAGGTATTCGGGTCAGGCACGAGGATCGATCCTTCCGTTCCGTGGATTTCGATCGGCGGAAGGCTGCTGCCTCCAAAGATATCGAAGCTCGTAATGAGGGTGGCGATGGCTCCATTCTCGAATCGAAGCGTACCGGCCACATGGGTCGGAATATCGACGGTGATGGCTTTGCCATATTTTTTCTCGCTCGTAATGATCCGCTCTTCCTTCGCCTTGCCCGTCATCCCGGCGATGGAATGAATCGGTCCAAGTAATTGCACCAGGGCGGTTAGATAATACGGCCCCATGTCAAACATCGGTCCTCCGCCCTGCGCATAGTAAAATTCCGGATCCGGGTGCCAGAATTCGTGGCCGCGGCTCATCATGAAGGCCGTCGCCGATACCGGACGGCCGATCACGCCGTCCCCGATCAATTTGAGGGCGGTCTGGATGCCGGCTCCAAGGAAGGTTTCGGGGGCGCTGCCGACGAGAAGGCCTAGCCTTTTCGCCGTGTCCAGCACGAGCCTGCCCTCCTCGAGCGTGGCGGTAAGCGGCTTCTCTACATAGACGTGCTTGCCGGCCTCCAGGGCTCTAAGGCTTACCTCGGCATGCACGGCCGGGATCGTCAGGTTGATAATGATGTCGATATCCGGGTCGCCGAGCAGTTCCTCCGTGGTACAGGCGCGGGGAATACCGTATTTCTCCGCCTGCTCCCGAGCCCGGGCCAGATCCAGATCGGCGCAGGCTGCGAGCTCCAGGACGCCGAATTTCTTGCAGTTCTCCATATAAATGCTGCTGATTTTACCGCAGCCGATAATGCCTACCTTTTTTTTGTCCATTGTCCGACTCTCCTCTTAGTAGCAGCATCTGAGCTGTCGCCCATAGCTTCAGGTTACTAGCCTGTCGACCATGCGTTACTGGCTGTCACCCATTCCGGTGTAATGATTCTGCTGCTGTAGCGGCTGACCGCCGTACATCTCTATAGCAAGCCGTTTACCTTCCGCTGCCCAGAGCAGGCCCCGGGTCATCAGCTCAGTGACCTGCGGCAGCGCGACGATGTCTGCATGGTGACCGAGAGAGTTATAGTATACGCGTCCGACTCCCCAGCGCTTCGTCCAGACGACCGGCATATCGACGGCTTTGTTCAAGCGGTGAGGGCCGTCCGCAACGGGGAAACGGGTGGTCGCCAGCACCTCGACCGCAGGGTCCACATGCAGATAATATTGCTCGCTAACCACCTTGAAATCCTCCATTCCGGCGACAAGCGGGCTTGAGGACTGCTTGATTTCCACAGTGTACTCCACTCCGTCATTGCCCGGGTGGGCTACCCATTGGCCGCCGGTCATGAACTGCCAATCTACGTTATGGCGAAAGGAATCGCACATCCCGCCGTGGCAGCCGGCTAGTCCGGTACCGTTCTGTACGGCCGCCGATACGTTGTTGACGTAGGCCTGCGGGATTTCTCCCATCGTCCATACCGGCACGATCAGATCGAGCTCCATCAGCTTCTCCGCATCTGAATACGCTTCCAGCGTATCCGCGACCTCCACGTCGAATTGGTGGCCCTGTAAAATGTTTTTGAAAATGCCTGCGACCTGCTCCGGTTCATGTCCGTCCCAGCCGCCCCAGACGATTAATGCCTTCTTCATATCTCTCTATCTCCTTTACATTTCCGAGATTTCGACCCAGCGCCGCTCGTCGATGGAGCGCTCTACGGCCTCTAGGACGGCCTGGCATTTCACACCGTCGTGGAAATTCGGCTGCGGCAGCCTATTTTCCCGAAGAGCGTTCGTCAGCTCCAGCATTTCATGGATGAAGGTATGCTCAAAGCCGATCGTGTGTCCTGGCGGCCACCAGGCTTCTGCATATTCGTGGGCCGGATCCGTAGCCAGCACTCTCCGGAACCCTTGAACATCCTCTTCATCGGACGTGAAGTACACCTCCAGCTCGTTCATTCGCTCAAAGTCGAATCTCACGCTGCCGAGACTGCCGTTAATTTCAAAAGAGTTGGTTGATCTGTGCCCTGCCGCGAAACGGGTTGCTTCGAAGCTGCCCAGCGCGCCGTTTGCGAACCGTGCCAGGAAGAGCGTCGCATCGTCGACGGTCACCGGGCCCTTCGGGGAATCTTTGCTGCCCTTGGCGCTTAATCCCGTCATTTCCTCGGCGATTGGCCGTTCCTTGATGAAGGTCTCGCTCATTCCGATGACTTCGTTAATGTCTCCTACCAGGTAGTGGGCGAGATCGATCAAATGGGCGCCGAGATCGCCATGCGAGCCCGAGCCGGCAATTTCCTTCTGCAGCCGCCAAACGAGCGGGAAATCCGGATCTATGATCCAGTCCTGCAGGAACCAGGCTCTGAAATGATAGATTTTGCCCAGCCGGCCGCTCTCCACCAGCTTTTTGGCCAGCTTGACCGCTGGCGAGAAGCGGTAGTTGAAGCCGACCATATGGGCGACCTTCGCATCCTCTGCAGCCTGCAGCATTTCACGGGCATCGCTTAACGTCAGCGCGAGCGGCTTTTCGCAGAAAATATGCTTTCCTGCCTTGGCCGCGGCGAGCGCGATTTCTTTATGTGCATCACTAGGAGCATTGATATCGATCAAGTCAATGTCGTCACGCGCGATCAGTTCCTTCCAGTCCGTCACGACATCTGACCAGCCCAATCGTGCGGCGGCCTCGGATACGGCTTCCTTGTTTCTCCCGCATAGAGCGGTCATTTCTGGCCTCAAAGCCTCCGGAAAAAACATTGGCAGCGTCCGATAAGCGTTGCTGTGTGCCTTACCCATAAATTTATAGCCAATCATTCCGACGCGCAGCTGCTTCATGGTATCCCTCCATCGATAATAAATTTGGTTTCACTATCATTATAGAAAGTAGCAGGATGAATCTCTCGCCAGTTTATGCTTATTCATAGACAAAAAATGCACTTTAGGCTTAAAGTGCATTCCAGAAGTGGATTTTAAACTTTTAGATTGAACCGATGACTAGTGCGTTGCCCGCCCAAGTACCGGTGCTGCTATGAAACACCGTGACGGGAGCTGGAGGGGACGCAGCCCTTAAGCTCCTTGTAAACCCGGTTGAACGTGCGGATGCTGTTGAAGCCGCATTCCAGTGCAATATCCATAATGCTGGCATCGCTGCTGATCAGCCTGCGCTCCGCCTTGAGCACTCTGATCGTATTGAGATAGGTCTTGAAATTCATGCCCACGGCACGTTTGAATGTACGGCAAAAATAAGACGGCTCCATCTGGAAGCGGGTCGATATCATTTCTACCGATAAATCATCCTGATAATTCTCTTCGATGAATGACAAAATTTGCTGTATTCTAGCCCGCTTCGATTCGAGCTTGCTTTGCGAGCTGCGGTTCAGGCTCTGGGTCGGCCAGCTTCTCTGCAGCGTTCCGCACAACTCGAGCAGTCCGGCTTTGATGAACATTTGGTATCCCGGCTTGGCGTTCTCTTTTTCCTCCATAATGTCGTAAAGCAACTGCCTGATATGCGTAAAGGCCGGGTGCCCACCCGGGATAAAGGGAGAAACGAAGCTGAAATCATGCGGCCAGTTCACGGACAGGCTGATCATTTCCGGCTTGAATATGAGAATTATAACCTTCGAGAAATCCTTGCTCTCAAAATAATGAATGTCATTGCTGCAGCAAATGACCATATCGCCTTGAGTGAGCAGGCGTTTTTCCTCATTTACTCCGACAAGAAT
Organism: Paenibacillus ihumii; assembly: GCF_001403875.1. GTDB lineage: Bacteria > Bacillota > Bacilli > Paenibacillales > Paenibacillaceae > Fontibacillus > Fontibacillus ihumii. The sequence goes on from NZ_LN884299.1 coordinate 879,949, forward strand.
GCTCCCCGATTCGACATAGATAAACTCGACTTCCGAATGATAGTGCGCATAGAACGTCAGGTTGTTTCCCCAGTAGATGACCAAAGGCAGCTCATAGTCGAGCTTCCAATTCTGATAGAAAGATTTCATGCCCTCACTCCCATGCTTTGAACATTTGCATACTCTCATCATATCGGGAAGTACAAATCATGTCTAATTAGGGCTGCTATATAAAATTGGAGTATATTCATCTTGAAGTCGATAAAGTATAATAAATCTATTATAAGGAAAATATGGTTTATTCTATCTTATGGAGTTAATTATCCTAAGGAGAAGAGGGAGAGAGCATATGTCCATCCATAAATTGATATGCCTTGCGCATGCGGGCGGCAGTGCATCGTCTTACTTGCGATGGAGCAGGTTCCTTGACCCGGGTGTGGAGCTTATTCCGCTGGAGTATGCGGGGCGGGGGGCTAGATCGAGCGAGGCCTTATTTGAAAATATGGATGAGGCTGTGTCGGATCTTGTCAATATATTAAAGCCCTGGTTGGCGGACGGGGCTCCATATGCATTATTCGGACACAGCCTCGGGGCGTTGGTTGCTTACGAACTAGCATGTGTATTGCAAACGGAGCAGCTGCTTTTGCCAAATCTTTTAATTGTGTCAGGTAAAAATCCGCCCCATATGGCGATGCAAGCCCAGCGTCATCTGCTGCCGGAGCATGAGTTCCGGGAGGAGCTGGAATCTCTGGGCGGAACGCCTCGCGAGCTGTTGAAGGATCCGGCCTTCGTAGAATATTTCCTGCCGATTGCCCGAGCCGACTTCAAGCTTGTGGAGACATACCGCCTGCAGGCTGGAAGGCCTAAGCTGCATACGGATATTTGCACGCTGAACGGCAGCGATGATACATTCGTTGATTTAGGACGGATGGAGGAATGGGGAGACTACAGCGATGGAGAGGTCAGGCATCAGCAGTTCCCCGGGGGGCACTTTTATTTGCATGAGCATTCCGAACAGGTGGTTTTGTTTCTGAACTGGCTGCTCGTTCAGCAGCAGGCGTGGCAGCCGCAGGCTTAAGGTGCGCAGGCCTAAGGCACGCAGGCTTAAAGCGGATTCACGGGAGAAGGGTGCTGTCCCAGAAGTCTTCTATGATGACTTTTGGGACAGCACCCTTCTTTTAGAGAGCTCATTCGTTTCTGTGGAGATAATTTCTGTAGAAACAATTCTGTGGAAACAATTCTGTGGAAACAATTCTGTAGAAACAATTCTGTAGAAACAATTCTGTAGAACAATTCTGTGGAAACTATTTTTGCGGAATCGATCTTTCCCTTGCCTGCATCCTATTCTTTAGCTCATTCTGTATACATTTCGTGCATTATACTGTGCCGTAGACCAATATGCCATACACTGAGCTGTCACGTACACCAATATGCTATGCACTGAGCTGTGCTGTACACCAATATGTCATGCACTGAGCTGTCACGTACACTAATATGCTATGCACTGGGCTGTGCTGTACACCAATGTCATGCACTGAGCTGTCACGTACACCAATATGCTATGCACTGAGCTGTCACGTACACTAATATGCCATACACTGAGCTGTCACGTACACTAATATGCTATGCATTGAGCGTTACGTACACCAATATGCTATGCACTGAGCTGTCACGTACACTAATATGCTATGCATTGAGCGTTACGTACACCAATATGCTATGCACTGAGCTGTCACGTACACTAATATGCTATGCACTGAGCTGTCACGTACACTAATATGCTATGCATTGAGCGTCACGTACACCAATATGCTATGCACTGAGCTGTCACGTACACCAATATGCCATACACTGAGCTGTGCTGTACACCAATATGCCATACACTGAGCTGTCACGTACACTAATATGCTATGCACTGAGCTGTCACGTACACTAATATGCTATGCATTGAGCGTTACGTACACCAATATGCTATGCACTGAGCTGTCACGTACACCAATATGCCATACACTGAGCTGTCACGTACACCAATATGCCATACACTGAGCTGTCACGTACACTAATATGCTATGCACTGGGCTGTGCTGTACACCAATATGTCATGCACTGAGCTGTCACGTACACTAAATGGAATTCATGTATCTAATTTATGCCTAAACGAATGTTTCAGGGGATTGGATGGAATTGTTGTACCTAAAATTAAGAATCCCGCTCATGATGGACAATTCCCTTCTTTTAATGACATGAAATCCATTTAAATCAATTTTTCTTTCTTTGCCGCTGAATTTAACTACTATAGATCCACTTAGAACGACAAATCTGCGATTCTTGCTCGACTTGAGAACGACAAATCTGCGATTCTTGCTCGACTTGAGAGCGACAAATCTGCGATTACACTCGACTTGAGAGCGATAAATCTGCGATTACACTCGACTTGAGAGCGATAAACCTGCGATACACTCGACTTGGACGAGGAATCCGCGATTCGTGCTCGGCGTAAAGGGGAGGTGGAGAATGTGTTTGGCCTGGTTTCATCTTTTGATAAATCAGCTCAAAAGCAAAGGGAAATGCTTCACTCAGATTCAGTTATTTACGCCGCAGCTGCAATAGAACATATTAATTTGCACATTTGACGTTTCAATTTCATAATTAGTGCGTATTATATATTGAATAATAATTAAATATGACGTAATATATACACAATCAAACTTTTCTTACTGAAGGGAGGAATCAAATTTCGCCAATATGACATTCTAATGACCGGTACGGGAATGTTATACTAAGAGCGAACCTATCTGAAGCGGAGGGATTTATTATTAAACTTACATCCCGTCAATTAGAAATTATTGACATTGTGAAGAAGCATGCTCCGATTACTGGAGATCTCATAGCTGAAATGCTGAATTTGACTCGCCCGACGATCCGTTCAGATTTGTCCATTCTCGTGATGCTCGATTACATCGATGCTAAACCGAAGGTAGGATACTTTTTGGGCAAGCGAAGAACGCCTGAAGACGAGAGCAAGCTTCGGCTGCTCGACATGAAGGTCGGCGATCTGCACGGCGTGCCGGTAATTGTCCGGGAAACAACGACGATCCAGGAAGCGGTCGTCTCTCTGTTCCTTGAAAATGTGGGCCATTTGATTGTAACAGATGAGCAGGGAAGGCTGGCGGGAATCGTGTCCCGCAAGGATCTGCTGAAGGTCACGCTGGGCAACGCGACGGCATCCTCGATGCCCGTAAGCTTCATCATGACGCGGCGGCCTAATATCATCACCGTCTCACCGGAGGATTCGGTGCTTGAGGCGGCCAGGAAAATTATCGCCCATCAAATTGACAGCCTGCCTGTCGTCGTACCGGCGGAGACTGGCGAAGAGGGAGACGTGAAGGTGGTCGGGCGAATTTCAAAGACAAATATTATAAAAATGCTGCTAGATACGATAGCTGAGGAATAGTGGGAGGAATGGGATGAATCAGGCTCCAGCTCATTTTATAGCAATCTGTTCAGATTCCATCGGGGAGACCGCAGAAGCGGTCGTCCGGGCCACTCTAGAGCAATTCGAACTATCCAACACCGAGATTAAGAGGTTCATGAACGTTCGCAATGAAGAAGAGTTAAGTCGTTTGATGGAGGAAGTTTCTGAACGAGGAGGTTTCGTCGTATATACGTTAGTGCAGCCCGAGCTGCGGGAGGCGATGAGAGAGGAAGCCGTCCGCCTAAACGTTCGTGCCGTAGATATTATGGGGCCGATGATGCAGGCTTTTGTAGACACTTTTAATGATACGCCGAAGCGCACGCCCGGCCATAAGCTCGATGAGGAGTATTTTCAGCGGGTGGATGCCATCGAATTCGCCGTGAATAACGATGATGGCAAAGATGTAGGCGCAATATTGAAGGCGGACATCATTATTCTTGGAGTTTCGCGGATTTCCAAGACGCCCCTGTCGATGTTCCTGGCGCATAAGGGAAAAAAGGTCGTCAATTATCCCGTCGTCCCCGAGCTGACGCCGCCGAGCCAACTGCGCGAGGTCAGCAGCCATAAAATTATCGGATTAACGATAGACGCCCAGCATTTGGTCAAAATTCGTTCGGAGCGGCTGAAGGCGATGGGCCTGCCGGATGATGCCGAGTACGCTTCGCTCGAGCGCGTAGAATATGAGCTGAAATATGCCCAGTCGCTGTTTGCCTCGCTAGGCTGCCCGGTGATAGACGTCACCGACAAGGCGATCGAAGAGACCGCCGGACTGATCATGAGGCATTTATAATTTGCTACTTACAAATCATTGATATAGACATAGAATTCAGATAAACAATACATCATACATCTGGTAAAACCCTTGATCCAAAGAGAAATATTCGAAGATAGAAGATATAAGAATGCTAAAAATACAGAGACTTGGCACCCTTATATCGCAAGAAAAGCAACCGCTAATGAAGGCTTCAACCCTATTTTCGAACTGACATCTATAGTTGCTTTTCTTAACTAACTTAAACTATTGGAGGGAGAAACAATGGAACGTCACATAGCACTGGAATTAGCACGCATTACGGAAGCGGCTGCCCTTGAGGCGGCGCGCTGGACAGGTCGGGGCGATAAGAATAGCGCAGATGAGGCGGCAACGTTGGCCATACGCAGTAAATTCAATTCCGTAGCTATTGACGGGACCGTAGTCATCGGCGAAGGGGAGATGGATGAAGCCCCCATGCTGTACATCGGTGAAAAAATTGGAAATCGCCGCGGACCAAAGGTCGACATTGCCGTCGATCCTTTAGAAGGCACGGAGACGGTTGCCAACGGGCTGAACAATGCTATTTCAGTCATTGCCGCCGCTCCCCAGGGGAGCCTGCTCCATGCGCCAGATATTTATATGGAGAAGCTGGCCGTAGGCCCTGCGCTTGCCGGACAGCTGTCGCTCGATGATCCGATCGAGACGACGCTGGCCAAAGCCTCTCAAATACTGGGCAAGCCTCTTGCCGACATGACCGTGTCGATCCTGGATCGGGAGCGCCATGCGGCTCTGATCGATGCCCTGCGCCAGTCCGGCGTCCGGATCAAGCTGCTGAGCCATGGCGATGTGATGGGTGCCATTGAGGCTGCGATGGAGAAGGACGTCGATATGTATGTGGGCTCTGGCGGGGCGCCGGAAGGCGTACTTGCCGCCGCTGCGCTGAAATGCCTCGGCGGAGAAATGCAGGGAAGATTGCTCCCTAACGGGCTTGAGGAATACAATCGCTGTATCCGCATGGGGCTCTCCAAGCCGGATCAACTGCTGCGGATGGAGGATATGATCGGCTATGACAACGTTCTGTTCGTGGCTACCGGCGTAACCTCCGGGGACTTTCTGCACGGCGTGCGCTATTTGCCGAAGCATAAGGCTGAGACGCATTCCGTCATAATGCACTCCGAGAACAGAACGATCAGCTACATCCAGACCACTCACCATTTTACCGAGCAACTCAACTCGGTCAGAGGGGCCGCCATCTAGGCCCTATTTCCACCACAGGAAATTCGACAGGGACGAATTCGCAAGCTGTCCAGCTTGTAGAATAGTCCCGTTTTTTCATTGCATTTTAAATAAATTATAACAAAATATTAAAAATATGGTAAAATATAAACGTAGGAGGTGAATGAAGGGAATCCAGATGGAGAAGGGAGGTTGCGGGGCCAATCTATCGGCCAGGAAATTGAAAGCGCTTTCTAGTTTTTGAGTCTTACTATATTCGAAAAAGGACGTGAATAGTATGAAGCAAAGATTAGCTTTATTGTTGGTGCTGACAGTAATGATAAGCATGTTCTCACTTCCACCTTCCCAGGCAGCCGATCCCGGATACGTTGGCTTTGCAACCATGAACGGCGGAACGACCGGCGGAGCAGGCGGTACCTCTGTCACGGTAACCACAGGGGCCGCGCTTCAAACCGCACTCAAGAATAAAGGCAGCCAGCCGTTGACCATTTACGTGTCGGGCAAAATTACTCCGGCCAATTCCTCGGACAATAAAATCAGCATCAAAGACGTAAAAGACGTCTCGATCCTGGGCTTAGGCACCGGAGCCGAGTTTGACGGCATAGGCATTAAGGTGACGCGCGCCAGTAATATCATCATCCGCAATCTGAAAATCCACCACGTCAATATCGGTGACAAAGACGCGATCAGCATCGAAGGCCCGGCCAATAACGTCTGGGTTGATCACAACGAGCTGTATTCCACCCTCGATTCCGATAAAGATTATTACGACGGCCTGATCGATGTGAAGAAAAATGCCGAATATATCACGATTTCATATAACTACATCCATGACAGCTGGAAAACATCGCTAATCGGCTCGTCCGACAGCGACAATTACGACCGGAAAATTACTTACCACCATAACCGCATTGAAAACATCAACTCCCGCGGACCGCTGTTCCGCTTCGGCCAGGGCCATCTGTTCAACAACTATTACAACAATATTATCGATACGGGCATCAATTCCAGAATGGGAGCCAAGCTCCGCATTGAGCATAATGTATTCGAGAATTCCAAGGACCCGATCGTGTCCATGTACAGCAAGGAACAAGGATACTGGGATGTACAAAATAATCTGTTCGTGAACAGCACGGGCAGTATGCCGACCACTTCAACGGTCAGCTACGCGCCTCCATACAGCTACACGCTGGATGATGTAAACACGGTGAAGAATCACGTGATGGCAAACGCGGGCGTAGGCAAGATATACATTGCCAATTAACAGATGAAATTTTAACGCGCGTACCCGGCAGGGCGCGTGTTTTTTTTCGTTTGGAACGGCAGGGCTATGCCCTTTCATGTATAAGAAGGGTCACAGACAGTACGGCGGCGGTATTTTAAGATATAGTACTGGTGAGTTGCCGCCCTTTTGTTTTTAGATTCAGAAGATGTTCAAGGTTCAATTTTGCATTAAAGGAGTCAGGAGCATGAAATACAAATCATTAGAGCTGGAAAAGCCGATCACCTATGAGCTGGAAGGGCTGGAGATCGGCATAACCTCCAATTGCAACTTTCGCTGCGACTATTGCTGCGCGTATCAGAGAAACGACGGGAACAGCATTGGCGCCAAAGAGGTGATCCCTCTGCTGGAGCAGCTGCCGTCCCTGAAGCGGGTTAGGCTGTCCGGCGGGGAGGTTACCCTGAAGTATGAGGATTGCGTTGAGGTCGTAAGCTATTGTTCGGCTCGCGGCATTCAAACTCAGCTTAATTCCAACGGCAGCCTGCTGAATGAGGAACGGATTCGGCGGCTGGCCGACGCGGGATTAACGACGATCCATATTTCCTTCAACTTTACGACGGCGGAGGAGTTCTCCCGGTATTATCACCTTCCCCCTAGCGTATATCGCAAAATTAGAGATAACATCGCCATGTTCGCTTCTACCAGAGTGGACACCGTGCTGGAGACGCTGCTATTCAGCGAAACCGAGCATCATATGAAGAAAATTCACGATCATGTCTATGACATGGGGGTTCGTACGCATGAGATACAGAACAGCATCATTATGAATCACAGCGGATGGAAGGCTATTGCGGCCCGGGATGCGTTAAAGCAGGCAGTCAACGAGCTTATTGCCCGTAGAAAAAACGACATGACGCTGTATTTCACCTGCATGGACCGGTTTATGGAGGAGCTTGGATTCCAGGAGCAGCCTGGCATATATTTTCCGCACTGCATAGAAGGGAAGAAACAGCTTCACCTGCATGGCAACGGCGACATTCTTATTTCGGAGCTGTGCCATCCCGCCGTCATTGGCAATATTCATGCAGGCGCTTCGCTGCGAGACATCTACAGCGATATGCCGGCGGCCTTGAAGGATTATCTGGACCGGGAGCCTTGTCCCGCGCGCGAAGCGTTGTTTCCGTCCGTCCCCATACGGACCGAAATGATGCAGTCACAGACGGGCCGGAAGGGGCCAACCGGTGCTATAACGTGAAACAGCTGTCTAGCGTGAAACAGCTGTCCAACGTGAAACGGCTGTCCCCAAAATATCTTTACGACCGTTTGCCCTTGATTTGACTAAACACGTCCTCCACCGCTCTTTACGTGTGAGCATGAATCACGGAACTAGCGAGCATGAATCGTGGATTTAGCGAGCATGAATCGTGGATTTAGCAAGCATGAATCGTGGATTTAGCGAGTATGAATCGTGGTCTAGCGAGATAGTGGATCTAGTGAGCATAAATCGTGGAACTAGCGAGCATGAAAGTAGCGAATCTTCCGTTCTAAATGGATTTATAGTAGTTAAATTCTGCGGCAAAGAAAGAAAAGTAGATTTAAATGGATTTCATATCGTTAGAAGAAGGGAGATCGCCATCATGGGCGGGATTCTTGATTTTAGGTGCGTAAAATCCATCTAATCCATTGAACCATTCGTATAGAGCATAATTAGATACATGAATTCCATTTAGTGTTAGAGTTTGATGGTTATGTCCGTGTTCGGCAGCTATGTTCGAGTTCGATGGCCATGTTCGAGTTCGGCAGCTATACTCAGTTCGATAGCTTATGTTCGCGTTCGTTAGCTTATACAAGATGAAGCAAAGAATGGGGTTTTAGTATTTGAGTTCGATTGCTTATATAAGATGGGCTAAAGAATAGGGGTTAGTGTTCGAGTCGACAGCCTGTATAAGATAAGTCAAAGAATGGGATGCAGGCAAGGGAGAAATGGATTCCGCAGTAATTGATTCTGCAGAAATTGATTCCACAGAAACGTATTCTGGCAGACGGATAGCATCATTCTAAAAAAGATAGGGGCGCCCCGCGGTCATATACAATGACGAGGGACAGCCCCTTTGCCGTTTCCCGGCATGTCTTTTCGTTCTGTCCGGTGCTCCAGCCGGCTCGTTAGGAGCGGCCGCGGATCTCCTGGCGGAGAAACAGAACATAGGAAAGGGCGAAGCAGATCAAGGTCAGCGCGATGAGGCCAGTCACCTGCGGCCAGACGAGCAAGAGGCTTTGCCCGAAGGGCAGAGGGCTGGCAATGGCGCCATAGACCTGCTCGGTCGTCAGCGGCCCCAGGTTGCGGACCGAGGGCATGAGCAGCGTGGTGGTTGCCTCATTAAACAGCGTGTAAGGCGATATTCTGCTTAGCCACAGCATCTGGTTCTGGAAGCCGACGATGTCCTCGACCGTGGCCGTTCCGGCGTTCGGCGCGATTCCTTTGGACACGATATTCAGGATCATGTCGTAGAAGAAGCTGAAGAACAGCCAGACGGAAATTCCAGACAGCGCCGAGGTAGCCGGCTGACGGAAGCGCACGGAGAATAGGATGGACAAATTGAGCCAGAACCCGATGTAGAAAATAATGATGAAAATGAAGCTGATCATTCTTAAGAACTCCTCCAGAGTCGGGGGAATGCCTAAAATGATCGTCCCCAGCGCCATGATCAGAAAGCCGAGCATCAGGAACATCATGCTGATGACGCTAAGCGAGGCGACGAACTTCGCGTTAAGCAGCGCGTCGCGGTGCAGCGGCTGGGCCATGATCCGGCTTAAGGTGCCTTTATTGCGTTCGCTGTTGACGGCGTCGAAGCCGAGGCCGATTCCAAGGAGCGGCCCTAGGAAGCCGATGAAGCTGATAAAGGACGGCAGGGTTCCGTCCGACAGCGTGAACAGCTTCAGGATCACGAATTCATTCGCCGAGCTGTCCGACTGAATGGCCTCTTGTATACTGTTCATGGCCGTATAGAGAGAGGCGATGCAGGTAAGCAGAATAATGCCGAGCAGCAGCATGAACCGCCAGCTGCGGATATGGTCGGAGATCTCCTTGCGCACCAATACGCCAAAGGGCGAGGTTCTCCAGCTTCCGGCTTCCTGGCTTCGCTCGGAGACGGAGCCGCGGCCTTCGCTTCTGCGGAACAGCGGCTGGCGCCGGAGCCCTTCCCGCACGGTATTCGCCAGGCGGCGCAGGCTGCCCTTCAGATCAGGCCTGCTGTGTTTCAGGTCGGCTGCTTCCTTGTTCATGCTGTTCACCCCCTTCAAAATAACGGTGATAGATCTCGTCAAGCCCGTATTCCTTCCGCTGCAGGCCGAACAAGGCTACGCCGTCCTCGATGATCATCCGGGCGATTGCATCGCTGCAGTCGGTATCCGAGCCGACGATCATCCGGCTGCGGCCGGCGGACTCTGCTCCAGCCGAAGCGGCAGCAAGGTCCGTTCCGTCCCTGTCTGCAGGCTCAGCGTGCCGTACGCCCGGGATGGCGCGGATCCGCTCCAGCAGTCCGTTATTCAGCGGACCGCTCTCCACGGTAATCTGCAGCGGATCGTCAGCGAACAGCGACCGGGACAGGCTGGCGATATCGCCTTCGGCAAGCAGCCGGCCGCGAACGAACAATCCGACCCGGTCGCAGATTTGCTGCACTTGATGCAGCTGATGGGAGGACAGGAGCACGGTCAAGCCCTGTTCCTCGCTCAGGCTGCGGATCAGCGCCAGCAGCTCATCCATTCCCTTAGGGTCAATCCCGAGCGTCGGTTCGTCAAGAATGATGATTTCCGGCGCCTTGATCAGGACGTCGGCCAATCCGAGCCGCTGCCGCATACCGCGAGAGTATGCCCCCGTTTTTTTATGGGCGGCATGCTGCAGGCCCACGCTCTCCAGCAGCTGATAGGCTCGCTCCTTCGCCTCCGCTTCCGGCACCTGGTTCAGCCTCGCCGTCAGCACCAGATTTTCCAGGCCGGTCCGGTCCTCATAAAAGCCGACGTCGTCGGGCAAATATCCGACCTTGCGTTTGACGGGAATAGGCTCCCTGGTCGGATCGAGGCCGAGAACGTTGATGCTGCCCTCGTCAGGCTCGCTAAGCCCGAGCAGCATGAGAATCGTGGTCGATTTGCCGGCTCCGTTCGGCCCGAGCAGGCCGAAGATTTCGCCGCGTTTGATCTGCAGGGACAGCTGGTCTACGGCTTTTACGCCGTTATAGCTTTTCGTCAACGCTTGAATGTCGATGACCGTCTCTGCCACGGTTATCGCCTCCCGTATTTGCGAATCAGATAGTAGATGCCGCCGAGAATCGCAGCGATGACCAGTACTCCGATCCAGCCCCACAGCATGGAGCCCTTGACGGCGATCCGAAATTGCGCCGAGGAGCTGGATTCCGGAGAGGATGCGGTCATGCCTGTGACATAGTCTCCGGCTATCGCCTTTTTGCTGGCGGTAATTTTGGCTTCTACCGTGGTGGATTGGCCGGCGGCCAGCTTGTCGACCGTTTTCGGATTGAAGCTGACCTCCCAATCGACCGGGGCGTTGGAGCTGAGATTAATGTCCGTGAGATCGGCTGTTCCGGTATTCTTGACCAGCAGATCAATCGTTTTGCTGCCGCCTGCAGTCACATCGGCACTCAGCAAGCCGTTTGGCGTCGTCAGCTCCAGGCCATAAGTACCGGTTATAACGGCCTCCAGCTTCAGCTCCGAGGAGGTGGACTGGTTGGAGGCGCTGACAGGAATGCTGTACGTGCCTTCCTTGACCTGCTCCGGCGGCTGTACCTTGACCGAGATCGACTGGCTGGCGCCAGGCTCCACCTCGACGGAGGAGACCTGATTGTCTCCGGAGGTAAAGGTCACGTTCCAACCCGGATCCGCCTGGGCCTGCAGAGCGTAGTTTTGCTTCTCCGCCGTCCGGTTCTGCAGCTTGAGCGAGTAGGTAAAGCTGGAATCGGAAGGTCCCTGCAGATTGGCCTGATCGGTGGTCAGCTCAGTCTGGTAGATTCCTTTCTCCGTAATTTCTACCGTAAAGGGCAGGCGTGCCGCCGAGCCGGCCGTCAGCTCGAAGCGATAGATTCCTTTGTCTATTTGTAGAGGAACCGTCACGTTCAGCGAGACGGTGCTGGATTCGCCAGGCTTGACGGATACTTCCTTCACCCGCCAGCCGCCGCTGTTCAACTCGGCTGTCCAGTCCTTGGGCAGATTGTTAAGCTCCAGCGGAACCGTTACGACGTCGGACGTGTTATTGATGACCTCGACGCTGTAATCCAAGGCTTCGCCGGGTGGGACGGAAATCGAAGTGTACGCCGAATACAGCGTGACTCCTCCGGCAGCAGATGCTGGCATTCCCCCGAGCAGACCGGCTCCGAGAACAAGCAGGAGCAGCATGCTCACCAGTTTCATTTTCCTTCCCCACGATTTCATCGTATGAACCCTCCTTAATATTTTTGTTCATAAGAAGTACGAAGGAAGCTGCCGATTTGGATTTATCGAAAGCTTAAAATTAGCTAAATATTTGCTTAAAAGCAGCTAAAAAATGATCCAGCAGGCAAAAAGACGGATGAAATTTGCTACAATATGCATAAAATAACTGGCCCTAAAGTAGGCCCAATAGGATCCTAAGTTACAGGTTATGGTCAAGGAGGGACGGGGGATGAAGGAGAGCCCCGAAATATGGCTGGCGGAGATTGCGGAGGGGTCGGTAACGGCGTTCGGCCGTTTCTACGATGCCTATGCTCCGATGGTGTACAGGTTGGCAGAGCAATACATGAAGAATGCTGCCGAGGCGGAGGACGTGTGTCATGACGTATTCATGGAAATTATGGATAAAGCGGGCAGCTATAATCCGGCTCGGGGCAGCGTCGAGGCCTGGCTTGCGGTACGCACGCGCAGCCGGGCTCTGGATCGGCTGAGGAAGCAGCAGCGGTGGTCTGTGGCGGAGGAATGGAGCATGGATCAGGAAGCGGATATCCTCTGGAGCAGAGGGATGGAATCCGCTGAGTACGAGGCGCTGCGCAAATGGGAGCAGGAGCAGCTGAAGCAGGCGATGCAGGCTATCCCGCCGATGCAGCGGATGGCGCTTCACGGAAGCTATATTGAGCAGCTGTCGCATCGCGAAATCGCCGAGCATATGAAGAGGCCCGTTGGAACGGTCAAGTCGTTAATCCGTTATGGCATCCGCAATTTGCGGCGCCGGCTGGACGAGATGAACCTGGGCAAGCTGGGAGGGGGAGTGGAGCCGTATGCGCAGGATAAATTGCACAAATAATCCGATGGATCCGCTTCATGACCGGGCTGAGCCCTGCGGCTTGTTTGCGGAGGAGCAGCTGGCCGATTTCGCAATGGGACGGCTGCCGGACGGAGAGAAGGCCCGGATGGAGGAGCACCGGCGGCAGTGCCGATCCTGCGATGCGATGATTCATGAATGGACGGAGCTGCTGGGCCAGGCCGCCATCGGCATCGGACCGCTCTTTAACGGCTCGGAGGACAGCGGGGAGCCTTCTGCGAATCGGCAGGCGCATTTGCGCCCGTATGCACCGGTGCACTCATGGCCGCATCCGCCGCGAAGGCTGCGCCGCAGGCTGATCCTCTCATTTCGGCTGCGTTCATTTCGCCGCAAATGGGCAGCGGATCGAAGCCGATATACCTTCGGCGCCATAGGCGGGCTGGCGATAATCCTCCTGCTCGGCGGATTGTTTGCCCTTCGTCCGCAGAACTGGCCCGGCGAGCAGCAAAGCCGGATTGAACGGGATATTTCGCATCAAATCCATCTGATTCAGAGCGCTGATACCGAGCAGTATGCGATTGAGCCTCATCCCCCTTATTACGGGGAAGGCATGGTCTGGCTGAAGCGGGAGTCCGGCGAAATGCTGATCGTTGTGGACGGGCTCCACTCGGTGGTGGAGAAGGATTATCAGATTTGGCTGCAGATGGAGGATGAGGCGAGCAGCCCCGGAATTCTTCCGGTGCAGCATCCCCAGGGGAAAACCTATTACCACGGATACGGCGCGGAGGAAGCCGAGCGGCTGATCATTAGCCTGGAGCCGAAGGGCGGCAGCAGGGTGCAGACCGGTCCCGAGGCGGTATGGGTAGAAATGAAACGGTGATAGAGCAGAAAAAAGCCTTTTTAGAGTGCATACAAAAGATTTGAGAAATATCGCATCAAAAGATAAGGATAGGGCCTGCATTTTCCGGTTAAATCGGCCAGCAGGGGAATTTTTGCCCAAATTCGCCGGTTGAAATCGAAGCGGGTCTTCTTTTTATAATAATATTAGCAGCCGACTTCATTGAGTGCTAATATCGAAAGGAGGATACGTATGTGGCTGACAAATGGGGCAAGCCCGCAAAGCAGCCTGCAGCTGCCGGAGGGCTATGCGGCAGGCGGAGCCATCGCTATATTGCAGGCGGAACATACGATGCTGTCCTGGAATATGGGATTCAAGCAGATGGCTATTCGAACGGGAAATCAGGCCAAGCGCCTGAGAAGAAGCATAAAGCGGATGCTGCGGCTTGAGGACAAGCCGGAGATAACAAAGCAAGGAAGCTGAAGATGAGGTTATTTTCACTATTATGGCAACATGATCGTTGAAAAATCGACCGCCATGATTCAGCTTTTTTTAATATCGATCAAGGAAGGGTGATGTTTGTAATGAAGGCATTGCTGTTAGCGGGAGGAATGGGCAGCCGTCTGCTGCCATTAACGGGCCAATACCCGAAACCCATGGCTCCGGTTGGGAACCGGCCTTGGCTGGAGCACTTGATTACTCAGCTCCGGGACCAAGGTTTCCGTGAAATCCTCATTGCCCTCAAGCATTATCCCGAGCTGGTTCACGGATATTTCGGCAGCGGGAGGAAGTGGGGAGTGAGCATCGACTACACGCTGGAGAAGGAGGCGCTGGGCACGGCCGGAGCGATCAAGCACGCTGAATCGAAGCTCGGCAATTCATTTATCGTTCTTAATGCCGATGTGGTGCAGGAGCTCGACCTGAAGCCGCTCGTCGATTTTCATGCCGGGCACGGGCAGGCGGTGACCATCGGGCTGACAGAGGTAGAGGATCCTTCGCAATTCGGTGTCGTTGAGCTGGCTGAAGGACAGCGCATCGTCCGGTTCGTGGAGAAGCCGCGGAAGGAGGAGGCGCCGTCCCGGCTCATCAATGCGGGAATCTATGTCATGAACAAGGAGGCGCTGCAGCTTATTCCCGCCGGAAGGGAGGTTTCCATCGAGCGGGAGGTTTTTCCGAAGCTGATTCGTACGGGAATGGGCGTCTATGGTTATCAGCTCAAAGGCTATTGGCTTGATATGGGCACAAGGGCGAGATACCGCCAGGTGCATTGGGATGTGCTCGATCGAAAGCTGCCGATTCCGATTTATGGCGAGGAGATTCGCCCAGGGGTCTGGGTTGGGCGGCAGTGCAGAATTTCGCCCCGGGCCACGATCGTTCCTCCGGTGCTCATCGGGGACAAAGTGCGGATTGAGGAAGGCGTGACCATTGGGCCGTATTCCGTAATCGGGAACGGCTGCATTATTAAAGAGCAGGCGGAGCTGTCCGAAACGATTCTATGGGAAGGCTGCCGCGTCGAGTCCGGAGCTCAGCTTCATCAATGCGTCTTCGGCACGGGCGCGGAGGCTGGCCCAAATTATGCGCTTTATGAAGCCGTCGTTAATCGGATGAAGGAGGCGGTGTCGTTATGACGAAAATCGCTTTTATCGGTACTTATATTCCCCAACGCTGCGGCATTGCCACATATACGCATCATTTGCGCCAGAGCATCCGGGGGGCGAGAGGATGGCGGGGCATCGATCCGGTCATTGCTCTGCGGACGAGCGAGGCTTCGGGACTGGAGACGGCTCCGGGCATTTGGGAGCTCGACAAGCATGACCGGACCGCTTATATCCGGGCGGCCGACCGGCTGAACCGCAGCGAGGTGGCTGTAGTATCGCTCCAGCATGAGTTCGGGATATTTGGCGGAGAGGCCGGAGAATATGTGCTCGATCTAGCCGAACGCTTGGAGAAGCCTCTGGCCGTGACTTTCCACACGGTCTTCGAGAAGCCGGAGGAGCCTTACCGCAGCGTACAGGAGCGTCTGGCGAAGCGAGCCGATATGATCTTGGTCATGAACCGCAGAGCGGTCGATTTCCTGCACGGCGCCTTCCGGATTCCTCGGGAGAGAATCCAGGTCGTGCCCCATGGCACGCCGGAGCCGGCCCCCGGCAAGCGGATCTCGTACCGCCGCAAAATGGGGTGGGACGGGCGGAAGGTCGTGATGACCTTCGGGCTGCTCGGCCGGGGTAAGGGATTGGAGACGGTCATACATGCGCTGGACAAAGTAGCCCGCGAGGTGCCGGATGTCCTGTATGCGATCGTCGGACAGACGCATCCCGAGGTGAAGAAGCAGGAAGGAGAGGCCTATCGCGAGGAGCTGCAAGCGATGATTCAGCAGCGCGGGCTGGAACGCCATGTAACGATGATCGACCGCTATGTGGAGGAGGATGAGCTGGTCGGCCTGCTGTCGGCCTGCGATCTCTACGTAACCCCTTATCCCGGGCTGCAGCAAATCACGAGCGGCACGCTGGCCTATGCCGTAGGGTTGGGCCGGCCGGTGCTGAGCACGCCTTACGTATATGCAGAGGAGCTCCTGGGAAGCTATCCGGAGCTGCTGCTTGCGCCCGGGGATGCCGAGCTGTGGGCCGAGCGGATGTGCAAGCTTCTCGGAAGCGAGGAGGAACGGCTGGAGATGGAACGCGGCATGATGGATATCGGCCGCGCCATGCACTGGCCAAAGGTTGGCAAGCTGCATTTGAGCCTGTTCGGCCAGCTCTCCGCCAAGGCAAAGGCTGGCGCAGCCGCCTCCAGCCTTAAGCAGGATCGCCCGGAGTTGGCACCGAAGGTTGTGGAAGCGTAATGACTGCCACGATAAGCAAAAGGCTTCCCGGGCTGACCCATCTTCGGCGACTGACCGACGATACGGGGATTACAGAGCACGCGCTCGGGAAAATTCCCCGGCGGAAAGAGGGCTACAGCACGGATGACCAGGCCCGCGCGCTCTGGGCCAGCCTGGAGCTTCTGGAATTGTCCGGCGAGCAGGATCGCCCGCTGCTCTTGACGCTAATCGATACTTATTTGGCGTTCATGTTGTGGGTGCAGAAGGAGGACGGCCATTATCATAACAATATTGCTTATGATCGCTCGGCGGAGCCGGAAGTCCCTTCGGAGGACTGCCTGGGCCGGTGCCTGTGGGCATCCGCTCTGGCTTACTGCCGCCTGAAGGATCCCGGCAGGCGGCTGGCGGCGGAAACATTGCTCGCCCATTCGCTCCCGCTGGTCTCCACGCTGCGGACGCCCCGGGGATGGGCACATGCATTGGCAGCGCTGGGCCTGCTCAAAAGACATGGTTATCACGAGGGTCGAATCCATGGCGCCGCAGCAGCTTCTGCATTCTCCGCAGACCTGGCGGACTCCGCGATCCAGGAGCTGGCGCGTTACCTTAAGCTGAGTTACCGCAGCCACGCGGCGGAGGATTGGCAGTGGTATGAGGCCGAGATGACTTATAGCAACGGGCTTCTGCCTTGGGGAATGCTGTGGGCCTACGAATCGACTGGGGACAGGGAGGCTCTCGACATCGCCTTGCGCAGCCTCGACTTCCTGATCCTGCGCAGCCGCAGTCCCGAGGGACATATTCGTCCGATCGGCAACAGGGGCTGGTGCTCGCGGGACTCCCGGGCCTTATGGGATCAGCAGCCGATCGATGTCATGAAGCTGATGCTGGCCTGCATCAAGGCGGATGAACTGACGGGCGGAATGCGTTACCGTGAGACGGCACGGGCTTGCCGTGACTGGTTCTACGGCGACAACGACACCGGGGTGCCTCTTGCTGATCACGAAGAGGGCAGCTGCTGCGACGGTCTGCAGGAGTGCGGGGTGAATTTGAACCGGGGTGCAGAATCGACCATCTCCTATTTGCTGGCTGAGGTTATGTATGAGGGGCATTTGGCAAACGAGAAACAGCCATAGGAAAATAAGTTAAAGAGAACAATGAACATAGAAGCAGTGGAAGAGGGTAAGAGAAAAGTAGATAGTCATAGAGAAATAACATCGTAGCTGATGAAGATATTAGTCGGAGCAGCATGGACAGCAAGGCAGCGGCCAAGCCTGTCCATGCTGCTTTTTTATTGATAGTTTGGCTGGCGTACAATTAATAACAGGAAAAATCCTGGCCTATCCAGTAAATATACAAAGATTGATATACATATCTGGGCGATCTGTTACGATAAGATAAATATCCAACATCATCGTTTAAAAGGGGAGTCATAGCGATGCCTGACTTGAAAAAGCGTTACGTGCCTTTTACATATAAAATGATGATCCCTTACTTGCTCCTAGTGCTGCTGACGGATGTGCTCATTGGATATATCTCTTATACGATGCTGACGCAGTCGCGGACAGAGATGGCGGAGACGAATATCCGTACCGGGATGGAGCAGGCCAGATACAATATTCAGTACCAAATGGATGAAATCCAGCGCATGTCGGATACACTGTTCGGCAGCGTGGCTTTTCAAAGAGCGCTGCAGAAAAAGGGAGAGCCGCTGGACATTTATTTGACGATGAAGGATGAGATCATCCCGCAAATCGTGTCGCCGCTGCAGCTGTTCGGCAACAACATCCGCTTCATGCTCTACACGCCCAATAGCGACATGATCATAATCAATGGCGATAATTTGGAAGAACCGATCAAGCAAAGTGATTATTATATCCTGCCTTTGCGGGACATCGAGGCAACCGACTGGTATCAGCTGTACAAAAATTCGGAGCGCAACAATCTTTGGGTCCAAATCGATACGGATAAAAAACTGGACCATATTTCCCACATCCGCAAGCTCGTATCATACAGCGACTACGGGGCAATCATCGGCTATGTGCGGATTACTGTGCCTCTCGACGCTTTGTTCGGCAATTTAGCTACTTTTCCGGTAGAAGAAGGGATCACAGTCCGGTTAATCCATCAGCTGACAGGAGAGCGGGTGTACCAGCGCGGCCCTGCGGAATTAGCCGAACAAGCTGAACTGGGGGAACAGACAGGAGGCAGCGATGCCTATCTTCGTCTTCATGAGCCTATCTCAGGGACTGATTTTGCTATCGAAACGCTTGTTCCGAAGGCATATTTGACGAAAGATGCTGGAAAGCTGCAGCGGGTGATTCTTGGGGTGTGCGCAATCAGCTTTATCGGGATGACCTTAATTGGATTCATGGTAGCCAGGCTTAACGGACGAAAAATGACCCGGATCGTCATGCTTGTCCGTTCTTTTCAGGAAGGAAATTTTCAGAAGCGCATCCGCTTTTCGGGAAATGACGAGTTCGTGCAGATTGCCGAAGCTTTCAACATGATGGCGATGAATATCCAGGAGCTGATCGATAGCGTGTATTTGCAAGGGATTCAGAAGAAGCAGGCCGAACTGGAAGCGCTGCAGGCACAGATCAATCCCCATTTTCTCTATAACACATTGTCAACGATCAATAGTTTGGCGAACCTGGGGGAGATCGGCAAGGTCACGGAGATGGTCCAGGGTCTCTCCCGCTTTTACCGGTTAACACTGAATCAAGGAAATGTACATATTCATTTGGGAAAAGAGTTGGAGCAGGTCGAGACGTACCTGGAAATTCAGCGCGTCAAGTACGCCGACGCATTTACTGTGCAGGTCGATGTCGAATCTGAGATACTGGACTATCAGGTCATCAAGCTGATTTTGCAGCCCTTCGTCGAGAACGTATTCAAGCATGCCTGGTTCGGAGAAACGATCGCGATTCGGATTACGGGCCGTCGCATAAACAATGACGTCGAACTGAAGATCATCGACAACGGGGTAGGTATGCGTTCCGAGCAGGTCAGGCTGCTTATGACGGGGCCCAGCCAAACCGGAGGCTATGGGGTAAGAAATGTGGATGAACGAATCAAGCTCAGGTACGGCGAAGCCTACGGTGTTCAAATCGCTAGTATTTACGGCGGGGGGACGACGGTGCGGCTTCTCCTGCCGGCCGGTCACGGTGATGCTGCCGATACGCCCGAATTGCCAAATATGCCGTATTAACGATAATACTTCTTAGAGAGGAGTCGCAAAAGATGAGCGTAAATGTATTGCTGGTAGACGATGAGGCCGTCGATTTGGAGTGGCTGCGCCGCAGAGTCCTGGCAAGCGGACTGGACATCCATGTCGCCGGAACGGCCAACAGCGGTTTTCTGGCTTTGAAAGTGATGGAGGAGCAGCGCATCGACCTGATCCTGTCGGATATCCGGATGCCGATCATGTCGGGAACAGAGTTTGCACGTAAAGCCAAAGTGATTAACCCCGAGGTTAAGGTCGTGTTCATTAGCGGCCACGAGGATTTCAATTATGCCCGGGAAGCAATAGAAATCAACGCGTGTGATTATTTGTTGAAGCCGGTAGAAGACAAGGAGCTGTATGATCTGCTTAGCAAGCTTTGCGCAGAGGTGGAGGAAGAGAAGGAACAGGCGCGTTCTTACTCCGAGACGTTATCGCTGGTTAGCGAGGAGCTGCTGCTGAGGTGGCTGGAACACGACGATCCCGGTTTTCCCGAGCCGCATCTGCAGAGCATTCTCCACCCGCTACTGTCATCTGGCTGCGCCGCCGCGTTCATCGAAATCGATGACTTGGAGTGGAAGCTGCGGGATTTATCCGAGGATGTTCGCCGGGTGGAGACGCGCACCATTATTCAGCGGATTAAATCGCTGGCGATGGGTACGGAGCTTGGCGCCCTAACAATAGCTAGACAGACTAGGCTGATTGTTTTGTCGGCATTACCCGAGGACCTGTTCGTAAAGCGGCTCAATGAGCTTATTCAAGAAGTCGCACAGACTACTTCTTATACAGTTACTGTAGGCGTAGGGAAATATACAAATGACGCCCAAGGCCTGCATGAATCCTTTCAGCAGGCCCAAGCCTCGCTAAGCGCGAAATGGCTGCTCGGCAAGAACCGTCTCCTGCGCGATCCGATGGAGCCGGCGAGGCAGGGAGCTCCCGGCACGCCGATTGACGGCACCATTTCCGCCATGCTGAATGCCATTATGGACTATGATCTGGTCGTCATCGATGACTGTTTGCTTGATCTGCTGCTCTACAAGGACATGCCGCTGGCCAGCAAGAAGGAGGTGTACGAGCTCATTATTCGCATCACATCAAGCCTGCATGCCGAATTGCTGCAGCGCAGCGAGAATTTGTACGAGCTCTTGGAGTGGGAATCACATCAGCCCGATGTGCTGTTTCAGTTCGAGACGGTGCATGACGTTGTATCCTGGCTGAGACGGAGGTTCTTCGAGCTGTCGGAGAAGCTGTACGTGAAGCGGCAGCGGCAGAAGCGCAAGCTGATCGACGAAATCATGGGCTATGTCGAGGAACATTTGGAGAAGAAGATCACTTTGAAGGAAGTGGCGGCGCATTTTGATTTCACGCCGAACTACCTGGGTCATCTGTTTAAGGAAGAGACAGGCATGCTGTTTAGCGAATATTTGAACGAATGCAAGATGAACCGGGTTTGCCAGCTTCTGCGCGATCCGACCCTTAAGGTGTATGAGGTGGCCGAATTGATGGGCTACAAAAACATTATTTATTTCAACCGGCAATTTAAAGCGAGCATGGGAATGACGCCCGGGGAGTATAGAAAAAAGAACAAGATCTAGCTTTGGAAAGAAAGCGAATAGTTGAATGCAAGCTGCCCTCGGCAATTGGCCGGGGGCTTTTTAAGATGACAGAATTTTTGTATTTTCGGTGAATCGGTGAATTAGTATTAGTTTTTGTTGTTTGCCTGAATCCTCACGCGGGAACCGCCTCCTTATAATGAAAAGTAAGGACATTAGAGAGAATACTGAGATTTCGAGAGGGGAGTAGACATGAAAAATCAGGGCTTTTTCAGCGATCTAAAGAAATACAGAGCATTGCTGCTGATGCTCACCCCCGCTGTATTGTTTTTCCTGCTGTTTGCCTATGTACCTATGGCCGGCATCGTTCTTGCCTTTAAGCAGTTCAACTATCAAGGGGGCATATTCGGAAGCCCATGGAACGGATTGGAGAACTTTCGATTTTTCATGGAATCGGGCGACGCTTGGCGTGTAACCCGCAATACGGCACTATATAATATTGCGTTCATCATCGTCAATAATCTACTGCAAATAGTTACGGCAATCCTGCTGTTTGAGGTAGCCGGTAAATGGTTCCGTAAGGTAACCCAGACGGTGCTGTTCCTGCCGTACTTCATTTCCTGGGTCGTGGTTGGGGCTATCGCTTACAACTTGTTTAACTACGACGTCGGTACACTGAACGTAATGCTAAGATCAATTGGTCTCGGGCCTATCGACATTTATAACACAGCTGCTTATTGGCCGCTGATTCTTATCGTAGTGTCAGCATGGAAGGCACTGGGCTACGGCTCCATTATGTATCTGGCGGCGATTACGAGCATCGATACGGAAATGTACGAGGCGGCGGAAATTGACGGGGCGAATATTTTTCAGCGAATTTTGAAAATAACCGTACCGAATCTCATGCCTACCGTCATTATCTTGTTCCTGCTGGCCATCGGCAATATTTTCCGCGGAGACTTCGGCATGTTCTACAATATGGTCGGCAATAACGGACTGCTCTTCTCGTCCACGGACGTCATCGACACCTATGTGTTCCGTTCGTTAACGACATCCAATGAAATCGGCATGTCTGCGGCGGCAGGGTTCTACCAATCCATCCTGGGATTCGCGACGATTCTGCTGGCCAACTATGCGGTGCGCAAATACGACAAGGATCGCGCCTTGTTCTAAAAAGGGAGGCTTGATGCAAATGAGTGCGACAACAGCAAATCCCGGCCGTTTCGATCCGGAAATCCGTGCCGGGAAAGGCAAGGGGAAATCTTCGGACCGTCTGCTGCTCGCGATTATCGGATATACGTTACTCACTATTTTAGCGCTATTTTGTATCTTTCCGTTCATACTGATTATCTCTTCCTCGTTCACTGAGGAAAGCTCGATTATCGAGCATGGGTTCACAATCATCCCGACCCAATTTTCCTTGGAAGCCTACAGCATATTGTTCAAGTATCCTGCGGATATGCTCAAAGCTTACGGGGTTACGATCAGCGTGACTTTGATCGGAACGGCTGTCGGATTATTCCTGACTTCGATGACAGCTTATGTGCTGTCCAGAAAAGATTTCAAATGGCGCAACCACTTTTCCTTCTTCTTCTTTTTTACGACCTTATTCAGCGGCGGGCTTGTTCCGTGGTATTTGATGATCGTCAACTACCTGCAGCTGAAGGACACATTGGTCGTGCTGATTGTGCCGATGCTCATGAACGTGTTCTATATTATCGTCATGAAGTCATTCATGAGCAGTATTCCAGAGGCGATCACAGAATCGGCAAAAATCGACGGGGCCAGCGATTTCCTGATTTTCCTGAAGCTCATTATTCCGCTGTCCAAGCCGGCGCTGGCAACGATCGGCCTGTTTATCGCCCTGGCTTACTGGAACGACTGGTATCATGCCCTGCTCTTTATTTCAAAATCCGATCTAATGCCGCTTCAGTACTATCTTTATAGGCTGTTAGGCAATATGGACGGCATGCGGAAGGCGATGATGGAATCGGGGGCGGCAATCAATCTTGAAATCCCGACAGAGAGCTTAAAGATGGCAATGACCATCGTTGCGACCGGTCCAATTCTGATCGCTTACCCGTTCATTCAACGCTTCTTCGTGCAAGGGCTGACGATCGGGGCCGTTAAAGGGTGACCTCAGGGAAACCTGGTTATCAATATATAGCTGTACTCTTGATTACATTAATTGATTGGGGGAAACATGCCATGAAACAGACTAAAAAGACGGTAACACTTCTGCTGACGGTTTTTCTGGTGCTGGCAACGCTGTTAAGCGCTTGCGGCGGAGGGAAGAATGCGGCAGAGAATGGCGGGTCCGCGAACGCAGGACAAGGAAATAGCGGAGCAAACAGCACAGAATCTACAGATACGATCGATATATCCAAGGAAGTCAAACTGAAAATGCTTCTAGTCGGCGGCAAGCCGGTGGACTACGAAGAGGTTTTTGGCGAGCTGAACAAGCTGTTGAAGGAGAAAATCAACGCTACGGTAGAAGCGGAATTCCTCGACTGGTCCGACTGGACGCAGAAATATCCGCTGAAGTTCGCAGCGAACGAGGACTTCGACATCGCTTATACGGCAAACTGGGCATTTTACAATGATCAGGCGATCCGCGGCGGCTTCCTAGAGCTGACGGAGGAAATGCTTGCGAAATACACGCCGAAAACGTGGGAGGCGCTGCCAGCGGCTGCGTGGGATCAGGCAAAGGTATCCGGCAAAGTATACATGGTACCGCAAAACAGTAACGAGGTTGTAGACAAAGTGGTATTGATCCGCGAGGATCTGCGCAAGAAATATAATCTTGAGCCGGTAAACAGCCCGGAGACGTATGCCGCATATCTTAAAACGATTGCAGCCAACGAAAAAGGAATGAATGCATTCGGTGCCAAACCGGGCGACGGCTGGAAATGGCATGAGCTTGACGAGGTGCTGCTGGAGCAGCAAAACAACTGGAAGGTTGTTGATCCGAACGTGCCGTTTGCATTCAAAATGGACGATCCGTCCGGAAAGGTGTTTAACGTTTATGATACGCCTGAATTTACGGAGCTGTTGAAATATTATAAAGATCTCGTGGATAACGGAGTATGGTCGAAAAACGTCATCAGCTATAAAAATGACGTATGGCAGGACATGAAGGCCGGCAAGTTTGCATCCCGTGCGCAGAACCTGGGTACGCTTGCGTTCAACGTGGCAGAACAGCGCCGGGATAAGCCGGAATATGAGATGGCGGTCGTCGACTTGACACCGGACAAGATGAAATCCGCGGCGGTCTCGACTCAGAACGGCATGGCGATTCATGCTACCTCCAAAAACCCGGAGCGTGCGCTGATGCTGATCGATTTGCTGCAAAATGACAAGGAAATTCACGATTTAACGATGTACGGCATTGTCGGCAAGCACTATGAGCCAGTGGGCGATGACCAATTTACGCCGGGTCCGAGCTCTACGAACTACACCGGCTTCTCGAACTGGGGATGGAACTCCCTGCTGAACCGTACGGATACGACGTATCCGAAGGAAGCTGACGAAATGCTCAATCAGTGGCAGGAGCATGTATACCATTACCCTCTCGAAACTTTCGTGTTTGATGACAGCAAGGTGAAGAACGAAGTATCGAACCTGGGGAACGTGATGCTGCGCTATGCGATTCCATTGGAATACGGCCTAATCCAGGATATCGAAAAAGGCCAAGCCGATCTGATCAAGCAGCTGCAGGCGGCAGGCATCGATAAAGTAGGCGCTGAGATGCAAAGCCAAGTTGATGCATTCCTGGCAGCGCAGAAATAAAGGGTTCAAGGCTGTCCCAAACGCCTGTTTGGGACAGCTTTTTAAATGAATTTTACGATTGGTCTTTGTATTTTTTGGGTGTCAGGCCGTAGGTACGTTTGAACATGCGGATAAAATAGCTCGTTTCCATGCCGAGCTTCTCGGCCACGCTCTCCACTGTTATGTCGGGGTTCTCTTGAAGGAGCTGGGTCGCCCGGCGCATCCGCAGCTGCAAAATGTACTGCTGGGGCGTCATGCCGTAGCTGGTCACAAACAAACGGTGAAAGTGCTGGGGGGAATAGCCAGCGGCCCTGGCTACGTTCGTCAGCAGCAGCTTTTCGTTGTAGTGGTCGTGGATGAGCTTTACTGCGGCTTGCAGAGCAGGCTGCGGGCTGCTGGAAGCAGTAACGCCCTTCAACGATTTTTTGTCACTGGTCTGCCCTTCAAGCAATGAGATGGTCATGCCGTAAATGCGTTTGGAGGCTTCCCAGTACGATTGCTCCCCGTTCAGGCTGATGAGGTGCCATAGCGACTCAAGCTGGCTCCAGAGCAGCTCGAAGTTGGGCACCTGCAGGGCCGACAGCATCAATTCGTGCATTTGCTCCAGCAGCGGCTTGGCCGCATGGCCGTCGAAAGCGACGAAGCCCAAATCCCAATTTTCCGTAGATTCGTAAGGGAAATAAGCGTGCGGGAGATTGGCTGGCAGAAGCAGCGCGGTACCGGGAGTCAACAAAATATCGGCACGGCCTGGGATGCGGAAGATCCCTTGACCGCTGCGGGACAGGAACAGCTGATGGGCAGGGTAGCCATCGGGCCGCTCGAGGTGCTTCTGTTCATGGCTGCCGACGCAATAAACGTACAGCGGGAGTATTTGCTCCAAATTGGTGAATTCCGCAAGCAGGAAAGGCATCATGGCTTTGAGTGACCTCCAAATCAAAAATAGTCCAATGTTAAGATAAGACGATTATTAGTTGTATATGTTCTATGATTATAAGAGGATTTTGGTCTATTATCAAAGGTATATAAGTGAATATGACGATTTTACAAGGAGAGATACAGCGATGACGAAGAAATTTCCACCGATCAGCGACAGGCTTCCCGTATTGATGCACGGAGCGGATTATAACCCGGACCAATGGCTGCATGATCCAAAGGTGCTGGAAGAGGATATCCGCATGATGAAGCTCGCCAACTGCAATGTAATGGCGCTTGGCATGTTTTCCTGGGCTGCTCTTGAACCTGAAGAAGGGGTATTTACGTTTGAATGGCTGGACCGGGTACTCGATTCGTTCGCGGCGAACGGCATTTATGCCTGGCTGTCCACGCCAAGCGGCGCACGCCCGGCCTGGATGTCGGCGAAATATACCGAAGTGCTGCGGGTGGAGAAGAACCGCGTCCGCAATTTGCATGGCATGAGACATAACCATTGCTACACCTCCCCGGTTTACCGGGAGAAGACAGCGATCATTAACGGCAAGCTGGCGGAGCGCTACGGAAACCATCCTGCCGTCATCGGCTGGCATATTTCGAACGAGCTGGGCGGAGACTGCCATTGCGACTATTGTCAGGAGGCGTTCCGGGCATGGCTGAAGGAGAAATACGGCACGCTGGAGAAGCTTAATTTTGCCTGGTGGACATCCTTCTGGGCCCATACGTACACCGATTGGAGTCAGATCGAGTCACCTGCTCCTCACGGGGAAAATATGGTTCACGGACAGAACCTGGACTGGCGCCGTTTCGTGACCGATCAAATGACGGATTTCTGCAATCATGAGATCCAGTCCGTGAAGAAGGCGAATCCTGCCTTGCCGGCGACGACGAACATGCATATGACGGAAGGGCTGGACTACCGGAAACTGGCTAAAATTCTTGACGTCATTTCCTGGGATGTGTATCCGACCTGGCATGATTATAAAAATGACATTGAGCTGGGCGCTTCGATTTCTTTCTGGCATGATCTGTATCGTTCGCTGCAGCAGAAGCCATTCCTGCTGATGGAGAGTACGCCGAGCCTGACAAACTGGCAGCCGGTCAGCAAGCTGAAGCAGCCGGGTATGCATAAGCTGTCCTCCCTGCAGGCGGTCGCTCACGGCTCGGATTCCGTGCAATATTTCCAGTGGCGCAAGAGCAGAGGCTCCAGCGAGAAGTTCCACGGTGCAGTCGTAGATCATGTGGGACATGAACATACGAGAGTGTTTAAGGACGTCGCAGATTTAGGTCGTACGCTTGCCGATATTTCGGAGATTGCGGGCACGCCGACTCCGGCGAAGACAGCGATTCTTTTCGATTGGGATAATCGCTGGGCCGTACAGGATGCGCAAGGACCGCGCAATTCAGGCATCCATTACGAGGAGACGGTTATCGCGCATCACCGGGCGATTTGGGAGCAGGGCGTACCGACGGATATCATCGGCTCGGAGGATGACTTTAGCGGATATAAGCTGATCGTTGCTCCGATGCTGTACCTATGCCGGGAGGAGACGGGCCGTAAGCTGGAGAAGTTCGTGGAGCATGGCGGAACTCTGGTTACGACCTACTGGTCTGGTATCGTCGATGAGCATGATCTGTGTCATCTTGGCGGCTTCCCGGGGCCGCTGCGCAAGACGCTTGGCATCTGGGCGGAGGAAATTGAAGGATTGTACGATCATGACCGGAACGGCGTAGCGATGGCCGAGGGCAATGAGCTGGGCTTCACGGGCAGCTTCGAGTCCCATGAAATTTGCGAGCTGATTCATACAGAAGGCGCTGAGGTACTGGGAACCTATACGGACAGCTTCTATACGGGCCGACCGGCACTTACGGTGAACCGCTTCGGGCAAGGCCGCGCTTACCATATGGCGACGCGCCTGAAGGACGATTTCCTGGGCGAGTTTTACAAGCAGATCGTTGATGTCGCAGGCGTTGAACGGGTTATTCATACTGATCTGCCTGCCGGCGTGACCGCTCAGGTCCGGACGGATGGGGAATCCGATTATGTGTTTGTGATGAACTTCAGCGGACAGGAGCAGCATGTACAGCTGGATGATCGTCAATATGTGAATATGGAAACAGGCGAAGCGTTAAGCGGAAAACTCACCTTGCCTGTTCACGGAGTAGTCGTATTGAAACGTCCGGCTTAAGCCGCAAACCTGTCAATAATACTTGAAATTTGCATGTTAGCCTAACAACAAGCCGGAGCGAATGCCCGGCTTGTCTTCTCTGATCGATTTGCCCAAATTGCCCATTGAGAGGAGTTTTGACGATGCCATATTCCATTCAAGCCAATATTAAGCCCAAAAAAATAACCCCTTCCACCTTGAGGCTGGGCGGACGAAATCCGGCTGGAGACGAAATCAGCTTTACGAACTACTATATGGAGCTCAACGGAAAGCCGTATTTTGCCATCTGCGGTGAATTTCACTATTCCCGCTACCCGGAGGCGGATTGGGAAGCAGAAATCAACAAGATGAAAGCATCGGGCATCAACATTCTTGCGACTTATATTTTCTGGAATCATCATGAGGAAATCGAAGGGCTATACGACTGGCGGGGGAACCGCAATTTGCGGAAGTTCATTGAGCTGTGCCAGCGCAGCGGCCTATACGTCATTTTGCGCATCGGGCCGTTCTGTCATGGGGAGGTGCGCAATGGCGGACTGCCGGACTGGCTGTTTGGCCGGGCGTTCGATGTCCGCTCGAATGATGAGGGTTATCTGCATTATGTCCGGCGCCTATACGCGGAGATCGGCCGTGAGGCGTCCGGGCTTATGTTCATGGACGGCGGACCCGTCGTTGGCATTCAGCTGGAGAACGAACTTAACGCCGCCGCGGCGTTATGGGAGATGACGGCAAAGCAGGGAGACGAGTATTTGAGCGGAGGCAGCAGGGGAAGCGAAGGGGTGAGGCATATGCGGCACCTGAAAGAGCTGGCGATCGGGGCTGGGCTTGAAGCGCCGGTTTATACGAGCACAGGCTGGGGCGGTGCTCCGGTGCTGGAGGATGAGGTGCTGCCGCTTTATGGAGGCTATGCCTATACGCCTTGGAGCATCAGCGCGCAAAATCCGTTGCAGCAGCCGACGCGGGAGTATATATTCGACAGCTATCATGACGATCGGGCAGCCGGAGATTTTGCACCGCCGTACCCGAAGGAGAAATATCCGTTCGCGTGTTGCGAAATGGGCGGGGGCATGCAGACCTGGTATTTGTCCCGCTTTCAGGTGGAGCCGGAGAGCGTGTCGGCTATGAGCCTGATGAAAATTGCGGGCGGCTGCAACTTTATCGGGTATTACATGTTTCATGGCGGAACAAATCCCGTGGGGCAGAGCGGTTATTTGAACGAGAGCACGACTCCGCGGATTACTTATGACTTCCAGGCCCCGATCGGGGAATTCGGCCAAATCCGGGAATCGAACCATCGGCTTCGCCTGCTGCATTATTTCCTGAGAGCCTTCGGGGAACGACTGGCACCAATGTCGACAGTTTTGCCGGAAGGGGCGGCCGGGATTGAGCCGGACAATACAGAGACGCTTCGGTATGCCGTGCGTACCGATGGAAGCTCGGGATTTGTTTTCGTGAACAACTACCAGGATCATGTCGAAATGAAGGAGCATCGGGGCGTTCAATTTGACATTCAACTGGGGGAAGGCAGCATTCGCTTGCCGCAGAATAATACGTTGACGATTCGCAAAAACGCTTCGTTCATGCTGCCGTTCCAGTTCGACTTATCCGGCTTGTTATTGCGTTATGCCACGGCACAGCCTGTAACGGTGACGGGTTCCGGGAAGCTTAGCACTTACTTCTTCGCTATGCCGGAAGGCATCGACGGAGAATTCATGCTGGCGGCGGACGGGATAACGAGTGCCGAGACGGATGCAGGAACGGTTCGGCGGGAAAAAGACGGAAGCTACTGCATCGTAGTGCCTCATCACGTACCGGCAATGATTCGTATTTACCGCACGGACGGCAGCGAGACCCGCATTTATGCGATGTCATCCAAGGAAGCTTCTATGCTGTGGGAAGTGGAAACGGAAATGGGAGGAGTCGAAGATGAACCGGTCTCAGTCTTGGCCTCGACAGCAGGTAGAGGCAGAAGACGCATTCTGTTCTCGGATACCCCGCTTGCCGGAACCGCGTACGGATTAGAGTTTTTCAGTTATGGTGCGAATGAATTTTCATTCCGGGAATATACGGATGAAAGGAACAAGCAGGAATGGCAGGCCGATGGAGAGGGCTGCCGGATTGCGGCCGAGCGGGATGGCTGGTTTGAAAACTGTCATATACAGATGCCGGCCAAACCCATTACAATGGAAGTGAAGCGCATTCATGATCATAAGGTGCTGATTTCTCTAGACCAGCGCATTCTGGAGGATGCCCAGGATGTTCTTCTTAAGATCGATTATACGGGGAATGTCGGCTATGCCTTTTCGAAGGGCAGGCTGTTCCACGACCATTTCTATAATGGCGCTCCATGGGAGATTGGCTTGTCGCGATTTCAGGAAGCCATTGAAGGCGGGGAAATTGTATTGGAAACGACGCCGCTGCGTAAAGGCGTCATGAATGTGGCACAAGACGCTGCCATGGCGGTGGAGCAGTTGTTCGAGGGAGAGCAGACGGCGGAATTTCACGAGGTATCGGCTGAGGTCGTGTACCACGTTGCGGTAACTAGCAGAATAAGAGAGTTGTAAGAGTTGTAAGAGACAGGAGGATCTCAAGATGCAAAACGCAGAGCAAACGATGGAGAAATTGCAGAGCAGCAAGGGGAAAGCATTACTGTCCAAAATGTACGGCGAAGGACAGCTAGCAGATCAGATTGCCCGTTACCGCTCTTTGGTGCAAACCTATAAGGAGTATTTCGGAGACGGCGAGCTGGCTTTGTTCAGCGCGCCCGGCCGCTGCGAAATTGGCGGGAATCATACGGATCATAACCATGGAAAGGTGCTGGCAGGCAGCATTAATCTCGATACGATTGCCGCTGCCGTGAAGGTGGACGAGCCGGTTATTACGTTCATTTCGGAAGGTTATGAAGGGAAGTTCGAAGTTGATTTGACGCAGCAGGAACCGGTTGCGGACGAGGCCTCAACCTTGTCGCTGGTTCGCGGTATCGTAGCCGGCTTCCAAGAGATGGGCTGTGAGGTCGGCGGATTTAAAGCCTATATTTCGACAACGGTCATTCCCGCGTCCGGCCTAAGCTCCTCGGCTTCGTTCGAGATGCTGATCGGCAGCATTCTGAATACGTTCTATAATGAATCCAAATTGGATGCCGTGGCTTTGTCCAAAATCGGCAAATACGCCGAGAACAAGTACTGGAATAAGCCGTCCGGCCTGCTGGATCAAATGGCCTGCGCGTACGGCGGTTTAATCACGATCGATTTCGCCGATCCTGAGCAGCCTGTCGTTCAGCCTGTAAACTATGATTTCCAAAACAGCGGCTACTCTCTGGTTATCGTCAATACCGGCGGCAACCATGCTGACTTGACAGAAGATTACGCCGCGGTGCCAAATGAGATGCGGGCCGTAGCCAAGGCGCTAGGCACCGAGGTCTGCCGGGATTTGGCACCGGAGGATATTTACCGCAATCTGAATTCCCTCCGCGAACAATGCGGGGATCGGGCGGTGCTGCGGGCGCTGCACTTTTTTGCGGAGAATGACCGGGTAGATGCCCAGGTAGAAGCCTTGCAGGCCGGACAATTGGACAGATTTCTGGAGCTGATCACGGACTCAGGGAACTCCTCCTGGAAATGGCTGCAGAACTGCTACCAGGAGACCGATGTTCGCCATCAAGGGATTACGGTTGCGCTGGCGCTGACGGAATCATATTTGAAATTGATCGGCAAAGGAGCCTGCCGGGTCCATGGCGGCGGGTTCGCCGGAGTGATCCTGGCGATTCTTCCAAATGAAGAGGCGGCCAAGTACGCCGAGTTCATCAAGGACACGATCGGCACCTCGACATTCATTATCAATGTCCGGGAGCAAGGGGCCATTTGTCTGGACTTGGAAGGTTAGTTAGAGTGTATTTTCAGCAACGAGGAAATGAATGCATCATACTCGCAATTTTGTTTCCTGGTGAATAGTAGAACGCGTAATGAGAAGTTTAAATGTTAAGGAAGCAGTTATCTCCCGAAATGGTCAGGGATAGCTGCTTTTTTTTACGAAGACTATTTTATAAAAATATATATTGTTTTAAAATTTTATATTCCAAATTATTTACTTTTCTAGTATATTGTAGTTGAGAGAAAGCGCTATCATTTTTTCTCTTCAAATTCAATAAATTGGAGGAATGTCAAATGC
Organism: Paenibacillus ihumii; assembly: GCF_001403875.1. Lineage (GTDB taxonomy): Bacteria > Bacillota > Bacilli > Paenibacillales > Paenibacillaceae > Fontibacillus > Fontibacillus ihumii. The sequence goes on from NZ_LN884299.1 coordinate 912,315, forward strand.
GTTATCGGAAATTGCTTTTATCGGTCATCTGCAGTGTCGTTATCCTGGGATCAGCCGTCGGAACAGCCCTGGCGGCGCATTGGAACTTGACCGGCGATGTCGCCGTTCATGATCCATCCATCATCAAGGAAGGATCGGCCTGGTACACGTTCTCGACGGGACAGGGCATCCAAGTACTGAGGTCGGATAACGGCACCAATTGGTACCGTGTTCCCCAAATTTTCCTGAGCCCGCCTTCCTGGTGGAAAACCTATGTGCCGAATATGACCACAAACGATGTGTGGGCACCGGATGTTCAGCTGTACAATGGCCGGGTTTGGCTATATTACTCGATCTCCACCTTCGGCAAGAACACCTCAGCGATCGGCCTCGCTTCAGCGGCGAGTGTAGGCGCGGGCAGCTGGCGGGATGACGGGCTGGTCATTAAATCAGACGCTTCGGTGGACTATAACGCGATTGACCCGAATCTTGTCATTGACGCCTCCGGCAATCCTTGGCTGGCCTTCGGCTCCTGGTTCAGCGGCATCAAAATCACGAAGCTGGACAAAACGACGATGAAGCCGACAGGCAGTCTCTATTCGATCGCTAAGCGAAGCAACGGCATCGAGGGCGTGTCCATCGTTTACCGCAACGGCTATTATTACATGTTCGCTTCCATTGATAATTGCTGCCAGGGATCGAACAGCAACTATAAAATCGTCGTCGGAAGATCGGCGAGTATCACCGGGCCTTATAAGGATAAGAGCGGGGTGGACATGATGAACGGCGGGGGAACGGTATTCGATGCAGGTAATACACGCTGGGCCGGCCCAGGCGGTCAGCATGTGTACAATAACGTCATCGCAAGACATGCCTATGACCGGAACGACAACGGCAACCCAAAGCTGCTTATCAGTGATTTGAACTGGGATTCCAGCGGCTGGCCGACGTATTAAGGCAGAGGTTTATCCATCGTGTATTGTCTGGGTGTGAGGGGATTTATTTTATAAAAACCTGAAATAAACGAATTTTCAGTCGATTTAATTTCTAAGCTAACCCGCAATGGATATTTGAAGGTGTTAACCTATAACAACGCTAAAGAAGCTAAAAATGACTAAACAATTATTTGAATAGTTCAATTTATATAATTGGATTATTAGTAGTTAATTTCTGCGGCAAGAAAGGGAGGGCGGATTTAAATGTATTTCATGTCATTAAAAGAAGGGGGATTGCCTATCATATGCTCGATTCTTGATTTTAGTTGCATTAAATCCATTTAGTCCCTTGAAATGTTCGTTTAGGGCTTAATTAGATACATGAATTCCAGTTACGATACAGCCTAGCGTTATAGATCTTAGTGTGCTTTTAGTGTACGCTACAGTCTAGTGTATAGACCTCAGGCGTGCGTCGTAGTAGTATGCGACCATCCTAGTGTGTAGATCTTAGTGTGCGCCTTAGTACACGATACAAGCTTAGTGGTGCGCAGCTTATATAAAATGAACTAAAGAATGGGTTGCAGGCAAGGGAGAACAATGAATCCGCAAAAACGAAGCAGCTTTCTGAGAAGAAAGCTGCTTCGGGAACATAAGCTCAGGGTCGCCTTTGGGACAGAAATTTGCCTCTTATGAACGCAATTTCATCCAAAAAATCTGAGAGCAGCACGATTATAGGAACATTTCGTATTTGCCCGCATTCATTCCAACAGTTCATCTTAAACAAGCGGCTTTTATGCCGCTGTATTTTTTTCTGTTTGTCTTTAATTATTCATCTGCTCTACAGATTGCGTAACCGGCAGCGTAATCTTGATTGCCGTTCCGTAGCCTGCTTCGCTTTCGATTTGGACGCCGTAATCGGCGCCGAACAACAATTGAATCCTTGCATGTACATTGTTGACCCCGATCCCGGACAAGTGGTGTTTTTTCTTCTCATTGATCTGCTCCACCGTTGAGGACATGCCGATCCCGTCATCCATAATCTCGATCATGAGCCTCTCCTCCAGCCTGCGGATAAATATGTGAATATTTCCGCTCGCGGTTCCCGGAAAGGCATGGAAGAACGCGTTCTCCACAAAGGGTTGAATGATCAGCTTTGGAACGAGCAGTTGAGAGCAGTCCTCCGCAATCTCGTAATGAACCCCGATCTGCTCGCCGTATCTGATCCGGTTAATGAATACATAGTGCTTTAGCGTCTCGATTTCTGTTTCTACCGTAACCATATCCTCGGTTGAACCCAAGGTGCTCTGCAGCATGGAGATCAGACTGTCGATCGTTTGGTCCACCTCGTCCGTACGATGCATTTTTGCCAAATATTTGATCGAGCTAAGCGTGTTGTAAAGAAAATGCGGGTTAATTTGCATCTGCAGCGCATTGAGGTCGGCCTTTCTGCGCTCCTGCTGCTCGTACACCAGCTTATCCGTATATTGATCGATTTCGCGGATCATCCGATTGTACGCTTTGGTCAACACATTCGTCTCGTAGCTGTCGCCTTCCTTCAGGGGATGAAATTTCAGATTATCCCCTTTACTCGTCTGCATCGTCTTCACGAGCTGGCTGAGGGGGCGGGTAATCCGCCGGCTTAAGGAGTAGACGAACGGCATGGTGACAAGCAGTACAACGCTGATGACCGTGAGGATCTCGGTGGAAATGCGGTATAAGGGTGCGAAGGCCGTTAACTGATCGATCTCTTCAAGCAAATAGGCATTGAATTCCGGCAGATAATAGGAAATATAGGTCTGCTTGTCTTCCGAATCCGACCATACGCCGCCCTGCTCGGATACGTGGCCGGCCAGGGACAGCAGGGCCGTGTCCTTCTTACTGATGGAATCCTTCCGGCTGCTCGACAGGATCGTGCCATCCGAGGAGATTAGGGAAATATGGATGCCTTCGGAAATGTAGGGACTGTATTTGCGATAAATGTTCTGCTCGTCCATCACGACGGCGGCATACCCGTACATCCAGCCTGTGCTGCTGTGGACAAGAGGCTTGGTCGCAAAAATATAGTTGTCGTAAGGCACGGTCTCTACGAATAAATCCGGGCTGCTGTTGTAGCGGATACGGTTAGGGATTTTACCGTCCTCGGTCATATAGGTCGAGACGATATCCTGGGGGATTTTGTCCCATTTCAGAGCGTTGCTCGAGTAGTGGCGGCCGCCCAGCCCCGGCAGCGCCGATACGATAATATGCGATTTCTCCGGGCTTAAATAATCCTTGTACAGGTCGATGTACCTGCCCAAGGTCATCACCAGATTGATTTGCTCCTGCGGTGTATTGGCCGGCTTCGTAATATAGTTCCTGAATTCACTGCTGCTGTTAATTTGCAGCATCGTATTGACGACTTGATCGTTATAATTCAGCAGCTCGCCCTTCACGTGATTCATGTTGGCGGAGGCGTTCTTGACGACCTGGTTCAGCAGAATCCGCTCCGAGATCGTAGAGGATGCCAGCGTCAGCAGCAAGGAGATAATAAGAATGCCCGAGAGCATCAGGATGAGAATTTTAATAAAGATGCTGTTCTTTCGAAGCACGTATAACACCTGTCTTCATTGAGAGATTTGATGGCGATATTCAACGGGCGTCATCCCGGTCATTTTCTTGAACACTTTCGAGAAATAATTATGATCCGAGAAGCCCGTCAATCGGCTGATTTCGGACACCGACAGCTTGTGATCAAGCAGCAGCTCCTTGGCCTTGTCCGTCCGTACCCTGTTGATGTACGAAGTCAGATTCTCGCCCGTGCGCTGTTTGAAATAGGAGGACAGATAGCTATAATTCAAATGCAGGCTGTCGGCCATTTCCGATAGCGATATTTCATTGGCATAGTTCTTGTGGACGTATGCGTAAATTTGCTGGAGAATCGGCGATTGCTGCTGTTCCGCACCGGGGAGGATCTCCCTCAGATTCTGCAGAAATTGCAGCATGATGCCTTTAAGCTCCTCGATATCATAGGCTAAATCAATTTTCTTGAACAGCTTCAGCTTGGACGAGCTCAGCTCGGTCACAGGCAGCTTCAACTGCTCGAGCGTGCTCATGATTGTATAAATGAGATTCTGGCAGAGGCGCTTTAAGCTGTATTCGTCATAGGCCATGACGGCGGTGTTTTCGGAGAAAAGCGTTTCCAATTGCGCTCCAGCCTCATCGATGGAGAAGCTGCGCAGCGCTGCCGTAAAATGCTCCTGGTTAAAGTCCGCCTTCTCGCTCTGTATCGTGATATCGTCCTCGTGAACCAGCGTTTGACCCGTAAAATATAAAAGCTTTCCGAGATAGGGAGTCAGCCTTATATGCTCTTCCTTCGTCTGTTGAAGCTTCCTGAAGACATTGGAGAGTACGAATGTGATGTAGGATAGAGCGGCTGAAGCCCCGTCCGCAAATCGCTTCAGGGCGGATAGAACCTCGACGGACCGATTGGATTCATAGTTGACGAGCAGAAGGCACTCATTCTTTAGAAAAACGAGAGCATAGTTCAATTCGCGCAGATGCTCAGACGCAAGCCCGAGCAGTATTTGCTCCAATTGGCTCTGGGTGTAGCTGGTTCTCATGAGCAGAAGTCCTGTGCTCGCCTTGGCGACCACGAAGAGCTCGTCTTCGAAGCGCTGAACCAACTCCTGAGGCGCGGCCTCATTTCGTTTGTCTTCTTCTATATGGCTGCTGCCCAGCCATTGTCCGAGCAGCAGGGCAGGATCATTGTTAACGGTAAGGGGATTCTGCCCGCTCAAATCGATGCCGCTGCACAGCGACTGGATTAAGGAGATCAATTCGCCTGCGGCGACTTTAGGCTTAAGCAAATAGTCGGTGACCCCGTATTTGAATACCTCGCGTACATAATTGAATTCGCTGTAGCTACTCAGCACGACGATTTTGATGTCAGGGTGCTCCTTGCCCATGATTTTGGCGAACTCGACCCCGTCCATGATCGGCATGACAATATCGGTAATTACCACATGGGGATGAACGATGTCTATATACTGCAGCGCTTCCAGGCCGTTCGAGGCCTGAGCAACGATTTCAATTCCATAGACGCTCCAATCGCACAGGTGCACCATGCCCGTTCGCAGAATCGCTTCATCATCCACGATCATAACCCGATAGTTAGCGGAGCGTTCTTCCATGTCTACACCTCACCTGTTAAGTTATTAAGTCTTTTGTCCTCATCATATACCAAACCCTGCGATAAAGGTATGATTGGACGGGGCCCAGCCTAAAAACACAAAATAATTGCTAGCCTCAATAATTTTTACTAGGAAATTGATGGGAGCAGGCCAGAGAGCAATAATTACTGCTAACATAGAGCTAAATTTGATTATACTTCGGATTTTTATTTTTCTAAAATAGATAACGAATTACATGAAACGCTTACAAAAAACACATCAAAAGGGGTTGTAAAGATTGAAAAAGTGGTTATCTATGCTGCTGCTGGTTTCCATGACGGCATCATTGCTAGCGGCGTGCGGTTCTTCGAATACGGCAGAGAAGGGCAGCAATAAAGAAGAAAGCGCCGGAACGAAGAAGGTCGTTGCCTGGGCGTGGGATCCGTCCTTTAACGGAGCTGCGCTCAAAATTGCCGAGGATTTGTACAAGAAGGAGCATCCGGATTTCCAACTGGAAATCATCGATATGGCGAAGACGGATCTGGAGCAAAAGCTGAACACGAACCTGGCTGCAGGCGTCAAAGACGGGCTGCCGGATATCATTCTGGTGAACGATCCGAACATTCAAAAATACGTAACCGCTTATCCGGGAACGTTCGCTGATTTTAAAGAAAAGGTAGACTTTACACAATTTTCTCCTTATAAGGTAGATGCGCTGCGGATCGACGATAAGATTTACGGCGTTCCGTTCGACATCGGCGTAACGGGCATGTTCTACCGCGTCGATTATTTGGAGGAAGCCGGCTATAAGGCCGAGGACCTCGAGAACATTACTTGGGATGAATATATTGAAATCGGTAAAGTTGTCAAAGAAAAAACAGGCAAATACATGGCGACCATCAATCCGAACGATGAAGCCTTGACTTCGATCCTGCTTCAATCCGCCGGCTCCTGGTACATTACGCCGGATAACAAAGGAAATTTCGTAGACAATCCGGCCATGACCGAGACGCTTCGCGTATACAAAGCGATCGCGGATTCCGGGATCGCCAAGCCGGTGACGGGCTGGAGCGAATTCGTAGGCAGCTTCAATACCGGCGACGTAGCTACCGTCGTATCCGGGGTATGGCAAATCGCTTCCATCATGGATGCCCAGGATCAAAGCGGCAAATGGAGAGTCGCACCGATTCCTAGATTGAATGTGGAAGGCGGCGTAAATGCCTCCAACGAGGGCGGGTCCAGCTGGTTCGTGCTTGAAGGCTCGGCCAATAAAGATTTGGCGATTGATTTCCTAGCCTCCACAATGGGCAGCAGTACGGAATTTTATGAGCGCTTCCTGACGGAAAACGGAGGAGTCGGCTCCTTTATCCCAGCCTTCTCCAGCGAAGTATACAATCAGAAACCAGAGTTCTTCGGAGGTCAGGCGATTTATAGCGATTTCACAAGATGGTCTACCGAGGTTCCGGGTATTTCCTTGGGAATGTACACGCAAGAGGCAAAGGATGCACTGAAGAACGAGCTGCCTAACATTTTGAACGGTGCGGATTTGACCCAAAGCTTGGCTAACATTCAGAAACACTTTGAACAGCAGGTGCAATAAAAACTAAGTTAGCGGGTGGTAATCTATGGGCAGTAAATGGAATAAATCTTCTTTGATGGGATGGCAGTTTGTGCTGCTGCCTTCAGCGCTGATTCTTCTGTTCAGCTTCTATCCCATGCTGCAATCCTTGCTCTTGTCGTTTCAGTCCGGCAAAGGAACGGTATATCAGTATGCAGGATTGGCCAACTATTCACGCTTGTTCTCTGATCCAATGTTCAAGCAAGCGGTGTTGAACACATTGCTGTACCTTGTTGTCCAGGTACCGGTTATGCTGATGCTCGGGCTGGTGATCGCTTACTTCCTGAACATGCCGAAGCTTCGCTTCAAAGGGTTTTATCGTACGGCCATATTTCTGCCCTGCGTAACATCGCTGGTATCTTATGCGGTGCTGTTCAAGAGTATTTTTGCTGTCGACGGCATCCTGAACCGGATGCTGATGTCCATCCGCGTGATCCAGGAGCCCATTGCCTGGCTCATGGATCCGGTATGGGCGAAGGTAGTCATTATAGCGGCGATTACCTGGCGCTGGACGGGTTATAACATGATTTTCTATCTGTCGGCAATGCAGAATATCGATCCGAGCGTCTATGAGGCGGCCTCGATCGATGGCGCTTCGAAGACGCGGCAATTTTTCAGCATTACCGTACCGATGCTCAAGCCGATCATTCTGTTTACGGCGATAATTTCGACGAATGGTACTTTGCAATTGTTCGATGAGGTCGTCAACATTACGAACGGCGGTCCGGGCAATTCGACGATGACGATTTCCCAGTATATCTATAACCTGTCTTTCGTCTATACGCCTAACTTCGGTTACGCGGCTACGGTATCGTATGCCATCGTAGTTATGGTCGCCGTGCTGGCCTTCCTTCAGCTTAAGGTCGGAGGTGAGAAGCAATGAGGAAATTAAGCTCGCTGGGCATTCATTTGTTCCTGATTATCGCATCCGTCGTTTCTCTGTTTCCCTTCGTCTGGATGCTGATCGGGATGACCAACACATCCTCGGATATCGTGAAGGGCAAGTTCAGCTTCGGTTCGATGCTGCAGAGCAATGTTACCAAATTGCTGGATATGACGAATCTAGGTGCGGCTTTTTGGAACTCAACGCTGATTGCGATCATCGGCACGATCGGTACGCTGGTGTTGAGCTCCATGGCCGGATACGGGTTTGAGATTTATCGTTCCAAGGGCAAGGACAGGCTGTTCGGACTGCTCATGCTCTCCATGATGATGCCGTTCGCGGCTGTCATGATTCCGCTGTTCCGCATGTTCAGCAACATGGGCATGCTGAATACGCCGACCGCGGTCATCCTGCCTTCGATTACGACGGCATTTATGATCTTCTTCTTCATGCAGAATACGAAGTCGTTTCCGCGGGAGCTGCTGCAGGCCGGGCGGGTCGACGGATTAGGCGAGTGGCGCTTGTTCGCCCAGGTCTACGTTCCAACGATGAAGCCGACCTATGCGGCCGCAGCGATCATTACGTTCATGAACTACTGGAACAGCTTCCTGTGGCCGTTGATCGCCTTGCAGACGCAGGACAAGAAGACGCTGCCGCTGATCGTATCGTCGCTGGCCTCCTCCTATAATCCGGACTACGGAATTATTATGGTGGCCATCGTGATTACGACGCTGCCGACGGTGCTGATTTTCTTCCTGCTGCAGAAGCAATTCGTGCAGGGTATGCTGGGTTCGGTGAAATAGCAGACGAAGTAAAGAAACAAAAGGAGTTCGTTCATCCAGTATCAAAAAAAACAGGACTTTCCCATCCGTCGTGATCGACGGCAGGAAGTCCTGTTTTTGCCATTAAAGTGTTCTAACTTTGATATAAGAACATGAACATGACTCTAACGATGAAGCATCGGGCTGTTCAGCACTTTATATTCCTTCGCGCTGACTCCGCATAATTTGCTGAAATAGGCGGAGAAATACTTGTAGTCCTTGTACCCTACCAATTCGGCGATTTCATAGTATTTCAAATCACTGTTTAGAATAAGCTCCTTCGCCTTTTCGATGCGAATGCGATTCACCCACTCTTTAAAGGAATAACCGGTTTCACTTTTGAAGATTCTGCTCAAATAACCGGTGGAAATGTAAACGGCCTTGGCAACATCGGTCAGCTTGAGATCCTTGTTATAATTCTGGCTGATATAATCCAGTGCGGCTGCAAACTGCACATTTTTATAATCCGTCTCCAGGTTTGGCTTGGCCAGGCTCAGCATCAGCTCAATCACTTCCTCGGGCGTTTCCGTTTCAGCAACAATTTCCGCCGTTCTACGGGCGTCGTTTTGCCTTTCCATCACAGCCTCCATCAGCACGATGATCCGGTTCACCGATTCCAGAAAGCACGACCGTGAGACGGTATTTTGACGCATAAACTCAGCGTATTCCTGGATAGCTTGTTCAATATGGGCAGCATTTCTGGACAATACCGCGGAGATGACCTTGCTCTCGCTATCCTGTATCTCACTTGGTCCGATGCTAGGAAATATATCTGTTGGGGCAACCTCCGTATATTGCCGCTCCATGTTCCAGAAGCAGGCATCCAGTGCCCTATCCAGAAGCGCATAAGCGCAGGAGAACTCCTCGAGCGAATCGATCCGGTTCATTAACACCATACTGTTGCCGAAAATATAAGGCTTGAGATTGGCCAGTGTCTTGTCCATAACCTCCTCCGAAACACCCTGCGCACCAACATTCAATACCGTTACGAGCTTGCCGTCATCCATGAAAAATACAAAGGGCTCGAGCTCCTGAAAAGCCTGCACAAAATGGTTGTACACCGGCCAGTCGTCGTTTGCAACACAGCGGGCGAGCAGCATCGAATAGCAGGGGCCCGGCAGCGGCATATCCAGCTTTTCGGCCTTTTTCTGAAACGTGTTCAACGGAATTTCGTTTTTTAAAAATTTCGCAAACAAGGCCGATTTAATCAAATGCTGGTTTTCCTTATAGATCGTCTGCATCAGCGTCTGACGTCCATAGGCGGCATTTTCTTCCGAAATAGCATCCTTTGCCCGGAGGGCCGCCTCCAATATTTTGCCGGAATCGGCATTTTTCAGAACGAAGGAGCTGACCTTCACTTCAATTGCGCGAGTAAAGTTCTCGGTATTGCCATACGCAGAGAGAATAATCACCTTCGTGCGCGGCAAATATTCATTTAATTTTCTCGCTAGCTCAATTCCGCTCATGATCGGCATCTGGATGTCTGCAAAAACGATATCAGGGGAGAGCTGAATGGCCAGCTTCAGGCCATCTTCTCCGTTAGCCGCCTCTCCGACAATTTCCATCCCATGCTTTTCCCACGGAATCGTATAGCGAATTCCCTGACGGATAAATGCCTCGTCGTCAACGAGCAGGATTTTTATCATGTCTTCAGCCCCTTTGTTTTTCATTGTTGTCGTCCGAAAGCGAAATTTCACGGGAATCGGCCTCTTTATTCCTCAGCTTTTGCGTAATTTGAAAGACGCTGAATCCGTCACGCAAAAAACAACCAAGATGAAAGCCCTTTCCATTCTTCAGAGCGATCCGCTCCTTAATGTTCCGTAGAGCAAAGCCCCGCATGCCGCTGCCCTCTTCCTCCAGCAGGCGGTTAATTTCAGTGACGTCCACCGGGGTACCATTGTTCATGACCTCGTAAACGAGTGAATTCTCATTTTCGTAAATTTGAACCTTTACGATGCCATGGGTGCTGTTCTTCAGACCATGAAGAAGTGCGTTTTCGACCAGCGGCTGCAGCAGAAGGCGCAGGACGTAATAAGACTTCAAATGCTCCGGACAATCGATGTCGAACACGAACTGGTCGCCGTAGCGGATTCGTTGGATATGGATGTAGCAGCTTAGATGCTCCAGCTCCTCCGCCAGCGTCACCATGTCACTGTTGTTGGGGGAGAGCGTCATGCGCATCATTTTCGACATATTTGAAACCATCGAGCTGACATTTTTGGTATCGCCCATCTCCGACATCCAGTAGATCGTATCCAGCGTGTTATATAAAAAATGGGGGTTGATCTGTGTTTGCAGGGCGCTTAGCTGAGCTTGCTGTAATTTCAAATTCCCCATGTAGACTTCTTTATATAGAAAGTCCAGCCGCCGCGCCATACGGTTGAAATTGTTGGCCAGCACCGCGATTTCATCATTTCTCTTCACGTCGATGCGCACGGAGAAATCCTCATTGGAGATCGACTTCATGCGCTTGCCTAGCTTGACGAGCGGAGCCGTGATAATCTGGGAAAAAGTGAAGGACAATAGCAGCGTAAACAGGAGCACAAGCACCACCGTCAGCGATAGGCCCTTAAGAAGCGTTTCCTTAATAATCGTTAAAATATTCGGTTTTACAATGCTGTATAAAACGAATGGAGTTCGTTCTATTTTATGGGCGGAAATGAAGTATTGCCCGTTGATCTGCGTATTGGCCGAGCTGGAAGCCAACTGGAGAAGATGCGGATAGGAAATGTCCCCCTTCAGATTGGCGTAGCTTTGGCCGGAGCTCGTATCCACAAGGAGCTTGTTATTCTCATCAATGATAAAATAGGAGACCTCGTGGTTGATCCGGTCCGACATCAGAGTATCAATAAGCTGCTTCCGGCTCATGGCGATTTTGATAAAGCCGAGCTCCTCGGACAAATTGCTCGGATTCCTTAGCATTCGGGTTAGAGTAATATGGCTGTATGCTTCTTTTGGCGTATCCTGCAGGCTGGAAACGTCGCGATAATCCCAATAGGGTCTCGATTCCCCGGCTCGCGCAGCTTCCAGATCTTCCTTCGATATTTTTAACGAAATGCCTACATTAATAGAGGCTTGATCCCGCGAAAGGAGAGAAATGCCGCGAATGCCGTTGGAGAAACCGTAGGGCATAGACAGCAGGATGCTATTGGCGTTGCTGGTCAGCGTGAAATAGTTCTCATCATCCTTCGGCTTGCTCAAGAAGGCTCTCAGATTCGTTTCCATTAATGGATAGGTCGTAAGATCCAGCGCGTCGGTAAAAAACTGATCTGCGCTTTTGCCAATTCCATGGATATGGTTCGAAAAAAGCGCTTGCAAATCTTTTTTGGTGCTCTCATAAAAAATGCTGATGGCTACGGAATAAATCGTAAGAATCGGGATCATCACGAGGCAGATGAAGAACAGCATAAGCTTTTTACGCATAGTCACAGGGCGCACACTCCCCCTTGTTGTTATGAATTTATTCTGTCATTGCGCCGGACAGGTGTCAATTGTCCTATGCTAATTTAATGAGAAGGTCATTTTTTGCGATAAATATCAAATTTTAAGGATATCGTTCGCAACAAGGAAAGAGGTCGACCCCATTTTTCTTTAGATAATGACAAAATACGAGGATAATGAAGACAAGAAAGCGGATACAAAATGAGTCCCACGTCTTCTATAGTTAGGTTATGAAATCAAATATACATTTGGAGGGGCAACATGAAAAAGAAAAAGATCATTCAAATCATCTCATTTCTGGCAGCTCTCTCGCTAATCCTTTCTGCCTGTGGCGGCGGCGGAAGCGGCAATGGCGGAACTTCCTCCGGCAACTCCGGGGCAAGCGGGGCAAAGGGCGAACAGATTCAATTGACCTTCTCGCACTATTATTTGGAGGAGGAGCGTCCCACAAGCGCAGAAATGGACAGCTATATGACACTGGTTGAAGAGTGGGAAGCGAACAATCCGAATGTCAATCTGGTACAGTCGGTCATGTCGCAGGCGGATTATTCGACGAAAATCCAGGCGCAGGCCGCCGTCAACGAAATCCCGGACATCTTCTTCTTAAAAGGTTCCTGGGTAAGCAATTTTGCAAACAACGACCTGCTGATGCCGATCAACGACTACCTTGATCAATATGAGCACAAGGACAAGTTCCGCAAAGGCGTGTTTGATGCAGCTACGCGGGACGGCAACATTTACGGGATTCCGAATCAGCTATCGATTACCTCGGTTGTTTTTTATAACGAACAAATGTGGAAAGAAATCGGCTATGACCGTTTTCCAGATAATTGGGAAGACATTTACAAGGCCGCAGAGAAATTTAATGAAAAGGGAATCTCCGCTATCGCACTGGGCAACAAGGACAAATGGCCGGCCGAATCCAGCATCCTATCGACCATGGGCGACCGTTTCACAGGCACCGATTGGACGAATTCGATTATAGCCCGTGACGGCAGCGCGAAATTTACCGACCCTGAGTTTGTAAGCGCACTCGATCAGATGCAGAGCATTGCCGCCAACAAAGTGTTTAACCCTGATTTCAATATCATCTCGAATGCACAGGCTGAGGAATATTACGCACAGGGCAAGGCGGCGGCTACCATTGACGGCCATTGGGCGCTTAGCTACCTGCTGTCCAATGCCTCGGAGGAAGTGCTAAGCCAGACCAAGGTTGCGATTCTGCCGCCCGTGGATGGTGGAAAAGGCGATAACAACACGATCTCCGGCGGTGCCGGCTGGTATGTGGCGCTCAACAAAAATCTGGAAGGCGCGAAGCTCGATGCAGCTATGGATTTCCTGTTCAGCACGGCGGGTTATGACTTTTCCAGAGTTTATGCCGAAAAATACGGCATGACCGGCCCAAGCCTGATTGAAGGCACCGATTTGACGCAGTTTCCGCAATTGACACAGGATTTTGCCGCATTGACCGGCTCCCTGACGTTTACGCCGATCTACGACATGCTGATGGAAGGCTCCATTATCGAAAGCATGAATACGGGTCTGCAGGAAGTGCTGAACGGTACGAAAACAGGCCAGGAGCTGGCCGCGCAGCTTCAGTCCGGGCAGGACAGCCTGTAACCGCCGCGATGGTTCAAGCTGCTGGCACCGCTCGCGTGCCGGCAGCTTGCATCCATTCGTTAATTAAGGAGGAAGCAGCTACATGAACCAGGCAATTCGTCCGTCAAGGAAGGCTTTCATATTGTACATGCTGCCGGGCTTTATCCTGTACACCTTTATCGTATTTGTTCCGATCGTCCTGGCCTTTTATTACGGGTTCTTTGACTGGTCGGGCGGGACGAAGATGAATTATATCGGTTTGGATAATTTTATAGCGCTGGCTAAGGACGACATTTTCATCCAATCTTTTGTCAACAACATTTATCTTACGGTGCTGTGCATCGTCGGACAAATCGGCTTCGCCTTCTTGTTCGCCATACTGCTGAATACAAGAGGCGTCAGATTCAAGGCCTTTCACAGAACGATGTCTTACTTTCCGTCGGTATTATCGGCGGTCGTGATCGGCTTTATTTGGACGATGCTCTATGACTACAACTATGGCTTAATCAATATTTTTCTTAAGCAAATCGGAAAAGCGGAATGGATTCAGCCCTGGCTGAACAATGAGAGTCTTGCGCTGACCCTGGTTGCGATTCCATTGATTTGGCAATATATCGGATATTACATGATTATCATCCTCTCCGCTCTAGCTTCCATTGACCCGCAGGTGCTGGAAATGGCGGAGATCGACGGGGCGAACGGCTGGAAGAAGGCGATCCACATCACTTTGCCTCTCGTAAAGAACACGCTGATCGTCTGCGTAACGCTCTGTATCGCGGGGACGATGAAGGTCTTTGACCACATCTATGTGATGACCGGCGGAGGGCCGGGGACTTCAAGCAACGTGATGGCGTTAAACGCTTATAAGACGTCCTTCCTCAGCTATAAGATGGGTTACGGCAGCGCGATGTCGATCGGCATCCTGATTCTGAGCCTGATATTTATCGCCGGAACGAGATGGCTGCTGTTGAGCTTTACGAAGGACAAGGAGGTGTGAGTGATGGGGGAGAGCAGTAAACGCCGTTTTTTGTCCGGGCTGGTTCCTAATCTGGTTTTGGCCGTTTTCTCCATAACCTGCATATTTCCGGCGATATGGCTATTCTATTCTTCGCTTAAAGGGAAGGCCGAGTTCTACGCCAATCCGATTTCATTGCCGCACAGCCCGAACTTTCAGCAATATATTGCGATTCTGACTAAAAGCAAAATTCTGCTGTGGATGGGCAACACCATCCGGAATAGCGTGCTGTCGCTCGCGATTATCCTGATTCTTGGCTTTATTGTCGGTTACTTTCTTTCCCGCTTCCGGTTTAAAGGGAAAAATGCGCTTTACAACTACTACCTGCTCGGGATGCTGGTTCCGATTCATGCTTTAATGGTGCCGATGTACGTGCTGTTTACGAAAACCGGGATGGGCGATCAATGGTACACGCTGATTCTACCGTATGCGGCCTTCGGTTTGCCGATTTCGATTTTCCTGGTAGAGAGCTATGTGCGAAGCATTCCCATTGAAGTAGAGGAGGCTGCGAATATCGATGGCTGCAGCTTCCATCGCACTCTGTTCCGCATCGTGCTTCCAATGTGCCAGCCGATCCTTGTTACCGTCGGCATCATTCAATTTTTTATCGTATGGAATGAATTTACGTTTGCGTTGATCCTGATCAGCAAGGAAACCCTGATGACCGTGCCTGTCGGCATCACGCTGTTCAAAGGACAGTTCGTTACCGATTATCCGAAAATGATGGCCTCAATGCTGATCGCTATTTTTCCCGCTATGGCACTATATTTCGCGTTCTCCAAGCAGATCATCAAGGGCATGGTCGCCGGTTCGGTCAAGGGTTGATTCGCACCAATGAAACAGGAATGACAACAATTACACATCAAGGATGGGGAGACTTATGAAAAGATTTGATTTAAACGACGCATGGCTTCTGCATGAGGCGCCGCTGCACTGGGGCAAAGACAGCCTGGCGGCTGTAAAAGCTTTGAAGGAAGGCTGGTATCCTTGCTCGCTTCCAACCGATGTTCGCATACCTCTGATCGAGAATGGCATAATTCAGGAGCCGCTGGAGTCCGATCATGCGCTCGCCAGCGAATGGATCGAACAGCGTTCCTGGTGGTACACCAAGGAATTCGACGGCGCGGGTATCGATTTTGACAGTGACATTATTGAGCTAGTCATTGAAACGATCGACACGAACAGCGATATTTTCGTCAACGATCAATATGTCGGCAGCCATCGCAACGTGCATTATCCGTTCGTCCGCAACATCAAGGATGTTCTGACTCCCGGGAAAAACACGCTTACGGTGCGCGTCACTACCGGGCTGGAGGACGTTACCGACAACGATTTGTCGGAGCTCAACTGGGCGACCTGCCGTGAATACGATAACGGCGGCAAAGACCGCGGCGACTATCGCCGTTCCTACGTAAGACGTCCGCAATATACAGTGGGCTGGGACTGGGGGCCGCGCGTTGTCACCTGCGGGCTTGGCGGAAATGCATACCTGCGCTGCGAGAAAGAGATCGCGGTTCGCGAGGTGAAGCTCGTAACCGTTAGCGCAGCTCAGACAGCTCGGCTGAAAGCGACGGTCAACATCGAGAACCTGGACATCATCGGGACGATAAACTGCGATCTGCAGATCGACATTTCCTATGACGGACAATCCTGTGTGACGAAGAAGCTCGAGAACCTGCTTCTGACCTCCGGCACGAACTATTTTGACGTGGATCTCGAGGTGGAGAATGCCCGGCTGTGGTGGCCTGCGGGACATGGCGATCATCCGCTGTACGATGTGCGGGTATCTGCAGCGAGCGCAAATGCGAAGACCGAATATCCCGCATTTCAATTCGGCATCCGGACGGTCGAGCTGGATACGTCCATCTTGCGCGGCGAAGAACGCAATTTCCGGCTGATCGTCAACGGCGTTCCTATTTTCAGCAAAGGGGGCAACTGGGTTCCAGCCGATTTCATCCATGCGCGTGTTACTGACGAGAAGTATGAGACCTTGATCCGCGAGGCGGTGGAGGCGAATTTCAACATGCTGCGCGTCTGGGGCGGCGGGCTGTTCGAGCGGGATATTTTCTACGATTTGTGCGACCGGAACGGTCTGCTGGTGTGGCAGGATTTCATGATGGCCTGCTCCACTTATCCTGACCACAAACGGGAGTTCCGCGATGAGATGCGGGCCGAGATGGACTATCAGACCAAGCGCCTGCGCAACCGGGCATCCATTGCCTTGTTCTGCGGAACTAACGAAGTCCACTGGATCTTTAACAAATATGACAATCCGCGATGGCAGATCGAGTTCAAGCATGAGAAGCAGTACGGCTTATATATTGCGAATATTCTCGCGAAAGAGATCATGTACAACAACTGCTCCCATATACCTTACTGGAACAGCTCGCCGTACGGCGGGGCGCTTCCGAACGACGATACGGTCGGCGATGTCCATCGCTGGCATAACGCCTTCATGAGCCTTAATATGGACGAGCGCATCGAGCCGATGGACTTCGATACGGTGAACTCCAAATTCGTGAGCGAATACGGCTTCGTCGGCCCTTGTTCTTTGGAGAGTACGAAGAAGTATTTGGGCGGGGAAGAAATCGACTTCGACAGCGAAGTATGGCAAATGCACTGCAACGTGTTTGAAAAAGGAACCGTCGTCACGGGCATCGCTAAAAACTACCTTGACCGCATCGACAATTTATCCATCGAGGACTATCTGCTGTACGGCGGCATGGTGCACTCGCTCATGCTGGAGTATTCGCTGGAAGCGATCCGATTCAAGGAGGATTGCGGCGGCGCGCTGTTCTGGATGTACAACGATGCCTGGGGCGAGGTCGGCTGGACGATTATCGATTATTATCTGAGCCGCAAAATCCCGTACTACGGCGTAAAACGCGCTCTGGCCCATACGAAGCTGTCGATGCGCGTGGTGGACGGAAACGTCGTAGTTCAGGGGATGAATGATACGGCAGAGAAGGTGAGTTTTCAGGCGGAATACGGCTATATTTCGTTCGACGGAACAGTTCGGCAGACGAGAACGCTGGAGATTTCCCTTGAGCCGCACAGCCGGGTTTACCTGCTTACGGAGAAGCTGCCGGATCAGGACTACACCAAAGGCAGCATGATGCTGATTCCAGATTCAGAGACTGTGAACTCCATATCCCTGCGGACAGGCGATATGAAGACGATGGTATTCGATCCATCGCCGGTGGAAATCGTCAGCGATGAGCAGATCGGACCGGATCGCAAAATTACGCTGACCAGCAAAGGGTATGCGCACGGTGTATATGTTGCGGGCGGTTATGACTGCTCCGACCTCTACTTTGATCTGCTGCCGGGTGAGGTGAAGACGATTACCGTCTATTCCGCAGGCAGCGAAGCGCTAAAATTTGCTTCGGTCAGATAAACATTAGTAAATTGCTAAATTTTTAAAACACTGGAGATAAGGAGGGGCGGCCGTTATGAAAAAATCAGTATATCAGCATTTTAAGCCCATCATTCTGGATTATTTCGACAAGGCCCATATCGTGCTGACCGAACAGGAGAAGGACAATCTGGAGATCGCCGACTTCGGGCTGGATCAATTCGCGCAGGTGGGGCTTTCCATCGTTACCCTGATCAATACTGACCGCTGCTGTGCAAAGGAAATGGTGCTTTTGCCGAGACAGACCTGTCCCGAGCACAGGCACCCGGCGATTCCCGAGCTGAATTATCCGGGCAAGGAAGAGACCTTCCGCTGCCGCTACGGCACGGTGTACCTGTACGTGGAAGGCGAGCCCAGCTCGAATATTCGCGGTGTTCTGCCGGAGAGCGGCAAAGAGCATTACTCCGTATTCCATGAAATCGTGCTGAAAGAGGGCGAGCAGTATACGATTTATCCGAATACGAAGCACTGGTTCCAGGCAGGCCCGGCAGGTGCGGTCGTATCTGAATTCAGCACCAGGAGCCTGGACGAATATGACATTTTTGCCGATCCCCGCATTGACCGGATTCCTCGCATCGAGGACTGATGAATCGAAATAATCACGCAAGATGGAGGCGTTTCTGTTGAACAATCGCGCAGCATTTATGACTGGCCTGAAGCAAATGGAAATCCGCGAAATTCCAGTTCCCGAGCCAAAAGAGAAGGAGGTGCTCGTCAAGCTTGAATACGTTGGCATCTGCGGATCGGACGTGCATTATTACGAGCATGGCAAAATCGGCGACTTTATTGTCAACGGCGATTTTATCCTCGGGCACGAGTGCGCGGGTACGGTTGTCGCTATCGGGAAGGGCGTCAGGCAGCTGCAGGTAGGAGACCGCGTAGCTCTGGAGCCGGGCGTGACCTGCGGACAATGCGAATTTTGCAAAAGCGGACGCTACAATCTGTGCCCCGATGTGGAATTTCTCGCTACGCCGCCCTACCATGGCTGCTTTGAAAACTACATTGCATTTCCGGAGAACATGGCGTTCAAGCTTCCTAGTTCTATTACGACTAGAGAGGGCGCGCTCGTCGAACCGCTTTCGGTCGGCATGCACGCTGCCAAGCAGGGCGGCGTCACGCTCGGCAGCTCCGTGGTCATTCTTGGCGCAGGCTGTATCGGCCTGACGACATTGCTGGCCTCCAAAGCGTTTGGCGCTATCGACATTACCGTTGTAGACGTCATTCCAAAGCGGCTGGATAAAGCGCTGGAGCTCGGCGCAACGAGAGTCATCAATGCGGCCGAGATGGACGCAGTCAAGCTGATTTACGAGCTGACGGACGGCGAAGGCGTGGATATTGTCATGGAGACTGCAGGCGCGGTAAAAACGGTACAGCAGACAGCGTACATGGTCAAGCGGGGCGGGACAGTCGTGCTGGTTGGCATGGCTCCGCAGGATATCATTGAATACAACTTCGCCAAGCTGCTGGGCAAGGAGGCGGAGATCAAAACGGTGTTCCGCTACCGGAACATCTACCCGCAGGCGATCAAGGCGATGGACGAAGGGCTTATCGACGTGTCCGGCATTGTGACCCACGAGTACAGCTTCGATGAAATTGCCGAGGCGTTTGACGTCAATATCAACCGGAAAAACGACGTCGTAAAGATTATCATCAAAATCGATTAATTTAGTAAGGTAGATGTAAGGGACTGTTCCAAAAGTAGTTATTCAATGAGAGTTATCTTTAGCAGGAACAGATGAATCGAGCAACAGGATTTCAATTATATGAAAAAAAGCGCAAGTTCTCGGGCTAGATCAGCCCCGGAATTTGCGCTTTTTGCTTCATGGTGGTATGGACCATTTGGGCATATTATCGATGGATAAGTGAAGGCCCCCCGACCTTTACGCCCGACCTTTACGCCCGAACTCTACACCCGACCTGTACACCCGACCTGTACACCCGACCTGTACACCCGACCTGTAGATGTACTTTTGGGCAGGCCGAGTAGCAGGGAGCGCCGAAATCCTTGATTTGACACTTTTATACTGGTGAATACAATGCCGAATATAGTAGCGAAGCTTTACATCGTATCCGCTTACTGCTTACCCTGCAACCTTTTGATAGTTCAACCCTTGTCTAAATGGATTTATAGTAGTTAGTTTCTGCGGCTGAGAAGAAAATGTAAATTTAACTGGATTTCATGTCGTTAGAATTAGAAAATTGCCAATCATGGAATGGATTCTTGATTATAGCAGCATGAAATCCATCTAATCCCCATAGGCATTCGTTTAGAGCATCATTAGATTCATGAAATCCATTTATGGTATGACCTGTACGATAGGTTAGTATACTCAACAGTTTATATAAGAGGATTTAAAGAATAGGTGCAGGTATGGGGGGGGGGAATTGTTCCGGAGAAACGGAGAGCTTCATGAAAGAAAGGGGTGCCTCAGCCATTTATAGCCACTTTCGGGACAGCCCCTTACTCTCTTCCTGCCTCAGGAAAAGAATAACGAATCGCAGGGAGTTAACGTCCGCCTTTAGGAGCCATTTGTTACATTAAAATCTAATCCAAAAACAAATGGCGGATAGCAGCGGCCCGTAGATCGTTATTCTTTCCCCCTAATTAGAGGTTGTCAAAAAGTCAATCTTTGATCACGAAGTAAAACAGGGAGTGTACTCGACATCGAATCTTGAATTCAGCCGAGACAAGCTAAGGCTTACGAAGCATGTTTCCTACGGAAACATTTCAGGTGCTCACGTAGGTTTCTCCAAGCATATGCTTTCGGAGTCGTTTTCTTCGAAAACGTGCAGCTCCGCTCCTCAGCCTCTAGCTTCATCCAACCTTCTCGGTGCTGAAAGACTTACTTTTTGAACACTTATTTTATATAAACGGATTGTCGCGATAATGCTGCTCGGCATCAATCTCCCGGCGGTCGGGGTGGTTGAGCTTGCGATAGCCCTGCGGAGAAAGGCCGGTCCAGCGTTTAAACTGCTTGCTGAAATGAGAGGCGTCCCGGTAGCCGAGGCGCAGGGCGATTACCTCTACGGACAGGCTGTAATTCAGCAGCAGCAGCTTGGCTTGGCGGATAATCAGCCCCGACAGGTATTGGCGCGGCGATTTGCCGTAGACCTGCCGGAACACGCGGTTGCAGTGGGCGGGGCTGTACCCCAGCTTCGCGGCAATGTCCTCAATGCCGGCTCTCCCTTCACCGCCAGCTGCTGAAGCGCAGACAAGCTCCTCAAGATGCTTTTCAATGGCATTGGCGAGCAGAATCGCGTTCTCGGGCGGGCTTGGCTCGTACGCCGGCGGGTTATCGGGCAGCTCTGATAATGCCCAGCCGCTAAGTGCGGTGAGCAGCCGGAGCGAGGCGCGAAGCGCATTTAGGCGCTGGCGATTCGTATCCGATTCACCGGAAATTGTAGAACGGATGAAATCTTCCAGCGCCTGCCGAACCTCCGCTATTTCCGCGGTATCTCCCGTAAGAATGACCGAATCAGCCATCATGAGGGAGCGTCTTAGGGATGAATCATCGATATCAAAATTAAGAGCGTAATACGTCATTCCCTCCGGCCCGCCGGAGCCTTGGCTGGAATGCTCCACGCCGGGCCGGATAAACAGGATGTCCCCGGCTTGCTGCAGGAAGGGGCGGCCGGCAACAGTCATATGCTGCTCGCCCTCCAGCACGATGTTGATTTCAAACGCGCGGTGCTGATGCACAGGATAACGCCAGGCGGCGTTGACCTTGCGCCAGTGGGTGGCATAAATGCGGAAGGCGGCCTGAATATCCGGAGACATGATGCTGTCCATGGTGTTAGGTGTGCCGGTATAATCCATCGCGATCGGAACCTCATCTACTGTAAATTGGTAGCTTTATTATATCATACAGCACCAGGGCAATCTGGACGGCGGGCGTCCGTTTTGCCCATTTTGTCGTAAGGTTTGACCCTGTTCCTCCTCGAATGTAAGCCTTACCATAGATTTTAACCCTATGGATTTTAGGAGAATTGCATTAAAGGAGTGTCCGAGGCATGACGCCGAAAAACCAGTTTTTTAACGCCCATCACTCCCCGATCGGGGCATTTGCCAGTTTTACCTTAGGTTTTCCCGAGGCAGGCGGGGGATTCGATTTGGAGCTGGGCCAGTCGCCTATGCAAAATGTGTACATTGGCCTTGAACGGGAGGATGGCAGCGGATACGATTCACTGCCATTCCATGAAATGACGGGAGAGGATGACCGCAAGCGCTATGACGTAGAGAAGGAAGACGATCCTGCTGTTAAAAAGAAGCGGAGAATCATCCATCATTTTCCCCGGGAAGAGATCAAACGGGATTTCCGGCTGGCGACCGACAGCTGGAGCGCAGGCGGCCTGACCTTCCGCATCATTTCGCAGGTGCGCTCCGTTCCCGATCCAAAGACTGCTTCGGAGCAGGAATTGAAGGATGTGCTTGTCCCCGCGGTTCTGATCGAGATGGAAGTGGATAATACGGGATGCAGCCGGTCAAGACGAGCCTTCTTTGGCTTTCGCAAGAACGACCCTGCAGGCTCCATGCGCAGGCTGGATGATGTGTCGGACCGGCTATCCGGAATCGGACAGGGCCGATTCATCGCGATTGCAGCCGAGCGCGGGACGGCGCAGTCCGGGCTATATTTTAATATAGAGGAAATTCTCAGACCTGCGCATGAAGAGAACTGGGGTTTCGGGCTCGGTTCGTCCGGGGCGATGCTGATGGATGTTCCGGCCGGGACGAAACAAACCTATCGGTTTGCCGTTTGCTTCCACCGCGCGGGATATGTAACTACCGGAATCGATGCGAGCTATTACTATAACCGCTTCTTTCCGAATATTGAGTCGGTCGCTGAATATGCCTTATTCAGGTTTGATGCTCTGAAGGAGGAGGCAGAACGGGCGAATGATTTGATCGATAAATCCCCTTTGAACGAGGATCAGGCTTTCATGCTGGCCCATGCCATTCGCAGCTATTACGGCTCCACACAGCTGCTGGATTATAACGGCGAGCCCTTCTGGGTGGTCAATGAAGGCGAATACCGGATGATGAACACCTTCGATCTGACGGTGGATCAGCTGTATTATGAACTGCGGATGAACCCGTGGACAGTGCGCAATGAGCTGGACATGTTCGTGAAGCGCTATAGCTATGAGGATACAGTTACGTTCCCGGGGGATCGCACCGAGTATCCGGGAGGCATCAGCTTTACGCACGACATGGGAGTCAACAATTCCTTATCCCGCCCAGGCCATTCCTCCTATGAAATATACGGCCTCGACGGCTGCTTCTCGCATATGACCCATGAGCAGCTGGTAAACTGGATACTTTGCGCGGCAGCGTATTACGACAAGACGAACGACTCCGACTGGATGACGCAAAATATCGGCATGATGGCACGATGTCTCGACAGCATGCTGAACCGGGATCATCCCGACCCGGCCCGGCGAAACGGTATCATGGGTCTGGACAGCACCCGCACGAAGGGTGGCGCGGAAATTACCACATACGACAGCCTGGATGTCTCCCTTGGCCAAGCGCGCAACAATATTTATCTGGCGGGCAAATGCTGGGCGGCTTATGTGGCGATGGAGAAGCTGTTTGCCGAGTTTGGGATGGCTGAGCAGGCTCAGACCGCAGGGGAGCAGGCTGTCAAATGCGCAGCAACGCTCGTGTCCAGCGTTACCGAGCAAGGCTATATTCCGGCCGTCATCGGGGAAGGCAATGATTCTAAAATCATACCAGCCATTGAAGGGCTGATATTCCCGTATGTGACGGGCTGCCGTGATGCATTGGAGCGCAGCGGCCGCTTCGGGGCATATATCGATGTGCTGGATCGGCACCTGCGCAGCGTGCTGCAGGATGGCATCTGCCTGTTCGAAGACGGGGGCTGGAAGCTGTCCTCGACGAGCAACAACAGCTGGCTCAGCAAAATCTACCTCTGCCAGTTCATCGCCCGGCAAATTCTTGGGCTAACCTGGGATGAACAGGGCCGCCATGCCGACAGGGCCCATGTAGAATGGCTGACGCATCCCGAGCTCTCGGTCTGGAGCTGGAGCGATCAGATCATCTCGGGGCAAATCACGGGCAGCAAATATTATCCGCGGGGCGTAACGGCCATATTGTGGCTGGAAGAGGATACGGCGGAGAAGCAGGCGTAACGGTTGCCGTTACAAGTTCATCGGCCTTCGGTAGGGAACACTGCCCTACAGCGAAGGCTCTTTTCTATTTTAGTGGGGGAGGGAGAATATGAATCTGAATCATCCATGGAAAAAAAACGTGCTCAAAAGGCTGATCCTCTCGTTTATTTGCATTCTTCTTCCGCTTTATCTCCTTAGCATGATCATTTATAACTGGGGAGTCCGCACGCTGAAGGATGAAATCTCCAAATCGATGATCTCACAGGTATCTCAGTACTACAGCGGCCTGGAGGAGGAATTCAAACGAATTCAAACGCTGCAGTATGATGTCTTGAGCGATGATAATTTGAACGCGCTGGGCGCGATCCCGGAATCGATGAATGATATCGAAAAAATGCAGAGCATTCTGCGCTTGCAGCAGCGGCTTAACGCCATACGGAACAGCAGCGCTTATATCGTCGATGTGTATGCCCATATTCCGGCGATCCAAAAAAACGTATCCGCTCTAACGATCTCCTCTTTTAATCCGGAGGAATATGACGATTTCAAGAATATTCCGCTATCGCTGGATTCGAAGCTGATCAATATGAACGGCAAAACCTATTTGAGCGCCTCATATCCTTTTGTGACGCCGGAGAGCAAGAAGTGGCCGCTCTTTATCGTGGTCATCGAAATTTCCAAAGACAAGCTCAAGGAAAATATGAAGAAGATGGTCAACTCTCCGGGGGAGGGGCTGGTATTTAAAAGCTCGCAGTTTGAGATCACGACCAGTCATGACGCTCATTTCGATCTTGCGGCTGCTTCGCAAATGTTAAGCGATGTCGACCCCAATACGGCGCAGACCGTGACGATTACGAACAAGCAGTATTTGGCCGTGTACAGCTACTCGCATTTCTTTGGGGCGGTGCTCAGCAAATACGTTCCGGTCCATGCCGTATTCCAGCCGCTCGAGAAGTACCGAAGCTGGTTCGTGCTGCTGCTGCTCGTATCTTTTGCCATCATCGTCGTGTATTCCCTTTATGTCTATAAGTATATTCACAAGCCGCTGTACAAGCTGGTCAAGGCTTTCCGCAAAGTCGAGCACGGCGATTTCAACGAGCAGATCGACCATGATTTCAATGATGAGTTCCAGTATATTTATACGCGTTTTAACGCCATGCTGGAAAATCTGAAGTCCTTAATCGACCAGGTGTACAAACAGCAGCTATTGACACACAAGGCCGAACTCAAGCAGCTGCAGTCCCAGATCAACCCGCATTTTCTGTACAACAGCTTCTTCATTCTTAATACGATGACGCGCTTGGGCGATTATGACAATCTCGAGCGGTTCACGAATCAGCTTGGGGAGTATTTCCAATTCATTACGCGGGGCGATTCCGACGAGGTGCTGCTGGGGAGGGAAATCAATCATGCCAAGGTGTACTCCGAAATCCAGGCGATGCGATTCGCGAAGCGCAACCGGATCGAGTTCGGCGAATTGCCGGAGCATGTGGGCCATATTATGGTGCCACGACTGATTGTGCAGCCGATTATTGAGAACGCCTTCAAATACGGGCTGGAGAAAAAAAGCGCCAACGGCATTTTAAGTGTCCATTTTGCCCGAACGGAAAACGAGCTGCTGCTGATCGTGGAGGATAACGGTGAGGAGCTGAAGGATGAGCAGATCCGTGCTCTGAACGAGAGCCTGTCGCGTCCGGATGAGGCGGAGACGACGGGGCTGCTCAATATACATCAGAGAATCCGCCTGAAGTTTGGACAGAACAGCGGATTGCATGTGGAGCGAAGCGAGTTGGGCGGATTAAAAGCGACGATTCGGATCGTCATTTCGGATGGAGGGATGTAAGATGTACAGACTTTTGGTTGTCGATGACGAAATGATTATAGCGGACGGGTTGTATGAGGTGCTGTCGAATCTGCCCCAGCTGGAGCTGGATGTTTACAAGGCCTATTCCGGTGATGAGGCGGTGCGGCTGTTCGACCGGACGCGCTTCGATATCGTGCTTACGGATATCCGGATGCCGGGCCTGAGCGGACTTGAGCTGCTGGACAAAATCAGAGAGAGATGGCCAAGCTGCAGGGTTATTTTTCTGACGGGACATAATGAATTCTCCTATATTTACTCGGCCTTCCAGTATGAGGGCGTGAGCTATTTATTAAAGACCGAAGGGTATGAAAAAGTGATTCAAATGGTCGAGCAGGCGGCTATGGATATCGAGACGGAGCTGAAGGCGGAGGCGTTGCTCCAGAAGGCCCAGGAGCAGCTTGATGCGACAAGGGAATTGCTGCAAAAAGACTACGTCAAAGGAATTTTGAACGAGCAGCTCGGCGTGCAGGAGATCCATCAGAAGCAGTTCGATGAACTGGCGATTCCCCTGCGCGCGGACCGTCCTGTGCTCATCATGCTGGGCAGGGTCAACAGCTTTGCCAGCGCGCTCACCTATGCGACGAAGTCCAGGCAGCTTTACAGAATCAGGCTTATAGCCAACCAGTATTTGTCCGCTCGCGTCTCGTTCGTTGACGTCGTCAATGAGAGCATGGACCCGGTTTGGCTGATTCAGCCGCTGCAGGAAAGCAGCGAAGCCGAGAGCTGGGAGCGGGCCATGACGTTCATGAAGGGAAATCTGGAGCTGATTCAGTCGGCGTGCCGCGAGTCCCTCGGCGAAGTGCTGTCGTTCGTGCTCGACGATAGCCCGGTGATGTGGAAGGACGCGGCGGAGCGCTTCTCCACGCTGAACATGCTGATGAATTACCGGATCGGGCAGGGCTGCGGCATGCTGCTTCTCGATAAGCAGATGATCGAGCAGGAGCTTCAGCCGCCGGGGGACGGAACGCGCTCGAGGCCCTTGCTGCGCCATGCCAAGCTGAGTGTGCTTGCCGATCAGCTGGAGCACGGGCAGCGGGCCGAATTCAGAGCTATTCTGCTCGATTGCGCGGCAGCGCTGGCCGGCGTCGACAGCATGCATCATGTCCCGGCCCAGGAGCTGTATTACTCCATCGGGCTGGTATTCCTGTCTTACATGAATCGCTGGAACCTGGTCGAGACGGCAGCGACCCGGATCGGCCTGCACAAGCTGATGCAGCCGGGGGAGCATGAGTCCTGGCAGCAAGCATTCGACTATTTGCTCCATGTCGGGGACATGCTGTTCAACCTTCAGAGTCAGGAGGAGGAGAGGCGGGCAAGGGACGTTATCACCGTTATTCAGAAGCATGTCCAGGACCATCTGCATGATCCCGACGAGATATCGCTGGTCCGGCTGGCAGAGCTGGTCTTTTTTAACCCGTCTTACCTATCCCGGCTGTTCAAGCAGGTGACCGGCACGAATTTATCCGAATACATCTCGGCGTGCCGAATGACGAGGGCCAAGCGGCTGCTGGAAAATCCGGACGTCAAGATCCAGGATGTGGCGGAGCTTGTCGGATACGGAACGGCCACGAACTTCACGCGCTCCTTCCGCAAGGCGACCCATATGACGCCCCAGGAATATCGGGCTACCATATTCAACAGGTAAACAGCTGATTCAAATGTCAAGAGATGAATATTGAATGAGAGCGGTTTCAAATCTAACATTAAACCTATAAGGGCCCTATACCACTTACAGCTTTCAGGGAGGTTCATATGAAAAAGAGAAGAACAATGAAGAAATCGGCAATTGTATGCTTGGCAGGTTTCATGCTGCTCACAGCCTGCGGAGGCGCAAAGGAAGCGAATTCGCCCGCAGCTGCTCCGGATCCGGCCAAGACCGATGTGGATTTGATGGCGAAGTATGATCCGCCCGTGGACATTACGGCATGGCGTTATACAGAATCAACTTACAAATACGAAAACAACGATACGATCGAGGACAATATTTATACCCGCACTTATTTAAGCGATCTCGGCATCAATTTGAAGTATGTCTGGACGGTTCCCGTCGAGCAGTTCGATCAGAAGATGAACGTGTCGATCGCCTCCGGAGACTTGCCCGATATTATGTGGCTGAAGAACAAGCAGCTGACCGATCTGGCGGAGAACGACATGCTGTACGATTTGACGGACTTGTTCGAGAAATACTCATCGCCAATTACGAAGGAAATCATGCTGCAGGATGAGGCCAGCTTCAACACGGCGAAGATCGGCGGCAGATTAATGGCGATTCCGCATACGTCCTCTGCGGTCGACGGGCTGCCGATATTGTATGTCCGGACGGACTGGCTGGAGAAGCTCGGACTGCCGGAGCCGCAAACGATGCAGGATGTGCTCGCTATTTCGGAAGCGTTTACAAAAAATGACCCGGACGGCAACGGCAAAGACGATACATTTGGCCTTGCCTTCACCAAAACATTTTTGACGGATGCTCATTTCGGTACGTCGGGATATTTCTCTGGTTACCACGTGAATCCGGGCAAATGGGTGAAGGACGATTCCGGTCAGCTCGTGTACGGCAGCATTCAGCCCGGTGTGAAGGACGCGCTCCAGCAGCTTCAGGATTTGTACGCCAAAGGCATACTGGATAGAGAGTTTGGCGTGAAGGATCGCGCTAAGGTTACCGAATCAGTGGCGAGCGGCAAGGTAGGCATGTTCTACGGTTCCATGTCTGCTCCGCTGTCCATTATCCAGCAGAATGTCGACAATGATCCGAAGGCTGAGTGGAAGGCATTGCCGCTTGTATCCGTGGATGACAAGAAGGCAACCCCGATCGGCAAAATGCCGATTACGAGATATTACGGGGTGAGCAAGGACAGCAAGCATCCGGAAGCGATTATCAAGCTGCTGAACTTCAGCATGCAGGGTTATGATCCGGAAGTCGCTCAAGAGAACAGTAAATTCGGGATTACCGATACGAACATTCCGGTCTATCTGTACAGTTTGATCAGCGCCGACCCGGCCAAGAAAAACCTGAACGCGCACTTGAATACGATGCAGGCTCTGGAAACGAATGACCCATCCCAGCTGTCTGTTGAGGAAAAGGGCTACTATGACAGAATCGTCGACTACCGGGGCGGCAACAGAGCGAACTGGGGAACGGAACGCGTATTCGGTTCGCCAAGCAGCTTCGACGTAATCGATCATTATGTTCAGGAGGATAACTACATTTTCGATGCCTTCTACGGGGCGCCAACGCCGACAATGGTGGAGAAGCTCGCTACCCTGGAGAAGATGGAGGAAGAGGTATTCACGAAAATCATCATGGGACAGTCGCTGGATAACTTCGACAAGTTCGTAGAGGACTGGAAGAAGCTTGGCGGAGAGCAAATTACGAAGGAAGTCAACGAATGGGCTGAGAAGAACAAATAAAAGTTTGGCTCGGATTGGATAAGAGGACGATGAAAAGGGAAGAAAGGGGCAACTCTATTTTCCCTTTTTATTGTCAGCATGGCATGAATGGAGGGGCCGCAATGGGAATGAAGAAGAAACTGCAGGAAATTCCTCTGCATCTGATGATTTTACCCGGCATTATTTTAACAGTTATTTTTAGCTATGTCCCGATTATGGGGACGGTGATCGCTTTTCAGAAGTTCGTTCCCTCCAAGGGGATTTTCAACTCCAAATGGATCGGGTTCGACAATTTCCGCTATATGCTGGACATGCCGAACTTCACGAGCGTACTATGGAACACCATCTTTATCGCCGTATTGAAAATTATCGCGGGACTGATCGTCCCGATTATATTTGCGCTGCTGCTCAATGAGCTGGCGGGAGCCTTTTTCAAACGTACGATTCAAACGATTATTTATTTTCCTTATTTCCTGTCCTGGGTCATCCTGGGCGGGATTCTGATCGACATATTGTCTCCTTCGAGCGGGATCGTAAATCAATTTCTGGGCGTATTCGGCATCAAGCCGATCTTTTTCCTGGGGGATGATAAGTGGTTCCCTTATACGCTCGTCTTGACAGACACCTGGAAAACCTTCGGTTACGGCACGATCGTATATTTGGCCGCCTTGACGGGGATCGATCAGAGCCTGTATGAAGCGGCCACCATGGACGGCGCGAACCGCTGGAAGCAGACGATTCACATTACGCTGCCCGGCATGCTGCCGATCATTACCCTGATGACCGTGCTCAGCTTGGGGAATGTGCTTAATGCGGGCTTTGAGCAGGTGTTCAACCTGTACAGCCCTATGGTCTACAGCACAGGGGATATCATCGATACGCTAGTGTACCGGATCGGTCTCGTGGACGCGCAATACGGCGTGGCGACGGCGGTTGGCTTGTTCAAATCGCTGATCTCCTTCGTCTTGATCGTCCTGTCCAACAAGCTGGCCAACAAATACGCCGGATACAGGGTTTTCTAGGAGGGAGAAGGCATGCACAAAATATCAATCAGCCGAAAAATATTTCTGACGTTCAACTACATTCTGCTAACCGTTACGGCCATTGTATGCATTCTGCCGTTAATCAACGTGCTCGCCATTTCCTTCAGCTCCAGCAGCGCGGCTGCAGCCGGGTATGTTAAGCTCTGGCCCGTTGATTTTACGGTCGCCTCATATAAATACGCGCTGACCAAAAATGAATTTTTGACTGGATTTTTCGTTTCGGGCAAACGAGTGCTGCTCGGCTACATCGTCAACATGCTTATTACCATTTCGATCGCCTATCCGCTATCGAAGGAGAAAAAGGCGCTCGGGATGCGGAACTTGTATGCCTGGTTCTTCATCATTACGATGCTGTTCCACGGCGGGCTGATTCCGACCTATATGACGATCAAGTCCTTGGGGCTGCTGGATACGATCTGGGCGCTTGTACTGCCTGGCGCCGTCCCCGTATTCAATGTCATCCTGCTGATGAATTTCTTCCGCAACCTGCCCAAAGAAATCGAGGAAGCGGCTTATATGGACGGGGCCGGGCATTGGCGCGTGCTGTGGAGCATCTATTGTCCGCTTTCGAAGCCAGCCTTGGCGACAATATCGCTGTTTGTTCTCGTGGGGCACTGGAACTCCTGGTTTGACGGCTTGATCTACATGAACTCGCCTGCTAACTATCCGCTGCAGAGCTATCTGCAGACGATCATTATCGAGGCCGATCCGAGCATCGTCAGCTCCAACGAGCTGCTGGATATGTCGGAGATTTCAAACCGGACGTTTAAATCGGCTCAGGTATTCCTGGCGGCCTTCCCGGTACTGATCATTTATCCGTTCCTGCAGAAATATTTCATGAAGGGGCTCGTGTTTGGAAGCGTGAAGGGATAAGGATAAGCTTTTTTAGAATAAAGGAGTGGAAAAAGAGTGGATATGAACCGAACGATGACAATGCCTGCGTGGGGGGATCTCGGCAACGGCTATTACCGCAATCCTGTGCTGAACGCGGATTTCTCCGATCCGGACGTCATCCGCGTGGGCGATGATTTCTATATGGTGTGCTCGGATTTTCATTTCATGGGCATGCCGGTGCTGCATTCGAAGGATCTGGTCAACTGGTCGATTATCGGCAAAGTATACGAACGGCTGGATATCGATCCGGCGTATGACGACATGCGGGCTTATGCCAAAGGGAGCTGGGCGCCTGCGCTCCGCTATCACAATGGGCTGTTCTATGTGTATTTCTGCACGCCGGATGAAGGGCTGTACATGAGCACGGCTCAGGACCCTGCCGGTCCCTGGAGTCCGCTTCATGAAGTGAAGCGCGTCGCCGGCTGGGAGGATCCCTGCCCATTCTGGGACGACGACGGCCATGCCTATCTGGGTCACAGCACCGTTGGCGCCGGCCCGATTATTATTCATCGCATGAGCGCGGACGGCAGGACGCTGCTGGATGACGGCATCATCGTCTATGTAGGAAAAATTGCCGAAGGAACGAAAATATACAAGAGAAACGGATATTATTATTTGGTAATTCCCGAGGGCGGCGTAGAGACGGGCTGGCAAACTGTGCTTCGCGCCAGGGATATTTATGGCCCGTATGAACGCCGGGTCGTCCTGCAGAAGGGAGCGACCGATATCAACGGCCCGCACCAGGGAGCCTTGGTGGAGCTGGACAGCGGGGAGACGTGGTTCATGCATTTCCAGAGCGCGGGTGCGATCGGAAGGGTGTGTCACCTGCAGCCAGTGGAGTGGGTGGACGATTGGCCCGTCATTGGCGCGGCTGGAGAGCCCGTGGCCGTGTATGGGAAGCCGTCCGTCGCCGGGCGTCATCCGGTGCGGCTGCCGCAGACCTCGGATACGTTTGAGGGGCCGGAGCTCGGACTGCAGTGGCAGTGGAACCATAATCCGGTCAATGACGGCTGGTCTTTGCGCGAAAGGCCGGGATATTTGCGGCTGAAGGCAATGCCGGCGCCGGAGCTTCTGCAGGCGAGAAACACTTTGACCCAGAAGCTGATCGGAAGCAAAGGCATCGTATGTACTGAGCTCAGCGTCCTGCATATGAATCCGGGACAGCGGGCCGGCTTGGCCTTCCTCTGCGCCCGGGAAGAGAACTGGATCGGCGTTGTGACAGAGGAAGGCGGCAATTATCTTCAAGCCGTTACAGGCGGAACGGTATTCCACGGTCCGAAGCTTGCCGGCGAATCGGTCTGGCTGAAGAGTCATATCGATTTATCGGGCGAGACCAGCTTCTTCTTCAGCCTGGATGGGGTAATCTTTATCCCGTTAGGCGGCGAGTGCCGCATGAGCGCAGGCTTCTGGAAGGGAGCGAGAGTCGGACTGTTTAGTTATACGATCGGTGAGAAAGGCGGCAGAGCCGATTTTCAAGGCTTTCGCTACGAGCATGATGGACCGTGGGCGTAAGCGGTGAAAAGAAGAGCATCGATGATTACATTGTAAAGAGGCTGATGAGATTGAATGAGAGCTTATTGACAAAGCTGCGGGGGCTGGACGCGGTAGCGCTGATTGGGGAGGAGAAGCAAAGTTCTCACGGATCAGTACTTGAGGAATGGCAGCGTTCAGGCGTTAAGTTTGTATCCTCGGCGGAACGGTTCGAGGGCGTCTATTACTCCGCGGGGCGCAAGCTGCTGGATTGCATCGTTATGTCCCGAGGAGGTGCTCACGTCCTGCATGAAGGCGGAGCTTATCCGGGCACCTGGCTGGAGAGCACGGGGACGATCAATGCCGAGCTGCTGTCACGATTCATACCCGGCGTGGCGGAGGCTACGTTCCGCCTGTTCGCCGATTATCAAAGGGACGACGGCCAGATGCCCTATAAAGTAACGGCCCAGGGGCCGGGCTACAGGCAAATCCAGATGGTAACTCCGCTGGCCAGAAGTGTATGGAATCACTATATGCTGAACGTAAGCGGTACAAGTGATCAGGTCTTCCTGAGGGTAATGTACACCGCCATGGCCCGGTTTGACGAATGGCTCGCCCGGTATCGGAACACTCGGGGCACCGGCTGCGTAGAAGCATTCTGCACATTCGATACCGGCCATGATCTGTCGCCGCGCTTTTGGCATGTTCCTGATACCGCCCATTTGGACGATGCCCGGAAGTATAACCCGGATTCGCCCATACTTCCATTTCTGGCGCCTGATTTGACAGCTAACGTATATTGCCAGCGCCAATATTTGGCCAGGATGGCGCGTGAATTGGGAGCAGAGGCGGAAGGGGCGGAATGGGAGCTGAAGGCCAAGCAGAGCGAGCAGAGCTTGTTCAGGCACTGCTTCGACGAAACCGACGAGTTCTTCTATGATGTGGATCGGAACGGGGAGTTCGTCCGCGTCCAGTCCGATGTATTGCTGAGGGTATTAGCCTGTGAGACAGGGGACCGTGCATTATTCGACAAGGCGCTGAGACGTTACTTGTTGAATACGAGCAAGTTTTTTGCTAAATATCCTTTAACCTCAGTAGCGATGGATGATCCGCGCTTTGATCCGTCCTCGGCGTATAATAGCTGGGCTGGGCCCACGAATTTCCTGACTTTGATTCGAACGCCGCATGCTTTTGAGCATCACGGCCGATATGTGGAGTTGACCTGGGTGATGCAGCCGATATTAAGTGCAATGTCGCGTATGACTCGTTTTTCGCAAACATTAAGCCCATGGACGGGAGAAGAAGGATACACGGATACTTATTCACCATCGCTTTTATGCGTGCTGGATTTCGTAGAGCGGATGTGCGGGATTATGCCTACGCCTGAAGGAGAGCTATGGTTCACAGGGCTGCTGCCGTATCCGATGGATCATGGGGAAGAGGTGGCCGGAGAAACAGCGTATTCCCGCTTCATCGATGGCGTGCTGTATGAATTGGTGAATACCCGAGCGGGCGCCACAGTGCACCGGAACGGCGAGGTTTATATGCGTTTTCCTTACGGCACCAGGGCAGTAACGGACCGCAATGGACAACTGCGGGAAATGGTCGGGATGACGTATGCGCCGGTACAAGGCGAGATAGAGTTCGAAGGCCGGATTTATACGCTTGAAATTAAAGGGAATGAACGAAAGACCTGGACAGGGGATACACTTGTAACCTGTGCAGACATCGGTACGGTAGTGCCTGCATATTGCTAGTGTGAAGATTTGAAAAGGGAAATAAAGAAAGGGGCCTTGCCGCGGATGCGGCAAGGCCCTTATGAATAAGAGAACTACTTCTTGAACCCGGCATTAACGATTCCGAAGTAGAGCTTATCTTTGTAATCCATGTCGGAG
This sequence comes from Paenibacillus ihumii, assembly GCF_001403875.1. Classification (GTDB taxonomy): domain Bacteria; phylum Bacillota; class Bacilli; order Paenibacillales; family Paenibacillaceae; genus Fontibacillus; species Fontibacillus ihumii. The sequence goes on from NZ_LN884299.1 coordinate 946,854, forward strand.
TCGGTGTTGGTAATGACGATTTTTAGTTTACTGATATTTGAGACGTTAACATCGAAATCAATCGGAAGCACGCCCTTCTCCAGTTTGTCGGAAGTATAGAGGAGTTGATCGTCTCCGTAAACTTTAAGCGTAGCGTGAGCCTCCTCCGAGGAACGGCTGTCATAGTGGAGGACAAAGCTGCCGCTAAAAGATTTGTATTTCTGGTTCAGCAGGTATTCTCTCTCCATAGCCAGACCATGCGTAGCCCCCGTGCCGGAGCCGACAAGCTCGAATTTCAGGCCATCATTATAATTGGTCCCGGTGTTATCCTTATCGTCTTCCGGGCTCCAGGCAGTTACTTTGTTGCTGCTGTGGCTCTGCCAATCCAAATGTCCCCATTTGATACTTTGACTTTCGCTAAGAAAGTCGAGTGAAGACAAGGAAACATCGTGATCGGTTGCATTGACTTTGCCTATATAAATGCTGTTGCCCGGAGCGTCCCATGTTACTTTGCTGTTGAAGGCTTCCGCTACTGCCCGGACGGGAAGATACGTGGTTCCTTCATAAACGAGCGGTTCGATTTTGTTGCCCTTGGCATCAGTTGATTGGACGAGCCTGCCGTCGACGTAAATTTTCGTGCCATTAAAGAAGGCAGTAATTTGCTTTTGAAGCGGGGCCGCCCATGCAGAGGTAGCTGTCGTCAGTACGGCCGCAGCCACGAAGCCTGTACTAAAGATGGCCATTTTTTGTTTGAAGTTTTGTTTGTTCATGCTGTTATCCCTCTTTCTTTAAATGTAGGAATGATCATCCCTATTTTGTATATCGGAAAAGAGAATTTGTTTTTTTAATGGAGTCAGTTAGCTTTTACCCAGGAAGTGAATGGGCTGGGAGCTTGTAATAAATGGCCTGCTATTTCAACGATGAGTATGATAAACGGCTTAAAGTCCCACAGCATTTTTCGATTGCCCCTTATCTGCCCGAACACTGCGGCCGAGCAAATAACCGACAAGGGAGGCGATCATTTGCTGAAATACCATGCCGAGTACGACCGGAACGGCAACAGGAGCGGGAAAATAAGTAACGGCCAGCACCGCCCCCGCGCTAATGTTCCGCATGCCGCCATTGAAGATGAGCGCGACTCTGTCGGGATAACTCCACCCCATGAGCTTGGAGAAGGCCAGGCCGAGCAAGTAGCCCGTAGAAGCTATGACCACGATGACGACGGCCAGACCTGCCAAATGCAGACTGAAATCCGTAAGATAGGGGGCGACGACCGAGCCGTTAATGGCCACGATGGCGGCCATCGCGAGCTTAGAAAACGGGTTGAGCCGCGGACCCCAAATGGGTGCGATACCTCCTTTGCTCCATTCATTCAAAATCATGCCGATCAGGGAGGGCACGACGATCATCCAGAACAGGCTGCTCATCATGTCGTATACATCCAATTGCACATCGGTGCCGACGAGCAAGGATAGAATGCCGGGAACAAGGAAGGGAGCCAGCATCGTGTCAATCAGAATAATCGATAGCGTCAGGGCGATGTTACCTTTGTACATGCTGACCCATACAAAGGTGCTGACCCCCGTCGGTATGCTGGCAGCGAGGATTAGCCCAGTGATCATATACATATCTCCCGGATAGACAAGATGGCCGAAGCCCATCGCAATGAGAGGCATCGCCAGATGCAGAATGAACAGGCAGATGATCAGGGGCAAGGGCCTCTTGAGCACATTCACAAAATCTTTAAAACCGAGGCTGATGCTTCCGGCAAAGGTCATGAATGCGAACAGCCATGGGGACAAATAAGTAAATGAAGACAGGCGGCTGCCGCAAAGGAGACCAATGACGATGCTCACCGGAGTAATTATAGGCATCAAGCGGTTCAGCAGGCGGTTCATGGATTGCAGCATGGTTGATTACGTCCTTTTCATCAGCTAGTAGAGTGGATTGTTTAGTTTAAGACGGGAGCTGCTAAATAAGGTGAAGCAGCTCCCGTCTTTTATATTAAAGGAAAGAAGAGGATGTTTAAACAGAAATGCTGTATTGATTTCGGAATGAGCTGTTTTGCCTGATTGCCTGTTATGTCATGTCCAGAAATTTAATAATTTAATAACATGTCCCGGACTCTACCATGACAATCGTAAGTTACGGTTGATATGTACATATTTTTGTATAAATCTGAATTCATGCCAGCAGGAGGAGAATTATGTTTAAGTTGAAGCCGTCGAACAAAAAACGAATCGTTGTATCCTTAGCGGTATGTTTGCTGTCAGGGAGCCTTGGCGGAGGAGCAGGGGCAAGCGCCGTGGCAATCCCCGAATCGGTAGCTCCGCCGAAGCCGTCATGGGGTTACTTTGTGGACCATTACAAAAATAATGATAAAGATCATTTATCGGCCGTCTTCAATCCCGCGATTGGAGTTCTATCGGAATATCACAAGCTCTGGACTCCCGGGGACAGCTGGGATACGGGAAGCAAATTGAACAATGCGCTGCTGGACGCCAATATCCAGAAGGTCGTCGAAATCACTGCCAACCGGACGGTTGAAGAGGCGGAAGCCGCCTATTACGATGACCGCCGCAAGCAAAGCTACAGCGTCATTGAAGGATTAGGCCCCCTTACCGATATCTACCGCGTCAAAGCAGGAGCTAGGACGACGATCAAAAGCATTCCGGCCGACGCTACCCGTAAAAAATATGACGATGAGGGGACGAATTCGGGCATTCCCGAATCATCGCTTGGCAGTATTGTCAGCTTAGTCGATACGCTGCGCGGCAGCTATTCTTCGACGAATCCTGCGAAGAGCTATTACAACTATGCCCGCCCTTTCCGCTGGAATGACCATGTAGCTGTCCTGCCAACTCTTGTTCCAGCTCAAAACCCCGATCCAAGCAATGACGGCGGCTATCCCAGCGGTCACACGAATGCGGCATATTTGACGGCCTACGCGATGGCTTATGCCATCCCGGAGCGTTACCAAGAGCTGCTCACCCGCGCGTCGGAGCTTGGGCATAATCGGATTGTCGCAGGCATGCATTCGCCATTTGACGTCATGGGAGGGCGGGTCATGGCGACAGCGCTAGCTGCGGCAATCCTGAATGATCCGGCCAACAGCAGCCTGAAGAAGGCGGCCTACGAGGAGGCGCACAATATATTGCTCGCTCATACGGGGGCAGCGGCAGATCGTTTCAGCGATTATGCTGCGAACAAGCAGAACTTTACGAAGCGGTTGACTTATGATTTTCCACAGGCAGGGCCAACAGGCAAGCCGGCTGTCGTGCCGAAAGGAGCGGAGGTGCTGTTGGAGACGCGATTGCCATACCTGGACGATACGCAGCGCCGCTGGGTGCTGGCTACAACGGCTCTCCCTTCTGGATATCCCGTGCTGGATGACGAGGAAGGCTGGGGGCGTCTCAATCTCTTTGCAGCAGCGGATGGATACGGCGCATTTGCAGGTGACGTTACGGCAACAATGGATTCTACACAAGGCGGCTTTCATGCAGAGGACCGCTGGCGTAATGACATCTCCGGCATAGGCAGGCTGATTAAGAAAGGGACAGGCACATTAAAACTGGAAGGCAGCAATATGTATTCCGGGGGAACGCGGATCGACGGAGGGACGCTTGTTGGCGAATCCGAAACGGCGTTCGGCCTCGGGGACGTGTCCAATCAGGGAGGCACTCTCGTGGTTGCCAATGCTTCCGGCAAGCTGACGATCGGAGGAAGCTTCAAGCAGTCTGAGCAAGGAACACTGGAGCTTCGCCTTGACGGCCCAAATGATGGGCTGCGGATTAAGGGAAGCGCATCGTACGCAGGAAAGCTGCGGGTAAATTTTGCAAAGGGTTACGTGCCTAAGGGCGTCATCACGATTATTACGGACGGCAGTCCGGATAAAAATGGAGAATTTGCAACGGTAGAGACCGCCGGATTGCCGAGCGGTTATAAAGTTCAGACGATCTACAACGGTTATAGCGTTCAGTTGAAGGTGCATGCGGGCAAGTAGTTTTTGATGCCATCTAGGCATCGTCCAAACGAAACTGGAAAAGCCAATCTACGGTCTTCTCAACCCCGTAGATTGGCTATATGCATTTAAAATAATCTATCATTACGCTCTATTCTGCTGCTGTATAGGGTTACAAGCTGCCATAAGCCGCTGCGCGGACGCGAAGATGGTGATACTCCTCCATGTTAGGGAATAATTGATGCATGTACACGACCGAGAAACCTTCGCTTGGATCGATAGAAGTCCAGGTGCCCGCGGCGCCGGTCCAGCCGAATTCACCGATGGAGCTGTTGGAGTGGCCGGCCGCCGGATCCATCATGGTTCTGACGCCAAGCCCATAGCCGTAACCAGCAAGGTAGGAATTGTGGAAGTCGGCCAACTGTCTGTCATTTAAATGATTAGTCCGCATTAGATCGATCGTTTTCCGGCCGATGATTCGCTCACCCTTCCAAACTCCGCCGTTGGCCAGCATTTGCGTGAAGGCCAGATAATCCTTCAAGTTGGAGTATAGTCCGACACCGCCGCCCTCATAAATAGAGTCTGCCTGATGATGCTCATCAAGCCAGCCGGGAACCTCCTGCAGAGATCCATCTGCGGCAGGGCTATAACAGGAAGCCATCCGCTCCTCGATATTATCGCGATAACGGTATCCTGTGCTGGTCATTCCCAGCGGGCTGAACAGCTCCTCCTGCAAAAACTGGCCCAGCGATTTGCCGGAAATGACCTCGATCAAAGCGCCGACCAAGTCGTGCCCGTACCCGTAAAGCCACTGTGTGCCCGGTTCAAAGGCCAGCGGAACCTGAGCTGCGGCTTTGGCTTCGGTGAGCAGGCTGTATTTTCCATGCTCCTCCTTTAGCTTCTGCTGCAGATCTCTTAGCTGCCGGGCCGATTCGGATTCCCCGAAGGGGTAAGGAATTCCTGCGGTCATGCAGAACGCGTCTTTGATAAGAATCGGGTTTTTGGCGGCTTCCATATAGATTTCGCCGTTCGGTTTGGTCTTGACGACCTGCGGATTTTTAAATTCGGGAATGTATTCATGCAGCGGCTCATTCAGGAGAAAATGTCCTCTTTCGAAGAGCATCATGGCTGCGGTACATACGACGACTTTTGTCATAGAGAACAACCGGAACACCGTTTCGTCAGATATCGGGATTTCCTTGCTTACATTGGCATAACCGTGATAGCCTTCATACAAAATTTCCCCATGTCTTGCTACAGCGCAGGCACAGCCAGCAAGATTCTTCTTCGTAAAGCCGTCCAGCATTGCGTCCAGATGCCGAAAATCTCCCATCCCAAGTCCTCCGTTTCATTGATTTTAATCATCATACCGTTAAAAAAGTCCATAAATCCATGAATAAAGTCATCATACTGCAAACATGAGAAATTCGCCAATAGGAGAGAAAAGATAATCAATTATTTACCGGTCATTCCCCAGGCTTCGCCTAGCTTGGCAATTCCCGTTTGTATTTCATCCTCCGACAAGCTTCCAAATCCAATTAATACAGTAGAGGTCATGGCCTTTTTAGGATTCAGCCAATAGACGGAGGTCGGATAGACTTTAACTCCTGCATGTTCAGCAGTAAGAACTAACTGTTCTTCACTCATATTATTTTTAACCTTTAGCAATACATGGAGGCCTGAACCTTGCCCGATGATCTCTGCATTTTGCTCGAAAACAGACTTTATAGAATGCAGTAAAATTTCATATTTACGTTGATATAGGGAGCGCATTTTGCGAATATGACCTGCAAAATCCTGCGATTCCATAAACAACTGCAATGTCATTTGCAGGATCGGTGATGATAGCTGGTTATAGCCATGTTTTTTACGCTGAAAGTGCTCTAATAAAGGCTGCGGCAAGACCAGGTAACTGATTCTGATATGAGGAGTCAGAACCCTTGAAAAAGTTCCTATGTAAATTACCTTTTCATGTTCATCGAGGCTTTGCAATGAGGGGAGAGGCCGGCTGTTATAGCGGAATTCCCCGTCATAGTCGTTTTCTATAATATAAGCCTGCTGTTCCTTAGCCCATTGCAGCAGTCTCCGTCGTTTTTCCATGGGCAAAGTCATGCCGAAAGGAAACTGGTGCGAAGGGGTCACATAAACCGCTTGGGCCTTGCTTTGATATAACTCGTCTATGCTGATGCCATCCTTCTCAAGCGCAAGCGGACAAAAGGAAATTGAAGATAATTGATCGAAAATTCCCTTTACTCCTACATTGACTGCTTCCTCTGTGGCCACAACGGCCACTTCATCCTTAAATAGCTGAAATAACAAGCCTAAGGAATGATATGTGCCGGCCCCGATGATAATTTGCTCTGGCTCACAGCGGACACCGCGCATTTGATGCAAATACGATGCGATTTCTCTTCGCAACCCCGGCATGCCTTGGAGATCTCCGGATTGAAGCAGTTGAAGGTTTTCAGGCGTTAAGCATGCGTTGTTTAGCTTGTTCCACTTTTTGTAGGGGAAGTGAACTAGATCGGTCTTGTCATAGTGAAAATCCAGAATATTGCTCTGAGGTGTGTCTTTTATCAAAGCTGTATTAGTTTCGTGTGTTACGGACAAATGCTCATTAAATGAAGCGACATAGAAACCGCTCCGGGGCTTGCTCGTGACATACCCCTCTGCAAGCAGCAGCTCGTAGCAATCTGCAACGGGTGTTCTGCTTATTTCTAAATAGGCAGACAGATTTCTAACCGATGGCAGCCTTGTGTTCTCTTTAATTCTTCCTGATACTATTTCATCGCGTATATATTGGTACAGCTGTAGATACAGAGGGGCTTTGGATCCTTCCTCCAGGCTAGGTATTAATTGAATCACAAGGCTGACTCCTTTCCTGCTAGATCAATCTGACATCTAAAATTTACAAGATCTGACCATTTAACATTATTCCATCTCCAGATATCGTTATCATAATCTCTCTTGCAAGTGAAGTACATAGCTGTTGAATTTATTAATGGACGATAAGGAGTGGTGCAAATGCCGATCATTCTCGATCATATTGAGCGAATGAAACCGTATGTTACTGCTAAACAGCCAACGGAAAGCAGCGGAGCGATCAAGCTTCATCTAAATGAAAATCCGTATCCGCCTTCCAAGGAGGTAATTAAAGTTCTCAAGGAGATGGATGAGGAAAGTCTGCGCTTGTATCCGGATGGACTTTGTGAAGAGCTTCGAAATGAACTGGCCCAGAGGCATCAGGTCCAACCGGAGCAGATTTTGTGCGGAAACGGTTCAAGTGAAATTATTACACTTATTTTTCAAGCCTGCATTAATGCCGGGTCCAGAATTGCGATGCCTGATCCATCATTTGCTTTTTATCGTACCGCTGCTGCGGTTAGACAAGCACAGGTGGTTAACATTCCAACGAGAGAGGATTTTTCAATTGATATTAATTTATTGATAGATAGCGGTGCTGATGTCACGGTTCTTGTTAACCCGAATGCTCCTACAGGACGTTGTCTCCCCTATTCGGAGGTGAAGAGGCTGGTACATGGATTCTCCGGATTGGTCATCATTGATGAAGCCTACATTGATTTTGCCGATGAGGCCGCTTCTGCAGTACCGCTAATTTCAAGCTGCAACAATGTCATTGTGGTAAGGACATTTTCGAAGTCCTATTCGCTGTGTGGAGTACGAGTGGGCTATTGTTTTGCCGATGAAGAGATCATCGGTGCCTTGCTCAAGGTAAAGACGGCTTATAATGTGAACTGGCTCAGCCAAAAGCTTGCCTTAGCCGCATTATGCGATCAGAATGACCTGGCAGAGAAGACATCTGCCATCCGAAGAAATCGTGATATTTTATCGATCAAGCTTCAAGCTATGGGCTTTGCAGTCATTCCGTCACAGACTAACTTTGTTCTATGCACTCCCCCCGAACAGATGAATGCTAAGGAACTATACGAGCGCCTGCTTGAAAAACATATCTATGTACGGTATTTTGAACAACCCCGGCTTGAGGATAAACTCCGCATATCCATCGGCACAAGAGCCGAAATAGAACTGCTGTGTGAGGAAATTGAACGGCTGCTTAATTGAAGCGAGATACTTTCCCCGTACATGCACATCTAGGCCAGTGCCCACATACAATGTAGAACTGAACTTCATTGTGAGCTGGAGCGGGGCGTTCCCCTTCGGCCAATCGACGTGGGGGTGCTTTGTACATGGAATTATTTTCTGCGATTGCCTTGTTCGTGAAACAGCTGACTTTGCTTGTGTCTTATGTGAAAAACAATGCGTTTCCCCAGCCATTGACGGAGGAGGAGGAAGCGAAGCATCTTCAGCTCATGGCTGAAGGAGATGCTGTATCCCGAAATATGCTGATTGAGCATAATCTGCGGCTGGTGGCTCATATCGTCAAGAAATTCGATAATACCGGCGAGGATCTGGAGGATCTGATCTCGATCGGGACGATCGGTTTGATTAAAGCCATTGAGAGCTTCCGGCCGAACAAAGGGACCAAGCTGGCGACATTTGCGGCGCGCTGTATTGAGAACGAGATACTGATGCATCTCCGGTCGTTGAAGAAGACGCGTAAAGATGTGTCGCTGCACGATCCGATTGGAACGGATAAAGAGGGTAATGAAATCACACTCATAGATATTCTGGGAACGGAAGCCGACGACGTAGTGGACCGGGTTCAGCTGAAGATGGAGAAGAGCAAAATCTATCAAAACCTCGATATTCTCGAGGCCAGGGAGCAGGAGGTCATTAAGGGTCGCTTTGGTCTCGAGCATGGAGGCGAGGAGCGGACGCAGCGTGAAATCGCCAAGGAGCTGGGGATTAGCCGGAGCTATGTGTCGCGGATTGAGAAAAGGGCGCTGATGAAGCTGTATCATGAGTTTTATAAGAAAAAATAACGAGATGGATGAATCGTTTAAAAGAATTGTTTTTCAGTAATAGACTGCTTGATTTGAAAAAATGTATATTTGAAAACAACGAGCAGTTATATAATAGCAAACAAACCAGCTGGCAAAAGGGACTGCCAAGCTGGCTTGTTTGTCGAATTTTAAAATTGAAGTGATTTGACTACTGTTTTACAATATCTTGAACTGCCTTATCCAGCTTCTCCAGAAGCTCCTCTCTTGAGATTTGGGCTCCTAAGTATTCCTGCATCGCAGCTCCAAAGCCTTGCGTAACACCGTCCGGGAACAGGTCCCAGTACCAGCCGACAGCAGTTGAGGATTTCTCTTGGACGGCGACAGCAATTTGGCCAATGTCATTTTCTGTTGCCTCAATGCTTGTAAGGGCAGGGATAAATTTAAACTCTTTGCTTACAAATGTCTTTCCGGTTTCGGACGTTACCAGCCAGTTCAGAAAGTCTTTTGCTTCTTCCGGATGTTCCGATTTGCTGTTAACAATATAATTGCTAGGTACTCCGATTAAAACGCTGCCTTCCTTATCGTTGATTGGAGCTGGAAGCACTCCTAACTGCAGGCTAGGATCGATCTTATCGATGTCGGCTTGTGTCCAATTGCCTTGGATCATCATCGCAGCTTTACCTGCTGAAAAGTTGGCGATTTGTGAGGCGTAATCCGTTGTCATTTTATCCTTTTGTGCATGGTTGAATACCAAGTCGACCAGATCCAGCCATTGTTTGAAAACCTCATTGTCTTTAAAGGTCGCATTTCCTGCTTTGACATCTTCAATAAACTTTTGCGGATTGGGCTGGTTGGCGAGTCCGACATTGACCAGGTGCATACCTAGTGACCACCATTCATTCGTTGCCATGAAGGGTGTAATATCTGCGGAGTTTAACTTTTCAACGGCTTCTTTCAATTGTGAAAGGGTCTTAGGTTCTTCGGTAATTCCAGCTTTCTCAAACAATGACTTGTTATAAACAATACCGTATCCTTCCACATTCATGGGCATGCCGTAAAGCTTCCCGTCTACCGTAGTAGGGGTTTTTGACGTTTCAATCAGATCTTTGGTCCAAGGCTCGTCAGTAAGATCCGTCGTACGATCCATATAAGGAATCATGCCGACATAGCCGCCGTTATTGAAGATCTCCGGTTCGGAGCCCGAAGCCAATTCGGCCTTTAGCAATGCGCTATAATCTTCACCGCCGCCATGTGTTTCCACTTCTACTTTAACACCGGTTTCTTTCTCGTATTCTTCGGCCAGTTTATTAAGTGATTCGGCAATTTCAACTTTGTAGTTAAACATTTTAATGCTGATGTCTTTTTTTGTCCCTTGCTGGGTTTGTTCGGTGTTATTAGTCTGTGTACCTTGGTTCCCTTCCTTGCCGTTGCCATTGTTGCCGCTTTTGCCACAGCCTGCAATCATTAAAGTGAAAACGGTTGCGACAATCAGGGCGAGCTTCCATTTTTTCATATAATAACCTCCCTTTTTATTTTGCTTACAAGGCCATTCTATTGAAATCGCATTCAAGCAGACACTTAATATTTTGCTGAAAAAAGTGGACATTATTGTTATTGCTTCCTATCCTTTAACGGAACCTGCTGTCACACCCTCGAGGATATATTTTTGGAGGGAGAGAAAGAAAATGATAATCGGTGTAGTGGCCATTACCAGGCCAGCTAGCGCAAGGTCCCATTTTTTGGTGTACTGGCCGAAAAATTTCGTGACAGCCAAGGGTAAGGTTGTCAGATCTTTATTGCCTCCAATCACAAGTACGGGTAGCAGATAATCGTTCCAGATCCATAATGTATTCAGGATGACGACAGTAATTGCGATTGGCATTAATAGAGGAAAAACGATGCGGAAATAAACCCCGAAAGGGTTTGAACCGTCTACCTTGGCCGCCTCTTCCAATTCGACTGGAACCGTCTTGATAAATCCATGGAACAGAAATACGGATAACGGCATCCCAAAACCGAGATAACAAGCCACAATGCCGTATAATTCCCCGCGCAATTCCAGCAAACTTGTGACCCGAACCAATTGTAGCATGATGGACTGAAACGGTATGATCATGGCCGAAATCAGCAGTAGGAACACCAGCATATTGAATCGGGTTGGTTTCCGGACGATTTGGTAAGCAGCCATGGAACTGAACAGAACGATGAGAACTACGCTAAGTCCGGTAATTTGAAAGGAGTTCCATAATGCTTGAGGAAAGTCTATTGCGCTCCAGACGTTCCGGTAATTATCCCAGTGAAAGATTTGAGGAAAGGATGCTGCGTCGATCAGAATCTCTTTAAGCGTTTTAACCGAGTTGGTCAGCACCAGGTAAAAGGGAGCTAAAAAAAGGATGCCTAGTAATATAGCGGCGACTTCCACAATCAACAGTGTTGTTCGATATTTTTGATTTTGAGAGAACATTAGGCGGAAACCTCCTTGCGCTTGGTCACCCAAACCTGCGCAATTGTAATCGCCGACACGGCGAGAAAGAACAGAAGTGCTTTAGCTGTGCCCAGGCCATAACGGTTATTTATCAGAGCTTCGGCGTAGATGTTATAAGCCAATGATTGTGTTGAAGTGCCAGGACCGCCCTTCGTCAAAGACAGGTTGAGATCAAACATTTTGAAGGCGTTGGAAGTCGTAAGGAAGAGACAAATTGTAATCGCCGGCATAATCAAGGGAATGTATATTTTTCGCAGAAGTTGATGTGGACGTGCTCCGTCAATCTGGGCAGCTTCGATCAAATCTTTCGGGGTTCCTGCCAAGGCAGCAATATAGATAACCATCATATATCCTGCGGTTTGCCAGATAAACACGATAATGAGTCCCCAAAAACCAGTGGAAGGCGTCCCAAGCCATGGCAATTGAAAAAAGGATAGGCCGGTCAATTCTCCGATCGTGCTAAACCCCTTCGTGAAAATGAACTGCCAAATATATCCGAGCAGAATGCCGCCTATCACATTAGGCATAAAGAAGACCGTTCGAAGAATTTTCCGTGTCTTTAAGGACCGGGTCAAAATTAGCGCGAGGGATAATGCTAAGATGTTGGAGAAGATCACTGAAATTACTGTAAACTTCAGCGTGAAGATAAGAGATTCCCAGAACTTGTCGTCGTTCATGAAGATTTTTCTCCAATTATCCGCCCCCGTCCAGACAGCCTTATCCAAGTCGAGACCGTTCCAATCGGTGAATGCGTAATAGAACCCGAGGGCGAATGGGACGAGCACAATGATGACAAAAAATAAGAGACACGGACCGAGAAATATAATTTGCTGGGCCCAATCTTTTTTCGAGCGCAAGACTCTGTTCATATGTTTTCTCCTTTCAGTTCTGCGAGGTTAACAAATTCAGTATAGAAAGGATAGATGCTATACAACACTCATTTTTATGACAATAAAAGTGGAATATTTTGCGGCCCTTTGCTAAGATGTTGAGAAAAAAAGGGGGGATATGACTGTTTCGCAAAAGTATCCGTTTTAAGTTAATAGCGCTTCTTCTGATCGCGGTAATGCTTCCGAACGGCGTTTCAATCACGGTCTCTTACTTTTATACCAAAGTATCTGTGACGGAAAAATCGATTCGCGAAAATACGAACTATCTCACGCTTGGGGGAGCGAATCTTCAAAGCTATTTCACAGGAATTCATGAATTAGCCATGTCCATTTATAGCGGAATCAATATCCCGGATTCCCTGTATACCGCGATATTGTCGGCCAAACCTCACGATTTGCCGGATGCGGGTCCAATCGAAGACTTAAAACGCAATGTTTTTTCGAGCCAGCTGCTCAATATGTTCCAATCCAATAAGGATATCTATCAGATTCATTTGTTCGTGAACGCAAATAAACAATCCAATACCTTATTGAAGGGTTTTTTTCGTAGAGAATATAACGACTCATATCGCCCCCCAGTCTCTCCGTCAGGAAAAGTGGAGCCATATATTGAGGTCTCGCATCCTGATCACAGATATGGTATGAAATCGGGAATACCCAATCTTAAACCGGGTCTGATTGAGGTTTTTAGTGCCCACTATCCCATTTACCGTACGCCAAGCGATGAAGCCATGGGTTATCTTTCTATAGATTTTCGTTTAAGTGAGCTTGAGGAAATTTCAAAGTCAATGAATGAGCAGGGGGCGGAGCAAATTTTCTTGCTTAACGAACAGGGTGAAGCCCTTTATTCTTCCGATCCGGATTTGATAGGAAAGACGATAAAAGCGGGATGGAGTAAAGTCCCATCCGAAGAAGAAGACGGTCATTTTTCTTGGAAGGATGAACGTTTCGAAGGGATTGTGTTTTACAGGGCGATCCAAAGTCCTTTATTTAAGGGTTATCTTCTCAAACTGGTCCCCTATGATAATTTATATGGGGATGCCAAAACCATAACTCGAATCACGACAGGAATCGGTATACTGTTTTTAATTATTGGCATGATCGCTGCTATTCTGATTTCTATTCGTTTTACGAATCCGATTAAACGGCTTATCTCCTTCACGCAAAAGGTACAAACCGGTGATATGGAGGCCCGGGTCGAGGTTGTCACCGAAGATGAATTCGGGATATTAACAAGAAAAATCAATAATATGACGCAAACCATCAATAATTTGATTTTAAAGGAATACAAGCTTGAAATCGCCAATAAGAGCAATCAGTTAAAGGCGCTCCAAGCTCAGATCAACCCGCATTTCCTGTATAATGCATTACAATCGATAGCTACGATGTCGCTTAAGTACAAAGCATTGGAGGTTTATGAACGGATTTGTGCGCTCGGAAGCATGATGCGATATACAATGGCTACGGGGATAAACACGGTCACGCTTCAAGAAGAGGTCGAGCATGCGGAACATTACCTCATGTTGCAAAAGGAACGATTTGGTGAAGAAAATCTTGAAGTTCATTTTGATATCGCGGAAGAAACCAGAATGCAAGCTGTTCCAAAAATGATTTTACAACCGCTCGTAGAAAATATATTTAAGCATGCTTTTGAGGACGGAATCGTGAGTGGAAGAATACGTGTACATATGGTCAGTCGCTTGGACGAGGCAGGAAATCTGTCAATCGCCGTCTCGGATAACGGAAGGAAGCTGCCGCCGGAAAGAGTTCTGGAGATGGAGTCGGCGATCAATGCCGAGATCAGGAATGAAATTGAACAAATTGGGCTTCGAAATGTATTGGCAAGACTCCGGTTGTATTTCGGTAAAGAAGCCAGCTTGACGATGAGGGGACATGAAAAAGGAGGCTTAACCGTATCTTTGTGGATACCTACCAAAAATTACATAAGTATGGAGGCGGACAAGGGTGAAAGCACTGATCGTCGATGATGAGAAGCATGTAAGGGAGGCGATTCGCTATTTTGTGCCCTGGGAGGAATACGGGATCGAGTCCGTATTTGAAGCTATGAATGGGAAAGAAGCGGTTCATCTCATTATGGCGGAGCGGCCGGCAATCATTTTTACGGATATGCGGATGCCCCTAATGGATGGGGTGCAGCTTCTGGAATGGATTCATCAGCATTTTCCGGGCACCAAAGTAATTATCATTAGCGGATATCAAGATTATAAGTATCTTCAACCTGCCATTGTATATGGGGGAACGGATTATTTGCTTAAGCCGATGAATGGCAAGAAAATCGTGGAGGCGACGGAGCGAGCGGTACGGAAATGGCAGCAGGAAAAGGAGGAGAGTGACCGCTCTCTTCATCGGAATATTCAAATCAATGAGCTGCAGCCTATATACCTAGACAGAATTTTTACGGATTTTGTAACAGGCCATAGGCGATATGAGGAACTATACCGTACACTAAATGACCACTTTAAACTAACATCGGGAACTACTCGCTGTCAGGTTTCGGTCCTATCATTGGAACATTTGGAACAAAGGCTTATAACTCGGTTCAATGGAGATGCTTCTTTAATGTATTATGCCATCATAAATATATGCAACGATGTACTTTCCGGGGAAAAAGATAGTCATGGATACGCTTTTCGCTGCGGGATTGAGGGGATAAACATAGTTATTTTATGCTGGGATCATGCAAAGGATATAGAGGGGATCCTCCAGAGTATTAATAAATCTATGATGGAGACCTATCAAATTCAAGTTCACTTTGGTCTCGGTGAAGTATACCCGATTTCGGAAGGGGTACCGCGTTCCTTCGAGCAGGCCAACAAAGCAATAAAACAACGCAATTTGCTTTGTTCGGAAAAACGGATTCACAAGCATCGCAAGCCAGATCAAGTTAGTGAAGAAAACTATTCGTTTCTTCGTTTTTTTGAGCCCTTTAAATTTGCTGCATTATCCGGACAGCGCGATCGCGTTATTGAATGGGTAGATAAATGGGCCGATCATATGGAGCAGCAACCTTACCTATCCCGGATTCAGTTTGAAAAATGGCAGAGGGAATTTGAATCTGCCCTGTTAAACTGGAAGGTTGAATTTGGATGGGATGGGTGCTCCAATTCGGCCGAAACATTTGGTTTTGATCTGCCTTTGGATCCAAACGGAAATTTTTCGCTTTCCGTTTGGAAGGAGCAAGTTGCGGCCAACCTGCTTGCCTTTTCTCGGGAGTACGCCTCCGTACATACCCTGGACGGTCAATTGGTGAGAAACATTAAACGTTATATTGACCAGAACTTCCACAAAGAAATTACGCTGCAGCATATCGCGGATCGCTTTTTTATCAGCCGAGAAAATATTTCCAGGAAGTTCAAGCAAATCACGAATGAGAATTTAACAGACTATCTTACCCGGTTGAGAATCGATAAAGCCAAAACCTTGCTGGCAGATTCAGGTATGCGTTTAACTCAAATCGCTGATCTTGTCGGATATCAGGATGAAAAGTATTTTAGCCGAGTATTCAAAAAGATAACAGGGCAGACCCCGCGTGAGTTCAGAAAACAATTAGATTCGAAATGAGTCTGAGCTATTGCGCGGAAGTTCCCCTCTCCCGAACTTTTTTATAATATTGACTGGGCGAAAGTCCCTCATACTTCTTAAATACCTTGCTAAAGTAATACGGATCGTCCAGCCCGGACAAATAGCCAATTTCATTAAAGCTTAAATGGGTCGCTTCGATCAATTCCTTCGCATGATCGATTCGAATCCGGTTTACATAACGCATAATGCTCCGGCCAGTCCATTTGGTGAATACCCGGTTGATGTAATCATAATTGCATTCAAATTCTTGCTCGATGTCCGTGCTGGTTATTTTTTCGGTATAGTGCTCATGGATGTAGTCAAGCAAGGCGTGGACTTTAATGAACGATTTGGTATTGCCTCCCTCATGCGTTTGAAGCGTATCGATAAAGTATTTCCTGGAGACCTTGATCAGCCATTCGGTAAATTTTAGAGCGGTCAATCCGCGGTTGAAATATTTGCGCCTGTACAGCCCCAGTATTTCATTCATCGCAAGAAAGGAAAAAGACAGGTCTTTTTTCGACAAAGAATAGTTTTTTGGGAAATGACAAATAGAATTGTCCTGGCCGGCCTGATAGGCTTCTTCTTCCAGAATGACGTGTCTGGCTAAGGGAAGGATATCTTTCACCTCCACCGCTTTCATGTCCGAATGCTCAAAATGAACATAGTAATAGTCGCAAACGTGCTTATCTATGCCTTCGTGCTCCAAATTTGGCTCCAGGACAAGGAGATCCCCCTTCTTCAGGATATAGTCGACACCGTTTTCCCGGAGATGAAGCTCACCGCATTTGATGAAATAGAGAACCCATTCGTGCGTCGTTCTCTTAAAGTGAATCCAAGGCTGTTTATAGGAAACGAACCCCATCAATTTGATCTTCGGCATTACTTCCACATTAATAGCAAGCATGATTATCCTCCCAGATCAATTTATAAAAGTCGCTTTTGTACAAAAAGGGTATCTTTCCGCCATTTCCGTCCATTCTATCACACTCTATACTGGGGTTGTGATTAAAACGATGTTAACAGGGATGGGGCGATGAAATGGAAAAGCTGAAAATCGGTGTGATCGGCTTGGGCGGTATCGCGGACATGCATATTGGGGGCATATTGTCCAGCGAGGATGCCGACGTATGGTCGATTTGCGATTGCAATGAAGAAGCGCTGGCAAGAAGGGGCGAAGAACTCGGCATCCCGGAAACGCGAAGATATCTGAGTGTTACGGAATTGCTGGAGAATCCCGAACTCGACGCAGTGACGATCGGTACGCCAAATCACAATCATTATGCGATCGCCTGTGAGGCGATAAAGCGGCGTAAGCCTTTTGCCCTTGAAAAGCCGGTGTCGCTGGATACGCGGGAGGCGCGTATGCTGAGGGATATGCTGGCGAACGATTACCTGCCGCATATGGTTTGCTTCAGTTACCGTTACAAAGCGGCGGTGAGATATGCAAAATGGATGATTGACCAGGGCAAATTAGGCGATATTAAACACGTGTACAGCCAATACCTGCAAAGCTGGGGACTGGACGAAAGCATTCCGCTGGTCTGGAGATTCCGCAAAG
The DNA here is from genome assembly GCF_001403875.1 of Paenibacillus ihumii. Taxonomy (GTDB): domain Bacteria; phylum Bacillota; class Bacilli; order Paenibacillales; family Paenibacillaceae; genus Fontibacillus; species Fontibacillus ihumii. The sequence continues at coordinate 964,177 of NZ_LN884299.1, forward strand.
AGCTGTCGGGATCGGGGGCGCTGGGAGACTTGGGCTCGCATATTCTCGATCTTCAGCGTTTTCTCATCGGCGATGCAGAACGGGTGATTGCCGATGCGGATACGATTATCAAGGAACGCGGCCTCATTTCCGGAGACGGTAAGGGGGAGGTCGACGTCGACGACTTCTGTCATGTGCTGATGCGCCTTAAGGGAGGTGCTTCGGGAGCCATGTCCATTTCAAGATTCGCTTACGGGCGGGGGAACTACCAACAGCTGGAGATTTACGGTACCCGCGGAGCACTTGTGTACAATCTCGAAGAGGAAGACACTCTTTACGTCCATTTTTCCGAAGAGGGAGACCGCGGATTCCGGAAAGCGGAAATTCCTGAATCCTTCCGAACTGATCAGATGCAGTCTTTTATCAACCTTGTCCAAGGAAAAGGGGATGGGTGTGACGCCGATATGGAAGACGGTTATATGAATCAGCTTACCCTTGACTCTATTATCGAATCATTTACGGAACAACGATGGATTCATATCAAACAGGAGGTGTTTCATCATGTCTAACATCAATGTAACCGTATGGAACGAATACCGACATGAAAAACAAAGTGAACAAGTGAAAGCGATTTATCCGGAGGGCATTCATAGGGCCATTGCGAACTATCTGAACGGCCAGGACGGATTGGAGGCAGGAACCGCCGTGCTCGATGAGCCGGAACACGGACTGACCGATGAGGTGTTGGATAGAACCGACGTGCTGATTTGGTGGGGGCATTTGGCTCACGACGAGGTGAGCGATGAGATCGTAGAAAAAGTGCGCCAACGAGTGCTGTGCGGAATGGGTCTGATCGTCCTTCACTCGGGACACGGTTCAAAAATATTCCAAGCTCTTATGGGCACGAACACGGGAGCGCTGAAATGGCGGGATGACGGAGAAAAGGAAAGAATCTGGATTATCGAGCCCGGCCATCCAATCGCGAAGGGCCTTGGCGAGTATATCGAAATTCCGAAGGAAGAAATGTACGGGGAACGTTTTGAGATCCCGGCCCCGGACGAATTGATCTTTATTTCGTGGTTCGAAGGCGGTGAAGTGTTCCGCAGCGGTTGTTGTTACAAAAGAGGGCAGGGTAATATTTTCTACTTCAGGCCGGGACATGAAACATTCCCCGTATACCACCACCCCGAGGTGCTTCAGGTGATTGCCAACAGCGTGCGCTGGGCGGCGAAGAGTGAACTTGCTAAATTCTCTTACGGGCGCGTGGCGCCTCTGGAGACAGTTCGTTAATTTAAAGGCAGTTATCACAGGAGGGCGAATATGTCAACGCTCTCCTTTTTGATGTTTTGGAGATTATAGAATGTTGTACATGAAAGAGAGATTTTTTAAGATGAATTTGAAACGTTTATTTATATGCGGTATTGGGAGGAATTTAGGTGAAAATGGGCGCTTTTTGGCAAGAAGAAGTCGTTTATCAGATTTATCCCCGTAGCTTCATGGACAGCAACGGAGACGGGATCGGAGATTTGCGGGGGATCATCAGCAAATTAGATTATTTGAAGGAGCTCGGAGTAGGCATCGTGTGGTTGAGTCCGGTCTATAAATCTCCGAACGACGATAATGGATACGACATCAGCGATTATCAGGATATTATGGATGAATTCGGCACAATGGACGATTGGGAGGAGCTGCTCCACGGCCTTCATGAACGCGGTATTCGGTTGATTATGGACCTCGTGGTCAATCATTCCTCTGACGAGCATTCCTGGTTTCAGGAATCCAAAAAATCCAAAGATAATCCTTACCGTGATTTTTATATTTGGAAACCCGGGAAAGGGGACGGTTCCGAACCGAACAATTGGGTATCTTTCTTCGGCGGCTCAGCATGGCAATATGACGAGGTGACGGATGAATACTACCTGCATCTGTTTTCGAAGAAGCAGCCGGATTTGAATTGGGAAAATCCAAGGCTTCGGCGTGCGGTATACGATATGATGACTTTCTGGTTAGAGAAGGGGATCGACGGATTCCGCATGGACGTGATCAATTGTATTTCAAAAGCGGAAGGTCTGCCGAGCGCTGGGGATGACAAATATGCTTGGGGAGGCGAGTTTTTCCTCTGCGGGCCGAGGTTGGAGCAATATCTGAAAGAAATGAACGAAGAGGTATTGTCCAAATACGACGTCATGACCGTCGGGGAGATGCCGGGAGTGACGCCGGAGCTGGCTGCGCGCTATACGGATCCGGCTAACAAGGAATTAAACATGGTATTTCATTTCGAGACGATGGATATCGACGCCGGGGAAGGCGGGAAGTGGAACTTCACCAAGTGGAAGCTGGCCGACTTGAAAGCCGTTACGAACAAATGGCAGTACGGACTGAACGGCAGAGGCTGGAACAGCCTTTATCTGAACAACCACGACCAACCTCGTATGGTGTCCCGTTTTGGCGACGACACGGTATACCGGAAAGAGTCGGCCAAGCTTCTGGCCACGTTCCTTCACACCCTTCAGGGCACGCCTTACATTTTTCAGGGCGAGGAAATTGGCATGACGAACGTGAAATTCGATAATATCGACCAATACCGGGATATCGAGACGCTAAATTTCTTTAAAGAGGCGGTTCATGACGGGGGCATGCCGGTGGAGCAAGCGATGGCCGCGATCTATGCAAAATCCCGGGATAACGCAAGAACTCCGATGCAATGGAACGAAAGCAAACACGCTGGATTCACGACAGGAGAGCCTTGGATCGGAGTAAATCCCAACTTTAAGGAGATTAATGTCGAGGATGCGCTGCGGGATAAGGATTCCATTTTTCATTACTACAAAAAATTGATCCAATTGCGCAAGCAGCATCCGATTATGATCTATGGCGATTATGATATCGTGGCTGAAGAGCATGAACAAATTTATGCCTATACCCGAACTTGGCGAAACGAAAAATGGATCGTGATTCTCAATTTCTCTGACAGGGAGGCGGAATTCACGCTTCCAGAAAAGCTAGAGGAATATCGTAGTGGAAATCAATTAATCATTTCCAACTACGAAAACGTGACTGAAACACCGATCCGTGAGTTGAACCTCAGACCTTATGAAGCGAGAGTATATAGATTGGTATAGAAGAAGGGGCCGCCCCTTCTTTTTTCTTTTGCTGAGATAAAAAGTAAAAGAAGACACGATCAGAGTAATTAAATCCACTTTTTGCATAATTTAGGATGTTATTCTATAGAGGGAAGGGGGTGGTGACTTTTATCATACCGATGAAAAAGATTGTGCACGAGTAAAATCTATGAAGGGAGTAGGTAAATTTGATCGGCAAGAGTTTGAGGAGGATGCTTGCGGTATCTTTAACATGCACGCTGCTTTTTAGTCAAATGGGTTGGGGCTCGGATGAAGCAGCCGCCGCAAGTACGGGGAAAGTCGTTTATGACGTAACGACGGATAAAGCAATGTATGATCCGGGCTCGACAGTGGAAGTACGGATTGACTTGAAAAACAGGCTAGGGAGGGATCTCACCGGAGGAACCGTAGAAATCAAGGCCAAGCATTTAGAGAGCCAGATTGGTGAGACGATCCGGAAACCTCTGGATTTGAAGCATAGTGCAGATGTCATCATGGTCGCGAATTGGCAGGCTCCTAACCAGGATTTTAAAGGCTATTTGCTAGAGGTTGATGTGAAGGATGCATCAGGGAACGTTGTAGATTCGGACACGGTAGGAGTAGATGTCTCGTCATCCTGGGTTAAATTCCCGCGATACGGGTATGTATGGGATTTCGGACAAAACACGAATACTGCCGAACGCATAGATAAGCTGAAAAATTATCATATTAATGCCCTTCAATACTATGACTGGAAATACCGCCATCACAAGCCGGTAGCCCCCGATTTGAGACAGTGGGACGACTGGTCGGGACGGCCGATCTACGGCGACACGGTTCGAAGTTATATTGCCAACGCAAAGGCCGTCGGAATGGCGAATATGGCCTATAACATGATTTATGCGGCCACCTCGGGATATGACAAGGATGGTGTTAAACAGGAATGGGCTTTATATTACGCAGATGACAACCCGAGGGGGCAAGGTCACTTCAGTTTTAAAATGGCGGATTCCACACCGACGGGCATTACACATCTTTACTTCTTCAATCCGCTAAACCCCGGTTGGCAAAATTATATTTTTGCGGAAACGAATAAAATATTCGAACACTTCGATTTTGACGGGTGGCATGGGGATACGGTTGGAGAATGGGGGAAGATGAAAACCTCGGATAACCGGACCTTGTACGTGAAAGACACGTATACTGAATTTTTGAACAAAGCAAAGCAGGCGATCGGCGGTAAATATCTGGTGTTCAATCCGGTTGGAGCCCAAGGTATTGAAAATGCTAGCAAGGCGAATGTTGACGCGATCTATGCGGAAATCTGGCCATGGGACAGAGACAGTGAGGGTGAGCTATATGACACGTATTATTCATTGAAGAAAGAGATCGAGCAATCCCGAAAAGAGAGCGGAGGCAAGTCTCTAATTGTTCCCGCCTATATGAGCTACGATTATGGGGAGCAGAACCCAGGCAGTCCGTTTAATACGGCGGCTGTTCTGCTGACCGACGCCGCTGTGTACGCAGCCGGCGGTTCACGAATGGAGTTGGGCGACAACGGGAACATGCTCAGCAATGAATATTTTCCCGCCCAAAATTTATATATGACCGAGGATTTGAAATATCGTATCGGCAAGCTGTATGACTTTATCGTGGCTTACGAAAACCTGCTTCGAGATGGGCAAACGGAAACGGCGAACCGGATTGAGTTTCCTCAGTACGCAAGCAGTGCAACGGGCGAGCCTAATAAAATATGGGCTTACGGCAAAAAGGACAATCGGTATGAAATTATCCAGATGATCAATTTGCTGGGAGTGAGCAAGAACGATTGGCGTGCGAACGATGGACGCAAGGAGACGCCCCAGAAGATCAGCAACTTTGAGGTGAAGTACTACTATACGAATGACGTGAACAGCGTATGGCTTGCCTCACCGGATTCCGACGACGGACGTTCAAAACGGCTGCAGTTTACCAAAGGTAGCGACGGAAAAGGCAAGTATGTGCTGATCTCGGTGCCTTCGTTGGAATACTGGAACATGATTTATATGAGCAGTGACCGTTCCGGAGGAGAAGAGGAGCAACCTGGCGGAATCGGGAAACTGATGAACGGCGGTTTTGAGAGTGGAGAAGCAGGATGGACATATGCAGGTACAGCTGCCCATGGTGTCGACAGCAACGATGCTTTTGAAGGAAGCAAGTACTGGATTTGGGGTCCCGATGCTTATACGGCTAAAGTATCGCAAACCGTTTCGGGCCTGGAACCGGGGACTTACTCGGTAAGCGCAAAGGTTAAACAAAATACCGGCACGCCCATGATCAGCAGAATGGAACTATCCGGTCTTGGCGGAGAGACGGTTTTCGTGAACATTCCTCACAGCGGTCAGTACGAAAATATATCTGGTACCGTTCAAGTAGTAAATGGTGAGCTCAACATCGCTTTTTACCAGGAAGCCCCGGGCAATACGAATCTGCAAATCGACAACGTCGAATTAATTGCAGGCACCGGAAGTAGTGAAGAGAATCCTCCAGGCAGCTTTCCGGCATTGGTCAACGGCGGGTTTGAAAGCGGTGACATTTCGGGCTGGAAGGCAACGGGTACAAATGTTGGCGTGGATGGTTCCGACGTCAATGACGGTAGTTTTAAATGTTATTTCTGGAGCGGACAAAATTATCAGCAAAAGATAGAGCAGGAATTGACGGGCTTGGAAAATGGCAAATACACGGTTTCAGCCATGGTGAAGCAAAATACCGGAACCCCTTTGCTTAGCAGAATGGAACTATCCGGTTATGGCGGCAGTCCCGTTTACACAAACATTTCTCACGGAAATGACTACTCCATGATTAAGGGCACAGTTCAGGTTACGAACGGCAAGTTGAATATAGCTTTTTATCAGGCAGCTCCGGGCGAGACAAATTTACAAATTGACAAGGTTGAACTTGTGAAAGATTAATAACAATTCCATTTCAGGAGGGAATAACTTATGGAAAGTTTTATCTGCTTAAAAGAGCGTGTGTTTGTTGGGCCGGTAAATAAGTTGATGGTTACCCTAGGAATTTCAGTGCTGTTATTCGCATTGTCCATTATGTTCGCGGACAAGGCATCCGCTCACGGTTTTGTTGAGAATAGCCGGGCGGATCTGTGCGCCAAAGGAATTAATACGGATTGCGGCTATGTGAAATATAATCCCGCCGATTTGGAGGCACCGGGCGGATTTCCTAACGGTGGACCTGAAGACGGAAAAATTGCCAGCGCCAATGGCCGATATCCGGAGATGGACCAACAATGGACTGACCGGTGGGAAAAAATAAATATCGCAAGCGGACTCAATACGTTTACCTGGGTTCATACGGCAAACCATAATACAGCGAATTGGAGATACTACATTACTAAGCCTGATTGGAACCCCAACCAGCCGCTTACTCGTGATTCATTTGATGCTCTCTCTTTTTGTACGGTGTCGCATGATGGATCGCTTCCTGAATTTAAAGATAATCACCTCTGTAATGTACCATCGGATCGAAGTGGCTATCATGTGATTCTCGCTGTTTGGGAGGTTGCGTATACGGGAAGCACTTTTTATCAAGTAATAGATGTTAATATTGACGGCGATATCGATCCTGGCAACGGCGGGAATCCCGGTACCGGGGAGGGAAATGAGAACCCTGAAGAATGCGGGCACCTTGCTTGGAGTTCCACTCAAGTATACAATTACGGCGATATTGTTTCGTTTAACGGGGGAGACTGGAAAGCCAGATGGTACTCCCAGGGGCAGGAACCTGGAGTTTCCGGCGAATGGGGGGCCTGGGAGTACCTGGGGAAATGCGCTGATGCCGATGGCCACCAGCATCCATAATAAAAATAACGTTAACTTTTTAGGAGTTTGGTAGTAGAAGGTGTAAAGGTGCATTATTTTGAGATCATATCAAAATAAAATGCACCTTTTTTATTTTGCATATATTTGGAAACGCTAACTTCACAATATTGTTCACCATGAGCCAAATGTAAACGGTTTCTCACTGAGAAGTCCCGCCTCATAATAAAGGAGTAAGTTAAATCGATAAGGGGGTTTCAAAGTATGAAGTTTTACAAAAAAATATCTATTGGTGTAATGTCAGCCGTTTTGGCATTTTCATTATCTGCCTGCGGCGGAACTAATGGCGGATCGGCTTCAAACGGGAATTCGGACAAGACGGGCGGCAACCCAGGAAATACTGGCTCAAAGAAAGTGACAATCGAGTACTGGCATACCTACGGGGAGCAGGAAGAAAAAGTGCTGACGGAACAAGTAGTTCCGAAATTCGAAGAAGAACACCCTGAAATCAAAGTAAACTTGACCAGAATGCCTTATGAAGGATTAAAGGAGCAAGTCATTGCCGGTGTAGCTGGCGATGCAGCGCCGGATTTGATGCGCATGGATATTATCTGGGTTCCTGAATTCGCCAAAATGGGAGCACTGCAAGACGTCAGCAAAATGGATGGATTTGAGGAAGTGAAGTCCAGTGTATTTAAAGCGCCGATGGAAACGAACTACTTCAATAATGGCTACTATGGCGTTCCATTGAATACGAATACCAAAATTGCCATTTATAATAAGGCGCTTTTGGAGAAGGTCGGGCTTAAGGAAGCTCCAAAAACAATGGATGAATTTGTGGCAGCTTCCAAAAAGGCAATGGAGCAAGGAGCCAAAGGGGCGATTGGTATCTCGGGACCGCATGTTTGGGGTGCTTCCCCTTATTTCTGGAGTCTTGGCGGCGCTTTGACTAACGAGGATTATACCGAAGTTGAAGGTTATCTGAACGGTCCGGAAAGCGTTAAGGCGTTGGAGACGATCGTACAGTGGGGCAAGGAAGGGCTGATTATCCCAACCATGCTCGGCGGAGAGCCGGGTGTATGGGATGGATTGAAGAACAATGAATATTTCATGATAGATGACGGCCCTTGGTTCTTCAGTACATTGATGAATGAAGAGAACGCAAACTTTAACATCGAAGATACAGTATGGACGCAAATGCCTGAAGGAATTGGTGGAAGTCGTTCGGTTGTTGGCGGTGAAAACTTGGTCATCTTCGCGAATTCTAAACACCCGGCAGAAGCTTGGACATTTGCCAAGTGGTTGATTACGGAAGAACCCCAAAAAATATTGGCCAAAGCTGGATTGATTCCGACAAATCAAAAGGCCGCAAACGATCCATCCGTTTTGAAAGAACCATACATGACAGAATACGTAAAGCAATTGGAAACGGCCCTTCCGCGGACACCGATCCCACAGTATGGTGAAATGGAGACCATCGTGAACCTGGCGATCGAAAAAGCGGTTCGCGGTGAGTCTGAACCGAAGGCGGCTTTGGATGAGGCAGCTAAAAATATCGAATCTATTCTTAATAAATAATTGAAGCTAGTACTATAAGGATGCATCGCCTGATGACGCCATCAGGCGATGCATCTTTACCCGGATAAGGGAAAGGAGTGGTGAAGATGTCAATTCCATTGGCCAGCCAGCCGCAAGCCGGAAAAAAACCGCCGACAGCAACACGGATGAAAAAAGGCCTCAAACAATGGATGGCTGTTTTGCCTTTTATTTTTTTAGGGGTGCTGGGTACCGCGGTATTTGTCGTCTACCCGATGATCCGAAATATTTTTATCAGCTTTCAAGATTACAGTATCATGCCAAATGCGGAGAATCCATTCGTTGGGTTTGAGAATTATGTTTCCGCTTTTACGGATCCTAACAACAAAGTATTGATGGCGATTCGAAATACGATTTTGAACGTGATCGTGACCGTGCCGATCAACTGGCTTTTGGCGATCGTTTTCGCTGTATTAATTAATCTTCACTTTGTAAAGTACAAGCTTGTGTTCAGGACCGTGTATTACTTGCCGATTATTACCTCTTGGATCGTTGTTGCATTTCTGTTCAGATTCTTGTTTGCGGGCGGGGAATACGGTTTAATCAACTTCATTTTTTATAAGGTACTCGGTATTTTTCCGGAACCGGTCAATTTTCTTTCCAACTACTGGACGGCTATGGTCGTAATTTGGTTGTTCCATATCTGGAAGACGGTCGGTTGGGGGGTTGTTATCTATTTGGCGGGGCTTCAAGGGATATCGAAGGAATACTATGAGGCTGCCCAAATTGATGGAGCTAGCGGAATCAGGCAATTTTGGAACATTACAGTACCGATGCTCGCTCCGGTTACCGCGTTTGTGATCATAAATCTCGTTAATGGGGCTTTTAACTTCTTCCCGCAGGTGTATTTCATCACTCGTGGAGGGCCAATGGATCAGACACAAACGCTCCCGAGTTTGATGTATATGCAGGCGTTCAAAAACTTTAACTTTGGATATGCTTCCGCTGTTGCCGTTATGATGGGTATCACTGTATTTTTGGTGACCTATACCCAGATGAAAAAATTCGGCAATCAGAAGATGCTGTAGGAGGGGCAGACAATGAAAACCAAATGGTATCTTCAACTCCTCGTATACACGGTCATTATTATGGGGGCTCTCGCGTTCTTGTTTCCCTTCGTATATATGATCTTGACCAGTTTTATCAAGAGCGCGTATTCACTACCACGACCGAAAGAAATTTTCTCGGTGGTTCCCAATCTGGACAACTATTTTCTTGTTTGGAACAAAAATAATTTCGCCCGTTACTTCCTGAACAGTGCACTGGTGACGGTCGTATCCATGGTCGGCAGTATGCTGCTGGGATGCTTAACGGCCTACGGATTTGCCAGATTTCAATTTCCTGGAAAGGAACTGCTTTTCCGCGTATTCTTGTTGACGACGATGATTCCAGGTGTCATTAACATTATCCCGCAGTTTCTTATTATCAAAAATCTTGGACTGGTAAGCACTTATTGGGGACTGTGGTTGATTTATATCGGTGGGGGAGTTGTTGGAAGTACGTTCTTCCTTCGAGGATTTTTCCAGAGCATCCCCAAGGAATATGAAGAATCCGTTCTCATTGACGGTGGTGGAAACTGGCGTATTTTCTGGAATATTTATTTGCCGCAATCCCTTCCGGCGATCGGAACTCTGGCGGTATTGTCCTTCCAGGGCACGTGGGAAGAATATTTTACGGCTCTCGTAATTATCAAAGACGAGGCGATGAGAACACTGCCGATTGCCTTGCTGATGTTTAACGATAAATACGCAACTAACTACGGATGGGTGTTTGCGGCTTCAATCATTGCGCTGATCCCAACCGTGCTGCTCTATATTGTTTTCCAGAAAAGGTTTGTTCAAGGCGGATTTAATGAAGGCGGTGTAAAAGGGTAGTTCAATAAACAGGAAGACAGGAGAACTAGCGAAATGATAATGAAATTTTGGAGATTACGGCGGACTTCACTTGTAATTTTATGCTGTCTGACGGTCTTGATTGCAGGCTGCAGCAAGAAGCAATTGCTGAAAGCGGAAGAGGTGACGGGTGAGTCAAAGATGGACAGAGTCGCAACGGATAAGGCGGCTTATAAGCCGGGGGAACAAGTAAACTTCACGCTTTATTTAAAGGAAAACGTCAGTGATGCAGAGGTCAGAGTCCAGTATCGCCATTTGGAGGAAGTGATTGAACAACAGGAGCTGAAAGCTGCTGGCGAAAAGCTGAATTGGACCTGGAATCCTCCGAAAGAGGACGGAAAAGGGTACATGGCCGAGATTTTTCTGATGAAGAAAGGAGAGGCGCAGGATCATCTTAATATCGCGGTCGATGTTTCTTCCGATTGGACTAAATTTCCGCGTTACGGGTATTTGGCGGATTTTCATGCTATGAGCCAGGATGAGATGGCATCGATCATTGAACGTCTGAATCGGTTCCACATCAATGGGGTGCAATTTTATGATTGGCAATATAAGCATCAAACGCCGATTAAGATGGATGCAGACCAGCCGGCAAAAAGCTGGGACGACATTGCCAACCGACCGGTCGCTTTTGATACGGTGAAAGGTTACATTGATCTGGTCCACGGGTACAACATGAAAGCAATGAATTACAATCTGATCTTTGGCGCGTATGAAGACGCGGAGCAGGACGGAGTCAAACGGGAGTGGGGGCTTTTTAAAGATCCCAGTGCGATGAATCAGGATAAACACCCGCTTCCGGAAAATTGGGCAAGTGATATTATGTTGTATGATCCGTCCAACACGGATTGGCAGAAATATTTGATCGAAAAGGAAGCCGAGGTGTTTAAGCATCTGCCCTTTGACGGGTGGCATGTCGACCAGCTGGGAGATCGGGGAGGTCTCTGGAATGCGCAGGGAGAAAGTGTCAAACTGCCCGAAGGCTATGTCTCCTTTTTGAAAAGTGCAAAGGAGCGCCTGGATATCTACTACGTCATGAACGCGGTTGGTCAGTACGGTCAAGCCTTTATGGCCCCGAACGCACCACTGGATTTTCTATATACGGAAGTATGGGATGGACATCCGAAATATAAAAACCTCAAAGAAATCATCGATCAGAACGCCAAGTACAGCAAAAATCAGTTGAATACGGTACTGGCTGCCTATATGAATTATGATTTGGCCAATACTCCGGGTGAGTTCAACACACCGGGGGTGTTACTGACGGATGCGGTCATCTTTGCTTCAGGCGGATCACATCTCGAGCTTGGGGAGAACATGTTGGCCAAGGAATATTTTCCAAATAAAAATTTGAAAATTCCCGCTGAGCTTGAGGAACAACTAATTCATTACTATGACTTCCTGGTAGCTTACCAGAATATTTTGCGAGATGGAATGGAAGAGTCTGAGGTTACGGTAGAAGGAACGGACGAGGTACAAATTTCTGCTTCTGCGGATCAAGGAAAGGTCTGGTCTTTTGCTAAGCACAAGGATGGGGAGGATATTGTTCACTTTATTAACTTCACCGATGCAGTAACTATGGACTGGAACGATTCAGCAGGGGAACAGACTGAGCCTGCCGAACGTCAGAATGTGAAGGTCATAGTCCAAACCAGTGGGACAGTGGACCGGATCATGTTCGCATCTCCTGATTATTATGGAGGTTCGCCTGTAGAACTCTCGTTTGAACAAAAGGACGGTCAAATTTCTATAGAGCTACCTAAGCTGAAATATTGGGATTTAATCAAAATATCTTATAAATAAAAATTCTTCTATACAGATACCAAAATGAGGCGGGATTCTGAGCTCACTCGTTTTGGTTTTCTGTAATATTTGAAAACGTTTGCTTTAGTTAGTTTTATCACTATAAGACTAGGATGTGAGCATCCATTGAATTTTTTATCGTTCAACTATCGTAATATTAACCTTCACTCAATTAAATGGAAGCTGTTAAGCCTGTTATTGGCATTGATTCTAATCCCATTAGTTGCTGTTGTCTTGGTCTTCTACTATCGTTCATCTGCTATTATCAAAAGTACGGTTACAGATGTATCTATAAAATCGGTGTCACAGGCTAATGAGAAACTGGATTTAATGCTGTCGCAATACGAAATGCTGACCATGCAAGTGTTGCTCGATAAAGACGTGCAAAGTGCTTTAAATATGGAAACGGTAAAGACGGGAAAGACAGATCAAATTAATAAAACGAATAACAAACTTAAAGAGTTGAAAGGGCCTTATAAAGATTTAATAGGTATCTATATGATTGCGGATGATCTAGAAAGACAGAGAAAACTTCCGTTATTTTACAATATTTCCGATGATGTTCGGGAAAGATTGATAGGTCAGGTTGGGACAGCAGGAGGCACCGTATATTTAGGTCTTGAGAATAGCATTGCTTCCGATGAGTTTCTCAACAAACAGAAGGTATTTGCGTTTGGTCGTCCACTGAAGCGGCTGAGTGACAATAAGACGGTAGGTTTTCTCCTTCTAGAAGTGAAGGCAGATGCGATAAAGCAAACGCTGGCAGACCTTCGTTTGGATGACGAGGGAAATTCATATATCGCCTCTGCGGATGGCAAAGTATTGGTTGCCGAAGAAGAATCCTTGTTAGGAACCAAGCTGTCATTCGGCTTGAAAGAAAATGAACAGGAGAATAGCTGGCAGGAGGTAATTAATGGGAATAAATTTATTGTTACTCGGGCGGCATCCGCTATAGCGGGTTGGCAGGTTGTGTCGGTATATCCGGTGGACAAGCTGCTAGAAGATATGCGCCAGATTCGGTCTGAGGTTATCTTCATCGCGCTTGTTTGTTCAGCAATCATTATCGTACTTGCATATTTCAGTGCAAGACGCTTCACGCACCCGATTGAAAAGCTCCGCATGATGATGAGTCATGGCGAGGCAGGAGATTTGACAGTACGGGCTGATTTAGCGGGAAAGGATGAGCTTGCTGCGTTAGGCGGAAGTTTTAATCAAATGATAGGAAAAATCCGTAAACAGTTTATTCAGACATTTGAAGCTGCAGATGAAGTTCTTGGTACCTCTACTCATCTGAGCGAATCCTCAGGGGAAATGTCCAAGTATGCGAAGGAAATTGCCAACGCTACCGAGAGTATCGCGAAAGGCGCTGAACAACAAGCTACGGCGCTTGAGAAAGGGAATGGTCTAGTTCTAGAGATGACCTCCAATGTGAAACAGATGACGGAGGATGTTCAAGACCTGATTGAGGTTTCCAATCAAGCCCAAGAACGAAGTGTGCAAGGTACCCAACATATGACACTGATGATTGGCAAAAATCGGGACACAGCTCAAATTATGAAGGAAATCTCCAGTCATGTGAGCAAACTCTTTGATAGACTTGGGGAAATCGACAGCATTCTTGAACTTATCCGCAACATATCTAAGCAAACAAATATTTTGTCACTGAATGCCACAATTGAAGCCAATCGTGCGGGGAACGCGGGCAAGGGCTTTATGGTGATTGCATCGGAGGTACGTGCTCTGGCCATGCAGTCGGGGGATTCGGTTACCCGAATCGTACAAACGCTGGATAATATTCGCAAGGATATGGATGCAACTAAAGTTGCTTTGCTTAAATCCGGTCCGATCATGGAAGAACAGATTCATTCTGTAGAACAGGCTAACTTGATCTTTAATCAGGTGCAGGAAGGAATGGATGAGGCGAATAAGAGATTATCTACGTTTACTATGACTATGGAGCGAATGGACCAATCGCAGCAACAAATTATGGAGTTTATTTCAGATGCTGCTGCCGTTGCTGAGCAATCTATGGCGATGTCTCAGCAGGTGGCTTCATCTGCCGCGGATCAACAGCAGTTAACCGAACAGTTTGTCCGTTGGTCGGTTCAACTTGAGCAAGTATCAGAGCGACTTAGAGTTTCATTAAATCATTTTAAAACTTCATAAATATCACTTCGGATGGCGGTATGGTTAGGAAACTAAGTTTTTTATGGCAGGGGAGATGCCTAATAGACCTTTGCACCGAATGATATAATAATGTAGCACTTGTAACATGGATTAAAATTATGAAACGAATTAGGGAGATGAACAACAAATGCCACTTTTTGATCGAATTAAGAATCGGTTCGCTACCAAAATGATATTGGCGTTTTTGTTCATCATCCTTATTCCGACTACGTTGTCGGGGCTTTCCTTCTATTTGGAATCTTCCGCCTTGGTGAAGAAAAATGTCCGGGCTTCGGCCCTGCAGCTGACTAAACAAACGGCTGATTCCTTATCATCGATTTTCAATGCGGGTAGTGACACATCGGATTTGATATATAGTGACTTAATTATCCAACAATCCGTCAACCACTATAAAAGCAGCCCTCTGAGTATTCAAGTGGAGTTGAGTCAGGACATGGCAGCCCGATTAAACCATGTCGTGTTTTCGAGTTCCTTCGTAAGGAGCATAAATATCGTTAAAGACGGCAGTCTTGGTTGGGGAAGCGGTACATTCTCGTCCGTAAAGCTAAAACGTATGGACTTTAATAACTTGGCTTGGGTGAAGGATTCCAGAGAGAAGGACGGAGAATTAGTATGGAACGGTTTGCGTAGGGATCCATTTAGCGGCGGGGGGGAAAACACCGACCTGGTACTTCCGATTAGCAGAGCCATGAAGGATTTTCAATCCTTGAATCAAATTGGAATTTTACTCGTTAATTTAAACGGGAAGACGATCGTGGATACGATTAGCCAAGTAAAGTTGGGCGAGACAGGAAGCTATATGGTCGTAAACCGGCAGGGGGTAATCATGATTGATCCCGATTTGTCCAAAGTCGGACAAGTTGTTCCAACCCGCGAGCTTTATGATCAAATTGTGATGAATGACGCCTCGGAATTTGAGATAACGATAAAGGATACTCAGTATTACGGAGTTAAGCAGTTGCTGAGTAACGGATGGATTTTAGTAGGTACGGTTCCGGCCTCCGAAATTATCGGAGCACTCGACAAACTGCATAGCCGCATCTTATTGACTTCCGCGGGTTTTGCCATGATTGCCGTCATCATTGGATTGATCATCGCTAAATTGGTAACCAATCCGATCAAACAATTGACCATCGGAATGAGAAAAGTTCAGCAAGGGGATTTGAAGGTCCGTACACAAGTAAAATCCTCCGATGAATTTGGACTTATGAGCAGGAACTTTAACAAAATGCTTAATGAAATTGAGCAGTTGATGACGAGGGTGAGCGAGGAAGAACGTCAAAAAATGGAGGCTGAGATCAAGGCTATCACTTACCGGATTCATCCTCACTTTCTTTACAATACGTTAAGCACACTGCGTTGGCTGATACGATCCGGTGAAAAAGACCGGGCTGATCAGGGACTGGCGGCTTTAACCCGGCTCTTGCAAGCCAATATGGGTAAAAACGGACAGCTTATAACCCTTGCCGAAGAACTGGAGATCATTGAGAAGTACTTAGCCATTCTGGAGATGCGTTACGATCATAAATATGAATTGGTTTTAGACATAGAGCTAGGAATCAAACAATTTAAAATTCCGCGCATGCTGCTGCAGCCCCTTGTAGAAAATGCGGTTTTCCATGGATTTGTTCCTTTAAATCGAGGGGGAACTATAAAGATTGCCTCAGTCAAAGAACCGGGGGAAATACGAATAATTGTCGAAGATGATGGAGCGGGTATGACTCCGAAACAATTAAGGGAATTGACAACGGCAAGCGGTCAAAAAAAGACAGGAATCGGACTGAAGCATATTTCAGACTCTTTGCGTTTGTATTATGATGATGGCTCAACAATGACCGTAGACAGCGAGGTGGGGAAGGGAACGCAAATTTTGATCGCGATTCGTTTCCCGAAGGAGGTAGGAAAATGACAGATCGTGTGCTGATCGTTGATGATGAACCCATAATCCGAAAAGGACTGAAAGGCTTTATCGATTGGGAATTGCATGGGCTTCAGTTGGCTGGGGACTGTGCAAACGGGGTGGAAGCCCTGGAGGTGATTCGTACACAACCAATAGATATTTTGATTACGGATATTAAAATGCCTCTTATGGATGGTCTTCAGCTTACACAGAAGGCGCTTCAGATAAATCCGGATATGAAAGTCGTATTGATCAGCAGTTATAATGAGTTTGATTATGTCAGAGAAGGCATGAAATATGGTGCGGTGGACTATTTACTTAAACCATCGCTGGAAGCGGACGAATTGATCATGGTGCTGAGCCGTTGTAAAGAGATGCTTCATAAGCAGAGGCAACAAATCGTAGAACGGCAAAAATTCTCAGAACAAGTGCATACATTGGAAAGGAAAAAGTTGGAGCAAGAAATTATTCGACGGCTCGTTTCAGAGCAGGCTAATATGAAATTTATTGATATTTTTGGAGAACAAACGGGTGCTTTTGTATGTGCCTTCGGTGTATTGGACGGGCTTGAAGTATGGCAAGAACTGTACGGAAGGCTTCATATCAGTATCATTTATGAAGAAATACAGGCTTGTTTTTATAGCCAATTTCCAAAGGGGAGCGCTCCCATTCTTGCAGGTGAGGGAATATTTATGATCTTTCCGCAAGAGGGAGATACAGAACGTATCCTTGAACAACTTAAATCTCGCATTGAGAGTGACCTTCGCGTCCGGATCACGTTGGGATATTGCGTGGAACAAGCACATGAATGGCTGGAAAGAGGGCTCAAAAAAAGCAGGGAAGCCAGCGGACGACGATTCTATGAAGGGGCCGGAAAATCGTTCGAATGGCAGGATTCGAACCCGTATGATTTTGAATCCTCTCCGGAATCCATTCAACTGCACCGTATTTTGGATATGATCCGTGAAGTAAGGGATACGGCCACCGTATTGGAGCGCTTCGTTTCCCGCTGGAAAAAGAGCAAGATTTCACCCGACCGAGTGAAGAATGAAGCCTACGAGTTGTTGTCTGCTCTAGCTTATTCCTTCGGAGATGCAAAACTGCTAGCGGATTCTCGTGACCGCATTTTACATTCTGAAACCTTGGACGGATTAATCGAGATGATCAACGGACTGGTCGACGAAATGAAGCATCCGAGTCTTCTTGTTTCCACAGATCGGGGACAAGGCGGGCAATTAATTAATAATGCTATTGATTATATTAAAACCCGTTTTACAGAGGAATTGACACTGCAGGAAGTCGCCGACTATATCCATGTCAGCAAAAGTTATTTTTCAAATTTATTCAAGAAGCACACGGGACATAATTTTATTGATTATGTCATTGACCTTCGGCTGCATGAAGCGAAGCGACTGCTTTTGATGAAGGAGTACAAAATCTACGAAGTAGCTGAAAAATCGGGGTTCAATGACGTGAAGTATTTTAGCAGACTGTTTAAAAAGATGACGCAAATGACGCCTGTGGAATACAGGGATAAGCATGATCGGAAGGTATAAAAAGGGGGTATGGGGATGAAGAGGTTGATTTGCTTTTTTATTATCATTGTTTTGTTGACCGCTTGCAACCAGAATTCAATCATCACCGATCCGGAAGCTGTCGAAAAGCTAAGCAATCCTCAGATCAGAACCATTGAGTTCTGGCACACTTACAGTGATGAAGAAACCCATCTCCTAGAACAAGAGCTTATTCCTGCCTTTGAGAAACAATATCCGGGGATAAGGGTACATCCGGTAAGACATGCAAATAATATCGAGCTCAAATACACTCTAATCGCCAAGGCGTCCGCCAACCGCTCTCCTGATGTGGTGCGTATGGATGTCGCGTGGGTTCCGGAGTTTTCCCAAAGCGGTTTACTTACTCCATTGAACGGTTTCCATGATTTTGAGGCCGTAGTAAGCCTGCTTCAATCGAGTGCAGGTTTGGCGGGGTATTATGAGGGTGCCAACTATTCGCTCCCAGTTAATATTAATACTAAAGTCGCAATTTATAACCGTTATCTTTTGAGACAAGCGGGTTTATCTTCTCCACCGGAAAGGTTCGAAGAAGTTATTACGCTGGCAAGGAAAGGGCGGTACCGGATCGGCCTTGGCGGCTTGGATACATGGAAGACACTCCCTTATATTTATGCAATGGGCGGCAAAATGACTGATGACCAATATACGCAGGCTACAGGGTACCTTAACAGTAAAGCAACGGTTCATGCGGTTGAAGAATTAGTTTCTTTGTATCAAGAGCAACTAATCGATAGAACCGTGGTCAATGGCGGCGGTGACAACTGGGAAGGGGTCAAGTCGGGAAACATACTCGTCACTGATGAAGGTCCTTGGTTTTATAGCGTTTTTCAGGGAGATGAATTGAGTAGAGCCTTAAATTCAACGATCGCGGTTCCCTTTCCACATGAATTCGGTCCTTCCTCAATCGTCGGTGGTGAAGACTTAGTCATTCCTAAGGGAGCTAAACAACCTGAAGAGGCTTGGGGGGTTATGAAATTTATGACGAGTAAGCAATCTCAGGAAATCATGGCGCAAACCGGGTTAATTCCGACAAACCGAGAGGCGAAAGTAAAAAACGCAGCACTGGAATCCATTATTCGTCCTTACGAAGAGGCTTTGAACAACAGCTTTTTAAGACCGCCCGTTAAAGCCTGGAGCCAAATTGATGAAATATACACTTCTTTTATGACCCGCATTTTTCAGGGAGAATTATCGGTAGAAGAAGGACTGACTAAAGCTGCGTTTGAAATAGATATGGTTCTGGGGAAGTGATTTATGTTTTGCAGAAGCGAATGAGGGAAGGGAATATATATTTAGATATTCTAACCACTTATCAACTTACATCGTTTCGTGTCCATAACCTCAAGAAATTCGATAACACCGGCGAAGACCTGGAGGATCTGATTTCGATCGGAACGATCGGCTTGATCAAGGCAATTGAGAGATTCCGGCCGAACAAAGGGACGAAGCTGGCGACGTTTGCGGCCCGCTGCATTGAGAACGAGATACTGATGCATCTCCGGTCGTTGAAGAAGACGCGTAAAGATGTGTCGCTGCACGATCCGATTGGAGCGGGATACACTCAGATAATCCTATGGTAAACAACAAGGAACCTTCCTTCGACCCGTGCGATACAGCCAAAGATACGACTGGGATTCCGCTGAAATACCCGGCTCGTATGCAGTGTTGTTTCGTCGGTATGTAGAATGTCTTGCTTCGATAGATGCGTCTTCATCCGCTGGGTCAGTAGCGAAAGCCAGTGCTCCGCACCATAAATCATCTAATGCCAGGTGTTTGGAGTGATAGCGTCAGCCCCATGCGTGCGAATTGCTGCTCCTGCCGGTACAGTGGCTGACTATCTGCATACTTCTGGCTCATCACCATCCCCCAAAAAAGAACCCTTAATTCGTGAAACTAAGACCATCCTCCTGTTAGGCTCTCCAGGTGGATATAGTGAATAATTCTAATCTTCATGTTCATGTTTATAGATTTTTTTCTTACGGTAAAAGGAAGGATTAACTCCATCTATTTTTTTAAAGGCTTTACTGAAGGAATGAATATCCGGAAAGCCGACACTTTCGGCAATGAGCGTTAACGGGTCATTAGTGAACTGAATCATTTCCTTCGCCTTTTCTATTCTTAGTAAAAGATGATATTGAATTGGGCTCTTCCCGAATGATTGTTTGAATAATGAAATCATATAGTATTTGCTAATTCCCGAAATTTTGGAAAGTTCATCTAAGGTTACCTTTCGGTCGATATTGTGGTTCAAGTACATCCGCAACTGCTCCATTTCTCCCATATTGGTTACTAGATGTGGATTACAGTTCCAGTAGTTTTCACGTAAAAGTACATTCAATAACTGCAAAAACAATCCTTTTATATTCATTTCATAAAAGGGTAACGTCATTTGAAATTCTTTTATGATTTCAAAGATGATTCTTTCTATAACCAAGGTATTCCTTAACCGAATGTGACTGGGAATCTGAGGGATAATTTGCTCAAGATCGTCGTTTCGAAACCATTTCATTTCATCCGCAGTCATATCTTCAAGTTTTTTAAAGGAAACCTTCACATCGGGACTATCCTCCTTATAGAACAAATCAAAATGTAAATGAGGTTGTCGTACTAATTCTGTTCCTAACTTTCTAATAGAGTGCCGTTGCTTTGGACGAAAAAGAAAGAGGTCCCCCGATTCCCCGATAAAAACATCATCCTCGACGGTTACTTGTATTCTGCCTTCCTTAACGTAAAGTAACTCATAGTCAAATAAAACTCTCTCCTCTAAATACCAAGGGAATGGGATATGACTATCCATTGCTAACCGGATGTACGGCGATAATTGCTGAAAGTTCACATTAGTCTTTCCCTTCAGAGTGTTTTTCAAAGCAATATATGACAAATAAAAAATAATTCTACCTAAATACTAATTCATAAATGTATTATAGCATGTATATGTGATGAGTGAATCGTTTCCATTGATTTGAAATTATTGACAAGGAAAGCCAATCTCATCGTGAAATTAAATCAGGAACAGGACATGAACGTTTGGGCAACAAAACAGCCATTAAGCGGATTGCCATTTATCAAAGATTCACGCAGTCTACCTGAACCAAGCTGGGATCGAACGAGGGGAAACCGGGTATTTGATTGAGAGGGTATCCCTTCATGAGTGTGCAAGAGAATTATGGTCTGGTATTCTTGGTGGTTGTATGGTTTTGTCGACGGTCTTGTCCGGTAGTTCAAGATAAGTTGAGAGGAGAAAAGTATGAAAACAACACGTGTAATGATGAGTGCCGTACTGTTTCTTTGTTTCTTGGTTGTGTTAGTCGGATGTGGAAGTAACTCTGCAGGTAGCTCTAATGACAAGACGTTAACGCTATTAGTTGAAGGCGGTGGTCCTGCTTTTGAAGTGGCGAATAGAACCG
Source organism: Paenibacillus ihumii (assembly GCF_001403875.1). Lineage (GTDB taxonomy): Bacteria > Bacillota > Bacilli > Paenibacillales > Paenibacillaceae > Fontibacillus > Fontibacillus ihumii. Next base: position 985,428 of record NZ_LN884299.1, read on the forward strand.
CAGCGAAGTTTGAGGAACAGACAGGCTATAAAATTAAGATCGATTCTGTTCCTTATAGCGGGGTATACGATAAGTTGAAGGCTGAAATTGATGCGAAAAAATCGACTCACGATGTAGCGATTATTGATGTATTATGGTTTCCTTCGTTAGCGAAGGGACTGGAACCGTTAGGGAATGTGTTGACGGAAGAACAGATGAATGATTTCTTACCTCAGTTAAGTGAAAGCGCTACGATAAATGGGGAATTGTTAGGGATTCCGACTTGGAGCAATTCTAAAATTTTGCTCTACCATAAAGGTTTGTTCGAGGACCCGATTAACCAGGCGAACTTCGCGAAGGAATTCGGCTATGCCTTGAAGGTGCCAACAAATTGGAAAGAGTATGAGGATGTTGCAAAATTCTTCACGAACAATGGAATGTATGGCACATCCGTCTTCGGTCAGACCGGCGGCGATGCTGTCAGCAGTTGGCTCGACCATGTTACTCAAGCGGGCGTTGATTCCTTGGTGCTGGATCGTAATGGTGAAGTGAATATTACTGAAGAGCCGTATGTCCAATCGCTCACCTTCCTGCAGAATCTAGTCAAAGATAAAGTTGTCCCTGAGGATTATCTGTCGATTGCAAGCAGTGAAACTGCAGAGCTGTTTAATAACGGTAAATTGGCGATGCAGCTTGCGTGGGGACATTTTTACCTCTCCTCAGATAAAGTGTTGCCAGGGCAGATCGGTGCTGCACCGATGATTGCGGGAGAGAAGGGTATTGGCGCGGTGCCAGGGCCCTGGTATCAAGTAATTTTGAAGGATTCTCAGAAGAAAGACATTGCGGAGCAATATCTCAAATTCATGTATGATCAAAATGAGCTGTATATGGAATCGTTAGGGGTAGCAGCTCGAAAGTCAGTCTTTGAAAAGTATATTGATATTCCGCAATATGCGCATGTGAAGGCGATTGAAGCGACCCTTGACGGAGCACAGACGCAGAACAGACCTCAGATTGAGCAATGGAGCCAAATTGAGAATGAAGTTCTCTCGCCGATGCTGCAAAAGGTTCTATCCGGCAGCGATCCAACCACGGAATTAACATTGGCTAAAAAGCAAATCGAAGAAATTCTAGGCAGATAGAAAAAAGGTGGTGCGTTCGAACGTGCCACCTAAGCAAGGAGTCTAACGATACACATGATCACGATAACAGAAGAGTCTCTTCCAAAAAAAAAGTCTCAGAAACGAGTGTCTTCGACCATTGATCGAAAAACATTGATGTTGTTTTTCTTGCCAGCAGCTATTTTTATGTTCCTGTTCTTGTTATATCCGTTATTCATGCTCGTGTTCGACAGTTTCTTTGTTACCAATGATGTTGGGACACGCACTTTTGCGTGGGGCGATAATTACCTCCGTGCCGTAGAGTCTGCTTCGTTTTGGAAGTCGTTTAAGAATACGGTCATTTATGTGTTGTTGGCAGTAGGCTTTGAGACAGTCATTGGCTTGACCTTGGCAGTTGTTTTTACGCATAAATATCGTGGGTTCCGCTTCTTGCGCACCTTGATTTTGTCGCCATTAATGATTGCACCGCTCGTGGCCGGTTTGATCTGGAAATTCATGCTGAGCAACCAGTTCGGCATTATTAATACGTTATTGGTGAAGCTGGGGCTGATTGAATCCACCAACAGCATACTCTGGCTGGCCGACCCTAAAATTTCACTCCTGTCATGTATAATTGCGGATGTCTGGCTAACAACACCCTTTATGATGTTGATGTTTCTAGCGGGGATTCAAGGTGTTCCGGACAGTCTATACGAAGCGGCGGAAATCGAAGGTGCAAGTCGTTCGCAAATGATTTTCAAGATTATAATACCGAATATTAAACCGATTCTTATGAGCGCTCTGGTCGTGCGGATTATTGATGCTGCGCGGTCCTTCGATATTATTTGGGTCATGACACAAGGGGGTCCTATCAATTCATCTGAGCTCTTGAGCGTGCACATTTACAAGATGCTTCAACGGTACGGTGATGTAGGGTATGCGAGTGCAATGGCCGTGATTTTCATTGTGCTATTGGTAGGAATTACATTGCTATCTATGCGAAAAGTAAAAGAATAGGGAGGCGATTGCATTGTTTGCAGAACAACTCGGGCGAAATAGAAAAGACAATGTTTGGATCTTTATCATGTATGGAGTAGCTGCATTGTTCTTAGTCCTCTTTATATTTCCGTACCTATATATGTTGCTATCCTCACTTAAGCCGTCCAATGAAGTGATTTCCACGTCGCCAACTTTTTTTCCAAAGGCTTTCTCGATCGAGAATTATATTCAATTATCGCAATATGCGGGGATGGGTAAATTCTTTCTCAACAGTATTGTAGCAGCAACAGTGGGTACTCTTATTTGTCTTATCTTAGGATCTATGGCTTCGTATGCTATTTCCAGAACAGCAGCATCGAAATTAAGCGGATTTTTCTTGGTGCTTGTCCTGTGCCTCAAGATGATTCCGATGTCTAGTATCGCGGTTCCAATTTACGCATTGATCCAAAAATTCGGTTTATATGATTATTTGCCTGCTCTAGTCGTGGTGTATGCAGCTGTTAATATGCCATTTGTACTGTGGATGATGATTAGCTTTTTTAAAGCCGTTCCAATCGATATGGATGAGGCGGCTTCGATTGACGGGGCTTCCCCGATTGTGAGCTTTCGAAAAGTCATTCTGCCGATCACCATTCCCGGGATCATTTCGACGGGGATCTTCACCTTTTTGTTGGCGTGGAACGATTTCTTGCTAGCACTTCTACTGACGAGCAGCTCAGCAAAGACCGTGCCCGTTGCGTTGTCGGAGTTTTTGACGGCATACAATTTGGATCTGGGACCGATGACTGCGGCAGCAACTTTATTTAGTTTTCCGGTGATCGTCATCTCGTTCTTCTTACAGAAATATCTGGTATCTGGCATGATGGCCGGGTCCGTGAAGGAATAATACAACGATGTCGGAGGGATCAGCATGGATTTGCATGAGCAAAGAATTGCAGAAGCGAATATCTATTTGAACCAGTATCGAGATAAAATCAGTCAAAGTCAATATCGCCAAAATTATCATTTCTGCACACCTGTTGGTTGGTTGAATGACCCGAATGGATTCATTCAGTATCGAGGCGAGTATCATTTATTCTATCAATTTCATCCGTACAAGCCTTATTGGGGTGCAATGTACTGGGGTCATGCCAAAAGTAAAGACTTGATTCACTGGGAGCACCTCCCTGTGGCATTGGCGCCGAGTGAAGCTTATGACGATCATGAAAAAGGCGGTTGTTTCTCAGGAACAGCGATTGAGAAAGACGGTCGATTATATATCTTCTACACCGGAACGATCCTCCAAGGGGAAAAAGTGATTCAGACCCAATGTCTTGCGATCAGTGAAGATGGGGTGAAGTTTACGAAGTATGCGGGAAATCCGATTATCGAAGCGGATTATCCGGGTGTTACGCCTGAGAATTTTCGTGATCCGAAGGTATGGGAGCATAATGGCCGGTATCATATGATTGTCGGTACGAGTATTTCGGGAAGAGGAAACGCCTTGTATTACACGTCGGATAATCTAGTGGATTGGGAACTCTCGGGCCCATTCGTTGATTATCAAGGCAATTATGGGACCATGTGGGAATGTCCGGATTTCTTTAGGATCGGAGAGAAGGCGGTCCTTCTTTTTTCACCAATGGGCCTCGGCGAGACGACAACGCTATATTTGATTGGAACCATTGATGATGCGACGGGGAAGTTTAGGATTGAATCCGAAGAAGTGATTGATTATGGGTTTGATTTTTACGCGCCGCAATCGATTTTAGACCATCAAGGTCGAAGGATTATGATGGCTTGGCAGAATGGATGGGATTGGATGCCATGGTGGAAAGATTTTGGCCCGACGTCAGAGATGGATCAGTGGTGCGGGGCGATGAGCTTGCCAAGAGAAGTGACTTTGAAGGGTTCTCAATTAAGTTTCAGACCTATTCCAGAAATCTCGCAATATATGAAGAATCAGTATCTGTTTCAAGAGATTTTTGTCTGGAAAGAAGAGCGTCTGTTAACCGCAGAAATGTCGGAGAGTTTTATGCTCGAATTAGATCGAACGGATCTTCAGGGTACTTTAACGTTGACCATCAGAAATGAGCAGGGAGTCGCCGATCAGATTGTTTGCTCTCGAACGCGTGTAGAATACTTCAATGTTAACAATCCGTTTGGAAAAACAGGGAAATCAATGGTGGCTGCTGACAATGAACCGCTTCTTTTGTATTCCGATAGCTGCAGCTTGGAGATTTTTGGAGTGGAATCAGGAAAAATGTTCTCTGTAAATAACTTCATGAAAAAGGGCAAGCGAATAATTACGGTGACGAGCGATTCTCCAAATACAATAATTAGATTAAACCTTAGTGAAATACGTAATTAGTTGGTTGCAAGATGAGAAGGGTGCACGTAATTTATTCAAAAATAAGACTTATTTGATCGGCCTCGTGATTCTGGATGTGAAACGCCCTTTTTTCTCGACGATCACGGCATTTAATGAGAATAACTGAATTCCAGGAACAAGTGAAAAAAAAGGTTACATTAAGATACTGCAACAAGCGTTATCGCACCTTTAAATTTGAAATAAACAGCCATCATATTCCGTGTGCTACGTACGAGCTCGCTTGGAATCAATTTGATTTATGTAGCTATATTGAGGTGGCTGATGAAATACTGACGCAGTATCCAGATATTGATGGGATCTTCTCGGTAAATCTGGTCATCATTGCGATGCTTAGACAAGCTTTGAAGCGATACATTCGGGTTCCTCAAGCATTGAGATGAGTCGGATATGATGGGACCTATGTGTCGTTAGATGACCTATCCTTCTTTTCCAAGCGTCATCTAGCCTTATGAGGAGCTGGCCAAGAAAGCCGTCGCGCTCTTGGTGGAGTTAATGGACAAGAAGGAAATCGATTAAATGATCTATGAATTGGATGTTCATCTGACGGAAGAACAATGATGGGAGGAAAAGAAATGCTACTGGGCTCGATTGAAGCGGGCGGGACGAAATTCGTCTGCAGCGTAGGCACGCCAGAACTGGAGATTATCAAGAGAGTCAGCTTTCCTACAACGACGCCAAGTGAGACGCTAGCGCTCGTGATCGATTTTTTTCAACAATATGCAGAGGAATTGCAGGCGATTGGAATCGGCTCATTCGGTCCAATTGATATTCATCCGGCTTCGCCAACGTATGGCTATATTACCTCGACACCGAAGCTGGCCTGGAAGTACTTTGACTTTGTAGGGACGATGACCGAGGCAATGCATGTGCCAATCGCATGGACAACCGATGTCAATGCAGCAGCCTATGGGGAATATGTGAAAGGGCACGGCCAAGGCTTGTCCAGTATCGTCTACTATACGATCGGAACAGGCGTCGGCGGCGGGGCCATCCAGCAGGGGCAATTCATCGAAGGATTCAGTCACCCTGAGATGGGACATATCTTCGTTCGTCAGCACCCCGACGATCTCTTTGAAGGGGCTTGTCCCTATCATCAGAATTGTCTGGAAGGGTTGGCGGCGGGGCCGGCGATCGAGAAGCGATTCGGTGTGAAGGGCCAAGAACTTCCAGTAGATCACCTGTACTGGGAGATCGAAGCGTATTACATTGCACAATGTGCGTATACCGCAACGCTCCAGCTTTCCCCGGAGCGGATTATTTTCGGTGGGGGCGTTATGCAGCAAGAACACATGGTTCAGCGCGTACGCGTGATATTCAAGGATTTGCTGAACAATTATGTCCGAACGCCCGATCTCGCCCAATATATCGTGACGCCGGCGTTAGCAAATAATGCAGGGACGATCGGCTGCTTTGCCTTAGCGAGGGATCGGGTGGAAGTGTAGAATGCTTGTGATAGGGAGCCCGCAGAAGCTGGTTAGCTTTGTTAGTCTTTGATTTCAAGACTAACTCTATGTCTAAATTGGCAGGGGAAGCTCCTGCTGCGGATTAAAGGTTGGTAATCCTCCCCTAAACTCCGACGTGCATTCGGAATATACTAATGTTGTCGACAAGTAGACAACGTTTTTCGTCTTAAATGAAAGATAATCAGAATTGAGCGAGTTCATAAAGTCTTATTAAGAATCTGAACGTCTTTCGGAAAAAACTGGTTTTTCTTGTCAAGTAATGATCCTTCTGAGCGAAAATAATCGGAAAAGCTGTAGGAAAAGTACGAGTTCTTAGGCTTTACTTCCAGCTATATCAGGAATAAGTAGTTTATGAACAAACACAATTAATTGATAGGAGAATTTATCTATGGCTAGTAAAAATTATTACGACGTAACAGAGTGGCCTGTCGGTAATCCGTATGAGGATATTGGTGAGGTAATTAATAGCATTATAGCAGATATTAAAAGTAGGCAAACGAAGACTGATGTGAATAAAGGCGGAAAGCCGGGTGCGGTTATCTATATTCCACCGGGAGATTATCATCTTGTCAGTCAAGTAGTTATAGACATCAGTTATCTTAAAATTATGGGTTCTGGACACGGGTTTACATCTTCGAGTATTCGTTTTAATATTCCTGAGAATGAATGGCCTGATTTGCATGAATTATGGCCGGGAGGAAGTCGCATACTCGTAGATATTCCCCTAGAAGTAAATGACGAGGAATATAAAGGAGCTGCATTTTATGTTGAACGAAGTGGAAATCCCCGAATAAGTTCGGTAGAGTTTTCTGATTTTTGTATTGATGGTTTGCATTTTATTGAAGATGGTTCAGGAGAAATATATCCGGAAAACACATACATGAATGGGAAAACGGGTATTTATGTTGCGAGCGCTTGTGACTCATTTCGGATTACAGGCATGGGCTTTGTGTATTTAGAGCATGGAATTACGATCTATCATGCTGATGCACTGACTATACATGATAATTTCATTGCTGAGTGTGGTAACTGTATAGAACTACGAGGTTGGGGACAGGCTTCAAAAATAACCGATAACTTGATAGGAGCTGGTTTTAAAGGATATTCAATTTACGCTCAAAATTTTGGTGGACTTTTGATTACAGCGAATAATGTTTTTCCACGAGGTGCGAGCAGTATCTATTTTGATGGTGTGACACGTTCCAGTATCACAAATAATAGACTTCATTCATTTTATCCAGGAATGGTGGTATTCAGGGAAAATTGTTCGGAAAACTTGGTTTCTTCAAATCACTTTTTACGTGACCATGAACCTTGGACCCCTTTTCTGGGAATAGACAATGGTTTAGATGATTTGTATGGTCTCCTCTATATCAGTGGTAATAATAATTCTATAATAGCTAACCACTTTTCTGAAGGAATTAATACTCAGAACATCAAGCCGGAAGGTGCCACACCTGTAATCATACGTATTGTTTCGGGTAATGGAAATTATATTTCTACCAATCATGTTGTTGCCACTGAGGTTCATGCCAAGGTAAGTGATTCTTGTTTCTCTGCACAAGTAGACGCTTTGTTGACTACCGAAGCATCAGAGCCGCTTACCGTAACAACAGTATTGGTAGAAAAAGAATCGCTTTACAATACGATTCTTGATTCGGGAAGCGATGCACAGGTTGTTATGGACAAGACTGTAAATGCATTCAGAGCCACACCAACGCCAGGAGCATAAATAATATACTCAACTATTTTGTGGTAGTTTTTGTTCAAAAGTTTCAATTGCAAGGCAGACACTTGAATTATTTCGTTTGTCATTTATTTTTTTGGGGCGCTTCCAGCGATGGAAGTACCTCTTTTTTATATTTCCCATATTTGGATAAATGACAATAAAGTCCACAGAAAAAAGGATTTTCTTAGGGTGGGTTCCAGAAAATGCTTTATTTTAAGTTTCGAGAAAGCATGACAATGGTCTGAATCATTGAGCTCAGCAATATCATCCCCTGAAATATCCAGCATAATATACCCTTTGTATAATGGCTAAAGCTCTTTAACTGACAAACAATTTAAAAGTCCGTTACTTTTCTTTAGAAATTAACATCGTTTCGTGTCCACAACCTCAAGAAGTTTGACAACACAGGCGAAGACCTGGAGGATCTGATTTCGATCGGAACGATCGGCTTGATCAAGGCAATTGAGAGCTTCCGGCCGAACAAAGGGACGAAGCTGGCGACGTTTGCGGCCCGCTGCATTGAGAACGAGATACTGATGCATCTCCGGTCGTTGAAGAAGACGCGTAAAGATGTGTCGCTGCACGATCCGATTGGAACGGATAAAGAGGGCAATGAGATCACGCTTATAGATATTCTGGGAACGGAAGCCGACGATGTGGTGGACCGGGTTCAGTTGAAGATGGAGAAGAGCAAAATCTATCAAAACCTCGATACTCTCGAAGCCAGGGAGCAGGAGGTCATTAAGGGGCGCTTCGGTCTCGAGCATGGGGGCGAGGAGCGACGCAGCGTGAGATCGCCAAGGAGCTTGGCATTAGCCGGAGCTATGTGTCGCGGATTGAGAAAAGGGCACTGATGAAGCTGTATCATGAGTTTTATAAGAAGAAGTGAGTGTAGGAGAGAGCCGTCTTTTAGGTAGTTCCTAAACTGTTGCAAAATTTAAGAGGGATATTTTGACATTTAAAACTTAAAGTAGAAGGTCTTTTTTGAGGCTAGCTCCTTTAAGTTTTATTTTAATCGGTTATATAAATTGTTTGTCATGCTTATATTATATGAAACCTTGGAATAATCGTCCGCTTTCAGACAGTCGCTTTCCCTCGTGCTCGTGGACGCCCTGTATTTGAAAGTGCGGGAAGAAAGTCGCGTTCGCTCCCGCGGAGTGATGCTGGGTATCGGCGTAAATACGGACGGACAGCGCGAGATTCTGGGCCTTATGCTGGGCGATACCGAGTCCGAAGAAAAGCTGGACAGAGTATACTTCAGCTGGCTTAAACAGCGAGGCCTCATAGGCGTCGATCTGATCGTCTCTGATGATCATGGCGGGCTCGTTCGCTCCATTCGTCAACAGCTTCAAGGCGTGACCTGGCAACGCTGCCAGACACATTTTATGCGCAACATGCTGGATGCCTCCCCGAAGAGCTTGAAGGAAGAATCCATGCGCATGTAAGGCGATTATGGAACCACCCGATCCAGATACAGCCCGCATGTTGCTCGACCAGACCTTGGCTGCATACAGCGATAAAGCAGCCAAGGCCATGCGAACTCTTGAAGCCGGTTTTGACAATGCGGCAGCCGTCCTGAGCTTGCCTGAGAAGTACCGTAAGCGTCTGCGGACGACGAACAGCGTCGAGCGCCTACACGAGGAGGTACGACGACGTGAACGCATGTTTCGCATCTTCCCAAACCGTGAATCGGTGGTTCGCTTAATTAGTGCCTTGCTCATGGAGCGCAAATGAAAAATGGGCTGCTGGGAAGAAGTATTTTGGTATGGCTGAGTATGTCCAGTGGCGTGAAAAGAAGCCAAAAACCACGGCCAAAGTAACTCGCATAATGTAGCCGAATCTAGCTGAGGGAATTTACACATAAAAAAGGACTTGATCTATTTACATTTCATAACAGAATAAAACTAAATTTTATTTGATGCTTTGTTTAATGTAATAAAGACAGAGTTAGAAGAGATGAATATTAATGAAAACAAAATTAGCTTTAAGTAAAGCTAGCTTACTAGTATTGATTGCATAGAGACAAAGTTAATAGAATATTATTTGCTTTATTTTGAAGAAGTGCTAATATTTTTAATAGTGGGAAATAATGGGGTTTAATTATATTCTTATTAAACAAGAACTAAAATCAAGTAAAAAACACTTCTTTTGATGGTGTTAGCGTAGAATCAAGTTCAACAAGTGAAGAGTACTTTAATATTCATAAACTTTGTAGACATCGATGACCATAAAAATTTTTAGATCATTATAAACTTTTCGATTTTCTTCAACAAAGATAACTCATATCCAAAATTCTATCACATTGATTGCAGCAAATAATACTTATGTTAACTTGGACGTTTAAAACTTTACATTTTAGTCCATTAACCAATGAACTATGGTGGTGCATATTCTTATGACTTTACAAGATGAGAAGTATGAAACATTAGAAAAAGCGGATCAATTGCTAGTTCGAAAATTACTGAGCAATTATTAGAGGCAGAATGGAAAGAACTTTATCAAGTATTGTGGGCGAGATACTCACCTATGGTTACGAAGAGACTTAGAAGTGAATATGCTGTAAAAGAAGTATTTCAGGATTGGATGATTGCTGTATATCAAGCAAGTAATAAGCAACTACAAGATAATCCAGTGGCATATTCAATACAAATATTACTTAACAAGGTTATACGTTATATACGAAAGCAGATTGAATATCGCCGACATGAAGTCGAATTGGAGATTGCGATAACAAAAAATACAGATGATGAAGTTTGGTTTTTTGGTAGTGCTGTAGAATCATCAAATTTGTTATTTAGTCTTCACACTCAAGAGTCATTGAGTAAATTATCTAAAACTGGACGCCAGTACTTCATATTACATACTGCGGATATACTTGCAAGTTTTATATCAATAGCAAAGTATACGTTTTGACGAAGTATAACGTTAAACAAATAACCACATATAAGATACAACTAGGGGGGCTGAAATGATTATTGACATCAACAATATGTCTAAATCCTATGGCGAAAATCTTGTATTAGATCAAATTTGTCTAAAGGTTAAGAGAGGATCTATTTTCGGTATTCTTGGAAGAAATGGTGCGGGTAAAACATCACTGATCGAAACAATGATTGGTATTAGAAAAAAAGATAGCGGTAAAGTAACTATTTTAGATCAAAATATTGAATCGGTTAATGACACAATTAAGTATCACGTTGGATTACAACCGCAGACTTCAGCATTATTGCCTCGTCAGACTATATTAGAAACACTAACATTGTTTGCAAGCTTATATCCTAATCCATTGCCTGTTAAGCAAGTGATGAGTCAATTAGGTTTAGATCAAATAAGTAACAAGCGAATTAATCATTTATCAGGTGGTCAGAAACAGAGGGTATTGCTAGCAGTAACAATGATAGGTGATCCGAAGTTATTAATTTTAGATGAGCCGACAGCTGGTCTCGATCCACAAGTACGTAGATCATTATGGTCAATTATTCGCGATTTACGTGATCAAGGAAGAACAATTCTCTTAACAACTCACTATATGGAAGAGGCAGAACAGTTATGTGACGAAGTAGCTATATTACATGACAAACATATCATAATGCAAAATAGCCCTGAACAGATTATAAATGTACAGCAAACTAAGACATTAGAAGATGCATTTGTTTCATTAACAGGTAACTTAGTGGAGGCGGGATGGGATTAATGAGTAATTCTTTTAAAAATATTTTTAAAGCGGGATTTAGGGAGACTGTTAGGGATGGGAAAACAATGTTCTTTATTAACTTTTTTCCTATATTTTTTATTGGATTATTTGCATTAATTGGTGTACAGGTTGGAGAAATAAATGGTATACCTGCTTTTGAGTTTATGCTTCCTGGACTACTTACATTTATATTGTTACAAATTGCTGTATTTACAGTAATGCAACCTCTTGTGGAAATTAAAAAAAATGGCACGATGGCATTATTTGAGCTAACCCCGTTGAAGAAAAAAGACTTTATATTCTCGATGCTGTTGTTAAGAATGATATATGGCTTAGTATGGATAATTATATTCATCGGTATATTTTTATCGCTTGGGTCAATACATATTTCTCAAATATCTCTATTACTTGTAGTTGTTTCTTTAGGAATGTTTATGGTATTTTCGTTCGGTATAATGCTAAGTACATTTTTCAATAGTGTAGAGGCAGCAGGCACATGGGGTGGATTTATTATTGTCTTTATCTATATGTTTAGTGGTTCTGGTGGTATGTTACCTAATGTTAAAGGCTTCATGAAAATAGTATCACAATTCAATCCGTTCTCCTATTTAACCCAAGCTATACAGCAATCGCTTTTTAAAAATATTGCAATTACATTTCCGTTATATGTACATTTAATCATTATTATAGGTACAGGTCTGTTATTCATGATCGTTAGTATAAAAACATTTAAATGGAGTTTGGAGGGGAAGTAGGGTATGAAGACGTTAGATGAGTTGTGTTGTATTGGAAAATTAATAAGAAGTAATGACGAATGGCCGAGGCTCGTGAGCCGGTCGGCCATTCTGTTGATCTACACTATAAATTTGCTATCGATAGAACCACTCTGGTAATGTATGCGTCGGACTAGAAAACGATATCTTGCACTTTAGTTGCGAAAGAGGTCCGGCAATATGTCGTAAATATACTGGTTTACCCAATTCCAAGCATGCGTACCGCCATCGGCGGCGATAAAGTAGAAGTTCCCTTTCTTCGTATCCGATGAATAAACAAAGACATCGGTGAACTGCTTCATCGCGTCGATCTGAGGTTTTAAGTTCGGATAGGCAATATCCAGGGTGCCTGTGGCGCTGAAAATATAGTAATCCTGCGGCTTATACCCGGATGCCCTTGCAACGTCGGCAAGGTACTTTGCCGTTTCATTGGGCTTGAGGCCGCCGCCTCTCTGCTCAAGGATCCAGCTATCGCCGGATAATGGCAAATAGTATTTGAAATAGTTCAGATTATGGATAAAAGTATACCAAGTCGTGACCGAACCCATGGAGAACCCGCCGAATGCCCGATGCGCCCGGGATGCTTTCAAATCGTCCAAGCTTCCGGATTTGGCATAGGTATTGTACTTGGTTTCTACCAAGGGAACAATTGTGTTGATCAGTTCCTCATGGAAGAGGGCGACATCATCCTTACCGCCGTAGAACGTAGGTGTCACCACAATAAGTGGTTCAATGTCACCATTTGCAATCATATTGTCCAGTATTTTCTTCATTTCTTTGCTCTGGCCGGGTCCGCCAAAAATGAGATTCTCATTCTCACCCCCGCCATGCATCAAATAGAGGACATTGTAATTCTTATCTAGATTGGAAGCGTCATAACCATAAGGAAGATAAACATTTAATTTCTTCTCGTCCATACCGCCTTTTAAGTTAGCCGCTTTGTACGATAAGCTTTCAATCGTCCCCGATTTACTGTTTTCCAGGCGATATTCATCGGGAACCGGCTTGAAATATTTCTCGTTTGCCGCTTCTTCCGTCATTTCCAGCTTGCCGACCGCATCCTTGATGGCGGCATATTGTTTATCGATTTGTTCCTGGGTGACTTTTTGGTCTTTGAGAACATTTTCGGCGAAAGCATTGGCAATCGCATCCGTAACTATATTTGCATTTTTATAAAGCTTGAGCTCAAGCTTCAGCGTACTTTTGATCAAATTGATGAGATCGTAGGGGTTCAGTCCGCTGACATCGCCCTTTTTCTTGCCGGTAAGCAGGATTTCACCGAACTTTGTCGTATCGTTCCAGGCGCTGCCGGTTGAATCGAATAAATTGATAGTACCGACTCGCTCCGATCCTTTCGCGTCGTTCACCTGTAATTCGATGCCAAGCACCTTTCCGTTTTCCGGTTTCGTATTCAAAGCGATTCTTGCCTCAATGATATATCCGTCTTCCGTTTTTCTTGAAGATGTGTAGAACCGCTCGGTATTTCCGTTGTCCACGGACTGCATATTTTCATAATTTACGCGAAAATGCAAATCATCTACGCCGTATTCCTGCGTTTTGTTATTGTGCTCATCAAGAAATAACTCCACGGAATCTTGCATATAAGGCGTTTCGGATTGTACGGATAAGTTTGGATCTTTAACCTCTGCAAGAATGTAAAGCGCGCGGTCATCCCACAATGCCTTAAACGTGGCGGTTGTGTCGGTATGGCTTGATACGTATTTAGGTGAAACCGCTTGCGCTTTATTCCATACCGGATCCTTATTGCCGTCTATGACCGGCGATCCAAAATAAGCAATCATTCTTCCGCTGGAGTCGAACCCGTTCTTATCTACAGGCACTTTTGCTGGTTCCGGTGTTGGTTTCACATGAGCCTCCTTGACATTGACTTTCACCGAGAGAATTTCCGCTTTCTTGTTAACCGTTATTTTGCAAGTGATGGTTGCAGAGCCGACTGAAGATGCTTTAACGAGTCCGTTCTGATCGACCGCTGCCACTGAGTTTTTGTCGCTACTCCAAGAATAGCTCGCACCGGGAGGCTTATTGACGATCTCCAATATAAAGGATTCGCCAACCTGCAGATTGATGGCGCCCTTCTGTTCAAATGCAGGCTTGCCTTTGGCAGCGGCCGCGGAGACGTCATGCAATGGACCGAGAAAACATACAGATAACAAAGATACAATGACTAAGATCTTCATGATGGGCTGCACTAACGGCTTCGTTCCCGTCTTCAAAAAAATCTCCTCCTTTTTCTTTTCGGAGCACGTGTTTCTGTTATGCCGGGTAGCTCTCGCTGCTTCTTGATATTCCGCATCCACACCCTTTCATAAAAAGTTGCATTTTCGTTTTAGCATTTTTGGCTTACGCGTGAATCGTAACTCGATTTGTATAAAAAGTCAATATTAAATCCGGGCTGCAGGCGTTGCTAAAACGTTAAATCTAAATGCCCGCATTCGTCCGCCGTGAACTTTCCATATAAAAGAACGCCGATAAGGCGAAAATCATGATGAAGCTGGCAAGCAGGAAGATCCACCGCATCTCCAAGAAGTCGGACAAGAGCCCCCATCCTGCGGCTCCGGCGCCGATCCCAAAGTCCAGCGCGATGTAGAATGTGGCGTTCGCCTTTCCCCGGTTTGCTTGATCCGTGTTCGTAATGGCCATTGCATTCAGTTGAGGGATTAGACATCCATTCGCGAAGCCGAACAAGACGGCACAAATGACCAGTTCCCACAATGTGCTTGCAAAACTGATTCCGGCGAGCGCAATCCCGAGCGCAAGCAGATTGACGGACATGACGAAGCGGGGACCCATCTTTACGGTCCACGGTCCAACGATGAAGCGGGAAAGCGCTAATGCAGCGGCTTGAACGGCGAAAACCACACCGATATGGTTGATGCCTTTGCCGATCGCGAATGACGGGAGGAATACCATGACCGTGCTGGTTGCCAAAGATACGAAGAGGACGACAACCGAAGGCGGAATAGCACGAGGTTCCACGAGTTTATTCCAATGTCCTGCCGCGTCAAGTGAATGCTGCTTGGAGGGGGGACGCGGGGTGTAGGCCGCCACTTCCTTGCGATCCCTGTTCTCGGTTTCGATACGCACGCTGATTAGGAGGGCGATCAGGGAGACGACTCCGGTCAAGTAATAGAGTACAGTATAGTCGGAAACTTCCAATAGGTATAGTGTGGCAGACGGCGCAATCGCTACGGCTAGCGTTCCGAATAGTCCGAAATACGAGATCCCCTGGGTCATCTTGTTTTCTGGCAAGATGTCAGTGGCCATTGTACTGGTTGCCGTCGAACTTGCGGAGAATGAAATGCCGTGCATGATTCGCAGGAAGATCAGCGCAGGTATGAAGGCAACAAAGCCGTACAGCATAGTCGTAATCGTATAAACGACAACCCCCCACAGAAGGATGGGCTTTCGCCCGTAGGTATCGAGCGTTATACCGATAAGCGGTCGCGTCAGAAGCGCTGCCAAAGTAAAGAAGGTCATGGACAGCCCGGCCAGCGCATGGCTGCCTCCCAAGTGAAGAAAGAACAGCGGCATGGACGTAATATGAACCTGTGTGCAGATTCGAAGCAGTGTTGTCACGATCGTCAGTTTAATAAAGTCTGCTGTCCAAATGCTCGAACTCGTTAACGGTTTGTCGATTGCACGTTCGGGGGATGTCGTCATGCTCTGACCTCCTGAGGGATATACAGACATAGTTGCATTTTCGTTTTAGCAACTACATCGTAAGGGGAATGATGTCTAAAGTCAATATAGTTCATAAATTTATGCCGACGATCAAAGCCGCTGGTTTGACTTTCCCGGTACTTTTCCGTATTAATAGAGTATTACGAACGGGGAGTGGACGGATAGGTATGTCTACGATTAAAGAAATCGCTGAAAAAACGAAGCTTTCCGTGGGGACGGTTTCAATCGTACTCAACGGCCGCGGCGACGAAATGCGCATTTCAAAAAAAACGCAACAGCTAATTCTGGAGGCTGCGCAAGGGGTCGGCTATGTACCCAATATGTCGGCAAGAAGATTAAGACAATCCGGTGTTCGAAACCTTCCGGTCATCGCCACGTTCTGGCCGTCCGACCTCTCTTCCGACTTGTTGGGGCGTTTTTTCATGGGAGCCCAGAGCTCGATTCTGGAACAAGAGTATACGTTCGAGATGACGATCCAGCCTTTCAAGCGGAAGCACATCCATAGAATTAAGGAAATATGCGACAGCGGCATGTATCATGGCGTGATTCTAACGGGCATCTCCGCAGAGGATCAACGTTATCTGGAAGACAATCCGCTAAGCGTACCGACCGTGCTGTTCAATCGCAAGAGCAGCATCTATAGCTGTGTCCATGTCGATACTTACGAGATTGGCCGCAAATCGGCTGAATTGTTTGCGCTCCGCGGGCACAGGAAGGTTGGCACGATTGTGCCAGACCATCTCGTGAGGTCGGAGAACAATTTGCGTTTCAAGGGGTTCGTCGAGTCGTGCGCCAAGTACGGACTCGAACTGGAGGAACGGCATATCCAAGCCGCTCCGATGACGATGGAGGGCGGAAATGCGGCGGCCAGGAGAATCGTGGAGGGAGGCGGCGAGCTGCCAACAGCCATCTTCTTCCCTCTGGGAATTATGGCAGTTGCAGCCCTTCCTGTGTTCCATCGTGCAAATATCAAAATTCCCGACGCGATGGAAATCTTGACTTATGGCGACCATGATGCCGAGAAATACAGCGTCCCGTCCCTTTCAACGGTTAAGCTGCCCGTTGAAGAGATGGCCGCGGCATGTATCCGTTTGGCAATGGGAAGGATTCTTGATCCCTCGACGAAGCCGAAAGCGGTCGTGTTCGAGACGCCGTTCATCTTCCGCGAATCTTGCGGGGGCTTCATCCAAGAGCTTTAACGGAGTGTCAACGTTCGCTTCGTTTTTTCTAGGTGGTAGATCTTCATCTTGCAAAACGGTGGGGAAAATTCGTTTAATGTGAGTCGAAGCAGCCTTTTGGATTGAAGTGACCCCGAAAAGTTAGACAGTTATTTGTTAAGCGAAACTCTGGGAATGAGTTCGGTACTGGACCGGGCTCATTCCCTTTAGTTTTGCCTTGATACGCTTGTGATTGTAGTATTCGATATAAATGAAGAGCTCTTGTTTAAAATGCTCAATACTATCGAATTCTTATAAATATAGGAATTCAGATTTCATTGTACCAAAGAAACTTTCTATGACGGCGTTATCGCAGCAATTCCCTTTGCGCGACATACTTTGTTGGATACCACGCTGTTTAAGGGCATGGCAATAGGGCTTCATTTGATAGTGCCAGCCTTGATCAGAATGAATGAGAGGGCTGTCTTCAACTGCTAACCGTTCAAATGCTTGATCCAACATGTTGGAAACTAGAGTGTATACAGGCCTTGAATCAATCGTATATGTAATAATTTCGCCGTTAAACAGATCGAGCATCGGAGAAAAGTATACTTTTTCTCCACAACATTTAATCTCCGTTATATCCGTAACCCACTTCTCATTGGGCTTCTTCGCCTGAAAGTCACGCAGTGAACTGGAGAGGAGATGTCGCCAAAAGCTGTAGTGAAATGGATCAAATCTATCCGCGGGGAAGTCGATGTAACTCAAGCATGTACATGGATCGGGCTTTCTCGTGCCACTTGCATATCAAGAGGCTGTAAAAAGGAAAGGCACTATCATGAGCATGTCCCGTAAGGGTACGCCTGCTGACCTCGAACGATGATTAAGTGATCGGAACCTACTATGCCAATCGAACAAATGCCAATGAATAAGAAATGCTCGGTATGTTTGTAAGTACAGTGGCATTTCGAATGTCTATCGAGGGCAAGAAGAAAGACGTATTTGATATTACCCACGAAGACCGAGTAACCTAGGGACAAGACAATGCTGAGAGCATCGTCCTATCAAGCGGATCAGCTTTAAATATAATCTCAGCAGGCCACTCAAGATTGGATGTAAAGTATGTGGTAAAACGATTTCTTATATCGTGATATGCCTTAGAGAAAACATGCCGTTATATTTTCCGATAGAAACTGACAAAAAAGTATCCTAGTATTATAATTGTTATATATATCCTATAATGGCACTAATCAGGAGGCTGGCATGCAATTTCAACCATTGTATTATGATGGGGAATTGTTTGTACCGAAGATCGAATTAAATATGACATCTAACCAATCGATTGGCATTATTACGGACTTGAAGCGAAAGCAGCTTTTAATGAATCAATTAGTGAATCATTCCCGCTACTATTTATTTCGAGCCGGACAAAGCGAGTATATGTGTTTAACGGCGGAAGACCTAATCACTTTTCTAATCAAAGTAACGGGAAGGAATGAGCCTGTCGCTTTGTTAATGGATTATTTTGCTTTAAAAGAGAACGGAAGGTAAAAATCAACGATTTAAGTTCCCGTGTTCCGTTATCTCGTTCAAAATTGCATGAACTAAAAGCACATCTTAACATTTAATTTCCGGGGTAATATCGAACCAATCAAGCAATCCATGGTACCATTCAGGCAATGACAGCAACAATTCAGCGGATTTCGATAGTTGGAAGCATGCAATTTGTATATGTTTAAGTCATTAACTCTTAAGGAAGTGGTGTTTATGGATGTTATCCAAGTGGAACATATTCGAAAAAAGTTTGGAAATAAGGATGCGTTAATAGATGTGACTTTCTCAATTCCAAAAGGTGAAATTTTTGGTTTCCTAGGTCCGAGTGGTTCAGGAAAAACGACATTAATAAAGATTTTAACTGCGCAGTTAAATCCAACAAGTGGACAGGCTATTGTATTTAATCAGCCAGCGGAGATGATGCATCAGTCTGCACAGAAGATGCGATTTGGCATTTTGACGGATAACAGTGGTCTGTATGAGAGATTAACTATTGAGGAAAATTTAGAGCTGTATCGTCAATTATATGATCTTCCTAAATCTTCGATCGATAAGGTGCTGCAGTTTGTAAACTTAAGCGGTGAGCGTAAAAAGAAAGTTAACCGCTTATCGAAAGGGATGCGTCAGCGTGTCATGTTGGCATGCGCGATTATCCATGAGCCAGAATTATTATTTTTAGATGAACCTACCTCGGCTTTAGATCCAGTAAACTCAGCACATATTTATAAAGGCTTACGCTACTTAAATGAGAATGGGACAACAATTTTTTTAACTACGCATGACATGGCTGAGGCAGAATTGATATGTAACCGTGTAGCAATTTTATATCAAGGACAAATTCAAACCATCGGCTCACCAAAGGAACTTAAAAAACAGCATCGAGAAAACGTAGTTTGTGTTGACTTAATAAATGGGGAAGTACACGAGCTCCCGATCAATGAGGGAACGGCTGATCAAATAGCCGATTGGATGAAACAAGGATTAATTGATCGATTAGAAACGAAAGAGCCAAGTCTAGGTGATATCTTTATTAAAATAACAGGAAGTGAGTTACTATGAGTTTCTCATTAAAACGTGCTCGAGCAATTTTTGTGAAGGATTACAAAGAGTTTTCACGCAATTATGCGGTCTCCATTATGTTGATTTTCCCAATTATCCTAGCACTTCTTATTCGAGGTACAGGTCAGTCTTTACCTGGAGCCTTCGCTTTAGTTCTTAATCCTTCGTTTGTGTTACTAACAAGTTTCGCACAAGCATGCCTAATTGCGGAAGAAAAGGAGCGTAACACTTTAAGATCATTAATGATGACTCCGGCTACGACCATGGATGTTTTAATTGGTAAAAGTACTTTAGTCTTTGTAATGTCTGCTATTGTTCTGGCTATTTCAACGTATATATTTGGTTATGAGCCAATTAATAAATGGGCGTTTGTGGCAGCAATCATTCTTTCGATTATTCTATACACAGCAGCCGGGACGATATGTGGTTTATTCTCCAAGACGTTGCTTGAAGCATCATTATCGATACTACCTGTGGCGTTCGTATTCACTGGGGCACCATGGGGAGCGTTACTAGTGAAAGATTTTCCGATTTTTAAAGTGCTGGAGTACGTACCAAGCAGTCAACTTGTCTATTTGCTAGATACACGAAATATAGGCCTTACGACGGGGGAATTATTAAAACCCCTTCTCATTATTTTGGCATGGACGATTGTATTAACTATTGTGTCTGTTGTTCTGTATCAACGACGGTTAAAGGATGAGTAGAAAAAATATACAAAAAAGTCATACTTTAGCTACGTGAAAATTGCGTATTCTACCGAGGAGGGATCAAATTCCGATGAATTTAGCCGTTAAGTTGATGCGAGAATTCAAAGACCGCGATACCCGGCATAAGCTGAAAGGCTTTCGGGACAAAGTGGAGCTCATCAGGAAGCGGAATTTGGAAGCTTGGGACGATGGGAAGCTGCAAGCGGAATCCCTCCGGCTGAAAAAGGAAGCAAGATCGGGTACGCCTTTGGACGAGCTGCTTGTCGATGCCTATGCGCTAGTCTGCGAGGCGGCGAAGAGAAAGCTCGGATTGCAGCCGTACGATGTCCAGATCATGGCTGCCATCGCTTTGCACGAGGGATTTTTGATCGAGCAGCATACTGGCGAAGGAAAAACGCTCTCTGCGGTTATGCCTGCTTATCTCAATGCGCTAACCGGTGAAGGCGTTCATGTGCTGACTTTTAACGATTATTTGGCAAATCGGGATGCGGAGTGGATGGGCCCGGTCTATCGTTTCCTCGGGTTAACGGTAAAATCGGTGCAAGCGGGCATGAGCATGTCCGAGAAACGGGGAGCGTACGCCGCGGATATCACCTATGTTACGGCCAAAGAGGCGGGATTCGATTATTTGCGCGACACGATTGCATTAAACGAAGCTGATATCGTGCATCGTTCTTTCCACTACGTCATCGTTGACGAAGCAGATTCACTTCTTCTCGATGAAGCGCGGGTGCCGCTAGTCATTGCCTGCGAGCCGGGCGGCTTCACGAGCGACGGAATTCGTTTCGCAGAAGTGGCTCGACAGCTCAAGCAAGATGAGCATTACAACTTCGACGAGTTCCAGCGGAACGTTTACTTGAATGAAGCAGGGGCTGCAAAAGCGGAAGAGCTGCTGGGCTGCGTTAATTTGTATGAAAGCTACAATAGTCATCTGCTATCGTCGTTAAATTGTGCGCTGCATGCGGAAGCATTATTGAAAAAAGACGTTGATTACATCGTCCGGGACGGAAAAATTGAGCTGATTGACGAATACACCGGCCGCGTGGCGGAGAATAGGCATTTGCCGGACGGGTTGCAGGCCGCGCTTGCGGCCAAAGAAGGGCTCGAGCCTTTAGCCGGCGGGAGAATTTTGGGTACAATCACCCTTCAGCACTTCCTTAGCTTATATCCGAAGATTTGCGGAATGACGGCTACCGCACAAGTTTCCGCAATGGAATTCGAGGAGATTTATGCGCTGCAGGTCGTGCAAATCCCGCCGAACCGGCCAAACATACGGATCGACCATCCGCACCGGATTTATACCCATAAAGAAGCCAAATTTAAGGCGCTTGTACAAGAGATCTCGAACGTTCATAGGACGGGGCGTCCGATTCTTATTGGCACATCAAGCGTCGAGGAGTCTGACATGCTGGCGAAGGCGCTGGCGGCTGCCGACGTACCTTGCCATGTTCTGAATGCAAAAAACGACGCAGAAGAAGCCGAGATTATCGCCAAAGCAGGAGAAATCGGCGCTGTGACGGTGTCTACAAATATGGCGGGACGCGGCGTTGACATTCGGCTCGGCGGTGGCAACCCTATGCAAGCGGAAGTTGTTGCCAAGCTGGGCGGGCTTTATGTGATAGGTACGCATGTGCACGAAAGCGTGCGGATCGACGACCAACTGCGCGGGCGTTCCGGTCGCCAAGGCGACCCGGGCGCTTCCGTATTTTTCATGAGCTTGGAGGACGAGTTGATGCTTCGGTTCGGCATCGATAAAGTGATCCCGCCCGCCTATCGCGATCTTAGGCAGGATGAGGCTCTTGAAGAGTCGGTACTCCGCGGCAAAATCACCCACATTCAGCGAGTCATGATGGGCCAAAACTTCCAAATCCGCCAAGAACTGAACCGTTATTCGGATATGGTCGAGGAACAGCGGCGTATTTTATACGAGGAGCGGCTCGGAATTTTGAAAGGCGAGACGCCGATGAGCCCTTCGGAGCAGCGGGTACGGCTTTATTTTATCGACAAGTTCTGGGCTGACCATCTAGAATACGTTTCTTACATTCGCGAAAGCATCCATTTGACAAGCATGGTTAACCGCAATCCGATCGACGAATTTCATGAGCAAATTATCCAAGCCTTCGAGCAAATTCCGGCTAAGATAAATGAAGAGTCGGCGAATATGCTTGTAAAGCTCGGAGGTTCGAATGATCCGGCGATGTGGGAAAAGTTCGGGCTGAAGACTCCTACTTCCACTCGGACTTATATTATCAACGATCAATACATGGAGTACTTGCAGAATCGCAGTTCATGGAGTGCAGGGACGATCATCGCTTATTGGATTCGCAAAATGCTTAGGCCGGTATTCGGATGGTCAAAATTTTGATCGGGACCTTGTTTCTCTAGAATCAGATGATATACCCTGTCCGTTTGAATTTTTCAATTTTATAATCGGTATAAACATACCAAATGTAGCCGCCAAAGTTATGGCGGCTTTTTTGTAATCATTTTGAGAGGAGGATTTATATGTCAATCGCACAAGCAACACATTAACGACAACCTCCTCAGTAACCACCTTGCCCCGTCTACTCGATTATTACTTCTGCCTCATCTTTCGAGCGAGCATGAGGATGAGTCTGCAAGAGGCAATAGTGTCAATAGTGTTCAGAGCCAGTGAGCCTGGTGAAAGAGCGGTGTTTTAATAAGACCGTCATTTCCAATCAGAAGGATTTAAACAATAAATGTAAAATAATGAAGTATTAAACACTACTCTGACATGCTATAATTTCTCCGCATGGAATTAGATGGAAATATATAGAGAACAGGAGTGGAGAGATGCTTAGCAATGAACTGGATACAAACGGAGAGCATGAATTAACACACCCGCAGCAAAGAATCTGGATGATGGAAGCAACCTATCCGGGCACCTCGATTGGAAACTTGAATGCGGCCTTGAAGTTTGAGCAAAGGCTGGATGTAACCGTGCTGGAGAAGGCTGTTCAAGCGTTGATTGCATCCTATGATATTTTTCAGACGCGCCTGCATGTCAGGGATTCGGGGGAAGTATACCAATCCTTTATGCAGCAGCCTGAGCTAGAACCAGTTGATGTCGTTCCATTCAGCCAGGATACGGAGCAATCCGTCATTGACGCGTGGATTCGGGAACAAGGAAAAATTCCCTTTCAGCTCATCGGTTCGGAATTGTATTATTTTTGCATCATTTTAAAAGGCGAGGACGAAACATGGTTATACATGAAATCCCATCATATCATTCAGGATGGATTCTCCCTGAGTAAATGCGGACTGGAAGTTTACAGACTATATCAAGAGCTGCTTCATGGTGAAACTCCTCAAATCCCTCTGCCATATTCCTATCAAGCTTATATAGAAGAAGAGAAGAAGTATCTTCAGTCCGGCAGGTTTGCGAAAGACCGGAAATATTGGCTCGAAAAATTTCAAACTGTTCCGGATTCCTCTACGATCAAACCGAACCTTGCACCTGCCATAAATACACATGCTGCAAGGTTTTCGTATTCTCTGTCAAAGCTGCTGTCAGAGCAAATCAATCACTATGGCCAAGAGCATCAAGTGAGCCCTTCGAGCTTGCTTCTAAGCGCCCTCTCTATACTTCTGTTCAAATTAACATCCAACCAGGATATCGTCGTCGGTACCAATTATTTGAACCGGACAAATTTCAATGATAAGCATGCGCTCGGCATGTTTGTCAGTACTACGCCATTAAGAATGACGCTTGAACCGGAGATGACATTCAGGGAACTTGTTTCACAGGCGGGTCAGGAACAATTGTCTGCGCTGCGGCATCATAAGTATCCATATGATCTTTTGCTGTCCGAAATCAGGAAGAGTCATCCTCATGTGAACCGTTTATTTCAGCTAAGCATGGATTATTTGGATATGGGGCAGGCGGAAGAAGCCGGCTCGCAATTAGGGAATAGTGAAGATTACGGCTGCGAGGATCTGACTTTGGACGCTGTATTTCATTTGCATAACATGCCCGGCAATTTGCTGCTTAAAATAGATTACAGAACCAGCTTATTTACGGAAGAGGAAATACGGCAAATTTGCGATCGGCTGATGCTGATTATGGAGCAGGGAATGAAATCTCCGGGGCAAATGCTCAAGGATTTCGACATTGTTACGAAGGAAGAGAAGCACAAGCTTCTGGTGGATTTCAACGACACCTCGTTTCCCGTCAGAGACATCACGGTTCATCAATGCTTCGAGGAGCAGGCAAACCGGTTCCCGGATCGGACTGCGGTGGCATTTCAAGGCCACTCGATGACTTACCGCCAATTAAATGAACGGGCGAATCAACTGGCGCACACCTTGCGAAACAGAGGGGTCAAGGCAGGGCAGCCTGTAGGCATTCTCGCGGAACGATCTATGGAGATGATTACAGGTCTTCTCGCGATCTTGAAAGCGGGAGGCGCCTATGTTCCATTCGACCCGGAATACCCGCAGGAGCGGATGAGCTACATGATCGGCGATTCCGGGATAAAGCTGATGCTGCTGCAAAAGCATCTTTCAGCCAAGGCTGCGGGTGTGGAGCATCAAGTTGTGTTGGACGAGGAAATCTCCTATTGCGAAGAGAAAACCAATTTGCCGGATGTGAATCAACCGGGAGATTTGATGTACATCATGTATACTTCGGGGACAACGGGCGCTCCAAAAGGGGTCCTGATCACGCATCGCAATGTAACCAGTCTGATCCAGGGTGCAACCGAGTTTCAGATCACAGAACAGGACCGGGTTCTCCAATTGTCCAGCTATGCGTTCGACGGATCCACATTTGATATCTACAACGCTTTGCTGCGCGGGGCGGCACTCATCCTCGTTCCGAAGGAAACGATGAGAGACATTGCCCAAATTACGGATTTGATCAAAAATGAGCAAATCACAGTTTCTTTTATGACGACAGCCTTATTTAATTTGTTCATCGATTGTGACCTGTCGAGCTTGAAAAATATGAAGGCGATCTTTTTTGGGGGAGAGCAGGTATCGGTATCCCATGTAAGAAAAGCGCTGGATATGTTAGGCGCTGGCCGCTTATATCATATATATGGCCCGACCGAGTGTACGGTGTATGCGGCGTACTGGAAAATTAACAGCATCGATCCTGAAGCGGCAACCCTGCCGATTGGCTCGCCGATCAGTAATACCCAAATGTATATCGTCAATGGAGATCGTCAGCTTCAGCCGATCGGTGTTCCAGGGGAGCTGTGTATCGGGGGAGCCGGCCTTTCCCGGGGGTATTTAAATCAAGCTGATCTGACGAATGAGGTATTTGTAAATCATCCTTTCGCGGCGGGAGAACTAATTTACAGAACAGGCGATCTCGCAAAATGGCTGCCTGACGGAACGATCGAGTATGTCGGGCGACTGGATCATCAGGTTAAAATACGCGGCTTCCGTATCGAGCTTGGTGAAATCGATGCTCAACTGGCTAAAGTTCCTTCCATCAAGCAAAGTGTTGTTGTCGTTCGGGAGGACGAAGCCGGAGAGAAGCAGCTTTGCGGATACTACGTGGCAGACAGGACATTTGGGGCCGGCGAACTGCGGGATATTTTGTCACAGTCTCTGCCTAGGTTTATGATCCCCATGCGGTTCGTTAAGCTTCATGAAATGCCTTTAACCCCCAACGGAAAAATTGACCGTAAAGCCCTGCCCGAGCCGAGCGAGAGAGCTCATTATACAGGGACGGAATACGCTGAGCCGCAAACGGAGCTGGAGCAAAAGCTGGCCGCCGTATGGTCGGAGGTGCTTGAAGACGTCAATATCGGTATCGATGACGATTTTGTGGAGCTTGGCGGGCATTCGTTACTTGCGCTCAAGCTTGAGGTAGAACTGCAGAAGCATTTTGACATCGATCATTTCGATCTCCAGGAATGCAATACGATCCGTAAGCTGGCGGCGTATATTGAGGATAAGCTGGCGGTTGCTGTTGGCGGAGGGGAATACAATAATGTATAAACAGCTCCCTGTTCATATGCAGCCTGCGCTGTACAGCTATTTGCACCATGCGTATCCATTATCCGTCATGCCGGAGCATCCGCACTTTCTCCCCTGGCTTCACAGCCATTATATTCAATGGAGCGCGGACCCTGAGTTTTTTAATCATCTGGATGAACACATCTTTGTTAACTACTATCAGCCCATGCATACACATCATTACAATGAGCTGCTTCATCTCAAAATCATTACGGCAGATCTGCTCATCCGGATGGATACGGGAACGGATTTGATCGCTTTTTTCAAGCGAAGTATCGACCAGGGAGACTATGTCTATTTATTTCTGGATGAATTTTATTTGCCGGGGAAGGCCATGTACAGGCGGCATCATTTTGCGCATGACACTTTGTTGTTCGGCTATGATGATGAGAAGCAAGTGTTTCATACGCTTGGTTTTAATCACAATTATGAGTACGGACAGACGGATATCGGATATGAGCCGTTTCTGGAAAGCTATCGGCTGGCAGATCGCAGCAAAGCGTATTATACGAAGGAGATTATACTGTACAGCCTAAATAAAGATCGGACCTATGCATTTGATCCTCAGCTGGTGATGGAAAGCCTGGAGGATTATGTGCTGTCCCGCAACAGTTCAGAGAGATACAGGGCAATTGCCAGCCCCAATCCTCACGTGTACGGGCTTAAGGTTTACGAGGAAATCGTTAAATATTTGCGTTTGCTTCAATCAGACTCCACATTATACTGTAACATTATTCCGGTTCATCTTCTTTGGGAGCATAAAAAAATGATGGTTGACCGATTGGGGTATATGAAACAGCACCGCTATTGGAGTCCCCCTGAACAATTGACTGCCCGGTATCAAGAGATTGAACGAGAGGCCTTTTTGATCCGGAAGCTATTTTACAAGTACACTTTTTTTTTAAAGGAAGATACGAGTTTGCTGGAAGAGGCTGTGGCCAAGATCCAAATGCTTGCGGTTAAGGAATCGCTGGTGTTGGAGCAGGTGCTGAATGAGCTGCATGGAAAATCCATCGTATTTTAAAAGACTAAGAAGTGAAACACTTATTTATGGGGAGCCGGCGGATGCCGGCTCTTATTAACTGTGGGCAGAGCCCCGCATTAGGTTTCCGCCAGATTCATCTCTACGCACATGAGAATGAAGGCGCCGGCGCCATGCAGATCGTTTTCGCTGGTGGGACGGGCAATGTAGTGGGCGTAATCGCCGATGCCGGTGCCGATGCAAATGTTGCCGATCACGACGTTGCCATTCTCGTCGAACTTCAGCGTATCGATTACGCCTTGATAGCCTTTCCAGGCATAGTCCATGTATTTGGGGTCCAAATAGCCGAACCGGACGGCTTTGGCAATGGCATGAACAAACAGCGCTGTACAGGAGTTTTCCAGCCAATTATCCGGGCGGTCTCCTTTGTCGATGACTTGATACCACAGTCCCGTGGCAGGATCCTGATAGCTCGTCAGGGCGACAAGCAGTTCTTGTAGAATGGTTACGAGCTGTGCTTTATCCGGATGATCCTCTGGCAGGTATTCGAACATTTCCAGCAAAGCGACGGGATACCAGCCAATGGCGCGGCCCCAGAACTCCGGCGCAACACCTGTGACGGGGTCGGCCCATTTAGCCTCTTTGGTTTCGTCCCAGCCGTGATATAGCAGTCCGGTAGCCGGATCCTTCGTATGCTTCGCCATGAGGAGAGCCTGGAAGGTCATCATGGAGTAATATTCGCTGTCGCCGAATGTTTTAGCAAATTGCACGGCAATCGGACCGGCCATATATAAGCCGTCCAGCCACATTTGATTCGGATAATGTCCCTTGTGCCAGAATCCGCCCGACGGATTCGTCGGCCATGACTTCAGCAGAGGGACTAGCGTATGCAGCGCTTCTTTGTATCGCTCGTCTCCTGTCTGCTCATAGAGAGTGAAGAGAAGCACGCCGGGCTGAATGTCATCGAGCTCGTCAGATTTAAACTTCTTGATGCTGCCGTCATCTAGTACTTGGCTGTCCACCCACCGTTTCATGTAATCGTAGAGTTTCTGTTCTCCGGTCTGCCGCCAGCATTTCTCCATGCCGGACAGAAAGACCCCCTGATGGTAGTGGAACCGGTCCGGCGGAAGATCCTCCGGCTCGAATTTGGCCATTAATGCTTCGCAGGCTTGCTGCGCCCATTGAATCGGGCTCATAAGAGATGTGGATGATGGCATGGATATCCTTCCTCCTTCTTGTTTATACTGCTATTCTAGCATCGTAAAATGTACATGTTTTGCGGATATATCCTCTTTCTTCTTATTTCTTGCGATATAATGAAATATTAAGACTACATCGTTAACAACGGTTAGGGAAGGAGAGCGAGGCAGTTTGGGAGAACTTTATTTCGAAAATAGCACAGGAAATTTCCTGGTGTCCCACCGGGAAGCATTAAGCCACCATATGCCGGTCAGCCATTTTCACAGCACGTACGAAATCTATTATTTGATGTCCGGCCAGCGGAATATCTTTATTCAGGATCGAACGATAGCGATGAACGAGGGCGATGTGGTCATTATTGCGCCGAATATTCTGCATCGTACGATCAATGCGGCCCAGCCGAAGCATGAGCGGCTTATCCTTAATATACACGAGCAGTATTTTGCGCCGGATGGTTCTCATAAGGAAGCGCTTCGGCCTTTGCTGGAACGGGATTATTTGATCGTGAACGGTTCCTTGCGCAGCCAACTGTCGATCGAGCCGTTGTCCCGGGCTATTATAGAGGAGATGAAGGAGCAGGAGAGCGGCTTCGAATTATTTGCGCAGACGCTTGCCGTACAGCTGCTTATCATTTGCTGCAGGCATTTCAAGCAGAACGCCATGGAGGCGCTAGCCTCGCCAAGTCCCATGCATGAAAGAATATTGGAGATCGTCCGCTATATCAACGAACACTACACAGAGGATTTATCGCTTCATCTGCTGGCGGACAAGTTCTATATCAGCCCCTATTATTTGAGCCGCTACTTTAAAAAAGCAACGGGCTTTACATACGTAGAGTACGTGAATAGCGTCCGAATCAAGGAAGCCAAGAAGCTGCTGGAGGGCTCTTCCATGAAAGTGAACTTGATTGCCAGAAGGGTCGGCTTTGGAAGTGTGACGCATTTCGGCCGGGTGTTCAAGGAGGTTACGGGCAATGCGCCGTTATTTTACAGAAGGAATATTTAGTTTCCGCTATGAGTTTCCGCCGGCAACTTTTGGTTGATATGCTGGAATCATTTCATCCTTTACACTGTTGTAAAGCAGTAAAGGGAGATGAACGCGATGATGCCAAGCCAGGCTTTGAACCCATACTTGCCTAGCTACGAATACATCCCCGATGGTGAACCCTATGTATTCGGAGATAGATTATATGTATTTGGTTCGCATGACAGATTTAACGGTAAGCTTTTTTGCATGAATGATTATGTTTGCTGGTCTGCCCCCATTGATGATCTAAGTGATTGGAGATACGAAGGGGTCATCTATAGGAAAACGCAAGATCCTATGAACAAATTAGGTTTGTATCAGATGTATGCACCTGATGTGGCAAAAGGGCCAGACGGGCGATATTACCTGTACTATACACTGGCCTTTCGCAGCGTTATGGCCGTAGCTGTATGCGATTCACCGGCAGGCGAGTATGAGTTTTACGGTTATGTAAGCCATCCGAACGGAGATAGGCTGTGGGATCACAGCGGAGATCCTATTTTATTCGATCCCGGCGTTCTAGTTGATGATGATGGATGCGTTTATCTGTATTCAGGCTTTGCACCAATAAAAGATGTTCCTTTTTTCGTGACAGGATGGAAGAAACGTACTTGTAAAGGCGGGTACGTAATTCAGTTACAGCCGGATATGAAAACGGTGACCGGTGAACCGAAGCTCATCCTTCCCAAAGCGGGGGAGGCAGACGGCACTGGATTCGAGGGGCATGAGTTTTTTGAGGCGAGCTCGATCCGTAAAATAAAAGATACCTATTACTTGATCTACTCGTCGATCAACGGCCATGAACTATGCTATGCCACAAGCAAAAGCCCGACAAGCGGCTTTAAATTCGGCGGATCGATCATAAGCAATGGCGACCTTTATATGAACGGACACGATTCGGATCAAAAGGCCTATAACTATATTGGCAACAATCATGGCGGGATCGTTCAGGTTAGAGATCAATGGTATGTGTTCCATCACAGGCACACGAACCGGCATCATTATTCCAGACAGGGACTTGCCGAGCCGATCGAGATCAAGGAAGATGGGGCGATTCCACAGGTAGAGCTGACAAGTTGTGGACTAAACAACGGTCCGCTCATCGGCAGAGGAGAGTATGAGGCGCGAATTGCCTGTCATTTGATGTCAGCGGAAGGCGCAGGCCGGTACGGGGTTTATTTCGGAAATATAACCTTCCGAAAGCATCCATATTTCACGCAAAGCGGGAAAGACAGGGAGAATAATCCTTATCAATATATTGCAAATATGAGAAGTGGAGCTGTCGCGGGCTTCAAGTATTTTCTGATGCAGGATGTAGTGGAAATCGCTGTATGTGTTCGGGGTCGTGCTACGGGGTTCATGCTGGTTGCGAATGATTTACATGCAGAGCCGATTGCAAGGATACCGATCTCGCCAAGCAGCGCCTTTACGTATTACGGGGCGAAAATTAACATCGAAAATGGGAAGCAGGCGCTCTTTTTTACCTTTGAGGGATCGGGAAAGCTGGATTTCAAGTCAATGGTGTTGAAATAATAGCTTGTTCCGTCACGTCAATACCGCCATAACAAATAATTATCCATAATGATAGGCTGCGCTGACTTCTAACCAAGGAAGGGCGCAGCCTATTTTCATAAGATATAAGAAAGTATAGACACTGCGGACTCCCCTTCCCCATTTCGCAATAAAAACTAAGCCCCAAGGAACATCTTCATGTCATCCTCAACATTTGTAATCCCGCCGATGCCGAACTGCTCCACCAACACATTGGCCACGTTCGGAGAGAGGAAGGCAGGCAGCGTCGGCCCGATATGGATGTTTTTAACCCCAAGATAGAGCAGGGCCAGCAGCACGATGACCGCTTTTTGCTCATACCAGGCGATATTATATGAAATCGGCAGCTCGTTGATGTCATCCAGCCCCAATATCTCTTTCAGCTTCAACGCAATGATGGCGAGCGAGTAGGAGTCGTTGCATTGGCCTGCGTCCAGGACGCGCGGGATGCCTCCGATTTCGCCGAGATCAAGCTTGTTGTATTTGTATTTTGCGCAGCCCGCGGTGAGAATGACTGTGTCGCGTGGAAGCTGCTGGGCAAACTCGGTATAGTAACTGCGCGACTTCATCCGGCCATCGCATCCGGCCATGACAAAGAAACGCCGAATGTCTCCAGCCTTCACGGCATCGACTACTTGGTCGGCAATGCTCGTCACGGTGTTATGGGCAAAGCCGCCGACGATTTCCCCGGTCTCCAGCTCGGTAGGGGGCGGGCACTGCTTGGCCAGGGCTATAATTTCGGAAAAATCTTTAGGCTGACCGTCTACGCCCTCCGGAATATGCCGCAATCCAGGATAGCCGGTGTTTCCCGTCGTAAAGATGCGTTTCACATAGCTCGGCTTCGGTGGAACGATGCAGTTGGTCGTCATTAGGATCGGGCCATTAAAGCTCTCAAATTCGCTGGCTTGCTTCCACCAGGCATTGCCGTAATTCCCGACAAAATGCTCGTATTTCTTAAAGGCTGGGTAGTAGTGCGCCGGCAGCATTTCGCTATGGGTGTACACATCCACGCCAGTTCCTTCGGTTTGCTGCAGCAGCTCTTCCAGATCCTTCAGGTCATGGCCGCTCACTAAAATGCCCGGGCGATTACGCACTCCGATGTTGACTTTCGTCACCTCGGGATGACCATAAACGCCGGTATTGGCTTGATCCAGCAAGGCCATGGCATCCACGCCGAATTTGCCCGTCTCCATCACGAGTGCGACCATTTGATCCACGGTTAATGTATCATCTAAAGTAGCGGCAAGCGCTCGCTGCATAAATTGCTCCACTTCGCGATTCGTATAATTCAGTTGATAGGCATGATACTGATATGCGGCCATTCCTTTAAGCCCATAGGTGAGCAGCTCTCGCAGGGAGCGGATATCCGCATCTGCAGTAGCAAGTACGCCAACCTCCTTGGCTTTGGCATCCAACGCTTCTTCATCGCTGTCATGCCAAACCGCCGCATCTGGCAATATCGTCTGGCTGGCTGGATGCTGATGCTCCCACTGCTCACGTACCTCATCACGAAGAGTGAGCGCTTCGCGAATTTTAGCGACGAACACGTCCCGGTCAAAATTGGCATTTGTAATTGTAGCGAACAATGAATCCATTATAAAGACAGATGTCCGGCGTTCCAGCGATTCTGGCAGCTCCGTGCCCGCGCTGAAGAAGGATATGCCTTTCAAAACAAAAATAAGCAAATCCTGCAGGTTGGCGACCTCAGGCGTCTTCCCGCATACGCCTACGATGGTGCAGCCAACACCTTTAGATGCCTCTTGGCACTGAAAACAAAACATCGGCATCTGCCGCTCAGCATTTTTAACCGCAGCTTGTTCCATAGAATTGACCTCCTGAAATCATAGTTATCATGGTCAGGCATCCGATGGGCCTAACCCAATCATTCAGAAGCATAACGCAGGAGAAGGTGCGGACTAGTGATTGGAATCACAAACTTGAAAATCGAGCCAAAAAATACATAATTAGAGAAAATGCTGCGATACGGCTTGTCTTGATTTTCTCGCATAAAAGCTTCTGTCATCGTATTGCCCGAATCCCTGCTCTGTCAGGTATGCCGCTAAACTTCTAGCATCGGGCGGGACAGGTCCGAATTGATCGCTGTTATATAACGCTTCTGCCATTCGGGCGTCTGCCGAATCAAGATAGATCTTGCGGCCTGTAATCAGGTTGCTTAGTATGGAGTTGTCTCTGCCCTTCGTCAACACGACCTCTTGCTTGAATCTGAAGTACATTGCCATCCCCCTCTAATCTCTAAGATCCTGAAACAAATGCGGTGAGAGTCCTCTCGAATCCTATTATAAATGGTAAAAATATTATTTTATTGATGTCAAATTGTCTATTTTGTTAAATATAGCAAAAATGTAAATGCGAGCTAGCTCTGATAGTCCGTTGTTATAACGCAACGCTCCATAGTATAGCCTTCATCTCGCTTGCGGTGATTGGCATGACGTGTCTGATATTCTATTATGAGAATAGAGTAAACGGTGGAATGGCGGCGGGGATAGCAGCAGAATAAGGTGAACGGAGGGGACCATTGTATTGAGAAGTGAACATGAAATGATGAGTATATTTTTTGAATTTTGCCAGAAACGATGACAGAATCCGGCTGGTAACCTTGGAAGGATCACGAATTGGTTTTCTTACTTGATACTTTTTGAGGATGGGAACAAATTAGATCTGACGCGGATCCCCCTTAACGAGGTAGAGGATTATTTTCAGAATAGTGATGGCTTGGTTGAGGTTCTGCTCGATAAGGATAGGCTAATTAACTATGAAGCAGCCGCAAATGACCGTCAATACTGGATCAAAAGGCCGACCGCAAGGGAATTTGATGATTTAATTAGACCGCCTTCTCTTATAGCGGCAGACCAAATGTTAGGCGCTGACATAGGAGCTGCAGTCCGCTTAGCGGGAGGCTTTCCTCTGAGCAGCAATGGTTCGCGAAATTTAGAGGGGACGATATTGAATCCTCGTTCCCTAAGGCCAAGAGCTCTGGGGGATCAGGGATCTTCGATTTTCATCCCCAGTTCAGCTATTGTCCAAGCTTCGTTGGCAGCACACCCGCTATCAGCTTCGATAAAAAATTCTATGTTCAGTAATACCTGTCCAATTGGAGGATCTCCTCAACGTCATCCATCTGGACGATGAGCAACTCAAACTCCTCTCCATGGCGGGCATAAATTTGCGGCAGCAAAATACCAAGACGCCTGCTCTCATCTGCTTGATTCACCAAATCCTCCAATAACACGGACACGCCTCGTTCATCGCCGAAATCCTCGGCCTCCAGAGGCTCAAGGGGGGACGGCAGGGATATGTATAAGGTCTTCGACCAGTCCAGCTCGCCGGGTTCACTCCTGATCACAAGCTGCAAAGGCCTATAGGCTTCGTTATAGAAATCGCAAAATGCTCTGATCCGCATATCTTCATCCTTTCTCCCAAAGCTGCTTCTCCAGTTGGGAAAGAATCCGCTGTGTTTCGGGCGACCATTTGACCACGGTCTCCTTCTGTTTCCTTTCAGCCTCCTGGGCGGCGGCCATCAGACTGCCGTGCAGGACGCGCCGCTGAATTTGATCCAGCCGCTGTTCGGCCAGCTCCAGAGGAATACGGAATGCATCGGCGATATAAGGTATAGCTTCATTCCGCTGATCCGGGACAGGCAGCTTCTCGAACATGTAGAAGGGGACGGCCGCGTATAGCACGAATTGATCTGCCTCCGCTTCCTGGGCATCCTTGAACAGGCTTGGCATGCTGCGCTGATCCCCCGCGTGCCTCAGCACATGGCATAATTCATGGAAGAAAATGACCCGCGCCATCACATCATCGGTATGCTTATTCAGGAAAATAACCCGTTCTTCGTTGTCCGAAAAAGACGGACAGGCGGCATACACCAGTTCTATGTCAAAAGCCTCGGCAATCCGCTCGATATCATGCTGAACGGCATCAAGCAGGCCGCTGCTTCGGTATTTAGAGTTAATCCACTGCTCCAGATGGGTCTCTTGATAATAGGAAAATAACATGGAGATCACCTCTTATGGGAATGTATGTTCGGTATTAAGGTGCAAATAAAGGTCCTGAAAAGGACCTGAGTGAGAATAAATGAGATTACAGGGTATTGCCTTCATTATAGTCATTTATTGGATTGGTTGTCCAGCAGCTTCTTCTTCTGCTCGCGGTAAGCCTTCAGAGCAGCCTCCATCATGGCGATCTCATCCGCCGTATAGGCTTCCGGACCGCCGTAGAAAGACATGTTCGCCTGGATTTCCTCCGTCGGCGATGGATCGGAAGTACGTCCGAGCAAATAATCCCCGTTCGTATCCAGCGCATCCACGATTCTTCTTAACGATTCGGGATCCGGCTTCCGGTCGTTCGTCTCATATCTCGACAACTGAACAGTCGTTAAGCCTGCCCTGGATGCGAGGTCCTTTTGGGTTAAGTTTTTCTGTTCTCGTAGATGCTTGATCCGATCGCCCAGTGTATGCATAGACACTCCCTCTTTTGATTTTACTCTTAAAATATAAACACATCATTACCATACTGGTATAAAAGCATATTGAGACAATTAAAGTGCAAGATGTTGACATTGCCAATTTGGTAATATATAATGCAATTAATATTACCGAAACGGTAAGGTAAGCTTTGTATATTTATTTTACCTTGTTTGAGACGGCAAATCAACACATTTCATAAATGTTAGTTTAAGAGGATCGTTATTTTTCCGCTATGTAAGACTAAAAGACAGTTGCCGTATTGGTAATTTGATGGCGTGATCATTATCTTCATGGAGGGATTTGCAATGGGGAAAAGACAAATCAACTCATTTACGATTTTTCATAGTTTACCGGTGGATGAGGCTGCAACCCGAGCCGCCGTGATTCAGCTTCTGGAAGAAATGAGGCAGTATCGGCAGATCGGATATATTCGCCAAATGGCGAATGTAACACATAGCTATTCTGCGAGATACCATGGAGTCACCCATGCTGTTCATAAGCCGACTGAGGAGGTCGCGATTCGCAATATCGACAAAGAAGCGGAGCTGCGAAGGAAGTCGGAGCTGCTGGATCAGGCCTTGAAGGGGCTAACCAGCATGCAGCGGGAAGTTATTGAACGCAGCTATCTCAATCATGAGCGCGAGTATGACTTCATCAGCTGCGGCGAAATGGGCATTAGCGACCGGACGTATCGCCGTATCAAGGCTAGTGCGCTCAGGCTGCTTGCAATAGCCATGAAGCTGGAGGTAGTTCTTGAACCGGAGGAGATGAAACATTCCCACTCTGTGCATGGAGTCGGCTAAGCCGGCTTTTAGACTTTACGGGCGATCATTACCTAATAAGGCACGATCCCTTATAATATAAGTAAACACCGCTAATAATAAATCTGACAGGCGGTTGATCGAAGCGAAGGGGATTGTCGATTTGGGGACTCAAAGACAGCTGATATTGGACCGACTGCGCGGACAGATCCGGGCGGAAGAGCATATTATCGGCGTGGCCGCCGGAGCAGGAATTTCCGCCAAATATGCAGTAAAAGGCGGAGCTGATCTCATATTGGTGCTGAACTCGGGACGATTCAGACAGATGGGACTCGGCTCGATTGCCGGTTATTTGCCTTTTGCCAACAACAATGACATGGTGATGGATTTCGGCTCGCGGGAAATTTTGTCCGTGGTAGGCGATACGCCTGTCATTTTTGGATTATGCGGCACTGATCCCGGACTGGAGCTTCCCGTTTATCTGCACCGGATTCATAGCACCGGTTTCGCAGGCATTATCAATTATCCGACACTCGGGCTGATCGGCGGGCAATTTCGCGAAGCGCTGGAGGAAGAGGGGATGTCCTATTTGCAGGAGGTGGAAGCCGTCCGGCTGGCGCATGAGCTGGATCTGTTTACAATGGCTTTTGTGTTTAACGCGGAGCAGGCGGGCCTTATGCTGGAAGCGGGAGCCGATGTCATTTGCGCTCACCTGGGTGTTACTGCAGGCGGCTTGATGGGAACAAAAAAAGTGCTTTCCCTGGAGAAGGGGGCTGAAATCGCCCGTCATATTTTTGCAGTATGCGATGCATCCGGTAAACAGCCGATCAAGCTTGTATACGGAGGGCCTGTCCACAGCCCGATTGACGTGCAGTATATGTATGACAATACATCGGCCATGGGATACGTCGGCGGTTCCAGCTTTGAGCGGATTCCGACGGAGGAAGCAATTGTGGAGACGACCTACCGATTTAAGCTTACCGGCCAGCTGAAGCAGGACAAGCTGTTGATGGACAAATTGGCCCTGGCGGACGAACCTTATGATTATGTGGCTTTCGTCAAAGAATACATTGCGGAAAATTATATGAACAACATATCGTTAACTGAGCTTGCGGAGCGGATTCATGTCTCAAGGACACATCTGAGCGCTTTATTTAACAAAGAAGTAGGCTGCAGCTTCCCGGAATATATTGCGAAATACCGGATTCATAAAGCGCAGGACGTCATAAAGCATACCAGACTGCCATTGGCGCGCATCGCGGAAATGGTCGGGTATCCGGATTACGTCCATTTCAGCAAAACCTTTAAAAAGTATACGGGAATGACTCCGCAATCCTTTCGCCGGCAACTATAAACAACATAAGACAAATATACATAAAGATCGTACAAGGGTACGATCTTATTTTTATGGAAGCGCTGTATCATAGGAGGTGTAAAGAGAAAACATAAACTAGCCCTCTCGGGCTGGCGAGACAACCCTAATATCAAAGGAGGTTGTACGGATGAAAACGATTGCTATTGCAGGAACATTTGATTCAAAGGGTACGGAGTTTTTATATGTAAAATCCGTGATTGAAGGTCTTGGGCTTCAAGCGTTTACGATTCACTGCGGCGTATTCGAACCTATGTTTGCGCCGGATGTCTCCAATATCGAGATCGCAAATGCTGCAAATGCCGATATCCGGGAGATTGCCGCCCGCAAAGACCGAGCCGCCGGAACAGAAATACTGGCGAAGGGGATGGAGAAGATCGTTCCGAAATTGTATGCCGAAGGGAAATTCGACGGTATTCTATCCTTCGGCGGAACAGGCGGAACATCGATTGTTACCGCCGGTATGCGAAAGCTGCCGATCGGAGTTCCGAAATTGATGGTCTCCACCGTAGCTTCAGGCAACACCGAACCTTATGTAGGGACAAGCGATATCCTCATGTTTCCGTCTATCGTGGACGTATCGGGCTTAAATTCGTTTTCGACGAAAATATTTACCAATGCCGTTCATGCCATAGCCGGTATGGTGCAATTCGAGTCGGCGCCGCCTCGAGACAAAAAACCGCTAATCGCGGCAACGATGTTTGGCGTGACAACACCCTGCGTCAATTATGCCAGAGAATATCTGGAGGAACAAGGATACGAGGTGCTGGTATTCCACGCAACAGGCACAGGCGGCAAAACGATGGAAAGCCTGATTGAAGGCGGATTCATTGACGGGGTGCTGGATCTTACGACAACCGAATGGTGCGATGAGCTGGTCGGCGGAGTGTTGGCTGCCGGGCCGCACCGGCTTGAAGCAGCCGGACGCTGCAAAGTTCCGCAGGTTGTTTCAACCGGTGCCCTGGATATGGTCAATTTTGGACCGTATGATTCCGTACCGGAAGCCTTCAAGAGCCGGAATCTGTACAAGCATAATCCTTCGGTGACTCTAATGCGGACGACGCTCGCGGAGAACCGGAAGCTGGGCGAAATCCTCGCAGATAAATTGAATCAGGCGCAGGGCCCGACTGTATTAATGCTTCCGTTAAAAGGGGTCTCCATGCTTGATGTAGAGGGCCAGCCATTCTATGGGGCTGAGGAGGATGCGGTGCTGTTTGCGGCATTGAGACAGAACATTAACCGCCAAACGGTTGAACTGATTGAAATGGATACCGACATCAATGACCAGACATTTGCTGTCGCGGCGGCCAAGAAATTGATTGAACTGATGAACCGGAAGCCTTGAACGAACACAGCATGAATGAATTCATTCAGAGGAGGAGCAACGATGAAAACAAGACAAGAGATTTTAGCGAAATTAAAAGCGGAGGTAGCTGCAGGCAACGTATTGTTGGGTGCAGGGGCAGGAACCGGCATTTCAGCCAAAAGCGCGGAAGCGGGCGGGGTTGATCTGATCATTATTTATAACTCGGGCCGTTACCGCATGGCCGGACGAGGTTCGCTTGCCGGATTGATGGCTTATGGAGACGCGAACCAAATCGTGGTGGATATGGGCAATGAAGTGCTGCCTGTCGTGAAGAACACCCCGGTGCTGGCTGGTGTCTGCGGTACCGATCCGTTCCGCATTATGGATATTTTCCTGAAACAGCTTAAGGATCAAGGTTTTGCCGGCGTTCAGAACTTCCCAACGGTGGGCCTGATTGACGGCGTGTTTAGAGCGAACCTTGAAGAAACCGGCATGGGATATGACTTGGAAGTCGAGATGATCCGTAAGGCGCATGAGCTCGATCTGTTAACGACGCCTTATGTATTTGATGCGGAGCAAGCGAAGAAGATGGCCGAAGCCGGCGCGGACATATTGGTCGCGCATATGGGCTTGACGACAAAAGGAACCATCGGCGCGAAAACGGCGCTTTCCCTCGATGACTGCGTGGAAAAAATCCAAGCCATTTGCGATGCGGGCAAAGCGGTGAATTCGGACATTATGGTGCTGTGCCATGGCGGACCAATTGCCGAGCCGGAAGATGCGGAATATGTGCTGTCGAGAACGAAAGACGTTGAGGGTTTCTTCGGGGCATCCAGCATCGAGCGTTTTGCGACGGAGGTTGGCATTAAGCTGCAAGCGGAAGCTTTTAAAAACATTTTGAAGTAAGCAGGGGCGGCATCATGGAAAGCAGGGCCGTTCAGCTGCAGTGTTCTTATGCGGAACATGAGGATATCCTAAAACTTTTAAAGATGCTTGTCTCATTCCGGGTTGAATGAGGCGGGCATTTTTTTTACGGGGATCGTATGGAGTTATCAAGGGTTGTCCGCTTGCTGTCCGGTTTATGACCAGGGGAAGGCCGTACGCTGTAATTTAGACGTGTTAAATTTGTATTGTGGAAAGGAATAGAGAGGGACGAAAAGCCGCTGACTCTTGTCAGCGGCTTTTGGCATTCTTCAGCCACGGAAGCAAGGCAAGCAGACGGGGGAGGGGGGTGATACCATTGCGCAATGTCGGAGCCGGTGAATTAGAGATGCTGGAATGGTGTGCTTTATGAGAAGCGCAGTGACAGCCAAGCTGCTGGAGGCTGTGCCTAGCTTGAAAGCGATCTACAACTCTGCTCAGGAGATTAGAGATGGAGCATTACTTCCATACGCCTTGTATTTGTTGGGCGAGGAAGGAAGCGGCGCTTGGTCGGGCTTGAGACAAATCATCGAGCTGTGGCCTTATGTGTCCCGCTCCAGCCCGGGTGAACTGGACGGTCTGAGCGAGCAAATGGTCCATGCGCTGGACAAGCAGCTGTTAACTGCGGAGACGGGGGAAAGGTTCCTGTGCTTATTTGAGGGAACCGCAGGAGCGGATGTGCTCGATGAGCCCCGGGACGCGGTGAAGCGAGGATTGCGGTTCGCCTTGATCGTGCCGCAATTTATAAGCCGGGCGGGGCAGATCAGCAGCGATCCTTGGCTTAACGCAATCCAGCAATGGACGCAGGGCGTGCTCGGTCCGGCTTGGCAGGTTCATAATGGCAGCTGGCTGCCAGGCTACGAGCCTCCAGCAGTGATGTGGCGGATTACTGATATGGAAACGGCACCCCGCGGCAAAACGAATTGGGAGCTGAAAAAACAATTCACCGCCTTTATCGTAGGGACGGATGCTGATCAGGAGCATCAGGCCATTCTTTCCCTTATAGAGGGTCTGGGCCAAGCCGTTAAGATTCCTTTGCAGCCTGAGGACAAGTCGTACTTAACCGTTCTTGAACCAAAGGTGAATATGAACGCGAATGGAGTAACGGAAGGACAATTGTCAGTGGCGTTTAGCCGGCGGATCACGGGCTCTCTTGATGCCGGGCCGCTAATGCAGTTTATTCAGCATACAAGATTATAAATTTGAGGTGAAGAGCTATGGCACAAAAAAAGCAGACAGCTAAAGCAGCTAAAGCTGCCAAAGCATCTGAGGCAGCTGCGCCGGTGTATCCGCTTGGTGAAATTATTCAGCAAGCGGAAGCACTGATGGGCGTGAAGCCTGAGGTGCTGGCCGGCGCATTCCATTCGATGTCTGGCGCCAGTTTGACGGTGCAGGAAGCAAGGAAGCAGGTACAACAATTTTTGAATAGGAAGGTGAAGTAATTATGGCAGCAGGAAACTGGAATTTGACGAATCAACCGGTATTGCCGGGGCTGTTCATGAACTTTGTAAGTGCGGCGGGATCAGCGATCAGGCCGGGCGCGCGCGGCGTGGTGGTCGCTCCGGTCAAGGCGCATTGGGGCCCGATTGGCCACTTTGTAGAAGTGACGAGCGAGAATGCCATCAAGGAGCTGTTCTCGAATGACGAATCCGGCGGTGCGACGGCTTATACGACATTGTTCTTGTCCTTGCTTGGCGGTGCGAACAAGCTGCTGGCCTACCGGATTGCGGACAGCTCGGCTGCACCGGCGGAACTTGCGCTGAAGAACAGCGAAGCGGACGCGGAGGATGCGTTAAAGCTTAGCGCCAAGTACGCGGGGGAGCGCGGCAATGCTTTTAAGGTGACGATTCAGCCGAGCCTGGCGGTGCCTAGTGTAAAGGAGCTCAAGCTGTATGAAGGGAACGCGCTGCTGCGCACGATTCCACTTGGGAATGGCGGTGTAGATGACGCTGTTGCCGCGATCAATGAAGATCAGGGCAATAAGTGGATCGTAGCACAGAAGCTTGCCGAAGGCGTACTCGCTGATGTATCCAGCGTCGCTCTAGAAGGCGGATCCAGCGGAATTTCAGGGATTACGAACGCGGATTATATCGCGGCTACGGAAGCTTTTGAGACGCAGGATTTCCATGTGTTAACGCTCGACGGGGTTACGGATGAGGCGCTTCGTGCAAGCCTAGTTGCCTGGATCAAGCGAGTTCGCAGCGAAGGCAAAGGCATTATGGCTACACTTGGCGGAACATTCGCGGAGGATACAGGTGCAGATGCGGTGAACAAGGCGATTGCCCGCAGCGCAACAGCTGATTTTGAAGGAATTATCAATGTTGGGACAGGGGCCGTGTTGAATGGCAAGCCGTATTCTTCCGGACAGGTCGCCTCCTGGGTGGCCGGATTGATCGCTGGACAAGCGCTCAAGGAATCTACGACGTATGCGGCTTCTCCGTTTGAAGACGTGACCCGCCGCTGGACGCGCTCGGAGCAGGAGCAGGCGGTGCAGAACGGCGTATTTCTGCTAGTGCATGACGGCCGCCGGGTCAAGGTGCTGCGCGGGGTGAACAGCTTGATTACCTTGCAGCAGGGACAGAACAAGGGCTGGAAAAAAATCCGCAAAATCCGCGTCATCGACCAGATTAATGCTGATCTGCAGCGGCAGGCGGAGGATCATTACATTGGCAAGGTCAATAACACGGAGGAAGGCCGTCAGGCGCTGATTAGCGCGGGCAAGCAGTATTTGCAGACCTTGGCTGCGGAGAGCATTATTGAGGCGACGGGCTACAATGTCACCTTGGATCCGAGATTTTACGGGGATGGCGCTATCATGCAGCCTGAGGATGATCAGGTGTTCCTGACCTGGTATGCGGATGATACTGATGTAATGGAGCAAATTTTCGGCACGTTCTACGTGCAATAAATTTTGAGGGGGAAAATATAAGATGGCACAATATCTCGATCCAAGTCGCGTCATTATGGGGACGTTCGGGCAAATTTTTATCGATGGGGTATGGCAGTCGAACCTGAATCACTTGGAGGCCAACGTAGAGGCGGATAAAAGAGAGCTCAACCTGGTGGGCACGGAATATACCGTCTTCAAGCTGGGACGCAAAAAAGG
Source organism: Paenibacillus ihumii (assembly GCF_001403875.1). Classification (GTDB taxonomy): domain Bacteria; phylum Bacillota; class Bacilli; order Paenibacillales; family Paenibacillaceae; genus Fontibacillus; species Fontibacillus ihumii. Next base: position 1,028,421 of record NZ_LN884299.1, read on the forward strand.
CACTGGCACGATGAGCGGCTATAAAGTCACTTCCGATATGATCCAGAGAGGCTTCCAGAAATTCAATATTATTCAGAAGCTGGAGGATCCGGAGGCCTACGGTTTCGAGCGGATTGAGCTGAAAAACTGCATGGTTGACAGAATTCAGCTGGCCAACTGGACGGCAGGGGAAGAGGTTGTTGAGGAAACGCCGTTCACCTTCGAAGGCTATGAGCTGCTTGACCCGATCCAAGGACCTTAATCATTGTTGACATTGAAAGGGGATAAACGAGTATGAGCGATGTAAAACAGTGGAACGAACAGGATATTCTCGACGGTCTCTTCGAGACGGCAGCGAATCTGCCGGAGGAGACCGTTTTTATTTCGCGGCTGAGCCTGCGGATTACGCTGTGCGGCTTGACCTCCAGCAAGGTGGACTCCATCCGGGAGCGCTGTACGATTCGCAAAACGACGAAAGGCCACGTCTCGGAAAAGATCGACAGCGAGCTGTTTAATGCAACGCTGATTAAGGAAGCGACCTCTGCTCTGGAGGTTGTGCGCAAGCAGGGCGACGGCCAGGAGCATAGTGTGAAGCTGAGCGGCTGGGGCGATGAGCGCATTACGAGCCGCCTCAAGCTGTCGGGCGGAGACGAAGCGGTGCGCCGTCTTCTGCTCGCCGGGGAGCTCGATGCCGTAGGCGATAAGGTGCTGGAGCTGTCCGGCTTCGGAGTGGACATTGCCGACCTAAAAAACTAGCAAACTCCGGCGGCATGACGACGCTCTTGTTCCATATGTGGAGCAGGCATAGTCTGCGCCCCGGAGAGTTCTGGTCTCTTCCGAAGGGAGAGCGCATGCTGCTGCGGGCTTTTACGGAGATGGAGCTGGAGATGATGTCATCTTCAGCCTCGCCGTCCGGCTCCGGGCGGAAGCAGCCTGGATGAGTCCGTATGGCTGAATTACGGCAGAAAGGAGGTAAAATGTGGCAAATCAACAGCTTCGTTCAATAGATCTAGCAGTCGACTCCCGGGATATCGATATTGCGGAGAGGAAGCTGCGAAGCCTGGATCGCATGCTGCTGCAAACCCGGCGGCGCGCCCTCGCTCTGGGCAGCACCAGGATGCGGCCGAGCATTACGTTAGAGGACCGTTTCACGGAAACGGCCATCCGGCTGAGCGCAACGATGAAGCGGCTTAATCAGGCTGCGGCCCGTCCGGTGGCCGAGCTGATCGACCTGGCGACGCCGAAGATCGCCGAGATCAGGGGCGCGCTTCAGGAGCTGAGCGGTACCCGCTGGCGGGTTGAGGTGGATGTTGCAGGCTTTGGTGCTGCGTTTGGCAGCTCTGTTGCCGAACAGATCTGCGCAGAGGGGCAAAGTTTATTGCAGCGGATTTCGGTGACTTTTCAGGAAGCTTTAGAGTGTATTTTTAATGCGTTAGAAGTTGGTGAATGTCCAGCTGAGGCGGCAGGAGAGTGCAAATGCGGAGAATCCTCGGGATGCAGCCCGCAAGAGAGCGAGCCGCTATGCGAAGGAGCGGGCAAGACGCTCGGTCAGGTATTTTTTGAGGCATTCCTGGGGCTCATTGATCCTCAACGTATTGTTGAGAAGTTCTCGAATATTCCGTGGGATACGATGATTTCCGATGCCGGGAACGCTTTGAAGGAATTCGGAAAAAAATTAATAGAGTCAATAAAATCTGATATAGTTGACGGAGCGCAAAAGGAGCTTAAAGATCAGTGGAGTAATAAATGGCTTCCGAAGATCAAGGATTCCTGGCAGAATAGCAAAGTAAAACAAGCGTGGGACAACAGCAAGGTAAAGAACGAGTGGATTCCCAAGGCCAAAGACTTATGGAATAACAGTAAAATAAAGGGCTTTATGGATAAACCTTGGGTGAAGAAGGTAACGGAGTTTATAGGCAAGGGTAAAAAGATAATAAAAATACCGGGTATTTCACAAATCCAATCAGCCCATGAGATATTTACTGCCAAGACTGATAGGGAGAGAGCAGGGAAAATAGGGGGCTTTGTGGGCGGCTTGATTGGAACGGCAGTAACGGGCTTCTTTACTAAAAACTATATAGCAACAGTAGTTGGAAATACAGTAAGTGATATGATTGGTGAAAAAATCGGGGTAGGCATATATGACTTATTTAGTGAAAAAGGAAAACGCACATTCCATGACCCACCTTACCCTCCGGGAACGACTATAGCTGATGCCTACTTAAGTGGTGGGGGAAGGAAATCGCACCCAACTACCGATATAGAACAACTCAAGCACGAGATTATTTTCGGTACTGGCAGTAAGCCTTCTGGAACCCCGTTAACGGACGAGGAGATTTTAAGTGCAGCTGAGTATTTCAAGTCATTAAATGGACCGCTCCCTGCGCCCACTGCTCCTGTACCCGTTCCTCAAGCAGCTGCACCTCAGCAAGCCCCTGAGATTATAGTAAATATGCCCCCAGGGATGGTTCAAATTCATCAGCAGCAACAGGAAATCGATATTGATAGTATTTCAAAGCAGGTTGGCTGGCATGTGACTCATAATATAAGCAGAGTACTTATAAATATGACTAAATAAGGGGGGAGCAAAGAGTGGAAATCAGGTTAAGAGATGAAGCCGCAGGCACCGATTTCGTGTTCCCCGTCAACCCGGAAGAGGTGAGGATCACTCGGGGCAAAGGCTACGAGACCTTGAATATGCTATCTTATGGGGAATTTGATATGGCAACGGCAGAGAGGGTGAGGGAAATCACCTTCTCTTCTTTTTTTCCCGCACGGTGGGGAGATGCCGAGGCTAAGCCGAGTCCAAAGGAAGCGATGCACCTCCTGACGGAGATGATGAACAGCAAGCGTCCCGTTCGGTTGATGATTGGGAATTTGGTGAACTTGCTCATCTTTATCACGGTGCATGACACTGCGTTTAAGGGCGGGGAGCCCGACGACATTTATTTCGATCTGACGGCCCGGATGTGGAGGCAGCCAAAGCTTCATACGAAGGCAGGGAGTGCTGCAGGCAGCGGGAATAGCGGTGGTGGATCGAATCGTCCTGATTTGAAAAAAACACCAAAAGCCTACACCGTCAAGTCCGGCGACAGCCTCTCTAAAATCGCTAAGCTTGAGCTAGGCGACAGCTCCAAGTGGTCGGCTATATACAATTTGAACAAGAAAACGATCGGCCCTAATCCCAATTTGGTTAAGCCGGGGCAGAAGCTGGTGATGCCGTCATGAGTTATGAGGTTGTTTTGGAGAATAAGCACTATTTAAGGGAGCTGATCGAGAGCATCTCTTTAACCGACTCGCTGGATCAGATTTCGTATGAGGCCCGCATCAAGCTGCGGGCGCCTGAATCTGGACTGGCCATTGCTCCGGGGCAGACGATTCGCATAAGCGGCGTGCCCTTTGGAGGCAAGGAAATGGTCTATCTGCTGAATCCCGGCGTGGTGTGGGAATGCATCAGCAGTAATCGCGGCAGCAAGAGCCTCAGCCTTGTGGTCTATGATCGGACGATTTACCTCGCGAAATCGGAGGATGAGTACTTGTTCTCTTCGGGAGGAACAGCAAGCCAAAGGCTCAAGAAATACGCTCAGGACTGGCAGATCAAGTTGGCCTCCATTCCGGACACGGGAAAGGCGCTAAGCAAGGCGACTTACCGCTCTCAACCGATCTATAACATGATCGTTACGGATCTAAGGGAGACGGTGAAGCTTGGCGGGGATGCGTACATGCCGCGGATGACGCCTGCGGGTCTCGAGCTGTTCAAAATCGGCAGCAACACAATCGTATGGAAGCTTGAAGCTCTGGAGGGCATCGACCAGCATAGGACCTTGGAGGGAACGGTCACTAAGGTCAAGGTGATTGGCAGCACCAATAGCAGCAAACCAGCGAGTCCGAGAACTGGCAACGATAAGAACAAAGCCGATCCCCCTTCGCATTTTTTGGCGGTAGAGACGGGAGAAGTCAGTAAATTCGGGACTTTGCAGCGGATTGTTCAGGACGAGGATGTAAAGGCTCCTGCAGACGCGAAAAAACTGGCTAAAAGCATGCTGACCGGACTCCAGGAGACCTTCACCGTCAACGGGCTCGACATTAACACGCTGCGGGCCGGGGATAAGGTGGAGCTCAACGGTATGGAGCTGATCGTCATGTCGGTATCGCATGAGCTGGGCGACCCGGGCCGGATGTCGCTGGAGCTGGGGTCATATGATTATGTGAAAAGGAGGTATTATCTGAACCATGGCTGATCCATATAAATCGTTGGCAGCAGCGTTTCGGGAGCAGATGACGGGGTATGCCAAAGATATGCTGTCCGGCATATCCACGGAGCTCGGAACGATAACGGCGTCGGGGCTGAAGCTGGATAATTTCAAGCACGAAATCAAAAGTTATTTAGTTGCGGATTTTCCGGTTACCCTGGAGGTGCCGGCTTTTCACCTGGTGGGCACGATGATGTCGCCCGTGGATCAGGAGGGCTATCCGCTGGGAGTGCCTGGACCGCGAACGCGTTTTGAATTTGAGGCGGCCGAGATCAAGGATGTTCACGTCAATCTGGCGGATGGCCTGCAGCCGGGGGATCGTGTCGTTGCCGTTAATTTAAATGGCGGCCATGATGTGGTCGTTATATGCAGGGTGGTGAGCCAAGATGGCTAATTTATTTCCAGAGGAGAAGGAATGGGGAGCGGGTGCGGACAGTTTGGAGCTGACTGATGCGCTTGATGGGCAGAGCTCGGGAGCTGGAGGAGCTGGTGGAATGTTTGGACGCAGCTGGCTGTTTGATTTTGAGGCCGGGGAGTTCCGGATGACCCCCACGCGAAAAATCGTGCCCGCCGACGAGACCGCAGCCTGGATTATGTGGTGCGAGAAGGCCGTGCGAACGGCAAGATACCATCATATCATATACTCCCGCAACTACGGGCAGGAATACGAAGGCCTAATCGGCCGGGGGATGAGCCGGGAAGCGCTGGAATCGGAAATTCAGCGCATGACGACGGAGGCATTGATGGCAGATCCGCATACAGAGCGGGTGGATCAGTTTTCTTTTCGCTGGTCGGGGGATGCCTGCCTGTTCTCCTGCCGCGTGATGAATGTAAGGGAAGATACGGCGGTTTTGGAAGGGAGCGTGACTGTGTAATGGCAGGATTGCCAGTATATTTGCAGGAACAGACGGAAGAACAGATTATGCAGCGGATGCTAAGCCGGGTGCCTGACGATATCGACAAATCGGAGGGCTCTTTTATTTGGGATGCGCAGGCTCCTGTGGCTTTTATGCTATCGGAGGCCGCGCTTTGGGCCAGGCAGGTGCTGGAATGGGGCTTTGCCAGCTCGTCCTATGGGCCATACCTGGATATGCGGGCGGCAGAGCATGGCGTTGCGCGGCGTGCGGCGACGGCGGCAACCGGACAGGTTCGGTTTACCGGAACGCCCGGAACGACGGTGCCGGCAGGTACGCTGGTAGCTACTCCGGCAGATGAAATGACGGGGGAAGCTTCCATTGAGTATGCGACGACGGCTGCTGTGACACTGGATGACACCGGTATGGCATTAGTGGGGATTCGCGCCGTAGAGCCAGGCCGCAATGGCACAGTGCCTGCGGGTGTGATTACCGTAATGTCTGCCCCGGTAAACGGGATTGTGGCAGTGACGAACCTGGAGGAGACGCGGGGCGGCACGGATGTAGAGTCGGATGAATCGCTGTTGGAACGTTTTTTGAATCAGGTGCGAAGCCAAGGAACGAGCGGGAACAAAGCCCAATATATGAAATGGGCCGGAGAGGTGCCGGGCGTTGGCGGCGTACAGGTTCATCCGTTATGGAACGGAGCGGGAACGGTCGGCATTTATTTGCTTGATGCGGACAAACGCACGGCTAACGAGGATATCGTGACAGCCGTCCAGCAGTATATTGACCCGACGCAGGACGGGCAAGGGGAAGGCATGGCCCCGGCCGGGCCGGTCGTAACCGTGATGGCTGCTGAGGAAGTGCCGATTCATATCAGCGTTAAGCTTACTTTGGCAGACGGTGCTACGTTGGCCGAAGTGAAGGCGCTGATCGAAAAGGGAGTACAGGCTTATTTGAAGCAGCTGGCTTTTGCCGATCCGCTCGTCCGGGTTACGCGCATTGCTTCGGTTCTGCTGGACATTCCGCCGATCATCGATTATGCGATGTTAACGGTGAATGGCAATGCAGAGACAAATGTCCAGATTCAACCTGGCCAGGTAGCTGTGTTAGGGATGGTGGATGTGTATGAGTAGTGCAGTGACGGCATGTTTTTGGGGTCATATGCAGAAGTCAATGCTTGCTGTTGAGGATGGTGCGAAATAATGAACTATAAAGTGATGTTGAGTGCTGGGTATAAAGCGATAATGAGTGCTGGAAATGGTGGTCGTCTATGAGTATTCAAATGATGACAAGCCCGAGAGGGCGCGAGCTTTTTTCGTACCTTCCGGGCTATTATGAAACCTCCCGCGTCATGCGCGGGGACATGGATGCAAAGGGCGCTGAAATGGATCTGCTGTATCGGGCGCTGGATGAGACGTTGGAGCAGTTTTTCGTAAAGACGGCCACTTGGGGGCTGGATCGTTGGGAGCAAGAACTGGGGATTGAAACAGACTTGACCAAGCCACTGGAACAGCGGCGTGCCGTTGTGGAGTCAAAGCTGAGGGGTGCCGGGCAATTTACCGGCCGATTGGTCAAAAATGTAGCCGAAGCATACGACGGCGGCACTGTTGATGTATTTTTTCAACCGGAGGAATGGAGCTTTACGATTAAGTTTATCGATACGATAGGCATTCCCCCTAATCTGGATGACTTGAAAGCTGTTATCGAGGAGCTTAAACCGGCGCACTTGGCGGTGGAATATGAGTTCAGTTATTTGCTCATTCGGGATATTCAAGCCGTGATGACTCTCGGAGAACTGCAGCAGGTGCCGCTATCAAAATTTGCAGGAGGTGGTTCAGTTGGCAAGTAACACAGAACATCTGAATTTGCTGAAGAAGGATCCGGTAGCGGATGGGAATGAGACGTTTAATATTGAGACGATGCTGAACGAGAATTGGGATAAGATTGATGCTGCAGTGGGACAAGTGCGGGAAGAATTGCAGGATATTGATATTCCACTGTCGGACGCAACGGTCGGGACCCGTAGTAATGTCGCGGCTTCAGAAAAAGCCGTCGGTCAGGTCATGAGTGCGGCAACATCCGCACAGGATACAGCTAACGCAGCAAATACTGCAGCGGCAGCAGCGCAGGCGAGGGCTGATTCGGCTTTTCAGCTTGGAGTTGAGCGGAAAAATGAAGTGGTTGCCGCGCTTAATTCCATGGGTGTACCGGCATCCACGAGCGAATCATGGGATTCGCTGATTGGTAAGATGGCAGCGATTATTAATAGAGGAGGACAAGTGATTACTCCTGGAACAACAAATAAAGCTATTCCAGCAGGATATCACAATGGGAGCGGATATGTTGTTGGTGAACCGAATCTTATAGCTGGCAACCTTCCGAAGGATAAAACTTTTTGGGGGATAGTAGGGGCGCTGGAACGCATGACAACTGCTGAAAAACAAGCCATTGCCAACGCAATAACCGGTAAGGGCGTTGTAGCGTCTGCCTCTGATACGAACGCAATACTAGCGCAGAAGATTGGGCAAATAACCACACAATTAAAGCAAGCTTCTGGGAATGCCAGTGGGAGTCATTCATTGGAAGTAAACAATCTGGATTTCAATCCTATGGTGATCATGTTCGGATATTCAGGAAACTTCCGGTATTCAGTTAATAGTTGGGATGACAGAACTGCTAGCGTATCAGGTGATGCCTATTTTTTTAGAGAAGGAGACCTTTCGTATAAAAGACTAATTTCGGAAACTAATTCAGGGAGAGATGGTTCGACAAATTTAGAGGTTACTGCCACTAATAAATGGCTTCCTAATGGATTTATTATCAATGTCAGCTTGTGGACTAATTATTCAATTACGTATTCTAGCAGGGGAATAGGCAGATGGTATGCATTTGGTATATAGGTAAACACTATAATTAAAAGCAAACCTCAGGTTAAAGTATCATTGTTTTAAATTGTTTGCCCCCGATCCCGGGGGCTATTCTTTTTGAAACGGAGGGAGCAGGATGGAAATTACGATACTTATCTCCATTGCGACAGCCGTTAGTGGAATTTTGCTAGGCTGGTTGGGGCGCACACGGACCATACGCCAGGATGCAGCCAAAGATGCGGAGGCCGGGGCGACCCTGCAGACAGACGTAGAATATATCAAACGCGGCGTCGATGATATCAGGGTGGACGTGCGAATTCAAAGCCAGCGCTTAGATGGAATATCCGAACGCGTCACGCGGGTAGAGGAATCGACCAAGCAAGCGCACAAGCGGCTGGACCGCCTGGAGGAATAAACTATATTAAAAGCTGGAAAGGAAGATAGTGATGGACTGGAACGTTATTTTTGAACTCATTCATCCGTATTTATTCGGAGTTGTGGCAGTATGTTGGGTAATCGGTTATATTCTCAAAAAAACGCCCAAGATTCCCGATTGGAGTATTATATATATCGTTACCTTCGTTGCAGTTCTGCTAACCATTTGGCTGCTTGGATGGGGGCCGGATTCGCTGATTCAGGGCATTCTTACCGGAGCGTTTGCGGTATACGGCAATCAGTTCGTGAAGCAAGCATTGAAAGGGGCCGATGATCAATGAAAACGGTATGGATCGACGCGGGGCATGGAGGGAAAGATCCGGGAGCAACCGGAAATGGATTGAAGGAAAAAGATATTACTCTCCTTATTTCGCTTGCCATGAAGCAACAACTTGAAGCTCAGTATGCGGATGTGAAGGTACTGCTCTCACGGACGACAGATGCTGATATCACCTTAAAAGAGCGTACCAGCAAAGCCAATCAAGCGGGCGCTGATATTCTTATCTCCGTTCACTGCAACGCCGGGGGTGGTGCCGGAGGATTCGAGTCTTACCGCTATACCTCGGCATCGGCGGCATCTAAATCTCTACAAGATATGCTGCATAACGCAATTATGGCGGAGCTCAAGCCTTATAACGTCACTGACAGGGGCAAAAAGGCCAAAAATCTTCATATGCTTAGGGAAAGTAAAATGCCCGCGGTGCTGACAGAGAATTTGTTCGTTGATGTAACTGGCGATGCGAACAAACTGAAGCAGCAGGAGGTAATTGAAGCCATCGTCAAAGGACATGTAAAAGGTATTGCTCAATTTTTGAGATTGGAGCCTAAAGGAGGTAAACAGCGAGAAGCGGTTGATCCTGAAAAAACAAAGAACTGGAAAGAAAGCGGCCGCGAATGGCTCATTGCGAACGCTGGGATCAGTCCGGACTGGAAAGCAACCGACCCGATCGATATCGGAACGCTGGGCACGATTCTCAGCAGATTGCAGAAGTAAATTCCCATAGCGCCTGGGAGTTTACTCTTCAAGATTGCAGCTTTATTGTAGGACTTGTTATTTTGCAGTCGGTTACTTGTCTACCGTTTCCTCGATGCATGTCTATTAGTTGTCCCGCTCGCTATCTAATTGTCATTTATCACTATCCGCTATTCGCTGTCCATTATTCGTTAATCTCTAATCTTTTAATCTATAACAGCCACTCGTATTTAGCTAGTTAGCTAGAACTAATTGTATTTGTTACATTTAAAAACTGCCGTTTATCGATGACAACATAAACTAGCTGCATTTCTTACAGTTAGAAATGAGATATGGAGGCTAGTCAGGCAAAATACCGTAAACTAAATGTAGGAATTACATTTACTTCGCAAAACTTACCCTTATTCGCCTAAGTAAATGTAGAATATACATCTAGCGGACGTCCTCCCATACTAGACTACCAGCTTGCAGGCGAGTCGCAGTAATTATTACCCATGGCTAAGCCTGAATCTAAAGGAACAAAGGATTAGCAACCCCATTGATCTCAAGACGCAGACTCCCTGTAAGTTTCTTTAAGACCAATACACGCTAAACAGAATGTACGCCACATATGCACACCCCATCAGTATGCAAAATGCAATAATCCACAAAATCCCCTTCCCTTTGCCTCGATATCTTTCGCCAAGCTTCCACATGATGCAGTCCCCTTTCAGTTTCACATGATCGATTTTCCCTTTAATACCCCATGCTTCTCCTCTCCCGCATACTATTCCTTAACGTTGCCTGACAAACGAGCCATCTTAAGGAAAAATCCGGGCAATCAGGCGCCCTTTTCCACTTGTTAAAGAACATAAGTTCGTATATAATACAAACAAATGTTCTTATCGGAGATGATTCTGGTGAAAAAATACATCAACCAAGTAGTCGAAATTATTTACATGGATCGCAGCGGTCATATTACCCAGCGTTCGATTCATATTCATGCTGTTCATGGTGAACTGGTGCGGGCAACATGCCTGTCGACGGGAGCTCCAAGAGCCTTTAGAAAGGAACAAATCCTTGCTCTTCGTCCTGTAAAGCAAACTTCAAAGCAATTCGAAAAAATGAAGCTTTCTGCAGCTCATTCTGAAGACGTTCCTGTAAGCCATTTAGCAGCAGGCTATCCTGCAACTCATTCTGGAAACGTTCCTATAAACCACACAGCAGACTATCTTGTCAACCATCCCGCAAAACACTCTGCTATTCATCCTGCAAACCCATCTGCATCTGGGAAAGGAGGCAGCTATCATGCTTCCTGATTTAGAACGCAAACTGCTGCGAATCATTCACAACTTTTGGTCGCAGCGCCGCCGCATGCCTACCCTAAAGGAACTTGAACGTACAACTGGCAGGGAGGAGCGGGTGATCTTAACAGCCATAGGAAGGCTGGAAAGCGATGGATACCTCCAATGGCCGGACAAACCCAAATTAGACAGCTTGAGGCTGGTGAATGCTCCAGGGGCGGGGGAACAAGCTAAAGCTAGGCCGCGTGGGGGATTGCGCAGCGATATCGATTACTGGACGAATTATTGAAGATTACATATAAATGGAGCTATTGAGGATAAAAAATACTTGCCTTTTCAGAGGAGCAGCTTTAGAATCTAAGTAAGAACTTGTACGTACAATCAATGTTCACTTTGTATTTTAAGTTGTGATTGTATATACAAGTTAGCAGGTTATTACTTAAGAGACTAATCACTCTGGGAGGCGTTAATGCAATGAATTTGAAACCGTATTCATTTTGGTTTGTAACAGGAAGTCAGCACTTGTATGGTCCGGAGACGCTGGAAGAAGTAGCCGATCATTCGCGCATCATTGCCGAGCAGCTGGATAAAGATCCTGTATTTGCTCAATCCATCGTTTTTAAGCCGATCGTAACTACGCCGGATGAAATTTATAAATTAATTGTTGAAGCGAACAGCGATGCATCCTGCGCAGGGATCATTACGTGGATGCACACGTTCTCCCCGGCCAAAATGTGGATCCGCGGCCTGTCTCAGCTGCAGAAGCCGCTGCTTCATTTTCATACGCAATTCAACCGCGACATCCCTTGGGAAACGATTGACATGGACTTCATGAACCTGAACCAGTCCGCGCACGGCGACCGGGAATATGGTCACATCGGTGCCCGTCTTGGCATCGCCCGCAAAATCGTTGTCGGTCACTGGGAGGACGCGGAGGTTCGTCAGGATATTGCCGGATGGATGCGGACAGCCGTCTCCTATGCAGAGAGCCGCAGCCTGAAGGTAGCTCGCTTTGGGGATAACATGCGCGAGGTAGCGGTAACCGAAGGCGACAAGGTTGAGGCGCAAATCCAGCTTGGCTGGTCGGTGAACGGGTACGGCATCGGCGATCTAGTACAACTGGTAAATGAAGTAAGCGATGCTGAAGTAAAGGCGCTTCTTGATGAATATGCTGAGAAATACACGATTACCAAAGAAGGCTTGAGCGCTGGTCCGGTTCGCGACTCGATCGCTTATCAGGCCCGCCTTGAAATTGCGATGAAACGGTTCCTTGAAGCAGGCGGCTTCGGTGCGTTCACCACGACATTCGAGGATTTGCATGGCCTCAAGCAGCTTCCGGGCTTGGCCGTACAGCGCTTGATGGAAGCCGGCTACGGCTTCGGGGGCGAAGGCGACTGGAAGACCGCTGCATTGACGCGCGTGCTTAAAGTGCTCGCTGACAATAAGAATACTTCGTTCATGGAGGACTACACGTACCATTTTGAGCCAGGCAACCATATGATTCTAGGCGCGCACATGCTGGAGGTCTGCCCGACGATCGCTGCCACGAAGCCGTCGATTGAGGTTCATCCGCTGGGCATCGGCGGCAAGGAAGATCCGGCACGCATCGTCTTCGATGGTCAAGACGGCCCGGCGGTCAATGCGTCCCTCGTGGATCTCGGCCACCGCTTCCGCCTGCTCGTCAATGTGGTGGATGGAGTCAAGGTAGAGAAGCCGATGCCGAAGCTGCCGGTTGCCCGCGTACTGTGGAAGCCGCAGCCGTCGCTTAGAGAATCCGCGGAAGCCTGGATCCTTGCAGGCGGTGCTCACCATACGGTGCTCTCCTACAACATCACGGCGGATAACCTGTCGGATTGGGCAGAGATGGCCGGAATCGAGGCCGTCATTATCGATAAGGATACTTCGCTGCGCCGGTTCAAGAACGAGCTCCGCTGGAGCGATATGGCATATCGTCTGCGTTAATGGCCTGAGAGATCCCGTTTCCGCGCGTTCCCCGGCCTATGATACAATAGCGGATATAACAAGAGCAATTTGGCTGAGGTGAATGATGAGTAATCGGCGGATTCCAAAATATTTGCAGCTCAAAAACGAGCTGTTGTCATGGTTCGAAACGGGAAAGCTCCAGCCCGGACAACAGGTTCCATCGGAGAATGAAATATCCGAGCAGTTCGGCATTAGCCGGCAGACGGTGCGTCAGACGTTCGGCGAATTGGAGAAGGAGGGCTGGCTGGAGCGGATTCAGGGCAAAGGCACCTTCGCGAGAAACCCATTGCGCCGAGAGGGCGAGCAGGTAAAGACGATCGGAATTATAACGACATATATTTCGGATTATATTTTTCCGCACATCGTACGCGGCGCCGAGGCGGAGCTGCGGAGCAAAGGATACCGGCTGCTTCTATCGAGCACGGATAACAATAAAGAGAAGGAAATGGAGAGTCTCCAGTTGATGACGAGCCAGCCGCTGAGCGGGCTTATCATCGAGCCGACCAAGAGCGCGGAGGGCAACCCGAATTTAAGCTACTTCCTGTCGCTGCAGGAGAAGGGCATTCCGTACCTGATGATCAACGAGAAGTATCGCGAGCTGGAATGTCCTTGCCTGAAGGTGGATGACGAGCTTGGCGGTTATTTAGCTGCACGACATCTGCTGGAAAAGGGACACACCTCTATCGTCGGGTTCTTTAAGCGGGATGACCTGCAGGGGGTAAATCGCCTTAAAGGTTTTCTGGCGGCGCACCGGGAGTTCGGGATCAGTGTATCTCCCCAACGGGTAGTAACTTACACGACGGAGGAGAAGGAAGAGGCCCCTTTCAGCCAGGCTGTACGGCTGCTGCAGCAGGATGAGGAAGGGCGCCCGACCGCCTTCGTATGCTACAACGATCAGTTGGCGGTCGTCCTGATGGAGGCCATTCAGCAGAGCGGCCTGCGTGTTCCGGAAGATGTCTCGGTCATCGGCTTCGACGATTCCTCCCTGGCGCTCGCTTCCGGCACGAAGCTGACAACGCTGACGCATCCAAAGACGGAGATGGGTGAGCTGGCAGCCCGGCAGCTTATCGGAATGATCGAGCAGGGGCTGGTGTTTGAGGACACCATTTTCAAACCGGAAATCGTTGAGCGGGAATCCGTACAAAGAAGGAGACAGGCGAACGAAGAAGTGGAAATGCACAGCTAGGGTCCGATTCGGACTCTAGCAGCATATAACTTGTACGTACAATATGTATTGATTTGATTGGACATTTGCATTTTGGTCTGACTAGAACTTTGATCTGACTAGATAAGATGAACTATTGAAATGAATGTGAAGCAAGTACGTACAATTTTCCTTCAATCGCTGCTGCTTCTGGATTTCTTGGATGATACTAAAATGCCGTACCACGTACCATAAGATGCATATACCAAACTGTGCTGTATTAAATGGAATGCAGGTATCTAATTAGGCTCTAAACAATTGTTTTAGGGAATTAGATGGATTTATATACCTAAGATTAAGGAGCTAGTCCAATCATTGGCGATGTTCCATCATATAACTACATGAAATCCATTTAAATCTATGTTTCCTTTCGTACCGTAGAAACTAACGGCTATAAATCCATTTATTTTAAGTTGAACGATAAAAATGGGTACGAGGCAGGAGGCAAGTACGTAAACTGTTCCTACGACGCTGTGTCTCCAGATCCCTTGGATGGTTAGGTTCATGGAATGGTACAGATACATTGGATGATATAGGTTCATGGGATGTTTTCTCTTGACTGCCTCTCAAATTTTTGAGTTCAGTTCATTTTATATGGATATTTGCAATTTCATTTTGACTGATCCTTCAGTTTGAACTAACACTGGATACTTGTAGATTACTCAACTAGATACTTGTACTTGCAGTTTGATCTAACTAGATACTGATAACTCTGGGATCTTTGCAGTTTGATCGGATTGGATACTTGATTTATAGAACTGATTTATAGAACTGGCTCATAGGCCGGGTTCTAGATCTGACTCTGCTTTTCTGATCCCAGGATTAGGTAACTGCAATAGATGATTTTAGAGGAAACTTCGAGCTAAGCAATGGTGATATACAACGCACAAAGCAATGATAGGCTACAGGTTCAAAGAACTGTGCAATGATGAGGTGCATGTTCAAAAAATGATGAGACGAAAGGAGTGACCGCGTATGTTGGAGGCGCTTAAACAGCAGGTTCTGGAAGCGAACCTGGAGCTGCCCAAGCACGGGCTGGTTACATTTACATGGGGGAATGTCAGCGGGATTGACCGGGAAAGCGGACTGTTCGTCATTAAGCCGAGCGGCGTGCCGTACGAGGAATTGAAAGCGGAAGATATGGTCGTCGTCGATCTGGAAGGGAATGTCGTTGAGGGCAAGCTGCGGCCATCCTCCGATACCCCGACCCATATGGTATTGTACCGGTCTTTTCCGGATATCGGCGGGGTAGTGCACACTCATTCCCCTTGGGGAACGAGCTGGGCGCAGGCCGGAAAGGCGCTGCCGGCTTACGGGACGACGCATGCGGATTATTTCTATGGAGAAATCCCCGTGACAAGGCCGATGACGCGGGAAGAAATCGAAGGGGCGTATGAGCTGGAGACGGGCAACGTGATTGTGGAACGGTTCGCAGATCTCGATCCGAACCAGGTTCCGGGTGTACTGGTGCATGCCCACGCCCCTTTTGTATGGGGCAAGGATGCCCATAATGCGGTTCATAATGCGGTCGTTCTCGAGGAAGTAGCGAAGATCGCGGCACGCATGCTGATGCTGAATCCGGAGGCGGCTCCGATGGATCAGACGCTGCTGGATCGCCATTTCCTGCGTAAGCACGGAGCCAAGGCGTATTACGGACAACAATAATGGGATATGGGACGAAAGGTTTTTTCTAGCCAACAATATGGAATATGGAACGAAGGGTTTTTTCTAGCCAATATAAAGCGATATGGAACGAAGGGTTTTTTTCTAGCCAATATAAAGCGATATGGAACGAAGGGTTTTTCTCTAACCAATATAATGGGATACGGAACAGGAGGTTTTTTCTATGGCTAACAAGTATACCATCGGGGTGGATTACGGAACGCAATCAGGCCGGGCGGTACTGGTTGATTTATCGAATGGCCGCGAGGTGGCGGATCACGTAACCCCGTATCCTCATCATGTTATCGATGAGCAGCTGCCGGGCTCCGGCATCAAGCTCGAGCATGACTGGGCGCTGCAGCATCCTGGCGATTATCTGGAGGTGCTGCGCAATTCCGTGCCGGCGGTCATCCGGGAATCCGGGATCGATCCGGCAGACGTGATTGGGATCGGGATCGATTTCACGGCTTGTACGATGCTGCCGATCGATGAGCAGGGCCAGCCGCTCTGCTTCGATCCGAAGTACATCGATGAGCCGCACAGCTGGGTGAAGCTGTGGAAGCATCATGCGGCCCAGCCGGAAGCGGATAAGATCAACGAAATCGCGGCGGAGCGCGGTGAGGCGTTTCTCCCGCGTTACGGCGGCAAAATTTCATCCGAATGGATGATCGCTAAGATATGGCAAATCCTCGATGAAGCGCCTGAAATTTACGAGCGTGCAGATATGTTCCTGGAGGCGACGGACTGGGTCATTTCGCAGATGACGGGCAAAATCGTCCGCAACAGCTGCACAGCGGGTTATAAAGCGATTTGGCATAAGCAGGACGGCTATCCGAGCAAGGAATATTTCAAAGCGCTTGATCCAAGGCTGGAGCATCTCACGGATACGAAGCTGCGCGGTGAAGTGATTCCGCTCGGCACGAATGCGGGCGGGCTGACCGAGCCCATGGCGCAAATGATGGGCCTCAAGCCGGGCATTGCGGTGGCTGTGGGGAACGTGGACGCTCACGCGGCGGTGCCGGCGGTCGGCGTCGTTACGCCGGGCAAGCTCGTCATGGCGATGGGCACCTCGATTTGCCATATGCTGCTGGGCACGGAAGAGAAGCAGGTTGAAGGCATGTGCGGCGTCGTCGAGGACGGCATTATCCCGGGATTATACGGATATGAGGCGGGACAGTCCGCGGTGGGTGATATTTTTGAATGGTATGTGGAGGAGGCGGTTCCCGGCTACGTCAAAGAAGCCGCGGCCAAGGAAGGCATCGGCGTCCATCAGTGGCTGGAGAAGGAAGCCTCAGCTTATAAGCCCGGACAGACCGGATTGCTTGCACTGGATTGGTGGAACGGCAACCGTTCAGTTCTCGTCGATACGGATTTGACCGGCCTGATCCTAGGGATGACTCTGCTTACGAAGCCGCAGGAAATTTACCGTGCGCTGCTGGAGGCTACAGCCTTCGGAACCCGCAAAATCGTAGATGCTTTCCATAACAATGGGGTTGCGGTCGATGCGCTGTATGCTTGCGGCGGATTGCCGCAGAAAAACCGCCTGCTGATGCAGATATATGCGGATGTTACGAACCGCGAAATCTTCGTCGCTGATTCCAAGCAGACACCGGCGCTAGGCGCTGCGATGTTTGCGGCGGTAGCCGCCGGGGAAGAGACTGGCGGCTATAATACGATCCTTGATGCCGCCGAGCGCATGGCACGGGTGAAGGAGGAGACGTTCAAGCCGATTCCGGAGAACGTGGAAATTTATGAGCGTCTATACCAAGAATACAGCAAGCTGCACGATTATTTTGGCCGCGGCGAGAACGACGTGATGAAGCGGCTTAAGAGCATCAAGAAATCTACGGAGTAACGCCATCCGACTGGAGGTAAATTCAGCATGGAGCATTCCTGGGGAATAGACCATTTGGAGAAAATCGTACTGGAGGCCGAGGCGATCCGCAAGGTAGCTCCTTTCCTAATGGAGCGCAGCCTGCACCGTCCCTTGATCGTAGCCGACCAGAATACTTCTGACGCGGCAGGGAAGGCCTTGATAGAGAGCCTGCAGTCCCAAGGCTTGCAGGGAGAGCTGTGCCTTCTGGAGCCGAATGCTGCCGGCGATGTCGTCGCTGATGAGCAAGCCGTCGTGCAGCTGCTGCTTGAAGTGAAGCCAGGTACAACGGACGGGCTTATTGCGGTCGGCGCCGGTACGATCCATGATATCGTGCGCTTTGTGAGCCATAAGACGGGAATACCGTTTATCTCGGTTCCCACAGCTCCTTCTGTGGACGGCTTTACTTCGGCGGGAGCGCCGCTGATTATTCGCGGAATCAAGAAGACGGTAGCTGCCGTGCCGCCGATAGCGATATTTGCCGATCTGCATATTCTCATGCAGGCACCGCAGCCGCTGATTGCGGCCGGCTTCGGAGATATGCTCGGCAAATATACCTCCCTGTTCGATTGGAAGGTATCCCGCCTGACAGGGGGAGAGCCATATAACGAACAGGCCGCGAATATCACGGAGCAGGCGCTTCAATCCTGTGTCCGGCATGCCGCCCAAATCGGACAGCGCACGGAGGAAGGCGTTCGCGTCCTGATGACGGCCTTGATCGAGTCGGGCATCGCGATGCTGATGTTCGGGCAATCCCATCCGGCCTCCGGTGCAGAGCATCATCTGTCCCATTACTGGGAGATGGAATACTTGCGCCGGGGCAGCCGAGCGCTGCTGCACGGAGCCAAGGTCGGTGTCGCCTGCGCCGAAATCTCCCGTTTGTACCATGCGGCCGTGGATGAAGGCATATTCCCGGGGCGGCAGCCTAACGTGCTAAGCGAACATGGTGGGCAGATCCGGGAATGGATGGCCGAGGTTCCGTCCGCTTCCCGGATTCGGGAGCTGCTGGCCCTCGCCGGCGGTCCTTCTACGCTTGAAGAGCTTGGCATCGATGAGGAATTATTTGCGGAGAGCCTTCGCGAGGCGCACCTCGTCCGGTACAACCGGCATACCTTGCTTCGCGCATTGAATGAAGCTTGATCAGTCATTCATGTATTGAAAGGAAGAGGGATTGTCTAGAGAGTATTCTGGGCAATCCTTCTAATTTATATCTAGTTTATTGATCGCTTAAGCACCCTTCAAAATCGATTGTTTAAAACTTAATTTATAAATTTAAATAAAATGTGAACTTTTCTATAAACTATTTAATAGGATTAACCGATATAACCTTGTGCGAAATTATCGCCGGAAAAATTTGTATAGAGGTGACGGTAGTGGAATGGTATTTAAAGGTTCTCAAAAACTATGTCGGGTTTGAAGGGAGAGCACGGCGTACAGAGTATTGGATGTTTGTTCTGTTCAATTTTATTGCTTCACTCATCCTTGGCTTTATCGGCGGATTCATAGGCCTGGATTCAATTCTATCTTATATTTATTCACTGGCTGTTTTATTGCCGAGCTTGGCAGTGGCCGTACGCAGATTGCATGATACAGGAAGAAGCGGCTGGATGATCCTTCTAAGTTTAATTCCCCTAGTAGGCGCGATTGTTTTGATTGTGTTCATGTGTCAGGATAGCCAGCCAGGCGACAATAAATATGGATCGAATCCAAAGCTTTAAAATTTAAGTATTTTATACATAAGATTTAAGCTTAATTTTAGATTTAGTTTTGGAAAAGAGCAGGAGTCTAAGGGCCGTACAGGTTTTTGGACTCTTTTGCGATATACAAATGCCTTCGATTTACGAAAAACAAATAATGGGTATATTTGTCAACGTATACTAGTATATTCATTAGGTGGTGTTTTTTGTGCAGAAATTAAAGTCGAATTATATTAAGCATAGAATCGAAGAGGAACGTCAGCAGCTCGGCCAGTTGGCTGAGCAATACGGTCTGCGGGATATGCGTGTGCTGCGGCAATCCATGGAGCTGGATCGGCTGATCAATCACTATAATGAGGTTATGTATGATTATTTACGCAGGAAAGAGCCGATTGCCTGAGGCATACGGTTTCTTGCGGAGATAACGGTTTGCGGAGCGAGCTCCTGTTTATCCATAATATTCTTGTTGAAAGAAGGCAGCAGCTCCGCTGCAATTTTTTGGTACAATTATTTGGTGCAATTATATTTGGTACAATTTTATAAGCAATGCATATATGCAGATCATAGCATCCAAGCAGGCCAGTCCAAGTGAAATGATTCGCATATTAACGAATTGCAAAAAGCTTCACTCCATAAGGAGAGCGAAGCTTTTTTTGAATTGTGCCGCAGCACAGGCTATGGCCTCCGAACTTAATTCGTCTTGGACTTGTTGTAAATGTCAAAGGCCACGGCAAGCAGCAGAACAAGTCCTTTGATGCCTTGCTGCCAATCGACTCCAAGACCGATCAGGGACATGCCGTTATTCATGACGCCCATGACCAGACCGCCGATGATGGCCCCTATGACGGTACCGATCCCGCCGGAAGCGGAAGCGCCGCCGATGAAGCAGGCTGCGATCGCATCCAGCTCGAAGTTGGTGCCTGCTTTAGGTGTCGCCGAGTTCAGGCGTGCCGCGAAGATCAGGCCGGATAACGCAGCCATCGCGCCCATATTGACGAACACCCAGAAGGTGACCTTCTTCGTCTTGACTCCGGACAGTTTGGCGGCCTTCTCATTGCCGCCCAGCGCGTAAATATGGCGCCCGGCGATCATGCGGTTCATAACGAAGGAATAGATAACGATGAGCACGAACAGGATAACGAGAATGTTCGGAATCCCGTTATACGTAGCCAGTACATAGGTAAAGACGTTGACTACGGCTACGAGGGAGGCCACCTTGGCGATAAAAATCCACATCGGCGCAGTCTCGAAATTGTACTTGATCTGCGTCTGGCGATCCTTCCACTCCTGCCAAATGACGAGCAGCGAGAGAATGGCGCCGAGCACGATCGTCAGGATGTGAATGCTCTCGCCTCCGAACCAGTCGGGCAGAAAGCCGGAGCTGATCTTCTGAAAGGACTTCGGAAACGGCGAAATCGATTGGCCGTTCAGAATAATCATCGTCAGCCCGCGAAACAGCAGCATCCCGGCCAAGGTGACGATAAAGGCAGGGATTCTCACATAGGCGATCCAGAAGCCCTGCCAGGCGCCGATCAGCGCCCCGGCCCCCAGCGAAATGATGACGGCGAGGAAGGGAGGAAGCTGCATGTCGACCATCATGATGGCCGCCAGCGCCCCTATAAACGCCGCGATGGAGCCGACCGACAGGTCGATGTGCCCCGTGATGATGACCAGCACCATCCCGATGGCCAGCACGAGAATGTAGCTGTTTTGCAAAATCAGATTCGTTATATTCAGCGGCTTAAGCAGAATGCCGTCCGTTAAGATTTGGAATAAGACCGTAATAAATACCAAGGCGATAATCATGCCGTATTGGCGGATGTTTTTTTTGAAAAGCTCGCTAATCATTTGCATTTCCTTACCCCCTGCCTCGAGTCATGGATTTCATCAATACTTCCTGGGTGGCGTCCTCGCGCTGGACCTCCCCGGTAATTCGCCCTTCGCTCATAACATAGATGCGGTCGCACATGCCGAGAAGCTCGGGAAGCTCCGAGGAGATGAACAGAATGCCCTTGCCCTCATCTGCCAACTGATTGACGATGGAATAGATTTCATATTTGGCCCCAACGTCGATCCCGCGGGTCGGTTCGTCCAGAATGAGGATCTCCGGCTGGGCATAGATCCATTTGCTGAGCACAACCTTTTGCTGGTTGCCCCCGCTAAGATTAACCGTCTTCTGCAAAATGCTCGGCGTCTTGATCTTTAACTTTTGCCGGTATTCCTCGGCGACCAGCACCTCTTCGTTCTCATTGATTACGCCGCGGCGGGACAGCTTGCCCAAATTGGCCAGAGAAATGTTCCGCTTGATATCATCGATCAGCACGAGCCCATAATGCTTGCGGTCTTCCGTCACGTAGGCAATGCCGTGCCTGATCGCGCTGCTGATGTCGTTCACGCGGATTTCCTTCCCGTTCAGCAGCAGCCTGCCCTGGATGTTCTTCCCGTAGGATTTGCCAAAAATGCTCATGGCGAGCTCCGTTCTTCCCGCCCCCATAAGCCCGGCCACGCCGACAATTTCACCGCGCCGGATATGGATGTTGATGTCATCCAGCATTTTGCGGCCTTCCTGCTCGGGATGATCCACCTGCCAGTTCTGCACTTCAAACAGCTTCTCCCCGATGTTTGGCACCCGCTCGGGGTAGCGATGCGTCAGATCGCGGCCGACCATGCCCTTGATGATCAAATCCTCGGTGACCTGATCCCTGCGCATGTCCAGCGTTTGGATGGTTTTGCCGTCCCGTAGAATCGTGATCGAATCCGCTACCTTTTCGATTTCGTTCAGCTTATGGGAAATGATGATAGAGGCGATCCCCTGCTTCTTCAGCTCTAGAATCAGATTGAGCAGGTTCTCGCTGTCGTCTTCGTTTAGAGCAGCGGTCGGTTCATCGAGAATCAGCAGCTTGACCTCCTTGGATAGCGCTTTGGCGATTTCCACGAGCTGCTGCTTACCCACTCCGATCTGGACGACATGGGTGTTGGGGGATTCTTTAAGCCCTACCGTTTTCAGCAGCTCCTTTGTTTTGACGGTTGTCTCGTTCCAGTCGATAATGCCGCGCTTGGTCTGCTCGTTACCGAGAAAAATATTTTCCGCAATCGATAAATAGGGGATCAAAGCGAGCTCCTGGTGGATGATGACGATGCCCAGGCTCTCGCTCTGCTTGATATCCTTGAATTCGCAAACCTTGCCTTTGAACAAAATATCGCCCTCATAGGAGCCGTGCGGGTAGACGCCGCTAAGCACCTTCATCAGCGTGGATTTGCCGGCGCCGTTCTCTCCGCAGAGGGCGTGGATTTCACCCTCCTTCACTTTCAGATTCACATTCTCCAGCGCCTTGACGCCCGGAAACGTCTTGGTTATTCCTCTCATCTCCAAAATGTAGTCACTCACTGTGCTCACCAAGCCTTTCGTCTACGTTCGAGTACAAAGGATAGCGGAGGCCGGAAGGGCCACCGCTGTATCTATCGGAACGAGCCGTTGCGGGAACCGTGCTTTTACGGCGGGGTATCCCGCTTGCATAACTGTGACTGCATGTATTCGCGGAAGCTATGCGAATTCACTCTGCAAATCCGCGGAAGCTATGCGAATTCACCCTGCATATTCGCGCAAGCTATTGCGAACCACCGGCTACCTTCGCCTATGCTGATGCAAATTTCGCCGCATAATTTGCTCACTAACTTTGCTCGCGTACTCAAGCTTTGCCTGAGTGCAATGGACTAAGCTAAGCTAATGCAGCTTAGAGTCCCAGCTCTTCTTTCGTATAGTAGCCGGTCTCTACCAGTTCCTGCTCGATGTTCTCCTTATCTACCGATTTAGGCTCCAGCAGATAGGAAGGAACAACTTTGACGCCGTTGTCATAGGTTTCTGTATCGTTGACCTCGGCTTCGGTGCCTTCGAGAATGCTGAGGGCCATGCCTACGGCTTTTTTCGCCAGCTCACGGGTATCCTTGAACACCGTTTGCGTCTGCTCGCCGGCCAGGATCGATTTGATCGAGGCAAGCTCGGCATCCTGTCCGGTAACGATCGGCATAGGTTTATTGCCCGAGCCGTAACCGACGCCTTTCAGGGAAGAGAGGATTCCGATGCTGATGCCGTCATAAGGGGAGAGAACTGCATCGACGTTCTCTGTTGCATAGTGAGCGCTCAGCAGATTATCCATGCGCGCTTGAGCGGTAGCGCCGTCCCAGCGCAAGGTGGCGATTTGCTCCATTTTGGTCTGATTGCTGCGAACGATCAGCTTGCCGGAGTCGATATAAGGCTGGAGCACGGACATCGCTCCGTCATAGAAGAAATAAGCGTTGTTGTCGTCCGGTGAGCCGCCGAACAGCTCGATATTGAACGGGCCTTTGCCTTCCTTCAGGCCGAGCTTCTCTTCGATATAGGAGGCCTGCTGCACACCGACCTTGAAATTGTCGAAGGTGGCGTAGTAGTCCACGTATTCGCTGTTCATGATCAGGCGGTCATAAGCGATGACCTTGATGCCTTGATCATGCGCTTTTTGCAGCACCTCGGTAATGGCGGCTCCGTCAATGGAAGCGATGACGAGGAGATCCACGCCTTTGGTGATCATGTTCTCGATCTGGGACACCTGATTCTCCACGACGTCCTCGCCGTATTGCAGATCTGTGCCGTAACCGTGCTTCTGGAACTCCTTCACCATGTTGTTGCCGTCATTCACCCAGCGCTCCGAGGATTTCGTCGGCATGGCGATCCCAACCGTTCCTTTCTCGCCCTTGGTCGAGCCGCCGCTGCTGTTATCCTTGCTTCCGCATGCCGTTAAAGATAAGGCCAGTATGAACGTCAGCAGCAATAATGTCGCTTTTTTCATTGTCGCTTTCCCCCTGTGCATCATATTTGATTTCTTTTTTTGAATCCGCTTTCAGGAGAAAGTATAGCAAGGGGAGGCCGCTTTCGTATTTACAATAAACCTACTCTTTTTATAAAAATCAAACTTATTTTATGGGGAGGCAACTTGTGTTCCATAGAGTTATTTGGCTGTCGCATGAAAAGGCCCTACACGCGGATAGTAAATCATAATTGAAGAAGAAATCGCCGGTGTTACGCCTTTATCGTTTTCTTTAGGATCTTCAAACAACGTATTCGAGGTAGGAACCATCCTCACTGCAGTATGTCATTCGAAATCCCATGGAGTAGTAAGGCGTTCCGTTCTGTATCCCGGCCGGGCGATTGTTTTTCTTGTTGAGGATTCAGCGGAATAATGTTCCGGCCTTCGGGTGTTTAGTACTTCTATAAACTTTTACTTAGTTCAAAGCAAATCGCGGTAGTCGAGCTTCAGTTGAACGTTCTCTTTGGAGATTCCTTGTAGAGTCACTGAAGTGCTGGTAGTAAGTGCCTCAGACTTTCGCAAACATTATATTGTTTTAATTTTATTTTTCTGGTAAAATTTTATAAAGCCATACATATAAACCCTTTAATTAGCTCCCATTGTACTTCTTGGTCTAGTCTTTTATAAACGCTGAGAGACTAGCTAGAACAACGGGGGTTTTTTGTATGTCTGAAAATGGTCATGGAGGTGAATTATGCAGAAAAGAATGAATATTAGTCAGGCGAAAGATTGAACATAGAAAAAACTACATATAAGGAAGTTTAGGGAGATGCATGGTACTGAAGAGATAGAAAACCAACTCTTATAACTTAATCTGTAGAACACGCAAGTGAGCAACAAAAAGCTTCATTAACTCGATTCAAAGAAGAGATACCATCTGATTTTGTATTATTTAGATCTGAAACCAGAATAAGCAGAAATTTGCAGTGTAAAATCGTAGATATACATAATCGTTATTTTAAAGAGTTGTAATTAAGTCACTTAGTTTATATCACAAATCAAGAAGATGATTGAGAGGAGAAAATTGTGAACATATTTCTATTAAGAAAGGCATTAATATTTTTCATTGTTGCTGTCATGTTGTGTATGTTACCGGGAAACACATTTGCACAAATTATAAAAGTTGAGACATTAGGAACCGAGGAGGCTATGAGTCAGCTTGAGCTTTTGGAGCAGCAAAGGAAGCAGGAAGAACTTTATTTTCAAATGGGGTTAGGTCTCTCAGAAGAATTGAGGGACGGTTATATAGGGTTGGCAGCTCAGTACAAGAATATTCCAGATGTTGTTGCTTGGAGTGAATACCGTATAGCTGAATACGACTATTCCCGTGATGAATTTGAGGAAGCGATCCGTAAACTGCTAGATATTGTATCTAAGTATCCTAATTCAGATATCGGGGTTGAGGCGCAAATTTTGGCTGCTGAAATAGCGGAAAGCCCTTACAATCCGAATCGTGATTCTGCACGAGCTGCTCAAATTTTAATGTTAACTAAGAGTCGCAGCTTAAGTTCAAACCCCAATGAACGTATTCAACTATGGGGTATGATGCGATTGGCAACAAAACGAGTATTATACAACCCAATGGTTCGACCTGGAAATACACGTATAATGAAAGAAATCAACTGGTAAGCGTCACTGAACCTATTGGAGTAACGACAGCTGTTTATTATGATTTGTATGGAAGGATGCAAGCCACTACCGATGGAAACAACCAGTTGACTTCATATGATTACGATGTATGGGGCAATATCATGGTCGTGACGGATCCGTTGAATCAACAAACACACTATGTCTATGATGCTAATGGCAATGTAATTCGAATGATCGACCGTTCAGGTCGAACGACAAATTATGAGTATGATGTGATGAATCGTCTGACTGCTGTTGAAGCACAAGACATAACGATTCGATTTGGTTATGACGGCGCAGGACGCCGCATTCAAATGACCGATCAGACAGGGACGACAAATTATACGTATACAGCCGCCGGAAGGTTGAAAGAAAAGACGCTTCCTGATGCAAAGAAAATATCATATACTTACGATCCTGCAGGACAACTATTATCTACTATAGACTACACAGGAAACGTAGTGAGCAGAACTTATGATGACATCGGCCGGCTTACGCGTGTACAAGACGATGAGGGGAGTGTTGTTGACTACACTTATGATGCAGGTGGGCGGTTGACACATGAAACCTTGCCAAATAACGTAATTACATCCTATGCTTACGATCCAAACGACCGAGTTATTCAAATAGCAACAACAAGACAGGGTTCGGATATTTTCAATCCTTACTCGTACACGTATGACGCGGCGGGCAATATTACAAGTATGTCTGATCACCGTGGCACGTCAACCTATACTTATGACGGAAATAACCGTTTGATAAGGACGACTTCAGCAAACGGAACACAGGTTGATTATAGGTATGATGGGGTGGGGAACCGATTAGCGGAATCGACGATGTTGCCAGGGCAACTGAAACAAATACGTCTATATAGCTATAATGCGCTAAATCAGTTAATCGGTCTTGATGATGAGAATAAGAATACCGCATACACCTACGATCTTAACGGCAACTTGTTGGAAGATGGCAAATACCTATATTCATATGACTCATTGAATCGCCTGATTACGGTAACAGATAGTGTATATGGCTCGATATCTATTACCGATGCGGTATATGGCCAAATCTTCTATGAATATAACGGGGATGGTTTGCGAATTGGGTCGATTATAGACGGGCAACGGATTAATTACTACTGGGATCAAGATCAAATCTCGCTAGAAACTGACGCAGCCGGGCAGATCATCGCAAATCATATTTATGGTTTGCAGCGATTGGCTCGTATATTGGGACCAGGCTCGCCAGCCTATTTGCCGGATGGAGATAATCGGTTCTATTATTTATACGACGGACATGGCGATGTTCGAGGGATGATAGATCCGTCAGGCAAATTATTAGGGACATACGACTACGATCCATGGGGGAATGTTACTAGCCAAACCGGAGAGATGGACAATCCTTTCAGGTACGCAGGGGAATACATGGATCCGACAGGCATGCAATACTTAAGGGCACGCTATTACAATCCAGAAATCGGTAGATTTTTGACGGAGGATACGTACCGAGGCTGGTTGGAAGATCCGCAGAGCTTGAACTTATACGTCTATGTAGGTAATAATCCGCTGATTTATACTGACCCGTCTGGACATTTCAGGAATCCAATTGAGGCGTGGCGCGAAGGTCCGGAATGGCTGCCCTTTAGTAAAGAGTATGTCCGCAACTATGATCGGAACTTAGAGACAGGCTTATCCTGGATTGAGGAAAAGAATAAGCCCGCAGGAATGCTTGCCCAAGGATTAACCACCGTGGGTCGGGTATTCATAATGGACGATCTGTTGACTTTAGCAGACGAATGCGCAACGGATGGAGAAAAGATATTTGCCGCAATTAGCGTTATTCCCCTGGGTAAAATAGCAAAAGTCATTCGCATTGCTGATAACGCTTTTGACACTTCAAAAGTTGCTACTAAGGCTGCTAGGGGGCCGGGGAATGCTGTTGATGAAGCTAAGGATATAAAAAAAATAACAAAAAGTCTTGATTGTAACTGTTTCACTGCAGGAACAAAGGTTTTAACAGACGAAGGGGAGAAACCTATCGAGGAAATCGAGGTAGGTGACAAAGTCCTAGCCAAAGACGATGAGACAGGCGAGATGGCTTACAAGGAAGTCGAATGGCTCTTCCAACGTGATGTTGAAGAAACATATTATATTACTGTTGGCGGCGAAGTCATAACGACTACTGATGAGCATCCGTTTTGGATTGTCGGTAAAGGTTGGGTGGAAGCACAGCATCTTGCAGTGGGCGATGTTCTAACAACTTACGATGGCAAGGAATTAGCCATAGAGAAGATAGAGGTTAAGAAGGAACATAAGACTGTCTACAACTTTATGGTTAAGGACTTCCATACCTACTTTGTCTCTAACCTTGGAATTTGGACGCATAATGCATGTAAGGTAAACTTTAATGGTGCTGATGTAGATGTTTATCGTGGTGGCAATAGCTTCACGGTGAAGCCAAATGAAATTAAAATTGACCCTAAAACTGGAATGGTTAAGACAACACATGGTGTTTCATTAGATGTAAATGCTAGCACAGTTTCAAAATTTGGTGGGGCTTATCGGATTGATTCGCTACCCGATGGATTAAAGATAATTCAAAGGGGAGGTAGGGCAGAACATTTTGAGATTGTACCTGCATACGATATGCCTTTAGACCAGTTCCAAAAGTTACTAAACCAAATTACTGTTTCACCAGTAAAATAGGAGGTCGAATGTGAGTAATTTTACAGTGATATTTACTGACGATACGGAATTAGCCGAATATGAAGCAGCAAATAAAGGCTATCGAAATGATGTTTTTGTTAAGATTCAAGAGGATTACTTCAACTTGAGAGTTTATGATATTGTTCGATTAAAACAGGATTTTGAAAGTGAAGTTGAAGAATACGGATACTATTCTGCTGAACCCAACTTAGTTTTGGTCACAGAAGTAACAACAGATAATGTGTTGAAAATCATAACTCAACTTTATGAAGATGGGTATTTTAATCATCTTAAGCCCGTAGACAAGAAAATGTTTAATTTAACTTAACCATACCCTTGACCTTGAGGATAAGCGCTCCTCAAGGTCTTTCTTTTACCCCCCCACCCAGTGCCAATTGAATCGGGCGGCTATGTCCAAAAGAACTTAATCCTGATTACCCCTGTATGATATTCCTCTAATATGCCTGTACGCACAGATATGCTTTAATTTTATAACCTAAATAACGCTACTCGGATACATAAAACAGGTTGATTATGGACAGATACCACCATGATTGACCTGTTTGTATTATTAGGTCAGCCAGAGATTTCTGGTTGGCCTATATTTATGGCTGCTCTATGATGGTGGTAGCCGGGAGAACGTGATTGACCTTGGGGTACTAAAGCCCGTACAAAAACTGTTTTCCCACTACCCTCAATGACCATGTTTGAGCTGGTTGAGGCTAGTGACCTCGTATCACAAGCGAAGCTGTGGAATTGGAACCATCGTGGGAGTGCCGGTTGAAATTACATGAGGAGGAGAGGGTATGGAACCAGTTATTGGCTTAGATGTAGCGAAGGGGAAAAGTGTTATTCAAGCGTTTATGAGGCGAAATGAGGTTTACGGGAAACCTGAAACCATTACACACGATGAAGTGGGATACAGACGTCTTGGTAGCATCATTCAGGAGCTTCAAGTACGAACAGGAGAAGAACCTGTTGTCGTTCTAGAAGCAACGGGTCATTATCATCGCCCAGTAGTGGCATGCCTGTCGGCTATTAAGGTATCTTATTTTATCGTCAATCCGTTGCTATCTAAACGTACGAAGAGCGCACAACTGCGAAAAGTAAAAACGGATAAAGCAGACGCTTGGCATTTAGCAGAAATGTATTATCGTGGCGACGTGCAGCCGCATCGGAGCTGGGAGGAGTGTTACATAGAGCTTCAGTGACGAGGCAGCATGAGTTTATGAGTTCGCTTTATGTACAAGCGAAGCTTAACGCACGTGCGTTGTTGGATCAGGTGTTTCCCGCCTATGAGGAGATCTTCAGCGATTTATTTTCTCTAACGGCACTCAAGACGTTGCAAGCCTGTATATCCAGTGAATCGAGGGAATGGACTGAAGTTATACGTCCGCTTACGGGGAAGTCTCACTCCGAAAAATGGATTCGTGCGAAAGCGGAACATCTTGACATCCGTTCATAAACAATGGCTCAGGTCAGAGAGAAGCTTGGCGCAGACGTTGATGCTGCAAAGCATGATAACGCTTCTTCTGTCCATGCAGGAACAACTTCAAACGATAGAGGAGCAGATCAGGCTGTTGGCTGAGAAGATGCCGGAAATAGAACTTATCAAGAGTATTCCGGGCTTAGGGGATAAACTTGCAGCGACAATCATATCAGAGATCGATAACGCTCATCGATTTGAAGAAGCAAAGCAACTAGTGGCATTTGCAGGGATTGATCCGGGTGTACACAGTTCTGGACAGTTTACGGCTACACGCAACCGGATATCAAAGCGAGGCTCTAAGCGTTTACGACGAGCGTTATTTTTGGCAGTGCAATGCGGATTACGTCGCGGCTGTAACAGCAGGATAAAGAGGTATTACGATAAGAAAAGGCAAGAGGGCAAGCCCTATAAGGTGACGGTGATTGCTTGCGCAAACAAGCTATTGCATCACATCTACGCCATCTTGAAGAAGGGCCAGCCCTATCAGGTATAACCATAATTATCCATAATCTCCACGGCAATGGAGGTTATTTGGCATGTACAAAAGTATATCAGTATTTCCGTCCTAAAGCCAAGGCATTGAGGCTTGACAAGTATTAGCTGGATTTTTGTTATCTTCGCTTTCTTGCGGTTTTTCTAATATGAACCGCAACTGTACAATACCCTGTCCCGATAGAGAGGGCGAAAAGGTCAAATCGCATCTTCTGGGAAGGATAGCACGACAATTCTTAGGCAGTTAGTACTGTGCCCATATAGAGCTTAGGGAAGCAAACGGTTATGCCTATTTTTATGATTTTTTTAATTATCAAATCACAACGCAACATCCAGCAAACGGCTGATCAGCCCTAGATCCATGTTGGACTCAATTAGCTCGGCCATGCGATCTAAGCTTTGTTCCTCGGGTACCGAGATATCCTGCTGATAGGGCAGAACCCCGGCACATGGGATTGCATGCTTTTTCTCCAAGAAATCTATGCCCGGCTGCAAAATGCCCCTGCTCCCTTGATAGCGATTAATAATGAAGCCTTCTAGCTGAGGTTTGATGGATTCATCCAATAAGTCGATGGTACCGTGAATCGCTGCAAAGACGCCGCCATAGTGAATGTCCGACACGAGCAGAAGGGGAGAATTCGTTATTTTTGCGGTGAAAATATTAGCCACGTCCTGATTAGCCAGGTTGATTTCCGCAGTTGAGCCCGCGCCTTCTACAATGAGAATATCGTATTTTGCTGCTAGTCTTTGAAAGGAGCTTGCAATGCTTGCCCTGATCTCCGGTAAAAAATCCTCGTATTTTGTGTAAGAGCCTGTATAAAATAATTTCCCATTTATGATGAATTGTGTTTGATCATACGCGGGCTTAATCAGGACGGGATTCATGTCCGCCTCAGGAACCGCGCCTGCGCTCAAAGCCTGGATATAAGTGGAATAAGCAATTTCACAGCTTTCGGGAGTCATATAGGATTTTGAGGAAATATTTTGCGACTTGAATGGGGCCGCCGAATACCCCTTATTCCGCAGCATCCGCAATAAAGCGGCCGTGATAAAGCTTTTGCCGCACGAAGAGCTGGTTCCGACGATCATTAATGATTTCATTTGTTCACCTTTTTCGCGAAGTACTTAGTAAGTACTCATATTAGATTAAAGTTCTTTAGAAGTAAATTCATCTAAGTTAGTTTCCAGTTGAAATTTGAATAGAAGCCGGCTTCTTTGATATCCATTTCAAGGAAAATCTAGGCACAATGAATCTAGGCAAATTAATATAGAAAAATAACAAGGAATATAGCAACTTTTAGGAGATTTTGACGTTTAAATGGATGATGCTAGAATTTCGGGTTACTAAATGGCTTCTATTATATTACTAAAAGGATGAGTAAAATTGAAAAGGTTTACTGCCGTTGTATTTTGCATGATAGGTTTGTTCTTGCTTGGCATGAATTCACAGGTATTCGCCAATAGCGCTTCGATATATCTTAACGGGTCGCAGCTAAGCGC
Source organism: Paenibacillus ihumii (assembly GCF_001403875.1). Classification (GTDB taxonomy): domain Bacteria; phylum Bacillota; class Bacilli; order Paenibacillales; family Paenibacillaceae; genus Fontibacillus; species Fontibacillus ihumii. The sequence goes on from NZ_LN884299.1 coordinate 1,060,146, forward strand.
GGCTAATTTATCCCAAGTTGAAATTGTAAACAATAAAGTGATGGTACCGATTCGCGTGGTGGAGGAATTGGGCTATGCCGTAAATTGGAATAAGGCTGAGAAAACCGTAAAAATTCAAAACAAATCAAAAACGATCACGATGACGGCGAATAAATCCAATGCACAGGTCGACGACCGAGTCGTCAAGCTGCCATCCCCGCTTTTATTGAAGAACAATACTTCATTTGTGCCTTTACGCTTCATGAGTGAAGAATTCGGGCTTAAGGTAAATTGGGACAACCGCAGCAAAACCGTTTACTTAACCTCGGATACGGCCGAAGATTCCTCGGACTTGCTCATTCCACAGGAGGAAGGCACACCAGGTGCCGGGGCAGCTGAAGGCGCTGGTACCGGAGCAAATACAGGAACGAGTACAAGCCCAGGCAAGGGAACTGATACAGGAACAGGTACGAGTAAAAGCCCAGGCTCAGGTACAGGCACGGGGGCGGGCTCGAATGCAGCGTCAACCCATGGAAATCGCAAAATAGAGGATATCCATTTTACGGATAACCGGCTTACGATAACTATGGATCAAACGGTGCAGCCGAAGGCCTTTGCAATGAGCGGACCGGACCGGATCGTCATTGATTTACCGGGCGCTGCGTTGTCGGAAGCATTTATCGGTAAACATATGGAAGAGGCGGGCATCGGTCAGATCGAGGTCAAGGAAGAGGATTCGCTTGCTGGTAAAATACGATATTCCTTATTCGATGCAAAATCTTCTACGATCCGAATGGTTCTTGATTTGAATACCCAAGCGGATTATCGGCTATCGACAGGAGATTCCATCATTGTTCTTGAGCTGGCCCCCAAGACGGCTTCGGGACCAATCGATTCGGATCATTCCAGAAGATTGGTCGTCATTGATGCTGGACATGGAGATCATGATAACGGGACGACCGGGGTATCGGGCAGAGTCGAGAAGGATTTTAACCTGACGATGGCTTTGAAGGTCGAAGAACTGCTTAGACAGGAGCCGCTGATTGAGGTCGTGCTTACCAGGTACGATGACACCTACGTCACAAGACCGGACCGGGCCAAGCTCGCTAACGATTTGAACGCAGACGCGTTTATTTCCATCCACGCCAACTCTGTACTAAATATACCTACGGCAAATGGTACTGAAACTTATTATTACAGCGAAGCAAGCAAGCCGCTGGCCGATATTATGCATAAACATTTGGTTCAAGCGACACAGCTCAAGGACCGCAAGGTAAAATACAACAATTACGAAGTGTTAAGAAGGAGCAACATGCCGGCCACGCTCCTGGAGGTAGGCTTCTTATCGAATGCGGAGGAGGAAGCCCTGCTCTTTACGGAAGATTTCCAGAACCGGGTCGCCCAAGGCATTGTCGATGCGATCAAGGAATACTTTGGGATTGTCTCGTAAGGGGCATTACGCTCTAAGTGATCATCAACTCTCTACTCGAATAAAATTCGAGTGGAGAGTTTTTTTGTGGTTTTACTCATTGTTAACCAAAATTGTAAATATTAAGGGAGGTAAAGTGATAAGTCTGTCGAATCATGTATACATATCAAGTGTTTGTATAGGACAAAGGAATTAATTTAATGTCACAATTTGGTGAACGATGTTATCTGGAGGAGGGGGAGCCATGCATTACATTGCCCATATTAGAGAAGCGGATCGACAGCAACAGACAGTTGAAGAGCATTTATTAGGGGTAATGGCTCTAGCTGAAACATATGGAGAGAAGATAGGAATTAAGCATATTACCGGATTGGCTGGTATGCTTCACGATTTAGGGAAGTACACGGACGAATTTAGGGAATATATTTTAAAAGCAATAGACAACCCGGATTCCCCACCGACTAAAGGCAGTGTTGATCATTCAACAGCAGGCGGGAAGCTATTATATCAACTTTTCCATACGAGCAAAGCGGTGAAGGAACATAGATACCGTGGAATTTTAGCGGAAGTCGTAGGAAACGCAATCATTTCTCATCATTCCTATTTACAGGATTTTTTGAGCCCAGAATTGGAATCCAAATATTTGCTTCGTGTAAGAGACAAGGAACTCGATAAGTTCGATGAGACCGTGGAGTTATTTTATAAGTATGTAATGAAGGAGCCTGAATTCTATCAATATGTGGATCAAGCCGCGGATGAACTGGAGAAATTTCTATCGAAAAATTCTTCAGCGAGTAACGAGAATAAACTGATGTTTTTAAGCAAATTTGTATTCAGTGCATTAATTGATGCCGATCGAACAGACACCCGCCTGTTTGAAGAGAATATAGCGGAGAACTCTGTCCCGAAGGCAGACGAGCTTTTTGAGGCTTTTTACGACAGGCTTATGGCAAAAATGAATTCTTTTACCGTACAACCGGATGCCCTTTCCCGAATTAATCTATTAAGAAGAGAAATGTCCGAGCAGTGCGAACAATTTGCAGAGAAGCCATCTGGCATATACACCTTATCCATCCCGACGGGGGGCGGCAAAACTTTAGCGAGTCTAAGATATGCCCTCAAGCATGCCAAGCTATATAACAAAAAGCATATTATTTATGTTGTGCCGTATACGACGATTATTGAACAGAATGCGGAAGAAGTACGCAAGCTCTTAAAGGATGACATGCATATCTTAGAGCACCATTCGAACGTGATTGATGATATGGATGAGGATGATGAACCATGGGACGGGATCATGAATGTTAAGCAGAAACTAAAACTGGCCAAAGATAACTGGGATGCCCCCATTATTTTCACAACGATGGTTCAATTTTTAAATGTCTTCTATGCCAAAGGAAGCAGGAATATACGTCGGCTTCATAACTTAAGTGAATCGGTCATTATTTTTGATGAAGTGCAAAAGGTTCCTATTCCCTGTGTTTCTTTATTTAATCAGGCCCTGAATTTTTTAGAGGCTCATTGTCACTCTAGTATTGTACTTTGTACGGCAACTCAGCCGGCGCTGGATTTTGTAGAACATAAGCTTGATCTCAAACCAAATTCTGAGATGATATCGAATCTCCCACAGGTCATTGAGGCATTCAAACGGGTTGAAATTATTGATCATGCTTCAGATGAGGAATTTAACAATGAGAAGCTTGCGGATTTTATTGGCGAAAAATTGAATAAGCTTCAAAGTGTGCTGGTCATTTTGAATACAAAATCAGTTGTTAAGAGTTTATACCTTCAATTGAAAGAAAGGTATGGGGATATTCCTTTATATCACCTCAGTACATCTATGTGCGCTGCTCATCGAAATCAGATTTTGGAAGAAGTCCGGCAGCATCTTGAAAATAGAAATAGGGTTATATGTATCAGCACACAGTTAATAGAAGCGGGAGTAGATGTTAGCTTCGAATGCGTCATTCGTTCTCTTGCGGGTCTGGATTCGATTGCTCAAGCAGCGGGGAGATGTAACCGGCATGGAGAACAGGCCTTACGACAAGTGTATGTCATTGACCATGTAGAAGAAAATTTGAAGCATCTGAAGGAAATCAGAATGGGTAAACAAATATCCAAAAAAATGCTCATCGATCTCAAGCGGGATCATACGGCGCATGGCGGGGATATTTTATCGGATGCAGCGATGGAGTGGTATTTTAAACAGCTTTATAGAGAATTTGATAATGATGTGGATTATTATATACCCCAACTACGGAAGAAAATGACGGAGCTGCTTTCGGCGGCTAAAACGGATAACACATATACTCAGGCTTTTTATAGCAAGCGAAACGAACCTTTGCCCTTGTTTCTGGCTAACAGTTATAGAACAGCGGCTGAGCATTTCCGGGTTATTGACGATCTTACCACGTCTGTTATTGTTCCTTATCATCATGAAGGAAAGGAGATTATTGCAGAGTTAAATGGTGAGAGAAGTATCGCTGACTTAACCCGTCTGTTACGGAGGGCGCAGCAATTTACGATTAACTTGTTTGATCATGAATTACAGTTATTATCCAAAAATAGCGGATTGGAAAGCTGCCTGGATGGGAAGGTGCTGGTATTAAAAGAAGGGGCTTATAACGAGGAGTTTGGATTGGATATCGAGAATGATAGTGGGTTTGATTTGAGTATAATTTAAAAACCTATCTTAATTTAGATAGGTTTTCACATAATACAATATATTTTTCAATCCACGCTATTTACAGTTAAGACCCTGTATCTAGCGACAAATTATTATAACATAGTCAAAAGTGATATATTATAGTTCATATAATGTATTATGATATTTACATAACCTAAATTGTGGGATATTATAGAGTTGTTAAAATACCATAATGAGGAAGGAGGTGAGTTCTATGCGAAATTCAATCGAATTCGAGGTATACGGTGACTATGCGCTGTTCACCGATCCGCTAACCAAAATGGGCGGAGAGAAGCTGAGCTACCAGATCCCCACGTACCAGTCGCTCAAGGGAATGCTTGAAAGCGTTTACTGGAAACCGACTTTGATTATGATCGTCGATGAAGTTCGAGTGATGAATGCGATACGCATGGAATCCAAGGGCATTCGTCCCATTGATTATAGCGGCGGGAATACCCTAGCAAATTACACTTATATAAGGCAACCAAGGTATCAGGTTAGAGCGCATTTCGAATTTAATATGAATCGTCGAGACATGGCCTATGATCGTAACGAACACAAGCATCATAACATGCTGAAGCGAGCGGTTAAGGCCGGAGGACGCAGAGATATTTTCCTTGGGACGCGGGAATGTCAGGGCTATGTTGAACCTTGCGTGTTTGGAGAAGGCAAAGGAGCTTATGACGATGTAGAAGAATTGCATTTTGGTCATATGGTACACGGCATCAATTACCCGGATGAGACGGGCAGAGATCAGATGGAAGTCCGTTTATGGAACCCTGTAATGAGAAACGGCATCATCCAATTTATACGACCAGAAGAATGCACGCAGGTTCGCAAAATTTCCGATATGAAGCCGAAGTCGTTCAATCAAGCCAATGTTGAATCTGTTGAGGATTTATACGCACAAATTGGAGAGGAGGGCAAGGGATGAGCTGGTTATTGCATTTATATGAGACTTATGAATCGAATTTGGATCGTGTCGGTGAAATTGAGAAGAAATACAATGATCGTGAGTATACCCTTCTGCCCGTCTCCCATACAACGCAGAATGCGCATATTGAAGTAGAAGTCACTGAAGATGGAGAGTTTCACTCCGCGTTCATTATTGATAAAAATGATGCGAGTACTCTTATACCGTGCACAGAGGAATCAGCAAGCCGGGCTGGATCAAAAATAGCGCCTTACCCGCTGCACGATAAATTAAGCTATGTTGCTGGAGATTTTGTTGCTTATGGCGGGCAAATCAAGAAAGAAGAGCCATTTACATATTACATCAAACAACTGGAAGATTGGGCTCAATCTCCTTACGCTACAGCCAAGGTTCGAAGCATTTATAACTATTTAAGAAAAGGACAATTAATTAAGGACCTAGTTCAGGCGAAGATTTTATGCGTTGATGCGAATAACAAGCTAATTGAGAAATGGGATAGCAGATACGAATCGCTGTATCCCGAGAAACCTCTTATTTTCTCAACGGTAACCGGGGGGCAAGACAGTGCATTTATTCGCTTCAATGTGCACTCTCCCAAAGATATTTTAACAAAAGTGTGGAAAGACCGGGAGATGTACGATTCCTTCATTAGATATTACCAGGATTTATTGGGCGGCGAAGAAATTTGTTACGTAACAGGTAAAAATCTGCCGAGCACGGACAAGCATGCGAATAAAATCAGGAATGCTGCGGATAAGGCAAAGCTCATATCAGCTAACGATACTAGCGGTTTTACGTTCAGGGGCCGTTTTAATCAAAGTAACGAAGTCGCCAGTATCAGCTACGAAGTATCTCAAAAAGCTCATAATGCCTTGAAGTGGCTCATTAACCGCCAAGCCAAAATTATAGACCAACGCGTATTTCTGGTATGGGGCAACGACATGCCGGATCTCGCGGACCCGACAGAAGACACTTACTCCATTGATCCTACGCCTGTTACGGTGGTACAAAAAAAGTCATTTACAAACCAGGAATTTGCAAATGAGGTTTCTAAGGCTTTGGAAGGGTATAGAAACGATATTTCATCGGAATCCCAAGTCAACATCATGATTCTTGACTCGGCCACAACTGGACGAATGGCTGTATTGTACTATCGGCACATGGATAAAGAGATGTATTTGGACAGACTGGTGAAGTGGCACTCGACCTGTGTATGGCTGCATCGTTATCGGAAGAATGAACAAGGTGAATTTGTTCAATTCTATGGGGCTCCGGCTACCAAGGATATTGCTTTCGCAGCGTATGGGCCAAGAGCTAATGAGAAAGTCGTAAAAGGATTAATGGAGCGCATGCTGCCATGCATTGTGGATGATCTTAAAATTCCTCAAGACATTGTGACTAGCGTATATCAGCGAGCCTCCAATCCGGTTTCTATGGAGAAATGGGAGTGGGAGAAGACATTGAGTATTGCCTGCGCCCTAATTAACAGACAGGAGGGATTCAATTTGGCATTAGACACGGAAAGTAATGATCGCGACTATCTATTCGGACGATTATTGGCGGTTGCGGATGTCTTAGAAAGATCGGCACTAGGGCGGGAAGAGACGCGAGCGAGCAATGCCATTCGTTATATGAACGCTTTTTCTCGGCACCCCGCAAGAACCTGGATGACGATTCAACAGAGCTTGCAGCCTTATCAGGCCCGAATGGGAACGAAAGCTTCATACTTATCAAAAATCATTGATGAAGTGGCTTCTAGAATAAAGATCGAAGATTTCAACAACAAACCGCTATCTGGCAAATATTTATTGGGTTTCTATAGTCAACGACATGAGCTCTATCAGAAAAGGGAAAATAATAAAGATGCTATAGAAGCGTCTAATGAAGAGGAGAAATCAATATGACCATTTTAGATCATAAAATAGATTTTGCCGTAGTTCTGTCTGTGACGAATGCCAATCCCAACGGGGATCCGTTAAATGGAAACCGTCCTAGACAAAATTATGATGGTCACGGTGAAATCTCGGATGTAGCGATCAAACGTAAAATCAGGAACCGTCTACAAGACATGGGAGAATCCATATTTGTTCAGTCCAACGACCGCAAGTCAGATTCGTTTAACAGTTTGAGAGAGAGGGCGGATGCCAACGCAGAATTGGAGAAAATTCTAAAGTCCAAGACCAGCTCGAGTGATGATTTTGCTAGAATAGCATGCCAAGAATGGCTGGATGTTCGCAGCTTTGGGCAAGTATTTGCTTTTAAAAGCTCTGACAAAGGCGGGGGTGTCTCTGTCGGTGTAAGAGGGCCAGTATCCATTCACACGGCTGTTAGTGTTGATCCTATTAATATTACAAGTATGCAAATTACGAAGAGCGTCAACTCCGAACCGGGGAAAGAGCGCGGTTCAGATACGATGGGAATGAAGCACCGCGTAGACTTTGGGCTGTATGTTTTCTATGGAAGTATTAATACGCAATTGGCGGAGAAAACCGGATTTACGCAAGAGGATGCGAACAAGATGAAGCAGGCGCTGGTCACTCTGTTTGAAAATGACGCGTCGGCAGCAAGGCCGGATGGGAGTATGGAGATTCATAAGGTCTATTGGTGGGAGCATAATTCCAAGCTTGGCCAGTATTCTTCTGCCAAAGTCCATCGTTCGCTGAAGGTGACGCCTAGATCGGAAGAGCCTAAATCTTTCGAGGATTATTCGCTTGAACTTATTGAATTAGAAGGATTAAAGGTTGAAGTGATAGATGGCCTTTAAGGAAGATGACGATTACCTCATGTTATCGGGGATACAGCATTTTCAATTTTGCAAACGACAGTGGGCGCTTATTCATATTGAGCAGCAATGGGAAGAGAACGTCAGAACGATTGAAGGACAATATCTCCATCAGAAGGCGGATCAGCCATTTATCAGAGAGAAGCGTAGGGACAAACTCGTTGTAAGAGCAATGCCCGTCAAGTCTGATGAACTTAAGATCACAGGTATATGCGATGTAGTAGAATTCGTTAAGGACGATGAGGGTGTAGAGATTCATGGTGCTGAAGGGAAATATCGAGCATATCCGGTTGAATACAAGCGGGGAAAACCAAAGTTGAATGATGCTGACTTATTGCAACTAACTGCTCAGGCCATATGTCTGGAAGAAATGCTGTTATGCAATATAGACAAAGGTTTTATGTTTTATAATGAAATAAAGCATAGAGTCGAGGTTGAATTAACTGCCGAAATGAAAGGTAAAGTGAGAATGCTCGTTTCCGAAATGCAGGATTACTACATCCGTAGACTGACACCAAAAGTCAAGACGGGTTCTTTTTGCAACAGCTGTTCCCTTCATTTGATTTGTTTGCCAGAATTAATGAATAAAAGATCTGTAAAGAGCTATATTGAAGGGAAAATTAAGGAATGAAAAAGCTGCTGAACACCCTATTTATTACGCAACCAGATGTTTACTTATCCTTAGATGGAGATAATGTTGTTCTTCTCAAGGAGCAGGAGAAGCTCGGAAGGCTGCCGCTTCACAATCTGGAGTCTATTGTAGCATTTGGTTATACGGGGGCAAGTCCAGCGTTCATGGGGTATTGCGCGGACAGGAATATTTCATTGGTGTTTCTTACGATGAGCGGAAGATTTCTGGCTAGAGTTATTGGAGCAAGCAAAGGCAATGTAGTTCTACGGAAGAAACAGTACCTTCTTTCGGAAAACAAGTTGCTTTCCACTAAAATTGCCCGGAATTTCATTGTAGGCAAAATTTTCAATCATAAATGGATGATTGAGAGAATGACCCGGGACTACCCGCTGCGTGTGAATGTAGATCAATTTAAAGAAGTGTCCCAGCACCTGTCGTCTATTATGATGGATGTACGAGCATGCGAGGATCTGGAGCGATTAAGGGGCTTAGAGGGTCAAGCGGCTGTCAGCTACAATGCATTGCTGGATCAAATGATTCTGCAGCAGAAAGAACATTTTTATTTCCGTACCCGTTCAAGAAGACCGCCATTGGATAACGTAAATGCTATGTTGTCGCTAGCTTATACGTTGTTAGCTAACGATACGGCATCAGCCTTAGAAGCGGTGGGGCTTGATGCATATGTTGGTTTTTTACATCAGGATCGCCCCGGACGAGCTTCTTTAGCCTTAGATGTCATGGAAGAGCTTCGAGGAATCTACGCTGACAAGTTCGTTCTAACTTTAATTAACAAGAAAATCGTCAATCATGAGGACTTCCTTCATAAAGAGAATGGTGCTGTGATCATGGCGGATGAAGCAAGAAAAAAATTCTTAGCAGCTTGGCAGAACAAGAAGCAAGAGAAGATTACACATCCGTATCTTGGCGAGAAAATGTCTTGGGGACTCGTACCTTATGCACAGGCATTGCTTCTGGCGCGTCATTTACGTAATGACTTGGATGAATATCCTCCATTTCTATGGAAGTAGGTGTGAGATATGCTAGTATTAATTACGTATGATGTAAGTACGGTGAGCGGTGCGGGGCAGCGCAGATTGCGAAGGGTATCCAAGGTATGCCAAAACTATGGACAGCGCGTACAAAATTCAGTATTTGAATGTGTGGTCGATGCCGCTCAATTTGCAACTCTAAAGCTAAAGCTTATGGACATTATCGATCCTGACCAGGATAGCCTCCGTTTCTATCAGCTCGGGAATAACTATCGGAATAAGGTTGAGCACATCGGTGTCAAAGAGTCACTAGATTTGGAAGGGCCCCTAATTTTGTAAGGTGCGAATGTGAAGCGAACATGATTCTCCAGGGACATTCGCACCAGATAATAAACTTTAATTATCTAAGATGGAAAAATATACATGACTAAAATTTGATATTATTACGATTATTAGCATAAAAGTTGTTTTATTTGCGTCTATAGCGTCAATATACGTTATAAATCGCAGTCGCATCCCTCGTGGATGCGTGGATTGAAATCAGGATTATGTTGACGCAGGGGTTTGGTGGGGACGTCGCATCCCTCGTGGATGCGTGGATTGAAATGCAAATAATAATACGTTACAAATTCTGGAGCGCGTCGCATCCCTCGTGGATGCGTGGATTGAAATGAGAGTACCAGCTATACGCTTAAGAATTTGCAAGTCGCATCCCTCGTGGATGCGTGGATTGAAATAAAAATCCACCTCCAAAGCAGCAAAAAAGGAGAGGGTCGCATCCCTCGTGGATGCGTGGATTGAAATTGAACACTCTTCCAGCCACACAATGGAAATGTTGGTCGCATCCCTCGTGGATGCGTGGATTGAAATAACAGCGGCAAAGCTTGAACATCCAGCTTTTACCGTCGCATCCCTCGTGGATGCGTGGATTGAAATGTTGATAGGCCGACAATTACCCTGACGGATTTAGAGTCGCATCCCTCGTGGATGCGTGGATTGAAATTTTAATTAATGGGGAACGAACATTTAAGACGTTTTGTCGCATCCCTCGTGGATGCGTGGATTGAAATAGACATATTTCTACCTCCTTAAATAGACTAGGAATGTCGCATCCCTCGTGGATGCGTGGATTGAAATCAGATCCGTTATAGCTGCAGCATGCTCATCTAGGTCGCATCCCTCGTGGATGCGTGGATTGAAATGCATCGAAGTTATTGCTTCCAGGCTCATACTTTGGCAGTCGCATCCCTCGTGGATGCGTGGATTGAAATCATTGACGTGCAATAACTGGACGAAAATTGATAATAGTCGCATCCCTCGTGGATGCGTGGATTGAAATTTCAAATGCTCCACGATCCGTTCCAATGCGTGAGTCGCATCCCTCGTGGATGCGTGGATTGAAATCATATACACGTTATAGTCGTTTATGTCTTCATCGTGTCGCATCCCTCGTGGATGCGTGGATTGAAATCTTTATCAAATCCAGCTCGTGCTGTACGAGAAAACAGTCGCATCCCTCGTGGATGCGTGGATTGAAATACCGATGTGGCTCTCAGACGCGGAAATATTGTATGTCGCATCCCTCGTGGATGCGTGGATTGAAATGTCGCGTCGATAACGTGGCCGGGGCGTAGTGTGACTTCGTCGCATCCCTCGTGGATGCGTGGATTGAAATTGGAGACATATCTCTCCAGGAGTAAAAATTGTGGTCGCATCCCTCGTGGATGCGTGGATTGAAATAAGCAGTCGGAACCGGAGCGCAATTTATATACGAGTCGCATCCCTCGTGGATGCGTGGATTGAAATCTCGCGGTGAAAAAATGAATGCCGTGATGAGAGGGGTCGCATCCCTCGTGGATGCGTGGATTGAAATAACCCGGGTCGTACAGGATTACTGTATCAGCATACGTCGCATCCCTCGTGGATGCGTGGATTGAAATAATCAAAGTCTGAATAAGGGTAAGAGAGAAGCCTCTGGTCGCATCCCTCGTGGATGCGTGGATTGAAATTTCCCTCCCGATCTACTAATTAGCTTCTTAGCAAGCGTCGCATCCCTCGTGGATGCGTGGATTGAAATGCAAAAGGCGATAAGGTACGGTTGGTGAGTGGAGGGTCGCATCCCTCGTGGATGCGTGGATTGAAATGAGATATTCAGGCTCATTTTCTGGCTGATCAACTTAGTCGCATCCCTCGTGGATGCGTGGATTGAAATGATGCCAAGCGAAAAAATAAATTGGGAGCCGTGTCGCATCTCTCGTGGATGCGTGGATTGAAATCGTTTACGCAATATCCTCCACCTCCACATTTGCGTCGCATCCCTCGTGGATGCGTGGATTGAAATTGCTACGGGTCCGAACTGGCGAGGCCGAGTCGAGAGTCGCATCCCTCGTGGATGCGTGGATTGAAATCCAACGACTAAAGGCAACCAATGTATCAGTGGATGTCGCATCCCTCGTGGATGCGTGGATTGAAATAAGCGGGCGTGCGCGCTATCTCTATCCGCGGACGAAGTCGCATCCCTCGTGGATGCGTGGATTGAAATTAATAATAAGGATGAAATTGGCGCAATAGAATTACGTCGCATCCCTCGTGGATGCGTGGATTGAAATTAATTGATGTAGGGAAACTCTTTTTTCATAATCTGCAGTCGCATCCCTCGTGGATGCGTGGATTGAAATCGAGAAGGGATGCGAGTAGGCGAAAAAGAACGTCAGTCGCATCCCTCGCGGATGCGTGGATTGAAATATGATGACCATCTCAATGAAAGAGATCGAGCGAGGTCGCATCCCTCGCGGATGCATGAATTAAAACAGAAACGGCTAACAAAAAACGTATGGAGGCTGTTGTAGCCTAACGCAGCATTTTAAAATTAGAATGAAGAAAAAACAAGGCGCTACTCATCCTGAGCAGCGCCTCCTTTGCGATATTGCAGGGGGGAAATTCCGGTGGTGCGTTTAAAGGCGGTGCTGAAATAATGCTGGGTTTCGTAGCCGACCTGCCTGGAGATCTCGGCGATGGTCAGGTCGGTGCCGTTCAGCAGCTGGGACGCCCGGCGAATGCGGATTTGTGTCAAATAGCTGTTGAACGAGGTATCCAGCTCCTGCTTGATCATTCGGCTCAAATATACCGGAGAAGATTGCAGCTGCTGGGCCATGGACTCCAGGGTCAGCGTGCAATCGCCGTAGTGCTCCAGCATATACTGCTTGGCTCTGCGCACCAGGGGGGAGACGGCGGTCTCCTTCAGCACGGCGGATTTGCATCTTCGGTAGGCGGACGGCATTGCGGTAACGTCCCCTTCTCCTTCGATTAAATGGACGTCAACGGCCACCTTCAGGTAAGTCCGCACCGATGATTCGATTTGATGGAAATCGGCATCGGCCGAGAAGCTCCATAGCAGCACTACGATAACGCCGAAGGGGTCGCGGAAGATGACCTTCGGATAGGAGGCGAGCAGCTCGGCTGCAATGTTCTCGATCGCAAACAAGTAGAGCTGGCGCTCGCTCTCCTTCATCAGCGGCTGCGGTGCTGCCGCCTCGCGCAGGCGGATCATGCCAAGCAGGGCGGGGGCCGTCACGGGCAATTGGAGAAAAGCCAGCTGCTCCACGATTTCCTCCTCGGTCATGCTGCCGTCCATCCATTCCTGGCAGAACCGCTCCCGCAGCAGAGGATAGCTCCTCGTAATTTGCCGGGAAGCAGTCTGCAGATGCTGCTGCTGGATCGCCTCCGCTTCGAGCTCATCCCTGACCTGGCGCAGCACCTTCTCCAGCTGCGTCGGATTGGCAGGCTTCAGAATGTAATCCTTGACCTGCAGCCGGATCGCCGTCTGGGCATAGGCGAATTCGTCATGGCCCGTAATAATGACGATTTTGCAATCCGGCAGCTCCTCGCGAATATGCTTCATCAGCTCGATCCCATCCATGATGGGCATATTGAGATCGACAAGCAGAATGTCGATCTGATGCCGGAGGGCGAGCTCCAGCGCTTCCTCGCCGTCCTCGGCTTCCGCCGCGACCTGCAGCCGCAGCTTCTCCCAATCGACGCTCTCCCGGATGCCTTCGCGAATAATGAACTCATCGTCGGCGATAAGCACCTTCCAGCGGTGATCCGGGACAGGCGAAGACTGCGCAGACTGATTTAACATTAGCGATCAACTCCATTTGGAATATCATGGTCCCGCAAGAGCGGATGAATTATGGTTACCGTCGTTCCCTCGCCGAGGACACTGTCCAGGCTCAGGCCATATTTAGGGCCAAACGTAAGCCGCAGCCGGGCTTGTACGTTCAAGATACCGTATCCCTTCGTTTCTCCGGCCGTGCTAGCAGCCTCGCCAGCCGATGGTTTAACCCAATTTCCTCCAGATGCTGAGCCGGCTCCCGGTTCCTCGTCGGAGCCCGCCACCTGCTCCAGAGCCTGGCGCAGCCCGGACAGCTTCTGCGGTGTCATGCCTTTGCCGCTGTCGCGGATGATGATGACCAGATCGCCGCCCTGTTCGTACGCTTCAATCTCAATCCATCCCGGGCCGCGGCGCTCCTTAATCCCGTGATAAATCGCATTTTCCACGATCGGCTGGAGAATCAGCTTCAGCACGTTAAGCCCCTGCACGGCCGGATCGACCTTCAGCTCGTAATCCAGCTTGTTCTGGTATCGGACGTGCTGGATCTGCAAATAACTGCGGATATGCTCTATTTCATCGGATAATGGAATGATGACATTGCCTTTGCTCAGTCCGATTCGGAACAGCTTGGACAGCGATTCAGCCATCTCGGCGATATCTACAGCCCCTTTTCGGCGGGCCATCCAGTGGATGGTATCCAGCGTGTTGTATAGAAAATGCGGCTTAATATGCGCCTGCAGACTGCTGAGCTCGGCCTCGCGCTTTTGCCTTTCCTGCCGTTCCGTCAAGGAAAGGAGCCGATTGATCTGCAGGAGCATTTCATTAAAGCGGCGGCCAAGCAGGCCGACCTCGTCCGAACGGTCGCCCCAGTAGCGGATCGTCAAATCTCCCGATTGAGCCTTCTGCATGAAGGACATCAGCTGCCCGATCGGCCGGGAGATGGAGTGCGCCAGATAGAAGGAGGCCGTCATCCCGAGCAGGCAGACGACGAACACGAAGCTGACGACATAGAAGCGGATTTCCCGCATTTCCGAGATAGAATCCTCCGTGCTAAAGACGCCGACCGTCGTCCAGTTCGTGAATGGGGATACCCGGTAAATGAATTGCAGCTTCCGCCCGTCCGCTTGATGGGAATACGTTCCCGAACCGTCCTGGCTCAGCCATTCCAGCGGAATATGGTCGATGTACGGATCAGGAGGAGCATAGATCAGCTCGCCGCTGCTGTCGATGACCGTGAGGTAGCCGGTTTTGCCCAGTCTGACGTCCTGCGCCGTTTCTGCTATGACTCTCAGCTTCAAATCGATGAGAACAACGCCTTTAACCTGCTGCGTATCGGGATCAAGAATCGCTCTTACCGCCGATACGACCTCGCTGTTTTTATAATGGACATGGTTTGTGACGCTGCGGCTGCGGGGATGGCCGACGATTTTGAATATTCCTTTATTGCGGACGGCTTCCTGATACCAGGACTCGCTTCTCAAGTCGCTGGGCGTCCGTGCATACATTTCATTGCTGATATATTCGCCGTCACTGTTGACGATCATGATGCCGGCGACCTCCGAGTGCAGTGTCGTGAAGCCCTGCAGGAACTTGCGAATATCGTAATGATCCTCCTCCTGAACAGTTTCGGGCGCAGGGACGGGCTTGCCGCCGGGCTCCAGGAAGCGCTGAACATCCGGATTAAAGGCGATAAGGAACGTCATGTTCTGTAAATTTTCCACATAGGTCTCAAGGGACTCATTCACCTTGCCGATCAGCTGCAGCGTGTTGTTCGTGACCTGGCGATCCAGAACCCGATCCACAGTCCAGTGAATAAGGAATCCGAGGCCGATAGACGGCAAGATGCTGATCAGCAGAAAATGAATAATCAATTTATAGCGGATCGGCAGGTTATTGAATGACAATTGGCGTACCCCCGCTGACGTAAATTTATTTCGCATAGTAATCATCCACATTCTGCCGCGTTACGACGGTGATCCCGGTATCCACCTGCTCGGGAACGGGAGGCGTGCCCGGGATTTGCGCGGTGTTCAGATCATGCCCCAAGGAGAATAGAAACTGCAGCGACCAGTAGCCCATATTCCAGGTGCCTTGAGCCATCGTCGCGGAAATATCTCCGCTTTTCACGAGATCCAGTGTGCCTTTGTCGGTATCGAAGCTGATGATTTTCGGGCGTTGAACCCCGCCGATTTCCCGCACGGCTTCCGCGACCCCGATACCGCCGTTCGCCTCCGTGGCAAAAATGCCCGCAACATCAGGATAAGCCCCCAAGATCTCCTCGGCGGATTGCCGGGAATAAATCTGATCCCCCTTGCCGTTCTTGACGGCAACGACCTTCATTTCCGGGTAGCTCTGCTGGATCGTAGCGAGGAAGCCGTCGGTTCTTTCCTGATGGTTCTGCTGGTTCGGCGCGGTGACTACTGCGACCTGGCCGCGTTCGTTCGTCAGCTCCGCCATTTTATGCGCAGCCTTGACGCCTGCGGAATAATTATTCGTACCGAGGAAGGAGTAAGCCTTGCTCCCCGGCGCGTCGGAATCGAACAGCACGACGGGAATCCCCGCGTCCACCGCCTTGTTGATCGTCTCCGTCAAATCGACGGGGTGGATCGCCGAGATCGCAATGCCCGCCGGCTTTTTGGCGATGATTTGCTCCAGCACCGTGATCTGCTCATGGACGTCACGCTGCGTCGAGCCGCGGTATTCGACAGACACATTCAGCACCTGGGCAGCGTCCTCGAAGCCCTTCAGGCTGCTTTTCCAATAATCGATCCCCATTTGAAAGGTGACCATCACGTACTTTTCATCGATTTCGCCTCGCAAGCCTGCCGTCTTCCACTGCTCGTTCAAGTGGCTTTGAGATCTGTAATCCAGTACATACAGCAGAAAAAAGCCGATCAGCAGCAAATATACAATCCCAATCTTCTTCATACTGAAACCCCTTTCAAAAAACGAGCCTGGACACATCATACTACGAAACTTCGCTGAAATATATCGTTTTTCGCAGGTGGAGCAGGGCCGTCCAGGAGCCGGACGGGCAAAAGGCCGTCCTTAACGCAGCTCGTATCTCTGCAGCTAAAGACAGCCTATAGGCTGAAGCATGATCGCTTCTACTTAGGACGACATCGCCTTGTTTATTCCTGTGCCGGCACCTCTGCGGTCTTATCCGCTTGCTTGCTCTCTTTGCTGGCCTTGGATTCTTTATTCTCGACCTCATGGACATCATAAAGCACCCGGGCGAGCAAATCCTGGCTATAGTTGCCGAAATGCTTGCCATAAATCGTCAGGCCTCGCTTGTTGACCGGCTTGTCGGTCACCGCGATTCGGAAGGTCAGCTCGCTCTTGTAGTCCAGCTTGATCTGATCGATCGTGACGTCCGAAATCCGGCATCCGTCGATGAAGCTTCCCTCGTTATTGATGCGGATCAGCTTAAGCATGCCGTATTGGTTCAAGTGAGGCGGCCACCAGTCGGGGTTGAAGGTGCCCCGGGCATCGCCGAAGTCACCCGGACTTGTCCAGTAGCCGATTTCGATGCCATTAATGTAAAAATAAATATCGGACGGATAGTTGTCATTGAAGCCAGGCGCTTCCGAGCTTAGCTCCATCGAGAACTGAATTTCGCGAAACGTCTGGTTCGGCTTCAAATAGTTAGGAATCCGATACTCCAGGAACCCGTCAGCGAGCCAAATGATCTCCGAGTCAATGCGCTGCGGGTCAGCAAAATAGCGAGGGTCGTCGAAATCGCCGATGATGCTGTCCTTCGTCGCTAATCCGCAGGTAGGAGCCGCTTGATAATCGCTGTAGTGCCCGACCTGGATTTCGACCTCGTACAAGTTCTCTACATCCTTGCTCCGCAGGTCAACCATTAACTTGTCTTTGTTCAAATAACAGATTTTCTGAATTCCGTGCTTGCCTACAGTCGTATTAATTTCAATGAGCCCGCTTTCCTCGAGCTTCCGAATGTGCATCGTGATGGCGCCGTTGCTTAGATTGAGCTTGTTAGCCAGATCGTTCAGGTTCAAGGATTGATTGTTCGCCAGCAGCTCAAGAATTTGAATGCGAATTTCCGAGCCCAATGCTTTGAATATATCGATCCCGCTCATTAGATCTTTAATATAGATCATCTACCGTACCAGCCTCCGAAAAAAAGTGATTGCATTTCCGTTTGTTTCAAACAATTATAAACCAACTTTTCTGAAAATGAAAGCAAATAATTGAATAATGTAACAATAATGCAGATTATCACAAATATTAACAAATTACCACCCTACTATTTTAAATTATTATGAAGTTTATTTCAGGGTGAGTCGGTTATAAATCGACAAATTATCATCTTTTTAAACTAATATCGGCGAATGAACAAAATTGTTTTATGTAGTAATGAAAAGATTTATGTATATACCTTTGCTCTGCGTTTTACGTATGCTATTTTATAGCTGTAAGCGAATTCATTTAGTGATGATGCAATCAGTTTATGCTTAATTGAAACAAGAGGGTGATAATTCACCAACGCGATCATAGAAAAAAGGAATGCATGCTTTGCGGTGACTACCTGCTTCGAAATTTTGGCTGGAGCTGTACTATGGGTTGGCTTAGAGAGGCGGCTCCTCATGCGGAGCCGGATTTACAATCCCGGGCGGGCTATTCTCTCTGTTGATCGATCCTTAGTCAGCTGGGAGCTCAAATAAGTTTTACCTTTTTGATGCTATTTACGTGGAAATTAATTATCCGGTGATGGTGATATTTGCGGAGAGTTCGTCTCGAACCGTTCGTTTGAGGATCAATTCTGATAACCCGGTGCCTTTCAATAAGCCCTTGGCCAAATTGGCCAAGGGCTTTCCTTGGTATCATACCGAACCCCCGAAGCAGAATACCGACTAATGCTTCAACGCCTTGCATCGTTAATCTCCCAGCACCAAGGATATTGGTTTTCGTTGGTTTGTCGCTGGCCGATGCTGTCTATCAAGTAGATCATGCCATCTGCCGGCCCTCGCCCGTCCGCGTTTTGCGTTTGCTCATCCGCTAATTTGCTTGTTTGCCTTGAGTAAATATGACACCCTCTTTACAGTAACTGTATTTCATACATTAAGATTCTGTCGTTTACGCGCTAAATGTACAACTAACTGCATTTCCTGCATTCAGAAATGATGATTTTAAGAGTAGTGGGGCGTTTTGGCATGATCTAGATGTAGGAAATGCATTCATCTAACCCAAATGAGCACAATAACACCAAAATGGATGTATTAAGTGCAACTAGATTCTGGGCATGTCCACTAGTTCGGGTTTATTCCATCAACCAAGCTATAACTCGCCACGTAGCAGATCCCCCCATGTCAAACTACTCTAAAATTTACATCCTGCCGGTGTATGCGTGTGACATCCCGCCTATATACTTGTGCAGTTTCAACCTCCAGCGGTGCAGTATTATGCTGCAGGATAGGGAGCCGTCAAGGATATCCACTATCCCCCGAGTCCCGCATGTCCCGTTGATACCCACCGCTATACCGGCACCCAACCATATCCTCGCAATCCCACCAACCCCACCAACCCCACCAACCCCACCAATCCCAACCAACTACCCTGTATACCCTAGCATTTCCCGAAATTATGAATATATCAACGGATATATTATATATTTATATAAAATTAATACGGGATTAAGAGAAGGAATATTGCTCTAATTAACCTTAGCATGTCTAAATAGCAAATTAACTTCATACATTTATAAAAAGGTTTACATTTCACTGTTTACATTCTATATTTCATGTGTTATTTTATATTTGCAAGCGCATTCATTGAATTATTATAAAATCATTTTATGTTTAATTGAAATGGAAGGTGAAGAATTTGTCCACAACATCAGCATCATCTGGAGGAAGCGCTTGAGCTGGAATGCGATGTGCGCGGTTTTGAGAAGTACCGGGTGATAGAGCATATCGTGCTCGAGCATGAGGACCTTAAAGCGGTGAATACCGCCGCCGAGGAGAAGGTGAAGCCGCATTCGGGGGGAGATGCCGCTTGTCAGGACGGCTATGTGAATTCCCGCCTGGCGAAGGCTTCCTGGAACGTCATACGGCTAAAGAAGGCGTAGTCAAGAACCTAGCGCCGGATTTAGTTGGATGTATATAGCTTTATTACTTCTATGATCTGCACTTAAAAATTTTAAGGAGGTCAGCTATGAAGCAAAGATGGTTTATTGTGTTTGTTGTAATGTCAATGACGCTCATGTTATTTGGGTGCGGACAATCGCCCAAGAGCGCGGGAGGAGAAACCTCGGTTCTCGACGCAGGGGCAGGTGAAGGGGCAACAGAATTGTCCTATTGGACATTCGTAGAGCTACACGGACAACATTTTGAGAAGATGCTTGGAAAATGGAATGAGGCCAACCAGGATCGGCAAATCAAGTTGAATGTGACCGTAATGCCTTATGATGACATGCATAATAAACTATCGATCGCGGTGCAGACAGGGGTAGGAGCCCCGGATATCGCGGATATTGAGCTGGGCAAGTTTCCTGATTTTCTGGCGGGAACTCCCCAATTGGAGCCGCTGAATGATGTCATTGACCCGTACCGGGACACGATCGTGAAATCCAGGGTCGATCTGTACAGTAAGGAGGGACAGAATTACGGCATCCCTACCCATGTAGGCGCATCGGTTGCGTTCTACAATACGGAGCTTCTGGAGCAGGCCGGCGTCGACTATAAGACGATCGTAACCTGGGAGGATTTCAAGCAAGCTGGAATTAGAGTATATGAAGAAACCGGCAAATACATGGGAACCGCGGATACCAGCGCAACCTGGCAGACCTCAATGCTGCTTGCGCAGCAGGGCAGTGATTTTACAGACGAATCCGGCAAGCCCGTCGTCAATTCCGAACCAATGATTAAAGGCCTAACGATTTTGAAGGATTTGCAGGATCACAACGTCATTGCAACCATCGCCGGGGGACAGCCCGATACGGAAGAGGCCTATGGCGAATTTAATTCCGGCAACTACGCCGCGGCCTTTATGCCCTTATGGCAAATGTCGAGATACACCAACTATATGAAGGACTTGTCGGGCAAAATAGCGATCGCACCGATCCCTGTCATCGAGAAAGGGATGCCGCGATCCGTGGGCGGAGGCGGTACGGGAACCGTAGTCACGAAGACGGCCAAGGATGTTCAGCTGGCCAAGGATTTTCTCGCTTTTGCCAAATTATCGCTGGATGCGAACCAGGAAATCTGGAACACGCTTGGCTTTGATCCGGTCAATATGGATGTTTGGAACATGCAGGATGTCACGCATAATCCGGACAATCAATTCGTGCAATATTTTCAAAATAATCCGTTCGATGTTCTGAATGAAATCAAGGACGAAATCCAGCTGATCAAATCGACTTCGGCGACGCCTACGATTAATAATGTGCTCTGTACCATTACATTAAATGAAATATTTGAAGACGGCAGAGATATAAAGGAAGCCTTGGATGCAGCCCAGGCGCAAATTGAACAGGAATTGAAATAACGCCAGCTTGTTTATCCATTCATGACGAGCTGCTCTTTAGCGAGGGTAGCTCCACTCCATTTTAAAAAGGAGTAGTGCGATGATCAAGAAATTTCTCTACTCACAAAAGGTTGCTCCTTATGTTTTTGTGCTGCCTTTTATAGCCGTATTCATCTTTTTCTGGGTATACCCACTAGGCAGCTCTTTCGGGATGAGCTTTCAGAAAATACAGCTAGGCCAGGAGGCGAGCTGGATCGGCTTCAGCAACTACGAGAAGCTGATGGGCGACGGTGTTTTCCTCAAGGCCGTCACGAACAGTGCCGTTTACATGGTGCTGACCCTGGCTATATTGATCCCCTTTCCCATGCTGTTCGCAGTGCTGATCAACAATAAATTCATGTGGGGAAGAGATTTCTTCAAAGCTTCGTTCTTCTTCCCGGCGCTTACCTCTGTTGTCGTGGCAGGTACGATATTCAGATTGATGTTCGGCGAAATGGAAGGCTCTTTGATCAACAGCGTGCTTGGCTGGTTTGGAATCGGGCCGGTCAAATTTCTGAAAGGGCAGGTTACCGGCTTTGTCGCCTTGGTGTCGCTAGCGACCTGGAGATGGACCGGGGTCAATATGCTTTATTTCCTGGCTGGCCTCAAAAATATTCCCGACGAATACTACGAAGCCGCCTCGATTGACGGTGCATCGCCCTTCCAGAAATTCACGCGGATTACGATGCCTTTATTGAAGCCGACTACGATTTATGTATTAACGATCAGCATTTATGCGGGCCTCGCTATGTTCATCGAGAGTATGATGCTGTGGAACGGCAATAACTCTCCGAAGAACATCGGACTGACCATTGTCGGATATTTGTATCGGCAGGGAATCGAGAAGAACAATTTGGGATATGCGGCGGCTGTCGGCATTGTGCTCCTGATGATCACGATGATCATCAACCTGACGCAGCTGGCATTTTCCGGGATGTTCAAGAAGGAGGATTGACGAATGAGCCGGGATATTTCTATCAAAATCGTCCTCTTCGTACTTTTTGCGGGTCTATGCGCCCTGATTCTCATTCCTTTCTATGCCGTTGCCATTGCGTCCTTCAAGCCAGGAGAGGATTTAATTCGGTACGGGCTTAACTTAAGCTTTGACCTGTCCGTTATGAATTTGGATAATTTCGTTTATTTGTTTACCGGCAATCATGCGTACTTTACTTGGTTCTTCAACTCGCTGCTGCTGACGATCGTCCAGGTCGTGTTGACCTTGCTGGTCAGCGCGACGGTAGCCTACGGATTTTCGGCGTATGAATTCAAGGGGAAGAACTTTCTATTCATCTGCGTGCTGTTAATCATGATGGTGCCGTTTGAAATATTGCTGCTTCCGCTGTATACGCTGACTCACAACATCGGTCTTATGAACTCTTACTCGGCGATTGTGCTGCCGGGCATCGCCAGCGCGGCAACGATCTTCTTCTTCCGGCAATATTTAAGAGGCGTGCCGAAGGAGATGATTGCCGCAGGGCGGGTGGATGGCGCCTCCGAATACGGCATTTACCTGCGAATTATTTTACCTGTGATGAAGCCGTCATTTGCGGCCATGGCCATTCTAAACGGCATGAACAGCTGGAATAACTTCCTCTGGCCGTTTATGGTTCTCAGCGATGCCGGGAAGTACACGCTTCCGATCGGCCTGAAGACGCTGCTGACGCCATATGGCAACAACTATGACCTGTTGATCGTCGGATCGTTTTTCTCCATTATTCCTATTTTCATTTTATTCGTGGCTTTTCAGAAGTATTTTATCGACGGCATGACGGCTGGAGCGGTGAAAGGTTAGTTTTAAACTGGTTTTTATAATAGCAGGCAGCCGTTTTTAATTAAATATATATAGGAAATGTATGAGGCAACTCCCTATTTTAAGAGCACCGTTAGGTGCTTTTTCTTCATTATGCATCTCTTTCATATCTTATGGCTTCATTTTGTTTTAGATAAAAATAAATTATAGATTGAATTTATAGGGGGATCGCATCAACAATTGTAAAATCCCTCTTTAAGAAATAGAAAATTTAGAAAAACACCCTAAAGTATTATGTATTTATGTAAAACTAAAATCGGATTTCCAGGTGAAAACACGTTATTTTTAGCGGAATCATAGTCGAAAAATAATTAATTTCATAAATACATAAAAAGATTTAGATTTATATATTTACAATCTAGCTGCTATATGTTATTTTATAATTGCAAACGGATTCATTCAAGCGTCTTGGAATCATTTTAAGTTTAATTGAAGGTTGAAGTTTGCTCAGGATTAACATTTATATCTCGATATAGTGTTAAATCAATATTCATTAGGAGGGTTTATGGTGGTCAAGAAAAAAAGTTGGTTTGCGCTCGTTTCGCTCATTCTTATCCTCTCAACCGTGCTGGCGGGCTGCGGAGGCAAAGGGAACGGTGAGGCAGAAACCGGCAGCGGTAACGGGAATGCTGGCAAATCCTCAGAGACTAAAGAGCTGACATTCATGTATCGCGGTGGTACGGACGAACAGAAGGCTTATACAGAGGTCGTGAAGAAATTCGAAGAGGATCATCCTGGCGTAAAGGTTAAGATGGTCGTTACGGCAGCGGATCAATATGCCACGAAGCTGAAAGCCGCAATTACGGGCAATAAAGTGCCCGACGTATTCTATTTTGAATCAGGCGATTTAAAAGCCTACGTGAACAGCGGCATTCTGAAGAACCTTACGCCTTACTTGAATTACAGCGAGGACATCAACCTCGATAACATTTGGAAATATGGTGTGGACTTGTACCGCTATGATGGCGATATGACCGGACAGGGCGATATTTATGGCATGCCGAAGGACGTAGGTCCATTCGCGCTGGGCTACAACAAGACGATGTTTGAAAAAGAGGGCATCCCTCTGCCGGACAATGACGTTCCTATGACCTGGGACGAATTCATTGATGTGAATAAAAAGCTGACGAAGGATACGAACGGAGACGGAAAGATCGATCAATATGGAACCGGCTTCAACGTGAACTGGGTATTGCAGTCGCTGGTCTGGAGTAATGGTGCAGACTGGATTGACGAGACAAAAACGAAGGTCACGATTGATGATCCGAAATTTGCGGAAGCGCTGCAATTCTTTGCCGACATGCAAAATGTTCATAAAATTACACCTTCCGCCGAAGATGCGCAAACACTGGATACCTACCAGCGTTGGATGAAGGGCGAGCTGGCCTTCTTCCCGGTAGGCCCTTGGGATATGAGTACTTACGAATCATTGCCGTTCGAATATGATTTAATGCCTTATCCGGCAGGCTCGACAGGCAAGCCGGCCACATGGATCGGATCGCTGGGAATCGGCGTATCCGAGAAAACGAAGTATCCGGAGGAAGCCGTGGCCCTAGTGAGCTATTTAACCGCGTCCAAGGAAGGCATGGAAATGCTGGTGAATGCCAAGGTGCAAATTCCGAACCTGATCGACATGGCTGAAGAGTGGGCTGCAGATACATCAACCAAGCCGGCGAACAAGAAGGAGTTCCTTGATATCGTAGGAGAGTACGGCAGAGTGCTGCCTGGCCACTACACCTATAATGCTGAGTGGTACAACCTGTTCTTTACCGATATTCAGCCTGTGCTGGACGGCAAAATTACGGCTGCGGAATATGTGAAGCAGGAACAGCCAAAAATGCAAAAATTGCTGGATAAAGCGATCGAGCAGGAGCAAAAGTCGAAGAAAAAATAATGAAGCTGCAAGGTTAGAATTGTATTCATCCAGTATGCAAAATGATGTTAGTCACTGAGGTTGCTATACAAAGGGGCTAGCATCATTTTCATTCTGGTATCCGAAATAGAGGTGAACCACATGAAAACGAAATCAAATCTCTATCGAAAAGAAAAGCTGTACGGCTTGCTGTACGTTTCTCCTCCTATTATAGGCTTCCTGCTATTCACCTTGTTTCCTGTGGCCTATTCCTTCTACGGTTCGTTTACGGACTGGGACGGCTTGGGACAGATGAATTTTTTAGGACTGAGCAACTTCAAGGAACTGTTCACGGATGAACTGTTCCATAAAGCCAGCTTCAATACAATATTCATGATGATCGGCATCCCGATCGGTATTCTCCTGGCCCTGCTGCTGGCATTGGGACTGAATCGGGGCATACCAGGAACAACGACGTTCCGGGTTATTTATTATGTTCCGGTCATTTCTTCGCTGGCTGCGATTTCAATTATGTGGAGCTGGGCGTTCAACGGCGACTATGGACTAGTCAACCAATTCCTGGAGATCTTCGGCATCAAAGGGCCTAACTGGCTGATGAACAAGCATACGGTCAAGCCTGCTCTGATTATGATGACGGTGTGGAAGGGCCTGGGCTATACGATGCTCCTGTATTTAGCCGCATTGCAAAGCGTTCCCCGCTCCTACTATGAAGCCGCGGAGCTGGATGGCGCGAACGGCTTCGCAGCCTTCCGTCATATTACCTGGCCGATGGTGAAGCCGGTGACCTTTTTCATCGTTGTAACGAATATTATCGGCGGCTCGCAAATTTTTACGGAAATTAACATTATGACATCTACGGGGGGACCGGAATACTCCTCGGCTTCCGTCGTGTTCTATATCTGGCAAAAGGCCTTCAGTAACCTGCAAATGGGTTATGCCTCCGCCATGGCCGTCGTTCTGGGCATATTCATATTTATTGTGACCCTGATTCAATTCAAAATGAACGAAAAATCATCCTTTGATATTTGAGCATAAGGGAAAGGAGAGAATATGAATATGTCTCATTCGACTAGACTCAAGCTGACGAACACGATTATTTTCATCATCCTGTTGATCGGAGCCGTTTTTATGATAGCCCCGCTCCTGTGGATGATATCTACTTCGATCAAACAGAAAATGGATGTATTTGCTTTGCCGCCGGTATGGATCCCGCAAAATCCGCAATGGGGAAAATACCTGGAAATTTGGGAAGCGGGACCCCTGCTTAGCGGGATCAAGAACAGCATCATTATCGCTGTTTCGGTTACCGTTGTCGGTACGTTTACTTCAAGTCTGGCCGCATTCTCATTTGCTAAGCTCAGATTTCCCGGCAAGAATCAGATTTTTCTCATGCTGCTTTCAGCCATGATGATTCCATATCCTGCGGTGATGATTCCGCAATTTATGATGTTCTCGAAGCTCGGTTGGATCGATACGCTGCTTCCGCTTATTGTTCCCGGCTTATTCGGCAACATCGTCATGATTTTCTTCCTGCGCCAATATTTGATCAGCATCCCGAACGAGGTGATTGAAGCGGCAAAAATCGATGGCAGCTCGTATTTCAGGCTGTTCTCGGTCATTACGTTTCCATTGATCAAGCCGGCGGTAGCCGCCCAGCTCATTTTATGGTTCATGGGCATCTGGAACGATTATTTGGCGCCGATCATTTATTTGAGCTCTCCGGAGAAAATGACGCTGCAGCTTGTCATTGCGAATTTTAACGCTACCTATGCTATACAGACGGACTATCCGCTGATTATGGCGGCTTCCGTTATCGCGCTTCTGCCAGTTTTAATTATATTCCTTGTGTTCCAGAAACAAATTATCGAGTCGGTCGCAATTTCTGGGGTGAAGGGATAAGCGAGGCGGCAGGGTGGTGAATAGCTATGAATTTTTTAAAGAAGGCGGTGCTGTCAGGAATGCCCATATTGATGCTAGTCGGCTTGGTAGGCTGCTCGGGGAAAGGAACGCCTCAGCCGGTATTTCCCGATCCCCCAGGGGAGACGGCCATGTACGATACGTCTGTGCTTCACGACGAACAGAAGTGGACGGTCAACAATGCCCATGACCCCGGCATTATAAAGACCGAAGACGGCTATTATGTATTCTCGACGGACGTTAAGGTTGGCGGAGAACCGAAGCCAGGGGTCATGGTCCGCAAATCCGCGGATCTGATTCACTGGCAGTGGGTGGGCTATGCCCTGCCGGGCATACCGGAGGAAGCTGGTGCATGGTCCAGTGCCGTCAACCTCTGGGCACCCGACGTCGTTAAGCACGGCGATGAATATCGGCTTTATTACTCGGCCTCTACGTTTGGCAGCAGGCAATCCATGATTGCCATGGCGACTTCCCCATCGATCGAAGGGCCGTGGACGGATCAGGGAGCTGTGCTCAAAACGAGAAGTGAAGATGCGCTTAATGCTATCGATCCTAACATTGTTACAGATACTGAAGGCCGGATGTGGATGGTCTACGGTTCATTCTTTGGCGGAATCCACATCATTGAGCTGGATCCGGCTACCGGGAAGCCTCGCGAAGAAGGGTTCGGCACGCGAATAGCCGCACGAGATCCCGTTACCGAGGACGGAGCGGTGGAAGGTCCCTATATCATCTACAACGAGAAGTTCAAGAAATACTATTTGTTCGTGTCTTATGATTCTTTATTTGAAGATTACAACGTGCGCGTAGCCCGTTCGGATTCCATTACGGGTCCTTATGTGGATTACAACGGCCGGGAAATGACGGATACGGAATTTCAGCCTCAGTACGAAATTGGCAATAAAGTGCTGGGCGGTTACAAATTCGGCGAGGATGAAGGCTGGGTCGCACCGGGCCACAACTCGGTGCTCAAGGATGGCGATGATTATTATATCGTGCACCATGCGCGCGGAGAGGTGGATAAGCACTGGTCATACCTCCATATCCGCAAAATTCTATGGACGGAGGACGGATGGCCGGTCGTTTCACCGGAGAGATATGCCGGGGAGAAGGAGCAGGATATACCCGAGGCGATGGTTGCCGGGGAATGGCAGCGAATTGAAATCGACCCGCTTGTGGATGGAATGATAGAGTCCGATCCGCTTATCCTTCATTCAGATGGGAAGCTCGAAGGCAGGCGTGGAAAGGGAGCTTGGACATTCGACGGGCGGAGGACGCTAAATTTGACCTGGGAGGAGGTTCCGGAGGGCGAGGGACGTAAGGCGAGCGTTCAGCTGCTTCCTTCATGGGATTGGGAGAAGGGGGTTCAGACCCTTGTGTTTACCGGATTGGATGAACGTGGAATTTCGATCTGGGGCAAGCGAGAGGCTCCAGGAGAGAGCTGAGCCTGCCCCAGGCTTAACAATATGACTCAAAAGGAGAAACCAGAATGACGACTAACCAAGAATTTATCAATCCAATTGTAGAGCAGAGAGCAGATCCCTGGGTTTATCGGCATAGCGATGGATACTATTACTTTACGGCTTCCGTTCCGGAATACGATCGTATTGAAGTTCGCAGATCCTCGACCATTCAAGGACTTGGAGAGGCTGAGCCTATAGTGGCCTGGCGCAAATATGATACAGGCCCGCTGAGCGCCAACATTTGGGCTCCGGAAATTCATTATATTCAGGGAAAATGGTATATCTATTTCGCTGCTGCGCGAACGACCGAGACGAAGGACGGTTTGTTCGATCACCGGATGTACGTTCTGGAGAACAGCTCTGCCAATCCGCTGGAGGGGACTTGGGTGGAGAAAGGGCAGGTTCGTACCCGCTGGGAATCCTTCGCCCTGGACGCCACCGTGTTCGAGCATCGCGGTGACCTGTACTACGTTTGGGCTCAGAAGGACCCGGAAATCGAGGGCAACTCGAATATGTACATTTCCAAGATGAGCAATCCATGGACGCTCACGGGAGAGCAGGTAATGATCTCGACCCCGGAATATGACTGGGAGATCATCGGCTTCAAGGTGAATGAAGGAGCTGCGATCCTGAAGCGTAACGGGAAAATCTTCATGACCTACTCAGCGAGCGCCACGGATCACAATTATTGCATGGGACTGCTGTATGCTGACGAAGATGCGGATCTTCTCGATCCGAAATCCTGGTCCAAATCGCCGGTTCCCGTCTTTCAAACGAATGAGCAGAACGGGCAGTATGGTCCGGGTCATAACAGCTTTACCGTAACGGAGGACGGCCGGGATGTCCTCATTTATCATGCCCGCAACTATAAGGAGATTACAGGGGATCCTCTGTATGACCCTAACCGGCATACGCGCGCCCAAATTTTTCATTGGAACGAGGACGGGACACCGTGCTTCGGGGAGCCCGTGCCGGACGCGCAGAAGACGCGCTAACAGACGATTGCTGCTGTGAAAGATGGATGGACTGCTGATTGGCTTAGATAATGATCAATGATCTGGAGGGCATCATTTTGAAGAATAATGTGATCGTCAATGCGGACATTCGCAAAGGGAAAATCAATAAGAACATCTACGGCCATTTTTCGGAGCATCTTGGCCGCTGCATTTACGAAGGCATTTGGGTCGGGGAGGATTCCCCAATCCCGAATACGAAGGGGATTCGGAATGATGTGCTTCAGGCGCTGAAGCATATCAAGGTTCCGGTACTGCGCTGGCCGGGGGGCTGCTTTGCCGACGAATATCACTGGAAGGACGGCGTAGGTCCCAGGGAAAACCGCAAGCGCATGGTTAATACCCATTGGGGCGGCGTAGTCGAGAATAATCATTTTGGAACCCACGAATTCATGCTGCTCTGCGAGCTGCTGGAATGCGAGCCGTATATTTGCGGCAACGTGGGCAGCGGAACGGTTCAGGAGATGTCGGAATGGGTCGAATATATGACCTTTGACGGCGAATCCCCCATGGCGAACTGGAGACGAGAGAATGGCCGGGAAGAGCCGTGGAAGCTGAAATATTTTGGAGTGGGGAACGAGAATTGGGGCTGCGGCGGAAATATGCGTCCAGAGTATTATGCTGATTTGTACCGCCGCTATCAGACTTATGTGCGTAATTACGGGGACAACAAAATTTATAAAATCGCCGGCGGGGCGAATGTGGACGATTATAACTGGACGGAAGTGTTAATGAAGAACGCGGGCTGGCTTATGGACGGCTTAAGTCTGCACTATTACACGATTCCGGGGGATTTCTGGCTGGGTAAAGGATCGGCGCTTGACTTCCCGGAGGATGAATGGTTTATCACGATGAAGAAAGCTCTTCATATGGATGAATTAATCACCAAGCACAGCACGATCATGGATAAATACGATCCGGATAAACGCGTAGGCATGATTATCGACGAATGGGGCACGTGGTTCGATGTGGAGCCGGGAACGAACCCGGGCTTCCTGTATCAGCAGAACACGATCCGGGATGCGCTGGTAGCGGGCTTGCATTTCAACATTTTCCACAACCACTGCGACCGCGTGCAAATGACGAACATTGCTCAGACTGTCAACGTGCTGCAGGCAATGATTCTGACGGAAGGCGAGAAAATGATCCTGACGCCGACCTATCATGTGTTCGACATGTACAAAGTCCATCAGGACGCCGAGCTGCTGGCCGTTGACTCCACCTTCGGCGAGTACGAATACAATGGCGAGAAGCTGCCTCAGGTGACGGTATCCGCTTCAAGGGATGCTGCGGGCAAAATCCATATCAGCCTGTGCAATATCGATCACCAGCAGGAGGCTGTGCTCGACTTGGAGCTGCGCGGCATCGATGCTGCTGGTGCGAAGGTATCCGGAACGATCCTCACGGCTGACAAGATGAATGCCCACAATACCTTTGAACAGCCGGATGCCGTCAAGCCGTCTGAATTCACCGGGGCTGCCGTGCAGGGCGGCAAGCTGGCGGTCAAGCTGCCGGCCATGTCCGTCGTCACGATTGCCGTAGAGTAAGGTTCATACAAGAACAAGGACCGACAGCGAGATGGAGCACTCATCAATCCAGTACGCTGTCGGTTCTTTTATTTACAGGAATCCATAGAGGGGGAAATGAATGTGAAGCGAGGATGGAAAAAGCTGCTGGCCGTAGTATTGACTTTGACCATGCTGATGCCTGCCGCGGCTTTTGCCGAGCATGGCGGTCCTGCCGGTTCGGGTAGCGGCGGAAGCAGCATAGGCGGCGTCAGTGACGAAAGTGGCATAAGCAGCAAAAATGCTGTAGATGCCGTAAGGGACGTAAGTGACGTAAGCGATGCAAATGCCGTAACTGATGTAAGTGGCGTAAGCGACATAACCGACATAACCGACATAAGCAACATAAGCAACATAAGCGGCATAACCGATATAATCGACGTGACCGATATAAAGGGCCACTGGGCGGAGAAGCCGTTTGCCGATTGGGTTCAGAAAGGGCTGATTCACGGTTATGGCGATGGGTCGTTTAAGCCGAATCAGGCGATAACGAGAGCTGAATTTGTGACCTTGGTCAATAAGGTATTTAATTTCTCAGCAATGAACGAAATTCCTTTTAAGGATATTCATGCAGAGGATGCTTATTATTCAGAAATTAAGAAAGCGATTACAGCTGGTTATTTGAGCGGGTATGAGGACGGAACTGTACGTCCTGGCGCAGTGATTACGCGGCAGGAAGCGGCCGTCGTACTGGCGAAGGTGTTTGCACTGCAGCCCTCTGCTTCATCCGGCGCGGCGCGGCAGCTTCAGGATGTAGAGAAGCTTCCTTCCTGGAGTGCCCCGGCGGTAGCTGCGCTGCTGGAAGGCGGCTATGCGAGCGGATATCCCGATCATACTTTTAGAGGCGGCAATCCCGTAACGAGAGCCGAGGCGCTTGTTCTGCTCGGCAAGCTGTCCGGCGAGGTGTTCAATCAGGAAGGCGCGCATACGGGCGGCTTGTACCGGAATGCGGTCATCAATCGCAGCGGCATTATCCTGAAGGATGCAGCGATTCAAGGCAATCTGTATTTGACAGAAGGGATTGCTGAGGGAGATGTGACGCTCGACAACGTCAAGGTACAGGGCAAGGTGTACGTGAACGGGGGCGGGGAGAACAAAGTCATCTTAGCCGACTCTGAACTTCGTGAAATCATTGTAAATCAGCGGAACGGGAAAATCAGACTGCTGGCCAAAGGCCGTACAAATATCCAGCAGACTATTGTCCTGTCTGGCGCCGAATTGGAGGAAGAGGCGCTGACGGACAGGGCTGAAGGTTTCATACAAGTGATATTGGATAAGGCATTGCCGAAGCAGTCGAAGGTGCAGCTATCAGGAGAATTCGCTGAGGTCGAGGTTCGTTCCTTCTCGAATCCAGAGCTTAGCTTGCTGCAGGGCTTGATTAAGAAGCTCGTTCTTCGTCAGCAGGCTGTGCTGATCGTTCATGAAGGCAGTGTAATCGAAGAGGCCGTTATTCAAGTAGACAAGACGATTCCGGTTAGAGGCAAGGGAATCATTCATTCAAACGATAAGAGACTCGCCCGTGAAGGCGAGGGAGATTCGGTCCCTGGCAATGGAAGCGCAAATACGCCCGGAGGTTCTAGTTCAAGCTCGCCATCAACTTCCGGTCCATCGCCAAGCCCGAATCCGGCGCCAAACCCGGGTCCGGCGCCAAATCCGCAGCCGGGGGCAAAGCCGGCATTTACCGAGGTGTCCGTACATGATCCGTCCATTATCAAGGATGGCGGCACATATTACGTATTCGGCTCTCATATCGAGGCGGCCAAGTCGGCCGATCTGATGAACTGGACCCGGTTCACGAATGGGTACGAGACGCCGGGGAATGTGATTTTCGGTGATTTGTCTGCCAATTTGGCGGGTTCGTTTGCCTGGGCTGGTGAGAATGACTCCGACAGTAAAGGCGGCTTCTCCGTCTGGGCGCCGGACGTCTTCTGGAACGAGCATTACGTGAACGAGGACGGCACTACGGGCGCTTATATGATGTATTACAGCGCATCCTCCACCTATATCCGGTCGGCGATCGGTTATGCGGTATCCAAAAACATCGAAGGTCCTTATCAATATGTGGATACGATCGTATATTCGGGATTTACGAGAAACGACGCCTACGATGCCGATAGCCAGATCAATAAGAAATGGACGAATACGAATATTCAGGCATTGATCGACGACGGTACATTGACCGGAAGCAATCCGAATTGGTTCAACAGCAACGGCTCCTATAACAACAGCATGTATCCGAACGCTATTGATGCGACATTGTTTACGGATAGCAGCGGAAGGCTGTGGATGACCTATGGCTCCTGGTCCGGCGGAATTTTCGTCCTTGAGCTCGATCCGCAGACAGGCCGGGCAATATATCCGGGTCAGGATGGTCTTACGATGGACGGCCGAATTATCGATCGTTATTTCGGTACCAAAATCGCTGGCGGATATACGAAATCTGGGGAAGGACCGTACATTATTTATGACAAGAATACAGGTTATTACTTCTTAAATGTGACTTATGGATGGCTTGGGGCGGACGGCGGCTATAACATGAGGTTGTTCCGGGCGACGGAGCCCGACGGCCCATATGTAGATGCGGCGGGGAACAATGCTGTTCTGCCGGGCAATACCGATAACTCGCCGTTCGGCATCAAAATGATCGGCAACTTCCTGTTTGAGCGGCAGGTCGGAGAGCCGGGGACGGGGATCGGATACGGCTATGCGTCGCCTGGACATAACTCCGTGTACTACGAGGAGGAGTCGGGGAAATATTTTCTGCTGTTCCATACGCGTTTTCCGCAAAGGGGCGAGGCACATGAGCTTCGCGTCCATCAAATGTTCTTGAATAAAGACGGCTGGTTCGTGGTCGCGCCGGAGCGTTATGCCGGGGAGACGATTCAAGCGGTGAATGCTGGAGACATTGCCGGCGATTATAAATTTGTAAACCATGGGCTTGCTTATTCCGGCAATATCACGCCTGCGGTGAACATCCGTCTGAACGAGGACAAGACGATTACAGGCGATGCCACTGGAACATGGGATTTGCAGGGTGACTATTTAGCGGCCATTACGATAGACGGAGTAACCTATGACGGAGTATTCGTCCGCCAGTGGGATACGGCGCTCGAGCGGGAGACGATGACATTTACCGCGATCTCCTCCGTTGGAGAGACGGTTTGGGGCATCCGGCAGCCGGACAGAACGGACGAACAGATCGTGGGTGATGTGAAGAATGCTCTGGAGCTTGGCGATACGAGCCGGGTCATGACCCATTTAACACTGCCAACGGCAGGTGCCCGCGGTACGGTCATTTCCTGGCAAACCTCCGATGAAACGGTCATTACCGACAAGGGTATTATATCACCGCCGGAAGTTGGCGAAGCGAATTTGACGGCCACGCTTACGGCGACCATTGCGAAAGGAACGGCTACTGCAACGAAAACATTCGAGATCGTGGTTGTACCGATCGACCCTGCTTACGGTCTGGCGGCACAGTATTCCTTTGAAGGGGATTTGCGCGACTCCAGCGGCAATTTTGGCGCAGGTACGGTCACTGGCAACCGGGTCGACAACACTGGCGGCACAATAACCTATGATGAAGGGGTAAAAGGCAAAGCTGCGGTATTCGACGGCAATTCCGGGATTAAACTGCCGGATGGACTGATTGCCAGCGACCGATATTCTGTCGCCATGTGGCTGAATGTGGAGCAGCACACGCAATTTGCGACGAGCTTCTTCGGCGCAAAGGCGAATAACAGCTGGATCAGCCTGGTGCCGCAATCCTGGGATAACAACACGATGCTATGGTCGGGCGAGTCTTGGTACGATGCGACGACCGGCTCCAGAATCCGCGCCAATGAATGGCATCATGTGGCCTTTACGGTTGATCGCGGAACGGTAAAAGTTTTTGTCGATGGCGTGCAGAAGTTTTCAGGCACCGGCTTCCCGAATGTGTTTACGGATGAACACGGCACCTTCGGCCTGGGCGTGAACTGGTGGGATACGCCGTTCAAGGGAATGATGGATGAGGTACGGATTTATGACGTGCCGATTACCGCCGAGCTGGTGGCTAAGCTATCGCAGGAATACGCGACTGATCCGGGCGAGAGCGCTGCCGAATTAGCAGCCAAATTTTCCTTTGAGGATCATCTGCTTGATACGGCGGGCAGCTTTGGAGCAGGGACGGCCATTGGGGACATGATCGGTTCACCGTCCGGCGGAACGATTTCCTATGAGCCTGGCGTAACCGGCAAAGCGGCCGTATTCGACGGCGCGTCAGGCGTCCTGCTGCCGAAGGGACTGATTTCCGGCGATAGCTACTCGGTGACGATGTGGGTGTATGGGGAGGAGCTTGCACCTTATACGCCAGCCTTTTTTGGAGCGCAGACCGGAGACAGCTGGATCAGTTTTCAGCCGAAGGGCCATGACGGCGTAGGGAACAGTGCCATGTTATGGTCGGGAACGAACTGGTATGATGCTGGAACCGGTGTAAATACAGTTCCGAGAGAATGGACGCATTTTGCCTTCACCGTCAACAAGGGCCATGTCACCGTGTACGTGAACGGAGAAGCGAAATTTACGGGTACCGGCTTCCCGGATGTGTTCCTGGATGACCAAGGCACCTTCAGCCTGGGCGTGAACTGGTGGGATACACCGTTCAAGGGCATGATCGACGAGCTGCATATCTACAAAGGAGCGATTACGGCGGATGAAGTAGCGGCGCTTGCTTCTAAATAGATTCATAACACAACTAGGCTGACCATAAGCAGATAAGCTCTGCGATGGATCAGCCTGTATTTTTATAGATGGAAATGCCGTTTTATTCGTCTATTAACGACAATTAGAGGTTTCCAGCAACCCGCATACATTATTGATTTTCCTGTTATAAAGGCAAGGTAACGATCGTATGCGTGCCTTGGGAGTCAATGTAAATTTGGACGCCATGCTCAGGGCTGGTTTTTAGCTGAATGCGTTCATTGACATTCCGTAAGCCATACCCATAAAGCCGCTCATCAAACAAGCTTTCTCCAAACTTCTTATACAACTCCTTGCCGTTATCCTCGATAATGATCTGGTAGTTCATACCAGTCACCCGGCTTCTTATCGTAATTTTACCATTCATGTCCCGCAGTGTATCGACGCCATATTCAATGGCATTTTCAACAAGCGGCTGAAAAATAAAGTTAGGTACCTGCTTATGCAGCAGTTCTGGACATATCTCATAATTGACCTCAAAGGAGTGTTCCCGCGCAATTTGCTGTAAGGCGATATAGGATTTAATGTTATCCAGCTCTGTCTTTAAAGAGCTGATATCCTTTCCCTGGTTTAATGCTGTCCGGTAAAAGGTGGCCAAATTATTGATCATTTGCGATATTTTATGCTGATGGTTTTCCAATGCGATCCAATTGATCGTCGATAGAATGTTATATAAGAAATGCGGGTTAATTTTTTCCTGCAAGAGCCGTAACTCTAGTTCTTTCTGCTTTATTTCATATTGATAACGTTCTTTAATGAGATGGTTGATCTGCGTGGTCATGGATTGAAATGAGGAAGCTAAGCTACCGATTTCATCCTGGTATGAAGTATCGATATCTATGTTCAGGTTACCCTCGCGAACCTCCTGCATCTGATGGGTCAGAATAAAAATTCTTTTGACAATGGAACGGGACAGATAGTGGATCATTAAACCGACCAATACCAAACAAGCGAGAATGACTGTAAGATTCAAAAGCAACTGCAGATTCGAGAAAGAAGATATCGTTTGCCTTGGGAAATCATAGGTGATGCTCCAATTGACAGGTGCCAGAGTCTTAGTGATTGTATAACCATATTTGTTGTTGTTCTCCGGGTTATATTCGTAGATCACCTTCCGATTCTCGTTTTGTGAAATCGTAATGTTGGCAGGAAAGGTTACGAAAGAGTTGAAACTCTGCGAGAATAAATCCTGCTTGATTCGAACCCGGGCGATGCCTAAAAATTTGCCGGTAATGGAGTTGCGGATCGATTTGCCCACATACAGCTTCTCGTCCTCTGACCACCAGAAAAAAGCATTGGAAGACGAGACCTGCCTGTACCAATCCGTTTCTTCCACAGAACTAGAGGGCTTGAGTAAATCCGTTAATACGAAAAAATGCTGGGTCGAGTATACTTCTAATTTGTCTATATAATAATTGGACAATAAAACATTATATAAAAAAGGGCCGATATAGCTGTCCGCAATCCGGGCCGTTTCCAGAGACGATAAGCCTTCCGGCGGAGATAAAAACTCCTGAAAGCTGTAATTGTTTACCGCCAACGATAATGAAGCCTCCGATTGATTCAGCTTGCTCTCAATATCTTTAGTTATCCTTTCCACGGCATTATTTGTTTCCTGCTTCATTTGTTTATGAAGAAAGGATAGGGAGGAACTATAGGAATAGCCGCCAAGAAGCACAAGCGGAATCATAAATACAACGATATAGGATAGCTTCAATTTATTAGTAAAGGATAAGGACTTCCATATCGCTCGCAGTTTCTCCATGATTATGCCCTCTCCCTGTACTGCGCAGGACTAATATTTTCTTTATTTCTGAATATTGAAATAAAATAGGAGGAGTTCGGAAAGCCGACCTGCTCGCCTATTTCCGCCACCTTTAGTTTTGTTGTTTTTAACAAATATTTGGCCTGCTCAATGCGATAATCGGCTATGAATTTCGTAATGTTTTGCCCCGTTTCCTTTTTAAAAAGAGTGCTAAGATAGGCTGGGGTTACTTGTACTTGATCCGCCAAAAATGAGAGTCCCATCTCATTCCGGTTATAACCTTGCGTGATCAGATCTCTGACAGTCCTGATAATTCGACTTTGCATGAGGCTGTTCTGTTGTTTGGCTTCAATCTTTTTAAGGATGTTTTTGATGACATGCATCGTGTCCTTTAGGTTCTCTGTTGCATAAATACTGTTGACCAAATCAGCGGGCTTTATGTTCAAGCTAGTGTTCTGACTGATTTTTTTAATCATTTCCGTCAGGATATACTTCACAAAAATTTGGCTGTAGGAGCGGTTGTTGTTAATTTGTGCTTGCATTCTATCAAGCTCGGTATAGGCCTCTGAGAAATTGTTAACGTTTACGCAAGTCGTTATTTTTTCGATTGAAATTTGCATGACATCATGGCTGGACATAATCTGTTCATCCTGCTGCACATAAACAATCGTGCTGGTGGAAACGAAGTAGAAATATTCCGCATATTTGCTCATGATCTCGTACTCGGCCTTTAAATCTTTTAAGTGCTCCAGTTCTCTGCCAACAATGATAAAAGCAGTTGATTGCAACTGCTGTTGGATCGTCTGAAGCAGCATATCGCCAAATTCGCTGGCGTGACGCTGATCATTGTTTTGCTCCAGAAAGAGGCAGATTAAGAAGGTATTTGGATCCAGCAAGGAATATACAAACTCAAATTGACGGGATGCTTTGCTTTTAACACCTTCAATGACTTCGATCAAATCACTAGCTTCACCGCACACGCTGATTGGAATAAAGTGATGCGTACGGAAAGAGGCGACCAGTTCATAAATTTTATCGAGTGCTTTGGAATGACTGATTGCTGAGTTTAATAATAAATAGATTTGCTTTTCCAGGGTGTAATATTTGGAGTTCTCCACAATCCTTCGAATCTCGAGCTCCTCGGATTCTTTTTCTTGTTTCTCGCGGCACCAGTTGATTGCTTCCGTCATCACCTCATAGAAGTCATCCATATTGATCGGCTTCAGCAAATACTTGCTGACACCAAGAGAAATGGCGCTTTGCGCATATTCGAAATCAGCATAGGCGCTATATAAAATTAAAAAGATTTCCCCTCTGCGATCCTTCAGTTTTTGGATCAGGCTGATCCCGTCCATAAAGGGCATCTTAATGTCCGTGAGTAAGATATCGATCTTGTGATCTGCCATGCGTGATAAAGCATCCTCACCATTGTTTGCCTTTATAACGCGCAAATCGAAATGGCTTTTGGCAATCAGTGTTTCAATGCCGTCACGTTCTTTTTTTTCGTCATCGACAATCAATATGTTGAACATTTTGCTACCTCCTCTTGCTGAACACGGTGATTAATTGGCTCATGAATGACGATTTAAGCTTATTGTATCGTCTTTATTTGGATTCCACCAAGCATAAAGTGCCGGATAATAAAAAATCGATATGAATATAAAATAATTAGCATTTAAGGGTTCGTCTCTGTTTCTTATAATAAAATCAAGCTAACTTGCAAGGGCTTACAATACTGCAGCGAATACGGTCGGGGGGATTTCCATGAGAAAAAGAAGGATCTTCATATTATCGGTACTG
Source organism: Paenibacillus ihumii (assembly GCF_001403875.1). Taxonomy (GTDB): domain Bacteria; phylum Bacillota; class Bacilli; order Paenibacillales; family Paenibacillaceae; genus Fontibacillus; species Fontibacillus ihumii. The sequence goes on from NZ_LN884299.1 coordinate 1,099,160, forward strand.
CTCGTCGCATTCATCATCGGCGGATGCTCTAATAGTTCAAACGGTTCCAACGACGACACAAAACTGGGCAATAAAACGAATAAAACTATTTCCATGATCGGCTGGTATGAAGAGAACATTATGGAGGACACGATTCAAAAAATCAATGAAAGTCTGGAGGGTGGCTATACGCTGGAGTATACCTTCGTCAACTTGAAGCAATTTAACAATGTTCTGAGTACGCAATTAGCTGCCGGTGAAGGGCCCGATATCGTCATGGACGGCGCATCCTTTCCTGCCCGCATCAAAGCGAATTATTTACTCGAAATTACGAATGAGGATTTCGTAACAAACTTCAATGAAGCCGGATTGGAACTATCGTCAGCCAATGGCAAGGTCTATGGTATTCCTTCTTATGGCTGGTACTCCGGCGTTTGGTACAACAAAGAGATTTTCGAAACCTATAATTTGACTCCTCCAGAAACGTTTGCGGAGCTGCTGGAAGTTTGCCAAACGTTAACCGATCATGGGGTTCAGCCGCTAGGCTTCGGTCTATCGGATAGCGATACGGCATGGCATTCGCTTGTGGGCTATCTGGAAAATGCTTTTTACAACGGCGGCACTCAAACTACGGAATTCGATACGAAATTTGCGGAGGGGGAAGTTACTTTATCCGGCAATCTGGATCCATACGTCAATGAATGGGCGCAGATCATTAAGAAAGGCTTTATCGATGAGAAAATGCTAGGGATTTCTGGCGAGCAAATCTTACCGGACTTCTTGGCGGGGAAGATCGCCATGTTCAACGGCGGTCCTTGGCATTATGAGCAATTAAAGGGCGGGGATATTGAATTCGGCATGTTCTCCCATTTAGGAAATGATAAAGATGAGAAGTGGCTCGTCGGTGGCCCGGCGGCGAACTTCGGGATTAACAAGAACAGCAAAGACCCAGAAGGGGCTAAAAAAGTTCTGGCATTGTTAGCTTCGGAAGAAGTGCAGAAAACTATCGTTGAAAGCAATGTGGGCGGCTTTAGCTATTTTAAAGGCATTGATACTGAAATTCCTGAGGAATACAACGACATTAAGGATGTGTTGGCTGCTGGAAGAGTAGGGGTTCTATGGGATCGCTGGGGCACGAATATGCCGGGCCAGACGATGATTGATGAAGGAATCAAGCAACTGCAGGGCATGGTCGCTGGAATGACGACTACCGAGCAGTTCTTAAAAGCAATGGATGACAAAGCGAATTCAATCAGATACCAAGATTAATGCTTTGGGGGACTATTTTATTCATAAAGAGTCCCTTTTCTAATCCAGAGAGGAACGACAAAGTGAAGAATAAAATTAGCATTAATTCACCCTATATTTTGATGATGGTGCCTTTGCTGGCAATCTACTTGGTATTTTACATCATTCCTCTACTATATACGGCCATTTACAGTTTTACGGATTGGAGCAATTATTCCAGCGTGACGAGCTTTACAGGACTGAACAATTACCAAAAAATTTTCTCAGACTACACGCTATTCATCGGAATCAAGAACTCGTTGATTTATGCGGTTGTTAATGTACTGATGCAAAATGTGATCGCCTTGCCCGTGGCGGTGATTCTCAATTCGAAGCTGAGGTTTCGCAATGGCTTTCGCGCACTGTTTTTCAGTCCGGCCGTATTGAGCACGCTAGTTGTTGGTTTCTTATGGAGTTATATTTTGACCTCCAGCGATTATGGTCTGCTGAATAAGATGATCGGTGTGTTTGGAATCGAACCCGTAAACTGGCTGGGAAATCCGAAGACTGCACTGGCTGCCATCATATTGACCCAGGTCTGGCAGTGGTTTGGCTGGGCGATGGTCATTTATTTAGCCAATCTGCAAAGCATCAGCGAAGATTTGTACGAAGCAAGCATGATTGATGGATGCTCGCGATGGAAGCAGTTTTTGTACATTACGATCCCTCAGCTTGCGCCTGCCATCAAAATCAACCTAGTTACGGGAATGATTTCGGGACTAAAAGTGTTTGACATCGTAGTGTCACTAACCAAAGGCGGGCCTGGCTACTCGACTGAAACGATCCTAACTCTGATGTTCTCCAAATTCTCCGAGGGGAATTACGGATATGCGGCTTCCTTCGGGATTGTATTTCTGATCGTCAGCATTCTGCTAGCTGGAGTGCTGTTGAGACTGTTCAAGGTGTGGGAGGATCGATTGAATTGAAATCAGACAAGACAAACAAAAAAATCATTCATCTTCTCTCGTTTACATTGATGCTCGTACTGGGACTGATCGTGGCGATCCCGCTTTATTATTTGCTGGTAACAACCTTCAAAACGCCTTTAGAGGCGGCGGTTTCTCCATTGTCCCTGCCCAAATCGCTTAGCTTTGGCGCTTATACCGCTGCCTTTCAGAAAATGGAATATCCACGCGCGTTTATGAATACCTTTATCATCACCTTTTTCTCGGTTATCGGAGTCATTTTATGCTCCTCTATGGGCGGGTACGTTCTCAATCGAAAAGGGGACAGCAAGACTGCAAAGTTTATTTTTATCATGATCCTTTCTGGTATTATGTTTCCTTACCAGATGTCGGTTCTGGGCCTTTACAAAGTGATTCAAGGCTTAAATTTGATGAACACCCTAACGGCGGTAGCCTTTATTAATATCGCGGTCAATATACCCTTCGCAACATTTATGTTCCGCTCTTTTATATCTACCATTCCCGGAGAATTGGAAGAAGCGGCGAAAATCGATGGAGCGGGGTTTTACAGAGTGTTTTGGGTCATTACTTTTCCGCTGATGAAGCCGGTCATAGCCACGGTCGCCATCCTCAACTCATTAACGATATGGAATGATTTTATGGGGCCGCTCTATTTTATCCAATCCAGACCAAAAAATGTTATTCTGCAGGAGGTCTATCGCAATGTAGGACAATTCTCCACGGACTGGACGAGCATGTTTCCGATGATGGTATTAGGGGTGCTGCCGCTGCTAGTATTCTATCTTCTGATGCAGAAGTATATTATTGGCGGAGTTATGAACGGCGCTTTGAAAGGGTAGGGCATGAAAACTATTCATAAAATTAAATTAGGAGTGTAGTCAAATGAGGCCGCACAATGTAAAAATCGAAAATCATATTCCGGGTAATTCGCCGGATTTCCGCATTGCATTTTCCGAGACGAACCATATCTCATGGCTCAGTCATCCCGATGACGGACATCAGATGAATTGGGCAGGAAGTATGCAAAAATGGGGCGAGGTTCGCCTTAACCTTGATTTAGACGTGACTATTACGAGAGAAGCTTTAGCTGATCATAAATTAAGAGAAACCTATACGTTTACGAATAATACGGATTTTGATATTTATACGCAAATCGAGGATGTAGGCATTTATGCGACGTTTCCGGATCAGTACGATTCCGCAGACGTATGTATGGCTGAAAGATGCCATGCGCATATATGGTGCGGCGGGGAGGTCAGTTATATTATGGGCCTGCGTATGGGGGGCGACACTCCTCATTTAGGCCTTATGCTAACCAAGGGCTGCATTGAACATTACAGCATTGAAAGAGACTTTAACCAGAGCAGCAACAACCGTGGCAGCATAATACTGCACCCGGCTCCGTTTATTTTACTGCCCGGGCAGTCTTATGTCGTTGAGTGGGAATTGTTCTGGCATAAGGGAAAAGAGGATTTTTATCATCAGCTCAAAACATATCCCCACTATATTCACGTAGAAGCCGAGAAGTATATTCTGTTTGCTGGGGAAGTCAATCGAGTGGAAATTTCCCACTCTTTCTCCCAGGTAAATTCCGTAGAAATTTTATGTCGGGACAGAAGCGTTCCATATACGGTGGAGAATCATTCGCTTATTATAGAGGATTCGTTCTCTACTGTAGGAGAATATAGATATTCCGTTACCGTAAATGGCATCAATACAAGCTACAACATTCTGGTGCTGCCGCCGCTGGATGAGCTGATCCGAGCCAGATGCGAATTTATCGTCAGGAACCAGCAGTGTCATCGCGGGGACAGCCGTTTGGATGGCGCTTATCTGGTTTACGATAACGAGACCAATTCGATGTATTATTCGCATTACCATGACCACAACGGCGGTAGGGAAAGATTCGGGATGGGCGTACTAATTGCCAAGTATTTGCAAAATCAGGATTCTGCGGAAATGGAACAGAGCTTAATGAAATACGTCAAGTATATTGAGAGAGAACTGTTTGATACCGATAGCGGCGAAGTATACAACGATATTGGCAGAAATAACGATATTCATCGGTTATACAATTATCCTTGGTTAGCAGTCCTTTATATGGAGCTGTACAATTTGCACAAGGATCAACGATACCTGGTCCATATGTCGAAAATTTTACATGCCTATTATAGAAATGGCGGAGATCAATTTTATCCCATTGAGCTTCCGATGTACAAAATGATTCAATTGCTCAGAGTGAATGGATTATCGACTGAAGCGGAATCCTTGTTCGCGAGCTTCCAAAGGCATGTTGATTTCATCTATCATTGCGGTACCTCTTATCCGCCAAGTGAAGTGAATTACGAGCAGAGCATCGTTGCTCCGGCAGCAAATTGCCTTATCCAGATGTACCAATTATGCAAGGAAGAAAAATACCTGATCGCCTTCCGGGAGCATTTGCGTATTCTAGAATTGTTCAATGGCCGGCAGCCTGATTACAATTTGTATGAAGTGGCAATCCGGCACTGGGACGGTTACTGGTTCGGCAAAAGAAGACTGCTCGGAGATACGTTCCCGCATTATTGGAGCGGCTTATCGGGGCGGGTGTATCAGGAGTATGCACAGGTTGCGGAGAGTAAGGACGCAGTAACTTATCGCATGATGAGTGAGCAATCACTGCGCGGCGTTCTAAGTCTGTTTCAGCCCGACGGCCGCGCTTCCTGTGCAAGGCTATTTCCGTTAAAGGTAAACGAGATTCCTGGACAATTCGATGACCCATGGGCCAATGATCAGGATTGGGCGCTGTACTTCATGCTGTCATCGGAGATGGCACGATTGTAACAGTACAAGCTTATATAGCAAGGGCAAAGAGCTGATTCGCAGGTATATGCGGTCAGCTCTTGCTTCTATTGGGAGCATGGGAATATTGCTTGCGGAACTGCTGGGGGGAGCAGCCGTTCTTGAGGGTGAAGCGGCTGGAGAAATAGGGCGCGTTCTTAAAGCCGACGTATTTGGCGATTTCCGCAATAGGCCATTCGGTTTTCAGCAGCAATAGCTTGGCCTGCTCCAGCCGGTAATGCTGCAAGTAGTCATTGGGCGTCATGCCGTAGACCTGCTTCATGCACCGGGTAATGTAGTTATAGTGATAATGCAGCGCTGCAGACAAATCCTCGCTCGTCAGCTCCGCCCTGTAGTTGTTCTTGATGAAGGCTTCTGTCTTCTCGGCTACGGCGACAACTGGCGAGACATATTGCTCAAGCTGCCGTAAATCCATCATTCGCAGCAATTCCTCGAACGTCTGCTGCTGCGTCCAGTAGGCGCTGGATTGACGTATGCCAGGCAGCTGCAGCAGCTTCTCAATGAGCTGATGGGTTCGTTCGGGGTAAGGCATGTCCCACATTTTCGGCAGTTGAATGTAATAGGGGGAGGTTAGAAATGTTCGGTAGTGTTCTTCCGACTGGGGAACGGGAGCAAGCTGCTGGTCGGCAGGGAATTCAGCCCAGGCGCATAGCGAATAGAAATGAACCCAATAAAATACCGTCTCATCCTCGCACGGCCTTACGGCATAATGATAACGATTGGGAAGCAGCAGTAAGGATTGTCCAGCGGTCAGCGCCCACTCCCGATCCTCTTCGCCAATAAACAGTGTGCCGGATTTCATCATAATGAGATCGAACTTTCCCATATTTCGCCGATTTGGATGTTCATGGCCAGGAGTATAAACGGTATAGCCGCATTCCAAATAATAAGGCGCTGGCGGGGCGGGGAAATGGACGATTTCCGTTGCTTTTATCACAAGAATCCTCCTTATCTATTGAATGTATTTGAGTATTCTGAGTGTGAAATATTATAAATAATAGGTTGGTTATATTCGTATTATTTACTAATCATATCGGATAGAATCAGAGGTGTCAGTATGATATTTCGAAAATAAGAAGGAGGATTCTTCAGCATGAGCAAATCGGTTCAATTTGAGCATGTCGAAAGAGTGCCGCTTAACCAAGTACAAATTAAGGATGACTTTTGGAGTTATTATATTGATTTGGTGCGCAGTGTTGTAGTCCCTTACCAATGGGAGGCGCTGAATGACCGCCTCGAAGCCGCCGAGCCAAGCGGAGCGATCCGCAACTTCAAGATTGCCGCTGGACTGGAGGAGGGCGAATTTTACGGCATGGTGTTCCAGGACAGCGATGTGGCCAAATGGCTGGAGGCCGTATCCTATTTACTGGAGTCGAAGCCGGATCCCGAGCTGGAGAGCACGGCTGACGAAGTGATCGAGATCATCGCCAAGGCTCAACAGGAGGACGGCTACCTCAATACTTACTATACGCTTAAAGAGCCGGGAAGAAGATGGAGCAATCTGGCGGAATGCCATGAGCTCTATTGCGCGGGCCATATGATTGAGGCGGGGGTGGCTTATTACCGGGCGACAGGAAAAAGAAGGCTGCTCGACGTCGTATCCCGCTTTGCGGATCATATCGACTCCGTATTCGGCACAGAGCCGGGCAAGCTGCGGGGCTATGACGGACATCAGGAAATCAAGCTGGCTCTCGTCAAGCTCTATCACGCGACCGGAACTGAACGTTATTTGCGCCTTGCCCAATATTTTGCAGAGCAGCGCGGGCAGAAGCCTAACTTCCATGAGATGCAGCTGAAGGAACGCGGGGGAGTAACCCATTGGACGGGAATCAATCACGCGATTGATCTGGAATATTCCCAGTCGCACGCACCCGTTAGAGAGCAGGAGAAGGCGATTGGCCACGCCGTACGCGAGGTCTATATGCTGACGGGGCTGGCCGATATCGCTGCTGAGACGAAGGATGAATCGCTTTTGGCTGCCTGCCAGCGATTATGGGAGAACATTGTTTCGCGGCAAATGTACATTACAGGTGCTATCGGCTCGATGCCGCAAGGAGAAGCCTTCTCATTTGATTATGATTTGCCTAACGATACTGCATATGCGGAGACATGCGCTTCGATCGGCCTGATTTTCTTTGCCCGCCGGATGCTGCAAATCTCGCCGAAATCCGAGTATGCGGATGTACTTGAGCGTGCCCTGTATAATACGGTCGTGGCCGGAATGTCGAGGGATGGCAAGCATTTCTTCTACGTGAATCCGCTGGAGGTCGATCCGAAGGCTTGCGGCGGAGCAAACCGCAAATTCGATCATATCAAGCCAGTGCGCCAGGAATGGTTCGGCTGCGCCTGCTGTCCGCCGAACGTAGCTCGTCTGCTCTCCTCGCTGGGGGAGTACATTTATATGGTTCATAGAGATACGATCTATGCGCATTTGTATATTGGCGGGGAGGCTAAGCTCAATGTAGCAGGCAATACAGTACAGGTGAAGCAGACCTCTAGCTACCCTTGGGATGGACGGATTAAGCTGGAGATTAATCCGGAGCAGCCCGCTGAATTTGCGGTTGCATTGCGCATTCCGGGCTGGTGCAGGAAAGCGGATTTGTCTGTCAATAACGAGACGTATCCGCTGAACGGCCAAACGATTCAGAATGGCTACGTCCGCATTGCCAGGGGCTGGCAGCAGGGCGATATTGTGGAGCTGGTATTGGATATGCCTGTGGAGCGCATGCGCAGCCATCCTTTGGTCCGCGGCAATGCGGGTAAAGTGGCGCTGCAGCGCGGGCCGCTAGTTTATTGTCTGGAGCAGGCCGATAACGGTGCTAACCTGCATCAGATTGTACTGCCGGCGAATGCCAAGCTGGAGACGAAATACGAAGCAGATCTGCTAGGCGGTGTCGTGGTCGTTGAGGCGGAAGGCTTGCGGGAGAGTGCCGCAAATTGGCCGGGCGGACTGTACAGCCCGGAGGCTGCCGCGGCGCTCCGGGAAGAGAAAGTGACATTTATACCTTATTACGCCTGGGCGAATCGCGGTGAAGGCGAAATGAGCGTATGGGTTCGGGAAAAGCGGTAACTTCAGGTCCTATCCTCCAGCATGGGAGTCCTTGCAGCAGATTAACTGCGGCAGGGACTCCCTTTTTTAAAACAAGGCGAACATCAAGATAGTGCAACAAATGAACATAATAATACAGGCAAGAAGCAGAAATTGGGTATATGCTTAATGAAAGCGCTTAACACTGACTGTTATGGTGAGATGACAGTTTATTTGTGTTGGCGAAGGCAGACTTGGGGTTGGTGGAAGTCACGCATAATGAAATCACGCATAATGAAGTCGCACATAATGAAGTCTGACAATGAGGTCAGAGAAGTTGAAGTCACGCATATTGAAGAGACATACCAAAAGTCAAACATATTGTAGTCATCATAAGGAAGTCAGACGTGTTGAAATCCAACATGCTGAGATCCAACATGCTGAGATCCAACACATTGAAGTTAGACATTGAAATCAGACATATTGTAATCAATTATAAAGAGGTCAGATATAATTAAAATTCAACATACTAAGATTCAATCCATTGAAGTCGGTTATATTGATATCCAACATAATTGTAGTCCATACATCAACATACTGAAGTCTATTTGAAATGATAAGGACCTGCATATGTCAGTAATAATTTTATTCCGGAGGGGGAGTCTGGATGATTGATGTGCTGATCGTGGATGATGAACCGAAGCTGAGAGAGGGACTGCGCACGTTCATCGAGTGGGAAGCTCTTGGCTACCGGGTGGTGGATACAGCGTCTAACGGAAATGAAGCGCTGGAGAAGTATGCCGTTTGCCGGCCAGGGCTTGTTATCGCCGACATTAGAATGCCGGGCATGGACGGGCTGCAGCTCATTCAGCGCCTTAGGGAGCAGGATCCTCAGCTCCATATATTGATCCTAAGCGGATACGCGGATTTCGAGTATGCCAAGAAAGCAATTGCCCAAAGGGCGGATGGCTATTTGCTAAAGCCCGTCGATGAAGATGAGCTGATGGAATATCTTGTCGGAATCAAGGCGGTGATCGAAGAGGAACAGGCCTCGGAGGAATGGCAGCAGGCCACGAAGGAGTGGACGAGGGAAGCCTTGATCCAGCTGCTGCTGACAGAGACGGAGCATACCTCCGAGGAGCGCCGCCGGCTGAAGGATCGGGCCGAAGAGCTGGGGCTACTATGGAACAGCTATCAGGTGCTGCTGGTTGCCTTGTATGATGAGCTGACGGAATCAGTGCTTTATCAGCTTAGAAGAACGTTAGCCGAGACCTTCGAGCATTGCGGCAGGGGCTGGGTATTCGAGCTGCATGGGCAAGCTGGTGTATTGATGAAGGAGCCGCTCCTTGCCGTGGAGAGGGAAGACATGTACCGTTCGATCCAAGCAGCAATCGGGCCGGGAGTAGAGTTTACCGCAGCGCTGGGCACTAGGGCCAGTTCACTGGATGAAGTCGCCAATTCGTACGGGGCGGCGCGCGAGCTGATTAAGCTGCGTTTTTTTCTTGATGATGGGAAGCTGCTATGCCAGGAAGATGCGCATAGTGAGTATGAAGAGGGATGCTCCGAGGTTCTCCCATCTGAAACTCTAACCGATCAAATTTATTACGCCGTCGATATCGGGAATGCCAAGGCGGTGAAATCGCTGGTCAGGCAGACGTGTCGCAGCTGGATTGCGGAAGGTTGCTCGGAAGCGGAGGTCAAGCGCCGTTTTGTGGAAATTCTGACCTCGGTCATGGGCAAAGGGCTTAAGCAGCATCCCGAGCTTCAGCAGCAAAGCAAGCCTTTCTCCGATATGCTGACAGAGATATATCACATGCGGAGCATCCGGGCGTTATACGACAAGATCGATTATTTTCTGCAGCAGCTCATGAGCAATTTGGGAGAGAAAGACAAGCACCGCGAGGTGAAAATCATGCTCGACCTAATCGAGCGGAATTTCAGCGATAACCTGAAGCTGGAGACGCTATCTGGCGTCCTGAACTATAATAGCGCATACTTAGGCAAGCTGTTCAAAAATGAGACGGGGGAATATTTTAACACCTACCTCGACAAGGTGCGGATCGAAAAAGCAAAAGCGTATCTTGAGGACGGTCTCAAGGTCTATCAGGTGGCGGAGAAGGTCGGCTACACGAACGTCGATTATTTTCACTCCAAATTTAAAAAATATGTAGGCACTTCTCCCTCAGCTTACCGCCGGCATGCGAGCAGTGAGTGATCAGACGCGAAACAGCAAGCCCTTCATTAACTTGCTTCAGCCAAGCAGCGCGCGCTCATAAATGAATGCTTCACATCCGATCTTTCCAGGCATCATCCTGGAAAGATTTTTTTGTCCGGCGTGCCCAGCTAAGCACGCATCTTCTAGCCGGTGAAAGTCCGGTCGCGGGAAGGGCCAAGCCCCCGCGTAGCTAGGATACCTACGTATGGCGAAATCTGTACGTAGAAGCGTATCGACGAAAGTACCTGTCAGAGGCAGGGCGAGCAACATACCAGGCCGTAACATGAAAGTGAATCCTGCCGCGTCGTCAAAAAGGCCTCGCAAGAGGGAAAAGAGGAAGCCGAGTCCCGCGTACATGGACGAAGGCCATGGAAGCTGCCTAGAACTTGGAGCGGCAGAGAAGAATCCTCCGGCGTAGAGGGAACGGCATGGTATGAAAGAGGATGCAGTGAACTGGGGAGGCCCTCCCCTGCACGGTTGCAGAAACCGTAAAGAGGCCTTCTATAAGCCCCAGAGGTGAAGTGAACGGTCTGCAGGAAGGGAGTCCGAGGGGCTCATAGTACCGTGGAACGCAGGACAACACAACCTGCGGGAGGGAAGGAGCCCTGCTTTGTTCAAGTTTCTTGAGGAGGTACGAGTCAGTGAATGCCAAACGGCTAACAACACCAGAGGAAAACGTTCAACAACTCCAAGGGAAACTCGGTCATGCGGCCAAGGAGAACAAGAAGCGAAGATTTCACGCGCTGTACGACAAGGTCTATCGGGTAGACATCTTATGGGAAGCGTGGCGAAGGGTACGAGCCAACGAGGGCTCGGCAGGAGTGGATGGAGAGACGTTGGCAGACATCGAGAAACAGGGAGAAATGCGTTTTGTGCTTGAATGTCAACGGCTACTGAAAGAAGGGAAGTACCATCCACAACCCGTTAGACGCCACTACATCCCGAAGAAAGATGGCAAACTGCGACCGCTGGGGATCCCGACGGTGAGAGACCGCGTCATCCAGATGGCGACCAAACTCGTCATGGAACCCATTTTCGAGGCGGATTTTCAGGACACGTCTTTCGGTTTTCGGCCTAAGCGGAGCGCGAAACAGGCGTTGGAGCGAATCCGGAAAGCATGCAACCGCAAAGGAAATTGGGTGGTCGACGTCGACATCCAAGGCTACTTCGACAACATCAATCAGGAGAAACTGATGAAGCTGATCGAAATGCGGATCAGTGACAGGCGAATCTTGAAGTTGGTGAGGAAGTGGTTAGGTGCGGGAGTGATGGAAGAAGGAAACATCCGACGCTCAGACTTGGGTACACCGCAAGGGGGAGTGATCTCACCACTGCTGGCGAACATCTACCTGAATTACTTTGATCTTCTGTGGGAACGACATGGCGGTAAGCTTGGGGAACTGACGCGTTATGCAGATGATCTGGTGATCATCTGCAAGACGAAGAAGGACGCACAGCGGGCCTATGAACTCATACGAGCGATTATGGAACGCCTGGAATTAACCCTGCACCCCACGAAAACGCGCATCGTTGGACTTTGGACTGGGGAAGAAGGCTTCGATTTTCTGGGCATGCATCATCGAAAGACGAAGGCCGAAACATCCAAAGGCCAAGTGTACTACACAACCCAGCAGTGGTTGTGCCGGAAGGCGGAAGAGCGAATACGGGAAGGGGTAAAAGAGCGATTAGCTCCGCCAGGTATGCGACGCCTGAGTTTCGAAGAGCACGTGGAGTACCTGAATCCAAAGATTCAAGGCTGGCGCAATTACTACTACACAGCTTACAGCCAGAGGAAGATGGCGAAGTTGGATTGGTATATCCGGCAGCGGTTTGCGAAGTGGTATGCTAAGAAACACAAACGCAGACGATGGTTGAGTTCGCTGCGCGAAGTGAAGTCTTTGTCTATTCAATATGGACTTAAAACGCTCTTGTAATCTGCATGCTCATGATGACGAACATCGGAAAGCCGTATGAGGGAAAACCTCACGTACGGTTTGATGAGGAGGGGCTGGGCCCCGCCCAGCCTTTCACTCTAGCATTCCTTCCCTAGCACGTAGTTAACTGTATTTACTGTAATAAAATGATATGGCCTATCGCTGAATGCAGCATGAATTGGATTTCTTGTAATTAGAATTAAGTAAAAGGCCGGTTAAGTTAAAAGGTGGTGTTTTAGATACTTTAAATACAGCTATTTTGCGGAACATCCTTTTTGAACAGTAATTAGATACATGAAATCCATTAACTCAATGGGCAGAACGGAAAGTCTGCTTAGTGGTACGAAGGACTAGACAATTCTCTGAAATAAGCAGTATGAATAACTAGACTATTCCCTGCATCCGAGCGACATAAATGAATGCTGCACATCCCATCTTTCCAGGCATCATCCTGGAAAGATTTTTTTGTCCGTATTTCTTCCCTAGCACGTAGTTAACTGTATTTACTGTAATAAAATGATATGGCCTATCACTGAATGCAGCATGAATTGGATTTCTTGTAATTAGAATTAAATAAAAGGCCGGTTAAGTTAAAAGGTGGTGTTTTAGATACTTTAAATACAGCTATTTTGCGGAACATCTTTTTTGAACAGTAATTAGATACATGAAATCCATTAACTCAATGGGCAGAACGGAAAGTCTGCTTAGTGGTACGAAGGACTAGACAATTCTCTGAAATAAGCAGTATGAATAACTAGACTATTCCCTGCATCCGAGCGACATAAATGAATGCTGCACATCCCATCTTTCCAGGCATCATCCTGGAAAGATTTTTTTGTCCGTATTTCTTCCCTAGCACGTAGTTAACTGTATTTACAGTAATAAAATGATATGGCCTATCGCTGAATGCAGCATGAATTGGATTTCTTGTAATTAGAATTAAGTAAAAGGCCGGTTAAGTTAAAAGGTGGTGTTTTAGATACTTTAAATACAGCTATTTTGCGGAACATCCTTTTTGAACAGTAATTAGATACATGAAATCCATTAACTCAATGGGCAGAACGGAAAGTCTGCTTAGTGGTACGAAGGACTAGACAATTCTCTGAAATAAGCAGTACGAAGGGCTAGACTATTCTCTGAGATATTCATCGCATAGAAGTACGAGCAACCAAGATTATTCTCTACGACTGAGGAACTTGACAATTCCCTGCATAAGCGTACGAAGCTATTCTCTGCATAAGCGTAAGAGGAAACTGGACTATTATCTGCACAAGCATACGAAGAACTAAGATTATTATATGAAAACATGACTAATCTTCCGTGTATGAAGTCTTCACTACGAGCGTTATGATGGCGGTATAGGAGACAGCAGCAAGAAGGCCAAAGCATTTAAAAGCGCTTTCAATGTTGAATTCATACAGAAATGAGGTTGTTCTACGTGGAGCATAATTATCAATTTCCCTTTCAAAATCCCGATTTGCCGCTGGAGGAGCGGGTGAATGATCTGATCTCCAGATTTACAGTCGAAGAAAAGATTCAATTGATGTGCCAATATCAGGCGGAGATCCCCCGGCTTGGCGTACAAAAATACAAGCATGGCACCGAGGGGGCGCACGGCGTGGCCTGGCTGGGCGAAGCGACCGTGTTTCCGCAGAATACGGGCTTGGCCTGTACATGGAATCCCGAGCTGATGCGTGAGATAGGCTCGGTCATCGCGGACGAAGCCAGAGTGTATTACCAGCGTGATCCGGCCATCAACGGCCTGACGATTTGGGCGCCGACGGTCGATATGGAGCGCGATCCCCGCTGGGGACGGACCGAGGAGGCGTACGGGGAAGACCCGTGCTTGACCGGACGCTTGACGACCGAGCTAATTAAAGGAATGCAGGGAGACCATCCTTTCTATTATAAGACGGTAGCTACCTTGAAGCATTTCTACGGGAACAATAATGAGATCGATCGCGGCAGCGCGTCGGTCAGCATCGATCCCCGAAATAAGCGCGAGTATTATTTGAAAGCGTTTGAAGCGCCGTTTCGCGAAGGAGGGGCCGGCTCTATGATGACCGCTTATAACGGCATCAACGGGACGCCGTGCAACTTGAATAACGAAGTCAATGAAATCGTGAAGGGCGAATGGGGCATGAACGGCTTCGTCGTCGGAGATGCCGGAGACGTGCTGGGAACAGTCATGGATCACGGCTATGTCCAGTCCTATGCCGAGGCGGTTGCCGGCTCGGTAAAAGCGGGAATCGACAGCATCACCGATGACCAGGACATTTCATTCCAGGCGCTGCGCGATGCGCTCAAGCAGGGGCTGCTAAGCGAGGCAGACCTGGATCATGCGCTCCGCAACACCTTCCGGGTTCGGTTCCGGCTAGGGGAGTTCGACCCCGCAGAGCGCAATCCTTACAGCCACGTGCCGGAGTCGAAGCTTTGCGCGCCTGAGCATGCGGCTCTGTCGCTAAGGGCTGCACGGGAGTCCGTCGTGCTGCTCAAGAACGAAGGGCTCCTGCCGCTGCCGAAGGAGCAGGGCTCCGTCGCCGTGATCGGACCGCTTGCAAACGAGGCCTATACCGACTGGTACAGCGGCACCCCGGCATACAGAATCACGCCGCTACAGGGCGTGATGGAGCAGTTAGGCACGAACAATGTCCATTTCTCCACGGGGAATAACCGGATTCGTCTCCGTTCCGCCCAGACCGGGAACTACGTTTCCGTGGCTCCTGAAGACGGGGAGCTTAGAACCGAATCCGCGTCCGCCGAGCAAGCTGAAATATTCGAATGCACGGACTGGGGCTGGGACAGCCTTACCCTTCGAGCGATGAGCAACGGCAGGTTTGTCACCGAACGCGATCACGAGCAGGGCGGGGGGCTTGCCGCCGCGGCAGAGGAGGCTCGGGGCTGGTTCGTCAAAGAGGTGTTCAGCTTCGCGGAGGGCGAGAAGGATGCGCTGCTCATGAAATCCTGGGAAGGCAAGCCCATTGTGGAGGATGGGGATCGCCGTCTGGTCGTTGCCGGGGAGGAGCAGACGTTGCGGCCCGGGTTTTATGTCGAGATCGTTCAGGACGGGGTGAAGGAGGCCGCCGATATGGCAAAGTCCGTGGATACGGCCATTGTCTTCGTTGGCAACAGCCCATTCATCAACGGCAAAGAAACGGTGGACCGTCCCGATATTACGCTCCCGCCGGCCCAGCAGGCCCTGATTCAAGCCGTGCATGCCGCCAATCCGAATACGGTCGTGGTTATTGTCGGCAGCTACCCGTTCGCGGTCAATTGGGAGAAGGAGCATATTCCATCTATCCTGTTTACATCCCATGGAGGGCAGGAGCTTGGCCATGCGGTAAGCGACGTGCTGTTCGGGAATTACAATCCGGCAGGTCGCCTCAACATGACCTGGTACAAATCGGCGGCTGAACTGCCGGACATCATGGATTATGACATCATCAAGGGGAAAAGAACTTACCAATATTTCGATGGCGAAGTGCTGTTTCCTTTTGGCCATGGATTGAGCTACACCGAGTTTGCATACAGCGAGCTGATCTTAAGCGCTGCCAAGGTATCCGGAAAGGATACGGTAACTGTATCCGTGAACGTAAGCAACACAGGGCAGCTGAAAGGTGACGAGGTCGTTCAGCTGTATGTCCGCGCGAACCAGTCCCGGGTCGTACGCCCATTGAAGACGTTAAGCGGGTTCCGGCGAATCCATCTGGCAGCAGGGGCGTCGGCTACAGTAACGTTCGAGCTGCGCAGCGCCGATCTGGCTTTCTGGGATGTGACGCGCGATCGCTATTGCGTGGAGAGCGGGTCGTACACGCTGATGATCGGGCGCTCGGCGGAGGATATCGTGCTTCAAACGACGCTTGAGGTCGAGGGGGAGCGGGTTCCGCCGCGAACGGCCGCTGCACCGGTGCGGGCCGTGAATTACGATGATTACGAGGGCGTCTATATCGATGAATGCCGCGAGGGCGGCGAGAGTGTGGCCTGTAAGCGGGAAGCCGGCTGGATCGCCTTCCATGACGTGGAGTTCGGAGCTGAGGCCACGCGGTTCGAAGCGAGAGTATCCGGCTCGACCAAGGGCGGCGCGATCGCAATTATACTGGATGGCGTGGACGGTCCTGCTGCAGCTGTATGCCGGGTGCTGCCGACGGGCGGACCGCAAGCGTGGACGACGGTATCCGTCCCGGTTGAAGAGGTATCTGGCCGCCGGCAGCTATATTTGAAGCTGCAAGGCGAAGTCCGGCTTAGCTGGTTCAGGATCGTTTAGTTAGCTTCGATGGACTCGAACCATTTTTTGCGGAATTCTGAAGGCGAGCAATTCATCGCCTTTCGGAATACCCGGATGAAGTAGCTGATATTGTCATAGCCTACTTCAAGAGCGATATCTGATATTTTGCGCCCGGGCTCCCGCAGCAGCTCGACAGCCTGGCGGATCCGGTAGGAGTTGATGTAGTCCATCGGGGTCTGCCGGGTCATGGATTTGAAGAAGCGGCACAGTTGCCCTTCGCTCATCGGAATGAGAGCGGCTAACTCGGAGAGCCGGATCTGCTGGTCATAGTTCTGCTGAATGTATTCGATAACCCGTTTCAGACGCTCGATTTTAAATGAATCATTGCCGTTGCTGGCCGAACGGTTACAAAGCTGACCGCTGCCCGCCATATCCGAGAGCATAAGATACAGATGCCCTTTGACAGCACCCTCATAACCGGGAGTTCTTGCCTGGCAACTGTTCATCATTGCCGCCAGGTGCTGCAATAAGGATTTGCCATAATCATGCTTCCCGGAAATATGACGGGGGAACGTGGCCTTTCTTTCCTGCATCGGGAGAATTAAATTCTCCTGAACAGCGTCATAATAAGCGCTGGAGAGCATATTCGTTCCAAAAACGAGGGAGAAAAACGAGCAGCCCTGATCCCCATGGGCGTGAGCGGCGTGTATGTCGCCGCCATCGATATATACGGCCTCGCCAGCACGCACGACGAAATAATCGGTATCTACCTGGAACAGCGTCTCTCCTTCCAGGCAGTAGAAGAATTCAGCTTCCTCGTGCCAGTGGCAGTCCACAACATGCTCGCCCGGGCCGAACTGGTACCAATAGGTGCCAAAGGGCAATCTTTCATCGCCATGAATCTTGCTCTCCTTCAGAGAGCGGCGCATCGCTTGATCCATTCAGCTCACCTCATCAATTTTGTGTTATAAATCCATTAAATTATGTTAGAATGGGTTGTTTTTTATCAGTATAATGCAAGTATAGAATGTTTCTCGCAAGATTACAACGATATCAGAAAGGCGGTTCTTGAACGATGAAATTTACAGACGGCAACTGGTTGATTCGTGAAGGATTTACACTGTCTACAGCGGTGCAGGCCCACGATTTTACGATTGCAGATCATAAGCTGACAGCCTATGCTTCAACAAGGCCGATTCAAGGTCGTGCCAATACGATTAACGGTCAACTGCTGACGATTCAATTCCACTCCCCGCTTCCAGGCGTCATCGGCGTGAAGCTGGTGCATTTTGCCGGTACGGTGGATCATGGTCCTCATTTCGAACTCGCAGGCGGCAGCGGCGATCACGTCCAAATTACGGAGAACGACGATTATGCCGAGCTGAAGAGCGGCAATTTAAGCGTTAGAGTAAACAAGGGGCCGCAATGGTCCGTTGATTTCTACCGCGGCTCGGAGCGCATTACGGGCAGCGCGTTCAAGTCCATGGCTCATGTCGAGGAGAACGGCGGCGCGGTATATATGCGTGAAGAACTGGATCTTACGGTAGGCGAATGGGTATACGGGCTTGGAGAGCGCTTTACCTCCTTCGTGAAGAACGGCCAGGTTGTCGATATTTGGAACAAGGATGGCGGCACAAGCTCCGAGCAAGCTTACAAGAACATTCCTTTTTATATTACAAACAAAGGATACGGGGTATTTGTCAATGATCCGGGCGCTGTTTCCTTTGAAGTAGCTTCCGAGAAGGTGAAGAAAGTACAATTCAGCGTTCCTGGGGAATCGCTTGAGTATTTCGTCATCGACGGGCCTGAACCGAAAGAGGTTCTGAACAAATATACTGCGCTGACAGGCAAGCCTTCCCTGCCGCCGGCATGGACGTTCGGTCTGTGGCTGACAACGTCGTTTACAACGAACTATGATGAAGCGACGGTCAACTCTTTTGTTGACGGCATGGCGGAGAGAGATCTGCCGCTGCATGTCTTCCACTTCGACTGCTTCTGGATGCGAGAATTCCACTGGACCGATTTCAAATGGGACGAGCGTACATTCCCGGATCCAGAAGGGATGCTGAAGCGTCTTAAGGGGAAGGGGCTTAAAATTTGCGTATGGATCAATCCATATATCGCTCAGCGCTCCGCCCTGTTTGAAGAGGGCAAGAAGCATGGCTATCTTGTAAAAAGACCTAACGGCGACGTATGGCAGTGGAATCTGTGGCAGCCGGGAATGGCGCTTGTTGACTTCACGAATCCCGATGCGTGCGAATGGTTCGCGGGCTATCTGCGTGATCTCGTAGACATGGGCGTGGACAGCTTCAAGACTGACTTCGGCGAGCGGATTCCAACAGATGTCGTCTACCATGACGGCTCCGATCCAGTGAAAATGCACAACTACTACACTCAACTGTATAATAAAGTCGTGTTTGAAGTGCTGGAGGAGAAGCTTGGCAAAAATGAAGCGGCATTGTTTGCCCGTTCGGCTACAGCGGGCGGTCAGAAGTTCCCGGTTCACTGGGGCGGGGACTGCTACGCGGACTACGAGTCGATGGCTGAGAGCTTGAGAGGCGGATTGTCCCTTGGCGTATCCGGCTTTGGCTTCTGGAGCCACGATATCGGCGGATTCGAGAATACGGCGCCTGTCGACGTGTTCAAGCGCTGGCTTGCATTCGGGCTCCTGTCCAGCCACAGCCGTCTCCATGGAAGCAGCTCTTACCGGGTTCCATGGGCATACGACGAGGAAGCGGTAGACGTAACGCGCTTCTTTACGAAGCTGAAATGCCGTCTGATGCCGTACTTGTTCGACACAGCGGTTGAAGCTACGGAACAGGGCGTGCCGACGATGCGCGCGATGTTCCTCGAATTCCCGGAAGATCCGGCAAGCGAAATGCTCGATCGTCAGTACATGCTGGGCGACTCCGTGCTGGTAGCGCCAGTATTCAGCAAGGAAGGCAATGTAAGCTACTACTTGCCGGAAGGCAAATGGACCCATCTCTTGACGGGCGAAACGATCGAAGGTGGAAAATGGCGCAAGGAGAATTACGATTTCTTCAGCCTGCCGCTCTTCGTGCGTCCGAACTCCATCCTCGTCATGGGCGCGAACGATGTCAAACCGGATTATGACTACGCTCAGGACGCAGACGTCAGATTGTACCAAATCGAAGATGGTGCACAGGTATGCCGCAAAGTTCGCAACGTGAAGGGCGACACCGAACTGGAGATCGCAGTATCGCGCGAAGGCTCCACGCTCCGCATCACGGCGGAAGGCGCTGGCAAGCCGTTTAGCATCAGTCTGCACGGCTTCGGCCAGGCAGCATCGGTGCAGGGCGGCCAACTGAACGCCGATGGCAGCATCGCAGTAGGCGCATTCAGCGGCAAAGCGGAAATTCAAGTTACACTTAAATAAGCAAGTTTGATTGAAGTGGAAATATCCCCTATCGGTTGTAGGGGATATTTTCCGCTTTTATTGGATGTTTTCGTTAGGACACTGGCAGTAGCTTATACCCGTCTTATCCATTTTTTGGCCTTCCAGAAGCTCAAGTAACCATTCATTGGGGATCAAATCAATATCGAGGAGTCATATTCGATATATCATAGGAGGAATCATGTTGATTGCACCATAAGAGGAGTCATGTTCGATACACCACATAGGAGTCGTGTTTGATTAGACCATAGGAGGAATCATGTTCGATAACCACAGGGGAGTCATGTTTGATCACACCACAGTAAGTAAAGTGTGGGAGACTAGCGAAATGTATTTTATACAGCTAGTTAAGCTCGTTTTATAAAAAATACATGTGCTAAATGCAAAACATGCAGTTAGTTTGCCTGAATGGAGCGAATTCGTCGAAATAGCTTAAATCTAAATGTAGGTTTTGCAGTTGGTTCCCTCTAACACGGTCAAAACCGATGAACTAGTTGCATGAATCGGTTCAACCCCCTAAGTTTGGACACTTTCCACATCATACTTAGGAAATCACATTATAGCGCAATTTTCTTTGGGTTAATCAAGCCCGCGGTGACTAAACGCAAGTATTCCTTGGGCGGCCAATCGTAGAGACTGCCGTGGATGCGTTCTGTGTTGTAGTATCGAATAAATCGGTCGACCACTGCAAAAGCCTCTTCGTAGGTTTCAAAACAATTCCGCTGGTAGCATTCTTGCTCTACAATGCTGTGGTACGACTCAATAAAAGCATTCTTGTTTGGCGTTTGGTTGGGGTTCCTTTCATGCTCTAACCCCGCTTGCTCGCAAAAGGCATGGAACGCTTTGCTAATGAACTGCGGCCCATTATCCGTCCGGATCACCAACTTGTGTTCTTGTTCGTGGATTCTACGTTTAAAAAGCGCCTTCTGGATCGTACGCAAAATGTCTTCTGTGCTGCAGACCTTTCCACGGTAATGGGCGACAATGCTCCGGTCAAACACGTCAATGATGCTGGCCAGGTAGAAATGTCGGCGTTTGCCGGCTACGTAACCATACTTAATATCCATTTGCCATAGCTGGTTTGGTCCGCTCACAATACGGTTATTGGCGAGCTTTTTAGGTACGGGGTTTTTCAACTCTCGCTGTGGATGGAGAATCCCCATTTCTTTGCAGAGACGGTAGGTCTTCTTTTTGTTAATAATTAGCCGGTATTTTCGCCGCAACAACGTCGTCAGCTTCCGATAGCCGAAGGCAGCGTTAAGGCCTTGAATCAAGCGTCTGAGGTATCCTTTAATGCGAGCATCTCCTACCTTTTTTCCATCCTTGTCATAGGAGAAGCCTGGAACAGGCCGACCGCTGCTGACTGGCTGCTGGCGTTCAGGATGCTTTAGGCGATAGTAGTAACTTGAACGTGGGACTCCACATAGAAGGAGCACCTTTTGAACGGGATACCCTTGCTGAATCCAATAGATAGCTACTTCCAATCGGGATACTTTTTTTTTACCAGGTCTCGTAGAATGCTGTTCTCGAGCTCTTTTTCGCCTAGTAGCTTCATGGCATCGTTGTATTTCTTCTCTAGTTCCTTGAAATTGGCTGCATCCTGCTTCATTTTTTCTGCATCGTTTTGCTTCTTTTTCATAAGGTCACCCACCTCATCTTGATACTGGCGAACCCACTGGCTTAACGTTCTAGGAGACATTCCATGCTTCCGGGCTACTATCTCCGTCCGATAACCCGAGAGCACCTCTACCACAAGCTCCTTCTTCGTTTCATTGGGGCACCTAAATCGTCTTTTCATGGATTCTAACTCCTCACTCATTTTAGTGTATCTGAGGTGGATTAGAGTGTCCAATTGGATTAGGGGGCTAAATAGGAATTACATCTAGTACCTGATCCTGACCATCTAGATCCAGCCATAAATCCGTAGTTTAATTTACTGGAGAAAAAGACTCCCAGTCCAATTAAAGGGCTGTGAGGTTCTTGTAAGGAGCTGTGAGGTTTTTGCAACATTCGCATGATGGATGGAGCAGTTACATCAGAAGGAACAATTTTGATAGTTTGATCAGCAGTTTTTGTTTCATCTTCATTTTTAACGTTCTTAATTTCATGCCTAGATGCCCCTCTTTTAGTGGTAACCCGGTTTTGTCATAATAGAGACGCGGAAGGGACAAGTCAATCGATGGAAAGTAGAGCAAACAGAATAACAGAATAAGAGTAACAGAGTAACAGAGCAACAAAGCAACAAAGCAACAAAGCAACAAAGCAACAGAGCGACAAAGCCACAGAGCAACAAAGCAACAGAGCCACAGAGCAACAAAGCAACAGAGCAACAAAGCAACAGAGCGACAAAGCCACAAAGCAACAGAGGACAAAACCATAGAGCAACAGACTACAAAATAGCAGAGTAAAAAAGTGCAAAATAACAAATTAACAAAATAACAAATTAACAAAATAACAAATTAACAAAATAGCAAAGTAGCAGAGTAGCAGGGTAAAGGTTAAACACCGGGGGGGCGTTTGATTTGCGAAGGAAAATGGTACGTTTGTTGAATGATCTTAAGCTGAAGCACAAGCTGCTGATTACTTATATCGTGGTCGTTATGCTGCCCGTCTTGATCGTGGGCGGGGCGGTAACGGGTCATTTTCGCCAGCAGGCGATGGAACGCGCGATTGAGCAAACTACGAACGACGTGAAAAAAATCAAGACCCAGCTGGAGAATATGCTTCGTGTGCCCACGGACCTGTCCAACACCTTTATGTTCGACAAAACGCTGGAAAGAATGGCGACTACCCAGTATCCCAGCGTATTTGAGCTGACCAAGGCCTATTTGAGCTACGACGATTTCAAGGAATATGTTCAGCTATACCGCGGGATTTCTGCCATTCGATTCTATTATGACAACCCGACGCTCATTAACAATCTGGAGCTGATTCCGCTGGAGGAGGCGACCCGCTCCGCGCTGTGGTATCAGAGAGCGATGGAAACGAAAAGCATAGGCTGGTTCTATGTTGCGGATGGCGATGATTTTCCAGCCCGGAAACTGAGCCTAGTCCGGCAAATTCCTTTTCCTGAGCATCGTTCCAGCGGGGTGCTGATGATCGTGCTGAACCAGGAGGAATTGAACCGGATGCTGGGCCAGGAACAGTTCGAGACGCTGATTTTCGATGAGCAGGGTTATATCGTGGCAGGCAAAAATCCAAATCTGGTAGGCAAAACGATCCATCAGCTCGATTACGGGATTGATCTGCACCAGCAGCCAAGCGGTGCGCACAAAATGGAAATGCAAGGCGAGCCCTCCTACGTGGTCGTCGAGGATTTGATTCCGGAATCGAGCATGAACGGATTGAAAATCGTTTCCGTCTTTGCGACGAAGGCTATTGTCAAGGACGCCAATCAGGTTAGCCTGCTCGGCCTGCTGTTTATATTGCTCGTGCTGTTGATCGCGCTGTTATTTGTGTATATCGTCTCGTTCCTGATGACGAACCGGCTGCTGCGTCTCAGCCGCCATTTCAATCGGCTGGCGCTTGGCGATCTTGCCGTGGTGTCCTCTGTCGACGGGAATGATGAGATCGGGCAGCTGTCGCGGCAGTTCAATTACATGGTGGAGAGCATTAACCTGCTTATGAACCAGGTCGTTGAGAAGACGGAGCAGAACAATGCGCTGGAGATCGCCCAGAGGGAGATCAAGCTGAAGATGCTGGCCAGCCAGATCAACCCGCATTTTCTGTTCAATTCCCTGGAGTCGATTCGGATGAACGCTCATATGAGGGGGGAGAAGGAGATAGCGAATGTCGTCCGGCTGCTGGGGAAATTGATGCGCAAAAATCTGGAGGTAGGCAGAGATCAAATTATGCTGAAGGAAGAGCTGGAAATGGTTCGTTCCTACCTGGAAATCCAGAAATTCCGCTATGAAGACCGGCTGGAGTACGAGTTAGTTATAGATCGCAAGCTAGAAGGCATTTTCATGCCGCCCCTGATCATTCAGCCGCTTGTGGAGAATGCCGTCGTACATGGCGTGGAGAATAAGGAAGGCGGAGTCCATGTCAAGCTGCTCATTCAGGCCGCGGACGACTATGCGGAAATATCGATTCAGGACGATGGCATGGGCATGACGCTGGAGCGGCTTGAAGAGGTCAGACGATCAATGGCTGGAGCTCATGCCGCGGTGGATAACCGCATTGGCCTAGGCAATGTTCAGCAGAGGCTGGTCATGACCTTCGGCGAGCAGCACGGCTTGAAAATATCAAGCGAATATGGCAAAGGAACAGAGATTACGTTTACGATCCCGCTTCGCCGGGAACAGGTCTAATGGTTTGGCGGATGAATGTCTAATTTCTATATGGTTTTCTCTGAAATCTGTCGGGTATTCCCCGATCTCCTTCTGGTTTATCTTAAATATATAGTCAGAAAGGGGGATTGGACAGATAAATGAAGACGCTCTCAGCGCAAGCCGATACTAGAAATGTAAGCGTAACCCCTGATCCGTCGAAGAAGCGGAAGAAAGGTTTTTGGCGAACAGTAGTACGGCAAAAATATCTTTATATGATGTCCTTGCCATTCGTAATTTGGTTGTTCGTTTTCAACTATTTGCCGATCTGGGGCTGGACGATGGCGTTTCAGAACTATAAGCCGTCCAAGCCGTTTTTCGATCAGAAATGGGTCGGTTTCAAGAACTTCGTGGACCTGTTCCAGGACGAGAGGTTCTATCTTGTACTCAGAAACACGCTGGCGATGAGCGTCATGGGATTGATCGCAGGCTTCATTATCCCCATCGCCTTTGCAATATTCCTGAATGAACTCAGGGGTAAATATTTCAAGAGAACCGTACAGACGGTATCCTATCTGCCCCACTTCGTCTCTTGGGTCGTTGTGGCGGGGATTATTACGAAGATGCTCTCCCGGGACGGCGGGATTGTGAACGAGCTGTTGCTTGCCCTTCATATTATAGATGAACCCATCCAGTTCATGGCGCAGGGCAAATGGTTTTGGGGAATTGTAACCGTTTCCGATGTATGGAAGGAGACCGGCTGGAACGCGATCATTTATTTGGCGGCCATCGCTGGAATCGACGGGGAGCTGTATGAGGCAGCCAAGGTGGATGGCGCGGGCCGCTTCCGGCAAATGTGGAACATTACGCTGCCGGGGATAAGAACGACCATTGCGGTGCTGCTGATTATGTCGATCGGCCATTTAATCGGGATCGGTTTCGAGAAGCAGTTCCAGCTCAGCAACTCGCTCGTAACGGATTACTCTGAGGTACTGGACATGTATGCGCTTAACTACGGGATCAATATTGGCCGCTTCTCATACGGCACTGCTATCAGTATGTTCACCTCCGTCGTCAGCATCATTCTGCTGCTCACGGCGAACGGCATTATGAAGAAAACAACGAAAGAAAGCATCATGTAGGGGAGGGAGCAAGATGGCGACGTCAAAAGCATTTAACGCAACCAAGGCGGATAAAATCTTTGATATTTGCAACATGGTGATCATGGCCATGATCTTGATCGTTACATTGTATCCCTTCCTGAACGTGCTCGCGATTTCGCTCAACGATTCGACGGATACGGTGCGGGGCGGCATCTATATCTGGCCTCGCGAATTTACTTGGGAAAACTACAAGACGATCTTCAGTTATACCGGCCTGATTCAAGGCTTCAAAATATCGATTCTGCGTACGCTTACTGGAACCATTTTAGGGCTTATCAGTTCTTCTATGCTGGCGTATACGCTGAGTCGCCAGGACTTCCAATCCAGAAAATTTATTTCTACATTTCTGGCGTTAACTATGTATGTTTCTGGCGGATTGGTTCCGACATATATGCTTATGCGTCATTTGGAGCTAATCGGTACGTTCTGGATTTATGTTCTTCCGGGAATTGTGAGTGCATTTAACGTCTTCGTTATCCGCTCATTTATTGATGGATTGCCGTATGCCCTGCAGGAGTCAGCGACATTGGATGGGGCAAACGACTTCACGATCTACTATAAGATAATCCTTCCGCTATGTAAGCCTGTTTTGGCTACGATAGCCTTGTTCCTGGCAGTTGGACAATGGAATTCTTGGTTTGATACCTACTTGTATAATGGCAACAAGCCTCATCTTACGACGCTGCAGTTTGAGTTGATGAAAATTCTGCAGAGCACGAACCAGGGGGCTAATATGATCAATGCCAATGATATGGCGAATCAAATGGCACAAGTATCTCCAGAGTCAATCAAGATGGCGATTACGATCGTCGTAACGCTCCCTATATTGTTCGTATATCCGTTTCTGCAGCGCTATTTCGTATCGGGAATGACGCTCGGCGCTGTTAAGGCGTAAATCGGTTACGGATTGAATAGTACAGTTTAGTATGAGTTTAAAATGGCGGAGCTGTACTAAGAATAAATAATATTTTTTCTAAATCCAGGATTGTAAGCACTTACTTTAATCGCGGTATACGCAGGGACAGCCTGTTATACAAATATAGCTGTGATTATGTATGAGGGGGAATGTAGAATGAAGAAGTGGAAAAGTCCCAAGACGATCGTTGCTCTTCTGCTGGCAAGCATGTTGCTGCTTAGCGGCTGCGGAAGCTCAGGCGGTGACACGAAAAATGCAGAGAATACTAATACGGGCAATACGAATCAAGGCGCTGAGGCGGAAGCAGATACGAGCCCGATCACCTTTACGTTTTTCGGGGCGGACGCAAGTCCGAACTGGAATAACATGCAGGATGATATCGGCAAAGTCATCACGGAGAAAACAGGTGTAACGATCGAAGCTGAGTTTGACGTCGGCAGTGGTGGCGGAGAGAATAAAATTGCGTTGATGGCTGCCAGCGGCGACGTACCTGATCTTATATTTGCCAAAGGAAGCTTATCCACTCTTGTAGACGCAGGACTTATTATTGACATGGCTCCGCTAATTGAAGAACATGCTCCAAATATCAAGAAAATTTTCAGCGAGAATATGAACCGCCTAAAATACAGCAACGAAGATCCAGCGATTTATTCTTTGACGACAAATATGGGTGTTGATCAGGAATCTTTTGATGCTATTGGAGGCTTTGAAATCCAGCAGCGCGTATTGAAAGAGCTAGGTTATCCGAAGGTTCGTACCGTCAAAGATTTCGAAAACGTATTGAAGCAATATGTAGAGAAGCATCCGACTACCGACGGACAGCCGACGATTCCACTTACACTTAACGCTGATGATTGGAGAATTATGATTTCCGTAACAAATCCGGCATTTCTGACGACAGGGGCACCGGATGACGGTGAATACTATGTGAATCCGGAAACTTATGAGGCTATTCTGCACTATAAACGTCCGGAAGAAAAGGAGTATTTCCGTTGGCTGAACCATATGTACAACGAGGGATTGCTTGATAAAGATTCTTTCGTACAAAAAGATGACCAGTATAAAGCTAAAATCGCCAGCGGCCGCGTTCTTGGTCTCATTGATCAGGAATGGGGATATCAGGATGCTGAAAATGCGTTAAAAACAGCTGGTAAAGATGAATACACTTATGCACATTTTCCTGTAACATTGACTGAGGATTATGTTGACCACTCCTTCCAACCGGCAGGCGTTGACGGCTATGGCCTCAGCATAACAACCGCTTGTAAAGATCCGGTTCGCGCTATAAAGTTTCTCGATTGGCTAGCCTCCGAGGAAGGTCAAATTCTTAGAAATTGGGGTATTGAGGGCAAACATTATAATGTTGAGAACGGTGTTCGGGTAATTCCGCAAGAAATTCAAGATAGAAAAGTTAATGATGCAACTAACTTTACGAAGGAATCCGGGATAGGCTTGTACTTGGCTATGAGTGCCCGCTATGGCGATGGAGTTAAAGATTCTACTGGAAACTACTATACGACGAATTTCCCTGAGCAAATTGTTGCCGGCTATACTGAAGCAGAGAAAGAAACTTTAAAAGCTTACGGCGCAACGACCTGGAAAGATCTGTTCCCGCAAGAGAGCGAGTTTAAAGCGAAGGAATGGGGCGCATTGTACAACATGCCCGTTCCAACGGACGGCGATTATCAAATCATCTTCCAGAAGACAAAAGATATCGTGTGGAAACGCATTCCGGAGGCTGTACTATCCAAGCCGGATCAATTCGACAAAATCTATGATGATTTCCTCGCTGAACTTGACAGAGCAGGCGCAGAAAAAATGGAAGCCGAGTATACGGAGCTTGTTAAAGCAAGAGTGGCTCTGTTTACAGGCAAGGACATTAAATAATTCAGCGCTTAGTTGAGCTGATTTGATGAAACTGGATAGCTTTAATCAGGAAAAGGCCCGTAATTACTCGGGCCTTTTCTCTAAGTTTGTACATACGGAGGGAGCAAATGGGTAGAGAGCAACATAGAGGATGTGAGGACGTCAAGCTATGGTATAGCCACCCTGCAGCCCGCTGGGAAGAGGCGCTTCCTATCGGAAATGGCAGGCTGGGCGGTATGGTATTTGGGGGACACCGCAGCGAGCTGATTGCGCTTAACGAAGATACACTATGGTCCGGTTTTCCCCGTGACACACAAAATTATGATGCGCTGCGGCATTTAAAGCGGGCGCGCGAGCTGATTTTTGCGGGCGAGTACAGGGAAGCGGAACGGCTGATCGAGGCCAAGATGCTGGGCAAGCGTACGGAATCGTACCAGCCGCTGGGCAATTTGAAATTGGAGCATTTGGGGACAGGCGAGATTACGGATTATTACCGGGAGCTGGATTTGGACACAGGCATTGCGGCCGTGACCTATCGTGCTGACGGGACCAGGTTTACGAGGCGGGCATTCGTCAGCGCGGTCGATCAGGTGCTGGTCGTTCGCCTAGAGGCCGAGGGGCAGGGGGGCATCCGTCTGTCTGTCGCTCTGGACTCTCCGCTTCAGCACAGCGTAGGGACATGCGAGCAAGGGAGCGGTCTTGTCCTGCGAGGCCGGGCTCCGAGCCATATCGCCGACAATTATCGGGGCGATCACCCGCAGTCCATCCTTTATGAAGATGGGTTGGGATTGTCGTATGAAGCGCATGTGCGCGTGCTGCACGAGGGGGGAAACGCAGGCGTGGAGGGCGGCCATCTTGAGATAGCCGGCGCTAGCTCGGTGACGCTGCTGCTGGCGGCAGCAACCGATTTTGCCGGTTACCGGGTCATGCCGGGGACGGATACAGGGATTAGCGCAGCCGAGAAATGCAGACAGCCGCTCGAAGCCGCAGCTCAACACGGCTATGACCGGCTGCTCGGCCGCCATATGGAGGATCACCGGGCATTGTTCCGCCGGGTGGAGCTGGAGCTGGATCCGCAGTTTTCCGCGGAAGGCAGCTCCCTGCCGACAGACGAACGACTCAAGGCCTATCAGGGGGGCACGCCGGATCCGATGCTGGAGGCGCTCTATTTTCAATATGGCCGCTATCTGTTGATGGCTAGCTCGCGGCCCGGCACGCAGCCGGCGCATCTGCAGGGAATATGGAATCCGCATATGCAGCCGCCCTGGAATAGCAATTACACGACGAACATCAATACCGAGATGAATTACTGGCCGGCGGAAATCTGCCATTTAAGCGAGCTGCATGAGCCGCTGTTCCGCATGATTCAGGATTTGAGCGAGACGGGGGCGCGAACGGCGCGGATCCATTACGGCTGCCGGGGCTGGACGGCGCACCATAACGTAGACCTGTGGAGATCCGCTGGGCCGTCGGACGGGGAGCCGAGCTGGGCGTTCTGGCCGATGGGCGGAGTATGGCTAAGCCGGCATTTGTGGGAGCATTATGCCTTTAATCAGGATCGGCAGTTTCTGGCGGAGACGGCTTATCCGTTAATGAAAGGCGCTGCGGAGTTCTGTCTGGATTGGCTTGTGCCTGGACCGGGCGGCGAGCTGGTTACCGCACCGTCAACCTCGCCGGAGAATAAGTTTGTGACGGAGGAAGGGGAGCCCTGCAGCGTCTCAGCGGCCTCCACGATGGATCTGTACCTTATCCGGGAATTATTCGGTCATTGCCTGCAGGCGGCTGAGCTTTTGGACATCGACGGGGAGTTTGCCCATCAGCTCGCGGAGGCCTTGGATCGCATGGCCAAGCCGGCAATAGGGCCGGACGGCCGACTGCAGGAGTGGAGCAGGGATTACCCGGAAGCCGAGCCCGGTCATCGCCATGTGTCGCATCTATACGGGCTGTATCCCGGCAATGCCATCACGCCTTCCCGCACGCCGGACTTTGCTGAGGCAGCCAGAAAGACGCTGGAGAGCCGGATCGCTCAAGGGGGGGGGCATACCGGCTGGAGCTGCGCCTGGCTGATCAACCTGTATGCGCGGCTGAAAGACGGGAATACGGCTCATCGTTTCGTGAATACTCTGCTGTCCCGCTCGACGTATCCCAATTTATTCGACGATCACCCGCCGTTTCAGATCGACGGCAATTTTGGCGGCACAGCGGGCATCGCCGAGATGCTGCTGCAGAGCCATGAAGAGACGATTGAGCTGCTTCCGGCACTGCCGGAGGCATGGAAGAACGGCCGGTTCAGCGGGCTTAAAGCCAGGGGCGGCTTCACGGTTAGCGCGGCTTGGGAGAATGGCCGTCTTCGTTCAGCTGAATTGACCCCCACCTTGACAGGATGGTGCTCCGTTCAGTATGCGGAGCCGCTAAGTGTTCAGTCGTCTGACGGAACCATCGTCAGTACAGGGGAACAGTTCTGGACGGAATCGGGCGAGACGTACTTTATTCAACTGCGGAACTAAGGCGCTAAAATTGTTGCGGCCATTTTGCCGGTTACAACCCTTTAGCTCCCAGCGCGCGGGGTTTGCCGCAAGAACAACCTGTTGACAAAGGTTGAAAGAGATATTAAGATGATGCAATCATGCATGGAATAAGGAGAATCACCGATTAGAATCAAGCACCGCCAAAATCCTTAAATGTAAGAGGAGCATATTCTCTGTGCATTTACGGATTTGGTGGTTTTTTGTTTCCTAGAACTGAAAGGGGAGACCTTATGAGCAGAAAATGGTTAACGTTAGGCTTGGCCCTGGCAGGATTATTGGCAGGATTACTAGCAGGATGCTCCTCCGCTTCCTTGCCGGCACATGAAGAGAATTTATCCAGTCAAACTATGTCTGAGGAAGCGCAAGCGGGCGGGCACGCTGAGAGACAAGACCGTTCTGGAGGGGCTGAACAAGCACAAGCAGGGCAGAGCTCTGAACAAGAAGAGCTTGAAGCTGAACCAGGCTTGGAGAGCGATCAAGCGGAGATGGGGCAGAATTCCGCGCAGGAAGGGGAAGAAGTTCAGCTGGAAGCTGAGGCGGATCAAGCAGGGGATCAGCCGATTGTCGGGATTGCGAAGAAGCGAGAGCTGCCTGAAGGGTTTGTTTATGCAGACGAGGTGCTCGAGCATGCCTTCTATGACATTCGCTATTATAGTGAATACAACTTTGTTGGAGAACAAATCGACGGCTATCATGCGCCGTTTGCTATTTTAAGCGTGCAAGCGGCAAAGGCTCTAAAAAAGGCAGAACAAGCGCTGGAGCCGCTGGGCTATTCCTTGCTCATTTATGATGCCTATCGTCCGCAAAAAGCGGTGGAGCATTTCAAGAAATGGGCGGCAGATGAGCAGGATGTCAAGATGAAGGAGGAGTTCTATCCTGACATTGACAAGAAAAATGTGTTCAAGCTGGGCTACCTGTCGCAGCGGTCAGGGCATTCACGCGGAAGTACTGTAGATTTAACCTTGGCCGATCAAGAAACAGGAGAGCCGCTTGACATGGGCGGTATACATGATTTCCTGGGCGAGATTTCAGCACATGATGCAGCAGGCTTGACAGAAGCGCAGACTAAGAACAGACTGCTGCTCAAAGAAACGATGATGGCTGCCGGTTTCAAACCGTACAACAAGGAATGGTGGCATTATACATTGGAAAATGAGCCGTATCCAAAGAAGTATTTTGATTTTGATGTGGAATAGCGATTGGCAGCTGTTTTTTTGCGTGGATCGTTTAATTTAGAGCAGGCGGGGGCTATATCAGCTGCCGCTTTTTTTGTGCTGCAAAAAGTTTTAACGGCAAAGGGATTGAACCTTGTTATTGCCATGCAGCTTAAATAACCTGCATATAAGTCTTTAAAAACTTCATTCATCATCGGATAAGGCGATGTTACTCTTAGAACGAGCAAACAACAGCTATAGACGCTGAGAGCTTTAGAAACGGGGAATTGGAAGCTATGTAAAAATATAAGGAAGGAGGCCAGTTCAAGCTTAAGCCTGTAAACGAAAAGTTGTCTCTTCAATTCCTGCAAAGGACTGGATTTTTTTGAGAGGATAGGTTGTTGGGGATTGGATTAGTTATAGTTCTATGGAGGTGCAATATGAAAAGAATGCTTATTTACAAGCCGATGTGGAAGCGTTTACTATCGGCTTCTCTTGCCGTACTAATGCTTGCTTCTTGCGCTATACTAACACCAGCATCTGTTTCGGCTTCGCCTGGCAGCGATTATCAGGTTGAAATTATAGAAAGTAAGAGCAATGGCTTTACTCATCCTGGCGTCGGTGTAACTAAATCTATCCTGGAAAACATGAGAACGCAGGTACTAGCGAAGAAGGAGCCGTGGTATTCCTATTACCAAGCTATGACCGTATCCTCCGCGGCTTCAAAGACGGTGGCTTCAAGCCATGCCAGCTCTAGCGATCCTGCGAAGCCGGCATCCTACGCGTTCAATAGCCAGGGCATCAATGCAAGATTTATTCAGGATGGATTGAAAGCGTATACACAAACGCTGATGTATGTTGTTACGGGTGAAGAAGTTTATCGTAAAAATGCAATGGACATCATTCGGATTTGGTCTCAGATGGATCCGGATCAGTATGCGTATTTTAATGATGCTCATATCCATACCGGTATTCCGCTCAATCGAATGGTTACTGCAGCAGAAATTTTAAGATCCACCAGTTACCAAGACGGATCGCTGGCCTGGACGGAAGAGGATACCGCCAATTTTACCAATCATCTAATTAACCCTGTGATTGAAACCTTTCAGCACGATAACAACCATTTTATGAACCAGCATCTTTACCCGCTTCTCGGTGCAATGGCAGGCTATATCTTTACTGATAACAGAGAAAGATACGATGAAGCTGTGGAGTGGGCGACTGTCAATAAAACAGCGCTTAATCAAGGCTTCAACGGCTCGATTCAGCGTTTATTCCGCCTGGTTGAAACCAATGAAGCGACTGGAGAGGCATTGGATTCGCCGAGAGTCCAGCACGTGGAAATGGGACGGGACCAGGCTCATGGCGCAGGTGATTTAACCAATGCAGCGATTTTGGCACGAATGTTCTATGCTCAGGGAACGAAAGTAGATCCGATAGAAGGTACAGTATCCGAGGAAGATCATGCCGTAGGCTACTATGAATTTTTGGATGATCGCGTGCTGAAGGCAGCCGATTATTTTTGGCAGTTTATGCTTGGGTATGACACGCCGTGGACACCTGTGGCGCATTCGATTTTTCCCGATGGAGAGGTTAAAGGCATCTATTATAAAATTTCCGATTTATACAAGGGCAGAACAAATACGGCTCTGTTCTGGGATATGTATTACTACTACAAGTATGTCAGAGATATGAATGTGGCGGAAGAGGCGCCGTATTTTTATGAAGCATTTGTGAAGCGAAGCCCGTCCAATTACTACTATCAGGGTAACTTTACACAGGCTTGGGAAAGCGTGGACGGCGGAGGGGACTTCTGGCTTTACATTCCGCAGGAAGCCGAAGCGGAAGGAACCCAATATCTTCCTAAGGAGCAGCACACAGCATTTGTAGAGCTTGAAGAAAGGTATACCGCTTTTGATCAGACCACACGGGCTGCGGTGGATGAAGGGATTTCGTATGTGGAATTCAATCCTGCATCCGAGGGAAGTAAAATTGCGGTTCATAATCTTGCTTTTGGAAATCGCAGCACTTCAAGCCTTGTCGGGGTGAAGTTTCGCAGCAACGGCCCGGCTGTGCTAGAGCTGAGCACCGGCTTCGATGCTGAGCCGTATCATACGTTAACCTTGCCAGATACACGAAATGAGTGGAGATATATAACTTTTGATATGGGGATCAACCATGTTTCATATGGCCAACTGCATGGAGATTTCAGCTTGGTTTATATGAATGTAAAGGGCGAAGGCACGACCGTGGGAATAGATCACTTCAATGTCAAGGCAGGGGAACAGCTGACTCCGCCCATCTTTAATACTGGGAAGTCGGATTTAACCATTGATGTATTTGTCAGTGCGCCATTGCAGCTGGATTTCTCTGCGACGGATTCCGGTTCGTCGGATGTTTTGACGTATAACATAGCTGAACTTCCGAACGGAGCTTCATTAAATGCAGATACTGGAGAATTTTTGTGGCAGCCGCTGCAATCAGGGAGCTATTCTTTTGTAGTAGAAGCATCAGACGGCGCTACCCTGGAGACCAAGAAGGTAACGATAGCGGTAGCTGTCGATCGGGCTGCTGCAGTCGAGGCGATCCGTTCTCTGTATGATCCGAATACGCTTTATGAGACAGCATCGCTTAACTATTATAATCAGGTATTATCCGAGACGGAAAAGCTGCTGGTGAATGCGACTAATGAACAATTTGTAGAGCAGCTGAAGTCCTTGAAGGCAGCGGCCGAAAATCTTCGACGGCTTACTCCGCTGCTGAAGGATGGCAGCATGGATTACAGCCATATTGTCACCTCGACCTTTGGAGACTCCATCTCCCTCCTTGTAGATGGCAATGATAATTCGTTTCCTGTATACTCGCTGGCGCCAGATCTTTATCATATTATAGATTTTGGCCCTGATTATAAGGTTACAGCAGAGGCTTTTGGATTTGAAGGCAGGATGAATTTTGACGATCGAATGGCTGGGACGACGGTTTATGCCTCTAATGATGGAGTCAACTGGACGAGAATTACACCAGGGCAAACGGAATTTACAAATGAAATGTCGATAATTGAAGTAGCAGAGGAATATCGAAATTCGCAGTTTCGTTTGTTGAAAATCCAGATGATTGATCCGCAGCCAGATGTTTTGCACGGGAAGATTTCCAATATGCTGGAATTAAGCGAGTTTAGAATTTTTGGGCAGCGCCATGAGGCTAGCAACAGGTTAAAGTCTATTTCCATTGGCTCAGACCAAAGTACGAAAGGCAGAATTGTAAAAGGCGATAGCGTCAAGCTAACGTTTGAAGCGAAAGAAGAAGTCAGTGATGTTCGAGTTGTGATTCAGGGGCAGGAAGCGGATATTCAGACATCGGATCATATCAGCTTTACCGCCTTTGCAGCCATGGGTGATGAGGCGGAAACCGGGACGATCGCATTCTCCATCGATTACTTAACCCATGATGGAACAACAGGAGATACGGCATATTTTACTACCGATGGCTCCAAGCTGTTTCTTGCTGACGAGTCGAATTTGATCCGCGATGTACTGGAAATGGCTAGTCTTATCGACTCGACTACGGGCAGATCCGCAGCGGACACTTTGAAGCAGACAGGCTACTTATTTGACAACGACATGACCACCTTCTCTGATTATCGCTTTAATGGGGGCGGAGCAGGAGGCTATATTACCTTCGATTTTAAAGAAGGGAATAGGGTTGAGCTTAGCAGCGTAGATCTGCTTGCCAGGCAGGATCAGTACTATACGAGAATACGAGGTACGGTAGTGCAAGGCTCTAACGATAATGTAACATGGACGACAATTAGCAGCGCAGCGTCCTCCATGGAAGAGTGGCAGCAATTGAAGATTACGGATCCAGGCCCTTACAGATATATTCGTCTATACAATTCGAGCGCCTGGTTCGGTAATATGGCTGAAGTTAAGTTTTATGGTTCTGTTACATCTGTGAGCAAGCTTGAATCGGTTTCGATCAGCTCGGAGCAAGCCATACGAAACAGAATTGTTTCGGGGGATACCGTTAAATTGTCGATTCAGGCGAAAGAAGCTATCAACGATGTTCGAGTCATGATTCAAGGGCAGGAAGCAGTGGTCAGCACAGAGGACAATGTAAACTTTATAGCAGCTGCAGTCATGGAGGAAGGAGTGTCAGCAGGGCTGGTCAACTTCACCATTAACTATAAGCTGCAGGATGGAAGCGACGGTTTTCCGATTACGTCCACAACGGATTTCTCTTCATTAATCCTTGTTGACGAGACGCATGTCATAGAGAATGTGACCAGCATTAGTGAATTAATCGATTCTACAGCAGGCAGAACAGCAGCGGACACACTGAAGCAAGTAAATAATTTGTTTGATAGTAATGCAAGCACGAATTCGGATTTCCGTGCAGGCAGCAGTTCAGGCAGTGGCAGCTATATCATTTTTGACTTCAAAGAAGGCCATGCTGTTCAACTATCCACGGTTGAATTGCTGGCCAGGCAGGATCAGTACTACACGAGAATTAAAGGAACGGTAGTCCAAGGCTCTAACGATAATATGACGTGGACAGATTTAACGGTTCCAGCGGCATCAACCATGGAATGGCAAACATTTTCTATCAGCGAAAGTGTACCGTACCGTTACATTCGGGTATATAACTCTGGCGCATGGTATGGCAATATGGCAGAGCTGCGTCTGCATAAGGCAGAGCCGGTAACATTGGAAAATTTGACGATAGCGCCCGAGACTGTTTCGTTAAAGGCGGGCGAAACGCAAGGGTTGAGCGTCACGGCGAAATATTCGGACGAAACACAGACAGACGTAACGGCAGCAGCAAGCTACAGCACCAGCAATGAGGCCGTAGCGACGGTCAGTGAAGCTGGTGAAGTAACAGGCTTAGCAGCAGGCACAGCGGTGGTGACCGTTATGTATGAGGGCGAGATCGCAACGGTAGATGTAACCGTAATGTCAGTACTGGAGCCTGAGCCAGAACCGGAGCCAGTAACACTGGAGAGTTTGACGATAGCGCCCGAGTCAGTATCGTTAAAGCCGGGTGATATGCAAGCGCTGAACGTCACCGCGAACTATTCGGATGATACGAAAGCAGATGTAACTTCATTCGCAAGCTACAGCACCAGCAATGAGTCCGTGGCGACGGTCAATGAAGCTGGCGTAGTGTCAGCCGCAGCCGAAGGCATATCGGTGATTACGGCGACGTATGAAGGTGAGAGCGCAATGGTAGGAGTGAAGGTAAAGCTAGTACTTGAACCAGAACCAGAGCCAGAGCCGGAGCCGGAGCCAGTAACACTGGGGAGTTTGACGATAGCGCCCGAGTCAGTATCGTTAAAGCCGGGTGATCTGCAAGCGCTGAACGTCACCGCGAACTATTCGGATGATACGCAAGCAAATGTAACTGCATTCGCAAGCTACAGTACAAGCAATGAGTCCGTGGCGACGGTCAATGAAGCCGGCGTAGTGTCAGCCGGATCTGCAGGCATATCGGTCATTACGGCGACGTATGAGAACGTGAGCGTCATGGTAGGGGTGAAGGTAACTACAGCCGGCAGCAGTGGCAATACGGGGAGTGGGAACGCAGGGAATGGGAGCACATTACGACCAGCGGAGCCGGCAGGGCCTGTTGCTCCAGCGGAACCAATACAGCCTGCTCCAGCGGAATCAGATCCAACAGAGCCTGAACCCGGCTCAACAGAGCCAGCTCAGCCAACGCCAGCAAAGCCTGTGTTCAACGATAAAGTTGACCTAGTTGTCCTTCGGGCAATAACTGAACGTGGGCAAAATGCTCCTGCTGTAAGCTTCAACGACTTGTCTCCGTCAGCATGGAGCGTTCCAGCCATTGAACGGGCAGCTCGCATGGGCTTTGTACGGGGCTTTGAGGATGGTACGTTCAGACCCCATGCTAGTATTACCAGAGCAGAGTTTGCAATGATGGTTGCTAAAGCATTTGGACTGGCCTCTGCAAGCAATGGGTTTTTCTCGGATACGCAGGAGCATTGGGCCGCGGAAGAGATTGCCGCATTGAAGGAGAAAGGGATTCTTGCCGGATATAGCGACGGTACCTTCCGTCCTAATCAGCAAATTACTCGCGCGGAAATGATAGCTATTCTTGCACGATTGACGAACTATGTGCCGGCAGAGTTATCTCCATTCTCTGATACTGAATCTAGCTGGGCTGCGGAGGCAATTCATGCGTTCGCTGCAGCTGGAATCGTGACGGGCAAGGGAGGCGGCAAATTCTCTCCTGCTGATCCGGCTTCGCGCGCAGAGGCTGTTGCGGTCATGGTGCGTCTTATCGATAAGTTGATAAGTTGATAAGTTGACCTAACCTTATTTTCATCTTCATTGAAAGCCCTCAGATGATCCTAAATGGTAATTGCAAAACTGCCCAGAAGATGGAGGCGCCCGTCTTCTGGGGTTTTTGTTTTTTAACCTCCAGCTTGGCTGGTAAAAAGCTCATAGTTATTATGAATACACTTTGCGAAAATGCTGCGGGGTCATGCCGGTATTTCTGCGGAACGTCGCGACGAAATGGCTTGGGTCGCGAAACCCGGCATGCTCCGCTATCACAGCCACCGTTAATTCGGAGCGGCCGGCCAGCAGTTCCTTCGCCTTATGTATGCGCATTTGCACGAAGTAGGCGTACGGGGACAGGCCGAAGGCCCGCTGAAACAGCTTGCTCAGCTGCCGCCCTGACATTTGGGCGATCTCGGCGAGATCATCAAGACCGACATCGCTGTCGCTGAAATTCTGCTCCATCCATTTCAATACGGGAATGAGCCTTTCGATGTTCCGGGCCGCGGATAACGGGCTGACTTGACCGTATTTGCTAAGAAGTCCGAGGAAGCGGTAGGCATCTGTGGAAGTCTCAAGCCCGAACACGTCGGTATCTGTATCCAGCCTGGCTAGCATACTGCCAAGCAGAGGAACGAAGGATGAATCGCTATCCAGGCGATAGAGCGATGAAGTCTGCACGCCAAATGAGGTTATGATTTGTGCCGCAGCCTCGCCGCCAAAGGTCAAATAATACGTACGCCACACTCCGGCGGAGGAACCCTTGTAGCTGTGGGGCAGCCCTGGGGGGAGAAGCACCCCCGTTCCTTCTGGGAGCCTGACCGCTTCATTGGCATAGTTCAGGATGCCCTCGCCCTCCTCGGTCTGAATCCAATGATATTTGGGATAACCGTCCGGCCGGGAGATCGGCTCCTGTTCGGGGTTATAGCCGATGCTTTCTACGGCGAGAGGCAGTCCTGCATTTCCAGTCGGTGAGAATACGAAGCGTCGCATCGCTTTTGCAGTCATGAGATCACCTGCTTAGTTCCATATTATTATATTCTTAATCGATATTATTATATATATAGCAGTAAGTGAAGCGATTACAATGATAATATAATTATATTTCAGTAAAGGATGTGTGCCGCATTGATTAATGATAAGCTGCCGAAAATCTGGTACGGCGGGGACTACAACCCGGAGCAGTGGGGGCCGGAGATATGGAGCGAGGATGACCGCATGTTTAAGCTGGCTGGCATTGATGTAGCGACGATTAACGTTTTTGCCTGGGCGCTGCTCCAACCGGATGAAGAAACCTATGATTTTTCAGCATTGGATGCCACAATAGATCGTTTGTACAACAATGGAGTGTATGTATGCCTGGGGACGAGCACGGCAGCCCATCCGGCCTGGATGGCCAAGAAATATCCTGACGTGACGCGTGTGGACGTACAGGGCAGAAAGCGAAAGTTCGGCGGGCGGCACAATTCATGTCCGAACAGCCCGACTTACCGCAAATATTCCGCCCGTATTGCTGGAAAGCTTGCCGAGCGGTATAAGGATCATCCCGCACTGCTGATCTGGCACGTTTCGAACGAATACGGCGGCTACTGCTATTGCGACAACTGTGCCAAAGCTTTCCGCGTATGGCTTAAGAAGCGTTACGGCACAATCGAGAACGTGAACAAGGCTTGGAATACGAGATTCTGGGGACACACGTTCTATGAGTGGGACGAAATCGTACAGCCGAGCGAACTGAGCGAAGAGTGGAACGGCAATCGCACGAACTTTCAGGGCATCTCCCTTGACTACCGCAGATTCATGTCGGACAGTCTGCTGGAATGCTATAAGCTGGAGCATGATGAAATCAGGAAGCATACGCCGAATATTCCGATCACGACTAACCTGATGGGGACATACCCTGAGCTGGATTATTTCAAGTGGGGCAAGGAGATGGATGTCGTATCCTGGGACAACTATCCTTCTCTGGATACGCCGATCAGCTTTACGGCCATGAGCCATGATTTAATGCGCGGGCTTAGAAGCGGCCAGCCGTTCATGCTCATGGAGCAGACGCCGAGCCAGCAGAACTGGCAGGCTTATAACTCTCTGAAACGGCCGGGCGTTATGCGTCTATGGAGCTATCAGGCTGTTGCCAGAGGCGCGGATACGGTCATGTTCTTCCAATTGCGGCGCTCAATCGGGGCTTGCGAGAAATACCATGGCGCCGTCATCGAACATGTCGGGCATGAGCATACGCGTGTATTCCGGGAGTGTGCTGAGCTTGGACGCGAGCTGCAGCAGCTATCCGATAAATTGATCGATGCGAGAACACAGGCCAGGATCGCTATCGTCTATGACTGGGAGAACCGTTGGGCCATTGAGCTGTCGAGCGGGCCGACGGTCGCCTTGAACTATGTGAATGAAGTGCATAAATTTTACGATGCCCTCTTCCAGATGAACATCGAGGCAGACATGGTGAGTGTGGAGGAGGACTTCAGCAAATACGACATCGTCATCGCTCCGGTGATGTACATGGTAAAGCCGGGCTTTGCTAAGAAATCGGAGGAATTCACAGCTGGCGGCGGCACGTTTGTGACAACCTTCTTCAGCGGAATCGTCAATGAGAATGACATTGTCACACTGGGAGGATATCCGGGAGAACTCCGCTCCCTGCTCGGCATCTGGGCTGAGGAGATCGATGCGTTGTTCCCGGATCACAAGAACAGAATCGTCATGAAGCAGCCATGGGGAGAGCTGCAGGGTGAATATGACTGCGGCTTGCTCTGCGATTTGATCCATTCGGAAGGAGCGGAAGTTCTGGCTGAGTATGGCGATGATTTCTACCAGGGCATGCCGGTTATCACAAGAAATCGGTTTGGCTCCGGTCAAGCCTATTATGTAGCCAGCAGTCCCGACGCTTCCTTCCTAAAAGGCTTCTTATCCAATCTGTGTGCAGAGAAGGGGATCCAGCCTCTTGTATCTGCCGGAGAGGGCGTGGAATCGGCGCGTCGCGTCAAGAACGGCAATGCTTATCTGTTCCTGCTTAACCATAATGCAGCTCCGGCCCAGGTTGAAATTGGCGAGACAGAGCAGATGGATCTCCTTACAAATGAGACGGTCAAAGGCTTGATCACGGTGCCGGCACGCGGTGTTATGATTTTGGAGAGCCCGCTGAAATAAAGCAATAAAAAGTATCAAATGAATTAGTATGAACCGCCGATCATCATCGTGCGGTTCATTTGCATTGTGAAGTGTTTTATGGAGATTTGGCCGGGGCTATTCTGATAAGCGCTGACAGCTAGTTGTCTGGACTGGCTTCTACAGAGCAATCAGCCTTCAACTTCAGTTCTCAAAAAAAGCGCCTGCAGGGAGCAGGCGCCTTGAGTGTTGGCGGTCAGCTTGAGACGGCTTATGTTAGCTTGAAGTCAACTTAGGGTCAGCTTGCTCTCAGCTATTCTCAAGAATCGTATTCAACGTGCTGCGATCCAGCCCTTCGACAAGCTTGATCAGCAGCTCTTTGGCCGCCGCGTAATCGTCCGTATGGATTATCGAAGAGGAAGTGTGGATATAGCGGGAGCATATGCCGATAACAGCCGACGGGACGCCGATTCCGTTTAAATGCACTTGCCCTGCGTCGGTGCCTCCCGGAGAGACAAAGTATTGATATTTGATGCGATGTGTATCGGC
This sequence comes from Paenibacillus ihumii, assembly GCF_001403875.1. Taxonomy (GTDB): domain Bacteria; phylum Bacillota; class Bacilli; order Paenibacillales; family Paenibacillaceae; genus Fontibacillus; species Fontibacillus ihumii. The sequence goes on from NZ_LN884299.1 coordinate 1,140,867, forward strand.
TGTATCCTGCACGTATTCCAGCAGGCCGCGATGCGTCAGCATAGTCGGGTCGTAAATCCGCAGCAGCGTCCCTTCACCAAGCCTGCCGAAGGCCCGCTTGTCCCCGGTCATATCGTTGGCAGCGCTGGCATCCAGGGCAAAGAAGATGTCCGGTCCAATCAGATTGGCCGCCGTTCTGGCGCCGCGCAGGCCAAGCTCCTCCTGTACATTAGCTCCGCAGTACAGCGTGTTCGGGAGCTTCTTGCCGTGTACGGCCTGCATCAGCTCGATCGCAAGTCCGACGCCGTAACGATTGTCCCAGGCCTTCGCCATGATCTTCTTCGGGTTGGCCAGCGGGGTGAATTCACAAATCGGCACGATCTGCTGCCCGGGCCGAATGCCGAAGGATTCCGCCTCAGCGCGGTCATCCGCCCCGATGTCCAGATACATCGATTTAAGATCCACCGGCTTGCTGCGGGCGGCCTCGTCCAGCAAATGCGGCGGCGTAGAGCCGACCACGCCGACGATCGTCCGGTCAGGCGTAATTATTTGCAGGCGCTGGGCCAGCACTGCCTGGCTCCACCAGCCGCCAAGCGGCTGAAACGTGATCATGCCCGCCTCCGTAATGCCGGTGACCATGAAGCCTACTTCGTCCATATGCCCGGCCACCATGACTTTAGGTCCCAGCTCATCCCCGCGGATGACGCCAAACAAGCTGCCCAGGCGATCCTGCACAAATTCGTCCGTATATGCCGATAGCTTCTCTTTCAATAATGCCCGAAGATTTCTTTCAAATCCTGGAGCTGCTGGAAACTCGGTTAATTGTTTAAATAGTGCTTGTGTTTCTTCATTCATAGTCTCTCTCTCCTTCCGTCTATTTTTAGTATGAACCAGCTTTTCCGGATTGTCCATGCACCTCGAACAAGGGCGATGCATATAATTGCAGAAGAGCATGCTGGGAGTCATAGGGAGGCAAAGGGATGGAACGGTACTCGAAGGACTGGCTGCTGATTTGCTTATTGTTCATTTTACTCGTTATTGTGCTTCAATATTTGTAAACAAGGTTGCATGCAGGAAAAAAGAGGGCGGGAAGCGCACTCTCCTTAACTACAAGGCGCAGCGTGAAGCGCTGTTCAAGTCACCTTACAGGAGATTGCAGCCATTACAGAGGGATGTTAGATGTTAAGGAACAGATTCTCGAAAGGCCGCGTTCATCGGAGCGCGGCTTTTTGGTTTGTACAAAAAGCTGTCCATGATCGCCATTATGGATGATTTACCAAACATAACAAACGTTGAAGCCGCAAATAATACGTGGCAAAGAATGAATTTCATGCGAGGCTAGCTGTTATCCATAAGAGCAATAAGAAGAAGTAACAGGAAACCAGAGGCATCACTTAGGAAAGGAGGAATGGCGATTGCCGGCCAAGAGCAAATCAGGACCCAGATTCAGGCTTAATTCGCTATCGATGAATGAGCAGGAATATAAGGAGCTTGCCAAAGAGCACAGACCGAAGACGCAGGTTTTTAGAAACTGTATCAAAGCCTTTCTTGTCGGCGGTACGATCTGCCTGATCGGCCAATGCATCCAGCAGCTGTTCATGACATTTGCCAATATGACGTCACAGGAAGCCAGCAGCCCGACCGTTGCCGTATTGATCATCATTTCCGTCGTGCTGACCTCGCTGGGTGTATACGATAAAATCGCGCAATGGGCCGGAGCAGGCTCAGCGGTGCCGGTAACAGGGTTTGCGAACTCCATGTGTTCCTCGGCGATTGAATCGAAGGCGGAAGGGCTTGTACTGGGCGTCGGTGCCAGTATGTTCAAGCTGGCTGGTTCCGTAATCGTGTTCGGTGTGGTGGCTGCGTTCTTAGTAGGTGTAGTTCACATTATTTTTGGTTTGGGAGGAGTGCATTAACGATGTTAATCGGCTCGCAAACCTGGAGGTTCGCCTCCAAGCCTGCCATTATTGGCGCTGCGGCGGTGGTCGGCCCCGAAGAGGGGGCTGGGCCGCTGTCCGCGGATTTCGATTTCACCTATGACAACCTTGAAATCGATGAGAAGACATGGGAGAAGGCCGAACGCAAGCTGTTGGAGCACGCTTCTGCTCTTGCGCTCGTTCATGCCGGGATTTCCAAGGACGAGCTGCAAATATTCATTGGCGGAGATTTGATGAACCAGATCATCAGCGCCACATTTGCGGCAAGGAGAATCGCTGTTCCGTACCTTGGCGTGTTCGGGGCGTGCTCCACCTCGATGGAGAGCCTCGCCCTGGCCGCCCTGATTGTAGATTCGGGCGCAGCCCGGTATGCGATGGCCGGCACGGCCAGTCATAATTGTACGGCGGAGAAGCAGTTCCGCTATCCGACCGAATATGGGTCACAGAAGCCGCCGACGGCCCAGTATACGATTACAGGCGCAGGCTGTGCCGTCGTATCCTCGCAAGGCACCGGGCCGAAGATTACCTATGCTACGATCGGCCAAATCCAGGATCTTGGCGTGAAGGATCCCTTCAACATGGGAGAAGCGATGGCTCCCGCAGCCGCCGATACGATTGTGGCCCATTTTCGCGATACCGGCCGGTCCCCTGATGACTATGATCTCATTATTACGGGAGATCTCGCTTCTGTGGGACATGCTATTGTGAAGGATATGCTGAACAAGGATGGGCTGGCCATGGCCGGGACGGAGTTCAAGGACTGCGGCCTGATGATCTATGACCGGGAGAAGCAGCCTTATGTGCTGGCGGGAGGCAGCGGCTGCGGTTGTTCAGCGGTCGTCACTTACGGTCATATTCTGAAGAAATTAAAACAACGAGAGCTTACCCGGGTACTGGTCATTGCGACCGGAGCACTGCTGTCGCCTCTGTCCTATCAGCAGGGTGAGAGCATCCCTTGCATCGCTCATGCGGTAGCTCTGGAAATGGAGGATGTTGGGCAATGATTTTTCTGTGGGCGTTTATCGTCGGAGGATTGTTCTGCGTTGTCGGGCAATTGATGTTCGACGTTCTCAAGCTGACTCCGGCCCATACGATGAGTACGCTGGTTGTGGTGGGCGCTGTAATGGATGCGTTCGGGTGGTATGATCCGCTTGTGAAATTCGCCGGCGCCGGAGCCTCTGTACCGATAACAAGCTTCGGCAACTCGCTGGTGCACGGGGCATTGACTGAGCTGCAGAAGGATGGCTGGATCGGGGTTATTACCGGCATATTCGAAGTGACCAGCGCCGGGATCTCGGCTGCGATCATTTTCTCGTTCCTGGCTGCCCTTGTCGTCCGTCCGAGAGGTTAATTTGTTAAAGGGAATCCCCGCTAAAGCGCCATAATGCTTTAGCGGGGATTTTTTTCCTTAAGTGTACTTCCCCTCCCTACTTCATGTACAATAAGTATAGGTTGTGACGAATTATGTCTTAGGAGGAAATCATTGATGCCCGTAAGAGAGCAATCGATACAAACGATGTCAGCCGTTCGAGCGAACCTGGAATCCTGCATATTGGGAAAAGAATTTGAAATCACTCTTCTTCTCACTGCTCTTCTTGCCGGAGGCCACGTATTGATCGAGGATGTGCCCGGCACGGGAAAGACCCAGCTCATCAAAGCGATGGCTAGATCCATGAGCGGAGACTATCGACGCATCCAATGCAATCCCGACATTTTACCGAGCGATATTACGGGAGTATCCGTATTTCACCCGCATGAAGAACGTTTCGTATTCCGGCCGGGACCGGTTATGACGAATATTCTGCTGGCTGATGAGATTAACCGGGCAACGACGAAGACGCAGTCTGCCCTGCTAGAGGTGATGGAGGAACGCAGAGTAACGGCGGACGGCCATACATATGATCTGCCCCATCCCTTTATGCTCTGTGCCACGCAGAACCCGATCGACTTCGAGGGAACCTATATGCTGCCCGAGGCTCAGCTGGATCGTTTTATGATGAAAATCTCGATGGGCTATCCCGATGAGGCGACGGAGAAGGCGATGCTGCGATTCCATACCAAGGGCCAGCCCGTAGAACAGTTGGTGGCAGTGACCAGCATGGATGAAATCGCCGCGGTTCAAGAGGAGATCCGCGATGTTTATTTGAGCGATGCCTTGAGCGATTATTTGCTTGGCATCGTCCGCCGCACCCGGGAGCATGATGCCGTCATTCTTGGCGCCAGCCCGCGGGCATCGCTCGCTTTCGTAATGGCTGTTAAAGCGTATGCCTTCCTCCAGGAACGGGATTACGTTATTCCCGACGATATTAAGACGCTGGCGCCCTACGTGCTTGGACACCGGATTCTGCTTCGTCCCGAAGCCCGGCTTGGCAGCATGAGCTCCCAGCAGGTGATTCAGCAAATCATTAACCAGGCGCATGTGCCTGTATCTTCGGTAGGTTGATAAGATGCGGGCTCTGCTTAGCACATGGAAAACAGGCGTACGTTTGTTGAAATATTGGAAGGTGGTCTTCCTATGGCTGGCGTGTCTTCTTTATCTATTATTCCAGGGCGGCAAAACTTCATTGATGTTATTCGCAATGGTTAACCTTCTTGCAGGGTATTGGCTTTTCGTTAGCCTGTGGGGAGTTCGCCGCATTCAGGGAAGCCGGACTTTGCTGTCTGCAGATGGAGAGCAATTCCTGCTTCAGGCTGGGGATCGGGCTCAGATTAGGCTGAAGCTGCAGCTCCCTCGTCTGATGCCGCTGCCGTATATTATCGCTCGGGAGGTTATGAGGCGTCATAACGGCGATTCCTGGGTGTTCGAGGACAGCGTTGTTCCCCAGATTCGCGGCCAAGCGGAGCTCGTGTATAACACCCCTCCGCTGGAACGGGGACAATATGAATTTGCCGGAACGGAATGCAGATCTGAGGATATTTTCGGACTCATGGAGCATAAGGGAGAATTTCAGGCCCCGGGGCAGTTCCGCGTGCTTCCAAGAACGGTATTTATCCCGCATTGGCAGCTTTATAGCCGAAATTCGAGGCTGCCGGGACCGGAAACGGCGTTCTCCAACTCCCGGCGGGAGAGCACGCAAATCAACGGGGTCCGCGATTACGTCTACGGCGACCGGATTTCAAGAATACACTGGAATGCTACGGCGAAGACCGGCACCTGGAAATCGAAGGAATTCGAGCATGAATCCCTTCCGAAGACCGTACTGGTTCTGGATGCGAGCACGAGCAGCTACGGATCTTCGCAGCAATTTGAATTGGCGGTGTCCGTCTGCGCCTCATTGCTCGAATATGGGCTGCGGGAAAGGATCAGCATGGGGCTTTGCACGCTTGGCAAGGAACTGCGCAGATTCGCGCCAGCTGAAGGATACATCGAGCGGCAGCAAATGATCCAGCACCTGGTGGATATCGATGCGGACGGCAGCGGCAGCCATCAAAGGCGGCTGGATGAGATCCGCGATTTTTTCCCGGAAAGCTCCTTCTTCATTTGGATTAGTCCTGCCGGAGATCAGACGGCGGCCGCTGTGCTTGGCTGGGCGAGAATGCAGCGGATGACGCCTTATCATATTCAGGTCACAACGCCCGGTCAAGGAGCAGGAATGCGGAAATCCCGGCAAACGGCCATGGATCCTGGGGGGATACGTGGAGTGTGTGTCTCCTCCCTGCAGGAGCTTCCTGTCGCGATGGGAGGGGGGACGGCATGAATAGAACCGCCCAGCCGCTTGAGCCCAGATGGTACAGGTTCTTCGTTCTTCTATGGATGATAATTATCGCTTTCCAATGGGTAGATTATACGAAGTATATGTGGTACCGGGAGACGACGGTTCTCGTTACTGCTACGCTGATTGCCGTTGCTTTATGTGAAGCTCTGCTGCATTCCCGCGCTTGGTTAAATTGGGCGATGAAGTCCCTTGCCGTCATAGTCATTCTTCAAATTGTACTCGGCACTTATATTTATTATCCCAGCGGACCGCTCTTTCCAGATCAGGCTGGCCAATTTCTGGGGAACGTGTCTCCTTATGTCTGGTTCTCCCTGGCCGCCTGGGGACTGTTTGATTTACTGATCCGCCTCTTGACGGACAGATTCAAAATATTGATCTTCCTGAGCTGCAATCTGCTTGCCCTGACGATACTGGATTCATTCACTTCCTATTATTTATGGGGCAACGTGGCTTGGCTTGTATTCGCCGGATTGGGTTGGCTCGTATGCTTGCATTTCCGCCAATTTCAGCTTAAATACCCGGAAGGGTGGGTAAAGCTGCGCAAAGAGCCGCTAAAGATTACACTGAATATTTTCGTTATTTTTGCCTCAGTGCTGCTGATAGGCATCAGCATGCCTTCGGTCTCTCCGACTTTAACCGATCCGTATTCCGCCTGGAAGAAAAGAGGGCCCGAAATTGCGCCTGCGCCGGGAGCTGCTCCATCCAGTGATACGAGCGTTGCAACGACGCCGAATTCCACTGAAGAAGTCATGTCCGGCTATAGCCGGGACGATACCAAATTGGGAGGCGGATTCGAATTCAGCTACAGTCCGGTCATGAATGTGAGCTCTGATGTTCGCTCGTATTGGCGAGGAGAGACGCGCCGGATATATACCGGTACTGGCTGGGCTGATTTAAGCAAGGAAGGGCGAGATACGGAATTCTACGGAGGAGGACCTGATAGCGAGCCGCTGGTGAACCGCGACGCGGGCAAGATGAAGACTCGCAGAGTGGAGCAAATCGTGACGATGCAGACGGATCTTTCCTATCCGGTCTTGTTCGGCGGTTACTCGATCAGTAGTGTGGAGCTGCTGGAGGAGGAAGCAGCCCGGCCGCGGATGAACTGGGCGAGCAGGGAAGCAGAGCTTCATTGGAACGGGTACCGGGGGGCCGATCCGGGCGACGATTATCCAAGACGCTATAAGGTTGTCGCCGAGATCCCGCTCATTCCGGTGGACGAGCTCAGGCAGATGAGCTATGATGCGCTGTACTCATCCCGCAGCGTGGACAGCGAATATTTGCAAATTCCGTCCGGTTTTCCGCAAAGGGTGCGCGATCTGGCGAAAGAGGTTACGGCGGAGGGCAGTACGCCTTATGAGAAAATGGAGCTGCTGCAGGCTTATTTGCGGCAGAACTACGAATATACGAACAAGCCCGATTTGTCCCGCAAGCAAAGCGAGGATTTCGTCGACAGCTTTTTGTTTGAAATCAAGCAGGGCTATTGCGATTATTATTCGACCTCGATGGTCATGATGGCGCGTTCTCTGCAAATTCCCGCGAGATGGGTCAAGGGTTATGCGCCAGGCAGCATGCCCAGCGAGACAATGCTTCAGCAATATCCGGGAATGGAGAGCGGCTACAGCGTGAGCAATTCGGATGCGCATTCCTGGGTCGAGCTGTATTTTGGCGAGGAATACGGCTGGATTCCGTTTGAACCGACTCCAGGCTTTGATACGACGCTGCTGACCCCTGAGGAGGAAGGCGAAGAGACATGGACTGAGGAGCTGGAGGCGGATAGCCCGGGCAGCGCGGAGCCGACCAGTATGCTGGGCGATGTAGACCCAAGGACGCTGCGCTGGGTTTTTGGCTTATCGGTGACTGCTCTCGTTTTGTCACTGCTGTATTTGATCCGGCATGAGCTTCGTCTGGCGCTGGTGAGAATCCGGCTGGGACGCAGCCTGACCTTGGCTGAGCAGATATCCTTCGAGGTTCTCGGTATCGTTCGCCGATTGCGGCGGCACGGACTGTACAGGGAAGAGCACGAGACGCTGCGGGAAGCCTTCGAGCGCTGGGAGCTGAGCCAGCCGCAGTGGTCGGAGCTGCTGCGCCCTCTGCTGATAAGCTTCGAGAAAGCCAACTATAGCCCGGACACCGTATTGCCGGCGCATCTTGAGGAAGTAAGGGATCTGTCGCGCAAGCTGAGCAAGGCGATCCGGGGGAGAAAGAAATCCCGGTAAAATTCCGGGTAGAGATTGAAGCAGACATGAAATATATGGAGCTATTCATGATCGGATTAGCAGGGAATTGCATGTTCTTCCGAAAAGTCCCCGATGCTTGCAACGGGGACGTTTTCTTTTTTAAAATATAAGGAAGTCGCGGGAAGATTGTGGTATAGTTTGTCGTATGAAACCGAGGTGAACGTATTTGTTTGAGAGATTTTTGCCGAAGCTGAGAGTAAACAGCGTATTTGATATTGACTTGGAAAGTCTTTACGCGCAAGGGTACCGGGGGATTATTACGGACTTGGACAATACCCTTGTCGGGGCAAAGGCTCCATTAGCGACGCCCGAGCTCGTCGAGTGGTTCGAAAAAGTAAAGAAATTCGGGTTTAAACTCGTCATTGTGTCAAACAATAATCTGGACAGGGTGTCGAAGTTCGCTACCCCTTTAAATATCGAGTTTGTGCATGCGGCAAGGAAGCCGCTCGGCCCTGCCTTCCGCAGAGCGCTTAGCATGATGGGACTAGCCCCGAAGGAAGTCATCGTAGTCGGCGACCAGCTGATGACCGATGTATACGGGGGCAATCGCCTGGGACTGTTCACGGTATTGGTGCTGCCGATCGCGTCAAGCGATGAGGGCCTTGGTACGAGATTTAACCGCCGGCTGGAACGAATCGTCAAGCATCGGCTTCATAAGAGCGGACTATGGCTGGAGGAGGAGAACAAATGAGAGAGGAACAGGGCGTAATGAACGCCGAGCGCTGCAGCGGCTGCGGCATCAAGCTGCAGAGCGAGCATAAGGATCAGCCCGGATACGTGCCAGCGCAGGCCATTCAGAAGGAAATGGTCATTTGCCAGCGCTGCTTCCGGATTAAGAATTATAATGAATCCTCTTCCATTACGGTGGAGCAGGATGAATTCCTACGGCTGTTGAGCCAGATCGGCAGCAAACAGGCGCTTGTTATTCACATTGTAGACATTTTCGATTTCCAAGGGAGTGTTATTTCGGGCTTGCAGCGGTTCATCGGCAACAATCCCGTATTGCTGGCGGTGAATAAAATCGATTTGCTGCCGAAGGTAACCAACTGGAATAAAGTCCGCAACTGGGTGCAGAAGGAAGCGAAGGAAGCCGGACTAAAGGTGGAGGATATCGTCCTCTGCAGCGCCAAGCAGAACAGCGGATTCGATCGCCTGCTGGAAGCTGTTGCCGAGCTTCGCGGCGATCGCGATGTATACGTCGTCGGAGCCACTAATGTCGGCAAATCGACGCTGATCAACCGGCTTATCCGCGATTACAGCGATTTGGATCAGGAGCTGACCGTATCGCGCTACCCGGGAACTACGCTGGATATGGTACATATTCCATTGGATGACGGCCGCGCGATCATAGACACGCCGGGAATCGTGTATCCTTCTCGATTCAGCGAGCTGGTAAGCCCGGAGGATCTGGGCTCCATCCTGCCCGACAAACCGATCAAACCGGCCGTGTATCAGCTGAACGAAGGGCAGACACTGTTCTTTGGAGCTTTTGGACGTTTTGATTTCATTCAAGGAGAGCGCCAATCATTCACCTGCTTCGTAAGCGGCCGGACGCCGATCCACCGAACGAAGCTGGAGAAAGCGGATGAGCTGTTCAAGGTGCATGGCGGAGAGCTTCTCTCTCCGCCCTCGCGCGACAATCTGCAGAAGCTGCCAGAATTCACGCGGCATGAATTCCGAATCCCAAGGGGAAGCCGTCTGGACGTATTCATTTCAGGCCTCGGCTGGATCAAGATCAACGGCGAGAATGGCTGCGTCGTTGCTGCCCATGTCCCGAAAGGGATCAAGGTTATGGTTCGTCCATCGCTAATTTAATTTGACTTGTCTGAAATGACTTACTAGACTGGAATCCATTGAATTAGTTAAATTGCTGTTGGTTAAATTTGCTGAATTAGATTTAGTAATCGGGAAAAGCGTGCTTTCAGGTTTGAAAGAGGGAGGCTGGAGAGCAGAATGGGTAATGAATTAAAGGGGAACGGCGGACTGCCGCTGCTGTTCGGCGTTATGGGCGATCCGATCTCCCAAACGAAGTCGCCGGCGATGCATAGTGCGGCCCTGGAAGCTGCCGGCCTCGCAGGCACATACGTTCCGCTGCATGTCAAGCCGGAGCGGCTGGGGGATGCCATTAAGGGCATCACAGCTCTAGGCTATCGCGGCGTTAACGTAACCGTGCCGCATAAGGTGGATGTCATGAAATACGTAGACGTGATTGATGAAGCCGCGAAGCAAATCGGCGCTGTCAATACGATCGTCAACGAGGACGGCGTTCTTACCGGCTACAACACGGATGGAATAGGCTATATTCGCTCTCTCAAGGAAGAGGCCGTTGCCGACTTGTCCGGCAAGCATGTGCTGGTGATCGGCTGCGGCGGTGCGGCGCGTGGCATCGTATATGCGCTGCTGCAGGAGAAGCCGGGAAGCGTCGTCGTCGCTAACCGGACGATCGGTAAAGCGCAGGAACTGGCTGACGAGTGGTCCCATCTAGGGGATATCAGCGCGTGTAAAATGGAGGAGCTTGCCAATCTGCTGCAAGAGAGCCATATCGACATTGTCATTAATACGACATCGGTCGGGATGTATCCTAGGACTGGCGAGCTGCCGATTCCCGCAGAGCTTCTTGCGCCTCACATGGTCGTTAGCGATCTGATTTATAATCCGCTGAAGACCGAGCTGCTGCTTAGAGCAGAGTCAATCGGCTGCCGCATTCACAACGGCCTAGGCATGTTCGTGTACCAGGGCGCTTACGCCTTCGAGTATTGGACGGGGCGCCCTGCGCCGGTTGAAGCGATGCGTGCCGCCGTTTTAAGCAGCTTGCAGGCATAATCTTCGCTCATATATCTCATCTTTAACATAAGCAGGACATTTGAATATTAAGGGGTTTTGTATTACATGCTTACGGGAAAACAAAAACGTTATTTGCGCAGCCTGGCGCACCATCTTCAGCCGATTTTCCAGGTCGGAAAGGGCGGAACGAATGAGCAGGTGATTCGGCATATTTCGGAAGCGCTGGAGCGCCGCGAATTGATCAAGGTGTCGATTCTGAACAACAATCTGGACGATCCGCAGGAGATCGCAGCTGAGCTGGCTGCGGGGGCAGACGCCGAGCTGGTACAGCTGATCGGCAGAACGATCGTACTGTACAAGGAATCGCGGGAATATAAGCAAATTGAGCTGCCTTAAGCCGGGCCGGGAGGGATTGGTATGAAAAAAGTCGGCATCATGGGAGGAGCGTTTGACCCGATCCATCTCGGCCATCTGCTGGCCGCAGAAAGGGCCCGCGAGCAGTTCAAGCTCGAGGAAATATGGTTCATGCCTTCGCATACGCCTCCCCATAAGCATCGATCCGGGGTCAGCGGCGAGCAGCGCCTAGCTATGGTGGTGGAAGCGATCGGCAGCAATCCGGCCTTTAAGCCGCTGGATATCGAGCTCCGCCGCGGGGGCGTATCGTATACGGTTGACACGATCAAAGAGCTGCGGAAGCAGTATCCCGATTTGGAGCTCTATTTCATCATCGGTGCGGACATGGTCAACTATCTTCCCAAGTGGGAAGGCATTGACGAGCTGACGGAGATGCTGACATTTATCGGGCTTCAGCGCCCGGGCAGCTTCCTCGAGCTGGATGCTCTGCCTCCGTTCATTCAGGATGCCGTCCATTTGGCGGAGATGCCTTTGGTCGATATATCGTCCAGCATGATCCGGAGCCGGTTAGCCGCCGGTCAATCCATAAGGTACATGGTACCGGATTCTGTGTATGATTATATGACAAGGAGCGGTTTATATGGACTACACCCGTGAGGAATTAATGGCCATCGTGTCCGGTCAAATGCCTGAGCGGCGCTGGGCACATACGCTGGGCGTAATGGAATCGGCGGTCATGCTGGCCCGCCGCTATGGCGAAGACCCGCAGCGGGCCGACTTGGCAGCACTGCTTCACGATGTGGCCAAATATTGGCCGATGGAGCAGCAGGAGGCGGTCATCCGTGACCATCAGCTGAATATGGAGCTGCTGGATTACGATAAGCAGCTGCTTCATGCCGAGGTCGGCGCCTTTGTAGCGCAGCAGGATTACGGCGTGGAGGATGCCGGGGTAATCGATGCGATCCGCTATCATACGTCAGGGCGCGTCGGAATGACCAAGCTGGACAAAATCATCTGCCTTGCCGATTATATCGAGCCGGGCCGGGATTTTCCGGGCGTGGACCGCATTCGCGAGCTGGCTGAACACAGCTTGGAGGCAGCGCTCGTAGCAGGGCTTGATTCGACGATTTCATTCCTGATCGAGAAACGGAAGCGTATTTTTCCGACGACGGTATTAGCGCGCAATGATTTGATTTTGCAAATAAGAAGCCAATAAAATATACATTAATCATTCAGGAGGTTCGTATGAATGCCGATTTCACCTAAACAATTGTTAGATTTGGCCGTTAAGGCCGTGGACGAGAAAAAAGCCATGGACATCGTTGCGCTGGATCTGCAGGGGATATCGCTTATTGCCGATTATTTTGTCATTTGCCACGGAAATTCAGATGTACAGGTACAATCCATCGCGACGGAGGTTCGCAATCGGGCTCAGCAGGCGGGCGTGGAGATTCGGGGAATTGAGGGGATGGATACTGCACGCTGGGTGCTGATGGATTTGGGAGATGTGATCGTACATGTCTTCCACCGGGATGAACGCGAATATTATAATATCGAGCGGCTTTGGTCCGATGCCAAAGTCGTGGAGACGGTATGAGCCTGATCGCCGGCACCATCGTAACGCTTCCCATCGATCGCGAGGTATCCCCTTACGGTTATTTTTTGACGAACGGCATGCAGGATGTCCTGCTGCACTATTCCGAGCTCACACGTGAAGTGAAGCCGGGAGAGTCGGTGGAGGTATTTCTGTTCTACGATACGGAGGACCGCCTTGCAGCAACGATGAAGAAGCCTTATTTGACGCTTGGCGAGCTTGCCCTTTTGGAGGTAGCGGATGTGCATCCCCGTCTTGGCTGCTTCTTGGAAATGGGACTGGGACGACAATTGCTGCTGCCGATTCGGGAGCTGCCGGAGCTGCGGGAGCTTCATCCCCAGGTTGGCGACAGCGTCTACGTCATTATGGAGCATGATAAGCAGGGCCGCTTGAAGGCTAAGCTTGCGGGCGAGCAGGAGCTCGCTTCGAAGACTTTTCATGCACCTACGTCATGGAAGAACGAGTGGGCTGATGCTATCGTGTACAAGCCTCTGCAAATGGGCACCTTCGTCATTGTCGAGGGGGGCGTGCTGGGCTTCGGAGCGATCGGCATGATTCACTCCTCGGAACGGAGCCGGCTGCTGCGGCTGGGCGAGCGCGTCAAGGTGCGGATCACCCATGTTCGCGAAGATGGACGGGTGAACCTGTCCATGGCACCGCGCAAGGAAATTGGGCGCAAGGAGGACTCGGAACGCATTCTCGAGTTCCTGCAGGAGCGACCCGACGGAGGCATGCCTTATTCCGATTCGACGCCGCCCGATCTGATCAAGCAGCGCTTCGGCATCAGCAAATCAGCGTTTAAGCGGGCGCTCGGCAAGCTGATGAAGGAAGGCAAGGTTATCCAGAAGGAGAACTGGACCTATCTGGTACAGCCGGAACCAGGTCAAGTCAATGGGCCGGGGACGCAGGGGCCTGATTCGAGGAAGAGCTAATTTCCTAAGACTATCTAGGGAACGGGAATCAGTAATGCAAAGCACAGCATGTGAGAGTGCATGCCGTGTGCGAGTGCAAGGAATGAATAGACCGATGCACGGAATGACAGACCGATAAGATGCTCCATCGCGCTGGTGTGAAAGTACATGGAGCAGCGATGGAGTGGATTGCAGAAAGTCAGGTGACAGCATGGCAGCTTATCGTAAATTTGCCTATGTGTATGACGAATTGATGGAAGATATGCCTTACCCCGAGTGGCTTCGTTTTGCGCGAACCGCTTGGGAGCGGCTGGGCATGCCGCGGACAGTCGTCGAGCTCGGCTGCGGCACGGGAAGCATCACGATTCCTCTGGTGAATTCGGGCTTTGAAGTAACGGCTATTGACCTGTCCGCGGACATGCTTGCCGTAGCCCGGCGCAAAATGGAAGGAAGCCCGCAGGGCGTACGGCTGTTCCGCGAAGGCAGCGTTCGCTGGGTGCAGCAGGATATGAGAGATTGGGAGGTACCGGAGCCTGTAGATTCGGTGATTTCCTTCTGCGATTGTCTGAACTACTTGCTGGAGGAAGAGGATATCATCCGAACGTTCCAACGCACGTATAACGCGCTCAAGCCGGGCGGCACCTTCCTGTTCGATGTTCATCACCCGAATACGCTCAAGCGGTATGACGAGGAGCAGCCGTTTGTTTGTGACGAGCGGTCGGTATCCTATATTTGGACCTGTGAGCGCGATGCGGCAAGGGATGAGATTTATCACTATCTCTCCATCTTCGCCCGGGAGGAGAGCATCGGGTCCGATATATACCGCCGGTTCGAAGAGACGCATGTTCAGCGGGCCTATGATCCGGCATGGATGAAGAGCGAGCTGCTGCGCTGCGGCTTCCGGGAGGTTGCGGTTTACGCCGACTTCGAATGGGTCGAGGCGGCCGACGATGCAGCCCGCTTGTTCTATGTCGCCGTGAAGTGATGGAATAAGCAAGCTTTACTGGCTTTACTACATTACTTACTTTACTAGTTTTACTTACTTTAATAGCCTTACTGGCTTTACTAGCTTTACAGTAAGTGTATGCGGGTCACCCTTTAGGGTGGCCTTTTTTTATTGTCTGTTATTTTTAATTTACAGTACCATAGAAAATTTCAAGCTGACCCATCCGTGGTTGCAGTGAATGAATCAATGAAACAATCAATCAATCAATCAATCTCTTGTTACTTCGAGACAAGTTGCTTTGTGATTGATGTAGGTTAGCCTACTTCGAGATGGTGCCTTGAGATTGATATTGGTTGAGTAACTTCGAGATATGTTGGTCTACGAAACCATGATTTACTTGAATGCATGATTCGAATGCATGATTTCACGTATGCATGTATGATTTACACGTATGTATGAATGTATAATTTACAGGAATGTATGACTTCACACAAATGCATGTTTGCTAACGGACACAGAATCTCTTATTTGCCTAAAAAAGGGGATTTTATGTAGACTAACGGACACAGGGGACGCTATTACTCCATTTTCACCATATATAGAGCTGATATTACTTCAATAGGGTCTTCTGTGTCCGTAACGCGAGCAAATTGGCTTTATTTGCCCTGTTAGCGGAACGTATCGGTTCAACCCCCTAAGTTTGGACACTTTCCACATCATACTTAGGAAATCACATTATAGCGCAATTTTCTTTGGGTTAATCAAGCCCGCGGTGACTAAACGCAAGTATTCCTTGGGCGGCCAATCGTAGAGACTGCCGTGGATGCGTTCTGTGTTGTAGTATCGAATAAATCGGTCGACCACTGCAAAAGCCTCTTCGTAGGTTTCAAAACAATTCCGCTGGTAGCATTCTTGCTCTACAATGCTGTGGTACGACTCAATAAAAGCATTCTTGTTTGGCGTTTGGTTGGGGATCCTTTCATGCTCTAACCCCGCTTGCTCGCAAAAGGCATGGAACGCTTTGCTAATGAACTGCGGCCCATTATCCGTCCGGATCACCAACTTGTGTTCTTGTTCGTGGATTCTACGTTTAAAAAGCGCCTTCTGGATCGTACGCAAAATGTCTTCTGTGCTGCAGACCTTTCCACGGTAATGGGCGACAATGCTCCGGTCAAACACGTCAATGATGCTGGCCAGGTAGAAATGTCGGCGTTTGCCGGCTACGTAACCATACTTAATATCCATTTGCCATAGCTGGTTTGGTCCGCTCACAATACGGTTATTGGCGAGCTTTTTAGGTACGGGGTTTTTCAACTCTCGCTGTGGATGGAGAATCCCCATTTCTTTGCAGAGACGGTAGGTCTTCTTTTTGTTAATAATTAGCCGGTATTTTCGCCGCAACAACGTCGTCAGCTTCCGATAGCCGAAGGCAGCGTTAAGGCCTTGAATCAAGCGTCTGAGGTATCCTTTAATGCGAGCATCTCCTACCTTTTTTCCATCCTTGTCATAGGAGAAGCCTGGAACAGGCCGACCGCTGCTGACTGGCTGCTGGCGTTCAGGATGCTTTAGGCGATAGTAGTAACTTGAACGTGGGACTCCACATAGAAGGAGCACCTTTTGAACGGGATACCCTTGCTGAATCCAATAGATAGCTACTTCCAATCGGGATACTTTTTTTTTACCAGGTCTCGTAGAATGCTGTTCTCGAGCTCTTTTTCGCCTAGTAGCTTCATGGCATCGTTGTATTTCTTCTCTAGTTCCTTGAAATTGGCTGCATCCTGCTTCACTTTTCCTGCATCTGTTTGCTTCTTTTTCATAAGGTCACCCACCTCATCTTGATACTGGCGAACCCACTGGCTTAACGTTCTAGGAGACATTCCATGCTTCCGGGCTACTATCTCCGTCCGATAACCCGAGAGCACCTCTACCACAAGCTCCTTCTTCGTTTCATTGGGGCACCTAAATCGTCTTTTCATGGATTCTAACTCCTCACTCATTTTAGTGTATCTGAGGTGGATTAGAGTGTCCAATTGGATTAGGGGGCTAAATAGGTATGTCCGTTAGCACTTGAAATGACCTGGCTTGAGCGTCCCCAACCGTTTATTGGCCGAGATCATTTCAATTTTCGGACATCCCTCTGTGAGTCGTGTTTCTGATGATTGTCTGTTGCGGTTGCTGCGGTTCGCATTTGGTATGTACGTTGCTGTGGTCCGTATTTGGTTTTCACGCTGCTGCGATTCGTATTTAGTTGGAGCACTGCTGCGGTTACCATTTAGTTCGCTCGCTGCTGCGGATCGTTATGGGAATGTTGGAATAACTAGTTAATCAATGATATTTTGGCTTTGCTAAATAACAAACTTAGAGACACTTCTATATTACTAATCTTTATTAGTAATGCAGAGTGTTTTTTTCATTCCCAAAAAAAAGACCCTATCCCCTAAAGATTTGACATATTTTTAGGTTTCGATCATGGATAAGATGAAATCAAGCAAGTGATTGAAGAGTTTACACTAGGCGAATAAAGAGTACCAGAAGCACAACACGAGCACTAACACGAGCACAACACAAGCACCAACACAAGCACCAACACGAGCACCAACATGAGCACTAACACAAGCACTACATGAGCACTAACACGAGCACAACACGAGCACCAACACGAGCACCAACGCAATACCAAGCATTAGGATCATGCATCGAAAGAAGCGGGCAACTAAGACATTAAGGGGGTTAACAAAATGGGGAAAAAGTTAAGAAAACCGGCAGCGCTGTTATTGTCATTATTTCTTGTCATCGGGCTGGCAGCTTGCGGCGGTAAGGATTCGAACGGCGGCGGATCTGCTGCGGGAAACGGCGGCGGGGAGCCCTCAGGCGGGAAAAGCCAGGCCAAGACCGATATTTTGTTCTGGAGTCCATTCTCTGGAGCAGACGGCCCGTTCATGAAGAAGATCGTAGATAAATATAATTCTTCTCAAGATCAATACAAGGTTAATTTCGTCATTCAGCCGAACGGAGAATACTACAAGCAGCTTGACGTAGCACTCAGCACGGCGAAAGAGCGACCGGATCTCATGATTATGCACGTGGATAACGTGCCGACTTATGTGAACAAGGATCAATTGCTGCCGCTGGATGATATTGCTTCTACAGCTGGCATTAACAAGGAGGATTACGCGGAGGCTCCGGTAGAATATTCGACAATCGACGGAAAATGGTATTCTATTCCGCTAGATATTCACCCGGTCATCATGTATTACAACAAAGATTTGTTCGAGCAAGCAGGCATTAATGCGCCTCCTACCAATCGGGCTGAGTTTGAGGATGCTGTTGCCAAGTTGACCGATAAAGACAAGGGCGTTTACGGTTATGTGCTTCCTACACTGTGGCCGCAGCAGTTCATTTTCCCGTCGCTGGTATGGCAAAATGGCGGGGAGCTCTGGGATGGCCAAGATGTAGCCTACAATTCCCCGGAGGCTGTAGAAATGGTGTCCTGGATGCGCAGCCTTGTTGATCAAGGTTATTCCCCGGGCAATGTTCAGCAGGACGGAGAAAATACCTTGTTCCTGCAGGGCAAGAACGCCATTCAATTCAATGGTCCATGGATGAAATCACAGTTTGATGAAGCTGGCTTAAATTATGGCGTGGCGCCAATTCCGCAAATCGGTAAAGTTAAAGCGGCAGCTTATGCCGGCTCCCATGGCTTTGTAATCCCTAAGGCAGTAACCGACGAAGCCAAGCTGGCAGGCATCGGCGACTTCCTGAAATATGTGGCGGACAATTCGATTGAATGGGCGGAATCCGGCCAGGCACTGGCATCCAAGAAAATGACAGAGAGCGAAGAATTCCAGAAGCTTGAGGTTCAAAGCAATATTGCCAAGGGTTTTGCGGACGTTCAATTTGCACCAAACGTACTCAATTGGGGAACGATTTCCGAGCCGATCTGGGGTGAGCTGAACAATGCCCTGCTAGGCAAGAAGGATCCGCAAAAAGCGATGGATGATGCCGTAGCCAAATCACGGCAGGCCATGAAAAATTAACGACCCGAAATGAATTTAGAAGGAGACGGGAAATAGGCGGCAGCTGCTCTCTCGTCTCCTTCGCTTTTCTAGAGCAATGAAGCAACGCCCCAGGGCGGGAGGGATAAATCTATGGTGAAAAGCTGGCACTCCAAATTAACGTCATCTTTGTTCGTGCTGCCTTATTTCATTTGTTTTGCCGCTTTCTTATTGTTTCCGATACTATACGGCGTGTATATCAGCCTGCATAATTTCGAGCTGCTGTCGCCGGAGCACGACTTTGTAGGCTTCAAGCATTATGCCACAATTTTTACACCGGGAACCTATTTAAACAGCTTGTTCTTCAACGGGTTGTGGAATACGATCCAATTCGTCATCTACTCCGTGCCGTTGTTAATCGTGGTCGGGCTTGGACTGGCGATGCTGATACAGCATCTTCCGAGCAAGCTCCGAGGTATGTTCCGCACATTCTATTTTTTGCCATATGCTTTATCTGCATCGGTCATGTCCGTGATCTGGCTGATGATTTTCGATACGAATTCCGGGTTTCTGAACAGTCTGCTGATGAAGCTGAACATCCCGGCTATTCCTTGGCTGACTGATCAGCCGTGGGCCTGGGTATCACTCATTACGACCACATTGTGGTGGACGATCGGCTTCAATATGATCATTTTTATTAATGCTTTGAATCAAGTGCCGGAGGATTTCTATGAAGCAGCCTCTCTGGATGGAGCCCATGCCTGGGATAAATTTATTCACATTACGCTGCCATCCATCAAACCGGTCATGCTGTTCGTGATGATCACGTCGACGATCGCTTCGTTTAACGTCTTTGCCCAGCCTTTTCTGCTTACCCGCGGCGGACCGGGAGACAGCACGAAGGTGCTGCTGATCAACGTGCTGGATCAGGCATTCATTCGTAAGGAAATCGGCTCCGCTTCGGCGATGGCCATTCTGATGGCATTGCTTATCATGATTATATCGATTGTGCAGTTCAGACTGACTTACGGAAACAAGGGGGAAGAGTCATGAGCATGAAACGAATCAAGACGCTGCTGCTTGTTCTTCTCGCTTCGGGAATTGCCGTCGTTTTCCTGCTGCCGCTCGTATGGATGATTTCAACGTCATTTAAGAATGATTTTGAAGCATTATCCGGCAAAATGAATTTTATTCCGCTGAAGCCGACCTTTGATAACTATATCAAGGGGTTCAGCGGAGAATTGATGAACGTTCCGATCCTGCAATGGATCACGAACTCGCTGATGGTTGGTATCGCCGGAACGGCGATCGTGCTGCTGATCGCTTCTATGGCGGCGTTCGCCCTGGCCAGATTGAAGGATCTTCCGCTGCGCAAAACGCTGCTGTCGATGTTCATTGCTTCGCTCATGATCCCTGGCGTTTTGACCTTTTTGCCGATGTATATGGAATTTAACGCGCTCGGGCTGATCAACACGTACGCCGCGCTTATCTTGCCTTACACGGCAGGCGCCTTCGGTGTGTTTTTACTATATCAGTTCTTCATTTCCTTTCCGAAGGACATCGAGGAAGCCGCGCGGATCGACGGAGCGAACAAGTGGAAGCTGTACACTCATATCATGCTTCCGTCATCGGTATCGATTATGGTCACCTTGCTCATTTTTACGTTTATGGGAATTTACAATGATTTTGTATGGCCGCTGTATGCCACGACCTCACCGGAAATGCGCACCATCACGGCGGGGATTGCTATGATGGCCCAAGGCAGCTATACCCAATCGTACGGCAAGCTGATGGCGATGACGGCGGCAGCCGCTATCCCGGTTGTTGTTATTTTCATACTTGGACAGCGCTCCTTCGTTAAGGCAATTACACAGTCCGCGATCAAGTAACGGATAGCTTTCTAGGGGCAGGGGCAAGGCGGGATGAATCCATTCGATCCATGCTCGCATTCCCGGCTCCGCCTTAATCAAGCAGCACAGCCTAGTACGTTTACAGCTAGTCATACGGCAAATCTAAGCACGCTTACAGCTAGTCATAAGACAAACCCTAGTACGTTCACAATAGTCATACGGCAAAGCTTAACACGTTTACAGCTAGTATCTAGTATAAGGTGAAGCCAAAAGACAAGGGGGACAACCAATTGTTACGGCGCAGGAAGATATATATGGCGGCCTTGATTTTGGGCATCGCTGTCATCGTAATCGTAGGAGTGATTGCAATGAGACAGACGGACAGCAGCATAGCTGAGGGGATGTATAACGGACATGGGGGCACGTTTAAAAATCCGCTGATCGATATGGATACTCCCGATCCAAGCGTGGTTTATAAGGATGGTTATTATTACATGACGTTCACCCATCACGGAACGGACATCATGGTTATGAAATCCCGAACTATCGATTTTAAGCAGGCGGAGAAAAAGGTGGTCTGGTACCCGCCGATCGGTACGATGTACTCTGCTAACCTCTGGGCACCGGAAATTCAATATATCCGCGATAAATGGTATATCTATTTCGCGGCCGATGACGGGAATAACGAGAATCACCGGATGTATGCGCTGGAAGCGGTCGGAGACGATCCCCTCGGCGAATACGAATTCAAAGGGCAAATCACGGATGAGACGAATAAATGGGCCATTGACGGCCTGGTCATGGAGCATGAAGAGCAGCTGTATTTCGTCTGGTCCGGCTGGGAAGGGGACGAGAATATCCGGCAGAACACATACATTGCGCCGATGAGCGATCCTTTGACGATCAGCGGGCCAAGGGTGATGCTCTCCTCGCCCGATCAGGATTGGGAAATGGCTGGCGGACCGCCATATATTCAGGAAGGGCAGGCGATTCTGTACCGGGAAGGGCGCGTATTTATCGTCTATTCCGGGGCAGGGAGCTGGACGCCGTTCTACAGCCTTGGCCTGCTGGCGCTGAAGGAGGGCGGGGACCCGCTTCGGCCGGAGGATTGGCAGAGATCGGCCGAGCCGCTCCTGACGATGGACGAAGAGGCCGGGGTATACGGCCCGGGGCATAATTCCTTCGTCAAGTCGCCGGACGGCACGGAGGATTGGATCGTCTATCACGGTACGACGAGCCCCTCCGATGGCTGGAATAACCGCAAGGCCCGGGCGCAGCGCATCGCTTGGAACGAGCAGGGACTGCCGGAATTCGGCAAGCCGCTGCCGCTCGAGACGGCGATTCCGCTGCCATCGGGATCGGGCGTGTACCAGGCGAAGCATGCCGAGCGGGATGAGGACCGCCTCAGCTTCGGAAGGTTCACGGCAGCAGTCCCTGCGGAGATGCCGCTTCTGGTCCACTATAAGAACGAGACGGGCGCCTCCCGAACGCTGGAAGTATGGGTGGACGATTCCCAAGCTGGATCCATTGAGCTGCCCGCAACCGCGCCGAATGAAATCAGTTATGCCTACGGGCGCATTCCGCTGGTGGCAGGGACCGGCGAGCTGGCTCTGCGAACGGGCGGGAATGGCGGAACGGATGGAGCTTCGGCCGATATTCTGGATGGGATTCAGGCGATCGAGCTGACGAGATACGAAGCGGAATCGGCTTCCTCCGGCCTCCGGGACGCGGTGAACACCGACCTGTCCGCCTCCGGCGAGGGCGTGATCAAGCTGACGAATGAGCAGGACTCGTCGGTATCATTCCGCCCGGTTTATGTTCCCAAACAAGGCGAATATCGCTTGATCCTCGGCGTCTCCAACCCGGGGGACGGGGAGCGGAGCTTTGAACTCAGAGTCAACGGAGGCAAGGGAGCGAGGCTGAAAATTCCGGCAACAGGGCGCAATGTTTTTACAGAAGTTGTGTTTGAAGGAAAGCTGCAAAGAGGTGATAATGAAATTACGATTGAAGGGGCTTCAGGTGATCTGAGCCTCGATTATATGGACATTATCGCTGACTCTATAAGTTGAAATAAGTTGAACGTACAATTTTAACAGAATGGTTCACACAGCTGCAAGGCTGCCTATACCACCAAAATTTGCAGTTCGACTTGTACAAAATGTAACTTTCCGAGTCGTTAGGAGACGTGAATATGAAGAGACATCGCTGGAGTAAACATCGCAGCGGAGCAGCGATCGGCTTCGCATGGGCCGTACTATTGCTTTTGCTTCCCGGATGCACCGGACAGAACCCGGGATCCGAACCGATATCCAAGCCGCATCATGTCGTTCGTCTGGAATACTGGACGCCCTTTAGCGGAGGAGATAACCAATTTATGACTGAAATGGTGGAGCGGTTCAATAAGGAGCATCCGGAAATCCAGGTTGTCCAGAAGAATTCACGCCTTGATGATTACTATTCCCGACTCAAAACGGCTGTGTTATCAGGCAATGCACCGGACGTAGCTATCGTGCATTCCACGATCATGCCGCAGTTCGTGCAGAACGGATATGTGGAGAAGCTGACGATGGAGGCTAAAGACCTCGGCATTGATTGGAAACGCTTTAACCCTAATATACTTCGTTCGGTGCTATATGAAGATGATTATTACGGGGTGCCGCTCGACACCCATGCTCTGGTCATGTATTACAACAAGGACTGGCTGTCCGAGGCCGGGGTGCTCGATGAGGCGGGAAGGCCCATCATTCAGAAAGGGCCTGACGGGTTCAAGTCCTTCCTGGAGCAAATCCGGCGTAGGGTTCCAGCGGATATCGCACCGCTGGCTCAGCCGAGCACGCGGATCGATTCCGTCTGGTTATGGTGGAGCCTGTACAACCAATTGACGGACGGCGGTCAGTTCTATAGCGAAGACGGCACTGAGGCGGTGTTTAACAACCCAGCAGCTCTAAAGGCGCTTAGCTTCGTGAATGACCTCTACAAGGATAAGCTCATTCCCTCAGATATCAACGATGCTTTTCAATTGTTCTATGACGGAAAAGCGGCGGTGCTGATTACGGGGATGTGGGGAACGGGCGCCTTCGAGAAGGCGGAGGGACTCCAGTTCGGGGTTGTCCCGGTACCGACCATATATGATTATCCGGCGGTATGGGGCGATTCGCACAATCTCTCTATCCCCAAGAAGCGTGGAATGACGGAGGAGAAGAGAGAGGCCGTTCTAACCTTTGCGAATTGGATCGTAGGGCATGGCGACATGTGGGCCGAGGCGGGGCATGTTCCAAGCATGACTGAGCTTACAAGGTCGGAGATGTTCAACCGGCTTGAATACCGAAGCGATTATGCGGCCACGGCCAACTATGTAGCCTACTGGCCGAGGAACGCCAAACAGTGGAGCATTAACGAACGGATTATCAGCGAGTTCGAGAGAATGATCTACGGTTACCAGACGCCGGAGGAAGCGCTTGATGCGGCTGTGAAGAAAATCAATGCGGATTTGCGCAAGTGAGGGACGGCAATGATAAAGCAACTGCGAAGAGGGATACAATGGCTCAAAAATTTGAAGCTGGCTCAGAAGCTGATCCTCATTAATTCCGTTTTGATCGTAATCCCGCTCGGCGCGCTTGGCGTGTATGCATTTTCCAGCTTCCGGGGAACGATGGAAGCGAATGTCGGCGAGTCGCAGCTGCAGACGATGAAGCAGATTACGCTCAATATCGATACCTATATGGAGGAGTTGAACCGGCTGTCGCTGATGCCTTATCAATACCAGGATATCCTCGATTATTTGGCGTCGGAAAGAAAGCCCGGCTCATCCTTAAGCCTGGAGGAGATCAGCCTGCTGAACAATTTCGTGTCCAAGGTGTTCTTGAATGGACGCATCGATATTATGGGTGTCTCGCTCTATGGCTCCAAAGGGGCGTCCTATGTCGTTATGCCGGAAAGCCAATATGTTACGAGCTATAAGCTCGATGAGGATGCGGAGTGGCTGAAGGAAGCCCAGGGCCATTTCGGAGAGCCCATATTTTTGACAACCCATGAGCTTAAGCCGACGAGCGGCTCGGTCTACGAGGTATTCTCCATCGTAAGGGAGCTGCGCAGCTTTGACAGCGGGCAGACGATAGGCTATATCGTGCTGGATGTTGACCCGGCCGTGGTCGGGACGATTCTGGCACAGGTTCAGCTCGGGCGGAATGAATCCTTGTATATCACGAATGCCGCAGGGGATATCGTTATCAGTAAAGGCTCTGTCGTACCGGGAGCAGACGGTGCTGCCGCCTCTTTCCGGGGAGAAGGCGTAACCCATCTGGAGACGAACGGTGAACGCATGTTGGTCTCTTATGCTACGTCCGAGCTTACGCAGTGGACTACCGTCGGAGCTGTCCCCGTCTCGGAACTGATGCAGGACAGCGTGCAGGTCCGAAATTCCATCATGATCATGGGGATGGTCTGCATCGGTTCGGCCATGCTCTTCTCCGTATTCACGGCGTACCGCATCACGTTGCCTATTCGCAAGCTAAGCCGGCTGATGAAGAAGGTAGAGAAGGGCCAGCTCGAGGTGACGTTTCCCGTGAATCAATGGGATGAAGTAGGCCAGCTCGGGAGCGCTTTTAATAAAATGGTATCCCGGTTAAGCGAGCTTGGATATTTGCTCTATGAAACTGAGATCCGGGAGAAGGATGCGCAAATCGCTGCCCTGCAGAGCAAGATCAACCCCCATTTCCTCTACAATACGCTGGGTTCAATCAGCATGTATGCGGAGCTGGAGGGCAGCAAGGAAATTACGACGATGACGAACAATCTGAGCCGCATATTGAGGTATTCCTTGAATGCGCATCAATCGGGGGTCGTTCTCAAGGACGAAATTGAGCATATCCGCAGCTATATGGCTATTCAGAAGCTGCGCTACGATGAGCGGCTGCATTTCACGCTGGATATCGCAGCGGAGGCGATGGATTGCGCTGTCATTCCGCTAATGATCCAGCCGATCGTCGAGAATTCCTTCAAGCATGGGCTCGATAAAGGAGTGGGCGAGGGAAGGATTTCCTTAGCCGGAGGAATTCAGGACGGTCTGCTGCGGCTGACCGTGGAGGACGACGGCATCGGCTTGACCACTGCGCAGCTTGAACATATTCGGCGGCAGCTTGCCTACTCCCGCGACCTTGGCGGCGAGACCGGCAATGGTCTGCTTAATGTGCACCGCCGCTTGGTGCTTTGCTACGGCGAGAGATACGGGCTGACGATCGACAGCATGCCTTACCGAGGGGTGCGCGTTACCTTGACGATTCCCGCGAAGCCTATTCCATCTCATAGGGAGACAGAGGCAGCGGCCGTATTCCATTCCACATCATGAGCTGGCCAAGGAGGAGGATCTTATGCCAAAAATTCTGATCGTCGACGATGAGAAGATATTCCGCAAGGGGCTTCGGGCCATGATTACGTCCTTGGATCCCGAATGGGAGATCGTGGGCGATGCTTCGGACGGCTACGAGGCTTTGGATCGCGCGGAGATGCTGCAGCCCGATGTCATATTGACCGATATTCGTATGCCTCGAATGGATGGCATCGCCTTGCAGCGGGTCGTGAAGGAGCGGTTTCCGCAAATGGAATGCATCGTGGTGAGCGGGTATGAGGATTTTACTTATGCGCTCCAATCCATGAGATACGGGGCTAAGGATTATTTGATGAAGCCGGTGGAACGGAGCGAGCTGGGACGGATTCTCGGCAAGCTGAAAGAGGAGACGGCAAAGCGGGACAAGGCTTCGGCTCCCAGGTTTGATCAGGAGGAGAACGAGCTTATCCGCCGACATGTCAGCGAGTCCGTTATCGCGGGGTTGATGAGAGGGATGGTGCAGCAGCATCACGTGGATCTGCTGCGCAAAATCGGCGTCGATTTCGATCAGCCATATTACTGCTGTTTCTTGATTAAGCTTGATAAAGGCTCGATCGGCTCGGATCGATATTTAAAAGCCGACCCCTCGTTATTTCAGCTCTATATCCGGCAGTTCGTGCAGGAAATGGTCAACAAACGGATGAAGGGCTACAGTCTGGTTCTCTCTGATTCCGAGGTGGCGGCCATCGTCAATTTGAGCAGCAACGACAGCCGCAGCCTGGTCGAATTGGCCGAGTCAATCCGCAGACAGATTACTTCTCTGTCGAATCTGACGGTGACGATCGGCGTCGGCCGGGTAGCCGAAGGAGTCAATTCGATCTCCGAGTCTTACCGGGATGCCGAAATCAGCCTGCTCTACAGGCTGATCGTCGGCGGTGACAAGGTACTCCATTATGAAGCGCTGCGTCGGGATCACGATCTATATTTAGAGGTCGATACCGAGTCCTGGGGGGCGATGGAGCGAGCCGTTCTGGAGGGCCGGGCAGAGGAAGCGGCCAGCCGGGTGGAGTCGGAGATCGGAGGCCTTTGCCAGCAGGCGACGAGCCCTGAGCTGGTCTATCAGAAAATATGCAAGTTGCTCATTCATTTCTACGAGTCCGCAGAGAAGCTGAATTTAAGCAAGGCGTGGCTGGGCGAAAGGGATATCCGCAGCCTGATCTTCGACATTTGCTCGATTACATCCAGCGAGGAGCTGAAGGCCGAATGCCGGGAGCTGCTGACGGGCTTAGCCCGCTGCATTGCCGATTCTAGGCGTGAAATCGAGCATGATCCGGTGGAGCAGGCGCTGCAGTACCTAGCTGCCCACTTCCATAAGCCGCTTACCTTGAACGAGGTAGCAGGACAGGTGCATTTGAATCCGGCTTATTTCAGTACGCTGTTCAAGCAGCGGACAGGCACGACCTTCGTGGAGCGGCTGACTGCGATTCGTATCGAAGAAGCTAAGCGCCGGCTTATGGACACCGACGATAAAATCGCGGCGATCGCCGATGAGACCGGGTTTCCGAATTTGCGTCATTTTTATCGCGTATTCAAGAGGGAGGCCAAGCTCTCGCCGAAGGATTTCCGCCGCAGGTTCCGCAAGGAGGAGACGGGCGCCGCTTCAGAACCGGCAGGACGTATTGGACGTATTTGATTGCACTTGAAACTACAGGAGGTAAGGATCCATGACAAGCATCCATAACAATAAAGCAATTCCGCGCGAGGAATATCCTAGACCGCAGTTTATGCGGGCTGACTGGCTCAATTTAAATGGAGAATGGGAGTTCGCTTTCGACGATGATCGGATCGGGGAGCGGGAGAAATGGTACGGGAAGGATTTTCAGTCTCCCTATCCGCATGCGATCACGGTGCCCTTCGTGTTCCAGAGCAGGCTGAGCGGCATCGGAAATCCGGAATTTCATGATGTCGTATGGTACCGTAAAAGCTTCGAACTGCCGGAGGCCTGGAGCGGGAAGCGGATCGTGCTTCATTTCGGCGCGGTCGATTACTTGGCCAAGGTATGGGTTAACGGGCAGCTGGCCGCGGTTCATGAAGGAGGCCATACGCCATTTCAGACCGATATTACAGATTTGCTCGTGCCGGGAAGCCAGACGGTCACTGTGCGTGCAGAGGACTTCAGCCGGGACATTACGCTGCCGCGGGGCAAGCAGTATTGGTTGGAAAATTCAGCGAGCATTTTCTATACCCGAACCACGGGGATTTGGCAGACGGTGTGGCTCGAGCCGGTGGATCAGGTTCATCTGAAGCGGGTCGCCATGACCCCGGATATCGACCGAAACGAAATCCAGCTGCATACCTTTGTGGACGGCCTGCAGGGCGGGGCGGAGCTGGAGCTTGAGGTAATGGTGTCCTTTCAAGGGGAACAGATTGCTTGCGATCGCTACAAGCTGCTTCGCCCGGAGGAATACCGCAGTATTCATCTTCATGATTTCGCGGAGCATGGGCTCGGGCGACTTTGGTCGCCGGAGAATCCGAATCTGTACGACATTTCCTTCAGGCTGATCGGCGGGGGACATGTGCTGGATGAGGTGATCAGCTATTTCGGGATGCGCAAGGTATCCATTGAGAATGGAAGGCTGTGCCTGAACAACCGTCCGTATTATCAGCGGCTTGTGCTTGACCAGGGGTATTTCGAGGAAGGCATACTCACTGCTCCGAGCGACGCTGATCTGAAGCGGGACGTTGAGCTGGCTAAAGAGATGGGCTTCAACGGGGTACGCAAGCATCAGAAGATGGAAGATCCAAGGTTCCTGTACTGGTGCGACCGGATCGGCATGCTTGTGTGGGGCGAGGCTGCCAATGCCTACGCCTACTCCGAGAACTATGTGCGGCAGTTTACCCGCGAATGGCAGGAAGTAATCCAGCGGGACTACAACCATCCCTGCATCGTGACATGGGTTCCACTGAATGAGAGCTGGGGTGTGCCGAACGTGCAGATCGATGCCAAGCAGCAGCAGCATGGGCTGGCGATGTATCATTTGACGAAATCGCTAGATCAGACGCGTCCTGTCGTCTATAACGACGGCTGGGAGCATATGACGACGGATTTGGTGACGATTCATGACTACGAGAGCCGCCGCGAGGTGCTGGAGGCGAGATATGAAACCGTGGAGTCCACGCTAAATGCCATGCCGGCGAACCGCAGCATCTTCGTGGGCGGAGCGGCCTATGCAGGGCAGCCGATTCTCGTGACGGAGTTCGGTGGAATCGCCTTCAAGGCGAGCGAATGGGAGGGCTGGGGTTACTCGGGTGCGGATAGCGAGGAGGATTATTTGAAGCGGCTGAAAGATGTTGTTGACCCGATGTATGCCTCCCCGGTTGTACAGGGGTTCTGCTATACGCAACTTACAGATGTCGAGCAGGAGATCAACGGCCTTTTGACGTATGACAGGCAGCCTAAGGCCCCGCTGGAGCAAATCCGGCAAATTATTACGGGCGCAGGCCGGAACTGATTCTAGATTTAAATCTATGAAATAAATAAGCTGTAATCCTCAAGCTGGCACAGGATTGAACTGTGTCAGCTTTGTTGTTTTGGAAAAATAATTAGTTATTATGAGTATAATTGAGTATAATTGAATACAAACCAATGTTCTATAGAGGAGATTATTTCTATGGATTCGGAAATCGAGATCATGACGATAGCCCAGGTTGCGAACTATTTGCAGCTTAGTGAAGTAACAACCTATAAAATGGTGAACGAGGGTGTCATTCCGGCTTTTAAAATCGGCAGACATTGGAGGGTCAAGAGGAGCGATCTGTTTGATCTGATTGAACGGTTGAAGAATGGTGAAAAGATATAGAGAGTATCCGAACATAGAGAGCCATACAAATATTATCACAAAGCCCGGCCCCTTGGGTGACCGGTATTTTGCAAGAGAGGAATTATGCACATAATGAATGAAGAAGCAAGCAAAAATGTAAAGGCTGCAAAGCCGGCGAAAACGCAGCGCCGTCCTAAATCATCCCCCCCGCCGGTTCGTATTTTCGCGCTTGGCGGTCTTGGAGAAATCGGTAAAAATATGTACGCCGTGGAGTACAAGAATGAAATTATAGTCATTGATGCGGGTTTGAAATTTCCGGACTCGCGCCTATCCGGAATCGATTATATCATTCCAGATATGAGTTATTTAATCGCTAACAAGCATAAAATCAAAGGCCTGTTCATTACGCATGGGCACGAGGACCATATCGGGGCCATTCCGTTCCTGCTCCGGCAGCTCCAGGTTCCGATTTACGGCGGACCGCTGACGATTGGCCTGGTTCGGGCCAAGCTGGAGGAATACCGCCTGCTCGGACAAGCCGAGCTGCATGTATTCCATGAGGATGACCGGTATCAGTTTCAGCATCTTGCCGTCCATTTCTTCAGAACAACTCACAGTATCCCCGACGCTTTTGGCATCGTCGTGGACACGCCTTATGGTCCGGTTGTACATACCGGGGATTTTAAATTCGATTTCACGCCGGAGGACAAGCCGGCTGATCTGTCCAAGATGGCCAGCGTCGGAGGCGAGGGTGTTCTAGCGCTGCTGGCAGACAGCACGAATAGCGAACGCGAGGGCTTTACCCCGTCCGAACGCAAGGTTGGGAATGCAATACTCGAATCGTTCCGGCAATGCGAGGGACGGATTCTGTTCGCAACGTTTGCATCCAATGTGCACCGTCTGCAGCAGGTGGTGGAAGCTGCGATGCAGTGCGACCGCAAAATCGCCGTGATCGGCCGGAGCATGGAGAAGGTATTTACGATCGGACAGGAGCTTGGATACATCCGCGTGCCCGATGGAATGCTGATCGATGTGAAGCATATTGACCGCTATGAGGATAACCGGGTTCTGATCGTCTGCACGGGCAGCCAGGGAGAGCCGAACGCGGCGCTGAGCCGGATCGCTTCCGGGGCGCATCGTTCCGTACAGATTTATCCGGGAGACTCCGTCATTTTCTCTTCTTCCCCGATTCCGGGCAATGAGCAGAATATTAACCGGAGCATCGATATGCTGATGCGGGCAGGCGCCAATGTTATTTACGGCTCCATTATCGATATTCATACCTCCGGCCACGGCAACCGTGAGGATTTGAAGCTGATGCTCAGCATGATTCGTCCGAAGTATTTCATCCCGATTCACGGGGAATACCGCATGCTGCTTGCTCATCGCAAGCTTGCGATGCAGACGGGGCTTTCGGAGGACCGCATCTTCGTGATGAACGTCGGGGATACGCTGTCCATCTACCGCAATCGCGCCAAGAAGGGGCGTTCGATTCCGTCCGGGGATGTCTTCATCAGCAACGGCGAGATGAGGACTTATGAGGATGAGCTTGTAGAGGAACGGGGCGAGCTGGCGAGAGAGGGAATCGTCATCGTCGTTATGACGATTGACGCGGAGACGGGCCAGATTCTTGCTGGACCGGATATTGTGACCCGCGGCTTCGTCTATATGCAGGATGCCCGTCCGCTGCTGCGGCGGGCAGAGATGACGCTGAAGCGGAACCTGTCGAAGCAGGGAGAACGCCAGGAGTACAATCGCTCCGATTGGGTTCGTTCGACGCACCGGATCATGCGCAGATTTTTTATGAAAGAAGTAGGCCGCGCACCGCATATCATGCCTTCTATTTTGGAGGTTTAGTTTACAAACAGAGTCTTCCCTCCGGGAGGGCTCTGTTTGTCGTTGGGATCAAATTTGTGAATGTTGTCTAATGAATTCTGCCTCTCATTCATAAAACAACAGCCGGTTCGCATAAGCGTTACGGTACTCCGTCGGGGTCAGGCCGGTCATTTGCTTGAATGACTTCATGAAATGGTGGCTGTCATGATAGCTGAGCTGCATGGCAATTTCGTGGATCGTTTGATTCGTATCCGTAAGCAGGAACGATGCGGCTTCGATTTTTTGCTGTAAAATATATTGCTTCAACGGTACCCCGGCGATGGTGGAGAACAGGTGCGACAAATATTTCACGTTATAGCCGAAATGATCGGCGATTTGGGATACCTTTAACGGCTCATAACGATGCCACTGAATATAGTCGACGATATCGTTATAGAGCTGCTGCTGCTTCAGCTCGCGATTCGGGCTGATTTCCTGCCGGAACAACTGGTTGTACAGCTCGCAGAGAATCGTTGTCGTCATATAATTGCTCAGCGTCTGCTCCCGGTAATTGCGGACCGCATCCTGCAGCTGCTTCATCAGAACGAGAATCTTGTCTGCGCTCCGCAGCGTTCCTCTGCGAGGAATGACAATGCTTCCAGTTTGGTGTTCATGCTCGGCCGCTGGGACAGCCTGGACGTCGGCTCCGCTATCGGACGGGATAAAATGCAGCCAATAGAAGCTGCAGTCGGAGGAGCGGTATCCATGCTGCCTGGCGCGCGGAGGCATCAGCAGAAAATCTCCCTCTTCCAGCGCGAATTGCTCCTCGCCATCCGCGATATATAAGACGCCCTTGGTCTGCACGAACAATTCGTAGTCCATCAGCACTCTGCTCAGATGCACCCAATCTGGCGACGGGGAAGCGAATTTGCCCGTCATCGTCATATGCAGCGGCTGGTTTACGTTAAAACGATAGCCCATCATACACGGCCCTCCTTTTGTTAATTCTGACCTTTTAACACACGATGTTAGACAGCTCCAAGCAGAAACGGGCGATTAAATCGTGGTTTCATTCTACTTAAACGATATCATTTCTGATAAACGATTCCTATATCAGGAATAATGATCTAACCTTTTTACACTGATTCGAACGTTTCACTATTTCCCCGGAAATCTTCTAACGTTAATCTGGAGGTAGTCGTTAAATGAAGAAAAAAGAGGGATAAGAATGAGGATAGAGACAACCGCACGGAATAGTGCGCTGCAGGATTTTCGATTGGATCAGGTCGGGTTGACCGGGGATTATCATGTCAATGCCTTCGCCAAAGAGCTGCAGTATTTGCATAGCTATGACGTGGACCGGCTGCTGGCCGGATTTCGGGAGAACCGGGGACTGAAGCCGAAGGCGCAGAAATATCCCGGCTGGGAGGATACTGAGATCCGCGGGCATACGCTGGGACATTTCCTGACGGCATGTTCGCAGGCGTATGAGAACACGCGGAACGCTGCCCTGCTGCAGAAGCTGGAATACATGATTTCCGAGCTGGCGGAATGTCAATTCGAGAGCGGCTATCTGTCAGCGTTTCCGGAGCAGTTGATCGACAACATCGAGCAGCGTCAGCCGGCCTGGGTGCCTTGGTACACCATGCACAAAATTATTGCCGGACTGATCTCGGTATATCATGGTACGGGTTCAAGGGTCGCTTACGATACGGTAGTCAAACTGGGAGACTGGGTGGCTTCTCGGACATCCCGCTGGGATGAAGAGCTTCAGGCTGTTGTGCTTGCGGTGGAATACGGGGGCATGAACGATTGCTTGTACGATCTCTATAAAATTTCCGGAGAAGAGAGGCATCTGGAGGCAGCCCATAAATTCGATGAGCTTCCGCTATTTGAAGCGATCCAGCAGGGCCGGGATATTCTGCAGGGCAAGCATGCCAACACGACGATCCCTAAGTTTCTTGGTGCGTTAAAACGCTATTTGGTGCTGGGAGAGAGCGAACGCTTCTATCTGGAGGCGGCGCAGAACTTCTGGGACATGGTGGTGTATCACCACAGCTATATTACTGGCGGGAATAGCGAATCGGAGCATTTTGGCGAGCCGGACATCCTGAACAGCAAGCGTTCCGATATTACCTGCGAGACCTGCAATAGCTACAATATGCTCAAGCTGACGCGCGAGCTGTTCAAGCTAACTCGGAATGTCAAATATAGCGATTTCTACGAGCGAAATTACATCAATGCGATTTTGTCCTCGCAAAATCCGGAGACGGGAATGACGATGTACTTTCAGCCGATGGCGACCGGATATTTCAAAATATACAGCTCTCCTTTCGAGCATTTCTGGTGCTGTACCGGCACGGGGATGGAGAGCTTTACGAAGCTGAATGACAGCATTTATTTTCACGCAGGGAACATGCTATACATCAATCAATACATCAGCTCCGAATTGAATTGGACCGAGCAGGGAGTGAAGCTTACGCAGCGCTCGGCGATCCCCGAATCGAATGAGGTTGCATTGACGGTCGAGATTGGGGATGGGCGCAGCCGGCCGTTTGATCTATATCTTCGCATTCCCTACTGGACCGCCGGCCAGATTGAGGTGAAAGTCAACGGAGAAGCCATACCGTGGAAATCCGAGGAGCAGTATATCGTCATTGACCGGGAATGGAGGCATGGCGATGTGCTGATGCTGGTACTGCCGATGAAGGTGTTCATCTCCAGGCTGCCGGACAACCAGAATGTCGTTGGCTTCCAGTATGGGCCCGTTGTGCTTAGCGCAGCTCTGGGGACGGAGGATATGACGCAGGCGGCTACCGGCATCATGGTGAGCGTGCCTACGCGTAAGATGCTCGTTAAGGACTTCATTATTCCTAAGGGTATGACACCGGAGCAATGGCTGATCGATATCGAGCACCATCTGATAAAGCGGGGGGAGGACCTCGCATTCGAGCTTCGGAACACGGATGAAGATGAGCGGTTGGTATTTACGCCGCATTACAGACAGCATCGCGAACGATACGGCATCTACTGGAACATCGTGGCTGAGGATTCGGAGGAATTGAAGCAGCACCTGGAGCGGGCACGGCAGGAGAAGCTCATCAAAGAGGCTACCCTCGATAGCGTGCAGGTCGGCAACGATCAATATGAGCTGGAGCATGGAATTAAGGGAGAGGAGACCTTCGGAGGCGCTTGGGACGGCCTCAACGGACGGTTAGCGCATGCGGGGGGCGGCTGGTTCAGCTATAAACTGGCTATTGATCCGGAAGCGGACAATTTGCTCCAGGTCACGTATTTCTCCATCAACCATAACCGGGTCATGAAAATATATGCTAACGGCACGCTGCTGGTCTGCGAGAGGATGCCGCCGGAGCGCAAACGGGAGTTTTTCACGAAGCAATATCTGATCCCGTCCGAGCTTCTTCAGGGGCTGCGGGAAATTGAATTCAAGTTCGTGCCGGAAGGCGGCTTGAACGGAATCTACGGCGTGCTTCGCACGATGAGACCAGTCGTACGATGAATAATAGTTAGGCTTTAGGCGATTTTAGGGAGCTGAGATAGCTCGGCCCTAAAGTCGCTTTTTTATAGGGTGAGAATGACAATAAACGGAGAGTAACAACCTGAATTAAGCGAGGTTAAAGCGATTCGATAACCCGGCTTAAGTAGGGAAATAATTAAGCATTTTGACTGTTAGCATTTGTTGCTAAACTATCTGTGTTTGTCGAACTAAACTATCTGTATTTGTTGTGCTAAATTAGGGGAATCAGACGGGGAGGTACAATTAACTGGACTTCTAGCAGTTAGAATCAAAATTATGGACTGAGAAGGTCATATTACTTTTTTTAAACATCTCGGCTCCTTAAGTATGGAGTTCTGTCTCACTAAAAGTACAAACGGCCATGCGTCCACTGAATTTGTAAAAGTCCATGTTCCCATCTTCAGCCAACGAATCGCGGTTTTATTTCGTACGGCGGGGGATAAGCCTCTTTCATGTCATATACTCCACTGTATTAAAAAGATCTCTCACGATAAATACTTGGAAATGACCTAATGCTTGCCTTCATATTTGCTGTTTTGAATGGGATTCTC
This sequence comes from Paenibacillus ihumii, assembly GCF_001403875.1. Taxonomy (GTDB): domain Bacteria; phylum Bacillota; class Bacilli; order Paenibacillales; family Paenibacillaceae; genus Fontibacillus; species Fontibacillus ihumii. The sequence continues at coordinate 1,176,221 of NZ_LN884299.1, forward strand.
CTATTGCAATATGTCCCGACTCTGTAATATGTCCTAACTCTGTAATATATCTCAACTCTGCAATATGTCCTAACTCTGCAATATGTCCTAACTCTGCAATATGTCCTAACTCTGCAATATGTCCTAACTCTGCAATATGTCCTAACTCTGTAATATGTCCTAACTCTGCAATATATCCCAACTCTGTAATATGTCCTAACTCTGCAATATATCCCAACTCTGCAGTATGTCCAAGGACTCGCACATATCACCGAATAAATCACTCAGAATGAAGGGCTCGCCTTCCAGAGGCTCAAGTAACCATTCATTGATCATTTAAAAGCGGAATGTATTTTATACAGCTAGTTAAGCCTCTTTTATCAAGCTTACATGCGCTAGATGTAAAACATGCAGTCAGTTTACTAGAATGAAGCGAATTCGTCCAAAAAGCTTAAAACTAAATGTAGGTTTTGCAGTTAGCCACCTCTAACACGGCCAAAATCGATGAACTAGCTGCATGAAATACATCTGGTTACCTTACTTGGTCATGAGAGCATCTGGTTACCTGATAATAACCATCTATTTATCTGAACGTCATCCTATCGTGATCATTTAGGTTGCCTATCGTCGTCATATCATGATTATTTAGGTTACTTGAACGTCATCATATCATGGTCATTAGGTTACCTGACCTTAACCTGCTAGGTTACCTTTTAGCATAGCGTGATCAGTTGACGAACGATTGGGAATAGGCCTATAATGTTAGTGTAAGTATTAATTGATTAATATAATTATTAATTGAAAGGCGGTTGTTTTTATGGCAAACCGGGCAGTTCTTAACATTGACCTCCGCAGAGGCACTATTAACCGCAATATTTACGGTCATTTTTCCGAGCATTTGGGCCGTTGCATTTATGAAGGGATTTGGGTTGGCGAGGATTCCCCGATTCCGAATACGAACGGGATTAGAAACGATGTCGTGCAAGCGCTTAAGCAGATTAACATTCCGGTGCTTCGCTGGCCGGGCGGCTGTTTTGCCGATGAATATCATTGGAAGGACGGCATTGGCCCGCGGGAAGAACGCAAAAGAATGATTAACACGCATTGGGGCGGTGTGGTCGAGAACAACCATTTCGGCACTCATGAATTCATGATGCTGTGCGATATGCTCGGCTGCGAGCCGTACATTAACGGAAATGTGGGGAGCGGTACTGTTCAAGAAATGTCTGAATGGGTGGAGTATCTGACGTTCGGCGGCGTATCGCCGATGTCCGAGCTGCGTCAGGCTAATGGCCGCAAGGAACCGTGGAAGGTAGCCTACTTCGGCGTCGGCAATGAGAACTGGGGCTGCGGCGGAAATATGCGCCCGGAATACTATGCGGATCTCTATCGACGTTATCAGACCTACGTCCGTAACTATGACGATAATAAAATCCACCGTATCGCCTGCGGGCCAAACGTAGACGACTATAACTGGACGGAGGTTCTGATGCGGGAGGCTTCGCGGTTTATGGACTCTCTCACTCTACACTACTATACGGTGCCGGGGGATACCTGGGAGGATAAAGGACCAGCTACGGGCTTTGATACGAGCGAGTGGTTCACGACACTGGAGAAGGCGCTGCGGATGGATGAGCTTATTACGAAGCATAGCGTCATTATGGATAAGTACGATCCCGAGAAGCGCGTAGGGCTGATCGTCGACGAATGGGGAACCTGGTACAATGTTGAGCCGGGCACGAATCCGGGCTTCCTGTATCAGCAAAATTCGATTCGTGATGCGTTAGTAGCCGGCTTGACGTTCAATATTTTCCATAAACATAACGAACGCGTTCGCATGGCAAATATCGCCCAGACGGTAAACGTGCTCCAGTCGGTCATCCTGACCGAAGGGGAGAAAATGGTGCTTACGCCGACCTACCATGTGTTTGATATGTTCAAGGTGCATCAGGATGCTGAACGGATCGAGCTCGAGCTGGACGGGGGAACATACAGCTACGACGGGCGGGAAATTCCGGCTGTCACCGGTTCCGCTTCGATTAATGCCGACGGAGTAGTCCATATCAGCCTGTGCAATACGAACCATGCCGAGAAGGCGGTTGTTCCGCTGGACGTACGCGGCTGGGACGGACAGTCCATGGAGGTGACGGGGACGGTGCTTGCTGCGGACACGATAGATGCTCACAATACGTTCGATGCCCCGGATACAGTAGCGCCGCAGGCATTTCATGGCTTTACGGTAGAGGGAGGACGGGTGACGGCCGAGCTGCCGCCGATGTCCGTTACCGTATTGGCATTGTCGCCTAAGGCTTAAGCGATGACAGCGTCATCCTGTAAAGGCTGCCGGGAAGAGTATAAGGTGACGGAGGAGCAGATTCAGCGAATTCTGGCCTCCCCCGCCTTTGCGCCGGAACGGTGCGTTCCGGATGAAATTTATGCTCAGCGGCTGGAGCTGTGCCGCGCCTGCCCCAAGCTGCAGGGCGGAACAACCTGTCTCGCCTGCGGCTGCATCATCCCCGTCGTGGCCAAGCTGAAGGAGAGGGAATGCCCGCTGCCGGGGCAGCGCAAATGGAATGCTTATGTGGAGAAGACAAGCGCAAGCTGAGAGCTGGAAAGCAAGAAGAAGCCCGGAATATCCGGGCTTCTTCTCATATCTTAGGGGAAAAATAAAAAGCCCCCAAAGAATCGTATCAGCTGTAATACAGCTCAAAGATCAAATGCTCGTTATAATTGCCGAAGCCTTTGCCGAACAGCGTTAAACCGCCGACATGCTCGGCATCGTCCTCGACGGAGAGCTTGAATGTCCACTGCTTTTCCAGGATATGAACATCATTCAGGGTCACGCCGGACAACTTCAATCCGTCCATAAACGTACCTTCGTGATTGATGCGTAGTTTTTTCAGCAGGCCGTATTGATTGGTCTGGTTATGCCACCAGCTCGGCGTATATTTCCCCCGGCTGTCCCCATAGTCGCCCGGGCTCGTCCAATGGCCCAGCTTGACTCCGTTCAGGCTGAACGTGATATCCGATGGCCAATTGTTGTTCGTGCTAGGCGCCTCTGAGGCGATTTCCATCGTAATCACAAGCTCTTGGGGCTGCTGGCTCGACAATAGGAAATTAGGGATCTTGTATTCGATAAATCCTTTGCCGAACCAGAGAACCCCCGCGTTAATCCGTTCCTGATCCCAGAAATGCCTTGGATCGTCAAAGCTGCCGATAATATGCTCGACCGTAGCAAGGCCGCATGTCGGCTCGATCATGAAGTCCGAATAATGCCCGACCGGAATTTCCGTGCGATGGCATTTTTGCGCCTTCTCCCCTTTGCGTGGAATAATGATTTCAATGCTCTCCACGGCAAGTGAACAGATTTTCTGCAGCCCGTTCCGCCCGGGAGCCATTTCGCTGGAGACCAGCCCTGCGGCTTCAAGCTTGCGAACGTGCATCGTCATAATAGCACTGCTTAACCCGAGGGCTTCTGCCAGCTCCTTAATATTCATCGCCCGCTCGGCCAACAGGTTCATGATACTCAGCCGAACCTGGCTGGATAATGCCTCATATACAGGCAGCGATTGCTCCGTAAGATTTAGCTTCATTCGAAAATTAGCCTCCACCCACATTTAGTTTATATATATGTTATGTGATTAAGTGATATATTATTTAAAGTGATCTAGTTCCATTGTAATAGATACGGCCCGATTAGGAAAGACGGCTGCTCCCGTAATTGCTGGAATGTCTTTGCTTTTTGGCTGAAGGGGCTGTATGGAACTGTATGGGTTGTATGGTAGGGGTTAGTTTGCGGGATCGATAAAAATCCCTATGTTCCGATTAGATTGTAAGCGCTATAATAGTATTTATCCGACGATGCGGGAAGCAGCCAGCTGCTTGATCAATATAGGCTTAAGGAGCAAAGCAATGAGAAAGAGCAAGACGTTCTACAACGTGTTCATTCCTATTCTTGTCCTCAGTATCGGACTCGTTATTGGTTTTGGCAGCTACATATATATATCTACCACCCGTTCGGTCGCAGACCGCGTCGGGGAGAGCCACCAAAGCTTGATTACGCAAATTCGCAACACACTGGAACAGAAGATCCAAACGATTGAATACGCTTTCTTTACATATAGCACGACGAAGTCTTTTCACGATGTGATCGACAGCCCGCTGACGGAGCGGGATTTCGAAGCTTACCGGGAATTGAATACCCAGCTGAATTATATCGCTACGATGGGGCTGGAAGGGGTTCAGTATTCCTTGATCAGTCTCAAGCAGAACTGGAGAATTTCAAATGGCTCGCTGTCCCAGCTCTCCACCGAGGAGCGGGAGGAGCTGTACGAGGAGTACATCGACAAAGCAAGCAAGGGACTGTACTGGGTCAAGACGGATGACGGCATCCGCTTCATCCATACGCTTCCCGTGTATTCGAAAGACAAGCAGGCGGTAGCTCTATCGGACATTTCCCTGCAGACGCTGAATCATACACTGCAGACGAAGCCGGATACTTCCGTCTATATTCTGAATAAAGAGGGCGAACTGCTCTACGCTGCCAAGACGGCATCCGAAATGCTCTCTCCGCAGCAGCTTCGGCTCATCAGCGAGCAGGCTGAAGGCGGGGCGCAGACGGGCAAAGTGACGGTCGCAGGCAAGGCGGGAGGCTCCGTTATTGCTCTATATGCTAAATCTGACTATAACAATTGGACCTATGTGACGCTGCTCGATCAGAAAGAGGTGAGCAATGCGCTTGCCACCACGCGTTACGGCCTTATTGTTATGGGCATCGTGATCATGCTGCTGATGGTTATGCTGGCATATGTACTGTCGGTGTATTTGACCCGGCCCTACCGGAAGATTCAAAGCAGCCTGGCCAAGAGCCCGGAGCCGATGCTGAGGGACGAAGTGGACTGGATTATCCGGTCGATCGATTCCATCGTATCCGAGAAAGAGAGCCTGGAGCGACTGATCGAGCTGGAGAAGCCCAAGCTGGAGACGCAGTTTGTGCTCAATCTGCTTCAGAATCGGCTAACCCGGGAGGAAGCGGAGAAAGGGCTGGAGCGGTTCGGTTACCCGGTTACGGACAGCACGCTCTTCGTCACGCTGTTGATTCAGCTGGACAGCTATGGCGACGGGCAGCCGTCAGACAAGGATGTGCTGCTCCTGGCGGTGAATAACCTCGTGCAGGACATCGTTCCACAGCCGGGCAGAATGCTGCCTGTCGTGCTTAATGAACGGACGCAGGCGACGGTGCTTCTCTTCGAGAAAGGGAGCGCCGAGGAAATGCGGAAGCAGATCCTGCAGTATGCCAAGATAATTATCCGGTCTGCCCGGGAGTATTTGGAGTCTTCCGTCAGCATAGGCATTAGCGCGCCCTACGAGGATGTGCTGAGCAGCAGAGAGGCTTGCGAGATGAGCCTGGAGGCGCTGTATCAGCGGCTGAATCTTGGCAAGGAGTCGATTATCTTTTATGAGGATATTTCTACGGGCATATCGGGGCCTATCTTGCTGCATTATCCGACCGAGCTGGAGGCACGGCTGTTCGACGCCATACGCCTGGGAGACGAGCAGGAGGTGTCTCGCTCTTTGTATCCGCTGCTGGCCGATATGATGAAGCATAGTCTGAATCCGATGAATCTTGAAGTTACGCTGATCCGGTTCGTTAACAATCTGATTCAGCTGGAGCAGCTTATCGGCGTTGAGGTGCTGCTTACGCAGAGCAACTTCAATCTGTACCACCGGCTGCTGGATACGCGGAATCCTGAAGAGATCGAACGCATCCTTGTTCACGAAGTCATCTATCCGATGGTCAGGAGCGTCAAGGAGAAGGCCAGCCAGCAATTCCGGTCGATTGCGGATAAGATCGCCGCGATGATCCGCTCCGAATACGATCAGGAGCTGTCGCTAGAGTCAATCAGCGAACGGCTGCATTACAGCCCTAATTATTTAAGCAGCATATTCCGCAAGGAGTACGGAACTACGTTCAGCGAATATCTAATGCATTACCGGCTGGAAGTCGCCAAGAAGTGGCTGGTGGATACCGACATGACGATCAAGGACATTGCGGAGAGGCTGTGCTACCAAAATTCTCAAAACTTCATCCGCTCCTTCCGCAAGAAGGAGCATGTCACGCCGGGAGCATACCGCAAAATGAAGTTGGAGCGCTGAGCAGCGAGACGCTAAACACAAAGAAGAAGTTCTGGTTCGCATGAGGCATGCGGGGAACCAGAACTTCTTTAATTTGAAGCATCGCGTAACCCAAAATCCAAGCCCTAGCCCTTAACCGCCCCGAGCAGGGCGCCCTTTGTGAAATGCTTCTGCACGAACGGATAGGCGACCAGCATCGGAACGGTAGCGACGACGATAACCGCCATTTTGATCGTCTGGGCGGGAGGAACGATGTCTACTGCGGAATTATCGCCTTCCATGCCGCTGGACACGATGACGATTTGGCGAAGCAGCACCTGCAGCGGCCATTTCTCGGAATCGTTAAGGTACAGGATCGCATTCATGTACGTGTTCCAGTAATTGACTCCGTAGAACAACGAGAGGGTCGCGATCGAAGGAAGGGCCAGGGGCAGCATGATTCTCCACAGGATGCGAAAATCGTTGGCGCCATCGATTTTGGCCGATTCCTCCAGGCTATCCGGCAGAGCCTGAAAGAAGTTCCTCATAATGATCAAGTTAAAGGCGTTAATCGCTGTCGGGATGATCAGCGACCAGTAGGAGTCAATCAGGCCTGCCGCCTTGACGACAAGGAAGGTCGGAATCATTCCGCCGCTGAACAGCATCGAGAATACGATAATAAAATTAATGATATTTCTACCGGATAAATATCTGCGGGATAAGCCGTATGCCATCAGGGCGGTCAGCATCATGCTGACGGCCGTGCCTGCCAGCGTGGTGCCGATTGATACGCCGAGCCCTCTGAAGATCGTCGGCGTCGAGAAGATGAACCGGTAAGCGTCCAGCGAGAAGGTCGTCGGAAACAGGACAAACTTCTTCGAGACGATTTCCTGCGTCGAGGCGAAGGAGCTGGCCACGACATTCACGAACGGCAGGAGACACGCGAGTGCGAACAGGAGCAGAAGCCCATAGTTGACAACGTTGAAGATCAGGCTTCCCAGCGATGGCTTCTTAAGTGCAGATTTGGACATGGCAGTATGAAATCCTCCTTGAATAGTAGTCTCATATCCACCATAACAAGCCGCAAATATTCCGTATATAATCATGTTCTATGACCTTTGCGGCGGATGAACGGCACACGTTTATGCATCGGAGCAAGGAAATAATCCTTATCTCCACTAATGATCACCAGCTACAATTCGCAGGGTATCCTGAGCATGAATGCTGATCACCAGCTACAATTTGCCTGATGCTTAAGGGGTTCCCGGGCCGATGATAGCTAATGATTATATACGGAATGACGATTAGCGGATATGCTTGGCTCGAACACATGTTAACTGATCAAGGAGGTCGACAGCCGGTGAAGGAAGCAGATTCCTCAGCTATCCCGTTGCAAGGCAAACCGCAGAAGGGAATCGGGCACAGGAGGACCGAAATGCTTCGGCATTTTAAAAGCTTAAGCAGAAACAAACTGTTATATTTGATGATTCTCCCGGGATTCGTGTACTACGTCATTTTCAAGTATTTTCCGATGGGGGGCCTGATTATATCCTTTCAGGATTATCAGCCGTACTTGGGCATCCAGGGAAGTCCATGGGTCGGATTCAAGCATTTTGTACGTTTATTTACCGAACCCACCTTTGTTATGCTGCTGCGCAATACGCTGATCCTGTTTGCGCTTGAAGTCGTCATTTTCTTTCCGCTTCCCATTATTCTTGCGCTGATGCTGAATGAAGTGAGGCATAGAATGTTCAGAAATTCGATCCAGACGATGGTATACATCCCTCACTTCATGTCCTGGGTCATCATCGTTTCGATCACATATGTTTTTCTCAATGTGGACGGGGGTGTCATTAACGAGATCATCGCCGCATTCGGAGGGAGCAAGATCAGCTTCCTGACATCCACGGAATGGCTTCGACCGATGTACATCCTGCAGATTATATGGAAGGAAGCCGGGTGGTCCACCATCATCTATTTGGCAGCGATTACGGTTGTTGACCCGCAGCTGTATGAAGCGGCCGAAATGGACGGAGCCAGCCGACTGCGAAAAACATGGCACGTTACACTGCCTGCCATTCGCCCGGTGATCATTACCCTGCTGATCCTCAAAATCGGCAATACGCTTGAACTTGGCTTCGAGCATATGTATTTGCTCCTCAACTCGCTGAACCGGGAGGTCGGGGAAATATTCGATACGTATATTTTTACCGCCGGCTTGAAGAACGGACAGCTCAGCTTCAGTACTACGGTAGGCCTGTTCAAGGGCGTCGTCGGATTAATCCTGGTCATTATCGCGAACAAGCTGGCCAAGAAATTCGGCGAAGACGGGGTTTATTAACCGGATTTCGGATTTCAAGCGAATTCTTGCTTCCGGCCCTAAACGGAAGAGGAAGATAAATCAATTCCATGCAGAAAATCATAAAAAAGGGGTAGAGTACATGAAACGGAAAATCGCAAAATTGGCAGCGCTTACGCTGTGCTGCAGCCTGCTGCTCAGCGCATGCGGGGGAACAAAATCAGGCTCCCATCCAGCCGGGAGCCCCAGCGCCGACGGAAGGGCATCGATCAGCTGGCTGAATATTCTGCAGACGCCATCGCCGCCGACGGATACCGTGCTGAGCAAAATCGAAGAGGCAACGAATACCGACATCAAGTTCTCCTGGATTCCGGACGCCTCTAAAGAGGAGCGCCTTAACACTTCGCTCGCTTCCGGCTCCCTGGCGGATATCGTTACCCTAACGATGCTGGACAACTCATCGGTCCGCAACGCATTGAAAGCTGGCGTATTTTGGGATGTCGCTCCTTATCTGGACGAACATCCGAATCTTGCAGCAATCTCACAGGATATGCGCAGATCGGCGTCCATCGAGGGCAAGCTGTATGGAGTACCGCTGCAGAAGCAGGTCGCTAGAAACGGGGTCATCGTCCGGAAGGATTGGCTGGATAAGCTCGGTCTGCCAGTACCGAAAACGACGGATGAATTGATGCAGGTGGCCAAAGCGTTCACGGAGCAGGACCCGGATGGAAACGGCGTCAAGGATACGACTGGATTCATGGATCGCAGCGATCTCGTCTTCGGGGCATTCAAGACGCTCAGCTCCTACTTCGGCACACCAAGTGTCTGGAGCGTCAGCGAGGATGGCAAAGTTACGCCGGAATTCGAGTCGGAAGGCTACATCAAGACGATGGATTACATGAAAGAGCTGTATGACAACGGCTATATCAATCAGGATTTTGCCGTTACGGCGAAGACGGATCAGCAGCAGAACTTCGCGCAAGGCAAAGCGGGGATTTACGTAGGTGCTCTCTTCGACAGCAAAAACCTGCTTAATTTGGCCAAGGGCATTCAGGACGATATGGAGCTAGTGATGATCAACGACATTACGTCTACCGGCAATGAGAGCGACAGAGCGATCTGGTCGACGTCCAACGGCGTCGGGGGCTTGCTCGCCTTCCCGAAATCGGAAGTGAAGGATGAAGAGGAATTGAAGCGCGTGCTGAAATTCGTCAACGATTTGATGTCGGAGGAAGTATATGCGCTGATGACTTACGGCATTGAAGGAGTCCATTATACGATCGACGAGGACAACGCCGTGACGATCAAGGACACAAGCCTTTGGCAGCAGGAAGTACAGCCATTTGCCGGGTCCCGCCCGAAGGAGAACGGCTTTGTCATTCATGACTCGGATCCGCTGAAACAAGAAGCCAACCGGCTGATCGAGGAGAATACAAGCTTTGCGGTGCTTAATCCGATGTATTCCCTGGAGTCGCCGACGAATTCGGAGCAGGGCTCCGAGCTGCAGAAGATCATTACGGATGCCACGTATAAATATATTCTCGGCAAGACTGACCTGAACGGATTTCAGCAAGCCGTACAGAACTGGAGAAAATCGGGAGGCGATAAAATCATCGCCGAGTACGAAGCTGCCTATAAAGCAGTGTATGGCAAGTAGACTGGCCGCTTTACAGCATACGCGGCCATGAACAAGCGGCTGTTCCGTCCGCAGCTGTGATCTGCGGCGGAACGGTCTATTTTTCAACCGGGAGGGTGATCGGCATGACAAAGAGGCATTGGGCGGTGCGAACCGCGGATTCCATCATGGAACGGACGCCGAGGCTGTACGAGAGCCGGGGCTATAACGGGAAATGGTCCTATGATTACGGGGTGATTCTAAAGGGATTTGAACGGTTGTGGAAGATGACCGGGGAAGATAAATATTTCCGGTATATCCGCGATAATATGGATTACTTCATTCAAGAGAACGGCTCGGTGAAGGGCTACCGGCAGGATGAGCATAACATCGACCACCTGAATAACGGCAAGCTGCTGTTCGTCCTGTATAAGGAGACCGGCGAGGATAAATACAAGCGCGCTGTGGCATTGCTCCGGGAGCAGTTGAAGACGCATCCGCGCACGTCGGAGGGGGCTTTTTGGCATAAGCGGATTTATCCTTACCAGATTTGGCTGGATGGACTGTACATGGGCGCTCCCTTTTATTTGGAATATTTGCTGAGCTTTGAGCAGGAGGGCGACCTCAGTGACGTTACCAAGCAATTCATTCTCTGTGAACGGCATACGAAGGACGAGGCAACGGGGCTGCTCTATCACGCCTGGGATGAGAAGCGCGTGCAGCCCTGGTGCAGTCCGCAGACGGGGCAGTCGCCGAATTTCTGGGGAAGATCGCTCGGCTGGTTCGTCATGGCGCTCGTGGATGTTCTCGAAATGCTGCCGCCAGAGCATTCTGATTTCCAGGAGCTGCAGCGTATTTTGATAGATACGCTAAAGGCGCTGCGGAACTATCAGGATGCTGATTCCGGCGTCTGGTATCAAATCGTCGATGCTGGGGGCCGCAAAGGAAATTATTTGGAGGCTTCCGCCTCCAGCATGATCACGTATGCCATAGCCAAAGGCCTCCGTCTCGGCCTGCTTGGCTCCGAATGGATCAGTTCGCTGGATCATGCCTACGCCGGCCTGATTTCGGAATTTGTGCTGGAGACAAAGGAGGGCTGGGTCAATCTGAACAAGACCTGCCAGGTAGCCGGCTTGGGCGGCGAAGACCGCCGGGACGGCACCTATGCGTATTATATCAGCGAGCCGATCATTACGAATGATCAGAAGGGGCTTGGCGCCTTTCTGCTGGCCTGTACGGAGTACGAGTATTTGGAGGTTGAAGGGCGCGCGGCGCATCGATAATCTGACGAAGGAGACAGAGGGTATGCTTATTTTTAACATAGATGATTATGGTGCGCGCAAAAACAGCTCCGAGCTGTCGACAAAAGCGATCGTGGCAGCCATCGCCGCTGCAGAAGAGGCGGGGGGAGGCACGGTCGTCATCCCGCCGGGCCATTACCGCACGGGGGCAATTATCATGAAGAGCCATATCGAGCTTCATGTCAGCCCGGGAGCGACGCTCTCTTTCAGCGATAACCCGGAGGATTATCCGGTGGTGATGTCCCGCTGGGAAGGGGTTGAGCAGGAGGTATATGCCTCGTGCATCTATGGGCAGGGGTTGGAGAATGTCTCCGTGACCGGTTCGGGAAGGCTGGAGGGAAACGGGCAGGCATGGTGGGAGAAGCATAGGCATCACAGGGAAGAGCTTGCTTATCCTCGCCCGAAGCTCATCAGCTTCGACGGCTGCCGCCGGGTGACGATCAGGGATGTGTCACTGGCCAATTCACCGAGCTGGACGGTCCATCCGGTCTGCTGCAGTGACGTGACGATCGATAATCTGTCGATCTTCAATCCCGCAGATTCGCCGAATACGGACGGCATCGATCCGGAGTCCTGCACGAACGTCCGCATCAGCAACTGCCAAATAGACGTAGGGGATGACTGCATTGCCATTAAGGCGGGGACTGAGGACACGGAAGCACGCGTCCCCTGTGAGAACATCACGATTACCAACTGCACAATGATCCATGGGCACGGAGGTGTTGTGATCGGCAGCGAAATGAGCGGCGGCGTGCGGAATGTCGTCATTTCGAATTGCGTGTTCAAGCAAACCGACCGCGGCATTCGCCTGAAATCCAGGCGCGGACGGGGCGGAGTCGCCGAGGATATCCGGGTGAGCAATATCGTTATGGAGGACGTCATTTGCCCGTTCATCCTGAATCTGTATTACTTTTGCGGGCCGCGGGGCAAAGACAAATACGTATGGGACAAGCATCCGTATCCGGTTACGGAGGAGACGCCTTGCTTCCGCCGGATTCATTTCGCCAACATTACCGCGCGAAGAGTGCATGCCGCCGCCGGGTTCCTGTATGGGCTGGCTGAGCAGTATGTGGCAGAGGTCACCTTCGATCAGATCGATATATCAATGGCTGAGAATGCTGTGCCTGGACAGCCGGCGATGATGGCCGGCATCGAGGATATGAGCAATCGGGGCTTCTTCCTTGGGAACGTAAGGGATATCCGCTTCCGGAACGTCACCGTGGAGAACCATCAAGGCCCTGCCTTTTACATTGAGAATGGCGAACGGGTCACTGTGGAGAATTGCGAATCCCGGAATACGAAGCAAGCGGAGCAGCTGCTGGAGCAGGTCACCTTGCCTCCCGAGGAGAGCTTGGGAGGCACCGGAGATTGACCTGAAATAAGGCTTTGGTGAAAGGTTGGGGTTAGACCATGATTGTTATACAAAAAAGGTTGTATGGAGGGAAGCCATCTTGATTACGGATAAGAGAACCACCAAAGTCATCCGAAACCCGGTGCTGCCGGGCTTCAACCCGGACCCTTGCATCGTACGGGCCGAGAACAAGTATTATATTGCCGTCTCCTCGTTCGAATGGCTGCCGGGCGTCAGGGTATACGAATCGGCCAACCTGGCCGAATGGGAGCATTGCACAGATATTTTGACAGATCAGGTCCGGCTGCAGGGGAATCCGAAGAACTGCAGCATTTGGGCACCGCAGCTCAGCTACCATGACGGATTATTCTACCTTATGTATACGGATGTCAAGAGCACCAAGCGGCCCTTCAAGGACTGCCACAATTATTTAATCACCGCATCGTCCATACATGGCCCGTGGTCAGAGCCCATTTACCTGAACAGCAGCGGCTTCGATCCGTCTCTGTTTCATGATGACGACGGCCGCAAATGGCTGTTGAACGCCCTGTGGGATTATCGCATCACAGAGGGCAATAAATCGAGCGGCATCGTCATTCAAGAGTATGATCCGAAGCAGCAGAGGCTGATCGGAGCGCCGCGGAAGCTATTTGACTGCACCCCGCTGAAAAAGACGGAAGCCCCGCATATTTATAAGCGTAACGGCTACTACTACCTCATTACTGCGGAAGGAGGCACAGGCAGCGGCCATGCGGTGACTGTCGCGCGTTCCAAGGAACTGCTCGGGCCGTACGAAGTCGATCCGCTTAACCCGATGCTGACCTCCAGCGGCAAGCCGGAAGCAGAGCTGCAATGCGCCGGTCACGGCAGCCTGGTGGAGACGCCCGAAGGCGAGTGGTACATGGCTCATCTGTGCACCCGTCCGCTGGAAGGCCAGTATGCGATTCTCGGGCGAGAAACAGCGCTGCAGCGGGTGTATTGGGATGAGGAGGGCTGGCTCCGCTTGACCGCCGGCGGCAATACGCCGCTAACCGAGGTGCCTCTGCCCCAGGGAGCGGCTCTTCAAGGAGCGACCAGGACTGATTTTGCCGATGATTTCCAAGGCCCGCAGCTGCACCCGCGCTGGAATACCCTTCGCATTCTGCCGGAAAAAGGCTGGTGCTCGTTGTCCGAGCGCGCAGGCTGCCTAAGAATTCATGGAGGCGAATCAGCTCAGAGCTTGTTCAACCATCATATCGTGGCGATCCGGCAAACGGATAAATCCTTCCGTGCGGAAACGGCTCTCGATTATGAGCCGGAGATGTACTTGCAGATGGCAGGGCTGATGCTGTATTTGAATGAGGATAATTACTGGTATGCCTTCATCAGCCATGAGGCGGGGCGGGGAAGAGTGCTGAGGCTGCTGCGTTGTGTACGGGATGAGTTCACCCTCGAGCCAGTCATCATCGATCTGAAGGAAGGGCTGGTACGGCTGGCGGTTGACGTATCCGGAGTGAGCGGGCAGTTCTATTACCGAGCGGCTGAGCAGGCGGAATGGCAGCCGGTCGGCCAGCCGCAGAACATCAGCTTCTTGTCCGGTGGATTTACCGGTAATTTCATCGGCATCGCCGCCCACGATATGAATCAGTTTAAAGGCAGTTATGCCGATTTTCATTATTTCCGGTATGTGGGCCGGGACGAATAGACCGCCGATATTACGGCAGTCTGTGCGTAGGTGCATGAATGGATGAATAGCGCCGATATGGCTCTCAAAAACAGCATAGCTGTCAGAGGACAAGTCCTTTGACAGCTTTTTTAATCAAACTTGGACGGGGGAACGTTATAGTATTTTTTAAAAGCCTTCGAAAACGTAAACGGATCGGGGTAGCCAAGGAGGCTGGCAATTTCCTGAATCGTATATTTTTTTAAGTTTAGATAGTCCCTCGCCCGGTTCATCTTAATTTGGTAAATATATTGTCCCGGAGTAATGCCCAATGTCTTTTTGAAATAAGTGATGAAATATTTCTCGGATATGCCGACAAGCTGGGCGAGCTCACTCATTTTAATCGATTTGTGCAGGTGGCTGTGAATATAACTGAATACCGGCTGCAGCACGTCCAAATTCCGCTCGGCTGTTCTTGGCCTTCTCCCGTTCAGAAATGTGCCGGTATATCGGTCTTGTCCATAGAGCTCAATGATTTTGGCGATGACAGCCATTAGACAAGCTTTTAAATATAGACGGTTCCCCGGCATGCTGTCTAACTGATTCGATTGCATGAAGGCTTTGACGAACAGGATGGTTTCCTCCCGAATCAGCTGCTCCGGTATAATTCCCGAGAGCGGAAAGTCGCTCAGAATTCGCTGCTGGTTGCCTATTTCGAAGTCGAAATGCACGTAAATAAACCGGCACCCCTGACCGGTGGTAGAAGCCATATAAGGAATTCCCGGATAAAAAAAGACCACATCTCCCGCCCTGGCCTGATGTTCGATTCCATCGATACGAAGCGTAACGATTCCGGATTGTATGAACCAAAGATCGTAGTCGATATGCGCCTTATGCTCGACCCACTTCCCGTCATGGGCCAGCGCAAAAACAGACTTCATTCGCAGCGAGATCAATTCCGACAGCTCATTGAAAATGCCCATGTCCTTCATTTTCATATTCATTGCCATCCCTCTACTATAAGACATATTTTAAATAATCATAGTATACTATTGAAGTTACCACTTACAAATAATCATACTATTTGACATAAACGTAAAACTATCTCATATTCTACTTTCGAAATCCGTCTCCTATAATGGGGTCATCACCCATAAGGAGGGCTTGTCATGATAGATTCTAAGGTATCACATCCGAAGATCGTCGTGATCGGGGCGGGAAGTTTATTCTTCGGGCGCCAATCGATTTGGCAGATGGTCGACTCTAAATACTTGAATCAAGGAACACTTGCTTTGGTAGATACGGATGAAGAAAAGCTGTCCAAGATGGTCAGGCTTGCTGAAATGGTGGCCAAGGAGAACCAAGTGCCCCTTAAAGTGGAGGGCTCGACGAATCGGAGAGAGGTACTGAAGGACGCTGATTTTGTCGTCCTCAGCTTTGCTGAAGATACTGTAAAATACCGCGGCATCGATTGCCAGGTAGCTTTAAAATATGGAATTCGCATGTGCTCCGGGGATACGATCGGCCCAGGCGGGATCTTCAGAGCCATGAGAGAGCTGCCGGTCATTATGGAATGCGTTAAAGATATCGAGGAGCTTTGTCCCGATGCGTGGGTCATTAATTATATCAATCCTTCTGCCGTCCATGGCATCGCTTTAAGCCGATATGCGCCGCAGCTGAAAACCTTCGCCCTTTGCGATAGCCACCATATGCCGCATAAGAAAGCTTACTATGCTATTCGGGCAGGCATCATTGAGGATATTAGCGAGTTCAATGCAGAAATCGACCGGAAATTTGATTTCCGCGTGGCCGGCGTCAATCATTTCACCTGGCTGCTTAAGGCCGAGTATGATGGAAAGGATGTCATGCCCCAGGTAGCTGAGTCGATGAGAATATCGGCGGGAACGGAAAACGATGGCGGGGATACAGGCGCAAAGGCGCTTTATAACGATACCATCACGTATGAGCTCTACCACATTTTCGGATATATTCCGACATGTACGGCTCACACGAAAGAATATGTTCGCTATTGGCAGGGACTCGGCAAGACAAAGGACGTCATTCCCCCTTTATCGATTTGGGAAACGGAAGACCGGTTTCAACGCCATGAGGAGATGTGGGAGCAAGTGGATGACTTCCTTTCCGGTAAACGTCCTATTGCCGACTACATGACATCATTCGGGCCCGACCATGCGACGGATATTATCGAAAATATGGTGGGCAGCTTGGGCAAGCGGTTCTTTATTAATACGCTCAATAACGGGGCGGTGACGAATATGAATGACGACGCATTCCTTGAATTGCTGTGCGAAGTGAATATGGACGGAATCAAACCCCTTCACGTGGGTGAGATGCCGCGGGGAATCCGGGGCATGCAGGAGCTCGTGCTGGATACGCACGAACTGACTGCGGAAGCTGTTGTAGAACGAAGCTTCACGAAATTGAGAAGAGCGATGCTGACTGATCCGCTGGTAAATTCCATACATGATGCCGATTTAATGATAAAAGAGCTGCTGGAGTTGGAGAGAGAGATCATCCCGGAATATTGGTACGAGTAATTGGAGTAACGTGGGAATGTTCCTAAAATACCTGCATAAGCGGCTAAAAAACTTCATTCAATTCATGAAGCCGCGATGCTCCGCTTGGAACAAGTTGTTGAAAACGGATACCGTTTTAGAAACGATTCCATGACGAAAGCCAGGAACAATCAGACGGCATTTGCAAGTAGTGCAACGATTTCTAGGGAGGCATGCTGTGGCTTATGCACCACGAAACCGGCAACGAGAAGTACAAGGAGATCGCACAAATCTCCACAGGTGCTGGAGCCTATCATAGCGATATGCATCATCATGCAAGTCTAAAAGGACGGCCAATGGCCGTCCTTTCTGCTGTAGTCGGCCTTCAAGTTTTATGCTTCTGTGCGGGACACCCTGTTAGGAGAGATACCGGGCTATCCGATGCTATTCATTTCGGCTTGATGACCCGCGCGGAATAAATTGGGTATCTACCTTGACCTTCGTCTTCACCGGCTGGGGGGATTCGATCGATTGAATCATCAGGTCAACGGCGAGTTGAGCCATCCGTTCCTTCTCGACATGGACGGTGGACAGCTCCGGCGAGACGATCCGCGCTTCCGAAATATTATCGAATCCGACGACCGACACATCCTCTGGAATCCGGTAGTTAAGCTCGCCTAACGTCTTGATGGCGCTGATAGCAATATAGTCACATTCGCAGAACAAGGCTGTCGGCATAGGTTTGCCAGAGGCCAGGTAGGCGGACAGCTGACTTTTCAATTCATCCTGGGAGGATAGGATCGTGGGGGCTACGGCAAAGAAGCCGTCCCCGGCCACCTCCAGCTGGTGATCCCGAAGAGCGGCGAGGAAACCCCGCTTGCGGTCTTCGAAATTATGGATTCTCACGTTGGAGGCAATGTAGCCGATATTGCGATGTCCTAACTCGGCCAGATGAGCACCTGCCTGATAAGCGCCCATGACATTATTGATTTCGATGAAGTGAACCGGGAGCGTCTCGTAGCAGGTATCGAGGACGACGAGCGGAGCAGTTAATTCATTTGCTATTGCCGCTATTTGCGCTTGACTCAGGTTCGTTCCAAGCAGAATGACGCCGTCGCTTCTTTTTTCCTCCACGATAGTTTTGATTTCCTCGACATAATGCTCCGGCTCTACCGAAGAGAACATGAGCGAATAACCGTAGTTCCGGCATCGTTCCTCGATGTATTGAATCAGCTCGCGAAAAAAGGGCTGTTGATAATATTGTTCAAGCACGATGCCGGAATTGGCGAATGCCAAAAAGAGCAACGTTTTGAGCGCCTGCTCGGGCGCTGCCGATTTGGATTTCGGGGAATATCCGTGCTCTTTGGCGATTTGCATTATCCGCTCGCGGGTTTCCGCGCTGATGCCCGGCTTTCCGCTTAGCGCAAATGATACAGCCGCCTTGGACACCCCGGCGATTTTGGCGATATCCTCCATTCTCACAGTTCAGAATCTCTCCATTCCCATTAATTGTTTAGTAGGTTTAGTTTACACATCTCTAAAAAAATTATCAAGCTGAGGATAGTTGTTAGCTTAAATATTTAGTTAAATAGACTTAAAATGAACTAAATTTCAGTGAATATCGTTGACTAAGTCCTAAACTGGTGGTAATTTTAATTCATATCGATGGAAATGGACTAAACTTTATCTATTATTGTTTAGTCTAATAACTGAAATTCGTTTAGTTTGTTTAGTTCGTTAAAACCTGAGGAGTGAGCCGGATGAAGAAATTGAAATTGGGATATGCCCCAACCCGTCGTTTTACGTTCAGTGCGGAGGATGCGTTCAATTACAAAGTAATGATTAAGGAGAAGATCCAAAGCTTTGGAATGGACTTCGAGCTCGTAGATCTTGAAGGAATCAATGAGGAAGGGCTGCTGTACGACGATCATATCGCTGCGGACAGAATTGTAGAGCGGTTCAAACGCGAAAATGTCGATGCCGTCTTTTTTCCGCATTGCAATTTCGGGACGGAGGATACGGTGGCAAGGGTAGGCAAAGCGCTGGGCAAGCCGGTGCTGCTGTGGGGGCCGCGCGACGAAGCGCCGCTGGAGGACGGCATGCGCCTGCGCGATACGCAGTGCGGGCTGTTTGCGACCGGAAAGGTTCTGCGCCGTTTTAATGTGCCGTTTACGTATGTGACGAACAGCCGGGTCGATTCTCCGGTATTTGAGCTGGGATTTACGAATTTCGTAGCCGCGGCGAACGTGGTGAAGCAGTTCCGCAGTCTGCGGATTTTGCAGATTGGCCCCAGACCGACATCGTTCTGGACGATGATATGCAATGAAGGCGAGTTGCTGGAACGGTTCGGCATCGAGCTTCATCCGATCACTTTGATCGACATTCAAAGAGCATCGCAGCGGATCGAGAAAGGCAGCAGCTCGGAGCTGGCGGAGGCGATCGACTATATTAATACGAAGCTGGATTGGTCGGAGGTCACCGAGGAAGACGTTCGGCGCATTGCCGCTTTGAAGGTAGCGATGAAGCAGTACGCGGTGCAGAACGGATGCTCGGCCATTGCCATCCAATGCTGGTCGGCCCTTCAGGAGGCGATGGGAATCATGCCTTGCCTGGCCAATGCCATTCTGACCGACGAGCAAATTCCGGTAACGTGCGAGACCGATATCCACGGGGCGATCACCTCGGTGATGGTACAGGCTGCAACGATGAACCAACTGCCGACCTTTTTTGCCGACCTGACGGTTCGGCATCCAGAGAATGAAAACGGGGAGCTATTGTTCCATTGCGGGAATTTTCCGGTATCGCTGTCTGTGGAGGAGCGGCCGAAGCTATCCCGGCATTTCCTGTTTGACGATCATTCCCCGGGGACGCATGAAGGCGAAATCAAAGGCGGCGGCATGACGCTGGCCAGATTCGATGGGGATCACGGGGAATATCAGCTGTTCCTCGGCAAGGCCCGCGGCATTCAGGGGCCATATACGCGCGGTTCCTACGTGTGGGTGGAAGTGAACGATTGGCCGTTATGGGAAGAAAAGCTGGTCAAAGGCCCTTATGTGCATCATTCGGTAGGTATACATGCCAACGTTATCCCGGCTTTATATGAGGCATGCAACTATATTCCCGGCTTGACGGCGGATCCCGTCGATCCGACAGAACAGCAAATCCAAGCCTGGCTGCGCGGTTCGAATTTATAAAACATCATGAAACAAGGAGGCGGCGGTGAAGATGGAAATTATTGAATTGAAAGCGAAGGCGGCGCAAATACGCATGGAACTGCTCCGGATGATTCATGGAGCCAAGGCGGGACATACCGGCGGATCGCTAAGCAATACCGATATTTTGACGGCACTTTATTATCGAGTCATGAACCTCGACCCGGCTCGTCCAAAATGGGAGGATCGCGATCGTTTTATCGCCAGTAAAGGTCATGCGGTGGAATCCTTGTGGTGTATTTTGGCGGATAGGGGATTTTTCCCGAAAGAAGAATTAGAGACATTCTCGCAGTTTGGAACGCGGTTAATCGGTCATCCGAACAATAAAGTGCCCGGAATCGAGATGAATACGGGAGCTCTGGGGCATGGCCTGGCGATCTCGGTGGGCATGGCGCTGGCCTCCAAGCGGGACGGACGCGGCTACCGGGTCTTCTGCCTGATGGGCGACGGGGAGCAAGCGGAAGGCTCCGTCTGGGAAGCGGCAATGGCGGGAGCTCATTACAAGCTCGATAATTTGGTCGGCATCATTGACCGGAATGGGCTGCAAATCAGCGGCTCCACGGAAGAGGTTATGGGACTCGATCCGCTGGACGAGAAATGGGCGGCATTTGGCTGGAACGTCCTTTCCATCGACGGCAATGATATGGAGCAGCTCGTGGATACATTGGAGACAGCTCCGACCGTTCCGGGGAAGCCAACGCTCATCATTGCCAATACGGTGAAGGCGAAAGGCATTTCCTTTGCCGAAAATGTGCCGCATTGGCATCACCACGTGCCAAGCGACGAGGAGCTTGCGCGGGCATTGGCCGAGTTGTCTGCGGTTCTGGCCGGCTATCAACAGGAAGGGCAGGTTCGATAACGATGGGGAATAAAATTGCTAATCGTCAAGTCATTTGCGATACGCTGCTGGAGCTTGCGCAAAGCGATCGGGACATTATGGTGCTGGCCAGCGATTCCAGGGGCTCGGCGGCAATGGGACCGTTCGCGCAGGCCTATCCAGAGCAATTCGTAGAGGTCGGCATCGCGGAGCAGAACATCGTCGGCATATCGGCGGGGCTGGCCCACAGCGGGAAAAAGCCATTCGTTACTTCGCCCGCCTGCTTCCTCTCGATGCGAAGCATCGAGCAGATTAAAGTGGACGTGGCTTATTCGGCAACGAATGTGAAGCTGATCGGAATCAGCGGCGGGATTAGCTACGGGGCGCTCGGGATGTCCCACCATTCCGTGCAGGATTTGGCGGTAACGCGAGCGATTCCCGGCCTTGCGGTCATTCTTCCGGCGGATCGTCATGAGACGAAACGGATGACCGAGGCGCTGGTGAATTATGAGGGCGGCGTCTATGTTCGCATCGGGCGAAATCCGGTAGAGGATGTTTACGAATCTGCGGATTATGACTTCGTCATCGGCAAAGCCGTTACGATGCGCGACGGCTCGGACATAACGCTGATTGCCGCGGGGGAAACGGTGCGGATTGCGCTGGATGCCGAAGCGAAGCTGAAGGAAGCCGGGGTTTCCTGCCGGGTGATCAATATGCATACGATCAAGCCGCTAGATGAAGAGGAGATCATTAAGGCAGCGAGGGAGACGGGCCGTATTATTACGGTGGAAGAGCATAGCGTACACGGCGGCCTTGGAGCTGCGGTAGCGGAGGTTGTCGTGCAGCATCATCCGGTGCCGCTTCGTCTGCTGGGCATTCCGGATGAACCGGCGATTGCCGGGAAAACGAAGGAAGTATTCGAACATTACGGGATCAGTGCGGAGAACATCAAGAACTTGGCGCTGGATATGCTGCGACAATAGGAGCCAGGGGCGATGACGAACAAACAAGAATATTTGCTTACTATAGATCAGAGTACATCGGGAACGAAGGCGCTCATCATTGACTCGGCGGGGGCAATTATTGCCAAAAGCTCGGTGGAGCATAAGCAGTATTACCCCTCCCCGGGGTGGGTGGAGCATGATCCTATGGAAATTCACGAAAATGTGCTGCGCGCTTCCGAGGCCGTGCTTCAGCAGGCTGGCATCGAACCGAGCCGGCTTGCAGCCCTCACCCTGACGAATCAACGCGAAACGGCGGTGATGTGGGATCGGGCTACGGGGCTTCCGGTATGCAATGCCATTGTCTGGCAATGCCAGCGCACGGCAGAACGCTGCGAGGCGTTAAAGGCAGCGGGTTATGAAGAGATCGTAAGAGCGAAAACAGGGCTGATGCTTGATCCTTATTTCTCGGCGGCAAAATGGCGCTGGATGCTGGAGCAGGTGCCTTATATCGACCGCCTGCTGGAAGAGGGACGTTTGCTGGCAGGCACGATGGACAGCTGGCTGCTATGGAAGCTTAGCGGTGGAGCGGTTCATGCCACGGATTACACGAATGCGAGCCGAACGTCGCTGTTCAACATCCATGAGCTGCGCTGGGACACTGAGCTGTGCGAGCTGTTCGGCGTGCCGATCGAGCTTTTGCCTGAAGTGAAGTCATCCGATGCGGTATTCGGGGTAACAAATGCGAAGGATTCACAGCTGTTGTCCTACCCGATACCGATTGCCGGGATTATCGGCGATTCGCAGGCCGCTTTGTTCGGACAGCACTGCTTCGAGACAGGCATGGCCAAAGCGACCTATGGCACAGGGACCTCGGTGCTGATGAATATCGGCGAGAAGCCAGTCGCCGCAGAGAATGGCCTGGTGCTCGCGATCGGCTGGAGCATCGGCGGCAAAGCAACCTACGCCCTGGAAGCCGTAATCCGCGCATCGGGCGATACGATAAAGTGGGTACGCGACAATTTAGGGTTGTTCCGTTCTTACGACGAGCTGGAGGAGCTGCTGCTTCAGTCGCGCCATAATGAAGGCGTATATCTTGTCCCGGCGTTTGTCGGATTGGGCGCGCCATATTGGGAGCCTCAGGCCAGGGCGATGATCTCCGGGATGAGCCGGGGCACCGGCAGGCCGCAAATTATCCGGGCCGCCATGGAAAGCATCGCTTACCAGGTGCGGGATGCGATCGCGCTGATTGAAGAGGAGACGGGAATTCCGCTTACCATGCTTCGCGCTGACGGAGGCGCTTCCGATAACGCTATTTTAATGCAGTTCCAGGCAGATATGCTGGGCTGCGGGGTTTCGAAATCAGACATGGCTGAGCTGTCCGCCATGGGCTCGGCTTATCTGGGAGGGCTTGGGATCGGATTGTGGGCCTCGCTGGGCGAAATTACAAAGCAGCAGCGAGGCTATAAGCTATACGTGCCGCAGATGGATCCGGCGCAGCGCATGCAAAATTACGAGGGCTGGAAAAGAGCCATCGCAGCCGTGCTGCAGGATAGGGGCGCAGCCTCCCCTTCTCATCCCAGCCAGGCTTGAAGGGCGCGCCATCTGAAAAAAGCCTACATTGCTCTTAAAAACCAGCATACCTCTATCCATTGCTCCATGCTACAGTGAAGCCAACGACATTAAGCGTTATCTTGCTGGATCATTACAGCTAGCACTGGAAGGAGCAATCATATGACGAGCATCATCAACCCCGTGCTAAGGGGATTCAATCCGGACGCATCGATGATTCGTGTGGGAGATGATTACTATATTGCCACGTCTACCTTCGAATGGTTTCCGGGGGTGCAGATCCACCATTCCAAGGATTTGGTACATTGGCAGCTCTTGACGCGCCCGCTGAGCCGGGTGTCGCAGTTGGATCTGCTGGGCGCCCCAAGCTCTGGGGGGATCTGGGCGCCTGCGCTGACCTACGATCAAGGAACCTTTTATTTAATGATTACAGACGTGAAGAGCCGCAAAGGCGTATTTAAGGATCTGCATAATTATTTGTTGACAGCCACGGATATTACTGGCCCCTGGTCAGAGCCGATCTACTTGAATAGCAGCGGATTCGATCCGTTCCTGTTCCATGACGATGACGGGCGAAAATGGCTGCTCAATATGAAATGGGATTTTCGCAAGGGGAGGAATCGGTTTGCCGGCGTGGTCATGCAGGAATATTCGCCTGAGGATAAGCGCCTTTACGGTCCGGTTCACACCATAGCGACGGGTACAGATATCGGCGTCACTGAGGGGCCGAATATGTTCAAACGGGACGGCTGGTATTATCTTCTGCTCGCTGAAGGAGGTACAGGCTGGAATCACGCTGCGACCCTGGCCCGTTCCCGCTGTATCGAAGGACCGTACGAGTATGACCCCGAATATCCGCTTATCACAACGGTGAATAATCCGGAATATCCGCTGCAAAAGGCCGGGCATGCCGCGATTGTCGAGACGCAGAACGGCGAATGGTATATGTCCTTCATTTGCGCACGCCCCTTGCCGGGACGCAGGCTGTGCCCGCTTGGCCGGGAGACCGGAATGCAGCGGCTGGAATGGACGGAGGACGGCTGGCTGCGGATCGCCGGAGGCGGACGTTTGCCGCAGCTCGAGGTAGGACTTCCCGATCTTCCGCTTCATCCTTTTCCGGCGCTTCCCGAGACGGATCATTTTGAGGAGGCGGAGCTTGGCATCCAGTATCAAACGCTTAGAGTGCCAGCGGATGAAGAATGGCTCAGTCTGACCGAACGGCCAGGATATTTGCGGCTTCGCGGCCGCGAATCGCTGTATTCCTGGTTCAGGCAAAGCATGGTGGCAAGACGGCTGGAGCATTTCGTATGCGAGGTGGAGACCTGCGTTGAGTTCGAGCCGGAGCATTATAATCAAATGGCTGGATTAACCCTATATTATGATGACCAGGATCATTTCTATTTCCGGGTCAGTCATGATGAAGCGATTGGCAAGCATGTGGCGCTGACATTTTCAGATCAAGGCAATTATGATGAGCCGGAAGGCGCTGTCGTATCCGCGGAGGGCTGGAAGCGGGTATACTTGCGGGCGAGCATCGAATATGATGCGATTCAGTTCAGCTGTTCCCCGGACGGGCAGGCCTGGATCAACGTTGGAGACCCGCAGGATCTGGGGCAATTGGCCGATGAATATGAGGGCAAGCTTGGGTTCACGGGTACCTTCATCGGATTATGTGTTCAGGATTTGTCGGGAACAAAGCGGCATGCGGATTTCGATTACCTGCGCTACACGGGGAAAGAATAAGTCCGCCATCAGGGCCGTGGCTCCCGATGAACAAGGCGGTTATGAATTCAAAATCCAGGTTACGGAGATGAGACGCAGATGCATATGCCTTACGATGTGCCGGAGCAGAAGAAAATCAGATTGATCATCAATACAAATGCTAAATGCGAAGCTGACGACCAATATGCCATTGTGCATGCCGTGCTGACCCCGAGATTTAAAATCAAAGGAATCATTGGCGCCCATTTCGGTACTCGCCGGAAGACGGCATGGAGGAATCTTATGCGGAAAATCAGCATGTGCTGAGCTTAATGGGGCTGCAGGAGCAGTTCAATGTATATAAAGGAGCCCCGGTAAAAATTCCGGACATAAGCACGCCTGTACCTTCCGAGGGGGCGGAAGCCATCATCCGCGAGGCGATGAAGGAGGATGAGGCGCCGTTATATGTTATTTTTCTCGGCCCCTTGACGGATTTAGCTTCGGCATACTTGATGGAACCTGACATTGCCGACCGTCTTACCGCGATTTGGATTGGAGGCGGGGCCTATCCCGAAGGAAGCGCGGAGTTCAACTTAAGCAACGATATCGATGCTGCTAATGTTGTGTTTCAATCGCCAATCCCGCTCTGGCAGGTCCCTAAAAACGTATATGACATGGTGCGTGTCGGCCTGGCCGAGCTTGCGGTAAGAGTGGGGCCGCAGGGGGAGATCGGAAAATATTTGTACGAGCAGCTAATTCACCACAACATGGCTCACGGGCATCAGCCGCAGTGGCCGAAAGGCCAAATGTGGGTGTTAGGCGATTCGCCTGCGGTTGCGCTGCTGCTGGATGAGCATATGTTTGAGTACGACAGCGTTGCGGCCCCAAGGATCGATTCGCAGATGAGATATATTTCCGGTCAGGAGGGGCGGCTGATCCGCGTATATCGCAGCATCGATGCCCGGTTTACATTGGAGGATTTCTACGCCAAGCTGGCTTTATTTGCATTATCCGAATCTAGCCCAGTACAAGAATACCTAAGCAAAGGCTGCCCTTGTCTATAAAGATTATAGATGAGGAGCAGCTTTTCTATTTTTTTATATTCAAGCTTTCGCAAGTTCGCAAGGCAATATATTGCTGCTTCTCAGCTTCTGAATGGCCCAATCTAAAAAAACTGTACATGGCTCTTAAAAAATTGCAATCAGACTGTGAAGCATCGTGTTAAAGTTGATTTAGCGAGGTTTATTTGCACGAAGGAAGATGGCTGAATTTGTATGGCGAAAAAAGAAAGGATCACCGTTGTCATGGAGCGCCGGAAGTATTCGCTGTTGTATAATCAAAGTAGATTTAGCAACTCTTAGGTCAGGCAGAGGGAGGAAGATGGCGATGGGCATTAGGGTATTGCTGGCCGATGATGAGCCCGTGATTATACGGGGGCTGAAAAAACTGGTTTCATGGGACAAGCTCGGGCTGACGATTGTCGGAGAAGCTAACGACGGGAACGAACTCCGGGAGCTTATTCGGGCATGTGATCCGGATTTGATTATTAGCGATATTAGTATGCCGGGCTGCAGCGGGATTGATATAATCCGGGAAATTCACCAGAAGGAGTTGCAGGTCAAGGTTGTGTTTATTAGCGCTTATCAGGAATTTGCCTATGCCAAGCAGGCTATTCAGTACGGGGCGCTCGATTATTTGGTAAAGCCGGTCATCAAGGCTCAGCTGGAGAAGGTCGTCGCCAGAGCGGTAGCCTTGATCCGCGAGGAAACAGAGGGCGAGCGCGCAAAGGAAATGCTCGATCATTATGAGCGGAAAAATCGTACGGTAACGATCGAAGAGCTGTTGGATAGCCTGACGGATGGGAATCGAAGAGCGGCAGCCGAGCTGATCCAACTAGGGGCAATCGCCGTCAGCCGGTACACGACGGTATGCCTCCTTGATACGGATACGGATAGCGAAGCGGGGGAAGGGGCATCCCGTTGGGAGGAAAGGGAGCGGAAGCTGGTTCAATTTGCATTGAACAACATTATTAAAGAAACGATAGACGCTGCTGGAAATGCGCTTATGTTCCATAAGGAAGGGCAATTTGGCATTTTGGTACAGCACGAAACCCAGGAAGAGCCGACTCGGCTTGCGGAGGATTTGCATGAGAAGATCAACGGTTATTTGAAGCTGAATGTGTCCATTGGCGTAGGGTTAGCGGTGGCCGGAGCCGAGGAAGCGGATCATTCGTATCAAACCGCTCTGAAAGCGCTTAGAAGAAAATATTTCCTTGGCCTGAACCGGGTTATTCAATACGAGCTCAACGCGGGTTTCGAAGCCGCCGAGGATTGCAGCCTTCCGCTGTCCGGGATGCAGGCATCGCTTGTGAAGGCTTTGACCTCACAGCAAAAGGACCAGATTCGTCTGCTGACGGAGCAGCTGCTTCATTTAATCAGGCAGCAGGCTGGCGGCAGCAAGAACGTGGCGGTTTCGAGCGTTTATAATACGATCCTTGTGCTGGAGCAGGAGATGTCCCGCATCGGGATTGCGGCGGAGCTAAGCGACCACGGTCAAGCCCCGCTGCTTGACCGGCTGTCTGCCTGCAGCACCTATGAAGGTTTGAGAAGAGAATTCGAAGCAGTTGTGCGGCAGATTTGCGAGCGAATGGCCCACAAGCTGACGAATAAGGAAGCCTTGCAGCTAGGGGAGATCAAAACGTATATCGAAGAGCATTACGCAGAGAATATTACGCTGGATTCCATGGCTGCGAGGATCTATATGAACCCTTACTATTTCAGCAGCTTTTTTAAGAAGCATACAGGGCAGAACTTCAAGCAGTATCTGACGGAGGTGCGCATGAAGCATGCGGTTCGCCTCTTGCTTGAGACCGATATGATGATTTACGAAATCTCCGATTGTGTAGGGTATAACAACGCTAGGCATTTTAGCGACATGTTCAAGAAAATGTACGGCAAGCTTCCGCAGGAATACAAGCAAGCCGCTAGACTCGAATAGGAGAACTGCGTATGCGCTTATGGGGCCGCAAGTTTACTAGCATATTCGTTAAATTCTCGGGGGCCTTTATTTTGGTGGGCCTGATTCCTCTGTTTGCGCTCAGTCTGTTCTCGGTGAATATATTCACGGGATACGTAGAGCGGTACACGACCGGCAATTTGCATCAGATGATACTGTATATGAGCTATAATCTGAATTCGGCGTTCAACCAGTACAACGAGGTGTCCAAGCTGATGTACACCGGAAGGTATGAGGGGTACGTCGAGAGCTCAAGCCAGAACCAAACTTACAATGTCAACGAACTGGAGCAAATCAACAGTATTCCGGTTGATTCTTTTTTAAAGACGGTGCTGTATAGCGATTCATATATTAGCAGCGTTTATTTTGTTCGCGAGAGTGACGGGAAGCTCTATTATCAGGAGAAGGAAAACAAGGGGCTGAATCCGGAGCTGCTTCCATATCAGGAATGGCGCCGGCAAATGAGCGGCAATCCCTCGAAATTGGCGATTTTTCCTACGCATCCCGACGGATACTTTCCGACCTCCAACCGGAAGGTATTTACGATCGCCCGAAATTTGATCGATATTTCCGGCCGCGTTACGGCTGAACCCAAAGTCGTAGGCACTTTATTTCTCGATGTAGACACGGCTATTTTCGATCAGTTCCTTAAGGAACTGAATTTAGGGGAGAAGGACGAGCTGTATTTGCTGGACGGAGAGGGCCATGTCTATTTCAGCAATAAAGAACACTCTTCAGCGGATGGGAAGCGGCTGTCGCTCGGGCCGGACCGCGGGATGATGGTTATGTCGGAGCCGATTCCGTTCCTTGACGGCAGCCTAACGGCCCGCATTCATCGTGAATCGCTGTTTGAGCAGCTGTTTTCCGTGCGCATGACGATCTTTATCGCTATTGCTCTGTGCTCCATAGCTCTCGTTATTATGGGTACCTGGTTTTCCAGGCGGCTATCGGCTCCGATACTTACCCTGATGAGGCAAATGAGCAAGGTCGAATCTGGAAACCTCAATACTCGGGTCGAAATTCAGAGCAATGACGAGCTTGGCCGGCTCAGCTACAGCTTCAATCGAATGGTCGAGCGCTTGAAGGCGTATATCGACGAGGCTTACGTCGCCCAGATCAAGCAGAAGCAGACTGAGCTGAACGCACTGAAAAGCCAGATTCGTCCGCATTATCTGTATAATACGCTTGAGGTCATAAGAATGAATGCGGTGGACAAGGATCAG
The DNA here is from genome assembly GCF_001403875.1 of Paenibacillus ihumii. GTDB lineage: Bacteria > Bacillota > Bacilli > Paenibacillales > Paenibacillaceae > Fontibacillus > Fontibacillus ihumii. The sequence continues at coordinate 1,205,519 of NZ_LN884299.1, forward strand.
GATGAGGTGGCGGATATGATTCTCTCCCTCTCCAATCAATTAAAATACGTCATCGACTACGGCGAAGAGAAGGTGAGCCTTCGCAGCGAGCTGGAGCATTTGCAGGACTATTTCTATATTATTTCGGTCCGTTACGACAAGCGCTTTGAGCTTCATACCAGCATTGCGCCGGAGGTCGATTTGGATACCCAGGTTCTGAAGCTGTCCCTGCAGCCGATCGTAGAGAATGCCATTCAGCACGGACTTAAGCAAAAAGGCAAAGGAACGGTAGGAGTGACGGTAGAGAAGCGTGACCATAAGCTAATCATCACTGTGTATGACGATGGAATCGGGATGGACCGGGAGAAATTGGACAGCATCCATTGTGCACTGAATGATTCTGAGGCGCCGGGGAAGAACGTTGGTCTAAAAAATGTGCACGAACGGATCAAATCGGTGTTTGGCGAGCAATATGGCCTTTCAATCAACAGCCGGGAGCATGTCGGCACTTCGGTGCTGCTCGCTTTTCCAGCAGCCGAGGAGCTTAGCTAGCTTCGTGGCGAACGGGAGGGAAGCCTCTCGTTCGCTTTTGTTTTTTGTTCTTAAAATAGCGCAGGCGGCGCTTAAAAAAGTTCATTCTAATCAAGAAATGAGGATGCTATGCTGTTAACAAGGGAAACGCTTACAGATGATGCGCACATCGGCTACGCGTTTCCGCCTAGAGGCAAAAAGGGAGGTTATTCAAGACCATGTTTAGAAAAACGCTGTTGAAATTATCGATATTACTATTGGCTGCGACAACGATGCTAACTGCATGCGGCGGCAACAATAGCGCCAATACCCTGGGGGAAAGCTCCGGCGGAAACGCGGCGCAGGGGGGAGCCAAAGAGGTTTCATTTACGATCGGATACGCTTCCGGCGACCCGGCAACAAAAAAGGCGATTGCCGATACGGTTAAGAAGTTTATGGAGATTAATCCGCATATCAAGATAAAAGATTTGAGCGAAACGACGTCATCGGCCTATCTGGATTGGCTGAAGACGAAAGATGCCGTCGGAGAATTTCCGGATCTGGTAGAAATGCGAGACACGGAAGTGTTCGCGGATGCAGGGAAGATCGTAGAGCTGCCTGCGGATTTGCTTGATTTGTTCGATTCTCCGCCTGAAGTGGATGGCAAGGTGTGGAATGCTCCGCTCCAGGTCAACGCGCCGCAAGGAATCATTTACAGCAAGAAGGCGTATGCGGATGCCGGAATCACCGAGTTGCCGAAAACATATGACGAGTTTATTGAGATCCAGGAAAAGCTGAAAGCAACCGGCATTTCTCCGATCGTCGTAGGCGGTAAAGATATATTCCATATGGGCTTCTGGGTCAATAAATTCCTCATAGATGCGGTGTATGTCGAGGATCCGGATTGGAACTCCAAGCGTACAGCGCAGCAGGTTAGCTTCACCGACGAAAAAGTCGTTCAAGCCATGACGGATTTCAAAGAGCTGTTCCAAAAGTACGTCGACAAAGGCTGGCTCAGCACCGGAGATAACCAGACAGCTTCGATCCTCGTTAGCGGCAAAGCTGCGCAGCTGTATTCCGGCACCTGGATGTTCACGCAAATTGCTGAAGCCGATCCTAATTTTGAATTCGGATTTTATGCTGTTCCTGACCGCGAAGGCAAGATCAATGTGATTGGGCTGCCATCTCCTGCAGGCTGGTCCATTTCGACAGAAGCGTCCGCAGATGCAGACAAGGTCGAAGCGATCAAACAATTCATCCGTTTCTTCTTCGAGCCGGAGAATTACTCGAAATATTTGGCAAGCATTAACGCTATTCCCGCAACCAAAGCAGAGGTGACCTACGAAACGAGCGAGCAAATGCAGGTTGCGCTAGATCTGATCGCTGATCCGAATGTAAATAAATCTTTGGCGATCAACAATTGGTGGGGCGACAATTTGATTCCTCCGCAATTCCGCAACTGGTACTATAAGCTGCTGCAGGAGCTTGTGGTGAAGGACGGAGATGTTAAGGACTACATGAAGCAAGCGGATACAGAATATGACAACCAGGTGAAAGCGAACGCCATGTAAGGCAGGCATGCTGAGGAGCGGAGCCTCTTCGGAGGCTCCCTTCTCTTTATATGCGTGATCGAGGGAGGGAGAGGAACTATGGCTACACCTAAAGTAAACGCAGAGGCAGCGTTTGTTGCCATGAAGAAAAAGAAAAAGTGGCAGCCTTACGCATTGTATTTCATTCTGCCATCATTTGTATTGTACACCCTCTTCGTGATTGTTCCGACGTTAGGAAGTGTATATTATAGCTTCACCTCATGGGATGGCATCAGTGCTGATGTCCGATTCATCGGATTGGCCAATTTCGTGGAAATTTGGAACAGCCCCCGGGTGCACAATGCACTGAAAAACACGATGGTCCTAACGATCAGTCTTGTTATTCTTGAAAATATCATCGCCATTCTCCTGGCGGTTCTCGTTGATAAAGTACGCTGGCTCAGCAAAATATTCAGGAGCATTTTTTACTTTCCGACCCTGCTCAGCGGAATCGTTATGGGATTCGTCTGGGCCATGATGCTGAACTACAACTTCGGCGTCGTGAATCAATTGCTGGACAAGGTTGGATTAGGCGCATTTGCCGTAGATTGGCTAGGCGACCCCAAATATGCCATGCTGGCCGTCATTTTGTCTACGGTATGGAAGGGCGCAGGCTATTATATGATCATTTACCTCGCTGGCCTGCAGGGCATTCCGCAGGAGCTCAATGAAGCGGCGAGCATCGATGGAGCCAATGGCTGGCAGCAGTTTCGCCATATCACTTTCCCGCTGTTGGCAGGCTCCGTTACAGTATGTATGGTTCTATCCATGATCAGCGCGCTGAAAATATTCGATCAAATCGCGGTCATGACCGACGGCGGCCCGGGCTTCGAGACCGAAACCTTGACGTATCTCATCTATAAGGTAGGCTTCGGCGAATTGCGGCAAGGGTTCGGTACCGCCCTGGCGCTGGTATTGTTCTTCATCATATTGATCATTACCGTATTCCAGGTGAAAGTCCTCCAGAAAAGGGAGGTTGAGATGTGAAATGACGCTGAAAACACGAAAAACTATCATAAATCTCGCCGTTTTCCTATTCACGCTTCTGATCGCCGTCATTTTCTTTTTTCCGATTTTCTTTAACCTTATGTCCGCCTTCAAAAGTAATGCCGAAATTATGAGGGACGCGATTTCCTTTCCGAAGTCATTGTACCTGGAGAGCTTCAAATATTTATTGACGGAAACGAACTATCCGTTAGCCATTATTAACAGCTTGATCCTGACCGTCGTATCGATCCTGTTCCAGGTCGTCATCATTCCGATGGCAGGCTACGCGATCCAGCGCAGAAATGCAAAATGGACAAGATTCATGTTCGTATATTTCCTGGCTGGAATGATGATTCCGTTCCAGGCTTACATGATTCCGCTGTTCAAGGAGCTGAAGCTGCTTGGGCTCTACGGCAGCCTGGCTGGGCCGGTCATGATTTACATCGCCGGAGCAGTTGGCTTCGGCAGCCTGCTATATTCCAGCTTCGTTAAAGGTATTCCGCTTGAAATCGAGGAAGCGGCGGAAATCGACGGCTGTTCCAAGGTAAGAACGTTCTGGATGATCGTTTTTCCGCTGCTGGGGCCCGTTACGGCGAGTATGGTCGTGTTGAACGGCCTCGGAATCTGGAATGATTTCCTGATGCCCATGCTGGTGCTTCCGTCCGGCCAGCCGAAGACGATGGTCGTGGAGATCTATCGTTACATCGGTGAATTCTCCTCTCGCTGGGATATGATTTTTGCCGGGACCACAATGTCTGTCGTGCCGGTGCTCATTGCCTTTATTTTCCTGCAAAAGTATTTCGTCAAGGGAATCGCCGCAGGAGCAACCAAAGGTTAGAAAGGATAAGCAGGGAATCATCGCTTGCATACAGCCGGAGTATTCTGCTCCGGCTGTGCTTGTTTTTGCACAGATAAAAACTAAGGATTGCTGGAGGATGCAGATGAATAAAACCGTTATATATTCGGCACCGGAAGGAGCCGTTGGCTCGAAGGATTATCGAGTACGCGTTCGGGCCGGGGATGAGGCATGGCAGGAGCTGTTCGTTTATGAGGTACAAGTAGATATGCATGACGTGCGCAAGGCGTCGATGGCTTATTTTGACCGTGAGGGCATCGCCGAGATCGAAATTGAATGCTTGTATACAGAAATAAGCGCTGTGGTTATCCGTCCGCTCTCCGCACTAATTAAGGCAGACCGCGACAGCGGGCTAATCCGTTTTACGGTCGATCGCTCCGTCAAATTATCGGTCGAGATCAATGGCGAGCGGTTCCGCAACCTGCATCTGTTTGTCGGAGAGCCGGAACAGGATGCTCCCCAGCCGGGGGATCCGGGAGTGTTAGTGCTGGAGCGCCCGGGCAGAACGGCGATTCATCGTGCCGCGGACATATTGAGATTGGCCCAGACACCGCTGAATGGCTCGGGGCAGGCGCCTGACATCATTTATTTTGCCCCGGGGCTGCACTATATCGAAGAAACGATACTGCGGATTCCGTCCGGCAAAACGGTGTATATCGCAGGCGGTGCTGTTGTTGTGGGCTCGTTGGTTTGCGAACATGTACAGGATGTAACCATTAAAGGAAGAGGTGTGCTGTATTTATCCGAATATCACAGATATTCAGCCTTTCGCGGCATCCGCATCGGGTTTTCGCAAAATATCGAGGTAGAGGGACTAATTCTCATCGATCCTCCTCACTATAGTATTTATATCGGAAAATCGAGCCATATCCGCATCAGGAACTTTAAATCCTTCAGCACAAGAGGCTGGTCGGATGGCATCGATATAATGGCCAGCTCGGATATTGAGATCGATGATGTGTTCCTTCGTACCTCGGATGATTGCATCGCTGTCTACGGAAGCCGCTGGGACTATAGAGGAGGCACGAGCCGCATAAAGATCCGCAATTCGGTATTATGGGCCGATGTCGCGCATCCGTTAATGATCGGTACGCATGGCGATTACGATCAGGACGGGGATACGATTGAAGATATCGTATATCAGAATTTGGATATTCTTGAGCATCATGAGCCCCAAGAGAACTATTGGGGAGCAATGGCAATCAATGCGGGAGACAAGAACATTGTTCGCAATGTTCTTTATGATAACATTCGCGTAGAACCCTTTGAACTGGGGCAATTGGTCGATATCCGGGTAGTGCATAATCCCGATTACAACCCTGCGCCTGGCACACGAATTGAGAATATTACTTTTCGAAATATCAGTTATACGGGGGATAATGCCAAGCCGAACCGGATTTACGGATATGATCAGGAGAGAATTGTCGACGGAGTGACATTCATTCAACTGAAAATCAACGGGCAAACGATACTTCACGCAGACGAGGGGAATTTTCAGATCAATGAGTACGCCCGTAACGTTAAGTTTTTAGCTGAATCATAGTCATTGCATAACGAAATAGAGCCTAATCCGGCATCGCCGATTTCGGCAATGCAGATTAGGCTCAAAATTACTGGGGGATAAATCCAATGAATTATCTGGCCATCCAACCGCCGTCAACGCAGAGGACGTGGCCGTTCAAATAGTCGGAGGCTGAAGAGGCCAGGAATACCGCTGGGCCCTTGAGATCCTCCGGCGTTCCCCAGCGTCCGGCAGGAATTCGCTCGGTTATTGAAGTGTAGCGATTCTCGTCCGCGCGAATTTGGGCGGTATTATCCGTAACCATATAACCGGGAGCAATCCCGTTAACCTGGACGCCGCCGCCTGCCCATTCGTTGGCGAAGGCCTTGGTCAGCCCGGCAACGCCATGCTTGCTGGCCGTATACCCTGGAACGTTGATGCCGCCTTGATAGGAGAGCATCGAGCAGATGTTGATGATTTTGCCGCTGCCTCTCTCCAGCATATGGCGCCCTGCGATCTGGGACAGCAGGAATACCGTATTGAGGTTCAGGTCAAGGACATCGGACCAATCCTTCGCGCTATGATCCTTAGCCGGCGTACGGCGTATAATTCCTGCATTGTTCACCAGGATGTCGATTTGGCCCGTGAGCTTGAGCGCCTCGTTAAAGGTTGCTTCCAGCTTGCTATGATCGCTCAAATCGACTTGAACGACGGTTGCCTTTCTTCCAAGGCCCTTGATTTGCTTTACAGTTTCTTCGCTAGGACCCAGGGAGACGCAGACGACATCCGCTCCAGCTTCGGCAAGCCCGATGGCGATGCCTTGTCCCAATCCGCCGGTAGTGCCTGTTACCAGAGCGGTTTTGCCTGTTAAATCGAACAATTTCATGGGTTGGACTCTCCTTTATGATTTTAGACGTTCTTATCGGTTCCGCATTCAATCGTTACTCCTGCGTCCGCATACTGCCGGGCTACCTCGGCGGGGAGTCCGCTGTCGGTAATGATGCAGGTCAGCTCGCTGAGGGATGCGAACGTCCGCAGCGCGGTTTGCCCGAATTTATGATGGTTAATGACAGCGATGGCTTCGCGGGCCGTCTCGATCAAGGCCCGCTTGAAGCCGATCAGGTCTCCGGTATAGATGGATAATCCGTGCTCCGGGTGAATGCCCGTCGCCGAAATAAAGGCTTTCTGAATATTCAGCTGCTGAACATATGAAGTAGCTTCTGGTCCGGCCAGCATGTTGCGAACCCGATAGCCGCCGGGAACGACGAGACGTATGTTGTCCTTTACGGCCAGTTCGCTGATGATATAGACGTCGTTCGTGATGACGGTAAGGGGCTCATTGCTCAAGCGGCGGGCAATTTCCAGCGTCGTGCTGCCCCCGTCCAGGGCGATGATGTCGTTCGGCTTAATATGCAGCAGGGCCCTGCTTGCGATGTCGGCCTTCTCGTCCGCGTGCTTCGTGAGCGGCTCCTTGGAAGGAAGAATGCCAAATTGATCGCTTTGCGCCAGCACGGCGCCGCCGTGTACGCGAACGATCAGGCCCTGCTCCTCAAGCCGGGTCAAATCCTCGCGAATCGTCTTGCCGGTAACGCCCAGCTTATCGCTTAGCTCCGCCACCGTCACCTCTTTATTCGTCAGCAGAACCTCCATAATTTTCTCATGCCGTCTAATCGGACTCATACCATCTCAACTCTTCCGTAAATATTTATCTCTCTATCTTAAATCCTTCATGGCTACGGCGTCCATATCGCTGTAGATTTTGTTATCGCCGGCCATGCCCCAGATGAACGTATAATTGCTTGTTCCTACCCCGCTATGGATTGACCAGCTTGGGGAGATAACGGCTTCTTCGTTTCTCATGACGATATGGCGCGTTTCTGTCGGCTCGCCCATGAGATGGATCACCACCGCATCTTCTGGAAGGTCGAAGTACATATAAGCTTCCATCCGGCGCGGGTGAACGTGCGCTGGCATTGTATTCCACATATTACCTGTTTTAAGCTGTGTCATGCCCATGACCAGCTGGGAGCTCTGGATGCCGTCCGCATGAATGAAGCGGTGGATCGTCCGGTCGTTGGAGTTCTGAATTGAGCCAAGAGCGCTGGAGTCGGCTTCGCCGAGCGTCGTCTTCGCGGTTGGGAATTCTTTGTGGGCTGGCGCCGAATTCAGATAGAATTTCGCCGGCTTGGCTGCATCCTTGCTGCGGAAAATAACCTCTTTCGAGCCCATGCCTACGTACAGGCAGTCTTTGGTGTTGAGATCATACTCTGTGCCGTCGACGATAATTGTTCCAGGTCCGCCAACGTTGATCGCTCCAAGCTCGCGGCGCTCCAGGAAGAAGGACACGCCCAGCTCCTTCAGGTCGGTCTCCAGCTTCACATCCTGCTTTACAGGATGTGCGCCGCCGATAATCAGGCGGTCCTCATGAGTCAGGACCAGCTCCAGCTTGTCGGCCGTAAACAGGGTCGGGATGTGGAATTCCTTACGTAGCCGATCTGTGTCGAACTGTTTTACTTCATTGGGGTGAGATGCGTAACGTCTTTCCATTTTAAAAAAAGCCTCCTCTTTTCGTTCACTTTGGTTTAAAATGTTCATATAGGTTCATATTAATCCGTTTGCGTTTATTTTGCAAGCTGTTTAAATGATTTGCCTGAAGAGAAGAAGAGGAGTAATCCAGATAAACTTAGGATCGGGAGGAAGTCAACTTATGAATCAGCATCAAAAAAGAATGAACGAAATCGTACGAAGCATAGCGGACAAAGCATGGAGCAAGCCGTTGTTAGACAGCGGTCTGTGGTTCCACGGCGATATCCGGGATAACTATTATTACGCATCTTATTTATTCGCGGCTGCCGTTAGCCCCGCAGAGGAGCCGGGGTTCGATCGTTCGGAGGGCAAGCAGCTGGCTGAAAAAGTGCTGCACCGGGTGCTGGAGCTGCAGGAGAAAGACCAAGACAGCCCAATGTACGGGCATTGGCCGCTCCATTTGCATCCGGTTCCCGATCAGGCACCGCCCCATGAGCTGCCTGTAGAATTGATGGGAAGCCTGATGGTTTATTTCTATCATATCTATGGACAGCATATGAGCCGTGAGCTGGCGGAGAGCTTTGAAGCGGCACTAGGGAATGTATATAAGGGAAATTTCTATCGCAAGCCGCTGGAGCATTACGGACATCATGAAGCGAAGTTTACAGCGGCCAAGCTGATTTTCGGCCAAAGGTACAAAGATCAGGCCTTGATCGAAGACGGGAGAGACTGCCTGCGGCGCACCCTTGAGCTGATCCGGCAGGAAGGGATGGCGGAGTACGGCTCACTGCCGTGGTTTTGGCACTGGATACAGGCGTTCACCTGCGCTTTCGAGCTGGCGGAGCATGAGGAGCTTAAGGCGGAGCTGGCCGAAATGCTGGATCACCTGTGGACCTTAAGGGCGAGCCTGTATTTAAAAGGCGCCTGGGTCGGCGCTCATTCCCGGGGCTGGCCGCATGATGCTCCAAAGGATGCGAACGTTCTGCATGATTATGTGCAGTTCGGCGACTTCAAGCTGCCGGATGAGATGCCCCGAACGGAATACGCCGGCCTGCTGTTCCGGCCAGCCCCCGAGCGCGCGCGGAGCATTGCGATAAATAGACAGCAGCCGGCCGAGGTGTGCAGCACGATCATAAAGACAGTTGAGGGTGAACGCCGCGTGCTGCACTCCTATGCTTATATCACGGGGCAGTTTGCGGCAGGCGGGCTGTGGGAGAGAGTCAAGGAATTCGATAACGAGCAGCTGCGCTGGTTGTTCAGTTTGCCGGTGCGCCTTGACGGGTTAGGCAATCAGCTGTACTTTTTCCATCCTGGGGAAGGATATGATGAATCCGGCCGGGATCCCCGCCATCAAAGCGAATGGATGGAGGTGCTCTATCATCAGAACACAGTCCTGGCGCTGTACCCGCTGCCTGATGAGGTTCAGGCTGAGGTGATCGGCGTCCTTCCGGAAGGGGAGTGGCTGCAGGAGCCGGAGGCATTGTATGGTAAAGCGGAGGAAACTTACTTCGCCGTATACTTGTCCGGATCCTATGAAATACGTCAGCAGGACGGCTACCGTCTTGTGGTCTGCCGCGGACGCAGGAGCGGAGTGGTGGTCGAAGCCATCGGCGAACCGCAGGCGAAGGAGCGCGGGATCGTTCATCTGAAGCAGTTCGCGAGCGAAATGTCGCTTTCCAAGCCCCGGTTTATACAGGGAGAAGAATTTCGGGTCGATTACACGGGAATGCTAACCGGTGAAGAGCTAAGCTTGCGTGCAAAAGGCAGGTCCGGCGCCAAAGCTCTGATTCAGGGTCAGCCTGTTTCGTTCGATCATTACACTTACGGGGCGCAATAGCCTGCATAATGCGGTATCGCAGGAAATATCATTGACGATGTCGACGCAGTTTTATATAATGATTGGTAATCAAAATTGGATAGTTAGGAACTTTGAAGAGGAATAGTAGTTTGGATTTCTGCCACTCAGAGAGCCGGTGCTTGGTGCAAGCCGGTTGGAGAATGCAAATGAACTCGCCTCGGAGTTATGATGCAACGGGGTTTATAGTCTGGCGCTGTGCAATGCGCCTGATGTCCCGCGAACATCATCGTTTTGCCCGCGTTAAGGGTGCAAAGGGAGCGGATGGCAAAGCATGCCGGAAGCTAACTAGGGTGGTACCACGGGAATACTCCTCTCGTCCCTAGCGATGATACGCTATGGATCGAGAGGTTTTTTTCTTTTAAGATTACAGAATGATGTGCATTCAGCGGAGCTGAACGCTTCTGTAATCGCAAGTCATACTACCGCCTAATGCGGTCTGTCCATCTAGAAAGTACGTCGACTGACGTTTTTCTCAACTGAAGGGAGTCTAAGATCATGAGCAATAACAATCAATCTCACGATGTCTATCGTGCCCAGTCGATTGAGCCGAAATGGCAGAAATACTGGGACGATCACCAGACGTTTAAAACCCGGGAGGAGCCGGGCAAACCGAAATTTTACGCGCTGGATATGTTCCCCTACCCGTCGGGCGCAGGCCTTCACGTAGGCCATCCTGAAGGGTATACGGCGACGGATATCGTCTCTCGCTACAAGCGGATGCGCGGATACAACGTGCTTCATCCGATGGGGTGGGACGCATTCGGACTGCCGGCGGAGCAGCATGCGCTCGATACGGGCGAGCATCCTCGCGATATTACGGTCAAGAATATCAACAATTTCCGGCGCCAGATTAAGTCGCTGGGCTTCTCCTACGATTGGGACCGGGAGATCAGCACGACGGATCCGGAGTACTATAAATGGACGCAGTGGATCTTTATTCAGCTCTACAAGAAGGGGCTTGCTTACGTGGCCGAGGTGCCTGTCAACTGGTGTCCGGCTCTCGGGACTGTTCTTGCCAATGAAGAGGTTATCGACGGCAAGAGCGAACGAGGAGGACATCCTGTAATCCGCAAGCCGATGCGGCAGTGGGTACTGAAGATTACCGAATATGCTGAACGGCTGCTGGAGGATCTGGAGGAGCTCGACTGGTCGGAGAGCATCAAGGATATGCAGCGCAACTGGATCGGCAAATCCGAGGGAGCGGAGGTCGTATTCGGCATCGAGGGAAGCGATGAGACGCTGACGGTATTCACCACCCGTCCGGACACTTTGTTTGGAGCCAGCTATGCGGTGCTTGCGCCAGAGCATGAACTGGTAGAGCGGATTACGACGGACGCTCAGCGCGGCGCGGTATCCGAATACCAGGAGCAGGCTGCCCGCAAGAGCGATCTGGAGCGCACGGATTTGGCAAAAGAGAAAACCGGCGTCTTTACCGGGGCTTATGCGATCAATCCGGCCAATGGGGAGAAGCTGCCCATTTGGATAGCGGATTATGTGCTTGCAGGCTACGGAACAGGCGCGATTATGGCCGTTCCGGGCCACGACGAGCGGGATTATGAATTCGCGAAGCAGTTTGGTCTGCCGATTATCGAGGTCGTAGAAGGCGGAAATATTGCAGAAGGAGCGTATTCAGGAGACGGGGCTCACGTCAATTCCGGCTTCCTGAACGGCCTCCGCAATGAAGAAGCCATTAAGAAAATGATCGCCTGGCTGGAGGAGAACGGCAAGGGCCGAGGGAAAGTAAGCTACCGCCTGCGCGATTGGCTGTTCAGCCGTCAGCGGTATTGGGGAGAGCCGATTCCGATCCTTCATCTGGAGGATGGCACGATGAAGCCGGTACCGGAGGATCAGCTGCCGGTGCTTCTGCCGGAGGTCGATCATATCGAGCCATCCGGTACGGGAGAGTCACCGCTTGCCAACGTAACGGAATGGGTGAATACGACGGATCCCGAGACGGGCCTTCCGGCTCGCCGCGAGACGAATACGATGCCGCAATGGGCAGGCAGCTGCTGGTATTATTTGCGGTACATTGACCCGCACAACGATAAGGAGCTGTGCTCGAAGGAGAAGCAGGAGCAGTGGCTGCCGGTAGACCTCTACATCGGCGGAGCCGAGCATGCGGTGCTTCACCTGCTGTACGCCCGCTTCTGGCATAAGGTCTTGTATGATCTAGGCGTTGTATCGACGAAGGAGCCGTTCCACAAGCTCGTCAACCAAGGGATGATCCTCGGTACGAACAACGAGAAAATGAGTAAGTCCCGCGGCAACGTCATTAACCCGGACGTGATTGTGAACGAGTACGGCGCCGATACGCTGCGCGTCTATGAAATGTTCATGGGGCCGCTGGAGGCGACCAAGCCGTGGAATACTAGCGGGGTCGAAGGAACGCACCGCTTCCTCTCCCGGATCTGGCGCCTGTTCGTCGCCGAGGACGGCAGCCTGAACGCCAAAATTCAAGATGGCGACGGCTCGGACGATTTCAAGCGCACCTGGCATAAGACGATCAAAAAAGTGACCGAGGACTTCGAAGCGCTGCGGTTCAATACAGCGATCAGCCAGCTGATGATCTTCGTGAATGAAGCCTATAAAGCGGACGTTGTTCCGAAAGCGGCAGCGGCCAATTTCGTGCAAATGCTGTCCCCGCTGGCTCCGCATTTGGCGGAGGAGCTGTGGGAGCGCCTTGGCCATAACGAGAGCGTTACTTACGAGCCATGGCCGGTATATGACGAGGCTTGGACGGTCGATTCCGAGGTGGAAATCGTCGTGCAGGTGAACGGCAAAATCGTGGACCGCACCAAGGTCGCGAAGGATCTTGACCAGGCAGCGATGCAGGAGCACAGCATGGCCCTGCCGAACGTGAAGCAGGCGATTGAAGGCAAGACCGTCCGCAAAGTCATTGCGGTTCCGGGCAAGCTCGTCAATATCGTGGTCGGCTAGACAGAGCTAGAGCATCTCGGTTGTGCTCTCGGTGTCGGCATTAGCGGCAGGTGATGTATTGGTTGCATTGTCGGCATTGTCGGTATTGGTGTTATTAGCTGAATTGGTTGTATGGTCGGTAACATTGGCTTCACTGGCAGCATTGGCTTCACTGGCTTCACTGGCTTCACTGGCAGCATTGGCTTCATTGGCGGCATTGATGGAGCTGGCGGCATTGGCAGAGTTGATGGTATTAGCGGTACTGGCAGTGCTGCTCGCGGTCGGAACGGTGCTGCTGAAGAGGGTGGCCAGCTTGGCCAGGTCGGCCTCGTGCTTGCACTGTGTCGCCTCGATCAGGCTGGGGAATACGCCCTGCAGCCGCTCCTCCAGGATAGCCAGTCCTTCGGCCGTCACGCCCCCAGGAACTGCAACTCGGCGCTGCAGCTGTTCGGGCGTCAGGCCGCCATCCGTCAGGAGCCTGCCTGTGCCGAGCAGCATTTCTGCGCCGAGGCGCAGAGCCTCCGGCATGCTGATGCCGGTCAATTGCGCCGCAGCTCTGGCCCACTGCTGGACGATGAAGGCCACGAAGGCCGGGCCGCAGCTCGCCATGTCGGAGGCGATTCTCGTCTCCGACTCTTTGATTGGGGTCGGTCTGCTGATCGAGGACATAAGCTGCTCCAGCAGCAGCCGGTCCTCGGGCTGTACCCGCTCCCCGTAAATGCAGAGCGAGGCGCCGCTATGTACGGAATGGGTGATGCTGGGGATGATCTTGGCGACTTTGGCGGGGATTTGCTCCTCCAGCATAGCAATAAGCACAGGGCTAGTAATGGAGATGACCAGCTGCGTCTCATGGAGTACATTGCGGATTTCCGCGATAACCTCCGGGAATTGATGGGGCTTCACGCATATAAATACAATATCGCTTCCCTGGGCTGCGTCGGCATTGCTTGCCGCGACGTTCAAGCCGGGATGCCGCAGAGCCAGCATCTCCGCCTTGTGCCGGCCTCGGTTGCTAAGGTACAAGTTATGCGGGTACAGTGCACCGGAACGAAGGAAAGCTTCAATGAGCAGGCTCCCCATCGATCCCGTTCCGATGAAAGCGACTTTCATCCTGTTTCCCCCTTTCGTGCTTAAGCACAAAAATATTCGTCGTTTAAATATGTATGCATCTTGATTGGATCTTCATGACTTTTTGGACAGATTCTTTTGAGATTGGAGCGATAATATTGAAACGGGAATACGTTTTGACGGCGATTGCATCCGCCGTCATCGGAGCGGGCCTGATGCTTCTGGCAGCCGGTGGAAGCCGTCCTGCCGGCATTGAAGGCTGGACGCCGCTTAACCGCGAGGTGGCTGCTGCGCTGGCCGCTGATGAAGGACAGGAGGCGGCGATTGCTGCTGCAGCGGCTAAGGCGTCGGCATCGGGTGCAGGGGCAGCCGAGGCAGCGGAAGGTCAGGCAGCAGCTGGCCAGGAGCATCCTGCGGCGGAAGGCAGCCCCGCCAGGCCGGGTATGGCGGCGGGACTGAACCCTGGCGACGAGGAAGCCGCCGGGAAGGCGGGCTTGGCAGAGCAAAGCGCAGCTGGTGCTGCCATCCCGGCGGCATACGGCAGCAGCGATACCGCAGCAGCGCCGCTGCCGCCTGCCGAGCCGCCGCAGGACGGCCTGGTGAGCATTAACACGGCGGACAGTGCCCAGCTTCAGGCCGTTCCGGGCATTGGCGAGAAGAAGGCCCAGGCGATCATAGACTACCGGAATCAGCACGGCTCTTTTAATTCCTTGAGTGATTTGAAAAAGGTGAAGGGCATCGGAGACAAACTGTTCCAGAAGATGAAGCCTTATATCAAACTTTAAGAGGAGAACTAAAGGATGAGTCTAGATACACGCAAAGATTGGGATACGTATTTCATGGATATCGCTTATATGGTATCCACGAGATCGCGCTGCAACCGGCGGCATGTGGGCGCCGTGCTCGTTCAAGGGAAGAAGCTGCTCGGAACGGCATATAACGGCGCTCCATCGGGTGTGCCTGACTGTTCGGAAGCGGGCTGCATGATCGCCGAGGAATACGAAGCGGTGACGGTGGACGGCAGGGAGACGATGGTCAAGAAGCAGCGCTGTGTCCGCACTATCCACGCGGAGCAGAATCTGCTATTGTTCACCGACCGGATCGACCGGGAAGGCTCCAGCGTCTATGTGACCGACGAGCCGTGCTGGACATGTGCCAACATGCTGGCGAACAGCGGGATCACTGAAATTATTTATCACCGCCCTTATCCGAAGGATACAGGCAAGGTGTCGGCAATGATGGGCCAGAAGGGAATTATCTTCCGGCGCCTGGAATCGTACCAGCCTCCGAAGGAAACGGATGGCCGGGTTGAAGATTAGTGTAGTTGAAAATTAGTGCATAAGAGATGAAGGAAGAACCTCGTCTGCTGCGGCAGATGGGGTTCTTTTTTTGCTGAGGGTACGTACGGCTGGTCATTATTTTTAGAAAGGAGGCAGGATGATGCGCCAAAGGCCTTTGGTCGCTACGGTAAGCTGCTGGACCGCCGGCAGCGCTCTCGCCTATTTGCAGAGCGGCTTTGCTTTTTGGCTGTCATGGGCGGGACTGTTATTGCTTCTCCCTTTGGCCGGGCTGATCTCCCGCTGTCCGTGGAGGAAGCTGCTTATTTACGGGCTGATGTTCTCGCTTGGGGCCGCCTATTGGACATACCATGACGGGAATAATGAAAGCAGGCTCGCCGAGTGGATGAACGGGGACGGCTTAGATCCCGGCGCAGCTGCTATCCTCGAGCCAGGCCAGATGCACATAACAGGGATGCTGCTGTCTCCGGTGAAGGTGGACGGTGACCGCGCGGATTTCACGGTTCGCCTAAACAAGGCGTCATGGGCGGGACAGCCAGCCGGTCCCAAGCTGGAGAATGCGGGCGGAGAGAAACTGATCGTCCAGCTGCGGCTGGCTTCCCTGGAGGAAGCGGCCGTAGCTGGACAATGGAG
Source organism: Paenibacillus ihumii (assembly GCF_001403875.1). Classification (GTDB taxonomy): domain Bacteria; phylum Bacillota; class Bacilli; order Paenibacillales; family Paenibacillaceae; genus Fontibacillus; species Fontibacillus ihumii. Next base: position 1,221,240 of record NZ_LN884299.1, read on the forward strand.
AAGAGGCCAGCGGATAGAGCTGGAAGGAACGCTGGAGAGGCCGAATACGGCCCGTAATTTTGACGGGTTCGACTATCGGGACTACTTGCGGATTCAGAGGGTTCACTGGATCCTGAAGGCTGCGGGCGCTTCCTCCGTAAAGGTGGAGGCGGATAGCGGAATTAACCCGGCCACGCTGCTCGGAAAGGTCGATGCCGCCCGGAACTTGCTTGCTGAACGTATTGAACGATTGTTTCCCGGGTGGCAGGCGGGGTATATGCAAGGGCTGCTGATCGGCCTGGCCAGCGAGCTGGAGCCTGAGAAATACGCGCAGTTCTCCCAGCTTGGATTAACGCATATTTTGGCGATTTCCGGAAGCCACGTCGCTATTAATGTAGGTTTGATTTTCGGATTGCTGCGGCTGTGCCGCGTTACCCGGGAAAATTCATATCGCATCGTGTTCTGGTTCATTCCCGCATATGTGCTGATTACGGGATTCTCGCCCTCCGTAATCCGCTCAGGGCTAATGACGATGATCGGCATCTATTTATTGCGGCGCGGCTTACTGAAGGATGGATTGAACGTTCTGTCTGCGGCGGCTCTGTTGATGCTGCTCTGGGAGCCATATTACATGCTGAATGTGAGCTTTCAGCTGTCGTTTATCGTAACGGCGGGGCTGATACTCTTCGTGCCTCTGCTGATGCCCTACCTCCGATGGCTGCCTGCCAGGATGGCCGGAGCCGCCGCGATTACAATCGCCGCGCAAATTGTTTCTTTTCCATTGACCATCTACTATTTCAATCAGTTCTCGCTCCTATCCCTGGCGGCGAATATGCTGCTTGTCCCCATCATCGGGATGCTTGCCCTGCCCGGCGGTACGGCAGCACTGCTGCTCAGCGCCGTGTGGCTGCCTCTTGGAGAATGGCTGGCTTATCCGATACGCCTCCTGAATACAGCGACGTTCGTCGTCACGGAATGGCTGAATGACCGCAGCGGATTCATGACCTATTGGAAGTCTCCTTCCTTAGCGTGGATCGCTGTATTCTATGCCGTATTCTATTTGCTGCTATATTCGAGACATCGGAGCCGTATCGTGCAGGAGGCCAGCCAGGCGGGCAATGACGATACGCAGCCGCTCGGGCCGCAGCAGGGAAAGAGCGCATGGAAGAGCGGCAGCCGCAGGAAATGGAGGGAGCTGGCACAGATTCGGCCCATGCAGCTGATGCGAGCAGTGCTTGCCGGCCTGCTGCTTGTCCAATTATATTTAGGATATCAGCCTTTAAATATGAAGGGACGGGGACATGTCCAGTTTATTGATGTGGGGCAAGGGGATTGCGCTCTGATTACGACCCCGGAAGGGAAGAACCTTCTCGTGGACGGAGGCGGCACCGTTTCATTCCGCAAACCGGAGGAGGCGTGGCGAAATCGGCGCGAGCCCTTTGAAGTAGGAGCCAAGACTGTTGTGCCTTTGTTGAAAAAACGCGGGATCAACCGACTGGATGCGGTTATTCTTACGCACGGCGACCAGGATCATGCCGGCGGACTGCAGGCGGTGCTTGAACAATTTCCGGTAGATGCGCTGCTTATCAACGGGACGCTTAGCGATTCAAAGACAATCGCCAAATTGATGGCTACGGCGCTTCAAAAGGAGATTCCAATTTACACGGCTGCGCAAGGAATGAGCTTAAAGATAGATTCATCGACGACGCTGCGAATATTGTCTCCTGAGCCGCCGGCTTCAGACGGCGGACGAATTCCTTACAGCAAAGAACAGAATCATGAATCCATCGTATTTGCACTGCAAATGGCTGGCGCAACGTTCTTGTTTACGGGAGATATGGATGAAGCTGCGGAGCATCGGGTGCTGGAGGAGCTTGCATACGGGAGCTTAGCCCATGCTTGGCCCGAAAAGCCCTATATTGATGTCATGAAAATCGCCCACCATGGCAGCAAAACCTCTACCTCGCGGGAATGGGTTGAATACTGGCGTCCTGCCTCAGCCGTTATTTCCGCCGGAGCCTCCAACAGCTATGGCCATCCCCATCCGACCGTGGTAGAACGGCTGCATTCAGCGGGCAGTCAAATTTACCGCACGGATCGACAGGGCGAGGTTCAAATGGAAGTGGGAAACGGACGTATTCGCGTGCGCTTCAAGTTGCTTGCCCCGTGATGACGGGCTGCGTATTTTCTGGTATTCTTAGGTGAGATTCGAGGTTTAGCAGGGATTGCAAGACCTAACTACTAATATTTTCTACAAAAAAATAGTAACAACATTGCAACATATCGCCAGTCGATATCGTCTGTAAGGTTGCAAGGAAGGGGGAGCCTTTGTGGTGGAGCAGGAACTCATCAGAGCCGCTCAAACGGGCGATCGCGACGCTCTAATCACCCTATTGCGAGAAATAGAGAATCAGGTATATCGCACGGCCTATTATATTTTGAATAATGAACAGGATGCCCATGACGCAGCCCAGGAAGCATTGATACGCATTTATACGAAGATTGATACTTATGAAGAGAAGGCGCAATTCAAGACCTGGGTGCAGCGAATCGTGACGAATATCTGTATCGACAAGTTTCGGAGGAAAAAACCGACGGTATCGATCGAGGAGCACGAGATCGTGTTCGAAGGCAAGGATAACGTCGAACGTGAAGTCATGTCCGGGTATATTGCGCAGGATATCCGCGAAGCGATCGATCAGCTTCCCGAGCATCATCGATCGGTCGTGGTGCTGCGGTATTTGCAGGACTTTTCGTATAACGAAATCGCTGACAGCTTGAACTTGCCGCTCAATACGGTGAAATCGTATTTGTTCAGGGCAAGGCAGCAGCTTCAGCATTTACTCCAAGATTATCAGAAAGGTGGTGTATCAGGATGAAGTGCGCGGAGGCGGTGGAATGGATGCATCGGTATATCGATCATGATTTGAATGACGAAGAGGCAGCAGCATTGTTCGAGCATATTCGCGAATGCAGCGATTGTGCTCAGGAATTTGAGCTTCTGAACGAGCTCTCGGCCAAGCTGAGCGAGCTCCCTGATGTCACGCCGCGCTTTAGCCTAGTTGACCGGATCATGCCACAGTTGGATGAGATTGACCGGGCTCGCCGGGAAGAGGGGAGCGCGCTGGAGCATAACAGCCTGATTGAATCGGCAGCCGCAGCGGCGGCAGCCAGTCCGCGCAGCATGCGGAGCAGAAGCGCTAAGGAAGCGGCGCAGCGCGGCCCTCGCCGCAGAATGCGAACAGGGATATTCGGCACGGTTGCGGCCGCCGTCATTTTAGGCATCTTCATTACGCAATATGAGCCGAGAACGATTCCTAATGCAGAATTGCCTGCGGCTGATCAAAGCGCCGACTTTTCGAATAATCATTCGTCTGCAACCAGTGAAATGCTGATGCAAAGCCAGGATGCCGCGGAGAGCGGTGCAGCAGGCGCGGGGGACGGGGCAGTCGGCAATTCGGGCAAGGAGCAGGGCGTACATTCGGACGGTACAGGCGATCTGAATGCAGTTACCCGTAAGGAGGAGCCTTCGGCGGGAAATGCCGAGCAGGAGAAGGTGACTTCGAATCGCGGCGAATCTAAGCAGGATCCCTCTCAAGAGGCGTCAAGCAAGCCTGTGAATACCGACGGGAATGCCGGGGGAAGTCCGGCAGTGCCGGATGCTCCCCGCAGTGGAGATAATTCTGGCGCGAATGACAATAGGAAGAACGGGACGTCAGAGGGACAGCCTGCTGAAGGAGAGCCAGCTGCAGGCGAACCGGCGAGCCGGGCGGACATAGGCGAACATAAGATGGAAATGGCGCCCTTGGCCCCGGATTCGTCAATGTCTTCGCCGGACGAATCAACCTCGGCTCAGCACTACGGATTTGCCGCTGTGCCGGAGGAATGGAGTTCTCCGGATGGAACGCATCATGCTGTCCTGAAGGATGATCATTTGTACATCTATAAGCTGCAGAACGAGGAACACCAGCTTGTGAAGGATGAACAGGTTATCGGCGTATGGCTTAAGGGCGAGTGGTCCGGAGACAGTACGAAATTTATCTATGAGGCGGATGTGGACGGCAGCGTCACTAAGCATACCGTAGCGGTAAAATCCGCGGCGAATGCGGAAAATTCCTCCGAAAGCAAATAAGTGAAGCACGATTTCAGGAGATATGGAATAGGTTATATATTAGAATACAGAGAGAAGCGAAAGACCCTGAACGTCGTATGACCGCCGGCAGAAAAGTTTCTAGAGCTTTTCAGCCCGCGTTTATATAGATGCTCCGGGACAAAGGGACCTGATTGCCAGATGGCGAAGGTCCCTTTGTTTGTTCGCGGCATAAATCCGGCTTCATCAGGGAATTGGATTTGGACGAAAACCGGATATCACGGTATCATAGTATTACGAAGGCTTGATATGGCAGGGAGCTGAAGCATTGAGCATCCATCCCTGCCGAGGATTATAGGTGAGATGAGAGGGGAAGCCGAGTGGATATCAAAACGGCGATCAAAGAAATCAAACAGGGGCGTATTTCCCCTTTATATGTATGTTACGGCACGGAAAAATACCAAATCAATGAATTCATCGCTCTGCTTGAGAAGCATGTCGTTGACGAGGAGCAGCGTGATTTTGCCATGGCCGCCTTCGATTTGGCCGAAACGCCAATCGAGGCGGTGATCGAAGAAGCGGAGACGCTGCCGTTTCTCGTGCCGCGCAAGCTAATTGTGGTCAAGGATGCTTCATTATTCACTGCGGGGAAGGACGGGGGAAAGGTCGAGCACAAGCTTGAGTCCCTAACGTCTTATATGGCGAATCCGGCCGAGCACAGCGTCATCGTCTTCGTCGTTTCCGGAGAGAAGCTCGATGAGCGGAAGAAGATTGTCAAGGGCATCAAGGCGGCCGGCACTGTGCTGCCGTTCATGCCGCTTGGCAGCGGTGAGCTGGCGCAATGGGCCGTCAAGCAGGCGGAGAAAAGAGGCTGCAGCATGAGCCGTGAGGCGGCTGAAGCATTGATAGCCGCCAGCGGCGTCCAAATGGCCTCCCTGGCCGTTGAGTTGGATAAGCTGTGTCTGTATGCGGGAAATGGCGGCGTGATCGATGAGGGAGCCATACAGCAGCTGGTAGCGCGGACGACGGAGCAGAACGTGTTTGCTATGGTGGAATGCATTGCGGGGCTTAAACTGGAGCAGGCGCTAAACATTTTCTATGAGCTGCTAAAGCAGCGGGAGGAGCCGATCAAGATTGCAGCGCTAATTGCCCGCCAATTCCGGATTATGCTGCAGGTAAAGGAATTGGGGCGGCAAAGCTATTCTCAGCAGCAAATGGCTTCGCAGCTTGGGCTTCATCCCTATGCTGTTAAGATTGCAGGCGAGCAGGCTCGAAGATTTGAGGCGGCGAAGCTGCGCGAGGTGTTGTCCGAGCTTGCGGAGCTGGATCATAAGATGAAGAGCGGGGGCGTCGATAAGGTGCTCGGATTAGAGCTGTTTCTGCTGAGGCTCGGTGTATAGCACGGCACTTTCATAATTTTTATAGAAATAACCCATAGCCACTGGCGTCACAGCCACAAGGAACCAAAAAGACCTGAACATATGTGTTCAGGTCTTTTTGAGCTTAAGTTTATAAATAACGTCGCTTACGCTTGGGACGTAAGGGCGTTCAATTTTTTAGCCAAGCGGGATTTCTTGCGGGCAGCAGCATTCTTGTGGATCAAGCCTTTAGTAACAGCTTTGTCCAATTTCTTAGCAGCTGCAGCAAAAGCTGTTTTAGCTGTTTCTACTTCATTGTTACTCAGCGCAGTGTCGGCAGCTTTAACAGCAGTACGCAAAGCGGACTTTTGCGAAGCGTTCAGAGCACGGCGTTTGTCGTTAGTTTTTACACGTTTGATAGCGGATTTAATGTTTGGCATTGCATTCACCTCCTGTAAAGCAAATATCATCCCAGATGATTCACAACTTAAAATATTTTATCACGCAGCTAGGCAAAATGCAATAAATTCATCGTAAAGAAAAGACGCTTGCATAATGTCTATTATCCTCCCGCACAATATAGGATGATCACGTGAAAAGGGAGGTCTTCCTCATATGAATCTGGATTTAAGCAAATATTCAGTCCGTACGGATTTGGCGGTAGAGTCCAAGGAGCTTGCGGAGACGGTTCACGGCAGGCCGATCTCCGGCATCCATGAAGAAGTCGAAGAGCTGGACGGAATCAAGGTTACCCGGCTGGATGTCAAGGACGAGCAGGCCTCGCGTCAAATAGGCCGGCTGGTCGGGCACTACGTTACTCTTGAGGTCCCTGGCCTGCGCAGCCATGACAGCGATTTGCAGGAGAGGGTGTCCGCTGCTTTTTCCAAAGAGTTCATCGCTTTTCTGGATAAAATCGGCGTCAACACCGATTCGACGGTATTAATCGTCGGGCTGGGCAACTGGAATGTTACGCCTGATGCGCTCGGTCCGCTTGTCGTAGAGAATACGATCGTGACCCGGCATTACTTTGAGCTCGTGCCGGATCAAGTAGCTCCGGGCTACCGCAAGGTCAGCGCAATCGCTCCGGGAGTGCTCGGCATTACGGGAATTGAATCCAGCGAAATTGTGCAGGGCATCGTGGATCGCACGAAGCCGGACGTCATCATCGCAATCGATGCTCTGGCGTCCCGATCTCTGGAACGGGTCAATACGACGATTCAGATCGCCGATATCGGCATACATCCGGGATCGGGCATTGGCAATAAGCGCAAAGGGCTGACCAAGGAAATATTGGGCATTCCCTGCATTGCGATCGGCGTCCCGACTGTATGCTATGCGTCCACCATCGTCAATAATGCACTCGATATGATGATGTCTCATTTCAACGGAGAGAGCGGAAATGCCAAGGGCAGCACGAAACAGATTATGGGGCTGCTTACGGAGCTTAACGAAGGCGAGAGATTGGGTCTGGTTAAGGAGGTTCTTGAGCCGCTCGGCCATGATCTCATCGTAACTCCCAAGGAAATTGACGAGTTCATTGAGGACATTGCCAACGTCATTGCCAGCGGGCTGAATATTTCCCTGCATCAGGCTGTTGACAAGGATAACGTGGCAGCGCATACCCATTGATCATTATTGAGCCGCGTCCATTCTACGCTTTGGGCATTAGAGTGGACAGCGGCTGTCTTCCCGGCGGCGGGGGCTGGGGTCTTCCTGCACGGCGGAGCTGAGGGGCTTCCTGGCGGCACAAATGGGGCTCTTCCTGGGCGATGCGGATGGCGGTTTGCCGGACGGTGTGGATAGGGTCTTCCCGCCGGCATAGATGGGGTCTTCCTGCACGGTTCAGATGGCGGCTTACTTTGAGGCGGCCGAGCTCTGACCCTATGAAGTTCGCAATCTAGCGGACTTTATTTTTTTGTGAGAGTAGAGGTTCTACTTTTCGGAATAGGTTCATAGATTTCAGATATGAAAGTGGTTCAGCGGCTATAGGAGATTTAACGAAAGACCTGGCCGGACCAGAAAGAAATCTTGAGACGAAGGGAACTTATTTCCGGCTAAAGGAGGGCTTCACAACAAAATGAGATGGTTTAGAACTTGGAACGTCGGCCGAATGAGACATAATCTGATGCGCGTGCTTGCTATGGGACAGACTTTTCTGCTTCTGTCGGTGTTATCGGTAGTATTTTTTCTGGTGCTAGGTATTGGGGGAATCGCAGAGAAGCAGCTGAACACTTCCCCGGTCTCTTCTATGAAAGGGCTGGCCTCATCGTTATCGAGCCGGTTCTTTATCAGCATGGTAGGCATGGAGCTGCCCCATATGGTTCCGGAAAAAGAAATGAGCTCCTTCTCTGGCAAGCAAATGACGAATTTCGTATTCCAGCTGCTTACGGACGTGAATCCGTCCGATCCGAAGAGTCTCGTAGCCCGGGAGGTGCCGGGCCTTGGCGCGGACAGCCCGATATTGCTGCGCACGGGCTCGGGAAATACGGCAGTACAGGCTCCGGAGGATTATCATCCGGGGGCCGGCGCTGACGGGAGCAGCCCGGATCATCCCGAGCCGGATCTCGGCCAGGAGCCTGATGCGGAGCCGGTTAAGCCAGCAGATCCCGAACCGGACAAGAAGGACGAGCCGCCTATCCAACCTGGGCACAAAAACATCGTCATGGTCTATCATTCGCATCCGCAGGAGTCATTCAACCCGGTTCTCGGCATAGATTCGACCAATCCTAGTTCCTCCAAGGACATGATGAACGTAGGTTTGGTTGGAGACGCGCTGGCCAAGGCGCTTGAGCGCAAGGGCGTGGCTACGCTTCATGCTTACGAGAATTATGCGGCGACCGTGCAAAATTACAGCTATAACTATTCTTATAAATATTCGAGGCAGACCGTGAAGGAAGCGATGGCTCAGAACGGACAGCTGCAATATTTCATAGATATTCACCGGGATTCCCAGCGTTATGATAAAACCACAACGAGCATCGACGGTGTATCCTACGCCCAGGTATATTTCATTATCGGGCATGGCAATGAGAACTGGCGGAAGAACGAGGCCTTTGCCAGCTCGATCCACGAGCGTCTGGAGAAGTCCTACCCCGGAATATCAAGGGGGATATGGGGCAAAACTTCCTCTCAAGGGAACGGCGAGTACAATCAGTCCCTCTCGCCGCATAGCATACTCATTGAAATCGGGGGGATCGATAATACCAAGGAAGAGCTGGAGCGAACGGCCGGCGTGCTGGCCGGGATTATCGCGGATATTTACTGGGAGAGCCAGGAGGCGGAGAAGGCGGGTACTTTGACGAAGGACCAGACGAAGGGGAAGACCGAGCAGAAGCAGGTAGCGGCGAATAAACCGGCCGGATGAATGTATTTCTTAAGGGGGAGTCGCATTGTCACGGACGATGAGAAAATCACTGTTTTACGGATTGCTGCTCGTGGCGGGAATTACGTTCGGGATGCAGCTGGCGGAGACGGGGACGAGCCGGACTTACAGCCCTGCTTCTGCGGACGTCAGTTGGCAGTATAGCCAGCAGTATAGGCAGGACAATCTCGAGAGCACCCGGGCTCAGGCTGAACGCGAACGGGAAGCATACTGGGAAAGCGAGCTGCAGGAGCCGGCGGATCGCACAGCGGGTGAAGCAGGAGCCTGGCCGGTCATCCCCGAGCTGCTGCAGACGCCGGACAGTCTGCTGCTCCCTCCGCCGGAGCAAGCGCCGGTAGACCGGTTCGCCGATAAAGCGGCGAACCTGCTGCAGCAGATGTCGCAGCGGAGCATACATTGGGTGGCCTCGCTGTTTCGATCAAGCGAATACTAAGGTTATCGGGACAAGTGCAAATTCCGGATAAATCACCGATTTATGATTACTCTTATTTTTGTTATAATAAAGTTATATTTGTTAGATGCATGGAAGAACAAATTGACTATATGGGGCATGTCCGGAGGTAGTAATCATTGAAGAAGGTAACGATGCAGCAAATCGCCGATCATCTCGGCGTATCCAAATTTGTCGTCTCCAAGGCATTATCCGGCAAGGGAGGCGTAAATGAAATGACGAGGGAGCGGGTGATCCAGGCCGCATCCCAGCTCGGTTATTTCAATCAGAAGAACGGCTATGTAAAGAATATCAGGCCCACTACAGCAGCGGCAGCCATTCCGCCGGGGAAGCAGTCGGTGCTCGTGCTGATGCCGAATATCCGCTCGCAGAATAAAGAGTCTCTCTATTGGGGCAAGGTTCTCGAGGGGATTTCGGATGAGCTGGAGGCGCAGAATCTCGGCATGATCATCGTATCGGAGCCTCGCACCGACGTCATGATGAATATCATTAACCCCGAAGGTATTCTCGGGATGATCGGGGTCGGTCAAATCGCGACCAGCCTGCTGCTGGAGGTGCATCGCATCGGCTTGCCTATGGTGCTCGTCGACCATGAGGATAACCTGATACCCGCAGACTCGATTTTTGCCAATAACGTCGATGGAACCTATCGTTTGGTCAACCATTTGATCGGACTCGGGCACCGGGAACTGCATTTTTTGGGCAATCTAAATTTCTCCAGAAGCTTCCGGGACAGATGGGTCGGCTTCCGCAGCGCTTTAGAGGAGAATGGCCTCGGTGTGCAGCTGCATGATGACCCCATGCTTTATTTGGACAGCGTAGAGACCGGGGGCTTTGTTCCTGGCCTGAAGGATTGGCTGCTTGCCAGGAAGAAATCCAAGTCTTTGGGCCTGCCGACGGCGCTGGTCTGTGCCAACGACTCTATTGCGCTTAGCACGATCAGCATTTTGAAGGAGCTGGGGCTTCGTGTGCCCGAGGATATTACCGTAACCGGATTTGACAATATTGAGGATGCCGCCCGTTTTGATCCGGCGATTACGACCGTGAATGTGCCGAAGGAGCAGCTGGGCAGACGTGCGGTCACGAAGCTGCTGGACCGGCTGGCCGACTCGAACAGGGCGGTGGAGAAGTGGCTTGTTTCGGTCGAGCTGCTGTACCGGAATTCGGCTTCCAGCCCGCGGGAAGCGGTGCATGCATCATCCTGAACCGAATATTAGAGCTCTGCGATAACCCCGGGAACATTAAGAATGGGCTGTCCCTAAAGGTAGGGAATTTAATTGGCTTAGGGGGATAGCTTCTCGTAAAAGTTTTTTGTAAAAATAGTCGGCTAGGATGCTATAGTCGGCCAGGATGCTTTATTCCTGGCCGACTATTTTATTTTGTTGGCTAGTTGCCTGGCTTTCAGAAGATTGCGGGCAAGGGAAAGCCATCCGGTCTCAACTCAAGGCTTACTTCCTTTTTTCGAGCTTTTGTTTCTTTTTGTGGCAGGTGTTGTATTTGATGATTGCTTTCACTGATTGGCCTTCTAGGTAGGCGTAATTTTCCTCGTTCTCATATCCGGCGTCGGAACTTACATTTGTCTTTAACAGATGGATGTGACCAAGCATGCTCTCACCTCCCCCTTTACGCCGAGCATAAATCGCGAATTTCATGTTCTGGCGGACATGAATCGCAGATTTCTCATTCTAGCGAGCATGAGTCGTGGAGACTTCTAGTTCTAAATGGATTTATAGTAGTTAGTTTCTGCAGCAAAGAAAGGAAAGCGGATTTAAATGGATTTCATGTCGTTAGAAGAAGGGAACTGTCCATCAGGGGCGGGATTCGTGATTTTAGATGCATCAAATCCATCTAATCTATTGAACCACTCATTTAGTGCATAATTAGATACATGAATTCCATTTAGTGTTCGTGTTCGACAGCTTATATAACAGAAGCCAAAGAATGGGGGGCCACATCCGACAGCTTATATAACAGAAGCTAAGAATCGGCGGTTAGCGTGCGAGTTCAATAGCTTATATAACATAGGCCAAGAAATGGAGTTCTGTGTCCAAGTTCGGCAGCTTAGATAAGTTGAACTAAAGAAAGGGATGCATGCAAGGGAGAAAATTGCTACCGCAAATTTAATACCGCAAAAGCTAATACCATAAAAATCAAAAGCTAATACCATAAAAATCAATACCGCAAAAGTTATTACCGCAGAAGCTAATACCGCAAAAATTGATTCTGCAGAAATGGATAGCTTTTAAACGGACAGCTTAATAAAAAAAGGGCGCCCCCAGCCATTAGCGATGACTTGTGGGACTACCCCTCTTTCAATACTATAAATTAATTAAAAAAACGAAGATTATTATTAATCAGTTCGATTCTTTGCTCCACGCAGGCAAAGGAGCGAAGCGGATCCTTCGGCGTGTTCACTGCGTAATCGACCAGTTGCTCCACGGTCGTCGTGGCGACATGGATTCGGGTGTCGGAGGACGCATAGTAAATGTAGACCTCCCCGTTCTCCCGGGCGATTACACCGTTGCAGAATACGACGTTAGAGACGTCGCCGACCCGTTCTTCGCCGTCCGGAGCAATCAAATGCCCGCCTGGGCTGTAGATGATCCGATGCGGCTCGTTCAAGTCGGTAACAAATACGTATAGCACGTATCTTAATCCCGCTGCTGTATTCCGTACCCCATGCGCAATGTGGAGCCATCCGATCTCTGTGCGGATAGGTGCAGGGCCCTGGCCGTTCTTTACTTCTTTAATCGTATGGTACTCCCGTTCATCCACGATGATTTCCTCATTGATGACAGCCTCTTCGATGGAGGCGGACAGCCCCCAGCCGATTCCGCCGCCGGAGCCGGCGTCGATGAAGCCATCCTGCGGGCGGGTATAGAAGGCGTATTTGCCATCGACGAACTCGGGGTGCAGAACCACGTTGCGCTGCTGCGGAGATTTCGTCTTCAAATCCGCCAGACGCTCCCACGCTACAAGGTCTTTCGTCCGGGCAATGCCGCATTGGGCGATCGCGCTGGACAAATCTCCTTGGGGCGCATTCGGATCCTTGCGCTCCGTGCAGAACAGGCCGTAAATCCAGCCGTCCTCATGCTTCACCAGACGCATATCATAGACGTTGACATCCGGCTCAGCGGTTTCCGGCAGGACGACCGGATGATCCCAGAAGCGGAAGCCGTCCACGCCGCTCTCGCTCTCGGCGACGGCGAAGAAGGATTTGCGGTCGATCCCTTCCACGCGAGCTATCAGATAGAACTTGCCGTTTAGCTCGATAGCCCCTGGATTAAATACAGCGTTAACGCCAAGCCTCTCAGCGAAGAACGGATTCGTCTCCGGGTTAAAATCATATTTCCAGATCAAGGGGGCATGCTCCGCGGTCAGTACGGGGTAGCGATACCGGTCATATATGCCGTTGCCGAACGGAACTTTCTCGTTGGGGCGGGCGATCAGGGCTTCATATTTCTTGGTTAATGCTGCTTTTCTCTCTGTAAAACATGCGTTCATATTACTAGCCTCCATATTAATTTGTTTTGTTCAAACGCGAGATCATTTCCAGGCAAGCTCTGCCGTTATGGTAAGGGCACTTCCAGGCACTGACCTTCGGTTCGGCGGTAATCGGGGTGCCGTCCTGACGTACCGCCCAGTGCCACTCGCCATGTACGGGATCGGAGATGAACTGGCGAATGAAATGCCAGGAGCTGCGGGACGCCTCTTGGAACCTTAAGTCTCCGCTCAGCTGATAGGCATTGTAGAACCCGACCATCGCCTCGGCCTGCGGCCACCAGTCCTTGTTGGTATCGGTCAGCCCATGCTCATCTGCTTCGTTCCACAGCCCTCCGTCCTTATCTACGCCCTTGGCAAGAACCGCCTCCGCCATAGCCACAGCCACTTGCTTGACCCGCTCCAGCAGGGCATGGTTATGCTCCAGCAATTCGGCCGCTTCGACGAGCAGCCAGCTTCCTTCAATGTCATGGCCGTAGGAGATATGTGTGCTCTTTACATGCCACTCCTCATCAAAGAACAGATGGAAATGGGCGTTCTCCGGATGGATGATATGATCCAGCGTAACCTCGATGAGCTCGGTGAGCTTCTGCTCCAACCTTTCTGATTTCCATACCCGATACAGGTTGGTGTAGGCTTCGAGCACATGCAGATGGGTGTTCATCGACTTTTTCTCGTTGAGATCCTTGTTGCTTAAGGTCAGATCGTCAGTAACCTGCCAATCGCGTGCGAGCGCCTCGATATAGCCCCGGTGGACGGGATCGTAGCTGTGCTTCTCCAGCAATTCAAACAGCTGGGCAGCCTGCTGTACCGGCTCGGGGCGTCCGGATGCCAGATGGTATTCGGAAAGCGCATATATGACGAAGGCTTGGCCGTATACCTGTTTTTTATCCTGAATAGGCCGGCCGGTGTAATCTACCATCCAGTAGAGCCCTCCGAACTCTTTATCCACGAATGCATCCTGCAAATAAGCGTAAGCCCTGTCTGCCGTCTGCAAATATCCGGCATGCGGATAAACGCGGTGGGCGGCCGCAAAGGTCCACAGAATTCGGGCATTCAGGACTAGGCTTTTCGCGGCCTTCGGCTGAATTGCTCCAGTGTGATCCATCCCTCCAATGAATCCGCCATAATCCTCATCCATCGTGCGCTCCATCCAGAAGCGCAAAATGTTATTATTCAGCTCATCTTCGATTTCCGCCAGCCAGGCAGCGGAGTTTGCTTGTTCAGTCACTGCTCCATCCCCTCATTTCTTCTCTTGGACGTGTAGTAATCGTAAATGATTGTCTCCGCCTTCTTGCCATAGACGCAGTAGCCGTCATCTGCCGCCGCCTCCTCGCGGGAATACAGCCTGGCCGGCCAATCCCAGAGCATGAAGCCCTGAACCCAATCCCTACTGTCGCATGCCCGGAACATCGCTTCGTAGAATCTGGCCTGCTCATCCTGGTCGGCGGGGCCGGCTAGCGTCCAATCGTTGGGAATGGCCGCCGAGCCGCTGCGGCTGGGGCAGCCGGCTTCCATGAAGAAGAAGGGCTTGCCGTGAGTCTTCACTACGTTCTCGATCCGATCAAGCTGGGCTTCCCAATCGCCGGCCGGGTAGTAGCCGCTGGAGGAGATGATATCCAGGGCATCCCACCAGCCGACGTTATCCTCCTGATATTTATCGCAATTATACGTAATGAGACCGTTATATACGCCGCGAACCTCGGCGATCAGCTGACGCCATTCGGCCTCCCGCCGATCCGTCTGCACCATTTCGCAGCCGATGCACAACATTTCGCAGCCCGTCTCCTCAGCGATCCGGGCAAAATGAAGGATGTAGGCGCTGTAGGAGCGGAACCAATCGGACCACTTGGGCTCGCATGGCACATCCTTATCAAAAAAATTAATATGCGCCCGCCAGGTGCCGTCCGCACAGTTGACGATCGGCTTCAGGCATACGTTCAATCCTAGGCTCTTGGCCTCCCGTATCGCCCATCTTACTTCTTCGTCCGTGACTGTCGGCGCTTCCCAATAAGGGATTTCGGTAGAATTAGCGGTAGCCTGGATCGCCGAGAAGGCGATGGCCGTCCAGCTGGCCCCCGTCGCCGCCGCCATCTGTTCCATGGAATGTCTGGCTTCATCATTCGCCCATGTTCCGCGAACGCCCATGAAGCCCCATGTCATTCCGGCGATGAAATCCGGCATGTTCATCGTATCAGCCTCTCTTTGTTAGTAAGTGGTGGAATCGTACTAATTCATTGAGTGAAGCAGGGATCGATCCTTTCGTTAGTTTTGTTATCATAATTTTATTATTGTTATATAACTAATTTATAGATGTTTTCAGGGAATAAATCAACCGTTAATTGTGGCAAAACTAAAAAAAACCGCCCATATGGGCGGTTTGTCCGGTTTCAGTTGCAGGAGGCCTTCGGCGATCCGTCAGCTGCTTTCCGAACCGATTGGCGGTAAATGATCTTGCCCTGCACCATTACGCGTCCGAACTTGCGGTGCGGGTTCTCGATTTTGTCCATCATCAGCTTGACGGCCGATTTGGCCATCTGCTCGATGTCCACCTCCACCGTCGTAAGCTGCGGCGTAGTTAATGTGGCGTATATATCATTATCGAAGCCAACGACGGAGCAGTCGTCCGGAATGCTGTAACCCAGCTGCTTCAGCTTGTCTACGAGCAGATAGGCGATTTGGTCGCAATTGCAGACGAAGGCGGTGGGCAGCGGGCTTGGAAGCCCGATATCGATGAATTTTCCTTTCTCGTCCCGGTCGCTCAATATCAAGGTCTGATCCAGCTGCAGTCCATGCTCCAGCAAGGACTTATAGTAGCCCAGGAACCGGTCCTGAATGCTGCTAGTTGAATAGATGTTTCCTACATAGGCGATTCTTCGGTGACCGTTGCGGATCAAATAGTTTGTCATTTCATAGGCCCCGTAAAAGTTGTCGGTAACGATAGAATCGATGTCGGCATGCTCATCGTAGAAGTCGAGGAACAATTTTGGAAGATTCATGTTCTGAACCGTCTCGATATACCTCTTGCTGATTTGGCCGAGAACAATGATGCCGTCGACTTTTTTCTCACTATAGACCCGCGGGAAGTTCAGCTGCTCCTCATCCTCGTTGCTCAGGATGTTGAGAATGCCGAAATACCCGTATTGATCAAGCAGCAGCGAAATCTGCTGATATACGCGCAAATAGAAAGAGTGGGATACTCCCGTGAATCGCTCCGGGATGAGCACGCCGATATTCTTCGACAGTCCGTCCTTAATGGACTTGGCCGCGGAGTTGTAGCGGTATCCCATTTCCCCGGCTAAGGCCTTAATCTTCTGCTTAAGCTCCTCGCTAACGCCTTCCTTATCGTTAAGTGCTTTGGATACCGTAACGCTGCTCACGCCGAGCTTATTAGCGATATCCCGCATCGTAATGTTGCTTTTCATGAAATCACCTGCTTTCGCGTTATAACTTTAATGCCGTGCCTACAGGTAGTATACATTTATATGATTTAAAGATAAAGAAAAGTTTACAAAAGCAATAAAATTAGCTAATCGTTAACCTAACATTCTTGTCTATTTAAGTGATCCAAATGGTACTTTCTGAAACTTTCGATATATTCTGCAATTAAGTTTCTTAAAAATATAAAGTGAGTTATAAAACGCTGAATTCGTAAGGGATACAGGGTTTGAAAACGATTTGAAAACAAAAGCATAAAATTAAATGATTGACGGGTAAGCGCATCCAGTATAACATTTGAATTGTAAGTTACCGATAACTTAATTTAGATTGAGAGGGGTTGCAAGAGTGAAAAAACGCAAATTGGTATTGGGGTTAATGGCTTTGACGCTCATTCTTGGGCTGCTCGCAGGCTGCGGAGGCAAAGGCAATAACGGGGAAGCCGGCGGCGGGACAAGCAGTGACGGAGCGGCAAACGGGGATGGCGGCGGAATCAAAGGAGAAATTACCGTAATCACGCAAAGAACAGATATTGTGGATACGGTATTCAAGCAGTACGCCGCAGAATTCAACAAGCAGTATCCCGATGTAAAGGTGAATTTTCAGGCGCTATCCGATTATGAAGGGCAAATCACGGTGCGAATGAGCTCCGATGATTACGGGGATGTCCTTCTTCTGCCGACGAGCATTCCGCTCGAGGATACGCCGCAGTTCTTTGAACCGCTTGGGGATCTGGCGGAAATGAGCAAGCAGTATATCGGTCTTGAAGAAAGGGCGGTTGACGGCAAGGCCTATGGCATACCGATCGCGGTTAACTTCTCCGGCGTCTTATATAACAAGAAAGTGTTCGCAGACGCTGGCGTAACGACGGCGCCGAGAACGCCGGATGAGTTCATGGCGGCGCTGAAGGCGATTAAGGAGAAGGGCGACGCCATTCCGCTGTATACGAACTACGCCGACGGCTGGCCGCTGACGCAATGGGAGGCCGTGCTTACGACGGTTGCGGGCGACGTGGATTACGTCAATGTCAAGCAGCCGAGCACGGATGATAACTTCGTGCCGGGACAGCCTCATTACGAGCTGTATAAAGTGATGTACGATGCTGCTGCCCAAGGGCTGATCGAGAAGGATCCGACGACAACGAACTGGGAGGCGTCCAAGTCCGATATCGCTAACGGCAAAATCGGCGCAATGGTGTTAGGCTCCTGGGCCATCGGGCAGGTGAAGGAGCAGGCGGCTAATCCGGACGACATTGCTTATATGCCGTTCCCGACAAATGCCCAGGAAGTCATTATGCCGCTGGCGGATGACTATACGCTGGGGATCAGCAAGCACAGCAAGAACAAGGCTGCTGCGAGAGCATGGGTCGACTGGTTCATTAACGAATCCGGCTATCCTACTACGGAGGGCGGGGGCATGAGCCCGGTCGTCGGTGCGCCGCTGCCCGACACCCTGAAGCAATTTGAAGGCACGGACATTAAGTTTGAATTGCAGACGCCGGCGCAGCCAGGCCAGGAGGGCTGGGTGGACAAGATCGATAAAGACGCCGAAATCGGCCTGTGGCAGCCGGACTTCAAGAAGCGGATCATTGAAGCCGCCATCGGCAACCGCAAGGAATCTTACGATGACATTATGAAGGAGCTCAACGCTGCATGGGTTGAATCCCGGGCGAAAGTAATTCAGCAGTAAGCGATCCGGCTTCATTGCGAGTTGAGACCATAGGGAGGAGAACGCGCTGCAGCGCGTTCTCCCTCTCGTACCATATCAAGACAGAAAGCAAGGCCTGGAGGTGTGAGTGGTGTTTGCAAACCTAAGCTACAAGACGCAAAGGCGAATCATAATTATCGCTTTCTCGCTGATTCCGGTCGTCTTATTATTCACGTTTGCTTATCTCCCTGTATTCAACATGTTCAAATACAGCTTTACGAATTGGAACGGTTATAGCAAAAGCTTTGATTACGTCGGCTTTGAGAACTACAAGACGATTTTTACGAATCCAAAGTATTTTTCCGTATTCAAGGTCAGTCTCTATTATTTCGGAGCGACCTTCGTACAGATGGGATTAGCCCTTTACTTTGCTACCATACTTAGCTTTAATGTACGCTTTAAAAATTTCTTTAAAGGCGTTTTATTTTTTCCTTATCTGCTCAATGGGGTAGCCATCGGCTTCATCTTCCTGGTCTTCTTCCGTCCGGACGGCACGCTGGATACGCTGCTTCAGGTTCTCGGGCTGGGGCATTTATCGCAGGGCTGGCTTTTGAACCCGAGCATAATTAACATTTCGCTTGCAGGGGCGTCCCTGTGGAGGTACATGGGCTTCAACTTCATTATTTTCCTGGGGGCCATATCCTCCATCGGCAAGGACATCTACGAGGCTGCCGACATTGACGGCGCCAACCGCTGGCATCAATTCAGACATATTATCCTGCCCAGCATCAAGCGGATTCTGCAGCTGAACTTGATTTTGGCTATTAGCGGCGCCATCAGCGCCTTCGATATTCCATACATTATGACCGGGGGCTCCAACGGAAGCAACACCTTCGTGATCCAGACGGTCGACGTTGCATTTAAATACAGCAAGCTGGGTCTTGCTTCGGCTATGGCCGTCGTGCTGCTCATCATCGTCATTCTCGTGACGCTGCTCCAGCGGGTTCTGATTAAGGGGGATGATTGATCATGTATAGGCTGAAATATGCAGTAGGCAGCGCGTTCAAGTATATGACTCTAATTCTGGGTGCCTTCACGGCCCTGATTCCGATTATCGTTGTGTTCTTCTCTTCCTTAAAAACTAACGCCGAATACGGTGCGACCAGCCCGCTCGATCCGCCGCAAAACTGGACGAATTTTTCGAATTACACCAAGGCGTTCATCGATGGAAAAATGCTGCTTGGCTTCGGCAACACCGTTTTTATACTCGTTATTTCTATAATTGGAGCGACGCTGATCGGCTCAATGATCGCTTATGTCCTCAGCCGGTTCAAATTCCGGGGGAGCAAGCTGTTAATGGGCGCATTCCTGCTCGCTACCTTGATCCCGAGCGTTACGACGCAGGTGGCAACGTTCCGCATTATTGATGCGCTGGATTTGGTGAATACCCGATTTGCTCCTATTGTGCTTTATTTGGGTACCGATATTATTGCCGTATATATTTTCCTGCAATTTCTGGATACGATTTCGGAATCCCTGGATGAGTCGGCAATGCTGGACGGCGCCTCCTACATCACGATCTTCTTCAAAATCGTGCTGCCGCTTCTCGCTCCGGCTATCGTAACGGTCATCATCGTGAAGGGCGTTAATATTTACAACGATTTCTATACGCCGTTCCTCTACATGCCAGGGGAGAATCTGCAGGTCATATCGACCGCCTTGTTTAAATTCAAGGGACCTTACGGCTCGCAGTGGGAGGTCATTTGCGCAGCCATCATAATTACGATCATTCCTATCCTGGTCGCATTCATCGCACTGCAGAAGTATATATACAATGGCTTCGCGCAGGGTTCAGTGAAATAAACCTAATGATTATTGCTTTGGAAGGAGACATACCTCATGACAGAAGTACGTATTATTGGAGAACAACTGCTCCATATGCCTTGGCAGGAGAAGCCGGCGGGCACAGCCGGACCCGTGTGGAGACATAGCGATAACCCGGTGATCCAGCGCAACCCGGCCAAGGGCATTGCCCGTATTTTCAACAGCGCGGTCGTCCCGTTCGAGGGACGGTTTGTCGGGGTGTTCCGCGCGGAAACGATTAACGGCCGGCCCCATTTGCATCTCGGATGGAGTGATGACGCGCTGAGCTGGACGATCGAAGAAGAGCGGATCGCTTTCGTCGACGAAGCCGGCAAGCCGTTCCAGCCGAATTATGCGTACGATCCGCGGCTCGTTAAAGTGGAAGGAACCTACTATATTATCTGGTGTACTGATTTCTACGGAGCTGCAATCGGCATAGCCAAGACGGATGACTTCAAGACGTTCGTTCGCCTGGAGAATCCCTTTCTGCCGTTCAACCGCAACGGAGTGCTCTTCCCGCGCAAGATCAACGGCAATTTCGTCATGCTGTCCCGTCCGAGCGACAGCGGGCATACGCCGTTCGGCGACGTGTTCCTTAGTGAAAGTCCTGACCTTGTCTACTGGGGCAAGCACCGTCACGTCATGACCAAGGGCGGGCAGGGCTGGTGGCAATCGGTGAAAATCGGCGGGGGTCCTGCCCCGATTGAGACGACGGAAGGCTGGCTCATGTTCTACCACGGTGTAACGGGAACGTGCAACGGGCTCGTGTACAGCATGGGCGCGGTCATCCTTGACCGGGATGAGCCGTCCAGGGTGAAGTATCGTTCAGCGAATTACGTGCTGACGCCGGAAGAATGGTATGAGGAGCGCGGCTTCGTTGGCAACGTCGTGTTCCCGTGTGCGACGCTGCATGATGCGGGGACGGGCAGGATCGCCATCTATTATGGGGCTGCGGATACATACGTCGGCGTAGCCTATACGACGGTGCAGGAGATCGTGGATTATGTAAAGGCGACGAGCGAGGAAGTCGCCGACGATGCCGAGATTGGCATTATGTAGCCCTTAATGTTGGGCCAAGCGCCCAATCGGGCCCGAGCGATATCGGGCAATTGCAGGCGGTATCATTTCAGCAGAGGATGGATTCCTTCAAACAGGATTGATTCCATCCTCTTATTGTTAGGAGGTTGCATGAATGGGCAGCGACATGACTTTAGCGGAATTGACAAAATATGAGGGCAGCAGTCCAAGGCCGGCTGATTTTGATTCCTACTGGGAGAGGGCGCTTCAGGAGCTCGACGGGCAGCCGCTGGACTACGAGCTGGTTCCCGCTGATTTTGCCACTCCTCTTGCGGATTGCTATCATCTTTATTTCACTGGCGCAGGCGGAGCGCGGATTCATGCCAAATATGTCAAGCCGAAGCGGCTGGAGGGCAAAGGCCCTGCAGTGGCGATGTTTCACGGTTATTCCTGCGATAGCGGAGACTGGGCGGATAAGGTGAACTATGCGGCTCACGGCATTACGGTGCTGGCGATGGATTGCCGCGGCCAGGGCGGCCTGTCCGAGGATAACCTGACGGTGCAGGGGACGACGCTTCGCGGCCATATTATCCGGGGAATCGATGATCCGAATCCCGACAAGCTGTATTTCCGCAATGTCTTTCTGGACACCGTGCAGACGGCCAGAATTCTTATGCGCATGGATCATGTGGATCCTGAACGCATCGGCGTGCACGGCCTCTCGCAGGGCGGGGCTCTCGCCACAGCCTGCGCAGCGCTTGAGCCGAGGGTCAAGCTCGCTGTGCCGGTATATCCGTTCCTGTGCGACTACCGAAGAGCCTGGGAACGGGATATTACGACTTCGGCTTATGAAGAGCTGCATTATTATTTCCGGTCCTTCGATCCTCACCACCTGCGGGAGGAAGAAATTTTCATGAAGCTTGGTTATATCGACATTCAGAACCTGGCCAGCCGGATCAAGGCTAAGGTGCTGTTCGTGACCGGACTGGCCGATACGATCTGTCCGCCGTCCACGCAATTTGCGGTCTATAACAAAATTCGCTCGGAGAAGGAACTGCTGGTTTACCACGAATATGGCCATGAGTATTTGCCGTATTTGGGAGATCGTACCTTGCGGGCTTTTTTGAAGTTGTAGCCGTTTGAATGATCCAATAGCTTCTTATTTATATAGAAGAAAATTTAGCTAGA
This sequence comes from Paenibacillus ihumii, assembly GCF_001403875.1. GTDB lineage: Bacteria > Bacillota > Bacilli > Paenibacillales > Paenibacillaceae > Fontibacillus > Fontibacillus ihumii. The sequence continues at coordinate 1,243,154 of NZ_LN884299.1, forward strand.
GGAAATGTCCCAGTGCAGGTTATAAGGAAGCCTGCGCCGGGGCATTCTTTATTGTTGGGCGAATGGGGCATCGTGCTGCAGAGGCAGCCGGAGCACCAGCCTTGAACGCCAGGCTTGTGCCTAAGCTTTGTGCACAGGCCTTAGGTACTAGCCTTAGGGATTAGTCTTAAGAAGCAGCTTTATGTACAAGTTTACAAGTTCTGAAGCCTCGCCAAGGCTGACATTGATGATGACTCTTATACCTGATATAATAAATTGATTATACTTCTAAGGATTTGTGGTGGGGGTAACAATGACAGATATTAGAGCAAGGCAGCAAAAAATTCGGAATTTCTGTATTATTGCGCATATCGACCATGGCAAATCAACGTTGGCTGACCGGATTTTGGAGTATACCGGGGCATTGACCTCACGGGAAATGCAGCAGCAGGTACTTGATACGATGGATTTGGAGAGAGAACGTGGAATTACGATTAAGCTTCAGGCCGTACGCCTCTCCTACCGTGCAGACGATGGCGAAGAATACGTGCTTAATTTGATTGATACGCCGGGACACGTCGACTTCACGTATGAGGTATCCAGAAGCCTGGCCGCCTGTGAAGGGGCTCTTCTGGTCGTCGATGCCGCGCAGGGAATCGAAGCGCAGACGCTGGCTAATGTATACTTGGCTTTGGATAACAACCTTGAGATATTGCCGGTGATCAACAAGATCGATCTGCCGAGCGCCGATCCAGATCGTGTGAAGCAGGAGATCGAAGACGTCATCGGTCTGGATGCGAGCGAGGCCGTCCATGCTTCGGCGAAGGCCGGCATTGGCATTAGGGAGATCATTGAGCAGGTTGTGCAGAAGGTGCCTGCGCCGGCGGGGGATCCCGACGAGCCGCTGAAGGCGCTCATTTTCGACTCGCATTATGATCCGTACAAAGGCGTTATCGTGTATGTCCGCGTCATTAACGGGCACATCAAATCGGGCTCCAAGATCAAAATGATGGCGACCGGCAAGACGTTCGAGGTCATCGAGGTCGGCGCATTCATGCCGCGGATGACAATGGTAGACGAGTTGAACGTCGGGGACGTCGGATTTATCGTCGCCGGTATCAAGACGGTGGGCGACACGCGCGTCGGGGATACGATCACGGATGCGAAGAACCCGACGGCAGAGCCGCTGCCGGGATACCGCAAAATCAATCCGATGGTATTCTGCGGGCTGTACCCGATCGACACATCGGATTACAACGATTTGCGGGAAGCGCTGGAGAAGCTGCAGCTGAACGATGCTTCGCTGAGCTTTGAGCCGGAGACCTCCAGTGCGCTCGGCTTCGGATTCCGCTGCGGATTCCTTGGCCTGCTGCATATGGACGTCATACAGGAGCGCATCGAGCGGGAGTTCAATATTCCGCTCATTACGACCGCGCCAAGCGTTATTTATAAAGTGTCCCTGACGAACGGAGAGACGATATCGATCGATAACCCGTCCAACTATCCGGAGGTCGGCAAGATCGACCACGTGGAGGAGCCGTACGTCAAAGCGTCCATCATCGTGCCGAACGATTTCGTGGGCACGGTCATGGAGCTTTGCCAGAGCAAGCGCGGGGAATTTATCAACATGGAATACCTGGATACGACGCGGGTAACGATCACGTACCAGATTCCGCTATCCGAAATCGTGTACGATTTCTTCGACCAGCTCAAGTCCAGCACGAAGGGCTATGCTTCCTTCGACTATGAGCTATCGGGCTACCGTCAGTCGAATCTCGTCAAAATGGACATCCTTCTGAACGGGGAGCAGGTCGATGCGCTGTCCTTCATCGTTCACAGGGAGCGGGCCTACCATCGCGGCCGCGCGATTTGCGAGAAGCTGCGCGAGCTGATTCCGCGCCAAATGTTCGAGGTGCCGATCCAGGCCTCTATCGGTACGAAGATTGTCGCGAGAGAGACGGTCAAGGCAATGCGCAAGAACGTGCTTGCGAAGTGTTACGGCGGCGACATCTCCCGGAAACGTAAATTGCTGGAGAAGCAAAAAGAAGGCAAGAAGCGCATGAAGCAGGTAGGTAACGTAGAGGTGCCGCAGGAGGCGTTCATGGCGGTGCTGAAAATCGACGACAATTAATCGATCATCCTGCATGGATGGACAAGGAAAGCCGAGCGGCTTTCCTTTTTCCGTACTATCGTTGGATGCATCTATGGGATTTCGCAATTACAGACGAAATTAACCAACAAGAAGGAGGAGCATTAGCGTGAACCATCAACTGAAACTGGACGGGAGGGAGTCTAGGAATTCCTTCAATCGTCCAAGCACGGCTCCTCAAGCCGTATATATCCATATCCCGTTTTGTACGAATAAATGCTTCTACTGTGATTTCAACTCGTACGTCCTCAAGGATCAGCCGGTGATGGATTATTTGCGGGCGCTTGACCGGGAGATGGAGCTGACGGTGCGCGAGACGCCGCCTGGAGAGATTAAGAGCATCTTCGTTGGCGGCGGTACGCCGACCGTGCTCAAGCCGGATGAAATGGAGTTCTTCCTCTCCTCTGTTCGCCGCCATTTTCCCGATTGGGCGGCCGATATCGAATTCTCGATGGAGGCCAATCCTGGAACAACGGATCGCGACAAGCTGGCCGTGATGAAGGACGGGGGCGTCAATCGCGTCAGCTTCGGCGTGCAGGCCTTCCAGAACGAGCTGCTGAGCGGCATCGGGCGAATTCATAATACGGATGACGTATTCCGCAGCCTGGAGAATGCAATGGCAGCCGGGCTGGATAATCTGTCGATCGATCTGATGTTCGGCCTGCCGAATCAGACGGTGGAGATGCTGGATTACAGCATGTCCAGGGCACTGGAGCTTGGCCTGCCGCATTATTCCATCTACAGCCTCAAGGTCGAGGAGAACACGCTATTCCATACGTTGTATCAGAAGAATCAGCTCCCCCTTCCGGCGGAAGAGGATGAATTGAAAATGTACTTGCTGCTGATGGAGCGGATGGAGCAGGCCGGATACAAGCAGTACGAGATCAGTAATTTTGCGAAGCCCGGCTATGAGAGCCGCCATAATATCACGTACTGGCGCAATGAGGATTATTACGGGCTCGGCGCGGGCGCCCACGGTTACGTGAATCGCTGCCGCCATGTCAACATTAAGGGCGTTAACCCATATAATGAAGCAACTCAGCAGGGGCGGCCGATTTTGGAGCGCTTTGAGGTACCCCGCGAGGAAGCGATGGAGGATTTCGTCATGGTTGGCCTACGCGTGCTGGAGGGGATTTCGGATGACCGGTTCCAGCGCCAGTTCGGAGTCCGGCTTGAAGATATGTTCGGGGAGCAGCTAGGCAAAATGCTGAATGCCGGGCTGCTGGAGAGAACGGCTGCAGGCGGCTACCGGTTGAGCCGGAAGGGGATCTTGTTTGGCAACGAGGTATTCGCCGAGTTTGTAGGCGCCTTGGACGGAAAATAATATATTGAACTTATATACGCTTTGTTGTATATTTATTCATATTATTGTGCCGGATTCGAGGAGGGATAAGCATGCCTGCTGTAGCTGTATGCAGAAGAGCAAAGCTGGAGGACGTAGAGCCTCTATTTCAGATGATTGATGGATATGCCCAGCGGGGCATCATGCTGCCGCGTTCAAGAGAGGTGCTGAGCCGGCAGATCGACGACTTCGTCGTTACCGAGGTAGACGGTCTCGTCGTTGGCTGCGGATCCCTGTGCCGTCTTGGCGATGAGCTTGTGGAAATCCGGTCGCTGGGCATTGCGGAAGGGTATAAAGGGCGCGGGCTCGGCTCTCTGCTTGTGGCGCAGCTGGTTGAGGAAGCGAAGAGTCTCGGCATTCCTAAAGTCATGGCGCTCACTTATGAAGTTTCTTTTTTTCTGAAAAACGGATTTACCGTCGTAGAGAAGGATATTTTTCCGGAGAAAGTCTGGACGGACTGCATTCACTGCCCGAAGCAGCATGCTTGTGACGAAATAGCAGTGCTTAAGATACTGAACTGACTTGACAATCGTCTTGTCGGTTTGGTATTTTTGTATTAGCGATTAGCACTCGATATGAGTGAGTGCTAACGGTACGGTCAAACATCTAATTTGGGAGGGATTTTCATGTTAACGGAACGCCAAAGAATGATTTTGACAGCCATTGTAGATGATTATATTCGTTCGGCGGAGCCGGTGGGATCCCGAAGCATTTCAAAGCGGGGCGATGTCGGCTACAGTCCGGCGACGATTCGCAATGAAATGGCAGATTTGGAGGAGCTCGGATTTCTTGAGCAGCCTCATACCTCAGCTGGCCGTATTCCGTCTAATAAAGGATACCGATATTATGTTGATCATATGATGCCGCTGAACCTGCTGACCCCGGAAGAGCTGGGAACGATAAAGTCCTTTTTTGCTGAGAAGCTGAACGCGACGGAGCAGGTCATACAGCATGCAGGCACGATTTTGTCGCATATGACGAACTATACCTCTATTTTGCTTGGGCCCGAAGTATTCCATACTTCTCTTCGCCATTTTCAGCTGCTGCCGCTTAACGATACTGCGGCAGTTGCGATTATTGTGACGAATACGGGGCAGGTAGAGAACAAGACGGTCTCGATCCCGCCAGGCGTATCCATTTCGGAAATCGAGAAGGTCGTCAATTTGCTTAATCACAGGCTGGCCGGCGTACCGATTTATAAATTGAAATCCGCCCTTTACAACGAAATCGGTCAGGAAATGCAGCGGCATATCGACCATTTCGAGGATTTGATCAAGGTGCTGGATGAAGCGCTCGACAGCGACGGGACCGAAGGGCAGCGGCTGTTCCTCAGCGGAACCACCAATATGCTGACACAGCCGGAGTTTCGGGACGTCGACAAGGTGAAGAGCATTTTAGACCTCCTGGAGGAGACGCCGACATTAACGAAGATGATGACCTCGGCTTCGAAGGGATCAGGCATTCAGGTGCGTATCGGTACCGAGAACAACCATGAGGCTTTTGCGAACTGCAGTCTGATTACGGCGACCTATGCCATTGATGGCGGCGCTGTAGGCACGATCGGCATTTTGGGGCCGACGAGAATGGAGTATGCCCGGGTCATGCGGATTTTGGATATGCTATCCAAGGATTTAACAGAATTCCTGTCCCGCTTACATTAATCATGAGCATGATATTCATTGGCAACCGCAGGTTAAGGAGGTGAACATCTTGAAGGAGCAGGAACCGATTCAAGACAACATCAATACGAATGTAGAGGAAGAGTTGGAAATGAGCGATAACCTGAATCAAGAAAATACAGTCGACGAGAATAACACGCCGGAGGAGCAAGCAGCGAGCGAGCAGCAGGCTGCCGAATCCAGCCCGGCTGAGGAGAGCAATAAAGAGGTAGAGGCGCTTCGCGCTGAATTGGAAGAGCAGCAGCAGAAGCTGCTGAGAGCGCAGGCGGACTTCGATAACTTCCGCAGGCGTACCCAGAAAGAGAAGGAAGAGCTTGGGAAGTACGCTTCCGCGAAGCTGATCACCGAGCTGCTGCCGGTTATTGATAATTTCGAGCGAGCGATCGCCAGCGGCGAGCAGGGCACGGATGTCACATCCTATGCCAAGGGCGTGGAAATGATTTTCCGCCAGCTTGAGGGCGTGCTGGGAAGCGAAGGCTTGAAAGCGATGGAGACTGTCGGCGAGCCGTTCAATCCGGAATTTCATCAGGCGATTATGCAGGTGGAGTCGGATGAGCATGAAGAAGGCATCGTAGTCGAAGAGGTACAGAAAGGGTATATGTTGAAGGACAAGGTACTTCGTCCGGCGATGGTTAAAGTCAGCGGTTAGATGATGAAGTACACACATACGCACAATCTATTAAGGAGGACATTACTTATATGAGTAAAGTAATCGGTATTGACTTAGGAACCACCAATTCTTGCGTAGCCGTTATGGAGGGCGGCGAGGCGGTCGTTATTCCTAACCCGGAAGGCGCGCGCACAACGCCATCCGTTGTAGGCTTTAAGAAAGACGGCGAGCGCGTTGTCGGCGAGACGGCAAAACGCCAGGCTATTACGAATCCGGATCGCACGATCATCTCGATCAAGAGACATATGGGAACGAACCATAAGGAGAATATCGACGGCAAAGAAATGACGCCGCAGGAAATTTCGGCGATCATTCTGCAGAAGCTGAAATCCGATGCCGAAGCCTATCTTGGCCAACCGGTGACCCAAGCGGTTATTACTGTTCCGGCTTATTTCAATGACAGCCAGCGCCAAGCGACGAAGGACGCAGGTAAAATCGCGGGCCTTGAAGTGCTGCGTATCGTGAACGAGCCTACGGCTGCGGCACTTGCATACGGCATGGAGAAAGCTGAAGACCAAACGATTCTTGTATATGACCTGGGCGGCGGTACGTTTGACGTATCCATTCTGGAGCTTGGGGACGGCTTCTTCGAAGTTAAGGCAACCAGCGGGGACAACAGCTTGGGCGGCGATGACTTTGACCAAGTGATCATCGACTATCTGGTAGCTGAATTCAAGAAAGATCAAGGTATCGATCTTAGCAAGGACAAAGCGGCTGTACAGCGGCTTAAAGATGCTGCCGAGAAGGCGAAGAAGGAATTATCCGGCGTCCTGACGACGACGATTTCCCTTCCGTTCATCACGGTAGCCGACGGCGTGCCTCAGCACTTGGAGATGAACCTGACTCGCGCCAAATTCGAAGAGTTGTCCGCACATCTCGTAGAACGGACGCTTGAGCCGACACGCCGTGCACTCAGCGACTCCGGCCTGACTCCTGCGGAAATCGACAAGGTTGTATTGGTCGGCGGATCTACGCGGATTCCTGCCGTTCAAGAAGCGATCAAGAGACTGACCGGCAAAGAGCCGCATAAAGGCGTTAATCCCGATGAAGTTGTTGCTCTTGGCGCTGCGGTGCAAGCGGGCGTTCTGACAGGCGACGTTAAAGACGTGGTATTGCTCGACGTTACTCCGCTGTCCCTCGGGATCGAAACCGCAGGCGGCGTATTCACAAAAATGATCGAACGCAACACGACAATTCCAACAAGCAAATCGCAAATCTTCTCTACTTATGCAGATAACCAGCCTAGCGTTGAGATTCATGTTCTGCAAGGGGAGCGCGAAATGGCGGCAGGCAACAAAACGCTGGGTCGCTTTATGCTGGGCGACATTCCACCGGCACCGCGCGGTGTACCGCAAATTGAGGTTACCTTTGATATCGATGCCAACGGGATCGTTAACGTGTCGGCAACGGATAAAGGAACCGGCAAGAGCCAGAAAATCACAATCACTTCTTCCAGCGGCTTGAGCGACGAGGAAGTAGAGAAAATGATGAAGGACGCCGAGCTTCATGCAGAGGAAGACAAGAAGCGCAAAGAGCTTGTAGAAGCGAAAAACAACGGCGACCAGCTCATTTACAGCGTAGAAAAAACGATCAAAGATCTTGGCGACAAAGTCGACGCTGCCGAGGCGGAGAAGGCGAATGCAGCTAAAGACGAGCTGAAGAAGGCGCTCGAAGGCGATAACATCGACGAGATCAAAGCCGCTTCTGAGAAGCTGACGGAGATTGTACAGCAGCTTTCCGTGAAGCTGTATGAGCAAGCAGGAGCCGCCCAAGCGGGTCAAGCTGCAGGCGCCGACGGCGCTGCTGCCGGAGGCCAAGGCAAAGACAATGTCGTAGACGCGGAATATGAGGTCGTTGACGAAGACAAGAAGCAGAACTAATCGCTGCATGCCAGCGGTTGGTTAGGCTGCACACTTTGGTGAACCGGGAAGGTCAAAGCGCGGGGCATTCCGTGCTTTGACTTTCCTTTTGCCGGATTAAGGGATTTGCTCAGGAGAGAGCAGAGCTATAGCAATAGTGGGGGTGGAAGGATGGCTGAAAAACGCGATTATTATGAGGTGCTGGGCGTTGGCAAAAGCGCGACAGACGATGAGATCAAGAAAGCCTATCGCAAGCTGGCGCGTCAGTATCACCCTGACGTCAACAAGGCGCCGGATGCGGAGGATAAATTCAAAGAAGTAAAAGAAGCTTATGATGTCCTTAGCGATTCGGGGAAACGCGCCCGCTACGATCAGTATGGCCATATCGATCCGAATCAGGGGATGGGCGGCGGATTTTCCGGCGCGGATTTCGGCGGCTTCGGCGATATTTTCGATATGTTCTTCGGCGGCGGCGGCCGCCGCGATCCGAATGCGCCGCAGCGCGGGAACGATTTGCAGTATACGATGACGATCGAGTTCAAGGAAGCCATCTTCGGCAAGGAGAGCGACATTACGATTCCTCGCACGGAGAACTGCGATACATGCTTCGGCTCCGGGGCGAAGCCGGGAACGAAGCCGGAGACGTGCTCCGTCTGCCACGGCACAGGGCAGCAGGAGGTCGTTCAGAACACGCCGTTCGGCCGTATGGTGAACCGCCGGGCCTGCGGCAACTGTGCGGGGAAGGGTCAAATCATCAAAGACAAGTGCCCGACCTGCCAAGGCAGCGGCAAGGTCAAGAAGCAGCGTAAAATCCACGTCCGCATTCCAGCCGGAGTGGATGACGGCGCTCAGCTGCGGATGAGCGGCGAAGGGGAGGGCGGCTTGCGCGGCGGACCGCCGGGAGATTTGTACATCGTCATCCGCGTGAAGCCTCATGATTTCTTCGAGCGCGAGGGCGATGACATATACTGCGAAATCCCGTTGACCTTTGCCCAGGCGGCACTGGGGGATGAAATCGAAATCCCGACGCTGACGGAGAAGGTGAAGCTGAAGGTACCGGCAGGTACGCAAACAGGCACTTATTTCCGCTTGAAGGGCAAAGGGGTTCCGCGGCTGAGGGGCATCGGCCAGGGTGATCAGCATATCAAGGTGGTCGTTGTGACGCCAAGCAAGCTCAGCGACGAGCAGAAGGATCTTCTGCGCCAGTTCGCCGCGCTTGACGGGGAGCACACCCATGAGAATGAACAGTCGTTCTTTGACCGAATGAAGCGGGCATTCCGCGGAGATTGATCGGCAGCGTACAGCTGTCATCGTAAGCCGAAGTGAACTGAATAGACACAGAGTATCGATTGCACCGACGCCGTCATGGCGTCGGTTTTTTCTTTTTGCAGAGAAAATCCGGTTCGTAATACTTTCACCATGTTCGTTCCTCCCGAAATAAGCGATGATAGCTATGAGATCATGCACGGCTGGCTTTACCCAGGCGAGGATGTCCGATCATTCCGCAGTGCAGGCATAAAATCTATGCTTGGCATGCTGTAATGTCAGAGGCATGAAATCTCCAAATGCAAGGGTTCGAATCCCTTATCCTTATGGAAGGATTAGCTCAGTGGTAGAGCGCTCGACTGTTAATCGAGAGACAAAGCTACAGATGATGGCCTGATGGAGGGATCCTCGGTGGCTAGTTACGCACGCTGCGGCATAAGCTTTGCAGCCTTGCGGATACCGTAATTGCACTCTGGATGCAGTCCCGGGAAGGGGAAGCGGAACAGACCGGAAGAGGGCAAGCGATCTTGCGGAATGTCCAGGGATGCTTCGGCGGGAAGCAGGCGGAAGGCAATTCTTAAGCAGGGCTCCGCTGATGCGGCAGGGAGGATGCCTCTGCATTAGGTCATAAAGGCGGTGAGCCGCCTAGGAGGAGGAAGATTAAATGTTGAAAAAAGTAACAATACATAAAGGAATGCGCGGCTTGCTGTTTAAGCAGGGAAATTATGAAAAAATGCTGCAGCCGGGGACATACCGCCTCTCCCCGTTTACCGAAAGCCATATCCTTGTGGTTGACACTGCACTGCCGTTCGAGGTGGACGGCAAGGATCTGCAGCTGTTCATGCATGACGACATGCTCAGGCAGGAGCTTGAGGTCGTTCAGGTTATGGACCACGAGTACGTGCTGCATTACGAGGACGGCCGGTTCAGCGGGCTTCTCCGGCCGGGAACCTATGCTTTTTGGAATGTTCTGAAGAAGCACAGCTTCATTCATGTCGATATTCGCAATCCCGAACTGCCGGCCGCGATTGATCCGGTTATTATTCCGAAGCTGACGGGCTGGTATCATGTGCTGGAGGTGGCCGATCATGAAGCGGGTGTGCTGTACTACAATCACGTCATGCAAAGAGAGCTTGCGCCCGGAAAATATTACTTCTGGAGAGGTCCTGCAGCGGTAACTGTGCAGAAGATCGACCTGCGCCAGCAGCAGCTGGACATGACGGGGCAAGAGATGATGACCGAGGACAAGGTTACGCTCCGGCTGAATTTTGTTTGCCAATATAGAGTAACCGAGCCGCTCCGGGTGCTGGGGATCAAGTCCTTCGAGGACCAGATTTACATTCAGCTGCAGCTGATACTGCGGGAGTATATCGGAAGCTTGAAGCTCGATGATCTATTGAGAATGAAGCAGGAAATAGCGGATTTCGTACTGACCCGATTGCAGGAGAAGGAGCAGGAATACGGTGTTCGCTTCGTCTCAGCAGGGGTCAAGGATATCATTTTGCCGGGAGACATCCGCGATATTTTGAACACTGTTCTTCTGGCCGAGAAAAAAGCGCAAGCCAATCTCATCACCCGCCGCGAGGAAACCGCATCGACCCGCAGCCTGCTTAACACGGCCAAGCTGATGGACGAGAACGAGACGCTGTACCGCTTGAAGGAGCTGGAGTTCCTGGAGAAGATTTGCGACAGAATCGGCTCAATCTCTTTAACCGGGGGGAGCAGCCTGCTTGAGCAGCTTAATTTCTTACTGGGAGCAAGCCGAGCAGATGGGACCAACCCAAAGGCCTGAAGGGAAGCTATGGTGAACTAGCCATTTAAGCCGGCGATCCCCCTCTTTTCCGAAAAAAAGTGATCCCAATAAAAAGGCACCCTTATCGTCTAAGACGACAGGGGTGCCTGTTCATATTACTGCCGGATAGATGCCGTAATCTCCTCGTCCAGTTCCAGGGTAATATCTTCCTTGAATGTCCGGATGCCGTATTCCTTATACACGTACTGAATAATCGCTTCTATAATGTTCAGCTCGATCAAGTAGCGGCTTCGCCCGTTAGCCCATACCTCGCCGGTATAACCGGTATCCTCATCCCAGCACAGCTCCACCTGAATATCGGTAGGACGCAAGCCGGTACGATCCGCGGTATGGAGACATATCGCGTTGATGATCTCATCCATGCTTAGAACCATAGGTTAGAATCTTCCTCCGCGGTGATCATAGTCGTCATTGCGCGGGCCTTGGGAGGTCTGCGGCTTCTTGAATCTGCGGAACAGGGCCACGGCGATCATCACGATCAGATAGATGGCAAAAAGGTTAACAGCCAAACCAAGCAGTTCGCCGAAGAAGCCCATGCCTCCGAACAGTCCGCCGAACAGCAGGCCGGCCAAACCGCCGACCATCATGCCCTTCATGAAGCTGCCGCCGCCGAAGAAGCCCGTTCTAGTATTATTCGCTCCGTTCGTTGTGGCCGTGGACTTGTTGGTCGTGTTCGTTTCCGACTTGTTCACGTTGCTTGATTTCTTTGGCGTATTCGTGTAGCTGCGAGGCCCGGATTTAAAGCCGCCGCCTCGTCTCGCATCGGCGAAATCCGCAGAGGCGAAGGAGAAGAATAGAGTGAATACCATCACGAGCACCGTCATTTTTTTGAACATACCTAAAGTAAACCCTCCTACCATTTAAAAATGTATTTATATAAGAGTATATACGAAACGTCCCGATAATAGTTTCAAATTTTAAAAGAAAGTATCATTTGAATCAATTTCATAAATCAAAAGCCTTGCCACGACTGGTTTTTAAGGCATAGAAAAAGGAGTACCTCCCCAAATCTCGAATTAGTATAGTGACCAAACCAAACTAATGAGACGAGGTGAACTCCCTATGCCATATATTCGACACGAGAGTTTATTTACCCTGCAAGAACTTTATGAAATGGAACAAAAAGATCGTTTTCGTGAGGTTTTTTCTACGATTGACATTGCACCTATTCTACGTTTGGTCAGAAAAACATCTCTTTATGGTGCGCCCATTGAAGTGAATTATAGGTCAATGGTCTATTCCTTGATCATCCGAATCGTAGAACGTATTCCTACGATCAAAGATTTAATAAAGAGACTTCAACATGACATCTTATTTCGCTTGGATTGTGGCTTTATGCTGTCAGAATCGATCCCATCGGCTTCTTCTTACTCCCGATTAATGCGTAAGATAAGCGAAAGCCATGCGCTAGAAGAGATGCAACAGCAGCTACTAGAACATGCCATGGCCGAAGGATTTATTACAGACGATACGGTTGCTATTGATGCTACCCATATCGAAGCTCGAGATCAGGCGCCTGCAAAGCAAGAAAAGGAAAAGCCAGAACCCAAAAAGCGTGGGCGAAAAGCGAAAGCTGAACGCGAAGCTTGGTTGAAACAAAAACAAGAAGAAGAGGAGCAAAAACCAATCTTCGAGAAAGAAATCGCTGCCCAATTACATGAGCCGTTCAACATTTTACGAGATCAAATGCCTCTTGATCCGCAATGGGGAGTCAAGAAGAATAGCGATGGCAAAAATGTCTTTTGGTATGGCTATAAAGGTCACCTTGCCGTAGGATCGCAGAGTCAATATATCCTTGGAGCAATGCTATCTTCTGGGAGCTTGAATGATGGTAAAGCTGCCATTCCGCTCCTAAAAGGGATGGCATTACAGCATCCGAATTTCAATATCAAGTACGTAACCATGGATGCTGGATATGATTATGAAGCCATATACAAGCAAATTCGAGAAGCAGATGCACATGCTGTTATTGCTTATAATCGTCGGCGGGAACCAGAACTTGTTGGATTTGACGAATACTTCGCACCCACTTGTGTCAGGGAACATTCTTATCGCTATGACAGCTACGATCCAACCTATGAAATACTCAAATATGTTCGACCGAAAGAATGTGCAAGCTGTCCATTAGCGCATGATTCACTTTGCCAGAAGGTCTATAAAATGAAGATTACAACGGATCTTAGAAAATATACCGCTCCGGCCAGAGGCTCAAAGCAGTGGAAAGAAATTGCTAAGAGACGATCTGCAGTGGAAAGAGTGAATGCTTACTTGAAAGAATTTTTCCAACTGAACAATGTGAGACATCGAACAGGTCAAAAAGCTAAGGTTCATTTAAACTTGGTTACTTTAGTTTACAATTGCATGAAGTTAGCGTGTGATCGTTTAAGCCGTCAGTTACAAGAACGAGCCGCATAGTTTTTTTTAAAATGGAAATGCTTTAATTCGGTTAGTCTACGATTTTGTAACTAAGCATTATGAAATTGATTCATTTGCATAAAGTGCCATTCAATACCGCATCCTATTGTATTAAGAAACTGCGTTTGAAGCAGGTTCAATGCATGCCGAAGGATGAAGGACGAAGGAAGGCAGGTGCTTACAGATGGCTGAAAAAAATATACTCGCTTATTTCAAAAGTCCTGAAGAGGCGGAAGGCGCTGCCCGGAAGCTGCAGGCCCTTCGGGTCGTGGATTTATCCATCGATCGCTTCAGCAGATATCCCGGCGAGGGCTATGATCCGCTAAATCCGGTCACCGGCAAAGTATCCAGCCTGGCGGCAATAACCCAGGACGCGGAAATCACCAGCCGTTCCGCAGGCATTCTGTCGGCTGCCGATCCGGCGGCCAGCGGGATGAGCCATGGGGGACAAGGCGGACCGACGGGCCACGACATTCTGCTTACGGTTGTCGTGGACGAATCCAGTCATCACCAGGCTTTGCGGATTATTGAAGAGCTGGGCGGAATGATGTAACCGATAAGCACCAGAAGGAGGGAAGCGTGAAGATGAGCGAGCATAAACAGGAGACAAAACGAGCTTACGCCGGTAAAATCTCCAAAGCATCCATCGGTCATAATGAGGATGTGGAATTTTCCGAAGAGCTGGCCGATCAGGAGGATTGGGAGGCATTGGAACGCAGCGAGCGAGCGGATCGCCGGCAGCAGCAGCGCCTCTAGCTGACGAAGTATCCGCGCTGTGCTGCGGTTCGGGAGCATAAATAGCTCAGTTAGCTGCGCATGCTCCCGTGTATGGATTAGAGCAGAAGACAGGGTTTCCGGTCTTGTGCTCTTTCTTTTTGCCAGAGATGTATTGAACTTTATGGATTATATAATCAGCTTCATATCCCATATATTTGACCGCTGAAAAATGGATTGACAGCTGTTGTCCGGCCTTATAAGTTCAAAGCATACGGACAGGAGGAAGCAGGATGGACAAGATTAGAATAGGTATCGTAGGCGCCGGACAAATCGGAAAGGCGCATTTAGAACAGTATATGGAGATTCCAGGCGCTGCGGTCATCGCGATATGCGACATTAATCTGGAGGAGGCCCGCCGGGCTGCAGGCAAGCACGGCATTGCCAAGGTATACGCAGATTACCGGGAGATGCTGGAGCAGGAGGAGCTGGATGCGGTCGACGTATGCCTGCATAACAACTATCATATGCCGGTTACGACGGCGGCCCTCGAAGCTGGCAAGCATGTGTACTGCGAGAAGCCGATCGCTGGCTCCTACGCGGACGGCTTGCGAATGTTAGAGACGGCCAGCCGCTGCGGCCAAATGCTGCATATTCAGCTTGCGCATTTGTATGACATAGAGACGAGGGCAGCCAAGCAGCTCATAGATGCCGGCAAGCTTGGGAAGCTGTACCATGCCAGATCCACAGGCTTTCGGCGCCGAAACCGCCCATATGTCGATGGTTACGGAACTGCTGCATTTACGAGGCAGGAGACCGCCGGCGGCGGGGCTTTATATGATATGGGCGTGTACCACATTGCCCGCATGCTGTATCTCATGGGCAATCCTAAGGCCGAGCGGATTACGGGACGAACCTATCAGGAGATCGCCATGGATGAGGAGCGCAGGGCCCGGTCCGGCTTCGATGTCGAGGAGATGGCGGCAGGCTTCGTTCTTCTTGAGGGCGGGATTACGCTCGATATCATCGAGTCCTGGGCGCTGCAGCTCGGAGGCCTGGAGGGCAGCTCGATCGTCGGATCGGAGGGCGGAATCCGGCTGTCTGGAGCCGTATCGGACAGGGAAGCGAACGGTTTCAGCTACCATACGACCATCGCTGACCTGGACATGGATTGTACGGTCAACCTGGAGCGCGCCGACTGGCGCCAGCGGATGCTGAGTCCCTATCCGGATGCCTACGCATCGTCCCAGCATCACTGGATATCCGCCCTGAAGGGGCAGGTCCCGCTATTGCCCACTGCGGAAATTGCGCTGAACACGATGCTGATCAGCGAGGGGATTTATCTATCTCAACGACTGGGGCGCGAAGTCAGCGCCGATGAGGTCGCGCAAGCCTCCAAATCCAGCGCGATCGGACTATAGCCGCTTGCATAAGCGGCTTTTTGTTTCCCCGGATATTATATAGTACAATAAAAGGTATGCGTATGAACCGAGGAGGATAAATCAACATGATTTGGAAGGAAATAACCATACATACAACGGAAGAAGCAGTAGAGATGATAACCAACTTCTTGCATGAAGAGGGAGCCGGGGGCGTAACCATTGAAGAGTACGTAGATAACAACAAGCCTAGAGATACTTCCTTGGGACAATGGTTTGAAATACCGCCCAATGATATTCCTCAGGGGGAAGCAAGGATCAGCGGTTATTTCCCGGAGGGCACGAACGTGGAAGCGGTCATTGCTTCAGTGGAGGAGCGAATCGCAGAGCTGGCCGAATTTGATATTGATGCGGGCCGCGCGGACATCGTTGTGAAGGATGTCAGCGAGGACGATTGGGCGAACAATTGGAAGCAGTATTTCAAGCCGATCCGGGTGTCCGAGAGATTGACGATCAAGCCGACATGGGAAGAATACGCTCCACAATCGGAGGAAGAGAGAATCATCGAGCTCGATCCGGGCATGGCCTTCGGAACCGGGACGCATCCGACGACATCGCTGTGCCTGCGTACGCTGGAAGGCGTTATCCGGCCGGGGGATGAAGTCATCGACGTCGGGACAGGCTCCGGCATACTCGCGATAGGGGCAGCCAAGCTGGGTGCTTCCCGGGTGCTTGCGCTGGATCTGGATCCGGTCGCGGTATCCAGCGCGCTTGAGAATACAAGGCTGAACAAGCTGGAGAATCAGATTACCGTCGTAGAAAGCGACCTGCTGTCTGTATTGAAGCAGGAGACTGGTGCCGAGCTTAACGTTGCACTCCCCGTTCGCGTTGTCGTCGCCAACATTCTGGCGGAAATCATTCTCTTATTTATTGATGATGTCTACCAGGCGCTGCAGCCGGGTGGCTATTATATCGCTTCGGGAATATACAAGAACAAAGAACAAGCCGTGGAGGAAGCGCTGCTTGCCGCGGGATTTGAGATCGCGGAGACTGCCCGGGAAGAAGATTGGGTCGCTTTCGTGGCTAGAAAGAGGTAGCTGTTCATGGATTTTTTAAATCAAATATTGCGTATTCCTTTGGATCAGCTGCCGTATTTCCTGATTACGCTGATCATTGCTTTTACCGTGCATGAATTTTCCCATGCTTATTTTGCCAACAAGTTCGGGGATCCGACGGCAAGGCTGCAGGGGCGTGTTACGCTGAATCCGGCCGTCCACTTCGATCTGCTCGGGGTCATTCTGCTTCTGCTTGCAGGATTCGGCTGGGCTAGGCCGGTTCCTGTCAACCGGGACAATTTTGAGAAGCCCCGTCAAATGGGCATCGTCGTCAGCGCGGCAGGGCCGCTCAGCAATTTGCTGCTCGGCTTTCTAGGAACGATGATTTATGTCGCGCTTTCCAGTTTCGGCATCATTGACATGATAACAAATGAGATTCTGCTCGATGCCGTGCATAAATTTTTCACCATTTTCTGTGTCATGAACTTTTTCCTTTTCCTATTTAACCTGGTGCCGCTGCCTCCGCTTGACGGTTACCGGCTGCTGGAGGACATCGTACCTGACCGGGTCAGATTCAGATTGAAGCAGTTCGAGCAATGGTCCATCTTTATCTTTTTACTCATTCTGATTCTCCCGCCGCTCCGCAATGTGACCATTGAGCCTCTCTACACGGGAGCCAGAACGATTTTCTTCCAATTCGCCAATTTCTTTCTTATGCTGTTTGGCAGGTAGAACCGGCTGTTTTTTTCGGGTAATAAACACTGGAATCCATAATTCAAAAGTTGTATGATGTTCTTTGGTGATTAAGGTGAGGTTGATGATAAATGCAGCGCTATTTTATTGATCCCGCACAATTTGGGGACAAGACGGTGAGCATAACCGGCGAGGACGCCCGCCATATCGGCAAAGTGATGCGCTCCAAGCCTGAAGATAAGCTGATTGTCAGCGATGGGATTGCCAGGGAGGCGCTCGTCGAGATCACGGAGATCGAAGCGCATGAGGTGACCGCCCGCATTATTGAACAGCTCGAAGCATCCGGCGAGCCTCGCGCCCAGGTTACGATAGCCCAAAGCCTGCCGAAAGGCGATAAAATGGAGCTCGTGATCCAGAAATGCACAGAGATCGGCGCCGCCTCCTTCCTGCCTTTTATGTCTGAGCGGACGGTGGTGCAATACGATCCGCGCAAAGAGGAGAAGCGTACGGTGCGCTGGCGTAAAATCGCCAAAGAGGCGGCCGAGCAGGCTCATCGCAGCAAAATACCCGCAATCGAACCGCCGGTCGCTTGGAAGGGACTGCTTGCGAAGCTGCCTGAATATGACCTCGCCTGCGTATGTTACGAGAAGGAGCACGGCCAGCAGCTGCGGGACGTGCTGAAGCCTTTTGCGGAGCGGCTGGGCCGCGGAACGGAAGTGCGGATATTGGTCGCCGTCGGGCCCGAGGGCGGGTTTACCGAGCAGGAGATTACGCAATTAGAGGCGGCAGGTGCCGTATCCGTGGGGCTAGGCCGCAGAATATTAAGAACGGAGACGGCCGGCATGGCCGCTCTAACCTGCATCATGTATGAAACCGGAGAAATGGGGGAGATTTGAACAATGCCATCCGTCGCTTTTTACACCTTGGGCTGCAAGGTTAACTTCTATGATACAGAAGCCATATGGCAGCTTTTCAAAAATGAAGGCTACGAGCAGGTCGATTTTGAACAGACCGCCGATGTATATTTGATAAATACCTGCACGGTTACCAATACAGGCGATAAGAAATCGCGGCAAATTATTCGCCGGGCGATTCGCCGCAATCCGGAGGCGATCATCGCGGTGACGGGCTGCTATGCCCAGACCTCGCCTGCTGAAATCCTGGACATTCCGGGAGTTGATCTTGTCATCGGCACCCAGGACAGGGACAAGATCATGCCGCTCATTGGGCAGCTGCAGGAGCAGCGCCAGCCGATTAACGCGGTGCGCAACATTATGAAGACTCGGGATTTTGAAGAGCTTGACGTTCCCGACTTCGCGGATCGGACCCGCGCCTTCCTTAAAATTCAGGAGGGCTGCAATAATTTCTGCACCTTCTGCATCATTCCATGGTCGCGGGGGCTATCCCGCAGCCGTGATCCGCAAAGCGTCGTAAATCAGGCGAAGCAGCTGGTTGCCGCGGGGTACAAGGAAATCGTATTGACTGGCATCCATACCGGCGGGTATGGAGATGACCTTGAAAATTACCGTTTATCCGATTTGCTCTGGGAGCTGGACAAGGTCGAAGGCCTTGAGCGCGTACGGATCAGCTCGATCGAAGCTAGCCAAATCGACGAGAAGATGCTGGAAGTGCTGAAGGGGTCCAGCAAAATGTGCCGCCATTTCCATATTCCGCTCCAGGCGGGCAGCAATGAAGTACTTAAGCGCATGAGACGGAAATATACCATCGAAGAGTTCGAGCATAAAATTAAAATGATCCGCGCCTTTATGCCGGACGTGGCGATTACGACCGATATCATCGTCGGCTTTCCGGGAGAGACCGACGAGCTGTTCCGCGAGGGCTTCGAGGCGATTAAACGCATCGGCTTCTCCGAGATGCATGTGTTCCCTTATTCCAAACGGACCGGCACGCCGGCTGCCCGGATGGAGGATCAGGTGGATGAGGAAGTGAAGCACGCGCGGGTCCACGAGCTGATCGACCTTTCGGAAACGATGCAGCTCGCTTATGCCCAGAAGTTTGTCGGCCAGGTGCTTGACGTTATTCCGGAGAAGGATGAGAAGGGATTGTCGGGCGAGGGCTGCGCAACCGGGTTCAGCGATAACTATTTGCAGATCCGCTTTGCGGCACCGGGGGATTTGACTGGCAAGGTGTGCCGGGTCAAGCTGACGGAGGCAGGCGTGAATACCTGCGAAGGGCAGCTCGTGCGCATTTTGGAGGATACGTCCAAAGCGCTGGCTTAGGGAAGGCCGCCTAGCCGTCGCAGCTTCAATATCATAAGGACCTTCAAGGATTTCACCCCGGGGTGAAGTCCTTGTTGTCCATTTTGGGTGTTCACCCGGTGATGACCAAGCGAGAGCCCGTTTTGCAGGAATGAAGCTCAATATAAGGAGGGATCAAGTATGCCGTCCAAGCAAATATCCGCAGGAGGCATTGTCTACCGCAGGGAAGCGGGGCAATTGCAAATACAGCTCATTACGGACCGATACGGCAAAATCTCATTTCCCAAAGGGAAAAGGGAAAATAGTGAGACGATCGAACAGACCGCGCTACGCGAAATAAAGGAAGAAACCGGCATTATCGGCCGGATCGTAAGGCTCATCGATATTATTGCCTATACCTATCATCATCCGCAGCAAGGGGATATCCAAAAGGAAGTCCATTACTATCTTGTCGAGAGCGAGGGCGGTATCCTGAGGCCGCAGACGGAGGAGATCCGCAGCGTTGCCTGGTATGATCCCGAAGTCGCATGGGAAAGACAGTGCAATGCCGGTTATGACAATAATGATTTTATTTTGGAAAAAGCGCTTAAACTGCTGGACGTTCACGTCTAATCACGCCATTTAGCAGAGGATACCGCAGCTGCCGGCGCGGAATATTGCGGCGGACGGCGCCCGGGGCCATCCCATCTCGACCATACGGGCAAGTAGCAGAAGGGGAGCGCCAGCAAAGAACAAACGACATTAAAAATCGTCTGCGTATGCGCGATTTGAGCTCCGGGATCGCTGCTCAGCCAGGCAGCGGCCGTCCCGAGCCAGGGAATCAACGGCAGGAACAGCAGCGCGCCCAGGACGTTCAGGAGCACATGGGACCAGGCGACGAAGCGGCCTGACCGGGTGCTGCCGACCGAAGCGATCAGCGGCGTAATGCATGTGCCTACATTGGAGCCGATGACCGTGGCGATCCCGAACTCGGCAGGGAGTGTTCCCATGGCCACAAGCCCCATCGTCATGGCAATAACAGCCGCACTGCTATGGATAAGCGCAGTGAGAATCGCTCCGGCGGCAGCTCCCCATAGAAGGCTGTCAGCCGCGTGATGCAGCAGCCAGGCGATAACGCCGCGCTCCTCCAGGGCCGGCCCGATCGACTGCATCCACCTAATTGCGATCATAATAAGGCTGAAGCCGAATACGGCGAGCGCCCCGAACTGGAGCGGTCTCAACAGATGCGTCCAACCAGCGCCGCTTCGGCGCTGGGGCAGGATCTCTTCGCCGAGCACGGCGGCGGCCCATATCGCCAGGGAACCGATCAGCAGCGGAGTGCCAAGGCGCGAGATATTTAGAGCGATCAGCTCCGTAGTCAAGCAGGTTCCGATATTGCCCCCGAGGATAATGCCAAGCGTGCGGCCATATGACAGGAGCCCCGCATTGACAAGCCCGATCGTCATGACGGTTATCGCCGTACTGCTCTGCAGCACAGCCGTGACCAGGGTGCTCGACAGCATGCCCGTCCACGGCGTACGCGTCGAGGCTTGCAGCAGGCCGATCAGCCTTGGCCCGGCCCAGGCCTGCAGCGCAGACTCCATAATTTTCATGCCAAGCAGAAACAGGGCAAAGCCGAATGTCGCCGGGAACACAATTTCGTGAAACATGAGCTCCCTCCTCAGATTAAAGCTGTACAAGTTACATATATGCGATGCTTGCGGCTCTCATGCCCTAAGGAGAAGCCTGGCCGCCTTATCTGGGGAGGCGTGAATCCGGCGGCGGGCGGGAGACGCTATTAGAATAAGAGGAGTGGTTCAACATGCCATCAGTCATACTGCAACGCGGCCGCAAGAAGCGGCTGGAACAGGGGCATCCCTGGATTTACAGCAATGAAATCGAGAAAACGGAGGGCAAGCCGGAGCCGGGCAGTCTGGTAGCCGTGCTTGACTGGAGAGGCAAGTTCCTGGCAACGGGCTACTATAATCCCGCTTCGCAAATAACAGTTCGCGTCGTCTCCTATCAACCGCTGGAGGCGATGGATGTCTCCTTTTTTATTCAGCGTTTTGAACAGTGCCTCAAGCATCGCAGAAGATTCGTACATGAGGATGCTTACCGGCTCGTCTACGGAGAGGCCGACTTCTTGCCGGGGCTCATCGTGGACCGGTTCGGCGACGTACTCGTCGTGCAGCTGCTTACACTGGGAATGGACCGCTGCCGCGATAGCATCGTGGAAGCCCTGGTGTCCATTCTTCAGCCAGCTGGCATTTACGAACGCAGCGACGTATCCGTCCGTGCCATGGAAGGCCTGGAAGAGGTGAAGGGGCCGCTTTACGGCAATCCTCCGCGCCATGTAACCGTTACGGAGAACGGCTTGCTGATCCAAGTTGATATTTGGCAGGGGCAGAAGACGGGCTACTTCTTCGATCAGCGCGAGAACCGCGCCTCGATCGAGCCTTTGATGACGGGCTGGGGGGAGCGAAGCGGCATTACGCTGCAGCAGCTTCCGGCCGAGGGTGGAGGCATGCGCACGGCTCCGGTCAACCGGAAGGGCAAGGAGGTCACTTTCCCGTATTGGGACGGAGCGACCGTGCTGGAATGCTTCTCCCATACGGGAAGCTTTACACTGCATGCCTGCAAATATGGCGCCAAAAAAGTAACCTGCCTCGATATTTCAGAGCATGCGATTCAAAGCGCCCGGGAGAACGTCAGACTGAACGGTTTCGAGGATCGGGTCGAATTCGTCGTTGCCGATGCTTTCGAATACCTGCGCAGCCAGGTCAAGGGGCTGGACGAACGGCGCGAGCGTTCGGCCGATGGCGGCAAGGCAGACACCTCGCTTCCCATGACGGCCGGCGGGGGGCGGACCTGGGACGTCGTCATTCTCGATCCGCCGGCCTTCGCTAAGACGAAGGGGGCGGTCAAAGGAGCGTGCAGAGGCTACAAAGACATTAATTTGCATGGACTGAAGCTGGTTAACGAGGGCGGCTATCTGGTAACCGCCAGCTGCTCCTACCATATGAAGCCGGAGCTGTTCCTGCAGACGATCCAAGATGCGGCGATGGACGCGGGCAAAATCCTCAGGCTGATCGAATGGCGGGCCGCGGGGAAGGACCATCCGCAAATCCTTGGCGTCAACGAGGGGCATTACTTGAAATTCGCGATCTTCGAAGTGCGAACAAAGACGTATTGATCGGCTTCAGCCAGTTAAAATAAAGGGAATTTGCATGCTCCAACATTTGCCGCGTTTTGGAGCATAGGACCGTGTCTTGAGAAAGTGCGCGGTATGATGGGTTATTCTTCAGACAAGACTTCTGATCGAATCAGAAGTCTTGTTGTATTACGAGGGCTTTGCAGTTTAAAATAGACAGAACATACATTCTTGTTTCGTGCTTAATCACGACCGCCGGTATGCTATAATGTAAATTAACAACTTGGCCGGGACATAAGGCCGCGAATGTCCGCGTTTTTTGCTTTCATAGATTTCTAGTCTTACGGCAACCTTGCTGTTAGGAGGAGCACCATGTCACTTCAATTTATCATCGGCCGTTCGGGGAGCGGCAAGAGCAGCCTCATTCTGGAGCGGATCACTTCGATGCTGAGAGCGGATCCGGGCGGAGCCCCAATCATATTAATTGCACCGGAGCAGGGGACGTTCCAGATCGAGCGTGCGATCGTACAGTCAGAGCAATTATTCGGCACCGTACGGGCCCAGGTGCTGGGCTTTCACCGCCTGGCTCTGCGGATTATGCAGGAAACCGGCGGGGCAGCGCTGATACCGATCAGCGAAGAGGGCAAGAAGATGCTCCTCTACAAAATCATGCGCAGGCACCGGAGGGAGCTGAAGCTGTTCAAGCAGTCCGGTGATCAACTGGGTGTCATCGACCGGATCAATGCGCTTTACAGCGAGCTGAAGAAATACGATGCTGACTTTTCGGATTTTGATAAGTATGAGAAGACTTTGGGGGAGTCGGACAGAGAATCGCCCCTTTTGAAGGATAAGCTGCATGATCTGAGCATCATCTACCGTGAATTTGACCAGGAATTGTCCAGGCTCTACATAGATGCTGAGGATCATGTTGTAAAGCTGGCGGAAGGCGCTCCGAAGTCCGCTTACCTTCGCGGCGCTGATATATGGATCGACGGCTTTCAATCCTTCACCCCACAGGAGTATAAAGCCATCGGCGCGCTGATGTCGGTCGCTTCCTCAGTCACTGTATCGCTTACGCTGGACCGTCCGTATGATGACGGAGTGCCGCCGCACGAGCTGAACCTGTTCCATTCTACGGCGATCACGTATATGAAGCTTCGCGCGCTTGCCGAGGCATGCGGGATCGAGGTTAAGCCAGCGGTCGTGCTGGCCACCCGCCCATACCCGAGATTCAGGGACAATGAGACGCTGTCTCATTTGGAATATGCTTATGAGCATCGCATTCCCTGGAAAGGAAAGGCTCTGCCGGAGGATTTGCCGGCCTCCTTGTCTGTGCATGCCGCAGGCAGCCGGCGCACGGAGACGGAAGGAGCTGCGCGAGCTATGGTCGCCCTTGCCAGGGAGCAGGGGGCGAGATGGCGGGATATGGCTCTGTTCGTCCGAAATTTGGAGGATTACGACCATTTGATCGGCCCGGTGTTCGAGGAATACGGTATTCCCTACTTCCTGGATCAGAAACGCAGCGTGCTTTATCATCCCCTCGTGGAGCTGATTCGGGGAGCTATGGATGTCGTGCTGAAATTTTGGAAATACGAGGATGTATTCCGCTGCGTCAAAAGCGAATTTCTTCTGCCGCAAGACGGCAGCTTGACGCGAAGCGACATGGATCGGCTTGAGAATTATGTGCTGGCCAGCGGGATTCAGGGCTACCGCTGGAACGACGGCCGACCGTGGAAAGGGGCGCCCAGCCTGTCGCTTGAAGCCTCCGACCGTCCGGAGGACCAGGCGGCAGGCGAGGCGATGCAGGTATTGGAGCGCTGCCGCGAGGCGGTTGTGACGCCGCTGTCAGCCTTTGAGACCAGGCTGAAGCGGAGCCGCAGCGCCCGGGAAATGTGCACCGCAGTCTACAGGCTGCTTGAGGACGTGGAAGCTGCCCACCGCCTGGACAAGCTGGCGCATGTAGCCCAGGCCGAAGGACGGCCGCAAGAGGCGATGGAGTATCGCCAGCTGTGGAACGCCATTCTGGATCTTCTCGATCAGATCGTGGAAATGATGGGAGAGGAGGAGCTCAGCCTGGATATCTTTGCCGGCATTATGGAGACCGGCTTGCAGGATCTGAAATTATCCCTTGTTCCGCCGTCTCTTGACCAGGTGCTGATCGGAAGCACGGACCGCACGCGCTCCAGCCACGTAAAGCATTTGTTCCTGCTTGGAATCAACGAAGGCATTATGCCTGCCAGCCTGCAGGAAGAAGGGGTGCTTAGCGATCAGGAGCGGGTGCGCCTTTCCGAAATCGGCATGGACCTTGCCCCGAGCCTGACGCGGAGGCTGCTTGATGAACGCTTCCTCATTTATGAAGCATTGTCGGCGGCGAGCCGCTCGCTGTGGCTGAGCTATCCGCTGGCTGACGAAGACGGCAAAGCGCTCCTGCCTTCCGAGGTAATCCGCCATGTGAAGACGATTTTCCCCGGCCTGCAGGAGCGCTTTCTGGCTGATGCTCCGGCAGCGGCGGAGCAGGAGGAGCGGCAGCTTGAATATGTAAGCCGGCCGGAGCCGACGTTATCCCGGCTGATCGACCAGCTGCGGCTTTGGAGGAGCGGAGAAGAAATCTCCCCTGTATGGTGGAATGCACTCGCCTGGTACAAGGCCCATCCCGAATGGGACGGCAAGGTAAGCCGCCTGCTCAGCTCGCTGGAATACCGCAATAGGGTGCGGGGGCTTTCTGCCGCTACGAGCCGGAGATTGTACGGCAAGCGTCTCCGTACGAGTGTATCGCGAATGGAGAGATTTTCAGCATGTCCGTTCTCACATTTCGCTTCCCATGGCTTGAAGCTGAGAGAACGGCAAATTTACCGGTTGAAGGCCCCGGATATCGGCCAGCTGTTTCATGCAGCGCTTAGCTCGATGGCCCTTACTTTTAAGGAGCAGAATCGCAGCTGGGGCAGTCTTACCCCGGAGCAGTGCCTGCAGGAGGCGGAGATCGCGGTCGACCGGATCGCGCCGAAGCTGCAGGGGGAAATCCTGCTCAGCTCAAAACGCTACGGTTATATTACCCGCAAGCTGAAGAATATCGTAGGCCGCGCCTCCGTCATCCTCGGCGAGCAATCGAGGAGGGGCAGCTTCGAGCCGATCGGCCTGGAGCTGGATTTCGGTCCGGGCCAAGCCTTGCCGCCGCTTACCTTCGAGCTGCCGAACGGGTGCGTCATGGAGATTATCGGCCGGATCGACCGCGTCGATGTAGCGGAGGGAGAGCAGGGGCTGCTGCTAAGGGTCATCGATTATAAGTCGAGCCAGACGGATTTGAAGCTTCATGAGGTGTATTACGGCTTGTCGCTGCAAATGCTGACCTATCTTGAGGTGCTGTTGGCGTCGGCGGAGTCGTGGCTGGGAGAACGGGCCCTGCCGGCAGGCACGCTGTATTTCCATGTGCATAACCCGCTGCTTCAGAGCAGCAATGGGATGAGTACAGAGCAGGCCGAGCTGGAAATGCTGAAGCGATTCAAAATGAAGGGATTGCTGCTCGCGGATCGGGATGTGATCTCGAAGATGGACAGCGTGCTGGACAAAGGATATTCCGATATTCTGCCGGTTGCCGTCAAGGCTGATGGCGGCTTCTACAGCAGCGCTTCCGTCGCAACAGAGGAGCAGTGGCACAAGCTGCTTCGTTCGGTGCGGCGGGCGATTACGGAAATAGGAACGAGAATTACGGACGGGGATGTACGGATTGCTCCGTACCGGCTAGGTCAAGAGACGGCCTGCACCTACTGCGCCTTCAAGCCGGTATGCCGCTTCGATGAGGCGGTGGAGGGCACGTCCTATCAAATGCTGAGCAAGCCAGGCAAGGACAAGCTGTGGGAGCTGTTCGAACAGAATGACAGAGAGGAGGAGCAAGATGAGCATACCGAAGCCTCCAGGCAGCTACTGGAGCGATGATCAGTGGAGAGCGATATCGCAGTCGGGCAGCAACATGCTGATCGCGGCAGCCGCAGGCTCCGGCAAAACGGCGGTGCTGGTGGAGCGGATCATTCAGAAGCTGTGCAATAAGGAGCATCCGCTCAGCGTGGATCGCCTGCTTGTGGCCACCTTCACCAAGGCGGCGGCATCAGAAATGAGGCAGCGCATCCGGGAAGCGCTGGAGAAGGAGCTGGCGCGTAATCCTGCCGACGAGCATCTGGGGCGGCAGCTAGCTATGCTTGGCCGCGCTTCGATTACGACGCTTCATTCCTTCTGTATGGAAGTCATTCAGCGCTATTATACGCTCATCCCGCTTGACCCCGGCTTCCGCATCGCTTCCGAGAGCGAGACAGCCCTGCTTCGTCAGGAAGTGCTCGAGGAGCTGTTCGAAGAGAAATATGCGCAAGAGCGGGAAGGCAGTCCTTTTTTGAGCCTGGTAGATTGGTTCGGCGGCGAACGCAGCGATGATGCTGTATTTTTCCTCGTTCAGAAGCTGTATGATTTCTCGCGAAGCCACCCTTGGCCGGACTTCTGGCTGAGGCAGGCAGCTGAAGCCTTCGCCGTACCGAGTGTGGAGGCTCTGGAGAAGAGCGTGTGGGTCAGCAGCATTCTAAGCGATGCCAAGCTGACGCTGGAGGGAGCCGTCCAGCTGCTTAAGCAGGCTCAGGAGATCTCCCTCGCTCCTGGCGGACCGCAGCCGTATGCGGCCACGCTTGAAGAGGATATTTCAATGATTGAAAGGATGCTGGCTTCCGTTAATGCAGGACAATGGTCGGAGCTGCATGGGAAATTTAGCAGCATCGCCTTCGGCAAGCTGAAGCCGTGCAAGAAGGATCAGACCGATCCCGCATTGCAGGATCGGGTCAAGGGGCTGCGTGAAGAAGCGAAGAAGACGCTCAATGAGCTGCGCACGCAGCTGTTCGGCCGTCCGCCAGAGGCTTTTCTGGACGAGATGAACCAGATGGCCCCGCTGATGGCCGAGCTGTCCTCCTTCGTCAGTGAGTTCGCTGAGCGCTACCGCAAGGAGAAGACGGCTAAAGGCTGGCTGGATTTCGCTGATCTGGAGCATTACTGCCTGCAAATTTTGCGCCATCCGGATTCGACCTGGGATCAAGTCATTCCTTCAGATGCCGCGCTGGAGTACCAGAAGCAATTCGAGGAGGTGCTCCTCGACGAATATCAGGATACGAACACGGTGCAGGAGGATATCGTCCGGCTGATTTCCCGGCAGGAGCCGGGCAATCGCTTTATGGTTGGCGACGTGAAGCAGAGCATATACCGGTTCAGGCTGGCTGAGCCCGGGCTGTTCCTGCAGAAATATCGGAGCTATGGCGAGAACGAGTCTGCAGAGGGGCTAAAAATCGATCTTGCCCGCAATTTCCGCAGCCGGCGGGAAGTGATCGATGCCGTCAACCATATTTTTCGTCAAATCATGAGCGAGAGGGTTGCGGAAATCTCGTACGACTCCCGCTCGGAGCTCGTGTACGGGGAAGGCTATCCCGGCAATGACGGGGAGGATTATCGCCCCGAGCTGCTTCTGATCGACCGCAGCGGCGATGCGGGCTTCGATGGGGAGCTGCCGTCAGCCGATGACGACACGGAAGGAATGCGGGCCGACGAGGAGCTGGCCGATCTGGAGGCTGTGCGCCTGGAGGCCCGAGCCATTGCGGCCAGGATCCGGGAGCTGCGGCAGAAGCCTTTGCGCATCTACGACAAGCATTTGAAGAGCCTGCGGCCCGTGGAGTACCGGGATATGGTCATTCTGCTCCGCTCTACCCTGACTTGGGCTCCCGCCATGATGGAGGAGCTTCAAATGGAAGGCATTCCGGCCTCAGGGGAAGTGAGCCAGGGTTATTTTGAGGCTTCCGAGGTCGAGACGATGATGTCGTTGCTGCAGGTTATCGATAATCCGATGCAGGACATTCCGCTGGCGGCCGTTCTTCGTTCGCCGCTCTGCAGCCTGTCCGAGGAGGAGCTGGCCGAGATACGCCTGGCTGACCCGAAGGGCAATTATTACGAGGCTGTGGAGGCTTATATAAGCCGGGAGGAGACGGTCGCGGAAGACGGGCAGGCTTCGGCGGCTTTCGTCTCAGCAGATTTTACGTCAGCAGACCCTGAGGCAACAGCGCCTGTGTCTGTAGATCCTGAATTGGCAGATCCTATTACAGCAGATTCCCTGTCGTCAGACTATAGTTCAGCGGATTCCGCAGGTTCCATGCCAACAGATTCCAATTCAGCAGGTTCTATGTCAACAAACTCCAATTCAGTAGATTTCATGTTGGCAGATTCCCTGTCAGCGGGGATCGCACCAGAGGAGGCAGGGGCAAAGACCAGCGCGTTGAAGGCCAAGCTTATCTCTTATACGGCACAGCTGGAGAAGTGGCGGGAGCAAGCGAGAGAAGGCGAGTTAGGCGATTTGATCCGGGATATTTACCGGCAGACCGGATTCTTGGATTGGGTTGGCGGCCTGCCGGGCGGAGCACAGCGGCAGGGCAACCTGCGGGCTCTGCTTGACCGCGCCAGACAATTCGAGAAGTCCACATCGGCCCGCGGCCTGTTCAGGTTCCTGAGATATATAACGAGGCTGCGGGAGAACGGCGGAGACCTTGGGGCGGCTGCCGCCGCCGGGGAGCAGGAGGATGCTGTCCGGATTATGACCATTCATAAGAGCAAGGGGCTGGAGTTCCCGGTCGTCTTCGTGGCCGGCCTGTCCAAAATGTTCAACCGGCAGGATTTGAATACGCCGTTTCTGATGCATAAGGAAATGGGCTATGGTCCCAAGTTCGTGGATGAGAACACGCGGGTAAGCTATCCAACGCTTCCGAATCTGGCGATCCGCCGCCGGGCGCAGCTGGAGCTGCTGGCCGAGGAAATCCGGGTGCTGTACGTAGCGCTGACGCGGCCTAAGGACAAGCTCATTCTGATTTCCTCGGTCAAGGATCTGGCCAAATCAGTTGAGTCGTGGGGAGGCATTCTGGCAAGCGGGGAGGAGCGGCTTCCGGATTATTTGATCGCCCGCGGACGGAGTTACTTGGATTGGATCGGACCATCCCTTATCCGCCACCCTGCGGCAGCGCAGCTGAGGGAATTTGCCGGATTGCAGGGCCCTTCACTGAATTATGATGCAGGAAGCCTGCCAGACTGGGTTATCGGCTTTATGCCGGCCGAGCAGTTCGTGACCGCTCTGGCCCAAGCGGCGGCAGCCAAGGCCTGGGCGCCGGAGGAGAGAGCGAGGCTGCAGGCGCTGGTATCCGGCCGGCCTGTTCCCGTCAATCTGGCGGAGGACGACGGGCAGCATGAGGAGCTGAACGCTGCCGTAAAAGCGCGGCTGGACTGGCGCTATCCGTTCGAGACGGCCAGCCGTATTTCGGCCAAGACCTCGGTCACCGAGATGAAGGCGCTCCTGGCGATGCAGGAAGAGCCGCCGATGGATTGGTTCGCTGCGGAGGAAGCTCGCGCGGAGCGGCGCAGCGTGCTTGAAGAAAAGCCGGAATACAAGCTGCACTTGCGCCGTCCGAGATTCATGGAAGAGAAGCGGATGACGCCGACCGAGCGGGGAACGGCCTATCATATGCTCATGCAGCATCTTCCTTTCGATCAGCCGGCGAATGAGGAAACGGTAGAGCAGACGCTGCAGCGATTAGTGGAGCTGCAGATCATGTCCCAGGAGCAGAGCAGGGAAATGGATGCCGCGCGGGTTGCTGACTTTTTACGGAGCCCGCTGGGAGATTTGCTTCGCGGGGCTGACTGGATCCGCCGGGAGATGCCGTTCAGCTACGGCTTGTCTGCCGGAGAGGCTTATCCGCGCTTTGCTCCGCCTACAGCCGGCTCTGAGAATGAACCTGACGGTTCCGGAGAGCGATTCAGGATGGAGCAGCTGGCGGATGAGACCGTGCTGATCCAAGGGATCATCGACTGTTTGTTTGCGGTCGGCGATAAGCTATATTTGCTGGATTACAAGAGTGACCGGGTGCTCGATCATTTAGGGGGCGTGCCGGCTCTTGCGGAAACCTATCGCTTCCAGCTTGAACTTTATGCCAAAGCGATCGAGCAGATCATGGGGCGTCAGGTCGACGAGAAATGGCTGTATTTTTTCGATAACGGAGAAGCGGTCAAAATATAGGAATCATTGTGCAGGAAACATCGTAGCAGTTTTCAAATTTAGAGGGGGAACAGGCCATGCGCATTTTGCATACGGGAGACTGGCATTTGGGTCGGACGCTGGAGGGGCGGAGCCGCTTGAAGGAGCAGGAGATGTTCATGGACGAGCTGGTCCAGATTTCCCGCGATCAGCAGGTCGATATGATTTTAATGGCCGGCGACGTATACGACAGCGTCAACCCGCCGGCTGCTGCCGAGGGGTTGTTCTACGATACTGTGGCCCGGCTGAATGATGCGGGCTGCCAGCTTGTCGTCATCGCCGGGAACCATGATCAGCCGGAGCGGATCTCCGCCGTCTCCCCGCTTGTATCGCAGCGAGGGATTACGCTGGTTGGCCTGCCCGCTTCCCGGAGCGTGCACGTAGAGGTGCCGAGAACTGGCGAGCGGGCGGTCATCGCTGCCCTGCCGTATCCGTCGGAAGCGAGATTGTCGGAGCTGCTGGCGGAGGACGGCGATGAGCGGGAGCTTCGTT
The DNA here is from genome assembly GCF_001403875.1 of Paenibacillus ihumii. GTDB lineage: Bacteria > Bacillota > Bacilli > Paenibacillales > Paenibacillaceae > Fontibacillus > Fontibacillus ihumii. The sequence goes on from NZ_LN884299.1 coordinate 1,274,103, forward strand.
TGGCTTACAGCGCCAAGGTTGGCAGGCTTATGCGCCAGCTGGCCCAGGAATTCCGCGCGGATACCGTGAATTTGGCAATGAGTCATATTTATGTGCTGGGCGGAGTAGAATCGGACTCTGAGCGCCCCATTCAGGTCGGCGGAGCTTATACGGTCGATCCTTCGTCATTGGATGTCGGAGCCCAATATACGGCGCTGGGGCATTTGCACCGCCCGCAGCTTGTCAAAGGCAGCGGGCTGATCCGGTACAGCGGTTCCCCGCTTGCCTACAGCTTCTCGGAAGCAGGACAGGCCAAGTCGGTGATGCTGCTTGACATAGCTCCCGGAGGCATCCCGAGCACGGAGGAGCTGCTGCTTTGCAGCGGACGTCCCCTGGTGCGCTGGACGTGCCGGGGCGGTCTGGAGGAGGCGCATCGCTGGCTTGAGGAGGGACGGGATAAGAACGCATTTATTGATCTTGAAATCAGCTTAACCGAAGCGATGTCGATGAGCGATATTCAAGCGCTGCGGAAGGCTCATGAGGGAATTGTACATATCCGCCCGGTCTATCCCGGACGGGCCGAGGAAATGGCGGTTGCTTCGCGCGCACAGATGCCGGTTCATGAGCTGTTCCGTAAATTTTACCAGCGGCAGAGCGGCGGGGCGGAGCCGGAGGATGAGCTGGTCGAGCTGTTTATGTCGCTAGTAGCGGAGGAGGAGACCGCTGCAGGCCAAGAAGAGGAGGAGGAACGATGAAGCCGATTTCCCTGAAGCTATCCGGTCTTCAGAGCTACCGGAGCATGCAGGAAATTGATTTTACCGCTCTGTGCGATACCGGGCTGTTCGGCATTTTTGGTCCGACGGGCAGCGGTAAATCGACGATTCTTGATGCCATTACTCTGGCGATGTATGGCAAAGTGGGCCGTGCCTCCGGGGGGACGCAGGGAATCATGAACCATTCGGAGGATTCGCTGTTCGTGGCCTTTACCTTCGAATTGCTCTCGGCCAAGGGCCACGAGCGTTACCGGGTTGAACGCCGCTTCAAGCGCCAAAGCGATATTTCGGTCAGCAACACGGTCAGCCGCTTTATCGAAATATCGCCGGAGGGCGAGAAGGTGGTGGCCGATAAGCTTGCTGAGGTTACGCGCTGTGTCGAAGAGAAGATCGGTCTGAAAATGGACGACTTCACGCGTGCCGTCGTTCTCCCCCAGGGCAAGTTCGCCGAGTTCCTCTCCTTGAAAGGGGCGGAGCGAAGAGCGATGCTGCAGCGCCTGTTCCATCTGGAGAAATACGGCGACCTGCTCGCTCAGAAATTGAGCCGCAGAGTGAAGGAGAACGATCAGGCGCTCAAAGAGCTCGCGGCGGAGCAGCAGGGGCGTCTACTATACACATCCAGCTGTCGATACGCAGCAGCATCGGATCCGCTGACCGTAGCCCTCGCGGGCAGCTGCTGGCGGAGGCGAGGAGTCTGGAGGCCCAGCGTACGCAGGCCAGCGAGCAGCACCGGCAGCTTGGCGAGGAGCTGTCCAAGCAGGAGCAGCTCCTCGCCAAGGCGCAGCAGCGCAAGCAGGAGCTGGAGGCGCAGTTGAAGAGCAGCGAGGTGAAGGCCTCCGAACGGCGCAGCCTGCAGGATGCAGTGAACCGCCAGCAGGGGCTGGCCAGCGCCCTTGAGGCATTGGGCAAGGCGGAAGCCGAGGAGAGCAAGCGCCTTGAGCTGTCCCGGGAGGCAGCTGCTCGTCTGGAGGCGCTGGCCCTGGAGGAGGCCGGGTATGTACGGGAGCGTCTGGCTCTGGCCGAAAAAGCTCGAGAGGCCGGGGAGCGTCTAGCGGGGCTTGCCGCAGCGACAGCTGAGCTCACGGAGCGGATTGAGCGTTACGAAGCAGCTTTAAGGCACGCTGCTAAAGAGCGGGACGAGCAGCACTGGTCGCTGCGCTTGGCCGAGGCGCTGCGTCATGGCGATCCATGCCCGGTATGCGGCTCAACCGAGCATCCGTCTCCGGCTGCTTCTCACATCGAGGCAGGCGGCCCGGACATCGGAGAGCAGGAGCTTGAACAGGCTGGCCTGTTGGCCGGTCAAGCCCGCGATCTCCGCTATACGGCGGCGAGGGCTTCCGATGCTGTCAGCAGCTTGTTCAGCTCGCTTGAATTAGGGCTTGAGGGTGCCCTATCTGCCGAGACTGCGCAGCAGGAAGCAGCCTCCGCATCCGCATCCGAAGCGCTTGTATTCCCAGCTGTCTCCTCGACTTCTGCGGGATCTGGCTCAGGCGGTGCAGGCGAGTTAGAGGGCGGTCTGCCGGACGGACCGCAGGCGAGAGCTGTATTAGTACAGCAATATGAGGATTTACGGAGAAAGCAGGCGGATTGGCGCCAGGTGTTTGACGCTCTTGAACAAGAGGTTAAGACAATAAATCATCAGCTGGGCGAAATACAGAACAAGCAGGCGTCCGCAACGGCGGAGGCGGCCTCATTAGCTTCACTAGCCGAGCAGTCCAGGGAGAACAGCCGCGCATGCCGCGAGGTGTTAGCCAGACTGCAGAAGGAGTGGGATCAGGAGCATCCGGGCTTGTCTCCAGAGGAAGCGGTCATCCGAATGGAGCAAATTCACGAGCGCGACCTTATTACGGAGGATATCAAGCAGCGCCTCGCTATCAGTATTCCTTTTATCGAGGAGAAGACAACCCATATTGCACAGCTGCAGAAGGACATCATCGAGCTGGACAGGTCGCTGCTGCAGTGGGAGCTGCAGGAACAGGGCAAACAGGAGCTGCTCCGCGACAAAAAAACGCGCCTGACAGCGTGGATCGGCGAGGAATCGGCGGATGTGCTGCTCCAGAATATCCGGCAGCGTATCGAGGGCTTGCGGGAACAGGCCGAGGCAGGCAGGCGCCGCCAGGCGGAGGCGGAAGCGGAGCGTCAGCGCTGCAGTCAGGCGGACGTATTGGCTCAGCAGGCCGCAGCGGCTGCCCAGGAGCAAGAAGCGAGGCTGCTGAAGCAGTGGGAGGCGGAGCTGGCCGCTTCTCCGTTCGAAAGCGCGGCGCAGGCAGCGGAAGCCCTGCTGGATGAGGAGAGTATGAAATCCTTGGAGCAGCAGATCCAAACGCATCGGGATGACGAGCGCGAGCTTATCATTAATCTGAAGGAGCTTGAGGCGAAGCTGGAAGGCCGTAATGTGACCGAGGAGGAATGGCAGGCGTGCTGCGAGGCCCTACGCTTGGCTAAGGAGCAGGATGAGGCCGCACTGCAGTTAAAGGCCAGATCGCATCGGGATTTGGAGGATTTGGAGAAAAGGCATGTCCGCTGGCAGGAGCTCGAAAAAATCCGCTTACAACGGGAGCGCGATGCCGGACTGCTGGCCAAGCTGCAGTCCTCGCTGCGCGGTAATGCGTTCGTGGAATACGTGGCCGAGGAGCAGCTGATGAATGTCAGCCAAGCGGCATCGCAACGGCTGAGGTTTCTTACAAATCAGCGGTATTCGCTGGAATGTGATTCCGGGGGAGGCTTCGTCATTTGCGACGATGCCAACGGAGGAGTGAAGCGGCCTGTCGCCACCCTCTCTGGCGGAGAGACCTTCCTTACCTCCTTGGCGCTGGCGCTTGCCTTATCGGCGCAAATACAGCTTCGCGGCCAATATCCGCTGCAATTCTTCTTCCTGGACGAAGGCTTCGGAACGCTGGATCCGGAGCTGCTGGATACGGTGATTACTTCATTGGAGCATCTGCACCATGATCATTTGTCGGTCGGTATTATCAGCCACGTGGCCGAGCTTCGCGCTAGATTGGCACGGAAGCTGATTGTCATTCCGGCAGAAAGCGGCGGGGAGGGCTCGCGGGTTACTCTGGAAAGCCTGTAATCGTCTAAGGCCCGACCTAGGTTGGAGAAGCGGGAATTCGTCAACTGCCATCGCGCCATCATAACATCTCGCTATCACCACATAAACGCTAACACAGTCACGTTTTCAAAACATCAAGCTATCAAAACATTAAACTATTACAACATTAAGCTGTCACAAATCGTGTTGTCGTAGATCGTGCTATTGCAAATCATGCTATCATTACCACGTTATCATATACTTGTCATGACACTATCGATCGATCATACCTGTTACACCATAACTCCACGCACACAAAAGTTGCCTACACCGAGCGTTACCATCGATTAATCATATCTGTTATGCCGTAACACAAGTCTTATGCCATAACACAAGTCATGAGCAGCGGATGATAGCAAGGAACAAAAATGCCGGTCATCGGCAGGACGTCCCGCTTCGCACCGCGCGCGGCTCCTAGCGCGCGGTGTTTCGCTGCATGACGGCGGTCGGTCGACCACATGCGGTCTAGTACAAGTTATTTGAGGCGTTTATTGGCGTCGACACTGCCTGTTGAATTAGGCAACAAAATAACTTCCAGGCGTGATGTACATCACAGATACAGCTTCAACCGGCTGTTATACTACAGTTAGCCGACATCATTTTGCAAGCACCCCGTCGGACGTATTGGTGACAGATGGATTTTGGGCCAATACGTCCGTACGACCAGCGAGCTCGATATTCGAGGGAGCCGGGTGCTTCTTTTTTTTGCTAATTTTAGGTATGATGGTACATATATATTTGTAGGAGGCATTGTAAAATGGAAAATTGTTTATTTTGCAAAATCGCAAATGGATCCATTCCTTCAAACAAAGTGTACGAAGACGATACTTTTCTTGTATTCCATGATATTCAGCCCGCGGCGCCGACGCATGTCCTGGTGATCCCTAAAAAACACATTGCGACGATGAACGATGTAGGGCCCGAGGATTACGCTATGATCGGGGAATTGCACCGGGTGGCTCAGGAAGCTGCAAAAAAACTGGGCGTTGCCGAAACGGGGTACCGCCTCATTAACAACTGCGGACCGGACAGCGGACAAGCCGTATACCACATCCATTATCATTTGATCGGCGGCAGAAAACTCGGGGCGCTTGTTCAAAGTTCCGATTCGCACGCTATCTAAAAATTTAATGGTGAAAATGAAAGATAAAAACTAGGTGTTTGGTTGACACCCGATTTATTTTTCCCCTATAATGAAGAATGATGAACCGTGTTATGCTCTTGGACGGTCTGGTCGGAGGGAGGGAAAACTGGTGTCTGAAACTAAAGTTCGCAAAAACGAGACAATTGATGCTGCACTTCGTCGCTTTAAGCGTTCCATCGCAAAGGATGGCGTATTGGCTGAGGTGAAGAAACGCAAGCATTATGAAAAGCCAAGCGTAAAGCGCAAGAAAAAGTCCGAGGCTGCTCGTAAGAGAAAGTTTTAGGAGGAATTAGCTACCATGAATCTTAGCGAGCGATTGAACGAAGATATGAAGCAAGCGATGAAGAGTCAAGACAAGTTCAAACTCTCCACCATTCGAATGGTTCGTGCTACGATCAAGAATCTTGAAATAGATCTGAAAAGACCTTTGAACGATAATGAAGTGCTTGATATCCTAAGTCGTGAAATCAAACAGCGCAAAGATGCCCTCCAAGAATTTGAAAAAGCAGGTCGCGATGATCTTGCTGCAAATGTCAAAGCTGAAGCTGAGATTATTGCCGTATACCTTCCTGAACAGCTTACAGAAGAAGAAATTAAAGTCATTGTACAGCAGACCATCCAGGAAACCGGTGCTTCTTCGAAGGCGGATATCGGGAAAGTCATGAGTGCGCTAATGCCCAAGGTCAAAGGCCGGGCTGACGGCAAGCTCGTGAATCAAGCGGTTCAGCAGCTTTTGCAATAACATACGCAAATGAACACCTTCTACGAATGTAGAAGGTGTTTTTTGTTGTGTGCAGTTTATGCTTTAATGAAGCATGACTGACTTCTCTACCTCGTGAAGGAGCAGGAAGGGAAAGCCTTGTGTACGAGTTCCATGAAGGGCTGATGCATTACTGCCATGAGGGGTCTGACGCATTGCTGAGATTGCGAGGGTCTGACGCAATACTGGTTTCATGGGAGATAACGCTTACCGATTTCGTGAGGTGTTGACGAATTACTGAGTTCAGGGGAGTTGACGCATTACCGAGTTCACGAGGGGGCTAGAACATTTCTAATTTCTTAAGAGACTGTGACGCACCACATTTTTTCTCTTGATCGACGAAACTTGAATTTTTGTATACGATACACAGCGTAACCGTGTAACTGCTGCTAATATAAGAGGCACGAGCCCAAACGTTAACCGGATTTCTGAAGATTTATTATAGACAAATTTAGATAATAGTTGGATTTCTTACAACATTTCTTAAGTATGCGGGCAAATAGACGAGTAAATGGATTGGCTTCCCTGCAAATAAATTGTTAATTCTGACGGGTAACAGACGAATAGTGCTTTTCGTGCAATTAACTCTTAATTCAACGGATGAATAGATAATTAATTGGAACGCTTGCAATTAAATTCATAATTCTAAGAATGAACAGACATTTAATTGGATTCCTTGTATTTAAAATCAGGATCAAAGGCTTGTAAATCAAAAATCGGTCATTTAGATGAATGAAATACAGTTATTATAGCGCAGCAGTGACCAAGGATTCAAATAGACGCATTTAACGGTTCAACCCCCTAAGTTTGGACACTTTCCACATCATACTTAGGAAATCACATTATAGCGCAATTTTCTTTGGGTTAATCAAGCCCGCGGTGACTAAACGCAAGTATTCCTTGGGCGGCCAATCGTAGAGACTGCCGTGGATGCGTTCTGTGTTGTAGTATCGAATAAATCGGTCGACCACTGCAAAAGCCTCTTCGTAGGTTTCAAAACAATTCCGCTGGTAGCATTCTTGCTCTACAATGCTGTGGTACGACTCAATAAAAGCATTCTTGTTTGGCGTTTGGTTGGGGATCCTTTCATGCTCTAACCCCGCTTGCTCGCAAAAGGCATGGAACGCTTTGCTAATGAACTGCGGCCCATTATCCGTCCGGATCACCAACTTGTGTTCTTGTTCGTGGATTCTACGTTTAAAAAGCGCCTTCTGGATCGTACGCAAAATGTCTTCTGTGCTGCAGACCTTTCCACGGTAATGGGCGACAATGCTCCGGTCAAACACGTCAATGATGCTGGCCAGGTAGAAATGTCGGCGTTTGCCGGCTACGTAACCATACTTAATATCCATTTGCCATAGCTGGTTTGGTCCGCTCACAATACGGTTATTGGCGAGCTTTTTAGGTACGGGGTTTTTCAACTCTCGCTGTGGATGGAGAATCCCCATTTCTTTGCAGAGACGGTAGGTCTTCTTTTTGTTAATAATTAGCCGGTATTTTCGCCGCAACAACGTCGTCAGCTTCCGATAGCCGAAGGCAGCGTTAAGGCCTTGAATCAAGCGTCTGAGGTATCCTTTAATGCGAGCATCTCCTACCTTTTTTCCATCCTTGTCATAGGAGAAGCCTGGAACAGGCCGACCGCTGCTGACTGGCTGCTGGCGTTCAGGATGCTTTAGGCGATAGTAGTAACTTGAACGTGGGACTCCACATAGAAGGAGCACCTTTTGAACGGGATACCCTTGCTGAATCCAATAGATAGCTACTTCCAATCGGGATACTTTTTTTTTACCAGGTCTCGTAGAATGCTGTTCTCGAGCTCTTTTTCGCCTAGTAGCTTCATGGCATCGTTGTATTTCTTCTCTAGTTCCTTGAAATTGGCTGCATCCTGCTTCATTTTTTCTGCATCGTTTTGCTTCTTTTTCATAAGGTCACCCACCTCATCTTGATACTGGCGAACCCACTGGCTTAACGTTCTAGGAGACATTCCATGCTTCCGGGCTACTATCTCCGTCCGATAACCCGAGAGCACCTCTACCACAAGCTCCTTCTTCGTTTCATTGGGGCACCTAAATCGTCTTTTCATGGATTCTAACTCCTCACTCATTTTAGTGTATCTGAGGTGGATTAGAGTGTCCAATTGGATTAGGGGGCTAAATAGTTAATCCATTTAAATTCTAACCGGCACTGGACCTCAACCAATTTCCAACCATACCAATTTCCAACCATACCAATCTCCAACCGTACCAGACCTCAACCATACCAATCCAACCGTACTAAGCTCCAGCGAGCCAGACTCCAACCATGCTAGACTCCAACCATACCAAACTCCAGCCGAGCCAGACTCCAGCCGAGCCAGACTCCAATCATACCAAACTCCAGCCGAGCCAAACTCCCACTGTGCCAGAACCCAATCCGCACCCAACTCCAAATCCGCACCAAACGCCAAACAGCACCTGAAAAAGAGGTTTCTGCTAAAACAGCCAAGCCCGCTCTGCCCTTTTTGCTTCGGGTTTCATAAATTCATCCCGGGGCGCATATTTTGTAGGGTAGAGGAAGGAGGGTTGCCTCAAATGAGCCGGCTATCACGGAAAATTCGCAAATGGGCGGTCGATGCGCTCGACCTGCCGGGGGATCTCGTATTCGATCTACCGAGGCTCACCATGATCGGCAGCAAGCAGCTGTTGATAGAGAACCACCGGGGGGTGGTTCACTTCTCGCCGGAGGAGCTTCAGCTTGAGCTGAAGCAAGGAATACTGACGGTGGAGGGCGCAGAGCTTGTGATCAAGGCAATCATGCCTGAGGAGGTCATTATTGAAGGCCGGATTTCCGGCATTAAATATCAGGGAGTAGAGGAGTGAACCCGCGTGAAATCATCTGTCTTATCCCGACTGCGCGGCAGCGTGACGATCGTTGTCCGCGGCGAGCATCTCGAGAGGCTGATTAATGAGCTGGCGAAGGAAGGCATAGAGATTTGGAATGTGCGCTCCCTCCCGGAGCGGAAAATGGAGATGAATGTCCACCTAAGCGATTATTTCTCCCTCCGCCCGCTGCTGAAGAGGACAGGCTGCAGGATGTCCGTCAAGCGCCGCAGCGGCATGCCTTTTATGCTCGCCAGATTATGGCGCCGCAAAATTTTTATCGCCGGCTTTCTCCTGTTTATCGCCATTATGTTTGCCCTCTCCTCCCTAGTATGGGATATTGAAGTACAGGGTAATGACAAAATTTCGACGGAAGACGTGCTGCACGCTGCCCGCGAAGAAGGGATTTACCCTTTTCAATGGATATTCCGCTTGCAAAAACAGGACAAGTTATCGGCGGAGCTTACGCGCAGGCTGGCCGGAACGTCCTGGGTCGGCGTATCCCGCAGCGGGACGCGCATCACAATCCAGGTCGTCGAGGCCACCCGCCCCAAGGAACAGGAGCTGCGCAGCCCCAGCCATCTTGTCAGCAGCTTTGATGCCGTGATTACGCATATTTATGCCGAACGGGGACAGCTGGAAGTGAAGAAGCATGACCGGGTCAGGAAGGGGCAGGTGCTCATTGCCGGTATCCAGGGCAACGGCTATGTGGTGGCCAAGGGGGAAATCAAGGGAATCGTCTGGCATGAATATGACATCGAAGTGCCTGTCGTCAGGAAGCAGAAGGTCTACACCGGGGAAAAAAAGGAAAGGGGTTATTTGTTCTTTGGCAAAACCGCTATCCAGATTACCGGCTACGGCAGCCCGGGCTTTGCTGAATTCCAAATCCTGAGCGAGCTTGATCCGCTGAGCTGGCGCAGCTGGAAGCTGCCGGTTGGCTGGATGAGCGAGAAGCTGCTGGAGACGACGGAAATCCAGCTAAAGCTTTCAGCCCGGCAGGCGAAGCAAGACGGGATCGACAGGGCTGTACGGGATATTTATGCGAAGCATGGCATCGAATCGAAAATTGTCAGTCAAAAAATTTTGCATGAGAAGACAGACAATGGTAAAGTTTATATGAAAGTGCTTTTTGAAGTAGAGCAAAATATAGCGGAGGAACTTCCGATAGTATACGATCAAGGAGAATGAGTCTATTTGTCAGAACAAATTTCGCATACAAAAATTACATTGCAAAGTGCATCTGAAGGATTATCGTTATTCGGTCCGCAGGATTCTTTCCTGAAGCTTGTCGAGAGAAATCTGAATGCAGGGATCGTCCTGCGGGAGTCGGAAATATCGATTCGCGGTGAAGCCCGCCAGGTGGAGATGGTCCAGCAACTGTTCGAGGTTCTGCTGGAGCTGATCCGCAACGGCTACATTCTGACGGAGAGAGATGTGAACTACGCCATCGATCTGGCGAAGGAGCTTCGCGCCGATCAGTTGCTGGATCTGTACAAGGGCGAAATTGCCGTCACCTACCGGGGCAAGCCGATTCGTGTAAAGACGATCGGACAGAAGCACTATGTAACGACGATCAAGAAGCGCGACATCGTATTTGGCGTCGGTCCGGCGGGGACAGGGAAAACCTACCTGGCGGTCGTCCTCGCGATTACAGCGCTGAAGGAAGGCACGGTTAAACGGATTATCCTTACGCGGCCTGCGGTTGAAGCGGGGGAGAACCTCGGCTTCCTGCCGGGCGATTTGCAGGAGAAGGTGGATCCTTACTTACGTCCTCTGTACGATGCTTTATATGATGTCATGGGGCCTGAGCAGACGGCCAAGGCTTTGGAGCGCGGCCTCATCGAGATTGCCCCGCTAGCGTATATGCGCGGCCGGACGCTTGACGATTCCTTCATTATTTTGGACGAGGCCCAGAATACGACGCCGGAGCAGATGAAGATGTTCCTGACGAGGCTCGGCTTCGGCTCGAAGATGGTCATTACCGGCGACGTAACGCAAATCGATTTGCCAAAAGGCAAGAAGTCCGGGCTCATCGAAGCGAAGAATATTCTTCAGGAGATCGAAGAAATCGGGTTTGTCTATTTTGCGGAATCCGACGTTGTGCGCCATTCGCTTGTACAGAAAATTATCGTTGCTTATGACCGTGCTGCTGAAAATCAGGGTTAATCCGACCAGCTTGGAAACCTGCTGTCATACCAATCATAGTCTCGCCGCTACTCTATATGCTTAATAAAAGGTTGCCGGGCTTAAATTTTTCAGGAGGGCTGTCACTATGACCTCAAACGAAATGCAAAAAGGTAAAATGCTGCAATCCCGAACAGCCGGATGGAAACATAGCGTATCTGTACGCTATGTTCTGTTTGCGCTGCTCATTATTATGTTCTATGCCAGTCTTGCGCCCAAGCTGCTCCCAGAGACTTATGATATTGCCGTCGGGCTGCCCAGCGATAAGGAAATCCTGGCTCCCATGGATATTCCCGATACCAAGGCTACGCTGAAGGCCCAGGAGGAAGCGGCCGAGAAAGTAGGACAAGTCTATACGATCTTGCCGCTGCGCAACGAGGTGCTCGTCGGCCAAATGCTTGATCGGATTTTCCGTCTCAACCAGGATGATCAGGTGTCGACCCAGGACAAGATCCAAATTTATCGCGAGGAGCTGCCGCAAAGGGCGCATGATCATATCCAGAATTTTATCCGGAACAACCGAAACTCACCCAACTATTCAGAGAAGCTGTTCCAGGAAGTCAACGAGCGGATCAGCGAACAGGCTTATCATATTTCGGAAGAGACGTTTATCAAAATCCCGAGGCTGACGCCGGAGGATATCAATGAAATGAAGCCTGTGGCAGCGGATATCGTCGCGCGGCTGACGACGGACCAGATCGTGGATGCCCAGACGGCGCGCGCCAAGGTTGCGGAGCTGGTGAGCACGAGCTCGCTAAGCAAGCGCGTATCCCGCGAGGTCGTTCAGGAGCTGGCCCGGCTTGCGATTACGGCTAACAAGTTCTATGACGAGGAAGCGACCAAAGCGGCCAAGGTCGAGGCGCGAGAGAACACGCCTACCGTATTCATCAAGCAGGGGGATGTACTGGTGCAAAAGGGGGAGAAAATCACCCCGGAAATGTATTCCTTGCTGGAGAAGAACGGACTGCTCAAGGATGAGGTGAACTATTGGCCGCAATTCGGCCTGATCATTCTGTCTTCGCTGCTGGCAGCAGGCCTGATTATGTATATCCGCCAGTCGGAAGGCGTGAGCCGCTTCAAGTATAATAATGCGCAGTTCGTCATGCTGCTGCTGATCATTTTGATCACGATCCTGTCGATGCATGTGGTCAACATTGTGCAAAATGAACAGCGTCCCTATATCGGCTACATTGCGCCCATCGCTGTGGGGGCCATGCTGATTACGCTGCTGCTTGACATGTCATTGGCATATATTTGCTCTATATTGTTCAGTATATTGGCCAGCATTATTCTTAATGTGCATAAAGGGCAAATTTTCGATTTCCAATTCGGATTTTTCGCTGTCGTCATTTCTTTTGCGGCTATATTCGCGATCCATCGGGCCAGCCAGCGCTCAACGCTGCTGAAGGCCGGAATTATGATCACGCTGTTCGGCTCGCTGGCGGTGTTTACGCTCATTCTGGTTGATAATAATGGCTGGACGGAATCCAGCACGCTTTATGCGGTCGGCTTTGCCGTTGCGGGCGGACTGCTGACGACGATCCTCGTCATCGGGCTAATGCCGTTCTTCGAGGTTACCTTCGGCATTCTGTCGGCGTTGAAGCTGGTGGAGCTGTCCAATCCGAACCACCCGCTTCTGCGCAAGCTGCTGACGGAGACGCCGGGAACGTATCATCACAGCGTCATGGTCGGCAATTTGTCCGAGGCGGCGGCGGAGGCCATCGGCGCCAACGGTCTGCTGTGCCGGGTAGGCTCTTATTATCATGATATTGGCAAGACCAAGCGGCCGAGCTATTTCATAGAGAACCAGAACAATATGGAGAATCCGCATGATTTTATCGATCCCAAGCTGAGCAAATCGATTATCATCGCGCATGCCCGCGACGGGGCTGAGATGCAGAAGGATTATAAACTGCCGAAGCCGATCCGCGACATTGCGGAGCAGCATCACGGGACGACCTTCCTGCATTATTTTTATCACAAGGCGTTGAAATTGGCTGAGGAGCAGGGGATAGAGCCTGACTTCACGGAGGAGGATTTCCGTTACCCGGGGCCGAAGGCCCAGTCGAAGGAGGCGGCGATCGTCGGTATCGCCGACAGTGTGGAGGCCGCAGTCCGCTCTTTGCGCAAGCCTACCGTAGAACAGGTAGAGACGATGATTGAGAAGATCATCAAAAGCCGCCTCGACGACCATCAGTTCAATGAATGCGACTTGACGATGAGAGAGCTGGATGTCATTGCCCAGACGCTGAAAGAGACGGTAATGGGGATTTTCCATTCGCGGATCGAATATCCTGAGGAAATCAAGAAAGCAGCTCATGAAGAGAAAGACGGGGGGCAGGAAGGCCATGGCACTACAGCTCGAGTGCAATAACGAGCAAGAAATCATCGAAATCGGGGAAGATTTAATAGAGCTATTGAATGTATTGCTGCAAAAAGCCGGAGAGGCCGAAGGCATCACAGAAGGCGAGGTAGCTCTGACCTTCGTGACTGACGAGGAAATTCACGAGCTTAACCGCGAATACCGGGGAATCGACCGGCCGACTGATGTGCTCTCCTTTGCCATGAACGAATCGGTGGAGGAGGAGCAGGAGATCGTTTACGAGCTCGAAGAGGGCGAAGAGCTTGAAGGATTGAACGACATGCTGGGGGATATTATTATCTCGGCAGAGACAGCGAAGGCCCAAAGCGAAGAATACGGCCATTCCCTTGAGCGGGAGATCGGATTTTTGTTCGTTCATGGCTTCTTGCACCTGCTCGGCTATGATCATCAGGATGAGGCGAGCGAGGCGGAAATGATGGGCAAGCAGGAAGCTGTTCTGGCTCAGGCAGGGCTAACCCGCTAATGAAGCCCGCACCGAAATGGAGCGACACTTTCCGCTATGCGGCGGAAGGAATTGTATCGGCGCTGAAGTCGGAGCGGAACATGAAGATACACTTGCTGGCCGCGATCATTGTACTGCTGGCCGCTGCGTACTTTCGCCTTCCGGTGCGTGACGTTGCCTTGCTTCTTATCGTTATTGGCCTCGTCATCGCAGCCGAGCTGGTGAATACCGCGCTGGAAGCCGTGGTGGATCTCGTCTCTCCCGAATGGCATCCGCTTGCCAAGGCGGCGAAGGATGCGGCTGCCGGCGCCGTGCTCGTCACGGCGATCATTGCCGCCTGCGTCGGCGGCCTGCTGTTCTATGAGCCGGTTATGGCTAGCTTTGGGCTGTAGCGGGTTACTTCCAGCGCCTGGACTTGCGCCCGGGTGCCTGCAACTATATTGCCTGAGGAGATGACGTCAATGGATCACAAGAGCTTGCTGTTAGAAGCGATTAAAGCGCGGGCTGCTGCCTATACGCCGTATTCCGGCTTTGCTGTCGGCGCCGCGCTGCTGGATGCGGACGGGCATGTCCACCATGGCTGCAATATTGAGAACGCGGCTTATGGGCCGACGAATTGCGCTGAGCGAACCGCGTTGTTCCGCGCCGTGGCCGACGGACTTGCTCCAGGAAGCTTCAAGGCGCTGGCCGTTATCGGCGATACAGAAGGGCCCATCGCGCCCTGCGGCGTATGCCGTCAGGTCATGCTGGAGCTGTGCAGCCCGGACATGCCGGTCATTCTTGGCAGCATGCAAGGCGCTGTCCGGGAGACAACGGTAGCGGAGCTGCTGCCTTATGCCTTCGGTCCTGCGGATTTGCAGAAATAATAGCACCGTTACGCACGAACAGAAAGGACTAGACAAAATGGCAAAAACCAAATTCAAATCCGGGTTTGTGGCGATCGTTGGCAGGCCGAATGTCGGCAAGTCGACGCTGATGAACCATATCATCGGGCAGAAAATCGCAATCATGTCCGATAAGCCGCAAACGACGCGGAACAAAATACATGGCGTGTACACGACGGAAGAAATGCAGATCGTGTTTCTGGATACCCCGGGCATCCATAAGCGCCAATCCAAGCTCGGGGATTTCATGAATAACACGGCTTTGAACACGCTAGGCGAAGTAGAGGCAGTGCTGTTCCTTATCGACGCTTCGGAGGGATTGGGCGGAGGCGACAGATTCATCATCGAGCGGCTGAGAGAGGTTCGCACCCCGGTATTCCTGGTCATGAACAAGATCGACCGGATCGAGCCGGAGAAGCTGCTGCCGCTGATCGAGCAGTACCGGGAGCTCTATGACTTCGCGGAGATCGTGCCGATTTCCGCTATGCTCGGCAACAATGTCAACACATTGCTGGAGCAAATCGGCAAATATTTGCCGGAGGGACCGCAGTATTATCCTGAGGATCAGATTACGGACCATCCGGAGCAATTCGTCTGCGCCGAGTTGATCCGCGAGAAAATCCTGCATTTAACCCGTGAGGAGGTCCCGCATTCCATTGCTGTGACGATCGAGGATATGCGGGTCGAGGATAACGGGGTCGTCTATATTTCAGCCGTTATTTTCGTTGAGCGGGATTCCCAGAAAGGGATCATCATCGGCAAGCAAGGCGCGCTGCTTAAGGAAGTCGGAAAGCTGGCCAGGCAGGATATTCAGAACCTGCTCGGCTCGAAGATTTTTCTTGAGCTATGGGTTAAAGTGAAGAAGGACTGGCGCAATCAGGAGCGGATCCTGAAGGATCTCGGGTTTCACCGGGACGCTTAGGAATACCCGGCCCGGCCTGCAGCGGGGTGGTGCAGCTCTATCCGGCACTCACCCGTTTTGCGGCATTTCTCCTTTTTTGCTCGTTATACGATGGCAGGAATTTCATCACATACTCCAGGCTGGCTGAGAACATCCTATTCTTCAAAGACGCAGCTTCATTTCCGAAGAAAGGATGAATACGATTGCGAGATTTTTCGTGGAAGTACTTTTCGATGACTGGAGATGTCGATGCTTATATGCTGTACAAGGAAGCGTGCAGCAATTGTGAAGAGGAGGCCGCGGCTGCTGAGGAGCTGGAGGCTGCGGAGGACGTGGACAACGCTCCGCTGTAACATTACGCTTGGGGGAGAGACATGCTATACAGGGTGGAAGGGATCGTCATCCGCAGCATGGATTATGGCGAGGGAAACAAGATCATTACGCTGTGCACGGCCACGCATGGCAAGATTGGGGTTCTCGTTCGCGGGGCCAAGAAGGTCAAGAGTCGACATGCTGCTCTGACCCAGCCGTTTACTTATGGTGAATATACGTTCTATAGGCAGAAGGAAGGCCTCGGAACTCTTAACCAAGGTGAGATTATAGAATCTCACTTTTCTTTACGTGAAGATTTATATTTGGCTGCCTACGCCTCCTATGCCTGTGAGCTTCTAGACCGGACGCTGCAGGACGAGGAGGTCGGCAGCTTCTGGTTCAACCAGCTCAAGGCCTGTCTGGACGGCTTGTCTGCAGGCAAGTCTCCGGAGATTGTCATCCATCTGTTCGAGATGAAAATACTTCAGGCGGCCGGATACGGACCCGTCTTTGAGGCATGCCTGTCATGCGGCCGGCAGGACGATACGCATTTTATCAGCCCGCGCCTTGGCGGGAGGCTGTGCCGGAGCTGCAGGCACCATGACCCGGCTGCAATGGCTGTGGCGCCGGGTACATTCAAGCTGTTGTCCCTGTTTGAGCGAATGGATCTTCGCCGCCTTGGCAATGTTGAGGTGAGAGACGTGACGAAAGCCGAGCTGAAAAAGGTCATGCGCGCCTTCATCGATATGCAGCTGGGACTGCAGCTCAAATCGAGGAATTTCCTTGACCAGCTGGACAAATATGAAATTTGACTTTATATTCATTATTCATGTATTATAGTAAGGATTTCTCTTATTAGAGACTCGTGCGTTGAACGGGAATAGTAATGTGTTCTTCAAACCGGATTAGCGAGTCGGGGATGGTGGAAGCCCGAGCCGGAGAGACCCATGAAATGGCGGCCCTGGAGCACGGAAACGATCGTGAAAAAGCGGATTTTGCACAAGCGGCATAAGCACCAAGGCTGCTGTTTTGCAAATCAAGTAGGGTGGAACCGCGGGAAGCTAGCAGCTCTCGTCCCTACGTCTGAACAGCAGGCGTAGGTGGCGGGAGCTTTTTGCACGTCATTTTAACGCCGGCTGGACACGAATAAGTGTGAAGGAGTTGTAATCGATGAATTTTCAGCAAATGATTCTAACGCTGCAGCAGTTCTGGGCGGAGCAGAATTGCATCGTTGTGCAGCCGTATGATGTGGAGAAGGGGGCCGGAACGCTCAACCCGATGACCTTCTTGCGTTCGATCGGGCCGGAGCCATGGAACGTCGCTTATGTGGAACCCTCCCGCAGACCGGCGGACGGCCGTTATGGCGAAAATCCAAACCGTCTGTACCAGCATCACCAGTTCCAGGTAATTTTGAAGCCGTCCCCTGACAATATTCAGGAAATTTACCTGGAGAGCTTGAAGCGGCTGGGCATCAATCCGCTCGAGCACGATATCCGCTTTGTTGAGGATAACTGGGAGCATCCGGGGCTCGGCGCCTGGGGGCTTGGCTGGGAAGTGTGGCTTGACGGGATGGAAATTACGCAATTTACGTATTTCCAGCAGGTCGGCGGCATCGAGACGAATCCGGTCGCCGTTGAAATTACTTACGGGATGGAGCGGCTCGCGTCTTACATTCAGGAGAAAGAGAATGTGTTCGATCTGGAGTGGGTTAACGGAACGACCTATGGCGATGTATTCCATCAGCCAGAGTACGAGCACTCGAAGTATACATTCGAGACTTCTGACGTAAAAATGCTGTTTACTTTATTTAATATGTACGAGCAGGAAGCGTCCAAAGCGATGGACCAGCATCTCGTATTTCCCGCCTATGATTATGTCCTGAAATGCTCGCATACGTTCAATCTGCTTGACGCCCGTGGGGCGATCAGCGTAACGGAGCGCACCGGATACATTACGCGGGTGCGGAATTTAGCCCGTCATGTGGCGGCGACGTATTTAGAGGAGCGGGAGAAGCTTGGATTCCCGATGCTGAAGAAAGGGGGCGAGATCCATGGCTAAAGATTTGTTATTCGAAATCGGGCTTGAGGAAATGCCGGCCCGTTTTATTCGCAGCGCTATGGAGCAGTTGAAGGAGCGGACGGTGAAATGGCTCGATGAGCAGCTGATCCGGCATGGAGACGTTCACGTCTATGCGACGCCTCGCCGTCTTGCAGTCCTTGTTAAAGAGGTTGCTGAGAAGCAGGAGGACGTTCATGAAGAGGTGAAGGGGCCTTCGCGTAAAATCGCTCTGGACGAAAATGGACAATGGAGCAAGGCTGCATTGGGCTTTGCCCGCAGCCAAGGCGCTGATCCGGAGCAGTTCACCTTTAAAGAACTCGGGGGCACGGAGTATGTCTATGTAAGCAAAAGCCGCATCGGCGTAGAAACATCCTCGATCGTAGCCGGAGGCCTGCTGGATATTCTTCATGCGATGAGTTTCCCGAAAAATATGCGCTGGGGCAGCTACGATTTTAAATTCGTCCGGCCGATCCGCTGGATTGTCGCCCTGCTCGGCAGCGAGATTATCGATATTGAAATTGCGGGCGTGAAATCCGGGAACGTGACGCGCGGACATCGCTTTCTCGGCGGAGAGATCGCGATCGATCAGCCGTCCGACTATGTGGAGGCGCTGCGCGCCGGGCATGTCATTGCCGACGTAAATGAGCGGCAGGAAATGATTGTGAAGCAAATTAACGGCTTGGCCGAGGCACAGGGCTGGCATATTTCTGTGAAGGAGGATCTTCTGGAGGAGGTGCTGTTCCTCGTAGAGACGCCAACGGTGCTGTACGGGACGTTCGAGGAATCCTTCCTGCATATCCCGCAGGAGGTGCTGATCACTTCGATGCGCGAGCATCAGCGCTATTTCCCGGTTCTGAATAGCCAGGGAGAGCTTCTTCCTTACTTCGTTACGGTGCGCAACGGCAATGCCGAGCATCTTGATGTGATCGCAAAAGGGAATGAGAAGGTGCTGCGGGCCCGGTTGTCGGATGCCAAGTTCTTTTATGAAGAGGATCAAAAGCTGGCGATCAAGGATGCCTTATCGAAGCTGGAGAGCATCGTCTTTCACGAGGAGCTGGGAACGGTCGGCGATAAGGTGCGCCGGATTCGGCGGAATGCCGAGAAGCTGGCCGCTGTTCTTCAAGCGGACGCGAGCACGGCCGAAGCGGTCAATCGTACTGCAGAAATTTGCAAGTTCGACCTCGTTACCCAAATGGTATATGAGTTCCCTGAGCTGCAGGGTGTGATGGGCGAGGACTATGCCCGCAAAGCGGGAGAGCCTGAGGCTGTAGCCAAAGCGATTTTCGAGCATTACCAGCCAAGATTTGCCGGAGATGCCGCTCCCGGCTCCGCCGTGGGCTCTATTGTCAGCATTGCCGATAAAATCGATACGATCGCAGGCTGCTTCTCCATCGGCATCGTTCCGACGGGATCGCAGGATCCGTACGGGCTTCGCCGCCAGGCGGCCGGAATCGTACAGATCATCCTGGAGCATAAGCTCTCGCTCGCGCTCCCGGTACTGTTCGATATCGCTCTGGAGACACATGAGCATTTCCATGAGCTAAAGCGAACCAAGGACGAGATTCTGAAGGATCTTGCCGATTTCTTTGGCCTCCGCATCAAGAAGACCTTGTCAGACCTCGTACGCTACGACGTCGTGGATGCCGTCATCTCCGCAGGGTACGATGATGTTGTATCCGTTATAGCTAGAGGAGAGACATTGATGGCGGCGGTAAGCGGTCAGAGCGATTTCAAGACGACGGTCGAATCGTTTGGCCGCGTCAGCAATCTGGCGGCTAAGGCTTCCGGAGAGAAGGTGCGCTCGGATCTGTTGAATGAGCCGGAGGAATCCCAGCTATACGAAGCCTGGAAGGCAGTCACAGCAGATTACCGCGAGGCCGTGGAGAAGCGGGATGCAGGCAGGGCGCTGGAGCTGATTTCCAGCCTGAAGAACAGCATTACTCTATTCTTCGACCAAGTCATGGTTATGGCTGAGGATGAAGCCATTCGTACTAACCGACTGGCCCTGCTTAAAGCGATTGATGAAGACCTGAAAATTTTTGCCGATTTCAGCAAGCTCGTTTGGGCATAATACCAAATAAAAAGGACCGGAGTCTGATGAATCCACAAATTGTCGTTGACGGGGACTCCTGTCCCGTTAAAGCTGAGATTGTTAATATAGCTGCGCAGTTCGGAGTTGGCGTAACGATGGTATCCTCCTATGACCATGCGATCAAGCAGGTCTTGGGGGTTACCATTGTTCAGGTTGACCGCAGCCAGCAGAGCGCTGATTTGTACATTGCCAACCATATCGCGAGAAATGATGTTGTCATCACTCAGGATTATGGGCTGGCAGCCTTGGGTTTAGCCAAATCGTGTCGTATTTTGTCGCCCAGGGGCGAGGAATACCATCAGGGCAATATCGACTATCTGCTGGAGCGTCGTCACCATCATGCCAAGGCGCGTCGAGGCGGGCGTTATTTCAAAGGGCCGCGGCCCTTTACGGATGATGACCGCAAAAAGTTTATAGCTGCGTTGTCAAAAGTTTTGCGAGATATGCAGGAGAATGTACAATTTTAGCGAATTACTATTTACGTGTTATATAGAGATGAAGGTGGTTTGGATGAGTACCGGGAGAAGCATTCCGGAGGAGATCATCGAGGCGGTCTTGCAGCAGCATGATATCGTCGATACGGTAGGCAAGCACGTTCATCTAACTAAGCAGGGCAAGTATATGAAAGGTCTATGCCCTTTTCATTCGGAGAAGACGCCGTCATTTACGGTGACGCCCGAACGGCAAATGTTCCACTGCTATGGCTGCGGCAAAGGCGGAAATGCCATCAGATTCAGGATGGAAATCGAAGGATTATCCTTCCCCGAAGCTGTCAGAGCCATGGCGGAGGAGGCGCATATCCCTTTTCAGGATGCAGCCTTTCGGCCAGGGGGCACCCCCGTAAGCCGGGAAATGGAACAATTACTGCAGGCCCACGAATGGTCTTCCAAGCTGTATCATTTTCTGCTGAAAAATACAGAGCATGGCAAACCGGCCATGGACTACTTGAAGTCAAGGGGGTTTAGCGATAAGGCTATCGACACATTCCAAATCGGTTACGCCCCGGCACGCTGGGATACGCTGGTGCAGTTTCTGGAGAAGCGGTCCTTTGATCTCAGCGAGATGGAGAAAGGCGGTTTACTGTCGTCCAAGCAGGACGGATCAGGATTTGTTGACCGCTTTCGCGACAGGATCATTTTCCCGCTGCACAATCGAAGCGGCAAAGTGATCGCTTTTGCAGGCCGTATTCTCGGTGAAGGCCAGCCCAAATATTTAAATTCCCCGGAGAGCAGGTTATTCACCAAGAGCCGAACGCTCTATAATCTTCACCAGGCCAAGACGGAAATTCGCAAGTCCCGTCAAATTGTATTATTTGAAGGTTACGGCGACGTCATCAGCGCTTGGGAGGCGGGAGTTCATAACGGAGTAGCGACGATGGGCACCGCGCTTACCGAGAGTCATGCCAGCATGATGAGGACGCTCGCGGACGAGATCATCGTCTGCTATGACGGCGACAATGCCGGACAGGCCGCAGCCTTGAAGAGCATTCCTATATTGGAGGCCGCAGGCTTCCAAATTAAAATTTCACTGCTCAGTGAAGGACTTGACCCTGATGAATTCATTCAAAAATACGGGGCCGAGAGATTCAGAATACAAGTCTTGGATGGCGCCGTTTCAGCGGTTAAATTTAAGCTTATATATCTGAAAAAAAACCATATACTGCTAGAAGAAGATGGAAAGGTCGCATACATCAAAGATGCTCTGGAAGTCATCGCGCCACTGCCTTCGCCGACAGAACGGGAGATTTATTTAAAGGAATTGTCTGCCGAGCTGCAGGTTTCATTCGATAGCTTGAAACAGGAATGCAACCAATTCCGCCAAGACATGCAAAAAAGGTCCTCCCATGGGGATAATAACGCCAAAAGGTGGAATAATGTTAGGCATAAAAAAGGCAAGGCATCTATGCCTACTTTATTGCCTGCTTACCATGTCGCGGAACGGAGATTGTTATCCTTTATGCTTCAGGACGAGGAAGTCGCCCGCTATGTAGGGGATCGTCTTGGAGACAGTTTTAACATCAATGATCATGCGGCGATTGCTGCTTATCTATACGCTTATTACGCAGGGGGGAAGGAGCCGGATGTCAGCCGGTTTATATCATCCTTGCAGGATGAACGGCTGGAGCAAGCCGTCACATCCATCGCGATGATGGATACTCCGGAGGAATGGACGACTCAGGAGCTGGACGATTGCATCCGGGAAATTCAGCGGGTTCCGCTGCAGGCCCAAATCCAGCGTAAGAAGGAAGAAATGGTTGCGGCGGAGCGTGCTGGAGATTTTCTGCGAGCGGCACAAATTGCAAGTGAGATTATAGCCCTAGAGAGACAATAGCTGGAGGAATTTTTGCGGATGTTTCTAGGGAGGAGGGAGTCAAGTATGGCGAATGATCAGCATACGGAATCTGAAACGGAACTGACATTGGATCAGGTCAAAGATCAGCTGGTTGAAATAGGCAAGAAAAGATCCTCGTTAACGTATAAAGAGATTATGGAGAAGCTTTCGCCTTTCGATCAGGATCCTGAGCAAATGGACGAGTTTTTCGAGCATTTGGGGGATTTGGGAATAGATGTTGTAAATGACAGCGATGACGAGCTCGGGCACCGCGGCGGTGATGAAGATGGCCGCGGCGACGGCGACGAATTCAGCTTTGACGATGATTTGACATTGCCTCCCGGTATCAAAATCAACGATCCGG
Source organism: Paenibacillus ihumii (assembly GCF_001403875.1). Taxonomy (GTDB): domain Bacteria; phylum Bacillota; class Bacilli; order Paenibacillales; family Paenibacillaceae; genus Fontibacillus; species Fontibacillus ihumii. Next base: position 1,296,662 of record NZ_LN884299.1, read on the forward strand.
TGCGTATGTATTTGAAGGAAATCGGCAGGGTCCCCCTGTTGTCGGCCGATGATGAAATCGAATTGGCCAAGCGCATCGAGAATGGTGATGAGGAAGCGAAGCGCCGTCTGGCAGAAGCTAACCTCAGGCTCGTGGTTAGCATCGCGAAGCGTTATGTTGGCCGCGGCATGCTTTTCCTGGATTTGATCCAAGAAGGAAATATGGGTCTGATCAAAGCAGTGGAGAAGTTCGACTTCAAGAAGGGCTTTAAATTCAGTACCTACGCAACATGGTGGATTCGCCAGGCTATTACGCGGGCCATCGCAGACCAAGCCCGTACAATCCGCATCCCGGTGCATATGGTCGAGACGATCAATAAGCTGATTCGCGTCTCTCGCCAATTGCTTCAGGAGCTTGGGCGCGAACCGACGCCGGAAGAGATTGCAGCGGAGATGGAGCTCAGCGTAGAGAAGGTTCGCGAGATTATGAAGATAGCACAAGAGCCCGTTTCGCTGGAGACGCCGATCGGGGAAGAGGATGATTCCCATTTGGGTGATTTTATAGAGGACCAGGAGGCGCTGGCTCCTGCTGATGCCGCGGCTTACGAGCTGCTGAAGGAGCAGCTGGAGGACGTGCTGGATACGCTGACCGAGCGGGAAGAGAACGTTCTTCGCCTGCGTTTCGGCCTGGATGACGGCCGGACGAGAACGCTGGAGGAAGTCGGCAAAGTGTTTGGCGTTACGAGAGAGAGAATTCGCCAGATCGAAGCAAAGGCACTGCGTAAGCTTCGCCATCCAAGCCGCAGTAAACGGTTAAAGGATTTCTTGGAATAGGTCGTGCAACATTGGCCCTTCTGCAGCTGCAGAAAGGTCTTTTTTTTCAGAAAACCCTTTAAGATTTACATTAGTTTTATTTTTTTCCTAGTTTTTCTTGTTGATTTTATTTTAGCTTTTTTCATGGCTCAATGCAAATGGAAAAGGTGCGGATTTTGTTGGATGGAGGGAGTGGATAGTCGGATGAAATTGTCGTCAAGATTGCAGCATATTGCGGACAGATTGCTGCCGGGCTGCCGCTTTGCGGATATCGGCTCGGACCATGCGCTGCTGCCGGTATGGGCGGTCAAGCAGGGAGCCGCGGCATCCGCCGTCGCCGGAGAGGTTAACGAGGGCCCGCTGGAGGCAGCAAGAAGACAGGTGGCGGAAGCAGGGCTAAGTCGGTCGGTATCCGTCCGCAAGGGAGACGGTCTGGAGGTGATCGCTCCCGGAGAAGTAGACGTAATTACGATCGCGGGCATGGGCGGAGCCCTAATGACCTCGATATTGGAGGCGGGCAAAGACAAGCTTGCAGGCGTAAAGCGGCTGATTCTGCAGCCCAACGTCGGGGAGGATTTCGTCAGACGCTGGCTGCTGGAGCAGGATTGGTATGTTTCGGATGAGGCGATCGTCGCGGAAGACGGAAAGATCTATGAGATTATCACTGCGGATGCCGTGTCCGATGCCGCCAGGCTGAATGAGGAGCTGTACAAGGAAAGGCCGCTTCAAGGCCAGGAGGAGGCCGGGTGCAGCGCAGCGTTAACGAAGGAATTGCTGCTCATGATGGGGCCGCGGTTAACTGCGCAGGCCTCCGGCGTGTTCCTGGATAAATGGAGCTCGGAAATTTCCAAGCTGGAGAAAATCCATCGTTCCATCGCAGGCTCCCAGCTGCCGGCCTCCCGGAGCAAGGAGCAGGAATTAAGCTTATTGATAAAGCAGCTTAAGGAGGTGCTGGCATGTTTGCCAAAGGTCAAACCGTAATTCAATATATGGAGCAGCTAGCTCCCAAGCATGTCGCCATGGAGGGCGATAAAATCGGCTTGCAGCTCGGAACGCTGCAGAAGGAAATACGGAGCGTGCTCATCGCTCTGGACGTTAACGAGGAAGTCGTTGATGAGGCGATTGCGCTCGGCGCAGACCTCATTATTGCGCATCATGCGATCATTTTCAGGCCGCTAGCGGGCTTGCAGACCGATACGCCCATGGGCAAGGTTTACGAGAAGCTGATCAAGAACGATATTGCCGTATATATCAGCCATACGAACCTGGACGTCACGGAAGGCGGGATGAACGACTGGATGGCGGAGGCGCTCGGCATCGAGGATACGTCCCCGCTGGAAGATATCCATACGGACAAGCTCTATAAGCTGGTCGTCTTTGTGCCGAAGGATCATCATCAGAAGGTTCTGGACGCGATTCTCCATGCGGGAGCCGGATGGATCGGCAACTACAGCCATTGCAGCTTCAACATCGAAGGATACGGCACATTCCTGCCGCGGGAAGGAGCCGACCCTTATTTGGGAGAGCAGGGGAAGCTGGAGCGGGCGGAGGAGATCCGTATCGAGACGATTATTACGGAGAGCGTCCGAAGCAAGGTCATTCAAGCCATGCTCAAAAATCATCCCTATGAAGAGGTCGCCTACGACCTTTATCCGATGGATTTGAAAGGGCGGACTCTCGGGCTAGGAAGGGTTGGCAGGGTCGCCGAGCCCGTTACGCTGCAGGCATTTGTTGAGCGAGTTAAAAAGAAGCTCGAGGTACCGTCGGTGAGGGTCGTCGGTGATTTGAACCGGACGATCAAAAAGGCCGCCGTCGTGGGCGGCTCGGGAGGACGTTATTGGAGGCATGCCCAATTCCGAGGGGCCGACGTGCTCGTGACCGGAGATATCGATTATCATACGGCCCAGGACGCATTGATGGCGGGAATTACGCTGATCGATCCGGGACATAATGCTGAGAAAATCATGAAGCCGAAGGTGGCGGCCTGGCTGGCGGATAAGCTCGCCGAGCATAAGTATGAGACCAAGGTGCATGCCTCGGCGATCGATACCGAGCCGTTCAAGTTCCGCTGATTGGAAAAAAGCTGGCGGCTTGGCATAAAACGTCAGCATTGGCGGCGATTCATACTTGTGATTATGCGGGATTCCCTGTATACTAACAAGTGTTGACTTCGAAAGTTTGACAGACAATCGCCGGCGGCATAATGGCCGCGGGAGGAAAGTCCGGGCTCCATAGGGCAGGGTGCTGGATAATGTCCAGTCGGCGCGAGCCGAAGGATAGTGCCACAGAAACGGACCGCCGATGGCCGCCGCAAGGCGTGCACAGGCAAGGATGGAACCGAGGTGTAAGAGACCCCGAGGAACGCTGGTGACTTCGTTCCTGGTAAACCCCACTTGGAGCAAGACCTAATGAGACGCAGCTTGCGCCCTTATGGGCCGAGCAGCTTTTGCCCGAAGTGCGTCTAGGTTGGTCGCTGGAGCTGTGCAGTAATGTACGGCCTAGATAGATGATTGTCGCCCAGTAGCGGGAGGGTAGTTCCCGAATCACCGCAAACGGTACAGAACCCGGCTTATGGCAAACTTTCATCACTGCAACACTTTTTATCCGAACAGTCCTTGTTACTGTTCCTATCTCAAATCCAATCAAAGAAGATCGCTTTGCGGCGCAAGCCGCAGCGATCTTCTTTTTATTTTGCGAGTATCGAATGTTATCGTGTGGTTGTCAAGCCGCCGTCATGCAGTGAAACACCGCCTGCTGCGAGTTGCACGCGCGCTATCAATCATTTTTCTTGGTTGCAGCCTCGAATTTTGAATTATGCAAGTGATCGCGCTAGCCGCATGGATCAGTTAGCGACGAAGAACATCCTCCATCACCCGCTTCAGCTTCTGGTCGATATGCTGGGGCCACAGCTGCAGCGGCGCAGCGCTTCCTCCGGCTGCCTCCAGCGCCGCGTATACATCGATCTGCCCATAGCCGTACAGATTGTCGCGGCCGGGATCGCCGAGATCGATAACGCTGCTGCGGATAATATCCATTACTTCCGTATTTCTCAGCTCAGGATTGGCAGAGCGGATCAATGCCGCAAGGGCGGCAACATGAGGACTGGCCATGGACGTCCCGGACAGGGCTGCGTACTGGTTGTCCGGGTACGTGCTGGCTATGCTCTCGCCAGGGGCGACTACATCGACATAGTCGCCGTAATTGGAGAACGACGCCTTTTGCAAATTGTAGTCGGTAGCCGAAACGGACAGTACCTCGGGATAAGCCGCCGGATATCCCGGCCGCTCTGTATTGTCATTGCCGGTAGCCGCAACCAGTACGACATCCTTGTCATAAGCGTATTTGATCGCATCATGCAGAAATTGGGCATCTGCATAATTGCCAAGGCTCAGATTGATGACTTTGGCACCATTGTCGGCGGCCCAAATAATGCCTTGGGCAACGGAGTAGGCCGTACCCGAACCGGATTGGTCCAGCGCTTTGACCGGCAGTATTTTGCCTCCCCACGTCATGCCGGCAATGCCTTCTCCGTTGTTGACGTTTGCTGAAATAATGCCGGCCACATGCGTGCCGTGTCCGACATCGTCGACAGGATCCTTATCGGGGTCGATCACGTTATACCCTTTGAGGAGCCGGCCTTTGAGGTCGGGGTGAGCAAGATCCACGCCGGTGTCAACTACGCCGATGATGACGTCGTTGCTGCCCTTGGACAGCTTCCAGCCGCGGTTCGTTTCGATGACGGGTAAATTCCACTGGTATTCTGAGAACAGCATATCGTTAGGAATCTCGGGCGCATCGAACGCTGGGGGCATTTCATTCGTTTGATACAAATAATGCGGCTCTATAACGGCCGGACTCCATTTCCGGGCGAAATATGCTTTCAACTGCTCCATACTCATCGTTTCCGATTGAAAAATGTAGGTATTACGAAGAATTCTCGGTCTCTTCGCAGCGTCTGCCTTGATATCCGCCCGAATCTGGGCGAGCTGCCGCTCGGACGGAGGCTCATTGAAGGTTACAACAATTTCGTTCTCGTAATAGTGGCTTGCTTTCTCATTGTCATGGCCGGTTTTTACGGTGAGATCCTTCAGCGTATCGGCATGAACCGATTCGATTTTATATTTGCCTTCCTTCGGGTAAGGGATTAGACGCAGATTCTTATCCTGATGCTCCTTGACTCTCTTTAGAATATGGGTGTCCATGACGGCGATGATTCCAGATTGATTAGGCTTGGCTGGTTCCGCTGCTACGAAAAAATGGGGATCCTTCTCAGGAAAGGCGGGTGATTCATAGGATTCCAATTTGCGGAGCGCTTTCCGCGCCAGTCCTACATAATAATTCACCTGCTCTTCTACCTCCGGTGCAACCCGCTTATTAGAGCTGCGAAATTGCTTATTCATTTTCCCTGAAGGATCATACAGCATAATGGTATGAAATTGTTTATGCCCCTTCTGAAGCTCGCGTATTTCGGCTGACAGCTTGGCGGGCGAGGAAGCTTTGAGCTCTGCGGCCAGCGTTCTCAAATGTCCTTTTGCATCCAGCCTGGCCAGCCGCTCCGTCGCTGTTACGTCCCGGCGCAGCATAAGCTGCTTCAACTGCTTCTCCTCCGCAGGGCGCGGAACGGTCATTTCCTTTGCCTGCTGCTTTATCTGCTGCTCCCTAATCTGTGTCTGCGAACCCGGGCCGGGCTGCGGAAACAGCGAGAAGACAGCTATCGCCGCAGCGCAGGACGTGCCGATAATGACCCATCTGCCCCATTTCATGACTCATCCCTCCTGCTGTAATTTCATATACCTGTAGGTTGAGGAATTGCCCCTCATTTTATTCCTGAATTTCTGCATCGATTTGACATTAATTCGGCCGCATAGCCGTCATCCTGACGGGGGAAAATGTATGCGAGGTGATCATCATGCCAAATGGCAATAAACCGATTGTCAAATGCAGTGTCTCCAATTGCGCCTATTGGGGAGAACAGAATTTTTGCAATGCGGATCTGATCATGATCGATATCGACAAGCATGCGGATCGCAAATATCATGCGGAATTCGCAGGCGAGGAGTTCGACAGCGATCATAAGGATACCGCCAGTTCATCCGCAGCGACATGCTGCCATACGTTCAAGCCGAAATCATCGTAGGCAGCAGGGGAAGCCAATATTACTTGGAGGTGTTGAAGATGACGGACGAAAACAAGAATAATGTGGAATTGCATGACGATGAGCTGGCCAGCGACCCGGAGCGCGTGGATTATCCTCGCCGTACTCATCAGGAGGAATATTCCGATGAAGTAGCTCCAACACACAAGGAGGAGTATTCCGCCGAGGTAGCGCCAACGGGCACGTTCGAGAGCTCCCGTGCGGACCGTGAGGCCGACCAAGGCGGTGCCGCCGAAGACACGGGCACAGCCAGCCGTACCGTTGGCTATGTAGGTGTAGGTCTAGGCATAGCCTCCTTGTTCGTTTGGTCGATTATTCTGGGGCCGCTTGCCGCTGTAATGGGATTCTATGCCTACAGCCAGGGAAGCAAGACCTCTGGGGCTTGGGCCGTTGGCCTTGGCGCCATCGCTACTCTTAGCTATTTCTTCTTGATTCCTTTCACGCGATAATCCATTGCTCTAATCTGCCGGAGACTTTCGTCTATTCAGACGAAGGTCTTTTGCCGTATGGCGTGCCCAGCTAAGCACGCATCTTCTAGCCGGTGAAAGTCCGGTCGCGGGAAGGGCCAAGCCCCCGCGTAGCTAGGATACCTACGTATGGCGAAATCTGTACGTAGAAGCGTATCGACGAAAGTACCTGTCAGAGGCAGGGCGAGCAACATACCAGGCCGTAACATGAAAGTGAATCCTGCCGCGTCGTCAAAAAGGCCTCGCAAGAGGGAAAAGAGGAAGCCGAGTCCCGCGTACATGGACGAAGGCCATGGAAGCTGCCTAGAACTTGGAGCGGCAGTGAAGAATCCTCCGGCGTAGAGGGAACGGCATGGTATGAAAGAGGATGCAGGGAACTGGGGGGGGCCGCCCCGGGACGGTTGCAGAAACCGTAGAGAGGCCGTCTATAAGCCCCAGAGGTGAAGTGAACGGTCTGCAGGAAGGGAGTCCGAGGGGCTCATAGTACCGTGGAACGCAGGACAACACAACCTGCGGGAGGGAAGGAGCCCTGCTTTGTTCAAGTTTCTTGAGGAGGTACGAGTCAGTGAATGCCAAACGGCTAACAACACCAGAGGAAAACGTTCAACAACTCCAAGGGAAACTCGGTCATGCGGCCAAGGAGAACAAGAAGCGAAGATTTCACGCGCTGTACGACAAGGTCTATCGGGTAGACATCTTATGGGAAGCGTGGCGAAGGGTACGAGCCAACGAGGGCTCGGCAGGAGTGGATGGAGAGACGTTGGCAGACATCGAGAAACAGGGAGAAATGCGTTTTGTGCTTGAATGTCAACGGCTACTGAAAGAAGGGAAGTACCATCCACAACCCGTTAGACGCCACTACATCCCGAAGAAAGATGGCAAACTGCGACCGCTGGGGATCCCGACGGTGAGAGACCGCGTCATCCAGATGGCGACCAAACTCGTCATGGAACCCATTTTCGAGGCGGATTTTCAGGACACGTCTTTCGGTTTTCGGCCTAAGCGGAGCGCGAAACAGGCGTTGGAGCGAATCCGGAAAGCATGCAACCGCAAAGGAAATTGGGTGGTCGACGTCGACATCCAAGGCTACTTCGACAACATCAATCAGGAGAAACTGATGAAGCTGATCGAAATGCGGATCAGTGACAGGCGAATCTTGAAGTTGGTGAGGAAGTGGTTAGGTGCGGGAGTGATGGAAGAAGGAAACATCCGACGCTCAGACTTGGGTACACCGCAAGGGGGAGTGATCTCACCACTGCTGGCGAACATCTACCTGAATTACTTTGATCTTCTGTGGGAACGACATGGCGGTAAGCTTGGGGAACTGACGCGTTATGCAGATGATCTGGTGATCATCTGCAAGACGAAGAAGGACGCACAGCGGGCCTATGAACTCATACGAGCGATTATGGAACGCCTGGAATTAACCCTGCACCCCACGAAAACGCGCATCGTTGGACTTTGGACTGGGGAAGAAGGCTTCGATTTTCTGGGCATGCATCATCGAAAGACGAAGGCCGAAACATCCAAAGGCCAAGTGTACTACACAACCCACCAGTTCTTCTTCCTGAAAGCGGGAGATCGAATACAGGTACGGGTACACGGTCGGTTCGATCCGACCGGTCTGCGTCGCCCCAGGTTCGAAGAGCACGTGGAGTACCTGAATCCAAAGATTCAAGGCTGGCGCAATTACTACTACACAGCTTACAGCCAGAGGAAGATGGCGAAGTTGGATTGGTATATCCGGCAGCGGTTTGCGAAGTGGTATGCTAAGAAACACAAACGCAGACGATGGTTGAGTTCGCTGCGCGAAGTGAAGTCTTTGTCTATTCAATATGGACTTAAAACGCTCTTGTAATCTGCATGCTCATGATGACGAACATCGGAAAGCCGTATGAGGGAAAACCTCACGTACGGTTTGATGAGGAGGGGCTGGGCCCCGCCCAGCCTTTCACTCTAGCGAAATATTTTCGAAAAAAGGTGGTTATTGTCGCATTTCAAGTGTAAAATATAGGATATATAATTCCGCGGGGAGAAAGAGGAGTCAAGATTAAGATGGAAATCGATACACGCACGATGGGACAGCTGATCAAGCTCCAAATGATGAATGATATTGACCTTCAAGGCACTTCTGTTCAAAGAACCTCTTCCGGCAGTGAAGGTTCTTTATTCGATATATTGCTGCAGGAATTAATGACTGCGGAAGGGCAAGAGAAGACCGGGGCTAGCGGCTTGCCTGAAGCCGGTGCTATGCTGCCCGGAACGCTGGAGGATGCGCTGTGGTATTTTATCGGGCAGCCGATGTACAACGAATCGGATAGCATGGCTATCCCTAGTGACGGCTCTTTGCAGGCAGCAGCATTATCTGCAGCCGCATCGGCAGGGGCCGGAGGGAATATCGACGAGCTTGTTACCCGTGCCAGCCGGACTTATGGCGTCGCTGAGAGCCTGATTAAGGCTGTCATCGAGACCGAGTCTTCCTTTAACGCCAATGCGGTCTCCTCTGCAGGAGCCAAAGGGCTGATGCAGCTTATGGATGGAACGGCAAGAGGCCTTGGCGTAAGCAATCCGTTTGACCCTGCCCAGAACATCGATGGGGGCACGCGCTATCTGTCCTATCAGCTTCAGCGCTTCGGCGGTCAAGAGAAGACGGCGCTTGCAGCTTATAATGCGGGACCTGGCCGGGTCCAGCGTCTCGGCATCAGCAATGACCAGGAATTGATGGAGAAGCTGCATTTGCTTCCCGTAGAGACACAGAACTATATCAGAAAGATCGAAAACGCCCGATCCAAGTATGAGAGATAACGATACGGGGCGACTGGCCTTATATTCAGATACTCATGAAGTCAGAGATCAATTGAGAAAACGCCGATTCGCTGCGATTTCCCATTTGGTCTTTTTTTTGACAATGACGGTGTTGCTGTGAATCCGTTACAATAGACAAGGATAATATTGATGATTAGGGGGGGATGAAATGAAGTACTTTGATTTAGCCGCCACAACCCCGCCTCATGAAGAGGTCATACGCACTGTGGCGGAAGTGATGGCTCAGCACTACGGAAACCCGTCCTCCCTGCATCGCTTGGGAGAAGACAGCGGCAAGCTGCTGTCCAAGGCAAGAGAAGTATGCGCACAGGCGCTTCAGGTGGATTCGGGGGAAATTATGTTTACATCTGGGGCAACCGAGAGCAACAATATGGCAATCAGGGGGGCCATGACGGCGTATCGTCAGCGCGGGAATCATATCGTGACGACCATGGTGGAACACCCTTCTGTATATGAGACCTGCAGATATCTGGAGCAGCAGGGCTGCAAGGTTACTTATGTCCCCGTCCAGGCTGGCGGATCAGTTTGTGCGGAGGATGTCCTGGCTGCGGTAAGAGAGGACACGGTTCTCGTGTCGGTCATGCACGTTAATAACGAGACAGGAGCGGTTCAGCCGATCGAAGACATCGGGAGGGTCTTGAAGAACCGTCATCCTCGTGTGCTCTTTCACGTTGACGGCGTCCAGGGGTTCGGCAAACTGCCTTTATCCATTAAGGATAGCCGAATTGATCTGTACAGCTTGTCAGCCCATAAATTTCGAGGGCCTAAAGGAATCGGCCTGCTGTATGTCAGGGAAGGTGTAATTCTGGCTCCGCTGATTACGGGCGGCGGCCAGGAAGGAGGATTCCGCTCCGGTACGGAGAACCTTCCTTATATCGTTGGCATGGCCAAGGCCGTCAGAATGGCGGCAGAACGCCAGCCTGCCCTTGCGGAGCATTTGTCCAGGCTGGCCCATGAACTTTACGAGGGCTTGCAGAGCCTGCCTGGCCTGCAAATTAACTCATCGTTGGCAGGAGCGCCCCATATCATCCATTTCTCTTCTCCCGGGATGAAGGCGGAGACGATGCTCCATATGCTGGAGGAGGAGGGCTTCTTCGTCTCGACCCAATCTGCCTGCTCCTCGAAGCGAAGCGAGCCAAGCCGCGTGCTGCTTGCTATGGGCAGAGACAGGGATAGCGCTTTGTCGGGGATTCGCATCAGTCTGGGGGAAGAGCATACCGAGGAGGATGTCAGACAATTGCTTGGGGCTATTAAGCGTACAATCGGACGTCTGCAAAGATTGAAAGGTGGAAACAGTTAATATGCTGCAATATGATATGCTTCTGCTGCGCTTCGGCGAAATTACCGTAAAAGGAAGAAACCGCAACCGCTTTGAGAAAGCGGCGTTAGCGCATGTGCAAGACCTGCTGCGGGCTTATCCTGCAACCGAGATCAAGAAGGAGTACGGACGGATCTACGTCGTGCTGAACGGGGAGCCTGCGGCGAAAATCATCGAGGTGCTTAGAAATGTGTTCGGTGTCACTTCGATCAGTCCGGTGAAGGTAGCCGAGCCCGATATCGGCGAAATTACCGCCCAAGCCATCCGCTTCATCGAGAGCTTGGGGATTGCCAGGGAAACAACCTTCAAGCTGAATGCGAGAAGGGTATGGAAGAAGTTCCCGGTGTCCTCCCAGGAAATGAACCAGATTGTAAGCTCGCCCATACTGAAGTCCTGTCCTCATTTAAAGGTCGATGTACGGCATCCGGAAATCGAGCTGCGGATCGAAGTCAGGGAGCAGGGAGCCTATCTCTATTCTGAGGTCGTTCCCGCTGCAGGCGGCTTTCCGCGGGGAACGAACGGGAAGGCGATGCTGCTCTTGTCCGGGGGCATTGACAGCCCTGTTGCCGGCTGGGCGGCGATGCGGCGCGGGCTGGAAATCGAATGCGTGCATTTTCACAGCTACCCGTTTACGAGCAAAAAAGCGGAGGAGAAGGTTATTGACCTTGCTCAGGTTCTGTCTGGCTACTACGGCCAAGTCAAGCTTCATCTCGTTCCCTTTACGGAAATCCAGACGACGCTCGCCCAGGGCAATCATGAGAACGTCATGATAACGCTAATGCGCAGAGCGATGCTCCGGATCGCCACCTCTCTGGCGGAACGAAACGGCGCGCTTGCCTTGGTTACCGGAGACAGCCTTGGTCAGGTGGCAAGCCAGACGCTGGGCAGCATGAATGTCATTGGAAGGGTTACGTCGCTGCCGATTCTTCGGCCGCTGGTGACGACCGATAAAGAGGAAATTATCGGCCTTGCCCAGCAAATCGGCACTTATCAGCTTTCCATCCTGCCTTATGAGGACTGCTGTACTCTGTTTGTGCCGAAATCTCCGTCGACGAACCCTAATCTCCATATCATCGAGAAGATCGAGACTTCGCTGCCTCAGCTGGACGAGCAGATCAAAGAGGCGGTTGCCAACACAGAGACTATCGTCATCAAGCCAGGTGAAGCGGTAGTTAGAAAAACGCAAGGAGAGCCCGTCGTTCAGGATAAATGGTTCTAACGGAAACAAATAAATACCAGCTAATACTTTGCCCCAGACAGTTTTGTAGGAAAGAGTTTTTGAAATACTGCTTTTAAAGCACGGCAAATAAGCCTCCACTTATGAGGAAGCCTGTGGAATAAGCAGTTTCTGAGAAGCGAAAGGCGCCCTTTTTTGAGTATAGCGTAGACGTGATGTAACACTTTTTTGCGCAAGCGATCACGGCTACTTTATGGGGCTTACCCTTCGCTTTTTTTTCTTGTCATCATATCCTCTTCAGCACGGGTTTAATCTCTTAATCCGCATATAAATGATTCATTAACAAAATCGACAAACTGCTCCTGAAGCATAGAGCACCTGCGCACCTTAAGCAATAGCAAGAAGTGATTGCCTCAAACCGAGCCCAATTGTCGTAACGGGATTCATTTAACATATCGTACGCACCAAATTGACCTTTTTATTCAACCAAACCATGCGACCGAGCGAGAGGCTTGAGCCGCTTCCTTAATCGTTTCGTACAACTATCCCCAACTATCCCCTGTTCTTGAATTCCCTTGGGCGACGGACAGTCTTCCAACAGGTTTAAGGATATTTTAGAGAATATAGCCGTAAACACGCTTCAGCCATCCGTTCAGTCTTATCGGTTCGTCGAAGTTCCAGAAAACATATCCAAAAAACTGTTTGTATCCTGGAGTGCCTTAATCGATCAGTGCACTTTACTCAAGCATGAGTCGCAGGATTTTCGTTCTAAATGGATTTATAGTAGTTAGTTTTTGCGGCGAAGAAAGAAAAGTAGATTTAAATGGATTTCATGTCGTTATAAGAAAGGAGATCGCATCATAGGGGCGGGATTACTGATTTTAGGTGCTTGAAATCCATCTAATCCCCTGGAACATTCGTTTAGAGCATAATTGGATACATGAATTCCATTTAGTGCTCGAGTTCAATAGTTTATATAAGATGAGCCAAACAATGGGATTTTAGTGTTCGAGTCGATAGGGTTATATAAAATGGGCCAAAGATATCGAAAGCTTATATAGGGTGCGCTAAGAACGGGATGCAGGCAAGGGAGACGTTGATTCTACGGAAATGGATTCCAAAGAAATTGATTTTGCAGGAATTGATTCTACTGAAAATGATTCTACTGAAAATGATTCCTGCAGAAACGGATAGCTTTCTAAAAGAAAGGGCCGCCCCTCAGTCATCTATGATGGCTTGGGACAGGCCCCTTTTGTTTTAGAAGAGTTTTTAAGTATCTTCCACTTGCTTCCCGGTGCGGGGCTGGAAAAGCCCCTTTGTCATCAGAAAGGCCAGCCAGCCCCCCAAGGGGGGCGTGCTCCATCCTCCGTTCTGGAACAGCCCTTTAGAAAAGGCTTAGCGCGTGGCAGGCCGGGAGGAACGCTTCTCGTTCCGCTTTCGCTGCCGCTGCTTTGCCGTATAACCGGCGCCGAGCACACCCAGGATGATTAAGGCGATAAAGCCATAGCGCAGAATCGGCTTGTCCGCAAAAAAAGGCAGTAAATTCGGCTCCTCCGTGATCATGTGGGAAGCGGTATAGGCGAGTACAGCCGAGCCTGCATAAGCGATCCAGGGAAAGCGCCCGAGCAGCTTGATGAAGAGCGTGCTGCCCCAAATGACGATCGGGACGCTGATCAATAGCCCCAGGACGACGAGGATCATATGCTGCTTGGAGGCTCCGGCTACGGCGATCACGTTATCCAGCCCCATGGCTGCGTCGGCGATGACGATTGTTCTTACCGCAGGCCAAAGGGAATCCTTCGCATCTATTTTCTCGTGTCCGCCTTCATCGGCAAGCACTTTATAAGCGATATAGACGAGCATTACGCCGCCGATCGCCAGCAGCCAGGGGATTTTAAGCAGCCATACGACGACTAGCGTCGCAGCGATTCTTAACAGAACCGCTCCGGCTGTGCCGAGCATAATTGCTTTCTTCTGTATATGGGCGGGGAGCTTTCTGGCGGCCATACCGATGACGATCGCATTATCTCCCGCAAGAATCAGATCGATGAAAATAATATTGGCCAGGGCAATAAAAAAAGCGGCGCTAAACAGTTCCACTATTGAACCTTCTTCCTCATTTTTGTGGGATGTACTTTAATATTAATTCACTAAAAATGGATTTTGTCCAGTGTTGATTTTGAAAAAGAAACGGTATAGCTTGGCACATCCTCTCATACAAGTGTAATGGAGGGATAAGCCGATGGAGCATTTGTTATTGTTATCGGAAATACTCATTATCAATTTGGTGCTTAGCGGCGATAATGCCGTTGTCATTGCGATGGCCAGCAAAAATCTTCCCCTTCACCAGCGCAAGCAGGCCGTATGGTGGGGAGCGTTTGGCGCGGTGCTGATGCGATGCGTTCTTACATGGCTTGCGGCAGTTCTGCTGCAAATACCCTATATCCAGGCAGCGGGAGGGCTGCTGCTGGCCATCATTGCCTTCAAGCTGCTCCAGCGCCGCGAGCAAGCTGCGGAGGACAAGCAGGCCAATACGATCTGGAAGGCGATTCAAACGATCCTCGTGGCCGATTTCATCATGAGCCTGGACAATGTTCTGGCGATTGCCGCGCTGGCGGACGGGGATCTTGCGATCCTGGTCATTGGTATTGCTATCAGCATACCCATTGTCATATGGGGAAGTAATCTGATCTCGGACTGGCTGCAGCGATTCCCGGCATTGACGTTTGCCGGCGCAGGCATATTGGGCTATACGGCCGGGGATATGATGCTGAAGGATGCGAAGCTAGGCTTTTTTCTAATGGAGAGGCTTCCCGCTTTGCACAATTGGATTCCGCTCCTTATTGCCGCGGTTGTTATTATGTTCGGCTGGCTCAACAATTATAAGAAGGCTTGAGGGAGTGGCATTTTCACCCATCTTCATATAAACTGGAATTAGGTGGGATGTCACAAAAATGGTGACTCTGTCCCTAATTGTCAACTGGAAGGTGAGTGACGGAATGTCCGACAATAACAAGCTAATGACCGGAATACTGATCTTGGCTGCGGGGATTATCATTTTGCTGGGCAAATGGGGAGTGTTCAGCTTTCTTGGCAAAGCGCTCTGGCCGCTGATTCTCCTGATCCCGGGCATACTGCTGCATCTATGGGTATTTGCCAGAAGGGCTTCTTCCGAATTGCTTCTGCCGGCAGGTATTCTCGTCGTCTACTCGATTTTGTTTTTTATCGGCATTATCGGGGGCTGGACATTCCTCTTTCATAAATTGTGGCCCGCTTTCATACTCGGCATTGCCGTCGGCTTGTTCGAGTATTATGCCTATGCGTCGCAGCGTCAGAGCGGGATGCTGCTGACGGCTGTCGTGCTCGCGGCGGTGTCTGTTATTTTGCTGGGCTGGAGCGTGTTCTCAATCTCTTTCGTCTATTTGTTGGCGATTGTGTTGATTGCTGCAGGGGCCTGGCTGATCCTGGCCCGCGGGAATAGCGGCCGGTTCTGGTAGATCTCTGGAAAGTTCTTGAATTATTTCTGGTTTTGCGTATAATATTAAGGATAGATTAGCGTCGGAAGTTTTCGTCCGGCGCTTCTTTGGGTGGTACAGCCGTTATATGTCAACCTGCTGTAAAGACACAGACATGAAAGGATTTGGAGAAAACATATGCATGATAGAAAAAACATTCGCAATATAGCCATTATCGCTCACGTAGACCATGGCAAGACAACGCTTGTCGATAAGCTTCTTCAGCAGTCGGGCATTTATCGCGACAATGAGACGGTACAGGAGCGCGTGATGGACTCCAATGATTTGGAGCGCGAGCGGGGCATTACGATTCTGGCCAAGAACACGGCAATTACGTACAAGGATTATTTGATTAATATCGTCGATACACCGGGACACGCCGACTTCGGCGGTGAAGTGGAACGGATCATGAAAATGGTCGACGGCGTCCTGCTTGTGGTGGATGCTTACGAAGGCTGCATGCCGCAGACGAAATTCGTACTTAGCAAAGCGCTGGAACACCAGCTTACTCCGATCGTCGTCGTGAATAAAATCGACCGTCCGGCCGCTCGCCCGGCGGAGGTTATTGATGAGGTGCTTGATTTGTTCATCGAGCTTGAGGCGAACGATGAGCAGTTGGAGTTCCCCGTGGTGTATGCGTCCGCTTTGAACGGTACCTCCAGCCTCGACCCGGGGCAGCAGGACAGCAATATGCAGGCTCTCTACGATACGATCGTCGAGCATATCCCGGCACCGACCGAGAATGTGGAAGAGCCGCTGCAGTTTCTGGTTACTCTGATGGATTATAACGAATATCTGGGACGCATTGCGATCGGCAGAGTTAACCGGGGAGTTATCCGCCAGGGACAGCCGGTTGCCGTAATGACGCGGGAAGGCGGCAAAAAGTCGGCCCGGATCGAGAAGCTGTTCGGATTCAAAGGCCTCAACCGTGTTGAAGTCGATGAAGCAGGAGCGGGAGATATTGTGGCTATCGCAGGCATTAAAGATATCAACATCGGGGAGACAATCGCCGATCCGAACCATCCGGAAGCTCTGCCGGTGCTCAAAATCGACGAGCCGACGCTGCAAATGACGTTCCTTGTTAATAACAGCCCGTTTGCAGGCCGCGAAGGCAAGTGGGTCACTTCCCGCAAACTGCGGGAGCGCCTCATGAAGGAGCTGGAGACCGATGTGTCCCTTCGGGTCGACGAGACGGACAGCCCTGACGCCTTCATCGTATCGGGCCGCGGCGAGCTGCATCTTGGCATCTTGATCGAGAACATGCGCAGAGAGGGCTACGAGCTTCAGGTATCCAAGCCTGAAGTTATCGTCAAGGAGATCGACGGTGTCAAAATGGAGCCGATCGAGCGCCTGATGATCGATGTGCCAGAGGAGCATATGGGAACGGTTATGGAGAGTCTCGGCTCGCGTAAAGCGGAAATGGTTAATATGATCAACAGCGGCACAGGCCAGGTTCGCTTGGAGTTCCTGATTCCGGCCAGAGGGCTGATCGGCTACGGTACGCATTTCCTGACGCTGACCCGCGGCTACGGCATTATGAACCATGCGTTCGACAGCTACGGGCCGGTCGTCGGCGGACAGGTCGGCGGACGCCATCAGGGAGTGCTCGTATCGAGTGAGAACGGCGTGTCGACGATGTACGGCATTCTGTCCATCGAGGACCGCGGCATACTGTTCCTAGAGCCAGGCACCGAGATTTACGAAGGGATGATCGTCGGAGAGCATAACCGCGATAATGATATCGTCGTGAATATCTGCAAGGAGAAGCAGCTGACCAACGTCCGTTCGGCTACAAAGGAAGAGACGGTCAAAATGAAGACACCGCGTCTATTCTCCCTGGAGCAGGCTCTGGAATATCTGAATGACGATGAATACTGCGAGATCACGCCGAAAAATATTCGCCTGCGGAAGAAGATTCTGAACAAAAGCGAGCGCGAGCGTGCCGAAAAACATCGCAAAATGTCTGAAGCCAACTTATAATGGTTAAGTAAGGCCGTAAGAAAACAATAATTAGTACTGCCTCGAAGGAGGGAACTGTATTGCAACAATGGTTTGCCGATCACCCGGTGATCGCGTATATTCTCATTTTTGTATTGGTTACTTTCGTGTACAATAAGGTGTTTCGGGCTCAGCAGAAGCTCCCCTTATGGAAAGAAATCATCTTGTATGTGCTGATGGCAATCGGCTCGTTCATGCTGCTGATTTTTCAAATCGACAAGCTGCCGATTATCCAATGTCTTCTGGTCGCAGTCGTTCTTATGCTAATGGTGCGCATCCGCTATTTCGTGGAAGGGCGGCGCAGCAAGAAGAATGGCTCATCTGTCGCTGAAGGAGACGGAGGAACTACACCGTAAGGGCTGCAGGGGGACATGTTTGTAACCTTTTGCAGTGCCGATACGTTTTTTAGATGAAGCTCAAGCTGCTAATTCACATGAAAAAGGTGTTTTAATCCATGAGTTCTACACGTAGTGGCCTGCCTCCTCGGGAGCAAAGCCATAAAAAAAGATCACCGAAGAAAGGCTCTCGCAAGAAGAAAAAGAAGGCTAGCGCGTTAACGATATTTTTGCGGACACTGCTAACGCTCATGTTTGTGCTAGCGCTGGGCGTTGGTTTGTATATCGGACATTTATCCGTAACGCTGGATCAGGTCATTGAAGACACGGGCACCGAGGAGAAGGTGGCACCGGAGCAGTCGGCCAAGGTCAAGCCGCTCACCATGCTGCTTCTGGGCACGGATTACCGTCCGGAGACGAAGACGCATCTTACCGACGTGATGATGGTTATCGCCATGAATCCGGAGACGAAGTCGGCTACCGTCGTCTCGCTTCCGCGCGATACGCTTGTGGAGCTGAAGGGTTATAAGGCGGACAAGCTGAATCATTTCTATCCGAATTTCCTCGTTCAGGAGAAGAAAACGGGAATTACGGCCAAGTATGAGATGAAGACGATGATGAGCAAATTTTTCGATTTGAATATCGATTACGTTACCGTCGTGAACTTCCAGGGCTTCCGCGATGTGGTGGACGCGCTTGGCGGCATTGATGTCAACGTTGATGCGGACATGTGCTATCGCGACCGCGCGGATAATACGAACATCAATCTGAAGAAGGGGCCGCAGCATTTATCTGGAGAGGATGCGCTGGGCTACGTAAGGTACCGCAAATCCAATTGCAGACCTAAGACGAAGGCTTCCGATGATTTCGACCGCAACCGCCGCCAGAACGAAGTGCTGCATGCGCTCATCGACCAGGCGAAGTCGCTCGATGGTGTTCTCGGGGCTGCCAAGGTGATTCAATCGGTAGGCAAGAATATGGAGACCGATCTGGAGTCTCAGCAGATGAAGAATATTATTGGGGCCTACTGGAATATTTCTAAGGAAAATGTGGCGTTCATGCCAGTGACGGGACAGTGGAAGAATCCATATGTTTATTTGAACGGGGAAGAGCTCGACAAAGCCAAGCAGGCGCTCAAGGATGAATTGGCCGGAATCAAGCCCAAAGCCGATGAAGCCGGAGGCGCCGAGGCGGCAGAGGCGGGCGGCTGATGATTGAAGGCAAGTTTTGCAGCATGCTATAATACAATCATATAGAAGGATTGTATAGGAGGGCTGGTTCATGTCCGATATTGTTACGCAATTATCCGAACCGTTATATACCGCTTTCCAGTCCGAAATGTTTGTATTGCTGAGCACGGTAGATGCCGAGTCCGGCGGGCCGACGTCAAGCGCGATTTCCTGGGTCTATGCGCGGGATCATTCCACGCTTCGCCTTGCACTTGATCATCGCTCGCGTCTGGTTGGTAATATTAAGGCCCGGCCGAAGGTAACCATTACGGTCTTCGGCGAGGGAACCATCTACGCCATCAATGGTCGCGCTTCCGTGGCCCAGGATCCGCTCGAAGGGGTTCCTTTCAAAATGTGCTGCTTTGACGTGCATATTGAAGCCGTCCGGAACGCTCTGTTCTATGGAGCGCAGCTTGTCTCTGCTCCCGTATATAACAAAGTTTATGATCGCCGTGCAGCGGACATGCTGGACGCGCAAGTATTTGATGCCATGAAAAAAGCCTAGCGAATTCTTTTTCGCCGGGCTTTTTTTCGTTGTCATGTCAGTCAAATTATTTTTGTCCTTGAGGGGCCATTTGCATATTTTGCTGGTGCTGCGTATTCGATGGGGATTTGGTTCTGTAGTTTTGAGTGGACGGGTTGATCTCCGGCGTTCCAGGTCTGCGTCCCTGAATGTCTGTTTCGCCTCTTGGAACCGTGTCGCTCGGCATTTGCGGAATAATTCGTCCGATAATATCGGCTAATTCTGTGGCAAAGCCGGATACGGGGTGTCCCTGCCGGATTTTGGAGCCAATTTCGGCAATCCGATGGTTCAGGTCGATATCGGCAGTAACGATCGCCCCGGCGCCCTGCGGATCCTTCCGCAGCGCTTCGGCTACCGTGTACTTGATATTCCCTACGCGGGCTCTTTCCAGATCGCCTTCCACATCAATGCCGACAACGGCGGTGTTCCCCATAACGACGCAGTGAGCTCCCTTGACGCCTGGAACCCGCATGGCGAGCTGCTCCAGATGGGCCTGCTTATCGAGCTGGTTTCGGGTGCCAGCGTTGTTGGCGATAGGCTGTCCGCCGTTTGGCGCGCTTTGGGCTCGCGGTTTAGGATTTGCTTGACCTTGAGGAGAGGGTGATGCATTTTGTGAAGCTGTATTACAGCCTGTAAGAAGAACAGCCGTCAGTAATATACACAGCCAAATTCGCATGTTGATCGTCCTTTCAGGAATAATGTCTGTCTTTAACCTTCCCGCCCGCGGGAAGAAATATGTATGTATCATGCAGATAGGCTGCAAATCCAAGCGGTGGAGGGGATACTGTGAAAAAGATATTTGTACTGGATACGAATGTATTGCTGCACGATCCCAATGCGATTTTTGCTTTCGAGGAAAACGAGGTCGTTATTCCGGCCATCGTTCTGGAGGAAATCGATTCCAAAAAGAGGAACGCCGATGAGCTTGGCCGAAATGCGCGGGGGGTCTCCAGGCTGCTGGATGGGCTGCGCGAGAAGGGGCATCTTCATGATGGAGTGAGGTTGGATAACGGCGGAACGGTTAAGGTGGAGCTGAATCACCGCAGCTTCGCCAAAGTACAGGAGATGTTCGGCGACATTTCAAATGATAACCGCATATTGGCGGTCGCCCTCAATTATCATCTTGAAGAAGCCGAGCTTGGCTCCGGCAGAACGGTCGTGCTCGTAAGCAAAGATGTTCTTGTCCGGATTAAGGCGGATGTGCTTGGCCTAACGGCTCAGGACTACTTGTCCGACCGTACGGCAGGACTTAGCGAGCAATATTCCGGACACTCCACGATCAAGGTGCACCCCGCCGTCATTGACGAATTTTATTCTTATCGATCCCTGCCCACCAAGCCGTTAGGATTGTCTTATCCGTTGTATCCGCATGAGTTCGTTATATTGAAAGATGAAATGGGAGGCGGCAAGTCGGCTCTGCTCAAGGTTAGCGAGGACAGCCTGAAGCTGGCACCGCTCTATCTCAGCAATGAGCCCGTATGGGGGATTAGTGCCCGTAATGCACAACAGCGGATGGCGCTCGAGCTGCTGTTAAACGACGAAATCCCGCTTGTGACGATTACAGGCAAAGCCGGAACCGGTAAGACGCTGCTGGCTCTGGCCGCCGGATTGCTGAAGGTAGAGGATGAACATAAATATAAGAAATTGCTGATCGCCCGCCCTGTCGTTCCAATGGGCAAGGATATCGGTTATTTGCCGGGCGAGAAGGAAGAGAAGCTCCGGCCATGGATGCAGCCTATTTATGATAACCTGGAGTACCTGTTCGATACGAAGAAATCGGGGGATATCGATAAAATCCTTATGGGGCTTGGCAGCATACAGGTCGAGGCCCTGACCTACATTCGCGGCCGTTCGATTCCGGGCCAGTTCATCATTATCGACGAAGCCCAGAACCTGACGCGGCACGAAGTGAAGACGATCGTCTCTCGGGTCGGGGAGGGTAGTAAAATCGTCCTGCTCGGGGATCCAGAGCAAATCGATCATCCGTATCTGGATTCAGCCAGCAACGGACTGACCTATCTGGTAGAACGCTTTAAAGAGCAAGGCTTAAGCGGCCATATTACATTGGAGAAGGGCGAGCGCTCCAAGTTGGCCCAGGCCGCGGCTGACCTGCTCTAAGTCGTTTGTCTCGCGGAATTTCATGCTTATGAGCCGCCGGACTTAGCTTCGGCGGTTTTTGCCATGATTTGTAGGGGACAAAGTATGAGGTAATTTGTTACAATAAGGGTTGATTGGTCGTCGGAAGAAGATCGGAACGCGGAGAGGAAGAACAGGTGTGAAGCGTAGAAATCATTGGGTGCTTTTTGCAATCCTATTACTTGCTTTAATTAACTTGTCTCCAAGCAAGCAATCGACCCTTATTCGTAACGAGGAAGGCGTTATTCCGGAGCCCGTAACGCTTCCGAACCCAAAAGAGGTACAGGAGCCCAGGCATTTCCGGGTCGCCGTCCAAATGAATGAAGGAGAATTCCTGCGGTTGCAGCAGATGAACTATGAATATATGAATGAGCATGCGGATCAGGTGGAGCTGGTCAATTTGTCGGCCGATGCCTCGCCTTTTGATGTGCTGCGGCAATTTGAGCTGGGCGAATCGCCGGATGTCCTGCTGCTGGATAATGACTGGATACGCAAGTTCGCCTCCAGCGGTTACTTGATGCCTGCTGAGCGCTATTATTCGAGCCCTCTGTCTGGCGAAGTGCTGAGCGTTTCGCTAGGCCAGAACGAATGGAACGGCTACATATGGGGAGTTCCTTTTGATATCGATCCTTATGTATTCGCATACAATCCCGATTTGATCAGAGAATTCGGATTTGAGCAGCCTCCGAAAACGGCCGATGACTGGGAGAAGCTCCTGGCCGCGTTCAAGAAGCAGAGCCGGGTACCCGCGCTTCTGGCCATTGATTTGAATGAGCCTTACGCTGCGCTGTCGCTGCTCTGGCAGCTTGGCGGAAATACGGGCGCAGACGGCTCATCTATTTTTGAAATCACGGAAGGAATGCGCCGCGGAATACGCAATATGGAGGATATTCGGCCCTATTTGCTGCGGTATTCCGCAGAAGCTTCGGCTGCACCTAACATATGGAAGCGGATGTACGACGGGGAGGTGGCGATTTGCCTTACCCGGGCGTCTGCAATGAGGGAGAGGCAGCATCCGCAGATGGAGGCCTTCATACCGGAGCCTGGAAATACGGGCAAAGCGATGTGGAGCTACGGGCGCAGCTTCGTGGTTTCCTCGAAGAGCTCAAACGCCCAAGCGGCCGGTGCCTGGATCGCTGAAATGGCTGCGTCCGGCAGGCAGCGGGAATGGCACGAAATAACAGGGAATTTACCTGTGTTGAAGTCGCTGTACTTTGAGTTCGAGAGAAATCAAATCCCGGCATGGGTACCGGCCTCGCTAATAGGCAGCAAACCGGATGCCCTGCCCGTCAGCAGCATGCTCCCCGAGCAAATGGAGCAATTTGCCCGGCATTCGGCTGATTTCATGAACAGCCGTTTAGGAGCTGAGCAGTATGCCAAAGAGATTGCACAAATCGGCATAAAGTATAAGTGAACATACAGCAAAGAAGCTCTCTATAAAGAGAGCTTCAGCTTCACGGTCAAGGTTCCCTTCTGAATGACAGCCTCGTCGGCCTTCACGAAGGGAACTATTTGTTGTGGATAAAAGCCGAGATCAAAGCCTTTCTCCAGCTCCATGCGCGTTGTGTCCGGCAGCTCCAGGCCGTTAAAAACGAGCCGGTCTACATGGAATACTATGGCGTTCTGCGGCTCGTTCTCTACGGTGTAATGGCCTTCAACCCGCAGATTGAGACCCTCCCGGCTTCCCGTAGCGACAATTTTCCCCTCTTCGAAGATGAATGCCATATTGCTGAGCAGCTTATTTTTACCGTGCAGAAAGGCATTCAAATCTTCTTCGCGGATTACAAGCACATAGCCCCCATTCTCGGAGACCAGGCTGTCTTGATGGTCCTTCAGAAAATCCTGAAAATCCATCATTGCGGAGGCAAGGGCGCTAAAATAGCGGCGAACCTCGTGCAATCCAACATTCTCCCAATACGTCGTCAGTTCCTCTATCATGGCCCGAAGATGCTCAGGATCGGCGCTTGCACCGAGCTTTCCGTCCACGCTCCGCTGCAGCTCCATTACACGCTCACGCTGCTTTAGCAAATTATCCTTCATTTGCTCGAGCTCGTTTGACAATGCTGTTAGCTGCTTTCTTGACTTGTTCAGCTTTGTCAGATCGTTCCGGTATGATGCTAGCACATCACGGTCCCTCTCCATGATCAGTTGATAATAATCCAATACTGTAAAAAAGTCCTTCCAGCTGTTGACGGACAGCAGAGCGGTGAGCAAATCCTCGCGTTCTCCCATATAATAGGCTCTGAGCCTGACCCCGGCACGTTCTTGGCTGATCCGCATTTGCCCTTCCTTCTCGGCAAGCTCCCCGGACAATTTGCGTATGGAGCGCCCGGTTTCCTGTTGCTTGTGTTCAATTCTGGCGATTTCCCGGTCAATTTCTACAATGGACAAGCTCTTCTCCAAAATTTCCTGTTCCTCTTCCGACATCGGGAATGCGCGAGCGGAGGAGAGAGGGAAGACTGCGGCAAAAAATAACGACACGATAAGTACGCAAGAGGAGCAGAAGGATATGATACGTCTGTTCAAGAGCGTTCCTCTCCTTGGGTTGATCTATAAATATATATGATAGCAGGACAAGAAATAGCAGGGATAGTACAAATATTCAAATATCCCTAGCCGCCTCCGGGATTTCGAAGGTATTCCTTAACGAAAAAAGGGCGCTCGGCCTCGGCCGAATCGCCCTTGATTGAAAGAGTGAGTTGATCCTACTCGTTCATCACATCTATAGATTAGAGAGGCAATCCCATCTGGAAAACCGTCCAGTAACTGAAGCCTGTGAAGGCGACAATCATGTATCCCCAGAAAAGCAGGATATACGTTCTCTCCGTAAACTTCAAGTAACCAAAAATAACGAAAAAAGCCGTTTGCAGGAAAAATAGCAGGGCCATTTCGATATGGTTACCGGCAAAAGCCATTAGTCCAATCGTTAGTGTGAAGAAGCCAAGGACGCGGTACATGCGTGCCACAAATAAGTCCCCCTTTCGTATGTATCGGCGACATCCAATTTTCTATACCTCATTATACCCGTAACCCTAACAACTGTAAACGAAAAGTCATGAAAGTTTAACGATTGTTTCCCAAGCAAGTGATTTCGGTTATAGGAGGTCCAATTTTCGAGATGTCAGAAAGCAGCCGCTGGGGAGTCTGAACCTCCTAATACCGGAAAAAAAGCAGCTGAGAAAACAGCCTGTCTGCAGGGAAGTATATCGGAGGATGTTTTTCTTGTGAGGAGGTATGACAGCCCTTTATTTTGGACATACAAAATAGTATCAAATAGATTCTATGAACTCTATGAGAGGCATAGGATGGAATATGAAGCTTTTTTACCGATACACCGGCCCGGAATCGTGCCCGGAGGACGGTTATATTAGGATGTCGTTAGGAGGTTTTTATAGCATGACAGCTGTGAGACAAGATGCATGGAGCGCGGAGGATGATTTGATTCTGGCCGAGGTAACCTTGCGCCATATCCGCGAAGGAAGTACCCAACTGACTGCATTTGAAGAGGTGGGAGAACGTATCGGGAGAACGGCGGCCGCCTGCGGCTTCCGCTGGAACAGCTGCGTTCGCAAAAAGTACGAGGCGGCGATCAGCATCGCCAAAGCGCAGCGGCAAAAACGGAACTATATGAAAAAACAGGGATCGATCCCGAGTCATTCATCGATCGCTTCCTTGGCTTCTGTAGATCTGGAAGAGGGAATCTATAAAAGTGAAGGCGTAACGGAAGAGACGATTTCCATCGATGCGGTTATCCGGTTCTTGCGGGGGTGGAAGAATACGGTTCAGGAAACAAGCAGATATGTGAAGCAATTGGAGAAAGAGCTTCGCGAGAAGGATGAAGAACTGGCTGCGCTTCGTGAAGAAAAGGAGCGTTTGTCTGATCAGGTCAATGAAGTGCAAACCGACTACCGCGTCGTTAACGATGATTATAAGGCGCTGATTCAAATTATGGATCGGGCTCGCAGGCTGGCATTCCTGAACGAAGAGGATGAAGAGCTGAAAACAAGATTCAAAATGGATGCGAACGGCAACCTTGAACGAATCGAATGAAATAGTCCGAGACTGAAATTGAAATTCCGGCATCTTTGATGCCGGAATTTCTTTGTGCTGCACAGGTAAGGTCTGGTATAAAGGAAATAACAGTAACACGAAAAGGGTGGACAAAATGAAAGTTGAAATCGTTGGAGCGGGTGCGCTCGGTTTGCTATTCGGAGGCAAGTTGGCTAGTTCCGGGGAGGAGGTCAGATTCTGGACAAAATCGGAGGAACAGGCCAGGCTGTTGGCTGAGGAAGGAATTCTCCTGCAGGAAGGAGAGAACGGAGCCCCTGCCATTATATCTGGTCTTGCCGCCTATCCGCTTCAAAAGGCTGCGTCCCGCTGCATAGGGCAAGAAAATCCGGATTGGGTGCTGGTGGCGGCGAAGCAGCATCATATCGATAACGCGTTGGTTAGCGCCATTGGGCCGCTATTAGGCGAAGGCACACAAATATTATGCTTTCAGAATGGGATCGGGCATTTGGAGCTTCTGGCTAAAGCTTTTCCGGGGACAGGGGTGTATGCAGCCATTACGACTGAAGGAGCGAAGCGGCCCAGTATCCGGCACGTGATTCGTTCGGGGAAAGGGACGACCTCTATCGGCCTGTCTGCAAAAGAGGGGGAAAAGGCGGATTTATACTCAAAAAATGCGGCTGAAAAATTAATTGTCGCCCTTGAAACGGCAGGATTTTCCGCTCATCTGTCGAAAGACATCGATAGGGAAATTTATAGAAAACTGCTTATTAATGCGGCAATTAATCCGCTTACCGCGATTTGGCGCATTTCGAACGGGGAATTGCTGGAGAAGGCGGAGCGAAGACTGCTGCTGAAGCAGCTTTGCGAGGAGGCTTTAGCGGTTTATGCTGCGGAGGGCATCGTGTTCGAGGGAGATGCCTATGACGCTGTGGCTGAGGTATGCCGCCTGACGTCAAGCAATATGTCCTCGATGCTGAAGGATGTTCTGCAAGGAACGCCAACGGAAATTGATTATATCAACGGACGGCTTGTAGAGATGGCCAAGCAGACCGGGACCCCGGTTCCCGGACATGAAACCGTGTGGCGTCTCATCCGTGGATTCCATCAATAATATTCCAAATTTTGGGAGGTAAAACGAAAATTTAATTAATGCATTTTGATGCAATTTTGCAGGAGGTGGAACTATGAGCTTTTTGAGTAACACTTTAGCTGTTCTCGGCATTTTACCGATCATTCCATTTATGCTCGTTTATTTTATTCATTATTATGTGAAAAAAGATAAAAAAACGGCTCTGCTTCTTGCGATGGATGTAACGACGGTATTTCTAATCTTAGCGGCTGCGGCCCTGTTCAATATCGTGTTTAATTCCGGATTCGGGATCTATCTGATCCTTCTTGTGCTGCTTATCGCTGCAGGGCTGATCGGCGGCGCGCAGAATCGCCTGAAGGGAAGGGTCGATGTCAGACGGCTGCTTCGCGCCGTATGGAGACTTGCCTTCGCCGGAACAGGAGCTGCCTATATCCTGTTATTCCTGATCAGCTTTATTACATATATTACGGCAGTTTAATTTACAACAACTTATATATACGTTATTCTCCTTAACTTTTGCGGTCAAAAATCGGGCATAGTCTGATGCCAATAATGTGAAAACGACTATTTTGTTAAGAAACTGCAAAGGATTTTATTAACAATAGTTCAATTTCTGAAATTATGTATTGGATTTTTTGACCGGTGGTTGTATAATCTAAAAACATATACCACAAAATTTTAAGGGGGATATTGCTAGATGAAGAAGAAAAAGAGCCTTTTGCTTCTTTTGACACTGGTATTGGCGCTCAGCACGCTGCTAGCTGCCTGCGGATCCAGTCAAAAAGGCGACGACGGAACGTTTAGAGTCAATTTGAGCGCCGAACCTCCAACATTCGACCCTGCCATGGCACAAGATAGCCAAGCCAACACTGTCCTCAAAACGATGTACGAAGGCCTGACCCGAATGAACGAGGATGGACAACCTATTCCGGCCGCAGCGGAAGAATGGGACGTGGACGGCACGAAGTATACATTCAAACTTCGTAAAGATGCGAAATGGAGCAACGGCGACCCTGTAACAGCACATGATTTCGTGTTCGCTTGGGAGCGCGTTCTGAGCCCGGAAACACAACCGGCACCACCTTATGCATATCAACTGTACTACTTGAAAAATGCTCAAGAATATAATGAAGGAAAAATTACCGATTTCAGTCAAGTCGGCGTAAAAGCAGCGGATGACTACACTTTGGAAGTTGAACTCGTAGCACCAACGCCTTATTTCCTTGGATTGACTTCCTTTTATACGTTCTACCCTGTTCACCAATCCGTTAAGGACGATGCGAAATGGGCGGTAGATGCAAACAAAATGATCGTTAATGGCGCGTTTACATTGACAAGTTGGGTTAAAGGCCAAACGATTGAAGTGACTAAGAACGAAAATTATTGGGATAAAGACAACATCAAGTTGAACAAAATCAAAATGTCCCTTGTAAATAGCGGTGCAACCGAGCTTACGAGCTACAGAAACAATGAACTGGATCGTGCAGGACATCCGAACGGTGAAATTCCTACCGATCAGATTCCAGTTGTCCAAAAGGAACTGAAAGACGAGTATAAAGTTCATAACATTGCAAGTACCTACTACTATCAATTCAATTTGACAGCCAAGCCGTTCGATAATGCTAAGATCCGCAAAGCATTCGCCATGTCCATCGATCGTCAAACCATCGTTGACAAGATAACCCTTGGCGGACAAGCTCCAGCATTCGGATTCATTCCTCCACGTATTAACGGGGTAAACGATGAATTCCGCAATGAGAACAAAGATGATTATTTTACGGAAAATGTAGAGGAAGCCAAAAAGCTTCTTGAAGAAGGCATGAAAGAAGAAGGTTACACGACACTGCCTGAAATTACACTGATTTACAACTCTAGCGAAGCCCATAAGAAATTGGCTCTTGCTGTAGCTGATATGTGGAAGAACAATCTTGGCGTTGACGTAAAAACGGAAAACCAAGAGTGGGCCGTGTTTATCGAGAACCGTAAAAATCTGAACTATCAAATTGCACGTGCCGGCTGGAGCGCAGACTATAACGATCCGATGACCTTCATCGATTTGTGGACCTCCAACAGCGGCAACAATGACATTGGCTTCAAGAACGAGGAATACGACAAGCTGGTCGCTGAAACCAAAGTATTGGAAGATAACGTAAAACGTAACGAGAACTTGCGAAAAGCGGAAGAAATCCTCATTAAAGACACCATGGCTATTTTGCCGGTTTACTACTACACGAACGTTGCGGTAGAGAAACCATGGCTCAAAGGCGTATCGCTTGATTTTAGCGGTGCGATCGACTATAGCCGCGCTTACTTTACCGACGAGCGCAAGTAATTTGAATAGCTGCACCGGGATATATATGTAGGTATTCCATATATATCCCGTTTTTTTGTATTCGGTCAGGAAACTTCCAAGAATGACGTACTTATGGCAATTATATTGAATAGACATTGTGAAATAGTTATCCTAAAATCGATTTATGTCGAAAATTATCAAAGGAGGTGCTAACGGGCATGGTTCGTTATATTGCCAATAAGTTTTTTTATATGTTGCTTTCGTTGTTTATTCTAATCTCGGCCACCTTCTTTCTGATGCAAGCAATTCCCGGGGATCCATTAACCTCAGAGAAGCAGGTGCCGCCTGCGATTCAAGAGCGACTTCGTGAACAATTAGGTTTGGATAAGCCCGTTTATCAGCAATATGTTAAATATTTAGGAAACGTCGTTCAAGGGGACTTTGGGATTTCGATGAAGAAGATCAATCAGGATGTCTCTTCCATTATCGGTCAGACGTTCTCCACTTCATTGAAACTCGGATTGGTTGCTATCATCGTAGCTGTTATCGTTGGCGTCTTGCTTGGAATGCTGGCAGCGCTGTATCATCGCAAGCTGATCGATAACGTGGCGATGGTGTTAGCGGTGCTTGGCATTGCTGTGCCCAGCTTCGTCGTAGCCACTCTATTGCAATACGTCTTTGCTTCCAAGCTCGGATGGCTGCCTACGATGGGCTTTAATGGGCCGCTGTTCTATGTCCTGCCGGTTGCCGCGTTGACGGCACAGCCGATCGCGTTCATCGCCCGCTTGACCCGTTCGAGTATGCTGGAGGTGCTGCATGCCGATTACATCAAGACGGCTAAAGCGAAGGGGCTGGGCTGGATGGCCATTCTGTTCCGTCACGTCATTCGCAACGGGATTATGCCGGTTGTCACTTATTTAGGCCCGATGACGGCCAATATCGTTACCGGTTCCGTTGTTATCGAGCAAATTTTCGGAATCGGCGGTATTGGGAAGCAGTTCGTTGAGGCCATTAGCACCCGCGATTATCCGGTCATTATGGGGATTACGATTTTCTATGGAATCCTGCTGATGCTGGCCCGCTTTATTACGGATATCATTTACGTGTTTGTAGATCCCCGCATTAAACTCAATAAAGGAAAGGAGGGGTAACGGATGGATCTAAAACCGATGAAAGCAATGCCGGCCCCTGCTGACCTGAAGCCAGAGGACTTCCGCAAAATCGGTACGGACGAGAAGGAAGCGGAAGTCATTCAGCGTGAAAGTATTTCCGCATGGAAAGATGCCTGGTACCGCTTACGCAGTAATAAGCTGGCGATGGGGGCATTGATCGTTCTGGCGTTAATCACTCTAGCGGCTATTTTTGGCCCGATGATTTCAGAATATAACTATTATTCTAATGATTATGCGAATACCAACTCGCCGCCGTCTGCGGTGCATTGGTTCGGAACCGATGATCTCGGACGTGACATGTTCGTCCGTACCTGGATGGGAGCAAGAATCTCCCTGATCGTAGGCTTGGCCGCTGCTTGTATCGATTTACTGATCGGCGTCATTTACGGCGGCATCATGGGTTATTTCGGCGGTCGTGTAGATGAGATTATGAATAAATTTTCCGAGATTCTCTATTCGATCCCTTATCTTCTGGTAACCATCCTGCTCCTTGTGGTGATGGAGCCGAGTCTGGGTACGATTATTCTGGCTTTAACAATTACCGGATGGATCAATATGTCTTGGATTGTCCGCGGTGAAATCATGCAGCTCAAAAACCGTGAATTCGTTCTTGCTTCCCGTTCTATGGGTGCGGGCTCGGGACGGCTGCTGTTCCGTCACCTGCTGCCGAACGCCGTGGGACCGATTATTGTAACCGTCACGCTGTCCGTGCCAAACGCGATTTTCGCTGAAGCTTTCCTCAGCTTCCTCGGGCTCGGCGTGCAAGCGCCAATCGCCTCGCTCGGTTCGATGATCAGCGATGCGCTTACCGGTTGGTTGTACTATCCATGGCGCATGATGTTCCCGGCCATTCTGATCAGCTTGACCATGCTGTCGTTTAACATTTTCGGCGACGGTCTTCGCGACGCGCTGGATCCAAAACTGAAGAAATAGGAGGTGGAATGATGGAACCAATTTTACAAGTTAAGGATCTGCATGTATCCTTCAAGGTTAAAGGCGGAGAAGTAAAAGCCGTTCGCGGCATGAACTTTGAAATAGGTAAAGGGGAAACGGTTGCTATCGTCGGCGAATCGGGCAGCGGCAAGAGCGTTACAGCCCAAACCGTCATGCGCCTGATTCCGTCCCCTCCATCGATCATTAAGCAGGGTGAAATCCTGTTCCAAGGACAGAATTTGCTCAAGAAAAGCAATAAAGAAATGGAAACGATTCGCGGTAAAGATATTGGCATGATCTTTCAGGATCCGATGACCTCCTTGAATCCGACGATCAGAATCGGCAAGCAAATTACCGAAGTGCTCATCAAACATCAGAATATGTCAGCGGCTGAAGCGAAGGCCCAAGCGATTGAAATGCTGAAGCTTGTCGGCATCAAAAATGCGGAAGCCCGCTTTAATCAATATCCTCATGAATTTTCCGGGGGGATGCGTCAACGCGCAATGATCGCGATCGCGCTGGCTTGCCGGCCGGCCCTGCTGATCGCTGACGAGCCGACGACCGCCCTTGACGTAACGATACAGGCACAAATCATGGATGTCATGAAAGACATGCAGCAGCGTCTCGGTACGTCGATCATTCTGATTACGCATGATCTTGGCGTAGTAGCCGGCATGTGCGATCGTGTAATCGTCATGTATGCGGGGGAAGTCGTGGAAACAGGAACCAAATGGGAGATCTTTAAAAACCCTCAGCATCCTTATACCAAGGGCCTGCTGCGTTCCATGCCGCGTCTGGATCAAAAGAAGGACGAGCCGCTTATTCCGATTATCGGGACTCCTCCAGATTTGATTAAACCGCCGCTGGGCTGCCCGTTTGCCGCCCGCTGCGATCACGCCATGAAGATTTGTGAGCGGATCGATCCTGGAGCTACTGTGTTCAGTGATACGCATACAGCACGGTGCTGGGATTTGCATCCGATGGCGAAGGAGGCGCAATCGTCTTGAAGAAAAATTTAATCGAGGTTGAAGGCTTAAAGAAATACTTCGATGTCGGCAATGGAAATGTGCTTAAGGCCGTCAATGATATCAGCTTCTCTATTGCGGAGGGCGAGACGCTTGGGCTAGTGGGCGAGTCCGGCTGCGGCAAATCGACGGCGGGGCGCACGATCCTTCGTTTGTATGAGCCAACGGCAGGCAGCGTGAAGTTCAACGGCGTAGACATCAGCAAGCTGCCTCCGAAGCAAATGAAGGCGATGCGCCGTGATATGCAGATGATTTTTCAGGATCCGTATGCATCGTTGAACCCGAGATTCACCGTCACGGATATTATCGGCGAGGCGCTGGACATTCATAAGATGGCCGGCAGCCGGACGGAGCGGAAGAGACGGGTGGAAGAACTGCTTGATATGGTCGGCCTCAACCCGGATCACGCGACGCGCTATCCGCATGAATTCTCCGGCGGCCAGCGCCAGCGGATCGGAATAGCCCGTGCCCTGGCTGTCAATCCGAAATTCATTATTTGCGATGAGCCGATCTCCGCTCTGGACGTATCGATCCAGGCCCAGGTCGTTAACCTGCTCAAGGATTTGCAGGATCGCCTGGGATTGACTTACCTGTTCATCGCGCATGACCTCTCCATGGTCAAGCATATCAGCGACAGGGTAGCGGTAATGTATCTGGGCCGCATTGTGGAGCTTGCAGAGAGCGAGGAGCTGTATGCCAATCCAATGCATCCTTATACGAAAACACTTCTGTCCGCTATTCCGATCCCGGATCCGGAGATCGAGGCCAACAAGAAACGCATCCTGCTGGAAGACGACGCCAACGGGCCGATCCAATCGGCTAAAGACGGCGCTTCGAGCGGCGGAGCTTACAATTTGGAGAACTCCGAGCTTGTGGAGGTGTCCAAAGGACACTGGGTATCCATGCCAAAGAAATAGCGAGCAGAGACAAGCTCTCTCAGCGGCGCATTGCGCTGCTGGGAGAGCTTTTTTCTCCATTTAACAGAATCGCTTTGACGGGGAAGGAGTACATTCGGTACAATCGAATGGAGGTTTCCGATAAGAACAGGAGGATATGAACCTGATGAACGTTGTTCAAGAGCCTTTACAATCCGGTCAGCCGCTCGCAGAGTCTTATGTATCGGACTATCAGAGAGTGGAGCGCTTCTATGGCGGAAATCCGGCGGACGAGCGGAGCTGGATGGCCAGACTGCAGTGGCTGGATCAGACGGAGCGCTTGCGGGCTGAGCGGAAGGAAGTTGTCGACCGGCTTCGCCAATATAATGAACGGTTTAATCCGGACGCCGCTGTAGCGGAAGCGTTGAACAAGCTGGAACAGCCGGGAACCGCAGTGATCGCTGGCGGACAGCAAAGCGGACTGTTTACAGGGCCCTTGCTTGTCATATATAAAGCAATAACCATCATCAAGGCCGCGGAGCAGGCTTCATCCATGCTGGGCAGAGATGTTGTGCCGGTGTTCTGGATCGCCGGCGAGGATCATGACTGGGATGAGGTGAACCATACATATGTCCTCTCCCCCGATCTAGAAATCAGCCGCATTCGCATTCCGCGCGAAGAGGGCCCCAGAGGTCCGGTCAGCCAGACCCCGGTCAGCGAGGAAGAGTGGAGCAGTGCCGCCAGGGAGCTGGAGCAACTGCTGCCGGATAGTGAATTCAAGGGGGATTTGCTGCAGCATTTGCGGGATGCCTTGAACGCATCCGCTTCGTTGACCGAAGCCTTCGCAAGATTGCTGGGGGCCTGGTTCGGCAAGTACGGGCTAGTCCTGCTAGATTCTGCGGATCCAGCACTGCGCCGGCTGGAGATGCCGATGTTTGAAGCGATGATCCGAAGCAATGATGAGCTGGAATCGGCTTATCAGGCTGCATCCAGAGAAATTGCTGCAAAGGGCTATCTTCCGCAGGCGGAGGTGGCCGAGGGTGGAGCAAATCTGTTCTACATTTCGCAGGGAGAACGCTTGCTGCTGTTTAAGAGGGACGGTCGTTACGTCGATCGCAAAGGCTCGGTTGCCTTCACCCCTGATCAGCTTATCGCCGAGCTGCACAGTCATCCCGAGCGGTTCAGCAACAACGTGCTGACCCGCCCGGTGATGCAGGATTACCTGCTTCCCGTACTCGGCAGTGTGCTGGGCAACGGGGAAATCGCATACTGGGGCCTTACGGGGCAGGCGTTCGAGCAGCTTGGGCTGCGAATGCCCATCCTGCTGCCGCGGATGTCGTTTACGATCGTGGACGGGACGCTGCAGAAGCATATGGACAAATATGGGCTGGCATGGGAAGATGTAATGGATCCTGCCGCATTCGGAAGGATTAAGGCCGAATGGCTGAGACGCCAGGATAAGCTGCGCCTGGATGAACAGTTCGAGGAGATGAAGCAGGCCTTCGCCGGCATGTATGATCCGCTGTTGGAGCAGCTAGCCAGCGTTGAGAAGGGGCTGCTTAAGCTTGGCGATACGAACAAAGCTAAAATCATCGCGCAGATTGACTTCATGCAGGCGCGTGTCAAGGATGCGCTGGCAAGAAGCAATGAAGCTGGACTGCGCCAGTTTGACCGGATTGAATTGTCCCTATTTCCGCAGCATAAGCCGCAGGAACGGGTCTTCAATATTTTTGCCTATATCAATCGCTACGGATTCGATTGGATCGACCGTTTGATGGAGGTTCCGTACGAGTTGATGGGGCAGCATAGAATGATCTATGCATAGTGGCAGTTCAGCAATCAAAATCATATTTTTGAATATTGGGAGGTTACTGCATTGACGACGAAAGCGATTCAGAATAGTGTCATTACTGACTTGAAGCTGGCCCCGGAGGGTCACTTGAAAATCGACTGGGTTGAAGCTCATATGCCGGTGCTCAGCCGGATCCGCAAGCAATTTGAGCAGGAGCAGCCCTTCAAAGGCTTGAAGGTGGCTATATCTCTGCACCTGGAGGCCAAAACCGCTTATCTGGCCAAGGTGGTGCAAGCGGGCGGAGCTGAGGTTACCATTACGGGAAGCAACCCGCTCTCCACACAGGATGATGTGTGCGCCGCGCTTGTCGAGGATGGCGTGACGGTATTCGCGAAGTACAATCCCGATCCTAAGGAATATAAAGAGCTGATGATCCGCGCCCTGGAGAACAAGCCGGATCTAATTATCGACGATGGAGGCGATTTGGTCAGCATTCTGCATTCTGAGCGTCCCGACCTGCTGGATAACGTACGCGGCGGAGCGGAAGAGACGACCACGGGCATTCTGCGCCTTAAAGCGATGGATAAGGAAGGCCAGCTGAAGTTCCCGATGGTAGCGGTAAACGATGCTTACTGCAAGTACTTGTTCGACAATCGTTACGGGACGGGCCAATCGGTATGGGATGGCATCAACCGGACGACGAACCTCGTCGTTGCCGGCAAAACGGTCGTTGTCGTCGGCTACGGCTGGTGCGGCAAAGGGGTAGCGATGCGGGCCAAGGGCCTCGGAGCCAACGTAATCGTGACCGAGATTGACGCCATCAAAGCGGTCGAGGCTTACATGGACGGGTTCCATGTCATGCCGATGATCGAGGCGGCCAAGGTAGGTGATTTCTTCGTTACCGTGACAGGCAACCGCGACGTGATTCGCGGAGAGCACTATGATGTCATGAAGGACGGGGCAATCCTGGCCAATGCGGGACATTTCGACGTCGAGGTGAATAAGCCGGAGCTGGAGGAGCGCTCCACTTCCGTGCGCACGGTTAGACGCAACATTGAGGAATATCAACTGAAGGACGGGCGCAAAATGTATATCTTGGCAGAAGGCCGGCTGGTAAACCTGGCAGCAGGTGATGGACACCCTGCCGAAATTATGGATATGACCTTCGCGCTCCAAGCCTTGTCCTTGAAATACGTGAACGAGCGTTATAAAGAAATCGGCGCTGCGGTCGTTAACGTGCCGTATGAATTGGATGAACAGGTAGCCCGCTACAAGCTGGAGAGCCTCGGAATCGGAATTGATCAGCTGACCGAAGAGCAGCGCGCTTATTTGGATAGCTGGCAGGAGCATTAAGAAATAAGCCAGATTCACATATTTGGATGATTTATGGAAAAAGCAGCCCGGGAATCCAATTTCCCGGCTGCTTTTTTTGCGTGCTCAGAAACAGAGATTGCTGTATCGGGTCTTTTATCCTTCTTTCAGCAAAGTGCATCTTAAAATCAAAATAATAGGACTTTAGTCCCTTTGTCAATGCACTTAATACCTAACTATTTTATGTAAAAGCTGGCATAATTCAAGGGTTCGTAAAAATAGTTGTCTGCTATAAAAAATAATTTGCTTTATAGGAGGATTTTGCGCTAGAATGCAGAATAACTAGTCATGAGTGGTGGAAAGTGGTGCAAAGTGGGGGAAAGAGGTAAGGAGTGACGTTCAATGTTTATGGGGGAGTTCCAACATAGCATTGATGACAAGGGCCGGATTATTATACCGGCTAAATTTCGTGATCTCCTCGGAGCCTCTTTTGTTGTTACCCGCGGTTTGGACCAGTGCCTCTTTGTATATCCGATGCAGGAATGGGCCGTGCTGGAGCAGAAGCTCAAAGCCCTCCCGCTGATGAAGTCCGACGCGCGCGCGTTTACCCGGTTTTTTTTCTCGGGTGCGACAGAATGCGAGTGGGACAAACAGGGAAGGGTAAATTTACCGGGAAATTTACGGCAGTACGCCAAGCTGGAGAAGGATTGCGTTGTGCTCGGTGTGTCGAACCGTGTTGAAATTTGGAGCCGCGACACCTGGGAGCAATATTTCCAGCAATCGGAGGACACCTTCAATGACATTGCAGAGAAGCTTGTTGATTTTGACTTTGATTTGTAGACGGTCTGGAGGGCTGCAGCTTGTTTCATCACATCACAGTGCTTAAGGAAGAGGCGACAGAAGGGCTGCGCATCAAGCCGAATGGTATTTATGTAGATTGTACCTTGGGAGGCGGCGGGCACAGCTCGGTAATTCTGTCCAAGCTCGGAGCCGAAGGCAGGCTGATCGCCTTTGATCAGGATGACTGGGCGCATGAGCATGCCAGAGCCAATTTGTCTTCCTACGCGGAGCGCTTGACCTTGGTACGAAGCAATTTTCGATATTTGCAGGATAAGCTGTCCGAATTGGATGGGGTGCCTAAGAAGGATGGAGTGCCGCAGGTGGATGGAATCCTGTTCGATTTAGGCGTGTCCTCTCCCCAGTTTGACGAGGGTGAGCGGGGCTTCAGCTACAATGCGGATGCGCCGCTGGATATGCGTATGGATCAGACAGCGGACCTGACCGCCAGAGAGATCGTCAATGAATGGCCGGAGCGTGAGCTCGCGCGCATCTTGTTTCAATACGGCGAAGAGAAATTTTCGAGGCGGATCGCGAAGGTGATTGCCGAGAAGCGGGCCGAGCATCCGATCGAAACAACAGGCCAGCTGGTCGAACTGATTAAAGAGGGGATCCCGGCGGCCGCGAGAAGGACCGGCGGACACCCGGCCAAACGGAGCTTTCAGGCGCTGCGGATCGCTGTCAATGACGAATTGGGCGCCTTCGAGGATGGCCTGCATGCGGCCATTCGCTGCCTGGCACCGGGCGGAAGAGTTTCGGTGATCACTTTTCACTCGTTGGAGGACCGAATTTGCAAGCAGATTTTTGCGAAATATGTCGAGAGATGTACATGCCCGCCGGATTTTCCAATGTGCGTTTGCGGAGGGAAGGGAGAACTCAAGCTGGTTAACCGGAAGCCGATGGTTCCTTCAGAGCAGGAATTGGTCGATAATCCCCGGGCGCGTTCTGCGAAGCTGCGCGTAGCGGAGAAATTGTAATCTTTAGCGGAGGAAAATTGATATGGCCTATACACGGGGTAATTTGGCAGTAAAGGAAAAAGCTCAAGAACGAGGCTACCAGTCGCAGCGTTATCGCGAAACGACGAAGGTTGTCACCCGCAGATCTGCACTCCCCGTCCGGGAGAAGCTGCTGTATATGTTCACGGTCGTGTTCTGTGTAGCCGTGATGGGCGGACTGCTGTGGCAAAATGCCAATCTTTATAGTATCAAGCGGGAAATGTACAATTTGAATTCCGACATGCAGACGCTGAACGCCGAGATGAACGAGCTGATGATTCAGAAGGAGAAGCTTGAAGAGCAAATTCCTCAGGAAGCCGCTAAGCTGGGTTACACGGAATCCAACGAGGAAGGGTTCCATGTGCAAATTTCGACGGAGTCTGGAAGCAAAGCTGGGGATTCGGGAGATGCCGCTAGGGTTGCCCGGAAATAAAGACTTAAAGAGGTTCTAGCCATGATCAAAAGAATCAAACTGCGGACGCTGCTTATAGGGGGAATTATTACCCTCTTTTTTGCTGTCTTGATGGGTAAAGTGTTTTGGATTCAGGTGGTAGAGGCGGATTTCTGGCAAGCCCATGCCGAAAAGGTATGGTCCAAGAAAAAGGTCATTCCGGCCAGCCGCGGCAAAATAACGGATCGAAACGGGGACATCCTCGCGGTAGATGCTCCCGCCTATACCGTGGCGATCAATCCCAAGCTGATTCAGGAGATCGGCATCCAGGAAGATATCATTAAGGGGCTTCATAGCATTCTCGGGAAGAAAGAGGATGAGCTGCGCGAATTGGTAAACGCCAAAAATGAGAACGGCGAGTATTACCGGCAAAGAGAAGTGCGCCGAGAGGGCTGGAAGGTCGATCAGGACGTGAAAGAGCAGGTCGAGAAGCTGAGAGATGACCTGATGAAGAAGCATGAACGGGAAGATGTTGGCATTATTCTCATCAAGGAGCAGAAGCGCTATTATCCGAAGAATAGTCTGGCGTCGCATATTCTCGGGTATGTCAACCGCGAGGGCGAGGCTGTACAGGGGACAGGCATCGAGGCTTATTACGACGAGATGCTCAAAGGCCAGGACGGCTCCTTGGAATATAAGAGCGACGGCCGCGGAATCGAGATCCCAAAGGCAAGCGAAATCTATACGCCGGTGAAAAATGGTAAGGATTTACGGCTGACGATTGACTATACGATCCAGTATTATATCGAAGAGGCGATGAAGGAGGCTTTCGCTGAGCTCAAGCCTATCAGTATGACGGTCATTGCCGCAGATCCTAATACGATGGAGATATTAGGCATGGCCAACATGCCGACCTACAATCCGAATGAATATTGGAAGGGCGTCGATCAGAAGAACTTCTATAACCATGCGATTAAATCCGTTTATGAACCGGGCTCGACGTTCAAGATCGTAACGCTGGCGGGTGCGGTTGAGGAAGGAATGTTCGACCCGGACGATAGCTTCATGTCCGGAAGTATTCGCGTGCCGGGACAGACGATTCATGACGTGAAGCGTTCCGGCTGGGGGGCTATATCGTATCTTGAAGGTGTCAAGCGCTCCAGTAACGTTGCTTTTGTCAAGCTTGGCTACGAGAAGCTGGGGCCGGAGCTGCTTAAGCAGTATGTCGACGATTTCGGCTTTGGCCAGAAGACGGGCATTGAGCTGCCCGGCGAGGCAAAGGGTATGGTTAATCCGGTGTACAAAGCCGACTATGCTGCCATGTCATACGGGCACGGCACGCTGCTCGTAACCCCGATTCAGCAGTTGACTGCAGTAGCGGCGGTCGCTAATGGCGGCAAATTGATGGAACCGCATATCGTCAAATCCGTTACCGATCCTCATACTGGGGAGACGGTGAATACACAGCCGAAGGTCGTTCGTCAGGTCATATCGACGGAGAAGGCGAAGGAAGTGAGCGGCTACTTGGAACAGGTCGTCTCGGATCTCAAGATCGGGACCGGCCGCCACGCCTATATCGAAGGCTACCGTATCGCCGGCAAGACGGGAACCGCGGTCAAGCCGGCCAAGGGCGGCGGATATGATTATAAGAAGCAGGTCGTGTCTTTTGCCGGCTACGCTCCTGTAGATGATCCGAAGATTGCTATTCTCGTTCTCATTGACGAACCGAGCAATTCCGAGCTTGGCGGAGGCACTGCCGCAGGCCCGGTAGTCAAGAAGATTCTCAATCAAGTGCTGCAGTACATGGGAGTACCGAAGCAGCCTGCTCAGGCGTCCAGCACGGCCGTTTCCTCTACGAGCAGTTTGAAGGCTCCGGATCTGGGCGGGCTGCCTGTCCAAGATGCCAAGAATTTGCTTGCGGGCAAGGGCATCTCCTATGCTACTCTCGGGAACGGAAGCGAGGTTGTGTCTCAATTCCCGAAGGCAGGCAGCTATATAAAGTCCGGTCAGCATATGTACATTTTGACGGAAGAAGGCCGGAATTTGAACATCCCTAATGTAAGAGGACAATCACTGCGCGATGCTATGGAGCTTCTGTCGGTGCTTCAGGTGTCGGTAAAAACGGCAGGAGAGGGATATGTCGTGGATCAGCAGGTGACGGAGGTTCGAGGCCAAAGGCAGGTGTCGCTGGTGCTTGAGCCTATCCGTGAGGAAGAAGCGCAGGAAGAGGCAGAAGAGGAGCAGGCAGCTTCCGATGGGGACGGCGCCGCTGACGAGACACCTTCGAACTCTGATTCAAACTTAGACTCAGAAGCTTCGAACTCGGACTCGAACCCAGATTCATCTGAATCCGGCAGTTCGTCCCCATAGCTTGTTCTAACCCCTGTTTGTCCTGAATAGTCATGATAGCAGTATGATCATGTCTTAGAGGACGAACAGGGAGGGCAATCTATGAAAGTATCCAAAGTTACCGTCAGGCGAAGACTGCTGCTGTTGCTGATGCTGCTGGTTCTGTTATTTGCGGCCCTGGTCATAAGGCTAGCTTACGTTCAATTGGGGCAAGGCGCAGAGCTGTCGGCCAAAGCGGAGGACTCCTGGCGCCGCAATATCCCTTTTTCAGCTAAACGCGGGGAAATCAGCGATCGTAACGGGGTTACACTCGCTTATAATATAACGACGCCGACCGTGATGGCGATTCCGGTGCAGATTAAGTCCCCGGAGGCTACGGCTCGCAGCTTGGCGCCTCTGCTCGGGATGAGCGAAGAACAGATTCTGAAGACGATCACGAAGCGACAATCGATAGTGAGGCTGCAGCCCGGCGGACGCAAAATTACGATGGAAAAAGGACAGCAAATTCGTGATTTGGCTCTCCCGGGTATTGTTGTTGCTGAGGATAACAAAAGGTATTATCCTTATGGAGGGCTTGCCTCGCATATTCTCGGTTTCACCGGAAGCTATAATCAGGGCCTTACCGGTATCGAGCAAAAATACGACAGCAAGCTTAGCGGAATGAGTGGCAGTATCTCGTATTTATCCGATGCGGGCGGCCGGCTGATGCCGGGCTCGTCGGAGAAATACGTGGAGCCGAAGGATGGGCTTAATTTACAGCTGACGATTGACAAGACGATCCAGAGCATTATGGAGCGGGAGCTCGATCAGGCGATGGCCAGATTGCAGGCGAATTCAGCGATCTCCATCGCCATGAATCCCAATAACGGTGAAATATTAGCCATGGCGGCGCGCCCCGGTTATGACCCGGGAAATTATCAGGAGTATGCCGCCGAGGTG
Organism: Paenibacillus ihumii; assembly: GCF_001403875.1. Classification (GTDB taxonomy): domain Bacteria; phylum Bacillota; class Bacilli; order Paenibacillales; family Paenibacillaceae; genus Fontibacillus; species Fontibacillus ihumii. Next base: position 1,338,145 of record NZ_LN884299.1, read on the forward strand.
TATAATCGAAATCTGCCGATCTGGATGACCTATGAGCCGGGCTCGACGTTCAAGATCATCACGCTTGCAGCGGCTCTCGAGGAGAAGAAGGTAAATCTTAACGAAGGTTTTTTCGATCCAGGCTATATTAAAGTAGCCGGCGCTTCGCTGCGCTGCTGGAAGAGAGGCGGCCACGGCAGTCAAACCTTCCTTCAGGTCGTGGAGAATTCCTGTAACCCCGGCTTTGTTACGCTAGGACAAAGGCTTGGCAAGGAGACCCTGTTCAAATATATCAAGGACTTTGGATTTGGCAGCAAGACGGGGATCGATCTGAGCGGGGAAGAGAACGGCATCCTGTTCAAGCTCTCCCAGGTCGGTCCGGTGGAGCTGGCCACGACCTCCTTCGGCCAAGGGGTATCGGTCACCCCGATTCAGCAGATCACTGCTGTATCAGCAGCCATAAACGGCGGGAAGCTGTATAAGCCTCATGTAACGAAGTCATGGACCAATCCGGATACCGGACAGGTTGTCGATGAGGTCAAGCCTACCGTCGTTCGGCAGGTCATTTCCGAGGAGACCTCGAAGCAGGTGAGAAGCGCGCTGGAGAGCGTCGTGGCCAACGGAACGGGGGGCAATGCTTTTATCGACGGCTACCGGGTCGGCGGAAAGACGGGAACAGCGCAGAAGGTCGTGAATGGGCGTTATTCGACAAGCGAGCACATCGTCTCGTTTATCGGCTTTGCCCCTGCCGATGATCCGCAAATCGTCGTTTACACTGCCGTTGACAACCCGCAGGGAATTCAATTCGGAGGTGTCGTGGCGGCGCCGATCGTCCGGAATATTTTAACCGATGCTCTGGAATACATGGAAGTTCCTCCGCGGAAGGATCAGGTGGCTAAAAAGTATAAATATGGGGAAACGAAGATCGTAACTGTACCGGATTTAATCGGCCATAGCGTACAAGAAATTTATGAGGATTTGAACATGAACTTTTCCCTCGCTAAATCGGGGGTAGGCGATATCGTCATTAATCAGGCGCCGAAGCCGGGCACGAGGGTAGAGAGCGGCTCAACGATCCGGATTTATATGGGGAAGGAATCGGAGGCCGGGATCGAGCATGACCATAGCGGAAACGAGCATGAACACAGTGAATAATATTCCTGATAAGCGATAGTCTTGGTGATAATATTATGGATGGTTCATTTTTAATTAGGATATCGACGTAACCATTTGACGGAGGGGTCTTAAATGCTGCTATCAGAACTGGCTACATATTTAATTGCATCTAGAATACACGGCGACGGCGGAACGGCTTGCCAGGGCATCGCCATCGATTCAAGGCAGGTGCAGGCTGGAGACCTGTTCGTCTGCCTGCCGGGACATACGGTGGATGGGCATGATTTCGCTCCGCAGGCCGCAGAGCGGGGTGCTGCTGCGCTTGTTGTAGAACGGCATTTGGAGCATATCGGCCTGCCGCAGCTTGAAGTGGGCGACAGCAGGCTGGCGATGGCGATTTTGGGCAATGTATTCTATCGCATGCCAAGCAAGCGGCTGAAGGTCATCGGAGTGACGGGGACGAATGGAAAGACGACGACGACATATCTCATCGATCGCATCTTGGCGGATCAGGGCATCAATACGGGCTTGATCGGGACTATCGAGCGCAAATACGCAGGGCAAGCCTTTCCGATGCCGAGAACGACGCCGGAGTCGCTGGATCTGCAGCGGTATTTGGATGAAATGACGCAGAGCGGCGTGGATTATTGCGTCATGGAGGTATCTTCGCATGCGCTTGAGCAGGGAAGGGTCAAAGGGACGAGATTCCGTACGGCGGTCTTCACGAATCTGACGCAGGATCATTTGGACTATCACCATACAATGGAGGAGTATCGCGCCGCCAAGGGGCTGTTCTTCTCCCGGCTGGGGAATACCTATGAAGAGGATCCCGGGCTCCGGAGCTATGCGGTGCTGAACGCAGACGACCCGGCTTCGGCTTATTTCGCGAAGCAAACGGCAGCGGAGGTCATCACCTACGGCGTCGAGAACCCGGCGGATATCCGGGCAACGGACATTTCTATCACGGCCAGGGGAACTTCCTTTCATGTTGATACGTTTCAGGGCAGCACCGACGTAGCGCTTCGAATGGTAGGCAAATTCAACGTTTACAATGCCCTGGCGGCCATTGCCGCAGCCCTGCTGGAGGGTGTTCCGCTGAATCGTATCAAAGAAAGCCTGGAAGCTCTCAAGGGAGTTGACGGACGGGTTGAGGCCGTGGATGAAGGCCAGCCGTTCGCCGTTATCGTCGATTATGCCCATACGCCGGACGGTCTCGAGAACGTGCTGCGCACAGTTTCGGAGTTTGCAGTAGGACGGGTAATTTGCGTATTCGGCTGCGGCGGGGACCGGGACCGGATGAAGCGGCCGATCATGGGAAGAATAGCTGCCCGTTACGCGCAGCATGTCATCGTCACGTCCGACAATCCCCGCACGGAGGATCCAGTGGCTATCCTGAGCGATATTGCGACCGGGCTGGAGGAGGACAAAGTGCCAAAAGAGCGCTACGAGCTTATTGCCGATCGCCGGGAAGCCATCCAAAAGGCTATTGAAATGGCAAGCAGTGAAGATGTAGTATTGATTGCGGGGAAAGGTCATGAGACCTATCAACTGATCGGAACAGCGGTGTACGATTTCGATGATCGGATCGTTGCCAAAGAAGCGATAAGGGGCTTGAGCAAGTGATAAAGAGAAATTTGAGCGAAATAGCGGCGATGTGCGGCGGGGAACTCCGCAGGCCGGAAGACGCTGATTTGAAAATACAAGGTGTAACGACGGATTCCCGCAGCATCTCGAAGGGCTGCTTGTTTATTCCGCTTGCAGGCGAGCGGTTTGACGGACATGATTTTGCCGCGGATTGCCTGGCGGCGGGAGCCGATGCCGTGTTATGGGACAAAGCCAAGGGCAATCCCCCGGGGCCGGCCGTTATCGTGAAGGACACGCTGGTGGCCCTGCAGCAGCTCGCGCACAGCTATCTGAAAGAGAGCGGAGCTAGAGTTGTAGGCATTACCGGAAGCAATGGCAAAACGACGACCAAGGATATCGTATTTTCCCTGCTGTCGACCACCTTCAACGTGCATAAGACGCAAGGAAATTTCAATAATCATATCGGCCTGCCGCTGACGATTCTCGCCATGCCAGAGGATGCGGAAATTGCCGTGCTGGAGATGGGGATGAGCGGGCGGCATGAAATCGAGCTGCTCTCGAAGCTCGCCGAGCCGGAGGTGGCGGTTATCACCAACATCGGCGAGGCCCATTTGATGCAGTTGGGCTCCAGGCTGGAAATCGCCCGGGCCAAGCTGGAAATACTGGCAGGGCTGAAATCCGGGGGCACGCTGATCTATGACGGCGATGAGCCGCTGATTCCAGAGGTGCTCCGGGAGCCAGACACGCTGAAGCCGGAGAGCTTTCATACGGCGACCTTCGGCCTGCAGCCGCATAATGACGATTATCCGGTCGGCTTAATGTTCCTTGAGGATGGCACCGTGTTTACGTCCAGCGCCGGAGGGGGCGAGCCGCTTCATCTGCCGCTGCTGGGACAGCACAACGTCGTTAACGGCCTTGCGGCCATCGCCGTAGCCCGCTATTTCGGCGTGACGGAGGCGGCCATCAAGGAAGGGCTGTCCCGGATCCAGCTGACGGGCATGCGGATTGAGGTTGTGAAGGGCCGCAGCGGAATTACGATTTTGAATGATGCTTACAATGCAAGCCCTACGGCCATGAAGGCGGCTATCGGCGTACTCGAGAACATGAAGGGTTACCGCTGCAAAGTTGCCGTATTGGGCGACATGCTGGAGCTAGGGGAGACTGAGGGCGATTTGCACCGGGAGGTGGGCGCCTTCTTGAAGGGCGGCAAGATAGACCGGCTGTTCACCTATGGGACGCTGGGCGAGAAGATTGCAGAAGGCGCCGCAGAGCATCTGGACCCACAGAGTATTCATGCATATACTGATAAAGCTGAGCTCATAGCGGGGCTGCTGGACGTACTGCATCCCGGGGATGTCGTTCTCGTCAAGGCGTCCCGGGGAATGCGGCTCGAGGAAGTCGTCGAAGCTGTGAAAAACAGCGACTTACATCAATAATACCGGCTATAAGGGGGTGATCCCATGGATTTTGGACTTATATTGCTAACAATCGGAGTGTCCTTCATACTTGCTGTCATTCTGGCTCCGCTGCTTATCCCGCTTTTGCGGCGGTTGAAATTCGGCCAGCAGATTCGCGGCGAAGGACCGCAGAGCCATCAGAAGAAGGCGGGGACGCCGACGATGGGCGGTATCGTCATTATTTTAGCTTTTGCACTGGCGTTCCTGAAATTCTCGGTCGTTAATACGGATTTTTACGTGCTGCTCGTAGCTACACTTGGATTCGGTCTGGTCGGCTTTCTGGATGATTACATTAAAATTGTATTCAAACGCTCCTTGGGACTAACGCCTAGACAGAAGCTGTTCGGACAGCTCCTGTTCGCCGGCATCGTCTGCGTCCTGTTGATTTCCGAGGGGCACAGCACCGCGCTGGGCATTCCGGGCACGAAAGTCTCCTTCGATTGGGGAGGCTGGTTCTATTATCCTTTCATTATTCTAATGATGCTGGCGATCAGCAACGCGGTGAATTTCACCGATGGACTTGACGGCCTGCTGTCGGGCGTGAGCGCTATTGCCTTCGGTGCGTATGCCGTGATTGCGATGCAGGCGACATCCATCCCGGCGGCGGTCTGCGCAGCGGCGATGATTGGCGCTGTACTGGGCTTTCTCGTCTTCAATGCCCACCCGGCAAAAGTATTTATGGGAGATACCGGATCGCTCGGGATCGGGGGCGCTATCGCTGCTATTGCAATCATCACGAAGAGCGAGCTTCTGTTTCTCGTCATCGGCGGGGTCTTCGTTATTGAGATGCTGTCCGTCGTGCTGCAGGTCATTTCCTTCAAAACTCGCGGCAAACGAATTTTCAAAATGAGTCCGATTCACCACCATTTCGAACTGTCGGGCTGGTCGGAGTGGCGTGTCGTCGTTACTTTCTGGGCCGTCGGCTTGCTGCTCGCAGGGATTGGACTTTATTTAAACAAGGGGTTGTAAAATCATGAAGCATCCAGAACAATACCGGGGGCGGCAGGTCGTCGTCCTGGGCCTGGCCAAAAGCGGCGTTCAAGTGGCCAAAACCCTCCATCGCCATGGGGCGATCGTAACCGTAAACGACAAGAAGGACAGAGATCTATGTCCCGAAGCTTCTGAATTAGAGGCTTTGGGAATTTCTGTTCTATGCGGGGGACATCCGGACGAGCTGATACATCAAGGGATTGAACTGGTCGTAAAGAACCCAGGCATTCCCTACAGTGCACCGCCCGTCGTCCAAGCGTCCCGGCTTGGCATTGACGTCGTAACCGAGGTTGAGGTCGCCTTCCACTTGTGCGCGGCGCCGATGATCGGCATTACGGGCTCCAACGGGAAGACCACGACGACGACCTGGATCGGCAGCTTGCTGCAATCGGCCGGACTGAACCCGATCGTTGCAGGCAATATCGGAACGCCGCTCTGCGAGGCTGCCGAGAAAGCCCGCGCGGACAACTGGATGGTCGCGGAGCTGAGCAGCTTCCAGCTCAAGGGAACGCAGCAGTTTCGGCCTACAATCGGCGTGCTGCTCAATGTCGCTGAGACGCATCTGGATTACCACGGCTCGATGGAGGATTACATTTCCTCCAAGGCCAAGCTGTTTGCCAATCAGACGGAATCGGACACAGCGGTTATCAACTGGGACGATCCGGTATGCCGGGGGCTTGTCCCTTATATATCGGCTAGACTTGTCCCGTTCTCTATGTCGGAGCGCCTGATGTCGGAAGGAGTCTACATTGAGCCTCCGTATCTGCCTAATGAGACGGACGGGGGACCAAGAACGGCGGTCTACCGAGACTCAGACGGGTCTGTCATCGATATTATTCGCGTGGACGAGATCGGCCTGCCTGGACGCTTCAATGTGGAGAATGCACTTGCTGCTATAGCTGCCTGCCTTGCTGCAGGAGCCAGCCCGGATCAGCTAATCGAACAGTTGCGAGCGTTCCGCGGCGTGGAGCACCGTCTGGAGCATGTTGCTGTTAAAGAGGGCGTGGCCTACTATAATAATTCGAAGGCTACCAATTCCAAGGCGACAACAATGGCGATCGAGGCGCTGGATGCGCCGATCGTGCTCATTGCCGGCGGGCTGGATCGCGGCTCTGATTATATGGAGCTGGTTCCTGTATTTCGGAACAAGGTCAAAGCCGTCGTGGCGCTGGGAGAGACGAAGGAGAAAATAGCCCGCATTGCTGAGCTTGCCGGATTATCGGACGCCCTGCTTGTCGATACTGAAGACAATGCCGCCGAGACGCTGCGTACCGCTACTCGCAAGGCTGCCGCTCTAGCGGAGCCGGGGGATATCGTTCTGCTATCGCCAGCCTGTGCAAGCTGGGATATGTTTGCTTCTTACGAGGAACGGGGACGCATTTTTAAAGAGGCGGTGCATACCCTTTAAGTAGGGGGGTGGAAAAGCCCCTACTTTCGGTTAAGAGGTGGCTTCCACGATGGGCAAAAATCGCATGGCACCGGATTTCTGGTTAATGTCCAGCATTTTGGGACTGTTGTCTATAGGGCTTGTAATGGTATATAGCGCGGGCTCCGTTCTCGCTTTTCATGATTACGGCGATTCGTTCTATTTCGTCAAGCGGCAGCTTCTGTTCGCCGTGCTTGGTCTGGTGGCCATGTTCTTCATGATGAACCTGGATTACCGCCATCTCCGCAAGTATGCGAAGATCGGCCTGCTGGTCTGCTTCGCCCTGCTCGTCATCGTGCTTGTTCCCGGAATCGGCGTGGTGCGCGGCGGAGCGAGAAGCTGGCTCGGCATTAGTTCTTTCGGCATTCAGCCCTCCGAGTTCATGAAGCTCGGCATGATTCTGTTTCTCTCTTATTGGCTTAGCAAGGAAGATTACAAGATTACGATATTTACAAGGGGGCTGCTGCCTCCGCTGGCCGTCATGGGGCTTGCATTCGGTCTTATCATGCTGCAGCCGGATTTAGGCACCGGTACGGTCATGATGGGCGCATCTCTGCTGATCGTATTTACCGCTGGGGCGAGAATCAAGCATTTGGCCGGACTGGCCGCGATCGGCGTGATCGGTTTCGTCGGACTCATACTAGCTGCGCCGTACCGTCTGCAGCGGATTACCGCTTTTCTTGACCCGTGGTCCGACCCGCTTGGCGCCGGGTATCAAATCATTCAATCGCTCTATGCAATCGGTCCTGGCGGACTAGCTGGCCTGGGGCTCGGGATGAGCCGCCAGAAATACAGTTATGTTCCCGAGCCGCAGACGGATTTCATTTTTTCTATTCTGGCCGAGGAGCTCGGCTTTATCGGCGGATTGCTGGTTCTTCTTCTGTTTCTTGTATTGGTATGGAGGGGCATGAGAGTGGCGATGACAGTAGAAGACAGCTTCGGAAGCTTGCTTGCCGTCGGCATTGTCGGTATGGTAGCTGTACAGGTTGTCATCAATATCGGCGTCGTCATCGGTCTCATGCCTGTCACGGGCATCACCCTGCCGCTGATCAGCTACGGAGGCTCGTCGCTTACGCTAATGCTGACAGCGTTAGGTATTTTATTGAACTTATCCCGTTATGCGAGGTGAATATGTATGCGCGTCGTGCTTAGCGGCGGCGGGACGGGAGGGCATATTTATCCCGCTCTGGCAATCGCGAATCAATGCGGTGCGGAATACCCTGATTCCGAGTTTTTATATATTGGCGGCGAAAGGGGGCTGGAGAGCTCCCTGGTGCCCAAAGAGAATATACCTTTTAAAGCTATTAATATCACCGGCTTTCGCCGGAAGCTGTCGTTTGACAATGTCAAGACGATTATGCGTTTTCTGAAGGGCGTGCGTACTTCCAAGCGAATGCTGCGTGAATTCAAGCCGGATGTGGTCATCGGCACGGGAGGCTACGTCTGCGGACCGGTCGTCTATGCGGCGGCTAAGCTAGGCATTCCGAGCATTATTCATGAGCAGAATGCCGTTCCCGGGCTGACGAACCGCTTCTTGAGCAAATACGTATCGACGGTGGCCGTCAGCTTCGAGGGGTCAGGCGCTGCCTTTCCAGCGGCGAAGAAGATTCTGTATACCGGAAATCCTCGGGCCACGACTGTTTTTGAGGCGGATAAAAACAAGGGATATGCTTCATTAGGACTCCCTCCGAACAGCCTGATTGTTCTCGTTGTGGGAGGAAGCCGCGGGGCGAAGGCGATTAACGACGCGATGGTGGACATGTCGCCTTCTGTCAGCAGGCTGGAGCATATTTCTTTTATTTATGTTACCGGTGAAAGCTACTATGAAACTACGAAGTCGAATATCCTTGCGAGAGTCGGTGAAATGCCTGGAAATTTACGGGTACTGCCTTATGTGCACAACATGCCTGAGGTGCTGGCCAGCACCTCGCTGATTGTGAACCGGGCGGGCGCATCCTTCCTGGCGGAGATTACCGCGCTGGGGATTCCGTCTATCCTGATCCCGTCGCCGAACGTAACGAACAATCATCAGGAGAAGAATGCCAGATCGTTGGAGAAGGCCGGAGCGGCCGAGGTGATTTCCGAGCCGGAGCTTAGCGGCGGCTCATTGTTCGCAGCGATCGAACGCATCATGACGGACGGGTCCCTTCACCGATCGATGTCGGCGGCTGCGAGGAAGCTCGGCAAGCCGGAATCGGCACATTTGATCGTGGAGGAAATGCGGCGCCTCGTTCGCAGTCAAGGAACACGCTAGAGCTCTGCCGGAGGCTGGGCCTTTGTCACACTCTTACTTATGGGGGCATAAGATACCATATAAATCGTGACAATCCATGCGGCGAACGGCAGGAATAACGCTACCCTGCGCCGTTTCCGCGAACCCTGCAGCCGGTGGACGATATTACGGATGGAACCGATCATCGGACGGCCTGATACCGGACGGGATTCGGCATGTTAGTCAAGGAGGGATTTTCAGATGCAGCAGTGGATATCGAAATTGTCGGAGCAGGAAGTAGGCACGGTCTTGCCCAACGAGCCGATGTCGAAGTACACGACATGGAAAATAGGAGGGCCGGCCGATGCGCTGATCGTCCCGGAAAATAAGCAGCAGCTGGCCAATTTGATCCGCCGGCTTTACGAAGAACAGATTCCTTGGTTAATGGTAGGAAAGGGCTCCAACATGCTCGTATCCGATAGGGGCATTAGGGGTGCGGTTATCAAGCTGGGCAGGGGAATGGAGCAGATCCAATTTCGGGGAACCGAGGTCGAAGCGGGGGGAGGCGCCTCGTTCGTTAGACTGAGCATTATGGCGGGGAAAGAAGGCATGACCGGACTGGAATTTGCTGGGGGTATTCCAGGAACCGTTGGTGGAGCCGTATATATGAACGCCGGCGCTCACGGGTCTGATGTGTCACGCATATTTAAATCCGCTGAAATTGTTCTGGAGACGGGTGAGTTGGTAACTTACAATGCTCGGGATATGGAATTTGCATACCGCCATTCCATCCTGCACGGGAGCCGAGGCGTGGTGGCCAATGCCATCTTCACCCTGGAGGAGGGGGATCGCCTGGAGATCGCGGCTGCCATGGCTACTTATAAGGATCGCCGGCGGAAGACCCAGCCGCTTCAGCAGCCCTGCGCGGGCAGCGTGTTCCGCAATCCTGCAGGGGATCACGCGGCCAGGCTGATCGAAGCGGCGGGACTCAAGGGGCGGACTATAGGCGGCGCGCAAATATCCGAGCTGCATGCCAATTTCATTGTCAATACGGGGCAAGCGACAGCAGAGGACGTTCTCGCGCTCATGGAGCTGATCAAAGACACCATTGCCACCAAATATGATATCGCTCTGGTGCCTGAGGTTTACTTCGTGGGTGAACGGTAAACTCGGAGGTGATACATTGGACAAATTGGTGATTGAAGGCGGGAGACCCCTATCAGGAACCATCCAAATCCATGGTGCTAAAAATGCCGCACTGCCTATTTTGGCGGCCAGCCTGCTGTCTGAAGGGGCGGTGCAACTTCGAAATGTTCCTCGTTTGCTCGATATTGATGTTATGCTTGGCATTTTGAGCCGACTAGGCTGCAAAACGGTTCATAAGGGCGACACCGTCATGGTCGACGCCAGCGGCGCAGATTCCAGCCATGTGCCGGAGGATTTGATGAAGCAGATGCGCTCTTCCATTTTTCTGATGGGCCCGCTGCTTGCGAGATTCAAGGAGGTATGCATATACCAGCCCGGCGGCTGCGCGATCGGTGAACGGAAAATCGATTTGCATTTGCGGGGATTACAGGCTCTTGGAGCCGTTATCGAGGAGCATGATCAACAAATATGGTGCAGGGCGAGCAGGCTTGTGGGCAGCGACATCCATCTGGATTTCCCGAGTGTGGGCGCTACGGAAAATATTATGATGGCTGCCGCGCTGGCTGAAGGCACGACCGTCATTACGAATGCGGCACGGGAGCCCGAAATTCAGGATCTGCAAAATTTCCTTAACGCGATGGGTGCAAGTATTATGGGAGCGGGTACTGATACGATTACAATAAAGGGTGTAACTCGTCTCTATCCCTGCGATTACGAGATCATTCCCGACCGGATTGTGGCTGGAACGGCGCTGATTGCCGCGGCTGCAACGAGAGGGACGATTACACTGACGCACTGCAATCCATCCCACCTGGTCTCGCTGCTGCATGTGCTGCGCCGGGCCGGTGTTCAAATCAGTACCTGCAATGATATAATAACGGTAAGCGGGGTAGGCCGCCTTAAAGCGGTAGAACGGATCGTAACCTCGCCGTACCCTTCCTTTCCCACCGACCTGCAGTCCCAGGTCATGGTATTGTTATCTTTGGCGGATGGCGTAAGCCTGATGAAAGAGACGGTTTTTGAAGGCCGATTCAAGCATGTCGATGAATTGGTAAGGATGGGTGCAGATATTTCCGTGGACATGAATGCAGCGATTATCCGCGGCGTGCCGAGATTGTATGGCGCTACTGTGGAAGCGACGGATTTGAGAGCCGGTGCCGCACTCGTGATAGCCGGATTGGCCGCGCAAGGCAAGACGGTCGTTGAGCAGGTGTACCATATTGACCGTGGATATGATCGAATAGAAGTGATGTTTCAGCGGCTGGGAGGCATCGTAAGCCGGGATGCTCCTGTCCTGAAGCAGCTGGATCTAGCCTGATGATGCCTTGAACTATCCCCTCCGCAGGAGGGGATAAAGGCTTTGTACATTACAATATATCGGAGAAATGTTATGTCTAAAGCCAATATGCCAGTGTTGAAGCAACCAAAACCGAAGAAGAGAAGCAGCAAGAAAGTCGCCGGGATATTGATTCTGTTGTTCTTGGCTTTGCTCGCGGTGCTTTTTTTTCGTTCCTCGCTGAGTAAAATATCCAGCATTACCTTTGAAGGCAGCTCTTACACGTCTGATGAGGTGTTGCTGGAAGTCAGCGGCTTGAAGCTAGGCGCTCCGTTCTTCGGGACAAGTTCCGAAACGATTGCCAAGCGGATGACGAAGATTCCATCCGTCGAGTCGGCGGAGGTGGACAAGTCCTTCCCCGGAGGGATAACGATCCGGATTAAGGAGCACCCGCTCGCAGCTTACGAGCTAAGTGTGGACGAGGGGTTGAAGGGCCTGCTTGCAAACGGGACTAAAATCCCACTGGGGATCGGCTCCATGCCGATGGAGAGGCCGATCCTGACGGGATGGAAAGATGATGATCCCTATTTGGCCAAGCTCTGTGAGGTACTGGCTCAAATTCCGGATGACCAGGTCTCTGATATTTCGGAGATTGTCCCGTCGCCCACCGTGTCCTACCCCGACCGGGTCAAGCTGTACACGGGCTCTAAATTCGAGGTGGTAACGGCCATTTCTTTGCTCCCGGCAAAGCTGGAATATTTGAACTCTATTCTGGAGTCCCAGGATCCCGGCACGCTGACCTTGCTGGAGGCCGACTCATATATCCCTTACGAGCCGGAGGGAGAGCAAAATGACACTACTCATAAGTAAAAATTAATGGTAAAATACATTTTATGGGCTAGTTTTTACAGTGGCCTTTTTTCTAAATCCACAACTTGGACAAAAAGGACTACAAACCTATTCTATCGTTACCTTTATCCTACTTTATGCAAAAGATGGAATTCAAAAATATTGTAGAAAAAAGAGGGAAAGGTCAAACGGTGTTGAATATGTAAAGAGTGCATTTAATTAGGGTTAAACCAATTTTGAATGGGAAGCAGGAGGTGCCAGGGCTTGAGCAACAATGACATCATTGTTAGTTTGGACATCGGTACATCCAAAGTTCGTGCTATTATTGGGGAAATTAGTAATGGAACCTTTAATATTATTGGAGTTGGATCTGCCGACTCGGAAGGAATTCGCAAAGGCGCGATTGTAGATATTGACCAAACCGTTCAATCGATCCGCAGTGCTGTTGATCATGCGGAACGAATGGTAGGTATTCAAATATCGGAAGTATACGTCGGCATTTCGGGTAATCACATCGGACTCCAGACGAGCCATGGGGTAGTAGCCGTACAGAATGAAGACCGCGAAATCGGGGAAGAGGACATCGATCGCGTGCTGAAAGCCGCGGAAGTGATTGCTCTGCCTCCGGAGCGGGAAATTATTGATGTGGTCGCGAAGCAATACGTGGTGGACGGGCTGGAAGGAATCCAAGACCCGCGGGGGATGATCGGGGTTCGCTTGGAAGTCGAGGCTACGATCGTTACAGGCGCTAAGACAGCAATACATAATTTGCTTCGGTGCGTTGAGAAGGCGGGATTGAAGGTAAGCGATCTCGTATTGCTGTCCCTTGGAGCAGGTCAGCTTGCGCTATCCAAGGATGAGAAGACGATGGGCTCCGTGCTGGTAGACATCGGCGCGGGCTCCACCACAATCGCAGTGTTCGAAAGCGGCACAATCACAGCGACATCCACGCTTCCGATAGGGGGAGAATTTATAACGAATGACATTGCTTACGGCCTCCGTACGCTGACGGATCAGGCGGAGAAAGTGAAGCTGAAATACGGCTGCGCCTCAATCGAGGATTCAGCGGCGGACGTGACGTTCAAGGTTACGAGAATCGGCAGCAATGTGGACAAGGAATTCAGCCAGGAGGATCTGGCGGCGATCGCTGAGCCTCGCGTCCAGGAAATATTTCAAATGATCCGGCAGGAAGTCAAAAGACTCGGTTACAATGAGCTGCCCGGAGGTTATATACTTACGGGAGGAACCGTGTCAATGCCGGGGCTTCTCAAAGTTGCACAAGAGGAATTGGCCGCTTCCGTGCGGGTCGCTGTGCCGGATTATATCGGTGTCCGTGATCCCGGCTATACGGGAGGCGTTGGCATATTGTATAAGGTTATCAAGAATATCCGCGTCCGGAATACCGGTAACGGTGGCAAGAAAGCAACTAATCGGAATAAACCGGTAGCTGCCCAAGAGAGCGCGAGCAAACCGGGGATTATGGAACGTCTGAAGAGCTTATTCAGTGAATTCATTTAACTTCAAGATGGACGGGCCATCCATGGACAATGAGGGGGAGATGGAAGAGTATGTTGGAATTTGATTTCGAAATGGAGAGTTTGGCTCAAATAAAAGTCATTGGTGTTGGCGGTGGCGGTAGCAACGCTGTGAACAGAATGATCGAGAACGGGGTGCAGGGCGTCGAGTTCATTACGGTGAATACGGATGCCCAGGCCCTTCATTTAGCTAAGTCCGAGCACAAGCTGCAAATCGGGGATAAGCTGACTCGCGGACTTGGAGCAGGGGCGAACCCTGAGGTAGGCAAGAAAGCGGCAGAAGAGTCGCGCGAACTGATTGCCAATACGCTTAAGGGCGCGGATATGGTGTTCGTAACTGCCGGAATGGGCGGCGGAACGGGAACGGGGGCAGCCCCGGTCATTGCCGAAATCGCTAAAGAGTGCGGAGCTCTGACTGTAGGCGTGGTTACTCGCCCGTTTACCTTTGAGGGACGCAAGCGCTCATCCCATGCGGAGCATGGCATTGAAGCTTTGAAGGAGAAGGTAGACACCCTTATCGTGATTCCTAACGATCGCCTCCTTGAAATTGTGGACAAGAAGACGCCGATGCTCGAAGCGTTCCGCGAGGCGGATAATGTGCTGCGTCAAGCGGTTCAAGGCATTTCCGACCTGATCGCTGTCCCGGGCCTCATCAACCTCGACTTTGCAGACGTGAAGACGATAATGACGGAGCGCGGTTCCGCCCTGATGGGAATCGGCGAAGCTACAGGCGAGAACCGTGCGGCCGAGGCAGCGCGCAAAGCCATCATGAGTCCCCTGCTTGAGACTTCGATCGAAGGCGCTCGCGGTGTAATTATGAACATTACAGGCGGATCGAACCTGTCCTTGTATGAAGTCAATGAGGCGGCTGAGATCGTTATTTCTGCTTCTGATCCGGAAGTGAACATGATATTTGGTGCTATTATCGATGAGAATTTGAAGGAAGAGATCAAGGTAACGGTCATCGCGACCGGATTTGAGCATAAGTCCTCGGCAGCGCCGGTACGCAAACCAGCTCCGGACGCCGCTGGAACGCCAGAGAACCGCGCGGCCTCTTCCCTGAGACCTTTCGGAAATCAACCGAGCAGCGGTGATCAATTGGATATCCCGACCTTTCTTCGCAACCGTTCCCGTCACAATAACGATTAATTTTGACCAAATCTCCCCAAAATCTAAACCTCTGTTCCACAGTATTGTGGAATGGAGGTTTTTTGCATTGCTCGACAAAACTAGTACTTATCCTCGCCCAATTTTAGACAGACTTTACGACCGCTTCTCATTATACTGATAGCAACTCCTTTGGCTTAACTTAAGTACGCTCTTCTAGCATACCGGGAAGAAGATTAGGGAGCGCTAGGCAGGTGAAGCAAAATGGTCGTCTATCTCGATCTAATATTCCTGATGAATCTGTTGATCGATGCGTGCTTGCTGCTGTTGACAGCGTGGATCAGGAAGCAGCGGGTCAGGGCATGGCGAATCATGGCTTCGTCGGCTGTGGGTGCTGCTTATGTAGTGATGATGTTTCTCCCGGAACTATCTTTTTTGTTTACTTTCCTCATAAAGTTCCTATTCTCGGTCGTCATGCTATGGATTGCCTTCGGTTACGCTAGTCTGCAAAACTATTTGCGGAATATGGGAGCCTTTTACATGGTGAATTTTGCAGCTGCCGGCGGGATATTGGGCATTCATTATTTGCTGCAAAATTCCGGAGAGGTGTGGAGCGGAATATGGTATTCAGCATCCGGGGGGCTTGGCTTTACGCTTGAAGTGGGCTCATTATTCACGCTCGTTGTTTTCTTTATAGTGGTTCTATGGTTCAAAATGGTGGTTTCCTCCCGGCGTTCTCTAGAGCGTGTAGCAAGCTGTCTGGCCGAGGTGGAGGTGCGCATTGATGACACGACGGTATATTGCACCGGCCTGGTCGATACCGGCAATCAGCTGAAGGATCCGTTGACGAGATGGCCCGTTATGGTCATGGAAGCCTCGCTATGGGATCAGGTGCTGCCGGAGGATTGGCTGGCCAAGCTAGCTGCAGAGCAAGCGGACAACCTCATTATGGAATGGAGCGACGAAGAATCGTTTCCCTGGAGGGATCGCCTGCGGCTTGTGCCTTACCGGGGAATTAACAAGGGCTCGCAATTCATGATCGCCCTGAAGCCGGATGAAGTGTCGATTATTCAGGGCGGAAGGGCAACGACGGCGGCCCGGGTGCTTATCGGATTGGACGGGGGCTGCTTATCTGCGGATGCGGCTTATCGGGCGATTATCCATCCGGTGCTGCTTGAAGACAGCGCTGCAGAGGCGGAAGGGGATTATCTTGCAGGTACATCAGGATCGTGATATTAGGAGGAAAAGAAATGCGTGTTAGATGGAAGTTGATGTTGCAATTGCAGTATTACCGGCTGTTGTTCCTGTTCGGGCTTAAGAGCGAGGAAATCTACTATATCGGCGGCAGTGAGGCGCTCCCCCCTCCGTTGACGAGAGAGGAAGAAGAGTATTTGCTGCAGCGCTTGTCCACGGGAGATTCCGCGATCCGGGCTATGCTCATCGAACGAAATCTGCGCCTAGTCGTATATATCGCCCGCAAATTCGAGAATACGGGCATCAATATCGAGGATCTCGTGTCGATCGGAGCTATCGGGCTGATCAAGGCCGTCAATACGTTCGATCCGGAGAAGAAAATCAAGCTGGCAACGTATGCTTCCCGCTGCATCGAGAATGAAATACTTATGTATTTACGGCGCAACAGCAAAATTCGTACGGAAGTGTCCTTTGACGAGCCGCTCAACATTGACTGGGATGGCAATGAGCTGCTGCTCTCCGACGTGCTTGGAACGGAGAATGACACCATTTACCGCAATATAGAGGAGCAGGTGGATCGCAAGCTGCTCCACAAAGCGCTCGATAAGCTGACCGAGCGGGAGAGGATGATTATGGAGCTGCGCTTCGGCCTGGTGGATGGTGACGAGAAGACGCAAAAAGACGTAGCCGACCTGTTGGGAATATCGCAATCTTATATTTCCCGGCTGGAGAAAAGGATCATTAAACGACTCCGCAAGGAATTCAATAAGATGGTCTAGGGGGCGAAATAAAGGAATAAAAATGCAGTCCCGGGAGATAATGATCATTAAGTTTCTCCTTGGGAGGTAAAGACACGATGACCCGAAACAAAGTCGAGATTTGCGGTGTTGATACTGCAAAATTGCCCGTTCTAACCAATGTGGAAATGCGCGAGTTGTTCCGCTCCCTGCAGCAGGACAATGTAAGATCAGCCAGAGAAAAGTTAGTGAATGGCAACCTTAGGCTAGTGCTGAGTGTCATCCAGCGATTCAATAATCGGGGGGAGTTTGTAGACGACTTATTTCAGGTCGGCTGCATCGGACTCATGAAAGCCATCGATAATTTCGATTTATCGCAAAATGTAAAATTCTCGACCTATGCCGTGCCGATGATCATCGGCGAGATCAGGCGTTATTTAAGGGATAATAATCCGATCAGGGTATCCCGGAGCCTGCGGGACATTGCCTATAAAGCGCTGCAAATGCGCGACAGCCTGACCAACCAGAATTCCCGGGAGCCGACGATCTTCGAAATTTCCGAAGCGCTGGGCTTGCCGAAGGAGGACGTGGTCTTCGCCCTGGACGCGATCCAGGATCCGGTATCCTTGTTCGAGCCGATTTATCATGATGGCGGAGATCCGATCTACGTCATGGATCAAATCAGCGATGACAAGAACAAGGATGTATCCTGGATTGAGGAAATCGCCTTGCGGGAGGCGATGCAGCGCCTGAACCGGCGCGAGAAGATGATTCTGTCGATGCGGTTCTTCGAAGGGAAGACGCAGATGGAGGTCGCTGACGAGATCGGCATATCCCAGGCGCAGGTGTCCAGGCTCGAGAAATCCGCCATTTTACAAATGCAGAAGCACGTCAAGTCTTAGATCATAGGTTCCTTCGGGAGCCTTTTTTTAATATATCGATGTTTTTTGTTTCCGAAGCAGGTTCACTTAAATGTTTTGCGGACGATCATCATATACATAAATACATGGTGCTGCACGTGACGCAAGGGGTGCCGCAAATTATGTGCGACAGGCGGGAGGCTGGCATGAAAATATCTGATTTTCAAACGAAGGATGTCATCAACGTCGTAGACGGCAAGCGGCTAGGACATATTAGCGACTTGGAGCTCGATTTGCGGCAGGGGATCATCGAAGCCATCGTAGTTCCGGTCAACAGCAAGTTCATGGGGTTGTTCGGGGGAGGCAGCGATTTGATCATTCCCTGGAAAAATATCGTGAAAATCGGCTCGGATGTCGTGCTGGTTAAAATGGATAGCTTGGCCCAGGACGAAGTACAGCAGTTCGAAACGACCGTCTACATCGATCGGGACGGGAGAGCGGAACGACGCGGGTAGGGGAGTTTTCGGCGTAAACGGCGTTTCCTATAAATGGCTCTGCGATTTCTCTGATGAGGGTTCCCTGCCTGTTCTTCGAAAAGCCATTCCTCTTATGGTACACTTGAATCTATAAGTCATTCAGGATATGAAAACATAAAGAGGTGGATGATGGAGCCGTTTAAATGGAAAGCTACAGAAACAACCGGGGAGCCAGAAGCCTTTATGCTGGAGGGCTGGAGCAGCGCGCTGCCCGGACTTAGCGCAGGCTTCACCGGGCGAAACGGCGGGGTGGGCAGTTCTCCTTACGAGTCGCTAAACCTCGCCTATCATGTTGGCGACGACCCGGTGCAGGTGCTGGAGAACCGCCGGATTCTGGCGGAATTCCTCGGCTTTGCTCCGGAAATGTGGACCTGCGGCGAGCAGGTTCATGGAACGCGCGTGGCCGTTGTGAAGCAGGCGGACAGGGGCAAGGGGCAGCTTGACCGTGAGAGCGCCTTTCAGAATACGGATGGTCTGGTCACGAATGTTCGGGGAGTTTTGCTGACATCGTTCTATGCTGATTGCGTCCCGCTGTACTTCCTGGATCCGTCACAAGGGGCCATAGGCCTGGCTCACGCAGGCTGGAAAGGGACGGTGGGCCAAATTGCTGCGGCGGTCATCAAGACGATGGAGAGGGAGTTTGGAAGCCGCAGAGAGGAAATTCTGGCTGCGATCGGCCCGTCGATCGGGGATTGCTGCTATGAGGTGGATGAAGCGGTGATGTCCAGGGTCAGAGCGGCGTTGGATGAAGGGAAGGATGTGTCTGCATGTGCGTCCCCATCCGCCAATCCGGACAGATGGATGCTGAACTTGAAAGAATTGAATCGAATCATTATGATAAAAGCAGGAATATTGCCGACTCATATCGAATGTACAAGGTGGTGTACAAGCTGCCATCCCGATAAGTTCTTTTCTTATCGCAAGCAGAACGGAATAACCGGAAGGATGGCGAGCTGGATTGGCATGAAAGAGAGGTGATCCTTTCTTTGTCGCTCAAAGAACGGATACAGCAGGTGGAACGCCGCATTCAAGCGGCTTGCGAGCGAAGCGGCCGCCGGCGGGAGGACGTCAGCGTCGTCGCGGTAACGAAGTACGTAAGCCTGGAGACGACAGGCTTGCTGCTGGATGAAGGCATCGTTCATATCGGCGAGAATCGCCCGCAGAATGCCGTCCCGAAATGGGAGGCGCTGGAAGGGCGGGGAGTTTGGCACTTCATCGGCCATCTGCAAAGCAATAAAGTTAAGGACGTCATTGGCAAATTTCAATATATTCATTCCTTGGATCGCCTGTCCCTGGCCAAGGAGCTGGAGAAGAGGGCGGCGGCGCAAGGGATTACCGTATCTGCATTCCTGCAGGTGAACGTATCCGGAGAAGCGTCCAAGCATGGCGTTCGCCCGGAAGAGGCGGCGGACCTGCTGCGGGAAATCGCTTCGTATTCCCATGTGAGAATCATTGGACTTATGACCATGGCGCCGATCGAAGACGATCCGGAGCAGACGCGTCCGGTGTTCCGCGGGCTGCGCGAGCTGAGAGACCGGCTAAATGCCCAGCAAATCACGAAGGAACCGTTAACCGAGCTGTCGATGGGCATGTCGGGAGATTTTGAAGTAGCTATTGAGGAAGGGGCAACTTGGGTGCGCTTGGGTACACTTTTAGTAGGGAAAGGGGAGGAGACGTAATGGGAGTTATGAATCGGTTCATGAATTTTCTGGGTCTTCAGGAAGAAGAAGAAATCGTGGAACGCGAGAAGCTGCAGGAGCAAGGGGAAGCCGAGCTTGAACCTCCTAGCTTCGAGGCTCGGAGAAATCAAAAGATGAACAATGTCGTCAGTATCCACTCCCAGAAGAACGTAAAGGTCATCCTGTATGAGCCGCGTTCTTATGATGAGGCGCAGGAAATCGCCGATCATCTGCGTTCGCACCGGTCGGTTGTCGTGAATCTGCAGAGAGTTCGCAACGATCAGGCGATGCGCATCATAGATTTTCTCAGCGGAACAATCTATGCGCTCAGCGGCAGCATTTCCAAAATCGGCGGCAACATATTCCTCTGTACGCCGGATACAGTAGAAATACAAGGCTCGATTACCGAGATATTGACGGAAGATCACGATTATACCAACAGAATGAGGTGAAGGCAGCTTGGGAATTGATATTTATAGCTTAATTTGGGTGCTTCATGATATATATTTTTACATGATTCTGATCTATATTTTGATGTCGTGGGTGCCGAATGCCCGTGAAAGCTTTATCGGAGAATTATTGGGCAAGGCGGTCGAGCCCTTTTTGTCCCCGTTCAGACGTTTTATACCGCCGATTATGGGCATGATCGATATTTCGCCGATCGTCGCTATTTTCGTGCTGCGGATGGCTGTCTTCGGCCTGATCGGCGTGCTGAGCTACGTGCTGGGGTAACGGAAGCTTATGCGGGTTAACATCTATGAGCACTTTCTCCCGGAAGAGCGCCCGTTCGTTGACCGGGCCTGGGAGTGGGTTGTAAATGCAGGGGATTATCATGAGGTGAAATTAAGCGACTTCCTTGATCCGCGGCAATGCCAGATTATGGAGAGCCTTGCTAATCGCCATGCGGATGTCCGCATCCGTTTGGATGGCGGCTTCCCGGAAGCTGAGCGGAGGCGAGCCCTGATCGCGCCGGATTACCGGGAAATCGAGGCGGAGCCGATGAACATGAAGGTGCTCAGCATCACATCAGATGATCAGAAGCTGGCCTCCCTTCAGCATGGAGACTATTTAGGCGCTATCCTCGGACTCGGGCTTAAGAGGGACAAAATCGGCGATATCCATGTCCGCGAAGACGGATGCCATGTCATCGTGGCCGAAGAAATCTCCGCGTTCCTGGATACGAATCTTCGCCAGGTGCACCGGGTGAGCGTGGCGACCGAGGTGCTGGAGCTCGAGGCGCTTAGAACGGCAGATGCTGTCCTTGAGCCGCTGGATATTACGGTGGCTTCTTTACGTTTGGACGGGATTGCGAGCGACGTGTTCCGCCTAAGCCGGAGCAAGATCGTTGTGCCGATCAAAGCGGGACGCTGCCGTGTGAACTGGAAGACGGAGGAGGATCCGTCCAAGCCGCTGAAATCCGGCGATATTGTAGCGCTCCAAGGATTCGGCAGATTCAAGGTGTTGGAGACGGACGGCATGACGAAAAAGGGCAGACACCGTGTCCGAATCGGTAAATTTGTGTGAAGGCTATGCAGGAGTTCGGGGATTCCTGTCGAATTTAACATCAACACTTGACTGTACACGCTTCCCTTGAGTACGTGTTCAAGAGCAGACCTTTAATGCAGGTTCAAGAGAGGCCTTCGCAACCGTGAAGGCCGGTGTTTTGAACAGCTTTTTAGGGGAGGCTTCGAATTTTCTAGGAGGTGCGCAATATGCCATTAACGCCGCTGGATATACATAATAAAGAGTTTTCCAGACGTATTCGCGGTTACGATGAAGATGAAGTCAATGAATTTCTCGATCAGGTCATTAAAGATTACGAGATCGTGATCCGGGAGAATAAAGAGCTCCAAAGCCAGCTGCTGGCCGTGCAGGAGCGGCTGGATCATTTTGCAAATATTGAAGAGACGCTCAGCAAGACGATCATCGTGGCGCAGGAAGCGGCGGATGAGGTAAAGAACAACGCGAAGAAGGAAGCTCAGCTCATCGTGAAGGAAGCCGAGAAGAATGCAGATCGGATCGTCAATGAATCGCTGGCGAAATCACGAAAAATAGCGATGGAGGTCGAGGAGCTGAAGAAGCAGGCTTCGATCTATCGCGCCCGTTTCCGGACGCTTGTCGAAGCGCAGCTCGATCTGCTCAGCCAGGACGGCTGGGATACCCTGGAGGACCGTGACCGGCTGGAGGATCGCGAGCGCAACCGCGACCGCGAAATTAAAGAGATTTACTAAACGGCAGCCCTGGTTGACAGAGCGGGGTAAAGTAAGTTATAACTATAACATATTAAATCGTGCATATGGATTTGATGATGGGAACCAGTACGCTGTGTTTTTGTTCTCAGAGAGTTGATGATTTGCTGCGAGTCAACGTTCAAGACACAGACGGAATATCGTCCCGGAGAAGATAAGCCGAGATTTCCGATAAGGAAAGCGTAAGCTCTATCCGGCCGCCGGCCGTTATACCGGCCCCATATGAAGCGTATGGGATCAAAGTGCCATGCCGCCTGACCGGAGCATTTCGGATTGGAAGCGGCTTGGAACAAGGGTGGTAACGCGAGCGTAGAGTCTCGTCCCTTTTTGGGGCGGGGCTTTTTTTGTTGCCCATAGGAGCCTTAGAAGGTTAGGGCTGCAACTCTAACAATATGGATGGAAAGGAAGTCGCTTCGAAAATGAGAAAAGTAGATGTCAAAGAACCAGCGCGAGCCCGCGATCAACGCATCCTCGCTAAATGGAAGCAGGAGAATACGTTCAAGCGCAGCATGGAGAACCGCGAGGGACGGCCTAATTATGTATTCTATGAAGGTCCGCCTACCGCGAACGGAGCCCCGCATATCGGCCACGTTCTAGGCCGTGTCATCAAGGACTTCATCGGCCGTTATCAGACGATGAACGGCTACCGCGTGGTCCGCAAAGCCGGCTGGGATACACACGGATTGCCGGTTGAGCTTGGCGTCGAGAAGCAGCTCGGCATTTCCGGCAAGCAGGAAATTGAGAAATACGGTGTCGAGAAGTTCGTGAAGAAGTGTAAGGATAGCGTGTTCGAATACGAGAAGCAATGGCGTGAATTGACGGAAGGGATCGCATACTGGACCGATCTCGATAACCCGTATATCACTTTGCAAAATTCATATATCGAAAGCGTGTGGAATATTCTGTCCACCATTCACCAGAAAGGACTGCTGTACCGCGGTCATCGTGTTAGCCCGTACTGCCCGTGCTGCCAAACGACGCTCAGCTCCCATGAGGTTGCCCAAGGCTATGAAGACGTCAAGGATTTGAGCGCTACGGCGAAATTCAAGCTGAAGGACAGCGGCGAATATGTGCTTGCCTGGACGACGACCCCTTGGACGCTGCCTTCGCACGTGGCTCTAGCCGTGAATCCGGAGCTGGAATATGTTCGTGCCCAGCAAGAGGATGGTGTATATATCGTTGCCAAAAATTTGGCGGATGATGTGTTAAAAGGCGAGTTCACGGTATTGTCCACTTTGAAGGGATCCGAGCTCGTGGGCCAGTCCTATACTCCTCCTTTCAGCTACGTATCGCCGGAGAACGGTCTCGTTATTCTCGGCGCCGATTTCGTTACGGACGCAAGCGGTACAGGGATTGTCCATATGGCTCCTGCCCACGGGGAGGATGACTACAAAGTATGCCGCGAGAACAAGGTTGAGTTCGTCAGCGTCGTCAACACGCAGGGACGATATACGGAAGAAGTGACGGATTTTGCAGGCCGCTTCGTGAAGGATTGCGATCTGGATATTGTAAAATGGCTGTCCGAACGGGGCCTGCTGTATTCCAAAGAGAAATACGAGCACAGCTATCCGTTCTGCTGGCGCTGTAAATCGCCGCTGCTCTATTACGCGATGGAGAGCTGGTTCATTCAGACGACCGCGGTGAAGGATCAATTGATCGCCAATAATAACGGCGTACAATGGTACCCGGGGCATATTCGCGAAGGCCGCTTCGGCAAGTTCCTGGAGGATCTGGTCGATTGGAACATCAGCCGCAACCGTTATTGGGGCACCCCGCTGAACGTCTGGGTGTGCAGCTCCTGTAAGGGTGAATATGCGCCTTCCAGCCATAAGGATTTGCGCGAGCATGCCGTAGGCCATGTATCCGAGGATCTTGAGCTGCATAAGCCTTACGTCGATGAAGTGAAGCTGCACTGCCCGCATTGCGAGGGCGGCATAATGGAGCGAACGTCTGAGGTCATCGACGTCTGGTTCGACAGCGGCTCGATGCCGTTCGCTCAATACCATTATCCGTTCGGCGACCAGAAGGTGTTCGAGGAGCAGTACCCGGCTGATATGATCTGCGAGGGGATCGACCAGACTCGCGGCTGGTTCTACAGCCTGCTGGCCGTGTCTACGCTGTACAATGGCAAGGCTCCTTATAAGGCCGTCATCTCGACTGGCCATATCCTGGATGAAAATGGACAGAAAATGTCCAAGTCTAAAGGAAATGTCATCGATCCTTGGGATATTATCAATGAATTCGGAGCAGACGCATTCCGCTGGGCCTTGCTGTCTGACAGCGCGCCGTGGAACAGCAAACGCTTCTCCAAAGGTATCGTCGCCGAGGCGAAATCTAAAGTGGTGGATACGCTGGTTAATACCCACTCCTTCCTGACGCTGTATGCGGCAATCGATGGATTTAAGCCGGAGGAGCATGAATTCCGCCCGTCGAAGAGCAAGCTGGACCGCTGGATCCTTTCCCGGTTGAACAGTCTGATCCAGGCAGTGGGCAAAGGACTCGCCGTAAACGACTTCTTGAACCCGGCCAAGGCGATCGAAGGCTTCATCGACGAGCTAAGCAATTGGTATATCCGGCGTTCACGCGACCGCTTCTGGGGCAGCGGGCTTGGGGAAGATAAGGTATCCGCGTATCAGACTCTGATTCATGTATTGCTGACGCTGTCCAAACTGATGGCGCCGTACACGCCGCTGTTGTCCGAGGATATTTACACGAATCTGGGTGGCGGCGAGAGCGTACATTTAGCCGATTATCCGAAGGCCGACGAAGCGTTAATCGATGTGAAGCTGGAGAACGATATGGAGTCCGCACGTCAAATCGTCGAGCTGGCCCGCAATGTGCGGAACGAGACGGGAATCAAGACCCGCCAGCCGCTGACGAGCCTGATCGTCTCCATGAACCGTGATTTTGCGGTATCTGAGTACGAAGAAATCATCAAGGATGAAATCAACGTCAAGCAGATTGAACTGGAGACGAGCGACAGCGGGTTCGTCGATTTCACGCTGAAGCTGAATCTGAAGGTA
Organism: Paenibacillus ihumii; assembly: GCF_001403875.1. Classification (GTDB taxonomy): domain Bacteria; phylum Bacillota; class Bacilli; order Paenibacillales; family Paenibacillaceae; genus Fontibacillus; species Fontibacillus ihumii. The sequence continues at coordinate 1,363,100 of NZ_LN884299.1, forward strand.
GCTGGTAAAAAGTATGGTAAAAACGTAGGCTTCCTGCAGGGCTTCCTGAAAGGATTGGCGCCTGAGGAGACCCGCCGTGCGGTAGAGGGCGGAGCGATCAACGTGACCTCGCCGGAAGGGGAGGAGCTGCAGATCACGGCCGAAGAGCTCCTGATCGACAAGCAGGCGAAGCCCGGCTTTGCATCGGCGTCCGGTTACGGCATTACGGTAGCGCTCAACACCGATATTACGCCGGAGCTCGAGCAGGAGGGCTGGGTACGCGAGGTTGTCCGCGCCGTTCAGGATACCCGCAAGAAGCTGGATCTGCCGATCGAGCTAAGAGTGCATCTGACGCTTGATGTGGACGATGAGCTGCAAGCGGCGATCGTGGCGTTTGAGCAGGTGCTGCGCGACAATGTACTGGTCACGGACGTGGCGTTCGGCAAGCTGGGAGACGAAGCCGAAATCACTGACCTCGGCGCGAAGAAGGTCGGAATCCTGATTAAGGGCTAATCGTTGAATGGCGGCCCGGACTGACGGTCATAATATTTAGAACCCAAGCACAAACGAGCCTTGGCGATTCCCTTTGTTCAAGGGAGCCCGGCTCGTTTGTGTTCATAAATAACTTCTAAAGTGCGGCCATCAGTAAAGGGTGGGATAACGGGATGACTCTACAGAGACCGAAAGCAGGCCGAGACCAAGCGGCAGAGGCAGCGGGCATAACGGAAATGGACCATATTCATCGCAACCATGGCGGAGCGGCAGAGGAAGAGAAGATAAACGCCATGTACAATTTAACTTTAAAGTGGGCGCAGCAGCTTGAACAATCGCGAATCATCGAATACGCCGAACTGCTGCGCCGGCCCTGGAGCCTTATTTGGCGCAATGTACTGGCCGGAACGGCAAGAGGAATCGGGATTGCGATCGGGTTTACTTTTTTTGCGGCTACGATTATCTATATCCTGCAAATCCTTGGTGCGCTGAATTTGCCGATCATCGGGGATTATATTGCCGATATCGTCAGAATCGTTCAGCGCCAACTGGAGCTTAATACGTATTAGCGAGCCCGTTCGATCGGCTGAGACTCCGAATAGGCAAGACCGGGCGGTCTTACGCTCAATAGATGTTCGGTCCGTCGCCAAGCGAGTCCTCGCTTTCCAGATGTTCCGTGGCGCTCATATGCTTACGGTATTGGCCATTGCGGTAAAAAACGACGTTACGGCCGTAAATATCCGTAGCAACAAAGCTTTCGTACGGTTCGACGAATCCGTCTAGTTCGTTGCTGGCTTCAATTTCCATATCATTGTAATCATCTACTTCGTCCTCCTCCGCCATGGCGGGAGAATTCGAAGTACCGTAGCTTTCGACAATCTGCCAGGCGTCTTCGCCGTCAAACTCGGTCTCGTCGGCACGCTCGTCCAGGCTCGTTCGGCCGAACGGCGGATACAGCACCAGCTCTTCTACAGGCCGGTCTCTCGATACTCTGGACTGCGGACTGTGATCTTTGCAGTAAGCCGTCTCGGGTATGGCTCTTAGCCGCTCGATGTCAATCGGCTGGTCGCAGGTTAAGCAATAGCCGTAGCTTCCAGCAGCTATCCGATCCAGCGCGTCCTTCACGCGGGTCAACCGCAATTCATCATGATTGGTGAGAGCCACATCTTTACCGCGCTCGAACACCTCTGTCCCGATATCGCCAGGGTGATTGTCAACCGTACTAAGCTCGCTTGTATTGTCGCTGACGCTCCCGTTTAGGCCGTAGTGATCGTTGGCCGACAGCTTGGTTTCGATGGACTGCTGCTCGGAGCGCAGCTGGGCTTCAAGCTCCGCGAGGAGCTGCTTGCTAAGATGACTCATTTGAGGTCAGGTCTCCTTTCGGCCCGAAGGTAGTCGCGCGGGCATTGGTCATGGCTTTATTTTGTGTCAAAGCACGACGATTTACCTACGGAAAATACTATCTTACATGGACGACTTAATTCCTGCTGTGCTACAATATACTGGGCCTACATGTGGTTAATCCTACCGCCAGCGGATGCGGGGGAAATGAAAAACGAGGTGACTTGCCGCATGATTTATTTTTTGATCGCGTTAGTTATTTTCCTGATTGATCAGGGAACGAAGTATTTGATTGCCACGCGAATGACCTTAGGAGAGCAAATTCCCATCATCGGAGACTTCTTCCTCATTACTTCGCATCGCAACCGTGGCGCGGCTTTCGGGATTCTGGAGAATCAGCGTTGGTTTTTTATCATATTTACGATCATCGTCGTGATTGGCGTCATTTGGTATTTACAAAAAGCGAAGCGTTCCTCCAACAAATTGCTGCCGGTTGCGCTTTCCCTCGTTCTGGGCGGAACGCTTGGCAACTTCCTTGACCGGCTGCTGACCGGGGAAGTTGTTGACTTCCTGCAATTCAATTTTGGCAGCTACACGTTTCCTATATTTAATGTGGCCGATTCCTCCATTGTCATCGGCTTCGGGATGATTGTGCTGGATTCGTTCCTGGAAATGAAGCGGGAGAAAAAGGCCTCGGCCACCGTGAGTGCGGATTCAGAGGATAAGGCATGAATGAAATGACATCTTACGAAAATGCAGAGGATCATGAAATGGAATGGCTTATTGATGAAGTGTCGGCCAAGACCCGGATCGATAAATTCGTGAAGGAGCAGCTGGGCGACGAAATCTCGCGAACTCAAATCCAAATCTGGATAGAGGGCGGCAGCGTGCTTGTGAATGGCGCGAAGGTGAAGACAAATTACAAGCTCGCTCCTGGAGACCGCATTACGCTTACGATTCCCGAGGCGGAGTCCGTGGAAATCGTGCCGGAGGATATTCCGCTGGATATTTACTACGAGGACAGCGATGTCATCGTCGTTAATAAACCGCGCGGCATGGTCGTACATCCGGCTCCAGGGCATTCCTCCGGGACGCTGGTCAATGCGCTGATGGCGCACTGCAAGGATTTATCGGGCATTAACGGTGAGCTTCGCCCGGGAATCGTACACCGGATTGATAAGGATACGTCAGGGCTGATCATGGCAGCGAAGAATGATAAGTCCCATGCCTCATTGGCGGCGCAGCTTAAGGAGCATTCCGTCACGAGGAAGTATTTGGCGCTCGTTCAAGGGAATTTGAGCCATGATCAGGGAACAGTTGATGCGCCAATCGGCCGGGATCCTCATGACCGTAAAATGTATACCGTTATCGACCGGAACAGCAAGCATGCGGTAACGCATTTTCACGTGGTGGAGCGGTTTGGGGACTATACACTGCTCGAACTGAAGCTGGAGACCGGCAGAACGCATCAAATCCGCGTGCATATGAAGTTTATCGGCCATCCGCTGGTTGGCGATCCGATGTATGGGCGCAGCAAGGGCCTGAAAATCAACGGCCAAGCGCTCCATGCCACAGTGCTCGGCTTCGTCCATCCTTCTACCGCCGAGTACAAGGAGTTCACAGCTCCGATCCCTGCGGATATGGAGGATCTGCTTCATTCGCTGCGGAGCCGTTAAAATTTCAGTTTACGCTGAATATATGGAATTTATCTGGAACACCTTCTGAAAATATCGAGCTTGGGAGCCGGTAGTTCAGAAGGTGTTTTGGCATTCTAAATTGGGTACGAGGCAAAAAGTGCAAACGATAGCCCGATTTATCCATTCCCTGGCTGCCCTGGCTTAGCTCATCATAAAATCTAGACCGATAAAGGAGATGGATAATTATGATGACAAAAGCAATGAATTTGAAATCCGGTAAAGAGGCATTTATTCAGCTGCAGTTCGCCGACAGAATCGGCGGCGCAGATTATGGCAAGGACACAGCCATTTATAAATTTGAGAAAATCAAGCGGGCGAAAGCAGCAGCCAGGGCAGCGCTTCCTGAGATGGAGCTGATCGATCTGGGGGTCGGCGAGCCGGATGACATGGCGAACATCGCCGTCGTAGCCAGGCTGGCCGCAGAGGCGGCAAAGCCGGAAAACAGGGGGTATGCAGACAATGGCATATTCGAATTCAAGGCGTCTGCCGCGCGTTATTTAGCTGATGTGTTCGGCGTTCACGGCATTGACCCGGCTGAGGAAATCGTTCACTCGATCGGCTCAAAGCCGGCGTTGGCTATGCTCCCCTATTGCTTTATTAATCCGGGAGATCTGGCGATCATGACGGTTCCGGGCTATCCGGTGCTTGGGACTCATACGAAATACTTGGGCGGGGAAGTATACAATGTACATCTCACGGAGGAGCATGATTTCCTTCCGGATCTAGAATCGATTCCTCAGGAGGTTGCACAAAGAGCCAAGCTGCTCTATTTGAATTATCCGAACAATCCCACGGGCGCTTGTACTACTTCGGAGTTTTTTATGCAAGTGGTTGACTGGGCCAAGAAGCATCATGTCATCGTCGTTCATGACGCACCCTATGCGGCCCTCACCTACGACGGGACGAAGCCGCTCAGTTTCCTGTCCGTGCCGGGGGCTAAGGAGGTTGGCGTCGAGCTGCATTCCCTGTCCAAATCGTTTAACATGACGGGCTGGCGAATCGGCTTCGTCGCCGGCAATGCGCAGATCGTAAAGGCGTTCAGCGATGTAAAGGACAACTGCGATTCCGGACAATTCATCGCAATTCAGAAGGCAGCCGCGTATGCGCTGTCGCGGCCGGAAATTACTGAGGCGATCGCTGCCAAATATTCAAGGCGGCACGAGCTGCTCGTGAATGCGCTGAACGAGTTTGGCTTTCAGGCGAGCAAGCCGCGGGGCTCTTTTTTTCTATACGTGAAAGCACCCAAAGGGATAGCCGGCGGAGAAGAATTTAAGTCAGCAGAGGATTTCTCCCAGTATTTGATCCGCCACAAGCTGATTTCGACTGTGCCCTGGGATGATGCCGGCGCATACGTGCGCTTCTCGGTAACGTTCGCCGCCGCCGGGGCGGAGGAGGAGCGAAGCGTCGTTGAGGAAATCAAGCGCCGGCTTGGGAATATTTCTTTTATATTTTAAAGGGCTATGCCAAGAGTGTTGTATAAATATTAATTATTATGTATAATTATTTAAGATACTCCTGGCGATGGCTCTGCATGGTTCTGTACTGGTTCAACTATGCATTACAATATTCTGCAATCGCCAATCCTCTCGTTCCAGAATTTTCATCCGCTGAATTATAGGCTGCCTTCTTGACAACTTAAGGTGCTTTCTGTCATAATTCTCTTAAATCAATAGCACCTTTAAATCAGTCCCGTGAGGCTGGCAAGGTAACGTGAATGGGTTGGTGGGAGATCTGCGCTTTTTTGCGGGCGTCTCCGGCAGCTACCCGCATGGTGGTCATGGTCATTTGCTATGGCTAACAACTCCTTGCCTGAATCAGGCAAGGAGTTTTTTTTGTGCGCTATCACGGAACCAGGTGAATTTATCGTCCTAAGGAGGCTGGAGTATATGAGCATCGAGACACGTGTCATTATGGATGAGACTGCGATTCGGCGGGCATTAACAAGAATTGCGCACGAAATTCTGGAAAGAAATAAAGGGATTGAAGGCTGCGTGCTTGCTGGAATTAAAACGCGGGGGGTGTTCCTGGCCAAACGGCTCGCCGAGCGGCTTGAAGAAATCGAAGGCGCAAGCATCCCCTGGGGGGAGTTGGACGTGACCTTCTACCGGGATGACCGGAACGCCTCGGCGGAAGGGACGAATGAACAGTCCTTCCAGCTGCCGGTGCATGGCAAGAAAGTCATCTTGTTCGATGATGTGCTATATACGGGACGCACGATCCGCGCGGCGATGGACGCGATTATGGACTGCGGGCGCCCGGAGAGCATTCAGCTGGCCGTGCTTGCAGACCGCGGGCACCGGGAGCTTCCGATCCGGCCGGATTACATCGGCAAGAACGTTCCCACCTCTAAATCCGAGGAAATTGAAGTTCTTCTTCAGGAAATCGACGGCAGCGACATGGTACGGATAATGCACCAACGGGAGGAGAACTGATATGGCCATGACAGCTTCCGCATTGAAAGAACGCAGCTTGCTGGGATTAAAGCATTTGAGCAGTGCAGAAATCAACTGGATTCTCGACCGTGCTGCCTACTGGGAAAGCCAGAGCGAAAAAGTGATTCCGATTTTGAAGGGCCGCTTTATCTCCAACATGTTTTTTGAGAACAGCACGCGCACGCGCTTTTCCTTCGAAATGGCAGAGAAGCGCCTGGGGGCGGAGGTTCTGAACTTCAGTGCAGCGTCCTCGAGCGTTGAGAAGGGCGAATCCATTTATGATACGGTTCGTACGCTGGAGTCGATGGGCATTGATGCCGGGGTCATCCGGCTTAAACCGGTCGGCGTCCTGGAGGAACTGGCCGAGAGGGTATCGATTCCGCTTGTCAATGCCGGTGACGGCAATAATGAGCATCCGACTCAAGCGCTGCTGGACCTTTATACGATGAGAAAGCATTTTGGCGAGCTGCAGGGACTGAAGGTATCCATTATCGGCGATATCAAGCACAGCCGGGTAGCCCGCTCGAATCTGTGGGCGCTGCAGAAATTAGGAGCGCAGGTGAAATTCTGCGCACCGGACAGCATGAAAGCGCCTGAGCTGGAGCGCCATGCTCCATATGTATCGATTGACGAGGCGATGTGCAGCGACGTGGTGATGATGCTGCGGGTACAGCTCGAGCGTCATGCGGCAGGAGAGGGAGTTATGAGCTCGGCTGAGGAATACAGGCTGAATTACGGAATGACGGAGGAACGGGCGCGCAAACTGGCCCCGCATGTCATTATCATGCATCCCGCACCGGTCAACCGGAATGTGGAGATCGACGACAGCGTTGTGGAGCATCACCAATCCCGCATCTTCAAGCAAATGGAGAATGGGGTGCCGATTCGGATGGCGGTCATGGAGCGAGCAATGAAGCACTAGCGATTAATATATAAACGAATGCTTGATACAGCAATCAGCAATTCAATGAGCGGAGGTAAGTTATGCTACTCAAAATTACAAATGCCAATGTATTGGACGGTAACGGCAAGCTTCAGTTGAAAGACATATATATCCGGGACGGAGTGATCGAGCTGCTTGCGGCTGCGGGAAGCGAAGGTCCCGAGGGGGCGGACCAAGCGATCGATGCCGGAGGCAAGCTGGTAACGCCGGGCTTTATCGATATGCACGTTCACTTGCGCGAGCCGGGCTACGAGCATAAAGAGACGATCGAGACGGGCTCCAGATCGGCGGCTAAGGGCGGTTTTACGACGATCGCCTGCATGCCGAACACGCGGCCGGTCATCGATACCCCGGAGACGATCGAGCTGGTGAAGAGCAAAGCCCAAGCAGCGGGACTCGTCAAGGTTCTGCCTTACGCGGCGATTACGAAGAACGAGCTCGGCCGTGAGCTGACGAATTTCGCGGCGCTGAAGGATGCGGGGGCCATCGGCTTTACGGATGACGGCGTCGGCGTACAAAGCGCGCAAATGATGAAGGATGCCATGGCGCTTGCCCAGTCTCTGGGCATGCCGATTATCGCCCATTGTGAGGACAACTCCCTTGTGGAAGGGGCTCCGGTCAATGAAGGGGAATTCGCCAAGCGTCATGGGCTGAAAGGCATCCCGAACGAGTCAGAAGCGATTCATGTCGGCCGGGACATTCTTCTCGCGGAAGCGACGGGCGTACACTATCATGTGTGCCATGTCAGCACGGAGCAGTCGATTCGCTTGATCCGACAAGCGAAGGAAATCGGGATCCGCGTGACGGCCGAGGTATGCCCGCACCATTTGCTGCTGGCTGAGACGGATATTCCGGGCCTGGATGCCAATTGGAAAATGAATCCGCCGCTTCGCTCCCGCCGCGATGTCGAAGCTTGTATTCAAGCTTTGGAGGACGGCACGATCGACATGATTGTGACGGATCATGCGCCGCATAGCGAAGAAGAGAAGGCCAAAGGCATGCAGCTTGCACCGTTCGGCATCGTCGGCTTCGAGACGGCCTTCCCGCTGCTGTATACCAAATTTGTGTTGACCGGGCAATGGGACCTGTCCCTGCTTGTACAGCGTATGACGGCAGACCCTGCGCGGGTATTCGGGCTGCCCTCCGGCAAATTGGAGCCGGGAGCGCCTGCGGATTTGACCATCGTGGACCTCAACAAGGAGCAGGAGGTCAATCCGGATACCTTCGCCTCGAAGGGACGGAACACTCCTTTCGGCGGCTGGAAGCTCAAAGGCTGGCCGGTTATGACGATCGTGGACGGCAAAGTAGTCTATCAAGGGCAATAATTTATAATTTAAATATTATGGCAAGTTGATTGAGGAAACCTTTTTTACAGATATACAAGTCGAGCATAAAGGAGTGCGGGGAAATGCAGGCAAGATTGTTATTGGAGGACGGCACGCTGTTTACCGGAAAATCATTCGGAGCAGAGGGCGAATTTACGGGTGAGGTCGTATTTAATACAGGTGTTACAGGCTATCAGGAGGTTGTATCCGACCCTTCCTACTACGGGCAAATCGTGACGATGACTTATCCGCTTATCGGCAATTACGGCATTTCCAGGGACGATTTTGAATCGCTCGTTCCATCCATCCACGGACTCGTGGTACGCCGCTACGAGCCGATTCCTAGTAATTGGCGGGCGCAATACAGCCTGGGAGAGCTGCTTAAAGAGCATGGCATTCCTGGAATTTCAGATATCGATACGCGGATGCTGACAAGAAAAATCCGTCAGAACGGAACGATGAAGGGAATCATCACAACCTCCGCCAAATCGGTGGAAGAGCTGAAGGCTATGATGGATACAGTCTGCGTCCAGGAGCTGCACAATCAGGTGGCCAGCACTTCGACAACGCATTTGTACCATAATCCGGGAATGAAGGAGCGGATCGTGCTCGTCGATTTCGGAGCGAAGAACGGAATTCTGCGTCAGCTGAATCAGCGCGGCTGCGATGTGGTCATCGTACCGCATGATACGACGGCCGAGGAGATCCGCCGGCTTAATCCGGACGGCATCCAGTTGTCGAACGGCCCTGGCGATCCGAAGGACGTGCCTCATGCCGTGAAGATGATCGCTGAGCTGCTTGGCGAATTTCCGATCTTCGGTATCTGTCTCGGTCATCAGCTGCTGTCTCTGGCCTGCGGGGCGGATACGGAGAAGCTGAAATTCGGCCACCGCGGCGGCAACCATCCGGTCAAGGAGCTGGCGACCGGAAGATGCTATATCACATCCCAAAATCACGGCTACGCGGTAAAGGAATCCTCCATTGCCGGCACGGAGCTGGAAATCACGCACATCAATAACAACGACAAGACGATCGAAGGCGTCAGACATAAGAAATACCCGGCCTTCTCGGTGCAATATCATCCAGAGGCGTCCCCTGGACCTCAGGACAATAATTATCTGTTTGATCAGTTCCTGGAAATGATCAGAGAACATAAGCAGAACAATCCGCAAAAATCTCGCCAGGCTGAAATGATGGCCGCTGCGAAGGGAGAGCTTTAATATGCCGATCAATAAAGACCTCAAGAAGATTCTCGTCATTGGCTCCGGTCCAATCGTGATCGGGCAGGCAGCTGAATTCGACTATGCCGGAACCCAGGCGTGCCAAGCCTTGAAGGAAGAGGGCGTCGAAGTTGTATTAATTAACAGCAACCCTGCCACAATCATGACCGATACGAACATGGCGGATAAAGTATACATTGAACCGATTACGCTGGACTTCGTTACCCAGATCATCCGCCAGGAGCGTCCGGACGGATTGCTGCCGACGCTTGGCGGACAGACGGGGCTGAATATGGCGGTCGAGCTGGCCCGTGCGGGCGTACTTGAGCGCGAGAACGTGAAGCTGCTCGGTACACAGCTTACGTCGATCGAGAAGGCGGAGGACCGGGATTTGTTCCGCGAACTGATGCGGGAGCTGGATCAGCCGGTGCCGGAGAGCACGATCATAACTACCGTGGAAGAAGCGCTGCGGTTTGCCGACGAGATCGGTTACCCGGTCATCGTCCGTCCGGCTTATACGCTGGGCGGCACGGGCGGCGGAATCTGCGCAACCGAGGCGGAGCTTAAGGAGACCGTTGCTTCCGGGATCCGTTACAGTCCGATCGGGCAATGCCTGATCGAGAAATCGATCGCCGGCATGAAGGAAATCGAATACGAGGTCATGCGCGACGCGAACGATAACTGCATCGTCGTATGTAATATGGAGAACTTTGATCCTGTCGGTGTCCATACCGGAGACAGCATCGTCCTGGCACCGAGCCAGACTCTGTCGGACCGCGAGTACCAAATGCTCCGCTCCGCTTCGCTCAAGATCATTCGCGCTTTGAACATTGAGGGCGGATGCAACGTCCAGTTCGCACTCGATCCGCAAAGCTTCCAATATTATGTGATCGAAGTTAACCCGCGGGTCAGCCGCTCTTCTGCCCTGGCCTCCAAGGCAACGGGCTACCCGATTGCAAAAATGGCCGCCAAAATCGCGCTTGGCTACACTTTGGATGAAATCGTCAATCCGGTAACGGGACAGACCTACGCTTGCTTTGAGCCGACGCTGGATTATATCGTCAGCAAAATCCCACGCTGGCCGTTCGATAAATTCGTTCATGCGAACCGTAAACTGGGAACGCAAATGAAAGCGACGGGCGAGGTTATGGCGATCGGACGGACGTTCGAGGAGTCGATCCACAAAGCCGTCCGCTCCTTGGAAATCGGCACGCACCGCCTCTATTTGAAGGGCACGGAGAGCCTGAGCCAGGAGACGCTGGAGCAGCGGCTCGTTCAGGCGGATGATGAAAGGCTGTTCCTGATCGCCGAAGCGTTCCGCCGCGGCTACAAGCTGCAGCAAATTCAGGATTTGACGAAAATCGATTGGTGGTTCCTCGATAAAATCGAGCGCCTTGTTCAATTCGAGGCTAAGATTGCATCTGAGCCGGCGTTGACGTACGAGACGCTCTATGAAGCCAAGCGCCTTGGTTTTACGGACCGGGCCATTGCCGAACTGCGGGCGGCAGGCCAGCCGGGGGGAACGCATCTGACGGAGGAGAGCGTAACTCACTTCCGCAAGGAGCATAACCTGCGTCCGGTATACAAAATGGTAGATACCTGCGCAGCGGAGTTTGAAGCCTCCACGCCTTACTATTACTCTACCTATGAGACCGAGAACGAAGTCGTGCAGTCGGAGAAGGAGAAGATTGTCGTGCTTGGCTCCGGGCCGATCCGGATCGGCCAGGGCATTGAATTCGACTACTCCACGGTGCATGCCGTCTGGGCGATCCAGAAGGCGGGCTATGAAGCGGTTATCATTAATAATAACCCGGAGACGGTATCGACGGATTTCAATACATCGGACCGGCTCTATTTCGAACCGCTCTTCTTCGAGGATGTCATGAATGTGATCGAAGAAGAGAAGCCGGTAGGTGTCATCGTTCAGTTCGGCGGACAGACTGCGATTAACCTGGCGGCACCGCTGCAGGCAGCAGGCGTGCGCATCATCGGAACATCGCTGGAGAGCATCGACGAGGCTGAGGACCGGAAGAAGTTCGAGGCGCTGTTGTCCCGATTGCAAATTGCCCAGCCGAAGGGCAGCACGGTAACCTCTGTGGATGAAGCCGTCGGGACGGCGCAATCGCTCGGTTATCCGGTGCTCGTCCGCCCATCCTACGTGCTTGGCGGGCGTGCTATGGAAATCGTGTACTCTGACCAAGAGCTGCTGAAATACATGGAGGAGGCCGTCAACATCAATCCGCAGCATCCGGTGCTTATCGACCGCTACATGCTTGGCAAAGAGGTTGAGGTGGATGCGATCTGCGATGGCGAGACGGTGCTCATTCCGGGAATTATGGAGCATATCGAGAGAGCCGGCGTGCATTCCGGCGACTCCATTGCGGTATATCCGCCGCAGCATGTATCCGATGAATTGAAGAACAAAATTGCGGATATTACAATCAAAATTGCCAGAGAGCTGAAGACGGTTGGCCTAGTGAATATCCAGTTCGTCATCTACAACAACGAGGTATACGTGATTGAAGTAAATCCTCGCTCCTCACGGACAGTTCCGTTCCTGAGCAAAGTGACGAACATTCCGATGGCCAACGTTGCTACACAATGCATTCTCGGCACGAAGCTGAAGGATCTGGGATATACGGACGGCTTATGGCCTGAAGCCGATTATGTATCCGTTAAGGTTCCGGTCTTCTCCTTCGCGAAATTGCGCCGCGTAGAGCCGACCCTCGGCCCTGAAATGAAATCGACGGGCGAGGTTATGGGACGCGATCCGCAGTATGCCAAAGCGCTGTACAAAGGACTTGTCGGGGCAGGCATGAGAATTCCGGCCACTGGCGCGATCATCGCGACGGTTGCGGACAAGGATAAGGAAGAGGCTGTGGAAATTCTTCGCGGATTCTCAAGACTGGGCTACAAGATTATGGCTACAGGCGGTACGGCGGCTGCGCTGCAAGCGGCAAATATCCATGTGACCACGGTTAATAAGCTAAGCGAAGGGTCTCCGAACATTCTGGATATGATCCGCAACGGGGAAGCCCACTTCGTGATCAATACACTGACCAAAGGAAAAGAGCCGGAGCGTGACGGATTCCGCATCCGCCGTGAAGCGGTCGAAAACGGCGTCGTGTGCATGACCTCGCTCGATACGGTACGTGCTTTGCTTGACATGCTTGAGTCGATCAACTTCTCGTCCCAAGCGATGCCGGTTCTGTAAGAAGAATAACATTTACAATGAGGAATTTTGGCGGCTCCGGAAGCTTTAGGCTTCGGAGCCGCAAGTATGACGGGGGGACATGTTAAACGATGAGTACATTTGAACAAGCTGCCGGGCGCCTCATGGTCGCGCTCGATTACCCGACTGCGGATGATGCGCGGAAGCTCATCACTCAATTGGAAGGCATCCCTTGCTACGTGAAGATCGGGATGCAGCTGTATTATGCAGTAGGCCCCGACTTTGTAAGGGAGCTGAAAAAACGCGGGTACCGGGTGTTCCTGGATTTGAAAATGCATGATATTCCGAATACCGTAAAGGGTGGAGCGAACAGCGTAACCCGGCTGGGTGTAGACATGTTCAATGTACATGCTGCAGGAGGGCTCAAAATGATGGCTGCCGCACTGGAAGGAGCCAGGGATGCCTTAGCCGGAGACCCGTCGCTTGCGATGCCGGCCATTATTGCGGTAACCCAGCTGACGAGCACCAGCCAGGATACCCTCAATCGGGAAATCGGCATTCCGGGAACGATGGAGGACGCTGTCGTCGCGTATGCCGCATTGGCCAAGGAAGCCGGACTGCATGGGGTTGTCGCCTCCCCATTGGAAGTACAGGCGATCAAGCAGCATTGCGGAAATGGCTTCAAGACGGTGACGCCGGGCATTCGTCCGTCCGGCAGCGCAGCGGGAGACCAGTCCCGAACGCTTACTCCAGGGGATGCGATGCGCCAAGGCACAGATTTCATCGTCGTTGGCCGCCCGATTACAGGGGCCAAGGATCCACGCCGCGCTGCTGAGCTTATTATTGAGGAGATGAAGGAAGCATGGTAAACACAAATCAAATTGCTTTAGATATAGCAGGAAAATTGCTGGACATCGAGGCTGTCGCTTTGCGTCCGCATCAGCCTTTTACATGGACCTCGGGAATCAAGTCGCCGATTTATTGCGATAATCGGCTGACGATGTCCTATCCTGAAATACGGGACCTCATCGCTGAGTCGTTCGCCGATATCATCCGCAGCTCTTATCCGCAAGCCGAGGTAATCGCGGGAACGGCCACGGCAGGTATCCCTCATGCGGCCTTTGTCTCTCAGAAGCTCGGGTTGCCGATGATCTATGTCCGCGACAAGGCGAAGGGACATGGCAAGGAGAACCTGATCGAAGGCTTGGTCAAGCCGGGGCAGAAGGTCCTCGTCATCGAGGACCTGATCTCGACAGGGGGCAGCTCAATTAAGGCGGCCCAAGCTGTTCGCGAGGCTGGAGCCGAGCCACTGGCTGTGCTGGCCATCTTTAATTACCAGCTGGACAAAAGCACGCAGGCGTTTGCTGAAGCTGGTATCCCGCTGCAAACCTTGTCCAACTATACGGCATTGATTGATGTGGCCGTACAGCGCGGCGACATTCAGCCGGAAGACCTGGAGCTATTAAAGTCATGGCGGCAAAACCCGGCGTCGTTAAAGTGAAGCCCAAAGAACGAAACATTTGTCTCCGTAAATGTTTCGTTCTTTAATTATTTTAGTATTGATTATAGTTATAATTTTACATTATTTATTTATAGTCGGATTTAAAGTTCTCAGTGGTCTTTTGGGCAGTTTCACTATTCGGAACCTAGGGGGAAACTGGGATATAGCCGGGACATTGAGGAATCTCAAAGAATGCTTCTGACATATAGCAGGATATGCAGATAGACTTTTATTGCGAAGTGTTTTTTGTAAAATCATACCTATCTAACTAATATTACTTTTCACTTTTTGAACGATTATATTTAACAATAAAGATAATAATTAGAGCCACATAACCAATTTCTAATAACCTTAAATAAAACGGTAGTGCCAAGAACGGAAATAAATCTGTTAATGGTTTGTTTGGCTGCAACTCATGAACAATTACTGTTAAGAAGTTTAGTAGCAGACTAAAAAAACTACCAGTAATAAAAGTACATACAGCAATGATTAAATAAAAACGATCTTTCATGAATAATCTCTCCTAAATTAAAAACTGTAGAAAGTAATGAAATGTATTTAAGTGATCATTTCACTATCATTCTACAGTTAATTCTATTGTCTAATCTGTAGTAATTCTACGAATTATTATTTTCTTATACTCCAAGCAACATATTGTGGAATTTCAGCAGACCAGTCACCACTACCTTGATGAGTAAGTACACCATTTATTAATAAATATATGTCGTATTTTCCTTGAATGTGTTTCCAGTGATCAATCTGGTCAACATAATAAGTAGTATTTGCAGGGACGTTTGCCTCTGCAGTATATGATTCTTTTAAGGATGCTTGAAATCCTAATTGTGTCGCAAGTATTTTTGCGAGTGTACTGCTTCCAGACATACTCAATGATACTTCAACTGTCTTCCTAACACTTTGAGTGACGTTGGTACGATTCTCCAAAAAAGTAGCTACTTTCTTTTTATCATATTCATATGAAGAGACGACGTACGGAATGAAAATTGGCGTTAGTGCCAATGCTGGTTTTATTCCGCTGTTTTCGCTGCGTTCCAGTTCTCGAATCTGTAATGTAAGAATTTCCTTTTGTTCTTTAGTCAGGTTTGATGGTAATTGAATGCTCTTACCATGATATAAAATACTATCACTAGTATTTAGTTGATCAATTGGTGCTGCGAACGCTAATATTGCCCCTGAGAAAGTTAAAATTATACTTAAAATTGCTAAAATAAAAGTTCTTTTCATGTTATCATACTCTTCTTCTTTTAATTGAAGCACAAAATCTGTTTATATTGTAAGCTGGCCAGCTCTACAATTATTTTAAAATGACCAAAATATGAAATATAATGATTACACACCATTATATCACCATATAAGTACATAATATGTATATATGTTTATTTATCTTAAATAGATAAAGATGGTAAACGGGCATGGGTCAGCGATTAGCAAGACTAGTTGATGATCTTATCATCTCCTTGTACTACTGCTCCCGTTAGAACTCCGTAAAGACTGCAACTCCAATGGCGGTTAGTGCAATGATGTTTAGCGTCATTTATTAGTGGTAACATATACTCAGTTATCTACCAAAGTTAAGGAATTTCGTTCATGTATAATGATGAACCAAAGCTGAATATTGTTGATTCGATAACGTAACGTTTTGGATACATATAGTGATCATGACGGCGGGAGGTTCGGCTTCCAAAGTGATAGGATACAAGTAAGCTTCAAAGGTACTATCCAAGAACTCAATTCTAGCATCTACTGTTTGAGATTTTGACTTTTTTAGCTTGAAGAGGAACCCTGGTGATTATAAAAAACGAACTAACAAGACATGATGTTTTGAATTAATGTAAGGGCGATTCATCGTTTTCATTGGCATGAAGAAATCTATAGTTCATCCCTGTTTTAAGATCTGTGGTATTTGATCCGCATAGATTTAGGTTGCGAAATTTATAGATTTGGGATAGAAGCAAAGAAAATAGGGCGTTCATTCGTCGGTGCACACGACGATGCCCCCTATTTCATTATAAGTAAATCCCTCATACTTCTCTGCGTTTTCCAAGCCGCAACATTTCCGAAATCGACGTTGATGCCATGCGATCTGTATTTCTGGACGAAGGACTTCAAGCTTTGGATCGCTTTTGAGGAGAGCGAGATGGAAGTAAGAAGCTTATGCGTCGTTTTTCAAATCGGTTTCCGACTATGGTCCAGACTTGTTTGCCGTTATTTTTGGCCCAAGTCATCAGATCTCGTCATTGGCTCCGGTTCGATCGTGATCAGTCAAGCGGCCGAATTCGACTATGCAGACATTGTCCAACTACGCTGCGTTGATCGAGGTTGCGGTTGAGAAGGGCATCGTTAAGCAGGAGGATTTAGCTCTGCTGCAATCCTGGCGCAAGGATCCGTCGTCCTTTGGAGCATAACAAGGATAAGAGCCATTCCCGATCCATAGGGAATGGCTTCTTTATTTCCTGGCATAAGATCGGCGGAGAAGTCTTACATATCATTTATGAAATGAGTACGAGGCGTAGCGTTCTGCGTTGCTGAGGCTCGTCCATATGTCCGGCGTCTCGCCGCCGATATGCCAGTAGGCAAAGCCGGCGATGCCGCGGGCTTCGGCCATCTGGTATTTAAGCGATAGCGAGCGGGAATCCTCCAGCCATAGCCGATGGGCCGATCCATTAAAATAAGCGGCGCTGTACTGGCCCAGGGTATCGTTCCATACGGGCCGGATTTTATATTGCCGCATGAGCTCAGACTGCTTCGGCAGAGAGATATCGCTGGACGCGAGAGAAGGGGGCGGACTGCTGTTTTCTTTGATTGTCCAGTCACGATTGTACAAGGGCAGGGCCAGAATAATTTGCTGCTCCGCGACATCCCTCCGAAGCGTATCGAGACCGTTCTGCACCCAAGGCAGAGAAGCAACTGGACCGGCGTAGGGAGCGCCTGACCAATGCTCGTCATAGCCCATCAGCACGATGTAATCCGCATATTTGCCCAAGGCTTCATAATCGAAGGCCGCCGTCCAGTCACTGCCCAGCTCCGGCGATACGTTAACAGACAGGATGGCTCCAATCTCATGCATTTGCTCGCCCAGCAGCTTGATGAACCGGGTAAAGTACGGGCGATCCTCCGGATGTATATTTTCAAAATCCAAGTTGATTCCTTGAAGACCGTACCCCTGCACAAAGGTGATAAGACTCTGGATAAAGCTTGCTGTTTCGGCGGAAGAGGACAGAAGCTCATGCGTCGCCTCCATATCGAAGCCGTTCCCCAGCATAGCCCATATCGCTTTGTCATGCTGCTTGGCCCATGTGATAAGAGAAGGATCCGCATAGTCCCGCAGTTTTCCGCCTTTCTCGAGGAAAAGCCAGCGGGGGGACAGAACGTTCACATTGGATTGCAGAATGCTGTGCTCATACTGCTCCCTCGTCTGCCCGTATTGCCAGCCGATTTGGATTTTGGGCTTGGCTTCCTTATCGATTTCATTCATCCACGTCTTATGGGCGTGTACACGGTACAGCAGAGAAGCAGCTTCTTGGCGGGACAACGGCTGGTTCGGCTGAAACTGCCCCTCATATCCACCCATGAATTGCAGCTTCGTCACTGCGTTTACGTAGGGAAGAGCCCATGCAGCGATCTCTGAACGGTCCCGGTAGGCGGGCAATATTGAATTCGAGGAAGGCCGCTGCTTGAACGCGCGGACGATCCAGGCTGCAGCCTCCTGGCGGCTGAGCGGCCGGTTGGGACTGAATGCGCCTGATCCGGTTCCCGAGGCCAGCCCGATTTCCGCGGCCGCTTGTATGTAGCCGTAATACCATGAAGATGGGGCAACATCAATATAGGAAGGCACTTTGGCTTGCACGGGGGTCAACTGGAGCATGCGGACCAGCGTAGTCAGAAATTCAGCCCGGGTCATCGGCTGCTTCGGGGCAAAAAAGCCGGGGCGGGTACCCTTCATTATATTATCGTTATGCAGCGCGAGGATTTCTGCCTTGGCATAGCTGCCGTCAATGTCCTGAAACGGAGATTCCGGCTTGCTGGCTAAGGCGGGCTGTTGAAGGCCGCAACTAATGGAGCCAAACAACGTCATAGATATAAGTATTAGTAGTTTTGCGCGTCGCTTCATGATCTATCTCTATCTCCCTATTATGTTAACGTTCGAGTCCTCGCCATCTTATCAAACTTATGCCCGCAGTTCAGTGAGTAATTAATGGAAATAAAATTTCAATATTTTAAGAAAAAGCGTCTATCGCTGTAACTTTCTGAGGAGTCAGACCTTGTTTGGCGGCCATTTTTTCGGCGATATCCGTGGGCTGCTGCCTTCTCGTGTTAAACTTTCGGATATCGTAAAAAATGTTGTAACTTTTTGCCATGGGATTTCGTTTATAATGCTAGACGTGATGGAATTCATAGGGAGTAAAAATAGGAAGCATAGGAGAACGATACACAATGATGCGATGGTTTCGCAAAACTGTAAAATCAGAACAATCCGATGATCAAGATGTGAAGGTTATGTCGAATGAAACTCCTGAAGCTCCCGAAGCTCAACAAGAAGAGCTGGATCAAGCGGCTGGCGAGAGAGAGCAGGGCCGTGATGAAGCAGCCGCCACGACGCTGGCAGCTGAGGAAGAGGGAAGCAGAGGGAAATCGCGGGATTTCTCGGAGACGATTCTGTCCGTAAGGGAGGTTCACCGGACGTTTCCGGTAGGCGGGACTGAGCTTCATGTGCTTAAGGGCATTAACATGGAGGTTCGGTCCGGTCAGCTTGTAATGCTCAAAGGCCGGTCGGGCTCCGGCAAAACGACGCTGCTCAACATGCTAGGCGGACTGGATCAGCCTACAAAAGGGGAAATTCTGTTCCGCGGTCAGCCGCTTCATCAGCTTAGCGATGACAAGCGAACGGTACTTAGACGCGATCAGATCGGGTTCATCTTTCAGGCCTATGCGCTGCTGCCCCTCTTGTCGGCATGGGAGAACGTTGAGCTGTCGCTGCGCATGGCCGGGGTGCCTCCGCAGCAATGGAAGCCGCGCGTAACGGAGTGCCTGGAGCTGGTTGGACTCGGCAAAAGAATGTTTCACCGCCCGTTCGAGATGTCCGGGGGGGAACAGCAGCGCGTAGCAATCGCCAAAGCGATTGCGCATCGGCCCAAGCTGCTGCTCGCCGATGAGCCTACGGCCAATCTGGATTCCCAGATGGGCGCGCAGGTGATGACTGTATTCAAAAATATCATACATACGGAACATGTGACGATTTGTATGACTACTCACGATCCTACAATCTTGGAGGTAGCAGACCATGTTTATGAAATGGTGGATGGAAAATTTATTGAATAAAAAGGCATGGCTCCGGACGCTGAGCCTGGTGTCCTTATGTATTGTCCTCATAAGCGCAGCCGGCTGCGGATTGCTGCCGAACGAAGAGGAGGAGGAGGACCTTCCGGTCATTACTCCGCCGACGATTTCGAAGAAGCCGGAGCACGTAGTGCGGAAGGAAACGATCGAGCTGGATGTAAAGGGCACGGGCAAAATACTGAGCCAGCGGGAGGAACCGCTTTATTTTTCCGATGACAAGGGAGCCACCCATATTAAGAATGTTCGAGTGAAGGCTGGGGATAAGGTTGCCGCCGGCGACATTCTCATCGAGCTTGACGTCGAGGATCTGCAGAAGCAGCTTCGCAAGAAGCGCCTTGATTTCCGCAAGCAGGAAATTGCAATGAAGGAGGCGCTGCGCACCAAGGATGAGAAAGAGGAATATGAATTCGAGGAATCCGCGATCGTCTTCGAGGAAGCGCGTCAGGAGCTGGTCGATCTCGAGCAGCAAATCGCAGACGGAACTTTGCGGGCGCCATTTGCGGGGACCATCGTGTCTTTAAAGGCAGAGAAGGGCGCAACTATTAAAGCTTATGAATCATTAGGCGTTATTTCTGATACTTCGGCCCTCGTAGTTGGCGCCACGTTCAGCAAAGAGGATTTGGAGAAGCTTGCTGTCGGGATGAAGGCGACGGTGGATATCAATACGTTCGGCCAGTTCAACGGCAAGGTGAAGGTTATGCCTTCCGCACCGGACAGCGGCAGCAGCAATAATAACAACAACGGCGGTCAGAATGGCACCCCTCCAGAGAAGGACTCTATCGATAAATATCTGATCGTTGAATTGGATAAATGGCCCGAGGATTTGGGACGGGGAACCATGCTGACTGTGAGAATCGTTACTCAGCGTATTGAGGATGCGGTGTTGATTCCGAAGTCGGCACTGCGTGAGGTCGGATCGCGTACCTATGTACAGGTTGTCGAACCGGATGGATCGAAGCGTGAAGCTGACGTAGAAGTAGGAGTTCAGACCCCGACCGATGTGCAGATTCTTAAAGGACTAGAACCGGGGCAGAAAGTAGTGGGTCGCTAATGGGTGTTCCTTTATTACGCTTGCTGTTCCGCAAAATGTGGAACACGAAATGGCTGACGCTCAGTACGCTGTTAGGACTTGTCGTCGCTGTCTCTTTTACAGTAAGTATTCCGATGTATTCGGATGGGGCGCTTAAGCGGGTTGTTTCGAATTCATTGAAGGAAGAGAGCAAAGGCCTGCCCGCCGGTTCGTTATTGATGAGCTATCAGGCCGCTGGCGGGGCGAAGACGGATTTTGCCGGACTGGAGAGCGTTCACTCTTATATCGTAAATGAAATTCCTGAGGAAATCGGTTTCCCGCAGCAGACCTACGTGAATACGCGAGCGATCCGTACGTCCGAGGTGTATCCTCAGGATCCGAGCAAGGTCGACGCGAGCCGCAAGAGAGCGATGTCGATCGTTACGATGAGCGGCCTGGCGGATCATATTAACATCACGAACGGGAAGGCGTTCAGTGATCAGGTCGATGATGGACAAATCGAGGCTTTGATGCTGGAGGAAGCTATGTTCCGCCAGGACCTGCATGTCGGTGCGGTCATGGAATATCCTGTGATTGGCAAATCCGACCTGACCCTAAAGGTAAAGATCGTAGGAACCTTCCAGCCATTGCAGGAGAATGATCCTTTCTGGTATCAGGGCTTTGAAGGTATGATGAATCAATTTTACGTCAGTGAGAAGGCCTTCAATGAAGGGCTGCTCACAAAGTTGGCTGTACCGCTTCACAATTCCGGCTGGTACTATGCATTCGATCTTCGGGAGATCAAGACGAGCCAGCTGACTCCGCTCCAGAGTACGCTGGATCGCCTGAACGTGGAGCTGTACCAGAAGCTGAAGGATACGAAAGTCGATATCTCCTTCGGCGGACTGCTCAATGATTTCCGGAAGCAGAGTCTTCAGATGCAAACGCTGCTATTCACTTTGGCCGCGCCGATGATTGCCATGGTGTTCTATTATATCGTAATGAATGCGCACCAAGCGCTGGATAAGCAGCAAAGCGATATTGCTGTGCTCCGCAGCCGCGGAGCCTCTACCAAGCAAATCGTGTTCATTTATCTGCTGGAAGGGGTGCTGCTTGGTCTGGCGGCTATGATTATAGGACCGCTGCTTGGATGGTTCATGTCCAAAAGTATCGGGGCTGCGGATGGCTTCCTGGCCTTCGTGAACCGGAAGTCGATCCCGGTGGGCTTTAATATGGATGCGCTCGCCCTTGGCGGTGCAGCCGTCGTTATCGCCATCTTGGCTACGTTGATTCCGGCGATATCGTATGCAAGATCATCTATTGTCAATGCCAAGCAGAAGCAGGCCCGTTCGGACCGGAAGCCGGGCTGGCAGCGGTATTTCCTGGATATTGCCCTGCTGGGGATCGCCGGGTATGGCTATTACCTGTTCATGGACCGCCAGATGATCACTTTCCAGACGGGAATGACTACGGATGAGCTGCAGGTACAGCCGTTTCTGTTCTTCGTGCCGGCCATTGCCATCTTCTCGATGGGCTTGTTCTTTCTGCGGGTATTCCCATGGCTGCTCAAGCTGATCGGCTGGATCGGGAAGAGATGGCTGCCGGTTCCTTATTATTTGACCCTGACGCAGCTGTCCCGCTCGTCCAAGTCCTATTACCCGCTAATGATCCTGCTCGTACTGACGCTCGGACTCGGGGTGTATAACGCCTCGGCCGCCCGGACGATCGACGTGAACTCGACGGAACGTACGCTGTACAAGTACGGAACGGACGTCATTATGCAGGCCGTATGGACGGGGACGCCTGAGAAGACGACGAAGCCTCCAACTCAAGGGCAGGGCGGTGGTCAAGGCGGCGGGCAGCCGGGAGGAAATCCCGGTGCTGGCGGACCTGGCGGAGGAGGCGGTCAAGGCGGAAACACGCCGCCCGCCAAGCTCGTATATAATGAAGAGCCGCCGTTTCAAGCCTTCCGCGAGCTGGATGGCGTGAAGCATGCCGCGCGCGTGCTGCAAACGAAGGGGAACATCATCGTATCCGGCCGCTCGGCTGGTCAAGGCACATTAATGGGAATTGACAACGCCGATTTTGCCGAGGTCGCCTGGTTCCGGAATGATCTGTTCCCGACTCATCCTTTTCAGTATTTGAATTTGCTCGGTATGAATGAAGCGGCTGCGATCATTCCGTCCAATTTTGCCGAGAAGCATAAATTGAAGCAGGGCGATACTTTCTCTGTATCACTAACGGATGGCTCTATAGAATTGGCCGTATACGGCATCGTTCCGTATTGGCCGAGCCAGTATCCTGACGAGAGGCCCTTCATTATAGCCAATCTGGATTATATCAATGATCAGCTTCCGCTGATCCCGTACCAGGTATGGCTTAAGATGGAGGAAGGAGCGAAGGTGGCTCCGCTGATCGAGAAATTAAAGGAAAAGCAGATCGAGCTTTATTCTGTAGAGGATGTGCGCAGCGTATTGGCTGTGCAGAGCAAGCATCCTACCCGCGGCGGGGTATTCGGCATTCTGAGCCTCGGATTCCTCGTATCGGTTATCGTATCCTTGATCGGTTATGTGCTGTACTGGTTCTTTAACCTGTCGGGCCGCGTCGTGCAATTCGGTATTCTGCGGGCGATGGGGCTGTCCCGGAAGCAGCTGACATTCATGCTGCTGGCCGAGCAGATTCTCACTGCAGGCTTATCCATTGTGCTTGGCATCGCGATTGGCAAGATAGTCGGCAAGCTGTACCTGCCGTTCCTGCAGACTGCAGATAATGTGACGACCCAGGTACCGCCTTTCAGAATCATTTTTGATTCCAAGGATACGTTCCAGCTGTATGTTGTTGTATTTGTGATGCTGGCGCTGGGAGCCGGACTGCTGTTCTGGCAGATTCGAAGATTGCGGGTGCATCAGGCGGTCAAGATGGGAGAGGAGCGGTAAGATGTCGATGATTCACTGCGAAGGACTCGTAAAAATCTTTAAAACCGAGGACATTGAAGTCGTTGCTCTGCAGGGATTGAATCTGACCGTGGAGCAAGGGGAAATGATGGCGATCATCGGAAACAGCGGCAGCGGCAAATCTACGCTGCTGAACATTCTCGGCGGGCTGGATCGGCCCTCGGCCGGCCAGGTGAGTGTAGGAGGCTGGGATCTGCTCAAGATCCAGGATGAACAGCTGGTTGAATACAAGCGCAACACGGTCGGTTTTGTCTGGCAGAATAACGCGCGCAACCTACTGCCGTATTTGACGGCTCTGGAGAACGTGGAAATGCCGATGCTGCTATCCGGCAAGCTGGACCGTGCTTACGCCAAACAGCTTCTGGAGTGGGTCGGCCTGAAGGACCGGATGCATAACAAGCTGCATCAGCTGTCGGGGGGAGAGCAGCAACGCGTGGCTATTGCGATCTCGCTGTCCAACCGTCCGAAGATGCTGCTGGCGGATGAGCCGACGGGGTCAGTCGATACGGCGACCTCGGATCAAATTATGCGCATATTCCGGGAAGTGAACCGGGAGCTTGGCATCACGATCGTCATCGTTACCCATGATTTGGAATTGGCCGGCAAGGTGGACCGGGTCGTAGCGATCCGTGACGGCTTAACGAGCACCGAATTCGTCAAACGCAATCCGAATTTGGATCAGGCTGACGGGGAGGCCGGATTCGGCACGCAGGGCGGTCTTCAGGAGGTTCATGAAGCTTTTGTCGTTGTCGACCGCGTTGGCCGTCTCCAGGTACCGAAAGAGTATTTGGAGGCCGTCGGAATCGGAGGCCGGGCCAGTATGGAATTCGATGGGGAGAAGATTGTAATTACAGCTCCGAAACCATTAGAGGGGGATAACAAATGAACAGCAGGTATGTTGGGAAAATACGTAAAGTTATGACCTTTGCTTTGGCTGCAAGTTTAGCCGTAGGCCTGCTAGCCGGCTGTAGCACCACGGGAAAGGTTAAAGAAAGCAAGGAAGAAAAGGTACTGCGCATTGGCATGCTGCACGGATCGAACGATGATTCCTGGTTCCGGCAGCAGTATACCGACATTTACGAGTTCAATAATAACGTTAAGATTGAAATTGTACCGGCTGTCGACCAATCCGAATACCGCTACAGGGATTACAGCAAAGAGCAGTATGTTGAGCCAGATTATTATGAGGGCTTAAAGAAGCTGTTGACGAGCAGTAACCCAGTAGATATCGTCATTGCTGACACAGGCACCTTGAAACGGCTGGCAGAGGAGAATCTGCTAAAGCCGCTTGATCCGATGATTCAGGAGGATAAGTACGACACCTCCGATTTCGTGCCTGCGGTTATCGATACTTTGAAGGACATCGGTGGAGATAACAAGCTATACGGACTAACACCGACCTTTAGCTCTTCGGCTCTATATTTTAACAAGAAGATTTTCGCGGATGCAGGCATTGAGCCGCCAACGGACGGCATGACCTGGGATGAAGTGTTTGATAAAGCGCGATTGCTTTCCAAAGGGGAAGGAAAGGACCGGGTTTTCGGTTTTTCCTTTAACCGTTATGTCGGAACCGATCCTTATTGGGATATGCAGTACAGCTATATCTCCACGCTGCAGCTCAGAGTGTTCGACGAGAAGGCGGAATTGATGACCGTCAATTCTCCGCAATGGCAGAAGGTATGGGGGACGATTAGCCAGCTGGCGAAGGACAAAATCATTCCAAGTTCATCGAATATGAACATGGAGGAGTATTATTCAGAAGAAAACTACAGCCCGATCAGCGGAGACTTGTTCTTGTCGGGCAAGCTCGCTATGATGCTCGGCGAAAGCTACTACATCAATGAGATTGCGGAAGTAAATAATAATGCGGATAAGATTAAAAACTTTAGTCCGGTTGATTGGGACATCGTTACAATGCCGGTTCATCCGGAAAAGCCGGGCATCGGCGGGAATATCTGGCTCGGGAATACGTTCTCGATCAACAGTGCGGCACCGAACGCCGAAACGGCTTGGGATTACATTAAATTCGTGACTGGAGAGGATTTCGCGAAGCTGAGATCCCGCAGCAACTCGTATGAGATGGTGTCCCGCAAATCGTTTATTACACCGAGAGCGGGCCAATCCTATAACATTGAGGCATTCTACCAGTTAAAGCCGGCTCCGCCGACCAGCGCTGCCGAAGAGAAGCTGATGCGCGATATGCCGGGGCTGCATGGCGTAACGAATTCGGGAAGACCGCATTTCCAGGAAGTGCTTGAGAACAAGAAGACGCCGGAAGAAGCGCTTAAAGAATGGGCAGAGAAGGGGAATAAAATGCTGTTGGAGCTGAAGAAGAACCCTAACGCCATGTTTAATGATGACGGTTCGGTCTATGAAATGTAGCAATTCTAAATTCTCGCCGGATTTTGATCCGGCGGGATTTTTTTTTGTGCGTTATTGGGTATTCTATAGTTGTAATGGTTCATGGACAAAACTTTGAAGGGCAGGGTCAACAAATGAGATGGGTATATTTCAATAAGCTGTACCGAACAAAATTTCAAGCGAGCTGCCTGGCCAAGAGGCTCGTCCAGGACGGCTGGATCTATGGCTTCGAGGAAATGAGGGAGGTGGAAATATTCCGTTCGCGCAAAGGAAAATATGGCGTTCGTTTTATTCCTTAAATTTTTAAGCAGAACACTTGACGACTGGTAGGGGTATCGTGTATATTATTAGTTGTCGCTATTTATTGACGCGGGGTGGAGCAGCCCGGTAGCTCGTCGGGCTCATAACCCGAAGGCCGCAGGTTCAAATCCTGCCCCCGCAATTCATCTTCATCTCGTCTCCGGGCCCTTAGCTCAGTTGGTTAGAGCGGTCGGCTCATAACCGATT
This sequence comes from Paenibacillus ihumii, assembly GCF_001403875.1. GTDB lineage: Bacteria > Bacillota > Bacilli > Paenibacillales > Paenibacillaceae > Fontibacillus > Fontibacillus ihumii. Next base: position 1,389,388 of record NZ_LN884299.1, read on the forward strand.
GGTCACAGGTTCGAGTCCTGTAGGGCCCATACACGCGAAACCCCTTGCCTAGCAAGGGGTTTTTGTTATGTTTGGAGTTTGGTAGATTTAACCCATAAAAATGCTCAGTAGAACTGATTTGCTAACGCATTTACTAACGGCGGCTCAATATGGCGTTGGTTCCAGTGACTTTTCGGCATGTTTATTCAGTTCATTCGATTCGATTAATGGCCTCATCCTGCAAGTTGGGAACAGGTGGGAATATCGTTTGTTAAACATTGCCGGCGTCATTCCCAGGCGATCAGCGGCTCCCTTGGGATTAATGCCGATCTTCAAGAGAAAAGTAGCATGGGTGTGCCGTAAGTCGTGAAAACGAATTTTATTCAACATGCAGGAAGTGTTTTCTCGAGAACGCAAGTTCGGTTAATTTACGATGTTGAGGTATATTACACGATATAGTAAGATAACAATAGAAACAAGGAGGCTGCGCCACAGCCTCCCCGGTACAACACTTGGGTGGAATACCTCCAAGAAACAAGCTTGAAAATAACCCGTTCCCTCGGCGCTAACCTGGGCGGGTTATTTTCGTTTATTTTTTGTTATTTTTGCAGGGTTGGTAGATGATAGAATTGATTCTCACAGGAAAGAATAGCCTCAGCAGGTGGGAATAAGATACGCGAATATCTCAGTTGTTATAAGAAAACCGCTGCCCCACGCGCAGCGGAGCAACTGACAAATGTAGCCTGTTAAAATGCCAACTGTTAACTCAGATGAAAAAAGGGAGGAGGAATAAGTTCCGAATGCCATAGAAGGGAAAACGGCGATAGAAAAACCGGCGTCTAGGGAAAAAGCCAGGGAAAAAGCCGAATTGTCGATAGGTTGATTCATTCGCTGGTAATCCGTCTAAACGTTGGATCATTTCATTGCTGGGAACAGCCAGAGTAACATAGTTCTGATCCACATGGGCAATAAAACCATCGTATGCATGACCGTCAGCCGTTTCAATCCCGACATATTTATTCATGCAGCTCCAACAGATTTGTTGATACTCATTTGCGCTCATAAACGTACCTCCAAAGGTTAATGTTCTGACATTAGTCTATGGACTTTAACCCAGAAGGGCACGGCATTAGCCTATAATAAAAAATGTATCTAGCCATACTGGATGTACCATTCGGATTACAGGAATATGATGTTTACTGGCAGGGTAGAAATTTGCCCGCTGATATAAAGGGGAGAGAATTACTCATGAAAGCAATCACTATTATCCAGCCTTGGGCAACACTCCTTGCGCTTGGCGAGAAGCGATTTGAAACACGAAGCTGGGCCACCAGGCATCGGGGGCAAATCGCGATTCATGCCGGTAAGAAGGTCGACCGCAGGATTTGCCGGGAGGAGCCTTTCCGGAGCGTTCTGGCGAAGCACGGGTATACGGCGGATAATTTACCGGCGGGGGCTATCATTGCTGTAACGAGTTTACAGGACTGCTATCGTGTGACCAGGCCTTGCGGAGAGGAGGGAGTTGTCTGGCTCGAGGCAAATGGAAGGAAGCTGGCTTGGGATCCCGCGAAGCTTGAGGCAAGAGAGGAGCAGGAGTATGTCTTCGGAGACTATCGTGAAGGCCGTTATGCCTGGGAAATGGCGGATGTCCAGCTTCTGAAGAGGCCGATTCCGGCCAAAGGTATGCAGGGCTTGTGGAATTGGGGAGAGGAAGCTGAATAGGGACGAAGGGTTATTTGGTATAAGCTCAATAAAGGCTTAAGCAGCCATGAACGGTGTCAAAATAAGAAGCAATCATCCTTCCAGCATCTGATCGACCAGATCACACATTCCGTGCCAGCTGTCCTTGAGCTGGTATTGTTGCTGGATATGCGCATTCCACGGACGGGGAATGAGGATCGTTTCCTTGCCGGCTTCACTAGCTGCGATAATATTATGAGGGCCATCATCGATCAGAAGGTCAAAGCCAACCAAATATTTGCGTTTCGCTACGAAAAAATTTTCATAGGGTATAAAGGGGAGGTGCTTCTGCATCCAATTCCATTTCTCGGGAACGGATGAAGGGCGAGCCGCAGTGATGACGATAACATCATATTTTGCGGTCATTTTGCGTATTTCTTCGACGGTGTATTCATCAAAAATATCCAGCTCCTCGTAAAGGCCTGGTCTGCCGAAGAAGGCCTCTTCCGTGCATTCCGGGTGCCAGATGCGGCTCAGGTCAAAGCTGGTGACCTGCTCTATCATCAGTTGAAGGCTTGGATATTGCGAATTATGATAATAAAGAGCTTTTGGGATCAAGTGACAAATCGTATCGTCCATATCGATGGCTACAATTTTTTTGCTCATGATATTTATGTTCTCCTAGCAGTAAACGTAATGGTTTAATCATGATTGTAACGAAGATCGGGCTTCTTGGCAATTTTGCGGGATGAGGCATGGAACGGTTAGACGCTTGTAGTTTGCTTACCGTGAAGATGCTTAATGAAAGGAAGGAGGTAATGTCTTGAAAAATGAATTTTATGTAGGATGGGGGACACTGGCCTTAATTAATGCGGGTCTCGCGCAAGGAAAGAACAGAAGCGGAATGAATTGGTTCCTGCTCTCGCTATTGCTAGGGCCAGTCGCCACTTTTATTCTTGTCATTTCGGAGAAAAAGTAGGAGTTTAGGATCTAGCGTGATCAGCTACTTCTTATTTCATGAACCACCGCACGATATAGCTAATCAATGACAGAACCACGCTGATCAGAATGCAGGTAACGATGGGAAAATAAAATTTGACGTTGCCTTTATCGATAATAATATCCCCCGGCAGGCGTCCGAGATGGATGAACCTGCCCAGAAAAGACCAGAGCAAGCCCGCAATGATTAGGACTGCTCCGGCGATGATTAATATTTTTGGCATGTTGTTCATGGGAGTTCCCTCCTCTATATACGCAATGGTCATTATACGTCATGGTCGTCATGGTTGCTCTGACTTTTCATAAGCGATCAGGGTCACCTTATTCCCGGTCGCTTCCGCAATGGCTGCCTCGGCTTCTTTGATGATTGCGACGGCTTGTTCCTGATTATTCAGTGGAGCTATTTTGTAATCGTGAGTTGAAATATCCATCTTAATTACCTCCAGTCGAAATGAAATAACATTTATAGTGTGTCCAGACATTTCGGCTTGATGTAATATGAGCCGGATTGAATCATCCTTACCATTAACCTACCAAAAAAAACCGCATATGGCTATAAGCTAAACGTAAAGTTTAGGAAAGGGCTTGAAAGTCTGTTGAATTTCATGCTATAATCAACAACGCAGGAATTTTTTCGGCATTGCTTTTTGGCAGGTACAACTTCTAATCTGCCGGGGTGGCGGAATTGGCAGACGCACAGGACTTAAAATCCTGCGGTAGGTGACTACCGTACCGGTTCGATCCCGGTCCTCGGCATTATGTGAATATCGCACAGCTCTCCAATCATGGAGGCTGTGCGATTTTTTTATATAGAAATTATCTTTTCCCGACCGGAAGAAGAAGGTTTTTGATATAGTAGAGTTATCCAAAATTTGCACTGATCTATGCGGTTAGCGAGGCATGCTTCTAGCGTTGTGTTACTAACTGTTATAAGTGCTTTGCTGCAGCTTTTATAGAAAAGGAGAGACATCATGAGTGAAGAGTTATTCGGCAACGATTGGGATGAAGTGCTTGCTGCAGAGGTGGACAAGCCATATTTCCTTGAGCTGATGAACTGGCTGGAAGAGGAATATAAAGAGCATACGATATTTCCGCCGCGGCCGGATTTGTTTCAGGCATTGAAGCTGACCAGCTACAAAGGGACGAGAGCGGTAATACTCGGCCAGGATCCTTATCATGGGGCAGGGCAGGCACATGGCCTGAGCTTCTCCGTGCTGCCCGGCGTGAAGGTTCCGCCGTCGCTACGGAACATCTATAAAGAGCTGTCCAGCGACCTGGGGATTCCCATGCCTGCGGGCGGGACCCTGACTCCCTGGGCTAAGGAGGGCGTACTGCTGCTGAACACGGTGCTGACCGTCCGGGAGGGGCTTCCGGGCTCGCATCAGGGCAAGGGCTGGGAGAAATTTACGGATGCCGTCGTGGAAGCGCTGAACGCAAGGGAAGAGCCTGTTGTCTTCATCCTGTGGGGAAGTCATGCTCAGAAAAAAGGAGCGCGAATCAATACGGAGCGCCATCTGATCATTGAGTCGGCCCATCCCAGCCCATTGGCGGCAAGAAGGGGCTTTTTCGGCAGCCGGCCTTTTTCCAGGGTTAATGCCTTTCTGGAAGCGAACGGAGAGCGCCCGATCGACTGGAATGTAATAAATACCGATAAATGATAGCGGGAGTAGGACAAAGGAATTATTTTTATAGAAAAGGGTTACGAATTTAATCCTAGATGTCGATATAATTCCAGTAGAGCTGGATTGGATTCTGGCAATAAAATGACAACAAAGGAGAGAAATGGATGATTCCGAACAGGAAAATGACGAAGTGGCTCCTCACCATGGTGCTGCTCATTGCCGCTGTATTCCCGACTAGCGTCTTTGCTGCCTCCGGCGATGTCTTATCGATTGATATTGAAGGCTCCGGTGCAACGCTAGAACTTACGGTAGGCAAGGGAACAAAGCAACTGAAGGTATGGGCGACGGTCGAGGGCTCCTCGGTCAAGAAGGATATTACCCGTGCCGTCAGCTGGTCATCGGATCAGCCTGATACTATCAAAGTAGATAATGGTCTCCTAACGCCACTAAAGAGCGGGACCGCAACGATTACGGCGGTCTATAACGACTCCGCAGTAGATACGATTACTGTCAAAGCAGTGGATACCTACAAGGATTTGACCTTGGAGTATTCGCTGAAGGGGAAATATAAGCTTGGAGCGGATGAAGCGGATCTGAATGTTAAAGCTCAGGCTATCATTGAGAATACGAACGGCCAGCTGGCCGATGTGACTCAGGATGCCCATTGGACATCCTCCAATACGTCCGTGCTTACAATCGATAAAGGGAAAATCAAGCTAGTTGGAGAAGGTAAAGCGACGATTACAGCCAAATATTCCGGCTTGACGGCTTCCTTTGAGGCGACCGTCTCCTCTCCTTATTCCGAGCTGAATCTCATATATGCGAATGGCGAGCGTGCCGAGGATATCGAGCTGGTCGTAGGCGATAAGGAGATTGAAATCAAGGCTACCTCCATCGTGGCAAGCGACAAGTCGACGAGCGACGTTACCGACAAGGCCGAGTGGTCGACATCCGATAAGGCTGTCGCTACAGTCGAGGACGGCAAGATCAAAGCCGTTGCCGTAGGTAAGGCTACGATTACGGCGGAATACCTTGGAGCCAAGGGCCAGGTCGATGTCTACGTACGCACGCCATATGAAGTGATTATGCTGAACCCATCGTCCGATCAAGCGCTGTTTATCGGCGAGCGGCTGGAGGCGAAGGCTGAGGTTAGAAGCCGTGCCAACTTCACGGACGAGGTAACGGCAGAAGCCGAGTGGACGTCTTCCAATCCTCTTGCGGTTACGGTAGAGAGAGGTGTGATTTCTCCTAAAGCCGTGGGCTCTTCCACGATCAAAGTCAGCCATCTGGGCGTCAGCAAGACCATTAAGGTAACGGTTCAACCGACGATTACGAAGCTTGAAGCGGATAAGACAGAGCTTGAATTGTTCAAGAATGAATCGCTGAACGTACCAAAGATTAAAGCAACGAAGCTGGATGATGAGGAAATTGATTTCAGCAAGGAAGTCAACTGGACCTCGAGCAATGAGGATATCGTCAAAATCGAGGATGGCAAAATTGTAGCGAAGGATGCGGGCACGGTTACGATTACCGCCAAGCTGCCTGAATCCAAGGTAACGGCGGAGTCAGCGTATTCTATCCGCAGCAGCACGGTTGACGTGCAGGTTACGGTTAAAGAAAAGGTGCTTGCCCTGATCAGCGAGGAAGAGAAGCTGAATCTGGTCGTTGGCGAGGAAAGCCCGTTCCCTAAAGTGGCTGTCGTATGGGAGAACGGTAATGAAGAAGCAGACCTTTCCAGCGAAATGACCTGGACGATCTCCAATAGCAATGCGGTTATCAAGGATTCCGCGGACGGCAAAACGATCAAAGGCCTGATTAAAGGGTCGGCGACTTTAAAAGGAACGTATTCGAACAAGACGATCAGTATCCCGATTACGGTCGAGCAAAAAATTACAAAGATCGTCGTCGAGCCGCTGGATATCGAGCTCAACCTTAAGAAATCCAAGTCGATTAAAGTGACGGGTTATTATTCGAACGGGCAGAAGGTAACCCTGTCGACCAAAATGAACTGGCAATCCTCCAATACAGGCGTTGCCACGATCAGCACATCGTCCGTCAAGGCTGTTGGCGAAGGCTCGGCCACATTGACCGGATCTTATCAGGGGCATAACGCCACTGTCAATGTAAAGGTTGTACCTAAATTAACCAAGCTAACGGTCGACGAGAAGAAGTTTACCCTAGCTCCTGGAGCGAGCAAATCGGTTGTCGTTAAGGCTCAGTATGACACAGGGCTGATCTCCGACGTAACCGGAAGCGCGGTGTGGACAAGCTCCAAACCTTCGGTAGCGAAAGTGACCGCAGGTAAAATCGAAGCGGTAGGCAAAGGTACGACGTCGATCAAAGGAAAATTCGGCGGCAAGACAGTTACGATATCGGTAACAGTGAAGTAACAGCAGTACTCATTTATCCCTAACTCCAATTACAAAGCACTTCAGCTATTGCGGCTGAAGTGCTTTTGTATTAGTTAGAGCAATTGCACAAGGTTGAAGCAATTGCATCAGGTTAAAGATGTTGCAGTAGGCTGGAGCGTTATATTTTTTGATAGAGTTCATGCAAGCTTATGGTTGATTCTGGCGGGGTCATCTAATATAATAGGAGGAACAAATGTTCTAATTGGTTCGTTGTCATGGCGCAAGGTTAGAGCAACTAGAAAAGGACAATGGGAGATCAATGAAGAAGCTTAATTCGATTTTTAAGTTCAATTTAACGTCGTTTGTGAGTTTTGTGGCCATTATGCTAATGCTGTCCGGCTGTACCTTGGAATGGGAGATGGGGGATCCGCCTGGTTCCGGCAACGCCTCCAGGATGAATTCGGATCGTCTGCGCGTTATCTTTCTTGACGTGGGCCAGGGGGCGTCTCAATTGCTGATCAGCCCTTCGGGGAAGACGATGCTCATTGATGCGGGGAATAACGACCGGGAGCAAGCTATGCTGGATTATCTGAGGGAATATGGCGTGACCCGTCTGGATATCGTAATAGGCACGCATCCGGATGCAGACCATATTGGGGGCTTGGACCGGGTGATCGATCATATCGATGTCGGGGAAATTTATATGCCGAAGATTCAGGCGAATACGAAGACGTTCGAATCGCTGCTGCTGTCGATCAAGAATAAGGGTCTGAAAGTTAAGACTGCCAAGGCAGGGCTCGTGCTGGAATGGGATGAGGACGTCGAGGTGACGATGGTCGGTCCCGTTAAGGCCTCTGACGACAGGAACAATATGAGCGCTGTTGTGAAAGTAGTGTACGGCAATACGTCTTATTTGCTTACAGGCGATGCCGAGCGCGCAAGCGAGAAGGATATGCTCGAATCGGGAGCAGATTTGCGGGCGGATGTGCTGCTGATCGGGCATCACGGCTCCAAGTCATCCACTACGCTGAGTTTCCTGAAGAAGGTTGCCCCGCAATATGGGGTGATCCAGGTGGGGGACAATAATTATGGTCATCCTACCCCGACCGTATTGGAACGGCTTCGCAAGCAGGGGGTCGAGGTATACCGCAATGACCTGCATGGTACCGTGGAGATTGCTTCAGACGGGCATACATACCTAATCACGACCGAGAGGTGAGTGGAACGATGACAGGGATCATTGAAGGCTTTGAAGGCGAATATTGTATTATAGAGATTGACGGCAAGACAAGGGACGTGCCTCGCAAGCTGGTGAACACCGGCGCCAAGGCAGGCGATGTCGTGGAATGGGACGGAAGCCAATGGAATACGAACCTGGACCGGACGAGAGAACGAAGTGAATATATAAAGTCTTTAATGAATGACGTATGGGATGATTAGACGATCGCGATTGGGGGATAAGTTATGACGCTATCTAGACCACAGCCAGGAGAGTACGCAGCATACTTTGAGGAATATATTCGTGAAGTGCCGGAAGGGCAGCTCATGTCTCTGCTTGAGCTCCAGCCGGAGGAGGCTATGCTGAAGCTGGGAACACTCTCGGACGAAGCCGGCAATTACAAATATGCTGAAGGCAAGTGGAGCCTGAAGGAAGTGCTGGGTCATATTTCGGATACAGAGCGCGTGATGAGCTATCGGCTATTGCGGATTGCCAGAGGGGATAAGACGCCGCTTCCAGGCTTTAACGAAGAGTTGTTCGTCAGCCATGCAAATTTTGAACGGCTGTCGATTCTGCAGCTGATGAAGGAGTTCTCGTTGGTTAGGAGCTCGACCCTGTCGCTTGTCCGGCAATTGGATGATGAAGCCTGGCAGCGCATCGGGACCGCCAGCGGGGAACCCGTCTCCAGCAGGGCGCTTGCTTATATTATCGCCGGTCACGCGACTCATCATTTCCGCATTATACGTGAGCGATATATGCATGCCTAATATGCTTTAACTTGATACACTTTAATGGCTGGCTTGGGATTTAAGGATTTTATCGGACTTTTACAAAATGTAAACGGGCTGTCTCCGCTATGATATGCTCACCTTACAGCAACAGGCTTTATTTTCTACCTGTCTGCTATATGGGGGACATATCAAACTGAAGACAGCCCTTATTCTATTTCCGAAGCATAGTGAGGTGAAGGCCTGATATTGTTATTCCGAGGATACGATCAAATTCATCGAACCGCTAAGCTCATACGGGCCAAAGGAGACGGGAAGGATGAAATGATCCCCTTTATTCAGCGGGTACGGATTGTTGCTGATCGTTAACTGGCCTTGGCCGTCAATCACACTGCATATCGTATACTTTTTGCTGGCTTCAAGCTGGACTGTACCATCCACATCCCATTTTTGCACGGTGAAGAAGTCATTGGATACGAAGGCTGTAACCGTGAGCCCTCCCCGGGTATAGGAATCATACGTCCCCTTCTTGTACGATTGAGGAATCGTCGTAACATCAATTGCTTTGTCTAAATGAAGCTCCCGCGTATTGCCGTCTTTATCTTTACGATCGTAATCGTAAACCCGGTAAGTGGTGTCGGAGCTTTGCTGCGTCTCTAGGACGACGATCCCTTTCCCCAGAGCATGAATCGTACCGCTAGGCACGTAGAAAAAATCGCCTGGATGAACCGGAACCTTCGTCAGAAGACCATCCCAATTTCCTTCCTCCATCCACTTTACTAGCTGCTCCCTAGATTGGGCTTCATGGCCGTATACGATTTCTGCGCCCGGCTCCGCGTCAATGATATACCAGCATTCGGTCTTGCCGAGCTCACCGTTCTCATGCTCTCTCGCATACTGATCATCCGGATGAACCTGAACAGAGAGGTCGTCGGAAGCGTCCAGGATTTTGGTCAGCAGAGGGAAGACGGACGATTTGGAATGGAACAATTCCGGATGAGAGGACCATAGCTCTCCCAGAGTTAAGCCTTGGTAGGGCCCGTCCTTCACCACGCTTTGTCCGTTGGGATGCGCAGATACCGCCCAGCATTCGCCGGTCTTCGCATTAGGAATGTCGTAGCCAAACAGCTCAGCTAGCTTACTTCCGCCCCAGATGCGCTCTTGAAATACTGGCTTTAAAAAAATAGGCTGTTGATTCATGATGGTAATATCATCCTTTCTGATTATCGATCAAGATTAATAAGTCATGTGAATCAAGGCGGCAGCGCCGATCAGGCCGGCATCCTGATTTAATGCCGCTGGTACGATCGGGGTGCTCTGCCCGGACGGATTCAAGGCACAGCTCCGGACATAGTCCTGTACAGCGCTAAACAGAGGCTCGCCTACCTGTGAAACGCCGCCGCCGATGACTACTTTCTCGGGGTCAAAGGTGTTGATCAGCGTTACGCAGCCGATGCCGATATAGCGGAAAGCTTGCTCGGTCAGCTTCTTCATGTCGGCATGACCCTCCTGGGCCAACTCGAATACCTCTTTGGAGGTGATGTCTCTGCCGAGCAGCCGTGAAGCTTGTCTGGCAATAGCGGTGCCGGAAGCGACGAATTCCCAGCAGCCCTGCTGGCCGCATACGCAGTCCCCGGCGGAAGGGTCGATGACCAGATGTCCGACATCGCCGGCATTACCCGTCGAGCCCGTAATGAGCCTGCCATGGGAGAAAATTCCCGCCCCGATGCCCGTGCTGATCGTTATAAAGATGAAATGCTCGGCGTCCCGGGCAGCGCCCAGCCATTTCTCGGCCAGAGCTGCCGCCGTTGCGTCGTTCTCGAACTTAATCGGCAGTTTGAAATGCCTCTTCAAGGAGTTGAGCAGGGGGAAGTCGTGCCAGGCTTTCATATTCGGCGGCTTGACGATATAGCCTGTCTTAGTATTTAAAGGCCCAGGGGCTCCGACTCCGATACCAGCAATCTGCCTTTCATCCAGGCTCTGCTCTGCAAGCAATTGCTTGGCGGCATCAGCGATGCGGCTCACCATTACATGCGGATCGATTGTTAGGTCTGTAGGCAAGGATGTCTTGGCACATATCGTTCCATGAGAATCTACGATCCCGATCGCTGTCTTGGTACCGCCGATATCGATGCCTATTGCGTAAGTCACTTCCAAGTTGAATACCTCCTGTTTCCGCAAGTTAACTTTACAAACTTGACAAAATTAAATAATGTAAAGTATATTTAGGCTAAGTTTAGCATGTTTTGAGAGGATTGAAAAGGATGACCCGGAAAAAGAGAATATCCATGCAGGATATCGCCGATAAGCTGGAAGTTTCCAAGAATGCCGTATCGCTGGCTCTGACGAACAAGAAGGGAGTAAGCGAGGAGCTGCGCAGCCGCATTATCCATACAGCCAAGGAAATGGGATATGGGCCGTATGCGATTAGCGAGAGCGGAGAGTCCAATATTCTCGTGCTCGTTCCAGAGCGGATTATGAGCTATCAGGATAATGATCACTTTCAATTTTATCATGACATGATCTGGGGGCTTGAGAAGAGTATTCGGAGCAAAGGCTTCAATGCCGTCATCGCTCCAATCGACAAGGAATCCGAGGAGCGGCTCCAGCTGCCTCGCCTGTTCACGGACATTTCCTATCGGGGCATTATATTATTTGGAATTACGCAGCCGGAATATGCGCGGCTAGTGTGGGAGCAGGATGTGCGGCTTGTGATGATCGACTCTTACTACCGGGAGCTGCCCTGCCCGGTCGTGACCTCAGCCAATATGGAGGGGGCTTATGAGGCGGTGTCCCATCTGATGGAGTGCGGTCATGCGAATATTGGTTTTATTGGACCTGTGAATTTGACAACCAGCCATGAAGAGCGCTGGCTGGGGTACTGGAAGGCGATGCAGGCCGGGGGACTAAAGGTCAATGAAGAGCATTGCTTGACTTCATCGGTGGGCTATGATTATACGGCTGAGGAGATTTCGACCTTCCTGTCCGGGCTGAGCGAGCTGCCTAGTGCTTTTTTCTGCGGCAATGACCGTATCGCGTATATTTTGGCGGAGCTGCTTCAGGAGCGGAACATCGCCGTGCCTGGGGACGTTTCGATTGCGGGATATGACGATCTCCAGTATGTTAGCAGCTCGGGCGTGCATATGACGACCATGCGCGTGGAGAAGGAGAAGATGTGCGACGCCGCCGCAACGCTGCTCTTGTCGTTGTCTGAGCCATCCCGGGAGGCGATCCGCTGGAGCGTGGCTTCAACGCTGGTCGTCCGCGATTCGGTGCAGGAATTTCCAAAATGATTAAACAAGCAATCCTAACAATAAATAAGCGGCCGTCTCCATGGAGACGGCCGCTTTAATTTCTTGAATGCTATATTATTTGTTCAGTGCTGCTTCATAACGCTTCTCAACTTCAGACCAGTTGATGACGTTGAAGAATGCTGCGATGTAGTCAGGGCGTTTGTTTTGATATTTCAAGTAGTAAGCATGCTCCCATACATCCAGACCGAGGATTGGGGTTTTGCCTTCCATGATTGGGGAATCCTGATTAGGCAGGCTGTATACGGACAATTTGCCGTCTTTGTCTACCGCAAGGAAGGCCCAGCCGCTACCGAAGCGTGTCGTAGCTGCTTTCGTGAAATCTTCCTTGAACTTGTCGAAGCCGCCAAGCTCGTTGTTGATAGCGTCAGCAAGCTTGCCGGAAGGCTGCCCGCCGCCGTTTGGTCCGATGGTTTCCCAGAACAGGGAGTGGTTGGCGTGTCCGCCGCCGTTGTTGCGAACCGCTGTGCGGATGCTTTCAGGCACGCTGTCCAGATCAGCAATCAGCTCTTCCACGGATTTGGACTGAAGCTCAGGAGCGGATTCCAATGCCGCATTCAGGTTCGTTACGTAGGTATTGTGATGGCGGTCATGGTGGATCATCATCGTTTGTTCGTCGATATGCGGTTCCAGAGCGTTATTCGGGTAAGGTAGAGCAGGTAATTGATGTGCCATAATTTAAAATCATCCTCCCTAGTGTATATGTAATGCCCTTTTATTTCTCACAATGATCATTATAAATATTTAAGAACACTTAGTCAACTTATATGTATGTTAAGTATATTAAATAGGTAGTTCGTATTGACAAATGGTAGGACGTTCATCATAATAATTGAACTGTAACGATTACGTACATTGAGGTGAATTTAACAGTGGGCCTGGGAGTCGTTGTTGTGGAAGTGTGCGATAGCAATCTGCTCAGCTCGGTAGAGCTGGAGCAGCTGGAAGAGGAATATCCCGAAATAGCCGTTCTCCGTCTCGACTGCGTCAATTTATGCGGCCTCTGCAAGCTGCGGCCCTATGCGATGGTCAATGGCACAAGGGTATTCGCCAAGACGGTCGAAGAGTGCGTTCAGCTCATTAAGCAGAAGATCGAGGAGGAGCTTCGGGCTTTTGACGATATAGAGTAACGCTCCTCTTTATTAATAACCTATAGCGGGCAAAAGAAAACCTTCGGCGCCGAAAACGGCGGTTCCGAAGGTTTTTTAAGTCATCGAATAATATTATAAACTTCAGTATCTGCTTATTCTTTATTGGATATGATATAAATGCATCTTTTGCCGTCCTGGGCCAGGCATTCCGTTCGCTCGACCTCGGTGTCCAGCAGCGATTTGAAGAGGCTTAATTCGCAGTCGCAAGCATGGTTGTAGCGGTTCGCAATTTGTGAAATCGGGCAATTATGCTCCTTTAGTACAAAATCCCCGTCTTCATTCTGCTCACATTCGGTCATATAGCCGTTCTCGTTCTGAATTTGGGCCAGCTTCTTTACTTTGTCGGCAAACGGAATTCCTTCCATGCTCCTCTGATACTGCAGCTTTAGCCTGTCCCGGCGCTTCTCGAACAGCAGCCTGATCGTATCCTCGCCGCTTTCATTTTCAAGCTCTCCCAGCAGATCAAGAGTTAGCGTATGGTAATTCTTCGGGAACAGGCCTTCGGCCAGCTCAGTAAGCCCGAAAACCGAGGTAGGCCTTCCCATCGTCTGCCGGATCATTTTGGATTCGATCAGCCCGTCGCGCTCCATCGTGCTGAGATGGCGTCTGACCGCCATTTCGGTAATCTGCAGCTCGGACGTAATTTCTTTGGCGCTGAGAGGGCCGGATGTCTTCATCATATGCAAAATCCGTTCCCTCGTCGGCAGCTCTTTGATTTGGTTCATAATGACACTCCTTGCTAGAATGACATTAGCCGTTGTTTACAGCTAGCACCGATTCCCTGCATTCATTGCTGCAGAATCCATGATGCTCTTCCTCGCAGTCTTCACAGCAGACGTACTGAAGGTTGCAGACAGGGCAGTTGATATAGCGGTCATTCGTCTCGCCGCAATGGTAGCAGCTAGCGATGACGACATCCTCGTCGGTTCGGTTGATCGGTACGGAAATCCGCTCGTCGAAGACATAGCATTTACCGTCGAACAGATGGCCCTTTACTTCGGGATCTTTGCCGTAGGTGACGATTCCGCCTTCCAGCTGAGCCACGTCATTAAAGCCTTCATGCAGCAGGAAGCCGGTCAATTTCTCACAGCGGATTCCTCCTGTACAATAGGTCAGAATTTTTTTATCCTTAAATTGGCCCAAATTCTCGCGGATCCATTCCGGGAACTCGCGGAAGGATTCCACCTCTGGGCGGATGGCGCCGCGGAAGTGGCCAATATCGTATTCGTAGTCGTTGCGGCCATCGATAACAATGACGTCCTCCTGCTGCAATTGCTCGTGGAATTCGGCGGGAGAGAGCCGTTTGCCGCTAAGTTTGTTCGGGTCAAGCTCGCGCTCGTAGCGGAAGGTCACCAGCTCTTGCTTGTGGCGAACGAACATTTTTTTGAAGGTGTGTCCATCAGCTTCGTCAATTTTGAAAACGATGTCGTGGAACAGCGGGTTAGCCCGCAGGTCATTCATATATTTCTCCGTTTGCTCTACCGTCCCGGACACTGTGCCGTTGATCCCTTCGGAGGCGATGAGGATGCGTCCTTTGAGTCCGAGGTCTTTACAGTACTGCAGATGCTCTGCGGTAAATGCTTCTGGAGATTCGATGTGTACAAATTTATAATATAATAACACGCGGTATGCGGATTTGCTCATTATGATCACCTATCTATATTGGATTCTTCTGAATTGTAGTGAATTTTAACTACTTAGTCAATATTAAAGTATAGTAAGTATAAAAACGAAAATCCACAGGATAATTAAGGAGACGGACTTATGAACAGAACGGTTGGCTTTATTTATGCGCATCCTGACGACGAAACCTTCGGCTGTGCTTATCTGATCCGGGAGATTGCTAATCAGGGCGGTAAGCCGGTGCTGCTGACGGCAACCCGGGGGGAAGCAGGGAAGAGCGGCAGGCTGGGACCGATGACTCGGGAGCAGCTGGCGGAGATCCGGGACCTTGAGCTGCAGCGGGCCGGGGAGATTCTGGGCATTGCAGACATGGAGCGGCTGGATATGGGAGACGGCAAGCTGCAGGAGACAGAGCAGGAGGCGCTTGTTGACATAATTACGGCATTCCTGAACAAGCATGGGGCTGAGGTAGTCGTTACCTTTCCGGCGGACGGCATATCCGGCCATCCCGACCATATTGCCATTCATCATGCGGTAAATAAAGCCGTATTCAGCGGGAACTGCAGTTCCGTGCAGAAGCTCTATTACAACGTAATGGGCATTTCGGGGGCGAAGGCAAATGAAGAAGGGGCTGCGGTATTGGAACTGGAGGGGGAGGGTCTGCAGGAGACCAAAGCGAGAGCTCTTGCGGCGCACGAATCGCAGATTTTATCGATTGAGCGAGTATTCGGCAAGCTAAGCGAGGGGCCGCCTTGGCATTTCCCGCCGGAAGCCTTCCAGCTCGTATGGGAGCGGGGGAGCTTCAATCCGGTGAAGCGGGAGCGCTCGATTTTTGATGACCTGATCTAAATGCACAAGGCAATGCATCAGGCAGCGGACAAAAATTGAAAGGCTGTTCCTCCGAAGAGGAGCAGCCTTTGTTTATTTTTCGAAGAGTATCCTATTTATGCGCCATGGTTCACCTTTAAATGGGGTTTGCCTGCAGGTCCTTGCGCTTTGCTTGCCGTTTTTCTTTTGTCAAACAATCCCCGAAGGTAAGGCAGCACGTAGTAGTCAAGTCCGATTTTACCGGCATTGGCGGCTGCTACGATGACCAGTACTTCAAGCAGGAGCATTTGCGCATTCGTGCTCACGGTGCCCGAGAAGAGGAACGCGGCGTTCATCACGAGTCCCATCAGTGCTGCAAAGGTAGTGAAGGTACCGAGGATGAGGCCCAGTCCGACGAGAAACTCTCCGTAAGGAACGAGGATGTTAAAAATGTCTACGCCGGGTAGTGCTACATGCTCCAGGAACGCGGCCCACCAGCCTTGAACTGCCGGATGATCGCCGGCGCTGTTGGCGATGGCTCCAGCCAGGTAGCCGCCGGCATCGAAGCCTCCTGTAATTTTGCCCCAGCCTGCTTTCATCCATTCTACCCCGAGATAAATCCGTATGACGGTTAGGAACCACATTGCAAATTTATTTGTTCTGAGGAAATTGTTAAACATAATTACCACTCCTTCTGTGTTGTTCGCTGTAATGTTTTAGTTTGTTTTGGGATGATCATCTTTTATGTCTTTATTATAAGTGATTTTTTTCACAATATATGTGATTTAAATCACAATTATTAAATTTTTAATAGAATCAATTTCATAAATCAAAAGCCTTGCCACGACTGGTTTTTAAGGCATAGAAAAAGGAGTACCTCCCCAAATCTCGAATTAGTATAGTGACCAAACCAAACTAATGAGACGAGGTGAACTCCCTATGCCATATATTCGACACGAGAGTTTATTTACCCTGCAAGAACTTTATGAAATGGAACAAAAAGATCGTTTTCGTGAGGTTTTTTCTACGATTGACATTGCACCTATTCTACGTTTGGTCAGAAAAACATCTCTTTATGGTGCGCCCATTGAAGTGAATTATAGGGCAATGGTCTATTCCTTGATCATCCGAATCGTAGAACGTATTCCTACGATCAAAGATTTAATAAAGAGACTTCAACATGACATCTTATTTCGCTTGGATTGTGGCTTTATGCTGTCAGAATCGATCCCATCGGCTTCTTCTTACTCCCGATTAATGCGTAAGATAAGCGAAAGCCATGCGCTAGAAGAGATGCAACAGCAGCTACTAGAACATGCCATGGCCGAAGGATTTATTACAGACGATACGGTTGCTATTGATGCTACCCATATCGAAGCTCGAGATCAGGCGCCTGCAAAGCAAGAAAAGGAAAAGCCAGAACCCAAAAAGCGTGGGCGAAAAGCGAAAGCTGAACGCGAAGCTTGGTTGAAACAAAAACAAGAAGAAGAGGAGCAAAAACCAATCTTCGAGAAAGAAATCGCTGCCCAATTACATGAGCCGTTCAACATTTTACGAGATCAAATGCCTCTTGATCCGCAATGGGGAGTCAAGAAGAATAGCGATGGCAAAAATGTCTTTTGGTATGGCTATAAAGGTCACCTTGCCGTAGGATCGCAGAGTCAATATATCCTTGGAGCAATGCTATCTTCTGGGATCTTGAATGATGGTAAAGCTGCCATTCCGCTCCTAAAAGGGATGGCATTACAGCATCACAGTTTCAGTATCAAGTACGTAACCATGGATGCTGGATATGATTATGAAGCCATATACAAGCAAATTCGAGAAGCAGATGCACATGCTGTTATTGCTTATAATCGTCGGCGGGAACCAGAACTTGTTGGATTTGACGAATACTTCGCACCCACTTGTGTCAGGGAACATTCTTATCGCTATGACAGCTACGATCCAACCTATGAAATACTCAAATATGTTCGACCGAAAGAATGTGCAAGCTGTCCATTAGCGCATGATTCACTTTGCCAGAAGGTCTATAAAATGAAGATTACAACGGATCTTAGAAAATATACCGCTCCGGCCAGAGGCTCAAAGCAGTGGAAAGAAATTGCTAAGAGACGATCTGCAGTGGAAAGAGTGAATGCTTACTTGAAAGAATTTTTCCAACTGAACAATGTGAGACATCGAACAGGTCAAAAAGCTAAGGTTCATTTAAACTTGGTTACTTTAGTTTACAATTGCATGAAGTTAGCGTGTGATCGTTTAAGCCGTCAGTTACAAGAACGAGCCGCATAGTTTTTTTTAAAATGGAAATGCTTTAATTCGGTTAGTCTACGATTTTGTAACTAAGCATTATGAAATTGATTCAATAAATAAATTTTTAGAGAAATAAAGCAGCGGAGAAGTGGCTTCTCCGCATTCGATCAGTGTAGAACTTTTTTTAGCTGATGGTCGGGCGTAACTTTATGGGTAAGCAAGTCGGATACCGTGACGAAGGAGTAGCCCTGCTTCTTAAGCTCAGGTAAAATCAGCTTGAGCGCTTCGATGGTCTGTGTGCTGTTAGCCACATAGTCGTGCATGAGGACAATATCGCCGCTCCGCGCGTTTGTAACCACCTTCTTGACGATTTTACTTACTCCCGGGGACTTCCAATCCTTCGTATCCTGATGCCAGGACCAGAGGATGAACTTCAAGTCATTCTCTTTAGTAACATTAACCAGCATCTCATTATAGAATCCGCCGGGGGGACGAAACAGGGCGGGCTTGAAGCCGGCAGCCCGGTAAATCGCTTCTTGGGTTTTGCTGAGCTCATCCTGCATTTTGCTCTTGCCCAAAGTCTGGAAGGGGGGATGCCGGTACGAGTGGTTGCCAATTTCATGGCCGCGGGCCAGCTGCATTTTTACGATGTCTGGGTATTTCTCTACCCGATCGCCTACGACAAAGAAGGTAGCCTTGGCATTGTATTGGTCCAGCACGTCCAGAATTTGCGGCGTTTGTCGATGATCTGGACCGTCATCGAATGTAAGGGCAATGTATTTGTCTTCGGTAGGCACCTCCCAGACAATATCGCCGCGCTGCTCATAATAAGCCCGGTCTTTGAACCTGGATACCGGGCTGGCCAACGATGCATCCGGGAGGAGGGGGAAGAAGAGGGTGAATGTCACAATCAGAATTAACAGTCGTGTGTGTTTAGACATCTGTTCGCTATCCTCCATTATGGCTTCGTTAAACGAGTGTCTAGTTATTTTGGCTCAACCTGCTGATTTTATCCTTGCGAATCCTTCTCTAAGAAGAAGTTCGGATGGCAAGTCATTCAGCATATCTTCAAATACAAGCAGGCTTGTAAGCATTCGATGTCGAATAAGATGCTGGTGGGGAGGTGATGAGAATGAAGAGGAACAGCGTGAAAACATTCTTCAACACAAATATTGGTGATCTTGAGAAGGAGATTAACGACTGGCTGTATGAGAACAGACGGTTTACCGTACAGTCCATACAATATGCAGCGGAAGGGAACAGCTTCAGCGCCCTGGTGTGGTATTTGGTATAATTTCTTCTTCTTCCGTATAACGAACCAAAAAAACCTTTGAAGCCTGCGGCTTCAAGGGTTTATGGCGTTGATCAGGTATGAAGCGGCCAGGGAGGCGAGCAGAGCTCCGCCAATCCACCACCGCAGCTTGCGAAGCAGCAGCTTCTCCGCTGCTTTGGCCTGCTTCTGCTGCTCGTCAGCGATCTCCTGCTTGAGCTGCAGGATCATGTCTTGTTTCCAGGTATCCATCTCTTCGCGCTGGCGCAGCAACTCCTGCTGCAGCTTCTCGCAGCCGAGCTTCTGCTCTTGCCGGAATTGCTGCGTCAGCCGCTGCTCGGCCTCATCGATCATCGTATGCTGCTCCTGGATAACAGCAAGAATTTGCCGAGCCTGCTCATCGCTGATGCCCCACAGCTGTTCGATATGGCTTTGCTGCTCCCGGATTGCCTCATTCTGCTCCTTGAGGACTTGCTGCTGCTGGGAGAGTGAGTCCTGCTGATCCTTGATCACTTTGGCGTACATCGTCGTGAGCATAGCCAGCCCGATATTCATTTTCGAGCTTTCGATCAGCGTCTTCTCGGCGTTCGCGAGCACTTTATCATTGCCTCCGGTAAAGGAGCCCCACCACATTTTGAACACGCCTTGCTCAGACAGCTTATCCAATGAGTCCTGGGCATTGTCCAGATGCTCAACCACTTCGGTAATTTTGGGAATGAGCGAGGAAATATCCACTTTGCTCAGCATTTCACGGGTCACTTTTATTTTGGCCAAATCCTCGATTTCGCTTTGCAGTGCAGTTAGCTGTTTAGTCATAGTTTATTCACCTTTACGTCGTTCTAATAGCCGGAGAACCTCGGCGTAGGTATCCGACACGCTGCCTAGCCGCCCCGCTACCTTCAGGTTGCTTAAACCGATGCTCTCCTGGTCTTTCTGCATGTCCGCATAGCCTTGAATAGTCTCCTCATAGACATTGTGGATGCTGTCCATCACGGCTGCATTTTCGTACAATGCGAGCAAATCGCGCTCTTGGCCGGCGAAGGAAAGCTGCTTGGCGGTGATGAGCTGTTTACGAATGTCCATGCTTTCCCTGGCGATTTGGACACAGTATTTCGCGATCATGATCAGCTGGGGGATATTCAACATGAACGGATTCTTGCTAATTACAACCTTGCCCAGATTAAACAGCATTGCGAAGGAATGCGAGAACAGCAGCATCTTTCTGCATTTGGATTGGATCGCCTCTTTGGGCACATCTGCACGGAGATAACGTATGAAAAGATACACTCTCAGCATGGTCTCAATGGCGGCGACGCTGAGGGCCTGTCCTGTAACGATGCGCAGATTGAATCCATGCTCGATATACAGCTTCTCCGCAAAGGCAGGCATTTCATCGCCGTTCAAATTGGCGAGAATGGTCATGCCGGGAATCGGCAGGGAACGGACCGTACAAAAGTCTTTGAACAGGTGCAGCAAATTGACAATGACGGCAGTCCCAAAATCCAGCTGCTCGTATGCCGGAAACTCCTTGATCAATTCGCCCCCGCCGACGGACGATACCCCGGCATATTCGCCGAACATCGTTTGCCGTACGCCCTCGAAAAATCGGAACAGATCATGCCCGTAGGAGTACAGGCGATGATCCCCGCCAAAGGCTCCCGGCTCCTGAAAGTCTATGGGATTATTCTTTAGATCATATTGCTTCAGCTGTTCGCCAAGCCCGCCGAAGGAGCTGTTGGTGATTTTCGGCTCCTCCATGCCCCGGGGATGGCCAATGACCAGATCGCATAAAGCGCCTGCGGTGCCGCTTAGCACCATCATGATCCAGTCCCATTTATCGAAGGGAAGCTCGGTGCCGTGGATATGATCAAAGGAAATATCATCTATCAAATTCATAGTAGGGAGAGAATCGTCCATCGCTTCGTTCACCTCGGTAGGAATGTAGTCTCTTAGTTGTTACAAACAATAATTTTTGAGCTTGTTTCTTGCTTCCACCTGCTTGAACAGACAATATTTAATGATGTCGGAACGGGTGGATTCCTTCAATTGAACAAATTCCAGCGATATTTTAAAATTACTGTCCGGAAGCTTGATGCAATTAACAACTCTGCCATGAAATTCGATCGTATTCTGGGAATTGTTCGTCTCTAAACGCATTGTCCCCGCTATGAGCGCCTCGATCCCTACTTCAAAATCACAAAGAAAGGATATTCCTCCTCCGCTAATATCCTTGGTCGTCACTTTGATGAGCTCGTCTTCATTCGGATTCTCGTCCGGCATTAGATTTAAATTCAACTCTACTTCAACAGGAACCCGGAAGAAGCGCCGTCTTTGCGCCTTCTTGATCCGCTCGGCCAATGGGGCGGGGAATGACAGTTGATTATGCTGCAAGCTTATGATGGTATCAAAAGAGTAAAGCACCCGTTCATCGCTATGAAAGTATACCGTTACAGATTTGTTGCCTGTGACCGTTAAATAGCGGTCCATGCGGTTGATTGGCTTTTGTATGTAAAGGCGGTTGTCGACCTGATAGATGATCTGCGTCTTATACATGACTCCTTCCTCGGTTTGAAGCTCCAGCAGCTGGCCTTTCCAAAACTCGATTTTTGCCGATTCGTCCATGAATGAATCTCCTTTCTCCAGGATTACACTTATTCGATTACAACAAAGACAACTCTACAATACCTGTACAATTGGATATGTACAACTAGTGATTTCCCCGGGCTGTCAAGTTTTTGTAGAGCCTGATCTTATAAAATATTTGTTAAGGGGGGGAATTAATGAACTTAGAAGGCAGTTATAATTACTACATTGTGGCACTTTCAGTAATAATTGCAGTACTTGCATCATATTCCGCTCTCAGCATAGCGGCTAAGATATCTCATGCTAACGGTAGAACCCAGTTTTTCTGGCTGCTAGCGGGCTCTCTGGTCATGGGCAGCGGCATTTGGTCTATGCATTTTGTAGGCATGCTGGCATTTCATCTCCATATGCCTGTCACCTATGATGTCTGGCTTACGCTAGGATCACTTCTGGCGAGCGCAGCTTCCTCCTTCATTGCATTTTACATCACGATGCCTCGGGATATTAATTGGTATAAAATCGCCGGCGGCGGCTTCATCATGGGCAGTGGCATCGTGACCATGCACTATCTGGGAATGGAAGCTATGATCATGCCCGCCGAAATCTATTATGATAAAACTTTATTGGTGCTCTCCGTCATTATCGCGTTAATCGCTTCTTATGCGGCATTGCTGCTGTTTCTTCGGTTTCGCAGCAAGTCGTCCATGAGCAGAGCGAAATGGCTGTCTGCATTCATCATGGGCATCGCCATTTGCGGAATGCATTACACGGGCATGGAGGCGGCCCAAATGAAGCATACTGCTGCCGTTGATACGATGGTGCATGAAGGGCCTGCATATGTAGACTTATTCCTGCTGCTTGGCGTCACGGTAGTCATTTCCGTTATTTTGCTCATATCCTGGGTTGCGCTATTTTTCGACCGGCATGTACTGGAAAGACTAGCTTATCTGGACTCGATTACAGGGCTGCCGAACCGCAACGAAATGAACCGTTTCTTCGATTCGCATGTCGGTACGGAGAAGCTCGGCGTTCTATTTATCGATCTGGATCAATTTAAAGCGATCAACGATACGCTCGGTCATAACATTGGCGATCTGCTTATCCAGGAAGTCGGCATCCGCCTCCGTCAATTTATACGCGAGGATCAGCAGGCGTTCCGCATCGGCGGGGACGAATTTCTGTTCATTATCAAGCATTGCAATACGGCAAGAGCCGAGCAGCTGGCCCAGAGAATTCTGCAGAGCATCAAGCAGGTATACTATATTGAAGGCAATGAGCTCTATGTTACTGGCAGCATTGGCATCAGCATCGGCTCGATTCAGGATTCCGACCGCTCCGTGCTCCTGAAGACGGCGGATACGGCCATGTACAAGGCCAAGGGACTGGGAAAGAACCAATTTTGCTTCTACAGTGAAGAGATGGGCCTTCAAATGGTACGCAAAATGGAGCTGGAGAAGGACCTGCAGCTGGCACTCGAAAACAACCAGTTCTTTATCGTATACCAGCCTAAATGGAACGTCAAAACGAACAGTCTGGTCGGATTCGAGGCCTTGATCCGGTGGGAGCATCCGCGGCTCGGCCTTGTCACTCCTGGAGAGTTCATCCAGATCGCCGAAGACACGGGCTTGATCGTACCGATGACAAGGTGGGCGCTGGAGGAGGCTTGCCGCAGATGCAAGCTGTGGCAGGAGCAAGGAATGAATCAGCCGGTCTCCGTTAATTTGTCCGTACGGCTCTTTCAAACGGGCAGCCTGCAGGAATTGGTGGAAAAGGTGCTCCAGAAAGTGAAGCTGGATCCCCATCTGCTTGAACTGGAAATTACCGAGTCGATGGTACTCTTCGATATTAACGATATCATTCGTCAGCTTCAAAGCCTTCGCAAGCTGGGCGTACGGGTGTCCATGGATGATTTCGGCACCGGATATTCCTCCATCGGACTGCTTGACCGGATTCCTATCGATGCCTTGAAGCTGGATCGCTTATTCACCAATGATTTGGAGAGCCCTAGCAAAAGGGCGATCATTAACGCCATCATTATGATGGCTGACCATCTTCAGCTTGACGTCATTGCTGAAGGCGTCGAGAACCAGGAGCATATCGAGTTTCTCACCGAGCTCGGCTGCCATGTTATGCAAGGGTATTATTATGGCAAGCCTATGAGAGACTCGGATATTGCCGAATGGGTCAAGCAGCATGAACACAAGCCTAGTTTAGTCTGACAGAAGCGATTGCAGAGCTGGTCCCGAAATCAGTTCTGCGGACAAGCAGGGGCTGAAGGATAGGAGGACTTCCTTCTGTCATCCGCCATGCTGTATTTTCCAATCGTTATACCAATCCGTAATATATGTACTTGGCTGTTCATTGAATTCTTCAAGTAATATGGCAACAAGCAGGCGGTACTGCCGGTGAACAGCCAATGAATTTTTATTCGCCGCGAATATTTTCATCAGGGCAAAATGCGCCTCCTCCGCAATCGGATGTTGATGGCAAACCTCCAAATATTTTTCCACGGCCTTCGGCTGCTGGTTATTCGACATATACCAATCAGCCATCCGGAACGAAGTACGGAGCCACAGCATCTTTAGCCTCTGACGCTCGCTCTCTGCCCACCAATAATCGTACTCCTTCAAGTAATCATCCTTGAACAATTTCATGTATTCCACATAACTGCCAATCGTTTTGCTCGTCAGAGTCACACTGGACAGGATGAAATTCTCCCATTCCTCAACATCCAACAGCACATTATTCAAATTTAAAATATAACCATCTACGGAGTTCGAAAGGGAAAAATATTCCTCGTACTCTTCGAGCGTTTTTCGAATATGATAAATGACCGTATATAAAAGGGAATATGCCCGGTTTGGCTCGTATTCCGGCCATAGCAGTTCTATTAAAGTGGATTTGCGGATAAATTGCCCGCGGCATTGCAGCATATACAGGAACAGTTCCTGGGCTCGCGCGGTGCGCCAGCGCAGCGGCGGCAGCAGCTTTCCTTGAAGAATCATTTGAAAATGGCCTAGCATTCTAATTTGCAGCGATTGATTCTGCTCGGCCAGCCGATCCAGATCGAACCCCGTATTTGAACGGTCCATCCGCTGGAGTGTTTTTTTCAGTCTTTCCAATTTAACGGGCTTTAGCAGGTAATCCAGTGCATTGAGCTCAAACGCCTTAATCGCGTACGCCTCGAAGCCAGTCACGAACACAATTTTGATTTGAGGCTTGTTTTCTATAATTTCTTCTGCCAGCTGAAGTCCATCCACGTCAGGCAGCTGGATTTCCATAAAAATCAGGTCAACCGGCTGCTTCAGTATCTTTTTCTTGGCTAAAGCCGGATCCGTAAACTTCCCCGCAATCTCAATCCCGGGAATCTGCTGAAGCTGGTGTTCCAGATAATCCAATGCAATACTATCATCATCCAGAAGAATAACTTTCATCGCGCTCTCCCTACATGTATAATAAACGTCTGTAACAAACTAACAATTCCAATAAAATACTATAGACCATGAATCTATACAAACTCTGAACAAATGGATTCTTCCTTGATAAAAGCATCGGCAGGATATGGCATTTCCAAATATGTACATATTAAAATTGGAGAATCTACTATATTAGAGATGGAGTGTAAGGAGTTATATAATGAAGAAATTAAAACATGAAAAATGGTTTTACATGCAGTTGTTTTTCATTATTGCCATAACAAGCTCCTTTCTTATCGGTGAAAGAGCGAATGCTGCAGTAACTGCCCTTATATTCGGCAACTATATCTTTCCTATAACCGCAATCCTATTCATGTCAGTTTCATTTTACTAAAAGATGAAAAAGAAATATTCGATATTCTTTATTTCATGTATGCCGTCGCATTCTACGCGAATTTTGGGAACCTTCCAGCGATATATTGGCTGCTGTTAGTTTTGACGCCTATTTTTTGTATGCTTAGAATCTATCAATTATACAAAAGAAAACACCGATATAACCAGTATTTCATACCCATTCTGCTTATAACGTTTGTTTTTATTTATCTAACATCTTTAGTCTACTAAATAGCTGCTGCTGATCGTTGGGGGTTATACGCATCAGCACAAAAAGAAAGAACCCTTGAAGCCATAGCCTCAAGGGTTCTTAAGTATGATCTGTAGTGGGCTCGAACCACTGACCCCCACCCTGTCAAGATGGTGCTCTCCCAGCTGAGCTAACAGATCATGATATAAACATGTAATTAGTGAAGACAAGAAATATCATAACAGGAATAGCGAACCTTGTCAAACCCTTTTTTCAAAAAAATTATAGAGCAACGAGTTAGCCCTGGCCTTGCATGGCGTATAAAGGGTATGC
The DNA here is from genome assembly GCF_001403875.1 of Paenibacillus ihumii. Classification (GTDB taxonomy): domain Bacteria; phylum Bacillota; class Bacilli; order Paenibacillales; family Paenibacillaceae; genus Fontibacillus; species Fontibacillus ihumii. The sequence goes on from NZ_LN884299.1 coordinate 1,415,296, forward strand.
CTGCTGACGACAATGAATGAAGCAAGCAGTCCAAAGGAACAATGAAGCATAGAAGTTCAAAATGCAGAGAAAGGATGAAGCTCGTGCAGCAGTGCAAGCAAGGGGGAGAAGCGAGACCTCTCCGGATCACCACCAGCAAAGTAATCCTCGCCATCGGCAGCGTCACCCTGCTGCTGGTAGGCAGCGGGTGCGGGCTCGGGCCAAGCGAAGAGACGCTGGCCCGTCAGCAGCAGTTCCCCTCATGGTTCGGCCAATCCGTACGCGACAATGTATATGGCAAGTCAATACGGGAGCATGTCTATTCGAAAGAAGCGATTACGCCTCCATGATCCGGCGTCAATCATCCTCCCATTTGCGGGAATAGCCCTTTTTGATCGTATAGAACATGGGAACGATAAGTATAACAGATATTAGCACGGCCGCGGCAATCGTTAGTTCAGTCATGGCGGAATAGCTCCTTCCGAGTGAAGTGTTCAATGAAGCCTTAAGTACTTACAACTATACACGAAAAGCTTTTTTTTGTATAATGATGCAGTTTACAGAGTAAAGAAGCAACATGGGAGGGGTAACAATGGCTGCTGCTGTAATTATTGCCGTGAACTCGGAACAGCAATTGGAGAAGTGCTTGGATATTCGCAAGGAAGTTTTTGTGGAGGAGCAGAAGGTGCCGATTGACCTCGAGATCGACGAATACGATGTCATCAGCCCGGATGCCGTTCATGTGCTCATTGAGCTGGAGGGCACGGCTGCGGCGACAGGGAGAATTACGTACTATAAGGATAATAGCGCAAAATTGCAGCGGATTGCGGTTCGGAAGCCGTTCCGTTCGCAGGGCCTTGGCAGAGTGCTGCTGCTTGCCCTCGAAGAGCGGGCCAGAGAGCTCGGCCTGACGAAGGCTGTGCTGGATGCGCAATGCCAGGCAGAGCCGTTCTACGCGAAGCTCGGCTATGAGACGATCTCCACGGAGCCGTTCTATGACGCAGGCATCCTCCATGTGCGGATGGAAAAGCCGCTATAGGCGTTATAGGGAGAGGAGCCTCATATAATTATCCTGCGCGGGCCACACTAAAGGCATCCCTTACCGGGAATCCCAGCTCGATAAAGGAGATGATCAAGGATGGCAGTCGATAGCAGAGAGACTTTTATCGCGGTTCAAAGGAACGGGGACGGCAATCTGACCCGCTTCAAAACGTCCAGCGGCCGTATATTAAACTACGAAGATGCCCTGCGTGAAGTGAATGCAGGCGCTATTGCGGGCGTGAATATTTTCAAGGGAAAAGATGGCGAGATGTACATCCGCGGCGATGCGGACGGAGATCCGTCCAATAACTTGGACGCGCTGCCCACATTCGAATAGAGCATTCAAGAAGGAGCCCGCGGGAAATATTCCCCGGCTCCTTTGCTTTTTTAATGCGCCGTTATCTGGCCGATTTTATAAATCATAGATTTCATGCTGGTGAAGAAATGCCATTTCCTTCGTCCGGCCGATAAAGGATTCCATCTCATCGCCATAGTGCATCAGCGAGATTTTCTCCCGGAGATCGGCAGGCAGGGACAGCAGCTCCTCCAGCGTGGTGTGCACCTGTCCGGGTCCCGTTAGCTGCACCTCGTGCAGAATTTTGCGGCAGCCGCGCTGGCGGACGAGCTCTGTCAGAAGCTCGGGCTGAAAGATCATATCCGCGCTGTAAAAAATTTCGCCGTTCAAATAGAGCGAGTAGCTGTTCTTTCCCGGAATATGAGGAGTGCGAATGATCTCCAGCGAGAGGCCTCGCGCCAGCTCCGAAATTTGCCCCTCGCGAAGGAGATGGACGTGAAAGGCGTCCTCCAGCGAGTCGATGCCGTCCTGGCCTAGACCGCCCTTCAGGGTATTCTCCCATAGCGGCTCCGCCAGCAGCTCGGGAACGTAGAGCACCGGCTTGCGCCCGTGGCCGTATTTCATGCGGAAGGCATACTCCTCCAGGCCGCCGACATGGTCGCCGTGAATATGGGTGATGAGCACGGCGTCGATCGCTTCCATGGGCTTGCCCATGTGATGAAGCGCCAGAGGAGCCGTGATTCCGCAGTCGATCAGCAGTGTGAAGCCGTCTGCGTACAGCAGGGCGTTATTGTTATAATATCGCTTGGCAAAGGCGCCGCCCGTGCCAAGCATTTGCAGGCGAAGAGTCAAACGATTCCCTCCTATCTTTCTAAGGCATTCATTTTTAATTTACACGATTTCCCTGAGGAGAGAAAGCGCCTCTTGCATTCTCGCAAAAAATAAGAGCGATTTGCAGGAAATACCGCAACTTGAGCAATTAGCCGGAGTATACATTAACATCAACATGAATCAATTGGAGGGCTATTTAATGAACTTGAAATGGAGAAGAGTAATGGTACTGGTATTGGCATTCTCCCTCACGGGCGGATCCATGCTGTTCGCAGATTCGGCAACTCAAAAAGTTAAGCTGTCCATCGACGGCCGTGAAGTGGAAGAAGGGGCCTACGTGATCGATGGCAAAACCTACGTCCCGGTCAGAGAGCTGGAGGGACTGGCTGAATATGATGAAGCAACGAAGAAGGTAACCTACTATAAACCTAATGTGCATATTTTCTTGTTCAAGGGCAAGGACATTTTCTCGGATATCGAGAAGGCTGGCAAGCTGAAATTCAGCGTGTTCTCGCAAATTGACAACTTGAAAACGGAAATTTCCGCCATCAAAGTGGCGATCACGGCTCCGGACGGCACATCCAAGACGATTCAGACGAAGGATGTTAAGGACACGGGCAGCAACTTTTACTTTGTGACCGACGACTATACGTATGATTTCAAAACCGCGGGGAAATATACGCTCGGCTTCTATATGAAACCGGCATCCGGCAGCTCGGATTTTGTACTAGTATCGGAGAAAAGCATCAACGTGCTGAAATAATTCCAAATTTACGGCCCGCAGCCTTGCGATCGAATTGACCTGTCCCTCATAAAAATGATACGATACGAGAGGAAACTGACAAGTTCATCCAAACCACTACACAAAACAATTTAAAGCGAGGTATTTCAATGAGCGATCACAAGCACGAACACGGTGAAGCGTGCGGCTGCGGACACGACCATGACCATGAGCATGAGGAATTTGTACTCACGTTGACGGACGAGGAAGGCAATGACGTAGAAATGGTTCTAGTCGAAACGTTCGATGTAGCGGAGAAAGTATATGCGCTGTTGCTTGAGCGGAACAATCCGGAAGCGGACGGCATTATCCTTCGTCTGGAAGAAGAGAATGAAGAAATGGTTCTCTACAATATTGAAGACGAAGACGAATGGCGTCAAGTGGAGGCGGCTTACAACGAGCTGGTCTCCGGTCAAGATGAAGTGTAGAATGCTTGTTTATAGATCATGACCTGAATTGAAGAGAAGCTCCCCGGCAAGGGGAGCTTCTTTGGATAGAAGAGGCGTATGCCACTTGCCGGCTTCTTAGAATATCGGATCGGCCTCAACGATTACCTTGACCTGATTGATGTAGCGGTCTTCCGGTCCTTTGACGGGAAGCCCTACTTCCACATGGTCAACGATATAATCGATATTTTCCTGCGAAATGACCTCTCCTGGCAGAAGAATTGGAATCCCCGGCGGGTATACATAGATGAACTCGGCAATGATGCGGCCTGCCGATTCTTTAAAAGGCACAACCTCGGTATCGGCATAGAACGCGTCACGCGGAATGAGCGAGAGCTGAGGAATTTCCGGAATTTTAACGATTAGCTCATTGGCGTTATTTTCTTTATAATACAGTTTAGACAGTTCACGCAGCGCCGTCAGCAGGGTGTCTACGGTTTCCTGTGTATCCCCGGGGGTAATGAAGCAGAGAATGTTGTACATGTCACTGAGCTCTACCTCGATATTGTAGCGCTCTCTGAGCCAGTTCTCCGTCTCATAGCCGGTAATTCCGAGATGCCGGACGTGAATCGTAAGCTTGGTCGGGTCGTGATCATAGGCGGCTTCGCTGCCGAGAATTTCGCGGCCGAAGCAGTACAAGCCTTCAATTTTATTGATTTCGCGGCGCGCATAGTGCGCCATATCCAGCGCTTGCTGAATCATTTCGCGGCCATGCAGCGCGAGATTTCTCCTGGCCGCGTCCAGTGAAGCGAGCAGCAGATATGAAGTGGATGTCGTCGTCAGCATGCTGATGATCGTCTGAACGCGCTGCGGATTGACGTATCCGTTCTTTACATTCAAATTCAGCACGGAGCTCTGCGTCATCGAGCCGCCCAGCTTATGCACGCTTGTCGCCGCCATATCGGCACCCGCCTGCATTGCAGACATCGGCAGCTCCTCGTGGAAGTGGATATGCACGCCGTGCGCTTCATCGACGAGCACGGGGACATCGAAGCTGTGCGCCAAATCGACGATCTCCTTCAAATTGGCACAGACGCCGAAATAGGTCGGGTTGATGACCAGCACGGCCTTCGCATCCGGGTGGCGGTTCAAGGCCCTTCTTACCGAGGAAGTCGTAATGCCATGATCGATTCCCAGGTTCTCGTCCTGTGCAGGAGAGACGAAGACCGGCTTGGCGCCTGCAAAAATGATGGCCGACATGACGGATTTGTGCACGTTTCTCGGAACGATGATTTTATCGCCGGGAGAACAGAGGGACAGGATCATCGTCATAATGGCGCCGCTAGTTCCTTGTACGGAGAAATAGGTGTAATCGGCGCCGAACGCGTCTGCCGCCAGCTTCTGGGCCTCTTCGATGACGCCGGTAGGCTGGTGCAGGTCATCGAGCGGAGCAATGTTGATCAAATCGATCGACAGGGCGTTATCGCCTATAAATTCTCGGAATTCTTTATCGGCTCCAAGCCCTTTTTTGTGCCCGGGAATATGAAATTGAACGGGATTGCCGGCCGCGTGCTTCTTAAGCGCGGTAAACAGCGGTGTGACTTGATGATCCATGAAGGCCATCCCTGCCTTTCAAGCTAAATTTTTAAACAAGGTTGAGTATAGCAAAAAGAGGCCGGAATGCAAGTAAAGATTGAACGCATAAAAGACAAAATCGCTTCAGGGGTGTAAGTTACCTCATCAAGAGGATAGACTAGAAATAACTTTACGATTTATAAAGAGAAGAAAAGGGAGAACGACTGTGGAAATCACGACTAAACTCGTAAGTAAAAAGCTGCTGACTCCGACCTTTATTTGCCTTTGGATCATTATGTTTCTGGTGGAGTTCGTAAAGGGAGCCTTAATCGTATCCATTTTACCCGTATACATGGGCGATGTCTTGAAATTGAGCGCCTTCGCCATCGGTTTATCCTTCTCGCTGCAATATATTGGTGATAACGTATTTCGCAGCCCGGCCGGATGGCTCATTGAGCGGGTCGGCTTCCGGCTGACGATGATGATTGGACTGCTGATTACGTTCCTTGCCGTCTTCATTATTACGGTGGCCGACAAAATGGGGCTGATCGTGTTAGGCTGCGCATTGATCGGAGTCGGCACCGCGCCGCTCTGGCCATGTGTGCTGATGGGCATTTCCGCCGTCACGCGCGAGAACAACAATTTCGGAACAGCGATGGGTGTCATTCAAATCTCCAGCTTGGGCGGAACCGGTCTGGGACCGGTAATTATCAACTTTTTCGTGGACGGCTCCTACCGCCCCGTTTTCTGGTTCCTGCTAGGCCTGATGGGAATCGTCGTTATCGTATCGATATTCCTGCCGGGCAAAGGCAAGGCGAAGCAGGAGCTCAATTCGCCGGAGACCTCGCCGGAGGAGCACTCCTTGTGGGAAGGGGGAATCCGCGGCGTCCTGAATAACGTACGCCAGTCGATCCGTACTATCAGGGAGAATCTCCATGTCAGCCGTTTATTATTCCCGGCACTCTTCCTGCAGACCTTTGCGATCGGGCTGCTCACTCCCGTTATTACGCTGTTCGTGCGTACAGAGCTCAACTTATCTCCGGAAGCCTTCAGCGCCCTGCTCGTTACCGGAGGGGGCATCACCGTCATCGGACTGATCCCGATCGGGCGGCTGGTGGACCGCTTCGGAACGAAATGGTTTCTGCACGTCGGATTCGCGCTGGCTGCCGTGGCGATCGGGGTGTTCGCGGTTACGCGCTCGATTCCCATGGTATGGTTCCTGGTTATTTTAATCGGGATCAGCTATGCCTGTATACTGCCAACATGGGACACGATGATTTCGCATATGCTTCCGGAAGGGGAGAAGGGGACCGTCTGGGGCCTGTTCCTGACCGTGCAGGGCTCAGGGATGGCTGTGGGACCGATCGTGTCGGGCAAAATGTGGGACATGCTCGGCCCTTCCGCGCCGTTCATGGCCAGCGCCATCGTGATGGGCATCCTCTTCTTCGTCCATATCCTCATCTCACGGCATAAAAGCAGCCTTCCCCGAGCTTAACGAGGGAAGGCTGTTTTTCGTGTTTTAGAAGGAGCCTTTGTACAGCGGCAGCAGCGTCTCGAAGGTCTGTTCGATCCTCCGGGTCAGCCCCTCCCCGTCCTGCAGCAGCGGGTGGTCCCGGTCGAGGCGCAATCCGCAGAGCAGCTCGGACTTCTTTACCGTTTTGAGCTTGGCGGCCATTTGCAGCAGAGCCTGCTTGTCCATATCCTGATGAGGCGTGCCCTCGGGCTTCATATGGTCGGTCGACCAGTAGAAGTCCGCGGGTACGAGCTTGCGCACCTTAGCCGTATGTTTCTCCAGGTATTGGGCGGTCTTCTCTTTATTTGGACTTTCATAGATGACCGCAAAAATGATGAACAGATGGGTCGAGAACATGCCTACCTGGAAGTGAGGAAGCGCTTTGTAGCCGCGCTTGCTGCTGCTCCAGGCAATCCACGTGTCCTCGGGCGGATTGATCGTCCGTCTCGCGTGCTTGGCAACATGCGGGAACATCTCTTCTCCGCAGAGGGCGGACAAATACGGGGCGATTGTCCCGCCAAGCGCCTCCAGCTTGGGCCGGATGTTGGATATAATCGCTTCCATTCGGGGCTCCAGCCCGGGCACGGTCAAGCTATCGAAATCTTGGTCTGTAAAACCGGTAAAATTCATGATGGTAACCTCCAGCGTAATTCAAATCGATCCTTCGGCGGGTAAACCAGCCTCTCCCGCCAGTATACCACTTTTAAAACCCTGCTTGCCAAGCTGTCCCTCGGTCGAATTCCAGAATATTCCGTTTTGTTTTTTTATTTGCGTCACATTGGGCCGATTACGGGTAAAAATAATCAATAATCCAAGTAACCTCTACATAAGATGAAGTATAAGATAAGGTAAGGGAGGGAGTGCCGTGAATAAAAGTTATGAAGTAGAGTACTGCAATCTGGAACTCCGTTTCGACCGCCGGCACATTCAGCAATTGATTCGCGACCTGATTCAGGACGGATACTCGCTGTATTGGAGCGAGAACGAATCTATTTTCATTATTTCCGTCCGTACGGGACGCAAACTGACAAAGCTGCGTTTTCAGCGTCTTGCAAAAGGATACAAGCTCGCGGGAGATTACTTGATCAAGGATGCCAGACTGGCGGAATGGCTCGAGAAGCTGATCGGAGATCTGCGCGGTCATGCGGTAGTCAAACGTTTCAAGGACCGGCAGATCCTCATTGAGAGCATCCTGTTCGGCGAGGTGATCCGGCTGGTGGAAATCACCGGTGTGGAGCATCGGGTTATTTTTCAGAAGGGTCCTATGCTGGACATGGAGCAAACCCTTGAGCTGCTGACCTCGCAATCGGCAGAGCAGCAGATCGAAAGCCTGCAGAAGGAGCTGGACGAGGAGTTGGAGCACTTGTACAGCGCGATGCAGTCCGGGGATCAGGAGCGGGCAGAGAGCTGTAAAGAGAAGCTGCGCAAGCTTCGTATTCAATTAATTCAACTGGAGTGGTAAGAGAAGCAATGGGAACAATTAAACGGGACTGAAACGGCTCTTCGAAAACCATTGGAAGGGCCGTTTTTAATTCAAATAGGAGTTGGCTGGAGGGGTTCACTTCTGTACTTCAAAGAGTTAAAATGATATTATTGAAAAAAATATAGAATGCAAAGGATGGAGACCATGTCGAAACAACAAATTGGCGTTATCGGCCTTGCCGTTATGGGTAAGAACCTCGCCCTAAATATTGAAAGTAAAGGGTTCACCGTCTCGGTGTTTAACCGCTCCCCGGAGAAGACACACGATATGCTCGCGAATGAAGCGAAAGGCAAAAACGTGGTCGGCACCTTCTCGGTCGAGGAGTTTGTCAATTCCCTGGAAGTCCCCCGCAAAATCCTGATCATGGTACAAGCCGGGCCAGCTACCGACGCAACGATCGAGCAGCTCCTTCCTTATCTGGATCAAGGCGACATCATTATCGATGGAGGAAATGCATACTTCCCGGATACACAGCGCCGCAGCAAGGAGCTTGAAGCCAAAGGCTTCCGCTTTATCGGCACAGGGGTGTCCGGCGGTGAGGAAGGCGCGTTGAACGGACCGGCAATCATGCCTGGAGGCCAGGAAAGCGCATATCAATTGGTAGAGCCGATTCTGACAGCCATTTCTGCTAAAGTGAACGGCGATCCATGCTGTACATATATCGGTCCAGACGGTGCAGGACATTATGTTAAGATGGTGCACAACGGCATTGAGTACGGCGATATGCAGCTGATCGGCGAAGCCTACCACCTGCTGAAGGATGTGCTTGGCCTGGATGCCAAGGAACTGCATGAAATTTTCAGCGAGTGGAACAAAGGCGAGCTGGACAGCTACTTGATCGAAATTACGGCGGACATCTTCTCGCAATATGATGAAGAGACCGGCAAGCCGATGGTTGACGTTATCCTGGACGCCGCCGGGCAGAAGGGTACGGGAAAATGGACAAGCCAGAGCGCTCTCGACCTTGGCGTCCCATTGTCCATGATCACGGAATCCGTGTTCTCCCGCTTCTTGTCCGCGATGAAGGAAGAGCGCGTTGCCGCCAGCAAAATTTTAAGCGGACCGGCTGCCAGCTCCTTTGACGGCGACAAACAGGAGTTCATTGAAAATGTTCGCAAAGCGCTGTTCGCCAGCAAGATCGTATCCTACGCTCAAGGCTTTGCCCAAATGAGAGCTGCTTCCGACGAATACGGCTGGGATTTGAAATACGGTAACATCGCGATGATCTTCCGCGGCGGCTGCATTATCCGCTCCCAGTTCCTGCACAACATCAAGGAGGCTTACGACCGCGATCCTGGCCTGAAGAACCTGCTTCTCGATCCGTATTTTAAGAACATCGTGGAGACCTATCAGGATGCATGGCGCCAAGTGGTGGCAGCGGCGGTATCCCGCGGCATTCCGGTTCCGGGCTTCTCCAGCGCATTGTCGTACTACGACAGCTACCGGACGGAGCGCCTGCCGGCCAACCTGCTGCAAGCGCAGCGCGACTACTTTGGGGCGCACACGTTCAAGCGCGTTGACAAAGAAGGCGTATTCCATCATCAATGGTTCTAATCCAATGATTCATAAGGCGTCAAGAGCTGCTCTGCTCTTTGGCGCCTTTTTTGAATATTTAGAGATGAGATGTGCCGAAACAACGGCGCCTGTGTTATGATATGAAAAAGTTTGCCATCAGCACAGGAATAAAGTAGGTGAAATATTGAGTCAAATGAGAAACAATATTATACTGGTAGGAATGATGGGCACCGGGAAATCCACGGTAGGAGCCGTGGTAGCCGAAAGGTCCGGTTATCGCCTGATCGATCTCGATCAGCGGATCGAGGAGGAGGCGGGCTGCACGATTCCCGAGCTGTTCGCCAATCAGGGCGAATCCTATTTTCGGGATCTCGAGTCGGCATTGCTCCGCAAGGTTCTGCAGGAGGGAGAGGTAGTGCTTGCGACCGGCGGGGGTGCCGTGCTGCGCGAGGAGAACCGCTCCGTCATGCTGGAGAACGGCTGGGTTGCGGCCTTAACCGCAGACCTGGAGAGCATCCTGAAGCGGGTCGGCGAGGATCCGAACCGGCCGCTGCTGGCCGGGGGGGCGAGAGAGAGGCTGACCGTGCTTCTGAAGGAGCGCAAGCATGCCTACGATTTCGCCCACATCAAGATCGATACCTCGGGTAAAAGCCCGGATACCCTAGCGTCTGAGATTTTAATGCATTACCGCGGTTAATCAAAATAATATTGGAGAAAAAAGGAGAATATAAATGGACGTTATTGTAAGACCTACACCCGAGCTAAGCGGTGAGATCGGGGCGCTATCATCGAAAAATTATACGACGCGCTATCTGCTCGTTGCCGCTCTGGCCGAGGGTACGAGCACTATATACCATCCCGCGCACAGCGAGGACAGCGACGCCATGCGCCGCTGCATTGCCGACCTGGGGGCGGTACTGGAAGAGGACGACGAGAAGATCGTCATTACGGGCTTTGGCCGGAAGCCGAAGGATGTCAAGGAACTGAATGTCGGCAATGCCGGCGCTGTGCTCCGGTTTCTGATGGGAATCGCCGCGCTGTGTCCTGAAGTAACCTTCGTTAATACGTATCCCGATTCTCTCGGCAAGCGTCCTCATGACGATTTGATCAAGGCATTGGAGCAGCTCGGCGTCGAGGTCGGCCATCAGGAGGGCCGGCTGCCGATTACGATTCGCGGCGGCCATCCGAAGGGCGGCAGGATTACCGTATCCGGCGCTGTCAGCTCGCAATATTTGAGCGCGCTCCTGTTCCTGACTCCCCTGTTGGAGGAGGACAGCGAGATCGAGGTGCTGGACGATTTGAAATCGAAGGTCGTTGTCGGCCAGACGCTGGAAGTGCTGGAGCAGGCGGGAATTATTATCCATGCCAGCGATGATTATATGAGCTTTAAGGTGCCCGGACGCCAGAGCTATCAGGCGAAGACTTACACGGTTCAAGGCGACTATCCGGGCTCTGCGGCGATTCTCGCGGCGGCTGCGGTAACCAAATCGGACGTGAAGGTGCATCGTCTCGCCGAACGCAGCAAGCAGGGCGAGCGCGCGGTTGTGGATGTTCTGCAAATGATGGATGTGCCGCTGACCCATGTCGACGGCACGGTTCACGTCCAGGGCAACGGACGCCTGCGCCCGGTAGAGTTCGACGGCGATGCCGCAACCGATGCGGTGCTCGCTATGGTGGCAGCCGCGGTGTTTGCCGACGGGACCTCCCGTTTCTATAACGTGGAGAACTTAAGATACAAGGAATGCGACCGGATCACAGACTACTTGACCGAGCTGAGAAAAGCCGGTGCAAGCGTAGAGGAGCGCCAGGCTGAGATCATCGTACACGGCCGTCCGAGCGGGCTGGAGGGCGGCGTGGAGATCAACGCGCATTACGATCACCGCGTCATTATGGCCTTGACGATCGTCGGCCTGCGCTGCCGGGAGCCTCTGGTCATCAAGGACGCTCATCACGTTGCCAAATCGTATCCGCAATTTTTCGATCATATGAAGGCGCTTGGCGCTCAGGTAGAATGGGTATAACCGTCTTGAGCCGGGCATACTATGGAAATTCGAGAGGAGGATTTGGCTATGGCTTTTGAAAACCCGAGCCGCGAGGAGATCAAGGAAATATTGCAGCATGCCGGTAATATCGCCGTCGTTGGACTGTCTGACAAGCCGGATCGCACATCTTATATGGTGGCCCAGGCCATGCAGAGCAACGGGTATCGCATTATCCCGGTCAATCCGGCGGCAAGCGGGCAGATTCTCGGCGAGCAGGTGTACGCTTCGTTGGCGGATATTCCGGAGCCGATCGATATCGTCAATGTATTCCGGCGCAGCGAGTATACGCCGGAGGTGGCCCGGGAGGCGGTAGCAGCGGGCGCCAAGGTGCTGTGGCTTCAGCAGGGGATCATCAGCGAGGAAGCGGCGCAAATCGCCTCACAAGGCGGTCTGAAGGTAGTTATGGATCGGTGCATCAAGGTAGAAGACAGCATTTTACTCGGCAAGAGCCGTCAATAATCTGTAAGATTTGGACCCGTCACTCGCCGGGTCCTCTTTTACTTTGCCTGGACAGGCTTATTTTCCTTTGACAAATTTGCAAGCCTGGGATTACCATAATAGTGCGCACCCGAAATACTAATGAGAGATAAATTATAGAGAGATGATATCCTATAACAGCGCAGGACATAGGGGGTCTAAAACATGATACAGGGCATCGGTGCAGCAGCGGGCGTCGCCATCGGCAAGGCTTTTGTGCTGCCTGCCTGGGAATGGGATGTGCCGGAGCGCCAGATGGATAAGATCGATTTGGCGGCAGAGTTCGAGAGATTGTATGAAGGCATACGCACGTCCAAGACGGAAATCGAAGTGATGAAGAACGAGGTCAAGGAAGCGGTAGGCGTTGAGGAGTCAAGCATATTTGACGCTCATCTAGCCATATTGGAGGATCCCGTATTCATGAGCGAAATCCGCGGGATCATCGAACGGCAGTACAAGGCGGCCGAGGTCGCCGTTAAAGAAGCGATCGATCATTTTGTCACGATGTTTGATTTGCTTGATGATGAGTATATGAAGGAGCGGGCGCTCGATATCAAGGATGTAGGCAATCGCCTGCTTAAGCATCTGCTAGGTACGCCCGATATTACGCTCCCGGCCGACACCCAGCCGTATATATTGGTAGCCAAGGAATTGTCGCCCTCCCAGCTTGTACATATGAATCCTGACAATGTGCTTGGCATGGTCACGATGGCTGGCGGCAAGACCTCGCATTCGGCGATTATGGCCCGGGCTCTGGGAATCCCCCTTGTGTCCGGACTGGAGCACAAGCTTGCGGCGCCGCTGAAGACGGGTGATTTGCTTGTTGTGGATGGCGACGAAGGACTCATATATATTGAACCTGATCAGGAAATTATAGATCGTTATACGGAAGTGGCCGAAAAGCAGCGCAGACGGAAGGAGCAGCTGCAGCTGCTGGCGGCGGTCGAGGCCGTTACCCAAGACGGCGTCCGCTTTCGCTTGGCCGGCAACATCAGCTCTGTCAAAGACTTGGAGCAGGCGCTCAAATATGGCGCGGAAGGCGCGGGATTGTTCCGGACCGAGTTTTTGTACATGGACCGCCCGGACTTCCCTTCAGAGGAGGAGCAGTTTGGCATTTACCGGCAGGTCGCGGAGAAGGCGGGGCGGCATTCCGTCGTGATTCGCACGCTGGACATCGGCGGAGATAAGCAGCTGGAATACTTCGAGCTGCCGGAGGAAGAGAACCCGTGCCTGGGCTATCGGGCCATCCGCATCAGCCTGAACAGCAAAGAGATGTTCAAGGCTCAGCTAACAGCGATCCTTAGGGCCAGTGCTTACGGCAATTTGAAAATCATGCTGCCGATGATCTCCTCGCTGGAGGAATTGCGCGAGGCGAAGCAAATTTTGGCCGAAGCGAAATCTGAGCTCGACCAGCGCGGCATCGCTTACGACGACGGAATACCGGTCGGTGTTATGGTCGAGGTGCCCGCTGCCGCGGCGATTGCCGATTTGCTGGCCCAGGAAGCGGATTTCTTCAGCATCGGCACGAATGATCTCGTGCAGTATGTCCTGGCTGTCGACCGGATGAACGAGACGATCGCCCATATGTATCAGCCGTTTCATCCGGCCGTGCTTCGCCTGCTCCGCCAAGCGATAACCGGAGCGCACGAGGCGGGCATACCGGTCAGCGTCTGCGGGGAGCTCGCCGGGGACGAGAAGGCAATTCCGCTCTGGCTGCATCTCGGCGTACGCGATCTGAGCATGTCGCCGCAATCCTTGTTAAGAGTGAAGCACCGGATATTAAATGCCAAAGCCTCTGCGGGCAAAGAGACCGGAGCGAACTGCTTCCGGCTTGCGACAGGGGCTGAAGTGGAGGCGGAGCTGACGCGCTTTGCCGAGAGCTGCGTTTGGCAGAACAGTTAGAATCAAGAAAGAACCGCTTGGAGGAGCGATGAGCCTCTTCCTTGCGGTTCTTGTTGTTCTTAGGTTGGTTTCTTGTTGTTTACTGCTGCTGCCTTGAAATGTTCAGATTAAGCCTTGGCCAGCGCATCGACGAATGCTTTGCCGTACGGCGGCAGATCCGGCGGGCGGCGAGCCGAGATGATATGTCCGTCGACGACAACCGCTTCATCCTTCCAAATCGCGCCTGCGTTTTCCATGTCATCGCGGATTCCCGGGGTTGAGGTCACCGTAACGCCCTTAAGGATTCCGGCCGAGATCAGCACCCAGCCGGCATGGCAAATTTGGCCGATCGGCTTGTTCGCTGTATGAAGCTCCTTGATTATTTCGAGCACCTTGCCATAGCGGCGAAGCTTGTCCGGCGCCCAGCCGCCGGGGACGAGGATGCCGTCATAGTCTTTGGCATCGATTTCCTCGAAGCTGTATTCCGCCTCGGCAGGCACACCGTATTTGCCGATGTATTTTTTGCCTTTCTCCAGTCCAACGAGGTGAACCTCGGCCCCTTCCTCGCGCACCCGGTAGATCGGGTACCAGAGCTCCAAATCCTCGAATTCCTCGTCCACTAAAGCGATGACTCTTTTACCAGTAAGTCTCAATATTCACGCCTCCTGTTCTCGATCGGTCTTGACGAAATTCGTTTTCGATATTTTAATTGTATCAAAAATAAAGTTATTTTTCATATGACTGCGGCCTTTAGCCTGTCAATACTCCTTTCCAACCTAGGAAATAACAAGCATTTGTCTCCTTGAACAAGGAGAACATCCCCCATAGGTCGAATACATCATTTGACATCCAATTCTACATTTTTTTATCGCAACATAACGGGGACGACGGGCAGCCAATTGAAAAATGATTTGTTAGAAGAGGTGGTACTGTGCGCAAGCTGTGTCATTGCGGGCAAGAAATGAGCCTCGATTTTCGAGTGCTTATTTTCGAAAGTGTTATCGAAATTGACAGGGTACCGATTTTCGAATGCGAGCAATGCAATCATTACGAAGTTCTTTCAGCCATCAAGCCGGATCTGCTTGCTCTGCTGGGGGAAGTGAAGGCGAGCCGGGAGCAGGGGCTCGTGCTATTTAACGAAGTCAACGAGCTGGTCGATGTCATGTACGGGATTTACCGTTCCTGGAACGACACCGGTTCACCTTCTTTTGAAGCGCTGCTCGACCAGAAATGCAAGGAGCGCATCAATCTTCTGCTTGATGTGTATGGATGTGCCAAGGAGATGCAGGATCGCGACTGGATGGATGATATCTCCAAAAGATTGACTCAAATATCTTGCTTTGTGAATAATAGTCAGTTTTCAAGGGCGAATTAGGGGCGGATTTTCAGCAAAATACTGCAATGAGTTGTGTTTATCGTCTTTTTTTTGTTAAGATATCTAATAAGTATGCTTAATAATCTGTTGTCGGAAAAGGGGATGGATATTATATGGCTGCTTTGAAAAGAATAACTTCTATAGAAAAGCTTGCCCAGGCTATGGAAGACTCTGCGCACAAGCCGTTGTTGCTATTCAAACATAGTACCCGTTGTCCCATCAGCTCGGGAGCGCATCGGGAAGTGGAAGCATACTTAAATGATAGTCCCAATGAAGCTGTTGCCTATGGTGTTATATACGTTGTTGAAGACAGGCCCGTCTCCAATGCGGCGGCGGAGCGTCTTGGCGTGAAGCATGAATCCCCTCAAGCCATTTTAGTCCAAAACGGACAAGCCGTTTGGCATACTTCCCATTCCGACATTACTTCAGAAGCCCTAGAGGGGGTTCTAGCCGAATAAAGCGCGAACATTGCACAAAGTAAAATTTTGTCGTATCATAAACCTAATTGGAGCTTGAAAATTTACGGGATGAATGAGTGAAAATCTATTGGCAATGGAGAGAAGAATGTGACGGTTACCATTTACGATGTGGCACGTGAAGCAGGCGTCTCAATGGCCACGGTTTCACGGGTTGTCAATAACAACCCTAACGTGAAGCCGCAAACCCGGAAGAAGGTATATGAAGCAATTGAACGTTTGGGATATCGTCCGAACGCGGTCGCAAGAGGCCTTGCGAGCAAGAAGACCACTACGGTTGGCGTAGTGATTCCGGACATCTCGAATTCAATCTTCGCCGAAATCGCCCGGGGCATTGAAGACATCGCCAACATGTACCACTATAACATTATTTTATGTAATGCAGACAAGAAGAAAGAGAAGGAAATCCGCGTCATCAACACGCTGCTTGAGAAGCAGGTGGACGGGCTTCTCTTCATGGGCGGAGCAGTGACGGAAGAGCATATGCAGGCCTTCCAGACATCCTCTGTTCCTGTTGTTTTATGTGCGACGAGCGACGAGAACGGAACGATTCCGTCCGTCGATATCGATCATGAGGCGGCGGCTTTTGATGCTGTAAGCACGCTGATTCGCCACGGTCATCGCGAGATTGCCATGATCAGCGGCACGCTGCAGGATCCGGCTAACGGATACGCACGGTTTCAGGGCTATAAACGGGCCCTGGAGACAGCGGGCATCCAGTACCAGGAGGATTTGGTCCGGATCGGCAACTACCGTTACGAATCCGGTGTCGAAGCTATGAAGTATTTTCTGGGTCTGAAGAAGCGCCCAACGGCTATTTTCGCCGCTACGGATGAGATGGCGATCGGAGCGATTCACAGTATTCAGGACGAAGGGCTGAAGGTTCCCGAGGATTTCTCTATTATCAGCGTGGACAATATCCGCATGGCCTCAATGGTACGGCCCCAGCTGACCACGGTAGCCCAGCCGATGTATGACCTCGGCGCGGTAGCTATGCGCTTGTTGACAAAATTGATGAAGAAAGAGACTGTGGAGAGCTCGAAGGTGATTTTGCCGCATGAGACGATCCTCCGCTTGTCGGTCAGCCACGTATAATCGGCTGATTTCGATCATCAATTATAGATAGAGAAGAAGAATAAAGACAAATATATGAAAAAGGTTATACGGAAAAAGCTCCTGCTCAGGAGCTTTTTTTAGGGGGAAAATAGAGGAGGAGATCGTTATGGCCGCAACAATCGGGCTTATGGGCGCCATGGATGAAGAAATTGCCCTTCTGCTGGAGCGGGTAGAGGGAAAGAACACGGTCGGATACGCCGGGATCAGCTTCGTGACGGGACGGCTGCACGGCAAAGAAGTTGTCGTCTGCAAATCAGGCGTCGGCAAAGTCAATGCCGCAGCCACAACGCAAGTGCTGGTCGACCGGTTCGGAGTGGAGGCGATATGGTTTACGGGAGTGGCCGGTGCGGTTCATCCGGAGCTTAATATCGGGGATATCGTGATTTCCTCTTCGTGTCAGCAGCATGACGTGGATGTGACTGCGCTTGGCTTTGCCCGCGGCATAATCCCTTATCAGGACGTATCGGACTTTCCGGCCGACAGGAAGCTGATCCGCCTGGCGGAGGAAGCTTGCGCCAAGCTGTGCACGGATAACAATTTTATCGTAGGCAAAGTGCTATCCGGAGACCAGTTCATTTCAAACTATGATTATGTTCGCGAGCTCCATGAGACGCTGGATGGCGCCTGTGTGGAGATGGAAGGGGCTGCGGTGGCTCAAGTATGCCATATGAATGAAGTGCCTTATGTCATTCTCCGTTCGATGTCCGACAAGGCCGACGGGACTGCGGACGTCAATTTCGCCGAATTTACGGCGCTTGCTGCCCGGCGTTCGTTCGAAATTCTGAACGAGATGGCCGCCCGCCTGAACCGGTAATCAGACCTTGGGGAAATCCTGCAGCGCAACCGCGAGACTCTCGCGGTTTTTTGCTGTGATTTCGTCCCTGCGGGGAATTCCCTCCCAATGCGTCAGGTCATCCAGCCATTCGGCCGGGAGGCTCACAGAGCTTTGTCCCTTCCACCGCTCTCTCCAGGCCTGCGGCAACGGCGTGCGAGGCTGCTGCTTCAGGGAGCGCTTCAAGGGGTGATCCGTCATTTCCAGCCAGAGCAGGCTCCATGCCCGGGGGACGACACGCCATATGTCATACCCGCCTCCGCCCACGGCGACCCAACGCCCCTCGCAATGCTTATGGGCAAGGCTGTGAATGATGGCGGGCATTTGGTCATAGATGGCCATGCTGCACTGCATGTGGGAGAGCGGATCGTAAGCATGCGCATCGCAGCCGTGCTGGCTGATGATAAGATCCGGCTTGAAGTACTCTACCAGCCGCCGAATCGACTGCTCGAAGCATTCCATCCAGGAGTCGTCCTCCGTATAAGGCTGCAGCGGGATGTTGACGCTGGTTCCGTAGCCCTGATGCTCGCCTCGCTCCTGCACGAAGCCCGTTCCGGGAAATAAATATTTGCCGGTCTCGTGGATCGAGTATGTACAGACCTCCGGATCGGAATAGAAGCTCCACTGTACTCCGTCCCCGTGGTGGACGTCCGTGTCGATATAGAGCACCCGTGCCTGATAACGCTGGCGAACATAGGCTATGGCGACGGAGACGTCATTATATACGCAGAAGCCTGCCGCTCTGGCTGAAAGGGCGTGGTGCAGGCCGCCGCCCAAATGCAGGGCATGGTCGCAGCGTCCGGACATGACGGCTTCGGCAGCCGTGATGGAGCCGCCGGCAATATATGCAGCAGCGTCATGCATGCCCGGAAAGAACGGCGTATCCCCGTCCCCCAGCCCGTACTGCTCCGCGCGCTCCAGCCAACCCGGCCCGGGGGGGCTCGCGCTTAATGCTTTAACGGCCTCAAGGAAAGCCGGCTGGTGAACCTGCAGCAGCTCATCGTCCGTGGCCGGACGGGACGCCAGCATCGCCGAGGGCTCCAGAGCCCTCGCTTCGGCAAGGAGGTCGAGCGTTAATTTGAGCCGGATCGGATGAAAAGGATGGCTGTCGTGAAAATGATAATTCAGGGCTTTATCATGATGAACTAATAAAGCGCTTCCAGTCATGGGCGCCACTCTCCTTGCTCTTGTGTCATTCTCTGCATGAGCATCAGTACATGAACCGCTGCTGAAAGCGGATCCGATCGAACTGCTCTTCAGATTCTAGCGGAACGTCCTTCCCGATGCGAACCATCAGGCAGTTTGCCGGGTGGGAGCAAATTTCTGGGTCATCGGTAGCATACCAGACCATATCCACTGTTTTCATCAGCCGCTCCATCATTTTCCGGTAGTCCCATACGCTGAGTCCGCTGCTTTTTAAATCCCAGTGCCAGTAATATTCCGTCGTAAATACGATATACCGCTCCATCTGATCCTGCTCGAAGGCCGTTCGGATCATTTTGGAGCCCAGCCCGAGCGAGCGATAATCGTTCGCCACCTCGATTGCTCCAAGTTCAATCAGATCGGGCATATTTCCCTGGGACCAGCGCTCCATCTCATCAGGGTAATGAAACGTGACGTAACCGACGATGGTATCCTGCTCCCGGGCAATGATAATGCGCCCTTCCGGGAGAGCCGCGATTTCAATCAAGGCTTCGTGCTGATCGTTCGGCCTGCGGAAGGCGTCCAGCTCTTCGTGCATCCGGAAGCTCTGAAGAAGCTCCGGGGAGACAGGGCCTTCAACTACGATTTCGCGATCTCCTCTGGACAGGGTATGGCGGATATGCGTTTTCCGATGTTCCATTTTCGCCGCCTCCTTTGCTCGTTCCCCTCACTTATAACAGAAAAATGAAAATTTGAAAAGTATAGCCCCTCATAAAAGCGTGTGTTATAATGTATTCCGACATAAAACATTCACAAATAATTCTTGACATCCCGCTTTACACTGCATGACTAATTACACAATGGCTCCATTAACAAAGTGGATAGCGCTTTGGCTGCATTAAACAGGTGGCTGAAAGCCATATCCACATTGTCATATCCGCCAAGGTGTATCCGTTTTCACAATTGAATTTGCTTTCAAAGATTTAACTTTTAGACAGATTCAAGGGAGGATGAAACAATGAGTCAGCTGCAAGGTGAGATTATTTCGGAGGTCGCCCCTTCGTCCAATTTAGGGAATTATGAGGAGGCTTATGCCAAGTTCGATTGGGCCGATGTGGAGAAGAATTTCTCCTGGTATCAAACGGGCCGGGTCAACATGGCTTATGAAGCGATCGACCGCCACGTAGATGCGGGGAAGGGCAGCCGTACGGCTCTGCTGTTCAGAGATTCGACCAGAAACGAATCCTACACTTACGAAGAGCTGAGCACGCTGTCGAACAAATTTGCGAATGTATTGCGCAGCTATGGGATCGGCAAAGGGGACCGCGTCTTCGTGTTTATGCCGAGAAGCCCTGAGCTGTATATCTCCGTGCTTGGGACGCTTAAGGTCGGTGCGGTGGTAGGGCCGCTCTTCGAGGCATTTATGGAGACGGCGGTCAAGGACCGGCTGGAGGATAGCGGAGCGGTAGCCATCGTTACGACGCCAGCGCTGCTGCCTCGTGTGAAGCGGGAGGAGCTTCCGGCGTTGAAGCATGTGTTCCTGGTCGGCGAGGATCTTCCGCAGGAGGCAGGGCTGATCGACCTGATGGCCGAGCTTGAGCAGGCTGCTCCGGAGACCGAAATCGAATGGGTCGACCGGGAGGACGGGATGATTCTGCATTATACGTCCGGCTCTACCGGGAAGCCCAAGGGAGTATATCATGTTCATAACGCGATGATTCAGCATTACCATACCGGCAGAGTCGTTCTGGATTTGAAGGAAGGCGACCGGTTCTGGTGTACGGCCGACCCGGGCTGGGTGACGGGCACCTCGTATGGCATATTCGCACCCTGGCTGCTTGGGGTTACGAATATCGTACGCGGCGGACGCTTCAATCCGGGGGATTGGTATGATACGATCCAGCAGTACAAGGTGACGGTCTGGTACAGCGCGCCGACCGCGTTTCGGATGCTGATGGGGGCTGGTGAGGACATGATCGCACAGTATGACCTGTCGTCATTAAGACATGTTCTGTCCGTAGGCGAGCCGCTCAATCCGGAGGTCGTCCGCTGGGGGTATAAGGTGTACGGGCTGCGAATCCACGATACGTGGTGGATGACGGAGACGGGCGGACAGCTGATCTGCAACTATCCGTCGATGCCGCTCAAGCCGGGCTCCATGGGCAAGCCTGTTCCAGGCATCGAAGCCGCGATTATCGATGATAACGGGAAGATTCTGCCGCCTAACCGGATGGGGAATCTGGCTATCCGCGCACCTTGGCCGTCCATGATGCGGCTCATTTGGAACAATGCTCCGAAATACGAGGAATATTTCCGTATCCCGGGCTGGTACATTTCCGGCGACACGGCTTATATGGATGAGGATGGCTACTTCTGGTTCCAGGGCCGCATCGATGACGTGATCAATTCCTCCGGGGAGCGGATCGGACCGTTCGAGGTGGAGAGCAAGCTGCTGGAGCATCCAGCTGTCGCAGAGGCGGGCGTAATCGGCAAGCCTGATCCGACCAGAGGCGAAATCATCAAGGCGTTCATTTCGCTGCTTGATGGATACGAGCCCTCGGAGGAGCTCAAGGCGGATATCGCGCGCTTCGTGAAGGAGGGGCTGTCGGCCCATGCGGCGCCGCGTGAAATCGAGTTCAAGGATAAGCTGCCGAAGACGCGCTCCGGTAAAATCATGCGCCGCGTACTCAAAGCATGGGAGCTGAATCTGCCGACAGGTGATCTGTCGACGATCGAGGATTAACGGGATATGTAGGCCCATTCAGGCATAATATTTATATCAGACATGAAGAAGACGCCGGCGCATGCTGTTCCGGCGTCTTTCTTTTTGCTAACCTTCCACGAATTGTCCCCTGATCGGATCCAGACCGTTCTTGAATTTGATGCGGATGGATTTACCTTTCTCGAGGCTGGGCTGGTCGGATACCTGAAAATGGATATGCGCTTCGCTGGAATTCCCGGAATTCCCCGTTAATCCGAGCAAGTCGCCGCGCTTTACCATGTCCCCCTTCTGTACCGTGATAGATCCTTGCTTGAAATGCGCCAATATGCTGTACTCTCCATCATGATCGATGATGACATAGTTGCCGGCAGCCTGCTTCTCGTTCATCGTACCGACGGGGACGTTATCCTCAACGTCATTTGCGACCTCTGCGATGACGCCGTCCGCAGGGGCGAGCACTTCCCTGCCGAACGCGTGAAAGCTCTCGTTCCGGGATGGATCTCCTTCGTAAGAGGCTCCGTCCTCCAAGGCTACGAAATCATAGGCATACCGCTGGGTTTCGTAGGCGTAGTGGTAGTTGAGCAGCACATGGCTTCCGCCCCAGAAGGTAAACCATTCTCCTTTAAAGGGCAGACTGTACTCCTGCTTGGTATAGGCGTTGTCGGTCTCGGCATAACTAATCAAATGCTGAATCTGCAGCCCCCACAGAACGCCATTCTGGCCGGCTGCGGCGTAAATTCCTTTGCTGCCGGAAGGATTGACCCAGATATAGTCCGTCGTACCGTTTAAGGCATAGCTGGTCTGAAGGTCAAACGAATCGCCGGCCTCGAAGAAGGCTTGCGACAGCTCCTTAATCTGCTGCTTGCTGACCTGGCTGCGGAAATCGCTGCTAAGGCTGTTGTAGACCTGGTCATAACGTTCATCCATTAACGCTTCCGGCAGCTCCTGGATATCGGCGAGGGGATCCGTATTCTGCGAATACGCTCCGCATCCCGAGATCATCATAAGTGCCACTGCGCAAAGGATCAGCTTTCCTCTCATCTTCCTTCTCATGCTTCATCTCTCCATTCTGTCTATCGATTATCGTTGTCCTGTTACTCTCTTTCTATGATTATATGCCCTAGAGTTAAACAGAGGAGAAACCGGGCATGAACCCCAGCTTAAATTTATGGTGCAGGCGTTAAGGTTCTGTTAAGGTGCTGGACGATATTAGGTAAAATGGATATGTTACAATGGGCGTACGAGGAGTGTAGGAAATGATGAAATGTAAGGAGGGCTGATAATGAGTCATATGAGCCATATGAGCCACATGAGCCAGCCTCGAATTCTGCTGGTCGACGATGAGAAGGCGATACGGAAGCTGCTGCAGACGGTTTTGGCCAAGGAAGGGTATACCGATGTAGATTCCGTCGGGAGCGCAGAGGAGGCCATTGAGGCCTGCCGCTCCAAAATTTATGATCTGGTCATCCTGGACGTGATGCTGCCGGGAAAAAGCGGCTTTGAAGCTGCTCCGTTCATCCGGGAAACGACGGATGCCCCAATTTTGTTCTTGACGGCGCGTTCCACGGATTTGGACAAGCTGACAGGATTTGCGATCGGCGGCGATGATTATATCGTCAAGCCCTTTAACCCACTTGAAGTCATAGCCCGTTTGAAGGTGCATCTGAGAAGAACTGCCGGGATCTCTCCGCCCCTACTGGCGAGGAAGCCGGGAGGACAGGAAATATACGATTTCGGTTACTTTAGCGTGGATGCAACCGCCAAAGAGCTAACCGTGGACGGAAAGTTCGTCGATTGTCCAGCACAGGTCTTTCAGCTGCTGTTATTTCTGTGCCGCCACCCCAATCGCGTCTTCCCGAAGGAGGAGCTGTATGAGCGGGTCTGGGGAGGCTCTGCGGTCAACGATGATAACACCGTCATGGTACATATTCACCGGATTCGGGAGCGAATCGAACGAAATCCTGCCAAACCTGAGTTTTTGCTTACCGTTAGGGGGATGGGCTATAAGCTCGTGCGCAGAGAGGGAGAGAAATGACGATGCGCCGCCGCTTCGTGCTGATGTTTATCAGGCAATGGGTGACCGTCGGTGCAATTACGGCCGTATGCATCGTGCTGATGTTTCTATGGATGGCGGAGAAAATGACTGAGCTTGATTTGAAGCGCAATTTCTCGCGGGTCGCCCTGGAATCGATCATGGATGCCTACTCGGTACGAGAGGATGGTTCTCCGCACATATCCCCCAGACTGTTGAAGCAGGTTGAAGACAATGGGGGGTGGCTCCAAATCTTGAATGAGGACGGAGAGGCGGTGCATGCATTTTTTACGCCGCCCGATGTCCCTGCGAAATATGCGCCTGGACAGCTCATCAACTATTTTAACCGCCAGACGCCGTTTCCCTATCGCCTGTATATCCTGATACGCCTGATTGATGGAGAGACCGTTACGCTGCTCTACGGCGTCAAGGAGCCGCTTGATACAGCCGCAGCCAAACTGGCCGAGGAAGGCTCCGTTTCCGAGCGATTGATCGAGGAGGCGGAGCAGGTGCCCTCTGATGAATGGCCTGAGGAGGTGCGCTATGCCTTGGAGGAATATGAGGCCGGCATTCAGCTTCTTGATCCGCAAGGTGCAGAGCTTGCCTCGTATCGGCTTCCCCCCGGCGTGCCTCGGGACTATTCGCCGCAGGAGCTCGTGCTAAGGCTTCAGTATCCCGAACGATACAGCGCTCGTGTGGAGATGAGATCGGAGGAGGGGACCGGGAGGATCTGGCTGATCCATGCGCCGTACCAAGCCGCTCCGGGCATTCTATTGACGCCTCTCGGACCAACGGTGAACAGCGAGGGACAGCTCATCATGTACGGCTTTGGCAGCCTTGCGCTGCTCTTATTGCTTGCCTGCGGCGCATTGGCATTCTGGCAGGGAAATAAATTTGGGCTCCCGATGCTTCACGTAATGCGTTGGCTGCAAACTTTGGCTCAGCGGCAGTATAAAGAGCCAGTGGACCGGAACGGGAGGCCGCGAAGCAAGAAGCGCTCAGGCCGGCTTAAACGCAAGTATCAGGCATATGGCGAGGTGATTCATTCGGTGCAGGAATTGTCATGCCAGCTTGAACGAAGCGAGCTTGAGCGGGAGCGGAGCGACCGGATGCGCGAGGAATGGATCGCAGGCCTGTCCCATGATCTGAAGACTCCGCTTTCCTCCATATTCGGGTATGCCCAGCTGCTTCGAACGAGCCAATACGACTGGCAGCGGGAGGAGGTTGCGGAGTTTGCCGCAATCATGGCGGAGAAAGCTGAATACATGGACGGCCTGGTGCAGGATTTGAATTTGCTGTACCGCCTGAAGCACGCCGCAGATGCATTGAGGCGGGAGCGCCGAAGCATGAATGAGGTCGTAGGTGAAGCGGTTGCGCGCATCGCGGAGGATCCGGCCTGGTCCGAATATGAATGCAGGTGGGAGCCTTCTCCCGAGGTGATTTATTATCATGTCGATGCCACGGCCTTTCGCCGGATGATGGACAACATTATAATCAATGCCATGCTGCATAATCCAAAAGGGACCCGGGTAACGGTATATGTAAGAAAGCTTAACCCTGAAGGCTTCGTCATCGGCTTCGAGGATAACGGAGTAGGGATGGATGAGGCTACCCTGGACAGCCTCTTTCAGAGGTATTACCGGGGAACGGATACCGACCGTTCATCATCGGGCAGCGGGCTCGGCATGGCGATTGCCAAAGAGATCGCTGAGGCTCAC
Source organism: Paenibacillus ihumii (assembly GCF_001403875.1). GTDB lineage: Bacteria > Bacillota > Bacilli > Paenibacillales > Paenibacillaceae > Fontibacillus > Fontibacillus ihumii. The sequence continues at coordinate 1,440,509 of NZ_LN884299.1, forward strand.
GGAGGCGCGGTTGAGGTGCGAAGCGGAATTGGGCGCGGGACGGCCATCGTCGTTCGCTTCGGCAAAGCCGAAGCGGGGCGCCCGGAGGAGCAAAGTTAAGCTTCGCCCGGACGCCCCGCCTTGTGCAAATGGGGGGTTAGATGGATCTGAAGCCGCTAGGCAGATTGCCGGTTCTCCGAATGGCCCGAATCTGATCCAGGCTCAGACGGGAGTTCGAGCTAATGATCGATTCAGGGTCATTGTCGCCAATGATGTCATCCAGATCGGCAATATTCGTTACGCCCCGGAATACTCTGAATCTTCCTCGGAAGTTGCGGCGAGAGAACAAGACTAGAGTGGCGTTTGCGCTGGGAGAGAAGAAGCGCAGGCTCTCGATATCTCCGAAGGACCGATCCAGGTTGCGGATTCCGACATTGCCGCGGACTACGAATCTCCGGCCTCTGAAATCTTCTTCTCTGAACAGGCGGAGTCTAGGAAAAATGGCTTGAGAAATGAAAGCTTTTTTCATAGATATCACCTCCTTCTCGAACAGTATATGATGCAGTGAATCGGCTGCTTGGACATTCTTCCGGCGCCAGATAACCAAATTAGCCATATTAAAAAGCTTCCACGGAAACAACTGTGTTTCCGTGGAAGCTTTTTTGTTGTTAAGCAGGCTATTTATTAAATTGCACCGAACCCGAAGGCGAGGACTCTCCTAGTGCATTGATCGCCGTTACCCTAATCCAGCCGCTTGAAGCGTCCGTTTTGAACGAGAACTGCGTGGCTTGTGTTGAACCCAGCTTGGAGTAATTTCCATCCTTCGCATCCGATAAGTAAATTTGATAGTTTGTGATGAATTCTTCTGAAGCGTTAGCTCCCCAAGATACCGTGATTTCCTGATCATGGATGAGCACGCCGACCTGGGCGGGCGCGCTAGGCGGCGCCAGGTTCTCCATATCAGGCTCGGGCGCTTCTTGGTTCGGATCCTCCGGATTGTTAATACCTCCCCAGCTGTCGAAGCTTACGACGGCGCTAGGCTCGGACTCGCGCCCGGCAACGTCGACGGCAGTGACAAAGTAGGCGTGGCTGCCGCCTTCGGCAGAGTCCGTGAACAAGGTATCCTGACCCGTCAGCACAACCTTGCCGGTCGACTGGAAGGGCCCGCCGCCGCTGGATCGGTAGAGACGGTAGCCGACTACGTCCTTCTCGGGATTTTTGTCAAAAGAGATGCTGGCCATGCCTCCCGCAGAAGTCATCTGGACATTGCCGGGGGCTGACGGATCTTTGCCGTCATCCTCACGCGGATCAAGCTTGGATGGTGCATCCTCGCCCGCGTCCTTCGGCATGTAGTAGCTAAGCGATTTATGGCCGCCTCTCATGCTGGAGAAGGCCTTCTGAAGGTCGTCTACCAGCTCTTTAATCGGCTTCTCTCGCTTCAGGACCACCTTCTCAAGCACCATATCGGAAGGAGTGGTGTCGTGCGGGATATAGTTCACGCCCTCGTATGTTACATATTTTGCACGAACCAGGACATCATCGGCTTCGGTAGGGACGTACTTGGCATTAAATATGTCAGTGACCATCTTGCCGGCCTGCTGTGTAAGCGCCGTAGGCAGCTTGCCGCTGTAGCCCGAGACGGTCTTGGTCACGATGCCTTCGGGCTTGTCGAAGGCCTTATTCTGGAACAGCTCCGGCCTGCTCTCCGTGACCTCGTTCATGACTTTGGCCCAAATCGAGCGGGCTCTTGATTTGCCGGCGGTAGAGAGCGTATTGACCGGCTCCCTGTAGCCGATCCAGACGCCGAGCGACACGTCAGGAGTGTAGCCCATGAACCATACGTCCGCGTAGTTTTGCGTTGAGCCGGTTTTGCCGACAATCGGAATTTTGCCATAGCCCTTGAAATCGCTTTTTAATGATTTCGCCGTTCCGTCGGTAATGACCGTGCGAAGCATGTCTGTCATTAAATATGCAGTCTGCTTGGAGAAGACGCGCTCCGGCTCGACCTTGTGCTTATAGATGACATTGCCTTTGAAATCGGTAATCTTCTCGATCATATAAGCATCGGTGAATTCCCCGCCATTGGCGATCGTGCTGTAGGCATTCGTAAGCTCCTCGACGGTAACGCCGTATTTAAGGCCGCCGAGCACGCCGGTCTGCGCCCCGTAATCCTCCTCCTCGATGGTCGTAATCCCGAGCTTCTTAGTGAACTCCCAGGCCTTCTCAATGCCGACCGTCTGATTAAATACTTTAAGCGCTGGCACATTCCGCGACTCGTTCAAGGCCGTCCGCGCCGTAACCAGACCTTTATATCCGCCGCTGGAATTCACCGGAATGTGATAACCCTTCGAATAATCCCGCAGAATGATCGGCGAATCATCGATAATGCTGGCCGGCTGGATGAGCCCTTCCTCCATTGCCGGCAGGTAAGCGGCGATCGGCTTCATTGTCGAGCCCGGCTGTCTCTTCATCTGCGTGGCATAGTTCATTTGCTCCGTGTAGAAATCCCGGCCTTCAATCATGCCGAGGATGGCCCCGGTCCGGTTATCCAGCATGATGGCGGCGACTTGCTCAAGCCCTTTTTTCTCGCTGTACGGGCTAAAGTTGTCGGGATTCTCGGATACTTTGTGCATGGAGTTGTACACTTGCTTGTCAATGGTCGTATATACCCGGTATCCTCCCGTTAGAAGCTGCTGCCGTGCTTCTTCCAGCAGCTGCGGGCTGCCCAGCAGCTCTTCCTTGCTCATTTCGGGATTGTTCATCATAGCAAGGACAAGAGCGCCCTGCCGCTCTGTTTCGAGCATCAGGTACGGATAAGTCTCGTAAGCCTTCTTCGTTTGCTGGGCCAAAGAGCCTTTAATGTCGAAGGCCAGCGCCTCGTTGTACTGCTCCCTTGTAATCTTGTTCTCTTCCAGCATGCGGGACAGAACGAGCTGCTGCCGCTTGAGCGCACGGGCAAATGCCTCTTCGTTAAATTCCCCTTTGCCATTAAAAGCGGAATAAGAGGAGGGAAGCTGAGGCAGCCCGGCCAAATAGGCGGTTTGGGCAATATTGAGATCATTTAAATTAGTCACGTTGAATATGCCTTTGGCAGCCGCTTTAATACCGTATACCTGGTATCCGTTCGAGCCGTTGCCGAAAGGAACCTTATTCAAATAAGCTGTAATGATTTCCGGTTTGGATAAAAAGCGTTCCAGACGCACGGCCAGCAATATTTCCTTTACCTTTCGGTTAGCAGTTTTGTCCAGGTTAAGGAAAACCCGTCTGGCCAATTGCTGCGTCAGCGTGCTGCCGCCGGTTTGAACGTCCTCCTTCAGGAGCCGCTGTTTGACCGCACGCATCGTTCCCTTAAAGTCGACGCCGATATGGTGATCGAAGTTATTGTCTTCAATCGCAATGACCGCGTCTATGACGGTAGCGGGAATCTCCTCGTAGGTGACCGGGCGTCTGTCTTCCTCCGACCGGAGCTGTCCGATGCCTGAACCATCGCGGAAATAGGCGAAGCCTGTCATTTCGTTATGGTTGATCTTCGCTTCAATGTCGGCGCGGGATCGTACAGGGTCATCCTTCACGATCGAGGAGACGTAGCCGAATACGGCGCCTCCGGCAAAGAGAACGGCAGCAAATCCTAGCAGGGTCATCCAGCCGAGCGTCCTCCAGACCCAGCGCCATTTCGAGCGTTTCGGCGCTTCTGCTTTGCTTCTCCGCGGTTTACTGTTGGAGTTTGTATCGTTATCGCGAGCCATGAAATATCCTCCTTTTTAACAGCAACATTATAGCATAAAATAGGGAATTTGAATGCTCTTTCAAAGATTGGCCTCGCATAAAGTCATGAGGGAGGGTCTCTGGACTCAATTTTTTTAAGTATGTATGTTTTTTGCCGTATTATTAGCTTGTATGAGAGAACCGATGCGAAAAGAGAAATAAAAAACCGGCTCGATCCTCTGGATGAGCCGGTCTTTCACTGTGATTAACGGTTGTAGAACTCGACGATTTGCTTCTCGTCGATATCTTGGGACAATTCAGAACGCTCTGGCAAACGGATGAATTTGCCTTCCAGCGCTTGGTCGTTGAACTCAAGGTAAGCTGGAACATGCGTGCGGTTCTCCAAAGCTTCCTTAATGGAAGAGAGGCCGCGGCTTCTTTCGCGAAGGCCGATTACATCGCCAGGGCTTACGGAGTAAGAAGCGATGTCGACTTTCTTGCCGTTAACGGTAACGTGTCCGTGGGATACCAGCTGGCGTGCGCCTGCACGGGAGTTTGCAAACCCGAGGCGGTATACCAGATTGTCCAAGCGAGTCTCAAGGAGGAACATGAAGTTCTCACCCGCGATCCCGCTCATTTTTTGCGCTTTGTTAAACAAAGTGCGGAATTGCTTTTCGCCCAAGCCGTACATGTGGCGAAGCTTTTGTTTTTCTTGAAGCTGCATACCGTAGTTGCTAATCTTTCTCCGTTGGGTTGGACCGTGTTGTCCCGGAGGGAACGGGCGCTTCAATTCTTTTCCAGTGCCGCTCAAGGAAATGCCAAGACGGCGGCTTAGTTTAAATTTAGGACCAGTGTAACGTGCCATTGTATAGGTAGACTCCTTTAATTTGAATTTTCGTTAGAGGGTTCTACTTGCGAGGACTTTGTTTATGTGAGCGGGGATAGTATATAATAACGCTCATCTGCCAGGAAAGTTCAGCCGCTGTCCCGACAGCAACAAAATCCAGAGGGTGCCGCATGCGTTACGCCCCAATCAAAGACCTATCCAGTCTTCATCAACAATATATATTATATGAGATCATCGCTTAAAGTCAAGATGTGGTTTTTGTATGAAAAGCGGTAAAAAGCAGGGTTTGTGTCGATAGGGCTTTCGACCTAAAAAAGTGTGATATAATGAAGTAAATTTAATGCAAAAAGGCAAGGAAGATAGTAAAATAAACATATAGTCACAAAAATCGGAATTACAAAACTAAGATCGAAATTACAAAACTAAGATCGGAATTACAAAACTAAAAATAACAGGACGGAAGAGACAACGATCAGCAGCAGTTATACATGGACAGAGTTGAATAGCTCAGGTTACCAGTAAGCCGCCGTTTTCAAGTGCGACGAAAAGGAGTTTTCCTATGGGTAAACAATCCAGAGATGACCCGATGATAGATACAATTCCGAATTCTTCCCTGTCTATGCTATTTGAGGAAGCTAGCGAGCAGATGAGCTGGCTGGAGCAACTCGATATAACAGAGCATGATTACTCGTATATTGGACCGTTCATTCAAAAAGGATACGCCGACTGGAAGCAGGAGGTGTCCGGATTGCCCGAGCTTGCGGGGGCAGGGTGGTTTGCAGCGGATCATGTTGGCACCCTCATTGAGGCGGACAAGCCTATTCCGCCGCTAGTTGCCGAGACGGTTACTGCGTGTCTGCAAAGCCTCGATTGCGCCATCCGGGTCTCAGAGAGGAGCAGCTGCATTGCGGTTCCGGTTCTAACTCGGACGAGCAGGCAATTGTTTGCCGTATTCGGCTGCATACTGGATGCCGGTCTGGCTGACAGCGTCTGGACTATTGTGGCCAAGACGAATGCGCAATATTTCCGGGCCTGCTTCTATAAGAGAATCCACGCATGGTTTGTACAGGATTTTCTGAGCATTCAAAGGCAGGCCAAGCGCGAGGAGCATCGGCGCTCGTTATTGTTCCAGGTCGTACAGAGGCTGCATGGCAAAATCGATGTGGATGCTATTTTGTCCGAAGTTTTCGAGCGAATTACCGGAATGTATCCGATGGCCAAGGCAGAGCTGCTGATGTCCCAGGATCATGTCAGCCGTGATCCGCGGGTCAAGTCGCTTCTGCTGCATGGAGAGCAGAAGCATATTTGCGTCAGGGCCTTTATGGAGGGCAGGATGCTGCGCAAAGAGCTGGAGGGGCCAGGAGGCGAGCCTTGCCTGGAAATCGCGGTGCCGCTCACCGGCAAGCAAGGGGTTTATGGCGTATTTCAATTGCTGCTCCCCCGGGATGAGGTGGAGGAGGTCGACCTGCAGCTGATCAGCATGCTTGCGGACACAGCGGGTACAGCATTTGAGAACGCGAAGCTCTATGAGCAGTCCAATCTATTGATCAGCGAGCTTCGCCTCATCAACGAACTGACCAAACGCTTGAATCAAAGCCTTCGCCCCAAGGAAGTATTTAAGTTTGCTACGGAAGAGCTGCTGTCGATCTTTAAGGCGGAATTTTGCTGCATTTTGCAAATCTCCAAAGAAAACGATCATTTTGAGATTATGTCCAGCAACGTACCCTCCCTCTCCAAGGAGTTCTTTCCGAAGGATTATGGCTTCAGCGGCTTGGTCTATTCCACGCAGGAGCCGCTGATCCTGTCCGACTACTGGGCTTACGGCAAAATTTCATCCATTATGATGGATGAGACGAATTCGCGTTCCCTTATTGCAGCGCCCTTGATTGTAAGGGGAGAAGTGAATGGCGTCATTATGCTGTCCCACCGGGATGAACGATTCTTCTCCTATGAGAATTACAAGCTGCTGCAGATGCTGTCCTCTCATATCGGTCTCGCGATCGCTAACGCTTCACTGCACGCCGAGGTAAGAAGGATGGCTAACCGGGATATGCTGACGGGGCTGTATGCCCGCCACTATTTGGATGATAAGATTCAGGAGCTCCAGAAGAAGGATGCCAACGGTTCATTGATTGTAGTCGATATCGACCAGTTTAAAGGGATAAATGATATGTACGGACATCAAACCGGGGATCAGGTGCTGAAGCAGGTGTGCTTAATTATCAAGAGCACGATCCGCAAGACTGACATCGCTGCCCGATGGGGCGGCGAGGAAATCGCACTATATTTGCCTGGAGCGAGTCTGGAGCACGGCCGCCAAATCGCGGAAATGATCCGCCTGCGCGTAGAGCAGGAGACCGAGCCGAGGGTGACCGTATCCTGCGGGGTTGCGGATTGGAGCCGGGATGATGGCAAGGTCAGCGTTGAATCGCTGTTCTACCAAGCTGACATGGCATTGTACAAGGCAAAGAATAACGGCAGAAATCAGACGCAGCTGGGTTGACTGGGCAGTCAGCTGGCTTATGCTGCAGTTCATCGAATTTCTTTGCAGTCAGCTTGGCTCGTGCAGCAATAGCAATTAACCGGAGCTCGCCCCCGTCAACCGGATTGCATTGCAATCCGTTGGCTCTCAGCCGGTTGGACTGTATGCGTCAATAAAACGAAGAACCGTTCCATACTGCGGGACGGTTTTTTTGCGTTTGCCGGCGAATAGATTCTCCGGGCAGGGACAGCCTACAGCTAACAGGTTTTAGCTCAAGGAGGGAACAGGATCATGAGTCTGATTTACAGATCCGTCTTAATCGGCATTTGCTTGCTGGCCGCAGCGGCGACGTCGTCCTGCCGGCTGCAGGAGGCCTGGACCGGCGAGCAATGGTTTAATCATACATGGTCCGGCTTGGCCGGCGTCGATACATTGACCTTTCAAGGCAAAGCAGCATTGTGGAGGGGGGAACAGGGGGTACTGGAGCATAATTTGAGCTATAACGGCAAGCTGGAGGATCATCACCGCCTGACTATGCGGACGGTCATCGCGGGTGGCGATCGCGGCAGGGGCAAGCTTCTGGCCTCGGGCAAGGGGACAGGAGAGGTATGGGAGACGAGCTTGCAGGCGCTTGGGCGGCGCTGGCATATCGTATCCGATGAAGAAGCGCTGGGCCAGGGGCTGGCCAGGCTAAATCCGCTGGAGCAACTGGAGCATATCCGCAGCTCGGGCAAGTCGATCAAACTGGAGAGCGGGGCAGCCAGGGGGACGAAGGTGCTGCGGATCGAGCTCGACCCCAAGGATGCGCTCGCCCTGATTGGGGGAGAGCTGGAGGAGGAAATGAAGCAGGTCAGGCATAAGTGGGAGAGAAAGCTCGCCAAGCTGCCTGAAGCCAAGCAAGCAAAGCTGCAGAGTCAGACGGAGCAGATCTGGAGCGCAGGCCGCGGCCAGCTGGACCAGATGCTGACCCAAGCCGAAGTTCAAGCCGTTTACCACCTCACGATAAATGCCAAGACAGGCCTTCCGGTCCGATTGACCTCTGAGTCGAGGATTGCGTATGTAAGCCCGCAAGGGGTTCCTCAGCAGGAGATGCTGCGGACGGACAATCGTTTCTCAGGCTATAAATAATCGCTAGCCAACGAGCATCCCTTGGAAGAGTGCGGACGGGCGTGCTACAATAGGGAATGAATTTACCAGTGTTCAACTAGCGTAAGCAGCCTCCTGTCCTTGTTTACGGGGGCTGCTTATATCAATTTATTAGGAGGCGTAAGTCTGAATGCGGGATCCAAGGATACAGAAGCTAGCGGAAAATTTGGTTGGATATTCGGTTAATGTCCAGCCAGGGGAGAACGTGCTTGTCGAAATGATAGGCAATGAACGGGATTTATTGATTGCGATTATCGAGGAGATCGGCAAAAGAGGCGGAAATGCATTCGTTGAACTGACGGATCGAAGGGTGCAGCGTTCGCTGTTCAAGCATGCAAATGAGGAGCAGATGAAAACGTGGGCAGAAATTGATTTGAACCGGATGAAGCAAATGGACTGCTATATCGGCATTCGTGCAGGCACCAACGTAAACGAGCTGTCCGATGTTCCAGAAGACAAGATGAAGCTGTACAACTCGCTTTATTCCCATCCAGTACATAGCGAGCAGCGGGTGAAGCATACGAAGTGGGTTGTCCTTCGGTATCCGAATGCAAGCATGGCGCAATTGGCGAATACCAGCACGGAGGCCTTCGAGGATTTCTATTTCGATGTGTGCAATCTGGATTATGCGAAGATGGACAAGGCGCAGGATGCGCTGGCTGATTTAATGAAGCGCACGGACAAAGTCCGGATTACCGGACCCGGAACGGATCTGACCTTCTCCATTAAGGGAATCGGGGCCATCAAGTGCTCAGGCGAACGTAATATTCCGGATGGCGAGGTATATACCGCGCCGGTCAGAGATTCCGTGAACGGCACGATCAGTTACAATACGCCTACTTTGTATAACGGAATTACGTTCGAGAATATCCAATTCCGCTTCGAGAACGGAAGAATCGTCGAGGCTGCAAGCAACGACACAGAGAATCTGAACAAAATTCTGGACTCCGACGAAGGCTCGCGGTATATCGGCGAATTTGCGATCGGATTTAATCCGTACATCCTGCATCCGATGAAGGATATCCTGTTCGACGAGAAGATCGCGGGCAGCCTCCATTTTACGCCGGGGCAAGCCTATGAAGAAGCGTTTAACGGGAACAAGTCATCGATCCACTGGGATCTGGTGCTCATCCAGCGGCCGGAATACGGCGGCGGGGAAATTTATTTCGATGATGTATTAATCCGCAAGGACGGGATTTTCGTATTGCCGGAGCTCGAAGGACTGAATCCCGAGAACTTGAAATAAACAGAATATCCCTTGCTAGGGAAGCGGATTCAATGTATCATGGTAATATATTTATTCCAAAGTTAGACGCGGAGGGATTCAAAGATGGCGAACAACAATCAAGCGGTAGTTGAAATTGCCCAAACAGCGGGTAAATTTTCATCATCCATCGTTCTTCAAGCAGATAATAAGTATATCGATGTCAAAAGTATTTTGGGTCTCTTCACAACGCTGGTCAACACGCAAAGCTATGAGCTTCATGTTCATGGTCCTGATGCGGATGCAGCCAAAGCTGCCGTATCCGAAGTGTTTGCCAAGCATGGTCTGAATGTGAAGGTAGTAGCCGAATAATAACGTTCGAAGAAGCACTTTTGCCGCTGCAGGCAGAAGTGCTTTTTTGAATATTATAGAGTTTAAAGCGGATTATATTTTTTAGAGAGGGCGTCGAAGGATGTTTTTTTTATTTTTATAAATATCGAATTATAATTATTCATGGGTTGAATAATCTATCAACTAATAGCAATTGCCTCTACATCGCCTCTTCATAGAAGGCGGCGCGCTGGGGATTTTCCATAGAGCCGGGAAGTCATTGTCTAGTTTACATAGGCAGCGCAAATTCTTGTATCGATCTGGAGAGACTTGGGATTGCGGATTATTTGGAGAGGTTCTTGTATTGGCTTCCGATTTCGTCTAATATTAAGAATAGAGTAGATGAGTGATCGACTTTATGGACATAGGGGGGAAGAAACATGACTTCATCTGATTTGCAGGAGCAACTGAATCTGAAAGCATTGAATCTTCTGCAGGAAGATGCAGATAAAATACAGAAGCTGATCGAAGTGCAGATGGAGAACCTGGCTACGCGTTACTGCCCTCTCTATGAGGAAGTATTGGATACCCAGATGTATGGTTTCTCCAGACAGGTTGACTACGCGGTTCGTGTCGGGCTCATCCAAGAGTCTACAGGGAAGCAAATTTTGAACAAGCTTGAGCGGAATTTGGCCCTGTTATACGAAGCGATGAATAATAAAGAGTAGCCTGTTTTTAATAGAAACAGGCTTACATACCACAGAAAGCGTATGAGCTGGTCTTAGCCCCGGCCCGTACGCTTTTTTCATGATACCGTTGCTGTTCATCTCTTGCTTATTTCGTCCCGGAGGCATCATACCAGATAGAACGAGACGCCGAGGATTGCATAGATCGCGAGCAATAGCAGGCCTTCGTACCAGTTCGTCTGTCCGTCCTGGGTAATCGATTTGGCGATGAAGACGGACACGCCGATGGCTGCAAGCTCGATGACGGTGAATACGATATCCATCGGACGTCCGAAGAGATGACTAACGAAGATCAGAACGGGGGCGACGAATAACGCGATTTGCAGGCTGCTGCCTACGGCGATTTCCACGGATGCGCCGATTTTGTTCTTCATAGCGAGCAGAATGGCCGCGCTGTGCTCGGCCGCGTTCCCGACGATCGCAACGACGAAGGCCCCGACGAAGATTTCGCTCAGTCCGAAGCGTGTCGTGAACGTGTCCAGCGTGCCTACGAGCCATTCGCTGACGAAAGCGACCATGACGGTAGCAAGGACAAGATAGACGATAGATTTGCCTTTAGACCATGCAGGCTGATCCTCAGGCGAGTCTTCCGTATGATCCAGAGCCTCGCTAACCCCGCCCGTAGACATCTCCTTGCCGACCTCCGTTACATCGGCCAAATAATCCTTATGCGTAATCATGGAGAAGATGAGCCACAGCAAATAGGAAACGATGAGAATCCCGGCGACGACGAGGCTTAGCGTGGTACGGTCCTCCTCATGGAGGACATGCGTCTGCAGAAAGATGGCCGGCACGAACAGAGCGATGATGGCGACGATCATCAGCGAGCCGTTCATCCCTGCCAGCGATACGTTATACCGCTGTATTTTATGCTTCAAGCCCCCGGCGAACAGGCTCAAGCCAAGAACGAGCAGCAGGTTGCCGATGATGGAACCGGTAATGCTCGCTTTTACCATGTCGAATAATCCTTCGCGAACGAGCAAAATGCCGATAATCAGCTCTGCAGCATTGCCGAAGGTCGCGTTGAGGAATCCCCCCAGGCGCTGCCCGGCGTAGTGGGCTACATTCTCCGTCGCCTTGCCGAGAAAACCGGCAACAAAAATGACGGCAATCGCGGAAATAGCGAACTGCCAGGTGGCCGGCCAGTGCATGTAATGTCCTGCGGCGCTTAAAACAAAAAAGATGATCAACAGGCTTGGCGATAAATACCTTCGCATGGTGGCACCTCGGCTTTGCATTAAATATGTCAAATTCAATATAACCAATTTGGATAAAATAAAAACGATGACAAAAAAGAAAACTCCCTATTTGCTTTACCCGAGCGGAGGAATTACAATAAATAATAATGAGGTTGAAGGAGGAATTGACCATGACCGAACAATTACAGTTAGATAATGGGCTTATTCGAATTTCAGATGACGTCGTTGCAAAAATCGCCGGGATGGCAGCACTGGAAACGCCGGGAATCGCGGCAATGTCAGGCGGGCTGTCAGAAGGATGGGCGAAGCGGTTAAGCGGCAAGAACGTGCAAAAAGGCGTCACCGTAGAAGTCGGTCAGTTGGAAGCAGCAATTGATCTCCGTATTATCGTGCTGTACGAGACTCCGATTCACGAAGTATGTCGCATGCTGCAGCAGAATGTTCGCGAAGCTGTTGAAAGCATGACAGGACTTAAAACCGTGGAAGTCAATGTAAAGGTTGAGGGCGTTGCATTCAAGGATGATGAGGCCTGATCCTGCAGCGCAACGGTACATAGATGGTTTAGCATTTTTGAACCGAGCCTGAATAAGAAAGAAGACTGCGGGATTCCGCAGTCTTCTTTTCTTATTCTTCTAGTTACAATTGACGGCGTCTAGGGGAGCTCAGCTCGTATGACGCTTCCTTTACTACGACGGATTTGGTCCGCTCCTGCTTTGAAGGCAGAGAGGAGTCGCGCGAGATGCTGAGCACGATGCCCATCGCGCCCATCATGACGAGCAGGGAGGAGCCGCCGTAGCTTATGAATGGCAGGGTAACGCCGGTAATCGGAATCGTGCGCGTTACGCCCCCGATGTTGACGAAGGCCTGAATCGCGATGAGCCCCATAATACCTACGCCGGTCAGCAGGCCAAACGTACTTGAACAACGGAGGGAGACAAGCAGTCCCCTCCATATAAAATAGATATAGAACAATAAGAAAATAATGCTGCCGATGAAACCAAATTCCTCACCAATGACCGAGAATATAAAATCATTGTAGGAGTTAGGCAGGTAATGCAGCTTTTGAATGCCCTGACCGAATCCGGCCCCTGTAATCCCGCCGTGTCCCAGCGCGGTCAGGGAGTGGATCAGATTGTACCCGGTATGCTGCGGATCCTCCCATGGATCAATGAATGATTTGATCCGGCCGATCTTATAGTCGCCGCCTGACGATGCCGTTTCGCCCGGGCTGATCTTATCCCAGAGGGCATTCGCGCCCAGAACGATGCTGGCGCCAAGAATCAGCAGGGCGATCGATCCCAGGATATGCTTCAAATTCGCTCCGCCCGCAAATATGATCAGGCCTGCGGTAGCGACCAGGATCATACACGAGCCGAAATCGGGCTGCAGCATAATGAGGCCGGCTACAAAGCCGACGATGACCATCACGGGAATATAGCCTGTTCTCAGATCCCGAAAGCGATCCCCTTTTTTGGAGATCAGCGCAGCCAGATACAGGATCGTGGCTATCTTCGCCAGCTCCGTAGGTTGAACGCCGAGACCGAAGATCATGAACCAGCTTTTTGCCCCAAAGATGTCATCAGCCAAGATGGGAACAAGGATAAGCATAATAATAGTCACAATAAAAATAGGAACAAAAAGCTTCTTGAACTTGTTATAAGGAATGTTCATCGTAATGAACATGAGGATAAGTCCTGCTCCTCCGAAGATCACTTGACGTTTTGTAAAGTACATCAAATCATAACCAAATTTTTCACTTACCAAAGTAATGCTGGAGCTGGAACTGAACACCATGACAATCCCGAAGCCAACCAATAGCAGGGTGAGAATAAGCAGTTGAAAATCGGGAGCTCCGCGTTTGGGCTCTGATTTGCTGTCTCTCATGCCAAGATCCTTACGCTTCTAGGAGCTGCTTCAGTTCGGATAGCTTTAGGTTGGCTGTTTTTAGCACGAAGGCCGGAATTTCGGATTCATATTCCAGTCCGTGCGGGAATGTAGCCCGTCCGATATAGACGGCTTCAATTTCCAGAACCGTGTCAGGACGCTCCAATTTGCCCTCAACGGCACGCGTGTTGATACGAAGGAAATATTCGTTATCATTTGCTTCTATTTTGTAATCGTATGTAGCCCGGTAATATTCCCATTGCCAGCGAATAAACCCGACTTTTTCTGCGGATTCGTCCAGATAGGACAAGTCGCTCTTTAGACCGTTCAAACCGGTATTTTCGAGAATCATCGTGTAAAATGCCTCCTTAAAAGTTCTTCTCCCATGATATTATGTTTCCACCGCTTGTGCAAGCATAGGAAACGCTTAAACTCGTGAAGGGACGCTGTTTATAGTGAATTCCCCCATATTGAGGGCAATGATTTTTCTGTTACAATAATACATATCGTTCGGCGGCGGACTTGCCGCACGTAATTTGATGCGTTATTGACGAAGAAGGAAGTGGAAGTCCATGAGACAGGAAGCGCTTAAAGCGTTGTTTCCGGTAATGGTAGAGCGCAGACGGTATTTGCACCGCCACCCGGAGTTATCTTTCAAGGAACAGAAAACGGCGGCGTATGTCGCCGATGTGCTAGGGAAGCTCGGCATCGAGGCAGAGGCAGGCGTCGGCGGGAACGGGGTCGTTGGCACGATTCGGGGACATTTGCCAGGGAAGACGGTCGCCCTGCGCGCCGATATGGATGCGCTGCCGATTCAGGATGAGAAGACCTGTGAATATGCTTCACAGGTTCCCGGGGTGATGCATGCCTGCGGACATGACGGCCATACCGCGACCCTGCTGGGCGTGGCCGAATACTTCAGCACCCGGAGGGAGACTCTGCGGGGCGAAATCCGGCTCATATTCCAGCCGGCGGAGGAGGTCTGTCCCGGAGGGGCGCTGTCCATGATTGAGGCTGGCGCGCTGGATGGAGTGGATGTTATCTATGGCGTGCATTTATGGACGCCGATTCCGGTGGGAACGGCAGCCAGCAGGCCCGGACCGCTGATGGCCTCGACCGACGAATTCTTCATCGAGCTGTCGGGCCGCGGCGGGCATGGCGGAATGCCTCATGCTGCGGTCGATAGCGTCGTCGCCGGGGCCGCGCTCGTGCTTCAGCTGCAGAGCGTCGTCAGTCGCTCGGTCAATCCGCTTGATCCGGCGGTCGTCACCATCGGCTCCATTCACGGCGGCACGGCCCAGAACGTGATCGCTGATACCTGCCGGCTGGCCGGCACGGTTCGCTGCTTCCAGGAGGAGACCCGCCGCAAGATCCGCGAGCGGATCGAGCAATTGGCCGCGGGGACGGCGCATGCTTACGGAGCAGGAGTGACGATCGACTATATGACCGGCTACCCGAGCCTGGTGAACCATCAGGAGGAATATGAGAGGTTTCGGCAGACTGCGGAGAGAGAGGTCGGGCTGGCATGCGAGCTGTCCCCGCAGATCATGCCCGCTGAGGATTTCGCTTATTATTTGCAGCGCGTTCCCGGCTGCTTCATGCTGGTCGGCGCCGGCAACCCGCAAAAAAATGCGGTATACCCGCACCACCATCCCAAATTCGATATCGACGAAGAGGCCATGCTGCATGCGGCAAGCCTTTTGATCGCCATGGCGGAAGCTTATCAGGAAGGTCGGCCTTAAATCTATAGGCCGGCTGGATTCATTTAAAGGCCATGCATAATATCGCCCCCTCCTAGGAAATCTAGATTATGGAGGGATGGCATAATGAGAAAAGTAAAGGATATCATGACAGATCAAGTGGTTACCGTATCGCCTAAAGACAATATTTATGAGGTTGCGGTAAAAATGAAGGATCATGACACGGGCTTCATGCCCGTCGTCGAAGACGGAGATCGCCTGATCGGCGTCATTACTGACCGGGATCTCGTTATTCGCGGAATTGCCGAGAAGCACCCCGGCTCGACGGCTGTAGAGGCTGTAATGACGAAGGGAATTCGTGCTGCTTCGCCGGACACCCCTGTTGACGATGCAGCGGATATGATGGCTGACCAGCAAATTCGCCGCCTGCCGGTAACCGAGGGAGAACGTCTGATCGGCGTTGTATCGATCGGCGATCTGGCTGTACGCAACAATTTTGCGGACGAAGCCGGCGATGCGCTGAGCGATATTTCCCATCAAGTCCACTAATTCCGATTCTGTCTGGGCTGTTCGTTCGTGAATGATTCACAGGACGAGCAGCCTTGCATAAGAGACAGCCCAAGAGAAGAAGTTCGCAATGCTTGCGGGCTTCTTCTTTTCCATACTCCCATTTTCGAAGGAGCGCCTGCCCGGGAAGGGCGCAGCATTCAGGAAGGAGGATTACAGGATGAACGGGACAGGAGCGTGCATCATACAGCGTGATTTTACGGTTCTGCTGGAGAAGGAGCATCCGGATTTCGAAGAAGCCAAAATGCAGCTGGCCCAATTTGCGGAGCTCATCAAGAGTCCGGCCCTGTTTCATACCTATCGGATTACGCCGCTATCCCTATGGAATGCGGCGGCGGCAGGCAGGACGGCGGACGATGTCGCGGCGATGCTGTGCAGCCTGGCAAGGTGGGAGGTGCCCGGCAGCGTGCTGTCGGATATCCGTACCTGGATGTCGCGCTACGGCTCCCTGGCATTGGTGCGGACGGACGACGAGTCAGGCATGCTCTGGCTCGAGCAGCGCGGCGACTCGTCTCCCGAGCTGTTGGAGCAGCTTGTGAATGAATCTGCTCTGAAGCCCTTCAGGCTGGAGCGGGACGGGAGTCTTCGTCTGCGTTTTCCGGCCGTGTTCCGCGGCTTGCTGAAGCAGGAGGCTGCCCGCCTCGGTTATCCTGTTATCGATGAGGCGGGTTACCATCGCGGGCATACCTTGCCGCTCGCTTTAAGGACGAAGCTCGATGATGGACGGCCTTTTGCACTGCGGGATTATCAGGCCAAAGGGATCGATGCTTTTGCCGGCATCGCCCAGGCAGGGCGCGGAGGCAGCGGGGTTATCGTGCTTCCCTGCGGGGCAGGCAAGACGGTAGTTGGCCTCGGTGCGCTCGAGCGCCTGCAGTGCGAGACACTTATTCTGACCTCGAACGTTACCTCAGTGCGTCAATGGATCACGGAAATATGCCAGAAGACGACGCTGACGCCCGATGAGGTCGGGGAATACTCCGGGGACAGGAAGCAGGTCCGTCCGGTCACCGTTTCTACGTATCAGATTTTGACCCACCGCAGCAAAAAAGATGACGGCTTCCCGCATATGCGCTTGTTTAACGAAAGGGACTGGGGGCTGATCATTTACGACGAGGTGCACCTCCTTCCGGCGCCGGTATTCCGGGCTACGGCGGATATTCAGGCGACCCGCCGGCTTGGCTTGACAGCCACCCTCGTCCGGGAGGACGGCTGCGAGCGGGACGTGTTCTCGCTGATCGGGCCGAAGCTCTATGAGCTGCCTTGGCGGGAGCTGGAGGCGGCTGGCCATATCGCCAAGGTCGAATGCCATGAAATCCAGGTCGCAATGCCCCCTTCCTTGAGAGAGAAGCACGAGGCCGCCCAGGGGCGAGACAAGTTCCGTATCGCCGCGGAGAATCCCGGGAAGATCGCCTGGCTGGAGCGGCTGCTCCGTCAGCATGAAGGCAGGCAGATCATCGTGATCGGCCAATATTTGCGCCAGCTGGCCCAGGCCGCGAGCATCCTGCGGGCGCCGCTCATAACCGGAAGCACCCCGCAGGAGGAGCGGGTTCGGTTGTTCCAGGCTTTCCGCGAGCGGCGGATCAACGTACTCGTCGTTTCTAAGGTCGCCAACTTTGCCGTGGATCTCCCGGATGCTTCCGTCGCCATCCAAATCTCGGGCAGCTTCGGCTCCAGGCAGGAGGAAGCTCAGCGGCTCGGCCGGATACTGCGCCCGAAGGCTGCGGGGGATATCGCTTATTTCTACAGCTTGGTCTCCGCGGACAGCAGGGAGCAGCATTTCGCCCTGCGCCGTCAGCTATTTCTCGTGGAGCAGGGCTATGAGTACAACATCCTCCGTGACGGCGCCTTAAGCCCGAATGTGATTTCCCAAGGGGAGGTTCCTTCAAATTGGATTTGAATTCGGATGCAAGAGACGATTTCAACTATTTCCGGCCGCTGCAGGAGAAGGAGGCAATAGCGACAAGCACCAGCCAACGTGGTGTCAGCCTGTCGATGCTGGGGGAGCTGCCGCAGCCCGCTCAAGCAGCGCTGGGCTTGATCCTCCGCCGCTTTGCGGGGCTGTCCTTCAAGCTGGAGCATTTGGCCAAAGCTGCGGAGGGGCGAAGGACTGCGGCCGCTTTGCGCGCGGCCGTTCCGGCTTTGCTGCGTCACGGATATCTGGTAACGGCTTGCAATGCATGGGGCGAGCGTCTGTTTTTTATTTCCGAAGAGCTGCTTGGTGCCCTTCAGGAGTTATGGATAACGCCGCGCCTCACGCCAATTGACGGCAGACAGGTCAAGCTCGTGAAGGAGGCCAGGCGGGGGCTTGCCTGGGACTTGTTCCGCAGTCTGGTCTGGATTGCCCGCTGCGGTATGCCCGTTACGGCCAAAGGAACTATTCATCAAAGAGCGCTGGAGAAATTAAGCCGGCAAATAGCGCTTCAGCCCGGGGATGTGGCGGGATTGTCGCTGAAATATCCCGATGCCGGACCGCTTCCGTCCTCAATAGCAGTCGTGCTGGATCTGCTGCTGGATTTGGGGCTGATCGTCCAGGCTCCCAAGGCCTGGCAGTTGAGCGTACCGGAGCTGTTCTTCTGGCTCAAGCGGGATTGGTGCGGAATGAATGCCGAGCTGTTTCGGCGAATTCGGCTGAAGTATGTTCCGGCCGAGGCCGGAATGCAGCATTTTGTCCATGCCTTGTCATCGCCTGGCATTGCGGAGGGCAAATGGTATTCGTTTGAAATGCTCCTTCGATGGCTTCAGCAGGAGCGTCTGCTTCGGGCAGACCTGAACGAAGCAGACTTAGGCTGGCTGTGGGGCTGGATGGAGGCTATGTGCGGCTTCGGCTGGGTCGAGCTTGGCCTTGCTGACGGCGGGATCCGGGCCTTCCGCTGGCTGGAGATGCCGAACCGGACGGAGGAAGAGCTGGCGGAAGGAATCGCCGCGCCCGCTGCTTCTTCGGGTCATTCCCGGCATTTATCGAGGTATGGCTTCTACGTTCAGCCGGATTTCGAAATCATGGTCCCCCCGGAGATCCCCTTCACTGTCCGCTGGGAGCTGGAGGCCTTTGCCGAGAGCGTTGCTGTGGACCGCATGTCTATTTACCGCATCACACGGGATAGCCTCGCTCTAGGCATCCAACTCGGCGGTTCATGGAAGGAGATGCTTCTGTTTCTGCAGCAGTGTCCCTCAGGGGTTCCAGCGAATGTCGCCACCGCTATAGAGGAATGGGGGAGGCAGCTCGGCGGGCCGCAGGAAGGAAGACGCTTCCCTCGGCTGGATGCTTCCGAGCCTGTGAATAGTATGTTCATAGACAGCCATCCTTCAGCCGACGGCCGTTATGCAGCGAAACACCCTGCGCTGGAAGCTGCGCGCGGCCGCCGCGGCTGGATATTTTGCGGGGAAGACAGGGCCGATTACCGTTTATCCGACGCTACGCCTGGGAAGGATGAACTGTTTCCCGGACTGGAGCAGGTTCCGGTTATGTGGCTGAAGACGGCAAGAGGCTACCATCCATCTACGGCCCGGCAAATCGTTAGCCAGGCCATCTGCTGGCAGACGATGCTCGCTCTGCGGATTGGGGGAGAAATGCTGGAGTATTTGCCGGTCGGCCTGGAAGAGAAGCAGGGCTTGCGGGAGGGGAGCGGCTGGCAGATCACGGGCAAGCTGTTCTCGCCCGGCCACCCCGAAGGCAGCGATACGGTGCTGGCGCCGGAGAATTGGGAGACCATGCGCCTGATTCTTCCCGAAGCGGACATAGGGCACAAGGGATGAGGGAGATGAGGAATCATGCGGAAACTCTTCTGCTCGGAAAGCGAATATGTTATTATAGGGGAGTCTACTGAAAACCTTATTTTTGAATAATTATCGTGGTAGACCAATCTATATAGAATCGAGTTGAGATTCATGAGCGTAACCGAGCTGAAGACGGTCGATATGGCCCAGCTTTTGACATACGCCTATGAATTAGGCGATATGATAAACAATTCCACCGCGGTTTCCGAATATTTGTACTGGAAGAGACGGGTGGAGGAGGATGCGGAGATTCAGGTTTATGTCAGAAAGCTTGCTGCTCAGAAGGAGCTTTTTGAGGAGACGGAGCGATTCGGGCACTACCATCCCAATTACCATGAGGCGAAGGACAGAGTAGCCCAGGTAGAGAAGGAATTGGAGCAGTTCGAGGCCGTGCGCAGCTTCAAGGCAGCGGAGAAAGAGCTGGACGACATACTGCATCAGATGTCGGAGACGATCGCCTATGCCGTATCCGATACGATCAAGGTGCCGAGCAATGATCCGAATCCGAAGGCCGGCGGCTGCGGAAGCGGCGGCAAATGCAGCTGCGGGTAACCGCCAGACGGCTGCTGGCCGGAACAATGATGAACGGACGACGAAATTGGGGGGATTACATGTTTCCGGAACGTACAGGCTATATTATTTGGGTAAGCGATCTGAAGGCGGCAAGAAATCTGGAGAAATACGGGAGCGTGCATTATTTATCCCGGCGGATGCATTACGTCGTCATGTATGTAAATGCGGAGCGTGCAGAGGATATCATGCGAAATATCCGCAAGCTGTCTTATGTCCGCAAGATTGAACGATCCTACCGTAATGAAATCAAGACGGAATATTCGAAGGAAGTTCCAGATAAGACGCAGTATTATGGACTGTAAGCTGCATAAGAGCGCGAATAATTATTGCCCGTTTGGCGTAAGCCATATAAGAGTGCCGGCGGGTTAAGATAAAGAGCGACCCTGAGGGGGCGCTCTTTGTTTTTTATCCAAGCAGAGTCAGATGACAGGACAAATCGCCAGCAAAGCTGCAGCAAGCTCTGTTTCTGTTTTTTTGTACGAGGGTATTGTTGTCAGAGCTTTTCTTGCTTGAGACTGGAGCGGCTGGAGGCAGAACATCATCAGGAGGCGGGACAGATGGAGTATGAAATGCTGCTTCGCGTGCTGATCGCGGGAATATGCGGCTCGATTATCGGCTTTGAACGGAAGAGCCGCATGAAGGAAGCGGGGGTGCGGACGCATTTTGTTGTGGCAGTCGGCGCTGCCCTTATGATCATTATTTCCAAATACGGCTTTCAGGATCAGATCGGCTGGAGCAGCCTGTCGCTCGATCCATCCAGAATCGCGTCAGGGGTCGTGAGCGGGGTCGGCTTTTTGGGAGCGGGCATGATATTTATGCAGAGGCATACGGTCAAGGGCCTGACAACGGCTGCCGGGATATGGGCGACGGCGGGAATTGGCATGGCGGTCGGGGCGGGAATGTACTTTGTGGGAATCGGCGTAATGCTGATCATTTTCGTGGGACAAATCGTATTGCACGGCCGCCTCAGCCGGCTGACCAGCCCTAAAATCGAGAATGTCGTCCTTGTGCTTGAGAATGAAGAAGAAGCGCTGGAGCGGATATTGAAGCAGCTCAGCGAGCTGAATATCTCCGTGCTGTCCTTTGAGATGGAGCGGCAGGAGCAGCATATGGATGTAACCCTGACTTTGCAGCTCAAAGGCCGCTATGATCTAGAGAGGCTGCTGCTGACCTTGGGCAGCCACAAATTAGTGAAAAAAATAAAAGCGGAATAAGCTTTTTGGCTAGATTTTGGTTCTAAGATCAAGGCCTCCCTTGTAGAATAATGGAAAGTGATGTATCATTATAGGTAAATATACTTAGTTATAAAGACCTATCAACTACAAGACATGAGGGGTGCGTCATGAGAGACAAGGTTACGGAGCGGTGGGGAACTTATGAGGCTTTTCATGTAACATTAGGCGATAAAAGAGTCTCCGATATCGTGATCACTAACCATGCCATGATGCGGTATCGCGACAGAATAGATCGGACTAGCAAAGGCTTTGAAAAAATTGCCGGCTGGGCTTGGGAATGTCTCAAGCAGGGGCGGATCAAGCATTATTATCGCAACGAAGAGGATGTTTATCTGGTTGACGATGATTTGGTGATGGTTGCCGAATTCGCAGAAATACCAGGAGAATACGATTTGGTCGGAAGACCTATGCATAGGATGATTATCGTCACTTTCCTTGGTCGCATGTCCGAGACGATCGAGCTGCGCGACCTAAGGTCCTATTATTCCTGGCTAAGGCATTCGAGACGCATGACACTGATGAAGAACAGCCGCAAGCGGAAATAATTTAGAGAACGGGAGAACGTTTCTAATCTAGAGAAGGTAATGAAGCAGACACGAAAGAGGTGTTTGCTTTTTTGTTTTTAATGCATCAAATCACGTACATTACAGAAAACAAAGCTTATATGTATCAGCTATCGTCAGTCGACAACATGAGCTCAAGCACAGCCGTACGGGTGATTTTTTAATGCGGTCAATTCTATCTATTCTAAGCTAACGTGCAGAAATGCTGTGAGGTTTATCTCATATTGCGTGAAGAAATATAAAAAATATAGAAACTATTTGCGAGAATGTATTGACAGCATAAACTGGCCTATTTATAATTCTGATTAACAACTGGTATAGACAACTACATTACTAGATGTTTGGAGGTGAAGAATGGCATGAAAGAAAAGAAGAGTGTTATTGATAAGAACAGCGTGATACCACTCTACTTTCAAGTGAAGGAATATTTGCGGAATGAGATCATCACAGGACATTTTAAACCGGAGCAATTAATTCCGTCAGAACGGGAATTAGCAGAAGAATTTGAAATCAACAGACTGACGGTCCGCCAAGCGATTAATGAATTGGTTCAGGAGGGACTGCTGTACAGACAGCGCGGTGTTGGCACATTTGTATCGCAGCCGAAAATTGAGCAGCCGCTGACATCCCTAACGAGCTTCAGCAAGGATATGCAGAATCGCGGTATTGTCCCCGGGGCGCAGGTCGTATCGATGAAGGTGATTCCCGCAACCAAACAGCTCGCTTCCCGGCTGCAGATTGAACCCCAAGAGGAAGTGCTTGAGCTGGTGAGGGTGCGCACCGCTGACGGAGAGCCTATGGCTCTGGAACGCTCCTACTTGCGATATGATCAGGTTAAGCCGCTTTATGGAATGGATATGGAGAACGTATCTCTTTATCAAAAGCTGGAAGAGGTTTGCGGCATCAGGCTGGTAAAGGCGATTCAAACGATCGAAGTTGCAAGCGTTTACCCGGAAGAAGCTGGAATATTGGAAATCGGTCCGCATGAGCCTGCGATGCTGATTGAAAGAACCACCTATACAGAAGGTGCAGACAAGCCCCTGGAATTTGTCAGATCTCTATACAGGGGAGACCGATATAAATTCAAAATCGAAATGAATCTATGACCCGAAACTTCCTGTAAAAAATCACACACATCTAGGAGGCACACATTATGAGCAATCATCTGAAACTGTCGTTTGAAATCTGGCCGAATATGCCATGGGGCAGACTGGAAATCGCTGGTCCCGCTTGGAACTCGTGGGGAGACAAGCCGCTGGACTGGTGCATACGGCAAATCGCTTCATACGGATATGAAGGCTTTGATGTCATTTATCCGAAGATTCAGGAAATCCTACCGCAGGATTATGACGATAGTGTTAAAAAAATACGCAAGGCCATGGATGAAACCGGTCTGGCCTTCTCCTCGATCGGCTGCCATACGACGTTTGTAACTCCGCGTTATTTTGACCGCGAAGCAGGGATTGCGAAATTTAAAAAGGCCATCGATGCAGCGGCGGACATGGGTGCTGAAACCGTCGTTACCTTAATCGGTGACGGGTATTACGATCCGCCTCTGTATAACCTGATGACGCGGAAGGAAGCATGGAGACAGGTGGTTACCGCAACTCAAGAGGTTGCCGACTACGGTCTGCAGAAAGGAATCGATGTCAGTATTGAACTGATTCAAGGAACAATCATTAACAATATCGACGATATGCTGAAATTGTTTGAGCTTGTTGATCGTCCAAATGTATACGCTTGCGTAGATGTCGGCACGTTCTACACCACGGTCAAACCGCGTATGCCGATCAAGGAAGCCATCCGCAAGCTTGGTGACCGGATCAAGGTGACGCATGTCAAGGACGAAGTAGGCTTCCCTAATATTATGCAGTCTCAGCATGTATGGTTCGGTGCAGGCTTTGTAGATTTCAGAGAAATGGCGGAAGCACTGAAGGAAGTAGGATTCACGGGCTATAACTCCGTCGAGTGGGAAGGATTCCAGACGGGGGGATTATATGGCGTAGGCGATCCTTCAGGCGTGAGCATGACGGACTTTGACCGGGTAGCAGAAGAAGCCAAGGAATATCTTGAGGAATTCGGATGGGGCAAACAGAGCTAATCGACTCTGTTCTCACCGCTGCCTCTCCCGGAGAAACAGAGCAGCTGCTGATGGATCTGATCGCAATAGAAAGCCACAGCGACATACAGGATCAGGAAGAGCAGATCGCCTGTTTCATCCGGGATTGGCTAAGTGAGCGGGGAATCGAATGCATGCTGACCGAAGTGCTCCCGGGCCGGCCTAATGTCATCGCCCGGTTGACCGGGGACGGAACGGGGCCTTCATTGGTATTGAACGGCCATTTAGATACAGTACCACCGTATGGTATGCATTCACCCTTTAAAGCTTTAAACAAGGAAGGTAAGTGGTATGGCCGGGGAAGCGTAGATATGAAGGGGGCCTTGGCTGCCATGCTTTCAGCCCTGGCCGCTATAAAGCGAAGCGGTATTTGCCTTCGGGGCGATGTATATTTCGCAGGCACTATTGGTGAGGAATCCTACAGTCCCGGCGCTTATCAGCTTTCCCGCAGCGGCTTTACAGCCGATTATGCGATTGTAGGCGAGCCAACCGGACTCAGGACGGGCATAGCCCATAAAGGTGTTGCCTGGTACGAAGCTGAATTTGCCGGCCGGTCCGTACACGGCAGTGTTCCTGAGCAGGGGATCAACGCCATTTATCGCGCAAGCCGATGGATTGAGCATATTCAGGATCGATACCTTCCCAGCTTAAAGGAACGATCTCACCCGCTGCTGGGCTCTCCTTCACTGAATATTGGCACGATTGAAGGAGGTACCCGCACGGTGACGGTGCCAAACCGGTGCCGGATCGGATTCGAGCGGCGGCTGATTCCCGGAGAAACGGCAGAGTCCGCGCTCATGGAGTTTCAGGCGACCTTAGTTGCTGTGAAGGAAGAACATCCTGATTTTCAAGGCGAGATCCGTATTGCGGATAATTTTCATGGCGTACCCCATGGTCCGCTGCAGACACCGCCAGACAGCCCGCTGGCAGCTGCGCTCTCAAGCGCATATGAAGACGAGTTCAAGGAAGAAGGCGTCTCGCGATCCGATGCGCTAATCGGCCTTCAATTCTGGACGGATGCGGCACTGCTGCAGGAATGCTGCAGGCATACGGTAGTCTGCGGACCTGGAAATATCGAGCAAGCCCATTCAGACGACGAATATATTGAGGAGCGTCAGCTGCATGCGGCAACCCGGATTTATATTCGTACGGCTGCTGCGCTTTGTGCACGGTAGCCTGCCTATACAAGGGGGAAAGAGGGATGAACATGTTTGAACCTGTCTGCCGGAGCTGCGGCACGGTTCACCCCGTTGAAGCGGTATATGCTTGCAGAAAATGCGGCGGAAGCCTGGATATAAGGTATGATTACGAGCGTATTTTTGCCGATTACCCGTTTGCTGAATTGATCTCCAGCTCTGGATGGGATATGTGGAATTATCGGCCGCTGCTGCCGATTTTGCCGGAGGCTCAGGCGATCACACTTGGAGAAGGAGGGACACCGCTTCTTCGCAGCCGCAATATTCAGGATTTGGCGGGTCTGCCAAGATTGTATCTGAAGCTGGAATCTGTTAACCCTACCCTCGCTTTCAAGGATCGGCCGCTGTCGGTGGCTTTAACCGCAGCCATGCAGTTCGGCATGCAGGAGGTGGTGTGCGCTTCGACGGGAAATACCGGTGTTGCTGCTGCTGCTTATGCGGCGCGTGCCGGCCTCCGGTGCACGGTATATGTCCCTGCATCCACACCGATGGAGAAGCTCGGAGCCATGAAGGAGTATGGCGCAGAGCTGCAGCCGATCGCTGGAAGCTTCAGTGATGCCTTAGAGACGGCGATGGAGCAGGCGGTGCTCCGGAATGCCTTTAACCTGACATCGACCTACCTGAATCCGTATGCGATTGAAGGGAATAAGACCGTCGCCTACGAATTGCTTGCCCAGCTGGGGCGTGTACCGGACTGGATTGTCGTTCCGATTGGAGCGGGGCCGCTTCTGTCCGGCATTTACAAAGGGTTCCAAGAAATGAAGCGATCCGGCTTCGTGGACAGACTTCCGCGAATGGTTGGTGTACAAGCGGATGGCTGCGCGCCGATTGCCGAAGCTTACCGGAGCGGGGCCAAGGAAGTTCTTCCGTGGCGCAGCGCCGTTGCTACTGCAGCTTCGGGCATCGCCGATCCGCTGATTAGCTACCCGGCTGACGGATCGCGCACCTTATCCGTCATTCGCGAATCCGGCGGAATCGCTCTTTCGATCCCCGATGATCGGCTGCTTCATTATCGTAAGCAGCTCGCTATGCGGGAAGGTGTACTGGCAGAGCTCTCCTCGGTTACAGCAGTCGCTGCCGTTCAGAACATGCTGCAAGACGGAGTGCTGAGAAATGAGGATACGGTCATTGCGATTGTCACCGGACATGGCTTTAAAGACATGTCTGTGCAATAAACAACAAACAAAAAGGGGAGTAGACGCAATGAGACATAAAAAATGGGTTGTATTGCTGTTAGTTGTCTTCGGGCTTCAAAGTATTCTAGCTGCTTGTTCTTCCGAAAAACCTGAGGAAGCAGCACCTAAAGCAGCGGACGGTGTAACTGAAATTGTGCTGTGGCACATGGAAGAACCGCCTAATCGCGTGGAGAGATTCAAGGAGATCATCGACGGCTTCAATCAAGCGAATCCGGACATTAAAATCATTTCCCAAGTCCAAAGCTGGGGGGATGCTTACTCGAAATTTCCTGCCGCCATTCAATCTGGCAACGGGCCGGATCTCTTGTTCACGATCCCGGACTACACAACGCTGATTAAAGAAGTAGCAGACATACAGCCAATGGATGACATCATCGCTTCTCTGGATGAGAAGCACGACTTCTTTGAGACGGCTCTTACACCATACCAATATGAGGATCATACATGGGCCGTCCCTGTATTCGGCATGGGGCAGGTACTTTGGTACCGGAGCGATATTCTGAATGAAGCAGGCTTAACCCCGCCTACAACTTGGGATGAACTGAAAGCGGTTGCCGAGAAGCTTACAACTGGAAAGCAATATGGCATTGCCCTTCCGGCCTCAAAATCGATGGCGACCGACCAAGTTCTGTACAGCTTTTTAGCGTCGGGCGGAGCCAAGCACATCATGAATGGCAGCAACGAAATTACATTTGATAATGAGAAAACGGTAGCTGCTTATCAGATGTACAGTGATTTGCTTCAATTCTCTCCACCGGACAGCAATACGTATCAATGGGGCGAGCCGCAAGCGCAATTTAACGCCGGAACCGTCGCGATGGCGATCGAGAAGGGGCAGTATCTGTCGACATTCGAAGCGGAGTCGGGAAGGCCAGCCTCTGATCTAGGCGTAGTTCCGATGCCTGTTGGTGAAGGCGGAGAAGAGAGCAGCATTTATATCCCGAACGGAATCATGCTGCTGACAGGCGATGCCAAGAAGAAGGAAGCCGTCGCCAAATTTTTCGAGTATTTGTTTGAGCCGGAAACCTACGGGAAATTCGTGAACGCGGAGCCGGGACTGTTCCTGCCTGTCACCGAAACAGGAAGCCAGGCGGAGAGCTTCTGGAGCGATCCGGTCATCAGTAAATTCAAGCCGCAAGTCGAGGTGTTGATGGAATCCTCCAAAAAGGGCGCGTTGTTTGGATTTACAGATGGCGTAGCAAGCAAGGTAGGCGTGATCGCCGGACCTAACTATATCGCCCAAACACTGGAGCAGATGACAAGCGCCGGAAAATCCGCTCAGGAAGCGGTTAGCTGGGGTCAGGAACTGATGGAAGCTGCAGTGAAATAATCGGTAATAAATCGGTAAGGAGAGGCATCAGGAGGAGAGCGGGAATTACATAAATTCCCGGTTCTCCACCACCTCGAAAGAGAGGGGTTGAATGTATGGATACGTTAGGCAAAGCGAAAGGAGCCGGCAGGCTGCTGCCGTACTTGCTAGTTGCGCCGATCGTGATTTGGATTGTGATCACTATTTTTATTCCGTTGTTCAGCGTCATTAAGGAAAGTTTCTATAGTACCGGCTTAATCGGCAGCAAGGGCGCATTCGTAGGCTTTGACAATTATAAAGCAACGCTTACGTCGCCTGTCTATTGGGGCGCCTGGAAGAAAAGCTTAGTCTGGGTTTTTGGTAATGGTTTGGCGCAGACTTTGCTCGCATTTGGAATTGGGCTGCTTCTTAATAAAGCTACGCGGTTTACGAACTGGGCTAGAACCTGGATGATCATTCCGTGGATTATTCCTACGATTGTCGTCGCGATTTTTTGGCAATGGATTTTCAACGGGTCTTACGGTATTTTCAATCATATTCTCCAGGCACTTCACATTATAGATAAGCCGATCAATCTTATTGGCGACAATACATGGTCGCTGCCTATTGTTATCTTCATTAACACATGGCACTGGTTTCCCTTCATGGCCGTCATCATCCTTGCAGGCTTGTCAACCATTTCGCATGAAATGTATGAGGCCGCGGATGTCGATGGCGCAAATAAATGGCAGCAATTCTGGTCGATTACGTTTCCTTCGCTTGGAAAAATCACGTTTGCTTTAGGACTTGTAGGTACCTTGTGGTCATTTAACATCTTTGACACGATTTACATTCTGACTGGCGGCGGCCCTGCCGGAGCTACAACGACGATTCCTGTCATGATTTATCAGCAGGCCTTCGAATCGTACAGAATCGGGCAAGCCTCAGCCACCTCTATCATCACAGCATGCGTTTTGATTGTATATGCATTCTTTTTCATCAAGTATGTTGCGCCAAAAGAAGACTAGCTATTGTACACACTTTATTTGCTGCGAAAAGAAGGTGACCTTATGAAAATATTTCGTTACATTTTCGGCGTTCTGCTTACATTTCTGATCGCTTTCCCGTTTTATTGGGTCATTATATCGTCATTTAAACCGGCCGATCAGATCCTGAAGCCAGATCTATTTCCAAAAGTGTTTACGCTCGATCATTACCGTGAGCTTCTGAATCAGACATCGTATCTGACCAATCTATCCAACAGTGTCATCGTAGCGATCGGCACGATGGCTATATCCGTGCTTATCGTTATTCCCGCCGGGTATGCGTTGTATCGCATGAAATTTCCGGGACGCCGTTTCTTCAGTACGCTGATCCTGGCTACCTATGTTTTTCCGGGAATTTTGCTGCTGGTTCCAGTCTACCAACTGATGTCCAACCTGAATCTGGTGGATTCCCTGCTGGGGCTGATCGTCATAAATGTAACCTTTGCGGCACCGTTCTCCGTATGGCTGATGCAGGGATTCTATGACTCTGTTCCGCTTGTTCTGGACGAGGCAGCTGCCATCGATGGGGCAAGCCGACTTCGCACGATGCTTGTCATCGTCCTGCCTTTGATCGGACCTGGCATCGCGACTATTTCGATCTACGCTTTCATTACCTCTTGGACGGAGTTCGCTTTCTCCTCTGTCCTCATCAGCAGCGAATCGCTCCGGACCCTTCCGATCGGCCTGAACGCAATTATGGGTCAATATACCGTCCGCTGGGGCTGGACTACAGCAGGGGCAACGCTGACACTGCTGCCAGTCGTCATTTTCTTCGCTTTTGTCGGAAAGTATTTCGTCAAGGGACTTACTGCCGGTGCTGTGAAGTAATCTGAATAACGGTGCCGGGAAGTAAATCAGAGAAAGAGAGGGTGGGGTTATGAAAAAGGTAAGGATTGGACTGATCGGTACGGGCCGTTTCGGAAGGCTTCACCTGAATGTGCTCCAGCAGCTGCCTGGTGCCGAGATTGCCGCTATATCCGATGTTCAGAAGGATGCCCTAGAGAAGGCAGCCTCCGACTTTGGGCTGGCGAAGGATATTTGTTACACCGATCCCTTTGGCTTGATCGCTCGGGAGGAGCTGGATGCGGTGGATATCGTTTCGGATGAAAAATCTCACGGCCCGCTTGTTCTAGCCGCGCTTCAGCACGGCAAGCACGTGATCGTGGAGAAGCCGCTGTCGGTCATTTACGCGGAGGCTGAAGCGATTCGGAAAGCTGCAGCCGAGTCCGGCAGACAGGTCCTGGTAGGCAACATATCCAGGTTCAGCCAGCCATACTTTGCGATAAAACGGCAGATCGACGAAGGAAGGCTGGGGACTATAGCTGCAATTCGCACCAAACGAAATTTCAGCAAGAGCTGGTTCCATGGATTCGGCAATCGGGTGCATCCGGTCTTCGAATCCGGGGTTCATGAGCTGGATTTGCTGGTATGGTATGCCGGCTGCCGCTGCACGAAAGTCATGTCCTATGAACGGAATATGAGCGGATATGCCTTCCCTGATTTATTCTCGGCAACGCTGGTATTCGAGAACGGGATCGTTGCTTCACTGGATTCCAGCTGGATGGTCCCGGCTGGCAGTCCGCAAAACCTGGTGGAGACGCTGGAGCTGGATGGCACGATCGATGCTCATATCGAGGTCATTGGCGATCAAGGCACAGCCTCGTACCAGCTCGCCCACGCTGGACTATCCGTGTGGACGGATAGCGGGGCGCTGCATCCGGAGACGACGCTGTGGCCGACGGGTCCGGAAGGAATCGGCGGAGCGATTCGATTGGAGCTTGAGCATTTTATACACCGGATCGCCGAGAATCGGCCTTCTGAATTCATGCCGCTGTCTGATTCCGTTGAGGTCATGAAAATTGCCGAGGCTATCGTGGAATCAGGACAGACGGGGCGTCCGGTCGAGCTTTGAGTTTTTTACAAAATGATAAACCAGAATGATCCGAATTAGTGAAGGGTGAGATGACTATGACGATTGCAGACCGTTTACAGGAGCTTGACATTGTCATTCCCGAGGTGAAGCCCCGTTTTTTATTTGAGCCTGGGGTTCAGGCCGGGAACCTGCTGTTCATATCAGGGGCTACCCCAGAGATCGGCGGGATGATGCAGATGCCGGGAAGACTCGGGGCTGACCTCGATGTAGAGACCGGAAAAAAGGCAGCCCGGCTGGCTGCGCTTAACTGCTTAGGCCAAGTTCAGGCCGTGCTTGGATCGCTCGATCGCGTGGAGCGCATCGTTCGGCTGATGGGGTATGTCAGGTCTGCTGAGGGCTTCGGAGAACAGCCGCTGGTGATCAACGGGGCGTCCGAGCTTTTGATTGAAATTTTCGGAAATGCGGGAAGGCATGCACGGGCTGCGCTTGGCACAAGCGAGCTTCCGTTCGGAGCGGCGGTCGAGCTGGAAATGATCGTGCAGGTCAAGGATTAGGATGAAAATTCGCAAAGACATCTATCTGGCCGCGAGCGGAAGGCTTGGCTTTGACTGGACGCATCCCGCCGATTGCAATGTGTATGCGGTGGACACGGGCGAGGGGGTCGTGCTGATTGACAGCGGCACAGGCCTTAACACAGCCGGACTGCTTCATCATCTAGCCGAGCATGGCATCGGGACCGATTGCATCAGCCATGTTCTCCTGACCCATCTTCATGCGGATCACTCGGGCGGGGCCTGTGAAATACGCCGAATTACGGGAGCGAAAATCGCTGTGCTGCAGGAAGCCGCTCCGATATTGGAGGCGGGGGACGAGGAAGCGATCAGTTTGCCCCAGGCCCGGGAAGCGGGGCTGTATGCACAGGACTATACCTGGAACGCCTGCAAAGCGGATATACTGCTGAATGATGGAGATCGCTTTGATATCGGGAACTATGCATTCAAGGTGCTGCACACCCCGGGACATTCGGGATTTGATACTTGCTTTTACATCCGTACTTCAACGGGAGACAGCCTGCTGTTCAGCGGTGACACGGTGATGTATGGCGGTAAAATCTCCATGTTGAACACCTATGATTTCTCCATGCTCGCCTTGTCTGAAAGCATGAAGCGGCTTGCGGGACTCACGCTGGACGTGCTGCTTCCGGGACATGGACAGCCTGCGCTTTCCAGGGCATCCGAGCATATCGAAACGGCCCATAGCATATTTAGCAAGCTGGGCATTCCGGCTAACTTCAGCGGATAGAACAACAATTAGGAATGTGACCAGGAAGGAGTAAACCATATGCTTGCCTACGAATTTGTATCCAAAATTATTGAACATATTGAAATCATTAAAAAAGAGGAAAGCGAGTCCATTAACCAGGCTGCGGAGTGGATTGCCGACTCCATTGCGAAGGAAGGACTGCTGCATCTGTTCGGCTGCGGCCATTCGCATCTGCTTGTAGAGGACTTTTTTTATAGAGCCGGTGGAATGGTGCCGGTAAATGCTATACTTGAAACCAGCATCATGCTGCATGAGGGAGCCGTTAAGAGCTCCAAGATTGAGCGGATGACCGGTTATGCCGGACATATTCTGGATAATTATATCGTTCATCCCGGCGAAATCATCATTGTAATTTCCAATTCCGGCATTAACAGCTTGCCCGTGGAAATGGCGCTGGCTGCCAAGGCGAAGGGGCTTAAAGTGGTGGCCATGTGTTCCTCGGCTTATTACGGAGATGAAACCCGGCACTATTCGGGACAGCGCCTCCGGGATATTGCCGATCTGGTCATTGATAACCATATGCCGCATGGCGATGCGCTCGTAGAGCTGCCTTCATCGGGGACCAAGATGGCCTCAGGATCTACGATCATCGGAAGTGTGATACTGAATATGGTGATGACCAGCGTTGCAGAGAAGCTGATCAAGCGAGGGATTGAACCGCCGATTTATGTCAGCGGCAATGTCCCGGGCGGCTTTGAGCGCAATGAGGCATACATTGAGCGCTATCGTCAGCGGATAAAGCATTTGTAATGAACCCCATGCTTCATGTTTTTTGGAAATATTCATTCAATCATAGGGGAGAGGAGCTGTTAGGATGGGTGGGACAAGACAGGCTCTGATGATGGGAGTCGATCTAGGCACTACGGCAATTAAAGTAATTGTAATGACACCGGACGGACAGGTGTCTGTCTCCGCATCCGGAAGATATCCAACAAGAACGCCTCGTCCCGGATGGGTGGAGCAGAACCCGGAGGACTGGTGGGAGGCGGCCGTAAAGGCGATTCAGGCCTGCACCCGGAGCATAGATTCATCGGATATTGCGGCGGTGTCCTTTTCCGGACATATGAGCGCACAGGTACTGCTTGATCACAACGGCAACGTTCTCCTCCCCAGTATCTTAGTAGCGGATGCACGCTCTGCCGAGGAAACTCGGGAGCTTCGAGAGAGATATATGAAAGACTTCGTGGACCGGACGGGCAATGAGCCGATTGATGCCTTCACGGTATCGAAGCTGCTTTGGATCAGACGGCATCATCCGGATCTGTGGGCCCAGGCAGGGGTGCTCATGTTTCCGAAGGATTTTATTCGCTACAAGCTCACGGGTGAAATAGGCACGGAGCCTACGGATGCCGGGAACAGCCTTTTGTTCGATTTATCCACAGGCGGCTGGTCTAGGGATTTGATGGAAGAGCTGGGGCTCAGGGCGGACATCTTCGCCCCAATTCTGTCATCTAGTCAAATCACGGGGCATATCAGCGGGGAAGCGGCGGCATTGACAGGCTTGCTGGAAGGAACACCGGTCGTTACAGGGGCTGCCGATATGGCCTGCAGCCAGCTCGGAACAGGTGCAACGCAAGCGGGAACCTTGGCGGTGACCCTCAGCACATCCGCTCAAGTTGTACTGCATGTTGATCAAGCCTCTCCTTCTGCAGCGGGGCGGGTTACGTTTCATCCATCTGCAGTACAAGGCTCCACGTATGCGATGGGTACGGTATTCACAGGAGGCCTTGGCGTCGACTGGGGGTATAGGCTGCTAAGCGGCAAGTCCAATCTGGCTGCAGAGGACTTTGAAGCGATTAGCTCGTTATCGGCGCGGATGGAAGAAATCCAGCCCGGCAGCTCCGGATTGATGTTCATGCCGTTTCTTGGCGGAAGCGGTACGCCTTATTTTGACCCTCGAGACCGTGCCTCGTGGCTGGGACTATCCACAGGACAACCTACCGAGCTTCTTCTTCACTCGATCATGGAAGGGATTGCCTATAACATTCGGGAAAGCATGGAAGTCTTCCAATCTCTCGGACAGACGATTCACAAAGTGCATCTTGGAGGAGGGGGAAGCCGCAACAAGGTATGGGCCAAGATGATCGGCGACGTGCTCGGCAAGGATGTCTTCCTGCTGAATAACCGCGATGCCTCCGCTTTGGGCGCGGCCATGCTGGCCGGTGTTGGCTGCGGCATCTATCCATCGATAGCCGATGCGGTGTCCTGCGTCGTATCTACCTCGGAGCCGGAGCCGTTCTCACCAAGCAGGCATCAAGCCTATGACAGGTTATATCACCGGTATCTCAAGGCATACCGCATGTTGAACGAGTTTTATCGTGAAGCGTAGCGGCTTCAATTCCATTAGATTCCCGGAACCTTTGAATAGCAACCCCAACTCTAAAATCCCATCAAGACTCCATGATGGGATTTTTTTAATTGAATCGGGTATGGTTTGTTCTGCGGATTTCGGCTTATTTTGAATTGTCGCCCGAAGGATCCGCCTGACGATGAGCGGCTTTATCGATTTCCCGGTCCAGCTTCGATGGTCCTTGCATTTCTTCAGCAGCTTCCATTTGCTGATTCAACTGTTGTTCGACTTGTCCGATTCCATGCGCTTCTTGATGCTGTTTGCTCTTGGCCACAACGATCCCTCCAATTATGTCCTTATAATCTCTGCATGACTACAATGCGCCAATCCGTATGAACTTATGCAAGAATCTGTATGGCTGCGATGAAAAACAAATAGACGGAAGGCAGATTAGCCGGGATTGGAGTTATCGTCCGAGTCCCGGTGAAATTAGCTGGTTTTTGTTTGCTTGGACATGCTATTGTAATGGAGAAGAAGGAGTGAAGCGAAGATGGCTTTGAATTATCACCAATTACATATTTTTTATACCGTTGCCCAGCGAGGCAGCTTCTCCGCGGCCGCGCAGGCGCTGCATATGACCCAGCCTGCGGTGACGATGCAAATTCAATCGCTTGAGGATTATTTCGGCACGAAGCTCCTGGTCCGGTCGACGAAGCGTATCGATTTGACCGAAGCGGGAAAAGCTTTATACCCGTATGCGCGTAAAAGCATCGAGCTCATGCGCGAGACGGAGAAGGCGATGTCGCAGTTCACGTCCATGCTGGAAGGGCGCCTGCTGCTCGGCTCCAGCCTGACGATCGGCGAATATGTGCTGCCGCGCCTGCTCGGCCCGTTCGGGCGCCAGTATCCGCATATTTCCATCGTGCTTAAGGTGATGAATACGACGCAAATTATCGACGAAATCGTGAGCCATCAGCTTAATTTCGGTTTGGTTGAAGCGCCGGTGCACCATCCGGATATGATATCCGAGCCGGTCATGGAGGATGAATTGAAGCTGGTCGTGCCTGCCGGGCATCCGCTCTCCGGCAAAGGCCCCTTGAAGCTTGCAGACGTATTGTCCTACCCGTTCGTCCTTCGGGAGAAGGGCTCGGGCACCCGCCAGGTCATGGAGGAGCAATTGGAGAGCAGCGGGATCGATCTGTGCGGGCTGGATATCGTCATGGAGCTCGGAAGCACGGGTGCCGTGAAGTCCGCCGTCGAGGCCGGCTTCGGGCTTACCTTTCTGTCGCCGTCATCGGTCAAGCACGAGCTGGCCCTTGGATTGCTGGAGATTCTGGAAATCGAGGATGCCACGTTCAAGCGGCAATTTTATTCGATCCATTTGAAATCCACGCTGCTTCCGGTATCAGCAGTTACGTTCCTGACCTTCTTGCGGGAACAGCAGCAGCCTTTATAGACAGTTAAGGAGGAACTCCATAATGAACGATAAGGTAATCCCAAATTTATGCGATCTGCATATCCATACCCGGGCCTCCGACGGCATGAACGCTCCAGCGGAAAATGTCCGCCTGGCCCAAGAGAAGGGTCTCGCCGCTATAGCGATCACGGACCATGATACGGTAGCCGGGATTGAAGAGGCGCTTGCTGCAGGACAGCAATACGGCATTACGGTGGTTCCGGGCGTTGAGATTAGCACGGTTGCAGCCGGCCGCGACATTCACGTATTGGGTTATTATATCGATACCGGGAATGAGAGGCTGCTGGGCAGGCTGCAGGGGCTCCGGGCTACGCGGGAAGCGCGGAACGAGCTCATTTTGGAGAAGCTACATGGCCTCGGAATGCCGCTGACGCTTCGGGAAATCAAGGAAGGGCTTGGCCGTCCCCTCCGTCCCGATGAGAGCATCGGACGGCCTCATATCGCCGATGCGCTGGTCCGCAGGGGCTACGCAGAGAATATGCGGGATGCCTTCGACCGTTATCTCGGCGAAGGGAAGCCCGCTTATGCAAGTGTCCCCAGGATCGCTCCGGAGGAAGCGATGCAATGGATCCGCGAGGCCGGCGGGGCCCCCGTGCTGGCGCACCCCGGGTTATATGGGGATGACGAGCTGGTCAAGCGGATTATCGCTGCAGGGCGGCCCGCAGGAATTGAAGTGTACCATTCTGACCATGGGCCCGGGGAGGAGCAGCGCTATGCGGAAATCGCGCAGCGGCTCGATCTGATTGCGACCGCCGGGTCGGATTACCACGGTGTCCGGCAGGGCGTCGTCTTCCACGGCGATATCGGCTCTCGCACAGTGCCGCTAAGTACGTTGGAACAGCTTCGCCTCCGCTCGGGCCTAGGCTGATTCGTATCGCAGGAGGAGCAGCGTGCATTGCCGCCTTTTCGAAGGAGCAAGGGCAATTTGCAGCAATTTGCAACGGTTGGCAGCAGTTAGCAGTAGTTAGCAGAGACATACTGCCGATTGTACGAGGCTCTTCAGCTCGAAATAGAATACCAAGATGAATAAATCCTTCGGCCCTGCTGCAGAGGCATTAGCAAATGGCCGAAGGATTTGTTGTGTTGAGATATTTGAACGTAGCTTATTTGACGGTGTTCGGCAGGCTCTTGATCAGCGCCTCATCGGGCGTAACGAACAGGGTGCGCTGCTGCTCGTAGATGACAAAGCCGGGCTTCGCGCCGCTTGGCTTGCGAACATGCTTGATCAGCGTGTAATCGACAGGTACGCTGCTGGATTCCTTGGCCTGGCTGAAGTAAGCAGCTAGCTGGGCCGCTTCATTCAAGGTGGCCTCTCCGTAGGAAGCGCTCCGAATGACGACATGGGAGCCCGGGATGTCCTTCGTGTGCAGCCAGGTGTCATTGTGGCTGGCCAGACGGTTGGTCACGTACTCATTCTGCAGATTGTTCTTGCCGACGTAAATGTCTATGCCTTCGGATGAAGTATACACATGGAGTGTCGGACGGTCGTTCTTCTTCTTTTTCTTGCTCTTGCCGCTTCTTTGCCTCAAGTATCCCTGCTGGATCAATTCCTCGCGGATTTCATCGATGTCGTTAAGCGTCGCATACTCCAACTGCTGAAGCAAGCCTTCCAGGTAAGTGATTTCCTTGCGTGCGATGTCCATTTGCTCATCGATGACTGCCAGGCTGTTCTTGAACTTATTGTATTTCTTGAAGTAACGCTGCGCATTCTCGGAAGGGGTCAGCAGCGGATCGAGCGATATCCTTACCGGCTTCTGCTCCTCATCGTAATAGTTGATGAGCTCGACCTCTTTATCGCCTTTCTTGATCTGATGCAGGGAAGCCAGGAGCAGCTCGCCGGATATGCGGTACCGTTCGGCGTCCTCAGCTTCCGTAAGGTCCTCCTGGAGCTTCGTCAGCTTCTTCGCATTTTTACTGCGCTCGTTCTGCAGGAAACGCAGCAGATCGCTTGTCTTCTGCTTCACTGTGTCGCGCAGCGCTTTTTCTCCGTAGTAATCCTCCATGCAGGCGCTGATAGAATCGTATGTGCGGACATTGTCCTGCACCATGCTCAAGGATACAGCGGAGAACACATGCTTCCCTTTGCTGCTGCTGCCGCTCATCGGATGGTACTGCTGACGGGAGATTTCGTCCATCAGGACTGAGAAGGCCGACCACACGGTCTCCAGCTCAGGAGCTGCCTGTGTCTCGGCTGCCGAGTCTGCGGCGGCGGCTCCCTGTCCGGCCCGGAAATAGATTTCTTCCGCAATCAGCGGACTCAGGCCGCTGTAGGCCTGAACGAGCCAGTAGCTGGCTGCGGTATTCTCTCCTGCTTCGCACCAGGCGGCCAGGAACTCTTCCTTGCCGGCCTCCAGCGGGTTCAGCTTATGCTGCTCCGGCGGCTTCGTATAGGCGAACCCGGGCATAACGACCCGGTAGCTGCTGATGGAAGGGGTAACATGGTGGATGCCGTCCAGCTGTACGCCGGTAGCGGGATCAACGAGGATGATGTTGCTGTGCCGCCCCATCAGCTCGACGATGATCCGCTTGGCCGAGATGTCCCCGAGCTCATCGCGCTGCCTGATATCGATCGCAATGATCCGCTCCATTCCGTGCTGGGCAATGGCCTCAATGATGCCCCCCTCACAATGCTTGCGCAGCAGCATGCAGAACATGGGAGCCTCCTGCGGATTAGGGAAGGACTGCTCCGTCAGGTGAACGCGCGGATAAGTCGGATTGGCCGACAGGATCAGCCTCCGGTTTCCGCCCTGTGCTCTTAAATTGATTATTATATCGCTATCGGATGGCTGGTGTATTTTGTTGATGCGCCCGCCCACGCAAAGCTGCAGCTCGTGGACAATAGAACGCGTAACGATGCCGTCAAGTGCCATAATTGTATTCTCCCTCTATAAGTGCCTTGGCGCATACCGCGCTCTCTCTATGATGCCATACTTCACGCAAAAACTTAAGTCCTCCCTTGTGATAATTCGGGACTGGCCCGAATACATTTACCCTAGGTGGAAAAGCCTTCGCTCTGTAAAACGGCATAATTACGGGAGGGGAATAGAGAGGATGGAACAAAAAAACTGGCACCAGTGGAGTGGTGAGGAGCTTCTCCAACGATTCGGCGTCTCCAGGGAGCAGGGGCTGACCGAAGAAGAGGCCCGGCGCAGGCAGGAGCAAAGCGGATGGAATGAGCTGCAGGAAATGCAGCGCGTGTCGCCGCTTCTCCTCTTCCTAAATCAATTCAAGGATTTCATGATGCTCGTACTGATGGCAGCTACCTTGATCTCCGGCCTTCTCGGCGAATATTTGGACGCCGTTACTATTATAGCCATCATCATTCTGAACGGAGTTCTCGGCTTTGTTCAGGAATTCCGCGCCGAGCGTTCGCTAAGGGCGCTCAAGCAGCTGTCCGCTCCCCATGCCAATGTGCTGCGGGGCAGCAGCATCCGCCATATTCCGGCGCGGGAGCTCGTACCGGGAGATATAGTGGTTGTGGAGAGCGGGGACCGTATTCCTGCTGATATCCGCTGGCTCGAAACGAACAGCCTTGATGCCGAGGAGTCGGCGCTGACCGGGGAATCGCATCCGGTGAACAAGCATTCGGCGCCGATCCAGGACGCTGAGGTGCCGCTCGGCGACCAGAAAAATATCGGCTTCATGGGAACGATGGTTACCCGGGGGAGCGGGAGAGGCATTGTTATCCGCACGGGGATGGAGACGGAGATGGGCAAAATCGCCGATCTGATCCAGAGTACAGAGGTTCAGGAGACGCCTCTGCAGCGCAGACTGGAGCAGCTTGGCATAATCCTGATTTATTTGGCTCTCGGCTTGACGATTCTCGTTGTCGTGGTCGGGATCATCCATGGCCAGCCAGCCGGAAGCATGTTCTTTGCCGGCGTAAGCCTCGCCGTCGCCGCAATTCCGGAAGGGCTGCCGGCCATCGTCACGATTGCACTGGCGCTGGGGGTGCAGCGAATGATCAAACGCAAAGCGATCGTGCGCAAGCTCCCATCGGTCGAGACGCTCGGCTGCGCCTCCGTCATCTGCTCCGACAAGACGGGGACTCTGACGCAAAACAAAATGACGGTGACGCATATTTGGGTGGAAGGACGCCCGCTTGAAGTTACCGGCGACGGGTATGAACCGGTTGGCCATATTATGGAACAAGGGCAGCCGCTGGATGTGAAAAAAGATCAAAGCCTGCGCCGCCTGCTGCAAATCAGCGCGCTCTGCAGCAACGCCGTCATTTACGAGGAGGAAGAGGAGGAGAACGCTCGCGGTCGGCGCAAGGCCAAGGAGGAGCCGGCGAGCTCGCGCTGGAAGCTGAAGGGGGATCCAACGGAAGGAGCGCTGGTCACTCTGGCGACCAAAATGGGGCTGACCGCCAGCTCGCTAGCCGGAATCTACAAGCGTACGAAGGAGCATCCCTTCGATTCCAAGCGTAAAAGGATGTCTGTTGTCGTCTCTCATCAGGGAGGAGCCCTCGCTCTCGTCAAGGGTGCGCCGGATATGCTGCTGGAGCGCTGCTCGTATATTTTATGGGACGGCAAGGTCGTGCCTTTTACGGGCACCCTCCGGCAGAAGGTGCAGGCGGCGAACGAGGAGATGGCGCGCCGGGCTCTGCGCGTCCTGGGCCTCGCCTATCGTGAGCTGCGGCCTCAGGAGAACGCGGATAGCGAGGAGGCGGTGGAATCGCAGCTCGTCTTTGTCGGCCTGACCGGAATGATCGATCCGCCGCGCCGCGAGGTCCGGGATGCGATCGCGGTCTGCCGCAAGGCGGGCATCAGGACGGTCATGATTACGGGCGACCACGGTCTCACTGCCGAAGCGATCGCCCAGGATCTGGGGATTCTGCAGCGGGGCGGCGAATCGCTCTCGGGAGCGGAACTAAGCCTGCTGAGCGATGAGGAGCTCGAGCAGAGGGCGGACAGCATTTCCGTCTATTCCCGCGTATCGCCGGAGCATAAGCTGCGCATCGTCAAGGCGCTCCAGCGCAAAGGCCATGTCGTAGCCATGACCGGGGACGGCGTCAATGATGCCCCCGCCATCAAGGCGGCCGATATCGGAATTGCCATGGGCATCACGGGAACGGACGTATCCAAG
This sequence comes from Paenibacillus ihumii, assembly GCF_001403875.1. Taxonomy (GTDB): domain Bacteria; phylum Bacillota; class Bacilli; order Paenibacillales; family Paenibacillaceae; genus Fontibacillus; species Fontibacillus ihumii. The sequence goes on from NZ_LN884299.1 coordinate 1,481,339, forward strand.
GAGGCTTCCTCGCTCATTCTGAGCGATGATAATTTCTCGTCGATCGTAGCGGCGATTGAGGAGGGCCGGAACATTTACGAGAATATCCGCAAATTTATCCGGTATCTTCTTGCCTCCAACGTGGGAGAAATATTGACGATGCTGTTCGCCATGCTGGCCGGCCTCCCTCTGCCGCTGGCGCCGATTCAGATTCTATGGGTCAACCTGGTGACCGATGGGCTGCCTGCGATGGCGCTGGGCGTGGACCAGCCGGAGAAGGACCTAATGGAGCAAAAGCCTAGGGGCAAGACGGAGAACATCTTTGCCCGGCGTCTCGGCTGGAAGATATTAAGCCGCGGCCTGCTGATCGGCTTGTGCACCCTTGGCGCGTTCTGGATTACGCTGCAGAGCAATCCGGGAGCGGAAGGCCAGCTTGCCAAGGCTCAGTCGGTAGCGTTCGCGACGCTTGTTATGGCCCAGCTTATCCATGTGTTCGATTGCCGGAGCTCACGGTCTATTTTTCACCGTAACCTCCTGCAGAACCGGCTGCTCGTTATCGCGGTGCTGTCGTCCATTCTGCTCCTGCTCGGAGTCATTTACATTGAGCCGCTGCAGCCGATTTTCAAAACCGTGCCGCTCACGATGAGAGACTGGTCGATTACGCTTGTAGCCGCGGGGATTCCGACATTTCTGCTCGGCGCGGGCAGTGTGTGGTCAGGGCGGAGGAATCGCCGCAAATACAACAATTCCGGCCCGTTCATTCCGGCGAGGAATACAAATTTTCGTGCATAAAATCAATACCCTTTCGAGCCCTTAAAATATAGACTAACCCCATACCAAGCCTTGCGGTGCAAGGCATGAAGGGGTGGTTCATATGAAATTTACGAAAATGCACGGGCTCGGAAATGATTTTCTCGTTATTTACGGAGAGAAGGCGCTGCCGGAGCATGCTTCACAGCTGGCGCAAAGGTGGTGCAATCGCTACTTTGGCATCGGGGCTGACGGGCTCGTGTATATTCTGCCATCGGAGCAGGCCGACTTCCAAATGAGGATCATCAACTCGGACGGGACGGAAGCGGAGCAGTGCGGGAACGCCATTCGCTGCGTCTGCAAGTATGTGTACGAGAAGGGCTATATCGGCCGCGAGAAGATCAGTATCGAAACGCTGGGTGCCGGCGTGCAGCAGGCAGAGCTCCAGACGGTGTCCGGCATGGTCTCGTCGGTGCGCATAGATATGGGAGAGCCGGTTCTTGACGGCCGCGCCATTCCGACGACGCTTGAGGCAAGCCCGGTGCTGGACTGGCCGATAGAAGCCGGCGGGGCGAGCTTTAGGTTTACAGCGGTATCGATGGGCAACCCCCACTGCATTATTTATGTGGATGACGCTGCGGCGTTCGATTTGCATACCTGGGGGCCAAGGCTTGAGAAGCATCCTATTTTCCCCCGCAAAACGAACGTCGAGTTTGCCACAGTGAAGGCCCGGGATCGCGTGGAAATGCGGGTGTGGGAGCGTGGAGCCGGTCCGACCCTCGCCTGCGGAACCGGGGCTTGCGCCACGCTGGTGTCCTCCGTGCTCCACGGGTATACGGACCGCGCGGCATGGATCGGTCTGGCGGGCGGGGACTTGTACGTCGAATGGAACGGGACGGATAATCATGTGTATATGAGCGGCCCGGCCGCGGCGGTTTGCGAGGGAACCGTCGAGCCGGGAATTTAAGAAGGGGCCCCTGGCGGCCTCTTTTCTATGCTGAAAGGATGGGGTTGGCAATTGCTTTTTCTAACCATTCAGCCAGAATTTATGGTACATTAGAATGAAAACGAGTTCTGATAGATCTTGAAATAGAATGAGGGCAGTGGAGGTAAGAATGATGAGGCCGGATTTACGCGAGAAAATAAAGCGCGAGGTGTTGATCGGAGACGGGGCGCTCGGTACCTATTTGTACCAGCTCGGATTTCCCGTGGGCATTTCTTATGAGGAATTTAATTTATTAAGACCTGAAGTGATCGGTGATGTGCATCGCCGTTATATAGAGGCTGGAGCGCAGCTGCTGGAGACGAATACGTTCTCGGCGAACTATTATAAGCTTGCTAAATTCGGCTTGGAATCCAAAGTAGAGGAAATCAACAAAGCGGCCGTACGGATCGCCAGAAGCGCAGCGGGGGCGGATGCTTACGTTGCCGGTGCGGTGGGGTCGATTCGCGGGGGGAGACGGGTTAACGTCTCCGTGCAGGAGCTGAACCGGAACTATGAGCAGCAAATTACCGCATTGCTGACAGAGGACGTCGACGCGCTGCTGTTCGAGACCTTCTATGATCTGGCGGAAATGCGGATTGCGATCGGCAAGGCGCGGCAGCATACTTCGATTCCTGTCATCTGCCAGTTCGCCGTCGATCAGCTTGGCCGGACTTTGGACGGCTACAGCATTAAGGAAGCCTTCGGAATTTTGCGCGAGGAAGGCGCTGACGTTCTAGGATTCAACTGTCATTCGGGACCTAAAGGAATTATGAGCGTGATGGAGAGCCTGGAAGGCCCGCTCGACGTTCCGCTGTCCGTATTCCCGAATGCGGGTTTAGCTGACTATATAGATGGAGAATATGTATATGGAGCAACTCCTGAGTACTTCGGAGAATGCGCCGTGTCCTTCGCGGATCTTGGCGCCCGGCTGATCGGCGGCTGCTGCGGCACGACGCCGGAGCATATTTCCGCGATTGCCGGGGCGCTGTCCGGCTACGCGGCTCAGCCGCTTCAGGAGGGGGCTGTTCTGCCTCCGGTACGGCCTTCGGTCGCCATTGAAGAACGGGAAGAACGGGACGGAGAGAGCTTCGGAGAACAAGCTGGAGAGCCGAGCATTGTGGAGCTTGTAAAAGAGCGCCATACGGTTATAGTAGAGCTCGACCCGCCGCGCGATCTGGATATTCGCAGATTTATGGACGGAGCAGCCGCTCTGAAGGAGGCCGGAGTCGATGCCTTGACTCTGGCCGATAACTCGCTGGCTGTTACACGGATGAGCAACATGGCGCTGGGGCATCTTGTCCAGTCCGAGGTCGGACTGCGACCGCTCATTCATATCGCCTGCCGCGACCGCAACCTGATCGGCACGCAGTCGCACATGATGGGCTTCGATGCCCTCGGCATCGACCATGTTCTGGCCGTGACCGGCGATCCGGCCCGCTTCGGCGATTTGCCCGGCTCGAGCTCGGTCTATGATTTGACTTCCTTTGAAATCATCCGGATGATCAAACAGCTTAATGAAGGGATTGCCTTCTCCGGCAAGCCGCTGAAGCAAAAGGCGAAGTTCGTCGTCGGTGCCGCCTTCAACCCGAACGTAAAGCATTTGCATAAAGCCGTCGAGCGTCTGGAGAAGAAAATAGCCTCCGGGGCCGACTATATCATGACCCAGCCGGTCTATGATCCGGAGCTGATCGTCGCGGTCAAGGAAGCGACGGCTCATCTGGACATCCCGATCTTTATCGGCATCATGCCGCTAGCGAGCGGCAGGAACGCCGAATACCTGCACAACGAGGTTCCCGGCATACAGTTATCCGACAGTGTCAGAAAACGGATGGAAGGGCTGCAGGGCGAGGAAGGCCGCAGGGTAGGGGTGGAAATCGCCAAGGAATTGCTGGATACGGCCTTGGAGCATTTTAACGGCATTTATTTGATAACTCCATTTATGTTCTATGAAATGAGTGTCACTTTGAGTAATTATGTCTGGGAGAAATCCGCACATCGCTCGCAATACTTGTCTCGTTCATAATTATCAATTACAATAGGGTAACGGATGTGATACCTTTGTCTCACAGTATGACAGGATACGGACAGTCCGCCAGACATTACGGCGGTTATGTTATTCAATTTGAAATTAAATCCGTCAATCACAGGTATGCCGAAATTGTGCTCCGCATGCCCAGGGAATGGACATGCTACGAGGATGGGCTTCGGCGCCTTGTGCAGCGCCACGTCAAGCGCGGCCGGATTGATGTATACATCAGCAAAGAGCGTGACGACAGCAGCTCTTTGCCATTTGTATTGAATTCTTCCATCGTGCAGTCTTACTTGCAGGCGGCCGACGAGCTCAGCCGGAATTTCGGCGTCAAGGCCGATCTCACCGCGAGGGACATCCTGGCCCTGCCTGATGTTCTGCAGGCTCCGGATTTGTCCTTGGAGGATTCATCCCAGGAGGATGGATGGGAGGCGATGCTGCAGGATGGACTGGAGGAAGCGGTGTCCGGATTGCTGCGCATGCGGGAGAAGGAAGGGCTTCACCTTGTTCGCGATTTGGAGAGCCGGCTAATGAAGCTGGACGATCTTCACGAAGAGCTGGTCCGGCTTGCTCCGGAAGTGGTGAGCGATTACCGCGCCAGGCTGAAGGGCCGGCTTAATGAATTGTTTGAGGGCTCGCTGGATGAGCACAGGTTTGCGATGGAGGTCGCGCTGTTTGCGGATCGGTCCAACATTGATGAAGAATTGATCCGATTAAAGAGCCATTTCGAGCAGTGCCGCGGGTTGCTGAGCAGCCGCGAGCCGATCGGGCGCAAGCTGGATTTTTTGATACAGGAAATGAATCGCGAAACCAATACGATTGGATCAAAGGCCAATCATTTGGCCTTAGTCAACCGTGTTTTGGAAATGAAAGCAGAATTGGAGAAGATTCGGGAACAGGCAGCGAATATGGAGTAATGCCACCGGCTGCAAGCGAATCGAGAAAATTAGGGGGAACTACCTAACCATGGCAATTAAACTTATTAACATCGGTTTTGGAAATATCGTATCGGCGAATCGCATCATTTCCATCGTCAGCCCTGAGTCCGCTCCTATCAAGCGGATCATCCAAGAGGCGAGAGACCGCCATATGCTGATCGACGCCACTTATGGGCGCCGTACCCGCGCGGTTATCATAACGGATAGCGACCATGTCATTTTATCGGCAGTACAGCCGGAGACGGTCGCGCATCGTCTATCCATCAAAGACGACGACAACGACGAATAATGGAGAGAACAATGGCAAAAGGGCTACTTATCGTATTATCCGGGCCGTCCGGAGTGGGGAAAGGTACGGTCTGCAATGAATTAAGACATCGTTTGCCGGAGCTTGTGTATTCCGTGTCTGCGACGACGAGGCAGCCGCGGCTGGGCGAGGAGCACGGTGTGAATTATTTTTTCAAGACCCGCGAGCAGTTCTTGGATATGATCGAGAACGACCAGCTGCTAGAATATGCCGAGTATGTCGGTAACTATTATGGAACGCCGCGCAATTTCGTAGAGCAGACGATCGAGAGCGGCAAGGATATCATTCTGGAAATCGAGGTTCAGGGCGCGCTGAAAGTGAAGGAGAAGTTCCCCGAAGGCATATTTGTGTTCCTGCTTCCGCCATCGCTGGATGAGCTGAAAGGGCGGATACAAGGACGGGGGACGGAGAATCAGGCGACGATCGATCATCGGATGTCCGTAGCTGCCGATGAAATCGCTCTGCTCAAGCACTATGATTACGCCGTCGTCAACGACGAAATCGACCTTGCCTGCAAGAGAATTGAAGCCATCATCACAGCCGAGCATTGCAGAGTCAGGAAGTAGCTGACCGGGCCGAGCCGTGATTTAGATGAAATATTTGAAGAGGTGTTGTTGAACATGTTGTATCCATCTATTGATAGAATGCTGGACAAAGTCGACAGTAAGTACTCCCTGGTAGTAGCCGCATCCCGCAGAGCAAGACAGCTCAGAGAAGGCGAGAAGAGCGAGCTGCAGCAGCCGAAGTCTCACAAGCAGGTCGGCGTGGCGCTGGAGGAAATTTACGGCGATTACATCAAAATCAAGCGGGATTCTGACGAGGATTCCTTGACAGCTGAAGAATAATCAGCACAGCCTTCGGGCTGCTAGACATTTAAGTGTTTTCTTCTCCAAGCTATCAGAAAGTATCAATTTCGAATCAAGGCTTTCTCATATCGCAATAACAACTACCGCTGAACGCGGTCTGTCTTCTATGCAACTACTTTTGATAGACGTTTTTCATACGACAACCGCAAGGTTGTTGTTTTTTTCTGTAAAGGAATAGGGACGGAAAGAGGGGGATTACCGATGTTAACCGGCAAGAAAGTATTGCTGGGAGTTACCGGCGGCATAGCAGCATTCAAGGCGGCATCGCTCTGCAGCAAGCTTGTGCAGCAGGGTGCGGAGGTTCGCGTCATTATGACGGAATCAGCGACACGGTTCGTTACGGAGCTGACGCTTCAGGCGCTGTCCAAGCATCCTGTCTATACAGATACGTTCGATGAGAAGAACCCGCAGGTTATCGCGCATATTGATCTTGCGGATTGGGCCGACCTGGTGCTGATTGCGCCGGCTACGGCCAACATCATCGCCAAAATGGCCGTGGGCCTGGGAGATGATATGCTGTCCACCACCTTGCTGGCTACCGAGGCTAAAATCATGCTGGCTCCAGCTATGAATGTTCATATGTACACCCACCCGACCGTTACTCGCAATCTGGCGGAGCTGGCCGCGCGCGGCGTGCTTATGATCGAGCCGGGCAGTGGGCAGCTTGCCTGCGGATATACGGGCAAAGGCCGGATGGAGGAGCCGGAGAACATCGTCGCCGCCGTCGAGGCTTATTTTGCCCGCCGTGAGCGTGCGGCACAGCGACCGCTGACTAGCCGAAAAGTTGTCGTGACCGCTGGGGGAACCATAGAAAGGCTGGACCCGGTACGTTATATTACGAATGATTCGTCCGGCAAGATGGGCTTTGCGATCGCCAAAGCAGCTTTGGATTTGGGCGCGGAGGTGACGCTTGTTATGGGCCGAACGGACGCTGCCCCGCCGATTTATCGGGAAGGGCTGTCCCTCGTCCGTGTAGAATCTGCCCAGGACATGTATGAAGCGGTCCAGGGGTTATGGGCGGATACGGATATTCTCGTGAAGGCGGCCGCCGTAGCGGATTATCGCCCTAAGCAGGCCGCCGAACGCAAGATCAAGAAGTCCGGGGATTCCATGACGCTGGAGCTCGTCAAGAACATCGATATCCTGGAGGCGCTGGGCCGGAACAAGACGAAGCAATTTCTGATCGGCTTTGCCGCCGAGACCGATCACCTTGAAGAGCATGCGATGGATAAGCTGCGGCGCAAAAACTGCGATCTCCTCGTGGCCAACGATGTAACCGCTGAGGGCGCTGGCTTTGGCACCGATACGAATATCGTGCATGTGTACGACGCGAATGGACTGGTACTATCAATTCCGCGGGCGCCCAAGGAGGAAATCGGGCTGGCTATTCTGGAGCTGGTTGCAGCACGTTTGACGGGAGAGTCGAAGTAATGTACAGAATGGCCAAAGTGATTGTCGATGTGCCGAGCCGGGAGACCGACCGGCCTTTTGACTATTTGATTCCTGAATCGATGAGCGGCTGGATCGAAGTGGGAAGCCGGGTCGGGGTGCCGTTTGGCCGCCGCACTGTGCAGGGCTTCGTCGTATCCCTGCATGAGGAGCTGGAAATGGAGTCCTCCAGAATGAAGCCGATCGATGAATTGCTCGATCTGCTTCCCCCGCTTCCTCCGGATTTGGTGGAATTGGCAGCATGGATGAGCCGCAAGTATGCTTGCAGCATGATTTCGTCTTTACAGGCGATGATTCCCTCCGCGCTGAAAGGCAAGGCGGAGAGAAATATCCATGTGGCGGAAGACCATCAGGAGGCGAGGGGCGGGGCAGCTGAAGCGGACTTTCTGTTCGAGTCCGAGGCGCTTCTCGGTCCCGCCGAACGGGAGATCGTCGCTTACGTCAATCAGTCCGGATCGGTGACGATGGCTCACTTAAGCGCTCGCTACCCGGACCGGGTAGCGGTCATTAAGAACCTGTTGGGGCAAGGGATATTGTTTGAGAGCCAGGCGATTAGAGACAGGGTAAGGAAGAAAACGGTGAAGACCGTGGCTGCCTCAGTCAGTGGCGAAGCTGCGGAAGAGGCGCTGGCCTCGTTTGGAGGAAAGGCCCGCCGCCAGCGGGAGGTGCTGGAATTCCTGCTCGAAGTGGGCGTTCCGCTGTCTATGCAGGAGGTTCTGTCCACGCTGCGGGTGACGGCGGGGACGGTCAAAAGTTTAGCGGACAAAGGCTATGCGACGATCGAGGATGTCGAGGTGTTCCGCGACCCGTATCAGGATCGCCGCTTCAAGGCCACGAAGCCGCTGGAACGCACCACCGAGCAGGAGAACGTATATCGTTATCTCACGGATGCCTTGGATGCGCGCCGGCACCGCGTGTTTCTTCTGCACGGCGTGACCGGCAGCGGAAAGACGGAGGTCTACCTGCAGACGATCGAACGCTGCATCTCGCTGGGCCGCCAAGCGATCGTCCTTGTTCCGGAAATCTCGCTGACGCCGCAAATGGTCGAGCGCTTCAAGGGGCGGTTCGGCAGCAAGGTCGCCGTCATGCACAGCCGTTTATCTACGGGCGAGCGCTATGATGAATGGCGCAAAATCCGCGAGGGCCGGGTTCAGGTCGCAATCGGGGCCCGCTCTGCGGTTTTCGCCCCTTTTGCGGACCTGGGGCTAATCGTTATGGATGAGGAGCATGAGACGTCCTACAAGCAGGAGGAGACGCCGAAATATCACGCCCGCGACGTGGCGGTGGAACGAGCCCGCCAGCATGGGGCGGCGGTTATCCTTGGTTCGGCGACGCCCTCACTGGAGAGCTATCATGCGGCCCGTTCCCAGAGCAGCGATGAATTTGCCCCGATGATTCTCGAGATGAATCAGCGGCCTGCAGGCAGCCGCCTGCCCGGGGTTCATATTATAGATATGCGCGAGGAGCTGAGGGAAGGCAACCGCTCGATGTTCAGCCGGGCCCTGCATCAGGGGATCGCCCAGCGGATCGAGCGGGGGGAGCAGACTGTGCTGTTCCTGAACCGCCGCGGCTATTCAACCTTCGTCATGTGCCGGACCTGCGGTTATGTGGCGGGATGTCCGGAGTGCGATATATCGCTGACCTATCATCAGAAGTCCAACAATTTGCGATGCCATTATTGTGGTTATGCCGCTCCCGCTCCGGACGTATGCCCGGAATGCCAGAGTGAGCATATCCGCTATTTCGGAACAGGTACGCAAAGGGTGGAGGGCGAGCTCTCCAAGCTGTTCCCGGGCATCCGGGTCATCCGGATGGATGTGGATACGACGAGCGAGAAGGGCGCGCATGAGAAGCTGCTGCAGGCCTTCCGGGAGAAGAAGGGCGATGTGCTGCTCGGTACGCAGATGGTCGCCAAGGGTCTGGATTTCCCTGATGTTACGCTCGTTGGTGTCATCGCTGCGGATACGGCGCTGAATTTTCCGGATTTCCGATCGGCGGAAAAGACATTCCAGCTGCTTACCCAGGTAGCTGGCCGTGCCGGACGCCATCAGCTGCCGGGCGAAGTCTATATTCAGACCTATATGCCAGACCATTATTCGATCATTCATTCCAGCAGGCATGATTACCATTCCTTCGTAAGGGAAGAGCTGCAGCATCGCAAAATGCTGCATTATCCGCCTTATAGCCGGTTGATCCTGGTGACCCTATCCCATGAACAGCTTCCCCTGCTGCTCCGTATGGCGGAGAATTTCGCCAGCGAGCTAAGGGGCAAGGCGCAGCGCCTGGGCTGGTACGGCGACCTGGACAGGCGGACGGCGGAGGCGCTCGATATTCTCGGGCCTGTAGCCTCGCCGCTTCCGCGCATCAAGAACCGATACCGATTCCAATGTATGGTCAAATATCGGGGAAATCTGGATGCGGTATCCCTCGTCCGGGAGACTTCGGCAGCCACGATGAGTCAGTTGAAGGATGCGTCGCTGCAAATCAGCATCGACGTCGATCCGCAGATGCTGATGTAAGCTGTAAGGCCGGACTTATTCCCTCTAACTTTAAAAAGTGAGAGCCTGCCGGAGCATCGGCGTGGACGGCTGCATATATATTTTGTAAAGAACAGGCAAATCTAAGTAGAGGCAAGAGGAGGATGTTTCCAGTATGGCGATTCGGATTATAGTCCACGAACCGGATGAGGTGCTGCACCAGGTAGCGAAAGAAGTGAAGCATATTACCCCGAATGTGCAGAAGATCCTTACCGATATGGCGGATACGATGTATGATGCGGAGGGGGTCGGTCTGGCTGCCCCGCAAATAGGCATACTTAAACGGATGATCGTCGTCGATGTCGGGGATGAGCATGGATTGATCGAGCTGATTAACCCGGAGATCGTATCGGCGGAAGGAGAGCAATTCGGGCCCGAGGGCTGCCTGAGCATCCCTGGTTACCGCGGAGATGTGCGGCGGGCGATGGAGGTTACGGTCAAAGGACTGGATCGCAACGGCAAGGAAGTGACCTATACGGGCACCGAGCTGCTGGCCAGGGCGTTCCAGCATGAGATTGATCACTTGAACGGTGTGCTGTATACGGATATCGCGGAAAGAGTGTACGAAATTACCCCTGAGGGTCAAGAGAAGGAGTGACTTCGCAATTGAATATCGTATTTATGGGAACTCCCCAATTTGCGGTGCCTTCCCTTGAGGGGCTGCTCCGTGAGGGATATAACGTGGTCGGGGTTGTGACCCAGCCAGACCGTCCGCAAGGCCGCAAGAGAATACTGACTCCTACGCCGGTAAAGGAGGCCGCATTGAAGCACGGCCTTCCCGTGCTTCAGCCGCAGCGGATGAGAGCGCCCGAGGCGATCGAGGAGCTGGCGGCGCTGCAGCCCGACCTTATCGTTACAGCGGCATACGGTCAGATTCTGCCGAAGGCGGTGCTCGAGCTGCCGAAATATGGCTGCTTGAACGTTCATGGCTCGCTGCTCCCGAAGTACCGGGGCGGCGCGCCGATTCAGCGGTCGATTATTAACGGGGAGAAAGAAACCGGAATAACGCTGATGTACATGGCCGAAGGGCTGGACACCGGAGATATGATCGCCAAATCCGTCGTTCCGATTGAAGACGAGGATACCGCGGGAACGATGTTCGAAAAGCTGAGCCTGGCTGGAGCGGAGCTGCTGCTGAAGCAGCTTCCGCTGATCCTTGACGGCCGCGCCGAGCGGGTTCCGCAGAATGACGAGCAATCCACATACGCCCCCAACTTGTCCCGCGAGGACGAGAAGATCGATTGGTCCTCCACGTCCCGCGCCGTTTATGACCGGGTCAGAGGCTTGGTGCCATACTCCGGCGGCTATACGCTGTGGAACGGCGAGGTCTTTAAAGTGTGGGCTGTAGCCAAGCCCGCCTCCGGCTCGGGCAATCCTGGCGGCGGACAAGCCCCCGGCACGGTGCTGAGCTTATCCGAACGGGGAATCGAAGTGAAGACAGGGGACGGCTCTGTGCTGCTGACCCGGGTTCAGCCTGCGGGCAAAAAGGCGATGGAGGCCTCCGAATTTATTCGCGGCGGGGTTATGCAGCCTGGGACGGTTCTGACATGAGCCGGGATACGGAAAGCCGCCCGAACGGCAGAGCTTCGGGGCGGCGCGGGAGTGGAAGCAGCGGGAAGAGCGCAGCTTCCAAAAGCGGGCAGCAGGGCGGCAAGGGCAGCCCTCGCCGGCAGCATAAGGCGTCGGCCCGCGATACCGCGCTGCATGTATTGACCGAGGTGGAGCAGGAGGGAGCATACAGCAATCTGCTGTTGAACTCCGCACTGCAGAAGTCCGGCTTGACAGGGCCGGAAGCCGGACTTGCCACAGAGCTTGTGTATGGCACGATTTCCCGGAAAAACACGATTGATTATTATCTTGATCAATTCGTTGCCAAGGGAGTGGCCAAGCTGCAGCCCTGGGTGCGGAATTTGCTGCGGCTGAGCTTTTATCAAATTTATTACTTGGACCGCATTCCTCCGCATGCCGCCGTTAATGAAGCGGTGAACATCGCCAAGAGACGAGGGCATCAGGGAATCTCGGGAATGGTTAACGGGGTGCTTCGCAATGTATTGCGCCGCAAGGAGGAGCTGAAGCTGCCGGAGGGGCTGCCTCCAGCTCGCCGCATTGCCTTGGAGCATTCGCATCCGGAGTGGCTGGTATCGAATTGGATCGGGCAATATGGCGAGGATACGGCGGAGGCGATTTGCCGGGCCAACAATGAATCTCCTCCCGTTAGCGTCAGGGTTAACCAAGCCCGCATCGGCCGGGACGTGCTTATGCAGCGGATGGAGGAGAGGGGGCTTGAAGTAATGGCCTCCCTGGTTTCTCCTGATGGAATCATTGTGAAGAGCGGAGGAAATATGGCGTTAACCGACTGGTATGAGGAGGGGCTGCTGTCGATTCAGGATGAGAGCTCAATGCTGGTTGCTGAGGCCGTAGACCCTCAGGGCGGGATGAAGGTGCTGGACTGCTGCGCTGCTCCGGGCGGCAAGGCCTGCCATATGGCGGAGCGCATGGAGGGCTCTGGCGAGGTGATTGCGAACGACATTCATCCGCATAAAGTGAAGCTGATCGCCGATCAAGCTGCCCGCCTGCGGCTGGGCAATGTCCAGGCTCTGGCCGGGGATGCGGTGGAGCTGGGCAAGCGCTTTGATCCCGAGAGCTTTGACCGTGTTTTGCTTGATGCTCCCTGCTCTGGTCTTGGAGTTATTCGCCGCAAGCCTGACCTCAAATGGGCCAAAACGCCGGAGGATATCTCTGAAATAACCGAGCTTCAGCGGGAGTTGCTTGAGACGGTGAGCGGTCTTCTCAAGCCGGGCGGTGTGCTCGTGTACAGCACCTGCACGATCGACCCTCGCGAGAACGAAGAGATGGTGAAGCAATTTCTTGCCCGCCATCCTGAATTTGAAGCGGATCCGGCGGCAGCGATGTGGCAGCGGCTCGGCCGGAAGAACGATGCGGAGCAGCAGGAAGCCGGGTCAACCCAGAAAGGCTTCGGTTTGCAAATTTTGCCGCAGCACTATCATTCGGATGGCTTCTATATCGCGCGTTTGAGAAAACGCATGAAGGCTTAAATGATATATGGGAAATATGGGAGATATGGGATTTACAGGCTAGGCAATATCCTATATAATGGACGAAGATGAAGCACATCTCTTGAATCGCGTGAAGCGGTTTGACGAGATGTGTTTTTTTGTGGAGTAAGTTCCTTAATTTATCAATTTATCCATTTAAAAGGAGGTCTATAGTCCTGTTATCGCGAAATAGGAGGAGGGATGCATATGTACACAGGAGTATGAAATGAAAACGAGAAGGAAGTGGATAAACGATGAGAAAACGGGTTTTCTTATGGCTGGCAAGCTTTATTGTTGTTATGAATGTACATTTTGCCGCAGGTGTTCAAGCGGCTGGCACGGGATTTCAAGATGTCCAGCCGGATCATTGGGCAAGCAAAGCGATTGAGTCTGCGGTAGGCAAAGGTTATTTCAAAGGCTACGCGGACGGAGCCTTCAAGCCTAACGCAACCGTTACGCGTGCGGAGTTTGCGGCTTTGCTGGCGCGTGTATCCAAGGCTGAGGCGGACGTGACTACCCACGCAAGCTTTGCTGATTTAAACGGGCATTGGAGCGAGTCCGAGGTCAAGCGTGCGGTTGCCCTCGGTTTTGTGCAGCCTGGTGATTATCCCGCTGGATTTAAGCCGGATACGCCGATTACACGCTTTGAAATCGCGAAATGGATGGCATCGGGATTGGCCGAGGCGGATCCGGATTATCAGCAGGCTTTGGAGGATACAAAGACAACGGTGATTCCGGTCAAGGAATATTTTAATCCAGGCATACCTGAGTCTAAATCCGCCTACCTCGCTGTTGCCTTGGGGACGAAGCTGTTAAGCGGCTATCCAGACGGCTCCTTCGGGATGGAACGGCAGGCCACCCGTGCTGAGACGGCCGCCATTTTGCTAAATTTTGAGGATGCAAGCTCTAAGAAGGCCGATGAGTTTCTAGGGCTGCAGGAGCTGCGACAGGTAGGCACGGAACGTACCAATCTTGAAACGATCAGTCCGTTTACGACGGGGAATACGTCGTTTAATCATGTGGTGGATAAAACATATACGTTCAAGAATAATGCTGGCACCTTGAAGCTTCACAATTATATTGTCGTGGATACGGAGGATTTCAAGGAGATCAAGAGCATTTATGCGCCGTTGTTTGTGGATGAGTCGGACTATGTGGAGCGAATTGATAAGGTTGGTACGTACAGTGTTTTTATGCAATTAACGATCTATCCTAAAACTAAAGAATTTTTGCTAGATCATTATATGAATGGTGTAAACTCGACGCTTTTAGGTAGTGGAGGAATCAGAAATCAAGTATTAATACAAAAGTATGATTACTTAACTTTACCTAATATGGAGGTTCAGGAGTTTTTTAAAAAACATAATAAAGGGAAAGGAATTACTTTGTGGATTAAAAGTTATATTACTTCTGATCATAAACGGAGTAGCTTTACGACCGATGATATATCAGTTGTAGTTGTACAAAACCAATAACATGGGGCTTAAACAATGAAAAATTGGCTGATAACGCTATTTATTCTTTTTTTATTATTTACGATACCAAGAACTATAAATGCTGGATTTGAAAATGGATATCCTGAAACAGGGATTGACGTAACTCCGGATGGGCCGGTGTATATGCAATCAATTAAAGTTGAAGTTAGGGGAGAAGCACTAGCAAGACCAAAGGTTATGTGGGTACAAACGGATTCCGAAATATGGAAGGCTACGTTTGCTAATATCACAGTTGAGACTGGAACTTATAGTAGCGGGGTCAATGCTTTGCCCCTAAAAAAGCAAACTGACGAAAAGTTGGATATGACTATCTATGCTCCAGACTCAATGCAAGATAATTTAGGTAATGCCTTTTTACGTTCTTATGTCAAAGAACTAGTTATTGAAGAGATGGGGTGGAGAGAGCAAAATACTTCCTATGAACCAATCGGAAGCAAGCCTTTTTTTAACAGAGGTCAAATTATAGCTAGTGTCAAAGTTTATACCGGGTACCCGTTAATTGCAAGTCAAAAATATCAATATTCTATTCGGGCTGATGGAGCACCTAAATTCATTGTAGAGTATTATATTCCAATGGATGTGTTTTACACCGGATACGTAGTCGAGAAGAAACAAATTCGCGTGTTGGAGAATGCGGTCTTACAAGTTCAAGAGACCAAGGATATGAAGGCTGAGGTCAGAACCTTGGAGTACACGATGGCAGATTGGAACGACAAGTGGTTTGATGTATCGAGCGCTGCGGAAACGACATGGTCATCCAGTAACGAGGCGGTGGCCTCTATAAGCAGCAGCGGCAAAGTAACCGCGATTTCGGAGGGGACGACAACCATTTCAGCAACATGGAAAAAAGGCCCCTATTGGTTGAAAGAAACAGCGACGATCAGGGTGGGCCATGGATCGACGACTCCTCCAGATCCCGATCCGCCAGTTGAGCCTGGGGTGGTTTGCACGACTCCTTCGCCTGGGGGATCGATGACCGGTGAGGATTTCAGCCCGAATGTCAGCGCCGTTATTAAGGCGGATGCCCGGGGCAGCGAACGTTTTAATGTGCTTGATGGGATACCGACAACCGAAAGCCTGTATGGCAATGTATGGGCAAAAAACTACCTGCATAAATACGGTTATCAGGAAATGACGGGGCAGTGCACGTTTACCGTTAATGTAACCGTACTGCCGCCGCCCCCGCCCCCGGACGAGGAACCGGGGGAGCCTTCTACGGTGCAGGTTCAGGTGAATAAGGACTATTCGTTTTGGACGATTTCTCAGGTCGAGGTCTACGGCATAAAAGAGGCTGCTCTGCAGAATTATGCATTCGAGGCAAATGGCATCAGAATACCCCCTAGCGGATATAATGCCCCTTATTATGCTATAGCGCAGACTCGTTCTTATGAGCCTTCATCTATCCCGGATGTCACCGTCGGTTCTGGCGGTGATCCCGAAGCTGCTGCGCGATCAGCAGTAAGCGTACGGGTCCGGAACGATACATTTACTTTCAATAATCATACCCTGATGAGCGGAGCAGAGACGACAGGAAACGGATCGGCTCCTTCACCGATTCCTACAGCTCCAATGACGGCTGACAACATCCTCTATAGTCCGGGGAACCTCGTACCGATGTCGAAGATGAATAAGGCAAGCCAGGCTAGCACCGGAACGATTTATTATATTCAAGTCAGCGGTGTTGGAGAGAAAAGCTACCCGATTTACGGCATCAACCCGATTACTGTACATACCCCCGTCGTTATTTATCCGGACGTGTCGGATGACCAGGCGCATAACCAGAAAACCAAACCTGCAGCCGGGCGTTCTGCGGTGATTCTGGATCGGCCGTTTACGATTGAAATGCCGAATGCAGGGCAGCATGCCGAATATATTGGATACGGCAGCCGCGATTATTTAAAGTATGTCGGCAGCAAACAGGTCAAATTCCCCTTCGATGTCTATAACGGCACAAAGACGCAATTTTATCCGAAAAATACGTGGATTAAGGTGGAGAAATCGCAGGAGACCTTTGCTTTTTTTCTTCCGGTATGGGTGGATGAGGGATTCTATGACGTAGAGTTTCGAACGATTGCGCATAATGCTCCTGCGGGGGCCAGCCAGCAGACAAATGCCAATCTGGACTTAACGCATCATATTGCCTATGATACGGTGGCCGTGGATGTAGTGGGGCGCGTCTATGATTTTCGGGTTACGGATATTGCCGACTATAATTGGGAGTCGGTGTTTCGAGCCGCTAAGGGAAGCAGCCGGCCGACGGGGGCCGCTTACTGGGTAGGGCTTGGCGGGATCGATGGAGAGCCGAGGGGAAATACGGCCAAGTACACTCTGCCGATCCGTCCAGGGAGCCATCCTGTGTATGAGAATATTGCGGTTAAAACCGGTTATCATTTCAAGTTTGATCTGAAGACGAAAGGAAATATGTTCGGACGGCAGGATGAAATCAGGATTACGCCGAGTTTCTACTTTATCAGCGCGGAGGACGGGGCTAGGACGCCCGCAGATCTGTATTATCATAAGAGCGGTAAAAGCTATGTCCGGGTAGGCTCTCCCGGCGATCAGGCGACCCGGTACGTCATCCTCAACGAGCGCCTGCGGAATGTACCCGTCGAGGAGCTGACGGACACAGCGCTGTACAAGTATGATCATGAATACACATTTGATCAGATCGCCCATCTTGGGCGTCCGCAATTTGTAAGCCATTACGTTAACATTGCCACGAAACGCCGGACGGCGGTTGGAAGCCTCAGTCTGCTGCGTCTCCCGGAAGGGGTTCGTACTCTTATCGGTCCGAAGACGAGCATTCCCGCAGGGGTTAACCCGAGCCGGGCCAACGCTGCCGTACAGAAATGGTACGGCGAGTACAGCCTGCCTGCGGATCTGTTTGCCGTAAAAGCCGGGACGAATGTCGCAGAGTACGGGCGAACGCACCGGGGATTGACGGGGAGGTCGCCGATCTTTTTAAAGAACGGCTATATTGTCGTCAATTTCAACATTGAGACGATTCGCGAGGGGAGCACTGGCGAAGCGCATTTGCAGTATATTCACGGTCCGCTAGTGAACCAGTGGCATCGGCTGGAGGGCTTCGCCCGCAGTGTGCAGGATCCGTTCGGCATAACCTATCGTCTGCAGGACGGAGACGTCGTATTATACCATGCCGGCCTCTCCAGCCGGGATGATTTCCGCTCTATGGTCACGCATTGATTCATAGTTCAATAGTCTTAGCCGATCTGTGCGCCGGTGCCCGGCTAACGTTCGGCTTTCTTTTTTTCCTTCATAGGGAGCCTGGGGGCAAGGCTTGAAACTTGCCGCACTTTAGTGTAAAAATGATTTGTGTTAAAATAGGAAGAATGAGTGGGCAACTGCATACGATATACTATAGGACAGGTGTGTGAACATGAAACCTTTTATATACGATTATACCTTTGAACAACTTCGGGAATGGGCTGTCGAGCAAGGCGAGCCGGCGTTTCGCGGAGGGCAAATCTTCGATTGGCTCTATGTCAAGCGCGTGAATTCCTTTGAGGAAATGACAAACCTGTCTAAATCACTCCGCCAAAAGCTGGATGAACAGTTCGCTTTCGTCACTTTGAAAGAGATCACCAAGTTCGAATCGAAGGACGGAACGGTCAAGTTCTTGTTCGGGCTTCACGATGACCATGCGATCGAGACCGTGATCATGAAGCATAACTACGGCAACAGCATTTGCGTAACGACGCAGGTCGGCTGCAAGGTCGGCTGTACGTTCTGCGCATCGACGCTCGGCGGATTGAAGCGGAATCTGACAGCGGGAGAGATCGTTGCCCAGGTTGTACAGGCCCAGAAAATCCTCGATGCCCGAGGCGAACGCGTAAGCAGCATCGTCATCATGGGAACCGGGGAACCGTTTGAAAATTACGAAGCTACGATGAACTTTTTGAGAATCATGATCCATGACAAAGGGTTAAATATTGGGCAGCGGCATATTACGGTCTCGACGAGCGGAATCGTGCCCAACATCTACCGGTTCGCCGATGAGGATACGCAGATTAATTTAGCAATTTCCATCCATGCGCCCAACGATGCGCTCCGTTCCAAATTAATGCCGGTGAATCGCCGCTTTCCCTTTGATGACGTGATGGAGGCGCTGCGCTATTATATTGCGAAGACGGGGCGGAGAATTACGTTTGAATACGCCCTGATCGGCGGCGTCAACGACCAGCCGGAGCATGCGGAGGAGCTGGCCAGCGTCATCAAGGACATGCTATGCCACGTGAATTTGATCCCGGTTAACCATGTGCCGGAGCGCAAATATGTGAGAACTTCCCGAAACGATATTTTTCAGTTTCAGCGCATTTTGGCGGACAAGGGCATTAACGTAACGATCCGCCGTGAGCAAGGACACGACATCGCAGCGGCCTGCGGCCAGCTGCGGGCGAAGCATATGGAGTCTGGTGCGAGGTGATCTGGTTCTATGAAAATGGTGTATGTTAGTGATGTGGGGCGCGTCCGCGCCGTGAATGAGGACTGCGCTTGGGTATCCCGGCTGGAGCAGGGCTATACCTTGGGAATAGTCGCCGACGGCATGGGCGGCCACCAGGCCGGAGACATGGCCAGCAAGCTGGCGGTGGAGACGATAACTCAGGATATCGTCTCGCTGGCTCCGGGACTGTCTGTCCAGGCCTGCGCTGAAGCGTTGAAGGCAGCGATTCTGCATGCCAATGAAGTCGTTTTTCGCAAAGCCTCAGAGCATGATGAATACCACAACATGGGAACGACCGTCGTCGCCGTGCTCCTCAGCGGCCAGGAAGGGGTCGTCGGCCATATCGGCGACAGCCGGGCCTACCAGTTCCGGCAGGACGATCTGGTGCTGCTGACGGAGGATCATTCGCTGGTGAACGAGCTTGTCAAGAACAAGCAAATCAGTGAAGAGGAGGCCAGCGTGCATCCGCGGCGCAATGTGCTGACGAGGGCGCTGGGCACGGACTCCGAAGTGGAGGTCGATTTGGACCATGTCATTTTGGAGGCCGGGGATATCCTGCTGCTCTGCAGCGACGGGCTCAGCAACTATGTAACGAAGGAAGAAATGACCCTTACGCTGGGATTGGACGATCTCTCCTTACAGGATCGGGCGGATCGTCTGCTTCAGCTTGCTTTGAATGCGGGGGGAGATGACAACATCACCGTTGCCCTGCTAGAGCATCAAGAAGAAGCTGGGTCAAGCACAAAGGAGTGGAATTCATGATCGGACACGAATTGGGCGGTCGTTATCAAATTATCGAACGAATTGGCGGCGGAGGAATGGCGCTTGTCTATAAAGCACACGACATTCTGCTGAATCGCAACGTAGCCATCAAGGTGCTGCGCCAGCAATTTGTGAACGACGAGGAATTTATACGCCGCTTCCGGCGGGAAGCGCAATCTGCTGCGTCTTTGTCGCATCCCAACGTAGTAAGCGTCTATGATGTGGGTCAGGAAGATGATGTTCATTATATCGTGATGGAATATGTAGAAGGCCAAAATCTGAATGAGATCATCAAGGAACGTGCGCCGCTGCAGGTGGAGGAGGCCGTTCGTATCGCGTCCCAGATCGCGGATGCACTGGATCATGCCCATCATAACCAAATCATTCATCGGGATATTAAACCTCATAACATATTGATCGGTCGCAACGGCCGCGTTAAAGTTACGGATTTCGGAATCGCCCGCGCGGTCACGTCCACGACAATCACGCAGACGGGGTCGGTGGTAGGCTCGGTGCATTATTTCTCGCCGGAGCATGCCAAGGGCGTGACGACGGGAGAGAAGTCGGATTTATACTCGCTGGGCATTGTGCTGTACCAAATGCTGACGGGCCGTTTGCCCTTCCTGGGAGAGAGCCCGATCAGCGTGGCTCTAAAGCATCTGCAGGAGCATTTCGAGGAGCCGCGCTCCGTCAATCCGATGATTCCGCAAAGCGTCGAGAATATTATTCTCAAATCGATGCGTAAAAATCCGGGGGAACGCTATCAGTCGGCTAAGGAAATGCTGAGGGATCTGGAGACATGCCTGATGCCGGAGCGGCGGATGGAATCCAAGCTTCTCTTCGACGACGGCGATGATGAGGACAGCACCCGGATCGTTCCGGCGATCAAGCCCCATACGGGCTCGAGCGCAAGAAGCGGCTCCAAGCTGTCCAGGGATTCGCAGGCTCAAGGGGATGAGGATCGCAACGAATCGAAGAAGAGCGCGAGCTTCTGGTCGAAGCCAGTGCTCTGGGTAAGTCTAACGATATTGCTGTTATTGGCGATGGCGAGCGTTGTCTGGTATGTGAACAAGACCTTCACCGTGCCTGAGGTTACGGTTCCGAGCGTCATCAATCTGAATGAGGCGGACGCAACCAAGGCATTGCAGGACAAAGGGCTTGAGGTCGGCGACGTGAAGCGGGAGTACAAGGAAGGCTTCGATGAAGGGATCGTCTATGACCAAAGCAGGCCGGAAGGTACGATAGTCAAAGAAGGCGCAATGATAGATTTAATGGTAAGCACGGCCAAACCGCTGAAGAAGATGCCGTCATTCATCGACAAGACTTACCAGGAAGCGAAGGCCCAGCTCGTAGAGGCCGGGGTAGATGAGGATCGAATCAGCCAGACTGAGGAGTTCAGCGAAGCGGAAGAGGCCGGCAAGGTGATCGGCCAAAGCCCGGATGCCGGCGCTGAATACGATCCGGCAACCGCAAGCATTACGCTTAAAGTGGGCAAGGGTCCCAAAGAATTTAATATGCGCAACCTGATAGGAATGAAGCAGGAAGAAGCGGAAGCCGTACTCAAGGAGCTTGGGCTGAAGCTGGCCAAGGACGGCATTAAAACCGAGCCGAGCTTCGAGAGGCCAGCCGGGGAAGTCATTGGGCAGTGGCCGTTCGCTCCGAACAGCCTGGCTACGCCGGGAACGGAAATGGTGCTGACGGTCAGCTCGGGTTATCCTCCGGAAGCCATTACCTACAACTTTGAAGTGCCGGCCGCTCCTGTAGAGGAAGGCAAGAACAGCAAAATCCGCATCGTGTACGGAGATGCACGGGGCGATAATAGGGAATGGGGCACGAAAACGATCAATACGACCCAAACCTTCACCGTAGAACTCGTATTAGCTCCGAACAAGAACGGGGCGGTGTCCGTCATTCGTGACGGCGAGCTGTTTGATACCTATCTTGTTTCGTATATCGATGCCAAGCAGGGAACGGTTCCTGTTCCTCAGCTGCCGGGCGGCCAATACGAAGAGAACTCTTATAATGAATGGGACGAGGGCGAGACAGAGCTCCCGGAGACGGGGCGGATCGACCAGGGATCCGTAGCCCAGGCCGTTAAGGGAAATCCGGCCAAAGGCAAGGGAAATGGAAAAGGCAGAGGGAATAAGGAACACTAGCAGCGTGAATTAGTAATAGACAGAAAGAAACGAAAGTGAGGCCGGCACCATGCCTGAAGGTTTGATTGTTAAGGCATTAAGCGGATACTACTATGTAAAGCCACTAGCCTCGGCAGAGGAGAATGTTCTCCAATGCCGGGGCCGCGGCATTTTCAAGAAGAAAGGGATCACTCCGCTTGTAGGGGACCGGGTTCTGTATACCCCTACCGAGAATGGAGAAGGCACGGTCGATGAAATATTGCCTCGCGTCACGGAGCTGATCCGCCCGCCGATGGCCAATGCCCGTCATGCGGTCCTGCTGTTCTCCGTGAAGGAGCCGGATTTGAACCTGCAACTGCTGGACAAGTTCCTGGTACATATCGAGCATGCGGGACTTCGTCCGCTCATTTGTCTGACCAAGGAAGATTTATTGAATGGGGACAGCCATGGACAGGATCGTGATTTGACAAGACAGGTGCGCGAGCTTTACGAGAAGGTAGGCTATGAAGTCATCGTGACGAGCTCCTTGACCGGAGCCGGTACGGATCAAGTGAAGGAGCGGCTGGCAGGGCAAATCAGCGTGTTTGCCGGGCAATCCGGCGTAGGCAAATCCTCCCTGCTGAATGCCATGCTGCCGGGCTTGTCGCTGGAGACGAGCGAGATCAGCCTGAAGCTGGGCCGCGGCCGCCATACGACGCGTCATGTTGAGCTGATCGAGCTGGATAACGGCGGCTACGTCGCAGATACTCCCGGATTCAGCCAGCTGGATTTCCTGGAGCTGGGCGTGGAGGAGCTGTCCTCCTGTTTTATTGAATTCGCGGAATACGCGGAGCAATGCAAATTCCGGGGCTGCAGCCATTTGCACGAGCCGGGCTGCCAGGTCAGGGGAGCCGTGGAGGAAGGCCGTATTGTCGCCAGCCGCTATAAGCATTACGTGCAATTCTATGAAGAAATGAAAGATAAAAAACGGAGGTACTAGCTTCATGAGAAAAATCAACATAGCACCGTCTATTTTGTCTGCGGATTTTGGGAAACTGGCTCAAGAGGTTGCGGAGGTAGAGCAAAGCGGCGCTGACTGGCTTCACGTCGATGTTATGGACGGCCATTTCGTGCCTAATATTACTTTCGGGCCATTGGTACTGGATGCCGTAGCTCCCCATACGAAGCTGTTCCTTGACGTCCACTTAATGATTGAGCATCCGGAGCGGTATATCGCTGCGTTCGCGAAGGCGGGAGCAAGCCTGATCACGGTTCACGCCGAGGCCTGCGTGCATTTGCACAGCGTAATTCAACAGATCAAGAGCCTGGGCGTCAAGGCTGGGGTCGCGATCAATCCGGCTACACCGGCGCTGGCGGTTCGCGAGGTCATCGAGGATCTCGATCTGGTTCTCGTCATGACGGTCAATCCAGGGTTCGGGGGACAAGCCTTCATACCGGGAACGGTTCGCAAAATTTCACAAATTGCTGAATGGAGGGAGCAGCTGGGGTTAACGCAGCTTCATATCGAAGTAGACGGCGGAATTACCGCCGCTACAGCGCCGACCGTGGTGGAAGCCGGGGCGGATGTACTTGTTGCCGGAAGCGCGGTATTCGGGCGCGAGGACCGGGCAGCTGCTATTTCCGAAATTCGCGGCAGCGTGAATCGTATCTAGCGAATCGTTCTGTCCGTTGGTATAGGGATGGGCTGTGCCGCATACAATGGGTTACATGAGCAGGGTTCTCATGTAGCCTTTTTTTTTGTGTCTCCATACACGGGAAGCAGATGGGGAACATAGACTATGGGTGAAGGCATGAGAACGATGGGGAGGGTGAAGGATGAAATTTTATACATTCAAGCTGCCTAAGTTTTTGGGCGGATTCGTCAAAGCGGTTTTGAACACGTTTCAGAAAAATTAGGGGAGGGACCTTGCGTCTAAGCTGAAAGTGGGGAGGCGCAGGCCCGCTCCCGCCACTCTACGCCGCTTTCTAGCCCGGGCGGAGCTGGGGGCAGGCATAAGCCAAACGTGAATTGTTACACTTCCTAACATGCAGATTGCGTTCAGCAGCAGTTTTCCTCGTGATTATAGAATGGCTCAGCATCGCTGAAAATATATGAATTCTATAGTCTTTAGAAAATGTCGGCCTTTAGAAAATGTCGGCGCATTTTCTAGGGAGCTAGCCGTATTCAGCGGCAGTTTTGCTTGCGATTATAGAATCGTTCAGCTGCCCTGAGAGCGCATGAATTCTATAATCAACAAAAAAAGCACCTCGAATGACAAGGTGCTTTTTGTCTATATGCTTATTCCAACCCTACGCGCGGGTTACTTTACCGGATTTCAAAGCCCGGGTGCTAACGTATACGCGCTTCGGTTTACCGTCTACAAGAATACGGACTTTTTGTACGTTCACGCCCCAAGTACGCTTCGTGTGATTGTTTGCATGGGATACATTGTTCCCTGTGCTTGGGCTCTTGCCTGTCACATAACATTTGCGAGACATTCATTACACCTCCTAATTCCAACCTCTTAAAACAACACTTATCTATAATATCACAGTAAAAAAAGCGGCGTCAACCAGTGTCTAAACTTTATTTCTGGCCTCATTGCTCTTCTTTTATTTATTTCTCTTTCTTCTTATAGTACAATGTTGATTAGTCCATAATAATTTTAGGGGGAGGAGTAGGTGCGGACGTGGCTATAGAACTAAATACGGAGTATGGAGCAATACATATATCCGATGAAGCCATAGCGGTCATCGCCGGATCTGCCGCCATGGAATGTTATGGATTGGTAGGCATGGCAAGCCGCAAACAGTTCAAGGATGGCTTCGCCGAATTGATTGGGCGGGAGAACCTGGCCCGTGGTGTGGAAGTGAACCTGGAGAATAATCAATTGTCGATTCATCTTTATATTATAGTTAGTTATGGCACAAAAATTTCCGAGGTCGCACACAACATACAACAGAAGGTAAAATATGTACTAACCGAAGTCGTTGGACTTGAAGTTGCGTATGTCAACATCTCGGTACAAGGCGTACGTGTATCAAGCTAGGAAGGGGAATTTTCATTGAGTAAGCGTTCTCTGAATGGAACAGATTTTACCGCCATGGTACTGGCCGGGGCGGAAAGGCTTCACCAGCATGCTGAGCATGTCAACTCCCTCAACGTGTTTCCGGTTCCCGATGGAGATACCGGGACAAACATGAATTTGACGATGACTGCAGGCGTGACCGAACTGAAAAACAATGGCACTGGAGGCGTAGGCAGCCGGGCAGGCGTACTGTCCAAGGGCTTGCTGATGGGTGCTCGCGGCAACTCAGGCGTTATTCTATCCCAGTTATTCCGCGGCTTTGCCCGTTATGCGGCTTCTTATGAAGAGCTGAATACGATCCATTTTGCCGCTGCGCTGCAGAGCGGGGTGGATACGGCCTATAAAGCTGTCGTCAAGCCGGTAGAGGGCACGATCCTTACCGTCGCCAAGGAAGCGGCCAAGCATGCCGTATTCTATGCCAGACGGACGACGGATGTGACGGAGCTGATGACGGAGGTGCTGGCCAAGGCCAAGGAGGCGCTTGCCCATACGCCGGAGCTGCTGCCCGTTTTGAAGCAGGTCGGTGTCGTGGATTCCGGCGGACAAGGACTCGTATATATTTATGAAGGATTTTTGCAGGTGTTGACGAACGGCACGATACCGGCGGAAGCTCCCGTCAAGGGACAAGCCGCAGCCGCCGTTCAACCGGCTTCCACGCTTCCCCGGGTTGCACCGGATGCCCCGCTCTCCGCTCAAGCCAAGCTGGAGACGGAGGATATCGAGTTTTTGTACGACATGGAGTTTTTCATCAATCGTACGCTTGGTGAAGCCAGACATACGCCATTCGACGAAGATTATTTTCGGGAAGCGCTGTCAATAAATGGGGATTCCATTATCGTGATCGCGGATGATGAGGTCATCAAGGTACATGTGCATTCCAAAGCGCCGGGCGAGGTGTTGAATCTGGCTCTGCGTTACGGCGAGATTACACAAATTCAAATTTTAAATATGCGCGAGCAGCATCGTGACCTGCTGTCGGCAGGAATGGATGCGGCTGTGATGCCGGAATTGTTTGCCGACCTCCCGGCAGAAAGCCTGCGCGAGGCGGAACGCGCGGAGATGCCAGCGGATGAGCTGGCGCCTTACGGCTTCATTGCCGTGGCTTCGGGACAGGGCATTTCCGATATCTTTACCAGCCTCGGCGTTGATGTCGTTCTCGCCGGAGGCCAGACGATGAATCCGAGTACGGAGGACTTCGTCAAGGCGATTCATTCGATTTCGGCCCAGCATGTATTTATTCTGCCGAACAATTCGAATATTGTGCTTGCCGCACAGCAAGCGCGCGACCTTCTGGAGGGAGAGCGCGAGGTTACGGTCATTCCCAGCAAGAGCATTCCGCAGGGGATCGCCGCTGCATTCGCATTCCAGGAGGAAGAGAGCGTTGAGTCAAACAGCGACAGCATGATCAATGCCGTGCAGCATGTGAAGACGGGGCAGGTGACGTACGCTGTCCGTGACACGGTGTTCGACGATCTGGAAATTACGGCTGGACATTATATCGGAATCGCTGATTCCAAGATAGTGTCAACCGAGGAAGGGCTGCTGGACACATGCCAGGGTCTGCTCTCTAGAATGCTGGAGGGCGGCGACGAGATCGTGACGATTCTTGCCGGCGAGGAATCCGCTCCTGAGATGACGAAAGAACTGGCAGCTTGGATCCATGAGACTTATCCGGACGCCGAAGTGGAGATCCACAACGGCGGCCAGCCGATATATTATTATTTATTCTCCGTGGAATCCTAGGCTGCGCCTGGAAGAAACGGGACAGTTGAAAGGATGGGGATCCCATGGCCAAGGTTGTCATCGTTGCGGATAGTACGGCTGACGTGCCGAAATCCACGGTAGAGGAATACGGCATCCACATCGTGCCGATGCGTCTTGCGTTTGGCGAGGAATCTTTTCTGGAGGGCATCGACATCACGGCGGCGGAATTTTACGATAAGCTGACGAAATCGCGTGAGCTGCCGAAGAGCTCCCAGACGTCTCCGTCACAGTATGCCGAGGTCTACCGCAATTTGCTGGAGGCGAATCCCGGCTCGCCGATCGTATCGATCCATATTTCTTCCGGCATGAGCGGAACCTATCAGTCGGCCCTGCTGGCGAAGACGATGCTGGAGGAAGAGACGGGCCAAGAGCTCGACATCACGGTTATTGATTCCTTATGCGCCTCCTACGGGTTTGGTCTTCAGGTGGTCGAAGCCGCAAGGCTGGCCCGCAAAGGAGCCTCCGTCGAGGAAATCAAAGCAGAGGTAGAGCGCCTCGGGCGCAGCCGCAGGCTGTATTTCCTGGTCGATACGCTGGAGTATCTGCAGAAGGGCGGGCGGATCGGCAAAGCGGCGGCTATTCTGGGTACGCTGCTGAACATCAAGCCGATTCTGTCGGTGGATCAGGAAGGCATCATTTACGCGGTGGATAAGGCGAGAGGCCGGAAGAAGGCGGTATCGCGGGTAATCGAGCTGTTCGTAAACGATTTTGGCAATCAGAAGGATTTGAATGTTGCGGTTTGCGACGGCGTGAACCCGGAGCTTGCGCAGGAGTTCGTGGATTTGCTGTCCCAGCATTTCACGCTGCATGAGGTGGTTCGTACGGACATCGGCGCAGTCGTAGGCTCACATACCGGCCCGGGAGTGGTAGCTATTTTCGTGTGGCCGGCTTAAGCGAGGGATTGGAATGAATTTGGATTTGAATGAAATTCCAGTAAAGCAGGTTAACGGCGTGAGTGCTCTCAAAGAAGGAGAGCTTCACGCCTTTGGCATCTTTACGGTAAATGATTTAATGGAATATTATCCGTTTCGGTACGAGGATTACCGCCTGCGCTCGTTAGCGGAGGTGAAGGACGGCGACCGGATTACTGTCCAAGCCAAGATCATGGGAGTGCCTGTATTGCAGCGCTACGGCCGGAAATCGAGGCTGACGTGCAAAATGGTTGCCGAGGATTGGATGTTCACGGCCACCTGGTTTAACCGCCACTTTTTGAAGGATCAGCTGACGGCAGGGCGGGAAATCGTGCTGACGGGCAAATGGGATCAGCGGCGCAGCCAGCTGACGGTGTCGGAATCGGAATTTCCCGATCGCGGCACGCTGCGCAGCGGGAGCCTGCAGCCGGTATATTCGGTAGGCGGGAAAATTACGCAGACCTGGATGCGCAAGACGATCGGACAGGCTCTGCAGCAATACGGGGAGATGATCCCGGAAATTCTGCCGCCGGAGCTCCTGCAGAAGTATTCGCTGATGGCGAGGCGGCAGGCGATTTGGCGCATTCATCAGCCGCAGGACAGCGATGAGGGACAGCAAGCGCGGCGCCGGATGGTCTATGAGGAGCTGTTCCTGTTCCAGCTGAAGCTGCAGGCCTACCGGGCGATGAATCACGAGCGGATGGACGGGGTCAAGCACGAGGTTGATAATGCGACAATCCGCGAGTTCGTGCGCAGTCTCCCCTTCGAGCTGACGGATGCGCAGAAGAAGGTGGAGCTGGAAATATTGCAGGACATGCGCTCGCCATTCTGCATGAATCGCCTGCTTCAGGGAGACGTAGGCTCCGGCAAGACCGTTGTGGCGGCGATCGCGCTCTATGCGGCCGTTAAATCGGGACATCAGGGCGCGTTCATGGTACCGACGGAAATCTTGGCGGAGCAGCATATGCGCTCATTGTCCCGGCTGTTCGAGCCGTTCGGGATTACCGTAGGCCTGCTTACAGGCAGTGTAACCGGGCGCAAGCGCAAGGATTTGATCGCCTCGATGCAGATGGGGCTGACGGATATCGTTGTCGGTACCCATGCGCTTATTCAGGAGGATGTGTTCTTCCGCTCGCTCAGTCTCGTCGTGACCGATGAGCAGCACCGGTTCGGCGTAAACCAGCGCAGCATCCTGCGGCGCAAGGGCTTCAATCCGGACGTGCTGACGATGACGGCAACGCCGATTCCCCGGACGCTCGCGATTACAGCCTTCGGGGATATGGACGTATCCACGCTCTCGGAGCGGCCGAAGGGGCGCAAGCCGATCTCGACTTACTGGGTGAAGCATCATATGATGGATCGGGTGCTGGGGTTCATCCAGCGCGAGGTGTCTGCAGGAAGACAGGCTTACCTCATCTGCCCGCTGATTGAGGAATCCGATAAGCTGGATGTGCAGAATGCAATTGATCTGCATGTGTCGATGCAGCAGGCGTTCCCGCATTTCAAGGTAGGGCTGCTGCACGGGCGGATGACCGCAGCCGAGAAGGATGAGGTCATGCGCTCGTTCTACGAGAATGAAGTGCAGCTGCTCGTTTCGACGACCGTCGTGGAGGTCGGGGTGGACGTGCCGAACGCGACGCTGATGATCGTGATGGACGCGGACCGCTTCGGGCTGTCACAGCTTCACCAGCTGCGCGGCCGGGTTGGCCGGGGGGAGCACGCTTCGTACTGCGTGCTCATCGCCGAGCCGAAGTCGGAGGTCGGTCAGGAGCGGATGAAGGTCATGACCGAGACGGACGACGGCTTCGAAGTGGCCCGACGGGATCTGGAGCTGCGCGGTCCCGGGGATTTCTTCGGCACCAAGCAGAGCGGGGTGCCGGAATTCCGAATCGCGGACATGGTCAGCGATTTTGCAGTGCTGGAGGCGGCGCGGGACGATGCCGCCCGCTTGGTCGGCGACGCGTCCTTCTGGACGTCGCCGCAGTATGAGCCGCTGCGCGGATACCTGCAGCGGGAGCAGGTGTTCCAAGGCGAGCTGATCGATTGATTGAAGCAAAAAGTGAATAGACAATGCAAGAAATGCCTTTCGTAAGCTCAAGCTAGTTTACGGAGGGCTTTTTTTGTTGCTGATAACGATAAAAAGAGCCTTGGTTTTAAAATAAAATTTTATGTAATTTAATATATATTGAAATTTAATATCAAAGGCTATATAATGAGATTATAGGAAGCGATTTCAAATACACCAAGGAGGTTGTCCTATGTTAGATAAATTAACCACAGAGACCCGAAATGAACGAACCATGCATTTAGATCGCATGAATATAGAAGAGCTGCTGACCGTCATGAACGAGGAGGATGCCAAAGTGGCCGGGGCGGTCAAGCAGCAAATTCCCCGGATCGCTGAAGCGGTTCAGGCGATTACGAAGGCGCTGCGCAGCGGCGGACGGCTCATTTATATGGGGGCAGGCACGAGCGGGAGAATCGGACTATTGGATGCGGTGGAATGTCCGCCGACCTTCGGGACTCCTCCGGAGCAGGTTATAGGCTTGATTGCCGGGGGAAGCAGCGCCTTTGTTAAGGCGGTAGAGGGGGCGGAGGACCTGAAGGAGCTGGGCGCTGACGACTTACAGGAGCTTAGGCTTACAGGCAATGATGCTGTAGTGGGCCTGGCTGCCAGCGGCCGCACGCCTTATGTGATCGGCGGCCTGGAGTACGCCAGATCGGTTGGCGCTGTGACGATCAGCGTAAGCTGCAATAAAGGCGCGGAGATTAGCGCAAAAGCGGACATCGCGATTGAGGTCGAGAACGGCCCGGAAGTACTGACCGGCTCTACCCGCCTTAAAGCGGGAACGTCCCAGAAGCTTATTTGCAATATGCTGTCCACGGCTTCCATGATCGGGCTCGGCAAGGTATACGGCAATTTGATGGTGGATGTGCAGCCGACGAATGAGAAGCTGATTGAACGCGCCAAGCGCATCGTGATGGAAGCGTCGTCATGCGATTTAGCTACGGCCGAGAAGACGCTAAGTCTGACCGGGAACAAGCCGAAGCCGGCGATTCTGATGATATTGACAGGCTGCTCCTATCCGGAGGCGCTGGAGAAGCTGGAGCGGACGAAAGGCTTCATCGGGCCGGCGGTAGACGGGCAGTAAGCAGATAGAGAGCAAGCAAGGGAGTATGCATTCAAAGCTTTAGCATAAAAGGGAGGTTTAAGCAGATGACTCAGATGAAGAAGTATGCAGCAATGGCGGAAGGAATTATGGATCGGATCGGCGGAGCCGGCAATGTGCAGCAATTTACGAATTGTATGACCCGGCTCCGCATCAGCGTGAAGGACCACAGTCGGATTGATGAAGAAGCTCTGAAGCAGGTGGATGGCGTATTGGGGGTAGTCGACGATGAGACCTACCAAATCATCCTTGGCCCGGGGGTCGTCAATAAAGTGGCCGAGCAATTCGGCGAACTCCTTCAACAAGCGGGACAGTCGGGCCCAGGCAAGGACGAAGCGCTTGCAGCCGCAAATTCCGGCGCCGGCAATTATTCCGTAGGCAAGAGCGATGATGTTAAGGCTGCTCTGAAAAAGAAAAACAATACGCCATTCAAAAATTTCCTGCGCAAAATCGGCAGCATTTTCATTCCGCTCATTCCCGCCCTGGTCGGGGCCGGGATTATCAACGGCATCGCCGGCCTGATGAACAATTTGATCACATCGGGGAACGAAGCGTCCTGGCTCCTGACGCTGCAGCCGATTCTCGGAGTCATCGGCTCGGCCTTCTTCGGCTTCTTGACGATCTTCGCCGGCATTAATGCCGCGAAGGAGTTTGGCGGAACACCGTCGCTGGGCGGGGCGGTCGCCGCTATTATCGTCGCTCCGGCCGTTGCGAAGATTACGTACACGTACCCGTTCTTTGGCGAGATCAGTCTGAACGCGGGACAGGGCGGGATCATCGGCGCCATTCTGGCAGCGGGGCTGGTCACCGTCGTGGAAAGATTTATCCGTAAGCGGGTTCCCGCTTCCATCGATATTATTGTTACCCCGACGCTGTCCCTGCTCCTGGTCGGACTGCTGACCGTCTTCTTCCTCATGCCGGTAACAGGCATTATCTCACAGGGCATCGGTACGGTGACGACATGGCTGCTGGCTCATGGCGGTCCGCTGTCGGGCTTTGTATTGGCCTCGCTGTTTCTGCCGCTTGTTATGTTTGGATTGCACCAGGCGCTTATTCCGATTCATGCTGAGTTGATCAATCAGGTTGGCTACACGGCATTGCTTCCTATATTGGCGATGGCCGGGGCAGGCCAGGTCGGTTCGGCCATTGCAATCTATATTAAGCTGAAGCATAACGCCAAGTTGCGGAATTTGATCAAGGGGGCGCTTCCCGTCGGATTCCTCGGCATCGGAGAGCCGCTCATTTACGGCGTCAGCCTTCCGCTTGGCCGCCCGTTCATTACCGCCTGCCTTGGCGGGGGCTTTGGCGGAGCGCTGCTGGGACTGTTCGCCATGTCGGAACGGTTCGTCGGCTCGGTGGCGATCGGCCCCTCCGGCCTTGTTCTTATTCCGCTCATGCAAGGGCCGATGGATTTCGGAATGACGGTGCTGGTCTATTTGGCCGGGCTGCTTATATCCTACACCGCGGGATTCCTGCTCACTTATTTCTTTGGTTTTACAAAGCAGATGCTTGTAGAGCATAATAAGTAAGAGATATATGGACAGGGGAGATGACGAGTGACGGGAAGTATCGTAGTGCAAATAGAGGCGGTTCTGCCGCAGCTGCCGGAATCTGAGCGAAAGGCGGCCCAGTACATTTTGGAGGCGCCCGAGCAGGTCTCCAGGCTGAGCATCCACGCGATGGCGGAAAAAGCGGGCACGAGCGCAGCGGCGATCACCCGTCTGTGCCGCTCCCTCGGCCTAAGCGGATTTCCGGATTTGAAGGTGCGGCTCTCGGTAGACAACGCTAAGCCGCAGAAGCCGGGCTATTATGATATTGAGCGCGGCGAGACGGTGCATAATGTCATTCAGAAAACCGTGGCCAACAGCCTGCAGGCTATTCAGGACACAGTGCTGCATTTGCAGCCGGAGCAGATTGAGGAAGTCGTCGGACTCTTCCGCAAGGCCCCCGTCATTTATATGTACGGGGTCGGAGCCTCCGGCATCGTCGCGGCGGATGCCGCCCAGAAATGGCTGCGCCTTGGCAAGCAGGCCTCTGCGCTGCAGGACGGGCATTTGCTTGCTGCTGCGCTGGCCAGCGCCCCTGCCGATGCGCTGTTTATGGGCGTATCTTACAGCGGCAATACCAAGGAGGTCGTTCAGCTGTTCCGGGTAGCAAAGCAGCATGGCGTGCGCAGCATCGGCATATCCCGGTTCGGCAGCCATAAAGTGTCGGAGCTAGCCGATACGATGCTGTATACGCCGCTTGCTCCCGAAGCGACGCTGCGCAGCGGAGCTACCGGCTCCAGGCTCGCACAGCTTGTAGTGATCGACATTCTGTTCTTCGCGTATGCTTCCATGCAGTACGAGGAGACGATTGCCAAGCTGGGACGGACGCATGAGGCGATATCTTTTCTGAAATAGCATTTTGCGGTTATTTTATTTTCAGCCTTATTTGTGGCAACTGTACATCCTATCCGTCATATATTAGTGGGGATTAGCGTGCGACGGGAGGTGTGTCCAGTTTTGAGTTATCAGCAATATGGCATCAGTCCGCAGCTGGTAGAGCGAGTCAAGCTGAAAATGAAAAATCCGGCCGTCAAGGATCGCATCAAGTCCCTGGTCGACGGCCTCACCAAAGCGGATTTGCAGGATCGCGGGAAGGTTCGGCGGCTGGTAAAATCGGCAGCTGCGATATTGCATGAGCGATTGACGAGCGTACAGGAGGAGCAGATCGTCCAGTTCGTCATTGCCCAGAAGATCGATCCGCGCAATACGCTTCATTTGATCAAGCTGTGGGGCATGTTCAGGTAAAAAAGGAAAAGGTTAAAATTTAAAGGTAAAAGGTAAAAAAGGACTATTTGGCCAATAGGCCCGTTAGCTGCAAAAACCGTTCGCCCGCAAGGGAGGAACGGTTTTTTGCTTAGGATGATTAGAACGAATTTATAGAATCACCGCTTGGCGCTAGCCCTTCGTTACCCCGGCTTCGCTAAGAAAGCTGCGTACGATATCGATTTGGTACTGCACCCGGGTCGAGAAGGGCAGGCTCCAGCCGGTTTCCACAGTGACCGCGCGTGCCCCCAAAATACGTGCCGCGGCAGTGCGGGAAGATCCGGGAAGCTCATGCAGCCGAAGATGGAAGGAATGGGATTTGACCCGAAGGGTACGGTTGATTCCCCGAATAATTTTGCGGGCAGCCGGTACCGAGCGGCTGCCCGGATTCGTGATCAGCGTTTGGCCCAGCACCTTGGAGCTCTGCTGCGATAAGCCGTTCGCTTCATGCAGATCCAGGTACCAGGAAGGATGATAGCGTTCGGCCACCTCAAACAGCGCTGCGGACAGCGGATGCTTCGCCGTCTGCCCTGTCCTCCGGGGGAAGGTGCGGTTCAAGTCCGGCACACCGCGAATGCGCTGGCGATAGGCCTTCTTGTTGACGATGGGAACGATGATCAGGCTGCCTTTGCGAATCCGGAGCTGATCCTTGCGAATCATCGCTACGAGCTTGCGGGCCGCCTGAATGCTGCCGGTCTCTTTGCCGTGTATGCCGGCGACGATCATGACGGTCGGGCCTGGGCGGGCGCTTGCTGCGACATAATAAGAGGTAGAGTAGGGAGTGCCCGGCGACAGCGTATATTTCTGTACCAGCATCATGCTCACCTCCACTTCTGCTTGCGAGCTTATAGTGCATGTATCTTATAAATATGCACGGGAGAGGAGGAGCAACTGGACAGGTACCCTTGCGGGCCGCCCGGAAAATGCCCGGATTAGCGGTTTTTGGTACCGCGCAGAACCGCAGTCAAATGATTTGCGTATTGGTTGATCGCCAGGCTGACCTGGGACTTAAGGAATGCCTTGGTCATGGTAAGCTCATCTTCCGTGCCGCGGCAGGAGAAGCGATAACGGATGTCCAGACCGTCCATCGACGGCTCGAAAATGCGAATCCCTTGCATCAGAAGCGACTTGCGGCAGCGCTGGATATCTTCGCGGATATGATGGGCCAGCACCTGCGTTGCAGCGGCATAGAGAGATTTAAAGGTCTGGGAGGACATTTCAACCTCCCTGTTCTTCTTCTCGACGATGTCGAGAGCTACAGGCAGCACGATGTATTTCCTGATCACTTCGATATCCTTGGCTGTCGGGGGCGATGCGGTGCGGGAGACTGCGCTTCCTGCCGCTTCCCGGCCGGCTGATACGGATTGCTCCTTATGCTGCGGAAGCATCATCCGGCTTGATTCCCAGAGGCCGTTGCCTGTGAGCTTCTTACTCATTTATAGTGCCCTCCAATCTTTCGTGCCCGTTCCCTGGCCTGCCCTGATCCCGTCAATGAGGAGGCCCTCATGATGGCGGCGCTGCCGTAGCGGTCTTTAATTTGATCGGTAACCTTATCCAGAGCCCGAAGCTTCACCTGATCCTCGAAGAGGGTCAGCTGATAGCCGTGATCGGCGGCAAGATTGCCGAGCGTAATGCCCAGCCGGCGCACCGGCAGGGTGTTCCAGTGACGGTAAAACAGCTTCTTGGCCGCTTCATATACGGTATTCGTGTGATGCGTCGGATCGGCTATCTTCATTTGCCGGGAGAAGCCGATCCGTGCATCATAGGGGCTGCACAGGCAGCTGACGGTGACCACCTGCCCCATATAGCCCTTGCGCCGGCAGTCCCGGCAGACCTCCTCCGCGAGCTCCAGCAGTATCTATAAAACTCTGAGCATAATTGTATGTGTGCATTAATAAACAGTATAAACCCTTGATTTATTTAGGGTTTATACTGTTATTTCGTATTTTCTTTATGAGCATTATTGATGTCTTAACACGATAACATGGATATGGTAACATTTTTACTATCACGATAATCTATGAGCATAATTGTAAGCTGAAATAGATTCGGGGGTTATAAAATGGACCATAGTGGTTCAATCGTGCCTTTCTCAAGAAGAATTGATGAGTTGCGTTTTGGTGTGCAGAGTGTAGGAATTGAGTTGTGGAAAGGGCATCGTGATAGTGAGCCTGTCGTTAACAGGCATGCTGTGATCGTTTTGCAAAATAAAATGAACGGCAGACTATCTGTTCATCCTCTTACGGAATTTATTTTTCATTATTGGAAATACAGAGCTTACAATTCTCAGAGACTACATGCTAATTACCTCTGCGCATTCTTAAATTACATACTTATTGAAAATCGTATGAAATACAAACTTACTTCATTAAAAGAACTACGCTTTTCTCATGCCACAGAGTTCTTGAACAATTTGACGAGAAAAGAAAAATCAAGAATGACGGTTAGAAAGGCGGAAAGAACCTTAACTCTATTCTTTGAGTTCTTAGCGAAGAAAAAACTGTTGGAGCATGTTGACGAAAGTGCCTTTAAAAAGAAGATCCTTTACGGTAAATCGAATCAAAAATATACGGTTTCCCCATTCAAAGGAGTCATTATGCCGAGAAATAGGCAAGGCCATATAGCTCATGATTTACCTGAACGATATATTTTGCCTTTGATCGAGTTGGCTGTGAAGATCGCGAATCCCATTGCTTTGGGGATTTATATGCAGTGCTTTGGTGGAATTAGACAAGGTGAGCTTGTGAACATTCGAAGATCCGATGTAAATTCTATCGGTTCTTTCGGAGAGTTTGGTTTAGTGGTTCGCCTACAAAAAAGAAACTTGAGAACAGATATTAAAGATAGTGCCGGTGCAAGTGGCGTTAAAAAACCAAGAAGACAAATCGTTTTTCCAATTCAAGACTGGCTACAACAGTTGTATCGAAACCACATTGAAAATTATACTCCTGTGGATGGATCTGATGCGTTATTTGTAAATCGGGATGGCAAAGCCATGTCGGGACAAAGTTACAGGGCATACTTCAGTAAATTAAAAAGAGAGTTTTTGAAGCAACTAAGGAATTCTTCAAATCCGGATGATCTGATTTACGCTATCAAATTGAAAGAATATAAATGGTCCACTCATCTAGGCAGAGGCATATTTACAAATCTTTTAGCAGAAGAAGCTGATAACCCATACGATATTGCTTTGCCAAGAGGTGACTCCAATCTTGCATCATCTCTTGTTTATCAAGGAAATACGGAACGAATGAGAAAAAAACTTGAGGACCGCATGCAACATTTATATAAGGATTACTTACCAAATTTAATTAAAAAATGAATTTTTGGAGAATAAGAAACATGTCGTATTTGAATCCAGCCGAAGCTGCAGAAAAATTAGAAATAGGCTATAAAAGCTTACTACGCTTGTTGAAAAGTGGGGTGCTTACCGGCGCAATAAAAGTACATCGTTCGTGGCAAATCCCTCTCAAAGCCATAGAGGAATACAAGGCATCGTTAAACATTCCTGAGGGATATCTAACTATTGCTGAAATAGCCGAACAACTTAATCTTACCGAACTCTGGGTTGGCAGACTAATTAAGAGAGGGACATTTGCTGGAGCAAAGAAACATAGAGGTTCTTGGATAGTGCCTTCCATCTCTGTAGAGGAGTATATTCAGTCTTCCTCCTCCCCTGAAGGATTCCTTTCATTCCGGGAAGCCGCTGAATATTTATCCGTAGGTGAGTCATGGATCAGAAAATTAGTGTTAAGAGAAATTTTATCGGGCGTGGAAGTCATCAATGGCGTCCGTTACATCCGAAAGGAGTGCATTGACGAATATTTAAAATCGATATCGCCGCCAGAAGGATACGTCTCCGTTGCTCAAGCTGCACAAGAACTATCTCTTAGCAAAACAGCCGTTAATTCCTTGGCAAAAGAAGGGGCATTTCCCGGTGCAAAAAAACAAAAAATACCGTATCATCACGCAGGATGGGTTATTCCAGTTGAGTCCTTAAGGGAATATAAGGAGTCTCGTTCCTTTCCGAGCAATTATATTTCTGGAACAGATATTGCTGCGCAGTTAGAGGTTAGCAAAGCCTGGATTACTAAATTAATCCGAACAGGCGTGATACCTAAAGGTATAAAACACAACAACGAGTGGATTGTTCCAACCGATGAGGCGAACAGGTTTATTGAAAGAGAACGAAAAAGACAACAATCGACACCGCTTGAGTTATTTGAATTTCGGTTGGCTGAACTGGATGTACCGGATACTTTACAAAAAACAGTTGCGCTCTACCGTGAATTTGTAACGTTAAAAATCAATAGCAGCCAAGGCAACAGCCATACGATTCACAATCAAGCCTTAGAGTATATCAGCACATTAAAGCGATTATTCCGTTTGCTAAATACTGAAGTATTCTTAATGGATGCGGAACAATTAGAAATTATCTTTCGAAGTGCAGAAATGGGGATTCGGGATAAACGTACTTTCATTTACTTTTTGGAGTTTTGCACTGGCAAAGGGTTATGTTCATACTCGAAAAGTTATGCAGTCACTCCCCTTCCTGTTGAAGAAAGGGAGATGTACAGTCCGGAACAATTTTTAGCTTATTACAATTATGTTCGGGATGTCGACATTCACATTGAGCAGGCCATCCAAAGTAGGGATTATGCTGTAACATGGCTATATGTCTTAATGCATGTCATTGATGCATGGAGACCATCAGACATTGTTAAGATGCCGAATATTGCGCTGGAGGCCTGCAATTTGCAGACTTTTGACCAACTCAGGGAAACGAAAATCACTCAAGAGCAAGCGCAAGCAGTCATTAATCATCTGTATAAACGGGTGGAACGAATGTATATTAGCAAGACCGGTGCTCTGGGGCATTTCCTCGTCAATCAGGATATGATTGTCCCCACTGCTACCGTTCTTGTGATCACGGAAATTCATCGTAGAATTGAAAATGATAAGCAACTAGTCAGACTTGGCCGAAGAAGATTCACCCATTTTGAAAAAGAAATCCATTTTCGGTTATTTTTCGATAAGCGTCCGGATCTTGTTGATTTCCAAAGTCGGAAAATGAATAGGACTCTCTTAACTTATTTCTTTTACAGTGTCGTAGAGGGAAAAGGGAATGCCGATATCGCTTACGAACTGTCTCAACGGATTAGAGGACATACCGATAAAAATTCGACTGCAACATACATTCAAGCAGTAAACAAAGATGGTTCTATAGAACGTGTAAGTCTGAATTTGTTTAACCGGGGGCATTTTGGATGGCTATACCATCTTCTTATTCGTCTCTCTATGCCAAACACGCCGCAGCTGGAGTTAGAGCAAAGCACCGTGTTGATCGAACAATTTCGAAATGATTTTAGTCCTTACCAACTGGAACAACTTAGCTATTTCCTAATCCGGCAGCAACAAAGCAAACAATCTTTGGCTTTGCGACTATCCAATCTTACGGAAAAAGACTTGAACACATTGTTATTTAAAATTTATAAGGGTGAGATGCCCGCCAAGTTGCAGCATGTACAATGCTTGACATACCCAAATTGCACTTCCCCAACTGCTATAAGTTGCCTACATTGTGAAAATGCGATACCAAAAGTTTATATCCTGATTTCGATCCAACATGAACTTGAGCGTTTAATTTCATCGATTCAAAATACCAAATATCCCGCTGTACGTGTCAGGGACCGCAAGTTTTTGTTTCAAATTCTGGATCTGTTAAGTCAGGCAGTGCAGCAATTTGGCAGATCCTATGTTCAAACTTTTATTGATCTTAACAATCTAAAGGAAAAGATGATTGCTATTCAAAATTTACTTAGTGAGGAAGTTTAATGGCTAAATTCCACTCGGCATTACACAGAAGAAAAACCATAGAGGAACTAAGTGATCGAACTATCTTGGAAAGTATTGAGCTGATCACCTTTAGTCGAAATGATCTTCACGAATACAAAGAAATGTTTAGAGAATTGCAACAGAAAGGAGTTATTGTTACAGGAGCTTTTGAAGGCGACTTATGGTCCACCCAAGGTGAATCTAGCAAAATTCTTTTCCGCTTTGATTGCGAACTCTATGGCGAGGTCAACTTGGCTTTAAAATGCTATACAGTACAAAAAATATATAATGGCATTAAAGCACAAACCGTTCGGCTAAATGTAGCAAAAATAAAAGAAGCCATACGAATTACCCGGGGGTTTCGACCGGATTATTTATCACATTTAGAAGATGCGTTCAACCGTTTCGGGATGCATAAACAGTTTACCATGGCCACCAGTATAAGGGAATTTCTCGCTTATTATAATCACCCATATTCGGATGCGTATAGCGATTTGTGTTCAATTTTTAATACGAAAGTCTCGAATGTACGCGAATTGCCCAATTTTCATGATATCCTGCTTTTCGATCATGCTTTAGATGAATATTTTAATACCTGTACTACTGACGAAGAAAAATTGAAATTTTATCCACTCTTGTTATGGTGGAGAATCACCCGTATCATTCCCATGCGCCCCGTCGAATTTTATTCATTACGCCGGGATTGCACGTTCAAAGATAATGAGGATAGATATTGGATGGTTTTGCCGAGAAAAAAGAAGAAATCTACCCTTCCGGGAAAACTCGAGATAACGGATACTGTCCAGATAAATCAAGAAGTCTTTGAATTTATTGAGGATTATAAACAACTTACATCAGCTTACGATTCTGAATCCTACTATTTGATCTCGTATAAGGCATATCGGAAATACGTAAAAATAAAAACGAAGGAAAAAGCGCGAGAAAAGATGGGCGCTTTCCAATTTATCAATATCATTGATCGATTTTACGATGAAATCGTTACTCCGAAGTACGGTGATTTAGAAAGAATAAAGCCTGGCGATACCAGGCACTTTGCCTTTTGCAACATGATGTTGCAAGGGTTTAATATGCTAACTATTGCCCGTATAGGCGGGCATAACCAACTGGAAACCCAATTGCATTATCATAAACATTTGGATCACTTCGCTTCATCTTTCGTCCATCACGCGGCGCAGATGCTTCGAATGAACCGTAAGAAATTAATGCGGTCAAATTGGGATGTTGGCACTCAAGCTATAATTGCTAAAAGTAGAATCTACCGACTTGATGATTTTCAAGAGACATACAAAGTGGAAAACGGCTATTGTACGGATCACCCATCGCGTTGTCAGGTCGGGGATTGCCGTTTTTGCGAATATTATCTTTTCTCGCCAGATGACGAACAAAAGGGATTGGCATGGCTGAAAGATTGTTCTAATTTGCTGGAAACCAGAATTAAGGAACAATTGGAGCTCATTCGATATGTCACAAAATCAATGAATTACGATTGTACAACGTTGACTTATCAGCAAACGGGCCAAGAAAAGCTATCCTCAGCCTGCAATGAACTGAGGAGATTGATGGATCAAAAAGCAATGGTCGATTCTCACCTTCTGGAGGATGAATTGTGAAAAAGGGAGCACCGCCAAAATATACAGATAAGCAATTAAAAGACATCCTATTAAAATATATCTCAAAGAATCCAGGGAAGAAGATTAATCCTTCCATCTTGGAAAGAGAGACCGGGATAAATCGATTTATTTGGACACGAAGAATGTCAGAGCAAATCGCGAAGCTCAACGAGCCAGTGCAGCAGGGGGTAGCAGGAACTGATGGTGCACTTCCCTTACCAAATGTTGTTGAGCTTGTTGAAACATACTGGAACAATAAAACGGGTTTGATTAACGCATTAGCTCACTATAATGAGATGCTCAATGCCTTGCATCAAAAGGCTAAGAAATATGACACAATTCTTCAGGAAAACCAAGACTTAGTTGCTAAATTGTCGTTAAAAGAAGAGCAGATTAAAACGCTCAAGAACGAGATTAAATTACTAAAAAAACAATATCTCGAAGTAGCGGTCAAAAGCACATATAAGACCTTCCAAGAGGAAGAAGGGCTTGAAAAAATCATATCCATAAATAAAAAAACTGAGGATCGAGCCTTAAAAGCGGATATTGTGAAGATGTATCCCGAGTTATTTGATAATTGATGTGAGGCCAGCATATTCTGCCCTCTGCGGTATTCAAAAACTTATGATATAATTGATATTGTGACTAAGCGTGGTCACTGGACAAGCGATCCTCGAGACGGCGGTCAAACCTTTATCTCGACGGATCGCTTGTTTTGTTATAACTGGTGGATTGCGCTGTTTGGGATATTCAATACGCTTCACTGTAGACAACGGTCTACTCAAAATATTGATGGTCTACCGTGGTTTTTATGGTTGACCAAAGTTGACCCAGTTGAGGCAGCACAGCGCCGCGTTTCCTTTCGGCGTATAGGCTCGATGATTCATGAATCTGAATTCTGATGATTCTTTTTGAAAATTTCTCATAGATGGTCGTTTCTCAGAGGAATAGCTGAAGATTAGAGACTGTAGATCTGAGATATTTGATGATAAATGAAATAATAGCCCGGCAATACTTAATAGATACTGCATCGGGCAATCAGAACAAGTTTTCTTTTCTGCATTCTTGTTTTGCCATCACCAAAATAATGTCCTTTCACCCCCGATATGTATTACCAGTATCCCGGCGTTCTTTACAAATTTTATTTTTTCATCTGAGGACATTTTAAATATGTTGCTCAGGGTATCCAACCTTATCGATTTCCTAAGAGCTTCGTAAAAACCGTTCGTTACTTACCATAGTTCTAAACTTGTGATATAACACACTCGTTATGTGCAGTCATTTCATTTCGTCAGATCGTCTTGATTCCATCATTTTTTCCTTTTCAATCGATCGCGTAAATGTCCGACATAAATTGAATTTGGATCGTTCGGATTATACTTGCGATTCATTGCACGTTCAAACTCATCGATTAACATTGCAAAATCATGTACATTCGGTTCAAGCCCAAAGGCACGCTTCATATCACGGTAATGACGAAAAAAAACGTCCGTTGCCTGTTCACCTGAGTAACCTAATCGCTGAAGCTCACAAATCACCGCTTGAGCATAATGTCTATTCATCTCGCGACGGCTCGTCATCCCCCATCCTCCCTTTGGACTCCGCTACTTAACCTAATTATAATCAAATTAAAGCGAACCTCGAGTAAGGTTAACACCCTCTCGAGGATCGCTCTTTTGGTAAGGTTCGCTTGTTTCACTCGAAACATCCATATTATAGCATGTCTTTTTAGAAAATACACCTACCACCTATTATACTCCAATACGGATGGAAAAAAGCCGTGTATTAGAGCAACTGAAATGTTATAGTCCATAGTAGTGGTGAAAAAATGCTCCGGGCTTCTTGACAAGGGAAGCCACGGTATGAATTCTACTAAAGTGAAGTGACGTACTGGCCTACATGGCTTTTCCTGGGGAGCATTGGCGGCAAATTCATTCTGCCAGCCCATTAGAGCGTTTAAGTCGCGAAATCCGCCGACATTCAAACGTAGCAGGAATCTTTCCAAATGGGAATCTGTTATCCGACTAATTGGTTCCATCTTAATCGAGTAGCAAGATGAATGGAGCGTGGAACATCGCACGTCGGTATTTCAGTCTCGAATCCATGGAGAAAATCGTTAAAGGAGAGCACATCCACCACGTTTTTGCAGAAGTAAATCCGGGTCATGCAACAGAAATTCATTTTACACCACTTGGCGGGACACTACCAAATATTTAGGTAACGGGGGCGAATAAACATGTCATTATTAAATGACGGTGAGAAAGTCGCTTTTTTAATTGAAATTTTAAATCGCCATATTCAAAAGCTCCCATGCGGTGATA
The DNA here is from genome assembly GCF_001403875.1 of Paenibacillus ihumii. Taxonomy (GTDB): domain Bacteria; phylum Bacillota; class Bacilli; order Paenibacillales; family Paenibacillaceae; genus Fontibacillus; species Fontibacillus ihumii. Next base: position 1,524,600 of record NZ_LN884299.1, read on the forward strand.
CCTTTAGAAATTATCTTGAATCCATATGTGGCGTTTTAAAGCACGATGATTTGTTTATCCAGAAAGCTGCGATTGCTAATAGTGAATTGTTTATAGAGGCTCTTTCTAATATTTTGAGCAACCAGATTACTATTAAACAGGCGATAGGTGCGTTAATAGCTGCATTCGATAAAGTTGGATATGTTGATTCAATGGACGTAGCAGCGATCATTCTTGAGTTTGAACAGCTTCTGAATCAAATGTCCATAGAAGAAGCTGAAAATTTATACAACAAGCATTGGAAGTAAATGAAATAGGAGTTGATACGTATGGAAGAAGAACAATCGTTTATTTATCTCATTGATTATTTAGGATCATATTTGTCGGAACTAGAATTGGAACTTCAGAATAATCCTGATGATCTCTTTCTTCAAGGAAAAATAAAGGGTATTCAACTTTCCTTAAAATATATAAGAATGCACGAGTATAAGCGAAATGCCGGCCACTATATTGACATCGAGATTGATTAATCCTATGTGTTTGACCTACGGTCACGATCATCGGCAAAAAATATGACATAACCGTTCTGAAGCGGGGCGGGATTCTTGTCTCTCTGACGCAGCCTCCGTCCCAGGAGAACGCTCAAAAGCATGGCGTTACCGCAAAATTCAACACCAAGTTCCCGACTTACAAGAATCTCCAGACCATCGCGCAATTGATTGCTGACGGCACGATCAAAGCGGAGATCGATTCCATATTCCCGTTAAGCCAATCAAACAAAGCACTGGAGAAAAGCGAAAGCCAACATGGTCGCGGAAGAATTTTGTTTCATATCAACGCTTGAATGTCCTGTGACTCCAAGACCCCTTAATCCAGGGGTCTTTCCATTTCTCCTCATCGTCGGAAAATTCGGTCGCCTCCTGCTCATCAGGAATCGTAAAGAGTTGCTTCGGTGCGTGTTCCATCGTCTTTTCTTGGAAGGATTCGACATATTCCACCATGGCAGAAAGGATGAGGGCGGTGGCGGCCATCGTTTGGGGACTGTGCGAGGCAGCGGTGTTTATCGCTGGACGGCGGCGGCTAACGCGATCGGCGTGCGACTCGGGCGATGGTAGAAGCTCATGTGCCCCGGCGTATGGCCGGGCGTGGGGATCACGTCGATGCCGCCGCCGAACGACAGCGTCTGAATCGACAGGTACCGCGGGCGTTTGTTCCAGCGCATGGCGGAACGCCTGCTCCGTCTCATCCAGCAGGCTGCCTGGCAGCGAGCGCGCCTGTTCGAAGAAAATAAAGTGTTAGACTGAGGTTGTTGATTTGACACCGTAATAGAGTTAAAACGTTCAGAAAATCACCACAACCAAATAACCTGTTTATTGCATGTTGTTGTTCTGTGATAATGTCAAGTTCAGACGCTGTAACATGGAATGGTTAGGGATCCTTTATTAATTGCCGCTGTTCGACGGCAAATCAAAAATCAACCCATTCACACACAAAGAAACCCAAGACTTATTTTTTGAGCAGATCTTCGCTTTATGAAAACGATGGATCGGTTCCATCGCTCGGATCATCCTAGTGATTATAGCAGTTTTAAACGTAACCGCTATTTGAGGTAGACGACGGTATACTCATAACTATTGTTGGTTTACCGTGGTTTTCAGGTTGACCAAGTAGACATAGTGGTCGAAATTCGAGGCCGATATGCCACTTATAATGATAAAGAATCCGATCAAACTCCATTTGTATGCCCGCCTCTCAAAGTCAGCCTCGTTCCGCTTACGCTAAAATTGCCCCCCTCGCATATTTTATATATTGGTTTGTAACATTTTTAGGACAAGACAAGGATCTTTCGAGATCAAGGTTTAGCCGTCTTCTCGAAGATCGCTTGTATCCAGTGACCACGCTTATTCACAATCATACTATACCAAAATCGCAATTTCAGTAAATTTCCAGGTGTATCTTCCTCATAATTTTCTGTGTCTCAACAAAGCTTATCGCTGCGCCCTGACGCATTACATGTGGTTTATCGAAGTTTTCTTTAAAACCGGCACTTTGTCCTTTCAACCCCGATACCTGGATCGATCGCAAATGCATTGGAGAAGCTCAAAGCGTCCTTTCGCCCCCGATTCATGAATCATTAGCTATACCAGGAGAAGTGCGGGTCAAAGATCGGATTCACTTGCAGAAGCGCTTGCTGGAGCAGTCGGTCCATCACGGTCGGGATACCAAGCAGCCGCACGCCGCCTCCGGGTTTGGGGATTTCCACACGTTTGACCGGTGAGGGTCTGTACGTTCCCGCAAGGAGCGGTTTTCACCGCTTCCCAGTGTAAGCTTGTAACTCCGTTATCGTTACGCCGTCCACCCCGGGGGCCGACGAGTGAGCTGTACGAATCCTAGATCCTGGGGGAGACGCTCGGTCGTCTGGAGTACGCCGCTCACAGGCAGTGGTTCGCAGTCGTGACCGGCGATTGCGGAACCGGGAAGACAACGACAATTCGGCGTTTTGCGGATACGCTCGATGCCGCGAAGTTCAAGATGCTGTATCTGTCAGACTCTAAGCTGACGCCCAGGCATTTCTACAAGGGATTACTCGAACAACTCGGTTGCGAGTCGAAGTTTTATCGGGGGGACGCCAAGAGACAGTTGCATCGGGAGATTGAGTTAATGCGCGGGATTCATGGCCTGCAGCCCGTCGTCGTCGTGGACGAAGCGCACCTGCTTGACCGAGAGATGCTAGAAGAGGTACGATTCCTGCTCAACTTTAAGATGAATGCTCAAAGCCCGATGGCGCTAATTCTTGTCGGACAAAGAGAGTTGTGGGAGCGACTTGCATGGATATTCGCTCCAATCCTCTTGTTTACACTTAGGAAATCTTTCACCCTAAAGATGACGCCCATGCTGGGCGTACAGCGAATACACGCCGATACAACGCGGCTGGCACTGAGTTGACTATGATAAAGCTGCATTAACGCAGCAATTATTTGATATTTTCTTGCTTTATCGCAGCATGAGTGTTATTGTATTGAAGAGGTGAGAGTATGTCCGTGTTAGGCGACCGATTGAAAGAAAGTCGCGAAAAATGCGGCTTGAGTCTAAAAAAGGTAAATCAAATTACCGGCATAACAGATTCGAGACTCAGCAAGATGGAAAGAGGGCAAATTAATTGCACTCCTGATGATTTAAAAAAACTTGCCCGATTATACAATATTCAATTGATACCGCTTTATGTCCTGGCCGGTTATTTGACTGAAGAGGACATTAGAGAATATCAATTTGTGTTTCGAGGTGTTTCATCTCTTGACGACGAGGAAAAGCAACTCATTCAAACACAGATCGATATTTTCAACAAAAAAGGGAAGGTTGAGCAGATATGATATTTAGACTTGGGGAATTGTTTTGTGGTCCTGGCGGCATCGCCTGGGGAGCCATAAATGCACGGATAGATAATGACGCTTTTAGAATTGTACATCAGTGGGCAAATGACTATGATGCAGATACCTGTGAAACGTACAGATATAATATTTGCCCAGATGCACCTAATACTGTATACCATGAGGATATACGAAAACTCGATATGTCTAAATTAGCTCCAATTGATGCATTAGCGTTTGGATTCCCTTGCAATGATTACAGTGTTGTTGGTGAACAAAAAGGTATGGATGGTGTCTACGGCCCCTTATATTCCTATGGAGTCAAAGCTTTAAAGATTTTTAAACCACAGTGGTTTTTGGCGGAAAATGTAGGCGGACTTAGAAATGCAAATGATGGTAAGGCCTTCACAATGATCCTCAAAGAATTAAGAGAAGCCGGCTATACAATAACACCTCATCTGTATAAATTTGAAGAATATGGAATACCTCAGGCAAGGCATCGTATAATTATTGTTGGCATCCGGAACGATATCAACGTTGAATTCAAAGTTCCGTCAACAGCGCCTTATGCCCATATTGATAACACTTGCAGAAACGCAATAGAAAATCCTCCTATTCCAGAGGATGCGTATAACCACGAATTGACGAAACAATCTGCTACCGTTGTTAGAAGATTGCAACATATTCTCCCTGGGCAAAACGCATTCACAGCAGATCTTCCAGAAGATTTGCGGCTAAATGTTACAGGTGCAAAAATAAGCCAAATCTATAAGAGACTTGATCCAACAAAGCCTTCCTATACAGTTACAGGGAGCGGCGGAGGCGGAACGCACATCTATCATTGGGAAGAGCCGCGGGCATTGACCAATAGAGAGCGTGCGAGATTACAGACATTCCCTGATAACTATAGATTCCTGGGAAGTAAGGAAAGTGTGCGCAAACAAATCGGTATGGCAGTACCTTGTCAAGGTGCGAAAATTATTTTCGAAGCAATCTTAAAATGCTTTGCTGGAATTGAATATGAAAGTGTTGCCCCAAGTATTAAAGAGTAAAAAATCAAGTTGCTTTGTTGTTGTTTCTCCAACAAAGCAACTGATTTTTTTACACATGGAAATCCATATAGTACTGCTCATCATCAATTTTATAAAAGGTAACATCCGTTCTTCCATATTTCAACAAATCTTGCTTCGTGACGAATGCTCCATTCGCCAGACCCAAACGTTTTCGGAAATATTCTCCAAGTTGAGCATTGCTAAGAGGAGTTGTAATTGCCTTATTATTCTGTTGCTCTACCCTTAAAATGAGCGTATGACCGTCATCTGTAACTACAGTAAAATGCTGTTTATTAAGCGGAAAGAACCCCGTCCTTGCAATATGTGCAGGAAGACGTATGTAAGCTTGGTTTTTATTTCGGCCTTTACGCTGCCCCCAATTTAGTCCGGACTTTTCTCCAATATCCCCCTTACTCGTAAGAAGAGATAGTGATGCTGAGACAATCCCTTCTCCAGCCAGTTTGATTATGGGCTTGTTTTCAGCATCTAATATTTGATGTGTTGGACGTAGAACGATATGGTCTTCGACCTCTGAGTGGTTACAATAAATGGATTTCGCCTCAACTTCCTCAAAAAATCGATAGGCTTCATCCGGATCACAGTATTCCATGATCTCTTTTCGCGATGAAACAAATGCGTTTTGTATGAAATCTGCAGAACCTGTATAAGCCAGCATTGGCGTTCCGCTCTTTAGCCAAATGTATAGATTCGCATGGACTGGCGGATTTTCGCATACATAACTGCAAGTAAAACTCTCCACAACATTCAGATATTGCCTGCCATGGAGTTCTTTAAATCCTTCATGTATAGGAACACTAAGCCCGTCATAAGGAACCATTCCGATTACCAATGAAATATTGACAGAAGGCATATTCTGTTCTTGGAAACTCTTTATTAACCAGGACGCCATATTAGGAGTAGCATATCCACTTAATATCAGCAAAGTATCTGCTCCTTGAAGGGGAGGAGCAAACAAGACTCTATGCGCTATATTATTAGTGAACATACATGACTTGCCCTCCTACACTTCAGAATTATCTTCAACTACATCATAATATATGATACCGTGAGGAAGTTTAATATTAGGTACCCAAAGAGCTTTTCCGCCCCATCCCTTAGTTCCAGTGACTTGATACATAGTGAGGACGATTTTATCTATGAATGCGCCTCCCAATTTCCAATCATTAGGAGACAATAATGCGCCTGTTCCCTGCGCCACATTCCTTTCTCTACGAACTATTAAAATACCCTGACCAGCAGGTTGCTCAGAAAGAATAGCATCAATTACAGAGAGGAACGCACTCAATTTGAAGTCTGGACTCGGTACAATATGCGTCAATATCTCCTTAATCAATCTCAGATTTACTTGATAGTATGGTTCATCATCGGAGAAATGTTCTAACAGCTTTGAAATATCCTCGATTGTATCATTATCTGGATAAAACGGGAAATAGTTTGTTCCTCCCGAGATAACTCCCACGTGTTTATTATCAAGCACATTCTTTCTGGTTGGATTAATTCCATCAGGATAGTAGATTTTTATTTTTTCTATCCCTTGCTCTATCTGAGCGATGATGGAATTGTTAGTGGCATTGATATCCGAAAACAATTTATAAAGATGTTCTTCTATAAATATCTTCATCATGCCGGGATCTCTGTCATAACCGAACATTCGACTATGTTGCCACATAGTGTCAGCCTGCGGATTCTTACTTGTTCTTGTGTAATAAATTGTTTGCAAGCCTGGGAAAGTGACACCTCGGCCAAGGGTATTCCCGCCGATGATAAAATTACAACCTCGTTCATATTCAACACTTTCAACATCTGTTTTGCCGTTCATCACAAGGATTTTTATACCGTTATTTTTCACCAAGTCCTTGGCAATCTTGCAGATATTGTCGAACGGAAGTTTTTCGCTTTTCTTGGGTTCTAGTGTTGCATACTGAACTTCCAATTCTGCAATAAAATCATCATCGATATGTTCTGCACACCATCTTAGTTCTTTTATTACTTCGTCTGCAAAACGCTGATGGACAGCTTGACGTACACTTGGATGTAAAAGACAATTTGACACTTTTCCGCCGGTTCCAATTATCTGCGCAGAAACAGCAAGATGGCGTGTAACAACATTTCGTGTTGGCCGCTTAATGTTTTCAAGAAAATCAATACAATCAGGTTTCTTTCCGCTAGTCGGAAAGAAAAAATCCCCGCCTAGATAACCATCTCCAGGCTGGAAGTAATATGAAAAATAAGGATGCCAGCCTGAAGCAAGTGTCTGCAATAAGATAGCTTGCGGAGTAGCAGTAACCTGCAGATACAAACTGCTAGATGCGCCATTCTTTATAGAATCCAAATACCTATTAATCGACGACTGGCCATTGCGGTTTACAAGCGTGTTCAATGAAGCGGCATCTGCCTCATCGTCAACAATAAAGAGCGGATTACCCTTCATAAAGCCCGTAGAGTTAAATACATTCGCCCATAGCCTCAGCACTCTGGCATTTTTTTTGAGAACAACAATCGCTGGTTTGACAAGGCTATTCTCAATAAACAACCCTGAATCGTTTTCGCCGCAAATACAAAATCCGTCCAAATCGTCTCTGACACGTTTCAAGGTTTGTTGTTGCAAAACAACATTATCTGTTGTAAGCAAGACAAATGCCGGGAAACCAAGGTCCGCCGCTTTGCACATGATGCCAAACATTTGGCCCGTTTTTCCTGATTGTACATTGCCAAACAATAAACCAATCTCATGGCTTGTAAATGAGAAATTGCGAATATGTTGATTGCCAATATCTTCAGCAGTTCTAGCTATGGACTCCGCCAATTTTGCATTGCCTCGGTTCGTGATCTTTTGAAGGTATGTTTTTAAATAACGCATCGTCGCACCTCTCACTCATTCAAAGCCATTGTTTCAAACGATAACATCCACACATCAAGCTCGGATCCGTCTTCATCCAAAGCTTTTTGGTCAGTTTTTGAAAGCACAAGGCTATCGCAACCGTACTCTCGTAACATTTCTTTCGTAATCATTCCCTTTCGATCTGTATCTGCTTGGGTATCGTTAACAGGTGTTACAAGTCCTGCAGCAGCAAGTCTGCCTTTAATCCAACGGCCAAGTATGAGTTCATCTCCGACGGCGCTGAACTGTTTATTGCCATCACTCGTAGTATGCGCCTTAAACCAATAGCCATCGTCGGTAACGACAAAAAATGCCTTGTTCTTTTCCGGGTATCCTGGGGCGCGAGTTATTTCTTTACTCACGGTTAACTGAGTCTCGTACCAATCACGGGATTTTCTCTTGCTTCGCGGTGCTGCATAGCAAACATTAATATTTGATTTCGTATAATGCTTCCCATCATCCATATGCCGCTCATCATAAGCAGGAACTTTTAACGGCAGTACAAAGGAAACTCCTGTTTTATGCTTTTCATAAAGCTGTACAGCTGTTGGAGGAAGTTGAGTTACTGTATCGATGCCGCTAAGTGATGTATTTACTTCCCTTATTAGTGACATTCCTTTAATATGGTCAATATTAGAAGAGCAATTATCTTCTTTAAGCCTTTCAATAAACTCCGCGATTTTTCTGCATTCGGCAGAATCGTCAGTAAACGAAGAGATTTCATACTGTCGGCGATTACTGGCCTCCAGTTTAATCGCTCCTAAGTTTGCAGAACCAATAATCGCGGAAAAAGGCTTTCCATCATGATAAAAGCAGTATAACTTGCCGTGATACTTAAATGCTTTTACAATCCTTATTTCGCCAATACCAGCCTCTTGCCATTTCCTGTTCAGTTTAAGCGCGCAATTATATGATCCTTCCGGCATTCCTTCTATGAAGTACATACCAATAGTAAGGCATATACTCGATACATTGTGTTTTTCAACCAGAAGGTCAAGTTCTTCTAAAGCTGCGCGTGATACATAACCAACCGCAATATCCACACGATCTGATTTTGCAATTTGCTCATGAAAACAGTCAATAAATGTATCTTGACCTTCGGTTGTACCAAGGGGCAAAATATTTGAGTATAACAGTTTCATTAAGATACTCCATCTCCTTACATCGATTTGTCTTTTTGTAATCTCTGTTTCCTCACCAGCATCGCAATTAACAGCCCACAATATACTAAGCAGGATCTCGGTTATAATATATTTGTCTGGTAGATTTTATGCAATTGCCATCTTATCAGTAACTGCCGGGCTATTTTCCTGCAATGCCAAAAAAAGGGTTCTCTGCTCAAGGTAACACCTAGATTTATGAACAAAGCAATGCGCAGTATATCTCGTGATTGTTGTTTACATGCCATTACTGTTAACAGATTTATTCATTATCTTGTAGCTGATTTCGACAAACAGGGCCAAAAGTCCTTGTGGACAAAGCAATGGGAGAATATCGGCTTTCGATTCCCAGTTCTATTTAAAGCCCGCATCACAAGTAATACAGATTCAATTAAATTTCTAATATTTATCATAACAGAAAACAGCACTCTGCATTTCAGATAGATCAAATGCTCCGATTCTTGAGGGTCATAGTATGAAGCAATCTTGGAGGATTCTATGGTGGATATGTTTACAAAAGATCAGCGTTCGAAGAATATGAGGGCAATACGTTCCTCAGGGTCTTCGTTGGAAAGCAAGGTTACAAAAGAATTATGGAAAAAAGGGGTCAGATTCAGAAAAAACGTTAGAAAACTTGTTGGCATTCCCGATATCGCCATCCAAAAGTACAAAATAGTTATTTTCATTGATTCTTGTTTTTGGCACTCATGTCCAATACACGGAAATAAGCCGAGCTCCAATAAAGAGTACTGGGAGAAAAAACTGCAGAGGAATGTTGATAGGGATAATGAAGTTAACCAATACTATTCTAAGTTAGGATGGAAGGTATTACGGATCTGGGAACACGAAGTTAAGCATGACTTTGAGGGTACGATAGAGAAAATAGTAAATTGGGTTAACGTGTCTAAATCAGAATAACAAAGCCGCCTGCAAATACATGGGCGGCCTATTCGGGGATTCAATCATATTTTTGGTCATATTTTACGGTCTTGCATTTCGAGCATTCAACTGTACATTTCCGTTCATAATTTAACTTTTCTATGGAGGTTAAGCCTTCTGGATAACGTTCAACTTCTTTTACGAACATTACGCCTCCGCATAAACATTTGAACATCTAATCCTTCATTCCTTTTAGCTTGTTTTAGTGTTTGATTTATCATTCGACATTATCAAATAAAAACCTTCTTTTACCTGCAGATTCCTGTTTCCAATTATCAGCACTCACTTATTTTGTCGTGCAGAAATCACCGCCAACGGCGTGATCGGCGAGTGTCAACAAGGCCACAAGAATGAGAACCAGTTACCTTCGAGGCGAGTGCAGGAGCTCCAGAATAACATCCGCATCAAATTGCCGAAACGTCGAAACTGGCGCAATCTACATCTCCTGCGTATGCACGCCGGAGATAACGTAGCCTCGCGGCGTGGCTTCGCTTTCCTCGAGCAGGAAAATCAGTTGTTCCACGCTGCGTGTCGGTCGCTCGCGGCGAAGTGAAATGGTATGGTGTTTCTCTACGAATTATTTCAACACAGCATCAATAATATCCACTACTTGTACCCATACAAAATCATTTCTTTGAGTAAGTCTGACGCTTTTTTGTTGCTGATCAATTCTTGTTATTATTCCTGTTAATTTTGAGACATCAAATTCCTTGAATAATACCAATTCCACTTCTTTTTTGGAATGCATCGATTCAGCGAGGAGCATGGATATCCGTTCCATCTCCTGATCATCTAATTGTGGCCGCGAGTTCTTTCGCAAATTCTGCTGGTGCATGATGTAAGCCTCCTTGTGTTCCGGAAGCATCATTCTGGACGATTCGAACAGACCATTTCCTTGCAGTTTTTTACTCATTTATAATGTCCTCCAATTTTTTGCGCTCGATCCCGCGCTTGGCCCGAAGCTTTTAAAGAAGAGGCCCTCATGATCGCGGTGCTTCCGTATTTCTCTTTAATACGGTCAGTGGTTCTTTCCAACGCTAACTTTACTTCGCGGTTATTGAATAAAGTAAGCTGATATTCCTGATCGCTTACCAATTGACTTAAAGTGACCCCAATTTTTCGAATGGGCAACCCATCCCAATGTCGTTTAAATAGTTTTTTCGCTGCATGGAAAACCTCATCCGTGAGATTCGTCGGGTCGGGTAATTTCATTTGTCTGTAGAAGCCGGAAGGGTGATCAAAATCGGCTCCTTGACAACCTACCGAGACTACCGAGCCCATATAGCCTTTCGTTCGGGTTCGTTGACATACTAACTCCGAGAGTTCTAACAGGGGTACCATGATGTCGTCAAACTCCCGATAATCGAATGGAAGGGTCATCTGATGGCCGATTGCTTTTTGCAAATCGTGTGTACTTGGAGTTACCGGGGAATTATCCTTGCCGTTGGCAATGAGCCACAGAACTTCGCCATTCACTCCCCACTTGGATCTTAATTTTGCCAGGGGAGTCTGAGCCAACTGGCCAATTGTATATATCCCCATGCTCGTTAAATGCCGGCACATCCGGGAGCCCACCATAAACATCTGATGAATCGGCAAAGGCCAAAGCACTTCTTGCAGATCTTCCACAGGCAAGTGGAAAATACCCGAAGAATTACGTTTGGCGAAATTATCGCATGCCATTTTGGAGAGTACCTTATTTTCACTAATTCCAATGCGTACACGAACGCCCGTTTCTTTCATGACTTTATCCTGAATGCTCTTAGCAATCTCATGAGGATCGCCAAAAAGCTGTAAACTTCCCGTGACATCCAAATACTGTTCATCTATGCTGTACGGCTCTACCAAGTCAGTGTAGGATTGATAAATTTCTGTAATTTGCAAGGATACCCTGATGTATTCCTCCATACGAGGACGAATGACCACTAGATCAGGACATTTTGCAAGTGCCTCTCCAAGCCTTTCTGCAGTAGTAATACCATGTTGCTTTGCAAGGGGACACGCGGCGAGGATGATCCCGGAGCGACGGGCTGGGTCTCCTGCAACAACAACAGGTTGATCTTCATACTCGGGATGGGCGGCTTTTTCAACACTTGCGTAAAATGATTGACAATCCGCCAACATTACGATTCGACCTTTGTTATCGCTTTTCATAGGCTACTCCTTAAGTCGACGTTCAGATATTTACTCAAATATTTATTAAGCTCCGCTTTTACCAAACCCCAAAGCATAGAGAACCTATGTTGATAGCCCCTGCACAAATAACGGGCCTCAATGCACAATTCGGTTCGCTGTTGCTCGTACACCTTTATTCCTCTGCCGCGCATTTTTTTCCGAAGCAACGTAACGTCTGCAGTGATTAAATCTTGCGCAGATCGTAAGGCTCTTACATATACAACGTCCATCTTTAGCTTTACTGTCCCTAATGCTTTAATATCCCTTTCCAACACATCCAAAAGAATAGGGAGTAAAATGTATTCTTTGACCAATTGGAGGTCTCCTTCAGTCTCCAAGGGCGCTTGTGTCATACAATCAGCCTCCCGCCTAACTCTTCATTCGACACCTTCCCGCAAAATTGAGCATAAATAGACAGAATTATGCTCAATTTTTATTTATGCTCAATACTAAACTGCCCGAAAAAACTGTTTTTTTCAGGCGATTAAAGGCTTTTTAGCTTTATGCACACATATTTTTATATTGATACCCAAAAAAATGGTGTCGATTTCGCCCGGCTCGGCATAATCTCTCGGCAGCGTCATCATATGGCTGACCGACTTCGGCGCAGCATCGAAGGTGCGCGGCGTCACCGGGGAATCATCCAGCCCGTTGGCCGTCCGCCACATCACCTCCGCCTGAATGTCGCTCTGCTTGCCGAAGCGGGCCCGGAATTTCTCCTTCAGCACCGGCAGCGGCGTCCGGGCAATGTCGCCGATCTGGTACATGCCCAGCCGGGTGAAGTGGGCGGCCATCCGGGAGCCGACCCCGAACATTTTGGGAATCGGCTGCGGCCAGAGCGCTGCAGGCACGTTGGCGCTGGGCAGGACGTACAGCCCGCTCTCATTCTTCTTCGCCCAAATGTCCGTAGCCAGCTTGGCAAGCATTTTGTTGGAGCTGATGCCGATACGGATCCATACCCCGGTCTGGGCCAGCACTTTCTGCTGGATGGATCTGGCCATGGCGATCGGATCTCCCTGGAACAGGTGCAGGCTGCCCGATACGTCGAGAAATTGCTCGTCGATCGAGAAAACCTCAACCAGGTCCGTGTATTCCCGGTAGATGTCCGTAATCATCAGGGATACATCGATGTAATGCTGCATCCGGGGACGCATGACGACGAGCTCGGGGCATTTCCGCAGGGCCTCGCCCAAACGTTCCGCCGTCGTTACCCCAAAGCTCTTGGCGATCGGGCATGCTGCCAGGATGATCCCGGAGCGGCGGGCCGGGTCTCCGGCCACGGCTACCGGCTTGTTCTTGCATCCCGGATGATCCGCCTTCTCAATGCTGGCATAGAAGCTCTGGCAGTCTGCCAAAAAAATCGTCCTTTCGCGCATATGCTTCATCTCGGCGCCTCCCATAGCCTCATCAGAAGAATCATCAGCTCCGCCTTCACCAGGCTTCTCAGCATCTTGAAATGATGGATATAGCCCCGAACCTTGTACTCCACCTCGACGCCCAGCGCATTCATCGTCGTATTCAGCACTTGAATGCCCCGCTGGCGCATTTGGCTTCGGAGGGTCTTCAGCTCGAGATGAATGCTGCTTTCAATTTTTTTGAGGTGAAAAATAACGAGATTATAAATCAGTTTATTCTGGTACAGGCTGAGTTCCTCGATATCCCTTGCCAGCATATCCAGCAATACAGGCAGCAAGGTGTATTCTTTGATGATTTGAAGATCCTTATCTGTCTTGATTGTTGAGTTATTCATCATATTACACCACCGCAATGCGAACGTATATTCGTTAATATATTATACACCGAACGTAAGTTCGTTATGCAAGTGAATTTTATGGAAAAAGGACGATCCGGAATAGTTCCTTAATATTATAACAATTACATTTAATGGTTCTTATTGCGGAGATTGCAAGTAAGCAAGAAGTCATCTTCAGGCCCTTGCAGTCCTACCCGAAATAAACGAACAAAGCCTGGAAGCAACCAATGATCCTATTCTAGGACCAGCGTAGGTTTTTTGATGAACTGGGATAATTTGGCAAAACGCCTGAAAACCGCATTGTTAAGCGATTTTTTGGCGAGACTTTGGTATCATTTTTGTAACCTTTATGGAAGCAGGTGTAAAAACAGAGCGAAACTTCGAAATAAGCAGCGCGTCTAATTAGGAGCGAACAGCAGGAGCACTGCGTTCTATGAAAACAGCAGCTTGGAAACATAGCATCGTGTTGCTTCGTTTTTCAAGTCGTTTTCACAGGGGCGAGAGCTGAAGTAATTTAAAGGCGATAATGGGATAAACCGGGAAAATGGAGCTAGATGACTTCGATTACACCGGGAAGGGCCCAGATTCAAAACGCTTCTATTAGCCTAGTTACTTTATTAGACTACTTGGTTAATGATAGAGGTAATACGAGAGGAGTGGAGGTGTGAGGGGACCGTACTGGTAAGATCGCCTGCATACAAAAAAATAGCGAGGTGACAAGAGCAACCCGATGACAACGTTAGCGCGAAAAAGGTTAATTATTTTATTTGTGCTTGGCGGTCTTGTAATCGCCGGGGCAATTTACCTCATCATCAGGAGCCTGCCTCCGTCCCATACGACCTACGAAGCTTCGGACGGCGCAAAAATCAAGTTCCAGACCTCGGGGGACCGGTTTATGGAATACAAGAGCGAGGGGAAGTGGCAGGAGATTTTCGTAAAAGGCGTCAACTTGGGAGCTACGGTTCCTGGTCATTTTCCAGGGGAATTCCCGATTACGGAGAAGGATTATATGCGCTGGTTCGAGCAAATCCAGGACATGGGGGCCAACGTAATTCGTATTTATACCGTGCACAATCCGGTGTTCTATAAGTCCTTGGTCAAATACAACCGCGATAAGGGAGACAATCCGCTGTACTTCATTCAGGGCATCTGGTCGCCTGAGGAGCAATTGATCCAGCAAAGGGATGCGTATAACCCGGAAATCAAGAAACAATTTCACAAGGAAGTTGAAAAAGCGGTAAAAGCGGTGTACGGAGATTTGAAAATACCGGTGGAGCCGGGAGCTTCGGGGGGAAAGTACAGAGCGAATGCAGGGCCTTATTTGATGGCCTGGCATATCGGCACGGAGTGGGATCCCGAGATGGTGGACAATACGAATGCCAAACACGCCTCCATAAAGCCCTACAAGGGCAGGTATTTCTCGGCGCTGGATGAGGCCAGCCCGTTCGAGAGCTGGCTCGCCGAACTGATCGATCAAACGGCCGAGCTGGAAGCCGCCTATGGCTGGCAGCACCCGATGACCTTTACGAACTGGGTTACAACGGATGTGCTTGAGCATCCTGGCGAGCCTTTGTTCGAGGAGGATCTGGTCAGCGTGGACGCTATGCACATCAAGCCGGTGGACTGGGAGGCCGGGTATTTCGCAGCCTATCACGTGTATCCGTATTATCCGGATTTCTTTCATCTCGATAAGACGCTGGAAACGATTCCCGACGGAAAAGGCGGGTTTAATACGTATAAAGCTTATTTGCGGCAGTTAAAAGAGCATCACAAGGATATTCCCATCATGGTGACGGAGTACGGCGTGCCTTCGTCTGTGGGCGTGTCGCATATTGGCCCTGGCGGACGGAATCAGGGCGGCCACAGCGAGGCTGAAAAGGCCGAAATCGACGTATCCTTGACGAAAGACATTTATGACGAGGGCTATGCCGGCGCCATATTATTCATGTGGCAGGATGAGTGGTTTAAGAAGACGTGGAATACGATGCGCTTTGAAATTCCCGAGGATCGCCGTTCCTATTGGCTGAACGTTCTGACGAACGAGAAGTTCTTCGGCCTCGTATCTATGGGACCGGGCAAGGAGGAAGTTCTTATCATTGACGGCAAGCTGGACGATTGGGATGCTCTGCCGGAAAATGAGGTTCAGTCGTGGGACAAGCCTGCTCCCGGTATTGAACGCCTCCGCGTGACGCATGATGAGGCCTATGTGTATGTAGGACTTACATTGACCGAGGATTTTGATCCAGAAGCCCGGCAAATTTACCTGGGGACGCATACGCAGCCCGGAGGAGATCAGCCGGCCGCAGAGCTGCCCGGCATTAAGCTGAGCGACGGGCTGGAAAATCTGGTCGTCATCGGACGAGACGAGGAGACGGAAGTAAGAACGGCTCCGAGCTATGATTTTCATTATCGTCTCTATGGACCGGACGGCTATCAGATGCTGGATGATCTGGACGGGAAGCAGAGATCCCAGTTCCAGCCATGGAAAATGGCGGTCAGTTTGCTGATGACGCCGCCGGATACCCGGACACATCATCCATTCCAAGAAATGACGGTCGGTGGCCTGGTGCGAGGGACATCAGATCGAAACGATAAGGATTTTAATTCCCTGACTTCATGGCAATACAGCGGCAGGGAAGTAGAGCTGCGCATCCCCTGGATGCTGCTCGGCTTTGCGGATCCAAGCTCCCTGCAGGCTATTGATTACAGTCCGCTAAAGAGCGGCCGCAGCCGTATGTTTACAACGGCGCAAATCGATGGAATCACTTTCTTGCCTTGGATGAAGGACCGCCGCAGCCAGGAGGTGTTCGGTCCGGGCAGCGATGGACCCGTCAATCTTGAGGAACAGCCGAAATATACTTGGTCGCCTTGGGAAACTGTGAACTACACCGAGAATTTAAAATCCGGCTACTACGCGTTGAAGGAGTTTTACGAAAGCTTGCCGGAACATCAGCCTGAATAGTCCGGTGCTTGGTATATAGAAGGAGGAATGTTCTTTATGTATACGCATCTTACCACGGCCATCTATTTTATTTACGTATGCCTTGGACTGATCGGGAGCGGAATCGTGCTCTTGTTTGCCATGAAGTTCAATCATTTGCACAAAATGAAGAAGAGCCGGCAATACTTGCAGAAGCACCATGATTATTTTAAATTTATTCAATCTCATATGAACGGAAATTCGGAGCTGCCTCTGCCGCCGGGCAAGCTCAAAGAGCTCGAAGGCCGGGTTATCCAGCAGAAATTCATCGAATGGATTGACCAGTTCAAGGGCGAGTTCCGCGAGAAGCTGATCAAGCTGTGTCATGACGCAGGCTTCGTCCGCAAGGATATCAAGCTGCTGGACAGCTTATTCTACGGACGGCGGATTGCAGCGGCTTACCGCCTCGGGGGGATGCGGGCGGCTGAGGCGGTCCCCCGGCTGCTGCAGATGCTGAAGAGCGAGCGCTATACCCCGCTTACGATCGTCGTAGCCCGGGCGGTGGCCAAGAGTGCGGATAATGAGGAGCAGCTGAAGGAAATGCTGCAGCACCTGCTTCGCCACGGCAAGCCGATTCATCATATGGCTGCGGACATCGTGATGGAGACCCGGCTCGATGCCAGCCGCCTGCTGCTAAAGCTGCTGGACGATGAGAATCAGGATCTAGTAAAAGTAGCTCTCGTGGCGATGTGGGGCCAGGCGATTCCAGAGGTGGTTCCTTCCCTGGATCGTCTGGTCGGCGCCGAGCAGACGGATGTCCGCGCCGAGGCCGTCAAGCTCTATTTAAGCTCCAATCCGGTGCTTAAGGATGACACCATCAAGAATCTGATGGCTGATAAAGATTGGGAGGTGCGCGCCACCGTGGCGAAGTCTCTCGGCTCCCTGCATGCTGCCGGCAGCATACCGCTCCTGCGCAGTGCACTGAAGGATCCGAACTGGTGGGTGAGGAACAACAGCGCCGAGAGCTTGGCCAAGCTGGGAGAAACGGGCTTTGAGGTTCTCTGCCAGATCGCCATGAACGGTACCGGCGTTGAGCGGGAGACCGCGATGTATCATATCGAAAGAGCGATGCTGCAGGATCAAGAGCACCACAAAATAGACCAAATGGTCGCCTATAACAAAAAAAAGCTGCTGTACGAACGGTATTTCGGCACCACCGAGCGAAGACCGGTTCGTCAGATCGCGGCGGTCGGAGGCGATTACACTGCTTAGAGACATCTTGCTAATCTACGGACTGTTTGCCATCTATTACGTAATGACGGTAAATACGATTTATTTTTCGATTATGGCTTTTTCGTTTCGCAATATTTTAACGATTTTCCGAAGGTCGGCTTATTCGAAGTACAACACGCTCTCCGGCTCGGAACTGGTGCCTTCGGTATCCCTGCTCGTGCCGGCCTTTAACGAGGAGCTCACGGTCATCGAGAACGTAAAATGCTTGCTGACCTTGAATTATCCGACTTATGAAGTGATCGTCATTAACGATGGCTCCAGCGATAATACGCTGGGGGTGCTGCGGGAGGAATTTGGCCTGGAGCCGCTGCCGAATCCGGAAATACGGAATTCGATCGACTGCCAGCCGATTAATGCTGTTTATTATAATCCTCAGTATCCGCATCTGTATGTAATCGATAAGCCGAACGGCGGGAAGGCGGATTCCCTGAATGCGGGTATCAACCTGTCCCATTATCCGCTCATCTCGTCCATCGATGCCGATTCTCTGCTGGAGAAGGATGCCCTGATCCGCATGGCCCGGATGTACATGGAGAACCCGGAAGAGACGGTGGCGATCGGCGGGGACGTGCGGATTGCCAACGGCTGTCTGATCGAGAACGGCGCGGTCAAGGAAGTATCGCTGCCGCGCAAAATGTGGCCGATGTTCCAGGCGGTGGAATATTTGAAGGCGTTTCTGGGCGGACGCATTGGCTGGAGCTCGATCAACGGATTGATTATTGTGTCCGGAGCGTTCGGATTATTCCGCAAAGACTATGTCATCGCCGTTGGGGGATATCGAGGAGGCTACCCCGGCGAAGACATGAACATCATCATCAAGCTGCATCGCTACATGCTGGAGAACAAGCTGAAATACCGGGTAGCCTTCTGTCCGGAAGCGGTATGCTGGACGCAAGCCCCCGATACCTACCGTATTTTGTCCAATCAGAGGAAGCGCTGGGGGCGCGGTAACCTGAAGAACATGATTGAGAACTACGACATGGCCTTTAACCCGAAATACAAGGTGATGGGGCTGCTGACGATGCCCTATAACATTATTTTCGAAGCGCTGAATCCGTATTTCAAGATCACGGGGCTGCTCGCATTGCTCGGATATACGCTGATGGACATGACGCACTGGAGAATCCTCGTCGTGTTCGGGCTGATTAATATTTTAAGCGGTTATTTGCTCAGCGTCGGCGCCTTGATTCTGGAGGAGCTTGCGTTCAAGAGGTTTACAAAGGTATCCGACCTGGCCCGTCTGCTGCTCTTCTCAGCATTGAAATTTGTCGGATATGCCCAGCTTGGCGGACTGTGGCGGATTCAGGGGCATATTCAATTTCTGCGCAATAACAATTCCTGGGGAACGATGACCCGGACGAGCTGGAAGGAAGAGAGCAAAGCAGCCAAGACGGCTTAAGCCCTCAAGGCTCCGGGGATTTCCGGAAGGGAGTTGATAGCCGACTGCAATAGCTCTGAGGCGAAGAGCCGGATGATTAATATATGAAGAAAGGCGGGAATTCAGATGCCGAATACGGCAGCATTGCAAACCAAAATCGAGCAAACTAGTCTATACTCAACGATCGAGCATTATGTGAAAGAGTTCGCCCAGGAGGTGAACGGAGTTCTCTTTATTTACTCTGCGGATGCTCCGTCTTATTTGGAAAAGCAAATTCGCGGAATATTGGAATCCCAGCCTGGCGTGTCTTTTGAGCTCTGGAGCGGAAGCGAGCCTGGCAGCTATGCTGTTCTGCTGCCCGGGCAGCCGCTCGACGCCGTGCACTTTCAAGGCTTGCTGCTGAAGCAGCGGATCCACGACATCATCGGGGAGCTGGATCTGCATATGACCTTATCGAGCTTTCCCGAGCAAGGCGAGTTAAGTGAGCAGGTGTTAAAGCAAATGGAGGAATCGACAAAACTGAGCCCTTCAGGGGATATCCATATTTTCTCTAGACGGGAGCTGCGTTCGTCACAGAGCCGCATTCTAATCGTCGAGGGGGATCCGACGGTACGCGAATTCCTGCAAATCAGGCTGCAGATGCAAGGGTACGAGACAGCCGTAGCGGATAACGGGATTTCCGCGCTGGAGCTTATCGAGAGCTGGAATCCCCATTTGGTGCTGACTGAGCTCAATCTGTACGGGATCGACGGCCTGCCCTATATCCACCATATTCAACAGCTCAACGTCAAGAAAGCGCCCAAAATCGTAGTCTTGACCGAGCAGCGGGTGGAGCAGACGATCAGCCTATGCTTCCAAAGCGGAGTAGATGATTATATTACGAAGCCTTTCTCGCCCGTCGAGCTGGACGCACGGATTCGGCGCTGCATTTATTAAATAGAATTGACACCGATACTAGATAAATAACTGGAGGTTGAAACCTGTGAATAAACAATACCGTGATTTATTGGAAGCTATCGAGTCGAAGGAAGCCGTGCTGTGTGTCGTCGGCCTGGGATATGTAGGCCTTCCGCTGGCCGTGGAAATGGTCAAGCAAGGATTCAAGGTCGTAGGTATTGATCTGGATTCCAGAAAGATCGAACAAATTTACCGCGGGGAATCTTATATTCACGATATCTCCTCCACTACGCTCAGCGAAGTCGTACAAACGGGACGTTTTCAGCCGACAACCGATTATGCAGCTCTACAGAACGTGGATGCGATCAGCATCTGTGTGCCGACACCGCTTAGCGAAAACCAAGACCCTGACACATCCTATATCGTCACTGTAGTTGAGAACATTAAACGCTATATGAAGAAGGGCATCCTGATTACCCTGGAAAGCACGACCTATCCGGGTACGACGGAAGAGCTGATCCAGCGCGAACTGGAGAGCCTTGGACACGTGGTTGGAGAGGATTTCTTCCTCTGCTTCTCGCCGGAGCGGGTAGACCCGTCCAATAAAAATTTCAATACATTCAATACGCCAAAGGTTATCGGCGGAACGACGGAGGCATGCCTTGCGCTCGGCGTAGCCGTATACAGCAGATATGTCGAGACGGTTGTACCCGTGTCGTCGCCGAAGGTAGCTGAAATGTCCAAGCTTCTTGAAAATACATTCCGCAGTGTGAACATTGCCTTCGTGAATGAGATGGCAATGATGTGTGACCGGATGGGCATCGATGTCTGGGAGGTCATTGATGCTGCGAAGACGAAGCCATTCGGCTTCATGCCGTTCTACCCGGGTCCAGGAATCGGCGGACATTGCATTCCGCTTGACCCGATGTACCTGTCATGGAAAGCAAAAGGATTCCGTTTCTACAGCCAGTTCATTGAGCTCGCGCAATCGACGAACGACAATATGCCATATTATGTGGTGAACAAAACATCGAAAATTTTGAATGAGTATGCTAAATCCATTAAAAAATCGAACATCCTTATTCTCGGCATGGCTTATAAACCGGATATCAGTGATCTCCGGGAGTCGCCGGGTCTTGAAGTATATGAGTTGTATAAAGATAGCGGTGCGGCGGTGGATTATTATGATCCGTTCGCCACGAGCTTTAAGGACAAAGCCGGAGTCACCGTTCATAGCGTGGAGTACGATCTGGAGAAATTCAAAGCCTACGATTGCATGGTTCTGGTAACAAATCACTCGAATCTCGATTACAGCGCCATTGCGTCGCTTGGCGTTCCGATTCTGGATACGCGCAACGCATTCAAAGAATTCAAGCTGCCTCACGTTTACAAAATCGGTCATTCCGTGCAGCATGTGGGCGAGCAGGAGGCGTTGATCGTAGGATAGGATAAGCCCAGTTTTTTGGATATGACAAGTCCAGTTATGTATAGAACGGGACTAGCTTTTAGATATGACGAGTCCAGTTATGGATAGAACGAGATCAGCTTTTGGATATGACGAGTCAAGTTTTTTGGTAGAACAAGACCAGTTTCTGGATATGGCGAGTCCAGCTATTGGATTTAACAAGACAAGATGAAGATGGGACCAGACGCTAAATACACAGAATAGCGGCTTAGCCGTGAATTTCAGGAGTGGAGGCGGAGATGAAAATAAACTCTTTATTAAGACGGTACAGAGGGCTCGCGATAGCAGTAGCATCAGGATCAGCTGTCCTACTTGCTGCCTTGTTTGTTGTTCTACTCCGTCCTTCCGTCCCGGAAGCGAAGGCGACTTGGCTCTGGGACGCCAAGCTTGTGGAGAACCATACGGAAGAGATTATTGAATTTGCCAAGGAGCAGGGGGTAACGACCCTCTTTCTGCAAATCGGAAGCGAGGTTAGCGATGCCTCGTACCGCCGGTTTGTGGCAGCTGCCTCGGAGGCCAAGCTGGAGGTTCACGCTCTTAACGGTCATCCGGAATGGGCGCTGCGCGAGGAACGCAAGGAAGCGAACCGCTTCCTCAACTGGGTCAAGCAGTACAATGACGAATCCAGGCCAGAGGAGCGGTTTGCAGGCGTACAGCTCGACGTAGAGCCTTATCTGCTGAAGCGGTGGAGCACAGATCGGGATTTGATGGTAGAGCAGTGGATGGAGAGCGTCCGGGTCTGGGCTGAGCTCGCTGAGCGTAATCAGCTCCAGATCGGGGCTGCGCTCCCGTTCTGGCTCAATGGCATCGAGCATGAGGAGCTTGGAGAAGGCCGTGATTTGCGGCAGTGGATGATTGATAAGTTCGATTATGTGGCGCTTATGGCTTATCGCAACGCGGCCGACGCCATTTACGAGGTATCGCGCGCGACGCTGGAGGAAGCCGACGTACAGAGCAAACGGGTCTGGGTAGGCGTTGAGCTGACGAAGAGCGAGGAAGGGCCGGGAGTTTCCTTCTACGAAGAGCCCTTGTCGTCTATTACGAGAGAATTGGACAAGCTGGTGACGCTGGTCGGCAAGCATTCCTCGTTTGAAGGCGTAGCCGTGCACAGCTATGAATCCTGGCGGAACAAGCAGGAGACGAAGGTCGCGCAAAAAACGGATGATGCGAATGCGCTTGCTGAAGACGCATCGCCATAAACGGAGATGTGCCCGATGAAGACGTACAGCCATAAAAGGATAATACGCCGCTGAAGACTCGTCGCCATATACGAATGTACGCCCGCTGAAGGCTCGTCGCCAT
This sequence comes from Paenibacillus ihumii, assembly GCF_001403875.1. Classification (GTDB taxonomy): domain Bacteria; phylum Bacillota; class Bacilli; order Paenibacillales; family Paenibacillaceae; genus Fontibacillus; species Fontibacillus ihumii. Next base: position 1,547,183 of record NZ_LN884299.1, read on the forward strand.
ATACGAATGTACGCCCGCTGAAGGCTCGTCGCCATATACGAATGTACGCCCGCTGAAGGCTCGTCGCCATATACGAATGTACGCCCGCTGAAGGCTCGTCGCCATATATGGATGTACGCTCGCTGAAGACTCGTCGCTCTAATTACGAAGCATAGTAAGAGGCTGTCCCAAGAGTAAACTTTAAAACACCCTCACCAGCAACATAGGATAGTATTCGTAAAGAACCAAGGAGCTAAGCGGTTGTTCTCGCTTAGCTCTTTGGTTTTTGTTATCGACGGCACTTCTCTCAAGCAGATTGTAGGCAAGGGAAACACCCGACCTCCAGACTTACTTTTTTGGTAAGCCTCACAGCAGGAACCTTCGAAGCTCCGGTTGTCTTCATAGCGCCAAACACAGGCTCCGGCTCAATCATGCACCTTACGGCTGCGCTGACGCTGCGGGGAGTCAGCGCAACTTTTAAAGGCTGGAGCGCCGGGGCGCTGCATGAAAACTTTTTATGTATAGTTGGTGTGACCAAGCACGTTTTTTACCGTCGGTTGCGATGATGTGACCAGGCCGCCGGTTGCGATGGTGCGACCAAGCACGCTTTCTACCGCCGGTTGCAAAGGATGTGACCAAACATGCTCCCCACCCCCTTTACGTCGAGCACGAAATCGCGGATTTCACATTCTAAATGGATTTATAGTAGTTAGTTTCCGCGGTAAAGAATGGAAAGCAGATTTAAATGGATTTCATGTCGTTAGAATAAGGGAATTGCCTATCATGGGCGGGATTCTTGATTTTAGGTGCATGAAATCCATCTAATCTATTGAACTATTCGCTCAGAGCATAATTAGATACATGAATTCCATTTAGCGTTAAGAGTTCATAGCCTATATAACATAAGCCAAACAAGAATGGGCTTCTAGTGTCCCGAGTTCGACATCTTATGTTAGAGTTCAAAAGCTTATGTCAGAGTTCGACAGCTAATAATAGCTTATACAAGATAGAAAGAACGGGGCAGGCAAGGGGGAAATTGATTCCGCAATAATTGTCCCGCAATAATTGATCCCGCAGAAACGGATTCCGGCAAACCGATTCCGGCAAACCGATAGCTAGACGGATAGCTATCTAAAAGAAAGGGGGCCCCCCTCAGTCATCTAGATGACTGAGGGGACAGCCCCTTCTGTCTAGAAGGGCTACGTGCCCGGGTATTTTTTTTGTTATAATTGGGCTGCGAGAGTTTAAACCAACGATTGGAGCGATTTCGATGATTTTGCATAAAGGAGAGATCTTATTTCGCCAGGGTGATGACGGAAAGTTTCTCTACCATATAAAGAGCGGACTTTTCAAGGTAACGCGGCTTCATGAGAACGGAAATGTAGTTCTGTTCAATATACTATATCCCGGGGAAACGGTGCCGCATCATTCGCTGATCTCCCCCAAGGAAATCCATGGCACGGCAATAGCACTTATTCGCAGCGAAGTAGAGATTATCTCGGCCCAGGAGTGGTACCGCGAGCTGGAAGAGAATCCGCAGAAGCCGCTGGAAGTCGCACGGCTGCTTCAGGAGAAGGTCCGCTTTATGCAGGAGCGTATTGATCACCTTACGGTAGGCACCCCCTCCGAGCGGCTGGAGCTTCTCCAGAAATGGCTCAGCCATCATGCAAACGGCGTGCCTTTGACGGACTACCTGACACAGGAGGAGATCGGCCAACTGATCGGGATCCGGCGCGAAACGGTCAATCGGCTTCTGCGCGGTCAGCATTCGTAAGTCGCCTGAAGGCAGGGCACACCGAACAAGAAGGTCTCACCGAACAACCGGACACAGAAAGGCCTCACCGGACATTGCCGGGCTAAGCTTGCGATAGAGCTAGCTGTCCAGGCTGCCGGCCGGACCGAAGAATTCATAATGGATATTCGCTTCAGGCACATTCATTTCATGCAAGGCTTGATTAATCGTCCGCATGAACGGCACCGGCCCGCAGAAATAGAAGTCGGACGCCGAAGGCGCAACCGCCGAGAGCCAAGCGGTGTCGATATAGCCGCATTTATCGCATTTGTCTTCATCGGCTGCCGCCTCGTAAACCGTGTAGCATTTCAGGCGAGGAGATTTGGCGGCGAGCTCTCCTACATATTCCTTCATAATGTGGTACTCCTTGCTGCGAGCAGCGTGGATATAGACGATGTCGCGCTCGGAATGCTGCAGCAGCGTTTCCAGCATGCTGATCATCGGCGTGAGGCCTACACCGCCGCTAATAAGAGTGACGGGCGTCTTGAGGCTTTGATCCAGCGTAAATACGCCTGCCGGTGCGCTAAGCTCAAGAATGCCGCCTTCTTGGACGTGCTCATGCAAATAGGTGGACACGATGCCTGCAGGCCGATCGGCACCGCCATCCTCGCGCTTGACGGTAATGCGGTAGTATTCAGCTCCGGGAGCCGTGGACAGGCTGTAATGGCGAAGGTGAGTGAACTCCTGGCCCTCCGGTTTGACCCTTACGGTAATGTATTGGCCGGGCTCGTAAGAAGCGATCGCCTTGCCGTCCTCCGGAACGAGGTAGTAGGAGGCCGCCTCCGGGGTTTCCTGTATCCTCCGTTGGACAACAAAGCGGCGGAAGCCGCGCCATCCCCCGGGCTGCTGCTCGGACTCCTTGTACATGTCTGCTTCAACGCTGATAAACACATCTGCAATGACCCCGTAAGCCTTGCCCCACGCTTCGATGATCTCCTCGGTAGCCGCATCGCCCAGTACGGATTTGATCGCGGCCAGCAGGTTCTCTCCAACGATTGGATAATGCTCCGGAAGAATGCCCAGCGCGCGATGCTTATGGGCGATGCCGCGAACGACAGGCAGGATTCGTTCGAGGGCATCGATATTCGCGGCAGCGGCGTATACCGCATTGGCCAGCGCCGTCGGCTGCTTGCCCTGGCGCTGGTTCGCATGGTTGAAAACATTCAGCAGCTCAGGGTGGTTTCTGAACATCGTCTCGTAAAATGTGCGGGTTATCGTCTCCCCATGAACCTCCAGCACGGGCACAGTGGATTTAATCACTTCAATTGTCCGGGAATCTAGCATAACAGTACCCTCTTTCCAATTGTATTGTCGTTTCAAACTTCCTTCCCAGTATAGAGCGGCATTTAGGGTGGAAAGGTGATTTTCGTCACAGGAAAATGTCCTAAAATGTGAACGAATCGCCAAATGCAATGATTTTCGTCACAGGAAGGAGAGGAAGAAACATTATTCCTGAGGCAAGCTGTTTAGTCATCATTGCTGCTGTGTTATAATATAAATAGGTACAAAACCAAAAAAGAAAGGATCAGGATACCATGGGTTCCCGAAGGACGAAATCCCTAAGGACGATTTGGAAACGTTGTGATCTCTCTTACACTTAGCTTCTTTTCGTAGTGGACGCCGGTGAAGACCAACCACCCTACGAAGGAAGCGTGGAATAATGCGAAGGATGAGCTCCTCAACAACCTTCTTCGTAGGGTGCTGCCGCAAGGTAGACCAAACTACGATAAGAGGGATTGGAAATGGGGAAAAGAGTAAACTGGCAAGCCTTCGGCTTGCAGGTGACAATGCTGCTGTTGGGTACGTTTTTATTAGCTTTTACGTATTATCATATTAATTTTCAGAATGGCTTGGCCGAAGGCGGATTCGTGGGCCTGGCGCTGCTGGGCAAATATTTGTTTGATTGGCCGCCCGCCTTGAGCATGATCCTGCTGGATATTCCGGTACTGGTCGCTGCCGTGTTCCTGAAAGGACGCAAGTTCATTGCAAATACGTTATTTGCATCACTGGCATTCTCGGCATTCTATGAGCTGTGCGAGCAGTTCTCGCCGCTGACCTTGAATTTGCAGGGCAATCTGCCCATGGCTGCGCTTCTGTCAGGCGTGTTCACGGGAATCGGCGCGGGGGTCGTGCTGCGCGTAGGCGGAGCCACAGGCGGGGACGACATGCTGTCGCTGATGATCAGCGAACGATCCGGCCTGAAGATCGGGACGGTCTTCATCCTGATGGATGCCCTCGTACTGGGCATATCTTTAATATATTTGCCATTCACGGAAACGGTATTCACGATCATGGCCGTGCTGATTGCCGGCAAGACGATCACCTGGACCGTAAATTGCGGGAAGCAGGATGCTGCCCCGGCTCTCCGTGTGCCATATGCAGTCAAAGAGAAAACAGCTCGGGCCTGACGGCTCGGCTGTTTTTTTTGTGCCCGGAAGGGGACTGATAAATCAGCAGCCCCGAAAGCGTTAGATCGCTGATCGGGGCTGCTGGCATCATGTATTTAGGGCTGGCTGTCGTCCGGGTGGTTGTCATTCCATTCATGTGCTTTGGCCGTAGCGATGGCGATGGCCTTGCCCTCCTCAAGCAGGGCATTGGCGATCTCGATCGCTTTGCTGCGTACGCGCGCATTCAGATTTTTCATGGATACCGGGTAATTCTGCTCGTCCCAAGGCATGGATGATCTCCTCCTTGTAAGGGTAATAGATCTCTGCTAAGGTAATAAATCTCCCTTGTATTCTCTTATTCATTACCCTGAGCAAGGTGCTCGTTAACGCAATCCGTTATTCATCGTCCTTAGCCGGGCTGGGCTCTTCGAATAAGTAGCGGTATTCCCCGTAGCCTTCCTTCTCAAGATCCTCCTTGGCGACGAATCGCAATGCCGCCGAATTGATGCAATAGCGCAGTCCGGTTGGCCCCGGACCGTTATCGAACACATGCCCGAGATGGGAGTCGCCCTCGCGGCTGCGGACCTCGGTGCGGATCATGCAGTGGCTCGTATCCAGCTTCTCCTTGATGCTGTATGATCGCAAAGGGCGCGTGAAGCTCGGCCAGCCGCAGCCGGCATCGTATTTATCCTTGGAGCTGAACAGCGGCTCGCCGGATACGATATCCACATAAATTCCTTCGCCCTCGTGATCCCAGTATTCGCCGGTGAAGGGTCTTTCCGTGCCGTTGTTCTGCGTCACCTCGTACTGGATCGGCGTCAGCCGCCGTTTCAGCTCCTCCTTATCGGCCGGGCCGGACCAATGGCGCTCGATGAAGTCCTCCCGCCCCGAGCCCTGCCGGTATCTTCGGTAATGGGCGGGGTTCTTCCTGTGGTACTGCTGATGATATTCCTCAGCCGGGTAGAACGGCGCAGCCGGGAGAATAGCCGTCACGATCGGACTAGCGAATCTGCCGCTCTGCTCCAGCTCCAGCTTGGAAGCTTCCGCTTCCTTGCGCTGCTCCTCCGTATGGTAGAAAATCGCGGTTCGGTACGAATCCCCCCGGTCATGGAACTGACCGCCCTCATCGGTCGGGTCGATCTGCTGCCAGAACAGCTCCAGCAGCTTCCGGTACGGAAACACGGAGGAGTCAAAAGTAATCTGTACCGCTTCATAATGTCCGGTTTGATTGGAGCATACCTCTTCGTAGGTAGGATTTACCGTATGGCCGCCCGTATAGCCGGAGACGATACCGTAAATGCCGGGCAGCTCCTCGAAAGGCGAAACCATACACCAGAAGCAGCCACCGGCAAAAGTAGCCAGCTCTCTGTTTGACGTTGGTGTTGTACTCATCATGAACTCCTTTCGTTTCCTTTTAAATTGTATTATATCTTTTTTTGCCGAAATCCCCAAACCCATAGCACAAGCAGCAGAACCACAAAATAGGAAACAGCTATAATCGCGGCGAGCAGCGGCCGTTCCTCCACAGTTGAGCCTACGTAAGCGTAAATATAGACCGCAGGCAGCTTGCCGACAAGGGAGCCGAGAATAAAATGGAAAAAGGACAGGCCGGTAGCGCCCGCATAAATGTTCACTGCCGTCTGGGGCAGAATCGGGATCAAACGGCAAATGGCAATGGTACGGAAGGGCCGGTTGGCCGAGAATTGGGTCAGCCGTTCCAATCGCTCGTAGCGGGCCAGCCAGCGTTCGGCGGACTCCCGGAACAGCGCCGCTCCTCCATAGACGATGGCTCCGGCTAGCGTAGAGCCGATTAAGATAATCGTCCCGCCGCCCAAGGTACCCATCACGTAGCCGGCCGCAGCGACTACGATTTTATAGGGCATGACTGGGAACAGAGCAAGCAGCGTGGCAAGCGCCAGCAGCAGCCAGACCGGAGGCGTTCCTTGAATCCACGCCGCAAGCTCGTGGCGGTATATGAAAGTCAGCGCAAATAATGCGGCATAAAGTACGGCAGCAGACCATTTTTTCATGAGACGGCCCTCTCTTTCTTTTTGTATCATACCAGAGAAGCGGGCGGGTTAGAACAAGGGGCAGGCTTCATGCTTCACCTTATGATTAAAAATATACCTGTTTTGGCGGCGCGCATGATTTACTATACTCAATAGGAAAACGACTATATGTATGCACTCTTTCTTCATAGAAGCCCGCTGGTAGACGTTTTTCTCATAAACTATGGCGCTAGCTTTAAGAGCATGCTATAATGTTCACATTATTAGATGTATGGTTCCCAAAGGGGAGTAGCTGTAACAGTAAAGTCGTCATTACGGGATCAATGTCCCCGGCTTTATTGACAACATTTCTATGTTGTTGGCGAGACCTTTGCCCGAACGTGTATTGGGTGAAGGTTTTTTTGATGCTTAAAGCGTCGTGCCCGATACCGGCACGGCGTTTTTTTTGCTGGGACAAGTCATCGCTTAGACAAAGAAGGGAGAGGCAAAATGGACTTTACTTCGCTTGATTTCTGGACCGCGCTGATGTCCATCGTACTGATTGACCTTGTGCTTGCTGGCGATAACGCCATCGTGATCGGGCTGGCGGCACGCAACGTGCAGAAGGAGGACCAGAAGAAAGTCATCCTTTGGGGAACTGTGGGAGCGATTATCGTTCGCGTCATCATGACCCTGCTTGTATTGCAATTGCTCACCATTCCGGGGCTTCGCCTGATCGGCGGCCTGATGCTGCTGTATATTGCCTACAAGTTGCTGGTCGACGAGAAGGATCATGAAATCAATGCAGGCAGCCAAATGTGGGCGGCAATCCGGACGATCATCATCGCGGATACGATGATGGGACTGGACAACGTGCTGGCCGTCGCTGGCGCGGCGCATGGGGATTTCACACTGGTCGTCATCGGCCTGGCGATCTCCATTCCGATTATGGTCTGGGGAAGCACGCTGATTCTGAAGCTTACGGACCGCTTCCCGGTCGTCATCACGATCGGTGCCGCCGTGCTTGCATGGACAGCCGCCAAAATGCTCGTCCAGGAGCCGATGGTTGCAGCCTGGTTTGCCAACGCCTGGGTCAAATACGGATTTGAAATCATTTGCATCCTGATCATCGTAGCGCTGGGAACCTACGTGAAGAAGAACCAGGAGAAGAAGCGTCAAATCGAACAGACTCTGAAGCAGGGCAATTCTCCAGTATAACAAGCGAACGCCGCTTTGTCGTAGGACAAGGCGGCGTTTCTTCGTTTAATCAGCCGTTGCTGCGGGCCTTCTGGCGAAATTCCTTGGGCGACATGCCATAGCGCTTGCGAAAAATGCGGTGGAAGTAATTGTAATTCGGAAAGCCCGAACTTTCCGCGACATGCTCCAGGGATAAAGGGCTGTAAATGATGCGCTCGCGCGCCATATTCATGCGGATCTCCAGCGTATACTGAATAATGCTCGTGCCAAAGGCTTGCTTAAACAGGAATACCGCCCGCGAGACGCTGATGCCGACATGGGAAGCAGCGTCCTCCAGCTTGAAAGGGGAGGAGGCATTTTCCTCAATATAGTTTTTGATGCGGTGGGCAAGATAGGTCTGATGAGACGGAGCCTGATGCTCCTGCAGGTTGCGGTCGATATCCAGGCACAAAATTTTAAGGTAATACTCGGCGATTTCCGGGGAAGGATTGGAAATCCTGCGCTGCTCCAGCATGATCTGCCGAAAGGCTCCGACAAAGCCCTCGGACAGCGTCACTTTGAACTTTTGCGGCCGCTTCTTATGTTGCCACCATCGCTCCACCCACTCGCCAGCCAGGAAAATATGATAGTCGGCGCTGTCCACCGTATACTCTCCGGATGGATTCTGCTCGGCTTCGATTTTCAGCTCATAGGGCTCATCGGGAGCAAAGAGCAGCAGATCGCCGGCCTCCAGCAGCTCAAGCCGGCCGTTGATACGGCTTCGGCACCGGCCGGCTGTCTGGAGGCGAATCAGGAAATGACCCAATCCGTCATCATTGGACATATGGAACGGCTTGCGGTGAAGCGAGTAGCCTGCCGTCAGTATTTGCAAGTCATCATGAAGTCTCATACGTTGTCCTCCATTGCTTCATTAAAAATAATGAGCAGATTGTTCATGTCTCAATCATATTATTCATTTTAAATTGGAACCGAATTAATTACTATGTTAATAGAGTGACGGCAAAACAACAATAACGCTTCTGGGGGTAACTCTAACATGACAGCCATGAGCATTGGAATTATCGGATGTGGCAACATCAGCCCGGCCTATTTGAATTACTTGAAGGACAGCAGCGTCGTCCAGGTGACGGCACTTGCCGATTTGCTGCCGGAGAAGGCGAAGGATCGGGCTAAGGAATACGGTATTGAACGTGTATACACAGTAGAAGAAATGCTGCAGTCTCCGGATATTGACATTATTCTTAACCTCACGATCCCGGCCTCCCATGCCGCGATCAATATTGCCGCTCTGGATCACGGCAAGCATGTGTACGCAGAGAAGCCGCTGTCGATTTCGCTGGAGGATGCCAGACGCACGCTCGAGCTTGCTGAAGCCAAGCAGCTGAGGGTAGGCTGCGCTCCCGACACATTTCTGGGAACAGGACTGGAGACGAGCCGCAAGGCGATTCAGGAAGGGCGGATCGGGCGGCCGGTAGCGGCTGCGGCGTTCATGATGGGCGCGGGGCCGGAAGGGTGGCACCCGAATCCGGATTTCTTCTATGAAGAAGGCGGCGGGCCGATGTTCGATATGGGGCCTTACTATTTGACGGCGCTCGTCAATTTGCTCGGTCCGATTACTCGGATCAGCAGCTCGGCGCAAAGCTTGCTCCCAGAGCGTATTGTGAAATCCGGACCGCGGGCAGGCACCCGCATTCCCGTGCACACGCCGACGCATCTTAGCGGGACGCTTGACTTTGCGGACGGAGCGGTCGGCACCTTGATCACGAGCTTTGACATTCCCGGGGGCAGCACGCTGCCTCGCATTGAAATATACGGGACGGAGGGTTCTTTGCTCGTGCCCGATCCGAACTGCTTCGACGGTGAAGTGAAGCTTCGCAGGCATGATCAAGAGGATTGGAGCATCGTTCCGCCTGCTTTTGCGGGAAGAAGCGATAATGAGAGAGGCAAGGGGATTGAGGATATGGCCCGGGCCATTCTGGAGAACCGGGAGCATCGGGCCAGCGGCAAGCTGGCATACCATGTACTCGAAGCGATGCACGCATTCCTCGCTTCCTCCAGGGAAGGGAGACATATTCATCTGGACAGCGCCTCGTCGCTGCAGCTGGCATCAGCTTATCGCATAGCCGATCAAGCGCTGCTCGTATAGGATGGCCGGGGATTTTCAATTCATTTAATTTCTATGAGGTGAGGACATGGCACAATTAGGAATGCAGCTGTACACGGTTAGGGACCATTTGGAGAAGGATTTTGAAGGCACGCTGCGCAAGGTAGCCGGGCTCGGCTATCAAGGCGTTGAATTTGCCGGCTATTACGGACGCACGCCCGGGCAGGTAGCGGAAATATTGAAGGAGACGGGGCTGAAGGTCATCGGGGCCCATACGCCTTACGACCGCCTGCGCAATGCGCTTGACGAGGAAATAGCGTTCAACAAGGCGATTGGCAACCGTTATCTTATTTTCCCTTACCTGGCGGAGGATGAGCGCGACCGCTGGGCCGAGGTGATTGAGGATTTGCAAGCGATCGGCAAGCGCTCCGCCGCCTCTGGACTTACGCTTCTCTATCACAATCACGAGTTCGAGCTGACCGAAACGCTGGACGGCGAGCCGGTGCTGGATGCGATTTATGGGCGCGTCGCTCCCGAGCTGCTTCAGGTTGAACTGGACTCCTGCTGGGTATCCTATGCAGGCTTCGATCCGCTGGCGTACATAGCGAAGTACAGCGGCAGGATCCCTTTGCTGCACTTGAAGGATATGATCAAGAAAGAGGACGGTTCGGCGGAAACGGTTGAGCTGGGACGGGGAATCGTCGACATCAAGGCGATCGCGGATGCGGCTTGCGAGGACGGAGTCGAATGGATCATCGTGGAGCAGGACTACTGCGCGGGCGATTCGCTGGACAGTGTTGCGGCAAGCATGGAATGGATCAAAGGTTATGTTCAAGAGGGAGGAAAAATCAATGTCTAAAAAAACGTTAAAGGTAGCTATCGTCGGCTGTGGAGGAATCGCCAACGGCAAGCATTTGCCAAGCTTGGCGAAGCTGTCTGAGGTTCAGTTGGTCGCATTCTGCGATATTGTTGAAGAGCGGGCTCAAAAGGCTGCGGCGGAATACGGCGCGGAAGGCGCTAAGGTATTCACGGATTACCGCGAGCTGCTGAAGGAGGAGCTGGATGCGGTTCATGTCTGCACACCGAATGATTCGCACGCCGAGATTACGGTTGCTGCACTGGAGTCCGGCAAGCATGTCATGTGCGAGAAGCCGATGGCCAAGACGGCGGAGCAGGCGCGCCAAATGCTGGATGCTGCCAAGCGGACCGGGAAGAAGCTGAGCATTGCCTACCAGAACCGTTTCCGCAGCGACAGCTTGTATTTGAAGCAGCTGTGCGAGGACGGGGAGCTCGGCGATATTTACTTCGGGAAAGCGCTGGCTATTCGCCGCCGCGCTGTGCCGACATGGGGCGTGTTTCTGGATGAGGAGAAGCAGGGCGGGGGCCCGTTGATCGACATCGGCACGCATGCGCTTGATTTGACGCTGTGGCTGATGGACAACTACGAGCCGAAGAGCGTGACGGGCTCGGTATTCCACAAGCTGGGCAGCCGCGAAAATGCAGCGAATGCCTTCGGCCCATGGAATCCGGAGGAATTCAAGGTAGAGGATTCAGCGTTCGGCTTCATTACGATGAAGAACGGCGCCACGATCATGCTGGAGTCCAGCTGGGCGCTCAACGTGGTGGAGACGGGCGAAGCAAAGACGCTGCTCTGCGGCACGGAAGGCGGAGCAGATATGAAGGACGGCCTGCGGATCAACGGCGAGAAGCTGAGCAGGCTGTACGAGACGAAGATCGATCTCGGGGCCGGCGGCGTTGCATTCTTCGACGGCGAGGAAGAGAGCGATTCCGTCCGCGAGGCGAGAAACTGGGTCGAGGCAATTCTGGAGGATAAGGAGCCGCTCGTCAAGCCGGAGCAAGCGCTTGTTGTTACGGAGATTTTGGAGGCCATCTATACCTCCGCAAGAACCGGCAAGACGGTTTATTTTGACTAATTATAAAAAAATTAAGGAGGATCATCCATGAAACTAGGGGTATTTCTCGTTCTGTTTGGCGATCGTTCATTGGAGGAGGCATTAGATACAGCGGCGGCGCAGGGGCTGAAGGCCGTCGAAATCGGTACGGGCGGCAATCCCGGCAATGCCCACTGCAATCCGGATGTGCTGCTTGAAGACAAGGCGGCCCTGGAGCGCTTCAAGAAGGCGGTCGAATCGCGGGGAATGATCATCAGCGCATTGAGCTGCCACGGCAACCCGCTTCATCCGCAAAAGGCGATTGCCAAGGAGTTCCATGATGCGTTCGTCAAGACGGTACAGCTGGCGGAGCGGCTGGAGGTTCCGGTCGTCAATACGTTCTCCGGGTGCCCGGGCGACCATGAGGATGCAAAATATCCGAACTGGCCGGTAGCTCCATGGCCGAACGATTATCAGGAAATATTGGCCTGGCAATGGGAGAATAAGGTGATCCCTTACTGGACGGAGTGGGGAAAATACGCATCTGAGCGGAATGTGAAGATCGGCTTGGAGCTTCATGGCGGATTCTCTGTTCATACACCGGCCACTTTGCTGCGGCTGCGCGAGGCGGCAGGCGAGGTGATCGGCGCGAACCTGGATCCAAGCCATATGTGGTGGCAGGGCATCGATCCGGTGCAGGCGATTTCCATTCTGGGCCGGGCGGGAGCGATCCACCATTTCCATGCGAAGGACACCTCGGTTGATCCGATCAACGTCAACATGCACGGAATCACGGATATGCAGCCGTATACGGCGATGATGGACCGGGCGTGGCAGTTCCGGACGGTAGGATACGGGCATGACCTCAAGACATGGAGCGATATTGTCAGCGCTCTTCGCCTGGTCGGTTACGACTACGTCATCAGCATCGAGCACGAGGACGGATTGATGTCTGTCGAGGAGGGCTTCACCAAGGCGGTACGCAATTTGCAGGGAATCATTATCGAGGATTCTGCCGCCGATATGTGGTGGGTATAATTGGTTTGCGAAGCAGTATAATAGAAATAGCGGCTACCGCCTCGGTAGCCGTTTTTTGTTAGAGGGCAGGGAAGACGGATCGAAGCCCGGCCGGATTGGAACTTAAAGCGGATTCACTCTCGGCTTCTTTTGGAGTATAATCGAATATTATCCCAGTGTTCACTGCAGATAAAATATGTTAAGGTGGAATATATACTAACTAAACGTAAGTTTTTGGGCTTTATAAGTCCACTCGGGTAGAGAGGTGAAGTGCAATGGAAGATGCTTATACTACGCTATGCCCCCGGTTTGAGTCGGCTTTCTCGATCCTGGGCAAGCGCTGGAACGGATTGATCATCCGTTCGTTGATGAGCGGACCGAAACGGTTCAAGGATATTTCAAATTTGATTCCGTCGATGAGTGATAAAATGCTGTCCGAACGCATGAAGGATCTGGAGAATGAAGGGATCCTCGTACGGCATGTATATCCGGAGACGCCGGTGAGAATAGAGTACGAGCTGACGGAAAAAGGACTCGCATTAGAACCGGTCATGAGCGAGGTTCAATGCTGGGCCGAGAAATGGATCGACTAGACTCGTGCCGTTATCTGTGACGGATCGGCACGAATAATAAAGAAAGTGGGTGTACTTGTGGCTGAGGTCATTGTGATCGGAGCAGGGCCAGCGGGAGCCAGCGCAGCCTTGTTCCTGGCAAAGGCAGGGAAGGAGACCCTTGTTCTTGACAGCAATACAAGCATGACGAAACGGGCATGGATCGAGAATCATTACGGAGCCAAAGGCATATCCGGCCCGGAGCTTCTGCAAATTGGACGTGAACAGGCAGAGAAGTTCGGGGCCAAATTCATCGAAGAGAAGGTAACGGCCATTGACACCAATGGAGGTTCGAAGGTGACCGTCAAGACGGAGTCCGGCCGCAGCTTTGAAGCATCTCATATTATCCTGGCTACAGGCGTGCTGACGGATTTGGCCAGTTCTATCGGGCTGGAGCTGAAGGACGGCACGGAGCCGCGGATCAAGACGGTGATCCAAACGGACGGCGCCGGCAGAACGAGCAAGCCGCGGATCTGGGCAGCCGGAACGGCTGCCGGAGTAAGCGTTCACACTATTATTACCGCCGGCGATGGAGCTAAGGTAGCCATAGAATTAATCAGCGAGCTGAATGGCGAACGCTATGTGGATCATGATATATTAAAAAATGAATAACGAAGTTATATGCTATTGTCTATAATACGGGCTGCCCTGGTGAGGGGGCCTTTTTTTCGTTAGGGGAATAATACTCTCCATTCCTTTATCCATTTTTTCATAGAAATGATCTATTTCATGTGACTGCAATCACAAAAGGCCGAGGGCAGCGTCGGTACGATGTTGGTATATCGGTTGTATGCTCTATTATATGTGCGAAGATGCCGCTTGCTCCCATTTAATGTTTGAGAACTGCAAACGAGTCCGGTATGCTAGAAAGAGAAACCTCGATTTGGCATTTACGGAAAGCAGGTGCAGTCATGAACTACAAATCCGGTTTGATTCCAATAATGATCGCAATCACCGCTCTGCTTGGCACCGCCTGTGCAGCACAGCCTGCGGAAGAGCCGCCGGTTCAGGTGGAACAGGAGCAGCAAGAACAGGATGACCTTACTTTAAAAATCGACGGCAGCACGTTAATTCCCGATGTAACGAGCAGCCTTCATTTCGACTATATGGAAGGAATTACGGTCCGGCAGGCATTGGAGAGCAGCCAGCCGATCCGGCTCACGAACGAAGGCAAGGGGATATTGTCCGTGGGAGACGTTGCGCTCGACTCCACTTTGGAGTGGGGCGTCAAGCTGAACAAGGAGGATTTAAAGCCTGAGAAATGGAATACGAAGCTGAAGAAAGGCGACGTAATCCTCGTCTATGTCAAGACGGTGGACAGCGAAGGGGATCTTGCGGAACAGGGAGCGCTTATTTTAACCGTGAATAACGGTCTTATGGGCGGAGAGCGGTTATATTTCGTAAAGCGTTATGAAGATAATATTACGGTAAGGGATCTGCTGAGAATGAGCGGCATCGTCAAGCTCAATGTGAACAACAAGCAGATCATTGCCGTGAACGGGCATCAACCGGGCATGCATGAGAAATGGATATTGAAGGTGAATCACAAGGTGCTTATGGAGAACGGATTGGAAATGCGCCTGAGGCCGCATGACAACGTACAGCTGGAGCTTATTCGAATGTGATCCGATTTCTGCATTCCCCCATTTCGCGAAGGCACAGCTAAAATTACAGCAGGGTGATCTTCGCGAAATGCTTTTTACAAGCGGGAAGGCAAAAAAAATGTGACAAAACTTGTGATATTATTCACATTTAATGTGAATTAAATCACAATAAGATTAAAATTTTAATTATATAATTACAGCATGAAGTGAAAAAATGAACGCTCAAGTTAAGAAGGAGGCATTCCTTGATATGAATAATCATAAACCGAAGCTGGTCGTCATTGGAAACGGGATGGCGGGGATCAGCACAGTGGAACAAATTCTCAAGCTGACGACGCAATTTGAAATTACGGTATTCGGCAGCGAGCCGCATCCGAATTACAACCGGATCATGCTCTCCTACGTTCTGGAAGGAAGCAAGACGATCGATGATATCGTGCTTAATGATTGGCAATGGTATGCCGATCACGGTATCACGCTGCATACGGGAACCAAAGTCGTTGAAATCAACGAATTAAGCAAGGAAGTGGTCACGGAGCAGGGGATTCGGGTGCCTTATGATAAGGTCATCATCGCTACAGGATCCAATTCGTTCATCCTCCCCATTCCAGGCAGCGACAAGCAGGGCGTTATCGGCTTCCGGGACATTGCGGACTGCAACGAGATGCTGGAGGCCGCGAAGAAATATAAGAAGGCGGCTGTCATCGGCGGGGGGCTGCTGGGACTGGAGGCTGCCAAAGGGCTTGTGCAGTTGGGCATGGACGTTACCGTCGTCCATTTGATGGAGGATCTGATGGAGCGGCAGCTCGACCATCAGGCCGCGCTTATGCTGCGGGCAGAGCTGGAGCGCCAGGGCATCAAGTTCAAAATGCAGGCGCAAACCGTAGAACTGCTTGGCGATGAGCGGGTGAGCGGCCTCCGCTTCGCCGACGATACCGTGCTGGAAGCGCAGTTTGTCGTTATGGCCGTGGGCATCAAGCCGAACGTCGAGGTGGCCCGCAACAGCGGCATTGCAGTGAATCGCGGCATTATCGTCAACGACTACATGCAGACTTCGATGAAGGATGTATATTCGGTGGGCGAATGCAATGAGCACCGGGGCGTATGCTACGGTCTTGTGGCTCCGCTCTTCGAGCAAGGGATGGTTCTTGCCAAGCATATTTGCGGGGTGGAGACGGCTCCGTATGAGGGCTCCATCGTATCGACCAAATTGAAGATATCAGGCGTGGACGTATTCTCGACCGGGGAATTCATCGACGGTCCCGAGCATACGGTCATCGCCAGCAAGGATGATTGGAAACGGACGTACAAGAAGATTCTGCTGAAAGATGGCGTCATGGTCGGTGCTGTACTTTATGGGGATATTAGCGATTCGGCGGAGCTGCAAAAGCTGATCAAGCAAAAAGCGGCCATGACTGACGAACTGTACAATACGCTGATGGGCTCGGGCTGCTGCGGCGGCGGAGCGAAGAAGCAGACCTCGGTCGAGACGATGGCCGACGACGAGATCGTATGCGGCTGCAATGGGGTAACGAAAGGCAATATCATCGATGCGGTTACGAGCCAGGGCTTGACGACCGTTGACGAGATCAAGGCCTGCACCGGGGCGACCCGTTCATGCGGAGGCTGCAAGCCGGTCGTTGAGCAAATTCTGCAATATGTGCTGGGAGACGGGTTCACAACCGCAGCTAAGCAAGGCATTTGCGGCTGTACGACGCTGGGGCGCGACGAGATTGTCGCCGAGATCAAAGCCAAAGGGCTGCAGACGACCAAAGAGGTCATGCATGTTCTCGGCTGGAGTCAGCCGGAAGGCTGCTCGAAATGCCGTCCTGCACTCAATTACTACCTTGGCATGATCTATCCGGATACCCATGAGGACGAGAAGGAATCACGCTTCGTGAATGAACGGATGAATGCCAACATCCAGAAGGACGGGACCTATACGGTCGTGCCGCGGATGTACGGAGGTGTGACGACGCCGGAGGATTTGAAGAAGATCGCCGATGTCTCGCTGAAATATGATGTTAAAGTGGTCAAAGTGACTGGAGGCCAGCGTCTGGATTTGATCGGCGTGAAGAAGGAAGACCTGCCGAAGGTGTGGGAGGAGCTTGGCATGCCGTCGGGCTAT
Source organism: Paenibacillus ihumii (assembly GCF_001403875.1). GTDB lineage: Bacteria > Bacillota > Bacilli > Paenibacillales > Paenibacillaceae > Fontibacillus > Fontibacillus ihumii. The sequence continues at coordinate 1,563,882 of NZ_LN884299.1, forward strand.
GCTTACGCGAAATCGCTCCGCACAGTGAAGACATGCGTAGGCTCGCAGTTCTGCCGCTTCGGCACCCAGGATTCGATGGGCATGGGAGCGCTGCTGGAACGCAAGTTCGAGCGGATCGACTATCCGGCGAAATTTAAAATGGCTGTCAACGGCTGCCCGCGCAACTGTGCGGAGGCCTGTACCAAGGATATCGGCATCGTCGGCAACGACGGAGGCTGGGAAATCTTTATTGGCGGCAACGGGGGCATCAAAGCGCGCTTGGCGGATTCGCTCTGCAAGGTTAAGACCGATGAAGAGCTGATTGAGGTATGCGGCGCGGTGATCCAATACTACCGGGAGACGGGCAATTATTTGGAGAGAACCTCGGAATGGGTGGAGAGAATGGGGCTTCCGCAAATCAAGGCCGCGGTCGTCGACGATCTGGATCATCGCCGGGCGCTGGTAGAGCGTGTTGAATTTGCCTTGAAGCAGGCGGAGGAGCCGTGGAGCAAAATGCTGAACGACCACGACAGCCGCAGCAAAATGTTTCATAGCGTGGAAATGAAGGGCTAAATGAACCGAAAGGAGAGTATGGATATGGGAACACAGCAGGTGACTATGCATTATGTAGGCACGCTGGAGCTGTTTTTGAAGCAAATCGGGCGGGTTGTGGAATTAAACGGTGAGGAGGTCGCCGTGTTCCGCGACTCCGGCGACCGGCTGTACGCGGTGGAGAACAGAAATCCTCACCCGAAGGGCGGACCGCTTGCCGAGGGCATCGTGTCCGGCCATTATTTATACGACCCGCTGTATGACTGGAAGATCGACCTGACTACGGGGCTGGTGCAGGCCCCGGATACCGGGCAGGTAAAGGTGTATCCGGTGAAGGTGGAGGACGGCAGCGTCTGGATCGGCGCATAGATCCTCCGCTGCATCTAAAGAGAAAATAACTGTAAAGAAAGATGGGAGCAAAGGGGAGGAATCTGTTTATGTATACGCAAAATCTAGAGGCGATCATTGAAGCGGCAGTCAAGAAAAGAGACGCGATGCGGGAGAGCCTGCCGCGGTACATCGTATCCGCACTGCTCGCCGGCGCTTATGTGGGACTCGGGATCATTCTCATATTTAGCCTGGGGGCACCGCTGGCCAAAGCGGAATCCCCCATTCAATCGCTCGTCATGGGCGCATCCTTCGGAATTGCGCTCACCCTGGTCGTATTTGCTGGCTCCGAGCTGTTTACAGGCAACAATATGTTCTTCACCGTCAGCACGCTGGCCAAGCGGACGACGCCGGGCGATGCGCTGAAGAACTGGATGATCGTGTTCCTCGGCAACCTCGCGGGGGCAGTAGCGTTAAGCCTGCTCATTGTCGGCTCCGGCTTGTTCAAGGCAGCAGGCCCGGAGCATCTGATCTTTGCCGCATCCGCCAAGAAGATGGCGGCACCGGTGTCCGAGCTGTTTTTTCGCGGCATATTGTGCAATTGGCTCGTTTGTCTGGCGCTATGGATGGCGAACCGGGCCAAGGACGACATCTCCAAGCTGGTGCTGATCTGGTGGTGCCTCTTTGCCTTCATTGCCAGCGGCTATGAGCATAGCGTCGCGAATATGACCCTGCTCAGCCTCTCCGTCCTGCTGCCGAACCATCCGGAAACTATTACGCTCGCCGGATGGCTGCACAACATGATTCCTGTAACGTTAGGGAATATGGTGGGCGGCATCGTATTCGTAGGCATGGCTTATTGGTTCATCTCCCCTGTGCGCAGCAAAAGCGGCCTATCGAAATGATGCAGCTGCTCAATCTTTAAGGCGCCTTTCCAGCCGATCGCGGCCGGAAGGCGTTTTTTTTCGTCTGGGTCAACCGTAGGATGCTCTGTTGCTGAAGTCCATAGAAATGTCTCCTCTAATAGTGGATTTGTCATCCTTACAGGCCGGAAGGCTTATTTTATAATGAGGATGCAAACGAAAAACCACTTATTTTTTTAGGGAGGTCAAACAGTGAGAAAAAGTCTGATCATGATGCTGAGTCTTATTTTCGTAGCAAGCGCTTTGCTGGCAGGCTGTGGAAAAGGCGACAACTCACCCGGAACGAGCAACACGGGCTCGAGTGGCGGGAACACGTCGCAAGGCACTAAAGTAGAGCCGTTTGAGCTGAAAATGCGCCACATCGAAATCGGGGAGCCGAACAAAAATCGCTTGGCTCGCTTGGAGGCCGTGAAGAAGAAGATTGAAGAGCAGGTTCCTGGTTTGACGATCAAGCTGGACGGTGTAGACAGCGAGGTTAACCGGAAAGACAAGCTCAGAAGTGAAATGGCCGCAGGAAATCCTCCTGATATTTTCGATGCCTTCGGCAGCCCGGATATCGGCGTTTACGCCAAAGAAGGCTTAGTACTCGACATCGGTCCGATTCTGGATGAATTGAATTTGAGAGAGCGGTTCATCAACCTTGATCCTTGGACGTATGATGGAAAGATCTACGGCCTGCCAAAGGGCGGTTCGATCGAAGGATATTTCTATAACAAAGAATACTTTGCTGCCAAAGGGCTGGAAATTCCAAAATCTCTGGCTGAATTGGAAGCGATTGCCGAGAAGGTAAAGGCTGACGGTAAAGTTCCATTTGCCATAGGCTCCAAGGATGCATGGGTACCACTCATGACTACGAATAACCTCTGGGCGTACTATGCGGGACCAGATTTCACGGCCGGATTCAAGACCGGGGAATCGAAATGGAATGATCCGAAAATGGTCGAGGCAGTTAGCAAGCACCAAGAGTGGGTGAAGAAGGGCTACTTCAAGAAGGGCGAGCTTGGCATCGATTACAACAGCCAGCGCAACCAGCTGCTGACGGATGAAGCTGTCATGATGTATGACGGTTCATGGGCATCCTCCGTGTTCAACGATGCAGTGGGCGCAGACGGCAAGAGCAAGTTCGGATTCTTCGTAATGCCTCCGCTGAATGAAGGAGACGGCCTGAGCTCGATGGTTGACTCGAACAATGGTTATGCATTCTCCGCGAAGGTAGCGGATGATCCGCAGAAACTGGAAGCGGTTAAAACGTTCATTAAGACGTTCTTCAGCGATGAAATTCAATTGCAAAGCCTGAGTGAAGATGGATTGCTGCCTTCCATGATTCTGAGCGAGGAAGACCTGCAAGCCAATGCGAATAATGAGCTGATCAAAGAAATCATTCTGGGTATGAATGAATTGGAATACAAATGGCCAGCATTCGATGCGTTGGTGCAAGCTGAAGTCAATACCGAGCTTGGCAGCGGAATCCACCGCGTGATTGAAGGAGTACAAGATCCTAAAGATATGCTGGATGCATTGCAAAAAGTGCAAGATGAAGCGAATGCAGCTGGAGAATAAGAGGTAAATTGACATGTGGAGCACCCCAGGCTAATCCAGGTGGTGCTCCTTTTCACAGCATAGCCGCTTTGCAACTATGTCAAAAGCTGGAGGGTATTTATGAATAGGGCGATGAGAAATCCGCTGATGTATACGTTGTTTCTGATTCCGACCTTTATCGGTATCATTTTATTTTTCATATATCCCGTAATCAATGCCACCTTTTTTAGCTTTACGGATTGGAACGGGATTGCCAAAACGTATAACTTCACCGGGTTTGCAAATTACATGAAAGCCATGGGCCAGAAGGAGTTCTGGATTTCGGTCAGAAATAACGGCTTCTTCATTCTGTTTTCAGTGTTCATTCAAGTTCCACTGATTATCCTGTTCTCGCTCTTAATCGCGAACGTCAAAAAGCTGAAAGGACTGTACAAAACGGCTGTATTTATGCCTTCCGTCATGTCGACGGCGGTCATCGGTATTTTGTGGGGCTTCATTTACGAGCCGGATATCGGGCTGTTCAACAATGTGCTCGGCCTGTTCGGCATCGATAAGGTTTATTGGCTGTCGGATCGCAGCTGGGCGATGCTTTCTATCCTGATCACCAATGCCTGGCAGTGGACAGGATTCTATATCGTCATGGTGCTAGCCGCAATCATATCCATTCCGAAGGAGCTGGACGAGGCGGCGATGATAGACGGGGCGACCGGATTCCAGCGGGCCATGCGGATCACCATGCCGCTCATTATGCCAATTGTGTCGGTCGTCATCATGCTATCAATCGCCGGAGCCATGAAGGCGGCGGACATCATTATCGTCATGACCAAGGGCGGACCTGCCGGCTCCACCGAGGTGATGGCCACTTATATGCTGAAGCATTCCATCACCAGCTTTAAGTACGGATACGGGAACAGCATTGCGGTCTTGATCTTTATTTTCACACTTATCATTACTGCGCTTTATCAAGTCCTTGTAGTGAGAAGAACGGAAAGGATCGAATATTGATGACAAAAAAACTCAAGGGCAGCTTGGCTCATATCCTGTTGATGATTTATTTGCTGGTTATTTTATATCCGTTTTTGTTCGTGGTGTTCTCGTCGGTGAAGACCGACAACCTGGCGATTGCCCAAAATCCCTTCGGCTTTCCGAAGGAATTCCAATGGTCGAACTATGTGGAAGCGTGGGTTAATGCAAAAATCAGCACTTATTTTCTGAATAGCTTGTACATCGCCGTCCTCGCCGCGGTAGCCACGATTATCATGGCCTCCATGGCGTCCTTCGCACTGACCCGGATGCGGTTCACGAAGGTGAGTCCGCTGCTGTATCAGATTATTATTCTCGGCATTCTTATCCCGGGCAACGCCTTGCTGCTGCCGATATACAACCTGATGCGCACGACCAACCTGCTTGATACGCACTGGGCGCTGCTTATTCCTTATGCGGCGAATTCCATCCCGTTCTCGGTCGTTATATTGACCGCCTTCATGAAGTCGCTGCCGAGCGAGATCGAGGAGGCTGCCGTCGTGGACGGGCTGAGATCACCAGGGATCTTCGCCAGAGTCGTGATGCCGCTTACGGTCCCGGCGCTCGTTACCGTCTTTATCGTTAACTTCCTTGGCAACTGGAACGAATTTTTGCTTGCCAATTACTTTCTGTCCGAAGACACGCTCAAGACGCTGCCGGTGGGGATGGTAGGCTTCCGCGACGCCTTCAACATCAACTATGCGCAAATGTCGGCGGGGATCGTCTACAGCGTCGTTCCGGTCATGGTGATTTATGCGATTCTGCAGGAGAAGATCATTGAAGGTTTGACGGCCGGAGGCGTTAAAGGATAGATTAACAGTAGAACGGTAACTACGAAATGGGGTAATGCTCTGTGGATATCAAGGCGCTGCTCATCGATGACGAGCCTCTTATACTCAATCATTTGAAAAATGCGATTCCCTGGAACGAGCTGCAGATCGAGCTTGTCGGAACAGCTCGAAATGGCATAAAGGGGCTGGAGCTGGTTATGGAATTCGAGCCGGACATCATTCTGTGCGACATCCGGATGCCGCTGATGGACGGTCTGGAATTTCTCCGGGAGATTCGCAGGCTCGATTATGAGACCGAGATTATCATGCTGACCGGGTATCAGGAATTCGAATACGCCCGGCTGGCACTGAAGCACGGAGTGAAGGATTATATACTGAAGCCGATCAATTATACGGAGCTGGAAGCGGCGATCGGCAAGCTTGCGGACGAGGTGCGCTCCCGCCGATCGGAGAAGCGCTTCGCGGAACGGAAGCTGAAGAAGATGATCGGGCTGGCGCAGGAGAAAATGATGTTCGACGTGCTGATGGGATTTGCTGACGATGTTCCAAGGTATTGGGCAGCGGAGGGAGAGCCGGGCAGCGAGCTGCGCTATGCGATGTTCCTGGTCGATCTGGACGGCTACGCGCAGCGTACCGTGTCCTGGACGGAGCAGGAGCGCAAACTGTGGAACTTCGCGGTGCGCAATGTGCTGCAGGAGGCTATTCCGGACCGGGAGCCTCATGAATATGTCGTCGTCCAAATGCGGCAAGGGGAATGGTGCGTATTGCTTCAGCTTGAGCGCTCGCGCCATGCCGCCTCTTCGGAGCAGATGAATGAATGGGCCCGGGCGATTCAGCGAGCGGTCAAGGAGCATATCAAGCTGACGGTCAGCCTGGCCTGGGATCAGGGTCCGCTTGAGATTGGGGGGCTGTCCCAGACCTATATGAGGCTGCAGCGCGCATTGATGCTCCATCCCGACTATGAGAAGCTGCTGCCGAAGGATCCCCTGGCACGCGATGCTGCGGCGGTGTCCGAATGGCAGCTTGTCGAGGAGATTACCTCGGGCTTGAAAATGTATGACAAATTGAAGGTGGAGCAGGGGCTTGAGCGTCTAAGAGCCAGCCTGCCGCATATTTCAGAGCATTCGGTGCTGGGCATCGAGAAATTTCTGCAGTACAGCATCATCCACCTGCTGCGGGAAATGCGCGAGCTTGATTTTATGAACTCGCAGGAAGAGGGGAAGATGTGGCAGCATTTGCAGCACAGCCATAGCGTGAAGGATCTGCTCAATGTTATCACGGAGCTGGAGAGCCATATCAAGGAGCTGGAAATCAACAAGAAGTCCAGCGAGCTGCTGATGATCTCGGCCGGGGAATATATTCAGCGCAATTTAAGTACGGATATTGGGGTCGACGACATTGCGAATTACCTGAATATAAGCTCGAGTTATTTCAGCCACTTGTTCAAGAATCATTACGGGGAGACATTCGTTGAGCATTTGCGGAAGCAGCGCATGGAGCTTGCCAAGACCATGCTGCGCCTGACTTCCCGCAGCGTAACCGAGATCGGCGCTCTGGTCGGCTACAGCGACCGGCGTTATTTCTCCAAGGTGTTCCAGCGCTATACCGGCGTGACGCCAACCGAGTACCGGGAGCAGGAAGAACAGCCGGGGAGCGGTGATGGACCAAATCATGCGCAAGGTGCGGAAAATAGCAAACAGCAAATTTAAGCCGCGTGAGGACAGCCTTGCGCCAAACGATAAGCAACCTCCTCCCGGTCCGAGATGAGGTTGCTTCTTGTGTTTGTCTATTTAAATGCGGCATATTTCGTTAGGGCACAGCTCGCAGTGGCAAATGTCCTGCAGCATGACGAGGTCTTTAATGAGAATCATGCCATTTACGTATTCCAGCGCGTCTTTCTTGCGCAAATCGCTAAGCATCCGGTTGACGCTCTCGCGGGTCGCTCCGATCATATTGGAGAGATCCGTATGCGTGATCTTCTTGTTGATCAGGATGTTGTCTCCTTGCTTCTCGCCATAGGTATTGCTTAGGCGGATCAGCGTCGAGCAGAGCGCGCCAGGCTTGCCGTACATCATCAGGTCGCGGAATTTGGTCTGCGTCAGGCGATGATGGATGCCCATCCATTTCATGAAATCAATGGCGAAATCGCAGTGCTGGCAGATCAGGATTTCGAGGTCTTTGTGTTCAATAATGCCGACTTCACTGTCTTCGATGACTTCGGCGGTAAAGCTGTGCTTCGAGCTGAAGAAGGGATCAGCCTGACCGACCATGTCCCCGCGCCCGTACATATATAGAATAAGCTCCTTGCCTTCGTCCGTGGACTTGGTCAGCTTAATGCGCCCTCGCTTGACGAAGAACAGCTTGTCGGAGAAGTCTCCCTCCCAGAACAGATGAGTTCCTTCCGGATACGTCTTGTCTTTCATGGTCACGAGAAGACGGTTGAAGTTTTGCTCCGTAAAGCAGCTCGTATTCCCACGAGGCGGGGTTGCCGTTGCGAATTCAGTCATTTTTAAATCCCCCTCATACTCCAAATTTTTCTGAAAATTTTAGATTAATTTAAATTAATTATATACCGAACTCAAAGCTTTGGGGCGGCTTACAAGGGCTTAAAAGTGTCTAAATTCTAACATTGTGACTATTTTCACTATTATCTCGCCAAAAATTCATTGCAGAAACAGGGGGGGTATGAAATTGACCTTACTTTGAAATAATAACTGAAAAAAAACGAGAAGCATGAAAATTTTCATTTCTTTAAAGTTTGTGAAATTATTCACTATACAAATTTAAATTCATGTGTTATGATCGAGGTAACAAGAGAGAAGCAAAAGCTTCCAATGGATGAACCAGAAAGTGAAGAATATTCACATTACTTCTCTTGAGAGACTAGCCAGGTTGATCCATATGAATTAGGAGGATGAGAGAAATGGCCGTAAAGAACAATGTGACCACGAAGCAGCAGCCTACCGCAGAGGATTACATCCAATCCTTGATCGGCAAGGCCAAGAAGGCAAGCGAAGCCTTCATGGCCTTGGATCAGGAGCAAATCGACAGAATCGTTCAAGCGATGGCCCTTGCCGGTCTCGACAAGCACATGCATTTGGCGAAAATAGCCGTGGAGGAGACTGGACGCGGAGTATATGAGGATAAGATCATCAAGAACATGTTCGCGACCGAGTACATCCACAACAGCATCAAGTATGACAAGACAGTTGGCGTCATCGAGGATAATCCTTACGACAGCTTCCAGAAAATCGCCGAGCCGGTCGGCATCATCATGGGGATTACGCCTGTAACGAATCCGACCTCCACTACGATTTTCAAAGCGATGATCGCGATCAAGACCCGCAACCCGATCATCTTCGGCTTTCACCCATCCGCGCAGCGCTGCAGTGCGGAAGCGGCGAAGATTCTGCTGGAGGCTGCGGTCAGACACGGAGCGCCGGAAGACTGCATCCAGTGGATCGAGGATCCATCCATGGACCGTACGAATGCATTGATGAACCATCCTGATGTAGCCTGCATTCTGGCTACCGGCGGCTCCGCAATGGTCAAGGCGGCATACAGCTGCGGCAAGCCGGCGCTGGGCGTTGGCCCCGGCAACGTTCCTTGCTTTATCGAGAAAAGCGCCGATCTGGATCAAGCGGTCAACGACCTCATTTTGTCCAAAACATTTGATAACGGCATGATCTGTGCTTCCGAGCAAGCGGTCATCATCGAAGAACCGATCTTCGATCAGGTGAAGAAGAAAATGATTGCAAACGGCTGCTATTTCGTCAACAAAGAGGAAGCTGCCAAATTGACGGCCGGCGCAATCATTGCGGATAAATGCGCGGTGAACCCTGTGATCGTTGGCCAGCCTGCAACGAAAATCGCCGAGCTGTGCGGCATCGAGGTGCCTGCCGGAACGAAAATTCTGGTGGCTGAAATCGAGGGCGTGGGACCTAAATTCCCGCTGTCCGCCGAGAAATTGAGCCCTGTGCTTGCCTGCTACAAAGTAAAAACCGCAGAGCAGGGCATCGAGCGCGCGCTAGAAGTCGTTCAATTCGGCGGCATGGGCCACTCCTCGGTGATCCATTCGAACAATGAAGATATTATTCAACAATTCTCGGATCGTATGCCGACCTGCCGGATTCTGGTGAATCAGCCTTCTTCGCAGGGCGGAATTGGGGATATCTATAATACGAACCTGCCGTCGCTTACACTGGGCTGCGGATCCTACGGGCGCAATTCGACTTCGTCGAACGTCACTGCCGTCAATCTGATCAACGTGAAAAGGGTGAATCGTCGTACCGTGAATATGCAGTGGTTCAAAGTCCCAAGCAAAATCTACTTCGAGAAAAACTCGACGCAATATCTCGCTAAAATGCCGGATATCAACCGCGTGCTGATCGTAACTGACCCGATGATGGTTAAGCTGGGATACGTGGAAAGAGTAGAACACTATCTGCGTCAGCGTCAAACCCCGGTTGCGATCGAAGTCTTCTCGGATGTTGAGCCGGATCCATCAACAACGACGGTGGAGCGGGGAACCGAGCTGATGACGAAATTCCAGCCGGACTGCATTATCGCGCTCGGCGGCGGCTCGCCGATGGACGCTGCGAAGGGAATGTGGCTGTTCTATGAGTATCCGGATACCGATTTCCACAACCTGAAGCAAAAATTCATGGATATCCGCAAACGGATCTACAAGTATCCGCGCCTGGGTCAAAAAGCGAAATTCGTGGCGATTCCTACGACCTCGGGCACAGGCTCGGAAGTAACCTCGTTCGCAGTAATAACGGATAAAATCAACGGCAATACGAAATATCCATTGGCAGATTACGAGCTGACTCCAGACGTAGCGATCATTGACCCTGAGTTTGTATACAGCCTGCCAAAAGTGGCAGTAGCCGATACGGGCATGGACGTTCTGACGCATGCGATCGAGGCGTACGTATCGGTCATGGCGAACGACTATACGGACGGACTTGCGATCAAAGCGATTCAGCTGGTATTCCAATACCTGGAGAAGTCGGCGCTGACCGGCGACAAGCTGGCCCGGGAAAAAATGCACAACGCTTCGACGCTGGCCGGCATGGCCTTCGCCAATGCCTTCCTGGGGATCAACCACAGTCTGGCGCATAAATGGGGCGGCCAGTACCATACTGCGCATGGCCGAACCAACGCGATACTGATGCCGCATGTCATCCGCTACAATGCGAAGAAGCCTACAAAATTCGCCGCTTGGCCGAAGTATAAAAACTTTGTCGCCGACGAGCGCTATGCGGAAATCGCCCGCATTCTGGGACTGCCTGCCCGCACGACAGAAGAAGGCGTGAAGAGCCTGATCAAAGCGATTCGCGAGCTGAACAAGAAGCTCGGCATCCCTGAAAGCTTCCAGGAGCTCGGCTTCGATGCGAAGGATTTTGAAGCGCGTGTCGACTATCTGGCGGATCGTGCCTTCGAGGACCAATGTACGACGGCAAATCCGAAGCTGCCGCTCGTCAGCGAGCTTGCCGAGGTCTATCGCGACGCATTTTACGGGCGCTTCGAGGAGTAGAATCCGGTTCGTTAAATTTTTAATCATACAAATATAATGTGTTCAATAAATAGTGACAAATATCACTCGAAATGTGATATTTGTCACAATCCTTTTGTTCCGATTGGTTTATGATAACAGTATAAAGATCCCTAACAGTGATGAGTTTAGCGGATTCGAAGGATCGAGGCGAAAAGGCCTTATTCGTGTCAAAGTTGTGAAAAATATCACAAATTTTAGGGATCCAAGGATGCGGGAGGTACCACCTTCAACCCCGCATACACTATATAAATGGAGGGAATAAAGATGTCGGTGATTGAAAGAGAAGTACAAGAGGTTCAATCCGCATGGAGAGGCTTTAAAAAAGGGAAATGGATGAAGGAAGTCAATGTACGTGATTTTATCGATAACAACATTGCTCCTTATCTCGGCGACGAATCCTTCCTTGTAGGACCGACGGAGAATACTGTTGCCCTGTGGGATATCGTCTCGGATCTGTCCAGGAAAGAGCGGGAGGCCGGCGGCGTACTCGACGTGGACGTAAATACTCCATCCACTATCGTGTCCCATGCGCCAGGCTACTTGGATAAGGACAAAGAACAGATCGTCGGCGTACAGGGCAGCGAGCCTTTCCAACGGACGATCCATCCTTTCGGCGGAATCAACATGGTCATTAACTCCTGCAAGGCGTATGGCTTCGACTTGCCGGAGAGCATTGTAGATTTGTTTACAACGATTCGCAAGACACATAACCAGGGTGTTTTCGATGCATATACCTCAGAGATGAGAGCTGCCCGCAAAGCGGGAATCATTACCGGTCTTCCCGATGCATACGGACGGGGCCGGATCATCGGCGACTACCGCCGCGTAGCTCTTTACGGGGTGGACTTCCTTATCAAGCAAAAACAGAATGAATTGAAGGGCCTTGAAGTCGATGTAATCGACGAGGAGATTATCCGGCTGAGGGAGGAGCTGTCCGAGCAAATCCGGGCGCTGGGCGAATTGAAGCAGCTGGGCGAAATGCACGGCTTCGACATTTCCAGACCTGCCACAACGGCAAAGGAAGCCTTCCAATGGCTCTACTTTGCATACCTTGCAGCCGTTAAGGAGCAGGACGGCGCGGCCATGTCGCTTGGACGCGTATCCTCCTTCCTCGATGCTTACATCGAGCGCGACCTTGCCGAAGGCACAATAACGGAGGTAGAGGCCCAAGAGCTGGTTGACCATTTCGTTATGAAGCTTCGCATCGTGAAATTCCTGCGCACGCCGGAATATAACGAGCTGTTCAGTGGAGACCCTACCTGGGTAACCGAGTCTATCGGCGGCATGTCCGTACAGGGCAAAACCCGTGTGACGAAGAACAGCTTCCGCTTCCTGCACACCTTGTACAACCTGGGTCCGGCGCCAGAGCCGAACCTTACCGTACTCTGGTCCGAACAATTGCCGGAGGCGTTCAAGAAATACTGCGCTAAAGTATCCATCGAGACCAGCTCGATCCAATACGAGAATGACGATCTGATGAGGCCGATCTACGGCGATGACTACGGTATAGCCTGCTGCGTATCCGCGATGGAGATCGGCAAGCAGATGCAATTCTTCGGTGCCCGCGCTAACCTGGCCAAGGCGCTCCTGTACGCAATCAACGGCGGCAAGGACGAGAAATCCGGAGCACAGGTCGCTCCTGAATTCCCGGCCATCACGTCCGAATATCTTGACTACGATGAAGTGATGAAACGCTTCAAGCCAATGATGGAATGGCTTGCCAAGCTGTATGTGAACACGCTGAATGTTATTCACTACATGCATGATAAGTACTGCTACGAACGGATCGAAATGGCTCTGCACGACCGCGACATCCTGCGCACGATGGCATGCGGCATCGCCGGCCTGTCCGTTGCGGCCGACTCGCTCAGCGCTATCAAATATGCTAAAGTCAAGCCGATCCGCAACGAGAACGGCATTGCCGTAGACTTTGAAATCGAAGGGGACTTCCCTTGCTACGGCAACAATGACGATCGGGTGGACCAAATTGCCGTCGGGCTTGTCGAGAGCTTCATGGATATGATCCGCAAGCACAAGACGTACCGTAACGCTTTGCCGACGCAATCGGTGCTCACGATTACCTCTAATGTGGTGTACGGCAAGAAGACGGGTACGACGCCAGACGGACGCAAGGCGGGCGAGCCGTTCGCGCCGGGAGCCAACCCGATGCACGGCCGCGACAAGAAGGGAGCTCTCGCATCCCTGAGCTCTGTAGCCAAATTGCCATACGAGCACAGCCTTGACGGCATTTCCAACACCTTCTCGGTCGTGCCTAAGGCGCTGGGCAAGGAACCGGAGACCCGCAAGAGCAACCTGGTCGCTATGATGGACGGCTACTTTGGCAGCAAAGCCCACCATCTCAACGTCAACGTCTTTGACCGCGAGCAGCTGATGGATGCGATGGAGCATCCGGAGAATTATCCGCAGCTGACGATCCGCGTGTCCGGTTATGCCGTTAACTTCATCAAGCTGACGCGCGAGCAGCAGCTCGATGTCATCAACCGTACATTCCATGGATCGATGTAATATACTAGATATAAATCTGTAAGGATGCAGCCAGTTACGGAAAGGGTGACGAATCATGCTTAAAGGTCGCATACATTCATTGGAGACATTCGGAACGGTCGATGGTCCGGGCATTCGCTTCGTCCTCTTCATGCAGGGCTGCTTGCTGAAATGCCAATACTGCCACAATCCCGATACATGGAGCCTGACGGACGGGAAAGAAATGGCCCTCGAGGAGGTGCTGGCTGAAATCGAGCCGTACCTCAACTACTACCGTTCGTCGGGCGGGGGGCTGACGGTGTCCGGCGGGGAAGCTACGCTGCAGGCCCCGTTCGTGACGGAGCTGTTCCGCGAGGTGAAGAAGCGCTGGAATCTGCATACGACGCTTGATACGAACGGTTATAATGAAGGTCCCAAGATCCTTGAGCTTCTGGATGTCACCGATTTGGTCATGCTCGATTTGAAGCATATCGACAACGAGAAGCATATCAAGCTGACGGGCAAGCCCAACGAGCGCATGCTGAACATGGCGAAATGGCTGTCAGATGAAGGCCGCAGCATGTGGATCAGGTACGTGCTTGTTCCGGGGCTTACCGATGATGAACAGGATCTGCGCAAGCTGGGCCGGTTTATCGCTGGATTGAACGCAGTAGAGAAGTTCGAAATCCTTCCTTATCATCAGATGGGTATCTACAAGTGGCAGGAGCTGGGCTGGAGCTATCCATTGGAAGGCGTGCCTTCGCCTGCGGAGGCAGAGGTTCAGCGGGCATATGAGTTGATTGAAGAAGGAAGACAGCAGGCGGTAATCGGCGATATTATAATCTCATAATTACAGACTGGGCTGTCCCCAAATTAGCTGCTGCTAATAGGGGCGGCCCTTTTTTACTAATCAAGAGTCTCTTTGCTCGAAAACTCATTCTTTGATATTGCAGGCAAGATTGTGGCTGCGGCGGACTGATGTCAGAAGGTCTTCGGAAGGGGTTTTACTTATTTGCTGTATCGTTTAATCCTCCCCCTGTTCCAGAGATTTGTTCCCTTACCAAATGGAATGGAACAGTCTATAATGTAGGTAGCTTCATATAAAATAGGGGGCTTAAAAACCATATGAGAAATCGTTCCACGTTATGGCTGCTCCTGTTCTTGATGGCTGCGGTGGTGGTTGCAGGAGGCTGTACGAAGAGAGCTGACGACAACAACAGCCCGGCGGGGGAGAACGGTGCGTCCATCCATGGACAGACACAGTACAATGACGAGCCTTTTGAAGTGACGATCAGACATACACAGGTCGGAGAATCCAAGAAGTTTCGGCTGGCGATCCTTAAGGATGTTGTACAGCAGACCGAAGCGGACATTCCCGGTTTGAAAATACGGCTGGACGGCGTCGACTCCGAGGTGAACCGCAAGGAGAAGCTGCGCGGGGAGATGGCTGCCGGCAAGCCGCCGGATATCTTTGACGTGTTCGGCAGCCCGGATTCCGGAATATATGCGAGGGAAGGGCTGATGCTCGACTTGACCCCGATTTTGGACGAGCTGGGGCTTAAAGATAAAATCAGGGGCCTGGAGCCTTACACGCATGATGGTAAAATCTACGGCTTGCCGGCCGGGGCGTCGATCGAGGGATTTTTTTATAATAAAGCGTATTTCGAAGAAAAGGGGCTGCAGGTGCCGCGGACGCTTGCAGAGCTCGAAAAGCTGGCGGAATTCATTAAGGCGGACGGGCGCATCCCCTTTGCCCAGGCCTCCAAGGAGGCCTGGATACCGCTGATGACCACGAATAATTTGTGGTCTTATTTCGCCGGCCCTGAGGTGACGTACGGCTTCCGTCCCGGCCTCGCCAAATGGACCGATCCCGAAATTGTAAGGGCCTTCAAGAAGCATAAGGAATGGGTCGATAAAGGATATTACAAGTCAAGCGAGCTGGCTGCGGAATATACCGATATGAGGAATCAAATCATCAGCGGCGAAGCGATCATGATGATGGACGGCTCATGGGCGAACTCCGTCTTCAGGGATCCTGACCAGGCAGGCGGCCTGATTGGCCAAATTGGTTACTTCAACATGCCGCCGGAGGCGGAGGGTGACCCCTACATCGTCATGAATGATTTTAATAACGGATACGGCTTTTCAAGCACGATGGCTGACGATCCGCGGAAGCTGCAGGCGGTGAAGCAGTTTATTCGCCATTTTTGGACGGAAGAAATGCAGCTGCGCGGGCTGAAGGAGGACGGCGTGCTGCCCGCTCTGGTCATCGATGGCAGGCAGCTGGCGGACACGGTAGACGATCCCCTGCTGCAGGACATTTTTAAAGGCGTCGAGCAAATCGATATTTCTTATCCTGCTTATGACGCGCTCGTCCAGACGCCGGTGAATGAAGCGCTGGGGCTCGGCATTCAGCAGATGATCAGCGGAGCGGTAGAGCCGGAAGCCATGCTCGAAGCTCTGCAGAGGACACAGGAGGCAGCAAATACCGAGCTTCCATAAGGAATAATTCCCGCTAGGAGACAATCTATGAACCTGAGGATCAAAATGTTGACGGCTTTTCTTGGCCTAGTCATCGTGCCGTTATTCATTCTGGGCATTATCACCTTCTTCGTCACTTTCCAATCGATAGAGACGAAGCACAGCCAGCAGGCCGAATATTCGCTCAAGGCAATCAGCTACAGCATTATGAAAGTGTTTCAGGAGATGGACAATGTGACGGATAACGGGATTTCCAATGAAATTTTCAAAATGGCGCTCATGGCCAAGGATCCCGAATCCCAGAATCTAGTCAGCCAGATCCAATTGAACGAGAATCAGAAAAGCTTCCGCTCCCTGCTGTACAACCACCCTGCCATCGATTACGCCTTTCTGTACAGCGAGCGGGGAAACGGCGAAGCTTCGAACGTAGTGACCTTGTTCAACAAGGAAAGCTTCAAGACTCTGCCTTACGAGAAATTTAAGCTGCACCCGCTCTACGAGGAAGTGAAGGCGCTCAAGGGCCAATCCAAATGGATCGCTCCTTACGAGTATCCCGAGCTCACGGGATCTGAGAACGTATTCACGCAAATTCGGCTGATTAAAGACAAGCATACGATGAGGCCGCTCGGCGTTCTTGCGGTGCAGATCAAGAACTGGGAATTTGAGCGCATTTTCCAGAATCTGAGACTCGGCAGTGAAATGAAGGATACCCGCTTCATGCTGGTCAATGACGATGGCCTTGTATTATATGATCACCAGTATGAGTTCGATGGACAGAATATCCAGAGCCACATCAACAAGACGTTTCATCCGAATAATAGTTATCAGAGCTTCAAGGGAAAATTCAACGGCCAGGAGAGCATCATTTCCATTTACAATTTGAAGGGTTATCCGTGGAGCCTGGTGTCCATTACCTCCTGGAGCTACCTGTCGCAGGAAATTACGGTTTTTGCCAAATGGTTCATTGCCGTCCTGCTGATCTGCCTGATTACGGCGACGCTGTTCAACGTGCTGTTCATGAACCGGATTACCGGAAATATCGGCAAGATTGTCCGGTTCATGCGCAAGGTCGAGGCGGGAGATCTGCAGGCCAGAGTAGAGGAGAAAGGCGATGACGAGCTCTTCCTGCTGCAAAAGGGCTTTAACAATCAAATGAATAAAATCAACGAGCTGTTCGAGCAGGTCAAGAAGGAGCAAGAGCAGAAGGCCAATGCGGAGCTGCGGGTGCTGCAGGCGCAAATCAAGCCTCATTTTCTCTTTAACACGCTGGAATCGATCAACGTTCTGGCGATTCAGAACGAAGGACGGAAGGTAAGCGAAATGGTGCTGCGTCTTGCCAGTATTTTGCGGATCAGCATCCAGGAGAAGGAGGAGATCAAGCTCAGCCTCGAAATCGAGCATTTGTACAGTTATCTGGAGATACAGAAAATAAGGTTCGACGATTTATTCGATTACAGCATCGATATTCCAGAGGAGATGATGCCGCACCCGCTGCTCAAGCTAACGCTTCAGCCGCTCGTCGAGAACAGCATACAGCACGGCTTCGAAGGCATTGAGTATCCCGGGCATATCGCGATTTCCGGTTTCCTTGAGGAGGATCGGATGATCCTGCGCATTGAGGATAACGGCATCGGCATGACGGCGCAGCAGCTATGCTCAATTCAGTACGCAGAGCTTGATGATGTGGAGTACGATGCGCTGAAGCCTTATCCGAGTCCGGAGAGGCAGGGGCTGGGGCTGCGAAGCGTCCATGACCGGCTGCGTTTGAAATATGGCCGCAGATACGGGCTGTTCATCTGTTCGGCGCCCGGGCAGGGCACGATCATTCAATGCGTCATTCCAAGGCATGGTTTTACTTAATAGTTGAAATATATGAAAGCAGGTGGCTTAAGGTTGGAAATTTCAAAATTAACGCTAGAACAAAAAATCGGGCAGATGTTTATCTGCGGTTTTCCCGGAACCGGGGTGGACGAAGGAATTAAGTCGTTGATCGCAGAGCATCACCTGGGAGGAATTATTTATTTCCGCAGGAACATAGACACTGTGGAGCAGCTGGCCGCGCTATCTCGGGATCTGCAGAAGCTGCCCCGCAGCACACCTGATATTCCGCTGTTTATTTCCATGGACCAGGAAGGCGGCATGGTGGCGAGGCTGGATCATGAAGGCGTGAGCCGGATACAGGGCAATATGGCGCTGGGTGCAGCGAATGATCTGTCGCTGACGGAAGCGGCTGCCGAGCTGGCAGCCAAGGAGCTAACGGCCCTCGGCATCAATCTGAACTTTGCGCCATGTGTGGATGTCAATAATAATCCGGCTAATCCGGTCATCGGCGTGCGCTCCTTCGGCGAAGATTCGCTGCGGGTGGCCGAGCAAGGCGCGGCTGCGATCAGAGGGTACCAGAACCAGGGAGTCAGCGCCACGGCCAAGCACTTCCCGGGGCATGGCGATACGACCGTCGATTCGCATCGCGGCTTGGCCAGCGTTCCGCACAGCCGGGAGCGGCTGTACCGCGTCGAGCTGCCGCCGTTCCGCAAGGCGATCGAGGCTGGAGTGGACATGATTATGACGGCGCACGTCATATTCCCGGCATTCGAGCCGGAGGCGATTCCAGCAACGCTGTCACGGCGCGTGCTGACGGATCTGCTGCGTACTGAGCTTGGCTATGAAGGCGTCATTATTACCGACTGCCTGGAGATGCATGCCATATCCAGAAGCTGCGGCATCGCCGAGGGCGCTGTCCGCGCCATCGAGGCGGGTGCGGATATCGTCCTGGTCAGCCACACGCTGAAGGAGCAGGTGCAAGCCATTCAAACGGTACGGGCTGCCGTGCAGAGCGGTCGCTTGTCCGAGGAGCGGATCGATGAATCCGTAAGACGGATTCTCTCCTTGAAGCAGCGGCGCCTTGGCATGGCACAGGACTGCTCATCCGGGCAGCCGTTCAGCAATCCGCTTATGCCTATAGAGGAGAGCGAGCCGCTGCTGCGGCAGATTGCCGAGCGCAGCGTAACGCTTGTCAGCGATAAGAACGGCAACTTGCCTTTGCTTGAGAAGGAGCCTGTGCTGGTGGTTTGGCCGGAGCTGCGCGGCCGGACGGAGGTCGATGAGCCGTCCGTGCATCAGTATACGCTCGCCGATGCGCTCAAGTCTTACAGGGAGCAAGTGAAGCTGGCCGTTGTCGGCACCTCTCCCGACAGCTCCGAAATTCAGGAGGTCATCGCGGAGAGCCGGAATTTCAAGCAAATCATTGTGCTTACTTATACTGCGGAAGGAGAGATCCCTAAGGGCCAGGTTTCCTTAATTCAGGGATTGAATGAAATACATGGTTCTAGTATTATAGTAGTATCTACGCGGAATCCATATGATATCAATTCTATTCCTGAAATCGGAACCTACTTGTGCCTCTATGAGAATCGGCAGTACTCGCTTGACGCGCTAGCCAAGGTGCTTGTCGGGCAGCTTCGCCCGCAGGGCAAGCTTCCGGTAAGCCTCAATCCGCAGTTTCCGATTGGACACGGCCTGTAGTAGCCTGAGAGCGGCATGATTTTAATATGGTACTAATTACCTAACACAAACCGGTAAAAGTCCGTATTAGTTGACGGAATTTTACCGGTTTTTGCTATCCGTAATTTAGTAGAAACTTTTCATTCTTTTTCGCGTTAAATATTAAGTGTACAAATGACAGTATTATTCAATGGGAGCAGAGGGAGTCAAGCAATGAATTTGAAAAAAATGGTCCTCACCACCGTATCGATTGCTTCGTTAGTGACCATGGTTCTACCTGTTAGTGCGGCTGAGACCGTACCCGGAAGAATCCTAAGTACGGAGGACAGCGCAGCGGGACAGACCGGCTTAACCGAATTGCCGGACGCTCGGACGGACATGATCAATCAAGGAATTCAGGAGGTCGAAAGCACCGGATCGGCAAGTGAGGGCGAAGTTCCTTCGGGCGGCTCGGCAGAGGTGCCGGGCAGCAGCACAGCGGGCATTTCCCAGCACAGCGGGCTTGTGGCGACGGGGACGGATAGTGGCAGCAGCAGTGGCAATTCCAATGCGAATACCAATACTGACGCCGATACCAATACGGATGCCGATGTCAGCCAATTGGTTCTGATGATGAATAGCAATAAGATGTATCAGGACGGCACGCTCTATCTAGCATCGCACCCGATGAGTGTGAAGGACGGAGTCTCCTATATCTCCATACGGGCGATCGTGGAACGGGCGGGGTTGAAATTATCCTTCGACAATAATACCAAGGAGACGGTGATCCGGCGAGGCAGCGACGAGCTGCGCTTCAAGCTGAACAGCAAGAGCTACAAGGTAAACGGAGCTGTCAGAACCATGAAAGGTCCCTCGTATTCCTCGAGCGGGGTGTTCATGGTACCGCTGACCTCCATCACGCAGGCTTTAGGCATCCCCTACACGGTAAATCAGCAGGAGAAGAAAGTCGTTCTCAACCTGTCAACGAAGCCAGTTGCTTCTTTTACCATCAGCAATCCGGAGATTTTTGCGGGGGAGACCCTGGTGCAATATATCCCTAACGCGTATTCTCCTAAAGGACTGCCAATCGTGGAAGAGCAGTGGGAGGGGCGGGAGGAAATCTTCCAATCGCCGGGCCGGTACGTCATCAGCTATCGCGTCAAGGATTCCAGCGGCCAATGGAGCGACACGTTCTGGCTGACCGTTACGGTGAACAAGCCGCATACGCCTCCGGTCGCCGACTTTACCACGAGCAAGGATACTTATAAGATGGGCGAGCTCGTTACATACACGGATTATAGTACGGACGAGAATAATGCGATCGTATCCAGAGAGTGGCTTAACAATGAGCCGGCTTTTTTCCTGCCGGGGCCGAAGACGATCCGTTTAACCGTAAGGAATAAGTACGGATTGTCATCCACGGTGGAGAAGACGATTACGATTACGGATGAGACGCTGTATACGAGGGATGAGTTCTACAAAATTTATACTCCGGTCGGCAGCAAATATTCATTTGACGGCACCAAGATTCCGAATTGGGATAAGGTTCCTTATCAATACGATACCGAGCCCGTTACGCTGATTCGGAGCAACAGTCCGGAGACCGTCTATTCCGAGGGCATCCTCTACCGGGAATCAGCGATTGGAAGCACGCGATTCATGCTGCATCATGTAAATGCAACAAGGAAGAACGTCAAAATGTACGTCGTAGCTACGAACGGCGGAACAGAGACGGCACGCTTGACCCAAACGGGCTTGGGAATGGGCGGACCGACAAAGTATGCCACGGCCTCCGGGAAAATGTCGGTTCAACGTTATTTTGAATCCATGCAGTATGGCAGCAAATATAAGGATGTATGGCTGGCTCCCGGGCAGAGCAAGGTTATTTTCACAGAGCTGAGCTCAAGTATTATGAGGCAGGGTGATGTCGTATCTCTGTTTGCGGATTTGTACAGCGATCAAACGATTCAATATCACGTCATTATGCTTCAAACCACCAGAGACCCCATTCAAGCTCTGCAGAATTTGTCGGTGCTTCCTATGGATAACCACAACCGGGGAACCTATTATGATGCGACAAGAAACATTCATTACGGCGATCTTCTGGGTCTCAAGCCTTCCCGCCTGATGATCGGCGACAACTCGCAGGATCCTTATCTCGTCGGCACAGACGGCCCGACGGGGACGTACCAAATGAACGCGGGGAATTTCGGGGTGCTTTACCGGATCAAGCTGTACCGGGTCGCACCGCGGACGCTGATTACGTTCAACCCCCGCGGCGGACAGTACGACGGCGTGATTATGGTCAACGGCCGGGTCGTCCAGCTACCTGATACGAGCGGTTTGCGGGCTCCTCATGAGGCAGCCGTGCTGTACCGGACAGGCGATAGCGAGGAAATGGTGGAGATGCTGTTTACCGCAGCTCCGGGCAGCAGCTTGTCCGTGAACCTGCTGTTCCAGCCGTTACCGGAAATCAAGCATTAGCTATGATCTTAATAATACTTGCATGGCAGGCCGAGGGAGCAATTCACTGGCCTGCCTTTTTTTGATTTCATACAGGATGGATGGGAATGCGCTTCATTGACGCTGCCGTTTTTTTCGGGCATTATTATTAGAGACGCATGCATAACGCAAGTTCAGACGGGAGGTATGCACATGCTGTCGAGTGAGCAAATCATCGGGATCATGTCCGCCCGGGGCCTGCGGATCACGGATCAGCGAAGAACGCTGGCCAAGCTGTTCGCAGAGCGTGACGGATATTTAACGCCGAAAGACGTTTATGAATATATGGAGAAAATATACAGCGGCCTCAGCTTCGATACCGTGTACCGCAACCTCCGTGTGATGGAGGAGCTCGGGGTACTGGAGCAGGTGATGTTTGAGGATGGCTTGAAATTCCGGGCCAGCTGTAGCGAGGGGCATCATCATCATCATATGATTTGCCTGCAGTGCGAACGAACGTATCCGATCCACTTCTGCCCAATGCCGCTGACCGACGCCCCCGAGCAATTCCAGGTCGTAAAGCATAAGTTCGAAGTGTTCGGCTATTGCAAGGATTGTCGACCGGAGCTGAACGGCGGGCGCTTGCCGCAGCGCAGCGGGACGTCCTGAAGATGGGCATTGTTCGCAAAGCGGTCAAAGGACCGATAGTGTTCTACCGGAAATTTATTTCACCCTTGAAGCCGCCGACCTGCAGGTTCTATCCGACCTGCTCGGCTTATGCTCTCGAAGCGATTGAGGTGCACGGCGCGGTCAAGGGCTCCTGGCTTGCAGCCAAGCGGATTGCCCGCTGCCATCCGTTCCATCCTGGCGGGGTGGATCCTGTACCGCCGAAGAAGCCGGCTGCGCCGGAGCATGAGGGCCAGCTGGGAGACGATCCGTCATGAAGCTGGGAAGGGGAGCCGGAGAGGACCGAGGGGCCGATATTGGCTTAACAGGAGCGCTTGACAGAGGGAAGGTCTTTTTCTAAGATAGAAGATAAACACATGAGCAGCTTGATCATGCATGATATATTTCCGACGAACGGATAAGTACAAAGAGGGATTCTGTGACAGAGAGCCGGGGGAGCTGCAAACCGGTCTGAATCGGCTTTGGAAGATGGTCCGGGAGGAACTGCTTTCGAGCCTCAAGCGGCGGGGAGATCTCCTCGCGGCTGGCGGTAAGGGAGCGGCGCGGTATCCGGCGTTAACGGAGGGTCGTTAAGACCGGCTGAGCCTGCTGTCTGCGAAGACGCGGGGAATTTGGGTGGTAACGCGTGAGTAATCTCTCGCCCCATAGGGGGCGGGAGTTTTTTTGTTGCGCTGCCGCTGCTGCTGTTGAATATGAAGGAGGACGAGGAAGATGGCTGAGAAAAAAACATTCTACATTACGACGCCGATTTATTATCCGAGCGACAAACTGCATATCGGGCACGCATACACGACGGTAGCCGGAGACGCGATTGCGCGCTACAAGCGCCTGCGGGGCTATGATGTGCGCTATTTGACCGGTACAGACGAGCATGGGCAGAAGATCGAGCGCAAAGCCCAGGAGAGCGGCAAGACTCCGCAGGAATTCGTCGACGACATTGTGGTTGGCATCAAAGAATTGTGGCGAAAGCTGGATATTTCCAACGATGATTTCATTCGGACGACCGAGCCGCGCCACAAAGCGGTCGTAGAGGAAATTTTCGACCGTCTGCTGAAGAAAGGCGATATTTATAAGGGAGAGTACGAGGGCTGGTACTGTACGCCGTGCGAATCGTTCTTCACGGAGCGTCAGCTCGTGGACGGCAATTGCCCGGACTGCGGACGCCCGGTAGAGCTTGTAAAGGAAGAGAGCTATTTCTTCCGCATGAGCCACTATGCGGATCGCCTGCTGCAGTATTATGAGGAGAATCCCGACTTCATACAGCCGGAATCCCGCAAGAATGAGATGATCAACAACTTCATCAAGCCGGGGCTGGAGGATTTGGCGGTATCCCGTACGACATTCGATTGGGGGATCCGGGTCAAGGGAGATCCGAAGCATGTCATCTACGTATGGATCGACGCCTTGTCCAATTATATTACGGCGCTGGGCTATGGTACGGACAATCCGGAGCTCTATGACCGCTACTGGCCGGCAGATGTCCATCTCGTTGGGAAGGAGATCGTCCGCTTCCATACGATCTATTGGCCGATCATGCTTATGGCGCTGGATCTGCCGCTGCCGAAAAAGGTATTCGGTCACGGCTGGCTGCTGACCAAGGGCGGCAAAATGTCCAAGTCCAAAGGGAATGTCGTAGATCCGAACATGCTGATCGACCGTTATGGCCTGGATGCAACGCGCTATTACCTCCTTCGCGAGGTTCCGTTCGGCTCTGACGGCTCTTTCACGCCGGAGAGCTTCGTACAGCGCGTCAACTCTGATCTGGCCAATGATCTCGGCAACCTGTTGAATCGGACGGTAGCGATGATTGGGAAATATTTCGACGGCGAGCTGCCGGCATATCGTCCTAACGTTACGCCGTACGATGCCGAGCTGTCTGATCTGGCGCTGCAAACGATTCGCAAGGTCGAGGAAGTCATGGAGAATCTGGAGTTCTCCGTGGCCTTGTCCGCGATCAGCGCCTTCATTGGCCGGACGAATAAGTACATCGATGAGACGCAGCCATGGGTGCTTGCCAAGGACGACGCGAAACGGGAGGAGCTTGCTTCGGTCATGGTACATTTGGCGGAATCCTTGCGGATCGCTTCCATCTTGCTGCAGCCGTTCCTGACAAAGGCTCCGACGAAGATCTGGGCTCAGCTCGGCATTGAACAGGGTGAGCTGACCTCTTGGGAAAGCGCCAAATCGTTCGGCTTGATTCCGGCGGGAACGAAACTGGGCAAAGGCGAACCGATCTTCCCCCGGCTCGATGCCGAGCAGGAGATCCTGTACATCGTCGATTCGATGTCTGCAGGAGCGGAGCCTGCCGCAGAAGAGCCTGCAAAAACGCAAGAGGCTGAAGCCGTTAGACAGGAGCCGAAGCCAGAGATCGGCATCGACGAATTTGCCAAGGTGGAGCTGCGCGTGGCCGAGGTTATTGCCTGCGAGCCGGTGCCGAAGGCGGATAAGCTGCTGAAGCTGCAGCTTGATCTTGGATACGAGCAGCGCCAGGTCGTCTCCGGCATCGCGAAATTTTATAAGCCGGAGGAGCTGGTAGGCTGCAAAGTGATTTGTGTGACCAACCTGAAGCCCGTCAAGCTGCGCGGCGAGCTGTCGCAGGGCATGATCCTGGCGGCTTCCCAAGGGGATAAGCTGACGCTGGCGACCGTTCCAGAGTCGATGCCCAACGGAGCGATCGTTAAGTAAGCAGCAGCATCGAAGAAATTGAAAGGCGAGTCAGCGCCATTTATAGCGCCGACTCGCCTATTTTTATTCTTGAACTCCGTTTTATTTTAGAATTTTAGAAACTATTAGCACGCTTTCCGCTCTTGTCATCAGCTCTTTCGGGGCAAACAGGTTATTCCCGCGTCCCCGGATGAGCTCCCATGCCTGTGCGGCCTCCACAGCGTCCCGAGCCCAAGCTTGAATTCGATCGTAATCGCTAAACGAGCTTGGATTTACCACAGCTGCTTCTGCGCCGCCTGGGCCGTGCAAATACTTATACGCACGCACGATCATAACAGCCATTTCTTCCCGGGTCATGGCGTCATTCGGTGCAAACGTGCTTAAATCGCGCCCATGCACGATTCCGGCGCCGCTTGCCTTCGCGATTGCCTCGGCATACCATACATCGGGGTCCACGTCTGTAAAGGTCATGCTGCCTGGGGCGGTTAACCCCAACGCGCGTGCCAGCATCGCTGCGAACTGCGCTCGGGTAACGTTCCCTTGCGGGTCGAAACGAGCGTCGTCGACTCCTTCAATGATATGCCTCGCCGACATTTTTTTAATGGCTTTCCTCGCCCAGTGGTGCTCACCTACATCGGCAAACGTCTTGTTGTATTCCAGAACCGTATATTTCCCTAAAAGAGGAACCTTCACAGTTATGATGCCGTCCCTCAATGTTCCGCCCATGTACTTAAAGGATCCGTCTTCTGCGATATAGTAAATGCCCAGCAAATCGGGATCGGTATTCGAATCAGCTTGAAACGCAATCGTGAATGGCTCGGCAAAGGTGGTTACCGGTACGGAAGCTCCGTCTGCGCCAACGGCTTGCATGTTAAAGTCATACATATTGCTTGCCGATGTCAACAGAGCCGTACGGTTGGCGGCATAGTTGCCAACAAGCCGGGAGGCTTCATCCTTCGGAACGAGCTGCATCGAGAAATGAATCCGCGCCTCTTCGGCTTCATCTCCAGGTACAGCCGCTTGGATGCTCTTCAGAGATTCGACCGGGAACTCGATGGTCATATTCGGCCCCGCGAATCGGAGACGATTCTCCCCGAGAACTTCCGCAATATTGCCCGGAAGAATGACGATATCTTGATTCTCCGAAATACGGACCATTACCGTACCATCGACTGCGTCTTGCAAGTCGTCCGCGTCAAGCACCAGGGTCGTTGATGGAACCTCAGGCTTCGGCGGACTCTTTGGCTCCGACGGCGCAACTGGCGTACTCGATGACGGAGTCGTTGTCGCGTCGTCGCGATCCTTGTTGTAGACGATTACGGTTCTTGTCACCTCGTCAGCCGCATTGCCTGCTGCATCGCTTACATTGTAGCGGAACGTGTACGTTCCCGCTTTCGATGTATTGAGCTTTGTTTCGCCGTTCATGCTGCTGGTCACCGTGATCACGATGCGGTCCGTAATGTCGCCGTCCCGATCGTCCATCGCCGTCGCCCCCGCATCCGTATAGCTTGCGCCGACCGGCAAGCGAACAACCGGTTCGCCCAGCAAGGTAATAACTGGCTTCGTCTTATCGGCTTCGACATCTTTCGATACAATGACCGTTCTTGTTGCTTCGTCAGCCGCATTGCCCGCAGCATCGCTTACATTGTAATGGATCGTGTATACGTCCGGAATCGATGTATCGATTGCCGTTAGTCCGTATACGCTGCTAGTCACGGTGGTGACAATGCGATCCGTAATGTCGCCGTCCCGATCGTCCATCGCTGTTGCCCCCGCATCCGTATAATCAGCGCCAACGGCCAAGCGAACAACCGGTTCGCCTAACAGGGTAAGGACCGGCTTCGTCACATCGGCATCGGCGTCTTCCGAAACGATAACCGTTCTTGTCGCCTCGTCGGCCGCATTGCCTGCGGCGTCGCTCACATTGTAATGGATCGTGTATACGTCCGGAATCGATGTGTCGATTGCCGTTAGTCCGTATACGCTGCTAGTCACGGTGCTGACAATACGATCCGTAATGTCGCCGTCCCGATCGTCCAAGGCCGTCGCGCCTGCATCCGTGTAGTCTGCGCCGACAGGCAAATGGACAACCGGCTCGCCAAGCAAGGTAATGACCGGCCTCGTCATATCCGCTTCCGTCTTACTCGTTCCGGCAATGATAATAAAGCTAACGATGACTGCAGTGTTGGGACCTGTAGTCCCCGGTCCGGTCTGAATCAGAATCCTTCCGTCCTGATCCACCTTAACCTTTTCCAGCATCGCAATACTCTTTTCTTGCTTATATACATGACCGTTCAGATTTGCAAGGGGATCGCCGTCCTTGGAGACTGTAATATTGGCTTTCCGTGTGTACCCCCAAGGATCATAGAACCCGACGAAAATGTCGTAAGTTCCGGCTGGAAGCTCAAAGGCATAGTCCACCGAATCCACAGCGGAATTTTCCGCACGGCGGTGTGATAAATAAGGATCGTTCGCATTTTCCCGATAGCCCGGAACCGCAACGGAATTCATGTATCCCCAAGTCAGGCCGTCTTCATATACTTGATCGGGCACTGCCTGCAGCTCCGCCATTTTCGGATTAGACGCCTTGTCGGAGTGCAAGGCCATGAACATGGCCGAGTTGTTCGTATTGCCGCTGTCGGCAAAGTAATAGACATTGTCAGGCAGCACCTTTACTTCAAAATCAATCGTACTGCCTGCCAGAGGCGAATCTCCTCCAAGCGTCCCCTGCACGGTTGTCGCCCCCAACGTCAACCTTGCTTCATTGAGGCTGTCTTCATCCCAAACGACAGGCAAGTTCGTATAGATCTCCGAGCCGCGCTTCACATCCAATGTACTCGGCATTTGAAGGGCTTCTCCTAATCGGAACGCTTTATCGCTGGTCGTCAATACCTGCAGGGGAGCATACGACTCCAGCACGTCAAGGGTCCAGTCGCTCAGGGGCTGGCCTTCCAATTTCGTGCCGTTTGCCGTCAATTGGAGCGGAACCCATACATAGCCTGAAGTGTCCAGCGCCTTTTGAATCCAACGATCGCCCATGTAAATGAACAGGCCGTTCTCAGGATCGTAAGGAATGACAGCTGTCGGCTGTGTGCGATAAGAGGTATTCGAGCTGTCGTTCGGGAACGGATTCCCGAGTTTCGTATATTGCGTAAAGGTCATGCCTCCGTCCGCCGTATTGCCGAAGATGTGGTTGGCTCGATAAGCAATGGACGGGTTCGGATCCCAGCCGGTGGTGCCGGAAGTAATAAAATAATAATACCCGTTATACTTGAAGACCGCCGGCGCTTCCCTGCTTGCATCAGAGAAAACCCTAGCCGTGAACGTCTCATTAAGACCCTCGGTACCGTCTTTGGCAGGTGCCGTATACTCATCGTTCAATAATGAGATATACGTATATTTGTTTTCTTCACTGGAATAAATAGCATACGCCTTGCCGTCTTCATCCTTGAAAACGGTCATATCGCGCGCCATGCCCTTGTTGCTATCGTAATAGCCCTCGATGTAGTTCATCTTCTGGGCATTGACAAGCTTGAACGGGCCAAAGGGAGAATCCGAGACGGCAAAGCCCATTTGCGCGCGACTGTACCGGCTAATGCCGGTGTCCTTTGCAGGCGTATTCTGCAGTGTATCAAACTGTTCCATAATCCGCTCATCGGTCGGCCCGTCGGCGTGATACACGATCACGTACTTGTTGGTTTTGTCGTTATAGAGCATTTTCGGGCGTTCCATAATCGTGTAATAAGCGTACGTGCGGTGGAACGCAAGCCTTAAGCTTTCGTCATCATAGCTTGCAGTCACGTAGTCGAAGCTTGCATCATTATCTCTGCTATAGCCGGGATGTTGGCTTCTGTCCACATAGGCCTGCAGAAAATCACGGGCATAATCGATATCGAACTGCTTCAATGGCTCGCCCAGTTCGTTCATTCCTGCACCGGGCGTTCCCATAGCCCGGGCTTTCAGCGCCGCAAGCTGGGTTTCGCTCACTTGGACCCCTTGCCCATCGCCGGTTTTCTCCATAGGGAACACGCGGTGAGGATAGAGCGCAACGCCCATATCCACCCAATTGTATAAATCTTTCGACACGTAGGTGTGGATTCCGCCAATTGGCCGGCCGCCAAATGTCTTGTCTTCGCCGACCCACAGCCATGCGCCA
The DNA here is from genome assembly GCF_001403875.1 of Paenibacillus ihumii. Taxonomy (GTDB): domain Bacteria; phylum Bacillota; class Bacilli; order Paenibacillales; family Paenibacillaceae; genus Fontibacillus; species Fontibacillus ihumii. The sequence goes on from NZ_LN884299.1 coordinate 1,592,970, forward strand.
TCGCCATTGGCCGGATCGGCCGTATAAGACGGCTCGTTGCCGTTCCAAGCAACATGATCGACCCAAATGACCTGACCGCCATGGGCCTGAATCGGAACTGCGTTGGTGTCAAACCAGACATCGGTATTCTTGCCGGCCACACCGCCTATGGAAGTGTAGGTTACGGGTGCTACCGATTCGGCCAATTCCTCGACGGCAAGCCAGCTGATTGCTGCGTTCCGGTTCGTCTTGCCTGCGCCTGGGCCAGCCGTATACGAACCAGCATTGGTCAGGACATATCTCACGTTCGAAGCGCCTTCCGGCAGATTGATACTGTAAGTAACCTGCTTGGAGTGTCCGGCGTGATCCAAATGAAGACGGTTGACAATATGGGTGACGGTTTCACCGTTCAGCGTATACGCAATCGCAATTTTGATCGGCATTTCATTGTTCCACCACAGACGATGGTATGATGTAAAGCGGTAGCTCTTTCCGCCTTCCAGTCCATCGAGCTGATAGGACAGTGTGGACAAGGGATCGCTGCCGTCAATCATAATTCCCGTCGCATTTTTGTCCAAATCAGGCTGGGCCGACTTATGGATAATTGGTTTCTCCGCTCCGCTGCTGTTAAGCGCTATATAGCCCCAGCCGGAACCGTAGGCCTGATTGGTCGAGTCGTTCAACAATGCATTTCCCGTCAATTTCTGAACGGCATTGTAGATATATGGATTCGCAGCGCCGGCATCGATAAAGTATTTCAAATGACGCGGCACAACCTCTACATACGCGGCGAATTGCTTCTCAACGCCGTCCATATATTTGCCATAAACAGCGACTGTCTCAAAAGGCGTGTCGAAATCATTCACTGAAATCTCGTTGCTGCCGTCTATCGTCCATGCGATGATTTCATGCTCGGGACCCGCGTCCGCAAGACGAATCCGTCCCGGCAACTGGGGAATCGTATCTACATAAGTTGCGTATATGTCAGCTGTGCGAGTCGCATCCCCATTCCGCTCAAGGCCTTTTACCGCGCCCCTTAATGCCTGCAAGGCATCGTTAACCTCAGCCTGCGTCGCGTCCTCGTTCCCAAGCACGCTCGCCGCTGCGGCAAGAGCATTCCGGAAGTTGTTCCAGCTTAGATCGGTATAATTGTCGTTTTCTTTGTTCCTATGCTCGTCGTACAGCGCCTGCAGCGCGGATTTATCAACGTCTTTGACCGGCGCAATCCCCACAAAGGACAGCATCGGCGACTGGTTGCTTTGCACCGCCTTCAGCTTCAATGTCAATGAGCCGGCTTCTGCCATGGAGAAGGTGTATCCTCGTACTTCGTCAAACGAATTGTTGTCAAGCGTAATAGTGTCAACAAGCACGCTCTGATTGTCGTACTCCAGGTAAATCTCTTCGGTTCGGGAGGGGCTGGGCCACCAGCTGTAAGTACCAAGCGTTAGCGTATGCTCGCCTGCAGGCAAATTGTTGAATGCATAGGTAAGGGCCGCTCCGTTCTGATTGGCGGTATAGATCCCCGTCGTGGTTTGCTTGCTGTACGGGCCGTTTGAAATCCCTTTGTAAGATATGGACGGCGTGCCGCTAGCATTGTAACCCCCATGTCCCCAACCAATGGCAGATTCGTAAACCCGGTCCGGAGCATCGTTGAGAAGCGGATTGCCGGCCGCAGCTGCAAGCGCCTCGACAGCAGTGTATGCAGGCGAATCATATCCTAATGTATTGCCGGCCGCATGTCCGGGCGTCAAGCCATCTGCGGTGGCGTTAAGATCCACGAAATAAAGAATGTCTTCAGGTACGACTTCCACATAACAAACAGTTTCAACACTTCCGTAGGTGCCGGTTACGGTAACCGTATCATAGGCAGTATCGAAACGAACGCCGTCCAAATTCCAATTCACGGTTACGAACGATTTCGATCCGTCTTCATGCGTCGCCTCCACTTTCTCGGGGAGATTTGGCACCCCGCCGACGTAGACGGCGGCATAATGAGGCGAGCTAAGCTCCCGAATATCGCCCGTAAACAACTGGTTCTTGGCAAAGACTAGGCGCGCCGCGAGCTGTTCGGCCCCCTCTTGATCCAAGCGGTAGGAAACAGGATTATCCAGAGCTTCCTGGGCAGCGTTCCGCGCGGCCTCAAAAAGCTCCCAGTCGATATCGCGGAATTCGTCCAGCTTGTTGATGCCTTGCGCCTCTGCTGCCGCCTCTTGGAGAGCAGAGGTATCGGGAGCGCCTTTCACTTCTCCGGAAACAACCGCCACGGCGTCCACCACCAAGGTGCCGCTTAACACCTTGAGACGAACGGTATGCTCGCCATATGCGAGCCCGCGAAGCGTATAGGTTTGGTACAACTCTTTGGAAGCCGCCGTACCGGCCGAAGGCTCTACGATCTGCCCGTCCACCGTCACTTCCAGCTTCGCCGAACCGTCGTTGGGTCCCAGAATATCCAGTCCTGTGCCTACAAACGTGTATTCCAGCGCGGCATCAGAGCCTTGGCTGGTGGAAAGGGATCTTTGGTAATGGAACATGCCCTTGCCGTTGTCATGCGCCCAAGAACCGCTGTAAATCAGCTTAGGGGCGGGAACGGGGGCCAGGTCGTGCATCTCAAGATCGTCAAGCGCCTCGGCATAGTACGGCGCGTAGCCTTCCACCGTTTCAACCAGCAAATTGTCAAAACGGACATGATAGTAGCCGCTGCCAAGATCCACCCGGCCGGACAACTTGGGATTCGGATCGGTATAGGAGGCAAGCTCCACCCCGTCCAAGTAGGCTGTCACTTGATTGCCCGCAACTTGGATGGCAAGGTTATGCCATGCGTTATAAGCGGCGTCAAAACCATCGATCTTCACACCGCCGGAACCGCTCACGACATTGCCGTTCGCCACGGAACGGCCGTCAACCAGCAGCTGCCAGCCGCCGTCGAACCAAAATTTCAATACATAAGGCGTGCCGTTGATCGAATGAGAGCTGCCGCCGCCCTGATACCTGGCGCCAATCGCGGCGTAATTTGCGCCGCCTTGCGTATTGTTCGTTTCGAACGAAACGTCGACGCTAGCCTTATAGTTGGTCCATCGGTAGTCGCCGATGGCCGTAACGGGCTCGCCGTTGTTCCACGTACCGCCAAGTCCCATAAGCCCTCGGTCCAACTGCTGGCGCAGAACGTAGTTTCCGGTTTGCTCGTCCAGATACGCCTCAAACGCGCCATTGCGATCATGGGTGTAGCGGGGGATTGCGCCTTTAGCACCGCCGCGCGATTCGATATAGCTTTGATAGCCCGTAATTTGGCCGCTTGCTCCAATCACTGGAACCGTTTTGTCGGAATAGTCAAAATCGTCTGCATACAACACACGATCCTCGGTATTTTGAACCGACCCTGCCGCATCGGTGTCAAGCACCTTGCGCTCGCCCTCAACGGGGAGTGGTGTATGATATGCATCGTCCCCGTTATTTTCCAATGTCGTAACAGTCACAATGGAATATGGTTTAACGCGCACAGTGTAAACGCCGCCGCGATCGGCGGAAATCTTTCCGAGGAACTTCATATAATTGCTGTTGAAGGCTTCTCCCTCGTCAGCTGCGCGGGTTTCCCATACTTCCAAGGAAGGAGAGCCCGTGTAGCCCATATTCACCGTCTGAAGCTTGTAAACCCGCTCGTACTCGCTGTCATTCACGACTACGGTTGAAAAATCGCTTTTGTCCGGAGCCGCGAGCGTCATGTAACTCGGGGTGCCGTTGCGGCCGCTGACGGGATTCGTACCTGTCGCGCCGGTGTAGCTGGCTTGCGGAACCGCTCTCCAGATCCCCTCGTTATTGTTGTCGTTCTCCCAGCCAGCCTTCGCAAACCAGCTGAAGTGCCGCAGGACGAGAAGGCCAGCGTCATAGTGTATCCAGCCCGACCACGGGTCGCGCGCGCTGACCAATTCTTTGAAGGAATATTGTCCGCCTTCATAGAAGGAGCCGATGGCCGGCTGATAAACAAAATGCGTCCGGCGGGAATTGACAAACCCTTTGATAATGGTGTTGCCCATTTCCAGGGCGCTGCCTGTACCGCCTATGCCGGTGCCCGCCACTGCAGGATCCTTCGTGTTGTTGTTGGGGCGGAAGGACGAGTTGCTGAAGGTGGCCTGCGCCTCGCTGTTCCAAACCTCAATGTCGAATTGCTCCGCGAGCCGTTTGAAATTGCCCGCACTGTCGTCATCGGTGTTGTAATGGTAGGCGGCGACCGCCACCGCGTCCCGCAGGGAAGCGTCGCTCACCATGCTGCCGCCGAAGGAGCCGATCCCGACTTCATCGGAAATAACAACCTCGATGCGGTGATAAAGCGCTTTCTCTCCCTCGTTCGCAAAGCCTTCATTATCCGTTCTGACCCGCTGGGCATATTGTTTCGTCCACGTCAAATCCGGGGCGTGCTCGTTAATATGGGGATTGACGTAATCGACCATATAGCCGTACTCGCGATAAGCGGCCAGAATGGTGTTTTTATACCAAGTGTAAATTTTATCGTTGCTGTCCGCCCAGGCGGGAGCGCTCCAGCGCAGAATGCTCACTTTGAGATCCGGGTTGACCGCCTTAGCGTCGGCGGCAAGCTGGAACCCGGGATGCCGGGCAACGTTGGCCTTTTCATCGGCCGTACGCATTGTGGCCGGATCTGGGCCGGTGGAGTTGTTGCGGTCGTTGCCCATTTCGATTTTCACATGCGTCATGATAGGATTTTCTCCGCCGAACAGAATCTGGAGCAATTCTGCGTAAGCCTCGGGATGCTCGGCCTTATAATCCATCAGCAGCGCACTGGTGCTGTTGGCGCTCAGTACGCCAAAACCCTTGAACGTGAGGCCGTTGACATTGCCGGCTTTGATATCGTTGCCGTCCAGCAGGACCTTGACCGCGGAGGCGGCTTCTTGCCGGGCGTCCTCGATCAATCCTTTGATCCCGCCCTGGGCAACGGCGAACCAGCTCAGGATCGGCTTTTCGCCGGACACGTAAGCGTAGGTCAACGTCATGGGAACGCTGGTGTCAATATCTGCGGGAATGGTAAATTCGCTCGAAATGAACCGGGTCGCATTGGTATTGAACTGGTCAAGATGGATGGTCTCGGTACCGCCGTTAATATCCCGATACTCAATGCTGGGTCTTATGACGCGGGAGCGGCTGCCGTACCAATCGTGAAAGCCGCTGCTGAGCGTATAGGTTCCGGCTTCAAGGGCTTTGAGCTGGTAAATGATATGATCGTTGGCAGCACGCAGTCCGACAACCCATTTTGAGGGATCCGCAGCGGGGTCCGTATGTCCTCCGTCTTTGGAGTTTTTCACCTTGTGTGTAGAATCGTTGAACCCCCAGTCGTTAGTTCCGCCGACATACTTCTGATCCGGCGTTTGGTTAAGCAAATGTTCGCCGGTCAGCTCTTTGACCGCTTCATACAGCGGCGAGGCAGTCGGGCCGTTGCCAACGGAATCGCCGCCCCGGCCGCTATCCACAAAATAAACCAAGGGATGGCTAGAGGGCGGAATAACTTCCACATTAGCCATGACCGTTCTGCCTTCCGCCGTACCGGTAATGGTCACCGTATCATAAGGCACGGCAAAGGTATCCTCGCCGATATGCCAGGTGACAGGCGAGATCTGGCCATTCATTTCCATGCTGTCAGGCAAAGTAGTTTCTGCGGTTGTCTTGGCCCCCATGTAGGCGGCCGCGTGAACGGTATATACGCTATCAGCGGATATGACGGAAAGACCGAATGGGGGAAACAAACCAAACAACAGCATCGCGGTCATAGCAATGGAGCATATCCTATTTCTGACGGTACGTTTTCTGCTCATTCATATATCCTCCTTTGGATAAACTTTCAGCCGAAAATAGTAGCGAGGCACTGTGATGAAACCGCTATCAAAAATCCTTGTCATGAAGGCTGGATTCAATCTTCCAGGCGGATCGCCCCGTATCATTTGTCATTTTTCCTCGGATGCACGCCTCCTCTCATCGCTGGATAACAAGCCCTATTGAAAGCGCATTCTTAAACTCATTAGCTGTTATACCATACACGTTAGTAGGGGAACATGCACTTTTCAATGCACATCCTGCAAGTTTGTTATGCATCGTGGGCAAAGCAGGCTCCCTGCAAAGTAAATAACGAAAATTTCATATAAGAACATGTAATTTTATTAGCTCCATATACGGGTCTTTGAACGTTACGCTGTTACGCCATGACTCCGTTTATTTTGCCAAGCATGCGCCAACACTAGAATGTGACTATACGTAAAAGTCAGATTTAGGAGGTTGACAACCGGTTTTGGTTGACCCTATAATCCTACTAGTAATAATTACGATTAAGCTCGGACTAGGAAGGAAGATCATAATGGCGTCATACGTGAAGATTCATCAAGGCTGGAAGAGTGTCGTACTGCTGCTGGCTGCATTGCTTATGCTGTCAGGCTGCGGAAGCGGCAATGACGGGAATAAAGTCGTGGAGGGGAAGGTCAATGTAGTAACGAGCTTCTATCCTCTTTATGAATTTGCGAAGGAAATAGGCGGGGAGCAGGCGCATGTGATGAATTTGCTGCCTGCAGGCGTAGAACCGCATGATTGGACGCCGCGCAGCCAGGAAATTCTGAATGCCTCCAAAGCTCAGCTGTTCCTGTACAACGGAGCAGGCCTGGAAGGCTGGATGGACAGCTTTCTTAAAGGCCTGGGCAGCGATTCCCAGGTCAAGACCGTGGAAGTAAGCCAGGGGATTCCCCTCATTACTAGCGAGGAGGAAGACGGGCATGACCATGGAGCGAACAGCGGCGATCATCTAGAGGAAGGGCATGAGCAGGCAGAAGATGAGCACGGCCAGGAGGATGGCCATGACCACGGTCATGACCATGGCCACATCGACCCGCATACATGGGTAAGTCCGAAATCAGCGCTGATTATGGCTGAGAATATCAAAAACAGCTATGTCGAGGTCGACCCAGCCCATCGTGAAGATTACGAAGCCCGCTACGAGCAATTGAAGGCCCGCTTGCAGAAGCTCGATGCCAAGTTTACGGAGGAGCTCTCCAAGACAAGCCGGAAGGATATCGTCGTCTCCCACCAATCGTTCGGCTATTTGTGCCGGGATTACGGGCTGACCCAGCATTCGATTATGGGCCTGACTCCAGAGGCGGAGCCGAAAGCCCAGGATTTGATTCGTTTGTCCAAGCTGGTCAAGGAGAATGGCATTCAGTATATCTTTTTCGAGGAGCTTGTATCCGATAAGCTGGTAAACACGCTGGCCTCCGAGGCAGGCGTGAAGACGCTGGTGCTTAACCCGGTGGAGGGGCTGACGAAGCAGCAGGAGCAGGCGGGGGAGAACTATTTTACATTGATGGAGAAAAATTTGCAAAATCTTGTTCTCGCTTTACAATAAGGGGAGACAATCCAGCGGAAGGACGGTCAAGATGAAACCGGACAATTTAACAGCATCAGCACGGGCCTGCCATGATAGCATCATCGAGCTTGTCGACGTATCCTTCGCATATAAGGACAAGGAGATCATCTCGAATTTCAGCTTTAAGGTGAAGGAGCGCGACTTCGTCGGCGTCATTGGCTCTAACGGAGCAGGAAAGACGACCCTGCTGCGGATGATGGTCGGGCTGCTGTCGCCTACCGGAGGGGAAATTCGGCTGTTTGGCCAGCCCATCCGGCGCTTTCGCGATTGGGACAGAATCGGCTATGTGCCTCAGAAGAACTCATTTAATCCGTTATTCCCGGCAACTGTAAGGGAAGTCGTCATGTCGGGGCTGTATAACAACAAGAAGCTGTTTCGCCGCATCGGCAAGGCGGAGCAGGCGAAATGCGACGATGCGCTTGAGGTTATGCGCATAGGGGATATCGCGGGCAAGCGGATCGGGGAGCTGTCAGGCGGACAGCAGCAGCGCGTTTTTTTGGCAAGGGCCTTGATCAATAAGCCGGATTTGCTCATTCTGGACGAGCCTACGGTCGGAATTGATGCACAGACGCAAGAGGATTTTTTTGAACTGATTTTTCATATGCATGCGCATCATCAAATGACATTTCTAATGGTATCTCACGATGTGGAAATGATTGAGGATAATTTGGGCGATGAGCCGCTGGACCGCTGCGGAGCGATCAAGTTCTATGTGAAGCATTCCCATGATCAGGATTGTTCGATCTCCGATCTTCAACATTCAATCAACTAGAGGATGTATTTTATGCTTACGAGGTAAGTTTTGCGGAGCAAAACTTTGAGGAGATGTGAATCTTGGAAATATTAACGGCAGAATTTTTTCAGAATGCGCTGATAGGTGGGCTGCTCATCGGCATTACGGCTCCCCTGATCGGTATTTTTTTAGTGCTGCGCCGCCTGTCGATGATCGGGGACACGCTGGCCCACGTAACCATCGCGGGGGTGGCTCTGGGTTTTCTTATTGATGCCAACCCGATCTGGGTGGGACTGGCCTTCGCAGTTCTGGCCTCCTTTGCCATTGAGAAGCTGCGCAAAGCCTACAAAGCTTACGCGGAGCTGTCCATAGCCATCATTATGTCTGGAGGCGTGGCGCTAGCCTCTCTGTTCTTTACGCTCGGGATAGGGTACAATACGGATGTATTGTTCGGCAGCATTTATACTTTGAGCAGGGAAGATTTGTATACTGTCGGTATCGTCACGCTCGTCGTGATTACCGTCGTGTCCATCTTCTTCAAGGAGTTCTTCCTTCTGACGTTCGAGGAGGATGCCGCTGCGGTCAGCGGGCTGCCCGTCAAACTGTTCAACCTGCTGATTACCGTGCTCACGGCGCTCGTGATCAGCACAGCTATCAAAATCGTCGGCGCCCTGCTCGTCTCTGCGCTGATTACGATTCCTGCGGCCTGCAGTCTGCTGATCGCGCGAAGCTTCAAGTCTTCGGTCATTTTCTCCGTAATCATTGCGGAAATCGCCGTCGTGATCGGGCTGATCATGGCCGGTATATGGAATCTGGCACCGGGCGCAACGATCGTGCTGCTGCTCATCGCCATGCTCATTATCACGCTTGTGGGCAAGAAGGGGTTGCGCGTTTAGGCAGGACAATACATTCAATCTCATCATAAAGATCGGAGGCTCTAATGGCTGATATTAATGTATTGGTAGCATTCGGGGCTGGCGTTGCCTCCTTCATCTCGCCCTGCTGTTTGCCGCTCTATCCGTCTTATTTGTCTTACATAACGGGCATGTCGGTACAGACGCTGAAGACAGAGCAGAACAAGCGGGAAGTTCGAATGAAGACGATGACGCATACGCTTGCGTTTATCCTGGGATTCTCCGTCGTATTCTATACGCTTGGCTTCGGCGCGGGTCTCTTTGGTGAGTTTTTCGTTAGCAACCGGGATTTGATTCGACAGATTTCTGCTATTCTAATTATACTTATGGGCTTGTTTTTGCTAGGAATTTTTCAGCCGCAGTTTCTGCTCAAGGAGCGGAAACTGGATATTAAAATGAAGAAAACCGGGTATGTGGCCTCCTTTATATTCGGCATCGGCTTTTCCGCCGGATGGTCTCCTTGTGTCGGACCGATTCTGGCTGCGATTATTTCACTGGCGGTGAGCGAGCCGGGAACCTGGATGAGCCTGATCACGGCGTACACCCTTGGCTTTGCCCTTCCTTTTTTCGTTTTGGCCTTTTTCATCGGCAGCACCAAATGGATTACTCGTTATTCCGCAGCGATCATGAAAATCGGCGGGGCGCTGATGCTGCTGATGGGGGTGCTGCTGTTCACGAATCAGATGGCCAAAATTACAATTTGGCTGCAGCAAATTACGCCAGAATGGCTTAAATTCTAAATTCCGGCACACTTGCCAACGGACAAGCAGAACATGTATCATTGATGATAGTAGCAATTGTTGCGTGGATGGTAGTCTGCGCCAACTGAGGAAAAGAGGTTCGTAAGATGCCAACACCTAGTATGGAGGATTATTTGGAGCGCATTTACAAGCTGATTGACGAGAAGGGGTATGCGCGCGTTTCCGATATTGCCGAAGGATTGGAAGTTCATCCTTCTTCCGTCACCAAGATGATCCAGAAGCTGGATAAGGACGAATACGTCATCTATGAGAAATACCGGGGCCTGGTGCTTACGAGCAAAGGCAAGAAGATCGGAAAGCGTCTCGTTGACCGGCATCATCTGCTGGAGGAATTTCTGGAAATGATCGGCGTGGATGAAGAGAACATTTATAAGGACGTGGAGGGAATCGAGCATCATTTGAGCTGGGATTCGATTACCCGAATCGCCGCTTTAGTAGATTACTTCAAACGCGACGAATCCAGAATTCAAGATCTTCGGGATGTCGAGAAGGAGCTCATGAACGAATCCTAGCGAAAGCATCTGTCTTATGCGGACAGATGCTTTTTCTCTGCCGCCGCCTGGGAAGAAAGAGCCAATTTTTGTTGGAATAGCGCAACTCTCGGGGATATGAAGACGTTAGAGATAGAAGGAGACGCAATATGGTCCGCAACAATGAATTCATAATTTGGAGGTAACTGATGAAATTTCGCACTTGGTTTGTTCCTTTTCTGCTGCTGCTCATATGGCCCCTGTTCGGCCAGGCAAATGCGGCTGCAGCGCGCCCGATTGAAATTATTCTGGATGGAAGGCTTCTGACGAGCGAGGCCCCTCCGTACATCAAGCCGAAGAACAATGTCACGATGGTGCCGCTCCGGGTGATCAGCGAAGGCTTGGGAGCTCAGGTCGACTGGCTTCCCGTCACGAAGTCCGTAACGATCGACAAAGACGGGAATACGATTGTACTGCGCAAAGGAAGCCCGACAGCCCAGGTGAACGGTACGGCGGTAAGCCTGGACGTATCGGTAGAGATCAGCTCGGGACGGACGATGGTGCCGCTTCGTTTCGTCGGCGAGCAGCTGGGGCTGCAGGTTGATTGGAATTCGGCGTCCCGGACGATAACATTGACCTCGCAGAGTACGAGCACACCGCCGGCAGAGAAGCCAGCACCTATAACTCCTCCGGTTGAACAGCCTGCGCCACCACCGGCAACTCAGCCACCTGGAGGCGGCGGAGGGGCGACGGAGCTGCGGGGAGTATGGATTTCGACGGTCATTAATCTCGACTGGCCGACCAAAGTCTCCTACGGAAATGAAGAGCAGCAGAAGCAGGAATACATCAAGCTGCTGGACGAGATGCAGGATATGGGCCTGAATGCGGTTTTTGTTCAGGTTAGGCCAACAGCAGATGCGATCTATCCTTCCAAGCTCGTGCCGTGGTCTGTCTATCTGACGGGAACCGCAGGCCAGGATCCAGGGTATGATCCGCTTGCTTTCCTGATCGAGGAAACGCATCGCCGGGGCATGGAGTTCCATGCCTGGTTCAATCCTTTCCGGGCAAGCATGAATGCCGACACGAGCAAGCTCCCGAGCAATCATGTCGTTCATCAGCATCCGGACTGGATCGTGAAATTTGCCGACAAGCTCTACATTAATCCCGGCATCCCGGAGGCGCGGCAGCATATCATTGACGCCATCATGGAGGTTGTCACAGGCTATGATATCGATGGCGTGCATTTGGACGACTATTTCTACCCGTCGGGAGAGACGGCCAAGAGCAAGTTCAATGACGATGCCGCGATGAAGCGTTATAATGAGAAGCAGCTTAGCAAAGGGGATTGGCGCAGAGACAACATCAACCAATTCGTCCGCGACCTAGGCCGCAGCGTTCATGAGGCCAAACCCGACGTCTCGTACGGAATCAGCCCGTTCGGTGTGTGGCGCAACAAGGCTTCGGATATTACCGGCTCGGACACGAAGGCCGGAATGACCGCATATGACAGCACTTATGCGGATGTCAGAGCCTGGATACGCAACGAATGGATCGATTATGTCACGCCGCAATTGTATTGGAGCCTGACGCGCCCCGAGGTACGCTATGATATTCTCGTAGACTGGTGGGCTCAGGAAGTCAGGGGAACGGATGTTAAGCTGTATATCGGACATTCTCCTTACAAGATCGGAACGACGGAGATCGGCTGGCAATCCGCAGACGAAATCATCCGTCAGTTGGAATACAACGAAAGAGTACCTGAAGTGAAGGGCAGCATCTTTTTTAGCGCCAAGGATTTAAAGAAGAATCCGCTAGGACTTATTTCATTATTAAAATCATATTTCGGCTCCTAGGATGACATAGGAACAGCCCCCTTGACATACATAAGCAGTAGACTTGTGTATGGAATGGGGGCTGTTGTTATATGTTGATAAATGGCGTATTCGAGGGCGGGGGCGTTAAAGGGATATCCTTGGCGGGGGCGGTCAGGGCGGCAGAGCGGCATGGGGCGAAGTTTCACCGGGTAGCCGGAACGTCATCGGGCTCCATCGTTGCAGCTCTGATCGCGGCCGGCTATTCCGCTGAAGAGATGAAGGAGATTATCATGGGAACCTCGTTCATAGAGTTCCTGAAACGAGCTCCAATCTTTAACGTACGGATCATCGGTCCGGCGCTCAGGGTGCTGCTTAAGAAGGGGCTGTATTCGGGGGAAGCTCTGGAGGACTGGATCAGGCAGTTGATGGTCGACAAGGGCATCCGAACCTTCGGTGATTTGCCGAAAGGCAAGCTGACGATCATTGCCTCCGACATTACGAGCGGACGAATATTGATTCTTCCTGATGATCTTCAGAAGCTGGGCATCTCCCCCCAAAAGTTTGAAGTCGCCCGGGCGGTGCGGATGAGCTGCAGCATCCCTTATTTCTTTGACCCCGTGCTGCTGAGGCTGCCTCCTCAGCTGTCGATGGGCAAGCCGTTTGCAGACCAGTTTCTGCATATCGTCGACGGCGGGCTGCTCAGCAATTTCCCATTATGGCTGTTCGATGAGGACAGCTGCAAGCCCCGGGGGGAGATGATTCCCACGGTCGGCTTCCAAATGGTCGGAAAGAATTCGAACCAGCCTCATCTGATCACGGGGCCGTTCACGATGCTTCAGGCGCTGGTGGAGACGATGCTCTCGGCGCATGATGAGAGGTATATCGAGCAATCGAACCGCTACCGGACGATTAAAATACCGACGCTTGGCATCGGTACGACCCAGTTCGATATCAGCAAAGAAGAAAGCCTGCTGCTTTATGAATCCGGGCTTCAATCGGGCACTCACTTCTTCAGTGACTGGAATACCCAATATTACGAAGAACAGTTCATAAAGTATCAGCAGGCTAATAAATAAAATCAATGGTACCTTGGTACGTCATCCTCATTCTTTCCTTTATTTCCTTCGATGACCTGGAACGGGTAATGCTTGCGTTTATGTCCTGAGGACTGCCGCTGCTCGGTAGCCAGTTTGGCCATCGTCCGGGCAGAAGGCTTTACCTTAGGGTGCCTTGCCCTGTATTTGCGCGGCGGGAATTTATAGAGCCAGAACACGATTCCCACCAGGACGGCAGGGATGAGCAAGCTGCTCCAATCCATGAGCCCTCTTCCAAATATCGCATTAATCACTCCAAATGCAGCAAGTCCTATCATACTCCAAAATAGGATGGCCTGCTTCTTCATCGCTTATCATCCTTTCACGGGATCAAAGGCCGTATTTGGGGCAGGCTGTGAAATGACACCCTCCCGTTCATATTGTTCGTCGAGCTCTCGCATCCGGTTGAAGGAAGCGATCGATACCTCTACCTGATCGTCCTTCGGCTCCTTCGTGGTTAGCAGCTGGAGCCAGAGCCCCGGATAACCGAGGAAGCGAAGCACGGGAATGTCGCGGACCGCATTGGTCAAGCGCAGAAGCTCAAAGGAGACCCCGATCACCAGCGGCAGCAGCAGCAGCCGGAGGTACATGCGCTCCCAGACGTTGTCCCAATGGAACAGGGAATAAATGATTACGCCGACGATGACGGTTAGGATAATGAAGCTGCTGCCGCAGCGGTAGTGAAGCCGGCTGTATTTCTGCACGTTCTCGACCGTCAGCTCTTCACCGTTCTCATAGGCTGTAATTACTTTATGCTCCGCACCGTGATATTGGAACAGTCTCTTGATCACCGGAGTTTGCGAGATAGCCCATAAATAGACCAGCAGCAGGACGATTTTGATCACGCCTTCCACCAGCGTATGCAGTACCCGGTTGTTGAATGCGTTCTGGAATAAATACTGCTCCACGATGGCCGGAACCAAGGTGAATACGACTTTGCCGAACAGGAAGGACAGAACGCCGGCGATCGCAACGCCTACAATCATCGTCAGGGAAAAACCGGATGATTCCTTCTCCTTCTGCTTGGCGCGTTCCTCCGGCTCCGTCTCGTCATCGGCCAAGGCCTCTGCAGAGTAGTTCAGGTGCTTTGAGCCTTTGGCACTGGAGTCGATAATGCTGACAATACCGCGAATCAGCGGGACTTTGCGCAGCTTCTTAACCCATGACTTGTCCTGTTTGGGAACCTCCAGAAAAGTAATTTCCCCATTTTTGCGGCGGACCGCGGTGACATTAACATGCTTGCCGCCAAACATGACACCTTCTATTACGGCTTGGCCGCCATAAATATTCGGTTTGGATTGCGTAGGCAAAAATTTCACCTTCCCTAATTAATCTCGGTATCGCATAGAATAATAATTCCATTGTAGCGAATCTGGGGATCAAATTCTAGTTTGTTTAGTCTTTTTCGAACCTGCGCATACTATAAGGACGAATGGAAGCCATGGATGGGACAGGAAAGGAAGGGATGCGCCAGTGTCTAAGCGAAGGCGGCAAAGGGATGATGGATTGAAAAGAACGAATGTGTGGACCTTCAGTCTGCAGCTCGGTTTTTTTGCCGGGCTGATCTGGGGCGGAATTAAAGCGTTGATGTATTACTTCAGATTATCGGTCATCTTGCCGGGATATTTGGCGGAGCCCTTTTTCAAGACGCCGTTTCTCAAAACGCAGGCCGGATATTATGTCGGGTGGCTGTTCTTCATCTTGTTCTCGATCATCGCCGCACTGCTGTATACTCTGCTCTTTCGCCGCTTGAAGGGACCGTATCCGGGGATCATATACGGCATCGTATGGTGGGCCGTTATCTTTATGGTGCTGGGGCCGATGCTGGGCATGACAGCAAAGCTTTCCTCGCTGCCGGCGGATACGGTAATCAGCGAATTTTGCCTTTATTTATTATGGGGGCTGTTCATCGGATATACAGCTGCCATGGAATATACGGACGAGCGGCACAGAGAACCGCAAAAAGCGCTGTAATAAGCATAAAAGGCTTCTCATTTGCCTCGCACCTATGTTAAAATTACTTTTGGTAATTTTGCAGGAAGGGTGTGGAATGATGTACCGTATCCTGGTATTGAACGGACCGAATTTAAATATGCTGGGGATTCGCGAACCTGGCGTATATGGTTCCGCTGGGCTTCGCGAGATAGAAGACAGCTTGCGTAAGCAGGGCGAGCAGCGGGGTCTGGTTCTTGAGTTCTATCAATCCAACCATGAGGGATATCTGATCGATAAGATACATGCAGCGCTGGGCAGCTTCGATGGGATTATCATCAATCCGGGTGCGCTGACGCATTACAGTTATGCGCTGCGCGATGCATTTGCCGCAGTGAGCCTTCCTTTTGTGGAAGTGCATATGTCGAACATCCATGCCCGAGAGACCTTCCGCCATACATCCGTTACCGCCGCTTTGGCGGTCGGCCAAATCGCCGGCTTCGGCGCATACAGCTATGAGCTGGGCTTAATGGCGCTGGTACGGCATCTGGAAAGTCGAAAATAAGGAGAGCATATAATGGCGAATTCAAGAGTAAGCCGCCTTCGGGAAGCCATGAGAGAGAAGCGCCTGGAAGCGGTATGGATTACCGGGAACGTCAATCGTCAGTATTTGACGGGATTTACCGGGACGTCCGGCTACGTGTTAGTTACGATGGACAAGTCATATCTGTTAACGGATTTTCGCTACATGACCCAGGCTGCCGATCAAGCGGCAGGCTTCGAGATCGTCGAGCACGGCCCGTCCGTCGCGAGCACGCTTACAGAGCTGCTATCCAGCCAGAAGATCAGCGAGCTTGGATTCGAAGAGGACAAAGTGGTCTTCTCCACCTTCCGGGCTTACGAGGAGGATCTGGATCCCGTTAAGCTGATTCCTACGGCTGGCCTGGTTGAAGGCCTGCGCTTATTCAAGGATGATCATGAGCTTAAGCTCATGAAGCAGGCTGCGGAGCTGGCCGACCAGACATTTATGCATATGCTTAAGGTGCTGCGGCCGGGCGTAGCGGAACGGGACATGGCCCTGGAGATCGAGGTCTTTATGCGGAAGCGCGGGGCGACCTCAAGCAGCTTCGATACGATTGTGGCCTCGGGCGAGCGTTCGGCCCTGCCGCACGGAGTTGCCAGTGATCGCGTGCTGGGCAGCGGCGAATTTGTCAAAATGGATTTCGGCGCGCTGCTGAACGGGTACTGCTCGGACATTACGCGAACTGTGGTGCTCGGCAAGCCAGCTCCTAAGCATCGCGAGATTTATGACATCGTGCTTGAGGCTCAGCTTCATACCCTTCAGCATCTTCGCCCAGGCATGACGGGCCACGAAGCGGATGCTCTTGCCCGCGACATCATCGCCCGTTACGGTTATGGCGAGCAGTTCGGCCACAGCACGGGGCACGGGCTGGGCATGGAGGTGCACGAGTCTCCCCGTCTATCTAAGCTTAGCGACGATGTTCTGCAGCCGGGAATGGTCGTTACAGTCGAACCGGGAATCTACATACCGGGCTTTGGCGGCGTGCGGATTGAGGATGATGTCGTCATTACGGAGGACGGCTGCCGCAGGCTGACGGAATCGAGCAAGGAGTTCACTGTCATTGATTTTTAATGTATGGCTTTAAAATGGGGTAATTTTAGATTATCATACAGTAGTTGTGCAACTCATTTGATCCTATAGGAGGTTCTATTTGTGATTTCAGTCAACGATTTTAAAACAGGCCTGACCATCGAATTCGAAGGCGACATCTATACGGTGCTGGAGTTCCAGCACGTAAAGCCGGGGAAAGGGGCTGCGTTCGTCCGCTCTAAATTGAAAAATCTCCGTAACGGGAATACGGTCGAGAAGACGTTCCGCGCCGGCGAGACCGTGAGCAGAGCGATGATCGAGAACCGCGACGTCCAATATTTGTACGCTAGTGGACAAGATCATACATTCATGGATAACGAGACGTATGACCAATTTACGTTGTCCGCTGACCAATTGGAATGGGAACTGAACTTCCTGAAGGAGAATATGAACGTGAAAATCGTCAGCTACCAAGGCGAAATTCTCGGGATCAATTTGCCGAACAGCGTGGAACTGCGCGTAGTGGAATCCGAGCCGGGCATTAAAGGCAATACCGCTACCGGCGCTACGAAGAACGCCAAGCTGGAGACGGGCCTTAACGTACAGGTTCCATTGTTCATTAATCAGGATGATGTTCTTCTGATTGATACTCGTGAAGGCAAGTATATTTCCCGGGCTTAAAATTCACGATACACATTCATGCCTTGCAGAAGGCAGCCTCATCCTCCACTCTTTTTCGAGTGGGGGAATTTTTTTGGATGGATCCGGGTCTTAAAATATGATGAAAACTTCAATGATTGTATTGAAAAGCAATGGATTATTACCGCTCTTTCGTATTATACTGGTTTAAAGCGTTACTGCTAGCATTTCCAGTGATAGCGATTCTATTAGAACTCATCGTGTATCATAGCCGTACTGTGCTTGGATAGGAGATAGTCTATTTTTGGGAGGGTCTGATTTGGCTTTATTTGTTATGAAGTTCGGTGGAAGTTCCGTGGGCGACACGGAACGGATGCAGCGCGTAGCCCGGCGCATCGTCGAGAAGCAGGATGAGGGGCATCAGGTTGTTGCTGTGGTGTCTGCCATGGGGGATACGACGGATGATTTGATTGATCAGGCGAAGCTTCTGAGCAAGGAGCCGCCTTTACGTGAAATGGATATGCTGATGACGACGGGAGAGCAGATTTCGATTTCGCTTCTGTCCATCGCGATTCATGCGGAAGGCCGCAAGGCGGTATCATTTACCGGCTGGCAGGCTGGCTTCCGTACCGATAAAGAGCATTCCAGAGCTCGCATTACCGATATTCAGCCGCAGCGGGTGCAGGCGGCGCTGGACGAAGGCAATATCGTTATCGTTGCCGGATTCCAGGGGATGAGCGAGGACGGAGAGATCACGACGTTCGGACGCGGCGGCTCGGATACGACGGCAGTTGCTCTAGCCGCGGCCATTTCTGCCGATTACTGTGAAATCTACACAGATGTAGACGGTATTTATTCTACGGATCCGCGGATCGTGAAGAATGCCCGCAAGCTGCAGGAAATTTCTTATGATGAAATGCTGGAGCTTGCTAATCTGGGCGCTGCTGTGCTTCATCCGCGCGCAGTGGAATACGCGAAGCATAATCAAGTCCGTCTCGTCGTTCGTTCAAGCTTTAATCATAATGAGGGTACGGTTGTTAAGGAGGAAGCGAAAATGGAGCAGGGTGTAGTAGTCAGCGGTATTGCTTACGATAAAAATGTAGCGAGAATCAGCATTTTGGGCGTATCCCATGTGCCGGGGGTATTGGCCCAGGTATTCGGTTCCCTTGCAGATGCGAAAATCGATGTAGATATTATTGTTCAGAGCGGTGTGCAGGACGGCAAGGCGGATTTCTCCTTCACCGTGGCCCTCACGGACCGGGAGAAGGCGCTGCAGGTCATTAACGGAATTCGCGGCAGCCTGCCGTTTGATGAGGTCACTTCGGAGGATGGCCTGGTTAAAGTATCGATCGTCGGTGCAGGCATGGTCAGCCATCCTGGCGTGGCTGCGAAAATGTTCGATGTGATTTCCAAAGAGGGCGTCAACATCAAGATGGTAAGCACCTCGGAGATCAAAGTATCCTGCGTAATCGAAGGAACGAAGCTTAATGATGTGGTCAAAGCGCTGCATACCGCTTATGGCCTGGATACCGAGAGCCAGGTGTTTGTCGGCGGACCACAGGAGCGCCGCTAATCAAGCTTTAGCCACAACTATATCAGGAAAGCCGTTTCGCTGCAGACCATGTGGCGGAACGGCTTTTTGTCTGTCTGCGGAAAGATCAAAGTTTAATTCATATTTTTGTTATTTTATCGTTCCCTGGCGTTTAAACATAAGGTGTAGGTATAGTGTCTGCCGGATGAAACCGCCGAGGGAGGATTATAACGTGTTCGATAACAAGGAATGCTTCAAGGAAACATTCAAGAAGGAGCTGGTCCGCCAGCTGGGGAAGCCTGTCTCCGAGGCTACGGATGCGGATGTATACCGGATTCTCGGCATGCTGATCCGGGAAAGGATAGGGGAGGATTGGGCGCATACGAATCAGAAGCTGAAAGACGTCAAAGCAAGGCAGGTGTATTACTTCTCCATGGAGTTTCTGATCGGGCGGCAGCTCGGGAATAATCTGCTCAATCTCGGTGTGCTGGAGCTCGTTCGGGACGGTCTCAGGGAGCTTGGCTTCGATCTGGATGCGGCGGAGGAGGAGGAAAGCGATCCGGGACTCGGCAACGGAGGACTCGGAAGGCTTGCCGCCTGCTTCCTGGATTCTCTGGCAGCGCAGCAGCTGCCCGGTCACGGCTGCGGCATCCGCTACCGTTACGGCTTGTTCGAGCAGAAAATCGTTGACGGGCACCAGGTCGAGCTTCCCGATTACTGGCTGCAGCGGGGCAATGTATGGGAGGTCTGCCGCGAGGATAAGAAGGTGGAGGTTCGCTTCGGCGGTGAAGTGCAGATGTCGGAGCATGAAGGCCGGCTTCATTTCGAATTAACGGGGTATGAAAGCGTTCTGGCGATCCCCTATGACATCCCGGTGATCGGCAGCGGCTCCAGCCACGTCAATACGCTGCGGCTGTGGAGCGCCCGCCCGGCTAAGGGGCATATCAAGCCGAACAGCGGAAGCTATTATAACTATTTGAATTATTACCGGTCGGTAGAGTCCGTTTCCGAATTTCTGTACCCTGATGATTCCGAGCTCGAAGGCAAGCTGCTTCGCCTGAAGCAGCAGTATTTCTTATGCTCGGCTGGCCTGCAGAGCATATTGCGCACCTTCGATAAGCTGGAGCTCCCGATCGAGCGCCTGCCGGACAAAGCGGCGGTCCATATCAACGATACGCATCCTACGCTAGTCATTCCGGAGCTGATGCGTATTCTGCTGGACGAGAGAGGCTGCGCCTGGGAGCAGGCATGGCATATTACGAGACGCGCCGTCTCGTATACGAATCATACCACGCTGAGCGAAGCCCTGGAGAAGTGGCCAGCCGCCATGGTCAAGCAGCTTCTGCCCCGCATCTATTTGATCATTGAGGAGCTGAACAAGCGCTTTTGCGCGGAGCTCCTGGAACATTATCCGGGAGATGAGCAGCGGATTTCGCAGCTGGCGATTATCTATGGCGATCAAATCCGGATGGCTAACCTGGCTATCGTCGGCAGCCACAGCGTCAACGGCGTCGCCGCCCTTCATACCGAGATACTGAAGAAGCGCGAAATGAAGCCGTTTTATGAGCTGTACCCGGAAAAGTTCAACAACAAGACCAACGGCATTTCGCACCGGCGATGGCTGATGCACGCGAATCCGGAATTGGCGAGGCTTATCACCGAGGTGATCGGCTCCCGCTGGATGACGCAGCCGCGAGAGATGGTCAGCCTCATCAAATATGCTGAGGACCGGGGCTTCCTGGAGAAGCTCCGCGAGGTCAAGCGCGGCAACAAGCTGCGCCTGGCCAAGTACGTCAGGGACAAATTACACATCAGCATCGATCCGGATTCGATTTTTGACGTCCAGGCCAAGAGGCTCCATGCTTATAAACGGCAGCTGCTGAATGTGCTGCATATGATGCATTTATACAATCAGCTGAAGGATAATCCTTCGGCCGATATTACGCCGCGAACCTTTCTGTTCAGCGCCAAGGCCGCCCCGGGATATTATCTGGCCAAGAATATCATTAAATTGATCAATACAGTGGCCGATACGGTGAATCGGGACCGGACGGTCCGCGATAAAATGAAGGTCGTCTTCCTCGAGAACTATTCCGTCTCCCTGGCTGAGAAGCTGATTCCCGCTGCCGATGTCAGCGAGCAAATATCGACGGCTGGGAAGGAGGCCTCGGGAACCGGGAACATGAAGTTCATGATGAACGGAGCGCTAACGGTCGGTACTCTAGACGGAGCTAACGTGGAGATGCATGAAATGCTGGGCGATGACAATATGTTTCTGTTCGGCTTGCGTGCCCAGCAGGTTATGGAATACAACCAGAGCGGCGAATACTCGCCTTGGCATATTTATGACGTAGACTCGCGGGTGAAGGAGGTCATGGATCAATTGATCCATCCGGGACGCTTCTGCTCGGAAGGCCAGGATTTTGAATCAATTTACCAGTCGGTGCTGCATCATCAAGACGAGTTTTTTGTGCTCAAGGATTTTGCCAGTTACGTGGAGGCTCACTTGCGGATCGATCTGGCTTACCGCAGCAGTTACGATTGGCTTAAGAAATCCGCGCTGAATATTGCCCATTCGGGCAAGTTCTCGAGCGATCATACCATTAAGCAATACGCCTCGGAGATTTGGCATATTGAGCCGCTGGGAATATGAGAGAAGAGAATAGTCTGCCTACCGAGGGCCGCCGAAATTTTTGGCGGCCTTCTTTCTATTTTTTGCAAATAAAAAGAGATGAAGGGGCATAAGGTAAGAGAGACATGGACAAGAAGGGGGTTGTTATCCGGCTATGCTCGACAAATTCGTGGCCAGCATGGCAACGATACGAATTATTTCCGGCTCGATCGAAATTATAGCTGCCTTGATTATGCTTAAGCTCGGGCGCGTTGACAAAGCGCTGGCAGTGAATTCTATGCTAGCGTTCGTAGGCCCTGCGGTACTCCTCACAACAACGGCGATCGGGCTCGCCGGGATGGCGGATAAGCTATCCATGAGCAAATTGATCTGGATCGGCTGCGGCGTTGCGTGTCTCTTAATCGGTATTTTGAAGAAATGATAGATTACCCGTCATAAAGACAAAGTACAGGCATACAAATGAGATATAACACAAGCTAAGCCATGCAGTTATGCATCTGCTGCAAGCAAAGAGGTTTGGGGGTACAAACGATGAGCAACCCTAGCTGGTTAACTGTATTTCCCGACAATATCCGTTCCTTGCTGCTAAAGCTGCCTCCTGCACTATTCTCCCGGCTGGAAGAAATCCGCATTCGCGAGGGACGCCCCTTGGAGGTGAATGCCTCTGGCCGCCATTATTACCTTACCCCAGAGGGCGGACTGACGAACGACCCGGGGGGAGCCTATAAGCCAGGCAAGCAGGAGGGCAACCGGCTCCTGGATTTAATAACGAATCATTCGCTGTACACGATGGAGGAAGAGCTGCGCAAAGGCTTCATCACGATCGCCGGAGGTCACAGAATTGGACTAGCCGGCAGAACCGTGCTGAGCGGAGGGAGGGTAGAGCATCTTCGGGACATTAGCGGCTTCAACGTACGGATTGCGAGAGAGGTGCTTGGCATCAGTGATCGAATCCTGCCTCATCTTCTTGATTTCAAGCATAGGACCGTCCTACATACGCTAATATTGTCACCGCCGCAGCAGGGAAAGACAACCTTGATCCGCGATCTGGCCAGGGCGATCAGCAGCGGGGCCTGGGGCCATCCGGAGGCCAGGTGGCCAGGCCTTAAAGTCGGCATCATCGATGAGCGTTCGGAAATTGCCGGAAGCAAGCGGGGAGTCCCGAGCTTCGACGTTGGGCCCAGAACCGATGTGATGGACGGCTGTCCCAAGGCGGAAGGGATCATGATGATGCTGCGCTCGATGTCACCGGATGTGATCATTGTGGATGAAATCGGCCGTCCTGAGGATGCGGACGCTCTAGCGGAAGCCCTGCATGCAGGGGTGAAGGTGATTGCCACTGCGCATGGTTCGGATGTGAGCGAGCTGTCTTACCGGCCGGCGCTCTCCAGGCTGGCTGACCCTCCGTTCTTTGAAATGCACGCGGTGCTTGCCCGCAGCGAGAGCGGAATAGCCTTTCGCCTGTGGGACGGCAAGCGAAGGGGGATAGACCATTCGGGGCTCGGCTCGGAGCTCGGCGCGAAGGGCAGGGAGCGATATGGTTAAGCTGCTTGGCGCTGTTTTGGTGCTCCTAGCGGCAACGCTGGCCGGATTTATGAAGGCCGGACAATATGCCAGCCGCCCCCATCAAATCCGGCGGCTCATCCTGGCGCTGAAGCGGCTGGAGACGGAGATTGCTTACGGATTCACGCCGCTGCCCGAAGCTCTGCAGCGCATCGCGCTTCAGAGCAGTGAGCCGATCAAAGGGCTGTTCGAGGAAGCCGCCAGAGGGATGATTTCGCCGGCCAACTGGACGGCACAGCAAAGCCTGCACCATGCGGTTCAGGCAGGATGGAAGCAAACAGCCATGAAGGCTGCGGAGAAGGAAGTCCTGCTTCAGCTCGCCTTCACGTTAGGGACAAGCGACCGGACGAATCAACTTGGCCATATCGCTACAGCCGTCCGTCAATTGGAGAGTGAGGAGCTGGCCGCGCGCGAGGAACAGGCCCGTTATGAGAAAATGTCCAGAAGCTTGGGAGTACTGGGCGGGGCGTTTATCGTTATTTTACTCTATTAACCGCGGGCTACCTTCTCATCACCGATGATTGTCACTGCAAAAATGATCGTGAGGTGCCAAATCAATGAACTTAGAAGTGAACGCCATATTTCAAATTGCAGGCATTGGCATCATTATCGCCATGATCCACACCGTGCTGAAGCAAATGGGCAAAGAGGACATGGCGCACTGGGTGACCGTGATCGGGTTCGTCGTCGTGCTGTTTATGGTTATCCGATTACTGGACAATCTCTTTCAGGAAATCAAATCGATCTTTTTATTCCAGTAGGTGATTCGGCAGTGGAAATGATCCAGATCGTAGGCTTGGGATTGATCGCCACCATACTCATCCTCACCATCAAGGAACAGAAGCCGATGTTCGCGTTTCTGATCGCGGTTGCCACCGGTATCATGATCTTTATGTATTTGGCAGGTAAAATCGGCGGAATCATCGAGGTGCTGGAGCAGTTGGCTGAATCCTCCGGTGTGCAAATGATCTACCTCAAAACGATCCTGAAAATCATCGGGATTGCCTACATTGCCGAATTCGGTGCCCAAATCGTCAGAGACGCCGGCCAGGAGAGCATTGCCTCCAAAATTGAGCTGGCCGGAAAAATACTCATTATGGTTCTGGCCATTCCCATCATCAGCATCATCATTGAGACCGTAATGAAAATGCTGCCTGCTTAACGAAACGGAGACAAACGATGAATAAGACGATAAATGATTGGCGTCAGCGGTCCATGCTCATGCTTATCCTGGGCTTCCTTCTTATGATGTGGCCTCTGCCGGCTGCTGCTGCGGAGCCTGGAGATGGCTGGATGAAGAAGCAGGCGGAGGAGCTTCCGACGGATCAGGTGGAGACCTACTGGCAGCAGCTGATGAAGGAATACGGCGGTTTTTTTCCCGATCAGGAGATGCCATCCTTCATGGATATGCTGCTGCAGGATGGGAACGGGGACTCCTTCAGCGTCAAGGCAGGGTTGACGGGACTGCTGAAATATATGTGGCACGAGGTGCTGTACAACGGACATATTCTGACGACGATCGTTCTCCTCTCCGTGTTCAGCTCGATTCTGGAAACATTCCAATCTGCTTTTGAACGCAAGCAGGTCAGCAAGGTGGCCTATGCGATTTGTTATATGGTCATTCTTATATTGGCGATCAACAGCTTCCATGTCGCGATTACCTACGCTACGGACGCGATTCGGGGCATGATCGATTTCATGATGGCGATGGTGCCGCTCTTGTTCACGCTGCTTGCTTCGTTGGGGAATATGGTGACTGTGTCCGTTACGCATCCGCTCGTGGTGTTCATGGTGCATACCGTGGGAACGGTCGTGCATACGATCGTATTTCCTCTGCTGTTCTTCTCGGCCGTTCTGCATATCGTCAGCTCGCTGTCCGAGAAGTACAAGCTGACCCAGCTTGCCAATCTGCTGCGCACGATCAGTATGACGCTGCTCGGCGTGATGCTGACCGTCTTCCTTGGCGTCATCTCTGTAAAAGGGATTACCGGCTCGGTGGCGGACGGCGTTACGCTGCGGACGGCCAAGTATCTGACCGGGAATTTCGTTCCAGTCGTTGGCAAAGTATTTGCCGATGCTACAGACACCGTTATTTCGGCTTCGCTGCTCGTCAAAAATTCGATCGGGGTCGTCGGAGTGATTATTCTGCTGTTCCTGTGCGCTTTTCCCGCCATTAAAATACTGACGCTCGCACTGATTTACAATTTGAGCGCAGCGGTCATGCAGCCGCTTGGAGAGACACCGATCGTGACCTGCCTGGAGACGATCGGAAAGAGCATGATATATGTATTCGCTGCCTTAGCAGCAGTCGGATTGATGTTCTTTCTTGCCATCACGATTACGTTAACTGCGGGGAATGTAACGGTGATGATGAGATAGAGAAAAAGTGGTGGTGATTCCTGGATGACCTGGCTGGCGGAATGGCTGAAGGAGATCATTTTTGTTGTGCTTCTGGCGGCCTTCATCGATCTGCTGCTTCCTAATCGTTCGATGGAGAGATACGTGAAGCTGGTGATCAGCCTGCTGATTTTGCTTACGCTGATCGCGCCGGTCATGCGCCTGTTTGCTCCGGATGCCGAGCGGCAGCTGGAAATGGCTTTTATGGATAGCGCAGATTCTGCCGGACAGCAATCGGCGGGTACCGATACCGAGGAAATATTGCGGCAAGGGGAGCAAATGAGGATGAAGAGAGAGCAGGAGGC
The DNA here is from genome assembly GCF_001403875.1 of Paenibacillus ihumii. GTDB lineage: Bacteria > Bacillota > Bacilli > Paenibacillales > Paenibacillaceae > Fontibacillus > Fontibacillus ihumii. The sequence goes on from NZ_LN884299.1 coordinate 1,618,757, forward strand.
CATTCAATGGGCCAGCGAGGAAGCGGCCAAGCGGATGAAGGATCAAATCGAGCGGGCAACCGGTCAGCCCGTAGACCGCGTGGTGGTTCGCGTGGATGCGGCAGAGGATGATGCAGAGCCCTCGATTTCATCCATAGATGTGTACATGAGTCCAAAGGAGCGGGAGCAGGAGCTGTCCCGCAAGGACGATCAGAAGGAGGCGAGCCCTGGTACATCCTCACGAATCGCAATCGCGCCCGTGGAGCCCGTCTCTATCGAGGTGAACCCTCAGGAGCGGGAGGCTGTGGGAGCAGAAGATACCGCCATCGCGGCCGCAAGCGGGGAGTCCTCCGGCAGGGAGGGGGGGACGGCAGGGGGGATTATAGGCCTGGCTCCGGAAAGCGATTCTGGCTATGGGCATGAAGGCGCAAACCCTCTAAGCCGCCAAATTGCTGATATTCTGTCGCGCGGCTGGGGAATTCCGGCTGAGGTCGTCCATGTTGTCCTGCAAGAGGATGCGAAGTAGCAAGGGGGGATGTTGATGCTGAAATGGTGGAAGAAGCTGGAGTCTATTATCGGGCGGAGCCTGGAGGGCAAGAAGAAGCTGAACGCGTACCGGCTGCTGATTATTCTCGGGTTAATCGGTGTCGCGATCATGCTGTTCAACTCCTTCGCCAACGTGAAGCAAATTGACTCCGGCGGCGCGGGGAGAGAGCCCCCTTCGGGGCAGGAGCTGCTGACATCGGCTTTGCCCGATCAGGCAGCGGGCGAAGGCAGCTTTGATGCGATTGAGGTGTCGCTGGAGAACAAGACGAAGGAGATTCTAGAGAAAATCGTCGGCGTCGGCGCAGTAGACGTCCTAGTGACGGTCGATTCGACGGAAGAGCTCGTCATCGGCCGCAATACGAAGGATACGCAGCAGTTGACCGAGGAGAATGACAAGGACGGGGGTAAGCGCCATATTACGCAGTATACGCGGGATGGGCAAATCGTTACCAATGAAGAAGACGGCAGCGAAAAGCCGATCATTACTAAAAAAATCAAACCGAAGGTCCGCGGGGTTCTAATCGTGGCCAGGGGGGCTGAGAACAAGACGGTCAAAAGCCTGATCGTCGATGCGGTGGAAAAGGGGCTAAATGTTCCGGCTTACCGGATCTCCGTTGTTCCGAGGAAGCAATCGCAATAAAGCGTTGCCACTTTATTGAAAAATACCAAAACTATGATTCTAGGAGGAAAAACAATGAAATCGAAAAGACAGACAATTTGGCTCGTCTCGATGCTTAGTTTGATGGTTATTCTCTCGGCTTATTACTTGTTTACAGAGGATTCCGGAGCGAACAAGCCGAAGACTGCCGAAGGAAAGAAGGTAACGATGATGGAGCAGGCTGCGGGCGGGGAAGCCGTCGTTGAAGGCAGCGCCTTGTCTGATGATGACATTATTCTCTCTGAGGTTGCAGCTGAAGGTGAAGGCTCCGGGGAAATGCAGGATGGCGAAGAGCAGGCTGTCCAGAATGAGAAGGAGACGGATGTCTCCGGCGGTCAGGCGGCACAGACCGAGGGGTCGGCCGATAGCGGGCAGCGAAGCGAGCAAAAGGGCGAGAAGGGCGAGCAAAGAAACGAGCAGAAGAGCGAACAGAAGAGCGAGCAGCCAAAGGCAGAGGACAAAGCTTCGCAGGGCGTTACCGATGAAGACGTGCTGAAGAAGCTGGAGTCCGAGGGCGCCTTGACGAGAGATACCCTGACGGCCTATCAGATGGACCGCGCCGAGCAGAATATCAAGAAGACGGAGCAGCTGCTGCAGACGATGAACGACGAAAAGAAATCGCTGGATGAAGCTGCGATGGCTCAGCAGCAGTTGAGCGCGCTGGAAGAGAAGGAAGCTAAGATCACCGACATTGAGGAGCGTCTTCAGCAGCAGTATGCCAATGCCGTAGTGGCTGAGGACAACGACAGCTACCGCGTTGTGGTGATCAGCGACAAGCTTCAGGTCAAGGAGGCCGTAAGCATCGTCGATATGGTGATCAAGGAGCTGGGCGTATCCCAGGACAAGGTCACTGTCCAGTATGTATCGCAATGAAATCGGAACCTTGATGTTGCATTAAATTCGTTCATTTTCCAGTTGAAGCCGATAGAGTCCAAGGGAATCTTGGACTCTTTCCATTTTGATTGATTGTGATATAATACATAAAGTTATGATGCGAAAAGGCCCGAGCTTTGCGAAAAAGCTGAAGGAGTGAAGAAAACCATGTTCAAATTGAATGAAATCAAAGAGCTGATCGAGCTGGTGGATAAAACCTCGGTTCATGAGCTTGAAATCGAAAACGAAGGTACGAGACTGTGTATCCGCAAGCCAGGAAAAAGCGAGCTTGTGCACGTTCAACCAACGGTATTGGCCAGCGCTCCCCAGGCTGCAGCGCCGCTTCAAGCGCCGCCGGCTATGGTGGATAACACCACGGCCCAGACTGCCGGACAAAGCGCGGAAGGCCCCGCTGCCGATGCTAATCTACATAAGATAGTGTCTCCGATGGTTGGAACATTCTACAGAGCTTCTTCCCCGGATGCCAACCCTTATGTCAATATAGGGGACAAGGTAGGCGAGAAGACGACCGTCTGCATTATTGAAGCGATGAAGCTGATGAACGAGCTGGAGGCGGAAGTCAAGGGCGAGATCGTGGATATTCTCGTAGAGAACGGGCAGCTCGTGGAATACGGACAGCCTCTCTTTTTGGTGAAGCCGGAATAAGCTACGGTTGAAAAAGGCCTTGTCAAGGTCTTATCTAGCTTTCCAAGGAGGATGGGAAATCAGTGAAATTTCAAAAAATATTGATTGCGAACCGCGGGGAAATTGCCGTGCGGATTATCCGCGCTTGCCGGGAGCTTGGCATTTCGACCGTGGCCGTATATTCCGAGGCGGACAAGGACTCCCTGCATGTACGTCTTGCGGATGAAGCTTATTGCATTGGACCGACCTTGTCCAAAGACAGCTACTTGAATTTTACGAACCTGATGAGTATTGCAACGCTGACGGAATGCGATGCGATTCACCCGGGCTACGGCTTCCTGGCCGAGAATGCCGACTTCGCGGAAATCTGCGATTCGTGCAACATTACCTTTATCGGCCCTTCCCCGGAAGCGATCACGAAAATGGGCGACAAATCCGTGGCGAAGCAAACGATGAAGAACGCCAATGTTCCCGTGATTCCAGGCTCTGACGGCCTGGTTGAGGATTTGGATGAAGCGGTTATGGTCGCGCGCGATATCGGTTACCCAGTCATTATCAAGGCAACGGCTGGCGGCGGCGGGAAGGGAATCCGGCTGGCCGAGGACGAAGCCTCGCTGATTCAGCAGATTACGATGGCGCAGCAGGAGGCTCAGAAGGCTTTTGGCAACGCCGGCGTATATTTGGAGAAATATTTGACGGGCATGAAGCACGTTGAAATTCAGATCATTGCCGACAAGCATGGCAATGCTGTTCACTTAGGGGAACGCGACTGCTCCGTGCAGCGCAGACGCCAGAAACTCGTGGAAGAGGCCCCGTGCCCGGTGCTGAGTCCCGAGAAACGCCAGGAAATGGGCGAAGCAGCCGTCCGGGCTGCGCTCGCTGTAAATTATTCCGGGGCGGGTACGCTGGAATTTCTGCTCGGCCCGGACGGCCAGTTCTATTTCATGGAGATGAATACGCGCATTCAGGTAGAGCATCCCGTGACTGAAATGATCACCGGAGTCGACCTGATTCAGGAAATGATCTCGGTCGCGGAAGGCAATCCGCTATCCTTCAAGCAGGAGGATATCGTCCTGTCGGGCTGGTCGATCGAGTGCCGGATCAATGCGGAGGATCCTTCCCGCAATTTCATGCCGTCCCCGGGCAAAATCGGCTTCTATCTTGCGCCGGGCGGTCCTGGAGTTCGCGTGGACAGCGGAGCCTATCCGGGATATACGATTTCCCCGCATTATGATTCCATGATCGCCAAGCTGATCGTCTGGGCGCCGACCCGCGATGAGGCCATAGCCAAAATGAAGCGGGCGCTTGCTGAATTCGCGATTGAAGGTATCCATACGACCATTCCGTTCCATCAAAAATTGCTGGATCATCCGGTATTTATCCGGGGCGATTTCGACATTAAATTTTTGGAAGAAAATGAGATTTAGATTTCGCTGACAGTTTGTCATAATGATCTTGAAATGATATAGTATTTATAATAAGTGGCCAGCCTCTTTGTCTTGAGGTTTTGTCAAACTTATTGAGAGGTGGATGATGAGTAATGAGTACATTGCCTACGGAATTTGAACGTACGGATATCGGAGAAATTCAAATCGCACCCGAGGTTATCGAAGTGATCGCCGGACTGGCTACGGTTGAAGTCAAAGGCGTTGCCGGCATGAGCGGCGGATTCGCGGGCGGCATTGTCGAACTGCTGGGCAGAAAGAATCTGTCCAAGGGCGTGAAGGTTGAAGTCGGACAGCGCGAGGCGGCTGTTGATGTATCCGTTATCGTGGAATACGGCAATCGCTTGCCGGAGGTGGCAACGGAGATTCAACGCAACGTCAAGCGTTCGATCGAAACGATGACCGGACTGACCGTGGTGGAGGTTAACGTACATATTCACGACGTCATTTTCAAGGCGGCCGAGAGAAGTGAAGAGACGGAACTGAGCCACAGGGTGAAATAATGATCTAGCTAAGAACCCCCGACGATCACCGTCAGGGGTTTACTATAATTTAAGGAGGCCCATCCGTGCCCAAAATTTTGGACAGACTTCTGCTGTTTATTTACAGCGTAAGTATCGGAATAATATCAGTGATTGCCATCCTCCTGGTAACGAAGGTCGTGCCTGTCGAACTGAAGGAATACGACGAGAGATCGTGGATCATCGCTGCCGTCAGCGCTGCGGTCATTCTGTTTCTGCTTAGCATCCGCTTCTTCTACATCTCGATCAAGCGTGATCGCAGTTCGCTCCCTTCCATCGATCAGCGGACGGAATATGGAGATATTCAGATTTCTGTCGAGACGATTGAGAATTTATCCTACAAAGCAGCGTCCCGGGTTCGCGGCATTCGCGACGTGAAGACGCGCATCCGCATTACGGATTCAGGTCTGGAAATTATGGTCCGCGCTTTGGTGGACGGTGAGACTTCCATTCCGGAGCTCACGGAGGAAGTACAGAAGCAGGTGCACGATCATGTGGAGGAAATTACGGGCATCCCTGTATCCTACGTGTCGGTGTATATAGCTAACCTTGTACAATCTCCTGTCATCAAAAGCCGGGTTGAATAGGGGTGAAGATCCCGATGAATTGGAAGCAATTATGGGAGGATTACAAGGGACGCTTGCTGGGAACTGCAGCCGCGCTATTTCTAATTCCCATTTATCTGTTTTTCGGATTTTGGAACATGTTATTTTGTGCGCTACTCCTGTTTGTCGGGTATACGCTCGGCAAATATAAGGATCTCGATCAGGGCCCGCTCATTCCATGGAGAGAGCTGCTGGACTGGTTGAATGCGCGCTGGCGCCCTTTTAAATGATTCCTGTGATATGCTGTCCTCCGGAAAAAAGAGCTGTGTTTTATCTTGCCCATTTTTGTGGAGAGAGCATGTCACGGGTTTTTTTTGTTTGAAATAGCGCGTTAAACGCATTTTAAAGATATGCGTAATTCAGCCGATACGCATTAGTATGGCCTCGAATTGCTGAGGGTGTAATAGAATCCCGGCATTTTGGTTCATCATGAGTAGTAGGAAGCAAATGTTGTTCTATGGAGTTTAAGGAGGAAGCACATGAAACGGAGACTAGCACGGGAAATTGCGATACAAAGCTTGTACCAGATGGAGATGAACGAGGTCGGTGCGGAAGAGGCTGTATCGATGCTCATTGCGGAGGCGGCCGGCGAGAATGAGAGCGAGGTCGAATTATCCGACGTCGAACGCACGAAGACCTTCGTGCTGGAGCTCGTAAACGGTACATGGGAGCATAAGACGGCCATCGACGAAATGCTGGCCGATTATTTGAAGAACTGGCAGGTTAGCCGCTTGTCCAAGGTGGACAGGCAGGTGCTGAGATTGGCGGTGTACGAAATGGTGTTCCGCGATGACGTGCCTGGCAAGGTTGCCGTGAACGAAGCGATTGAGCTGGCCAAGCATTTCGGCGTAGAGGAGTCCGGCAAATTCGTCAACGGCGTGCTTGGCAAAATGATTCATGACCTGGAGAAATTAAAGAACCATAATTAATATTTAACAAAACTTAATTTATACGATAAGGGGAGAAGTCTATGACAGCACCGGTTATTAATGGAAAGCAGGTTTCCGAGGAGATCAGAGGAAACATCCGCAAGGAGGTCGAGAGCCTGGCGGGCAAGGGATTTCAGCCAGGGCTGGCCGTCGTTCTCGTCGGCGAGGATCCGGCATCACAGGTTTATGTTCGTAATAAGGAGAAGGCATGCCATGATCTCGGCTTCTATTCGGAGGTTCACCGCCTGCCGGCTTCGACAACACAGGGGGAGCTGCTCGGGCTCGTCGACAAGCTGAACAGGCAGAGCAATATTCACGGCATTCTCGTCCAGCTTCCGCTGCCGGGCCATATCGAGGAGAAGGCGGTCATCGACGCGATTGCCGTGGAGAAGGACGTCGACGGCTTCCACCCGGTGAATGTCGGCAATCTGGTTATCGGCGACGACAGCCTGCTTCCCTGTACGCCTGCCGGCGTCATTGAGCTGATCAAGCGTACCGGCCTCGAAATGTCCGGGAAGCATGCTGTCGTCATCGGGCGAAGCAATATCGTTGGCAAGCCGGTATCCTTGCTGCTGCAGCGGGAGAATGCTACAGTGACGATGTGCCATTCGCGCACGGCGAACATGAAGGAGTTGACGAAACAAGCCGATATTCTCGTCGTAGCGATCGGCCGGGCTAATTTTGTGGATGCTACCTATGTGAAGCCCGGCGCCGTCGTGATTGACGTGGGAATGAACCGTCTGGATAACGGCAAATTGGCGGGCGACGTAGATTTCGAAAGCGTGAAGGAAGTGTCCGGACCGATTACGCCTGTACCGGGCGGCGTCGGCCCGATGACCATTACGATGCTGATGCAAAATACGCTGATTGCAGCCAAACGGCTACAAGGCCTTGCCTAAGCCGCAATGATAAAGGGGGGGATGGGCCCCATGGAGCAAAAGATTTATACGATTAAGGAATTGAATCGTTATATCCGGATGAAGATGGAGTCGGATACGCTGCTCTCGGAGGTATGGATTCGCGGAGAAATCTCCAACTTTACGCATCACTCCAGCGGACATATGTATTTTACGCTCAAGGACAAGGACAGCCGGATCAAGAGCATCATGTTCGCCTCGCATAACCAGCGGCTGCCCTTTATTCCCCGGGAGGGAACACGCGTTATTGCGCGGGGCAATGTGTCGGTCTACGAGCGGGACGGGCAGTATCAGTTCTATGCGACGCAGATGCAGCCTGACGGCATTGGCAGCCTGTATCTGGCCTTCGAGCAGCTGAAGCAGAAGCTGGAGGCCGAAGGCTTGTTCGCGCCGCAGCGGAAGCGACCGCTGCCTGCGTTTCCGCGCGTGATCGGCGTCATCACGTCCCCGACCGGCGCGGCCGTCCGGGACATTCTGACGACGCTGGAGCGGCGCTATCCGCAGGCGAGGGTCGTCCTGCACCCTGTGCTCGTACAGGGCAAGGGGGCGGCGCCGTCCATCGTCCAGGCGATCCGGACGATGAACGCGCTCGGCGAGGCCGACGTGCTCATCGTCGGCCGGGGCGGCGGCTCGCTCGAGGAGCTGTGGGCGTTCAATGAAGAGGCGGTCGCGCGAAGCATTTACGAATCGGCTATCCCCGTCATCTCGGCCGTAGGCCATGAGACGGACTTTACCATCGCCGATTTCGTCGCCGACCTGCGCGCCGCCACGCCCACCGCCGCCGCCGAGCTGAGGCTGCATCAGCGCCTGCTGCGCTACCATCCGCAGGATACGCTGGCGCTGACGAAGCGGCGTCACGAGGATGCAGGGCGGCTGCTTCGTGCGGCGATGAACGGCATTTTGAAGGAGAAGAGCCAGACGCTGTCCTATGGCATCAGGCAGCTGGATGCGCTCAGTCCGCTGAAGGTTATGGCGAGAGGCTATAGTCTTGTATACGACGAGAAAGGGCGGCGTTTGGTGAAGTCGCTGAATGATGTAGAGCCTGGAGACCTGGTTAGAGTCAAGCTTACCGACGGCGAGCTGGACTGCCAGGTATGGGGCATGAGGGGAGCAGGTGAGGATCATGGAGACTGAGAAGCAGAATCTGAATGAACTGAATGAGCTCGAGTACAGCTTCGAGGAAGCGATGAACGAGCTGGAGGATATCGTGTCCCAGCTGGAGCATGGCGATGTGCCGCTTGAGAAGGCGATCGACTTATTTCAGAAGGGCATGCAATTATCGCAATTATGCGGCAGCAAATTATCTCAGGTCGAACGAAAAATTGAAATGATCATGGAAGCCGACGGACAAATCGTGAAGAAGCCCTTCGATCCACTGATCGAAGAGAGCGGTGATTCTGTTGGGTAAGCAGGAGCAGGACATCCATTCATATATCGAGGAAATATCGGGCCTGATGGCATCACAATTGCAGCAGGCCGTTCCTGCGGACTGGAATGTGCCGGACAATCTGAAGGAAGCGATGAGCTATTCCCTAATGGCGGGCGGCAAGCGTCTTCGCCCGCTGCTAGTCATCGCTGCGGCGGAGGCGCTCCAGGGCAGCCGCGAGGCGGCGCTGCCCGTCGCCTGCGCCGTAGAGATGGTACATACGTACTCCCTGATCCACGACGATCTTCCGGCGATGGATGATGACGATTATCGCCGCGGCAAGCCGACGAATCACAAGGTGTTCGGTGAAGCTATGGCGATTCTGGCGGGCGACGCCCTGCTTACCCACGCCTTCTACAGCGTCGTTCAGGCAAGTCAAAAACACGGCGTTCCTGCCGAAGCCGCTCTGGCCATCGTAGAGGATTTGTCGCGCTATGCGGGCCCTGCCGGCATGGTTGGCGGGCAGGTGGCCGACATGGAGGGCGAGCAGGGGATGACCGATCTCGGTCAGCTTCGCTATATCCATGAGCATAAGACCGGTGATCTGATCGTCTTCTGCCTGAAGGCCGGAGGACGCATCGCCGCAGCTTCCACGGAGCAGTTACAGGCTTTGGAAACCTTTGGCCGAGCGATCGGGCTCGCTTTTCAAATCCAGGACGATATTCTTGATCTAGTCGGAGACGAGAGCAAGCTGGGCAAGAAAACGCAGAGCGATGTCAAGCAGCAGAAGGTCACTTATCCATACTTCGTCGGACTGGAGGCGTCGCGGGCCGAGGTGGACCGCCTGACCAGACAAGCAAGGGAAGCGATTTCAGGCGGGGCTATCCCCCGTCCGGAGCGCCTGATAGAGATAGCCGATTATTTAATGCACCGGGATCGCTAGGTCCTTGGAGCAGGGAATTCCGGATAACTTCGACAAAAGTTATTCATATGTTATAATTGTGTCATTATATTAGCAACATGAGAAATCCAATGAAGGAAGCGGGGAATTCGCTTTGCTGCTCTCTCAAATTCATGAGCCCAACGATCTGAAGCAATTTTCAATCGAACAATTGGCGCCGCTAGCTGCCGAGATTCGCCAGTTTCTAATTGAGAAGCTGTCTGTGACGGGAGGACATCTTGCGTCCAATTTGGGTGTGGTGGAGCTGACGATCGCGCTGCATTATTGCTATGACAGTCCAAGGGACAAATTCATATTCGACGTAGGCCATCAGGCTTATGTTCACAAAATCCTGACGGGACGTATGGACCGGTTCGATACGCTGCGCAAGCATAAAGGCTTGTGCGGGTTCGTCAAGCGCTGCGAAAGCGAGCATGACGTATGGGAAGCAGGCCACAGCAGCACCTCCCTCTCGGCGGCCATGGGCATGGCGCTGGCTCGGGACTTGAAGGGGGAGGACAACAAGGTGGTCGCCATTATCGGCGACGGCGCCCTGACGGGCGGCATGGCCTTTGAGGCGCTGAACCATATCGGCCACGAGCAGAAGGACCTGATGGTTATCCTCAATGACAATGAAATGTCGATTGCGCCTAACGTCGGAGCCCTGCATAATTATTTGACGAAGATCAGATCAGATAAAAATTACCTGCGCGCTAAAGACGAGGTAGAACAGCTGCTTAAGAAAATTCCGGCTATCGGCGGCAAGCTGGCCAAAACGGCCGAGCGGCTGAAGGATAGCCTGAAATATATGATGGTATCCGGCGTTCTTTTCGAAGAGCTCGGCTTCACGTATCTTGGACCAGTGGACGGACATGACCTCGCAGGTTTAATTGAGGCGTTCACCCAGGCCAATAATGTGAGCGGGCCGGTGCTGGTGCATGTGCTGACGACCAAAGGGAAGGGCTATACACCTGCCGAAGAGGATTCGCACAAGTGGCATGGAATTACGCCTTATAAGATCGAATCCGGTCAGGTGCTCAAAGCGGTTGGCAATCCGATGTATACGGAGGTTTTCGGCAAGACGCTGATCGAGCTGGCCGAGAAGGATGAGCGGATCGTCGCGGTTACGCCGGCAATGCCGGGCGGCTCGGGGCTGGTGAAGTTCGCCGAACGCTTCCCGGACCGGATGATCGATGTCGGCATCGCCGAGCAGCATGCGGCCACGATGTGCGCGGCGCTGGCGATGGAAGGAATGAAGCCGGTGTTCGCGGTGTATTCTACATTCATGCAGCGGGCATACGACCAGATTGTCCATGATATTTGCCGCCATAACGCGAACGTCATGTTCGCCATCGACCGGGCCGGCTTTGTCGGCGCGGATGGCGAGACGCATCAGGGGGTGTATGACATCGCCTTCATGCGCCATATTCCGAACATCGTGCTGATGATGCCGAAGGATGAGAATGAGCTGCGCCATATGATGAAGACGGCGCTTGATTATAATGATGGACCGATCGGTTACCGTTATCCGAGGGTTAATGTTCCGGGAGTCCAACTGGATGAGGAGCTTAAGCCTATACCGATTGGCAGCTGGGAGAAGCTGCGTGAAGGGGATCAAGTGGCGGTCATCGCCATCGGGCCGATGGTGCAGGTTGCGGAAGAAGCCGCTGAGACGCTTAAACGGGAGGGCGTTAACGTCGGTGTAGTAAACGCGCGATTCCTGAAGCCGCTGGATCACAGCATGCTGCTTCAGCTGGCGAAGGCCGGAACAAAGCTGATCGTGCTTGAGGAAGCTTGTCAGGCGGGCAGCCTGGGAAGCGCGGTGCTGGAATTTTACGCCGAGCAGGGAATCTCCGGCGTTGACGTGTCCCTCATGGGCATTCCGGACCGATTTATCGAGCATGGCAGCATCAAGGAGCAGCTGCAGGAGGTTGGATTGACCGCAGAGGCCGTCGTACAGCAAATCCAACAGTACCGGGCGGAGCATCAGTTCAGCTACGGCAAGAAAGTCAAACCATCTTAAGAGACAGGGTCAGGAGAATGTTATGTCTGTGTCCAAAGAACGCATCGATGTCTTGTTGGTCGAGCAAGGATATTTCGACAGCAGGGAAAAAGCCAAAACCGCAATTATGGCGGGTCTCGTATTCGGAAATCAGGAACGGATCGAGAAGGCAGGCACTAAAATACCTCGCGATACGAAGCTGACGGTTAAGGGTGCGATTCATCCGTATGTCAGCCGCGGCGGGTTGAAGCTGGAAAAAGCCTTGAAGCAGTTCGATATCGACATGAAGGACAGAGTGATGCTCGATATCGGATCGTCTACTGGCGGATTTACGGATTGCGCCCTTCAGCATGGCGCCAGCTACGTGTATGCGATCGATGTCGGCTATAACCAGCTGGATTGGTCGCTGCGCAGCGACGAACGCGTCAATGTCAAGGAGCGGACCAACTTCAGATATATGACGCCGGAAGATCTGGACGGCCCCGCCCCCAACTTCGCGAGCATTGACGTATCGTTCATATCCCTGCGGATTATCCTCCCGCCGCTTGTCGCGCTGCTCAACAAGCCTGCGGATATCGTTGCATTGATCAAGCCTCAGTTCGAAGCCGGGCGCGAGAAGGTCGGAAAGTCCGGGGTCGTTCGCGATGCCAAGGTACACCAGGAGGTGCTGGAGACCGTTCTCGGCTTTGCAGCAGAGCTGGGGTATGCTTTGCAGGGGCTAACATTCTCACCGATTACGGGCGGGGAAGGGAATATAGAATTTCTGGCGCATTTCAGGCTGCTCCCCCCGGAAGCCAAGGAACAGCTTGCCGAGACGGAGGCCTTGCAGCATATCCGCGAGAGCTCGCAGCGTGTCGTTCAGGAAGCGAAAGATACGTTTACGACGAAAAGCCCATCCTATTGATGGGCTTTTTTGGGCTGCTGGAAGAGAAAGTGAAAGTGAATCGGTTAACCGCTGGAACTTATTTAAAGGGTGTGGATGCATATCCTGATAAATGAAGTTTTGTTCCTATAAATACATGGACATACTTTTTTCATATGCATTTATACATTAAAATGTTGCATATAGAACGGATGTTCGCTTATAATGGGTGCATACGAATAAATATGTAGCCTTGTTTAACAATATCCATCTGAAAACAGGATGTTAATCCATCGCGTCGAATTAATCAACTGAGGTGATTTCGATGAGCGAATATACCGATCGTTTTCTGATGGTAATTATTGCGGGCATTGCAGCATTGCTGCTGTATCGCGGGTTCAGAATCTGGCTCCGCAAGCCTTTTACGCTCGGATCAGGCGTCGGATTTGAGTTCAATGAGAACATCCAAGAGCATCCGGCCATTGATTTACTGGAGTCGGAAGGCTTTGAAGTCGTCAGCGACAAGCTGAAGGTTCCGCTCGCATTCAGGGTGGATGCACAGGTGCTGCATAGCCGGTTATATATCGATTATGTCGTAAAGAAGCATGGTGAGTATTATCTGGTAAGAAAGACGAGAGAGCGTCAGCCGATCGAGTGGACAGGCGCTGGTCTGCGCAGGGACATTCTTCCTTACCTGCTTCTTTATCCTGACTGTGCAGGGGTGCTCTATATTGATACTGAGCTCGGGCAAATCAAGGAAATCACCTTAAGCACGGATTTGGATGATGCCGAGGAGGCATCGCATATTACGGATATATGGAGGACAAGATGAAGGGTCAACGGCATATTAAGATCAGGGAGATTATTACCGGTCATGAAATCGAAACGCAGGACGAGCTGGTGGAAGCATTGCGGGAAGCCGGGTTTCAGGTGACTCAGGCCACCGTATCCCGGGATATTAAGGAACTGATGCTGATCAAGGTCCCCACGGATGATGGCAAGTATAAATATTCGATGCCAACAGCACAGCGCTACAATCCGGTGCAGAAGCTGCAGCGGGCGCTCGTGGACAGCTTCGTGCATATAGACCATACCGGTAATCTCGTCGTAATGAAGTGCTTGCCGGGAACGGCCAATTCAGTGGCGGTTCTGCTTGATAATATGGAATGGCCTGATTTGCTGGGAACGATCTGCGGCGACGATACCATTCTGTTGATATGCCGCAATGAAGATTACAGCCGCTTTGTTATAAATCAAATTATGACTTTCATTTCATAGGGGCTTGAGCTGCAGCTTGCTGCTGCACTTTTGATCATAGGCGAAGGGAGTGCCTTTTCTTGCTGGTTCATTTATCCATACGGAATCTAGCCGTAGTCGAGGCGGTTGACGTCACGTTTGATCGTGGCTTTCATGTTCTGACCGGTGAGACCGGAGCAGGTAAATCGATTATTATTGATGCGCTTGGACTCATATCCGGAGGCAGGGGCTCGGCGGATCTGATCCGCTATGGCTGCGACAAGGCAGAGATGGAGGCCGCTTTCGAGCTCAAGGAGCACCACCCTGTATGGGGAACGTTAACCAAGCTGGGCATAAGCGCCGATCCCGGTGAAGCGCTCATTATCCGGCGCGAAATTAGCGCTCAGGGCAAGAGCTCAGCCCGGATTAACGGGCAATTGGTCAACTTGTCTATGCTTCGCGAGGTGGGCGAGAGCCTGATCAATCTTCACGGTCAGCATGAGCATCAGACGCTGCTGCATCCGGAGCGGCATTTAAAGCTGCTGGATGCCTTTGGATCTGAGGATATCGATGCCGCGAAGACAAGGTATCAGGCGGCTTACTCGGCTTTTCAGCAGGTCGATAAAGAGTGGAGAGAGCTGCAGAGCACAAGCCAGCAGGCATTGCAAATGCTTGATTTGTACCGTTTCCAGCTGGAGGAGATCGCGGCAGCCGCCCTTAAGCCTGGAGAGGATGAATGGCTTGCGGAGGAAAAGGTAAAGCTATCCCATAGTGAGAAAATGATGGACTCCGTGTCCGGGGCTTACGAGTTGCTATATGGTCCGCAGGGATTGGAAGCGATAGCGAAGGCGGTGTCCCGTCTAGAGGATGTTGCGGATTATGACCAGAAGGGAATTACACCATTGCTGGAGCAGCTGCAGTCGGCCTATTACCTGCTAGAGGACGCTTCCTTCGCTCTGCGGGACTATCGTGACAGAATTGAGTTCAACCCCGAGCGCCTGGAGGAGGTTGAGGAGCGTCTGGATCTGATCTCCACGCTGCGTCGCAAATACGGGGATGACGTTAAAGGAATCCTTCAATATTATGAACAAATTTCCCGCGATACGGAAATGCTGGAGAATAAGGACGAGAGGCTGGAGAAGCTGTCTGCGGAGCGGGAGCAGCTGCTCGAGGCAGCTCTTAGAGAGGCTGCTGTGCTTAGCAATGTCCGGCAGCAGAAGGCGGATCAGCTGGCGCAGCTAATCGAGGGCGAGCTTCAGGATTTGCAGATGGGCCGAACCTCGATCGAGGTTAAGCTGGACCGGACATGGGATCCCGGCGGAGTCGAGTGGGAGGGCAGACGGGTAAGGCTTGGCAAACACGGCATGGATCAAGCCGAATTCCTAATTTCTCCGAATCCTGGCGAACCGCTGCGTTCTTTGAGTAAAATTGCCTCCGGGGGGGAATTGTCGCGGATTATGCTCGCTTTGAAGAGCATTTTTGCCCGTCATGACGAGGTTCCTGTCTTGATCTTCGATGAGGTGGATACCGGCGTTAGCGGCAGAGCAGCTCAATCGATCGCTGAGAAGCTGTATCGGCTGTCGAGCACTTGCCAGGTATTCTCGATTACTCATTTGCCTCAGGTTGCCTGCATGGCGGATCAACAATACCTTATCGAGAAGATTGTAGCCGACGGGCGGACAATGACGAGAGTCGAGCATTTGGGGGAGAACGGCCGGATCAACGAGCTTGCCCGCATGCTCGGTGGCGTGGAGATTACCGATCGCACGCGCCACCATGCCCAGGAAATGCTTAAGCTGGCTGAGGCCCAGAAGGGTGCGAATTAACGGCCGGAACAATGATTGACAGTAATAAAAGACCACACCCGGGGTATCTTATAGGTACGCAATTGGCGACCACCTTTTCGTCAAGCGAAAGAAGCTAAGGGAGCGTGACAGCCATTGAACCCGAACCTCAGGAGTAGATTTCTCGGTCTTTTACTTGCCTTCTTCTTTTGTTTTCTTGGCACGTCAGCCGTTGAAGGTCATTCGCCGATGCTGCCGGATGAACTGCGTATGTTCCAAGGCCAAGGGACACAGCTCGATTTGGCCATACCCGTACAGGCAGAGGTTAGCGTTGACCGGCCGGATGTCGTTATGTTGAACGATCAGCCTAACCCCTCCATGAAGGTATCCCTCGGCTCTCCGCTGAAGCTATCCTCGCTTAGCAGCGGTGAAGCCAAGCTCCGCATGAAGCTATTTGGACAAATTCCTCTTAAGACAGTGAAAGTAAATGTAATTCCGGACTTAAAGGTCATACCCGGAGGACAAACGATCGGCGTTAAAGTGAAATCCGACGGTATTCTTGTTGTGGGCCACCATCTTGTGAATACGGACAAGGCCAAAATTTCTCCTGGCGAAGCTGCAGGCATTCAGCCGGGGGATTTGATAACTCATCTGAACGGCTCGCGTCTTAAAGACGTCCATGAGGTCGCTGCCCTTGTAGAACAGGCCGGAAAGAAAAATCAACCCCTAAAGGTGGTTTACAAGCGGAATAATCGGGAATCCACGACATCATTAACACCTGCCTTTGACAAGCAGGATAAGGCCTGGCGGCTTGGTCTCTACATTCGCGATTCGGCGGCTGGAGTGGGAACATTAACCTTTTATGCTCCGAAGGAAGGCGTATATGGCGCTCTAGGGCATGTGATTACCGACATGAATACGCAAACGCCAATCGTTGTAGGAAGCGGCCAAATTTTGCAGTCCAGCGTAACATCCATTTCCAAGAGCGAGAGTGGAGAACCCGGGGAGAAAAGAGCTCATTTTGTGAAAGAAGGCAAAACGCTTGGCACCATTGAGCGCAATACTCATTTCGGGATCTTCGGCAAGATGTCCGAGAACCCGGATCACAGCGTCTACAAGACCCCAATTCCCGTCGCTTTTTCTGAAGAGGTTAAGGAAGGACCGGCGGAAATTTTAACGGTCGTCGAAGGCCAGCAGGTGGAGCGTTTTAAAGTGGAGATAGCGCATGTATCCAAGCAGAGTACCCCACAGACTAAAGGATTGGTGATTCGCATTACGGATCCTAGGCTGGTGGAAAAGACCGGAGGAATTGTACAGGGGATGAGCGGCAGCCCCATCATTCAAAACGGCAAATTGATCGGTGCAGTGACTCATGTGTTTGTTAATGATCCACGGTCAGGGTATGGGTGCTTTATCGAATGGATGCTGCAGGATGCAGGCATTTTGAAAGGCAGCACGGCAACCAATCTTAAGGCGAGTTAGGCCTTAAGATTGGTTTTTTTTCGTCGAAGGGGCTCCCTCATCGAAAAAGACAAGTTATATGAAAATTTTTAATATTAATGTATAGTTAACTTATAAGTCTAAAGGGGGTGGATTTCAGGTTTTGGGGTAGTTTTCGGAGAACTATGCTCGCTAAAATGATGTAAATATATATTGTTTTTTCCCTAAGCCTTGCTTCATTGCGGCCTGTGGCTGTATGATTGTAGAAGCAAAAGGCTGTTGGCTTCAGCAGAGCTCGGTTTGCAAGGCGATCAAATCCGACATTTCCGGTGTAAATACTTGTCGAATTGAAGCGAATCAGATCACTATTTGTAAGTAACAATTAATTATATATCAAATTATTAAAAAAATAAATAAAAATAATTTTCGACAGAAGGAATTTACTTTTGAATGTCGAATCCTTATTTCTGGAAGGATTAAGGAAACTCATAACACAAGGAGGAAGTCGTCGGTGCAAAAAATTGAAGTGTTGTTGGCGGATGACAATCGGGAATTCACGAATTTGCTTGCAGAGTACATTACTGAGCAGGATGACATGGTTGTATCAGGTATTGCTTACAATGGCGAGGAAGTTTTGGAGATGATTGAGCATGCTTCTAAGGTTCCGGACGTTCTGATCCTGGATATCATCATGCCGCATTTGGATGGATTGGGCGTACTGGAACGTTTACGCGATATAAATGTATCGCCGCAGCCAAAGATCATTATGCTGACTGCTTTCGGACAAGAAAATATTACGCAGCGTGCGGTTCAGTTGGGAGCATCGTATTATATCCTGAAGCCGTTCGATATGGAAGTGCTAGCCAATCGAATTCGGCAGCTGGTTGGAGTTCAAACCTTATCCTCAAGCAGTTCGCCATCTTCATCCTTTGCGAAATCCAATGTAGTACCGCTTGGCAAGGGGAAGAACCTGGACGCAAATATTACTTCCATTATTCACGAAATCGGTGTTCCTGCTCATATTAAGGGATATCAGTACTTGCGTGAAGCGATCACCATGGTATACAACAATATTGAAATTTTAGGAGCGATCACCAAGACGCTGTATCCAGCGATTGCAGAGAAGTTCAAGACGACTCCGTCACGCGTCGAGCGGGCAATCCGCCATGCCATTGAAGTTGCTTGGACGCGCGGCAATATCGACAGCATTAGCCATTTGTTCGGCTATACGATCAACATCAGCAAATCCAAGCCAACCAACAGTGAATTCATCGCCATGGTGGCCGACAAGCTGCGTATTGAACATAAGGTAAGCTGAAAGCATAACGATTCGTGGAAAAATGACGACGACTGAACGATCCCGGTATTTTATCGGACATTGCTCGGAGGCTCCGATAAACGATTGGGACCTTGATAAAGGCATTATTTAAGCATAAATATGCGCATTTTTCCTAGTGCCCATCTTCTTGGCTTTGGCCGAGAGGGTGGGCATTATATATATTAGCTTAGATTTGGTCCGGTATAATTTATTGAACAGTCCTCCAACCCAAAAAACTCCAGATACACAAGGTACCTGGAGAAGAGAAGTAAAAAAGGTTATGAAGAACATTGTCTTCACTCTAATTGTAGGGTTTGAATGTTTCTACAGCAAGAGGGAGTTGTTGGGAAATTTGTAATGGTCTATTCATTTAGTTAAGAGACCATTTTGATTTTGATGAAACATCTATTATTTCCCTCATCGGGGCCGTATAAATGGCCATTCAAGGGTTTGCAGTCAGGAGGTTTATGTTACAATAATTTGGAGGGACTGTCTGAAGCGGCCAGGTTGTAACCACAAGCAATAGAAGGAGCAGGGACATGAATAAAGCATCGCTTAATGAGGCGAAATTCGAGACATTGCTGAACGATCCTTCCTTAAAGGAGCAGCACAGAGAACTGATAGCCGAGCTGTTGTCCACGGCCAGGCAATTGTCGGCCGAGAATACAAGATTGCGCCGGACGCTGCTGAAGAAATCTTCAGGCGGGCAAAGAATGTCCAGCAAGCTGAAGGATGCCTTATACGAATAGCCTAACACACAATAAACCCTCTTGAGCGGCGACTAAGCCGGAACAAGAGGGTTTGCTCGTACGGGTCAACGGTTATATTATCTGTGTATCCAGAAATATAATTGTTATGAAGGGTTCTCGGTCTTCTTCTTGAACCGTGGCCCCAGGTAGTTGCGCTTGTGGTCGCGGAAATAGATCCAGCCCCCTAAAAAGCCGATCCCGGCTAGGAACAAAACAACCCCCAGCCCGAAATCGAGCCAGTCAAAGTGTACATGGGTCAGCGAGTCGTCGCCGTGTCTGGACATATATAGGAATAAGGCGTCCTTCATTTTCAGGAAGCCGATCATGGCGGCAATACCGGGAATAACGAGAATGATGATGGCGATAAACCGGGATATCATTAATTTCATGATTTGAAGTATTCCTTTCATAGCAAATGTGATGTTTTTCGTGATAAGGCTGCTTTGGCTGTTTATGTTTATCATACCTTCTTCTTGAACGGCTGTCTATTTCGTTCTTGATTTGTAATGTGGTAAAAACGAGGTACAATAAGAAACGAGAAGTAGGAGTGGACATTTATTTGGGATAGGTGGAGATCGAAAATGACGATTACATGTGATGTAGCGGTACTGGGCGGGGGAACCGGGGGGTATGTAGCTGCGATTCGCGCGGCTCAGCTCGGCAAGCAAGTGATTATCATCGAGCAGGACAAGCTGGGGGGAACATGCCTTCACCGGGGCTGTATTCCGAGCAAGGCGCTGCTGCGAAGTGCGGAGCTGTACTCTCAGATGAAGGACAGCGCAAGCTACGGCATTGAGACAAAAGGATTATCCCTTGTGTTTCCGAAGGTACAGGAAAGAAAACAGGGCATCGTGGATCAGCTCCATCAGGGAGTTCAATATTTGATGCGTAAACATAAAATCGAGGTTATTTATGGAAAAGGGCGGGTGATCGGCCCGTCGATCTTCTCTCCGAAGAGCGGCGCGGTCGCTGTTGAGCTGCATGACGGGGAAATGGAAACGATCGTGCCTGGTCATCTGATCATTGCGACTGGATCGCGTCCTCGCGTCCTTCCGGGGCTTGAACCCGATGGCAGGCACGTGCTGAGCAGCGATGAAGCGCTGCTGCTTGAGGAGCTGCCGGCTTCCATGCTCATTGTTGGCGGCGGGGTAATCGGCGTGGAATGGGCTTCCCTGCTCCATGACTTCGGAGTCAAGGTAACGGTCATCGAGGCCGCCTCGCAGCTTCTGCCTAACGAGGATGAAGAGGTGGGGCGGGAACTGCAGAAACAGCTGCAGCGCCGAGGTATCGAAATACTGACGGGATATCAGGTGCAGGCGGACACCGCCGAGAAGGACGATGCCGGCATTGCCATCACTGCTATTCAGGCCGGCAATGCGGTCCGGCTGCAGGCGGACAAGCTGCTCGTATCGATCGGCCGGCAGGCGAATGTGGAGAATATTGGCCTTGAGAATACGGATATTGCCTTGCATCAAGGCTTCATCCGTGTAAACGATTCGATGCAGACGACCGAGCCGCATATTTATGCGATCGGCGATTGTATCGGCGGATTGCAGCTGGCCCATGCAGCAAGCCACGAAGGGCTGGTAGCCGTGCACCATCTGGCCGGGGAGCCGACCCATGGCTATAATGTCCGTCATGTGCCCCGCTGCGTGTATAGCCGTCCTGAGGTGGCTTCCGTCGGCCTGACCGAGAAGGAAGCGAGGGAACAGGGCATGGAGGTCAAGATCGGCAAAGTTCCGTTCTCGGCCATCGGCAAGGCGCTTGTTCATGGGGACAAGGACGGATTCGTGAAAATCATCGCCGACCGTCATAGCGACGACATCGTAGGGGTCCATATGATCGGCACCCATGTTACGGAGCTGGTCAATCAGGCCGCGCTTGCACAGGTGCTGGATGCGACGCCTTGGGAGATCGGGCAGGCCGTTTTTGCCCATCCATCACTGGCCGAAATCTTGGGAGAGGCCTCGCTGGCCGTGGACGGCAAAGCGATTGGTATCTAAAGTTGGCTTGAATTTAGTCACATAATCATCATAATCGCTGCAAAGAACATTTTCTTTTTGCGGGGAAAGGGATTATAATAAGGTTAACCCAAGTCTTAGTACCAGGTTTTAAGATAAGAGCAAACATGTAGGACGAACGACTTTAGGGTTCTAATCGAAGGAGGTAACTCCCATGAACGCAAAAATATCAATGAAAACCCAGCCTAAGCATGAGCAGCTCGGATTGACGGATGCTGAAGTAGTGGACATGTACAAATATATGCTGCTCGCGCGCAAGTTCGACGAGCGGAATTTACTGCTGCAGCGGGCGGGCAAAATCAATTTCCACGTCTCCGGCATCGGGCAGGAGACCGCGCAGGTGGCGGCGGCATTTGCCTTGAATCGGGAGCAGGACTATTTCCTGCCGTATTATCGCGATTACGGCTTTGTCCTGTCCGTAGGCATGACGCTGGAGGAATTGATGCTGTCCGCATTTGCCAAGGCAGGAGACCCGAACAGCGGAGGCCGGCAGATGCCGGGCCATTTCGGCTGCAAGAGACTCCGGATCGTTACCGGCTCCAGTCCGGTGACGACTCAGGTGCCGCATGCCGTTGGTATCGCGCTGGCCGCAAAGATGCAGAAGAAGGATTTCGTGTCCTTCGTCACCTTTGGAGAGGGCTCCAGCAATCAGGGGGATTTCCACGAAGGGCTGAACTTTGCCGGTGTTCAAAAGCTGCCGGTTATTTTCATGTGCGAGAACAACCAATATGCGATTTCCGTTCCGGTGAAAAAGCAGCTCGGCGGCAAAGTTAGCGACCGGGCGCTTGGTTACGGCTTCCCGGGCATTCGCGTCGACGGCAATGATGCCCTTGAGGTCTACCGCGTCGTGAAGGAAGCGCGCGAGCGGGCGATTCGCGGCGAAGGGCCGACCCTGATAGAAGCGATGATGTACCGCCTGTCTCCGCATTCCACCTCGGATAACGACCTTGTATACCGTACGAAGGAAGAGGTCGAGGAGAATTGGAAGAAGGACGGAATACCGAAGATGAAGAGCTATCTTATCGAGACAGGGCTTTGGACGGAAGAGCAGGATGAGGCCCTCTTGAAGGACATTCAGTCGCAGTTGAAGGCAGCGATCGAACGGGCGGAGAACGCGCCGTTTCCTAAGCCGGAGGATACGCTGCTGCATGTGTACGCGGATAGCGAAGGGGAGGAATAATCATGCCGGTGATGGAATATATCGACGCTATTCGTCTTGCGATGAAGGAAGAAATGGAGCTTGACGACAATGTTTTTGTGCTAGGGGAAGACGTTGGCGTAAAAGGTGGAGTATTTACGACGACCAAAGGGCTTCAGGAGCAATTCGGCGAACTGCGCGTTCTGGATACGCCCCTGTCCGAGTCTGCGATAGCCGGGGTGGCCATCGGTGCCGCCATGTACGGCATGAAGCCGATCGCTGAAATGCAATACTCCGATTTCATGCTGCCAGCAACGAATCAAATCATTAGCGAAGCGGCCAAAATCCGCTACCGCTCCAACAACGACTGGAATTGCCCGGTTGTCATCCGCGCGCCGATCGGCGGCGGGATCTTCGGGGGCCTGTACCATTCACAGTGCACAGAATCGATCTTCTTTGGAACGCCGGGGCTTAAAATTGTAGCGCCATATTCGGCATACGATGCAAAGGGGCTGCTTAAAGCCGCAGTTCGCGATCCGGATCCCGTATTGTTCTTTGAGAATAAGAAATGCTACAAGCTGATCAAGGAGGATGTGCCTGAGGATGACTATATCGTTCCGCTCGGCAAGGCGAACGTGCTTCGCGATGGCACGGATATTACCGTGATCGGATACAGCTTGCCGCTTCATTTCACAATGCAGGCTGCGGCGGAGCTCGAGGCGGAGCAAGGCATCAGCGCCCATGTTTTGGATTTGCGGACGCTGCAGCCGCTGGATCGCGAGGCGATTATCGAGGCGGCACGCAAGACCGGAAAAGTACTCATCGTGCATGAAGACAATAAAACCGGCGGAGTCGGCGCGGAGGTATCAGCCATCATCGCGGAGGAATGCCTGTTCGAGCTGGATGCGCCGATCGCGCGGCTCTGCGGACCGGACGTTCCGGCCATGCCGATCAGCCCGCCGATGGAGAAGTTCTTTATGCTCAGTAAAGATAAGGTCAAGGAAGCGATGCTTCAATTGGCTCTGTATTAATGGGAGTGAGGGACGATATGTCATTAAATAGAACATTGCAGGATGTCGTAATGCCACAGCTAGCGGAGTCGCTTGTATCGGCGACGATCGGCAAGTGGCTGAAGAAGCCGGGAGATCCCGTCGAGCAGTACGAACCTATATGCGAGGTCATCACCGATAAGGTGAATGCCGAGATTCCGTCTACGCTGGACGGAGTTATGGGCGAGCTGCTGGCGGAGGAAGGACAGGAAATCGAAGTCGGAGCCGTCATTTGCCGAATCGAAACGGCCGGAGCCATTGAGGGCGGAGCCGCTGCGAGCGGCACTTCAGCCGCCGCTTCTGCAGGCCAGACGGCCGCCGCCGCCGGCGCCGCCAGCGACAGCGGAGCCGCTACTCCCCTGCCGTTCAGACGCTGGCACAGCAGCATGGATTGGATCTGCGGGCGATTTCCGGCAGCGGCTTAGGCGGCCGGATTACGCGCAAGGACGTGCTGAATTACCTGGAGAACAACAAGGGAGCAGCGAATCCCGCGGCACAGAATAGCCTCCAGGAAGCAGCGCCTGCCCAGCGCCTGCCTTCCCAGGCGGTGCAAGCGAGCCCCTCAGCGGCAGCCGTTACGCCAGCCGAGATTAGCAGTGCAGCATCAGTGCCGGTTCGCAACTCTGGCCTGCATTTGTCGGAAACCCCCAAGATTCCGACCATCGAAGTCGAGGGCGGCGACCGCTCGGAATATTTCATTGACGTGACGCCGATCCGGAATACGATTGCTACGCGCATGCGGCAGAGCGTATCGGAAATTCCTCACGGCTGGATGATGATCGAGGTCGACGTAACCAACCTGGTACAGCTTCGCAATAAGCTCAAAGACGAATTCAGACAAAGAGAAGGCGTTAACCTGACTTATCTCGCCTTTTTGCTAAAGGCGGTGGTCGGGGCGATCAAGGATTATCCGATCATGAACTCGGTCTGGGCGGTTGATAAAATTATCGTCAAGCGCGATATCAACATTTCGCTGGCCGTCGGTACAGAGGATTCCGTGATGACTCCGGTCATCAAGAAGGCGGATCAGAAGAATATTGCCGGACTCGCCAGAGAGATTGAGGATTTGGCGACAAAGGTCAGAGCCGGCAAGCTCAAGCTGGATGACATGCAGGGCGGAACGTTTACCGTTAATAATACGGGATCCTTTGGCTCTATCCTGACCCAGCCGATCATCAATTACCCGCAAGCGGCAATTCTTACGTTCGAATCGATCGTGAAGAAGCCCGTAGTGATTAATGATATGATTGCCGTGCGCTCCATGGCGAATTTGTGTCTGTCGCTGGATCATCGTATACTGGACGGAGTGATTTGCGGCCGATTCATGCAGCGCGTCAAGGACAATATGGAGAGCTATTCTCTCGACACGCAGGTGTACTAAATTATACAGCAAGTCTTCATGAACCGAGAAAGGCGATGAACCGTATGACGAAATCCTTGGAAGTCAGATATTTCCCGATGATGGAATACGGAGAGGCCTGGAATAGGCAAAAAGAGATCGTGAAGGCTATCGACGAAGGACAGCAGCAGGGACACCTGCTGCTTCTTCAGCATCCGCCAACGTATACGATCGGCTCTTCGCGCCATCCGGAGCATCTGCTGCTCAGTTCCGAGCAGCTGAAGGAACGTGGAATTTCCCTGTTTGAAATCGATCGGGGGGGAGATATTACATACCATGGGCCGGGTCAGCTTGTCGGCTACCCGCTGCTTTGGCTTGATGCCGATCAGGGCATTGATCTGCATGGATATCTGAGGGATATCGAGCAGGTCATCATGAACTATTTGGCGGGCTACGGCATTTCGGGCTCGCGAAAGGCAGGCTATACCGGGGTATGGGTAGGGGATGTCAAAATTGCCGCCATCGGCGTGAAATTCAACAAATGCCGCCGGAGAAAAGGATTCATTACCAGCCACGGTTTTGCCTTCAACATTAAATCCGGGATTCAGGAGGACGGATTCCGCGGAATCATTCCCTGCGGTATTCAGGAATACGGCGTGACAGCTCTAGAAGATATAACCGGCCTGTCCTTCTCGGTGGAACAGGTGGCCCGTGAAATACTGCCGTATTTCAATGAAGTGTTTCAAATTACCGAGCTGACGGAGCACTGGGAGTCATAAGCTTAGCGGAACAGCAGCGGCTCGAGCAGCGCCAGCAGTGTGGAACCGATCATGGCGAATAACATAAGGTATACGACGACTTTGAACCATTTTTTTTGCATCATAGATATAAAAGCTCCTTTTACATGTACTTAATCTATATGCATTAATATTAGCGCAAAAGAGAAAGCGAGGAAAGTCCAGTGGTCAACAAGGACAGAATCATCGCACAATTTATTGAATTAGTGCAAATCGACAGCGAGACGAAGGATGAACGGAGCATTGCGGATTTCCTGATAAAGAGATTCACTGAACTTGGACTGCAGGTCGTGGAGGATGATTCCCGGAAGAAGACCGGGCATGGAGCAGGCAATATTATCGCAACATTGCCGGCAAGACCGGGCACCCACGCACAGCCGTTCCTGTTTACATGCCATATGGATACGGTGGCACCAGGCAAGGGAATCAAGCCGGTCATCGGAGAGGATGGCTGGATCCGCAGCGATGGAACCACGATTCTTGGCGCGGATGACAAGGCAGGTCTGGCGGCTCTCCTTGAGACGATTCAAGTGCTGAAGGAACAGCAGCTGCCGCATGGGCAGGTTCAGTTTGTCATTACCGCCGGGGAGGAGTCGGGACTGCTGGGGGCAAGAGCGCTGGATCGCAGTCTTCTGGATGCGAGCTTTGGCTTCGCGATCGATTCGAATGGGGAAGTAGGCTCGATCTGCGTTGGTGCGCCGACGCAAGCGCGTATCGAGATCGAAATCTTTGGCAAATCCGCGCATGCCGGCGTTAATCCGGAGGACGGGATCAGTGCGATCCAAGTGGCAGGCAAGGCGATAGCCCGGATGAGGCTGGGGCGCATTGACAAAGAGACGACAGCCAACATTGGCAAGTTCGAGGGCGGCGGTCCGACGAATGTCGTCACCGATTACGCGAGGCTGTATGCTGAAGCACGCAGCCTGTCGCAGGAGAAGGTGGATAAGCAGCTGGCGCTGATGAAGGAGGCGGTCGATTCCGCCTGCAGCGAATTCGGGGCAAGAGGAGAGTTTAGAAGCGATATCGTCTACCCTGGTTTCCATCTGGGAGAACAGGATGCTGTCGTGCAGCTCGCCAAGCGGGCGGCAGGCAGGCTGGGGCTTTCTGGCAGAACCTTCACCTCCGGAGGAGGCAGCGATGCCAACATTATGAATGGATACGGAGTGCCTACGGTCAACCTTGCGGTAGGATATGAGGGGATTCATACGACCGAGGAGCGTATCAAAAGCGAGGATATTGTGAAAATAGCCGAGTATGCGCTGGAAATTGTAGCGCAAACCGTGAATGAATAAGCAAAGAAGCGGCAGCGAGTGCGTGGTCGAGGTGTCCTGATAACTGATCGAGGTTGTCTATGGACACCTTTTTTTGGCAATTAACTCATTCGCTTCGTTCCACGGATTCCCAGATTTCTCTGTTGTGCAGGGCCCCATGCGGTATGCCAATTTGACCGCTCTAGAATGTGCAGGGACTGTTGAATCGTATCCAGGTACTTATTGATTTTGCGCTGCTCCTCGTCAGCGGGATGATACAGCTCCATTCGTCTGAACAAGTTGTCCATCGTCTCGTGCAGGCAGCAGGAAGCCGCGCCGAAGCGCGCTCGGGCCATCTCAGGTGCCCGCCGGATCAGCGCATCAAAGATGCGTCTCGCCTCCATGTAGCGGCCTTCATCGTGGAGCAATTCGGCCGAAATGAAGGCAGCCTGGAGGTGCAGGTGCTGCGAGCCGAGAGAGAGGGGGTCAGGCAGGAGAGACAACAACTGCTGAGCTTCATCGGTCCAGCCTTCCTGATACAGAGCATCAACAAGAAGACATTGCAGATCAGTGTCAGAGGCAGCGAGCTTCAAGGCGAGGCCGGGATGGCCCAGCTTTCCGGCCAGGCGGATGAGTTCAGCTAGGCGGTACAGGGGAATTTGGTCCCGATCCTCCTCGATTCCATTCTGGCTCAGGAGCTGACAGAGATCGGACAGCTGGCCCATTTGACCGCGATAGTCAACATCCTCTGAAGCTTGTCCATTTCTTGGAGCCTGCTTGTCCAGGCAATCCTTGATGAAGGAGGAGGCTTGCTCCGCATCGCCCGACCGGATCAGGATTTCGGCGTAGATCAGCTGCATTTGCTCATCCAGCAGCAGTTCCTTCGAGAAAAAGGCATAAGCGCTGGAGTAAGCCCCGAGCTGGTGCAGCACGCGAATGAGCAGCTTACCGCCGCCAGACAGCATTTCCTCTTCAATTTGGTTGCGCAGCGCAGAAGCGATTTCGTCATCGCTGATTTTATTAGTTCTCCTCAGGCTTAATCCCAGCTGCAATAGCTGCTTCACAGCCTGGGCTTCTGTTACCGGGGCGTGCTTGTGCACTCTAGGCGATTCGCACAGCTCATTCTTATTCACGGCCGATCCCCCCTCGCATGGCCGGGGTTTCGAGATGCGATAAAATCCTTGACCTTGCTGGCCGGGCCGGATTGCTTCTGCCATTGGTTAAGCAAAATGCGGATTTGCCAGGCTTTCCCCTGGGCGCGAAGAGAATTGTCTGAGAAGTAGCTCTTCATCAGCGGTGCCCTCCTTGTTCGGGTTTGGTATAATAACACCATATGTTCAATATGGACAAGTTATGATAGTGATCATTAGGGAGGATATCCATGACATCATCAAATGATAAATTGAAAGAAACTACTGTATCTACGGAGCATATTTTTACGGGAAAAGTGATCTCTCTGCAGGTGGATACCGTGCACCTTCCTGACGGCTCGGAGGGCAAGCGCGAAATCGTCAAGCACCCAGGCGCCGTGGCGGTTCTTGCCGTCCACAATGGGCGGCTGCTGCTCGTCGATCAGTATCGCCAAGCGCTGGGCCGCTGCGAGCTGGAGATCCCCGCCGGCAAGCTGGAGCAGGGCGAGGATCCGCTGGAGGCGGCAAGACGGGAGCTCGAAGAGGAGACGGGATACCGCTGCAGCAAGCTGTCCCTGCTGCATTCGTTCTATACGTCGCCTGGCTTTGCCGATGAGATCATTCATCTCTATTTGGCGGAGGACTTAACGCCGGGTGAGCCTTCGCCGGATGAGGATGAATTCCTGGAGATCATTGAGGCAAGCTTTGAGGAGGCGCAGCAATACATGGCAGAGGGCCGAATTTCGGATGCGAAGACGATTTTGGCCGTTTATATCTGGCAGCAGAGGCTGGCCAGGGCAGCCGCCAGCCAGGAGGTATAAGGATGGCTGACAGCGAAGCACGGCTGAATTCACGTACGGATATGGATCCCGCCCGTAAGCGGACTGTTGAAGCAGCCGCAATCGACAAGGACGCAGTCAGGGGTAACCGTGCAAATGCAAATGCAGACACAGACGCCAGTATAAACAAGGGTTCGAACGGTTCATTGAATACGTATTACGCCGATCTTCATGTCCATATCGGGCGGACAAACGCCGGGGAGCCGGTTAAGATCAGCGGCAGCCGAAATTTGACTTTCGGCAATATTGCAAAGGAAGCGGAGGAACGCAAAGGCATTTCTCTCATCGGGATTATCGACTGCCATTCCCCCGGCGTGCAGCGGGATATCGATGATTACTTGCGGTCCGGAGATATGAAGGAGCTGCAGGATGGCGGAATTGCTTACGGTGGCACGACGATCCTGCTCGGTTGTGAGCTTGAAATCCGCGAGCCGGGGATGGGTCCGGCTCATTTGCTCGTTTTTTATCCCGGGCTGGAGGAGATGAAATCCTTCACCCAATGGCTGGACAGGCATATGAAGAACGTGCATTTGAGCTCGCAGCGCATTTGCGTCCCGGCCCGCGAGCTGCAGCAGGAGGTATACAGCCGGGGCGGCATGGTCATTCCGGCGCATATTTTCACTCCTCATCGCAGCATCTATGGCAGCTGTGCGCCGCGAATGGAGCAGGTGCTCAATCCTGAGCTGATTAGCGCGGTTGAACTGGGACTGAGCGCGGACAGCGAGATGGCGGGGTTGATCAGCGAGCTGGACCCTTACACGATTCTGACCAATTCGGATGCCCATTCTTTGGGGAAAATCGGCAGGGAATACAATGAGCTGTGGATTGCGAAGCCGAGTTACCGGGAATTTGAGAAGGCGCTGGGCCAGTCGGATGGCAGAAGGGTTGCGGCGAATTACGGGCTGAATCCGCGGCTAGGCAAGTATCATCGGACTTTCTGCGGCGGGTGCAATTATATTATCGATGAGGCGAGCGCAGCAGTAGAATGCTGCCCGTATTGCGGCTCAACGAAGCTTGTTCGCGGCGTTCAGGATCGAATCCGCTCGATTGCGGACCGGACTAAGCCGGCTGTTCCTGCGCACCGGCCGCCGTATCATTATCAGGTTCCGCTAGAATTTATCCCTGGGCTAGGCCCGGCTAAATTCGAAGCTCTGCTGCGGACGTTTGGCACGGAAATGAACATTTTGCACCGGGTTTCCGAGCAGGAGCTGGCCGGGATTGTCGGTGCTGAATTAGCGGAACGCATAGGCGCGGCCCGCGCTGGGCGCCTGGCCTTAAGCTCGGGCGGCGGCGGTACGTACGGCAAGGTCGATACATCGAAAGGATTTGACCAATAGGGCATATGGAAGCAGGCTTGTTCATATTTTTACTTTAAGGGATGACTGCCCGAGGTAAACAATGTGAACCTGGAAAGGAGTATGCCTGCATGATTCGGCCTTTTCGATATGCGCTTAAGGATCAGACCCCTGTATATGTGTTTGTATCGGTGCTTTTTCTGATGGGGGTCGTATTCGGCGCTCTGATGGTTAATGCCCTTACGTTCGAGCAGCAGGAGGATTTGTCCCGTTACCTGGGCAATTTCTTCATATCCGTCAACGAGGGAGGAGCCGATTTTCATCCGGTGGCATTCTGGGATGTTGCCATTCTCCATTTGAAATGGCTTGGTTTGATCTGGCTACTGGGCCTGTCCGTAATCGGCCTTCCCGGCATTCTTATTCTGGATTTCCTGAAAGGGGTGCTGATCGGGTTTACTGTCGGCTGCCTCGTAGGCCAGTTTACTTGGAAAGGGCTGCTGTTCGCCCTTGTATCCGTAGCCCCGCACAATCTGCTTGTAATTCCCGTGATCCTGATCGGGAGTGTGGCTGCCATTGGCTTTTCGCTAAATATTATCCGCAGCCGAGTGCTCATGAGCCGCAGCGGAAGCGCGGCCAAGCCCTTCATCACTTATACGGGGCTGACCCTGGCTCTGGGCGCGGTTATGATCGCCGCCTCCTCGTTCGAAACGTGGGTAACCCCGGTTATGATGGGATGGGTTACTCCTATAATGTAGTAGAGAGCCTTGTACTATTGGTTTTATGACTGTTTAAAGAACGATAAAATCACGAAAAAATCACATTTACTGCGTTTCTTCTGGAGTCAAGGATGCGCCCAAAGTGAATTTTCACTTTGGGCGGCATCTTTTTTTAATTTTTTGTTATATGTATGTATATCTTAAGCGCAGTCTTTGCGCCATCGTGACTAACATGCGCCATCATAGTCGGCAAAACGGCCTCTGCTTCGGTTAGCGTATCCTACATGAGTATGTTTTAAAATATGATGGGGTTCTTTGAGCAGGGGATGATGCGGAATTCTGAGAAGTTAGAATATTAATCCAGTTCATTTTTAAAAATTTGCATAGTATGGAGTATCTTCTTCGAAGGGAGGAGTTCTTATGAAAAGACATCATCATAAGGTAAAAGTTATTGTCCTCAAACCTGGACAAAAAGTCATTGTAAAGTGTAAAAAGCATAAAAAGCATAAAAAGCATAACAAGTGTTGGGCATGAGGCTAAGAGAAAGATCTTAATGTTTTGAGAGTATTCAAAATAGCGGCAAACTAAGATGCTGAATAGCCTTAGTTTGCCGCTATCTTTATTTATCGTGTCCGTTAGTTGAAAGGTTTATAGATTTTTTTAATATACGCCCATTTTCAACCAAGACACATAAGCGAATCCCATTCGCAAAAAAGTGTAGTCTTTATCTATAATGAGTAGGGTCACAAAGCTATACCGAGGAAAATTCAAATTTACATCTGTATCCACTAAAAAAATGGACAAAAAAAAGCTGCGTGAAATTGTATGGAAAAATGCATATGACGGGATGGGTGGCCCCAATGCTTGAATCGAGCCTGGAACTCTAGTAAAATGTTTGACTTTGTTGATTGACTCCCCCTATAATGAAAGAAGCGATTGTAGATATTAGATCAATGAGCGGCGATTCCTGGGGGAGGGAGAACATGGAAGCAAAGATCGATAAAATCAAGCAGCAGTTACAATCCCAGGGTTATAAATTGACCCCCCAACGGGAAGCTACGGTACGGATACTGCTCGAGAACGAAGACGATCATCTTAGTGCAGAAGATGTTTTCATGCTCGTCAAAGATATAGCTCCTGAAATCGGTCTGGCGACCGTGTACCGTACTTTGGAGTTGCTAAGCGAACTGCATGTCGTGGAGAAAATCAACTTTGGCGACGGCGTGGCCCGTTACGATTTGAGAACCGACACGAGTAAACATCATCACCATCACCTTATTTGCGTACAATGCGGTGCCATGGACGAAATCCGCGAGGATTGGCTAGGGCCACTGGAAGAACGGCTGGAGAAGGAATTTAACTTCACTGTGCTCGATCATCGACTGGATTTCCACGGGATTTGTTATCGGTGCAAAGACAAGAACGACAACAATCCAGAATCCGGCAATAAGAAATCTTAAGTCCGCATCTAAAGCTCCGCATGGCCTCCGCGCTGTGAGGGGCTTTTTTAAGATCATAGGGCTTATAAGAATCATGGCTACATAATCCCCTCATCTCCTCAATATACTAAGGATAAGGCGCCTGTCCATTTTGATTAGATTGGAAGGTACGCGAGTTCGGGTAAAGAAAGAGGGAGGGCTTATGATCATCTCTATTCGAAAATGGCTGCGCAGCGTGAAGTTCATCCTGCTGTTCATCGCCCTGGCTTATTTGCTGTACAAGGTGATGAGCGCGTTTGGCGGCTATTTGATTCCGGCGGATAAATACCGCATACCGAATGGCTCTGCCGTAAAGGCGTTTAAGACGGGGCCCGGGAACGGCCATGGTTTTGAGTATATGGCAGAGCGATTGAAGCTGTTCTATTGGTACGGAGAATAAACTAGGAAATGGGGTTGCGAATTTGGAGCAGTACATAGCCCCATTTATGGGTTATTTGGCTGATCACAAAAGATTAAGCACGGCTACGACGGAGTGCTATAAGCGCGACATCGAGCAGTTCGTCGACTATTTGCGTGAGCGTGGGGTGGCGGAGCCTGGGCAGCTGACCCGGGCAGGGGTGAAGCTGTATTTCGCCATGCTCGGCAATGCAGGCAAAGCCCCGGCAACCATCGCCAGATCTGCGGTGTCGCTGCGGGCCTTTTTTCAATATTTGCAGCAGAAGCGGCTCTTGGATCAGGATCCGGGGAGCTGGATTGAATCGCCAAGAATCGACAAATCACCGCCGCAAACCTTGACTGTGGCCGAGGTGGATCTGCTTCTGGACATGCCTGATTTGTCGCAAGCCTCCGGGCTGCGCGACAAGGCGATGCTGGAGCTGCTCTATGCTACAGGCATTCGCGTGTCCGAGCTTATTGCGCTGAACGTTCAGGACGTGGATACGTCCATGAAATTCGTGCGGTGCTCGGGCGGGAAGGAGCGGATCATTCCCATGGGAACCGTGACGGCGGAATGGCTGGAGCGTTACATGGCGGAGAGCCGTCCGGTACTGCTGGGTGTGTCCGGGGGCGAGGCGCTGTTCCCCAATGCAAGGGGCGACAGGCTAACGCGGCAGGGCTTCTGGAAGATCATCAAGAAGTACGGCAGGGAGGCCGGAATCGCAACGGATATTACGCCGCATACGCTCAGGCATTCCTTCGCTGTGCATTTGCTTGAAGGCGGAGCAGACGTAAAGTCAGTGCAGGAAATGCTCGGCCATGCCGATATGGTCACCGTACAAAAGTACTTAAGCCATCGCAAGCCCAATTTGAAATCCGTTTATGACGCATTTCATCCCCGGGGGAGCAGGCAGGCGTCCAAGTAAATGGGGAGGGTTAAGCCTTACCCGCCTTGCCTGATTGAAGCAAGATTATCGATGTAAAGGAGATCATACACAATGACAACGACTTTAACGCAAGGCATGATTCAGGAAGCAGCGGGCTATATCCGCTCGAAATCCGATGTACAGCCGAAGATCGGCTTAATCCTCGGTTCAGGTCTTGGCGTGCTTGCTGATCAAATTGAAGGGGCCGTCAGCATAGCCTACCAGGATATCCCTTATTTTCCCCAGTCTACGGTAGAGGGGCATGCCGGCGAGCTGCTGATCGGCACTCTGCAGGGAACTCCCGTCATTCTCATGAAAGGGCGCTTTCATATGTATGAAGGCTACGGTCCGGAGCTGACGGCTTTTCCGGTGCGCGTCATGAAGGCGCTTGGCGTAGCGAAGCTGCTCGTTACAAATGCGGCAGGGGGCATCAACACCTCGTACAAGCCCGGGGATTTGATGCTAATCTCGGATCATATCAATATGACGGGCAGAAATCCGCTTACAGGGCCGAATGATCCTGAGCTCGGCGCCCGCTTCCCGGACATGTCGGAGGCGTACAGCCGCCGGCTGCGCGAGATTGCCAAGCAGGTCGCTGGCGATAAGGAGATTCCGCTGCAGGAGGGCGTTTACGTCGGCTTGCTGGGGCCTTCCTACGAAACCCCCGCAGAGATCCGTATGTTCCGCACCCTGGGCGCGGACGCCGTAGGCATGTCCACGGTCTCGGAGGTTATTGTAGCTAGACATGCAGGCCTGGAGGTGCTGGGCATATCCTGCATCAGCAACATGGCTGCCGGCATTCTCGATCAGCCGCTCTCGCATGAGGAAGTCATCGAAACGACGGATCGGGTTCGCGAGAAGTTCCTGAACCTCGTACTTGGAATTATCCCTAAGCTGTAAAAAATATATTGCTATTACTCTATTTCACGTATAAGCAGGGCTCCCAGACGATCAAGCTTGATCGCCGGGCGTCCTGTTTTTTTGATTCCACAGGAATATCCTGGCTTTTTTTCGCCGATACTAGGTTAGCAGAATCCAATATTTAGTAAAATTTGTTGAAGGGGGACTATTCCTTGAGCAAGCGGTTGTTAATATGGAGTATTTCGCTGCTGCTAACCTTCTCTGCCTGGCCGGCGGCAATGTCTGCCGCTCCAGACGGAACACATGAGGAAGGGGATGCTCTGCTAGCGCAAAATGCCAACTCCGCCATTCTGATGGATGCGGACACGGGAACGATCATTTACGAGAAGAAAAGCCATGAGAAGCTGCCACCCGCCAGTATTACAAAAATTATGACGATGCTGCTGACGATGGAGGCGATCGAAAAAGGCACCTTGAAGCTGACGGACAAAGTAACGACAAGCGAGCACGCGGCGTCGATGGGCGGTTCGCAAATTTTCCTGGAGCCAGGCGAGCAAATGACCGTGGACGAGCTGCTTAAAGGCATCGCCATGGCGTCAGGGAACGATGCTTCCGTGGCCATCGCCGAGAAGATCGCCGGATCGGAGAAGGCCTTCGTCCGGCTCATGAATGAGCGGGCCGCGGAGCTTGGAATGAAGGATACGCATTTTAAGAACTGCAATGGCTTGCCGGTTGAGGGCCACTACAGCTCAGCCTACGATATCGCCATTATGAGCCGTGAGCTGCTGAAATATCCAGAGGTTACAAAATACACGGGGGCCTATCAGGATTACTTGCGGCAGAATACGCAAAAGCCGTTCTGGCTCGTTAACACGAATAAGCTTGTCAGATTTTATAGCGGGGCGGACGGCCTGAAGACCGGGTATACGTCGGAGGCCAAATTCTGTCTGGCGGCTACAGCGCAAAGAGACGGGCTTCGGTTAATCGCCGTTGTGCTGGGCGAACCGAACACAAAGACTCGCAACAGCGAGGTATCCGCGATGTTCGATTATGGCTTCTCCCAGTATGCCCTGCTGCCGATTTACAAGGCGGGCGAAGTCATCGGGAAGGTGAAAATTCAGAAGGGACAGTCTTCGATGCTAGAGCTGGCTGCTGCCCGCCAACTGAACGTGCTGGTCAACAAGGGAGCGGCACCGGGCAGCATTACTCACAAGCTGGAGGTGCCGGACAAGCTGGTTGCTCCGATCAAGAAAGGGCAGAATATCGGGAAGCTGATCGTTTATCAGGAGGATAAGCTCATTACCGAGTTCCAGCTGAAATCACCGGTCGATATCGATAAAGCCGGCTGGTGGACGATGTTCAAACGAGCGGCCTCGCATCTCTTTTTTGTAGATTCATAGGGGTTTTCTTCTAGTTTTGTCAGGGGGAAGGAATTCCCTTCCGGGTTATCGAATTGTTGTCTTCATGTCAGGGAGGAGAGTGAACAGACGTGAATTTACATGTGGAAATGGTAAGACACCGCGAGACGCTGATCGTGCGTTTGCACGGAGAGCTGGACCACCATACGGCAGATGATGTCCGTATGCGAATGGATGAGGAGCTTGCGCGGGGGGACTGCCGTCATCTTGTGCTCAGCCTGGAGTCGCTGGAATTTATGGACAGCTCCGGCCTGGGCGTCATTTTGGGCAGATACAAGCTGATCAAGCATAAAGGCGGCAAAATGGTGCTATGCGGCATGAACCGTTCGGTTTACCGGCTGTTCGAAATGTCGGGACTGTTCAAAATCATGAGCATTTACGAGAATGAGAGCGCTGCGCTCTCTGAATTGGAGGTTGCATTATGAACCAGGCCGCAAGCAATTTCATGACGCTGCAATTTGCTGCAAGATCGGAGAATGAATCGTTTGCCCGGGTAACGGTGGCGGCATTCGTCTCGCAGCTTGACCCTACCATGGATGAAATCACGGATCTCAAGACCGTGGTGTCCGAGGCGGTTACGAACTGCATCATTCACGGCTATGATAACGATCCCGAGGGAATTGTTACGATCTCGGCTCAGATTGAGGGAGACACCGTTACGATAGTTATCGAGGACAAGGGCCGGGGAATCGAGGATCTAGAGCTTGCCAAGCAGCCCCTCTACACGTCCAAGCCGGAATTGGAGCGTTCGGGCATGGGCTTTACGATCATGGAGAATTTCATGGACGAGTTCGACGTGACGAGCGAGATGGGCGGCGGCACATCCATTCGGATGAAGAAGAGGATTGTATCCAAGAAAGCTTTATATAATTAGGGGTTGGATCTATGGATGCTGATGTGAAGCAAACCTCAAGAGAGTTTTTGGACGATGCCGAAGTGAAGCGGTTGATCGCTCTGAGCCAGTCCGGGGACCATGGTGCCCGAGACCGGCTTGTGAACTGCAATATTCGCCTCGTCTGGTCGGTTGTGCAGCGGTTTATGAATCGGGGCTATGAGCCCGAGGATCTGTTTCAAATCGGCTGTATCGGCCTGCTGAAGTCAGTGGATAAATTCGATCTCAGCTATGATGTCAAATTTTCCACCTATGCCGTACCGATGATTATCGGGGAAATCCAGCGGTTTCTCCGTGATGACGGGACGCTCAAGGTCAGCCGATCGCTGAAGGAGATGGCGAACAAGGTCCGCAAGAAGAAGGATGAACTATCCAAGGTGCTGAATCGTCTGCCAACGGTCAAGGAGGTGGCTGATGAGCTCGGCCTGACGCCGGAGGATGTCGTATTTGCGCAAGAGGCGAATAAACCGCCGACCTCGATCCATGAGACGGTGTTTGAGAATGATGGTGATCCTATCACCCTGATGGATCAGATCGCCGATGAGTCCCAGGAGCGCTGGTTCGACAAGCTGGCGCTTCATGAGGCGATACATGGCCTTTCCGACCGGGAGCGGCTGATCGTGTACCTGCGTTATTACCGCGATCAGACCCAGTCTGAGGTGGCGACCCGGCTTGGTATTTCCCAGGTTCAGGTGTCGAGGCTGGAGAAAAAAATACTGCAGAACATCCGCGATCAAATCGCTCAGTGAAGTGGGCGGTTGGCGAGAAAGGCTGCATGCAAGCGGCTTCCGGTTATATCCGGGAGCCGTTTTGCTTTTTTGGGGACAGCCGAAGGCCAGGCCATTGCTTGCTGCATTTGGCGCATATTCAAGGAGACCGAGGCCGGCCGAGGAATCTTGATTAGCGAGTAAAGCTGCTGTCCCCTTGGCATACTATGGACAATTCGTCCTGGAAAGAGGTGTTAGGATGAAACAGGGCTCCGCTATAATCTATTTGCAGCTTCGCAAGCATGTCAGGCTGCCGCTTGGCCAGGCTATACGGCTTGGCGACGTGGCTCGCGTACTTGCGGATTCCAGCCTGGAGCCTAGGCTTCTGGATATGATTCTGAAGCAGCCGCGGGAGCGGGACGGGAATCTCGTGCTGATCGACATGCTGCATATTATTGAGCATATCCAGGAGAGCATCCCGGATATTCAGGTGGAGTATGTCGGCGAGCCCCAGGTGCTGGTGGAGATGGTCGGCAAGGAGAAAAGGCCGCTCCTGCTCCTGTTTATCCTCGTTTGGCTGCTGCTGTTCTTTGGCTCGGCTCTGACGATCATGAATTTCCATGCCGACGTGAGCATGCAGGCGGTGCAGGTGCGGATCGTCGAGATGATTACGGGGGAGCGCGACGAGCATCCCTACTTGTTCCAAGGGGCTTATTCCGTTGGAATCGGCTTCGGAATGGTGCTGTTCTTTAATCATCTGTTCAAGAAGAAATGGAATGAAGAGCCTACTCCGCTTGAGGTGGAGATGCATCTCTACCAGGAAAACCTCGATCAATTCGTCATTGCCGAGGAATACAAGAAAATGCATCAAGCGGCGGGACGGGAGGCGAACAAGCCTTGATTTCACCTTGGTCAGCGGCGGTGTTCATTTTCCTGGGCCTGGCCGGCGGCATTGCCGTGGGGGGAGGAATCATTGCCCTCTTCATCGTGCTTGACGTCATTCCCAGGCTGGCTCAGGTAACCAGTTCCTATGACAAGGTGCATTGGTACGAGGGCGCGATGGTCAGCGGAGCGCTCGTCGGGACATTGGCCGATTTCTATCAATGGCATATGCACGGCCCTTGGCTGATCAGCGGCTTTGTCGGCTTGCTGAGCGGCGTGTTCATCGGCATGCTTGCCGCGGCTTTAACCGAGGTGCTGAATGTTCTGCCGATTCTCGCCAAGAGACTGCGCATGCAGCATTATTTGCTGGGGTTGCTACTGGCTATGGTTTTTGGAAAGGTAGCCGGATCTTTGTTTGAGTTTTTTGTGTATTCGCCTTAGCTCGAAGGAGCTTGAGGCCAGCTCAGGGCAGGGAGGTATAGTATATGACGGACCGGGAGCATCGCGAATATCCGCAGGAGAAGCCGGATTTCATTCCTTACCCGGAAGAGAATTCCGCCGAGGAGTCGGACGGTATGCTGCAAGATCCGGACAAAGAGGATAAAGAGCTGCGGAAGATGAAGGTGGAGAACGAGCGTTCCGACACGATTGAGGAGTCGGTCGTCTATTGGCAGAAGAGCGGCAGGATCAGCGAGAATCTGGATACGACGAAGAAGACGCTTGAGGAGGTCGTGGGACTCGGAAAGAGCTTTGACGTTGACTTTCGGGAAATGACCTTCGGAGAGACGCGAACAGGTCTGTTCTACATCAGCGGCTTTGCGAAGGAAGAGGTTTTGCAGGAGATTCTGAAGCGGCTGACGTATCTGTCACCCGATAATTTGTCCTCCGGGGCGCTGCATGCTTTTTTCGACCTCTACATTCCGCATTTTCAAGTTAAAAAAATCGATAAACTAAGCAATGTCATCACGATGGTGTTAAGCGGAATGAGCGCCTTATTCATTGAGGGCGAGCACGAGGCCCTGGTGATGGATACCCGCTCCTATCCGGTACGGAGCCCTGAGGAGCCGTCGCTGGAGCGCGTCGTTCGTGGAGCGAGAGACGGCTTTACGGAAACCTTGCTCTCGAACGTCACCCTTGTGCGCCGGCGGCTTCGCGATCCAGGCTTAGTCCTCGAAATGCATAAGGTAGGACGCCGAACGCAGACCGATGTTTGTATTGCTTATATAGATGACATCGTGGACAAGACCCAGGTCGAATCCGTGCGTGACAAGATTACATCGATTAATATTGATGGCATCCCTCTCGCGGACAAGCAGCTGGAGGAAGCTATCGTGCGCAAGGGCTGGAATCCGTACCCGCTGGTCCGGTATTCGGAGCGGCCGGATGTTGTAGCCTCGCATATTCTAGAGGGGCGGGTCGCTCTGTTTAGCGATACGTCGCCCAGTGTGATTATTTTTCCAACGACCTTCTTCGATTTGTGTCAGCATGCGGAGGAGAACAGGCAGACGGCGTTTATGGGCTCCTATTTGCGCTGGGTGCGGTTTGCCGGCATCTTCGCTTCATTGTTCCTGCTCCCGTTATGGCTGCTGCTGGTTATACATCCCGAACTTAAGCCGGCATCCCTGGCATTCATCGGTCCGCAGACCCAGGCTAAAATTCCGCTGATCGCTCAGTTCCTGCTGATCGAATTTGGGGTCGATCTGCTGCGAATGGCCGCTGTACATACGCCAACGCCGCTCGCCTCGGCCATGGGCCTGATCGCTGCGATATTGATCGGGGACATTGCTGTTAAGACGGGGCTGTTCGTCAATGAAGTGGTGTTGTATATGGCTGTCGCGGCGATTGGGATGTTTGCCACGCCAAGCTATGAGCTTGGGCTCGCCAATCGGGTGATCCGGCTGGGGCTGATCGTCGCTGTTGCAGTCTTTGGCGGGCCGGGACTGGTTGTCGGCATTACGGCTTTCATCATATGGCTGACGCTTCGGCGCTCCTATAATTCCTCGTATCTATGGCCATTTATTCCGTTTAATGCAAAGGCAATGGCGGCTATTTTGTTCCGTTTGCCGGTCATGACCTCTAAGCAAAGGCCGTCCTTCAACAAGGCGAGGGATCGAACCCGGATGCCGCGGCAGGAGTAGGGAAAAAGGTTGTCCGTCGAAAAATACAAATGATCGTCGTAAAAATCCATTTTTCAGTTCACCTAATGTTTGCTATACTGGTGTAAAAATTGAAAGTGGAGAGTGCTAAATGTATTTACACGGTACTAGTAAAATTAATGCCAAAGGGCATCTCGAAATCGGCGGCTGTGATACGGTCGATTTGAAGCAGCAGTATGGTACACCGCTCTACATCGTTGATGAAGCACTTGTCCGGCAAAGATGCCGCGAATATATGGATGCATTCCAGCAATCGGGCCTGCCGTTCCAGGTAGCCTATGCGAGCAAGGCTTTTTGCGTGATGGCGATGTGCAGAGTCGTGGAGGAAGAGGGGCTGTCGCTGGACGTCGTCTCGGAAGGGGAGCTGTACACGGCGTTGCAGGCAGGCTTCCCCGTGGAGCGGATTCACTTCCACGGCAACAATAAGACGCCGGAGGAGCTGGAAATGGCCATTTCTGCGGGCATTGGCTGCTTCGTCGTCGACAATTTCACGGAGCTGCATATGCTGCAGGCGATCGCGGCGGACAAGGGGGTCGCGGTGAACGTTCTGCTGCGGGTCACTCCGGGCGTGGAGGCTCATACGCATGAATTTATTTCGACGGGACAGACCGATTCGAAATTCGGCTTCGATATCGGAAACGGCTCGGCCAAGGAGGCCGTTGAGCTTGCTTCCGGCAGCTTGAATCTTCGCTTACTCGGCGTGCATTCGCATATCGGCTCGCAGATTTTTGAGGTGGAGGGCTTTGAGCTGGCTGTTGAGCGCGTGGCTCAATTCGCTGCAGACGTTAAAGCGAAGCTTGGGGTAGTGTTCAAGGTGATCAATCTGGGCGGAGGCTTCGGCATTCGTTATACTGAGGAGGATCACCCGCTGCAGGTGTCCGAGTATGTCAAAGCGATCACGGATGCAGTGAAGAAACATTTCGCCGAGGTCTATGCGCAGCTGCCCGAAATTTGGGTAGAGCCGGGCCGGAGCATCATCGGCGATGCGGGTACGACGCTATATACGGTCGGTTCCGCCAAGGATATTCCCGGCGTGCGCAAATACGTTGCCGTCGACGGCGGAATGACCGACAATCCGCGCCCGGCATTGTACGATTCCAAATACGAGGCCATGCTGGCGAACCGGGGCAACGACGCAAATGAAGAGACGGTATCGATTGCCGGCAAATGCTGCGAGAGCGGGGATATGCTCATTTGGGATCTGGAGCTGCCTAAGGCAAATCCGGGAGATCTCCTCGCAGTAGCCTGCACGGGAGCGTATAATTACGCTATGGCCAGCAATTATAACCGGATTCGCCGTCCGGCGGTCGTCTTCGTTAAGGACGGCGCCAGCGACGTTGTCGTCAAGCGCGAGAAGCTGGAGGACATCATTTCCTGCGATGTTATTCCCGAGCGGATTTCGAAGCAGCCGTCGTACAAATAAGCCGAGATCAGGGCTAAATAGGTCCCAGACGATGGAGCAGCCATCATCATTCATCGGGCGCTCAGCAAAATAATAAATCCGCTGCCGAAAAAGGTGGCGGATTTTTTTGCTCATCGCCCGATTTCATAGTAAACTGTAAGAGGTTTGTCTTACCTGAGAATAAAGAAGGAAGTGATCCGATATGAAGAAAGGCAAGATCGTACTGGAAAAAGGCGGAGAGGTAGAAATTCAATTTTTACCGGAAGAGGCTCCGGGCACTGTAGCAAACTTCGAGAAGCTGGCCAACTCTGGCTTCTATAACGGACTGACGTTCCACCGCGTCATCCCGGGCTTCGTTGCCCAAGGCGGATGCCCGGTTGGAAACGGCACAGGCGGCCCTGGCTACACGATCAAATGCGAGACGTCGACGAATACGACGAAGCACGAGCGCGGGGTGCTGTCTATGGCGCATGCGGGCAAGGATACAGGCGGCAGCCAGTTCTTTATCGTCTATGAGCCGCAGCCGCATTTGAACGGAGTACACACGGTGTTCGGCAAGGTAACGTCCGGCATGGAGCTTGTGGACGAAATCCGTCCTGGCGACAAAATGAAGGAAGTTACGGTCTGGGACGAAGCTTAATTTTATGTGAAGCTTGGATGAAGCGGCATCGATCGAGAGATCGGTGTCGTTTTTTTTGTTGTAGGGCATTTAGCGATATCACCTGGAAAGACTGTTCAAGAGCAGGTTGCAAGGCAATCCCCTGGGTCTATGGATGGGAGCAGGGCGGGGGAGAGCAGGGACGATGTGTGAAATGCTATAGGATATGAGTAAAGCATCTGAGAGGTATACCTCTGAGAGGTCTAGGTTGAAACGAAGTTATGGGTAGACGAGAAAGTATAGGCAGATACATCGCGCGAAGCCCCCGGCGTACGGTGGCCGGCGTTACATGACGAAAGGATGTGGGAGGATAAGGGGAAATGATAGATGGTCGGAAGCAACCCTATGGCGGCAATGACCAATAAAAAGAGAGAACTAAAGATCAAGGATCCTTGTTCTCTCGTGGTAACCGGGTGCCTGACAGGTCTTACTCTTGAGCGTCGGCCGCTTCGTCCTTAACCTCTTCACGCATGCCTTGGATACTATCCAGACGGCGTTCATTTTTGGCCTCGATCTGGTCTTTCTCTTCGCCGCTGATTTCGTCGGCATGCTCGCTTAAATAATCCTGTCCTTCACGGAAATTCTCGATGGTATCCTGAATGGCATCCTGCAATTTTTCTACGTTATCGGAACGATCGTCCGGCTTGGCCACTACTAATTACCTCCTTGTAAGCATGTTGGTTGTAATTTTCCCCCTGATTTATGCTTTTATGCAAAATAGGCCTGCCTACGATTTATTTCTCTTCAAACACTCCTGCACGAAATAGTACTGTTACGATATCGTAAAAATCCTGGCTCCGTCCATGGGCGGTATTTAATACAGGCTTGCCGCACATGCCGGAGGATCGTATTAAATGAATCCATTTTAATGTTGCATATCCCCATATCATAGACGTAGTAGGGCTCGATACCTCTTGAAAACAATGGCTTGAAATTACTGGCTGCAGGAGATATTCTTTTCATCAAACAGCCTATTAAGGCAGAGCATTGATTCAGGAACTTGTGTCTGGCTTGCTGCGGTTTATTTAGCGAAAATTCGCTTAAGAATAAAAAAGGCAATTTAGACAAAAGGGGGTTAACGTAAGATGTACAACTGTATACTTTGCGGCAGCGTCTATTTGCGGAAGGCGGATGCGGATAAATGCGCCGGCAAAGCCGTTGAGGCACCGCTTATTGAAGTGGGCAAACAACTGATCGACTATTCTTATGATCGGGAAACGATTATCCGATGTTTCAGCATCAAGAAGATCGGGCATGATTTGT
Source organism: Paenibacillus ihumii (assembly GCF_001403875.1). Classification (GTDB taxonomy): domain Bacteria; phylum Bacillota; class Bacilli; order Paenibacillales; family Paenibacillaceae; genus Fontibacillus; species Fontibacillus ihumii. Next base: position 1,662,185 of record NZ_LN884299.1, read on the forward strand.
CGTATTTATTTGAGTGGCTGGAGCCGGATGACCGGGAATGGAAATACGTTTTCACCGTTCATAGCAATAAGAGTTTGAAGGAGCATTTTTCCGGGCAATTATAGATACAATTAAAAATAGCGGAGGTAAACGCAAGGTGATCATGTTTGATCATGCCTTGCTTTTTAATTTTTTTGGTGGTAACATTTTAACGAGGTCATTAGTGATTCATGACTGAGGACAACTAAATATACTGAACGTTAACTTCGGGGCAGGGTGAAATTCCCTACCGACGGTGATGACTGCTTCAGGCCGAATTATCTGGGCTGAAGCGAGTACAAGTCCGTGACCCGCGTGCGCCACAAATGAAGCATGCGGCTGAGCCGGTGAGATTCCGGGACCGACAGTATAGTCTGGATGGGAGAAGGAGACGCAGGATATATGACGTGACAGCTACGAGTATATCTAATAAATCAGAGCATATCTTTCAAGTTCTATTTTTCACACAGTGGATTCCCGGGAATCCGTTGTGAGAACGAGGGGCTTGAATAGCTGGCTGAGAGATGGCGGTTTAGGGCGCATTTTGGTGCATCGTGCCCCTATGTTCCGTTCTATTTTCTCATATCCGGCTTTGTGCTTTCATTTCGCGTATAATAACTCTCATTGCCCCATCGGACTCCGATGGGGCTTTATTGGTTTTCTGCCTGCCCGCCTGAAGCCGGTGGAGGTGAAGCATGCTTTGGAAATTATGAATGACGAGTACTATATGAGACTGGCGCTGGACATGGCCAGCCGCTCTCAGGGACAAACCGGCATTAACCCGGTCGTCGGAGCCGTTGTCGTGAAGGACGGCGCGGTTATTGGGCTTGGCAGCCATTTGAAGCGCGGCACTCCGCATGCGGAGGTCCATGCGCTCAACATGGCCGGGGAGGCGGCCAGAGGAAGTACGGTATATGTCACGCTCGAGCCGTGCAGCCACTATGGAGCCACGCCCCCGTGCAGCGAAGGGCTGATCCGGGCCGGGGTGAGCCGCGTGGTCGTTGCCTGCGAAGATCCGAATCCGCAGGTGGCGGGTAGAGGCATTGAGATGCTGCGGCGGAGCGGGATCGAGGTAGAGGTCGGCGTGCTGCGGGATGAAGCCGTACAATTGAATCGCAGGTTCATCAAATTTATTATGACGGGAATACCTTACGTCACGATCAAAACCGCCAGCACGCTGGACGGCAAAATTGCCTCAAGAACCGGGGACAGCAAGTGGATATCCAACGCCGAGTCTCGCGAGCGCGTACACACGATGCGCCACCGCCACGATGGAATTATGGTCGGTGTAGAGACGGTGATAGCCGATGATCCTTCATTAACGACAAGGTTGACGGTACCTGGCATTTCACCTGTAAGGATCGTTGTGGACTCGACGCTCCGTATCCCTGATGAAGCCAAGATACTTAGCGATAGTGCCGCGCAGACTATTGTGCTGACTACCGGACAGTCGCCCGAAGAGAGACGGGCATCGCTGACAGAGCGGGGAATCCAAATCATCGTCTGCGGCGATGGGCCACCGGTGGATCTTCCTCTCGGCTTGCAGAGGCTGGGTGAGCTGGGCATATCCTCGCTGCTCGTTGAAGGCGGCGGGCGTCTTAACGGATCGCTGCTGCATCGCAGGCTGGTTGATGAGGTCGTCTTGTTCCTGGCGCCTAAATTGATCGGCGGCCTGAATGCACCGGGAAGCTTCGTGTTCGATGGCTTTGAGCTTATGAAGGATGCGGTCGTTCTAGAAGGTCTGTCCGTAGAGCAAATCGGCGATAATATTTGTATTTCGGGTTATCCCGTCTATGAACACGCAGCGAAATAATCGCAGGATTCGGCGTGGAAAGGAGGAGGCTGCATGTTTACCGGATTAGTGGAAGAGGTTGGCGCGATCAAGTCGGTCCAGAGCAAGGGCGAGGCGATGGTCATTAGCATAACCGCAAGCACCGTAACGCAAGGGATGAAGCTTGGGGATAGCGTGGCTGTGAACGGAGTCTGCCTGACGGCTACACAGTTTGACCGTTCGTCCTTTACGGTTGACGTGATGCCGCAAACGTATCGCCATACGAACCTGAGCCAGCTTAGATCGGGCAGCAGGGTCAATCTTGAAAGGGCCATGGCGGCGAACGGACGCTTCGGCGGGCATATTGTTCAAGGGCATGTGGATGGAGTAGGAACGATCACGGGAATCAAGCAGGATCAGAATGCGGTTGTGTTCGAAATAACTCCCATGCAGAAATCCCTGTTCAAATATATTATTCCCAAAGGTTCCATTACTGTTGACGGGATAAGCCTGACGGTAGTCCGCGCGGACGGGCAGCGCTTTAGCGTATCGATCATTCCTCATACGCTGGCGGAAACCGTTCTGGCCTATAAGCGCCAGGGCGATACAGTCAATCTGGAATGCGATATTCTGGGAAAATATGTGGAGCACTTGCTTGCCTACGGCAAGGGAAAGCCCAAGGAGGAGCATTCCGGGGATGAAGGCTTGTCCTCCGGCATCGATATGCCGTTCCTGATGAAGAATGGATTCGTTTAAGTCTTTTGATTGGATGTTAGAATAGAACAGCTAGGGAGGGAAATACAGCCATGAGTGATATTCAATTGGATCGGGTGGAAGAAGCGATATATGAGCTTATGCGAGGCAAAGTCATTATTGTGGTCGATGATGAGGATCGCGAGAATGAAGGGGATTTTGTGGCGCTTGCCGAGAAGGCCACCCCGGAAGTGATCAACTTTATGATTACGGAAGGGCGCGGGCTTGTCTGCATGCCGATAACGGCTGAACGTGCGGAAGAGCTAGATTTAAAGCCAATGGTCGCTCAGAACACGGATTTTCATGGTACGGCCTTTACCGTATCGATCGATCATATCGACACGACGACTGGAATCTCGGCTTATGAACGCTCGCTTACGGTGAAGGCGATCATGGATCCGGACGCGAAGCCTTCCGACTTCCGCAGACCGGGGCATATGTTCCCGCTGATCGCGAAGAAAGGCGGTGTGCTGCGGCGGGCAGGGCATACGGAGGCTGCGGTTGACCTGGCGCGGATGTGTGGTTCATACCCGGCCGGGGTCATCTGCGAGGTTATCAAGGAAGACGGAACGATGGCGCGCCTGCCGGATCTCGTGCAAATCGCCAAGCAGTTTGATTTGAAGCTCATCAGTGTTAAGGATTTGATCCATTACCGCAATGAGAAGGAGAAGCTGGTTACCCGCGAGGTTGAGGTGCGCATGCCGACGGATTACGGCGAGTTCCGCGCGATCGCCTATTCGAACGACGTGGATTCCAAGGAGCATGTTGCCCTTGTCAAAGGGCAAATCAAAAGTGAGGAGCCAGTCCTTGTCCGGGTGCACTCCGAATGCCTGACTGGGGACGTATTTCATTCCCACCGCTGCGATTGCGGTCCGCAATTTGAGGCAGCGCTAAGGCAAATTGAAGAGGAAGGGAATGGCGTCCTGCTCTATATGCGCCAGGAAGGCCGGGGCATCGGGCTGATTAATAAGCTGAAGGCCTATAAGCTGCAGGAGCAGGGGCTTGATACGGTAGATGCCAACCTGAAGCTGGGCTTCCCGGCCGACCTGCGGGATTATGGCATCGGCGCGCAAATTCTGAAGGATCTCGGCATCCGCCAAATCCGGCTCCTTACCAATAATCCGCGCAAAATTACCGGACTTGAGGGCTACGGCCTTGAGGTCGTCGAGCGCGTCCCGATCCAGATGAAGGAAAATGAGGACAACAGCAATTATTTGCATACAAAGCAGAAGAAGCTGGGGCATTTGCTGAATTTTGATGAGATCGAGCAGAACGAAACAACACAAGGCTAACAATTACTGAAGAAATGAACAACTTTTAATAAACGCGAAAAATACTATAACTTTATTGGAGGAATCATGTGATGGCACAAGTATTTGAAGGGCATCTCGTCTCGGAAGGATTGAAATACGGAATCGTCGTTGGCCGCTTCAACGAATTTATAACAAGCAAGCTGCTTGGCGGCGCGCTTGACGCCTTGAAGCGCCATGGCGTTAAGGATGAGGAAGTCAGCGTGGCCTGGGTTCCCGGGGCCTTCGAAATTCCGTTCGCCGCGCAAAAAATGGCCGAAAGCGGCAAATATGACGCGGTCATAACACTGGGCACAGTGATTCGGGGATCGACTTCCCACTACGACTACGTGTGCAACGAAGTGGCTAAAGGGGTAGCAGCGATCGGCCTGAAAACGGGCGTTCCGACCATTTTTGGCGTCGTGACGACGGAAAATATCGAGCAGGCGATCGAGCGTGCGGGCACCAAGGCAGGGAATAAAGGCTGGGATGCGGCCATGGCTGCGATCGAAATGGCGAACTTGACGAATTTGCTAAAATAGTGCTTATTTAATGTAGTACCCTTATTTAGGGTACTGCATTTTTTATTTCAATCGCGTTCAGAAGCTGAGCCTTTTGAACTGCCTCTGACGGGTGGAGGATGTCCATTGACGACTGTAACCTATAAGCTGGATACCTTCGAGGGTCCGCTGGATCTGCTGCTGCATCTCATCGATAAGGCAGAGGTCGATATATACCAAATTTCCGTGAGTGAAATCACCGATCAATATCTTGAATATTTGGATAACATGCAGGAGCTGGAACTGGAAATTACGAGCGAGTTCCTGGTCATGGCGGCAACGCTGCTATCGATCAAGAGCAAGCAGCTGCTTCCTAAGCCGCCGGTAATCGAATTCGATGACGAATATGATTACTTGATGGAGGATGAGGAGGATCCGCGGGACGAGCTCATCCGCAAGCTGATCGAGTACCGCAAGTACAAGGGAATTGCCGAGCATTTGCACGAGCGGGAATGGGAGCGCAGCCTCATTTTTACGAAGGAGGCCGAGGATTTGACTCCCTTCATGCCGGAAGTGCTGGAGAATCCGGTTAAAGGGCTGCACGCCGCCGACCTGATCGCTACGTTCCAGAAGGCGCTGCGCCGTGCGGTGAAACGCAGCTCGGTCGCCCGGATCCACCGGGATGAAATATCGGTCAAGGACCGGATTCGCGATGTCGTAGCGGCGCTGGAGCGTACGGGCAAAGGCGGAAGGCTTCTGTTTTCCAAGCTGCTGCATCCGGAAATGTACCGTCACGAGATCGTCGTAACCTTCCTGGCAATTCTGGAGCTGATGAAAATGAAGCAAATCGTATGCTATCAAAACAAACTGTTTGATGACATTGTGATGGAGTGGAGAGGGGAAGTAAAGGCAGATGAATTATCGGGACTTGAAATCGATTATTGAAGGATTGCTGTTCCTGGCCGGAGAGGAGGGTCTCAGCGTAAAGCAGATTGCCGAAGTCACCGAGCAGCGCCAGGACATCATAACCGATGCTCTATTGGATATGAAGTCATCCTTTGAGCGGGAGGGCCGGGGGCTGCAGATTGTTCAGCTGGCGGGGAATTACCAGCTTGCTACGTTGCCGGAGCATGCCCCCTTCTTCGAAAGGCTGGCCTATTCGCCAACCCGCTCGTCCTTGTCCCAGGCGGCATTGGAGACTTTGTCCATTATCGCGTACCGGCAGCCGATCACCCGTATCGAGGTGGAAGAGATCCGCGGCGTCAAATCGGAGCGGGCGATTCATACGTTGGTGAACAAGGATCTGATCCAAGAGGTCGGACGGGCCGAAGCGATCGGCAGGCCGATCCTCTATGGCACGACGGCTGCCTTTTTAGATTATTTCGGCCTGGGCAGCCTGGAGGACTTGCCGGATCTTGCCGAGTTTGAAAGCACCGAACAGCTCGAGGAAGAGACGCAGCTCTTGTTCCAGAAGCTGGAGGAGCAGCAGCTTACCTTTGACGATGTGAATGAGGAGTAACCTCGGCTGAAGCGAATGATTTCCTTTTTACGGAGCCATACTATTTCAAGATTGTCATTTGAATGGTATGGAGGGCTTTCCTGTGTGGATATGGCTCGGAGTCATCCTGATCCTGTTGCTCGTATGTATTGCTGTAGTCCTCATCTTGTTATCTCCAATCAAGTTTCACTTGGCTGCTCGCAAGTTGAATCATAACGAAACCGTTAAGCTTGAGATTGTAACGCTCTATGGATTGATTCGGCTCCGCTACATGATTCCGTACATCATTTTCAAAAATTTGAAGGACGGATTCAGAGTAGAACAGCAGCATGTGAACAACCTCGCGCAGGATCAAGCGGACAACAGCGAGAAGGATATCAATAAAGACAAGCTTCGCCACTGGGCAGATCAGTTCTATGACTTGCTCGGGGCAACAAGAGGACTTAAGAAATGGATGGCGAGCACGCTTAAGCATATTTCTTTTCACAAGCTGGATTGGTCAACGAATGTCGGTTTGCAGGATGCCGCCCATACCGCGACTTTGACGGGAGCCTTATGGGGTCTGAAAACAACGCTAATAGGCTGGTTATCCTGCTACATTCGCTTAAGGCAAAGACCGAGGCTATTCGTTGTGCCTGTCTTTGACAAGCCGCCGCAATTTGTTACCGAAATCGAAATGAGCGGTGAAATTCGCTTGGCACGGGCGCTTTATGCCGGATTCGTACTTATTGCCCGCGTATTAAAGGTACAAGGCGGATTCAAAAAGTGGCTCAGCATCGCTCTCAAGGGACGTAAAAAAGGGAGTTCGTGGTCGTAAGGGACTGCGGGCTCTTTTTTGTTCTGATCCCGCGCATATTAAGAACCCCCGCTGCGCAAACTGTAGGAGTGAAGGTAGTTCTTATTATTTAGCTTGAAGAGGAGGAGTTATCATGTCAGATCATCCGATCCAAGGATTAATGCAGACGGCTATGGAAAACATCAAGGATATGGTTGATGTGAATACGATCGTCGGCGAGCCCGTGGAAACTCCGGACGGGAGCGTCATCCTGCCCATCAGCCGCGTAGGCTTCGGATTTGCCGCGGGAGGAAGCGATTATAATGTCGATGAGACCGGCGGTGCTTCATCTGAGTCGGATAAAAATCGCCCATTCGGCGGCGGCAGCGGCGGGGGCGTGTCGATTAATCCGATCGCTTTTCTCGTCGTCGGCCAGCAGGGCGTGCATATCGTTCCGTTGGACAATCAGACTCATCTGTTCGAGAAAATGATCGATACCGTACCTTATGTAATGGATAAAATTCAATCCATGCTCCCAAACAATGGTTCGGGAACGGCTCAGTCAGCTTCAATTCAAGGCATTCCTTTAGCGAATCAGAACAATGGGAATACGTACAGCTAAATAAGGCTCTAAGGCAAAATAAGTTGACCGATCCTTTCCGCTGAATTCGGGAGGGGTCTTTTTTTGCCGGGAACGATGGACATACTCTCCTCGTTTTCCGCATATAGTGTACAAGTATTAGCGCTACTATACCGGAGGAGTCGCATAATGACAATACGCATGATAATTCGCATCAGTATGGCAGCCATGCTGGCTGTATCATTATTGATTCCAGCTAATGCCGAAGCTGTGGTGGATAAAGCTCCCCGCCCGCCGGGAACGCATGCGCAGGCAGCTTCCCTGATCGACGTCAAATCGGGGCGCATATTGTACAGCCACCGCGGGGATGAGGAAATGCCAGTGGCCAGCTTGACCAAAATCATGACGGCGATCATTGCCATTGAGTACGGCAAACTGGATGACAAGGTGACTGTCTCCAAAAATGCTTACCGCAAAGAGGGTTCCTCTATTTACTTGGAGCTTGGAGAGGAAATGACTCTGGAGAATATGCTGTACGGTCTGATGCTGCGCTCGGGAAACGATGCAGCAACAGCCATTGCCGAGCATGTCGGCGGGTCGGAGGAAGGCTTCGTGCATCTGATGAATGAAAAGGTAAGGATGCTGGGGCTGAAGCATACCCAGTTTCAGAATCCGCACGGGCTGGACGCGAAGGGACATTACTCCTCGGCCAACGATATGGCGGTAATTACCGCCTACAGCCTGCAAAATCCGGTGTTCAAGGAAATCGTCAAGACCCGAAGCAAAAAAGCCCCTAACCCGAATAATCCGTGGGATTATAAATGGGATAATAAGAATAAAATGCTTCGATTCTATGAGGGAGCGGATGGTGTAAAAACGGGCTATACCAAAACAGCCCGCCGCTGTCTGGTCAGCTCGGCAAGCCGGGCGGGACAGCAGCTGGCCGTCGTTACGCTCAACGATGGAGACGACTGGAATGATCACCAGAAGCTGCTCGATTACGGATTTGCCAATTACCCGCTGAAGGGGATCATCGAAGCGGGGCAGCCCGTTCAGGATGGACTGGTCACGGGCTCGGGCTTCAGCTATGCCCTGGCCAGCGGCGAGTTGGAACGCGTCGAACGTAAGCTCTTCCTCAAACGGGCCAGAGCCAACGATTTCGGGTATCGGGGGCAAATCAGAATCTCGCTCGACGGCCATGAAATCGGGCAGGTTCCCGTCTATGAGCAGGGCAGCTTCATCCCTTCGCCGAAGCCGGCGAGGGGAGCGATCAAATCGAGGGCCGCATTGGCCAGCGGCAGCTGGGGAGATACATTTGCTGCAGTCATTAAATCGCTGCTGCTCTTAAAGTAGCATATTACCCTGTAGGAGAGGGGATAAGAGGATGGTCAACAAAATTTGGTTAGGACTCATCGTCATCGGGTTTGCTTTTGCGGCGATTAAAGGGGATATCAACCTCGTTACCCAGGCAGCGTTCGAGGGTGCGGCCACAGGAGTAACCGTCTGCTTCGGCCTTATCAGCGTACTTGTATTCTGGATGGGAATGATGCGCATGGCCGAGGATGCCGGGCTCGTCAAAGCGATATCCAAGCTGCTCGGGCCGGTCGTTACATATTTGTTTCCTGACGTGCCGAAGAATCATCCGGCGATGGGGTATATCCTCTCGAATATGAGCGCTAATCTGCTTGGGCTGGGCAATGCGGCAACTCCGATGGGCATCAAAGCGATGCAGGAGCTGCAGGAGCTCAATCCGGACAAGGAGAACGCCTCGGCCGCCATGTGCACCCTGCTCGCGTTGAATACGGCTAGCATTACCTTGATTCCCACGACACTGATTGCAATTCGGCTCAATTTCGGCTCCGCCAATGCCGCGGAAATCGTCGGTTCGACCCTGCTGGCTACAGCTATAGCGACTACAGCGGCGATTGCTGCCGATCGGTGGTACCGTAACCGCACCTTCCGCCGGACTCCGAATCCGCCTGCTTCTGCTTCCGCAATACCATTGAAGAGGTGATCGCCCTTGTTGGACTGGATCAATATTATATCGGCTTGGGCAGTGCCTGTCATGATTGCATTCATACCTGTATATGCTTTTATGAAAAAGGTTCCGGTATACGAATCGTTTGTGGACGGAGCGAAGGACGGCTTCTCTACGGCGATTGGCATCATACCGCATTTAGTCGGCATGATGGTGGCGATCAGCGTCTTTCGCGCTTCGGGCGCGCTGGAGTTCTTCGTCGGCTGGATGGGACCGCTGCTGGAGAAGCTCCACGTGCCGGCCGAGATCCTGCCCCTCGGAATTCTTCGGCCCCTAACGGGGACAGGCTCCCTTGCCTTTACCACGGACCTGATCAAGACGTACGGACCGGATTCGATGATTGGGCGGATCGCGTCCACGGTACAGGGCAGCACGGACACCACCCTGTACGTGCTGACGGTTTATTTCGGTGCCGTCGGCATCCGCAATGGGCGCTATGCCTTGAAGGTAGGACTCTTCTCGGATGTCGTGGGGTTTGTGGCCGCGATAGTGGTCTGCTTGCTGATCTTCGGTTGACTCAAAGCTGTCCCGGCTGTTGGATAACAGCCCGGACGGCTTTTTATTGTTGCCGGATGCCCTGTCCTATTGTGATTTTTCTTTCATATGGGTATCATGTTTATGAGGTGACTATAGGATAATGGAAAGATTACAGAAAATATTGGCCGCTGCCGGCGTGGCATCGCGCCGTAAATGCGAGGAATTGATCGTGAGCGGACAGGTGCAGGTCAACGGGGAAACCGTGACTGCGCTCGGAACAAAAGCCGACCCGGCAGTCGACGTCATTACCGTAAACGGAAAAACGATCGGGACGGAGAAGAAGGTTTACATTATGTTCAATAAGCCGAAAGGTGTGATCACGAGCGCTTCCGATCCGCAGGGAAGAAAAATCGTCACCGACTATTTGAAAGGCATTTCCGAGCGGCTCTATCCGGTAGGCCGCCTGGATTACGATACCGAGGGACTGCTGCTGCTGACCAATGACGGCGATTTTGCCCATTTGCTGACGCATCCGAAGCATCATGTTCCGAAGACCTACCTGGCTACCGTCAAGGGGGTTCCGCATGGTACAGAGCTGGACAAGCTGAAGGAAGGCATCATGCTGGAGGATGGGATGACGGCGCCGGCCGAGGTCGAATATTACGACGTGGATCCGGGCGGCAAGCAATCGGTCATCAGCATCACGATTCACGAAGGCCGCAACCGCCAGGTAAGGCGCATGTTTGAAGCGATTCATCATCCGGTTGTGAAGCTGAAGAGAATTTCGTTCGGCGACCTGTACCTCGACAATTTGAAGAGAGGCTTGTTCCGCCATTTGACCAAGGAAGAGGTCGAAGGCCTGTTCAAGCAAGCCCGCAATGCAGGCAAGCCGCGAAAAAGATAGAAGGTCACATAAAGTTCAAATTTACCCTGGCTGACTCTATGACACTTTTCGTTATAATGTTCATAGGATATTCACTTTTTGTCCATACAGTATGTGATTTGTCATAGAAGGAGTGCTGATAATGGGTAGGGCAAGACGTCCGGTACAAATTATCATATTGACGCTCATTGTGATTTTGGGCGGATATGCGATTGGCACAGCAGTATTTGGAGGCGAGAAGGGCAGGCCCCAAGCTGGCGATAACCCTCCTGCCTTCAATTTGCGCGGTTTGGACGGCCAGGTACATAATCTGGAGAAATACCAGGGCAAGGCGTTGGTCATTAATTTCTGGGCGACCTGGTGTACCTACTGTGTGAGCGAAATGCCGGCCTTGCAGACGCAATGGGAGAAGTGGCAGGATAAGGACGTCGTCATTCTGGGGATCAACACCGGCGAGGATGATTTGACCGTGACCAACTTCGTGAAGCAGACCGGCGTCGATTTCCCGATATTGTTCGATAAGAACAAAGAAATCGTCGCCAAATACGGAGTTGTGCCAATGCCGACTACTTTCTTTGTGAATAAGCGGGGCAAAATTACCTCCATCCATCAGGGCGAGCTGGATTTGAAGACGCTTAACCAACAAATTGACTCGTTGGTTAATTCCCGATGAACAGGAGGACTAGACTTTGATTACGAATACGAAATGCGAATGCGGGCACCAGAATCCTGTAGGAACGGTGCTCTGCGAGGCTTGCGGCAAGCCGCAGCACGAAGAGCCGGGAGGCAATTCCAGCGAATTGCTGGAGATGCGCTATGACGGGGTAGCGCGGCGATCACAGCGCGCCAACCCTAATTTCATTGATAAAATATGGAATTTCTTCTCCTCCGTCAAGGTAGCGGTGTATTTGATCAGTATTACATTGGTCGGAGCCATGCTCGGGACGGTGTTCACCCAGGAGACGATGTTCATAAATATCGATCCTTCCGTCTATTACAAGCAGAAGTATGGAACCATCGGCGAAATTTACTACTTACTCGGATTATCCGACACGTACAATTCCTGGTGGTTCATTCTGCTGCTTGTCATGATCGGTGCATCGCTCGTCATCTGCAGCCTCGACAGGGTGCTACCGCTATACCGGGCGTTGTCCAAACAGAAAATACGCAAGCATATGCAGTTCTTGACCCGGCAAAGAGTCGTATATCAGGGACCGATCTCCGGGCACGGAGAGGAATGGGTGCAGCAAGCTATCGCTCCACTGAAGAAGAAGGGCTACCGCGTTCACACCGACGGAGCGGCTCTGCTCGCAGAGAAGCAGCGTTTCAGCCGCTGGGGACCGTACGTGATCCATATCGGCCTGATCGTCTTTCTGCTTGCCGTGCTGTTCCGGGGCCTGCCCGGCCTTCATATGGATGAGCACTACTGGTTCACCGAAGGGGAGATTACACCGATTCCTGACACAAATTACTATTTGAAAAATGAGAAATTCACCGTGGAATACTACACGGAGGACGAAATGTCCGAGGAATTCAGGCAGAGAGGGAAAGCCGTTCCCAAGCTGTTTGAAACGAAAGCGGTACTCTATAAATGCGTTGACAACTGCAATAATCCGCTGGAGGAACCGGAGCTTGTGGAGGTCGACCGGCATAATATCCGCGTCAATGATCCCTTAAACTACAAAGGCTTCCAGGCTTACCAGTTCGATTTTGAGGAAACCGCAGAAATTCGCTCCGTATCGCCGACGCTTGTGGATCAGGAGACAGGCGAGCATTACGGCAAATTCACGCTCAGAATGAACGATCCCGAGACGGAGTATGACGTAGGACCTTATCATTTGAAGCTGAAGGACAAATACCTGGACTTCGATTTGGATGAGAACAAGAAACCGATTACGAAGTCCGGCGAGCCGAACGCGCCCGCCTTCTTGTTCACGATAACCGGACCGGGCTTGCCTGAGGACGGGGGGCAATTTATTTATTTTCCGTACCTGGAGCAGCAGAAGTTCTTCGGCCAAGACAAGCTGAATGAAGCGCTTGGGGGCGTCAACAACAAGCTAAGATTCGATTTGCTTGCCATGGAGGACGTGGACTTCATTCGTTCCAAGAGTTATTTGAATATCCGCATCGATCGCGCCATGCCGTTCGTATGGACCGGTCTTGGAATCGTCATGCTCGGACTTATTATGGGCTTCTATTGGCAGCATCGCAGAATATGGCTGCGCGTCGATGGGGATGTCCTGACCCTGGGCGGACATACGACCAAGAACTGGTTTGGAATGAGGAGGGAAGTGTCCTCCTTCTTGAAGAGCATGGGGATTGAAGTGGATGAGAAGTCATTGGATAACGGAGGAAACCGGTCATGAATCTTTTAGATATTAGTAAACAGGCATTTGTCATAGCATTTTTGCTCTATTGTGTGGCATTTTGTTTCTATGTGGTGACAATTACGGGGAAGAAGTGGAAGAATCACGAGCCGCAGCAGCATGAGCGCAAATGGGGGAGAGTTTCGTTTGTTACCTCTACGCTCGGTTTGATCACTCATTTGGTATACGTTATCACGAGATGGGCTTGGTCAGGACATATTCCGGTCAGCAATATGTATGAATTTATGTCCTTCCTGTCCTTGATGATCATGCTGGCCTTTACGATCTTATACTTGATTTACCGCAAAGCCTTGCTCGGTCTGTTCGCTACGCCGCTGGCGATAATCATCATGGCTTATGCAGCGGTATTTCCAAGCGACGTGCAGCCGCTGATCCCATCCTTGAACTCGATATGGCTGTACATTCACGTGACGCTTGCCGCAGCCGGGGATGCCTTCTTTGCTGTTTCCTTTGCCGCGGGACTGATGTACCTCCTGCGTACGGTTGACTTCAAAGGCACCGATAAATCAGCGCGCCGGCAGAAACGTTGGCTTGAAATTACGTTTTATTCTATTATTATAGTAGTGGGATTTATCGTGTCGGTTTTTGCATTCCGTGCCTCGGGATACGAAGCTGTATTCACGCCTAAAGCCGCGCCTAATGAAACCGCGAAGGTCAGCTCGGCCAGAGAGGTATACAACCTGCCGCCGATCGTCGCTCCGCATAACAGCCAGCTGGAAAGCGCAGATTCCTTCCTTGGCTTCAGCAAGCCGCTGTTTGAGGTTCCTGGTTGGTTCAAGGGCGTGAATGCGGGCCGCAAATCGAATACGATAGTATGGGCGCTCATTACGGGGACGATTCTGTATGGCCTGTTAAGGCTTATTTTACGCAAGCCGCTTAGCGAGGCATTGTCGCCGGCTCTGAAGGGCATCGACGCTGACGATCTGGATGAAATCAGCTATCGGGCGATCGCCATCGGTTTTCCGGTGTTCACACTGGGAGCCCTTGTCTTTGCAATGATATGGGCCCAGCAGGCCTGGGGCCGGTTCTGGGGATGGGATCCCAAGGAAGTATGGGCACTCATTACCTGGTTATTCTATAGCGTGTATCTCCATTTACGGCTCTCCCGGGGATTCCACGGCCGCAAAGCCTCCTGGCTTGCCGTATTGGGATTTCTGGTTGTCATGTTCACGCTCGTAGGCGTTAATTTGATCATCGCCGGTTTGCATTCATACGCGGGCACGGACTAATGATATAATTTAACCATTGCTAGCGCTCAAGCGATTGGAAGATGATGAAGGGGTTGTTGTTCATGTCAGATCAAGAAAACCGCATTCTCGTAGTGGACGATGAGGAACGTATTCGCCGTCTGCTCAAAATGTACTTGGAAAAAGAGGGGTATGAAATTGATGAAGCGGAAGACGGCGAGACCGCTCTCAAGAAGGCAACCTCGAATGATTACGGCCTGATCCTCCTGGATGTTATGCTGCCCGGAATCGATGGGGTCGAGGTGTGCAGCCGCTTGCGCCAGATCAAATCGACGCCGGTGCTGATGCTTACGGCCAAGGGGGAAGAGATTAACCGGGTACAAGGGTTTGAAGTCGGGGCGGACGATTATGTTGTTAAGCCGTTTAGTCCCCGTGAGGTGATATATCGCGTTAAAGCAATCATGCGGCGTGCATCGGCCACGGCCTATTTGACCAAAGAGAGCGGAACCAGCAACAATATCGTGTTTCCTCATCTTGTCATCGAGCATGATGCTCACCGGGTAACCGCAAGCGGGCAAGAGGTCAGCCTTACGCCGAAGGAGTATGAGCTGCTCCATTACTTGGCGACTTCACCGGATAAAGTATTCTCCCGCGAGGAGCTGCTCAAGGACGTATGGAATTACGAATTTTTCGGCGATCTGCGGACCGTAGATACTCACGTGAAGCGGCTCCGCGAGAAGCTGAACAAGGTGTCGCCGGAATCAGCAGCCATGATCACTACCGTCTGGGGCGTAGGCTATAAGCTGGAGGTCGCGAAATAAGTGAGCTTCTGGAGAACGCTTGTAGGTAAACTATGGATTACAATCATCGGTCTCGTGGCCTTTGTGTTAATGAGCATGGGGTTGTTTCTGCTGCCCTATATCGATACGAATTTCACCGATCCTGTAGCGGTCAAGAAGCTGTTTGTCATTGTGGCGATCATCGGTTTTTCGTTGACGACGTTTTTTGCCTTATTCCTCTTCACGAAGATCACACAGCCGATGCAGCAGCTGATCAGCGCTGCCGACGCGATCCGCAAGGGGAAGTACGATACGCGGCTGTCGTTGCAAACGAGCGATGAAATCGGTGAACTGGCCAACACATTTAATCATATGGCTGAGGAGCTGGAGAATACCATCCGCAGCCTAAACCATGAGAAAGAACACCTGTCCAGCGTTTTAAGAAGCATGAATGATGCAGTGATTACGTTAGATTGGGAAGGGGCCGTCATTCTGACCAATCCTCCGGGGGACCAACTGCTGCAATTGTGGAGCGATCTGCCGG
The DNA here is from genome assembly GCF_001403875.1 of Paenibacillus ihumii. Classification (GTDB taxonomy): domain Bacteria; phylum Bacillota; class Bacilli; order Paenibacillales; family Paenibacillaceae; genus Fontibacillus; species Fontibacillus ihumii. The sequence goes on from NZ_LN884299.1 coordinate 1,677,664, forward strand.
ATGAAGAGAATGATGCCCTTCAATTGAATATACATGGCGAACGGTCGATGGCGATTCCGAAGCCGCTCATTCCGATGTTCCATAAGGTGCTGGATCAGGAAGGGGATCAGAGTGACAATATTCACGTCAAGCAGAGCGTGTGGTCGGTGCATATGGCGCCGCTCTCATCAGACGGGGAGGTTAGAGGCGCTGTAGCCGTGCTGCGGGATGTTACCGAAGAGGTGCGCCTGGAGAAAATGCGCCGGGACTTCGTAGCCAATGTCTCGCATGAGATCCGGACGCCGCTATCCATGATGCAGGGGTACAGTGAAGCGCTGCTCGATGGAATGGCGGCTTCCCCGGAGGAGAGCCAGGAGCTGGTGCAGGTCATTCACGACGAGTCCCTGCGCATGGGCCGATTGGTGCGCGATTTGCTCGATTTAGCCCGGATGGAAGCGGGCCATACCGATATTCCGATGCACCGGGTGGACGTAAGGGAGCTCATAGAGCGCGTGTACCGCAAATTCGCGGTACGGGCGAAGGAGCATAATATCCAGCTGGAGCTGGAGCTGGGCAGCGGAGCGATGATTGCCGAAGCCGCGAACGAGGACCGTTTGGAGCAGGTGCTGACCAATCTGCTCGACAATGCCTTCCGGCATACCCCGGAGGGGCGCAGCATCTATATCGCCGCGGAAGCCCAGGAAGGCAAGCAAGGGCCTGAGCTGCATATCTCGATACGCGATGAAGGCTCCGGCATTCCGACCGAGGATTTGCCTTTTGTGTTCGAGAGATTCTACAAAGCCGATAAGGCCCGGGTTCGGGGAACCGCTGCCGGAACGGGGCTTGGTCTCGCCATTGTGAAAAATATCATCGATGCTCACCACGGTTCGATCCAGGTGTATAGCGGTGTTGGCAAAGGGGCGAATTTCCATATCGTCCTTCCTGTCGAAAAGGTTCAATAATCGTAAAAACATCCTTACCTCGTAAGGATGTTTTTTGTTGAAAATTTACTGATCTCGAAGATAAATCTTGTTAATCGTGGAACAGCAGAAAAGGGCCTCAGACGGGTGAATACTACGTCTGAAGCCCTTCCTTAATGTGCAGGCTGATTATTATTTAAATTCGATTTGCAGAGCAGTGTTCAGCTCTTGCAGGCTCATTAATTCATCAAGCACTTTCTTGGAAACCGTCTTGTCCACGGTCAGCACCATGATCGCCTCGCCGCCGATAATTTTGCGTCCAACTTGCATGGAAGCGATATTTACATCATTTTTACCGAGCAAGGTCCCTACGCTTCCTACAATGCCAGGCTTATCGTTATGAGAGATAAAGATCAAGTTGCCTTCCGGAGCAATATCGACTGGGAACTTGTCAATCCGTACGATCCGTGCGCCATATTCTTTCAACAAAGTGCCCGCGATGCGGCGGTCTTTGCCGTCTTCTGTTTTCAGCGTAACACTGATGCGGTTCGTAAAGCCTTTACTAGCCGAGGATTGCGATACAACCACATCAATGTCGCGTACCTTGGCGAGGTGCACCGAGTTGACGATGTTCACATCGTTGCCGAAGTGGCGGGACAATACACCTTTGATGATGTAGCGCGTTAATGGTTGAGTATCCACCTCTGCCAAATCGCCGGCGTATTCGACATGAATTTCATTCACAGCCTGGTTGTTCAACTGGGCAGCAAATGCGCCGATTTTCTCGCCAAGCTCGAAATACGGCTGCAGCTTGTTCATAACGCTTGCTGCCACTGGCGGCATGTTGACCGCATTCTTGAACGGCTCGTTGCGCAGAATGTGCAGCACCTGCTCCGACACGTCGATCGCTACGTTCTCCTGAGCCTCTACGGTTGAAGCGCCCAGATGCGGGGTAACGATTATTTTCGGATTGTGAAGGAAAGGATGATCCGGTGCAGGCGGCTCCTGCTCAAATACGTCGAAGGCTGCACCGGCAACGATACCTTTATCGATCGCTTTGACCAGCGCTTGTTCATCGACAACGCCGCCGCGCGCGCAGTTGATGATGCGCATGCCTTTCTTCATGACCTCGAACTGCGGAGTGGAAATCATATGCTTCGTCTCCGGAGTCAACGGGGTGTGAATCGTAATGAAGTCGGCGTTGCGCACGATTTCGTCGACGGTAGCCAGCTTTACGCCTAGCTTCTCGGCGCGTTCCTCCGTCATGAACGGGTCATAGCCGAGGATGTCCATGCCGAACGCCTTGGCGCGTTTAGCGACTTCGCTGCCGATCCGGCCCATGCCGAGAACGCCCAGCTTCTTGTTGCGCAGCTCCACGCCGAGGAACTTACGATCCCAGGTTCCTTGGATCGTCTTAGCGTAAGCTTGCGGAATATGGCGGGCAAGAGCCATCATCATTGCAAAAGCGTGCTCACATGTCGTAATCGTGTTGCCGTCAGGAGCGTTGATCACGATGATACCGCGTTTGGTGGCTGCATCCAGATTTATGTTATCGACACCGACGCCTGCACGGCCGATCACTTTCAGATTGGTTGCGGCTTCCATGATTTTCTCGGTAACTTTCGTCTGGCTTCGTACGAGCAGCGCGTCGTAGCCGGGAATGATTTGGATGAGCTCATCCTCCGAAAGTCCCGTTTTTTTCTCTACCACAACGTCGCTTGCGTCCATCAACTGCTGAATTCCGAGGTCGCTGATGGGATCTGATACTAGTACTTTAAACATGATTTCTTTTCCTCCTAAAAGTTTTGTATATAGCATTGCTTCTTCGAAAGTCATCGATACAAAACTCTCTTCGGAAGCATTCGCTTAAGTTTTGTATATAGCATTGCTTCTTCGAAAGTCATCGATACAAAACTCTCTTCGGAAGCATTCGCTTAAGTTTTGTATATAGCATTGCTTCTTCGAAAGTCGTCGATACAAAACTCTCTTCGGAAGCATTCGCTTAAGTAGGAATACTATGGCCCGGTACCGTTCCAGCGCATTAGAGAAGCGCAGCAGCAGCGCTTAAAAATGCCCAGCAATCGGCTGTTCAAAAGCAAAAAAACTCTCAATCCGCACACTACTTCCGTAGTAAGGGACGAGAGTTGTTCGTGGTACCACCCTAATTCGCTGCATCCTCACAGATAACAGCCTCAGTTGTCATTATGACATGTTGATAACGGAGTTCCTCCGACTGCGCCTACTAAGGATCGTTCAACGCAATTACTCAGGATCGCTGGAGTTCCCATTCCGCTACCGGTTTGCAGCACCACCGGCTCTCTGTAAGCTTCGCGACAACTCGTTTCCTTCATCGTGTTTTGCAAATGCAATTTTTCATAATGTATCATGATCGGAAGGAAAGTGTCAATACCCGACATGATGAGGGCCGGAGGAACCTTGAATAAGCTTGGTATTTTGGTTATGATTTTAATATTGTCGAAATGGCTGAGGATACACGTCGCGGCCTCTATTGCTCAGTGAAGAAAGGCAGCTCGGGCATGAACTCGGCGGCATAATACGTCGATTTCCACCTTAGGAATTCCTTGCCATGGACGGCTTCGGTATCCGTAAGCACCTTGACGATCGAGGAGACCGAATTCAGCTTCAGGGAGCTGGCTTTGCCGCTATCGATCATTTGGTCGATTTTTGCCGTCATATCCTGCGGGAGGTAAGATACATATAGATGGCTGCCCGCCATTAGATCGCTGACGATTTTATTTTTAACCGCGAGCGGGTAATTCGACCATTCCTTAATGCTCATCCCGTCCTGGAAGGCAATATCCGCCGGGATGGATTTATTGCTCTTAGCGGCCCATTTCATCATGGACGTATAATATTTCTGCTGGGCATTTAGTCCGTACTTCTCGGCATTTTTCGTAAACTCGTCTTGGGCGAGCAATTTGGCAAGCTGAGCTCCGCTCTGATTGCCGACCTCGATCCGGCCAATGCTCTCATCAAACAGCTTCAAGCTTTTCAAGACATCCGTTTGTGCATCTTGTAACAAGGGTGAAGACACGGTAATGGACTGCGCTTGAATCTGATCATACTGCTTGCGGGAGGCGCTGCGGATATCCTTCATGATCCCGATCGAGGTCAGCCGGGAGTCGCTGCGGCTCAGCTGATCAATCAGCCCGAAATATTCATCCTTGAACTGCTCGTATGGCTGAAAGACAACATAGTAGTAGGCGACGAGATCCTGCTGTTCATAGGAAGCTGTCGTTTCGAAGCCGACCCGGTCCGTCAGATGGGCGTATTTGGCCTCGGTCTGTTTGATTCCCATTTGGAGCCCCAGGAAGAAGGTGCCGAAGGCGGCGACTAGCGTGAACAGGAACCCGAGCATGAATAATAGTTCGAATCGAAAAGATTTTTTCTGCATCATCAAAACGCTCCTCTTACAAGTTTTTTTCAGTCCAAGAGCACTAAAGCTTATAATGCCTGGTACCGTAATTGTGTTTAGAACTATAGTAAAGGACAGGGTTTGACGAATACTATGAAAAAAGACAAGTTTCGCAAAATAAAAATTCAAAAAGTCGATCCCGGTCAGCTGAATGAGCGCTTATTATTGATTAATTTATACCTTACTCAGGGGCTTACTTTATTTATCGGAATCATTATTTTGTTTTTTCAGAAGCGAAGCGGGATTGCACTGCTTCAGTTTCCGGAAAATTATCGATTTCTGCTGTGGGGATGTGGGCTGGCTGCCGTCATGTTCGGCATCGACTTTCTGTTGTCCAGATTCGTTAAAGAGGAGAGTCTGGATGACGGGGGAATTAATGAGATGCTCTTCCGCAACCGCCCGATTTGGCATATCGCCGTAATTTGCGTCGTTGTGTCGATTTGTGAAGAATTGCTGTTTCGCGGAGCGATTCAGCACGGAATCGGACCGTATTGGACGAGCATTATTTTTGCATTGATCCATATTCGTTATCTCAGGCACTGGATTCCGACGGGGTGGGTATTTCTAAGCAGTTATGCCTTGGGATACATCTATATTCAGACGGGTACGTTATGGGCTCCGATTGTGTGCCACTTCCTCATTGATTTCATATCGGGACTCGTCATCAAATATCGTGGAGGAGAAAATGAGTGAACGCTTGAGCAGGATGGAGCGGTACGGTCAGCGCCGCAATCCGAAGGACAGACAACAACGAACCGGGGCCGCCCGGAAGCATCCAGAGCAGCATAGATCGAGCGAAGCTAAAGCTAGGGTTCCCGTAAGCAGCCCAGTCAAATCCAAAAAAACAGAGGGCAAGCAGCCCGTGCGCGGCCAACGCGTCGAGGTTATCCCAGCGGCGGACATGAGCCCTGCAGCGGACAATGCCTTCCCTGCCACCCCATATGCATTGCACCCGCTTAGCCCCCAGGCGGAGAGAGAGGAGGCAGATGCTGTAAGTGTCCAGGAGCTGCCCTCCCGGCGGGAGGTCTACCCTTCCCAGCGGGTCAAGCTGACGAGATATTTTTTTAACACATTGCTATTTATCTTTATCGCTGTCATGGTGGCTTTGTTCTGGTGGGGCATCAGCGAATCGCCATGGGGCGTGAGCAATGGTTTATAGCATAGCTGGCTGTATTTGCGATATCTGCACATTGCAATATGGTGGTTCAACTTGCTCGAGATGGGTACGCTATAACAAGAAACCCATTATATACTGAGGAGTGATGCTGCCATGGGCCAGGCTCAATTGGAGCAGAATATTATCCAGGCTATAGAGAAGAATAAATTCTGTGCTATGGGGACCGTGGAGAACGGGAAACCCAAAGTCCGCTATATGGCGATTTATAACGAAGGGATGAGTATTCATCTGGCGACTAACCGCAAGACGCATAAAATCGAGGAGCTGCGGGACAACCCGAACGTCTGCCTGCTGCTTGGTTACGAGCTGGGCGGGACGAAGGAGGTCGTCGAGATTGAAGGTACTTGTGAGATTACGAAGAACGCTCAACTGCGCCAGCAGGTATGGAATGATGATCTGAGGCCATGGTTTGCCGGCCCGGACGATCCGAATTATGTTATTCTCGACGTAACGCCGACGCGTATAGAATATACGGCACACGGCTCTGATCCGCAGATGTGGAGGCCGTAAAGTGTCATTAGCGATTTGAACTCCATCCGCCGTCAAATAAACAAGGGGCATCCCCGGTCTGCTTTAGACCTTCAGGGATGCCCCTTGCTGCCGTCACGATGACGGGATATTGCTTTCTTAGGACTCCGCAGGATGGGATATCATTCGCGGATCGACGAAGCCGTAGCCTTCGGATTTGATTTTTGTCAGCAGTTCATCCAGTGCTTCTGCCGTCCACGGCAGCTCATGCATCAGGATATTGCTGCCCGGGTGAAGCTGATCCATGATGTTGTTGACAACGCTTTCAGGATTATTGAATTTGGGATCCCAATCCATCGAATCGTTGGACCAAGTTATGTAAGTAAGATCGTTATCCTCGGTGATGCGATGCAGCGTTTCGTTGCTTGAGCCGAAGGGGGGACGGAAGAATTGCGGCCGTTCGCCGATGGTCTCTTCAACGATTTTCTGCACATCCTCAACCTGCTTTCGGGCGCTGTCTGCCGATTCCTGCTTCAAATCGATATGATCCCAGCTGTGGTTGCCGATCAATTGACCCCGATCATGAATGAGCCTAAGCAAATCGGGATTGCTCTGAACATGATAGCCGTTGACAAAAAAGATCGCCTTGGCTTCATGCTTGTCCAGCGTATCGAGCAGTTGCTCCAGCACTTCCTTTTCCTTAGGGCCGTCATCAAAGGTGAGCAGAACAACCTTCTTATCAGCGCCTTCGTTGTTCGGAATGACGCGGTACGCTTGATCGAAATGATACCCAGGTTCCGACAGCTGCTGATTGGCATCTTCCTCTGCATTCGAGTTACTGCCTCCATTCGGAGCGCCGTCGTTGGCCCCTGTATTCGTCTCCGCATGCTGATTTTGGCCCGCATTGGACGAAGCATTGCCGGCGGAGGAGCCGCTAACGCCGCAAGAGCTAAGGATCAGGCAGCAGGCCGCGATAAGCAGAAACATCTTGTTTAGCATATGATTTCACCTCCTTTCCGTGATTCTTCCTGTATTTAATGCGCATGAGTTTGAAGTATTGCGCGAACACTAAAAATGATTTTAACATATAAGGAGGTTTTTTGGGTGAAATCTGTCTCATTCTTATGTGGTGCATTGGTTGGAGCAGCGGCGGTCATTTGGTCAGCCAGAAGAAACGGCGGCAATCTGGGCCTAGGCAAGAATGGTATTATGAAGCTGGCAGGATTGTCGATGAATTCCGCAGGCAAAGGAAGTGGACAAGAGCAGCAATCTTCGCAAGGGCAAGGCATATTCAAAGCCGGTGAATCGAAGGAGTATCCCAGTTTCAGCTCTTCATCCTCGTCCGATGAGAGTCATTCGAAGGAATACAATCTGAAGCAGATTACGGACTTCATCAAGGGAAATGCGGATGTGCGCCGCGAGGTTGAGCAAATTCTGAAAGAGACGAATACAGTTATTCCCGGACTATAAAAACCTGCCGATTTATGGATCATTTTCTGCTCCTTAGAGGTCGAGCGGAAAATGATTCTTTTTTTGTCTATTTTATTGCGTGCATTTAAGTAAGATAAATGATAACATACTTACAAAGAACCATTTCCAGCACATATTACAGCACGTTTCATAATCTGTTATAACAAGGCTTGGGGAGGAGGATCCTGTATGAAAATTGAAAGACTTGGCCAAGATAAGATACGGATTTTCCTCACGTTTGACGACCTTAGCGAACGCGGCATTCAGAAAGAGGACATGTGGCAGGAAATTCCCAAGGTTCATGACCTGTTCACGGAGATGATGGATCAGGCTTACAATGAAGTGGGATTTGACGCTACAGGCCCGTTGGCCGTTGAGGTATTCGCGCTTCCTGCTCAAGGAATGGTCGTCATAGTGACGCGCGGTAAATACGATCACCACCATGGGATCGGATCGCACTATGAGGATGAATTACCGGATGAAGTCTATGAGATGGAAGTAACGCTGGAGCAGAGCGACACGATTCTATATTCCTTTGATGATTTTGAAGTTTTGATTGAAGCGGCTCACGTTCTGCGGCCTATGCTTACGGAAGCTGGCAGACTATTTAAATATAATGGGAAATGGGTTCTTCAACTAGAGCCGGAAGAGCTGGAGGAAGGAAGACATCCGGCGGTAATTGCGGTGCTCGCTGAATTTGGCGAGGCGACGTCGGTAACACCGGCCATGCTCGAGGAGTACGGCAACCAGGTCATGTCCGAGAACGCAATTGGGGTTATTTGCAGTAATTTCAAGCGTCAGGACTAAGGCGATGATGCGATGTATCTTCTATTGGATCCGTCAGAGTATGAATAGTTGTGTCTGGTCGATAAGGGGGGAATACCGTTGATTTTTTTCTCGATTGCGACCGCAGCGGTAGCCCCCGGAATCGCCTTGTTAACTTATTTCTACCTTAAGGACAAGTATGAAGCCGAACCGTTGCATATGGTCATCAAGGTTTTCTTGCTGGGCTTCATTATCATTCTACCGGTAATGATCATTCAGAGCGGTTTGATGCTGTGGCTCGGAGAAGGCTCTTTGGTCAATGCTTTTATCATTTCCGCCGGCGTTGAAGAGACGCTGAAATGGTTCGTACTGTTCCATATGATCTATAATCATACGGAATTCGATGAGCCCTATGACGGCATTCTGTACGCTACGGCCATTTCGCTGGGCTTTGCTACGGTAGAGAACGTCATTTATTCCTTCGCACAGCAGGCCAGCGTTGGAACATTGATGCTGCGGGCATTGCTGCCGGTCTCAGGCCATGCTATGTTCGGCGTGATGATGGGCTATTACATGGGCCGCGCCAAATTCTCTACGGGCAGGGACAGCCGAAGATTTCTTGCATATTCCCTGCTGCTGCCCTTATTCTATCATGGTGTTTATGACTGGATTCTGGATAATATTACCCATTACTGGATTTGGTATATTATTCCGCTCATGGCATTTTTATGGTACGGAGGCATCGGGAAGATGTATAGGGCTAACAAGAGGTCACCCTTCCGGCGGCTGCTGGAGGACAGGGTTAACAATACCGAAAACAGGGCATCCTAATGACAGTTTATTGGCGATAGCATATATCGCGAGACTGAAGGGGGTGCCTTTTTTTAGTGCGTGTTAAAGTGAAAATCATCTGCAAAACATGCGGCGAGCGCTTCATTCTGCGCGGCAGAAAGGAGCGGGGCCAGATTGAGACCGGGTTCAAGCAATGTCTTTGCGATAACCGCCATGATTTTGTCATTGAAGAGGACATGCTTTGATAACAGTCTGAAGAAGTTTTTTGCGGAGCCGTGAAAAGTGAATAATCTTCCTTCCTTCAAGTCAAACTAACTTCAGTTCGTTGAAGGAAGGAGTGTATATGATATGTATAAACGTTTGAGTGCCATATTATTTCCGATCGCCACAGTTTTGTTAATCGGTGCTTTAATGTGGGGCTATCAAGAAAACCAAGAAAAAAACTCGATTCTGATCAAAGCGGAAAACCAATATCAGCGGGCTTTTCACAATTTGTCATTCCATGTCGACAAGCTGCATGGAGAGCTGGGGAATACACTCGCGGTGCACAGCGCTTCAACGGGGTCTCAGCGCAAGGGCTTGGTCAACGTCTGGCGAATTACGAGCGAAGCGCAGAACGAAATTAACCAGCTGCCATTAACCCTGCTTCCTTTTAACCAGACGGAGGAATTCCTGTCCAGGATTTCCAGGTTTTCTTACCAGGCGGGGGTTCGCGATCTCACCAAGCAGCCGCTCAGCGAGAACGAGATGAAGAATTTAAAGGAGCTCTACAAGAGTTCTGCCCACATATCCAAGCAGCTTCAGGAGGTACAGGACAAGGTCATCTCCAAGCGCCTTCGCTGGATGGACGTGGAGACGGCGCTTGCCAACCCGAACGAGCAGCGGGACAATACGATTATCGACGGGTTCAAGACGGTAGACAAGCGTGTCGGAGAGTACCCGGAGCTGGAGTGGGGGCCATCTGTTTCGAGCATTTATGACAAGCGATCTGTAAAGAAGCTTGGAGGCCAGCCCGTCACGGTGAATGATATCAAGACCAAAGCAGCCCGGTTCGCCGGGGTTCATTCCGGCAACAACATTCAAGTGATTGAGAATGGCAAGGGAACGGAGTGGGCCTCGTATACGGCCAAGGTTCAGGGGGGAAGCGGCTCTGAGTCCGTTACGCTGGATTTCACGCGCCATGGCGGCCATCTGATCAATTACTGGAGCGACCGGCATATCGGGCCGAAGGCTATCTCCCACCAGCAGGCCAGGGACAAGGCAGATCAATTTCTGAAAAACAAAGGCTATAACGATCTGACGCCGGTGACTTACGATGAATACGACAATATCGGCAGCTTCACATTCGTTAGAAAGGATGGCGACGTGCTCATCTACCCGGAGAAAATTTCCGTCCGGGTTGCTTTGGACAACGGGCATGTAGTAGGCATGCAGGCGAGCGATTATGTCTATGAGCAGCAGAGCGGCAAGGATCTGAAGCTGTCTAAGCCGAAGCTCACTCTTGAGCAGGCTCGCAAATATTTGAATCCCGAATATAAAGAGCAGTACAACCGCCTTGCGCTGATCGAAAACGATTTGTCCGAGAAGGTGCTGACATACGAATTTGGAGGGGCCATAAACGGCTCGCGCTACCGTATTTACCTGAATGCTGACAACGGAAACGAAGAGGTTGTTGAGCAAATCCGCGACGGCCGTGCGAAGCAGGGTTCGAGGTAAGCATCATTTGCGGCGGACAGGCCGGTGGATAGCATGTTAGACGCAGGATTGGAGCGAATCGCTCCAATCCTTTTTATGCTGACTATAAGCTTGGTATGGATTTGGAGACGCCAGCATGTAAAATGAATTTACATCGATTGGGGTTTTTCTTGTTGATCCAGTAGACCTATGCCATGATATAATAAAATAGTAATTATTATTTAGAAACAAGGTGGTGGAGGGGCTTGTTTCCTAGTGTAAATGACCTGTTGCATATTCAGGTCGCATCGGCAGACGGCAATGACAAGGACAAGGAATACAAGTCACGTATCGCCGATGTCGAGGATGACACGCTTCTGGTCGAGGTTCCGATCGAAAGCGGCAGCGGACGAATGAAGCGGCTGCATATGGGGGACGAGCTGGCGGTCTACTTCATAACCGCCGAGGGAGTCAAAAATTATTTTAATACATATGTTCTCGGCTTTGCGGATGACATCGTGCAGCTGGTAAGAATCAGAAGGCCGGACCCCGAGACGATTACTAAAGTGCAGCGGCGGCATTTTCTGCGAGTCGTGGCCAAGCTGGATATCGCAGTCAAGCTTAGCGACGGCAGACGTTTCGTAGCATTGACCGAGGATGTAAGCGGGGGCGGAGTATCTCTGATTACCGAAGGCCAGTACGGCCTGTCCGAGGGGGAGCCGCTTTATTGCTGGCTGTTGTTGAACTACAAGAACGGCACCATCGATCATGTTCCCTTTGAGGCCGAGATCGTGCGCACAAAAAAGCTTGAGACCGGGCGAATGATGGCGATGCTGAAGTTCGTCAGCATATCCGATATGGAGAGACAGAAGCTGATCCGGTATTGCTTCGAACGCCAGTTTGATTTTAAGAACCGTTAGCGCCAACCGCTAGTGCCCGTGCGCGTAAGGTGAAGATGCCGATAGACTGGCAGCTCCCTGCTTTGGATATGATAAATTTAACAATCCAATGCGGGAGGAGTGAGATGAATGCAAAGAGACAACGACGCCGAGGAATATACGGAGCTGTTCCTGTCATTCAGCAACCGGATGGAAGCGTGGCTCAGAAAAGCTTTGATCGCAACGCTCGCCGGGCTTTGCCTATGCCAGCTTCTGCTCCGAATTCCGGCTTTGAGAGCTTATATCGCTTCGGCCGACCGTTATGAAGGCGTGGCTATCGACCGCGCCGGAGAGCGATAATAAAAAGCAGGCTTGCAGACGGGCGGGCTTTCCCGCTTTTGCATCCAACCACGTTGTGTGGTATAATTTTCACGTCGCAGGCAATGCCTGCTTTTTTATTGAGACCGTGTTTTGAGGAGGCGTCCGCGTTGGCAGAGACAACGTCATCACACAACGGCAAGATCAACATCGCGATCGACGGACCTGCCGGTGCGGGGAAGAGTACTATAGCCCGGATGGTTGCCAGCATGCTGTCATACGTTTATGTCGATACCGGTGCCATGTACCGGGCCGCGACCTGGTATTTGCAGAAGCTTGGAATCGGGCCGGAAGAAGTGGATAGAGTGCTTCATTCGGTACAGAACTTGGGTATAGAATTAATACCGGGAGAAGACGGGCAGAAGGTGATCGTAAATGGTCAAGATGTGACCGCCGAAATCCGCTCTTTAACGGTGAGCTCCCAAGTGTCCCGATACGCGCAAATCGAAGGGCTGCGAAGCTGGCTTGTGTCTCTTCAGCGGGATATGGCGCTCCGCAAAGGCGTCGTTATGGATGGACGCGATATCGGTACGACGGTGCTCCCGGATGCTGAAGTGAAGGTGTTCATGACGGCGACCGTAGAGGAGCGCGCACGCCGCCGATTCAAGGAAATGCAGGATCAGCAAGGAATTACATTGGAAATGATCGCCCGCGATATCGCTGAGCGGGATCGGCTGGACCAAGAGAGGGAAATATCCCCCCTTCGTCAGGCTGAGGATGCGATTCTGCTCGATACGACGCGTTTGACGCCTCAGGAAGCAGCAGAGCGTATCGTTTCATTAAGCCAATCTTATGGGAGAGAGAACAGGAATGATTTATAGCTTTTGCCGTGGTGCATTATTACTTATTTATAAAGCGCTATTCCGTTTGGAGGGGAAAGGGCTCGAGCATATCCCCAAGGAGGGCGGCGTGCTACTCTGTTCCAACCATATCAGCCTGCTGGATCCACCGACGATCGGTGTCTTTTTGAAGCGGAAAGTACACTTCATGGCCAAGAAGGAATTGTTCGACATTTTCGGATTTGGCTGGCTGATTACGCAGCTTGGCGCATTCCCTGTCAAGAGAGGCGGGGTCAGCAAGGAGTCGATCAAGACGGCATTGACGATTCTGCGTACCGGTAAAGTCATGGGAATTTTCCCGGAAGGCTCCCGTTCCGGTGGAATGGGGAAGAGAGGAGCGGCGACCTTTGCGCTTCGCAGCGATGCCGTCATCATTCCCGTAGCCATTGTTGGGGGTTATAAGCTATTTAAGAAGACAAAGGTGATTTACGGAGCTCCAATCGATATTTCGGAGTTCAAGGAAGGCTCTGATCCAGATGCCGCAGAACGCGTAACGGAAATGATTATGTCCAGGATTGCGGAGCTTAAGGCTCAGGGATGACTGGATTGATGGCTGGACAAGAGTGTATAATGCATGAAGGCAGGAGACTTTTGGAAAGCTATCAACATCAAGTGTTTTGAACTTCGCTTCAAGCGGGTTTAAATAAATGGGTTGCTGAATTGAGGAGGGTATTGACATGTCGGAAGAAATCAAGAATCAAGAAGCTGTTGAAGCAGCGAACCAGGATGAACTGGATCAAATCGTATCCTTGAAAAAAGGGGACACCGTCAAAGGAACGATCGTCAAAATCGAGGACAACCAGGCTTATGTGAGCATTGGATATAAATATGACGGCGTTATTCCTATTCGTGAATTGTCCTCTGTTCATTTGGACAGCGCTGCGGATGCCGTTCAAGTAGGCCAAGAAGTCGAGACTAAAGTCGTTAGCATCGATGACGAGAAAGAGCGTCTCGTGCTTTCCAAACGGGCGATCGACAGCGAGAACGCATGGGAAGAGCTGCAAAAGCGCTTTGAAAGCCAAGAGACTTTCGAAGTTACCGTTGCCGATGTCGTTAAAGGCGGTATCGTGGCGGATGTTGGCGTGCGCGGATTCATCCCTGCTTCGATGGTAGAGCGTCATTTCGTAGAAGACTTCAGCGATTACAAAGGTCGTACGCTTCGCGTCAAAGTGAAGGAAATCGATCCAGAGAACAATAAAGTAATCCTGTCGCAAAAAGACGTTCTGGATGAGGAATTCGAAGCGAATAAGCTCAAAGTGATGAGCGAGCTGCAGGAAGGCCAAGTCATTGAGGGGACGGTTCAGCGCCTGACCCAATTCGGAGCGTTCGTGGACGTAGGCGGCGTAGACGGTCTGGTTCACGTATCCGAAATCGCTTGGAACCATGTTGATAAGCCATCGGATGTTCTTTCCGAAGGACAACAAGTCAAAGTCAAGGTACTTAAAGTGGACCCTGAGAAAGGCAAAATCAGCCTCAGCATCAAGGCTGCAACGCCTGGTCCATGGGAAACGGCTGGCGAGCAGTTTAAGACAGGAGACATCGTAAGCGGTGAAGTGAAACGCCTCGTCAACTTCGGAGCTTTTGTCGAAATTGCGCCTGGAGTGGAAGGACTCGTTCATATCTCGCAAATTTCCCATAAACATATCGGAACACCGCATGAGGTATTGAAAGAGGGACAGACGGTTCAAGTCAAGGTTCTGGATGTTAACACGGCAGAGCAGCGGATCAGCCTGAGCATCAAGGAGACGGAAGAAGCTCCAGCTCCGGCGCCGAAGAGCGAGAAGCCATCCAGAGGCAGCAGCGTTAGAAAAGAAGACTTGAACGACAACCCTAACGTTTCGCTGAACAATCAAGGCCTTAGCGTTACCCTTGGCGAGCGGTTTGGTGACAAATTGAGCAAGTGGAAATAGACGGGATTTAGCAGGCATAAGATCGGCGGCCCCCTAACACGGGTTCGCCGATTTTATTTTTTTAATGCTGTTTTATTGAGAGTAAAGAAAAAGCTCGCGGCTATAATAAAAACGTTTACTTTGCCGGAATATGAGCAAAACGCATGGATGAAATTAGTCATGAAACGTTAGCCAATTAGTGCTTTTTTTGCTATGATGATAATCGTGAATCATGGACTGCGCAAGCGTTTTGTTTAAATATACGAACAATAAATAGGAGGTAACGGTATGGCAAGACCCGTTGTGGCAATCGTAGGAAGGCCGAATGTAGGCAAATCAACGATTTTTAACCGGATTATCGGTGACCGGCTGGCCATCGTTGAAGACAAGCCCGGTATTACCCGCGATCGGATTTACGGCGTAGGTGAATGGAACGGCAAGCCGTTCAGCATCATCGATACGGGAGGTATTGAGCTTGGCGATGATGAGCCGATTTTGAAATCGATCCGCATGCAGGCTGAGCTCGCAATCGAGGAGGCGGATGTCATCGTCTTTATGTGCGATGCCAAGGCCGGGGTAACCAGCTCGGACGAGGAAGTCGCCAATTTATTGTATCGCTGCGGCAAGCCGGTGATCGTAGCGGTGAACAAGGTGGACAATATCGGACGAAGCGATCATATTTATGAGTTTTACAACCTGGGCTTCGGAGAGCCAATCGGTATTTCAGGCAGCCACGGCACTGGTATCGGTGATTTGCTTGATGCAATCGCAGAGAATCTGCCGGAGCTAACGGATGATGAATATGACGAGGATGTGATCCGTGTCGCGCTTATAGGCCGGCCCAACGTGGGGAAATCATCTCTCATCAATGCGATTCTTGGAGAAGAACGGGTCATCGTCAGCGATATTGCCGGGACGACCCGCGACGCGATCGATACGCCGTTTGAGAAGGATGGCCAGCGGTACGTGCTGATTGATACGGCAGGCATGCGCAAACGCGGCAAAGTCTACGAGACGACCGAGAAATACAGCGTCATGCGCGCGATGAAGGCGATCGAACGGGCTGACGTCGTCCTTGTGCTCATCAATGGAGAGGAAGGCATTATCGAGCAGGACAAGCATATTGCCGGCTATGCATTCGAGGCGGGCAAGGCTTCTGTGTTCGTCGTGAATAAATGGGACGTCGTAGAGAAGGACGATAAGACCATGCATCAGTTCGAGCAGAAGATCCGCGATCACTTCCTGTTCATGACCTATGCGCCGGTTGTCTTTCTATCGGCAAAAACCAAGCAGCGCCTGCACAGATTGCTGCCTGTCGTGCAGCATGTGGCGGATCAGCATGCGAAGAGGGTACAGACGCATCTGCTGAACGATGTTGTCTCCGATGCGATCGCCATCAACCCGCCGCCGACCGATAAAGGAAGAAGGCTGCGGATCAATTATGTGACCCAGGTATCTGTGAAGCCGCCGACGATCGTCGTGTTTGTCAACGATCCAGAGCTGATGCATTTCTCTTATGAGCGGTATTTAGAGAATAAGATTCGGGCCGCATTTGATTTTGAGGGTACGCCAATTCGGTTGTTCACACGCCGGAAGTCTGATGAAGGTTAGGAGAGGAAAAATGTGATTTTACCCGTGATTGCAGTAATTTTCAGTTATTTGTTGGGATCGGTCAGCTTCAGTGTCCTGCTGGCGAAGTCCTTGAAAGGAATTGATATCCGTCAGCATGGGAGCGGCAATGCTGGAGCAACCAACACACTGAGAGTGCTCGGCAAAGGTCCGGCGATCATGGTGCTAGCTCTTGATGTGCTTAAGGGAATAGCCGCCGTTTGGCTGGGAAGATGGCTGGGCGGGGACCATGTATGGGTTCCTCTCTTATGCGGTCTTGCTGCCATTGTGGGCCATAATTGGCCGATCTATTTCCGCTTTCGCGGGGGCAAGGGGATTGCCACGACGATTGGCGTAATGGCATCCTTGTTCTTTTTTCCTGCGCTTTATGCAGGAATTGTTGCTATCTTATCTATCGTTTTTACAAGGTACGTATCTCTCGGTTCGCTGCTATTTGTTCTGCTGACCCCTGTATTTCTTCTGATCACGGGGGAAACGGGTCCTTATTTATGGACAAGTCTCATTATTTTCGTCTTTGCATTTTGGAGGCATCGGACGAATATTGTGAAACTGGTTCAAGGTAAAGAGAATAAACTGGGCTCCAAGGGAGGTAAACGAGTTGTCTGAGAAAGCTGCCGTATTAGTGGCTGGAAGCTGGGGAACGGCGTTAGCCAGCGTTCTGGCCGATAAGATGGATGTGATGATCTGGACTCGTAGCGAAGCACAAAGAGATGAGATTAACGAGAAGCATCGTAATGAAAGGTTTTTGCCTGGGATCGATTTGTCGCCGCGCATCGTCGCCACAACCGATATGGGCGAAGCTGTCGCGGGGGCTAAAGCGGTAGTCATCGTGGCGCCATCCTCCGCTATGCGGGAGGTGGCGCGGTCGCTGAAGCCGCATTGGCACGAAGACATGACCATCGTACACGCGACCAAAGGCTTTGAGACGGAGAGCCTAAAGCGCATGTCCGTTGTCATTGCCGAGGAGCTGGGCTGTGAAGAGGGCCGGATTGTCGTTCTCTCGGGTCCAAGCCATGCGGAAGAGGTCGTGAAGCGCTGCCCGACGACCGTAGTCGTCGCTTCGCTGGTGGAAGAACAGGCGCAGCTGGCGCAGGATTTGTTCATGAATTCCTATTTCCGGGTCTATACGAACCGGGATATGGTTGGGGTTGAACTCGCTGGTGCATTGAAGAACATTATCGCTCTTGGCGCAGGCATGTCAGATGGACTGGGGTATGGAGACAATGCCAAGGCAGCTCTGCTGACGCGCGGGCTTGCGGAGATTACCCGGATCGGGGTGGAAATGGGGGCGAACCCGCTTACTTTCGCCGGACTAGCCGGCGTTGGCGACCTGGTCGTAACAGCAACCAGCCGTCATAGCCGGAACTGGCGGGCTGGCTTCATGCTCGGCGAAGGCAAATCGCTGGATACCGTTCTCGCCTCCATGGGCATGGTCGTAGAGGGCGTTCGCACAACGAAGGCCGCCCGGACGATTTCTGAGAAGTTCCAGGTGCAGATGCCGATCGCACAGCAGCTGTACCGCGTGCTGTTCGATGGAATCGAGCCGAGGGTTGCCGTAGAAGCTTTAATGGGAAGGGACCGCAAGACCGAGATGGAGGTCATGTCGCTGGAGACCTGGGAGCAGTGGCATGCTTAAGCGCGGGGCAAGGCATCTACGAGGAAGCTAGTCTGCCATACACACCTTTTTCGCAAGCTGCTCATACACTATGGGAGAGCCATGCGAAGGGGGGAGAATATGAGCAAAATTTCCAAAGATGCCCTGAACGCGATCAACAAAAAAGCCGGCAAGCGTATTTCCGAAAGCTCCGTCAAAAAATTGGCCGGTACCGTGAAGCCATCCACTTTGCAGAGCGAAGCGGAGCTGCGCAGGCTGATTAAGCAGGTATCCGCGATGGCTAAAGTGCCTGTCACGGAAAGTACGATATCGGAAATCGTCGGAGCCGTGAAGAAGAGCGGCATGAATCCGAGCAATATGGAAGCGCTGATGAAATTAATGCTGAAGAAGTAACTTCCTAGGGAGCCTGGTGACTGGCTCCTTTCATATGTCATAGTCGGCTATGAGGCGCAATGGTTGGACGGCACCGGCAGGTGCTTTTTTATATATCAGACATATATCAGATCCTCCTGCCGCTTCCCGGCCCAAAGAATTGCGGGCATGGCCTGCGCTGCGTAGCCTGTTGAGGTTCAAAATGCTATAATATTCATCATATCAATTATGGTAAATGGGAGAGTTACGTTCATGGATGCAATGACGAAGATGTGGTTATCGATCGCGGCGATACTCGTAATGGGGGTGTCTGTCTTTTTGGTCACCTTTGCCCGGACCAAAACGAAAGGCATCGTGAAGGGGATTCTGTCTCTGCTCGCCTTCATCATTATGCTGACAGGCTTCCTAATGGGGCTGGTATCGATCACTTAGAGCCTCAATAGGCGTGGAACGCAGCGGAAGCTGAAGTACAACGGAGCCAAGGGAAGAGGTATTCAAAATGACCATAGAAATCGCAGAAGAAGGACAACCCCCTTTGCTCGCGGCGCTGCGGGAGCTGGGGGCCCGGCTTGGCGGAGCTCAGCCAGTGTGGCTGCTGGGCGGGAGCTGCAGTCTGTGGCTGCAGGGAGTGCCGTTGAAGCGCCCTCCTCGGGACATTGACGTATATTATGACAGGGCTGACGCAAAGGCGCTGCACGGCCATCTAGCCAGTCTGGCACTGGATAAGCCCGTCTTGGACGAGAGCGGCCGCTACGCCTCCTTGCTGAGCCATTACCGAATGGGCTCGCTGACGCTGGAGCTTGTAGGCGGCTTTGAAATAAGGAATGGCAGATCCAGGTATCGCACGGAGGTGAACGGCGTTCTGTCCGGACATGCTGAGCAAATCCATCTGGACGGTATAGCGGTCCGATTGATGCCCTTGGCACATGAGTTGCTCTTTAACGTGCTGCGGGAACGGGAGGATCGCTATCATGCTGTAGCCGAGGTGATCCGGAGCTCGCCGGGGCAGCATGCATGCCTGCTGAAGCTGCTGCTGGCACGGAACCAATGGGAAGCTGCAACGGTGCTGAAGGTTGCGGAATTGCTGGGCGCTCCAGAAATTTATGAAGAGTGGGTGCAGCAGCCAAGGCAGAATGCATAGGAGGTACCCGAGTGGATTATAGAATCAGATTTATGCCCCAGGACAAGTCGGTAAAGGTCCGGCCGGGGACTACTGTTCTTCGTGCGGCGCGCGATGCCAGAGTGCATATTTCTACGCGCTGCGGGGGCCATGCAGGCTGCTTGATGTGCAAGGTGGAGGCGGATGCCGGAAGCCTTCGGGCCTTAAGCGCCCCTAGCGAAGCGGAGCGCCGCAAGCTGGGTCCGCTTCTGGAGCGGGGCATCCGCCTTGCTTGCCAAGCCAAAATCATCGGCTCAGCCGAGGTTCATCTGCCGGAAGATCCGCTCAAGGCGGCCATCCGCAAGCAGCTCGAACGGCAGCAAGAGGATGATTTATGGTGAAGGATACGAATGACGTATGATATTGCAAAGGATGAAGCGTTTTGAAAATGACGAATAGACGAAGCTTGGTTGGGTTGTTCGTGGTTCTGATCGGAGTGTCCCTGCTGTCGGGGTGCATGTATCCTGGCGGCAGCCGGCAGGAGCAGGGTGTCTCTTACCGGGAAAGCGTGGAGAGGATTCAGAGCGCGCTGGATGCGTTCCAGCGGGATAAAGGCATTCTGCCGATAATTACGGCGGGTGAAGAGGTGCCCAGGTACGAGAAATACCGGATCGACCTGGATAAGCTGAACAAGCAAGGGTACATCGACGAAATCCCGGCTACGGCGTTTGAGCAAGGGGGCAGAGCGTATTTTCTCGTCATCGATGAAGAGACGGATCCCACGGTCAAAGTCATGGATTTGGTGACGGTGCAGAAGGTTAATGATGTACAAAGGCTGGTGGATCAATATGCAAGATCGAATCCGGGTCAATGGCCGACTGCTCAGGAAGAGGAGCTGCATCCGGGATTGCATGAGGTTGACTTGAAGAAAATCCGCGGGGAGGAGCATGCCCTGCTTAGCGTTTATTCCAGGGAGCCGCTCCCTTACTTGATCGACGAGTCGGGTCGGGTATATGTTGACTATGCCTGGGACATCATGCAGGCGATCGATAAATCCGGAACAGCTGTCAGTGAGGATCAGGGAGATCTCAGGGTGCTGCTGACCGAGCATTCCTACTTCGTTCCCGTGAAATCGCTGCCGTATGTTTGGAAAGACGGCATGCCGGTAGCTCAAAGCGAGAATTAGCAAGAGCGGTATAGCTCAGTTTCAAGCCTTTCTATGATGGAATCATAGAAAGGCTTTTTTCGCATGGCATAGCAGCCGGGCTTCGAACATACAATGGTGATATGGCGGAAACCGTGATGCCGCCGGGCGCGGCGGTATAGCAAAAAAAAGTAGGCGCGGACGGTATAATCCGTCATAATAGTGCATTTGCTACATATGATGTTACTAGTCCAACCGAATGTACGAGTTGTTGCAAATAACGAAGCGGATGCTCTCAAAGCATTTTTCCTTCGGCGAATTTTGAGGAGGGGATATCATTGGTATTGGAGAAAGTGGACATTTACAAGGACATTGCCGAACGCACCGGAGGAGATATCTATCTTGGTGTGGTCGGAGCCGTCCGAACCGGAAAATCGACCTTTATTAAACGCTTCATGGAAACGGTCGTTCTGCCGAACATTTCCAGCGAAGCCGATCGGATCCGTGCAGTGGATGAACTTCCGCAAAGCGCAGCCGGCAAGACGATCATGACGACCGAGCCGAAATTCGTTCCTAACAATGCAGTGCAAATTAAGGTCGCAGAGGGGCTGGAAGTAAACGTCAGGCTCGTGGATTGCGTCGGCTATGCCGTCGAAGGGGCAAAAGGCTATGAGGATGAGAACGGGCCGCGCATGATCTCGACGCCGTGGTTTGAAGAACCGATTCCGTTCCAGGAAGCAGCGGAGATCGGGACGCGCAAGGTCATTCAGGAGCATTCGACGTTAGGCGTCGTAGTGACGACGGATGGCACAATCGCGGATATTCCGCGCTATTCCTACGTGGAGTCCGAAGAGCGGGTAATTGCTGAGCTTAAGGAGGTCGGCAAGCCGTTTGTCCTCGTCATCAACTCGACGCGCCCGACCAGTGAGGAAACGCAGCAGCTTCGCGGGGAGCTTGCCGTAAAATATGATATTCCGGTGATTGCGCTAAGCGCCGCAACGATGACGGAGGAGGACGTAACAGGCGTCCTGCGGGAAGTGCTCTATGAATTCCCGGTACATGAAGTTAATGTGAATTTGCCGAGCTGGGTGATGGTACTGAATGAGAATCACTGGCTGCGAAGCAATTACGAGAACTCAGTACGGGATACGGTTAAAGATATCCGCCGCCTTCGCGATGTAGACCGCGTCGTCAGCAACTTCCTCGAATACGAATTCATCGAGCGTGCCGGGCTTAGCGGCCTCAATATGGGTCAGGGCGTAGCGGAAATCGATTTATACGCGCCGGATGATTTGTATGATCAAATTCTGATGGAGGTCGTCGGCGTTGAAATCAGAGGCAAGGATCATCTGCTGCAGCTGATGCAGGAGTTCACGCATGCGAAGAAGGAATATGACCGCTTCGCGGAAGCGCTCGAAATGGTCAAGACGACCGGATACGGCATCGCTGCTCCTTCATTGGCCGAAATGGCGCTGGATGAACCGGAGCTTATCCGTCAGGGCTCCAGATTCGGCGTGCGCCTGAAGGCGACCGCTCCGTCGATTCATATGATCCGGGTCGATGTGGAGTCCGAATTCGCGCCGATCATCGGCACGGAGAAGCAGAGCGAGGAGCTCGTTCGCTATCTGATGCAGGACTTCGAGAATGATCCGATTAAAATTTGGGAATCCGATATATTCGGACGCTCCCTGCATTCCATCGTCCGGGAAGGAATTCAAGGCAAAATCGCCATGATGCCGGACAATGCCCGCTATAAACTGCAGGAGACCCTGGGCCGCATTATCAATGAAGGCTCGGGCGGACTGATTGCTATCATTTTATAGAACAACATCCTGTTTATTCCAACCGTGCACCAAGCTGAAATAGCTGTGTGCGGTTTTTTATTTTTATAAACAAGTAAAAACCGATTTACATACTTGGATTTAAGATATATATTAATTTATAAAGATTTTAAAGATACATACTTAGAGGGGGAGAAACCATGAAGAAAATCACATTTTGGCAAAGAACATGGACGACGGCGCTGCTGCTGCTGCTCGTGCTCGCCGTCAGCGCCTGCGGCATTAAGAAGGAGCCGGCCCCAGCCCCGGTGGCGCCAGCGGCTGCAGAGGAAGGCAGCGAGGCGGCAGACGTAAGCGGCAAGGAGCTTGCGGGCAAGAAGGTAGCTCTGATCATGGAGTTCAATACGGGCACGTTCTCGCAGCAGTATGTGCAGGGCGTGACGGAAGAAGTGAAGAAATTCGGCGGGGAGCTGACCACATTTGTGGCGGAAAATGATAAAGCGAAGATGGCTTCGTTGCTCGAATCCGCGGTAAATCAAAATTTTGACATTATTCTGACGGATCATGGCGCGGCTGAATTTTTGGAGCCTGGCATTAAAAAAGCAGTGGAGAAGGGAATCGCGGTCGTCGTATTCGATGCGCTGGTGGAGGTGCCCGGCGTGACCGTACTCTCACAGGATGATCAAAGCATGGCTGCATTGTCGCTGGAGCAGCTGAAGCAGGATTCGGGCGGCAAGGGCAATATCGTCAAGGTATGGGTTGCCGGCTTTGCGCCTATGGAGCGCCGTGACGTGGAGTACAAGAAGTTCCTGGAGGAGAATCCGGAGATCAAGGAAATCGCCAGCTTCGGAACAGCTTCTAATCCGGCGCTTGATTCGCAGACGCAGATGGAAGCCGTCCTCAAGAGATATCCGAAGGGTGAAATTACGGCTGTTTGGGCTGCATGGGATGAGTTCGCCAAAGGAGCGGCCAGAGCGATCCAGCTTGCTGGCAGAGACGAGATTAAAGTGTACGGCATCGACTTGAGCGATGAGGATTTGCAGATCATTCAAGATCCAGCCAGCCCGTGGGTTGCTTCTGCAGCTGTCGATCCGAAGGATATCGGCCGGGTGCAGGTGAGATATGCGTACCAGAAGCTGCATGGCGATGACACCGAGGATAATGTGGTTCTGCAAGCGGTGCTCGTTAAGCGGGATGCGCTGCCTGACAAGCAGGTATCCACAGATGATTTGTCTCAATACGTAGAAGGCTGGGGCGGCTCCAAGCAAGGCATCAAAGAGTGGATGAAAGAGTATGGCGTAGAGTAAGGGAGCTAGAGCTGTAAAATGCAAAGAGCGCGCCGGAAGGCGCGCTTTTTAGGTAAGGGAGTGCTGCTAAGTGGCATCAACGGAAACGACGACTAAGCAACAATATGTGCTGGAAATGACGGGGATCACAAAGTCGTTCGCCGGCGTACCGGCCCTTCGCGGCGTGGATTTTCGGTTGAGAGCCGGGGAGGTGCATGCCCTACTCGGGGCGAACGGCGCAGGCAAAAGCACACTGATGAAAATTTTGGCAGGAGCCTATGAGTACGATGAAGGCACGATGCTGCTCGTTGGGCGTCCTGTGAAGCATAAGTCGCCGGCGGACGCCAAGAAGCTCGGCATCCACTGCGTCTATCAGGAGGTCGACGCCAGCCTCGTTCCTCAGCTGACGGTGGCGGAGAACGTCATGCTGGATGAGATCGGAGCAGCGGGCGGGAAGGCATGGGTAAGTCCAAGGCGTCAGGCGCAGGAGGCGGAGCAAATCCTGGCATCGCTTAACGCGAACATTCCGGTGAAGAGGAAGGTCGCCGGCTTAAGCATAGCGGAGAAGCAGATGGTGCTGCTCGCGCGCATCGTCAGGCAGGAAGCGAAGGTCATTATTTTTGATGAGCCTACTGCCCCTTTAAGCGGCTCGGAGGCGGATACCTTCTTCCGTATTTTGAGCGAGCTGAAAAAGCGCGGGACGGCATGCGTCTTCATTACCCACCGGCTGCCCGAGGTAATGGAGCATGCTGACTATGTCACGGTGATGCGGGACGGGGCTAAGGTGCACGCCGGCGTAGTCGATGCTCTAAGCATGGGAGGACTTGTCGCCCAAATGCTGGGCAAGACCTTCGCGGAGGAGTTCCCGAAGCTGCCTGCCGAGATCGGGGATGTCGTGCTGAGCGTAAGCGGGTTGTGTCAGGGCAACAAGGTCAAGGGCGTCGACCTTGAGGTGCGAAGCGGCCAGATCGTTGCCGTCGTCGGTCCGGTAGGCGCAGGCAAGACGGAGATCGCCCGAATGCTGGCGGGAGCGGAGCGTCCGGATGGCGGTGTCATTTGCCTGCACGGTCAGAGCATGCTGTTCAAGCAGCCGGCGGACGCAATCGATGCAGGCATCGTCAGTGTGCCCGAGGAGCGGCGCAAGCAGGGAATCGTCATTCACGAGTCTGTGGAGCGCAATATCAGCCTCCCGCTGCTTGACCGAATCAGCCGCTTCAGCTTCATTTCCGGCGAGCGGGAACGGGGGCTTACCGAGCGTGTGATATCCTCGCTGGGCATCAAGACGGCTTCCGCGAAGCTGCCTGTGAAATATTTAAGCGGCGGGAACCAGCAAAAGGTCGCCATCGGCAAATGGCTGGAGAAAGAGGCGGACATTTTTCTGTTCGATGAACCGACCAAAGGCGTTGATATCGGGGCCAAGAGCGATATTTTCCGCATTATCGGACAATTGGCCTCCGCAGGCAAAGGCATCCTGTATTTGACGAGCGAGCTTGACGAAGGGCTTGGGATTGGCGATGTGATCGCCGTGCTGTACGACGGCAGGATTGCGGCCGTACTGCCGCGCGGAGAGGCTACCCTGGAGAAGATTTTGTACTTTGCAAGCGGTGGACGGGAGGAGAATTTGTGAAAGACAGATTGATGAATATCACGTTCCGGTATGGAACGATAACAGTGGTTTTGGCGGTCATTGCCTTTTTTTCGATCCGGCTGCCGTACTTTTTTACTTACAGCAATCTTAGCGACATCCTGAATTCAATCGCGATCGTAACCTTCGTTGCCATCGGCGTTACGCTGTCGCTGGCCGTGGATGGCTTCGATCTATCCGTGGGCTCCACGGTTTCGCTGACGACGGTCGTCTCGGCCTCGCTGATGATCTGGTATCAGCTGCCGCTTTATGTCGTTATTATTTTCCCGCTGCTGATCGGAGCTTTGATCGGTCTATTGAACGCTTTTCTGATCATTAAAATGAGAATTCCGGATTTGCTGGCGACCTTGGCCATGATGTACATCGTCGCAGGAATCCAGAAGACCTATGCCCAGGGCTACACGATCTATAATAATATGCAATTCCCGGACGGCAGCAAGGCGGCGGGCAAAATGGACGAAACCTTCCTGCTGCTCGGGCAGGGCGAGCTTCTGGGCGTTCCTGTCAGCGTCATTCTGCTCATCTTCTTCGTTATTGTGGTGCACTTATTTCTGACCCGCACGAAATACGGCCGCCAAATCTATATAACGGGGGGCAATGAAGAAGCGGCCAGGCTGTCGGGGATCAAAGTGAAAAAAGTGCGGCTGTTCGCATACATGGCTTCCGGCGTCTTCGCGGCCATCGGCGGCTTGCTCTTCGCCTCCCGGGTCGGCTCGGGCCAAATCGATGCAGGCGCCCCTCTGTTAATGGAGGCCGTTGCCGCAGCATTCGTCGGCTTCTCCGTCTTCGGCGCGGGCAAGCCGAACATTATCGGCACCTTTATCGGCTCCGTACTGATCGGCGTGCTCGTTAACGGGTTAACGATGATGAACGTCCAGTATTTCGCGCATGATATCGTGAAAGGCTCGGTGCTGGTGCTCGCTTTGTCGATTACTTTTTACGTGCTGAACCGTTCCAGGACTTAAAAAACTTGAAATTCTAGGTGGGCTGTATTACTATAAGTTTGTTCCGCGCCTTTGGCGGCTGCGGCAAATGAACTTTTTGCTGGGCAAAAATCCAGTAATAATGTTAGAATTACGTATATTCTGCGGTAAAACGGAAACACAGAATATCAGAGCGATGTATTTTTTGTACGGGGAGGTGAATTTTGATGAATAAATCCGATTTGGTGAACCAGGTTGCCGAGAGCACAGAGCTGTCCAAGAAAGATGCGGCTAAAGCGGTTGATGCTGTCTTTGAAGCGATCTCCACGGCGCTGCAAAACGGCGATAAAGTACAATTGGTTGGCTTTGGCAACTTTGAAGTTCGCGAACGTTCCGCCCGTAAAGGACGCAACCCGCAAACAGGAGAGGAAATCGAAATCCCTGCGAGCAAAATTCCTGCATTCAAACCAGGTAAAGCGCTCAAAGACGGAATTAAATAAAGATTTCTACATATCTTCTCTGATAAAAAAGTCCGTGGGCGGTTGTTCACGGCCTTTTCTTTTAGCAGGGGGAAGTAATGTGGATCTTCAGTGTATTTATCCGATGGGAGGAGTCGCACAGGATGGATCAGCACAATCACAGTGCCGGAGGCGGGGAAGAGCGGAACGTGAATAACGGCGATTATTTCGTCGTGAAGGCGAAGGAGCAGGGCGTGCAGGTCATCGGGCTGACCCGTGGCAAGGACACGCGCTTCCATCACACGGAGAAGCTGGACAAGGGCGAGGTGCTTATCGCCCAATTTACCGACCATACGTCGGCGGTGAAAATCAGAGGCAAGGCTGTCGTTATGACCAAGCACGGCAGAATCGATACGGAAGAATGATTTTGATTTTGCAGGCATAGCCTGCTTTTTTTAATTGTACAATGGGGTATAGGCCATGAAGACCGTATATAATTCTGGTCATAATTCAAGGGAGAATGCCTCATGAAGAGTACCATTATTGTACAGGCGCTGTTTGTCTCCATGAGCTGCGCCTTGCTGCTGGCAGCCTT
Organism: Paenibacillus ihumii; assembly: GCF_001403875.1. Taxonomy (GTDB): domain Bacteria; phylum Bacillota; class Bacilli; order Paenibacillales; family Paenibacillaceae; genus Fontibacillus; species Fontibacillus ihumii. The sequence continues at coordinate 1,704,876 of NZ_LN884299.1, forward strand.
GTCCTGGCTTGCGGGAAGAGCGGGCGAGGCTGCGCCCGCCCATGCTGCGCTATTGGAGAAGCATGATCAGCCTGTTGAGCTGAGGAATGATAACCTGGTCGATGAGCTGATCGCCTGGAAGCTGCTTGTCCCGCTCGAGAAGGTGGAGCTGAGCGGAAGCATATTGGCGGTCGACTTCAAGGTGACGGAAGGGAACGACCGGCCGCAGCTGCTGTACCAAGGACTTGCTCAGGCGATTGACCGTTCTTTCCAGGATACGGTCAACGTGGATCGGCTGCTGGTCAGGTTCATCGCGGAAGACCGGTGGTTCGGGAACAAGCATTTGCTGCTGGCCGCGGATATCCGCAGGGGGGAGTGGCCGAAGGAAGCTCTGGAGGAGCTGCGTGCCTGGGGAGACCGTGGGCTGAACCATGAACTGAAAAGCTGGTTCAGGGTCACGGAGACGAATCTGTGGAAGACGATGATCCACAATTAGTTGCCGTTAAGAACAAATCGTATTTTTTATTGCGAAATAAGCGCTTCATTTTGTGCGCGGCGAAATAACATATGCTATAATAGACAGGATTGTGACATCTCTTTGAATTTAGCTGGAATTCGTAAAGGGATCGTCAGTATTAGCGGCTCGGAGGCAGAGGATGAAACCTTATCGCATAACAGAAATGGCACATAAGTATGTCGGATACGACATGATTACCAACCACACGGAGCTGCCGGAATACCCGGTCGCCCGTGTTCGTTTGCTTTATATGTTTCTAAACATCCGCGACGGCGGCAAAATGCGGGCGCATGAAACTTCCGCACTGGCGGCGTTTCTCGTTCAGCTCGGGCTCGATACGCATGATATGATCGATGTCGATTCGTCCTGCAAGGAGGAGCGAAGCATGCGTTCCCGCCAGCTTAAGGTGCTGGCGGGCGATTATTTCAGCAGCCTGTTCTATGAGTTGCTCGCGAAGGCGGGACAAATCGAACTGGTGTCTTCCATGAGCACGGCGATTTGCGAGGTTAACCGGCTTAAGGTCGGGCTGTACATCAAGCTGAAGAAGCTGCTGCCTACGGAGGACTATTTGAAGGAATGCACGCATATCAAGATGGGGCTGTTTCAGTCGTTCTCCCATCTGTTGGACAAGCCGCTTCAGAACCTGTGGAGATTGCTGCTGGCCGAGCTCAGCCGCTGCGAGGTCGTGCTGGGCGAGATGAAGGCGAGCAGCATGCTGCCGGAGGAACGTCAGGGCTATGCCTATCTTCGGATTATGGAGACGGGCACGGCTGAGGATAGGGAGGCCATCTCGAAGAGCAGGGTTGACCGGCGCGAGTGGTCCTCGCTGCTGGAGAAGTACGGTGTGAACGAGCTGCTCGTTCACAAGCTGCATCAATCCGTTGAACGGGTGCAGGCGCTCGTGCAGGAGCTCAAGGGAGACAAGGAGCAGTCCGAGCTGACCGCCATTGTCGAACCATTTCGCGCCGCGCTGACGCTGCAGCGGCGTGCAATGCAGGAAGGATGAGGTGACAGACATTATGAGTAATACGACTTCAGAGCCGAAGGAGCAATTTGTTCATTCGGTATTCGAGAGCATTGCTCCGAAGTATGACAGGATGAACGATATTATCAGCTTCCGTCGGCATAAAGCCTGGCGCAAATTTACAATGGCCAAGATGAAGATGTCTCCGGAGGATACGGCGATTGACCTTTGCTGCGGGACTTGCGATTGGACGATCAGCATGGCTCAGACCAGCGGCGGACACATTACCGGCCTGGATTTCAGTGAGAACATGCTGCAGTTCGGCCGCCGCAAGGTCGTCGAGAGCGGGCTGGAGGATCGGATTACACTCGTCCAGGGGAATGCGATGGCGCTTCCATTCGAGGACAATACTTTTCATTATGCCACCATCGGCTTTGGTCTTCGCAACGTGCCGGACCTGCACCAGGTGCTTCGTGAAATGAAGCGGGTGGTCAAGCCGGGGGGGATGGTCGTCTGCCTGGAGTTGTCCAAGCCGACCTGGCAGCCGTTTAAGGGCATTTACTATTTTTATTTTAATAAGGTGCTGCCGCTGCTCGGCAAGCTGTTTGCTAAACGTTATGAGCAGTATAAATGGCTTCCCGACTCGCTTACAGCGTTCCCGGGCAGGGAGGAGCTGGCGCAAATCTTCCGTGACATCGGACTGAAGAACGTTGAAGCGTATCCTTTAACGGGCGGAGTTGTCGCCTTACATATCGGAACGAAGGAGACGCCTTATGTTTAGAAAAGCCGTTATTTTTTTGCAGATGATCAAATTTGAACATACCGTATTTGCCCTGCCCTTTGCCTTCATGGGCTCACTGCTCGGCTCGGTGATGATACATCAGAAGCTTCCGTCCTGGGAGCAGATCGGCTGGGTGCTGCTGGCGATGTTTGGCGCGAGAAGCGCGGCCATGGGACTCAACCGGCTCATCGACCGGGTGAGTGACAAGAAGAATCCCCGTACGGCCAATCGGGCGATTCCGGCCGGACTGCTGAAGATCGGCGAGGTCATAGTATTCATTATCGTCTCGTTCGCTTTGCTGTTCTGGGCGGCGGCCGAGCTGGATCCGCTGGCGATGAAGCTGCTGCCGATTGCCGTCATCATGCTGGTGCTGTACTCCTATACGAAGCGCTTCACCTGGCTCTGCCATGTCGTGCTGGGCTTAACGATCGCGCTGGCTCCGCTGGGCGGCTGGGTGGCTGTTACGGGCAAGGTGGACCTCACCGCCATGATCCTGTTCGCCACGGTGACGTTTTGGGTGGCTGGATTCGATATCGTCTATGCCTGCCAGGACGTAGAGTTCGACAAGAAGGAAGGGCTGTATTCCATTCCGGCTCGCTTCGGGGTTGCGGCCTCTTTGAAGATTGCCCAAGCCTTTCATATCATCACGGCTGCCGGCTTTATCGCCCTGCTGCTGCTCAGCGATCTGGGCTGGTGGTACATCGCCGGAATGATCATCGCTTATCTGATTCTATTCTACGAGCATTACATTGTATCGCCGGGTGATCTCAGCCGGCTGCAGACCTCCTTCTTCCTGATGAACGGCGTCCTGAGCATCGTGGTATTTTCGTTCACCCTGATCGATTTGGTGGTGCGGCACCATTGATGTCCAGCAGCGCAAAGAGACGTGGGATGGTCGTCGGAATTACGGGTGCCAGCGGTTCAGTTTACGGTGTCAAACTGGTCGAGTCCCTGCTAGGGCTGGGATTCGACGTGCACCTCGTTATCACGAATGCCGGCTGGAGAGTTATGAAGGAGGAACTGGGCTGGAATACATCGGATCGCGAAGCGGTGCTTCGCGAGCGTTTTGCAGGCTTCCCGGGGCAATACATCTATCACCCGATCGCCGATATCGGGGCATCGATCGCGAGCGGTTCTTATTTGGTGGACGGCATGATCGTCATGCCGTGCTCCATGGGCACCCTGTCGGGCATCGCACACGGAGCGTCCGATAATCTGCTTACCCGCGCGGCGGACGTCATGCTGAAGGAGGGGCGGCCGCTCGTTCTGGTTCCGCGGGAAACGCCGCTGCATGCGATACATCTCGAGAACATGCTGAAGCTGGCCCGGCTTGGAGTGCGAATCGTTCCAGCCATGCCGGCATTTTATTTCGGGCCGCAGAGCATCGATGATCTGGTCTCTTTCTTGGTTGGTAAAGTACTCGACACCTTACGAATTGAACATAATCTGTTTACCAGATGGGGGGAGCAAAGTGAAGAGCAGCAACCATGACGACGTGCGGATTGGACGGATAAAATACAGCAACGTCTGGCCCGTATTTCATTATTTCAATACGGAAAGCCTGCCTGGCAGCGCCCGCCTCGTGACGGAGGTTCCCTCTCTGCTGAACCGGGGAATGCTGAACGGATCGCTCGATATCGCACCGGTCTCCTCGTTCGCCTTCGGGCTGGGCTGGGAACGGCTCTGCCTGCTTCCGGGCCTTTCCGTAAGCTCGGACGGCCCCGTGAATTCCATTCTCCTATTCTCACGGAAGCCGCCGGAGCAGATCGGCAGCGGCGTGATTGCCCTGACGAACACCTCCGCGACCTCTGTGAATCTCCTCAAGATTATTATGGAGAAGGCCTATGGCGGCAAACCGACCTATTGGGACAGCGAGCCGAATCTGGATGCAATGATGGAGAAGAGCGACGCAGCGCTCCTGATCGGGGATCATGCTATTGAGGCCTCATGGCGGAAGCATGATTATATCTTGACGGATTTAGGGGAAGTCTGGAAAAGATGGACAGGGTATGGAATGACCTTCGCGGTCTGGGCCGTGCAGAAAGCCTTCGCCGAGCAGAATCCCGTCTTCCTGTCCCGCGTATGCTCCTCCTTTGAGGAAAGCAAGCGCCGCAGCCTGAACGATTTAAGTCCGCTCGTGGATCAGGCCTGCCGGCAAATCGGCGGAACCTCGCGGTATTGGCGCCATTATTTTAATAATTTATGCTATGATTTTAACGAGGAACAGCAGGCTGGATTAGCTCTATACTTCACTTACGCTCGGGAGCTGGGACTTCTTGAGCATGAGGTAAGATTGGATATATGGAGCGACAATACGTTGATACGGGTGAAAGAATGAAACTAATGGATATTTTCGGTACATTGAAGAAAGATATGGACTTCATCGAACGGCAGTTGTACCGGAGCATCGAGGGCGATGAGGAATTGCTGAACGAAACCTCGCTCCATCTTCTGAAGGCAGGGGGCAAACGGCTGCGTCCGATCTTTGTGCTGCTGGGCGGCAAATTCGGCACGTATGATCTGGACCGGCTGCAGTACGTGGCCGTGCCGCTGGAGCTGATCCACTCGGCATCGCTCGTGCATGACGATGTGATCGACGATGCAGGAACGCGGCGGGGCAAGCCGACGGTCAAAGCGAAGTGGGACAATAAAATCGCGATGTATACGGGCGATTATATTTATGCCAAAGCCTTGATGCTGGCCACCCAACTGGCTGATCCGGAGGTCCACCGGATTTTATCCAAGGCGCTGGTGCAAATGTCGATCGGCGAAATGGAGCAAATTCGCGATTTCTTCAATACCGAGCAATCGGTCCGCCATTATTTGCTGCGGATTCGCCGCAAGACCGCCCTGCTGATCGCCATCAGCTGCCAGCTTGGGGCGGTGGTTGCCGGGGCGTCAGCCCGGACGAGCTCGCTGCTCTACCGGTATGGCTACAACATCGGCATGGCCTTCCAGATTCGCGATGATCTTCTGGATTTGTGCGGAACGGAGAAGAGCATCGGCAAGCCGCCGGGCAGCGATATGCGCCAAGGAAATATTACTCTTCCGGTAATATATACGCTCGCCGATAGCGGGCTGCGGAAGCCGCTGCTTCAAGCGATTGATGGAATTCGGAGCGGGAAGGGCGAGGATCACATCGCCGAGGCGATTCAGATCATCAAGTCCGGCCCTGGCATCGCCCGCGCCGAGCGATTGGCGGAGACCTTTACCGAGAAGGCGCTGAATGCCCTGGATCAGCTTCCGGAGAACAAGGCCAGAACCCATTTGAAGGAGATTGCTCTATTCGTCAATAAACGTTCCTACTAAGGCGGCCGTTTCCTTGCGAACGTGAATTTTGTGGTACCCATACTCCCTTTTTTCTGGTAAAATACGCTGTAGTCGCAGCTTAAAAAATTTAATAAAAGTCGAAGCAATCTATGTAACGACATTATGGGAGGTAAACCATGGAACGGACATTTTTGATGGTCAAGCCGGATGGGGTTCAGCGTGGTTTGGTAGGCAGAATCGTTAGCCGCTTTGAAGACAAGGGACTGAAGCTGATTGCCGGGAAGTTTGTACAGGTTACGGAAGAGCAGGCTAAGCGCCATTATGCCGAGCATGAAGGCAAGCCCTTCTTTGAGAGCCTGGTGCGCTTTATTACGTCGGGTCCCGTATTTGCAATGGTATGGCAGGGAGACGATGTCATCGCGTTATCCCGGATGGTCATCGGCAAAACTCAGGTGACGGAGGCTCTGCCGGGAACGATCCGCGGGGATTTCGCCGCTCACACACCGTTTAATCTTATCCATGGTTCCGACGGCTTGGAGAGCGCAGAACGGGAGATCGCCAATTTCTTCGAGCCTCATGAAATACTTCATTATTCCAGAAGCATTGATCCATGGATATGAGAGAGCTGATCAGCGATCCAGTTCGCCTGAATCAAGACGGCGCTCCCGATCCGGACTATTTGGGATTTATCCGAAATGTCAAACAGCTGACGGGAATCGATTTGGCGCAGTACAAAGAGGCTCAGATGAAACGGCGCCTAACTACGCTTCGAAATAAGAACGGATATCCGACCTTCGCGTCATTTTTCTCAGCGATGACGTCAGATAAGAAATTATTTTACGAGTTTCTGGACAAAATGACGATCAACGTGTCCGAGTTCTGGAGAAATCCGAACCGCTGGGAGACGCTGCGTGACAATGTGCTGCCTGAGCTGGCGGCCGGCAAATCCCGGCTTCGGGTATGGAGCGCAGCCTGCTCGACCGGGGAGGAACCGTACACGCTGGCGATGATTCTGAACGATCATGGACTTTTGCAGAATACATATTTGCTGGCTACCGACATTGATGACGGGGCGCTTGCGAAGGCCGCTGAGGGGCTATACCTCGAGCGGTCGCTCAAGGATGTGCCGCCTGATGTGGCTAACCGGTATTTTACTCCAGACGGCGTGATGTACCGCTTCGATCCCAAGCTGAAGAAGGCGGTTACATTTAAGAAGCAGAATATGCTGCTTGACGAATTCGAGGATGGCTTCGATCTGATCGTCTGCCGCAACGTGATGATCTATTTCACGGAAGAAGCGAAGCAGAAGCTGTATCACCGATTTGCGAAAGCGCTTCGCCCGGGCGGCATACTGTTCGTGGGCAGCACAGAACAGATCTTCTCACCGGGCAACTACGGTTTGGAAGCCTCGGAAACTTTTTTCTATCGCAAAAAGGAATGATGTATATTCATGCGAGTCTTGCCCGATACTTGGAATATCCAATGTCGTGGGGGGTAAGTCATGGATAAGAGAAAAGTGATCGATGCCTATCGCCGGGGGTTCCTGACGCCTCAGGAGTGCGCGCAAGTGCTCGGCGTGGAACGCGGCCAGTTGAACGGGCTGCTGGATTTGCCCGCGGATTCACGGCGAATTGCCGCTGCATCGGCGAACAACCGGCCGGCTTCGAGCTAGCCGGCTAGTGGATATCATCAGACGCACCGCAGTTGCTGCTTCAGCGCAGTAGCGGCGGTGCGTTTTTACAAATATAAGGATGGGCCATTCGTCCGTCAGCGGCTTTCTTGTCAAAAGGAAAGAACGTATACTATAATTAGCAAAGATATGTTCGGATTTTAGCTCTTTACAGTTTAGCAGTTTAAAGGGGGAACGCATCATTGATGAGAACATTAACGGTAGATTTAGAGGATCGCTCGTATCCTATTTATATTGGCGAAGGCTTGCTGAATAAGTCGGGAGAGTACTTCCTGCAGCATCAACTGACGACGAAGAGCCCCGTGCTGATCGTATCCGACGAGAATATTGCCCCGAGATATTTGCAGACTGTGGAGCAGTCGCTGCAGGCGAGCGGATATCGTACAGTAAGCTCTGTGGTGAAGGCTGGCGAGAAGTCAAAATCGCTGGAGGTATTCGAAGAGGTGATGACGGCGGCGATCGAGGGCGGGCTGGACCGCAAATCGACTGTCGTCGCCCTCGGCGGCGGTGTCGTCGGGGATTTGGCAGGGTTTGTTGCGGCAAGCTTCATGCGCGGCGTACATTTTGTGCAGATGCCGACAACCATCCTGGCGCATGACAGCAGCGTCGGCGGCAAAGTGGCCGTCAATCACCGCTTGGCCAAGAACATGATCGGCGCATTTCATCAGCCGACCATGGTGCTTTACGATGTAGACACGCTGCAGACCCTGCCGGAACGCGATGTTCGCGCCGGCCTGTCCGAAATGATCAAGCACGGCTTGATCTGGGATGATAAATTTGCATCCTGGTGCCGGGATAATGCGGAGCGGCTGCTGGCGCTGGACCGTGAAGCGCTCACGCACGGGCTTACAGAGGGCTGCTCCATCAAAGCCAAGGTCGTCTCGGCCGATGAGACGGAGCAGGGCTTGCGTGCAATCCTTAACCTGGGCCATACAATTGGCCATGCGCTCGAGGCCATTGGCGGGTATGGCGAGTTTCTGCACGGCGAGGCCATCTCGATCGGGATGGCGGCTTCGGCCCTGCTTGCCGTCAATCGGGGCAGAGACCGTTCGATCTACGACGAGACGACTGCCTTGCTGAGCAAATTCGGCTTGCCGACTGCGATTCCAGCGCATTTGAACGATGAGGATATCATATCGGCGATGCTCCACGACAAGAAATTCAAAGAGAACAAAATCGTCTTCGTGCTGCCCGTCCGTATTGGAGAGGTAGAAATCGTATCCGACATGACGTTGGACGAAGTACGCAAGGTGATCAAACAATTGAAAGGGGAAGGGCAGCATGTATAATCGGGGGATTCGGGGAGCCACGACGGTTACCCGCAATGAGGAAACGGAAATTTTACAGGAAACGGCTGTGCTTCTGAAGGAAATCGTTGCTCGAAATGAAATCGAGCCGGAGGATATCTGCAGCGTATGGATTACCGTGACGGCTGATTTGGACGCTACATTCCCTGCGCGCGCCATTCGCGTGCTGAAGGGCTGGGAGCTGGTTCCGTTAATGTGCTCGACGGAAATTCCGGTCAAAGGCAGCCTGCCGATGTGCATTCGCCTGCTGATTCAAGTGAATACGAATAAGAGTCAGCGCGAAATGAAGCATGTGTACTTGAATGAGGCGAAGAGCTTGCGCCCGGATCTGGCGGCATCAGGCTCCTAAAATATTTTTCGCAACAGATGGTTGCCAACGAACGAGGAATCATGTATATTTGATTACAGAATTTAGTCTTGTTAGTGATTTATGAGCTGAGTAGAGTTTTTAGATGAGCAGAGCAGAGCTGAGTTACAGTATTCCTGAGCATAGACATGAGAACATAAGTCGTGGATTTGGACGCCTTGTAGGATGGGCTGGCCTTGCGCCTGCTGTTTATCATCAATTGAGGCCGCTGCAATCCATAAGCTGACTTGTTGTTGCTTGTGCGATTCATGGGATCTGTGTAGCCATATGTGACTTGCGAATCTAAGCCAACCTCTACTTCGGTAGAGGTTTTTTTATTTTATTCGACAACTAGAACCCATCACAGCTTGCAGCATCATAATGTTGAGGAGAAGGAAGTGAAGGACATGACAACCGCGCATGTTGAAGAGGTAATCAAACTGGCTAAGCAATACAATTTAATTCCGATCGTACGTCCGCTGCTGGCTGACATGGAGACGCCAATCCGCATTTTTCGCCGGGTTGCCCAGCGGGAACAGGCATTTTTGCTGGAAAGTGTAGAAGGGGGAATTCAATGGGCCAGATATTCCTTCATCGGTACCGATCCTTTCATGATGGTCAAGGCGAAGAAGGGCAAGGTGGTTGTTGAGCGCGCGGGCGAGCAGACGGAGCTTCCCGGCAAGCCGCTGGAGGAGCTAAAGGCCATCCTGCGGAAATACCGCAGCCCGAAGCTGCCGGAAATGCCGCCGTTTACGGGCGGGGCAATCGGATTCTTCGGATACGATTTGCTGCAGTATTACGAGAAGCTCCCGGCCCATCAAGTCGACGACATGAACATGCAGGATATTCAATTTATGTTCTGCGACCGGGTGATCGTCTTCGATCATGTGAAGCAGAATATTCTGCTGGTGGCAAACGTCCACGTTCAGGATGGCGATAGCGACGAGGATATCCGCCATACCTACGGGCAGGCGCAGCAGGCTCTGGATGAAATGGCGGATCTGCTGCTGGATGAAGGTCCGGGCGAGCGGCTTAACCGCCGGCCGGTTCCCGTCGACGTGGAGCTGGGAGAGATTCAGTCAAACATGACCAAGCAGCAGTACCTCGAGATGGTGGAGAAAGGCAAGGAGTACATCCGGGCTGGCGATATTTTTCAGGTGGTGCTGTCCCAGCGCTTCCATATCGAGACGGAGGTCGATCCGCTTCATGTCTACCGTGTGCTGCGTACGATGAATCCTTCCCCGTATATGTATTATTTGAAAATGGGCGAGGAGATCATCGTCGGCACCTCCCCCGAGGCGCTCGTTAAGGTGGAGGGCGACCGCGTGGAGACGCGGCCCATCGCCGGAACTCGGCCAAGAGGCGCGACGACGGAGGAGGACCTGGCGCTGGAGGCGGATTTGCTGCAGGACGAGAAGGAGCGCGCCGAGCATGTGATGCTGGTCGATCTGGGACGGAACGACCTTGGACGCGTATCTGAATTCGGCACGGTGAAATGTGAGAACTACATGGACATCGAGCGTTATTCCCACGTTATGCATATGGTGTCCAAAGTATCCGGCAAGCTGCGGGACGACAAGGACTTTTTCGACGCCTTCATCTCCTGCCTTCCGGCGGGCACGGTGTCAGGCGCTCCGAAGTTGCGGGCGATGGAAATTATCGCGGAGCTGGAGCGGGAGGCCCGCGGCACTTATGCCGGGGCGATCGGCTACCTCGGCTTCTCCGGAAATATGGACTCCTGCATTACGATTCGGACGATCGTCTTCAAGAACGGCAAGGCCTATGTGCAGGCCGGGGGCGGAGTTGTCTGGGATTCGCTGCCGGAGAATGAATATCAGGAATCCATGAATAAAGCGAAGGCGTTGCTGAAGGCGATTCGAACGGCCGAGGCGATGTTCCCGTCCGAATCGGGCGACGAAGCGGTCATTAACCAGGATTATTTGTATGAATATACCCCTTGAATAAAGGGATGAGGAGGAAGGGACTATGAGCGGACAGGAAATGCTGCAATCGGTGCTTCACCGTTTGATACAAGGTCAGAATTTGAAGCGGGAGGAAGCGCGAAGCGTGATGGAAATGCTGATGAACGGCGAAATGACGAACGCCCAGATCGGCGGGCTCCTGACGGCGCTTCGGATCAAGGGGGAGACGGTTGACGAAATCGCCGGGTTTGCAGAGGTGATGCGCAGTCACGCGAACCGGCTGCACACGGAAACGAAGCAGCTGCTGGATACTTGCGGTACCGGGGGCTCCGGCATCCACAAATTCAACATTTCTACAACCTCGGCCATCGTAGCCTCATCGGTCTCTGTCCGGGTAGCCAAGCACGGCAACCGTTCGGCCTCAGGGCGTGCCGGAAGTGCGGATGTACTAGAAGCGCTCGGGGTCAACATCCACCTCAGCGCGGATCAGGCGAAGCATTGCCTGGACGACATCGGCATCTGCTTTCTCTTTGCCCAGCTGTATCATCCATCGATGAAATACGCTGCGGCTCCGCGCAAGGAGCTGGGCGTACGGACCGTATTCAATATGCTTGGCCCGCTGACCAATCCGGCGGGAGCGGATCGTCAAGTGCTGGGCATCTATGATCGGGAGAAGACGGAGACCGTCGCCGAAGTGATGCGGGAGCTCGGTCTGAAGCGGGCGCTTGTCGTGACGAGCTATGAAGGTCTCGACGAGATCAGCATCTCTTCCGGGACACGCATTTCGGAGCTGAGAAATGGAACGGTGACGACCTATGATGTGCATCCAAGCGATCTCGGACTCGGAACCTATCCGCTGAGCGAGATGATGGGCGGCGATCCGGCTACGAACGCGGACATCATTCGCCGCGTGCTGCAGGGAGAGAAGGGCGCTTACCGGGATGTTGTGCTGGCCAATGCCGGTGCATGCATCTATGTATCCGGCCTTGCGGACAGCATTCGCGAGGGCGTCGTCATCGCCGCAGAATCGATCGACTCGGGCAAAGCTTATGGTAAACTGGAGGAGCTTATTAAAACAACGGAGGCACTTAGCTATGTATCTTGATAAAATAGTAGAAACGAAACGTCAGGAAGTTGCAGCGCTAGCCGAACATTTCTCGCAAAAGGAAGCTGAGCGGATGATCTCCGGCATGAGTCCGACCAGGGGCTTTCACCGCGCACTGGCGGAAGGTAGAAATCGGGCAATGGGGCTGATTGCCGAGGTGAAGAAGGCATCGCCCTCCAAGGGCTTGATTCGCGCGGATTTCCATCCGGTAGAAATTGCCCGCAGCTATGAGGAGGCCGGAGCGGACTGCATTTCCGTCCTTACGGATGAGGCTTATTTCCAAGGGAGCGGCGAATATTTGCAGGCCATTCGCGAGGCGGTGCAGCTGCCGCTGCTGCGCAAAGACTTCATTATCGATGAGCGTCAAATTTATGAAGCAAGGCTGCTTGGGGCAGATGCCGTCCTGCTCATCGCCGCGATTCTGGATGATGCCCAGCTGCAGGATTATTTGCAGCTCGCAGCCTCGCTCGGGCTCGACTCTTTGGTAGAGGTTCATGATCATACCGAGCTGGATCGCGTCCTTAGACTGGGGAACGCAGAACTGATCGGCATCAACAACCGCAATTTGAAGACGTTCGAGACGACGCTGCAGGTGACGGCGGAGCTGGCTAAGCAGATGCCCTCCGGCATTACGCTCATTAGCGAGAGCGGCATTCAGACCGCGGAGGATATTCAATTCCTGGCGGATTGCGGCGCTAAAGGCGTTTTGATCGGCGAGACCTTCATGCGGCAGCCGGATGTAAAGCAGGCGGTTTATGACGTCATGGGCTCACTGAACCGGGTTGGACGTTAATTTTTGTCAGGGAGAGGAGCCTGTTAGAAAATGAGCAGCACAGCGGTAAAAATCTGTGGACTTCAATCCGTTGAAGTGCTAAAATCTATGGTACACTTACCTATAGATTATATTGGCTTTGTATTCGCCAAGAGCAAGCGTCAGGTAAGCGGGGCTGAGGCTGCTGAATTGATTCCTATACTTCAGGATTGGATGACGGGAACGGCGCCGGCAAGCGTCGGCGTGTTCGTTAATCCGACTCTACCGGAGCTTTCGCGAATATTGGCGGAAGCTCCTCTCGATATAATACAGCTGCACGGCTCGGAGACGCCTGATTTCTGCCGGGAAGTGAGGCAAGCGTTCGGGGTGAAGATATTTAAAGCCCTGTCGGTTAAGGATGATGGTTCGATCCATCATGAACGTCCCTTGGCTGGTTACGAAGAAGCCATAGACGGTCTGCTTCTGGATACGTACGATCCGCTCTATGGCGGGGGATCTGGCAAGACCTTCGCCTGGGAGAGAGCGGAGCCCTACAAGGCGTGGGCGAATCAGCACCAGATCGAGTTCCTGGCGGCAGGCGGACTCCATCCCGGCAATGTGGGGGAGCTGATCGGCTGCCTTGCACCGGATGGCGTGGATGTGTCCAGCGGCGTAGAGACTGACGGAGTAAAGGATATAGTTAAAATTACAGCATTCGTGGAGAGGGTGAAAGGGAAATGACGCAAGTACCTGACGAACAGGGGCGCTTTGGTCCCTTTGGCGGCCGATATGTGCCGGAGACATTAATGAACGCGCTCATCGAACTGGAGGAATCATACCGTAAATATGAGGATGACCCGGATTTTCTGGAGGATATCCGCTATTTACTGAAGCAATATTCTGGCCGGGAAACCCCGCTTTATTATGCCAAGCGGCTGACGGAGCATCTCGGCGGGGCGAAAATCTATTTGAAGCGTGAGGACTTGAACCATACCGGAGCCCATAAAATCAATAATGCGATCGGGCAAGCCCTGCTGGCCAAGCGGATGGGCAAGAACAAGGTCATCGCGGAGACGGGCGCGGGGCAGCATGGCGTAGCTACTGCGACGGTAGCTGCTTTGCTCGGGCTGGAATGCAAGGTCTTCATGGGCGAGGAGGATACGAAGCGCCAGCAGCTGAACGTATTCCGGATGAAGCTGCTTGGAGCTGAGGTCGTTCCTGTCACCTCCGGTACGCGGACGTTGAAGGACGCCTGCAACGAGGCGCTGCGCTACTGGGTGAGCAATGTGCAGGATACGTTCTATATTCTCGGCTCGGCTACAGGTCCGCATCCGTACCCGATGATGGTCCGGAATTTCCAGCGGATTATCGGTGACGAGACGCGCCGCCAGATTGTCGAAGCGGAAGGGCGGCTTCCGGATATGCTGGTCGCTGCGGTAGGCGGCGGCAGCAATGCCATCGGCATGTTCTATCCGTTCGTGGAGGATAAGTCCGTTCAATTGGTCGGCGTAGAGGCAGCCGGCCGGGGAGTGGATACCGAGCATCACGCGGCAACAATGACCAAGGGAACAAGGGGCGTATTCCAAGGCTCGATGAGCTATTTGCTGCAGGATGAGCACGGTCAAGTGCTGCCTGCACACTCCATTTCGGCTGGCCTGGATTATCCCGGCGTCGGACCGGAGCATTCGTATTTGAAGGATATTGAGCGGGCTCAGTACGTGCCGATCACGGACGCAGAGGCGCTGGATGCCTTAGGGCTCTTAAGCCGTACGGAGGGCATCATTCCCGCGCTGGAATCGGCGCATGCCGTGGCTCAGGTTGTGAAGCTGGCACCCGGGATGAGCAAGGACAAGATTATCGTCATCTGCCTGTCAGGGCGCGGAGATAAGGATGTCGAGTCGATCATGGCTTACACGGAAGGAGCGAAGCAATTATGAAGGCAGCGGCATTAAATAGCTTGGATGTGACTTTCGAACGACTTCGGGCCGAAGGCAAGACAGCGCTGATGCCCTTTATTACGGTTGGCGATCCGGATCCGGCTACGACAGTGGACATTCTCGTTGCCCTGCAGGAGGCAGGGGCTGACATTGTGGAGCTGGGCGTTCCGTACTCGGACCCATTGGCCGACGGACCTGTCATTCAGCGCGCTTCCGAGCGCGCGCTTGTTCATCACATTACGATCGATACGTGCCTCGACGCTGCGCGTAAAGCCAAGCAACGCGGCGTGACGATGCCGTTCGTGTTATTTACTTATTACAATCCTGCCCTCCAAATCGGTCTTGAGCGGTTCTTCGCTATGCTGCAGGAGGCAGAGATTAGCGGCCTTATTATTCCTGATCTGCCTTTTGAGGAATCCGGCGAGGTGCTTGCCATGGCGGATGCGGCCAATATCAGGCTTGTCCCGCTCGTAGCACCTACATCTAACGATCGGATTGCCCGGATTATGTCATCGGCGCGCGGTTTTATTTACTGCGTCTCGTCACTGGGCGTTACCGGGGAGAGAACATCGTTCTACGAGGGCGTGGAACAGTTCATAAATACGGTTAAGTCGGAAACGGAACTGCCCGTAGCGATCGGTTTCGGCATATCCAGCCGGGAGCAGGTGCGCCGTTTCTCGGAAATTTGCGACGGGGTGGTTATAGGCAGTGCGATCGTGCGCAAAATCGAGGAATCCATACCCCTCCTGCAGAATCCAGCAACGAAATCGCAAGGCTTATTGCAAATTCGCGACTTTGTGGCACAATTAAAATCATAGCTTTTTACTCAAGGAGGAACTTAACTGATGCTGCCAAAATCCCGAATAGTCAACCTTCCTGTCTACCAGCCAGGCAAGCCGGCTGAAGAAGTAAAGAAGGAACTAGGCCTTAAGGAAGTCATTAAGCTGGCTTCCAATGAAAATCCATTCGGCTGCTCTCCGCGTGTGCGCGCGGCGATTGAAGCAGAGCTTGCCAATATTACGCAGTACCCTGACGGGAGCTCCGCGGAGCTGACCGAGGCGCTTGCAGAGCATTTGGGCGTAAGCAAGGAACAAATCATCTTCGGCTGCGGCTCGGATGAAGTCATCGCTCTGATCTGCCGTGCCTTCCTGCTGCCGGGGGATGAGACGGTCATGGCGGATCAGACCTTCTCCGTCTACAATACGAATTCGCGGATTGAAGGTGCGGAGATTATCGAGGTCCCGCTGCAGGACGGCACGCATGATCTTGAAGGGATGCTGGCCAAGGTCGGCGAGAAGACCAAGATCGTGTGGATCTGCAATCCCAACAATCCGACGGGTACCATCGTCACGGACGACGCATTGCGCTCGTTCCTCGACCGCGTCCCGGACCATGTTCTCGTTGTGCTTGATGAGGCATACGCGGAGTATGTGACCGATGCATCCTATCCGGACGGAATCAGCCTGCTCGGCAGTTATTCTAACGTAATCGTCCTGCGGACCTTCTCGAAGATCTACGGCCTTGCTTCCTTGCGGATCGGTTATGGCGTCGGCCAGCCGGAGGTTATTCAGTTAATCAATCGCGTCCGCGAGCCGTTCAATACGTCCCGTTTTGGCCAGGCTGCCGCCAAGGCATCCATCGCTGACCATGAGTTCGTGAAGGAATGCCGGGAGAAGAATGCCGAAGGCATTCAATTTTTAAGCGCAGAGTTTGATCGCTTAGGCCTTGCTTATTTTCCGGCACATGGCAATTTCATGCTGGTTCAGGTCAACAGACCGGGCGGGGAGGTATTCCAGGAGCTGATGAAGCTGGGCGTCATCATTCGTTCGGGCTTCGGCAAATATCCGGATTATATTCGCGTCACCGTTGGAAGCAAAGAGCAGAATGCTAAATTCATCGCCGCTCTGGAACAGGTGCTGAAGATCGGCCAGGTACAGGCCTAGCTCTCGAAGAAGCATATATTAAATCCAAATCGTAGAAATTGAGTGAGAATTCATGTCCATCAAAGTAGCTATTTTCGGAGTAGGATTAATCGGCGGTTCGCTGGCGCTTTGCCTCAAGGGCAAACCCGGCTTAACCGTCGTTGGGCATAGCCACCGCCCTGAATCTCAACGAAGAATCCTGGATCGCGGCGTCGCAGACGCCGTGACTCTATCCATGGAAGAAGCGGCGTGCGACGCCGATTTTATTTTTTTATGCGTTCCTGTGGGCAATCTTGAGCCGTATTTGCAGAAATTAAGCGAGCTGCCGCTTAAGGAGGGCTGCATCATTACGGACGTCGGCAGCACGAAAGCGTCGGTGGCGGCGTGTGCGGCGAGGTTGAGCCGTCCAGGCGTTCATTTCATCGGCGGCCATCCGATGGCCGGCTCCGAGCGGTCCGGGGTCGAGGCTGCTTCTACGCTGTTGTTTGAGAATGCGTATTATGTGCTGACCCCTTCGGAGGACGTTCCTGAGGAAGCATACGTGAGGCTGGAGGAGCTGCTTGCTCATACGAAGGCGCAAATCGTCCGGGTAGATCCGGTGCTGCATGATGAGATCGTCGGTGCAATCAGTCATTTGCCGCATATTATTGCGGTTGCGCTCGTAAATCAAGTCCGGTCATACAACAACGCGGATGAAGGCGGCTTGTACCGGATGCTGGCTGCTGGCGGATTTCGGGATATTACGCGAATCGCCTCCAGCGACCCGGTCATATGGCGTGATATCCTTCTAAGCAACCGGGACATTTTGCTCAAGCTGCTGAAGGATTGGAACCGCGAAATCGAGGATTTCATCCATCTGCTGGAATCGCGGGATGGAGAAGGCATCGAGGCGGCTTTCGCTACCGCCAATCAATTCCGCAGCGAGCTGCCGGAGCGGCGCAAAGGCGCAATTACCTCCCTGTACGATATTTATATCGATGTGCCCGATCATCCCGGCATCATAGGGCAAATTGCGACCCAGCTCGGCGATCAGCACATCAATCTCAGCAATATGCAAATTATCGAAAGCCGGGAGGATGTACCGGGAGTCATGCGCTTATCGTTCCGCCAGGAGCCTGAAATGGAGCGGGCGAAGCAGCTCTTGCAGTCTTTGGATTATAAAGTTTACGTTTAGGCGGAGGGTGCAGGGCACCCCCGCAAAAATGTAAATGAAAGCGATTAAAAAATAGTGTTGACAAAATGAAAACGTATACAATATAATAAGAGTACAGTATGGTTTCTCTCCACTCCTATCCAATAACTGTTGCTCTAAATTGAGCAGTGGCCACTTTACGAAGTGGCCTTTTTTTTTGCTCTCTAAATAAATAGCAGATTTATGCAACAATTTCTCCGCTGCTTACGTTTATAGATTAGTTGGCAGTTACATAAGGCTTATTTTTCAAATTAAAATTCTATGGTATAATATTCAAGGATTGTATGAACGCCTGCTAAAACAGAAATAATTTGGTTTTTTAAAAAAATAGCTTAGAAACCGCAACTTTTTGGATCCTGTTCGGTAATAAAGAGAAGAGAGTCGAACGGGAAGAAGCACATGGATGGGCGAGGAGGATCGCACTCAAATGACGGATTCCCAAATGATTCGTGAAATTAAGGAAGGCAATACGGAGCTGTATTCTGAGCTGATGCGGAGATACCAGCGCAAGATATTGGCCTTCATCTACCACATGTTGAAGAGCGCTCATATGGAGCTGCTCGCAGAAGATTTATGCTCGGAAACGTTCTATAAAGCATTTCGGAGCCTGCACTCCTTCCGCGAAGTGGATGCATCGTTCTCTACGTGGCTGTACACCATCGCGAGAAACACCGTACTGAGCGAGCTGCGGAAGCAGCGCGCCGGAAGCGTTCCGCTGGAAGAGAGCGGCGTTGTTCCGGTTGCGCCTAACGAGCTTGCGCCGGAGCAGGCGATACTGCGGAGCGAGAAGGTTGGCATGGTGCGCGAAGCGATTAACAACCTGCCGGAGAAGCAGAGGTCGGCGCTCATCCTTCGGGAGTACGACCAGCTGGATTATCAGGAGATTGCCAACGTGCTCGGACAGAGCGTAAGCGCGGTGAAATCCTTGTTGTTTCGTGCACGAAGCAGTGTGAAAAGTCAGCTTGAACCCTACTTTTATGAACAGATTTACGAGCCGTATGAAGGGATGAAAAGCAGATGAATTGTAGAGAAGCCCAAGAGCTGTTCGGATTAATATCTGATTTACCGGACGATCATCCCCAGCGTAAGATGCTGGAATGGCATGTTTTGGGCTGCGAATACTGTGCGGCTGAATATTCCGTATGGCAAGAGAGCGTGGATATTATTCAGGAACTGCCGGTAGAGGTCTCCGCCGAGGAGGCCGAGCGGGTGAACCGCAGAGTCATGGATCGAATTTATGCGGAATCGCCTTGGCTTGCACCTGGCGGCGAGCATAGCAAGATCACCAACCGGATCAGGCGGCGCGTCTCGCTGTGGTCTGCCTGCTTCCTGGCCGTATTCTTGTGCAGTGTACTCGTATTCCTGATCGGCGGTTACGGCAAGGACAGCGATTCGATCAGTCCGGCCACTGGAGTGCTCCAGCCGGTTGTCATTACGGAGGATATGGGCCATTCCTCGGAGCTGCCTATATTGGATCTATCCACCGTTTCACGGGGAGTCGTCGAGCCTTTCGTGGTCCAGATGGGGCCTGCATATCCACAGTATTGGATGGTCCTGTCCATGGCAGGAATGGTCCTGGCGCTAGTATCATATAGTGGCATACGCCGGGCAAGAAGATAATTGAACGTTTCAAGCGCTTCTTCACCTCTAATTGGGAAGAAGCGCTTGTTTTTAAACGCTAGACCGGAATATTACTTTTCAACAAAGCTAAACTACGCGGAGGTTAAGATGATTGTCGGATTAATTCGTCACGGACTGACAGATTGGAATGCAGCGGGAAAAATTCAAGGCCAAAGCGATATCCCCCTCAATGACGAGGGGCGGAAGCAAGCCCTTAAACTGGCGGAAAGGCTTAAGCGCGAGAGCGATGTGCAGCCTTGGGATTTTATCATTACAAGCGGGCTGTCGCGCGCTCAGGAGACGGGTGCAATCATCGCCGATATTTTGGGCATTCCGTTGTACGATCCGGATTCAAGGCTGATGGAGCGGGCTTTCGGGCAGATCGAAGGCTTAACCTCGGAGGAGAGGGAGACGCTATGGGGGAAGGATTGGCATGCGCTCGACCTCGGCCAGGAGAAGGAGGATGACATTCGGAGACGCGCGCTTGAATTCATGGAGGAGCTGAGCGAGCGGTACCCCGATAAGCGCATCCTTGTCGTATCCCATGGGGCGCTGCTGGCTCAGTTGTACATAGCTTTATATGATAACAAATATACGGAACGGATCGGTAATTTATCGCTTACGATCGTAGAGAAGAAGGAGCAGAATTGGGACATGCTGCTGTACAACTGCACACAGCATCTTGAAGAGATTTGAAGAAAACGGAGTAACCCGGCCTCTAGGCCGGGTTACTTTTTTTTGCGGATACGGAATAAAAGCTGCAAAATTTCCCATAATGGTAGTAAAACAGCGAGGCGGTAAAATATGGACTTGGCGGAAATGCTCACTTTTGCCGATATCGGACAGCTTAGCAGAATAGCAGACCATTACCGATGCGAGTGCAATGGCAACTCCAAGCGCGATTTGATCCAGTCGATTCTTCAAACGATTGGGCGAAGGGAGTTTATCGAGCGGCATCTTGATGAATTGAGCTTGGAGGATTTGCGCTTTCTGAACATGCTGCTTTTTGATGGAAGACGCCAGTTCAGCTTGGAAGAATTGATCGCCTGTGCACAGCAGTCGCGTTTCGACCAGGACGCCAAGGACCGCGAGAGTCCCAGGGATATGATCACTAGATTCAGGCAGCGAGGATGGCTGTTTAACGGTACAACAGCAAGCACGAGGTACTTCTTTGAGGTTCCCGAGGATTTGAAACGGCGCTTCAAAGTGTCGCTGGAGGCCCGCTTCAAGTCGGCCACCTACAAAGCGGACGCGGAACCAACCGTCTACAGGGAAGAGCATGACCTGCTCCCGAAGGATTTGAGAGAGCTGCTGGATTACGTGTATCATCATGAAATTCCCTTGAATGCGGAAGGGGTTATGTACCGCAGAAACCAAATGCAGCTCATGGAGAAGCTCCATATTTCAGAGCCGCTGGTAGGCAAAGGCTGGAGGTTCGGCTACGGGCGCAGGTTCAAGGATTACCCTAGCCGCTTGGCGCTGATCTACGACTATGCGTACCACATGAAATGGATAAGGGAGGAAGGCGGATTGCTGATCTTGACCGCTAACGGGAGCGAATTTCTTGCGGGCAATAAACAAGAACCGATGATACAGTTTGTTAGCTTTTGGTTAAGACTTTATAAAGGGCCTGTCCCTAACTTGCTCTCTCTCATCTATTGGATTGAGCGGTGCACCGGAGAATGGGTAACGGCGGCTTCGCTGTATGCAACCCTGGAGCGTTTGATCAAGCCTTTTTTCTATGATACTCCGGAGTCCATTTTCGAAGAACGCCTTCTGCGGATGATGCTTCATCTGGGCATGCTGCGGATCGGTGAAGGCGATGCCGGCGTCAGGCTCGTCCAATCAACCCCCTTTGGCAGGGAATGTGTTCAGCAGCTTCAGAAGCATTAGCGTACCGCAAGGAAAGGGCTCGGCCCGTCATTGACAGCGGCCGATTGCAGCTGTTACAATCACACCCAATCAAATGCGGGGGAGTGGTTAATATGTTGCTTGATTACCGGGGAAAGCGGCCTGCGGTGGATGCTTCAGTATTCGTTGCGGAAGGCGCAAAGCTGATCGGCGATGTTACGATCGGCAAGAATAGCAGCGTATGGTTCAATGCAGTGTTAAGAGGGGATTTGGCGGAAATCGTAGTCGGAGAGAGAACCAATCTCCAGGACGGAGTGGTCGGCCATGTGAATGCGGGGCAGCCCTTAATCGTCGGAGATGATGTCTCCGTTGGCCACGCCGCGATTATTCACGGATGCCGAATAGGCAAAGGCACTTTAATCGGCATGGGGGCGATCATCTTAAACGGAGCCGATATCGGTGAATATGCTTTAATAGGAGCAGGTTCTTTAGTCACGGAAAATACAGTCATTCCGCCCTATACGCTGGCTTTAGGCTCACCGGCAAGGGTTGTACGCGAACTTACGGAAGCCGATTTGCAGCGAATGAAGCTGACTTCAGACGGCTATGTAGTGAAGGGAAAAGAATACAGGATCTAGTTGGAGGTGCATCCTATGGATCAAATGAAGGTTACTTACGAAGTGATGCTTGGCCTAGCTGCGGAGATGATATGGGATGAAGCTCTGCGGAAACACCGTTCCGAGCAAATTTATAGTGAAATAGATTCCGCCTTGGCCAAGGGTGACGAAGAGGCTTTTCGAGCTTTAACGGAAGAACTGAAAGCGCTGGAGGGTTTGAAAGAATGCCGCTGATGGCATTCTTTTTTTGCAATTCTTTTATTTGGCGGTCCCCTTTGTATATAATGTTTAAAGAATAAAGGAAGGGGATAGACATGAAATTCAGTGAAGTAGATGAAGCATCATGGGAGGAATTGCGCCCGTATCTGGATACTTGCCTCATTCCGGTTACAGGGCTTACCGGGAACGAACAGCCCTATGAGGTGACGGCGGCGCTAGAGAGACTGAGAGACATCATGGACTGGATCGAAACTCCATTCAAGGGCAGAGTGGTTACATATCCTTCTTTTCAGTATGGAAGGGATGATATTATGCCGCAAATAAATGAAGTTTGTCACCATGTCAAGTTATCGGGGTTTACCTTTGTTATTGTCGTCTCTGCCGATGTCAAACTGGCTGCGGATAAAATTCCCAATGCCGATTTAATCGTTGCGCCAAGCGAGTTTGAGGGGATGCAGGGTACAGAGGCAAGCTCTAGAGTGAGCAGGCAAATTCTGCAGATGTGGGAAATGGGCTAAATCCGTCAATTGTGACAAATTATCAACATTTTATGTACTCGTGGAGTGACGGGAGCGTAAAAAGACACCGGATATTCTTGACGCTCTAGGAACCCTAATATATTATTAATATGTCTTACCAAAACATGTGATATTTCTCATTGAAACGGGAGAGAGAATTGGCTTGCAAAGGGGGTTGAAGAGAGTATGAGCATTCATAACGACGAGCATGAATCATCGCATAGACCGCCTACACGTAAGGAAATGTCCCGTCGGCAGTTTCTTACATATACGCTGGGAGGCGCTACCGCTTTTATGGTAGGGGGTGCAGCGCTGCCAATGGTACGCTTTGCTGTAGACCCGATTCTGCAAAAGAAAGGCGAGGGCACTTTTGTTAAAGTGGTTGAAGCCAGTAAAATAACAAATGAGCCGCAGGAGTTCAAATTCGAACTGCAGCAGCAGGATGGCTGGTACTTGAGTACCGCATCACTCGTCGCTTGGATCCGCAAAGATGAGAGCGGCAAAATTTATGCGCTTTCACCGATCTGTAAGCATTTGGGCTGTACGGTCGGCTGGAACAGCAATGCGAATTTCCCTAACGAGTATCACTGCCCTTGCCATGGCGCGCACTATACGAAAGAGGGCAAGCAGCTGGCAGTCGCGTCCGCTCCGCTTGACGAATATAAAGTCATGCTGAAGGACGATTGGGTCTATTTGGGAGAAATTATCCCGAATACGATCGTGAAATAAGGAGGCGTAGATTCGGATGTTTAAAAATGTGTACAACTGGATTGATGAACGTCTTGATATCACGCCGATTTGGAGAGATGTTGCGGACCATGAGGTTCCAGAGCATGTTAACCCCGCGCATCACTTCTCCGCTTTCGTGTATTGCTTCGGCGGCTTGACGTTTTTTATTACTGTAATCCAGATCCTGTCGGGGATGTTCCTTACGATGTACTACGTTCCTGACATTATTAATGCTTACGCCAGTGTAGAGTACCTGCAGACACAGGTGGCCTTTGGCCAGATCGTCCGCGGTATGCACCACTGGGGGGCAAGCCTGGTTATCGTTATGATGTTCCTTCACACGCTCCGGGTATTCTTCACAGGCTCTTACAAAGCGCCTCGCGAGATGAACTGGGTGGTGGGCATGCTGATTTTCTTCGTCATGATCGGACTCGGTCTGACGGGCTATTTGCTGCCATGGGACAACAAAGCTTATTTTGCAACGAAAGTTACATTGGAAATTGCTAACTCTGTGCCGGTTCTCGGACCTGTCATTAAAGAATTGCTTCAGGGCGGTACGATCGTTGGCGCTGAGACGCTTACTCGGTTCTTTGCCATTCACGTGTTCTTCCTTCCGGCCGTGCTGCTTATCCTTCTGGTAGGACACTTTATTATGATCCGCAGACAGGGTATTTCCGGTCCGCTATAAAATTGAGAAGGGAGGCATTAACATGGCTCACGTAGACAAATCGAAAGAGAAAGTCGTATTTGTCGGCGATTCGCGCGTACGCAAGGGCAACGGATTTATCACTCCTCCCGATTATACGGCATACCCCGGTAAGTCGGAGGCGTTTATTCCGAACTTTTTGTTAAAAGAATGGATGGTCGGCGTTGTAGTGCTTGTCGGGTTCCTGGTATTGACCATTGCGGAACCTGCGCCGCTAGGCTACCCGGCTAACCCGAGTGCATCGGTCATTCCGATGCCGGACTGGTACTTCCTGTTTCTGTACCAGTATTTGAAATATCCTTACGCATCTGGAGATTGGGTTGTACTCGGTACACTCGGTATTCCGGGTGTAGCGTTCGGCGGCCTATTGCTTGCTCCGTTCCTGGATCGCGGGAAGGAACGCCGCTTCTATCGCCGTCCTATCGCTTCATCGCTGATGTTCCTGTCGCTTGCTGCAGTCGTTTATTTGACGAATGTAGCCTGGACGCACTACAAGCATGAGCTTGAAGCTTCGGGCACGCAGCCGGAGCATATCCAGCGTGAAGAAGAGGCTAGGGAGAAGCGGGAACAAGGGCTGCCTACCTCGAATGCCGTTCGGCAGAAGGAGGTTGCCATCGTGGATAAAGACGATCCTGCGATGGAATTTTATGAGAAGGCAACCTGCATCAACTGCCACGCTGCCGATTTGAAAGGGACTGCTGCTCCTTCATTGCGCGGGGTTGGCGACAAGCACAGCAAGGATGAGATTCTAACGATTATTCATGAAGGCTACAAAACGATGCCGCCGATGTATGATGCCGCAACTAGCGCGGGTCTTACAGATGAAGACATCGATCACTTGGCCGGATGGCTTGCGAAGCAAAAAGCCGAACAGTAAAATAGGAATAAATCAAAACCTGATCGTAATGACCGATCAGGTTTTTGATTTCATAAGGACAAGTATGCTGCGGCAGGCCTGCAGTATGAAAGGAGTATGAAAGTTGAGGCTGTCATTGTTGTGGAGCCGGGAATTTCTAACGAGCCGGTTCATTTTATGGGCTTTGTTCGTAAGCAATTTGCTTGGCACGATCTATGGATACATATGGTATGGAGCACAGCTCCAGGAGACATGGGCCAATTATCCCCGCTGGTTGATTCCGTTTGTACCGGACAGCCCGACGGCGAGTCTGTTTTTCACGATAGCGCTATTATTCCTTATGTTTCCGGATTTATTGTCTAAGTATCATCGAATGCGGACTATTATTGAAGCTTTAGCCGTCGTTACAAGCGTGAAATATGGAATATGGGCTGTAAGCATTATTTTTGCAGGGGCTTATCAAGGGGATCCGCTTGTGTGGCAGGATTGGATGCTGGTTGCTTCGCATTTAGCGATGGCAGCCGAAGCGCTGTTGTTCGTGCGTTTTTTCAAGTACGGGACGATTACGCTGCTTATAGCGGGAGCATGGACGTTCCTTAATGATTTTATCGATTATTCTTATGGCGTTTATCCATGGCTGCCGCAAGCCCTATGGGATGATGTCGGCACAGTAATGATCTTTACCGTAGCCCTAACCAGCTTCAGCATCGCCGCCGGCTGGATCGCGATGAGAGCGGCAAAAAGAACATAACGCGGTTCTAAGGAAGGACAGCTTGCCATACCATGTTTGGTAAGGGGGGATGTCCGTGAGGCGGGTTAAGGATAGGCGGGGGCTGCTCGTGCTGCTGGGCGTATTGTTAGCCTTGTGCTGGTCTGTGCCGTACCCGGATACGGCGCAAGCCAGTGAGGCTGATTCTGCGGGGTCTGCGAAGGAGCGGGCTGAACGATTGCAGCATTTCGAAGCGGTGACCGAGCGCCTGTATGATGTGATGCAGCAAGGCGATACGGCGGCCGCTCATCAGGAAATGGATCAATTAATCCAGGTGCTGGAGGGGCTGAGCTTTAAAGGCTTGACCTCTGTAGATGGAATTCATGCTCTTGCAGAATGCATTATGGATACGAGGAATACGATCCACCGGGTGAAGCTGGCGCCGGAAGCCTGGATTGAGACGTCTGCCCGGCTCAGGCTAGCGGTGAACAGCTTGACGCATAAGCGGGACGCCCTGTGGCAGCAATACTATAAAGTGATGTCCAGCAGCCTGCAGGACATGGGAAAGGCGCGCTCGGGCGGCGACCGGACGGGATTCAAGGTAGCGCTGCAATCCCTGCAGGCTAACTATGGAATGATCAGGCCAGCGGCGGTCATTCAACGAGATGCAGCAGATATTCGAAAGTTCGATTCTTGGCTGTCTTATGTAGAGCGCCTCGGTAACGAAGCCGTCTGGGACGAGGCTGCGCTGAAGGGAGCCATCGATCAAGGGGCTCCTCTTCTTCAGGACCTGTTTGGACGAAAAGGCCATGAGCCGGTTTTTCTGCCGATTGTCGGCAATGCAAGCCCCTGGTATTGGAGCGCTCTGATCGGCGGCTGGATCATGCTTGCGCTAACCTATACAGCGATGCGTAAATATCAAGCCGAGCAGGGCGTTTCTTCGGTGCACAGGCCGAAAGGGATCGGGGGACTGTTCAACAAGCGGGATGAATAGGCATTGCATTATATGAGAAATGAATCTCCTCCCGGCAGCCCTGCTTCCTTTGCGAAGCGGGGCTATTCTTCTTTAAAGCCTTCTCCGTGCACGTCATGGACGTCGCTGATAATGATGAATGCTCTGGGATCTACCGACTTGACGATGGCCCGCAAACGACGCATTTCCTGCCTGGAAACGACGCAATAGGCTACATGCTTAGCTTGCTTGGAATAAGCGCCAACCGCCGGGATCAGCGTGACGCCACGCTCCATTTCCGTCGTGATGATATCGGCGATTTCGGGAGCATAGTCGCTGATAATCGTGAAGGCCCTGGCGGAATAGGCGCCTTCCTGAATGAAGTCGATGACCTTGGAGGCAATAAACACGGCGACCAGCGTGTACAGAATGTTCTCCTCGCGGATGTAGAACAGCGACAGGCCGATAATGACCACGTCCAGGCTAAGGATGACCTGCCCCATGCTCCAGCCGTATTTGCGGCCGAGAATTCTGGCGATGATGTCGGAGCCGCCGGTCGTGCCGCCGAAGCGGAAGACAAGCCCGAGGCCCGCTCCCAGCGTAACGCCGGCGTAGAGAGAAGCCAGAATGTAATCATGCTCGGTCGTAAACGGGTGAATCCAGCCGTTATGAATCATGCTCTCGAATATCCAGAGGAAAAAAGACAAGGAAGCGATCCCCAGGCCAGTATAAATGATCGAGCGCCCCCCTAATATTTTCCATCCTAATAAAAACAAAGGGATATTCAGTACGAGGTTGGAGACGGAAGGAGATATGCCGAACGCATAATTCAGCAGAATCGTCACGCCGGTAACTCCGCCCTCCATTAATTGATTCGGAATAATGAAATACAGCAGTCCAAAAGCATAAATCGCCGTTCCCAGCATTATGGGAAGCATGGTTCGTAAATAGCTTGTCAGTCTGATTGTTTTCATCAATTATCCCACCTGTAATAAAATAAGTTAGGCCTGTATTTCGATTTTCCCCTCTATAAAATAGAAGTATAGACAGGCGCACATTTTTATCCCAGCTTCTCCTCGGATTGTTGTTCAACTCATATAGTATACCTTTTTGTGCGGCGATTAAAAAATGATTTGTTTTCAAAACGTCTTTACGATAACATAGGGTTAAAACCTGAGTAAAGACGGGGAGGCATAGGCATTGCAGGAGAAGACACTTTCGGAAATGCAGCGGGAAGTGGACGCATACATATCGCAGTTCAAGGAGGGCTACTTCAGTCCCCTTAGCATGCTTGCCCGAATGAGTGAAGAGGTCGGCGAACTGGCGCGGGAAGTGAACCATCAATTTGGCGAGAAGCCCAAGAAGCCGGAGGAGGCCGACAACTCGATCGAATTGGAGCTAGGCGATATATTGTTCATCACGATTTGCTTTGCGAATTCGCTTGGAATCGATTTGACGGAGGCCCACAATAGGGTGATGCATAAATTTAATACCCGCGATGCAGACCGGTGGACCAAAAAGGACACCGATTAGCAGGAAGCATCATATGCTGTATTAATTTCAGCCCATACGTGGGGGGACAGCATATGCAGGTTGAACAATGCTTGAAAAAAGCTTACCGCAGCATTTTCGACAATGATTTTGAAGGGGCGATTCACTGGTTTGAACAGGCGCTTTCGGAGGGGCCCGACCATGCGGACATCCACTATCGCCTGTCCATTACTTGTGCGCGCAGCGACCGGCTGGAAAAGGCGATCCATCATGCCCGCCTGGCTGCGACGCTGGAGCCCGCCCATAAGGAATATAAATCGCATTATGACAGGCTGCAGTCCAAGGAATTGACGGTCATGGCGAAAAAACAGCTTGAGCAATCCCACTCCCAGGCCCGGCGAGGCCGTTTGGCCGAGTCTGCGGTTCATTTGCTGGAGCGAGCGGTTCATTTGGATCCGCTGTCCGTCATCGCACAGCTATGGCTTGCGATTGCATACGGCGAGCTGCAGCAATACGCGCTTGCTTTGCAGGCTGTCCAGGAGGCGTCGCAGCTTCCGCAGGACGAAGCGATTACGAAGCAGCTTCTTACATTGGAGCAACGATTTAAATCCAAGATCAAACAATCATCATCCTAGGGAATGAGAGGTAATCATATTATGACTGAACAAATCAGAGTAGCTGTTGCTGGAGCAGGCGGCAGAATGGGTAAAGAAGTAGTAAAAATGGTGCTGGAGGATCCCGGTTTACGTCTCGTCGCAGCCGTGAATTTATCGGATGAAGGGACCGATGCGGGCACGCTGGTCGGTCTGCCCGCCTGCGGCGTTACGCTCAGCAAGGATCTGGAGCTGGCCTTAGTTGAAGGCAAGCCTCAGGTGCTCGTCGACTTCACTACGCCGCAATCGGCGTATTCCAATACCGTGACCGCGATCAAGCATGGGGTCCGTCCGGTAATCGGGACAACGGGCTTCACCCCGGAGCAAATCGAGGATTTGGACAAGCAGTGCCGGGAGCGGGGGATCGGCGGATTGATTGCCCCCAACTTCTCCATCGGTGCCATTCTGATGATGAAGTTCGCAGCTCAGGCCGCCAAGTATTTTCCTCATTTGGAAATCATTGAATATCATGGGGATCAGAAGCTGGATGCGCCTTCCGGGACTGCCGTCAAGACGGCGGAGCTGATCGCCACGAATCGCGAAGAGCTGCGTCAGGGTAACCCGAACGAAGAGGAGACGATCGATGGAGCAAGAGGCGGCCTTTATAGCGGCTTTCGCATTCACAGCGTCCGTCTTCCGGGGGTATTTGCCCAGCAGGAGGTCATTTTTGGCGGCTTCGGCCAAACCTTGAAAATTCGCCATGATTCCTACGAGCGCGCGGGCTATATGCCGGGCGTCAACCTTGCTGTCAAGAAAGTGCTTGAATATGAGGGCTTGATTTACGGCTTCGAACATTTTGTAGACTGATAAAGTGAATTTATATGAGATGCTGCTTAAAAAGGAGAAATCGCACATGTTGAACATCGCATTTATCGCTCACGATCGCAAGAAAGAAGATATCGTTAACTTGGCCATTGCTTACGAGCATGTGTTTAAGGATAAGAAACTGTATTCAACGGGAACAACGGGCGCCCGGATCATGGAGAGCACCGGGCTGAAAATACACCGCTTCCTGTCAGGGCCGCTTGGCGGAGACCAGCAGATCGGCTCGCTGATTGCTCAGAATGAAATGGATTTCGTCATTTTCCTTCGCGATCCGCTGTTGGCTCAGCCGCATGAACCGGACATTACGGCATTGCTGCGCCTCTGTGACGTACACGGCATCCCTGTGGCTACGAATATGGCTACGGCCGAAATACTAATCCGGGCTCTTGATCGGGGTGATTTCGCCTGGCGCGAGCTCGTCGAGCAGAACAAGCCGGGGCTGGCGAAATGAGCATGAAGCTGGATATTCTCGTAATTGGCGCCCATGCTGACGATGCGGAAATAGGAATGTCCGGCACAATTGCCAAGCAGGCTGCGGCCGGATATAAGGTAGGCATTATCGATCTAACGGAAGCTGAGCTATCCTCGAACGGCAACGTTGAGCTGCGCAAAGAGGAGGCTGCCGCCGCATCGCAAGTGCTCGGGCTGTCTTACCGGAGCAATCTCGGATTGCCTGATCGCGGCCTGGCAGCAACGCCTGATAACGTGGCCGTGGTCACCGCGGCGATCAGGTCCTGTTCGCCGGGCATCGTGTTCGCTCCTTACTGGGAGGATCGCCATCCGGATCATATCGCGGCGAGCAAGCTAGTAGAGGAAGCCGTATTCAACGCCAAGCTGCGCCGGTATATGCCGGAGATCCCTTCGATTCCGGCGCCTGATTTATATTTCTATTTCATCAATGACTGGAGAACGCCAGATCTGCTCGTCGACGTTACTGGATTCTATCCGCTCAAGGAGCAGGCCTTGGCGTGCTACCGCTCGCAATTTGGACAGGCGGCAGCTCCGGGAGAGGATGTCGCTCCGACCCCGCTGAACCAGGGATATGTAGAGCGGGTCAAAGCGAGAGATGCCTTGTTGGGACAGCGGAAGCTTATCCCTTATGCCGAAGGCTTTGCAGTCAAGTCACCCTATTTAATAGAACTATTCGGATCCAGCAGCACATAAATTCAAAGAAGCAAGGCATAAGACAGTGAAGGAGGTCCCTGACAATATGGACCCATTTCTAAAAATAGGCATAACCTGTTATCCGACGCTTGGCGGCTCGGGGGTTGTGGCCACTGAGCTGGGCAAGCTGTTGGCCGAGAAGGGACATGAGGTTCACTTCATTTCGCATAGCGTTCCTTTTCGCTTGGGCAGTTATCACAAGAACATTTTTTATCATGAAGTCGAGGTTAGCGACTACTATGTGTTCCGTTATCCGCCCTACGATTTGTCCCTGGCTACGAAGATGGCGAATGTAGCCAAGCAACAGAATCTGGATATTCTGCATGTTCATTATGCGGTCCCCCATGCGGTTTGCGCTTTTCTTGCCAAGCAGATGGTGGGAGAAAAGCTGAAGATCGTGACGACCCTTCATGGCACGGATATTACCGTCCTTGCGCAGGACGAATCGCTGAAGGATTTAATTCGGCTGGCTATTAACGAGAGTGATGCCGTCACATCGGTGTCCAATGATCTAAGGAGAGAGACGCGCGATGTGCTTGATATTACGCGTGATATCGAGCTGACCTATAATTTTGTGGATGAGCGGGTGTACTATCCGCGCGACGCGAAGGCCTGCCGCAGCGAGTTTGCAGCCCCGGGGGAAAAGGTGCTGATGCATATTTCCAATTTTCGTCCAGTTAAGCGGGTCAGCGATGTTGTGGACGTGTTTAATATGGTGAATGAGGAGATCCCTTCCAAGCTGCTGTTCGTCGGGGAGGGGCCGGATCTTCCCAAAATACAATGGAAGGTCAAGGAGATGGGAATTGCGGATCGCGTTCATTTCCTTGGCAAGCAGGATGACATCGCCCATGTGATTTCGATGGCAGATGTTCTGCTGCTCCCTTCCGAGAAGGAGAGCTTCGGCCTTGTCGCCCTGGAAGCGATGGCTTGCGGGATACCGACCATCGGTTCCGCCGCAGGCGGCATTCCCGAGCTGGTCGCTCACGGAGAGACGGGCTTTCTGTCGCCGATCGGCGACACGCGGCGGATGGCAGACGATACACTTGCACTGCTCAAAGACGAGCAGCTTACGCAAAAAATGCGCGAGGCCTGCCTGGCGCGCGCGAAAAACGAATTCAGCAGCGAGCTGATTACGGCGCAGTACGAGAGCATCTATTACAAAGTGCTTGGACGAAAGATGCCGATGCCGAAGCCGCTCTGCGGATAATAGATAAGGCAACCATACCCATTCTCATGCGTTGCCAATGGTTGAAGAACGCTAAGAGGGATTAGCCTCTGGAGGTTATAGATTATGCACGTATGGAAGCAGGTAGCCCCCCTGATGCTGCATCAGGGGGGAAAGGTGCTTAGAACATTGCTGGATTCCGGCCACAGCGCCTATTTCGTCGGGGGCTGCGTGCGGGACGAGCTGATGGGCCGCCCGGTCCATGACATGGATATTGCGACATCGGCTAAGCCTGAAGCGGTTATGGAGCTGTTTGAGCGGACGGTTCCAACCGGTCTGCAGCATGGGACGGTCACTGTGATAATGGGAGATTATCCGTTTGAGGTCACGACCTTCCGGAAGGAATCCCATTATGAGGATCATCGCCATCCTGCGGCAGTGGAGTTCGTAGATGAGATCATTCAGGATTTGCAGCGCAGGGATTTCACTATGAACGCAATCGCCCGCAGCTTGGATGGAGAGCTGACCGATCCATTCCATGGGGCGTCGGATATTCGCTATGGAATTCTCCGCTGTGTAGGACAGGCCGAGGAGCGGTTCGACGAGGATGCGCTTCGCATGATGCGTGCGGTCCGCTTTGCTTCGGTGTTCGGTTTCCGCCCTGTAAAGAGCCTGTGGCGGGCGCTGCTTACAAGCAGGGATAAATTGTCCTTCGTCGCGATGGAGCGCGTACGGGCCGAGCTGGAACGCCTGCTGCTAGGTCCTGATCCGCTTCGGGGGCTGGAGCTGCTCCGCCGCAGCCGCCTGCTTCATTATGCCAAGATTCCTTATGTTGAGAGCCAGGGTTCGGGAGTCCTGCAGGAGCAGCTCGGGGTACTGGGTCATATGCCGGCCGAGCCGCAGGAGCTCAGATGGTCAGAGCTGCTTCAGGGACTTGGCATTTCCGGCCTTGAGGCAGAGGACAGAATGAAGGAGTGGACCTTCTCCAATCAGGTCGCCCGGACAACGGCTGAAATAATGAGGTTTGACGAGATGTGGGGGGCGATTAGGGCAGGCATAAGCGATGGCAGTGCCGAGCGGCTTCGCCGGAGCTGGACCGAGCTTCAGGTACATTACGGCCAAGAGATCAGCCAATTATGGCTGGAGCGGCAGAGAATCCGGCTGGCAAGCCGAGGGGCCCAGGGGCGGGAAGCGCTGCTTCGGCTTGATGAAGAAGAAATGCGCTGGCATCGGGCTGTGCGCGTTCATGATTTGAAGGAGCTGGCGATTCGCGGCGGCGACGTGCTGACGGCTCTGGACCAGAGGGGCGGCCCCTGGCTGGGAGAGCTTATGAAGCGGCTTCTGCTGCTTGTAGCCATCGGTGACGTGCCTAACGAGAGGGAGCCATTGCTCGAATATGTGAAAGCTGTGGTGAAGCAAAATGGGGGATAGCCGTTTGCTCGATATGCTGCTGTCTCACCCGGGCGAGTATGTCTCCGGGGAGGAAATCAGCCGTAAATTGTCGATCAGCCGGACGGCGGTATGGAAACAAATCAACAAGCTCCGAGAGGAAGGATATGAATTTGAAGCGGTCTCCCGCAAGGGCTACCGCCTGATCAGCAGGCCCGAGCGGCTCGAATACAGCGCTTTGCTGCAGGTGCTGAACACGACGGCCTTCGGACGGAAGTTAAAGCTTCTGGACGTGACAACCTCTACGCAGGAGGAGGTCCGGCTGCTAGCGGAGCAGGGGGCAGAGGAGGGCACGCTGGTCATCGCCGAAGAGCAGACGATCGGCAGAGGCCGGCAGGGCCGGAAATGGCACTCCCCCGCGGGCAAGGGCATTTGGATGAGCCTGCTGCTTCGCCCGCGGCTTCCTTTATCAGCCGCACCGCAGCTAACTCTGTTGAGCGCGGTGGCGGTGTGCCGAGCTATTCGCGCCGTAACCGGAGTAGCTGCAGGCATCAAGTGGCCGAATGATCTGCTTGTAGATGGGCGCAAGGTTTGCGGTATTCTGCTGGAGTCCGCAGGCGAGGACGAAATGATCCGCTATTGTATAGCAGGAATCGGCATTGATGCCAATTTAACGCCGGACGATTTGCCGCCCGAGCTTGCCTCCATCGCGACTTCCCTGCAGATTGAAAGCGGACGGAAGGTGGATCGTGCCGTGCTGATCGGGGCGGTCATGGCCGAGTTGGAGAAGCTGTACGGCTTATACATGGAGGAAGGCTTTGCACCGATCGGCCATTTATGGGAGGCGCTGTCCGTCACGACAGGCCGGCAAATTACCATCAAGACGGCGCAGGGGGAGGTTGCCGGCCGGGCAATGGGTCTGGATGAAAGGGGCGGCCTGATCGTCATGCAGGAGGACAACAGGCTCACCACAATTTTCTCGGGAGAAGTGCAATTTGACGGGTGTAATCCTTAAGAAACTTTGTTATACTGTCCACATGAGGCGGTATCGGCGATCCGGGCTGCACTCATGTGGATTTTGTTGTCTGGGAAGTAAATAACAACCGTCATGACCGTGATTTCTATTCGGTTGCGTCGGATTCTGCTCTGAGCCGTGAAGGACCGAGACAGAAGGGACGAACGAGAAAGTGACTCTTCTTTGGGTTCGGACCTTTTTAGCGCTGCGGCGATGGCGATAAAAGGTTTATTTGTCGTTGGCGCCGGATCTAAGACTTTCGTCCGCAAGGCTTGATGACCAAAGGAGATGAAGAGAATGGCTGCTAAACATGCCCTGAACATTGTAAAAATGAAAAAAATGAAGCAGGAGCAAATCCCGCTTACGATGATTACCGCTTACGACTATCCCTCTGCAAGATTGGCAGAGGAAGCGGGAGTCGACCTGATCCTGGTCGGGGATTCCCTCGGCAATGTCGTGCTTGGCTATGACACGACGATTCCGGTAACGATCGAGGATATGGTCTACCATTCCCGGTCTGTTGCCCGCGGCGCCGCAAATACCTTCATCGTTACGGATCTGCCGTTCATGACCTATCATGGCAGCGTCGATGAGACGATGCGCCACGTCAGAAGGGTCATGCAGGAGGGCCGTGCCCATGCGGTGAAGCTGGAGGGGGGCGCGGAAATTGCCCCTACGGTCCAGGCGGTCGTCCAGGCTGGTGTGCCCGTGCTGGGCCATATCGGCTTGACGCCGCAATCCGTCAATCAGATTGGAGGTTACCGCATCCAGGGGAAGGATGAAGCCGATGCAAGGCGTTTAATGGCCGATGCCAAGGCTCTGGAGCAGGCGGGAGCGTTCGCTGTTGTGCTGGAGCTGGTGACTGAGGAAGTAGCGCAAGCCATCTCCAAGGAACTCGCAATTCCAACGATCGGCATCGGAGCTGGAAGGGGCTGCGATGGCCAGGTGCTGGTGTTTCATGATGTGTTGAAATATGCCCCGGAGTACCGGGAGAAGAAATTCGTAAAAACCTATGCTGATATCGGAGACCAGATTCGTAAAGGCATTTCAGAATATGTGCAGGATGTGAAGACGCGCGCTTTCCCCGGGGAGCAGCATGTGTTCACCGCTGACGAGACAGTGCTGAACGGCTTGTATGGCAAAGGGAAGGTGGACGCTGAGTCATGATTGTATTCACGGAGATTAAGGATGTTAGAGAGCATTTGCGCGCGGAGCGCCTTGCTGCAGCCAAGGAAGGAAGGGAGCTTAAGGTCGGCTTCGTCCCGACGATGGGATATTTGCATGAAGGACATGCCAGCCTGCTGCGGAGCGCCCGGATGGACAATGATCTTGTCGTATTGAGCATTTTCGTCAATCCGATCCAGTTCGGACCCCATGAGGACTTTGAGCGCTATCCGCGCGACAGCGACAAGGATATGGCACTCGCCAAGCGGGAGGGAGTGGATATCGTTTTCCTCCCATCCGTCAATGAGATGTATCCGCAGCCGACGAAGACGAAGGTTCAGGTGGCCGAACTGACGGATCATCTTTGCGGTGCGGCGCGTCCTGGTCATTTCGACGGCGTGACGACGGTAGTCAGCAAGCTGCTGAATATCGTAGCTCCAGACCGGGCTTACTTTGGGCAGAAGGACGCTCAGCAGGTTGCGGTCGTTGCGCAAATGGTAAAGGACCTTAACATGGATGTCGAAATTGTGCCTTGCCCGATTGTGCGCGAAGAGGACGGCTTGGCTCTCAGCTCCCGCAATGTGTATCTGTCGCCGGAGGAGCGGCAGTCTGCGCTTGTTATATCGCGCTCCTTGCGTCAGGCCGAGCAGGTCGCGCGGGAGCAGGAGGAGGCTACGGCCGAGGACATCGTCGCGGAGCTGGTACGGACGATCGAGAGCGAGCCGGCGGCAAAGATTGATTATGCCGAAATTCGCCGGTTTCCTTCCCTGGAATCCATCCCGGGATCGATGCGCGTGAAGGACGTGGAAGGTAAGCTGCTGATTGCCGCAGCCGTCATGATCGGTACGACGCGGCTGATCGATAACGTGATTTTAACGACGGAGGGAGTGAAATAAAATGTACAGAACGATGATGAAATCGAAAATTCACCGGGCTACAGTCACTGAGGCGAATTTGAATTATATCGGGAGCGTGACGATCGACGAGAACCTGATGGAAACGGCAGATCTTCTCGAGAATGAGAAGGTGCAGATCGTCAACAATAACAACGGTGCCCGGTTGGAGACCTATGTCATCCCCGGACCGCGCGGCAGCGGAGTGATTTGCTTGAACGGGGCGGCAGCCCGGCTGGTTCAGCCTGGAGACAACGTGATCATCATTTCTTATGCTCAAATGTCAGCGGAGGAGCTAAGAAGCCATAAGCCGACTGTCGTATTTGTCGATGAGCATAATCGTCCCGTGGAGACCGCGAAGGAGGAAATCCACGCCACGGTGCGTTAAGCGGGAAGGCTGCCTGCTGCCTTCTGTTATGCAATTAATCCCTTCGGGAATGAAAAGCCCCCCCGGAACAAAAAATGAACGTAAGGCCTCGCACTGATTTCATTTTCGTTAAAGGGTGGGTTGCGGATGATGTTTCAACATGTATTTGCGGAAATGAATGAAATGTTGGATGAAATTGCCCGGCATTACCCGATCGCCCAAGGCGCTCAGAAGCATGAGCTTGCCCGGAAGTGGCATCTTCTGCGGCAAATGAGCGACAGCATGATTGAAGAATGGCTTAATTTTGAGGAGAAGATGGGTGCGCTCCGCCAAACCGGCATTAGTCTTGAAGATGATTACGAGCTGGACTATCCGGAAATGACCTCCGACGCCTTCGTTAAGGGCCAGGGATATTATAAGCTCCTGATGTTTCCCCAGTCCCTTAAACAGTTCAAGGCTGTTCTGGAGGACTACCCGGACAGCTTGATCGGCCGCACTTATTTGGCGATGTGCCATCTTCATCTGGATGAAAGCAATGAGGCCGTTGGTTACTTTGAGGAAGTCCTGAAGAGTGCGCCTAATAAGCGGCTGCGCTCCATTATTTACAATGCGCTCGGCTGTATTGAGGCGAAGAGAGGGGACCGGGGCAAAGCAAGGGAGTATTTTACCCTGGCTTACCATAGCGATCCGACCTTGCCCGAGCCGCTGGCCAATTGGAAAGCCTGTCTGCACAGCACAGGAAAGCTTCAATATGGCACCCAGCTTACATCGCTGTTGTAAGCGGGAGCAGGCAATTGCAGGAGCGATGCGGGAATCCGTGATTTTGCGGGGCATCGCTTCTTTTGTATTGTTCTGTATTAATTTTCAAAACGTCCATCTTCTGTTATGCTGTTAAGAGAAAAGAGACTGGAACGAAAGGGACCATAGAACAGAAATGAAATATGCTGTACTTGACTTTGAGACAACGGGTAATCAGTCCTCCGATGAAATCATTCAAGTTGGGCTTGCCATTATAGATGATAATTTGACCGTTTCCCAGGTATATCATTCGTTCATCAAGCCGACGATACCGATTCCTCCGTTTATTACGGGATTGACGGGGATTACCGAGGATGACGTCAAGGATGCGCCGGACTTGGATGAAGTCATGATGGAAATGGTTCCTCTACTGAACGATGTCGTGCTTGTCGGCCATAACGTGGCTTTCGACTTTAATTATCTGCAGAGTGCGCTGGATAAAACAGGATATCTGCCGTTTACCGGGCGTATTTTGGATACGATGGATTTTTTGAAAATTTTATACCCTTCGCTCGGTTCATATCAGCTTGGTCTGGTATCCGCCGAATTCGGCGTGGAGCATGACCGGCCTCATCAGGCCGACAGCGATGCGGTGGCGACCGCCTATATTTTTCTGAAATGCCTTGAAGAGCTGAACGGTCTGCCGCTTCTGACTCTGCAGCGGCTGGCTGATCTCTTTGCCGGGGAAGACAGTGATCTAGGCTGGTTCTTTGATGCTGCGCTGCAGGAAAGGCAGCTGCTGGGCGAGCAGGATACGGACGGATTTGTGTATTACCGCCAATATGCCCTGCAGGTGGAGGATTGGATGGACATCGTCCCGGCAAGGGACGATATGCTGGATAATCCGCTAGCGAATGTCAGCTTCTCTGAGTTTATGGAACAGGTCAGGGAACGGCTGCGCGCCAAGCTGCCGGGCTACGAAGAGCGGGATGCGCAGAACATGATGCTTGAAGAAGTGATGCGCGCTTTCGACGAAGACAAGCATCTGCTTGTTGAAGCGGGCACCGGAACAGGCAAGTCGCTGGGGTATCTGCTGCCGGCTATTTATCATAGCGTCAAGAATGACGAGAAGGTCATGGTCAGCACCCACACGATCAATCTGCAGGAGCAGCTTCGTGAGCGGGACGTTCCCCTGTTGACCGAGGCGGTGCCTTTTCCGTTTCGCGCGGCTGTATTTAAGGGAAGGCAGCATTATTTGTGTCTGCGCAAATTTGAACATAAAATAAACAGAAGAGATTTTGTATCCCCGAAGGAAGATGTGATGACCGCAGCCCAGATGATCGTCTGGCTGACGCAAACCGGAACTGGCGATGATGAGGAACTGAACCTGAGCAGCCGCGGCGGCGATTTTTGGGAGACGGTAGCGAGCGATTCGGATTCCTGTCTGGGCCGTTCCTGCCCATGGTTTCGCAAATGCTTCTACCACCGGGCCAAGCATGAGGCGGGCGTAGCAGACGTCGTCATCACGAACCATTCGAAGCTGTTCACGGATATCCAGGCTGGGCATCAGCTGCTGCCGGGCTACGAACGGCTGGTTATTGACGAGGCGCATCATTTGGAGGACGTGGCAGGCAAGCATTTGGGTCTCCACATGAAGTATTTTACGGTAGTGCATACGCTAACCCGCTTGTTCAAGGATAGCAAGACAGGGCAATTGCCCAATTTGAGAGCGGTGCTGCAGAATGCGCCCGGCGAGAAATCAGCGGAATGGTGCAGCGTCATCGATGGCATGTACCCCTCGCTGCTTGACGTGAAGGAAAGCTGGGATAAGCTGAGTGAAATGCTGTTCTCCTTGATGCCGGAGCGGAGCGATGCGGCACCCGGCGATCCGGGGCAATTCGTTCTGCGCTTGCTTCCGCACAAGAAGCCGAAGGACTGGGATACGCTCAGCGCGCTGGAGAATCATATATACGTTCTGCTGGGCGACATCCTCCGCAAGGGGGACCGGATGATGAATGATATCCGGGATGGGCAGGAGGATTACGGATCGGACAGCCTGCTGACGGATATCAGCGGATTGTTCAAGGATCTGCAGGCCGAGCGGGAAGCGATCCGCACGTTCATGAAGCTTGACGATGAGGAGACTGTCTACTGGATCGAAGGGAATGGCAACTACCGGAGCCGCTCCTTGCAAATTTACGCGGTGCCGATCGATGTCAGCGAGCAGCTGAAGAACTATTTCTTCGACAAGAAGAAAAGCGTCGTGATGACCTCGGCCACGCTATCCGTCGACAAGTCCTTCCAGTACATGATCGAGCAGCTGGGACTGCAGGAGGCTGCCGACAGCGACCGCCTGCTGACGTCCATGCTGCCTTCGCCGTTCAACTACCGGGATCAGGCCCTGCTGGTCATCCCGCGGGATTTCCCCAGCGTCAAGGGAAGCGTTGGAGACGAGCATTTCGTTAACATGCTGGTAGAGTCGCTCGCTGATACCGCGGTGGCGACGCGGGGCCGGATGCTGGTGCTGTTTACGTCCTACCGGATGCTCCGCCAGGTCTACGACCCGCTGAAGGAGCGGTTATCCTCCGAGGGGATCACCGTCATTGGCCAGGGAATGGACAGCGGCAGCCGTACGAAGCTGACCCGCAGATTCCAGGGGCAGGAAGCGTCCGTGCTGCTCGGGACGAGCAGCTTCTGGGAAGGCGTTGACATCCCGGGAGAGGCGCTGACAAGCCTGGCTATCGTCCGCCTGCCCTTCCAGCCGCCGAACCATCCGCTCGTCGAGGCCAAGAGCGAGCGGCTTCAGAAGGAGAAGAAGAACCCGTTCATGAAGCTGTCCGTGCCGCAGGCCGTCATTCGCTTCAAGCAGGGATTCGGCCGCCTGGTGCGTTCTTCACAGGATCGCGGAATAGTTGTGGTGTACGATACACGCATCTTGGAATCCTACTACGGAAAATATTTCTTATATTCGCTGCCTGGGCCGAAAATGGAGCATATGCCAACCGGGCAAATGGTACCGAGAATTTCCGAATGGCTGGATGTTCACGAAGTCCAGGAGGCAAAAAAGCAATAACCGTAATTTATAACGCGCCATTATAAGGGGAGAAGAGCTATGAAAGCAGAAAAAATTTCCGATGCGGTTGTACGCAGATTGCCAGTATACTTGCGTTTCCTCAATGAGCTGAGTCTTCGTGAAGTGCCGACGGTGTCCTCTCAGGAGCTGGGCCAGAAGCTCGATCTGAATCCCGCGCAAATTCGTAAAGACCTTGCTTATTTTGGGGATTTCGGCCGTAAAGGCATCGGGTATGACGTGTCTTATCTTATTGAGAAAATCCGGCAGATCCTGAACCTCGACCAACAGATCAATGTGGCTCTTGTTGGAGCCGGTAATCTTGGCCAGGCGCTGTCTAACTACAATGCTTACTTGAAGGATAATATGAAAATCGTGGCGGTGTTCGATGCGGCACCGTCCAAAATCGGCACCAAAATCAACAATATTACCGTTCAGCCGATCGACGAGCTCGTAGAAACCGTAAAGGCGATGAACATCCGGATCGGGATCATCACTGTTCCCGATTTCGAGGCTCAGCGCGTCGCGGACCAGCTCGTTGCCGCCGGCATCGGGGCGATTCTTAACTTTGCGCCAACCATTCTGAAGGTGCCGCCTGGAATAAGAATCCATGCTGCCGACTTCACGACGGATTTACTCAGCCTTGCCTATTATTTGAATGATGGAAAGGAACTTACTTCGAATGAGTCGTAAACTGTTAATCACGAACGGCACGTTTGCCGTATTGGAGGACAATCAATCCGTTGTTAACGGCTATATGCTTGTTGAGGATGATCAGATCACCTACATTGGCTCAGCGCGGCCGGAGGGCTGCGAGGATGCTGAAAACGTAAACGGCGAGGGGCTGCTGTTTCTGCCCGGTTTGATCAATACGCATGGCCATGCGGCTATGTCGCTATTGCGCGGCTACGGCGACGATATGGTGCTGCAGAAATGGCTGCAGGAGAAAATGTGGCCCATGGAAGCTAAGTTCACGGGGAATGACGTGTATTGGGGCACGGCGCTCTCCGTCCTGGAGATGATCAAGGGAGGGACGACAACCTTCCTTGATATGTATGATCACATGGATCAGGTTGCCCAGGTCACGGAGCAATCTGGAATCCGCGGGGTGCTTATGCGCGGGGCGATTGGCCTTTGCCCGCCTGACGTTCAGAAGCATAAACTGGATGAAGCGGTTGCATTTGCCCGGAATTGGCACGGGAAGGCGGACGGCCGCATTACGACGATGATTTCGCCTCATGCGCCCTATACCTGTCCTCCTGACTACATTGAACAGTTCGTTCAGGCAGCGCATGACCTTGACCTGCCGATGCATACGCATATGTCGGAGACGCAGGCCGAGGTGGAGCAAAATGTCGCCGATTACGGGGTAAGACCGGTGGAGCACTTGCTCAAGCTGGGGATGTTCTCCCGCCCGACGCTGCTGGCGCACGGCGTTCATTTGACGGATGAGGAGATTGAAGTGCTTGCTGCCCATAAGGTGGGTATCTCGCACAATCCGGGAAGCAATCTGAAGCTGGCTAGCGGTGTGGCCCGGGTTCCGGAGCTGCTGAAGGCCGGGGTTACCGTCTCCCTGGGGACGGACGGTGCGGCGAGCAATAACAATTTAGACATGTTCGAGGAGGTCCGCCTGGCCGCTCTGATTCACAAAGGCGTCTCAGGGGACCCAACGGCCGTTCCGGCGCTGGAGGCGCTGCGGATGGGAACGGAGTACGGCGCGAAGTCCTTGTTCCTGAACAATACAGGCAAGCTTGCTGTGGGAATGAAGGCGGATTTTATCGCCCTCAATACAGAGCAGGCGCATTTTGTGCCGAGAACCGATTACGTATCTCATGTCGTATATTCCGCAGGTCCGAAAGACGTGGAGCATGTGTGGGTCGACGGGAAACAGATTGTGAAGCACGGCGCCTGCCTAACGCTGGATGAAGAGCGGATCCGCCGCGAAGCCCAGGCAGCCTTTGAGGGCTTGGTGTCCAGATAATATATTGCTCAAGCAGGATAGTCGGAATTCGCGGGTACGTCGCTCTAAGGGCGAATTGAGCTTGTTTTAGGAAAGGAAGAGAAGGTTGAAGAAGAGAACCAAATGGATCCTGCTATCTATCCTCATTCTGCTGCTCGTGCTCTTCGGCCTTCATCGTTACTATGTATATGTTATGCAGGATACTTGGAATGAGGAGACAGCGGCGATTCAAGCGGCTAAGCAGCAAACGGGCATCGTATCGGTCGAGAAGACGTGGAAATCCGTCTGGGATGAGGTTGTCTGGGTCATCCAGGGAAAGAACGAAAACGGCGAGGCACTGATGGTCTGGCTGCCGGCAAGCGGAGATGCGCACGAAGAGCCGCTGGCCAGCGGTACCAGCGAGGAGCAGATTCGGGACATCATCAAGGAGCAGCTGCCTGAGGCCAGAATCGTCAGGCTCATGCCCGGCATCTATGAAGGAGAATACGTATGGCAGCTGTTCTATAAGGAGAAGGAGCACCACTACTATCAATTCTTCAAATTTAGCGACGGCTCGGCCCTGCCAGATAAATTTACGCTGCCGAATCGTTGATGAGGGCGGGACGAAGGATTGTTTGCTCAGTATCATTCAGCACATACTTAAAATTTAGAGGAATTAGAGAAAAGGATCTGTCTCAAAAGTAAACTTTACGAACGGTTGCCCTTGATGTAAGCAATACGCTATTCACGACTGGTTGGTTGCCCTTGATGTGTTCAACACTCTGTTCATGACCAGTTGGTTGCCTATGATTTGAGCAATTTGCTCACGGCCTCTGGCTGCCCATGATGTGACTAAACACGCTCTTCACCTCCCTTTTACGCCGAGCATAAATCACGATTTTCTCGTTCTAGTGA
The DNA here is from genome assembly GCF_001403875.1 of Paenibacillus ihumii. Classification (GTDB taxonomy): domain Bacteria; phylum Bacillota; class Bacilli; order Paenibacillales; family Paenibacillaceae; genus Fontibacillus; species Fontibacillus ihumii. The sequence continues at coordinate 1,748,124 of NZ_LN884299.1, forward strand.
ACATGACCCGCGGATTTCCCAGTCTAAATGGAATTATAGTAGTTAGTTTCTGCGGCAAAGAAAGGAAAGCAGATTTAAATGGATTTTATGTCGTTAGAAGAGGGGAGATTGCCATCATGGGCGGGATTCTTGATTTTAGGTGCATAAAATCCATTTAATCTATTGAACCACTCAACTAGATCATAATTAGATACATCAATTCCATTTAGTATTCGACAGCTTATTCCAACTTCAGAGTTCGACAGCATATGTCCAACTTTAATGTCGGACAGCTTATGTCCAAAAGTTATATAAGTTAAGCTAAAGAATGGGATGCGAGCAAGGGAGAAATTGATTCCGGCAAATATGGATCCCGCAGAAACGGATAGCTTTTTAAAAGAAAGGGGCTATCCCAGAAAGTCACCATGATGACTTCTGGGACAGCCCCTTTGTATTCCCTAAAAATTTTAAATATTTTCATACATTGGCTTCGATATTATATGTCTGATATGTTATACTCTTATTTGTAACTTGTGATAGATCGTAGTATATCAAATTACGCAAGTGTTTATATATATTATAGAATTAGGAGGAAGCTGCGAATGAAAATACGTATCGGACAAACTATCGCTATCGCTGCTGTCTCTGCCGTATTGCTGTTTGGCGGTTGGTTTGCCTATCGCCAGTGGGCGATCGAGGCTCCAATCGAGAAACTGGTCAAGCAGTATGAGGGTGTGAATCATGTTCAATTTAACATTACCCCCAAAGAGGTCGGTTTGAAACTGGATCTCGCGGCGGGTACGGATATGGGCGGACTTGTCCGCCATATTGAGAAGGAAGGCAAGGATCTATTGGGCAAACGGATCTTAAAGCTGGAAGTGACGGACCGTTCGACGCCGGATTTGGATCAAATTTGGAGCGAAGCGCTATTCTCCGTGGCCCAGGCGATGGAGAACAAGCAGTATACCGAAATACAGAGCACGCTGGATCAATTGGAGCGAAAGCATGATGCTCTGCGGGCGACCGCGGATATGGATGAGGAGAACGTCTATGTGACTCTAACCGATGGAACCTCAAGCAAATACGTTATTTTACCACGAGTTGCGCAGAAGCTGGGGGTGTGGCCGAATGCGTAAATGGATGTGGGAAGCTATTGCCGGCTTCGTTCCAGTCTTCTTCATCTTCTTGGCTTTTATCGGCCTTAATGTGGTACCGCTTGTCTTGGCATTATTGGTAGCCGGGGCGGTGTTCGCCATGCTTAAAATGCGCGGAGGCATCGCTATCGGCGCGGCCCAGGAGCGCAAGCGCAAGAAGGCGGGTCCGGCGAAGCTGACGTTTGAGGAAATCGGGGGCCAGGAAAGCGCGAAGCAGGAGCTGCGGGAAGCGCTCGATTTCATGGTTCGCCATGAAGAAATCAAGCAGTTCGGCATCCGGCCGATTAAAGGGATTCTATTGACCGGACCTCCAGGCACGGGCAAGACGCTGATGGCCAAAGCTGCGGCCCATTATACGAACTCCGTCTTTGTTGCCGCTTCCGGCAGCGAGTTCGTGGAAATGTATGTCGGGGTCGGGGCGGGGCGGATCCGCGAGCTGTTCAAGGAAGCCCGCACGCGGGCCGCGAAAGAGAATAAGGAGAATGCGATTGTCTTTATTGACGAAATTGACGTGATCGGCGGCAAAAGAGAGGGCGGCCAACAGCGCGAATACGATCAAACGCTGAATCAGTTGCTTACCGAAATGGACGGCATTTATTCTGCGGAGACGCCGCGCATACTGCTCATGGCGGCAACGAACCGGAAGGAAATGCTGGATCCGGCGCTGCTGCGCCCGGGGCGGTTCGACCGTCATATCCAAGTTGACTTGCCGGATAAGAAGGGCCGCATGCATATCTTGGAGCTTCATGCCAAGAATAAACCGCTGCAGCAGGACGTCAGCCTGGAGAAGGTTGCCGAGGAATCCTTCGGCTTCTCCGGCGCGCAGCTGGAGAGCGTCATGAACGAGGCGGCGATCTATGCGATGAGAGAGGATAAGAAGGAAATCGAGCAGCGGCATTTATCGATGGCGATCGATAAGGTGATGCTTGGCGAACGGACAGACCGGGAGTCGACGGAGGAAGAGAAGCGCCGGGTAGCGATCCATGAGCTGGGCCATGCGATCGCCGCTGAAGTGGTGGCGCCGGGCAGTGTGAATCAGGTTGCCCTTAGTCCGCGCGGCCGGGCGCTCGGTTATGTGCGTCACAACCCGCAGGAAGATAAATATCTATACACCAAGGCATATCTGGAAGGCCAAATCGTCATCGCCCTGGCCGGGGCGGCTGCTGAGGAGATCTATTATGGCGAACGCAGCACCGGCTCCAGCAACGATTTCGAGCAGGCGATCAACATCGTCCATACGATGATGACTTCTGGGCTTACCTCGCTCGGCATCGTCAATATGGAGATGATGACCAAGGAAGTGCTTATGAAGGAGAACGCCGCCATTTTGGACGAGCTTGCGGCGAGATCGAAGCAGCTGCTCATCGATCATGCGGCTGTATTCGACAAATCGCTGGAAATCCTCATGCGTGAGGAACGCCTTTCCGGGGAGCAATTTAGATGTCAATTTGGTGACAGTGTTCTTTTACCGGCATAATTCGCGTGCCGGTTATTTTTTTTACTTTTTGTCCGTGCTAAGATATTATTAGATGTTGGGTATAAAAAATTGTATTATTCGACATGAAGGGTACAATATTATGTGTAGACATGAAAGGATGGAGCGAGAGAACCATGAACTTCAAAAGAATAGGTGTCATTGGCGGGGGCACGATGGGCCAGGGGATCAGCGAAATGCTGGCAGCCAAAGGTCTTGATGTGCTGCTCGTGGAGGAAACGCCTGACAAATTAGACCATGCTTATAATATGATAGAAACGAGCTTGGATAAACAGCTGGAGAAGTGGGCGATCACCAAAGCCGAGAAGAAGCTGATTTTGTCCAAGGTCCATAAAGTAACCCATTTTGCCGAACTCGGCACCTGTGATATGGTTATCGAGACCATTTCGGAGGATTTGGATGCCAAAAAAGAAGTGTTCAAGCAGCTTGACCACGTGTGTCCGAGCAATATTATTCTGGCCAGCAACACGTCGACGCTTAGCTTGACAGAGATCGCCGGTTCGACGATGTACCCGGAGCGCGTGATCGGCATGCATTTTATTTATCCCGTATCCAAAATTGACCTCGTGGAAATTATCCGCGGACTGAAAACCTCGGATTCGACGTTTGAAGAAACCAAGCGCTTTGTGGAAGAGGTTGTCGATAAACGCGGAATTATGGTGTATGAATCGCCAGGCTTCGTTACATCCCGCATCATTTGCATCATGATAAATGAAGCGCTCCATGTGCTCGGCGAGGGCGTGGCGACGGCAGAGGACATCGACGACGCCATGCGTGTCGGCTATCAGTTCCAGTACGGGCCGCTTGAAATGGCCGACCGTTTCGGCCTGGATTCCGTGTTGGCCGCGCTGGAGCGCATGTTCCGCGAATTCGGCGATTTGAAATACCGGCCATCCTTCGTATTGAAAAAGATGGTCCGCGCTGGTAATTTGGGCGTGAAGACGGGCGAAGGATTTTTCAAATACGACAAGGATGGTGACCGGCTATGAAAGTTCTCGTAATCAACGCGGGAAGCTCTTCCCTGAAATACCAATTATATGACATGATCGATGAATCTGTATTGGCAAAAGGACTCGTTGAGCGGATCGGCATGGACTCCTCCATTCTGACTCACAAGCCGACAGGCAAGGAGGAGGTTACAGAGGTCAGCGAAATTCTGGAGCATACGACAGCGATTCGCAAGGTGCTGGAGAAGCTTACCGATAAGGAGCACGGCGTCCTGGATTCTGTCGATGAAATCCAGGCCGTAGGCCACCGCGTCGTTCACGGCGGGGAGTTCTTCAAGGGCTCGGCGCTCGTTACTCCGGAGGTGAAATCGGAAATCCGCCGCTTGTTCGATCTGGCTCCACTGCACAATCCGCCAGCGATTATGGGGATTAACGCGGCTGAGAAGAATATGCCCGGCGTTCCTCAGGTCGTTGCTTTTGATACGGCGTTCCATCAGACAATGAAGGAGAAGGTGTATTTATACCCGATCCCGAAAGTATTATATAAGAAGCACCGCGTACGCCGTTATGGAGCGCATGGCACGTCCCACGACTACGTGAGCAAAGCGGCCGCCGCTTTCCTGGAGCGTCCGATCGAGGATTTGAAGATCATTACCTGCCATATCGGTAACGGTGCCAGCTTGACCGCTGTTCAAGGCGGCGTGTCCGTCGACACCTCGATGGGCCTTACCCCGCTTGAAGGCCTCATGATGGGTACGCGCAGCGGCGATCTGGATCCTGCAGTCGTCACATTCGTCATGAACAAAGAGGAGCTGTCGATCAGTGAAGTCAACTCGATGCTCAACAAGCACAGCGGACTGCTGGCGATTTCCGGAAGCAGCAGCGACATGCGCGATATTACCGATGGGCTGGAAGCCGGCGAACCGAACGAGAAGCTTGCCTTCGAAATGTATGAGTACCGTCTGCGCAAATACATCGGCTCCTATGCGGCTGCGATGAATGGCGTGGATGTCATCGTATTTACCGCAGGGGTAGGCGAGAACTCGGCAATTGTGCGCGAGAAGGTCTGTGAGAACCTGACTTATCTTGGGGTAGAGCTTGATCCTGAGCTGAACAAGATTCGTTCCGGGGATCCGCGCCGCATTTCCACGCCGAACTCCAAGGTAGAGGTGCTTGTCATTCCTACGAACGAGGAATTGGTCATCGCAAGAGATACCCATCGTATTGTTAATGAGAAGAATGCATAAATCTGCATAGTTAGAGGAGATGTTCATGCATGGCGAACAAAACGGTGATTCGTCAGGTTAGCGAGCATGTCGGCGAGACGGTCGTTATCGGCAGCTGGCTGAACAACAAACGCTCAAGCGGCAAAATTCAGTTCCTTCAGCTGCGAGACGGAACGGGCTACATCCAGGCTATCGTCGTCAAGAGCGAGGTGTCCGAGGAGACATGGAACGCGGCAAAGAGCTTGACGCAGGAATCCTCCCTTTATGTAACGGGAATCATTCGCGAGGAGCCGCGCAGTCCGTCGGGATATGAAATGACGGTTACGGAGCTCGAAGTCATCCATTTGACGGAGAACTATCCGATTACCCCTAAGGAGCATGGCGTAGATTTTCTAATGGATCACCGCCATTTATGGCTGCGTTCCTCGAAGCAGCGGGCGATTATGGTCATCCGTGCGGAAATTATCAGAGCGATTCAGGAATACTTCGATCAGAACCACTTTACGCTGGTTGACCCGCCGATTTTGACGCCGACTTCGGCAGAAGGCACGACCAATTTGTTCCAAACGAAATATTTCGATGAGGATGCTTATCTGACGCAGAGCGGTCAGCTGTATATGGAAGCCGCGGCGATGGCGCTGGGCAAGGTATACTCGTTCGGGCCGACGTTCCGGGCGGAGAAATCCAAGACCCGCCGCCACCTGATCGAGTTCTGGATGATTGAGCCGGAAATGGCGTTTGTCGAGCATGAGGAGAGCCTGGCCGTTCAAGAGCAGTTCATTACGCATGTCGTTCAGTCCGTGTTGAAGAATTGCCGGACTGAGCTGGAGACGATCGGCCGCGACATTTCCAAGCTGGAGAGCATCCAAGCTCCGTTCCCGCGGATAACTTATGACGATGCCATCGAGTTTCTGCACTCGAAAGGCTTCGATATTCCTTGGGGCGAGGACTTCGGCGCGCCTCACGAGACGGCGATTGCCGAGCAGTACGACAAGCCGGTATTCATTACGCATTACCCGGCCGGCATTAAAGCCTTCTATATGAAGCCCGATCCTAATCGTCCGGAGGTTGTGCTCTGTGCCGACATGATTGCTCCGGAAGGCTATGGCGAAATTATCGGCGGCTCGCAGCGGATCGATGATCCGGAGCTGATGGAGGCTCGCTTTAAGGAGCATGAGCTATCGCCGGAGGCTTACCAGTGGTATCTCGATCTGCGCAAATACGGTTCTGTGCCGCATTCCGGCTTTGGACTGGGGCTGGAACGAACGGTTGCGTGGATTTGCGGCCTGGATCATGTCCGTGAGACGATTCCGTTCCCGCGGATGCTGTATCGCCTATATCCATAATAGAGCGCAGCTCGGACATCATCTGTGTTATACAATACTAGGTACGGGGCATAAGGAATCGGGGCTCCAGATTCTATACTTCCTTTTATCTAAGGAAAGGTGAAGACGTATGGCATTGACCGATGGCTGGAAGGTATGGGCAAAGGGAGTCGCATACGGCATGGAAGCAGGTTCTGTCCAGGTGCCCTCCCTTCTGCTGACACATTATCAGAGACTCGGCTTGGAGGATACGGAGGTCATGCTTCTGCTTCAGCTGATTTCTTACAAGCAGCTGGAGAACAATGATTTCCCTTCGATAGAGCAGCTGGAGCAGCGAATGGGGAGAGCGCCCGGAGAGCTGTCCTCCGTCATTCAACGGCTGATGAAACAGAACTGGATTGCCATCGACGTGGAATGGGATGAGCGGACAGGCATCCAATTTGAGAGCTACAATCTGACCGGAATGTATGAGCATCTGGCGCAATGCCTTGCCGAAGAGCGTGCAGCGATGCGACAGCGGACAGATCAGCGCGAGCCGGCTGCGGCCCAGCAGGAGACGAGCGAGCGAAATCTATTCGTCATTTTCGAGAAGGAATTCGCAAGGCCTCTGTCGCCGATGGAATGCGAGACGATTTCCGGCTGGGTAGACGAGGACGGATACCCGGAGGAGCTTATTTTACTGGCATTGAAAGAGGCGGTTTTTGCCGGCAAGGTGCATTTCCGTTATATCGACCGGATCTTGCTGGAGTGGGGCCGGAATCGTGTGCAGACGGTAGAGGATGCCAAGGCGTATGCTCAGAAATTCCGGAGTTTGGGCCGATAGACTAACAAATATCATCGATAGAAATAGAACCTTTTCCCGCGGAGAGGCAAGTGTCTTTACAGGGAGAGGCAGAGTAGACGCTAGCGATCGAACGGATTGCCGGCGTCTTTCTCCATTTTTGAGATGAAATCATTGAGATCAGAGCTGCTGCCGCTTCAGAGATAGTTTAGTAGAAACTATCAAAAGTTTTTTGAAATATATGCAGGGGCGGCAGCAGGCTGCTTCGTCTATATATATGGGAAGGAGGGGAGAGCTATTGAGGAAAAGGATTTAATTCGAAAAATCCAGCGGGGCGATCGCGGCGCATTCCGTGAGCTCGTGGGTGAATACGGCTCATATGTATACCGTGTCGCGCATTCCGTGCTTCATGATGCCAAGGAAGCAGAGGACGCTGCGCAGGAAATCTTTTTGCAAGTATACAAATCTCTCCCCGGGTATCGTTTTGAAGGCTTCAAGACCTGGTTGACGCGTATTGCGATTCATAAATCGATCGATTTAAAGCGGAAGCGGGAGCGCCGCAAAGAAGAACAGTGGGATCCTGCGAAAGTGTTACATATCGCACCGGCTCAGGAGGATGGCGTATTACAGCATCTGATGGACGAGGAGCGAAGGAGTCAGCTTCGCGCCCGCATTCTGGAGCTGCCGCCCGGGCACCGTGACATTATCACCGCGTTCTATCTGGAAGGCAAGAGTTATGAGGATATTGCCGCAGAGCAGTCCATTGCGGTGAAATCGGTAGAATCGAGGCTGTACAGGGCAAGATCGTGGATTCGCGAGCATTGGAAGGAGGAGGAGTGGAGATGAATGGGAAAGAGCCGGATCAGACGAAGGATCGGGATCAGGAGATCTGTTGGGAGAGTTATATTCTTGGAGAGCTGAATGAGCGGCAGAGACAGTATGCCGAGGAGCTGCTGCTGAACGATGCCGGAGCACTGGAGGCTTACATGGCCGCACTCGCACTCCTGGAGCATGGGCTGCCCGGGCTGCAGCAGGAGGAAGCGCTCATCGAGGCAGTCCTGCAGCAGCTTCCCGCGCAGCATGAAGCCCAGCCGTCAAGCGGGGCTGAACGGTCGTTATCACGCAAGCGCCGCATCAGCGAGCATCCGCTGTTCAATTATTTTATCGCGGCTTCAATTACGTTGTTCCTGCTGTCCTTCGGTGTATTTGACCGCTTGAGCTCCGGGGCCGACCATGTGCTGCCGCCTTCATCCGAGCCGCCCGTAAGCGAGCGAATCATGCATAAAACCGCGGGCTGGATCGATCATTTGAAACCTTAAACTATGAAAGGATGGGATTCTATTGCCACGTTACCGCAATAAAATGCTGGCATTCGTACTTAATTTTATCCCTGGCCTGGGCCATTTGTATTGGGGGCGCAGAGTCAGGGGCGTCATTTATCCGCTGTTGTTCTTTGGAGGCTTGCTGCTGGGCTTTCTGTCGGCCGTTGCGAGCAATGAGGCTGGCTTCATGCTGGCTGCCCTTATTTGCGGATTTGCGCTTTGGTGCATCTGTATGCTGGATTTGATCATCGCTCTGCTCCGGGCTCCCGAGGCGGAAATGTCTACTTATCCATACGAGCCGACGCGCAAAAGCGAGGCGGATGCCGAGCGCTTCTATACGATCCTGCTGTCGTTCGTTCCTGGCCTGGGTCATTTTCAGCTCGGATTAATGCAGCGGGGACTATCCTTCCTGATCAGCTTCTTCGGCTTGATCACGATCATGTTCGTCATTACCGGGCTTACGAATAAGAGCGTATTTCTGTTATTCCTCGGCCTGCTGCCGATTATTTGGCTGTACTCTATGTTCGATGCCGTGCAGCTGGTTCACCGCAAGCAGGCCGGAGAGCTGCTGATCGATCGCACACTATTCGATGAATGGGACTCTGGCCGGGTTGAAGGCAAGCGCAGCAAGGTGCTCGCGACGCTGCTGTCCGCCTTTCCCGGAGCAGGCCAAATGTACCTTGGGATGCAGAAGCGCGGCCTGCAGCTGATGGTTCTGTTTCTGGGCAGCTTCTATATTATCGATGTGCTGAGGCTGTCGCTGTTCCTGTTCATTATTCCGGTTATTTGGTTCTACAGCTTCTTCGACGGGCTGCAGGCGACGAGCCGGTATGACCGGGTTCGGCTGGAGGACCGGCCGCTCTTTGAATGGAAGGGGAATAACCAGAATTGGCTCGGATTGATCCTGCTGCTCCTAGGCATTTATTACGTGACGATGAGCCTGGTGATTCCGCTGTTCGACCGCTTCCTGCCGGAATTTCAAATCCATCTGTTCATTACTACGTATTTGCGGCCGCTTATCGTATCCCTTGTACTTATCGGGGGCGGGGTCAAGCTGCTGTCGAGGAACAAGCACAAGGACAGCCGGTATGAGGATTATTGATTAAAGAAGCTAAATTTAATTGCGTTATAACGCTAAGGCGTTCAAAGGAAGCTCTGCAGTCCAGCAGTGCTTTCTTTTTCGCATCGGGGGCTGTTTTTTTGCTAAGATAGAAAGGGTTAGCAAGCCGCAGGCTATTTTTCGCATAGGAGATATGGAGAATGCCGGTGCAGGCTTTGCAAATTGCAGTGGGGACTGTATACTTTTTTTCATTTTTTTCGTTATTTATTCGGTAGGTTCTTTTCTTCAGTCTCGCAAAAGAGAGTTTGGGATATTACGTCTGCACGGCATGACCGTAAAGCAGCTTGACCGCATGCTCTTTCTGGAGAACGCAGCGATCGGCGCCGCGTCCATGATTACCGGGCTTGCAGCCGGCCTCATATCCGCCAAGCTGTTTCTGATGGCGGGGCGAGCCTGCTGGGCATCGATCAGCTCAGCTTTCACATTTCCTGGGCCGCTTTGCTGCTGACGCTGGCCGCTTTTGCCGTGCTGTTTCTGCTCATCTCTCTTTGCACGTCCGCGCTGATCGTCAAAAGCAGGCTTGTAGCGATGCTGCATTGAATCAGCAGCCGATCCCCCGGGAAGCTCCCTGGCGCTATCGGTTCTGGGGATAGGCCTCGTGATGATGAGCTATTATTTGGCGGCTCGCGGAATATTCTATGATCGCGTTAGTCTGCCGATCAAAATCGTCGGCACCGTGTTTTTCATTGCGGCGGGAAGCTTCCTATATTACCGGCTGTATGCGGATTTGGATCATGATCGCCGCCAGTATGCTGCCATGGCGAAGATCGGAGTGACGAGGAAGGAAATCGAAGCGATGGTGACCTGGCAGATCGGTCTGCTCTTCTTCGTTCCTATCATGCTGGCAATGATTCACAGCCTGTTTGCTTTTATCGCGCTGCAGCGCTATTTGAATTTCTCCATCGCGATGGAGGCCGGGTTTATTCTGATTAGCTTCTTCGTCGTGCAAGTCTTGTATTTCCTCTTCATTAGAGGACGTTATTTGCGTAATTTAAGGAAAGCTCTTGCCTGAAATAAGAGATATGTGATATCTGTATGGAGGTATGATATGGAGAACTGGATTACAGAATTTATGGAGCAGTTCGGGTACATAGGGATCTTTCTGCTCATTGCGCTAGAGAATGTTTTCCCGCCGATCCCTTCCGAGGTGATCCTCACCTTCGGAGGATTCATGACGACATATTCCAGCTTGACGATGATAGGGGTCATCATTGCCGCTACGCTGGGCTCGGTGTTCGGCGCCGTCATTCTGTACGGTGCAGGCTATATCTTGAATGTCGATCGTCTGGAAGCGATCATCGACAATTGGGGGAAGTATCTCCGGCTCAAAAAGGAGGACGTCCGCAAAGCGGATGCCTGGTTTGATAAATACGGCTATTGGACGGTTCTGTTCTGCCGCATGATTCCGCTGATCCGCAGCCTGATCTCAATTCCGGCAGGCATGGCGAAAATGAAATTCGGCCTGTTCCTGCTCTTTACCACGATCGGGACGCTGATTTGGAATATTATTCTCGTCTCCGTCGGCGCCGCCGTTGGCAGCTCCTGGGAGAAGATTGTTGAATTTATGGATGTATACTCGAATATCGCTTATGCCGTGATCGGGGCAGGAGCCATCGTTTTTCTCATTTGGTTCATCCGCAGGTGGAAAAAGGCTTCTTGAAAATAGGTGCTGAACCATCTATTCTATTAAAGTAGTTTTTTAGCTGGATGCCAAGCGTATGAAGAGAATGTGATAAGCTCTAGCCAGCACATCGGAGAAGAGGGGAAGTAGGAGCATGTTATTTTTGGATATTATCAAAGCGATTATTCTGGGATTGGTAGAAGGGGTTACTGAATTTGCGCCTGTCTCCTCGACGGGGCATATGATTATCGTCGATGATATGTGGCTCAAGACGGAGAACTTATTGTCCTCCAAATACGCAGCAAATACGTTTAAGGTTGTGGTTCAGCTCGGATCTATCCTGGCCGTCCTTGTTGTGTTCAAGGATCGGATTCTACAATTGCTCGGTTTGTCGCGCTTCAGCAAGCAGGCTGTAAGCGCAAGCGGGCCGAGGCTGAAGCTGGGCCAAGTGATCGTCGGCCTGATTCCCGCCGGGATTCTCGGTGTACTGTTCGAGGATTATATCGATGAGTACCTTTTCTCTACGTCTACGGTATTGATCGGCCTTGTTGTGGGAGCCCTGCTGATGATTGCTGCCGACAAATTCGGTCCGAAGGAGCCGAAGATTCAATCGGTGGATCAAATGGCCTACCGGCACGCATTGGTGGTCGGCCTGATTCAATGCCTGTCGATTTGGCCGGGGTTCTCCCGTTCGGGCTCGACGATTTCCGGCGGAGTGCTGGCTGGCATGAGCCACCGCGCAGCCGCGGATTTCACGTTCATCATGGCCGTGCCGATCATGTGCGGAGCCAGCGCGATCTCGCTCTACAAGAATTGGGAATACATGACGCTGGACGCGCTCCCTTTCTTCATTGCGGGATTCATCAGCGCCTTTGTGTTCGCTCTGGTGTCGATCCGCTTCTTCCTGAAGCTGATCAACCGCATAAAGCTGATGCCGTTTGCGATTTACCGGATTTTATTGGCGGTTGTCATTTGGCTCGTCTTCTTCTAAATCCACCCCATGACGAAAGGCTGTCTCGTGCTAGCTGGGCGCTAAGCATGAGACAGCCTTTTTCTATGGAAATTAGGAGGAATGTCTTCGGAGTTCCTTCTTCAGAATCTATTTGAGAGCGAGCCTGCGATATTCTACCTCGAAAATAAACTCAAACGCCTCCAGATGCCGCTTGGCCTCGAAGGCATTGCTGCCCCACACGTAAATGCCATGGTTGCGCAGCAGCAGGCCGGGGATTTCCGGCTTCAATGCGCCGGGAATCAGCTTGGCAATCGAAGGGATATCGGCGTGGTTCGGCAATACGGGAATTTCAATGGCCGCATTTTCCTCCCAGATGCCAAGCCCTTTGATGAGTTCAATCCCCTGTACGGGAACATAGCCCTGGTCGCCGTACAGCTCGCTCAGCACATTGTTAAACACGGTATGGACGTGAAAGATTGCGCCGCAGCCGGTCATGCGGTAGATTTTGGCGTGGATGAGCGTCTCGGCGCTCGGCTTCAGCTTCGTCTGTTCGCAAGGCTTCCCGTCTTCATCGACGAACAGGAAGTCCTCCGGCGTATGAATGGACTTGTCCTTGCCGCTTGACGTTACCGCGAAATGGAACGAGCCCGGGGAGAAATCACCGACACGAATGGAAAGGTTGCCGCTCGTGCCTGGGAACCAGCCGCGCGCGGCGAACTGCTCCTTGACCATTCTCAGCTCGTCCAGCGCGGATTGCTTGTCTTCTAAAGAAATGGAAGTGAAACTCATCTTCTTAATTATCTCCTTCCCGCTTGGATAAGATCTTCCTGTATGTCATGGAACGTCTCGAATGGCGTATACTTGACGCCGAGCTCCAGGCATTTCTCCGTGAGGCGTGCCCGCGAGTAGACGTGGTCCGCCAGCTTGGCGCCTTCAAAGTCCGTCAGGCTGTCGCCGATCAGAATGCGCTCGTAACGGCTGGCCGGGAATCGCCTCATGACGGTCGTCTTGCACATGCCGCAATCCGTTTGGCAATGCACGTCGCAAGGATACGGCCAAGTAATCTTAATTTTATCGCCGCTAAAGTCTGCGCCGTTACAGTATATATGCTCCTTCGGAATATCAAAGGGGGCGAGCAGCGGCAGAACGAAGAAATCAATTCCGCCGCTGGTCACGTAAAACGGGATGCCGCGCCCGCGCAGCTCGCTCAGGAAATCCCCGAATCCCGCCCGGATGCCGGCTTGCCCCAGCACAAAATCGGTAATTTCCTGCTTCATGGAGGAAGGGAGCAGGGCGAACATCCGTCCCACGCCCTCGCGGATGGATAGGTCGTGGGATAAAATTCGCTCCATGATTGGCTCATAGCCTTCAGGCCTAAAATGCTTCATGATGGCTACAATATTATCGCTTAATGTAATCGTCCCGTCGAAATCGCAGAAGATGACGGGCTGCTTGCGGCTGTTCATTTGCGGCCTCCCCAAATGTCGAGAGCGGCCTTCAATTCAGGCAAGCTCTCCGCCGCCTTGGCCAGCGGCACGCCGTTCAGCGATGCGTCGATCGCTTGCAGGAAGGCGCGGCCGCCGCTGCTGGCCCCCTCCGGATGGCCGTGAATGCCGCCCCCGGCATTCACGACGACGTCGGTGCCGAAATCGCTGAGGATTTGCGGAACGAGCCCGGGATGGATGCCCGCTGACGGCACCGGAAAGCTGCTGCGGATCGCAAGCTCCGGGGAGACCAGCTCACGCTGGATAGCCAGATTCTCTTCCCGCGGCATCACGACCGAGCCGTAAGGAGATGGGAAGAGCACTAGATCGGCCCCGGCGATGCGCATGAGCTTCCCGAGGAGCAGGGAGGCGGCGATGCCGTAATGCGGCGACGGGTAGAGCGCGCCGGCCAGTGAAGGATGCGCCGCGATCGGCACGGTAATCTCGGGATCGCTGCTCAGCTCATGCAGGACGTCGAAGCCGTATGGCAGTACGCTGAACAGCAGGGCTGAGGCGCCAGCGTCGATCGCGCGCAGCGCCTGCTCCTTCAGCGATGAGGTGCGCCCGGTCAGGTTGACCGCATAGAGCAGCTCCTTGCCGGTGATGCGCTTCGCTTCTTCAGCGGCCTCGCGGCAGACGCGCACACGCTGCTCGATCGGCGTCAGCGGATTCTCGAACAGGATCTCATCATCCTTGATCAAATCGACGCCGCCCAGAGCCTGAACCATGAATTGCTCGCGGAGTCCATTCAAATCGTAGCCGATCACGGCTTTGAAGATGCTCATGAGCAGCGGGCGGTGATGTACGCCGAGAAGATCGCGAACGCCCTGGATTCCGAACTTTGGTCCGGGATAAGCGCTCATGAAGGCATCGGACAGCTTCAGGTCGAGCAGCTTGATTCTGCCGTCCATAGAAATTTTGCCGAAGACGGTAATGAGCAGGGCCGGTATATCGGAGGTAAAGTTGATGTCGGGATAGGAAATGGATACGTCCGCGTAACGCTCGCCCGGCACGCCGCTTTGCGGGTCATGGACATGGACGCTCTCCACGCGCCCCAAATGTCCCCGCATTTGCTCCTGCTTGACCTGCGGCAGCTCTGTCCATGTTCCCACGGTCATGCCGACCGCGATGGACTCGGCCTTTTTATGAAAGTCTGCTTTATCGTCATAGATACGGTACGTGGCCGTACAATAGCTCATAACAATGCCTCCTTTACTGCTTCGCCCATCTCCCTGGATCGTTCGGCAGCGCGGTGTACGGCAGCCTTGACGGTTTCATTGAAGCTGCCTGCAGCCAGTGTCTCCAGCGCGGCCTGTGTGGAGCCGTTCGGGGAAGTGATGTCCTTGCGAAGCTTGGCGGGCTCCTCGCCCGTCTCCTTCATCATGGAAGCGGCTCCGAGCACGGTCTGCACGGTCAGCTCCCGCGCCTGCTCCGGGGTAAGCCCCCCTTCGATGCCTGCTTCGATCATCGCTTCCATCATGTAATAGATGTATGCTGGTCCGCTTCCGGATACGCCAGTTAAAATCTCCATTTGCTCCTCCGGGATGACCTGAACCGTACCAACGGCCTCGAACATCGCCAGCACCTGCTGGGTCTGTGCCTCCGTCGCTTCGGCAGAGAAGGAGATGCCGGTGGCCCCAAATCCGATCGAGCTAGAAGTGTTCGGCATCGTACGGGCGATCGGCGCCTTATAGCCCAGCAGCGCCTGAATGGTAGGGATGGAAAGGCCCGCAATAACGGATACGATCAGCTGGTCCCTGCTCAGCATCGGTCCCAGGGCTTTGAGAGCTTCTCCGGCATCCTTCGGCTTCATCGCCAGCACGATGATCGATGCGGAGGTAAGAAGGGCCTCTTTCTCCGCATCATCGCCTCCAGTCTTGATGCCGTAGGCTTCTTCCAAATAGGCTAGCCGCTCCCGGTTGCTGCGGTTCAGCATGGAAATGGCCTCCGGCGGGGCGACCTTGCGGCGGATCAGTCCGCGCACGATGGCCTCCGCCATGGAGCCTGCGCCATAGAAGCATATCGAAGGCGCCTTGTTCGTGGTGTACATCGTCATCGTCTGGCCTCCTTATTTCCGAATCTGTCCGCTGCCCTGGATCAAGTATTTGCTAGAGGTTAGCGCTGGCAGTCCCATCGGCCCTCTGGCATGAAGCTTCTGCGTACTGATTCCGATCTCGGCGCCGAAGCCGAATTCAAATCCGTCGGTGAAGCGCGTAGAAGCATTATGATATACAGCTGCAGCATCGACCTCCTGCTGGAAGCGTTCCGCGTTCGCTCCATCCTCGGTTACGATGCATTCGGAATGCTTCGTGCCGAAGCGGCCAATATGCTGCAGCGCTTCATTCAGGCTATCGACGACTTTGACGTTGAGAATATAATCGTTGTATTCGGTGGCGTAATCCTCCTCGGTGGCTGGATGGGCCCAGGAGACCAGGCGGCGCGTCTGCTCGCAGCCCCGAAGCTCTACGCTCGCCTCGCGCAGCTTGCCGGCGATATCAGCCAAGTGGGACTCTGCGAAGTCCTTGTGGACAAGCAGCGTCTCCATCGCATTGCACACGGATGGACGCTGAACCTTGGCATTGAGCGTAATGTCCGCAGCCATGGACGGATTCGCCGTGGCATCCAGATACGTATGGCAGATGCCGGCTCCGGTCTCGATGACAGGCACGGTAGCGTTCTGAACCACATTCTGGATCAGAGAGCTGCCTCCGCGCGGGATTATAACGTCCAGCAGACCGTTCAGCTTAAGCATTTCGTCCACGGATGAGCGGTTCGGATCCTCAATCAGCTGAACCGCATCGCGGGGTACGGCGCTGCCGGACAGCGACTCGTGAATAATTTCCACGATTTTGCGGTTGGAGGACAGGGCCGAGGAGCCGCCTCGAAGAACGACTGCATTGCCCGTCTTCAGGCAGAGTCCGATGGCATCCACCGTCACGTTCGGACGCGCCTCATAGATGATGCCGATCACGCCGAGGGGCACGCGCTTCTTGACGATGTGAAGGCCGTTAGGGCGGTCGATCGTCTCCAGTGTCTCCCCGATCGGATCCGGGAGCTCCACGATTTGGCGCAGCCCTTCCGCAATGCCGGCGATCCGCTCCTCAGTAAGCGCCAGCCGGTCCAGCAGGGAGACGGAGGTGCCGTTCTCCCGGCCGCGCTGCAGGTCCTCCTTGTTCGCTTCGATAATGGCTTCGCTATGATCGATTAAAGCCTTGGCGCAATCCAGCAATGCCTGATTTTTTTGTTCTGTGCTCAGACGGTTCAATACGCTTGCAGTTTTACCGGCAAGCTCTGCCTTTTGTCTTACTTCGCTCATTCGAATACCTCCTCAAAATGATTAAAATGTTGAAGCTTGCTATTTATAATTTTAATGAAATCCATTCGTCCCGGTGTATAACCTCAAGACGATGGATGCCTTCCAGCCTCTTAACGACTTCGGTGCCTGGGAGTCCCATAATGTCCTGCAATTGGTCGGAATCATAATTTACAATTCCCCGTCCCAGCGTTTCGTTGTTGCGATTTACAACTTCTACGACATCGCCGGCATGAAAATGCCCTTGCGCCTGTCTCACGCCGACGGGGAGAAGGCTCCGGCCGCCATGGATGAGCGCCTCCTCGGCCCCGGCATCCACGGTAAGTGTGCCTAGCGGCGTGGACAGAAATCCCAGCCATTGCTTCTTGCGCGGAAGAGTGGATGAGCGCGTCTCGAAGTATGTACCTTGTCCATGTCCTTCCAGGATGCTCTTGAGTTCGCCGGGCTGGGTGGCCTTTCCGATGAATACGGATACGCCGCTGCGGGTAGCGATTTTGGCAGCATCGATCTTGGAGCGCATGCCTCCCGTACCAACGGAGGAGCCGGCTCCCCCAGCGATGGCGTAGATCTCTTCCGTAATTTCATCCACCTGCCCGATGCGTCTCGCAGCCGGGTTAATGCGCGGGTCCTCCGTATACAGGCCATCCGTATCCGTAAGGATAATTAGCTGATCCGCCCGCAGCAGGTTAGCTACGAGCGCAGACAAGGTATCGTTATCGCCGAATTTCAGCTCATCGATCGAGACGGTGTCATTCTCGTTGATGATCGGCAGTGCATTGCGCTTCAGCAGCTCTTCGATGGCCATGCTCGCATTGCCCGTACGCTTGCGGTTCTGGAAATCGGAGCGGGTGAGCAGGATCTGTGCCGTGGCGACGCCGTGCTTGGATAGCGCTTCCCGGTAGCTTTGCATGAGCAGCGCCTGCCCTACGGCAGCAGCGGCCTGCTTCTCATGAAGCAGCCGGGGCCGCTCGGGGTAGCCGATTTCCCGGAATCCGGCAGCGACCGCTCCGGAGGTGACCAGCAGCACCTGGCCCAGCGACTGCAGGCTGGCTAATTCGGATGCGAAGTAGGCGATCGCCTCGCGGTTTAATCCTCCTTCCGGCGAAGTCAGCGAGCTGCTCCCTATTTTGACAACGATGCGGCGTAGCATGGAGATCACTCCTACAAAAATTATGATGAAAAGTAAAGCAGAAAAGCAGCAAAAACAACGTTCGAGGTGCTTTTAAGAAGGGAGACCGCTGTGATGTGGATTCGTTTATCGTAATAAAAAAACTTTCGCCCTTGCAGCGCAAAGGACGAAAGCTATACTTCCGCGGTACCACCTTTATTGATGAATAATCTCATCCGACTCATAAGCCCGGTAACAGGGGCGCTGTCCGGCTTATCGGCCGGCCGCTCGGGGATAGGGTTCCGCAAGGGCGAACGGTAAATTCTCGCAGCCTAAGGAATTTACTCTCTGGACGACGCTGGTCTGACGTACTGGTCCCGTCTTCACGTTTAGTTCAATTATATGAATTGAGATTAGAATTGGAATTACTGATAGAATACCACGCGCGCTCTGGCATTGCAAAGCAAAATGAGTCAGAACAGTCCAAGCTTGCCGATTCGCTGAACCGCCTCGCGCAGCCGTTCCTCGCTGCTCAGAAGCCCGACTCTGACGTAGCCCTCTCCATGCTGGCCGAAGCCGATCCCCGGCGCAACGGCGACCTTGGCTTCGGTGAGCAGCCTGCGGGCGAAGGAGGCCGAGTCCCAGCCATTAGGCACAGGGAGCCAGGCAAAGAAGGAGCCGCTTGGCTTGCGGGCCGCCCAGCCGATCCTGTCCAATTCATCAAACAGGGCGTTGCGGCGCGACTCATAGGCGGCCACAAGCTCGGCAACATTATCCTGCGGTGCGGTCAGGGCAACCTTGGCCGCTTCCTGGATGCCGCCGAACAAGCTGACGTAAATATGGTCCTGCAGCAAATTGATCAGCGAAATGATTTTCTCGTTCCCCAGCGCAAAGGCGACGCGCCAGCCAGCCATATTATAGGTCTTGGACAAGGTGTAGTATTCTACGCCTACCTCCTTGGCGCCAGCGGCCTGCAGGAAGCTGACCGGCTTGCGGCCATCAAAGCCGATAGCGCCGTAAGCGAAATCACTGGCAATGACGATTCCGTTCTCTTCGGCAAATTTGACCGTATCTTCATAAAAGGAGAGCGGAGCCGTGGCCGAGGTCGGGTTGTTCGGATAGTTCAGGAACATCAGCTTTGCCCGTTTCCGGTCAAGGGCAGAGATTGCTCCGTAGTCCGGCAGGAAGGCATTGTCCTCGCGCAGCGGCATGAAGGACATTTCTGCCCCGGCCAGGGCAGCACCCGACCAGTAATCGGGGTAGCCCGGATCGGGAACCAGGAGCAGATCGCCGGGGTTCAGCAGAATCTGAACGATTTGCACAAGCCCAGTCTTGCCGCCGAACAAGATGGCGACCTCTTTCTCGGGATCCAGGGTCACGCCGTAGTCTTCACGGTAACGCTGGCAGACGGCTTCTTTGAGGAAGCTATAGCCCTGAAAGGGCGAATACTTATGATACTGCGGATTGGCGACCGCCTGCTGCGCAGCCTCCACGATATGCTTAGGAGTAGGGCGGTCCGGGTTGCCCTGCCCGAGATTGATAACGTCATGGCCCTGCGAAATTTCCCGGTTCACGCTCTGGACGAGCGAAGCGAAAAATTGCTTCGGCAGCTTGCCCATCACGTCTGCGGCTTGAATTGGAAAAGGGAAGCTCCCCTGCGATTGACGATGTTGGCTCATATTCAACACTCCGGTCTATAGAATAACAATATTCATAATTTAACATGATTTATCCAATCTGTATAGAATGGATTAACGCTTGACGAAACGCGGTTTGCCGCAAAACGGTACTTGCATGCTTAAGTCAGGCCGCTTATGATGGTACTCAAATGATTTTACGGAGGAGAGGAGAGTCGGCATGACTCATCAGCAAACGTCATGGAATATCGCCATGATCCAGTGTGACGTACATATGGGAAGGCCCGCAGAGAATCGGGAAAGCGTCGGGCGCTGGATGGAGCAGGCTGTTAGCCAGGCCGTCAAGCCGGATTTGATCGTACTGCCGGAAATGTGGAATACCGGTTATGCGCTGCAACAAATTCATGAATTGGCCGACGTGGAGGGAAGCGAGAGCCGGGCGTGGATCTCCGCTTTCGCCCAGCGCCATAAGGTTCACGTCGTTGCAGGCTCGATCGCGGAGAAGCGCGGGGGAGAGGTATACAACACGATGCGGATTTTTGACCGCACCGGGCAGGAGATTGCAGCTTATTCCAAAATGCATCTGTTCCGGCTAATGCAGGAGGAGAAGCATCTGTCGCCGGGGGAGTCCCAGGTGACCTTCGAATTGGACGGACAAACCTCAGGCGCTTCCATTTGCTATGATATCCGCTTTCCCGAGCTGATGCGCACGCTGGCGCTAAGAGGCGCCAAGGTGTTGTTCGTACCAGCCGCATGGCCGCATCCCCGGCTGCACCACTGGCGCACGCTGCTGATGGCAAGGGCGATCGAGAATCAGATGTACGTCGTTGCCTGCAACCGGACCGGGCAGAGCGGACAGGATCATTTCTTCGGCCACTCGATGATTATCGACCCTTGGGGAGAGGTTCTCGCTGAGGGCGGCGAGGAGGAAGGCATCCTTACGGGACAGATCGATTTGTCCTTGGTGGATGACGTCCGTTCCCGAATTCCCGTGTTTGAGGACCGGCGTCCAGGTCTGTATCATTTATGATTTTAACTCGCTCGCTCGCGCTACAGGCGGGTATGATGCTAAAAAAGGCTGTCACCTGCTCGGAATGCAGCGTGACAGCCTTTTTTAGAGTTAAGACTCTTGCTTCATGCGCTCCTCGATGGTTGTGCGGAAAGTTTCGATGAAAGCTTCGGCTGCCTTGGACAAGTAGCGGCCTTTCCGGTATGCGATCACGAGCGTCCGGCTTGGAACCGGCTCAGCCAGCGGGACATAGACGGGGATCAGCTCGCTGCGTTTGGCCCGGGCGATAAAGCGCGGCACAAGGGTAATGCCCATTCCGGCGGCGACGAGCGATTGAACGGTCTCGATGTTATTGCTCTCGAACACGATATCCGGCTCAAAGCCTGCGCTCCGGCACAGATCAATCATGATTTTGCGGAAGCCCTGTCCCTTCTTGAGCACGATAAAGGATTCCCCGGCAAGCTGCTTCAGCGTGACGCCTCCCGGCGGGCGATTGCCCGGGTCAGCTAGATAGTGGTTCGGAGGGATGGCCAGGTCGATCTTCTCCTCGCCGATCGGCTCGTAGGTCAAGGAAGGCTCCTGCAGCGGCAGCGACAGAAGGCTGAGATCCGTGCCTCCGCCTGCGGTGAGCTTCTCCAGGTTCAAGGATGTATCTTCAAGCAGGTTGACCTGAATGTCGGGATACGCTTCTTTAAATGCCGGCAGCACATAAGGCAGCAGGTGGGAGCCTGTTATCGGCATGCTCCCGATCACGACGCGCCCGGCGCGGAGCTGGGAAATATCGTCCATCTCCTGGCGGAGCTGCTCGACCGCATCCATGATTTTGCGGGCATGCTTAATGAAGCTGGCTCCTGCGTGCGTAAGCTCGACGGTACTCGTATTGCGCTGGAACAATTTCACGCCCAGCTCCTGTTCAAGCTTGGACAATTGCTGACTGAGCGACGGCTGAGCGATATGAAGCTTGTCGGCCGCTCTGGAGAAGTTGCGTTCCTCAGCAATTTTCAATGTATATAGGAGCTGCCTTAATTCCATGAGATCACCTTTTTCTTGAATTGGTGTTTCGTTTTATGTTAAGTCTGTTAGCAAGTATTCTATAAGTATATCCTATCGTTTTTAAATAAAATATAGGACTAATTGATGCTTACAGTAGGCATCCTGCTCTAAAAATTTTATTATTGGGCAAGTTGGTTGTATAATATTCTAAATTGGAAATGGAGGTTGCCGTTCTATGAAAATATGGAAAGAGATCCGCGGCTGGGGAATATCTATTATAATTGGCTTTATAATTAGCATGTTCATCGGCATTTTTATCATTCAGCCCTACAAGGTGAACGGCCATTCCATGGAGCCTACGCTGGACGACAAGCAGCGGATCTACGCGTGGAAGATCGCGCAGACCTTGGAGAAGCTGCCGAAATATGAAGATATCGTCATCATTGACAGCCGTGTCGATCGCAGCCGCTCCTTCTGGGACAGCGTGAATGAGCATCCGCTGATTCGCATCCTGTCGGGCAATAAGAAGGAAGATTTCTTCTATGTCAAGCGCGTGATCGGTCTCCCTGGCGACACCATTGAAATCAAGGATGGCCAGGTGTACAGAAACGGCACCAAGCTGGAAGAGCCGTATATTAAAGAACAAATGAGGGTTGAACAGAGCCAAATTTGGGAGATTCCCGAGGATCATATTTTCGTCATGGGAGATAACCGCAACAACAGCAAAGACAGCCGCATGATCGGTCCAGTTCCGCTGGATCATATCATGGGGATCGAGGGCTTCAACTAGCTCCCCCGTTGGCTGAAGACAATGGAGTAGGTCCGAGTCAAGAGACTTTCCCGGCGCGAAGCGGTCGTGCTGTGAAGGTCTCTTGCATTTATAGGCCTTCTCCGGCTTTAAGGGCCATACTTCACCATTCTATAGTTAAATCCTATAACTATTATAGAAATTATATCTTGGATCAATGAACAGAGAGATGATATAGTAATGTCAACATACGAGGCGGGGATAGTGGACATTATGTGCAGCTAACGCTTCGTTACATGTTCGAATCCTTCAGTGGGGTGAATACGATGAGTAACGCTAAAAAGACAATGTATGAGAAAATTTGGGACAATCACGTGATTTATTCGGAAGAAGGGAAGCCGAGCATCATTTACATTGATTTGCATCTGGTGCACGAGGTAACCTCTCCTCAAGCCTTCGAGGGGCTGCGCCTCAGCGGACGTAAGGTTCGCCGTCCAGAGCTGACCTTTGCGACGATGGACCACAACGTTCCGACGAAGGACCGCTTCAACATTACAGATCCGATTTCCAAACAGCAGATTGATACGCTCTCCAAGAACTGCCGCGATTTTGGCGTAACGCTGTATGACCTGGATACGATCGATCAGGGCGTCGTACACGTTATGGGTCCAGAGCTTGGACTTACCCATCCGGGCAAAACGATCGTCTGCGGGGACAGCCATACGTCCACGCACGGTGCCTTCGGGGCGCTTGCCTTCGGAATCGGGACGAGCGAGGTTGAGCATGTGCTGGCTACCCAGTGCTTGCAGCAAGCCAAGGCGAAGACGCTGGAAGTGCGTTTTGTCGGCAAGCGCAAACCCGGGGTTACGGCCAAAGATATGATCCTTGGCGTCATTGCCAAGTACGGAACGGATTTTGCAACAGGCTATGTCATTGAATATACGGGTGAAGCGATTCGCGAATTGACGATGGAAGAAAGAATGACGGTATGTAATATGTCCATCGAAGCCGGCGCAAGAGCAGGCTTGATCGCTCCGGATGAGACGACATTCGAATACCTGCGCGGCCGTGAGCATGTGCCGCAAGGCGAAGCGTTTGACCGTGCCGTAGCGGAATGGAGAAGTCTTACTACAGACGAAGGCGCCGTGTACGATCGCGTCGTGGAATTCGACGTTGATTCTCTGATCCCGCAAGTGACTTGGGGAACGAGCCCTGGGATGGGAACGAGCATCACTGCGAACGTGCCGAATCCAAGCGATTTCGCAACGGAGAACGAGCGCAAGGCGGCCGAGAAGGCTCTTGAATATATGGGGCTTACTCCGGGCACGCCTATGACGGACATCGAGATCGACTACGTATTTATCGGGTCTTGCACGAACGGCCGCATCGAGGATCTTCGGGCTGCAGCAGAGATTGCCAAAGGCTACAAAGTGTCCGACAAGGTAACGGCTATCGTCGTTCCAGGTTCAGGCCGCGTTAAGCTGCAGGCCGAGAAGGAAGGCCTGGACAAAGTCTTTATCGAAGCTGGATTTGAATGGCGCGATGCAGGCTGCAGCATGTGCCTTGCCATGAACCCCGACGTTCTGAAGCCGGGACAACGCTGCGCATCCACTTCCAACCGGAACTTCGAGGGACGTCAAGGCCGCGGCGGCAGAACGCACCTCGTATCTCCGGCCATGGCGGCGGCAGCGGCGATCAAGGGCCGCTTCGTGGATGTCCGCGAATGGAATGTGAAGAGCGAAGTCGTTAGCTAACGAAGGCGAAAGAGGGGAGAACTAATCATGGAAGCTTTTATCAAACATACAGGCATCGTCGGTCCCGTGGACCGCGTAAACGTAGATACCGACGCAATTATTCCCAAACAATTTTTGAAACGGATCGAGCGTACCGGATTTGGGCAATTTCTGTTCTATGAATGGCGCTTTGATACGGAAGGCAACGAAATTCCGGAATTCTCGCTGAATCAACCGCGCTACGCAGGTGCTTCAATCCTGATTTCCCGCGCCAACTTCGGCTGCGGCTCCTCCCGGGAGCATGCGCCTTGGGCGATTCTAGATTACGGCTTCCGCTGCGTCATTGCACCGTCCTTTGCAGATATCTTCTACAACAACTGCTTCAAGAACGGCATTCTGCCGATCAAGCTCTCCGAGGAGCAGGTCGAGGAGTTGTTCCAGCGGACTGAAGCGCATGAAGGCTATCAATTGACGGTTGATCTGGAGAATAAGACAATTACGGATCAGAACGGTTTGAATATTTCGTTCGATCTGGATGAGCATCGTCGCCAGTTTCTGCTACAAGGCCTGGATGACATCGGACTTACCCTTCAGCATGAGGATCTTATCTCTGCTTATGAAGCGAAGAGAGCAAGCCGTTCGTTTGCTTAACGTTATCCCGGCTTAACCGGCAGCCCCGGGAGTCTAACTCTATTAGACTCCGGGGCTGTCTATTTTTGTCTATTAATAGGACAGGAATCTATGAAACTCTCGTTCAAATTGTATTAGACTCTATGATCGGGACGAAATTTCTGTTAGTATGGGATTAATTAGAAGAAGAGAAATGAACGTGCCATTGCATGTCCTATGATGGTGTCGGATAGTGTCGAGTTAGGGTTGATAATGGTGCCGGGGAGACGGAAGACCATGACAGCCGTGGGCGGAAAATAAGGGATTGGTAGGGGATACGATGAAGAAGTTAGGTTTTCTGTTGATGCTGGTTGCGGTGATATGGGCTTTGCCGGGCATGGGACAGGCCTCCGCCGCCAGCAATTCGATCTTCCTGGATGGCCAGGAATTGAAGCAGCCGGATAACGCGCAAGCGGGTCTGGTTCACGGTAGCGTAATGGTTCCGATTCGTGTAATATCGGAAGGTCTTGGCTACGAGGTTGGCTGGGACAAGCAGACCGGAACGGTGACGATCAAGCAGAACGGCAGATCGATCCAGCTTATCATAGATAATGATAAGGCCGCTGTTGATGGCAGCGAGGTTGTGTTGTCCGCTCCACCAATGCTGCAGGGGGATACGACGCTTGTCCCGCTGCGTTTCATCGGGGAGCAGATGGGGCTTAAGGTCAGTTGGGATAACGAGACGAAATCAGCGCATTTGTACAGCCCGGACGGAGGCTCAGGCGGCGGAGCCGTCACCGGCGGAGCAAGCGCGCCTCCTGCGAGTGAAGATGATGCCGTGAAGTCGCCCGTCAACCCGCCGGACGCTTCTGATAGCAGCGCTCCCGAAGCACCGGCTGCGGGTGATCTGTCAGGGGAGCTTGCATGGATCAGCGGCCTAAGCTTCAGCGACAACCGCCTGGTGGTGGCGACCGATCGTGCCGTAACCCCGCACGTCTTCAAGATGAACGGCCCGGAACGGGTCGTGATCGACGTGCCGCACGCTCAATTGGCCGACAGCTTCAGGAGCACGCTGCCCATGGAGTCGGAGAACCAGGGACAAATGGCGGTCGAGGGCTATCCCGAAGTGGCGCAAATCCGCTACTCGCTGTTCAGCAATGATCCGTCTACGATCAGGATCGTCATGGATTTGAATGAGAGCAGAGAATTCGTGGTTACCCAGGAGGGCGGGGCGTTTATTGTCGAATTGACCCTGGAGAAGGCGGATCCTGTGATACCAGTAAGGCCGGACGGAAAGAGACTGGTTGTGATTGACGCTGGTCATGGTGGAAAGGATCCAGGCACCTCGAGCTTAGCCGGCGTGCTGGAGAAAGATATCAATCTGGCCATCGCGCTCCGGGTAGATGAGCTGCTGATGCAGGAGCAGGATATCATCACCGTGCTGACGCGTAGTGAGGATACATACCCAACGCTCGACGAGCGAGTGCGGATAGCGAACGAGGAGCAGGCGGATATTTTCATTTCTATTCATGCGAATAGCGGATCCGCAGCGGCCTCTGGAACGGAGACGCTGTATAGCCGGGACGTCAGCATTCCCCTTGCGGATACCGTTCACAAGCACCTCATTGAAGCGACGGGTTTGAACGACCGCAAGGTGAAGTATCAGAACCTGAAGGTGACGCGCGAGACGATAATGCCTGCTATTCTTGTCGAAACCGGCTTTCTGAGCCATCCGGAGGATGAAGCCGTGTTGAAAGATCCTGTCGTTCAGGATAGAATTGCAGCAGGCATCGTTGCAGGGATCAAAGAGTACTTTGGTTTATAACCGATATGACGAGGCCGGTTACGGAAACTATAAGGAAGGGGGAATCGATTTGAAAAAGTTTATCATGGTTGGAGCGGCGCTTGTGCTTGCGCTTGCGCTGGCAGGATGCGGGCAGAAGCCGCAAACGGCTCCCCAGGGAACAGAGCAGCCGCCAACAGGGATGGCGGAGCAGCCGTCTCCTGCCCCGGGAACGGACTCTAATGTCTCTCAGGGGGCAGGTCAGAATGATACAAATAATACGAATACTGAGGAGCCGAAGCTGCAGACGGTGCAAGTCGAGCTGTATTATACGGATGATAACTTGATGGAGCTGACCAAGGTGCAGCGTGACATCCAGTTCCGGGAGGATAAAGACAAATATGCCGAAGCCTTCAAGCAGCTGCAGGTAGCGGAAAGCGGCCTGTTCTCGCTGTGGGAAAAAGTGATTTTGAAGAAGGCATCCTTCGGGGATGGAGAGCTCCATATCGATATTCAATTGCCGGACGAGGCCCGCTTGGGGTCAGGCGGCGAAGCGCTGGCCATCGAAGCGCTGAAAGCGACGATGTTCCAATTCGACGAAGTACGGAGCCTCGAGCTTACCGTGGATGGAGAGCAAGTGGAAAGCCTTATGGGGCATGTAGAGCTGGAGCATCCGATGACGCGCTAAAATGGGATGCTATAACAGTGTAACGATAGGATCTGAAATGGATGAACTGGACTATTTCCAATGACAAGTCATTGGAAATAGTCTTTTTTAGTTTAACCAGGGACTATGGTCGGAAAAAAGGAAAGTTACGCAACTTTTAGGTAGGTGGGGCGTCTAATATGTCGTCTGGTGATGTCGAGGAAAAGCAAGCTCAATCATCGGTCATCACGAGGCAAAATTTAAGGATGGTAGGGGTGACGGATGAAAAAAATTGGTTTTTTGATGTTTTTGCTTGTATTTATTTTTGCTTTTCCGACGATAGGACAAGCTGCCGGAGGCGGCACAAGCATTTATCTGGACGGAAAAGCGCTGGACTTGCCCAAGAATGGCCAGGTTCAGAACGTGAAAGGCAATGTGATGATTCCGATTCGTGTCGTCATGGAGCAGCTGGGTTTTGACGTCGTTTGGGAGAAAGGGACGCGCACGGTAACTATAAAGCAAGCCGATACAACGATTAAGCTGATTATTAATCAAACAAGCGCTAGTGTAAATGGGCAGAAGACGCCACTGAGTGTTGCGCCGATGCTAAAAGGGGATACGACGCTCGTGCCGCTAAGATTTGTTAGCGAACAGATGGGGCTTACCGTAGGCTGGGATAACGCAACGAAGACGGTTTACTTAATTACCCCGGATCAAACCGGCGGAAACACAGGGGGAGGAACTACCGGAACCGGCGGAAGCACGGACAACGGCTCAACCAGTCCGGTACCCGAAGCCAATTTGGCTGCCGTCAAAGGCATCGGCTTCGATGCCAATCGCCTCACGATTGCAGTCGACAAGAATGTAACCCCAAAGGTGTTCAGCCTGACGGGGCCGGACCGGCTAGTCATCGATATTCCGAATGCCCGTTTTGACGAATCCTTTTCCAGCAGCCATTCGCTGGATGCTTACCAGAACGGCTATATGGATATCAATGGTTACCCGGATGTAACCAAAATCCGTTATTCGCAGTTCAGCGATAATCCGCCCACGATACGAGTCGTCATGGATCTGTCAGGAGCGAGAAACTATTCCTTGCAGAATGGCAACGACGGTTACGTCATCGTGGATTTAAATGTCGATCAAAGTTACCCGCCGCGAGGCAACGGCAAACCGTTAGTTGTTATCGATGCCGGCCATGGCGGAACTGATCCAGGCGCCATTAGTGTGACGAGCAAGAAGGAGAAGGATTTCAATCTGACGATTGCCAAGAAGGTTGAGCATTTATTGAAGCTGGAAACCGAGTTGGACTATGTGCTCACGCGCAGTACGGATGTTTATGTAACGCTGAAGGATCGGGCGAAGCTCGCCAACGATATGAATGCGGATCTGTTTGTGTCATTGCATGCCAATAGCGGGTCGGCCACGGCCAGCGGCGTGGAGACGTATTATACCAGGAAGGAGAGCCTTCCTTTTGCCAACGTCATGCATAAATATCTGGTTGAAGCATCCGGGCTGCCGGACCGCAAAGTACGGGCGAAGAGCCTGCATGTGACTCGTGAAACGACGATGCCGGCAGTATTGCTGGAGTTTGGCTATTTAAGCAACAAGAATGATGAGGCGCTGCTGTTCACGGAGAATTTCCAGAACAGTGTCGCTCAGGGAGTTGTCGACGGAATCAAGGATTATCTTGGTTTAAAATGATAGGCGCTAATTAAATGCTTGTTCAGGAAGCCGGTTTACCGGCTTTTTGAATCTAAAGGAGGAAGCGACCATGAATAAAAAAATTTGGCTGTCCTGCATGTTGATCCTTCTGCTTGCAGTGGCGGCAGGGTGCGGACAAAAGCCAACAGGATCCAGTGCGGAGGGAGAGAACGGAAATGCGGGCAGCGTTGGAGCCGGGCAGACCATTCAAGAGCCGCCGAATAATCCTGCAGCCCATGACGCAGGCGATTCGAACGAGGGCTCCTCGCAGGAGCAAGTCAAGAAGCTGGTTATTCAGACCTATTTCACGGATGATCAACTGGATGCATTGATTGCCAAGGAGAAGGAAATTTCGTACAGCAGTGAGGAAGAAAAGTATGCGAATACCTTGAAGGCGCTGCAGCATAGCGAAGAGCCTGGACTCCTGCCCCTCTGGGGGAAAGTGGAAATCAAGCAGCCGGTGATGAAGGACGGTCAGCTGACGATCGATCTATCGCTGCCGGACGGGGCGCGGCTTGGATCTGGGGGGGAAGCGTTAGCCGTGGAATCACTTACGAAGGCCCTGTTTCAATTTGAGGAAGTGAAGGCGATCGAAATTCTTGTTGACGGTCAGCAGGTAGAAACGCTGATGGGTCATGTCGAATTAGAGCATCCTTTTCAAAGAAAATAGCAACTTTTTGGAGGAAATAGCGGCTCGCCGTCGAACAAGGTAAAGAGATTAATTTTGAAGGAGAGAATCTGATGTCATCATTTAAACGCAGCTATAGACGAAATACGAGAAAAGCGGTTTCGGCCATGCTCGCTGCCGCGATCAGCTTAAGCGGGGCAGCAGCCGCATTTGCCGACCAGCCGGCAGGTTCATCTACGGGGACAAATACCAGCAATACTTCAAATACGGCTTTTTCCTTGTTTAGCGATGTGAAGGATGGCTTTTGGGCAGAGAAATATATTTACAAGCTGGCAGCAGAAGGCATTATTGTCGGAGATGCCGGGAAATTCCGTCCCAGCGACAGCGTAACGCAGCAGGAAGCCATTACGATGGCGATTCGTTTTATGAATTTGAGCGGAGAACTTGGCAGCGGGGACACGGCGCCTGCCGAGCTGCAAATTAGCGGATATGCGAAGCCTTATATTGAACTGGCTTTGAAGAAGAACCTGATCGATAAGGACGAAGAGCTGGCCGCCATTAAAGGGAAGGAGTCCTGGGGACAGAAGAAAGCGTCCCGCGAATGGGTCGCAAAAATATTGATTCGCGCTCTAGATAAGGAAGAGGAAGCCAAAGCGCTAAGCTCGGCGTCAACCGGCTTTGCGGATCATGATAAAATTACGGCTTCCGCACGCGGTTACGTCAATCTGGCTGCCAAGCTGGATATTACGAAGGGAATCGAAGGCAATAAATTCGATCCGCAGAGCAATGTGACAAGAGCGCAAATGGCGACCTTCTTCGGCAAAGGCGCGGAGCATCTGAATGCGAATTATTCCAACGTCTATGAAGGAATCGTAACCGAGCTCACTGACAGCAAGCTGACGCTGTACGTGGACAATCAGCTCAAGAGCTTCGTACTGGACAATCGCAGCGTTTATTTCACCAAGGATTCACAATTGAAAATTTCCAAGAACGATCTGAAGCCTTACACGAAAGTGCTGGCGATCGACAAAGTAGGGTCAGCGGCGTACGTTGAGGTCATCGACGGCAAGCAGCAGCTGGAGACCACGGAAGGGACGCTGCTTCGCATCCTCGGCGGCAACCGGATTTTGATGCTTGTAAACAACGATTCCGTAGAGTACACCTTCGATGACACGACGACCTTCCTCGATCAGCACGGGAATAAAGTGACCGCTGACAAGCTAACGCCTGAGAGTACGATCATTGTACAGCGCGAGACTTATTCCGCCGCCAAGAAGCCGGTGCTGGTTCAGGTTAAATCGGCTCTGGTCAGCAAAACAGGCACAGGCACGATTGAATCCGTCGATGTCACGGGCAAGAAAGTAACGATCCGCGATGCCTCAGGTTCTGTGGAGACCTATGCGGTAGACGATACGACGATTCTGCTGTACCAGAGTCAGAAGCTGAACGGTCTCAGTGAATTGCAGGAGAACGCGGCTATCAAATACTCGGTGAAGAACAGCGTGCTCGATTCCCTCGAAGTCACGAAAAGCGTCGAGCGGACGGTTAACGGGACGCTGCTGGGCCTGGATCAAAACGGGCTGCTTCTAACCTACAGCAACGCAAGCGGTTATCCGGAAGTAAAGCTGCTGGCCGAGAAGCCGGAAATTATCGTTGGAGGAATTAATGATGCTACCTTCGACGATCTCATCGCCGACCTGAATGGGGGCGACAAGGTCGAGCTGACGCTGGATGCGGAGGAACGGGTGACGAAGATCGTCGTGCAAGGCCGCCAATCCGAGCAAATGGCCTCTGCGACGGTCGTGAATTACGATAGTAAATCAAAGGCGCTGACAGTGCTGGATGGAAATGGAAAGCCGCATGTGTTCGTTTTGGACGAGAAGACAAAAGTGGAATACAACTCCACGCAGCCGACTCTTTCAGGCATGGAATCCGTTCTGAATAAAGACCGGAAGATTAATGTGACTTACATCGGCAGCCGAGCGCTTAGCGTCCAGATGATCTATAAATATGAAGGAACCTTCGTCTCCGTAAATACGGCAGAGAAGAAGCTGAATCTGCTGCTGGCTAATGGCAAAACAGTAGCTCTGCCTTACCAGGGCACGGCGCCTACCGTGGAAATGTACGGCAAGAGTGCCACGCTGAGCGATGTCAAGGTTGGAGATCCCGTCGTCGCCATGCTGAGTGCGAATCAGGATGCGGTACAGACGCTCTCGCTGAAGACCTCCGTTCAATTCGTCCTTAGCTCTGTAGAGACGTCTTATAGCCGCGTCAGAGCGGTAAACAGCAATAACGGGCTTACGGAAAGCTTCTATATCGATCAGGCGGTGCTGACGGACGAGAACGGCAATCCGATCAAGATGTCCAATCTTCAAAACGGCCAAACGATCAACGTGGCATTCAATGGCCATAAGGCGGTATCGCTGCAGGTCGTAAAATTGACGCTGGGCAGCGTGCAGAATATCGATGGTTCAACGCTGACCGTCAAGACCTTCACCGGCGGAATCGAATCCTTCCCGCTGTCGGGCAGCGTCAAGGTGGTTCGCGGTTCGTCCGTAACTACGGGAGCGAATGGTCTGACTACGGCTGATCATGTAGAGGTGCGCAAAGACAGCGACGGCACGCTCATTGTGAAGGTCCTGACCGCGCTGGAACGGAAATTCTCCCGTTACGATGCAAATTCGAGGGAGCTTGTCGTAAAGAGAGCAACGCTCTCTGATAACAATTATCGCTTCTTCGTAAACGCGGATACGTATATTCACCAAGGTGACACGACAATATCCGTGCAATCTCTGAAGGTTGATGATAAAATTGTTTTATATTTCAATGGCGATAGACTCGTTGAAATTGAAAAACAATAATCATTTTCGTGAGAATAACCGTCTGCCTGCGGGTCATTCCCGCAGAGCAGGACGGTTTTCTTCGTGAAGAAAGGTTAGGTGGAGACATGAATGCCGCGGGTGTCCGTCATATTCTGGACTGCATCGGCGCTATGTTTCCGGATGCGCACTGTGAGCTCCATCACAGCAATGCGTTTGAATTGACGATTGCCGTGCTGCTGTCGGCACAGTGTACCGACGCAACCGTGAACAAGGTGACGGAAGACTTATTCCAGAAATATAAGGCGCCGGAGGATTATCTTGCTGTGCCGCTGGAAGAGCTGGAGCAGGATATTCGGCGCATCGGACTATTTCGGAGTAAAGCCAAGCATATCCAGAACTTATGCCGGATTCTCATCGAACAGTATAATGGAGAGGTTCCCCGGGAGCATGCCGAGCTGGTAAAGCTTCCAGGCGTAGGCCGCAAGACGGCCAATGTGGTGGTTTCCAACGCTTTCGGCGTACCGGCGATCGCCGTTGACACGCATGTGGAGCGGGTCAGCAAACGTCTTGGCCTGGCGGGCTGGAATGACTCTGTTCTCGAGGTTGAGAAGAAGCTGATGAAGCGGGTTCCCAAAGAGGAATGGACAATTACCCATCATCGGCTCATCTTCTTCGGGAGATATCATTGCAAGGCCCAGAATCCGCAGTGCGAGATTTGTCCGCTGCTGGAGGTTTGCCGGGAAGGCAAGAAACGTATGAAAAAGTCACCGGTCAGAAAAGATAGAGAAAAGTGACTTACAAACCTAGATAGAAGAGGATGAGACTCCATGAAATGTATTTCTGTATATACAGACAGTTTTGAACAATTCTCCGATATGTTCGAGCAGGTCATCGAAATTGATTTGCAGGAGAATGATGAGCGCGAGCTCGAAGGCGTTACGGTTAGTGACTCCGGCGAAGTGCCGAGCCATTATCTGGAGCGAATGGCTTCCAAACCCGAAGTGGTCGTGATGAAGGATAAGGAGAAGGGAATTACGATTCTTCAGCACGGCAAAGTGTTCGAAATTCTAATTCCCTCCGAGGCGGATTCGCTCGAGACGCCTTCGGTCTAGCTGCCTTGTCAATCAGAATGCCGTCTTGCGGGAATATACCGCAGGGCGGCTTTTGTTTTTGGCTTGAGGCTTTGAGGAGGAGGGGGCTGGATGGCGTTTCTAAACAAAAACGAAGATATTCGGAACCTGGCGACGAAGAATGTGCTCTGAGCAGGGTTTTTCTTTAAATAAGCGGGAAGTTCTTTAAATTTTACTGGAAAATCACTAATTATGAGACTTCCCTGTAGGTTGCCACTCATGTAAAATGGATGTATTTCCTAAGACATGGAATGCGCTGGATGGGGATGTCACAAATGAATAACGCTTTTTGCTCGCAGGCAATAGGCGAACATAAATTAAGGAGAGTACATATTCATGGAAACGTTGACAATTGGTCGGGATCAGCGGCTTCATGACCGTCTTGACCAGTTCTTGAAGCTATATGAGTCAGGCAAGGATCTCAGAGCTTGCCGGGAGATTCAGGATTTGCAACAGAAGCTTGCGGCTGATGAATTAACGCTGTCGTTCTGCGGCCATTTCTCCGCAGGGAAATCCAGTCTGATCAACAGGCTGTGCGGCAAGCAGGTGCTGCCGTCGGGGCCGATACCGACTA
This sequence comes from Paenibacillus ihumii, assembly GCF_001403875.1. Lineage (GTDB taxonomy): Bacteria > Bacillota > Bacilli > Paenibacillales > Paenibacillaceae > Fontibacillus > Fontibacillus ihumii. The sequence goes on from NZ_LN884299.1 coordinate 1,781,967, forward strand.
CGGCCAATGTGGCCGCAATTCGCAATGGCGAGCCGCGAGCGGTGCTTACACGGGCGGAGGCAGCGGGCCAAGGCACGGATGCCACCGCAGAAGGGCGCTCCGAGCAGATTGAGCTTAATATCGATCAACTGGACGATTATTGCAGGGACGGGAATACATATTCCATGATCTCCTTATGGGATGATGTTCCTATATTAGGTCAGCATGGCGTATTGCTTGATACGCCCGGCGTTGACTCCAATGACGCTGGCCATGCCATGGCTACGAATTCAGCACTGCATTTGGCCGATGTCGTGTTTTACGTTATGGATTATAATCATGTCCTGTCGGAAAGCAATCTGTCGTTTGCCAAGCGGCTGGCCGATTGGGGAAAGCCTCTGTATCTCGTCGTGAATCAGATCGATAAGCACCGGAATGCCGAGTTGTCGTTTGAGAAATACCGGCGCTCCGTGGAGGATGCCTTCGAATTATGGGGCATCGTTCCGGCCGGCGTATTCTATATTTCCCTTAGAGAGCTGTCTCATCCTTTAAATATGCTAAGCGAGCTGGAGAAGACGATCACTGCGCTGTTCAGGATTCGCCAAAGCCTGCTCGAGTTCAGCATCGGCTGCTCGCTCTTTCACGGAGCGGAGCAGTATTTGAAGCGGCTGAATGATGCCGAGGGGGAAGAGCAGGAGCGGCTGCTTGAGGAGATTGGCGGCGAAGAGGCGCTGCAGGGCCTGCAGGAGAAATTATCGGCATTGGAGCGGGAAATTTCCGAGCAGGCTGGCCTCATCGATCGGCTGCGCGACGGGCTGACGAAGGAGCTGGATGGACTTCTGGCTAACGCGCATGTAATGACGCCGGAGCTTCGGGAGGCTGCCGCGCTGTATTTGGAGAGCCGCAAGCCTGGCTTCAAGACGGGATTATGGTTTCACGGCAGCAAGACTGAACGCGAGAAGGAGCGGAGAAAGGAATACTTTCTCGGCAAGCTGAAGGAGCAGACACAGGCCCAGGTCGACTGGCATGTGCGCGATTTGCTTCGGCGCTTAGGACAGAGCGAGGGGCTCTGGAACGCCGAGTGGGAGAGCCGGCTGGAGGCGGAGCTTCCGCAGGCGGAGGAGGAGTGGATCGCCGGCCCTGCGCGCGAAGGCGCACTGCTCTCCGGCGAGTACACGCTTCGGTACGCCGCCGACGTGGCGGCCGGAATTGCCGGCCGCTACCGCCGCGCAGCCCTCGCCATCGCGGACGGGCTGCTCGCGGAGCTGGAGCCGCGCCTTAGGACGGCGCGGCAGGACGCGCTTCGCGGCGGCCGCTTCACGGTCGCGCTGTTCGGGGCCTTCAGCGCGGGCAAATCCTCCTTCGCGAACGCGCTGCTCGGCGCTCAGGTGCTGCCTGTATCGCCGCATCCGACGACCGCGGCGATCAACCGCATCCTCGCGCCCGAAGGGGACATGAAGCATGGCCAGGCGGCCATTACCTTCAAGTCCATGGACGCGATGCGCGAGGATCTCGCATACTCCTTCGAGGCGCTGCAGCTCGGGGCGTGGAAGGAAGGGAGCTGGCGGTCTGAAGTAACCAAGTTGAAGGCTCCGGACGTTCCGCCTTCCGGGCGGGCTCATTTCAGCTTCCTGAAAGCGGCTGCCATAGGCTGGGAGCAAAATGCAGCCCGGCTGGGAAGCCGTGAGATAACGGGGCTGGAGCAATTCGCAGAATATGTGGCGGAGGAGAGTATGGCCTGCTTCGTAGCGGGCATCGACCTGTATTATTCCTGTCCGTTAACCGAGCAGGGAATCGTAATCGTGGATACTCCGGGGGCGGACTCCATTCATGCCCGGCATACCGGAGTGACTTTTGAATATATGAAAAATAGCGATGCATTGCTGTACGTTACTTATTACAACCATGCTTTCTCCCGGGCGGATCGCCAGTTCCTTGGCCATCTGGGCCGGGTGAAGGGCAGCTTTGCGCTCGACAAGATGTTCTTTATCGTCAACGCGGCGGATCTGGCTTCTACACCAGAGGAACTGGCAAGCGTCGTCGAGCATGTGGAGGACGGCCTGCGTGCAGCCGGAATCGAGTCGCCGCAAATCTACCCGGTATCCAGCATCGCCGCCCTGGAGGCGAAGCGCAGCATGGATGCCGGCAAGCTTGAAGCCTCGGGCTTTTCCCGGTTCGAGATCCCTTTCCTGCGCTTTATCAGCGAGGACTTGGCCGGACTCGCCGTAGGTGCGGCCCGCCACGAGCTGCAGCAGTTCATCGCCCGGGCGGAGCAGTGGACCGAGACGCTGGCGAAGAGCGAGGAGGAGCGCGAACAGCTTAAAGCCCAGCTGCTGCTGGATCACAAGCGGTTCTCTGAGGAGCTTCGATTGCTGGCGAAGAGCGATAAAACGGCAGAAATTACGCAGGAAACCGGCGAGCTGCTGTTCCATGTCCGCAGGCGCCTTCAGTTTCTTGCTGGTGATCTGTTCCATGAATATTTCCACCCTTCGCTCCTGCAGGATGACGGAGGGGACATGAAGCGGAAATTCGCCGCGTCGGTCAAGGGATGGCTGGCCCAGTTAAGCATTGAGCTTGAACGGGAGGTGCAGGCAACCTCCCTGCGTCTTGAGAAGAAGTGCGAGGCGCTGCTGGCGAAGGAAGCCGAGGCTTGGCTGGCGAAGCTGGAGCAAGAAATTCCTGCGCTGCCGGCATTGTCGATTTATGCAACCTCTGCCTGGCTGACTCCAAGCGTCCCGGAGGGGAGCCTGGAGCACGGCATAAAGGCTTCCTCATATTGGAGTTATTTCAGAAATCCAAAGACATTTTTTGAAGGAGGGGGTAAGCAAAAGTTGCGCGACGCCCTGGAAGAGCCGCTTAGCGACGGCATCAAAGTGGCGGTGGAGCGCTGCGGAGAAGATCTGATCCGTTTTTATGCGCAGGAGACCTCGGCAAGATTTGCAGCGATCGCTGCATCGTTCGAAGCGCAGTGGGAGGAATGGGAGAGCAGCGTGTCCGGCATGTCTGATGCCGGGAACACGGATGAGTCTTGGAAGGACGTGCCGGAGCGCCTCCTTGGCCTGTATCAGGCTTTACATTAATGTAAGAACCCAAAAAACAACATAACTGAAAAGTAATGCGGCGGTCGCGAAGAGGGGCAAATCCGAGAAATTGCAAGCCATCGATGACCTGCGTTACTGGGAGGGAACGACATGGAAGTACTTAGGCAATTAAGAGGCTATTATCGGGAACGACGCACCTATTTGATATTGTCAATCCTGTGCCTCGCTGCGGCGACGGGCTTTGGGCTCGTATATCCTTTGCTGCTTAGAAAACTGATCGACGACGTGATTCGCCCCGGCAATTATGGAGGGGTATTGTGGATTGCATTAACCGCCTTGGGCGTCGTGATCATCAAAGCGTTCTTGCAGTTTTTGCACGGATTTTTCGGCGGAAGGCTGGGCAACTATCTCGCGTATCGGCTAAGGAACGCCTGCTACGAGAAGCTGCAGTTTCTGTCATTCCGCTATTATGATAGAGCGAAAACCGGGGACCTGATGTCCCGGCTGACCGGGGATCTTGAGGCCATTCGGAACTTCGTCGGCTTCGGGTTCGCGCAGCTGCTCAACTTGGTGCTGATGGTCGTCTTCGGTTCGGCCATGATGATGTCGATTCACTGGCAGCTGACGCTGATTACGATGATCACGATTCCGTTCCTGGCGGCGGTGGCTTTGAAATTCGAATCGAAAATCCACCCGGCCTTCCAGGAAATGCGCCTGGCCTTAAGCTCGCTGACGACGGCGGTTCAGGAGAACGTGACCGGGGTCCGTACGGTCAAGTCCTTTGCGCGCGAGCCGTACGAGATGGAGAAGTTCTCGCATCGCAATGAGCGCTATAAGGATAATCAGATTTTTGCCTCGATGCTGTGGAGCAGGTTCTTTCCCGTCATGGAGCTGCTGGCCTCGATCAGCGTAGCCGTTCTGCTGGCGGTGGGGGGCACCCTCGTCATCAAGGGGCAGCTGACGCTTGGCGATTTGGTCGCTTTCTTCAGCCTGATCTGGTTCATTATCGGCCCGATGTGGGGGCTTGGCTTTCATATCAATAACTATACCCAGTCCAAGGCCTCTGGAGAGCGTGTACTGGAAATATTGAATCAGAACGTGGACGTGAAGGATGAGGCTGGCGCAGTCGATTTGAACCTGGAGGATGTGAAGGGCAAGGTGGAGTTTGACCACGTTACATTCGCCTATGGCAATAAAATGCCGGCCGTGACGGATATTCATTTTACGGCTGAGCCGGGCTCGGTCATCGGGTTCCTTGGCGGCACGGGCTCCGGCAAATCGACGATCATTCAGCTGCTGATGCGCGCTTACAACGTGAACGAGGGGAGCATCCGGCTGGATGGAAGGGACATCAAGGATATACGCATTAAAAGCCTGCGCAGCGGGATTGCAACCGTCTTTCAGGAGACATTCCTGTTCTCCTCCAGTATTCGCAATAATATCGCTTATGGCATGACTCAAGTATCCATGGAGGAAATTATTCATGCCGCCAAGCTGGCCAAGGCCCATGATTTTATCATGGAATTGCCGGATGGTTATGATACCGTCGTCGGTGAGCGCGGCATGGGGCTCTCTGGCGGACAGAAGCAGCGGATCGCGATCGCGCGTGCGCTGCTCAAAAATCCGCGGATCTTGATCCTTGACGATGCGACAAGCGCCGTAGATATGGAGACCGAGCATGAAATCCAGTCGGGCTTCCAGGAAGTAATGCAGGGACGGACGACGTTCATTATCGCTCATCGCATTTCATCGCTTCGCCATGCGGATGATATTCTTGTCCTCGATGAAGGACGGATCGTTCAGCGCGGCAGCCATGAGGAGCTGATCGGGGTGCCAGGTCCGTACCAGGATGTGTACCATATCCAGTATGCCGACCACTTGTCCCGGACCAACCAGGGCCACGAAGGGAAGGTGATGTAGGATGCATACAGAAACTCAAAGCAATCAGGCATTTCAGGGAAAGAAGCAGAAAACGCGGATCGAGGAGCGCTTCGTCTATCAGGACGATGAGCTGATCGATAAGGCGTTCGACTGGAAGCAGTTCAGGCGGCTGTTCGCTTACATGAAGCCTTATGCGCGGCAAATGCTGCCGCTTGTGCTGGTGATGACGGTGCTGGGGACGATTACCAAGCTGACCGTTCCGTATTTGACGAGTATCGCGATCGATAAGGCGATCGCGCCCGAGATCGGCAGCCCGAGCCTGAGGCTGCTATATATACTGACCGGGGTTATCGTCGCATTATATATCGTGCAGTGGGCTTCCAGCAAGCTTCGCATCAAATATACAAACATCATCGGGCAGAGGGTCATTTATGACCTCCGATCCGATTTGTTCAAACATATTCAGAAGCTCTCATTCAATTTCTTCGACAAGCGCCCGGCCGGCTCCGTACTCGTAAGGGTTACGAATGACGTAAACTCGCTTCAGGATCTGTTCACGAACGGCGTAGTCAATTTGATGATCGACTGCGTGCAGCTGGCGGGCATCGTCGTCATTCTGCTGCTGATTAACTGGCAGCTTGGGCTCGCGGTTATGATTACCGTGCCGATTATGTTCTTCGTATCCACAAAGCTAAGGCAGAAAATCCGGATTGCCTGGCAGGAGGTGCGGATGCGAAATTCCCGGATCAACTCTCATCTGAACGAATCGATCCAAGGGATTCGCGTTACGCAGGCTTATACGCAGGAGCAAGAGAATATGCGTTATTTCGATATGATGAACATGGACAGCAAGAAGTCCTGGGACAAGGCGTCGGCTATGAACCAGATGTTCGGCCCGATTATCGAAATCACCGGCGGGATCGGAACCTTTATCCTGTTCATGCTTGGTGTGTACATGATCCAGACGGGACAGCTGACCATCGGCCTGCTGGTCGCGTTTAGCAACTACGTCGGGAACTTCTGGGACCCGATCAACCGGCTGGGAATGATGTACAACCAGCTGCTGGTCGCCATGGCTTCCTCCGAGCGCATCTTCGAATTCATGGACGAGAAGCCGAGCATCGCGGATAAGCCGGGAGCAAAGCCGCTTCCGCCGATCGAGGGGAATATTGAGTTCAAGAACGTCATATTTGAATATGAGAAGGACCGGCAAGCGCTGAAGGGCATTTCCTTAAGTGTACATGCGGGCCAATCCATCGCGCTGGTCGGCCATACCGGCTCGGGAAAAAGCACGATCATCAACCTGCTGAGCCGGTTCTATGACACGACGCAAGGCGCAATATACATCGACGGCAAGGATATCCGGGACGTTACGGTCCAAAGCCTCAGGAGTCAAATTGGGATCGTGCTCCAGGATACGTTTATATTCTCGGGCAGCATTCGCGACAATATCCGCTTTGGCCGTCTGGATGCGACGGATGAAGAGGTTGAAGCGGCGGCAAAAGCGGTGGATGCGCATGATTTCATCATGAAGCTTCCGGGCGGCTATGATACCGAGGTGGAGGAACGGGGCAATGCCTTGTCGATGGGACAGCGTCAGCTGCTGTCCTTCGCGCGGGCGCTGCTGGCTAATCCCCGGATTCTGATCCTCGATGAGGCCACCGCCAGCATCGATACGGAGACTGAGCTCAAAATCCAGGAAGCGCTGAAGGTGCTGCTGAAGGGAAGAACCTCCTTTATCGTCGCCCATCGCCTGTCGACGATCCGTAATGCCGATAAAATCGTCGTTCTGGATCATGGGGAGATCAAGGAGCAGGGTACCCATGAGCAATTAATGGCACAAAAGGGAATATACAGCGGACTTGTCGAAGCTCAATTTCGTTTTTTGTAATTTTCCGAAGATTTTAATCACATTTTAATGTCGAACGCTTGCTTTATTTCTCATAAAACCCGAAAATAGATGAAGACGAAATAACTCATCATTCAAGGGGGATATCTGTAGCATGTGGGGTGCTCCTCAATCAGATCATGCCAAGAGCATCATGCTGCTTGGCAGTGGGGAATTGGGCAAGGAAGTTGTTATCGAAGCTCAGCGTCTCGGTGTCAGATGCATCGCCGTTGACCGCTACGAGCATGCGCCCGCAATGGGAGTCGCACATGAGTCCCATGTCATGGATATGCTGGATGGGGAGGCGCTGCGGGCTTTGATTGCCAGCGTCTCGCCGGATCTTATCGTTCCGGAGATCGAAGCGATTGCGACGGATGCCCTTGTCGATCTTGAGCGGGAGGGCTATAAGGTGATCCCGACCGCTGGAGCGGCAAGGCTGACGATGGACCGCGAAGGGATTCGGCGGCTAGCTGCGGAAGAGCTGGGTCTGCCGACGGCGGGATACCGGTTCGCCAGCAGCTTGGAGGAGCTGAAGGCGGCTGCTGCTGAGGTCGGCTACCCATGTGTTATTAAACCGCTAATGAGCTCTTCCGGCAAGGGCCAGAGCGTTTGCCGGGAGCCGGGTGACGTGCCGCGTTGCTGGCAGGCAGCGCTGGACGGCGCCCGTGCGAAGCAAACACGGGTCATCGTTGAAGCTTTCATCCCTTTTACTAGCGAGATTACGTTGTTGACCGTACGATCATCCTCGGGCACGATCTTCTGCCCGCCGATCGGCCATGTCCAGCAGGACGGTGACTATGTTGAATCGTGGCAGCCTCATGCGATGAGCGAGGCTCAGCTTGAGGAGGCCCAGGAGATCGCCCGCAAGGTAACGGATGCGCTCGGCGGCTATGGCGTGTTCGGCGTTGAATTGTTCCTGACGGAGGATGGGGTCGTGTTCAGCGAAGTGTCTCCAAGACCGCATGATACCGGTATGGTGACGATGGCAACTCAGGATTTGTCGGAATTTGCCCTGCATGTGAGAGCGATTCTCGGTTTTCCGATTCCTTCCGTTGAACTGCTGACGCCAGGGGCGTCCGCGACGCTCAAAAGCGATCGCGACGGGGAGGACTTCGTCATCGCCGGCATGGAGGAAGCGCTGAGTGTGCCAAGGACGCAAATTCGCGTATTCGGCAAGCCGCTGAGCAAGCCGGGAAGACGGATGGCCGTTGCTCTGAGTGGAGCAGAGAATGTTGAAACAGCTCGCAGCCGCGCTAGACAAGCGGCTAGCTCATTAAAGGTGGTAAAGGTCAATGAGTAGTATGGTGTTCGCACCGGCTTTAGTCATTCGTAGAAGTTGTTCCGGGGATGTCGATCAGATGCTGCCCTTAATGCGTCAGCTGAAGTATCCGACGACGCCTAGCGTGCTTAAGGAGCGCCTGGGCATGCTGGAGGATCATCCGCTTCTTTGCAGTTTCGTTGCCGAGCTGGATGGACAGCTCGTGGGTACGACCTTTCTGAAGCAGCATCAGACGCATGACATGAGCAATCCGGTGACGCAAATCACGGCTATGGTCGTGGATGAGAAGCACCGGGGTACAGGCATCGGCCGTCAGCTTGTGGAAGCGGCTGAAGTTTGGGCCAGGGAGCAAGGAAGCCTGCAGCTGGTATTGTCTGCTGGAGGGGAGCGCAATATGCTGGCCAAGTCCTTTTACGAGCATATGGGCTTTATCTGCCGGGGATACCGTCTAAGCAAGTCTTTAGAATCTTAGAATCTTAGAATCTTAGAGTCTTTAAGACTTGAAGATATCGAACCTTCGAATATAGCTGAAATTAGAAGGGGCTGACCAATAAGTCCCAAAAATAAAGGTTGGAGTGAGAACTTTGCGTTTTTCCCTCCAACCTTTTTTGTAGTCACTGCTTTTGTAAGAAAGCAGCGAGGCGGATGCCTGCTACTTTCAGTAGATTGTGGGCTAAGGCCATAAGCCCAAACTACCCATGAACCTTGTCCAAGCCTCGGTGGGAAATCCTGTAAAACGGCCGACTACCCATGATGTAACCAAACAAGCTCTCGACCTCTGTCTGCCCATGCTATGCTAAACACGTCTAGACTTTCGTCCTCCCTTAATGTAACCAAACAAACTCTCGACCTTCGTCCGCCCATGATGTAACCAAACAAACTCTCGACCTTCGTCCGCCCTTAATGTAACCAAACACGCTCCCGGCCTCCGTCCGCCCATGCTGTGGCCAAACATGCTCTCCACCTCGCTTTTACGCTAAGCATGAATCGCGGGTTTCTCGTTCTAGTGGACATGAATCGCAAGGACTTCTCGTTCTAGTGACCATGACCCGCGGATTTCTCATTCTAAATGGATTTATAGTAGTTAGTTTCTGCGGCAAAGAAAGGAAAGTGAATTTAAATGGATTTCATGTCGTTAGAAGAAGTGAATTGTTCATTCTGGGCGGAATTCTTGATTTTAGATGCATAGAATCCATCTACTCCCCTGAAACATTCGTTTAGAGCATAATTAGATACATGAATTCCATTTAGTGTTTGAGTTTTATAGCTTACGCTTGAGTCCGGTAGCTTATGCTCGAGTTCAACAGCTTATGTTCGAGTTCGACAGCTTGTTCGTGTTCAACAGCTTATGTTCGAGTTCAAAGTTCGATCAGTTTATCTAAGATGAGCTAAAAAATGGGGTGCAGGCAAGGGAGAAATTGATTCCGGCAAAAGTTGATCCGCAGAAATGGATAGCTTTCTAAAAGAAAGGGGTGCCCCTCAGTCATCTATGATGACTTCTGGGACACCCTTTGCAGCTTCTGTCTGAGTTATTGGGATGGAACGGACTTATGAGCTTGCAAGAGGACGTAAGACGGCTGCTGAGGCACTTGGTTGTTGCGGCGATAGCAGCACAGCCGACGGTAGGTATCCAGCCGCCCGCGAAATATAAGCTCAAGATGGGAACAGGATTGCAGGTCGGCAGGGGTCGTGAGGGCAGCGGATTTGTTCAGGAGCTGCACTCCGGCTTGCTGGAAGACACTGCTGACGAATTGCGAGCAGAAGTAAGAGTTTTCTCCCCCCAGCTCCATGTTAAGGATGATGCCGAGAATACCGAGAAAATTATAGCTGTAAAGCTCGTCATTCTCCTCGAATTGCCGGACGTAATTTCTCATTTGTTCGTATGTGGCCCTGCTCACGCGGCAGCTGTAAATGGCACAGGTAGCTCTCTCGAATACGCCGGAGTGAATGTTCTCTTTGACGAATCCGCCGAATACAGGAATGAGCGGATGCTTCCTGCCGAAGCTGTACACTTCGCGAAGATCGGGATCGAAAGCAATCGAGGCGTGGTTATAGGGTGCTCTAGTGTACAAACCGATCAATTTCGTGACGATGGTCCGCGGATTGCTCAGCAGAATATAAATTTGTGTATCATTGTTCATATCTTATTCAACCGCCATATAATTTTTAGGTTATGTACTACCATTTATTGATATTACCATGGTATGTCAATTGGGGGAATAGCAAAACCGTCTAAAGCCGCAAATATTACTAGACTATAGTCTTGGCTCCCAGATTTATAATTGTGAGCTATGTTTAAATTGGTTGGAATCGAAGGAGTGTTTTTGGCGTGGGGGAAGTTACGGGCAAGTACAGGATGGGTATAAGGCATAGAGGAGGAGGAGTTCAACATGAATGAACGCAGCATGCCTGAGACCGATATTTATAGATGTCATAGCCGTTCCGGAGATGTATTAGTTTGAAGTGTTTAGTTGGTATGTATTAGTAATGGATGATTTATAGAGAGTCAGGGTGAATTGGCTACAGATGCTCGCCCAGGCTGGGCAACGGTAGATGGGTGGCCGTCGATCGGATCGGGCTTATTACGAATGCTCTTATCAGGGAGGCTGAGCACCAGGCTGCTTATTTGTTAGGGTCACTCACTATGGCTGGATGCATTGCTGGATGCACTACTGGATGCACTACTAGATGCACTACTAGATGCACTACTAGATGTATTGCTGGATGTATTGATCACGGGCTTTTATGGCAATAGACGACAAGAGGTTGGCGCTATATAGAAAATAAGGTAGAACTTTCTCGGCAAATTACTCATGCAGCGCTTCGGAAGTCATGTTAGAATATGACAAGATACTCCAAAGAATGTAAGGGGTCCAAGGAGGTAATTTAAGCATGAACAAACCGAAGGTGAAGGCACTTCTGTCAGGCGCGATGGTGCTCGGCTTGACGGCCTCGCTAACAGCGGTTTCGGGATTAGCAGGGTCGGGAAGCGGTACGGTCTATGCAGCCTCGACTGCGATATCCCAGGCGAACGCAAAGCAGATGGCTGCCGTATATGCGCAAATCCAGGCAGAAAATGCAGCGAAAGTGGTTGCCCTAGTAAATGAGGAACGCAAGAACGCGGGACTGAAGCCGCTCGTCGTGCATACGAATTTATCCAGAATGGCTAAAGACAAAGCGATTGACATGTATAAGAACGGTTATTTCAGCCATACCTCGCCGAAGCATGGCTCGCCTTTTGATATGATGGATGCTTACAATATTACTTACCGTTACGCGGGAGAGAATATTGCGAAGGGACAAAAGACACCGGCCGAAGTCGTATCCGCCTGGATGGACAGCCCGGGGCACAAGGCCAATATTCTGAATCCGAAGTACACGCTGATTGGCGTAGGGTATTATAATGGTCACTGGGTTCAGGAGTTTATCGGCAAATAAGATGAGATGGAGTGAACAAAGCCCGGCAGCAAGCTTGCCGGGTGATTTTTTGCGGGGGTGCGCAAGCTTTCAGGTTCATTTTACGATCATGTGAAAACACTATATGTAATAGCGTTTGCAGGACAGCGCAAAAACAAGCAAGGAGCCAGCGCACAATGCAAAAAGAGCCATTCCCGCATTCCATTCGAATGTGGAAACAGCTCCTATTTAAGCTTGGTGATGGGTTATGCAGGGGTCGAACCTGCGACCTGCCGATTAAGAGTCGGCTGCTCTACCAGCTAAGCTAATAACCCTCGGTAACGCCTGTACAAAGTATTATACTCTTCTCTTTTTTGAAAATCCAGTTTTTTTGTTTAGTTTATTTATGGTTATTTTGGAAATCGAATTTGCTTATTGAGGGAAGAAGTTTTATGTTAGTTATTAGCTGGACAGGTTATTAAGGAACGAACGAATAGGAAATAATGGCACAGGAGGACAGGGAACAAAATGAATTCCACATCACGAGTTTGGCGGACGACTGGGCTTCTCTCATTGTTGTCCACTATATTGCTCATTGCCGGATTTCTGTATGCCGTAAAAGATGTAATCGCACCGGGAGCTGCGAGCACTGCAGGAGACGAAGCCGGATTCAATCAGGGGACGGCGGTCGGTTCGGGAGAAGAGTCCGGTGTACCGCCGTCTGAGGACGCGAAGCTACTGAATGTGACGGCCATCGGCGATTCGCTCGCCAAAGGGACGGGGGACGATACCGGTAAAGGCTTTGCCAGAAGGTTCGTGGAGCTGGCCAAGGAGCAGGGGGCGGATTCCAAGCTGGTGAACAATCTCGGCATCAACGGATTAACGACGGCAGGACTCCTTGAATTGCTGAAGGAGAAAGGAGTTCAGTATTCGCTGGGCCAGGCCGATATTATCGTTATGTCGATCGGAGGAAATGATCTCTTTGACGGGGCAGAGAGCCTGCAGACGGCAGGACGGCTGCCTACAGAAGCGGAGCTGGAGAAATCGGTAACGGAGGCTTCGGAGCGTCTAGGAGAGATCGCCGATACGATTCTTGAGATCAATCCGCGGGCACAGCTCGTCTACATCAGCCTGTACAATCCTTTCTCCGATTTGCCGGGAATGCGTAAGATCGGAGATGAGGCTGTAGCACGATGGAACCATATAGCGATGGATTTGCTCCGTCAGCGAGACAGGACTCTCGTCGTGCCCACGTTTGATTTGTTTACATATAATTCGCAAAAATATTTGGCAAGCGATCATTTTCATCCGAATGGGGCAGGATATCAGATTATTGCGGAGCGGATGATACAGGGGATTCATTAATGCTGTTTATAGACCCTTCGGCAGGGCAGATACGGTAAGAAGGAGTGGGATTTTTGGGAGCAGAAGCGCAGCAGCATCCGCTATCGGACGAAAGAACGGGGATTGAAGCGTATGGTGGGAGTGAGCAGCGGCAGATCGTGCTGAAGGTTGAGCATCTGAGAAAGAAGATCGGACGCAAGTGGATTGTCCAGGATGTTACGTTTGAAGTGCGTGAAGGCGAGGTCTTCGGTTTCCTCGGCCCGAATGGGGCGGGCAAGACGACGACGATCCGGATGCTTGTCGATCTAATCCGGCCGACCGAGGGCAAGGTGATGATTTGCGGGTACGACGTAAGAAAGCAGCCGGAACAGGCCCTCGCTTATGTCGGCTCGATCGTTGAGAATCCGGAGGTATATCCATATTTGACCGGGTGGGAGAATTTGCAGCATTTCGGCAGAATGCTGCCTGGAGTCGATGAGCGGCGGATTGCCGAGGTGGTAGAGATCGTAGGTCTCGATCAGCGCATCCATGATAAGGTCAAGACTTATTCCCTGGGCATGCGTCAGCGGCTTGGCATTGCGCAGGCGCTGCTTGGCCGCCCCAGACTGTTAATTCTGGACGAGCCGACGAACGGGCTTGACCCGAAGGGAATCAAGGAGCTGCGGATATTTATTCGCCGGCTGGCCGAGGAAGGCTTAGCCGTATTTGTGTCCAGCCACTTGCTCAGCGAAATTCAATTAATGTGCGACCGCGTTGCCATCATCAGCCGTGGACGTGTACTTGCGGTAGGATCGGTGGAGGAGCTGATCTCAGAGAACTCAAATTATATCATTTGGGAGCTGACCCCCCGCGAGCGCGGGGTAGAGCTGCTGAAGGCCGAGGGAATCGCAGTAATTCCTGATCCTGACCAAGTGCTTGACGACACGATCCTGGCGGGGATGAGCGAGCAGGCCGTCGTTGCGCAAATGCTGCCTGATGATGTGCAGGCCGTGCTGGCTCGTCTGGTGGCGGAAGGAATCCAGGTGCATGCCGTGCAAAAAATCAATCCTACACTGGAGCAGCTATTCCTGGAATTGACGGAAGGTGAGAGCATTGAATAGTATGATGGCATTGGTGAAAAACGAAACGATCAAGATGATCAAGAAAAAACGATTCTATGTCATCCTGCTGGTGCTGCTCGTACTTGTCCCGATATTCTCCTATGCGCAGTTGCGGGCGGCGGAGGATAAACGCAGCAAGTTCGGCACGGACTGGCGCCGGGAAGTACAGCAGGCGATTACTGACAATCAGAATTCACTGGGCAGCGACCGCGTCCCGGAGGAGTGGAAGAAATACCGGCAGATTTTTATCCAGCAGATGAAATATTATTTGGAGCACGACGTCAATCCCCGGCAGCCTGGGGCCGTTGCCTTCACGAAGGAGTTTCTGGACAACGCGGCAACGTTATTCATTCCGCTGCTTATCATGGGGATCGGCTCGGACATCGTCTCTTCGGAACGCACGAGCGGGACGATAAAAATGCTGCTGACCCGGCCGATAAGGCGTTGGAAGATCCTGCTCAGCAAGCTGATTACCTTGCTCATGTTCGTGTCGCTCATCGTGGTGGCTACGTTCATTATATGTTATTTAATATCGGGTCTGTTTTTTGGCTATAAGGGATTTAATTTGCCGGTGTTCACGGGATTTAAGCTTCAGGGCGCAGATGTCGATATATCAGGAGTACACGCTGTACCTCAGTGGAAGTATATATTGATGCAGATGGGGCTGATCTGGTTCGTCAGCTCGGTCGTGGCCATGCTCGCCTTTATGGTGTCCGTGCTTGTGAGGAGCACGGCGGCTAGCATCGTGATTATGATGGCAGCTTTGATTGCAGGCAACATTCTGACGAATTTGGCATCGGCGTGGACGAGCGCAAAATATTTGTTCATGGTCAATCTGGGGCTGACGCAGTATTTGGCGGGAACGCCCGCTCCGATTGAGGGAATGACTCTCGGCTTCTCGCTTGCCGTGCTTGCGGTTTGGGCGCTTGGTTCGCTCATCGTTTCATTCCTTGTCTTTACGAAACAGGACATATTGAATTAAAATGTACAAGGTAACCAAAACATCTGTTTGCATTTGTTAGTAAAATGTCTACATAAAGAAGCATAAAAGGGGGAGCATGAATGGCCGATCAAATCGATTTGTTCGAATCCGCTGTTCAGCCGACAGCCGGCTCGGCGAATTCTGGATACGACGCTGACGACATTCAAGTGCTCGAAGGGCTTGTCGCGGTACGCAAACGTCCAGGGATGTATATCGGCAGTACGAGCTCGTCGGGACTTCATCATTTGGTATGGGAGATCGTGGACAACGCCGTTGACGAGCATTTGGCGAAGTTCTGTTCTAAAATCGATATTTCATTGAACAAGGACGGATCGGTAACTGTATTCGATAACGGGCGGGGCATCCCTACGAGCATTCACAAGACCGGAATTCCGACGCCGCAGGTCGTCTTCACCATTCTGCACGCCGGCGGCAAATTCGGCGGGTCGGGCTACAAGAAATCGGGCGGATTGCACGGCGTTGGGGCTTCGGTAACGAATGCGCTGTCCGAGTGGCTGGTGGTTGAAATTTATCGGGAAGGCAAAATCCACCGCCAGCGCTTTGAGTACTGGGTTGATGAGAAGGGGATAGAGCATGTCGGGGAGCCGGTTACCGGCCTGGAAGTCATCGGCAACACAAACCGGACTGGAACGAAGGTAACGTTCAAGCCGGATATTCGCGTGTTTCCGAGCGGGATCGGGCTGAACTACGATACGCTGGCCGAGCGTTTGCAGGAAATTGCCTTTCTGAACTCCGGGCTCAAGGTTACGCTGAAGGACGAGCGCTCCGATCGGGCGGACGAATTTTACTATGAGGGTGGAGCGAGCCAGTTCGTCCAATTTCTGAACGAAGGCAAGGAAGTGCTTCACGACGTGATTCACTTCTATGCGGAGAAAGAGGATGTCGAGGTTGAGGTTGCTCTACAGTATAACGCAGGCTATACCGAGACGCTGGCCTCGTTTGTCAACTCGATTCCTACCCGCGGGGGAGGGACGCATGAAACGGGATTCAAGACGGCCTATACGCGGGTGATGAACGATTATGCCCGCAAGAATGGCCTGCTGAAGGAGAAGGATAAGAATCTGGAAGGAGCGGATTTGCGCGAAGGGATGATGGCGGTCATCAGCGTCAAGATGGCAGAGGTCGAGTTCGTCGGGCAGACGAAGGATCAGCTTGGCAGCGCTTCGGCTAGAAGCACGGTAGATGCCGTTGTGTCGGAGAATATGGCGCTATTCCTTGAAGAGAATCCTCAAGTGGCCCAGCTGCTCATCAAGAAGGCGGTGCAAGCCTCCAAAGCCCGCGAGGCGGCCCGCAAAGCAAGGGACGAAATGCGCACAGGGAAAAAGCGCAGCGAGAGCTCCAACCTTGGCGGCAAGCTGACTCCGGCGCAGTCGAAGGATTTCACCCGCAACGAGCTGTTCATCGTAGAGGGCGACTCAGCGGGCGGCTCCGCCAAGCAGGGCCGGGATTCGAAGACCCAGGCGATTCTGCCGCTCAAGGGGAAGCCGATGAACCCGGAGAAGGCGAAGCTCGCCGACATCTTGAAGAACGACGAGTATCGCTACATCATCTCGGCGATCGGCGCCGGCATCGGCACGGAATTTGCGCTGGAGGACAGCAATTATTCCAAGATCATTATTATGACGGATGCGGACACGGACGGCGCGCACATTCAGGTGCTGCTGCTCACCTTCTTCTACCGCTATATGAAGCCGCTGATCGATGCGGGACGGGTGTATATCGCCCAGCCTCCGCTCTATAAAATCACGCGAAAATCCGGGAAGCTGGAAACAGTGAGATATGCCTGGAACGAAGAACAGCTGCAAAATTACTTGAAGGAATTCGGCAAAAACTTTGAATTGCAGCGGTATAAAGGACTTGGAGAGATGAACCCTGACCAGCTGTGGGAAACGACGATGAACCCGGAGACGCGCACGCTGCTCCAGGTGCAGATCGAGGACGCTACGAAGGCGGAGCGCCGCGTGTCCACGTTGATGGGCGATAAGGTCGATCCGCGGAAGCGCTGGATCGTGGAGAATGTAGATTTCACGGAGTATGAGGAATAGAGGGTGACTTGATTTGAGCTTATTGGAGAACTTTTTGCCGGCCTATCTGGAGGAAGTCGTTGGTGACCGGTTTGGCCGGTATTCCAAATATATCATTCAGGATCGCGCCATTCCCGATGTGCGCGACGGCCTGAAGCCCGTTCAGAGACGGATCCTGTACGCGATGTACGATTCGGGGAACACCCCGGACAAGCCGTATCGCAAATCCGCGAAAACGGTGGGAGACGTAATGGGGAATTATCATCCGCATGGCGACTCTTCGATTTATGAAGGGATGGTGCGGATGGCCCAGCCCTGGAAGATGGGGCATGTGCTTATCGACGGCCATGGGAACTGGGGCTCCCAGGATGATGACCCGGCGGCGGCGATGCGTTATACCGAGGCCAGATTATCGCCGATCGCCATGGAACTCCTCCGCGACATCGACAAGCGGACCGTTCCGTTCAAGGATAATTTCGACAATACGGCGATGGAGCCTGTCGTGCTCCCTTCGCGGTATCCGAATCTGCTTGTCAACGGGGTAAGCGGGATCTCGGCCGGCTTTGCCACCGAAATCCCGCCTCATAATTTGCGCGAGGTCATCGATGCTTGCATTGCGGTTATGGAGAAGCCGGGCATGAGCCTGGAGGAGATCCGCGCCTATGTGAAGGGGCCGGACTTTCCAACCAGCGGCATCATCATGGGCGAAGAAGGGATCAAAGATGCCTACGAGACCGGCCGGGGCCGCATATATATCCGCGCGAAGACAGAAATCGAGTCACTGCGGGGCGGGAAGCAGCAGATCGTGATTACGGAAATTCCATACCAGGTCGTTAAATCCCGGCTGGTTACCGCTATGGAGAACATTCGCCTGGAAAAGAAGGTGGATGGCATTGCCGAGGTGCGTGACGAGAGCGGCCGCGAAGGGCTGCGGATCGTTGTGGAGCTGCGGAAGGATGCGGATGCCCAGGGGATTTTGGCTTATTTGCTGAAGAAAACCGATCTGCAGGTAACGTATAATTTCAATATGGTAGCGATCGTCAATAAGGCGCCTCGCCAGTTGGGCTTGAAGGCGATTCTTGAAGCTTATATCGCGCATCAGCGCGAGGTCGTGACTTACCGGACGCAATATGAGCTGGAAAAAGCGGAGGATCGGGCCCATGTTCTCGAAGGCCTCGTTAAGGCACTGAACATTCTGGATGAGGTGATTGCCGCGATCAAGGCCTCCAAGAACCGGCAGGATGCCCAGAACAACCTGCAGTGGATGTTCGGATTTACGGAGCGGCAGGCCGATTCGATTCTTACTTTGCAATTGTACCGGCTGACGAACTTGGAAATTACGTCCCTGGAGAAGGAATTGAACGATCTGAACAAGAAAATCGCCACATTGCGGGGAATTCTAGAGAGCGACAAGAAGCTGGTTGCTGTAATCAAGAAGGAACTGCTTGAAATCCGGGATAAATACGGCATCGACCGCCGTTCGGAGATTCAGGGCGAGGTCGAGGAAATCAAGGTTAACCTTGAGGTGATGGTCGCACAGGAGGATGTGCTCGTAACGCTGTCCCATGAGGGCTACATCAAACGTACGAGCATGCTGTCCTTTACCCGCTCCGGCGGAGAGCTGGATGGCTCCGGCGTGAAGGAAGGCGACTACATGAAGCATATCCTTGAGGTGGATACGCTGCAAAATGTGCTGATCTTTACACAGCGAGGGCAATATTTCGTCTTGCCCGTACACCAAATTCCCGAATTCAAGTGGAAGGATAACGGGACGGCGATCGTTAACGTCATTGCTCTGTCCAAGGAGGATCGCATCGTCGGTGTGATTCCGACCAAAAGCTTTGAGGAACCGGATACGAGCCTCGTATTTGTTACGAAGCGCGGACAGGTGAAGCGGACGATGCTGAAGGATTACGAGACGAAGCGCTCTGGAGCGGTCGCAGCTGCGAAGGTTGCGGATGGGGATGAAATCATTCAGGTGCAGCTGAGTCGGAATCATGGAGAAATCCTGCTGCTCACGAAGGATGGCATGGCGATCCGCTTTGCCGAGAATGAAGTTAATCCGATGGGACGCGTGGCTTCCGGTGTCAAAGGCATCGGTCTTAAGGAGGGCGACGAGGTAGTCGGGGCGCTTTGGGTGGAAGGCGAGGAAGGCGAAATTCTGGTCGTCTCCGACCTGGGATACGCTAAGCGAAGCCTGCTGCTGGATTATCCGCTGCAGAGCCGCGGCGGACGCGGTGTGCAGACGTTCGAGTTCAAGGAAGGCAAACGCGTGAAGCCGAACGGCAGCCGGATCGTGGGCGGCTTCCATTGCAAGGAAGCGCTGAATATCGTGGCCATGACGAAGCAGGGCGAGTCTTATGCGTTTAATTCGGAAGCGGCCCCGCTGGACGACCGCAAGTCGATCGGTAAGGGATTAGCCCCCGTTGGCAAAGGGGATGAAATCACTGATCTATTGATCATACCTCAGCGTAATGAAGAGGCTTAGCAAGCGATTCCCACACAGTTAAGCTGAAGCAGGCCCTCCTCCATGAAGGATTCATGGGGGAGGTTTTTTTTTGATGAGAGGATAGGAGGAAGGCAGCTAAAGCTGGGGTTATTGTTCAAGTCTGTTTATTCATTTTACTTGAGTGGACCATTTTCATGTGGCGTGCAAATTGGAAGATAAGTGCTGTACAAAGGCTTGAATTGCCGTATCCATGTATGTATCTTTGCGGTATACGATGCCGACGCTCCGATGGGGAGAGGGTTCGGCAATGGGAATGCTGATCAGTCGTGAATCCCGAAGTGTGGCCGTGTAGGATTTGGGAACGACCGATAAGCCTACATGATGGGCTACCATCTGGCACTGGGATTCCATCGTGGACAATTCGATGACAGGACTAAGCTGTATGCCGATTTCAGCACAGGCTGAATCCAGCATTTGGCGGGCCAGAAACTTTGGAGGAAATAAGACGAGAGGCGATAGGGCCAGCTCATGCAGCTTAATGCTGCTCGATTCCGCCAACGGATGGTCGATGGGGACGATCACGACCAGCTCTTCTTTATACAGCGGAAGACTGACAAGCTGCTCGTCCTTCAGCGGCAGGAATACGACCCCGAGATCCAGTTGTCCGCTAAGCAGCCGGTCCCTCGTCTCTTCGGTTGCCAGTTCAACGACGGACAGTTCAATTCCGGGGAATTGGCGGTGAAAGGATATGATGGACTGAATGAGCAAATGATTGCCCGAGCATCCGATTCTCAATCTCCCCCGCCTTAGGCCAGCGAGTTCCCCGATGACCAGCTTGGCTTGATCCAATTCACGGAATATCCGGCGGGCATGCTCCAGCAGGACGCTGCCGGCCTGCGTTAGATGAATTTTCTTCCCTGAACGATGGAACAGCGGCGTACCCAGCTGATCTTCCAGCAAGCGGATTTGGTGACTTAGCGTCGGCTGGGAGATCCCCAAATTCTCTGCGGCTTTTGTAAAATGCAGCTCCTCGCTTACGGCAATGAAATATTCCAGCAGACGATGCTCCATAGTTTCCCCTCCTATCATAGATATGATCTATGATTATAGTAGATTATATTATTCAGAAAATTTATATAAATCAAGGGTTTGTTAGTGTTTATTTTGCAAGTTGGAGGACTGGGATAGAGAAATTAGCCGTTTTTTGGCGACATCCGATAACATTGTAATAATACTACGGAGCTTTTATCCCTTAGTTGATGTATAATTATTGAAATGTTTCCGATTTTCTCTGAGTGGTAGCTGGTTGAAAATCTAAGAATGAGTGAGAACACATGAGAAATCAATAATTATAGCGGGAGGACAGCCAGTATGCCCAATAATCCTCAAATGTTTAAAGGGACTAGCGAAGAAGCGAGTTATGTGAGAAATAAACTTATTGAATATAACGCAATGCATGTGCCAAATGGGATCTATGAAGAAGTCAATCTGTGTCTGAAGAATGATAACGGAGACATTATTGCAGGTCTTGTCGGCGCGATATGTTGGAATTGGATGGAGATTGATATTCTGTGGGTTGAAGAGAAGCATCGTAAACTAGGGCTTGGTAAAAGACTTTTACATGAAGCTGAAAAAATAGCGAAATTAAAAGAGTGTGCATTTATTAAATTGAATACATTTAGCTTTCAAGCTCCTGAATTTTATAAAAAATATGGTTATCAGGAAATGGCAGTGATTGAGAACGCTCCACTTGGAAGCAATCATTATTACTTCAAAAAGGATTTGAAATAATAAGTAAGTACTTTGAGGATGGCATTCACCTCGTTTAACTTTCATGAAGCAGAAAGGGGGGGAACTATGAATAACATACAGGCTGTTATTTTTGATCTGGATAATACGATCTTAGATAGAAAAAGCACATTTAATAGATTTGTTATTTCTTTTGTGCGGAGATATTTTCAGCATCTGGAAGATACTGAGCATATCATGAATAGGATCATATATTTAGATCAAGATGGCTATAAAGATAAGGATGAATTGTTTTCTGAGCTATTGGAAGAGCTTCCGTGGGCTATGAAGCCTGGGATAACGGAATTGTTGGACTATTATAGGGTCAATTATGTGGCAAATGCATCACTTATGGAATATGCCTACGAAACCATTACATATGCTCGCCAAAAGTACAAGCTTGGATTAATAACAAATGGCAGAAACGCAATTCAATATGGGAAAATAGATCAACTAGGAATCAGGCATGATTTTGATCTGATCATTGTGTCTGAGGAGGCAGGAATAAAGAAACCGAATGTCAAAATATTTGAAATGGCCATCGAGAAATTTGATTTGAGACCGGAGCAATGCTTATATATTGGTGACCATCCAATAAACGATATTGAGGGGGCCGGCAGGGCAGGAATGGAGACGATCTGGTTTGAGGTTAATCAGCCTTGGAGAGAAGAAGTGAAGATCAGTCCTAAACATACAATTAAACATCTAAGAGAGTTAGTGGGGATACTCTAGGAAGAGGCAGATTTGGATAACATTCTGGTACGTTTGGAGGATTAAGATGGCTGCATTTGATGCTTTTACAAAGAAAAGGATGGAAAAGATATTAAAGAATTATATTGACGCAAAAATCCCTGAGCATCTTAAGGATGAGTATAAAATTATTTATAAGTTCAGGGGGAAACACAGTTACTCTCCTACAAGATCGTCCATCATTTATGCCCGGGCAACGCGTTGAATTGCCAATAGCCCAGTTCCGTTTGGAAGAAAATAAGTGGAAGGTCTATTGGAAAGACAGTAAAGATCGATGGCATTTCGTTGAAGATATAAAGCCAAATGATGATTTTGAACAACAATTAATGATGCTTGAAAGGGAAGAGTTTAGTTATTTTTGGATGTAGTTTAGGAAGGCAATGTATCAGTCAATACTGTATTCAAAGCTGCAGGGCTATCGCCCTTTGTTTGTCCGATGCATCATCATGGAAGAAGAGGGTTAATTGTTTTTTTCGCGCATCTGATCCGCATTATCGCTTTCTTTGAGGCTGTCGAACAATATTATATTGCACTTCACTTATTATGATTTTGCATATAAGAATTTAAAGAAGCATTGAAGCATCCGCATAGGATGCTTTTTCTCTCTGAGCCACAGAGTTTTCTGTTCTTCTGAAGCCGAAATTAAAAAGTAATATTTGATTTTTTTATATTTGAAAGGTGGTTAGGTTCCTTGAAAAGGGGTCCTCGCGACTTGCCATAAAGTATCGAATTCTCTCTAGAACAAAAAAGCAAGCTATTCAGCAGGGATTCTAATATCCCTAGTTTATTATTATAGATGATGACTATGATCATGATTGATATCATATTATTGATCAATGATCGGATGAACGTTATAGTAAGGATAGAGTTATTAATCGAGAGGACGTGTAGTATGGAGAGCTTGCACATTGAAATTAGTCAAAATTTGAAGCAGAAGCCGGATCAGGATGCCTTAGGCTTTGGGCAATATTTTAGCGATCATATGCTGACCATGGAATATTCCCTTGAAGCCGGGTGGCATGATCTTAAAATCGTCCCATACGGTCCAATTGCCCTTGATCCTTCGGCGATGGTATTCCATTACGGGCAAGAAGTGTTCGAAGGGATGAAAGCTTATCGCACAGCCGCAGGGGAACTGGTGCTGTTCCGTCCGGATATGAACCTGAAGCGGCTCAATGAGTCTTGCAAGCGGCTTAGCATTCCGCCGGTGGAGGCTTCCACTTTGCTGCAAGCGATCACGGAGCTTGTCAAAATCGATGCTTCGTGGATTCCATCGGGAGAAGAAAATGCATTATACATTCGTCCGTTTATTATCGCCACTGAGCCATGCCTTGGCGTACGAGCTTCCCATATGTATAAGCTGATCGTCATTCTTTCGCCAGTTGGCTCCTATTATCCGGAGGGCATTCACCCGGTGAGCATTTATGTCGAGCAGCGCTACGTCCGGGCATTCCGCGGCGGTACCGGGGCAGCTAAGACGGCAAGCAATTATGCAGCCAGCATCAAGGCCCAGGAGGACGCGAAGATTGCGGGATATTCACAGGTGCTTTGGCTCGATGGAGTGGAGAGCAGGTATGTCGAGGAAGTTGGAAGCATGAACGTCTTTTTCAAGGTTGGTGGAGAGGTTGTTACGCCAGCGCTGTCGGGAAGCATTCTGGCTGGGGTAACCCGCGATTCCGTCATCGCTCTGCTGAAAGCCTGGGGCGTGCCTGTTAATGAGCGCAAGGTATCGATCGAGGAATTGGTCGAAGCGCATAAGCAGGGACTTCTCGAGGAAGCTTTCGGAACGGGCACGGCTGCTGTCATCTCGCCAATTGGCAGCATGAAGTGGGGAGAGCTGGAGCTGACCATTGCTGGCGGCAAAACCGGAGAATTGTCGAAGAAGCTGTATGATACAATTACCGGGATTCAGCGTGGAGAGCTGGACGATCCGTTAGGATGGAGATATCCGATTAAATAATCAAATACAGATTTTTTATAATAGCAATGATCATGTAGGCCAGCTGAGCAATCGGCTGGTTTTTTGTTTTTATCGTTGGAGCATGGGAAGATAAGGGGGAGGAAGCTGTGAGAGAGGCTTGAGATCAATGGAAAAACCGTACGGAAGCAACCAAAGCGAACAATTAATGGATTTTACTGGAATGCGGGAGGATTTTCAGCAAGACATGGCGAATTTAATTAAAGACATTAAGAAAAGCGTTCATCGAAGCACATTCTCAGCAGACAGACCGCATTAAGGGGAAGCTTTTCTTGCGATTATAATTTTTTAACTTACATAGGAACGAAATATTAAGCTCACATAAATACAGGCAATTGCAGCCTGGCTAGAGATGTATCTGTAAATTAAGCTGCAAGCATGGGCAGGGACCAGTGTAAGCCATGCAGTCAGGCGGATAGGGGGATATTATGCACACGGAGGAATTCGGTAAGTTACTTAACAAAATTGTGAAGGACTATCAGAGCCACCTGGAAGAGGAGCTTGCGCCTACATTGACAACGTCGCAGTTATCGGTGCTAGAAGTGTTGGAGCAGAATGGCCAGCTAAAGCCGTCCGATCTGATCCCGTTTCTAGCAACGACCCCGGCGGCGGTAACGATGCTTCTGGACCGGATGGAAAAGGCCGAGCTTATACGCCGGGACCGGGACGAGGAAGACCGGCGGATCGTCTGGGTCTCTATTACGGAGAAGGGGAAGGCGGAGGCTGACCGGGGGATTTCGATTCGCCACGAGTATTTGGATACCGTGCTCAGCCGCATTTCCACGCATAATCAGCAGCTGCTCGTCTATTTGCTGGGCAAAATTTCAGGGACGAAATAGTATTTCCAATAAGAGACGTGTGATCCTTATACGTGAGGGTCATGCGTCTTCGTTGTTTATATTGGGCAGAGTTATGAATCAGTTTATCTAATAGGGGAAGGTAGGGGCATCATGACTGGGTCAATT
The DNA here is from genome assembly GCF_001403875.1 of Paenibacillus ihumii. Lineage (GTDB taxonomy): Bacteria > Bacillota > Bacilli > Paenibacillales > Paenibacillaceae > Fontibacillus > Fontibacillus ihumii. Next base: position 1,806,832 of record NZ_LN884299.1, read on the forward strand.
GGAGATTATTTGGTACGAGCAAACCTAGACGATATTTAAAGGGGACCGGGACCGGCGAATAGCTGCTGTTAGCCTAGTGCGAGGTAGATGATCACGTGATGGTAATCTGAAGGAAGACGAAAAGAAATATATACGAGTTGACATCCGAATTCGAGGTGCTTTAGGACGATGATTAGTGACCTACTCTAACTTGAGTCCCAGTTTTGCGAAAGTGTTAAAAAATTCGACGTAATGTGCTAATAACAAACAATTTACTACTATTGAGGAAAAATAAGTCATTCACTATAATTGATCTAGATATCTCTCTTTCTCCATAGCTCCTCCACGTATCAACAACTTCTTTCTCTTTCTTGCTTTTATCGCAAACATTTACACTATAAGCGTATTTTAGATTTCGAAATTTGTTTTATCAAACATAGTAATAGGTTGTAGGAGATGAATGCAGTTAGTCCTTACTAGTTTGCTAAAAGTTGGGCCAAACGATGTGCAGAAAGTAAGGGGATAGTTGGCTCCAAACAAAAGCATTCTGTATGATTGACTAATACTCTAAAGAATTTAAGGAGTCGAGGAAAAAATGAAAAAAATATTGTCATTTATTGTAACTTTTACTTTGTTAACAGTAATTACTTCACAAGTATATGGTGCTACATATAACTATCATTATGATCCAAATGGTAGATTAACCCAAATAGAATCAACGACTGGCCGTTACTATTATGAGTACGATCCCAATGGTAATTTGATAAAAAAGGAAGTAAAAGATCCTTTAGGCTTTGGAGTGCTAGATTCCCCGGCAACTGACAAAATTTATACTAATACAGTTACTGTAAGAGGATGGTATTTAGATAAAGCTGGAGTAGAGAGTATTAAAGTGCATGTAAACAATGTATTAATAGGTACGGCAATCTATGGTGAAAACAGAGAAGATGTATATGCCGCGTATCCTAACTTCAATAATCATAATGCTGGATTCTATTACAATTTAGAGCTGCCAAAAGAAAATAAAAATTACACCTTAAAAGTTATAATTAGAAATAATAAAGGGGAAGAAACAGTTTTTACTAAATCTTTTGCTCAGATTGTTTTGCAACCCAGAGGAGAGATTAACTATCCACTAGAAAATGGAATAGTACCCTATTATATAAATGCAAAATTTGTTCCTTTTAGAATTTCTTGTTCCAAGCGGCGGCTATGTGTTAGCTGAAGAGCACGCGGCCTCTGAAATTGGTTCGCCAACCTCCACAGTCCCATCGGTTACCTCAAGTGTCTATGATGAGTTATTCACTAATTTGTCTGCTTCTCTAGATCCGGAAGAGATAATCACCATATCCTCTGTTGTAGAACGCTTCTTAGTTGATCGCTCTTGGGTCACAGCAGAATTAGTGAAAGGATACAAGCTCAGTGATATTTATCAAGGCCTTCTGTTTCAAGAAAAAGGCGGGGAATACCAAATCTATATGGATCGGCTGTATCCCGATCTCCCACTGGATCCTCTCACAGCCTTTAACAAGCAGTCCCTGGCAGTGACAAGTGCAGTTTATGATGATTTGGCTCCAGACATCGAAGTCCAAGAGGTATACCCGATTTCTGTTACGGAAAATGTTTATAGCCGTTTGATGCAGGCCGCGGCATCAGGGACGGGATACGATGATGTGGCTCTAAAGCGTCAGCCGCTTCGTTTTGATCAAGCACCGTATGTGTCGGTTCAGTGCAAGATCAAATTTCCACCGTTGACGGATCATTACAAATCAAGGTAACCGACTTATTTGTTAAAGGTGCAAACGGGATGGATTTTGCGCTGACCCGTGTCTATGACAGTACGATGGGCAAGGATCGGACGTATGTGGCATCGGGGTATAAAAATAGAACCGAAATCACGAAGGAAGAGGAACGCTTTCACTTAGGAAAAGGTTGGAGATGGGATCTCCCTTATCTGAAAACCGAAGCCGGGGTTGATTATTTAACCATTCCAGATGTAGGAACCTATGCGCTTGAAAACAATAAACTGCAAGGTTATCCATGGAATAATTACGATTTCGGTCCGGTTCGGGAGAGTAGATTGGAGCAACTGAGGAACGAATTTGGGATATCGCAAGCCGAGTACGAACTCAGGGATTATACGGGAGGCACCACAACGTTTTTCTCTTATCATGGTGAACCATTGCTGATTACTAACCGATTTGGCAATTACATCAGTTTTTCCTGGGGGAGTAGCGGGAGCCTAGGGAAAACACTAGACTTTGTGTTTGTCTCCGCCGGAAATGGGGAACTCGGACATTATTTGATTTTTAAATATGATAACCAGCAGGTGAAAGTGACGGCTTATGGAGAGGCGGGAAGCGAGGAGTCGGTTACCTACAAAAAAAGATCTGTAACATCATATAACCGGACTCAAGAAGTGTTGACAGAAGTCATCGATGCTCAAGGTCGGTCAACCAAATTTGATTATGGTATTTGGAACAGTACTTTGTTTAATATGGTTCGAGGTTATGAAAATTTGACCGGCACCGATCGAATGATCTACTGGGGATGGAATGACTGGGTGCAGCTCACCTCCATTGAGCATCCGACGAAAGCAATTACTCAGTATGGCTTTGACGGCTTAGTTATGCGGAAGCTGGGGGAATACGCCGCACAGCAAGAACCAAGGTACAATAGCCGGAAAGTGTTTTACAGCACAGAAAGCCAAACGGTTGGCACGGAATTAAAGCTATCCTATAACGGGGATATTGGAGAAAGCTACGGAACGACCCGTAATTACTCGGTTATTGTAAATGATGGATTAGCAAATACCACTTTCAACTATACCAAAGCGCATTACGGCAACATGGTACCGGAAGTTCTCTACAAAAGGAGCGCCGATAGAATCTCTCTAAACGGCAGCTTACGGGAGACTACTTACTAAACCTATAACGAAGCTAGACGATCGGCTGTACCGATACGTATTGAAGAAAGGAAGTCTTCGGGATCCTCCAGTTCATCGAGAGTAACGAGTACTGAATATGATAATGACTACGGATTGATTATGTCCCAGACGGATCCTCAAGGGGTAACGACGCGATTCCAATATAATTATTATAACGCGCATATGGTAATGCAGTGGCTTCCGATAAGAGTCACTGTCCCTGTAAGTACTACAAACAGTTTGATAACAAAATATACTTATAACCAAAATACGGCGACTTTAACTGAAGCCACCGTAGAGGATAACACGGGGAAATTATTTTCAAAGGTGAACTATGAGTACGATACTTACTCTAATCCGACTACCGTTCGTATAAAGGGAGATACCGTAGATACAGTAATAAAAATGCAATATGGTTACCGGTCGATGCTCCCGACCCGACAAGATGTCAATGTAACAGGAGTAGATGGTACCATATCTACCATTTCCGTTCAAGCAGCATATAATCTGCGGGGAGAGATTACAAGGTATGTCGATGGCAATGGAAATGCTACAGTAGCTACCTATGATGCCATAGGACGGCCTACGACGGAGACGAATCCGGACGGAAGTGTCACTACGATTAAATATGATGATCTTTTAAACAAGGTTAGTGTAACGGATCCTCGCGGTAATGTGAGAACGTATGAGTACGATCCGCTGGGAAGGCTGGTTCGTGAAGTCGATGTCCGAGGTGTAACCTCTTATACGCTAGATGAATACGGTCGACTAGTGGCAAAAAGAGATCCAGCAGGGGACACAACATTTTATTCATATGATGCCAACAGTCGGGTGCTCACGGAGAATGACGGTACCAGTCAAATTCAGTATATTTACAATGACGGGAACCGAACATTGACTACTGTGGACGGGGAGAACAACCAGATTCGGGAAACCTACGACGTCATGGGACGTTTGCTTCGTCAAGAGGAATTGAAAGCCACGGGGAATGTGCCCCTGGTCAGTCGTACCTATGATTATATGGGAAATGTAACGAGTTCTACGGATGCCAACGGCAATGTGACAGCATTTACGTACGATCCGATATCACGGCTAATCGTAGTTAAAGATGCCGAAGGGAAGACGACCAGTTATAGCTATAACATGACTGGGGACATGATCAAGTTAACGTATGGTGATGGCAAATCGCTATTCAAGAGCTATGATGAAATTGGCCGTCTGCTGAAACAAACCGATCCGCTGGGACAGACGGAGACGTACACTTACGATCGTAATAGTAATGTTGTTAAGTACATTGATCGGAAGGGTCAAATCCATTCATATCAATACAATAATCGTGATTTTCTGATTCGGGATCAGACGAGTGATGAAACGATCAACTATACGTACGATAGTATGGGAAATCGTCTGACGATGAAGGACGCTACGGGGACAACCAGCTATGCTTATGCCTCTACCGGGGAGCTAATTAGCCTCACCTATCCAGATGGGGCCAAACTGACGATGAATTACGACAGCCGGGGATTGCGAACCAGCCAAACCTTTACCTTGGGCAGCTATACTCTGACATCAAAAACCACCTATCAAGGCGCAAGGGCGCTTCCACAAAAGCTGCAGGTGATAAGTAGTGGAGGAGCGGAAATTGCTAATTTAGCTTATTCCTACCGGAAAAACAACAGCTTGGCTCAAACGACAACCGGAACGGGACTAGCGGCAACCTACTCCTACACTGGGCTTAATTTAACGGGACTTACAACGACTCATAACGGGGCAAAGCTTAAGCAATATACCTACGGCTATGACAATAATCGGAACATTACAAGTCAAAATGATAGTGGTACAAGCTTTGGCTACACGTACGATGCACTCAATCGGATCAAGACCTCAACTCAATTTAATGAAACCTACACCTATGACCAGAGGGATAACCGGAGAAGCCTGACAAGTAATCGTGTACCGGAAATCCCAACTACTGCGTCGTACCAGTACGACACTAGAAATCGGTTAAAGGCCGTGACGGAAGACGGTACGAGTATTACCTATAGCTATAATGGCGACGGGCTGATGGTCGGGCGTACAAAAGGAAATCAATCAACAAGATACTATTATGATGATCGTGGCCTGCTTGTTGCGGAAGGAACGGTAGGTTCTGGAACGGTGACCATTACTTACGGCTATGTATTTGATTCGACCAGAAAACTGGTAGGACGCCAAGCGGCGGGTGAATCAAAGCTACAATACTATGTAACCAACGGTCATGGGGATGTTACAGAGCTTCGTGACGCATCAGGGAACTTACTGAACAGCTACAGTTACGACATCTGGGGTAATCCGATAACCGTACAGGAAACTGTACCGAACTCACTGCGGTATGCAGGGGAGTACTGGGATGCGGATACAAAACTACAATACCTCCGCGCGAGGTGGTATGATCCGGCGACGGCGCGGTTTATTGGGGAGGATACGTATGAGGGCGAGCTTACGAATCCGCTGAGTTTGAATCTTTATGCGTATGTGCATAATAACCCATTGATTTATGTGGATCCAAGTGGGCATGCAATTAGTAGAAACGATGCGGAGACACTTCTTGCAATAGCTGGAGCGGAAGGGGGGAATCAGATGTATGGTGGGTAATTAGGAGTTATTTGGGTACCGAAGCAAAGTATGATGTACGAAACTTAGTTGATGATAATAATAGATTTAAGTATTTATTCAATATGGCAACAGGTAACCATTACATTGAAAGTGAAAATACACCTGAAAATGCATCATGGGCAAAAGGAGAATTGTTAGAGATATTTGAGCGTAATGCACAAATAGAGGAATCGGTTAAAACTTAGTAATTGGGATGGTAGGAGGAAGATCTAGTAAAGTATCTAAAAATGGAATACGTGGTAAATCGACTAGCAGTACAACCAAGGGTTGGATTAAACGTTCTACTTATAAAGAGATTGGTGAATTACTTGGAAAAAGAGCACAACAAAAGTTTTCTAATGCAATGAAAAAAGGTATCGTAGATGCAGAAGGAATGAATGGTATAAAAATATTAAGTGGAAAAGGAATCAAAGTAGGGAAATCATACTACAAGTATGAAGTTAAGGTAAAAGGGGATTTTGGTGCATATCGAGCTTTAGGAAATTACGATAAATCATCAGGGCATTATATTTTTGATGTGTTTGAAAAAATTCATAAATAGGATGGGGGAAATATGAATAACCACTTTGATATTAATTTTATTAAGTACTGGATGAATGAAACTGAGGCTGAAAAGAGAGCAATTGAATGTTTTTGGAAGAATCTCTTTCTCTACAATAAGGAGGATCCTGAGGAATTTGAAAGGAACTTTCCCGAGTATAACCCTTCTTTTTTAGAGGTAAACATTCAAACGGTTTCAATTGTATTTGAAAATTATCCAGATTTAGACTACAATCACGTTTTAATTTCCATCCCTATAAGATATCAGGAGAAAAGTAAGGGTATTTATAAAATTCTATTTACTTTTGATGGTAAGGTAGAAGATGATTATTTTATTATTGACTAGCATTCCCTCTAATCATTGTCTAAATGTTTTATAGGGTTTCCCGAATAACTTTAGTGGAACTGGGCTGCATTTATGCAGCCTATTTTTCATAGTTTTTACATTATTGCTACTTAAATTTATACACGTATGTTAAGTGACGAAGCTATTTTTTACTAGTTCAGATTTCATATATCTTTCTTTAGATGCTTCATGGAAAATTAGAAGTATTTTAGATCAAAAAGCAGAGTCATTCGTTCTAGATAAAGATAATAATTATTTTAAATATCTATACAATATGGCTACGGGGCATCATTATGAAGAGACCACTACTGGACAAAGGGATTGGGCAAGAAAAAGATTAGGAAAAATTATTAAGCAAAGTGCTGCTATACAAGATGCAACAGAAAGCGTTTTTTCGGGCCTATAGATAAAATAAAAAAAGAAAAAAGCTTAATAAAATCAGAAGCGCGTTTAATTAAAGCAGCGGAACAAATGGGGAAAAACCCCAAAATACAAAAAGAAGCAGATGAACTAGTAGCAAAATTTTTACAAGGAAATGTTAATCCAGGTATAGAAACCAAAAATTTAACGAGAGATATCAGTTATTTGAGAGGAAAAGAGGGGGCAAGAGTATTTTATAGAATCAGAAGCGATCAGATGCAAATTTTAGCAAAGGCAAATAAAGCTAACGAGCAGGCAGTTATAGATATTCTATATAAAATTTATGGTAAATAAGGAGCTAATATGAGAGTATTAAATATCAGTTACCCAACTCCATTATCTGAAATCCTTAATAAGGATAATGATAATATCGATGTGTTTATTGAACTAGAAGATGGCTCGAAGATAACTCTAGTAGTAAGTACACCAGAAAATCTAATAAGCCAGATGAATAAAGAAAATGTGAACTATTTAACAGCCCCTCAACCAGAGATTATAGTCAAATCATTAACTCATGAGAATATAAAAAGGGCGATAGAAGAATGTGTAGATGAAGATGCATTTTGGTTGAAATTATTATTTGTAGCTAGCACCGATAAAAGTGTAATTAATATGGATAAAGTTAACCAGTATATCAAACAATTAAATAATTTATAAAAAATAAGAAATCATCAAATCTTGCTAAACATAAGAACCACATAAGAGTGTACAACTCTAATGTGGTTCTTATACATAAAGATTAAAGTTGAAAACAAACAATAAGCAGGCATTATTTTAAGGTACATATTAAAATTAGGTAGTATAGAAAGAAGAAATTAATCTAAGAATTTATTGTTATGAAAAAATGTTCTTAACAAGGCTAAATAGCTAGGTTTTTTACGTAATTTTGGTATGAAGAGATATCTGGAAGCTTAAATGCAATGAACAATTCAAGATTTGAGAATGCCTGGTTGCAACAAGATACATCGTCAATTCAGTATTATGATAAAAAATATACAAGCAGCACATATATCAAAGGTGATTTTACGGACTCGTTAGATTACCTAGAAGGACTTGCTCAAGGATATTCTGAGAAGTACGGAACTGATAAAAAAAGGATTATAATTTATAAATAACTGTGTGGAGGTTTCAAGGCGTTCCCTTCAAAAGGATTTTTAACGGATGGCACTAAAATAGGTGATTTTGTGCAGTCATATCCGAATGATTTGATACCCTATAAATTTGCTGTTTGGGCAAAAAATGAGTTTAAAAATAATGCCTATACCTACAAGAGTTACAGCCAACAAGTTCAAAGTTTTATACAAGACAATGAAAGGAAATCCGGATCGGGTTGGTACAACTTATTGTATGGATAAGATACATTTTTGGAAAATATCAAAATAGGGAAGCAACTATTTAATAAGTAGTGTGTAGCAGGATAGATAGTAATACCTATTATGTACTAAGGAGTGATTTGGTGAAATATTGGATCATAGGATTTGTGGTCTGTATTATACTATTCTTTACTTATAGCATATTTATGGAACACCATGGGGAAAAGAAACCATGAGGAAAGAAGCATCAAGATACTTGCAAGACAAATACGGTGAAGAAATGACAATTGAGTCAATAGAGTATGACTTCGACAATTCATCATTTTTCAAGTATAGGTACTTTGCAGTAGCCCACTTAAAGAAGAACCCTCAAATTCAATTTCGAGTAAACAAGTATAGTGGAGAATTAGCGGACACCTACAATATTTCCTATTGGAAATATGAAGTTGAAAATGAGATTAAACAAAAATTTCGCCAAATATCGAGTGTGTCGTTTCAATTAAGGTCTAATCCGTTACAAGATCAAATTGAAGGCGACGGAATATATCCCCCTAGTTATCATGAAATAAAGAAAGAAATCAAGGAAAAAGATATGCCTGTATTAAGACTATGGTTTAGTGTAAATGATCACAAGCAAAAACAAACGATGAATACAATGTTTGAAGTCGTTTCGTTTCTCAAGGAGAAGGAATACAGATTATCGGCAATTCACTTTCGCTTTATGTTTGATAATCAAACATACTATTTAAGGGGTGTAGATTTAAAGGGTGTTACTGATCTTCAATCACTGGTTAACAGGCTTGAATAGTTTGTTTCTTCACCACATGCGAGTGTAGTAACTTCATGTGGTTTTCTTTCAATGAGTCTGTCCCAAAAGTAAACTTTATGACCGGTTGCCCTTGATGTGACCAAACACGCTCTCGACCACCCTTTTACGCCGAGCATGGATCGCGGGTTTCTCGTTCTAAATGGAATTATAGTAGTTAGTTTTTGCGGAAAAGCAAGGAAAGCAGATTTAAATGGATTTCATGTTGTTAGATAAAGGGAACTGTTCATTATAGGCCGGATTCTTGATTTTAGGTGCATCAAATCCATCTAATCTAATGAATCACTCGTCTAGAGCATAATTAGATACATGAATTCCATTTAGTGTTCGAGTTGGATAGCTTATGTTCGAGTTCGACAGCATATGTCCAACAGTCAAATAAGATAAGCCAAAAAATGGGATGCAGGCAAGGGAGAAATTGATTCCGGCAAAATTGATTTCGTAGAAACCAATTCTATAGAAACAAATTCTGCAGAAAGGAATACGCTTTCGAAAAGAATGGGGCGCCCCTCAGTCATCTATGATGACTTCTGGGAGAGCCCCATCTCTGGTTTTGATAGAAATTAAAGCTGCTGAGCCAGCTGCTGGTAGATCTGTCTGCTCCACAGGCTCCAAGGCGCATCCTCCGGCGGGAGAGAGACCAGCCGCACCGGCTCCTTCGTTACCGGGTGCGGGCAACCGACGTATAGCGACCATAAAGCGATTTGCTGACCCGGCTTGTTAACGGTCTGTCCATATTTCTGATCGCCGTAAAGCGGGCAGCCGATATGGCTGAGCTGCACCCGGATTTGGTGAGGGCGGCCGGTCAGCAGCGTGACCTTGACCAGCGTAAGGCTGTCGCCCTGAGCCGTCCCGATGACTTCATAGTCGAGGATGGCTTCTTTGCCGCCAGGGGTTCCTTTGGAGACGACCGATACGGTATTCGTGCGCTCATTCTTCAGGAGCGTATTCGTCAGGCGGCCTTGCTGCTGTCTAGGCACGCCATGGACAATAGCAAGATACGTCTTGTCGAAGCTGCGGCTCCGCACGGCCTCGGACAGCCGGGAGGCGGCCTTCGAGGTTTTGGCAAAAATCATCGCGCCGCCAACGGGGCGATCCAGCCGGTGAACGAGCCCCAAATATACATTGCCCGGCTTCTCGTACCGCTTCTTGATATCTTCCTTCAATAAGGACAGCAGGTCAGGATCGCCGCTTGCATCGCCTTGCGTCGGAATGTTGACCGGCTTGACGATTCCTAGCAGATGATTATCCTCGTACAAAATTTCGAAGCTGGATTCCGCTGGCGTCCTGCCCTCGCTCAAGCTATTCGTCGTCATCGATTAATCCTCCCAGCGGCCGAGTATCCCGCAAGGAAGGTTGAGCCCGGAATGAGTGATCGGCAGGCCGATCTCGCCGGCAGAAATGCTGCCCCCGTAGCGTTTCTGCACCGTCATCGACAGAATATTGTGCAGAACGGTAGGAGAGATGCCCGTTGTATAGGAATTGATCAGGAAGAAGAGAGGGTTGTCCGACAAAATGGACAAGCACGACTCCACGAAGGGATACAGGCTGCTCTCCAGCTTCCACATCTCGCCGCCGGGCCCCCGTCCGTAGGATGGCGGGTCCATGATGATGGCATCATAGCGGTTGCCGCGCCGCTGCTCGCGCTGTACGAATTTGAACACATCATCTGTAATGTAACGGATAGGCCGATCAGCAAGCCCGGACAGAGCGGCGTTCTCTTTAGCCCATTGCACCATTCCTTTGGCCGCGTCGACGTGCACGACGGAAGCCCCGGCCGAGGCGGCTGCTACGGTGGCCCCGCCCGTATAGGCAAACAGGTTCAGCACCTGGATCTTACGGTCTGCGCGGGAGATTTTGTCCATCATCCAGCTCCAGTTCGCCGCCTGCTCCGGGAACAGGCCCGTATGCTTGAAGCTCGTCGGGCGAATATAAAATTTGAGATGCTCATACGAGACCGTCCAGCGCTCCGGAATCTGCTTCTTCATCTCCCACTGGCCGCCTCCTGAGGAGCTGCGGTGGTAGTGGCCATGCACATTCCTCCATTGCTGGGATTCATGGCGGATCGGCCAAATAATCTGCGGGTCGGGTCGGCGCAGAATGATGTCTCCCCAGCGCTCAAGCTTCTCCCCGCCTCCAGTGTCGATAATTTCGTAATCCTTCCATTTGTCTGCTACATGCATCAGTCTATCCATCCTTCCGATATCCTCTAGAGGTAACCTATCAAATGAAAACGGCAAGCCGCTTCAAATGGCGTAATTTACGCTTGCAAACCTACGAAAGTTATTGTACCTCATTATTCCACCTCCATGCTACCAATTGTGGAATTGGCGAGTCTAAAGCAGCGAAAAAAATAAATTTTAAAAAATTTTGCAATTCCCTGTTGACGTGTAAGCGCTTTTAAAATACAATAAAAACGTATTAGCAAAACGATTTAGCAAAACGTATTAGCAAGCTATGGCTTAGTTTGCTAGGCCGTAACTATGATATACGGGCGGAATCAAGACATTCGTCGCTATGTGTTATTGAATTGATCTTATCTCGCCAAAGCATATACAATGGATTAGGATATTTTGCCATTATGATGGAAGTGATGAGGTGTTAAAAGCATGGCAAGCATTAAGGAAATAGCCCAACTTGCGAAGGTATCGCAAGGCACGGCTTCCATGGTGTTGAACGGCAAGGGCGATAAGTACCGGATATCCGCCGCGACCCAGTTGAAAATATTAGAAGCTGCCAGGCAGCTTAACTATCAGCCGAATATTTCGGCCAGAAGGCTGCGGAGCGGGGGAGAAACGGTGCTGCCGATCATTGCTTTGTTCTGGACGCTTGACACACGGACTGCGCTCGTCGGCCGTTATCTGAAGGGCTTCCAGCACGCCTTGAACGAGCTGGAGGATGAGTATGAGCTGTTGATTCAGCCATACGTCGGCACCAAGCTGCATGAGGTGAGAAGCCTCGTAACGGGAACGCGCTTCAACGGGGCAATCATTGCGAACTCTACCGAGGAGGATGACGAGTTTCTCGAGCAGGCTGATTTAAACGTTCCGATCGTCCTGCACCAGCGCGAATCAAGCAAATATTCATCAGTTAACGTCGATAGCCGGAAGAGCGGCGAGATGGTGGCGGAGAGATTGCATAAGAGAGGCCATAAGAGAGCAGGGCTGATTGTTCCGGACGTATCGTCCAAGGCGATCATGCTGCGCAGGGAAGGATTCCAGGATAAAGCGGCTGAGCTTGGCCTGGAAATCGAAGAGGAGCATCTCGTGTATGAAGACTTCTCGGAGCAGGGCGGATATGAGGCGGTAATGCGAATGAAGGAGCAGTCGGTACCGCTGCCTACCGGCGTATTCGCGATCAGTGATCAGATGGCCGTAGGCGCGCTGAAGGCGTTGAATGAAATTGGTGTTAAAGTACCGGAAGACATGGAGATTATTGGCTATGATAATGACGAAGTCACCAATTTTACTATACCTACACTATCAACGGTTCATCTTCCCGTAGAAGAGATGGCGAAGGAGAGCCTGAGAATGCTGACGGATATGATGCTGTACAAGACCAATGTCAAGGTTCATAAAATGTTCGAGACGCACATTGTAACCCGTAAATCCTGCGGGGAGTAAGCCGGACAGGGGCTAATCGGATTACAGCTAGATTGCTAACCTAGATTGCTAACCTAGATTGCCAGCCCGGATTACAGCAAGGATCACAGAAGGGGTTCATACCCAGAATTTACAGTTTGAGTTGACAGCTTTGTTTTATGGCTAGCGTTTCATACTAGCGTTTCATAGCTAACCGGGGGAAGGCGGCGATGGTTTTCTCCCTGGTTAGTCTAAAATACAAGCTATACATCTTCATTCACAACCTGAAAGGGGGTGAGCGTAAATTCCGAACCGCAATAAGAAAGCGCTTACATTTATGGTTTGACAGCAAAGCTCGATAAATCTTGAGAATCCTTAGAGGGGGATGTACATGAGAACAAAGAGATGGCTTGCAAGTTTTCTTACCGTAATGCTGTTAGCTTTACCATTGGCAGGCTGCGCGGCCGATCCTAAACCGCAAGGGGCCAATTCACCGTCATCCGCGAATAACGGGGGCAGCGGCAAGGTTGTCAACATCGATTTTTGGGGCGGCTGGACAGGTCCTGACCTTAACACGATGGAAGGGCTAGTTAATAAGTTCAATCAGGAGCAAAGCGGCATTCATGTTGAATTCACTTCACTGCAGTGGACTCCGCTGTTCACGAAATTTCTGACAGAGATGAAGGGCGGTAACCCGCCGGATGTGCTGGTCATGCATCCATTTGAGCTGGGACAGTTCGTGGAAATGGGCGTTCTTGACAGCGCGCCGATTGCCGATGTCGGTATGGAGTCAGGAAATTACTCCTCCTTCGCTTGGGGCGGGACGTTCTATAAAGGGGAACAATATGCGGTTCCGCTAGACGTTCACATGCATGGATTGTATTACAATAAGGAGCTTTACGAAGAAGCAGGGATATCCCAGCCTCCTTTGACAGGAGAAGAGCTGATCGCGACAGCCCAGAAGCTTACGATCGACAACAAAGGCAAGCGCGCCGACGAGGAAGGCTTCGACGAGAACAATATCGTGCAGTATGGGCTGGGCTTTTCCATGAACCATCACGTGTTCTACCAAATCTATGCCCTGCTGAACCAACAGGATCATAATCCGTTCACGGAAGATATGGAAGCGGTTGAATTGGACGAGGACAAAATGGCCAATGCGATTGCCTTCCTGCAAGACCTGGTATTCAAATACAAAGTCGTGCCTAAAGGCGAGAAGTCCCCAGTTGATGATTTTATGGGCGGAAAAGTAGCGATGTTCGTCGACGGGCCATGGCAAATGCCGAAGCTCGAGGAATCCAACATTCAGTGGGCAAGCGCGCCTTACCCTAAAGTGTTCGATAAGCCAGCCGCATGGGGAGCTGCTGAAATCCTGACCTTCCCGCTCAAGAAAAACAATGATCCTGAAAAAGCTAAAGCTGCGATCGAATTCGTGAAATGGCTGGATCAAAACTCCGGCGAATGGGCTAAATCCGGTCAGCTTCCTTCAAGCAATATCGGAATGCAAACGGCCCAGAGCATGGAAGGAAGAGCGGCGTTCATCAACAGCCTAGACAGCAGCGTTCTGCTTCCATCGCATCCAAAAGCGGCGCAAATTTTCTCCAGCACGGCTCCAAGCCCGATTCTGACGGCCGCTCAGGACGCTATTCTGAACAATAAAGATCCACATGATATTGCCAAGCAATTGAAGAAGGACATGGACAGTCTGCTGCAAGAATAGAACCTCAAGCGGCGCCACGTTACAGAATGATTACGAAGAGACCTGATGCGGCATGGCAAGGGAATGCGCTCCGCCTGCCGCGTCGGGACCATGTACCACATCTTGCATGAAAGTAATATCACCATCGTGGTAGAAAGGTTGACGACTTCATGAAATCACAAGGAAAAGTCGCGGCGTTGTTCTTGCTGCCTTATTTGCTCGTATTCCTTGTCTTTCGCTTTGGACCGAGTGTAGCAGGGCTGTTCATCGGCTTTATGAAATGGAATATCGTCGGCGATGCCGAGTTTGCAGGACTCGCCAACTTCAAGAAGCTATTCAACGATCCGATCTTTTGGGTCTCTCTGAAAAATACGCTGTTGTTTCTCTTATTGACATTGCCGCCGCTCATTGTGTTCAGCCTTTTGATGGCTGTGCTTCTAAATCAGAAGCTGCGCTTCCGCAACGCCGTAAGAACAATCTCCATTATTCCTTACGTATTGATCCCGGCGGTCGTCGGTATTATCTGGAACTGGCTATATGACAACAATTTCGGCATTCTCAATTACTATCTGAAGCTGATTGGCCTCGGGCCGGTTGAATGGCTGACCAGTGAAAAATGGGCGCTGTTCTCGATCGCTCTGGTCACCGTGTGGTCGTACCTCGGCTATAACATGATTCTGTATCTTGCCGGTCTGCAGGATATTTCGGCGGACTTATACGAGGCGGCCAGAATTGACGGAGCCACAGGCGCTCAGGCATTCATGAGAATTACCCTGCCTATGCTGAAGCCGATTACCTCGATGGTAATCACGCTGACCCTCGTGAATACGATCCAAATTTTCGACCAAATCTTCGTCATGACGAACGGCGGCCCTGGAACGGCTACGCTCACATTGGTGCAGTACTTATACGGAACCGCATTCCAGAACTATAATCTCGGTTACGGCTCTGTACTCGGTATAGCGACGCTGGTCATTCTGATCGTATTTGTGCAAATTCAATCCAGATTGCTGAAGCTGGATGATTAGGGGAGGCTCACGGCATGAAGCTAAAAAACACATTGATCTACATTGTCATGGCGTTCATCGGTGTCATTTTCCTGTTTCCCTTGCTGTGGTCGATCGTATCTTCGCTAAAGCCGGAAGCAGAGATAATGAATTACCCGCCGAAATGGATCGCTGATTTTACGCTCATCAATTATAAATCCGTTCTCGCTCAGTATCCGTACACCGGCTGGATGATGAACAGTCTAATCATTACTGTATTATCCACGTTGTTCGTGCTGGTGCTGACTACGCCGGCGGCTTATGCCTTCGGCCGGCTTAACTTCAAGGGGAAGAAGGTTATTTTTACGCTGATCGTCTCTATGCTGCTTATTCCGATTCAGGCGTATATCGTTCCTTTATTCCTGCTCGTTTCCGAATTGAAGCTGCTGAATACTTTTGCGGCGCTGATCCTGGTAGCTGGTGCTAATGTCATCAGTGTGTACATTTTGACCAGCTTCTTCAAGGGGATTCCGAATGAGCTGGAGGAAGCCGCGAGAATCGATGGCTGCAAGGATTTCGGGATCTTCTGGAAGGTGATGCTGCCTTTAACGAAGCCTGCCGTCTCGACAGTAACGATCCTGATGTTCATCTCGAACTGGAACAATTTCCTGTGGCCGATGATCGCGATTCGCGCGAATGCCTTGAAGCCATTGACGGTGGGGATCGCCCAGTTTATGGGCGGAGCGAATTCCACCGCGCAATTCCAGTATGGCACATCGCTGGCCGCTGCCTGTATGGCCATCATCCCGTCTGTAATCGTGTTCTTGTCGCTGCAGCGCTATTTTGTCGAAGGGATCACGAACTCGGGGATCAAGGGTTAAGTTGACTAAGTCTTAAGTTGACCAAAAATCAGGCTGCGGGATAAAAAAGGATCCGTGAATTGCCATGACTAAGTCATTAGCTGCCAAGGATTTGGTCATAAACTGCAAGTGACATCTCAGGAGGGAGATCCGGTATGTTCGAGGAGATAACCAATGAATGGATTATGGGGGAGGACAAACCCTTTGCCAGCTGTCATGCTTCACATTTAGCTGTTTTGCCTGACGGAGACATCTTGGCCGTTTGGTTTGCAGGCAGCAGGGAGGGCGCGGATGACAGTGCAATCTGGTGCTCTCGCAGGACCGGGGGGAAATGGTCGCAGCCCGTGCAAATAGCCGCCGGGGAGGGAGAGCCCTGCTGGAATCCGGTGCTGATGAATCTTCCGGGAGGCGAGCTGCTGCTGTTCTATAAAATCGGACGACTGATCAAGGAATGGCGGACGCTCTGCAAAACCTCCAAGGACGGGGGAAGAACCTGGTCGGAGGCGAGCGAGCTGGTTGCTGGAGATCGGGGCGGCAGAGGACCGGTTCGCAACAAGGTGGCCGTTCTGTCGGACGGCGCCTGGATTGCTCCCGCTTCAGTCGAGGATGGAATCTGGACGTCGTTCGCGGACCGCTCGGACGATCAGGGCTTGACCTGGAAGCGCAGCGAGGATATTGGCATCCCCGGGATCGACCGGAAGGATATTCATGCAGTCCGCAGCGACATTCCGGTATCGGAGCAGTCTTTTTACGGGCGCGGGGTTATTCAGCCGTCTGTATGGGAGTCCCGGCCAGGCCAGGTTCATATGCTGATGAGAAGCTCCGAAGGCTTCATTTATCGCAGTGATTCACAGGATGGCGGTCTCCACTGGAGCGAAGCTTATCCGACGACTGTGCCGAACAATAACAGCGGCATGGACGTAGTCCGTATGGATGACGGAACCCTTGTGCTCTGCTGCAATCCGGTCGGGATCAATTGGGGACCGCGCACGCCGCTTGTATTAATGGCGTCCTCCGATAACGGGCTGACCTGGTCCGAGGAGGCCGTGCTGGAAGAGGGCGAGGGCGAATTCTCGTATCCGGCGATTATTGCGGATGGAGATCATATTTACCTGACTTATACATGGAACAGAGTCAATATCGCTTATAGGAAGCTAAGAAGAAGCTAGCATTCATGAGGGAATACAATCCGATTTTTGAAATTTAGCCGGTGTCCGGGCGACAGTAAGGGTAGGGATTGCTGCAACTGAATACAATCGTGGAGGGAACATAGATGTTGAATCAATCGAAATCACAAATTCCGAACGGGGTATGGCCGACGATGGTCACACCGTTCAAAGAGAACGGAGAAATCGATTTTATTGCCCAGGAGCGGGCGATCGAGTGGTATATCCGGCAGGGCGTCGACGGTCTGTTCGCAGTTTGCCAATCGAGTGAAATGTTTCACTTAAGCCTGGAAGAGAGAGTCAAGCTGGCCTCTTTTATTAAGGAAAAAGCTGCCGGGCGAGTCCCTGTCATTGCATCTGGCCATATTTCTGACAGCTATGAAGACCAGGTGGAGGAACTTAAGGCTATAGCCGCAACGGGGATCGATGCGCTTGTGCTCATCACGAACCGGCTGGCCCAAGAACACGAGTCGGATGATGTATGGAAGGACAATCTCGAGAAGCTGCTCGGCCAATTGCCGGAGGATATCCCGTTAAGCTTCTACGAGTGCCCGCACCCCTATAAAAGAATCATTTCCCCAGAATTGCTCCAATGGTGCGCGAGCACGGAGAGATTCCACTTTTTGAAAGATACGAGCTGTGATACGGACAATATTCGGCAGAAGCTCGAAGCCGTACAAGACAGCGCTTTGAAAATATATAATGCCAACTCAGCGACGCTGCTGGAGACGCTTCGGCTCGGCATTGCGGGATATAGCGGCGTGATGGCGAACTTCCATCCTGACCTCTATGTGTGGCTTTATAGAAATTGGGAGAACGAGCCGAAAAGAGCGGAAAAGCTCATTAATTATCTCAGCATGACCTCCCTGATCGAGAAGCAATTATATCCGGTAAACGCCAAGTATTACTTAATGCTGGAAGGCGTCTTTGATAATTACTATTGCCGGGTGAAGAACCATCACGACTTCACGGCAACGAACCGGCTGGAAATTCGTCAGCTGCATCAATTGTCCAAGCAGTTGTCCGAGCAATTCACTTTATAAGGAGGCATTATTCATGAGTACACCGATCATTGTGAATCGATTCGAGGGCGACATGCCTAAAATTGGCATCCGTCCGGTGATTGACGGCCGCCGCGGCGGAATTCGCGAATCCCTGGAGGAGCCAACGATGAATTTGGCGCGGGCTTGCGCCCGTTTTCTCTCGGAAAACCTTCGCCATGCCAATGGATTGCCTGTGGAATGTGTAGTAGCGGATACGACGATCGGCGGGGTGCGCGAGGCCGCCCGTACGGCCGAGAAATTCCGCCGGGAAGGCGTTGGACTGACGATTACGGTAACCCCGTCCTGGTGCTACCCGTTAGAGACGATCGATACGGATCCTTGGATGCCCAAGGCGATTTGGGGCTTTAACGGAACGGAGCGTCCCGGGGCGGTATATCTGGCTGCTGCGCTGGCCGCTCACAATCAGAAGGGCTTGCCTACGTTCAGTATCTATGGACGGGATGTGCAGGATATCGGCGATGATACGATCCCGGAG
Organism: Paenibacillus ihumii; assembly: GCF_001403875.1. Classification (GTDB taxonomy): domain Bacteria; phylum Bacillota; class Bacilli; order Paenibacillales; family Paenibacillaceae; genus Fontibacillus; species Fontibacillus ihumii. The sequence goes on from NZ_LN884299.1 coordinate 1,825,668, forward strand.
GATGTACAGGCCAAGCTGCTGAACTTCGCCAAGGCGGGGCTGGCTGTGGCGACGATCCGCGGGAAATCCTACTTGTCCATGGGGACCGTATCCATGGGGATTGCCGGCTGTATCGTGGATGAAGGCTTCTTCCACAACTATCTCGGCATGCGCAATGAGTACGTCGATATGACCGAGTTTATCCGGCGGATGGAGCGGGGTATCTACGACCAGAAGGAATATGAGCGTGCGCTAGCTTGGACGAAGGAGAATTGCAGGGAAGGGGAAGATATTAACCCGCCGGAGCGACAAAGATCGGCCGAACAGAAGGCAGAGGATTGGGAGACAGTGGTCAAAATGGCGCTGATCGCCCGCGATCTGATGGTCGGCAATCCGAAGCTCGCGGAGATGGGCTACGGCGAGGAAGCCGAGGGACGCAATGCGATTGCCGCCGGCTTCCAGGGCCAAAGAGCCTGGACAGATCACCTGCCGACCGGCGATTTCATGGAGGCAATCCTGAGCAGCTCCTTCGATTGGAACGGCATTCGCGAGCCGTTCATGCTGGCTACGGAGAATGACAACCTGAATGCGGTCACGATGCTGCTGGGGCATCAATTGACGAACGCTGCGCAAATTTTTGCCGATGTCCGCACATATTGGAGCCCGGAGGCCGTCGAGCGGGTGACTGGCAAGAATCTGGAGGGGCTTGCAGCAGGCGGAGTGATCCATCTCATTAACTCCGGGCCGGCTTCGCTTGATGGTACGGGCCAGCAGTCCGTGAACGGTCAGCCGGCGATGAAGCCTTTCTGGGAAATCAGCGAGGAGGAAGTTCAGAAGTGCCTTGATGCCGTGTCCTGGTGTTCTGCGAAGGATTTCTTCCCGTCCGGCGGCTTTTCAACGGATTATACGACACGCGGCGGCATGCCGCTGACGATGGCCCGGATCAATCTGATCCATGGCATCGGGCCAGTGCTGCAAATCGCAGAGGGGTATTCCGTGGAATTGCCGGAGGATGTGCATGACGTGCTGGATCGCCGCTCTGATCCTACATGGCCGACAACGTGGTTCGTACCGAGATTAACAGGGACGGGGGCGTTTAAGGATGTGTATTCCGTCATGAATCACTGGGGCTCCAATCACTGCGCGGTCAGCTATGGGCATATCGGTGCCCAGTGGATCACGCTTGCCTCGATGCTGCGGATTCCGGTAAATATGCACAACGTGCCTGAGGCGGATGTTTTCCGGCCAAGCGTATGGTCGGCCTTCGGCGCCGACGATCCGACCGGAGCGGACTACCGGGCGTGCGCTGCTTTTGGGCCGCTGTATAAATAATTGGCAGTAGGAGCTTGGGAAGCGGGGGAGATGCATGGATATGAATGAACGCTATGTGCTCGGGATTGACTATGGTACCGAGTCGGGGCGGGTTGTGCTTGTAGACGTAAGTGACGGGCGTGAGATAGCATGGCATGTGACGCCTTATCCGCACGGTGTTATGGATTCGGAGCTTGCGGAAACCGGGATCAAGCTTGGTGCGGAGTGGGCGCTGCAGCATCCTGAGGATTATGTGGAGGTGCTGCGGCGATCCGTTCCTGAGGTTCTGAAGCTTTCCGGGGTTCAGCCGGAACGGATTATCGGCATCGGCGTCGATTTTACTTCCAGCACGATACTTCCCGTCGATCAGAATGGACAGCCGTTATGCTATGCCGAGGAATTCCGCCGTGAGCCGCATGCTTATGTGAAGCTGTGGAAGCATCACGCCGCCCAGCACGAGGCTGATCTGATCAACGAGCTTGCGGCTGCGCGGGCGGAGAGCTTCCTCGGAAGGTACGGCGGCAAGGTGTCCTCGGAATGGATGACGGCGAAGGCTCTGCAGGTGCTTCGGGAACGCCCGGATATTTATGACGCAGCGGATCGCTTCGTAGAGGCGGCAGACTGGATCGTCTTTGTCATGACAGGAGTCATGAAGCGCAATAGCGGCTGTGCGGGCTATAAATCGCTTTGGCACCGGAGAGAGGGCTATCCGTCCGCGGATTTCTACCGCCATCTGGACTCGAGCTTTGCTGCGTTTGCCGAGACGAAGCTGCGGGGAGATATCGTGCTGCTGAGCGAGTCGGCAGGTACGCTCACGGAAGAGGCGGCAGGTATGATGGGCCTGTGCCCGGGCATCGCCGTGGCTCCAGGCATTATTGATGCCCATGCGGCGGTTCCGGGTGTTGGAGCGACCTCGCCCGGAGATATGGTGCTGTCGATGGGGACTTCGTTATGCCACTTGCTGCTGAGCGATCGGGAAATTCAAGTAGAGGGCATATGCGGCATCGTGGAGGACGGGATTATTCCCGGGCTGTATGCCTATGAAGCCGGGCAGCCAGCCGTAGGGGATATGTTCGGCTGGTATGTGAAGCAGGGAGTCCCCGCTTATGCAGAACGGCAGGCCGTGCAGGCGGGCATGTCGGTTCATGCATGGCTGGAAGCCAGAGCATCCGAGCTGCTGCCCGGCGAGAGCGGATTGATTGCGCTCGATTGGTGGAACGGGAATCGCTCCAATCTGGTGAATTCCGAGCTTAGCGGCATGATTGTCGGACTCACACTGCAAACAAGACCTGAGGAAATTTACCGGGCTTTGCTGGAGGCTGCTGCATTTGGCACTCGCCATATTATCGAGGTGTTCGAAGCTGCCGGGGTAGAGGTGAAGGAGCTATACGCCTGCGGCGGATTGCCGCAGAAGAACAAGCTGCTGATGCAGCTGTATGCGGATATCACCGGCCGGGAAATTAAGGTCGCCGCCTCGGCGCAGACTCCGGCATTAGGCGCAGCGATGTTTGGCGCCGTAGCCGCCGGCTCCGCGCGAGGAGGCTATGACTCGATCGAGGAAGCGGCAAAACGTATGGCTCATCTCCAGGAGGAAAGCTACTCGCCGAATTCAGCGCATCAAGCGATGTACGATGCCCTATACAAGGAGTATCGCCTTTTGCACGACTATTTCGGGCGAGGCGGCAATGAAGTCATGCCCCGATTAAAGCAGCTGCAAAAAAAGGCCGTTAAGAGCTTTTAAGCTTCAAGACAATGCGGCAGCAATCCAGAGATTGAACCGTAATCCATCAGAAGAAGGTAGGTAAATCCATGATACTGGGTGACATCAGAAACCTGGAGCAAGAGAAGCATCTATACCCTTCCGCTGTGCGAAGAGGGTTGGACTATATCAGGCTGCGTCAGCTGGAGGATGCTCCACCCGGTAAATATGAGCTGGAAAGCGGAGGGATGTATGCCCTTGTCCAGGAATACGCTACGCAGCCGATTAGCGGCCAGCAGTTCGAATCCCATCACAGCTATATCGATATACAGTATTTGGTGAGCGGTGAGGAACGGATCGGCTGGAGAAGATATGACGACCGTCTGAAAATCAGCTTAAACCGCCTGCGCGAGGACGATATCCAATTTTATGAGGACAACAGCAGTCTAATGGGAGCAGGACATGGCGAAGGCAGCGAGTTGATTATGGCGCCAGGGTTATTCGCCGTATTCTTCCCAACGGATTTGCATCGCCCATGCGGTCATGTGCATAGCGAGAGCAGAATCCGCAAGATCGTCATAAAAATTCACCGAAGACTCGTCGGGCTGTAATTCTTCTCGTGCAAGGCCATTAAAATGAACGATTGCTTGCGAAGCCTTGGCTCCGTATGGCAGTCGTTCGTTTATTTTAACGCTCTTTGCCCGTTGCTGACTAGCCGCAATGCGCTTTGCGCCGCTTCAGCAATTTCGAATGGAGAGATTTCTTGCAGACTCCCAGCTTGACAAGTTTATTTCAGCGAGTTAGCTTTGTAAATATTATAAGACAATGTTAAGGTCAAGCGAAAATCATTGAAGCTAGGGAGGCGCTTAAGATGAGTGAATCAAACCGGTCCGGCGGTACAGACCAAGTGATCGAAATGCGAAATGTAACATGGCGGCGGGACGGGAAGGTCGTCTTGGATGGAATAGACTGGCAGGTGGCTCCCGGCGAGAATTGGGCTCTGTTCGGGCTGAACGGCTCTGGCAAGACGACATTGCTGAATATGATCAACGGATACATTTGGCCGACCACGGGAACGATTTCCGTGCTGGGCCATAAATATGGGGAAGTGGACGTCAGGGAGATGCGCAAATCGATCGGCTGGGTCAGCTCCTCTCTGCAGCAAAGGATCCATGGCTCCGAGAAGGTGCAGGATTTGGTCGTGAGTGGAAAGTTTGCTTCGATCGGACTTTATGAGAAGCCCTCCAGCGAGGATTTTGACCGGGCGGAAATGCTGATGCGGCAATTGAGATGCGGCCATTTGCTGGATCGTTCGTATCAGACCTGCTCCCAAGGCGAGCAGCAGAAGCTGCTTATTGCAAGGGCGCTCATGGCTGATCCGAAGCTGCTTATCCTGGATGAGGCTGCGAACGGCCTCGATTTCATCTCGAAGGAAGGGCTGCTGGACAGCATTCAGGAGCTGGCGCTGCAGCCGGCTGCTCCGCATATGATCTATGTCACCCACCACACGGAGGAAATCATTCCCGCCTTTGCAAAGACGCTGCTGCTTCGCCGCGGCGAGGTGTTCATGCAAGGAAGTACGAAGGAGATGTTCCATGGGGACATCCTTTCGGAGTTTTTCGAACTGCCGGTAGATGTCAGCTGGAGAAATGAGCGGGCCTGGCTTTCCAAGAAATAAATACGAATTTTTCCTTGAATTTGTTACCTTTTCCATAGTGATGCGTATTATCAAGTAGAGCCGTGCCAGGTTACTCGGCAGGCATATACATAATGTGGAGGGGATCATAATGGAAGCAGTACCGAATAACAAACCAAGGAAAAATCCGGGATACAGGGGATTGATCGCTGTAGTAGCGATCGTGATTCTGGGCATTGTCGGCGTGAACAGCGTAACACAGGTCCAGTATGGCCATGTGGGATTGTATAAAACGTTTGGGAAGCTGAATGACAATATTCTGGCGCCTGGCATTCATTTGAAGATACCTTTCATTCAGACGGTCATTCAGGTCAATACACAGGTAACGAAGACCGAAACGGATACGACGGCATCCTCCAAGGATTTACAGCCCGTCTCCACGCATGTCGTTGTCAACTATTCCGTGAATAAAGAGTCTGCTTACAATTTGATGAACAACGTCGGCGGGGCTTATGATTCGGTTATCATTAATCCGGCTGTGCAGGAGGTCGTCAAAGAGGTTACCGCGCGGTATCCTGCTGAGGATTTGATCGCCAAGCGCGACATCGTAGCCGGTGAAATCAGCGAGCATTTGACCGCTAGAATGGCGAAATATGATTTGATCGTCAATGAAATCAACATCGTGAATTTTAAATTCTCCGAGGCATTTGACCACTCGATTGAAGCGAAGCAGGTTGCCCAGCAGCAGGCGCTGAAGGCAGAGAACGATTTGAAGCGGATCGAAATCGAAGCGAAGCAGAAGATCGCCCAGGCGCAGGCTGAGGCCGAGGCTCTGAAGCTGAAGAAGCAGGAGGTTACGCCGGAGCTCGTACAGCTGAAGCAAATCGAAGTTCAGGAGAAAGCGCTGGAGAAATGGGACGGACGTCTTCCTTCGGTAACCGGCGGAGCTACCCCGTTCATCGATGTTCAATCCTTTGTGAATCAGCAGCAATAAGCTGTGCTGGAACATTAGCGAAACCGTCAAGCTGCGGTTGAACTGTATCCATTGTTAGATGGTTTCTGACAATAGGGAGGTTCACGGCTTGACGGTTTTTTTGTTTGGCGTGGCGCTAAGGTGCCATTCGGCTATGCGGATTGAAGTATTAGAATAAACAGTCTAGTCTGGTTCAGCCCATGAATTCTCCCTCCAGAGCAGGAAATACAGATGGGCTCATTAATGCGTTTAGGCGTTCTTCATTTTGCTCCTGCGCGACTTAATGCCGTTAACCATCCAGTAGATTACTGGAATGACGTATTCGGTGAAAATGAGCAGCGGCGGCAGGCCGCTGGTGAGCAAATAATTCATTTCGATCTGCGAGCGAACCAGGAGGATGGACAGTATGCAGGCGAATGCTGTAAATGACAGGGCCAGCGGCTTGTGATTCGGCAACTTTAGCAGCAGGCTTATGCAATAGATGGCGATGAATACCATGAAGGAGACTTTAATAAACAGGCTCGTCAGCCAAAGAATGATCAGAATGGGATCCAGCGTTTCAATGAATGACCCTGTCCGCAGGGAACGAACGAGATCCAGGTCGGGATACGTCAGATTGGCTGCCAGCTCCGGGCCCATGATCATCAGGATCGGCACCAGATGAGACAGTATAATGATGAGCGAGGAGATGATCGTGATGGCTAACGTGCGATAGCTTTTCTTAGGCGATTTAATATATGGCATGATCAGGAACAGAAAGGCAAATTCCCCGAAAATAATGACGCTGTCATAGATGCCTGCACCCATCTGCTTCAAGTTCAAGCGGTTAACTAACGCAGGCAGCACTTCGATGTGCATGACCTGCGACACCATAAAAGGGGTACCGATAATGGCTAGCGCACTTATGAAAAAAAAGCCTAAGGAAGCTCGGAAAATGGTAGCGACCCCAGAACGGGTGCCGTATGCAACGCAAGCTCCGAACAAGATTGCTATGACCCAGGAGGGTGTTCCGGGCAAGTATACTTGAATGAGGAAATCCTCCAGCTCCCGAAGATTGATTGCGGCGAGCAGAAGATTCATGATCGCAATGAATACGACAACAACCGCATGCGGGGCTTTACCTATGATATCGCCGCCGTACTGGATGATCGTCTCATTTGGACGAGAGATGGTGACTTTGTAGGCGGGATACAGCAAGAGGATGCTCAATAGGCCTCCCGCGGATATGCTGACGGGCGCGGTGAATTCGCTGCTCTGGATATACCGGCCCATCATGAAAGCGATGATGACCGTGAAGATATATATATTGTACATCGTGAATATTTGCAGGTGAGTTATCTTCTGCATATCTGGTCCTCCCGTCATGAATGCAAGTGCCCTACAGCCACCGATCCAACAAGCGATACAGTCCATGCAGGGCGACTTCAATATTCCAGCTATCTTTAACGAGGAAGTGCATTTCCAGCAATAGGAGCAAAATTATATTCACCACAATTAGCCTCCACAGCTTGGCTGTATTACGGTAACGCTTGCGCCAATCCGCCCATTCATACAGCGTAATAAGGAGAAATACGAGGGCGATGCTGGTCAAGTGCTTTCCCCCCATTCCGTTCTGATCGACCGGTAAGCTTCTCCGGTGCCTCTTAGTCTTAAATGGGTTACGGGTTCAATGACGAGTTCCTCCGCATAGTATTCATTCCAATTCGGTTGAATTCTCTGCCATGCGTCAGGGTATTTCCAGTTTAAATATTTCTTGAACTGAAACACGTCGGCCTCGGCCGCGCGCGTTGTGTTGATCATCTGCATGATTCGGCGGCTTAGCTCCTCATTCAGCGCTTTTTGCGCCATAATCAGATGTGCATCGTTTTGAAGATCAAGCTTGGAGTCTGAGGTTAATACCGAGGCGGTTCCTCTCGTGAGCAGGCGAATGCCGGGAACATTCTTTTTGTTGCTTGCCTGGATCTTTGTGCGAACATGCTCCACGTTAAAGGTGATATCCTTGCCATCGATCGGCGACTCAATGCTGACTGCCATCTCTTTGATATCAGAATCGATCATTAGGGCAGCTCTCATCTCATCTTTGTTCAGGATGGGACGGATCATCTTGTTCTTCTTCAAAATGGCCGCTCCATCGACGCCCATCCAAACCTCGGCCCGCTCCTTCTTGGCGATGGCGCCGGGCTGCTTGCCGAAACTCAGTATGGGGACAAGGATATCCCCAGAGCCGTATCTTGTGCGGAGAACGTCCCGCAGCGTTGTGTCTATCGTCAGCTTCTGATTAATATAAGCCCGCAGAATGACGGAAACGAAACGCTCGAAAGTGGTCGGGGTCTTTACCAGTTCCATCACGCTTCCCGGAGTTATGAAAATATTTGCGCTGATGTGAAAGGCGATATGCCTGCTGATGAACTCGAGCACGGGATCGATTCCCTGCATCGCCAGTTTACTGCCGATGATGATGACCCGAGTTTGCCCGAAGGTAATGCGCCTTGACAGGTCGCTTTGAAGATCCTGCAAGGCCTGAGGCAGTTTTTTGCCTGTTTTCGAGACGAAAGCGAACGGATCCTTGCTCGTCTCGCCCGAACCCCCGGCTTGTCCCGGGATCATCCGGTTGGGCAGCGGAAAGCCGAGAGTCAGCTCGAACTGGCCATCATCCGTCAAGTCGACCATCATCAAATTGACGAAGGCCCGGTCATTGAGTTCAACAGGGGACCAGCAGCCGCTTGCAGTCAGAAAAATGATAGCTGAGAGTGTGGCAAGAAGCAGTCGGTTTCCCAGCTTGTTCAACGCTTACTCCTCCTTCCGGTTCTTCCATCCGCGCGGGTCTTTGCCTTGCCGTCTATCGTTCCGATTTAAGGTTAACGGCCGCATCTTCATCGCCCACCATGGGGCGCGAATTACCGTATCATTTAAATCTGCCTTGACCATCGGGGTGAATGGAGACAGGTAAGGGATTCCGAACGAATTGAGATTAATCAGGTGAATATAGATTATAATCAACCCGCAGGTAATGCCGAACAGGCCTAAAATGGATGCCAGAGCCATAATCGGAAATCGCAGCAGCCGGATCGACAGGCCGAGATCAAAGTGCGGAATAATGAATGATGCGATACCGGTCAGCGAGACGATAATGACCATAGCAGCGGAGACGATCCCTGCTTGTACCGCCGCCGTGCCGATGATGAGCGCACCGATGATCGATACGGCCTGGCCGATCGATTTCGGAATGCGAATCGATGCTTCCCGCAGGGCCTCGAAGGAAAGCTCCATAATAAAGGCTTCGACAGCGGCGGGGAAAGGCACGATTTCTCTGGCAGCAGCGATCGTCATTAACAGCTTGTACGGGATCATTTCAGGATGAAAAGTGGTAATTGCAATGTATAGAGACGGCAAGAGCAAGGAGACAAAAAGAAACAGATAGCGTATCCAGCGAATCCAGGTAGCCGCGATATAGCGCTGATAGTAGTCTTCTGCGGTCTGCATGAGCATAGGCAGGGTCACCGGAACAATAATCGAGGAAGGCGTCCCGTCCACGATCAATGCTACGCGCCCCTCCAGCAGTGAGCTGCCAACAATGTCCGGCCGTTCTGTATATTCGACTTGCGGAAAAGGAGAGAACGGCGAATCCTCAATCGATTCCTCCAGGACAGAAGACCCTATGAGGCCGTCGATATCCAGATAAGACAGCCGATGCTTGATTTCCTCTACCAGCTCCGGTCTGCAAATACCTTCGACATAGGCCATGACGAATCTTGTATGCGTCTCGGTTCCCATTGAAAACTCTTCCAGCTTGAGATTCTTGCTCTTTAATCTTCTCCGCAGCATAGTCAGATTGGTGTCCAGGCTCTCGATGAAAGCTTCCCTCGGCCCGCGAATCACCGATTCGTTCGGGGCCTCCTCAATGGACCGTGTAGAGAAGGAAGAGGCGGAAGGGAAGGTCATGATCCTGGGCTCGCCATCGATGATTAGCGCGACTCCTGAGCCGAGAACAGCAGATATGAGCTCACTTGTGTCCGTTACGATTTCGATCTCGGATACGGATATCGCCTGATCATCGAACAGAAAAGAAACGAGATCGCCGTCCTGAGCTTCGTTATATTGCAGGAGGCTGCGGATAATGCCATCCTGGATCGTAGTCTGGTCAGTCATCCCTTTTAAATAAATCAGAGTGCAGTTCCGGCCCGTACTGATCGTCAATTGGCGGTAGATGACATCGGAACAATTGGCGAGCTGCTGCTTCACCCAGGATACGCGGGAATCGAGGCGTCTCTGGGCGTCGGAAGGAGAGCCGTCACCAGGCAAAGCCGGACTTGCCAGCCTATGCACCTGCTTAGGGCGCTTAATTCGGGCTGCATGATTGCGCTGCCTCCGCAGCAGCCTGGTCCACTTTGACACTGTTGCTCCACTCCTTCCTTCTTTCCATACTTGGATGTAATATAAACATTTGCTTAACCTTGATTTTTTATTCCAGAAAAGTCCTTTGCAGGATGTTATTATAGATGCCTGCAGTTTTATCAAATTCGTGCATTGTTCACAAGTCTAAATTCCTTTAAAGTAAGAATAGCTGACTGCGGTACGTTACGTTATTTTGAAACTATTATGGAGGCAGTATATGAGATTGTCCTATCACCAAATCAAATGGTTGATTCTTATCATTCCTACGATCACAATCGGAGCCTGGGAGTTTGTACGGCATGAATATTTGCTATCCTATATTTCGATGGAGCTGGGCAATTGGCTGTCTCCGGTCATCGTATTTCTGGTGTCCATCCTCTTGCTTACTCAGCTCTTCAAGTGGATGGAGCATATCCAGGCAGAGCTGAATGAAGCCAAGGCGCTCAAAGCAGCTTTGGAAGAACGCGAGAGGATCGCCCGGGAGATTCATGACGGCATCGCCCAGTCCCTGTTCCTCCTGAATGCCCAGGTGAATAAGGTCGAGAAGGCGCAGGTCACCGACAAGGTTACATTTGAAAAATTGAAGCACAATATTCATCGCACGAATACTTATGTGCGGCAGGCTATCGCCAATCTGCGGCACCCGGCAGCGCAGGACGCCGTCTCCTGGCTGCAAGGGATCGGCAGCCTCGTCCGGGAGCTTGAGGCAGAATCCGATTTGAATATTCATCTCAGCTGGGCTATCCCGGAGGATCGGCTCTCGGTGCGGGATAAGATCGAGCTGCTGGCCTTGATCCGCGAATCGCTCTTCAACATCCGCAAGCATGCCAGGGCAAATGAGGTGCGAATTACGGGCCGGGTTACGGCTGAGGGGTGGAGATGCTCGGTTACGGATGACGGGGTGGGCTTCGACTTGCACGAAGTGGGCAGTCATCACTATGGCATCAAGATGATGCAGGACCGGGCGGCCATGATGGGATGGGGCTTCGAGATCGAGCGGAGCGGCGGCCAGACGCTGGTCACGATTCAAAAGTCGACAATGCCTTGACGATAATTGTCACAGGACATATAATGAGAACGATTATCACTATCATTGGTTAGTAGTGGATTTTTTGAGAGCAGCAATTTTGAACAGGCGCAGAATCCGTATAGATTTGAGCTTGCGGTTCGCGCTTTGCGGATGGGGAGAACTTTTGTATGATGGATATGGTAGAAACGACGAAGACGGGCGGGCGGCTGCCCGTGTCGAAGCAGAGAGCAAGGCCGGTTGTCGTCTCCTTGATTCTACTTGGGGGAATCGCGGCATTAATTTTGGGAATTGCGCTCTCGGTGTCATTTGGCGCAGCGGATATCCGCTTCGTGACGGTGTGGGAAGCGGTATTTCGCTATAATCCGGAGCTGACGCAGCATCAGATCATTCAGGAAATACGCCTGCCCCGCATTCTTGGCGGCGCCATGGTCGGGGCGGGCTTTGCCGTGGCGGGAGCCCTCATGCAGGGAATGACCCGCAACCCGATGGCCGATTCCGGGCTGCTCGGGCTCAATGCCGGAGCAGGCCTTGCGCTGGCGCTATGCTTTGCCTTTTTTCCGGGGCTATCGTTTAATTTGCTCATTCTGTTCTCCTTCCTGGGGGCGGGTGCCGGAGCAGCGCTCGTCTTCGGAATCAGCTCGCTGTCGAAGGGAGGAGCGACCCCGGTGCGCCTCGTATTGGCGGGGGCGGCGGTCAGCGCATTGCTTGTAGCTCTCAGCGAGGGTGTTGCGCTGTATTTTCAGGTCGGTCAGGACCTGGCCTTTTGGTATGCGGGCGGGGTGGCCGGGACAAAATGGTTCCAGCTGAAAATCATGCTCCCCTGGGTGGGAGGCGCGCTGATCGGGGCGATGGCGCTGTCGCGGTCGATTACGATGCTAAGCCTGGGGGAAGAGGTGGCTGTCGGCCTTGGGCAGCGGACCGGGCTGGTCAAGCTGGCAGGCACGATCATCGTGCTTATTCTTGCCGGCTCATCGGTGGCGGTCGTCGGCTCTGTCGGCTTTATCGGCCTGATCATCCCGCACTTAACCCGCTTTCTTGTCGGTGTCGATTACCGCTCGATTATTCCCTGCTCGGCGATTCTCGGCAGCCTGCTGACCGTCTTTGCCGATTTGGCGGCAAGAATGATCAATGCCCCGGCGGAAACGCCGCTCGGTGCGCTTATCGCGTTAATCGGGGTGCCGTTCTTCCTCTATCTCGCACGTAAAGAGAGGAGGGAATTATAGATGGAACCCGTCAATAAGGCAGTAACTTCAGCTTCAGGCAAGCGCAGGCTGCAGCACGGAATTCTGGTAATGTCGATCCTGTGCCTATTGATCGTCTGCGCCTTTATTGTGAGCATGAATACGGGCTATATCCGGCTATCGCCGCTGGACGTGGCCAGAACGCTATTCGGGATGGGGACAGAGAAGCAGTCGCTCATTTTATTCGAGTTCCGTCTCCCGCGCATCGTTATTTCTGTGCTCATCGGTGCAGGGCTGGCCGTATCGGGCTGCATACTGCAGGGCCTGTCCCGCAATGCGCTGGCCGACCCGGGCATCCTGGGCATCAATGCCGGCGCGGGGCTTATGGTGATGCTGTATATTTCCTTTTATCCGACAACATCGTTCCGGTCTATCTTCCTGCTTCCTGTGCTTGCGCTGATCGGCTCTGGCTTGACCGCGGCGCTAATCTATGCCCTGTCCTATAAGCGGAATGAGGGCATATCGCCGACAAGGCTAATTCTGACAGGGATTGGCGTTGCGGCTGGAATCAGCTCGGCCATGATCGTACTGACGCTGAAGCTGGATCCGCAAAAATATCAGTTCATGGCTACCTGGCTCGCGGGCAGCATTTGGGGCTCCAACTGGAAGTTCGTGCTGGCGCTGCTGCCGTGGATCATCGTGCTGCTTCCTCTGGTGTTCTCCAAAGCCCGGGTGATGAATGTTCTGAACCTGGGCGAGAATTCGGCAACCGGGCTCGGGGCGTCCGTGGAGAGGGAGCGCCTGCTGCTGCTCGCGGCGGCGGTCGGCCTGGCCGGCTCCTCGGTGGCGGTGAGCGGAGGCATCGGCTTCGTCGGCCTGATCGCTCCGCATTTGGCGAGGCGGCTCGTCGGTCCGAAGCATGAGCTGCTGCTGCCGGCCTCAGCGTTGACCGGAGCGCTGCTCGTCATCGTTGCCGACACGATCGGACGCTTGATTCTGCAGCCCTCGGAAATACCGACGGGGATCGTTGTAGCGGTGATTGGCGCGCCGTATTTTCTCTATTTGCTGACCAAAGTGAAAGGCTAGTCTATAAAGCTGCGGCAGCCCGCGATGGGGCAGAGGCTGCAGCTTTTTTTTGTGCGCAGAAGAAGGGCGGGCATGTTCCGTTTCGATTTTGAAGGACTCCACTTGCAGCCGGAGAATGAACTGCTTAAAGAGCGTTTTCTGGTTGTATGAAATTGCACAGGATGGGGAAATATCTCTTGATTAATTTTGGGAAAACAGGTATATTACAAACACGCACTATATTTTGTATGAAACCTAGTCATTAGACACCATATATAGTGTGAAGCTTGGAGATATGGGATTGTACACATTAGAATGACGCCTATGGCTCATCACCTGCGGGTGGGCCATTTCTTCACGGGAGGGAAAGCAATGCTCGTTGTTTATGATTCGAAGACGGGTAACGTTAAACGATTCGTCAGCAAATTGGATGTGGAGCATGTCCAGATTCGAGACGGACTGGTCGTTGACCGGCCATTTGTACTCATTACATATACGACAGGCTTCGGCCAGGTTCCAGCGTCGACCTTGGAATTCCTCGAGGCTAACGGCGATCTGCTGCAGGGCGTGGCTGCCAGCGGCAATACGAACTGGGGCGTTCGCTATGGCTTGGCCGGGGATCAGGTTGCGGAGATGTATTCCGTCCCTTTATTGATGAAATTCGAGCTCAGCGGCACCAAGAAGGATGTCGAGCGATTCAAACAGGAGGTTATGCAAATTGACTACATTAACGCCAGCTCAACCGCTTACGCAAACACAAATTCCCAATTGGATACAGCTTAACAATGAGATCATGGTGCAGAAGAACGGGAAGTTCCAGTTCTATAAGGATCTGGAGGCGGCCCGCAGCTATTTCGTCGATTACGTGAATCAGAATACGGTGTTCTTCCATGACCTAAAGGAGAAGATCGATTATCTGATCGAGCATGATTACTACGAGGCAGAGCTGTTCGCCAAATACGATTTCGACGACGTGAAGAAGCTGTATGACGGCCTGTATGCACGGAAATTCCGGTTCCCGTCCTTCATGAGCGCCTTCAAATTTTATAATAACTATGCGATGAAAACGAACGACGGCTCGAAGTTCCTTGAGCGCTATGAGGATCGGATCGCCGTTACGGCGTTGTTTCTCGGCGATGGCGACATCAAGAAAGCCCGGGAATATGCAGATGTCCTGATCTCCCAGGAATATCAGCCAGCTACGCCGACGTTCCTCAATGCGGGCAAGAAGCGCCGCGGCGAGCTGGTCAGCTGCTTCCTGCTGGAGGTTGACGACTCCATGAATGCGATCGGGTTCGCGATCAATTCAGCGCTGCAGCTTAGCAAGATCGGCGGGGGCGTCAGCCTGAATCTCAGCAAAATCCGCGCGGCCGGCGAGCAAATCAAAGGCCTCGATGGCAAGGCGAGCGGCGTACTGCCCGTGATGAAGCTGTTCGAGGACGCGTTCTCTTACGCGAACCAGCTGGGCCAGCGGGACGGCAGCGGCGTCGTCTACCTCAACTTGTTCCATGCGGACATTCATGAGTTTCTCGACACGAAGAAGATCAACAGCGACGAGAAAATCCGCATCAAGACATTGTCTCTGGGCGTTGTAGCGCCGAACAAGTTCTTCGAGCTGGTCGAGCAGGATAAAGACATGTATCTGTTCTATCCGCATACGGTCTACCAGGAATACGGAGTGCATTTGGACGATATGGACTTGACGGCGATGTATGATGAGCTAGTAAACAATCCTCGGGTGCGGAAGAAGAAAATCGTGGCGCGCGATCTGATCATCAAAATTGCGCAAACGCAAATGGAATCCGGCTATCCGTATATCATGTACGTGGATAATACGAACGAGCAGCATGCCCTGAAGAAAATCGGGCGCGTGAAGTTCTCCAATCTGTGCAGCGAGATTGCGCAGCTGAGCGAAGTGTCGACGATTAACGATTATGGCCAGGAGGATGTGATCCAGCGCGATATTTCCTGCAACCTCGGCTCGCTTAACATCGTGAACGTGATGAAGAACCGGCGGATGCGCGAGACGGTGCATCTGGCGATGGACGCCCTGACCGAGGTCAGCGACCGGACCGAGCTGGAGATCGTGCCTTCTGTGGCTAAGGCGAACCGGGAGCTGCATTCCGTCGGCCTTGGGGCGATGAATTTGCATGGATTTTTGGCGCTGAACCATATTCCTTATGAGTCCAAGGAAGCGATCGATTTTGCGCGCACGTTCTTCATGATGCTGAATTACTATTCGATCGAGCGCTCGATGATGATTGCCCGGGAACGGCAGGTGACGTTCAAGGATTTCGAGCTTAGCGAATATGCAAGCGGGGCTTATTTCAAGCGCTACGAGGAGAATGATTATTCGCCGCGTACGGACAAGGTGAAGGCGCTGTTCGCCGGCCATCCGATCCCTACCCGCGAGGATTGGCTCCGTCTCAAGGAAGAGACGATGAAGCACGGGCTGTACCATGCTTATCGCCTGGCCATTGCGCCGACGGGCTCGATTTCGTATTTGCAGTCGTCGACAGCTTCGATCGCGCCGATTACGCAGCGCATCGAGGAGCGGGAGTACGGCGATTCCAAGACGATTTACCCGATGCCGTTCCTGAACGAAAGCAATTATTTCTTCTATAAAGAAGCTTACGATATGGATATGTTCAATCTGATCGATCTTGTGGCAGAGGTGCAGGTGCACATCGACCAGGCCATTTCAACGATTCTGTACGTGAAGGATAATCTGACGACGAGGGACTTGGCGAAATACTATATCTATGCGCAGAAAAAAGGGCTAAAAACCCTCTATTATACCCGGACGAGAAAAAGAACAATCGAAGAGTGCATCAGCTGCGTCATTTAAACGGATAGGCTGCTGAGGCCGCCGCAGGCGGGTACGCAGTGATGAATTGCTGGTGAAATGCAGCATAGTGCACGGGGCACTTAAGCTTGGCAGAGTACAGGAGGAAAATGCAGAATGACAAAGTTCGAAGCGGTGAACTGGAACGCGCCGGAAACGGATTATACGGAAATGCTCTGGACGCAGAATACTTCGCAATTTTGGCTGGACACGGAAATTCCGGTATCCAAGGACTTGAAGTCCTGGACCGAGCTAAGCAGCGCGGAGAAGAATACATTTATGAAGGTGCTGGGCGGCCTGACGCTGCTTGATACGGAGCAAGGGAATGTCGGTATGCCGCTGATCGCACAGCATGTGGAAGGGAAGCAGAAGAAGGCGATTCTGATCTTCCAGGCGGCGATGGAGGAAATCCATGCGAAGAGCTACAGCACGATCTTCACGACGGTGGCCAGCAGTGAGAGGATCAGCGAGACCTTCCAATGGGTGCGCGGCAATAAATATTTGCAGTATAAAACACAGCGGATCGATTCCTATTATCGGAATATCGAGCAGGGCGAGCAGCTAAGCCTGTATCAGGCGATGGTCGCCTCGGTTTTCCTGGAGAGCTTCCTGTTCTACTCTGGGTTCTTCTATCCGCTGTATTTGGCGGGACAGGGCAAAATGGTGGCGAGCGGGGAGATCATCAAGCTGATCATCCGCGACGAGAGCGTCCACGGCGTATTTGTCGGCCTGCTGGCGCAGGAGGTATTCCAGCAGCTCAGCGCGGAGGAACAGGATATCGCTGAGAAGTTCGTGAGCGAGCTGCTGATGGATCTGTACAAGAACGAGCTGGAGTATACCGAGGAGCTGTACGATCCGATCGGCCTGACCCATGAAGTGAAGAAGTATATCCGTTACAACGCGAACAAAGCGTTAATGAACCTTGGGATCGAGCCGGCCTTTGAAGAGGAGGAGATCAACCCGGTGGTGCTGAACGGAATCCGCACAGAGACGAGCACGCACGACTTCTTCTCCACGAAGGGGAAGGGGTATCAGAAAGGCACTGTCGAGCCGCTGCGTGACGATGACTTTGCGTTTCTGGACCAAAGGGTGAAGGAATCGAATATTTGGTAATCATGCTGCACTGGTTGCGGCTTGCAAGAACAAACATCCCATTACACTAGGCGTGTGATGGGATGTTTGTTGATACATATTGGTACATATTGGTACATGTTGGCGCATGCTGGTTCATGCATTATTCTTGATGCGAATGCTCGCTCGTTCAGTCTTTAAGTTACATGGCGGCTTCGCCGCTGTCATGGCTGACCTGCCACTCGGTGCCGAACTTGTCCTTGACGCTGCCATAGCATTTGCTCCAGAACGTCTCCTGCAGCTCCATGTTCACCGTGCCGCCTTCCTTCAATTTATGGAACACGGACTTGACTTCTTCCAGATCATCGCTGATAAAGGCTAGGGTGATGTTGTTGCCCTGCACGTAAGGCATTCCCGGAAATACATCGGAGAACATCACGTTGCTTCCTTTGATGTTGATGCGTGCGTGCATGACTAGATCCTTCGCTTCTTCGGGAAGCGTGTATTCCGGATTCGGCGGGGCTTCTCCAAAGGTCATGATATGCGGTGCTCCGGTGTTAAATACATCGGCGTAGAACTCTACAGCTTCGCGGCAGTTCCCGTTAAAATTGAAATACACATCAACAGCCATTGGCCACACTCCTTATAGGATTAGGATTATGCTTGACTTCCTTATTGTAGCATTGGGCGAAATCAAAATAAATTATGCTGAATTTTAAATATCGCAAGGTCGATAATTAATTTAATTATTTTATTCTAATACTGTTATAAATGGAGTGAATAAGTTCTTTGTTATTCTCATAGTACTCTACTGGTATTTCCATAGTTACCTCTAGAACATGATCCTTTGTTTCTACAAAAGCAAGCAGGATAAGATTTTCAGGGGCCGATTCATCCCTTGCAATATATTCATGATTACTCAAATTCATAATCATGAGATTTAACTTGTTGCTCAACTTCTCCTCTGAGCTAAGTTCAAAAACGCCTTTGTATGTATGGCTTTCTTCATTATAAAATTTGCTTCTGTATGTATCTTTCGGGAAAGCATAAATGTAAAAGATACTCGTCGTTGGTCCGTTCAATCCAAGGCTGTATGTGATATGATCCTTACTTTCCCCAGCTGGTTCTCCCCATTCAGCAGGAATCTTAAACGATATTCCGTAAAAATCCTTTTGCGAGAGTTTTTCATTTGAGCTGCACCCGACTATCCCTGTTGTCATTACCACAAGACATAAGAAAAAAACAATAAAATACTTCGGTTTCACATTAATCCCTCTCGATCTATTATATTACAAAACAAAAGGCTATTATAACATTGGGCAGATGTTTAGACTAGCATTTTGCTAAATCATTTAGCGATTGTCTCACTAAATCCCCTTTTCCAGACAAAATTGAAATATAATAGTCTTATGCGAAACAGGAAGGAGGCTGCCAAGTGAAAAGCATTATAGAAGATCTCTATTACGGAAAGCTGTACCCGAGCGAGCAGATTGTTCCCGATGATCCAAGATATCGTATGTTGAATCAGCAAATATCAGAGATGATGCAGCTGTGGCGGCAGAAGCTGTCGGAGGAAGATTTCAGGCAGCTGGAAGCGATGCTGGATTTGCAAGGGGAGTCGAACTCGATCCACAATAAGGCGACTTTCGTTCAGGGCTTTAAGATGGGGGCTTCCATGATGATCGAGGTATTGAACGAGAAGAAGTAGCGCAATTTAAGGGTTCGTTGGGAAAAAGAAAGGACCTTTTTACCAAATATACATAAAGCCGATACATACAATGATACAGGCAAGCCATACAACCGTTGCAACCACGGCAAGGGGCTGTCCCAGAAGTCATTAAAAAGATGGCTGAAGGGGCTTTTTTTTAGAAAGCTAACCGTTTCTGTGCGAAATTAATTTCTGCGGAATCAACCTCTTTAGCTTGCCTTATATGAGCTACCGAACTAGAGAATGAGCTGTTGAACTCGAATATGAACTATTGAACACAAACATAAGCTATCGAGCACGAATATGAGCTATTGAACACAAACATAAGCTATCGAGCACAAATATGAGCTATTGAGCACGAACATAGGCTAACGAGCACGAATATGAGCTATTGAGCACGAACATAGGCTATCGAGCACAAATATGAGCTATTGAACACAAACATAGGCTATCGAACTCGAAAATGAGCTATTGAGCACGAACATAGGCTAACGAGCACGAATATGAGCGAACACAAACATAGGCTATCGAACTCGAAAATGAGCTATCGAACTTGAGAATGAGCTATCGAGCACGAACATTAAATGGAATTCATGTATCTAATGATGCTCTAAATGAATGGTTCAAGGGTTTAGATGGATTTCATGCACCTAAAATCAAGAATCCCGCCCAGGATGGCGAACATCCCTCTTCTAACGACATGAAATCCATTTAAATCTGCTTTCCCTTCTTTGCCGCAGAAACTAACTACTATAAATCCTTTTAAAACGAGAAACCGCGATTCATGCTCGGCGTAAAGGAGAGGTGGAGAGTGTGTTTGGTCACATCGAGGACGAGAGAAACTGGTCCTTCTGCAAATTGTTTCACTGGTGAGAGTGTTCAAAAGTTCTATTTTTGGGACGGCTTTTTTGGTTGTGCAGAAACTTTTTAACAGCGATCCGCGTCATATGTCTCATAGCAAGAAATTTTTGTAAGTGGTGAGGAGAGATTCAATGAATAATCATTCAATGAATATTAAGCGCGGGAAATTTCGACGCCGCCGAGCAGTCCTCGCGGGGATAGTGCTGACTCTGACCATGCTTATGCCTTTTACTGCTCAAGCAGCCCAAACGGAGCAGATGCCGGGTCAGAAAGGCAAATGGTTATCCGATGTTGTGGCAATCTCCTCCGGGGATTACGCCGTATATGCGATTAAGAAGGACGGGACCGCCTGGGCTTGGGGAGGAATGCGGGATCGGGGGCTGCTGGGCAACGGCTCTATCGTCCCGGTCAAGACTCCGGTGAGGATGCATATCGATGAAGTGAAGGATATCGCGGGCGGGCACATGCATGCGCTGATTTTGCGAAAGGATGGAACGGTGTGGGCAACCGGGGCAAATGAAGACGGGCAGCTTGGCATCGGGACAACCTCTTATCAGCCTGTCCTCGAACCGGTGCAGGTACCGGGCCTTAAGGATATTGTCTCGATTTCAGCCAATTACAACCAAAGCTTGGCTCTGGGCGCGGATGGAACGGTATGGCAGTGGGGAAGCAAGGACAGCGTGCATACGCCTTCCCCCATCCCGGGGAAGCTGGAGGGACTTCCAGCCATCCAGGCTGTTGCCGCAGGGGCTTGGACCGCCACTGCTTTGGACAGGGATGGACAGGTATGGGTCACTGGATCAGCCGTGACGGAGATGAATCCCGACCGCCTATGGGAGCCGACGATCGTAAAGAGCAACGGCCTGGGGAAAGCGGCCGCAGTTGCCGCAGGCAGCGAGAAAGCGGCGGCGCTGCTTGCGGACGGCTCGGTCGCCGTGTGGAAGAACTCCAAAACCTATCCGACCGCGGGGGAGCTGCTTAGCCCGATCAAGGTGAAGAATGCGGAGAATGCATCGCAGCTTGCCGGAGGCAGCTTCTCGTCGTTTAGCATAATCAAGAAGGACGGTACGGTATGGGTCTGGGATAGTTATATGGATGCCAGCGAGTATCAAGCGGTACAGGTCGAGGGGATCAAGGGCGCGGTTGACCTGGCGAATACAAGTCTGCGGGAGCAGTATGCGCTGCTGAGCGATGGCACGGTCATGAAATGGACTTATCACGGCGGGCTGGGCAAGCCATCCAAGCCGCAGCTTGTCGAGGATTCCATTCGCGTCGAGATCAACGATGCCACGGTGGATTTCACTTATCCGCCGACCATCGTGAATAATGTGAGCTATGTTCCGCTGCGAGGTGTTTTTGAGCAGCTGGGCGCCAAGGTGACCTGGGTGAATCCATCGAATACCGTAACCGTAAGTAAAGGAAGCATGAATATAGTCATTAACCTCCATACGCTGAATACGACTATGAACGGGAAACAAATCGCCGATCAGCTCAAGCCGTTCAATGAGAACTATACTACAATGGTGCCGCTGCGCTTCGTCGCCGAGGCGCTGGGCGCCAAAGTAAACTGGGTCAAGGAGCAGCATGCGATACGAATCGAGCTGCCGAATCCATAGGGCAAGATGACAAGAAGGACATTCTCTTTAATAGGAGGGTGTCCTTTTTTAACGAGATGAGCAGGGATCGGCAGTCGAAATTTACAGCCAGGTCTGAACTAAGCCGTGAGGGACGTCTCTTCTCGCTCTACCCGATCCTCCTTTCTCGGTGTTGCTCCCGCAGCAGCAGGGCAAGGGGTACACTCTGCAGCACCAGCAGGGCCGCAACAACAAAGGAATCGTCGATGCCTAAAGTGTATGCGTAAAAGTGAATCCATCAGCACTAGAGGTGAGGGCAGATTGCTGCAGTACGGTGGTATGGAGGTTCTGGCGCGCATAGAACAGCGAGGCGAACCAGCCCAGAGCCAAAGCGCCAAAAATTTAAACCGCCGCCAGTTCATGAACGCCGATGCATGGCCATACTATTCCGCCGCAGTGGCATGTATCCCCGCATTCATTGCCGGGGTCATCGGCAGGCCGATGCCGATGTACCAGACGACATCCAGACGGCGAGATAGGCCAGACTCGTATCAAGCATCAAATCGGAGTCGGAAATTTCGATAAAGGCCGGCAGCCCGACGTTCATCGAGCAGACGCTTTAGGCGGAGAAGAATGAGCCGAGGATGAGGACGTAGAGCACGGGCTGCTGTCGCAATACCAATCACTCCTTGCTATCCATGTTTAATACGAGCGAGGGCAGCGCATAGCCAATAAAAAAAGACATGGGCTGCCACTGCGTACAGCCGATGTCTCTGGACGTCCGGTCAAAAACCAACGAAATGCTCTAAAATGGAGTCTTATCGTAGCAGTTCGTACGGGCCTGTCAATTTCGAAGATTTAACTTCATTAATGCGTCGGCAATATCGGTTCAGCTTCTGTAAAACATGAAGAAGTCGTTCAAAAAAATACGAAAATTTTGTGAAAAAGTGATTGACACAGAGCCGATGGGAGGGTAGTATGTTCAATAAATCAAAGTAATCAGATAGGGATTTAATAAATAAATCCATCGACCGGACCTCCGGAGAGACCGCCATCTGCAGATGAGTGCGTCTCTTTTTTTTCGCTCATCAGCTAAAAATGGCGGCTGCAACATGTCTGATTCGCATGATCACCAAGAATTGAAGGGGGTTGTCATTTATGGATCGTTCATCTCTTAAAATGGTAAGCTTGGCGGCGACTTGGCTGCTCGCGGCTGTTCTCCTTGCGGGCTGCGGCGATAAAGCGACGTCAGCGGCACACACCGAAGCTTCGGACGGCCTGGAGGTGACCGAGCTGCGCTATCAGGGCAGCGTGGGCGCCGTGACCTTTCCGGAGCTGGCCGAGGATTTGGGATATTTGGCTCCGCTCAAGCTGAAATTCATCGGCACGACGATTAGCGGGCCGCAGGATATTCAAGCGGTGGTCACAGGGGATACCGATTTTGGCGGGGCGTTTAACGGAGCCATTGTGAAGCTGATTGCAGCCAAGGCGCCGATTACACCTGTGATCTCCTATTACGGCGTCGATGACAATACCTGGTCCGGCTATTATGTGCTGGAAGACAGTCCGGTCCAATCCGCAAAGGATTTGATCGGGAAGAAGATTGCGGTGAATACGCTCGGGGCGCATCATGAATTCGTGATCAAGGAGTATCTGCACCGGGAGGGGCTAACGCCGGAGGAGATTGAACAGGTAACGCTTGTCGTCGTACCGCCGGTGACCGGGGAGCAGACGCTGCGGGCGAGCCAGGTGGATGTCGCCACCTTGGGCGGGGTGCTCCGGGATAAGGCGCTTGAGCGGGGCGGAATCAGGCCTCTTTTTACAGATAAGGATTTATTCGGCGTCTTCAGCGCAGGGAGCTATGTGCTGACGAACAAGTTCATCACGGACCATCCGAAGGCAACGCGCAAGTTCGTCGAGGCGACGGCCCAGGCGATCGAGTGGGCGAGAACGACACCCCCCGAAGAGGTAAGGGCCCGCTATGCGAAGATCATCAAGGAACGCGGACGAAAGGAGGATGACAGCAGCATCAAATATTGGAAAAGCACAGGGGTAGCGGGCACCGGAGGGTTGATCGCCCCCGAGGAATTCGAGACCTGGGTGAACTGGCTGGTAAAGGAGGGCACCATTCGGGAAGGCGAGATTGACGGAAGCGCGATTTTTACCAATCAATTCAATCCGTATCGGGATGGAGGGAAGCAGATCGATGACAACGGCAAAAATTAGCATTCAGCATGTACACAAGGCTTTTCGGATTAAGCGGAATCTGGGGCATTTGAAGGAATCGTCGCAGCCGGTCTCCGCGCTGCAGGACATTCACCTGGAGGTGAGGCAGGGAGAGTTCATGGTCATCGTCGGCCCGAGCGGCTGCGGGAAGTCGACGCTGCTTGATCTGCTGGCCGGGCTTACGAAGCCCAGCAGCGGACAGATTTTGCTGGACGGCAAGGCCATTGCCGGACCTGATCTGGACCGGGGGATTGTTTTTCAGCAATATGCATTATTTCCCTGGAGGACGGCGCTGGCTAATGTGGAGTTCGGCCTGGAGGCGAAGGGCATCGGGAAAAAAGAGCGGCGGGAGACCGCGCTGGAATATATCCGGCTCGTCGGGTTGTCGGGCTTTGAGAACCGTTATCCGCATGAGCTGTCGGGCGGAATGAAGCAGCGGATCGCGATTGCGAGAAGCCTCGCTTATGATCCCGAGGTGCTGCTGATGGATGAACCGTTTGCCGCGCTGGATGCGCAGACCCGGGAGACGCTGCAGAGCGAGCTGCTGCGCATCTGGGAGGCGACGAAGAAGACGATTATTTTTATAACGCACGGGATTGAGGAGGCGGTCTATCTCGGGCAGAGAGTGGCGGTGATGAGCTCGCGGCCGGGGCGGATCAAGGAGGTAGTCGAGATTCCATTCCAGGGCCGAACCTCGGAGGAGGATTTGCGGGCTCACCCTGAGTTCGTCAGGCTGCGCCATCAAATTTGGGATTTGCTGAAGGACGAGGTGCAAAGGGCCCAGGAGCAGGAGAAAACCAGCAGTCTTCATTATCATCAGCAAAAAATCAAGGACAAAGGAGGGGCTTGACATGGCAGGTTCAAGTACGGGAGAGGTGCTGGTCCGCTTCGAGACGGAGCAGGTCCTGCAGGAAGGCAGGCTGAGCCTTGCCAAACGGTCGGCCGACAGGCTGTACCGCGGAATCAAATCATCTATCGCGATCGTGGCTTTCCTGCTGATATGGGAATTGGCGCCGCGTCTCGGCATCGTCAACGTGACCTTTTTGCCGCCATTAAGCACGGTGCTCACGGCCTGGTGGCAGCTGGTGCTCTCGGGCGATCTTGCCGATCATTTAATAGCCAGCCTAACTAGGTCGATCGGAGGCTTCTTCCTGGCGGTTGCCGTCAGCATACCGCTAGGCTTGGCCATAGGCTGGTGGAAGGGGGTGGCTGAGCTGCTCAATCCGCTGCTGGAGGTGTTCCGCAACACACCGGCATTGGCGATTCTCCCCGTCTTTATTCTGCTGCTTGGTCTTGGGGAAACCTCGAAAATCGCCATCGTCTTCTATGCTTGCGCCTTTCCGCTGCTGCTGAACACGATTAGCGGAGTCAGGAATGTCGACCCCCTGCTGATCAAATCGGCGCGCTCCATGGGCTTGTCCCCGGTAAGCCTGTTCCGCAAAGTCATCCTGCCCGCAGCAGTACCGACGATCTTCGTTGGGATCCGGCAGGCGGGAGCCAGCTCGATTCTCGTGCTGGTGGCGGCGGAGATGGTGGGCGCGAAGTCGGGACTCGGCTATCTGGTGCAATATACGCAGTTCAGCTTCCAGATACCGCAGATGTATGCAGGCATTCTGACTATATCGGTCATCGGCCTGATTATTAATTATTTGCTCGTTCATCTTGAACGGAAGCTGACCTCCTGGAAGGCAACGTTCAGCGAATAGACCATAAGACGATGAAAGGATGAAGGGGATGGGGAAAATCAAGCGGCAAATGAACCTGAACGTGTTCATCATGAACGCTGGACATCATGAAGCGGC
This sequence comes from Paenibacillus ihumii, assembly GCF_001403875.1. Taxonomy (GTDB): domain Bacteria; phylum Bacillota; class Bacilli; order Paenibacillales; family Paenibacillaceae; genus Fontibacillus; species Fontibacillus ihumii. Next base: position 1,851,024 of record NZ_LN884299.1, read on the forward strand.
CTGGCGGCGCACGGATACACAGGCGGAGAGGATCACGGATATCCGTTATTTCCAGCGGCTGGCCGAGATCGCGGAGCAGGCGAAATTCGACTCGCTGTTCCTGGCCGATGTTCTGGCTGTCGGCAAAAACGTGCAGCACGGCGTATCCTCGTTCGGCCTCGAGCCGTTCACGCTGCTGTCTGCTCTGGCGGCCGTTACCGAGCGGATCGGTCTCATCGGCACGGTGTCGACCACGTATAACGAGCCGTTCCATGTTGCGCGCAAATTCGCTTCGCTGGACCATATCAGCCGGGGGCGCGCCGGCTGGAACATCGTCACCTCAGGCAATGAAATCGAAGCGCGCAATTTCGGCCGGGAGGCTCACCTTGAGCACAGCGAGCGTTATGAGCGGGCCAGAGAATTCCTGGAGGTGACGATCGGCCTGTGGGACAGCTTCGAGGATGATGCGCTCGTCATCGACCGAGTCACCGGACAATTTACGGACAGCGCGAAGGTGCATGAGCTGGACCATGCCGGGCAGCATTTCAGAGTCAAAGGACCGCTCAATGTGCCGCGGAGTCCGCAGGGGTATCCGGTGCTCGTGCAGGCCGGCTCCTCTGAAGACGGCAAGGAATTCGCCGCTGAATATGCGGAGGCGATCTTTACGGCCCAGCAGACGCTGGAGGAAGCGCAGAGCTTCTACAGTGACGTGAAATCGCGGCTGGCCAAGTACGGGCGGCATCCTGACGAGCTGAAAATACTGCCGGGCTTCTCCGCGATCATCGGCGAGACGGAATCGGAGGCCAAGGAGAAGGAGCAGGAGCTTCATGAATTAACGATTCCTGCGTATGGCTTGAATCAGTTATCCAGCATGCTGAAGGTCGATCTGTCGGGCGTGCCGCTTGACGGGCCGCTGCCTGAACTGCCGAATATAGAAGCGATCAACGGGAACAAGAGCCGGTTCCAGCTTGTGGCTGATTTGGCCAGACGGGAAAACTTAACGATCCGGCAGCTGATCCATCGCTTGGCAGGCGGCCGAGGGCATCGCACCTTCGCGGGAACCGCGGTGCAGGTCGCGGATCAGCTGGAGGAGTGGTTCACACAGGGAGGGAGTGATGGCTTTAATGTGATGCCGCCGTATTTGCCCGGCGGCCTGGAGGATTTCGCCCAACAGGTCGTCCCGGAGCTGCAGCGGCGCGGATTGTTCCGCACGGAATATACGGGGCATACCCTGCGGGAGCATTACGGGCTGCAACGGCCGGTTAATTCCTATACGGCTAGGCCGCTCGTGTCCCGGTGGCCGGGTGCTGAAGGGAAGCCGAAGTAAGGCCGTGCGAGGCGGTAGGGGGACGGTGTCGAAAGCGCTGTGATCCTTGACTAAAGGTATGCAGAATCAAGAAATCATCTATGGAGGGGCGTAAGAGTTAATGAACCCTCTCCAACATTGGGAAGCGGAATCAACAAATATCCTATGGAGGGAATGCCAATGAGTACGGATGGAAAGAGTCAAGTCGTTGAAGGAGCGACGTTGGAGGTACTGCCTGCAGCAGGCCGGATCGGTGCGGAAATTCGCGGGGTTACCCTGTCTTTGGATTTGGATCAGGCCACGGTTGCGGCGATCAAAGAGGCGCTGCTTAAATATAAAGTGATCTTCTTTCGCGGGCAGCAGCATCTCGATGATGCTGGCCAGGAGGCGCTGACGGCCCTGTTCGGTGATGCGGTGGCCCATCCGACGGTACCGATCAAGCAGGGGACGGACTATGTGCTGGAGCTCGATTCGCAGCATGGCGGCCGGGCGAATTCCTGGCATACGGACGTTACGTTCGTAGATGCTTATCCAAAGGCTTCGATCCTCCGGGCTGTCGTGGTTCCTGCATCCGGCGGCGATACCGTATGGGCGAATACCGCTGCGGCCTATGAGCATCTGCCGGAGGATCTGCGGGAGCTTGCCGACCGCTTGTGGGCCGTGCATTCCAACGAATACGATTATGCCGCGCAGCGTGAGAATATCTCCCAGGAGGCGATCGAGCACCATAAGAAGGTGTTTGCCTCCACGGTGTACGAGACGGAGCATCCGGTCGTCCATGTGCATCCGGAGACGGGAGAACGCTCGCTTATTCTCGGGCATTTTGCGAAAAAAATTGTCGGCCTGTCGACGGCTGACTCCCAGACGATCATTAACCTGCTGCAGAGCCATGTGACTCGGCTGGAGAATACGGTGCGCTGGCGCTGGTCGGTCGGAGACGTCGTCATTTGGGATAACCGTGCGACCCAGCATTATGCGATCAATGATTATGGCGACCAGCACCGGGTCGTGCGAAGAGTGACCGTGGACGGCGACGTTCCCGTCAGCATCGACGGCCGCAGAAGCGTAACGCATGTCAGGACATAATGCGGGAACGGAAGCCGCTGCTTAAGCGAGGATAGACAACGTACCCGCCTCACAGCCGACAGACGGTAAAATACACAGGCTTCTTAATCCGTGCCAATTGATTGGAACCATATTAATAGGGAGCACGAAGCGAGGATCTCAAGCAAGGACCCGATCGAATTACGATGCGGGTCCTTGCTCTTAGGTATTATTTTAGGATTGAAAAGGAAACCGTCGTTCCTACGCCAAGCTTGCTTTCGACCTTCAGGCCGCGTCCATACAGCTGCCTCAGCCGCCTGTCTGTATTGTGAATGCCGATTCCAGTGCGTCTATCGACCTGCCGGTCAAGGATGCCTGCAAGCTTCTCTTCAGCGATGCCCTGTCCGTTATCTGAAATGCGTACCTCGACCTCATGCTCGTTCTCCGTTACGCTGATCCTTACCTCTCCGCCTGCCGTGCGGCTCAGAATGCCATGGATAACCGCATTCTCCACCAGAGGCTGGATGGTGAGCGGAGGGATCGGAATCTCTATTCGATCGTCGACCTCCCAGACGACCTGCAGCCGCTCGCCGAAACGCTCCTTTTTAATATAGAGGTAGGAACGCACCAGGCTGAGCTCATGCTCCAGCGAAGTGGTTTGATCGGAGTTCTGGAAATCGATGCTTAGCCGGATATAATTGTTCAGCTCCTCCACCAGGGCATCCATGCGCTCCAGATCCACTCTGCTGAGCTCGGCAATCGCCGTAAACGTATTTAAAATAAAATGAGGCTTGATTTGCGCTTGAAGCCAAGCCGCCTCCATGCGCAGCCGTTCGTTTGCAGATCTTCTCAGATTGGTTAAGGATACTACTCGTGATTTCAGCTCGGTCGCTTTCACCGGCTTGGTTACATAATCGTTGGCTCCGGCCCGGAAGCCAGCCTCGATATCCTCATCTCTGCTGCAAGCCGTCAGCAGCAATACAGGCATTTCAGACAGCGAAAAGCGTTCCCGGATACGGGCCGTCAGCTCATAGCCGGACATATTCGGCATCATAACATCGCTGATGATCAAATCCCAGTCGTGCTGATCGAGCATGGATAATGCCGCTGATCCGCTGGTAGCTGTGAATATCTCATACGGTTCATCTGTAAATATACTCTCCAGCACCTTCAAATTGACCGGGTCGTCATCGACCGCCAGCAGATGGAACCGGTCGCTTAGCGGCTTGGAGTTCGGCTTCAAGATGGACAGCGCTGCAGGTGAAAGCCCCTCGCTTGTTACTGCGGATTGCTCAGAGGAAAAACTCTGTAACGCAAGGTTATCCTGCAGCTGTGCGTCAGACTCTTCTGCCTGCGGCAAGCTGGGTTCGGCCTGTGGATGGGCTGATGCGGCCAATTTCATTGTAAAGGTAAATATCGAGCCCTCATTTAGCTTCGAGCTGGCGGTTATAGTCCCGCCGTGCAGCTCGACGAGCTGTTTGCAGATGCTGAGCCCAAGACCGAAGCCGCTTTCCGGAGCGGTCATGCCTTGAGTGCCTTGAGCGGCCTGTTCATAAGGCTCAAATATACTCTCCAGCACCTCCGGCCCCATGCCGATGCCTGAATCCGCAACGGAAATCACCGCCCAGCCGTTCTCCGCGGTGGCTTGGACAGACACTTCTCCTGCATACGAATATTTCACGGCATTATGCAGGAGATTGATGAGAATTTGAATCAAGCGGTTCTCATCAGCGATGACGAGGGGAAAGCCATCGGGAATCCTGTTGCTGAATCGGATCTGCCTGCCATCGGTCATGAACTGCAGCATATCGATCACCGTCGAAGCGGCGCTGCGAATGGAGACAGGGGCAAGCGCCAGTTCAATGCGATTCTCCTTCAGCCTTCCGAGATCAAGCAAATCGTTCAGCAAAGATGACATGCGGCGGCCAATCGTAAGCAGCAGCTCCAGATCTTTTGCGCTCTTCTTTCCAAGGTGATCCTTCTCCCTCTCGGCCACGGACTGCGAGATATTCAGAATGCCATGCAGCGGATTTCGCAGTTCATGGGCAACCGTAGCGAGGAAATCGTCCTTCTGCTTGTCGGCTCTTTGCAGCTTCGCCGTGAGCTTCTGGGACTTGTCCGTAATCTGGAAATATTGCTTGAACCAATACGAAGCAAAACAGATCGTAGCAATGATAAGATCGAATGGGTAAGAAAGCATCTTGATGCCAAGCGCATAAATGATAAAAAGCCAGATCAAGCTATTGATCGCCGCGATAGCAGCGAGCATCAGAAAGATATTATCTTTGCTGCTTCGGATCGTTGATCCGAACAAGACCGCTGGAGCCAGCAGACAAGGGATGAGCATTAAGAGCAGATAGACGGGCTTCAGCATGTATACATAGAAAGCCGGCAGCACCAGAATCGTCAATATGGCGGCTGCGATTGCTAGGTTAAAGAGAAGCGAGCCCGTAGTTCTCAAGAAATGAGGCAGCTGATGCCGAATCGTCTGCAGCAGAAAATAGGCGCCGGAGACGATGACGATAAACTGGGTTTTAACCCCCCATGGATAGTCGAAGGGGATCCAAGCAAACAGCAGTCTCTCGCCTTCAAGCAGCGTTCCGAGCACGATGCAGGTGATCATGCCTGAGAAGTGGATTAAGCGCTTGTCCCGATTGCCGATAAAAAACAACACAACCCCATACAACGCATGGATCATATAAGCCAAGCAGGCAAATCGAACCATGTCAGCCGCAAATCCCACTTCCCGGTTCAGGGTGTGGTCCAATCCAAACCTAATAGACTGAACAATCCCGCCTTTATTCGGATCATCAAAGTTAGTCACTTGAATAACAAGATCAAGGACCTCGCCCTTTTCCAAGGAATAGTAAGCGGTATAAGGGATATTTTGCGGTGTATATGCCTCCTTGCGATCCGCAGGCTGCCCGGACTGCGCAAGCAGCTGGCCGTTGACGTATATCTCGGAAGAGCTTGAAATCCTCGGGATATGGAAGCCAAAGGACTTGCCGCGATCAGGATCGACCAGAATTCGCAAACGGTAGGATCCATACCCCAAATAGGGGTTGGAGCCCGGCTTCGGGGGAAGCTTCCAGCTGCCCGGAACCTTTATGTATTCGGCCTTACTTTGGAGCGCTGTCTTGTCAGCGTTATTCTGCATTAGCAGCATATTCGGATAAAACTCCCACTGGCCGTCCAAGATGATCGCATGATCGGCAATTTCATCCCAGTTCCTTAAATCCAGTTCCCCCTGAACAGCGGGCGGGTGAGCCGGTGCTGTGAAGAGATGCATCCACATCACACGAAAGCCCGTAAGGATGGATATAAATAATAGAGATATAAGAAGTATTTTTCTTTTAGTCATGAAAGTAACCCAATTTGGACGATTACGCCAAACCCCTCTAGTTAAAATATGTGAAAACAAAAAGGCGCTATTAAGGATATATTAACATATCTGAATCTCCTAAAATCATCCTGTCCGAGAGGGGGCCATTTTTGTGACAAGCGGTTGAATAGGGCATTTTGACGGATAGACAGGAAAGTGACCCCTTCAAAAGCAGCGCCGCTATGGCGAAAAAAACGTACAGCACCTGTTGGATATCCTGGGTACAACGAATCAAAACTATCAGGAGAGGCAAAATAAGCTTGAAAAATAGGCTCGTATATCGTATATTTGAATTAACAAAAACACCATAATTTCCCAAAGAGGAAAATCATTGGAATCCAGTTGAATTATGTGAGGTCACATCAGCGACCGCAAATGAATAGGGTAGATGTTTATCGCTAAAGGGTGATCTCAATTGATGGAATCCGTAGCATTCATGACCTTCTCAACCATCGAGGGATTTGGCATTTTCGCGCTCATGATGACAATCTTCAAGATAAACCCGCTTAGTTACTTCTGGCAAGCCATGTTTGTCATTCTGCTGATGTCTCTGCAGAGCTATCTGCTGCGCAGCGAGCTCTCCCTCTATTATTTGGCACCGATTACCAACATCATGCTATTCATTTTCTTTGTGGCAACGGTTGTGAAGGAGCCCTTGGTCGGAGCCGCTGTAATCACGCTCATCGGTTATTCGGCATTCAGTTTGCTGCAGACAATGATCGTCACGATCGTCTTTGATTCTATCATCGAATCGCAGAGCGTACTCATTTACGGATATGCGCTGCAGACATCGAGTGCGATCACGATCGCTCTAGTCGCCTGGCTGCTCTATAAGCTGGGAATCGGCTTTACGTGGAGCTTCGAGAAGGTTCGCTTTAAACGGGAGGATTTGATCGTCAGCTCTACCATTTTCGTCGTATTGATATTTTTTACCATCATTCTTTACCGGAACGAGATTTGGTCTAATATATTGTTCTTCTCTACTACGCTCTCCTTTTTTCTATATTATGCAGTCAGGAAGGAGAAGAAGGACTATGATCCATTTGATGGCTGATCGAATTGCGGCCGGAATCAAGAGAACGGCTCCCGACCATCCAGCCTCCGTGAATGTTCTGCGCTACTCCATTGCCCTGCTGCTGAACGCCGTGCTGATCATATCGCTCACCTTGCTGCTATCAGCGCTGACGGGCAGAACCTACGAGGTTTTGATCATTTTGGTATCATTTGCTCTTCTCCGCCAGGTTTCCGGCGGAATTCACTTGAATTCCGGCATGAAATGCGTGCTTTCGACGACAGTCCTATTTACGGTGCTGTCCCTGATCGAGTTAAGTTCAACTTATGTACTCGTTCTCAATGGGATTGCTGCGGCGCTATGCCTGATCTATGCCCCGTCGAGAATCCAGCAGCAGACGCGTATTCCCGTTAAATATTATCCGCTGCTTAAATTGCTTTCCGTACTGATCGTATGCTCCAATTTTCTGATCATGTCACCCGTACTTAGTCTCTCCTTTATCGCCCAGTCGATGCTGTTAATCAAGCTAAGGAGGTGAGAATGATGAAAAAAGTAGCCTATGCCAGTGCATCCATGCTGTCTCTCTTCGCTGCATTTGTGGTATCTACAGCTAGCTTCTTGTACATTTATCAAGGCGAAACGCCGGAAGAATTGCTCAAATAACTAAGCATGGTTAAGCTAGATTTCAAGCCGTCATGCAAGAAGGTTGGGAAATTGTTAGTATGCAAATCGTAAACCGAATACGAGGCAAGACCAGAAACCCGGTAGCGCTGTTGAGGAGCTGCGGGGTTTCTTGGCTTTGAGGTTTCCTGGTTGATAGAGTAAAATGAATGAATATGAAATCCCTTCAACAGGGCAGCCAGAAAGGAAATAGAGATGCAAACATCGATTCTCCATCATTATTCGCCGGCATACGGCGGGGCGTTCCGGCAGGGAGCAAGCGGCTGGAATAATACGACTTATTTTATAGAGGGAAGACATCGCCGCAGTGTTCTGCGCATTTATGAAACGCACCGGGACAAGGCAAAGATCCGCTTCGAACATGCGGTTCTTCAGGCATTGAACGAACTGGACTTAAGCTTTCGGGTGCCGCAGCCTGTCTGGACGATAGATAGACAGACGCTGGTTCGGCTGGAGGATGGCACGGGACGATATGCATGCATGTTTGAATACATAGAGGGCATACGGCCGCAAGGCGAGGAGGGAAGGGCGGCTTATTCCTTCGGCGAAGCCGCAGGCGAAATGCTGCTTGGTCTGGCGGAAATCGACCCTGGCGTTGAGCCGTCATACCCGCCTTATTATGAACTGCTCCAATCTTATCCGGCATGCACTCGCGAGGTCGTGCTGAATTTTTGTGAGCGGCCGCTGGAGCCGTTCCGGGATTTGCAGGAATCGCTAACTGAGCTGAGGCAGGCTTATACGGATATACTTCAGCAGCTGGCTGGACTAGAGAAGCTGCCGCAGCAGCTTGTTCACGGGGATCTGAATTATTCCAATCTGCTGGTGGATGAGCGGAATCCCTCGCAGGTAACGGCGCTGCTCGATTTCGAGTTTTGTACGAGGGATGTACGGGCCATGGAGCCGGCCGTCATTATTTCAGGGCTGCTTGGCCAGGGCGCCGCGGAGGACCGTGAAGCTCTGAAGAGATTCTGCCAGGGCTTCGGCAGCCGGATCCGCCTTGCGGCAGAAGAGGTCGCAGCTATCCCGGTGCTTATGCGGCTGCGGCAAATCGATGTGTTTCTGCATTTTATGAGCCGCTTCCTGCAGGGGACCGACGGTCCTGAGGTGCTCCGCGAACAAATACGGCTCATCACTGCCGAGCTTCGGCAGCTGGAGACAGGCGGAGAATGGTATAAGGAGAGTCTGGCGAATTACATTCAGGTCTAAGAGCCCTCACCTGTTGAGGGGTCTTTTTTTTACCATCATGCATAATGGCTTACAATCCAAAGCCTGATTCACGATATATATCTTATACTGTTTTTTGAGCACCCCCATAAACAGCTATGACATACACGTAATAGGAAGTGATTACTACTGATGGACAGGCCGACAGAACAGATTTTAAAAAAAGCCCGGGAAGTAGGCAACGCAGTTGAAAGGGAGCTGTTGATCGAGCGATATCGTCCTTTTATCCTTCGCACGGTGTCTCATGTCTGCAAGCGGCAAATCGGATGGAACCATGACGAGTCGAGCGTGGGGCTGATCGCCTTCAACGAGGCTATCGATCGGTATAACGAGGACTTGGGCAAATCATTCGACAATTTTGCTTTTATGCTGATCCGCAACCGTCTTGTGGATGAGTTCCGCAGGCAAGGTAAAATATTGCGCTCCGAGAGCGTCGTATATGATGATGTACAGAATGAATTCGAGCAAACCGCCCTGGAAATCGCCAGCTCCATGGAGGCTTACGAAAGGGAACAGTTTGCGTTCGAATTGGCGCAGGAGCTGATGCTCTATGATGAAACCTTGAAATTATACGGTGTATCCCTAGAGGAATTAGAGGTATTATCTCCCAAGCACCGGGACACGCGCAAGCAGTTTATTCAGATAGCCAAGCATTTTAGCGGGCATGCGGATTGGGTCGAAATTTTACATAGAACAAAGCGTCTGCCTTTGAAGGAGATGCTGGATTTTTTTAAGGTAAGCCGTAAAACATTAGAAAGAAACCGCAAGTATTTGATCGCGCTAGTCCTTATTTATGCCAGTGATGAATTTGGACGAATTCGCAGCACCGTCTCTTTTGCGGATGTAGGGGAGTAATGATGATGCAGGGAACCGTAATGAAGATAACAGAACATTGTATCGTTGTCCTCTGCGAGGATGGGACATTCCGAAATTTGCCGCATCAGTCGGTCATGCCGGGCTTGGGGGAGAAAATTTCCGTTCCTGCGGCGGCGGAGCCAAGACAGAGGAACCGCTCTAGACGCTATTTAAATAAATATGGGATCTATGCCGCTTCCTTCGTGCTGCTGCTCGGCGTATTCTTTATCCTCCAGTATTTGCAGGGGACGAAGCAGAACGCAACGCTGGTGGCGATTGACATGAATCCGGGAATAGAGCTCGTCGTCAATTCACGCGGGTTCGTGGATCAGGCTACTCCGATGAACGAGGAAGCCAGGCAGCTGCTGTCGGGGGAGGAGGTCAAAAATCGGGATGTCTACGAGGCTCTTCAGCGGATTTTTGCCAAGGCAGAGCAGCAGGGATACTTGGACGCCAAATCGGGACAGAGCTGGGTCTGGCTATCGGTCGTTGATCTTGGCCCTGGCGCATATTTGATCGATCCGCAGAAAGTTGGCGGCGCGGACAAGGGTATCCACGTTGAGGTCTTTACAGCGGACGAGCAGCAGTGGGAGCTGGCCAAGCAGGAGCGGCTGTCGCTGAACAAATATATTGTGAAGGAGCTGGCGGCTGAAAAAGGAATACAGTTAAGCGCTGAGCAGCTGCGCAGCCAATCGATACTTCGTTCGCTGGAGCAGGCGGGGGTTGACCCGGAGGAGTTGTTTGACGGTCAGAGTCAGCCGGCTGCAGGAGGGCAGGAACGGGGTTCGGCTCTCGCTCCGGGAGGGAGCAGACACGAGCCTGCGAAGGATGGCGGGGCGAGCGTTTACCAGCAGGACGATAGCCTCTGGAAAATGGGGGAGCAGTCTTCGCGTTCAGATCAAGGCGAGGAGGGCCAGGATCGGATTAAGCAGGCTGCGGCCGGGCAGCATTCCCAGCAGACTAATGGCAAGGAGACGGGAAATCCGGACGCAGCGGGGACGGATGCAAGCGATCGGAAGGAATCGGCGGGAACGGCAGGCGGCTCCAGCAGCGGCCGCGTTCATGATGCGAACGGACGCCCATCGGATTCGGCTGCTCAGAATCAGCCGGGTGCCGGGAATGCCAAGCCGGAGGGGCAGACGGGCGACGGACAGGCGGAGAAGCCGTCCAAAGGGGATTCCCATGCAGAGATCCGCGAGCTGAAGCTTGAGGTCAAGCTCGCTGCAGACGGGAAGCTCAAGCTGGAATATGAAAATAAGGACGGTAAGGTTCAGGCCCAGGTGGAGAAGAAAACGAGCGAAGGGGAAGCGAAGCAGCAGGGCTCGCAGGCGATCTCCTTTGCCGAAAATGTCATCAAGCATCTGGATTTGGATTCGAAGAGCGGCAGGCAGGTTGTGCTTAGCCGAGTGATCACGGCGCTGAATATCAAGCAGAGTGAATGGCTCGAACTCAAAATCGCGGTTGATTATTCGAATGGCGGCAAGCTTGAATATGAGTTCGACAATCCCATAAAGGCCCAGATCGAGGCCCGGGAAAATAAACAGGAGCAGGACAAAAAAGCGGAGCAGGCGAGGAAGGAGCGGGAGAAGGAAGCAGAGCAGGCCAAGGAGGAGCAGGACAAAAGGAACAAGCAGAAGCAAGATAACGCCAATGAAAAAGCTAACGAAAAAGCCAAAGATAAATCTAATAAAGCAGCGAATAACAATGCGAATGGGCAGGCCAAGGAAAATGGAAAGCCGAAGGAGAAGGAAGAGAACAAGGGAGCCGCGCAAAGGCCGAATAAGCCGAACAATAAAGGCAACAACGATCCTGACGATGATGATGAAGATTAATTTTTTGTAAAGCGGCCCCCACAAAATCAATCCGTCCAGCGTAATAACATTTGTAAGAAAACTGGCGGATTGGAGGGTTGTAAATGGCACTGGTCAATTGTGATAAATGCGGGGTGCTGATGGTTTGGACGCCAACGTATTTATGCAGCGAATGTCTGAAGCGTCAGCTTGAGGATGTGAACAAGGTGAAGGACTATCTCGCCGAGCATCCTCGGGCCAGCGTCATGGAAGTGGAGCGCAAGACGAAGGTCTCCTTAAAGACGATTCAAGAGCTGGCTTTGAAATAATCAACTTATGAGAGGAAGGGCATCATGAAAAAATTTAGAGGCATACTCAGCTTGCTGCTTGCCGTCTTCCTGGTCTTCGGCCAAATCGGGCAAATTTCGGCAGCGCAGGATGCGAGAATGCAAGCTGGCGCTAATGGACGGGTACAGCTGGTGCTGGAATTTGACGACATTCGGGAAGCCGAGTGGGCCGCGGGGTACATAACGAAAATGCAATCGAAAAAAGTATTGCACGGCTTCGAGGACGGCACTTTCCGCCCGAATCAGCCAGTAACCCGCGTCGAGGCGATCGTCACAGCCGTTCGCTTGATGGGACTCGAGAGCGAAGCCAAGGCGGTATCCACGGATACCAAGCTGCATTTCAAGGATGCGGATCAGCTGGACAAGCGGTTTTCATGGGCCAAGGGATATGTCATCGTAGCTCTGGAGCACGGCCTGTTTGATGCATCGGAGGATAAGATCATTCCGGAGAAGCCGGCAAGCCGCGTATGGGTATCCAGCCTGCTTGTCAAAGCGCTGGGACTGCAGGACGAGGCGCTGCGCCAAATGACGAAAATTCCGGACTTCAAGGATGCGAAGGCCATTCCGGCCGGCGCTGTTGGATACGTTAATGTAGCTGTGGAGCAGGGCATTGTCAGCGGTTATCCTGACGGCACGTTCAAGCCGAACAAGAACGTCACCCGAGCGGAAATGGCGGCTCTGCTGGATCGCACGAATGACGGACTGCTTGAGAATCAAGGCGCCGTATCCGTTAGCGGAACCGTGAAGGCGATTCAGTTTACGGCGGATGCTGCGGACAGCGCAGATGCTTCCGTTAACGGGCAAATCACCATTGAGACTGCAAAGAAAGAGCTGCTATCCTATGGGATTTCCTCTGCGCTGCCGGTAAAGCATGATAAAAAATTCTTCCCGGCCAAGCAAATTGCCGTGAACGATAAGGTCAAATTGATCGTGAAGGACGGGAAGGTTCTTGAAGCCGAGCTGCTGGCCGAGAAGGAAGCTGTTAAGAATGAAGACGCAAAGACGGACATCAAGCCGAGTCCAGAACAGCCAGCCGGCGCGATCGTGGAATTCGAATTCGAGGCTGAATTGGCGGGCAAGCATGAAATAAAGCTGGAATACAAGCAGAAAAGGGAGCAGCGCAAGCCGAGGTAGAATTCAGCGAGAAGAAGGGCAAGGAGAAACTCAAAGGACAGCAAGCCGTTCAGTATATGGAGCAGCTTCTAGATAAAGCGGGTTTAAAGGACGGCATGAGCAGCAAGGAAGCCGCTGACAAGCTGATGACCGCACTCGATCTCGATAAAGCTCAAGTGAAAGAGCTGGAGCTTAAGGTGAAATTCGCCAGCGGGAAGCAGCTGAAAATTGAAATCGAAAACGATGATGACGATAGGGAATAGAATGGTTTTACCATCGGGTGCCGCAAGGCGCCCTTTTTATATCAAATATATTCTTACGATGATGTAGCAACTCCATCCTTCTGGGCATACATTGGATAGACGTTTACCTATCCAAGGAGGGTACCGAGATGACCGATCCCATTCTGCAAGCGCCGGATCTTAGACTGGCGGCCGATTCCAATCAAGTGCTGAATTATCAGCGCGATCCGCATAATTATATAACGCAAGTATTCGGCGCACAGCTTCCCGCGATACGGACCGGCTTTTTCAATGTTCATATGACAAGGGGAATTATTATTCAGCCGCATTGGCATACGAATGTCGACGAGCTGGTGTTCGTGATCAGCGGGGAAGTCATTACTTCCGTCTTTGATCCATTTACGCAAAGGCTGATGACCTACTATTTGAAGCCCGGGCAGATCTCGCTGTTTCCTAAAGGGTGGTTTCACTGGATTATCGCCGAAAGCGATCACGCGCATCTTCTTACGATTTTCGATCAGCCCACTCCCGATATCGTATACGGCTCCGATTTTCTCCGTTTTCTTCCCAAGGAAGTCGTACAGCGCGCTTATTGCGTGAATGAGGAGGATTACGCGAGGGCTGTAGCGCCTATTCGCGAATCCGTCATCCTGGGGCCTCCCGTCGGATGCGGCAGCATGACCGCGAACCAGTCCTATCCGGGATGGAGCTGAATCCCCGAAAAAACGCATTAAGGCATCACGTTCAAGCGATTAGCCGCCAATCGCTGAATGTGGTGCTTTTGCTTCTTTATGATATCTTTTAGGGGTAAGCCATTGATATGCTATAATAATAATTCTATACATGCGTGACAGGTTCGTTGAGAGGATCGGTTCATTTATGAAAGAGATGATACAAGAGCTGCCATTGTCGCCTGGCGTATATCTTATGAAAGACTCACGGGGCGAAGTCATTTACGTCGGCAAATCCAAATGTCTCAAAAAACGGGTACAGTCCTATTTTTACAACAATAAGTCGCATTCCCCCAAGATCAAGAAGCTTGTTCAGCATGTCAAAAGTCTGGAACACATCGTTACCGATACGGAGTTTGAAGCGTTCCTGCTCGAATGCAGGCTTATTCAAGACATCAAGCCGATGTACAATCGAAGGATGAAAAATCCGCTAGGCTATAGCTACGTTGTATTGCGGCACAAGGGGGCGTGGCGGCGGCTCGAAATTACGAATACGCCCGATGGGGCTGGCCGCGGCGATACCCCTTGCATCGGTCCTTACACAGCTAGCAGAAGCAGCGTGGAGAATGCGCTGCAAACAATCCAGGAATGCTGCAGAATTGCCTGCAGCAGCCAGGCCATATCTGCTTCCTCCGAGAACACGCCCTGCTTGAATTATTCGCTCGGTCTATGCCTTGGCAGGTGTCTCGGGGGCGAGGCCGCCCGGCAGTACGAGGCAGCGCAGGATCGATTGATCGCTCTGCTGCAGGGGAAGGACGATAGTCTGTATGAAGAGATGGGGCGCCAAATGCTTGATGCTGCCGAGCAATTCGATTTTGAGCAGGCCGCGAAGTACAGGGACGCCCTGGAGGCAATGAAATTCCTCTTGAGCAAGAAGCAGGTGATCGAATTCGCGGAAAAGAATCACAGCATCGCCGTCTACGAGCACTTGGATGAACATACGATAAAGTTTTTTCTGATTAAGAACAACGCGGTGGTGTACAGCGAGCCATGCTCCGTGGCTTCTACTGCAGACCTGGAGCTGCTGCTGAAGAAGGTGCAGCGCTTGATTCTCAGCTATTTTCCGGGGCATATGGAATCTGCGGCTGCCGGAATACAGCGGGAAGAGATTGATTCGGCGCAAATTATCTACATCTACTTGCAGAGCAGTGCCTGCCGCTACCTTCTTGTTCCCGAGACCTGGCTGGACGAAGGCGGACAGCCTGAAATGGAAGGCGCGCTTCGGGAGTTTCTGCCTGATCCATGCTATGAAAATTAAAGCGGATAACACTTTCTTCACGGCCAAGCCTGATGAAGGAAGTGTTTTTTTGTTGCTGAATATGATCGATAAACGCGGCTTCCCCTACCTTCTGAATAGAATAAAAATAGTGTTTTTTATATGAAATAGATTTCTTTTTTATTATTTTGTCACAAAATTGACAAATATAGTATTTTAATATAATATAAAATAAATCCATAAACTTCCATATGTCAAATCTATGTAATTATTCCTCGTTGCTTATTTTTCTTAGTGATCGCACTAGTATTCTTATTCTTGATTTCTGGATTCCAGTCATCAATTCCTGAGCTGACCTCCAAGATACCGGCATCTCTTCAGGATTTGATAATAAAGCATGATGAAAGGAGGTATGTCGTTCCTGCTCAAGCGCAGGAACCAGTAATTCGTTCTGGAATGAAATGGCTCAATAGATTAGGAGAGTCTGAGAGTCAGAGAGTCGATCATTAAGCGTTCTTTATCCCATCTATTTCAAAGGAGGAAAATGAAATGACAGCTGAGGTTATGTTTGAGCCGAAATACTCAAAGATTAAAATGTTTTTGGTCGCTGCCGGGACCATGCTCGTTATGCTGGCTTGTTCTGCGGTGTTTGCTGATAGCGCTTCCGCGCACGGCCATGTGGTTGACAGCCGCGCCGAGTTGTGCGCGAAAGGGGTAAACGTCAATTGCGGCAGGGTTATCTATGAGCCCTTCAGCGTAGAGGGACGGGGGGATTTTCCCGAGTTCGGCGTACCTGACGGGCAAATCGCTAGTGCGGGAATATTCACCGAGTTAGACGAGCAGACATCTACCCGTTGGAGCAAGGTGAATCTGACAGGAGGAGAGCATACGTTCCACTGGAAAATCGTCGCTAACCACAGCACGAATACTTGGGATTACTATATCACCAAGAAAGGCTGGGATCCGAACACGCCGCTTAAGCGTGCGGATCTGGAACTGTTCTGCAGATATATCGACGATGGAGCGATTCCGCCGGACGATGTCTACCACGATTGCTACATTCCGAACGATCGCGAGGGCTATTACGTTATTGTTGCCGTATGGGATATCGCGGATACTCCGAACGCCTTCTACCAAGTGATTGACGCGAACCTGAGCATCGATCCGTCGTCACCGACGAATCCGGCGCCAGGCTTCCCGGGTGATCCGAACCGGTTCGGCGAGTATTTGGTCTGGAATTCGATCAGAATCTACAATACGGGAGAAGTTGTTTTACACAACGGACAATTCTGGGAAGCTCTGTGGTGGACGCAAGGCCAGGAGCCAGGCACTACGGGCCAACATGGACCGTGGAAGCTGCTTGGTGACGCTCCGCCTCAGTGATCGCTATAGCGTAAATACTAAGCCCCTATTTAAGCTTAATATCTAATCCTCAGGAGGTGTCCAGGCCAGATTGGCTTGGACGCCTTCTTTTTTCGTAGGGACTGCGGATATCCGGTACATAATAATCAGAGCTGGCGGGAATATTTTAACAATAGCTCGGTCCAAGCTTGCAATATTATAGAAGAGAAGGGGATGTCATGGAAGCCAATCATCAAATGCTTACGTATAAGCCCGGGGATATCGTCTACGTTCTTTATCGCAACCCGCATACACAGGATGTGGCGCACATCCAGCAGGCCGCTGTCGTGAATAACCCGGATAACCCGCAGGAGCTGGCCATGTTTCTTTATGAAACCTATTATCCGCTGACGGAGGAAATGGCGGTTTACGCAACGGAGGAAGAGGCAGAGCAGGCCTATCGGTATTATTTCGGAACCGCCTCCGAAGGGAGCTTCGAATGATCAAGCCATTTACGCCGAAGCTGGTTTATTTCGAACCGGATGCCTTGGAATACCCGCTAGGCCAAGAGCTGTATAACAAATTCGCTGAGATGGACACCGAAATTCGCTATACCACCTCGCATAATCAAATCAGGAACCTGCCGGGTAACAACGATTTTCAACGATATCGGGTAGCCAAATCCACGCTCGTCGTCGGCATTCGCAAAACCTTGAAATTCGATACGTCCAAGCCCTCGGCGGAGTATGCGATCCCCTTTGCTACAGGCTGCATGGGACATTGCCATTACTGTTATTTGCAGACGACGATGGGAAGCAAGCCTTACATTCGAACCTATGTCAATGTGGAAGAAATTTTAGAGGCTGCGGACAAGTATATGGTGGAGCGCGCGCCCGTGCCGACGCGGTTCGAAGCCTCCTGTACCTCGGATATTGTAGGCATTGATCATCTTACGCATACACTTAAGCGGGCGATTGAGCATTTTGGTCAATCCCCATACGGAAAGCTGAGATTCGTTACGAAATTCCACCATGTGGACCATTTGCTGGACGCGAAGCATAACGGCAAAACGCGCTTCCGCTTCAGCGTAAACGCCGATTATGTCATTAACAACTTTGAGCCCGGAACCTCGCCTTTGGCACAAAGAATCGAGGCGGCAGGCAAGGTCGCAAGAGCCGGGTACCCGCTTGGCTTTATCGTAGCCCCCATTTATCTTCATGAAGGCTGGGAGGAAGGCTATTATCATATGTTTGAGCGCCTGGATGCCGAGCTGCCTATGGATGCAAGGGATGATATCACGTTCGAGTTCATTCAGCACCGGTTCACCAAGCCGGCAAAACGGGTGATCGAGAAGAATTATCCGATGACCAAGCTGGAGCTGGACGAGGAGAAGCGAAGATACAAGTGGGGCAAATACGGCATCGGAAAATACATTTATCCTAAAGAAGAGGAAGAGGATCTGAAAAGCCATCTGTACGGCTACATGGAGAAATTCTTTCCCAAGGCAAAGCTCGAATATTTCACTTAGAAAGTTGAAGCCCTCCGATCATATAACTTGATCCGG
Organism: Paenibacillus ihumii; assembly: GCF_001403875.1. GTDB lineage: Bacteria > Bacillota > Bacilli > Paenibacillales > Paenibacillaceae > Fontibacillus > Fontibacillus ihumii. The sequence continues at coordinate 1,868,851 of NZ_LN884299.1, forward strand.
AAGGCTTTTTGCTTATATGGCAGTCATACCTGGAAAAAATAGCAGGATTCTAGAATAGATTGGATTACAATAGATGTTGTGGTATTTAATCCCAATATAAAACAATGAGTCTTTTTCTGACTGGCACAACCGAAGGGAATTTCATTCCCGTCCTGATTGCAGCTCTGCGCGAGACGGTGTTAAAGGCCATAAAGAATATCCAATCAAATTTCCTTTCAGGAGTAGCTGCATTCTACTATCCTCATGAGCAGCATGGCTTCCGCATCGCTGATAATATCAAGAAATCGCTAGAGGCGGAGCTGTACTTCTATTCGCAAATATTAAGGTTTACGCCTGCAGACCCGCTGGAGCCGTTCCCGACCCCGAACCTAAAGTAGGCTAGGAGATCATGCCTCTCCTTCAAATCTGCCGCTGCGGATCCTGTGATTCTTCTCATAGCATTGCGCCTCTTATTTTGTTATCCCTACTACTAGGAGGTGGATGCTATGAAGGTCAGTTATCCCTTACAAGAAGCGGCTGACTTAAAGGAAATCAAGGAGTCCTTGAAGCCTTTCGGCGGGCGCTGCGCCAAAATCGTCGATGGATCCCTTGAATATCAAATTAAAGAGGAGCAAGAGAGCACAGCTTACGAGGCCTTGAAAGCCAAAGGCTATATCTCTTAAGAGCAGAGTGAGCTGATAGCTTAGAAGGTCAGCGGCTGACGCTTGGGGCAGCAAAAGCTCAGGTTCAGGACGATAGCACAAGAACAAGAATAGAGAAGGATTGAAACATAGAAGCTTAGAGGCATAGCAGCATAACAATAGAAGTATAGAAACAGTCGAATGCTTAAGAAGCCAGGAATGATTTCCTGGCTTTTTGTATTGCCGTTATTTTTTAATAACCGGAATCCATATTTCGCTCCTATACGTCTGCGAAGAAGTATCTTTGCCCTCGTTCCAGAGTATTTCCGGGCCAGGCGCAAGCTCATAGCTGGAAGAGGGGAACCATTCCGAATAAATGCGTCCCCATACATTTTGGAGCGTGTCCGGGAACGGACCGACCGCCTCGAATACCGCCCATGTCGAGGCTGCGACAGGAAGCTGCGTGAGATGATCAGGACATGCTTTCGTCGTTGCCGCGCCGATGTAGTGATCCAGACCTCCTCTCTCCTCCATCCTGTCTTCCGAGAAGTTCGCCGATGCGCTGATCAGTCCGCCTGGCTCAATATTGGACAGAGCCTTCAGCTGCCCGATCAGTTCGGGATCCAGGCTCTCCCACATAGCGGCGATCTCCGGATTGACGCCATGGAATACGATCGGTACGCGTTTCATCAGGCCGACGATGTTAAAGGCTTCTTTCTCAACAATTCGATAATTCATTTCGCTTCCTCCTTGAATAGATAATTGGAAGGTCATGCGCGGATAGGCTTTGAGAGAATAGCTGCCTGATCTGGCCTCGGAAGGCGTAATACCGTGCAGACTTTGAAAGGCGCGCGAGAATGCATCCGGAGAGCTGTAGCCATATTTTATCGCTGCATCGATCACCTTTACCCCGCCGTCACGAAGCTCGAAAGCGGCCGAAGTAAGCCGTCTGCGCCGGATATATTCGGATAACGGAATCCCTGCCAGAAAGGAGAACATCCGCTTGAAATGATATTCCGAGCAGGCCGCTCGCCTGGCGACTTCCTTCAGGTCGATCTCCTCGGCCAACTGTTCTTCGATGTATCTCATCGCGTCGTTCATATTTTTAAGCAAATCCATGTCAATGACCTCCTTTATCCATACTTTAGCAGAAGCGGGATATGGCTCCCCGACTTCTCCTGCACGTTCTTTGCAGGGGGGTTATTTGAGGAACGTATACTCTTCAAGCAGCCTTTGGATGATGGCGTAACGAGGGTTCCGGCTGGATATCAGGCAGCCGAAGGAGAGGTTGGAGACGATCTGATTGTCGGTTAATTGTACAGGGATGATGCGTCCGCTCTCCACGTAAGGATCATCGCTCAAGTTGTAGCCGGATACTAAGCCGATGGCCAGTCCCTCGGAGACCGTCTTCTTGATGACCTCGGAATTGGAGCTGTGAAACAGGATATTCAATGGCCCGTAACTGCCGGCAAAGGATTGGCTGAAATTCTCCCAAAACTGGCTAGCGTACATGACGATGGGGTATTCCTTCAAATCCTGAAGTCTTAGAGCGCTTTGGAACGCAAACGGTGAATCCTTGGGAACGATTACCTTAATGTCGGCATCGTAGTCCAGCTTTCTGAAGAGGATATGTTCGGGCAGCGTGCTTTCCTGCGAGGTCTGAAGCGTGATATAGCCTATATCCACCGTGTGCTGTTTAATACGAGGAATAATTCTCCTGCTCTCCATTTCGAGGATCGTGACTTTCATCTGCGGAAAATCCTTCTTGAATCGGGACAGAATCCGCGGCAAAAATGTCATCAGGCTCGGAATCGCGGCGATGTTGAGTTCCCCGGCAAAAGCGGAGGTGATCGTTTGCGCTTCTTCCTTCATCCGCTGCATCGTATCGACGATAATTAGTGCTTTATTAATAATACTTCGCCCTTCTTCTGTAGGTATTGTTCCTGATCTGGATCTGCGGAATAATCGCAGGCCCAGCTCCTGCTCCAACGCTGCAATCGACTGACTGACGGCAGATTGGGACACGTGAAGCTGCTCCGCAGCAATGGAGATGGATTGGGCATGGACAATGGCTTTAATGTATTCCATCTGTTCAAGATTCATGATCCAGACGCTCCTCTTATATTAGTTACTCTTATGTTAACATTAGAAACAATAATTTTACATTATCTACGATAATACTTATATTATTGTTTATGATTATCGGATGATTTTAAGGAGATGTAGATGTGGCACAGGTCAACAAGCAGAATGACGGATTTGCCTTGATTATTTTGGCTGTATTTATAGGGAATTTTCTGGCCTTTGTGAATTCGGGTACCGTAAATATAGCTCTTCCCTCGATGATGAAGAATTTGCATACAAATATTAATTCCGTCCAATGGATCGTTACGGGCTTTATGCTGGCGATCGGTACGATTGCCCCTGTCGTGGGCTTTCTGGGGGCCAAGTTAGGGTACAAAAAAGTGTATATCACGGCTTTAATCGGTCTAACGGCTTCTTCCGCGCTATGCGGCCTCTCCTGGAATATTGGATCACTTATCTCGTTCCGCGTGCTGCAGGGAATCTGTGCCGGTATGATCCAAATTTCCACCATGACGATTATTTATCAGTCAGTCTCGAAGGAGAAGCAGTCCATGGCGATCAGCCTATGGACGGTATCGATGATGGTTGCTCCGGCGGTAGGTCCAACCGTAGGCGGAATGATCACTCATGCCTGGGGCTGGAGGGCTTTGTTTTATGCGAATGTGCCGATCGGTGTCATAGCTATCCTGTGCGCCATACTTTGTCTGCCGGCCCGTAAGGACTCCGCTGCCGTTACCTTGGATTTCTGGGGATTGCTTGCCGTGGCGGCCGGCAACGTCTCCTTGCTAATGTATTTCACCAAAGGGAGTGATTGGGGCTGGTTCTCCGTTCCTGCGCTCGCTTTGCTGCTGACGGGTCTTGTCGGTATCGCAGCCTTCATTTGGCGGGAGCTGACTGCGAAGGAACCGCTGCTGAATCTTCGCGTATTCCAATATCCGAAATATGCGATGGGCACGATCTTGAACTGTTTTATTTCGGTAGGGCTGTACTCCAGCGTATTTCTGATTCCTTTATTTTTGGAGGAAGCGCAGGGAGCATCGTCCTTTACAAGCGGACTTATCATGCTGCCAGGGGCGCTTATCATGATTCTGGTGACGATGGCAACAGGTAAGCTGTACGGCAAATTCGATCCGGTATGGTTCGTGTTATTCGGCGTTCTGCTGCTCTGTATCGCTTCCTGGGAATTCAGCCGGCTTACGATGCATTCCTCGATAGGATATGTCATGATCTGGATGATTCTGCGCTATATCGGGGTAGGCCTCGCGACCTCTCCGGTGACGAACATCTCCATGAGCCATGTTCCGGCAGAGCATGTCGGCTCGGCGACATCGATTTCGAACTGGCTGCGCCAGGCCGTGGCGGCGCTGGCAATTGCGATTTTCAGCTCCATTCTGGCGGTCAGAACGGGAGCGCATCTTGCGGAGCTAGGCGGAGAGAGGGTGGGTGAGGCCTTGAAGCAGGCGGCCTTCCTTTACGGCTCGAACGATACGTTTCTTGTATCTACCGCCGTTCTTGTCTTTGCCATTCCGCTGTCGCTGCTATTGGGAAGAAGAACGGTCCATGAATAGAGATCCTTGCAAGCCTTGGGGGGGCGGTCCGGCCCTCTGTTAATAAGGCCTGCAAGGGTCTTTTTTTGTATACAGCCGAAAAGGGGACAGGCAGGAGAGCAATAAAATTCAATTTGAGCAAAGAAACTATGAAAAATATTTCTCTTGCTGCATACAATCTATTGATAGAGATAAAACAATTGGAGAGGAGAAGGATCAGGGATGAAGCTGTTGTTTTTCATGCTGCCGTATTACGGGCACATCAATCCTACGTTATCCACAGCCGAGGAGCTTGTTCGCCGGGGCGAACAGATCGTCTATTACACGACGGAGGAGTTCGCGGGGAAAGTTGCCAGCATCGGGGCCGAGATTCGCCTCGTCGGCCGGGAATTCGGCTTCCTGATGGACGAGCTGGGGGAGAAGCCGCTGACCGCTTCGCTGCGGGATGGGGAGTTCTATGTGAGCAATCTGAACCGGCATATAGCCCTAGCCTCTGAGCTGCTGGATCTCGTAAGGTTGGAAAAGGCGGACGGCGTCGTATGCGATCCGATGTGCCTGTGGGGACGTACCGTGGCTGAGAAGCTTGGATTGCCGCGAGCGCTGTTCTGCTCAGGGATCGCTGTAACGGCGGATTCGGCTGTATTCGAATATTTCTCACGCATGTTCGATGGAAAAATTCCCGAGATCGTCACCAGTATGTTCCTGAAGCGGGAGCCGCTCATGCTTGCTCCGATCCCGAGGGAGTTCCAGCCGGATGCGGAGGATTTGGAGGAAGCCTTTGAATTTATCGGCCCGACCATCGTGGACAGGGAGTCTGATACGGGATTCCCGCTCGAGGAGATCGCCGGACATCCCACGCTCTATATTTCTCTTGGCAGTGTTATTAATAATCCCCGCTTCTATGAGCTGTGCATTAAGGCATTTGCGGGAAGCCGCTGGAAGGTGGTCATGGTCGCCAAGACGCCGCCTCCGGAGATTCCCGCTAATTTCTCCATCTACCCGTTCGTTCCTCAATTAAAGGTGCTGCAGCATGCCGATCTGTTCATCTCTCATGGCGGGATGAATTCGGTGATGGAATCGCTGTGGTACGGAGTCCCGCTTCTTATGGTTCCGCAAAGCTCCGATCAACCGCTGGTCGCCGCCCGGGCCGAGGAGCTGAACTTAGGCAGAAAAATGGATTTAGAGGCAGTTACGCCAGAATTGCTGCTCCAGAAAGCAGAGGAAATTCTCGCCGATCCTGTGATTCGAAGCAGCGTGCAGTCCATGCAATCGATCCTGCATCATGGCGGCGGAGGCCGGCGGGGAGCGGAGGTGCTGCAGCGGTATTTTGCTGCCAAGCCGGTCGGTGAAGCTGCTGCGTCCAGTATGAAGCATAGCTAATTTTTTTAATAAGCCCGTAAGGGCTTTTTTTTTAACTGAACATTTAATCCCCAGCGTTGTGGATTCGCTACATTAATATAATGATTTGGGAATTGCTGTACGATATTGTAGTAAAGAGGATAGAGGAGGGAGTGGAAAAATGGGACAGCGTGCCAATCTAATCCTAGTTAACGATGGGAAATATGATCTTTATTACAGCCACTGGTGTGCAAATACATTGCCCGGTGATTTATTTTGGGGACCAGAGGAGGCGCTTTCTTTTATCAAGCAGCAGCAGCTTACAGATGAATGGCTAGATGACCGATGGGCGGAAGGAGGGGTCATGATGGATCTCGACCGGAAATTTATGCTCTGGTATGGCGGAGAGGATATTCTGTACGATATTCCCCTCAGGCGACAATTGTTTGCTTTAATGCAGCCTTTATGGAGCGGATGGGAGCAGCAGTGGGCCAAGGGTGGAATTATTGATATGGCCAGGTATTTGAATTATCCGCTAGAGCAGGTCAGATCCGTTGAATATACGGCCGATTTACCATCGTTCATAGAGCCGGAGCAGAAGGGCGGATTTATTCGGACGATCGCAAGCCTCGTATTTTCGAATGGAGAAATGAGAATATTTCCCATACACGCCACATTTGATGAATATTTATTAGCTGGAGAATCATTTCTTCAGGCGATAGACCCTGCTCTGGGACAGGAGAAGCTGGTGGTGGCGGAGTGGACAGAGGACTTCCCTGATCAGGGGTTTCATTTGGATATGGTGCGCCAGACTTTGGATATTTGGTATGCAGGAGCCGAGTCAGATCTCATCCCACATGTTAAGAAATGTTGGGCTGGCTGGACGGTAACGGATTTGGGAGACCAATACGAGCAGCAAAGCACCCTGACGGATAATGCGGTTGTGTTTGGACAACCGTCTGAACTCGAACTTACTGAACGATTGCGTAGGATGCTGGTAAGAGCAAATTCAAGCAGCCCGGTAGATACTGTAAAGAGGTTTGCTGAGATGAACATTCAAATGGGCAAAAAGGTTGAGGTAAATCCGTTGGCGCTGTTTGACCATCCGCAGGATTTGGACTTAAGTACTCGCGCGGCCAAATTTGAATATGCCTTGTCTCAAGTTCGCGGATGATGCTGAATAGCGTGTTTAAGGGTAACATAACAGTATGTTTTTAGGGGTGGCAGAATAGCGTGTTTCTATAGATAGCAGAATAACGTGTTTTTGGGGATGAAGATGAAGTAAGATATAAATTATAAGTAAGGATTAAAAGTGCATACTAAACGGGTAATTCATCTTTATCCGGTCAATCTGAAGCACGATAACCTATATGAAAAGTGGAGATATGATGACAGAGAACACAGCAAAAGCAGAAGCAGGATGGAGCTTTGACAACAGCTATGCCCGTCTTCCGGAAATATTCTACACCCTGCAAAAACCAGTGCCGGTTCGCGAGCCGAAGCTGGTCGTACTCAACGAATCGCTGGCGGAATCCCTCGGGCTGAATGCCCAAGCGCTGCAAGGCAGCGAGGGGGCTGCCGTATTTGCCGGCAACGAAATTCCCGAAGGAGCCTTGCCGCTTGCTCAGGCTTATGCCGGGCATCAATTCGGGTATTTCACGATGCTGGGCGACGGCCGTGCTGTATTGATCGGCGAACAAATTACGCCGCAAGGCCAGCGGGTGGATATCCAGCTGAAGGGGTCCGGGAGAACGCCATACTCCCGTGGCGGGGACGGCCGTGCGGTGCTGGGTCCCATGCTGCGCGAATATATTATTAGCGAGGCTATGCATGCGCTCGGCATTCCGACAACGCGCAGCCTCGCAGTGGTCACGACAGGGCAGCCGGTTATGCGCGAGTCGGAACAGATCGGCGCGATATTGACCCGCATCGCGGCTAGTCATCTGCGCGTCGGCACGTTCCAATATGCAGCGCAGCGCGGGGAGGGCGACGAGCTGCGGTCGCTGGCGGATTACGCGCTGGAGAGGCATTATCCCGATGCGGACGCGGATACGGCTGCTGGCGGGAATCGCTACCTGGCTCTGCTTCGGCAGGTCATCCGCCGCCAGGCCGAGCTGATCGCGAAGTGGCAGCTGGTCGGCTTCGTTCACGGGGTGATGAATACGGACAACATGACGATCAGCGGAGAGACGATTGATTATGGTCCCTGCGCTTTCATGGATGCCTACGATCCGGCGACCGTGTTCAGCTCCATCGATACTCAAGGCCGTTATGCTTACGGCAATCAGCCCTATATCGGCGCGTGGAACCTCGCTAGATTCGCGGAAGCTCTGCTTCCGCTGCTGCATGAAGACGAGGAGCAGGCCATCAAGCTGGCGGAAGGGGCAATTGCCGGCTTCACCGAACAATTTCACAGCCATTGGCTGGCAGGGATGAGGGCGAAGCTCGGGCTGTTCAACCCGGAACCGGAGGACGAAGCTCTAATCAAGGAACTTCTCAAGCTTATGCATAAGCACCGGGCGGACTATACGAATACGTTCCGGGCTTTAACGCACAGGCAGTGGGAGGAGACGGCCCTGTCCGGGGATGAGGAATTCGAGTCATGGCTACAGCGTTGGCAGGAGAGATTGAGCCGGCAGGAGGAGACGCAGGAGGCTGCGGAGCAGCTTATGCGCAGCAGCAATCCTGCAGTCATTCCGCGCAACCATCGGGTGGAGGAGGCGCTTGAAGCCGCGGAGAAGGAAGGGGATTACAGCGTGATGCAGCGTCTGCTCAGCGCGCTCGCAAATCCTTATGCGCACACGGAAGAGCAGGCCGAATACTGCAAGCTTCCGGAGCCTTCGCTGCGCCCATACCGAACCTTTTGCGGCACCTGATCGGCCGGCGTGACAAGTTATTCAAAAATGAGAACTTCAGGGATCAATTTAGAAGCGTAATGCGGTTAATGCGGTTGGTAATGTGAAAATGCGGATAGGGTAACAGGCAAGGAGGCAGAGAAATAGAGGCTGTCCCTTTAGTAAATTTTTACGACCGGTTGCCCTTGAAGTGTTCAAATGCGCTCATCGCCTCCGGTTGCTCTTGGAGTGACCAAATGCGCTCATCGCCTCCGGTTGCTCTTGGAGTGACCAAATGCGCTCATCGCCTCCGGTTGCTCTTGAGTGACCAAATGCGCTCATCGCCTCCGGTTGCTCTTGGAGTGACCAAATGTGCTCTGTACCTCCCCTTTACGCCGAGCATGAATTGTGGTTTCTCGTTCTAAATGGATTTATAGTAGTTAGTTTCTGCGACAAAGAAGGGAAAGCAGATTTAAATGGATTTCATGGCGTTAGAAGAAGGAAATTATCCTTTCTTGGCGGGAGTGTTGGTTTTAGGTACATGAAATCCAACTACTCCCATGAAACATTCGTTTAGGGCTTAATTAGAACCATGAAATCCATTTAGTGTTTGCCATCGTGCAATATGACGAGGGTCCTCTTTAGCATTCGCTAAAGGGGACCTTTTTGTTAGTGAATAACATAGACTAGGAGTTCGATAGCTTATGTTTGAGTTCAAAATGGTACAGTCTACGCATGCGCAAAAAAGGCAACCTTTCACCTCGTAGAAACTAAATCCGTAAACTTGCGCCTCAAACTTCTACTTCGCAGGAACATATTTCATAGATTTCTACTTCACAGGAACATATTTCATAGACTTCCACTCCCAGAAACGTATTCCATACACTTTCATTTCGTAGAAACTGCTTATTCCACATCCCCCCTGCAAATGAAGGCTTTTTTGCCATGCTTTGTAGTCACAGTGTATAAAAGCACTTCCTGCAAATCTGCTAATTGACAAAGTATTAGTTGTTTTTTTGCTGTGGATTTCTAGATTTTATCTTCTTGTGATGAAGGGCGATGTGCTACACTTGAAATAATTCTTTACGATCGGTGAGGAGCTTCTTATGCGTACATATTGGGTTTGGTTGGCTTTACTCGGCGCGGCCTGGGTTTGCGCCCTTCAGCATGTATCCTTAAATATGGCGATACTCGCTCCAAGGTGGATGGGCAGCGCCTTATTCTTTGCGGCTTATTTCATTTCCCCGCTTCTGCGGGCAAAACCGCTGCTGCTTACGCTCAATCTAAGCGCGGCTTCGGTTGTGGCTAGCGCTGTCCTGTGGCCGGAGCTATCGGGAACGGGGAATCCATATGCTATTCTGGTGTTCTCGATGCTGGCCGGAAAGGCAGCCTTTAGGCTTCCGCCTACATATGCCTGGACTGCAGGCATCGTAATTTTTATAAGCGCTATGGCTCCTGCAGCGGTGGGCTATCCCTCCCTGCCCCCTGTCTATCTCGTCCTGCATGCTATGATGCTTGCGGCGGCGCTGATTGTATACCGCACGGCCCGGCAGCGGGGAGAGGAGGCCGAAGCCCGGAACGAAGCTCTGCTAAGCGAGTACCGCAAAATGAAGCGCCGCGTCGCAACCGACGAGGAGCTGGCCCGGCAGGAGGAACGCGCTCAGATCGGCCGGGAGATTCATGATTCGGTCGGACATAAGCTGACAGCTCTGCTGATGCAGCTTGAAGTGTTCCGCATGCAGGCCAACGGTGAGGCGGAGGAAAAGGCCCGGCAGCTGAAGGAGCTGGCGCGGGAGAGCCTCGAGGAGACGAGAAGCGCCGTCAAGGCTCTGAAGAAGGGGGAGCCTGGCGGCTTGCCGGCGATTATGAGGCTGATCCGCAAGCTGGAGGCGGAGAGCTTGATCAAAATTCATTTCACGGTCAAGCATGGGGCGATGTCGGCGCCCCTCACGAACGAACAGTCGATTACGGTATATCGCGCCGTGCAGGAGGCCTTGACGAATATTATGAAGCACAGCAAGTCCCGGGAGGCTGAGGTCGTTTTTGAAGCTCCGGGGGGCAGCGTCTTCCGCTTTGAAATATCGAATCCCGGTGCCCCGATCGGTCGTTTCCGCGAAGGCTTCGGCCTGCAATCGATGCGGGAGCGGATCGAGGGGCAGCAAGGCCGGCTGGAGATCCTTCAGCATTATGACCGTTTTATCGTGAGCGGCGTACTGCCGCTTCATTTACATATGATTCAGGGAGAGACGAACGAATGATCAGAATATTACTGGCCGAGGACCAGGCGATGGTTCGCCAAGGCTTGAAAATGATGATAGAGACCGACGAGAAGCTTCGTGTTACGGGAGAGGCTGCTAACGGCCGGGAAGCGGTCGATTTGAATGAAGGCCACTGGTTCGATCTTGTGATACTTGATATCCAGATGCCGGTGATGAACGGCCTGGAGGCGGCACGGATCATCCGCAACAGATGGCCGGAGCGCAAGGTGCTGATGCTGACTACGTTCAACGATGATGAATATGCGCTGGAAGCGCTGAAAAGCGGGGCGAGCGGGTACCTGCTCAAGGACGCAGAGCCCGAGGCGTTGATCCGTTCCATCCGCAGCTGCATGTCGGGAGGGCTATCCCTCCAGGATGACGTGGCGGCCAAGGTGATTCCGCGGCTGCTCCGCCAGTCCGAGGAAGAGGATGATCGATCCGTTGATCCATCCATTACGCCGCGAGAGCTGGATATCCTCAAGCTTGTCGGCGAGGGACGCAGTAACCGGGAGATCTCCGAGCAACTGGGTCTGTCGGTCGGCACGGTGAAGAATCATATGAGCCAGCTGATGGATAAGCTGGAGCTGCGCGACCGGACGCAGCTTGCCATATATGCGATCCGCCATAATGTTGTGTGAGCTGTGATAGACACATGACGGTAGCATGATAGACACATGACGGATACACGATGGAAGCATGATAGATGCATGATAGACACATGATGGTAGAATGACGGATACACGGTGGAAGCATAATAGATGCATGATAGATACATAGATACATAGATACATGATAGATACATGATAGATACATGATAGATACATGATGTAGGCTGCGTTGTTTCACATCCATGACTCTAGTCATGGGCAGAGAAGGAATTGATGACGAAGGACAGTGTGAGCACTGTCTTTTTGTTTGTATACTGTGCCATAGATTAGGAAAATTGCTCGCAGAATCGAAGGAGGCAGAGAGAATGATTGAAGCCTTGGAATTACGGAAGGTGTTCAAAGGAAAAACAGCGGTTGACGATGTGAGCTTCTACATGGACGAGGGGGAATCCGTCGGTCTGCTTGGGCCCAATGGTGCGGGGAAATCGACGACGATCTCCATCATTTCTTCGCTCTTAAGACCGAATGCGGGGGATGTGAGGCTGAACGGAACGAGCGTCCTTGGCAAGCCGCAGCTTATTCGCCAGGTACTCGGCGTCGTGCCGCAGGAAATTGCGCTTTATCAGGAGCTGAGCGCATATGAGAATTTGAAGTTTTTCGGCGGGCTTTACCGTCTGGGGGGCAAGCCGCTGGAGCTGAAAATTCAGGAGCTGCTGGAGATGGTCGGTCTTCGCGATCGGCAGAAGGAGCTGATCAAGACATATTCCGGCGGGATGAAGAGACGGATCAATATCGCCGCAGCCCTGCTGCATGATCCGAAGATCGTTATCATGGATGAACCGACGGTGGGGATTGATCCCCAGTCCCGGAACCACATTCTGGAGACCGTCCGGTTATTGAACCGCGATAGGGGAACGACTGTCTTATATACGAGCCATTACATTGAAGAAGTCGAGCAGCTCTGCAGCCGGATCTACATAATGGATCATGGCCGGATCATCGCCTCGGGAACGAAGGAAGAGCTGCGCCGGATTCTGTCCGGCGAGGACACGCTGATCCTGCAGCTGGATAAGCCAAGCAAGAGGCTGACCGAGGAGCTGCGGGCGCTGCCGCCGATCCGGCAGGTTGAGGAGACAGAGAGCGGATTAAAGCTGATTGCGGCGAAGCAAAGCGACCTGTTATCCCAGGTTGTCCAAACCGCCGAACGGCATCAGGTTCAAATTACCAGTATACATGTACAAACGCCAAGCCTGGAGGATGTCTTCCTGCATCTGACCGGGCGGACGCTGAGAGATTAGGGGGAGCACATATGATCCCTTTTTTCAAGAAGGATTTGCTCGTATTCTGGAGAGATCGGAAGGAGCTGGCGGTCTCGCTGGCAGCCCCGCTCATTCTCATTACCGTGCTAGGGTTCGCTTTGCCAGGCTGGATTGAGAATCCGGCGAAATCGCTCGAGATGAAGGCGGCTCTCGTAAATCTGGATAATGAAGCTGCTGCCGTCCAGCAAGTCCAGGGCACATTGGGCCTTGGATCAGACGAATCATGGAGCTCTCCGGTTCAAGCTTTAATCGGACTACTTCAATCTGAAGAGGCAGGGAGCTTTGTTCAAATTCAGGAGCTGAGCAGCGAGGAAGCACGCCGGCAGCTGGAGGAGGAGAGGATTGAGGCGATCATTACGATTCCGGACGGATTCACGCTCGCGGCACTCCATAAAATGCTGCTTAACGAGGGCGAAGGGGCCGCGCTGCAGGTGACCGCCAGGGAAGCCTCGCTCCAGGTCGATGCGCTTAAGGATCTGATCGGCGGACTGATGCACGCGATCAATTTTAACGCTTCCCTGCAGCATGCGGGCGGCGCGGAGATGGCGGCCGCGGCAGCAATGGTTTTGGCTGAGGGAGGAAATTTTGGCGGCTATGAGATCATCCCGGGCGCCCAAACGGTAACCTCCTTTCAATACTTTGCTCTGGCGATCAGCATCGTGTTTGCTTTGCTCTTATCGACTACAATTTCAACCAAAGCGATGGCCGAGAAAAGAGAGCATACTCTGCAGCGCATTCTGCTTGCCGGCTCTCGTCCGGTCCAATATTTAGCCGGCAAAATGAGCGCTGCCTTCTGCTTATCCATGCTTCAGCTAACGATCGTCCTGCTGGTATCTCATTTTGCCCTGGGCATATTTCCGGGACGTTCGCTCCAATTTTGGCTGGGCATGTCCAGTGTGCTGCTGCTTCTATCCCTTTGCGTAGGGGCGCTGGCGGCTCTGTTCACCGCTCTGGTGTTCCGGCTGGAGGATTCCGTAGCAAGCGGCCTGACTTTTGTCATCATTTTAGTCGCGGGGACGATTGGCGGCAGCTTTGCACCGATCTATGTGCTGCCGGGATGGCTGAAAGCCGCTGGCGAATGGACGCCAAACGGGCTAACGCTGGCTGTGCTTCTGGAATGGCTGCAGACGGAGACGAGCGCAAGCCTGACTGTTCCGCTGATCAAGCTGGGCGTTTTCGCTTTGGCCGCGGCGGGGCTGGCCATCGGGCTGTTTCCTAGAAGGGGGCGAATCTAATGAATCCGATATTTCTGGCGCAATGGATGAAGGAGAAGCGTTCTCCGATTATGGTTCTCGCTTTTTGCGGTCTGAGCATCCTTGCCACGCTGCTGTTTGGGTTTGGTATGGATAATAGGATTAAAATTGGAGTTTTTCCGGGGCCAGGTGTGGAAGCCTCTGTAGCAAAGCAGTGGATCGAGCATTTGAACGAAGGCGATGCGATTGAATTCTTCCTGCAGGACGAAGAAGGGGCGCGCTCGGACGTACGCGGGAGCCGGGCCGATGCGGCTGTTCAGGTGATGCAGAACGAGTACCGATTGATCGCGTCCACCCAGAATCCGAACGTACGTCTCGTGGAGCATCATCTTCGCGCTGTGTTCCAGGAGGAGCTGCAGCTGAGGGCAGCCGCGGCATATGCGGCAGATGAGAGGGGATTGCGGGAAGAGGTGCAGCGTTATTTGGAGCAGCCGCCGATGGCCGTAGAGATGCGTACCTTGGACGGTAGCGAGCTGGTTCGATACGATATGGGCCTGCAGCTGCTGTTTACATTTACACTGTTTCTAGCCGCCTTTACGGTTGGCTTCAAGCTAAATGCCATCACGATGGAGAAAGCAGCCGGCATTTGGAGCCGTATGATTCTGTCTCCGGTTCGCAAGTCGGAGATGTACCTCGGCCATTTGTTCTACAGCATGCTGATCGGATTCATACAAGTTCTCGTCGTCTTCCTGCTGTTCCGCTTTGGGATTGGATTCGACATGGGGGATCACTTCGGAATGCTGATCCTTGTCGCCGCACTGTATATTCTGGCGATCACAGCCTTCTGCATGCTGCTGGCCGGCATCGTCCGGACTCCGGAGCAATTTAACATGGTGTTTCCATCCCTGGTTCCGGTCATGCCGATCTTAAGCGGCGGCTACATGCCGCCAGGGACGATCACGAATCCAATTCTTCTGGGAATATCCGAAATCCTGCCCCTGAAGCACGCTTTGGACGCTCTGACGGGAATTGCGATTTACGATAAAAGCTGGCTGGATATCCTTCCATCAATCGCCAAGCTGTGCATCATTGCCGTGATTTGCATGGGGATCGGCATTAATCTGATGGAGCGCCGCAGGGCCTGACAGCAATGCTTGGGCAGTGTGGCCAAGCGGGGAGCTATGGCTGGCAGTTATCCAGGCAGCCCCGGACCCGTTTGGTGCATACAGGAAATCATGCCCGAAGCAGCATCATTGTTATAAAGATTTGAAGAACATGACGACGGACAGGATCATAGCGACGATTCCGCCTATTTTACACATGAAATAATAGAAGTCGCTGGGTTCGGCCTCTCTGACCCAAAGCCAATTCAGCGAAATTTTAAAGAGGAAGTTCTGGAAGCCTTCATATCGAAATCCGCACCATCCATAGATGAACATGAAAATGGAAAAAATAAAGAAGACCGGTTCGCCTTGCTTCGTATGGTATTCTGGATAAGCGGCAGCGACTAGGTCGCTGGGATGATAGCGTTCAAGCTGCTCCTCCCCTTCCTGCAAAATTCGTTGTCCGCTGGAGTCGAATACGGTCATTTGAACAAACCAATCTCCATTTTCGTCATAGCTGACAAGAAGACCGTTATGATCATTGACTTCAAACCGCTTGCCGCCGGGATAAATCACTTCATACTTGATGTTGAATGGATCTCCCAGCCTGTGAATGGCGTATTCTTCGCTTTGGATGGTGACTTGCCGATCATGACCGATTCTTTGCACTTTGATGAGAGGCTCAGTCTGGCTTCGATATTCTGCAAAATCGGCTTGTTCATTCACCTTCTTATACTTATGCTCATTAAAATAGAACACAGACTCGGTGAAGTAAGAACGGAAAAAGGGCACAATGAACACGCAAAAAATTAGGGTGCCCAAAATGACTAGCAGGGTCGAAGCCTTGATCCGCTTGAGTGAAGCCAGCTTATTGATGACATTTCATCCTCTCTTACTATGATAATTATGGTTACGTAAGAGCTGGGCTGAAAGTTGCAGGAGAAATGATCTAATCATGAGGAAGGACGGATAGAAGGCAGGAAACGGAGAACATGAACAGCCGGGGCGGATGGCCCCGGCTGTAATTTAGCTCGGACGAAGCTCTTTATTTGATGGAGGCTTCATAAATGGCATGAACGGATTTGGTCAGCATGGTGTTGAATTCCTCGTCGGTTTGCCCAGCGGTTAATCCTTGAGAGAGGGCGCGGGAGAAGCTGGCGATCAGTCCATGATTGCGAGCCAGCTTATCAATGGCTTCCGTTTGAGAGTAGCCGCCTGACAAAGCAACAACCCGTACCACGTGCGGATTCCCCATTAAATCGCTGTAGAAATTATCTTCCGTCGGTATGGAGAGCTTAAGCATGATCTTGTCGTCTTGATCCAGGGCAGATAATTGAGCGGAAATTTCGTCTTTTAATATGGCCTCCGCAGCTTGCTTATCCGCGCTGTAGATATCGACTTCCGGCTCGACAATCGGCACCAGTCCCTTTTTTACAATTTCCCTGCCGATAGCAAACTGCTGTTCCACGACTTTTTTGATCCCCGCAGGATTGGCTTCTTTAATGACCGAGCGCATTTTTGTTCCAAAAATGTTGCGCTTAATCGCTCTTTCCAACAGGTCGTTTAGGTCTGGAATCGGCTTCATGACCTGAACCCCGTCTTCAAGCTCCGCGAGGCCCTTATCGACTTTTAGAAAAGGCACAATGCCTTTCCTCTCCCATAGATAGTCGGCCGTAAACTGCCCATCGATCAAACGGTCCATCGTGTTCTCGAAGAGAATAGCCCCCAAAATATACCGGGAATCGAACGCAGGACTTTTAATAATACGCGTCCTCATTTCGTGCACCAATTCATACATTTCTTCTTCATTGGAATATTTGCTTTCTTCAATGCCATATTGCAGCAGAGCTTTAGGAGTGCTCCCGCCGCTCTGATCCAAGGCAGCAATAAAGCCCTTTCCCGCATGAATTTGCTCCAATTGCTTGGTATTCATCAATATTACTCCTCCCGATTAATGGACTAAATGGAATCATAATCCATTTTATTATAACACTTTTATTTGCGGACATACATTTAAGGCCCCCATGAATACGATGCACTGCGTCATTTTTATTAGTGAGAGAGATAAAAAATTGCAAGTTATCTATAGCCATTGTAAAATGGTCGGGACATGCATTTACTTATATAAAACAAAAAATGCTTATGCAAAAAGTAAAGGGAGAGAATCTATGTTGGAATGGAGCAATATATGGCGGGGAATGATGATCGGGACAGCGGATCTGATTCCGGGTGTGAGCGGGGGAACTATTGCAGTAATCTTGGGATTCTATGATCGCTTAATTCAATCCATTAGCGGTTTTTTCAGCAGGGAATGGAAGAAGCATCTCGGTTTTCTCATTCCGCTTGGCATCGGTGTGGTATCGGCCCTGCTCATTCTAAGCCGGGTGATGAAATGGCTGCTCGCTAATCATGAACAGCCGACATATTTCTTTTTTATCGGACTGATCTTGGGGATTATTCCTTATCTCTATAAAAGTGCAGATGTTAAACAGAACTTTAAAGCGATTCATTACATATTGTTTATTGTTTCAGCAATCGCTATTGCTTTAACAGGCTTGCTAGTACCAGCTAACGCGGACAGCCATGCAACCATTGAACTTACTTTTATGTATGGGGCAGGCTTATTCGGAGCAGGGGCGCTTGCCAGCATGGCCATGCTGCTTCCAGGGATAAGCGGTTCCTTTGTACTCCTGCTAATCGGTGTGTATCCAATAGCAATAGAAGCTCTATCGTCATTCAATCTGCCGCTTATCGCAATTATCGGAAGCGGGGTTATCTTTGGATTCATTCTAAGCAGCAAGCTCATTAAGCTATTGCTAGCCACTCATCCTAGTATTATGTACTCTATTATTATTGGTACGGTTATAGGTTCCTTGTATGTCATTTTTCCAGGAATCCCAACCGGGACCGCTGCGCTTGTAATCAGCTTGTTTGCCATGGTGCTTGGTTTTTTCTGCTCTCTTAAGTTAGGAAACAAATAATAGCTGTAAGTGTCCTTTGCCACGTTACACTTCGTAACAAGGGTTTGACGGCGAGGCTTATTATCAGGCGGTGTTCCAAGGCCAAGGGGCGGAAGAGCAAAAATAATGCATTATTTAATGAAGCCGGACCGTTAAAATACACTGCTGTGTTGCTTCTTAGCAAATTGGATTCAATACGATGCTCGGTTCTTCAACTTCCGAAGCTAAACGGATGGTTTGGAACAATTTTCATATCAACCGTAATAAGACGCGATCAGCTCAGTCAACTGCTAAGTGATCGTGTTTTTTCCTAAAAAACCGTACTTTTCTCTAAAAAAACAACATTCAAACGAACTGCAGCGTGTGAAAGAATAAGACTACAGAGGGCTCCAACCCATGGGCTGCCTGATTCATCATTTGGTTTATCATAAAACGCTAATGAGAAGGTAGGATTATAACGATGCTGCAGGCAAACGATCAACTTTGGCTAGATCATGTAATTGGTAAAATAACCGCAAAAATGGATTGGGTCAGCGAGAAGTCCAGGCACAAGATTCCTTATACGACGATTAACGGCACGCATGATGATCGTTCGATAGATAACCCTACAGGTACGGCGGCGGACGGAATCTGCTGGTGGACGAACGGCTTCTGGGGCGGCATGATGTGGTTGATGTATCATGAAACCGGCCAGGAGAAATATAAAGAGATCGCCAACAACTCGGAGGAGAAGCTGGATGAATGCTTCCGGCAATACTATGGGCTGCATCACGATGTAGGCTTCATGTGGCTGCCCACAAGCGTTGCCAACTATAAAGTGACGAAGAATCCCGAATCCAGAAAAAGAGCTCTGCATGCCGCCAACCTGCTTGCTGGACGATTTAACCTGGCAGGCGGCTTCATTCGTGCTTGGAATGATCTGCCGGAGGGAGATACCCGGGGCTGGGCGATTATCGATTGCATGTTCAACATCCCGCTGCTGTATTGGGCTACAGAGGAAACCGGCGATCCGCGGTTTCAGCAAATTGCCATGAAGCACGCCGACACCTCGATGGAGGCGTTTGTCAGACCGGATGGCTCCGTCAACCATATCGTCGAGTTTGACCCGTTCCAAGGCGGCGTAGTCAAAACGTATGGCGGACAGGGCTACGAGGAGGGCTCCTCCTGGACAAGGGGGCAGACATGGGCCTTGTACGGCTTCATGATGAGCTATATCCATACTGGAAAAGAAGAATATTTGAATACTGCCAAGCGGATCGCCCATTACTTCATTGCGAATATTCCTGATAGCGGAATCATTCCTATCGATTTCAGACAGCCGAAGGAGCCGGCCTACGAAGATTCCACCGCTGCCGCTATCGCGGCCTGCGGACTCATCGAAATGGCCAAGGCGGTCGGACAGCACGAGAAGGATTTATATCTAAACCCTGCGTTAAAGCTGCTGAAAACGTTGGATGAATCCCGCAGCGATTGGACGAAGGATTCCGATTGCATCTTGATCAACGGCTCCGCGGCCTACCACAACCCGAATCGCCACACCGCGATCATTTACGGCGATTATTATTTCATGGAGGCTGTGTTCAAGCTAAAGGGCAATGATTTGTATTTGTGGTGATATTGTATAGGAGAGGCTGTTCTTAGGAACGGCCTTTTTGTTGTCTAAGAATACATTGGAGGGTTATTAAATATATTGAATGGATTCATATAGTAGGGAGGTTTGACAGCATTGAAAAAACCATTAATATGTAATTATACCCAATATTTTCTATTGAATTGATATTAGGAAAGGAGTTGTTTATTTATAGAAAATTAAATCCCTTTAATTATCTTGATTTAGAGGATTGTTTCATATCAGAATAACTTTTGCTGTCTCTTGAATTTAAATCGTATGGGAGGAATTATAATGAAGGTTAAGAAGTCGCTGATAGCTAATCTTATTATGTGTATGGTACTGCTTCTCTCTAGTCCGGCATTTGCTTCTGCTAACGAAAAAACTAATGAGAGCGCTCGAACTATAAATCTTTCATATGGCGAAAATTATGAAAATAAAGAAACTGGTGAGTATTTTAGATGGGTAGATGTGAAAACAGCAAGAGGGACAGTTGCAAAGCAATTTGAATTTAAAATTCGGTTTTCTGTTCAATCCACTAGTTTTACAATTGATAGTTCTTCTGTAACAGTAGATGCTAGTGCCTATATTGAAGACGAATTTGGTAATTTGGTAAGTGGCTATTCTGGACATAAATACACCATTCAACTACTTAGAGGGTTAACAACAAAAAGTTTGCAATTTGAATTAGGCAAAAAAGAATCCGGAGGGATTTCCGGACTTACTAGTGGTGGAAGTTATACATTGAAAGTTATAAATAATGATTATTTGTCATTAGGTGATTATTTAACCGGCTCAGGTACTATAACTAATAATTAATAAATTTGAATCAATTTCATAAATCAAAAGCCTTGCCACGACTGGTTTTTAAGGCATAGAAAAAGGAGTACCTCCCCAAATCTCGAATTAGTATAGTGACCAAACCAAACTAATGAGACGAGGTGAACTCCCTATGCCATATATTCGACACGAGAGTTTATTTACCCTGCAAGAACTTTATGAAATGGAACAAAAAGATCGTTTTCGTGAGGTTTTTTCTACGATTGACATTGCACCTATTCTACGTTTGGTCAGAAAAACATCTCTTTATGGTGCGCCCATTGAAGTGAATTATAGGGCAATGGTCTATTCCTTGATCATCCGAATCGTAGAACGTATTCCTACGATCAAAGATTTAATAAAGAGACTTCAACATGACATCTTATTTCGCTTGGATTGTGGCTTTATGCTGTCAGAATCGATCCCATCGGCTTCTTCTTACTCCCGATTAATGCGTAAGATAAGCGAAAGCCATGCGCTAGAAGAGATGCAACAGCAGCTACTAGAACATGCCATGGCCGAAGGATTTATTACAGACGATACGGTTGCTATTGATGCTACCCATATCGAAGCTCGAGATCAGGCGCCTGCAAAGCAAGAAAAGGAAAAGCCAGAACCCAAAAAGCGTGGGCGAAAAGCGAAAGCTGAACGCGAAGCTTGGTTGAAACAAAAACAAGAAGAAGAGGAGCAAAAACCAATCTTCGAGAAAGAAATCGCTGCCCAATTACATGAGCCGTTCAACATTTTACGAGATCAAATGCCTCTTGATCCGCAATGGGGAGTCAAGAAGAATAGCGATGGCAAAAATGTCTTTTGGTATGGCTATAAAGGTCACCTTGCCGTAGGATCGCAGAGTCAATATATCCTTGGAGCAATGCTATCTTCTGGGAGCTTGAATGATGGTAAAGCTGCCATTCCGCTCCTAAAAGGGATGGCATTACAGCATCCGAATTTCAATATCAAGTACGTAACCATGGATGCTGGATATGATTATGAAGCCATATACAAGCAAATTCGAGAAGCAGATGCACATGCTGTTATTGCTTATAATCGTCGGCGGGAACCAGAACTTGTTGGATTTGACGAATACTTCGCACCCACTTGTGTCAGGGAACATTCTTATCGCTATGACAGCTACGATCCAACCTATGAAATACTCAAATATGTTCGACCGAAAGAATGTGCAAGCTGTCCATTAGCGCATGATTCACTTTGCCAGAAGGTCTATAAAATGAAGATTACAACGGATCTTAGAAAATATACCGCTCCGGCCAGAGGCTAAAAGCAGTGGAAAGAAATTGCTAAGAGACGATCTGCAGTGGAAAGAGTGAATGCTTACTTGAAAGAATTTTTCCAACTGAACAATGTGAGACATCGAACAGGTCAAAAAGCTAAGGTTCATTTAAACTTGGTTACTTTAGTTTACAATTGCATGAAGTTAGCGTGTGATCGTTTAAGCCGTCAGTTACAAGAACGAGCCGCATAGTTTTTTTTAAAATGGAAATGCTTTAATTCGGTTAGTCTACGATTTTGTAACTAAGCATTATGAAATTGATTCATTTATATAATATTATTAAGTCTAAAAATTCAAAACAAAAGTATTGTGGAGTGCATTCCATAATACTTTTGTTTTGAATTGGGTAGAATTAAGATCCATAATGGATTATTATATATCTATCTTGAATATATTGGTAGATTGAATAAATAAATGGAGTCTAGTGAGGTTTAATGAGGCGAATTAGAATATTTTCAGAAATTTTATATAGACAATTTATTAGCGATAGGAAAATTAACTTAGTAATTCTTTGTATCTTAACTGTAGCTTTTTCATTTTTATTTTTGATTTCAAAGGAAGTTATTCAAAGATTTGCTGAATACGGTGAATTGGATGAAGGTGCAAGGACCTATGAAATAAGCTTTTCAGGATTTAACTCTGTAAAGTTATTTGATTCTATCCTGAAAGAGTTTAGCAGCAAAAACATCGAGAAAATCAAACATATTAATTTGACAGTTAGAAACAACGGAATATTTCATTTGGATCTGACTTTTTCTAGTAACTACAAGGATATATATCCTCAGTCCATTGAAAATAGAATTATTCAAGGTAGGAATTTTAGCGAAAATGAGATAGATGCTGGTGAAGACGTAATAATACTTAGTGAAAGTGATTATTATGAATTTTATTCAGATGTTAGCTTGGGCGATACGATCAGCTTTTCTGGCTACGATTTTGAATTAATAGGAATCAGCAGTGATGACTATAATACGCGTTCAGTAATCCCTTACAATACGATCTTAAAAATATCACAATACAGCAATAATCCCTTTCACATGAATGAGGCATTCATTTCGTTAGAAGAGCGGTTAAGTAATAAAGAAATCCGTGAGATGATTAAGGCGGCGAGAAATAACGCTTTAAACGATGTTAGTATTCAGATTAAAACTTCATCTTCCTGGATGATTGTAAGTATAATGGAGAATATTTCCGGAAGCGTAATGGCGTCTTTAGTAGTTACTTTTTTCTGTGTTCTTAACATATTTAAAATGATAAAAATATTACACTTGCGAAACAAGAGTACGATGATGATATATCGAAATCTAGGTTATGAGAACATATATATTATTTTAAATTTTGTTGTCGAGGTATTTATTTTATTCATGATTGCGATCTTTGTAAGTCATTATATCTCCATTCACTTAGGCCCTATTATTAAGAGTATGAGTTTTATTTAGTACAGAAAAGGACAGTTATGAGAAAAAAATATGAATTTATAAAGCTTTTGATCAAAAACAGTGAAAAAAAATATCTATATCTTGGCTTTGAGTTAGTAATACTCTGTTTTCTTTTTCATATCGTTTTTTATAACGTGAATGAGATTAAACATCTTAAGCATACTTTGGAGAGCATAAGCTCATCTGAACTTTACCGAGCTGATTATTATTTAGAGAATATAAATCATGTAGACGATGAGTTGAGTAAATTAGAGGAAATGCTCCCCCAAGGAATACAGGTCATTGCCCCATCCAAGGGCGTTGCGTTTACGAATCAATATCATGACAATAGGCAGATAACTATAAGTTTTTTATCACCAAAAGAAGTGGAACACTATAAATATAACATCTCGAGGGGTGAATATTTCGACAAACAGCGGGTTCAAGAGGGGATATATCCTGCAATCATTCCGGAGGAACTAAGTAGTCATTATAAACTTGGCAATATATATAATATGGATATCGTTCAAAATTTTAATACGATAAAAACGATTAAAATAGAAGTGATCGGTAGCCGTAAACATAATTATATTCTAGATACTGCTTATGCAAGCGCTAATATATATAAGAGAGATGCTACGATTCTAGTCTTTGATAAATTAAATGAAATCTCCCCACTTTTTTATACCGAGCCTAAAAGGGCTATTTCAGTTACGATTAAAAATACGGGTGCTTATCCGGAAGGTACATTTATTTCTATGTTACAGGATTACGGATTAGGGAATGTAGAAAGCATTGAAGATCGTGTTCTGAAGATAAAGAGACTGACTTACCAGGATATGTACATTTATGTCATGTTACTAATTGTTATTGTGCCACTTGTGGTGGTTTCCTTTGCCAGTTTTCATTACTTAGAATTTCAAAACAGAAAAAGAGAGTACTTCATTTATGTAAGCACTGGATTAACTCGAGGTTTCCTTTTTAAATCTATATTTCTACTAAATATTGTTGCTTTTATAATTCCAATCATCTTGCAAGAGCTGATCTGGTTTTTGATTTGCGAGATCTGGGATCTCACATTCTATGGGTTGCACAGCCTGATGATTTTACTCATAGGTATATTAGCTGCTACAATTACTTCTTTAGCTAATACTTACTTTATAAACGAAATTAAATATGACGATAAAATGTTGCATAAGGAGATTTCCTGTGAATAACGACATTGTAGTTTTAAAGGGTATAACAAAAAAATATAATGAACATGGGTTAGCTATAAATAACATAAATTTATCTGCAAAGTCTGGTGAGATGGTCGCAATTATTGGTGAATCAGGTTCTGGAAAAACTACTTTACTGAACATTATCGGAGGAAATATTAAGGAATATTCGGGACATTACAGGCTTCAGGGGAAGGATTTTAACTCCTTGTCCAATAGAGAAAAAGCAGAAAAGAAAAACAAGTACATCGGTTATATTATACAAGATTACGGACTAATTGATGACCAGTCGGTATACAACAATGTCAAGCTGCCCTTATTGTTTAATCAAGACATTAATATTAATCAGATTAGAGGGTTAGTTATGAGTGTACTTGAAAAAGTAAACCTGTCAAAACTTACGGATAGAAAAGTAAAGCAGTTATCTGGAGGAGAAAAACAGAGAGTTGCTATTGCCAGAGCAATCATAAATCGTCCAGCGTTAGTTATTGCAGATGAACCAACAGCGGCGCTAGATACTTCAAACACGTTTAAAATCATGGAATTACTTAAAAAAATCAATGTAGAGGAAGGAGTTACATTCATTATTGCTACTCACAATAAGAAGGTAGCAGAAATGTGTAATAGAACAATCGTGTTGCAGGACGGTAAAATTGTGGATTAGCAGATGAAACTTTTAGCCTGGTCATTTCCGGCTGAAAGTTTTTTGCTTTCTATTAGGAAAAAAATCGGAGTAATGAATGATATGAAATCGATTTAGTCGGCTTACAAGCTTATTATCAAACGACGTGGGGGGAGACCTTTATAGCAATGATGATGTTAGAGCGTCTGCCGTTATTTTTAACGACTTCACTAAGCCTTCGGAACATAGTTTGTACAAAAAATAATGTATCGAATAGATTAATTCATTGCTGTTGAGATTATGGAATATGGTTATGAGTTGTCCATGGCTTTAAAATTGGTGCTCTAATGATGATCGAGGTGCTGAGTGGAGAGGGACCAACTTAGATTAATAGCGTAGTTTAATGGAGGGGTTAGAGACAAATATTTTGAAGCATGGATATCCCAAGGCTACTAGTCACGTGAGAATATGACTTTCTGCTTAATTACGGAATAATTCGAAGGCTTAAACGAATGAGTGTTAGTTCCTTCGAATCATGATAAAATTTCCCATAAATGATATTCTTCTTGTAGAATTTGGTGAAAAATTGTAGTTCGGAAGTAGGTGGGGGAGATAAGTAGTAAGCAAAGTGTAAATACGGACAGACTGCTCCAGCTGTCTAAGGATATGAAACGCCTCGACCAGTTCATTGAAGAACGGATAGTAAGATTGCAGACGGATATTCAAAATGTAACTCATTCGACTAGAATTAGATACCCAGAATCGATGGATGTACGA
Organism: Paenibacillus ihumii; assembly: GCF_001403875.1. GTDB lineage: Bacteria > Bacillota > Bacilli > Paenibacillales > Paenibacillaceae > Fontibacillus > Fontibacillus ihumii. The sequence goes on from NZ_LN884299.1 coordinate 1,894,472, forward strand.
TCCGCAGCGAATCGTGCGGAAGAAACGCTGTATGACATACGTAAGCAAGCTAAATATATCCATGACCAATTACATAGTAAAAGTGATCTGTTGAAATCCATAGCTGGGCAATATGCAGAAGATGAGGCTAGAATCAAGGCTTTAGTGAAGAAGAGTTCTATGAAATTCTCAGTGCAGCCCGGATTCCGCAAAGAATTGGCCGCAAAGTATTCACCCCGTCTTTCGGTAGATGTCACGAAACGTTTTAGTCTGCTTGACCTGATTAAATATGTCCTTCAACAGGCGAAGAGGATCACGTTAGAATCCAGACTGAGCAAATTTAGGGAAGATGAGCAAATCAACGCTTATTTTGAAATGCTGCATAGCGGGAATGACGAAGAGCGTTTATTTGCCGAACAGCAGCTTACGTTAATTAAAAATGCCTTCGACCAAATTGCTCAATATCAAACGGAATATGCGATATATAGTAAGTTTGGTAACCAAAAGTATATGGACGAAGCTCATCAATTGGCTGAGCAAGTAAGGGCACAATTAACAGAGCTTGGTGTATCGGAGAAATGGTATGCGGCTGATGTCAATTTAAGAGGTCACTACTTAGGCTCACCTCTCAACGCGCTTCGGTATGATCCATACAAGACAGATGGCTCAGCCATGCCTGCCCTGAGTGAACAGCGTTTGGCTATTGCATTGGGCATGATTAACTTGAAATATCAAAACTGGGCTAGGGAACACTACAAATTCATCGAAGCAGGAGCAATCGCTGCGGAGGCGAAACGGAAGGAAATTGCCCTAAAGATTGAAGAATATAACGAGAGTATTTCGAAACAGGACATTGAATATGTACAGCAATATTTAGCGGAAAAGAATTTATACCGTGGCGATATAACCGGAACGTATAGCCCTGAGCTGCTAAGCGCTGTTGAAGAGTATCAGAAGTTATTTAACCATAGTGAAACATCTGCGGAGCTGCAGTATAAATTTGTGGTCGATGGTAAAATAGATCATAGAGTATTAAACTTGATTTATATGGAAAAGGGTCTCGTCGAACCCATACCCGGTATTTTTAATATGTGTTTTATACGGGAGCGATTGGTGGATACGAGAAACTCAATTGTAAAATCAATAGACAGCTTCAAGGAAATCGGCTCTGATATTAAAGCTGCCGCAGATGAGCGGTGGAGTAAGGCGTTTGATTCACCGGGCGATTTTTTGAATTATTTAACTTTCGGCATTCCCAAAGGAATTTACGATGGCTATGTCTATCGAGCTGAGAACAGGAATGAATCAGTCTATATATAATTATATTGATTGGTTATCCTCCGGAGTATTGTCCGGTGTGTATGAACCACTGGTAGGTACCTTTAATCCGGATGATCCATTTTCCAAAGAGGATTGGCTAGATAGTGCAGGGTTGGCTGGAATATTATTTGGTCTCAGGGTAAAAGAACTCTATAAATCCAACTCCAGAGGCAGCGTAGGGTCACTTAAAAGTAAAACTACGCCGGAAGTTAATAAAAAAAGAGCAAACAGTAATTGATGGACCTGCTGATGGTAGTGGTTCGTGGGACTCCCGTAAACCGATGTTTGGGGAAGATTGGGACAAGTACTTCAAGGAAAAGTATGGGGAAGATGCAGTTGAGTGGCGAACTAAGGGGACGGTTAAATTTGATCCTTTAAGTAACCCGAAAATAGCAAAAGAAATTGAATCCAATCCAGATGCAGTCTACGGTTATTCTCCTAAAAAAGGATCGCCATTAGATAAATTTGGAATAGATTGGACTAACCCAGATCAAGTTGCTTCTGCAAGAGCTAAGAGAATGGAGTATCTTAAAGATATGGAACAAAAGAAAATAAAGCTTGAGAATGAGGTTGCTAAACTTCAAAGTGAAGGAATGTCTATTGAAGAAATTGCAAGAAAGATGTCTGAAAAACGTAATCATGACAGAATGCAATCATATATTGATTCTAATAACTCTGAGGGGCTAGCCGCCATGAAAGAGCGTAATATTCAACAATACGGAAGAGCAGAAGGGCCTACACCAGAACAACTTTTTGAAAAGTATGGTTCATGGGAAGAAGTTATTTATGGTAGCGTAAGAACAAGTCCAGCAATGGATGTACTTACGGGATTATACAAACAATAGGAGGATACAAATTAATGTTTGAGGAAAAGCAACATCATCATACTAAGTGGTTCTTAAGTGGAGATTTAAAATTACGACAACATGATTTTGGAGATGGAAGCGTAGGTATTTGGATTTCGATACATAAATACAATATTTGTTTTACAATGATCATGTATGATTTTATCGAATGGTGTCGTGAGTTGGATATAAATTTAGAGGTTGATATGAGTTGGAATAACCATAGGGGTTTTGTGATTGAGAGTAAGGATCAGGTATTGGTGAGGTCAGAAATAAAAAGATTCATAGACATAAACAATTTAAAGCCTGGTGAAGATGATGAGAAATTTTCTGACGATGAGTGGTATTCATAATATAATGTGAAGCATTTTCCTTGAGAAGATGATGTTATGAGGCTACCCAGTGCCGAATGAATCCTAGCATTTGAATAGTGTATCGAGATGCGGCAATCTCATCGTTACTCTAGGGTTATTCCGATGTGACGAATTTCATGATTCAGAAATAGACCAAGCTTTTGTGTGTCTGGTGTAATTCCTGCTTGTAGAGTGTCTAATCATAAAGGAAACTATCTCTTGTCCTGTATCACATCTCATGGGATATGCTTAAGCGGTTATGCCAATTCCATCCCCGCGCTATCCTGAATGTCATGCTACAGCATGGGTATGATGGATGAGCAGGAAGTACAACGCCAATATCTCTAGTGGGATGTATTTCCAAACATTTAACCCTTAAGCCTGTAAAAAAAACATCCAAAGCCCACCGAGGGACCAGGTTATAGAATTTATAAAACAAGCGGCTGCTGATTTACAGTAGCTGCTTGTTTTTTGCTTGCTATGAAATTCTACTAAGAATCTTCATGGCCCTTTAGAGAGCAAAAGGATTGAAACTATACACTAGTGTCGGTATAATTGACTATATAAAAACGACAATGGTGTATATTTTTTTGTCATTCTTTATAAAGGAGGTGGTGCTATGGCTCCAAAAGTTAGCGAGGAATATAAAAGAGAGCGGAAAAAAGAACTGATCCAAGCAGCCAAAGAGGTGTTTATTGAAAAAGGATATGTACATACTTCGATGCAGGACATTATGAATAAAGCGGGAATCTCCAGGGGAGCGCTTTACAGTTACTTTGACAATATTGATCATGTTTTTATTGAAGTTCTAAAATACGATGACGAGAAAGTGGCTCAGCATTTTATCCCCTCTACCGAAGGTCCGCTCTGGCCCAACTTAAAGCACTGGATTGAAGCACAGCAGCTTCATATGGAGGCTATAGATCGAACATTGGTGCATGCTAAGGCAGAATTCTTTTTATCGTCCCAATATGTGAAGAATAAAATGAATTTCCCTTACATTGCTGAACGCTACAACCGTACTGCGGAAGCTATTGAACAAATATTGCTAGAGGGTGTTCGTCGTGGGGAATTTAGACCTCAACTGCCTATGTCTTCTATTGCCAGATATCTCATTTCATTTATTAACGGGTTAATGTTGGACACGTTTCAATTGGGTCATGAGCAGACCAAAGTAAAAGATCAATTAGTCGTCTTTATTTCCTCTTTGGAAAAGCTAATTAATCCAGCAGATACCTATAAGGAGTGAGCGTGATGTTATTCGAATCATCAAGAATCAGATTAAGAAAAATGACGCAAGAGGATACTGAGCTGTATCATGCATGGAGAAATGATATGGAGGTGATGCGCTCCACCAATCCGTCTATGGATGTTTATTCCCTGGAGGAAACCCAGGGCTTTGTCGATCAGGTTATTCTGGGTTCGCATTCCTCCAAAAGCTATATTATGGTTGATAAGGCTAATGAAGCGCCCATTGGCGTTGTGTCCCTTATCCTTATTGATTATAAGAACAGAAATGCCGAGTGCATTATTGATATCGGAGAAAAGGAATATTGGGGAAAAGGCTACGGTACAGAAGGCTTGAAGCTGCTGCTGGACTATGCTTTTTACGAACTGAACCTGCACAGGGTCTCGTTGAAGGTATTTTCGTTTAATGACAGAGCCATCCATCTGTATAAGAAGCTAGGCTTTCAGCAGGAAGGACTAATCAGAGAGTGCCTCTTTAGAGAAGGAAAGTGGCATCATGTCATTCAAATGGGTATTCTTCAGGAGGAATACTTTAAAAAACAGGAATTCGATATCTAAAGCCGTTCCTTCTTTATCGTTTTGGATTGAGGGATTTATGGCAGCTTAAAAATCTGAATATATATTCATAAAACAAGGCGGTTGCTGAGGTCAGCAGCCGCCTTGTTCATATTTACAGAATTCTCTTGCGCAGCAGAGCGAGTAGCCAAATGATACCAGCAGCCAGGATCGTGTGCCCTAGCCCGGCGATGTGAGGCAGGAAGCTGATGTCGCTGCCGCTGATTTGCAGCATGCCGCGAATGGCCATGGTTGAGATCGTTATAATAAGTCCGAGATTATAAACGATGTACCATCCCCCGAACGATTTTGCTTCATGCACCTGGAAGACTTTAGCCAGGATTAGAGCGACGGTGAAGAAGAGGAAGCCCAGCACCAAAATATGCGTATGAAGGGCAACAAGGACGGTCTGCCCGCTGAAGCTGCTGAGCTTGGTAATTTCACGGTAGGCTACGCCGGCGATGAGGCCGAGAACCGCATAGAAAAAGGACGTATAATATAATTTTTTCACAATGCATAACCTCCTTTCAGAGTTGTTCTTTGGGATTGTTTACGGTCAGTATAGCATGGTCAAATGAACGCAATATGAACAGAATATGAAGGAATTTCAACAAGTGATAGGTTTCACTTAACTAGTGAGGAACAATAAAAAAGCTGCAGGCAGGACGCCAGCAGCTGTTGAATAAAAATTCATTAAGTAGAATAATTATGCATATAGATTATAGTGATCTCGATTAAGCATTGCTGCTGTTTTCTCTGCCGTCAACGACGAGCTCAAGCTCTCCGGTCATGGAGTCGATCAGCATGCCATGAACTGGAATGTTCGGTGGAAGAAGCGGGTGTCTTTTAACGATATCGACGGTATGGATGACGCCTTCTTTTTCGTTGCTGAAGCCGCGTAACCATTTTCTCAGCCGGATCCCCGAGTTCTCCAGGGTGTTGAGTACATCATCTGAAATACCGCGGCCCCTCATCTCGCCGATCATATGCTCCGAGTTCAATGAAGCCATGCCGCAGCCCGTGTGTCCAACGATGAATACTTCCTCGGCCTGAAGCTCGTAAATAGCGAGGAGAAGACTCCGCATAACGGATCCAAAGGGCTGGGAGATGACGGCACCCGCATTTTTAATGATTTTGGCATCGCCGTTCCGCAGGTTCATCGCTTTTGGCAGAAGCTCGACAAGTCTGGTATCCATGCAGGTGACAATGGCGATCTTCTTATCCGGGAATTTGTCCGTGATATAGGCCTCGTATTCTTTGTCCAGGACGAATTTCTTGTTATGCTCCATAATCGTATCGATTTGGCTCATGATTGTTTCCCTCCTTAGTGCTGTGAATTACTTCTGACTTCCCTCCTGGCGTCGATCGACAAGACGGAGGTTCGAATGGTAAAGCTGTGACATGCCATCTAAACGAAATGTTCCAGTGGATTCATCCCCCTTAAGGAACAGCTTATCCTCATAAAAAACGGCTTGCCCACGGTCAATCCACACCGGAAACGAATCGCATTCGATGCTGATATCATGCATGCCCGGCTTGTCTACCAGCTCCAGTCCGGCGATGCCGCTCATCCCGCAGCCGCAGCCCTCCAGGTCGTAAATGAGGCGCAATTGCCCGGAATATTCGCCGCGCAGCTCATGAACGAGGTTAACTGCAGCGGAATCAAGAGTCATTTTCATGAGAAAGCTCCTTTACTTAAGCTAGACAATCGTGATAAATCTCATGGGAACCATCCGCTAATACATGGCTTCAAAATTTGATTATACGTGTTGTAAAAAGTATCATCAAGAGGAAGGTATAAATTTCTGGATAGAGGTGGGAAATAATATGAATCAGACAACCGCTTCCAATTGGGAACAATTTCAAGGGTTATTGCGCAAAATCAAAAGCTATCACGAGGCTGTAGCGCTGATGCATTGGGACCTCCGCACCGGTGCGCCGAAGAAAGGGGCGCAGGGCCGCTCCGAGGCGATCGGCGTGCTGATGACGGAAGCCTTCAGGCTTCAGACATCAGAAGAGATGGGAGAAATGCTGGCCTATTTCAATTCTCCGGCCTTATTTGCCGAGTTGGATGAAACTAAGCAGCGGATCATTAGCGTGACTCAGGAAGAGTACGACCGCAGCGTGAAAATACCGCCTCAGAAGTACCAGGAATATACGGAGCTCACTGCGCTTGCGGAGACGCTGTGGGAGGATTTTAAGGAACAAAGCGATTTTGCGGGATTTGAGCCTTACCTGGGGCAAATTGTTGAGAAGACTAGCGAATTTATCGATTATTGGGGGCCTAAGGCCACCCGCTATGATACGCTGCTCCATTTGTATGAGCCGGATTTAACTGTAGAGAAGCTGGATGAAGTGTTCGGGCAGCTCCGGAACCGCCTTGTGCCGCTGGTCGAAGCGATCAAGGAGGCGTCCAGCGAGCCGCAGGCCTCCTTCATGAACCAGTTGTTCGATAAAGCTCAGCAGGAGAAATTCGGAATGTTCATGCTGGAGCAGATCGGTTATGATTTCGAGGCGGGACGCGTGGATGAGAGTGTGCATCCCTTCGAGATTACATTAAACCAGGGCGATGTGCGGATTACGACGAGTTACATGCAGGATGACGTGACGTTTGCTTTGTTCAGCTCCCTGCATGAGGGCGGGCATGCCCTGTACGAACAAAATGTTAGCTCTGAGCTTGCAGGAACTCCGCTCGGGGAAGGGGCCTCTATGGGGATTCATGAATCCCAATCCCGTCTGTGGGAGAATTTCATCGGGCGCAGCCGGGAGTTTTGGACGAGGTATTATGGCGATTTGCAGCAGCACTTTCCAGAGCAGCTGAAGAATGTCACGGTGGATGAATTTTACAAGGCGATCAACCGGGTGGAGAACTCATTGATCCGGATTCAGGCCGATGAATTGACGTATAATTTGCACATCATCATCCGCTATGAAATTGAGAAGCAGCTGTTTAACGAAGGATTATCAGTCAGCGATCTGCCGAAGGTGTGGAATGAGAAATACCAGGCATACCTCGGAATTACGCCGCCGAACGACGGCCTCGGCGTGCTGCAGGATGTGCATTGGTCCGGCGGCAGCTTCGGGTACTTCCCTTCCTATGCGCTTGGCAACATGTATGCAGCGCAAATCATGAACACGATGCGCAAGCAATTGCCGAATCTCGACGCGCTGATCACTGAAGGGAACTTCGCTCCAATCAAGGAGTGGCTGACGGAGCAAATCTATAAATATGGAAAAAGCCAAAAACCGGCCGAAATCATTAAGCGGGTAACGGGCGAAGATTTGAATCCGAATTACTTGGCCGATTATCTGGAACAAAAATATAAAGCAATCTATGGGCTTAAGTAACGAGTTGCAATATTTTAGGGGAACGAAATAAAAGAATCAGTGGGCTTAACTGGCTTATGTAGGGGCCGCCGCTAACGAGCATCGTCTGTTCGTTAGCGGCGGCCCCTATGTGCATGTCATAACCAATTGGAGGAGCGGCGCATATCCTTTAATAAAGCTGCTATAAGAAAGGGGTGACCGAAATGTGGAATAAACGTCTTGCTGTATTCTTGATCGCGATCATCTTCCTCCTGCCTGCATTGCTTGGCGGATGCAGAGGTGACGGTCAGTCGCATAGAGTTAGAGTTGGCGAAGTGACCCGCTCCGTCTTTTATGCGCCGCAGTACGTAGCTTTGGAGAAGGGATTTTTTCAAGAGGAAGGGCTGAATGTCGAGCTGCAGACGACGGCTGGAGGGGATAAGACGATGACTGCCCTATTATCCGGCGCAATCGACGTGGCGCTTGTCGGCGCCGAAACCTCGATATACGTCTACCAGCAAGGAGCGGAGGATCCGGTAATCAACTTTGCACAGCTAACGCAGACGGATGGGACCTTTCTCGTATCCCGGGAGCAGATAGACCATTTTCATTGGTCGCAGCTTCGCGGAGCTGTTTTTCTTGGACAGCGCAAGGGCGGGATGCCCCAGATGGCCGGGGAATTTACACTCCGTAAGCACGGAATCGATCCAAAGTATGATTTGGAGCTGATCCAGAACGTCGATTTTGCCAATATTGCCGCTGCTTATGCATCCGGGACAGGACAGTATGTCCAGCTCTTCGAACCCCAGGCTTCCATCTTCGAGCGGGAGGGCAAGGGACATGTCATTGCTTCCTTCGGAACGGAGAGCGGGCGATTGCCTTATACGGTATTCATGACGAAGCAGAGCTATATGAAAAATAACGATGAAGTCGTCCAGAAGTTTACGAATGCGATTCGCAAGGCCCAGAATTGGGTTCAGGAGCATACCCCGGCGGAAACGGCGGCTGTAATCGCGCCATTCTTTAAGGATACAGATTTGGACATCCTAGAAAGCTCTGTGAAGCGCTACCTCGAGCAAGGATCCTATGCGGATTCGCCAGCTATAGCCGAGGAGGCTTGGAATAACCTGCTGAACGTGATGGAAGGGGCAGGGGAATTGAAAGAACGGGTGCCGCTAAATGAGCTGGCCGACAACAAATATGCGGAAGCCGCCGCTCAAGCACACCCGTCGCCATAAGGAGAGGACGGTGTACCCATGGTGCCTGTCATACAGCTTAAGCATGTTGATCTCGCCTATGTAACGGATCGTGGAGCGACGCTGGCCCTTCAGGACATGAATCTGTCCGTGGAAAGCGGGGAATTTATCAGCCTGGTCGGCCCGAGCGGATGCGGAAAAACGACGCTGCTGTCGTTAATGGCCGGCCTGATCGCGCCGTCCCGGGGGGAGGTGCTGCTGCATGGCAAACCTGTAACCGGGCCAACCCCTGAAGTGGGCTATATGCTTCAGCAGGATTATTTGTTTCCTTGGCGGAACATTGTCGATAATGTCTTGCTGGGTCTCGAATTAACGAATTGTCTCACCAAGGAAAGCAAGGAGCTGGCAGAGGATCTCCTGGAGGGAATGGGGCTCGCCGGAACGGGGCATCTATATCCTCACCAGCTGTCGGGCGGCATGAGGCAGCGGGTGGCGCTGGCTAGAACGCTTGCCACAAATCCGGATTTGCTGCTGCTGGATGAACCCTTCTCCGCACTTGACTACCAGACGAAGCTGCAGCTGGAGGATCTCGTCGTTGAAACGCTGAAGAAGCGCAGAAAGACTGGCATTCTCGTGACACATGATCTTTCCGAGGCGATTGCGGTTAGCGACCGGGTCATCGTGCTGGGGTCCAGGCCCGGTACGATCCGCAGCACTTTCGCCGTACCGGGCAACATTCGCGAGGCGCAGCCGTTTTATGCCCGGGAGGAACCGGGATTCAACGCCCTGTTCCACGAAATTTGGGGAGAACTCGAAGCATCCGAGAGAAGGGAGCGAGCTTGATGAAGGAGGAGCGCCCGGAGCACCTATCCGCCCAGGAGAATGTGAGTCGGTCTGACGAGGAGAGCCAGGAGCAGACCGTCACAGAGAGTGTGAGTCAATCCGACGGGGAGAGCCGTAATTATTCAACTGCGGAGTACCAGGGCTCTTTTGGCGGAGAGAACCAGAAACAATCGGCTAATACGGATCAAAACCAAGACGGTCAGGAGCCGCAGGCCTGGTTGTCCCATAAATGGCGGCAGCACTTGCAGGCGAAGCGAAGAATGAATAGAGCGGTTTTCGCGGCTCAGGCCTTCATTCTCCTATTTGGAATTGCGCTTTGGGAAATCGCGGGACGGCTCAAATGGGTAGACGTGCTCATTTTTAGTTACCCGTCCAAGATCGGCCAGCAAATTGTAAAGGACATCGTCAGCGGCGAGCTTTGGCCGCATCTAGCCATGACGGTATCCGAGACGGTGGTGGGCTTTCTGCTTGGTACGCTAATCGGCACACTGCTTGCCGTCGTCATCTGGTGGTCGCCATTTCTGTCCAGGGTGCTCGATCCCTACATGGTTGTCTTCAACAGCATGCCGAAGGTCGCCCTCGGCCCAATCTTCATTGTGCTGTTCGGTGCCGGCTTTACCGCGATCGTTATAACGACGCTGTCCATTACCGTCATCGTTACGACACTTGTCGTGTATACAAGCTTTAATGAAGTCGATGCCAACTATACCAAAGTCATACGCACGTTCGGCGGCAGCCGCCAGGATGTTTTTCGCAAAGCGATATTGCCTGCCTCATTCCCGACTATTGTCTCCACACTTAAAGTGAATGTTGGCATGGCCTGGGTCGGTGTCATTGTCGGCGAATTTCTGGTCGCCAAAATAGGCCTCGGTTACCTGATTGTTTATGGCTTTCAAGTGTTTAATTTCACGTTGGTGCTCTCCAGTCTCGTCATTATCGCATTTGTTGCCACCGCCATGTATCAGCTCGTCGTATATATTGAACGCAAACTAGTACGCGAACGGTAAAAACATCCGCCCAAAGAAATCTGCCTAAAAAATCTGTCTAAAAAATCTGTCTAAAAAAATCTGTCAAAAGAAATTTTCTACGACATTCGTTTTATTAATGGGGTTATTCAGCAACACATTTGTTTATAGATAACACTGTTTACTTGAAATAATAGGCTTGGAGCTCCGCTTTGGGCAAAAAGTTTATTTATGCTATAGAGTTAAATTGGGGAGAATTTCGCTCTGCATTACAGGCCGCCTTCTGATTTCACTGCCTCGAGAACCACTCGACTCGTGTGAAAATCTGGAATGCGGCTTATTTGTATGTATGACTCCAAAAATAAAGCAAAATATTTTAAGCGATGCAAAAGTTGAGTAGACTCGATGGATGGGCAGCATATGGGATCGAGGAAGAAGAGGAAGCAAGGGGTATTTGGAGTGGGAGGAGTAAGAGGAGTGTGAGTAGGTGTGAGTAGGTGTGAGTAGGTGTGAGTAGTGTGAGGAGTATAAGGAGCATGAGGAGTGCGAGGAGCTAGAAGTATGTGGGATGTGAGGAGCAAGAAAAAACGGAGGAAACAGGAAAGTGGAGTAAAAGCTGATGAGACAGGTAGGATGATCGCGGGAGAAGACTTAAGAGGGCAGGCAGGGGAGCGCAGGATGATCGCGGGAGAAGATTTAAGAGGGCAGGCAGGGAGAGCACAGGGCGATCGCGGGGAAGCATGAGGAACAGGAAAGCGATTATACAAAAAATAATGAAACTTCAACATACTGAAAAAGATGAATGGCAACATGTAGGAGGAGAATATTAAACAATGACCCAGGCAGGAGCAGGAAAAGTACAAGAAACAGAGTAGGGAGAGATACAAATGGCAGCAGGAGTTTATGCAAAGGGCAGAGAGTCCAGCCGTATTGACAGTAATAGTGTTGAAAAGGGAAGCTCAGTATAGCAATAGTGTCAGTAGTAGTGTAAAGAGGGAGAAAAATACAGCAACAGAGACAGTAGGAGGGTAAAAGGGAGATCAATACAGCAGCAGAGATAGAGCCGTGTAAAAGGGAGATCAGTACAGCCAACAATGGTTAGTAGCAGTGTAGAAGGGGAATAGTCCAGCGACAGTCCGTTATTTCTAACGGACACAGGGTTCGTTATTTAGTCAAAATGGGGGTAAAACGCATACGTATCGGACACAGCTATTTAGCCCCCTAATCCAATTGGACACTCTAATCCACCTCAGATACACTAAAATGAGTGAGGAGTTAGAATCCATGAAAAGACGATTTAGGTGCCCCAATGAAACGAAGAAGGAGCTTGTGGTAGAGGTGCTCTCGGGTTATCGGACGGAGATAGTAGCCCGGAAGCATGGAATGTCTCCTAGAACGTTAAGCCAGTGGGTTCGCCAGTATCAAGATGAGGTGGGTGACCTTATGAAAAAGAAGCAAAACGATGCAGAAAAAATGAAGCAGGATGCAGCCAATTTCAAGGAACTAGAGAAGAAATACAACGATGCCATGAAGCTACTAGGCGAAAAAGAGCTCGAGAACAGCATTCTACGAGACCTGGTAAAAAAAAAGTATCCCGATTGGAAGTAGCTATCTATTGGATTCAGCAAGGGTATCCCGTTCAAAAGGTGCTCCTTCTATGTGGAGTCCCACGTTCAAGTTACTACTATCGCCTAAAGCATCCTGAACGCCAGCAGCCAGTCAGCAGCGGTCGGCCTGTTCCAGGCTTCTCCTATGACAAGGATGGAAAAAAGGTAGGAGATGCTCGCATTAAAGGATACCTCAGACGCTTGATTCAAGGCCTTAACGCTGCCTTCGGCTATCGGAAGCTGACGACGTTGTTGCGGCGAAAATACCGGCTAATTATTAACAAAAAGAAGACCTACCGTCTCTGCAAAGAAATGGGGATTCTCCATCCACAGCGAGAGTTGAAAAACCCCGTACCTAAAAAGCTCGCCAATAACCGTATTGTGAGCGGACCAAACCAGCTATGGCAAATGGATATTAAGTATGGTTACGTAGCCGGCAAACGCCGACATTTCTACCTGGCCAGCATCATTGACGTGTTTGACCGGAGCATTGTCGCCCATTACCGTGGAAAGGTCTGCAGCACAGAAGACATTTTGCGTACGATCCAGAAGGCGCTTTTTAAACGTAGAATCCACGAACAAGAACACAAGTTGGTGATCCGGACGGATAATGGGCCGCAGTTCATTAGCAAAGCGTTCCATGCCTTTTGCGAGCAAGCGGGGTTAGAGCATGAAAGGATCCCCAACCAAACGCCAAACAAGAATGCTTTTATTGAGTCGTACCACAGCATTGTAGAGCAAGAATGCTACCAGCGGAATTGTTTTGAAACCTACGAAGAGGCTTTTGCAGTGGTCGACCGATTTATTCGATACTACAACACAGAACGCATCCACGGCAGTCTCTACGATTGGCCGCCCAAGGAATACTTGCGTTTAGTCACCGCGGGCTTGATTAACCCAAAGAAAATTGCGCTATAATGTGATTTCCTAAGTATGATGTGGAAAGTGTCCAAACTTAGGGGGTTGAACCGACAGAAGCCGCTATTTGCGAAAATCAGGGCCAAATAACCGCAAAAATGATGGAATAGGGTATTCTATGTCCGTTAGGGAGCCAAAAGCTCATTTTTACTGCAAATAAGGGCTCCTGTGTCCGTTAGGAATAGTTCAATGGAATGCCATGCGCAAAACCCGGACGGTTCGGTAAATGAGTATATATTACATAACCCTGAACGGCAAGGGGCTGGATCAAGGCAACATTCCATGCTGAATGTTCCAGCTGGCAGGCTGATGTGAACAATAATTGGAGAGGGACGGCTCGGCCGCCATAGCTGTCTTTTAGAAATCTCATTGTGCGCTAGCCGTAAAGCGTAGTACGATGCATTTAGAGAAACTGTAGAGAGTTGTGAAGGTGTAAGTTCGACCTCTTGCTCGCTTGCGGTTAACTGGCATTTGGTAATACTGAAAGAGTAGTAAAGAGTAGTAAGGAGAAAGAGGATATACAAGCAATTTTTCTTGCTGTATTTATAAATAATCTAATTTCTGTAAGGGTGATCGCATGGGATTTCGTATCATAAAAACAGCAATAGCAACGCTGGCAGCCATTATCATCGCGGATGCGCTGAACATAGAAGGGGCGCTGTCGGCAGGGCTGTTAGCCATATTAGGGGTGGATGTGACGCGGAAGAGGAGCTTGCGTACCGTATCTTCCCGTTTTTTCGCTTCGGTGTTGGGATTGCTGCTGGCTTTTGGACTATTCTTCCTTCTAGGCTTCCACATTTGGGTGCTTATCCTGTACATATTAATCGCGTTCCCGCTGATGGCGCGAACTCATTTCAAAGAGGGAATCGTCACGAGCTCCGTCGTCGTTTTTCGCGTGTTTGGCGGAGAGGAGCTTAGTCTGCACGTTATGTTTGCCCAAATCGAGCTGCTGCTAATAGGGCTTGGTTCGGCGATGGTCGTAAATCTTGTGTATATGCCGAAGGAAGAGAATAAATTAAGCGAAATACGCCATAAAATCGACGAGCTGTTTGCGGCTATTTTTAGCCAAATTGCCTTGACACTCCACCATCCGCAGCATATTTGGGATGGCAAAGAATTAATCGAAGCGTCCTCCCTGATCGAGGACGGGCTGACGAGAGCAAAGCGCGCACTGGAAAACCAGCTGGTCTCGCCGGATGAATCGTGGAGCGTATATTTCTATATGCGCAAGCAGCAGCTGGAGCGGATCGAATCGATGCTGGAGCTGATTGCTCAGGTGTTCCAGCGAATGCCGCAGACCGATATTGCGGCGCTGCTGTTTGAACGATTGAGCCTCGATGTGACCAAGGAAGAATACACTGGTAGAACCGAGGCAATGCTCTCGGAGTGGGAGCAGGAATTCAAAAAGATGGAACTGCCCTCAACCAGGGAGGAGTTCGAAATCCGTTCTGCCGTTCTCCAATTATGCCGGGAGCTGGCGGTGTATTTGGAAATTGCCAAAAAAGATAAAGCCCCCGCTGCTTCCAATCTATAAACTGTAATTTAAATAGCCAAAAATTATATACATTAGAAGAAAGGGCTTATTGGTTGTTGCAAATTTCAAAAAAACGCCAAAGCAGTTTCAGATTACAGCCGAACTATTTTGTTCCAAGGCAGCAGTAACCTTTTATAAGCCGCCTTCTGGAGTGGTCGCGGTCTGTCCGCCATGAAATCTGCGTCGATTCACGTTTTTCTTTAGATATAAGCAAGGTCCATCATCGTAGCCCAGTCTACGTTATATCGCAAGAAAAACAACCTAAAAAAGCGGTCTGTCTGCTTAGAAATCTACGTCGATTCACGTTTTTCTTATTATTTTGCTTCGTCCAATCAACATTCGCCTATGTCCTGCATACAATTGTAGTGAATGATGTATGGAGGAGGTTCGAACATGTCATCGAAATATCAAAGTAGAGAGATTATAACGAAAGCGATCTGCGGCAAAGGTCGTAAGTTCTCTACCGTAACCCATACCGTGACTCCGCCTCATAAACCGACGAGCATACTTGGCGCGTGGATTATAAACCACCAGTATGAGGCGGTCTCCGAAGGCGACGGAATTGAAGTTATTGGTACTTACGATGTGAACATCTGGTATTCCTTTAGCAAAAACTCTCAGACCGAGGTAGCCAAAGAAACGATTTCCTATGTAGAGCATGTGCCACTGAACTACCTGGATTCCAGACATCGCTCTTCAACGGTGGAAGTATCCGCGGAGGCAACGCAGGAGCCGAGCACCGTTGAAGCGAGCGTATCCGGAGATGGCCGTGTATCCATCCGCGTAGAGCGGGAATTCGCCGTCGAGCTCATCGCTGAGACGAAGATCAATGTCCTCGTTGTGCCGGGCGGTGGTCACGAAGACAAGGATTTCGATTTTGGCTCCGATCCGGGCGAATACGAAGACCTGGATCCGGATCTCCTCGACGACGAGCTGTAATTCGAGAGGATACGCGCTAGGTGAAGATAATCTAATATATGCGGCAGGGGCGGCGTCGTCGAGGGCGGCTGCCCTATTTTTGTATAAAAAATGATGCAATATTTCCGTAGTACGAGGGGGAGCAGGGGATGGAGAGACTTCGTCAATTCAAAATCCGGATTCAGATCATGGCTGGAGTATCCGCGGAAAAGCTGCTGGCAGCGCTGAAGGAAGCATCGCGCGGCGAGGCGTACCGTATCGGCAGAAGCAATAGCAATGCACATGGGAAACGACCTGGACGCTCGCGGACAGACGCCTTGGAATGGATAGAGCTTGCCTTGCATACCGACGATCTACCGGGATTGGAGGGACTTAAAAAGGCGTGCATTGACGGCGTTAACAGCGTTAACAGTGTGGATATTCCATACACAGATTCATCTTACAGCAATAGTCAAAATACTTGCCCGGCTAACACCAACACTCATCATGTTAAGGTTTACAGCATTAACGAACATTTAAGCGAATATCTCGGCCGCTCGATGACGAATTGCCACAATCGATTAACGTTAAGCGGATTGAGTACCAGCCTGTCTTCAGCAGACAGCGATCCGCTCATTTCCCGGAACCGTAAAATCCTGCGCCGTTTTGTCGTTCAAGTCTTTCATTTAAAGGCTACTTACATGGCTGAGCTTGGGGCTGGAGGGATACATCGTCCGTTGTCATTGCATAGGCCGGAAGAGGAGGATGGACACCGCCCGCTGCTCGAACGCCGGCTGGAGAAAGTCGCTGTCCGCGCGCTTTACGCCCTGCTTCTGGAAGTAGGGGAAGTAACGATTCGCGCCGGGGAGGACGGCAGGTACATCGTTGAGCAGGTGTCAGCGATGCCGGATTATCGGGGGGAAGAGCGGGCAGGCAGCACTGCCAGGGCGATATGGAGTACCTTGGAGGAGATAGGCCGGCAGGAGGCTGCAGCCAAAGAACGGCAGCTGCTTCTCGGGATGGATCCGGAATTTTTGCTGTTTAACCGAGCGACAGGCAAAGTGATCCCGGCCTCCCGGTTTCTGGCGAGGTCTGGAGAGGCGGGGTGCGATTCCTTAAGATACCGGGGGGAGCGCCGTTTTCCCCTGGCTGAGCTGCGCCCGCGGCCAGCGGGGGATCCGCGTAAAGTGCTCGTGCAATTGCTGCATGCCTTCCGGCTTGCCGAGCGGTCGATCGAGGACAAGGCGCTTCTGTGGCAGGCTGGCGGAATGCCGCAACGCGGCTTTCCTTTAGGCGGGCATATTCACTTCAGCGGCATCCCGCTGACCTTTCAGCTGCTGCAGGCACTGGACAACTATCTCGCCTTGCCTGTCGCCGCCCTGGAGGATCGGCGGAGCTTAGGGCGCCGGCCGCGTTACGGCTGTCTGGGGGATTTCCGGCTGCAGGGGCATGGAGGGTTCGAATACCGTACCTTGCCCAGCTTTCTGATCTCCCCTCTGGTGACGAAGGGCGTGGTCGCGATTGCCGCGCTGATTGCGGACCATGCGGAGCGGCTCCACCGAAGGCCGCTGCAGGATGACGCAATGTATGCCGCTTTTTACCAAGGGGATCAAAAACAGCTTCGAGAGGCGCTTCCCGGGCTTCACGACGACCTTAAGCAGCTTGCGGCTTATGCGCAATATGAGAGCTACATCGCCCCGTTCATGGAAGCAGCAGGCTCCGGACGAACCTGGGATGAGACGACGGATATCCGCAGGCTGTGGAAGTTGGAAAACCATTCGTAAGCTGTGTAGGCTTTTGATATAATAGAAGTCTACGAAATGGGCATGGAGGATGATCATGGCAACCTATACGCCGATGATTCAACAATACTTAAGCGTGAAGGCCCAGGCACAGGATGCGTTTCTATTTTTCCGGCTGGGCGATTTTTATGAAATGTTTTTTGATGATGCGATACTTGCTTCAAAAGAACTGGAAATTACATTAACAGCCAGAGCGGGAGGACCCGATGAGAAGATTCCGATGTGCGGCGTTCCTTATCATTCCGCCGAGAACTATATTCACCGGCTGATCGAGAAAGGCTACAAGGTCGCAATCTGTGAGCAGACGGAGGATCCGGCGGAGGCCAAAGGCGTCGTGCGCCGGGAGATCGTTCGTGTCGTAACGCCGGGCACGGTCATGGAAGGGAAGACCGTCGGCGAGAAAGCGAATAACTATATTCTATGCATCACAGAGCGGCAAGGCATGATGGCTATTGCTTCCTGCGACCTGTCCACCGGCGAGCTGTACGTCAGCTCCTCGCCTTCCAGCAAGGAATGGCTGAGGGATGAGGTCGGTCTCTACGACCCGTCTGAAATGATCGGCGACAGCGCCCTGTTGGATTGGCTGCGGGAGGCCAGCAGCCCTGTGGGCAAACCGGTCGTGTATACTCCGTGGGACAAAGCGAAGGACGAGCTCGGCCGCAAGCAGTTCGGAGAGGCGGCTTGGGCCAGGCTGGAGCCGGAACGCCGGGACTGCGTCGCGCTGCTCGTCGGCTATTTGAGCGAGACGCAGAAGCGCTCTCTCGGGCAGCTGACGAAAATTTCGGCATATGAGCCGGAGAACTTCATGATTCTGGATCCGTTCACTCGCCGTAATCTGGAGCTGGTCGAAACTGTGCGCGAACGCTCTAAGCGCGGATCGCTCCTGTGGCTGCTGGACCGGACGGAGACGTCGATGGGGGCGAGGATGCTGCGCCGCTGGATCGATAAGCCGCTGCTGCATCGCAGTCAGATTGAGGAGCGGCTGGAGGCGGTCGATCAATTGTTTGGCTCTTTTATCCTAAGGGAGGATTTAAAAGAAGCCTTAAAGCAAATTTATGACTTGGAGCGGCTGGTCGGGCGCATTGCTTTTGGCAGCGCCAATGGCCGCGATCTTATCGCCCTCAAGCAGTCTCTGCGACAGGTGCCGGCGATCAAGGCGCTGTGCCAGTCTTCGGCCTCAACGACCCTCTCCCGAATTGCCGGAGAGATGGATGAGTGCGTAGATCTGGCGGACCAGATCGAGGCGGCGATTGCGGACGAGCCGCCAGTATCGGTTCGTGACGGCGGCATTATCAAGGCTGGCTATCACGAGCGCCTGGACGAGCTGCGGGAGGCCGGAACGAACGGCAAGCGCTGGATCGCCGAGCTGGAGGCTGCCGAGCGCCAGGCAACGGGCATCAAATCGCTGAAAATCGGCTACAACAAAGTATTCGGCTACTATATCGAGGTGACGAAAGCGAATTTATCCCTGCTACCGGAAGGCAGATACGAGCGGAAGCAGACGCTGGCCAATGCGGAGCGCTTCGTTACGCCGGAGCTCAAGGAGAAGGAGACGCTGATTCTCGAAGCCGAGGAGAAAATGGTCGATCTGGAATATACGCTGTTCACCGAGCTGCGCGAGCGGATCAGCGGGGAGATCACCCGTCTGCAGCGGCTGGCCGAGCAGCTGGCCGAGATCGATGTGTACCGTTCGCTCGCTGCCGTGGCGGCGGACAGCGGCTTCGTGAAGCCGGCGCTCACGGATGGCTACGATATGGTCATAGAGCAGGGGCGGCATCCGGTCGTGGAATCGGTGATGAGGGATTCCGCGTTCATTGCCAACAGCACGAAGCTGCAGCAGGAGGAAGCCAGCATTCTGCTTATTACCGGACCGAACATGGCCGGGAAGAGCACGTATATGCGTCAGGTGGCGCTCATTTCGATCATGGCGCAAATCGGCAGCTTCGTTCCTGCCGCATCCGCCGAAATTCCGATGATCGACCGGATTTTTACGCGCATTGGCGCAGCTGACGATTTGATTGGCGGGCAAAGCACCTTTATGGTCGAAATGGCCGACATCCAGGTCATGACCGAGAAAGCGACCTCGCGCAGCCTGATCATTATCGACGAGCTGGGACGCGGAACATCGACGAGCGAAGGCATGGCGATCGCCCAGGCGGTCATCGAATATGTCCATGATCACATCGGGTGTAAGGCGCTGGTCTCGACGCATTTTCATGAGCTGGCGCATCTGGAGAACAGCCTGTCCGGCCTGAGCAACTATTCCATGGCCGTTCAGGAGAGCGGGGACAAGGTGCATTTCCTGCGCAAGCTGATTCCCGGCGCAGCGGATTCAAGCTATGGCATCTACTGCGCCAGATTGGCCGGGCTGCCGGGCGGAATTATCGAGCGGGCCTACGGTCTGCTGCAGGGCTTCGAGCAGGCGGCAGCCGAGGTCGCAACCGGAGGAGCCGAGCGCCGTGCAGGGCAGGCCGTCCAGCAGTCGGCAGAAGCTCCGGATGGACGAGCTTCAGGAGTTGCTGTACAACCGGCTAATCGCTTAGACGGATTTGCACAGGCTGGATCGCTGGGTACAGCAGCAGCGCCTCGTGTAATAGGTGAGGGCGTGGCTGGTGCCGAGGGATCGGCTAGCGGCGAAGTATCGCATTTAGCAGGAACGGAAACTGTAAATCAAGTCGTGGCAGAAGCCTCGAACAAGGCTTGGAACGGAGTGTCGCCGCAGGAACCTTATAAGTCAACGGCTGTTGAGAGCGTGGAGGGCCCGGAAGATCCGTATAAGCTAACGGCCGCTAAAGGGGCTGATGGGCCGCAGGAACCGTATAAGCTAACGGCCGCTAAAGGGGCTGATGGGCCGCAGGAACCGTATAAATTAACGGCCGCTGAAGGGGCTGAGGGATCACAGGAACCCCATAATTCAACAGCCGTTGAGGGGTTAGGGGGGGTGAAAGAACCGCATAATTCAACAGCAATTGAAGGGATCGAGGGGTCGAGGGGGGCATCCGCCTTATCGCCAAACGAGACGCCGGGAAATGCGGAAGTCGTGCAGCTCTCAATTTTTGGAGATGAATTGCCGGTCGCAAAAGCGAAACCTGTCGAGGAAGATGCCAAGGTGCGCAGCATACTCAATATGGTTAAGAATGCCGATCTGCTGAATATGACGCCGCTTCAGGCGATGCAACTGATCAATGATTTGAAGATGAAGGCCAAAAACTTATAATCTAAATATAAGAGAAACTCACATAAGAGGCTCGGGAATGTAAAAAATGGATGAAGGCAAGGGAGAACATCTCATGAACCTATATTATCCAGGGTATGGAATATAGGAGCAACAGCGACCGCGGGAACAATTGATGTACTTGTCTTACCTCCATTTCCATTTGTATCGTTCAACTTATAATAAATGGATTTACAGCGGTTATTTTCTACGACAAGAAAAGGAAGTTGGATTTAAATGGATTTCATGTCACTAAAGAAGGAAATTTACCAATGATGGGTGGGAGCCTTGATTTTAGGTATGTAAAATCCATTTATTTCCCTAAAACATTTGTTTAGGGTTTAATTAGATGCATGAATTCCATTTAAAAATTAATGTTTGGGATTTGCATCTTCGTTTGGCATTTACATCATAGTTTCGTATTTACATCATATTTCGTATTTGCATCATAGTTTCGTATTGCATCATTGTTTCGTATTTGCATCATAGTTTGGTGTTTGCATCTCGTATTTGCAATTTTGATTGTATCTGCCCCTTTATATGGGATTTACAGCCTGTTTGGTATTGCATCATTTGTTGGTATGTGTATCATCGTTTCGTATTTGCATCTTTTGGTGCGGTATCTTAGTGTACAACGGTGTAATATAAAATGAACTAGATCTTGCTGGTTAAGGGGATCTTCCAAGATATCAGGGATTAGCTTATTAGTTCATCTTATATATAAATACAAAACCGAATATACAATAATCCCGGAAAAAATAATCCCAGAAAAGTTCAGGAAGAGGTGAGTAATGATGGCCCATATCGTTGTGCTGGACGAGCATATCGCCAACCAGATTGCTGCCGGAGAAGTGGTGGAGCGCCCTTCTTCCGTCGTAAAGGAACTGGTCGAGAATGCGGTCGATGCCGGGGCCCGCAAAATCGACGTTCAGGTAGAGGAGGGCGGGCTGCAGCTGATCCGGGTCACGGACAACGGCTCGGGGATCGAGCCGGAGGACTGCGAGAAGGCTTTTTATCGCCATGCGACAAGCAAGCTGCTCACCGGACGCGATTTATTCCAAATCCGCAGCCTCGGATTTCGCGGGGAGGCGCTGCCCAGTATCGCGGCCGTTGCCAAAGTACAACTGCTGACAAGCAGCAATGACAGCGGCCTCGGCCGGGTGATTGTCATTGAAGGCGGCTCCCTGAAGCAGAATGAGGAGGCGGCAGCGCCAAAGGGAACAGATATTACGATTCGGGAGCTTTTCTACAATACGCCGGCGAGGCTGAAATACATGAAGACGATTCAGACTGAGCTCGGGCATATTTCCGACGTCATGTATCGGCAGGCGCTGGCTCACCCCGAGATTGCCATCTCCCTGCGCCACAATGGAAATACCCTACTGCAAACGCAGGGCAATGGCGATTTGCTTCAGGTCATCGCATCGATTTACGGGATCAATGCCTCCAAGGCAATGCTGCCTATCGATGAAGAGAATCTTGACTATAAATTAAGCGGCTATATCGGGCGGCCGGATTTGACCCGTTCCAACCGGAGCGGTATTTCGACGATCGTGAACGGCAGGTATATTCGCAATCAGGGATTGTACCAAGCGATTCTGCGCGCCTATCATACGCTGCTGCCGATTAACCGTTACCCGCTTATTGTTCTGCAGCTGGACATGCATCCCTCTCTCGTGGATGTCAATGTGCATCCGTCCAAGCTGGAGGTTAGATTCAGCAAAGAGCCCGAGTTGAATGCCTTCGTCGAGGAGAGCATTCGCGGGCTGCTGCAAGGTCAGGTGCTCATTCCGCAGGTCGTGAAGCAGAGCATCGGGAAGGGGGCAAACCGCTCGGTCATTCAAGAGCAGTTCCACTTCCCGGCGGCGCGCGCGGATGCTGCCGACCCCCGGCTGTTCCCTCAGCGTGACACCGCTGATCCCGGGCTGTCCCCGCAGCGTGAAGCTGCCGGCCCTGGGCTGCAGCAGCTATGCGCCACCGCAGGCGGGCGGCCGTATGCCGGAAGCGTTGTACGGCTCGCCGGAGGCGGCGCCGGAGCTTCCGTCCTTCCCGGAGCTGACCCTAATCGGCCAGCACCATGGCACCTACCTGATCGCTCAGAATGAGGACGGGCTGTATCTGATCGATCAGCACGCCGCACATGAGCGGGTCAACTATGAATATTATTATGAGAAATTCGGTCACCCTGCGGACGCTTCCCAGGAGCTGCTCATTCCGATCACGCTGGAATTCACGTCCGCGGAGAGCGAGAAGCTCAAGGAGCGGCTGAATTGGTTCGAGAGCGCCGGGGTCATCCTGGAGCACTTCGGCGGCGGAACGTTCCGCGTCGTCTCTTATCCGTACTGGTTCCCTTCGGGCGAGGAGGCGGCCATTATCGAGGAGATGGCCGAATGGGTGCTGCAGGAGCGGCAGATTGATCTCGCAAAGCTGCGGGAGAAATCTTCGATTCTCGTCTCCTGCAAAGCATCCATCAAGGCGAACCAGAAGCTGACGCAGGAGGAAGCGACGACGCTTATCCAGAGGCTGGCGGCCTGCAAGCAGCCGTATACCTGTCCGCATGGAAGACCGATCGTCGTCAGCTTCTCGACCTATGATTTGGAGAAGCTGTTCAAACGAGTCATGTGATCGGAGGAAGAAAGATTGATTATTACGACCGGAGAGCATCATGCCCCGGCGGCGGTGAAGCGCGCCGCAGCTCTGGCAGCGAAGTCGGGCTGCCGCTATGTACCGAGAAACCGGGCCTCGATGGCGAGGCTTGCAGAGCTGCATCCCGGGGAAGACATACTTGTCATACTCGAAGGGGGAGCCCGGCTGCACCGCCCCGGCGAGCAGCCGATGAACTTCCACCCCAGCATGTCGTTCGTCCGGGCCAAGCGGCTGTTCAAAGGGGAGCAGGATACGATGCTGGAAGCGGCTGGCGTGAAGCCCGGGGACACGATCATCGATTGCACGGCTGGGCTCGGGTCGGATTCCATCGTATTTTCCCTCGGTGCGGGGCCCAAGGGCAGGGTCATCGCCATGGAGGATTCGCTCCCGCTTTGGGCGCTGCTCAGCGAGGGGTTGACTTATTATGAGTCCGGGCTCCAGCCCTTTGACGAAGCGCTGCGGCGCATTGAACCGCGGCTTGGACATCATTTGGGACAGCTGGAGCTAATGCCGGATCAAAGCGCGGATATTGTCTATTTTGACCCAATGTTCCGCGATCCTGTCCTGGAGTCCGCCTCGATCTCGCCGCTGCGCGCGTTTGCCAATGACAGCCGCCTGGAGGAGGCGGCCATTGCTGAGGCCTGCCGTGTCGCCCGAAGAGCGGTCATTCTGAAAGAGAAAATCGGCAGCGGCGAATTCGAGAGACTGGGATTTCGCGTGTTGGGCCGCAGCCGTTCCAAAATAACGTACGGAGTGATTACCCCTTGAACTTACAACATAAACCCAAGCTGCTCGTGCTGGTCGGGCCGACGGCCGTGGGCAAGACGCGCCTGAGCATCGAGATAGCCAAGGCGTTCTCCTGCGAAATTATTTCCGGTGATTCGATGCAGGTCTACCGGGGTATGGATATCGGTACGGCCAAAATCACCCCGGAGGAGATGCAGGGGATTCCCCATCATCTGATCGACGTGCTGGAGCCGGACGAGCCGTTCTCGGTCGCCCAGTTCCAGGAATGGAGCAAGCAGCTGATTACGGAAATCCACCAGCGAGGGAACCTGCCGTTCATTGTGGGAGGGACGGGCCTATACGTCGAATCGGTCTGCTATGAGTACCAATTTACGGAAGCGGGCATGGATGAAGCGTTCCGCGAAGCGCATAAGCGGCTCGCCGAGGAGGAGGGGGCAGAGGCGCTGCACCGGAAACTGGCGGCCGTTGACCCTAAGTCTGCGGCGAGATTGCATCCCAACGACGTGCGCCGGGTCGTGCGGGCGCTGGAGATTTACCATTTGACGGGCGAGACGCTGTCGGCCCAGCTGGAGGGCCAGACAAAGCAGTCGCCGTATGATCTTTGCTTGATCGGTTTGACAATGGACCGTCAAATGCTTTATAACCGTATTGAACAGCGAATCGACGAAATGATCGCTAACGGACTGGTAGATGAGGTAAAGGGACTGCTGGATAAAGGATATAACCGGGATATGGTATCCATGCAGGGACTCGGCTACAAGGAGATGGCGGAGCATCTTCAGGATGGCGTGCCCCTTCACGAAGCGATAGAGAAATTAAAGAGGGATACCCGGCGGTTTGCCAAGCGCCAGCTCTCTTGGTTTCGGCGGATGAAGGACATTTCGTGGATCGATGTGGGCGACGGTCAAAATTTTTCCGGGAATTTAAAGGCCGCTCATGCTATAATAGCAGGAAAGTTTCCCACTGATCTTGAATATAATTCAAAACACTAATGATTTCTATTGGGGGTACGGCTAATGAACAAGTCCATTAATATCCAAGATACGTTCTTGAACCAATTACGCAAAGAGAGCATCCCTGTTACCGTCTTCTTGACCAACGGCTTTCAGATTAGAGGAACGATTAGAGCATTTGATAATTTTACGATCGTCATCGACAGCGACGGACGCCAGCAAATGGTGTACAAGCATGCGATTTCGACGTTTCAGCCGCAGCGCAATGTGTCGCTGATGCAAGAAAATCAGGGCGAAGGTTAAGCCTGATTGAAACTTTTTCAAAGCTGTTACGTTTAATGGTATAGGAAATGGAGCGGAGCAACCTGATAAGAGGTTGTTCTTTTCTTTCCGCGCACATTGCGACACTGGCAAGAAGGGAGTCAGAGATAACCATGTCTACGAAAAGACCTTCCAGACTAGAAAGAAGCAGCAGGCCGGAACCGAAGGCTGCGAAGCCGAGGGCAAAAAGAAAAAAGAAGCTGACGGCCAAACGGGTATTGTGGACTTCGTTTTTTACGATTGCGTTTGCTATATTTTGCGCCATAGCAGGTTACCTGTACATTACGATCAGCGGTGAGAAAATATTGGCAGAGAACGAGGGGAAGCTGACGGTCTATGAGACGTCTAAAGTATATGACCGCAATGGCAACCTGATGGGTGAATTGTCGCTGGAGAAGAGCGAGCCCGTCAAGTCCGAGGAAATTCCCGACCTGCTCAAGAAGGCATTCATCGCCACGGAGGACAAACGATTCTATGATCATAACGGCGTCGACCTGTGGGCGATCGGCCGGGCCGCAGTAAAGGATATTGTGGCGCGCAAGCTCGTTGAGGGGGGCAGTACGATCACCCAGCAGCTTGCGAAGAATATTTTCCTGGATTTTGACAAGACGTTCTTCCGGAAAGCGACGGAAGTCTCGATCGCGATGGCGCTCGAGCGCAACAACACCAAGGATGAAATTCTCACCTTGTATCTGAACCGGATTAACTTCGGGGGAACGGTGTACGGCATCAAGGCCGCGTCGATCCGCTACTTTGGCAAGAGCGATTTGAATGATCTTGAGCTATGGCAGATGGCTACCCTCGCGGCGATGCCGAAGGGGCCGTCCAAGTACAATCCGCTCCGCAATCCCGAGCTGTCGATGCAGCGCCGGGGAGTTGTTCTCCAGCTGATGTATGAGCAGGGGTATATTACACAGGCCGAGATGGAGCATGCCAAGGCGGTCGTATACGACTACGAGCCTCCGGCCAGGAACCAGAGCTTCGAAGCCTTCAAGGACTATGTCCTGGAGGAAGCGGAGCGCAAATGGGGCATGACGGAAGACCAGCTGAACCGCGGCGGCTATAAAATCTACACTACGATGGATATGAAGGCGCAGAAGGCTCTGGAGAAGGCGTTCGACAATGACGACTTCTTTGAGAAGAGCAAGGATGACCAGCAGGTTCAGGCCTCGATGGTCATCATGAACCATGAGAACGGAAGCCTGGTGGCATTGCTTGGCGGACGCGATTATCAGCGGAAGGGCTTCAGCCGGCTCGACAGCCGCAGGCAGCCGGGCTCGACCTTCAAGCCGATCGTCTCCTTTGCACCGGCGCTGGATACGGGCAAATTTACGCCGGATTCCATGATCAGCAACGAGAAGCAGTGCTTCGGTAATTATTGTCCAAGCAATTTGGGCGGATCCTACTCCAGTACGATCAGCTTCAGAACCGCACTGACGAAATCGATCAATATCCCTGCGGTATGGCTGCTCAATGAGATCGGCGTCTCGACCGGCGTGAAGTATGCGACGGAGATGGGGATCACGATGGATAAGGAGGACCGCAATCTGGCGATTGCGCTAGGCGGTTTAACGCACGGAACGAATACGCTGGAAATGGCTTCTGCGTTCAGCGTCTTTGCGAACCAAGGCAGATATAACGAGCCGTATTCGATCAAGTCGATCGTCGATCACAGCGGCAAAGAGGTTCATAAGGCCGATGCGCCGAAGCAGAAGCGGGTGCTTAAAGAGCAGACTGCCTATCAGATGACGCAAATGCTTCAGGATGTCGTTAACGAAGGAACGGGAAAAAGAGCGCGCATCAACCGCCCGGTTGCCGGTAAAACGGGAACGACGCAGCACGGCATCAAGAATCTGAAAAGCAGCAAGAACCGCGACGTCTGGT
The DNA here is from genome assembly GCF_001403875.1 of Paenibacillus ihumii. Classification (GTDB taxonomy): domain Bacteria; phylum Bacillota; class Bacilli; order Paenibacillales; family Paenibacillaceae; genus Fontibacillus; species Fontibacillus ihumii. Next base: position 1,921,605 of record NZ_LN884299.1, read on the forward strand.
TCGTCGGCTACACGCCGGAATGGACCGGAGCAGTCTGGATGGGGTATGACAACCCGGATAAGGATCACCTGCTGAACGGAAGCAGCGGTCAGACTGCCGCGCTGTTCGCAGCCGTGATGAAGGAAGCGCTGGAAGGCGTTCCGGTCAAGGATTTCCCTGTGCCGAAAAACATGCAGGAGACCGAGCCGCCAGTGGAGGAGCTTAGCGCACCGAGCGAGCTATCCGCTTCGTACAGCGAGGATACGCAGACGGTATCCTTGACCTGGAATGGCGCCGAGCAGGATGGAGCGGTCTATCGTATTTATCGCAAGGAAGCCTCGGAGGCCGAATACACGTATTACCTGGATGCGGCTACGACCGCGATCGAGGATTTAAGTGTCGTGCCGGGAACCAGCTATGAATACTATGTGACCGCGTATGACCCAGCGAATGATATCGAGAGCGGGCCATCGAATAAGGTCGTTATCGAGACCGGCGCCGGCGAGCCGATGGACGATATTGACCCGGATGAAGGGGAACAGCTGCCATTCCCGCCTGGTCAAGGCCAGGACGGCAACGCTCCGGACCAAGGCCAAGGCGGATGGCCAGGTGGAGATGACCAAGGCCAGGGCAATGGCGAAGGAAATAATCCGGGGCAGGGCAACGGCCAAGGCAATGGCCAAGGGAACGGCCAGGGTAACGGCCTTGGCAATGGCAATGGCAACGGCAATGGCAATGGCAGCGGAACAGGCACTCCTTCTGATCCAGGCGGTACCGGAGAAGGCAGCGGTAATTCTGAAGGAACTGACGGCTCGGGAACGACAGAGTCCGGGGCCGGAAATGCGGTAACGCCTCCGCCGGACAACAGCGGCGCGATGGATCCGTTCGGGGACCCTGCTGCAGGCATGAACGTTGAAGGTTAAGAAAACCAGCATTTTCACTTACGAACCACCGGCAGGCTGAAATCAGCTTGCCGGTGGTTTTTTTGATTGCAATGCGGCATTTATCGTTTAATAAACATGTAACTGCCTCAATTTCGGTTTTGTGACTCTCTTTCAAATATGGTAAGCTGAAATTACATTGTGTTGAAAGGGTTTATACCATGAAGCGAAAATTTGGAGACCGAGCGAACTGGCGACGCATCACCCAGCGTCAATTTAAATCCAAGTATGTGGAGAGCGACAGGTTTACAGGCTATGTGACGTTGTACACTATTTTTGCGCTGCGCGATCCTTTGTGGAAGACTTATGGGGGCCATACCTTCCGAATTGCAGATAAAGGCTATACCTGGCTTCAGTACTATCCGAAAGGAAGCCGCTATGTCGTCACAGCCATGTTTGATGAGAAAGGCGATATTGTCGAGTGGTATATTGACGTGTGTAAGAATCAAGGGATTACCGATCAAGGCGTTCCCTGGTTTGACGACCTGTATTTGGACATCGTCGTGCTGAAGAACGGAGAAGTATTCCTGATGGATCAGGACGAGCTTGACGAAGCGCTGAGCAAGGGCCATATTACGGTGAAGGACTACGACATGGCGATGGAGACGGCAAGGGAAGTGCTGGATGCGATCAAGCGGCATAATTTCCCGTACTTCCAAATGTCGCTGGAGCATTTCCGCAGCGGCTTTATGGATTCAGAACCGTTCAGGCCTGGAGGTTAAGATGATACGTTTGGGGAGAAAATCAAGGAATAATTCATACCTAAGCAGTGCACGGGACAGACGCAAAGCGCGTCCGCTGTACATGCGGCTGCTGCGCTGGGGTCTGGTGCTGGCCGTGCTGTGCATTTGCTGGTTCCTCTTTGTGCTGGCGCAGATTGGCAGCGTAGAACGCAGTCAAGCCGTAATGACCAAGGATACACCGCCGGCGGACGTGGGGATCGTCCTAGGGGCAGCCATGTGGGGGGATCGGCCGAGCCCTGGACTGGAAGAGCGGCTTCGCCACAGCCTGGAGCAGTACGAGGCAGGCAAATTCAAGATATTCCTGCTGACCGGAGGGCTGGATCGGGAAGACTATAAATATACCGAAGCTGAGGGAATGGCTAATTATTTGGCAGAGCGCGGCGTGCCGCGAGAGGCTATGCTGCTAGAGAACAAGGCGACGAGCACGTATGAGAATTTGAAATTCAGTCAAGAAATAATGAAGGAGCATGGGTTCAGCTCAGCTCTTATTATGACCCATACGTTTCACGGAAACCGGGCTCTGGAAATCGCGAATGCCTTGAATTATGAACGCCCGAAGCTGTCTCTGACGAAATCTAACGTGCTCAAGCCTGTTCCGAATACGGTGCGAGAAGTGCTGGCATATACGAAGTGGAAGTTGGTTCAGGCTGGTCTTGCGCTGGGGCTGAATTTATAGTCTTCTAATAACGGGTTGGAAGAGAGAATACACTGGAAGAAGATAGTGACCTACCCCTTATACGAAGAGGTGATTCTACGATGCCAGGGCATGTTGTGGTCAGAAGCGGATCTTCTGAAGAGAGGCCTTCCAGACAGATCAACGTAATTCTCCGAAATCCCGAGCCCCCCGTTCTTACGCAGAGCGTACCAGACGCGGATCCCCAGTCAACGGCCAAAGCGATCCCTCAGCAAGGTGCATTCGCAGAAATACAAAAGGAATTAGATCAACTCATCGGGCTTAATCACATTAAGGATTTAATGTATGAAATATATGCGCTGCTGCAAATTACCGATATGCGCTCAGAAGCGGGATTACTGTCAAATCCCCAGGTGTATCATATGGTATTTAAAGGGAATCCGGGCACCGGCAAGACGACGGTCGCCAGAATCGCCGCAAAGATGTTTCAGCGGTTAGGCGTGCTCAGCAAAGGGCATTTAATCGAAGTGGAGCGCGCGGATCTCGTCGGTGAATACATCGGGCATACGGCACAAAAGACGAGGGATCTGGTCAAGAAGGCGCTGGGAGGCATCTTGTTCATCGATGAAGCCTACAGTCTGGCGCGCGGCGGCGAGAAGGATTTCGGCAAGGAAGCCATTGATACGCTTGTGAAATCGATGGAGGATCACAAAAACCAATTTATACTGATTCTTGCCGGTTATTCGGAGGAAATGGACTTTTTTCTGCAATGCAACCCGGGTATGCCGTCGCGCTTTCCGATCGTGATCGATTTTCCAGATTATACGGTCGATCAGCTGATTCAAATTTCGGAGGGCATGGCCAAGGAACGGGACTATATTCTGATGCCACAGGCGATACTCAAATTAAAGCAGCATCTGCTGCGGGAAAAGTGTGAGGGCGAGCACACCTTTAGCAATGCTAGGTACGTCCGCAACGTCATTGAGCGTTCAATTCGCAGTCAGGCGGTGCGTCTGTTGACACAGTACAGCGGCGGATCGCCCGGCAAGCTTGAGCTAATGACGCTGCGGCAGGAGGATTTGAAGCTGGATCAGAAGGAAGAACGGCGCCAATAAGGAGCATGGATGAATGACGAATTCGCTGTATGAGACGAACACGGAAGTACCTGACCGGGCGATCTTGGTCAGCCTAATTACGCTCGATGTGAAGCAAGGCGGGATTGATCCCGCCTATTCCATGGATGAGCTGGTTCAACTGGCCTTGACCGCGGGGGTCGAGGTGGTTGACACCCTTGTCCAGAATAGGGATAAGCCTGATCCGAAATGGTTTATCGGCAAAGGAAAGGTCGATGAGCTGCATGTAGCGATCCAGGATTATGACGTGAATACCGTCATTTTCGATCAGGAGCTGTCAGGGGCCCAGGTGCGGAATCTCGAGGATATGCTCGATGTAAAAATCATTGACCGCACGCAGCTGATTTTGGATATTTTCGCTCAGCGCGCGAAGACGCGGGAGGGCATTATTCAGGTGGAGCTGGCTCAGCTCACCTATTTGCTCCCGCGCCTGTCCGGCCATGGCAAAAATTTGTCCAGGCTCGGCGGGGGCATCGGCACCCGCGGTCCCGGCGAGAGCAAGCTGGAGACCGACCGGCGTCATATCCGGCGGCGGATCGGGGAGCTGAAGCGGCAGCTGGAGGAGGTGACTCGCCACCGCAAGCTGCACCGGGAACGCCGTAAGGAGACGGGCGTCGTTCATTTGGCGCTAGTGGGCTATACGAATGCAGGCAAATCGACGCTGCTCAAGGCGTTGACTTCAGCGGAAGTCTATATCGAGAATCAGCTGTTCGCTACGCTTGACCCGACAACCCGGTCGCTTGAGCTGCCCAGCGGCAAGGAGGTCATTCTTACCGATACAGTCGGCTTTATCCAGAACTTGCCGCATGAGCTGGTCGCAGCTTTCCGCGCTACGCTGGAAGAGGCGAATGAAGCAGACCTCATTCTGCATGTGGTCGATGCCTCGTCGCCGATGCGGGAGGATCAGATGGAGGTTGTCGAGCGGATTCTGGAGCAGCTTGGCGCGGGGAGCACGCCGCAGATCGTGCTGTTTAACAAGAAGGATATGTGCTCTGCCGAACGTCTGGAGATGCTTCCTTCTGGAACAGGGTATCTCAAAGTCAGCGCCTTCGACGAAGGCGACCTGCTGCGGATTCGGGAAGCGGTGGAGCAGCATTTGTCCGGAGGGATGTTCATCTTCCGCATCCCTGCCATTCGCGGGGATCTTGCTTCATTGGTCTACCGGGTGGGTAATGTGATAGAACGGAATATTGAAGAGGACGTTATTGTTTACCGCGTGATCCTATATCCGAAGGATTACGAGAAATACGGCTCTGCGCTGGTGCCGTTCAGAACGGATTCTGTAAAGAACGGCGAATAGATCGGCAAGTATAAGATGGCTGACGGAGCTTGAGAGATGGGCAGCAGCATATGAATGGCCGGGTACACAACTGGGAATCACAATTTAACTTAATCTTCAATTTGAAAGCATGGGTAGAGGAGAGTTTTAACATTATGGCAGTTTTTGCAGAAGAAATCGTAGCATGGCTGGAAGATGCGGAGCGGCAGGTTGCCGGGCAATTCCGGGGGATTGATCGCATCGTCGATCGGAACCAATGGAAGGTGATCGAGGCATTCCAGCGGCATCAGGTTAGTGATTATCATTTCGCAGGCTCCACCGGGTACGGCTATAACGATCGCGGACGCGAAGTGCTTGACCTTGTGTATGCCGATGTTTTCGGCGCCGAGGCAGCACTGGTGCGTCCGCATTTTGCGTCGGGCACGCATACGATCGCCACGGCGCTTTTTGGCGTGCTTCGCCCTGGGGACGAGCTGCTCTACATTTCGGGTACACCGTACGATACGCTTCATAAGGTCATCGGTCATCCCGGCGATGGAACAGGCTCGCTGCAGGACTTTGGCATTGGCTATGACGAGGTTGCATTGCTTGAGAACGGAGAGATCGATTGGGAGGGCGTACGCGCGAAGGTGGGCGATCGTACGAAGGTAATCGGCATCCAGAGATCCCGCGGTTATGATTGGCGGAATTCCTTCACGGTAGACCAAATTGGCGAAATGGTTCGCCAGGTGAAGGAAATCAAGCCGGACTGCATCGTCTTCGTCGATAACTGCTACGGCGAATTTGCCGAGGAGCTGGAGCCAACGCAGGTCGGGGTCGACCTGATGGCAGGCTCCCTGATCAAGAATCCCGGCGGCGGGCTTGCTGAGACAGGGGGATATATTTGCGGCCGCGCTGATTTGGTAGAGCTTGCGTCCTACCGTTTGACGGCGCCGGGCATCGGTGCGGAGGTAGGAGCCATGCTGGGGACGACGAGAAGCATCTACCAGGGATTGTTCCTCGCTCCTACGACGGTGGGACAGGCGATCAAGGGCAGCATTCTCGCCGCTGCCGTGTTCGAGCGCGCCGGATTTGAGAGCCGCCCAGGCTGGAACGATCCCCGTACCGATTTGATTCAAGCTATTTCCTTCAGCGGTCCAGAGCAGCTGATCGCCTTCGTCCAGGGTATTCAGCGCGCGGCGGCCGTGGACGGGTACGTTGTGCCGGAGGCTTGGGACATGCCGGGGTATGAGCACCCGGTTATTATGGCAGCAGGCACCTTCATTCAGGGAGGCAGCCTGGAGCTGTCAGCGGATGCGCCTGTTCGAGAGCCCTATATTGCCTATATGCAGGGCGGGTTAACGTACTCGCACGTCAAATTCGGCCTGTTAACGGCCCTGCAAACGATGAAGGATCGAAATTTGCTGTAAGAGAAGCAACGATCGACGAATTTTCTATGCCATTATTTTTTTGTTATTTTTAGAAGCAAACCTAACATGCTTGTTGACATGTCAGGTTATCTGACATAGAATATTTTTCGTGAAATATATGCGGAAGGTTGAGAGCGGTGAGTGAGGAAATTCGCAGAAACATGGCTTTGTTTCCGATCGGTATCGTCATGAAGCTTACCGATCTGACCGCCCGGCAAATTCGTTACTATGAGCAGCATCAACTGATTATGCCGGCCCGTACATCCGGGAACCAGCGTCTTTTCTCATATAACGATGTCGAGCGATTGCTGGAGATTAAGAAGTTGATTGAGCGCGGCGTCAATCTGGCCGGAATCAAGCAGGTGCTGGCGCCCGCGGTCAAGGAATCCCCGGAGACGACGGTCATGACGAAGGAAACCGAGGAGAAACGGAAGGAACTGACGGATTCAGAGCTTTATCGCCGGCTGAAGCAGGAGCTGGTAACTGGGAACAGACGGGGTCAGGTTTCGCTGATCCAAGGAGAGTTATCCCGCTTTTTCAAAATCTAGAAAATCGATAGGAGAGAGAGATCTTGAGTTATTCCAAAGAAGACATTTTACGCATTGCCAAAGAAGAGAACGTGCGATTTATCCGTTTGCAATTTACTGATTTGCTCGGAACGATCAAGAACGTAGAAATTCCTGTCAGCCAATTGGAAAAAGCGCTTGATAACAAAATGATGTTCGATGGATCCTCCATTGAAGGATATGTTCGTATTGAGGAATCCGATATGTACCTGTACCCGGATCTGGACACTTGGGTCATTTTCCCATGGGTGGCTGAGGATCGTGTGGCACGGCTGATCTGTGATGTTTACATGACGGATGGCACACCATTCCTCGGAGACCCGCGCAACATTCTGAAGCGTGCGCTGAAGGAAGCGGAAGCGATGGGATATACCGCGATGAATGTAGGTCCTGAGCCTGAATTTTTCCTCTTCAAAACCGACGAGAAAGGCAACCCGACGATGGAGCTGAACGACCAGGGCGGTTATTTCGATCTGGCTCCAACGGATCTCGGGGAGAACTGCCGTCGCGAAATCGTCCTCACCCTTGAAGAAATGGGCTTCGAAATTGAAGCTTCTCACCACGAAGTAGCCCCGGGTCAACATGAAATTGACTTCAAATATGCAGATGCCATCAAGGCAGCTGACCAAATTCAAACGTTCAAGCTGGTCGTCAAGACGATTGCCCGCCAGCATGGCTTGCATGCGACCTTCATGCCTAAACCGCTGTATGGTGTGAGCGGCTCTGGCATGCACTGCCACCAATCCTTGTTCAAAGGAAATGTCAATGCGTTCTATGATGAGAGCGACAGCCTTGGCCTCAGCAAAGAGGCTCGCCATTACATGGCCGGCATTCTGAAGCATGCCCGCGCTTTTGCGGCGGTCACGAATCCGACGGTCAACTCTTATAAACGACTCGTGCCTGGATACGAAGCCCCTTGCTACGTAGCCTGGTCCTCCAGCAACCGCAGCCCGATGATCCGTATTCCGGCTTCGCGCGGACTCAGCACTCGCGTAGAGGTTCGCAACCCGGACCCAGCCGCTAATCCGTACCTGGCATTGGCTGTTATGCTGCGAGCCGGCCTTGACGGCATCAAGAACGAGCTGCCGCTCTGCGCACCGGTTGATCGCAATATCTATGTAATGTCCGAGGAAGAACTGATCGAGGAAGGCATCCCAAGCCTGCCGTCCGATTTGAAAGAGGCGCTCAACGAAATGATCAAGAGCGAAGTCATTTCCGATGCGCTTGGTGAGCATGCCCGTACTCATCTGTATGAACTGAAGGAGATTGAGTGGGATATGTATAGAACGCAAGTCCATGAGTGGGAACGCGACCATTATATGACGTTGTATTAATCTAAATGAGAATCCCCTGACGCTTTGAGCGTTGGGGGATTTTTTTGTTTGCAGGGCAATAATAGCATTTTAGACTATACTCTAGGGGAAAATCGATCGGCTTGTTGTTACTTGTAGTTAATGATTTTTCTAGTAATGGTATTTGGTGAAAAAGACCATTTATTTAAAAATAGCGCTGACAGGATAAAGAACTGTTACAAAATAGAAATTTATAACTTCTCTAAACCAAATCCATCAGCAGGGAATACCGTAATATTTCGTAATAAAGTACCTAGGTCAAATTGCGGATTTTTCTTGATTCGATAACAAACTGGCTAGCAAATATAGTAGCAGCTGCATCGTGCGGATTGGAATCCCTCCTGCAGAAGCCTATGAAATTGCAAATTGCCGTTTATGCCCAAAATGTCAAATAACACCTCTGCAGCTCCCTAATAATTAATGGAGTCTTTCCCTCCAACAAATTAACTGCGGATTTATTACTATGCCCAGATGGTCAGGGGCGGTAAGCCAGATGGTCAGGATCGGTAACTCAGATGGTCAGGGGTGATTAGATGGTCTGGATTAGGTAACTAGATGTATTTCATGCAATTAGTTCATCGGTATTGGCCGGGTTAGAGGGAACTAACTGCGGAACCTACATTTAATTTTAAGATATTTCGACGAATTCGCTTGATCCAGGTAAACTAACTGCATGTTTTGCATCTAGCGTATATATTTTTTGCTAAAAGAGCTTAATTAGCTGTATAAAACGGTTCAACCCCCTAAGTTTGGACACTTTCCACATCATACTTAGGAAATCACATTATAGCGCAATTTTCTTTGGGTTAATCAAGCCCGCGGTGACTAAACGCAAGTATTCCTTGGGCGGCCAATCGTAGAGACTGCCGTGGATGCGTTCTGTGTTGTAGTATCGAATAAATCGGTCGACCACTGCAAAAGCCTCTTCGTAGGTTTCAAAACAATTCCGCTGGTAGCATTCTTGCTCTACAATGCTGTGGTACGACTCAATAAAAGCATTCTTGTTTGGCGTTTGGTTGGGGATCCTTTCATGCTCTAACCCCGCTTGCTCGCAAAAGGCATGGAACGCTTTGCTAATGAACTGCGGCCCATTATCCGTCCGGATCACCAACTTGTGTTCTTGTTCGTGGATTCTACGTTTAAAAAGCGCCTTCTGGATCGTACGCAAAATGTCTTCTGTGCTGCAGACCTTTCCACGGTAATGGGCGACAATGCTCCGGTCAAACACGTCAATGATGCTGGCCAGGTAGAAATGTCGGCGTTTGCCGGCTACGTAACCATACTTAATATCCATTTGCCATAGCTGGTTTGGTCCGCTCACAATACGGTTATTGGCGAGCTTTTTAGGTACGGGGTTTTTCAACTCTCGCTGTGGATGGAGAATCCCCATTTCTTTGCAGAGACGGTAGGTCTTCTTTTTGTTAATAATTAGCCGGTATTTTCGCCGCAACAACGTCGTCAGCTTCCGATAGCCGAAGGCAGCGTTAAGGCCTTGAATCAAGCGTCTGAGGTATCCTTTAATGCGAGCATCTCCTACCTTTTTTCCATCCTTGTCATAGGAGAAGCCTGGAACAGGCCGACCGCTGCTGACTGGCTGCTGGCGTTCAGGATGCTTTAGGCGATAGTAGTAACTTGAACGTGGGACTCCACATAGAAGGAGCACCTTTTGAACGGGATACCCTTGCTGAATCCAATAGATAGCTACTTCCAATCGGGATACTTTTTTTTTACCAGGTCTCGTAGAATGCTGTTCTCGAGCTCTTTTTCGCCTAGTAGCTTCATGGCATCGTTGTATTTCTTCTCTAGTTCCTTGAAATTGGCTGCATGCTCCTTCATTTTTTCTGCATCGTTTTGCTTCTTTTTCATAAGGTCACCCACCTCATCTTGATACTGGCGAACCCACTGGCTTAACGTTCTAGGAGACATTCCATGCTTCCGGGCTACTATCTCCGTCCGATAACCCGAGAGCACCTCTACCACAAGCTCCTTCTTCGTTTCATTGGGGCACCTAAATCGTCTTTTCATGGATTCTAACTCCTCACTCATTTTAGTGTATCTGAGGTGGATTAGAGTGTCCAATTGGATTAGGGGGCTAAATAGAAAATACATTTCGCTTTTTTAAAACAAATGCCCCTCTCGATTGGTAGGAGATTTATTCGGTGAAATATGCGAGAGTTGCCAGAGCTGGGACCTATTGCACAAAAGAATCCTAGACATAAACAAATAAATATGAAGGAAAATCAAAACCAATATAAAGGAATATATTGTATATTTGTAGAAAACATATATCTTTTATAAGGGAGGCGCCTTTAAGATTACTAATCTTCTGTTTATAGCAATTTTATTCTTAGTGCTATGCTGTATCCTGAACGAGATCATTAAATATTTAGATTGCCGAGACCAAGATGAGCCTGTGCCATGGCAAGTAAAGCTATGGCTCGTACCGTTATTGGCCTTACTTATTCTAGCACCAATCATTGGCTTTGCTTTCTTGTACAGTCTGTTCTTTTACTCCTTTTCGGGAATAAGCAGCTTGATGAATTTTGAGCAATATCCTGATTTGCTAGCGTTTTCTATATACATCATTATTGGATTTCTATTATTTGAAACTTTGATAAATCCTCTCCTAATTGCGGTAGCGAGATCTATTTTGAATAGGCAAATATCTGTTTATGCCAAAAATGCGATAACAATGATTGCAGATAGTATTATTATTTATTGGCTTGCGGGTTTGTTCAAAGGGATATTTATCGAGAGCATTTGGGCTGCCTTATCTGTATCCGTCTTCTATCATATTTTCGAGTGGATTATGATCTGGGCTCTGAGTTACTATAAAAAGAAAAATTAGTTATCCTCCACCAGGCCCAGTCTGATTGAGACTGGGTCTTTTTGTGTGCAGGCCATCAGAATTACATCTATTCATAATATTTCCATTAAGAATGCTACTGTGATATGATAAATTTTGATTAGAATTTCCAGTAATTTCATAATGCTGCGGAATAGCGATTCAGATTGGAGGAGAAAGCTTGTCTAGTATTTTTTTTGCCGATCCGAGCGGAAAAGACGAGGAAATTCGAATTAATGCCACATGAAAAAAACAGTTTAGTAGGTCAGCTGCACAAGATGGAGGTGTCTGTTGTCTTGAGCAAAAACAGCATGAAGGAACGCTTGCTATCATGGCTTGTGCTGGCGGGAATTATTCTAGTTTTAATGGCTATTCTAGTATTTGCAGTCTATTCGCTGCAAAGCTTTGATTTTATCCAGCTCCAAATTTCTTCGGTTGGATCGGCGTTTGCTTTTATGGGGTTATTACTGCTCGGACTCGGTTTCCTCGGTATGATCGGGACCCTACTGGACAGCCTGCGAAAGCATTTGTTCAAGGATCGGCTCATATGGGCGACTAGAGCCGTTCAGGAAATTCTGCTGATTGCTATTTTTGGCGCGATGATCTATATGATTGACCAATGGATCGACGGCGTAGAGCTCGGCAATGTTCAGACGGAGATTTTGCTGGCGTTATTCTTATACAGCCTGGTTACTCTGCTTGGAAGGCATGGTGATCAAATCAAAAAGCAGGATCCGGAAGTTAAGAAGAAGCAGACATGAACTGGAAAAAGTACTTGGCCCCGATTGTAGGGCTGTTGCTAGTCCTGCTCCCCCCGGCCGCTAATGTAGACGCGGATTGACGAGTGATCGTTCGCCATATTATACCGAATCCATATTAAAGCGGGAAACGGGCGACAGCGCGAAAATTGATCTTGCATTGGGCCAGTCTGGGATGCGTTCTCGTATCCTTTCGGCTGCAGGCAGGCCAGTTCTTGGATCTCTCACGGATTGCGTAAATGTGACCTCCATAGCTGCAGAGCAGGGGCGTAATCAAGTTTCGCACCACCGATCACAGCTACGCGGCATGTCTTTCTGCTCTGAACAGTAAGGTCCACGAAGTTAATGGAGAGGTGCAAGAGACGGACATCCTGTAGCCGAGCAGCAGGGGACATGGGGTGAATTCAAGCTTGAGCTTTCGGGCGGACTCAGACAGGAAAATACAATCTGGCATGGTCTGTGGAAGGGCCTGTTTCGTTGAATGCAGAGACAAATTTTCGGTTGAACCAGCGATAATTATAGACTCTAGCTAAGCAAAGCTAAAAAATACATCGGTTATATATTGTTACAGCCCTAGTACAGGTGACAAGCCAAGTATTGCGGGCTGTTTTTTTAGGACAACCTTCGTATCTATTATTGCAAGTAATTAGACTTTGATTCAGAAAATTTAGACTGCAACTGTTGTTTTTTGGATTCGTATTCTTCAAGTGTAATGAAGTCATTCTCGAAAAGCTCTTTTAGTTTTTGCAATTCATTGGCGATTTTATGTGGTTGATTTTCAATTCTTATTCGTTCGCTTTCTTCCTCCTCCTCTTTCTTACTAAAATAACCTCCGATTGGAAAACATGCTATAGCTGCAATAAAAAATAAGATGGCGAGTATTCCATTTAAAGAAGCGGATAGAAGTCCCAGAGCACAAAATGTAAAAAATAGAATTAAGATCTTTTTGCTTGATTTCATTATGAGATCCTCCTCCTTTCAGATTGTCTATAAGTTAGTATATCGGTCTTGAATGTCTGTCTAATAAGAACCCCGAGCAAAATAGATTCAGCCCCCCCCATTGCCAGCGCTTACACTTCTAGGTAGGATAGTCATTGAGGTGATGGGTAATGGACAAAAAATGGCTGGCCGCAGCAGCGGTCTTGATTAGCCTGCTTACATATCTGTTTATTGGCTTTGCGCATCATTCCGGGAAAATGAGCAGTATCGTCAAAGAACTGCAGGGACATGAGGGGAACGGAACGAAGCGGTATCACATCGTGCTGATCGAGCAGGAACGCTATCATCCGTATTGGGAGATGGTAGAGAAGGGGGCACAGCAAGCAGCGGAAGAATACGGGATCGATATCGAATTTGTCGGAGCCGTCCGCAATAACATGGAGGAGCAGCTTAATCTGCTGGAAAAAGCGATTGCGGCTCGCGTAGATGCGATTATAGTGCAGGGGCTGAATGAGGAGAAGTTCACGCCGCTCATTGATAAAGCCGTGGCCCGCGGCATTCCGGTCGTTACGATCGATACGGATGCCCCGGACAGCAAGCGTCTCGCCTATGTCGGCACAGATAATGTGGCGGCGGGCGAGAGCCTGGGGCGCTTGGTCGTGGAGCGGGCGGGCGAATCCGGCAAGATCGGCGTCATTATCGGCAGCGAAATTGCCGAGAGCCAGCTGCAGCGCCTGGGCGGGCTGAAGCAGGTCATTGGGCAGCATAGCGGGCTTGAGATTGTCGCCGTGCGCAGCTCCAATATTTCGCATATGGAAGCGATACAGCAGGCGTCCGAGATGCTGCGGGAGCATCCGGAGATCAGCATCATGGTCGGTACCAGCGCCACGGATGCGTTAGGCATGCTGCAGGCGGCCAAGAGCTTAAGGCGGGATGAGCTGATTATTATCGGCTTCGATAACCAGAAGGAGACGCTGGCCGCGATTCGCAGGGGAGAGATTCAAGCGACGGTTGCGCAGCAGCCTTTTTCAATGGGCAGAACGGCGGTCAAGCTGCTCAATGATCATTTCCAGGGAGAGCAGCTGCTCCCGGCATATTACACCGAGGTCAAGGTACTGGACATTAGTAATGTGCAGGAGGGAGAGAGCTTATGACGATCCGCAAGAAGCTGTTTACAGTGATCCCGCTGCTGGTGCTGCTGCTCAGCTCGGTTTCCTTTTTCCTGTTCGAGAGCGGCAAGACAGTGCAGGAAAGCTATCATTTGATGATGAACCGCATCCTGCTGTATAAAGAAGTCTCGTATGAGGTCGGAGAAAATATGCGGTCAATGAACCGCTACATCATGCAAATGGATGCGGAAAGCATGCCGGAGGTTATCAAGCATCTCAACAATGTAAAAATGCTGCGTGGGGAGCTGGACAGTCTGGCCACCATCGGTCCCAGTGATCTGCCGCTGGTTAACTACCGCAATATTATCGATACGTTTATCGAGCAGGCGGAAGCGATGATCGCCAGAATTGATGATCAGGATTCGGGCACGATGGCAGGTCAGTACATCGAAGCGGAGAGGACGGAGCGGTTCATCCGCGAGGAAGCCCAGGCGCTCGTCGATCTTGAACTGGAGCAGTACAAGCCGATCTATCAGGAGATGATGTATACGTCGGAGCGGTTGAATACGCTTGGCATTCTGCTCGTTATTACCATGGGGGCGCTCAGTATTCTGCTCGCCCTGTGGCTGTCGAAGAGCATTACGGAGCCGATCCGCCGCCTCGTGGTCACCGCGAAGCAGATCTCTAAGGGGCGGATGGACATGAAGGCTCCGGAAAGCGACAGTCATGACGAAATCAGCATTTTATGCCGCGCTTTTAACGGAATGATCGATAACATTCAGCGCCTGATGGCTGAGAATATGGACAGCCTGGAGAAAGACCGTCTCGTCAAGGAGCTGGAGCTGAAGACGCTGCAGAGCCAGATTAACCCGCACTTCCTGTTCAATACGCTGAACTCGATTTCCAAGCTCGCTTATATCGAGGGAGCAGCCCGGACGAGTGATCTCGCCGTATCCGTCTCACGTCTGCTTAGATACAATCTGCAGAAGCTCGATCAGGCGGTGCCGCTGCGCGAGGAGGTGGAGCATGTGACCGAATACATCAATATCCAGAAGGCGAGATTCCGCGACCGGATCGAATTCGTGATGGACATTGATGAGCGGGCGCTGGACTGCATGATTCCCTGCTTGACTCTGCAGCCGATATTGGAAAATGCGTTCGTGCATGGCATCGAACAGATGGAGGCCGGCGCTATGCTGAAGCTCGGGATCAAGTATACGGAAGAGGGCGTGGAGATCGAAATTCGCGATAACGGCGTCGGAATGAGCGAGGAGACGGCGAATATGCTGCTCCAATCGATTCGAGAGGAATCGCCGCGCTATGGCGGAAGAAAAGGGCAGTCCACCGGGCTGGGCACGCATAATGTGTTTAAAAGACTGCATCTATTCTTCGACGGTCAGGAGCGCATCGAGATCGATAGCGCAGAGGGCGCGGGCACTGCTGTGCTGTTCACGCTGCCGTTTCGCACGGCGGTGTAGAGGAGGACGAGGATTAACTTTTTATCCACTGGGTGGCATAGATTAGTTCGGCAAGGGATTGTATGTATAGATATCACTTAATTTACTACATGGGGGGATCGCAATGTACACCCTGCTTATTGCAGACGATGAGGCCCTTGAGCGGGAGGGACTGGAGCTCATGATCCGGCATATGCTGCCGGACACCTTCAAGTTTCTCCATGCGGAGAACGGGAGACGGGCCATTCAGCTTGCGGAGGAGGCGCGGCCGGACTTTATATTTATGGATATCAAGATGCCCGGCATTCAGGGCCTGGAGGCTGTCCGCGAAATATTGGCGAAATATCCGGCGACGCGAATCGTCATGATTACGGCTCATGATTATTTCACGTATGCTAAGGAAAGCTTGGCGTTAGGGGTGCGGAATTACTTGCTTAAGCCGGCCAGGCGGGAGGAAGTGCTGCAGGTGCTCGAGACACTGATCGCTGAGACGGAGGAGGCAAGGCGCGAGCGGAATGAACGGCTGGAAATGCAGGAGAAGCTGTCTCAGCTGCTGCCGCTTGCAGAGAATGAGCTGTCGCTCATGCTGATGCTGGAATGTGTGCAGGAGGTTGAGCTGGAGCAGCTGGCGCATTTATTGAATTTGCAGTGGCGGAAGGGGTATGCGATGGTGCTGTCCTTTGCCCGGCACGCCGCCAAGGACTGGGAAGGATTTCAGCTTGCCAAGAAGGAAATTTACGAAACTGTCAAGCAGTTCGCCAAGCCGAATCTCTCCTGTCTCGTCAGCCCCGTGGTCGGGCACCAGCTGGCGCTGTTCATTCCCTTGCCTTCCGGCCAGCCAGGCTACCTCCAGCGCGTGAATTCGCTGGACTGGGGCAAGCGGGTGAAGGAGCTTGTCCATGAGCGGTTCCAGCTGTCCGCATCCGTCGGAATCGGTTCGATCCGCGAGGGCTGGGATGGGCTGGGCCAGTCTTACCGGGAAGCGGTTCGCGCGTGCGCGGATGATTATGATATCGTCAGTGTCCGTCATTATGACGATATCACGCAGAGCTCGGGCCAGAGAAGCATATCGCTCGATGAAGAGAGGAAGCTGCTGGATGCGCTGCTCCGCCAGAATAAGCTGGAGGCGGCGAACCGGTTTGCGCTGTTCTGGGAACGCCTGCTTCAGAGCGAGCCTGTCCATTTGCCGCGCCTGCGCGGAGAAGTGATCGGGCTGCTTCTGTATTTGAGCCGGGGGACACAATCAGGCGATGGGGCCGATTTGATCAGCTCGCTCAGTGCAGTAGAGGATCATGAAGCGCTCCGGCAAGCCGCGCAAATGTGGCTGGACAGACTTATCGATGGATTGAAGGAAGAAAAAGAGCGCAGCCGGACTCACGTGCTGCAGCGGGCCTTGCTCTATATCGGCCAGAAATTCAAAGAGGACATCTCCATGGAGCAGAGCGCCGAATACGTTAATCTGAGCCCGTATTATTTCAGCAAGCTGTTCAAGCAGCATACGGGGGAGAACTTCATTGATTATGTGACCCGCCTGCGCATGGAAGAGGCCAAGAGACTGATTGGAGAGCAGCGCCTCAGCTTGAAGGAAATTTGCTTTGAGGTTGGATATAACGATCCGAATTATTTCAGCCGCGTCTTTAAGAAGACGACGGGAATGACGCCTACCGAGTATCGGCAGCAGCTGGAAAAACCAAGTCCTTGTTAACCGACAAGGACTTTTTTGTTGTGCAGAGCAAAATTGTGCTATGAAAACGCTAACCATGAATTTCATTACAATCGTTCGCAACCGATTGAAGGTGGAGAGCAAAGAAGTGCAGGGAATCGCCCGCCCGCTTCATCCGGCGAGGTGCTAAGCTTTAAATGTAAGCGCAATCAAATATTTATTAAAGCGAGAAGGGGCGAAGAAAGAATGAGAAAAGTCGGTCAACTTTTACGGTCGAGCTTGGCTGCAGTTTTGCTGGCATCCTCTCTGGTAGGCTGCGGTGTCGTGTCGGATGGAAGCAGCGGCGCGAAGAACAACGCAGGTGAAGGAAACACAGCTGCAGGCAAGGACGATGGAAAGATTGTCATCGGGCTGTCCATGGACACGTTGAAGGAGGAGCGCTGGCAGAAGGACCGGGATATTTTCTCGGCCAAGGTTAAGGAGCTCGGGGGCGATGTGAAGGTGCTGGCAGCGAACGGCGATGACGCCACGCAGCTCAGCCAGGCGGAGCAGCTGATCTCCCAGGGCGTCGATGTGCTCGTCGTCATCGCGCACAATGCGGAAGCTACGGCCCCGATTGTGGAGAAGGCGCATAAAGAAGGCATCAAGGTTATTGCATACGACCGGATGATCAATAATGCCGAGGTGGATTACTACATTTCTTTTGACAACGTTCGTGTCGGAGAGCTTCAGGCCCAGGCGGTCATCGACCAGGCGCCAAAAGGGAATATCGTTTACATCGGCGGAGCCGATACGGATAACAACGCGCATATGTTCAAGACGGGCGCGATGAACATTCTGAAGCCGCTGGAGGAGAAGGGCGATATCAGAATCGTCTATGACCAGTTCTCCAAAGACTGGAAGCCGGAAGAGGCCTTGAAGAACATGGAGAATGCGCTGACCGCTGTGAAGAACGATGTACAGGGTGTTGTAGCGGCGAATGACGGCACGGCAGGCGGAGCGATACAGGCACTGGCTGCGCAGGGCATGGCCGGCAAAATTCCGGTATCCGGTCAGGATGCGGATTTGGCCGCTGTACAGCGGATTGCAGAAGGCACGCAGCAAATGACGGTGTATAAGCCGATTAAATCGATAGCCACGAAGGCGGCGGAAATGGCTGTGGCGGCAGCGAAAGGCGAAGACCTTGCGACCGACACGACCGTATACAACGGCAAAATCGATGTTCCATCGGTGCTGCTCGATCCGATCCCGGTCAGTAAGGATGAACTTTCTATTTTGATCGAGGACGGCTTCCACAAGCTGGAGGATGTCTACAAGAACGTTCCTAAGGATCAGTGGCCGCAGCAGTAAGCTAAGCTAAGTGAATCCGGCAGGGGATAAGCGGGGCAGTTGAAGTCTGCAATAGACACATAGCAGCAGCTGCCCCCGTTCCCTGGCGATAACTCGGCATTAGAAGGAGATAAAAGCCTATGTACGTGTTAGAGATGGTGAACATCAGCAAGGAGTTTCCAGGTGTCAAGGCGCTGGATCAGGTGAACTTCAAGGTGCGGAAGGGCGAAATTCATGCCTTGTGCGGGGAGAATGGAGCGGGCAAATCAACGCTGATGAAGGTGCTGAGCGGTCTGTATCCGGCGGGAACCTATAGCGGGGATCTGCTCATCGGCGGGGAGAAGAAGGAGTTTCACAAGATTGCGGATGCGGAGAAGGCGGGAATCACCATTATCCATCAGGAGCTGGCGCTCGTGAAGGACATGACGGTGGGCGAGAATATTTTTCTCGGGGCAGAGCCGCAAAGAAATGGAGTCATCCGTTGGGATGAGCTGTACCACAATGCTGCCCTGTGGTTGAAAAGAGTAGGCCTAAACATCTCGCCAAACACCAAAATCGGCAGCCTGGGCATTGGCCAGCAGCAGCTCGTGGAAATCGCCAAAGCGCTGTCCAAGCACACGCAAATTTTAATCCTGGATGAACCGACAGCGGCGCTGACCGAGAGCGAGGTAGCCATTTTAATGAGTATTCTGAATCAACTGCGCAGCGAAGGGGTTTCCTGCATTTACATTTCACATAAAATGCCGGAAGTGTTCGAGCTGGCGGATTCGATTACGGTGCTGCGCGACGGGCAGACTATAGCTACGCTGGACCGGCGTGAAACGAACGACGACCATGTCGTATCGCTGATGGTGGGCCGGGAATTGACGGAGCGGTATCCGAGAGTTGAGCATAAGCCGGGGGAAACCGTGCTGGAAGTCAGGAATTACAATGTATGGCATCCCGAGAACCGGGAGCAGAAAGTGATCAAGGATGTACATTTCACCTTGCGCAAGGGAGAAATTTTGGGGATCGCCGGATTGATGGGGGCAGGGCGTACCGAGCTGGTGAGCAGCCTCTTTGGCGCCTATGAGGGCCGTTCCACAGGGGACGTGCTGATCGAAGGCAAGCCGGTTCGCATCCGGTCGGTTACTGATGCGATCAAGGCCGGCATCGCTTTAGTGAGCGAGGATCGCAAGCGTCAGGGACTTGTAATGAACATGGACGTAAAGACGAATACGACGATGGCTACCATGAACAAAATTGCGAGGCTTGGAGTCATTAACGAAAATGAAGAAATTAAATGGGGACTAAAATATGTGCAGGATTTGAAGACGAAAACAGCTTCGCTCGAAACGGCCGTAGGCACTCTATCAGGCGGCAATCAGCAGAAGGTCGTCATCGGCAAATGGCTGATGTCTGATCCGAAGATTCTGATTATGGATGAGCCGACCCGGGGCATTGACGTTGGAGCGAAGTACGAAATATATCATTTGATGAACCAGCTCGTCGAGCAAGGGGTAGCCATTATTATGATTTCCTCGGAGCTTCCGGAGGTGCTGGGCATGAGCGACCGGATTCTCGTCATGAGCGAAGGGGAGTTCGTGCGCGAGTTCGATTGGCGCGAAGCGACGCAAGAAAATATTATGCAAGCCGCAACGGGAGGGAAATAACTATGCAGCTACAAAAAGAACTTCAGAAGCAAGATGCTCCCGCAGCGAAATCGTCGCTCTGGGGCAGCCTATTCGGCAAAATGGACGTGCGCGCATATACGATGGTCGGGGCGTTGGTGCTCATTTGGGTACTGTTCGGCATACTGGATCCTACCTTCTTGACTGCCCGGAACTTATCCAACCTGTTCACGCAGATGTCGGTCACCTCGATTCTGGCCATCGGCATGGTGCTTGTCATTGTTGCGGGACACATCGACCTCTCGGTCGGTTCAATCGTGGGCTTAACGGGAGGCATTGCTGCCATTCTGAGCAACTGGATGGGACTATCCCCGATCATCGTCATCGCGGGTACATTAGCGGCTGGAGCGGTGCTGGGACTCGTTCAGGGCTGGCTTGTCGCATATAAAATGATTCCCGCATTTATCGTGACGCTGGGCGGGATGATGGTGTTCCGCGGCGTCCTGATGGGAGTTACGGAATCGATGACGATCCCGGTATCCGATCCGGTGCTGGCGATGCTGGGCAACGCGTATTTTGCCAAAGGGTTCGGCCTGGCTATCGCTGCTATCGCCATCGGGTTCTTCGTGTGGAGCACCCTTAGAAAACGCCGCTCCCGGCAGAAATACGGCTTCGAGGTAGCTCCGCTCGGCGTGGATCTGATTAAAATCGCCGCAATTGCTATACTGATCATTTCATTTGTGCTCATCATGAACAATTACAAGGGTATTCCGTTTCCAATCATTTTCGTGATTGCGCTTGCCGTCATCTTCTACTTCTTGTCGACGAAGACGACCTTTGGACGCCATATTTACGCGATTGGCGGTAATAAGGAAGCGGCCCGCTTATCGGGGATCAACATCCACCGGAAGACGATGCTGATCTTCCTGCTCAGCGGTCTGCTCAGCTCGATCGCAGCGATCATCTTAACGTCTCGCCTGGCTTCGGCCACGATCACCGCGGGCACGATGGCGGAAATGGATGCCATTGCCGCTTGTGTCATCGGCGGCACCTCGCTGATGGGCGGCGCGGGTACGGTCATCGGCGCCCTGATCGGCGCCCTGGTCATGACCTCGCTCGATAATGGCATGTCGCTGATGGGGCTGGAATCGTTCTGGCAATATGTCGTGAAAGGCTCCATCCTCGTCTTCGCCGTCTGGCTGGACATTTCCAACCGCCGCAAAGGCGTGAAGTAATTTAGTATAGAAGCGAATTGAATATGGGGATCGATCAAGACCTTGGGTTTCTCCTGATGAGGGGGGATCTGGGGTCTTTTTTTGTTGTTTGGGGGGATTAGATATTAAGCTCTATTTTGCCAATCTTAAAGTATGATACATCGCTAGCTAACTTGGTATTAACGATTCAGGTCCTAGGATTCAAATTTGTGAAATCGACAGCATTGGTGAATTATCAACAAATTCAACCGATTGATTATAAGTAAAATATTGATATTCTAGGAATAATATTTCAGAAAGGGTGATGTTTTTGTCAACTATTAGAAGAAAAGTATTTACTAGCTTCTTGGTTATTGTAATACTCATTTCTCAATCGACGATCCTTTTTGCCGACACTCAGAAAGTCAAATCTTTGGCAGAAGAAATGCATTCGGAGACGGAACCCGATCTTGTGAATCGCAATCATACGGACGAAAATCCAAATCGGAGTGAGGAAAGCGTAGGAAGTGAAGGAGCCGATTCAGACACCAGTCCAGACACCGAATCTTCTTTAGAAGCACCAGCAGAAATACTAGACGAAGATATCCCGACAACCACTGAAGATGAAATAGAAATTTCACCTAATCCTGATAGTGAGGAACTGCTAGAAGTCTCATATCCATCCTTGAAGGCAATGACACTGTTATCCGGGCAGCAGGTGTATGAGTTTGAAAATACTTATACAGGCAGCCATTCGGGAGCGCGTCTAACCTTTGTCGAAGAGGATGTTTCCAGCGGAGGACGCCATGCATTCTATGAATCCAATGCAGTTGGGGATTGGATTGAATTTTCATTTGAGGCAGAGGAAGGAACCTATCAGCTCGATTTGAGAATCAAGCAGTTTAAGAACCGGGGAATCTCGCAAATATACATAGATGGTTCAGCCGTAGGTCAGCCTCTGGATTTTTATAACCTTACGGCTAGGCATATAGATACGGAAATCGGTCAGATTACGTTGGATG
Source organism: Paenibacillus ihumii (assembly GCF_001403875.1). Classification (GTDB taxonomy): domain Bacteria; phylum Bacillota; class Bacilli; order Paenibacillales; family Paenibacillaceae; genus Fontibacillus; species Fontibacillus ihumii. Next base: position 1,943,566 of record NZ_LN884299.1, read on the forward strand.
ACAGGGGAACGCACACGATTCGCCTTGAAGTTATTGGTAATAACCCCGCAAGTACAAGCTATATTTTGGGTCTAGATGCGATGTATTTGATGAAGCAAGCACCATCTGTCACTCCTAAAGCCCCAACGAATTTTAAATCGGGCGTCCAATCAGATACGACGATTAATTTGGAATGGACGGTTCCTGCTCAAGATCCAGGGGGTGTGATTCAAGCTTACGAAATCTACCAGGACGATGTTTTAGCAGCGACTGTTGCTGGAACAAAAACATTCCATACTTTGACTGGTTTAACTCCTGGTACGGAGTACTCCTATAAAATTCGAGCCTTGAACCAGCATCAGATTGCCTCGGAGTTTAGTCAAAGCATAGCTGTATCGACGCTTTCCGGGAAGCAAATCTATGAATTTGAACAACTTCCGGGCATCACGCATTCGGGGGATAAGCTCAGTATGTTGGAGGAGAGCAAATCGAGCGCGGGGCTGCACGCCTTCTATGAAGCTAATGCGGTAGGAGATTATATTGAATTTCCATTCACAGCTGAGAAAGGAACATACCAACTCGATTTGAGAATCCGCCAGTTTAAAAATCGTGGAATTGCCAAAATTACTGTGGATGGCATGACGGTCGCCGAGTCTCTTGATTTTTATAATTTGACCTCTCGGCATATAGATACTGAGATTGGTCAGATTACGTTGGATGATAGGGCAACGCACACGATTCGATTTGAAGTTATTGGTAATAACCCCGCAAGTACAAGCTATATTTTGGGTCTAGATGCGATGTATTTGATGAAGCAAGCACCACCTGTCACTCCTAAAGCCCCAACGAATTTTAAATCGGGCGTCCAATCAGATACGACGATTAATTTGGAATGGACGGTTCCTGCTCAAGATCCAGGGGGTGTGATTCAAGCTTATGAAATCTACCAGGATGATGTTTTAGCAGCGACTGTTGCTGGAACAAAAACATTCCATACTTTGACTGGTTTAACTCCTGGTACGGAGTACTCCTATAAAATTCGAGCCTTGAATCAGCATCAGATTGCCTCGGAGTTTAGTCAAAGCATAGCTGTATCGACGCTTTCCGGGAAGCAAATCTATGAATTTGAACAACTTCCGGGCATCACGCATTCGGGGGATAAGCTCAGTATGTTGGAGGAGAGCAAATCGAGTGCGGGGCTGCACGCCTTCTATGAAGCTAATGGGGTAGGAGATTATATTGAATTTCCATTCACAGCTGAGAAAGGAACATACCAACTCGATTTGAGAATCCGCCAGTTTAAAAATCGTGGAATTGCCAAAATTACTGTGGATGGCATGACGGTCGCCGAGTCTCTTGATTTTTATAATTTGACCTCTCGGCATATAGATACCGAGATTGGTCAGATTACGTTGGATGATAGGGCAACGCACACGATTCGATTTGAAGTCGTTGGTAATAACCAGGCAAGCACAAGCTATATTTTGGGTCTGGATGCGATGTATTTAACACCAGTGAGCATTGATACATTCGAGCCTAACGATACGCCGGAGACCGCAACCGCAATCAATGTTCTACAGACTTATGAGTCGTATGTTTCCACCGAGACGGATGTGGATTTCTATAAGTTCACGGCCCTGGAGGCGGACACCTATTTTCTGACTTTCCAATCTCCAAGCGACCGCAAATACAAATTAGAGATACTGAACGCCAATAAACAACCTGTTTCAACGCTGAGACAAACTCAGGGCAGGGATGAAGAGGTTTCTGTTTATTTAGCGAAAAATGCGTTCATATATATCAAAGTGACTTCCTTGAACGGCGATTTCAGCTTTGAGCCCTACCGCTTTAGAATTACGCCGGCTCCTACGAAACAATATGTTTATGATGATGCCAATCGGCTGACTAGAACGGAATATGTTCAAGGGTTGTACCGTTATCAGATTCAATACGAATATGACCGGAATGGAAATCTGTTAAAGAAAAAAGTGGTAAGGACTATAACTCCTTAATGAGGTGGGAAAAAATGAAAAAATCGAAAATGAATCGTAAGTGGCTGGTATTGCCGCTTTGTGCTGGTCTTATTGTTTCTCTAATTACTCCGGGCTCCATCGGATTTGCTGAAGAGTTCGTCGGAAAGATGAACGAAGTGATGTTCGGTTTGCCGCCACGGGAACATATTATTCAGGTTCCAGATCAGGAACCGAATCTTAGAGTTGAGCAAAACAATGATTTGGAACGGTTTACCGGGTTCCATACGGAAGAGAAGGTCGTGTACGAGAATGAAGAAATTCAGCCTGAAGTAAATCCCGCGGTTGCAAAATCACTGACGGTTGACGTAGAAAAAAAAGACCTATTTGAACTATCCGAAGAACAAATAGAAGAGTTGGTTACCAGAGGGTACTCAATTGAAGATTTATATCAACTAGATCATTTGGCCAATAAGCTGATCATAGAACCTGTGAAATTAGCGGAACGCAGAGATGTCAGCGGGTTGGATTGGAATGAATTAGAAGCGCAGGTAACTAGGGAAAATCAACTGAAGCAGTTATCCCAATTATCCGAAGATCATCCTCAGGCCTACGCCCAACTTAGCCGTGAGACGCTAAAAGATGAGGAAAAACTCATCATATTAATTGCTTTTGACATGGGGAAAGGAACAATTACGGAACTTATCAAGGCCTATCAAACGGGCGGTGAACAGGCGGTTGTCAACTATCAGCCTAAGCCGAACGAGAAAATGCAGACCCAAAGCGTTAAAAGCAACAGTAGCAATTCATCTGTCGATGCGGATGTTCTCAAGTCCATCCGTTCGATTGCAGAGGAAACAGGGATTTCTGAAAGTGAACTGATCCAGCAATACCATGCTGCTAAAGAAGCGAGCAAACATGCGTTGGCAGAGAAGGAGTAGCCAAATGAGGAAAATTGGAGCATTGATTCGAAATTTTATCGTTGCCGTATTGGTGTTTGTTATTGCTTCTCAATCAGGCGTCTCCAGTGTACATGCTCAGATCGATGGTCAGCAGCTTGAGCGGGTATTGAATGGTCTAGTTACTCCCAAGCTAGTAAATGAATCTAATAAGCCCAATCTAGCGGATCGGAACATGGTATCCGAGACCGTTGATCCAGCTTCAGGAACGCTTACACTTTACGAAACAGATATTAGTCTACCCGGAAAGGATGGCTTAGATCTAACGTTAGGACGGATATACAATTCAAACCAAGCCGAAGTTGGAACAAAACGTGTCTCTGTCACATCGAGTACTTCTCAGCAGGCTGGATGGGGATCTGGATTTTATGTCACCATACTCTATTGGGACAAAAATGCCAACAAATACGGTACTTATTTTCCCGGATATTATTTAAATACCACTGCAGCACATAATATAGCTAACTATTATATTAAAAACCAACCTGATAGCGGCCGTGTTTATTTAGATTATGATATTGAGTACAAGGATGTTTTATACGTTCAAGTGACCTACACGACAACAACAAAAATTTATCCTGATGAAAATTCATATAGCCGACTGAGATATGATTTAGGCGGCGGTTGGTCCCTTGCGTTCCCGTCTTTACAAATTGAAGGAACTTACCTTCATTATCATGATGGCACTGGAGCTGCTTATACTGTAAAATTTGATGCGAATAACCGGGGGAAACTGGAGGATTACAGCCGAAATGATGTTGAGCTGTTAAGAGATACTGGATATTCAAACGGTCAGATGACTTCCACCTATGCGCTCGTCGATCAGAATAAGAAAAAGACTTATTTCGGCAGTGACGGAAGGCTTCTTGGGATCAAGGACCGGTTCAATAATGAAATAAAGTTCACTCACATCAATCGAACAATGAATGGCAGAAGTTATCCTGTAATTTCGAAAATAGTGGATTCTATCGGTCGAAATGTTGACTTTGCATATCAAAGCAATTTGACCGATCCTAATTTTGATCGTCAAAACATGACGGAGAATATTACGATAACGATAAGCCACCCTTCTACGACAGAGAGAAGAACCATTGTTTATGCCAAAAAGCGTGAGGAAGTCAGTGTATTTGAGAATGGTTCATTGATCGGTCGAAGATATGAGCCGTATTTATATCGTGTTACCGACATGAAAGGTTACAGCACTTACTATGAATATTACTTGGCATCCGAAAAATTTAATGCAACGGGCAAATCGTTAAATAACTCTGCCGGCACCGCAGTCTATTTATTGCAATATGCGATGTACCCTCATTCTAGTTCATTTTATGAATATAGAGTCATATCTCGAAACTGGGGCGGAGAGGGTGCGTATCAAGCATTTCAAGTGACCAAAAGATGGGACGGGTTGAATCGCTACAATTATGACGCGACAAGTCCATCGATGTATGCGGAAGGACCGTATAATCAGCGGGATTATACTTACTTCGGCGATGTGACGGGATATCCTACTTATTATGCCGAGGAATCCATTCCGGAATCCTACCGATTCGGTTCGGAATATGTGAATCAAGATGGAATAAGAACGAAGTACACCTTCAATGGCAAGAAGCAATTGCTAATTACCGAGCAAACGGCCGCGAATGGAGAAAAAATCACGGAAACAGTGCAGGCTTTTGATACAACATATAAATATAAGCCGACAAAAATCGAAACGAAGACAACGAGCGGAAGCAGGGAAAACAAACTTTATCAAACATATGCTTATTACGAGTGGGGGGACTTGAAGAGTACAACACGTCCATTAACTGCTGCTCAGTTAAATGATACAGCTCAGGTTCAGCAGCATACGACAACCTATTCGTATGATACAAACTATAGACTGCCGATTAAAATTGAGTATTATCAATCGGCTGGTAATATGCTTACTGAACAATTTACGTACGACGCCCAGGGCAGGCTCAAAACAGCGCAAAATGCTAATGGAGAAATGACAACATATAATTTTACGCAAGCGGCTGACGGCAGAACCGAAGAAGTGATTGTGCCGCTAGAGAATGGCAAGACGGTGAAAACGGTCTCGCATTATAGTCAAAATGGGTCCTATCAGCTATTCCCTACCACAATAAAAAGCTATTATACGAATGAGTCAGGGCAGCAAGTAGAGACTTCGGTTCAGCGGACATATAATGTGCTGCTTGGACTGATGACTTCCGAAACAAATGCTGACAATAAGACAACACAATACCAGTATGATGTCTACGGAAGATTGACCAAAACGCTCTATCCCGTGACCAATAACCAAAGCGGAGAGCGTTATCAGACGGAAGAGGTATTTGTGTATAACGACCAGACTGTAGATAACACTCCTAATTATTTTGATAGTGAGAATAAATATCTGATCACGACACGGGTTGATTCGCATACGATGACGACGCGTTTAAGTGATAATGCCGTCAATTACGACAACATTAGGCATGAGTTTTACGACGGATTTGGAAATGCAGTCCTTATCGGGCAGTTGGACAATACAAGCAACCGTGAGTTAATTCTGGCGCAATATCATTATGACGCTATGACTCGGCCCAACTATGTAATAGATACAAGCGGCAATGTAGCAACGGCGAAATATGATGCGTGGGGAAGAGCATTCGAATCTACAGATCCGTTTGGAAATCTGTATCGTACGGACTATGACATCATTGATCGCAGGAATACCTCCTATACGGTGGCGGCAAGCGATATTGCCTCTTTCCGCAATAGTCCGCAGGATGGCTTGAAACGGAACGTATTAGAAACGGTCTCTGATCAATGGGGGCGGGAGACAGCCCTCAAGGCGTTTCCAAACTGGCCGAATCGGACGGCAGGTGTTGTGCAAGAAGACATGGCTTATGATTATTTAGGAAATGTAATTAGTTATACGAATCCGAACCGGAATACTACTACATATCGATATGATAAGCTTAATCGCTTAATATCGGTTATAGACGCATTAAACCAGACGACTTCGTATTCGTATAACAAGCTCGGACAGCTTCAATCCACGTCACAAAGCGAGGGCAGTAAAATCTGGGCAACGACAAAAAGCTATGATGAGACAGGATTTTTGCGGACGAGTACGGATCCTGCTGCCAATCAGGATGTGTTCACTCGAAACAAACTCGGCCAAATTGCTAGCCGCAAAGATCCGAATAATAGTTACATTAGCTATCTTTACGACGAAACTGGCCGTAATATCATTAAAGTTGCTGGATCAACCACTTTAAAAAATGTATACCAATATCGTATATTTGGCCCACTGCGTCATGAGGAAGTTCGTAATGGCTCAAACTATATGACGGTGTATAATGACTACAATATTTTCGGCTCCTTGAAATATAAGGCAACCGTATACGATGGGGTAGCCACGGTTGTCCGGCATGAATACGATGACCAGAATCGACTGAAGAACGTGGCTGACGCCTTCGATTACTTCACGCATTATACGTACGATAAGACGCGAATTAGCCGGGTCCAGACCAACGGTTCACATGCGCTAACGACTGCTGAAAATGCGAATGCCCAGTACAGCTACGAACCGGACGGTAAGCTGAAGCGGGTGACTTATCCAAAACTGTTGGATGGCAGTTTCCTGACCAGTGATTATGCCTATGATGGTATTGGCAGACTCTTGAAAGTTACGAATAAGAAAGGGGCGACGACCCTATCCGAGTACCAATATCAATATGATGCCAATGGCAACATCATCGCGGTGACGGATGCGACGGGAACGACGCGCTACCAATACGATAAGCTGGATCGGTTAATTCAAGCAAAACGTCCTTCTGGTCAGACCATTGTCTACACCTATGATGCCCGTGGCAACCGCAAGACACTGAAAGGCGATAGCCTGATTGAAGACAGCAAAGAACAAACATACACCTTCAATGTCTGGGATCAGCTTAAGAGCGTAGCGAAAGAAAATGTGACAACCGAGTTTGAGTATGAGATGCAAGGACTGCGGTTGTCCAAGACGACCACGACAACAGTTGACGGCAGTGGAACGGGCACCCCCCCCACGCCAGTTACGGAAAAAGTACGTTACGCGTATAACAATCGTGGCCAAGTCATTTCCGAATCTGATGCTTCGAATCGGGCGATAGCGAATTACGTCTGGGGCCCGGATCGGATGCTCGCCAAACGGGATGTGGCCACAAACAAGAAATATTATTATCTCTATAACGGCCACGGTGATGTCGTACAGATTGTGGACGAGAACGGCGCGCAGGTTAACAGCTACCAGTACGATGAATGGGGTAATATTCTGGCACAGGAAGAAGGCATTCGTAATTCCTTCAAATATGCCGGGGAGATCTTAGATCAGGAGACGGGGCTTTATTACTTACGGGCCAGATATTATAATCCAGAAACAGGGCGGTTTGTTAGTAAGGATACGTATGAGGGGAGCATAAGCAATCCGCTAAGTTTGAATTTGTATACGTATGTGCATAATAATCCGTTAATTTTTGTGGATCCGAGTGGCAATATTGCGGTTGAACTTTTAAATAGTGTTTCTCGTGATTATATAAAAGGTAAAATGAGTCAAACTAGTGTTGTTGTTAGAATACTAGGTTATAATGGTTTGCTTGTTAAGGGTATAGACAGTAATAATAGAACCGTATTCCATGAGATTGCTCAGGTTATTGCATCAAAAGAAATTAAAAAAGCATATGGAGGAAAAGGGTATCCTGAGTTAGAAGCTAAAATAAAAGGGGGGAAATAGATATTTTATATAATAAAATGATTTGGGAGGTAAAGCCTTTTGGAAGTAGTGCAGCAGAGCAGTTAAAACGTTATTCAGAATCTACAGGCTATGAATTAGGGGCTGGAAAAGTAATAAAACCAGTTAAAGGTATAGAAATATATGGGAACTTAAAAATGGATATATATTTTACAGAACCAGGCACTATTAATTATGCACTTTCTTTAAAAAACAAAAGAATATCTGTGGATAAAGCCAGAGATTATGTAAATGAAACCTATGCTGCTAATAATCCTACTGCTTCTGAATGGTTTATGAAAGGAATAGTAACTGGTGGTGCTGTTTTTGGAGGCACTTTACTTAAAGGGTTAAAGGTGGCAGGAAAAATATTAGTTCCAGTTAAAGGGTGATATTCACACTTGTTAAATGATTAGCTCTTACATGACTTAAAAAATAACAATATAAGGAGAGAAAATTAGTTTGGCAACTTTTCTTTATCCATACGAGTTAGATGGTAATTGGGGCTATATTCGAGAAAATGGGGTGTGGAGCATTCTACCTAATTTTTCTGAAGCGGATTTTTTCTCAGAAGGGATTGCAGCCTTTAAATCAGGTGAAAGATGGGGATATTTGGATGAACAAGGTGATATAATTATTACTCCGCAGTTTGTTTCCGCAGGGCCGTTTAGCTATGGAAGGGCTTGGGTAGGAACAGATCGTGGATATATGTTAATCAATACTAAGGGAGAAATGATTGTTTTTTACTCTTTTGATCATATTGAATATGTTGACCCACTAAATTCAGAATTCTATAGGTTTTCAAGAGAGGGTAAATATGGATATATGAATAAAGAGGGAGAAATTTTCATAGAAGCCTTGTATGATGAAGCAAGCCCTTTTAGCGAAGGAGTAGCATTAGTTAATAGAGGAAACGAGTCTTATTTTATTAACTATAATGGTGAAAGGGTATTAGAAAATAAAGATTACAAACCTTTAGAAGTATTCTCGGATGGCTTAGCTTTGGTTCTTTTCCAAAATTATTGGTTTGGTTATATTAATAAACAAGGGGAAGTTGTTATTCCTGCAAGTCCTAACGTTGGTAGTTCCTTTTCTGAAGGAATGGCTTATTTCTACAATCCCATAAAGTCTAAATATGGTTATATTAACTTAAATGGTGAAATCTCTATCAAACCTCGGTATGATTCAGCTTTACCCTTTGTTGATGGGCTTGCTTTTGTCAAACAAGGTGATCAATCAGAAATGATTGATAAGAAAGGTAAGACCGTATATTGTTTTCCAGAGGGAATTCAGATTGACGTAGAGACGTATTCTAATAAGTCAAAGATTATTTCAATTAGAGCTAACTATGAGGAGAAATTAATCCTACGGTCTTCGGGACAAATAATTAAAGTAAGTAATCCAGTACTTTAATCTATGGTTAGCTTGTCATTTTTCTTTCTGTTAAAGATATATTAATGAAACGCATAAAAGCTTAGTTCTTCATGAAGTTTTAGCCGTAATTGAGTCATTTTTTCTCAATTGCGGTTTTTTAATTATGGAATGGGTCATTGAGGAAGCAACGGCACTAGACACGCTAAAACTAGTAAATGATGCCTAGAAATACAAACTAAAATTTGGAATTAATTTCCAATAAAATAGAGCATCACAATATCTTCGGTTCCTTGGATGCCTTCGATTACTCACGCATTATACGTACGATAAAACACGAATTAGCCGGATTCAGACTAACGGTTCACATGCGTTAACGACTGCCGAAAATGCGAATGCTCAGTACAGCTACGAGCCGGATGGCAAGTTGAAGCGGGTGACCTATCCGAGCCCATACTCGTAAAGGAGTTAGGGTTGGTGGGTTAATTGCAATACCAGTAAGTATATTATTATTTGTAATTGATTTAATTTGGTGATGATCTTATTTCAAGCCAAATGATAGATCAATATAGGAGGTAATTAAATGGGGGATAGAATTATATTCTCATTGTTAATCCTTCCTTTTATTATTTGGGGAATAGTAGGAGTAATATTTCCGGTCTTCATGTATAAAACAACGGCATTAAACACGTTAAAAAAGAAGCCGACACAGGAGGAAATAAGACGCTCTAAAACTAATGGATTTGTCATGCTTGCAATAGGTGTTATCTTGGTTGTTATAACGTTAATTGGGGGGTTAGGATTTTAAGATGCTGGCTTTAAGAAACGGGATATAACCGCAAACAAGAAGTACTACTACCTCTATAACGGACACGGTGATGTCGTGCAGATTGTGGACGAGAACGGCACTAAAGTCAACAGTAAGCAGTACGTTGCAATATTCTGGCGCCGGAAGAGGGGATTCGCCACTCCTTCAGGTATGCCGGGGAAACCTTAAATCAGGAGACGGGCCTATAATATGACCACATGCGAGTGTAACAACTCCATGTGGCTTTCCATTTTTCTAAGCCCCTGCACCAGTGCAATGAATCTTCCCTTCATCCGTGGGGCGACAAACAGGCAAGATGTTAGCCTACCCCACTATCGAATAAGCCATATATGACACTATTACTCTTGCTATGGACAGTATTAAATTTTCAAGAACTCTATTGTGTGCATTAAAGACCCATTTGATTTTCATTTCAATTTTCATTAAATTATTACTATGTAAATTTTACTGAAAGGGTTGAAAAGATGGCAGAGGCAGAAGCAAAGCCAAGCATCGGCAAGGTCGGCAGAAGAGGGCCGAAGGTCAGCAAGCCGGTGGAACTTATCTCGAAAATTTTATTTATTACGATTGGAGCGGTGATTGCCGGGGTTGCCTTGGAGCTGTTCCTTGTACCGAATGCGATTATCGACGGGGGAATCACAGGGATATCGCTCATGCTGACGAACATTACGGGAATACCGCTCGGGATTTTCCTCTTTGTGATTAATCTTCCTTTTATATTTATCGGCTATCGTCAGGTAGGCAAGAAGTTCGCATTCTCTTCGTTGTACGGGATTGCAGTGCTGTCACTTACGACGGGGTACTTGCATCATGTGGAGGCATTTACGAATGACAAGCTGCTGGCCGTTCTGTTTGGTGCTCTTCTTCTCGGCTTAGGCGTCGGCATCGTGCTAAGGCTGGGGGGGACGACGGACGGAGCGGAAATCGTAGCAATATTAATCTCGAAAAAAGTCAATGTTTCCGTAGGCCAGATTATCCTCATGATTAACATCGTTATTTTTATCGTGGCAGGCTTCCTGCTCGGCTGGGATTCGGCGATGTACTCGATTTTCACTTATTATATCGCCTCGAAGGTTATGGATGTAATCGTACAGGGTCTTGATGAATCGAAATCGGTGACGGTTATTACGAAGCAGTATGAAGAAGTAGCGGAAGCCATTATGAGAAGCCTGGGCAGAAGCACCACCTATCTGTATGCGAGAGGCGGGATGAGCAAGGAGGAGACCCAGGTCATTTATTGTGTAGTCAGCCGGCTGGAGCTGTCCATGCTGAAGACGGTCGTTCGTGAGATTGATCCTAAGGCATTTATCGCGATTGAAACGGTATCTGACGTGACAGGCGGCAGTTTTACGGATGAAAAAGCACATTGATGCGTTAAGGGAGGTTGCAGCCATGCAACTTTAAAAGGGGCAGGCATGGGGTAATCTGCGTTGACGTATCGCTGCTTAATTTGCCAATCGGCCCTGGGGCGTAAGCTCCAGGGCTTGCTGCTGTTTACAGCTGCTGCCCGCCTCCGTTAAGATCAAGATAACAGCGTATTCGTATTGATCAACGAGCAAATGGGTAGGGATACATAGCCTAGAATCGAAGTTAAGGAGATACAGGATTGATGGAAATGAGAGTTATCGTAATTATCGGTGGTTTCATTATGCTTCTCTTTGCGGCAGTCCTTGGAGCGGTGGCTATGAACGTAAAGAAGAAGAGGAGCAGGTTCTCGGGCTCGAGCAGCAAAGTCATCCATTTGTCTAAGAAGCGTTTTTCCTCAGGGCGTTCAGATCTCGCCGCTCCTCGAAGTCAGAAATGCTCCCGATGCAATCAGGTGAAGAAGCTGGTGTTCTATTCGAATGACTGGGGTCATGTTGCCGGATTATGTAAGGAATGTAGAAAGGAAATTGGGGATAAGCAGGAGCTGTATCCGATCTAAAGCATGGATTTACTGCATACCTTCTAAGTGAAGCGTAATGAATGAGGCCAATAAGAAGCGCCGCTGGAAGGGAGTAGGGATGATGTATTATATCGAGGTGGAGCAAGGGGTAAAAATTTTTGTTGAGGATGTGGATCCTGGCCCTGGAAGCATGCCGATTCTATTCATCCATGGCTGGCCGGTCAATCATAGAATGTTTGAATACCAGTGGAATATCCTTCCTAAATATGGGTACCGCTGTATCGGCTTGGATTTGCGGGGCTTCGGAAAATCGGATCGTCCGTGGTCCGGATATGATTACGATCGGCTGGCTGCCGATGTGCACGCTGTTGTAACGGCGCTTCATTTGAATCCTTTTATCCTTACAGGCTTCTCAATTGGAGGAGCGATCGCCATCCGCTATATGTCCCGCTACGCAGGTTACGGGGTATGCAAGCTTGCATTGATTTCGGCGGCTGCCCCTCGTTTCTCCCAATCGCCTGACTATCCCTATGGTCTGCCTGCTCAAGAAATTAATATGCTCATTAATCAGACTTACAGGGATCGTCCGCAGATGCTTGTGGAGTTTGGGGAGAAATTCTTTTACAGCAAAATTACAGCTTCATTCCGGGATTGGTTTCAGGATCTAGGCCTGGCGGCTTCCGGATACGGAACTATTCAGGCTCTCGTCTCCTTGCGGGATGAGGATTTGCGGCCTGATTTGAACAGAATCGCCGTACGGACCGGGCTATTTCACGGCGTGCATGATCAGATCGTACCATTTGCCTCGGCTGAGGCATTACGCAAAGGGATACCGCAATCAGAGCTCTATCGGTTCGAGCGGAGCGGGCATGGGGTATTCTACGATGAGCTGGAGGCTTTTAATGAAGCCTATGTTCATTTTCTAAGGGGATAGGGGTAGATAAGCGGAGACAGAGAAAAGAGCGCACCTGGAATGAGGCCGCTCTTTCTTTGAGTCTAATTTAATGAAGATCACGGAACAGGCCTACAACCTTGCCCAATATCGTTACATGCTTCAAACGAAGCGGCTCCATCGTGGCGTTCTCCGGCTGAAGGCGGATATGATCCTTCTCCTTGTAGAATGTCTTGACGGTGGCCTCGTCGTCCTCCGTCATTGCGACGACGATTTCTCCATTGTTAGCCGTCTGCTGCTTGCGTACGATTACATAGTCGCCGCTATGGATGCCGGCATCAATCATGCTGTCGCCTACGACGGACAGCATGAAGATTTCGCCGTCTCCGGCATAATGCTGCGGAAGCGGGAAGTAATCTTCAATGTTCTCGGTAGCCGTAATAGGAACGCCCGCTGTAACCTTGCCGATCACAGGGACGCGAGCTACGGAATGAGCGAACTGGCCCATGCTCTCCGCATCGTCTTGACCCAGTAATTCGATTGCTCTTGGCTTCGTAGGATCACGCCGGATGAAGCCTTTCTTCTCTAGCCGATCCAAATGGCCGTGAACAGTGGAGCTGGAAGCCAATCCGACGGCTTCGCCGATTTCCCGCACAGAAGGCGGGTAACCTTTCAATCTGACTTCAGAGCGTATAAATTCAAGAATAGCTTGCTGACGGCTAGAAACTTTCGACATAATCCATCAACCCCATTTAGTAACGTTTGGAAAAATTATAACATAGAACTTCCGTTCGCACAAACATAAGTTCTAAACCGGACATAGCAGCACCGGTGATAAATGGATATGCTTTAAGGATATGTAACCAAGATAGTCCACTTATCTTTGTCGAAAAATAGGGGAACAATTGTTCTAAAAAACTATTGAATCAAACAAGTGTTCGTGTTATTATGATTTCAAAATCATAAGAACATTTGTTTGGAGTGATAAATTATGTTGAGATACAGTACATATCAAAGCATTTATGATCGTAAGACTGATTCCCGTAATGAAGGGGCGCTGCGAAAGGGTGCCGCCAGATTGAAGGAAGCAATTGCTAACTCCATTTCGAATATAATTGCTAGAATAACTTTGGTTAAAGTGATGGTGTTTTTTCTGTTCGTAGTTATGGCCTGGGCTGCAATGGCGTCAGCGGTAGACTCATCATCTGACCATGATGTTGCAGAATCAGAGTCCGTTGTGGTCAGGCAGGGCGATTCCCTGTGGAAGATTGCAGCAGCTCATAAGCCGGGCGATATGGATACGAGAATATATGTTACGGCGATTCAGCGGGCGAATGGTCTGGCCGGAAGTAATATTCAGCCAGGGGATATCCTCGTCCTGCCCGCAAAATGAGTTTAGGTTTAGTTATTCATAAAAGTCTATTCACGCTCTGAATATGCTTTACGCCAAAGAAGGAGCCGCAAGTTTAGTTTGCGGTTCCTTCTTTGTGTTAGTTACGTATTAATTGTAATGTTCCTGAAATTACGATTCTGCCAAGCGCCTTTCGTTATTTTTATTTTCCTCCCAAGGAATTGACAGGTACTGTCCGTATCCCGGCTTCCGGGTTTACAGATGATGACGGCCACATCGCTTCGGAGTTCGAAGGGATGGGGACGAACGGATATTCTAATTTATACATTAATGGAGTAATGCAGGAGAGCAGATTGTACCGTTTGACTAGAGCGGATTTAACACTTATTCTTGAAGGAGATACCGTTTTGGTCGGGGCACCTATTATTGTGGAGAATGTTTCATTTACAGCCCGCATTCAATAGCGTTATCTCTGGATCCGGTATCTTGACAACCCTTATTCGTCATGTCAATGTTAAAAGGGAAATCATGATTTTGTTCAGGAGGAAACTATGGATATAGATGCAATGGTACGGCGCATTAATGAATTGGCGCGCAAGAATAAGGCTGAAGGACTAACGGAAGATGAAATGCTGGAACGCGCGCAGCTTCGGGAGACTTATCTTCAGAACATAAGAAGAAATTTCCGCCAGCAGCTGGAATCAATCGAAGTGGTGGATAAATAATAGGCCGGCCTACGGGTCCGGCTTTACATATGAGCAAGGAGGTTCTTATACATGGAATATGCATATCTAGGCAAAAGCGGTTTAGCCGTATCGCGGCTATGTTTAGGAAGTATGACCTTCGGCGGACAGACCGATGAAGCGGAATCGGCCCGCATGATCGCCGCCTTTCTGGATCAGGGCGGCAATTTTATCGATACGGCCGATGTATACACCGAAGGGCGTTCCGAGGAAATCGTCGGCAAGTATATTAAAGACCGTCGTTCCGAGGTCGTTCTGGCTACCAAGGTCCGCATGCGTACGTCGCCTGACGTGAATGGCTTCGGAGCTTCCCGCAAGCGGATTATGGACGGGGTGGATGCCAGCCTAAGAAGGCTTGGGACCGATTACATTGATCTTTATCAGATCCATGTCTGGGATGCCGATACGCCGGTGGAGGAGACGCTCAGAGCGCTGGATGATCTGGTTACCTCCGGTAAAGTACGTTACATAGGCTGTTCGAATTATTTGTCGTGGCAGCTCATGAAGAGTCTAGGCATCAGCGACTTTAGAGGGTATTCCCGTTACATTTCTTTACAGCAGCAGTACAGTCTGGTGAATCGAGAGGCCGAACGTGAGCTTGTCTCTTTATGCGAGGAAGAGAAGGTGGGCATTATTCCGTGGGCACCGCTCGGGGGCGGCTTCCTGACCGGTAAATACCGCCGCGGCGAAACGCCGAGCGAAGGCCGTCTGGGAACGGCAAAATCGGGAGAAAGCAGCTGGCAGAACCGTGCCGATGACAGAAATTTTGCTATTCTGGATGCCGTATTGGCTGTAGCCGAGGAAACGGGCAGAACCCCTGCCCAGGTGTCTCTGAATTGGCTGCTGGAGCAGCCTTGCATTACGTCGCCGATTTTCGGGGCCAGCACATTTGCGCAATTCGAGGAGAATATGGGAGCAGTCGGCTGGAGATTGCCGCAAGAGCTGCGTCAGCGCCTGGATGCAGCCAGCGCGCTTCCCGATGAATATCCCGCCCGGTTCCTGAACAAATTTAGTAGAAATATCTAATCATCTAGGAGGAAGATCCATGGCTTCATTTGACAGGAAAGTTGAACGCAACCAGATGAAATTAAGCAAGAAGGGAAAGAACCCGCTCGACAAGAAGGGCGGAGTAAGAACCGGTACGGGCAGGATGATGGGGGCCCGGGGGGATGGGGATGTTTTTAAAGGCAGAAAAATCATTCTTCCGCTGCTGCTCATTCTTCTAGCGGGCCTATACGCAGGCGTCGCGCTGGCAGGCGGCAGCACGGAGGTAAGCACGACGATGTTCTGGGTCACGATTGTCCTCTACGTCATTTTGGCTATTGCTTTATTCCTCAACAAGCCTTATTTGCGGGTGAACAAGAACTATTTGTTTACCGCCAAGTTCAACCGGGACCGCATGCTGGAAGCGGGGCAAATCAGCAAAATTACAGCATCTGCGAACAAAATCACGATTACGCCAAAGGCTGGCGGACAGAATTGGGTATTCCACCGCAGACGCAACTTGTTCGATACGCCGGCTATGTCGGAACGTTTGGAGACATTTGCCAAGACACATAAAGTCGATTTTATTAAAGAGTAAGAATTTATCGGGAGAAGAGAGGACAGAGAATAAATGACGATTAAAGCCGTATGTTTCGATCTGGATGATACCCTGCTATGGGACGAGCGCAGCGTGAAGGAGGCTTTCTCGGAAACCTGCCAGAAGGCCAAGGCAGCGGTTGGCATCGATCCGGTAAAGCTGGAAGAGGCGGTGCGCAAGGAAGCCAGGGAGCTGTATGAATCCTATGAGACCTTTCCGTTTACCAAAATGATCGGGATCAACCCGTTCGAAGGGCTGTGGGCCCACTTCACCGCAGGAGAGCAGCCTGAATTCCGCAAGCTGGAGCAGCTGGCTCCGGTATATCGCAAGGAATCCTGGCGCCGCGGTCTGCTTGCTTTAGGCATTGACAACGAGGAGCTTGCAGCGGAGCTGGCCGAGCAGTTCGGCAAGGAGCGGCGCGCCCGCCCGCATGTCTACGAGGAGACCTTCGAGGTGCTGCAGGAGCTTAAAGGAAAGGTGAAGCTGCTGCTGCTAACGAACGGCTGCCCGGCGCTCCAGCAGGAGAAGCTGAATGGGGTTCCCGAGCTGGCCCCGTTCTTTGATGAAATTATTATTTCCGGAGCGTTCGGCAAAGGCAAACCCGATTCCGCGATATTCCGGCATGCTCTGGAGCGGCTCGGCGTTGAAGCCAATGAAGCGATTATGGTTGGGGACAAGCTTACGACCGACATTATCGGTTCGCTTGGCGTAGGCATGAAGGCCGTTTGGATCAACCGGGTCGGCCATGAGCGCAGCGATGAAATCATTCCGGATTACGAAATCAAGCATTTATCCGAGCTTCATGACATTATTGCCGCCAATTAATTAATATAATTAAGAAAAAGCTGCTTACGTTCCACAAGCGTGGAGGACGGAAGCAGCTTTTTTGTGCTCATATGTTAAGCCCGAATTATGCTTTCTTGAAGGCAGGGTCATCGTAAGGATGGGCGATCCAGCCGTTCTCTTCCACGAAGAGCCGCACGGCTACGACCTTGCGTTCATCTGTTAATGTAAAGAAATGCGCCGTGTTCTCAGGAACGGAGATTAAGTCTCCCGGCACGAGGTTGACGTCGAAATAGCCTGTTTGATCATCGCCCTTAATGATAAAGGTTCCGGCACCGGCGATAATAACGCGGATTTCATCCTCCGTATGCGTATGAACCTGCTCGAATTTAGCGAGCAGCTCCTCAATATTCGGCGTTGCTTCGCTTAGCGTGATGATATCCCACGTCCGATATCCGCGACGTGCAACCAAATCTTTAATTTCTGCATCAAAGGTACGGAGAATTTCACCTTTTTGTTCATCAGACAAGGTGAAATTGTTTTGGAGCTCCGCAGGCAGCTTGCTTACGTCCCAATGCTCATAAATCACCTCATACTGACTCAGGAAATTCCGAACATTATCTTCCCCGGATATAATTTCGTTCGTGTTTCTTATTCTGATTTCCGCCATGGGATTACCCCGCTTTCTTATGGATATGATTGCATTATATCCGATACCTCCCCGGATTGTCGACACTTAAATTCGATTCTGGCTGCGCTGCCTGATCTTAGGCCGTTAAAGGGTTCGCACAGCCAAGTAAATTGCTTTTCACCTTTTCTTTAACACTTTGTTCTGTTAAACTAAATGTTAATGTTTTGTGGGAGGGATTAAGATCATGAGTAAGCCTAGCATAGAGTCCAGAATGAAAGAACGAATATTGATCCTCGACGGTGCTATGGGCACGATGATTCAGCAGGAGGATTTATCGCCGGCCGATTTTGGCGGCGAGGAGCTGGACGGCTGTAATGAAATGCTCGTGCTCACCCGTCCTGATGTGATCCAGGGGATTCACGAGAAGTACTTGGAAGCTGGAGCAGATTTAATATCGACGAATACGTTTGGTGCGACGTCCGTCGTACTTGCCGAATATGATATACAAGACAAAGCTCGAGAAATCAATCTGGCTGCGGCTCGCCTCGCGATCGCTGCGGCCGACAAGTACAGCACGCCCGAACATCCGAGATATGTGGTCGGAGCACTCGGGCCGACGACAAAGACGTTGTCGGTTACAGGCGGCGTTACCTTCGACGAGCTGATCGAGAGCTATGAGGAACAGGCGCTTGCGCTGGTTGAGGCTGGCGTAGATGCTCTTCTGCTTGAGACGTCGCAGGATACGCTCAACGTGAAGGCGGGCAGCATCGGAATTACACGCGCTTACGAAGCAGCTGGCAAGAAGCTGCCGCTCATGATTTCGGGAACCATCGAGCCGATGGGCACGACGCTGGCCGGACAGAATATCGAGGCCTTCTACATTTCCCTGGAGCATTTGAAGCCGATTTCCTTTGGTCTTAACTGCGCTACGGGGCCGGAGTTCATGCGGGATCATATCCGCACCCTGTCCGATATGTCGAGCGCTGGCGTGAGCTGCTATCCGAATGCCGGCTTGCCCGATGAGAATGGTAAATACCACGAGTCGCCGGAATCGCTGGCAATGAAGATGGGCGCCTTTGCGGAACAGGGCTGGTTGAATATCGCCGGGGGATGCTGCGGAACGACGCCGGAACATATAGCCGCACTAGCGGAGACAATGGGCCAATATGCACCTAGGGCGATGAACGGCAAGCATCCGGCAGCGGTATCCGGGGTTGAGACGGTATATATTGAGGAAGATAACCGTCCGATAATGATTGGCGAACGGACGAATATTTCCGGATCCCGGAAGTTTAAGCGCTTGATCAAGGAAGGCAAATTCGATGAGGCTTCGGAAATTGCCCGTTCCCAGGTGAAGGGCGGAGCGATGGTCATCGACATTAACCTTCAGGATACGGATATCGACGAGGCTTATGCCGTACAGAATTTTTATCCTATGGTGACGAAGAAGATCAAAGCACCGATCATGATTGATTCCACCTATGATCATATTATTGAGCTGGCGCTAAAATATTCCCAGGGCAAGGCGATCATTAACTCGATTAACCTTGAGGATGGGGAGACGAAGTTCCAGCAGATCGTTCCGCTTATCCATCGTTATGGCGCGGCTGTTGTCTGCATTCTCATTGATGAGCGCGGGCAGGCCGTATCCCGAGAGGCGAAGATGGAGGTGGCCACGCGTGCTTATGAACTGCTCGTCAATAAGTATGGCGTGCAGCCGGAGGATATTATATTTGATCCGAATATGTTCCCGGTAGGCTCGGGCGACCCTCAGTACATCGGCTCTGCGGTGGAGACGATTGAAGGGATTCGCATGATCAAGGAGAAGTACCCTAGAGCGAAGACGATTTTAGGACTGAGCAACATTTCCTTCGGATTGCCGGATGCCGGGCGCGAGGTGCTCAACTCTGTGTACCTGTACCACTGCACGAAGGCCGGCCTCGACTATGCCATCGTCAATACGGAGAAGCTTGAGCGTTACGCCTCGATTTCAGAGGAAGACCGCAAGCTGGCCGAGGAGCTAATTTTCAACACCAATGACGAGACGCTGGCCGCTTTTGTCGCTGCGTTTCGGGACAAGAAGGTGGAGAAGAAGTCCAAGGCCGACAATTTGACGCTAGAGGAACGGCTTGCCAATTACGTTGTAGAAGGCAGCAAGGAAGGGCTGATCGCGGATCTGGAGGAGGCTCTCAAGAAGTACAGCCCGCTGGACGTCATTAACGGACCGCTCATGGCGGGAATGGAAGAGGTCGGCCGCCTGTTCAACAACAATGAGCTGATCGTGGCCGAGGTGCTGCAAAGCGCTGAGGTGATGAAGGCGTCCGTCGCTTTCCTGGAGCCGTTCATGGAGAAGAACGAGTCCTCGGTGAAGGGCAAAATTCTGCTGGCTACTGTCAAAGGCGACGTGCATGACATCGGAAAGAATCTGGTGGAAATCATTTTATCCAACAATGGTTACCAGATCATTAATTTGGGTATAAAAGTACCACCGGAGCGTATTATTGAAGCTTACCGCAAGGAGAAGCCGGATGCGATCGGACTGTCTGGACTTCTCGTGAAGTCCGCGCAGCAAATGGTGCTCACCGCTCAGGACTTGCGCAATGCGGGAATCGAGGTTCCGATTCTTGTCGGCGGAGCGGCGCTCACCCGCAAATTTACGAAGACCCGGATCCGCCCGGAATATGACGGCATGGTCATCTATGCCAAGGATGCCATGGATGGACTGGACCTGGCGAACAAGCTGATGGACCCGGCCAAAAGAGAAGAGATGCGCTTGGAAATGGAAGCCGAGCAGGAGGCGGAGGCCAGTGTGGCCGTAGCGGTCAAGGAACTGCCGCAGCTTACTCGCGTTGAAAGATCCAACATCTCGACCGATGCGCCGGTGTTTACGCCGCCGGATCTGGAGCGTCATATCCTGCGCAATTATCCGATAAGCCATATCATTCCGTATATCAATATGCAAATGCTGCTTGGACATCATTTGGGGCTTCGCGGCTCCGTCGAGCAGCTGTTAGCCAAGGAAGATCCTAAGGCGGTCCAGTTGAAGGAGACCGTCGATCAAATTCTGTACGAAGCGGTCACGGACGGCATCATTCAGGCTCAAGCGATGTACCGGTTCTTCCCTGCGCAATCCTCGGGCAATGAGATCATCATCTATGATCCTGAGAACCATGCAAAGGTGCTGCATAGATTTGACTTCCCGCGTCAGCGTGTAGAGCCGTACCTCTGCTTGTCCGATTTCCTGAAATCCGTTGACAGCGGCATAATGGATTATGTCGGCTTTCTCGTCGTGAGCGCTGGCCAGGGCATTCGGGATCGCTCCGAGAAGCTGAAGGAGCAGGGCGATTATCTTCAGTCTCATGCGCTGCAATCGGTGGCCCTGGAGGTTGCCGAGGGGCTTGCTGAACGGGTTCACCACATGATGCGCGACTCATGGGGCTTCCCTGACCCGCAGGATATGACGATGAAGCAGCGCCTCGGCGCACGTTATCAAGGAATCCGCGTATCCTTCGGCTATCCGGCTTGTCCTGACCTTGAATATCAAGGTCCGCTCTTCGAGCTGATGAAGCCTGAGGATATCGGGGTCGAATTGACGGAAGGCTTCATGATGGAGCCGGAAGCATCGGTATCCGCCATGGTATTTGCCCATCCGCAGGCGCAATATTTTAACGTCGACAAAGCTTAGCGAACATTCAGCAAAACCCTCCGATCCCGGAGGGTTTTGACCATAAGAAAAGCAACTGAAGACAGAAGGAGAGAGCAGAATGGAGCTGTACTTTTTGGGAACTAACGCCGGCGTTCCATCATTGGAGCGAAACGTCACTTCGATCGCCCTCCGCATGCTCGAGGAGCGTCGGACCTTCTGGCTGTTCGATTGCGGGGAAGGGACGCAGCATCAAATTCTTCGTTCTCCTCTCAAGCTCAGCAAGCTGGAGAAAATATTCATCACCCATCTGCACGGGGATCATTTATTCGGTCTGCCCGGGCTCATCTCCAGCCGAGCCTATCAAGGCGGTGAGGACCCTTTGACGATATATGGCCCGCCAGGGCTCAAGCAGTATATTCATACCAGCCTAGAGCTGAGTGAATCTCATATCAGCTATAGCCTGGATATCGTTGAGCATGAGGGGGGAGTCCTGTTTGAGGATGACTCCTTCCGCGTGGAAGCCTCGCTGCTGGAGCATCGGGTTGCCAGCTATGGATACCGAATCACCGAGAAGGATTTGCCGGGCAAGCTTAATGCTTCCGTGTTGGAGAGCTATGGCGTTCGTCCAGGCCCGCTATATGGCAAGCTGAAGCGGGGAGAGAGCGTGGAAGCGCCGGACGGCCGATGGCTTCATGCCTCCATGGTACAGGGCAAGCCGAAGAAGGGCAGAATCATCACCATTCTCGGCGATACTCGGCCTTGTGCTTCCGTGCTGCCGCTGGCGCGAAATGCAGATGTTCTCGTTCATGAGTCGACTTTTCTTCATGAGATGAAGGATACGGCGCATACCTATTACCATAGTACAGCCCGCCAAGCTGCTGAAGCTGCGCGCGAAGCGGGGGTTAAGCGCTTATTTCTGACGCATCTAAGCTCCCGTTATAAATACGAGGATCAGATTCTGCAACTGGAAGGGGAGGCGCAGGAAATATTCCCGAATGCCCGAATTGCGAGAGAGCATGTAATGTACGGGATAGAGCGGAGCCTAGACGCCTGATTATTTTCCGGGAAAGCGCAGAATTTGACAGACCGCTTCAAACTTTGCTAAGAACGCCGCAGCGCCCTTTTCCCGCTTCGATGCCTTTCGACTCGATACGGCTCCATTTTGCCAGAAGGGCTTGGGATTGGAGAGAAATTTGCCTCTGGTTTGTTTTTCTATGTAGAATATACGTAGTTAACGTTTACGGGAGGGCGAGTCATTGAAGAAAATTCCTTTTGTACTGCACGGCTTTGGTACGATCGCCAGAACGCATATCGTTGCACTGCGGACACTGCCGGTGATCAAAAAAACATCATTTGTGCCGGTGCTCGATACGCTAGTGACGCGCGAGCCGGATTTACATAAAGAGCAAGCCTATGCCATGGGCTTTGAACATATAACGGATAGCCTGGAGGAGGCGCTTGGCCGGGAGTCGGTGGCTGCGGTCAGCGTGTGCACCCCGAATGCCCTGCATCCTCAGAGCATTCACCTGGCTGGCAAGGCTGGCAAGGCGCTTTATTGTGAGAAGCCGATTGCTGATAATTATCAGGAATCCGAGCGTGCCGCAGAAGGATTTCCTAGCCGCTTGACGGCCCAGGTTGCCCTAGTGTTCCGTTACCATCCGGCGGTTCAGCGAACTTCCGAGCTGCTGCGTCGCCGGGCAATCGGTGAGGTTCTGCAATGCAAGATATCCTATCTTCGTTCGGGATATCTGGATCAGGAGAGGCCCTTTAGCTGGCGAGTCAGCAGAGAGCTGTCCGGCGGCGGGGCTATTACCGATATCGGAGTGCATGCGCTGGATCTGGTATGCCATTGGTTCGGAGATTTGGCGCGAATCGACGGCACGACCGAAACCTTCATAAGCGAGCGCCGAGCCGAGCCGGGAAGCGAACGCAAAGTGGACATTGAAGTCGATGATTGGGCAGCCATGAATTACGAGACGGTTACAGGTGTCCGTGGTAGTGTAGAGGTATCGCGCATAGCATGGGGAAGCGATGCCTTCGCGATCCAAATCGTCGGTACCGACGGAAGCTTGATCATGGACCTGGAGAAGGACGCTTACCCGAAGGTGCATTTGCTGCGCGGAGGATTGAGCCATCTTCCAGAGCCGGATGGACTTAAGCTGCTGCCTGACGCCAAGGCGACGATGGGACTGTTCGTCGACTCTCATTTTGCAGCGCTGCATCATTTTATGCTGAGATATATCGGGCATGATGAATTCCAGGGGCTGGCCCCCACGCTGGACGATGCGCTGCGCGTAGAGAAATATGTGGATCAAGTGCAGATGAAGGAGTGTGCGCGTTGACGAATTGGAGAGCTTATCTGATTGACCTGGACGGTACGATGTATCATGGCAGCCGCATGATTTCTGGTGCCGATCAATTAATTAATGCTATGAAATATCACCATATTCCCTATTTATTTGTTACCAATAATTCTTCGCGTACGCCGGATGATGTCGCCGAGCATTTACGTCAAATGGGCATTCCTGCAGAGGCGAAGGATGTATGCACTTCAGCTGTGGCTGCCGCAGAGTATATCGCGAACATGCAGCCGGGGGCCCCGGTCGCGCCAATCGGGGAGCATGGCTTGATCGAGGCGTTGAAGCAGGCCGGTTTGTCCATCGATACCGAGCGGCCGGAATTCGTAGTACAGGGCATCGACCGCTCATTCTCTTACGAGAAGCTGGCCCAGGCCGCAAATTGGATCAGGAATGGAGCCCGCTATGTCCTAACCAATCCGGATCTGCTGCTGCCGGGTCAGGATGGCCTGATGCCTGGCGCAGGCACGATTTCCGCGTCAATCGCCGCTGCTTCGGGAGTGAATCCGGTTATCATCGGAAAGCCTTCGAAAATTCTGATGAAGCATGCGATCGACCGGTTAGGCGTCCGTCCTGATGAGACTGCGGTAATTGGTGATAATATGCATACCGACATTTCAGCGGGTGCGCATGCAGGCTGCGGCACCATTCTGGCGCTGACCGGGGTGACGAACCGCGATAACCTGGCCGAGCTCATGGAGAAGACGGGGGTTAGACCACATATCATATGCGACGATCTGACCGAGGTTCGCAGCTTGGTTGTCGGTTCAATCGAATCAGCGACCTAAAGGTATATTGAGATAGAGAAAGGAAAGATGAGAATGCCGGAACTGCCGGAAATGGATAATTATCGAATTCAACTATCCAATCATATTTTGGATTTGCCTATATCAAATATCGTGATTAACCGGGAGAAGTCCATAAATTTGGAGCCGGCTGACTTTACGGATGCCCTGCTGGGCAGACAAGTGATTTTTATTGAACGGCGGGGCAAGCATCTGCTGTTTCACTTGGACAATGGACGCCGTCTCCTGCTGCATCTGATGCTTGGAGGGCTCTTATATCTGGGGTCTTCGGAGGATCGTCCGAACCGCAGCACGCAAATCGAGATGATATTCAATAACGGGATTGTGCTGTATTTTATAGGCCTAAGACTTGGCTATTTGCATTTGCATACGGCTAAGGAAGCGGAGGAGCTTCTGTCTGGCTTGGGCCCGGAGCTGTTTGACCGCAAAATGAACG
This sequence comes from Paenibacillus ihumii, assembly GCF_001403875.1. Taxonomy (GTDB): domain Bacteria; phylum Bacillota; class Bacilli; order Paenibacillales; family Paenibacillaceae; genus Fontibacillus; species Fontibacillus ihumii. The sequence goes on from NZ_LN884299.1 coordinate 1,968,542, forward strand.
AGGAGAGGTTCAAGGCGATTTTCAGCAAACGCCGAGGCAGTCTGAAGACAGCTCTCGTGAATCAGGAAATCATCGCAGGGATAGGCAATTGCTATGCCGATGAAATTGCGTTCGCTGCCGGGCTTAGACCGTCCGCCAAGCTGCAGAATTTAACCGGGGAGGATCTGTCCAGATTGTATCAGGCTGCGCGTGATGTTCTCATTCACGCAACCGAAGCCGGCGGCTACATGGAGCTCCCGTTGACAAAGGATGATAAGCTCACTGGCGGCTTCAACGAATTGTGCCAAGTGTATGACCGGGAAGGGGAAAAATGCTACCGCTGCGGGGACGAGATTGTAAAGACCGAGATTTCAGGCAAGAAGGTCTTCTACAGTCCGGGCTGCCAGCATGAGTATTAAGGAGCCCATCGTAGGCGGACATCTAAGCATACGGGGAGGCTACGCCGGCGCTGCTCAAGCAGCAGTAGCTTCCGGCGCAGGCGCATTTCAGTATTTTCCTAAGAACCCGAGAAGCTTGACCGTCAAAGACTTCGACAGGCAGGATGCCGAACGCTGCCGCAAGCTGTGCGAGCAGCATGGGATATTGTCGGTGGCCCATACTCCTTATCCGAGTAATTTGGCCGTGGACAGGAATGCTCCCCGCGAACAGTTCGAAAGAACCGTGGATTCGCTGCGAAACGATTTGGAAATAGCGGAGGCTTGCGGCTCTTTAGGAATAATCGTTCATTTTGGCACATATAAGGCTGGAAACCCCTTACAAGGTTATCAAAATATTATACAATGTATTAATGAGGTGCTCTCCGGCTGGCAAGGCCAGGCGAAGCTGATCATAGAGAATCAGGCCGGGGATCACGGAGATATGGGGATTACCTTGGAGGAGCTGGTTCAGATCCGCAAGCTGTGTCATCTGCCGGATAGCATCGGTTTTTGCCTGGATACCTGCCATGCCTTTGCATCCGGAATGTGGGGCGGCCGAGATGACCGCGCCTTTGACGGCAGAGCTTCGGAATTGGGCTATTGGGACGGGTTAACCGTAATTCATCTGAATGATTCGAAATATCCGGCTAACTCCCGTAAAGACCGGCATGCCCGTGTAGGCGAAGGTTATATAGGAGAAGCGGGCTTTCGCAAGCTGCTTAAGCTGGATGCGGTACAGGGTATACCTTGCATTTTCGAGAGTGAGAAGGGCGAGGATGGAACCTATAGAGAAGATATGGAACGGGTGAGGCGGTGGGTTAAAGCCTAGTGCTGGAATTCCGCGGGAAAGGACGAAGAACATTGATTCATGTATATATGGATGATTTGCGGCGTTGTCCCATAGGTTTTACTTTAGTAAGGACCGTCGATGAATGCATAGAGCTTCTGAGAATTTCGGAAGTCGACATCCTGTCGCTGGATTACGATATGGGTCCGGGAGAGAAGACAGGGGCGGAGGTGGCTTCTGTAATCGCAAGGGAAGGGCTGTATCCCAGGGAGATCTTCCTGCATACTTCTAGCATGGCCGGGAAGAAGAGCATGTACGAAATTTTGTATCAGAATAAGCCAGAGTGCGTCATTCTGCATAACGGACCGATTCCATTTGAACGTCTGGATGAAATTGAGAGTTTAACCAGAAGAAGCGCCCGCAAATAGACGAGTTAACGAGGCCGTGCGAGGGTACGGCAATTACTTCTGGGGGTTGTACGAGTTGAGAAGCCAAGAATTAGAACGAAATGAGGAAGATGATAAACGAGATGACATTGGGATAAGCCATTGGATTTGTACGGCAAATCACGGGTTTGCCCCTTATGCACAAGAGGAGCTGCGCCGATTATTTGGCGCGGTGAAGAGCACAGTACTGATCCCGGGAGAAGTGCTGCGCGTCGCGCTGCAGAACTCAGCCGAGCAGGTAATCGAGGCGGTATCCAGCAGCCCCCCTGTATTTTTACGCCACCTCTTTCCTATTGAATGGGAATGGCATGGGGAAGAGGGGGGGAAGCTTGAGGAGTCAATAGAGAAGCTGGCTGCATTCGCGCTTGCGGATCCGAGGCTTCAAGGCGCTTCCAGAATTGCCGTCCAGCCCCGAAAGACGGAGCAATCGCTGTGGGAAGGTACGACGGCAGAGCTAAAGGATACGCTTCAAGCCAAATTAAGCGGGCTTCATGCCGAGTTCGTTGTTCGTGAGGCCGATATGATTCTCTCTGTCTTCGTAGGCCGAGAGGCTGTCTATGCAGGAATATCCCGTCCGGAGCATAATATTTCCGATTGGAATGGCGGGGCTGTAAGATTTCAGCGGGAGGAAGGACAGATTTCCCGGGCCAAATTCAAGCTGCTTGAAGCTGAAATGACCTTTGGCATTGATTTTAGGGCTTTCCGCGAGGCGCTGGACATCGGTGCCGCCCCTGGCGGTTGGACTTCATTTTTGTTGGAGCGCGGACTAACAGTAACAGCTGTAGACCCGGCAAAAATGCATCCCTCGCTGTTGAACTCGCCGAATCTTACCGTGCTGCGAAAAAATGCCGGAGAGGTGAAATTTCAGGAGCAGCAGTTCGACCTGCTGGTTTGCGATATGAGCTGGAGCCCGAAGCTGACGGCGAAGCTGGTAAGCGAACTGCTGTACGCGTTAGTGCCGGGCGGCACGGCAATCGTAACGGTCAAGCTGCTGAGCAAGAAGCCGATGGCATTGATCCAAGAGGTGATCGATACGTTTCAGCAATCCCGCATGCAGGTGCAGAGGGCTAAGCAGCTGTTCCATAATCGGGATGAAATTACGCTATATATGATTAAATATTAATGAAGTTAATTAGTGTGGAAAAAAAAGACTTTACAAGTAGCGGCAAAATCACGTATACTAATTCCAAAATTATACATTAGCCAATGAAGGGAAAGCATCCCATGATTCTGCTCCGGCATGTCCGGAGTCTGAGCGTGGGGGCTTTCCTTTTTTTGCGTGGGAGGAGGATGGATTCATGGTGCCATTGAATGAACCGCTCGCCGCCGGCGCAATCATCGCGGGCAGATATCAGGTTGAGCGGATGATCGGTGCCGGTGGCATGAGCCGTGTGTATCTCGTTTCCGATTTAAAGCTGCCTGGCAAAGCATGGGCTGTGAAGGAAGTCGCTGCGGCCCCGAGCCTTCATATTTCATTGGAGGAAGAGGCTGAACTGCTGATCGCTTTGGATCATCACAGATTGCCAAGAATTATAGACATTTGCAGACCCTCCGAAACGGGATATGTGTACATGGTTATGGACTATGTGGAGGGCGAGCATTTGGATCGTTACGCTTCAAGGCAGAGAGGCCACTTGACGCTGCAATCCCTGGCTGCCTTCGGGCGGCAAATATGCGAAGGGCTCCATTACTTGCATAGCCACCATCCGCCGATTGTCCACCGGGATTTGAAGCCGGCCAATCTTCTGGTCGACCGGAATGGAGAAATCAGATTTATTGATTTCGGCATTGCCCGGAGATACAAGGAGGATCAGCCGGAGGATACCGTCTTGATCGGCTCGGTCGGCTTTGCCGCTCCTGAGCAGTATGGAGGAAGGCAGAGCGATTGCCGGACAGATCTGTACTCCTTAGGGGCGGTACTCCTCTATCTAGGAACCGAAGGGCTGCACAGCAGCTGGTCAGAGGAGGCGGCAGCCGTTATGAGGCGCAACGGCTTCAAGTCCCTGCTTCCCGTCCTGCATCGCCTGCTGCAGTCTCAGCCCCAAGACAGATATGCCTCCGCTGAAGAGACAAGCCGGGCGCTGGCGGCGATCGCGGGGGAGCCGGTGCGAAGAGGGGGCGAGTCTGCAAGGCGTTGTGCTGTCATTGCCGTGATGGGAGCCTGTCCGGGCGTAGGTGCAACGCATACGGCTATTATGCTGGCTCATGCCTTGTCGCAAATATTCAAACGGGTAGCTGTTGTCGAGATGGAAGCGAAGGCAGGCGCATTTCGGCAGCTGCAGCAAATCGTTTCGGGACGGGCGATAGCGAAGACAGATCCTGGCCCGGGAGCACCGCGGCGCTTTCGCATCCACCAGGTTGATTATGTCCGTCATCCGGCCCGGTCTGAATGGATTGAGCTGTTATCGGACGGATACGACTATGTAGTTTGCGATCTCGGCTCCTCCGGGCGGAGGGAGCTGCTGGAGGAATTCGCGCGTGCTGATCTGCCGATCCTCGTCGCCTCCGGGGCCGAGTGGAGGGAGGAGGAAGCAGCGGCCATCCGCTTCCGGATGGGCGAGGCTGCCCTTCGCAGGTGGGCCTGCTTCCTTCCCTTGGGCGGGAGAGGGGCTAGTCGCCGGCTCCGCAAGCGTCTAGGCATCGAGCGAGTGTATGAGATCCCGATGGAGAGTGATCCTTTTGAACCCGGGCGAGAAATCGCCGTCCAATTGATTGATATATGCTGTCCCGGGTATGCGGACAATTTGCGGCTGCAGGGCAGAGGTTTTGGTTTTATTAGAAGAACGTTGGAAAGGAAGCGATAACTACATGTCCAGACTGAGGCAGCGCACTAAACAGTTGCTTGTTGCCGGCATCGCGGGAGGGGGGATCGTCGGTATTCTGTTTGCGGGCTATGCGGTATACCAAGCAAGGCAGGTTGATGAGATGAGGACATCCCTTGTCCGGGAATACGAGATTCAAATTGAGCGGCTGAAGGAAGAGAAGGCTTCGATATTCGGCTGGACGCTTGCCCGTAATATTTCCGCCGGCCACCCCATCCGTGCCGAGGATCTGAGGAGGGTAGAGCTCCCGGCCGACAGCGTCCCTGCAAATTATATTAAATCAAAGGATGAGATCGACGGCAGAAACGCCAAAATCGATTTGACGTCACAAACCCTGTTGACTCCGGAACTATTGTATAAAGAGGCCCCTACGCCACATGATCTGCGCTGGCGGGAAATGGGATTCGTACAGCTGCCGGCGTCGCTGCAGAAGAATGATGTCATTGATGTTAGAATTCAATTTCCTACCGGCCAGGATTACATACTACTGTCCAAGAAGAAGGCTGAACAACTGAATGGGGGCTCAGTGACAGTAACGCTGGACGAAATGGAAATCCTGTCCTTATCCAGTGCGGTTGTTGACGCTTACTTGCATAAGGCTTCGATATACGCCCTTGCTTATGTAGAGCCGCAGCTGCAGGCCAAAGCTATTCCGACCTATCCCGCCAATAAGGCTGTTCTGGAGCTTATCAAGAAGGATCCCAATATCGTATCGCGGGCCGAGTATGCTTTATCCCATGCATCGAGGCAAATATTGGAGGCAGATTTATCCGTTATGTCGCCCCAGAAAGCAGCGGAGTTTGCCGGACACCATGCCGAGCGAAGCGCGGCGGCGGCGCAGCCTACCGGCGATTCCTTCGATCTAGATTCCTGATATAACGATAAGGAGGTGATGGGGTGGAGCATTGGATTTTCACCGGGACTGCGGACAAGCGCGATTTGCTGCTCTACATATGCAAGGTGCTGGCTTCAGCCGGCCGGCGTGTCCTGTTGGTGGACGCAACCAGCAAAGGAAAATACGGATATGTGATCGAAGGGATATCAACCGGGGAAGGAATGATTGAGTTCCACGGCTTCGACGTGGCATTGGCCAGCGCTGGTAGTGATAAGCTGGAGCGCTGCGATGGCTATGATTACTGCCTTTATGATGTTGATTATGCTTTCTCAGCCGGAAGGAAGCTGTGGAGCGAGGCCGGACAGATCATATGGGTAACCAGCTATGATCGCTTTGAAATAGCGGACAGCTGCGGTTTCTTCAGCAGGCTGTTCCAGACGTGGCCGGAGCTGCGGGGGATCAAGGTGCAACCCGTATTTACCCGTACGATGGACACTCTTATCGATGAGCAATATGTGCTGAGCTTCATGGAGCAGCTTCCGATTGAATGGCAAGCTGCGGACATTCGGATTCCCTGGGACGAAATCAATTTCGTTGTGCAGATGGAGAATGAGTACTCGCAAACCTTGCGGATGAAGGCCATCACCCGGGCTTACAAAAGGGCAATTACGGAATTGATCAGCCGGTTGGCTGGCTGGGAATCCAAAAAAGTAAAAAGAGCGTTTCGCAAAGCGGAAAGGAGAAAGGCATGAGTAAAATTGTGTTTTGGGATATGGGTTATGGAGGATCAGCGGAGGTAGCGGGAGCCTTTGGAGTACAGGCTGGGCTGCATGAGAAATATCATTTGCTATTGCTGAATTGCGGCTATGCCGGCACAGGCATGGAGGAGGGCTTTCCCCCGCGTGATATGGTGCTGGATCATGATTTGCGCTTGCCCGTCCGGGATCAGGGCATGGAGGCGCTGCAGCGGCTTGCCGAGAGCGGACGTTTGCCCCAGTGCAATTTGATGGACTATACCTATCCCCTGCTGCCAGGCCGGCTTGATTTAGCGGATGGCTTGCAGGCAAAAGGTGAATCTGTAAGGCATTCCCTTCCGCCTGCTGAGCTTGGGGCTATCGTGAGTATGGCGGAGCAGTGCTATGACATTGTCATTATGCAGGAATCCGCCCTAAATGCTTCATTGCTGGACAACCCAGGACTTCGTAAGGACGATACTTTAATTGCAGTATTAAGGCAAAATCGGGTCGAGCTGGACACATTCTTTGAGATGTCCGGGACAAGCGCTTTTTCTAACGGCAGCACGCCTCAGGCCATCATCGTTCATCAATATGATGCTGCATCGAAATGGAGCCTGCAGAACATTAAACGCCGTTATAACTGCGATGTGGCGATGATCGGCATTCCGTACCATACCGAATTTAGTGATGCATGGAACGGGCAGGATATCATCTCCTTTTTCCGGCGCTACCGGCTGCTAAAGGGCAGAGGGTATGAGAGGGAGCAATTTCTTTTTAGCTGCAAAGAGCTTGTACGCATAGCGTTGGCCGCAAAAGAACGCAGCGGTGGTCCTATGATGGATAGCAAGGTGAAAGGAGCATAGCGCGTGAATCAATTCGCCAATCTGGTCGGTATTCTGTGTGTCCTGCTGCTTGTCACAGGCTACGTATGGGTCAAAGCCCGCTCTACGGGCAGTACGGCTTCAGGGACAGACGAACAGGAGGAGACTTCCTCCCTAGATCGGCTTGCTGCCTATGTAAAGAAGCAGCTGCATGAAATGAGCCGGGCTGAGCTTAACGATTGGGGCATGAGCGAGGAGGTCTGGCAGCGAAAAGTAAAGAGCCGGGCAGAACTCCGCAAAGCGATCCGGGGCTGTACATGGGGCGATCGCAACGACAAGCGGTATGTGAAGGCCTACATCAAAGATTTGCTGTTAAAAGGCTGCGGCATAGATGCCCAGACCATAGACAGGTATATTCCTTTTCAGCGGCGGGAATTGCTGACACCCCAGGATCAGTTCGAAATCCTGCTATATTTGTACACCCAGCGTTATGGGGACGAAGCTTTAATGATGTTGATTGAGACGCACCGTTTGGATGAACCGAAGTACTCGGCGGGGGGGCAAGACAGGCATTATGAAATTACGGCCGAGGATATCGGACATGTATTTTATGCGGAATACCGGGAGCTTGAATTTCGGGAAAAGCTGGACATCGTTGTACAGCGCGTCTATCAGCAGTACAAAGGCTTCTCGGTGGTCGATGAAATTCGGGAGCAGCGGATCGATGGGGTTAGCGGGGGAGTGAACGGCATTCCTGCATTCGAGGACGCCGGGCAGCCCGTACGTTCAGGCATGCTCCCGGATTGGGAAAGCTCCGGTGAGACGGAGGATGCGGACGGACGCGCGACATCGCGTTTGTGGGAAAGCGTATGGATTTTTTATATGGGAAAAAGCATTCGCTTGTCCTTCCTGGGTTTTGGGAATGAAGCCGAGCTCAAGCGGGTTTGCCAGAATATATATAAATACAACTTGCCGGGGCAGTTAACTGAGGCGAATGGATATAAAGTTAATGAAATGAAGGACGGGTCCCGGGTCGTCGTTGTTCGCCCGCCCTTTGTCGAATCATGGGCCTTCTTCGTTCGAAAATTCGATTTGAGAAGCGCGGCGCTGGAACAGCTGATCGAAGGCGTCAATGCGGAGCTGCCGATAGAACTGCTGAAATTTCTGATGAAAGGCAGCCGGATTACGTCGATTACCGGCTCTCAAGGCTCCGGCAAGACCACGCTGCTAATGGCTTTGGTCAAGCATATTTATCCATCCTATACTCTAAGGGTTCAGGAAATGTCCTTTGAACTGAATTTGCGAAGGCTATACAGCACAAGAAATATTTTGACCTTCCGGGAGACGGAGTATATATCGGGTCAGGCTGGTCTGGATTTGCAGAAGAAGACGGACGGTACTGTGAATATTCTTGGCGAGGTAGCCAGTGATGACGTTGCCGCCTGGATGATCCAGATGGCTCAGGTGGCAAGCTTGTTCACTCTGTTTACTCATCATGCCAAAACATTTCGCGATTTGATCGAATCGCTGCGCAATTCGCTGCTCAAGACCGGTATGTTCCGGGATGAACGGATAGCGGAAATGCAGGTTGTCAGTGTAATCGATTTCGATATCCACTTGCGGAAGAATATGTCCGGGCAGCGTTATATTGAGAAAATTACCGAATGCGAGCGTCAGGTGAGGGGTTATCGCGAGAGGGTGGTGCTGGAGTACAAAGACGGCAAATATATGTCCGTCGAACCGATTTCCCCGCGAATGATAGAGGAAATGGCTCGAGAAATGACGGCAGAGGACAGCGAGGCCTTCACGCTCTTTGTTGACCGTTACTGGAGGGAAGAGATTGGAGCTTAAGACGGTATTAATCTGGATTTTCTTGATTTCTCTGCTGTTATTCATCGGTTTATTGGCGGCCTCCAGACGGACTTCCCGATTTGAGCCGCATAGCGTGAGCGGAGATCGGGGGATGGCGGTGCTTGCTCAGAAATATATGACCGCATTTCTCCTGCGCTCCTACGCAATATTCATGAAAATTCCCCCTTTGCGTTATTACGTTCGAAAGGTACGCAGCAGATTATCGTTCATGCATATGTATGCCGAATTTGAGCTGCGCAGGAAGACGATGATGCTTGTTTACGCGATATGTCTTACATTTGGCCTGGGTATGGCCATACTCACCTGGATGAATCCGAGCGTTTTGTTTTTCGTCACGTTATTAATCACGGCGGCAGTTCTGCAGGGATTATTTCTGGACGGGTTCGTGAATCGCATGGAACGAAAGCTGATGGAGCAAATGCTGGAGTTCTTGGCAGCGGTTCGTCATGCCTATCATCGTCATGGCATGGTTATCGATGCGATGGAGGAAGTGGCAGAGGGGCTGGGTGAAGAGATTGGATCACATGTTCATCGAATTAACGAGGCGCTAACCGCTCCCCGTCAGCAAGAGGCGCTGGAGCATTATTACGAGACGGCGCCCAATCGTTTCTTAAAGGCGTTCGCCGGAATATCCAGTCTCGTAATGGAATTTGGGGATAAGACAGCCAGGCAGGGCTCCGTCTATTTGCGGGCGATCGCCAGTCTTACGCAAGAAATTCACCTCGACCTGATCCGACGCAATAAGTTGGATTATTTGCTGAAGGGTCTGCATGTCATTGCGCTTGCACCTATTTTTTTTACTAGGCCTATTGAAATATGGGCCAGACGGAATTTTCCGCTAATGGATCAATTTTATTTAAGCAAAGCGGGCATCGTGATCAAGGCAGTGATATTTCTCGTCATTCTGGTTTCCTATATTTTGTTGCAAAAGCTAAAAAATGAAGAAGAGGCATCCTACCGGGCTGCTGACATCACCTATCCCTGGGAAGCGCGGCTATATAAAACAGGCTGGATCAGAGCTGTAGTTCATTGGTTTGTGCCGGCGCGCACATCACTCGCTTATTATCGCCTGACCCAGCTGTTCAAAGACAGCAATCTCAAAATGAGGGTCGAGTGGTTTCAACTGAGAAGAGTTAGCCTGTTCCTTGCCGGCTTCATATCTACTGTTGCGCTATGCCTCACACTCCATATGGCCGCTCAAAGCAGAATATTGCGGGAGCCTCCGGAGCACGCGGTATTTTTCGGCACACTGTCTCCCCAGGAGGAGCAAAGGACGGCCAGAATTATTTCTATGGAGAACGCGGCGATGGGAGAGCTCGGCATGTCTTCACAAGCAGGATACGATGCGGCGCTGAAGTCGGCGGAGATGGCCCGTGATTTGCATGGAGAAATTGTGGGTCAAGATGAGTTGAAGGCGATGGCCGTCCGGATCCTTGACAAGCTTGACCGCTATAATCAGGAGTATTTGAAATGGTGGGAGGTGGCGGCTGCTTTGGCGGCAGGCTGTTTGGCTTTTGAAGCACCGGTGTGGCTGCTTTGCTTCCAGCGAAGAATGAGGCTTGCCGATATGCGCCAGGAAGTCTATCAATTTATGACGATGGTTGGGATATTTAAAGAGCTGGAACGGATCTCGGTGGAGGAAATTTTGGAATGGCTGTATGTATATGCGGTGATTTTTAAAGTTCCGATCGAGAGATGTCTCCTGAATTACAGTCAGGGAGCGGAAGCGGCTCTCAGGGAGATGAAAGAAGAGGTCACGCTGGAAGAGTTCGGGCGTTTCGCAGACAAGCTGCTTCTGGCCGCCGAGAAAATTACCCTTGCTAAGGCTTTCGATGATCTCGAGCATGAAATGTCGTACCAATTTGAGCGCAGGCGGCTGGAGTATGAGAAGTCGCTGGATACCCGGGCCGGGCTCGGCCGTTTGATCGGCTTTACGCCGATGTACAGCCTAGTATTCGCTTATCTGGTCGTTCCGCTGATCTGGATGAGCTTCAAGCAGATGGATTTGTACTTCGAGCATATTCAAAAAATATAACCATTTGGATTTGGGAGGAAATGAAATGAATAATGCTTCATCCGCATTAAAGGTTGCCGCTGGCATCTTCCTGACGATTGCTCTCATCACGATCGTAGTCATTCTGTTCGTATCTGCACAGGAGGCGACCAAAACCGCGCAGAACAATTTTTCGGATATTCAAACCGAGCTGTCCCAGGCCTCATTTACCGTGTATGACGATACGACCGTCAGCGGATCCCAGGTGACGAATGCCCTCAGGAAATTCAAGGACCGCGAGCAGTTCGGGATACAGGTCAAGACCGGAAAGAACAAAAGCGGACAATGGTATGGCAATATGCTTCGCGTGGGGGATCATATCCCGATTGAAGATTATGGCGCGGTCATCAGCGATAAGGTCGGAAATATCAGCAATTCATGGAATGAAATTTTGGATGAATACGTCAATCCGAGCGGAAAATTCAAGGCTAGGGTCATCAAGGATAATTCTAATGTCGTTAGGGGTATTATTTTTACGCAGACGACCGTACTGACAAGTCCTTAAGGGTATGCATGATCCTTTGAAAAGCATGCTGTGGCTGCTCTTTGCTTGCATAGTCTGCCTCAGCGCTCTGTGGTTTGCCTCGGAACAGGCCGAGCTTGAGCAGGATGTGCTGGAACAGCTAGTCCCTTATGCTCAGAGGCAAAAGGATATCGTTCATACTCGAGCCGGAATTGCCGTGCAGGATGAGCGTTATAGCGGTGCAGAGATCATGCATAGTTTGAAGGTGCTGGAGGGCCTGGGCGCTGTGGTAGAAATAGACGGAAAAAGGCTGGATCTAAGAGGGGCAGACAGCGATGATTATTCCGTACAGGATGCGGCCGTGATGAGGGCAGCCGCTTTTCTGGATTTAAGGGCGAGCTATGGGGTGCAGGCTGATTATGATTCCGCAGGCCATTTGCGGAAAATAAATTTTCGCAAAAAATAAAAGGGGCTGTACGATGTCAAACGCGTTATCAAAGGTAGCTGCAGCGATATTGGCCGTTGTTTTGCTCTATTTGGTTCCCGCTGTCCAATCGGCGCAGCGGGAGGAGGATTATCGGGCCCTGGCAGCTTACAATACGCTGGTTCGCTTTACGGATGCGGTCAGAAATAAAGGCTATGTATCGCCAGGGATGTATCATGATTTTATTCATGAGCTTGGAGCGGCAGGAGGGGAATACAGGATCGAATTGGAGCACAGGCACAAAAAATATCATCCAGAATATGACGATCCAGCTGATTCCGGCACTTTTCTGGACCGCTTCAGCATTCATTATGAGGCCTTCTATAATCATGACATAATGACATTGCTGTTCCCGGAACAAGCCGCCTTCGGAACGGATGATGAACCCAAGTACAGAATGGAGGTCGGGGACTATTTTACGGTGACGATTACCCGTTTGGGACGCACGCCGATCATGGTATTTGATCATTTCCTGTATGGGGCTGCTGAGCAGAGGGGGTCCCATGTATTACATTACGGGGGGATGGTGCTTAATGAAGATTACTGACTGGGCGATCGTTTTCGTTCTGCTGGTTTCGCCCATCCTTTGGATCAATTATTTGCATACCGGGGATTTAAGGGAGGCCCATCGCCTTCAGCACCGCTACAGCTCTGCATTGCGCACGGCCGTTCAGGACGCGGCTTATGCCTTGAATCTGAACGAGCTGCAGCAGTTCGAAGCAGGCTACAGCTCAGCAAAATTTATGAGGTCGGATAAAGAAGAGGCCTTATCCGCTTTTATGCAGACTTTATCGATTAATCTGGGAATTGAGGATGATAGGCTTGCCCAGGAAGCTCTGATGACTTATATACCAGCAATCGCAATTATCGAATATGACGGGTATTCCATATATGCTCTAGACGAGAGTGAGAACGAACAGACAGGATGGCCGGAAATCTCGCATCGCTGGAGACCGAAGAAGCCATATGTATATTCGGATCAATTTGGCAACAGCGTCGCCTTTACACTGGATGATACAGTGACAGCTTATGAGAGCATGACCGGCAAGTGGCATAGGGGCAGGCAATCCGAGCTGCAGGGGATGACGGCAATTCCATTGCTGCAGGATACGAAGGCGTTTGAGCAGGTAAGAAGAGCCGCCATCGTGAGGGGTATCCAGGATGATCTTGCCGGATACATAAACCGCCATAACGAGTACGCACTGCGGCTAGGAGTGGATTATCTTTTTACATTGCCGATTCTGTCGCAGGAGGATTGGTCGAATACTATAAGCGATGTCGGAGTGATCGTCTTTTTGCAGGGAATACCGGTCGGGGATTTCTATTATAACAACTATGCCTTCGGAGGAGGACGGCTGGTCCAGAGCCGGAAACTGCTCGGGGGCATGGATGAAGCGACGGGGATCAAATACTATTTTCCCGAAGCCTGCTTGTCCCGCTATCGTGTTGAGCAAATATTCACTAACGCCCGGGAAGCCGCGCTGGCGGGTTACCGTGAGGCCGATTGTCGTTGAGCCTTAAAATAAAACAGTTTCAGACCTTCTCCTTCTTATGCTAAAATAGGTTCTTGAATGTCATATAGAAGGAGCATTGGGCGCTGATATGAGTTTATTAACTGTAGAGAACGTCTCCCACAATTTTGGGGATCGAACGTTGTTTAAGAACGTTTCGTTCCGTTTGCTGGCCGGCGAGCATGTTGGCTTGGTCGGAGCGAATGGCGTAGGCAAGTCCACTTTAATGAATATTTTGACCGGCCAGGTTCTGAAGGATGAGGGGAAGGTTGAATGGACGCCGAAGGTACGGTACGGCTACCTCGACCAGCATACGAAGCTGACACCTGGCAAGACGGTCCGCGATATATTGAAGGATGCATTTCTTCCTCTCCTGGAGCTGGAGAAGGAAATGATGGCGATAACCGAGAAGATGGCGGATGCCTCTCCCGAGGAGCTGGAGCTGCTGCTGGAGCAGATGGGTGAAATTCAAGAGCAGCTGGATATCGGTGATTTCTATCTTATCGATGTGAAGGTTGAAGAGATGGCGAACGGGCTCGGTCTGTCGGCGATCGGTCTAGACCGCGATGTCTCGGCTTTAAGCGGCGGCCAGCGCACCAAGGTGCTTCTTGCCAAGCTGCTGCTCGAGAAGCCCAATGTCCTGCTGCTGGATGAGCCGACTAACTATTTGGACGTAGAGCATATCCAATGGCTTACGAATTATCTTCAGAATTATCCGTATGCCTTTATCCTAATCTCCCATGATACGGAGTTCATGAATAAGGTAGTTAACGTCATATACCATCTCGAATTTGCGAAATTGACGCGTTATTCGGCGAACTACGAGAAGTTTCTGGAAATGGCCGACATTAACAAGAATCAGCATATTGAGGCTTACGAGAAGCAGCAGGAGTATATTAAGAAGCAGGAGGATTTCATCCAGCGGAACAAGGCAAGGTATTCGACGTCAGGCCGGGCGAAGAGCCGGGAGAAGCAGCTGGATCGTATGGAACGAATCGATAAACCCGAGGAGGCCGCTAAGCCGGTATTCGGCTTCAAGGAAGCGAGAGCCAGCGGAAAAACGGTGTTTGAAGGTATCGATTTTGAAATCGGTTATACGCATGCACTGCTCCCTAAAATGTCGATGACGATTGAACGCGGCGAGAAAATCGCCATCGTCGGCTGCAATGGTGTCGGCAAATCGACTCTGCTGAAGACGATACTTGGCGTGATTCCGCCAATTAGCGGCAAAACGTATCAGGGTGACTTCCTGTATCCGGCGTATTTCGAGCAAGAGGTACGGCCCGGAAACGCAACGCCGATCGACGATGTATGGAATGAATTCCCTCATCTTAACCAGCATGAAGTACGGGCGCATTTGGCGCGCTGCGGCCTCAAGAACGATCATATCACGCGCCAGCTCAGAGCGCTTAGCGGGGGCGAGCAGGCCAAGGTCCGGCTGTGCAAGCTGATGATGCGCGAGACGAACTGGATTCTGTTTGACGAGCCGACAAACCATTTGGACGTCGTGGCCAAAGAGGAGCTGAAGCGTGCACTGAAGGAATTTAAGGGCACTGTTCTGCTAGTATCCCATGAGCCAGACTTCTACGAAGACTGGGTAACGAAGGTGTGGGACGTCGAGCAGTGGTCCACAAAGTAAAGGAATCATGTTATTCCGGTAATTCAAGTCTCTTGCGAAAGGAGCGAAAGGGAATGCAGGGTAAAAATCGATCTGAAGCTTCCACAGCGGTCTTGTCTGCGGGTCCGAGGGACCGTACGGACCGGTATTCCAGGCAGGAGCGCTTCGTCATGATCGGTTCGGAGGGTCAGCGCAAGCTGTCCGAAGGCGCGGTACTTGTAGTCGGGGCGGGAGCGCTCGGGACGGGAATTGCCGAGACGCTCGTCCGGGCCGGCGTTGGGCGCGTGGTTATTGCGGATCGCGACTATGTGGAATGGAGCAATTTGCAAAGGCAGCAGCTGTTTGCAGAGGAAGATGCCGAGCTTCGCCTGCCTAAGGCGATCGCAGCCCAGAAGCGGCTGCAGGCCATCAACAGCGAGGTAGCTGTTGAAGCTCATGTGATGGATGTAACCTACGCTGAAATAAGCTCCTTATTGCCGGGAATCCAGCTTATCCTGGACGCTACCGATAACTTTGATACGAGAATGGTCATTAACGACATTTCGCAGAAGGAGGGAATTCCCTGGATTTACGGTGCCTGCGTTGGGAGCTACGGAATTACCTTCACCATTTTGCCAGGGGTAACCGCATGTCTGAATTGCCTGCTAGGCTCAGTTCCGCTAGGGGGGGATACCTGTGATACGGCAGGTATAATTCCGCCCACGGTGCAGATGGTTGTGGCTCATCAAACGACGGAGGCGCTGAAGCTTCTGACGGGACGGACGGATAGCCTTAGAGGTACGCTGCTTACGTTCGACCTATGGCGCAACGAGCAGGCTTCACTCAAGATGGACACGGCCAGGAAGGCGGATTGCCCATCCTGTGGTTCTCATGCGACGTATCCGTATCTATCGCACAGCGGCTCGCGAAAAACCGAAGTGCTGTGCGGCCGGGATACTGTGCAGATCCGCCCTGCCAAGCCGCGTGAATGGAACTTGGAGGAGACCGCCAAAGCACTGATGCGTCTGGGAGAAGGAACAGCCGAGTTCAATAAATTCCTCCTGTCGTATACGATCGGCGAGCGCCGGCTGGTTTTATTTAAGGATGGACGAGCGCTGATCCACGGGACGAAGGATATCGTCGAGGCTAAAGTGCTCTATGACAGATATTTCGGATAAGAAGATTTGTAAGAAGGCAGACCATTTCCGCGAAATGCGGGAATGGTTTGTTTGCATTTTGTCCATCTTAATAAATAAACTCGGGATGGGGATGCAGAAGGTGGGCAGCGAATAGAATGGAAATTCACATATTGTCGGCAGGAGGGGAGTCCCTCGAGAGCAGCCGCTTATACCGGCAGCTGAAGGAAGCGGGATATGACGTAGCATGGTTTCGCAACAAGGAGGTTACGAAGGAAGCGCTGCTTAAGCAGAAGCCGGATATTATGCTGGTTGAAAAGGGGCTATCCGACGTGGACGCTATGGCGCTGCTCAAAGCGCACGAGGGCGTATTGTCGTTTCCGATTATTACTGTTCTGCTTGAACGCAGCACGGAACAACTGATCGAGGCCTTCGCTGCGGGAGCGAGCGATGTGGTAGACGGCAGCGTGCCGTTTGAGGAGCTGGCCATACGTATGGAGCACTGGGTTCGAATGTATATGCGGTTGAATGACGGACAGCCGAGCGAGATCATATTCGAGGATTTGCGGATCGAACCGAAGAGCCGGAAGGTATTCCGGGAAGGGGAGATCATCAAGCTGACGCCGAAGGAATATGACCTGCTCGTATATCTCGCCAAGCATGCCAATACCGTCTGCCATCGGGATGATATTTTGCAGGAGGTATGGGGCTATGACTTTGCGACAGGGACCAACGTAGTGGATGTATATGTCCGTCATTTGCGTAAAAAAATCGACCGCGGCAGGGCCCGGAAAATTATCCATACCGTCCGGGGGACGGGCTATATGATGCATTAGAACGTGAAAGAGGCTTTCCCTTGGCAGCATAGCCGCTGCGGGGAAGCCTCTTTTGCAGGGTGATAGGAGTTTTTAGTGCCGATGCTGCAGCGCAGCCTCATTCCAAGCTCGCAAGCTTTTCGACATAAAATGAGTCAATATAAACTACAGTACGCGACGAGCTTTAATATAAGTTCTTTTCCATGTTCCGGAGTTCAGATCGG
Source organism: Paenibacillus ihumii (assembly GCF_001403875.1). Taxonomy (GTDB): domain Bacteria; phylum Bacillota; class Bacilli; order Paenibacillales; family Paenibacillaceae; genus Fontibacillus; species Fontibacillus ihumii. The sequence goes on from NZ_LN884299.1 coordinate 1,985,561, forward strand.
AGATCGTTACCCCAGGCTTGCCGTAAGTATGCAAAATTTTGCCATTGCCTGCATAGACGGCTACGTGTGTGATGTTTTTTCCAGTTGAACGGCTGCCGCTGGAGAAGAATACAAGGTCGCCAGGGCGCAGGTTCGATTTGGATACCGCTTTACCTACTTTGGATTGGGCTGCGGATGTACGCGGCAGGTTAACGCCGTAATTCTTGAAAATATGCTTCATAAAAGAAGAGCAGTCAAATACGCGAGTAGTTGAAGTCGAAGCACCGAATTTATAAGGTGTGCCCATATATTTTTTTCCGAAGTTAACGACTTGAGTTCCTTTAGAAACAGCCACGCTTTCTGCGGATTGAGATGCTGCGGCTGCTTGTGCTGTGCCTGCACCGCCTGCAAGGAAAGTTCCGAACCCAAGGGCTGAAACAATACCTACCGTCAATACTTTTTGGGATATAGTATGCATTTTCATGTTGTTTGTAGTACCTCCAAAGTTTTTTTTTGACCGGTTCGATTTGAAGTATAACAGGTTTGAAGCCAGCCATAATTTGCTAGAATCGTGAAGGTGGCTGTCTCCCGTGGCTTTGAAGGGGTTTATTAAAAAACTATTAAAGTTTACAAAAAATTAAGAATCTAAAATGGAATCAGGTCGAAAAAAGAAAGAAAACCTTGCGGCCGCAAGGTTTTCTGGATGTTTAAAATGCTGTAACCAGTAGTTACAATTTTGTCTTTTATCAGCGTTAATCCCGGCTTTGAATGATCAAGAGGAGGCCGCTCTCGATCCGAATCGTGCCTTCCTGCTCCAAGAGCCGGTTGCTGATCCCAAGTGATTGTCCCATGCGAAGCGTTGCGTTCTCCAGCGGGTACATAAATCCTTCCAGAGTGATTCCGGTCACCTCCGGGGTAAGAGGAACCAGGGATGCGTAGGTGAAGCCGCGATTCTGGATGACGCAGGTGGAACCGGTAAGGGTAATATAGTTATGTGTGTCGTAAATGGCGCTTTGGATTTGGTGCTGTAATCCCCGCAGCATGATTTGGATGTTAGCCAGCGTATGGTCTAGCCTGGAACCGGTAACGCCCATCATGATAATTTCCCTGGCCTGCTTGTCCATGGCAGTCATATAGGCCAGCTCAGTATCTGTCAAGTCCTTGTGGATTGGATCACAGGTTATGATCTGGCCGCTGGAGCTTCTTACTTTCTCCAATTCCTCCGGAGTGATGGAATCAAAATCACCGACGGCAATATGAGGCTGAATTCCATGCTCAACTAGAAATAACGCGCCGCGATCTGCCCCAATAACCAGATCATTTGGACCAATCTCTTCTATAAATACAGGGTTCATATTGCCGCCTGCAAAGATTAGCGCTCGTTGTTCTGTCATCTCTCTACTTCCTTTCATTTTGCGGAGTATGCCCCGACTCCAGTATAAAACAGATTTGACGCTTGCACAATTTTGCCAGGGGGGACTAAAATGAACTTACAGCGGGTAAAAGCATAAGAGAAGACAAGGAGCATGTTCGGCTGCGGCAAAAGGCCTGGTTAGCTGCGGCATATAAGGGGCATACAAGGCGGCATATAATATAGGAAATGAAAAAAAGAAGCCGAAAATGGCTTCCCTTTGGCAGACTGCTTTGAAAGCGCTGACACACCCGATGGGCCTACAGCTTGCAAATGGCATATTTATTGAAGAAAATGTAGCAGGGCATCCGGCAGCTCATTTTGCCAAAACCCCCATAGATGCTTACCGTCCTTCTCAAGGTACCGTATTTGGGCGCCGCGCTCTTCCAAGAGCGATTTGGTCGCCCGATTCAGCTCCACAAAGTTGTAGGTTCCCGTGTCGGTCGTATATTGATCTTCTTGCAGGCCGACGATCATGTACAAGGAAAGGAAGGACAGATCGGCTTCCTCGGCTACCAGCTGCTGGGTTTTTTCGTAAAACGCGCCGGACAAGCTGATCACTTTGGAAAACAGTTCAGGTTTTTTCATAGCGATATGCAGCGAGATGGTGCCTCCTAGCGAATCTCCGGCCAAAATACGTTCGTCCGCTTCGCGGCGAACCGGATATTTGCTCTCAACGTAGGGAATAATTTCTTCAGTGAAGCAGGAAATATAAGCGTCGAAGCGGTTGCCGAAAGGAGCATACTCCTCGGTACGCACCGATGTATCAACCTCGACACCCACAATGATGAACGGGTCCAGCCCTTCATCCAGAATCAGGCGGTTCGCATGGGTGGCAATTCGGCCGTAATTGAAAAACTCTTCTCCATCCTGGCAGTAGACGACAGGATAGCTAAGGATTTCATTATAGCCCGGAGGCAGATAAATGCGAAGAGACCGTTTCTCGCCCAGGTATTTGCTGTCGATTTCTTCCTTGACGATCGTTCTTTTTAAATAGCGCGAATCCGTCATAGTACAACACGCTCCCGTCTTTGCATTTTGCTTTTAAATGGCTGATAAGATAAGATAACCGTTAGAGTAACTGTACTTTTGATAGGCCCTAAAACGGCCGACTGTTATAGTTAATTGTATACCCTGTTATACATACAAAAATAAGTGTAAAGTACAAATTACCGGAATATCTTTGACTTATTGAGTGAAACAGATGTATAATAATTCTATAACAGCAGCACATGATAATCAAATTTTTTGTCGAGGTGAAGAAAATGAGCAAGAACAAGAGCAGGGTTCCTTACGAAGTATACACTGAGGAAGTCGAAGCTTTGTCCGTGCTATCCCCGGACGGTGAAATCGTTAACAAAGATAAAGTTCCTAATTTAAGTGATGATCAATTGAAAGAGTTAATGTACCGCATGGTATTTACCCGAACATGGGATGAAAGAGCCATTAACCTGGGCCGTCAAGGCCGTCTTGGGTTCTATGCGCCTGTATCCGGCCAAGAAGCTACGATGGTGGGCAGCGAGTTCGCTCTGAACAAGGACGACTTCATTTGCCCGGGCTACCGTGATATGCCGCAGCTCGTATGGCACGGTCTTCCGCTGTACCAAGCGTTCCTGTATTCCCGCGGACATCAGCACGGCGGTCAAATTCCGGAAGGCGTCAACGTACTTATGCCACAAATCATTATCGGCGCCCAAGTGCTTCATGCCATGGGTATCGCAATGGGTTACAAACTGAAGAAGCAGCAGCAAGTCGCTATCACATACACAGGTGACGGGGGATCCTCCGAGGGCGATTTCTACGAAGCACTCAACTTTGCTGGAGTTTATAAACTGCCGGTTATTTTCTTTGTGCAAAACAACGGGTATGCGATCACAACTCCGTTCTCCAAACAAACTGCAGCTCTATCTATCGCTCACAAAGCGGTTGCAGCGGGTATCCGCGGCGTGAAAATCGACGGTATGGACGTGTTTGCCGTTATCAGTGCTGTTCAAGAAGCGGCTGAGCGCGCTCGCAACGGTGAAGGTGCTACATTGATCGAAGCCGTTACTTACCGTTTCCGTCCACACTCCTTGTCCGATGATACTTCCAAGTACCGTACGAAGGAAGAAGAAGGCCAGTGGAGCGAGAAGGATCCAATCGCACGTCTTGCCAAATACCTGGAGAAGAAAGGCCTCTGGACGGAAGAAGATACAGCTCGCGTGAAGGAAGAAGCTAAAGCTACGGTGAACGAGCATATCAAGAAAGCAGAGCAAACCGAGAAAATGACCATTCCTGGTCTGATCGATAGCATGTTCGAAACGACGCCTAAACATCTGGAAGAGCAAAAAGCAGATTTCCAGTAAGACGATAAGCAGGACCTAAGAGCATTAATGAATGCTTGGCAGTAAAAGTCTGATTGTTTCTTAATGAGGAGGATATGAATCTAATGGCACAAATGAATTTAAAAGAAGCGATTCGTGATGCGATGCGCGTGGAATTAGAACGTGACCCTAACGTTCTGATCTTCGGGGAAGACGTCGGTAATGTCGGTGGCGTATTCCGTGCTACGGAAGGCTTGCAAAAACAGTTCGGTGAAGAGCGCGTTTTCGATACGCCGCTCGCAGAATCCGCAATTGGCGGTATGGCAGTAGGTTTGGGAATCCAAGGATTCCGTCCGATTGCTGAAATCCAGTTCGTAGGTTTTATCTTTGAAGCGCTCGATCAAATCGTGGTTCAGGCAGCCCGTATGCGTTACCGTTCCGGCGGCCGCTACAACGCGCCGATCGTATTCCGTACTCCGTTCGGCGGGGGCGTTAAAGCAGCTGAGCTGCATACAGACGCTTTGGAAGGTTTGATCGCGCAAACTCCGGGTATTAAATTAGTAATTCCATCCAACCCTTATGATGCAAAAGGTCTGATGATTTCTGCGATCCGCGACAATGACCCTGTATTCTTCATGGAGCACTTGAACCTTTATCATGCTTACCGTGAAGATGTGCCTGAAGGCGATTATACAGTTGAAATTGGTAAAGCCAAAGTCGTTCGCGAAGGCTCCGACGTAACGATCGTGGCCTACGGACTGATGGTTCACACTGCGGTCAAAGCAGCAGAAGAGCTTGAGAAGAACGGCATCAAGGCAGAGGTAATCGACCTCCGCACGCTTGTGCCTCTCGACATCGACACCGTGATTGAATCGGTGAAGAAAACAAACCGCGCTATTATCGTTCAAGAAGCGCAAAAATCTGCAGGTATCGCTGCAGAGGTTATCGCTCAAATTAACGAGAAAGCGATCCTTCACTTGGAGGCGCCGGTTCTTCGCGTAGCTCCACCGGATACCGTATATCCGTTCGCGCAAATCGAAGATCAATGGCTTCCGTCTCCGGCAAGTGTTATTGCAGGAGTAAATAAAGTACTCGAATTCTAATCTTAATGAACTAGGAGGTCTTCCAGGTGGCTAAATTTGAATATCGATTCCCTGAGCTCGGCGAGGGGCTGCATGAAGGCGAAATTATTAAAATGCATATCAAAGTCGGCGACAAAGTAACCGACGACGATATTATTATGGAAGTGCAAAACGACAAGGCGGTTGTAGAAGTTCCTTGTCCGGTAAATGGTACAGTGCAAGAGGTGTTCGGTACGGACGGCGCTGTGTTCCGCGTAGGTCAAGTCGTCGCTGTTATCGACGCTGAAGGCGACATTCCAGAGCAAGAGGGCGCAGCAGAAGAACATAGCGCTCAAGAAGCCGATGCAGCACAAGGCGGAGCGGATACGAAAGATTCTCCGGCAACCGAGAATCCGGCGGCTGGCAAGGACAGCGCTGCTGCTCCAGCGGCACCTAACCGCGAAATCCTGGCTACGCCTAGCGTACGTAAATTCGCTCGCGAGAAAGGCGTAGATTTGAGCCAGGTTCAAGGCTCCGGCAAAGCAGGCAAAATTACACGCGAAGACGTGGAAGCATTCCTGAGCGGTGGCGGAACACCGGCTGCAGCCCAAGAGAGCGCGAAAGCTGCAGAAGCAGCTCCAGCAGCAGCACCGGCAGCGGTCAGCGTAAGCGCCGAAGAAGAGCGCGTACCGTTCAAAGGCATCCGCAAAGCGATCTCCAATGCGATGGTTAAATCCGCGTACACAGCTCCTCACGTTACGATCATGGACGAAGTTGACGTAACCGAGCTGGTAGCGTTCCGTACGCGTATGAAACCGATCGCCGAGAAGAAAGGCACGAAAGTGACTTATCTTCCGTTCATCGTCAAAGCGCTCGTTGCAGCAGCTCGTCAATTCCCTGCGCTTAACGCTTCGATCGACGAAGAGAACAATGAAATTGTATACAAAAAGCATTACGATATCGGTATCGCAACCGATACGGACAACGGTCTGATCGTTCCGGTGATCAAGGATGCGGACCGCAAGAGCATCTGGATGATCGCAGACGCGATTCGCGATCTGGCTGCCCGTGGACGTGAAGGCAAACTGTCCCCTAACGAAATGAGAGGCAGCACGATTTCGATTACGAACATCGGCTCAGCAGGCGGTATGTTCTTTACTCCGATCATTAACTACCCAGAGGTAGCTATTCTCGGAACTGGCCGCATTAGCGAGAAGCCGGTTGTGAAGAACGGGGAAGTTGTCGTAGCTCCGGTTATGGCTCTGTCCCTCAGCTTTGACCATCGTCTGATCGACGGTGCTACTGCTCAATACTTCATGAACTATATCAAAGAGCTGCTCTCCAACCCTGAGCTGCTCGTAATGGAGGTATAACAACATGGTCGTAGGAGACGCTTCTCTTGATATTGATACACTGGTAGTCGGTGCAGGTCCCGGCGGTTATGTGGCAGCCATTCGCGCTGCCCAGCTCGGGCAAAAAGTTCTGATCGTCGATAAATCGGAGCTTGGCGGTGTGTGCTTGAACCGCGGATGTATTCCTTCCAAGGCTTTGATCTCTGCTGCACACCAATATGAGTCTGCGAAGCATGCGGATGCATTCGGTATTTCTGTGGAGAACGTAAAAGTGGATTTCTCGAAAACACAGGAGTTCAAAAACAGCGTTGTTAAAAAAATGACTCAAGGCGTCGGCGGCTTGCTGAAAGGCAACAAAGTCGAGGTATTCAATGGCGAAGTGATGTTCATCAATGAGAACGAAGCTCGCGTATTCAATGATTACGAAGCACCTCGCTACCGTTTCAAGCATTGCATCCTGGCAACAGGTTCCCGTCCAATCGAACTTAAGCCATTCCCATTCGGGGGACGCATTCTATCTTCTACTGAAGCTCTGGAGCTTCAAGAAATTCCGGAAAGCCTGGTCGTAATCGGCGGCGGATACATCGGCGCGGAGCTTGGCCAAATGCTGTCCAAATTCGGTACGAAGGTAACGATCATTGAGGGCATGGATACGGTACTGCCTGGCTTTGATAAGGATATGACTCGTCTTGTGGCGAAGAGCATGGAGAAAACAGGCATCGAGATCGTAACGAACGCGAAAGCGGAAAGTGCAGTTCAAACCGATAAGAACGTTACGGTTAAATATTCCGTTAACGGTGAGAACAAAGAAATTACGGCAGACTACCTGCTTGTTACTGTAGGACGTCGTCCGAACACGGACGGAGAGCTGGGCCTTGACCTGGCTGGGGTTGAGCTGGACGATCGCGGGCTGGTTAAAGTCGACCATCAAGGACGCACCTCCAATCCGAAAATCTTCGCAATCGGCGATATTGTCCCTGGCTTGGCGCTTGCTCACAAAGCTTCTTATGAAGGTAAAGTAGCGGCTGAGGCCATTGCAGGACTGCCATCTGTTGTCGATTACAAAGCGATCCCTTCCGTTGTATTTACGGATCCTGAGTGCTCCAGCGTCGGCTTGACCGAGAAGGATGCGAAGGAAAAGGGCATCAAAGTGAAATCGGGCAAATTCCCGTTTGCTGCTAACGGACGCGCTACATCTCTGAACCAGCCGGACGGCTTCATGAAGCTTGTCGCTAATGCAGAGAACGATCTTGTTATCGGCGCACAAATTGTGGGTATAGAAGCATCCAACCTCATTACTGAAATCGCGCTTGCGATTGAAATGGGCGCGACGCTTGAAGATATCTCTCTGACGATCCACGCTCACCCAACGCTTGGTGAAATCGCGATGGAAGCAGCAGAGGTTGTCGAAGGCAAGCCGATCCACATTATTTCTCGTTAATTACACGTAACTCTTAAGAGGTACGCTAACTCCTAAGCATATTTGATGAGCTGTCTCCGCGGGTTGGGATTTAACCTGCGGGCAGCTCTTTTTTTGTTGGAATGCATGAAGCATCGGCACCCTAATACGATGTACAATAGTTTTAACATTTATAAACATACAGGAGAGATTGGAGAGGGTTAGGAGCGCGTACTAACAGGGTTCCATGTGCTACATGATGGAGAAGGTTGGGAACATGTACTAACTGGAATCCATGCGCTACATGATGGAGAGGTTGTGTACGGTAGTAACTAGATTACGAATACAAATGATGGGGACGGTTGTATAGACGTGCTAACTGGATTCCATGTATTTAAATGAAGTTGCTAAATAGGAAATGTAATATTAATTGTAATTGGTGTAGTTAAATTGAGATTTTAGGATGATACGGCTCATAGGGAGAGTATTATATACATGAAATACAGCTATTTTCTCAAGAATGCCCGGATCAATGAAAATAAGGTCATAAACTCCAATTAAACTCATCAACTCATCAACTCATCAACTCACCAACCCCACCAACCCCACCAACCCCACCAACCCCACCAACCCCAAAAAATGTTTATCACTATAGCTGCTGAAATTTACCTGTATTATGGTTGCTGTAGGAATTACCTGCTGTTGATTACAACTTTGGGTTGGGCATCATCAAGTGCTGAACTGCTAAATAGATCTTTTGTCATTATCTTAATAAAAGCCTAGATAATCTACAAAAGAATTACAAAAAATATACCAAGAGCTGCTAGGTTAATGGTAAGATGTAACTATAGTTTATAGAGCTTGCACATAGATTTGAAATCGCTTGCGAAATTAGGGAGGGTGGAAGGATGCAGTATAAGGATAAGGCCAGATCCTTAGCTGTGGCAGCTTTGCTGCTGGTAGGCATAACGGTAACCCCTCCGGTGGAAGCGGATCACCCGCTAATCGTAACGCTGAATGGACAGGAGCTAAAGTCCCGGTTTGAGGTAAATGACGGCGAAGTTTATGCTCCGCTTCTTCCTCTAGCCGCAGAGCTAGGCTATACTGCGAATTGGAATGAGCAAGACCATAGAATAGATATTCTTACCGATTCTGCGACAACCAACAGGAATCAGCTAGAAGCTAAGATAACCAAGCAGCAGGTAGCCGATTGGATTATCGAGCAGGGCGAAGAAGACCGTTATTATGTAGAGGGCTTGTCCTTCGAGCTGGTCGATTTGGACGACGATGGGGATGCAGAAATCGTAGCTGCGATTGACGGTGGCGCGAATATAGGGAATTATTTTATTTTTAAAAGAGCTGCAGATGGCCATTATCAACTAATTTTCGAAACCAGCTGGAAGGTGGACTCTTTAAAGCTGGGTGAACCTGTCCAAGTCGAGGGCAAGCGGTTATACGCGACGGTTGAGCGAACCGGCGGGACTGGACTGGACGTTGAAATAGCCCATCTTTGGTATCTCGAGCAGGGACAGGTGGTTGAAGCCTGGACAGGAATCGTGAAGAAAATGAACGCGATGCTGGCGGGCTCTTATTCGCTTGTTGTAGGAAGCTACCGCGTTGAAGACAACGTACTCTATGCTTGGAAGACGTTGAGTTTGCTTGAAGATGACGCAGAGACCGTTCGAGGAACGCCAGTTACTACGATGACTACATTTACGTTCGATGGGAGTTTTTTTAAAGAGAAATAACCTTCAAAAGACAGCAAGAAAGAAGAGTGCGGGAGACGCGCTCTTTTTTTGGTGGGAGCTCATTTATACCTAATCTGTATCTTTCTAATTGACATTTTCATTCAACGCCTCTATCATTGAATGTAAACCAGATATATACTAGGTTATGTCCTTTTGTCACGCTGTTGAGGAGGAAATAGGATGGGTCAAAAACCAAGCCGTTCAACATTTAGACAGAGACTGGATGAAATGGTGTCTGTGTTACGGGAAGAAATTGTAACGGGCAAGCGTGAGGTCGGAGAATATCTGCCATCTGAGGTGGCATTAGGTGAGCAGTTTAATTTGAGCAAGAATTCTGTTCGCAAAGGGCTGGAGAGGCTTGTCTCCGAAAATTTGATTATTAAAGTGCCCCGTATCGGCAATCAGGTGGCCAGGCCTGAGCAGGAGGGACGCACGACGATAAGATTCGGATACTACAAATCAGTCATAGAGGAAGCAGCGTTGGATGAGCTGTTAGCGGAGTTTGAAAAGGAACATCCGCATATTCGCGTGCAGCTTATTCCGCTTCCATACGATAATTACGGTGAGACCATATCCGAATATATGGAACGGGAGCTGCTCGATGCTGCAACCGTAAATAATAATGATTTTCAGTCATTTCTTGGTTTAGGCCATAGCGATTTACTGGAGCCGCTGGGGGATAAACCGGAGCTGTATCCATTTCTGTCGGATGCTTTTCGGCATGGAGAAAGGCTTCTTGGCCATCCGCTTATCTTCTCGCCGGTTGTCCTATGTTATAATCGGGATCATTTCAAGAATAGTGCCATGGCTGAGCCGGACAGCAGCTGGAAATGGAATGATTTGATCCGGGTTGCAGAGGAGCTGACGGACGATAACCATTATGGCTTCTACTATCATCTGCTGTCCAACAACCGTTGGCCGATCTTTATGCTGCAAAGCGGGATGAAGCTGGAGCGTAACGAGGCGGGAAAGGTGCGGCTTTACAGGACCAAGCTCATGGACGGGATGCGCGTATGCCGGGATATGATCGCCAGGAAGGATATTCTGCCGAGCTATATGTCCGAATGCGACCACGACGCCGAAGAACTATTCCAGCAAGGCAAGGTATCGATGATCATGGCCACTTATTTCAGCTTGAACTACTTAAGAAACTCCGAATTTGAATATGACGTGGCCCCGCTGCCTTATTTGGAGCACGCAACTACCCTTCTGCTTGCGATCGGTGTGATGATAAACCGGAAATCCAAGTGCAAGGAAGCCGCTAGGACGTTTCTTGATTTCTTGCTGTCTTATAAATCGCAGCTGCTCATCCGGCAGCGTACGCTGAGCATTCCCGCCCATAAGCAGGCTGCGGAATGGACGGGCAGCGATTCGATGAATAGGCCGAGCCGGTTCTTTATGTATCGGGAAATCATCCCTTCCTTTAGGTACATTTCCGAGCTGAATATCAAGCCGCATCAGATAGATGTGATTCGCAATGAAATGAAGCTGTATTGGTCGGGCATGGAGGACGAACAAGCTGTTTGTTCTCGTCTAGAGCAGCTATTGAGCGAATAAAAAATGGGCTGAGCCCATGTTAAAAAGCAGCTTATCCCTAGGGGACAAGCTGCTTTTTTGACGGCTTTTGGGCTGTCTTTAATATGACGAAAAATCAATGGCTGATTGACAGCGTTTACAAATCGCTTTAAAATCAGTTTAAGAACCAGATATATACCAGAGAGAAGCGATTCAAGGTGTTTTTACCGAAAATGATCGATGATAACGCAAAAGGTGGTGGGATTTTATAGAAAGACAACGAAAAACCGAAGCTGCAGCTTGTTGGTACTTAACTAGTATATTAATGCAGTTATCAAGATGTTAAGAAGGGATGGTCAACCTACATGACAAAAAAGACAAGCGCATTATTACTAACGGTGATGTTCCTATTCTCTGTACTGCTTGCCGGATGCGGCGGGAAAGACTCCGCGCCGCCTGCACCGGCACCGGGCGATACGAACAGTTCCAATGCTTCCAGCGATGGGAATCAGAGCGCGAAGAAGCTGTCAGGCAATATTACCGTTTGGGTGCATCCTTATGTCGGAGATGAGCTGAAGGACGAAATGAATGTTGTCTGGGATCAGATCGTCAGCTCCTACAATAGCAAATACCCGGACGTAAAGGTCAAGATAGAAGAAATTCCATGGAAGAACCGGGAGCAGAAAATTCTGACCGCTCTCGCAGCCAATAATGGCCCGGATGTGTTCTATCAGCTCCCGGACCAGATTCCGCAGTTTGCCACCAAAAATGTACTTGAGCCTCTTGATAGCTATATGGACGACAACAATATGGAGGATTTCAACCAGGGCGCGCTGGCTGCCGGAATCTACGAGAATAATTTATATGCGTTGCCGATCCTGCAAGAAGCCCAGACGCTCATTTACAATACGGACATTATTCAGGCGATCGGCGAGGATCCGGCCAAGCTTCCTGCCACCTGGGATGAATTCAACGTTTGGGCTGAAAAAGCGGTTGCTCAAGGATTTTTTGCCCGCGATTTTCCGGGAGGAATAGCCTGCTGTAACTCCACCTTGTACCCGATGCTTTGGCAGCAGGGCGGAGATGTGATTGACAGCGGCGGCAAAGTGATCATTAACAATGACAAAGGCGTGGCCACCTTCCAGATGATCAAGGACATGTATGATAACGGTTGGATTCCGAAGGATTCCATCTCCAATCAGGATCAGTTCCCGGAATTTTTATCCGGCAAGATGCTCGCCATTTGGGGATCCGGCTATTCGCTCGGCATTTTGAAGGAAGAGGGTAAGAACTTCGTGCTTGGAAGTCCGCTTAGGGGACAGGAGGAATCCAGCTTTGGAACCGTAGGACTGTTCGCGGTACCTTCCAACAGCAAGAATAAGGAAGCAGCCGTAGAATTCATTAAAGAATTGACCAACACGGAATCACAAAAGCTTTTCAATCAGTTGACCAAGTATATCCCGGCTAGACAATCCGCGGCTGGCATCTACGATGGCGATGAGGAAATGCAGAAATTTATCGAAGTGGCCGCCGTGTCCAGACCGGGTGTCATGAGTCCGGTAGCAAGAACGATTATGCCAAAAATCCAAGCTGAAATTTCAGCCATGCTTGAAGGCAGCAAAACGCCGCAAACAGCTGCCGATGATGCAGCCAAAGCCATTGAAGAAGAGTTGAATAAACGTTAGATTCTAGGCGGGATTCATCCAGGGCAGAAGCCGGGTGAATCCTGCCACTACCAAACTAGAGAACCGTAGGTGATTAAGCTGAATAACACGAAACGTCCAAATGTTGGCGTAGGGCAGGCGATTTCCGGGCAGCCGGGAGCATCGCCGGGGGAGAAGCTCATGGCGCAGCTGAAGCGAAACGGTATTATATATGTCTTTTTAATCCCGATATTGATTCACTTCATAATTTTTCAGGTCATTCCGCTGGGATTCAGTCTTGTATTGACCTTCATGGACTGGCCCGTTATTGGAACGCCGACTTATATCGGCCTTGAGAATTGGCAGAATTTCTTCACGGATAAAATTGCTTGGAAATCAATATGGAATACGGTTCTGTTTTCCGTTTATTATATTATCCCGGCGATGGCTGTCGGGCTAGGCTTGGCTTTATTAGTCAACTCCCAGGTCAAGGGTACGAATTTCTTCAAAGCGGTGTATTTCCTGCCGGTCGTTACCTCCTTCGTCATCATTTCCGGGATTTGGGCCTGGATGTTCAAGGGTACGGATTACGGCATTATCAACTATGTGCTGAGCTGGTTCGGCATCGATACCCAGCTGTTCTTCTCCAATTCCAAGCAGGCGCTCTTACTGCTCGCCGGACTGAGTGTGTTCAAGGTTTGCGGCAGCAATATGGTTTATTATTTCGCCGGGCTGAAATCGATCCCTAAGCATCTGTATGAAGCAGCGCGAATCGACGGGGCATCGTCATGGCGAATATTTTGGAAGGTCACCTTCCCATTGCTGCTCCCGATCCATTTCTATGTCGGGATCATGACGACGATCGGCTCCTTCCAGGTGTTTGATTCCGCCTTCCTGATTACCGGCGGCGGACCGAATTACGCGACGACAACGATCGTTTATTACTTGTATGAAGAGGGTTTTACGGGTCTCAGATTCGGTTATGCCAGCGTTCTGGCCTATATGCTGTTCTTTATCATCTTTGCGATTTCGCTCGTACAGCGTAAATATCTTGGCAAAGAAGTGACCTATTAGGTTGAGAGAGAGGGGTTTTAGGACTTGTCAATATCACTTCAAAAGCGGATTGTGCTGTATATTTTGCTGATCGCCTTTGCGATTATTCTGTTCTTCCCGTTTGCGATGATGATTCTTGGCTCCCTGCAAAAGGTGGAGAGAGCCACCTCGGATCCGTTATTCTGGATACCTACGGACCCGACGCTGTACAACTTTGATCGGATCCTCGGCCGCAGCGAATTTGTGTCCTGGATCAAGAACTCGCTTGTGCTTACGATTATTCCCGTCATTTCACAAATTTTTCTGTGCGGGGTGCTCGGTTATATATTCGGCAAGAAGAAGTTTCCCGGCCAGGAGATCATATTTTGGACGATGATGGCTGTGGTCATGGTGCCCAGTCAGCTGCTCATTATTCCTAAATATATCATGTTCAGCAAGATGGGCTGGATTAACACGTATGCAGCCATTATTGTTCCGGAGCTATGGACGATTATGGGCGTCTTTCTCGTAAGGCAGTTCATGATGTCGATTCCTAAGGAAATGGAGGAGGCGGCCTACATGGATGGCGCCAACGACTTCACGATATTCTTCCGAATTATGCTGCCGCTGGCCAAACCAGCGATAGCGACGGTAGGAACCTTCGGATTCATCGCGTGCTGGAATGATTTGTTCACGCCGCTCATCTTCATGACCTCCGAGAGCATGTACCCCATTACGGTAGGGTTGGCCTCCATACTGACGAAGGAAGGAAATTTCGGAATTGAAATGGCGGGTTCGGCCATCTCCTTTATCCCTACATTCCTGATCTTTATTTTCTTCCAGCGATATTTCACCGATGGCATCGCGATGTCAGGGATCAAGTCGTAGCATCACGCTCGGGAGCAGCACGCTCTGAACCAGCATGATCAGAATCAGGAGCAGTACGCATAGATAAAAAACAGCGAATGGAAGGGAGATTCAACAGTTGAAAACGGTTGTAGCAAGGGATGGAATCATACAGACGATGGACTATCCGAAACCGATTCTTAAGCCGAATTTCGTATTAATAGAAACCATGTATTCGGCGATCAGTCCCGGAACGGAAATGTCGATGCAGAGAAGAACAGGCATGGAGCCGATTCAGCTGGGCTATAGCGCAGCCGGGATCGTTAGGGAAATCGGTCCGGACGTCACCCATATTCAGGTCGGCCAGAAAGTAGCCTGTTATGGAGCGCCTTTCGTAAAGCATGCCGGCTGGCTGGCTGTGCCAAAGCATTTGGTCGCGGAAGTGCCGGAGCATGTAGATATCAGGGAAGCGGCTTTCGCCGGATTAGGGGCGATCGCTATTCACGCCTTAAGGCAAGCGAATATCCAGTTTGGGGAGCGGGCGGTCGTTATAGGGCTCGGCATACTCGGTCAAATTATTGCCCAGATTGGCCATGCTGCCTCTTATCAAATGATGGCCTGCGATCTGCTGTCTGAACGGTGCGAGAAGCTAAAGGATGCAGGTATTCCTGATGTGTTCACGAGCCTGGAGGAGCTTGAGGCGGCTATCCCGGAGGAGGGCGTGGACACCGTCCTGCTCTGCGCCGGCGGAGATTCTTCCGGCTTGATTGACCAGGCGCTGACCTGGCTGCGCGATCGGGGGAGAATCGTGATTGTCGGAGACATTAAAATGCAGTTCGAACGCGAACTAATGTTTGCCAAGGAGGCGGAAATTATTATTTCCCGCGCCGGAGGACCTGGGCGGTACGATCACAACTATGAAATATCCGGCTTCGACTATCCGCCTGGATATGTACGTTGGACGGAAGGACGGAATGTCGGCGAGTATGTCCGTTTGCTGGCCGATAGACGGGTAAGCGTGGGTCCGGTTATATCCTCTGTCCTGCCGGTTGAACGCGCCTATGAGGCCTATCAGCTGCTGGAGAAAATGCCGGATAAGACGATTGGCGTTCTGCTGGATTATGGAGTGAGCAAGGGGGAGAAGAAATGGTGAACAAGGTGAAGGTAGCCCTGATTGGCGCTGGCCAGCGGGGCGAGGTATATACGGATTATGCCCTTAAGCGTCCGCTGGAGATGGAGCTGGTTGCGGTCGCTGATCCGAATGAGCGACGCAGAGAGAAATTCAAAGCCGCGCACGGCATTCCGGAGGAAAACTGCTTCAAGGATTGGCAGGAGCTGCTGTCCAAGCCGCGACTAGCGGATGCCGTCCTGATTTGCACGCAGGATAAGCAGCATTTCGAGCCGACGATGCAAGCCTTGAAGGCCGGATACCATGTGCTGCTGGAAAAGCCGATGTCAACCAGCCCGGAGGAATGCCTGCTCATGGGGCAGGAAAGCGAGAAATCGGATCGCATCTTCTCGATTTGTCACGTGCTGCGGTTCACTCCTTTTTTCACAAAAATCAAGGGATTGCTTGCGGAGGGACGCATAGGCAGGCTGATGTCGATTCAGCACAATGAAAATGTAGGCTATTGGCATCATGCGCACAGTTATGTGAGAGGAAATTGGCGCAATACGGCGGAATCCAGCCCGATGATCCTGGCGAAATCCTGTCATGATATGGATATTTTGCTTTGGCTGGCCGGAGATGAATGCACTCATATATCGTCCTTCGGGATGCTGTCGCATTTCAAATCCGAGAATGCTCCTCAAGGTGCGCCGCTCCGCTGTCTTGATGGCTGCCCGGCGGCCAGCACATGCCCTTATTACGCGCCGGATATGTATCTCACCGAGAATATCGATTGGCCGACATCTGTCATCAGCACGGATCTGAGCTTTGAAGGGCGAGTAAAGGCGCTGAAGGAAGGTCCGTACGGCCGCTGTGTATACCACTGTGATAACGATGTGGTTGACCACCAGGTTGTCAATATGGAATTTGCCAATGAGGTTACCGCCACTTTTACAATGAGCGCATTTACGAATGAGCCGAGCCGAACCATCAAGCTTATGGGGACTGGAGGTGAAATTCGGGCGGCGCTGGAGAAGAATGAGATCGAGGTCACTTACTTTGATAGCGGATACAAGGAGACGATCTCCTTGGAGGTGCCAGGCGGACATATTGGACATGGCGGGGGCGACCATCGTCTTATCGAGGATTTCCTTGCGATGGTCAGGGAAGGGAAGACAAGCCGGGGACTTACCTCAGCTTCCTATTCCGTATCCAGTCATTTGATGGCATTTGCTGCGGAAACTTCAAGGCTGGAGAAGAGGGTTGTTCATCTGCCCGATTACGTTCGCAGCATTCTGGCGTGACACGCTCAAGGGGAGGGAGCAGGTGGATGCTGAATGCTTAATTCCATTTTGCATGCTGAACAAGGAATATCGATCGGTATTGTGACGCCCATCGAATTGTTCGATGAGGTATCCCGCATCTTAAAATCGTTTCCTTCCTTTGTCCCGGTTTACGGAATTTATCATCAAGAGGAAGAAATGGCCTCCCTGATTCATAATATGATACAGCAGCGAGTCGAGCTGCTGTTCTTCACGGATCAGGCGGCTTACCAAATCTCGAAGCAGGCGGCGCGGCTGTGCGTTCCCGCTTATTATGTTCCTGCGACGGACAGCGGCCTGTATCGGGCCTTATTTCGAATGACCCGGCTTCATCATGCGTCGGCGCTTTCGATCGACGGCATCTCTCGCGGGGCTCTGGAAAGGATGGATAGGGAGCTGGGCATGTCTGGAGTCAGGTTCATGCTATTTCCCGGAAGCAGCCAAGCGTCCGAAGAAGAGAGGGCCGCCTTTCATAGGGGGCAAATCGAGTCGGGAGAGTGCGAGGCAGTGATTACAGGCTCGCGCAAGGTGGCAGGCATGTTGGGAAAGGCAGGGGTGCCTCATGAGTGGGTAGCCCCAACCGAACAGGATCTGACCGTTTATTTGGAGAGGGCCTTGCTTGCGACAGAAACGCGGCGAAGCAAAGAAGCGCAGATCGTTGTTGGCCTCATACAAATCGATCATTTCAAGAAGCTGATCGAAGCGCAGCCCACCGAACATGACGTGCAGCGCTTGAAGCTGGATATTCAACGTTCTATAGTCGGCTATGTCGAATCACTGGAAGGCCACCTATCGGCGCTTGGCGGCAAAGATTATTTATTCATTACGACGAGAGGGGCATTCGAGCGGGAGACTGGCGGGTATAAGTATATGAGGCTTGCCGCAGAAATGAAAGAATTATTTGATATTACCCTTAGCATCGGCATTGGATTCGGGCATTCGGCTCACGAAGCGGGTGCTCATGCGAGAAGCGCATTGCGGCACGCAAATGACGCTGGCGGTAATATGGCTTATATCGTCCGGGAGGACAAGAGCCTTATCGGACCGTTGGAAATGGCGGAGCCGCTCGCTTGCGATCTTGCGCTCATTGATCGCGAGTTGATCGCAAGGGCGGAGAAGTACGGATTGACCCCGGGCTATTTAAGCAAATTAATCAAACGCGTTACCCAGTCGGGGCTAACCGACTTCAACGCCCAAGAGCTGGCGATGACGCTGAACGTCTCCGTGCGCAGCGCGCATCGTTTCTTGGTCGGATGGGTGGACGCAGGAATGGTTGAGATCGTAGGCGAGGAAAGGAAATCCCGAGGCAGGCCGAAGCAAATTTTCAGGCTGTCCTTCCTAAGGCAGTTAATTCGATAAAGAGAGCGCGGTGATCAAGCTGGAGCGGCCCCTTCAAATCGGCATGATCGGCCTGGATACTTCGCATGTCAGTATTTTTGCCAAGCTGCTGGAGCATTATCGAACCGAGCCTTCCTCCTGCCTGGCAGGCACGATGCTGGGATGCGCTTATCCCGGCGGATCTTCACGGATGGAATTAAGCTACACTCGCGTAGAGCAGTATAAAAATGAGCTGGTTCAAAAGTATGGTGTCCAGATGGCGGGCAGCATTGAAGAGGTAGCGGCGGCATCGGATGCCGTTATGATTGAATCGGTTGATGGCAGCACGCATTTAGAGCAGTTCAGGAAAGTTGCGCCTTTCGGCAAACCTGTGTTTATAGATAAGCCCTTTGCAACTAGTCTGGCCGATGCTTATGAGATTGTCGACCTGTCAGAGCGATATGATGTGCCGTTAATGAGCTCTTCCTCACTTCGTTATGCGGAGGCTTTGACAAATGCGCTGCAGCATGGCGAGCAGGGGGAGATCATCGGAGCGGATGTGTACGGCCCAATGCCCTTCGTTCAGGGACAGCCGGGTTATTTTTGGTACGGCATTCATGCCGTCGAGATGCTGTTTGCGATCATGGGCCGGAACTGCCGGCAGGTTCAAACGGTATGCAGCGGCGAGCATGAAATGATTGCGGGAACCTGGGAGGACGGCCGAATCGGCACGGTACGCGGAAGAAGGCAGGGCGGCAGCTTTGGGGCACTTATTCACAGGGAAAGCGGCAGGGACTACGTGGATATTCAAGCTGCCAGCAAGCCTTATTATGAAAGCCTGCTGGAGCAGGTCATTGATTTTTTCCGCACCGGCCGCTCCCCCGTAGATCTCAAGGAGACGCTCGAGGTTATCGGCTTTGTTGAAGCGGCTAACAAGAGCCGGGAGACGGGGAGAGCTTGTTCGTTGTAACTTCATTTTTTGCTATTGGCAGTCAAGCACCGGAAGGTGCTTTTTTGTTGTGATCAGACGCGACGGGCCAAAGCGGAATGGGATAGGCGGAACGGGGAGTTGGAATAAATGTAATTTGAATTCACGGCTGTTTGCTTTACAATATGATGTACGTACTTAGTAGACGGCCTATAGAGAATCATAACAAGGGGTTATGAAGGAGGTAAGGAAATGATTCAAGGTCTATATGAAGCGCATCTGCCGGTCAAAAATTTGGAGGCCTCGATGAGCTTCTACAGCAAATTAGGCCTGAAGCTGGCTTGGCGCGATGAGGATACGGCTTTCTATTGGATCGAGGAAGGCAGAAGCTGGCTGGGGCTGTGGGAAGGCCGGGAGCATGCTACGCCATACCATCCTTCCTTGCGCCATATCGCCTTTCGCGTATCTTATGAGGATTTGAAGCAGTCTTTGGCATGGCTGGCATCCATCCAGGTTGAAGCGGTTCCATTCGGGCGAGGAACGTCGGTCGAACCATTTGTTCGTCCCTATCAGGGCAATGCCTCGGTGTATTTTAATGACCCGGATGGGAACAGCCTGGAGCTGATGTGCTATGTTCAGGTTCCAAATGAATTAAAGCATATTACGGAGAAGCTTTCCTTGGAGGAGTGGGAGAGCTTAGCCCGTCCATATTAATAAATGTGTTTACTTAGAGGAGAGATAAGGGCATGTGTCCGGAGCGAGAGGGGCAATTGAAGCAGTGGATTATGGATTGCGAGCCGCTGCTGAGCGATTTACATACCCTGAGGAGGCGGGGGCTGCCCGAATGTTACATTGCAGCTGGGTATATTCGGGGCTACGTGTGGGATCGGCTGCATGGCTATGCATTCCGCTCGCGGCATGACGATATTGATGTCATCTACTTCGATCCGTATCACTGCGAGGAGGAGAGGGATTTGGCGCTGGAGGCGCAATTTATCTCTGAGACGGGCAATCAGCGCTGGTCGGTGAAAAATCAGGCGCGGATGCACTTAAGAAATGGAGCCGCGCCATACAGGTCAACGCTGGACGCGATGAGCCGATGGCCTGAGACGGCCACGGCCATCGGCGTCCGCCTGACGGCGGAAGATGAGCTGGAGCTCTGTGCCCCGCATGGATTGGACGATCTGATGGGCATGGTGGTGAGGCGGAGCCCTCTGTTTGCCGACCGCCAGTACTATTTGGAACGGGTCCGCGCGAAGAAATGGCTGCAGCACTGGCCATTGTTGACCTGGATCAAGGACTAGCTCCCGGGTACAATTCGATTTGGCAGTACAGGGTGCTCATAGAGGATGCTAGGATCGGTTGCATTCCGTGTTCAGGGGGTTATACGGTCAGCCGAATAACATATTGCATGCAAAATGGAGAGGAGAAGGAATTGCAGATGAGACGGGTAGATGTGGTTTACACGCTTTTGGTGAATGAAGACGGCACGAAAATTTTAATGGTCAAGAATAGCGGCAGGAATGCCTGGACCCTTCCAGGCGGGGCGGTAGAGCCCAATGAGACGCTAGAGATGGCCGCGATCCGCGAAGCGAAGGAAGAGACGGGGCTGGATGTGGAAATTACCGGCGTGGTCGCAGTCAATGAAGGTTTGTTCACGGAGCTTGATCAGCATGTTGTGTTCGTTACTTTTCGCGGACGGATTGCTGGAGGGCGCATGGAAATCGTCAGGCCCGATGAAATTCACGCCATTGAATGGATCGATGTGGAGCAGGCGGATGAGCTTATGCCCTTCTACAAAGAGAAGCTTAGAGATATCGTGCGAAGAGATGTTGAAGTCGCTTATTACGATGAGGGTGTCCGGGCAAAGTAATCCGTAAATCGCGCAGCTTAATTCGAGTCTTTGCTCCCATTCGGCGGGACACTTTGCTATAATGATTGAGAATTAGATAATAGACTACAGTGCGGGGTGCGATACATGAGAGCATATTTAGATTTGCTGCAGGATGTGCTGGATAACGGAACGGTAAAGGAAGACCGCACGGGCACGGGAACGCTGTCCGTATTCGGCCGCCAGCTTCGCTTTGATCTTAGCAAGGGATTTCCGCTTGTCACGACGAAGCGGATCCATTTGAAATCAGTAATCCATGAGCTGCTCTGGTTCCTTAGAGGGGATACGAACATAGCTTACCTGAAAGAAAACGGCGTGCGTATTTGGGACGAGTGGGCGGATGAGAACGGCGATCTCGGCCCGGTATACGGCTCCCAATGGCGATCCTGGGAAGCGCCGGACGGCAGAAAGATCGACCAGATTGCCAATGTGATTGAAGCGATCAAGCAAAATCCGGATTCGCGCCGTCACCTTGTCAGTGCCTGGAATGTCGCGGAGGTGGACCAGATGAAGCTGCCGCCATGCCATTTTGTGTTCCAGTTCTATGTTGCGAACGGGAAGCTGTCATGCATGCTAATGATGCGTTCCGTCGATACGTTCCTGGGCCTGCCGTTCAACATTGCCAGCTATGCGCTTCTGACTCATATGGTAGCGCAGCAATGCGGGCTGGAGCCAGGCGAATTTATCTGGTCCGGCGGAGATGTCCATATCTACAGCAATCATTTGGAGCAGGTGAAGACGCAGCTGGCCCGGGAGCCTTATGAGCTGCCCAAGCTGGTCATCAAGCGCAAGCCCGACTCGATCTTCGACTATGTCTACGAGGATTTTGAATTCGTCGGTTATCAGCATCATCCAACGATCAAAGCGACGGTCGCTGTATAACGATGAAAGATGAAGAAGGGGAAGGGGTGTGCTGGATGAGCGTATCGCTGATTTGGGCCATGGACCGGAACGGCTTGGTCGGCAAAGGCAATGATCTCCCTTGGAGGCTGCCGAACGACATGAATTTCTTCAAGCAGCAGACCCGGGGCAAGACGGTCGTCATGGGGCGTAAAACATGGGAGTCCTTAAGAATCAAGCCGCTTCCTCAGCGCAGGAATATCGTGCTGACGGGTGACCGATCGTATGAAGCCGAAGGCGCTGAAGTGGTTCATTCCGTGGAAGAGGCGCTGGATATCGCCCAGGACGGCGATTTGATGATTATCGGCGGTGGAAGCGTGTATGGGCAGTTTATTCCGCATGCCGACCGATTGCTCGTGACCCGGATCGATGAGGAGTTTGAGGGGGATGTGCATTTTCCATCCGTGGATTGGTCCGGGTTTGCGCTGGTTGAGGAGATTCCGGGAATACGGGATGAGAAGAATTTATACGACCACCGATTCATGATCTATGAGCGGCGTAAGAGCTAAGGAGCATAGAAATTTGACCAGTAATCTTCTAAAATATGATATAATATAGT
Source organism: Paenibacillus ihumii (assembly GCF_001403875.1). Lineage (GTDB taxonomy): Bacteria > Bacillota > Bacilli > Paenibacillales > Paenibacillaceae > Fontibacillus > Fontibacillus ihumii. Next base: position 2,007,875 of record NZ_LN884299.1, read on the forward strand.
GTGCATCGGAGCTGCGCAGAGCGCAGCTCTTTGTTTTGGCTAACGAGAGGAAATGAAGACGTAATAGTGAAAGAAAGGCGGCTTAAACGATGAAAACGCTCGTTATCGCAGAGAAACCGGACATGGGTCGAACGATCGCTGCCGTCATCGAACCGAGAGCGAAGAATAACCGATCCTATTTGGAGGGCGAGCAGTACATCATTACCTGGGCCATCGGGCATTTGCTCGGCCTCGCCGAGCCGGACGCTTATGATGACAAGTACAAGCGCTGGAATTTCGGCGATCTGCCAATCCTGCCCGAGCAATTCAAAATCGTGCCTAACCCGAAAACGAAGGATCAGCTGAAAACGATCGGTGAGCTCGCCAAGCGCTGCAGCGGTATCGTGAACGCCTGCGATGCCGGGAGGGAAGGTCAGTACATATTCGCCCTGATCCAGCAGCAATTGAAGCTCAAGCAGCCGGTGAAGCGGCTGTGGATTTCCGATTTGACAGCGGAGAGCATTCAGAAGGGCTTCGATTCCTTGTATGAGGAGGCGGAGTTCGAGAATTTGACGCAGGCGGCAAGAGCGCGGAGTGAAGCGGATTGGCTGATCGGAATGAACGCTTCGAGAGCTTTTACGACCAAGCACCGCACGCTGCTGTCGGTCGGCCGGGTGCAGACACCGGTGCTGGCGCTAATCTACGATCGGCAGAAGGAAATCGAGAGCTTCGACTCTTTGACGTACTACGAAATTAAGGCGGAGCTGGAGCAGCTGGGCCGCAAATATACGGGGACGTGGCAGGGAGACCGCCTTACAGATGCGGAGAAGGCGGCTGCTATTGCGGATAAGGTGCGGGGCAAGGAGGGGCGGATCAGCGAATACGAGGTGAAGGACACGAAGGAATATCCGTTTAAGCTGTATGATTTGACGCTGCTGCAGCGCGATGCGAACGCGAAGTACGGCTATTCGGCCAAGAAAACGCTGGACTTGGCCCAGGCGCTCTATGAACGCCATAAAGTCATCTCGTATCCCCGTACGAATTCAAATTACGTGACGGAACAAAATATCGATGGAATGCATAAAGCGCTGCATATGCTGAAATCCGGCCCCTACCAGCAGCTGGCGGAGGGCGCGAATCCGCAGCTCGTGCATGTGAACAATAAATCGGTCTGCAACCCGGCACGGGTCGAGGATCACCACGCGATCCTGCCTACGCTTCGGCGGGCGGGGACACTTAGCAAGGAAGAGCAGAATGTATACGATCTGGTCATCCGCCGCTTCCTCTCGCATTTCTATCCGCCTGCGGAGTACAAGCAGCATTCCGTGCTGACTGAGGTAGCCGGTGAAACGTTCAAGACCAACGTGAAGGAGCTCTTGTCCTTAGGCTGGAAAGTATGCCAGCCGGAAGATCCGCGGGCAAGCAGCCGCGGGAAGAAGAAGGACGAGGAGGAGGAGCAGGAGGAGCTGGTCAGCGAACCTTTCCACGTCGAGAAGGAGAAGTCTGTACAATGTCTGGATGCCCAGGTCAAGGAGAAGGCTACTCAGCCGCCGAAGGCTTATACGGAAGGTACCCTGCTTAAAGCCATGGAGAGCGCCGGGAAGCAGCTTGAGAACGAGGAGCTGCGGGACGCGATGAAGGACGCTGGACTCGGCACGCCGGCTACGCGTGCAGCGACGATTGAACGCCTTAAGAAGGTCGGCTATATCACGATGCAGGGCAAGCGCATTACCGTGACCCAGAAAGGCAGAACGGCAATCGAGCTTATCCGCCATGCGGGGATCGAGCTGCTGACTTCCCCGGAGATGACCGGGCAGTGGGAGCGCAGGCTGTATCAGATTTCCAAAGGAGAGGCCGCCAGGGAGAAATTCATGGATAACGTCAAGCGGTTCACGCTATCGATTATCGATAAAGTCCGGGTGCAGCCTAAAGCCGATGCTTCATTATTCGAGATGGCGGAGGGAGACCGTAAGGGCGGCCGGGGCAAGGGAGCGAAGAGCCCAGGGCAGCGGAAAGCGCCGGGAGCAGGTCAGAGCGCAGACGGTAAGCCGAAACGCCAGGGGGCATCGGCGAAGCAGGCTTCTTCCGCATCGCCGCCGGGTTCCTTGCAGCCGCTGGCGCCTTGTCCGCGGGAGGGCTGCGGCGGCCAGTTGATTGAAGGACGCAAGGGTTATGGCTGCACTCATTATAAACAAGGCTGCGGCTTTGTGATCTGGAAGGAATTCGAAGGGAAAACCATTTCCGTGAATATGCTGGCTGCATTGGCCAGCAAGGGACAGACGCAGCTATTGACCTTCAAACGGCCTGAGGGGGACTTTAAAGCCCGGATCGTTCTAGCCGACCCCATGAGCGGGCGGCTGGATTTGCAGCGGGCGGAAGCATGATTGTCCGTAATTAAGAAAAATTCGTGCATAAAGAATAAGGTTGCCTCCGAAGCAGGCAACCTTTCTTGTGATTCTATGCATGGCGTTAAATCAGGCTTAGCGCAGCGGCTTTATAAACAGCTCTTGCGGGCCGTTAGCGCCAGGCTTTCGGCAATAATCCCCGGCACTTCCTCCAGGGACGAAACCGTATACATAGACGTATCTGCATTTTGCTTGATATCGACCAGATTGTACGACCATTCATTCGGATGCTTGATATAAATCGAGTGGATTCCTGCAGTCAGCGCCGGGGAAATATCGGTGCGCAGGCTGTTGCCGATCATCCAGGTGCGCTTCCGCTTGAAATGCCGCGACTGCAAAATTTCCTCCAGCGCTTCGGCGTTCTTGTGGGTACGGATGTAGATCCGGTCGCCAAAATAAGCGGACAGCTTCATTCGCTCGATCTTGCGCTGCTGGATGGACTCATCGCCGCCGGTATATAAATGTAGCTCATGGCCTTGCTCGCTCAGCAGGTTCAGCGTGTCCACCATGCCGGGATAGGGCTCTACCTCCTGGTCATACACGCTCATGCCGAGCCGGGTCAACTGCTCCTCTTCCGTGAAGCGGGTATCGCGGCCGATCATAGCGCAGAAATACCGGTAGGTGTCGACGAGCGATGCAGCGAAATGGCTGCTGACGAAGCCCAGCTTGTTCACGCCCGCGACGTCGATTTCAATTTGCTTGGCGATGATGTCCTGCGCCGTCAAACGCTCGGCCGGAAGCCACTCCAATAACTGGCTTGCGAACCGATCCAGGATTTGATCAAAGTATTTATTGCAATGGATCAGCGTATCATCCAAATCAAAAATGATCTGCTGATGCAGCGTAATGCTCAATACGGGTCACCCCTTTGCAGCGGTACGGTATTACTATAACCGGATATAGGATTCCAAAAACATCTGCAGCTCCGAAGCCCCGTCCGGACGAATGCTGAATTTCTCCGAATTTACATCAACGAGATGCACGCGGAGCAGGCCGGCTACGCGCAGCCGCATAAGATGATGCATAAGCCTGTCCCCGGACTCATCAAGATTGTGAATCATTTCTTGCAGCGATTTAGGCTCGTTCGCCACATAGCGCAGCAAGCGCAGTCGTTCCGGATTGGCCAGGGCGCGTGTTAGCCGCAGAAGGCAAGTAGGCGGCTCGTCCTCATCCAGCTCGGGAATGTCGATCGGGTATTGAATCAGCAGCGCGCCGTGATAGAAACAGTAAGTGTTAATGGGCCTGAAATGCACCGAGGGGACAAGCACGACCTGCTGGATCGGCAGGTCCTGCTCTAGCACGATTCCGCCGGACGCATATTCTACGAGCGCTTCCGGATCCATTTTGTGCAGCAGGGTGTCCTTCTCGGCAGCGTCCTCCTCCAGAAGGGGGGTATATTGCGGAGCGACATCGAGGAAATACAACTCGTTCCATTTGCGCAGTAGCGGAACATAGCTGCGCCGTATGCGCTCGACTTCATCTGTATTCATATCGGGAATATAGGATTTAACACGATGGAGAAGGGTATCATTCGCAGCATGCTCCAGATCGTTGAGAAAGTCATCGACCGTATGATTTTGGCGATGTACGGCCCAGGCGTAAAGCACGTCGTAATCGGAAAAAGGGTACTGCGCCGCGGCTGCGAACTCCAGCTGTGTATCGCGGCTGAAGCGGGATCCGATCTCTTCCAGCCATTCCAGTCCTACATCCAAATTATTTACCCATTTGCGGGTGGTAAATACTATGAAGCTGCTAAGGAGCTCATATATTGAAGAAACGTCAACTTTGACATCGTATGCCATGACAAGAAACCTCCCTGACATCTATACATCCATATCCATTATGGCTTGTTTGCTATGAGATTGTCCACTATAATGTTTATTGTTGCAGGCCGCCTCAGGCGGATGCCTTGATAGAAATTATATCTTACAAATGAGTGTTGAAAGTCGTCATCTGTTGACGATTTTCTTTCTTTTTAGTGAAGGAGCAGGATTGACAACAATGGAATTTCAACGAAAAAGCCTGGTTTCACCCGTATTCATTCTCATTATGGTCGTCATTGCCGCCGGATTGAGCCAGGGGCTGCTGCTCCCGGTATTATCCATATTCATGGAGGAGCGAGGCATATCCTCCTCTGTGAACGGTCTGCATGCAGCGGCGCTGTATATCGGTTCCTTCGGGATGTCGCTGATTGCCGTAAAGGTGCTGGAGCGCATTGGCTTCAAGAAGCTCATTCTTGGAGGAATGGTGCTTGTCATGATCGCACTGCCGTTATTTCCGCTCATCTCCAGCCTCGAGGTCTGGTTTATTCTTCGCTTGCTCGTAGGCATTGGCAATAACGCCCTGCATTTCGCGTCCCAGCTTTGGATGCTGCTCATTACTCCTCCGAATCAGCGCGGCAGGAATATTTCGATTTACGGCATGTCCTACGGCATCGGCTTCAGCATCGGGCCGCTGGCTATACGGCTGCTTCCTTACGGGCAGCTCGTTCCATTCCTGCTGCTGGTTCTCCTCTTTGCACTGGTCGCGCTGCTCGTCTACTGGAAAATACCGAATACCGTTCCTGACAAAATGGACGAGAGCAAGGAGCCAGCCGTAGAGCGCAAAACGATCCGGATCTACCGGCTGGCCTGGTTTGCCCTCATTCCTTCGCTGCTGTACGGATATATGGAGGCGGCGATGAACAGCAATTTCCCGATTTACGGTCTGCGTACCGGACTTACGGCCGGCGATATTTCGACCCTGCTGCCGTTCTTCGGCATCGGCGGGCTGATCCTTCAGCTGCCGCTCGGTTATTTGAGCGACCGGTTTGGCCGCAAAATCATCCTCATGCTCGCCGGCAGCCTGGGCGGTCTCTTGTTCCTGATCGTACCTTTAATAGGAAGCCATTTTTTTGGACTGATGCTGATCTTCATGGTTACCGGCGGACTGGTCGGCTCCTTTTTCTCTCTTGGCCTGGCGTACGCCGCCGACATATTGCCGCGGCACCTGCTGCCTACGGCCAACGTGATCGCTTCCATTCATTTTAATCTCGGCAGCATCGTAGGACCGAACCTGGGCGGGATCGCGATGCATTACGGCTCGGCCGGCTTATTGTTCGTATTCCTCGGACTGCTATATTTGGCATTTACGGTATCAGGATTCGTATTCCGGCCGGACGCCGGGAAGAAATCAGCAAATATGAAGATGGTGTAATGGATTTTCAGCGCCATTTCCAATAAACTAGAGGAAGAGAAGCATTGACCAAAGGAGAAATGACATGTTTAAGGTGAACAACCTCAAGAAATCGGTAGAAGGCAATACCAAGGAAGTGCTGCACGGAATCAGCGCCGAATTTGAAACGGGCGAAATGATCGGCGTTGTCGGCCCAAGCGGAAGCGGCAAAAGCATTCTGCTCCAATGCCTCGCTCTCCGGGAAAGCTGGAATGACGGAGATTATACTTGGGATGGGAAGACGGTCATCCGCGGAGGGGGCAAAGGGGCGGGGAAATATCGTTCAAAATGCGCATACTTGGAACAGAACCCCACGCTGAATCCGGAGAAAACGGCTCTGAAAAACGTGCTGATCGGACAGGCCGGACAGACTCCGCTGCTGCGCCGCCTGACAGGCATGGTTCGCTCGGATGACTATATGGGCGCCATGGACGAGCTGGAGAAATTCGGCTTGCTGGACAAGGCGCATCTCAAGGCCGGGAATCTGAGCGGGGGAGAGCGCCAGCGCGTAGCGATTTGCCGGGCGCTCGTTCACGGGGCCGGGTTTATCGCTGCTGACGAGCCTGTCATCGGCCTCGATCCGCATTCGGCGGACAAGGTAATGGCTACGCTTAAAGGCCTGTGCACCGAACAAGGGAAGACGGTAATCGCAGCGCTGCCGATCGAGCTGGCCGAGCGGTTCTGTACGAGAATTTGGGGCATTTACGATGGACAGCTGAAGCTTGATGTGAAGGGGAGAAGACTCACCGGGGAAGAGAAGCGCCAAATCGATTTAGCATGAAAAGAGTGATACGATTGAATGTAAATAGATGGCTTCCCCTGCTGGGAAGCGCCCTGCTGCTGCTAGTGCTTAGCGGCTGCAACTTTATGATGGATCCGAAGCTGCTGATGAAGACGCCGGAGCTCAGCTCGGAGAAGGAGACGCTGAGAAGCGTCATCAATGCGGAGCTGAAGGGGGCGGTCATCCGGCCCCGGGATGCGACGGACATCAGCTCGATAAGGGTAGTCGATCTTAATAAGGACGGCATCATGGAAGCGGTGGTCTTCTATGAGACTCCGCTGGAGAAGGTCAAGGTTCACGGGATGATTCTGGAGAACCAGAATGATACGTGGGTGCCGAAGGTAAGGTTCGACGGGGAAGGCCAGGTGCTGGAATCCTTCGAGCTCAAGGACGTTACCGGAACCGGAGAGATCAATATCGTTGCCGGATTCTCCAGCGGGGAGAACCAGACCCAGAAAGGATTGATCGTCTATTCATATACCGGCTCTTCGGTCGAAAGAATTCTGGAGCTGCCCTATAATTATTTTATCATCGATGATCTGAATGATGACGGCCAGCTGGATATTACGGTCGTGTCGCTGAGGAAGGATCAGTACACAACGGTTACGACGTATCAGTACGAACAATCCTCGTTTCAGGAGCTGGATAAGCTGCAGCTCGACAATGCAGTTAGCGGCTACTATAACGTCGTCCATGGCAACATTACGCCGGAGAAGCGCGGAATTATCCTCGATGCTATTTCCGGGGAGCTTTCCGGCTATTCGATCATCATCATCATGGAGGACGGGAAACTGATTGACCTTATTCCCGACCAGAGCTCCACGCTCAAGGATTATCAGATCATGAGCGGGGACGTCAATGACGACGGCATTCTGGAGATCGGCATGCTGGAAACGCCGAAGGGCTGGGAGTACATCGCCTTCGACGATATTCCATGGCTGTTCTCCTATTACAGATGGGATCCGGATAAAGGATTAACGTTCGTCATGCAGCAATATATGGACTTGGAAGGGCGGTTCTATTTTAATCTTCCTAAGGAATGGTGGGGCAAGGTCACGATTGATATCAAGTCCGTCAAGGACGAGCATATCAAATTCGTCGATATTGATACGAATGCCACGCTGGCGGAAATCCGCTTCTTCTCTTTGGCGGAGTGGGAGCAGGTTCAGGAGGATTGGGAGCTGTTCGCCCGCGATAATGATAAAGTGATCGGGTTCCTCAGCCACACCGATTTGAAAGTGAATAAAGGCGAGAAGGAAATTAAGCGTTAGATGGCTTAATGCAAGGAAAAGGGAGGAAGGCAAAGTTGAGTAAAGTGTTGATTTTGGAAGACGAGGAGTCCATCCGCAGCTTTATTGTGATCAACTTGAAGCGCAACGGCTTCGATGTGATCGAAGCGGCGGACGGCAATGAGGCATTGGACCGGTATAACAGCATCCCGGATATCGATATCGCATTGCTGGATGTCATGGTACCGGGAATGGACGGATTTGAGGTATGCCGCAAGATCAGGGAAACGAATGAACGGATCGGCATTATATTCCTGACCGCCAAGGTTCAGGAGCAGGATAAGGTCTATGCGCTATCGGTCGGGGCCGACGACCATATCAGCAAGCCGTTCAGTCCGACCGAGCTCATCGCCCGGATCCAGTCGCTGCTGAGACGGGTCAATGTATACCGGGAGAACAGCGCGAAGGTATCCTTTACCTCCGGTCCGTTTACGCTCGATCTGATCAGCAAGCAATTCAAGAAAAACGGTCAGCTGATCGAGCTGACGCCAACCGAATTTTCGCTGATTCAGTATTTTCTGGAGAAGGAGAATACGCCGCTTAGCCGCGATTTGCTGCTGGATCATGTCTGGGGCAAGGAATACATGGGCGATCCGAAGATCGTTGACGTGAACATTCGCCGGCTGCGCCAAAAAATTGAGAACAACCCTTCCGAACCGATCTTCCTGCAGACTGTGTGGGGGCACGGTTATAAATGGAAGGGCGAGGGGCAATGATCAAAAAAGGAATCGGACGCCAAATCGTCCTGCATTATTTCATCGTAGTATTTGTAACCTTGTTTATGGTAGAGGTTATTTTCGCATTTGCCTTAAGAACGTATTACTATCAGACCATTGAGAATCATATGTCCAACCACGCCACTAGGACGACGGATTATTTCCAGAAATTCGTGAAGCTGTACGCCGAGAGGGATCCGGATTATTTCACAGAGATTCTGCGCACGTTCGAACTGGATAATACGGAGCTAATGATCTTGAATCGCAAGGGCGAAGTCAGGGCCAGCAGCACGCAGTTTCAGGCGGATCGGCCGATTCAGACGAGCGATGTGCCGCAGGCCGTCGCCGGCGGCGTGGGCAAATGGGTAGGACGCCAATCGACCGGGGAGTGGGTCATGGCCGTATCGACGCCGCTGCAAGTACGGGGGGAGAACCGCTATATCGTCAGATACGTCACCTCGCTCGAGGATGTGAACGCCAAGCTCATGAATTTGACGCTGCTCTCCGTCGGCGTCGGCTCGGCCGTCCTTGCCCTGGTCACCTTGTTCAGCATCGGCCTGGCCAATTCGATCGTGAAGCCGATCAATAACATCAGAGCTGTATCCGCCCAGATGGCCCGGGGGAAATTCGATGCGCGAATCAAAGGGAACTATAAATACGAGCTTGGCGAGCTGGCCGCAACCCTGAACTATATGGCGGAGGAGATCGTCCGCAGCAATCAGATCAAGGATGATTTCATCTCCTCGATCTCCCATGAGCTTCGTACGCCGCTGACGGGAATCAAGGGGTGGAGCGAGACATTGACCTCCGGCGGCTTCGATCCGGAAGAGACGAAAATCGGCATGCAGATTATCTCTAAGGAGACGGAGCGGCTGATCGGCCTTGTCGAGGAAATGCTGGACTTCTCCAAGCTTCAACAAAATGAAATGAAGCTTGTGATCGGCCGGGTGAACTTGAAGGAGCTGCTGCAGGAGACGATGCTGAATGTCTGGGCCAAGGCTGAACAGAAGCAGATTCAGTTGAAGCTGGATGACCGGACGGATCGGCCCGTGATTATCATTGGCGATGGCAATCGCTTGAAGCAGGTCTTCCTGAACCTGGTGGATAACGCGGTTAAATTCTCGAATGAGAACAGCTGGGTTCATCTCGTCATTTCGCTGAAGGACAGCAGTACGGCGCTCGTCCAGGTGGTCGATAGCGGAATCGGAATCAGCGAGGAGCATCTTGCCAAAGTCAGCGATCGCTTCTTCCAGGTTAATCATAACCGGGGTGGCACGGGGCTGGGCCTGGCCATCAGCAAGCAGCTGGTCGAGCTGCATAAGGGAGAAATGGACATCCATAGCGAGCTGGGTGCGGGAACTACGGTATCCGTTACGCTGCCAGTTCTGGAAGTGGTGGGCGAAGCGGATTCCGGCGAGACTGCCGACGAGGATGCGGGGAGCTCCGGCGCTGTGAATGGGAAGGACACAAGTAGTTCAGATAACCGGGATACGCGAGAATGATTAAATGATTGGAAGACAGTGCCATAGCCTGTATGAAATAAATTTAAATATGCGGTAATGACAAAGAGCGGATCATGATGATCCGCTCTTTGCTATATACATAATAATATGGGGATGGACAAAGCTCTTAGGATGACAGGCCTTCTGCCCGCAAGCGGGCGGTATTGTCGTATACTTCCTTAAGTAAGCGGGAAGGCTGGGTACGGACGGCAGGTTTAGCCAGAACGGTCTCATTCGGTCCGATCACGATGATTTCGTTCGCGGTACCCTTGATGATGGCTCCGTCCTTAATGACGGCACCTTCGCCGATGATCGCCCGTTCGATCAGGACATTGCGGCCGATTTCCACGTTCGGCATGACGATGCTGTCCTTGATTTTGGTATACCGGCCAATGATGGCTCCTCCGAATATGACCGAGCGTTCCGCGCATCCCTCCAAGCTGCAGCAATCATGAATCATCGATTTCTTAATCTCGGCGCTGCGCGCTTTGACGGAGCCCAGTTTCGTGCGCATTTCACGCGTATACATCGGCCACTGCTCGTTCAGCAAGGACCATCCGCCTTCGCTCAGCAGATCCATATGGGCATCCCATAAGCTCTGGACGGTTCCTACGTCACGCCAGTAGCCCTTGAATTCGTAAGCGTGAAGCGGCATGGAACCGGCCAGCATTTTAGGGATGATGTCCTTGCCGAAGTCATGACTGGAATGAGGGTCGTTTGCATCCTCAATCAAATGGCGCTTCAAGAAATCCCACTTGAACAGGTAGATTCCCATAGAGGCCAGGTTGCTTGCCGGCTGCTCCGGTTTCTCGGCAAATTCGGTGATCCGATGCTGCTTATCAATGGACATGACGCCGAAGCGATGGGCTTCGTCCCAGGGAACCGGCATGACGGATATGGTAGCCGTTGCCCCTCGGCTGACGTGGGAATTCAACAGCTCGCGATAATCCATATGGTAAATATGGTCACCGGACAAGATCAGGACATTGTCAGGCGAGAAACGGTCTACATACTCGATATTTTTATAAATGGCATCGGCGGTACCCACGTACTCCTCATTTCCTGTATGGCCTGTGCTGTATGAAGGAAGCAAAGCAATTCCACCGTTCTCCGTTCGGGGCAATCCCCAGGCTTCGCCGTCTCCGATGTGCTGATGGAGCGATTCTGCTTCGTATTGTGTCAGAACACCGATGGTATCGATTCCTGAATTTACGCAGTTGCTGAGAGGAAAATCGATAATACGGTATTTGCTACCAAATGGTACTGCCGGCTTTGCCTGTTTGGACGTTAGAGGGGATAATCTTCGGCCTTCCCCTCCGGCCAACAGCATGGCAATGCAATCCTTTTTGTTCATGTCGTTTTCCCTCCCTGTGGATTTTCAAGTAGTAGTACTTACATAAACGAGATATGCAGACCTTGAAACGAGAAGAAGAAAAAATGGATGAAAGTATACAATTTATTTTTCAAACGAGAAAATCGCTATTCAGTGATGAAATTTATGGGTAATTTAGTTGGTGGAACTTATAAGAAAAAGCAGGTGATCCCTTGTCATTGGCAGAGCAATCGTCCAAGCAAGTTATTTCCGAAAGCGATATTTACTTGTTTCATGAAGGCACGCTGTATCGCAGCTATTTCACGTTCGGTGCTCATCTGACGGTAGAGGATGGCCGTACGGGGGTCAGATTTACCGTGTGGGCACCGCATGCATCCCGGGTTGGCGTAGCTTCGGACTGGAACGAGTGGAGTGGGCAGAACGATTTACTATATAAGATACCCGATTCGGGAATTTGGACTCGCTTTTTCCCTGGAGTGGGGGAAGGAACTTTTTACAAGTACGAAATTACGGGGCCAAGCGGCGAAACCTTCCTTAAGGCTGATCCGTTCGCCTTCCATGCGGAGGTGCGCCCAGCCACGGCATCCATCGTCAAATCGGTATCCGGATATAAGTGGAATGACGGAAACTGGAGAAGGAAGAACAGAGTACCTTATCGCAGGCCTTTGAACATTTACGAAATACATTTTGGCACCTGGAAGCAGAAAACGGATGGCAGCTTTTATACGTACCGGGAAATGGCTGACGAATTAATCCCTTATGTCGTAAGTATGGGCTATACCCATATTGAAATCATGCCGCTGGCCGAGCATCCCTATGATTTATCATGGGGTTATCAGGCTACGGGGTATTATGCGCCTACGAGCAGGTATGGCGAGCCTGCGGATTTGATGTACTTCGTCGACCGCTGCCATCAAGCGGGAATCGGCGTGCTGCTCGATTGGGTGCCCGGGCATTTCACAAAAGATGCTCACGGGCTGCGAATGTTCGATGGAACACCGCTGTTCGAATACGGCGATCCCATGCTGGCGGAGAAGCCGGGCTGGGGAACGCTAAGCTTTGATTTCTCCAAGCCGGAGGTCCGCTCGTTCCTGATCTCGAATGCCCTGTACTGGATGGATGTGTACCACTTTGACGGACTTCGCGTCGACGCGGTAACCAGCATGATTCGCCTGGATTTTGAGAAGCATGCCGGACAGTACCGGCTCAACGAGCATGGAGGCATCGAGAATCTCGAAGCGGTCTCCTTCCTCCGTCAGCTCAATCGGACCGTATTTCAATACTATCCTCACGCTCTGATGATGGCCGAGGAATCCAGCGCATGGCCGCTCGTAACCGCGCCGATCGAGGACGGCGGACTTGGCTTCAACTATAAATGGAATATGGGCTGGATGAACGATACGCTCGCCTATGTCGAGAAGTCCTTTCAAGAGCGGAGGAATCACCACCATTTGCTGACTTTTCCGATCTGCTACGCCTATTCGGAGAATTTCATTTTGCCGTTATCGCATGATGAAGTCGTCCATGGCAAAAAGTCCTTGCTGGACAAAAATCCGGGCAATTATGAAGAGAAGTTTGCAGGACTGCGGCTGCTGCTGGGTTATCAGCTTACTTCGCCAGGGAAGAAGCTGCAGTTCATGGGCGGGGAGTTCGGTCAATTTATCGAATGGAAGGATCAGGATCAGCTCGACTGGTTCCTTCTGGAGTATGAGTCGCACCGGAGAATGCTGGAATATACGGCAGCTTTGAATAGACTATACCTGCAGGAGCGCGCGCTCTGGGAGCTCGATCACAGCTTCGATGGCTATCAGTGGATTAATCCGCATGATGCAGCCCAAAGCGTGATTTGTTTTTTGCGCAAAGGCAAAAAGGCTGGCGATACGCTGCTTGTCATCATCAATTTTCAAGCCGTTTCACGAACGGATTATCGTGTAGGGGTGCCAAAATCCGGGGAATACAAGCTTGTATTCAACAGTGACGATCTCGCTTATGGCGGCACGGGAACGATGAAGGAACAGACGCTGGCTTCCGTCAAAGTGCCTTGGCATGAGCAGCCTCATAGTCTGGTGATGAGTATGGCCCCGCTAAGTATGACGATTTGGAAGAAGACGGTGAAGCGGCAAGCTGCTTCAACGAAGAGGAGGACGAAGAAATGAAAATACTGTTCGCTGCGGCGGAAGTAGCGCCGTTCATCAAAACGGGCGGATTGGCTGACGTCATTGGGGCGCTGCCTCAAGCGCTGCGCCAGGCGGGCCATGATGTCCGGATCGTACTGCCGAAATATCGGGATATGTCCGCTCGCTACAGTGACCTCCTTGAACACTTGGGGGCGGTAGAAGTTCCCGTCGGCTGGCGCCGGCAGTATGGCGGTATCGAGCATCTGGTCTGGGAGGATATTCCGGTTTATTTTATCGATAACGAGTATTACTTCGGCCGGGACGGAGTATACGGACATTGGGACGATGGGGAAAGGTTCGCATTCCTCAACCGGGCCGTGCTGGAAATTTTGCCGACGATCGAATTTTGGCCGGACATCCTTCACTGTCATGACTGGCATACCGCCATGGTTCCGCTGCTGCTTAAGGAGCACTTCCGCCATGACCCTAATTACGCTGGCATTCGTACCGTATTCACCATACACAACTTGCTGTATCAGGGACTGTTTCCTTACGAGGTGCTTGGTGACCTGCTGAGTTTGCCGCACAGTTATTATACGCCGGAGGGCGTCGAATATAACGGTGCTGTAAGTTTTATGAAAGCAGGCTTGGTGTTTTCAGATCATGTTACAACCGTCAGTCCGACCTATGCCGAAGAGATCAAAACAGCATATTACGGTTACGGGATGGACGGGCTACTTCGCTCTCTAGGCGACCGTTTGTCGGGAATTGTCAACGGGGTGGATACAAAGCTTTACAATCCAGCAACGGATCACGTTCTTGCGGCCCGCTACAAGACTAGCGCCAAGAAGAAGCAGGAGAATAAAGCCGCTCTGCAGGAGGAGCTGGGATTGCCGGGATCGGCCCGAATTCCGCTCGTAGCGATGGTCACACGGCTGGTCAAGCCGAAGGGACTGGATCTGGTCATACGGATTCTCGACGAATGGCTGCTTGGCGAGGACGTTCAATTCGTCATTCTCGGCACCGGGGATAAGGCTTATGAGAATTGGTTCCGGGAAGCGGCGCATCGTCATCCCGAGAAGCTGTCGGCACAAATCACGTTCAGCGACGAGCTATCAAGAAAAATCTATGCAGGAAGCGACCTGTTTCTGATGCCGTCAAAATTCGAGCCCTGCGGGATCAGCCAGCTGCTTGCGCTGCGTTATGGCAGCATCCCTGTTGTCCGCGAGACCGGCGGGCTGAATGACACGGTAAAAGCTTATAACGAGGCGACCGGCGAGGGAAATGGCTTCACATTCAAGAACTTCAATGCTCACGACTTGCTGTATACGCTGCGGAGAGGGATCATGTTCTATCATCAGCCCGAGCACTGGAAGCAGCTGCTGCGGAATGCCTTTGCCGGTGATTACAGCTGGGGAACATCAGCGAAGCAATATCTCGGCATTTACGAACGATTAGTTGTCAGCGAATAAATACGGTTATATACGACGGCGAATACCCCAATGCTTCGATTAAAGAAGCATTGGGGTATTCACGTTGAGCAGTCAGCTTAAGCGCACATCCTGCCAATTATTTCAGCTTGCGGTACAAAATTCGATAACCGAAGGGATCCAGGCTAATATTCATAATCCCTTTATCAGGCATGACGCGTTCATGGGTCAGTGCGTCGAGCCAGTCGTTCGTAACGATAGGGTGGGACAGCGTACGTTTCTTCTCGGTATTGTTCATCCAAATCGTAAAATGGGCGTTGTCGTCGATTCGCTCATAGATGATGCATGGATCATTAGTGTCTGCGTGCAGAAAGCGGAATCGGCCTTCGCGAAGAGCCGGATGCTTCTTGCGCAGCGCAATCATCAGCTTGTAGAAGTCGTACAGCTCGCGGTCCTGCTTGTCCGGATCCCAGATCATGCATTTGCGGCAGTCGGGATCGCCTTCCCCAGTCAGGCCAACCTCATCACCGTAGAAAATGCAGGGGGTGCCGATGTAAGTGAACAAGAAGACTACGCAGAGCTTCAGCTTGCGCTTGTCATGGCCAACGCTGGTCAGCAGCCTCGGCGTATCATGGCTGCACAGCATATTGAAGATGACTTCATTGGTTTGCTGCGGGTAGCGCATAATAAGTGAACCCATTTCATTGGAGAAGCTGTACCCGTCCATGGCCCCGTTAAAGAAGGCGAGCACCTTGTCGGCAAAAGGATAGTTCATGACCGTATCAAATTGATCCCCAAGCAGCCAATTGAGGGAGTCGCTCCATACTTCGCCGATAATATAGGCCTCGGGATTGGCCTTTTTGACAATTTGCCGGAAGTCGCGCCAGAAATGGTGGTCGATCTCATTGGCGACGTCCAGGCGCCAGCCGTCGAGATGGATCTCTTTAATCCAATATTCGGCTACGCCCAGCAAATATTCCTTCACTTCAGGATTCGCGGTGTTGAATTTCGGCATGTTGCCGAAGAAACCGAATGTATCGTAGGTTGGAATGCCGTTTTTGATGGACACCGGAAATTCGTTAATGTGAAACCAATCGATATATTTTGAATGCTGTCCATGCTTCAGCACATCCTGAAACGGAGGAAATTGCTCGCTGCAATGATTGAATACGGCATCGAGCACCACTCGAATCCCTTTTTCATGACAGGCCGCAACCAGCTTTTTCAATAGCGCATTATCCCCGAAATGAGGGTCGACGTTCTTATAATCGATCGTATCGTACTTATGGTTGGATGGGGACGTGAAGAGCGGCGTGAAATAAATAGCGTTAATGCCGAGGTCTGTCAAATCATCGAGATGATCGAGTACTCCCTGCAAATCCCCTCCAAAAAAGTTGTCGGTTCGCGGTTTGCCTCCCCACGGCTCCGTATGTTCCGGATCATTCAAAGGGTCGCCGTTCGCAAAACGCTCGGGCATGATCTGATAAAATACGGCCTCCTTGGCCCACTCCGGCACCTTGAAAACATCGATTTCGTGAATATAAGGAAATTCGTACAATTCGCCCGGCGGCGTCGGGGGCTGATGACCGATTCCGCTATCCTGCATATACACGGTCTCGCTGCCGGCCACCAGCTTGAAGGCATATGAGAGCCGTTTGAATTTAGGCTTCACCGCGACCTCCCAATAATCGAACATCGAGTCATGGGCCGCTTTTTCCATAGCTAATTCCTGGTAGGTCGTTTGCCAGTCATATTTATCCCCGGTCATGGCGAATACCTTCTCTACGTCATCCCGTTTTGTGCGCACACGCAGATGAATCGTCGTGGGATTATAAGCGTAAGCCCATTTATCGCGAGGCACATGGTACAAAGCTTCAAGCAGCATGCGGTCACCTCCTTAACTTCATGGTACAGCTAATTAATAACCAATTGTCCCTGAGTATGAACCATTATTCCCTGAATAAGGGGAGCTCATGAATGGCTAGGTATTCAGCGCTTATGTCTGATCAAACAGAAGGCGGAGCTCTGAAAAACGTCAATGAACTTTGTCACAAATCCGATGTATAAAATGGTTGATTTAGGTAATGCGCTGCCGTGATAAAGCGATAGGAGTTCCAAGCCATAATTAAGACTGGGCGGGTAAAAATGGATATAGAATCCAATTTATACGGGATTGATTTAAACCGCTAAAGCATTGGAGGAAGCGCGGCAATTGACCAGGGGTATAATCGGGAATGGACGAAGGAAGGAAAAATGTCGAAAATTTCTTTTGCATATATATGCATAATGATCTATAATTAGCCCAGTGAAATCATGAGACGATGATTTATTTTCAGAACAAGCAAGGAGAGAGAGACAAATGAAAAAATGGGGTACATTATTAATGGCTGTGCTGCTGCTTACTACGGTGCTGGCGGCCTGTGGACAGGACAAGGAAACGAAAGACAACAGCTCGCAAGGAGCTGGCGCGGGAGAGACGAAGAAGCTCATTCTCGGATTGAGCGCCGACTTCCCGCCTTATGAATTCCATATCAAGAATGATAAAGGGGAAGACGAAATCGTTGGTTTTGATGTGGAAATCGCCAAAGAGATTGCAAAGGATATGGGCGCGGAGCTGGAAATCAAGGACATGGTTTTCTCCTCCCTGCTGAACGAGCTTGGCAGCGGCCGGGTGGACATCGTTATCTCCGGACTGAGTCCTACACCTGACCGGGCTAAGGAAATCGAGATGTCGCAAATCTATTACAACGCCAAGCAGGCCGTCGTGGCCCGAGAAGCGGATAAGGACAAATATTCGACGCTTGAATCGCTGGAGGGCCTGAAAATCGGCGTCCAGAAGAGTTCGATTCAGGAGGACATCGCCAAAGAAATTCCCGGCGCAAAGCTGACCTCCCTGGCTAAAATTTCCGACATCATCATGCAGCTGAATTCGGGGCGTGTGGACGTCGCAATTATCGAGGGTCCGGTGGCTGAATCGTTCGTGAAGAACGTCGAGGGAATCGTAATTACGGATGCAGTGCCGGAAACAGAGGACGAGGGCTACGTAGTCGGGATCAAGAAAGGGAACAAAGAGCTGCTTGATCAAGTCAACGCTACCTTGGATCGCCTGAAGAAGGATGGCAGCATTGATAAGTTCGTACAAGAAGCCAGCGATCTGTCCATTCGTTAATCGGCGCTGGTCACTATGACGATACAGCTTGATGGCAGGAAAATAGCGGAGCACCTTCGCTATTTTTCTATTTTATTTAAGAAACGGGCGACAGCGGGGCAGTTTGTCTTTTCAATTGGAGGAATGATAGGTTTATGGATTTTTTTGTTGACTTTGGAACGATGTTTTGGGAATACCGCAGTTACTTTCTGACCGGGCTGCAGTATACGTTATGGCTCGCAGCGCTCGGTGTATTCTTCGGGTTCATTCTGGGCTTGGTCGTCGCCCTGATTCGAATGTCGCCATGGGGAATCGTGCGCTTTGTCGGCCATGCTTGGGTGGAATTCCTGCGCGGCACGCCGATGCTAGTGCAGCTGATGATTATCCACTACGGCTTGTCCTACATGTTCGATATCAATTTTGATCCTATCGAATCCGGGGCCATTACGCTGTCCATTAACAGCTCGGCTTATTTGGCCGAAATATTCAGGGCGGGCATTCAGGGCGTAGACCGGGGCCAGAGCGAAGCGGCGCGTTCGCTGGGGATGACGCAGGGGCAGACAATGCGGTTCATTATTATTCCGCAGGCGATCAAAAACGTGCTGCCGGCGATCGGCAACGAGTTCGTGGTCATCGTTAAGGAATCGTCCATCGTATCTTTTATTGGGGTGACCGAGATGATGTTCCAGGCTGGTGCGGTGCAGGGTATTACATACAACGGCATGCTTCCGTTCCTGATCGTGGCCGTGATGTATTTTATCGTGACCTTTACGCTTTCCCGCATTTTGGGTCGTTTCGAAAGGAGATTGCAGGCTAGTGATAACCGTTAAGGATTTGCATAAAAAGTTCGGTCAGCTGCATATTTTGAAAGGCATCGATCTGGAGATCAACCGCGGTGAGGTGGTCGTTGTTATCGGGCCCAGCGGATCGGGAAAAAGTACGTTTCTGCGCTGCCTGAATCGGCTAGAGGAGCCGACGAGCGGTGAAATTAATTTCGAGGGCGAGCTGATTACCGGTAAAAATCATAATATCAACAAAACCCGCGAGAAGATGGGCATGGTGTTCCAGCATTTCAATCTGTTTCCTCATAAGACGGTGCTGGACAACATCATGATGGCTCCGATCCAGGTGAAAAAGCAGGGCAAGCCGGAGGCCGAGACCAAGGCGCTGGAGCTGCTGCGCAAAGTGGGCCTTGAGGACAAGAGCAAAGCTTACCCGTCCCAATTATCGGGGGGCCAGAAGCAGCGTATTGCAATAGCACGGGCGCTGGCGATGGAGCCGCATGTGATGCTGTTTGACGAGCCGACGTCCGCGTTAGACCCGGAGATGGTAGGCGAGGTGCTTGAAGTCATGAAGGAGCTGGCCATGGGCGGTATGACGATGGTGATTGTTACGCATGAGATGGGCTTTGCCCGCGAGGTTGGCGACCGCATTCTATTTATGGATCAAGGCGTTATTATCGAGCAGGGAACGCCGCAGCAGGTGTTCGGTTCCCCTCAGAACCGGCGTACACAGGATTTTTTAAGCAAAGTACTATAATTCCAAAATAATATAGTTATTATGTTATCGAGCATGGCCCATGGCCGTGCTTTTGTGCTTTTGTGCGTTCTTAGCTAAAAATTTAATTTTTTGTCATGGTTGGCGAATTGATATTTTCTTGATAATAGCTGGTTCGTTTACCATTGGAAACAATTGCATGCTCCATAGGTTACAAAATTGTGATATATTCATTACGGCCGAAACTCTGCGATAGCAGGTGCGGGGGACGATTTATGCAAGCATTGGCGTTAAAGTTCGCACAGGGCTGCTTGCTAGGGGTGAAGCGCATGGATTTAAATCTGCGCCGGGAGCTATCCTTTTTCCCGAATCCGACAACTAACTCCGCAGGCACTTAAAGGAGGAACAGCATGTTAAAACAGCTTAGAAGCCGTAAATGGAGCAGAAGTATCAAGGTGGCGGTGATTGCAGCAGGAATAACAGGCGCACTGAGCGTCATGCCAGCTTATGCCGATTCAGTACATAAAGCGAAGGATGGAGATACCTTCTTCCTTCTAGCTAAACAGTACGGAGTCAACTTGGACAAGCTTATGCAAACGAATCCGAGCATTGAAGCAACGAATATCTACGAGGGACTGAGCATAACGATTCCCGGCCAAGGTGTGCAGGCCATGTCTGCTCCAGCGAGCGAGGTACAGGCGCTATCGACGCTTAAAGTGCTTTCATCGGAACGGGTCGTGAAGGCCTGGGGGAAGTCGTTTAATTACAAATCTACGATCGACGTCAAAGCAACCGCCTACTCCGCAGCGGCCAGCGAGAATGGAAAGTGGGGGGCCGTCGATTACTACGGCAATCCCCTGAAGCTTGGAACCATCGCCGTTGATCCTAAGGTAATCCCGATGGGAACAAAGGTGCTGGTGACCGGACACAGCCATCCTGATTTGCCGAAAAATGCGTTCGTTGCGACGGCAACCGATCAAGGCAGCGCAATCCAAGGCAACCGCATTGATATTTTCATTCCGGCGAGTCCGCAGAAGGTTAGCCAGTTCGGGTTTCAGGATTTGAAGCTGTATGTCATAGATTAATAAATACACAATGGCCGGCTGATGTGGCAGGGAGACATCGGCCGGCTTTTGGTTTGCTGATCGACTCCTAAATTGATGATTTAGTAAAAAAGCGGCACCAACCTAGTCATCCTTCCGTATAGATAAGGGAAGTATTCACAAGGGAGAGAGGCTGCTCACATGAAGCGGATTGGAATCATAATTGCGGTGATAGGCATTCTAATTATGGCAGCCCTCACGCTGCTTGGCGGATGGGGGAAGTACATTTTAATTCTGTTAACGTTATTTCTTATGCTTTATTCGGCTCTTTTGATTCATGAGCTGGGTCATCTTGTTATCGGTCGATGGCTTGGATATTCGTTTCGCTTTTTGATTATCGGCCCGGTGCGTTTCACTAAGGAAAAGGGCAAGCTGACCATCGCTTTGAATTCTTCAAGCAACTGGGGGCAGTGCGCTATGCAGGTGAAGTTTAGTGAATATGAAACGGATCGCCATAGGCTTGTTTGGTATTTGGCAGGCGGAAGCCTGGCTAATTTGGCGATCGTGGTGACGGGGTGCGCTTTGTATGCAGCGACTGGCAGTATGCCGTGGTTATTGCTTGTGTTGTTTCACTTTGCTTTTGGCCTTGTGGCGATTGTTCCCTTGAAGGCGGAGGGCGGAGCTTATAGCGATGGACTTGGCATTCGGTTACTGCGGCGAAATGGTCGTTCCGGCAGACTGTTTTACGCTTTGTTTAAGCTCTCACACAAGTACGCATTTGCGGCGGATAAGGAGGGGATTGATCGCCATCCGCAGGGGATTTTCATCGAGCTGGAGGAGGAACTGCATAGGGAAGCGCGGCTTCAGTGCAATGATCGTTATGAACTCGACATGATCATGAATTTGCTCTATTTCGTCGCTGCATGGCAGACAATGAATGAAAGGTTTCAAAAAACCGTTGAACTGCTGCAGCCATGGATCGAGCAAGACCGTTTAACGGGTGCAATGAAACAGGAGCTTCTTTTATCATACTCGTTTGCCAAGCTGGCAACAGGTGGAGATATCGGGACCGTGCCGGATAAAACGACAGTTCGCCATCCTGCCATGCTGACCATCCTCACCCCTAAAATCGAAGCGCTTCGTTACTGCCGCAAAGGGAATGCGGAGCAGGCGATCGCTGTATTGCAGCACGCCAAGAACGGTATTCTCACAAACAAACCATATTTGCTTGGAAAAGCAGCGGATGCAGCGTTGTTGGACAAATATATTCAAATTATGCGTAATCATGCTGCAAGCCGGTAGCAACAATAATTATTTGCTCGGCTTGCCGGCTTGCAGCAGTTCGGGAACGGTGACGAATTGATATCCTCGCTTTTTCAGTGACAGGATAATTTCGGGGAGCGCTTTAATTGTTCCTGTCAAATCAGAGCCATGGCCTCCACCGGCATGTTGAAGCACGATGGAGCCTGGGCCGACAGACTTTAATATATTTTGTTTGACTTTATCCTTATTTAATCCTTTCCAGTCTAGTGAATCCACATTCCAGTTGATAATGCGATACCCTTCCTTTTTAGCCCACTTTAGCTGGGCTTCATTTATTTCCCCATAAGGTGGCCGTATGTAACGAGGCTTGATGCCGATCGTTTGGTAGATGATCCTTTCTGTTTGTAGAATCTCGCGTTGGAACTCGTTTACGGACTTATTTTTGAATAGGGGATGAGAGTAAGAGTGGTTTCCGATTTGATGGCCTTCGCGATATATCCGTTTCAAAAGATCGGGATGTTTCTCCACTCGGTGTCCAACGACGAAAAATGTCGCTTTTATCCCATGTATTTTTAATATGTCCAGCACTTGAGGCGTAAATCGCGGATCAGGAACATCATCGAAGGTGAGAGCAATCTGTTTGACGCGCGGACCGCTGAATTTGAAGGTTTCCGAATATTTACGCCGCAGCTCGCCAAGAGATGGAGGGTTGCTTGACTTTGTTTCTGTTGTGATGCTTGTGAATCGGACTGCTTTTGCCGCGCTACTTAAGAGCATATTGAAATTCACCGCTTCAACAGCTTGTCCGCTTAACAAGGAAGCGAGAAGGGTGAGCGTAAAGGCGGCATGGACCAGATTCAACATGGGATAACCATCTCCTTTGACCTTATGGTGTATTTAATGGTATGCCCACTCCATGCGCAGATTATGAAAGCTAATTTTTAATGTATTGTGATAATAATCACAGACTTGACAGCTTAAAAATAGCATCTTAAATGAAGCGAGAAAGTGAGGTTTATTGTTAAATCATCAAACTGGAGAGGTGAGGGACATGGCAGAGGTGATAGCCAATATCGAAGTGGCCCCTGGAATATTCAGGATACAGGCTTCTGGCAGTTATCCTGGCAGAATGGGGCAGTTCTATATGGTTCGGGCGTGGGACAACTATCCGTTGCTCTCCAGGCCGCTCAGTATTTTTAACCGTACGGAAGGAAAAATTGAATTTCTTTATCATGTCGCAGGTGAAGGAACGGAACGCTTTAGCCTTTTGAAGCCCGGAGATGAGCTCCATCTGGAAGGACCATTCGGCAACGGCTTTCCCGAGGCAGAAGGCAGAATAGCTCTCGTTGGCGGCGGCATCGGCATTGCTCCGTTGTTTTACGCTCTTGGAGCGTATCGTCAGGCAGACGTATATCTGGGGTTTAGCAGAGAGCCATATTTGGTCGAAGAATTTAAGGCGGCGACAAGCGGAAAGGTCGTTGTCAATGTTGGGGGCATTATTCTAGACGAGGTGAATTTCTGTGTCTATGACCATATCGTAGCCTGTGGCCCCGAGCCCATGCTCCAGGCCGTTCAGCGCAAGAAGCTGGAGTCGGCTAGCCAGGCCAATGTGTATGTCTCGCTGGAAAACCGCATGGCCTGCGGTATTGGCGCCTGCCTTGTATGCAGTGTCAAATGCATCGATCAACGGCGGAAAGCCTGCAGTGATGGACCAGTCTTTCTTGCCGAGGAGGTGGTGTTCGGATGATCAATACGACATGTATGATCGCAGGCATTACATTTAAGAATCCGGTTGTTATGGCCTCGGGCACATTTGGATTTGGCCAGGAGTACAGCAAGCTGTACGACATTAATCAGCTTGGCGGCATATCCGGCAAAGGACTGACTCTGTATCCGAAGGATGGGAACGACGGAATTCGGGTATATGAGACACCCTCAGGCATGATGAATAGCGTTGGACTTGAAAATCCAGGGGTAGAGGCGTTTTTGCGAGACGAATGCCCTCGGTGGGAGAAGCTGGATCTCGTACGCATTGCGAATTTGGGCGGCAATACAATAGAAGATTATGTTGAAGGGGCTAGATTGATTGATGAGGACAACCGTCTGCGCGAACGGCGGGGAGCCAAGGCGGTAGATATGATCGAGCTGAACATTTCCTGTCCAAACGTTAAAGCCGGCGGATTGGCCTATGGCATCAAGACGGAGGTAGCCCGCGAGGTCGTCCGGGAAATCCGCCGGTCAACGACGCTGCCGTTGATGGTCAAGCTGTCGCCGAATGCGGAGGATCTTGTAGGGATGGCCGCGATGTGCGAGATGGAGGGGGCTGATGCGGTGTCGCTCGTTAATACATTTTCAGCGATGAAAATTGATATTTATCAACGGCGGAGTGTGTTTGACAACTTGTACGCCGGCCTGTCGGGACCTGCCATCAAGCCGATCGCGCTGCGCATGGTTCATCAGGTGAGCAAGGCTGTCTCCATTCCGGTGATGGGGATGGGGGGAATACGAGGCGCCGAGGATATCGTCGAGTACGTGATGGCCGGCGCGACGGCTGTTCAGGTAGGCACGCATAACTTCGTGGATTTGCGGGCAGGGAAGCAGCTGGTTGATGAGCTGCGAACCTTCATGGAGCAGGAGAAGATCGGCTCGCTGGATGAAATAAGGGGGATCGTATAGATGGGGCGCTTTGCGGATCTGTCGCTGCAGGAAATCGTCCTGGGCCGGGATGTGCTGCTTCTCGTGTCCGGCGGCGAGCGGCATATCGGCGCCTCCTCCACGGCTTATTGGGTGGATGGGCAAGTGCGGGTGCATACCTGTGCCGTTCCGGGGCATAAGGAGCATTTATTAAGCGAAGCGCTGGCGCTGCGGGCCGCCGCAGCGCTTGAACGGACAGTCACGCTCATCATGGGAATTCATTATGAGCAGCTCGGCCGGGATGAAATCGGGGCCGTTTCCTTGAAGGCTGCGGCGCTGGTGGACGATTATTTGACTCGGGCGGCGCACGGTTAAGAAGGTTTGAAAGAGCAGCCCACCAGGTTAATAAATAGAGCAGGCCTTCCAGCGCTGCTCTTTTTCGTCCTGCACATTGATTCCTGAGGGAAGTAAGCTGTAACATGGATAACATGAGCTTATTGCTGGATAGCATGGATGGAGGAATGGACTGATGTTAAGGAAGAAGAGCGAAGAAGATAAATTCCGGCGCAATGCGCTTAATGTTCCCGAGGCGCAGGCCAGAGTATTGGCCTGTGCCCGTCCCGGCGAAATGGAGCTGGTTCCCATACTGGAGGCAGCAGGTCGTATTCTCGCCCGCGATGTGAATGCCCCGCATCCGTTTCCTCATTTTCGCCGCTCAGGGATGGACGGCTATGCCATACATAGCTTGGATACGAAAGGCTGCGATAGTGACCGGCCTGTCCAATTAGAGGTCGTTGACGATATTCCCTGCGGCAGCCTACCATCGGCCGAGGTGGAACGGGGCATGGCTGCGCGCATCATGACCGGGGCTAAGGTGCCGGATGAGGCTGATTCCGTCATTATGCTGGAAATGACCGAAGCCTTTGAGCAGGAGGGCAGACGGTATATACGCATCAAACGGGAGGTAGAGGCCGGCAGGAATATCACTCCGGCCGGATTCGAGCTGGCCGCGGGGGAGCTGTTCATGGAGAAGGGTCGGCGAATCGGCGCCGGAGAACTGTCGGTGCTCGCTACATTCGGCATCCATCAGGTGCCGGTGGCCAGGAAGCCGAGAGTAGCCATCTTCTCGACCGGCTCCGAGCTGCTCGCCATTGATGCGCCCCTTCAGGACGGCAGAATCCGCAACAGCAACACCTACATGCTCGTTCAGCAAGTACGTGAAGCAGGCGGGGAGCCATATATGCTTGAGGCCATCGAGGATGATTTGCAGAAGGCGAGGCAGCGTGTGGAGAAGGCCTTTGCCGAGTATGATATCGTCATCACGACCGGAGGCGTGTCCGTCGGTGATTATGATATCATGGCCGAGCTGGTTCGCGAAGAGTCGCTCGAATTGCTGTTCAATAAGGTGACGATGCGTCCGGGGAGTGTCACGACAGCAGCCGTTAAAGAGGGCAAGCTGCTGTTTGCCCTCTCCGGTAATCCGGGGGCCTGTTTTGTTGGCTGCGAGCTGTTCGTCCGTCCATTTATCGGCACGATGCTGGGGCTGCAGGAGCCATTCCTGCCCCGAGCTCAAGCGGTGCTGGGCAGGACGTATGCCAAAGTCAATAACTATACCCGGTTCGTTCGGGGCAGCCTGGCGTTTGAGGATGGGCGGCTCGTGGCTTATCCTGCCGCACTGGATGAATCCAGCGTCATGATTACGATTAAAGACAGCGATGTTCTTATCGTGATCCCCCCGACAAATGCGGGCGTAAAGGCCGGAGAGCTGGTTGATGTTCTTCTTCTGCCCGGATGCAGGCTCTAGCTGGGCTTACTTTGGATTTTTCCTGAGAGGGGAGAGGATACCATGCCGGTAATTCAAATCGTAGGTTATAAAAACAGCGGAAAAACGACGCTGATTGGCAAGCTGCTGCAAATCCTGAACGCCATGAATTTAAGAGTCGCGGTCATTAAGCATGATGTTCATGGATTCGAGGCGGATCGCGTGAGTACCGATACGTTTCGCCATCGCCGCGCCGGCGCAGTCGCAACGGCAATTACTTCTCCCTGGCGCACGGCGATTATTGAGGAGCGGGAGACAAGGCTTCGCGAGCTGGTCAAGCATTTCGAAGATTATGACATGACGATTGTAGAAGGGTTTAAGCAGGAGACTTACCCGAAAATCGTTCTGATTCGCGATAAGGCGGATCTTCCACTGCTGCAGGAGCTGACGGAAGTCCGGGCCGCTGTGTTCAGGCAGGAGGCGGAGGGCTGTCTCGATAATGACGGAACGGGAGGCATTCTCGCCGGATCGGATTTGCCTTGCTATCATATAGATGACGTTGAAGAAATAGCCAAGCTCATCATCGTGTCGATTTTGTCGTTGGAAGAATGAGCAAGCAATCCCCTTCGGGCGTACCCGAAGGGGATTTTGCGTTACTCAACCAGATCGACTAAGTATCCGAGCTGGCCCGCCGCTCGATCGCTTCGGACATCGTTTTGTCCGTAAGATGCGCATATACTTCCGTTGTCTCGGTCGAGGCATGTCCCAGCTGTTCCTTTGTCTTGTAAATATCATTCTGCAAGTAGTAGTCGGTCGCGAAGGAATGCCGCAGCTTATGAACGGTTAAATAAGGCTTGCCGAAGCGCTTTGCATATTTAATGATCATGGCTTGAATGGCCCGCTTCGTCATCCGCTTGCCTTCCTTCTGGCCATTGGGAAGGGCAACGAACAGCGCCTTTTCCCGTTTTGGCGTGTTATATCGCGTCTGGCGCAGCTCCAGATACTCGATTAGCTCATCCTTGGACTGCTCGCGGAAATAGACGGGGGTCTTAAAGGTCTCATCATTGTTGCCCTTCCGGAATACATAAATGATTTTGTTGGCTAAATCCAGATCATCGACATTCAGGTTAACCACCTCCGAGACGCGAAGCCCGGAGTTCAGGATCAGGCTGGCGATGCAGGCGTCCCTTTCCTTATTCAGCTCGTGGGCATATAAAGCTTGTTTATTATTATGCACGTCTGCTCCATAGCCCTCGCGAATATACCCGATGAATTCCAGCAGCTCGTCGTCCTCCAGCAGCTTTCCCTTGAGCTTAGCAGCGGTATCCTTGGGCTTATGTATTCGTTTGATTTCAACCTTGGCCATAATATTGCGTTTGAGCAGGGGATAGAAATCCTCGTCCTCCGCAATTTGGCTCAAATAGTGGAAGAGAGAACGAAGCGAAGACATTTTGCGGGAGACGGTAATTTTGGAGTTGGCCCCTTCGATCCGCGTCGTCAAATACAAGCGAAAGCCTACGATGCTCTCCATGCGGAGCGTCTCCAAATCCAGCAGCGTAATTTCGGCATTCGACTGTGCGGATGAGAGCCCCTCCGCGCGCAGCCAGCTAAAGAATGCTTCATAGTCCCGGATGTACTCCAGCAAGGTGGAGGGGGAGAGGTCAGGAAGCTTATAATCAATAAATTGCTGCACGAACCAAGGCATATGAACAACTCTCTCGTCCAGCTTTTTCCGATCGATTGCTTTTTGAATATTCATACGGCGTACCTCCGATTCAAACGGTGATGCTTTTATTGTAGCATAAACCATGACCGGGCTGCCGCCAGCCATAGGGGCAAAAGCCCTCAGGCTGAAAGCAGGTCAAAAACGCGAAATCAAATGAAGAGCCTAAAAAAGCATATAAATGAAAAATACAATACATGAAAAATTCACAATAGTAAAATCATTAGCTTCGACGCGCTCTAGCTGCTTCTCTCAAATCCAACATATATAACATTCTATCAACTATGAAGGTTTAAAAGGTAAAGATGCCATCCTCATGTTATAATAAAAACACATCATCCATATTTCCTGATAAACAGTCTGCTGCCATTAGCAGTAGTTTTTTTGTGATTCTATCACTTAGCAATGCTCACAATTTATATATTCTATTATTTTTATAAAAAAGAAGGGGCCTTACTTCATGAATTTTAGCGTAATGTATTTATCCTTTTTCGTACTTCAGGTGGAAGGGAAGGAAGGACAAGCATCCAACTCGTACAAGCATTATCAAACGCTGGACGGGTATGAATACATGGACAGTGAAATCAAGCTGTTCCTGGACGGGGAATTTGCGCGGATCGCCAAACGGAAGGTAGAGAAGAATCCGGCAGCCGAACAGGCGCCGACCAAAATCGGCCGCTTTATCGTGGAGCCTGGCCATGAGCTCGACAGCAATCCGAACTTCAATATGTTTGCCCGATTGCGAGGGGCTGACAATAAGGAGGATTTCAAGAATGCATGCGACGATCTCGTGCGCAGCTACCTGGATACGAGCTCGGTCCGCGGCGGTGCGCTGATTATCGTACAGGCAACCTTGCCGAAATATTCGGACGATCCTTTTATTTTCGTATTGAAATGCGATTTCGAGCAGAAAATCGCCCGAATATCGGATGAGCAGAGCTTGATAAGCCAGGTCGAAATGGCGATCAGTGCCCGGAATATGAAATCCATTCAATATCCCTACATGCTGGAGGAAGGCATGGTCGATGAATGGGAGCTGAAGATCCATCAGTCGTCCCATGCGCGATATTTTGAGGATTTCCTTAAATTCGTAAGCTATGAGATGTCTATCCCGGAGATCGTCAACGAGCAGGTCATGGAGTTTGTCCACACCTTTGTCGAGACGAAATGGCCGGATGAGAACGAAGAAGAGCGGCAGCAGATCGAGAAAGAGCTGGAGCTGTGGGCTGCAAGCGAGAAAAGGGATATCCAGGCGAAATGGGAGCCAGAGCAGGTCGTAGAGGCTGCCGAGCGCATTGTGGAAATCAAGCCGGAAATCGAGCTGAAATTCAGAATAGGCGATACGCTGGTCAAAGGGCGCCTGGCTGATTTTGGGGACCAGATTCATATCGCTCAGTTAGACGGGCGTTATGCGGTCATTCTTGAAGGAGATTCCTTTCTGTTTGATAAAGCATTTTCTCCAGTAGAGCTGCTTCAGCCAGAGCCGTTTGAGGTTGTAGCGAAGCGAATTGCCGAGAAAAAGGTGGATGACGATGAGGTTCCGTTTTGATTCAAAACAATTAATATCGTTAATCAATTTATATTGTTAATGTCATTAATTAAACGGGCGTAAAGCTATTTTGGCTTTCCTTGCTTGTATTTCTCATATTTTTAATGTCATTAAATATATATGAATAAAGCAATCCCGAAATAAAAAACAAACCTGAGGCTGTAGAACCCCAGGTTTGTCGTATTATAGATCTAATTTTTTGATTTCGGATTTCAGCTTATTGGCCGAGTGCTGGAATTTCTCCAATTCCTCACCGCTCAGCTTCAAGTCGAGCACCTCGCGGACACCTGTCCGGTCAACGATGCTTGGCACGCCCAGATAGATATCGGATACGCCGTTATAATCCTGAAGCAGCGTGGATACGTTTAGTACGGAGCCATCGTCCTGAAGAATGGAGGTGACGATCCGGTCGAGTGCCAGAGCGATCGCGTAGAAGGTAGCGCCTTTGGCATTAATGATCTCATAGGCTGCATTTTTGGTGCTGTTGAAAATATGGGTGCGTTCCTCCTCCGTGAATTCCAAATCGATGCCGGCCACATTGGCCAGGCTCCAGAGAGGAACCTCCGTGTCTCCGTGCTCGCCGATGATATGCGCATGGATACTGCGCGGATTGATTTGCTTGGCCTGGCCGATCAAATAGCGGAAGCGCGCACTGTCGAGCAGTGTACCGGAACCGATCACGCGGTGGGAAGGGAATCCGCTCTTCTTGAGCGATACGTAAGCCAGAATATCTACCGGATTAGTCGCAACGAGAATAATTCCGTGGTTGTTGTATTTTACAATATTTTTGATAATCGTGTCGAAAATGCCGGCATTACGCTTTAACAGATCGATACGCGTCTCTCCCGGGGCTTGGGACGCGCCGGCCGCGATAATGATAATATCCGCGTCCTTGCAATCGCTGTAGTCGCCAGCCCATAGCTTGACGCCGCCGGTAAAGGGGAGGCCATGGTTCATGTCCAGCGCCTCTCCGAGCGCTCTGTCTTTGTTCGCATCGATTAACACCAATTCGGATACCCGTTCACGCAGCAGTAATGTATAGGCGGTGGTAGCGCCTACAGCTCCTGTGCCGATAATAACAACCCGGCTGGATCGTAATTGTGTAGTCAACTCATCATCTCCTTCTAAGCTATGGCGGTATGTATTAACCTTCTTCATTGTACATGAATCGATTAGAAATGAAAGTAAATTCTCAAAAGTTTAAACTATTGAATTTTAAGCATTATTTCGGGAGTTTTCAACAAGCATAATGATATTTTGCTATTTTCTGAGATTTTTCACAGATTTTAATGAGAACTTTGTAACCATAGGGTAACCTTTCTGTAAGGACGAAACCCCTCGTTTTATATTATTCTAGTAATACACATAGAGAGAGGGAAATGGTGATAATCATGATGATGTCGAACAACAAGCAGCTTGAGCCTAGGAGAAAGACTCGAAAAAAGTCGAGAAGAAGGTTGAGAAAGCCGATCATCTTTCTTGCCCTAGTATTATCCTCAATTGCGATAATTATGTCCGCAATCGCTGCGTCAGAGCATATGAACGTACGATCCGCCGGGATGAATACCGCATCTGTCGTTATCCCTAAATTGAACGGCGGCAACGAGAAGAACACGGAGCAGGGAATCATACCTGGAGAGAGTGAACAAGAACAGCAGACTGATGCACCTTCAGCGTCTGGAAGCGATTCTGAGGCAAAAGACGCACTCCCCGAGAACAGCCAAGAGCCGGAAAGCCAGGCAGACTCCTCGGCTAACGCGACCAAGCCTGCTAAGGATTCGAAAGCCAGTGTACCTAAAGTGGTCTACCTGACTTTTGATGACGGGCCAAGCAAATATACCGATGATATTGTAGCTATTCTGAACGAGCACGGCATTCATGCTACTTTCTTCGTGATCGGCAGCCAGATCAAGGGCCGTGAAGACTCCCTTAAGGCCGCTTCTGAGCAAGGAAACTACATCGGTTTACATAGCATGACCCACGATAAGAATATATTGTACAAAAGCGGCAGCTCCGCCAAGTTCCTCAAGGAATTCAGTAAAGTGCAGGGCATGGTAGAGGAGATTACAGGAACCGCTCCATGGCTCATTCGGGCACCTTATGGCAGTATGCCGCAAATCGGCAAGGAATTTCGGAACGACATCGTCAAAGCAGGGTTTAAGATGTGGGATTGGACCATTGACTCCAAGGATTGGAAATACACGAACCATCCGGATAAAGTCATGCAGGAAATCAAGAGCCAGACGCACCGGGATGTGGAAGTGATTTTGCTGCATGAGAAGAAACAGACCGTTGAGGTTCTGCCGCAGATCATTGAGTATTTAACCAATAAAGGATATGCCTTCGCGGTCTATAAGCCGGAGCAGCACTTTTCCGTGAATTTTGCGGACGATCAGCGCTTGTAGGCACGCCTCTTAGGAAGCTATTAATCTGCGATTCTCCTGTATGATATAATTGATCTGCAGGTTCAACTGGTAAGTGAGGTGCTGATATTTGAGCTTATGGTGCAAATTAACCGGAGCAGTGCTGATTTCCTGCCTGCTTATCACAGGGTGCTCCTCCAAGCCAAGCGAGGTGGCACCCCCGGTTCAGGAGGAAGCCGCCGAGGAAGGGCAGGTCATTACGATCGAGAACCCTGAAGCGCTGGCGGAGCCGACATCCGCCAATAAGTCCGTGAATATGGAAGAGGGGAAGCGGTATCAAATCCAGACCAGGCTTACGGATTTCCATCTTCTCAGCGAAAGCGCAGGCATTGCCTGGGGATCAACGCGCAGCGAGCTGCGGCTGTATCTGACCCAGAACAGCGGCAAGACATGGACAAGCATATCACCGGCCGCCTCGGTCCAATTTCCATACCATCCGAAATATAATCGGGATATCTTCTTTATCGATGCATCGCATGGCTGGATCGTCCGGAACCCGGTCGGCTCAAGCGATGCCATCGTACTGCGTACCCAGGATGGAGGAGCGACCTGGAAGATCGCTTCGCTGCCGGGCTCGGATAAAGTGGAGGCGATCTATTTCGCGGATCACACTCATGGCTGGATATTGGCGGCCAGATCGTATCCGGACAAAGAGGAGAAGTCGTTGTACCAGACGCAGGACGGAGGAGCGACCTGGTCCAAAATCATGAGCAGCCCGTCTATGGCGGACGCATCGCAAGACCATATGCTTCCAAGCACTGGGAGCGAGATTTCGATGGTATTCCGCGACCGGCTGCACGGTTACGTCAGTATGATCAACTCGGGCATTCCCAAGCTATATGTTACCGATAACGGCGGCGTCAGCTGGTCCGAGATCAAGGAGTTCTTCTCCACTGCCAAATATAAATCCTGTGAGAGGTTTGTAGCGGGCGAACTGCAATTTTTCGCCAATGAAACTTTAAGCGGCTGGATTCCCATTGGTTGCGTGAAGGAGGGCAGCACGAAATTCAATGGTTATTACACGGCTGATAATGGAGCTTCCTGGCGCCTGGCGCCTTTTGAATCTTTCTGGCAGAGCGGGTTGAACGAATCGCTGCCTCCTTCTTTTATAAGTAGCGGGGAGGGCTGGCTGTACTTCCAGTCGCAGATATATCATACTTTGGATCAGGGCAAGAGCTGGACGGCGCTGCCGGAGAGCAAGGTTCTGACCGAGATTCTGGCGGAGTATCCAGAGATCGTTAAGCTGGAATTCTCGAGCGATCAGGTGGGCTGGCTGCTTGCGGCTCAAAGCAACCAGAAGCGCTCTCTACTGCTGCAGACCTTAGATGGAGGTATCAGCTGGCGGGTACTATAGCTAAATGCAAGAGCCATTTACTCCTGGAAGGATGGGAGTAGATGGCTCATTCTTTTTTGAAAATGAGATTATTTATTTTATTTGTGAAAATAATCACAAAATAATACGGCTGATTGTGATATATTTTACTCAGAAGGAACAATGCTTCACTTCACCTACTTGAATCCTATAGGAGTGATTGAGATGAACACGAATAAACAAGACCAAGTGACCCGCAACCTGCTCCAATTTTGCTACAATTGCGAGGATGCTCATCTGTGCACCACAGAAGAAGCTTGCAAGGCCTGTTGGGCGGAAAACGGATTGTACGAGGAGGAGGCAGAAGCAGCCGGGGCGGAGGAGACTCGTCAATTGCTGCAATTCTACTATGCATAGTCCCATATTCAGGGCAGGGTCAACATAACCTTCGGTTCAGGGATTTAGAACCGGAGGTTATGTTGTTTTTAGCATGGAAATTATGATCCGGGCTATGACAAGTTTCACTCCCCATGGCATATACATAGAAGTGAAGAACAGGGATGACCAAAGAACCATTTCATATGTGTTTTTACCGGCGTGAATGTAAGGGAGGGAGAAGGATGCAAGCTTGGGTGGAAATGTTCAGCGTCATGAATACTGCGCTTCCTATTTTCTTCATTATCATCCTAGGGATCATTCTCATTTCTGTAGGCCGGGGAATACTGCGTTACGTATTGAACTCCAAACAGCCGCTGCTCACGGTCCAAACAGTTATCGTAGGCAAACGTACCGAGGTTTCTCATCGCCATAATACGGAGACGTCAGTCAGTCAGTCGGACAGCAAATACTACATAACGTTTGAGGTCGAGAGCGGAGACCGCTTGGAATTTCCAGTGAGCGGATATGAGTATGGACAATGTGCGGAAGGAGATCGGGGCAAGTTATCTTTTCAAGGGAACCGTTATTTGGGATTCGAGCGTCTGGCCAAATCGTCCCTGAATATCGATGAAGGATTTCGTGATTACAGGAGAAATTATTGAATAGCCGCTGATAATGACCGGGTGCCTGGTCGGTACCTTATGAAAATAAAAAGAGCTGCCCGCAAAGGCAGCTTTTTCGTATTTGTACTCTCATGAATAGGATAACGCTTTAACTTTGGCTGTATTGGCCAGAATATCCTGGGCAACCTTGCGGCCGCTAGAGAACGCGCGCTCCGCCAGCTCGCCCTTGCCCTCGCAGCCGTCGCCGCAGAAGTAGAACGGAACCTGATCGAGCTGATTAGGCAGCAGCTTATTGGAATGGATATTCTTCACGCTGGCGACCATGGCCTTCTTGGATACGCGCTTGACGGCTGTATTGTCGCGCCAACCTGGATAGTAAGTGTCAAACAGCGCTTCCATCTGCTGCGTCTTGCTCTCCAGATACTGCTTCTTCTGGTCTTCATCCGCGAAGTCGTCATTTAAATAAGCAATGCCCTGAAGCAGTTGACCGCCCTCCGGTACAATAGTATGATCCGTCGCCGAGACGTCGCTGATGAACAGCTTATTGTTCATATCGCTGATATAGTGGAAGGGACGATTGATGACCTTGGAGAAGCCCACATCGTATACAAGCACCTCAGTTGATGTATTGTTCTTGTAAGGCTCCAGCGCCGGTCCCCATGGCGTTGATTCGAGCAGCTTGGCAACCTGCTGTACCGGCATAGCGAAGATAACCTGATCGAAGACTAATGATTCGCGAGTTTTGGTGTTCAGTATGAATTTGTTGTTTTCCATAGCAATCGATTCTACAGGCTCTTTGCAGGCAATTTCCCAATCCGGGTTCCGCGAAATTTTATCGACAAGCTGATTCGTGATCGTCGACCAGCTGCCGAGAATGTAATTCACGGGCTTCTGGGAGAGGAACAAATTATGATAGTACTCGGCGATTACTTCGCCGGATACTCGTCTTGCCTCTTCCGGAGTGATAAAAAAATTAGAGCTGACCAAATGCTCCCACAGCTCTTTGACATCGGAGGAGGCATTGAATTTGTCCAAATACTCGCCCAAGGTCGGATAATTCTTCAGCTGGTGAATATTAGTGATGACTGCGGCGACTTCGGCAACGAAACGGATTTTCTCCATTGCCGTCAGCACTCCGGTCTTCATAATATTAACGAAATCAAGCGGAGCCGGAGTAAGCTGCCCATTCTTCGCATACACAACGTTTCGTTTGTCTACCTGTTTGCTATGAAAGCGAAGATTAAGCTCGTTCTCCATATCCAGAAGCGTATGTCTGTCAATGCCATAAACTGCATGTGCTCCGTAGTTTAACGTAAAACCTGATTTCTCATAAGTAAAGGCTCTTCCCCCCAACTGTGGGCTACGCTCGAACAATGTTCCCTGTATGCCCGGACTGTCGGACAGATAAGCAGCGGCCGTTAACCCAGCAAGTCCACCGCCAACAATCGCGATTCTCATTAGTCGTACCTCCCGTTCGTTTTGTGAAGCGGATATGCCCCCGCTTCTCGCAACAATTCTGCCCCGGATGATTTCGATGATCGAGGCATGGATTCATTACTAGTATATGCTATTCATGTAAGCGCGTCCATAGAAATAGACACGATTTGTTCAAAAATGAAATCGTATTCACCTAAGCTCCCGGCATAGCGGGCTTGACATGGCGATCGATAAAAAACCAGGCACAAATATAGGCGAATGCACATAGGATATATCGTTCATTAGAGATTGAAGGAGGAAAGCCAATTGGCTGTCATAAAAACAAACTCCGAGGATGTCAAGCTGCTGGCAAGGCTGATGCGCGCCGAGGCGGAGGGGGAAGGAGAGCAGGGCATGCTGATGGTTGGAAACGTAGGCGTTAACCGGATTCTCGGCAACTGTCTGGACTTCAGGGGCATCCGCAGCATGGATCAAATGGTATTTCAGTCGCCGGGCGGATTTGAAGCGACGCAAAGGGGCTATTTCTATCAAAGGGCGCGCAATTCTGACATACGCCTGGCGCAAAGGGTGATTAACGGTGAACGGATTTGGCCGGCGAGCAACGCTTTGTGGTTCTTCAGGCCTGCCGGAGAATGCCCGGGGACCTGGTACAATCAGCAGAACACAGGAAGATTCAAATCCCACTGCTTCTTTACGCCGACTTTTGAGAATTGTCCATCCGTATTTTGACGGGAGCCTGCTCCCATAAAAAATCATATCGACTTAGAGGAGGTCTATATTTATGTTCAATCCAAACTATCGGCCCGTCAGCTATAAAATCGGCAGCAGTCCAGCCGGAGCCTATGGCGGCGGAGGCGGTCAGCCGGCTTCATATCCAGCCCAAGGAGGCACGGCTCCATATCCGGCTCAGACGGGTGCAGCCTATCCGCCTCAGGTGCCGAGCGGCAGTCCGATGACGGCGACGGGAACGGTTGTGCCTACGGCAATCCCTCAGTTCGAGCAATCCTACATCGAGAACATCCTTCGTTTGAACTTGGGCAAGGTAGGCACCTTTTACATGACCTACGAGAACAACTCCGAATGGAACGCCAAGGTGTTCAAAGGAGTGCTCGAAGCCGCGGGCCGCGACCATATTATAATCAGCGATCCGGCAACGGGAGTCCGTACAATTCTGCTTATGGTGAATTTCGACTACGCAACCTTCGATGAGCCGCTCGCCTATCAATATCCGGGAACGATCGGAAATCCGCCAAGATAATACGGGTGAGGCTGTCTATATCCGGTACAGCTTCAATAACAAGCAAGGCTGCCTTTGCAGGAAAAGGGCAGCCTTGCTGATTTGTAGGGGCTATTGCCGGGCACAAGCCGGCTTGCAGGAGCCGAATCGCTAGGAAAAGCCAGCAAAAGCCATGCCCGGCTGTAACAAGTGCAACTTTCTGTGGAAAACAAAATAAATTAGACCTTTACTCTTGTCTGTTGTCATACCGTGCCGTTTGACTGTGTAGTGTATAATAATATAATTAGATGTAAAAGGTCATGAACCTGCCACAGTCAAAATTAATTCAAACCGCGAAGGAGGTGCACCTGTTCTCCGCTTGAATCAGCGGGAATAGGAAACGTATTGACTGACCCTTTACCGAGTATTTATCATGTGGGACTTATGATTATATTAGTTCTGCTTAACGGATTTTTCGTATCGGCCGAATTTGCGATCGTGAAGGTTCGCGCAGGCCGTATCGATGCCTTGATCGAGGAGGGGAAGAAGAGCGCAATGACAGCAAAAGGGCTCATGAGCCGGCTGGACGGCTATTTGTCCGCTTGTCAGCTAGGAATTACGCTCAGCTCTCTCGGTCTGGGGTGGCTTGGCGAGCCGGTTGTGGCACGTCTGCTGAATCCGCTCTTTCAGCTCACGGGAATAGGGAGTACGGCTGCTTACACCATATCGCTAGCTACTGCGTTTTTGCTGATCGCCGTGCTGCACATCGTTTTAGGGGAGCTGGCCCCCAAGACCGTAGCTGTGCGCAATGCAGAGAAAGTTACGCTGCTGTCGGCGCGCCCCATGCAAGTGTTCTATCGTTTGATGTATCCGATGATCTGGGTACTGAACGGCTTGTCGAACGGACTGCTTCGCATATTTGGCATTGAGCCGCTTAAAGAGCAGCACGATTCGGCCCACACCGAGGAAGAAATCAGGGTAATGATGAAGGAGAGCAGCGAGAGCGGCTTGATTGACAGTACCGAGATGTCGCTCGTCGACAACATCTTTGAATTCGCGGATACTACAGCACGAGAGATCATGATACCCCGTACCGAAATGATTTGTTTGTATACCCAGAATACTCTGCATGAGAACTTAGAAATCGCTTTAGAAGGAACACGCACACGTTATCCGGTATGTGCCAACGATAAGGATCACGTGATCGGATTTATTCATATAAAAGATTTGATACGTTCGAATTCCGCAAATTATCTGGATCTGCTGCGTCCGATCATGGCGGTGCCCGAATCAACACCGATCAGCGACTTGATGAAGCGCATGCAGCGCAACAAGACGCAAATCGCCATACTGATCGATGAATACGGCGGAACGTCGGGACTCGTAACGCTTGAGGATATCGTCGAGGAAATCGTCGGCGAAATTCAGGATGAATTCGACGAGGAACGGCCCGGCATCGAACAAATTGGCGAGAACGCTTATTCCATCGACGGGCTCATGCTGATCGAGGCGGTAAACGACAGATTCGGCTTTGAGCTGGATTCCGATGATTACGATACGATCGGAGGCTGGCTGTATTCCAGGATCCAGGTTCTGCCGCCGCAGGTTGGGCAGTCCGTGGAATTCGGCGGATATTCATATATTGTGGAACAAACCGACAACAAGAGAATATCGCGCGTGAAGCTCGTCAAGCAGGAGCTTATCCCGCTGGAAGGAGCAGGCGCGTAGCATAGATGATAATGAAGCTCAAGAAGGGTGCCCATTCGGGGGCACCCTTCTTATATATCCAGACCATTTGCAATCCCGAGCAGTTGACTCTTGCCCAGCTGACCGGCAGCCATAAAGTAAATATCTTCGATCATAAAGGTAATTTGGGCTGTCTTCCCAGGGGTATAATAAGCCACTGTTCCGTTATCCAGCGTAAGCGTCTCGATATTCTCCTCATAGGGCATCCGGATGATCTCATCCTCCCTAAGGGTCCTGAACATCATGGTTAATTGCTCTCCGCTCCTGCTCTCGAACAATAGATATACGCCTGCGGCCGGGCTGTTCTCTTCCGGATTCGTGACGAGGGCTTGACTGGGGATTAATTCAGCCGAATTAAACACATAGCCCTCCGGCAGGTAAGTGATTCTAGGCAGGGGGAAAGGGAGGCTGTCCCGCAACTCGCCCAGCTGCGTTTTCATGGACACAGGAAATGCCTTCGGACAGAGCTGTTCCTTCAAGCTCCTTTCGTCATTCGCAGAGTTCTGGGCGTACGTTACGCTGCCAGGCTCCGCTTTGCGTCCGTTGCCAAAAATGATCTGGCTCATTCCGTTCCCCCAATTTCTCAATTCCTGATAGATGGGAGAGACCGCCTCCGTCACAAGCGGCGGCGTAAACAATACCGCTGTGAACAAGACAAATACAGCAATCAAGGCGATTACCTCGAAACGGCGCAGCCATGCCCATCTATTCCGGCGTTTGGCCCGCTTCTTAAGCCGGGGCTGAATTCTGCCCCAGGATTGCTGCTTATAAGCATCCGTATATAGAGGCAGTTTCTGGGCGGCCTCCTCAAAAGCATCATCAAACCAATCGTTAAACTCCGCGGGATATCCGGGAGCGCGGGGATGGCTTCGCTTCAATTTGATCACCCCACTCTTTAAACAGCATTTTTTTGATACCTTCCCGGGTACGGTACAGCCGCTGCCTGACGACATCCTCGCTGATCTGCAGCCTTTCGGCGATTTCCCGGTAGCCCAGGCCCAGCTTCCAGCGATACTCTATCAGCAGGCGATATTCCGGCTTTAGCTTATGCAAATACTCGATGATAGCTTCTTCCATCAGTTTCGTCTCCACCATCTGTTCGACGGAGCCGCTGGAATTTATAAACGGATCCATTTCTATATAAACACTGTCCGTATCCAAATGGTTACGGTACTTTTTACTTTTTCTTAAAAAATTGATGGCCGTGTTGCGCGTAACGACTTTGAGCCAGGATTTCATTCCGGCCTCGCTATCGAAGGCAGGCTTGTTCTCCACGACTTTAAGGAAGGCTTCCTGTATGATGTCTTCACTGGTTTGGTGATCCTTCACTATATAATAAACAGAGCCGTAGACAAGATCGTAGAAAGCATAGTAAATCTCTTCCTGAACGGTCTCTGCCAAGTCGTAAAAATCAGCGGCGAGCAACCACTTAAGGCGTTCCGACATGATTTTCTCCTCTCCAGTTCCCCGTAACGATAATTCATAAACACCTACTAAGCATTCTACATGATTTTTGCCTATAGAGGAATCTTTTGCCTGTTACCCTGAAGCCTTGCGTTAGATTGCAATTGTTTTCCGCTTCTTCCAGGGGGGTGACGCCATCGTGACTTTCATCTACAATGGAGTAGGTTGTTGTCCTACATATCAAATACAGACACATCAGGAGAGGAGCTTTGCATTAACATGAAACGGCTAATATGGATGGGATGTTGGGCGTATCTGCTGATCGGTCTGGCGCATGTCGTCGTCGGATCGATTATGCCTAACCTTCTTGAACACTATGGTAAAGAATACACGGCGGGGGGAAGCCTCATTTTCGCGCAGTTTGCGGGATTTTTGGTGGGAGTGCTGGTGTCGCCGCTGCTTATATCCAATTTTGGCAAAAGAACGGGGCTGATCATTGCGACAGGAATGCTCTGCCTGGCGGAAGTATGCTATACCTTACTGCTCCCGTGGGAGCTGATGTATGTTGTCGGGACAGTGGCCGGATTTGGCTTCGGGATGATCGAGGCCGTCATCGGAACGCTCATTATCGTTGCCGTTAAGGAAGGGACTGCGGTGGCGATGAGCAAGCTCGAGGTGTTCTTCGGCGTTGGCGCCCTGGTTATGCCGCTGATTGCGGGCTGGCTGATTCGTACGGAGATGTGGCGCTTCTCCTTCCTGTTCATCGCCCTATCGGCAATGCTGATGCTGCTCGCCTGGTTGAAGAGCGATTTCGGCGAATTAAACGGATTGTTGAACGCGAAAGAGGCGAAGCGGGAGAAGAAAGGGTCGCTGCTGGCCCAATATAAGGGGGTCCGCGGCCTGCTGCTTGCCGTATTCACCCTGTTCTTCTTCCTATACGTTGGAACGGAAATGAGCTTCGTGAACTTCCTCCCTTCCTTGCTCATTGAGAAGCTGGGAACCGAGAAATCAACGGCTGCATTCAGCGTGACTTTGTTCTGGCTTGCTATGACGATTGGCCGCTTGTTCTGCGGCATCATTGCGGAGCGGATCTCCTACAGCCGCTATGTGCTGTGGAGCTGTGCGGCCAGCCTTGTGCTGATATCGCTATTCTCCATAACCGGGCAGCTATCCATCATGTTCGTGCTGATATCGCTGTTCGGGCTGTTCATGTCCGGGCTGTTCTCCATTGCCCTGGTGTTCGCCAGCAAGCTGCTGCCGGGCGCGGAGAAATCTACACCAAGTATTCTGATCGCCGCGGGCGGAACTGGGGGAGCTGCTTTGCCGCTGGCCATGGGCAAGAGCATGGATGCCGCCGGGGCGGATACGTCAGCCTGGATGCTGTCCGCATTCGTCGGACTATTATTAGTACTCAGCATTACCGCGATCGTGATTGAACGGTTTCGCGCAAAGCGTATTGCCGAAGCCTGATACTTTTGCCATAATCAAATGGGAGAAGACGAAGAAGGGGGAGCTAATTTGAACTGGATGTATGTTGTTATTATCGTTATGGTAATCATTGCTGCAGTAGGTACGCTCCTGGTGGGAATGTCAAGACAGAATCGGGCGGGCAATCCGAATTACGATAAGCGGACGAAGAAATATATGGTGGGGCTGACGGCCATGTACGCCTTATCGATTATAATCATTACCGCATTGTTCGTAATGATTCTCAATTGAGCCTAAATTGAGCGAGCTTGATTGGAGGGAGAAGTAAACGAAGAGCCAAGTCGGCGCGAAGATCCGCGTCCGCTTGGCTCTTGTTTTTGTCTATTCCTGAGATTAGATCGCCCAGTTGCCTTTGGAGAAAATCTGCTCCTTCTCCCCGTTGGCTGAAATGCCGTAAATATCCATTTCTGCAGATCCGATCATGAAGTCCACATGAATAAGGCTTTGGTTAATGCCCGCTTCCCGGAGCTGCTCCTGCGACATGGTGGTACCCCCATTCAATGTAAAGGCATAGCCTACGCCGATGGCCAGGTGATTGGAGGCGTTCTCGTCAAACAAGGTGTTGTAGAACAGCAATCCGGATTGGGAAATCGGGGAGTTGTGCGGTACAAGCGCCACTTCCCCCAAATATCTCGAACCTTCGTCCATCTCAATAAGCTGCTTTAACGTAGCCTCGCCTTTCTCTGCCTTATAGTCAACAATTTTGCCGTTCTCGAAGGTCAGGGAGAAGCGATCTATAATGTTCCCGCTATAGCTAAGCGGCTTCGTGCTGGATACCGTGCCGTTTACACCGGTCTTCAGCGGAGCGGTGAAAACCTCCTCCGTAGGCATATTCGCCAGGAAGCTGACGCCCTTGTCGTTATCACTCTCTGCAGCCACCCATAGGTGGTCCGCCGGAAGCTCGATCGTCAAATCGGTCCCGGGAGCGACATAGTGCAGCTTCTGGAACCTCTTGTTATTGAGATATTCCGCTTTCTGGCTCAGGTTCGCGATATGCTCCTTCCAGGCAGCGACCGGGTCAGGCTGATCGACGCGCACTGTGCGGAAAATCGCTTCCCATAGAGCATTAACCTGCTGGTCTTCCGGGAGATCCGGGAACACCTTGGCAGCCCAGGCTTTAGAAGGGACTGCAACGATCGACCAGGTGAAATAATTAGCCATTTGCAGCTGGCGGTATTTGCTCATCGCTTTGGAATAAGTCTTCTGATGATTGGTCAGGCGCTCCGGCGCAACCCCGTTCAGCAGGTCTGGATCTGAGGAGATGACATGCAGTACTGCTGCATCATTCTCGACATATTCCAGCATTTCCCCGGCATACCATTTTGGCTCATCGAGGAACGATTCGTCTGCAGCCAGATCATAACGCAAACGGGTCACGGTATCGTCGCTCCAGTTGACCTTCACGAAGCGGGCCCCTTCGTTATA
Source organism: Paenibacillus ihumii (assembly GCF_001403875.1). Lineage (GTDB taxonomy): Bacteria > Bacillota > Bacilli > Paenibacillales > Paenibacillaceae > Fontibacillus > Fontibacillus ihumii. The sequence goes on from NZ_LN884299.1 coordinate 2,050,711, forward strand.
AGCCTCCTTCACGATCAGCCGCACCAATTCGGCGGAATCCAGGGTGGCGTTGATGATCAGATTCTGCCCTTTTTGGATTTGAACCCCGATCTTTACCGCCAGCTCCGCATATTTCTGCAATTTCTGTTCGAAATTAGCCATACTCATAACTCCTCCATTAGTGTCTTAGAAATTTTAGCTATTTATATATTGTACTACGAATCGGAAAGGGTATCCAAAAAGAACACGCTTCTTAGACATGAATTGCATCCTTAGCCGATAATAAAATCCCCCTCCGGATAGCGGAACAGTTCCTTTCGCGATTTTGGGGTTATAGCGTAAGCGAGCGTTAGCGGGCCGATTCGGCCCAGAAACATAACCAGTGTGAGTACAACCTTGCTGAAATCCGTCAGCTTCGTCGTGACGTCCAGACTTAGACCCGAGGTGGCGAATGCCGACGTCGTCTCAAAGAGAAGGGCCAGGAAGGCGCGGTCTTCAACGGCCGACAGGATCATTGCCGTGAGAATCACCAGGAACAGAGCCAGCCATGTCTGCGTGATTGCCCGGAGTATGGATACCTTCGAGAGCCGCTTGCGGAAGAATACGATATCTTCTTTTCCCCGCAGCATCGCGTACATCGCTCCGATCAGGATTGCAAAGACAGTAACCTTGATGCCGCCGCCCGTCGAGCCGGGGGCCGCCCCGATGAACATGAGCAGCAGGAGCAGAAACTGCGTGGATTGCTGCATCTCAGCCACGTTGAGGGTTGATACTCCGCCGGAACGCGCACTGACCGAGTGGAATACCGAAGCGAAGATTTGATCCATGAGCGATAATTCCTGAAAAGCAGGGGATTTAAATACCTCCATTACATAGATCAACACCGCGCCGGCGACGATCAGAATTCCCGAGACGGTCAGCACTACTTTGGAATGCAGGGTTAGCCTTCGCGTTGCCCGGAATGACAGCAAATCCGACAGCACGATGAAGCCGATCCCGCCTAGAATGATCAATATGATCGTGACGATATTGACAAAGGGGTCGCTGACGTAAGCGGATAATCCGCTGTAAGGACCATGAACCGTGCCGAACAAATCGAAGCCCGCATTGTTAAATATCGAAATGCTGTGAAATACTCCATAATAGATCGCTTGCCGCAGCGGCATATCGAAAGACCACCTGGCGGCGAGCAGGAGGGCTCCGGCCGATTCAATAACTACCGAATAAATCGTAACGCGCCGGATTAAGGACACAAGTCCCTCCATCGTATTCTGCTTCATGGCCTCCTGAAGCACCAGGCGGTCGCGCAGCGAAATGCGCCGGTTGAAGGCGAGAGCGATCATCGTTCCCATCGTCATGAAGCCAAGGCCGCCGATTTGGGCAAGTATGATTAAAGTAATCTCACCGAATAGCGAAAACTGGGTGGCTGGATCGACGACGACTAGGCCGGTGACGCAGACGGCTGACGTGGCCATGAAGAACGCGTCAATCAGGCCCAGCTTCTGTCCGCTCGCGGAGGCTGGGCCCAGTGACAGCAGAAACGTACCCATTACAATGATGATAGCGAAGCCGAAGGTTAATACTTTGGCTGGAGATAAGGAATCCTGCTTTTTTTTGCGCTTAAGCACTTTAGAATGCACCTCAATATTGACTTCTTGAATTTGATCCAAAACATGTTACGATATGTAAAGCTGCATAGGATCAGGGTTAACTGCTTGCCGCAGGTATACCGATTATAGAGCAATTCTCTAAAAATTTACACCGTTATCCGTAAACAAAATAAAATTCGTAGAGCAGAGGAGAGACGTCAAATGGAGCTGAGCATCATCAAGGCGGATATGCAAAGACAAGAGGACGGGACCTACATAGGCAGGACGGTTTTTCAGGTTCCGTCGCATAAAGCTAACTATGAAATTACGTTCTTCAGCAAGAAGGGCAATGATTGGGACTATAGCCTGCATTATGCGGACGAACCGGGGATCGAGGAGCAATTTCTGCTCGTGGATGAGCGGATCGAAGAGGATGACGAATGGTTTGACCGGCTACTGGATGCCGCGTGGGAGACGCTGCCTTCTGAATGAGTATGTCCTGGCGGCGTTATACATTGAGAGCTAAGGGGAGGAGATTGTTTGCTGCAAAGGCCCTTTTACCGGATAAGTTTAGGAATTATCATGATTCTGACCATTATTTTATTATTATCCAAGGTCAGCTTTATTTTTAATCCAGTCGTTACCTTGATTAATATTTTGATCGTTCCGGTGATGCTGTCCGGATTTTTGTATTATTTGCTCCGGCCGATCGTCCAGTTCCTGGAACGCAAAGGCTGGAATCGAATGCTGTCCATTCTTGTGATTTACTTGTTGTTTGCCGGCGTTGTCACGGTCTTTCTGATCGTCGTGTGGCCGCCGCTGCAAAAGCAGGTGACCGATTTCCTGAACAATGTGCCGCTGCTGCTCCGGGAGCTGCAATCCCAGTTCAACGAATTGCGGCAATCCAGGCTGTTCTCCATGTTCAGTGAAGAGAACTCGCAGATATCGAACAAAATTACGGAATCCATTAACTCGATTATCGAGGCCGCGACCAAATCGATTTCCCATGTCGTGACCTTTCTGAATGATTTCTTCATCGTCGTGGGAACCGTGCCGATCCTTTTGTACTACATGCTGAAGCAGGATGATCGGGTGACGCCGTCTTTGACCCGCATGCTGCCGAAGCGCTACCGCCGTGACGGTGAGCAGGTTATCCATGAAATTGATAACGGATTGAAAGGCTTCATTGCTGGGCGGATGATTAGCGCTGTCTTGCTGGCGATTATGGGATTCATCGGATTCTGGCTCATCGGACTGCCTTATCCGCTGCTCCTGGCTGTCGTTGGGGCGCTGTTCAATTTCATCCCTTACTTCGGTCCATTTCTTGGCGCTATTCCCTGCGTGATTGTCGCCTTTACTGAATCGACGTCAATGGTCATCTGGGTCATCGTGATCGTTGTGGCCTCCCAGCAGATTGAGGGGAATTTGATCTCTCCTTATATTTACGGCAAGACGATCAACATCCATCCGCTCACCACAATTATACTGTTATTAATTGCAGGTGATTTTGCCGGGATCCTCGGTATGATTCTAGCGATTCCCGTGTACATGATGGCTAAAATCATCATCGTCCGCATCTATCAGCTATATATGGCCCGCAAGCAGGGCGAAGAGGAGAGCGAGAATTTAACGGATCAGGAGAACGGCGCTGCGGTTCCTGCATCGGAGGATGCGAGGCCTTAAGCTCATTTCCCCGCAGCGGTGATGAATGTCATATCTCATCCCCGTCCGTTGCGAGATGATGAATACACATCAATTCTCGGGGGATGATAAGTATGGCAGTAACCGCCAAGGGCGGGAGGTACTTCTACGCCTGGAGTACAATACTTCCTGACGGATCTTTGTGCCTGCCGGATCAAGCCCTGCAGGAATACAATATCAAACCGAACTCCAAAATTATCTTGATGACAGGCCGCAATACGGCGAAGGGCTTCAGCGTCGTGTGCAAGGATTTGATACCGAATTCACCGCTTGCCGCAATCTTTAGCAGCCTGCCTGAACTGCAGAATCATACACTGCCGGAAGGGCAGACCGTGACTTTTAAAGAGCGCATGTTCTGCTGGGCCCTGTTGAACAAGGACCGCTATCTCAAGCTTCCTCTGGGGACGTGGCAGCAGTTTGGCTTGGAGCCCGGGGATCAACTGCTTTGTCTGCGGGCGACCCATTTGGCCTTCAATATTCTTTCAGAGGGTCCTTACATTGAATTAGCCAAACAAATGCGGGATATTCAAATCTACGAGTAACTGTGTAACCCAAGTAACTGCTATCATTATTTTATTGAATACGGTTCCACCCTTGGGCATCCATCTCGCCGGAAGGAGAGATGGGTGCCCTTTTTTTGCGGGCCATAATAGCGCCGGTCTTGGGTAATGATACAAGTAACCCAAAAATACTCAAGAAAGGGGCTGCTTGCTTGAAGGCAATTACTTATCAAGGAAAACGGAATATCAAGGTCAAGGAGGTCGCTGATGCCAAGCTGCAAAAAAAGGATGACGTGCTCGTGCGGGTTACCTCGACGGCGATTTGCGGCTCGGATCTGCATATTTATAACGGAGAAATTCCCGGGATATACGATGATTATGTGATCGGGCATGAAGCGATGGGAATCGTGGAGGAGACAGGGCCCGAGGTGACGAAGGTCAAACGGGGCGACCGCGTCATCATTCCTTTCACGGTAGCTTGCGGCGAATGCTTCTTCTGTACTAACCAGATGGAGAGCCAATGCGATTCCTCCAATGAAAGCAGGGATACGGGCGGTTATTTCGGCTACTCCTCGCGCTACGGCGATTATGCGGGCGGCCAGGCGGAATTGTTCCGTGTGCCTTATGGCAATTTCATCCCTTTTGCCATCCCTGAACAGGATGAAATGGAAGATGAGCAAGTCTTGTTTCTGTCGGATATTATGCCGACAGCTTATTGGAGTGTCCTTAACGGCGGGGTTAAATCCGGTGAAACCGTCATTATTCTCGGCTGTGGGCCGGTGGGGCTGCTGACCCAGAAATTCGCCTGGCAGCTTGGCGCCAAACGGGTCATTGCCGTGGATCATGTGGATTATCGGCTTGAGCATGCGAAGCGCTCCAACCATGTAGAAGTGTTCAACTTCGAGAAATTCCCGAATCTGGAGGAGCACTTGAAGGAAATTACCCGCGGCGGCGCTGACGTCGTCATGGACTGCGTTGGGCTGGATGCGAAGAAATCCGTGGCAGAGATGGTCGAGACGGCGCTGATGCTGCAGGGCGGCTCGCTCAGCGCTTTCAATTTCGCTACGAAGGTCGTGCGCAAATTCGGAACGATCCAGGTTACAGGAGTATATGGCTTGAAATATAATCTGTTCCCTTTCGGTGATCTGTTCGAACGGAATATTTCCGTCAAAATGGGTCAGGCGCCGGTGATTCACCTCATGCCCGAGCTTTACGAGCAGGTGCGAAGCGGAAAATTCGATCCGACGGACATCATTACGCACCGTCTGCCGCTCTCTGAGGGGGAACGTGGATATGAAGTGTTTAGCAAGAAAGAGGAAGATTGCATAAAGGTCATCTTGAAGCCTTAGCGGCTGCGTTGGAATCCATTTAGCACCGCCTGCTCCACACGGTTGCGGGCGGTTTTTTGCTAGTAAAAAAGGGGGGAACGCGGTGTATAATGAAAGAGTAATTTGGGGAATTGGGCTTCAATTTATTTGGTTTACATTGGCCGCAGCGGCGGCGAAGGCCGCCTATTGACAATTTGCCTATAATGTAACTACACTGGTTACATTATAGGCGGGAGGGATATCCATGACGATCAGCTCGCGGTTCGCCGTCGCAATTCATATTTTGACCGTTTTGGAGCTCAACAGGGAAGGCGTTAACACATCCGAATATATATCCGATAGCGTGAACACGAATCCGGTCGTAATTCGGCGCATTACGGGGATGCTGAGCAGAGCTGGCCTGGTCGATGTAAGGCCCGGCGTCGCCGGCTCGAAGCTGGCCAGAGCCGCTGCCGACATTACGCTGCTGGATATTTACCGCGCGGTACATGCCGTCGACGAGAACGGACTGTTCGCCGTCCATGACAAGACAAATGACAAATGTCCGGTGGGGCGCAATATCCAGTCAACGATTGAACCTATATTTTCCGAGGCTCAAAGGGCGATGGAGAGTACACTGGAGAAGGTGACGATGGAGGATATTGTGCGCGATTTGAAGAGTAAACCGTAGGAGAGCGTTGGAGTGCGGATGCTCTATGGATATGCAAGAAAAGGTCGATTTCTCGGATGAGAATATCGACCTTTTTTGTATTGGCGAGAATCGGTCTACGATTCCTGCTTTTCGATTTTGGCGATGTTGTTGAGCTTGTATTTCACGGGATGTTTGGTTAATTTTTTAGCAACGATTTTAGCCTCGAAGGTGATCGTATCTCCAATCTCCAGCTCAACCTTCTTCATGGTCGCGCTGTGGCTGGACCAGGCATCGCCGATTTCGAGTTCGGGCTCGGTGACGGCTGCATTCTCGTAAATGACCACTTCGTCGTCGTTATCGGAGAAGTGGTTGGGGATTGTAGTGAAATCCTTCACGACAGCCACCATTTTCACCTTGCCTTCGGGCAGCTCCAGCTTGGCTTTTTTGGTTCTTTTAGCGCCGGGCTTCGGGGCCTCCTCAGCGGGGGCCGATGCTGTTACTGCCGCTTCATCAGTCTGCTTCTGCACGGCCTTCTGTTCCGGTGCGGGCTTCGCGGCAGCCGCTGCTTCATTCCCGGCCGGCTTGTCTGCTGCTGGCTCATTAGCCTTGCCATCCGCAGCTTCCGCGGGATCCCCGGCTCTTACCCCGTAATTAGCGGCCTGCATTTCCTTCAGGTAAGAAGGGTGAATGCAGTGCTTTTGATGATTATCCAGCTGGATGACAGCCGTAATATGGTCAACATAGCCGATAATGCTGCAAGCCTCATTTAAGCCGTGGCCCTTGTAATAGAAAGTTTTAACCTTAGACGCTCTGTCGGATAGCAGTCCCCATTCCTTGCATTTGTCCATGAGTTCTGCCTCGTCCGCAAAGGCCGTGTACGTATCCGGTTCGATCAGAAACGAATGCACCATTTATTCTCCGCCTTTTTTGTTTATTCCCTCATATTTTATCATGTTTTGCCCATAATAGCGGAATTCTTAATATAGGAATCTCCATAAATAAAATGTGGCATACGCTTCCCAGCCCGGCCACGCCGCAAACAGGCTGCGGATTTGCTGCTTCGTCGGCTTATGCTGGCTTCCCGTTAAATGCTTAATCGCATGATGGAGGCCGACATCATCAACCGGTAAGGCCGAAGGCATTCTCAGGCAGCGCATCAGCACGTAATTCGCCGTCCAAGGACCGATTCCGCGAATGGAGACCAGCTGTTTCTCAGCTTCTTTTACACAGCCAGCCATTTGCAGCTGCTCCTTCGTCAATTTCCCCTCAGCGATCAACTGGGCCGTGCCGATCAGGTACTCGCATTTCTTGACAGTCATCCGAAGATCGGCTAAATCCCCGGTTGTTAATGCGGCGATCTCTGCTGCAGAAGGGTAGAGCCAGTAACGCTCGCCATTGCAAGCGATATGTCTGCCATAGCGCTCCACGAAGCGTCTTTTTAGGGTGTAGGCATATTGCAGATGGATTTGCTGGCCAAGGATTCCCCAACTGATCGCTTCAAATAAATCCGGGATGCCGACTATGCGCAGACCGGGAAAGGAAGATATGGCGTGCTTCAGCAGTTTGTCTCTTTGCGCCAATTGATAAAAGGGCAGCAGATCCCGGTCCAGATCGAACCATTCCTTGACATAGTTTATGGCATTGGTAAGGAATAGAGGACACGAAGGAGCCGTGCCGCCTTGAAAGGAAATTTGCAGAGTGTTGTCCCTAATTTCTCTGATTTCAATGACCGCTGTTAATGGCCCGGAAGCAATGGCTCTATAAATTCGCCCCTCTCGGATTTGGTACAGACATTCATTGGGCGACCTCTGTAAATACCCCAGGATTTGCTTGAAGCTAAACGGCTCGGGAACGGTTATGATACCACTTAAATTTGAGCTGGAAGCCAATGCGCTTCCCTCCATTCTGACTTTATTATTCTACTATTTGGTTTTAGCATAAAAGTTCATTTTTTAGTTTCGAAATCTTGCTATTACAACCGGGTAAGCATCCCAATTAGCGAATCAGGAGTTATACTTGTGATGGAGGCGAGCAAGTTATGGTGAAACCAGAATGGCCTATGACCGATGAGATCTGGCACGCGATTATTCGCAACGATGCGTCCTACGATGACCAGTTTATTTATGCGGTGCAATCAACCGGGATTTTCTGCCGGCCCTCCTGCAAATCCAGGGCCCCGAAGAAGGAGCATATCCGCATATTCGGCAGCCCGGCTGAGGCTATAGCCGCGAATTTCCGTCCCTGCAAACGGTGCAAGCCAGCGCATGGGCGAATGCCGGACGATGAGTGGGTGGAGCAGATTACAGATTATATTGATGCTCATTTCCGCGAGAAGCTCACACTGGATATTCTGGCCGATGTGTGCCACGGCAGCCCGTATCATTTGCAGCGCACGTTTAAGCGAATTAAAGGGGTGACGCCCGCCTTATATATTCAGCAGAGAAGAATCAGCAAGGCTGCGGAATATTTGGAGAGGACCGACAAAGCGATCGCGGAAATCGCCGAGAGAGTCGGCTTGGGCAGCACAGCTTATTTCATTACACTATTCAAAAAAACAACAGGGCAGACTCCTGCGGAATATCGCGGCAAAAAAGCGGCTGTCCTGCAATCGGAGGTGGATTTGCATGAAATCGACAACTGAAACAGTACTGTACTGGTCACTTCTGCAAACGGATCAATGGCATATGCATCTGGCGGCTACAGCAAGCGGACTATGCTATGTCGGCTCTCACAATCAGCCTTTTATGGAGCTGTCCGCCTGGGCCAGTAAAAGATTCCGAAATCATCGTTTGATAGAGGATGCGAGGAGATTGCAGCCCTATACTATGGCGTTGACCCTGTATTTGCAGGGGGAGGCAAAGGAGTTTGGCGGAGTCCCATTGGATTTGCCCGGGACCGAATTTCAGCGAAAAGTGTGGCAAGCCCTTATGGAAATTCCGTATGGAGAGACGCAGTCCTATTCCGAAATTGCCCGCAGCATTGGGCGATCTTCCGCTGTCCGCGCCGTTGGCGCGGCGATCGGAGCCAATCCGCTGCTGATCGTCATACCGTGCCATCGCGTCTTAGGCAAGCATGGAGCCCTTACCGGTTACCGCGGGGGATTGGACATGAAGGCGCGGTTGATGAAGCTGGAGCAGGAATACAGGGCACATGCTGGAGAAGTTTCTTAAGGCCTGTTGAAATCTCCATCAAGCTAACGAAAAAAATGCTGAATAATGACGAACATGATTTAAATTTTCTATAATTTAGTATAGATGTAAATATGTGATAAAAGTCCTATTGATTTCTGATCCATCCTCCTCTAATCTGTGAAAGGGAGATGATGTTCACAAAACCGTCAAAAAATGCAGACGTGTGCATTGCCTCACCATTCCATATCGGGAGGATGAATTGTATGAAGAAGAAAGTCAGTTTTTTTCTCGCCCTATCGTTAGTGATGACGTTATTCGGAGCGCTCCAGGCTTCCGCTGCGTCCATTACGGTAGACTCTACAATTATCGTTAAGGCAGGAACGACGTTTGATGGCAAAGGTCAAACCTATGTTGCCAACCCGAAAACGCTTGGTGACGGCAGCCAGGCCGAGAACCAGAAGCCGATTTTCCGCTTGGAAGCGAATGCAACCCTGAAAAACGTCATTATCGGTGCGCCAGGGGCAGACGGAGTTCATTGTTACGGCAATTGCAACATCACTAACGTGACTTGGGCGGACGTAGGCGAGGATGCGCTCACGCTCAAATCTTCTGGAACCGTTAACATTAATGGTGGAGGCGCTTACAAAGCCTATGACAAAGTATTTCAGATGAATGCCGCAGGAACGATCAACATCAAGAATTTCGTAGCCAACGATATCGGCAAGCTGGTGCGGCAGAACGGCGGAAGCACGTTCAAAGTAGTTATGAACGTTGATAACTGCGATATTTCCAAAGTAAAGGATTCCATTCTGCGAACCGACAGCAGCACATCGACGGGAAAAATCACGAATACGAGATATTCCAATGTTCCAACCTTGTTCAAGGGCTTTGCATCCGGGAATACCAGCCAGTCCGGAAATACGCAATATTGATTTCGTACCGTCATTTACAGGAATTACGGCCTGCCATTGACAGCAGCAGTTGTCAATGGCAGGCCTTTTATATATTTTAAAGATAAATGTTGACCTTCACGTTGCGTCAAGGTGTACAGTGAAAATTGTCAGGAGGGGGTCCTATGGAATATACCGTGCAGAAGCTGGCTCAGCTCGCTGGAGTCAGTACGAGAACACTTCGCTATTATGACGAGATTGATATTCTTAAGCCGGCAAGAATCAACTCGTCGGGTTACCGGATCTATAGTCAGGCCGAGGTGGACCGGTTGCAGCAAATCATGTTCTACCGCGAGCTGGGCCTGCCGCTGGAGCAAATCAAAGCGATAGTCACCTCGTCTGACTTCAATAGCGTGCTGGCGCTTAAGCAGCACCGGGAACAGCTCCTTGACAGAAGAAAGCAATTGGAGCGTCTCATCACTAACGTAGATAAGACGATTGCCATGCATGAAGGGAGAATCAGTATGTCTGACCAAGAGAAATTCGAAGGCTTCAAACAAAATTTGATAGAAGAGAATGAACAGAAATATGGCAAGGAGATCCGCGAGAAGTATGGGCATGAGAGGGTGGAGCAGTCCAATGAAAAGCTGCGGGGAATGACCCAAGAGCAATACGAAGAGATGATGCGCTTATCGGAAGAGGTGAACCGGACGCTGGCTGAAGCGTATAAAACGGGCGACCCGGCGGGTGAGCTGGCTCAGCGGGCAGCGGACCTGCACAAGCAGTGGCTATGCTATCATTGGAGCGAGTACAGCAAAGAAGCTCACGCGGCAATCGCGCAAATGTATGTGGATGATGAACGCTTCACCGCGTATTACGATGCAGAGCAGCCGGGGACAGCGCGGTTTCTGCGGGATGCGATTCTCATTTATACAGGGATGCGCCAATAAAGCGGAGGAGATAGATCCTGCCGATCTGATTCATCTCTTAATAATACGGGTAATCATAAACAAGTGGGAAGTGGTTATGATCAATGAACAGACGGAAGGACAGAATCCTGTATTCCGAAAGGTAGTTGATTCACCATGTACTCTCTCAAAAGAAAGAGAAAATCGATACTTCGTCGATTGTTCTCTGGTAAGGCACCCTAGCTATTGGAAGGCAGAACCAAGGACGGCAGCGCCTTAAGGCCAGCGCCGTAAACGGGTTGTCCCATAGATTGCTTATAATTAAATGAAGCAGCCGCTTCCCACGTTTAAAGACTCTGCGCCCCTGGCGCGGAGTCTTTTTTGAATATTGAATTTATTAGTTTTCCTAATCGAAGATATAAGATCATTCTAATTGACCCCCTGCGCAGGCTATGATAAGTTTTATTAAATGATAAATTAGATAGTAATACTAGGAATTAAAATTTTTAGTTTCTATGTATGCTGCGTGAGGTGGATATGTTGGAACTACAAGTGAGTAACAGCCCTTTTAATCAGGAGCAGGCAGAGCTGCTCAATCGTCTTCTTCCTACGCTTACGGATCATCAGCGGGTCTGGCTGAACGGATACCTGTCGGCTTTGCAGGGAGCTGGCGCGGCTGCCGCGGCAGCTGCGCTCGTTCAAGCGGTTGCTCAAGCCGAGCCGCCGGACGTTTCCAAGGAAGTCACCGTGCTGTATGGATCACAGACGGGGAACAGCCACAATCTGGCTGCGAAGCTGTCCAAGAAGCTGGAGGAGCAGAGCTTCCAGGTTACTTTAGCGTCGATGAGCGATTTTAAACCGAATGCGCTAAAAAAAATAGAGAACCTGTTTATCGTCGTAAGCACGCATGGCGAAGGAGAACCGCCGGACAGCGCGATTGCCTTCTATGAGTTCCTGCACAGCAAGCGGGCTCCGAAGCTTGAAGGCCTGCGATATTCCGTGCTGGCGCTCGGCGATACCTCTTATGAATTCTTCTGCCAGACAGGGAAAGATTTCGATAAACGCTTGGAGGAGCTTGGCGGCGAACGGATAGCTCCACGGGTAGACTGCGATGTCGATTTCGATGAATCCGCTGCGGAATGGATGGGGAATGTCATCGGGGCGCTTGGCAAGCTGTCGGCTTCGGGCACCCAAGCCAGCAGTGGAGTCCCGGCGATTGTGAGCAGCGGTGCCGAGTCTGAATATTCCCGAAGCAACCCGTTCTATGCGGAGGTTCTGGAGAACCTGAACCTGAACGGCCGCGGCTCGGATCGGGAGACCCGGCATATCGAGCTTTCCCTGGAAGGCTCGAACCTGAAGTATGAACCGGGTGACAGCCTGGGCATTTATCCTGAAAATCATCCGCAGCTGGTCGAGGATCTGATTGCAGCGATGGGCTGGAACGGCGAGGAAACGATCACTGTGAACAAGAACGGCGAGCAGCGGACGCTGCGGGATGCGCTGCTGCGTTATTACGAGATTACAGTGTTGACGAAGCCGCTGCTGGAGCAGGCCGCTCAACTGAGCTCAAGCCCGGAGCTGAAGAAGCTGCTTGAAGCTGGACGGGAACAGGAGCTGCGCGCTTATTTGGACGAACGCGACCTGCTTGATTTGGTAACGGATCACTCCTTTGCAGGGGTAAGCGCCAGCCAGTTCGTATCGATTCTAAGAAAAATTCCTGCACGTCTGTATTCGATCTCCAGCAGCCCGCTGGCTTATCCGGACGAGGTGCATCTCACCGTACGCTCGGTTCGTTATGAAGCGCATGGCCGGAACCGCTACGGGGTTTGCTCGGTTCAGCTTGCCGAGCGGGTAGAGCCTGGGGATACACTGCCTGTATTCATTCAGCATAACCCAAGCTTCAAGCTGCCGGTGAATCCTGACACGCCGATCATAATGATCGGACCGGGAACGGGTGTTGCGCCTTTCCGGGCTTTTCTCGGCGAGCGGGAGGAGACCGGGGCGGAAGGAAAGACTTGGCTTTTCTACGGGGATCAGCATTTCTCCACGGACTTCCTGTATCAGGTAGAGTGGCAGCGCTGGCTTAAGGACGGTGTGCTGACCCGTATGGATGTCGCGTTCTCCCGGGATACCGACAAGAAGGTCTATGTCCAGCACCGGATGCTCGAGAAGAGCAGGGAAATTTATGAGTGGCTGCAGGAAGGCGCAGCAGTATATGTATGCGGGGACGAGAAGAAGATGGCTCATGACGTGCATGCGGCACTGGCCACTATTCTTGAACATGAGGGTGGTCTTAGCCCGGAGCAGGCTGCGGAGTATTTGACGCGGATGCAGCAGGAGAAACGTTATCAACGGGATGTTTATTAAGCGGGGAATCCCGAGGATTACGAGAGGAGAATTCCAGTATGTCAGACAACAATTTATTGTCACCTAACAGCGCGCCTCACAGCGATGTGGAAGATATTAAGATAAGGAGTAATTATTTGCGGGGAAGCCTTGAAGAGACGCTTCAAGATCCGATTACGGGCTCTATCCCGGAGGACGATAACCGCCTGATGAAATTCCATGGCAGCTATATGCAGGACGACCGGGACTTGCGGAACGAGCGCCAGAAGCAGAAGCTGGAGCCAGCCTATCAGTTCATGCTGCGGGTCCGCGCGGCGGGCGGCGTCGTTACACCGGAGCAATGGCTTATGATGGATAGGGTGTGCCAGAAATATGCGAATGGGACGATCCGCTTGACGACACGGCAGTCCTTTCAGCTTCACGGGGTCATTAAATGGAATCTGAAGAAGACTATTCAGGAAGTGAACGAGGCGCTGCTCAGCACATTGGCCGCTTGCGGGGACGTTAACCGCAACGTCATGTGCAACCCGAATCCGTATCAATCGGAAATTCACTCCGAGGTATACCAATGGGCCAGCAAAATAAGCGATCATCTCGATCCGCAGACGAATGCTTATCACGAGATCTGGCTGGACGGCGAGAAGATCATCGATAGCCAGGACAGCCAGGTTGAGCAGGAGCCTATATACGGACGCGTCTATTTGCCGCGGAAGTTCAAAATCGGCGTAGCCGTACCGCCGTCGAACGATGTTGACGTTTTCTCGCAGGATTTGGGGTTCATTGCAATTATCGAGGACGGACAATTAATAGGCTTCAACGTTACAGCAGGCGGCGGGATGGGCATGACGCACGGGGATGCAAAGACGTATCCGCAGATATCCAAGGTGATCGGCTTCTGTCTGCCGGAGCAAGTCATCGACGTAGCGGAGAAGACCGTCACAATCCAACGGGATTACGGGGACCGTTCCGTTCGGAAGCATGCGCGCTTCAAGTATACGATCGATGACCGGGGCATCGATTGGTTCATCCAGGAGCTGACGAATCGCCTGGGCTGGAGCCTGCAGGAAGCAAGACCGTTTCATTTCGAGCATAACGGGGATCGTTACGGCTGGGTGAAGGGCAGCAACAACAAATGGCATTTTACACTCTTTATCCAGAACGGGCGCGTCAAGGATGAAGAGGATTACAAGCTGATGACAGGCCTGCGGGAGATCGCCAAGATCCATACCGGGGATTTCCGGCTTACGCCGAATCAGAACCTGATCATCGCAAATGTAAGCAGCCAGAAAAAGAAAAAGATCGAGGCTTTGATCAGCGAATACGGCCTTACCGACGGCTCGCATTATTCCGCGCTGCGGAGAAATTCCATGGCTTGCGTGGCATTTCCGACCTGCGGACTGGCCATGGCCGAATCTGAACGTTATCTGCCGACCTTACTCGACAAAATTGAACCGATGCTGAAGGAGGCCGGCCTGCAGGACGACGATATAGTCATTCGGATGACGGGCTGCCCGAACGGCTGCGCGAGGCCAATGCTTGCGGAAATTGCCTTTATCGGCAAAGCGCCCGGCAAATACAATATGTATCTGGGCGGAGGCTTCTCCGGGAATCGGCTGAACAAGCTGTATAAGGAGAACATCGGTGAGGCGGAAATCCTGGAATCTCTGCAGCCGATCCTTAGCCAGTATGCGAAGGACCGCCAGGAGGGCGAGCATTTCGGCGATTATGTGATCCGGGCCGGATATGTTCAGGAAGTTACCGATGGGCAGAATTTTCACGCTTAAGACGGTTCCAAATGCACAAGCGTCTCACTCGAAAAGTGAGGCGCTTTGTTTTTTTGACCTCAAAAGTTAATTATTGACATGAAAAAAATATTATGTCATTATTGTGTCAATATTGAAACTATGTTGCTAGAATCGAATAGTAGGGGGCCTATTATGAGAATCAAAGATATGATGTATGTGGCATTATTTGCTGCAGTCATGGCTGTTTTAGGTTTATTGCCTCCTATCCCGCTCCCGTTCATCCCGGTGCCGATCACGGCTCAAACTCTGGGAGTTATGCTGGCTGGCAGTATACTAGGTGCTAGATTAGGCGGTCTAAGTCTGCTCATATTCGGGATTATCGTCATTGCGGGAGCGCCCCTGCTGTCCGGTGGAAGAGGGGGCTTAGCCGTTCTGGCCAGCCCTACCGGAGGATACTTCCTGAGTTGGCCGATCGCTGCCTTCGTGATCGGTTATCTGGTGCGGCGCGTATCAACGCGGATGAACCTCTGGAAGCTGCTGCTAATCAATGTGGTTGGCGGAATACTGGTCATTTACGCCATCGGTATCCCTTATATGTCCCTCATGACGGATGTCCCGATCGGCAAAGCCATCATCGGCAACATCTCCTTCATGCCCGGCGACCTGATCAAGGTTGTAGTGGCATCGCTGATTGCGATCCGTATGCTGAAGGCGAATCCTCATATGCTTTATCAGGCAAGCAGCCGCTCACACAAAGCCTGATATCTGCCATTGTGAATGATAACGTAAGGTTTGCCTTATATTGGCAAACCTTTTTTCAACCAAACAAGTCCACTGCTTAACTGGTCTTAATCCATCATTTGGAGGTCATGCCTATGATTCGATTTTCGGGTGTCTCGTTCCATTACCCGCAGCACAGCGACATTCTGAGCGATATTTCCTTTGAGATTCAAGCCGGGGAATATGTGGCCATCGCCGGGATGAACGGCATGGGGAAATCCACCGTAGGCAAGCTGATGAACGGTCTGCTGCTGCCCACGAAGGGCGAGATCCGGTACCAGGGCCGCTGCACAAGCGATGAAAGGGAGCTTGGAATGATCCGTGACAAGATCGGGATGGTGTTCCAGAATCCCGAGAATCAGATCGTTGCTTCCACTGTCTTTGAAGATATTGCCTTTGGCCTGCAAAACAACTGTTTGCCCCCCGAGGAAATCTCCGCGAGAGTCATTCATACTTTAGAGCTCGTGGGTATGCTCGATTACATCGATGCAGACGTCAACTCCCTGTCGGGCGGTCAAAAACAACGAATCGCGATTGCCGGCATTCTGGCTGTAGAGCCGGAAGCGATCATTTTTGACGAATCTACCTCCATGCTCGATCCTGAAGGCAAGGAGCAGGTGCTTGGCCTGATCCGGGAGCTGAACCGGAAGGGGATCACCATTATTTCGATTACCCATGATATGGAGGAGCTGGTCGAGGCATCAAGAGTGATCGTGCTGGATCAAAGCGGCATCCGGTACGACGGGCCCCCGGCAAGCCTGTTCGAAGAAGCTTATTTGTCGATTCCCGGGCTCGCTGCGCCTTTTGCCGTAAGCATGAGAGAGGCTTTGAGAAGCAAGGGGCTTCCGCTGCCAAACACCCTATTTCGGATGGAAGAATTGGTGGAGTGTTTATGGAAATTACATTGAAAGACGTATTCTTCTCTTACAATGCCGGGACGCCGCTGGAGAACGAAGTGCTTCGCGGGCTTAATATGACGCTGGAGAGCAATAAAATTACCGCTGTCGTTGGAAGGACAGGCTCCGGCAAATCCACCTTCGTGCAGCATTTGAATGGCCTATTATATCCGACGCGGGGAAGCATCAAAGTTGGCGATGCATGGATTATGAATAACAGCAAGAAGAAGACCGTACTCTTCGACAAGGTCGGTATCGTATTCCAAATGCCGGAGCATCAGCTGTTCGAGGATACTGTCATCAAGGACGTTTCTTTCGGACCCAAGCAATTAGGCTGGCGCAATGAACTGATTCGCAGCAAGGCGCTGGAGGCGCTAAGATTGGTCGGCCTGGACGAATCCTTCGCGGACAGGTCGCCGTTCGAGCTGAGCGGCGGGGAGAAGAGGAGAGCTGCGATTGCCGGAGTGTTGGTCATGGAGCCGTCCGTACTGATTCTCGATGAGCCTACCGCCGGTCTGGATCCTGCGGGGAAGCAGTCGCTCATGGAATTGCTGCTGAGCTGGCGCGAGGAGCAGCAGCGAACCCTTGTTATCGTAACGCATGACATGGATTTACTGGCTGAATACGCCGAAGATGTTATCGTTTTCGAAAGCGGTAAAGTCAATGTGAGAACAGATCCGCTGACCCTTTTTACGAAGTACCGGGATCGCATAGAGGCCTTGGGCCTGAAGCTCCCGATGGCGCTGACACTGGTCGAGCATTTAAATGCCAGGCTCAGAAGCCCTATGGTGATAAATTCGGTGAAGCGGGAAGCCATTCTGGCGCAGGTTGCCGATCATTTTTTGGTTGCCAGCGGAAAGGGAGGGAGCTGACAAGCATGGCTATATCCCATCATCTGATATTCGGCCAGTATGTCGATAAGAAATCGATCATTCATCAGCTGGACCCGCGAACCAAGCTGCTGATCGTCATGGCTCTGATGATCGCGGCGCTTTTCCTCACGAGCCTGGCATCTTATGTCATGCTGGCGCTTATGGTTGCGGCTGCGATTGCCGCTTCCAGGCTCCCCGCTTCCTACATTATAAGAGGATTAAAGCCCGTATGGCTGATCGTCATTGCGACGTCGGTCTTTCATCTCTTCTTGACGCAGGGCGGAGAGGCGTTGATCCGGCTTGGCCCGCTCTCCATCTATGAACTAGGCGTGTTTAAGGCGATTACGATTACAGTCCGCATCGTGCTGATGTTAGCTATGGCGACCCTGCTGACGTTAACGACCAAGCTGAGCGATTTGACGAGCGCGATCGAAGCCCTGCTGTCCCCGCTTCGAAGAATAGGCGTTCCGGTGCAGGAGATCGCCATGATGATTACTTTTACGATCCGCTTTATCCCGATTCTCATGCAGGAGACCGACAAAATCATGAAAGCCCAAAGAGCCAGAGGCGTCGATTTTTCCTCCGGACATATTTTTAGAAGATTGCTGAGCTTTATTCCGGTCATCGTACCTGTTCTGATGCTGGCTTTCCAGAAGGCTGAGAGCGCCTCCCAAGCCATCGAAGCCCGGGGATACCGGCCGGGGATGAAGCGAACCCAGCTTAGAACGCTTGCTTTTCAAGCCATCGACTACAAGGCCTTGCTCCTGTCCGGATTATTATTAATCATGCTGATCGCACTAAGAATGTGAGGAGGAAATATGAGAGTATATCCATGCAGTCTTGAGGAATACCGCGACCTCATTTCCGTTTCCGTTGGCAGCAGGCCGTCTCATATATGGTTTAAAAACGCAGCCTACCTGAACGTATACACGGGGCAGGTGGAGAGGGGCCATATTTACATTTCCGGCAAACGAATCGCCTATGTCGGCAGCAAGGAATATGCGGTATCGCCGAATACGCAAATCGTTGAGATGGAGCAGGGGCAGATTATCGTTCCCGGTTATATTGAGCCGCACGCGCATCCCTGCCAAATGTACAATCCGTTTGCCTGGGGCGCGAGTCAGCTCCGCGGCGGGACGGTGCTGTCGATGAACGATAACTTGTCCCTTCTAATGCAGCTAGGCGAGAGGGCGATTCCATTCATCGAGGAGCTGGAACGCATCAGCAGCCATATGTTTATGTGGTGGTGCAATGTTGATCAAGTGGGGGCTGGCGACCGCGGGACGCTTCAGGCATGGCTCGAACATCCATCCGTGATCCAAGGCGGCGAGTTTACCGAGTGGTTCAAGCTTCTCCAAGGCGATGAAGAGCTGCTGGAAAGGCTGTATATGCTGAAGAGCAGGCCTTTCATGCGGGCAGAGGGGCATCTGCCAGGCGTCTCTGATGAGAAAATCAGCGGGCTCGCGGCGGCTGGCATTGGAGCGGATCACGAGTCCCTGAATGCGGAGGACGTGCTGAAGCGACTAAGGCTCGGGCTGTATGCGACCCTGAGATACTCCTCCATAAGGCCCGATCTGCCGGATATTTTGGCGGGCCTGGTAGGCAATCCGCGTTTTAATTTGAGCCGCGTTATGCTGACGAGCGACGGTCCGTCTCCGCATTTCACGGAGGCGCACAATACCGCCAGCATGATCAAGCTGTGCATGGAGGCCGGTCTGCCCGCCGCCGACGCCTACAGGCTGGCGACCTTGAATCCGGCGACTTATTACGGCCTGGATGAAGATCTGGGCGGCATCGCTCCAGGGCGGCTCGCCAGCTTCAATGTCCTGCCCTCGCTGGACGAGCCGTCTCCGCTCCATGTCATGCAGAACGGTAAATGGTGCATTTGGAACCGGAATGACCTGCATCCAGCCGACGAAGCCGCTGTGGCAGGCTGGCTGCGTTCCTGGTTCCCGGCTCGAAGAATACCGGTTGAGCTGCTTCCGGAGCAAATCACCGTCCAAAGCCATACAGGCATCGAGCTGATCAACGATGTCATTACCAAGCCGTACGAATTTGTCCCCGATGACCTGCTGGACGCTGAGGAGAGCTTGATCACGCTGCTCGACTCCAAAGGAAAGTGGGCGCTACATACCCGAATCAAAGGCTTCGCTGCCGGGGTGCTTGCGCTTGCCAGCACTTACAGCGCCTCCGGCGATACATTGCTGATCGGAAGGAATGAAGCGATCATCTGCAGCATATTGCGCGAGCTGAACGAGCGGGGCGACGGAATTCTCGTGTACTTCAATAACGGCAGTCAGCTCTATATCCCGCTCCCATTAGGCGGCACAATGAGCGACGGGAGTATGGGCGAGATCAGCAGCGCTCTTGATCGTTTTACTTGTATGATGCAAGAGCACGGCTATTGCTATCGCGATCCCGCGTATACGCTGCTTTTTTTGACTGCTTCGCATTTGCCTTATATTCGCATGTCCGCCAAAGGGCTCTATTTGGTTAAGAACGGGCAGGTCATAGCCAGTCCTATCTCCCTGGACAACGGCTAGCTATCCTCAATGATATTCCGAAGGGACGGTGAAATTAATGCGGATTACAGATGCCATTCATTTGCAGGCTGCGGAGAATCCGGACAAAACCGCTCTTGTCGTCGATCAACGCCGGCTGACGTATAGAGAGCTGGGCGAGGCGATCAACGAAGCGGCTTGTGAACTTCTGGACCTGATGGACAGCTTCAATAACGAAGGGGACACGAGGGTCGGCTTTTTGCTGGATAACAGCGTGGAGTTCGTGCAGTATTTTTTGGCGGCAACCGGGCTTGGCTTATGCTCTGCCTTATTCGATCCCAAATGGGCTGACGCGAACATCGAGACGGTTCTGGAGGAATGCAAGCCGTCCATCCTGATCGTTGGCCTTGATTTCCTTCCCCGCATCACAAGCATTTCTGATTCCGCAGGCATTATTGTGATCGATGAGAACACCGCAGAACAGGCTATTGCTGGCAATAGAGGCAGCGCCGTTCATACACCCGTCAGCGACAGCCCAGACCGTTCCCGACTTCACAGCATTTCTGCGGAAGACAGTCTGTTCTATATGGGGTTTACCTCCGGCACTACCGGAACGCCCAAAGGCTTTCTCCGCGCCCAGCGCTCCTGGATAGAGAGCTTCCGCCGGGCCAGGGAAGCATTTGGGCTTAGCGCTGCCGACCATGTCCTCGGGACCGGGCCGCTGGTTCACTCCTTGACAATCTATGCAGCCATTCAAACGCTGTATCTTGGCGGAACCTTCTACCTGCAGCGAAAATTCGAGCCCGCTCAAGCTCTTGATTTGCTGCACACCTACCCGATTTCCCATATTTATTTGGTTCCTACGATATTCGAGGCGCTGTATCATACAGCGCATTCCCGTTACTCCAGCTTCGTCCCGTCACAGGTAAGTACGCTAATCACAACGGGGGACAAATGGACTCCAGAGTCCAAGCAGAAGGCAGCGCAAATCTTTCCTCTGGCAGGCATCTACGAATTCTATGGCGCCTCCGAGCTGAGCTTCGTCACGGTGCTGGACCCGGCAGGCAATCTAGCCAGGCCAGACTCTATCGGTAAGCCGTTTAACGGCGTGGAGGTGTCGATTCGCAAGCCCGACGGCACGGAAGCTGAGGAAGGCGAGGTGGGACAGATCTATATTAGAAGCGGTATGATTTTCTCCGGCTATTTCAAGAATGATGAAGAAACGAAACGGGTCATACACGGGGAATGGGCCACGGTAGGAGACCTGGCGAAGCGGGATTCGGAAGGCTTCCTCTATATGGTGGGCCGCAGCAAGAATATGATCATCAGCGGAGGCCTCAACATTTATCCCGAAGAGGTCGAGAAGGCGCTGCTCACGATGGAACAAATCGAGGAAGCCGTTGCTGCCGGACTGCCTGACGCATATTGGGGGCAAAAGCTCGTAGCCCTCATCAAGCTCAAGGCAGGCGCCGAAATCAGCGACCAGGAGATCCTTGCGTTCTGCCGTAATCAGCTTGCCAGCTACAAATGCCCGAAGGCCATCCTGCGGGTGGATTCATTTCCTTACACGAATAGCGGAAAAATATCGCGGACGTCAGTCCATGATTGGCTGACCGGAAGGGGGGGATAAGCAAGCATGTCTGTTCCTGTTATTGCTGCTGCAAAAAGAACAGCCATCGGCAGGTATGGCGGAATGTTCAAGGAGGTTCCGCCCGAGCTTCTCGCCGCCGAAGTCATTCGGGCCATCCTGGACGAAACTCGCATTGAGCCTGGCGACATCGATGACGTCATCCTCGGCAATGCGGTCGGTCCCGGCGGGAATATCGCCAGATTGTCCGCATTAACCGCCGGACTGCCGGTCGAGGTGCCGGGGGTTACGGTCGACCGGCAATGCGGCTCGGGGCTCGAAGCGATTCATCTGGCGGCGCGGCTGATTCAAGCTGGCGCGGGCGATATTTACTTGGCGGGCGGCGTAGAGAGCACGAGCCGGGCCCCGTGGAAGATCGAGAAGCCCCTCTCTCTATATGGCCGGGGACTTCCCGTTTTTTCGGGCCGCGCAAGATTCTCGCCGGACTTTATCGGTGATCCGGACATGGGCAAGGCCGCCAACAATGTCGCCGACAAGTACGGGATTACCCGGGAGCAGCAGGATTTATATGCATTTCATAGTCAGAGGAAGGCCGCTGACTCGATTCGCAGCGGACGATTTCGGGGCGAAATCGTGCCGATCTCGGTTATGACCGGCCGGGAAATGAAGGTTATCGATACGGACGAATGTCCCCGCCCGGATACAACGCTCCAGAAGCTCGCGGCATTGCCGCCTGCATTCGATGCCGAGGGCACAGTAACGGCGGGGAACGCTTGCCCGGTCAACGACGGTGCGGCCCTGGTTCTGATCATGTCCTGGAAAAAAGCCCGGTCCATGGGCTTGCAGCCTGTTCTGAAATTCGCCGATTCGGCTGCGGCCGGTGTGGATCCGAATTATTTGGGCATCGGCCCGGTGCCGGCGGTGAACAGGCTGCTGGCGCGAAGCCGATTGACGGCAGAGGATATCGATATCGTCGAGTTTAACGAAGCCTTCGCCTCGCAGGTACTTGCCTCTTTGCAGCAGCTGAGCATCCCGGAGGAGATCGTTAATATCGGCGGCGGCGCGATTGCGCTTGGCCATCCTTATGGCGCCTCCGGGGCGATTCTCGTCACGCGCTTGTTCAGTGAAATGACGAGGATGCACGGCGGAAGGGGGATTACGACGCTAGGCATCGGCGGCGGTATGGGGCTTGCGACGTTATGGGAGAGATGCGAATAGACGGAAAAGGAGGCAGCCGCATGCAGCTTGATCAGCAAACGGCGGTCATTACCGGCTCGAGCCGCGGCATCGGCAGAGCCATCGCGGTAAGAATGGCGCAGGAAGGCGCCCGGGTCATCGTTAATGGAACCGAGGCGAGCCGTGTTAACGAGGTCGTACAGGAGATTCGCCATAACGGAGGCATTGCGCTTGGCATCGCCGAGTCGGTCGACACGATGGACGGGGCAGCCCGGATCATCGCGGCGGCGCTGACCGAGTTCGGGCAGATCGACATTCTGGTGAACAACGCCGGAATTATCCGCGACAGAATGGCGCATAAGCTCAGCGAGGAGGATTGGGACGCGGTCATCGCCATTCATTTGAAAGGCGCCTTCGCCTGTATCCGGGCAGCTCTGCCCGCTATGAGGGAGAGAAGGCAAGGCTGCATCATCAATATGACCTCGACCGCCGGTCTGGCCGGAATGGCGGGGCAGCTCAATTATAGTGCGGCCAAAGCCGGTCTTCTTGGCATGACCTGGACACTGTCGCAGGAGCTTCAGCATTACGGAATCAGCGTCAACGCCATTGCTCCTGCGGCTTTGACGGACATGACGGCTCCGTATATCGAGCGAGCGAGGCGGGAGGCAGAGGCTAAGGGTCAAAGCCTCCCCGAGTATTGGCATATCGGAACGCCGGAGGAGGCAGCCGAGCTTGCGGTCGCGTTAAGCCTGCCGCAAAGCCGGGAAATTTCCGGCGCCATATTCTCCGTCAACGGAGGCGATATTGGATTATGGGCACGACCCGAGCATCAACTGCTGGCCTCGCGCTTGGCGGGCAAATGGGAAGCAAGCGAAATCGCCGCTGAATTATTCACCAATTACTTGAATTGAGTCAAGCTATGGAGGAATGAGCTATTGAAGAAGAAGCGTATATTTATCGGCATGATGGCCGGAATGGGCCGGGTCAACCGCTGCCTGCCGATCGCGCTCATGCTGCGGGATATGGGGCATGAGGTCGCTTTTACAATCTGGGGCAATGCGGGTGCAGCCATGGAGCAAGCCGGCTTTCAAGCAATCCCGATCCCGCCGATTCCAGGGCCGAAAGTCCAGACATTCGATCCCGATTTTGCGAATTTCCATCACTTCCTGGCGATGATGGGCTACGCCGATCCGGTGTATATGAAGAACGAGCTCGAGTCCAGGCTGAGCGCGACGGCGGACTTCAAGCCGGATCTCGTGCTGACGGATTCCAGTCTGTCGGCGGCTTTCATTGCCCGCAAGCTCGGCATTCCGCTCGTTTCCATTCATCAATCCTGTTCTTTACCCGGGGGCATGCCATTTAACCCAGATGCAGCGGCAAATCTGGCTGAGGGAGGTAAAAGTGGCGGAGATGATGAAGGAGATGGTCAAGAGGATGGTAAAGAGGGTAGTAAAGAGGGTGGTAAGGAGAGTGGCGAAGGGAACGTCGTAGGGAACGAGGTCACTGCGGCGCTTAACGAGACGCTGGCATTACATGGAATGGGGCGAAGCGATGGCGTGCTGTCTTTTCTGGCCGGTGATTTGGCGATCATACCGAGCATTCCTGAGTTTGATCCCGTTGACCCTCAGGCCCTCTCCATCCCGCTGGAGTACGTCGGACCAGTCGTTTGGAGGGATGCCAGCGCAGAAGGGCTCCCGTCCTCGTGGCTGGAGCGGGAACGGGGCCTGGCCGGGCGAAGGCGGGTATTCGTCTATACGAGCAGGCTCGTAGAGTGGGGCGTCGAGAGCGGCGGGCATATTTTCAGGGAGGTGGTCAATGCGCTGGGCCATACTTCAACGGAAATATTAATCGCTACGGGGTTCAATCCGCTGGAGGGAGTCCAGGGGGATATCCCGCCGAATGTAACTTTTGCTGCTTACGTATCCGGGGTGATGGCTGCCGAACGAAGCGACCTCCTGATCCATCATGGCGGACACGGGAGCTGCATGACAACGCTGCTGACAGGCACGCCTTCCTTGATGATCCCGACCTGGGCGGAAAGGGAGTTCAATGCCAGGCAGCTGCAGGACATCGGTGGCGGATGTATGATCCGTCCAAGCGAGGTAACGGGCCAGCGGCTGGCGGACATCGTAGAATCGATGCTGAGCGGCGGCGCTTTGGAGCAGGCGCAAAAATTAAGAGATGATATCGCTGCCCGCCATTATGGGGGGGCCGAACGCGCGGCCGCTTTGATTCATGGCCTGCTGTAGGCGCAGGCAGCACGATCGCCTGACGATTCGCACAGTGGTAGCATCGCCCCTTTACAAGACGGGAGCTCGGGATTGCTTTTAATATCAGAGCTTATTCATAAGGAGCTGAGAAGAACCATGAATTTTGAACTGACCGAGGAGCAAAAGCATATTCAACGTACCGTACGCAATTTTGTCGCCGATGAGCTGATCCCCCTGGAACGCCAGCTTCTTCTCAACGAGCGTGAAGGACGGGATGGGATCAGCCGGGAAGAGCTTAGAGCGCTTCAGAACAAGGCTAGAGGCCTTGGGCTCTGGGGCATAGAGACCCCGGAAAAATACGGGGGAGCCAATCTGGGCACGGTCACAAGCGCCATCATAAAAATGGAGCTGGGCCGCACCTGCGTCCCTTTTGTGCTGGGAGGGGAAGCCGATAATATCCTGTTCATGTGCAATGAGAAGCAGATGGAGCGATATCTGTACCCGGTCATTTCCGGCGATCGGCAATCCTGCTTCGCGCTTACCGAGCGGGCAGCCGGTTCGGACGCAGCACGCATTCAAATGTCAGCCAAGCGGACGGTGGGCGGTTGGATATTAAATGGCGAGAAGGCATTCATTACGAATGGGAATGAAGCGGATTTTGCCATTGTCTTCGCCGTTACGAGCCCAGCGTCCGGGAGGAAGCAAGGGATTACCTGCTTTCTTGTTGATCGGGAAATGGGCTGGACGTCGGAGCCGATCCTGACGATGGGCGGAGATAAAAGCCCGTCTCTGCTGACGTTCGATCATGTGCTTGTTCCGGATGAGAATGTATTGGGTGAGGTGGATCACGGGCTGACGATGGCGATGCAATGGATCAGCAGAGGGCGCTGGGTCGTACCCGCCATTGCGGTTGGGGCGTCAGAGAGGCTGCTGCAAATGGCGGTCGACTATGCGAACGAAAGGGTAACCTTTGGTGATACGCTGGCTTCGAGACAGAGCATTCAATGGATGATCGCGGATTCCGCCGTTGAGGTTGAGGCGCTGAAATGGCTTGTCCTGTATACGGCATGGCGGGTAGAAAAGCAGCTGGATGCGCGCCATCACGCCTCGATGTCGAAGCTGTACGGCGCTGGCATCGCCAATCAAATCGTGGATCGGGTGCTGCAAATTTACGGCGGCATGGGTTATTCCAAAGACCTGCCGATTGAGCGCTGGTACCGGGAGATGAGAGTATGGCGAATCTACGAGGGCACGGATGAAATCCAGCGGCTCATTATTGCAAGAAACCTGTTGAAGGGGAATGTTGAAATCGGCCACTGGGATTAAACGAATACATAGACAGCTGCGCCGCTATATGCCAATGTTCGCTGTCCCTGGCTGGATGAAGGGGCCGCTGCCTGCGGATGGGGTTCGGAAATGGAAGCATCGGGCCGCGTGATGAATATTTCCAGCAGGCAATGAATTGCCTGCTCGTCTCCGGCCGCTGCCGGCTCGGCGGAGGCTTCTTTTCCGCCTGTCCCGAAAGGGCAGGCCGATTGGACAACAGCCTTGGCGTAGACGGTATCGCCTTCCACAATCGGAATGTGAAAGCGGCACTGCAGGCTGCTAAGCAACATATTATCTGTCTCCAGCTCCTGCAGCAGATTTCCGACCATGCCTAATATGAGCATGCCATGGGCTACCTGGCCGGGAAGGCCGAAATCGGCAGCCTTCTTCCTGTCCAAATGAATCGGATTGCGGTCGCCGGAAGCAGCGGCATAAGCCAGCAGCAGATCTTTGGTGATCGTCCCTAGGCAAACATCGAGCAGAACCGTTCCGGAGGCGAGAGGGCTCTTCGTATCCCATATGCTGTACACCATTGGCGGTATAAACCGTCCTGTATTTACAGGCAGGGAATGGTCTGGGTTCGGGTGCGATGGCGGCCGATTCAGCAGCAGCAGCGTTGTATTCGCCTGCAAGAGCGGCTGATGATATGAATCCGTGAGCTCCATGATGCAATCCAGCAAGTGCATCCTTCCCTGGGAGCCCTTTGTTTCGCGAATGCTGGCAGGGCGGATCCGGTAGATCAGCTCCTCGCCATACTGAAGAGCCCGATGATATTGCAGCGATTGCTGTCCATGAATGACGATTTTGCCGTCGTTGTCGCCGGGCAGCCATGGAAGATTGACGTTCTGCCAGAGCGTAAGGGGAAAAGTTACAGGAACGCGGCAGCCATCCGGGCGAAAGGTTCTAGGAAAGCCCTCTAGGAAGGAGGCGATGACATCCTTCGTAATAATCGTCCGCTGATGCGGCGCTGCGGCTTCGTGCTTCAGCCGTTTATGCTCCATGATGGACCACCCCCATGAAATCTTCGATCATCATTCTACTGTTGTTCCACATTCTACCTTTACCTTGCATTATCCTTCAATCAGTAACCAATAGATTCATATATCTCCGATAATATCTACGGAACATCTATGGTAACATCTCGATAACCTCTATGGTAGCATCCCTGATAATATAGTCGATAATTTCAAAGTACCGCCAACGAACAAGGGGCTGTCCAAAAGTAAACTTTACGACCGGTTGTTCATGAAGTGACCAAACACGATCTCTGTCTCCGGTCGCTCATGAAGTGACCAAACACGCGGTTGTCCTTGAAGTGACTAAACACGATCTCTACCTTCGGTTGCCTTTGAAGTGACCAACATGCTCTCTGCCTCCGGTTGCCTTTGAAGTGACCAAACGAGCGCTCTACCTCCGGCCGCTCATGAAGTGACTAACACGCTCTCTATCTTCGGTTGCCCATAATGACTAAACACACTCTGTACCCCTGGTTGTCCTTGAAGTGACCAAATGCGCTCTGTACCTCCCTTTTACGCCGAGCATGAATCGCGGTTTCACGTTCTAAATGGATTTATAGTAGTTAGTTTCTGCTGAAAAGAAAGGAAAGGAGATTTAAATGGATTTCATGTCGCTAGAAGAAGGGAATTGTTCTTTCTGGGCGGGATTGTTGATTTTAGGTACATGAAATCCATCTACTCCCCTGAAACATTCGTTTAGAGCATAATTAGAACCATGAATTCCATTTAGTGTTTGAGTTCTATAGCTTACGTTTGAATTTTATAGCTTACTTTTAGTTTTATAGCTTCCGTTTGAGCTTTATAGCTTACTTTGAGTTCTATAGCTTGTGTTTGAGTTCTATAGCTTACGTTCGAGTTCAAAGTTCAATAACTTATCTAAGACGAGCAAAAAAATGGGATGCAGGCAAGGGTGAAATCGATTCCCGCAAAATTGGATTCCTCAGAAACGAATTACTAGAAACGAATAGCTTTTGAAAAGAAGGGGCGCTCCTCAGTCATCTAAGATAACTTCTGGGACAGCGTCTCTATTTTTTTACCCAAAATCAGAAAAAATTGCATGAAAGCCGGCCCAACACACGAAAACAAAAGTATTACCCCACATAAAGTAAACAAAAACAAATATAAAACAAGAAATAATTATGTATTTCTGTTGACTTGTATGGTATTTTGGGATTAGGATGATGACATACCTTATTTTTAAGGAGATGGGTATGAATGAATAATTATATGGCTGTGGACATCGGCGCTTCTAGCGGCCGTCTTGTGAAGGGGAAGCTTCACCGTGACAGACAGAGGATCGAGCTGCAGGAGATTCACCGCTTCCGCAATTCATTTACCGAGACAGAAGGCCATCATTACTGGGACGTTGATTATTTATTCGCGGAAATTGTGAAGGGGCTGCAGAAAGCGAAGAAGGAGGGAGTAAATGCTTGCACGCTCGGCATCGATACGTGGGCTGTCGATTATGTGCTGCTTGACGAGAATGGAAAGCGTATTCACGAGGTGTATGCTTACCGCGACGGGCGGACGAAGAATGCTCCGGACCGCCTGCATCAAAGCATTAGCAGAGCCGAGGTATACAGCAGGACGGGAATTCAAGAGCAGCCCTTCAATACGCTGTACCAGCTCTATGTTCATGACCGCGCCCAGCTCTCCCGGGCCGACAAAATCGTGATGGTGCCCGACTATCTATATTATCGCCTTACCGGCAAACTTATGAACGAGGTGACAAACGCGTCAACGATGCAGCTGCTGAATCTGGCAGGCAGAGATTTTGACGAAGAGCTGCTGAGTCTGCTTGGACTTCGCCGCGAGCAGTTCGCGAGACTTACGGAGCCGGGTGTGAAGCTGGGCACCCTCTCTCCAGACCTGCAGCGCGAGCATGATCTGCCCGGCTGCGAGCTGATCGTCATTCCAACGCATGATACGGCTTCAGCCGTCGTAGGGGTGCCTGCGCAGGCGCATAAATCCTGGGCATATATTAGCAGCGGAACTTGGTCCTTGCTTGGGGTAGAACGGAGCACTCCGCTGAATAGCGGCGAGGCGATGAACGCCAACTATACAAATGAATGGGGCGCTTACGGAACGTACCGTTTTCTTAAAAATATTATGGGACTCTGGATGATCCAGGAGGTGCGCAGGGAGACACAGGACGCCTACAGCTATGCCGAGCTGGCGGAGCTGGCTGTGCGGGAAAAGCCGTTTCAGCATTTGGTTCCTTGCAATGACCAGCGGTTTCTGAACCCCCGCAGCATGATGGAGGAGATCCGGGATTGCTGCCACAAGACAGGGCAGTCCTCGCCGGATACGATCGGCAAGCTGGCGCGCTGTATTTTCGATAGTCTGGCACTGACATACAAGGACAGCTTGGAGGAGCTGCAAGGCCTGACAGAGCGGCGCATCGATACGCTGCATATTGTCGGCGGGGGAGCCAATAACGAGCTGTTATGCCAGCTGACCGCGGATGCCGCGCAAATCGAGGTGATCGCCGGGCCATCTGAGGCTACCGCCCTTGGCAACATCGCCGTCCAAATGATCAGCACCGGGGAGCTGCAGGGGCTGGAGGAAGCCCGGAATGTTATTGCCGGCTCCGTTCCGCTGAAGATTTACCACCCCCGCCCGGCCCCCGGCATGGACGACATCGAGGCGCGCTGGAAACAAATCAAAGCCAGAATAGGGCAGCGCAGCTGAACCTTTACTCATTTATCATCTAAATCATTCGGAGGTTATCGACATGGTACAAAATTTATGGGACTCATCCCAAGCATCCAATTTTCAAGGAGGACTCGAAGAGCTTGTTTATCGCTCCAATCTTATCGGCTCGGATCGCCGGGTATGCAACTGGGGCGGAGGCAATACGTCGAGCAAGACCGTTATTAAGGATTTCAGGGGCCGCGACATCGAGGTGATGTATGTCAAGGGAAGCGGCTCGGATCTCGCGACGATGAAGCAGGGGAATTTCACCGGCCTGCGCATGGAGGATGTCCAGCCGCTGTTCGAGCGCGAGGAAATGTCTGATGAGGACATGGTTGCCTACTTGGCGAATTGCATGATTGATTCGAAGCATCCGCGCGCTTCCATTGAAACGCTGCTGCACGCTTTCCTGCCCTTCAGGCATGTAGACCATACGCATCCGGATGCAATCATCAGTCTCTGCTGTGCGGATAACGGGAAAGAGATAGCTAGGGAAATCTTCGGGGACCGCTTTGTCTGGGTACCCTACATCCGGCCGGGATTCACGCTGTCCAAGATGATTGCCCAGGGCGTTCTCGATAACCCTAAGGCCGAGCTTGTGCTGATGGAAAAGCATGGACTGGTCACCTGGGGTGACACCTCCGAAGCCTGCTACGCCAAGACGATCGCAATTATTAACGAAGCTGAACGATACATCGAGACTCGCGTCAACGAGGCGAAATTGTTCGGCGGCATGCTCCATCAGCCGCTGCCAAGCGAGGAGCGCCGGAGCATCGTTGCGAAGCTGATGCCATCGATTCGCGGCGCGGTCAGCGACGGCAAGAAAATGATCCTGACCTTCGACGATGAGGAGGATGTGCTTGCCTTTGTCGGCAGCAAGGATTCAGCCCAGCTGTCCCAGATCGGCGCAGCCTGCCCGGATCATCTCGTGCACACGAAGGTTGTTCCGCTCTTTATCGACTGGACGCCGGATGCAAGCGATATCGAAGGATTGCGCCGGAAGCTGATCGAGGGCGTTGCCGATTACAAGCAGCAGTACAAGGCTTATTTTGAACGCAACAAGAATGAAGGCGATGTTATGTTTGAGGCGGCTCCGCGAGTTATTCTCATACCGGGCATCGGCATGATCAACACGGGGAAGAGCTGGGCCAATTCCAAGGTGAGCGCCGCTTTGTATCATCGGGCAATAGCGGTGATGCGCGGGGCGACGACGCTCGGCAATTTTGTTTCCCTTAGCGAGAACGAATCGTATAACGTAGAATACTGGCCGCTTGAGCTGTATAAGCTGTCCTTAGCTCCCGCCGAGGCGGAGTTCTCCCGCAAGGTGGCGTTCATTACGGGCGGAGCAGGCGGCATCGGCAGTGCGACGGCTCGACGGCTCGTTAGCGAGGGAGCGCATGTGGTGCTCGCAGACCTGAACCTGGAGGGCGCTCAGCAGGTGGCTGATGAACTCAACGAGAAGTACGGAGATCATATTGCCCTGGCTGTGAAAATGGACGTTACCAGCGAGGAGATGGTCCGCGCCGCCTACGAACAGGCTGCCCTGCACTATGGAGGCGTTGACATTATCGTGAATAATGCAGGGCTGGCGACGTCAAGTCCTTTTGACGAGACCTCGCTGCAGGAGTGGAACCTGAACATGAACGTGCTGGGCACCGGTTACTTCCTCGTAGCGCGGGAAGCCTTCAAGCTCATGAAGGAGCAGGCGCTCGGCGGCAGCATGGTATTCGTAGGCTCCAAAAATTCGATTTATGCGGGTAAAAACGCGTCCGCTTACAGCTCGGTGAAGGCGCTGGAGGCTCATTTGGCGCGCTGCATCGCTGCAGAGGGCGGAGAATTCGGGATTCGCGTGAACACGATTCTGCCGGATGCAATTCTGCAGGGCTCGGCGATTTGGAATTCGAACTGGCGCAACGAACGTGCGGCGGCATACGGGATCGAGCCGGATCAGCTGGAGGAGCATTATCGCAAGCGCACGACGCTGATGGTCAATATTTATCCGCAGGACGTGGCTGAAGGCATCGCCTTCTTCGCCTCCTCCAAGGCGGAGAAAACAACCGGCTGCATGCTGACGATCGACGGCGGCGTACCGGCGGCATTCACGCGCTAGTGTCGACGATACAGCATCTACTGGTCGTTTAGCATCTATTTGCTGTATTTTTGCAGGGTTATTCACCGCTTAATTTTTTCATATGGCAATAGAAGGATTTGAAAAGCGTTGATTTCAATGGTTATCGGAGGAGGGCTTGTCGATGTCGGATAAAGCGTATATGTTATTTGAAGAGCAGCAGAAGCTGCGGGGGATTGATCTGGAGCAGGTGAAGTCCAGGCTGAAGCAGCTTAAAATCGAGACTCCGTCATGGGGCTATGGGGACTCCGGAACGCGCTTCAAGGTGTTTCAGAAGGTTGGCGTTCCGCGGAATCCGTTCGAGAAGTTCGAGGACGCTGCGGTCGTCCACCGTCTAACGGGGCTATGCCCATCCGTGGCGATCCATATTCCGTGGGATCATGTCGATGATTACGGCAAGCTGAGAAGTCATGCCGAGAGTCTAGGGCTCTTGATCGGCGCGGTGAACCCGAACCTGTTCCAGGATGACGATTACATGCTGGGAAGCGTCACGAACAGCGATCCGGCGATTCGCCGCAAGGCGACAAATCATCTGCTGGAATGCGTAGATATCGCCAAGGAGACGGGCTCGAAGGACTTGAGCCTGTGGTTCGCGGACGGTACGAACTATCCGGGCCAAGGCGATATTCGCAAACGCAAGCATTGGATGCTTGAAGCATTGGCGGAAATGTACGCAGCTTTGGCGCCGGATATGCGCATGCTGATCGAATACAAGGCCTTTGAGCCGGCTTTTTACCATACGGATATCGCCGATTGGGGCATGGCATACAATTACGCGCTGAAGCTCGGCCCTCAGGCCGAGGTCTTGGTGGACACCGGGCATCATCTGCCTGGAGCTAATATCGAGCATATTGTCGCTTATCTGATCGATGAGAAGCGGCTCGGCGGATTCCATTTTAACAGCTATAAATACGCGGATGACGATTTGATCGTCGGTTCGGTGAATCCATATGAATTGTTTCTGATCTTCTATCAAATCGTGCTTGCGGCCAATGACGCGGATGAGCAAATTCGCAGCACGGTGGAGAAAATCGCGTTTATGATTGATCAATCCCACAACATTGAGCAGAAAATACCAGCAATGATCCGTTCCGTGCTGAACGTGCAAACACAGTATGCCAAAGCGCTGCTCATCAACCACGATGAAGTCGCGGAAGCGGCTGAACGGGGCGACGTGCTCGGTGCAGAGGATGCCGTGCGCCGGGCGTTCGAGTTCGATGTCACGCCGCTGCTTCATGCGGTGCGCGAGGAAGCGGGGCTGCCTGTCGATCCGATGAAGGCATATCACGCCTCCGGCTATGGAACCGGAATACTGGCCAGAGGCAAGGGCGGAGCAAGCTGGTAACGAGCATCGACAAAGTCTGCACCCTTGGTTGAAGTCAATGCACTCGAAGTGAAGGGGCTTCTAGCCGAAGTGAAGGGCCTGTAATCGAAATTAAAGCCGGTAGCCGAATGATGAAAGAGATGGAGTGAAGCTGAAATGCTGGTAGCTGAACGCTATGAATACATCGTGCAGTTGATCAATGACAAGGGAAGCATGCGCGTATCGGAGCTCAGCGAGCTCTGCGGAGTCACTGAAGAGACGATCCGCCGGGATCTCGACCGCCTAGAGCAGGCTGGCCGGCTCCGGCGCTCCCATGGCGGGGCAGTGAGCGTCAGGCCGAAGGGAGATGTGCCGGAAATTCCCTATGCGGAGCGTGAGATTACGCATGCCGAGCAGAAGATGCGGATCGCCGATGAGGCGGTCCAGCGGATTCAGCCGAAGGAACGCATCCTGCTGGATGCGAGCACGACGGCCTGGTACATGGCGTCGAGGCTCCCCGATATTCCGCTTACCGTACTGACCAATTCGATTCGCGTCGCTACCGAGCTCAGCAGCAAGGAGAAAATCGAAGTGATCTCTACGGGCGGGCTGCTTACGAGCCGTTCCTTGTCTTTTGTCGGCCCGCTCGCCGAACGTTCGCTGGAATCCTATTATGTAGATAAAATGTTCCTCTCCTGCAAAGGGGTTCATCTTGATCGCGGGATCAGCGAATCCAATGAGCTGCAGGCCCGCATCAAGCAGAAAATGGTGGCGATAGCCGATCAAGTGATCCTGCTGGCCGATGCCAGCAAATTCGGGCAGCAGGGCTTCACGCATGTCATGAATCTCGAGCGGGTAAGCGCGATTATTACGGATGACGGGATCGGGAAGGACACGCTGGCCGCTTTGTCTGACCGGTCCATTTCCGTAACGGTCGTGTAAATGGAGGAATGTTGAATTACTTACCTTGACCAGAAGGCTCCAGGAAGAGAGGTTTGCCATGAAAGTATCCTTGTTTATTACATGCCTTAGCGATGTCATTTATCCGCAAGTCGGCGAAGCGATCGTGCGCATCCTTTCCCGGTACGGCATTCCGGTGGATTTCCCCGAAGCCCAGACGTGCTGCGGCCAGCCTTCCTACAATAGCGGATATTGGGAGGAGACGCGGACGGCTGCCCGGACACTGCTGCAGGCCTTTGACGACAGCGATTTCGTCGTATCGCCATCGGGCTCCTGCACTTATATGCTCCATCATTACAGAGAGCTGTTCAAAGATGAGCCCGAGTGGCTGGACAAAGCGAAGCGCCTGCAGGAGAAAACCTACGAGTTCACGCAGTTCCTCGTTCAAGTGTTGGGGATTACGGATGTTGGCGCAAGCTTTCCGCATAAGGTCACCTATCATCCTTCCTGCCACGGGAGCAGGCTGCTTGGCGTCAAGGAGGAGCCGATGCAGCTTCTTAACAGCGTGAAGGATCTGCAGTTCGTGCCGCTTCCGTATGCCGAGGACTGCTGCGGATTTGGGGGCACATTCGCGATCAAAATGCCGGATATCTCCGGCGCTATGGTCACCGAGAAGGCTGAGCATGTCAAGGAGAGCGAAGCCGAGGTGCTCGTCGGGCTGGATATGGCCTGTCTCATGAACATTGCCGGCCATTTGCGCTATCGCAATGAGCCGGTGCGGGTGATGCATTTGGCAGAGCTGCTCTATGAGGGAATGATTAATGAAGGAATGTTCAACGAGAGGATGCTCATTGAAGGGATGCGGGGAACATGAGTGCGATGAATCCGATGGCGGTTGATGTCAAGAAAAGGGCCGAGCTGGCCTTGAACGATGATTTCTTGAGGAAGGCGGTCCGCTTTACGACGGAGCGGCTCAGAAGCGGCAAGCTGAACGCGGCTGAGGAGCTGAGCAATTGGGAGGCGTGGCGCGAAAGAGGCCGTCAGATCCGTCTGCATACGATCGCCCACCTGGATTATTATTTGAACTTGTTCGTGGAGAATGCCCGCAGCAATGGGGTACATATCCATTTTGCCGATGATGCTGCGGAGGCCGTGCATATTTCCTTGGAGATCGCCAGGCGGAAGCAGGCCAAAAGCGCCGTGAAATCGAAGTCCATGGTCACTGAAGAACTTCATTTGAATGAGGCGTTTGAAGAGGAAGGCATCGAAGCGATTGAGACGGATTTGGGCGAATATATTATTCAGCTGGCCGGTGAAGGGCCCTCGCATATTGTTATTCCTGCAATCCACAAAAATCGGCATCAGATTGCCGAGCTGCTGTCGAAGGAGGCCGGCGAACCGCTTGCTCCCGATACGACAGTGCTGGCCGGGTTCGTACGCAAGAAGCTGCGCGAGAAGTTCCTGGAGGCCGATCTGGGCATTACCGGCTGCAATTTTGCGATTGCTGAGACGGGCTCCATGGTGCTGTTCGAGAATGAAGGCAATGCCCGCATGGTGTCCACGGTGCCGAGGACGCAGATTACGTTCATGGGCATGGAGCGGATCATCCCTTCTTTTGAGGATTTGGAGGTGATGGCGACTCTGCTGCCGCGTTCAGCGACGGGTCAGAAGCTGACGATGTATATGTCATGCATCTCGGGTCCCCGCCGGGAGCTGGATGCGGACGGCCCGGATGAAATGCATATTATTATCGTCGATAATGGGCGTTCCCTGCAGCTGGGCGATCCCGAGTTCCAGGAGCTGCTGAACTGCATTCGCTGCGGCGCCTGTCTGAACGCCTGCCCCGTGTACCGCCATATCGGCGGCCATGCCTACGGCGGCACTTACAGTGGCCCGATCGGGGCCGTGCTGACGCCCGCTTTGAACGGCAATGTCAGCGAGTGGAACGATATTGCCAGCGCATCGAGCCTGTGCGGCGCCTGTTATGAGGCTTGTCCGGTAAAAATACCGCTGCATGATATGCTTGTCTCCTTGCGGCGGCGCAAGGTTGAGCAGGGGCAGGGGAATAAGCTGGAGACCGCCGGAATGAAGGGATTTGCCGCAGTGGCAGCCAATTCCAAACGGTTTGCGGCCGCTGTCCGGGCGGCACAGATCGGGCAGAAGGCTGTCGTCCGGGATGGCGGCATCCCGTTGAAGCTCGGTCCGCTGAAGGGCTGGAACAGCTACCGCATCGCCCCGCCGGTCGCCAAGCGTACCTTCCGGCAGCGCTGGGCAGAGCTTGAGCGCGAGCTGCAGGAGCTCCAAATGGCGAACAATCAGCCTATCCGGTCGAATGGGCAGGCAGGGCATAGAGATAATGGCTTGCGAGCAGCATCGGATGCACCGGATGCATCCGATGGCAGGGGTAGGGCATCAAGTCCAATGGACCCGGCGATTCGTGAGCGAATGGAGCGAATGATTCGGCAGCGGCAGAATGGAGGGGACGGAAATTGAGCAGCACACAGACACAGGAGGAGTGGCTGAGCCGGATGGAAGCCCAGTCTAGGGCTAAGCAGGAGCAGTTCATGAACCGCATTGCCCAGCGGCTGAACCGTCCGCGGTTCACAGAGCAGCATGAGGAGATCGAGGGACTGGAGCGGCATGGGGAGACCGAGAGGCTGGAGCAGCATAGGGAGATCGAGAGATTTGAGCAGCGTGGGAAGCCTGAGGGACTGGAGCAACATGAGAAGGCGGAAGGACTGGGGCAAGGGGGGAAGACCGAGAGACTGGATAAGCATGAGAAGCCAGAGAGACTAGAATGGTCTGGAAAGGCGGTAAAGCCCGAACAGCCGCTGCGCGGAGCGCCGGAGTTCTGGCGAACGTTCCACTGGGATAAGCAGGAACGCATCGAGCGGTTCACGCAAAATTTCCGAAGCGTCGGCGGCCATGTCGAGCGGCTGGCTTCGCCAGAGGAGGCCAGCGAATTTATCGCGGATAAGGCTCGCGAGCTTAGGGCGAAATATATCGTCAGGCAGCAGGAGCCTGATCTGGAGCAGCTTCACCTGGAAGCGAAGCTTCCTGAGGCGGAGGTAGCCGTATGGAATTCTGACGGCTCCGGGACGGACTACTGGAAGGCGCGTGCAGCCGAAGCTGACATCGGAGTCGTCATGGCCGATCATGCCGTCGCTTACACGGGCTCCGTAGCCGTCATGTCCTCCCCGGAGAAAGGGCGCTCGGTCAGCCTGCTACCCACCGTTCTCATGATCCTCATCCCCGCAGATTGCATAAAGACGAGGCTCGGGGAAGTTTTGAAGGAGTTCGACGAGTTGGGCCCGGGCCGGCTTCCGGCGGGCATTCATTTCATATCGGGACCCAGCCGCTCCTCGGATATCGAGAACGACCTTACAATTGGCGTGCATGGCCCTGGGATCGTGTACGCCTTGATCGTGGGTTAAGCGAACGGTGGCAGCTGCCGCCTTAGCGGTGGAACAGACCATCGTCAATCTATCGCCAAACAGGACGAATAGAGCAAACTACTCATAGAGCAACGACCGCTGAGATGGGGCTGTCCCCAAAGCAAACTTTACCACCGGTTGCCCTTGATATGACCAAACACGCTCTCGGCCTCCGGCTACCCATGGTGTGACTAAACTCGCTCTCCACCTCCGGACGTCCAATGATGGGCCTAAACACGCTCTCCATCTTCCTTTACGCCGATTATGAATCGCGGGTTTCTCGTTCTAAATGGAATTATAGTAGTTAGTTTCTGCGGCAAAGCAAGGAAAGCAGATTTAAATGGATTTCATGTCGTTAAAAGATTGGAATTGTCCATTCTGGGCTGGATTGTTGATTTTAGATACATGAAATCCATCTACTCCCCTGAAAAATTTGTTTTGAGCAAAAATAGATACATGAATTCCATTTAGTGTTAGAGTTTTATAGCTTACTTTTAGCTTTATAGGTTACGTTCGAGCTGGATAGATTGTGTTCGAGTTCGACAGCTATGTTCGAGTTCAAAGTTCAATAACTTATCTAAGATGAGCTAAAATGGGGTGCAGGCAAGGGAGAAATCGATTCCCGCAGAAACAGATAGCTTTTTCATAGAATGGGGCGCCCCTCGGTCATCTATGATGCCTTCTGGGACCGCCAGATAGCCGCAAAACTTTGCGGCTTTTTCTTTTTCATTTTTCTTCGGACTTGGTAAGATGTGTATACTTGGTAAGATGTGTATACTTGGTAAGATGTGTATACTTGGTAAGATGTGTATAATGGAAGAAAGCGGTTCAAAAGGATCCAGCCTATCTTTAATCGATGGGGGATAGTTTTATAGGAACAGGGGGCACAGTATTGGAATTTCCCGTCTATATACATATTGGAAGCTGGCGAATTCATCCTCATTTCTTATTTGAATCGCTGGCCTACTTCATCGGCTTCCGCATTTACGTTTGGCGCCGCAAGAAAAGCGATATCTCGGTCATTAACATGTTCTGGCTTGTCGCCGGCGCGGCTATCGGTGCAGCTCTCGGCT
The DNA here is from genome assembly GCF_001403875.1 of Paenibacillus ihumii. Lineage (GTDB taxonomy): Bacteria > Bacillota > Bacilli > Paenibacillales > Paenibacillaceae > Fontibacillus > Fontibacillus ihumii. The sequence continues at coordinate 2,089,356 of NZ_LN884299.1, forward strand.
CGAAGCTGCTGTATTGGCTGGAGTCCCCGGAATGGCTGCTGTCGATTTCCGAGCACTGGCGAGAGCTGCTGGCGGGAAAAACGATCGTCGGCGGTTTGCTGGGAGGACTGATCGGCGTGGAGCTGACGAAAAAACTCGTAGGCATCACTCGCTCTACCGGAGACGAATTTGCGTTCCCCTTGATGATCGCGATGGCGATCGGGCGGGTGGGCTGTTTTTTAACCGGACTGGATGATCATACCCATGGAACGCCTACGAATTGGATCACGGGGTTCGACTACGGTGACGGGGTAATGAGGCATCCGGCGCAATTATATGAAATTGGATTTTTACTGCTTCTGGCGCTTGTATTATTTTCGGCGAAAAAGATGAGCGCTACACGCGGAGGACTGCCAAACGGCATAATATACATCTGGTTCATGTTCGGTTATCTAGCCTTCCGTTTTGCAATTGACTTCATCAAGCCGACGCCCCATCCTTACCTCGGGCTCAATAATATTCAGCTTGCTTGCGTGCTCGGCATGATTTATTTTGCTTATCGCATGATTCAGGTTAACCGTACTGCGAATCTTCTGAAAGGGAGCCATGCCTCATGACCACCAAAAATCGGCCGTATTTATTCTATGAGCTGACCAACAGCATTTGCTCGAAGTGTCTGAAAAAAGTAGAAGCCAAGGTCATTATTGAGAATGACCGTGTTTACTTGTCGAAATACTGCTTTGAGCATGGCCGGGAAAAAGTGCTGATCTCCACCGACGTGGAGTACTACAAGCGCTGCCGCGAGTTCATCAAGCCCTCGGAAATGCCGCTGCACTGGAACACGCCCATCCGCTACGGCTGCCCCTATGATTGCGGCTTGTGTCCGGATCATGAGCAGCACAGCTGCCTGTCCATCGTCGAAATCATCGACCAATGCAATTTGAAATGCCCGATTTGCTATGCCGACTCTTCCCCGGAGAAGAAGCTGTGGCGCTCTCTGGAGGAGGTTGAACGGATGCTGGATGCTGTCGTGCGGAACGAGGGCGAGCCGGATATCGTGCAGATCAGCGGAGGGGAGCCGACGATTCATCCGCAGTTTTTTGAAATTCTGGATTTGGCCAAAAGCAAGCCGATCAAGCACCTGATGGTCAACACAAACGGCATCCGCATCGCGCAGGATCGGGAGTTCGTGAAGCGGCTGGCCGGATATTTGCCCGGCTTTGAGCTGTATTTGCAGTTTGACAGCTTTGAGAAGGAGGTGCTTCAGGAGCTGCGCGGCGCCGACCTGCGGCAGATTCGCGAGAAAGCGATTGCACACCTGAATGAGTTCAATATTTCAACGACGCTCGTAGTCACGCTGAAAAAAGGGTTGAACGATCACGAGATTGGAGATATTATCCAATACGGCCTCAAGCAGCGAGCGGTTCGCGGCGTGACTTTTCAGCCGATCCAGGCGGCGGGACGGACAGAGGATTTTGATCCCGCCAAGGATCGATTAACGCTGAGCGAGGTCAGACAATCGATAATTGATCAGTCCGGCGTATTCGAAGCCGAGGATATGCTGCCGGTTCCTTGCCACCCGGACAGCCTGGCGATGGGCTACGCGCTGAAGCTGAATGACGGAGTTGTCCCTTTAACGCGGATGATGGACCCGCAAATATTGCTTGAGGGCGGGCGCAACACCATCGTGTTCGAGCAGGATCAAAGCCTTAAGCAGCGCGTATTTGAGCTGTTCTCGACCAATCATTCGCCGGAATCGTCAGCGATGTCTCTGAAAAGTCTGCTATGCTGCTTGCCGTTCGTGCAGGTGCCTGAGACGATTAGCTATGATAACGTGTTCCGCGTGATTATTATGCAATTCCTTGATCCGTATCATTTCGATGTTCGTTCTGTCAAGAAATCCTGTGTGCATATCGTACACCCAGACGGAAGAATCATTCCTTTTGATACATATAATATTTTTTATCGGGGTGACCTGGAGGAGCGGCTGCAGGCCATCCAGGCCGAATGGGAAGGAGCCAAAGCATGAGCGAAGATCCTGAAGAGCGGGAACGTGATGACCTTCCTGCTGATGGTGAAGGGCAGAAAGAAAGGACAGAGTCCGCCGAGAGCCCAGCGGGTTTAGATGAGCAACCGGTGGAGGTTAAGGAGCAGAATCCGCCGGCCCGTGTCCATTCTGCGGAGGTGTTCAAGGGCATCGGGATCCTGCTCTTGCTTCATCTGCTGCTGATATTTGTACCCCTATCCTACTTTTTTATCGGCATCGTCCAAATCATTTATTTAGTCCCGGCTGTGACGCTGGCCTTTGTCCTAAAGCGGGTCGGCATAGGGCAGGGGCTGCTGATTGGCGGAGCCGTTACCTTTCTGCTCAATGCGGCGTGCTTCGGCGTGCTTATATTTGGCTCTTAGGCTGCCTCTGTTATATCTCTGCCATTCCTTTATTATTCATTTCTCAGCTTATAGACTATAATATCCATAGAAATGAAGGGGGATTGGTATGCTCGTTATAAGGAGATTGGTATGTTCGCTATAATAGGTATAACTGCACTCATTCTTTACGGCTTGCTAGTATTCTATGTCGGCCGCAGCTGCTGGAGCTGGATAAGAGGAAAAGCGCCGTTTTGGTTCAAGTATGTATACATAGGACTCATAGTGCTGCTGTCCACTTCTTTTCTCTTAGGCAGAATAGGAGAGGGTCTGGTGATGTTCCAGATACTTGGGGCCTATTGGATGGCCGTATTCTGTCTTCTGCTGCTCGTGCTGCCCGTCGTTCATGTCGGCCTGTGGCTGCTCCGGCTGACCAAGCTATCGCGCTCCACAGCCCAGACTGGGGTAGGACTGGCCGTGCTGGTTACGCTACTGGCAGCTATCGCTTATGGAACTTTTAACGCCTATAGTCCGGTTGTCCGGGAATATCACGTAGACATTCCCAAGCCTAATCCAGTGGCCCGGCAATTGAACATTGTGATGGCGGCGGACATGCATTTCGGGCAATTGTCGGGAAGGCAGCATGCGGTGCGGCTGGTGGAGCGAATCAACGCGCTGAAGCCGGACATCGTTCTCTTTCCGGGCGATATCGTGGACGATGATCTCCGTCCTTATGAGGAGAAGGGGATCGATGATATTCTCAGCGGCATCTCGGCAAGATACGGCGTATATGCCGTCTTAGGCAACCATGACCGCTGTCAGGGGCAGATGGATCATTTCATCGATGTGCTTGAGCAGGGAAATATGACGATTCTGTACGATGAGGCGGTGACGATCGACGACAGCTTCATACTGATCGGCCGCAAGGATCGGATTGATCGGGAACGTGCGCCTTTGAGCGAGCTTGTTGCAGGGCTGGATGCTTCAAAGCCGCTTATCCTGCTGGATCACCAGCCCTATGATCTGGATATCGCCGAGCAGCAGGGGATCGATCTGATGCTGTCAGGGCACACGCATCGGGGGCAAATCGCGCCTGCGCATCTCATTACCGGTCTGTTGTTCGAGAATGACTGGGGTTATTTGCAGAAGGGGAGCCTGCATTCCATCGTGACCTCCGGCTTCGGCTTTTGGGGACCGCCGATCCGGATGGGCAGCCGATCCGAAATCGTGCAAATCCAGGTCAACTTTTTGGAATGACCAAACAAAGCTGCCGAGATTCTCGGCAGCGGATGGGGTGAGAGACCGTTCAAGGTTTCTTTGTTATCTCCAAGAAATGATTTAATTTCGTATTAGTGTAGAATTGCAGCGGGCAAGAGCAGAGTTTAGTCTGAATAACAACACGAGAGCAATTAGTTGATAATAAAACTAATCATGTTAATTATATAGACATAAAGCCGGACTATTGTACTATTACCCCTAGTAACATCGACAAAATAAGAATATTCATAGTAAGTTCATGAATTAGCAACTTCGTTAATTAAGCTCCCTAGCGGGCGTTAAAACGTGTACTTCGCCGATGGCGAAGTTTTTTTGTGTATGGATAAAATATGGTAGGGCAACAGACGTTGAATTAAGACGCTGGAAGCAAAGGATTAACCACATTATAATGCTGATACCTATCTTGTTGCCAAGAAATAAGGCTGTATACACGATTTCAATAGAATAGATAATTTAAGTTTTGACTTACCAGGAATTCCCCTATATAATAGCTAACAGATTAACAATGATAATCATTATCAGTTAGTTCCAGGTTATATTATTATCTGAATTCTAGGGGGACATAATGATGCACAGAAGGTTATTGAACGTTTTAATGATTATTTTTGTCATACTGGTAATGGCAGGCTGCGGAGCCAATCCAACAGGTAGCCTGGCGACGAATGGCAGCTCTACCGGCAATACAGCCGGCCCGAATACTAGCAGTGAACCCGCGGGCGAGCCTATTGTAGTGAAAGATGCTAAAGGCGAGTTTAAACTGGATAAGCCTGCAAAGAAGGTTGTCGTGTTGGAGTGGACATTCACCGAAGATATTATTGCGCTCGGCATGCAGCCAGTGGGGAATGCCGATAACGAAAACTATAAAGTTTATGTAACTTCCGAAGCACCGTTAGATGAAAGCGTGACGGATGTAGGAATGCGCGGTGAACCGAATTTGGAGACGATCGCTGCGTTGAAACCAGATTTGATTATTGCTAATATGAACAGCCACGAAGCGATTTATGAACAATTGCAAGGCATTGCGCCGACATTGATTTTCAACTTGTATCCGCAAGAGGGTGAGGGTGATCAATATACGGTCATGGAGGATACATTTAAAACGATTGCAGCAGCCGTCGGCAAGACAGCGGAGGCAGACAAGGTTCTCGCTGACTTGGATGCACATTATGCGGAGGCTAAAGAAAAGCTGGCTGCGGCAGGCAAGGATGGCTTTAACTACGTGCTGACACAAGCCTACAGCTATCAAAACGCAGCCACACTACGACTTTTTACAAACAACTCACTTGCTGTACAAACTTTGGATCGTATTGGTATGAAAAATGACTGGACACCTGACAAATTCGAGCATTACGGATTCAGCTCGTCGACGGTTGAAGCGTTGCCAGCAGTTCAGGATACGAATCTGATCTACATCGTTCAGGAAGATGATAATATATTTTCGAATGAGCTGAAGGATAATTCCGTCTGGAATGGACTTACCTTTGTGAAGGAGAATCGCACCTATGCCTTGGACAGTGCCACATGGGTATTTGGTGGCCCAATTTCCTCCAAAGTTATTGTAGATGAAGTTGTAGCAACGTTAACGAAATGAGCGTTATGATGAAGCGAATCCATAGCAAACAAGCCAAATCCAGAGTGACCTGGCCATTAATCGGAATATTTGGGGGCGGCATTGCCGTTCTCTTCGTTCTGTCTATCCTTAGCCTGGGCTTCGGGGAGGCAAAAATTCCAGCATCCGCTATAATGGACGGTTTACTGAACCGGCGCGATGTGATGGAGCATAATTTGCTCTGGGACATTCGGATGCCGCGCACGGTCATCGGACTTCTAGCCGGCGCTGCTCTTGCCGCGGCAGGGGCCTTGCTGCAAACAATTACGAGGAATCCGCTTGCAGCCTCAGATACACTAGGGATAAATGCGGGAGCTTACTTTATGGTGGTTCTCGGCATGGTTGCATTCCCTGCTGCACAACAGCAATTTCCATTTCTGCTTGCAGCTGCAGGAGGACTGCTAGCAGCCCTTGCTGCTTATATTTTAAGCGGGGGCAGAGGGGCCACGCCTGTAAGGCTGGCATTGTCAGGTATGATCGTGTCCATGGTGCTTGGCGCATTTACATCGGCTCTTCATATTTTCAATAGTACCAAAACGCAAAATTTATTCTTATGGGGCTCGGGTTCTTTAATCCAGTTGAATTGGGACGGTGTCCGTTTTGCTTGGCCTTTTATTCTGACCCTTGTTGCCGCGGCAATGTTTGCTGGCCGGCAATTCGATACGCTGGAGCTGGATGAGTCAACCGCGCGTTCACTAGGACAACGAGTAGATTTAACACGGGCAGCGGGTCTTGGGATGTCCGTCTTGATGGCTGCAATCGTCGTGAGCGTGGTCGGCCCGATCGGATTTGTCGGCCTGGTCGCTCCACATCTTGTCCGGCTTAGCGGCATCCGCAAGCATCGCTTGCTTATACCCGCAAGCGCTTTGTGGGGAGCGATTCTAATTACAGCGGCAGATACGCTTGCGCGAATGGTAAGGAGTAATGTGGGGGAGATGCCGATCGGTGCCGTAATGGCCATCATTGGCGGCCCTTGGCTCATCTGGCTGGTGCTTACCAAGGTGAAAAATATATCAGGATCTGGCGCAGGACAGTCATCCATGAGTGTAGGAGGAGCTGCAAAACGCATGAGCTTTGCTCCGACCGCGATTTATATGGTCCTGATCCTCCTTGCCACCATTGTAATTAGCTTATCTTTTGGTGGAACGAGAATACCGGTTGGCGAATTATTGGGCAGTCTTGCTGGCGGTGGAGATTCATCGTACTCCGTCCTGCTCAATTTACGGCTTCCGCGTACGCTTGTTGCGGCTTTAGGGGGTATTGCCCTTGCTGTTAGCGGTGTTTTAATTCAAAGCGCAGTTCGAAATCCGCTGGCCGATGCCTCGATCATCGGTGTGACCGCAGGCGCTGGACTTGGCGCAATGATCGTGCTTGTGGCATGGCCAGCTCTGACGATAGTTGCCCTCCCTTTTGCTGCTATGGCGGGTGGAATCGTCGCTGCAGCCTTTGTATTCTTTCTGGCATGGCGCAAATCCTTGAGTCCATCCGTGCTCATTCTGCTTGGAATCGCTGTATCTGCCATCGGCTCTGCGGGAATCCAGGTCATGATTATTAAGGCAAGCCTTTGGAACACAAGTGCCTATATTTGGTTGACGGGTTCTACTTATGGCCGAGGCTGGAACCAGTTTTACAGCCTGTTCATCTTTTTAATGATACTCTTGCCGATTGCTTATTATTTAGCGCGAAAGTTCGATTTGCTGGCATTCGGCGATGAGAGCTCCATCGGCTTTGGTCTGCCGGTACGGGGAACGCGGCTAGCTGCGATGATTCTTGGGGTTTTACTTGCATCGGCAGCCGTTGCAAGCGTGGGGACGATTGGTTTCCTCGGTCTCATGGCCCCGCATGTCGTACGGATGATGATTGGGCATCATACAAGACGATCGATTATTTTGTCAGGACTGCTTGGGGGGCTACTGCTTGTTCTAGCCGATACGATCGGAAGATCGATTATGGCTCCGAAGGAAATTCCATCCGGTCTCATAATTATGTTGATTGGAGCGCCGTATTTCTTGTTTTTGATGTATCGTTCACTGCAGCAAAAAGGGTAGCGGTATACTATGGCACATTCCAAGCAAAGTCATTATAGAAGAAACAGGTTAGTTAGCCAAGCTGTCGAGATTGCCTCGACAGTTTTTTTTTTGCTAAGATGTCGGAGGACAAGAACTTGTATTTATAGCTGATTAGATGCTGCCTATTGTTAATCAACTAATATTTTCTGGTTAAACTACGGGTACCCTGAAGAAGTTCGAGCAGGTGTCTCGCTTAAATATATATCAGGTCTTTTATATGTGGCGATCGAGGTTTACTTGCTATAAAAAATAAAGTATATTATTTAAAGTGCAATTAACGTCGATAAAAATTATCCACGTTGTTGCATAAAAGTGAACCTAAAGGCGTGATAAGCACAAATGCATATGAAGACGGGTGTTGAACAATCGGTCTACGCGATCTTCCTGCTCAGTCTGCTGCCCGACAAGGCGGTGCTGCCGGGGGAAGCGATCAGCCAGCAGCTAGGGGCCTCGCCGACCTATTTTCAAAAATTATTGCGGAAGCTGGTTAGCGCCGATTTGATCACTTCCGTGCCCGGGGTCAAGGGCGGCTTCAAGCTGAAGAAGAGGCTGGAGGACATTCGAATCTATGACGTGTATCTCGCTATAGAGGGGCAGCAGACGCTGTACTCCTCCAGCGGTATTTTAAACGATATGCTTGAATTGCAAGCGGAGGATCAATGCTGCCTGTTGACGGATTTGATGCAGGAGGCGGAGACGGCCTGGAAATCCGTGCTCAAGCGGGAAACCATCGCCGATTTGGCTGCGGAGATGCAGGAGGAGCGATTCAAGAGCAGGCTGGAATGTTTACAAGCCTGGGTCAAGGAGAAGATGGTGATATAGCGGAAGCTGCGAAAGGCTTCATTAATATGTGAAAGAAGGGAAACCCATGAGTAATCATCCTAAGAAGCTAAATGAAATTTCATATTCCGTGCTGGATCTCGTCCCGATTATCCAAGGAGGATCGCCAGCCCAGTCTTTCAAGAACAGCCTGGATTTGGCTCAGCACGCCGAACAATGGGGCTATCGTCGCTATTGGCTCGCGGAGCATCATAATATGCCGGGAATCGGCAGCTCGGCGACCTCGGTGGTTATCGGGTATATCGCCGGCGGAACGAATACGATCCGGGTTGGATCGGGAGGGATCATGCTGCCGAACCATTCGCCACTGGTCATTGCGGAGCAATTCGGCACGCTGGAAGCCATGTATCCCGGCCGGATCGACCTCGGCTTGGGACGCGCTCCGGGAAGCGACCAGAGCACCATGCTGGCGCTGCGGCGCGATCCGCGCGCGAACGGGCATGATTTCCCTGATCAGTTGGAGCAGCTGCGGAGTTATCTGGATGAAAATTCACGCCATAATCGCGTAAGGGCAATACCGGGTGAAGGGCAGGATATTCCAATCTGGCTGCTTGGCTCCAGCGGCTTCAGCTCGGCGCTGGCTGCCAAGCTCGGCTTGCCGTTTGCGTTCGCCAGTCATTTTGCACCGGAGAACACGATACCAGCATTAACGCAGTATAAAGCCCAGTTCCAGCCTTCGGATGTGATGGATGAGCCCTATGCGATGGCGGGCATCAATGTATTCGCAGCGGACACGACGGAGGAGGCCCAATACTTGGCTACCTCGTACCAGCAGCAGTTCCTGAGCCTGATCCGCAACCATCCCGGCCAAATCCCGCCGCCTGTGGAGAGCATGGAGGATATCTGGACAGAGTATGAGAAGGCGCTGGTCATGAAGCAGCTCCATGCATCGATCATCGGCAATCCCGACGAAGTAAGGGAGCAGCTTCAGGCATTTGTCGAGGATACCGGGGCGGACGAACTCATTATCAATACGACGATGTATGACCATAAATCCCGAGTTCGATCTTATGAGATCGTAGCTGAAATCACCGGCATGAAGCAGTAAGTTAACGTAACAATAGTTATGTAAACCAACAAGCCAGATGGAAAAAATTTAAAAATCCACTCGATTGGTATTCCCATTTTTTGATGATTATGTTATCATTAAATGCGAACAAAGGTTCTATTGTTTTATCACCAGGTCAGGCCATACTATAACCTTTACCCAATCCAAGATGAGGTGGTATCCAAATGGCGCTTCAATGTAATCAGATTTTTGTGAACCTGCCGGTTAAGGATTTGTCAAAGACGAAGGAATTCTTTACCCAGGTCGGATTTGAATTTAATGCTCAGTTCACAGATGAGAGAGCAGCCTGCCTGGTCATTAGCGAGCATATTTTCGCTATGCTGCAGGAAGAGACTTACTTCAAATCTTTTACGAAGAAGGAGATTCCGGATACAAGAGAGAATGCGGAGGTTCTTCTCGCATTGTCCGCGAGCAGCCGGGAGGAAGTCGATGAGATCGTTAACAGGGCTCTGGCCTCCGGTGGACAGCCGTTTAATGATCCGGTGGATCATGGATTCATGTACACTTGGAGCTTTGGGGATCCGGACGGCCATTTATGGGAGGTCATTTATATGGATCCGGCAACGATCGAACAGGGCTAAGCTATATATTTAATGACGTGAAATATTAGGGAGACACCCGAAATAACACCGCCAGCAGGGCGGTGTTTTTCTTGTGGCTGCATTGCTTTCTCATGTATGATTGGAAGGGGTCTTTATTAGACAAAAGCCGACATACGGTTTCTATTCCCATAAAACCAGGTTAGGATGATCATTTTATGAAAATTTTACTTGTGGAAGACGATAGAACGATCGCCTCCGGGCTGGAATATTCGCTGCAGCAGGATCAGTTCGACACGGTTTTGTGTCATGATGCAGCCTCCGCCGAGAAGATCATAGCCGAAGAGCTTGACGAAATCTCGCTCTGTTTGTTCGATCTGTCCCTGCCGGACGGGAGCGGCTATGATTTGTGCAAAATGGCGAAGGCTCGCAGAGACATTCCTGTTATTTTCCTGACGGCCATCGATGATGAGGTCAATGTCGTTATGGGGCTCGACATGGGAGCCGATGATTATATTACAAAGCCGTTTCGGATTCGCGAGCTGCTGTCCCGCATTAAATCGGTGTTAAGAAGATATCCTGCGCAAGCACAGAACCAGGCAGCAAAACAGACGATTCAAATCGAACATATTCTCGTGAATACGCTGGAAGGAAAGGTGTACAAGAACGGGAACGAAATCCAGTTAACCGCGTTGGAATACCGGCTGCTGCTTATTTTTGCCAACCATATCGGCCAGGTTCTCTCCAGAAGCCAGCTGCTGGAGCGGATTTGGGATGTAGCCGGGGATTTCGTGAATGATAATACATTAACGGTGTACATCAAAAGGCTGCGCGAAAAGCTGGAGGACAACCCTCAGGAGCCGACAATCATCAAAACAGTGCGCGGCTTAGGCTATAAGGCAGGTGATTAGCATTCTGCGCAATCGAGAAATTCAAATTTTATTGCTCCTGATGGGCACAATCAGCCTTGCAGGCACCGTTCTGGCTGCAAGCTTCGCGTTGAACACAGCCATCGTTACCTTGATCACAGCGGCTCTGCTCATCGGCTGCTGTTTCGGGTTCACGTACTGGAGATACCGCGAAATACAGAAGCTCTCCGGTTATTTGCGCCAAATCAGCAGCGGCGACTACTCGCTGGACGTTCGGGATAATCAAGAGGGCGAGCTGAGCATCCTGAAGAACGACATCTATAAAATGACGCTACGGCTTTCCGAGCAAAGCTCCCTGCTGCAGCAGGACAAAATCAAGCTTACCCATGCGATCTCCGACATATCCCATCAGCTCAGAACTCCGTTGACCTCCATGACCGTGATGGCTGATTTATTGAGCGAGCCTGAGCTGCCCATGGAGAAGAGAAGAGAATTCACGAGCAATATCCGCACTCAGCTGGAGCGGATCGGGTGGCTCGTTGCCTCCTTATTGAAATTTTCGAAAATTGATGCCGGAACGGTCCAATTCAAGAAGGAAGCTATATTCGTGAAGCATTTGGTGCAAAAAGCGCTGGAGCCCGTGCTCATCCCCATGGATATTAAGGAGCAGACCATTGCAGTTGAAGGCGAGGACGGCGTTCGCTTCACGGGAGATCTCAATTGGACATCCGAAGCCGTGCTTAATATTCTAAAGAATTGTGTTGAGCATACCCCGTCCGGCGGCAGAATCGCCATTTCTTTTGCAGAGAATGTTTTATTTACGGAAATTATCATTGCCGATAGCGGCAAGGGGATTCCGAAGGAGGATTTGCCGCATATTTTCAAACGCTTCTATAAAGGCAAAAATGCCAGCGAGGACAGCGTCGGCATCGGCCTTGCCCTTGCGCAAAGCATCATCACGAGCCAAAACGGCGATATTGAGGTGAAAAGCGCAGCAGGGAAGGGGACACAGTTTCATATCAAGTTCTACAAACAAGTAGTGTAGCAAGACAGCAAACAGCATCTGCAATCAACAATCTCAGGCAGCAGGGCTCGCCCTTCCTTCAAGTGACTAGAATGTCACTTTAGTAGTCACTTGAGAGTCATACAAGACAGATATACTGATCTCAATACAAAGTGGAGGTCTTCATATGGATATTTTAAAAATAGAACATCTGTCGAAAACGTATGGGAAAGGCGAGACCGCAGTTAAGGCGCTCGATGATGTTTCTTTTTCCGTGCAAAAAGGGCAGTTCGTAGCGATCATCGGCCCTTCCGGCTCGGGAAAATCGACGATTCTGCACATGCTTGGGGGTGTGGATCGTCCGACAAGCGGTAAAGTATTCGTGGACAATACGGATATTTACAGCCTGAACGAGACGCAGCTGGCTATTTTTAGACGGCGGCAGATCGGCTTGATTTATCAGTTCTACAATCTGATTCCGGTGCTGACGGTGGAAGAGAACATCAAGCTGCCCATGCTGCTCGACGAGCATAAGGTGGATAAGAAGCAGTTCTCCGATCTCGTAAAGATTTTGAATTTGCAGGAGCGGTTGAACCATCTGCCTAATCAGCTGTCTGGCGGTCAGCAGCAGCGCGTCTCGATTGGAAGGGCGCTCATCAGCAATCCTGCGATCATGCTGGCGGATGAGCCGACCGGGAACCTGGACAGCAAGAACAGCCGTGAAATTATCGATTTACTGAAAATGTTCAATAAAACCTTCAACCAGACCCTCATCGTCATTACGCATGATGAACGGATTGCGCTTCAGGCAGATCGGATTATCGCGATCGAGGATGGAAGAATTGCCAGCGATGAGGTGGTTCGTCCATGAATATTGTGAATAAGCTGACCCTCCGGCATTTGAAGGAAAACAAGCGGCGGACGCTGGTAACCATCATCGGCGTCATTATTTCCGTGGCCATGGTCACTGCCGTAGCTACGCTTGCCGTATCCTTTATAGATTTAATGAAGCGGCAAATCATTGAGGACGGCGGGGAGTGGCATGTCTTATATAAGGACGTGAATAAGACTCAGCTGGAAGCGATAAAAGCCGATAAGTCAACCCAGACCCTGATCATATCCAGAGATCGCGGTTATGCGCCCCTTCAAGCGAGTCAGAACGATAATAAGCCCTATTTGTTCATCAAGGATTATAATACGGAAGGATTTATGCATTTTCCGATTAAGCTGAACAAGGGGCGGCTGCCGCAGGCCAAGGATGAAATCGTCCTATCCGAGGAGGTTTCGGCAAACGCAAAGGTCGACTTTAAAATCGGGGATACGTTAACCCTGGACATCGGCGAACGGTCATTTACAGATCAAGAGGGGAACCGCCAAACCCTGTCTCAGCTTGACCGCTTATTTACGGGGGATAGCGGACGCGAAATTTTAGAGCTACAAAATAAAATGACCTACACCGTGGTCGGCATCATCGAACGCCCATCCTGGGAGCCGACCTGGGCGCCGGGCTACACGGCTCTGGGTTATATAGATGAGAGCCTCATCGCTGACGACGAACGGGATACCTTCCATGCTTCGGTCATTCTGAATGAGATTACAAGCGATTTATATGATGACGCCGAGGGTCTGGCGGGAAGGATGGGGCTTGAGGAGAGCTCTATTCAATATAACAATAGTCTGCTTCGTTATTACGGGGTGACTAATAACGCTGGCTTCAGCAGCACTCTTTTATCGCTGTCTGCGATTATCATGGTCGTGATTATTGTCGGCTCAGTTTCGTTGATCTACAATGCATTCGCCATTTCTGTCTCGGAACGGGCCCGCCATTTAGGGATGCTCTCCAGCGTAGGCGCAACAAAGAAACAAAAGAGAAACTCCGTGTTCTTTGAGGGGGCTGTCATTGGACTGATCAGCATTCCGATCGGTATCGTGGCTGGATTTGCCGGAATAGCCATTACCTTTAGGTTCATTAATTCCATGATCGAAGGGGCATTAGGAATCACGGAAGAGTTGACGGTGATCGTTACACCCGCTTCCATTCTGATCGCCTGCGGGGTATCCATGCTGACAATATTCATATCAACGTATATTCCAGCCAGGAAGGCTTCTAAAATTTCGGCGATCGATGCCATCCGGCAGACGAGTGATGTGAAGCTGACCGGTAAAGCTGTGAAAACGTCCAAGCTCGTTCGGAGGGTTTTCGGCATGGAGGCGGAGATCGGCCTAAAAAACCTCAAAAGAAACAAGCGGCGTTATCAAGCTACGGTATTTTCACTGGTGATCAGCATTGTTCTGTTTCTGTCGGTATCCTTCTTTACCGAGAACCTGAAAAAATCGCTAGCGCTCTCGCAGGAAGGGGTGAACTACGATATTCACATCACGTTCGGAACACAGAACACTGCTGAGAATGAACGATTAATTCGTTCCATCGGGAAGTTACAGGATGTCACGGAGTACAGTGTTATTACACGTCTTGATGCCAATTCCTGGATTGAACAATCGAGGATCGGAAAGGAATTGCAGGAGCTGGCCGAGAGTGATCCAAGCGTACTGAAAAATGGCAAATATCCTTACTACGTAGAGATCAGCGCTATTAACCCGGAAAGTCTGGCCGTTTATGCCCGGAGCGTCGGGGTAAATATGGAGCAGTTAGAGGATACAAAGCAGCCCAAAGCGATTGTCATTGACACGGCAAAATATCAAGATATGTCGGCAGGAAAATATGTAGAAACGAAAACCATTAACGCAAAAGCAGGCCAAATGATAGAAGTCATTATCATCGATAGCGAAACCGGGGAAGAGAAGAGGGCAGAAGAGATCGAAATTGCTGGCCTGACGGATGTGCTCCCTACGGGGGCTTATCCTCCGGGAGTAGGCGGGGTAACGATGATTGTCTCGGAGCCGGTCATGAGCCAGCTATTGGATGAAGAGCCGAGTATGGAAGCAACCTCGCATCTGTATTTGAAAAGCTCCGATCCCATGGCCACGCAGCAGCAAATCGAGGAAATGAAAGAAAGCAATATATATGTTTACAATGTCTATAAAAACAGGCAGCAGGAAGAACAGATCGTTATGCTCATGTCCGTATTTGCTTATGGCTTCATCGTGTTGATTACCGCCATTTCTATAGCGAATATTTTCAATACGATTTCCACGAGCATCTCGCTGCGCAAACGGGAGTTTGCGATGTTAAAATCCGTGGGCATGACGCCTAAGGGCTTCAACAAAATGATCAACTACGAGAGTATATTTTACGGCATCAAGGCGCTGCTGTATGGTCTGCCCATCAGTGTCTTAATCATGTATCTCATCCACCGGTCATTAATGAACAGCTTTCAATATGGCTTCACGCTTCCAGGGCTAAGCATGTTATATGTTATTGCCGCGGTATTCGTGATCGTCAGTTCATCGATGCTGTATTCCAGCTCCAAAGTCAAGAAAGAAAATATTATCGATGCGTTGAAGCAAGAAAACATTTAAATACAAACTGTGAGATAAACAGAGAGTCTCCGAGGTTATGGAACCTGGCAGGAGACTCTTTTTGCGGAGTTCGATGCGCCGCATCAGAGGTTGACATTTTTTAACAATCAAAAGATAATAATTGTAACTTTGGAAAAAGGAGGGATGATAGAGAGCTAGTTTGATTTCAATTGAATTCATCTGAATTCATTAACGCAGGATTCAGTCGCACCTCGCATATTAACCCTCTAAAGGAGTGAAGTCATGTACGATAAAATCGTAGACATTTTGTGCTCTATCAAAGAAGATCATCCGGAGCTCCGCCAATCCCTGTCCCCCGAAACAGATCTGAACAACGATATAGGCCTCGATTCTCTGCAAATGATCCAGTTTATGCTCAAAGTCGAGGAGCAGTTAAACGTAGTCATTGACTATGACCACTTCGATTACGAGCATCTCCAATCAATTGAAGCATTTCTCACTTTTCTAAATAGCTGCCAGCCGCAAGAGCAGGCAATGTATGAAGATGTTAAACCGTGAAGCCGACATCATCCCGAAAATCGTGATGGGCACCTTTGATCCCGAGACGCGCTGGAGGAATCCGGACCTGGCCAGGCTGCCCGCTATGCCCGATAAGGACCGGGAAGCGATTGTTTTATGCATGGACGAGCTGCTTTTTCCATTTTGCGGCTCGGAGGATACTCTCTACAGCCGCTGCAAAATTGATCCGGCACTGCAAGAATACCTGCACGGGTTGGGCTTTGCTTTTCGGCCCCGATACTCCTTTGATCTGAACGACAATAGAGAGTCCCTTCCTGAACCGGATGCTTTCAAGCGATGCATGTTCAGGCTTGCAGCCGAGCAAGCTCTGATTACTAGACCGGCAAACAGGATGCTGCAGGCGGCCAGTTCCGCTTATAGCAAGGGTACAATTCTGCCGGAATCTACCTCTCCCATGAACGCCACCGGTTATTCAAGACAAACACATTGGCCGGATGAAGCGGTGTTCGCCTTCTCCACAAAAAAATTGTCTCCATACGCCATTACGGCGGATACGGAAGCTTACCTTCATGCCGCCGGACCGTTTGCCCCTTTGCCGGGCTTCGAGACGGTAGTGCGTGTTAATTCCAAGATGTACTCCAACCAGCTCCTGGCTAGAATCGGTGAGAAGTGCTATGGCACAGAAGTGAATAGCGCAGCGGAAATGGTGACGGCTGGAAATAGACTTCTGATGCGGGGGCCATATCTGCTGAAAGACCCCTTCGGTGTGTCGGGCAAGGGCAATCTGCTCATCGACAGCGAAGCCATGCAGCGAAGGATAGCAACACATCTGCATAAACAAGAAGGGAATGGATTGCGTTCTCAATTCCTCCTGGAGCCTCTGCTGCCAAAAAAAACCGACTTCAGTTCTCATTGGCTCATCGAGGAGAGCGGGAAGAGTGAGTTCATTTCCGTTCAGCGGATGCTGAATCATCAACAGAATTACAGCGGATCTATTAAAGCAGAGGATGCTTTTATTGGCCAGCTTGAGAAAAACGGCTATTTTAGCGTGATTGAAAACGCACTTCGGCTTCTGGCAGAGGACGGTTACCATGGCTTTGTCTGCTTCGACTCTATGATCCTGGAGGACGGTGAAGCCGTACCCATCGTGGAGATCAACGCCCGCAAATCCATGGGCCTGATTAACGCTTATCTTGATAAAAGCTGGGAGCCGTACGGCCTTGCCGGCTGGCTCACCTTTCTGTCCCTTGGTCTTCCGGAAGGCTTCACGTTCGGAAAGCTGCTGCACACTCTGCGCAAATCCGGTCTTCTGTTTACAGCTCCAGGAGAGTACGGAATTATTCCTCTATCCTCCAATACCGTCATGGTGAACGAGACTCTGGCCCGTCGTCGTGCCGCTGACGGAGCACAGAACAGACGGGGCATGCCGAAGGGACGGTTGTACGTATCCGTGCTGGGCCGTGACGACGGACACCGGAGCGAACTGATCACAAGCCTGCGGCAAGTGCTCGCAGACTTGTCCGTTAAAGTGTACGACTAAATCTGGAACTCGGAGGCTGGCGCATGAAATCATCTTCGGTTACCTTGCTGGCGTCGGGGAATTCGCTTGGCGCCTATATTCCGGCCATGCATCTGCACAAATATCTGCTAAGCCAAGGTGTTGGAACGGAAATTCACGTTCTGGAGAGCTTGTATCGCGAAGAAGTCCGGCATAAGATCCGGTTCACCAAGCAAGCCTTCCATGCGGATTTCTCCTTTGCCCTTATGGGGCATAAGCTGGCCAAGCCCGTCGACTCTTCCCTGGGCGAGGAAGCGGTCCAGGGACTGCTGGAAGCCTGGAAACGGGCCGGTATTTTCCGCTTTGCCGTGTTCACCGGCTTCTGGCTGCCGATCCTGGAGCGCTACAAGGCGGCTGCCGGCGGTCTGCTCGACATCCGGCTGATCCGGATGGACGCGTGGGATACGCCGTCGTTCAAGGTACACAGGCAGCTGTACCCCGGCTACAACAACATCTGGTTCTACGAGCCTTCGAAGCTGTCTCCGGGCACCTATATTGCTTCAGACGAAGCTGAGCCTCTGCCTTACGCGCAGCGTGAAGGACGCATTCTGATCCAT
This sequence comes from Paenibacillus ihumii, assembly GCF_001403875.1. Taxonomy (GTDB): domain Bacteria; phylum Bacillota; class Bacilli; order Paenibacillales; family Paenibacillaceae; genus Fontibacillus; species Fontibacillus ihumii. The sequence goes on from NZ_LN884299.1 coordinate 2,107,053, forward strand.
GGCGGCGGCTGGGGGATCGGAACTTATGCTGAAACGATCTCAGAGCTTCGCAAGCTCGGCCACAGACTTGACGTAATCGTCTATGATCCCTCCGAGGTGGCAGAGGACGACGGGGTTACGCGGTACTTCGGAACAGAGGCCTCCTGGGATCCGTGGTGCCGAGACGCGCAGGGGCGGCATACGTTTCCGCCGATGATCCGCTATGTCCGCAAGGACGGCGTTCTCCAGGAGCTTTCGCTCGGGGATTACTCCGCTTACACGGATCTGATGCGCAATTGCGCAGCGGTTATCAGCAAGCCGGGGGGAGCCACGCTGAATGACTCGCTGTCGTTCGGAGTCCCTTTTGTCATGCTGGAGCCGTTCGGCGAACATGAGCTTCATAATTCAACCTATTGGGAGGCCTGCGGTTTCGGCATCCGGTTTGCGGAATGGAAGGCCCAGGATTTTTCGAAGCCTGTACTGGAGAAGATTTGCAGACGCTTGCTGGAGCAGCGATCAAAAATTAACCATTTTGGGAGGAATACTTATGCAGCCGAAAACAGCAGTTACGTTTGACCGACTAACATTCCGTAATATGAAAAGAACCCTGGTTCCGCTGGCGGAAACGGGCCGAAAGCGCCGGGAAGATCCGACTTATGCGGCCCCTGTACCCTACGAAATCGGGATCAAGCTCAATAACGGCTGTAATCTGCGCTGCAAGCATTGCTTTGAATGGAATCCGGACGGCTTCCATCACGGCTTTGCCAAGGAAGTGAAGAACGATGAAATCGAGATTTCGGTGGTGGAGAAGCTTCTGGCCGAAACAAGAGAACGGAAATCGCGCGTATTTCTATGGGGCGGGGAGCCGCTGTTCTACTCCAAATTCGATGAACTGGCGGAGCTTCTGGCCAGAGAAGACCGCTATACGACTATTTGTACGAACGCGATTCTTATTGAACAGAAGCTGGATTCTATTCTGAAAATGTCGGACAATCTGGTCATGCTGGTCAGCCTGGAAGGCTTCGAGAAGGAGAATGATGCGATCCGGGGTAAAGGCACCTTCAAGAAAGTGATCCGCGCCATACAACTGCTGCTGGATCTGCAGAAGCAGGGCTTGTATAAAGGCAAAGTGTCCGTAGCCTTGACGGTAAATGACCAGATGGTCAGCCAGCTATACAGCTTTATGGAATTCTTCGAAGAGATGGGCGTAGATTCCGTTTACTTCTGCTTCCCTTGGTATATCCCTTTCGATACAGCGGAGAAAATGGACACCTACTTCGATGCCCATTTCCCGCACCTTGCCTCCCGCTTTGCGGACGGCCACAAGAACAGCTGGCACTCCTTTACGTTCCACATCTCACCGAATAATTTCGATACATTAATCAATGAGCTTAATAGGGTCAATTCCCGCGTGTGGAATATACGCATCCGCTATCAGCCTGCGCTGGAACCCGAAGAGGTGGAAGGATTTATCCGGGGCAGCGAGAAGCCGGCCATGAACCGGACAAAGTGCTTCTCGATATCAAACCGGATGGACGTGATGCCGGATGGCACAGTGAATCCATGCAAATTTTTCCCGGAATTTAGTGTCGGTAATTTGAACGAAGAAAGCGTGGCGGATATTTTCCACGGCGAAGAGCTCCGAAAACAGCGCGAGGTTCTGGCCTGCGGTCTAATGCCGATTTGCTCAAAATGCGTTCTTCTTTATAACAATGGAATTTAAAACAGGCAATCGTTCAGGAGGAGCGGGGATGGACTTTATCCATGTGTTCGAGCTGCACAAATCGTTTGTGTATTATCGAAAAGAAGCCGGGCTTAAGCATTCGCTGAAAAATTTGTTTGCCCGCAGGGCACTTGTGAAGGAAGCGGTTAAATCCGTTTCCTTCGATATCGGCCCCGGGGAGTGCGTTGGATTTCTTGGGCCCAATGGGGCGGGGAAGACCACGACGCTCAAAATATTGTCGGGCATTCTGTATCCGACAAGCGGGGAGGCCAACGTACTCGGCTATGTGCCATGGGAACGAAAAAACGAATTCAAACGGCTGTTCTCCATTGTGATGGGCCAGAAAAACCAGCTATGGTGGGATCTTCCTGCCAGCGAGTCGATTTATTTGAACAAATGCATTTATGATGTGGACGATGATCTCTACCGCCGCAGTCTTGCCGAACTGTCGGAAATGCTTGACGTGCAGGAGCTTCTGGACGTACAGGTACGGCGGCTGTCGCTGGGCGAACGGATGAAAATGGAGCTGATCGCAGCTTTGATTCACCGGCCTCGGCTGCTTTATCTTGACGAGCCGACGATCGGCCTCGATTTCCCCTCCCAGAAGAAGGTCAGGGAGTTCCTGAAATACTATAATGAGCAGTACGGCGCGACAATCCTGCTGACGAGTCACTACATGAAGGACGTGGAGGACCTGTGCAAGCGGACGATTGTCATTAACGAGGGAAGTCTTCTATATGACGGGGAGCTTCACAAAATCAACGATCTTTTTGGCGAGAACAAAATGATAAGGCTGCAGTTCTCCGAGCCCGTCGCCGAGCAGCGGCTGGTCAAATTCGGGAAAATCGTCAGCGCAGACGACTACAACGTTGTTTTGGAGCTGCCGAAGTTCCGTATGAAGGAAGTGTCGCGCGCTGTACTCGATTCGTTTCCGATCGTCGACTGGACGATTGAGGATGTACCGATCGAGGAGAGCATTTCGAAGCTCTACCGCAAGGAATCCGTCGGATGAACAGACGCAGATTGTATAGGGCTGTTTTTTCGATGGGCGTCCAGCATTCGATGGAATACCGTTTACATTTCTTTCTCGGTCTGCTTGGGGCCGTGTTTCCGATTCTTGTCCAGTATTTCATCTGGACAGCGGTGTATCGGCATTCCGGCCAGTCGGCGCTGTTCACGTATTCGTACACTCAAATTATTTTATATACGATTTTGGCGGGATTAGTGTCTAAGCTGATCGCGACCCAGTTCGAGCACCAGATTGCCGACGATATCAAAAACGGCGGTCTTAACAAGTATTTGATCAAACCGATCAGCTATTTCGGATATCGGCTGGTGTCTTTTTTCGGCCAGAAGGCGATCTATTACGGGATAACGGCATTGCTGCTCGCCGGAATTATCTGGACCGCATCAGCCCGGGGTGTACTCGAGCTTCAGGCCGTACGACTGATCTTGTTTGCCATCACGCTATGGGGGGCGCTTTTGCTCAACTTCCTGATCGCCTACTGCATCTGTGCGAGCGCTTTTTATTTGCATGAAATCTCTTATTTTTTCGTTATTACAAGTCTGCTCATCAATATTTTGAGCGGCGGCATGTTTCCGCTGGAGATTTTCGGAGAGTCGGTTGTGAGGGCGCTTCAATACACACCGTTCCCGTATACGATTTATTTTCCGGTCAATGTTCTCAGCGGCAAAGTGGAAGCGGCGGCTATGTACCAGGGGCTGCTTATCCAGTGTGGGTGGATTCTGTTGTTCTTCTGGCTATCCCGTCTGACGTGGCTCGTTTCCATGAAGAAATATTCGGCAGTTGGGGGGTAGCGGTATTTACGGATGTTTAAAATCGCGAGGAAATACATGCGCCTGTACGGCATTTTCATCAAAAATTGTCTCATCGCCCAGATGGAGTTTCGGGGCAATTTTATGATGAGCCTGCTTGTCGAATCCGTCTACCTGCTCGCCAAGCTGTTATATGTACTGGTCGTGTTCCGTACCGACCTTCACGTAGACGGCATTCCGCCCGAAGGGCTGCTTCTATTTATAGGCATGCACACCGTGGCGACAGGAATTTATGTCGGCCTGTTTTTTACAAATTTCACGAAAATTCCGGAGTATATTCGAGATGGCTCGCTCGATTTAATGCTGACCAAGCCAGTCTCCCTCCAATTCATGGCTTCCTTGCGTTACGTCGATCTGGCGCTGCCGATCCCCGATATTCTCGTTGGGTTCGTCATGATCGGTATCGGCTGGCAGGCCATGGACATTCCGTTGACGTTCCTGCAGCTATCAGGGTTTATCCTGCTGCTGTTCGTCTCCGTTGTCATCACATACTGCCTGATGATTGTCCCGGCGCTGCTATCATTCCGATTTATCCAGACGGGCTCTGTATCGGAAATCGCCCATTCCGTCTGGGACGCCAACAATTTTCCGATGGCGATTTACCCCGCCTGGGTTCGCCGGATAGGAACCTTTGTTATTCCTCTATTCCTGATTACCAATTTTGGACCGATGTTTCTGCTTGGGCAGCTCAACTGGCTCCATGCGGGACTGGCGCTAGCTGCTTCGCTTCTGCTCTTCGCGGCAGTGCGGCTGCTCTGGAAACAGGCTGTGAAGGGATACAGCAGCGCGAGCAGTTAGGACTTCTTTTCTGTCGCAGCCAATTGATCGATCACATGGACAATGCCGGTCATGATTCCGAATCCATTGTTAAGAAGGGGGACAATCCGTTGAACGCAGTTCAGCTTCCGGTGTTAAATCCGCCGCTTAAAGGATTTTTGCGGTGGGCTTATACACTTTCGATCACCAGCGCCCACAAAGAAACGATTCCATGGTATTATAGCAACTTTATCCAGCTGTTCTGCAAAAAAAACTTTCTGGAGGACGGCAGGCAGTACTATGTTGATTTTTTTCGCGGCAAGCCCAACGAGCTGAATTTCAACAACCCGTTTCTGCTTACCTGCTCGGTCAATTATACGATTCTGGAGAGTTTGGCATTGGACGCCTGGCCAAAATTTTTCGCGGATCAAATCCGCAGCGGCTATTATTGCGTTGTGTTTTTGGATGAAGCTAGACTATCACCGGCGGCCTCCTATCAGAAGGAGCCGTTCCCTCATCATCTTTTTATATACGGTTTCGATTGGGACAAAAAGGTCTTCTATGCGTCGATGTTCGACCATACGGGAGTTTACCGCAATTTGCCGATCCCGTTCGAAGAGTTTCAGGACGCCGTTCAATCCATGAGACATCTGTTAAAGGAGAAGCTCACAGCTGATCATCATACGTACTTTTATAAATATGAACCGCATTTTCCATATCCTTTCGATAGAACAGCCGCGATCGACCAGCTGCGTGATTATCTAAACGGGGAGACCCATCTTAACCGGATCAATTACATTCCAGACAACGAGGAAGCTTTCGGAATCAAAGTATATGACTATTTGCAGATGTATTATGATGCCGTGGAAAGCAACGATCCCCGGCTCGGCGACCGCAACGATGTAAGGCATCTTCATGTGCTCTGGGAGCATAAAAAAATGATGAGCGAGCGGATTGGATACTTGGTGGATGAGGGGATAATCCCGTATGATGAAGAGCTTGTGGAGGGCTACAAGGATATCAGCAAAAGGGCGATGAAGCTGAGAGATCAATACATTCGTCATGACATTCGCGCAGATCAAGAAATGTTTGAGCGGCTGCGGCTCCGGTTCGAGCAATTCCGAAATGAAGAGCCTGTTCTCATGCATAAACTAATTACACTGCTCGAAGGTTGAAAAAAGCCCCGGAGAGAACCCGGGATCCAGATGTAAAACTTAGGAAGGCCTGTGGAGATGCTTCGACAATATTTACCAAGGGGCTGTGGTGGTAGCTCGAATATTTCAGTGAGTTCCGAATGCCAATCGAAGGGAGAGCGCAATTGATGCGCTCTCTTTTTTATGGGGTAAAAATTACCAGTCCCTTTCCCGCCTGGAACAAAAGGCTGCAACAACTTCATGCAGTGTTTTGAGATGTTAAAACGCAGAAAGGATCTCTATAATTAAAGACATAGAAAAAAATCTACAAAATTCTTCATCATTCGACAAGAAGATGAAAGGTGAAAGAAGGTGAAGTGCTTTCATCCAATTAACGCAAAGGCAATCTCGCCTGGTTTCCATTCTTTTAAAGCAGAAAGGATACACAACCATCAAATTTTATGCTGAGGAATTGAAATGTTCCGAGCGTACGGTCCATTCGGATTTGAAAATAGTCGAGCAGTTCCTTTCAAGTAAAGGCTATGAGCTGGAAAAAAGGTCTGGCGTAGGCATAAGGGTCAATAAAGTCGATCGGAATCCTCCTCTTCCAGAGGTCCGGCAGCAATTAGATGATTATTCGACCTCGGGAAGACGCAGAAGGATCATGGAGCTGCTGCTGTTCGAGAATAAAACAGTTACGTATGACGGCCTGTCAGAGCTGTTCCTGGTCAGCCGAACCTCGATCAAAAATGATTTGGCTTTCGTGGAAAAAAAGCTAACTAGCCGCAATAACTTGAAGCTGCTAAGCGATTCCCAGGGCACACGTCTTTGCGGGAAGGAGAAGGACCTGCAAAAAGCCTATCTGGAGTTTAACCGCTATGTTCTGGAAGACAGCAGCATGATTTTTGAAAGCGATGATAAGCAGAAGCTGATGATTCTAGGCGCTTATTACGGCAAGGATGTCGTGAGCGTCTGCTCCAGAGTGCTTTACGGATACGTTAAAAACGACGTGACAGCCATTGCTGAATATTACGTTTTTAATGTGTTGAGCATGATGATTATTTTAGTGTATCGGCTTATGAAGGGCCATCATTTAGAAGAACAGAGGCCGGTATCTGGAGACAAGCTTGAAAGCGCGTACTTCAAGCAGAGTGCAGAGAGCATGTTGAACAAGATCTCGCTCAGATTGAATCTGGAATACAAGGCGACGGATGTGGACTATCTCGCCTCCTATCTGATCTCCAATAAATTTGCGCCTTTGCCTTCAGAAAGCAGATACAGCCATTACGTTGACAAGATCGTGAAGAAGGCCGGGGATTCCCTGCATCTTGATTTTACGAAGGATACCAAGCTCAGGGAGCAGCTGATTCATCATTTTCCGCCGATGCTTTATCGCTTGCGGGCAAGGATTCCTACGAGCAATCCGCTAATTGTGCAAATCAAAAACGAGTTTCCTCTTATATTCAATGTCATTTGGGTTGTGCTAAGCGAATACGAGGACGAGCTCGGAGTCATGTTCAATGAAGAGGAAGTCGGATTTCTGACGATTTATTTTCAATCCGCGATCGAAAGAGCGAAGGTAGGCAAGAAAATTTTAGTGATCTGCCCCAGAGGAATTGCCACCTCCGAGCTGCTGGTCAACCGGATCAAAAATGTTCTGCCCGCCTTTGACATGATCGAAGTCGCTTCAGCCAAGGAGGCTGTGAAGCTGAATCTCAAGGATATTGATCTGATCATTTCAACCGTTGATCTAGATCTTCCCGAGAGTAAAGTCATCGTCGTGTCTCCGCTGCTTAGCGAGCAGGATATGAAGAATATTTCCGATCTCTACTATGACAAATTCCTTCTGGCCAAAGAGACTAAAAATGAGTGGAAGCCCTTGCCTCATTTAGGAAGATATCTGAAGGATGAATTCATATTTTTCGACGGGAATTTTCAATCGAAGGATGAATTGATCGATGCCATTGGAAGCGAGCTGGTTGCGGGCAACTTTGTGACCGAGAGCTTTATAGAAAGCTTAAAGAACCGTGAGCTTATGGGCGGAACCGATCTCCCGACAGGAGCGGCCCTGCCCCATGGGAACCCGAAATATGTGAATGAAACGATGATCGTATTCGTCCGGAATAAAAAGAATATCGTTTGGAACAAGAGTTCCGTTAGAACCGTGATTTTTATCTGTTTCGCGGAAAAAGATACAAAAAATATAAAGCATGTACTTTCGGATATTTATTCGATTGTAGAAAACAGAGAAATGCTGAATCAGATTTATATGATGTCTGATAAGCAGGAGTTCAAAATGAGGATTGGATGTGGATCAGTTTGAAGGATGTAATTAACAAAAAAATGATCTTTCTGCAGCAAAACTTCGCGACGCGGGACGAGGTGCTTCACGTTCTGATAGACAGCGCGCTGCAAAACGGGTTGATTTCGGAGCAGAAGCCTTTCCTGCAGGCTGTGTTGGATCGGGAAGCGAACGTTCCGACAGCCATAGGCTATCAAATTGCCATCCCCCATGGAAAAAGCGATGCTGTGAAGCAGCCTTTTATCGGTTTTTTGCAGGCAAAGCAAGATTTCAAATGGACCGAGGGGTATGAGGAGGAAGTTAAGCTGGTCTTTCTGATTGGCGTCCCCAAGGAGAATGAGCAAAATATTCACTTGAAGTTCATTTCACGATTGAGCAAAAAGCTGCTAGATGACGATTTCAGAACGAAGCTGCTGGAAAGCACCGATGTTGAGCAGGTCTATCAATTGTTGAATTCCATTTATTAATGGTTCAAATATAAAAAACTTGAGGAGGAACAGCAATGAAGATAGTAGCAGTAACAGCTTGCCCCACAGGAGTGGCCCACACTTACATGGCCCAGGAGGCATTAGAGAAGGAATGTCAAAAGCGAGGATACGAAATTCAAGTGGAAACGCAGGGCAGTATGGGCATCGAAAATGAGCTGGAGCAGGATGTGATCGATGAAGCAGATGTAGTTATTCTGGCCGTGGCGATCCGAATCGACGGTGAAGAGCGGTTTGAAGAAAAAATGGATAATGGGAAAGTGCTGCAAATTGAACCGGCGGATGCCATCAAGCATCCTGGCGAAGTGTTGGATAGAGCTGAGAAACTTTAGAGAGGGATATGACAATGGCGAATAAGTTGCGAGATGTACTCAAGGAAATTCAGAAGGCATTTAGTACAGGTGTCTCTTACATGCTGCCGGCGGTCGTAGTCGGAGGGGTTTTCCTAGCCATCTCATTGGCCACAGGCACGGCTACGGATGAAGGAATGCAAGTAACGAGTCCGTTTATGCAAAATCTGCTTGATCTCGGGTCGGCCGGCTTTGCCATGATGATTCCGATATTGGCCGGTTATATCGCATATTCATTGGCTGGAAAGCCAGGGATTGCTCCGGCGATGATCCTGGGTTACGTAGCCAACAATCCGATTGGGGAGGACGGAGTAAAGACCGGTTTCCTTGGCGCAATGATTCTTGGTGTGGCCGTCGGATTAGTCGTCAAGTGGTGCAAGACCTGGAAGGTTCCGCCCACGATTAGGACGATCATGCCCATCTTGATAGTGCCTATTTTTTCAGTACTCACCATAGGGCTGTTGTATATTTACGTCATTGCCGGTCCGATAGGGGCAGCGATGACATGGCTGGTCAATGTGCTTGGCAATCTGCAGGGTGGAAACGCTGTCTTGCTCGGATTGATCATCGGTGCAATGACAGCCGTCGATATGGGCGGTCCCATCAACAAGACGGCTACGGCGTTTACGCTTGCTCTGATGGCAGAGGGAATTTACGGACCAAACGGCGCACACCGTATTGCCGTCGCGATTCCTCCGCTGGCCATGGCGGTGTCTACGTTTATCGACCGCAAGAAATATGCTCCCGAGGATAGGGATTTGGGCATTTCCGCCTTTTTCATGGGATTGATCGGTATTACCGAAGGGGCGATTCCTTTTGCCGTAAAAGATATTAAGCGCGTTCTTCCAGCCATCATTATCGGAAGCGCTGTCGGCGGAGGACTGGGAATGCTCATGACTGTCGAGGCCTTGGTGCCGCACGGCGGACTCATCATATTGCCTGTAGTTAATAACAAACTCTGGTATGTCATCTCGATGTTTGTAGGCGTGCTCGTCTCCGTGCTGATCCTGCACTTTACGAAGCCGAACCTGGATCAAGCCGGAAAAGGAAATCAACAGAAGAAGAGTGGGAACTCATCTATTGAAGCGACGAAATAAAGAAATATAGAAATGGAGCTGGTTAGAGTGGATAAACTGCCGATAAAAAAAGTTGTTGAAGGTTTGCTGGAGTTGCAAAAGACAGGTGAAAGCGCGACTTTGCTGGGAATCGGGCCGATGTCGAAAAATTGTGTACAGGCTACCCTGGAGCTCTCCAAGGAATACGATTTCCCGGTCATGTTCATCGCCAGCCGCAACCAGGTTGATATGGATGAGCTCGGCGGAGGCTATGTGAACGGCTGGAACCAGTTTACCTTTGCCAAAGCGGTGCAAGAGGTGGCAAATGACATCAGCTACGACAATTTTTATTATATGTGCCGCGACCACGGCGGCCCTTGGCAGCGGGACAAGGAGAGAAACGATCACCTGCCGCTGGAAGAAGCGATGGAGCTAGGGAAGCGATCCTATGTTGCCGATATCGAAGCGGGCTTCGATCTGCTGATGATCGACCCGACCAAAGATCCGTTCGAAGTAGGTAAAGTGATCCCGTTGGATACGGTGCTGAAGCGGACGGTGGAGCTTATCGAGTTCTGCGAAAATGAGCGTAAAGCGCGGAATTTGCCGGAAATCGGCTATGAAGTCGGTACGGAGGAAACTAACGGCGGATTGACCTCGACGGAAACGTACGAGACTTTTATTCTGCGCTTGCAAGAAGAGTTGGAGAAACGGGGCTTGCCGATGCCGACGTTCATCGTGGGGCAAACGGGCACGCTGACCCGCAAGACGGAGCAAGTGGGCACCTTCAACTTCAGAAATGCTTATGATTTGGCGCAAATGGCGAAAAAGTACGGCGTAGGCCTGAAAGAGCATAACGGCGACTACTTGGACGATGCGACGCTGCTGGAGCATATTCCTTCACAGATTACAGCGACCAATGTGGCTCCGCAATATGGCACAGAGGAGACTCGCGCATATTTGAAGCTGTCGGCGGTGGAGGCGAAGCTGGCTAAGAATGGTTTGATTGATGATCCTTCCCGTACCCGTGAAGTGCTGCTAACGCATGCAATTCAAAGCGAGCGCTGGCGGAAGTGGATGGTGGGCGAGCAGCAGGAGCTGACGGTAGAGGAAATTATGGCGGATGATCAGCTATCGGAGGAAATTCTGGATATCGCGGGCCACTATACGTTTAACGATGATGAAGTGAAGGCTGAAATCGAAAAATTGTACCAAAATCTTGAGAAGCATCATATTCAAGGTCAGCGCTATGTCATCGATCATATTAAACGCCCGATTCGTGATTATGTAGAATGCTATAACCTCAAAGGCGCAACCACACGTATACTTACTAAGGTTCAGCAATAGGAGGATTTGAATGTTTGATCAAACGGATCTGCAAGCTATTCATACTATTCGTACATTAAGCATCGACGCAATAGAACAAGCCAATTCCGGTCATCCGGGGCTGCCTATGGGCGCAGCCCCCATGGCTTATGTCCTGTGGACCCGCCATTTGCAGGTTAATCCATTAAGCTCGATGAACTGGACGAACCGCGACCGCTTCATCCTCTCGGCTGGACATGGATCGGCGATGTTATACAGCTTGTTGCATCTTTCCGGCTATAAAGTTTCGCTGGACGATTTGCAAAATTTCCGGCAATGGGGCTCGAACACGCCGGGACACCCGGAGGTTGGACATACGGACGGCGTGGAAGTCACGACGGGGCCGCTGGGACAGGGACTTGCAATGGGTGTAGGGATGGCGATGGCAGAGGCGCATTTGGCCGCCACCTACAACCGGGATGGTTATGATATTGTAAATCACTATACCTATGTCCTGTGCGGCGATGGCGATCTGATGGAAGGGGTTGCCCAGGAAGCCAGCTCGATGGCTGGTCATATGAAGCTCGGCAAGCTGATCGTTCTGTATGATTCCAATGATATCTCGCTGGACGGCCCCACTTCAAAAGCGTTTACCGAGCAGGTGGGACAGCGATATGAAGCTTACGGCTGGCAGTATATTTTAGTGGAGGACGGTAATGATCTGGAGGCCATTGATCGGGCCATTGCCGCAGCCCGCGAGGAAACCGGAAAACCGACTCTGATCGAGGTTAAGACGGTAATTGGTTACGGTTCACAAAATCAAGGCACCTCCAAGGTACATGGCGCGCCGCTCGGCGGAGAGGATGTCCGGCGTGTGAAGGCCTTTTACGGTATGGATCAAGATAGCTCCTTTTCGGTCAGCCCGGAAGTCCGGGAGCGCTTTGCTGAAAGGATGGTTACCTCAGGCGAGAAAGCAGAGCGGGAATGGAATGAGCGCTTTGAAGCTTATCGCGCTAAGTACCCTGAGCTTGCCGCACAGTATGAATTGGCCTTCTCCGGTGGTTTGCCGCAGGACTGGACCAAGGGCCTGCCAGTATACGATGAAGGCACGGCTGCCGCAAGCCGGGTGACCAGCCGCGACACGATTCAAGCCCTGTCTCAAGCTATTCCTTATCTGTGGGGCGGTTCGGCGGACCTGTCAGCTTCCAATTATACGGTAGCTCAGAACACCACCGACTTCGAAACGGGAAATTATGAGGGGCGCAACATCTGGTTTGGTGTGAGAGAATTCGCAATGGCAGCAGCCATGAACGGCATTCAGCTTCATGGCGGGACAAGAGTGTACGGGGGCACCTTCTTTGTGTTCGCGGACTACTTGCGGGCTGCGATCCGCTTATCCGCCATTCAGCAAGCCCCTGTCATATATGTTCTGACACATGACTCGGTAGCGGTTGGAGAAGACGGGCCTACACATGAGCCGATTGAACAGCTGGCCAGCCTCCGCTGCATGCCGAACGTCCAAGTTATTCGTCCCGCCGACGGAAATGAAACGGTTGCCGCCTGGGAAATAGCGATGACTAGCCGGCATACGCCTACGATTCTCGTGCTTAGCCGGCAAAATCTCCCCGTTATCCCCGGCACGCGCGAGCTGGCCCGAGAAAAGGTCAAAAAAGGCGCTTATGTTATTTCTGAAGCGAAGGGCACCGTACCGGAGGGAATTTTGATCGCCACGGGCTCTGAGGTGAACCTTGCTCTAAAAGCACAGCAGGTGCTGCGGGAAGCGGGAAGCGATGTATCCGTCGTTTCCATGCCGAGCTTTGAATTGTTCGAGCAGCAATCTGAGGAGTACAAAGAGTCGGTTCTGCCTTCTGCGGTTACAAAGCGGCTTTCCATTGAAATGGCCTCTACCTTCGGCTGGGAAAGATACATCGGTAGAGAGGGCAAGGCCCTGGGGATCGACCGATTCGGAGCCAGCGGCCCGGCAGACAGAGTTATACAAGAATACGGCTTTACCGTAGAAAATATCGTAGCGCTTTATAATACTCTGAAATAAACGTTGCTAGCTTTGATTCCGCCAATCCCCGCGTGCAGCCCGCTTGGGCCGCCTGCACCGGATTGGCGGTGCTTTTTTTGGATATAGGACGAAACAGATGGAGGGGAAAATGTACAGTTTTCTGTTTGACATTGATGATACCGTCTATGATCAGTTATCTCCATTCGCACAGGCGTTTGAGAAGCATTTTAGCCAATACGCCAGCATTCCGCTGAAGGATTTGTATCTCTACAGCAGGAAATTCAGTGATGAGGTATTTGAGTTGAGCGAAAGCGGGAAAATGGGGCGGCGGGAAATGCATATTTACCGAATAACCAAGGCTTTTCAAGTGTTTGACATTCAGATTACGCCAGAGGAAGCGCTTAGCTTTCAATACGATTATGAAACGTTTCAAAAGAACATTCAGCTGCTTCCTGATGTTATCCAGGCTCTTAACTACTGTAAAACCCATCGGCTCCCTCTGGGTGTAATTACGAACGGCCCCCGGGATCATCAGCGCAACAAAGTGAAGCAGCTTGGCTTGGAACGGTGGGTCTTGCCTGAGCATGTGTTTATTTCCGGTGAATGGGGTATCGCCAAGCCCGATCAGCGTATTTTTCTGCACGCGCAAAACGCCATGAATCTTGATTCGGAGACAACGTATTATGTGGGCGATTCGTATGCCAATGATGTCATCGGTGCCAAACAAGCGGGGTGGAAGGCCATTTGGGTTAATCGTAGAGGGCTTGCCCCTCTTTCGGCAGATGTCAGGCCGGACTATGTTGTAGATGAGCAGCATTCCATTGCTGAAATAGTGAGCGGCATTTGCGAACAGGGGCAGGAGAAGCCCTGAGGTCACATTACTCGGCGAGGGGTATGAGCGGGTGCCTTTTAGCAAATTTTATTAAAAGCCCGAAATAACGGGCTTTTTTATATGCAGTCAATAAAAATAATATTGAGAACAAGAACACATACGCATAGGGGTCTCATGTCTATCAGCATCGAAAGCCTGTTAAGCTAAAGGGTACCTAACGCAATGTTATCTTTTATATTTAAACTACAAGTACATAGTTAGCGCTAATAAATGAGTCAGTCCGAATATTAATTACAATTTAGTTTAGTTGAAGTGCTATAATAAAATAATTTTTTTTCTTGACTTGGTGTTCACTCCAAGTAGTATTCTGTATTTACTTTTGGAGACACAGGAAGGAAGAATTAAATGAACGAACATAATAAAGTAGTATTGATTACAGGGGCTAACTCTGGCGTTGGATTGGAATTGACGAAAAAGCTGCTATCACAGGGCTGGGCAGTAGTTGCTTTAATCCGCTCTGACTTTCCAAATGATCAACCTATAATTATTGATGCTCTTAAAAAGAAACATTTAAGAGTATATAAAGCTGATTTAGCCGATTTCTCCAGCCTTAGAAACGCACTTGGCCAGATTAAGAAAAATGAGGCCCAAATTATTTGCTTTTCAACAATGCAGGAGTCTCTTTTGCTGAATATAAATATTCCAAACAAGGGCGTGAAATACATTTCGAGGTTAATACATTAGCTCCTTACATCATTACGATGGAACTTAAAGAACTGTTACTAAAGGGTCGAGAGAAAACTATAATCAATACATCTTCCAATTCTTTGTTATTTTTGAAGCATTTTGACTTAAATACAGTAATCGAACCTAAAATAACTCCATTTAAAAAGATTATAGGTCCTTATGCAAACAGTAAATTGGCCCTTTCTTTGTGGATGAATGGAATTGCTCCAGATTTATTGACTGAGGGTATAAAAATTCGAAGTGTCTGCCCAGGACCAAATAGGACGAAGTTGACCAAAGGAGAAGGAATGCCAAGCTATATCCTTCCAATAAGGAATCTTATTTTTACTCCACCAAGCAAAGGGGCATCCCGCTTATACGATGCTGCTTTCGATTTCAACGATGAAGTTACCGGTATTTTTATAAACAAGGGAAAAGAAACTGCAATCAAATTCTCGGAGCATGAGGAACCGGTGCTTAATCGACTGTGTGATATTTACAAACATGAGTTTCTCGTTTAGATTTTAATTAAATCTATTTGCAGGCTGCATAACATACTGTGTATAGAATCTTAAATGAAATAAATATCAAGATAGTGGGTGATGATTGGGGACTTATTCCATCAAGCAAGTTTCCGAGAAAACCGGATTAACCGAAGATGCGATCCGCTACTATGAAAAGATTGGCCTGCTTCCTTATGCAAAAAGAAAACAAAATGGACATCGAATATACGATGAAGAAGATACAGAGGTAATGGAACTGATCATTTGTTTGAAGAAAACAGGAATGTCATTAAATGAAATGAAAAATATTTTACAATTGCCTATAAAAGAAAGCCTTAGTTCGGTACTCGAATTAAAAAGAACTCTTTTAGATTATAAAGAAAAAGTTATAACTCAAATACATGATCTTCAACGTATTGTGGAGTTTATTGATGCTAAGCTGGAAAACGATGAAACTCTATTTCGGCCCCAAATAAAGGTAGCAAATATTGTTAATCCCGGATAGGAACAAAAAATGATGAGCAAATAATTCCTTAAATTGGCGGAAGAGTCTTAGAGCCTTAGAAATAAATAATATAGTAGTAACAATTCTGCATGTTGCATCGTTACGCTAGCGTGAGGACGGTAGCTCTATAAACGACAAGCAAAGGCTGCCGGCATATCCTATCGGATCTGGCAGTCTTTGTAATCAGTTAACGGGCGGGGTATGAGAGGTAACTTATTATTTTATAATAGAAAATGTTGTTGAGGGACAAGAACATCGTCCCATAGAAAGTCGCTAATTTAGCAGTTTTTTTATTTTATCGGTACAAGTTCTTGTCCCGAGCCAAGGACAAGAACTTGTACCGATTGCCGTAATGGACAAGAACATGTTCCGATTATCGATTAGATAAATATCTAAACAAAAAAACAGATGTAATTAAAACCTCAATGAGTACCATGATTGTCCAATGAGATAAAAGCACCTACATAATTGATACAATGGTTCCTACAATATGAGCAGTTACAGTTAGAGGGTTAAAGGGATTAACAGAAGGGATTCCATTAGCCAAAGAGAAGAAATGAATAAAATGCAGATTTATCGTTGGGGTTTGCAATTTTGGGCACTTACTGTTCGATAAAAATAAAGTGTTTTCTTAGTGCTTAGGTTAAGGATAGTCCCCTGTTTAAGCACTACATGCTACCCGCGTACGTTCTTTAATTAGTAATTGGAAATGGAATATAATGAGGAGTACGTAGCTTAAGCGAAGACGCGAGAGCGTGCTTTTTATTGAACTAACGAGCAGTTTTGCTTGGGAACTTAATGGTAATATGTGGTTGTATACTTAGTCAATGAATGGAGGCCAGCTAATGAAGGTAAGAGAAGCATCTATTGAAGACGCAGAAGGAATTGCAACTGTACATATTAATAGCTGGATGACAACTTATGCAGGTATCGTTTCGGATTCATACTTAGCTACTCTTTCCGTTGAAAATAGGACGAAGAGCTGGGTTTGGACATTTGAAAATCGAACAGAACATGAAAAAGTATTTGTTGCGGAAGACAATGACGGACGAATTGTCGGGTTTTCTTGTGGTGGTCGAAACCGAAATGAAGAATATTTGCATGACGGTGAACTTTATGCAATCTACTTATTAAAGGAGTTCCAAGGTATAGGTATTGGTAAATCACTCTTCAATTCAGTTGTTGAAACATTAAAAAATAATGGCTGCTCATCGATGATGCTGTGGGTATTAAAGGATAATCCATCTTTAGGGTTTTACAGCTCACAAGGCGGCCAACAAGTTGGTCAAAAGAAAATCACAATTGGGACGGATGATTTGGTCGAGATAGCTATTGGATGGGAGAGCATATAGCGTTTGAACTAACGTAAGACATTAGTTCAATAAATTGTCTTTTATGTCTCGTTGTACCGAATTGTCAAGGAAGGACAAAAGCTTGAGCCGATTACCGAATTGATAAATATCTAATATGTGTCTCTCTTGTTGACTTTCAAGCGATGTTAGATTTAATGAATGGGTTCCTGACATTACATAAAAAGCCTTCATCAATCAAAATAGTAATTTAGTACCTAACCAAATTTGGAAATTATTGCTATAATTTAGAAATAGTAAGAACAATTAACATAAATATGGAGGAATTTATTCATGAAAAAGTTGTTGTCCGCAATTTTATCAGTATCCATCATAGTTGCTGCATTAACACCAGTAGCAGCTATGGCAGCGCCTGTAAGTACTACTACAGTCACTATTAAGGAAAACACTGTTGAACCTGAATGGAAAACGAAGATTGCTAAAGAAGCAATAGAAGCTTTGGCAAAAAAACTTTCGGATAGAAAATTTATTGAAGCCGTCAAAGACTATTTGCCAGGTGACAAGTTAAAGGACGCGTTCGATGAAGCGGCTACCGAGATTGCTAATGAATTGAAATTTATCGCATCACTTGGCGACCAATTAGAAGAAGCAGTACAAAATGCAATCGTTCAGGCTATTATGAGTGTAGCAGGCGGTTCAATTAATAGTTCGACGGCAAATACGATTGCAAATGTTCTAGTTTTTATATTTCTTTAAAATAAGCGGGTGAAACATTTTGTCTGAATCGCTAGAAGAAAAGGTACAACGGTTGGAATTATATGTGAACTTGTTACGCCAAATTGCACTTGAACCGGAACAATATCGTCTATGGGATTGGATAATTGCAAATGGCTTAAATGTGAAGCAGTTTAATGAAATTAAAGCTATCCTAAAGAAGTATGTATTGCTCCTTAATCATGAGCAAGATACTAGTAAACCTTCCTTCGATGATATTTCTAAAGAGTTAATTGAGGTTTTATCTCCTAGTGAGTATCTGGCTAACGTTAGAGGAGTAAATCAGTTATTAAGAAATGCTGTAAAGATGCCCCCATATCAGTCCTTACAATATTATCTTAATGATGCTCAGGAATAACAAAATGTTTGAGCACTTGATTCAACGTTCCATAAGAAACAGGAAGGCTGAGGCTGCTTCTTCATAAGCAGCCTTTCTTTGTACAAAAATAAAGCACATTAAACGAGGGGCGGAAAATAAAAATTGAGAAAACCACTAGTCATTTTTTTTGTGTTGTTCGTATTTTTTGGTGTTGTCCCATTCACCACAGCATTCTCTTCTTCAGATTACATAGTTGTTTTTAGTAATGAAGATGATCTGCCTAAGTATTACCAAGATGTCATATACCTATCCGGAGGACAAATTAGAAAGGAATACCCGAGGATTGGCGCAGTCAAAGTGAATTCAGACGATCCAGATTTTTTAGCGAAGGTTTCAAGCTTTATTGGTGTAGAATCGGCAGGTATTCCAAATGTTATCGTTCCGGAAGACATCGATTTATTACCTGTTGAAGCAGTTAATATATCATCCTTAGATAGTGGTGGTCACGATATGTATGAATTGTTTCAATGGGATATTAAACAAGTGACAGGAAATGGAGAATCATGGAAATTAAATGAGGGTATGGGAAAAACTTATGAGGGTCAGGATATCGTAATTGCCGTTGTTGATACAGGGATAGATTATACTCACCCTGATCTAGAAGGTAATTATCTGTATGGACATTCGTTTGTGGAAGGCGAAACTGACCCTATCGATAGGAGTGGTCATGGCACAATGGTTGCTGGAATGATTGCAGCAAACGGAAGGGTTCTTGGCGTGGGACCAAATTTAAAAGTAGCATCTTATAAGGTGTTTAACCATGAAAATGAGGCTACATCCTTTGAAATTGCTGAAGCTGTTGTTCATGCAGCAGATGCTAATGTTGATGTAATAAATCTCTCTTTGGGAGGATACATTTGGGTTAAAAATCCAAAACAAGATGTGCAAGACAATATGGCAGAAATGAAGTTGGTAGATAGAGCTATCAAGTATGCAATTAAAAAAGGGGTTGTTGTTGTCAACTCTGCTGGAAATGAGGGATTAGATACCTCAAGCCCGGCTAAACTTACGAAAGCACTCCACGGAGAAAATGCCAGGGGTGCAACTTTCAGAATTCCTAATAATGAAAAAATGATAATTGTGTCTGTCGGGACTATCAATGAAAAAAAAGCAACGTATTCCAATTATGGAAAAGCAATAGATGTAATGGCGCCAGGGGGTGACACTGGTGGCCGTTGTGTTTCAACTAGTTTAGACGGAGGCTATGCAAGTGGCGTAGGTACGTCACTTGCAGTTCCAAAAGTGTCTGCTCTGGCTGGGGTAATCATCGCTAAACACGGTAAAGATCGACTAAAGCCAGTAGAGGTTGAGCGCTTATTGTTACGATCCGCCAAAGATGTTTTACAAAGAGGAATTGATAAGGAATCTGGCTATGGATTAATCGATGCAGTTAAAGCATTAAACCAACGGTAAAAAACAATATTAAAAGGACATTAGTGTAATTGTTGTCTTCTTGACTGAGACAAATATACAACAACGGCAGAATGATTAGAAAATCGGGGTGAAACGAATATCCATGCGTGATATAAAGATAAGACTAAATATCCGCCGAGTAAGGTTATTTTAGTTCGATCTAATGCCGGTATTCGAGTATACAAATCTGTCCCAAAAACACTTGGGTATGTTCCAGTAAATTCAAATTTATATTTAAAGTATGGGGGTGTTTTACTATAATGATTTCAGTTTCATACTAACTACAGGGGAAGTACCCTTAAGAAGGCTTTTGTCTTGTTAGGGGTGCTTTTTGTATTAGGATTGCTATGTTATTCGTAGTGTAAAAATACCAAATCCAAAAGGGAATGGAAGCGTGTTGGAACATCGTTTATAGAGTATCTCTATCATGAAATAAAATAATGTCCAGGTTTGTCGGACAGTTCCCTTTAGGGAACATACGTGCTATAATAAGTACGCCAAACACGTATTTTGCGCACTTTTGATTTTAAGCGATTTGTCTGGCGAAGCCTTGTCAGTTGTCCATTCTAATTAGAGCACAAATGATAGTTTTTTAGCTTTTTGAACGGACATTTATAATCAAATCGTCATTTTCACCTTAAAGGGAATTCCAATATAGATTTTAAGAGGGATTGCATTGACTACTAAATATTACATAGAAGAAATCTACACCGAGCCGCTTCAGGCCTTTACCATTTGGATGAAGCAATCGGGGTATACTGAAGCAACCAGAAAAGAGTATATGAGAGAAGTATATGATTATTTATACTCTCTCGATGAATTGCCGGTGCAGCAGGCGGGGAAATTGCACGTCGTCAGCTTTCTGGTGTCCAAACAAGAATCCGCTGGCGACAAGACAAGGAATCGGACATTATCCGCACTTCGTTCCTTCTACGCGGCGTTGATTGATTTTGAGCTGGCTAACCGGAACCCTGCCCTGGAAGTCAAAAAGTCGAAGACCGAGAAGAATAAAATTCCTGTCTATCTGGAGGAAGATGAGCTCAAAAAAGTACTTGCGTACGTAGAAGGACGTTATCGCAATAGAAATCTGGCTATCTTCTTATTAATGGGCTACTGCGGCTTGCGGGTAGGCGAGGTGCACCGCATGAACTTATCACATTTCAAGAAAGAAAAGGGAACGCTCGAGGTGTTAGGGAAGGGCCGGAAATGGAATGAGATCCCGTTGCCTGATTTAGTCGTGGAATACCTAGCAAAAGTGGAAAAGGACCGTATTCAGCCTTATAGCTCGAGAGAAGAGGCCTTCTTCGTGTCCCAGAAGGGGAGGAGACTGTCCATCCGCCAAATTCAGAAGATCGCAGCCGGCGTCTTCGATGCCTTCAAGCAGGATCATCCGCATTTGAGCGATTTGAATTTATCCTGCCACAAACTGCGGCACTCCTTTGCTACGATGCTGCTGAGAAACAACGTCGATATTCGCGTCGTAAAGGAGTTGCTGGGACATGCCTCGATTGAAACGACGATGATCTATACGCATATCAATGATGAACAGAAGCGCAGCGCCATGACTGCGATCGAGGTGCCTAAGGTTTGATACGCCATTACAATGATCTAAAAATGATTCATATTTTAATGAAAAAATCCCACGCCATGTGGGATTTTTCATTGTTAATTATGATCATAAATCTATTCTTCGACAGGTCTCTTTACCTGAAGTGGAGGGGGGATCAGCCAGCCCTTGTTTTTGTTCATTTCCAGAATTCGAACTCCCAGAGCCGTTTTTGTAAGGTGGTATTTGGCGAAGAGCGCACCGATATCCTCTCTGATGGATTGTCCCATAGTTTGGCTGCAAGCGACGAGGCCTAATGCCGAATCTGCAGCAATTTTCGCTCCGATTTCCGGATCGGTAAATCTTGCGCCTGCGGGAATATCCTCCAGCTTGACGGGTGGCCGCTCCGGCAGAGCGGGGGATGGTGCAATCCCGTTATCCGTAAGGAGGGCGTCGCATTCTTTGATTTCTAACTTAGCTTGATCTATGAGATCCTGCAAAATCTCCTTTAGCTCATTATCGCCTGCATGATTATGAAAAGCCTGATAGCAGGACACCGTTCCTTTAGCCATCATCGATGTTTGCCATACACTAAAGATTTCGCCGTAATGCATGGGCTCGTCTTTTGGATTTCCACTAAGTATTCCCATCTGCTCATTTCTCTCCTTAAAATATGTTGCTGTCATTATTAACCGAAGAAGCTTGAATTATTCTTCTTATTCATTAAGGATAATGGTTCCAAGCACCGCTTCGTATTTATTTTCGTTAGTCAGCACAAACTGCAACCATAATATCAAACTAACGAAGCGGGAGGTAATTCCATGTATTTTTATAAGGAAGACTTGATTAATCTGATCGTCCCCGATCAGCCCGATCCGGCCGCTGCAAAAGTATTGCAAGAAACTTTAGGCGGGCGATTTGGCGAAATGCGTACCATGATGCAGTTTTTCTTTCAAAGCAATAACTTTCGAGGTCATGCAACCCAGTTTCGCGATTTGATCCGCGGGGTTTTTTTGGAGGAGTTAAGCCATGTTGAGCTGGTGCAGCATACCATCAACCAATTGCTTACGGGTGCAGGTGCTGAGGGAGCGGGGGATTCCGGCTTGAATGCAGCCCCGCTGGATGAGGCAATCAAGCATGCCAATCCCCATCATTTTATTATGGGAGCGCAAAGCTCGCTGCCGGTCGATGCTGCAGGGAATCCATGGAATGGAAATTATGTGTATGATCATGGCAATCTGATCAGCAATTTATTGGACAACGTTGTTCTTGAATCAACGGGAGTGCTTCAAAAGACAAGAATTTATGAAATGAGCAGCAACAAAGCGTTCCGTGAAACGCTAGCGTTTCTGATTGTACGCGATAATGCCCATCAGAACGCCTTTGCTAAAGCGCTCGAAACATTGGGAGTTGAGTGGGGAAAGCTGTTTCCTATTCCGAACTATGATATCCACAAATACCCAGAGTGTAAGAAATATGTCGATATGGGCTTTCACAATGCGCAATTTAATTTTCGGCTGGATTCTACTCGCATCGCTGAAATCTTTAACGGCCAAACACCGAGCCGCAACGGCGGGGAGCTGCAAGTGGTGCCACCTCCGGAAGGCTTTCCTCTGCCGAGCCTGCCTGAATTAGCTAATGAACATAGTCCGGGGCTGCATGACTTGAATACATGAGGCGGTTAGTAAAATTAATACTTTGAATAAAAAAAGCCTGCAAAAGCAGGTTTTTTTATTGTTGCCGCAGAATAACAAATATAGCTATGCAGAGCAGCGTTTCATTTATGTCATTAAACTCTATATAAGGTTGTGAAAAAATGAACTACATACAATTAACAAAAGCTAATATACATGATGAACACATCTGCTGCGCGCTAGGTGCTAAGCAATACATAGATGCAGTGCACGAAAAGAAGCAATGGTTATGTGAACGGATGGAGGAGGGCTTGGTCTTCTATCGGCTGGATGAGCGTGCAAAGGTATTTATTGAATACCTGCCCGCAGAGAAAGCCTGGGTGCCTGTTGAAGCTCCGAATTATATGTATATCAATTGTCTTTGGGTTTCTGGCCGGTACAAAGACGGCGGGCACGGGAGAAGGCTGCTTGATAAATGCACAGAAGATGCTAAGGCGCTTGGCATGGATGGGATTGTGCATATTGTAGGGAAGGCAAAGTATCCCTATTTAAGCGATAAGCGCTATTTCGAACATATGGGCTTCGAGGTGGCGGACCAGGCTGAGCCTTATTTCGAGTTGGCTGTTCTAAAATGGAATGAGCTGGCTGTAACGCCCGCCTTTAGGCGCACGATCAACAATGCCAATCCAATGGAAGAGGGCATTAGCATCTATTACACTGTTCAATGCCCCTTTGCGGCGGGGATATTGGACGAGCTGCAAAAGGTTGCAGAGGGAAAGGGCATTCCTTTTCGTGCCCATCGTCTGAGAACGAGGGAAGAAGCCCAACAAGCTCCGGCGGTCTGGACTACCTTCAGCATGTATTATAATGGCGAATTTCTTACGCATGAAATTTTAAGCCCGAATAAGCTGGAGAAGCTGCTTCACCAACGGCAAAAACAGGCCTCGCGATCCTCTTAAGAGAAATCGCGGGGCCTGTTCTTTATTTGATTTATTGCTCCGTAATCTTAATTTCTTTAATCTGAACAGTCTCTGTCGGTGAGCTTGGTTCCCCGGTGAAAGGGTTGGCTTGTACGGGGGTAGCAGCAATATCTGCCACGACATCCATGCCCTCGGTAACTTTACCGAAGATGGTAAAATTCGGCCTTTTGTTTAGTCCGACACTGTCTTCGCCGGTACAGATAAAGAATTGGCTGCCATTCGTATCGGGTCCCGCGTTGGCCATAGCCACAATGCCCGGCTCATATTTGTGATCTGTCTGCTCATCCTCAAATCTGTATCCCGGACCGCCTGCACCCGTTCCCTCCGGGTCGCCGGTCTGGATCATGAACGATTCGATAATCCGGTGGAAGATGACATCATTGTAGAAGCCTTGCCGGGACAGGAATACGAAATTATTCACGGTCTTGGGTGCATCTTTAGCGAACAGCTCAATGGTGAAATTGCCCTTCGTCGTCGTAAGTTCCGCGGTATAGGACTTGTTCGTGTCGATCTCCATAGCCGGAGGATTGTCCCAGCTCATCGTCTCCTTCTGTGGCTCAGGTTCCGGTTTAGGTTCCGATTTAGGTTCAGCTGGCGGAGTTGTTTGCGCTGCAGCTTTGCCCCCCGTTTGTTGTTTACCTGGCTCATCCTTGGTTTCGCTGTACTTGCTGCAGCCGCTAATAACGAGGATTGCTGAGAGCAGCAGTAGGAAAGGTAGTACCAGAAGCTTTTTTTGCATAAGTGCTTGTCCACTCCTTTTTACAAATCTTGTTCTATCATACCGACATTTCGTTGAAAATTCCAGACTTGGATGATGGGGAAAGCATATCGAGATGATCCTTATGATTTGCCTAATAACGTTTCCGTTTATCCCTTGTTTAATAGGTTAGCGCATTCTAGCATTACTAATCATTATTAATCTTTATTCGCAAAGGAGAACCCGCTGTATAAGACGGGTTCTCAGCCATCAAACTATTTAATTCTTTCAGGTTTGTTCCAGCTGCGGAGGGATCGTCTTGGTTCTGGCCTTGAGCCAGTATCTGTTTAGTAAATACATTACGCCTATTCGTCCAGAGTTGCTACCCGCGTAAATAAGGAGGAATGCACAGAAGAGCATTTGGGGAATGATGCTAATTGAGCCGGAGAGAAAAAAGCAAAGGTTCATGAACATGCCGGTCAAGGCAGCAGAGAGAGTACAAATTCCAAACAGCAATGCTAGACCGATCAGAAATTCTCCCCAAGGAACCAAGAAGTTGAATACTTCTACATTAGGGAGAACTGAGGATTCCAATACACGACCCCACCAATATTGAACGATTGGATTGTCCCCTTTGGAGTTGGCAACGGCGTTTTGCAGATAGCCTGTGCTATCAAAAGGTTGAGATGAAGTGAGCTTCATCCAGCCGGCAGTCAGCCATTTCCAGCCTAAGTAAAGTCGAAGCAGAAATAGAAGGACAGCACCGGCTTTACTTTCTTTAATGAGAAAATCGATTTTTGCCATTTTTTTCAACTCCTTTCATAGATAAATACATACTACTCATTTGATGCTTGAAACTTTAGTAGAATCAGACCTAAGCCCCAACCTAATTTTAACTCAAATCTAGTATGAATTCCCATAGTCTTCAAGACCTGCCTATTATTGCGCAATATTGCCTAGCAGTGCTATTTAGCGTTGTTCGATGTTCTGGTGTATAGACATCGGCAGCTAAGGAGAGCTTATAAAATAACTTGGTCTTAGCGGAAGGGCTGAATGGATTGGACTTTTGGCAAAGCAAGGAATCATTAACGGCATTGGAATGGGTTCTAAGAGGAGGGGTCAGTTTTATCTTCTTATTAGTGGCAGCCAAATTTATGGGGCAGCGCTCGATCTCTCAACTGAGGTTCCTTGATTTCATCATCGCTCTAACCCTTGGCAACATTATTGCGCATCCGCTGTCGGATGAGGAGCTGGGCTTGAAAGGTTCCATGATTACTACCGTTGTCCTGATCGTCCTATACATAACTGTTAGCCATCTAAGCCTGAAATGGCCTTTGCTTAGAAGGTACCTGGATCCAGCGCCGATTACGCTTATTCAAAACGGACAAATTCAATTTCATCATCTATCCAAAGCCAGAATTTCAGTTGATTATCTGTTCTCCGAGCTGCGGAAAGAGAAGATAGAGGATATTCAAAAGGTATCCCTTGCTCTATGGGAGCCAGGAGGAACCATATCCGTATTCCTGCAAACTCCGAAGCAGCCGGTTACTCCGGCAGATATTCAATTGTCTACCCAGCCATTCTCCATAACCAGGCCAATCATTGTGGACGGCAATATCAACATGCCGCTGCTGAAGGAAAGGGGGAAGGATCCTGAATGGCTGAACAAGCAAATCGCTTCAGCTAACGTAACTATCAGCGATGTCATGCTGGCGATCGTTGACAGTAAGGATCATGTACAGGTTCTTAACAGGAAAATTCAATGAAAAAATACAATGACTCCAAATATTATTGACAGGCTGGTGAGCGATGCATGTTACAGGCGCTGGTAGTGCTGTTCATTCTCATTCTGTTGATTGCGGTCTGGCTCTATCGAAACAAGCCGGTGCCGTCTCCGAGCAATCCGGGTTTGCTCCATGTGAAATCCAATGCGGGGGAAGATGCCAAGAAAGTGATTCTTATCGTCATCGACTCCCTGATGGCGGAAGCCATCGACAAAGGCATGGCGCAAAAGGAGCTTCCCACCCTCCAATACCTGATCGGGCACGGCCAGTATTACAAGGAAATGGTGTCCTCGTTCCCGACGATGTCCGTCACGATCGACAGCTCACTGCTAACGGGAACTTACCCGGATGGCCATCATGTGCCCGGCTTGACCTGGTATTCGCTCCAAGACAAGAAGCTCATCAATTACGGGACCGGGCCGGCGGAGGTTATCGATCTGGGCGTGAACTCTGTTATGGCGGAAGCTCTAATCCATTTGAACGGCAGGCACCTGAATCCTGAGCTGCCGACGATTTATGAGGATCTGGCCCGAATCGGCAAAAAGACAGGCAGCATTAACGGCCTGATCTATCGCGGTCCGGTGGAGCATACGCTGTCTCTGCCGGCCTGGATGCACGGTCCTACTCCGCTGCCTAAGTCCGTTTCAGTTCAAGGACCGGACTATTTGGCACTGGGCTCGCTAGCCGATCCGTTAAAGGGGCTAGTCGAGCATCCCGACGGCGTAACTCAACGACTCGGCATCAACAATGATTTTTCGCTCTCTACGGCCAGTTATTTGATCAAGGAGAATAAACTCCCTGACTTCTTGTTAGTATACCTGCCGGATCTCGACCCTCAGCTTCATAAGCACGGTCCTCCGGATCTGAAAGGGGTCAAGGAGACGGATCGCCACCTGCAAGCGCTGCTGGAAAGCTTCGGATCCTTCGAGGAAGCCTTGCAGCAGGCGAAATTCGTCATCGTCGGAGATAACGGGATGTCCGAAGTTCTGCCTGCCGGCGAGAATCCGGTAATCGAGCTGTCCTCGCTGCTTAAAGCTTATAACGTCTATCGCAAGGGAGATGCCGTAACGGAGGATACGGAAATCGTTCTGGCCGTCAACGACGCCATGGCTTACGTCTATAGCCTTCAATCCCATAAGCTTGAGGACATCGCAGCCGAATTAAGAGCCGATTCCCGCATCGATTTGATCTGTTGGCGGGAAGGGGAATGGATTCGCGCTCAAGGTGCCGACTCGAAAGAAGTCAGATACAAGGCAAATGGCGATTTACAGGATGCTTACGGTCAGAATTGGACGGTGGAGCAGGAGCCGAGCGTTTTGGATTTAATGATAGACCCGGACGAACGCAGGATCCAATATGGCCGATACCCTGATGCGATGCGGCGGCTTCATGGCGCCCTCCATTCCCATGCCGGGGAATATCTGGTTGTGATCGCCAAGCCGGGCTATGAGCTGTCCGATAAGAACTCGCCGTCCCATAAAGGAGGAGGGAGTCATGGGTCTCTTGTCCATGCGGATTCGCTTGTACCGCTCATCATCAGCGGAACAGATGAACGGCCGGAGCATCTGCGGATCGTGGACTTAAAAGCCTTTCTGCTGAAGCTTGTGGCTGGGAAATAAGCCAAGTAAGCGGCGCGCCTCCTGTCAACTACCCGGTTACTGAAAAAGACAGTATACTAGAAATAAAGAATAAACCGGGAGTGGAAAAGGGAGAGCGATGATTAAAACAATTTCAGATATTGCCGCCATGGCGGGTGTGGCCAAGAGCACGGTATCCCGTTATTTGAACGGAGGCTCGGTCAGCCAAGCTACACGGCACCGGATCGAAAAGGTCATTAAGGAGCATCATTATGTTCCAAATACATTTGCTCAAAGCTTAAAAGCCAGAAGAACGAATATCATCGGAACGGTTGTGCCGCGTCTTGATTCTTTTGCCACTTCCCAAACGCTGATGGGAATCGATGAAGAATTGCGGAACGCAAGCTTTCAAATGCTGATTTCGAATACGAGCCAAGATATGAAACGGGAAATCGAGGCGATCTATGATTTTGCGAGACAGAAGGTTTCGGGGATTATTTTGCTGGCCGCCCAGGTGAATGACGAGCATCTTAAAGCTGCAGAAGAGATCAATATCCCTATTCTGTTAGTGGGACAGGAGCATCCTCAGCTTCATAGTCTGATTCACGATGATTATCATGCAGGGTACAGAATAGGCAGGCATATTCTGGAGATGGGCCACCGTCAGATTGTTTATCTTGGTGTGACGGAGAAGGATATTTCCGTAGGCGTGCGGAGAAAAGAGGGCTTCAGGAAAAGCCTGGAAGGCACAGCCTGCTCCGTCACCTATTACAAAACAGGCTTCAGGATGACCGATGCGATGGCCACGGCCTCGCGAATTTTGGATGAAAACACCGCCTCGATCATCGTATGCGCTACGGATAATATTGCCCTCGGGGTGATGAAAGCAGCTTATCTGAAGCAAATCGACATCCCTTCCGATCTGTCAGTGACAGGCTTTGGAGGCTACGACGTCACAGAAATTATTCATCCGACCTTGACGACGGTTCGTTATTTCTACAAAGAAGCGGGGAAAGCCGCAGCCCACAATATAATTAAGCTTGTTCGCGAGGAGGAAATCAATCCGGTTACCATGCTGGATATCGAGCTCCTTGAGCGAGAAAGCGTTGACAAAAGATAAATGGTTGTTTATAATTCGAGACAAAACCGGTTCCATAATTCCAGGCTAGAAGCGTTTGAGTTATGGAACATCTTTTATCGATGTTTTGGAACCGGTTCCTCTTTTTTGTTTGGAATTGGAACCGGTTCTATAACCCAAATAATGAGTGGAGATGGGGGCTTCCGATGACAATATCCAGGGAAGAGAAGTACAGGAAAATAGAACAGGCGAGGCCTGGAGAGCTGGAAGAGCTTCAAGAGCAGGTCAAGAACTGCCCATGGCGTCAAACCTATCACATTCAGCCGCCATTCGGCCTGCTGAACGATCCAAATGGCTTTGCATACTATCGGGGGGAATACCATCTGTTCTATCAATGGTTTCCCTTGGGAACGTATCACGGCATGAAATATTGGTATCATACGAAATCGAAGGATTTGGTTCATTGGCAGAACGTCGGAATCGGGATTGAGCCCGGCGATCCCTATGATTCTCACGGGGCTTATTCTGGAAGCGGGATTGTTAAGGATGACGAGCTGTATTTGATGTATACAGGCAATACTCGGGATGAGGAATGGGTGAGGCATCCTTATCAGAACCTGGCAACGATGGATCGGAGCGGAAAAATTACGAAGAGAAGCCGCCCGGTGATCGACTCGGTGCCTGCAGGCTATACGGATCATTTCAGGGATCCGAAGGTCTGGGAGAATCATGGCCAGTATTATTGTGTTCTGGGAGCTCAGCGATGGAATGAAACCGGCTGCGTCGTGCTGTACAAGTCCCAAGATTTGCAGGAATGGAGCTTCGAAGGCGAAGTCGGTACATGTCTGAACCACTTCGGATATATGTGGGAATGCCCGGATTACTTTGAGCTTGAGCATCAGGGCGTATTGCTGTTCTCGCCCCAAGGCCTGGAGCCGGAAGGGGATCATTACCGGAACATATTTCAATCCGGATATGTGGTAGGCCGTCCGCTCGACCTTAGGACAAGGAAGCTGGACCATGGCGCATTCCAGGAGCTGGACAGGGGCTTTGACTTCTATGCGCAGCAAACGACGGAAGCAGCGGACGGACGGAGGATTCTGGTAGGCTGGATGGGCCTTCCGGATGCCAATTATCCTACGGACCGCAACGGGTGGGCCAATTGCCTCACCTTGCCGAGGGAATTAACGCTCCGCGGCGGGAAAATCATTCAGCAGCCGGTCAGGGAGCTGGAGAAGCTTCGCAAGGAAGAGGTCAAGGTGGAAGCCGTATTGCAGAACGAAACAGCATGCTTTGCCGGATTTGAGGGAACTACCTATGAATTGATATGCGAATTTGCCGCTGCGGACGCCGAGCGGTTCGGCATTGAATTCCGGGCAGGGGAGCACGAGAAGACCGTGTTAATGGTTGACCGCGCTTCGAAGAAGGTCATTCTGGATCGGACTTTGTCCGGCCATGCCATTGCCGAGGAATACGGAAGCGTGCGCCGCTGTAATCTGGATGCTGAAAATATCAAGTTTCAGCTCTTTGTGGATACCTCTTCCGTAGAGATATTTGTCAATGAGGGTGAAGAGGTATTTACAAGCCGGATTTTTCCGGGGCCGGAGAGCACGATGATCCGCTTCTTTGCACATCAGGGAAGCGCAGCCTGCCGAGCATCCCTGTGGAGGATATAGCAGCGGGGCGGCATTTAAACAGCATAGCTCTGTAATTTTACACAAGGCGGTGACAGCGTGGGACAGTTATTTGCAATCGGTGAAGTGTTAATTGATTTTATCCCCTTACAAAAGGGCCGTCCGCTGAAGAAGGTCTCGGCCTTTGAGCGAGCTGCCGGAGGGGCGCCGGCCAACGTCGCGGCTTCGGTGGCGAAGCTTGGCGGAAACGCCTCCATGCTTACGAAGGTGGGGAAGGACGCTTTTGGGGACTATTTAATCGACCAGCTGGCGGAAGCGGGGGTACGGACCGATCTCATTCGGCGAACGACGGAGGCCAATACCGGCCTGGCCTTCGTATCGCTGCGGGAAGACGGCGAGAGGGATTTCTCATTTTATCGCAACCCCTCCGCCGACCTGCTGCTATCCGAGAAGGAGATTGACGCGGATCTGTTCGGAGCAAAGGATATTCTGCATTTCGGTTCAGTCGATCTCGTGGACAGCCCGATGAAGCAGGCGCATTTGAAAGCGATTCATGCCGTGAAGGAGCAGGGAGGGCTCGTCAGCTTTGATCCGAACGTGCGGCTTCCTCTATGGAAGAGTCCGGAGGAATGCCGGCGGACGGTTCAAGCCTTTATTCCCGCCGCCCATATTCTAAAGATTTCCGAGGACGAGCTGGAATTCATTACGGGGATAGCGCCAGTCGATCAGGCAATCGCTTCTTTATTTCAAGGGGATGTCAAGGGGGTTATCTATACTAGAGGAAAGGAAGGGGCGGTTTTATACATCTCTGCTGATGAGAAATATGAAGGACGAGGATTTCACGTTAAGGTTGAGGATACTACAGGGGCCGGAGATGCTTTCGTCGGAGGTTTTCTCTACAAGCTGCTGGAACAGGGAGCCGCTCAGGACAATGTTACAGAGCTTCTTCGCTTGAAGCATCATGAAATTCTCCAGTTTGCCAATGCCAGCGGGGCGCTGACAGCTGCGGGAAAAGGTGCGATTCCTGCCCTGCCCGCGCGGGCGGATGTGCTGCAATTTATTGAAATGCAATCGTACAAAAGGGGATGATTACGGATGTCTGAAAATCGTGATATCGCAAAAAAGGTCGTGGAGGCCGTCGGCGGGAAGGATAATATCGCATCCTTCGCACACTGCGCTACAAGGCTGCGCATTATGGTTCATGATAAGGATTTGATCGATCAAGCCGGCGTGGAGAATATTGATAAGGTCAAGGGAGCCTTCTTCAACTCGGGACAGTTTCAGATTATTTTTGGAACCGGAACGGTGAACCGCATCTATGAAGAGGTGGAGAAGCTCGGCATCACGGGAACGACGAAAGAGGAGCTCAAAAGCCAGAGCAAGAAGCAGGGCAATGCTTTTCAAAGAGCGATTCGCACGTTCGGAGACGTATTCGTACCGATTATTCCGGTGCTTGTGGCCACCGGATTGTTCATGGGCCTGCGCGGCTTGCTTACACAGGAGCAAATTTTGTCCCTATTCGGGTTGACGGCCGCAGATATCCCGGCGAATTTCCTGCTCTTTACGCAGGTATTAACCGATACCGCATTTGCCTTCTTGCCAGCGCTCGTAGCCTGGTCCTCATTCCGCGTATTCGGCGGCAGTCCGATTCTAGGTATCGTTCTGGGTCTGATGCTGGTTAATCCGGCCCTTCCCAACGCCTACAGCGTGGCCAATGGCTCAGCAGAGGCTTTGATCATGCTTGGCTTTATACCGGTGGTGGGGTATCAGGGCTCTGTGCTGCCTGCGTTCTTCATGGGGCTCCTGGGAGCGAAATTTGAGAAAATGCTGCGGAAGCGCGTACCGGAAGCGTTGGATTTGATTTTAACGCCGTTTATCACGCTGCTGGTCATGATCACTCTTGGATTATTCGTAGTCGGACCTGTGTTTCATTCCTTGGAAGAGTGGGTACTGCATGGAACCACCTTTATATTGGGTCTTCCTTTCGGCATTGCCGGACTAGTCATCGGCTTCTTTAACCAAATCATCGTCGTCACCGGGGTTCATCACATCTTCAATTTTCTGGAGATTCAGCTGCTGGAGCAGTTGGGCTCCAATCCGTTTAACGCCCTGGTTACCAGCGCTATGGCTGCTCAGGGAGCGGCTTGCCTGGCAGTAGGCTTGAAGACCAAGAACGTGAAGCTGAAATCTCTCGCCTTGCCGTCTTCGCTGTCGGCTTTCCTGGGGATTACGGAGCCGGCCATCTTTGGCGTCAATTTGCGGTATATGAAGCCTTTCATCATGGGATTGATCGGCGGGGCCGTAGGCGGTTTCCTGGCCTCCTTATCAGGCTTGGCTGCAACAGGGATGGCGATTACAGTTATACCGGGAACGCTTCTTTACCTGAATGAACAGCTCCCGATGTACATCCTGTGCAATTTGATTGCGATGGCCATCGCATTTATCCTGACTTGGATGTTCGGTTACAAGGATGAAGCGGCGCCAGAGATGGCGGTAGCCGCGGCCGCGGCAGTAAATCCGCCGGTGCAGGGAAGCGCTCAAGACGCATCAGGCGTTCCTGGTAAAGGCGCTGCGGAAACTAGCCAAAGCTCTGTTCCTTCGCAGCATGCGTATATATTGGATGTCCCATCTCCCTTATCCGGCAAGATCATAGCGCTGGAGGATGTCCCCGACCCGGCTTTTGCCCAGAAGCATATGGGAGAGGGATATGCGGTTGAACCTTCCGAAGGCAAGGTATTCGCCCCGTTTGACGGAGAAATTGCTCACGTTATGGAGAAGAGCAAGCATGCGCTTATTCTTGCACATGACAGCGGCTTGCAGCTTTTGATTCATATCGGGATCAATACGGTTTCCTTAAAGGGTGAGGGGTTTGTAACCCATGTGCAAACCGGGGATATTGTAAAAGCCGGGCAATTGCTAGTAGAATTCGATGTGGATGCCATTCAGAAGGCTGGACTATCTACGGTCACTCCCGTAATTGTTCCGTCAGGAACGGATCAGGTCGCAGGATTGACCGTGAAGGCAAGCCATAATTCAGTAACGGCCTACAAGGAAGCTGTCATGGCCGTCCAATTGAAATCGGGATAAGAGTAAGGGGAGACCACGCAGACATGACGCGTTGGTCTCTTTGTTATATTAGGCAATCATGATAGCGGAATATATGTGCTTTTCTTCAACATTTCGGGTCAATCTGTCGGTTGATCATAACGGAGGGTTGGTGTAAATTTTTACTGAACGGTGACTGTATTGTTCGCCCATAACTAGAAAATCATGTATATTCCCGAAAAGGAGGAAATCCTATGCAAGAAGTTATTCCGGTTTCAGAGATTACAGGGTTCAAAACAAAGGCCGATGAATTCAATCCTTACTCCTGGTACAAAGAGAAGCTGCAGCATGAGCCAATCAGTTATCACGCAGAGACGAATACTTGGAATGTATTCCGATATGAGGACGTAAGGCGCGTGCTCAGCGATCATGAATATTTCTCAAGTGTACGTACAAGGACGATCATTGATGTAGGGACGAATACGAAGGAGGGTCATATTGCCGAAAAATTCAATCTCAGCGTAGATCCCCCTGAACATCGCAAACGGCGGGCCTTGCTTGCCAGCGCCTTCACTCCCCGCAGCCTTAAATTATGGGAGCCGCGCATTCATGGCATCGTTGAGGAACTGATTCGCGGGATACCGGAGAAGGAACCGGTCGACATTGTGAGCAGCTTGACGTCGCCGCTTCCGACGATCGTGATGTCCGAGCTGCTTGGCGTGCCGTCGGAGCATCGCAGCTTGTTCAAGGAGTGGGTGGATATACTCTTCATGCCGACGAACAAGCAGAACAAGGATGGGATCAATGAATTAAAAAGCAAGGCAGCCAGGGAATATTATTCCTTCTTATATCCCTTGGTTCTAGATAAGCGTGCTCATCTGCAAGAGGATATCATTTCTGATTTGATCCGGGTAGAGGCCGACGGAGAGCGGTTCACCGATGATGAAATTGTACGTACAACGATGTTTATTCTGGCGGCAGGCATTGAGACGACGAGCCATTTGATGGCCAATACGTTTTATGCTTTTCTCTATGATGAAGATACGGTATATCGTGAGCTGAGGCAGGATGCCGGACTGATTCCCAATACAGTAGAAGAGATGCTGCGTTACCGTTTCCACATCAGCAAAATGGACCGTACAGTCAAGGAGGACAACACGCTTCTCGGCGTAGAGCTGAAGAAGGGGGACGTCGTGATCGCCTGGATGAGCGCGGCTAATCACGATGAAGCGATGTTTGAAAATCCTTATAAGCTGGATATTCATCGGGAGAATAGCAGGAAGCACTTAACGTTCGGCAGCGGTCCGCATTTTTGTTTGGGTGCCCCGCTGGCCAGGCTGGAGGCAGCGATTATGCTGGAGCAATTCGTTAAACGATTCGGCCAAATCGAGCCTGTCGCCGGCTTTCGTTTAGAGGATTACCTGCAGCCATCGGCGGCCGGGCAATCCTTGACCTCCTTGCCGCTCGTAGCTTATTATGCTTGACTAGCAAGCACTGATGCAGTCGCTCAGCGAGCTAAAATGGAAAAAGGGCGCTAACCCCGAAACAGATTAACATGAAACCAGACAGCTTGTTAATTAAGGCTAGATGACGGGCTTTGAGCAGGCGGATTTGCAATAACGCGACTGCTCCGACTAGAAAAAGCCACCAGATCATAGAACCGATGAACACTCCTCCAACCAGTAAAGGCACATCCGAAGACGCGTGGGAAAACAGAATGCCAGAAGCTCCAAAAACGCCTACAAAAAATAGAATAGTCATCGGATTCGATAGCGTTAGTAGAAAAGCGACGAAATAGGAGAAAAGAGAGCTTTGTCTGGTATCTTGCTCCTGTATTTGAACCTGTCCTCCGGATTGCATAAATTTGATGCCCAGATAGCAAATAAACAATCCGCCCAGAAGCTGAATAATCCCTTTAAATTGTAAGAATAGGTCGCTCAGCCAAAACAGGCCAAACCCGGCGATAAAGCCATAAACAGCATCTGCCGTCGCTGCTCCAAGCCCGCTGAAAAAGCCGGCTTTTAGCCCCGAGGCCAATGTTTTCTTGATGCAAAGGATGCTGATCGGGCCAATGGGGGCTGCTATGGATAAACCCAACAGCATGCCTTTCCAAATCCATTCCGAAAACATAAGGACTCACTCCTGTTAGTCATCTTCCTTCAAGGTGGAAAGTATAAACACCGTATTCGATCTAACGATGTTGTAGCTGCTCTTTAACGTATAGGTTATGAATCCTTCTAATTTGGAGATATCCGGTAAAGCTACCTTCAATAGATAGTCGTATTCCCCAGAGGTGTGATGACATTCCAGCACATATGGAGATTCAACGATTGTTTTGCGAAAATGCTCCGTTTCCACGGAACCGTGCAGCTGCACAAAAATGTATACCATACAATTTTGCCCCATGGACCGCCGGTTCAGCTTGACTGTAAATTGCTCAATGATCCCGTTTTTCTCTAATTTTCGTATTCGTTCAGCAATCGAAGGGATGGATAAATGAATTACCTTGCTTATTTCCGAGCTAGTGATTCGGCTATTGGCTTTGAGCATTTGCAGAATTTGCAGGTCAATTTCGTCCATTTGCAACTCTCCTTTTAAGGTAAATTATACGATAAAGATGAATTAAATAAATAAAAAACCATAAATACCCTATACTTTTAAGAATTGATGTGTTCATCGTTAAAATAATTAATCTGCCGCACCGAATCGCAGATGCTGACTTAAAAAATTAATGCAATCTTAAAAGGCTAACCCTTGAGAAGGGTTAGCCTTTTCGCTATCATCATTCATTGACTCTGTTTATAATGACTTGACCATCCCCCCGTCAACGAGAAGCGTCTGCCCGGTCGTATAGGAATTCGCAGTCGAGGCCAGAAAAACCACCATTTTGGCGAGCTCATCCGGTTGGCCGTAACGGCCTAAAGGAATGCTCTGCTCTGCACGGGCCCGAATATCTTCGATATTCGTATTCATGGATTCTGCTTTCAGCTTATCCAAGTGATAAGTCCGATCCGTCGCAATTCTTCCGGGAGCTACCGTATTAATTAGAATGCCGTCGGCAGCCAGTTCATGGGCCAGGGTTTTGGCCAGACCGGCGATTCCCGCCCGGTAGGTATTGGAAAGAATAAGACCTTCAATGGGCTGTTTCACTGAGGTGGATGTGATATTCACGATGCGGCCGTTCTTCGAGCGTTTCAAGTGGGGGAGGGAGCAGCGAATAAGGCGAATAACGCTCATCAAATTTTGGTGAAAGGCCTGCTCCCATGTCTCGTCCTCGATATCCTCAAATTTTCCGCTTGGAGGTCCTCCGGAGTTCGTAACTAGAATATCCAAGCCTCCGAAGGCTTCGGCAGCCGCTTGAACTAAATCCTCGATGTCCTGCTTCATTGAAAGATCAGCTGTCTTATAGTGAACTTGTGCATCATAGCGCTCTCTAAGCTCTTCCGCTGCTGCTTTCAAATCTTCCTCATGACGCGAGCAAAGCATAATATGGGCTCCCTCACCGGCAAAGCAGGCTGCGATCGCTTTCCCGATCCCTTTGCTTGAGGCAGCTACGAGTACTCTTTTTCCTGTAAGGTTCAAATTCATAAGTCAACACTCCTTGTCTGTGGTATAAAATTCCATCTACAACTTCCGGATTGGGGTGGCCAAAGCGATAATGACCTCCAATGCTTTAGCCCCCGCCGCTACAACGAATACGGCTCTGGGATCGGCCCATTCGGACAGAGCAGCGCCAGTCATCGCTCCCAAAGGCATGGCTAATCGGGTCAGTACCCTGGAAAAGCCAAGCACACGGCCGATCATGTCTGAAGGAATCGTCTCCTGCCTGACGGAGGTAACAATCGTATTCCAAGCCACATTACAGACCGTAACCGCGAAGAAGGCGAGGCCCGGCGCCAGCCAAAACTGGCTGAAGGCGGCAAATATGAAACCGATGGTGCCCAATGCAAGCAGCATAGGAATGAGCACGCCTCGGCGGAACCGATGCTCCAGCGGAACGGCCAGCAGGCTGCCAATAATTCCCCCAAACCCGAGCAGGGTATAATTCAGACTGCTCTGCTGGGCGTCCAGCTGCAAGGTGTTCAACAAGTAGAACATCAGCACGCCAAAGGCCGCACTATATCCAAAGTTGCCAATCATCGCCTGGAGGGAGAAGGATAAGTTGATTTTCGAACCAACGAGCCATCGAAAGCCTTCGCCGATATCTTTAAATATATGGGAAAGACTAGTCAGCGACTTCGGCTTAACGAAGCTCGGCATGAGCATAAGCACGACTAATGTACCGAGAAAAGACGCCGTATCGAGCCACAGCGCATGAAACCCGCCGATCGAAACAATAAGCGCGCCTGCCAGCAGCGGTCCTGCCAGCTCCGCAATTTGATTCGTTAGCTGGTAGGAGGCATTGGCCCGCGTTAATTGGTTCGGCACCAACGATGGAATAATCGCTACGATGGACACATCGAACATAAGTGAAAGGATGGTGAGTATGAAAGAAATAACATATAGATGCCATAGCTGCAAAAAACC
Organism: Paenibacillus ihumii; assembly: GCF_001403875.1. Taxonomy (GTDB): domain Bacteria; phylum Bacillota; class Bacilli; order Paenibacillales; family Paenibacillaceae; genus Fontibacillus; species Fontibacillus ihumii. The sequence continues at coordinate 2,144,932 of NZ_LN884299.1, forward strand.
CAAGAAATGAAGAACCGGAATCAGAGCAACAAGCAGCGCCCTGGCGACGTCCGTAACAATCATAAGCCTTTTACGCTCCCAGCGATCCACTAGGCTTCCAACGATGGGGCCGAACAATACGATCGGCAGGACGCTTACCGCATACATCGATCCCATAATGATGCTGGATTGGGTCAATTTATAGGCAATCCATGGAATGGCGAATGTAAACAATGAATCTCCCAGCCTGGAAATAAACATGCCGATTAAGAAGCGAATATAGGAGAGGGGCAATTGCAGCAGCATAGGCGCTGCAATTGCCTGTTCATTGCCAGAATGCGGCGATATAGATGTTTTCGGATCTGTCATGAGTTTACCTCTTTTACGATTGGACTATCCTGAAGAATTGCCATGGCCAGCCGCTCTACCAACGGCTCCTGGATCAAGGAATCATGATCTCCGGGAAGCGTGACAGCTCTGACGCCTGCCGCAAGCTTCCTCCAGCCTAATGCCGAATCATTACCCGTTCTTCGAACGGTGTCCTCGGAGGAAATGAGTGTGAGATAGCCATCATAAGGCTTCGGGACATGCTTCGACATGAGCTGAATATGATTCGTAACGACCTCTAGATGCTGTTTAATCCACGCCGGATCATTTCCGTCATAACGTACTTGGACTTTTCGCTGGGAGACCAGCCAGTCCAGCTGCTCTGCACGGTTCATTTGAAGGAAGGATTCCCGCCAGGAAATCGGCTCCTCCTCGAACAAATAGGAGAGAAGATGCTCAGCCTGATGCTCAAACGGATATTTATATCCATCCTTATCTATGATGATTAGGCATTGAACTTCTTCCTGCTGCTTCCGCAAGAGCTGCGCCATCTCATACGCAATCATTCCTCCCATAGACCATCCTCCCAAATGGTAGGGGCCATGCGGCTGCAGGGCTTGTACGGCTTCAACATAATATTGAGCCAACGCCTCCAGATTTTCAAAGAACGGCAGCTCAGCTTCTGCCAAGGGCGATTGAATGCCGATCAAACGGTATTTGACTTGAATTCTCTGAGCCAATGCATAGTAACTATGAACGCTTCCCGTTATCGGATGGACGCAGAAGAAAGGGATTTTGCTCTGATCCTCAGAGAACGGGACAAGACAGCGCATTGGTGTTCGTATCTGCGATGCCTGATTTGCCGGAGATTCGCCGCTGTGTTGCAGAAATTGCGCCAGCTCTGCAATCGTCTGATATTGGAACAGCCGCTTTAACGATACATGCCACCCCTTCTCTTGAGCCATAGCAATGAATTGCATGCTCAGAATGGAGTTTCCCCCAAGCTGAAAAAAGTTATCATGTATTCCGATTTGGGGTCGTCCCAAGACTTGCGACCAGATCGCGGATAAGCTGCGCTCTATATCATTTCGCGGAGCGCAGTAATTTACCGCTGGAGGCTGGATGACCGGCTCCGGCAGAGCGCTTCTGTTTACCTTCCCTTGCAGAGTGCGAGGGAGCTCCTCCAGCCATACATAAGCATGAGGCAGAAAATAGGCCGGCAAATGCTGCAGCACATACTGATTCAATTCTTCATGCGACGGCTTATGCCGGCTTTTTGGAACAAGATATGCCACAAGGGACTTTGCTCCGTCTGACAGGGGCTTCGGCAATATAACAACCTCTCGGATCTCAGGTATCTGGGACAATACATACATCAATTCTGAAGGCTCTACCCGGTAGCCATTGATTTTAACCTGATCATCCAGACGGCCTAGAAATTCGATCGCCCCGCTAGGCAGCATCCGAACCTGATCGCCGATTCTGTACAATCTTTCCGGCTCTCCTCCCGCAAAGGAGGCGTAAATGTATTTCTCCCCAGTGAGTTGTTCCTGCCCTAAATATTCTCTCGTAACCGCTGAACCGCCAACCCAGAGCTCGCCGGCAGCTCCTCTGGGCGCCAATTGGCCGTGGGAATCAACGATATAAAATTGGACATTGGGCAGCGGATATCCTATGGGTATGCCGGCAGCGATTGAATCGGCATCCTCAATAAGGAAGGTGCTGATGCCCACCGTCGTCTCCGTAGGTCCGTAATGGTTATAAATGAGACAATTCCCTTTATAAAGCAGCAGTTGACGAATCCACTCCGGATTGGAAGGCTCTCCGCCAAGTATTAATCTCTGCTTAGGCATAAAAGCTTGGATTCCCGAAAGCTTCTGCAGGGCGCTTAAATGAGATGGAGCAATCTTCAGGCAATCGATTGGGTTCTGCTTGAAATAGGCCGCTAGACTGACAGCATTCAAGGCAAGCTCTGAATTGATGATATGCAATGTGCCGCCCGTATAAAACGCAGGAAACAGAACGGTCTGGCAGGAATCGACTACCAGCGGCTGTACCATAGCGAAGCTTGTGCAGGCAGACAAATTCAGTGCCTTCGTAACGCCTGTGACATAGTTGACGATCTGACGATGCTCCACGACGACGCCCTTAGGTCTTCCTGTGGATCCCGTAGTATAAAGAACATAGGCTGCTGATTCCGGGGAACTGGTGCAGACATCGAACGACTTCATTTCATTCTTAATCAGGGGCCAATCCTCATCCAGCCTGACGATCGGACAGTAGGTATCCAGTTGATTCGCCAATGCGCCTTGCGTCACAATGAGCGAGGCGTTGGAATTTTCGAGCACATAGCTTATGCGCTCGGGGGGCATGGATGGATCTAGCGGAACATAAGCGCCGCCGGATTTAAGAATACCGAGCAGCCCAACAATCATATCCACGGAGCTCTCCATGAATAGCCCCACAAAGGATTCTTTCTTGATGCCAAAGCGTCCGAGAAAATGAGCGAGCTGATTGGACCTTTCGTCCACTTCCCTGTAGGTGAGCTGAACGCTGCCGCATACGCATGCTATCGCCTCTGGTGTATTTCGCGCTTGCCGGACAAACCATTCATGCAGGCATAAGGTATCGTCTATATTTATTTTTGCACCGGCTCCCATTTGCACTATTTCGGCCTGCTGGGAAGGAGAGAGGAGGCGAAGCTGTTGAAGCTCTGCCTCCGGCGACTCTACTATGCTTTGCAGCAGCCTCTCAAAGCTCTCCAGCATATTCGCCATGGTGGCAGGATGAAATAAGTCGGGCTCATAGGTGATCGATGCGCTTATACCGTCCTTATGCTGGGTAATCGAAAGCGTAATATCACATTTGGATGCTTCCGAGCCTGTCTGTCTTCTTTCGGCCTCCAGCCCCTGAAATTCCGGCAATTGCGATGGCTGTTCCATCAAAAACATGGCTTGAAACAAAGGGGTTCGATTCAGATTACGATCCGGGTTGAGCACTGCGACTAAATGCTCAAAAGGGACATCTGAATGGCTGATCGCCTCGAGCACCGTGGCTTTCACCTGGCTTAAAAATTTCATAAAAGTCAGGCGGCCCGATGGAGCGGAGCGAATTGCCAAGGTGTTGACGAACATCCCCACGAGATCCTCCAGCTCCGTGTGATTGCGATTCGTAACCGGCGTTCCTACAATCATATCCTCTTGTCCGGTATAGCGGGATAACAGGACGAAATATGCCGACAGCAGAGCCGTAAAGAGGGTCGCTTCTTGTTGATGGGCAAGCCTCTGCAGACGATGCATCAGCTCTTGAGACAGCCCCCTGGTACAGGCTTCCCCGCGGTAGCTCTTCTCCATGGGCCTCGGATAGTCCAAGGGTAGCTGCAGCACCTCAGGCGCATGGGTAAGCTGCTGCGTCCAATAATCCAATTGGGAGTTCAAGCCGCAGGACTCGATCAGCTGTCTTTGCCAGTCTGCAAAATCCGCATATCTGCAGGCAAGCGCCGGCAGCTGAGGCTCCTTCTTCTCGTTACCGCTGTTATATAAATGCGCCAGCTCCCGAAGGATCAAGTCGACTGACCATCCATCAGTAATCAGATGATGCATCGTTAATATCAAAATATGGCGCATCGGCTCAAGGCCAATCATTTGTACACGCAGCAGCGATCCTCTATTGAAATCGAAGGGGCGCGAAACGGCCGAAGCAATCATTTGTTCGATCATTTCTTCCGTGAGCTCCTCGCAAGAGGGATCTGGATTCAGCCACTCCAAACGGCAGTTTCCAGGATTCGTTCGCTGTACCGGATACCCGTTCTCCATTTGAATCGACGTTCTTAGGATATCGTGCCTGGAAATCAATTGATTCAGGCTGGACTGCAGGTTATTGCAATCCAAGGGTCCGCGAAATTCTAATACGACGGGCACATGGTAGGTGCTGGTTCCCGGATGCAGCGCTTCAAAAAACCAAATTCGCTGCTGAGCGTACGACAGGAGCGCGGATGCCGAAGGATCTCCTTGCTGCAGCTTCCAGGAGACAGGACCCGTGTTTTTGTCCTGGATTACCCGTGACAGCTCCGCAAGGGTAGGATGATCAAATATTGTTCTTAAGGTTAGCTCTATATCGAAGCAGGATCTGATTCTGGCTGCAATTTTCAATGCGGCCAGAGAATCGGCGCCAAGATCGAATAAGTTATCTGCCATGCTCAATTGTTCAACTTGCAAAATGGAGCTGACAATGGTGGAGAGCAGCCAAAGGCTGGCCAGGCCTATTTCCCTCTGGATCCGGATTATCCGAGGGAGCGGCTCGAGCATATGGTAGCGGAGTCCGGCATCCAGGCGGTCATTACAGAGGAGAAATTTTCAGGTCAGCTGGATTCGGAGCTTGAGAATGGTATGCGCTTCCTCAGGGCTTAAGGACGGATTTGCCGTGCAGGAAAGATGCGGAGTGCGCGCGATCTCTGTTAAGGTTCGCATATAAAGCTTCATCATCGATTCCATCTGAATTTGCTCGAATTCCTTCGCGTCCCAGACCAAGGCCAACCGCAGCTGGTCCGAAGCGGCCTCCCGGTAAAAATCAGCGACCAACGGATAGATCGGCTCGGAGAAATCCATGCTTTCCACAATGCGAACTCTCTTGCTCTGCTCGATTTCCTGATAGATATGAAAATGAGTATAGTTGAATAATGTTTCGAACAACGGTGCTCCGCCATGATCCTGAACGATTTTGGCCAACGGATGAGTATTTCCAATTTTGACAATAATCGCAATCCAGATTGCAGCCGAAGTTTCCTAGAGACAGTATTTTTGCTCCTGGACTGTAATGAAATAAGGCTTCGGTCTCGATCTTCTCCACCGTGACATGAGTGGCTTTACCGTAAGATTGGGCATAGAGTGTCCCCTCTATATTCTTCCTTACTTTGCAGAAGCCCACATTATTCTCCTTAATGATGCAGCCTCTTGGACATAATCCGCATTGAACCTTGTTATGATCCAATTTCTTGTAAAGTTCCAATACACCAGTCCAGATCATATCCATGAATACACCAGCCAGGATGTGATTCAAATGGCGTTAGACAACAATGTGGATATTCTGTCCTGGACCTATAATGATCCCGCCGTATGGTTTGAATTCGTAATGGATACAGCCAGGGAAGCCAAGAAGCATGGGATTCGCAGCCTCTTTAAATCGGCCTTCTTCCTGAGCAAGGAGGCTGTTGAACAGCTCTGTGAGGTGATAGACGTATTTGCCATTTCCATCAAAGCGATTGATGAGAAATACTATCATAAATTTACTAAAGGCTGGCTCAAGCCTGTTCTTGATAATACCAAAATCGTGCACAGCAAAGGCATTCATTATGAGATCAGCAATCTCGTGGTCACCGGTCTGACGAATACGACGGAGAACTATGACAAGATGATCGATTTTATCCTGGAGGAGTTATCGCCGGATATTCCCATCCATTTCACTAGATTCCATCCCGATTACAAATACATGAACTATGAGAAGACTCCGATGGAGGATGTAGTGGCCGCCAGAAATCGAGCCTTGGAAAGAGGATTGCGCTATGCTTATATCGGCAATGCCTTTGAAGGCGAATCTCTAAATTCCTACTGTCCTGAGTGCCATGAAATGTTGATTGAGCGGTATGGGTTACACACCTTTATCAAGGATTCGCTGGATGATTTCGGGGTATGCACCAATTGCGGCTATCAGACGACCATTAATCATATTGACCGGTCCCTCGCTTCGAAGAATTGGTCCGAAGAAGAGGAGGAGCGCTATGAAAAGATTTGAGCACCAATGGACGCCCGACTTCTTTCTCCTCCATGTGCAAGCTAATAACCCCTCTGGGACAGGGGGGACGCTGGAAATTGTAAGGCTATTGGAGAATGGACAGAGAAAGAGCGAGCGGGAGGAGTTGAAGAGGGATGCAGACAGCCATCGTTTCATCATATCCCGTTCCCATCCGTTGGAAGCCAAGGTCGCGATCGAATATCCGAGTCATTTGATTCTGGAGGTTTACAAAGTCGATGACCGGGCGTATTATCCTACGGAATCCTTTTTTGTGCTGTAAGGGCAAGACGCAAAGCAAACAGCCAACTTCGTATTACGAGTTGGCTGTTTGCTTTGCTCCTGTTCCGAAGAGCAGAGCTGATTATAGGATATAAGGGTTAATAATAATTTCCTTATGATGTAAATTTTTGCTGAATGATTTCGTCTAAAAGATGGGAGAGACTTTTACATTTTATAATAGAGGAGGAGAAAGGATGAGAGAGCTCTGTAACGAGAGATTACAAGGATTGTAATCAAATATAAGGATAGAAGAAGAGGGCTCAGGGATCGCAGCATCTTGATCGATGCATAACGCAAAGGACTAAGGAGAGCTAAGCAATGGCGTTTGATTATCGGGACGACAAGAGAAGCATCCGATCGAAGGAGCGGCTGAAGGAAGCTCTATTCGAACTTCTGTATGAAAAGGAATGGCGAAGCATCACGATCCAGGATTTAACTAACCAAGCAAAACTAAATCGCTCCACGTTCTATCAGCATTACGAGAATAAATATGATTTACTTGTACAAAGTGTTGAAGATTTGTTCCAGTCCTTGAAGGAAGCGGTGCTGTCCGCTAACGTAGACAGAAGCAGTCCGAATACGGTCAGCTATGGCTACCTGTTAGCTTTCTACCGGAATTTAAAAGCGCAGAGCTACTATTTCAAGGTCATCCTGAACAGAGGGTACGAGCTGGACATGATGGAGCTGTTCTCCGATATCGTACAGGAGGCGATGGGACAAGCTGTAGATTTGCATCAACCCATGAACGGCGTACCTGCGGAAATCCATTGGCGCTACAGCATTGCGGCTCATTTCTCGGTGGCGAGCTGGTGGCTGCAGAATGATTTTCCGTATTCGCCAGAATTCATGGCGGAGGCTGTGCTCAAGCTGACTCAGGAAGCGAGGCATCCTATGCTGCTGTAGAAAATAAATTACACACTTGACAGGTATGATTAATTGGTTTAATCTGATGTCAAGCCTGATAGATCATTGATCATTATCTAATTATTCATTAGTTCAGGATAAAATTAAATCATTAGCCGATTGGTCCACCAAAGGCTCCTGTGATCAATACCGTGAATTTTTCCGGTAGAGAACCAGGGGCCTTTTCTGTGTTCGGCGTGCCCAGCTAAGCACGCATCTTCTAGCCGGTGAAAGTCCGGTCGCGGGAAGGGCCAAGCCCCCGCGTAGCTAGGATACCTACGTATGGCGAAATCTGTACGTAGAAGCGTATCGACGAAAGTACCTGTCAGAGGCAGGGCGAGCAACATACCAGGCCGTAACATGAAAGTGAATCCTGCCGCGTCGTCAAAAAGGCCTCGCAAGAGGGAAAAGAGGAAGCCGAGTCCCGCGTACATGGACGAAGGCCATGGAAGCTGCCTAGAACTTGGAGCGACAGTGAAGAATCGTCTGGCTTAGAGTGAAGGACATTGTGTGCACGAGGATGCAGTGAACTGGTAGGGCCCTCTCCTGCACGGTTGCAGAAACCGGAAAGAGGCCTTCTATAAGCCCCAGAGGTGAAGTGAACGGTCTGCAGGAAGGGAGTCCGAGGGGCTCATAGTACCGTGGAACGCAGGACAACACAACCTGCGGGAGGGAAGGAGCCCTGCTTTGTTCAAGTTTCTTGAGGAGGTACGAGTCAGTGAATGCCAAACGGCTAACAACACCAGAGGAAAACGTTCAACAACTCCAAGGGAAACTCGGTCATGCGGCCAAGGAGAACAAGAAGCGAAGATTTCACGCGCTGTACGACAAGGTCTATCGGGTAGACATCTTATGGGAAGCGTGGCGAAGGGTACGAGCCAACGAGGGCTCGGCAGGAGTGGATGGAGAGACGTTGGCAGACATCGAGAAACAGGGAGAAATGCGTTTTGTGCTTGAATGTCAACGGCTACTGAAAGAAGGGAAGTACCATCCACAACCCGTTAGACGCCACTACATCCCGAAGAAAGATGGCAAACTGCGACCGCTGGGGATCCCGACGGTGAGAGACCGCGTCATCCAGATGGCGACCAAACTCGTCATGGAACCCATTTTCGAGGCGGATTTTCAGGACACGTCTTTCGGTTTTCGGCCTAAGCGGAGCGCGAAACAGGCGTTGGAGCGAATCCGGAAAGCATGCAACCGCAAAGGAAATTGGGTGGTCGACGTCGACATCCAAGGCTACTTCGACAACATCAATCAGGAGAAACTGATGAAGCTGATCGAAATGCGGATCAGTGACAGGCGAATCTTGAAGTTGGTGAGGAAGTGGTTAGGTGCGGGAGTGATGGAAGAAGGAAACATCCGACGCTCAGACTTGGGTACACCGCAAGGGGGAGTGATCTCACCACTGCTGGCGAACATCTACCTGAATTACTTTGATCTTCTGTGGGAACGACATGGCGGTAAGCTTGGGGAACTGACGCGTTATGCAGATGATCTGGTGATCATCTGCAAGACGAAGAAGGACGCACAGCGGGCCTATGAACTCATACGAGCGATTATGGAACGCCTGGAATTAACCCTGCACCCCACGAAAACGCGCATCGTTGGACTTTGGACTGGGGAAGAAGGCTTCGATTTTCTGGGCATGCATCATCGAAAGACGAAGGCCGAAACATCCAAAGGCCAAGTGTACTACACAACCCAGCAGTGGTTGTGCCGGAAGGCGGAAGAGCGAATACGGGAAGGGGTAAAAGAGCGATTAGCTCCGCCAGGTATGCGACGCCTGAGTTTCGAAGAGCACGTGGAGTACCTGAATCCAAAGATTCAAGGCTGGCGCAATTACTACTACACAGCTTACAGCCAGAGGAAGATGGCGAAGTTGGATTGGTATATCCGGCAGCGGTTTGCGAAGTGGTATGCTAAGAAACACAAACGCAGACGATGGTTGAGTTCGCTGCGCGAAGTGAAGTCTTTGTCTATTCAATATGGACTTAAAACGCTCTTGTAATCTGCATGCTCATGATGACGAACATCGGAAAGCCGTATGAGGGAAAACCTCACGTACGGTTTGATGAGGAGGGGCTGGGCCCCGCCCAGCCTTTCACTCTAGCTAATCATGTGGACTTTGTGCATTTCACATGCAGAGACGGGAGGATTCAGGGGGAGGAGCGTCATGGATAACAAAGATTGGACACGAATGGAGGAGGCGGATTGGCATTTCCGCAGGCTCGTCAGGCGCTTCGTTAAGGAGCGGGACAAAATTACGATCGAAGGCGTATCGCTTCCCGGCATGCTCATTCTGAATGCTATTATGCGGTACGGGGAGCAGAAGCTCGGGGATTTGGCGGAGAGATTGGATTTCACGTCCGGCGCGGTCACCGCAATCTGCGACAAGCTGGAGAAGCAGGGCTTTGCTCTTCGAAGAAGAAGCGAGGAGGACCGGAGAACCGTAGCCCTGCATATTACCGAGGAGGGAAGGAGGATGGTCGAACGCAACTGGGAAGCGGGTACATATATGATCGATGCCGTCTTTGGCGCATTTACGTCCGAGGAGCTCGCCAATCAAATCACTTTGTTCCGGCGCCTTCATGACCGGATGGAAGGCTTCGCAGAAGGGGTCCTGCGCCAGACGAAGCCTTCGGACAACGGTGACGGCGCGGGAGCAACGCGCCGGACGGCCCAGCTGCAGCGGAAGAACCGGTTTATTTCTTACTGAAATGGATTCACTAATTTATTCGTTAAGTGCGAAAGGAGACAATAATATGGGACATCCTACGATTTATCCAACGGGGACGACAGTATATTTGCCGGAAAAGGCATGGAGCGGCTATACGATTTACCAGGCTGCCGATACCGGGGCGCTGCTTATTGATATGAATGGAAGAGAGGTTCATTTATGGAAGAGTCTGCGGGGCTTCCCGAACAAAATTTTACCGGGCGGCTACGTCCTGGGAAGCACGTCGGAACGCGATCCGAAATACGGGTTCCAGGATGAGGCGAATTTAGTTCAGGTCGACTGGAACGGCAACATTGTATGGAAATTCGACCGATACGCCTGGATCGAGGATCCAGGGCACCCGGCACAGTGGATGGCGCGGCAGCATCACGATTATCAGCGGGAAGGCAATCCGGTCGGCTATTATGCGCCAGGGCTTGAGCCGAAAGTCGATTCCGGCAGCACCATAATCCTCGCGCACAAAAACGTGCAATGCCCCGAAATCTCCGCTACCGAGCTGCTCGACGATACGATTATCGAGGTAGACTGGGAGGGGAATGTCATTTGGGAGTGGGCGGTCAGCGACCATTTCCATGAGCTGGGTTTCGATGATGATGCCAAGGCGGCGCTGTATCGGGATCCCAACACCCGGGGATTCGGCACGCACGCCGGGGATTGGATGCATATCAATTCTGTATCGGTGCTGGGACCGAATAAGCACTATGATGATGGCGATGAACGCTTCCACCCGGATAATCTGATCTGGGATGCCCGCGAAACGAATATTATCGCGATCATCGACAAACGATCAGGCCACATTGTCTGGAAGCTCGGCCCCAATTACGATACGAAAGAAACGGAGCATCTCGGCTGGATCATCGGCCAGCATCACGCTCATTTGATCCCCAGAGGCCTGCCGGGCGAGGGCAATCTTCTCGTGTTCGATAATGGCGGATGGGGCGGCTATGGCAGGCCTAACCCTGAAGCGCCGGATGGGCTCAAGGTGGCTCGCCGGGATCATTCCCGCATTTTAGAGATCAACCCGGTAACGCTGGAGATCGAATGGCAGTATACCCCAGCCGAAGCAGGATTCCAGGCGCCGCTCGACTCGTATCGGTTCTACAGTCCTTATATTAGCTCCGCACAGCGGCTGCCGAACGGAAATACGCTGATTACCGAAGGGGCGGATGGGCGGATTTTTGAAGTTACCCGGGAGCATGAGCTGGTCTGGGAATACATTTCGCCTTACAAGAACAAACGCAATTCCAACATGGTCTATCGGGCTTACCGCGTCCCCTATGAGTGGGTACCGCAGCTGGAGAAACCAGTGGAGACCGAAATTGAACCGATTGACGTGGCGGACTTCCGTCTGCCCGGCGCCGCACCTAGAGGTGCCATAACAGCGGTTGAAGTCGAGGGAACTGCAGCTTACGGCGAGGGCGCCTTCTGCGTGGCTACGACGGATGAGGAGGACAGAAGGGAGAGGGACTCCCGATGAGCAGACAAAGATTCCGCCGCCTTAGCCTGAACCTGACCATCATAACCATCCTGCTTGCTTCCGCGGTGCTCGGCGCTTGCCAAACCACAGCAGGCCCGGCTAAAGACAGCGCGCTAAAGCTGAGAATCGCCGATATTTCCACCAATACCGTGTTTCGCATAGCCAAGAATAAGGGCTTCTTTGACAAACACGGCATAGACGCCGAGCTGGTCAACTTCGCAACACCGGCAGAAGGAGTCAACTCCTTGTTCATCAAGCAGGTTGACATCGCCTTCGGCGCGGACTTTCCGCTGTTGAATGCCGTTAGCAAAGGCGACTACTCCATCTTCGCTTCCTCCGGGACGTCGACCGATCTGAGCGCCAGCGAGTGGAAATTGTTCGCCCGCAAAGAAATTGCCAGTGCAGCAGATTTGCAAGGCAAGAAGTTAAGCTTTTCACGCGGCACATTTATTCCGTATCTATGGGATGTGTATCTGCAGCAGAACGGCATTCAGTTATCCGAGGTGACGCTAGTGGGCCAGGGCGGCTTTGATGAAGCTTATGTTGCCCTTAAAAAAGGGGAGATCGATGCCGCCTGGGTATATGGAGCCGTGCTCAACGAGAAATTCGCGGCGCTCGAAGAGGCCCATGAGCTGGCAGATATGTCCCAAACTCCTGTACGGCTCGGCACGGGGCTTATTGCTTCCAATGAGCTTATTCAAGACCACAGGGACAGTCTAGTGGGGTTTCTGAGAGCATTGGATGAAGCCTCCGCCTATGCTCAGGCGAACCCGGATGAAGCTGCGGACATCATGTACGCCGAAGTCAAGCAGCCTAAGGAGGCCACCTTGAAGGATCTTCCCAAGAACCCCTGGCAAATCGGGTTCACCCAGCAAGCGTATGAGGGATTGGCAGGCCAAAAGAATTACATGGTGGAGAACGGCATTATCGAGCGGGACTTTAACCTGAACGACAAATTGAATCTGGAGCTGGTGCGAAGTGCGTTTCCGAATCGCGTCGTTCCATTGGAATAGGGAGAGGGTGAGACCATCATGAGTTCATTACCGAAGGAGAACGAAATTCATATCGAGCGCTTGAACAAGAGCTATGCGACCCAGGCTGCCGGGGATCTTCATTACATTATTCAGGATGTGAACCTGGTGGTTATGGGAGGCGAGTTCTTCGTCCTGCTGGGGCCAAGCGGCTGCGGAAAATCGACCCTCCTAAGCCTGATCGCGGGTTTTGTATTGAAGACCTCGGGCCAGGTCAAGGTAGGCGAGAAGGAAGTGGAGCGCCCCGGCCAGGATCGGGCGGTCGTGTTCCAGCAGGCGGATTCCTCCCTGTTCCCTTGGCTTACGGTAAGGGAGAATGTAGAGTTTGGCCTGCGGATGAAACGGATTCCCACTGCCCGGCGGAAGGAAGTATCCGATCGGTTCATTTCGCTCGTAGGGCTTCAGGGACATGAGAACAAATTCCCGCGGGAGCTGTCCGGCGGCATGAAGCAGCGTGTCCAGCTAGCGAGAGTTCTCTCGAATGATCCGGCCATTCTGCTGATGGATGAGCCGTTTGGAGCGCTGGATGCCATGACCCGGCGCACGATGCAGAGAGAGCTGGTAAATATTTGGCGGGACACCGACAAGACCGTGATTTTCGTGACCCATGATATTCAGGAGGCGCTGCTGCTCGGCGGCCGTATCGGCATTATGTCGGCAGGACCCTCCTCCCAAATTACGCATATTTATGATGTACCGCTTGGTTACCCCCGGGATTTGGCCGATCCGGAGTTCCACGTTCTTTACAACAAGATCCAAGCGCATTTTGAGGAGTAGAAGAGGGAAGCGGAGGAAACCACATGAGTGGGAAAACAAAGAAAGTGTCGCTGCAGCTGCTGTTCTGGTTCGTAATCCTTGGCCTCTGGCAATTACTGTCGCTGGTATACGATCCGGAAATCCTTCCGGGGCCGCTATATACAGCACAAGGCGGCTACGAGCTGCTGGCCGACGGAACGCTGCTGCAGTATATCGGAATTAGCGCATACCGCGTATTATTGGGCTGGACGCTGGGCAGTCTGGCGGCCGTCCCGGCGGGCATCTTCATTGGTAAAGTGAACGCGATCCGCTTGTTTGCGGAGCCATTCCTCAATTTTATAAGATTCATTCCGCCGATCGCCTTTATCACCTTATTCCTGGTCTGGTTCGGCATTGGAGAAACGTCCAAAGTGATGCTGATCATGTACGCTACATTCTTTATCGTTATTCTCAACACGTTGACGGGCGTCCTGTCCGTGGAGGAGGATAAAATCCGCTCTGCGCGCAGTATGGGAGCATCGGAATGGCAGATCGTGATTCATGTTATTATTCCAGCCACCGTTCCGTATATCTTTACGGGTGTCCGTCTTGCGATGGGCACGTCATTCATGGCCATTATCGGAGCTGAAATGATCGCTTCCAACGAGGGAGTCGGGTATCTGATCTGGAACTCACGGCTGTTCTTCCGGACGGATTGGATTTTTGTCGGGCTGATCTGTCTGGGATGGATGGGCTTTCTAACCGATCGTGCAGTAGCGCTGCTTGGACGAAAGTTGCTGTCGCGCTACGGTGTGGTCAGCACAACATCACTGAGGCGATAAATATGAATAGAAACTAAGAAGCAAAAAGGTCCCTAATCTTTTTAGGAGCCTTTTTGTTTAGATTTGGATAGTTATTCGCATTTTAAACTACATAATAATTGTTATGTAAACTTAGATGATGGATTTCCAATTCAAATGGGCCATCCAGTATAGTCAAATGTCTTAGCCAATTCCCTAGATGGCCCGTAGAATGGATAAAGAGGAGGGATTCCACTGAAGTCGAACATAAAAATCGTTAGATATCAGAAGGATGAGAAAAAACGAAAATTAACTCTGCAGAAAATGAGATATTATCAACGACGGCTTCATAAAACAAACTCCTCAATGAGATTCTGCAGGCTTGGGACAGTGTCGTTCTCCGTCATGGCCACCATTTTCGTGCCGCCGGTTAAATCCACAAGCTGATAGAAAATCGAGGTCATCGCATCCTCATTGGGCACGCCCGACAAACCGTCATGGCGGTTGTAGATCGTATTGTATTTATCATAGCCGACGATATCACCTGATCGTCACCGGGATACCATGCGGGAGAAGTGGGATACACGTAGCTGTTGTAGGTCCAGATCAAGTTATGCAAGCCGTACGTCTCCGTAAGTTCGGTATAGAGCATATCCCACAGCTGTTTATACACCTCCGCGCCTGCCGAAGCCCACCAGAACCACGCGCCTTCTCCGTTCAACCCGCCGTTGCCCTCCGCCTCATGATAGGGACGGAAAATAACCGGCACATGGTTATCCTGCAGAATCTGCAGCTGTTCTCTTAATCTATCCATTTAAAGATGAAAGCAAAACAACCCGGATTGCCTATACGACAGTCGGGGTTGTTTTAATCATTAACTATGATTTGTGTGCTGAAGAGTTTGTATAAATATCTGCTCAATATGATTATCATCTAAGGAATAATATACGGTTTTACCGACCTTCCGGCGTTTTACAATCCTCATATTTCGTAAATACCTTAACTGATGAGAGACCGCAGATTGCCCCATTCCTAAGAGTACCGTCAAATCATGAACGCACAGCTCTCTTTTTAATAATGCACTAATTAATTTCACTCGAGTTGGATCGCTGAAAGCTTTGAACCAGTCGGCAAATTGAACAGCTGCCTGATCGTCAATCAGCTCTGCCTTAATTGTATTTAAATCTGTATCCGATCCAAGGCAAGTTGTGTCACATTCCTCAGCAGAATTTAGAGACTGTGTCATTAAAATCACCTTTCTGTTAGCATCTTTTCCATTATTATAACAAAAAAAAGGACTTAAACGAAATGATTACTATTAAACAGCAGGTGATTATACCCGGATTATTGTTCACGAGGAGGTTGTAAGATATGATTTACGACATGGTATGCATCGTTTTTGACCCATCCTAATAAAGCTGAACCTCGGCTGCTTAACCATGGTAAACCAACAAAATATAATCCATGCCTATTTGAAACGCCGTTTTTATGGTTAATTTGGTTGAAATCATTAAACACTTCGGGAATATCTATCCATGAAAAATCTTGACGGAATCCAGTTGCCCAGATTATATTATCAACTTTCATCGATTTACCATCCTCAAAAATTTTTTTCTCAGAAATCAATTTCTTCATTTCAAGTCCATAAATTTGCTCAGGCTGTCGCTTGAGCCATTTTCCACGTTTACTTTCAAGTCCTGCATCCAAAAGGCCAAATAGATTGTAGTAGTAAAATATACTTTTTCCCATAAAGAATAAGGGCTTGAAGGCTAGTTTCCCGCTAGTCGATACATATACATCAAAGTCATCAGCCAATTCAGCAGCAATTTGGGCTCCCGAATTCCCGGCTCCAATAAGAAGAACGTTGCCCGGCCTCAACTGCTTCTTGTTTCGATAAGATGAGGAATGAAGCTGAACTATTTCATGCTGTATTTTATCGTGAAAAGAAGGGATATAAGGGGTTTGAAATGGGCCGGTTGCAACAACAATATTTTTTGAGCTTATCCGCCCCTTGGAAGTTTCAATTAAAAACCCATTCTCCATTGCTGCCAGTGAATAGACATCTGTTTCTAATTGTACAGGAATAGCATGTTTTTCTCTGTATGTAGTCAAATAGTCTGCTATTTCAACCTTGGAGGGAAGTCCATTTATTTCTCCATGCAATGAAAGTCCTGGAAGAGAACTATATATTCTGGGCGTAAAAAGCTTTAATGAATCGTATCTTTGCCGCCAAGAATCCCCTATGGCCGAGTTTTTATCAACAACCAGATATTTTAATTTGCTCTTGCCTAGATAATATGCAGCAGCAAGGCCAGCTTGTCCAGAACCGATTACGACAACGTCAAACATCTTCCACCATCCTATAATATGTTAAATTACCCTTTGACATGGAAAAAAATAAAGGAATATAATTCATTATATATGAATGAATGATCATATGTAAATATCAAAGAGGTGATAGAGAGCAAATCAATGGATTGTGGAATCACCCTCATTTTATTTGTGATATAATCCGAATAAAAAAGAGGAGATCGGGTAGTGGTTACAAGGGAGAGTTTAGAAAAGAATCAAATTAGCGTGTACGCCGCAGCCTTAATTGTTGGGGGGATTGTGGGATGGGCAAGTCCACGAACGGGTGGATTTCTAGAACCCATGGTTTCCTTTGGGATTGCTGTGCTTTTATTCAGTATGTTTTGTCAAATTCCCTTTCTTAAGCTAAGGGAGGCACTCTCTAACGGACGTTTCATGGGAGCCTTACTGATTGTGAACTTTATTTTTATTCCCTTGCTGGTGTACATATTAATTCAGGTTTTTCCTCAGCCAAGCCCGGTTTTGATTGGAGTCTGCTTAGTACTTCTAACTCCATGTATTGACTATGTCATTGTTTTTACTCAATTGGGTAAAGGGAATGAGAGGTTAATGCTTGCGTCCACTCCGGTGCTTTTTGTCATACAGATGGTTATGCTGCCTTTTTATCTTTGGCTATTCATGGGTCAAGAGGCATCTCAAATCGTAAGGATCGCTCCATTCATTGAAGCCTTTATTTATTTAATCATTGCCCCTTTATTCGTGGCCTTGGCCGTCCAGTTATCAGCTAAAAAACATGCTCGCGGCCTTAAAATATTGGACTTTACGGCGTGGCTTCCCGTGCCGCTAATGGCATTCGTGCTCTTTTTGGTCTTAGGCTCTCAAATGGATCGAGTTGTCAAGGATTTCGATGTCATTATCGCTGTGATCCCGATATATGTATTATTCCATATCGTTTCGCCACTCATTTCGCGAATCATCTCATCGGTGTTTCGCATCGGGCCGTCAGATGGCAGGGCCCTGATTTTTAGTGCAGGAACTCGCAATTCCCTTGTAGTGCTTCCGCTTGCCTTAACCTTACCAGGGGAGAAGGCCACAATAGCAGCGTCTGTCATAGTAACTCAAACCGTTATTGAATTAATCGCGGAGCTATTATATATCAAATTTGTGCCTAATTTTATTTACCGAGATCTAAAAGTCGCATGATTGCGGCTTTTTTTGTTTTTTAACGATACATGATCTTGTCAAAATTTTGGATAACTACCGCAGGATTAGGGTAAATAAAGCAATATGTTGACAGCAGTGAGAAAGAAGGAATATACTATATATGAACAGTTGTTCATGTATGGCTTTTATTGATGAGGTGAGATAAACAAATGGGAACGGGTACTTCTGCGGTTAAACAAAAGCTGGTGCTAGAGGGTCTGGATTGCGCGAATTGCGCTATGAAAATCGAAAACGGTGTCCAGAAGATTGACGGGGTTTCCGCTTGTTCGGTGAATTTTGCAAATAAAACATTGACCATGGAGGTGGCGGCTAACCGCTCGGATGACATTCTCGAGCAGACGAAGAAAAAAATTCGTACACTTGAGCCTGGTATAAAAGTACTGGAATACGGAGCGGCGGGATTGCAGGCGGGGAGCCCAAAGCGGGGATCCTCCAAACATAATCACGTTCATAGCCATGATCACAATCACAGCCATGACCACGGAGCCGAAGCGGCAGATGATGAGCACGGACATTCCCATGACCATGGAGCACAAAGCGTCAAAATCATGGTTGCTCGGTTGATCGCAGGTCTTGTCATCGGCGCGGCAGCGTTTGCGTTATCCCTGAGCCGGGAGCTGGAACTCATTCTGTTTATTGCGTCCTATCTCATCGTGGGCGGGGATATTGTTTTTAAAGCGCTGAGGAACATCGTAAGGGGTCAGGTATTCGACGAATACTTCCTCATGTCGATCGCGACTGTTGGCGCTTTTGTGATTGGGGAGTATCCCGAAGGCGTAGCTGTTATGCTCTTCTACCAGGTTGGCGAGCTGTTCCAAAGCATTGCCGTCAACCGGTCGCGAGAATCAATCAGCGCGTTAATGGATATCAGACCGGATTTTGCCAATTTAAAAACGGGCGACGATATCAAACGTGTGAGTCCGGAGGAAGTGCGAATCGGCGATTTAATCGTCGTGCGGCCTGGTGAAAAGGTGCCTCTTGACGGTAAAGTCATCGAGGGGAATTCAGCAATGGATACCTCGGCACTAACTGGCGAGTCCGTGCCGCGCGAAGTGGCTGCGGGGGATGATGTGCTGAGCGGATTCATCAACAAAAACGGGGTGCTGACGATCGAGGTCGCAAAGGTATTTGGGGAATCGACCGTCGCCAAAATTTTGGACCTGGTGGAGAACGCAAGCAGTAAAAAGGCACCGACGGAAAACTTTATAACGAAGTTTGCTCGTTACTATACGCCGTTTGTCGTCATTGTCGCCACATTGCTGGCCGTTGTGCCTCCGCTGCTCTTCAGCGGCGCGACCTTCTCGGATTGGGTGTACCGGGCTTTGGTGTTCCTCGTCATTTCCTGCCCTTGCGCCCTAGTGGTTTCGATTCCGCTCGGCTTCTTTGGGGGCATAGGGGCTTCGTCCAAGAACGGCGTCCTGGTTAAGGGCAGCAATTACCTGGAAGCATTGAACGATGTCAAGTATGTCGTATTTGATAAAACGGGAACGCTCACCAAAGGTGAATTTAAAGTAAACGGCATTTATCCGCAAAATGGATGGTCCGAACAAGAGCTGCTGCGCCAAGCTGCTTTTGCCGAAATGCACTCTACCCATCCGATTGCGGAGTCCATCAGGGAAGCTTATGGACAGGAATTGAATGAAGAACAGCTTTCAGGCTACAACGAAATATCTGGACACGGGATTCAGGTAGTGTTCGAGGGCAAGGAGGTTCTGGCCGGGAACGCGAAGCTCATGAACCGGGAAAATGTTGATTTTGCCGCGCCATCCGAGCTGGGCACCATCGTGCATGTTGCCATCGACAAACAGTATGCCGGATATTTGGTCATTGCCGACGAGGTCAAAGAGGACTCGGCGCAGGCGATCCGTTCACTGAAAAATCTCGGCGTGAAGAAGATCGTCATGCTGACGGGCGATATCAAGGCAGTAGGGGAGGCGGTTGGTAAAAAGTTGGGGGTGGACGAGGTTCGCTCCGAACTGCTGCCGCAGCATAAGGTTGAAGAACTAGAGAAGATCGACCACCAAAAATCGAGCAAAAAGGAAAAGATCGTGTTCGTCGGCGACGGCATTAACGACACGCCGGTTTTGGCCAGAGCCGACGTCGGCGTAGCCATGGGCGGACTTGGGTCCGATGCAGCCATTGAAGCCGCTGATATCGTCATTATGACCGACGAGCCATCCAAGCTGGCTTCCGCGATCCATATTGCGAAGAGAACCCGGCGCATCGTATGGCAGAACATCCTTTTTGCACTGGTCGTCAAAGCGGTCTTCCTGCTCCTGGGCGCGTTCGGAATTGCGACGATGTGGGAGGCGGTGTTCTCGGATGTGGGCGTTACTCTGCTCGCTGTGTTGAACGCCATGCGCGTATTGAAGATCAAACCTAATTTGGCTTAAAGGATTGGAGATATGGACAATCGCTGGAATAAGTTGATCTATCGGGCGGGGGCTCCGTTTTACGATGCTTTATTTAATGCAGGCCCATTCGCCCGGGCTAGAAAAAAGATCTTTTCTGATTTGGCTCTCGAACCTGGCCAGCGCGTCCTGCTGGTTGGGGTAGGGACGGGGGCCGATCTGCGTTTTTTCTTCGGAAAGACGCTTGAAATCACGGCTGTCGATCTCTCGCCGGCGATGCTTGCACAGGCGAAATCAAAAGTAAGCGAAAACGAGCCTATCCAGTTTTTGGAGATGGATGCGCAGGATCTGCGATTTGCTGACCAGTCCTTCGACCTGGTGATCGCCAGCTTGATTTTGTCGGTCGTTCCCGACGAACACAAATGCATGTCGGAGCTAGTTCGAGTTACAAAGGAGCGAGGCAGCATCGTCATTTTCGATAAGTTCAAGGGTGGGGAGGGGAAAATGCCGCTGATTATACGAATGCTGCGGCCGCTTATAGCCATATTGGGCACGGATATCGGCCGGAATTACCAGGCAATCCTTAAACCACACCTTGCACGGCTGAACATTCGAGAGGACAGCCCAGCCATGTTCGGGGATATGTATCGCAAAATCGTGCTTGAACGAAAATAAAGTTGTGTATTTATAGCCAAGATGGTGCCTTTTATTGAGAGGACCCAGTCTTGGCTATAACTTTAAATAAAGGAGATCAACATTGGGCAGCCGTGGAGTACGAAGAATTTAACTACTTCATCATAGGTCATCCTGACCTTGTTGCCAATTATTACATACCGTATAATCTCATTATGTGACAATGCGTGCGCAGTAAGAAAAAGAACAAATTCAAAAAAGATGAGGAAATCACCCATGAGAAAACGGCTTGTATGCACGTTAGCTATCATGCTAAGTTTTGCTGCATTTACCCCCGCCATCTACGCTTCTGAAGTCCGATTATCCGTGGATGGGCGCGACGTACAGTTCCCGGATGAGCACCCCTATGTCGATCAGAGATCCAACCTTACGATGGTTCCACTTGCTCTTATATCCGACAAGCTCGGGGCTGCTACGAAATGGGACGGACAATTAAAGCAAATCACAATTTCGCTTAACCGTGACACTGTTATTTTGGTGGTTGGCGATCATCATGCACTGGTAAATGGAAAAAGAGTAGACATTGAAGGGGCGGCAACGCTCAAAAACGGCCGTACGATGGTTCCTTTGCGTTTTATAAGTGAAGCTCTGCATGCAAATGTAGAGTGGCTGCCTAAGGATAAGCTGGTGAGCATTATGAGTTCTGTCGGCAATGTTCCAAAAGGAACATGGATATGGGACACTCCCATCATCAAACAGGATCAAGAGCAGATGATAAGCTTCGCAAAAATGAAGGGAGTTACATCTATTTACCTTCAGGTAAATAAAGATATTGATTCAACGATATATGAGAATTTTATACGAAAAGCTAAAAGCGAAGGAATTTTAGTGGAAGCACTTGGAGGGCGCCCCGAATGGGTCTATAAGTCTGGGCAGAAGGATATTCAAAGATTCATTGAATGGGTTAAGACCTATAATTCCTCTGTTGACCCGGAAGCAAGCTTCACGGGACTGCATTTCGATATTGAACCTTATACGCTTAACGAATGGTCAAAGGGCAACAAGGTGATTCTTGATAGCTGGATGGACAATATGAGACTGATCGAAAAAGAAACCAAAGGCAGCGGCTTGAAAATTACAATGGATGTTCCGTATTGGCTAAATACGGTTCATGTTCCCGGGAAGAAATACAGTATGAGCGCTTGGATGCTGGAAAAGTTCGATTGCCTCGTCATCATGAATTATCGAAATCATGCGTTAGGCGATAATGGAATTGTGGAAAATGCACAGGACATGCTGAGAGAAGCCTCCACGCTCAAGAAGAAAATTGTTATTGCAGTTGAAACGGTTAAAAGCGAAGAGGGGCCGCGGGTCTCATTTTATTCCATGAGCAATGAAGTGATGGAAAAGGAGCTTCAGTCCGCCCATAATAAATTGGCGCGCTACGCAAGCTATGCCGGCTTTGCTATTCACGATTTCAAAGGCTGGCAGGATATGAAATAATAAGCCGGCAAAACGACGAGAGATAATTGTGTTGCTATTGGCATAGGAAAGTTAAATATTCTGATGAAGTGCCAAATTCTACGAGACTACAAATTCACCCAAAAAAAGAGGGGGAACCCGGAATGAAGACGATCAAGTGCATGATGGATCACCTGTATTGGGCGGACGAACGCATCTTGGACGCAATCGAGGAGAGTGAGACGGAGAACAAGGACCTTCTGAAGCTGGTTCGGCACGTTGCAGTCGCGGAACGAGTCTGGCTGTCCCGATTGCAGGGCAAGGGGAGCGGGCAATATTCGTTGTGGGAGGAAGCGGAAGACCTTGCAGCGATCCGGACGATGTTCGAAGAAAACGCCGAGCAATATCGCGTGTATATCGAAGGGCTCAAGGAATCCGAGTTGGACGAGATGATCGACTATGCGAACCAGAGCGGGGTTCCGTTCCGAACGTCCGTCCGGGACATCCTGCTGCAGGTCCTCTTACACGGGCAATATCACCGGGGACAGATCAACCGGGCACTTCGGATCGAATCAGCAGAGCCTGTCCAAGTCGATTACATCACGTTCGCGAGGCTGTAACAGGCTAATAATCATCATTACTCTGTCATTATTTGATGCTGGTTATCAGCATTATGGTTATTAATGTATAATCAGGATGACAACTCAGAGAACATACGACCCAGCCTAGGATAAGAGCAATATAAGGCTGGGCTTTTTATTTAAGTTAGAGCAGCTCTGTAATTCTTATGAAGGAGGAGACACATGGAAGAGCATGACAATCTTTATGGATTACAGGGGGAGTTATTGCATACACTTATAACCAATTAAACGAGGTCATAACCATGTTGAAAGATACATGCGCACAATTAACGGATGATGACCTTGATAGGGTTGTAACCTTTGGACATGAAGATGAAAAGGAAGCAACCGTTCGTTGGGGTTTATGGCATATAGCTGACCATAGCCGTTATCATCAGGCGAATATCAATCAGCTTAGAAAATGGTTAAAGAAAACTTAAATCCTAATGGTTTGAATAATTGATTAATCGAACTCATTAAAGTATCAGGGATCGATGACAAATGTAATGTAATCCAATCCCAGCAAAATTGTGGTTTTTTTTATATATGTTCACAAAACTCGTATTTTGTACATATGTCTGTAAGTCAATAACCCCTTGTAGCGGCTACCCGAAAATCTCATCAAAAAACCAAGTTGACATGTTCTCTGAGTTTAGATAAATTACAATTCTACTTCCCTATCTGTTGCTTAATGAAATTGCATGGAATCATAGTTAGATACTTATCTAAAAATCCATGCGGTATCCGATGTTCTTTCTGTTTATACCATTTTTTTCACACTCATTCTTATCTTCCTTGAAAATTCCTCCTTATCACCCCCTTACATCAATACGGTTCAATTTACAGATTCTTCTTCCTAACTTATAGAACAGATACTTAATACGTCGCTTTTGGAGCAAACTGACCTTGATTCTTTAGAGCATAGTCAAAAAAACGAAGGATAAGCTCATTTTGAGTTTCAATCACATAGTATTTATCGATATCAGCTCTTCTTCCTTCTTGCAAAAGGTTTGCCAATATAGGCGAGAATAAAGGTAGATCGGTTAAACTTAAATGTTTTGCGCCTTTAAAATGAACGTTGTATGCACCTTTAAAATTTTTATTCGAAATACTATTCGCTATATACGAAGAACTTCTGTCGAGCTGTATCCACACATCATCCGAGTAAACATTAAGAAGCGGGATGGTGAAAGGTTCGGATTTGGCAGTTAATTCGTTCGTAACTTTATCGTACACAAGCTCACTAAAAAACGGAGCATCTATATTTACTACGGCGTCAATGTCATCGCGCTCCCTGCTCAGTGCTACGCTTGCCGTTCCCCCCATCGAATGACCGAACACGCCTACTTTCTGTGTATCGATACGTTCATATACAGGATCTTTTTTTTGTTCGGCTTGTTCCAGAATCGTATCCATGACAAAATCCATATCATCCGTTCGCAATTTCATCCATTTTTGATTAAGCTCGAAATACTCGCCAAGCGAATAACCCCCTTTATTTGCATTGTTGAATTCTTGCATGTACTCAGGATTAATCGTCACGACCTTCCCATCCTCGGAAACGGTATAAAAAGAATGATAGGGATGGTCAATCGAAACGACAACATAACCGTGGCTCGCAAGTTCTGTAAAGGTAGAAGTGTTGCTGGATTTTATACCGAATGCTCCATGAGAGAACACAAGCAAAGGATAGGTTCCTTCTGCCTGTTCAGGATACCAAAATTCCACGTTAACAAACCGATTGTCTCCCTGATCTGTAAATTCTTCGATCCGATTCTTATCCACATAGCTGTAAGTCGCGGTCGCCACTGCATACGGACCTGTCACTTGCGGCAGCCTATGCTGTGGAAAAAGTAAAACAGGAACAAGGGTAACGACGACGGTCAGTGCTAACAAAAGGAATTTCCATAACGTAGAGAAAGCTTTGTAACGCGGGGGGTGTGTTTGCTTGCGCAGGAGCGAAAACATTTCCTTGAACGCTAATATAAAGAGCAAGCCTGCAAACAGTCCCCAAGTGTACTCCCATACGACAACTTTACCCAAGCTCAGCATCATGAATCCTATAAACATTGCGATTCTCGTCCAACTCTTTATCTTGCTGCGGCTTTGCTTGGTTACAATGGAATAAACGGCAATGGCCAGCTCGAAGACCAACGTAACAACAAGTATTAAAATTTCCATAAGACTTCTCTGCTCCTCCTCTGACTTTTTATGAGTTCATCATAATAAATGGAAGAACAGGTGTATACGCACAAACGATAAGCTGTAGCTGAGAGGCAATAAGTTGTAAAAAACAACGCAAAGATATGTACTTACGCTGCAAATACGATAGGAGCGGTTTGTGTATATCTTCTAAACCTCTTTTTTAAATGCTCTTAGTCTTTCATTGATCTTTTGAGCTTCCTTTTTGTCATTCCTATAGGTCAGTACGCGAACGATAACGTATACGGCGGCAATTTCCAAAGCCAATAATAGTATGTCGAAAGTGTCGTATACGAGATTCAATAGGACAGCCAGAGAAATTAATAGAGCTTCCAGAAAAAAGAAATGTAAAATCACTCGAAGGCGCATTTTATTCTCGCTAATCGCATGCGGCGTATATAAAATAATTCCGGTCAAAGCACCCAGAAAAGAGAAAGCCATAATTGTAAAAATCGTATTTAATTCGAAACTTGCATCAGGAGCATAGATTTGCCGCAAAATAGTGATGATTATAATGATGGAGGCGAATATAATTAAGAAATCTCTAATCATTTCTTTAATGAGCTCGGAATACTTCATATAAATCCCCCTTTTATAATCCAAGCATGTGTTTAAGCATTGGTACATACTGCCGTGAAATGACTACCTTCTCCCCGTTATCCAATAATGCTTGAAAACGGCCGCTGATCGACGGATGAATACTAGAAATCTTGGCTATATTTAGAATGGTGGATTTGGAGGCGCGAAAACAATGTTTCTCTTTGCAAAGTTCCTCCAGTTCATAAAGCTTTTGTTTGACTTCATGAACGTTGTTCTTACAATACGCAAACACTTTTCCGTCAACAGCTTCAAAATAATAAATATCACTAATTTTAATGCGGCTGATCTTATCCTCATGATAACCAAGTATAATGAGTGTTTCGGTTTTTATTTTATTAACGAGCTCATGTATTTCTTCGTCTACTTGGTGACACCTGATGCGGATCTCCTCTTCCTCTGTATCGTCTATTACTTCGATGAAAATTTTGATAAAAATCACCCTCGAAAATTCGAATTAAAACTTGCTGACGTTTATAACGTGAATCACACAACGAAAACGCGTAAGCTTCTTAGTTGTTCCTCACACATAGTCATTAAGTGATGATTTTACGTCTTCGATTAATTCCTGCAACTCATCCCATTCTTCCCGCGCCTAGTGCTCTAAATAATCCATTAGCTTGCCTTGATTTCTGTAGCGTTCTTTTAAATATTCAAATCGCTAATCGGCCCAAGCTTTTGTCCTTTGCGGCAAACGGTACAAGTTATTGTCCCTTGACAGTTCGTATAACGAGACATAAAAGACAATTTATTGAACTAATGTCTTACGTTAGTTCAAACGCTATATGCTCTCCCATCCAATAGCTATCTCGACCAAATCATCCGTCCCAATTGTGATTTTCTTTTGACCAACTTGTTGGCCGCCTTGTGAGCTGTAAAACCCTAAAGATGGATTATCCTTTAATACCCACAGCATCATCGATGAGCAGCCATTATTTTTTAATGTTTCAACAACTGAATTGAAGAGTGATTTACCAATACCTATGCCTTGGAACTCCTTTAATAAGTAGATTGCATAAAGTTCACCGTCATGCAAATATTCTTCATTTCGGTTTCGACCACCACAAGAAAACCCGACAATTCGTCCGTCATTGTCTTCTGCAACAAATACTTTTTCATGTTCTGTTCGATTTTCAAATGTCCAAACCCAGCTCTTCGTCCTATTTTCAACGGAAAGAGTAGCTAAGTATGAATCCGAAACGATACCTGCATAAGTTGTCATCCAGCTATTAACATGTACAGTTGCAATTCCTTCTGCGTCTTCAATAAATGCTTCTCTTACCTTCATTAGCTGGCCTCCATTCATTGACTAAGTATACAACCACATATTACCATAAATCCCCATCCAAAACTGCTCGTTAGTTCACAAGGCTATCTATTACTTCAATGACATTTTACCAACCCTTATTTGAATTTGTGTTAAAAATTCCGCTTCTAGCATTGTATCTCTATTATCAACTTCGTATATTTCAAAGGGGTTCCCTAATGCTCGTAGGTTGTTCTCTTTTACATACCTAATGACATCCAGCAATCTGTCAGCGCTCTGGTGATAACTTCCACGGTAGTAATATGACAAATATTCTCCTTCAGGAAGTACAAAATCATATTCCTTTTCATCTTGGTTCAAAATAAAAAATACAGATTCAAATACCACCGGTTTACCTGGAGTAAGCTCATTAACTAATACAGAAGCCCCGTAGAGTTGGTTCCCAAAATCAGGGATTTTGTTCTCATGCTTCGAGTGAAGCTTTTTTACGGCGAAGTCCATTTCTTCATCCCTCGTAATCCTAGCATTAAAATTCAAACAAGGGCGGTCAGGCATTTTCTCTATTTTAAAAATACCTGTACTGACTTCTGATGTTGCTGATAATGCTTGTATCCTTTCATAAATCATCTGATTCTTTTGTTGTAGCTTCATTATTTGAGCTTGTAAGAGCCTCTGCTCTTCATGCAAAAGTGCCAAAGACTTATCAAGACGCTGGTCATCGAGATACTCTTTGATTTGTTGCATAGAGAAGCCGAGCATACGAAGATCCCGAATAATGTTTAGCTTATATATATCATTAAGACCATATATCCGATAATTACTAGCGTTTCGCCGCGGTTGTAATATACCCAACTCTTCATAATAGCGCAATGAATCAACACCAATGCCGTATAGTTTCGATATTTCGCTAATCTTATAATAGTCCCTCATATGCCTTACTCCTCTGCAAAAATAAATTTCGCTATAATACTTGACTCTAGTATTGTACCAGAGTTTAGTGTAATTCTTGGCAAGGCATTAATAAAAGCACAGATATTAGGAGTGAGGAAGTTGATTCAACAAAAAACATTTGATCAAGTATTCAAAATCATGGAAAAGTCCTTTCCTACTACAGAATTCCGGACATATTCAGCTCAAAAGAAGCTGCTAACGAATCCGTACTATCGGTTATTAACCGAGAGAAATGATAATAACGAGGTGATCGCGTTTCTCTGTAGTTGGGAATTTAAATTTTTTAGATATATAGAGAATATTGCAGTCTCATCGACGATTCGTGGAAGGGGAGTCGGAAACAAATTAATGAGGCGATATATAGATCAATCCAAATTACCAATTATACTAGAAGTCGAACCCCCGGAAACTGAGTTGCAGCAGAAGAGAGTTCGATTCTACGAACGGCTCGGATTTCACTTAAATAGTCATCATCATATCCAGCCTCCACTACGAGAAGGTAACCCCATTTTGCATTTGAATATCATGAGTCACCCAGAGCTTTTGACGGATTCGCAATACGAAAAAATTAGATACACCCTGTTTCAGGAGGTCTACGACTTTAAGTGTTAACCCCAAACACGAAAACAGCCATCTCCTCCCCAGCGGAAGGAAATGGCTGTTATGAAGGTACCGGGTGGACGTGTTTTTCGTCAGCGCGCCTTCGCTAGTTTCGTGCCGCGAACCGATGCCGCAGCGTATACGGCAAGCGCTGTCCAGATGAGCACGAAGCCGATGAGAAGAACCGGCGAGACCGATTCCTTGAACACGAATACGCTCAGTAACAGCATGATCGTCGGCCCGATGTATTGTACGAATCCGAGCGTGGACAGCGCCATCCGGGCAGCCGCTCGCGCAAAGAAAAGCAACGGTAGCGCTGTTACCACGCCAGAAAGAAGCAGTTCGACTAACGTGGACACAGGTAGCGTCCATGCCGTCGTCTTTCCCACGGCGGCCAAATAGATCCAGTAGCCGAGCGCAACAGGCAGGACTACAGCTGTCTCCGACAGCAAGCCTACAGAAGCGTCTTGTCCGATCTTCTTCTTCGCGAGGCCATACAGGCCAAACGTCGCAGCCAGTGTGATTGAGATCCATGGGAACCGTCCGTAGTCGATGGCGATGATGAGCACCGCGGCGCCAGCGATGGCTATCGCGAGCCATTGGCCACGACTTGGCTTCTCACGAAGGAAGACAACAGCAAGCAGTACATTCAACAACGGGTTCAAATAATAGCCGAGACTTGTCTCGACAACATGGTCGTTGTTGACCGCCCAGATGAAGATGAGCCAATTAGCAGCGATCAGCAGTCCGCTAGCGGTGAGCGACAGCAGGAGCGAGCGGCTAGCCGCAATCCGCTTTATGTCACCCCAGCGACGCTGGACGGCGACGAGAATACCCATGAAGACGAATGACCAGACAACCCGATGTGACAGAATCTCGCCCGCCGGTACACCATTAAACAATTTCCAATAAAGCGGGAGAACCCCCCACATGATATACGCGATAATAGCATTGACTAACCCATTGTTCATATTCAATTCCCCTCTTCTCACTCCGATGTCTTAACGGATTATACGCCTTGATCATCGTTTAAGTAAAGGGATTAATATTTTGGCCCTAGTAAACAGCCTGAATCGTCCAAAAACCATTATTCTCTGATAATTCAACTAACTTCTCCTACTGCCTTGTAGTTACGAGAAAATAATTAACTCGATCCATCTCTTCTTGGCCATTAAAATAAGCACCATAACCGGTTAGCAGTTCAATAATTGTCTTATTCCCTTTTTTAGCAGCAATGATTAAAGGACTCTTTTCTTTAGAAAGCCTATAATTAGGGCCAGCCCCTGCCTTAAGTAAGGATTCAACGATAGTACTATCATTTAAATAAAGAGCATTTAATAATGCACTGTTACCGTATATATCTAGTAGATTCGGATCTGCCTTATATTTGAGTAAACAGTCTGTAACTGATAAATTGCTTGATAACATAAGAGGAGTTCTTTGCCTATTGTCTCTTACATTTGGATTAGCCCCTCTATCGATTAACTCTTTAATTACTTCATAACGGTTACCAATTGCGTTAAGATGTAGTGGTGAATTTCCATTATCATCAATCACATTGTGTAGGATTAATTTATAGAGTAGCATAGCCAAATCCCTCTGTTTGGGCCTTAGAGTAGCATATGTCGTGCCATCCATAGATCAGCCTCAGCCCATAACTGCTCTGTCCGCGATCCCTTTGATGAAATGCTTCTGAAGAAACCTGAAATTAATTTTTATATCATTGACTCAATCTTATCTTATCGTTTATAGTACCTACGTGCTTCAATGCAAAAAAGCCCAAAAGCATAGAAGTAAAAAAGCGATGAAAGAGTATAGGGTCTTACGTATTTTCAATCACTAACCTCATGTATAAGGAGCTTCAGCATCATGGAGAGACGTCTTAGTTTTACACAAAGTATTATTCTTATCGTGTTCATTCTTGCATTTCTGTTTGTTTCGATCTTTATATTCAAGGCAGAGCCTCATATCCCGCTTCTGGGCACAACGATCGGCACTGCTGCCATATTGCGCTTATACGGATTTTCCTGGGGCAAACTTGAATCCTCTCTCATTCAAGGCATACAATCCGCTATTATGCCGATCTTGATTCTTTCGCTTATTGGAATATTAATTGCGGTTTGGATGATGAGCGGAACAGTGCCGACCATACTGTATTTTGGAATGGATTATATTGAACCTCATTATTTTGCAGTGAGCGCGTTATATGTCACCATCATTGTATCGATGTTCACCGGAAGCTCGTTCACCACGGTCAGCACAGTCGGTGTTGCCTTGATGGGAATTGCCATGACAACGGGAATTTCACTTCCTCTGGCAGCGGGGGCTATTATCTCGGGGGCCTGTTTTGGGGATAAGATGTCCCCGCTGTCCGATACAACGAATTTTGCACCTGCAGTGGCCGGCATCTCTTTATTTACCCATATTCGTAATATGATGTATACAACAGTGCCTGCGTTAATCGTTACAACGATATTATTTCTTCTGATCCCGACAACCGGGTCTATGGATTTGAGCTCTATTCAGCCTATCAAGGAGTCATTGCAAGACGGGTTTCATCTTCACTGGTTAACGCTGCTGTCACCCCTAGCGGTCATTGCCTGCTCAGCAAAGCGTATACCTATCCTTCCCACATTAGTCGTAGGCATTGTTACCGGACTATTAATAACGGCATTTGTTCAGCAGGACACCTCTATGAATAACTGGTTTAGTGTGATGCAGAGCGGTTATAAGAGTAACATCGTGAATGAGACTGTAGCTGAGATCGTGAACCGAGGCGGCCTGCAATCGATGATGTGGTCCGTGTCACTGATCTTGATTGCTTTATCATTAGGCGGATTGCTGCAACACTGCGGAGTCATCGAAGCCTTGTTCCGGAAGTGGATTGAGCCGCTAAAACGGAGCAGCAGCATTGTTCTTATGACGGGTGCATCTTCAATCGCCGTTAACGGCATGACAGGAGAGCAGTATTTATCTATCCTGCTGCCGGGCCAAATGTTTAAGGAGGAATATAGCCGTAGACAAATTCCGGCCAAAACCCTGTCACGAACTTTGGAAGATTGCGGAACACTCGTCAATCCTCTGATACCCTGGGGCGTCAGCGGAGCTTTTTTCGCTGCGACCCTTGGGGTTCCGGTTCCTGAATATGCCCCATTCGCTACATTCCTATGGCTAAGTCCGATCATCACTTTCGGCTTTGCCCTGATCCCGCAATTACAGCGGAGTTCGCTGGGAAAAAGTAAGTAATAAAATCGGTACAGGTTCTTGTTCTTATTTCAAGACAAGAACTTGTACCTTTAAAGTAATGGCTATGTTAACAATTCTAATACTGCCCCGTTAGTATAAATGAGCAGTATAGCATAAATGATTAAAATTTACGTTTATGATAGGGGATACCTTCGCCATCTTCACAATAGGATTTGAGACTATAAAGGAAAATAGCCCAATTGTAATTACAGGAGCGATAAAATGGTGTTACTTCTTTCCAGTTCGTATGACGCAAAGTAATAAAAGACTTCCCGTTCTTCTCTTGAATATCAAAGGAAATCATCGTACCAATCCATTCTGGATCTGAATCTATACACTCCCAAACGACCTTTTTATTAGTAATTAATTCATCTATTCTCATCTTAGTTATGTCATTGCTGCCAAATCGAAATTCATTAATAAAGCCAATCTGATGATGAACAATGAGTTCATTAGTCCATATTTGCGACAGTCCTTCAGCAGTAGTTAAAGCTTCATAAACCTTCGACGCTGGAACATGTACGGTTTGCAAATGCTCGATATTTGCCATGCCTTACTCCTTTCTAACTGCAATAATGTTGTTTGATGCTTATGATAACATATGATGAATGTAATAGTTTCTTTTGGATTGCTTTGTTGCAGTTGCAGTTATAGCCTTACTATGGGCTGAATAACTCCGCTTTTCAGATACTTTTTGATCAACATCAGGAGATACTAAGGGGGCTTATGGACCCTGTCATGGGCAAAACTGAGTTTTTGAACGAATGCATAAATTTATGCTGCAATAGGTTAAAAAAACTGACCCGTCGAACGTCGGTCAGTTTTTTAGTCTTCAATAAGTTGTTAAGCCATATTCCCCCCACTTACCTATAACCTTCATCCTCATAATCAGGCACTATTGCCTGATCATTGAATCTAATGACATAATCCTTCCTCGTCATATACGGAAAAGGAGTAGCCATCAAAAAACCAATGCTATTCGGTGCCTTTAATTCCTCCCCCAGCTTTTCACTGAGCGCCAGGAAGGAATGCAGCTGCTCATCGGTGTTTTTCACCCACAGTCGGAAATAATCATTCTGGACCTTCTTATTGCAATAGATAATCCGTAGATTTTGCCTTACTGGACTATAGAAAATATAAAAATCACTTTTAAGATCATCTAGCATGGAGAGACCATGCTTCTTCCAATTCTCTAGAAATTCCTCATCATTCAAGTTCCATCCAAAAAAAATATTGTTGGGGGATTTTGTCTTATAATCTGTGGACACAAATATACAGTTATTTCTTGCCATAACAGTCACAGTGCGTACCATAGCTAGATCATCTTCATACAGACAGTACGTCATATCACTACACCAATGAATTCCTTCATGACACACACGCGCTCCAGCAAAATTCCCTCCCACACCATATTCAATAAGACCATCCATAATGGACTGACACTGAATATAACTGATCATGGTTACTAACTTCCAGCTCGGATCACCTGATTGCAAGTGTTTCTGAATAAACCTAATGAAGAGATCTCCGAATAGAACGGCACCGCTACCCAGTTGTACGATATCATGCTCCGTCGTCTCTTTCCCATCATAATGCAGAAGTATGGGGCGCTCATCATAGAAGCCGATCAGAAGCTTATACTCGTCAGAAGTGAAAGAGTTAGAGAGGTATGTCAATACCTCGTAGATCGTAAGTCCCAGCTCCAAATTTTGTTGTATAAATTCTAATGCGGAATAGATACTCGGCATCATTCCTGCATAAGAGATCAAATACTCCTGATGAAGAATAGAGAGCTTAAGCGCCCCTTCCTTCACCATATAATTGTGATATGTCTTTTCTATTTCTCCAAAACTCGTTTGGGTTCGATCCTGGCTCTGGCTTACACTAGAGAGAGCGGAGTCTGCGATCATATAGACATTATGCTCATCCCTCCAGCCGATCACATAGGTCACTCTATACATTCCCTTCTGATTTTTAATTTTTATTGTGAGGTATTTATGAATATGCTTCGCCAGTTAACCCTATATTTCGTTACTACGGGATAGACTTCGTAAAAAATGTCATATCTAGGATATTCGTGAAACTTTTTAACTATCCTGCCCGTGTTTTAACTAAAATTCTTTTCAACTTGCCAACTGCCGATGAGATCATATCGGGAATGTAACAATGTTCTTGTCGTTCGACAGATTCATTGATAAAACACATCGCTTTAAAAATTTGATATCTTATTCCTATCTATTACTTTGTTTTACCCGTAACGCCGAGCTCGGCTGCTTGTGAGTGATGTAAATCACTTACTAAATGCCAACAATGATATATATACAATTTATGGTGCTTATGCAATTTATGAATAATTTGAAAAATGGGGGGAGTAATTTAATGAGAAAACAATTGTTCTTTATTAGCGTTATCTCAATTATTGTATTAAGTGGTTGTATAAGCCAACAGCCAGAAAATAACAAAGGGCTGATAGAAAGTAACGCAGATATTAAACAGTTAGTTAGTGATTATAGTAATGGTAATATAGAAGACCAAACTGCTTCAATAACTTCCACACAGCTAATAGTTACAAACCAGAATAATAGTCGGTTAACCTATGCATTGCCGAAAGACGAGTTCTTTGTTTCGATTGCACCATATATTGAACAAACACATCCTTGTGCTGCCCATAGCTTGACTGGTTGCCGAGGAGAATTGGTAAATAAAGAGTTTGAGATATATATTGAAGATAGCGAAGGAAACGTTATAAAAGATGAAAAATTAACGTCAAATTCCCATGGATTTATTGATTTATGGCTGCCGAGAGATAAAGAATATCATATCTCAATTACCGAAAATGAGAAAACTGTGAAATCCAAGTTTTCAACGTTTGAAAGTGACAATACATGCATTACAACCATGCAATTGACATAAAAATATTGTATTTTCAATCACTCCAGCCTTAACTATGTTTGCAGCAAAAAACCTCTCCCAAGTTAAACAAACTTAAAAGAGGCCATATAGCGGTATATATCGTTCGAACAGTCAGTATTTCGTATGAAATTCCAGCGGCTCCAGCGGTTTCAATCTGGTCGCTCGAAATAAACCGTTTGCCAGCAGAGGCGCGAGCCGGGCCGCGCTTGGCAGAAGCTGCTGAACGGCAGGCTTGTTCATGAGCCATTGCAGCAGGCTGCCCCATCTTAAAGGGCTGGCGAATTCCTGCTGGATCGCCTGCGTATAGCGATGTTCCCATTCCATTAAAGAAATGCTTCCCCGCAAAAAAGCGTCGGCGAGCGGAGCGCATAATGCAGCCGAGCGCAGCGCCATGGACATTCCGTCCCCGCTCAGCGGAGCGATCATCGCGGCAGCATCGCCTATGCGAGGATGCCCATCCCATGGCGAGGGCTTGCGCTGAAGATAGACGGGAGCGATGGCAGCTTGCGTATCATGGACGGGCACAGCCGTTGCAAGCCGCTCGGCGAGTCTCCGGTTGCGCTCAATCGCCGCTTCCAGAATGGACAACACCGATTTGCCCGCCTTCACAAATTCGCTACGGTTAAGCAGCGCCGCAGCATTCACGCTGCCATCCTCAACCGGACATAAACCTAAGTATCCCCCTTGGAAGAAGTACATCTCAATCACTGGTTCCATCTTTAAACCGGCATAATGGGTTTTAACACCAATGTAGGCTTGCTGGCACGAAGCGGCTGCATCCGGACGGTGTCCTTGCCCTGCATTCGCCATCCGCGCATTGGCTCCCCAGGCCGCAATAACAGCCCTGGAATGGAACAGTTTTACATCCGCCCCCTGCCTAGCTCGAACGGTATACCCTTTTTCGTGCTGCTCAATCCCAGTAACCGTTGTAGATAGGTGTAGCTGTGCTCCAGTCTGCATCGCGGTTGTATGCAGCGCCTCATCCATCATGTATCGGCTAAGTCCCCAGGCAGCGCCAGGGATCGGAAGCTCGATTTCACCGCCCTGCTCGAAGATGAGCTTAGCCCGTTCAATCCGCGTCGGATGAAGAGATGCGACCGTCTCGGTCAAACCAAGAGCGCGCAGCGTGCTTTGGGCTTCTGGCGAAAGAAATTCCCCGCACACCTTATGACGCGGGAAGTTCCGCCGGTCGATCAAGGCCGTCTCCCACTGCTTACCCGCAAGTGCCTTAGCGATACAGCTTCCCGAGATGCCTCCCCCGAGAACGACGGCATCCACCTCATACTCCAATCCGATCAGCTCCATCCGCTTGTCCGCTTAAATATGAATCTGGCTTACCGATCACTACTGCATAACGGAACAACGGTCTCCAGGAATACATGAGCTGATGGATTCCCATCGCCTGCTTCAGGCGCTTCCAATCCTGCGAGCGGAAGCCTTTAGCCACGGATAGAGGGCCGTCATTCAAGATATACCTGTTCAATGAAATCACCCGGGTCGCAAGCCATACCGCCGTCCAAGCGATCCAGTGCCGATGGATATCATTCACCACAACGCCAAGCCGGGCCGCCCGCAGCATGCTTGTAACGGCATGGGGCAGCTCTTCCTCTGAAAAATGATGCAGCAGTTGTGTGCCTGTCACAATATCCGCTCCTGCATCAGGGAGCCTAAACAAATTGCCGCGTATGACCTGAACGCGCGGCTCATTAAGATACAATTGGCGCGCTTCGGCGCAGGCCTCTTCCGTCATATCGACTAACGTGATCATCATGGCAATGTTTTGCCGAGTTGCCCACTGCAGAACGCGCCGATTCACATCCCCGGATCCAGCTCCGACGTCCGTAATGGACAACTGCTTTGGCTTGCCCGCCGCCCGCCACAGCTGCTTAATTCCGTATAGCGTTGGCGCGCTTGCCGCGAACAGCCGATTCAAGCGGCGAAGCTCCCGCAGGGCCTCGCGAAGCTCCTCGCCTCCACTTGTGAAATCGTCCATGAGCTCAGCCGCCGATGCCCGCCGATGCAGCTTAGGAAACATAATGCGCATTCTCCGTGCGGCGTTTGGATGGCACGCTGGAAGCAACATAAGTAATATTGATCATCTCTGCCGTCAACCCTGGGCCGAAGGCTAACGCAATTCCGGATGCCCGCTCCGTTCCTTGCTCCTGCAGCTGCTCCCTCATTTTCTTCATAACGAACAAAATCGTGGCAGAGGACACATTTCCAATATCCCGCAGGACACCGAGACTTGGCGCAACCTGTTCATCCCTCAGACCATATTTCGATTGCAGCGCTTCGACAATGCCTTTGCCACCCGGATGAATCGCCCATAATTCGGGAGGCTTGTCACCACCAAGATGCGCTGCTTCTGCAGGAACATAATCGCCAATCAATCTTGGAATATTCGGGGACAAATATAGGTCAAACCCATCATTGCCGATCTCCCAAATCATTTCATCGGCGCTCTCAGGCAGCAGCACCGAACGATCATCACCAAGCTGGTAAACATGCTGATGCTGCGAAGATGCCGCACCAATTACGCAAGCCGAAGCTCCATCGCCGAAGAAAGATGCGCCGAACAAAGCCTCCCGATCCCCGGAAGGCTGAATATGGAGGGTGCACAATTCCACACACACAATCAATACATTCGCGTTCCGGTCTCCGGACACGAGCTGCTTCGACAAACATATCGCCTTCATTCCGGCTGCGCATCCGATGAACGTGAGCGGGATTCGCATAACCGAAGACACAAGCCCTAACTCTTGAACCAAGGCCGCATCGATGCCCGGAAGGAATTGCCCGGTGCAGCTAACCGTGATCAGATGCGTGATCTGCTTGGCATCTATCTTCGCATCCGCCAAGGCCGCTCTCGCCGCAGTTAAAGCAAGGGGGACGGATTCTCGCTTATAGACCGCCATCCGTTCTGCCGTTGAGGGCACTTTCGAACGATCTTCTTGCGGCATGTAACGGCATGCTGAAGCTTCTAGAAGCAGTTCCGGCTCGCATGTATACCGGCTCTCGACACCGCATTGCTTAAATATTCTTCTGGCCCAACGGGCCGAATCCGGGTTACTGCTCAGCGCATCAACAATCCGTCGTGTCGTGTCAGCCTGGTCCATGCGATAGGGCGGCAACGCGGTACCGATTCCTGTGATAGCAATCATTGGTCTTACAGCTGCCATTGCATCATTGCCTCCTTAATATACGTTTACGGCTTCAACTTCACGGTATATCAAGTTCATCCAGAGCCGTTCTCATCAGCTTACCCATCTTATGAACATGACAAAACACAGCCCGATTCGGACTGGGTTTTACCTAAAGTTATATGTCTATGCAAACAGTGGCTTCATTTTGTACAGTTGCATTTCTTACAGTAACTCCGCGTTGCTTTCCTCTGAACCTGCTGCCTTGAGAAAAGCCTTCCTGACTTCCCCAACGTCAATTTTGTAGCTACAGCGAATGGAGAAAATAAACCCGTCGGCGTAAGATGTTGCGATACAGTTAAACAGTGAAGGGAACGGCAGCGGATTCGGCTGTTTTACGACGGTATCATCGTAGCTTTCCCGCAAATTCCCCTTGGCGCTATTGCCTAAATAATTAAACATGAACAAATCAATCTGCTCATACTGTTCCCCAAACTGTACCAACCTCTTGGTTCTCGACCAGTCGATACGACAAGCAGGATCGGTGAGCAGATGCATAAAATTAAGGTTTCTATCCTTTAAAAGCTCCAGCCGGGCTCTGACAGAACACATTGTCTTATCCGGACTCCACCCCGCATCGATGAAGAGAGGCACGAAATCAATAAATTCGCCGACGGTATTGTAATATGACGCTTCTTCATATCTTCGTCCATCGTATAAGAACAGCAAGGGAAAATGTTCCGTCTCCAAGTAGACCTGCAAGCCCTTGGTATAGACGGAAATCGCATGCCCCAAGGAATGTTCTTTGGTCGGAATAGCCACATCGAACATGAAGGCTTCATCACTCGTCCGATGCTCCAGCCGGCGTAAAATATCCTGCTTGCTCCGGTGAAATGCCTCCAGTTCAAAGGCCGAGATCCATTCTTGCTCGGTGATGCCTTGCGGTCCGCTTTGAATTTGCTCGACATACTCAAGGAAAGGCTTCACTTCGTCCGAAGGCGAAACTTGATTCAACAGAAGATTTCTGTAGTAAGAGACCATCTGCCGCTCGATGACTTCGGTTGTCACGCGGTCGCAAATAGCATGATGCAAAAGTGCGATCACATAATGCTCGCGCAAATTTCGTTTTAACAGAATCATTTGATACAAGATGCGCTCCCCGTCGTATCGGGTGTTGTGAACGAAATCCTGCAGCATGTCCATAAACGGGTCGCAAGAATTGTAGCCCGATACGTCGATCAGATAAAGCTTCGGCGGACGGGAGGATGGAAGGGCGTATTCCTTCCAGCAAAGGCTTGGCTCCCCTTGGACGGGAACGCTTCTCAACAAGCCTTGGCTCTGCACGAGTTCAGCGTAGGACTGGTCCAGTAGTGTATAATCCACGTACTCGTCCAGCTTGAAGAAAACGACGCAAGGAGGCGTTTGAAACTTGATTTGCATCTGTTGTGCCGCCCCAAACGGATATTCCTGCATCACTTCCCCCGTTTGGATCCACTGATCCGTTTGACGGTAATCATTTTGAAGCTCCTCGCGAATGGTTGTTGCCTCATCCGGTTTTATTTCGTTTAAACCGAGGCGCCGGCAGAAAACTTCTTCATCGAGCGTTTCGTTCAGATCAACTTCAATTCTTTGATGTAAAGGCACGATATAGTGTGGCAGCAAATTTTTGACGACCTTCCCGTTCATCATCTGTACTAGGCTTTCGACGCGATTCTTTTCCACATCGTCGCTGTATAGAACATTAATGCTTTTCGTTTCTTTGAACACATCTCTGACTTGATACGAGACCAGTTTATACACGCCCCCTGTTTCTTGGTGCAGCCAGGAAACAAGAGCTTCTTTCGCTTCGATGAGTCCTTCCTCCTCCATCGCCGATTGAAGGTAAGCGGCGATGGCTCGGATCGATTTATAGTGATAAATATCCGTTAAGGTAACACGGCATCCGGCCTTTTCCATTTCCGACATCAAGGCCAGCGCTTTGAGAGAATGCCCGCCGAGATCAAAGAAGCTGTCCAGGACGCTGAGGCTTGGCACCCCTAATACCACTTGCCAAATCTTCGCCAGCTTCGCCTCCAGCTCCGTCGCGGGCATGGCTTGTTCTGCTCCGGTCTGCCGGTTTACTTCGGGAGCCGGCAGCGCTTGACGATCCACTTTGCCGTTGACGGTGAGCGGAAATTGCTCCAGTTGCACGAAGTAGGACGGAATCATGTAGTCGGGCAGTATTTTCTCTAGCGCACTTCGAACTTCACTTGCAATGAACGCCCGATCTGCTACAAAGTAGGCGCATAATAGCTTCTCCCCGCTGTCCTCCCTGGCGATCACCACAGCCTCCCGGATCATCTCCACCTTCTCAAGCTGCGCCTCAATCTCTTCCAGTTCGATCCGGTATCCCCGAATTTTCACCTGTCTGTCGATCCGGCCTCTGTATTCCAGCGTGCCGTCTGCCCGCCAGCGGGCCAAATCGCCCGTCCTGTAGCAGCGCTCTTTCGGGCGAAATGGGCTATCGATAAACTTCTCCGCTGTCAGATCCGGCCGGTTCAAATATCCGCGCGCCACGCCTTCTCCGCCGACGAGCAGCTCTCCCCATGCTCCGATTGGGAGCAGCTTCAATGCATCGTCCGTGACGTAAGCCGTGGAACGGCTGATCGGACGGCCGATCGGCACCGTTCCGCTCTGCTCTCCTTCGATCCAATGCACTGTGGAGAACGTCGTATTCTCTGTCGGGCCATAACCGTTCATAAGTACCAGTCCGGGATTATCGCGCAGCACAAGATTGACCTGCGGTACGGATAGAGCTTCGCCCCCGACAAGCAGGGTTTGCAAGCCGCCAAACAGCCTGCTGTCCCGCTGCGACAATTGATTAAAGAGGGATGTGGCAAGAAACATCGTTGTAATTCCGTAATCCCGGATTGCTTCCTTCAATTTTCCCGCGATCAAAATGACTTCGTTGTTCACAAGATAAAGCCGCCCGCCATTAAGCAGCGCTCCCCAAATTTCAAACGTGGAAGCGTCAAAAACGACCGCTCCGGTTTGCAGGATTCGCGTTGTTTCATTTAACGTAACATAGTTGCAGTTTTTTACCAACCGGGCTACGCTTCGCTGCTCAATCATTACGCCTTTCGGCATGCCGGTCGATCCCGACGTATAGATGATATAGGCCAAATCATACGGACCCGATACGGGCTCCAAATTCGATCCGTCCCCGTCGTAAATGTGGCTGTCGTCCAAATTCAGCGTTTTCCCGCCAAAGTCTATATGCCCCGGTAAATGGTTTTTGGTTAGCAGCATTTTCGCGCCTGAATCCTCAAGCATATATTGGATGCGTGTCTCAGGGTACCCGGGATCGATCGGCATGTATGCCCCCCCGGCTTTCAAGATGCCAAGGATGCCCACGATCAAGTCCGGGGAACGCTCCGCCATAATGCCGACCGGTTGATCCGGCTGGACGCCTTCCGCCCGAAGGGTTCGCGCCAGCCGGTTAGCACGCTCATTCAGCTCGCCATACGTCAACTGCTGTTCCTCAAAAACGACTGCAATTTGATCCGGCGTTCGTTCCACCTGCTCCTCGAACAGCTGGCAGATTGACTTCTCCCACAGGTCAGTATCCTTGTTGTCGAACCGATCCGGCAAACTCGCCTTTCCCACCATCGTATTACCTCCCGTACATAAGATCCGCCGTTTGGATATCCTGCAGAGCAGGTAAAAACGGTTTTTCGTTATCCACGTACAGCTCGGTATCAAGATAGTACAGCTTTTTATCATCCAGACATTGCTTGATGTAATCTTCGTTCACGATACTTTTGTCCTTGACATTGGCTGCGAACGCTTGAAGCTTGGGCAGCGCGGTTTGGCGATAGTCCAGCCACGAATGATGAAACCCGGCCGGCTCTTCCAGGCAGTAGATGTCTTGATGGAGCCCTTCGGCAATTCCCTTCTTCCTTAGATAATCCCCCGAGAAAGGCATGCTTCTGAAGAATCGTCCTGTCATCGCAAAGACGCGATAGCTCCAATGAGGAGCGCCGTGATTGGAACGGCAGAATAGATTCAAATAAAAGACGGAATAGTGCATTTTGACGGTAATGACTTGACGTCTTTTCACCTCCGAGACAATCCGGTCCGCCATCCGGCTATCGATGATCTCGTCGAAATCAGCCAGAATGATTACATCGTCATCCTCGACCCGCTCTCGTAAAATCTCAGAGCACAGGCTTCTCTGATACGCTTCGTTATGAAATGCGCTGTTGTAGCTCAGCAAGCGCCAATACCAGCGGTCAAAGTTCGGCGCTTGACAAGTCTCAGGGTTAAAATACAATTGATGCCGCTGCGGCTTGCGAAACACGTTGTCGGCATCGAGTGAATGGTAAATCACCTTCGGACCGAGATAAGTCGGATCGAAGTTCCGAGGCTTGTCCACATAGCTGAATGTCTTGTTGGCCTCGATCACGTGCAGCTCGTCGATCCAGCGGGCATCTTCTTTCAGTTTGATCTCCGCCACCCGTTTTTCGTTGAAAAACGGGCAAAATTGATAAATTTTCATGACCGGAAGCTCCCTTCTCCTGTCGTTGTGAACGAGTTAACCTTGATGCATTGGCGCAAATATCCTGCAAACCGGTGCACCAGCCCGGCCACGGTTTGTTCTTCGTAGTGCAGCGTGCTGTAATAGCAGGTCAAGCTCAGCCTGTCCCGCTTCAAGCAAGCCGTCATATTTAACCAATAAGCGGAAGGGTTGTCCGGCGCATTGGTATTTCCGTACGGAAGGGTCAACGGCTCGTAGAAGTCGTCGGCTTGCCAAGCCGTTTCCTCCGATTGATAATGGAACAGCATGCGGCTGTCATCGACCAGCGGCTCCGCTTCCGGATGAAGCTCCGGTACGATATGCCGCAAAGCAAAATAGTCCATACCTTCATTGGGAATCTCCTGCAGCGTCCGCTTGACATGCTCCAGCAGCGCCTCAGTATGGCCTGCAAGCTCCTGCTTCCCGAAGCGGATTCGTACGGGATACGCCCCGGCAAAAAATCCGACCGTGCGGTCAATCGCGATGCCCGGCAAAAAGGATTCGCGCTGGTAGGACATCAGATGCAGCAGCAGATCCGGCTGCTTTTTCAGATCGAAGCAAGCCTGGGACAATGCCGTTAACAGAATGCCGAGCGGGGTGGTATGCCGCTGAGCCGCCAATGCTTTCAACAAGCCGACCTGCGGAGAGCCTACCAACAAATCATCGGTAATCGTCGCCATATGACGGTGAACGGGCCATTCCTTCGCTACCCGATCGACCTGCAAGGACTTGCCGCCTCTGACAACCCCTCTCCAATAGGCTTCCGATTCGGCCGAAATGCCTCCGTGTGCGTATTGTGTCAGCGCCCAGCACCAGTCGCGGTAGCTGCTCCCCGCTTCCTGATCGAGCTCTCCATTAGCCCCAATGAAGAGAAGCTGCCGGAAATCTTCCAAAAAGATGTTCATCGACATCCCGTCAAAAATCAAATGATGGAACAAAAGCAGCAGCACCTGCCGGCCTCCGCTGCCGTAATGGTCGAACAATACGGCTTTCCACAATGGACCGTTCCCGATATCGAATCCATGCTGAAGCTTCGAGCAATACTCCGAGATAAAGCTGTCATGAGACACTGCGGCCTCCCGCAGATCCACATATGTTAAAGCCCGGTCCATATCGATGTCCCGTTCATACTGGTACCATTCTCTGTGATCGAGCTGGGCAAAGGTCAGCTTCAGCACCGCATGCCGATCGACCAGAAGCTGCAGCGCTCGATTCATCTCTTGCTTTGTGATCCGCTGCTTGAGCAAAGCCAGATAAGGGATGTTGAACATGTTGCGGTTCTTCAAGTCGCGGTTGAAGAAACGTCTCTGCACCGCCGACAGCGGAAATCCGCCCTTCGGGTACGTGTGCTGTGCCATGGCTTTTTCCGTATCCGGTCGGGCCGCCAAAGCCGGGGCCGAAGCCGAAGCTGAAAGCGCTCCGTTCAAGGAGCGGGCCAAACGTTCGATCGTTTGCTCCCGAAAGATTTGGTTGACCGTCACCGGATAGCCGTCCTTTTGCAGCAGGCTGACGATGCGCAGCGCATGCAGTGAATGGCCTCCCAACGCGTGAAAATCCTCGTCCTTGCGGATGTGATCGAGCTTCAGCACGTCGCGCCAAATCTGCTCTATCAGTTGCTCCAGCTCCGTTGCGGCACCGGGTTCAGACGTTTGGACGGTACGCCGTGCTTCCGGCAGTGGCAATCTTACCCGGTCAATTTTCCCATTCACCGTTAACGGAAACGACTCCAGCCGAACGTACCGGAAAGGAAGCATGTACGAAGGCAGACTGTTCGCCATAAAGGCTTGAAGCTGGTCTTCCCGAATGTCTAGTTCATCCCTCTCCGCTGTATAATAAGCGATCAGCCGCAGCTCCCCATGGAGCTCGCGGGCGATCACGAGACTCTGCTTAACGGCGGGATAGCCGTTAAGACGGTGCTCGATCTCTCCCGGTTCGATCCGGAAGCCGCGAAGCTTCAGTTGGCCGTCGCTCCGTCCCATGTATTCGATATTCCCGTCCGGAAGCCATCTCCCGAAATCTCCTGTCCGGTACAAGACCAAATTTCTTCTTTTTTCGCGATCTTCGGAGGTAGCGTACGGATTCGGAACAAATGCCTTCCGCGTCAGCTCCTCCTGCTGCCAATAGCCGCGCGCGACGCCGTCTCCTCCCACATAGATTTCTCCGACGGCTCCGACAGGCTGGACACGCCCCCTTTTGTCCAGAATATAGCAGGTCGTATTGCTGATCGGCTTACCGATGGGGATGTTGCGTTCAAAGGTCCGCTCAATCGGATAGCTCGTCGAAAAAGTGGTGTTCTCCGTTGGACCGTAGACATTGAGGATTGTAAGCGCCGGATACTCCAGCCGTAGACGATTAATCGGCTTCGGAGACAACGCTTCACCGCCTACAAGCAGCCAACGGAGTCCGGCGAACATCGATTCGTTCGTCTGAATCCATTGATTGCATAATGCGACACTGAGCCATAGCGCGTTGATGCCCCATGCTTTCATCCTCTGCTCCAGCAGGCGGACATTCATCAGATCGTCTTTGGAAACGACGAACAGGCGGCCCCCGTTCAGC
Organism: Paenibacillus ihumii; assembly: GCF_001403875.1. Lineage (GTDB taxonomy): Bacteria > Bacillota > Bacilli > Paenibacillales > Paenibacillaceae > Fontibacillus > Fontibacillus ihumii. Next base: position 2,189,622 of record NZ_LN884299.1, read on the forward strand.
AGCGTGCCCCAAATTTCAAACGTGGAAGCGTCAAACACCGGGGAACCAGTATAAAGCAGCTTGATATCCGGAGAAAACGGGAAATAGTTCGTATGCTTCACCAGTCGGACGATGCTGCGATGTTCGACCATAACCCCCTTGGGTTTGCCCGTCGAACCGGACGTATACATTAGATAAGCAAGATCGCAAGCGGCCGCGGGGCGAGCGCCAATTTCATCCTGACCCGCAAAGGTCTCAGTGTCGAAATCATCGGCACAGAGCAGCTTTAAGCTCACACCTCTGCACGCTTCCGCAAGGCTGTCTGCTTCGCTGCGCGAGGTAATGATCGTGTCCAGTCCGGCGTCCCGGATCATGTCGCGTATGCGGTCCGCTGGGAAATCGGGATCGATCGGCACGTAGGCGCAGCCCGCCTTCAAGATGCCTAGAATGGAAACGATAAATTCGATCGAGCGCGGCAGACAGACGCCGATGAGCTTCCCGCGAACCGGCGCATCCTCCGTGAGCAAGCTCGCCACATGATGTGATAATTGGTCAAGCCGTTCGTAAGTCACGGCCTGGTCATATGTGATTACCGCCGGTTGGGAAGGCCGGAGCCGGACCTGCTCCCCGAATAGCTCGGGAACCGAGCTCTCCCTTGGGTACTCCGTGAATGTACGGTTCCAATCGTAGACAATACGGTTGTAATCGTCCGCAGTCATTAAAGCAATGTCTCCGACAGCGCTGTCCGGATGCTCTACTGCATAATGCAAAGCATGACGCAGATGCTCGATCAACCGGCGCACCGTTTCCTGCTCCAGCCGGTCGGCATCATAAATCAGCTTGATGACGACCTGGTCTCCATCGCTCGCAATGGTAATCGTCAGCGGGTAATTCGTTTTTTCTCGTTCCTCCATAGCCGACATGTACAGTCCGCTCGCCGGCTGGCTATAGTCGTTCAAATAATTTTCGTAAGCAACGATGCTGTGGAATAACGTATGGCCTTGTACGGAGCTCCAGTCCTGTAATTCGTTCAGGCTGACATAGCAGTAATCGTTCAGCTTCTGAATCGTGTGATGAAGCTCCTTCACATAGCTGGCGACGGACTGTTCCGTATTCCAATGCATCACCAGAGGAAGCGTATTAATCAGTAAGCCCGTGATACGGTCCGCCTTGGCAAGGTCGGATCCACGGCCGGACACGACCATGCCGAATACGGTTATATCCGCGTCCTGAAGCACTTGCAGTACTTTTCCCCAAGCGAACTGTACCAAGGTATTGAGCGATATTTTCGTTTGCTGCACAAACGCTGTCATTTGCCTGGTCAAGCTTGAGTCCAATTCCAGCGTCTCGGTCTGCTGTCTGCGGATCGGCTGATGCGCATCGAAGCGTATACCGCTTTTGTCCATCGGCAGCGGGGTCGGTTCGGTTATGTCAGCTAAATAAGCCTTCCAGAAGATTTCGGCTTCCGTCCGATCCTTCTCCATCAGCCACCGGATATAGGGTTCCAAAGGGAGCGAGGGATTACGGCAAGGCGTTATGCCCCGCAGGCTGCATTCATAAAGATCATGAACCCGATTAAGCAGCAGCGGAAGGCTCCATCCGTCCAGCAAAATATGATGGTAGCTCCAAACTACCCTCCATTCCTCTGGACTACAGCGAATCAACGCAAGGCGGTGCGCAGGCCGTCGCAGATCGAAGCGGCGTTCGCGGTCCAGCGTCATCCACTGCTCGAAGTGCTCCTGCTGTCGATCCGCAGGCTGTAAGGCGAGATTCTCTACCGTCCAATCCAGCTCCACGGTTTGGAGAACACACTGTACCGGCTCGTCCAGCGCTTCCCAGAGGAAGCCTGTCCGTAAACAATCATTTTCAGCAACGACACGCTCCCACGCTTCCCGATAACGGGCAGCATCGAGCCTGCCTTCGTATGTCCAGCTTGTCTGCACGAAATATTGGTCTGAGGAGGGATGATTCAAATAATGAAAAAGAAGTCCTTTCTGCAGCGGGCTAAGCGGCATGATTTTATCCAAGCCATATTGCGCTTGGTACGTATTGATGATTTGATCCAGTGAAGGCTGATCAAGCAAAACCAGTGGAAAATCGCTCGGCGTAAACTCTTCGCTCTCTTTCTCCTCGCAGTGTTCAATAATGGAAAGCAGATAAGAGATGAAGGATTCGGTTAACCTGGCAATCGTCGCTTCCTCATAGTGGCGTCTGCTGTATTTCATAAATAAATGCAGTTGGCCATGAACGATGGAGCAGTTAAGCTCCAGCAGACTTGTTCCGTGGTTCCGCGGCGAGCTATAGTCCTGTGCGGCATCGCGGCTGAAGCTTAACCATTCGTTCGCTTCTCCGGCTTCGGTCTGATCGAATTGGCCCAAATAATTGAACAGCGCCTGCGGCTCGGATGCGGTCAAGGACGTTCGAACCGTCTCGTCAGGATGACAATACCGCAGCGCCCCGTACGAGATGCCCCGGTCAGGAATGCGGCGCAGCTGCTCCTTGACGGATTTGATCGTTTCTCCCAAAGAAGCGTCAGCCGACAACCGGATGCATACGGGAAACATCGATGTGAACCAGCCGATGGTTCGGGTCAGGTTCATGTCGGATACGGAGTGCTCCCGTCCATGGCCCTCCAGCCGGAAGGCGACCGTCTGCTGTCCAGTCCAGGCGGACAGCATCTGCGACCAGGCGGTAAGCAGCAGATCGTTGATCTGCGTATGGTAAGCGTGAGCGCACCGGTGCAGCAGCCGCTGCGTATCGCTTGGCGGCAGCGTTGCAATTAGCTCTGCGGATTCGGCGCTGCTTCTATTATCTGCTGAGCGGTCTACGGGTAACTGGAATGCGGCAGAACTGGCCAGCACCTCGGTCCAATTCCTGATATGGTCGCGTAGATCCTCTTTTTGCGCATAGTCCGTGATTGCAGCCTGCCACTTTTTATACGGGCTTGGAACCGGGGGCAGCTCAGCGCCGTGATACAACTGATACAGCTCTTGAAGCAGAATCCTCCAGGAAACCCCGTCGATGACCAGATGATGAACGGCGAGGAACAGACGAGTTTTGCCGTCAGGGTGGCCTTGGATCAACCCGGCGCGAAGCATCGTTCCCGTCTCGTAGTTCAGTTGACCCTGCCACATTGCGCAAACGGCGGCAATTTCCGGATCAGGGCGCTCTGTGTCCCGAATGGAGTGGGAAGCGAGCTGCACGACGGCGTCCGTTCGGTAGCGCTGTACATAGGTTTGCCCCCGTTTTACGAATTCCGTCGCAAGCTCCAGATGCAGCCGGACCAGCCGGTTGATGGCATCCTCCAGTCTCACAGGGTCGCAGTGGTTGAGCAGCAGCATATGCGATTGATTGAAATAGTTAGGTTCTTCGAACTGCTGCTCGAAAAACCAGTGCTGAATCGGCGTCAGCCCGAATTCGCCCGCCAAATCGACGGCCTGCTCCTTTTGCTTCTCACCGGAAACCCAAGCGGCCACGGCCGCCAAATCCTTCACGGTCGGATGGTCCGCTACTTGTCTGGGTGTCACGACAATTCCGTGATCCCTGGCCATGGATACCATCTGAATGGCGAGGATGGAATCTCCCCCAACGGCATAGAAATGATCGTTGACTCCGATATTTTGCCGTTTAAGCAGGTGCCGCCAAATGCGAAGCAGCCGTGTTTCCATTTCGTCTTCGCCCGTTTCCGGCGCCTTATCGGCCGAGTGCTGCCACATCGTATTCGGATGAGGAAGCGCCAAACGGTCCACTTTGCCATTTGTATTCAATGGAAACGATTCAAGTCGGCAGAAGTAAGACGGAACCATGTAAGACGGTAGCACGGAGGACAGGTGCTGCGCCAATTCTGCCTCTTCCGGCTCCTGGGAAGAGGTATAATAAGCCGCCAGCTTCTGATAATGCCCGTCGTGCCAAGCCCGGACCAGGCATTGACGAATGCCCGGATACTGACGAAGCTGATGCTCGATTTCCCCAAGCTCGATGCGGTAGCCTCTAATCTTGACCTGATCGTCGCTGCGTCCGATAAATAATAATTCCCCGCCCGGCGTCCACCTAACGATATCCCCGGTTTTATATAACCGCTCGGTTTGCGGAGCATGTCCGTCGCCCATGACAAGCTCTTTGTAAACGAACCGTTCCCTGGTTAGCTCTTCGCGGTTCAGGTAGCCTCTGGCCAGCCCGACGCCGCCTACCCACAGCTCGCCGGGAACGCCTACCGGAACCGGCTGGCCGAACGGATTCAGGACAAAGAGCCGTTTGTTATAAACAGGCCGCCCGATCGTCACTTTTTTACCCGGTCGGCAGGTTCCCACAGAACAAATAATGGTCACTTCCGTTGGACCGTAGGCGTTTAGGAATATCCGTTCTTGTCCCCAATCCTCCACAATATCCGGCGTACAAGCCTCCCCAGCTGACACGATCGTCTGCAAATCGGGCAAGCCGCGCTTTTTCATCGTTTTTAATACGGATGGAGGCAGCATAGCGAGATTAATATTCTTTCGTTCGAGTACGTCCGAAATATCAGCATACGGGGGCAATTCCTCTTCCGACAAAACAACAAGCGTGCCACCGACCGTTAATGTTCCGATCCATTCGTAAACCGATGCATCAAAGCTGATGGAAGCAAACTGCAGTACTCGCGTATCCGGAGTCAGCCCAAACCTGTCAATAAGATAAGGAATTAAAGCAACAAGTCCGGCATGTTCAATAAGCGCGCCCTTCGGGTTTCCGGTGGAGCCGGACGTATAGATGACGTATGCCAGATCGTCGGGCTTGACCTCAACGTTCAAATTGTTAACGGAATCGCAGGGCTCTGCAAGCCAGTCGTCGATACAAATAACCGCCGGCTCCTTCATGCCGGCTTGAGAAATCACCGAATTCAGCTTCACGGCCAATTGGCTCGTTGTCACGATGATTTGGGCTTGAGCGTCCTGCAGAATAAACCGGATGCGTTCCTCTGGATATTGGGGATCAATCGGAAGGTAAGCCCCTCCCGTCTTTAACACTCCCAGCATGGCCGGGAGCACATCTGCGCTTCGTTCCATCATGATAGGAATCAGCGTCCCTCGCGGTAAAACGCCCTGCTCGTTCTTCAGATATGTATCCACAATGACGTGCGCGATTCGATTAGCCCTGCGGTTTAATTCAGAGTAGGTCAGCTTCTGCTGACGAAACTCCAAGGCGACCGCCTCCGGCGTCTTGGCCGCCTGTTCTTCTACCAAGTGATAAACGGTTTTATGCATGGGATACGACCTGTCCGTATCGTTCCATCGAATGAACTGATCCCCTTCCTTCCAAGTCAGGAAAGGGTGAAAAAGCACGGGCTGCTCTGGATCTTTCAATGCGTTGGTCAATAGTACTCCGAAATGTCCTGCAAGCCTGGTGATCTGCGTTTTGCTAAAGCGACTGCTATCATATTGAAGCGAACATTCGAGTTTGTTGAGTCTGTATCGATATACGAGTGCGATCACCGGGTGATCCATTTCGTGCATAGTAACAGATGACTTCATGCTGTCAAACGGAATCATTTCCTCTGTCTCTGCAAGGCCGAAATTGAGAAGTTTTCCGGGTTCCAACGCTATGGAACCTTCTTCGGCTTGCTTGGTCAACGTTTCGCTCCATACACCGCCGCTTCTTCTATCGATCTGCAGCTCGACCTTATGAATTAAATCAATAAGGCGGTCTTCTTTGCGTATGTCTATTAGAAGTGGGTAGCCCTGGCTGCAGTCCCCGGCTTCCTCGCGCATGATGGAATATACAACGGATACCTCGTATTGGTCAGCGTAATGGGATAGTAACACGGACCATATTGCCGTTAAACAAGTAGACATGCAAAGATGGTGCCTGCGGACGAATTCCGTCATTGCTTGTACATGTCTATCCTCTAAACAAATCTTCCGAAAAGCGTAACCACTTACAGGCCCATCTTCCGCCTTTTGATTTGCAAGTACCTGCATTCTCTTTTCAGGTGCCATCGTCATATCAGCCCCTCTTATTTGTTTTTATTCTACATGCCTCAAAAAGGCGGCTACGAGATTGTTTTGTCGAGAAAGTGGGACAGCTTAGATCTCAAACGCTGTAGAAGGCCTAATAGGGACTTCTCCTGGCTTGTTCAATTTGTCTTCGGGGTAGTCATGAGGGGATTTAAGTCTAGGACATCGCTTAGTCTATATTTTTCTGCTTGAGTAATAGGAATTAGGCCTATACCGATGGATCATCTATTAACCATTTATGGCTATATTTTACATTGACACTGTGTGTTATGCAATCTATTAAATTCAATGATCTTTTATACTCCAGAAAATCCCTCGTTCAAGTATTCGACGCTTAAATTCCGGGTTCATTTCCAGTGTCTGCATACTTGCTTTCTATCATTCGCACAAATTTGATCCACGAGATTTCCTGTTGCGGCAATTGCTGAATCCGACAAACTGTGATATTTTAGTTTCTAAGTAAACAATATGGAGTGTGATTCCGGATCAATGAATTATCCTGACAGCATCAAGGCGTTAATTTATGAACAGTTGCTCCACTTCTCTCATCTGCATGAACAGCGAATGGAACTGGAACTTAAAGAAATCAAAGAGATGGTGCAGCTTCATCAACTGAAAAGCGTACCTGGGAATTTATCGACCATCCATGTTCTGGATTGCATCGGACATCATGAACCGATTAACCATTCCGCGATTGCCGAAAAATTAAAATTGTCGAAGGCGAGCATTACCAAGATCAGCAAGAAGCTGCTTGATCTTGACCTAATTCGTCGAACACAGCTAAACGACAATCGCAAAGAAGTATATTTTCGTCTAACGCCCTATGGGAAGCAGCTGTTCGAATTGCATCGGGATATGCACGAAGCAGAGGAGCAGCGCTTTATGCGATTTTTGGACAATTATTCCGAAAGTGAGCTGCAGACGATTTTTAAGTTTTTTCAAGGGATGGCCCGGTATGTAGGCGAGAGATAAGCTAATTTTTTAATCACTTTGTTTACTAGTAAACAAAAATCAAGGAGGAGTCATATTGAATTTTCCCCAAACGATCAAAGAACGCAGAACCATCCGGAGATTCAACACAACACCGGTAGAGCCGGAACTGGTCGTATCCTTGCTGAACGATGCGGCCAGACTGTACGAAGCCGAAGGTACGCCGCGCTGGCGCTGCCTTATCGCAGGCACGCCTGAGTCGCGTCACAGGTTAGTTGAGAGCATGATGGCTAAGCTGAAGGTAAGCCGATTCGGCAAACTTCTTCCCGCTAAAATGATCGATTTTTTCATAAAACGAATAACGGATATTCCCGTTCACCTGATCTTCATCGCGGAATCCGCCTCCGATCGGCGGCAGAGCGACGAAAATTACGCTGCAGTCTGCAGTGTGATGCAGAATTTTCAACTGCTTGGCTGGGATCGCGGCCTGGGCGCGCTGTGGGACACGGACCCTATCTTTCAAAGCGAGTCGTTTCTTGCAGAAATCGGTTTGCAGGAAGGTGAAAGGTTTGCCGGCATTTTGCATATAGGATATTTCGATAAAGCGCCGAGAGCCCGAGGAAGAACGCCGGCACAGCAGAAATGGACCGCCATCGGCGGAGGCGGGATAGCGGATGGGCTTCATTCGGATCAGGCCCAGATTTCGGCGCACAGCATTCTCGAAGTGCTGAATGACGCCGTCTGGGCGCCGAACGACGGACTAAGGGAGCCGTGGCGCTTTATCTATATGACGGGCACCGAAGCGGCCGCTAAACTCCCTGATTATTCTGAAAATCCATCGTCGGCTTTCCTTCTGATTGCAGCCAAGCAAGAGGCTGATCCCCACAAGCAGGAGGAGGATTACGCGGCGGTATGCTGTTTGATCCAGAACGTTCAACTGTTGGTTAAATCCAGACCGTGGTACGTACGCCGATCGATACCGGATTGGATTTATGACCGGGATCAGTGCAAGCCGTTCGGCATTTTGCCGGAGGAGCGGATCGTAGCGCTGCTGGAGCTCGGAGTAAACGATCGATCGCCGCAGCCGGAGCCATCTCCTCCCCCACTCGTTAACATCACGTATCTATGATGAACGGAATTCAAAATGCCAATCATGATGGTCAACATCACGAACGTAAAACGAATCGAAGTCCTTGATCCTTACTTGCAAACGGAGTATATTATTTTATATCGACATTACAGCAGGTCAAAAAAAGGAGGGGCCATGTCACCACGTACCAAAGAACAGAATGAGGCGATCCGCGAGATGCGCATGAACCAAATTATGCAAGCGGCTGCGGAAGTATATTTAGAGAAGGGCATTCAATTAGAAATACGCGATGTTGCGGCCAAGGCAGAGCTCGGCTACGGAACCGTGTATCATTACTACAAAAACAAGCACATGCTTTTGGAAGATTTACTATGGGATGCCCTGTATCGAACGGAGTCGGCAGTACTGCCCGCTTTGACGGCGGACGGCGGCAGTTTGCTTAAAGCTGAGTCATTCTCCAGGCTGCTCCTGCAGAAGTGCATCGAGGACCCCTCCGTATTTATTTTGCTTAAAACGGTTGCGGATAATTTTCATCACTTCCCGGGAAACCGGTTCAGCAAGCTGTTTGCCGAATTTCAGGAACGGGTCTATTTGCCGTTTGTGGAAATGATTCGTGAAGGAGTTGGTTCCAAATCACCGGAGCAAACAGCTAATCTGATATTTGGCTCTCTTGTTGGCTGCGCAGCATTGAACATTCATCACGATCTGCGGAACGAGATGGATGTGGATGGGATTGTCGATATGATTTTTTCAGGTATTCAATCAAAGGAGAGATAAACGGAATGGTCATCCTGAAGTCTAGAGCAGAAATTGAAGAAATGAGAAAAGCCGGCCGAATTGTCGCTGCTTTTCATCAAGTAATCGCAGGTATGATCCGGCCGGGAGTCACGACGCTCGATATCGAGTCGTTCGCGGTGCAGTTCCTGAAGGAGAATGGCGCCAAGGCTTATACCATAGGCTACAACGGTTATCCGTTTGCGACATGTGCGTCTGTCAACGACGTCATAGCACATGGCTTTCCAAACCGGAAGCCGCTCAAGGAAGGTGACATCGTCACCATCGACATCGTCGCGGAGGCGGATGGCTGGGTCGGCGATTCAGCTTGGAGTTATGCGGTCGGCGAGGTGTCGGAAGAAGCCCGTAATCTAATGCGGGTAACGAAGGAGTGCTTATATCTTGGGATCGAAAAAGCTGTCGTCGGAAACCGGATCGGCGATGTCATGCACGCGGTTCAAACGCATGCCGAGCGAAACGGATTCTCGGTGGTGCGCGATTTGCTCGGTCATGGCGTAGGAAGGGAGATGCACGAGGAGCCTAATTATCCCCACGTTGGGAATCCGGGCAAAGGGTTCCGTTTGAAGGAAGGGATGGTTCTTACGATCGAGCCGATGCTAAATGCCGGAAAAGCGTTAATGATGATCGATTCCGACGGATGGACCGCCAGAACCGCTGACGGATCGCTTTCTGCGCAGTACGAGCATACGATCGCCATTACTGCGGATGGCCCAATGATATTGACCGAACAATAGCATTCAATCCCTTTATGTTCCCATTAATATACCCTTTAATCTAGTAGCGATTTCGCCAAACTATTTCTATTCACCCGCCTTTTATTCGTTAAATGTTCCAACGATAGCAGCACCGTGTTTCGTGAAAACCTTTTCTAGGTTACTCAAAATGATGTCTTTACCCCTCTCCGATAATCTCAGGTGTGATTGTCTTTGGTGAGTCGAATACGCATCCTTAAATGACTTTTTAGGTTCAGGATATAAATCAGCATAATAATTGCGACAAAGCTCCTTTAAGGAAACACCGTATTTTATTGGAGCCCTTGCGAAGCGGGTTTCTTGAAGTCTTATGTAGTATGGGTACTTTCCTTTGGTCCGAATGTAAAAAGGGTCATCCGGGCCAATAGTATGAATCTTCCCTTCTGCTCTTCCATATCCCACGATAATCGGTGTTTCTTCTTTTCCGTTATCGCTGTGAACGGCAATAAAAACAAGGTCGCCTTTCTTTATACCCCTCGGTTTATTTCCGAAAAAGGTAACGTCTTTGTGCGGGTATAGCTTGTTTTTTCTTACCAAGTAGACATCGCTAGATGAAACTCTTTCGTTCCCATTGCCTTCAAACTTGATCCAAATACCGGTCTCATTAAACCACTCTTCCACGAAATCTAGTTTTTCTTGGCCATTTGGTGGTTTGGTAGGAGCTTCCTGGTCTATTTCTGCCCCCCACCTATAGGCGTTAAACGTTTCTTTCTTTTGTACGGTCTTTTTGGATTGTTTTATGGCTTGAATCTCATTCTCCAGCTGAGTTAAAGTGATTAACCAATTGCCACTTTCTGAATTTTCCATACTGGATAACAAGCCATAAAAGTAACTCTTACATTCTTGTGTGAAGTCTGGTTCGTCCTCCATGAAAATACCAAATTCGTGGTTCTTGTAAAAACCATTAAAGGTAAAATTAAAAGATCCTGTAATCACAGAATGAGTATCAAAAACGTACAATTTAGAGTGCAGATCCTGGAGTGCATATATCTCTGCGCCTGCAGTAATTAATCTTCTCAGGCCTGAAATGCTGCTAGCTCCCTTTATAAAATCTTCACGGTAAAATCGTGTGATAACAGTGCATTTAAGTCCTTTAGTGGTTTTCATATGCTGAGCAAGAGCTATTGCAACCTTATTTCCGATGTACGGGGAAACAATAAGGAGCTGCTCAGATGTTCGCTTGAGAAGAGTGCGAAATTTATTTCCGAAGCCTTTGTCTGCTATTTTTACGCTCATAGATGATCTCACCCCAATTATATTTGAAAAAAATTATACCATGTGGCAGCCCCAGAAGAGAGATGTTTGCATACATACATATGTGAGTATAACGTTATTATTCCTGGCGCTGTCTTAACACAAAGCTTATTGCCTGAAAGCTTCTGGACGAGAAACAGGGACCCCATACTCATCGGGCGGGTCCCTGATTCATTTTCTTAAGGCTTGGCGGTTCCGTTAATCTTCTCGAAGTACGGGGCCAGCTTGGAGACGAGCTGCTCAAACCGCTGCTGTTCTTCTTTGGTCAGCTTCTCCTCATGTTTGATTCCTTTTTCATCGGTCATCTTCAGCTTTAATTGGACCATCTGCTTGAACAGCTCCATACAACTCGGGTGGGCAGCGCATCGAATCTGCCACCTGGCGAAGCTCTTCACGCAATTCCCTGTCAATGGACATACGCGTCTCCTCCCGTCATTTCAAATCGTTTCCGAAGCTCCTTCAGTGCCAGGTGATGCCTGGATTTCATATTGCTCAAGTTATACCAGACAAAGATCAACCTGAAAGACTAATTCGCCTTACATTAGAATTATTAGAGCATAAATACGGAGACCTGAAGATCATTTCTAAATGGAATATTTTAGATTGATTCGTTCGTAGTATAATGTTACATTATGAATGCGAAAGTGTGTTCGCGTTTCATGTGTATTATTCAGGATAGCGCACAAGTCAGAATACACTTTCAGACTCGTCTTATTATATCTTGGGAAGGCTTCGGCATGGACAAGAACTCTGTGTATAGAACAAACATTATAGGTGCTGGTGAGGTTGGCAGCGCCATCTCGGTCGAGATGGATAAGAATTCTATTCATAAAACAAACAGCATCTTTTGGGACACAAAAGGAAATGACATCTTAGGGGCAACCGCGCTTCCTTTCTATGGATCATATGTCTCAGAAGAAAAATGCCAGCTTTTCGGCGATGTCTCAGGGAAAAAGATGCTGGAAATAGGCTGTGGAACCGGTCATTCCTTGCAATATCAAGGGAAACGCAAAGCATCTGAACTATGGGCTCTGGATCTATCAGAAAAACAAATCGAAAAAGCAAAGCAACATTTAACGGCATGCGGCCTTTCAGCAAAATTTATCTGCGCTCCCATGGAAGAAGAATGTGGCATACCCGTGAATTATTTTGACTTTGTTTACTCGATTTATGCCATTGGCTGGACCACTGACCTTGAGGGTACTTTTTGCCGGATCGCCTCTTACCTTAAAAAAGGCGGTGTATTTATTTTCAGTTGGTCTCACCCTATACATAAATGTGTTGCTGTAGAAAATAATATGCTTGCTTTTAAAAAATGTTATTTCGATGAATCCTGGTATTCGGTATCTCTTGGTGAAGGCACGCTAAACTTATCGGATCGTAAGCTATCAACCTATGTGAATGCGCTCTCAAAAGCCGGATTTGTAATTGAGCAAATGGTTGAGGAATCCGATGATGAAATTATGAAGTCGCGGGACGATAATAGCGATTTTGCAAAAAAAGCAAAGATGCTTCCTGCAACGTTTGTAATCAAAGCAAGAAAACTATAGTGGCCCGGAGTGAAACTCAATGTGGATGCAACCTTTCGTAACGTAATCAGTTGGCGCAATTTCATCACACGATCCCCTTTAAATGGCGATCGTAAATGACAGCCTGGAAAAAAGATCGGTTCTGGATCACTTAGAGTGACTCGAAACCGATTTTTTTTGCATTAGAAGATTAGTTTACTTGCGGAGCAAAAGTAACAGATAAGGTTTCGCAACCTAAAACGCTTGTTGGCGCTTAATACAGAAGCATAGACCATCACTGAGGTCACCAGACTTACTTGTTGACCTCCTTTTTATGTAGTCGTGCTTGCTGAGCAGTTCTGCCCCGTTAGCCAAATGCGGTCGTCAGTCTAAGAGGATAGGATCGCCACATTTCAGTAAATATAAATGGAGCAGTAGGTAGATAAGCAAAGCAAAAAAAGGTCAACTCAATTATGAGTGGCCTTTCATTACTTGTAGATCGTTAATTATTTGTTGATAAGTTGACCTGAAAAAGCTTGAACCTGTAACGGGGCTGTCAAGTATTTTGGAGCTTTAGCTACAAACGCCTGAAAATGGGTGCTCGCATTGTGAGCCACTACTGCTTCTTGGTCTTTCCACTGTTCGACCATGAGATATGTGTCATCCTTATCTGTTTCCTTCAGGAGCTTATACGACACGTTCCCTGCTTCTGCACGGGATGCCTCAATCAGTTCTTTTACGGCTTCCAAAAATTCTGCCTCTAACTCACTGGTTACATTCATTTCTGCATGGATAATAATCATCGCTGTTACCTCACTTCCATTCCGCAATGCGATCTATAGGGAGACGAGTCGTCAAACGCGCTTCTTTGGCAGCTTTACCTACAGAGATGAGCATTACCGGTACATAACGGTCTTTCTCCATACCAAATGCTTCTGCAATTCGGGATTTATCGTATCCGCCGATTGGGTTTGTGTCATATCCACGGGCACGAGCAGCAAGCATAAGTTGCATGGAAACCAATCCGCTATCGATAAGGATCATTTCACGGAAAGCCTGGGCTGGAATACGTCCGAACAGATCGGTATAGTTTGCCATCATCTGATCCTTAACCTCTTGTGACATATATCCGCGTTCCACTGCACTCCCCATAATTTCATCTGCATAGTCGAATGCGTTCATATCTCCAAATACAGCAATTACTGCGGAAGAAGTAGAAACTTGTGTTTTGTTGCCTGGTGCAAGCTCTTCAAGCGTTGCTTTTCCTTCTGGGCTATCAACGACAAGAAACCTCCAAGGCTGAAGATTAACGGATGATGGAGCCAAAGTCGCTTCTTCCAAAATTTCAGTCATTTCTTCATGGCTGATTTTGACCAATGGGTCATATACCCGCACAGAGCGACGGGAAGTAATAATTTCTTTATAATTATTGTTTAGGGATGTTACAGTCATGATATTCTCTCCTTTAATCTCTATAAGTTAATTGGTCTTACTTGGTTCTTTCATCTGTTGAATCTGGCTGTTCAACTTCTGCAACACTTGAACAAACGCAAGTCGTTCTGATTCTGTAAGGTCTGCCTGCAGTTCCTCCATAAATCGATCTTTCTCCCTTCTAAACCTTGCTACTTTACATTTGCCCACTTCGGTTAACTGAACTAATGTAATCCGGTTGTCATTCTCACATCTGGTTCGCAGAAGCATTCCTTCCGCTTCCAACTGCTGAACATGACGGGTTACAGCAGCTGGATCAATAGACACTGCCTTCTGCAGATCCGACTGGCTAATTTCGCCACCCGTCAGTTTGCAGAGGAGTTCCAACCGATTGGGACTTACTCCAGCACATCGCTCAAACCGAGTCGCAATATGCTTATTCAGATGCATTAGCAAGTACAGCAGGTCTTCTGTATGACATGCAGAGATGATATAGACCCCCTTCAATTCATTGACTCATCAATGGTTGATGGGTCAATCATATACTTTTGTTTTCTAGAAATCAAGTCTTTTGAATAAAAGATAAAGCCCTTCATCCTGTATAAGGACGAAAGGTTGGGTTCCGTGTAACGGGATTTCCCCGAGAATGCCCTATTTTGCTAATAATGAGCTAATAAATTCTCTTGATTTTTGTCAGATCCCCGCTGCATAGTGTTTCAAGATTATCAAATATCTTACGAGCAGGCCAATCCCACCATTTAATGAGAAGGAGATAATCGATGAGTTCATCGTCAAATCTTTTCTTAATGACTTTGCAAGGATTCCCGCCTGCAATATGGTAAGGGGGAACATCCTTTACAACAACAGAATTGGCTGCAATAATTGCCCCATCTCCAATATGTACACCGGGCATTACGGTCACATTTTGACCGATCCATACATCGTTTCCAATCACAGTATCACCTTTAAGGGGTAAGTTTGCCAGTGTCGGAGTCGCTTTCTCCCAACCATGGCCCATAATATTAAATGGATAGGTAGTGACACTGCACATTCTATGGTTTGCCCCATTCATTACAAATTCAATACCCTTTGCTATTGCGCAAAATTTTCCGATAATCAGCTTATCTCCTATAAATTCATAATGATGTGTAACATGCTCTTCAAACTTTTCAGCCCCGTTGATGTCGTCATAATATGTGTAGTCACCGACAATAATATTTGAGCGTGTTACAACGTTTTTAATATAGCATATACTTTTAATTGCCTCATTTGGGTAGATTGCATTAGGATCAGGTCCATATTGCATATAAAAATCCCTCCTTCGTCATTCTTTGACCAATATATATAAAGAAAACTCTGTAGTTAGAGCTTTCTTTTCTTAGATTCAAATTATTCACTTTCTATTTTTCTAAATTCATTACTGTCAATAACTGGCGGCTCTTCATCTTTCTCTTTCAATTTCCAACACTGGATTGAATCATACCAACAGATTTTAATGCTTTGAGTAATGCATTTGTATCAATGAATTCTTACCACTCCTTACCGCCGGGTAGTTGGATACTGGCCCAACTGCTTACATCGCATTGGCCATATTCATTATCACCCACAGCCATCACCGTGCCGTCTGATTTAAGGCCGATGGTATGAGCGCAACCTGCCGCAACTGCTACAATATCGCACCAATCACTCACATTGCATTGACCATACTCATTCCAGCCCACAGCTGCCACCGTACCGTCCGATTTAAGCCCGATGGTATGATGACTACCCACCGCTATCGCCATAATACCGCTCCAGTCGCTCACATCGCATTGACCTACCTTATTTTGACCAACAGCCGTCACCGTGCCATCCGATTTAAGACCAACAGTATGACGACGACCTGCCGCTATGGTATTTTTGGGAGTTGCCCATATCTTGTTGAACTCAAGATTCCCCATTTCTATTCTCCCCCTTGTTTTTTCTTTCCAACTTAGACCATACAACATTCATGCAAGTGCTAAGGTATCCCCAACTTGGCCCCATCAATCACGCCCGGATATGGATTAAAAACGCTCGAATATTTCGTATTATACTATTCTCATTTGGATAATCTACCAATCATCAGTACGTTCTCCCGCTACCACTATCTTAATGCACCTAAGCAACTCATGAATACGAGCAATTATTATGCTGTTCCACTCGCAACAATGTTTGCAACCAGTACAAAATCCTCAATGGCGGACGTCATAGCCCAAAATAATGTTTTCAGCAAAACCCAGTCTTGTCCCCGGTTCAGGGCAAGACTGGGTTTTAAAAACATGAAGGCCGAGAATATCGCATGCTGCGTAAATGCAGAGTAATAAAACCATATTGTAACGGGAAGTATAACAGCGATTTAAGATGAGCTTGCTTTGCCGGAAATATGAATAAGGGGTGGAAATGATGAAGGTAGTGGTGACAGGAGCAGCCGGAAAAATCGGCCGTTGGGCGGTAAGAACCCTATTGGAAGCTGGTCATGATGTTATAGCCACAGATCGATTATTACGCGAAGAATCTGCATCAAAAAATTTTATTCAAGCGGAGCTACGTGATTATGGTCAAGTCTGTCAGCTTTTAATGGGAAGTGATGCCGTTGTCCATCTTGGGAATATCCCAACTGATGTAAGGAATACGCCCCAGGCGATATTCGAGAATAATATGCTAGTTAATTTTAACATTCTTGAAGCATGTAAAGATTTTAAAATCCCAAAGCTGGTATGGGCTTCAAGCGAAACGGTTTTGGGCTATCCGTTTGTCCCGGAACAACTGGATTACCTACCTGTTGATGAAGAGCATCCAACTACTGCAAAGTCATCCTATGCCATGGCTAAACTGCTAACAGAACACCTAACAGGCATGTATCATAAACTTACGAATCAACAGCTCGTCACTCTTCGTTTCGCGAATATGTATGAACCTGATGAGTATGAAAAAATCCCTATTATGCATTGGAATGAAGAACAAAAGAATATTCAAAAGAAAAACGCCTGGGCCTATTGCGATGTTAGAGATGCAGCTAATGCCTGTCTTCTTGCAATAGAGAAGGACAATTTAGGTAATCAGGTATTCCATATCACTGCCCCGGATACCATCATGCCGGATCTTAGCCAGGATTTAGTCAAACGATTTTTTCCAAATGTGCCCTTAAAGAGAGAGGTTCAGGGACATGAGACGCTGATGGCAATAGATAAGGCAAGGGATATACTTGGATATGAACCGCGTTATTCATGGAGGAGTGTTCTTCATAACGATGGTTCATCGAAGGCTCTGCCTGAAGATCAACTTGCTTTATCGAAAACAAACATATAAGTGGAGATATTGAAAAATACACCGCTTCAAAGAAAATGAGCTCAGGCAATGAAGTCCTAGCTCATTTTTCTTTGACTTGGGATAGAACCAGATTGAAGTCGTGGAGCGATAATAGCTATTTGTCCCTCCAACCAAGATAAATCCACAAAGATTTAAATTAAGCGGCTCGCGGTCTCTTCGCCGTTGTTCCGTGTGGATGGAATCGTTTGCCCCCTAGCGTTCTCATCAGACAGACATTAGGCTTATCGTAATCTTTAAAACACAAAAAGCCGCTGATATGCAGCTTTTTAAGCATATATGCTCTTTACATCTTGCTCATCTAGAAACTCTTGTTTTGTCTTGGACGTTACTACCCCTGTCTTCAATACCTAGTTGGCGCAAGGAGACAGCCCCTGGTATCCCCAGCACTAACACGAGATCCTGCCCGGTCAGTTCCCGCTGAAATCCATTTCAGGTCAATAGCTATATCGATTGGCGCACAATAATGTGATAAGGAATCTCTACCTTATCCCTTGACTTCCCAATGGCAAGGTCAAAGGCCGATTCACCCACTTTAACCAATTGATGATCAACCGTGGAGAGGCGCAGCCCAATTCCAACCGGCTGATTCTCTTGGCCAATAATCGCCAAATCCTTTGGCACCTCCAATTGTAAGCTTCTAGCATACTGATAAATACCTGCTGCAACCTCGTCACCGTTCGCATAGACTGCAGTCGGTCTATGATCCATATTAAGCAGTTGCTGAGCCGCTCTTACCCCGTCATCAATGCTATAGCAATCCCTAATATGGTATGCGGGCGGCAGTTCGCCAAATATGTGCTTATATGCTTTTATCGTCAGTTGAGTACTGTTGCTCTCTTCTCCCCTTGCAGTCGTAAAAGCAACCCGGGAATGTCCTTTATCCTTTAGCAGTTGAAAAGTGTCTATGAATGAAGCAAATCGATCCATATATGCACAGCCAATCTCAGGATGCTCCGTAAATTCGCATGCGACGATCGTTCCATACTTTGTATATGGAATAATGCGTTCCCAGGTGTTGGACCGTGAGGTAATGATGATCCCATCCAACTGTTTATTTTTCAGCATGTTAAAATAGCTAAGCTCTTTGTCCGGGTCATACTTTGTAGGCAGGACCACCGTGGTATAATCCCGTTCAACCGATCGGTTAAGCACACCATAAAGAAGTTGATCAAAGGCTTGATTGTTGTTGTAAGGCATGATCACACCGATACTTCTTGTTTCCTTGCGAATCAAGTCTATAGCTGAACGGTTGGGCGTATAGTCCAATTCATCAATCACACGCTGTACAGCTGCGCGCTTCGTTTCAGAAACATAAGGATGGTTATTAAGCACCCTGGATACTGTCGATACGGAAACTCCTGCACGGGACGCTATATCATTGATATTTGCCATTGTCACCTTCCCCAAATCATATTCTTCATCTTTAGTCTTACACCTTATCCGCGTGTAAAGCAACAATAGGCCGCTAGTCCTGAACGCACTTCGTTCATCGCCAAATTGTCAAACTTGACGCCGGCAAACAAATAGGAGCGCTCTTCGCAAGACCGCATGGCCGCTCGGAACACTCCCTCTTTTATTATTTACGCAAAATTTTCTCCATTGCTTTTCCCTTTGCAAGCTCATCGATCAGCTTATCTAAATAACGAATTTCCTGCATCAAAGGTTCTTCAATGTCTTCCACTCGGACACCGCAGACCACACCTTTGATTAAAGCCCGCGAAGGATTCAGTTGGGGAGCTTCCGCAAAGAATGTCTCAAAGTCTGTCTTTTGCTCCAGTTGCGCTTCTAACTCTTCCTGGCTATATCCTGTCAACCAACAAATGATTTCATCGACTTCTGTTTTCGTACGCCCCTTTTTCTCCGCCTTCGTAACATAATGCGGGTAGACACTTGCGACACTCGTTGTATAAATCCGATGTTTGGTCATGATACATCCTCGCTTGTATGTTTTTCTTTATTTTTATTATAGTAAAAATACAGTCGGTTTTAAACTTGATGCAAGATTTAACAACAGGAAGAAGTCCAGATCTGCCTTCAGCAGTACTCTGAAATAGACATTCTTATTAACAATCTTGGCATTTTTGAGCCTGTAGAATACTTTGCTATTTCTGATGAAGATTGGTTCAAGCTATTTGAAGTCAACATTATGAGTGGAGTCCGATTGACTCGCCATTACCTAAAACAAATGATTCACAAAAAAGAAGGCAGAGTCATCTTTATCGCTAGCGAAGCAGCAATTATTCCATCTCAAGAAATGGCTCATTATAGCGCCACTAAAACGATGCAGCTCTCGCTCTCCCGCAGTTTAGCCGAGTTGACTACAGGAACAAATGTGACTGTCAATACGGTTATGCCTGGCTCCACTTTAACAGAAGGAGTAGAAACGATGTTAAATACCCTTTATCCCAACGAGAAATTGACATTAGAAGAAGCCGAAAAGCGATTTATGAAAGAGAACCGGCCAACCTCCATTATTCAAAGGCTTATTCAGCCAGAGGAAATTGCACATTTTGTTACCTTTTTAAGCAGTCCACTCTCTTCGGCCATTAATGGTTCTGCGTTAAGAATAGACGGAGGACTAGTACGCAGTGTGTTCTAATTAACAGTTTTAGCAGCCCTGCTTTGTAAAGAGGCATGAACAGGTCCCCGCTATGACAGCATAGGGGGACCTGTTCACCATTACATATTAATATTAGTCATTACAACAATATTTCGACATACCCTTCTGTTCCATGCACGCGAATACGCTGCCCGTCCTTGATCAGATGGGTGGCATTTTCTACACCAACAACAGCCGGTATGCCATACTCACGCGCAATAACTGCTCCATGCGTCATCAATCCACCTACTTCGGTGACCAGGCCTTTGATGGATACGAACAATGGTGTCCAGCTAGGATCTGTAAAGGGGGTGACTAATATATCTCCCTCTTCTAAATCTGCATCCTCCATGTTTAAGATGACCCGTGCCCGCCCCTCGATCATTCCGGAAGAAACAGGCAGACCTGCAATCGCTTCGGCTGGAAGATTGTCTCGTTTGTACTCCCCTGCAATGATTTCACCATCAGACGTGATCACACGCGGCGGAGTTAGTTTTTCAAAAAAATTGTATTCGTCTTTTCGTTTATTGATAATCTGGTAATCCAGTTCATGGGTGCGGACGGCTTCGTGAAGTTCGTCAAAAGTGAGGTAGTATATATCTTCCTTGTCATGAATAACGCCAGCTTGTACAAGTCGATCGGCCTCTTTCAGTAAAGCCTGTTTATAAACGAAGTAGCGTTGAACCATGCCGTATTTGGGATATTCCCTAAACCCGCTGAAATTCCGGATGAGGTCGATTCTTTGTTTGGTTTCGCAGGCTTTTTGTTCGCCATCTGAACATTGCATTAATCGATTTAATAAGTCTTGTTCTTTGGCCAAAGCTTCCTGTCGCCCTTGCTCAAATCTACGGCGGCTTTCATGAGGCTCAAATTTTTTGATGTTAGCAAGAATGAACGGGACAAGCGCAACTGGTTTTTCGCTCCAACGGGTTCTGGTAATATCAATTTCACCGGTACATCGCATGCCATATTTGTCCAGATAAGCATCGATCGCATTTTTGGTTTCCTGCCCTCCCTCCAACTGAAGCAGCTCATCCCTAAAGTCATCCTCTTTGACCTGTTGCAAATATTCAATGACTTCCGGATAAGGACGGATCACATCTGCGACATCTAATAATGCCAAGCCCATCTCAGATGTAATATTGCCCGGTACTGATTGGGAAATCGTGTCAGCTGCGTTTTTTTCACCCAACCACTTGTTCATGTTATCATTAATCCATGTTGAAGCATCCATAGCAGCCATGATTACAGCCAAACTTTGCGGGTCAAATAAAATCCTCTTTAATTCCTGGATATCCTTGAGGATAAAATCGAACAAATCCACTCCGGATTTCGTTTGGATTTGCTGTTTTAACGTTTCAATCGAGGTTTGACTCTGCTTCATCAAATCAGAAACCATGGACGGATCGGGTTCGATTGGTGCTTGAAAATCCGCTGATGATGTACCGTTATTACTTGGGCCGGGGCTCCGGTCTTTGTTCTCATCCGGCAACATTTTTATAAAATCCCCCCGCTCTATGAGGGTTACAAGCGCATCTTTAATGAGCGGATCGGACTGGCCCAGGGAATCTAGTATGGCTTCACTGCTGGCTGGCGAAGCCAGCAGAGGTGTCACATCGACAAACAGCCTTCCGCCAGCTTCACGCATGGGTGCAGGAGTCGTTAACAGATAAAAAGACAACCCCAATGGCTTTATGGGGTCCGTCATCATTTGCTGATGACCAACGGATACATAGACGTGGTTCTCTTGATCATTCGCTTCAGGGATCGGGAATAACGTCGTGATCGGCCGGCTTTGGACAATGTGGAATGTATCGTTAACCCAACACCATTCGATATCTTGCGGCTGGCCGAAATAAGCTTCGATCTGTTTTCCGATGCGTGCCAGTTGTAAAATTTGCTCATCAGTAAGTGCTTGCGTCTTTTGCTGATTAGGATCGATCTGCTGTGTTTCGGTTCCGCCTCTTTTTTGGCCATAGACGGCCAATGTTTTGGTTGCTATCCTCTTCTCGACAATTTCCCCATCCCGTACTTTATAACCATCGGCGGAAACCAAGCCCGAGACCAGCGCTTCTCCAAGTCCGAAGCTTGCATCGATGGATAGGAGCTTTCGGTTAGAAGTGACCGGATCAGCGGTAAATAAAATTCCCGAAGCCTGCGGGAAAACCATCCTTTGAATGATCACGGACAAGCAAACCTGACGGTGGTCGAATCCATTTTGCATACGGTAGATCACCGCACGATCCGTAAACAGGGAAGCCCAGCATTTGCGAATATGCCGCAGAATGGCTTCTGTGCCGACGACATTCAAATAAGTATCTTGTTGGCCCGCAAAAGAGGCATGTGGCAAATCCTCCGCTGTCGCACTAGAACGGACAGCATAAGCCTGCTCCTTGCCAAGCCGGGAGAGATGCTCCGTCACTGCTTCCACAACATCAGAAGGAATTTCTGCTTCCATAACGGTTTGCCTGATCTTCTTGCAGATTTCCGCAAGTTGGTCTCGATCATCTACGTTTAGCATGGTTAGTTGATCCAATAAAGCATGATACGTAACGTTTTGTGCGATGGCTTGCTGATATCCCACGGTGGTCACACAAAATCCTTCAGGTACATGTATTCCTTCCATTTTTGATAATATGCCTAAATTTAATCCTTTCCCGCCAACGAGCATAAGCTGATTTTTTTCGATTTCCTGGAAACCGAGAACCAGAGAACCCATTCCACATCTCCCCTAACCATTGGATTGAGAAAAAATCTTTGACAAGAGCTTCTCGGGCATGGTATACTCGAGTTGTAAGATGCGACAATTATGCCCGCATTACAGCAGCAATGACGATTTAATTATATCATCGTGCTTCTTTATGAGCAATCACAAAAGAACCTGGCAACATTGCCCAGGTTCTTTTTTATTTTGTAAATAATTCCAGCGTCATGTTCTTGCGCTGCTTTTTTTGACTCATTCATAGGTTATAGATTATTTAACGGCAGCTCAATACTCTCCCTTAATTACGAAAAACGAGCCCCGGATTGTCCCAGCTAATTTAGATTTTTGCCTGGCAAACTTGAACTTCCCTTCCAGCTCCTTGGGAACTTCCATCCCTTCAGAAAGCTTGAAGCCAACGGCCCGCTTCTTAGGGTCATCGATCGTATACAGGACGTTAACCCCTAGACCATCCTCATAAAAAACGAAGGTCCATTTGATATTTTCCACTTGGAAACGCGACGTTTCTAATGGTTTGGCCGCAAACTCAATACCTCGTTCTTCTTTTAAAATCCGGTTCACATAATCAAGCGTCTCCTGGCTTTCACTAGCGGGTACCACCGTAAATTCATGTTTGTATTTGTTCATAAAATAACGGGCTTCATTAGCTCGTAAACCAGCAAGCGCTTCTGCTACGGGTGAAGACTCTAGACCAGCCGTAGATACGTTTTTAAAGTCAACGATATAGGACATGTTCATCTCTCCTAAAAGTTTTGTGAGCGTTACTTCTTTGAACCTACTTCGAGCAAAACTTGCATCGGAAGCATTCACTTAGTTTTGTGAGCGTTACTTCCTCGAACCTGCTTCGATTAACTCGCAGCGGAAGCACCACTGATCATTTTATTTTCGAACCACAGGAATCCATATTTCACCAAATACGAGGCCATTTCGCTGCCCCATTTCAACCGTTGCATTTGGCCCGCCAACATAGGCGAAATTTTGTGCTTCCGGCAAGACTTGTCCAAAGGCAATGCCAGTAAGCATATTGCTCAACTCCTCAGCCGTGTTCCCTTCCCCTTGTACCACTAGATATTCCCCTTTAGGAAATTGAATAACTCTGGTAGCTTCTGGTAGCGTGGCCTCTGTCATGACGCCAGCATAATACATCATTTTGTTATTCACCGCTTCGTTGACGGCAAAAATGTAGTCATTTATAGCTACGGCCTTTAGTGCGTCAAGCCTTCCATCTTGTTTGGCAGCCTCCCAGAAGTCTGCCTTCTCCTTGTTTATGCCAGCATAGTCTGTATAATCGCTCTTAAGCTCAATTCCAATACCTACAACGATAAAGCTGTCCTTTTCCTCAAGCATATAATTTGCCATATTTAAAACCTTCCTCTTATCTAAATTTATCAAATGATTTGTCTTTTCACTTGATGGGTTTATAATAACCTTAAATCATGTCAAAAAATGATACTGTTTAGGGGGGCCCGATGAAAAAAGTTGAAAGGATTAATACCATCATGCGGTATATCAACAACCGCGCCCACTTTACCATTTCTGAAATCATGCGGGAATTTAACATCTCTCGTTCGACAGCGGTTCGAGATATCCGAGAAATTGAGGCGATGGGGATGCCGCTTGTCGCTGAAGTGGGAAGGGATGGCGGTTATTTTGTCATGAGCAACTCTGTCCTCCCCACCGTCCGTTTTACCGATAATGAGATTAAAGCTCTGTTTATTGCCTTCATGGCCACAAGAAATCAACAGCTCCCTTATCTCAAGAGTCGTCAGTCTTTAGCAGAAAAATTGTTAGGCCTCATCTCGGAGAACCAGCAGGATGACCTTGTGCTCTTGAATCAAATATTGCTTTTTGAAGGGACCAACCCCCATAACCCAGATCTTCTTGATCTGTCTGACCTGCCCCATCCGATGTTAGAAAAACTGATCCAAATTCTTCTTGTGGACAGGTATTTATTGCTTTCTATCAAAGAAGACACGGAAATAAAATCTTATCCCGTTTACCTCCTGCATCTTTATCGTGAAAAAAGCCTATGGCAAATTGAAGGCTTTGACTTGGTGGAAGAGAAGAGACGGATTATTCCTGTCGACAATCTCACCAGCGTAGAACCCTACGCAGCGAAAAGAAGATTAAGTAAGAAAAAGATTTTAGAGCGGCTAAGCAAGCAGGAAGAAGTCAGCAACCTTGTCCTTGATCTTGGTCCAAAGGCGATTGCTCAGTACAAAAAATACCATCCTTTAAAATTTTCAATTTCATATACGAACCCGTATCAAACTACAGCCACCTTAAAAACTTTTATCCATGTTCATCATTCCGAAGAATTAACCGAAGTAATCAATTGGCTGCTTTTCCTAGGCGGAGATATCAGAATCAGGGAGATCCCTGAAGAAGTCTTGGCAGGTTTACAAGAGAGAGTCAACCTATACCGCCAACCATAAAAAACCTATCGTGCTGCTGATCCTAAATACTCTCTTTGCATGACAAAATCATCTGTCTTTTTACTTCAAGGCAGCTGGCTGGTAGAATAGAACATATACTAACATAATGAAATGGGGCTTTTTGCGATGTCGTCCAGTGTTATTGATATCCTGCAGCTTGAATATCAACGTTTTTCTGCTAAGGAAAAGGAAATTGCTGATTACATCATGCGAAATCGGTTATCCATTAACAATATCAATATTAAAGATTTGGCTGCGCACACGAATGCTTCCACATCGACGATCACTCGCTTTTGCAAAAAAGCTGGATGTAATACATTTGTCGAATTTAAAATCCGACTGAATCGGGAGGTTCAAAAACCTCGTAATGATGCGGACTTTTTTGTCAAAACACAAAATCTATACAACGATATCATCAATGCTACGGCCGAAATGCTGGATACCGCAAAAATTGAAGAAGTCGTTGAGCTTATTAAGGTATCCCGAAAAATCTACATTTACGGGCTGGGCAGCTCTGGGCTTTCCGCCTTGGAATTTAAATACAGACTCACCCGGATGAATATCATAGCGGATGCCATAACGGATTCGCATATGATGATCATGAGTGCTTCCCTTCTGGGAAAAGACGACCTTGTCATTGGACTATCCAACTCCGGACTGACAACGGAGGTAAGTCAGGCAATGAAGGGCGCCAAACAAAGAGGAGCCACCATTATTGGAGTCACAAATTTTGACCATACTCCCCTATCTGAGGCTTCGGATATTTGTCTATTCACCCCGGATATCGGGCGATCGGGAGACGGGAATTTCATCAATAGCCAGCTGGCTATCATTTATATCCTGGACATCCTGTCCCTTCTCTTGCTTGAAGATGAGAAATTATTACAAGCACGGCAACAAACCCTGCAGGCCTTGTACTCGGCAGAATAACAAAGAGCCAACTTCATCAAGTTGGCTCTTTGTTATTTATGAATTTATTTTTCGGAAGATGCCGGATTTAGCTTCGAGATCTCTGACACAAAACGTTCTGTTATTTGCTGCGGGCGAGTGATTGCTCCACCAACAACGACGCAATAAACGCCTGCTTTAAGACAATCCGCCGCCATCTCCGGTGTCATAACGTTCCCTTCTGCAACAACCGGGGTCTTTACATGCGACACAATGTCCTTGAGTATCGCAAAATCCTGATCATAGATTTTCTGCCCCGCTGTCTCCTCTGTATAACCAACGAGCGTGGAGGAAATCAAATCGAAACCGAGCTGTTCTGCATAAACGGCTTCCTCTCTTGTTGAGATGTCTGCCATCAAATAAAGATGAGGATATTTGTTGCGAATCTCGCTGACGAACTCCTTCAATGTCTTGCCGTCGGGTCTGGTACGCAGTGTTGCATCAACAGCCACAATTTCCGCACCTGTCTCGGCAAGCTCATCGATTTCCCGCATCGTCGGCGTGATAAATACCGGATTGGTTCCGTAGTTTCTTTTTACAATCCCAATTACGGGAAGGTCAACCTGGTTTTTAATTTCTTTGATATCCTGTGCCGTATTGGCTCGGATCCCAACTGCACCGCCTTCTGCAGCTGCAACAGCCATTCTGCTCATGATATACGGACTGTGCAGCGGTTCATGCTCCAATGCTTGGCATGATACAACAAGGCCGCCTTTTAAGCCTAATTGGTCTATATCCTTCATTGTAACTACTCCGTTTCCAAATATTCTTCAATTTCATTCTTGATCACGGTTACCTGAGGTCCGTAAATCACTTGCACGCCATTCCCGACAAAAACGACCCCTTTGGCTCCAGTTTCCGTAAATGCCTCTTTCTGTACCTTATCTTTATCGACAACGGAGACCCGAAGCCGGGTAGCGCAGCAGTCCAATTCCGTAATATTGTCCTTTCCGCCCAACGCGTTCAATATGGCAACTGATCTAGCATGTCCGGTTTGCACAGACGCACCGCTATCCTCTTGTGCACCTGACTCTTGATCAGATACGGCTTCATCCTCGCGTCCGCTCGTCTTCAGATTCAACTTGACGATCAAGACCCTGAACGTGAAGTAGTACAGCAGGAACCATATGACTCCGATGATCGGCACAAATATCCAGTTCGTTTTATCATTGCCCTGCAAAATGCCGAACAGGATAAAGTCGATGAGCCCGCCGGAGAACGTCTGGCCGATCGTAATCTCAAAGATATGAGACAGCATGAACGCCAGCCCATCGAAAATAGCATGGATAACATACAAGAGCGGAGCTACGAACAAGAAGGAGAATTCAAGCGGCTCTGTAATCCCGGTTAAAAATGAAGTCAGAGCGGCAGACAGCATAAGCCCGCCAACGACTTTTTTGCGTTCCGGCTTCGCGGTGTGGTAAATAGCAAGTGCCGCACCCAGAAGGCCAAACATCATCGTAATAAAACGACCTGACATAAATCTCGATGTACCAATGAAGAATTTCTGGGTTGAAGGATCCCCTAGCTGCGCAAAAAAGATATTCTGCGTTCCTTCATAGACCTTACCCGCAATCTCCATGGTGCCGCCGATCCCGGTTTGCCAAAAAGGAAGATAGAAGATATGATGCAGTCCAAGAGGACCAAGCATCCGTAAGAAGAACCCGTAAAACAAAGTACCGATATAACCGGTTTTGTCGACCAGGCTGCCGAGCCCTGATATTCCGGATTGGATCGTCGGCCAGATCAAAAATAGAGCAATGCCGATAAAAATAGCGGCAAAGGACGAAATAATCGGTATAAATCGAGAACCGCCAAAAAATCCGAGAAACTGAGGCAGTTCTATTTTGTTATACCGATTATGCAGCCACGCCGTCACCAATCCGACGACGATTCCCCCTAATACGCCTGTCTGCAGTGTTTGAATCCCTAGGACCATTCCTTGTCCCGCTCCGGCCAGATTGTCCTCGGCAAGCTGACCGGTATTGACCAGCATGGCATTGATGGATGCATTCATGACAAGATAGGACAAACCTGCAGCCAAACCAGCCGTTCCTTTATCGGCTCTTGCCATCCCTACTGCAACGCCAATGGCAAAAATCAGAGCGAGATTATCAAATACAATGCTACCGGCGCTGCTCATCACAGTAAAGACTTGCTGCAGCCAGTCTATTTGCAGGAATGGATACGATTTGATTGTATTCGCATTCGATAAAGCCCCGCCGATCCCTAATAATAGGCCCGCAGCCGGCAGTACGGCAATCGGAAGCATGAAGGACTTACCAAATTTTTGAGCCTTCTCAAAGTATCGTTTCACTTAGGCGACCACCTTCCAATAATCATTTTCACAACAATAATAAATATGAAAACGGTTTTCGTCAAGAAAAATCTTGAATGCCTTTGAGTTAAACGTTCCCATCTTATTTAATCTTTATGCGAGGCTGGACTTTGGTCGAGGTTCAATACCTGCTGAGGACGGTTTTTGAATCGCAAACATTTTCGTTAAAATATAGTTAAGTCTTTTGAAGGAGCGATTGATCATGAATTACGAACGTAAAGTACTGAGGGAAATTGCCGACTGGGAACAAAACATGTTCAAAACGCCGGGGTGGCTGGAAAAAACATCAAAAACCATAGGTACTCGAATTAATCATTTGATTCCCCCGAAGGTGCACAGCGTCATTACGACCACCATACGATCAATCGTTCGGACGGCCCTGTTCGGTGCGGAATATACGCCTAGCCGTCAGGTGGAATATGCTCTGGATCTGGAATCTGCCGATCAAGAAGCGCAAGAGCTGTTTACCCTGTACCAAAAAATCGCGGTTGCCGAAGGTGCTGGAACGGGAGCTGGCGGAATTATGCTTAGCATGGTAGACTTTCCGGCTTTAATTGCGATCAAGATGAAATTTCTGTTCGAGCTGGCACATGTTTATGGTTATGACACCAAGCACTTCTCCGAGCGGGTATTCATTCTCAAGGTATTTCAGATGACATTTGCGGGGCAAGAAAACCGTGCGAGGCTGCTCTATTCCATCCAGAATTGGCATATTGAAAGGGAACAATGGCTTTCTGACGCCGAATACTCCCGCAATATGGACTGGGAGACATTTCAGATCGAGTATCGGGATGCCATCGACTTCCGGAAAATGCTGCAGATGGTGCCGGGAATCGGAGCTTTTGCAGGCGCGTGGGCGAATTACACGATCCTTGAGGAGCTGCGAGAATTTGCCATGAACGCTTACCGCCTGCGCAGATTGCATGATCTTTTTGAGGCTCAGACATGGTAGACTGCATTTTTTAGTTAGAATATTTCATCTGCCCATTAACAGATTACAAAGGCTGCCGGATCCGATAGGATACGCTGGCAGCCTCTATTGTCGTTACTTATTCGAAAGTTCGTCTTCTGTCACCCATTTATGATTTTTCACATCTTCACCGGTTGCCGATGTATAATCAACCATATAAACAGTCGTTTGCTGCGCTGAGTCAATTACTGCCTTTGCCCCCTTCATACCTTCCATGTGGTTCGCTTCTACGATCACTTCATCCCCCGGCCGGTATGCTTTGTCGCTGGCATCCTTGATTTCTTCATGTATAATCCATTTATGATTCGTTACCTTTTCTCCGCCAGTGGCCGGGGTGTACGAAATGGTATATGCGATAGTGTCGAAGGCGCCGACAATGGTTGCTTCAGCCCCATTCATTCCCTCCATGTGAGCAGAGTTCATGACGGCTTTACTTCCTACTTTAAATTTGGGATTTGCCGCTTTTTTTATTCCTACCGGCAGTTCACCGGAACTTGAATGATTCATGTGATTATGGTTCATGCCATTCGTCCCTTCCTGGTTACTATTATTCTGATTCAAATCAGCAGGTTGGTTTTCCCTCTCCACCCGGGTGCAAGCCGCTAAAAATACGGCAAGAACCAAAGTGAAAATTATTAATGTTATTCGCTTAGTATTCATCTGGCCTTCTCCATTCAGTCATTTTTATTAACTTTCCCATTCGATTTAGAAGACATTCCCTCTCTAATACTTTACCCCTGTACCCTATATTTTAATCCAGAACGGATTATTATCCGATTATTTTGGTCATTATATAGTCCTTTTGTTCTTCATCACCCATGTAAAAAGAGTGGGCTCCAGTTTGGACAAAGCCCATTTTCTTATAAAAAGCAATAGCATTTTTGTTTTGTTCCCATACACCTAACCAGACTTTCTTTTTATTATGCTCCTTTGCAATTTCCACAGCTTTATCCAGCAAGAGTTTGCCAAGCCCATGTTGTTGAAATTTGCTTACTATATAAATCCTCTCGATTTCAAGCGAATCATTGCCCATCTGTTCAGACTGTGCATCATTAATGTTTACCTTTAAGTACCCGGCAATTTCCTCATTGGCATAAATTAGATAAAATTCTGATGAGAGATTGGATAGTTCTTCTTCTAGTCGTTTTAAATTAAATGCTCTTTCCATGTAGGCTTTTAGATTTTCAGGTGAATTTTGACTTTTAAATGTCTCATTAAATGTTTTAACACTGATTTCTTGAAGTAAGCCTAGATCTGCAAGCGTGCCCTTTTTTATATTCACAGTCATTGATTATCTCTCCTTTTAATAAATCAATAATTTCTCTGGTTCCCCTTTTTCACAAACTCCCAATCTTTTTCTACATTTTTTCTCACTCTCTGCAGCAAGTTAAAGATCATTTCTGCTTCATCTTCAGAGAATCCAGATAGTGCAACCCTGTTGGAATAATCGTTTTCTCTTTGTATAAAAGGATAAACAGTCTTCCCTTTCTCTGTAGGAAATAGTTTTTTAATTTTTTTGTTATATTGGTCATCCCGCTTTTCAATAAATCCATTCATCTCAAGTTTTTGAATAGCCCGAGCAGCTGTTGTTCGGTCTACCTTTATCATGTCAGCTAACTTTTCTTGAATAATTCCTGGATTTTCACATATTCGCACGAGGTATAAGTACTGTCCTTTTGTAAGATCATATTTTTTAAACTCTATATTACTTATAGAATCCAATGACCTGGCGATCATGCCAATTTCACGTAGAATTTCCTTCATAATTCATCTCCATTCCTATGCCTTTTTCAAATACAGTAAGAGAATGATACATTATTTTTGTTGCAAATACAACAAAAAGCCCAAGTTCTTGTCGTTGAATTGGAACAAGAATTTGGGTTTATAACTTTCTTACGTATTTGGAAAAGCTTCATTTTTTGAAACATGTATCATCTCTTGGGGGAAATACTTCTTAAAATATTTCTCGACTCGAGTATGGATATCTCTTCGGAACCATTCCGATAGTCCATGTGCTTCAAATAATTGAGGCATTCCAAGCCGCTCTGAACATTTACCCATCGAGCCATCCCCGATATTCATTGTATCGATCCAAATACGATCCACGTTTCCTTCCAGCAAGCGAGGAAAACCAGGGGTAAACGGCAATACAGGTGATACAGCAGCCTGCGTGGCTAACCCGGCCTCATGAAGATCTTTTAAGGCTTTTATTCGTAGCTGAATTCCAGGGGCATGAGGAGCAAATATTTGCTTCATATCCTCGCGGTCTGTTTCGATGGTCATGGATACTAAGACTTCACAGCTCACTTGCAGGGCGACTAACAAATCGAGGTCCCTAGTCACGAGCGGGCTGCGTGTCTGGATTTGAAGCAAATCCGGAGGATTCTTAATCATAGCTTCCAATATGCCACGTGTAATATTGGCCTTCCGTTCGATCGGCTGATAAGGGCCAATATATAAGCACTTGATGATATAAGCAACTGATTATATAATGATTTAGTCAATGCTTACTGTTGAAATGAAAAAGGAGTGAGAGAATGATTCAGGTCGAAATATCCATTACTGAAATGGCAGAGACGCTGAAGTTGCTTTCTGACAAGACTCGACTGAAGATCGTTGCCCTGCTCAAGGAGCGTGAAATGTGTGTGTGCGACATAGTGGACATTCTGGAGGCAACTCAGCCTAATATTAGTCAGCATCTTAAGAAGCTGAAGACCGGTGGAATCGTCAACGAGACTCGCCGCAGCCAATGGATTTACTATTCCCTTAATATGAGCGACAAGCCTTATTTAAACGGTATTTTTGACCAACTTCCTTCAATGAGGGAAGTCATCGATGCTCATAAACCAAATAGCTGTTGTTAAAAACTGGAGGTACTATGCTCGTCCTTGCTTTTATTATCTTTCTTGTTACTTTGGTATTTGTTATTTGGCAGCCGAGAGGGCTCGGCATCGGATGGTCCGCTTGCGGTGGTGCCATCATCGCTTTGATATGCGGGGTAGTCCATTTTCAAGACGTCTGGGACGTGACCCAGATCGTCTGGAATGCCACGCTCGCATTTGTTGCAGTGATTTTGATCTCTCTCATTCTGGATGAAATCGGTTTTTTTGAGTGGGCCGCCCTTCATGTGGCTCGTATGGCCCGTGGCCATGGAAACCTCATGTTTCTCTATGTCATTCTGCTCGGGGCGATTGTCGCCTTCTTCTTCGCAAATGATGGAGCTGCGCTCATCTTAACGCCAATCGTCCTGTCTATGGTCAGAGCCCTCAAATTTGATGACCGGATGATTCTCCCCTTCGTCATGGCGAGTGGATTTATTTCCGACACGGCGTCTTTACCGCTCGTTGTAAGCAACCTGGTGAATATTGTGTCGTCTGATTTCTTTGGTGTTGGTTTCATAGAGTATGCACACTACATGATCGTACCTACACTCTTCTCGGTAGCGGCCAGTCTGCTTGTCCTGTATTTATTCTACCGGAAGAGCATTCCACATCATTATGACTTATCGCAGTTGAAGAAGCCCATCGATGCCATCAGAGATATACGAATGTTCAAAATTTCTTGGATCATCTTAACTGTCCTGCTGATTGCTTATTTAATAAGCGAGTTCATCGAAGTTCCGGTGTCCATTATTGCCGGTGCCGCAGCGATCGTCTTTCTGCTTCTGGCAAACCAAAGCCGGCAGATCCAAACTTGGAAGCTTGTCAAAAACGCTCCCTGGTCCATTGTTGTCTTCTCCATCGGCATGTATGTTGTCGTCTATGGTCTTAAAAATGTAGGTTTGACGGATCAGCTTAGCGTTGTCTTTAACTGGGCAGGAGAACAAGGCTTGTTCATTGCAACCGTCGGTACCGGATTCATAGCGGCCATCCTCTCCTCGGTGATGAACAATATGCCTACGGTTATGATTAATGCATTAGCGATTGACGCCACAAATTCGGTGGGCACCCTGCAGAATGCTTTCATATACGCAAACGTGATTGGTTCGGATCTGGGACCCAAAATAACACCCATCGGTTCGCTCGCAACCCTGCTCTGGCTCCATGTTCTGTCTAGCAAAGGGGTTAAAATTTCATGGGGAGCTTACTTCAAGACCGGGATGGTTCTGACCATTCCCGTGCTGCTCGCAACACTCTGCGGCTTGTATTTATGGCTTATGATCGCAGGCTAATATAAAAAAACATAAAGGAGTAATCGAAAATGAGCAAAAAACCGCTTGTCTATTTTTTATGTACAGGGAATTCCTGCCGCAGCCAAATCGCTGACGGTTTTCTAAACGCTCTTGGAGGAGAATATTACGAAGTTAAAAGCGCAGGTCTAGAAGCACACGGACTGAACCCGCGCGCTGTTCAAGTGATGGCAGAAGCCGGTATTGATATTAGCGGCAACAGCTCTGATGTGATCGATAAGGATATCCTAAACCGCGCAGCCTATGTCATTACGTTATGTGGACATGCAGATGAGCATTGCCCCACTATCCAGAATCCGAATGTAATCAAATGGCATTGGGGCTTCGACGATCCGGCGAAGGCCACCGGTACCGAAGAAGAGATCCTGGCACAGTTTCGAGGCGTACGGGATGCGATCAAAGGCCGTATCGAACTATTTGTACAGCAAGGCCGCTAACAACAAAAGAGAGGTTCCATCCGGTCGGGAGGAACTTCTCTTTTTATGTCTGCTGAAGCTTAATTTCGATTCTTGTTCCCCGATGAAGCTCGCTCGCCACATCAATTTCCCCGCCATGCGCCTTCACGATATCATGCGCAATGGCCATGCCAAGCCCTGATCCTTTATGCAGCTCGCCCGTGTTGGTTCCCCGATAATACCGGTCAAAAATCCGTTCCAGCTCTTCTTTCTTAATTCCTTTTCCATGATCCTCGACAACGATTTGAACGAAATTCCCTTGCTTCCGAACACTGACCTGAACCGCCACACCCTCATCATTATGGACGACCGCATTATAGATCAAATTGCTAACTGCACGGCGGATTAGAATTTCATCGACATCCATTTTGATCACCTCGTCGCTGTACCGAAAGTCGATATTGCGATTACCGTAACGGGCATCATTTAGCATGTCAATGACGGCATTGCGGACAAGGCTTACAATATTAAGGTTCTTCAGATTTAGCGTCAGCTTCTTGTTTTTTAGACGCGTAGACAGGTTTAAATCCTCGATCACGTGCTTCAAATAGTGCGACTTCTGTTCAATGATTCCCGCATAATCGCGCATTTCTTCGACCGTGAAATCATAATCCTTGTCCTTCATCATTTCCGCGTACCCCTGAATCGAAGCGAGCGGCGTTTTAATATCATGCGTAATATTCGCGATCCATTCTTCCTTCATCCGATCCAGCTTTTTTCGTTCTGCCTCGCTGGCCTGCAGCTCCTCGCTCAGTACGTTCACGTTATGAAACACATCCTTATAGACCCCCTTGGTTTCATATCGGACGTTGTATTTTTTATGAGCCAGCTGCTTAATCCCGTCAATAAGGCCATGAAGCGGCCGGGTTAATCTTTTGCTGAACAAATAGGCGATGCACAGCGCGATAAAGCCGTCAACGCAAATGACGGTCACAATTCCGATTTGCAGGAACCTCCCGACCGTCCGGATATCATAGGTAAATATATTCCGCTCCAGATAAGGGTTCTCAAAGCCGATCAAATAACTGTAGCGCTCGCCGTTTCCCGAACTTTCCCCGACAAAAACGGTCGACATTAGTTCTTTCTCCATATATTTGTAGGCCTGAACGATATCTATCGGCGTATATTTGGTTTTGGCGCCCACAGGTACGCGGTATCCATACACCTCTCTGCCGTCCTCGTCCAAGATTTGAATCCAGGCTTCATTTCGCTCCAGCGTCTCCTTCCCCTCCTCGGTAATGGCTGCGCCAGATTCGGACACTATAATCTCTTTGCTGAACGAGCGGGTTAGGGACACAACCGAATCATCTTCAGGATAAAGCGGATATTTGGGTGAGTTATTCTGATATAAATACAACCCGGTCACCACCAGGATGTTAATAAAAATGACGATGACGACAATCAGGACGACGGACGCCAGATATCTGCCGGTCAGCCGCCACTTCATTGCGCAGACTCCTTCAGGGCAAGCTTGTACCCAAGTCCCTTTACGGTCACCAAATATTGCGGATTCGACGGATCCTCCTCGATTTTTTCCCTCAGCCGCCGGATATGAACCATGACCGTATTGTCGTAACCGAAGGATTCCTCCCCCCATACGTGGTCGTACAGGCTTTCCTTGCTTATGATCCGGTTCGGGTGCTTCAGGAAATGGGTAAGAAGGCCAAGCTCCTTCGGCTTCAGCTCAATGATATCGCCATTTTTCTTGAGCTCGACTTTTTGTTGATCAAGCTCAAAAGGTCCGGCCCTCAGGATATGCTCTTTCTTCTTATCCGGGCGGTGATCCGTTCTTCTAAATCGGGCCTTAATCCGGTAAGCTACTTCCTTCGGACTAAACGGCTTGGTAATATAGTCGTCGCCGCCGATCGCAAATCCCAGGATTTTATCGATTTCCTCCGTCTTGGCAGACAAAAAGAAGATCGGCACATTCGAAACACTGCGGATTTGTTTGCATACATCGTAGCCTTCGCCGTCCGGAAGCATGATATCCAAAATGACGAGATCGGGCTGCTTGTCCTGAAACAAAGTCCAGCCTTCTTCCGCGCTGCCGGCCGTGAACACATGCTCAAAGCCCTCCTTAATCAGCACGGTTCTCAGAAGCTTTACGATATCTTCCTCATCATCGACGATCAGTATTTTTTGATCTAGCAGCAATTTGGGCGGAGCCCCCTTTCTACAGGCGGGAAAGAAACGGGCGCTGCCCGTATGCTTACCATGAGCCTTTTCCCCCCGCTCTGCCATTTTACTATAACCATATTTAAAAAGCTTGCTCTCAACCGAAAGCTTGCCTCACTCCTCGGCGAAAAACTTCGCCATCGGATTGGTCGTCTTATTCTCGGCAATAATGCTGCCAGCTTGATCCCAAACATAATATTGATAGTAATCCGCGCTGATCCCGAGCACGTTTATAATCTGTCCCGTATACCGGTCGATCATGTCAGGACTCCATGCATCCCCATTCCAGAAAAAATGCAGGAGCAGACGGTTTTGATTATACGGATGCTTGATAATATAAGCGCCTGAAGCTTCTTTCAGGTTCATGATGCTTTTCCAATCGAAGCCGATGGCCTTTGTTTTTTGGATGATGCCGGGTTTTAACGCCTGAATAATTCCGCTGCTTCTGGCGCTGCCGATTACGATGATGTTACTGCTCGCCAGTTCCTTTTCCAGCTTGTTCTTTATCGCCTGGCGCTCCGTTATGACATCGGCTGAAATACCCATGATCCCGAGCATTCCTTGAAGCTGCTCCAGCATCGCCTGCTGCTGCGTCTTCGCCGTCCCGGCGGCCTGATCGCCCAGCACGATCGTCAACGGCTCGCCCTGCAGCGCTTTGTCCATGATCCGGCTCATCGTTTCCGCCGGAAGATCAGGAACCTGGGTCATGAAGGACTGGTATACGTTCTTGAACTGTTCATGCCAATATTCAATTTCTTCCGCTTCGGACAACCGGTATTCGGGCTTCAGAGCAAACTTCGGATCATGCAGCGCCTTATCCATCTCCGTACGCGCTTCTTTTCCGAGCGTATCCTCAATTGTTTGCAGCAGCCCGTCGATCGTCGCATTTTTATGAACGTAACGCTTGAAATACTCTCTCATGAACCGGTCAAATGGATCCTCGCCTACCCTACGGTACAGCTGGTAAATGGCCTGGCGCCCTTTTTTATAAAAAATCGCATCTGCTTCCCCTTCCGCTTCGGCATTCGCTGAAGCGATCGGCTTGTCTACAAAAGACATGTCCTCAATTTGAATCGCTTGGAACCCGTTCAAGATATCGCCTTGCTTTTCGGCAAAATATACTTTTGAAAATTCAGCAAAGCCTTCATCCAGGAACGACTCTTTCTCCGAATTGTTGCCGATCAGGGCATGGAACCACTGATGAGCAATCTCATGCACGAATACATAGTCCTGCTGCGGGTTGGCATTATGCTGAATTTGCCCCATCTGAATGACTCGGGAAAACTCAACGGCGACTCCTTCCACATAGGATTCCGCGATCCGAAACTCAGGATAAGGGTATTTTCCGTATTTCTCATTAAAAAAGCTAATCGCATCAAAAGCGGTATCGATATACTGGCCAACGATTTTTTTCTTGTTCGGCATGTTATCGAAATAATAATATTCAACGGTGAGTCCGTCACGAGTCACACTTTCTACTTTATAATTCGGGCTGGCAAAAAAGACGAATTCCCTCGTGTGATCAGCATTGGCGGACACGACCTTCCGGCCGGGCTCGTCCTTAGCCTCCTGCGTGGTGATCGTCCCCGGCATCAGGACTTGATAGGAAGCCGGTACGTTAAAGTGAACCTCGAAATCCGAGGATACGTAGTAGTCGGTCTCAAAGTTGGTGCTGTAGGGAGTTTTATCCCATTCATGCTGTTCCTCGTCGTAGACCGAAGCCACAGGGAACCAATACGCCCCGTTGATGATATCTTTATAATAAGAAAGCCGCTGCATGCCATATGGAATTTTTACGTCGAAGCTGAGGTCGATGGTTACCGTCTCGCCCGGCTCCAGCCCGCGCTCCAATTGTACGGTCAAAGCCTGGTTGCTGTTCGTAAAAACCAAGGATTGCCCGCCAGCCGCTGCACTCAGAATGTCAATGCCGCCAAGGAAATCCTCCGGCTTCTTCTCCGGGCTCTGCTTGCGGATCTCCTCGTTGTTTCTAACGAACATCGACGTTTGCGTCTCTTTGGAGCGATTCGCATCAGCGAATGTATGGAAGACGATCTCCTGCAGCGTGTCCTTGGACATGTTCCGGTACGTGACCGTTTCCTTTCCCCGGATATGCATGTCCTGCTCGTCCAGCCGGGCGTCGATCCGGTATTGAACCTGGGCATGCTCCTGCGCCGCTTCGGCGGGCTGTTCGGCGGATTGGACTGCCGGCCCGGCCAGAACATGGCTAGCGCCAATCCAAGGACTTGCGGCTAGCGTCACGGCCAGTGAATAGGCCAGTGCTTTGTGGGTTACAGATTTGAAAGTCGATTTCTTCATGGGTTCTCTCCTTTTTTAAACATAAGATGTATGCGCTCATAAGGCCATCCAGGCCGGGGACTCAATTCCCGGCGGCACTGTCCAGCTTATGCTTCGCCTTCTCCGGCAGCTCCTCGGCCTGTACCTCCTGGTAGGAGCTGACCTGATCTTTTTTTACATAGATTCGCAAATAAGCGTCCTTGCGCAGCTCCTTGCTTGCCGTAAAGGTCAGCTCTTTTTCTTTCCCATTGGAATCAAAGCCCTTCAGGGTGTATTCGTAATAGACATACTTCTCTCCACTGTTAAATTTATCTTCCACTCTCTTTCCGTCCAGGTTGATCTGCACGAAATATTGCTGCGCACCAAGACGGTTCATATTTACGTTTTGGATAAAAAGAACAAATCCGACCAGCACGACCAGAATGAAGAACATGGCTATCCGTGCTTTTTTCACTTTGGCTCACCTCCTTTACTTTACATTCGTAACGATTTTGTAGTAGCTGTTAACGGTCAGGAAATAATAGATTAAATAAATGCATATATAAGCTCCCATACAGGTAACGACGGGAACGGCAAGACTGGTCATTAGCAGTTTCGATAGCGCCGCGAGAGCCACCGCGCAATGCATCATGCCGAAAGCTAGCGGCAGGCCAAAAATAAACATCATCTGCTTGGCGACCGTGTTGCGGATCTCTCTTTTCTTGACGCCGATTTTATGCAAAATCAAATAACGGGCTTTGTCGCTGCTCGCTTCTGTCAGCTGTTTGAAGTAAATGATGCTGCCCGTAGCGGCCAGGAATACTAATCCGAGGAATCCCCCCATAAATACAAGTAGGCCGGTTGACTCCATGCCCCGCGCATAATCGCTGTAAAAGCTTGTAAAGCCAGCTGTCTCCGGCAAAATGCCTTCCAGCTGTTTCGTCAGCTCCTTGGCCTTATCCTGATGCGATATGCTGTAGGCTTGGACTGCCATCGTTTTGGCCTTCGGCTGAAGGGCCGCAAACATTTCGTCACTGACGACAATGGTCGAATATACCGTACCGGTATTCAGTACGCTGTATTGTTTCAGCGCTTTGAAGCGGAGCGTTTCCTTCATGCCCTTGCCCTTCAGCGTGATCGCCGAGCCCACATAATCCGGGGATATCCCCTCCATATGCATCGGCTCAAGCACCGCGGCTTCGCTGCCCTCAAGACTTACAGCATCATTCCGCCCTTGAAGCTTGGCCAAGCGGTTAAAGTCCTGGCTCGAAATTACTGTAAAGGATTGCTCATTCAAGCCGGTGTTTTGCTTCAATCCGGAGGTATCGGCATCCACTTCAAGAAGAGAAATGGATTCGTGATAAAGCACTTTATGCCCCGGAGCCTGCCGAATGGCCTGATCGGCTTTGCTGTCTGCAATTTCGCTGCCTCCGATAAACATATAGCTGTTCGGATTCGCAAGCGCCGCATTCGTTTGGTTGTTATAGTAGAAGCTGTATGACGTCCCGACCGCCGTAAGCGTCGTTGCGCTCAATACAGCGATGATCGTCAGCGTGCGCGCATTTCCCTTCATCCGGTACAATAGCTGGGATATTCCGATCAAATTCAAGCCCTTCCAGTAGCTTTTTTTGTTCCTGCGGGACAGCTTCAGCAGCGTGACCGTCAAGGTATTAAACAGCAGATAGGTGCCTAAAATGACCGATACCAAAATGACGAGCGGAGTCAGCATAAAACCAAGCGCCGCCCATGCTTTGGACGTGAGCAGATTTTGCAGCGCAAGCCAGTAACCGAAGCCGATAAGGAGGACGGACAACAAAGCGAGCAGAATGGAAGCCTTCGGCTCCTTTTCATGCTCCTGATCCGCCTGGAACAGCTCGATCAGCTTAAAGCGGTATATCAGCCGGTAGCCCTGAACCGACGTTATAAGCGTAATCATCATAAACACAATGAACGTGTTGGCCATGGCAGCCAGAGATATCGTAAAGTTCGGTACGGCGTCGTAGCCCATGACCTTCATCAGGAGCATCACAAAAAAACGGCTGAGCACGGAGCCCAATGCGATGCCTATGATCAATGCCATAACGCCCATCAGAAAGTTTTCGTAAAAAAGCATTCGCCCGATCTTTTTCTTGCGGACGCCGAGCAAGGAGTACAGTCCGACCTCTTTTTTGCGCTTGCGCGTAAAAAACGAATTTGAATACCAAATGAAAACAGCTACGAATACGATGAGCACGACCGCCGCGCCGCTGAAGGCTGAGCTGATCTTCTGCGAACCGTCCGAAGCCGATTGAATGGTGCTGTCGTATTTTAAAGAGACGAAGGTAAAATAGATCACAATACTGAAAATCATCGATGCGAAATACAGAAAATAATTGGCGAAATTTTTCCGGATGTTTTTCCCGGCGATCTTAAACAGCGTCATGATGTCCACCCCCGAGCGATGCCAGAACCTCCAGAATTCGTCCAAAGAACTCCTTCCGCGTCAGCCCTTCTTGGGGAAGCTCCTGGAACAGCTGCCCGTCCTTAATGAAAATGACCCGTTGACAATAGCTCGCCGCGTAAGCATCGTGCGTTACCATCAGGATGGTTGATTGGTTGGCCTGATTCAGCTTGCTCAAGCTCTCCAGCAGACTGGCAGCCGATTTTGAATCCAGCGCGCCGGTCGGCTCGTCTGCAAGAATAAGGCTCGGATGGGTAACGATCGCCCGCGATGCGGCCGCCCGCTGCTTTTGTCCCCCGGAAATATGATATGGGTACTTGTCGAGGATCTGGCGGATGCCGAACGTGTCGGCTATTTCCTGAACCCGCTTTTCGATCTCTGCGGCAGGCACCTTGGACAGCGCCAGCGGAAGCACGATGTTCTCCTTCACCGTTAGCGTATCGAGCAGGTTGTAATCCTGAAAGATGAACCCGAGCTTATTCCGGCGGAAATCGGACAGCTTCTCTTCGTTCATGGCGACGATATTTTCCCCGTCGATTGTGATTTTCCCGGATGTCGGTGTGTCGATGGTCGAGAAAATGTTCAGCAGTGTTGATTTTCCAGCTCCTGAGGGACCCATAATCCCGACAAACTCCCCTTCATTGATACTAAGGCTGATGCTTTGCAGAGCTGTATATTGGTTTCCTTTTGCGCCAAAGATTTTGTTCACGTTGTTAGCTTGCAGTATGGTTTTCATGACTATCTCCTTAATATGTCTAGATTAATAAACACAAACCTAATCTTAATGGCCGGACCTTACACCATGTTAGCCCCAACCTTACAGCAACCATAAATTTAGCGGAAATAGCTCAGGACGTCCTTTCGATCGTTCCTGATTACGTTAAATGAAAACTAGTACTTGCCCAAGATTTCGTGCGGGCTACTTACTCCCTGTTTACTTACTGCCTGGTTAGCTAGCCTGTTGTCTGGTCTACAATATGCAGGCA
This sequence comes from Paenibacillus ihumii, assembly GCF_001403875.1. GTDB lineage: Bacteria > Bacillota > Bacilli > Paenibacillales > Paenibacillaceae > Fontibacillus > Fontibacillus ihumii. The sequence goes on from NZ_LN884299.1 coordinate 2,231,233, forward strand.
CAGCAAATACTCCTTCACGGAGTGAAGGAGTAAGAATAAATGTATTCCTATCGAGTAGAATGTCTATTCAAGAATAATGACTTTGCCGTAAATAACGCCTTCTGCGTCTCTGGAAAACTGCAGGGCCCAGTTGGTTGTACCGTCCCCGCTGAAGTGAACGGCATCCGAATCCCCCGTCTGCCCTTCCGTAAACAATTCATCTGGAGAGATTGACACACTCCAGCCGTTATACTCATAATGGATGTTTCCATTGCTCTCATGGGTCACTTCTTGAACAGATTCCGGGATGACTGTACCGCCTGGAATTTTGGCTTTCAGTACCTCCATTTCGCGGAGCATTTCTGCTTCCAGATTAGCATCGGAGAGTGCTCGGTCTTCCATATAGCTCGAATTCTCCGGGATCTTCTTTGCCGCAGGTTCCGTCAGCAATTGCCGCAGATAGGCTTTACCTTTAACCGGATCCGCTTTAGTCTTATCTATAGGAAGATCAAACAGAACAGCAGCTCCATCATATTCCTTATTCGGGCTGATCTCACCGGTGCTTTCGTTATACGTAAACGCCTCATTATTATAGAAAGGAGAACCGCTGCTAATCGCCATATAAATGCCTCTGTCCGCAAACATCTCTATTCCGTCGCATTCAATTAGCCGGTACATGATTCCGTCCAGCACGACCTCGGAATATCCCCCGTTCATCGTTGCGATGTTGATCTGCCATGGCTTGAGACCTTTAATAAGCGGTGAGATGAAAAAGGACTCCTTGCCATAATCCGGATCACTTGCTGCGGGCATTGGAGCACCATCCTGTCTGGCTACAGATACGACGGCATAGCTTCTATCAGGATAAACATTTTGTTCCGGGCCGCTAAGCTCCTTCAATCCCGCGCCGGATACGATTCCGTGCAAGGTAAAATGATACCCTCCGGACGCCGCCGACTTGTTGATTTCAATCGCATCGCCGCTTTCAAACGCCTCGGCCACAATATTTTCGCCCAGGTGCTCCGCCACTTGCTTAGGACTAAAAAACTGTGCAACCGCAAAAGCCGTAACGGACATCAAGAGTGTGAAGGCAGCGGCCATTACGCCGATGGACACTCTTTTCCGGTTCATTCGCTTCATCGCCGTTCTCTCCTTATATCGATCTATAATGGCTTGGTTCAATTGCTCTTCGGGCTCCGCAGTCGAAGCTAATGCTTCTTTAAGCAGACGCTCACCGTTTTCAGTTTGCTTCACGGAGAATCGACCTCCACTAAATTTTTTATTGATTTTCTCGCTTGATGAAGCCTGCTTTTTACCGTCCCCGGCGGAATTTTTAAAACCGAGGCGATTTCATCCACAGACATTTCCGCCGTGTAGTACATATAAAGCGGTATTCGCAGCTTATCGCTTAGTCTGTCTACGGCGTTCCGGATCATGATGCGACGTTCCCGGGACAGTACGGCTTCCTCCGGTGTTGCTTCTCCCACTGCTTGGCATTGCGTGTCCACAGCCCCGGTAAGTTCCGTCGTGGGCGCAATCCGCTGCCTCCAAGCGAGTTTCCGGCGCTGGTTCTTCCGAAGACGGATCGCTATCCCGATGAGGAATGCTTTGGGATTTTGGCTCCTGTCAATTTTATGGGACAGCTCTAGCGCTTTAAGGAAGGTTTCCTGATAAAGATCATCGGTATCCGTCTTGTTTCCCGTAAGCTTGTAACAGAATCCGTAGAGAACCTTGCCGTGCTGTTGTATAAGATCACTTAACTCCTCGATACCCAATTAGCTGCTCCTTTCTGAATGGCCATTCAACTATATATTGTCATAACTCGGCAATCGGTTCATTGTTAAGACGAATGTTCATAGCCGTGACCTTTGATTTCCTAAATTCAAATAATAAAAAACCACGGAATTGTTGCTCCGCAGTTTTTTATATCAGATGGATATTCACATTCAGGCATGTTACCAACTTTTTCGTCTTTCGCTTACCCGATAGTGGATACCACGTTGCCGTCCTGATCCTTGATATGGGTTCTAACGACTTGAATAATCAAGCCTTTATATGAAGGCAGCCGGATCTCCTCTTCCTTCGGCTGCAGCTTTTGCGAAATCTCATGAATAGCTGCCTCATCCAATTTAAGGCGAACTTCGTTCTCTTCTGTCTCGTAGCCGGTTTCCATTCCAGGCTTCAGCACTACGCTCATGTCCTGACTGGCTAAAGTCAAATCCTTCCCTTTCAGAAGGCGGCCGCGAAGCAGCTTGCCGATCGTTCCCGCCTGCTTCGCTCCTAAGCAAAGCACAGCCGGCGTCTTGCTGAACAGACGGTTCCTTCCGGGCTCCCAAGCCAATTGATCTACAAATAAAAATCCGGTGCTCGAGCCATCCCGCTCTATGCCCCTTTGGACGGCTTCCGCGACAGCAGGAATCTGCAGGAGGGAATCCCGGGATAAATCGGTGATATACCCCGGCAGCGCTGCCTGACTGGCCTCCAATACGCCCAGCGTGCTCCACGTCTTCATCGCCTCCAGCTCATCCTCCGTGATCCCGATCATCTGCACAAATTCAACACGTCCATTAGGTGTATGAACGGGAGGAAGCTCGGGATCCTCCATAAAAGCGAGCGCGGTCAGCTGGGTATCCGCCCCTAGACAGATCGGTCCATTGGCATCCATATAATCGCCGGAAGCGAAAATATTTCCGCTATTGAACACATACCTTCCCATATTTTGAAGCAGGTTCAGCGCCCACATCGGGGGCTCCTCCTCGTCTTCCCCGCGCGCCACCCGAAAAGTGAGCTCAAATCCATAACCGCTATAATCAGCATCCTCCGACTCTTTCTCATAAAGCTCGGAAAATCCGAACGTCACGATATGCCAATGAGGGAACGGCTTCTCCGCTTTATAGGCGCTTAGGCCGTCCAGCGGATCCTTGCCTCCCAGCATATAAGGAACGACCGTACCGTAATGCTTAGGTTCCTGAGCTCCATACAGCTTCTTCATTTCTTCTTCAATTGCATCCCAACCGGTTGTAACTGCTTCTTCGTTCATCCTATTCCCTCCATATCCTTGTCATTTAAGCCCTGCTCGGGGGCAGCTTTCACTTCGGCAATCATCCCCAAATTTTCGCTATATCCAAGACGTTATGTAATACACTGCAGACCTGAATAGTCCATATGCCTCATTGTAAATATCCTGCTGCTCCAAAAAGCATATCAGGTCACTATGAATCTCTCCACAATGCGACTTCCTTCCTTAAATTTCGCAGAAATTCGACGATCTTTCTCATCATACACTGGAAAAGCAAGGAAGCGGTAGGTACAAAGTATTCAGAAAAAGTAAGATGATCATCGCATGAACGATGGATAACTTAGGCGTAAAGTCCTGTGGATTTAGAGAATCGTTAAAACAAAAAAAGAGCACTGACCTATTTCAGACAGCACTCTCTTAAGGCAATTCTATCTTTCATCCAACTTCCAGTCCTCTGGCAAGCTATCAAGCCCCTGAAGGACATGGGAAACTCCGCTTCAGCCTGTGACTCTGGGCTTCGCCGGATCGCAGTTTGGGCTCTGTATTTGACCTAAGGCGGCCAACTTGGACAGATAGTAGCATTCTTCACGATACATATGATCCGGCATCAGTGGATTAATCCGATCCAGCACCTCACCGCGTAATCCAAGCTCCTCGAGCTCCGACAGAAAATGCATAAACACCCTCATTTCCAGGTCGATATCCGCATGAAATTTGCGAAGAGCGGGAAAATCCTTTAAATGGGTCCGCAAATATCCGGTCATTTCCACGGCCTTCAGATAGAAGCCTTCAAAATCCTTTCTAAAGGCCATACTCTTTGCAATTAATGGCTTTTCCGCAAAATCCAAATCGGACGCCAGGCTTGCGGCGTGGCCGATGGCGTCCTGCAGCCAGACCATATCGTAATGCAGGGGGTGAAACAGAGGAACTCCCCGACCTTCATTAAGCGCCTGCAAAACTCGCTGATACTCCTCCAATTCATTAACCATGTGATTGATAAAAGAAGGGGTCAACAATAGATCAATTTTCCCAACAAGCTGCCGTTCCAGCAAATTCAGCTTAAATTCTCGCAGCTCATGCACAGCATGACTGGCATCATGCGTCAGTTTTGCGAGGAACGTGGATGCACCCGGTCTCCTCGCCTCCCCGAGCAGCATATCAAAGCTGGCTATCAAGCGTTCGGCGGTCGCGACATCCGCTTTTTCCCTGGGTGACAGAGCAGTTAAAATAAACCGGCAATGGTCGCCAAGAATCTGCAGCCAAAACCGGTGTTCATACAATGCGTCATCCATGAACTTGCCTCCTCAGCCTTTTATCCAGAAATATATGCTGCTGAAGCTGGAGTAGACCCATCGCAATCTGTCTTCTATATGATTATTGATTTTTGATGCAGCTATAATCGACCGTCCCGCTTAATCATGCTATAAATTCCCGAATTCCGGGTCATTTGCTGCATCCTCTTTAAGCAGCGGCATGCCCGCTTCGACCAACCGCTTATTGCGCGTGAAAAATACAGTCAGCAAGAGCATAAGCAATCCAGTTCCAATCAGCAGCCATTCGACTTTCACCACATCGGCAAGCGGTCCGAAGATCAGCATCCCGACTGGCATCATAGATGTCGAGATCATTCCAAAGACGCCGAATATCCGTCCTAAATAATTTTTATCCACCTTCTCCTGCAGCATAACGGTCGTCGGCGTATTAAAGATCGGCATCGCTACTCCGAACATAGCCATAATGGCCTAATAAATCCAGAAGTCAGGTACAATGCCGAGTGCAAGTGTCGACAAGGCCATCACAAAGCTGGCAATCGCCATATTGTACCAAGGAGGAGGAGCCGAACAGTATCCTCCAATGATTTTCCTTGGTATCTTCGATTTGCGGATCCTAGCCCTTTGTGTTTTATCATCCTTAAACCAATAACATTAACCAAACTTTAACATTAAATAGGACGGAGCATTTCTTCTTAATTGCTCCAATAACAATCGGCACAATGTCATACAAATGGATGCATGGATTAACTGCGCTTCGCGGAAAAAACGAACTTTTGCATAAGTTCGAACCGGTTGGTGCATTCTAGTCATTGCAAAGAATTTAAAGCACCACATGGAGGGATCAGTTCGGCTAAGAGCAAAACCGTCAGATTGATCCACCGAAATGATCTTTCGAATAAGGAGAGTTTTTATGAACAAACAAAGAGCAATTGAAATTTCAGAATCGGCTATAATGAAAAATGTAACGTATCAAGATATTCCCATCTTTATCCAACATGTTAATGAGGATGGAACCGCTCGGGTGTATCCAATCGGAAACTCAGAGCAGGAAATGACCGTTCCTTTGTCCAGTCTGACCGAGCATCCTTAGGCAGAGACTAGAGCCTCCTCTTCTATAATATTCATTCCACAATAAAACAAATGCATGAAATCTTTACGGGGCTTTAGGGTAAATTTTTAATACATAAGTACACTGATATCTTACATCAGCAAGTACCCCATTTCACGACCTCTTTATTTTAGCAAACATGGCAAAGGATACGCTACTCTAGATCTAATGGACCTTAAACAAAACAGTTGAAGCACTCTCACATGAGAGTGCTCCTTCTATTTAAATCTCATATAACTTCTATCCGTAACCGGTTTGACGACAGGAATGCTTTGACTCGCCCCCGTGATAACCTATCATGAAATAACAAATCCGTTAAATCATTCAGAATCCTCCATCTGCATGGATTGCCCCGTAATATGAACTCAGCGATCCTATACTCCCTCAGCTTGGCTGCTCGGTAACCTTATACACGTTTGTATACAAGATTTCTTTTTGATGGGTAAACTCCTCTTCCGTGAGAATTCGAGGATAACTCATAATCTTCAGCGGTAAATAGGTCTCCCCTTCTTGAAGAGGCGGCTGCAAATAATCAAAAGGATTAAGCTGGAATCCCAAGCGCTCATAAAAGGCTATTCTCCGTTGTGCTAGGTCTGTGTCAGGATACTCCACCTCCAATAGGATCGGCTTGGATGACTCTCTCATATAAGAGGCCATTAATTTCCCGCCTATGCCGCTCCCGCGGGTGTTTGGATCGACAGCAATATGTTCAATGAACCGGAACGAAGGAAATTCCCAAACTGCCATGAACGCGATTACTTGGTTGTTGCTGTTTATTTCCGTAATGAGACGGTAATATGGCTCGGCCAACAGTTCCTTCTGTCCGGCATAATTTCTTCGTTCACTTGTTGGAAAAGAGGCTTTCATAAGCGCAAAAATTTTATCAAACTCTTTGTCGATCATGATAAGATTCTCCTTTATCTAGGCTGCTTGACAATATAAATACTAGGGTCTCACTAACTTCATTTTTTGATCCCCTCTTTTCAGTCAATAACAATATGGTAACACAACACAGGCGTGTTCGAAATTAAGCACACTCTTCTCTTATTACACATTCCCAAGTCCAACAGAGGGAAATTTAAAAATTAGCCTCAGACCGCCTTTGCAAAACCGCAATCAGAATCCAACTCTTATTAATGAAATTAAGCGAATTGTCTCTTTTAAGTAGGCTATGTTATATTCTAATGTTGATATTTAACCATAAGAAAACCGTCTTGCTACCATAAATTTGCAACAAAGTGTGGATTTAAGATAACTGCCAGTTAGCTTAACAAGAATAAGCAGAAATCTCCGAAGCCTCCAATCCGATTTACCATTTCGCTTAACTCAGCTTCAGCTAAAACACATGAATAAATTCCCTTCTTATGCAAACAATACAAAAAAGGAGGCTGTTGCTTCATGTGTCAACGTTTTTCCATGGCGGCCGAGCTGCCGGAGGTTCAGGAGCATTTCCATATTGAGCGCGTGATGTACTACTACAGAAACCGTTATAACATCAGCCCCACGCAGAATATGCCGGTCGTGCTGCAGCAGAACGGGGAACGGATTCTGGACGAGTTCCGCTGGGGCTTTATCCCCTACTGGGGTAAAGATGCGATCAACGCAGATCTCAGGAATGTCCACCGGAACCCGACCTATCGCAAAATGGTGGACAAGCAGCGCTGTATTATCCCCTGTAACGGGTTTTACTATTGGAAGACAGTAGGAAAGAGATCATATCCGGTTCGGGTAGTCCTGAAAAACCGCGGCATGTTCGGCGTAGCCGGCCTGTACGAAATTTGGCGGGATGCGCATGGCGAACCGCTCCGCACCTGCAGCCTGGTTATGACGGAAGCCAATCCGCTGATTGAAGAATTCGACAGCCGGATGCCGGCGATTCTCGCCAGAGGACATAACCCGGTGGCTTGATGAACAGACGAACGATCTGGAGGCCCTGGATCTCATCCTACGGCCCCATTCGGCAGAAGAGATGCATGCCTATGCGGTTACTCCATTGATTGACAATAACAGGCATGACACGGAGGAGTGCATTCAGGAAATGGATCTGAAGCGGGCGTGGGTCAAGCGCTGATCTCCCGGCGCCCGGACCCATTTCTAGCGGTCTTTATTGTATTTCTTTGGTAAATAAACAATGATTACGTTCATTCTGAGGATTCTTAAACATATACCGAATACCTTTGCCAGCTAGCGACTCATCTTTATATCTTGGAATAATATGAAGATGGGAATGAAAAATATGTTGTCCCCCAACCTCTCCACAATTCCAACCTAAATTATATCCCTGTGGTTTATATACTCTATCGAGATATATTTTAACTTCTCGAATCAGGCAATTTTCCATTCTAATCCCCCCATTAGCTAGCTTCTCTACTATATATTTAAGTTGCTTTAGTGCTTTTCCTGCCTGATTCTCTATTTCGTAAAACAAATAAGCCGCCTAATTGGCGACTTATTTGTCAAAGCAAAATTCTTCATTATTTAAAAAATAGTCGGTACCATTCCCCCATCCATCCGTATAGGCGAACCTTTAAATGCGGATGCATAAGGACTGCATACAAATGCAGCTAGCCTGCCTATTTCATAAGGCTTGATAAATCGCTGTATTTCCGATTGAGGCAGGTTTGAGGTCATAAATTTTTTCTCTTTTTCCGAAAAAGTCAGATCTTCATTCGGGTACATCCCCTCGATGATTTGATGCACATTTTCAGAAAGTGTCGGTCCCGGCATGATCGTATTGACTGTAACTTCTGTTCCTCTAGTTAATTTAGACAAGCTTTTTGACAATGATAACAGCATGGATTTGGTCATCGCATACTGTGGCATTTGCCCCGATGGCATAATGGCTTCCTCACTCGCGATAAAGATAATGCGGCCATAATCATTTTTCAACATTTTAGGCAGATAAAATTTAGTTAATCCATTTGCAGCAAGAACATTGGTACGGAAGTATTTCTCCCATACTTCATCGAGGGCGTCCTCATATGGCATTATTTCATAAATCCCCATGTTATTCACTAAAATATCAATATGGGGGTATTTTTCAAATAAAGCTTCTCTTTGCTCTATATCGACAATATCGGCGGCAGCGTTTTGAGGAGAGGTCGCCGGAAAATCTGATTTGATTTCCTTTACAGTTCGTTCTACCTCTTCGTCATTTCGTCCATTAATGAGTACATGAACGCCTTCCTTGGCAAGTTCAATGGCAATGGCTTTACCTATGCCTTTCGTTGATCCTGTAACTAAAGCAGTTTTATTGTTTAATCCCATATCCATAATATAATCCATTTCTCCTTTGTGCTTGGATAGTGATTATATTACCTTGTATGAATTATTCGGTAACTAGCATAGAGCGCCAAAGTTCTTGTTTAACACGCCAAGTGATATCAGTTGGCCTCTAAATGTTGACTACGCCAATTGGATGGGGTAACACCTTCCCACAGTCGGAAGGCCCGGTAGAACGAATTTTGATCCTTATATCCAATCAAATATGCCACTTCTTTAATATCGAGCGAGGGGTCTGCCAGGTACTCTCGTGCCTGCTCATGTCTAGCTTGTAACAATAATTGCTTGAAGCTTGTGTTTTCGTCAGTTAGCCGGCGCTGCAAGGTACGTTCGCTCATACTGAGCTCCTTTGCGACAGCCTGAATGTTAGGACGTCCTCCAGTCAGGCTGCGTTTCATAATCCATTTGACCATCTCAGTAATGGAAAGGCTGTGCTGCTGTTCATCAAGCGATTGATCCAGAGCGGGGGTCAGGATCTCCAGCAGCTCTTCGTTGTAGGAGACAAAGGGGCGATCCAAATCGCTTCGATGCAGCGTTAACCTGTTACGCTTTGCACTGCTCTGGAGACGGCAGCCGAAGTAAGCTTCAAGGACCTTTACATCACCCATAGAGGCCGATAATTCGACGGATTGCGCTGCCAAAGGGTAACCTGTGCCCCGGCGCCCAAGCTCCAGAAGGAATGCCAGCGTGATACCAACTAGCATTGGCGGACCAGGCTGCTTGGTGTCCTGCCATTCCAGCTCGATAGTACAATGCTCGCCCTCCTCGGTGATACTTAAGCTTTCGGGAGGGCACAGCTGCTTGTACCGAGCCATTCGGTGCAGAGCCTCGCGGTAGTCACTAGCGTGGTAAGTCGCTAATACGGTCGGCGGGTACTTCGCTGCTTCAAAGGCGGTCACAAGTTTGATAATTCCTTCAGCAGTATCGCCAATGAGATCCGAATAGGCCTGCCAAATAGCGAAATATTGAGCGTTGGTCACTGCAGGTTCAGTTAGAATGGTCAGCGGCAGCCGAGCCTTGCGCGCTACGTCGTGGCCGGTAATCCCGAGTTGACGTAATCCGGCCCAAAACCCTGGCGGGATTTTAATAGGGTTGGAGGATTGAGATTTCATATGGGCCCCCTTTCTGCGCTTAAATGATTTCTTTACGCCTGGATAAATAAGCAAATAGTATGATTCCCGAAACCGCGCATAGCGCCGCACATAGTCCGATGACTCCATAGCCGGCCTGAAGACCGCGAAGCAGGCCTAACTGCGGATCTGCTCCAAAAATACCCTTAGTGATTTCAATAACTCCCCCAATCAGGTAATTGCCGATGACACTGCCAACACCCATAAGCGTAACGGTAAACGTAATTGCGGTATCACTGCCGTTCGGGTATCTTCTGGCGATAAAGGCCATCACTGTGGGATAGATCATCGCAATGCCTATGCCTGCCGCAGCGAACAGGAAAGCCAGATTCTCTCCGCCCAGGATTGCGGCAAACGTACAGCCTGCCGAGATCCCCGAGAATACAATCAAGGATAAAGTAAAGCCAATCTTGTCCGTTAACGGTCCAAGCAGCAGTCTCGCCAGCGCAAAACATAAGAAAAATGCAGATAACATGCCTGAAGCCGAGACCGTGCTCCAGCCATAAGCTTTTTCCAGAAAGTTAACCAGCCAGCCGCCGACCGCCAATTCAGAGACAACGCCAAAGGTTAAGACAAGCACCATGAGCCAAATAACTGGATCTCTAAGCAATGTTGTCAAAGGTATACGTTCTTCATGCTCGATGTCATCCCCAGGAAAAGTGCTGAACAGGGCGAATACAATCGGTATGATCGATAATAGCAGCATAACTAAATACATGCCCCGCCAGTCGAGCGTAAACCCGTTGATCGTAACCTCCATTAACCCCGTCGCGATTAGCGGCGCCACCGTCGAGCTGAGGCCGTAGAAGCCGTGGCTTAAATTCATCATCGTCCCCGTGTTTTTTACAAAGATGCGGGCACCTAGAATAGCCAGTCCGATCTCCAGCATCCCGTTTCCAATGTACATTAGGAAATAAGACGCCGAGAACAGGGAGTAGTGCTGCGAGAAAAATATGAATATCCCCGAGGCGGCCATCGCGGCAAAAGCCGCAATCGTGACTCTTTTGATTCCCCATATCTTGGTCAGATAGGCCGTAAAGGAGCATGCAATCAAATAGCCGAGCGCATTAAGGGACAACAACGTCCCCAGCTGTGATTCGTTTAGCATAAAATCCAATTGAATGCGTGGAATGGCAGGTCCTTTAATATTTTCAGAGAAGCCGAAAATGATGAATCCTATGAATATTGTAGCTAGCTGCATAACATACATTTTGTTGAATTTTCCAGATCGATTCACCACTCTAAGCTGCTCCTTCTCTATATCTTATTCTTAGTCCTTCAACGCAGTATAACTTCCCTTTGTTTATCGGTCAATCCAAGGCATATTTTCATGATTTTTCGGAATAATACAACTAGATTAGTCAGGGAAGGCGGGGCGGGAAAGCATGAGTGTGAATAGCTTGGTACTTCTCAAAGAATTACTCTCCGACAATCCAGATCTCGTATATAAATCATTTCTCATCCATGGCAGGTCATGCACGTTAATCTACATTCCGACCATTACCGATATCACTACTCTTCAAAAAAATATAGCTCACTTACTGCATGCTGAAAGTCTGTCTGGCGGCAGATGGGATGATTTCCGTACTAGGCTGGAGAACGGGCAAGCTTTTCCTATTGCCTATCAAGCGGTATCCAGTCCTAAGCATGCTTCTGAGCTCGTTGTTCAGGGAAAAGCCGTGCTGTATGTACAAGAGCTAACGGCATTTTATTATTTTGATCTCGCACAATACCAGAAAAGATCAATCACCGAGTCGCAAAACGAATTGGTCGTCACGGGTCCGCAAGAGGCTTTCATTGAAGATATTCACAGCAATATCTCACTGCTTCGCCACAAGCTTAAGCACCCTAAACTGAAATTGAAAGAATACACGATTGGAAATTATTCCAATACGTTAGTTTATGTTGTTTATATTGAAGGGCTCCCGAAGAAGAAAATTCTGAACCTCATTGACAAAAAGCTGAAAGGCATATCCACGGACGGCGTCTTTGGAATCAGTTATTTAGTTGAACAATTCAAGGATCAGCCCTCTCCTTTTCCTATTTTTCAATATACGGAACGTCCTGACGCGGTCGCTGCCTCCATTCTGGAAGGTCGGATAGGCATAATCATGGACGGTGTTCCTGACGCGGTCATCGCGCCGGTAACCTTCTTCTCGCTGTTACAATCCTCCGAGGATTATTATCAGAATTTCTATGCAGCCAGCTGGATTCGCATCATCCGCTTTACCTTTGCTTTATTATCGGTATTTCTGCCTGCCCTATATGTTGCAATTACGACTTACCATCCTCAGGTGCTGCCGGCCAATCTGTTGATTACGATCGCTGCTGCCCGGGAGAATATTCCTTTCTCGGCATTGTCTGAGGCTTTGATTATGGAGCTAACTTTTGAGGCGCTTCGGGAGGCCGGCACACGGATTCCCAAGCCAGTGGGACAGACGGTTTCAATTATCGGCGGGATTGTCATCGGGCAGGCTGCTGTTCAAGCAGGAATCGTATCTGCTCCTATGGTCATTGTGGTCTCCGTTACGGGAGTTGCCTCCTATATTATCCCTCATTTGGAGCTGGGGCTGGTCTTAAGACTGCTGCGTTTCCCGTTCCTTATTCTAGGCGGAACGATGGGACTGATCGGCATATTCGCAGGATCATTTATCATCTACGCGCATTTAGTAAGCTTAAGATCTTTTGGAGCGCCATATTTGCAGCCGGTTGCCCCGCTGGTCTTTTCCGACTGGAGGGATGCATTTCTGCGCGTTTCCGCTCCCTTAATGAAAAAACGCAGCAGCGCCTTTTCAAGAATGACTAGCCGAAGGAGAGCCAATTAACAGATGAGGAGATTATTTCCGAAATTAGCTTTCTCGCTTTTCATTTTATTTAATACTGCAGGGTGTTGGTCCAAAGTGGAGCTGGATGAGCGTGCTTTTGTAAACGGATTATACCTGGACGTCGGCGAAAGCCCTGGAACCGTGGCCGTGACCATCAGCACCCCCCTCTCCAATCGCCTTCAATCCGGTCAGGAAACCGGCGGGGGCAGCAGCAGCGAAAAACCCTACTCCCTGCTGACTCAACAATCGACCAGCATCAGTAAAGCGCTTGAAACGATACATAAAGACCTCTCGCGGCAGCTCAGCCTGTCAGAGATAAAGATTGTCATGATCAGCCAAGAATATGCCAAACAAGGGATTGCAGACCTGCTGGAATGGATTAAAAGGGAGCCCGATGTCCCGATCGGTGCATATATTCTGGTGACATCCGGGGATCTGCAGGAGACCGCACATCTAACACCGGTATTTGAACAGCTTCCTACTGCTGTCCTTCTGAGCTTTGCTTCGCAAGGCTATATGCTGAATACAACGATTAGAGACTGTATCGTATCGGAAACGGCAGGGCTCGGTTTTGCAGTGACCCAATTGAAGAGCGGGACGATCACCTCGGCCGCGGATGCCGGCAAAAAAGAGCCGTGGGCGGGCATACAGGGCGCTGCCTTGTTTCAGCAGGACAAGCTAAAGGGCACACTCCCCTATGAAGAAGCCAAAATTATCGCCTGGGCCAGAGGAAATCTTAAATCCCCTATTTATTCCGTACAATGGGATGAGGCAAAGAGCAATGCCGATGTAAAGTTCACATATACCAGCGGACGGACCTCTGTCAAAATGACGGAAAATGGCCCGGTCTTCACGGTTCATTTAAAGGGACGAGCCAGTATACTTGCTAAGAAGGATGCCCTGAACCGTCCAGTCAAGAACATAAGCGGGATGATTCTGGATGGGCTAGAACATAAAATCACAGCTGACTTTAACAAGAGCATAGCGGCCACCCAACAAGCAGGCGCTGACGTTCTTGAGCTAGGTTTTCTTTTGGAGTGGAACTACCCTCGTTTTTGGAACAAGGTAAAAGAAAGCTGGCCGGAATTCTATAGGCATCATGCCAAAATTAACTTGGTAACGAATTTTACCTTTGATGATTTCGGAAAAGAATACTGATCGGAAGGAGAGAGCAAGCATGAGATCGAACAACTGGCGGCTGGCTAGATTTGCCTTCGTTTATTTTAACTCTCAGGCCTCTATTTTTCTAATCCCTTCCTTGCTGGAAGCCTCTAGCTATCAAGGGATTGCCGGTATCGCTTGCGGCTCTCTCCTGAGCCTGATCGTTCTATTCGCAGTCGTATATATTGGCAAATTGCATCCCTCGGCATCCTTTGTAGAGTTCGGTACTCAAATCATAGGCAAAGGACTTCATCGCATCATGGTTTTCCTGCTGCTGGTATGGTGCGTGTATTATGCTTCCTACGACATTCAGAACTTTGTTATATTCTTCGGCACGAATTACTTAAAGGGAACACCGCCCTGGTTTATTCAGGTTATCATTGGCTTGGTGGTGATCTATGTTGTCAGCCGAGGGGTAAGAACCATTGTGTACATGTCTGATGGACTTTTTCTAGTTATTCTTTGCTCGACCTTGTTTATTTTTTTCTTTTTTGCGCAAAAAGCCAACTTTCAGATGCTGCCTGCTTTAGTGCGTTATTTTGAATTCCCTATCTTTTTCAAGAATACCCTGGCTACCTTTTCCGTGATTACGGAATGGGTTGTATTTCTCTTTCTCGCTCCCCAATTTAAAATTGGAAAGGGAACCTTTCTAACGCTTGCGGTTGCCTCTATCGGCAATTGTACAATCGTAATGCTTGATTGGATCTTCACTCTGTTAAACTTTAGTCCCCATTATGCTAAACAGATTCAATACCCTTTCCTCGAAATCATCAGAAGCATGATCAACGAAGGGCTGCTGGAAAATTCAGCACCTTTTATTATCGGTGTATGGACGGCTTCCATGTTCATCCATTGCTCCTTCCTGATTTATGTCGCTGCAAAATGCACAGCATATTTAACAAAGGGAAAAAGCAAAGCGGTCATCATTCCCGCTTTGGTTGCAATTGCGATTGCTATCGCTTTTTATTATGCGTATCACTTATCAGCCTACCAGACACATTACTTCTCCTTTGCCGTTGTGCTGATCTGGACTCTGATTGAATGCATACCTTTATATTATGCGATAGCGGCCATGATTAGGTTCCGAAAAAAGCCCATTTTGAAATAATATTGGCTCGCTTTCATGTTTAATCTGGATCTGTTGCGGGGATCCAACCGGTCAGCAGTGCTCCCCCCTCTCGATAATTGCTGACGGCAAGTCCCCCCATGTCAGCCTAATAATGCTTTGCGAGATCGTTAACCCTAATCCTCCGCCTCATGTCGAGCGACTTCTTGATTCTTCTCACGATATAAAATCACGGATCTCAAACTTTACTCTATTGCCCTCTCTATACCATTGGATCGTAATCTCACCACCTGAGGGCGTAAGCCTGACGGCATTGTCCAAAAGATTGTTCATGGCACGCTCCAATAAGTGCGCGTCGCCGCTAATGATGCCATCTTCAGTAGATTGGTTTGAGATGGTGATGTTTTTTTGCCGAGCTAGCGGACTCAGGCTATCGATCGAGTTCCGAAGTATAAGTTTTAAATCAACCTTGTTGCTGCTGATCTCCGTCTCCAAATACTCCATTTTTGTAAATGTGAAAAGAACCTCTACCAGACGATCCAATTGAGCCGATTTTTCTTTACAAACCGCTAAATATTTGGCTATTTTCTCCGGGGATTGAGCGATCCCCTGCTCCAATCCCTCCAAATAACCCCGCAAGGCAAACAATGGTGTCCGTAAATCATGTGCAACGGCACCAATCACGAATCGGCGTTCATCTTCCAAATCCACTTGTTTTCGGTATGAAGTCTGCAGCCCCTCCACCATAACTTCAAATCCATCGCGAACTTCAGCAATTTCTGCAATCCTCGACAAAGGCAACTTTACAGCCCAATTTCCTGCTGCAATTTGTCTTGCTGCAGCGCTCAACTTCTCAAGGGGTTTAAGCAGGAATCGTCTTATTTCAATGCCGACAATAAAGAAGGCCAGCAGCAGACCGTCCAATGCTGAAATCGCTTGAACGGTATTCGACTTCGGCGGCCGTTTATAACTATTAGAGCGCTCATTCTAATCAAAAAGAAACGTATTATACAGCACCGGAACTGGATGATTCGAAGCTATGCCTTTTGCTTTACAAGAAATCGGCCCTTATATTCTAAACGCCCAAAACGGCCGATTTAAGCAACAATAACTTCTCAGTGTATACCGGGTTTGCTCGTGATCAATCAAAAGAAACTAGAGGCTTCACAGCGCTTTAAAATGCATATTTCAAATCAATCTCCGGTATGTTACCATCGAATTTGTTCTTGTTTATGAAGGATTGTTGATATTTACTGTCCTCTAACAGAATAGGGTTCGAATAAACTAACAAGGAAGATCGTCCAAATGAATACCAATATGAATCACCGATTTGCTAATGAGAGAATTCCTAAATTAATACTCTCACTTGCTGCCCCTGCCGTCGTCGCGCAGGTCATTAATGCACTATACAATATAATTGACCGAATGTTTATTGGAAGGATACCCGTAACAGGAACGCTCGCCTTGTCTGGCATTGGCGTAGGATTCCCGATCATCATGGTGATTTCAGCTTTTGCTGGGCTTATTGGGTTTGGCGGTGCGCCTCTCGCTTCAATTCAAATGGGAGAAGGAAAGCCCAAAAAAGCAGAAGAATTGATGGGCAACTGCTTTGTAATGCTTTTGATCGTTTCAGTTGTGTTGACCCTCTCTATTTTCCTATTTAGAACTCCGTTATTAACTCTATTCGGGGCAAGTCCGGAGACTCTGCCGTCGGCAGACGATTATATGGGAATATATTCAATGGGTACGGTTATGGTTCTTCTATCCCTAGGGTTAAACCAATTTATTGCGGCTCAGGGATTTGCAAAAACGGCAATGATGACGATATGTATAGGAGCAGCCGTAAATACAATCCTTGACCCGATTTTTATTTTCGGGATGAATTTGGGGGTCAAAGGCGCGGCACTGGCTACTGTGATATCACAGGCCATCTCAGCGATATGGGTAGTATGGTTCCTCACATCTAAACGAACTCATCTGCGTCTGCGGATCAAATACATGCGCATCAACTCCAAAATAGCTGTAAGTATCCTTACATTGGGACTTTCCCCGTTTATCATGCAATCAACGGAGAGTCTTATTCAAATTGTGTTCAACACTTCTCTCGCCAGATATGGCGGAGATCTGTACATTGCAGCCATGGGAATCATGAGCAGTCTCATGCAAATCTTCACCCTGCTTTTGCAAAGTTTTGCACAAGGTGCTCAGCCGATAATCGGATATAATTTCGGATCCGGTAATTTTAGGAGGGTGAAATCCACTATAATGTATTGCAGCTTGTTTTGCGCTATTTTGGGGCTGGCTATGTGGAGTGTCGCTATTTTTCTACCCCAGCTTCCTGTTATGATTTTTACGAACAATCCCGATTTGATCGCACTGACGGTTAAGCTTATGAAAATATTCTTTCTCGGCATGTGTATTTACGGCCTTCAATTAGCATTTCAGCAAATTTTTATTGCCTTAGGACAAGCGAAGGTTTCCATTTTTATTGCCGTCTTACGCAAAATTATTTTACTTATTCCGTTGGTATACGTACTTCCTGTGTTCATCAATCCCAAAACGAATGCCGTTATTATTGCCGAGCCTATTGCAGATGTCTGTGCCGCCCTGACTTGCTTTGCGTTATTCGGATTAACCATAAAACGGCTTCTCAATGCTAAATGAGCGATACGGCGACTTTAAAATTAAACATCAATTTTTTAGCCCGGGATAAACTTTGTGCACTTGGCCAGCGCCACAGCTTCAATTTTCTCAGAAGGACTGTCAGTACAAATCTAAGCTTTACAAAAAACCCAGTCCACTTTCTGGACTGGGTTCTATCCTCAATAAACTTAGCCTAAAAGAAAATAAGCAGTAATGTGCCGACTAAAAAGCAATAATACGTAAAGTAAATAAGCTTGCCTTTTTTCATAATTCCCATAAACCATTTCATCGCGAAATAGGTCATGAACAGTGTCGCAATAAAGGCTGCTATGTATGGAATCGCGAGCTCGCCTTTATTAGGCTCATTCATAAAATCGGAAAACCCGAGTACCACACCGCCAAGGCTGACAGGAATATAGAGCATAAATGCGAAGCGAAGCGCTGTATCCTGCTTGATGCCGCAGGCAATCGCAGAAATAATTGTAGCTCCCGAGCGGCTAATGCCAGGTGCAAGCGCGACCGCCTGTCCTAAGCCAACTAAAATGGCGTCCTTCAGCGTCATATCTCCCTCGCCCTTTTTCCCCTTCATATTACGGATTAAAAATAAGGCGATACCAGTAACGAATAGCATGATTGCAATTGTTGTCATACTTACACTATCTGCAATAAAATCGCTTAGGAGTACGCCAAGAACACCTGCAGGAATCGTGCCGACGATGATAAACAGCACAAACCGAAAATCACTCTTGTAGCGTGAATCCTTGGTTTGCAAATAGCGGAGTGAATTTTTGGCTAGGCGTAGGATATCCTCGCGATAAATCCATAGAACGGCGAGCAGTGAAGCGGTGTTCGTTAAAATCGCAAACGTAAACCCTTGTTCGCCTAGCCCTAAAATCTCACTCGCAATCATCACATGTCCGCTAGACGATACAGGAATGGGTTCTGTAAAGCCTTGGACAAGTCCAATAACAATCATTTTCAAAATAAATAAAATGTCTGTCTCTCCCATAAAACCTCCATATCATATCCTTTTTAAACCCACCCTCTCTATTTTACAAAAAATTTATTAAAAAGCATTCTTTTAATATAACAAAGTAAGCCCGCAAGTGACAATTTTGTCACCTAATCCGAAATAGAGAGCAATTTGCCCTAAATTAGTACAATCTTTCTGAGTAAGTAGATATTGCTTTCTTATACCAATCCTCGTTGGCCTCCATAACGTCCTGCTTTCCGACAAACATAAGTTGAGTATATTGGCGAGAAGAGCGGGTAATGGCTACAATGATCGTGGCCTTCGTCCCATTGCTAATTCCAGTACCCTTAAAATAGATTGCATCATAATCTTGGATTTTTATAGGCTCAGGTTTTGACCATTTGGGACTTTCTAATAGTGAATCGCTAATATAATACTCATATATATCATCCAAAGTCAGAGTATCGTCCTCGGAAGCTTGTTCACCATAAGCAAAAAACAACGTATTGTCCCCCGGATGTATTGCCTGCAACTGTGCATCCTGATCTATGTTGATTTTCTTCCATTGCGCTGTAAGCTTGATCTTCATCGAGGCCAGTTTGTTATCAAATACCTCGGATTGTTCTTTATCCATTGCCACTGAATCACTTTGTTCTCCGACATGTTTCAATACCTGGAAGGATTCCAAAATACGTTTATACTCCCTTTTATATATGAGAAAATCTTCAACTGGGCTAGAGATTATCATTACATAATAGGCATTATCTTTAAGCAGCGCCGTAATTAGCAAGCCGTGGTCTTCCCTATTATATTCACATCTTCCTTCCACTTGATAAGCAGGCTGTCCATCAATCAGCAGCTGCCTCCAGCCAATCATTTCGCCTTGATGGAATTGTTTATAATTCTCGAATCTTCCATCTACAATTTCTTGAAGGGTTGTATCCTCCGTTTTTCCTGAGGCGAACTCCCGCATAAGTAACAATTCCGCTTTCCGGTCATTTTTTAAGATGAATTCACCGATTTGATTAATATTTGTTCTTGCCTCCCTCCAATTTATGGGTACAGTAATTTGTAACGACTGATCGTCATTAACCATCGTTTGACTGTTACTGGAGTCAAATACTTCCTTCTCTGCAGGCTTAAGCACTTTAAAGGTTTCAGTCATCTTCTGCAGTTCCTCTTTATTCAAGGTATACGTTGATTCAGGGATGGATATGGAGATCAGATAGAATGCACCATCTTTCTCCAGAAAGGTTTGCATCCACAAATGCTTCGACTCTACATATTTGATAAATCTCTCTCTAGCCGGTGCTCCATCGATCTCCAGCACGCGCTCATCTACGACAGTCGTTTGTCCTATGTTCGCATCGAATTCATTTTCCCACTTCTCCAAATTCATATCATCGTTTGCTTCTGAATGAAGCTCCTGAACAATGCTTAAAGTAATCGAAGCTTGATCATTATGTATAACAAGGCGGTTATTCCCATTCATTGAGACTTCTCTCGTTATCCAATCTTCAGGCACAGTAATTTGTACCGTTTCGTCTTCACTCATTACTGTTCTAGTTTGCTTGTCAAAAAGTGTGAAATCAGATATATTCGCTGCTCCCTCCCCTGAAATTTCTTTTTCAACCGTCGTGCAAGCCGCCAGCAATACTAGCATTGTAGTGACGGCAAACCACGTCTTAAGCTTCATAAACTTCATAATTTCTCTACTCCTCCTCATGCTATTAACTGAACTCATTTAATATCGGTTAAAAAAAGTAAATATGTTAATGGCTAGGATAAATATATGGGTTGTCTTGCTTACCCGTTGATGGTGTTGCAGCTAACCGGCGGATATCGAGGCAACGGCTGTTTGCTGATCCTCTCCATTCACGAAAAAATCTAAAAAGCCGATAATTTTAAAAAAGGAGGAGAACGGATGAAACTAAAAAAACTGATTCAACGGGTCATGATCATTTCCTTGTTGATAGGTAACTTCTCGGCAGCAGCAGTCACAGCAGAAGAATCGATTCATTCCACGAACAACTGGAACGGTCAATCCCCCTACGCGGCAATGACCAAACCGGAAATTAAATGGTCCGTTGATCTAAAGGGGCAAATTATCGAAATCGTTATTGATTCGAAAGGTGTACTATATGTTATAACGGATGGTTATCCATCAGCTAATCTCTGGGCGGTCGAAGCAAATGGAAAAATAAAGTGGTCTAAAGATTTGCCCGCAAATTCAGTTACTGGCCTTACCTTGTTTAACGATCAATACCTAATTGTTGCCGGTAACATTGGTACGAGCTCCTCTACAGGAATATCTAAAGATGATCCTAACAAGGTCGTCTCCGACAATCCAGATGCGATCATTTCAAAATATACTACACAAGGCGAACTCGTCTGGGAACAAATATTTGAGGAGACTACACTAACAAGGGTGAGTGGAAAAATTGCCGTTGATGACGATGGAATGGTGGCGTTTGCTGGTAGTTTCACTTCTGTGGTTCCCGGCTATAAAAGTGTCAGTGATATGATTCATATAAGAGAAGAAACGAAGCTGATTGCCATCTCACCAAACGGTGAAACCATTTTCAACATTACGCTGGATACATCCCCAAAAGGGCAAGAACCTTTGTCTAACTCTGCTCCCACTTTTATTAAAGGAAGCATATACTTAACGACTTCAAAAGGATATATGAAACCCATCAGTAAAACATCAAGTATGGGAGTATTTGATACTAGCACCTTGCATTCTATATCAAAAATGGGTGAGAAAAAATTCAGCACAACATTTTCTGGACAAAATATCAGTGCTCCTGTTTATGACAACAATATTTTATATGTTATAGGTGATAAGTCGCTATATTACTACAATACGGATGGTAAACTTATCAAAGAGTTACTATCAAAACGCCAAATAAATTACTGGACCCCACCAGTAATCAGCTCCCAAGGGTATTTGGTTTTTGGAAGACAAGTGTTTTCACCTTCAGGAAAATTACTGTGGCATTTTGACCCAAATACAAAATCGTATGAAACGAACCTTGTTAGCCTAAACAACCTTGTTATCGATAAAAACCAGAATTTGATCATGGCTTACATGGTTGGTTATACCAGCACTAATTCAGGGGTAATCGCTAAAGACTTAAAAACTGGACAAACCATTTGGAGAATACCACTATATCATCTATTAAACACCTCCCCTACTATCGGAAAAGATGGCACCATATATATCGGGGGAACAAAACTGTTTGCCATTGGACAAAAATAAAACAAGAATATCCATCCTTTCTAAGAGAAAAGCTTCATCGAACTGTTGCCAAAAAACCAACAACCTAACTCTTCTGAGGAACAGGTTGTTGGTTTTTTGACTGATCACCAAACTTAACTGCCGAATCACATATTCACCTTCCCAAAATTAATCAGCCGTCCATCCCTGAATACATTTTTTGGGTACAGGTTAAGCTTATAGTAACCATTTTGGTTAATGATGAAGATAACCACTTAAAGGAGGGGTTCATTTGGGAGAGAATAATGACATGAAGATACCTCACGAGCACGACGTGAAGCGTGAGACGTTGACAACACGCCAAGGCCATCCTGTGAAAGACAACCAAAATATCCGTACGATTGGTGACCGCGGTCCAGCTACGCTTGAGAATTACCACTTTATCGAGAAGATTTCCCATTTTGACCGTGAAGAGGTGCCGGAGCGGGTTGTACATGCTCGCGGAACCGGAGCATTCGGGTATTTTGAAACCTACGGCAAAGTCGGAGATGAACCGGTAGAGAAGTACACCCGAGCAAAGGTCTTCTCCGGCGCCGGAAAAAGAACACCGCTGATGGTTCGTTTCTCCACGGTGGCAGGGGCAAAGGATTCGCCGGAAACCGCAAGAGACCCGCGCGGCTTCGCGGTGAAAATGTATACCGAAGACGGCAACTGGGATCTCGTCGGCAACAATCTCAAAATATTTTTCATACGCGACGCGATGAAATTCCCTGATATGATTCACGCTTTTAAAGCGGATCCTGCTTCGAACGTGCCGCATCCCCAGCGGATGTTTGACTTCGTCTCCCGTTCGCCTGAAGCAACACATATGATTACCTTCCTGTTCTCTCCATGGGGCATACCAGCGACATACCGCCATATGCAGGGTTCTGGCGTCAACACCTACAAATGGGTCAATGACAAGGGCGAGGCTGTGCTGGTGAAGTATCACTGGGAGCCTAAGCAA
Source organism: Paenibacillus ihumii (assembly GCF_001403875.1). GTDB lineage: Bacteria > Bacillota > Bacilli > Paenibacillales > Paenibacillaceae > Fontibacillus > Fontibacillus ihumii. Next base: position 2,253,919 of record NZ_LN884299.1, read on the forward strand.
GGAATCCGCAACTTGACGCAAGAAGAAGCAAATGCAATCCAAGCAAAAAACGTCGGCCATGCGACGCAGGATCTATATGAAGCGATTGAACGCGGAGATTATCCCGAATGGGAGCTCTTCGTCCAGATCATGGAGGACGGGTATCATCCGGAGCTGGATTTTGATCCGCTCGATGATACGAAGCTCTGGCCGGAGGATAAGTTCCCTTGGCTGCCGCTAGGCCGAATGGTTCTGGATCGCAATCCAGTTGATTTTCACGCAGAAATTGAGCAAGCTGCCTTTGGTACCGGGGTACTGGTCGACGGGATGGATTTCTCCGACGACAAAATGCTGCAGGGCCGTACCTTCTCTTACTCCGATACGCAGCGCTACCGTGTAGGCGCGAACTATCTGCAATTGCCAGTAAACGCGCCAAAGGTACCTGTGCGCACGAATCAGCACCGGGGCCAAATGGACACCCGTAATCCCAAAGAGTCCGGAGAAAATCCGCATATTAACTATGAGCCTTCCATGATCGGCGGCTATCAGGAAGCCGGGCAGCAGGATCGGCCGCAGCATCGGCCAACGTATAATGCCGCGGCTATGAGCGCACCGATCGATCGTCCCAATAACTACGGGCAAGCGGGCGATACGTACCGCGCTTTCGAAGAATGGGAGCGTGAGGAACTGATCAAGAACCTGTCCGAAGCGCTTGCGGTTTGCGACAAACGAATCCAGGAAGCGATGATCCACCATTTCACACAGGCGGATGAAGACTATGGCCGCCGCGTTAAGGAAGGGATCGGCAGGGTCATGAAAGAAATACAAGGAATGAAAAAGGACGAACAGCTCCCTGGCCGTGAATCCGGCCAATCGAAATATGGCCAAGGCTCATTAGCCGCAAACGAAGCCACCAAAGAGGCTGTAGAGAAAAGCCACGAAGCTGATCCATATTGACGTTTAAACGGCTGCAGCGTCCGTAAAATGGTCGCCGCAGTCTTTTTTGTTCCTTTTCCGCCCCAACTGCTGCTGTAACCTCAGCTATCTCCACTCTCTATCGTACTTTTAAGCGGCATTGGGCCGACTACATATCTTTAGGATGATCTGTTCATATTAATTAGGGTATATGAGATGAAGATTAAGATGAAGCTGCCCCAGGAGGAAATGATGATGGCAAATATTGTGTTTATTTCACCTAACAAATACATTCAAGGTCAGGGCGCTCTGCAGGAAATCGGGAAGCATGTTAAAGAGATGGGGCGCAAGCCCCTTGTCCTCGCAGATGAAGTTGTCTGGAACATTACCAAGGACACAATTACCGGAGGTTTAACATCGGAAGGCGTTGATTTTCACTTTGTCTTATTCAATGGCGAGGCTTCTATAAATGAAGTAAAACGAATTGCTCAGGAAGGACAAACACAAGCCGTCGATTTTGTAATTGGCGTTGGCGGAGGCAAAACATTGGATACCGCGAAGGCCGTGGCGGACGAGCTGAGGTCCAAGGTGGTCATTGCCCCGACCACGGCATCCACCGATGCTCCGACAAGTGCTTTATCCGTCATTTACAGTGACGAAGGGGTATTCGAATCCTATAGGTTCTATAACAAAAACCCCGATCTGGTGCTGGTGGATACTGCCGTTGTCGCGCAAGCTCCAGCCCGGTTATTTGCCTCGGGCATTGCCGACGCGATGGCGACGTGGGTGGAGGTTCGTGCTACGGTAAGAAGCGGCGGCACCGCTATGTCGGGCGGCAAGCCGAGCATTGCTGCCCAAGCCATTGCCAAGGCCTGCGAAGAGACATTATTCCAATACGGAATCCCCGCTTACAAAGCTGTAAAAAAAGGACTCGTTACCCGGCATGTCGAGGCAATTGTCGAGGCAAATACCCTGCTGTCCGGTCTTGGCTTCGAAAGCGGCGGCTTGGCGGCCGCACATGCTATTCACAACGGAATGACAGTGCTGTCTGGAGATATTCATCATCTGACTCACGGTGAGAAGGTCGCTTACGGAACACTTGTCCAGCTGGTGCTTGAACTCCATCCCGAAGAGGAAATTCTAAGATACATCAGCTTTTACAGAGAGCTGGGCCTTCCAACGACCTTGGAGCAGCTGCATCTGGAGAACGTTGCCTATGAGGAGCTGCTGAAGGTTGGCACAGCCGCCACCCAACCGAATGAAACGATGGTTAACCTGTCCAGGGAGATCACAGCCGAGCAAGTGGCTAACGCTATTCTCCTAGTAGATGCCCTGAGCAAACAGACTTGAGATGCAGTAAGTCCGCCGGCCGGCGTTCCCGGCGGACTTATTTTTTAGCGAGTGCAGTATATGCCTCGTCAGAGCGAATGCTGCGAAAAACCCGCGAAGGTTCTGTTTCACAGGCCTTTCGCGGGTTTGCTGCTCCCCGGTAACTTGATATTCACTTAAAAGGAATCGAGTGAATAATTTTTGCATCGCCCGACAGTTTGTTGAGATCAACCTCTTTGCCGTCCATCCATACAGACGGGCCGGATCGCCCTTTCTCCTCAGCTGCGTTGTGCACAACGATCTCGCATTTAGAACAGGCCCGCTTTTTCACCAGCTGAATGATCGATTTGCTGCGATCGGTTCCATCCGAGTACACTTCAATTTTTTTGCTCATTTGATGTCCTCCCTTGCTTAATGGTTTGAAGGAGCGGACAAGTCGAAAGCGACTCGCTCGAGTGACGTGCTGCACGCTCAAGAAGAGCCTTCATCTCCTGAAGCTGCTCAATCCTCTGCTCGATTTCGGTTATCTTCTCCTCCGCGTAGCAGCGCAGCTCCGCTTCTGAGCTTGCAGCGCCGTCTCGCAGCGCCTTCAAATAGAGAATTTCCTGCAGTGTGAAGCCGATGGCCTGGGCCTGGCGAATCCAGCGGATATCGTCCACGACAGATTCGTCATACATGCGATAGCCCGCTCTCGTCCGAGGCGGCTCCGCAATCAATCCGCGTTTTTCATAATACCGTACGGTTTCCAAGTTCACACTGGCACGCTTCGACAATTCCCCAATGGTTAGATATGCCATGCACTGCTCCTCCTTCATAATCCGATCTTAGTCCCTGTACTTAGGTACGGAGTCAATACATTATTTATGTTTTGTATTCGATAACCGCTCCTCGTTTTTTTATTCATTATACGCAAATGCGCACTTCTCCACATCATCCCATCCTCAGGGATGCCCGTTAAAATAATGGCTATTGCCTATGCGAAAATAAATAACAGGCCTCCCCTTCCCCAAAGAGACACCTGTTATTCATTTCCGCTAATGAACTAAGCTGTGACCTGACCCCGTTCTATCCATTCAGCCTCTGCTGAAGAAATGCTGCCAGCTCTTCGGCTGTATCCCAAACGATTGGACGGATCTCTTTGAATTTCACGGACAACATTTCGGCATCGCTGCTGTTTACGATCCATATCACCGGAATGTCCAAGCCTAGTGCATATCCCGCTGCAAAATACATTCCTGGGGATTGACCGGTTAAATCCGCGATAACCAGCTTACTGTCCGCTATTAGTTCTAAAGAGTACACTTCAGCGTTTTCTGTTGCAGCTGGTGCAAGCACGCGCGGCAAATAACCGTACTGCTCGATTTTAGGCAGCAGCATTTGCAGCCAATCCGTTCGCAAGTCCTTCGCGTCCGGAACCAAAACGGCGCAGGGCTTCAATTTTTTGCCTTCAGCGCTCGCAGCTGCTTCGCTCCACCCCTTCTCCGTCAGTTGAAAGCTCATCCCTTCCCTGATCAGCAGCTGTTCGCTTCTCAGTTTATCAATGATATAGACCAGCTCCTGCAAATTTGGAGAATACGTCAAATTATAGCTGCTGGAGAGTGGATGAATGACCACCGATTCTCCAGGTCCCTCAGAATGCCTGTACAAATATTGCAGGAGACGTTTTCCTTTATCATCAATGGTCACAGGAATTTTAGGGGAGTTTATAATCGATTCTAAATCGCTCGCTGATAGAGCGACTTTGTCCTTGCAATCGGTTAGCTCCCGGATATATGCCGAAACTATATGAAGCATGGTGCGTTTTTTCTGGTGCGGAAGCGACAGAATAGCTTCGTAGCTGTCTCTTTGCAGGCTGTAGAATCCGTCGGGTGAACAGGAACAGCCTATAAATCTATCATATTCGCCTTCAGCTTGCGTGGGGACGATTTCATCGCAGAACAAACAGTGCTTCTTCATGCAGCTCATCACCTCTTGTCAATTGCTACCCTCTACCTTACCAAGTTTTTTTTGAAAAATAGACAAGAAGATTTTTCCTTTGACGACATGGCCCTTCCCATTTGCCGGTTTTTTTCGGACTCAAGAGCCTTCTCCCCATTTCGAAATGTAAGCAATTGACCGCAAAAAGACCACCGCTGGCTAGCGATGGCTTTGCTCCTTCTACCAAATATAGGCTGCCGGTTCTCTCGGCTTATGGGATACAGTCAAATAAACTCAATTTCCTTTTCCATCACGAAGTCATCCATCACGAACCCGTTGCCAATATCGGCCACCTGGGTGCGGATGATCCTAAATCCTTTCTTCTCATATACTGCGATCGTGGATGCGTTATGCCGATTCACCGTAAGCCAGATCGCGCCTAAATTCCGCTTTCGGCCCATCTCGACCAGCAGTTCCATCGCCTGGCTGGCATAGCCTTTGCCGCGATGCTCCTTCTGAATATAGAACTTGCTGAGAAACAGTTTGCCTGCATCCTGCTTGATGCCCAAATAACCCATTGGATCGCCCTGGCTGGTCATAAAATAATATTCGTATCCCTGGTTCGTTATTTGATCCGTCAACGCCGGAACAGATTGAAATTTCTCCACCATGTAGTCGATTTGTTCCTTGGAGATGATCGTGACAAAATATTCGTGCCAAATATCCGACGCCAGCTGCGCCAAGGACACAATCTCCTTCTCGCTCTTGATTTTCGCTAGAGACAGCTGCATAGTAAATCCCCCATCTGTAAATGACGGCCCGATCCATTCCAATCCCCTGTCATGGGCAAGCCGTTTGAATTCCATTTTATACTAAGCTATCTGAGGAGCCATGGCAAGGAATTCCTAACCAAACAAAAAAGCCGACACCCCTTAAAGGTAGCCGGCTATACGTTGCTTTCAAGCATGTTCTTTCTAGTCCATATCCCGCTATATCCCGGTCCATACGTCCTTGGCGTATTGTCCCTTGCTGAGCAGCCCGTCAAGCCATGCCGCAGCCTCTTCCTCGGTCGTCTGGTTAATTTCCCGGTACGCATTACGGATCGTGGCTTCTACATCCGGAGCCATGCGCGTGCCGTCTCCGCATATATACAGCCGACCTCCCCGGTCTAATAAAGAAATAAGAGTCTCCCGATCCTCGTGCAGCTTGTGCTGAACGTATTCCTTAGCTAAAGGATCCTGTCTGGAAAAAGCGGTGTGCAGCGTCACAATGCCGGAGCGGTCATAGCTTTCAAGCTCCTGCCTGTAGATATAATCTTCATCGGGCCTTCTGCAGCCAAAATACAGATGAGCCTCGCCAAGGCTCACACCCTCAGACCGCAAAGCCTCACGGGCCTGCAGAAAGCCGATGAACGGCGCTACGCCTGTTCCCGGTCCAACCATGATGATCGGTGTTTGCGGATTTGCGGGAAGCTCGAACCCTGCTCCAGGTCTTCGCAAGAAGACAACTACCGATTCACCGGGCTGCCGGTCGCGCAAATAATTCGAGGCGATTCCCCGGTATTGGCCGCTGCCGCTGCGCGCAGGACCTTCCACTACACCGACCGTAATACTAAGCTTGTTCCCCAGCAGCTTGGGGGAGCTGGAGATCGAGTAGTATCGTGGCTTCAACGGCGGGAGCAGCTCCAAGAACCGGTCGAACGGCATCTCGCAGGCCGGATACTTCTCGATAAGCTCAAGCATGCTGACTCTTTTGTGGAGCACCTCACTCTGGTAGGTCTCTTCCTCCAGGAGCGCTTCAAGCTCCTTCTTATGTGGCGGGCACGTCGTGTAAGCAATGATTTCGCGCAATTGCGAACGGCTGGCGGCATCCTGCAGTTCGACGCTGTACCCGAGCAGATCCAACACGCTGATCGGTCTGCCGAGCGGCAGATGAGCGATGCTTCGCCCGCCGCCCTCCAGCAGCAAATGATCATCCGTGCTCAGTCGGAAACGGTCAACCACCCTCTGAATCAGCGAAGCGGGATTTCGCGGCAGCACGCCCAGATGATCCCCCTCCTGATAATCAGCGCCCTCCGGCAGCTCAATCTCGATATAGCGGGTGCTTCTAGGGCTGTCTGGACTCTGCAGCTCCTTATTCTGCACGATCGCGGCATGGAAAGCATCGTAGCTTGCCGCCAAAGGCATGCCGGCCATTCCGCTGACGAAGCTGATCGAGAGGGAGCTCTCTCTTTTATCCACCTTCTTATATGTGAGCCCAAAAGCGTCCATCATGCCGGACCACAGCGTCTCCCGCCACTCGTCATACTGCTTCTCGAAATCGCCGCTGGCGTCTCCCTCGCCGCGTTCAACCAAGCGCGCAGCGCCAAGCTCCTCAAGGCGTTCATCGATATATACCGGAATCCGCTGGTATGTGCTCGTCCAGTTGTGGTCTCCGCAGCCAAAGACGGTATACCGTACCCCTTGCAGCTTCCCTTCTTCCTCCCCCATCAGCCATTCCACGAACTGCCTGCCGTTATCTGGAGGATTCCCGTTATAAGAAGCAGATACGATGATAACCGCCCCTTCCGTGGGCAGCTTGCCGATTCGCGAATCCATGCTGGCGGCTTCGCTCTTGAAGCCGAGCATCTTCCCATGCTCAGCCAGCTCGCGCGCTATGCCTTCTGCCGTCCCGAGATTGGAGCCATAGAGGACTAGCAGAGGCGTATCATGCCCCTTCAACTGGGGGTTGGCCGCGATATTCAGCGTGCTACCCTTCTCCTCTGGTGCCTTCTCCTCCGTGACCGCGGCAGCCATCGGCTGCTGTCTAACCTTCACCTGAATCGTGAATTCATCCGGCTTCAGCGTCAAGGTCTCTTTGACTTTAAGCTGGTAATTCGTATGGTCGACCGGGATAAAATGCTTGAGCACCATCCCGAGCGTCAGCGTCGCTTCATGCATGGCGAATTGCTGGCCGATGCACGCCCGCTGGCCATTGCCGAAAGGTTTGTAAGCATGGTGAGGAATCTTCTCCTCGTTCTCGAACCGCTCGGGACGGAATGCTTCCACGTCTTCCCCCCATACCTCCTTATCTCGATGAAGCTGGGGAATTAATACTGTGAGCGTGTCATTTTTACGGATGCTATACTTCCCTGCGATGACCGTATCCTCTTTGGCGTACAGAGAAAACGCCGGAGCGGTCGGCCATAGTCTTAAGCTTTCGCTCAAAATCATGCGAACATATTTCAATTCCCGGACCTGCTTGTAGGTTGGAACGGAGCCGGTAAAGATACGGTCGACCTCTTCCTGGGCTTTCTTAAGCTTGTCCGGATTTTTCAGAAGATAGTAGAGCGCGAAGGACAGCAAGCCGCTTGTTGTCTCATGACCTGCAATCAAAAAAGTAATGATTTGATAACGGATATTCTCGTCATCCAGCATTTCCCCGGTTTCCGGATCCTTGCTGCTTAGCATGTGGGCCAGCAGATCGTCCTTGCTGTCCGTCTTTCCGCTGCGGCGCTCCGAAATGATTTTGTCTACGGTCGAGAACATCGATTGAATATCGTGCTGGAATTGATGCTTCGTAATCAGCATGAGCTTATTCTGAATTCCGAGCCGCTGTCCCTGACTCATTGCTTCATCCAGTGCCCGGGTCATACTTACGACAAAAGGATGCGGTTGATCGCGATAAAAACTGTTGAAGCGGAAATTAAAGCCGCATAGCCCGATCGTGTCAAGGGTCAGCCGGGTCATGTCTTCCGGAACATTTACAATCTCATCCGGATTGAGCCTTGCCCATTTTTGGATAAGCTGCAGAGCAATGTCCACCATCATAGTGTGGTAACCCTGCATGGCTCTTTGACTGAAGCTCGGCAGCAGAATGTGGTGCGCTTTTTGCCAGTTCGGTTCATAAGTCCAGCTGGTGAACAGGCCATCGCCTGTGAAGGCGCGCACTCTTTGCAGGGGGCTCCAAACGTTCTTGTCGAACCTGGATTGATCGCAGGCCTCCTCGACGAGCCGATGTCCTGAAATCAAAGTAAGATGTCCCCCTGGGAGATCTACCCGAAATATGGGTCCATACTCCCCGGCAAGCTTCACTAAAGATTGGACGGGCCGATCTGTATCAATGTCGGGAAGATTGCCGAGAATACCTTTGGTCTTAGGTTGAGGAATGGTTTCATTCGTTTGATTATCCATTCTTGATATCTTCTCCTTTATGTAGACTCGCTTGGATCTCCTATCGCCATAAAATTATACACTTATTTACAATAAATGCAAAAAAAGCCCTGGTTTATGTAACAACCTCAAGGGCTTCGAGGAAATGCCCGAGCTTGATCTTCAAGTCGCACGGGGATGAACCGTCATCTTTCATTCGAGTGTGATTTCCATAACCCTGTTTAGGGCATAAAATTGCACCTTCCATACTATACCCCAAACACGGGAGGCTCTAACACATGGGACTAGGCCTTTGTAAATCCGCTTATGTCTCTGAGATAAACGTCCATTCCGCTTCTATATGTTTGCCATAGTATATATAAACCTACAGGAGGTGCTAACCATTGAATATCAGTGTTTTTAAAATCAGAAAAAAAAGAAAAAAAATCAGTCATTTTAAACGAAGAAAAAAACGTATTATTGTTAAAAAGAGAGTATGTCCGCCACCTAAAGTTATCGTCAATGCCCCGATCGGCCCGGCAGGGCCTGCTGGAGCCGTAGGACCCGCCGGTCCCCAAGGCGCTACGGGAGCTCCTGGGCTAGTCGGACCTCCAGGGCCTCCGGGACCCCAAGGTATTCCAGGACCCGTGGGAGCTACAGGCGCTCCCGGATTAGTCGGACCTCCGGGACCTCAGGGGCCGCAAGGACCGCAAGGTATTCCAGGACCCCCCGGTGCTACAGGTGCCACTGGACCGGCTGGAGGGCCTCCCGGACCGGCAGGGCCGGCTGGACCCGTAGGACCAACTGGGGCAACTGGCGCTACGGGAGCCACTGGGCCGGCTGGACTCCTGTCATCATTTGACTGTGCCCGATTTGCCGGGATTACCTTAACCGCTGCTGCACCGACGGCAACCCTCGGCACCGTGACAGTCAACGTGGCTGCAGCAACCAATGCCGTATGGCTGGTAGCTTCCTCGACATGGACGCCAAGCTCGGCCAACCCGACGATTACTTTTCGTATTTTGCGCGATGGAGTCACGATTATCGATACGGCCAGCGACACCCCAGTGTCTGCCAATAGTCCGATTACAACGGCCTTTACGACATGCGATGAAGCACCGCCAACAGGAGTGCATACCTATACTCTGCAGGTGACGGGCAACGCCTTGTCAGGGGGTCAAACCATTACGATCAACAACGGAGCTATCACAGCGGCGGTTATTAATAGCTAGCCTTCCATCGCAATCAAGGCGTTACATCGGGAGCTGTGGCGCCTTGTTTCAGAGAAGGCTGGACCCCCTCCAAATACTCCTTGTTATGAATAATCTGCGGATCATTCGGACGATATTCTCTTGCTATTTCATTGTGCTTATAGGCTAATTCATACTCTCCGATATTCGCATAGCATACGCATAGCTGCAGATGCGGCAGCCATGTCCAGCATGCATAATTGATGAATCCTTGCATCTCTTTGGGCAGATCGAGCGTCGCGGCGAGCTTATACCAGAAGATCGACTGACTCCATTGTTTGTTTTGCATGAAATAATATCCTGCCCGACAGCATTGATCTGCCCGGGGGGCAGCGTAAATAAACGACCGGAAGGCCCATTCCAGTGACTTATCATGCTCGCCTAGAAAGTGGCAGCAATCGGATAGCTTCCCGCAGGCATTTATGTTGTCCTCCACCCAGCCCTTTCCTGTTCTCAGGAACCGGAGATAGAACCTCTTTGCCCTTTTATAGAGGCCATGATCATAGAGTTCATTTGCAAAATAATACAAATCCCGCGGGGAGAATGTCTTGCCCTCTGCATAATTCTTTTCATATATTTTAAGGTTGCGGTCGGAATTTCCCTTGGCGCTTTGATGAAAAACCTCGATGTCGGACTCGACAATATTACCACCGACCTCCAGATATTCATGGACAATCCCCTTCCAAACGAACCCCCTTTCTCTTCGAACCAATCTATTCCTCTTGACGCTAAAATTCGGCTTGCCGTATTCATCCCGACCCAGTATATATTTCATCATTACCGAGTCCACCGAGGGAGGGAGCGTTTCCTTCAACAGGAGCAGCTTGTCGGCATTTTCCACAGACAGCACGTCATCGGCGTCAAGCCATAAAATATAATCCATGCCAGCCTTGCTAAAAGAAAAATTCCGGGCAGCGGCAAAATCATCCGTCCATTGGAAATGATATACGTTGGGAGTAAACTCTTTTACAATTTCTATGGTTCTATCGGAGGACCCCGTATCTACTATAATTATTTCATCAACGATACGTTGGACGGACGCAAGGCATCTTGCAATGGTTTCTTCTTCATTCTTTACAATCATGCAAAGGCTTATCGTGGCCAAGCTATCTACCTCCGCTATATTTACTCCAATCAGTATATGAACTATTTAGTAAAAATGTGAGTACATAAATGCGATGGATGGATCTGGGGATGGATCTGGGGATGGATCTGGGCTTGGATCCGGCCATCTGGTGTACAGATGACGAGAGTCGCCACACTCGGCATCTACCGTTCGATGCGCATATAACTGTAAAGAGGCTGTTCCAAAAGTATCACCCTCACCAGCAAAATTGGTTGGTACTCGGTTGAAAAACAACAGGAGCTATGCCGTTTCTTCTCGCCTATCTCTTTGGCTTTTGGCATCGACAGCGGCTCTCTTAAGCAGAGTGGGAGCAAGTGCAAGCCACCCGACCTCCAGACTTATCGACCTCCACACTTACTTTTGGTAAGCCTCGAAACAGGAACTTTTTGAAGCTTTACACTTTGCACGTTTGTTGGAGTGTCTGATATATGTTTCACAAGTACGTTTTACAATTATTTGTGGAAAAAACGCAGAACGCTGGCTTAATACTCAAAAGACTTAGAAGCTGGTCTTTAAGAAAAGGTGTGCGGTAATTATATTTCAAATACGTCCAAGTTAGATAAAGAAGAATTATACCATGCCTATTCGAATGCACTACAAGTTGAAGGGACACTTCTTATACTTGCTGACTATTTTCAATTTGATATGCATCTAATGTTCTTAAAAATGGCATTCTCATTTATGGAACGACCGGTTGCCCTTGATGTGACCCAACACACTTGCCACCTACGTTGCATTAACGTGACCCAACACACTTGCCACCTACGTTGCATTAACGTGACCAAACACGCTCGCCACCTCCTCTTTATGCCTAGCATGAATCGTGGGTTTCACGTTCTAAATGGATTTATTGTAGTTAGTTTCTGCGGCAAAGAAGGGAAAGCAGATTTAAATGGATTTCATGTCGTTAGAAGAAGGGATTTGTCCTTTCTGGGCGGGATTGTGGATTTTAGGTACATGAAATCCATCTACTCCCCTGAAACATTCGTTTAGAGCATAGTTAGTTACATGAAATCCATTTAGCGTTCGAGTTCGACAGCTTATATTCGACAGTTTATAGAGGATGAGTTAAAGAAATGGGATACAGACAAGGCGGAGTTGATTACCAAGAGGTTGATTTCATAGAGTTTGATTCAACAAAGGTTGACCCAACGCAGGTTGATCTAACAGAAGTTCATCCAACAGAGGTTGATCCAACAGAACTCGATCCAACAGAGATTGATCCAACAAAGGTCGACCCAACAGAAGTTGATTCCGCAAGATAACTATCCAAAAGAAAGGGCGCCCCTCAATCTATGATGATTTCTGGGACAGCCCCTTCGTACTATTAGGTCAACCAGATCTAAAGTATTAGCTGATTTTACACTTTTGAACATAATGCGCGTATTAATGATTTCCTGATGCTATAGAGCAGCTAGCGCTGCTCGACAACCTTCCCTCCATAGCAGGAGAACATGGACCTGAACCAGCGTATTCGCGACGGTAACCGAAGCAGCCATAGGCGGCATCAGGATGATAAGTGTCCCTTCTGGACAAGCTAAGTTTTGAATAATAGCCATATCCTTGGAAGCGAGGTATAGAATATGATCGATCATAATTGCAATTCTTCTTCGTTAAAGGAGCATTTAGAAAAACGCCTACATGAGATCATTTCATTAGCTCAGCATAATGTCGAGCTACTGAACCATGAACATGTCTGCCCTGTACAGCAATTCGAAAATATGCGGAATATGATGACCGACATTGTAGAAAGCGCCGCATCCTTTTATTTGAAATGTTATTTATCTCCCTACACCTCGAAATTCGAGGATCTGACCATAAGCGTGCGGAATTTATCCGAGCGGAAGCATGGCGCGCTAATCGTCGTGGAACGGCAGGATTCCCTAGAATCGTTCATCCGCTCCAATATTCCGATTGGAGGGACAATATCTCATGCCTTGATCGAATCGATATTTTATCCAGGAAACCCGCTGCATGACGGTGCTGTTCTGATCCGCGCCGAAACGGTGGTGTCGGCTGCCAACGTGCTTCCCCTGTCCAACATTCATGCAGCGGACAGAAAGTTGGGGACGAGGCACCGCGCGGCGATCGGACTGACCGAGCGATGCGACGCTATCGTCCTTGTCGTATCCGAAGAAACGGGGCAAGCTTCCTTCGCCGTCAACGGAGCTCTGCACCCGATTCATGTGGAAAGCGATCGAGCTCTGGTGTAGTTCGGGTAAGCCGTATGAGACAAAGCCAAAGCCGTTGATAGCCTGACCCTTTAACCTTGTCTCTTCCAGCACCGATTATTGGCGATGCTTCTACTGCAACTCACATTATCTCTCGAACCGGAACCAGCCGAAATCAAACTGGCTACCCGGCAGGAAGATAAAGGTCACCTTGCCCTGGCCAGTTATTTTCTTGATATCAAATACTCGCTCTTCATATCCGTCGGACTGCGTAAACTCAACAAGCTGATTGCTCTCCCCCTCCTCGGACCCGAACCGGACATGAATCGTATTCTTATCGATCGGCGAACGGCCGTAAATCACAAGCCTCGTCGCTCCTTCACTGCTGAAATCCATCTGCTCGAACACCAGGGAGACGTTGTTGCCGATTCCTTCTACGCGGTTATCCGCAACCGTGTACGTATCGCCGTAAATACGGTCGCTATGGGCAGCGCTGTTGCGCTCGAAGGCTCTGTTCCTCGGTTCAAAATAGAATCCCTTGATATGCACCTTCTGCCGCAGCACGAAGCAGAGCGAGGTCACTCCGCGAAGCGGCTTGGACAGGCGATATGTCTCCTCCTGATAGACGTTCCACCTGGTCTCCTTCTGGTAGATCGCATCAGCGAGAAGCTGGCTGCCTTCCTCTCCGGGCATTCCTTCCCATATTTCAAGGGGATACGGTTCACTTGACAGGGCAAAGATCGGGATCGTAATCGTATCCGAGCCGTATGGGCCGAAGTCGATATCGCGGAAGCCGACCTGCGTCTCGCCGTCCCTGCTCGTGGCTACGCCCCTTTCATTGCCGTTGCCGAGCTCTCCCTTGCTATAATCATAGAGTCCTGCTGAAATGAATTTATAAGGATCCTTATATGCCGCGCCAAGTCCCGACGCTGCAAACTCCAGCTGGGATATAAGCTTGATTTTGTCCGTACCGTTCCTGCTCATGCAGCGCAGCCTGAATTCCCCGTCTCCAAGTGCGGTGATTCTTGCTTCGAGCCCATCTGCCTCTACCTTGGCGATATTGGACTCGATCCCCGCATCGTTCACGACGGACCATTCGACGTCGCGGTACGAAGTCTCCGGCGGATGAAGCTGGGCTCTGACCACCATCTCTCGTCTGGACGGATCGAACTTCTGCCCGGCCTCGCTGATCAATTCGATCTTCCGCAGCGGTACTTCATCCGGAGCTCCCATGACGCAAGGCAGCTCTTTGTTCTCCGTCCGGGCGCAAATTCCGGCAGAGACTGTACCGGCCCCGGCCGGGATGGACATGAAACGGGCGGATTGGCCCGCCAAGCCCCGTGAGGTCACTTGCATCCGAATCTCGCCAGACTGCGTGGTAGCTCCGATGATGGCCATGAGCTTGCCGCTGAACAGCCTGCGGCTTTGGCCTTTATACGGATCGTAATCCGTACTGTCCCCATTGTCGAGCCCGATCAGCCTCCCTGCGCCCGTAACCTCGACATGCACCCGGTTATTGGCATTTCCCACGGGACGGCCGGCTTCGTCTTCCATCGCAATTTCAACGAAAATAAGATCCTGTCCATCGGCCAAGAGCTGCTCCTTGTCTGCCTTCAAGCTAATTTTTCTGGCGTCTCCGAAAGAGGTTTTAACGTCAGTAGCAATGATGCGGCCGGTCTCATCATAAGCGATAGCCTTCAATTCCCCTGGAGCGTAAGGGATTGTCCACCAGCCGACAAGCTCCGCTCCATGCTCATGGTCGATATCGTGGGTGCCGATCGTTTGGCCATTGAACAGCAGCTCGATTCTCGGCGCGTTCGAGCAGACCCGCACGTCGATCATTTGCCCCGGATTGAAATCCCAATAAGGCAGAATATGCACCATGGGCCTCGTTCGGTAGTCGGTCCAGGCAGATTGGTAAATATAATAAGAATCCTTAGGGAAGGTAGCAGTATCGATTTGCCCGAAATACGAGTTCTTCGTATGATACGGAGTCGGTTCGCCGATATAGTCAAATCCTGTCCAAATGAATTGCCCCAGCGAAAAAGGCGTATCCCGGTCGGCCAGAATGCAGGCCTCCGCGGATTTCGCTCCCCAGCTCGTGGAGCTGTTGCCGAGTGCCGAGCACTGCTCGTCGTCATCAGCAAGAATGGATTTCCCGAACGGGAAATGATAAATCCCCCGGCTCTGCACAACGGATGCCGTCTCGCTGCCATAGATGATCCAATCCGGATGCTCTTGGTGGTGCTGCTCATAATATTTTTCCGCATAATTATAGCCGGCAACCTTCACGATATCGGCACATTGCTGTGCGTTCTCCCAAGGCATGTAGTTCGAGCCGATCGTTACTCTGGCGTTCTGCTTCGGGTCGTACTCCAGGACGGCATCCATAAGCATCCGGGTAATTTCCTGACCCCGTTCATCAGCGTGGGTATCATAGATCTCATTGCCGATGCTCCACATGATCAGACTCGGATGATTCCGATCCCGCATGACCCAGCTTCTAACGTCCCGGTGCGCCCAGTCTTTGAAAAATCTTGCATAATCATAAGGGGTCTTCGGTCTCTCCCACATGTCGAAAGCCTCCGAGACAACGAGCAGCCCCATTTCGTCCGCCAAATCCATCAGCTCTTTGGCAGGCATGTTATGAGCGGTACGTACCGCGTTGACTCCCATGTCCTTCAGAATGCTAAATCTCCTGCGCAAGGCCGCTTTATTAAAGGCTGCGCCCAGAGCGCCCAGATCATGATGCTCACATACCCCGTTTAACTTCATCTTTTTTCCGTTGAGGAAGAAGCCTTGGGTAGGATCAAGCCGAATATTCCTAAATCCGATAGGATGGGAAATGGTTTCAATCATATGGTCCGTGTCGGCCTGCGGGTTCTCTTTCTGATCCGCTACATCTGAACGCAGTCGGGTGATTAGCTGGTAAAGATAAGGCTCATCCGGGCTCCACAGCCTGGGCATCTGAACCATCAGATTCTGCCGGCTTATGGTGACAGCCCCGGCAACTGCTGTAATTTTGTCTGTCACTTCAGCGATGACTCGGCCTTGATCCAAGAGTATATGAGAGACATATACATCCTCATGCAAGCTCAGCTCCGTGTCGATCTCGATCTCCCAGCCCTGATCCATTTGCTTGGTCGAAATATAAACGCCATCCGTTACGATGTAATTGCAGGCCCTCTCTTTTAACCAAACATTCCGATAAATGCCGGCCCCCGAATACCATCTGCTGTTAGGGCTTTGGTGCACAACCTTTACCAGGATTTCATTTTCCCCCTCGGTAACGGCACCCGTGATTTCAAGCTCAAAGGAGGAATACCCGTACTTCCACTCGCCTACAAATTGTCCGTTGACATAGACCGAAGAATCCATGTAGATCCCATCGAAACATAGCAGAAGCTGTTTATCATTCTTGGTCCATCGAAATTTTTTGCGGTACCAGCCAATGCTGTCCTCATAGAGATTCAGTGTATTGTAGATCAGCCAGTCATGGGGAATGTCAACAGGCTCGAACGGAAGATCTGTATAATTCGCCGTCTCGAGACCGCTTTTTGCAAACTCCCATCGATCATTAAAAAGTATCTTCTTATTCATGGTCGGCATGCTCGCTTTCTTCTATATCATTAATAAACGATTGGATAGCATGTGTTCTTTTCACCTACTATAGCACGATTATCTACGGGATGAGGACGATTTGAGAGGGTTCTAAGTTTTTCAAAGCATTTTCTTTAAGTACTTCCTTAAGAATTGGAAGCTGGGCCGGGAATCGCCAAAAACAAGCGATTACCCTGCTATATCTGTCTCTTACCGCATTCAAAGATTCGCATAAAATATACTATTCTACGAAAAGGAGTGATTTAATTTGGCAAATAGAGATGTGCGTCTGGCTCTTTGGTCTGGCAACAATTTTTCGGTTCGTCGAATTCTTCTCAGACGGGGAGGAGTTGCGATCCGTGATTTAGGGGCGTTCCGGTTTAACAACGCGCTGTCGAGCTTCCGACTGAGAAATGTTGCTCAGAGCTCTCAAGTCACCCTGGTACTGTTTTCGCAAATTAACTTCCAGGGATCGTTCCGCGTGTTCCGCGGCAGCCAGAACGTAGCGAATTTAAGCAATTTTAACTTTAACAATGTCACGTCTTCCTTAGTTCTGGTAGGCCGTAATCTTACAAATGCTGAAATTTCCCAAATTCAAAGCTCAGGCAGACCGCCGCAAGACGTACTCATTATCAGACAATAATACCGAAAAAGGGTGCCCAGAGGGCACCCCTTTCTTTAGTATTTAAAACATCATTACCTAGGCTTCTACCCTGGAGATTCTTCTTGCAAAATCAACGAACTGAAACTTGTCCAGCCGGTGTCTCGACTCCGTGTATTGAAAAAGCGTTGTATCCTCCAGATGTACATAACCCCGGACGACGACGACATGCGTATCATCTTTTAAATCCATGTACTGATGATCCATGTTCGTAGCCCGTTCGACGCTAATGACCTTCTCTGCGTAGCTGATTTTCAACAAAAGCTCCTGCTCCAGATATTGATATATGGAATCTGCCGCAATGTCCTTCGTTAAATTCGGTATGATTTCGGCAAGCAAATAATCAATATCCAGAATGATGCGCTCTCCGTCGATTTCCCTGGAGCGAATGACCTTCCAGACCGGCTGGTTTGCCTCGATTCGCAGCTCTTTTGCGATGTCGCCCCCTGCTGGCACGCGCTCGGTGGCATAGACCAGAGTTCGGCTCTTTTTGCCTAATCGCTCGGAGAGCTCCTTGTAGCTGACCAGACCCGATATCGGAAACTTCAGCCTCCCCGTATCCAGGACGAAGGAGCCCTTCCCTTTTACTTTGTTGATATAACCGTTCTGAGCCAATAGATTCAGGCCCTTGCGTACCGTCTCTCTCGAGATCTGATAGGCCTCTGCGAGCTCATTCTCCGAGGGCAGCTTGCTGCCGGGACGGAGCGCTCCCGTATCGATCTGTTCGGCGTAATCCTTGTAAAGGCTCATAAAAATGTTGTTCTTCATCACCTGATCACCAACATTATTGTATCATGATTTACGGCAATGTCATTAAGTCCCGGTCTCTTCACCTGCGGCTCCCAGCGTAACCCGCATCACCGGGGTCTTGCACTGAACCGCTTCTCCTTCATATTCATCCACCTTAAGAACGGCGTCCTGCCCGTCCGGGACGATAACCGGGGTAATCACGGGAAGACCGGCCTGCTCGATCCGCTCTTTATCGAATTCAAGCAGCAGCTGCCCTTTGGAAATGGCAGCCCCGCTCTCAACGTGAGCGGTGAAGCCGTCGCCTTTTAAGGATACGGTGTTAATGCCGACGTGAATCAATATCTGGATGCCGTTCGTATCCGTTAGAACCAGAGCATGCTTGCTCTTGATCAAATGAGCCACCGTACCGTCAAAGGGTGCGTATACCTTGCCTTCCGACGGAATGATCGCAATGCCCGGGCCCATCTGCTTCTCTGCGAATGCCGGATCAGGCACCTCGGACAAAGGCACGATAACTCCGCTAAGCGG
The DNA here is from genome assembly GCF_001403875.1 of Paenibacillus ihumii. Lineage (GTDB taxonomy): Bacteria > Bacillota > Bacilli > Paenibacillales > Paenibacillaceae > Fontibacillus > Fontibacillus ihumii. The sequence continues at coordinate 2,272,275 of NZ_LN884299.1, forward strand.
TGCCGGAATATCAATCGGAAGCATCGCCACTTCCTTTTGAGCATCTTGGGCATCTTGGGCATCTTGAGCTTTTTGAGTCTCTGGAGCTTCCTGAAGCTTAACTGCCGCTTCCCCCTGCACTCCCTGATGATCCTTCATCGCCGGACCTGCCTGCGCCATCCGGTATTTTCCGTACAGCAGCGTCCCCGCAAAAGGAACCACGAGTACAATCGCCATGCCAAGGAAGAATACCCCCCATTGATTCGGGAAGATGGATAGGAAGCCGGGAATTCCCCCTACCCCGATGGAAGAGGCCAGTACATTGTTGATTGCCAAGATGACACCCGCAATTCCGGAACCGATCATCCCAAAAATAAAAGGATATCTGTGACGCACGTTCACACCGAAAATAGCCGGCTCAGTCACCCCCAGGAAAGCGGAAATCGACGATGTTACGGCAAGGCCCTTCGCTTTCTGCTCCCTGGCAACGAACATCATAGCGAGCGCCGCAGCGCCCTGAGCGATATTCGCCAAGGCCAGCATCGGCCATAGGAAGGTTCCGCCTTGGCTGCCGATGAGCTGGATGTCAACGGCCAGGAAGGTATGGTGCATTCCTGTAATGACCAGCAGCGAGTACAAGCCTCCGTAAATCAAGCCGCCAAGCGCGGCAAAGGAGTCAAAAATGCCGACCAGCCCCGATGTCAAAACGTTTCCGATCGCAAACGTGATCGGCCCGACGGCGATAAACGCGAGGAAGCCGGTCACCAGCAATGCTACGGGAGCTACGATAAGCAGCTTAATCGAGTCATGCACCCGCTTGTTCAGGAAGCCCTCAATTTTAGCCAACAGATAAGCGGACACCAGCACAGGAAGCACCTGGCCCTGATAGCCTATCTTCTCGACTTCAAAGCCGAAGAGGTTCCAGACGGGAACCGTGCCTGCCAGCTTGGCATCGGCGTATTGATAAGCGCTCATGAGATCGGGATTGACCAGAATAAGGCCAAGCACGATCCCGAGCAGCGGGCTCCCGCCGAATTGGCGCACCGCGGACCAGCCGATCAGCACAGGCAGGAAGGCGAAGGCCGTGCTTGCAATCAGATTGATGATCGAAGCCACGTCCGCCCACTGCGGATGAACCTCAATGAGAGATTGGCCAGCATAGAAAATGCCGGGGCCCGTAAGGATGTTATTGATGCCGAGCAGCAGGCCCGCCATAACGATCGCCGGCAATATCGGAATGAAAATATCAGCCAGCGTCTTAATCGCCCGTTGAAGCGGATTTTGCTTCTTGCTGGCCAGCGTTTTTACATCGTCCTTGCTCGCCCTGGCGCCTCCGGTAATTTTCAGCATTTCATCATAGACCTGGTCGACCAATCCCGGTCCGATCACCACCTGAAATTGGCCCTGTGTAGAGAACTGCCCTTTGACAAGATCATTTTCGTCCAATGCCCTGGAATTCACCTTGCTTTCATCCACAAGGGCAAATCTTAACCGGGTCACGCAATGCGTAGCGGCTTCGATATTGTCTTTGCCGCCAACGGCTTCGATGATACGCTCCACGTTTTTGCGATCTATATTCGCCATCGTCATCCGCTCCTGACTATTAGGATTGATAATTCACCATATTAAACATTATGAGTTAACGTTATTAATAATCCACATATATGAGCCGTATGGCGGCAGCTTGATCGAAGCCGACAGCTCCGGCGCTTCCTCCGTATTGCCTAGAAGTAGCTCTTTGGAGCCAGCGGCAGCAAAGCTTGCCGCCCATTGGCCTGGAAGCTCGAATTGCGTCTGCTCCCGGCTGAAATTTGAAATAACAACCAGTGTCTGCTTCTCGTTCTTTCTTGCATAGGCATAAACCCGGGGATGTCCCTCATCGAGCCGTTCATATTCTCCGTCCGTTAGTATCGGCAGGCTCTTGCGCAGCTGGATTAACCGGCGATAGTGATGATAGATTGAATTGGGGTCTTCAACCTCCTGCTTCGCGTTGATGAACGGATACCGTTCATCGATCTTGATCCACGGCGTTCCGGTCGTGAATCCGGCTTGATCGCTGTCATCCCACAGCATGGGCAGCCGGGAATTATCCCTGGAGCGAACCTTCACGATGCAGGCGGCCTCCTCCGGCGTTTTTCCTCGCTGGATAAGGATTTCATACATGTTCCGCGATTCGATGTCACGAAACTCCGAAATGTCGCCCCACTTCGGATCAGGCATCCCGATTTCCTCACCCTGGTATACGTAAGGCGTTCCTTGCAGGCCGTGCAGTGTGGTGGCAAGCAGCTTGGCGCTCTCTGCCCGGTATTCATGATCATCCGTAAAACGGGTCAGCGCCCTCGGCTGGTCATGATTGTTCCAGAACAGCGCATTCCAGCCTCCTCCCTGCTGCATGCGGGTTTGCCATACGGAGAGCAGCCTCTTTAGCTCCTCGAAATCATACGGCTTGAGCTCCCACTTCTGCCCGTTCGGATAGTCCACCTTCAAATGATGGAAATTGAATGTCATGGAGAACTCATTCTCCTCCGGGTTTGAATAACGAATACAGTGCTCCAGCGTAGTGGACGACATTTCTCCGACTGTAACCAGGTTATAGGGCCTGAACACTTTGGCGTTAAGCTCTTTCACAAATTCATGCACCCGGGGACCGTCGGTATAGTACCGGCGCCCATCCCCTGGCGGAACTGACCCGTCATCCATCGGGAAGGCCTGGTCCTTGGAAATGAGATTAATGACATCCATGCGGAATCCGCTTACGCCCTTCTCCGCCCAGAAGGTAAGCAAGTCCACAACCTCCTGCCTGACCTTCTCATTCTCCCAATTCAGATCGGCCTGTGTCTTATCGAACAACGTCAGGAAATACTGCCCCGTGCCCTCATCATACTGCCATGCCGAGCCCCCGAATTTGGACTGCCAATTGTTCGGCGGCCCTCCACCTGCTGCCGGGTCCCGCCAAATATAATAGTCGCGGTAGGGATTGCTGCGGGAGGACCTCGCTTCCTTGAACCAGCGATGCTCCGTGGACGAATGATTCACCACGATATCGATCATCAGATGCATGTCTCTTCGCTTCAGCTCCCTAACGAGCTCGTCGAAATCCTCCATCGTCCCGAATGCGGGATCGATGTTATAGTAATCCGCAACGTCGTAACCGTTATCATTTTGCGGAGATACATACACCGGCTGCAGCCATACGATGTCGATCCCCAGTCCTTTTATATAATCCAGCTTCTCGGTAACCCCGCGGATGTCGCCGGTACCGCTGCCTGTTGTGTCCTTGAAGCTCTTGGGGTATACCTGATAAACCGTAGAAGTTCTCCACCAATCCCGAGGCAGATTTCCTTTGGTTTCCATGAAACTTCCCCCTCCTTATCATCTTGTATATACAGGTTGTACGTAAATCATAATACTTGTATATACAGGTGTCAACCTTATAAATATTAATACCCTTTTCTTGCTAAATAGACGCTCTGCAGCGCGTACTTGATCTTTGTTTTGTATTTATAAAACTAAAAAAAAGATCCCCCCTTCCAGTTGAAAGGTGAGATCTTATGACTCATGTTATGCTGTTGCCTTGCTTCATATACGTAAGCTAATACTGCTTTGGGGAAGCCCCTCTTTATGGACTATTCCTCCTCATCATTAGCAAAATTCAGTACAGCGTCGTCTACCTGAGCGACCGTTCCTAAATCAGGAGTATCCGTCAGCTCAATTTCACAGTTGACCGGGCCGGAATGAAGCTCGAACAGGACGATCTCATTCCGTCCCTGCTGCAGCAACGGGCCTGGAACATACAAGGTACGCTGCGGACCGGCGCTCCAGTAGCGTCCCAGGTTGAAACCGTTCACCCAGGCAATGCCTTTGTACCAGCCATCAAATCGCAGGAACGTATCGCCAGGCTCCTGCACCTCGAAGCTTCCGCGGTAAAATGCGGGCCGTTCCTCCCCATTCTCCCCGTCCGCTGCCGCGGCATCAAGCGCATCATATTTGAGTCCGGCCAGAGTCTCCGGCTGCAGAGGCAGCGGCCGAACCGTCCAATCAAATTGGAACTGATTATCGATTCGTACTCCCTCCGTAATCCCTTTCGGATCACGAATCAGCGGCCCGTAATTGACTCGGCCCATATTCTCGACGAGAATATCGAGCTTCACTCCCTCGGCTGGCACGGAAATTTCCAGCGGCTGCGGATTCCAGCGCTCAATAACACCGAGCAGGCGGCCATTCAGGAATACCTGAGCCCGGTCACGCACGTCCTGGATGTACAGCTTCTGTCCCTGACGCGGTCCTTTGACAAAGGTGCTGTACAGAATGAATCCGTAGGACTGTCCGAATTTCTCCATCGGCCGCACGTTGACGCTATGGATCGGCCCGGACAGCTGCTGCAGGGCAGCATCCGTGAACAGCTCCGCCTTCTCCGTCAGCTGCACCTTCCCGTAAGCAGCCTTCGGGATCGGCTCCGGGAACGGACAGCCTGGTGCAAATCCGTGCTTGGCAAGCACTTTCCTGACCGCCTCCAGCTTCTCCGTGCTGTCCCCCCATTCGGTCAGAGGAGCGTCATAATCATAGCTTGTCGTTGTCGGTTCATACGTGACAATATGGTTAGCTCCGTTGTAGAAGCCGAAGTTGGTTCCGCCATGGAACATGTACATGTTGATGGATGAGCCTTGAGCCAGCATTTCATCGAGCACTTTGGCAACATCCGCTCCGTCCCGGACATGGTGATCCTCCATCCAATGGTCGAACCAGCCGTTCCAGTATTCCATAACCATCAGCGGCTCGTCTTTCCGGTACTCCCGGTATTTCTGGAACGACTCCTTGACCCGGGAGCCGAAATTAACCGTGGCATGCACATCGGGTAGCGTGCCTCCAAGGAGCATCTCATCGGTAGGCCCGTCCGAGGTGAAGAGGAGTACATCGATGCCCCGATCGATCAATCCTTTGCGCAAATAATCAAGATAAGCCGTATCATTCCCGTAGCTGCCGTACTCATTCTCTATTTGCACGGCGATAATCGGCCCGCCCTTGCTGGAGAGGTAAGGCACAAGCCTAGGAATTAACTGGTCATAATAGCGGTCCACCTTGGATAAATAGAGAGGATCCATACACCGAAGCTGGAGATCGCTATACGATAACAGCCAGGCAGGCAATCCGCCGAACTCCCATTCCGCGCAGATGAACGGGCTTGGCCTTACGATGACATGCAGCCCAAGCTCTCCGGCCAAACGAATAAACGACTCAACGTCTGCCATCCCCGTGAAATTAAACGCTCCTTCACTTGGCTCATGTACGTTCCAAGCAATATAAGTTTCCACCGTGTTGAATCCGCTAGCCTTCAATTTCAATAACCGGTCTTTCCAATATTCCGGGACCACTCTGTAATAATGGATTGACCCCGAAATAATCCGATAAGGCTGTCCATCCAGCAAATACTGGCCTTGATTCCAAGTAAGTAAGCTCATGAATAATTTCCTCCGCAAAAATAGATGATGAATAGGTTATTTTGAAATTCATCCGCTGACATCGAATTAAATTTGAGCGCCATAAATAGCCATTTTACGAATCATCGGATCAGCGGCAGCTTCGGTGATCTGCAGACGAATTTTTTCGGCTAATACTGGAGTTACCGCATCGATCTTCTTGTGGCCGATAGCAGTGCCATCCACGATCTTCCTCCAAGCTCCATCCGTATACGCCTCAAGAACGTATTGTCGCACTCTTTCCCCATATGCAATATCTTCCATAAGCACGATGTGATCAACCATCGCGGGTACAGGCAGCTCCAGCTCGATCTTATGCTCGCTGCCCGTTGTCTCAGCCAAAGGATCGTCCAATCTGCGCCGGATCTCCTCTCCGAATTCCAGCAGGCGCTTCACATCTGCTTCAGGCAGAAGACCGCGGTTATCCGGAGAGACATTAAGCAGAAGCGTTGCGCCGTGGCCGACCGAGCGATAATAAATATCCATCAGCTGCTCCAGGGATAACAGCAAGTCCTCTTCATTCGGATGCCAGAACCAGCGGTCCCTGCGAATCGGCACATCGCATTCCGCGGGCACCCATGCCGGAGTCTCAGGCAGCCATTGCAAGGAGGCTTCGCTAAACATACTGCCTTTGGCGGTCGTTGCAGTGTTCCAGCAAGGATACGGGGCAAGCCCGTCTTCATTACCGACCCAGCGGATCGTAGGGGCGCCCATATTGAAGACCATGGCCTCTGGCTGATGCTGCTTGACCAGATCCATGATCCGCCGCCAGTCATATTCGCGCCCTTCGGAGCCGGCGCCGTCGAACCAGATTTCTATCAGCGGACCGTAGCCGGTAAGCAATTCCTCCAGCTGCCGGCAGTAGAAATCATCATACCGCTCAGGATCCGAGTAGCATGGTTCATGCCGATCCCAGGGGGATAAATAAATGCCGAAATCAATCCCTTCCTCACGGCAGGCGTCGGCACATTCCCTGACTACATCACCATTTCCGTTCCGCCAAGGGCTGGAAGCCACCGAATAACCGGTCGTCGAGGTAGGCCACAGGCAAAAGCCGTCATGATGCTTCGCGGTCAGAATGAAATAGCGGAATCCCGCCGTTTTGGCTGTTCTGACCCATTGTCTGGCATCCAATTGCAGCGGGTTGAATCGTTCAGGGGAATCCTTGCCCTCTCCCCATTCCTGATCACAAAACGTATTTATCCCGAAATGGCAGAACATCCCCAACTCCTTGTCCTGCCACGCCAGCTGCTCGGGGGTTGGCAGAGCCAACAAATCTTCCAGATAGCGTTTGTTCAAAGCTTTACTCCTCCTTATCATGCTTCCACTCGTTGATGTTGACTGCTGCATTGCAGCGGCATAATGCGATAGCGCTTCCCCTGCTCTGCGGTAAATGTATATTGATAGCCCGCGCCTGCACTGATGCTTGCATTCGGTACAGGAGAATGATCGGAGCCGAGGACGGCCAGCTGCAATCCATGGTACAAAACGCAGCTCCCCGTATGCTCGGAGTAAATCTCTGCGGCCTTGAGCTTCCCATTCTCCCATTGAATATCAACCACATAGCCGCCCCTGGCGCGCAAGCCTTTAACCGAGCCGCTTGGCCAAGCGGATGGCAGAGCGGGCAGCAGGCGAAGTTCACCGCCATGGGATTGCAGCAGCATTTCCTGAATCGCAGCGGCTCCTCCGAAATTCGCATCGATCTGAAACGGGGGATGATCACCGAACAGATTAGGATGCACCGCCTTCTGAAGCAGCTCGCGAAGACTGTTATACGCCCGTTCACCATCACCGAGCCTGGACCAGAAGTTAGCGATCCAGGCCTGGCTCCAGCCGGTATGTCCCCCGCCAAACTTCAAGCGGCGCTCCAGTGTTGTACAGGCGGCGGCTCCAAGCTCAGGCATTCTGTGAGGCATAATCTGTTCTCCAGGATGAAGGGCAAACAAATGCGAAATATGGCGATGCCCCGGCTCTTGCTCTTCATAGTCGATAGCCCATTCCATAATCTGACCATGCCGGCCGATCTGAGGCTTCGGAAGCTTCTCCCTTGCATCTGTCCACTGTGCGATCAGTTCATCATCAAGCCCCAGGCATTCAGCAGCCTCTATACAGGCCGTGAGCAGCGCATAAATAATTTGTGAATCCATGGAAGGGCCGGAGCATAAAGAACCCGCCTGCCCTTTTTCGTTAACATAGCTGTTCTCCGGTGAAAGCGAAGGCGAAGTCACGAGATAGCCGTTGCCATCATAGATCAGAGCATCGAGGAAGAACAGCGAGGCCTCCTTCAGCACCGGATAAGCCCGTTCCCGCAGAAACTCCGCGGACAGATTGTACCGGTAATGCTCCCATAAATGCAGGGCCAGCCAGGCCCCTCCCATCGGCCAAAAAATTGCCGGCGTCCACGCTCCGTACAAGCCGCTCTCCGCCCACAGATTTGAGGAGGAATGTGCCACAAAGCCCTTCGCGCCATACAAGGAGGCCGCTGTTTTGCGTCCATTAACAACCAGCCGATCGATAAAATCGAATAATGGCTCATGGCATTCCGGCAAATTGCCCGCCTCGGCGATCCAGTAATTCATTTGCAGATTAATGTTCAGATGATAGTCGCTCTCCCAAGGCGGCGTGAAGCTCTCATTCCAGATGCCCTGCAAGTTGGCCGGCAAGCTGCCAGGCCTGGAGCTTGCCATCATTAAATAACGGCCATATTGGTAGAACAGCGCTTCGAGCCAAGGATCCTCCCTCCCTTGCCTATAGTTCAGCAGCCGTTCCGAGGTAGGCATATGGAACTCCTCTGCTGATTGATCACCCGGATGCAGCTTCAGGCTCACCCGATCAAATAAAGCCTGGTGATCGGCCTTATGCTCATCCAGCAATGCCCCGTACGGCAATGTAGCAGCAATTTCTGCCTGCCTTATAGCTTCGGCGTACGGATCTTCGCAGCGGAAGGACGTTTGGGCTGCGAGCAGCAAAGTGACCGCATCCGCTCCCCGAATGTCGAGATAATTAGCGCTGGCCTGACAACCCCCGCCAATCACGCATGCGCTTAGTACAGCTGCATACTTTACGCCGTCCGCCCCGCAAGCTCCCTCCATCGCCAAGGTATGTTCATTCTCCTGCCTCATCTCTCCATCGAATGGACGCCTGCTTAGCCGCGCGGTCAGGCTAATGGCCCCCGGCCTTGATGCTGTCATGCGGACGACAAGCACTTGATGGGCGGCGCTAGCGAAAATTTCCCGGCCATAGCGAATACCTGCAGCTTCATAGCTTACGGAGGCAACACCTGTCCTAAGATCCAATTCACGGCTATAATCCGCCGCCTCTGCCGTATCATGACCGAACTGAAGCAGCAAATCCCCCAGCGGCTGGTAAGGGCCGAAATACTGCGGTGAGTTCGTAAAATGCAGGAGCATCTGCCTTTCGGCCTCCTGCACCTCACCCTTGTGAAGCAAAGCTCTGATATCGCCCAGCTTCCTCCATGCCTCAGGGTTGTCGCTTTGCTTCGGCCCGCCGTACCAGATCGAATCCTCGTTTAATCCGATTCGTTCCGAGGCTGTGCCGCCAAATACCATTGCGCCAAGCATGCCGTTGCCAACCGGAAAGGCCTCCGTCCAGACCCGGGCCGGCTGCTTCTCCATAAGCTTGTTGATCTCATTCATCATCGCCCTACTCCTAAATAGATAGTCCGCAAGTAGATAGCAAGGGCCGTCTCTCATGTTCAAACGATCATTGAGACGGCCCTTGCGTTCAATTACTAGTCAATACTTCAGCATTCAGTATTCCTGTTACTTGATGACACCTTTCTCGTTGATGATCTTCGTGGCTTCATCAACCATCCATTGCTGCACTTCATCAATCGGCTCATTGCTTAGCATAAACTTGCTAAAGCCGTTGTTGATTACCTTGGTGATTTCTGAAGTTGCAGTTGTCATTACTTCTGCAGCATCCAGGAATTGGATATCTTCGCTGAACAGCGTATATTTAAGCGATTCAATATCATACATCTCTTCCTTGCCGGCCACCAGTCTTGTCAGCAGCTCTTCGTTGTTGGCCTTCTTATATCCGGAGAATTCTTGTCTGTTCTCCGAATCCGCAGTCGTCATGAATCTCATCAGCTTATAGGCAGCTTCCTTGTTCTCCGAAGTAGAACCCATAGCGATTTGCGAACCGCTGGTGAAATATTTGCCTTCGTAGCCTTTAGGCTCTGCCCCCTTCGGAGGCACCGGTACTGGCGCGAACGCCGTCTTGAACGTATGCGGATATTGCTCCGTATTGCCTGGATCCGGAATCGTGAAGTTGCCCGTAAGAATCATTGCGGCATCTTCATTGAAGAACTCAGTACGATAGTTAAGCTTTGCTGCAAGAACATCTGCGTAGGTTTTAGCCGACTTGTCAACCTCTTCCATGTCTTTGCGCAATTGGAAGAAATATTTATACGATGGGTCAGACAGAATCGTCGTACCGTCATCATATACGAACGGATCCTTCATCATCGTCTGGGCAGGGGCATTCATATACAGCTCCCAAGTATGGAAGTAAGAACCGTAGCGTTTGTCCACGCCTTCGCCCTTCGTCAGCTTCTTGGCATATTCACGGTAATCATCCCAGGTCCAGCCGAATTTAGGGATTTCCAGTCCAGCTTCATCGAGCGCATCCTTGTTCAGCATGACGTAGTTGATGCTCTTGGTGTACTGCATCCCATAATATTTGCCGTCTACCTTCGTGTTAACATAGTACTCATCCTCAGGTACGACGCCTTCCTGCTCATAGAACTCGTTCAGCGGCGCAAGCGCCCCGCGGGTAGCGCGCTCGAGAGCAGCTCCCAAGCTTGGCAGCTGTACAACGTCAATCGCTTCCCCGGAAGAAATAAGGAAATCGAGCTTCTTCATCATTTCCACGGAATCCCCAGGTACGAGAATGACATGCTCGACCTTGATATTCGGATTTTGATCCATAAATTCCTTCAGCATAGCATCGGTTCCCACGGCTTGAGCATCGTTATCCCAGTTGTAATACTTGATGGTAACCGGCTTATCGGACGAGCCGCCCGATGCGTTTCCTTCAGATCCGGAATTTCCGGATTTGCCGCATCCGCTGATCAGCAGGCTGATGGCAAGGATCGTGCCGAGAATGATGGAAAATCTTTTTTTACGCTTATGTGTCATCTTACTTCCCCCTGCACTGAAATTTTAGTGTAGTGCTTGTACATGTCTCATTATAGGCGGTCACCATAAAGGTCAAGTGCAAAATTTTGATGTTCTAGGAATACATTTTTGACTTTTATGATAACGCTTGCTCCGATTTAGAAATCAGCCTTTTACGCCTCCCAGTGCAATACCGTTTATGACCTGCTTCTGCAGCGCGATGAATATGATCAGCAATGGAATAATCGCCGATACGGCCGCCGTCATCATAATCGCATAGTTGTTCGTGAAGTCGTCGCGGAACAGCGTCATCCCGAGCGGAATAGTATACAGATCTTTATCCAGCAGGAAGATCAGGGGATTCTGATAATCATTCCAGGTCCAGATAAATTTAATGATAGCTACGGTTGCTAACACCGGCTTACAGAGCGGAACCATGATCGAAGTAAAAATTCTAAAATGCCCTGCCCCGTCAATTCTCGCCGCCTCTATAAATTCATCGCTGACTCCGGCCATAAATTGCCGCAGCAGGAAAGTGAAATAGATGGAAAACATGCTCATCAAGATAATCGCTGCATGTGTATTGTAAAGGCCAAACCAGCGAATTAGCAAGAAACGCGGAATCAGCGTTGCCTGATCCGGAATAATCATGAAGGACAAGAGCGCCAGGAACACAAGATTGCGCCCTCTAAAATTGATCTTCGTCAGCGAATAAGCCGCCATGGATGAAATTATCAGCGTAATACAAGTGGTAATAATCGCAATCTTGAATGAGTTGAAGTAGAACTCATAGAATGGAACCTTTCCCATCCAGACCATTTTGAAATTATACGCTACATTAATCTTCTCGGGAATCCATTGGATCGGGAAGCGCATAACATCCTTCTCATATTTAAATGCTGCCGAGACCATCCAGATGAGCGGTATGAGAAACACGACGGACAAGGCGCCCATGAAGACGGTGATTATCGCTTTTGACATGTTTTTACGAATTAGCTGCATTTTGATATTCCCCCTAGTCTTCGTTTCTCATTTTCCAGGTCAGCGCCGTAAGCAGACCGATGATCGCGAACAGCAGCCAGGAAATGGCGGAAGCGTAGCCCATATTGTAGTATTTGAAGCCTTCCTCATAAATCCGGTAGACCAGCACCGTCGATGAATTGTTCGGTCCGCCCTCCGTCAAGTAAGCGATAATATCGAACACTTTAAACGATCCGATCAGCATCGTGATCAGCAGGAAGAAGGTGGTGGAGCGCAGCATCGGCACCGTAATGGAGAAGAACTTCTTCAAAGGACCTGCCCCGTCTATTTCCGCCGCTTCATAAATTTCATTGGAAATGTTCGTCAGTCCGGCCATATAGATGATAATCGTATAACCGAGGCTCGCCCACGAGCTGATAATAGCGATGGACAAGAGTGAAGTCTTCGGATCAACCAGCCATTTCGGAGGACTGGAAAGTCCGAGATCCATCAAGAACTGGTTAATCGGTCCAAGCGAAGGGTGGAACAATGCGCTCCATACCGCTGCAACCGCGATAATCGAGGAAATATACGGAATGAAGAACGCTACCTTAAAATAATCTTTGAAGAAGACGCTGTTATGAATCAGCACGGCCATGACCAGAGCGATCGCAATCGGAATCGGAACCGTCATAATCATGTAGAACACATTGTTCTTCACAGCTTGAATGATCGTCGGGTCCTGGAACAGCTTCAAATAGTTGTCAAGCCCGATAAATTCGATCCCTTGCACCCCGGACAACAAATCCCATTTCGATAAACTCAGGTATAAAGAAAATCCAAGCGCGAATACGTTAAGAAATAACATACCGATAATTTCCGGAGCTAGGAAGAGCCAGCCGATCAGGGCATCCTTCCGGTGAGGAGTCAAAAATTTCTTCCGTGGTTTTCTGTGGGTGCCTGGTACAGGTTGTTTTACTGCCTCCACGTTATATCACCTCTACAAATTAATAAGTTGTCATTATAGTAATACATCGGGAGACAGGATATAGGAGTGATTATGACCAGCCGCGTGCATAATTTTGACCTTCTTATTTTAGGGAGAACATGCCCTCTTCCCCCAGCTTGCAAAAAAAAAGCGTAACAAATTGTCCATTCAATTTGCTCGCTTTCTTCAGCCTAAGCCCTATGTTCATTTGCGCGCCGAATGCTTTGCCTTATATTCGCTTGGCGTTAATCCGACATATTTCTTGAATACTTTGGAAAAATAGGTTCTGTCCGAGTACCCGAGCCCGATCGCCATCGATTCCAGATTCTGATTGGACATCTTCAGCATTCTCGTCGCCAGCTTCATCTTGTATTGATGCACGTAATCCGTGAAGGTAACCCCGGTCATCCGCTTGAAATAGCGGGAGAAGTAGCTCGGGTTCAAATACAGATAACGTGCCATATCGATCGAAGTGATGTTGTCCGCGAGATGCTGCTCGATATACTGCTGGATCACCTGGAGCTTCGGCTCCTGTGTCGCATTCGATCCCTGAACGTCCCTGCTCTCCATGATCTGAATCAGCTTTCTTTCCACCAGTTCCATGGAATCGCTTAACGTTCGCGACAATGTCAGGTAATGGAACAAATCCTCCTCAAACTTCAGATTCGAGAACATCAGCTCAATGCCCCGCATCATAAAGGACAGCTCCCGGGCGAAATCCCCCGGCTCAAGCATCAATTCCCGGGCATGATCTGCGATTTCAAGCAGCGTGCTGCGGATCGTATCCAAATCATGCTTGATCACAGCCTGCTCCAATTGCGAGATGCAGCTGCTGAGGAAGCCTTGGGGAGCCGGCTGGAACATCAGCGCAGCATTCCGGGAAGCATCGGTTACAGCGTAGTCGGAGCCTTCATAGAACTCGATCTTGTGCTGCTGAATTTGCTGATAGACTGAGCCGATAGAATCCAGCTCCATCTTCTCCGTAACCGTGACTATACTAGGCTCAATCTTAAGAAAATGCGCACATTGGGAACGCAGCTGCTCTAGAAAATTGTTGAAATGCAGAACCGCATTCTGAGCCAGATTCATCCGGAAATTGTACAGAATCGTAATATGGTCCTTCTCCAAAAAGGGCGTAACCCCTTCATACGATTCGGACAGCTCCAAGGCTATATTATAAATAGCGTACATAATCAGCGAATATTCACTCTGCTTATAGCGTTTATCGAAGCTGGAGAACTGAACGTTGATGATTCCCAGCAGAAACCACGGGTAATTCCAGGAGATCCCGATTTGCGAGGCATAAGCCATCGTCATCTCGGACGGGGCTCTGTCAATCACTCTTTTTAACAGATCCTGACGAAATAGCTGGCTGTTATAGTTCGATGTCTTCCAGCGAATCAGACCTGTCCGGGATTTCAATATCGTTACCGATTTCTCCAGGCTCTTCTCCAACTGCTCCGGAGTAAGCTGATCCTTGATCAAATAGTCGTCCGCCTTAAGCTTGAGCGCTTGCTGCGCGAAATGAAAATCTTCGTGGCAGGTCAGAAAGATCACGCGAATATCCGGCTTCATGGAGGTGAACATGCTGGCAAGCTCAATCCCGTTCTTTTGCGGCAGGCCAATATCCGTAATTAGGATATCCGGCTGCACCTCTTCAAACATATGCATCGCTTTCACGCTTGAATAGGTGGAGCCGACAATTTGCAGATGATTCCCCTCCCAGTCTATCATTTGCTGCAGCACTTTAAGCATGGGAACATCGTCGTCGATAAGCATGACCCTGTACATCTATTCATTCCCTCCTGGTAGAAAATCATGGTTAGCGCCTAAAGGCAAATACAGAGATGCGGAGATGCCGCCCTGCAGGCGGTTGTTCATCGACATGGCGGCTCCCTCTCCGTAGGTCAGCCTCAGCCTCTGAAGGACATTGATCAACCCGACTCTTTGATAGGAGCCGTCATGATCATCCTCAAACATCAATCTTCGGTTAAGCCGCCCCAGCGTATCTTCTTCTATACCGATACCATTATCCTCAACCTCAATGAGGATTCCGCCGGCCTCCCGCCGCGAGCGGACCGTAATGATTGGCGATGGATGATCTACCAATCCATGCACGATCGCATTCTCTACCAGCGGCTGCAAAATGAGCTTGGGAACAATGAGTTTTTTCGTCGCAGGATCCAGATCCATTTCAAGCTTCAGCGGGATTTCATTGCGGATTCTCATAATATCAACATAGTGAAGAAGAAGCTTGCATTCTTCCTCCAGGCTGGTCGGTTCATTGACCTTCAGATAGGCCCGGAGCAGGTTCATCAGCGAATCGATGATTCCGCTGTGCAGCTTGTCATGCGTAAGGATCAAGCTGCATTTGATAGAATTGAGCGTGTTGATCAGAAAATGCGGACGAATCTGCATAAACAATGCTTCCAATTCCATGACCCGCTTCTGTTCCTGCTCCTGCTCGACATCATAGATCAGCTGCTGCAGCTGATCCAGCATCGTATTCAGCGTCTGGCCAAGCTCTGCGATATCATCCCTGCCCTTGACCTCAAGCCTTGCATCCAGATTCCCCGTTCCGAATTGACGAACCACTCGCTGCAGCTTATGAATCGGGCTGTGCAGTCTTTTGGCGATCAGCATCGAGGTCGCGGAGAAGACGAGGAACAGCAGGATGACTCCAATCAGTCCAAAATAGAAGGTCCGGGAAATTTGCCCCGACCAATCCTTTGCCGATGCCTCATATACGAGCTTCCAGCTTGACTTGGATATATTACGGACCGTTCTGACGCTCCCTTTGGAGTCCGTTGGATCCAGCGTCAATTCTTCATTGCCGGCGATCAGTTCCCCGGAAGCGTCAAACAAAGCGACCTTGCCGAACTCTATAGGACGGAGCTGCTTCTTGAAATAAGCCTCCCCGATGGAGACGAGCAGCACGGATACATGCTGCTTCTCGCTGCCGTCATAAATCACTCTGGCAATATAATAGCTTTTTTTGCTGCCTGCTCCGCTGTCAGCCATGCCAAGCCATTGCAGCTTCTGAGGCTCATTCAGATCAACGCGCTTCATGAGCTGCTCTACCGTGGTTCTGATCCCGGTCAAATCCTCCGTTCCGGAAGAGATGACAAAATGCTCGCGGTTTACGAGATACATGCGGATATTATGGTTCAGCGGCTTACTGTTAATAAGGTTGAATAAATCCTGGATCTGCGTAAACAGCACATAGTCAGTGAAGTTTTCGAGCCGTTTCGTGTCAGCAAAAGACTTCAAGTTCGCCCGGACATTGGTATCGTTTACAATAAAATGCGAAGCAAACGTTACGTCATCCACGGTCTTGTTCATTTCTTCAGTCATGACGTTCAGGAAATTCTCATTGCTTAACTGCAGCTTCTCCACCATCGAGCTTCGGATCAACAGAAAGGATACGGTCGACACTGCGATGAGCGGAATAAAAATAAGCAAAAGGAATGACAGCTGAATTCGTTTATAGTAGGTTAGTTTGAACATGCACTTCCGCGCCTCTCTCGTACTATTATTTTTAATTCTAGCAGGTTGTCATCCCTTAAGCATTTGTTAATTGATTACAGTGATTGTCCTCTCTTCTGCTGTACCGGATATAAGCACCACTTCGCCAAATATCTGCACGCCATCCACGACATAGGAATCAAATTGGCCGGATGGAGCCCTGTGGCTGACAACTAGAATATGCTCGCCGTCCAGCTCAGGATGTGCAATGCGGCAAGCCTCTGCCTGCTCATCATCCACCTGTTCGCCCGTATGGCGGAATACGGGGATCTTGGAGACTTCCGGTCGATCCGCCATCCCAGGGCGCAGCGGGTACAGCACCTGCATCATAGTTGTCAGCCCACTGCCGCTTCGTGAATAGGTTACTTGATGATTAGACTCTAGCAAATTGTATTCGCGGGAAAGAACCCCCTCAGTAATTTCAGCGCTCAGCCCATGGCCGTTCTCCTCCGTGCCAAACACCGGGATAATCAGCAGATTGGCTTCATCTTTGTGGTTCGTGAGGCAGACGAGCGAGCCCTCCTCAAGATCGATAACCCCTGGGACAAAATGAAAATGCTGTCTGAACACATGCGCATCTTTGCTGCGGAAGCGGTCGACCAGAAGCCAGTAATACGGCTTAATAAAAATAATTCTGCGGTCCGCAAGCACCGGATCGTCCAATTGAAGATAGCCGTCATGGCTGCCTTCGACATAGTCATAGGCTGGCCGGCTGATCCATTTGCTGCCTAACGGCCCGGCGATGCGGTGATAGGACCAGGTATCCGCGATTTCTGTAAATCCAAGGCCATCGACGGTTGTTGTATTATGCGCTGCACTTTCTTTTAATGCCTTTCTGAGCGGCGTATGGTCACTATAATTGTACCTGCCTAAATCCGTCAAAAATTCCTTCCCATATGCATACAGATCGATATGCAGCAGATCCGCATGTCCATGTCCTCCGCCCAACGGCCCGCAGTGAAAATACATGTATAAATCCCGCTCACTCCAGCCTGAGCGCATGACATAGTGCCCGGAATGGATGAAGCCATGGGACACCTCCTGCGGCTCAGCAGATGCCAGCCTATCATAGCTGCGAATTCCTTCGATTCCGAGCAGCCAGGCGCTGTCATAGTCCATTCGCAGATTGGCCCCGAAGCGCAGCGTCTCATCCTTGAACAATGCAGCCGCAAAGGTCAGCAGCGAACGGACGTCATTATCGTCGCTGTCGCCAAACATAGGCTGTCTGTGATTCGGCTTGGCCCAATACAGGGAAGCCAGCGCCATCTCGCATACTTTGCCGCAGAAGCCTTCATCCAGCTTCAGTCTATTAATTTCGGCAAAATAAATGCAATCGAGATAACAGCTCATCACCTCGTGGTGATAGGTCGGCGATTGCTCCCAGTGTATTCCGTCGGCCATCACCTGGATTTGCGCCGTCTCCTTCAGCCTCTGTTCAGCGAGGCTGCGCCACTGCCCGGCAGCTGCAAATTCCGGAAAGAACAGGGCGATCTGGAGCAGCCCACTGGTCTCCAGCACGCCCCAATTGCTAATTTTCTTCCAGCTTGTAAATGCAGCGGCCAGATACTGAGCATGCTCAGCCAGCGATGCGAGCAGCTTCGCCAGCAAGGCGGGTGTAAGCTGCGGGCAATCCCAGACGTAGCGCAGCGTCTTGATCCAGTTGCTGCCGCGCAGCCCGGCCTCGATGGTACGCCAGGCCAGGTTGTCGCCTGTCGGCGCCTCCGGCACCGGGTTGCTGTCGATCCAGGCCTCGAGCTGGCGGCAGAACGCTGCCGCGTATTTATCATCTCCGGTCATGGCATAGGCTTGACCGAGGGCAACCCAGTATCGGTGACGATTCAGCATATAGGCCCATTCCGGGTCAATATCAGGAATATAGTGCCAGTCGATCGCCTCTTCGAACGTTACCGGAACCTGTGTTCGTTCCATGTCCCACGGGAACTGGAACAGAAATGTCTGACCGACGACCTCATCCGCCGTTCTCATGACCGCCGCCACTTCATCTGCGCAGTGCTTTTTTACATATTCGGCAATTTGTGCCGTCTCCTCTGTTGTCCATCGGCAGCCAGGCACTTGGCGCTCTCTATAATAGCGATGCAGTGCAAGCAGCGCCTCATCCTTGCGATTCTGCCTGACCGCCTCAGCCACATCAGCCAATTCAGGAGCCTGCAAATTCAGGAGCGAAAAGAGCAACGGCGCCTTGTCCTTGCCAGGGGCGCTCAGGCCGGAAGCGTTCAGGTCAGCGGCGTTTAGATGAGCAGTGTTCACGTCGGCGCCCTCTGTACCATTAACGTTCATACCAGTATCCCCTAAGTCCTTTCTCCAGACGCATCAACGCTTCCAAATAGTAATAGTCGCCCCAGATCATATAATCATCCGGCGATAGTCCGCCCCGTACGAAATAGGAACCGCGCTTCAAGAGTCCCTCGGCATCCTCTCCCATCGTGGAGTAATTCTCCACCAAAGAGGTCAAGGATTCGGCAAGTCCCTGCTTGAAGCAATCCCGGTCCGGGTCCTGCTCGCCCAGATGCTCGAGCAATTCCAGCAGACCGGCGGCAACGATAGCGGAGGCCGAGCTGTCGCGGTAGGTGTCACCGTCTACCGGAGCATTGAAGTCCCAATAAGCGACGTGATCCTCCGGCAAATGCTTAAGGAAATAATGCGCCATCCGCCTGGAGGTTTCCAGATATAAGGGGTCCCCTGTATAACGATAGGCCAGCGCGAACCCGTATACTCCCCATGCTTGTCCCCGCGTCCAGGTGGATCCGTTCGTATAGCCTTGATGTGTAGCGCCTCCAATGGGCTCTCCGCTGCTTGGATCGAAGAAGAATGTATGATAAGAGCTATCGTCCCCACGAACGATATAACGTCTTGTTTTATCAGCCTGAGCGATCGCAACCTCGCGATATTTCGGGTCTCCCGTCTGCTGCTCCGCCCAGAACAGAAGCGGCAGATTCATAAGGCAGTCGATAATAATCCGGCCTGCCTCCTTCGGATCTCCCTCCGGACCCCAGGCCTGAATATAGCCCCCGGCCGGACGCCAGCGCTTCAGCAGCAAATCCGCAGCCTGCAGCGTCAGCTGCCGGGCGCTCTCCTCTTTTTCAACGATCCATTGCGCCTTTGAGGACAAGGAATACAGAAAGCCGATGTCATGATGGTCCAATACGGTCCTAGCCTCGAAGCGGCGGCGAAAATCCTTAACCGTCTCCACGGCTTTCTGACGGAAAGCCTCATCTCCCGTGTATTCATAGCACAGCCAGAGCATGCCGCTCCAGAAGCCATTCGTCCAATCGTCGTTATCATTCAATTGATAGACGCCGCCCGTACTTACATGCGGGAATCTTGTTCCGAACCGCTCCATATTCGCCCTGACTTTACTTACCGCATCCTCTATCGCCCTATTCCACATTGTTGCAGCTCCTTTCAAACCTAATTCTCTTAAGCTTATAATAAGAAGTGCAGTATATTACTAATAGGGGCTATTTTTGACCTTCATGTGCATAATTTTGACTTTCAGTCAGGGAGGGCGAACGATCCGCTATTAGCGAATCAAAGTCACACCTCGAAAGGCATCATTCCAGTATGAATCCCGCAGGTTCTCATCAGGTACATCAAGATTCACACTGACACAGCAAATGCCCTCGTCCGGCCAATCATGATCTACCATGCTGCTTCCATTCGTATAGTTAATAATTAGAAGCTGCGGATTTCCGCTTACCATGGAGGACAAGCTCTCTTTTAATCGTATGGCCTCTTCACGGGTGCAGCGCTCACGTACAAACAACGAAGATTGACTGTGGGCGGCTAAACTCAAAAAGTTGCTGATTCTTCGATCCCTTTTTTCTTTAAACTCAGCGTAATTTGTAATCATCGGCTGTTCAGTAAGGATCGGAAAATCATGAAAGGAATACATTTGGTATTCCGTATCCATGACTGAATAAAAACCATTATGCGTTCCCAGAATAGTTAGGTTGGGTTCATCCATATACCCGTGAAAGCGACGATCCAGCAAGCGAATAAGTTGATCCGTATTCTCGGAGATTACCCAATCAATAGGGCCGGAAAAATTGCGGAGCGTTAGTCTCTTCAACTGGTAAGCAACCATGCAGTTATAACCAAGGCTCATGATGAGATCATAGGGCCGGTGCAATCCTGATTGTCTCATTTCGTTATACCTCCCTAGCAATCTTGTATATTTCTAGTATTATATTCACGCTATTTTCTATGAACTGGATATTCACCAGGCAGCAAACATATATTTATAAAAATAGCTCCCGTCTCTTCAAGAGATAGGAGCTTTTCGGTTCACCTGGTGCTGCTTCGGCCAGAGGATGAAATCTATTCTTCTATTCTAGCTTTAATTCCGCCCTATCCTATCTTCATCCCGCCAAGACTCGCTCCTTTAACAAAGAGACGCTCGATGCTCTTCTCCACCGCCGGATCAGGAATGAGCGGCGGCGCTTGATGGGGCTTGCAGCGGGCATCAATAATGACGTTGTCGCAGGCCCAATGCTTGTTGTCGTAATAGCTGTTTACACCATAAATATCATGAGAAGGGTTGCTGCGCGTAAAGGTGACCCACAGGAAATTGTTAAGCGATGCACTCAGAAACTCGCTGTCGTCACAGAGAATAATCATTGGGCAGGACAATAGCTCCCCTCTTGCAGCGATGGCCTTGCTTAGCTCCTCCAGCTCCCGATTCGCGCTGGCGTAGTCCTGAAACGCCGGTCCCTGCATAGCGACGATGCCTGGCATGATGAAGCGCACAGCTTCATAGCCCCGGATCTCTTTGAGGCTGTCCGGCACCTCTGTGCATAGTTCCCTCTTCTTCTCGCCGTATGCGGCAAACACAACCTTGCTTCCGGTATTCAGCCCTGTTCCGGAATAATCAAGCGTATCGATCGTCGTATTCGTATGGAAATGAATATCCCGATGCAAATCGATGCGCTCTAGGATATAGCTCAGGAACTCGACTTCCCGGTACGTGCTGAGCGGCTGCTTCTCTTCGGCGGTGATAAACAAGTATTTGGCCAGGCTCAGCTGATTCGTTCCGAGAATATGATTGGCAATGGTAAGCAGCTCTGCCGGCCGTTTAACCTCCTGATACGGCGTATACCGCTCGCTGCCGATCGCGAACAGCAGAGGATGCACGCCCGCGGCATCGACCGCCTGAACCTCCTTCACGCCCGGAACCTCCAGCTTGACGGCATCTCCCGTCAGCTCGTGGATCAGCTCGCCAAACGCCGTATCCTCCTGCGGCGGCCGGCCAACGACCGTAAACGGCCAAATTGCATTCGGCTTGGCATACACTTTATGTATCTTCATCACCGGGAACGGGTGAATCAGGCTGTAATAGCCCAGATGGTCGCCAAAAGGGCCCTCCGGCTTCGTCTCGCCGGGGTGTATTTCGCCCGTGATGACGAAATCGGCATCCTGGCTGATGCAATACCCGTCCGCATAGCCATAGCGAAAACGCCGCCCGGAGAGCAGCCCGGCGATCATCAGCTCGCTCATCCCCTCGGGAAGAGGCATGACGGCGGCTAAGGAATGCGCAGGCGGACCGCCGACGAAGCAGCTGACCTTCAGCGGCATCCCCTTCTTATTCGCCTTATCCTGGTGGATGCCGATCCCGCGATGGATTTGGTAATGCATACCGACTTCCTGATTCATCTCGTATTCATTGCCGCTAAGCTGTACGCGGTACATCCCCAGATTGGAATTCATGATGCCCGGCTTGTCCGGATCCTCCGTATACACCTGCGGCAGCGTGATGAACGCGCCTCCGTCCATTGGCCAATGCTGGATTTGCGGCAAATCGGAGATTTGGATCTCCTCCATGTTCGCAAGCACCCCGCCCCGCTTCTTCATCGGCAGCGCGGTCAACGCGGCCAAGCCCGTGCTTATGCTTCGAAGAGGCTTCCTCAGAGCTTTCATCGGATCATTGCGCAAAGCGATCACGCTCTCGGCTGCCTCCCATGTGCTGCGAAAAATAAACTTGCTCCGTTCAATGGTCCCGAAGAGATTAGACACGGCACGATATTTCGTACCCTTAATATTTTCGAATAATAATGCTGGCCCCCCTGCCTCAAAGACGCGCAAATGAATTGCAGCCATCTCCAAATAAGGGCCTACCTCCTCGCGAATCCGGACCAAATGTCCGTGCCTCTCCAAATCAACGACACATTCTTCCATGTTGCGATACTTCATATGTTAGCTCCATCCATTCTCAAGAGATATTCGTAATCCATCTGATGTATTTGACTATTACTGCTTCCTATCATGATACCATATCAAGCGCTAGCGGTAGTAGTTTAGTAGCATACTCTCTTGTGAACAATGTCGAAAATAAACCTTGAGTGCTTTCAAATGCCGCGTACACTTTTCGGAGGGGATATGCTATAATGGCTTGGTATTTTTTCTCAATCCTTAGATTTGGAGGCGTTTTAATATGCGGCAATGCCATTATGCAAGGGTACATCATTTAGGGGAATACGCATCATTGACCCTATAAACTGCGGTTCCCCTTAACTAAAGGGGTTACATGCAAGTGCAGCACTACAATAAAGTTCAAGCATCGCGATTTATTCTGTGGCTCGGTGTTTTAACCTTTTTCAGCGTAATGAACGAAACCATGTTCACTGTTTCATTACCGGATATTTCAAATTATTTTGGCATTACGCCATCTGCGGCCAATTGGACGAATACATGCTTCTCGCTTTCCTTTGCGATTGGCGTAGCGGTATATGGGAAGATATCCGACCATATCGGCATGAAGAAGCTGCTGCTATTCGGCATGCTGACCTATGGCTTTGGCTCGGTAATTGGCCTGCTGTGCCATGCCTGGTATCCGGGCATGCTGACCGCTCGTTTTTTTCAAGGTGTAGGCGCTTCGGCCGTCCCATCCCTAATTATGGTAATGATCGTCAAAGTAGTTGACCCAGGACAACAAGGAAGAGCATTTGGCCTGATCGGGTCCGTCGTTGCCTTTGGCGAAGGGCTGGGTCCCGTTGTTGGAGGCGCGATTTCCGGTTATATACATTGGTCTGTATTATTTGCGCTGCCGTTGGTGTCGCTGCTGGCTCTACCTTTCGTGTTAAGGATACTTCCTGACGAAAAATCGAAAAGAAAAGCGTTTGATATGACCGGGGCAGTTCTGCTGTCCATCGGCATTCTGATGTTTGCTCTGTTCACGACGCTGTACCATTGGGTTTACCTGGCTGCAAGTCTGGCTCTGTTCGTGCTTCTCGCCTTTCATATCCGCCGAAGCCAGCAACCGTTTCTGGAACCGTTTCTGTTTCGGAAAAAAGCGTATGTCGCCGGGGTGCTTACGGGTGCTTTGCTTCTCGGTACAGTCGCCGGATTCATTGCCATGGTACCTTATCTGATGAAGGCCGTATACCATATGCCGACCAGCCTCATTGGAGGTTCGATTCTATTCCCCGGCACGCTTAGTGTCATCCTGTTCGGAATGCTCGGAGGGATACTCGCTGACCGGCGGGGTCATATCATAACGATGCTGTCCGGTCTCGCCATGATTGCAGCCGGTTTCTTGATCATACTCTTCTATTTGGATCGGGGACCTTGGTTGATTGCAGTCTCGATGATCCTGACGTTTGGCGGACTCTCGTTCGTGAAGACCATCGTATCCGCCGGTGTCGCCAAAACACTGGAGCCGGATGAGGCGGGCTCCGGGATGGGCATGCTTAACTTTGCCTGCTTCCTGGCGGAAGGCATTGGTATTGCCAGTGTAGGCGGGCTGCTGACCAGGCCGTGGCTAAACGCTCGTTGGATCGGAACTGTAACGATGCAAGCGGCCTCGCTTTACAGCAAT
Organism: Paenibacillus ihumii; assembly: GCF_001403875.1. Taxonomy (GTDB): domain Bacteria; phylum Bacillota; class Bacilli; order Paenibacillales; family Paenibacillaceae; genus Fontibacillus; species Fontibacillus ihumii. The sequence continues at coordinate 2,296,176 of NZ_LN884299.1, forward strand.
ATGATGCTGATTTTTATGGCACTGGCGGTGTTCGGCGGCACCCTGTTCCTCCTCGCGTATAAGCGGACTGCTAATAAAGATCAGACTGGCAATTCATAACGATGGGGAATGAACGTGAAAAAGCAGCTTGGATCTCTATGAAGAGAATCTAAGCTGCTTCATTTATATTTTGACACAGGCATTCAATTTAGTCGTCTTAACACAGGCATAATTTAAACGTTTTGACGCAGGCATAGCTTTAACGTCTTGATGGAGGCCTTCAATTTAGTCCTCGAATTCAACATTGTGGAACACTTGCTGAACATCCTCTAAATCCTCAAGCGCATCGATCAATTTCTCGAATTGGGCCTGCGCTTCCGGTGAAAGGCTAACGTAGTTCTGAGCGAGCATCGTCAGCTCCGCCACGGTAAATTCCGAAATCCCTGCGCTGCGGAAGGCCTCCTGCACGGCATGGAATTGATCCGGCTCTGCATAGACGATAACGTTATCCTCTTCCTCGATAATATCTCTTACGTCCAGGTCGGCTTCCATCAAAATTTCAAAAACCTCATCGATCGTTTTATCCGCTACACCGATCACAGCCGTGGCATCAAACATATAGGACACTGATCCGCTGACTCCCATGCTTCCGCCGTTCTTGTTGAAGGCCGAGCGCACCTCCGGCGCCGTCCGGTTTACGTTATTCGTCAACGTGTCTACAATGACCATCGAACCATTCGGCCCAAAGCCTTCGTAGCGCAGCTCCTCATAAGTTTCTTCCGCACTGCCCTTCGCCTTGTCCAGGGCACGGTCGATGATCGCTTTCGGGACGTTATACGTTTTCGCCCGTTCAAGCACAACCTTCAAAGCGCGGTTCGATTCAGGATCCGGCTCGCCCTTCTTGGCTGCGACGTAAATCTCTACGCCGAACTTTGCATATATACGACTCGTATTTGCATCCTTCGATGCTTTCTTCTCTTTAATATTATTCCATTTACGACCCATGCTGTTCCCGCTTTCTTTTATTATTTTACGTTCCTATTATAACATCTTCCTGCAGTTTAAAAAATTGCAGTTGATCATATTTTCAGAGTAAAGCACGAAGAAGTCCCATCATACGTTCTATCCTATATTCCATCCTATATTCCATCCTATATTCCATCCTATATTCCATCCTATACTCCATCATATATTCCATTCCTCCATGGAAATACGCGTCATGCTTACGGACCTTAGTTCCGCTATTTCTCCAAAACCGGCTTTTTTCACCAACTAACGGACACAGGGGCCGTTATTTCAACAAAATGACCATCGAAAGCAGCGATTTACCTCGAATAGCGGAACCTGGGTCCGTAAAGTACACAAACTAGTCTCGTTTCATACAAATAAGGGCTCTCAAGTCCGTAAGAACCCGCAGGGCGTGGAATTCCGAACCAAAAACGACACATCCGTAAGTGACGAATGTGCCGTGATACCACGTATTGATTTAACCACGTATGAACGCATATTTATATGCTTATAGCCACGTAGGAGCGCACATTACTGTATTTGACCCAACATAGTCACGTAGTAGTACATTCACCGCATTTGACCTCAATAGCCACATAGAACTGCATATAGCCTGCATCTGCACTCCAATAGCCAACAAAGTGCCACATTTACCGCTCCTGACTACATTAACCACTGGGGCGATTTATGCTGCGCCTAGCCAGACCTAAACACCTGACTACATTTGGCCACACTTGACCACACTAGACCAAACCTAGCCACACCTTGCTACACTTAGCTACATCTGCACATTTACTATATCTATCTATATCTGCCCGCTCCTGCAACATGCAGCCACACTTAGGCACGCCTGGCCTCACCTACCAACATCTACCTACATCTATCTACATCTATCTACATCTATCTACATCTACCTACATCTATCTAAATCTGCTACATGAGCCACACCTAGCCCACCTAGAGATACACGGACTACATCTGACCGCATACGGCCGCATGCTGACCATACTAGAAGCATATTGACCATGAGTCAACAGACATTATTGCAATGCCCATTTACTCCTGAAGTATCACGGCTTCTAAAATATTGCGGTCTATGCCAAATACAGCGGGATTTCCTTCACGCCCCGCACGATCATACCCGGGCGCCATTCGAGCTCGCTGGCATCCCCCTTTAGCCGTATGTCGGGGTATCGCTTCAGTAAAGTATTAATTGCGATTTCCCCTTCCAACCGGGCAAGCGGAGCGCCTAGACAGAGATGGATTCCTTTGCCGAAAGCAAGATGAGGGCTCTTCTCCCGGGTAATATCGAACAGATCGGGATCATCGAACTGTTCCGGGTCACGATTAGCCGAAGAAAGAGCGACAATAACGACATCTCCCTGCTTCATCGGTACGCCCCGGAATTCGAGATCCTCCCTGACCCATCGGGAAGTGCTGAATTCAACGGGGCCGTTGTACCGCAGCATCTCCTCGATCGCCGTATGAATGAGCTCGGGCTTGCTCTGCAGCAGGCGAAGCTGTTCCGGGTGCTGCAGCAGCGAAAGTATGCCGTTGCCGATCAAGTTGACCGTAGTCTCATGACCGGCAATGATGAGCAGCATGATGAGATTGTACAGTTCGACCTCCGTAAGCCGATCCCCTCTCTCTTCCGCTGTAACTAATTGGCTGATCAAGTCGTCTCCGGGCTGTTTCCTCACCTTGGCAATCCATTCCTCTAAATAATTTCTAAACTCCATAATCAAATCGTTTATTTCTTCGTCACTTTCTGCTCCCGAATGCTCAATAAGCGCGTTAGACCATCTGCGGAACTTATCGCGGTCGGAATGGGGTACGCCCAGCATTTCGCTAATCACAATGATTGGCAATGGAAAGGCATAATCATCGATCAAATTTATGCTCTCCCGATCTTCTACCGCGTCCAGCAGTTCATCCGCGATTTGCTGAATTCTGTCCCTCATGCCGGAGATCAACTGCGGCGTAAATGCTTGTTGAACCAGGCCTCGCAATCTTTTATGATCCGGTGGATCGGAGAACAGCATATTATCATTTATAAAGAGCGCCTCGACGTCAATTCCCGCATTTCTCATATCCTTGACAAAGCGTTGATCCTTCAAAGCATCGACGGCATCCTCGTACCTGCTAATGATCCAGCCTTGCTGCCCGTCCGGGAACAGCATACGCATGATCGGCTCTTTGTCTCTCATCTCCGCATAAACAGGAAAAGGATTCTGTGTGAATGCTTCAGTAAACAGATTCACGCTTAAAGACTGATTGGCTTGCACTGGAATCGTCCCCTCTCTCCATCGTTTAGAAACAGCTCAGCTACAAGAAAATCTTACCATGCGGCTCCTTTAGATAGCAAATTTGCTCATTTTTTCCTATTTTATATAACACCTCATCTTCAATCGCTTATTCTGTGGACCACCTTTTGTCCGGTATGGTGTTCAGACGATCGAACATTTGGTATTCTTATAAGGAGACAAAATATGAGGATATACGACATTATTAATGACATTAATTGAATATAATTAATATGATTAAATAACCAGGAATTCCTCATAATAAACGCATGTTCAAGATATAGTTAATGTGATGAATCAAAATTGCAACTCACCTAACTCAATCGAAAGGAGCAATCTAGAATGAATATTGCAACGATAGGTACAGGATTTATTGTTGATACATTTCTAGCAGCTGCAAAGCAAATCGAAGGACTTAATTGCGCGGCCATGTATTCACGCAGAGAGGAAAGCGCCCAGCCATTGGCTGACAAATACGCCATCCCGACCATCTATACAGAGCTCGAGGCTCTCATGGCGGATCCGAAAATTGATTTCGTATACATCGCTTCCCCAAACAGCTTGCATTTCGAGCAGGCTCATCTGGCCCTTGAACACGGCAAACACGTCATCTGCGAGAAGCCATTCACCTCCACTGTAGCGGAGCTGGATCGTCTCATTGCTCTAGCAAAGCGGAAAAACCTCATGCTGTTCGAAGCCATTACAACGCTGCATCTGCCGAATTATCAGCTAGCGAAGGAACAGCTCGATAAGCTGGGTTCGATCAAATTCATACAGTGCAATTACAGCCAATATTCGAGCAGATACAATCAGCTGTTAAGCGGTGAGACGCCAAATGTATTCAGCACTCAATTCTCCGGCGGCGCGCTAACCGATATTAACATTTACAATCTGCATTTTGTCATGAACATGTTCGGGGTGCCTCAGTCGGTAAGCTATACGCCGAACAAACATCCTAACGGCATTGATACCTCCGGAATCCTGGTGCTAAAGTATCCTGACTTTATTGCGCAATGCGTAGGCTGTAAAGATACGAACAGCATGAATTTCGTGCTCATTCAAGGTGAGCAGGGATACCTTCATGTGGAGCAAGGAGCAAATGGCTGCCGCAGGCTGATTTTGCATGCGGAGGGCCGGGAGACCGTCCTCAATGCGCAAACGAACGACAATTTGCTCTATTATGAGCTGGCCGCGTTCAAGCAAATGTACGAGGCGCAAAACTTGGAACGGTGTTACCAGCTGTTGGAGCACAGCCGTTCGGTCATCGAAACGGTCGTACAAGCCCGCAAGGATGCGAATATCGTCTTTGCTGCCGATACGCAGGACGTATAACTGCCCCGAGCAGAGCGTAGAACTGTCCCTGCACGGACAAGTATTTTCGCTTGGCCAGTCCATGACATGACCTGCCCATAACGAAGGATGGCTCTGCCGGCCTCGCGTAGCTCCCCCAGCTCGTGATATTTCGCTGCGATCCGGCATCTATCCTTCTCCCCTTCCTTATCAATTGCCTCCCTCTCGCACAACACTTCAAGCGTGCAAACCGCTTTAGAGCCTTTCCATAAATCTTTCTCAGGGTACCGCTCCTTTGGCCGCTCAGGCCCCTATATTGATTTACTGCCTCTTTCATTCCGTTTAAGCCGCTAGCCTTTAAGCACAATATTTAATGCAAACGTCCCGCTAGTCCAGGCATGCCCCCTTGTCATATCGCTCGCTTCCGTTCTCTTTGCCCAAAGCATTCTCATTTCATAATAGATGGTCTAACAAATAAGCACACTTGGAGCATTCATCATATAAAGATATATAGAGGTTCATCAATTAGGAGAGGAGAATGAAGCCATCAACCATGGATCCGCATAAAATCTGCTTCATTTATTGCGTTAGCCAACAGGATGTTCTGCAAGAGTCGATCCGACATCTTTCGGCTCTTCACGTTCCGGATGGATACGAAATTGAAATCATTTCGATTCCTGGAGCTAGAAGCATGACCTCCGGCTATAACCGAGCCATGTCCAGTTCCAATGCCAAATACAAAGTATATTTGCACCAAGACGTGAACATCACTCACCGAAACTTTCTTGCGGATATGATCCGGATCTTCAAGGAGAATCCACAGCTTGGATTGATGGGCGTCATCGGCTCTGCCTATGTCCCGCCAAACGGAATGTGGTGGGAAGCCGGGGAGAATTACGGCCAGGTCTACGGCAGCCACTCCGGACAAATGGAGCTGCTGGCCTTCAATAACAGTCAAGCAGGGCATTCCTATCAGCCTGTTGCTGCAGTCGATGGCTTGTTAATTATGACTCAGTCGGATATTTGCTGGCGCGAGGATTTGTTTCCGGACTGGGATTTCTATGACTTATCGCAATGCATGGAATTTGCCAGGGCCGGTTATAAGGTAGGCATCCCTTTTCAGGATACGCCTTGGGCAGTTCATGATTGCGGGGTGGCCGATCTCTCCAAATACGAAGAAAATCGCATCCGTTTTATTCAAGAATATGATGAGGATATTCGTCAGGGCTTTATTTCTTACTATGAGACAAAATCGCACGAACCTGTACCAGACACTCCCATCGAAATGAACTTGCCCTTAATTGAGCAGCATTCGCGAGAATACAAGGTAAGCAACGCCCATAAGAAAGAAAACGTAAAGGAGCGCTGTCCAATAATGGATTTTAACGATAAATATCAATTTTCCGAACTGCTTGAAATCGTCAAGAAGACTGAAGGTTACTTGATGGAACTGGAGATTCTTGCCCTCCTTCATTTACCATTACTCGTTGACCATCTTGCCGGCGAAATTGTTGAAATCGGCACCTTCAAAGGTAAAAGCGCAATAGCTCTTGGCTTAAGCAGTCAATATCTGACTGCGCGCAAACGTCCCGTTCACATTATTGATCCATTCTACCACCCTGCATTGCCTGCCAATTATGAAGATGATTTTGACTTGAACATCCGCAAGGCCGGCCTGGAGTCCCACATTATAAAAATCAAAAAACCCAGCCAAGAGGCTTACAGCGACTGTCCTGCCCAAATCGCAGCGCTCTTCATTGACGGTGACCACAGTTATGATGGAGTTATTCACGATATAGTCCACTATGCATCAAGGGTCGTTCCTGGAGGAATTATAGCCTTTCACGACTATTCCTATAGCGATTGTCCTGGGTATGAATGGGCGGAGCTGCCTGGCGTAACTAGAGCAGTTGATGAAATGTGCACAAGGGATGAGTACGCTTATTTGTGCGACTATAACAGCATGCGGTTAGTCCGTAAGCTGTAAAAGCCCAGGGCACTAATCATGTCCTCTAAACCGCGCCTTGCTGTTATTGATACCAAATTCCCCTGGAAGCTCAGCGGGTTCCGCTATTGGGAAAATGTCCAGATGCATGTTCAGCGTCCGGACACCCTTTTTTTTGCCACCGAGCCGTATTCGGATGATTTCCCTGCGGTCGTGCATCCCTTCTCTCGATTTAAGGAGCTGGCTGTTAGTGAAAAAATTACCGATGTCTATTGTGTTTTTTTGAACCTGGTTTTAAGTTTGCTAGGAGCATGCACGCTTCCTGACGGGACTCACATGCCTGGCTCTAACCCTTATTTGGATATTCGCTCATTTTTAAATGAGCGGCAGATCAGGCTGCACACGACACTGTACCCCGGCGGAGGGCTCATCCACGAAACAAGACAGGAATTTCTCGACATCGTGGCCGGCCAGTGCTCAACAATCTTTACTAATTTTGAAGATGTTCTTCTAAAGATTAAAACGAGCATCTACCAGCCTGTAGTCATAAATACGGAGCTGTATAACTATGCCGCGAGATCATGGGAAGGTCCTATTCATCTGGTTTTTAGCGCTTTTAACTTTCCAAGAAAAGGATTCCCATTGCTTGTCCAAGCATACAATCGCCTCCATTCGGATGATTTTCACCTCCATATTGTCGGTGACTGGGAGGATCAGCTTGCTCTGTTGACAAATAAGCGCTTTACCTTTCATGGTGTAATGGCCCCAGAACAGCTTAAGCTGATGTACCAAGGCTGCCATGTATTTATAAATTGCAGCATTACCGATCATATGGCATTGGACGGGTTTCCCACTACTGCCGCCGTTGATGCTATGGCTACCGGATGTCTTCTGGTGACGACCAATCCCCGCAATGACCAGCTTATCCTGAAAGAGGGGATCGACTATATCGGAATAACCGACGAAAGCTCCTTACTCCGCGCCCTGCACTGGATCAGGGATCATTCCCATACAGCCCAGACTATAGCGGCACATGGCGCGCATACAATCAGGACCCATTTTCAAATGGAAAAGGTCGTCCAAACGAAGCTGGCTCATATGCTTGGTCATCGATAAAGAAAAGCCTTCCCGCAAAAAAATCCCCCTACGCGAACAATGAATTTAACCATGACAATGGTTCATTAATCATTGTTTATCGCAGGGGGATTCATTATGAGGCCATGCCCTGGTTTTCTTATATACGGCAGGAACTCCCGCATAAAGCACTTGTGGCGGAACGTCATTTTTTACAAAGGAGCCGCCACCCACCATCGACCAGGCTCCTATGGACACCTTTTCGCGAATGGCCGATCCTGTACCGATAAACGCGCCTTCCTCTACGGTGACATTGCCGCTGATGTTTACTCCCGGGGAAATCGTGCAATAGTCGGAAATAGACACATCATGCGCCAGCGTCACATTCGTATTTACGATAACAAAGTTGCCGATGTTAACATTAATGCTTATGATCGTTCCGGCGCAAAGAATACTACTAACTCCGATCCGGCTGCTGGGGGGAACATGAACGGATGGATGAATCAGGGGTGAGGCTATTTGCAGGCCGGCTTCCCGCGTTTTACGCACAAACTTTCTTTTAAGAGCCGGCTCGCCCACCCCGCTGCATATGATCTCAGCCTCATGCCTGTACTTAGCTATATCCGCGATGTCTCCGAGCACGGGAACATCGTCTATGATTTGCCCATGCATTTCTATGCGTTCGTCAAGAAAGCCTATTACATCCCGGCCCAATATTTCGCACAAGGCAGCAATTTCCCGCCCCATGCCGCCGCAGCCCCAAATAATCAGCTTTGCATCTTTCACTCTCCCAGACTCCTGACAATCCGGTCGACTTGCTCCTGGCTGATATCCTCCCAGACAGGCAAGCTCAGAATCCGCCGGCTTATCTCCTCCGTAGCCGTGAGCGATGTCCGCGGGTGAAGCCTAAACATCTCCTGCCGGTGACACGGAGGCGAGAAATAAGTTCTCACTTGGATCGCGGACGCCCGCAGCTTATTTACATAATATATATTCTCTTGTTCAGGAGGACATAGCAGAGGGTAAAACTGATATGTGATTTTGCCCGTTGCGGCCTGAAGCCTCCACCCGGCTTCCTCGAGCTTATAATCCGACCAAGCTTTCTTATACCATTCTCCGATTTTCTCGCGAATCCTAATCTTCTCAGAGAACACATCTAAAGTCGCCAATCCTATGGCAGCCGTATATTCCGATATTTTTCCATTGAGCCCCAATTGCGATGATACCCGCTCTTCGTTAAATCCGAAATTCGTGGCGCACCGTATCCGCTGAATCAATTCCCGATTTCCGCTATAGACAATCCCCCCTTCTCCAATACCAAAAGATTTCGTGGCATGAAAGCTGTATACCATGGCTCCTTCAAAACGGGTTATATCCTGCTGCTCCATGGTCGTACCGAAGCTTGAGGCCGCATCGATGACTACGGGAATGCCCCGCTTGATCAGCGAACTATAATAATTCAGATCCAGCTGCGTGCCAAACGTTGCGTAAGGGACAACGACGGCTGCTTCGTCCCCCAGTTTCTTCAGTGTCATTTCAAGCAGATCCTCATCCATGCACCAGCGATCCATATCGATGTCGACATAATAGGGCTCAAGCCCGCACCATATAGTACTGAGCGGGGTTGCCGGAAAGGTAAAGCTGGGCATCAGTGCATATTTGCCCGGCCGCTTCATTTGGGAAATAGCCAGAAGAAGACCTATCGTCGCATTGCTCACCGTAACGACGTCCCCTTCGCAACGAAAGTACTCCTGAAGAATCCGCGCTTCGAACCTCTTATTCAGGGGCCCGTTGTTCGTATATAATCTTGAAGCGTCAATTTCGTCCAAATAACGCTGATAATAGGGTCTAGTGACGACTTTCGGCTTCAGAAACGGAATAAGCTCCATAAACTTCACTACTCCCTAATGCTTCTTAGTTAAAGGTTCTGAATATCTTGCCGTTTTGATCCCAAGCTCCAGCATGCGTCTGACTTTATTCCAATCCCCAGGCTCATTGAGCAAGTAGGATTGGGGGTCCCAAGGAATGCATTTTAACCATTGATGATAGAACATCGACGAGGTCGTAATTTTGGCGCACATCAGCGGCTCTGCATCATTCAGCGACCATTGTTCCGGAACAACCTGGTAATAAAATGGATGATAGATCAAGTCGGCGCGGGTTTCTTTGGCGAAATTAACCAGCTTCTCGATCCGATCCTTAGTGAACTCATCATCATCGTCCAAATGAGTAATGAAATGGCCCGTAGCCAGCTCAAGCGCGCGATTCGTCGGGATACTACCCGCCACGAGCCAGCGTTGATACGTCTCTTCGGGATACTCCCCACGGGCCGCCCTGTTTTCGAAGATGATGCGGGGATCATTGAATTCGCGGATTACATCCTCGGTATGATCGGTACAGCAATCGCCGATGACAATGATCTCCAAGCGGGTATAGGTTTGCTGCACGGCTGATTTCAAGCTGAGGTTCAATAATGAATCAGCACGATTATACGTAGGGATGCAAATCGTGACCAGCGGCTGCTCCAGCTCGTATATTCTTTGGTACTCCACGGTGCTAGACGCCTGCAAGAAGTCTTCGCTCGTGACCAATGAGTTCACCTCCAGGCTCAATATCCCTGAAATTATAAATATATTTGAATGGTATCTTCTGAACCAGCATCTCATTATCCGTCAAATATAAGTTCGGCCCCATTTTGCGAATTCCATGAATCGGCGTGCCTAAATAATTCCCTACACGGGCAATGACCAGCGTTTCATCATTGCAAATCTGCAGCAGCATCTGCTGCCATTCTTCCTTTGGATATTGCCAGTCGTCAGGACAGGAAGCATAGATTACGGTTTGATTGCTGGCCGCCGCGATTTTGGCAATTTCGTCCGGGTCGGCGATATTTAAGAACAAGGATAAAGGCATCTTTGGCGGGGTCCATGCGGTATTCCATTTCGACTCGAAGTAGGCCTGATTGTGCTGGAACAAACTGTTTTTCCGCTCCTCATCCCATTGGCTGAACGTTGCGCTGCCCTGATGATAAACAAAAGCATCCTCCGCTATGGCCAGTTTATAGTCGGCCAATCGCATCCGCAGGCAGTAATCATCATCTTCAAACATGCCGCAGCCGAACTTCTTATCCAGCGGTCCTATGCTCTGAATAACTTCCCTCTTGATCGCAACACAGAAAAAACCTAGCATTTCCGAATATCTGATTCTTTTGTCGTACAATTCGTAGAACTGTTCAAGCCATTTTTCGTTGGCACCGCGGAATTCATCTCCTATAAAGAAATCCAACTTCTGATCATTCCCGACATGATTGGACATAGGGCCCACGGCTGCGATTTGGGGATCTGTCTTGAAAGGACGCAGCAAACGAGGCAGCCACTCCCTGGATACAATCGTATCGTTGTTCAATAGCACGATATAATCCCCTGTAGCATTTAACACCCCAATATTATTTCCTCCGGCAAAGCCTTCGTTTTCGGATAACAGAATCGTTTTAATATTCGGGTTGTTTAAATCGAGCAAGTGATTTGGCGTCTCGTCCGTAGAAGCATTGTCTACTACAACGATCTCAAAGCGAGGATAATCGGTATGCTGCAGCAGGCTGTCTAAGCATCGCTCGGTAAGCTCCCAATGATTATGAGTTACGATAATAATGCTAATCTTCGGATACAACACCGAATAGATAACGGAATGAAATTCCCTGTATCGGTGCTCCCACGTATTCTGAGCCGCAAACTGCCGTCGCTTCTCGATCACGCCGGTCTGCTCTTGATACCTCTCCTGCAGCGCCCTTGCAATGGCTTCCTCGAACTCCTGCGCTCCTTTGGCAGTCGACACATATTCGCTCATAGAGGCAAGTTCAGGCAATGGCGTAGATACGACGGGTTTGCCCGCAGACAGATATTCGTACACCTTTACCGGATTAGTCGCTAGTGTCAGAGGCTTGATTTGAAACGGAATTAGACAGACATCGAAAGCATGCAGATAGGCGGGGAGCTCTTGATACTGCTTCTCTCCAAGGATGAATACGTTATGAAGCTTTTCTATGTTTGAAGTATCACTATAGTACGTATCGCCGATTAGAACAAAATTCCAGGCCGGATTGTTCTTCGCGAGCTCATGCATCAATTCCATGTCAAACCAGTCGGCGATGGCTCCGATATAGCCGATAATCGGTTTATGAACCTTCGCTATATCAATGGGCGTGTAAGTTGGTTTTGCGGAGAAATGCTCCAATTCCCCTGCATTCCGTATCAAATGCACGGATAGATTGAGGCTTCGGGCCTTTTGATAGAGTATATCGGAGGAGGCGACTACGGCATCGGCCCGTTTCATTAAATCAGGCTCAAGTGCGAGCAGTTCTTCGGAGGGATTGGAAAAGTCGCCATGCTCATCCATGCAATCATAAATGACTTTATTATCGTCAAAGTCGAACACGAGCATGGACCAGAATGGAAGATCAACGATCGATGCGGTTTGGCGGATATTAAACTTTTGCTTCAGAGCATCAATAGACCATTTCATATACTGCTTATCCAGCGGATGATGGATTTTATCGCGGTATGCGTTCAAGCTCTGATAAGAGCATAATTTAACCCGCCAGACATTCTTCTCTGCCTCTTGAATCTGCAACGCTGAATAGATATCCGCATACGTGGCATCGTGTCTGCCCAACGCCATTGTTTCTATCGAGAAATAGAATACTCTGTACCCATGCCGGGCAAATTGCTGGCAGATATGCTGGGGTCTTTGCCATCTGTAATCCCAATCAATAATTGGAAAACGGAACAGTGTAATCGTCTTGGGAGGATCTAATAAAAGCTTCGGCGGCTCTAGATCGGCGGCGACTGCCGGATATTCTATAGGAGCTTCTTGCTGCATGATGTTTTCCTTTTTAGATTGTTTCTCGAGTTGTATCTTAGGTTGTGTTTCAGCCAGGCTTACACTCTGCATCTCGCTGCCGATTTCTGGGAAGTGCGGCTGAACCAGAACTTGTGGACGTGGAGGATTGATTATCGGATCGGGAACCGGTGTAGCCACTGCGTCCTCCTGATTTTTCATGGCAGGAATTCTTTGGTTCTTAGTGGCTTCCCAATGCTGTATTCTTCGAAGCAATGCTCTTTTTTGCATATTCGCCAGTCTTTTTCCTTTGCTCCACCGAATAACGCCGCTTAACATTCTTAATAACCTTCGCTGCTCCTTCGTGTACACGCGGATCCACCTTTCTGCCTGTTCTAAATTCCTAAATAATTTCGAATGATTCGGGGATGCTGCCCGGAGAACGGAACCGTTCTTACCTCATACTCGTCATGCCGAAACGACCAGTCGGGCTCGCCCGTATTGTCGTATAAATTGACATCCCCGCGTCGATTATCGTTAAATTTGAATCGTTTTCCGAAGGCATAATGGTAATGATATAGCGGTACATCCATGCGTTCGGACGGCAGTGACCAGATATCGCTGCTCGGTCCTTTAAGCGTGCAGTGATGCTTCTGATCCCGGTATCGTATGCCGATGCCATTGCGCCACATCCGGATGATATCATTCGACCATCTCTCGTCATTAGGTGCATTGACGCGCACCGTCCACGGATCCCGCCAGAAATTAATAATCGGAAATCTGAGCACATGCGCGGTTGTTTGGGCTAATATGCCAGGTAATACTGTATCCAGAGCGTCATCGAATATTTCATCAGCATCGATATTAGCGATCCAATCGCCCTTAGCTCGATCAACCATAAAATTCCTAACCTCGGATTCATTCCATTCATCCGTATAAGCGGTTCCCTGATTATTGGTGAAAAGGCGGATGTTGTGATGGCCCATAAAAGACTTGATGATCGGGATGGAATTATCGGTGCTTCCCCCATCGACGATGATAATCTCATCCGCAAAGGCCGTTACCCTTTCCAAAAACAATCTCAAAAAAGTCTCCTCGTTTAGTACTGGAGTAATTACCGTAATGGTCATTCGTCACCACACTCCATATATCATTCATTTAATTCACAGTCTATGCCCTTGGCTAGAATAGGAACATCCGCATTTGCCCTTTTGCTGTGTAAAACAGCGATTCCTTAAAAGTAGCCGAATGCCTCAATCGCCCGTTTCTCCAGATGCATATGCTGAAGAGATATTGAACCCAGAATAGATTGACAAAAAAGAAAGGGCGATATCTTGTGAAGACTGACCTGGTGATTGTAACCTATAACTCCGCCTCATATATTCAGCGCTGCATCCAAGCCATTCATGCCCATACGCCTTCTGATTACACCATTATTGTCGTCGATAACGGAAGCTCTGACGGTACGATCGAATACGTGCGAGGCTTCCCGGAAATCAAGCTTATCGAGAACGAACAGAACAAGGGCTTCGCTGGCGCAGTCAACCTCGGGATCAGGAACGGCTCCTCAGAGACGGTCGTGATCATGAACCCCGACGTGTTCGTAACGAGGAACTGGCTGCCGCCTCTGATTGACGCCCTGTGGAGAGATGAGCAGACGGCGGTCGTCGCACCCAAATTGATCAATGAGGCCAATCAGTTGGTCGGAGTAGGAACAAATTGGGATTGGACTTTACCCTATTTTTTATGTCCAAATGAACCGGGAATTCTGGAGGAGACCAGAGCCTGCCTGGCAATTAATGGAGCTTGCTTCTTATTGAAAAGGCATTTGCTGGAGAAGCTTGGTTTGCTGGATGAGCAATATTTTCACTATTTTGAAGAAACCGACTATTGCTTCAACGCCATTTATCACGGCTACAAGATACTGTTCTGTCCAGACAGTACAATCTATCATGAATATTATCCCAACCCGGAACGTGACGAGGCGATCAGACAGTATTGGGCGCATAGCGAAGCCCGGTTTAACAGCAAATGGAGCTATCAAGGCAATGGGATCGTCGCTAAAAATGCATGAAAAGAGGGTGGCTGAATTCAAGTTCAGCCACCCTCTTCATCTATGTTCATATTTCATTGCAAATCGATCTATAATTTAGCTCCCGGATCGCCCGAAAATACAGATACAATTATACATTCCTGCCCCCTAAGCCATCGTTACACAGCGCCGACCGCGCTTTGGAACTGGGCCTGGTGCAGACGGCTGTATGCGCCGCCTGCTGCGAGCAGCTCCTCGTGGGTTCCCTGCTCGGAAATCCCCTCCCCGGTAACGACGACAATGCGGTCGGCATTCTTAATCGTTGCCAGCCGATGGGCAATAACAAGTGTCGTGCGTCCCCGGGACAATTCAGCCAGCGATTGCTGAATGACCTGCTCCGTCTCCGTATCCAGCGCAGAGGTCGCTTCGTCCAGAATAAGAATCGGCGGGTTCTTGAGGAACATCCGCGCGATCGCCAGACGCTGCTTCTGCCCGCCTGACAGCTTCACACCGCGTTCGCCTATAACCGTCTCCATGCCCTCAGGCTGGGAGCGGATGAACTCGTCCAGACGCGCCCGGCGAGCTGCCTCCCAGACCTCCTCCTCCGTCGCATTCAGCTTGCCGTACAGAATATTCTCGCGGATTGTGCCTGCAAATAAATACACGTCCTGCTGCACAATCCCGATCTGATGGCGCAGCGACTGCATCTTGATGTCCCGGATGTCCACGCCGTCGATCGTGATCGCGCCGGCTGCCACCTCGTAGAAGCGAGGCAGCAGGCTGCATAATGTCGTCTTGCCTGCTCCGGAAGGCCCCACAAAGGCCACTGTCTCTCCCTGGCGTATCGTCAGATTGATATTGTCTAGCACAGGCAATTCACTGTCATAACCGAAGGATACTCCTTCAAAGCGAATCTCCTTTTGCAGCTCGCCAATCTCCACGGCATCCGGCCGATCCGCAATATCCGGCTCGGTATCCAGCAGCTCAACATAGCGCTTAAAGCCGGCAAAGCCTTGCGGATAGCTTTCGATGATCGCATTGATTTTTTCGATCGGCCGGAAGAAGACGTTGGTCAGCAGCAGGAACCCGACAAACTCACCATAGGACAGCTGGCCGCGAATGACGAACCATGTACCGCATACCATGACGAACAGCGTAACCAGGCGCATCATCATGTAGCTGATCGCCCCGTTCTTGGCGATCAGCTTGTAGGAGAACAATTTCGTCAGGCGAAACCGGCCGTTATTTACAGCGAATCTTTCCATCTCGTGCTTCTCGTTCGCAAATGCCTGAACGACACGAATGCCGCCGACGTTATCCTCAACACGGGCATTAAAGTCGCCCACATCGGTAAACAGCTGGTGAATCGCCTTGGTCATTTTGCCGTTAAAATACACCACCAGCCAAATAATAACGGGCACAACGACGAAGGTTAACACCGCCAGCTTCCAATTGATCAGGAGCATAAGCGTGAAGGAGCCCGCCAGCGTCATTACCGCAATGAACAAATCCTCGGGTCCATGGTGGGCCATTTCGCCAATTTGCATCATGTCATTCGTCAGCCGCGACATAAGATGCCCCGTCTTGGTGTTATCAAAAAAACGAAAGCTCAATTTCTGGATGTGCTCAAACAGCTTCTTGCGCATATCCGTTTCAATATTGATCCCGAGCATATGCCCCCAGTAATTTACAATATACAGCAGGATCGTATTTAAAAAGTATAATACCAGTAAACCAAGCGAAGCCCAGATGATCAAATTCCATTCTTCATTGGGCAGCAGATCGTCTACAAATCGGTTCACGACCAGCGGGAAGCCCAGCTCTAGCAGGCCAGCGATCAAGGCACAGCCAAAATCGAGCAGGAACAATCCCCTGTAGGGCCGATAGTAAGCAAAAAACCGCCGAATCATATTCATTGTACTATTTTCAGCCCCTTCTCCTATAAATTCAACCGCGATAGCAATCACCAGATTGGCAAATAGCACCATCATATCGGTAGCATACCGATGTTTTATTATTATTTCAACATCAATATGCGTCACAAATGATTGCATAGCCCCTCACTTGTCTTTCAAATCGTAGAAAAAGAAAGCTATTCAACGTCCGTTGAAAAGCTCTCTCCAAGTAAGTATGATGAATCTGCTCATTAGGCTGCTTGTCTGATGATTCGCTAATCCCCGATCAAGACTTATCCTCTGGAGCACTCACTAATGCAAAACGAACCGCCCGGCTGATGAATGCAGGCAGCACTGAAATATGGCTCTCTCCGGCAAATTCGCAATATTCCACCCGTCCCCCTCGTTCAGCCAGGATCGACAGGCGCTCTGCCAGCCCGCTCGCGTTCTCAACCATACGGCTGGGATGATGTTTCTCCAGCTCTCCTGCCGTAATCATCAGATTGAGCTTCATGCCGTCTGCTTGCTCGCTTCCCTGAGTAATCCGGGACAGGAACCTCTGCTCTGCCTCGGTCATGAACTCTTTATTCCAATGGATCGAGGGACTGCCCGCAACATAGTTCTGAAACATCTCCGGATGGTTGAATAGAGTCTGCAACACAAATAACCCGCCTAAAGAATGGCCTGCAACGCTCTGTCTGCTGCAATCAATAGGAAATTTGCGTTCGATTTCCGGCTTTAAATCCTGCCGGATAAAGGCAGTGAACGCATCGACGCCGCCCAGCTCGGGCCACGGCATCCCCTCCGGCCCTTTGATCAGCTTGTCGGGAGGAGTCGGCATCGTATAGTCATAGTAGCGTGCAGGATCAAACAAGGCGTCCGAAGGGTAGCCGATGCCGATAACCACAGCAGGAGAAACCCCGGTCTTCTTCTGCATGCGCGACTGCGCGCGCACAGCATCTGCCGTAGTCGCGAACAAGGCGTTTCCGTCAAGCAGGTAGATGACAGGGTATCCCTCGGGAGGCGGCGCTTCGGCCGGCTTGGCTGCAAAAATGCGATACTGGCGGTTCGTTGTGCTAGACCGCATGTCCCAATATTGCGAGTTAGATAACGTAAACGGTTGATTCACAGATTCCAAGGTAACCATTCCCCTCTTTATTTTTTGCAAAGACTGCTGCTGCTGAACTTGCCATTCAGGAATTGCTTCGTCCCTTTGCTCTATAGAGCAAAAAGATAAAATAAGGTACGCCTATGATTGCTATAACGACGCCTACCGGCAGTTCAGACGGGGTAAATACCGTTTTGCCGATATAGTCGGATATCATCACCAGCAGCGCCCCGACGACGCCGCAAATCGGAAGCATATGCCGATGGGCATGGCCGACAAGCCGCCTGGCGATATGCGGGGCCATCAGCCCGATGAAACCGATTCCTCCCGATACGGACACACAGGCGCTCACGATGCCGATACTGCCCAGCAGCAGCACAGCCTTCTCTTTTTCCGAGGCCACGCCTACGCTGATCTGGCTGTCTTCATCCAGTTGAAACAAATCAAGAATATACGGTCTCGATGCGATCAATGGAATGAGGAGCACAAGCCAAGGAAGCATGGATACGATATATTTCCAGTTCGCGTTATAGATGCTGCCCATATTCCATACGGCGGCCATTTCAAAATCGCCCGGATTCATTTTTAAAGTCAAGTACAGTGAAACAGCGCTTAAGCCCGAGCCGACGGCGATTCCTGTAAGCAGCAGCCGCTGCGGCTCCAGCCTGCCGTTCTTCCAAGAGAAGGCATAAATAAGTATCGCGGCAATAAGCCCTCCCAGCAGCCCAAACAGCGGCATGGCGAGGATCGGAAGCCAGCCGTCACTGCGGATCTGCCCTTGATAGAAGAAGAGGAATATCACCATCGCCGCGCCCGCACCGGAATTAATCCCCAAAATACCGGGATCTGCTAGTCCGTTCCGGGTAATGCTCTGAATGACAGCCCCCGCCAGACCTAACCCTGCGCCCACGAGCAGAGCAATTACGATTCGCGGCAATCGAAATTCGAAAATGACCAAATCATGATCGGGCTCCGGCCGGATGCGCAGCAGCGTCCGAACGACGTCACCGATACCTATGTCGAAGATGCCATTCGTCAAGCTGATGTATGAAGTAACCAGAATCAGGGCCAGCCCGCTGATGAATACGAATATAAAACGCCGATTCGCCGGTTTATGCTTATGCACGCTTTCCATCCCCCCTGGTTCGAATTAAGTAGAGGAAAAAAGGAATTCCCAGCAGGGATGTCACTACTCCGATCGGCATTTCGTAGGGATAATTCAGCAATCGGCTCAGGATGTCGCAGAGAGCCAGGAACAGCGCTCCGACGATGCCGGAGCAGGGAATGATCCATTTGTAATCCACACCGGCCAGGAAACGAACAATGTGCGGCACGATTAAGCCGACAAATCCGATTTTTCCTGCTAACGCAACCGAAATTCCCGTCAGAATAACGACAGTCAGCATCGTCGCAAATTTGATGAGCTTTGTTTTTTGGCCCAGGCCCAGGGCGATTTCTTCCCCCAGGCTTAGTACCGTAATGGACTTGGACAGCCAAACGGCAAGCAGAATGCCTGCGATAGCGAATGGAATCGCCAGCTTAATCAGCTCGGGGTTCAATTGATGCAGCCGTGCATTGTACCAGAAGCTGATGTTTTGCGATACTTGGAAATAGGCGGCGGTCGCTGCGGATATGCTGCTTAGAAACGTGCCGATAATTGTGCCCAGAATGGCCATCCGCACCGGAGATAAGCCGCCGGGCAGCAGCGCTGCAAGCCCAAAGACGATGAAGATGCTGAATGCCGAGCCGACAAAAGAATAAATGATCATTTCCATCGAGGAAGAATCCGGCATAAACACCATGCAGAGCGTGATAGCAAATGCTGAACCGTCGGATACGCCCATAATAGAAGGGGATGCAAGATAGTTTCTTGTCATCCCCTGCATTAACGCCCCGGATATAGCCAGGAAAGCTCCGATGAGCAGCGCGCCGACGACTCTAGGCAATCTGGAATGGATAATAATTTGATGATTCACATTTCCTGCATCGAAGTGGAGCAGCGCGTCGCGGATCGTGCTGATCTCGATATTTTTCGCACCGTACAATACGGATAGCAGAATCGTCAGCACGATTAGAATCGGTGAGCTCCATAGAATCAGAACAGTCGCGGTATGCCTTGCTCGCATATCGGATTTCTCACTTCGCTTCAACTAGCTTGCTGTTCTTCACAGCTTCCAGAAAAGCAATTTTGCTGTAGGCCGTCCCGCCCTGAGCGATAGGATCCACAATGTTCACGAACAGATTGCCATTCTTCACGGCGTTAATGCTGCCCCAAATCGGATTGCTCTGCAGTTCCTCCAGCGCTTTCGGCGTATCCTTATTCTCTGCTTCCGAGAATTGGACGAACAGATAGTCCGGATTCATCTCGGACAGCTTCTCCAGTGAAATGATTTGCTGCGCCTTCGCCTGCTTCACTTCCTCTGGCACGAGGGCTCCCAGGTCTTCATAAATCGATGGATTGAAGAAGACGTTCTCTGGATAAATCGCTATGCTGCCGGCACGAATTCTTATAAACAGTACATTTTTATCCTGGAGGGTCGGGCCAATCTTCTCCTTCAAATCAGCCGCATCCTTCCGATACGTCTCCAGCACCTGCTTAGCCTGATCTTCCTTGCCCGTGAGCTCCGCCAGCAGGTTCAAATTGGCTTCCCAGTCTGTAGAAATATGGGATACAGGGATCGTGGTGCTTACTTTGCCCAGCTTCTCTATCGTTTCAGCGGGAAATTTAGTGCTCGCCAAGATGACATCCGGAGCCAGCTTCAGAATGGTCTCCACACTGGGCTGCGTCTTCTCCCCAATTGCAGTTGCGCCCTCCGTAATGTCTGCAAATAACGGCCCGAACGAACCGCCGGAGGTCATCGCGCCAATTGGTTTGACGTCCAGCACAAGGGCATCCTCCATCGATTCCACCGACCCGGTGATTACGATCTTATCCACTTGGGCTGGAACCGTGTACTCCTGGCCTAAATATTGAATCGTCCTCGATTCCGCCCCGGCATTCCCGTGATTGACTGCAGCATCGCCAGCGGAAGCGGAGTACTGGGTGTTCAGATTGCCCGGGCTTGCGTTCGCGGGCTTGGCTTCTTCTTTGGTACCGCACGCGGTTAAACCAAGCATGGCCGCCAGCGTTAGAGCGAATATCGTTTGTTTCCTGAACATGTCTTACTCTCCCCTCATCCTCGATGACTCTCTCTGTTATCATCGATAATCATTCTCAATTACAGATTATAGGTCGCCAATCTGAAATAGAACATGGACGAAATCCAGATTACAGCGGGACGATTTCCTTCTATGCGGAGGATTCGATGACGGTCACACGACTGACATGCAAAGGCGAAGACATGATCCCTCATGAGCCGGAAGCTCGAATCAAGCGTATAATGATCAAGTTGGAGCTTGCTGAACCATCGATCAGACAAAAAACTGCTGCCCAAATAGGCAGCAGCTAATCTTGCGAAATTTTCGTATAAATCATGCTTATTTCAAAATACTCTCAACAACATCATCGATCATTTGGCTGTTCGCTATAACACCGGTATACAGCCAGCTTGATTCATTATCGAATTCATAGATCTGGCCGTTCTTCACCGCCGGCAGCCCTGCCCAGATCGGATCGGCAAGCAGTTCCTCCATCGGCACTGCGGAGCTGACAATGAAGATGTAGTCGGCATCCAGCTCAGCGAGCTTCTCTGACGAAATCTCGTTCCAGTTCGCCACAGCCGAAGCCGAAATTTCCCGCACGACGTCCGGCACCTTCATGCCCAAATCCCGATAAAGGACGTCTCCGCTGGAGAGCTTCTCGTGAACGACGAACGTATTCTTGCCAAGCGGCCACAGAACCGCTGCCGATTTCTCGCCGATGGCGTCCTGCAGCTTCTTCTTCGCCTCCTCTGCTTTCGCATCATAATCCGCCAGAGCCTTCTTGGCTTCTTCGGATTTGTTCAACACTTCCCCGACAGTCAGCAGCTCCTCCCGCCAGTCATTGTTCTGCTCCGTGCCTACGGAGTAGGTAGGAGCGATTTTGGAGTACTGCTCATATTTATCGCCGGCAACCATTTCTGCGCTATCCATTAGAATCAAGTCCGGCTGGAAGCTCATCACCGTTTCAAAGGGAAGCTCGGACGGGATTGTCGGCACGTCCTTCAGTTCATCCTGCAGATAATTCTGCACCGTCTTGCCTTGAGCCACGGACCACTGGGCTACAGGCTTGACGCCCAGGGCTACGAGATGGTCCTCCAGATAGGAAGCGATGATCCGCTCGGGATTAGCCGGCACCTTCACTTCGTGGCCTAAGGAGTCCGTAAGCAGCCGCTCCTCCGGCTGAGACGAAGTGCCCTGTTTATCCCCGGCAGCAGTGCTGGAATTGCCATTTTCACCGCCAGGGCTCGACCCGCCGGAGCAAGCGCTTAATAGCAGGATCAAGCTCAATAGCGCTGCTGCAAAAGCAATATTCTGTCTACGGTTTCTCTTCATTCCTGAATCTCCTCACTGTCCAGATGATAATGATAATTATTTTCAATAACATCAGTATATACGCAAATTGGACGAGATTCAATCAAAATCAATGCTCACCATACCTGCTTGCTTGCAACCCCGCTTGCCCCCGGCTTTTCTTCAAGGAACACGCGCTGTGCGGGATAGGCCAGCTTGATGCCTTCCTCCTCTAAAATTTGCATAATCGTTAAGTTGATTTCCTGCCACACCGTCAAATACTCGGCCCAAACCGTTGTTTTCGTGAAAAAATACATGAATATGCCTAAGCTGCTCTCATTAAAATCCTTGAATTTTACCATAATCGTCTTCTGGTGAATAGCCTCGTGTCCAATCAGCATATTCTCGATTCGCGTGACGGCGGTCTGCAGCCGTTCCCGATCCGAGTCCAAGGCTACGCCGAGCGTAAACGAAACTCTTCTTCTCTCCATCTTGCTCCAATTTGTAATCGGCTGAGCAGCGAGCGTAGCATTCGGCACAATGACCAAGGCGTCAGCAAAGGTGCGAATTTGGGTGCTTCGGAACGTAATATCCTCGACCATGCCCTCGACATCTGGCGTCAGGATCCAGTCTCCCTTGGAGAAAGGCTTCTCGAGAATAATGACCACGCCGCCAAAAATATTCCCCAGTGTATCCTTCGCTGCCAAAGCAACGGCAAGGCTGCCCAGTCCCATCCCCGCTACGACCCCGTTGATGCTGAAGCCCCATTCCGCGCCAACCAGCGTTACAATGAGAACGACCACAATGAACCGGATAACCTTGGACAAGAAAGGGATCATCATGCTCGTCTCATCCAATCCGAACCTTTTGCTGATCGCCTCCAGCACCGAGGAGGACGAAGCCGACACATTATAAACGCCCCAGCCGGCTAATATAATAGACGCACTGCGGTACAGGCGGTCAATAGTAATATTTATGCTCCACGGCGAGGGCAGCAAATACTTGATTGCAAGATATAACCCCGTAACGGTAAAAAAGATGCGAAGCGGCTTCTCAAAGCCCTTTATCCACATCGCGGCGTGCTCCGCTCGAGTGAGCTTCTGCACGACAAAAGTGAAGAAGTATTTCGTAAACAGCTTGCGAAATAACCAGAATACAGCCATGATGCCGAATGCGACAAGCAGCTCGATCCAACTGATGCTTTGCAACAATTTCACGATCCAATCCATCATTTTCATCTGTCCTGCTCCTTGATCCGAAAAATTAAAGCTATATTATAACATAGAACAGCTGCTGCAAAAAAACAGCCTGCCGGATCACTTCACGGCAAGCTGTACCTGCTATATATTATTTCCAAATTTCCTCCGCAATTTCCTTTATCGGTTTGAAATCCATCGCCCGATCGGTGTCGAATTCCAAATAATAGCCATCGATATGCTCAATCCCGAACAGATGCTCCGCTACCGGCTCATAGCCGCCGGAGGGAATCCCCCCTCAGGAACTTTGCTCTTGCCTCCTTCAATGCCTGCGGACGCAGGAAATTTCCTACCATATATGTCTAAACGGCGCGTTACGCTTCTTGGTTTGGCTGCTTCAAGTACACTGCTCATTATGTCGTCTCCCTTAACGTGAATATTCAAATCGATTTATTAAATGATACGGTACCATGGAACAGGTGTTATAGCGTAACTCCTATTAACTACATCTGGATATAACTAAATACTATATCTAGCATAATCCTTGGCCACGGATTCCTTGAGCGCCTCTACATAAGCCGAGCCCAGCTTCGTAAGCGGCATGCTGCGATGCGAAATCCAGCCTACATTGATCGTCTCGTCACAGTCCAGCGGGACGGGAATGATATCCCGGCCGTTTAAATCGGCGCTGAGCACCCCCGTAGATATTGTATAGCCATTAAGGCCAATTAATAAATTGAACAGCGTTGCCCTGTCATTAACCCGGATCATCTTCTTATGCGATAACGTGCTCAGTATTTCCTCCGAGAAGTGAAATGAGTTGAACTCGCCTTGGTCAAAGCAGAGGAACGGATAATCGTCGAGCTGGTCGATCGTGACGACCGACTGCTTCGCGAGAGGGTTTCTGGAACTGATAAAAATATGCGGCTTAGCTACAAACAAGCTGGTAAATTGCAGTCCGGCATCCTCCAGCAGCCTGTTAATGACCTTGGCATTGAATTCGTTTAAATACAGGATGCCAATTTCGCTGTACATATGCTTGACATCCTCAATCACCTCGTAAGTTTTCGTCTCTCGCAAGGCCAGCTCATACTCATCATGCCCATGCTCATTAACCAGCTTCACAAAGGCGCTGACCGCAAAGGCATAATGCTGGGACGAGACGGAAAAATGCTGGGGCGCCGGCTTCCCGTTCAAATACCGGCTCTCCAGCAGCGCCGCCTGCTCCACCACCTGCCGGGCATAGCTTAAAAACTCAGCGCCATCCTTGGTCAGCAAAATGCCTTTATTCGTTCGTTCGAAAATCGTGATCTGCAGCTCCTCCTCCAGATCCTTGATGGCATTGGACAGACTTGGCTGCGAAAGGAACAAACGCTTCGCGGCTTCATTCATCGAGCCGCGGGTCGCCACCTCAATTACGTATTTCAATTGCTGCAGAGTCATCCTCCACGCCTCCTTAGTCAATCTTGTATTCAAATCCATTGTAAAGCTATCCTTTGCAGCAGGCCGACCCGTCCCCTGGTCGGCTGTGTCGGCGCATATGCAGCTAGCTGGAACCGATGATAAATGCTTATAGCCATGCTTAAATGGCATCGTGCCCTTCAAAGGCGACAACCTGGTTCCGCCCGCGCTTCTTCGCTTCATACAAGCAATCATCCGCATCAGCAATTAGCGCATCGAAATCTGCGGCCTGATCGGGGTATGCCGCCACTCCCGCGGAAATCGTTACGATGTCGCCGCATGGACTAACCGTGCTCTCCATCTTCGATCTCAGCCGCTCCGCCACCCGTACGGCATCCTTCTGCACTGTGCCCGGCAGCAGAATGACGAATTCCTCCCCGCCATAGCGGCAGCAAATATGATGCGGCTCCACCGACTCGGTCATCAGCATGGCCAGAAATTGCAGCACATGGTCGCCGGCGGCATGGCCGTAAGTGTCATTGACCCGCTTGAAATGATCAATATCCAGCAGGATCAGGGAGAACGGCTTCTTTTCCTCCAGCCACTTCTTCATATGCTCGTCCATTCCGCGGCGATTCGTCAGCTTCGTAAGCGGATCGGTCCTGGACTGATGATTCGAATAATTGATGCGGTTATGAAGAATAGCAAGGCTATGGGCAAGCGCCTTTTTCAATTGGATGACCTCGTAATACCAGGCCGATATTTTCGCGATATGCTTCTCTTGATTCTTCTCCGTGCTGTTCTCGGTATAATAGGCCAGTTTATGCAGCGGGTGGGCGATTTTATTGGACAGCCAGACGATAAAAATAAGCGACACAAACAAGAATGGAAAGGACGTAACAATCATTTTTCGCAGCATCTGCTTCGCGGGGGCCAGCGTAATTGAAGTCTCCCGCTGGGAGACAACGCCCCATTCCGCCGTAGGAATGTAACTGTATCCCGTCAGCACATCCTTATTCTTCGTATTCATGACGCGCTCGGCCCCTCGCTGCCCTTCCATAAGCTTCTGCACAACCGGATTGCTGTCTACGACATCATTGACACGGCCTTGATCCTGATGATAAATAATCCGCCCATCCCGGTCAACGACGTAAACATAGGATCCGTCTTTATAGAAATGCTCTCCCAAAATTTCGTTGAGAATGTTCACTTCTTTCAAATAGATCGTTCCGCCTACCAATCCCAGATAATTATGATGCTGATCGAAAATCGGATAGGAGATAAAAATAATCAGGCGACCGGTTATGGCTTCATAAGGCTTGGAAATGAGCGGCCTGCGATCTTCAAGCGCATCCTTGCTTGAGGGGGAGGTCAGCATTTGTCCTTTAAGATCAAGCGATTGGGGGGATGTCGCCAGAACTTTGCCGTCCGCATTCGTAATCACTACCGAATTGAAGGTTCGTGTCTGCTGCATGAGGCGATCCGCCTCCCGAAGCAGCGCCTTCTCATTATCCATGATTAAAGCTATATCCTCAGCGCTGACGCTCAAGGTTTGCAAAGTTGTTTGCAGGAACGTCTCCGTCGTCTGAGCCAGCTTCTCTGCATACATCCGATTCGTTTCTAGCGTGCTTGTGATCAGCGTCTGTTTATACGTATTATAACCGCTCAGCAGGCTGCCAAGCAGCGTTAATATAAAAGATAATAGAGCCACACTGACAATCAAATACCGCAGCGACAGTTTCATTCTTTTCATTCACGAGTCTCCCATTTCAGCGCGAAAATACTTGAAAATTGTCTAATCCGTTGAATCTTATCATATTTACGGGCGGTTTTGAACAATCACTTTGTATAGGTAGCTCCAGCAACCAACAAGGCGAAAATGCCGCATATCAAATAGCCCTTCCCGGCTCGGAAAGCAGCTGGGAAGGGGTGGAAAATCGGGGCGCATCGCTTCTATTTATTCTCCTTCAGCCTGTGAAAGTGCTCGAATAAATAGTCGCAATCCTCGCGGGCCGGTACCTTGACCATCTTCAGCACGCTCTTATCCTTCCCCGTCAGGTAGTCGCGCAAATGCAGATCGCTGAAGCCGTGCTTATGTGCATCTTCAGCCGTATTGCAGTAGTATACCTCTTTGATACCCGACCAGATAATGACGGACACGCACATGGGACAAGGCTCGCAGGTTGCGTAAATAACACAGTCGGACAGATCCGTCGTACCCAGCCTTTGACAAGCTTCCCGGATGGCGGCCATTTCCGCATGCTGCGAAGGATCGGTATCGGCGATGACCCGGTTGCCGGTGACAGCAATAATTTCATCGCCGCGGACGACGGCAGCGCCGAATGGCCCTCCAATGTTCTCGTTCATCCATTCGATAGTTTTATCTACAGCCAGCTTCATGTAATCCATGTTCATCATCCTCTCCAACTGATTTTATACTAAGCCCGACATCGGGCCAGGAAGCTAATCATGTTGATGATTATTTGTTAGACGCAGCGAGAGATGTATTCCTGACAAACAACAGGATTATCTTTACCGTCCATAGTTATTACATACGACAGCATCGTTGAAAAGTCCAGCCTCAGGAGGTTAAATCCGACGCCCCAGCATAGGTAAGATCAAAGAGATAGATGTATTTAGGGTACTAAAAAAGCGAGCCTTAGAAATTTGCATTCCAAGACTCGCAGTTGTAGGGGCCCTGCTATAGCTTCTTCTTACTGACGCAAAAATAATGATGCCGCTCCGAGAACGCCTGCTTTATTCCCTAAAGAGGCCTTAAGTATTTTCACGTCCTTATAGCTCTGCATAACGAATACCCTAGTTTTTGCTTCAACCAGCCGGACCAAATCCTCCTGCTCCATAACGCCGCCCCCGACAATAACGGCGGACGGATTAAAAATATGAATGATCGAGGTCAGGCCGTACGCGACTTCATCGGCCCATGCATGCAGAGCCTGCTCCAGCTGTTCGTTCCCCTGCTTTATTTTCGCAAACAATATTTTACCGTTCGTACAGTCAGGGTCAATCTGCCTGGCCTTTTGCACCAAAGCCGTCGTTGAGGCGTATTTCTCGTAGAAATAATGGCCCTCCCCCCGGAAATCAGCTGGAGCATGAGTCATGATATGACCGAATTCGGCCGCAACGCCGTTAGCACCTTTATAGACCCGGCGATCGATGACAATGGCGCCGCCAATTCCCGTACCAAAGGTTAAGCATAAGAAATCCTTCAAGTGGCGCGCCGCACCGAAGAAGGCTTCGCCTAGCGCAGCTGCGTTTACGTCATTTTCAACCTTTACGGGCTTATGGAATCGCTCTTCCAGCATATCCTTCACTCTCATGCCGGTATAATCAGGTATATTGCTGTTAGCGAAGACAATCGCTCCCGCTTCGGAATCGACTTGTCCAGCCGTGCTGATCGCAATCGCATCAAATGCGTCATATTCAGCGATCTTATCCATCAGCCTGGCCATGACATGCGGGCCGCCCTGCCGGCTTTCCGTGTCGTACTCCTGGAACTGCTCAATGCTTCCGTGCTCATCACAAATGCATAGCTTGGTATTCGTCCCACCGATATCTGCAGCCAAAATTTTCATTCTCTCACGCCTCCATGAACTGTTTTGTAACCTCCACCGCATGCATCATCGCTGAGCCGACAACACAATTAAAATTACGATGGATCTTATGGAAGACTTTATAATCCTCATTCATATGTAATCACTCCACACTTCTCAATTAAGAAATTATGATCACCAGGAATCATTCGGATGGAGCTTAAGCTTCCCGGCTCTTATGTATTCAAGTTATCATGAACCTTCGATTCTGTAAATTATTTTCTTCGACAGCTTATTTAATGAAAATCATTTCCTAAAAAGTCAATGCTGGGTTTCCTTACCTGCCCTCCTTCCGGCCGCAGTATGGTACCATAGAATCCATAAATCCATAGGAGAGTGGCCATATGACATTCGCAGAAATCATGACAAAGCTCGAGGAGTTAGGGACGGAGCAGACAAAGAGGACCTTTATTCGCCACGGCGCCAAAGAGCCGCTGTTCGGAGTAAAGGTCGGGGATTTAAAAAAACTGGTCAAGCCGGTAGCGAAGGATCAGGACTTGGCCCTGGCTCTTTTCGATTCAGGCAATTCCGATGCCATGTATTTGGCAGGCCTGGCCGTTAACCCGCAAATGATGACGAAGCCGCAGCTTGAGCATTGGGTCAAACAGGCCAACTGGTACATGCTCGCCGAATATACTGTTGCCGGCGTTGCTGCGGAAAGCCCGTACGCGCTGGAGCTTGCCAGGGAATGGATGCGCTCTGCCGAGGAAATGGTTGCCGCCTGCGGCTGGAGCACGTATGCCAACTACATCTCGATCACTCCTGACGAACAGCTCGATATGGAGGAAATCCGTTCTTTGCTGCGCCAGATCGAAGCAACGATCCATAAAGAGCAGAACCGGGTACGGTACATCATGAATACCTTCGTCATCATCACGGGCAGTTATGTGACTCCTTTATATAAGGAAGCCTTTGGAGTTGCGGAGAGCATCGGAAAAGTTCACGTTGACGTCGGCCGAACCGCTTGCAAGGTTCCGTCCGCGGCCGAATATATCCGCAAGGTAGAGGAGCGCGGCAAGCTCGGCGTGAAGAAAAAGACCTGTATCTGTTAGGTCCTTCATCCTTTTGGCAGCTAGAGATTAAGCAGTATTCTTGCCACCGTGAAATAAATAACCAGGCCGGTGCCGTCTACGAGCGTCGTGATAAATGGCCCCGAGATGACGGCCGGATCCGCCTTCAGCTTATGCAGCACCAGGGGCAAAATAGCCGCGACCAGGGATGCCCATATAACGATCATCAGGGCAGTGATGCCGACGACTAGACCCACGTTCAGTTCCACGCCCAGCATCCAGGCACGCAGAAAGGCGATCACAAAAATCGTTGCCCCGGTCATAAGCCCCGTTGCCAGCTCCTTCTGGATGACGCGAAACAAATCGCGAAAATGCACCTCCCCTACGGCAAGAGCCCGAACGAGCGTTGATACCGTCTGGGTTCCCGTATTGCCTCCGGTACCAATCAGGAGAGGAATGAAAAAGGCGAGCGAAATGACATTCGTAAGCGTATCCTCATAATGTCTCAGAACCGTGCCTGTATAGGCTTCGGCCACGAACAAGATGAGCAGCCAAATGATCCTCTTGCGGTACAGGTGAAACACAGAGGTTTTGAAGTATACATTCTCCAGCGGCTGGCTGCCGCCCAGCATTTGAATGTCCTCCGTCGCCTCCTCCTGCATTACGTCGATCAAATCATCGACCGTAATGACGCCGATCAGGCGGTGCTGCGCATCCACTACGGGCAGAGCGACCCAATCATAGCGCGACAGCAGCTCTGCGGCCTGCTCCTGGCCCATGTTGGCCGGCACGGAGATGGGCTCATCCGCGATTTCCTGCAGCAGAGTATGCGGGTCCGCCAGAATGATTTTTTTCAGCGAAACGACCCCCAGCAGTTCCCCCTTCAACCCGGTTACATAAATATATGCCGTAATCTCGGCCTCTCGTCCCACTTTGCGTATATGCTCAAGCGTCGCTTCCATCGTCCACTGCCCTGGTGCGGCGATGTAATCGATCGTGGCCAGACTCCCCGCCGTCTCCTCCGGAAACGTCATCAACGTCTGGATGCGTTCGCGGTAATCCTCCGGCAGCAGGTCAAGCAGCTGGTCCGCCTGATATCTATGAATCGCCAGCATCATATCCGCCACGATGTCGCTGGGCAGCTCATTAAGGATTCGAGAGGTCAGCTCCTCCTTTAAACGATGCAAAATTTGATACTGCACAAGCGGCTCCACAAACTCCAGAATTTCCGCAGCTGCCGCCGGCGGCAGCAGGTCCATCAGCTGAAGCTGCTCCTCCGCCTTCAATTTCTCCAAGCTTTCTGCCAAATCAATCGGTCTGAACCCTTGTACAAATGAAACTA
The DNA here is from genome assembly GCF_001403875.1 of Paenibacillus ihumii. GTDB lineage: Bacteria > Bacillota > Bacilli > Paenibacillales > Paenibacillaceae > Fontibacillus > Fontibacillus ihumii. Next base: position 2,326,637 of record NZ_LN884299.1, read on the forward strand.
TCTGCGCCTGATCCCCTGTCTGGATCGTCTGCCGCATCCGATGAAGATCGATCATTTTAACGTACTCCTTTAAACTTGTTATTTCATGCTTAATATTCCATTGTACCACGTTTCTTGGCCATAATAGGCTCTTATGAAGCTTTGGAGGTATAAGCCGGCGGCATTCATCAGACAATAAAATCATGGCAACAGCCCTCATGAAGCAACCTGCTTTTGATTTGATTGCCAGTGAAATCGCTGACAGATACGATAAGTATAGGATATATGAACTACTCCTTATTTTCAGATCCAACAAATATTTTTGTGGAGGTTAATATCATATGGATACTGCACAATCATCTGGTTTTAAAGTTCAAGTGCAGCGTTTCGGCAGATTCCTGAGCGGAATGGTTATGCCGAACATCGGTGCATTCATTGCCTGGGGTCTGATTACCGCTCTCTTCATCCCAACGGGTTGGGTCCCGAATGAAAGTCTCGCTTCGCTTGTCGATCCTATGATTACTTACTTGCTGCCGCTGCTCATCGGTTATACGGGCGGGCATATGGTTCACGGCGTAAGGGGCGGCGTTATTGGCGCCGTCGTAACGATGGGCGTCGTGGTAGGAGCCGATATCCCTATGTTCCTCGGAGCCATGATTATGGGTCCATTAGGCGCCTGGGTGCTCAAGAAATTCGATAAGGCCGTTGAAGGCAAAATCCCTGCCGGCTTCGAAATGCTGGTCAACAACTTCTCCTCGGGGATCATCGGCGGCGCACTGGCCCTGGCGGCCTTCAAAGGCGTCGGTCCAGTCGTTCAAGCATTCAGCGACGTCCTTGCCGCAGGCGTTCAGTTCCTGATCAATACAGGTCTTCTTCCGCTTGCTAACCTGCTGATAGAGCCTGCTAAAGTATTGTTCCTGAACAATGCCATCAACCACGGAATTCTTGGTCCGCTGGCGCTGGAGCAGGTGTCCAAGGCCGGGCAATCCGTTATTTTCATGCTGGAATCCAACCCGGGACCTGGTCTTGGCATTCTGCTGGCTTACTGGGTTTTCGGCCGAGGAATGGTTAAGAATTCCGCGCCTGGGGCTGTCATCATTCACTTCCTCGGCGGGATTCATGAGATTTACTTCCCGTACATCCTGATGAATCCGCGTCTGATCCTTGCTGCGATTGGCGGCGGTATGGCGGGTACATTCACCTTCTCGATTCTGGGAGCGGGCCTCGTAGCTGCGCCATCCCCGGGAAGTATCATTGCCTATATGGCCATGACGCCTAAGGGCGGTTACCTTCCTATGTTTGCCGGCGTTCTGGTGGCAACGGTCGTGTCCTTCTTGATCGCTTCCCTGCTGTTGAAAACAACGAAGGCTAGCGCCGAGGAAGGTACGGATCTGGAAGAAGCACAAGCGAGAATGCAGCAAATGAAGGCGGATGCTAAAGGAACCGCTGCTTCCAGCGCTGCTGTAACCAGTGCTGCTGCAGCCAATGCTGCGGTCAAATCCAAAGACGAGGTGAAGAAAATCGTCTTCTCCTGCGATGCAGGTATGGGCTCCAGTGCCATGGGGGCTTCTATTCTCCGGAAAAAGGTTACAGCCGCCGGCTTGCCGATTACAGTCACCAATACGGCGATCAACGACATCCCGGATGATGCCGACATCATCTTCACCCATAAGACGCTGACCGATCGGGCACGTCAGAAAAATCCTAAAGCAGAGCATATATCCATCGATAATTTCCTGAAGAGTCCTGAATATGATGCGCTCGTCGATAGATTGAGCAAGTAATTTCAAGCCTGACGCTGACAGTATTCTGTCGGCGTTAGGCTCATTTCTACCGTGAAGGATGATGCCGTATCATAATGTCGACTAGACAACGACGGATTGTAGAGCTGCTGTTCAATCAACAGAATGACATTACCGCAGCTGATATCGCTGCCGAAATCGGAACCAGTACGCGCACCATTCACCGGGAGCTTAACGATATTGAGCCGGCCCTTGCGGCTCATGGCATTGCACTTCATAAGAAATCCGGGATTGGCATCAAAATCGAAGCGGACGGCGGCAGCATTGACCGTTTCAAGCAGCAGTTGAACTTATCCGTGCCTGCGGATTATTCTCCCGAGGAGCGCAGGGTGCTGATCCTGTGCAAGCTGCTGCAATATGACGAGCCGGTGAAGCTATTTACGCTCGCCCATGAGCTGAACGTGACGATGCCTACCATCAGCAGCGATTTGGATCAGCTGGAGGATCAAATCAACGAGCAGCGGCTCACGCTGGTCCGTAAACGCGGCTACGGGGTTGAACTGACAGGCAAGGAGCAAGCCAAACGGCAAATGATCAGCCTTCTGGCGATCAGATACTTGGATGACTCGGACCTGTTCGGGCACCATGACGATGGAACCGACCATACGGTCGTGCATCCATTGACCAGTCAGTTGATGTCCATGGTCGGCAGAGAACAATTCTTCAAGCTTGAAAGAGCGCTATGGCAAATGAACAAGCAGTGGCCGCTCCGCTTGTCCGAGGATGCTTACACAAGGCTGCTCATTCGGCTGTCCGTGGCTTTGACCCGTATCCAGCTCGGCTGCTTAATCCAGCCAAGCAATTCTGAGGCTGCTGTTCCATTGGGCGCATCGGGCGCATCGGCCCCACCGGCACAGGCAGCTGCTGGGAATGGCAGGGAGAATGATCAGCTCGACCGTCTGCTCCAGCTGCTCGACCTGCAGCTGCCTGATCAGGAAGCTGCTTACATCAGCGCCTTGCTGACCGATGAAGCACAGCACGAGCTGGGGCTTCTGGTCAACCACAACGATATGTCTCTCATCGAGACGGTAACCGGGCTGATCCGCTTCATCGAAGACAAGACGCAAATTTCATTGATGAATGACCGCTCGCTGGTGGAAGGCTTGATCCAGCACATGCACCCTGCCTTTCAAAGAATTGCCAACGGCATCGCCATTCGGAATCCGATCCTGACGCAAATCAAAAAAGACTATGATGAATTATTTACCCTCGTCAGACAAGGTATTGACACATTTGTGCAAAATATCCACATTCCCGACGAGGAAATCGGATATATCGTCATGCACTTTGGGGCAGCTATTGAACGGCTGAAGCAATTGCCGTGGAAGGTTCGGGCCGTGCTCGTATGCACAAGCGGCATCGGATCATCCAAGCTGCTTGCAGTACGCATTTCCAAGGAGCTGCCGCAGATCGAATTGATCGGCCATCTCTCTTGGTACGAGGCCGTACGGCTGCCTGCAGATGATTATGATTTGATCATTTCTACCGTCAATTTGCCGCTGGCGTCCGATAGGTATATCAAGATCAGCCCGCTGCTTACGGAGGATGAGACTGTTAAGCTGCGAGATTTTATCCATGACATTACTTTAAAAAGCAAAGAGCCCTCCCCCGCTGTGCTGGCGGATTCGGACCGCGGCCCGGTAGATAGGCTAAGACAGCTCCGCCTTTACTCGGATATTGTGCTGCGGCTGCTCGACAATTTCCTAGTCCATCGGATGGAGCGGGCTGCCGGCGGCCCGGATTTGGCAAGCCAGCTGCTGCATATGGTGTCCACCATCGATCAGCCAAGCGTTCTGCTCCATAAGGAGAAGATCGTGGGGCAGCTGCTTCAACGGGAGCAGCAGGGCAGCCTGGTCATGCCGGATACGGAGATTGCCCTGATCCACACGCGCAGCGAATGGGTTCAGCATCCTGTGATCTCCCTCTTCCGCTATGATTTGCCTATCGAGCTGAATTATGAAGCGGGCTCCGTGAAGCAGGTCCTGATGATGCTAGGACCGTTGAAGCTGGATAAGGCTAGCCTGGAGGTACTCAGCGAGATCAGCGGAATGCTGCTTCTGACCGAGATGACTACCCTGTTGGAGGGAGGGAGCAAAGAGGAAATCAAGAGCTTTATTTCCGGGCAGCTGGAGAAATATATGATTAGAAAATTGGATTGGAGAGATTAACATGACTATTCTATCTAAAGATAAAGTGAAGCTGAATGTGAAGGTTCAGGATAAGTACGAAGCCATTCGCATGGTGGGACAAATGCTGGTCGATGCAGGGCACGCGCCGCAGGAATATATCGAGAAAATGATTGAGCGTGAGAACTCCCTCTCCACCTATCTTGGCGGAGGCCTGGCGATGCCTCACGGCACCAACGAAGCCAAATCCATGATCAAATCCACGGGCATGGCTATACTTACCGCCCCGGACGGGATCGACTTCGGCGGCGATGAGCCTGCGCGCTTAGTCATCGGGCTTGCTGCCATCCGCGATGATCATATGGGAATTTTAACGAATGTGGCCGTGCTCGTCTCCGATGACGAAGAAATGGAACGGATCGTAAATGCGACCTCGGAGGAGGAGCTCATTGCCATCTTCGAACAGGGGTTGAGCGAATGAAGGCCGTACATTTCGGGGCCGGCAATATCGGGCGCGGGTTTATCGGCCTACTGCTCTCGAAATCCGGATACGAGGTCACCTTCGTCGACGTGAATGACAAGCTGGTCGAGCTGCTGCGGAGCAAACGCCAGTATACAGTCGCTTTGGCCAATGAAGAAGCCGCTTCGATCACCGTGGAGAATGTCACCGCCATTGATGGCAAGAACACTGCCCTTGTCGCCGAGACGGTTGCCAAAGCCGACATCGTTACCACCGCCGTCGGCGTCTCTGTACTTAAGCATATTGCGGCTGCCATTGCCGAAGGGATCGAGCTGAGGCTGGCTCGAGGCGAACGCCCGCTTCAAATCATTGCGTGTGAAAATGCCATCGGCGGCAGCACACAGCTTAAACATCATGTATACGAGCATCTGTCCGAAGCAGTAAAAAGACAAGCCGACCAAACGATCGATTTTCCCGATGCCGCCGTGGATCGGATCGTGCCGCTGCAGCAGCATGATGATCCGCTGCTTGTCACGGTCGAGCCCTTCTATGAATGGACCGTCGACCGGTCGGCGATACGCGGTGAATTCAAGGAAATCGCCGGCGTACATTATGTAGACCGGTTGCTGCCCTATATCGAACGTAAATTGTTCACCGTCAATACGGGACACTGCATTGCCGCCTACCACGGCTTCCTCCGCGGATACGAAACGATTCAGGAAGCGATGAAAGACCCGGTTGTCGTTGGCGAGGTTAAAGGAGCTTTGCAGGAATCGGGAGAGATGCTTATCCAAATGTATTCATTCGATGAGGCATCGCATCGCCAGTACGTCGAGCAAATTCTGGAGCGCTTCATCAATCCTTACTTGACCGATGAGATCGTACGCGTTGGCCGCTCCCCGATCCGGAAAATTTCCGCGAACGATCGGCTCGTAAGACCGGCGCGGCTGGCCCATGAGCTGGAGATTGCTGTCCCCCATCTGACCAGGGCCATTGCCGCAGCCCTGCTGTTCCAAGAGGACGGCGATCCGGAAGCAGCCGAGCTGCAGGCCTATATTCATGAGCATGGTGTCCATGAAGCCATTGAGAAATATACGGAACTGCCGAAGGAGCACCCGCTTCTTGGGCAAATAGCCGATGAATATGCAGAGCTTAAAGATAATCGATCCTGATTAGCACACGAACCAGGGTCAAATTAGTAATATCACTTTATCGGAAAAAGAAGCCGTTGACGCTGCAGTACCCATCAGGCGAGCCTGCAGTCTATCGGCTTCTTTTTCCCTGTTTTACTGTGAAGCCTTAGCTCCATGTAAAATTTTTGATGATATGTAGACCGAATTGCTCATCCATCCTCAAAGAAATACGGAGGAAAAAAATAGGGTAAAGGAATTATCCTTTACCCCATTTTAAAGAATATGATTTTTTAAGCTTCTGCGTTTATTTTCAGGTGTACCGCATCCTGAAAGGCATCCGGATCGTCGAGCTTGATCCATATCTTAGTGATTTGCTCCTTGCCGCCCAGCATATAGGTCTTCCAGTGCGGTTCTTTTAATACAAGCTCATATTGGGGCGAATCAAGACTTAAAACACAATTGAAGGTATCTTTTGTCTTGTCTTCGTCACTAATATTTTTAGGCGCATGGCGAAAGACATCAATTTGATCCGGGCTGAATTCCGTCCTCGAATAAAACCCAAGTCTTAATATAATGACTTTATCCGTCACCATATGCGGCTCATACCGACATGAATTATAGAAGGCGACCAATTGGAACATCAGGTAAATGCTGGAAATCGTAATGATCCATGCTAGCGTCTTACTAAACAGGCTGATTAATAAGTGAAGGACGCTAACATCAATCAGAAGCATGATGCATCCAAAAATAATCAATACTTTAATCATAGAGGTTTTGTGGTAGGTGTAGGATACGTCCGCATCAATTTTCGGCGGCTTAAACCAGACATACAAGCAATAATACCACAACCTAATCTCATTGAAGGCCAGCCTCCTGAGCAAGCCTTGGCCAAACAGCGGTGTCAAGCTTTGCTCCAGCCGTACGATCGTTTCTTTGGATGGATCAACCCGTAAAAAATCCTGCCTGACCTTGATTAGCTTATACAGAAAAAAGACAACAAAGCTGGCCAGAATCGGAGGGCCTCCCCACTGTATAGCATATGTATACAATTCTGGCCTTGGATTGGGCAATATCAAAGCTGCAAGCAGAAAGGATATGCCAGTCATCATATAAAAGAATACAAACGGCGCTGCTGTCAGCAGACTGACAAACAAGCTAAGCATAGGAATTACAATTAGGATTCCGGCTGTGACGATCATAGTTTGATTGACCAGTAACTCTTCATTTCTGGATAGGAGGAAGTAGCCTCCCCCATAAATGATCGTCGTCATCAGCAGCATACATAGCTGGAGCGATTTTTGCAATCGGGTGCTTTCCGGCTTAGTTACGGCTTCTTTTCTCGGCAAGTTATCGATATTCACTGGCACGCACTCCTAAACCAAACATAGCGAGACATGGCAAGAAAAGCAACACAGAAAAGAGATAATGCAGATTGAACCAATATAGTGCAACAGCGATAAGCGTATAAATCAGGCCAGCAAAGCTGGACAATATAGGGATCGGACTTTGCGGCACCTGCTCCAGCATCCCGTTGGAATCTTCCTCTTTGATGATCATCATGACTGCCTGCCCTCCCTTTCGATCAAGGGAAGCAATCCCCAATTGCAGTAAAATAGCGCCCATCGTGATGGATACGCACCACACCAGCGTTTGTAAGATCACTAGGCCATCGATCTGCAAGAACAGAGCTACCACAGGGTACCCGATCAGTACGGGAACTACAACCAGCAAAACCGAAGTTATAAATTTCGCCGTGAAAATATGCCTGCCCTTGGTTCCGCTCATAAAATAAAGAAGATAGCTCTGCTTTTCTTGCTGATATAGCGCAGACACAATCTCACCAAACGCCAGCATGGTATAGAGAACGACAAATCCAAATACATAAGCAGGGGTGTTCTGCCCGGTAAGGAAGGAATTAAACATTCCGATTTTTGTGAGAACAATAGCTGCAATCATTCCAATCAGCCATAAGCCTACTCTCACTAATGTAATCTTATTTTTAATAATTAAAATCCAATCCTTGATCATAACTGCATTTTGCGGAGTTGAGATCAGATGGGAAATCCCGCTATCTTTGTTCTGGATCCTTTTATCATTCTCTACAAATCGAAGCCAGCCTTCATAATACAGCTCCCCCATTTTCCCTGTGAGAAGAAGCAATACGATTACACCTGCACCGCAGACCGCAGCAACCGGATACATGATCTGTTCAAATTGGCTCCAAAAAACAGAGGATACCGACTCCAGTGAAACTAGCACCCATACGATAAAGCCGAACAACGCCAAATAACCAATCGTCGCTATGCCGACAAATCCCTTTACGATGGCCGGAATATAATACATGGTAATAATCATCATATAGCGGCAGACCAGATCGACGGTCATCTCGGCTGCAAATCCAATGACAAACAACAATACCCCTGTCGTCAATTTATGGGCCATGCCCAGGCCGCTTGTCAGCGGAATCGTCAGGATTAAAGCTGCCCATAAATATAAAGGCATCCGGGATAGCCATTGTCCCATAATGAGCTGAAAGTTAGAGATACCCGACGAATGAAACAGCATCAAATTTTTTTGCATGTACATTTGCGAAGGCAGATCGTTCATAGCACGGAGCAAGCCGACAAGCAGACTTTCAGCGACAATAAAGAGAATTTTTTTAGATAAATCGGCCTCCATAAAAATATTCCCAAATTTCTCTGAAAAATAAATGGGAATCGCGATTCCTAGCAATAGAATCCAGATTAGCAATTTAGCCCGGCTGTGGTATAAATACTGATTCAGGAAAGGGCGATTATAGTAATAGATAATCGATTTAATTGTTGAGGGTAACAGGTTTTTCACCCCTTTCTATTAGAGATAGAAAGATCTCCTCCAGCTTGCTCTCCGATTCCATGCCCCGGCTTTGGCGCAGCTCCTCCATCGTCCCCATGGCCTGAATCTTCCCGGCGTCCAGAATAGCAATCGTGTCAGCCATCTCCTCTACCACATCAAGAATATGCGTCGTAAGAAACACGGTGACGCCATTCTTCTTCGCTGATCGATAGATTTGATCCTTGACCTCTCGAGCGGCCAAAGGATCTAGACCATTGGTTACTTCATCCAGGAATAGAACCTCTGGGTTGTGAATGAGTCCGCACGCAATAGCGGTTTTCCTTTTCATCCCTAAGGAATAAGCCTTGATTAACTTATCCGCACTCTCCAGCAAGCCAAACTGAGCCAGCAATTCCTCCGTCCTATGATGGATCTCTTCCCTTCCAAGTCCGTACAAGCCACCGACAAATCGCAGCATCTCCCGGCCTGTCAAGCCTTCATGCAGTAGGGGGACATCAGGTACATACCCTGTAATTTTCCGAATGCTTTTATCCTTCCACATGTCAATCCCTTTAATCAAAATACTGCCTGAGGATGGCTTTAGCTGGCCTGTCATCATTTTCATCGTTGTAGTTTTCCCGGCTCCATTACTTCCAAGGAAAGCAAAGATTTCCCCCTGGGGAACAGAGATAGATAGATTGTCTACAGCAAGATGCTTATCATAAAATCGGGTAAGGCCTTTCAGCTCAATCATATGGGGCACTTCATTCATCTAGCATTCACTTTCCTTTCATAATGACTGGGTTTGAGTATCGATGGGCAATCCTTCCGTGCAAAAAAGAGGAGACCCTTGCAGATATCCTAACCACCGGCAAGGGTACCTATATTAACCACATTAGTAAAAATTATAAAGTCAGTTTATTATACACTAATTTGAATCATGTGTTAAATTTGTAATTATTATTTATTTATTGCATCTTGTTTGACTTCACTTTTGTACATATAGTTGACCAGCTTTTGAATATACTCCTGATTCACAAGCGGATAATCGAACCCAAGCTGGCCTAAATAATGCTGTGTAAAAGGTGCGGCTACATCTACATTGATTTGTGCCTCCTCCGCCTCTGCATCCGGCCTGTCAGCCATAAACCCGCTAAGCCATTCATGCTTGCTTTCGTCTTTCATCAACTCTTCCAGATGGCTGGCTGCCTCTGCCTCGCTTAGTTGTTCCATCTTATACCCTGCCTCCTGCAATGCTTCACAAATTAAGGCATAGGTTGTCGGCCGCGGGTTGAAGATGTGGAATACGTTCCCGGCTGCCTCCTTTGTCCTGACAATCTTTAGAATCGCTTCAGCACAGCTGTCAATCGGGGTGAATTCCTCTGTCTGCTCAGCCATTTCTGCTATAGCAATTCCGATTTGAATAAAGGATTTCAAGCGGTTGTAGAACATATTCTCGTCCATGTTTTCCTGGAAAGCCCCGTCTCCATAACGACCGGTCAAATTGCCCACCCGGTATATCGAGGCTTGAAGTCCCTTCTCCATAGCTTCATAGATCAAGCCTTCAGCCTCAAATTTACTTCTGATATAGAGGTTGTCATCATAGTTCTGCCCGATATAGAAGCTGCTCTCCGTAAAACTCATCTCAGTCTGGCGGTCTTGAGGGATGCTGCCCGCTACACTTGTTGTGGATATGTGATGCATTCGGAGATTGTAGCTTTGGCAGAATTCGGCCACGTGGGCTGTCCCCTGAACATTCATGCGATAAAAATCCTCATAGTATCCATAATGCTTGACCAGCGCTGCTGTATGAATCACGCTGTCCACAGAATGGCCCAATTGCTCCCTTACCTCAGGAGACAGTCCTAAATCTGCTTTCGTTACATCCCCAGGGTAGACATGAATTCGAGCCAACCAGAAATTCATTTGCTCATCAGCCTCATCGGGAAAATAAAAATGAAGCTTCTTCACTAGCCGCTGCTGGGCCATGAATCTATCCTTTCCTCTGATAATGCAGTGAATCTCGGCTCCCGTATCAGTCAATAGCTCATATAGCAAATGAATGCCAAGAAAACCGGTTGCTCCCGTAAGCAGTACATGATCCAGTGGAGCCTGCTCCCCGCTTAACTGAACAGGCTGTTGGGCTTTTCGCTGTATCCATTCGGTTTGCGGACGGTGCAAGCCCGTTGTTGGCTCCTCCTCTACAGCAAGGGTGCCATCTATTTTGGCTGCCAGCTGCTCGATATTTTTGCATATATAAAAATCCTTTATCGTAAGCGGCCACTGAAGGACATAGGTTTTGGCGAGCAGCTTGAGAATAACCAGCGAATGGCCCCCCAATTCAAAGAAATTATCATGCATGCTAATTTGAGCTTCAGGAATGCCGATCCCTTCTGCAAACAACTCCACTAATTTTCTTTCCGTTGCATTTCTTGGGGCGACATACTCCGTGTTCCGGTAAATCACACCTTCTGGAATAGGAAGTGCCTTGCGGTCCACCTTCCCGTTAGGCGTTAGCGGGAATGACTCCAATCGTATGAAAAAGGAAGGAATCATATAATGGGGCAAATGCTCCTCCAGAATTGCCCTGTACTGTGAAGTGGTCATTTCCTGATCGGATTTCACATAAGCACATAATTGCTTGCTTCCATGGATAACCTTCGCGATAACGATCGCTTCCTGAATGGACTCATGAGTAAGAAGCCTGCTCTCCACTTCCCCAATCTCAATACGGAAACCACGGATTTTAACCTGATTGTCAAGCCGTCCCAGAAATTCAAGCTCCCCCGCCTCATTCCAGCGCGCAGCATCCCCGGTTCGATACAGTCTCTCGCCTGACACAAACGGATTATCAATAAACTTGGCCGCTGTCAGCTCAGGTTGATTGAGATAGCCCTCCGCTACGCAGGCTCCTGCGATACATAGCTCGCCCGGAACACCAATCGGCTGCAATTGACCCAGCGCATTCAGAACATAGGCATGCACATTGCCGAACGGTCGGCCTAATAGTACCGTTTCTTCATTCAGAGCACAGGGGTGATGCAGAACATCCACGGTAGTCTCCGTCGGACCATAATGATTAAACAACCTGTAGCCCTTGCTGACTACCTGATTGACCAGAGAAGGCTCCAGCTTGTCTCCTCCGGAGATTAACACCTGCAGACTTTCCATCCTAGGGGAATGAGCAACCAATTCCTGCAAGGTTACCGGAACAAACTGGCAGACCTGAATACGGTGCCTGTTCACATATTCGTAGAAGGCCTGCCTGTCTAAAATAATTTCCGCATCCGGAATAAATAAGGTTCCCCCATGCAGGAAGGTGACCAAAGTCTCCAGAACCGATACGTCAAATGAAATATTGGTCATTTGAATGACCTTGTTATTTTTCGTCAAGTTGTAGGTGTTGTGGAACCATTGCGCCAGGTTGATTACGCTATTCTGCCGGATGATAACCCCCTTGGGAAGACCGGTTGATCCGGATGTATATATAATATAAGCCCGGTCATAAGCGGAGACTCCCTCCATTGCCTGATTGTCTGCGCTGCCCTGATAGCTAAGCGGATCATCCAGCAATACAATGGTATGACCTGCCGGCGCTCGTTGTACATCTCTCCCATTCATGAGCAGCAGACTGGCTTGACTGTCCTCAAAGATATGAGCGATTCGATCCCTAGGGTAGCTGGGATCGACCGGAATATAGGCGCCGCCGGCCTTCAGGACAGCCAGTACGCCAACAATGTATTCCACGGATCGTTCCGCCATAATTCCTACCAGGCTGCCTCTGCCGACGCCCTCGGCACGGAGGCGGTTCGCCAGTTGATTCGCCTTCCCATTCACCTGGGCATAGCTGTGAGCCTCTCCCTTGTAGTACAGCATGGGGTGATCAGGTGTACTGTTAACCTGCTGCTCAAAGCATTGCATGATCGTTTTATCAGAGGGATAGCTCATCGCTGTATCATTAAAATCATGAAGGATTTGCCGCTTCTCTGCCTGTGTAATCATGTTCAGTTCTGCGATTCTCACCTGAGCCTGCGAGACAATTCCGTAGATAATCTCAGTAAAATGACCTGCCATTCTCTGAATAGTTGATTTCTTGAACAGACTTGTACTGTACTCAAAGGCCAGCTTGAGACTGCCGGGCTCTTCAATAATATCCAGCGCCAAGTCGAACTTGGAAATATTAAATTCGTATTCCTCTCCAGTCTCATGATGATCAACGGATGAATCATCCATATGGTCCGGGGCTTCGACGGTCAGCATAGTGATCATGACGTCAAACAAAGGATGGCGGCTTAAATCCCGTTGAACATTCAGCTTCTCGACCAGCTCCTCGAACGGATAATCCTGATGATCCTGAGCCAATAGAATCTGCTCTTGAACCTCCTTCAAGAACACCGGAAATGCCTTGCTTCCGGCAGGCAAACTGCGAATCGGGACGGTTTTGACAAACATCCCCATCAGATTTTCCAAATCGCTATGCGGCCGCCCGACTAGGACGGTTCCAATCACATTGTCCTCCTGTCCGGTATATTTGGTCAGAAGGATACTGAAGGCTGCCAACAAGGTGCTGAACAGGGTCGTTCCGTGAGCTGCAGAAATCTTCCTAAGCTCATGTGTCAGCTCAGAGGACCATTCAAAGGATACCTTGCCCCCATCAAATTGCTGTACAGAGGGGCGGGGATAATCTGTAGGCAAATCCAGAACCGGAATTTCCCCTTCGAACTGCTTCAGCCAATACTGCTCTTGCTGCGCAAGAAGATCAGCCTTCAGCACCTGCTGCTGCCATACCGCATAATCCTTATATTGAATTCTTAACGGAGGCAGCTCGCCGTTCTCATAGATCCAGAGCAGCTCCTGGTTAAACACAGACAAAGAGGCAGCATCCGAAATAATATGATGCATATCGTATAGAAATAGCGTTCTATTCTCGCTGGTCTTAATTAACGCAAACCGGGCTAAGGGAGCCGCGGACAGATCAAACGGGCGGACAAAAGCGGTTATCGTCTCCTGAAGCTTGGACTCATCTGTTTCAATAATTTCAAAGGCCAGTTCTGCATGCGGATGAACGATCTGCACCAGTTCTCCCTCGGCAATATCAAATGAAGTCCTTAATGCTTCATGGCGGACGATCATCTTCTCCAAGGCTGCGCGGAAATGAACAGGATCGATATCTCCGGACAACGGCTGAACAACCGGCAGATTGTAACCGATATCCTCCTCCTCCACCTGACTGACCATATAAATCCGCTTCTGTGCAGAAGACACCGGATAATACTCCCTTTCCGGCACCGCAGGTATGGATGAATACTTGTTCTGCAGGTCATGTTCCTCAATATAGGCTGCCAGCTCCTGGATTGTTTTTCTTTGAAAAACGATTCGCAAAGGAACTTCAATCTGCAATTCTCTCTGCATCCGGGATAACATCGCTGTCGCCTTAAGGGAATGTCCTCCCAGCTCGAAGAAGCTGTCGTTGATGCCAGCCCGTTTAATGCCAAGCACCTCTCTCCAAATTCGTTCAAGCTGTAGCTCCAGCAACGTCCTTGGAGGTACATATGCCGCATGCGTCCTTATTAATCCGTCAGGCTTTGGCAGCCGATTCCTGTCGACTTTCCCGCTAGCCGTTAAGGGAAGTCGCTCGATCTGGATGACATACGAAGGAATCATATATTCAGGCAAAGTTATGGACAAATGCTGCCGCACCTCAGTGATGCTCCAGACCTGGTCAGAGACAAGATAGGCCACCAAGCTCGTATCCCCATCTGAAACGGCATGAGGCATAACGACAACATCCTTGATGGCAGGATGCCTCCGCATTTGCTCTGTGATTTCACCAAGTTCAATGCGGTAGCCCCTGATTTTTACCTGATGATCCAGCCGGCCCATATATTCAATGCTTCCATCAGGCAGCCATCTTGCCAGATCGCCTGACCGGTACATCCGTTGCCCGGGCTCGTAAGGGTTCTCGGCGAATTTCTCCAGAGTCAGCTCGGCCCGGTTCAGGTATCCGCGGGCTACCCCTTCTCCGGCAATGCATAATTCACCAGGTATCCCAATAGGCTGAAGATGCTGCTCCTGATTAAGAATATAGATTCTGACATTATCAAGCGGCCTGCCGATGGGAATCTGTGCACACTCTCTCCCTACGGAATGCTTCGTTGCATAGATCGTCCCTTCCGTCGGTCCGTAAATATTTTCAAGCCGGATGCCAGCCGGGAGTCTTTGATACAGCTTCTTCACCAGCTCATGAGGGAGCGGCTCCCCGGCAATCAGGATATATTTCAAGCTGCTGATTCGTTCCAGACTATGTTCGCCAGCGGCAAATAACTGCAGCATCGAAGGAACAAAATTAATATGTGTTACCTGATTTTTCTCAATAGCCGATATTAATTTTTCGGGATCCTTCTCGTCTTCGGGAGGCAGAATGACTAATGAGCCTCCGCCCGGGATCCAGCCAAAGAGCTCGGTAACCGATACATCGAAGGTATAATTCGTCTTTAGTAAATATCGATCCTGCTCCCCCAACGGGTATTCCTGCTGTAAGCTGAATAACACATTTACTACCCCGGCTTGCTCGATCATCACCCCTTTGGGCTGACCGGTCGAGCCAGATGTATAGATGACATACGCCAAATCACTAGCATTGCCTCTAGGCAAAGTGCCTGCCTCAACAAATGCAGGAGGGCTTGTCTCCAAATCCAGAATTTCCCCATCGAATTGCAGGCCATTGGGTAATGGCCCGCAGGTCAACAGCAGCTTTGTACCGCTATCCTTCAGCAAATAATTTATCCGTTCAGCGGGATAAGCCGGATCAATCGGCAAATAAGCTCCTCCCGCCATTAAAATCCCCAAAACCCCGGCCATCATCTCGAAGGAGCGTTCCATCATAATCCCAACTATGCATTCGGTGCCGATGCCTTTGGATCGCAGCAGGTATCCCAGCTGAGCTGCCCGTTCATTGAGCTGGCTGTAGGTCAGCCTCTCCTCCCCCATCAACAGTGCTGTCCTGTCTGGGGTTCTCTTTGCCTGTTCCTCGAATAGAGCTTGTATCGTTGTATCCTTTGGAAATTCGGCATACGTCCTGTTGAACTCATACTGAACGATTTCTCTCTCTGAGGATGTGAGCAGCTCAATTTCAGCAACCCTTTTGTCCTTATTCCTGACGATTTCCCCAATAATTGTACAGAAGTGTCCCGCCATGCGACGCACCGTGTCTTCATTAAACAGCTTCGTACAATATTCCAAGCTGAATAATACCTCATCCTCAGCATCCACAGCCATCAGTGTCAGGTCAAACTTGGATACATGATGTTCATGCGGGTAGGGAGTTACTCTTAGCCCTTGCTGCACAGAAGCCGGCTGCTGAGCTTGCTGCTCCACGCTTTGAACGATAAACATCGTATCGAACAAAGGATTCCGGCTTAAATCCCGCTGTACACCCAGCTTTTCAATCAGTTCCTCGTAAGGATAATCCTGATTTTCGAACGCTTTCAGACAGTTGTCTTTGACCGACTGAAGTAATTGTTGAACAGTATGGCTGCTTGCAACCTTATTCCGCATAATCAGTGTATTTACAAACATGCCTGCCACCGATTCAAGATCGGAATGATGCCTTCCGGCTACGACACTCCCGACCATAATATCTTCCTGACTGCTATATTTGGACAGAAGCAGATTATAGGCGGCCAGCAGCGTCATATAAAGCGTTGTTTCTTCCTCCCGCATGAGCTCCTTCAGCTTCGCGGTGAGCTCCTTATCCATGCTGAACTCAATGACATTTCCGGCAAATTGCTGAACAGCTGGCCGCGGGTAGTCCACAGGGAGATTCAGCACCGGGATATCGCCCTTCAATGTTTCTAGCCAATATCGCTCCTGTTCCTTATAGCTGTCGGATTGCAGCCACTCGCTCTGCCACTGCGCATAATCCTTGTATTGTATCCGCAGCTTGGGCAGCGCATCGCCTTGGTTCTCGTAGAGGCATAGCCAGTCATGAAGCAATATATCCGTTGTTAGACCATCCGAGATGATATGATGCATATCAATCAGAAGAATATGCTCCTGCTCGCTTCTTCGAATGACTCCAACCCGCAGCAGAGGAGCTTGACCGAGGTCGAATGGTTGAATAAAAGCATCGATCTGAGCCTCCAGAGATACTTCTTCTGCCATAAAGTTAATTCTCAGCTCTGGCTGTTCATGAATACGCTGTACAAGCTCCCCGTCCACCATTGCAAAGCTTGTGCGCAGAGCTTCATGCCGTTGCATCAGATCGCGAAAGCTGGCTTGCAGCCTGATGGGATCGAGCGGTCCTTCGACTCGCAATACATTCGGCATATTGTAGTTAATCCCATGTTCCTCCAGCTGGCTAACCACATACATTCTGCGCTGGGCAAAGGAAACCGGATAGAACTCTTTCAACGGTGCGATTGGGATCGCCTCGAAGCTGTTATTGACAGCTGTTTGCAAATATTCCGCCATTTGTTCAATAGTTGGCCGCTGAAAAACCTCCCGCAAAGGCAGCTCCAATCCCAAATGCTTATGAATTCTCGAGACAAGCACCGTCGCTTTAAGGGAATGGCCGCCCAGGACAAAGAAGTGATCCCGAATCCCGATTCTCCGCTTGTTCAGCACCCCTTCCCAAATCTCTACCAGCTTCTCCTCCAGCTCATTTCTAGCAGGAGCATACTCCGTACCGCTCTCTGTCCCGCCTTCCGGCTCAGGCAGTGCTCTCGTATCTACTTTTCCGTTAGGTGTAAGGGGCAGAGCTTCCAGTGCGAGAAATTGGCTTGGCAGCATATACTCCGGCAAAAACTGCTGAAGATATGCGCGCAGCTCCGCTGCATTCCACTTCGCTCTTGGCACAATATAGGCGCATAAATAGGCGGGCTGGCCTCCTTCCTCGCGGGCAATGACAACCGCTCTTTCGATGGCGGAATGCTCGAGCAGCCGTGCTGTAATTTCGCTCAACTCGATCCGGTAGCCGCGAATTTTAATTTGTGTATCCTCTCTGCCGATAAACTGAATATCTCCGGTAGGCAGCCATCGTGCGTAGTCTCCCGTACAGTACATCCGCTCACCGGGAACAAACGGATTGGGGACGAATCTTTCTGCCGTCAATTCAGGTTTATTCATATAGCCGCGGGCTACCCCCGCCCCTCCGATACATAGCTCGCCGTCAATTCCGACAGGCATCAGCCGTCTATCGGCATCGACGATGTAGAGCTTCATATTCGGCAATGGCCTGCCAATCGGCACATGCCCCTTTACGTTTAAGCGAGGACTATCCGCCTCATAATAGCTGGAATCAATGCAGGCCTCGGTTACGCCATAGCTGTTGATGATTCTCATGTCTTGGCCAAAACGGCATAGCAGCTTTTCGAAATCTACGGAGGAGCAGCTATCAGAGCCAAGAATCAACAGATCCAGCGATGGGAGCGCTTTCCCATGCTCATACACATACTCCATCAAGGGCAGAATGAGCGCCGGTGTGGATTCAAAAATATGAATGTTATGATTCACAAGCAGATCATATGTATCTGCTGGAGACAGCTTAGCCTCCGCCGGACATAGCACCAGCGTCCCTCCATTAAGCAGGGTTCGGGACACATCCCCCGCAAATACGTCAAAAGAAAAGCTGGCCATTTGAAGCAAATTCATTCTTTTCCGATCTAGCCCGTACTCCTCTCTCCATGCGTAAGTTGCATTAACGAGATTACGATGCTCAATCAAAACCCCCTTCGGCAGCCCGGTTGTACCGGAGGTATAAATGACATAGGCCAAATGATGAGGAGCGCTGCTGCTCTCCGGATTTGCGATGCTTTCTTTGCTTATTTCCGGTTCATCCATATAGACGACTTCTTTGTGAAAAGCTGCCGTGCTCACACTGTTGCGGTCTGTGATCAATAATGACGTTTCGCTGTCATCCAATATATATTGGACACGTTCCTGCGGGTACTGCGGGTCAATCGGCAAATACGCTCCGCCAGCCTTTAATACCCCCATCACCGCAATCAGCAAATCGAGCGATCGGTCGAGCATAATGCCTACGATGGAATCAGGCTGTACTCCTTTTTTGCGGAGCCATCCGGCTAACTGGTTCGCACGTTCGTTCAGCTCTCGATACGTTAACTTCTCCTGCTTGAACACCACGGCTGTTTGATCCGGATATTGCTCCGCCTGCTGTTCAAACAGTTGGGGAGTAGTTTGGTTCAGCTCATACGATCGGGCTGTCGCATTAAACTGCTGCAGAATCTGCAGCTTCTCCGCCTCGGTAATCAATTCGATCCGGTTCAGATAAATGTCAGGATCCCCTACAACTTGCTCTGCGATGTGCCGAAAATGCTCTCCAATGTTGGCGACGGCATCCCTGCTGTACTTCAGCCCGTTATAATTAAAGTTAAGTCTCAGCTCTTCCCCTGGAACGATGGTGACATTGAAATCATAGCTTGTCTGCTCAAAGCTTCTGAAGTCTTGCACCGCTGCCGCATCCCGTTGGACTTCATGATGATCTAACTGAGTATCGATCGGGTAATTCTGAAAAACTAGCAGATGATCAAGCAGTTCCTGCTTCAGTTCGGAAGCCGCCTGAATATCTGCCAGCGATACATAATGATAATTCTCCGACGCGACAAATTGCTTCCAGACCTGCTTTAGCAGATCGCTAAAGGCTTGATTCGGGGAGGCTTGGACTCTCACCGGGACGGTATTGATGAACAGCCCGACCATCTCTTCCACACCCTCAATATGGGAGGGTCTCCCGGATACAACCGAACCGAAGACAATATCGTCACAACGGTTATAGCGCTGGAGCAGAATCGCCCAAATCACCTGTACCGTATTATTTAATGTAACCTGGTACATCTTGGACAGCTCATTCAGAGCCGCAGTTAACTCCCGGCTAAGATAACAGTCATCGAGCTGCTGCTCGAATCCGTCCGCTGCAGAGGATTCCTGCGGCAGACTTGCTTTTTCGGCATATCCATCGAGGTAGCTTCTCCAATAATCAAGGGCCTCTTCCTTGTCCTGCTTGGCCAGCCAACGGACAAAATGACTGTAGGGATACACCTTGCCAAGTTGGACAGGCTGCTTATTCTTAAGCTGATGATATACGGTAAAGAGCTCATTGAGCACTTTACCCAGACACCATCCATCCATAATGATATGATGATTGCTGATAATCACATGACAGCAGTTCGAATCCAGCTCCAGAACTGAAATCCGGAACAGAATATCCTTGGATAAATCAAAGCCCTTCTCCCGATCCTGCTTCATGTAATCTTCAATAAACGCTTCCTTCTCCGTATTGGACAGATGCGCAATATTGGCGCTCTGAATGCTGCCTTTGCGCTCCTTCAGCACGACTTGTACCGGCTCATCGATCCCTTCATGGATAAACACAGTACGAAAGGCATCGTATCGTTGCAGAATATAATTATAACTCTCTTCAAAAAGCGGCAGCTCCAGCTTTCCTGTAAATTGAAACGCCATTTGTTCGAAATAGGCATTCGAATCCCGGTCCAGCAGATAATGGTAGAGCATCCCTTTTTGCATCGGGATAAGCGGAAGCACCATTTGTAATTCCTTACTCTGTGACATGTATGCACCCCGTCCTTTTATAGTTGTGCCCGGAATCGTGTGATAGCGGCAGTCGGCCGGCATGACACGATTCCAGGACACACAAGCTGAAAAGTGAAAGAAATTACATCGAGAATTACAGAGAGAATTGAATTTTATCGGTAATGGTCAGCAAATCCTCGACAGACAGATCTTCATGCCCCAGATCACTTGGTGTAGCTTCTGAACCCTCTTTCTCAGCACAATGCCTAATAATATCCAGTAGAGCTTTTTTGCAGCTCTCAAGAAGCTCTATCATTTGCTGCTCCGAATACTCCTCCTGATGATACGAGAAGTTCATGGTCAGCTTGTGATCCAGTACAAGCCCGGAAATATCAAGTGAACATTCCCTCTTGTTCCTTGGACTGATGGCCGAGCCGGATGAAAGGGGGGATTGAACAAATTGACCCTTGTCGATGTCCCCGTCAAATTGCCCCAAGTAGTTAAAGCTAATGTCCGGGGCGATAGCAAGGCTCTGATCCTGCTCCTTCGTCCGCTCCGTCAAATAGTTTAACAATCCATATCCGATTCCTTTATTTGGAATGCTGCGCAAGGTTTCTTTTACATTCTTGATGTGATATGCCAGATCATGCACTTTGCTCATATCCAGCACTACTGGATACATCGTTGTAAACCAGCCCACCGTACGAGTAATATCCAGCTCCTCGAACAGCTCCTCTCTTCCATGGCCCTCCAGCAGA
Organism: Paenibacillus ihumii; assembly: GCF_001403875.1. GTDB lineage: Bacteria > Bacillota > Bacilli > Paenibacillales > Paenibacillaceae > Fontibacillus > Fontibacillus ihumii. Next base: position 2,347,259 of record NZ_LN884299.1, read on the forward strand.
ATCGCAGCCCGTTCATAGCCTGTAAAGGCATGCAGTGTTATTCCCAATGCCGCCAGCAGCAAGTCATTCGGCTCTGTATTGTAGGCGGAAGGCGCTTTTCTCAAGAACAAATCCGTCTCTTCCTCCGAGAACTGAATGGAGAGTGTCCGTGTGTTCTCCCAGGTTCTATCTGCTGCCAATCGCTGCTTCGGAAGCGGCTGCAGCTTCAGATTCGCTAGGCTGCGCCAGTAATCGAGCTCCCGGTGCATACTGCTGCTGTTGGCATAAGCATATAGGCGCTCCGTCCAATCCCGGTAAGAGCTGGTTTTATCTGGCAGATGAAGGGTTGAGCCTTCCAGCGCCTGCTGGTAGCATTGCTCCAAATCCTCCAGCACAATTCTCCAGGATACCCCGTCAATCAGGAGATGATGAATGGCGAGAAGCAAATGATCGCCGGCCTCCGTATGAAACAGCCCTAACCGAATTAAAGGCCCCTCATGAATATTCAAGCTGCTTTGCAGCTCATTGGCAGCCAACGATATCTGATCTTCTGATATGTCGTAACTCGTGAGAGTATATAACTGCTGGTTTTCTGCCTTGGCTGAACGGTTCACCTGCGTCAGATGGCCGGCCTGATGCAGGAAGATAATTCGCAGTGCATCATGATGCTCCACAACTTTATCAAACGCCATACGAACCAGCTCCGACTGAAAGCCTTCTGCTCTGAACAGCATCATAGCCTGATTAAAATGATGTGGCTCCGAAAAAGACGATTCAAAAAACCACTTCTGGACAGGTGAAAGTCTGACATCGCCAACGACTTCACTTTGATCTACCCGATATTTGACCGGTTGGACAGCTGGCGTGAGAGCGCTAATCGTCGGATTCATATACAAATCCTTCATTTCCAGCTTGTAGCCATGCTGCTTTAACTGAGCGGCAATCTGAATGGCCTTGATCGAGTCACCGCCCAATTCAAAAAAGTTGTCCTCCGTACCGACCCGCTTCATGCCCAGCACCGTCTGCCAGATTTCCGACAGCAGTCTCTCCTTCTCGTTCGCCGGCGCTGTGTAATCCGTCTCCGCCGCCTGTTCGCGATCCGGCTCCGGCAGCCGCCGGCTGTCGATCTTCCCGCTGCTCCCCAGCGGCAGCTCCTCCAGGCCCACATAGAAGGACGGCACCATATAATGCGGCAGATAACCGCTGGCATAACGCCGCAGCTCCTTCCTCTCCCAGCCGGGCTCCGCCACCACATAAGCGCATAAATACGGCTGGCCCGCTTCATCCTCCCGGGCCAATACTACAGCGTCCCGCACCTGATCATGCTCCCGCAGACGCGCCGCAATTTCTCCCAGCTCGATCCGGTAGCCTTTGATTTTTACCTGGAAGTCCATCCGCCCCAGGTACTCGATCGTCCCGTCGGCAAGCCAGCGGGCCAAATCCCCTGTCCGGTACATCCGTTCTCCCGGCTCGAACGGGTTCGCCGCGAACTTCTCCGCCGTCAGCTCCGCGCGGTTCAAGTATCCGCGCGCCAGGCCCGCTCCTGCGATACACAGCTCGCCAGGCACCCCCGGCGGCTGCAGCTGCCCGGCTTCGTTCACGATATAGGCCCGCACATTGTCCAGCGGCTTACCGATCGGCATGGTTCTCTCCCCGCCTGTCACCGAATAGCGGGTCGCATAGATCGTCCCTTCCGTCGGCCCGTAGATATTTTCTAGCCTCACTCCGTCCGCCTGCTCCCTAAGCTTGTCCGCCAATTGCACCGGCAGCGCTTCACCCGCCACGAACAGATACTTCAGCTGATTCAGACGCTCCAGACGCTGTCCGGCCATAACGAACAACTGAAGCATCGACGGCACGAAATTGATATGGGTAATCCGCTCAGCCTCGATCGCGGACAGAATCGCTTCCGGCTCCTTCTCCGCACCCGGCGGCAGCACCACCAGAGCGCCCCCGCCCGGGATCCAGCCGAACAGCTCGCTTACCGAGACATCGAAGGTGTAATTGGTCTTCAGCGCGTAGCGGTCTTCCCGCTGCAAAGGATAGGCTCGCTGCAGCGCATGGAGGATATGGCTCAAGTTCCTATGCTCGATCATGACGCCCTTAGGCTGGCCCGTAGAGCCGGACGTATAGATGACATACGCCAGATGCCCCGGTTCAGGCCGACGCTCCAGAGGGCTGGCATCCCCCTGGTACAGCTCCGGCTCCAGCAGATCGATCCATTCGCCGCGGAAGCCAAGCTCTGCTGCCTGCGGGCCCCGGCTGAGCAGCACACGAGCTCCGCTGTCCTCCAGCATGTACTCCACCCGCTCAGCTGGAAATTCCGGATCAATCGGCAAATAGGCGCCTCCCGCTTTAAGGATCGCCAGAATGGCTGCCACCATTTCGAAGGAGCGCTCGACCCGCAGGGCGACAATGCTCTCCGGTCCTACTCCCTTGCCGGCAAGGACGCGGGCCAGCTGATTGCAGCGGGCATCCAGCTCCCGGTAGCTCAACTGCTGGCCGCCATAGATGACCGCCGGCTGCTCTCCCAGGCGCTCGGCCTGCTCCTCGAACAGCTCGACTACCGTCTTCTCCTGCGGATAAAGCGTCTGCGTAGCATTAAAGTTCTCGGCGATCCGGCGTTTCTCCGCCTCTGTGATAATCTCCAGCGCAGACAGCTTCTGCTCCGGCCGCTCCGCAATCTGCTCCAGCACCTGCTTGTAATGCTCCGCCATCCGGCGGATCGTATCCGCATGGAACAGGTGAGTGCTGTATTCCAGCTCAAACTGGATGCCCTCTTCCAGCTCCCAGGCTGTCATCGTCAGATCAAACTTGGCCATCCGCTCCTCATGACCATAGGGGCGGAATTCCAGGCCTTCCGTCCGCTCGCTGGCCTCGCGCAAATTCTGTACGCCAAACAGGGTGTCAAATAGCGGATTGCGGCTCAGATCCCGCGGCAGCTCCAATCTCTCCACCAGTTCCTCGAACGGATACGCCTGATGCTCGAACGCCTTTAACCCGTTCTCCTTCACCTGCTGCAGAAACTCCCGGAAGCTGCAGCTCCCCTTTGGATAATTGCGGATCGGCAGGGTGTTGACGAACATGCCGATGACCGATTCCAGATCAGCATGCGTTCGGCCTGCCGCCACAGTTCCAACGATAATGTCCTCCTGTCCGCTGTACTTGGACAGCAGTACATTGTAAGCAGCCAGCAGCACCATGTACAGCGTCGTGTTTTCCGCCTTCATCAGCCGGAACAGCTTGGCGCTCAGCTCAGGCCCGATATCAAATGTGAACTGCGCCCCCTCGAACTGCTGCATGGCCGGACGCGGATAGTCCGTCGGCAAGGACAGCACCGGCAGCTCGCCGCTGAAGGTCTCCAGCCAGTACGTTTCCTGCTCCCTCTGCTGCTCGGTCCCCTGCTGTTCTTGCTGCCATACCGCATAATCCTTGTATTGGATACGGAGCTCCGGCAGCGGCTTGCCTGCATACAGACGGGAGAATTCCTCCGTCAGCACGGTCATCGATGCTCCGTCCGAGATGATATGATGCATATCCAGCATCAGAACATGCCGCTGCTCGCTCCAGCGCATCAGTCCGACCCGAAACAGCGGGGCTTGACTGAAGTCAAAGGGCCGGATAAACGCCGCAATATGCGCCTTCTCTTGCTCTGAATCAACCGCGCCTGATGGATGGGCTGTGTCAACTGCCAGCTCCTCCACCTTCAGCTCCACCTGCTCCTGGATCTTCTGCACCAGCTGGCCATCGATCATCTCAAAGCCGGTGCGGAATGCTTCATGGCGCTGCACCAGCGTCTGGAATACGTCCTCCAGCCTGCGAATATCCAGCTGCCCTTCCACCACCAGCACATTCGGCATATTGTAGCTGGTCTTCGCATTCTCCAGCTGGCTTACCACGTACATTCTTCGCTGCGCCGCGGATACGGGATAATACGCCCGCTTCCCGGCCGGGGCGATCGCTGCAAACTCCTGCTGCTCCTGCTGCTCCAGCGCCCGGGCCAGACCTTCAATTGTCGGCTGCTCGAACAGCAGCTTGAGCGGAATTTGCCGGTTCAATTGCTTGTGGATCCCGGCAATCACCGTCATCGCCGACAGGGAGTGGCCGCCCAGCTGGAAGAAATGGTCATGGATGCCCACCGGACTTACGCCCAGCACATCCTCCCAAATACGGGCCAGCGCCGTTTCAATGTCCGTACGCGGCGCAATGTACGCCGGCTTGCTGCTGCTATCGGGGCCAGGCTCCGGCAGCCGCCCGGTATCCACCTTGCCGTTGATCGTCAGCGGCAGCTGGTCGACCTGTATGTAACGGGACGGCATCATGTAATCCGGCAAGTATTGCGCCAGATAGCTGCGCGCTTCATCGCCCGTGAACTCCCGGTCAGCGGCGTAATATGCGCACAGGTACGGAATGTCCGATTGTTCCTCCTTGCACACCCTGACATACGCTTCCTTGATCGCCTCATGCCGCCTTAATTGCTCGGCAACCTCCCCCGGCTCAATCCGGTAGCCGCGAATCTTCACCTGATGATCCAGCCTGCCCAGGAACAGAAGGTTCCCTTCCGCTGTCCATTTCGCCAGATCGCCGGTCCGGTACAGCCTCTCTCCCGGGATCAGCGGATGGGGAACGAACCGTTCGCTGGTCAGCTCGGGATTGTTCAGATATCCGCGAGCCAGTCCATCCCCACCTACGCACAGCTCCCCCGCAACGCCGATCGGCTGCAGCTGCATGGAAGCATTCATCACATAGGCTGTGGAGTTGGCGATCGGTTGGCCAATCGGAACCATCCCCTCTCGCATCCGATCCATAGGATAGCTGGTGGAGAAGGTGGTATTTTCGGTCGGGCCGTAGACGTTCAGCATCTTCAGCTGCGGATTCTGGACCCTTACCTTATTTGCATCCGCAGGGGACAGAATATCTCCGCCGACCATCAGCAGCTTCAAGCCGTCAAAGAGATCCGCATCCTGCTTTAGCAGCTGATGGAACAAGGGCGTCGTCAGAAACATCGTCGTAATTTGATGCCGCCCGATCACTTCCTTCAGCCCCTGCGGGCTGAGCAGCCGCTCCTGCTCCTCCAGGTATAATTCCCCGCCATTCAACAAAGCGCCCCAGATCTCCAGCGTCGAAGCATCGAACACAATGGAGCCGGTCTGCAGGATGCGGTGCGGCTCCGTGAAATCGATAAAGTTCGTATTCTTCACCAGACGAACGATACTCTGATGCTCGATCATAACCCCTTTGGGGCGCCCGGTGGAGCCGGAGGTATAAATTACATAAGCCAAATCATGAGGCGACGCACTGATCGCCGGGCGGTCGACAGGGTATTCCTGTAATCCGGCATCCTGCAAGCTCAGCGTCAGGACCGAGCTGTATTCCGGGGTCGACTCGGCCAACGCGGTCGACGCCGACGAAGCGCCCGTCGGCAGCAGCAGCCACTTGGCACCGCTATCCTCCAGCATGTACCGGGTTCGCTCCTGCGGATAAGCGGGATCGATCGGCACATACGCTCCCCCTGCCTTGAGAATGCCGAGCAGGCAGACGATCATCTCCGCAGATCGCTCCGCCATGACCGCCACCGGCATATCCCGGCCTACTCCTCTGCTGCGCAGCGCATGAGCCAGCTGGCTGGAGCGCTCATCAAGCTCCCGGTAGCTCAATTGCTGGCCGCCATAAATGACCGCCGGCTGCTCTCCCAGACGCTCGGCCTGCTCCTCGAACAGCTCGATTACCGTCTTGTCTTTCGGATAAGCCACCTGCGTGGCATTAAAGTCCTCGGTAATCCGGCGTTTCTCCGCCTCCGTGATAATTTCCAGCGCAGACAGCTTCTGCTCCGGCCGCTCCGCAATCTGCTCCAGCACCTGCTTGTAATGCTCCGCCATCCGGCGGATCGTATCCGCATGGAACAGGTGAGTGCTGTATTCCAGCTCAAACTGGATGCCCTCTTCCAGCTCCCAGGCTGTCATCGTCAGATCAAACTTGGCCATCCGCTCCTCATGACCATAGGGGCGGAATTCCAGGCCTTCCGTCCGCTCGCTGGCCTCGCGCAAATTCTGTACGCCAAACAGGGTGTCAAATAGCGGATTGCGGCTCAGATCCCGCGGCAGCTCCAATCTCTCCACCAGTTCCTCGAACGGATACGCCTGATGCTCGAACGCCTTTAACCCGTTCTCCTTCACCTGCTGCAGAAACTCCCGGAAGCTGCAGCTCCCCTTTGGATAATTGCGGATCGGCAGGGTGTTGACGAACATGCCGATGACCGATTCCAGATCAGCATGCGTTCGGCCTGCCGCCACAGTTCCAACGATGATATCCTCCTGACCGCTGTACTTGGACAGCAGTACATTGTAAGCAGCCAGCAGCACCATGTACAGCGTCGTGTTTTCCGCCTTCATCAGCCGGAACAGCTTGGCGCTCAGCTCAGGCCCGATATCAAATGTGAACTGCGCCCCCTCGAACTGCTGCATGGCCGGACGCGGATAGTCCGTCGGCAAGGACAGCACCGGCAGCTCGCCGCTGAAGGTCTCCAGCCAGTACGTTTCCTGCTCCCTCTGCTGCTCGGTCCCCTGCTGTTCTTGCTGCCATACCGCATAATCCTTGTATTGGATACGGAGCTCCGGCAGCGGCTTGCCTGCATACAGACGGGAGAATTCCTCCGTCAGCACGGTCATCGAAACCCCGTCCGAGATGATATGATGCATGTCGATGAGCAGCACATGCTCCTGCTCGCTCCGGCGGATCATTCCGACTCGCAGCAGCGGCGCCTGGCTTAGATCAAACGGACGGATAAACGCCGCAATATGCGCCTTCTCTTGCTCTAAATCAACCGCGCCTGATGGATGGGCTGTGTCAACTGCCAGCTCCTCCACCTTCAGCTCTACCTGCTCCTGGATCTTCTGCACCAGTTGGCCATCGATCATCTCAAAGCCGGTGCGGAATGCTTCATGGCGCTGCACCAGCGTCTGGAATACGTCCTCCAGCCTGCGAATATCCAGCTGCCCTTCCACCACCAGCACATTCGGCATATTGTAGCTGGTCTTCGCATTCTCCAGCTGGCTTACCACGTACATTCTTCGCTGCGCCGCGGATACGGGATAATACGCCCGCTTCCCGGCCGGGGCGATCGCTGCAAACTCCTGCTGCTCCTGCTGCTCCAGCGCCCGGGCCAGACCTTCAATTGTCGGCTGCTCGAACAGCAGCTTGAGCGGAATTTGCCGGTTCAATTGCTTGTGGATCCCGGCAATCACCGTCATCGCCGACAGGGAGTGGCCGCCCAGCTGGAAGAAATGGTCATGGATGCCCACCGGACTTACGCCCAGCACATCCTCCCAAATACGGGCCAGCGCCGTTTCAATGTCCGTACGCGGCGCAATGTACGCCGGCTTGCTGCTGCTATCGGGGCCAGGCTCCGGCAGCCGCCCGGTATCCACCTTGCCGTTGATCGTCAGCGGCAGCTGGTCGACCTGTATGTAACGAGACGGCATCATGTAATCCGGCAAGTATTGCGCCAGATAGCTGCGCGCTTCATCGCCCGTGAACTCCCGATCAGCGGCGTAATATGCGCACAGGTACGAAATGTCCGATTGCTCCTCCTTGCACACCCTGACATACGCTTCCTTGATCGCCTCATGCCGCCTTAATTGCTCGGCAACCTCCCCCGGCTCAATCCGGTAGCCGCGAATCTTCACCTGATGATCCAGCCTGCCCAGGAACAGAAGGTTCCCTTCCGCTGTCCATTTCGCCAGATCGCCGGTCCGGTACAGCCTCTCTCCCGGGATCAGCGGATGGGGAACGAACCGTTCGCTGGTCAGCTCGGGATTGTTCAGATATCCGCGAGCCAGTCCATCCCCGCCTACGCACAGCTCCCCCGCAACGCCGATCGGCTGCAGCTGCATGGAAGCATTCATCACATAAGCTGTGGAGTTGGCGATCGGTTGGCCAATCGGCACGGAACTCCCCTCAATCTTCTCGGCGGTATAGGTCGTCGAGAAGGTGGTATTTTCGGTCGGGCCATAGCCGTTCACCAACTTCAATTGTGAATAGTGAGCTCTTAGCTTATTTGCATGCACCGGAGACAGAGCATCGCCGCCAACCATCAGCAGCTTCAAGCCGCCGAAGATGTCCACATCCTGCTCCAGCAGCTGATGGAACAAAGGCGTTGTCAGAAACATCGTCGTAATTTGATGCTTCCCGACCGCTTCCTTCAGCCCCTGAGGGCTGAGCAGCCGCTCCTGATCCTCCAGGTATAGTTCCCCGCCATTCAACAAAGCGCCCCAGATCTCCAGCGTCGAGGCATCGAACACAATGGAGCCGGTCTGCAGGATGCGATGCGTCTCCGTGAAATCAATGAAGTTCGTATTTTTCACCAGACGAACGATACTCTGATGCTCGATCATAACCCCTTTAGGGCGTCCGGTGGAGCCGGAGGTGTAAATTACATAAGCCAGATCATGAGGCGACCCGCTGATTGGCGGGCTCTCGATAGGGTATTCCTGTAACCCGGCATCCTGCAAGCTAAGCGTCAGGACCGGGCTGTATCCCGGGGTCGACTCGATCGAAGCGCCCGTCGGCAGCAGCAGCCACTTGGCGCAGCTGTCCTCGAGCATGTACCGGATTCGCTCCTGCGGATAAGCGGGATCGATCGGCACATACGCTCCCCCTGCTTTAAGAATGCCGAGCAGACAGACGATCATCTCCGCAGATCGCTCGGCCATGACAGCCACCGGCATATCCCGGCCTACTCCTCTGCTGCGCAGCGCATGAGCCAGCTGGCTGGAGCGCTCATCAAGCTCCCGGTAGCTCAACTGCTGGCCGCCATAAATGACCGCCGGCTGCTCTCCCAGGCGCTTGACCTGCTCCTCGAACAGCTCGACCACCGTCTTCTCTTTCGGATAAGGCGCCTGCGTAGCATTAAAGTCCTCGGCGATCCGGCGTTTCTCCGCCTCCGTGATGATCTCCAACTCACCGATTCTCTGCGTCGGATCAGCCGCCACCTGTCTGGACAGGTGAACGAAATGCTTCAGTAGTTGCTTTATCAGTGCGTGACTATATACATTGGAATTGAAGGTCATTTTTAAGACGATTTCTTCGCCTGGCGCTGCCATAAATGTCAGGTTATAATTCGTTTGCTCATGCGTATCTGTCTCCTGAACCGCAAAACCCAAACCAGGCTGCTCTTCCATCCCGGAATTGCCGCCTATCACGGGATAATTCTGAAATACATATAAGATATCGAACATGTCCTGCTTCAGCGGACTGCTTGCTTGAATCTGAGCTAATGAAATATAGTCATGACGCTGAGCCTCGATATCCCGCCACTTCACATCCCTGACAAGCTGGTCAAACGTGCTATGCTCCTCCGCTTTAATCCGCACCGGTATCGTATTAATAAACAGGCCGACCATTTTTTCGATACCTGGTATGTCGGAGGATCTCCCGGATACGACAGAGCCGTATACGACATCCTCCGTCCCGCTATAACGAGCTAATAGGATGCCCCAGATCGATTGAACAATATGATTCAGGGTAACCTGATGCTCCTTGGCGATAGAGGTCAGCGCTGCGGTAATCTCCTTGTCGATGGATACTACCAGTTCTCCCTTATCATAGCCGTTCTCGCCGGCCAGCCTCTCTTCCTGTCCAGTTAATACCGTCCTCTGCTCGCAATCTGCCAGATATCCCTTCCAAAATTCAAGCGCCTCGTCCATATCCTGCGTCTCCAGCCATTTAATATAATGGCTATAAGGATAGACGGGGCCTAATTGGGCAGGCGCATTGGCCAGCTGTGCAGTATACAATTGAAAAAAATCGTTCACTATGATGCTGAAGCACCAGCCATCCAGCAAAATATGGTGATGACTCCAGATCAGCCGGTAGCGGGTCGAGTCCAGTTTTACCAATATCATTCGCATCAGGACATCCCGGGTCAAATCAAAGCCTCTCTCCCGGTCTTCACTCTCGATCTGGCGGAGACGCTCCTCCTGCTCCCCCGCCTGCATATTTGAGAGATCGATGTGCGTCACTGCCGCTTCACGGTGTTTCAATACAACCTGCAGCGGTCTGTCCACATTTTCATAAATAAAGACGGTACGGAGTATACCGTACCGTTGAATGAGCATTTGGAAGCTTTTCTCCAGGATGCCGACCTTAATATCACCCTGCAGCGTAAAATTCATCTGTTCAAAATAAGCTTGAGCATTGTCATCTCGAATGGAATGATACAGCATGCCCAATTGCATAGGGGATAAATTATAAATATCCTCCACCTGATCTCGGTTAAACATAAGGCACCTCGCTTTAAGTTAACTTTTGTCCCAGCGCTGCAAACACATTTTCCAGATCCCCCATGGACAGGTTGGCTGCAGAGAAATCGCTTGGCGTCGACGCTGATTGCTCCTGCTCCAAACAGTGCTCAAGTATAAGAAGAAGATGCTTCTTATAGGATTCAGCCAATGCGGTCATCGTCTTCAGCTCATATTGCTGCTGGTTGTACATCAGCTGAAGGATCAATTGCCCGTTCTCCACCATTCCAGTCACCTCCAGCGCATAGCTTCTGTCCGAATCAGGGCTGAAGGATGCCCCTGAAGGCATGGAGGAGGGTCCAAACACTGCCGTCGCCATATCCTGGTCAAATTGTCCCAAATAGTTGAAGCTGATTTCCGGACACAGGTTGAAACGCAGCTGTTCCTTTCGCTCGGCGGGCGCTGCATATTTCAAAATGTGATAGCCTGTACCTTTTTCGGGAACGTTCCTTAGCATCTCCTTGATCGTCTTGATCTGGAAGGAGAGATCCTTCGAATGCTCCATATTCAACACCACCGGATAAAGCGAGGTGAACCAGCCAACTGTCCGGCTAACGTTCAAGTCCCTGAACAGTTCCTCCCGCCCGTGGCCTTCCAGCTCAATAAGCACCTGATTGGCTCCGCCCCACTCCTTGACGGAATAACCAAGGGCAGCAAGCAGCAGGTCGTTCATTTCGGTGTTGTAAGCGCGATGCGCCTTTTTCAATAAAGCTTCTGTTTCCTCTGCAGACAGCTGAACCGTAACTGCGCCGCAGTCGCTCCATCGATTGGATTGGACCGCAAAGTCCTTGGGAAGTGCGGGGATGTCCGCCTCTTCAACCTGCTTCCAGTAAGGGAGCTGCTTCATGATCTTATGGCTTTGTGCATATTCGAGCAATTTATTAGTCCAGTCTCGATATGAATTGGTTTTGGCCTGGAATACAATCTCCTTGCCGGCCAATGACTGCTGGTAGCCAATGGCCAAATCCTCGAACAAAATCCGCCACGATACGCCATCTACAACCAAATGATGAATAACGATTAGCAAATGATCTCCTTCGCCGGTTTTGAATAATCCAAGACGAAGCAGCGGACCCTGTTCCAGATTAATGCTCGCCTGAATCCGGGAAGCTTCCTCGTTTATCCGGTCAGCTAGGCTGGGCTCGTTCTCAAAATGGAAAATTTCCATTGAAAAAGGCTCAGCACTCATCTCCTGATAGGTCTGCACGACATCGCCCTCTCGCTTCGTGAATACGATTCGCAGTGCATCATGATGCTCGGTCAGCCTGTGAAAAACCTTTCTAAGATGCTCCGCATCAAAGCCTTGCGGCTGGCTGAGCATCATCGCCTGATTCCAGTGATGGAGAGAGGTGAAATTCCGCTCAAAGAACCATCGCTGGATCGGTCCCAGCGGGGCCTCCCCTGTCACCAACTCCTGCGATATCTCCGCTTCCAGCGGCTGTACGAATGGTGCTGTACCCGCTATGGTCGGATACTGGAACAGATGCTTGACCTCCAGCTTCAGCTGATGCTTATTGAGCCTTGCTGCAATTTGTACCGCTTTAATGGAATCTCCGCCCAGCTCATAAAAGTTCGTATGAATGCCCAGCGCTTCGGCGCCAAGCACTTCCTGCCATATGTCGGCTAATAACTGCTCAATTTCTGTCGTAGGCTGAGCAAAATGAGTTGGCGGCAGCAAACTGGCATCCCGTTCCGGTAAGGCTGCCCGGTCTACCTTTCCATTCGAGGTCATCGGGATATGATCCAGCCTGATGAAAAAAGCGGGAATCATATACTCCGGCAGCACTTGAATCAAAAATTCTCTCAGCTCCGTAACCGTCAGCGCTTCCCGCGATACAAAATAGGCGCACAGATACTTGTTTCCCTGCTCGTCCGTTTTATCGAGGACAACAGTTTGGGTGATCTTGACATGCTTGGCCAGTTGATTTTCAATCTCGCCCAGCTCAATACGATAGCCGCGAATTTTGACCTGGTGGTCTATTCTTCCGTAATACTCCATGTCCCCATTAGGAAGAATACGGGCCAAATCTCCCGTCCTATACAGTCTTTCTCCCTGCTTGTATGGATGGCTGATAAAGCGTTCGGCGGTCAGTGGCTCGTTGAACAAATAACCGCGGGCCACCCCTGCCCCGCCGACATATAGCTCCCCGACCACACCCACGGACACGAGCCGTTGACCGGGATCCATAATATAAGTGCGCAAGCTTGGAATAGGCTGCCCAATATTACTCTTATTCCGCCGCATATCTTCTGCCGATATTTTTTTATAGGTGACATGGACGGTTGTTTCTGTAATTCCATACATATTAACAAATTGAAGCTCTGGATATTTATGATGCCAATCCAGCAGCGCACGCGGCTTCAATGCCTCCCCGCCGAAAATAACATAACGCAGAAAATGAAGCGACACTCGCCCTTTAGCCTCCGCCTCACAAAGGGCATGGTAAGCAGTCGGCGTAATATTGAGGATTGTAACCCGTTCTCGCTCCAGCAGTCTAACAAATTCATCCGGACTTTGCGCCGTTTCTTTAGGGACGACCACCAGCCTGCTTCCATGCAACAGTGCTCCATATATTTCCCACACCGAGAAATCAAAGCAGCAGGAATGAAACAGCGTCCAGACATCCTGATGCTGGAAATCAAAGTGGAATGTACTTGCTGCCAGCAGGCTCATCACATTGCGGTGTTCCACCATTACGCCTTTGGGCCGTCCGGTCGTGCCGGAGGTATACAAGATATAAGCAAGCTGCTCCGGTTGGATTACCGTATTGAGGTTGCCGGCTGTACCTGCAAACAGCTCTTTATGCCGGAGCTCCAGAACCACTCCCTGGTAACGGTCAAGAATTGCTGGACGTTGTCCGGCAATCAGATAACGCGCCTCGCTATTGTCAAGCGTGTACAGAATTCGGTCTGCCGGATAAGCCGGGTCAATGGGCAAATATGCACCTCCAGCCTTCAGCACAGCCAGCATGCTCACAATCATATCCAATGACCGCTCTACCAGAAGAGCCACCACAGTTTCGGCCGTTACTCCTCTTTCCTGCAGCCTGCGCGCGAGCTGATTCGCCCGTTGGTTCAGCTCCTGGTAGGTGAAGCTCTCCCCGTTCATGGAGACAGCCACATCATCAGGCCGGAGTCTGGCCTGCTCCTCAAATTTTTCATGAATGGTCATGTTAGCATCACCAGACATGCGCACCGCTTCTTCTGTTGCCCCATATAGCAGGCGCTGCTCCTCCTCAGGCGTCACCGTACTGATTTCACTTAGCCGCTGTTCAGGAGAGCGGATAATTTGTCCGATAATATGCACAAAATGCGCGGCAAAGCGCTCCATCGTCTCCCGGTGGAAAAGATTCGTGCTGTACTCGCATTCGAAAACCAGCCTTCCGTTCGCTTCGGAGGCTTGCAAATTCAGGTCAAACTTGGCGATTTTATAAGGATGCTTGAAGGCCGAGAACGTCGCCTCTCCTGTCTGCCATTCCCCTTCTTCTATATTCTGATAGATAAACATCGCATCGAACAGCGGATTGCGGCTCATATCCCGCCGGATATCCAGCTTCTCCACCAGCGTGTCGAAGCCGAACATTTGATGGTTAAACGCCTCAAGGACATGCTCCTTCACCTCTGAGAGCAGTACCTCGAAGGTTTTATCCGCAGACGGATAGCAGCGTAAGATGGTCGTATTTACAAACAAGCCGATAATATTCTCCAGATCCATATGCGGACGGCCAGCCAAGGTAGTGCCGACAATAATGTCTTCCTGTCCGCTATATTTCGCCAGTACGACATTATAAACTGCCAGCAGCAGCATAAATGGCGTCACTTGCCGCTTGCGGGCCAGCTCCATGACCTTTGCAGTCGTTTCCTTGTCCAGTTCAAAGCTCACGCTATCTCCTTCAAAGCGCTGAAGAGGCGGCCGCTCCTGGTCTGTGGGGAGCTGCAATACAGGAAGCGGGCCACGGCAGACCTTCATCCAGTACTCCTCCTGCCTGCTTAGTTCGCCGCTGTCGCGGCTGTCCATTTGCCATTGGATGAAGTCCTTGTACTGCAAGGCTGCCGGCGCGAGTGTCTCACCTTCATACAGACGGATGAATTCATTCATAAAAATTCCCATGGATACGCCATCGGCAATAATGTGATGCAAATCCATCAGCAGAATATGCCTGTCCTCCGCAACCCGAAGAACCCCTGCCCGGAATAACGGTCCGCTGTTCAGATTAAACGGCTGAATAAACCTCTGGATGCCGTCCATAATCTCATCTTCAGCTACAGTCTTCCAGGCTATAGGAACATCAATTTCCGGGTGAATGCTCTGCGTTAATGTATCCTCGTTCATTGTAAAATACGTCCGCAGGGAATCATGTCTGGCCGCCATTTGGCCCAGTGCATAACGCAGGCGCTCTGCGTCCAGCCTGCCATTCACATCAAGGATAATCGGCATATTATAATTAATAGAGCTGCTGTCCATTTGATGGATAATATACAGCCTTTTTTGCGCTGCGGAGACAGGATAGGAGTCGCGTGCTGGCGCCTGCGCAATACGCTGGCAGCTGACGGGGGTCTTGCTGTCGAGCAGTTCAGCCATCTCCCGGATTGTGGAGTGGTGAAAGACGTCCCGCAAGGTAATGCGTACCTGGAACTGCTGTTCGATTCGGGCAACGAGCAAGGCTGCCTTGAGGGAATGACCCCCCAGTTCGAAAAAGTTGTCCTCCGTACCGACCCGCTTCATCCCCAGCACCGTCTGCCAGATTTCCGCCAGCAGTCTCTCCTTCTCGTTCGCCGGCGCTGTGTAATCCGTCTCCGCCGCCTGTTCGCGATCCGGCTCCGGCAGCCGCCGGCTGTCGATCTTCCCGCTGCTCCCCAGCGGCAGCTCCTCCAGATCCACATAGAAGGACGGCACCATATAATGCGGCAGATAACCGCTGGCATAACGCCGCAGCTCCTTCCTCTCCCAGCCGGGCTCCGCCACCACATAAGCGCATAAATACGGCTGGCCCGCTTCATCCTCCCGGGCCAATACTACAGCGTCCCGCACCTGATCATGCTCCCGCAGACGCGCCGCAATTTCTCCCAGCTCGATCCGGTAGCCTTTGATTTTTACCTGGAAGTCCATCCGCCCCAGGTACTCGATCGTCCCGTCGGCAAGCCAGCGGGCCAAATCCCCCGTCCGGTACATCCGTTCTCCCGGCTCGAACGGGTTCGCCGCGAACTTCTCCGCCGTCAGCTCCGCGCGGTTCAAGTATCCGCGCGCCAGGCCCGCTCCTGCGATACACAGCTCGCCAGGCACCCCCGGCGGCTGCAGCTGCCCGGCTTCGTTCACGATATAGACCCGCACATTGTCCAGCGGCTTGCCGATCGGCATGGTTCTCTCCCCGCCTGTCACCGAATAGCGGGTCGCATAGATCGTCCCTTCCGTCGGCCCGTAGATATTTTCTAGCCTCACTCCGTCCGCCTGCTCCCTAAGCTTGTCCGCCAATTGCACCGGCAGCGCTTCACCCGCCACGAACAGATACTTCAGCTGATTCAGACGTTCCAGACGCTGTCCGGCCATAACGAACAACTGAAGCATCGACGGCACGAAATTGATATGGGTAATCCGCTCAGCCTCGATCGCGGACAGAATCGCTTCCGGCTCCTTCTCCGCACCCGGCGGCAGCACCACCAGAGCGCCCCCGCCCGGGATCCAGCCGAACAGCTCGCTCACCGAGACATCGAAGGTGTAATTGGTCTTCAGCGCGTAGCGGTCTTCCCGCTGCAAAGGATAGGCTCGCTGCAGCGCATGGAGGATATGGCTCAAGTTCCTATGCTCGATCATGACGCCCTTAGGCTGGCCCGTAGAGCCGGACGTATAGATGACATACGCCAGATGCCCCGGTTCAGGCCGACGCTCCAGAGGGCTGGCATCCCCCTGGTACAGCTCCGGCTCCAGCAGATCGATCCATTCGCCGCGGAAGCCAAGCTCTGCTGCCTGCGGGCCCCGGCTGAGCAGCACACGAGCTCCGCTGTCCTCCAGCATGTACTCCACCCGCTCGGCTGGAAATTCCGGATCAATCGGCAAATAGGCGCCTCCCGCTTTAAGGATCGCCAGAATGGCTGCCACCATTTCGAAGGAGCGCTCGACCCGCAGGGCGACAATGCTCTCCGGTCCTACTCCCTTGCCGGCAAGGACGCGGGCCAGCTGATTGCAGCGGGCATCCAGCTCCCGGTAGCTCAACTGCTGGCCGCCATAGATGACCGCCGGCTGCTCTCCCAGGCGCTCGGCCTGCTCCTCGAACAGCTCGACTACCGTCTTCTCCTGCGGATAAACGATGTCGGTGTCATTAAAGCTCGCAAGCATGCGCACTGCTTCTTGTTCAGACACGAGCTTCAGCTCCTTCAGCAGCCGCTGAGGGCCGTCTGTAATCTGCTCGACCAGATGTTCCAGATGACTATGCATTCGTATTATAGTAGCTTTGCAGAATAAATCCGTGCTGTACTCCCATTCAAAATATAAAACGTCCTCCCCTTCTGTTACCTGAAGGGTAAGATCAAACTTGGCTGTCTTATACTCGAGCGGATATGGCTGCAGTTCCAGCGCACCTGCCTTGGCAGCCAGCGCATCCGTATTCTGCAAAACAAACAGCGTATCATACAGGGAGCTGCGGCTTGCATCCCGTTCCAGCTGCAGACGTTCAAGCAGCTCCTCGAACGGATAGTCCTGATGCTCATAAGCACGGATCAGCTGCTGCTGCATTTCCTGCAGAAACTGCTGAAACGAGCTATCCCCGTCAATGCGGCTCCGAATCGGCAGTGTATTCACAAACATCCCCATGATCGGCTCTAAATCAGGATGCGGGCGATTGGCGACAGGAGTCCCTACGATCAGATCCCTCTGTCCTGTATACTTGAACAGCAGCGCTTTGTAAATGGCCAGCAGCGTCATAAATAAGGTGCTCCCGGTCGCAGCTGCCAGCTCTTTTAATCGCTGTGTCAGCTGTTTGTTGAGACCAAAAGCGACAACCTCGCCGATAAAGCTCTGCTTCATAGGTCTCGGCGCATCCGTCGGCAATTCCAATACGGGCAATTCCCCGGAGAATACATCGAGCCAATATTGCTCCTGCTTCTTCATTGCGCCTGCATGGATTTGCTCCTGCTGCCATACTGCATAATCCTTATACTGAAGGCTTAGCGGTTCCAGATTTCGTCCTTCATACAGTTCAGCCCATTCCCTCATAAAAATAGACATCGATGCTCCGTCAGAGATCAGATGATGCATATCCAGCATCAGAACATGCCGCTGCGAGTCCAGCTTCAACAGACCGGCCCGAAACAGCGGGGCTTGACTGAAGTCAAAGGGCCGGATAAAGGAGGCCAAACGCTCTTCAAGCTCCTGTTCATTGACAGTCCCCGTGTCCACGACAAGCTCCAGATGCGGATGAATGCGCTGAATCAGCTCTCCATCCACCCACTCAAAGGAAGTCCTCAGCGATTCATGGCGATTGACCAATTGCTGAAAAGCGGCTATACAGCGAGCCTGATCCAGCTCTCCCTGAATCAGCGTTATGCCGGGCATATTATAATTTGTTGAGGCGCCATCAAGCTGGCTGACAATGTACATTCTTTTTTGCTGCGATGACGCCGGATACCATTCACGCGGTGCGGCAGGTACGATAGATGAAAGCTCTAAATTGTCAGACTGCTGCAAGTAAGCCGCCATAGCTTGCAAGGTGGGGTTCTGGAATATGGCAGTAACCGGCAGGCTTCGCTCCATCTGTTTTTTGACCCGCGAGCTTAATGCGATGGCCTTTAAGGAATGTCCGCCCTGTTCGAAAAAGTGATCCAGCAGGCCGAATTCTTTATGGCCGAGCACCTCCTTCCAAATCGCCGCGAGTGCCCGTTCCGTCTCGGTCGACGGAGCCCTGTATTCAGCCTGTCCGGGCAGATTTCCGCTAGGCTCCGGCAGTGCCCGATAATCAACCTTTCCGTTGGCGGTTACAGGGAATTCCTTCATATAGACAATGGCTTCCGGTATCATGTAATCCGGCAGCTTCTTGGACAGATGCTGCTTGATTGCAGACTCATTCCATGCCGCGTCCGCCTTCATAATCAGGTAAGCGCATAAATAAAAGTTCCCGTCCTGATCCTGCCTGGGCACGATGAGAGCATCCTGAATCGCTGGATACTGCAGCAATTCCCCGATGATCTCCCCCTGTTCAACACGGAAACCGCGAATCTTCACCTGCTCGTCCGCACGTCCTAGATATTCCAGCTCGCCGTTTGGCAGCCATCTGGCCAGATCGCCTGTCCTGTACATGCGCTCTCCCGGTTTGAACGGATGAGGGACGAACGCAGCCTCCGTCAGCTCGGGGCGGTTCAAGTAGCCCAGGGCCAGACCATCCCCCGAAATGTATAATTCGCCCGGTATCCCCTGTGGCTGCAGCTTGCGGTCGCTGTTAAGCACGTAGACACATGTATTGTCGATCGGCCGGCCTATCGGAATTGTGACCATCGTGCCTAACGGCTGCTGCACCTCATAGCTTGTGGCTACCACGGTGCTTTCTGTTGGCCCATAATTATTGACAACGGTGTAAGGCGTCGGTACAACATGCTTCAGCCTCTCCCCTCCAGTGAGGAGAACGCGCAAAGAACGGTTAGGAAGCAGCATGAACTGCTCTGCATATTGAGTCGGCAAAAAACAGATCGTAATGTGATGTTCTTCAAAATGCCGGTTCAGCTGAACCGGATCCAGCCGAATTTCATCCGGGATCATATGAAGGGTTGCCCCAGCTATGATATAAGGGAAAATCTCCCATACTGAAGCGTCAAACCCAAATCCTGCGAATTTGGCGGCTTGATCCTCAGAGGTAACCTGGAAGCGCCGATTATGCCAGTGGCATAAATTGACCACAGACCGGTTCGCTACCATAACCCCTTTGGGCGTCCCCGTAGAACCGGAAGTGTAGATGACATATGCCAAGTCCTCGGGCTTGGCGGGCGAGGACAGATGGGTTGCAGGAACAGATGCCTCGTATAGTCTCCCGCTATCGATCGCCACTCTCTCCCCTTGAAAGTCCAGCTCTGTTCCCAAATGGCTCTCGTGCAGCAGCATCTCAGCTCCGCTGTCTTGCAGCATAAAGTTGATTCTCTCTGCAGGATAATCCGGATCAATCGGCAAGTAAGCCGCCCCTGCTTTCAGAATAGCCAGTACGCCGATCATCATCGAAAGGGAGCGGTCTGCAATAATACCTACAATCGCCTTGGGCGGCAAGCCGCGCTTGCACAGCTCCGCACCAAGCTGATTGGCCCTATCATTCAATTGCTGGTAGGTAAGACTGTCCTTGCCGGAGACGACCGCAAGCTGATTCGGATGGCTATTGACGGTTTGTTCGAACAGCTCTACAATCGTCGCTGTGCTGGGATAACTGGCTGTAGTACGGTTAAAATCCACCAGCAGCCGCTCCCGCTCTGCCGGCGGTACGATCTCCAGATCCTGCAGCCGGACATCGGGGTTCGCAGCAACCTGCTGGGCTGCCATAATCCAATGAGCGCCTACCTCCTCTATCCATGCCCGATCGTATAAGCTGCCATTATAGCTGATTTTGATCCGTATCCGGTCACCCGGAGCCACCATAATCGTCAGATCATAATTTGTTTGCTCAAAAGCCTCCGAGCCGATAATCCGAACCGGGGAAGCATCCTTGTCTTCTGCCGGGCCTTCAGCGGAATTGAAATTTTGAAACGCTATAATATGCTGAAACAGGGCATGATCGACATCAGAGCGGGATTGGATGTCCGCCAAGGAGACAAATCCGTATTTCTCCGAATCCAGGGCGGAGAGCTGCATGGCTTTAATCAACGCAGTGAAGGTCTGATTCGCGCTGTCTTGGACGCGGACAGGAATCGTATTAATAAACAAGCCCATCATGTGTTCAATGCCTTCAATCTCGGGGGGACGGCCGGAAATGACAGAGCCGAACATGACATCATCCGCATTATTATAGCGCTGCAGCAGGATGCCCCATATCGCTTGGATAACTATGTTGAGGGTGACCTGGTTCCGAGAGGCCAGGTTCAGAAGCTGTTCTGTAATCTCGCTGTCCATTTCGACCAGCTGCTCCTCCAGGACATAATGGCCTCCATGTTGAATTGGCTTTTGATGCGGAATGACAGTTTGGCCGCTGACGCCGCGAATATAGTGCTCCCAGTACGCCAGCGCCTCCTCCTTGTCCTGTTTCTTCAGCCAATCTATATAATTGCTGTACGGATATACCTTCTTAAGCTGCAGAGGCAAGCCATGGAGCAAGCTATGATAGATTTGGAACAATTCATGAATGAGCGGCATCGTGCACCAGCCGTCAATCAGTATATGATGGTTGCTCCAAATGAGCTTGAAGGTCTGCAGCTCGGTTTGGATGAGTGTCATTCGTACGAGCAGATCTCTGGACAGATCAAAGCCTCTCAGGCGATCCGCCAGCATTTCCTCCTTTACTATGGCTTCCTTCCGATCCGATGCGAAAGACCGGATGTCTTTAAAGACGATCGTGGCTTTCCGCTCCTTTAATACGATTTGCCGGGGCTTTTGCACCTTCTCCCATACGAATAAGGTCCGGAATATATCATGGCGTTGAATAAGCCGATTAAAGCTCTCCTCCAATATAGAGGGAACCAGCTCTCCTTCCAGTGTTAACGTCAATTGCTCAAAGTAAGCTTGAGAGTGTTGTTCATACAAAGAGTGAAACAGTATTCCCTCTTGCATCGGTGTTAAAGGATACACTTTAGAGATCTCTGTAGGTGCCGTCATTATTTGCTCCCCCTATTCGCTCTTTGTCCTTTTGATTAAGCTTTCTTACAACATCATCGATGACCGAATAGAAGCCTGGGAAAAAACTTTTAAAAAATCCGGTGCAGTGATGAGCTCTGGCATAGGCCTCGTCCCGCATCAGGATGAGATGTGCCTTCTTCAAATTGTAATGCGGTATAGCAGGGAATAAATGATGCACAATATGATAGGTATCGTGATGCGGATACAGAATCAGGCGTTCAAGAACATTGCCGTAAGAGTTCCGGCTGGAATAGAGCGGGTCGCTCGACTCCAGGCCGGAATGGTCGGCTAAATCCGACCAGAAGCGAATGACCGGAAAGACGATCACCAGCGGAACCACCCAGTACATAATCAACTCTAGCCAGAAATTCAGGTAGATAGAAAGGGTAATAACCGCCGCCCAATAGCCCAGCTTGACCACATAATCCGTTGTCGTCTGCAGCTTGCGTGAGAATAGCTTGGTCAGCACATTCCATATATTTTTGGGCACATTCAAGACAATAAAAAAACCAATGATATGCTTAAAGAAAAAATGCAGCTTGGAAACCGTTGCCTTGTTCAGACCCATCGCCGTCAATTGGCTCGTATCCGGATCCTGATCTGTCCATAAATATTTATGATGCTTATAGTGGGACTGGCAGTAATCCATGTAATTGGTGAAGACGGGGAAGGAGACCAGCATAGATGTTACCCATTTGTTCAACCAGCGGTTTTTGAACAGCATGCCATGGCTGGCTTCATGCATCAAATTGTCGAGACCGCGCATCCTTCCTCCGATGAGAATGACTGCAAAAGCATAAGCGTAAATATTTTGAAAATATTGTGATACGGCAATAGCCAGCGCGATTAATGTCCAGTCGAGCGCAATGGAAAAGAAGTTGTACCAGTTGTTTTTTGCCTGCAATGCACGAATTTCATTTAAAATATCTTTAGAGAACATGGTCTTTGGATTTGCCGTGCGCTTCTGTTTTTCTGGTTGAAGTTCAACGATTGTTGTCATACAAACTCCCCCAATGAATGATTCTTGTTTTAGATCCAAACCTCTTACTTAAGCGACTCCAGCAAAGCCGTAATATCCTCAAGTTCCTCCATGGTCATCTCTTGGTCTCCAAGATCGCTTGGTGTGACATCAGT
This sequence comes from Paenibacillus ihumii, assembly GCF_001403875.1. GTDB lineage: Bacteria > Bacillota > Bacilli > Paenibacillales > Paenibacillaceae > Fontibacillus > Fontibacillus ihumii. The sequence goes on from NZ_LN884299.1 coordinate 2,369,468, forward strand.
GCTCTCCCGGCTCAGACAGTGCGCGATCAGCTCCAGCAGCGCCTCCTTGTATCGCGCAGCCAGCTGCTCCATCGTCTGGCGTTCATATTCCTCACGGTCATAGGTCAGATCGATCCGAAGCCTGCCTCCGGTTACCGCTCCCGTTATATCCAGTGCCTGGCTTCTTGGGGCAGACGGGCTGATCGACTGTCCGGTCGGCAGCGGCGACAGTTCAAACAGGGCACCGGCCCCATCGCTCCCGCTGGTGTCAAACTGGCCCAGATAGTTAAAGCTGATGGCCGGTTCTGCGCCAAACTGGAGATCCTCCTTATGCTCTGCGGAGGTCATGTACTTCAGAACCCCATAGCCGATCCCCTTGCTTGGCACCCGGCGCAGCGTCTCCTTCGTCTGCTTCAGGTGGTATGACAGCCCTTGCTGCTGCTCCACCTCCAGCACCACTGGATACTCCGTCGTAAACCAGCCGATCGTCCGGCTGATATTGATTCCTTCCAGAATCTCCTCCCGGCCATGTCCTTCCAGCTGAACCGGCACCCTGCCGTGACCGCTCCACTCCCCGATCGCCAGGCTTAGCGCCGCCAGCAGCACATCATTCATCTCCGTCTTGAATGCGGTGTGCACCTCCTGGAGCAGCTGCTTCGTCTGCTGCTCATCCAGCTCTGCGCTCACCGTCTCGGCATTTCCCCAGCGTCTCACCGCAGCCTGGCCATCCTGCGGCAGCACAGGGACCGTCTCTAATGCTGTACGGCTCCAGTAGGCCTTCTCCCGGAGCAGCGCCTTGCTGTTCGCATAGCGCTCAAGCTCCTCTGCCCAGGCTTGGAACGAATGGCTCTTCTCCGGCAGCCGGATGTCCCTTCCCTCGCTGGCCTGGCGATAGCCCGTCTCAAAGTCCTCCAGGAGGATGCGCCAGGAGATGCCGTCTATGACCAGCTGATGCGCCACAATCAGCAGGTGGTCTCCCTCTGGCAGATGGAATAGCCCCAGTTGAACGAGCGGTCCCGTCTGCAGCTTCAGCTCCTGCTGCAGCCGGTTCACCTCGGCCGCAAGCCCCGCACCAGCTTCACCCGTCCATTCCTGTACGGTCAGCTCGACCGCTTCGGCGTCCGGGCCCCGATTGTATTGCCGGATGCCCCCGGCTTCCTCCAGGTAGACCATGCGCAGCGCATCATGATGGGTGAGGATCGCCCGGAAGCTTGCTTCCACCAGCTTCACCTCAAAGCCCGCCTCGCGGTACAGCATAAAGGCCTGGTTCCAGTGCTGCTTCTCCGCGAAGTCCTGCCCCATGAACCATGCCTGAATCGGGGTGAACCGCACGTCTCCCTCAACCGCCTCCTGGCTGGCTGCTGCCGTCAACGGCTTCACATAGCCGCTCAGCTCCTCGATGGTCGGGTACTGGAACAGATGCTTAACCTCCAGCTTCAGCCGCTGCTGATGCAGGCGCGCCGCAATCTGTACCGCCTTGATCGAGTCCCCGCCCCGTTCAAAGAAGTTGTCGTCAACGCCGACGGCCGCAAGCCCCAGCACCTCCTTCCAGACCTGGACCAAGAGCGCCTCCATCTCATTGCCCGGCGGCTTGCCTTCCATATCCGCCGGATGAAGCTCCGGCTCCGGCAGCGCCTTGTAATCGATCTTGCCGTTGGGCGTCAGCGGGAACTGCTCCAGCCTGACAAAGTGGTGTGGAATCATATACCCCGGCAGCTTCTGGGCCAATTGACGCCGCCACTGCGAGAGATCCGCCTCACTGTCGGTCAGGAGATAGGCGCACAGGATGCTTTCTCCTGCCGGATCTTGACGCGTCAGCACGGCAGCATCGCGCACCTGATCAAGCTGCAGCAGTTGATGCGTAATTTCACCCAGCTCGATCCGATGGCCGCGGATTTTCACCTGCTCGTCGATCCGGCCCAGATATTCGACCGTTCCCTCCGGCGTCCAGCGCGCCAGATCCCCTGTACGGTACATCCGCTCGCCCGGCCGGAACGGGTTGGCTACGAACTTCTCCTTCGTCAATTCCTCCCGGTTTAAGTAACCCCGCGCCAATCCGGCTCCGCTGATGCACAGCTCGCCCGGCACGCCGATCGGCTGAAGCTGTCCCGCTTTATTCGTAATATAGACCTGGACATTCGCAATAGGCCTGCCGAGATACATCTGACTGTCTTCTTTGCTGCAGGGATAGCGCAGAGCATCCACTGTTGTCTCCGTCGGACCATAATGATTGAATAGCCGATAGCCCTTTTCAATAATCCTTGCTGCTAGTGTTTGCTCCAGCTTCTCTCCACCACAGATGACGACTTGCAGACTGGGAATTCGCTCCGCAGGCAATAACAGCTCACGCAGCGTTGCAGGTACGAATTGGGCCACATGAATGTGATGAGTCCGAATATAATGAACAAGCTCCATAGGCTGTAAAATGGTAAATGTATCTGGCAAATGGACGGTCGCCCCGTTCAAAAGCGAACCTAAAATCTCCTCGATCACCACATCAAAGGAGAAATTAGTCATTTGCAAAACATTATAGTTTTCCGTCAGATTATAGGCGGAATGGAACCATGTCGATAAATTAACAATACTGTGATGTTCGATTTGAACACCCTTCGGTGTTCCTGTAGAACCGGAGGTATAGATGATGCAGGCCAGTTGCTTCGAGCTCTGCTCTACAGACAGATTGCTGCCGTCTCCCTGATACACATCCTCAGCCTCTAAATCGACTAGCCGGCCCGTGTAAGGGAAATCAACCAGCCGGGAAGGAGCAAGCAGCACAAAGGCACCGCTATCCTCCAGCATGTAGGCTTTTCTGGCCTGTGGATATTGCGGGTCAATAGGCAAATACGCGCTCCCTGACTTCAAAATCCCCAGAATCCCTGCCGCCATCGCAAAGGAACGCTCGGCCATCAGTCCAATGACCCTGTCGGGACCCGCCCCTAGCGCTCGCAGTTTCACAGCCAGATTGTTCGCATGCTCATTCAACTCCCGGTAGGTCCAGCTCCGCTCTCCGGCCACCACCGCAATCTGCTCCGGCCTTTCTTTCACCCGCTCCTCAAATAACTGATGGATTAGCTTCTCCTTCGGATAATAGGCCGATGTATCATTAAACGTATACAGAAGCTGGTCCTTCTCCTCTGGGGTCAGCAGCTCAATGTCTGAGATCAGAATGCTGCTGGATTTCATGACCGTATTCAAAACTGTTGTAAAATGGTGGGCCATTCTTTGAATCGTATGCCGCTCAAACAGGTCGGTCCGAAATTCCCATTCAAAACGCAAGATATTCTCGGTTTCTACAGTGTCCAGCGTGAGATCGAATTTGGAAAACGGAAAATCATACTCATACGGTCTTACGGACAGACCACCCGCCGGTGAAGCGGATCGTTCCCCGTTCTGGACGGAGAACATCACATCGAACAGCGGATTGCGGCTGCGGTCGCGGCGCAGCGCCAGCTTCTCTACGACTTCCTCGAATGGATATTCCTGATGCTCCTGCGCCCCCAGCACCGTCTGCTTGACTTCCTGCAGGAAGTCAGCAAACGCCTTGCCGCCCTGCGGGCAGCTTCGCAGCGCCAAGGTGTTCACAAACATGCCAATTGTCCGTTCCAGCTCTGGCCGCGTTCTGCCGGCAATTGGCGTCCCCACGATCAGATCCTCTTGCCCGGTATACTTGTGCAGCAGCACGTAATACGCCGCGAGCAAGGTCATGTACAGTGTCGTTCCCTGCTCTGCACTCCATTCACGCAGCTGCTGGGTTAGCTCCCAGCCAATTTCGAACGTCAGCCGGTCGCCTTCAAATTGCTGGACGGGCGGACGCGGCTTGTCCGTCGCCAGCGCGAGCACCGGCAGCTCACCGGCCAACTCCTGCAGCCAATACGCCTCCTGCTTCGCATACCGTTCCTGCTGGCGCTGCTCCTGCTGCCAGACCGCATAATCCTTGTACTGGATCGCCTGCTCCGGCAGGCTCGCTCCGTCATACAAGCTCATCCATTCCTCCAACAGCACATTCACTGACACCGCATCCGAGATAATGTGATGCATATCCAGCAGCAGCAGATGGCGCTCTGGATGCAGCTTCAACAGCTGAACCCGTAGCAGCGGTGCTTCATTCAGCTTGAACGGCCGAATAAATGACTTCGCTCTCTCCGCCGCCTCCTGCTCGCTGACCGTCTCCGGCTGGAGGCTGAGCCCTGGAAGCTGCTCATATGCCTGTACTTGCTGGACCAGCTCATTCTCAATCAACTCAAAGGAAGTGCGCAGACTGTCATGACGGCGTATCAACTGGTGGAGCGCCTGCTCCAGACGGCTGCTATCCAGCTGCCCTGTGATCTCCAGCATTTGCGGGATATTATAGCTAAGCTCTGCTCCTTCCAGCTGGCTGATCGCATACAATCGTTTTTGTGCTGAAGAGGCGGGATAATATTCCCTCTCTTGAATCGAAGGGATGCGCTCATAAACGAATTGCTCCGCTCCAGCCAAATAGCAAGCCAGCTGGCGTACTGTGGGATGACGGAAGATGTCGCGGATCGTTACTTCCCGGCCAAGCTTCCTGCCGATTCGCGAGATCAGCATGGTGGCCTTCAAGGAATGGCCGCCCCGCTCGAAAAAGTCATCGTCGATTCCGAGCCGCTGCACGCCAAGCACTTCCTGCCACAGCTCCACCAGGGCCGTCTCCAGCTCGCTCTCCGGCGCCGCATAGACCGACGTAACGGCCCGCGCCCAGTCCGGCTGCGGCAGACTCCGCCGGTCTACCTTGCCGTTTGCATTGAGCGGCAGCTCGTCCAGCTGGATGAAGAAGGAGGGGACCATATAGCTTGGCAGCATATCACCTAGCCGCTGGGTCAGCTCCGCAGCAGATATCGGACTTGCAGCGGTGTAATAGCCGCACAGGCAGGCCTCTCCGCTGGCGGCGTGTGCAGCCGATCCACCCTCCGCCCCTTGCGACGCTAGGGACGGCTGCATGTGATGCACCAGCACGTAGGCCTCCTTGATCTCCTCCTGCGCCAGCATTGCCTGCGTAATCTCTCCCGGCTCGATCCGGTGGCCGCGGATCTTCACCTGCTCATCGATCCGGCCCAGATATTCGATCGTTCCCTCCGCCGTCCAGCGCGCCAGATCGCCTGTACGATACATCCGCTCGCCTGGCCGGAACGGGCTCTCTACAAATTTCTCCTTCGTCAATTCCTCCCGGTTCAGATACCCCCGCGCCAGTCCTTCGCCGCCTCCACACAGCTCCCCCGGTACACCGATCGGCTGCAGACGCTGATAGCCATCTACGATATAGACGGTCGTATTGCTGATCGGCTGGCCGATCGGGATACTCTCCCGGTGCTTCTTGTCGATCACATAATACGTCGAAAAGGTCGTGTTCTCGGTCGGGCCGTAGCCATTCACCAGCTTCAAGCCGGGATGGGCTTGCCGCACCGCCTCGATATGCGCTGGCGACAAGGCCTCTCCGCCGACGATAAGCTGCCGGACTCCCCGGAACAGCTCCACATCCGCCTGCGACAGCTGGTTGAACAGCGATGAGGTCAGCCACAGCAGCGTAATGCCCCGCTCCCGGATCACCCGCTTCAGTTCCCCTGGACTCAGCAGCGTCTCCTGCGGCGCCAGATGCAGCTGAAGCCCGTTAAGCAGTGCCCCCCACAGCTCGAAGGTCGAAGCGTCGAATGCCAGCGAGCCTGTCTGCAGCAGACGATCCTCCGGCTCGAACGTCACATAGTTGGTCGCCTTCACCAGCCGGACCACACTCCGCTGCTCAATCATGACGCCTTTAGGCTGGCCGGTCGAGCCCGAGGTATAGATAATATAGGCCAGCTGCTCCGGCCGGTGAGCCGCCGGCAGATTCTCTCCCTCTCCCTGCTCCAGCAGCGAGGCATCCAGCGGGATACGCTGCCCCGCGAAGCCCAGACCTTCCGGCCAGCCGGAGGCGCTCAGCAGCCAGTTGCTCCCGCTGTCCTCCAGCATATAGCTGATCCGCTCCAGCGGGTACTGCGGATCGATCGGCAGGTAGGCCCCGCCCGCCTTCAGGATGCCCAGAATGCCCGCCGCCATCTCCAGGGAGCGCTCCGCCATAATTCCGACCACCTGCTCGGGGCCAACGCCCTGCGCTTTCAGCTGCCGGGCGATTCGGTTCGCCCGCAGGTTCAGCTCCGCATAAGTCCACTCCCGCTCGCCATCCGATACCGCGATGTCCCCGCCTCGAATCGCCACCTGCTCCTCGAACAACTGACTGATCGTCCGCTCCCGCGGATAGGCGGTGTCCGTCATACTGAAACGTTGCAGAAGCTCCTTTTCTTCAGCAGTCATCATATCGATATCCGACAGCAAGATCTCACAATCATCTGCAATCTGGCTCAGAATGTTCTTGAAGTGCTCCATCATGCGGAGCATCGTTGCAGGCATATAGAGATTCTTGCTGTATTCAAGGTCAAAGCTCAAGCTATGCTCCAGCTCAAACACCTGCAGCGTAAGATCAACCTTTGCTACCTTATACTCCAGAGGCCGAACTGTGATTGACAGATCAGAAGCCGATTCTCCGGCCCGATTCGGATGCTGATAAGCGAACATCGTATCGAACAATGGATTCCGGCTCGGGTCCCGCCGCAGCGCCAGTTTATCCACCAGCTCTTCGAAGGAGTAATTCTGATGCTCCTGGGCTCCCAGTACCGTCTGTTTGACTTCTTCCAGAAATCCCTTGAACGTCTTGCTTCCTTGCGGGTAGCTGCGCAGCGCCAGTGTGTTCACAAACATGCCAATGACCCGCTCTGTCTCCGGGCGGGTTCTGCCTGCAATGGGTGTACCGGTAATCAGGTCTTCCTGGCCCGTATACTTATGCAGCAGCACATTATAGGCAGCCAGCATGGTCATATACAGGGTTGTTCCCTGTCTCCTGCTTAATTCCCTCAGCTTCTGTGTCAGCTCGCCCTCAATTTCAAATGTCAGCCGCTCTCCTTCAAACTGCTGTACTGCAGCCCTCGGCTTATCAGACGCCAGCTCCAGCACTGGAAGCTCGCCGGACAGCTCCTGCAGCCAGTAGGCCTCCTGCTTCGCATACCACGCCTCGCTGCGCTGTTCCTGCTGCCAGACTGCATAGTCCTTGTACTGGATTGCCAGCTCCGGCAGACTCTCTCCTTCATACAGACTCATCCATTCGCTAAGCAGCACATTCATCGATACCGCATCGGCGATAATGTGATGCATGTCCAGCAGCAGCAAATGGCGCTCTTCGCCCAGCTTCAGCAGCTCCGCCCGTACAAGCGGCGCTTCGCTTAGCTTGAACGGCTGAATGAAGGCTGCGGCTCTTGCAGCTGCTTCCTGCTCGCTGACAACCGCCTGCTTCAAGCCAAACCCTGCCAGCCGCTGGATCTGTTCGTATGTTTGTACCCGCTGAACCAGCTCTCCCTCTATGAGTTCAAAGGTGGTTCGCAGGCTTTCATGACGCCGGATCAGCTCTATCAGCGCCCGCTCCAAGCGGCCTGCATCCAGCGAGCCGGCAATTTCCAGCGCTTGCGGGATATTGTAGCTCAGCTCCGCGCCCTCCAGTTGACTGATCGCGTACAGACGCTTTTGCGCTGATGACGCCGGATAATATTCACGGTGCTCAACTGGGGCAATCGCTTCATAGACCGCTTGCTCTGCTCCGGCCAGATGCGCTGCAAGCTGCCGTACTGTAGGATAGCGGAACAAATCACGCAGCGGAAGCTCTCTGCCCAGTTCGGTCTGAATGCGGGCGGCCAGCATAGTTACCTTTAGCGAATGGCCGCCCCGCTCGAAAAAGTCATCGTCGATTCCGAGCCGCTGCACGCCAAGCACTTCCTGCCATAGCTCCACTAGAGTCGTCTCCAGCTCGCTCTCCGGCGCTGCATAGACCGATGTAACGGCCCGCGTCCAGTCCGGCTGCGGCAGACTCCGCCGGTCCACCTTGCCGTTTGCATTAAGCGGCAGCTCCTCCAGTTGGATGAAGAAGGAGGGGACCATATAGCTTGGCAGCACATCACCTAGCCGCTGGGTCAGCTCCGCAGCAGATATTGGACTTGAAGCAGTGTAATAGCCGCATAGGCAGGCCTCTCCGCCAGCGGCGTGTTCAGCCGCTCCATCTTCCGCCCCTTGCGTCGTTGGGGACGGCTGCATGTGATGTACCAGCACGTAGGCTTCCTTGATCTCCTCCTGCGCCAGCATCGCCTGCGCAATCTCCCCCGGCTCGATCCGGTGGCCGCGGATTTTCACCTGCTCATCGAGCCGGCCCAGATATTCGATCGTTCCCTCCGCCGTCCAGCGCGCCAGATCCCCTGTACGGTACATCCGCTCGCCTGGCCGGAACGGGCTCTCTACGAATTTCTCCCTCGTCAGCTCCTCCCGGTTCAGGTACCCCCGCGCCAATCCGGCCCCGCTGATGCACAGCTCGCCCGGCACGCCGATCGGAAGCAGCCGATTATCCGAACCTAGGATGTAGACACTGTGGTTCGCAATCGGCCGGCCAATGGCTATATTCGCGGACAAAGCGGTGACGTCTTGGCTCGTTGTCACCACGGTATTCTCCGTCGGCCCGTAGTTGTTAACCAGCAGATAACGCTGTTTTTGGAATCGGTTCAGCTTGTCGCCGCCTGTCAGCAGCACCCGCAGCGAACGGTTGTCCAGCTGCATGAATTGCTCGCACAGCGGTGTCGGCAGGAAGCTGATCGTGATCCCTTCCCGCTCATAATAGGCATTCAGCGCATGGATATCGGTCCGGGTCGCTTCATCGATCATATGGAGCGCCGCTCCGCTGATCAGATAAGGGAAGATCTCCCAGACCGATGCGTCGAAGCCAAACCCCGCCAGCTTCGTGCTCCGGTCGCTCTCCCGCACCGCAAATTTCTGCTGATGCCATACCGACAGGTTGACCAGCGAACGATGCTCTACCAGTACTCCTTTGGGCTGGCCGGTGGAGCCTGACGTGTAGATGACATAAGCCAGCTGCCCGGCGTTCATGTCCTCCAGCGCAAGCTCGCTTCCGTCGCCCTGGTACAGCCCTTCCTCCTCCAAATCGAGAATATCTCCCGTGAACGAGGATAGCCCAAGCTGTTCTCCGAGCGAGGCCGAGGCCAGCCCAGGCCGTTCTCCGGTCGAGGCGGAAGCCTGCCCTTGCGGCTTTCCGAGGGGGGCGGAAGTCGGCCCTTCCGGCTCTCCCGCAGCCGAAGACGCCAGCAGCAGCCGGGCTCCGCTGTCCTCCAGCATGTACCGGATGCGTTCGCCCGGATACTGCGGATCGATCGGCAAGTAGGCCCCGCCTGCCTTCAGAATGCCCAGGATGCCTGCGATCATCTCCAGCGAAGGCCGGGCCAGGATGCCGACAATTTGCTCCGGCCCTACGCCCCGCTCTCTCAGCTCACGCGCCAAGCTGTTGGCCCGTGCATTCAACTCCCCGTATGTCCAGCTCTGTTCCCCGGCCACTACGGCTGTCTGCTCCGGCCGAACCTGTGCTTGCTCTGCAAACAGCTCCTCAATCCGCTTCTCCTGGGGATAAGCGGCCTCCGTCGCATTAAACTCATACAGCAACTGCTCCTGTTCCCTGGGCGTCACAATATCGATATCATGTACAAGGATATTCGGATCATTGGCCAATGTATTTGCCAAGTGAATGAAATGGCTGCCGACCCGTTCAATCGTATCCCGCTCGAAAATCCGCCCGTCATAGCTGATCTGAACTATGAATTGCTCTCCAGGCTGGACCATTACAGTCAATGGATAATTGGTTTGTTCGAACACCTCGGCCTTAGTGAAGCGCAGCTCCCGGCTGTCGCGATCTGCTGGCTCCTCTGCTTCCAGGCGATTCGAGAAATTTTGAAACGAAACAATATGATCAAACAGCCCTTGCTTCATTTCAGAATTAGCTTGAATATCCGCTAATGATGCATAGCCATATTTTTCACCCCGAAGAAGGGTCTGTTGAACCTGGGCCAGCAGCTCCGGGAACCTCTGCCCTTGCCGGGAGGTGATGCGCAATGGAATAGTATTAATAAACAAGCCGACCATGCCTTCAATGCCCTCCACTTCCGGGGGGCGTCCGGAAATAACGGTTCCAATTACAACATCCTGTGTAAGACTGTACTGTTGAAGCAAAATTCCCCACATGGCCAGAAACACATGGTTTAATGTGACCTGGTTTCTGATCGCGATCTGCGAAAGCTCGGCTGTCAGCCCGGCTCCCAGCGTAACCAAAGATTGCTGCCTGTCATAGTCTTCCTTACTATCAGAACGGAAATGGCTCCTTGGAATGGAGACTCGTTCTGCGTAGCCGCTAAGGTTTCGCTGCCAATACATCAATGCTTCCTCTTCATCCTGCTTTTCCAGCCATTCCAGATAGCCGCGATTCGATGGGACAGGATCCAGCTGTACCCTCTGCTTTGTACTGCTTTGCTTATACAGCTTCAGCAAATCCTCCATAATGATGCCAAGGCACCAGCCATCCATCAAAATATGGTGATTACTCAAAACAATCTTATGGCGGCTCTCCGAAATCTTAAATACGGCAGCGCGTATAAGCAGATCTGACTGCAAATTAAATCCGGTCTTGCGGTCTTGGTATGTAAACTGCTCCAGACAAGCCTCTTGCTCCTGTTCCTTCATAGCAGAGATATCTTCGTAGTAAACGGTCGCTTTTCGTTCCACAAGAACGACCTGCAGCGGCGTATCCATTTCTTCATATAGAAATACCGTCCGCAAGATGTCATGCCTCTCAATTAATTGGTTGAAGCTCGTCTCAAAGGCCGCGATGTCAAACGAACCTTCAGCAGTCAAAACCATCTGTTCAAAGTACTGCTGCGAAGCCGGCTCCAGCCTATGATGAAACAACATTCCTTTTTGCATGGGAGATAAAGGCTGAATCATCTTGATGTCCAGATTAGGCACTTTATTCACTTCCCTTGATTTATTGAGGAGGCCAGTCAGCAGCAGGCTGCTGCTCTATGGCTTGCTGATCAACAGCTTGCATCCGGCTGCTGCTGCCTTCCCCTGTTATCTTTTCTTCACGAAAACAATCCCCTATTTTAAGGAAGATATCGAACCGGGATGCTCCTTCGGCTCACCCCGGTTCACATTCTTGCCTGTAGCAGCCCTCTTGGCTTGCATAGTTATAATTTAGACAGCCTATACCTTGATTTTCAGCTTCAATAATGAGTTCACCTTATCCAGCTGTTCCAAAGACAATTGGTTATATCCCAAATCACTTGGTGTGACATCGGTGCTCTCCCGGCTCAGACAGTGCGCGATCAGCTCCAGCAGCGTCTCCTTATATCGTGCAGCCAGCTGCTCCATCGTCTGGCGTTCATATTCCTCACGGTCATAGGTCAGATGGATCCGAAGCCTGCCTCCGGTCACCGCTCCCGTTACATCCAGTGCCTGGCTTCTTGGCGCGGACGGGCTGATCGGTTGTCCGGTCGGCAGCGGCGACAGTTCAAACAGGGCATCGTTCCTATCGCTCCCGCTGGAGTCAAACTGGCCCAGATAGTTAAAGCTGATAGCCGGTTCTGCGCCAAACTGGAGATCCTCCTTATGCTCTGCGGAGGTCATGTACTTCAGAACCCCATAACCGATCCCCTTGCTTGGCACCCGGCGCAGCGTCTCCTTCGTCTGCTTCAGGTGGTATGACAGCCCTTGCTGCTGCTCCACCTCCAGCACCACTGGATACACCGTCGTAAACCAGCCGATCGTCCGGCTGATATTGATTCCTTCCAGAATCTCCTCCCGGCCATGTCCTTCCAGCTGAACCGGCACCCTGCCGTGACCGCTCCACTCCCCGATCGCCAGGCTTAGCGCCGCCAGCAGCACATCATTCATCTCCGTCTTGAATGCGGTGTGCACCTCCTGGAGCAGCTGCTTCGTCTGCTGCTCATCCAGCTCTGCGCTCACCGTCTCGGCATTTCCCCAGCGTCTCACCGCAGCCTGGCCATCCTGCGGCAGCACAGGGACCGTCTCTAATGCTGTACGGCTCCAGTAGGCCTTCTCCCGGAGCAGCGCCTTGCTGTTCGCATAGCGCTCAAGCTCCTCTGCCCAGGCTTGGAACGAATGGCTCTTCTCCGGCAGCCGGATGTCACTTCCCTCGCTGGCCTGGCGATAGCCCGTCTCAAAGTCCTCCAGGAGGATGCGCCAGGAGATGCCGTCCATGACCAGATGATGCGCCACAATCAGCAGATGGTCTCCCTCTGGCAGATGGAATAGCCCCAGTTGAACGAGCGGTCCGGTCTGAAGCTTCAGCTCCTGCTGCAGCCGGTTCACCTCGGCCGCAAGCCCCGCACCGGCTTCACCCGTCCATTCCTGTACGGTCAGCTCGACCGCTTCGGCGTCCGGGCCCCGATTGTATTGCCGGATGCCCCCGGCTTCCTCCAGGTAGACCATGCGCAGCGCATCATGATGGGTGAGGATCGCCCGGAAGCTTGCTTCCACCAGCTTCACCTCAAAGCCCGCCTCGCGGTACAGCATAAAGGCCTGGTTCCAGTGCTGCTTCTCCGCGAAGCCCTGCCCCATGAACCATGCCTGAATCGGGGTGAACCGCACGTCTCCCTCAACCGCCTCCTGGCTGGCTGCTGCCGTCAACGGCTTCACATAGCCGCTCAGCTCCTCGATGGTCGGGTACTGGAACAGATGCTTGACCTCCAGCTTCAGCCGCTGCTGATGCAGGCGCGCCGCAATCTGTACCGCCTTGATCGAGTCCCCGCCCCGTTCAAAGAAGTTGTCGTCAACGCCGACGGCCGCAAGCCCCAGCACCTCCTTCCAGACCTGGACCAAGAGCGCCTCCATTTCATTGCCCGGCGGCTTGCCTTCCATGTCCGCCGGATGAAGCTCCGGCTCCGGCAGCGCCTTGTAATCGATCTTGCCGTTGGGCGTCAGCGGGAACTGCTCCAGTCTGATAAAATGGTGCGGAATCATATACCCCGGCAGCTTCTGAGCCAATTGACGCCGCCACTGCGAGATGTCCGCCTCGCCGCCGGTCAGGAGATAGGCGCACAAAATACTTTCTCCCGCCGGATCTTGACGCGTCAGCACGGCAGCATCGCGCACCTGATCAAGCTGCAGCAGCTGATGTGTAATCTCCCCCAGCTCGATCCGGTGGCCGCGGATTTTCACCTGCTCGTCGATCCGGCCCAGATATTCGACCGTTCCCTCCGGCGTCCAGCGCGCTAAATCTCCTGTACGATACATCCGCTCGCCTGGCCGGAACGGATTGGCTACGAATTTCTCCTTCGTCAATTCCTCCCGGTTCAGGTAACCCCGCGCCAATCCGGCGCCGCTGATGCACAGCTCGCCCGGCACGCCGATCGGAAGCAGCCGATTATCCGAACCTAGGATGTAGACACTGTGGTTCGCAATCGGCCGGCCAATGGCGATATTCGCGGACAAAGCGGTAACGTCCTGACTCGTTGTCACCACGGTATTCTCCGTCGGCCCGTAGTTGTTAACCAGCAAATAACGCTGCTTTTGGAAACGATTCAGCTTGTCGCCGCCTGTCAGCAGCACCCGCAGCGAACGGTTGTCCAGCTGCATGAATTGCTCGCACAACGGTGTAGGCAGGAAACTGATCGTGATCCCTTCACGCTCATAATAGGCATTTAGCGCATGGATATCGGTCCGGGTCGCTTCGTCGATCATATGGAGCGCCGCTCCGCTGATCAGATAAGGGAAGATCTCCCAGACCGATGCGTCGAAGCCAAACCCCGCCAGCTTCGTGCTCCGGTCGCTCTCCCGCACCGCAAACCGCTGCTGATGCCATACCGACAGGTTAACCAGCGAACGATGCTCGACCAGTACTCCTTTGGGCTGGCCGGTGGAGCCTGACGTGTAGATGACATAGGCCAGCTGCCCGGCGTTCATGTCCTCCAGCGCAAGCTCGCTTCCGTCGCCCTGGTACAGCCCTTCCTCCTCCAAATCGAGAATATCTCCGGTGAACGAGGATAGCCCAAGCTGTTCTCCGAGCGAGGCCGAAACCAGCCCAGACCGTTCTCCGGTCGAGGCGGAAGCCGGCCCTTGCGGCTTTCCGAGGGGGGCGGAAGTCGCCCCTTCCGGCTCTCCCGCAGCCGAAGACGCCAGCAGCAGCCGGGCTCCGCTGTCCTCCAGCATATAGCGGATCCGTTCGCCCGGGTACTGCGGATCGATCGGCAAGTAGGCCCCGCCCGCCTTCAGAATGCCCAGGATGCCTGCGATCATCTCCAGCGAAGGCCGGGCCAGGATGCCGACAATTTGCTCGGGGCCAACGCCCTGCGCTTTCAGCTCACGCGCCAAGCTGTTGGCCCGTGCATTCAACTCCCCGTATGTCCAGCTCTGTTCCCCGGCCACTACGGCAGTCTGCTCCGGCCGAAGCTGTGCTTGCTCCGCAAACAGCTCCTCGATCCGCTTCTCCTGGGGATAAGCGGCCTCCGTTGCATTAAACTCATACAGCAGTTGCTCCTGTTCCTTGCTTGTCAGCAGCTCGAGTTCAGCCAGCGGCGCTGTCTCCCTCCCGGCAATGCTTTCCAGCAGGCGGACGAAATGGCGAGACATTCGTTCCACGGTTGCCCCATGATAGAGATGGACCCCGTATTCCCATTGAAATTGCAGCCTTCCTTCGATCTCGCTTGCTGTCAGCGTCATATCAAACTTGGAGCTGCGAAGCTCCCAAGGATATTCCCGAATCGCCCAATTCGCTGCTGCAGGCAAAGGATGATCCCCATCCTGCAGAACAAACATCGTGTCGAACAGCGGATTGCGGCTGCGATCACGGTGCAGCGCCAGCTTCTCCACCAGCTCATCAAAAGGATAGTCCTGATGCTCCTGCGCCCCCAGCACCGTCTGCTTCATTTCTTGCAAAAAGCCGGTAAACGTCTTGGCTCCCTGCGGGTAGCTGCGCAGCGCCAAGGTGTTCACGAACATCCCGATGACCCGCTCCAGCTCTGGGCGGGTTCTGCCCGCGACAGGTGTGCCGACGATCATATCCTCTTGTCCGGTATACTTGTGCAGCAGGACGCAATACGCCGCCAGCAGCGTCATGTACAGCGTCGTTCCCTGCCTTGCGCTCAGCTCGCGCAGCTGCCGGGTGAGCTCCGCCCCAATCTCAAACGCTACTTGCCCGCCTTCAAACCGCTGCTCCGGCGGCCGCGGCTTGTCTGTCGCCAGCGCAAGCACCGGCAGCTCGCCGGACAGCTCCTGCAGCCAGTACGCCTCCTGCTTCGCATGCCGTTCCTGCTGGCGCTGCTCCCGCTGCCAGACCGCATAATCCTTGTACTGAACCGTCGGCTCCGGCAGGCTAGCTCCTTCATACAGACTCATCCATTCGCTTAGCAGCACATTCATCGACACCGCATCCGAGACGATATGATGCATGTCCAGCAGCAGCAGATGGCGGTCTTCTTCCAGCTTCAGCAGCTCCGCCCGCAGCAGCGGGGCCTCGCTCAGCTTGAACGGCTGAATGAAGGCCTGCACCCGCGCTGCAGCTTCTTCCTCACTTGCTGCCTCAGGCTTCAAGCTCAGTCCCGCACACACGGCATCAACATCCTGCACCCGCTGCACCAGCTCGCCCTCGATCAGTTCAAAGCTGGTGCGCAGGCTGTCATGGCGCCGGATCAGCTGGTGCAGCGCCTGCTCGAATCGTTCCTCGTCGAGTTCACCTGTAATCTCCAGCACCTGGGGAATATTGTAGCTAACCTCCGCTCCTTCCAGCTGGCTGATCGCATACAGCCGCTTTTGAACAGAGGAAGCCGGATAGTACACTCTTGGCTCTACAATCTCAATCGTTTTGTAGACGACCTGCTCTGTGCCAGACAGATGCTCCGCCAGTTGACGCACTGTAGGATAGCGGAATAATTCCCGCAACAGCACTTCCCGCCCAAGCTGCTTGTAGATACGCGCAATAAGCATGGTCGCCTTTAGCGAATGCCCGCCTCTCTCGAAGAAGTCATCGTCGATTCCCAGCCGCTGCACGCCAAGCACTTCCTGCCACAGCCCGACTAAGGCCGTCTCCAGCTCGCTCTCTGGCTCCGCATAAATTGAGGTACTGGCTTGCGCCCAATCCGGCTCCGGCAGGCTCCGGCGATCCACCTTGCCGCTGGCATTGAGCGGCAGCCGCTCCAGCTGCATAATAACTGCCGGTACCATATACCCCGGCAGCCGCTTGGCCAAAGCCTGACGCAGCTGGACCGCGGGCAATTCACTAGCAGCTGTGACATAAGCACATAAGCTGTAATCCCCTCCTGGATCGGTACAGGCTGTTACAACCGCTTCGTTCACTCCTTCAAGCTCAAGCAGGCGTGCTTCTATTTCACCCAGCTCAATCCGGTAACCGCGAATTTTAACCTGATGATCAATTCGTCCCAGATACTCGATATTTCCGTCAGGCAGCCAGCGTGCCAGATCACCTGTGCGATACAGCCTCTCCCCTGCATCAAAGGAAGCTGCTGTAAATTTCTCCGCCTGCAGCTCGGGACGATTCAAGTATCCCCGCGCCAAACCGGCTCCGCCGATGCACAGCTCGCCAGCCACACCCAGCGGCAGCGGCTGATCGCAGCCGTTCAGTACATAAAGCCGCACATTAGCGATCGGCTTGCCGATCGTGATTTGTTTGCTTTGCTCCATCCGTCTCAAGCAGCTGGCAACGACACTGTTTTCCGTCGGCCCATATTCATTGACAAGCTCTACCTGAGGCAGAAGCCTGCTGCTCTCCTTAAGCATGGCTGCGGTCGGCTTATCCCCTGCTAGAGTAACAATCCGCAGCGGCAGCGCGGCCGGAGGCTGCTGCGTATCGTCATTCAGGCCTTCCAAAATTGCGGCGTACAAGCCAGGGATACAAATAAAGGTTGTAATTCCGCAATCCCGGATGGTCTGCGCAATAATCCGCGCATCCTTGCTCTGCTCCCTGTCAAGCAGAACGATCTCAACACCAGCCAATAAAGGGGTGAAAAAGCTGAGCACAAAACCGTCAAAGGCAAAAGAAAATAATTGCAAGGCTTTATCCTGCCCAGTAAAGGCGTACTCCTCATTTCGCCACTGCAAGGCATTAATAATACTGCGATGCTCAATCAAAACTCCTTTAGGCTGGCCGGTCGTACCCGATGTATAAATTACATAGGCTAAATGCTCCGGACGGGAGATCGTTTCCAGATCCGCTTCCGCCGCATCTGCTCCGCCTGCAGCTGTCACCTGATTTTCACTGTCAATTAGGATCACGCTATCGATCAACCCATCTGCCAAATGGTTGAATTTCTGCTGCGTCAGCAGCAGCTCCATCCCGGAATCCGCCACCATATACTGCATTCTCTCCAGCGGATGATCCGGATCCATCGGTACATAGGCCCCGCCAGCCTTTAATACCGCCAGCACAGCTACCGCCAGCTCCAGTGACGGTTCGGCCAGAATTCCTACCCGTCTGTCCGGCTTAACTCCGCGTTCCCGCAAAATTCGTCCCAGACAATTTGCCTTGGCATTCAGCTCGCTATAAGTAAGCTGCTGATCGCCAAATCGGATAGCACGCCGCCCCGGCGTGTTCTTTACCTGCTCCTCAAACCAGCTGTGAAGCGTTTGTCCGGCCTCATATGAAGCCGATGTAGCATTAAACACTTGTACCAGCTGATGATGTTCCTCCTCGGTAAGAAGCGCCATACTGTTCAGGCGCAGAGCTGGCTGTTCCGCCACCTCCTCGAGCAGCCGCAGGAAATGGCCTGTCATCCGTTCCATTGTAGCTGGATCAAATAATGAAGTACGGTATTCCAGTTGGCCGAGCAAATGGTTGTCTCCTGTCTCTTCCACCGTAAGCGTTATATCGAACTTGGCCATCGGATATTCCATTTCGAGCGGTACAATCGTGAGCTGACCATAATTTTTCTTGATCTGACCTAAATTTTGCATTACAAACATGACATCAAACAACGGATTGCGGCTTCTGTCCCCGTGCAGCGCAAGCTTCTCCACCAGCTCGTCAAAAGGATAATCCTGATGTTCCTGCGCCCCCAGCACGGTCTGCTTGATTTCCTCCAGAAAAGCGGTGAATGTCTTCGTTCCTTGCGGATAGCTGCGAAGTGCCAGCGTATTTACAAACATGCCCATGACCCGCTCGCTCTCCGGGCGCGTTCTTCCTGCAACAGATGTGCCGACGATCAGCTCTTCCTGGCCCGTATACTTGTGCAGCATGATTTTGTATACGGCCAGGAGGGTCATATACAAGGTAGCTCCCTGCCTGGTGCTTAGCTCACGAAGTCTTTGCGCCAAACTGCTGCCAATGGTGAACATGACACGCTTTCCATCAAATTGCTGTACCGGGGGACGAGCCTTGTCTGTGGTTAACTCCAGTACTGGAAGCTCGCCGGACAGCTCCTGCAGCCAATACGCCTCCTGCTTCGCATGCCGTTCCTGCTGGCGCTGCTCCTGCTGCCAGACCGCATAATCCTTGTACTGAATCGTCGGCTCCGGCAGACTAGCTCCTTCATACAAGCTCATCCATTCCTCAAGCAGCATATAGACGGATAGCCCGTCTGCGATAATATGATGCATGTCGAGAAGCAGCAGATGACGATCCTCCCCCGTCTTCAGCAGCTCCGCCCGCAGCAACGGGGCCTCGCTCAGCTTGAACGGCTGAATGAAAGCCTGCACCCGCGCCGCGGCTTCTTCCTCACTTGCTGCCTCAGGCTTCAAGCTCAGTTCCGCACACACGGCATCAGCATCCTGCACCCGCTGCACCAGCTCGCCCTCGATCAGTTCAAAGCTGGTGCGCAGGCTGTCATGACGCCGGATCAGCTGGTACAGTGCCTGCTCGAATCGTTCCTTGTCGAGTTCACCTGTAATCTCCAGCACCTGGGGAATATTGTAGCTAACCTCCGCTCCTTCGAGCTGGCTGATTGCATACAGCCGCTTTTGGACGGAGGAAGCGGGATAGTACGCTCTTGGCTCTACGGGGGAAATCGCCTCATAACCTGTTTCTGCCGCTTCCGGCAGCATACTGCTAGACATATAGTGGGCCAGCTGACGGACCGTCGCGTGGCGGAACAGCTCGCGCAGCGGAACCTCCAGGTTAAATTGCTTGTAGATTCGGGCAATCAGTGTCGTTGCCTTTAAAGAATGGCCGCCCCGCTCGAAAAAGTCATCGTCGATTCCGAGCCGCTGCACGCCAAGCACTTCCTGCCACAGCTCCACCAGGGCCGTCTCCAGCTCGCTCTCCGGCGCCGCATAGACCGACGTAACGGCCCGCGTCCAGT
The DNA here is from genome assembly GCF_001403875.1 of Paenibacillus ihumii. Lineage (GTDB taxonomy): Bacteria > Bacillota > Bacilli > Paenibacillales > Paenibacillaceae > Fontibacillus > Fontibacillus ihumii. The sequence continues at coordinate 2,388,640 of NZ_LN884299.1, forward strand.
CCGGCTGCGGCAGACTCCGCCGGTCCACCTTACCGTTTGCATTGAGCGGCAGCTCCTCCAGCTGGATGAAGAAGGAGGGGACCATATAGCTTGGCAGCACAGCGCCAAGCCGCTGGGTCAGCTCCGCAGCGGATATCGGACTTGCAGCAGTGTAATAGCCGCATAGGCAGGCCTCTCCGCCAGCGGCGTGTTCAGCCGCTCCATCCTCCGCCCCTTGCGTCGCTGGGGACGGCTGCATGTGATGTACCAGCACGTAGGCTTCCTTGATCTCCTCCTGCGCCAGCATCACCTGCGCAATCTCCCCCGGCTCGATCCGGTGACCGCGGATTTTCACCTGCTCGTCGATCCGGCCCAGATATTCGATCGTTCCCTCCGCCGTCCAGCGCGCCAGATCCCCTGTACGGTACATCCGCTCGCCCGGCCGGAACGGGCTCTCTACGAATTTCTCCCTCGTCAGCTCCTCCCGGTTCAGGTAGCCCCGCGCCAATCCGGCGCCGCTGATGCACAGCTCGCCCGGCACGCCGATCGGAAGCAGCCGATTGTCCGAACCCAGGATGTAGACACTGTGGTTCGCAATCGGCCGGCCAATGGCGATATTCGCGGACAAAGCGGTAACGTCCTGACTCGTTGTCACCACGGTATTCTCCGTCGGCCCGTAGTTGTTAACCAGCAAATAACGCTGCTTTTGGAAACGATTCAGCTTGTCGCCGCCTGTCAGCAGCACCCGCAGCGAACGGTTGTCCAGCTGCATGAATTGCTCGCACAACGGTGTAGGCAGGAAACTGATCGTGATCCCTTCCCGCTCATAATAGGCGTTCAGCGCATGGATATCGGTCCGGGTCGCTTCGTCAATTATATGGAGCGCCGCTCCGCTGATCAGATAAGGGAAGATCTCCCAGACCGATGCGTCGAAGCCAAACCCTGCCAGCTTCGTGCTCCGGTCGCTCTCCCGCACCGCAAACCGCTGCTGATGCCATACCGACAGGTTAACCAGCGAACGATGCTCGACCAGTACTCCTTTGGGCTGGCCGGTGGAGCCTGACGTGTAGATGACATAGGCCAGCTGCCCGGCGTTCATGTCCTCCAGCGCAAGCTCGCTTCCGTCGCCCTGGTACAGCCCTTCCTCCTCCAAATCGAGAATATCTCCCGTGAAGGAGGATAGCCCAAGCTGTTCCCCGAGTGAGGCCGAGGCCAGCCCAGGCCGTTCTCCGGTCGAGGCGGAAGCCTGCCCTTGCGGCTTTCCGAGGGGGGCGGAAGTCGGCCCTTCCGGCTCTCCCGCAGCCGAAGACGCCAGCAGCAGCCGGGCTCCGCTGTCCTCCAGCATGTACCGGATGCGTTCGCCCGGATACTGCGGATCGATCGGCAAGTAGGCCCCGCCTGCCTTCAGAATGCCCAGGATGCCTGCGATCATCTCCAGCGAAGGCCGGGCCAGGATGCCGACAATTTGCTCCGGCCCTACGCCCCGCTCTCTCAGCTCACGCGCCAAGCTGTTGGCCCGTGCATTCAACTCCCCGTATGTCCAGCTCTGTTCCCCGGCCACTACGGCTGTCTGCTCCGGCCGAACCTGTGCTTGCTCTGCAAACAGCTCCTCAATCCGCTTCTCCTGGGGATAAGCGGCCTCCGTCGCATTAAACTCATACAGCAGCTGCTCCTGTTCCTTGCTCGTCAGCAGCTCCAGCTCTGTCAGCGGCGCTGTCTCCCTTTCGGCAATACTTTCCAGCAGACGGATGAAATGACGAGACATTCGTTCCACGGTTGCCCCATGATAGAGATGAACCCCGTATTCCCATTGAAATTGAATTCTTCCTTCCGTCTCTCTTGCCGCTAGCGTCATATCAAACTTGGAGCTGCGAAGCTCACAAGGATATTCCCGAACCGTCCAATTCGCTGCTGCAGGCAAAGGATGATCCCCGTCCTGCAGAACAAACATCGTGTCAAACAACGGATTGCGGCTGCGATCCCGGTGCAGCGCCAGCTTCTCCACCAGCTCATCAAAAGGATAGTCCTGATGCTCCTGCGCCCCCAGCACCGTCTGCTTCATTTCTTGCAAAAAGCCGGTAAACGTCTTGGCTCCCTGCGGGTAGCTGCGCAGCGCCAAGGTGTTCACGAACATCCCGATGACCCGCTCCAGCTCTGGGCGGGTTCTGCCCGCGACAGGTGTGCCGACGATCATATCCTCTTGACCGGTATACTTGTGCAGCAGGACGCAATACGCCGCCAGCAGCGTCATGTACAGCGTCGTTCCCTGCCTTGCGCTCAGCTCCCGCAGCTGCCGGGTGAGCTCCGCCCCAATCTCAAACGCCACTTGCCCGCCTTCAAACCGCTGCTCCGGCGGCCGCGGCTTGTCTGTCGCCAGCGCAAGCACCGGCAGCTCGCCGGACAGCTCCTGCAGCCAATACGCCTCCTGCTTCGCATGCCGTTCCTGCTGGCGCTGCTCCTGCTGCCAGACCGCATAATCCTTGTACTGAATCGCCGGCTCCGGCAAGCTTGCTCCTTCATACAGACCCATCCATTCGCTCAACAGCACATTCATTGACACCGCATCTGAGACGATATGATGCATGTCCAGCAGCAGCAAATGGCGACCTTCTTCCAGCTTCAACAGCTCCGCCCGCAGCAGCGGGGCCTCGCTCAGCTTGAACGGCTGAATGAAGGCCTGCACCCGCGCTGCAGCTTCTTCCTCACTTGCTGCCTCAGGCTTCAAGCTCAGTCCCGCACACACGGCATCAACATCCTGCACCCGCTGCACCAGCTCGCCCTCGATCAGTTCAAAGCTGGTGCGCAGGCTGTCATGACGCCGGATCAGCTGCTGCAGCGCCTGCTCGAATCGTTCCTCGTCGAGTTCGCCTGTAATCTCCAGCACCTGGGGAATATTGTAGCTAACCTCCGCTCCTTCGAGCTGGCTGATTGCATACAGCCGCTTTTGGACGGAGGAAGCCGGATAGTACGCTCTTGGCTCTACGGGTGAAATCGCCTCATAACCTGTTTCTGCCGCTTCCGGCAGCATACTGCTAGACATATAGTGGGCCAGCTGACGGACCGTCGCGTGGCGGAACAGCTCGCGCAGCGGAACCTCCAGGTTAAATTGCTTGTAGATTCGGGCAATCAGTGTCGTTGCCTTTAAAGAATGGCCGCCCCGCTCGAAAAAGTCATCGTCGATTCCGAGCCGCTGCACGCCAAGCACTTCCTGCCACAGCTCCACCAGGGCCGTCTCCAGCTCGCTCTCCGGCGCCGCATAGACCGACGTAACGGCCCGCGCCCAGTCCGGCTGCGGCAGACTCCGCCGGTCTACCTTGCCGTTTGCATTGAGCGGCAGCTCGTCCAGCTGGATGAAGAAGGAGGGGACCATATAGCTTGGCAGCATATCACCTAGCCGCTGGGTCAGCTCCGCAGCAGATATCGGACTTGCAGCGGTGTAATAGCCGCACAGGCAGGCCTCTCCGCTGGCGGCGTGTGCAGCCGATCCACCCTCCGCCCCTTGCGACGCTAGGGACGGCTGCATGTGATGCACCAGCACGTAGGCCTCTTTGATCTCCTCCTGCGCCAGCATTGCCTGCGCAATCTCTCCCGGCTCGATCCGGTGGCCGCGGATCTTCACCTGCTCATCGATCCGGCCCAGATATTCGATCGTTCCCTCCGCCGTCCAGCGCGCCAGATCGCCTGTACGATACATCCGCTCGCCTGGCCGGAACGGGCTCTCTACAAATTTCTCCTTCGTCAATTCCTCCCGGTTCAGATACCCCCGCGCCAGTCCTTCGCCGCCTACACACAGCTCCCCCGGTACACCGATCGGCTGCAGACGCTGATAGCCATCTACGATATAGACGGTCGTATTGCTGATCGGCTGGCCGATCGGGATACTCTCCCGGTGCTCCTTGTCGATCACATAATACGTCGAAAAGGTCGTATTCTCGGTCGGGCCGTAGCCATTCACCAGCTTCAAGCCGGGATGGGCTTGCCGCACCGCCTCGATATGCGCTGGCGACAAGGCCTCTCCGCCGACGATAAGCTGCCGGACTCCCCGGAACAGCTCCACATCCGCTTGCGACAGCTGGTTGAACAGCGACGAGGTCAGCCACAGCAGCGTAATGCCCCGCTCCCGGATCACCCGCTTCAGTTCCCCTGGACTCAGCAGCGTCTCCTGCGGCGCCAGATGCAGCTGAAGCCCGTTAAGCAGTGCCCCCCACAGCTCGAAGGTCGAAGCGTCGAATGCCAGCGAGCCTGTCTGCAGCAGACGATCCTCCGGCTCGAACGTCACATAGTTGGTCGCCTTCACCAGCCGGACCACACTCCGCTGCTCAATCATGACGCCTTTAGGCTGGCCGGTCGAGCCCGAGGTATAGATAATATAGGCCAGCTGCTCCGGCCGGTGAGCCGCCGGCAGATTCTCTCCCTCTCCCTGCTCCAGCAGCGAGGCATCCAGCGGGATACGCTGCCCCGCGAAGCCCAGACCTTCCGGCCAGCCGGAGGCGCTCAGCAGCCAGCCGCTCCCGCTGTCCTCCAGCATATAGCTGATCCGCTCCAGCGGGTACTGCGGATCGATCGGCAGGTAAGCCCCGCCCGCCTTCAGGATGCCCAGAATGCCCGCCGCCATCTCCAGGGAGCGCTCCGCCATAATTCCGACCACCTGCTCGGGGCCGACGCCCTGCGCTTTCAACTGCCGGGCGATTCGGTTCGCCCGCAGGTTCAGCTCCGCATAAGTCCACTCCCGCTCGCCATCCGATACCGCGATGTCGCCGCCTCGAATCGCCACCTGCTCCTCGAACAGCTGACTGATCGTCCGTTCCCGCGGATAGGCGGTGTGCGTATCATTAAACGTATGGAGTATCTTCTCTCTGTCACCGTCTGCAAGCAACTCGATACGGCTGATTTCCAATTCAGCGTCATGAATAAATTGCAGCAGCAAGCGCTCAAACCATGTCCCTAACTGCTCGATAGCCTCTTCATCAAACAGCAGAGCGTTATATTTGAATTCAAGCTTCAGCTCCGCCCCAGGCATAATCACAAGCGACAGATCATAGTTATTGCTGCTGAATTCCTGAATCGATTCCATTCGAAGCAAATCCGAATGATACATTTCATGGTCTACCGGGAAATTCTCGAGTACAACAATAGAGCGGAACAGCTCTTCGCTTTTTTTCAAACCGCAGCTCGCAGCAATATCAACCAACGCTGTCGTCTCATAGGCAAGACGCTCTACAAGAGCATCGCGGACATCTCGTATCGCCTGAATCAGGGTCGCGTTTGCTGAAGGCTCTGATTTCAACGGAATAGTATTAATCAGCATCCCCAGCATGGTCTGTACATCGGGCACCTGAACATTTCTGCCAGAAACGGTTGTCCCAAACACCGCATTTTTCCCCGTTAACCGCTGCAGAAGCAAGCCCCATATGCCGTAATAAACAGCAGATAGAGGAACATGATTCTGCTTCGATGCACGCTGAAGCTCTTGCAGGATGGAGCCGGATAGTTTAAAGCTTGCGCTGCGGGTATTTACTTTTTGAGCCTTGGAGGCAGGCTTTGCCAAAGGCAAGTCTGTATTTTCCGCTATTCCGGACAAATAATTGCTCCAGAAGGCTTCACTCGGCTTCGAAGGCTGGCTTCGCAAAAATTTAATATAATCCTTGAAGCTTCCTTGTGCTTGCGGAATACAGCTTTCTCCCCGGAAAAATGCTTGATAGGCGTGCCAGAATTCCTTCAACAGCAGGGAGAGACTCCATCCATCCAGCAAAATGTGATGGCTTGTGATGACCATTTGATAATGGTCATCCTTCAATTTAACAAGCGTTACACGAAAAGGGCTTAGTTCCAGATCAAACGATTGACAACGATCCGCTTGAACGAAAGCTTCCAGACGCTGTGCCTGTTCCGAAGCTCCCCATCGAGACCAGTCCATCGAATGAAAGTTCAGCTCCTGTGACCGTAGTATGACCTGGACGGGCTGAGCAATTTGTTTCCAGCGATAGACTGTTCTTAGGACCGGGTGATGCTCGCTCATCCACTGCCAAGCCTTTATAATCAGAGCTTCCTGTATAGATCCGGTCAATTTTATATTCAGCTGCATGACATACAGATGATCATCCGGAGCATGCAATGTATGGTACAGCACCCCCTGCTGCAGAGGGGATAAAGCGAAAATATCCTCTACATTCTTTTTATCAAGCGCCCTCTTCTTTGACATCAATGGACAACCCCCTCTATCTTGGACGATTACAGATCGAATAACGCTTCAAGCTCTTCGCTGCTCAGATCCGCAGCATCCAGCGAATCTGCTTGCAAATGGGAAGCATCCTCGGCCAGGCTCTCGACAAGTACTTGTATATGGTTAAGGTATCGCTCATGCAAGCTGCGTATGGTTTCTTCCCGGTGGCAATTGGAGTTGTACCGGAAGGCAACGTTCAGCAAATCATCTGTTATCCAGCATGTTACATCCAATTTGACTAAAAAATGGTTTTCTGGTGCTGCATTGGCCGTGAGCTGGAAGCCCGAGAACAGGTCATGAGGGGCAAGAGGCGTGAACTCTCCCAAATAGTTGAACTGAACGTCCTTCAACAGCCTATCCCGCGCAGGCAAAAGCTTGGTCAAATAATTCAATATCCCATAATGAAAGCCATGATTCGGCACAGACTTCAACTGTTGGCTGAGATCGCTTAGCTGCTGACTCGGATCCATATCCTCTTGGAGCGTCATGCGAATCGGATACATCGCTGTAAACCATCCTACAGTTCTTGAATAATTGAGCTCATCGGAATGTCTCCCGTGACTTTCCATATCTAGAACGACTTCTTTAGTGCCTGTCCACGCCTGAAGGCATTTAACCAAGGACATAAGAAGCACATCCTGCACGGAAACGTTCGATATGCTTCTGCTGGCGATACGCTTCAGGGCAGCCGTCTGTTTCAGATTCAAGCTGCCTTCCACTGCTCTAAAATGCTTAAAGCGCCAGTCTTCCGTCTCCATATCGGTCGGGATGGAATAGTCGGTGTTGTGAACCTGGTTCCAGTAGGCAATATCCTCAGCAAAATCAGTTTGAGCTGCATATGCATGAAGCCATTCCCCATACTCCTGCAGTGATGCTGTTTTTGGCGGCAAGATAGGCTGTTCATTTTGTTCCAAGCTGCGATAGATATGAAACAGATCATCCAGCAAAATCCGCCACGATACGCCATCTACAATGAGATGATGGGCACAGAGCATGAGTTTCCATGTATGGAAATCTATCTGGACTAGCGCCGCACGGAGCAGCAGCTCAGAGGCCAGATCAAATTCACCCTGCAGTTCCCGGCTCACCTCATCCAAGCCGGCCTGCTTATCCTCCCATTGGCTCAGATCAACTACGCCGATTTGTAAACGCTCGCCCAGGTGGGCCTCATTATAATAGAAGCTTTTGCTGTCCAGCCTGCAATTCAAGCGCAATGCATCATGATGTTGAATTAATAGGTTCAAGGCGTCTTCCATGCGTTCAATATCAGGAACAGCGTTAAGATCCATTTGAACCGCTTGGACATAATGCCCCGGATGGGACCAGCCCAGCTCGATAAACCAATAATCAATCGGCGTCGGGAGCTTCTCCCCGCGGACAATTCCTTGCTCATACTGCCGAACCTTTGAATGCCAGTCTACGTTCTGGCAAATATCAGCTATGGTTTGATGCTTCAGAATATCTCCGACGCTAATGTTTAAGCCCCGCTCACTAAGCTTAGCCGACAGCTGTATAGCCATGATCGAATCTCCGCCCAATGCATAGAAGCTGTCATTCACCTGAATGCGGTCTGTTTTGAACACCGATTTCCAAGCCTTAATCAGCTGCTCCTGCTCCCAGCTTAGCGATACAAGGCTATCATCCTGATTCGAGAGCGTCTCATAGACGATAGGAAGCTGTTCCAGCGCCTTGCGGTCTGCCTTGCCTGAATGTGTTAAAGGCATCTCCGGCAGCCAAATAAAATAGGACGGAATCATATAATGAGGTAATGCCTGGCTCAGATGCTGCCTCATTAAGTGGGCATCCAGCGGCTGCGGAGCAACATAATAAGCGCATAAAAAGACGCGCTGCCCTTCCTCTGCCTCCCGTTTCAGCACAACGGCAACCTGACCGATATTCTCGTACTCTGCCAAATGAGCTTCGATTTCCCCCGTTTCAATCCGGTAGCCTCTAACCTTGACCTGAGTGTCAATTCTCCCCAAATAATGCAAGGTTCCATCCTTAGACCAGACGGCCAGATCACCCGTACGATACATCGTTCCAATCCCGGGAATAGAACTTGTAACAAAGCTCCGACTGGTCAGCTCCGCGTTGTTTAAATAGCCGCTGGCAACCCCGGATCCTGCTACGCAAAGCTCGCCCGGAATGCCTAGCGGCTGAAGCTGGCCCAGCTTGCTCAGCACAAATACCTTGACATTGCTTAATGGCTTCCCGATAGGTACTGCCGCTATTGGCCCAGGGGCAATTGAATATTTCGTAGCATAGACCGTGACCTCCGTAGGTCCATAAATGTTTTCCAGCCGTACGGCAGGCAGTATTCGCTGGAATCTCCGAGCCAAGTCAACCGGGAAAGCCTCTCCGGCGACAAATACATATTTAACGTCCTGTAGTTGTGAAGCAAGCTGCTCATACTGCAGCAGCAATTGAAGCATAGAAGGAACAAAATTCAGATGCGTAATCCGTCTCTCCCGGATGGTTGCAGCTAGGCTGGTAATATCCTTTTCAAGCTCGGGCGGTAAAATTACAAGCTTGCCTTCTCCGACAATCCAGCCAAACAGCTCTGTGACAGATACATCAAAGGTAAATGTTGTTTTCAGCAAATAGGTGTCATCCTTCTCAAGAGGATATTCCTCTTCCAATGCGTACAGAAGATTCAGCAGGCTGCCGTGCTTGATCATGACACCCTTAGGACGTCCTGTCGATCCCGAGGTATAGATGACATACGCTAAATCATCCGATGAATAAACCGGATTAAGTGAATGCGAGTTCTCTTCCAGATAGATGTCTTCATCATCCAATGCAATCATGTCAGCAGAAAGCTGTTCATAAGCGCTCATCCACTTCTGCTGTGTCAAAATGAGCTCCGAGCCGCTATGCTCTAATAAGTAGCGTACACGCTCCGCAGGGTAGTGAGGATCAATCGGCATGTAAGCGCCCCCCGCCTTCATGACTGCGATAATACCGATCAGCATTTCGAAGGATCGTTCCGCCGCCAGGCCGACAATTGAATTCGACTGTACCCCTCTAGCCCGTAAAATGTGAGCTAATTGATTCGTCTTCCTGTCCAATTCCCCGTACGTAAGCTGTTCATCCCCAAACAGCAAGGCTGCTCGATCCGGCGTTTCAGCCGCCCGCCGTTCAAACCGCTGCATAAGAGAAGCATCGCCCTCATAAACAGTATCCGTATCGTTTAAAGCATGAATCGTGTAATCATATTCAGCAGGAGATAGCAGGGCTGCTTTATCGATCCGCTCTTCCGCATGATGAATGAACCTGAACACTACTGCTTCGAAATATTGAATGAGCCGCTTGCTTTGCTCAGGCTCCCATACCGATCCGACCCGGATTAAACAGTGATCTCCTGTTGCCGATACAGTGAAATCCAGCAGGGTGTTATTCCTGTCATGCAGCATTTCCATATCCAGCTTGAAATCACCGCTGCCCATGCCTGCATCCTTTAATTCGTCATACACATGGAAATCAACAAAATTAAACATAGTGTCAAATAGAGGGTTCTCCCCTTGTGCCGATTCTCCCAAAGAGCGATAAATCTCCAACAGGGACAGCCGGCCATAGGCCTTTAATTGAATCTGTTTGTCCTGTACCGCCTGGAGCAAGTCCGCCCATGTCCAATCTTCTCTCATCACGATTCTGAATGGCACAGTGTTCAAAAAGCAGCCGAGCATGCGGTCGGCGTCCGCGCATTCCGGCCGGCTATGCTCAACCAACCCGACAAGCAGATCATTGTCATAAGAAAACATATTTAAGGCTGCAATATAAGCGGAGAACAGAACCGCCTTCAAATTGGTATGATGTTTGCGGGCAACCTTGTGATTTAACTGATTCAGCATCTCCTGATCCAGCGTATGAGTTACAAAGGAATATTGCTGTGCCTGATCCGCGGAAGAGGAGACCTCAAATCTGCGGTAATCCTCCAGCTCATTTCTCCAGAATACTTTGTAGCTTTCGTCATTTTTTAATCTTTCCTGCTCCAGCATGAAATCTTTGGGGCTTGCCTTCAAGCCTGGCGATACGACCGCAGCCTCATCTTGTCGGATATAGGCTTGAATCCAGCCAGTCATAAAGGCCGCCAAGCTCCAGCCATCCAGTATCGCGTGGTGACAGCTTACACAGACCTTCGCCTGATGCCGATTCAGCAGGAATACCTTGGCACGCCAAAGCGGAGCCTCTTTTACCAAAAACGGAAGCTTTCTGTCCTGTTCAAAAAATGAGTGAATGATCTGCGCCTGTTCAGATGGAAAATATGGTTCCAGGTTCACTGCCTCAAATTTAATAGGAATTTCCTTCCAAACGATTTGCACTGGCTCCGTAAATCTGTCCACCTCCAGCGAAGTCCTCAGGACAGGATGAACAGCCACCACGCTCCTTAATGCTGCTTCAAATCGCTGGATATCAAACGAATCTACACTCAGGTCATATCCAAATTGGTCATGGTACATCGCCGCATCGGGATTTTTCATGCTGTGATAAACCATTCCTAATTGAACGCCGCTCATCGGATAAACCTCTTCAATATTCCCGCCGCCCATTGCTTCGCACACCGTACGCTTTAGCGTCTCCCATCTCGCCAAGATCTGTTCATTGAGGAGAATCGGCTGCTCGGCTTGGGCAAGACGACCGCTTTGCATATAGGTGTACAAATTCCGGATCGTCGGGTACTGATAGAGATCCTTTATTGTGAGCTGACTGTCAAAGCACTCATTAATCGAGCTTAAAATACGGATCGCCTTAATCGAATCGCCGCCAAGGACGAAGAAGTCATCATGCACGCCAAAATGAAGACCCTGCAGCTTCTCCTGCCAGATGTCCATGAGCTTGCTTTCGCCCTCGTTGGCTGGTGCTTCATATATAATACCGCTTTCCATTTGCTCATCCGGTCCAGGCAGCTGCTTACGGTCAACCTTGCCATTGGCAGTTAGCGGGATATGCTCCATCTGTATGAAGTAGGCAGGAATCATATAGCCAGGCAGCAGCTGGCTTAAATATGCTCGGAGCTCGCTAGTCGTCAGTTTGTGACACGGTACAATATAAGCGATCAGCTCCTGCTCTCCGCTGTCATTAAGACGCGCTGCAACGACTGCTTCTCTCACACCAGAATGCTTGAGCAGTTGTGACTCAATATCTCCTAGCTCAATCCGGTAACCTCTTATTTTTACCTGCTGGTCGCTTCTTCCTTGGTACTCCAGACTGCCTCCCGGAAGCATTTTGACCAAATCCCCCGAGCGGTACAGCCTCTCACCAGCCACAAACGGGCTGGGTATAAACTTTGCAGCCGTTAACTCCGGTAAATTCAAGTATCCTCTGGCCAGCCCCTCACCTCCAATGAACAGCTCGCCTACTGTGCCGACAGGCATCAGATTCAGATGAGCATCCATCACGTAGGCTTTAAGCGTAGGGATCGGCTGACCGATATCACTGATATTGCTGTCAATTTCCTTGGCGGTAATACGCTTGAAGGTAACATGAACTGCGGTTTCGGTAATTCCGTACATATTAATGTATTCAATGGACGGGAAGGACGCGGCAATCTCCTTGAGCATTATAGGAGCTAGCGCCTCACCTCCAAAGATGACATACCGGATGGGCAGACTTGCCGTATTCTGCTGTAAAATTTCGTTGATCAGCCCATAAAAAGCTGTAGGTGTCTGATTCAATACTGTAACCTGGAACTTGTTCACCAGAGATAAAAATTGCTGCGGATCCTGTGCCGTCTCCTTGGGTACGATCACAAGCTTGCCGCCATGCAGCAGAGCGCCGTACATCTCCCAGACCGAGAAATCAAAAGTATAGGAGTGGAACAAAGTCCAGACATCGGCGGCCTGGAAATCGAACAACGGCTGATCATTGAAGAACAGCCTGACAACATTGCGGTGCTCCATCAGTACGCCTTTCGGCTTCCCTGTCGTGCCTGAGGTATAAATGACGTAGGCCAGGTCTGCAGGGGAATTTATACTTGGCAAATTGGAGCCGTCGCCCGTATATAGCTCATCTCGGTCAACATACAATGCCTGTCCTTCATAATCCGCAGGCAGCGGAAGATGTGTCTGGGTGAGCAGGACGCGAGCCCTGCAATCCTGCAGCATATATTGAATCCGGTCCTCCGGAAAATCCGGATCAATCGGCACATACGCCCCTCCCGCCTTCAGAACAGCCAATATTGCAATCACCATTTCCATGGACCGCTCGACGAGCATTCCGACAAGCTGCTCACGTTCTACGCCAATACTGCGCAAGCGGCGCGCTAACTGGTTGGCACGCTGATTCAGCTCGGCGTAGGTCAAGCTCTCTTGTCCGAAGCAAACCGCGGTTTGATTAGGTGTGGCACTGACCTGCTGTTCGAATAAATCTACAATATGACTGTCTTGCGGATAGGGGACTGCATGAAAATCATTAATACTCCGCAAATAGTGCTGTTCCTCATCCGCTAAAATTGAAATTTGTGATATCCGCTGATGCGTATGAAGTGAAATGCCTTCAAGCAATTGCACATAATGCTTCAGCAAGGCATTCATCCGGTCTTCACGAAACAGCTCTGTGTTGTATTCCAGATTGAGCAGGACCTTGTCGGCTGACGGATAGGCATGCAGGGCAAAGTCAAATTTGGCGGTATCCGTCGGTTGCAGGCCGACCTTCATATGCAGCTTGCCCAGGGTTGTATGCTCAAAATAATGATCATGCAGGGCAAATAAAATTTGAAATAACGGGTGTCTGGACGGATCATGCTGAACGGGCAGCATCTCAACAATATGTTCAAAAGCAGCTTCGCCATGAGCAAGCGTCTCCAGCACTTCGCTTTTAACCTGCTTCAAGCAGTCCTTAAAGGTGCTGTTGCCGGAGACTTGAAAGCTTAGCGGCAGCGTATTCACAAAATAGCCAATGAGATGCTTGACCTGCCGGGAGTTGCGATTAGCGGATATGGTTCCAATAATGATTTCTTCCTGCTGCGTGTACCGGTTAAGCAGCGCGACAAAAGCAGCCAGCAGGGTCATGTATAGGGTACAGTCCTCTGCTCTGCTGATATCCATCAGGCGAGCCGTTATTTTGCTATCGATTTCGCATACTGCCGTCTTGCCGTAATGACTGAGCACCCTGGGTCTCTTATAATCCGTTGGAAAATCCAAAGATGGAATGGCGTCCGCATAGCGTTGCTGCCAATATTCCAGCTGCTCGATATATGCAGGTTGAAGAATACGGTTCTCTTCCCATGCCGCATAATCAGCATATTGTACCGCAAGCTCTGGCAGTTCAAGCGGCGTTTGCTCGGAATAATGAGCATATAAGCTCTTGAGCTCCTCTAAAAACAGACCTACGGACCAGCCATCGAAAACAATATGATGCATCACCACAAGGAGAATATGACTGTCCGCACTGCATTTAATGAGTACAAAGCGATGAAGGGGAGCTTGCTCCAACTGGAATGGCCTGTTCACTTGCTCCTGAAGCATGGCCTCTAACATGGGCTTCTGTGCTTCCCCTGACATACCTGATAAGTCCTGAATTGAAAAATCAAGCCGGGCCCCGGGGTCCTGACAAACGGAAACTAAGCCGTCCTGCTCCATGAAGTAAGAACGGAGAACCTGATGTCTGTTCAGGATGTGCTGCAAGCCTTGCATTAAGGCCGTCTGATTCAGATCCCCCTGGAATTCCAAGGTGAAAGCCGTATTATAATAAGGGTTCTCCGGTTCTCTTCGATACAAGTACCATTGCTGTCTTTGCCCCTGTGACAGGCTGGATGTGCCAGGCTTGCCAGCAGGGGTTATCCATGTTCCTTGATCTGGCTGTTCTTGAATGATTATTCCGGCTAACCTGGCTATCGTAGCATTTTGAAATAAGTGATGAATCGTAATCGTTACATCAAATTGCTCCTGAATGGCGGAGGTCATTTGCAGCAGCTTAAGCGAATTTCCTCCCATTGCAAAAAAATTATCCTGAATGCCAACCCGCTCTTTCCCCAAAATCCCTGACCAAATACGGGCCAGCTTCTCTTCTGTTTCATTCCGTGGAGCAACATAGTCGGAGACACCCATCGACATTTCCAAATCCAATAAAGCTCTACGGTCAATCTGACCATCTATGGTAGTGAGAAGCTCATTTCTTATTCGGTATTTAATCATGTATGGTGCTTCGGGATAGAATTGCGACATATAAGCATCGATTCGTCCTCTTAGCTCCTGAACAGCAAGCTTGCTGTCGCCGGTTGGCGGAAAATAGACATAGACCGTGTATTCTGGCCGGGCAGGCTCGAGCATCTGCCGTGCGATCCGGTCCTTGCGCTCATTTAAGCCAATATAGAGAACCGGCAGATTCAGCGTACTCCCGATAACAAAAGAAAGTACACCTTGCTGGGGCGAAATCGGATGAAGGCCTTGTTCAATGAGCATAGACGAAATCGCCGCATTCCCCTTGCTCATCCCCAGGTTATCCCACATGCCCCAGGCCAGGCAGTGGCAGCGTATTCTGCTTGTATTTCTGATGTGCTCGCTGAAGGCCTCTACAAACCGGTTGCTTGCACTGTAAGGTCCCATTAGCATGCCAGGGTCTATAGTCTCCGTAGAGGAAGTGGTTACAAATATCGCTTCAGGCCGTTCAAGCAGCAGCTGATACAGCACAAACGTACCGTACACCTTAGCGTTGTACAGCATTTCGATCTGCTCATGCCCGCAATCCTTAAGAGCTGCCTGTGTGCCAATACCCGCCAGATGAATAATGCCGGACAGTCTTTTCTGATGCTTCCGCTCACTCGCTTCAATCAAAGCTTTCATTTCTTCATAGCAGGTCAGGTCTACAGAGTGGTAAGCTACCTCGCCTCCAGCTTCAGCAAGCTTCTGGAGCCCCAGATAACGACGCAAATGATCGCTCTGTCCAGAACCGCTGCCCAGCTCCAAATCCCAATGCTCCTGTGGCGGAAGCAGGGTTCTGCCGGCCAGCACAATGCTGGCATTGTAATGCTCAAGTAAATGCTGCGCCAGCTGCTCCCCCACTGCACCAAGACCGCCGGTAATCAAATAAAGTCCCTGCTCAACAAAAGGCGGGACTTCATCTTGAATCAAGGCTTGGACATCTACCCGCTCCAAGGCAGGAATATAGCGCGTCTGATGGACATAGCTCACCAATTCCCTACCAACGCCAGCCCTTAATTCATTCAGCACCAGCCTGCAATGCAGGCTGATATTAATCTCGTTAAAATCAATTTGACCCGTGCGTATGCCGGGCATTTCCTTCCCGGCTGCTTTTACTATGCTTTCGATCGTTGCCTTTTCGCTCGCAATCGTTGTATTCCGGTTATTACATGAATACGTCGTTATAACCAGCAGATCGGCGGGAAGCCTGCTCTCTTCTAACGCCTTATATAGAGAAATCAAGCCTAGAGAGCCTGTCGATTGTGCTAGCCTCAACTGCCCGGCATTCTCCAAGAGAAGATAGGGCGTGTAATTCCACAGATGAAGAAGCTGCCTGATGTCCGATCCCGTCTCGGCCAATTCATTCCATAGCGTCCTATAATCCTCGATACGCTCCGGGTGGATCTCAAAGGTTGATGCATCGATTTTTCTATAAGCTTGCCCCGGATAGACGTGATACACCTGTTCATCCGGCAGGGCAGCTGCAATAGCATTCCCTAGGCCAAGCAGATCCGAAAAGATAAGCAGCCCGCCAGCCGATTCCTTCTCCGGTGCTTCGGTCAGAGCCTGCTCCTTCCAGGCCTGTTGAAAGAACCAGGATGGCAGAGTATCTCTTTCCAAGTGGGTATTTACAAGCTTGAGCTCTTCATCGAATTCCCCGGCGTTGAATCTTCTCACTAATTCTCCATGCTGAATTTTGCCCGAATTGGTCTTAGGAAAAGCCTCTTTGGATACTGGAATAAGATAGGTAGGCTCAATGCCAATATGCTTGACTACATGATATTTAATATCATCTGCGACTTGCAGGTAGAAGGAAGGCTCCTGCATATACGGCGAGAAGAACAGCGCGAGCTGGTCCTCATGCGCGCCCGGAGCAGTAATGGCTGCTGCTGCTGAATAAGTGGTTTCTACCCCAAATACTTCCTCAATTATAGCTTCGATTTCGTAATTAAAATGGTTTTTTCCATTTAAAATAATAATATCCTTTTCACGCCCTGTCAGTGTCAGCGCGCCCTCACGCAAAAAACCCAAATCCCCCGTATTAAACCAGCCATCCCCAACAAAGGATTCCGAATTAGCGGACGGGTTCTTGTAGTACCCCGCCATTAAAGCCTCACCCTTTACTTGCAGACGACCGATTTGACCTTCCCGCTTAAGCTGATTGTCCTGATCCACGATCCGGATGGACATTCCTGGAACAGGCTTGCCCAGCTCTACGAAGGAAACGGAATTGATATGCTGTTCGTCTATTTCCTTGAGTGTTGTGCTCAAGCTTAATTTATCGATATGATAAACACCGGTTAAGCGGTCATGCTCCAAACAAAAACTTTTGGCGAAGGTTACCCCGGAAGATGTTTCAGACATGCCGAAAGCAGGCGAGATTGCATCCGGTTTAAGTCCAAAGGGAATAAGCATTTGCAAAAAGGCATGGGCGGTCTTGGGAACGATGCTTTCGGCCGCATTGATAATGTAGCGCATCGAGGATAGGTCCCAATATTTCTGTTTGATTTGCTCTGCCTCCGCTGCTATGAGAGCAAAGGCAAAATTGGGCGCCCAGCTCATGGAGACGCGGTGCTTGTCAATCAGATCCAGCCATTGCAGCGGCCGGGCCAGAAAAACCTCGGTCGATGCTATCACTTGCTTGCATCCCAAGAACACAGAGGTCAAGTGAGAGAAGACAATCCCGCCAACGTGATCCAGCGGCATCCAGTTCAACCATACCTCCCTGGAAGTAAGCTCGAAGTGAGCCGTGACGGATTGTACCAATGCAAGCAGACTGTGGTTGCGGTGCTGGACGCATTTAGGAATTCCTGTACTCCCCGACGTAAGCAGACTCATTGCGAAGCTCTCCCGGCCTTTTGCAGGAAAATCGACAGCAGCTTCATGCTTCTCCAGCGACTCGGCCGAATAGACCCGAATCTCTGTCATGTCCATCGTTTGCTCTAATGCCAGCAAATCCGGTACAAGCGCTTCATCCGCAATAATTGCAGGTCTGCCGAGCAAGGTCCAGGAATTAAGCAGCTTTTTTAAGGCCGCATTATTTTCGGCGTAAGACGGAGCAGCGCCGATAGGGGCCGGGATAAAGCCGCCCAATAGACAGGCCCAGAATCCGGAAATCAAATTATAATTGCTTTTACACTGGAATAGCACATGCTCTCCAAGCGTCAGACCCGCTTGCTGCAAGCCTGTTAGAATGCGCTGGGCGCGGTTCAAGATTTCGGCATACGTGATGAACAGCTCTGAGCCGGGCTTCTCCATAAAAACAATGCCCTGACCTTCTTTAGAAGCTGCATTCAACAGCAAATCTGCAACCGATTGCAGGTTGTCATCGAACTCCAGATGCCCCCCCTGGCTTATGGCCCATGCATCGCTGGCCACATTAGCAGCCTCATCAAGGCTCGCATTTTGTAATCCGGAACGATGCGCAAAGAGCTGGCTTCCAGCTTCGCCAAACAAATCCTTGACATTGATCGGCGGACTCTTCTCATAGCCTGCTTGCACCAGAACTGCCGCTCCCTCCCGGCCCAGCATTTCCTGCAAATCCGTTTCTATTTTAAAAGTGTACGTCTCGTGTTCGAGCTCTGCTTTCCGTTCCAAATTGTACCCCTCCCCGCAATAATTGGCCTAGATTTAAAACGTTATTACAACCTTTGAATCATCGTCTAATGCTGCCCGGACGAGCCTGTTGATTGAGCTGCACTCATTGTTTCAGGCAGAAGCTGGTCACCTATACATCGAATCAGCTCCGGATAACGATCCCAAATATAGAAATGTCCCCCGTCGATTGCAATAAATGAAGCCGAAGCATTCGTGTAATTCGCCCACAGCATAACTTCATCTCTCGATATCTTATCCTCAGTTCCGTAGAACACAGTAAGCGGACAATCCACCTTGACAGATAAATCTGCTTCATAGGTTTCAATAAGCCTATAATCGGCACGAATAATAGGCATGAAGGTTTCCTGCAAATAGTCGGAATGAACAAATTCATCAGTTACGCCGCCATCCTTATGTAGTTTTTGCAAGAAATCCGCTTCATTCAATACCGAATAACGCTCGATTAAATGATTGGTGCATGGGGAGCCCTTGGCGGAGATAAATAACCGCTCAGGGGAGGAGTACCCTGCTTCTGCGAGCTTTTTGGTTAATTCAAAGGCTATCAGTCCGCCCATACTGTGACCGAAAAAGCAGTACGGATCATCGGGCCGCCTCTCCAGCAAATCTATAACCTCCGGGACTATGTGATTGATTAAAGATTCCATACTGGTATGTAAAGCTTCTCCCATTCTCGCCCCCCTTCCCGGCAATTCGAAGGGAAATACAGTAATAGCATCAGTTCCAAAGTGAGGCTGCCAGCCAAAATATATCGCCGAGGATCCGCCGGCATAAGCAAAGCAAATAAGCTTCATATTGTTCACAGTAAACACCTCAACCTCAAATAATCGATAAGTATTAAGTCATTACAGCTCAAGGTGAAAGCTTCAAAGGAAAGGTCACTTTACTTGAAAAGCAAAAGAAAAAAAGCCATTTCTTTAGATAAGAAGTGACTTTAAATAATTCTAACTATTCCTATGTTTTTAATATGAAATTGGGCACAGCTTCGCCCGCTCATCTATATAGAAACATATAGACTACTTTTGCCCGATTATAATCTCAGAGATTTCTCAACGTACCGAAGCAGCGTTTGATTCTTCTCTGATACTTGTATGAATCTTCAAGAAATAAGATCTTTAATGTACTTCAGGCGGGGACAGCACTTCGACCCCTACATCCACTTCTATTGATTTTCCCATCAGTTCAAGCACAATCCGTGCCCTCTTCTTGCGCTTGTCGATCTTCTTAATCATACCTTCCCTGCCCTTTAACGGGCCGCTTCTGACCTGTGATCTTGCATTCTCTACATACAGGACAGAATAGTTGATGATTTCATCGTGATCCATCAATTGCGTAATTAAGGTCATTTCCTCTTCATCAATTTGCGAGAATAAGCTCGTGGAGGAAGAGTTCGTTTCCTCATTTTTTCCTGTTGGCTGTTCATCAAATTTATATTTATTAAGAAGCTTATAACATCTAGGAATCTTCTTTAAGCCATAATAAGTGTCAATACTCATCTTAGCTTTGATAAACACATAGCCCGGAAACAAAATTCGGTTAATTTCATAAAAAACACCATCTCTTTTTTCTCTTAATCTACGTTTTGGTACGATTGGCATGACAATAGAGGAATCAAATTGCTGCTGAATTGCAGACCGAACAATGTCTTCCTTCCCTGTCTCTACAAATAATGCATACCATTTCATGGATTAAAACATGTCCCCTTTTCTGATGTTTTAACCTACTATTTGCTTCAAGCCTTTTTAATTGTCTCATACGCCTTTTATGGCTTATAAATTTATCAATTCACCTCCTCTTCTGCGATTTATTCCAGGTTAGTCTATCCTCCCCTTGTCTCCGTTCTGCCGAGTTACAGGCTATTAAAAATTGGAATCAGACACAAATTGTCTAAATATTTTCCTTATTTTGTCTTCTGATAACAGCAATTCTAGCATATCAAATCGACAGCGGTCAACCAAATATTGCCAACATATTTCGACAATAAACGATATTAAAACTGTAAAAGCTGTCCCTTAAAAACAACCCAGCCATACAGTTTGTGCCGTCCCATAGGCCCTCCAAAATAATTAAAATATTAATTATATCGTGATGCATTTTCATCCTAATCTGACTTGCATGCAGAAATGGATGTATCATGCGCCGTTCATGGAAATTTTGATTATAATAAAAAATTACAATTTTAAACGATGAAATTTTACATTAATCTGTTACAATAACACTGATCAAAAATAAAAAATAAGGATAGGGATGAGACTTGAATTCTACTTCTTCTACACAACAACAAGATATACAAAACATCAAGAAGCTGCCGATATTGATCTCGCTCATCATCGGGGCATTCTTCTCCATTCTGAATGAAACGCTGCTCAATATTGCTCTGCCGAAGCTCGAAGTGGCGCTGGAGGTTTCTGCTTCTACGCTGCAGTGGCTCGCTACGGGGTATATGCTCGTCGTCGGCGTGCTCATTCCTGTATCGGCGCTGCTCGTACAATGGTTTACAACCAGGCAGATGTTCCTTGGAGCTATGGTGCTGTTCACGGCGGGAACGCTTCTGTGCGGAATTGCCCCGAATTTTGAATTATTGCTGATCGGTCGTTTGCTTCAAGCAAGCGGAGCAGGCCTAATGCTGCCCGTCATGATGAACACGATTCTCGTGCTTTATCCGCCGGAGACACGCGGAGCAGCTATGGGCACGATCGGGCTCGTGATCATGTTTGCTCCAGCGATCGGTCCCACGCTTTCGGGCTTGATTCTGCAGTTTGCCGACTGGCGCTGGCTGTTTTTCCTCGTGCTCCCTTTTGCCGTGCTTTCCATCGCGGTCTCATTCATTTTCTTGAAAAATGTAACCACCGTTACCAGGCCGAAGGTCGACGTGCTGTCGATCCTGCTGTCGACCCTCGGGTTCGGCGGCATCGTATTCGGCTTCAGCAGTGCGGGAAAACCTGAGGCAACCTGGGCCAGTACGGAAGTATACGTCCCTTTAATTGTGGGCGGTGTATCATTGCTTCTATTTGTCATCCGGCAATTGAAATCGAAAGAGCCTATGCTCGACCTTCGCGTCTTTAAATTTCCGATGTTTACGCTCACGACGATTATGCTCATCATCGCGATGATGACGATGTTCTCGACGATGCTGCTGCTTCCCTTCCTGATGCAAGGGGTATTCCTGATGACAACCTTTGCGGCCGGGCTTGTCCTGCTTCCGGGAGGATTGCTCAACGGACTCGTATCGCCGATTACCGGCAAGCTGTTTGATAAATTCGGCCCGCGCGCGCTCGTCATTCCCGGCAGCATTCTTCTGCTCCTCATTATGTGGCTGTTTACGCGCATTGATTTGCAGACGACCACGACAATCCTGGTCATCCTGCACATTCTGATGATGATTGCCATAGCGATGATCATGATGCCGATGCAGACCAATGGATTAAACCAGCTGCCGCAGCGGCTCTATCCGCATGGAACGGCCGTACTGAATACTCTGCAGCAAATCGCCGGCGCCATTGGTGTCGCGCTGTTCATCAGCATTATGACATCAGGGCAGCAATCCTATTTCATGACGCTGACGGCGGAACCTACACCTGCACAAATCGCGGAGGGACTGCTGGCCGGCATTCATCGTGCTTTTGTCGTCGGCCTCGCATTCGCCATCGTCGCTCTAGCGCTTTCGCTATTCACGAAGCGGACGAAAGCCCCTGTGGAGCAATTGGCTGCCGATCATTCCGCATCCTAATGCTGCTGTTAGCATCATTTTCCGTAATACAAGAAGGACGATCTCCTAGCCTCTTAGGCTTGGAGTCGTCCTTTTTGCTGACTAAGAATAATGATATTCGCTTCAGATGCTGCCGTTAACTGTGTATTCGGATGCTTCTTATCTTTCAAAGCCAATGCGGACATGAATGCCAAACGGGTCGCTTAAGGCAATAACGTCATCTTGACGCTGGCAGGATAAATCCGCCTGTCTGATTCGCCCCTCTACTTCGGCAAGGGCCTGCAGATTCGGTAGTGCAACGGTATAATACGCCAGACCCGTTGCATCGGCGGCCGCAGGCGGCGCGCCTACTCCTGCCCAAGTGTTCAGCCCGATATGATGATGATAGCCGCCCGCGGAGATGAACAATGCCGCTGATCCGTAATGAGCGGTAATCTCGAAGCCGAGCACGTCGCAGTAGAACTGCTTGGCCTGCTGCAAATCGCCGACGTGGAAATGGACATGCCCGATCACCGTTCCTGGGGGCAGCCCCTGCCACTGTGCCTGCTCGGAAATGCGCAGCAGCCCCTCGATATCCACGGGATCCGTCGTCATGACATATTCCCCGCTGGAGCTGCGCTGCCATGTATCCCGCGGCCGATCCGCATAAATTTCGATCCCGTTATTATCCGGATCGTTCAAATATAGCGCTTCACTTACAAGATGATCCCCTTGTCCGACCGCAATGTTATGCTTGATCAAATTACGCAGCGCTAGTCCGAGCGATATTCTGTCAGGCACTAAAATGGCAAAATGGTACAAGCCGGAGGAACGGCCTGCCGAGATGCGGTAGTTCTCGTTCGCTTCCAGAACAATCAGCGTACGCCGCCCATCAGCAGTCAGCTCCGCCGTATTGCCCTCTTGCTTCAATAGCTTCAGCCCGATGACCTCTTCATAGAATGCGATCGAGCGTTCCAGTTGTTGGACCTTCAAACGTACCAGGCCTATCTCTGCCTGGGGATGTATCGATTGTGCCATGACTGCGGCCCCTTCCATCTGAGTCTATAAAGTATGCAGCATTAAACTTGTAATCAACTTAGTTACAATTGTTGTAATCAGTATAGTTACACTTATACCTTTTGTCAATCATCAGGCCAACGAACACTTCTGGAAGTGAGTATCTGTAATGTGTGCTAATTGCAGCGCTTATATTAAGTACCTATAGTCGGTACCTGTACTTAGTATCTGTAAACAGCTTCTATAAAATCAGTATCTATAATAAGTACCCGTTATGAGTACCTAAAATGATGTGCAACTTTTTACCATGTTCTTCGTCCAAAGATTATATAAGAGCATTAAAAACTTTTACAGTCAGGAGATTATGATGATGCACATGACAAAACACGTTTCAAACAAATTAGCCATGCTCGGGCTGGCCGCCCTGTTAACCACCGTTCCTCTCGCCTGTTCATCGGCTACTGCAACCGCGGCTGCGGCCACCAGCGCCAAGACACAATCCAATATCAAGCTGACCATCAACGGACAGAAACATTCGCCTTCCTCTGCGCCTTTGATGCATAAAGGAGCCGTCTACCTGCCTTTGCGGGATATCAGTGAGCTGCTTGGCAGCGTCGTGTTCTGGAATGCGAAGGATAATAGCGTGACGATGACGTACCCCAATCGCGTAATTTCTATGAAATTGAATACTTCAACCGCTATGGTCAACGGAAAGACAGTGAAGCTGAATTCGCCGGCCATCATCAAAGATGGGCGCACCTTCGTCCCCGTTCGCTTCTTCTCAGAAGCGATTGGAGCCATTGTAGATTGGAACGCTACCTCGAAGACCGTATCTCTGACTCAACAATCTATCTATGCCAAAGGAGGCGGAGTGAATACAACCGTTTGGCTGAATAAGGAGACGGGCGATGTGTATTTGGCCTATCCTTTTGAAGCGGATCCGGTTCACGTTGGACAACTAGACATAGACGTCAAGGAATTTTTGGACATCACAGCCTACAGTATGCCGGGCGGACAGCAAAGCTATATCATTACAGTCGAGGACAACTATGGCGAGCCCCATGTTCATACCAACGTGTATACGGCGATGATCAAAGACAATCAGCTTGTCAAACAAAGCAAAGCCTATTACTTCCAACGGTATGAGAAAAATGCCGTACTGGATCAAGAAGGAAATGCTGTCTTGAACGATGGCAAGCAGCTCACGATCATCGACGAACAAGGCCGCATCATCCAACAATATGACCTGCCCAAGCTGACCGGGAAGGATGAGAACCACTCCGTTCTGGCTGTCGCCTCATCCTATTTGCTCGTCCGGCCAAACCTGAGCGGACATCTGACCTTGATCAATTTAAAGGACCAATCGGCTACCCTCCTCTACCAAGAGTTCTTAAGCGGAACTGATCGCGAGTATGCCGAAATGAACGATGTGCCGTATTGGGGCGATAACCTCGTATTTATAGGCGAGGCTCCGGATGGCTCTCTGCAATTCGAGAACCACAGTCCTTTTGGCAGCAAGGATAAGAAATACACATACAAGTTGAATTAGCAGGAATGATCCATGGAGGACGGCTTTATCTATCTAGAAAAGCCCATCGCTCTGCACTATCAGCAACACCTGCTTAACTATACGTATATAATGAGAAAGAACCGGGTCCCCCCGGTTCTTTCTCATTATGGCATCAAGGATGATCAATAAACATCAAGAAGCGCTGTGTCCTCATAGCCGTTGTAAGTTACCTTCAAAGCGGTTCGCCCTATTTTTAACCCGATAATGTGACCATCCTCTATTCGAGCGATAGACGGATCACTGACTTCAAAAGAACTCTCAGCCGTAATGTCTGTAAGCTTGTTGCCCTCCTGATAGTAAACGACTAGATCCAGCGGTTGGCCGATATTAACACTATATTCTGCAGAATCCAACAGAACAGCTGTATACGTCCTCACGACAAAGACGGTGGCTTCTGCCGAAATGTTGTTAAATACCGCTCGAATCTTCGTTTGTCCGAGACGATGCCCTGTCAGATTGCCATCCTCATCAATAGAAACAATAGTTTCATCTTCCGAGCTATAAGCAGCTTGTCCGGTGACATCGCTCTTCACTCCGCCATACACAGCTGTCACTACCGTATCGAGCCTCTGCCCCTCGACCAGCGAGTAAGCGTTAGAGTCAAAGCTCAGGCTATCTTCCAAAGGAGCTTCCTCATTCGCCCCTTTGAATTTCAGCAGCTTTTGACCTGCAATTACAACAGCTCCTCCGTCCGTTGTAGGAGCCAGCTTGCTTAATTCGCTCAACGCTCGCTGCCATTGCACATTTCCGTTTTCATCCGTCTTATAAATGCCTTCTGTCGTACCTACCAGATAACCGCCATCCGCTGCTTCCTCAAGGGATTTCACTTCTCCTTTAAAAGAAAGCGGGAGATACAGCTCCGTCTCGTGTGAGGCTGTATTTTTAAGGAATACAACTTCATTCGTCTCGGCATCCGTGGCAAAAATGATGTATCCTCCATCATCCGTTGCAAGCGCCGCTCCGCTAATAAGCCCCTGATATTCCTGTGTTTCCAGGATCTGACCCTCTGCATCGAGCCGCCATACGTATTGATTTCTATAGTAACCGTTATATCCTTCCACCAGGTAGCTTCCGTCCGTCAATTTAATCAATCTGTCGGAATGATATCCGAAACTCGCAAATGTATCGCCGAGCTTGGTCGACCATACCGTTTCTCCTTGATCCGTAACTTTGCCGGCGAAAGCTCTGTCATGAATATTAAACCAGCCCCCCAGATTATTGGCATATAGTATCCCTCCATCCTTTGCGAGCCGAATATCTGAAAAACCCGGAGAGGTACCGCCAGTGAGATGTATATATGCTACACTGTTACCTTCGGTATCATATTTTTCGATAAAAAACGGGCTGTTCCGCTCCCTTCCAATTCCGACAGTGCCGCCAATTAAATATCCTCCGTCCGGTGTAGTGGTTCCAGCTCCTGGAAGATATCTTCGGCCGGGTTCGGAGTTTGCCTCATGAAATTTCTCCCAGTATAAATAACCTTCTGTATCGGTCTTAGCTAAATACAAGTCAAAGCTTGGTTTATGAGAACCAATTAGGGAGTATCCGTCCTCCGTCTGCTTCACATCGATGAATCTAATGTCCTTACTTAAAGTCCGTTCCCACTCCAATTCGGCTTCATTGCTTGCCGCGATAGTCCCTCCTGTTGGTAGAACGGTGAGGAGCATAACCGTTAACAGCCAAGTAAACCATTTTTGATTTAGACGTTTATTCATGTTTCTTCCCTCCAATAAATTAGAATGAAATAAAGGATTGATGAAAACGCCTGCTGCTGTCTTTGAATTTGAACGATGCTCCCCTAAGAGGTAATGTCATTTAGTTCATCCGATCTTTCACTGGAGCCACTCACAAGGCACGCCAGCTTTTTCCACCGATAGTGAAGCCACCTCTCTCCCGTCTTATCTCATAGATTAAACCTTGACCAAGCTCGAACTGAAACCACCTCCCAACCCAAGTTATATAGTTAGACTTAAAAATAGCCTGGAAGTTTCGTTATATTTTTCCATATTTTCATAATTTATTTATTCAATTAATAGAGTCATTTAGGGATAATCCCCAACACGATTATGGCAACTTATCCCTGACACTCTTCGGCGACAAAGGCTCATCGCCCAGATGGAGCATTTCCTCTCCATACATCTCCTCCAGCGCATCCACATCCTTGAGGATATGCCCGGTCAAGATCGCTGCCGCAGTCTCCTCCGGATCGATCACGCCACCCGCACGCAGCTTCTTCAGCCCGGCTACCGTTGCGGCGGAGGCCGGCTCGCAGCCGACTCCACTGCTGTCTATAATCCGCTTAGCCCGCATTATCTCCTCATCGCTAACCGATACCGTTACACCTCGGGTAAGCTTCAATGCAAGCAGTGCCTTGCGCCAGCTCGGCGGATTACCGATGTTCATGGCACTGGCCCTCGTCCGTGGCTGCGGATCAGGTATTAGCATCTGCTCGTTATTCTGCACCATTCGATGAAACGGACTAGCCCCTTCGGCCTGAACAAGCGCGATGCGCGGCAGCTTATCGATCATGCCCAGCCGCCATAAATCGTCCAATCCTTTGCCCAGGGCGGAAACATTGCTAAGCGCCCCTCCAGGGATCGCGATCCAATCCGGCATCTTCCACCCAAGCTGCTGCGCCAGCTCATAGATGATGCTCTTCTGCCCTTCGATCCGGTAAGGGTTCAACGAATTGCACACATAGAGGCCGAGCTCATCACCCCAACGCTCCAAAAATCTGATCCCGTCATCATATGTCCCATTAAAACGGATCACTTGCGCGCCATATGCAATCGTCTGATTGATTTTTGCCGGAGAAATATCGCTGGCCGGCGCGATAACAAGTGAAGCCCGGCCGCACCAGGCCGAATACATGGCGAGCGATGCCGAGGTATTTCCGGTAGAGGAGCAAGCGAAGACATCTCTTCCCAAGGACAACCCATGGGAGACGGCAACGACCATTCCGTTATCCTTGAAGGAGCCGCTCGGATTCTCGCTCTGTGCCTTCAGCCTGATCTCCCGTATTCCTGCATACGCGGCGCTGACCTCGGAACGGTACAGGCCTGTGTTTCCCTCACCCCTTGTGATCATGGCCGCCTCCGGAAGCTCTGGAGCGATCAGCTCCGCATACCTCCACACCCCGCTGGCATGAACATCTCCCCGTAGATGCAGCCTTTGCTCAAACAGCCGCTTTAAGTGTTCTCCATCCAAGCCGCTCAAATCACGCTGCAGCTCCAATATCCCCCCGCATTGGCAGCGAAGCTGCCAATGTCCGCTAATCCCGGCCCCGCATTCCAAGCAGACCAGCATATGTCCCCGATTTATGCTATTTGTCATCCCATTCTCTCCTTCGCTTAACAGGTGAATTTGTCATCCTACAAACACCATAACGGATAGCAGAAAATAAGAATAATATATATAATTTAGTTATATATAAATTTAATTTATGTATAAGGGAGACGAATTTCATGAACCTTCATGCACTACGCATTTTTCACCAAATTTCACAAGCTGGAGGAGTAAGCAAAGCCGCTGAAGAGCTTAAGATTAGCCAACCGGCGGTCACCATGCAGCTCCGTAAGCTGGAGAGGGAATTGCAAATGCGCTTGACGCGGTCGGAAGGAAGAAAGGTCGTGCTGACCGATGCGGGGATTTGGCTGGCTGCCCAGGCGGACAGGCTGTTTGCCCTGGAAGCGGAAATCGACAAGCAGTGCGGCGCCTATCAACAGGGAATCATTGGCAGCCTGAAAATATCAGCCACCTATTTGCCGGCAAATTATTTACTGCCGGCATGGCTGGCGCAGTATCAGCTGAGGCATGCCGGCGTTGAAATCAGTCTTGTATCGGGCAATGTGCAGTTTGCGATCGACAAGCTGCTTCGTTTCGAGACGGATATGGCCTGGATCGGCGACTCGCGCAGGCGGCTCCCGGCCGGCGTTGACGCCATCCCTGTGCACGAAGACGAGCTCTGGTTCGTAGCTTCTCCGCAGCATCCGCTTGCCGGGCAAAGCGCTGCCCCTGCCGAACTGCTCGCCTCTCCCTTTGTACTCAGAGAACCCGGGAGCTATACGCTTGAGGCTCTGCTGTCACTCTGCCGGACAGCAGAAATACCCGAACCGCTGCCCGCGGTTCGGGTAAATGGGCCCCAGGAGGCTCTTCGGGCTGCGCTTGCCGGGCTGGGGATTACGCTGACGTCAGCCATGGAGGCGCATTCCTACGTAGAGAACGGCTCGCTAATACGGATCGAGGCCGAAGGCCTTAAGGCGAGCAACGTTATTTCCTGCTGCGTGCGCTCCGGCGATCCCCTGCCTCCGCAAGCCAAATCCTTTCTGGAGCTGGTTCAGAAAGCTGGTGTAAAATGCTTGATTTAGCCGAGCATGGCAGCCTGCCGCTTGTAATGATCCTCAAGCACCAGGCAGGCCATCGCTTCAACGACCGGTATAATCCGCGGGCAAATGGATGGATCATGTCGGCCTTCCGTAATGATTTGCTGCTCCTCGCCTCGAATATTCATCGTTTGCTGAGGAACGGAAATCGACGAGGTTGGCTTAACGACGATGCGGAAGACGATTTCATTCCCCGTGCTAATCCCCCCGAGAATGCCGCCGGCATTATTGCTCAAAAATCCGGACGCATTCATCTCGTCGTTATGCTCGCTGCCCAGCATGCCCGCTGCAGCAAAACCCGCTCCAAACTCGATCCCTTTCACGGCACCGATCGAGAGCATCGCCTTGGCAAGCTCTGCATCCAGCTTATCGAAGACCGGCTCTCCCAGCCCTGCCTTTACGCCGCGGATTCGGCACTCTACAACGCCGCCGCAGCTGTCTCCCGCGGCTGCAAGCTGCTCTACCCGTTCAATCATCCGCACGGCGGCATCCGGATCACAGGCCCGTACCGCATTCTGCTCGATGATTTCTTCATTAAAGGTCTCGCAGCGAATTCCGCCGAGCTCCTTCGTATAAGCTACCACTTGAACGCCGCGAAGCTCCAGCAGCCTGCGGGCGACTGCGCCGGCAGCCACTCTGCCCGCCGTCTCTCTGCCTGAAGCTCTGCCGCTGCCGCGGTGATCGCGGATTCCGTATTTTTGCAAATAGGTATAATCGGCATGTCCCGGACGAAAAGCATTTTGAATGTCGCTGTACGCCTCCGGCCGCATATCTTTGTTTTCCAGCATAATGAACAGCGGCGTTCCCGTAGTCTTCCCTTCAAACATGCCGGATTTAATGCTAATGATGTCGTACTCTTTGCGCGGCGTAGTCACCGAGGATTGCCCCGGCTTGCGGCGATCCATCTGAGCCTGAATGTAAGCCTCGGTCAGCTCTACTCCCGGTGTAACTCCATCTACAATCACACCGACAGCCGCCCCGTGAGATTCTCCGAACGTCGTGATTTTGAACACTTCTCCGAATGTGTTTCCTGCCATATCGATCTCTCCCTCATTCTTCTAGGTTGACAGCTTCTTATATCTCTCATTATAATTTGTTCATTGATATAAATGAAATCGAAATTTCACTGAGTTGATATAGACAATATTTATATCAACTAATTACAATGTTAATATTCACAAACTAAGGACATCCATATGACGGGGTGATAATAGATGGAACAGATTCCCTTAAACCAAGTCAATATCGAGCTATATCGCATTTTTCTGCATACCGCACGCCTCGGCAATTTGACCAGGGCGGCCCAGCAGCTGCACATCACTCAGCCGTCCGTCAGCTATGCGATCAAGCAGCTCGAATCCCATCTCCAGGTCAAACTGTTCGATCGCCTCTCCAAAGGAGTGAAATTAACGCCGGAAGGACAGGCATTGCTCGAATACGTAGAGCAATCCTTCGCCTTGCTTCACGCCGGCGAGCAGAAGATCGCCAATCTCCGAACATTATCCAGCGGCGAGCTTCGCGTCGGCGCAAGCGGACCAATGATCAAGCATCTTCTCCTGCCGGCGCTGGATCAATTTCACGGTGAATATCCCGAGGTCAGAATCCGCTTGTCCCAAGGCAAGAGCAGCGATATTCAGCACCAGCTGCTGGAGGGGAAAATCGATATCGGGCTCGTCCATTTGCCGCTGAACGATGAGAGGCTTGTCTCTCATCATCTTATTTCACAGCAGTATATTTTTGTCGTCGGATCAGCCTATCGTCACTTTTCCGCAAAGCCGCTTAAAGCAAGCGAGCTCCATCAAATCCCCCTGCTCTTGTTCTCCAAAGACAGCAGCACGCGTCATTTCGTCGAGAAATGGCTTCATGCCCTGGGAGTCGATGTCCAGGTCGACATTGAGCTGGGCAGCCTGGATATGCTGATCGAATTCGCCAAACGCGGCTATGGGGCCGCCTTCGTCGCCCGCTCCTTCGCTATCCCGGAACTGCACGCCGGAACGCTGTTCGAGCTGCAAATCGCCGAACCGATTCCCCTGCGCTCCATTGCAGTGGCGACGCGCCGGGACATGTCGTTATCGATTAGTGCGAAGCAATTTATGGAGCTGTTGATTCAGTCTCTCAAAGCTTTACCGTAGCACGTAATCGATTTTTAAATTTTAAAGTTCAAAGAAGATCATGTTTGTAATACAGTGCAAAGGGTAACTATAGATAGGGACAGAATCAACTTTGCCTAAAGAAGGAGGCTTCTATGATGAACCAACGATCCGAAGATCAAGTCCGTAACAAACTGGATGAGCAAGGCGATTCTTTAGCCGAGAAGAAAAAAATCGAAAGCGGCAAGGATATTGAGCCGCAGGCTGAGGAATGGGTGGCCAAGCCCGTTGCGTTTGTCGATAACGACGAATCCGGCGGCAAATAGGAAGCAGGAATCTAGCAGGTACTACGACGGGGATGCCCCCTTACTTTGCAAGAGCAAAAAAAATATACACCCACAGAGAGGACGGAGCTCATATCCCGTCCTGCTTCTTTGGGTGTATCTGTATATCTTCACGGATTCCCTGCTGCAGCGCCGTCTTCACTCCAAGGGTTGAGGGGAAGCAGCTCCGTTTTATTAAAACGTGGAGCCTCTGTTTTCGTTAGTAGACGTCAACTACCGCCGTCGCTTCAATTCCTTCATAAGTCGCCGTGATCACCGTACGCCCTTTTCCAAATCCCGTTATATTCCCTTCGGCATCTATAGTGATGATGTCAGGAACAGAGACCGTCAACAAGGCGTCTCGGGTAACGTCCCTATGTTGATCCCCTCGGCTGTAGATCACTGTCAAATCCAGCGTCTGGCCCACGGTCAGGCTGTATTCGCTGGAATCCAGCTGCAGCCGGGCTGCTGGTGCTGATCCATAAACATATACGGTAGCGCTTGCCCTCACTCCGGCAGTCTCTGCAGTTATCGTCGTCACACCATGACGCAGCCCGGTAATGTTTCCAGCCGAATCGATCGATGCAATCTCAGGATCGGCCGAAGCATAATCCACTTGTCCGCTGACGTCCCGAATCTCCCCGTTGCCATACACAGCCGTTATGACCGTATCCAGTGTCTGGCCAATACTCAAGCTATAGCTCTCGGAGTCATAAGCTAGGGATCTGATCTTTTCGGGCTGGGGCAGCGCTATCAGCTTGATCATGCTGCCGGTTTCCGTGAGAAGTATCGCCCCGCCTTCGCGAGTAGGCACAGCCCCATTGACCCACTGGACATCCGTTTTTGCCCACTGAAGATTGCCTTCCCCATCCGTCTTGATCACTCCCCTTACCGTTCCTATAAGAAAACCGCCATCCTCCATTTTCTCTATGGAAAGAGGTTTGCCCTGGACACCATAATTTTGTGTATTTACCGTTTCCCCCGACGAGTCTAACAGCGTCAGCACGGTGTCGGTATAATACTCAGAGGAAACGATCGCATACCCACCATGGCCGATCGATGTCCCTACAGAAGGCTTAAAGCCGTCATAACTCCTGTGCCAAGCCACTTCACCCGCCCCGGTCAGCTTATAAATATCCAGCTTGCTTCGATTGGATGCAAACACGGTATATTCTTCTTCCCCGGATTGCTCAATCAATAACGAATCCATATTCCAAAGTTCAAGGAAGGTGCCGGACTTCAATGTTGTTTCCCAAACCTCCTGGCCGTTCGCATCCAGTTGACCCACCATCATATGCATCGGCTCGCCTGACTGGACCAGGGAATAAATAAAGTTTCCAGCGGTATCCTCCTTAATGTCATATAGCTCTGCATATTCAATATCCCTCTCAAAGGACTTACTCCACTCCAGCTCCCCGGCAGCATTTATTTTGGCCGCGTAGGAAATCGAGTCAAAGTAATAAAACTCCGGATAAGTTCCGCTGAGAATGAACCCGCCAGCCCGGGTAGGGGCCGCCGAGGTGATCGTAACGCGCTTGCCGTTGTCACCGGTTAGGTAAAATGTTCTGCTGCTTTCAAGCCGGCCTCCGGCATCTACCTTCGATAAATTCACCGCGTCCTTTAAAGCTACCCCTGCCAAATTGTAACCGCTGTCCGTTTCATGCAGATGAAAAATTCTATAGTAGCCGCTATACTTATGGCTCCATTCTATGATCGGCTGCTGATCAGTCTGGGGCATCGCGCTCACGATGAGTTCTATATCGGCCCCGAAATCCCGTTCCCATTCCAGCTTCCCCGCCGCTTGAGAAGCTGCTGTCTGCCCCGCTGGCAGGCACCATGCCAATACGATGGCCATCAGCCCAATGAATATCCTTCGATTTAAATATACACAAGCTTTGCTCATAAGTTCTCGCCTCCCAGGGGATAAGAATGTATGACTGTACCCGTAAGCCAGATATTCATAAGCGGTGTTCAGTTAGAGGCTGAGGCCTTGAAGCTTAACCACCTTTTCATAAGAAGAAATATATGCCGCTCCGCCGTCCTTCGTCGGCAGCGCCTTGTTCAATTGACTTACCGGCTTCCTCCAGACCACGTTCCCCTGCGAATCGCAGGCGATGACCGCATTGGAAAGTCCGATCAAATAGCCGCCAGCCCGGGAAGCTTCAATCGATCTTGCCGTACCGTTGATGCCGAGCCCCTTGCTCTGCTGCTGACCCTTCGAATCGATTAAGATTAGTACGGACTGATTGCTCCAGCGTTCATAGTTGACAATCGCCAGCCCGTTATTCGGGGCTGGTGCGACCCACCCGATCCCGTCGCCATAATAGTTGGTCCATAAGGAATTCCCCATAGCATCCAGCTTCCACAATATAAAGCTGCCGCTGCGGAAAGCTCCGGCGATATAGCCTCCATCAGCCGTAGGGCGAACGGTTTCTACGGATGCATTCGGATCGTATTTCGTCATGTACAGCTCATTGCGCCATTGGAATTCTCCCGAGGTTCCGAGCTTAACGATATAGCTGAGAGACCGTCCCGAGTTATAGGCATAAATAACACCGCCATCACCACTCTCCCGGATGTCGTTGAAATCCACGTAATCGCGGCTGAATTCCTCCTTCTCCCATAGAATGACGCCTTCCCCATCCGTCCTTGCTATATAGTAACAGGAGTCATATCCCGGCACTGTGCCTCCAAGAAGGTATCCTCCGTCAACCGTATAATGCCCGGCTGTGATAATGACTTCATTGTCATCAGCCGTTCTGAGATCGAGCGTCTTCTCCCAGACCGTATTTCCCCCTGGATCCAGCCTCGCCAGAAACGCCTGCTTTCTATCTTTCGTTCCGATTATCGTATAGCCTTGATCCGTCTCATAAATATCGAAAATTTTCATGCCGGTGCCGCTGTAATCGCGCTCCCATTCCTTTTCAGGGCCTTGTCCGCTTGCAGCCGCTGGCGCCCCAGCCGAAAAGCTTGCCGTCAGGGCAACTATTATGGCCAGCAAGAGAACCTGCCACGCTGTTCTCAACCGGAGTTCGAATCTCATTATATTCCTCCAATCTCAAGAGCCTTGTAATCATGCCCATTCAATATACTTCAATCGTGGCTTCGGCTTCCAAACCGTTATAGGCCGCCGTCAGAATCGTCTGCCCCCGCTTCAAGCCTATAAGCTTCCCCGCTTCGTCCACGGTTGCAATCGAAGGATCGCCTGTACTGAATACACTCTCCCCCGTCACAATACTTCGGCTCGCCCCTTCATAATAAGAAACGACCACATCGATCGGCTCCCCGATATTTACGCGATATGCGCTGGAATCCAGCTGCAAAGACTTATACATTTTGAATACATAGACCTGCGCCGAGCCTGCTTTACCGTCCAGCACGGCCCTTATCGTGGTCAAGCCTGACTTATGGCCCGTAATATTCCCGTAGGAGTCTATCGTTGCGATGGATTCATCGTCCGAGGAGAACGTCACTTCCCCCAGGTTAGATATGACGATTCTGTCCTTTCCGTAGACGACTGTAATCACAGTATCAAGGGTCTGTCCTTCCAGAAGGCTGTAGCTGTCAGAGTCAAATTCCAGCGTCTCAAGGCCGCTGCCAAGCTTGCTTACTTTTCCTTCCGCGAGAACCACGGCTCCCCCGTCTGATGCCGGAATAGCCTTACTCAGACCGCTGGCCTCATATTGCCATAGAATTTCCCCGCTTGAATTCGTCTGATATACGCCTTGGGAGGTACCCAATAAATAACCTCCGGCCGCCGTCTCATAGAGGGAGCGAACCTGCCCTGTCAAAGCAAGCGGGACGATATTAGGTTCTTGATGGCTACTGTATATATACAGCGTGATATAACCTTGCTGCGTTCCAGCCAAAGTGTAGCCTCCATCGGCAGTGGCTGCCGCTCTTCCTGTAGAGAGAGCCGCATGTCCCTGCTCATCCACAATGGTAAAATCATCGGCCAAGCTCCATGTATAGAATTTTTGATCCTTGCCTCCGGCTACCAGGTAGCCGCCGTCCTTTAATTCAAGAATCTGTTGAGCATATGGATATGTGAATCTTCCGCTGGCAATGGTTCTCTCTCTCCGGTTCTCACCGTTTGCCTCCATTTTCCCTACGGTTGTCTTGGAAAAATCGGCTAAATAAACCTCCGTAGTATTGAGAAATAAATATCCCCCATCCTTGGCCTCATAAATTTGATTAAAGGAAGCATGTGACCCTGATAAGTACTCAGAGCTCCACTCGATCCTGCCTTCAGCGCTAATTTTGGCCGTATAATAATCGCTATAGCGATAGTGAAATCCATCTACAGTGGCTCCTACAATATAGCCTCCATCCCGAGTTGTGCCAGCCGACGCAGGTATCGCCCGCTTGCCGTTAGCGGCAATAAGCTCAAGCTCCTTCTCCCAATAAACCGTTCCGTCGGCATGGAGCTTCGCCAAATACACAGAATGATTATTCCTGTTCAAGCCGACCACGGAATACCCATTTCCGGTTTCCGACACATCAAGCAGCCTCAGGCTTGCTCCCAAAGACCGTTCCCATTCCAGAGTCCCTCTCGCTTCTATGGCCGCGACCTGTCCCGCCGGCAGAGTCCATGCGACCGTTATGGCTAGCAGCAAGATGAATATCCTTGGATTCCACAGTGCACTCGTCTTATTCATAATTCTCTCCTCCAGGGTTTAAGAATGTATGACTGTACCCGGGTGAACCAGACATTCTAGATATTCATGATGACCGGTCTCATTAAGAGACCTTAAAAAGGGTTAGGATGTCATTATTCTCCTTCCATCTGTGATTGAAGCTTGAGATATAGCAAGCTGCAGCTGCCGATATCACCTCCGGGAGAACCAGGATATGGGCTTACACCAAATTAGACTACATATTCCGCTGGAAGTTTCGTTATAATTTACCAAATTTAACGATCATCAACAGATAAATATACACTTCTTGGGCCAATCAAAAAAACCACTTCCTTCGGAAGTGGCCTGCTCGATTAGGTTAGTCAAAACAACAGCGTTATAGTGTGCTTACCTTACCTATCTTCAGATCCAGCCGCGGTCACGAGCTTTGGCTATAGCGTGATGCCTCGTTTCTACTTCGAGCTTCTGGATGACGGAAGACAGGTAATTCCGAACCGTTCCTGTTGTCAAATATAGCGTATTCGCTATGACGCGGGTGGAGGCCCCATCCGCAGCCAGCCGCAGCACCTCCCGCTCACGTTCGGTTAGCGGATTATCCTCATGAGCAAACAGGGAATCGGCCAGATATGGACTGACTACCCGCTTGCCCTGTATGACCTTGCGAATAGCCTCTACCAAAAATTCAATCGGCTCGTCCTTCAACAAATAAGCATCTACAGATGCACTCATCGCCTGCTGTAAATAGCCCGGTCTTGCAAACGTGGTGACAATCATAATTTTGCAGGCCAGCCCCGCTCGCCTTATGGCAGCAGCAACCTCCAGGCCAGTGAGCCCCGGCATTTCGATATCGAGCAGGCACAGATCCGGCCGGCAGGCCTCGATCATGCTCAATGCTTCATGGCCATCCGATACCTGGGCAACGATCTCGATATCCTCCTCCAATTGCAGCAGGGAAGCAAAAGCGCCCCGCAGCATATGCTGATCTTCCGCTATAACGATTCGAATCAATGCGATAACCTCCTCTAACCGGAACGATGACTACAATAAACAACTACAATAAACTCTCTAGCTCTCGCGCTTACTGTACGGGGCAACCGAAAGCGGAACACGAAGCTTCACGATAGTTCCGCCAGAAGGAGCCGGAGCAATCAGAGCGTGCCCCTGTACCTGGCGCATCCGCTCCTGCATGGACGGCAGGCCGAAGCCTTCCGTCTGCTCTGGCTGCAGGCCTCTGCCGTTATCCTGTATCGTGATGCTGTAGCTGTCTTCGCCGACATCGTCATGAATGCTGCAGCAGTCTGCGCCGCTATGCCTGACGATATTCGTCACCGCTTCGCGAAGGGAGAGCGCCAGCATCGTCTCTGCAGAACTGCCTAGGGATGGAGTTCCCTGAAACCGTTCGTGATCTACCGTAATACCGGCGGACGAGAGCAACTGCAGCGCATGACGAAGCTCATCCTGCAGCGTTACATGCCGAATCGATGTCACCAGCTCGCGCACCTGCTGCAGCGCCTGACGCGCGCTGATTTTGATCTCATCGATTTCAGAGCGCGCCCGCGAGGTATCCTTGTCCATCAACCGGGAAGCGAGCTCGCTCTTCATTTTGATCATCGTCAGCGTTTGCCCCAGTGTATCATGAAGATCACGGGCAATCCGGTTCCTTTCCTCCTCCTGGATATAGCGCTCAAGCTTGCGGTTAGCAGCATGGAGCTTGGAGGACAGCCTCCGGGAATGCTCGACCGTCCGGATAATATAGGGCATTATGAGCTGAAGGATAAGAAACGGCATCATCGGCGACATGACAAAAGTCAAGATTTCTCCATACAATACCGTATACGAGACCAGAAACATGGCCGCAATACCGGCCATTCCCGCCCACATGATCCGGTCCGAGCGGGCCCGGCCAAGCAGATCCGCGTAAACAAATCCGTACAGAATCATCCAGCTGCTGTAATAAATCGAATAAACAGTTATGATGCCAAGTCCAGCCCAGGCCGCTAGCACCAGCAGCCATCCGCGCTGCCACAATGCGACATAAAAGCAGACTAGCATCAGTATATAGAGAAGAATGGCCGCTCCCCATCCCAGCGGCCGGTCAATTACGATCGTCAAGTAAGCCAGGGTAACCAGGACAATGACGTCGATAGTGAGATAGTGCTCGATTTGATCAGGCGGATACAGTTTTCGAATCATGATTCCTCTCTTTGGCGGATAGCCGCCTTACCATAATTTTTCTGATTGTCTCAAGGGGCCCTTGCTTAAACAAGCTGAGCCAGAGCCAGGCAAAGCATGAGAGGCAAAGACTGATGCACAGCCAAATTGCCACGGTTCCAAGCGAACCTGTCTTACCGCCGAGACCCCATCCCCATCCGTAAAAAACGACGGAAGCCAGCACATTTTGCAGCACATAGCAGCTGAGTGCCATTTTCCCAACCCGTTCCAGTACGGCCCAGAGCCTCCAGCGGTGGAATCGCTCCGTCAATAAAGCTATGAGAGCAATATAACCGATCGACATGACCGGAGCAAAAAGATAGCGCAGCGGAAAATCAAAGATTCCGCCCGGCACGAACAGCAGCAGGTTAAGCGGTATGCCTGCCCCCAGTCCAATCCTCAGCATGCGGCGGCGTATGGCCCGCCCCTTCTCGTCCGGATGAAACGCCCCCGCCCGCATGAGGCGCACCCCAGCGAGAAACAGGAAAATATTAAGGAAAAGCACGTATATCGCTTCCAGGCGGAATACCGCAAAATTCTCGATACGGAAGACGATTTGCTCCAGCCATGTTCCGGTGCTGTACAGACTCTCCGTGCTGCCAGCCATGTTCATGGACAGGCCGCCATCGACCAGGTACAGGGCCAGACTGGCAAGAAAAAGCAAGGATACGAACAATACATGAATAATGCCGGTGATCCACATGGTTCGTTTGATGGCGCGGTCTCCCCGTTTCACGATGAAGGCGACAATGACAGCCGTAAGGGCGTAGCTCATCAGAATGTCGTATTCCAGCACGAGCGTGTAATGAAGCAGCCCCTCCAGCAGCAAAAACACAGTCGTCCAGAGATAAGGCCCCGGCCAGCGCTTCTGTCTGCTCTGCAACCGGCCGAACTGTATCTCCAGCCCTGCTCCAAACAGAATGGTCAGCAGCCCCAGCAGCTTGCCGTTGACCAGAAACAGCGTGATGTAACGGATCAGTACATCTGCAGATGCCCACCAATCATAATGCGCATAGGTGAACAGGTAGTCCGTATTGCCAAGATGGGCGAAAAGCCAGATATTCGTCCCGAGCGTGCCGATAATGGCAAATCCCCGCAGAATATCCAGCAGCCGGATTCGTTCGTAGGATACTTTTTTCATTATAGATGCCCCTCCAGATCTTTCTGAATATATTTCATATCCAGTTTAAAAGTCAGGAGGTCATTACGATAGACACGGGAGTCATGCCTGAAGAGATGACAGGTGTCATAAAATTTTGCAATGAACGGATTTTAAGCTTTCAGTTCCTCAATCGTCTCTTTCCACCGCTCCATCACCATCTCTGGCTCCTTAAGCCGGATTTGCACGCCGGAGATAATATCGGCATATTTCGCCTTGTCCTCCCGGCACTCTGCCACTATAGCCTCAAACCGCGTTCGCGGATGCTTGGCTTCCGCAAGATCGGGAAGTCTCTTCAGCGACATCCGGACATAACATGCGGTCTGAGCAGAAACAGCCACCAGCATAGCTTGTCCCGTACGGACGATGTTTCGGGCTGTAACCGTATTCTCCCATAAACCGAGCCTGAGCGTCGTCCGGCTTACAGCCACGATTTCACCTGCGCTGATCATCGCCGTATGCGGCCAATTCTGCTCCGTAACAGTGAGGAGCATGAAGGCCTCGTGCTGCTTGTCCGGCAAATTCTTACCGCTCAGCAGCGAATATAGATGAGGAGACAGAGCTGCAGCGTCGTTATGCATCATTTCCCTCCCAGACTCATATTCACAGCACCTACTTTGCTGCTTTTTCATAGGCTTCCTTCATCATATTATAATCAATCGCTCCCTGGAACCTCTGCGTGATCACGCCCTCTGAATCAAGGACATACGTCGTAGGATATGCCATGATCTGATACTGTTCGGTGACGCGTCCCGTCTCATCAACCGCATGCGGGAACGTTAGCCCGAACTCCTCGAGAAAAGACTCCACATGCTCCTTGCCTTCCTCAAGATGGGTCATGTTAACGGCCAGCACGACAGCACCCTTCTCGGCATACCTCTCGTAGAACCTCTCCATATGCGGCATTTCTATCCGGCAGGGAGGGCACCAGCTTGCCCAGAAATTAAGCATC
Source organism: Paenibacillus ihumii (assembly GCF_001403875.1). Classification (GTDB taxonomy): domain Bacteria; phylum Bacillota; class Bacilli; order Paenibacillales; family Paenibacillaceae; genus Fontibacillus; species Fontibacillus ihumii. The sequence goes on from NZ_LN884299.1 coordinate 2,428,627, forward strand.
ACCGTCCTCCCGCGGTAATCCGACAGCTGAACCTCTTCCCCATCAAGATTTTGCAGGGTGAAATCCGGCGCGCGGTTGCCAACCTTTAGACCGACTGGAATCGCTTCATCCATTTTCGAACCCGGCTGCGTATTTTCTTTTCCGGCATAATCATAAATTCCCCAACCGATTAAGCCAAGGAGCACGATCATGGCGATCCAATTTCTTCTCATATTATATTCTCCGCCTCCTTACCCGTTTCCATATCCGTGCGCTAGACTGATTACCGGCGAATCCAGAAGGAATCCAGAATCAGCAGCGACACCGCCAGAAGAATGAATAACAGCTGCTCCAGCGAAAAGCCTGCCGCTGCGATATGACGATTCGCATTCCAGAAAGGAATAATCGCAGAGCCGATACTGTACCACAGAACGAGGGGCACAAACGACCGGACAGGAGACGCCAGCTTCAGCCAGGCGCCAACCCCCAGGGCGGCCGATAATAGCGCAGAAAGCGGGATTTCCCACCCTCCACTGCCTTCCTCAAGCATGAACAGTGTAAATCTAGCGGCTTGAACGGCACTATAGGCTAAGACCGCCGATTTAACAAGCAATGGGATAGCCGGCCGATTCCTATAGCCTCTGTAGATCAAATAGATTATTCCAACGAGCGCCCCAAGCCATACCCCCCTCTGCCCTCCCGAAAAATAGAGCAGCGACAGCGGATTAGCGAGCGCTTCCCGCGGCTCAAAGAACAGCAGGCTGAATTTCCATAAGATAAATCCGATGCCCAGAGCATTAACATACGTATCCTTAATCCAGCCGCCCTTTTCATCATGGCGGAGCCGGATGGCCAGAACAGCATAACCGATGACGGCCGACAGCAGAAAAATGAGCAAATCCGCTCTTAACATCAGCGGCCCAAGTGCTATGGTTCCGATTTGATTCCCTCCGTTCTAGAATGCAGGCATGGAACTAACGCCTTTTGCATTTCTCATTTTCTATCCCCACTCCATAGATCCGATTCAGGCGTCGTTTGATTACATATCGTTTGACTTTATGTCGTTTGCCCATATAAATAAGGCAATTTTCCTGTACCTTTACCCCTATAGGTATATTAAGAAGGATATTAATTTTTCAGCAGCATGTCAAGTGAGCTTGGCTGCGATCTGTTTTTAAACTTTTCCACAAGCTGAAACAGACTATAGTCCTATTTTGGGCCATGTTGCGAAACTCCCCTCTTGCATGCTCGTATAACATCATTTATAACATAAATCACACAGAAACAGGAGGTTTGGCGATTTGATTGAAATGCGCAGCAAGGAAGACTTGAAATACTCCAACGAAATTCCGAAATGGGCAAAAATCGCCCACATCGTCATCATTTCCGTTATCGCGCTGATCGGAGCGGGAGCGTTCATCCTGGGCGGCTACTTCATCTATGAGGGGGACTGGCTCGGGGCGCCGCTATGTCTGATTATAGGAGCAGTCATCGTATGGGCCGTGCGAATGATGATCCTTGGCAGCAGGCTCCATACCGACTTTATATTTGTCAGCGAGCTAAGGGATGATGGATATTATACATATTTCAAAAATAGGAGGAGCGGTCAAGAAGACGAGCATCTGCTCCCGTACCAGCGCATGCAGGAGGTTCTCATCGGGCGCAAAACGCGTTATTTTTCATCGGGGACGGCGAATACTCCCGGCTATTACATCATCAGCGCCCAAGTGATCATGCAGTGGAAGGATGAGCACGGGAACATCGATTACATGCTGTTTGGACTGGGCAGCCGCGACGAATTGGCGAAGTGGGTAAGCAAGCTCCGGGAGCACGGCATTCCCTTATTCCATACGCATCAAAATGTCAGCGAAGCTTCGGCGGCGGATTTCAGCAGCGGATATCACGAGCTTGATAAAACGCCGCTAATGTCCATGGATGCCTTGTCGGACATCGAAACGAGGCGCCGCAACAATATCCCGATTTGGCGCAGTACGGAAATGATGCTCCGCCGCACACGCCAGCATGCTGCGAATGACCGCCGAATTTTCCGGCCGATGCTGTTCATCGTTCTATTGTCCCTGTTTCTGGCCGCCATGCTGTGGGTGCCTCGTTGGCCGATTGAGGAAGAGATGTTCCCCGACAGCTCGCCGTCTCCGGTGATCAGCATCTTGACCGTCATAAGCATAGTCGTTTCACGCACGTATTGGAGACGGAAGCAGAAATGGTATCGACCGCTTGCCGATACGCTAATGATATTAACCGCCTATTTTGCCGGTCTGACGGCAGCCAGGCTATGGACCTCTGTTTCATCCATTTATTACGAAGCGGTACTGATCGACGTGCTCACGGCCGGCTTCTTCCTGGCTATCATTTTCCTAGCCTTCAAGTTCATTTATTTCCGGGATCGGCTGGAGAAGCGGGATAAATGACAATAAACCGACCCTGTCCATATTGCCGGATCATCCGAGGCATCTTCAATCGGCATTCCCGTGAAATCCTGGATTTCACGGAGCTGCCTCGAATCGAGCCTGCTGGCGGAACTCACTATGGACTAGAGGTCGGTTTGTTTTTAACTGGCTATATGAACTGAGAAGGGGGCTTCACCCCGATCCGCGAATGACGCGAAACGTTCCGGTGCCGAACGCACAGAGCTCCCCGCTCTCCAGTCGGGCGAATGCCTGCGTCGAAATGGATTTGCGGGAGCTGTGGACGATTTCCGCCGTCACGATGATGCGCCCCTGTTCGGCCTTTGCCACATAATTCATGCCAAGATTGGTCGTCACGACGCTGTCCTCAGGACGCGCAAGCATGGCGACCAGTCCCATGGCCGAATCGACGAGCGTCGCATATACTCCGCCATGAACGATGCCGATCAGATTGCGGTGATGAGGCTGGATGTCCAGGATCACGATGACTTTTCCCTCATGAAGCTCCGCGATTTCGCAGCCTAAGTAATCCCAGAACGTATTCTTGGCCATGGCATTCCATTTCTCAATTTGGCGCTGCAGGGCGCCTTTGTCTTCCGCTTCCGCATGCATAGCATGTTCTCCCTTCCGCCGGGATCAATGAATTCGATTAATGTGGTTCCCCGCCTTCTTCCTCAATCAGCTTGCGGCGAAGCACTTTGCCGGCAAGCGTCTTCGGAAGGCTGTCGCGAAATTCATAAATTTTAGGCACTTTATATGCCGCCAGCTTCTCCTTGCACCACTGCTTCAGCGACTCTTCATCCGGCGATGCCCCGCTGCGCAGAACGACGTAAGCCTTCACCGTCTCTCCGCGGTAAGGATCGAAGACGCCGGCAACGATGGCCTCGGCCACATCGGGATGCTCGAAAAGCACTTCCTCCACCTCACGCGGATAAATATTATATCCGCCAGCGATGATCAGATCCTTGCGCCGATCAAGAATGTAGAAGAAGCCGTCCTCATCCATGCGCCCGAGGTCTCCGGTCAGCAGCCATCCTTCCTTCAAGGCCTTGTACGTGTCCTCCGGGCGGTTCCAGTAGCCCTTCATGACCTGAGGTCCGCGGACGGCCAGCTCGCCGATTTCCCCCGGCGCCGCATCCTCCAGCGTATCCGGGATGACGATCCGGGCTTCCGTGTCCGGAAAAGGGATGCCGATTGAGCCGTTCTTCCGCTTCTCCCAAATGTTGTTGGCATGCGTAACGGGCGACGCCTCCGTCAAGCCATACCCTTCAATCAGCTTGCCTCCCGTCAAGGCCTCGAACCTCGTCTGAACCTCCAGCGGCAGCGGGGCTGCGCCGCTAATGCACACATTGATGGAGGACAAATCATATTTCCTAACCTCCGGATGATTGATAATGGCTACGTACATCGTCGGCGCGCCCGGGAATACCGTGGGCCGCTGCCGTTCGATGGCTTTTAGTACCTGATCCACCTCGAACCTTGGCATCAGAATCAATGTGCCGGCCATATATACCGCTTTATTCAGCAGCACTGTCATTCCGAACACGTGAAAGAACGGAAGTGCCGCCAAATATTTCTCCTCCGCAGTGCGGCCGCGGTAGAACCATAAATGCGTTTGCAGCGTATTCGCTACTAAATTGGCGTGTGTCAGCATGACGCCCTTTGCGAAGCCTGTCGTGCCTCCCGTATACTGAATCAGCGCTAAGTCCTCTTTCCCATCTACTGCAGCTTCGTTAGGCTCTGCCGAGGCTTCCTTCAGCAGCTCCTTGAAGGGAAGCACCCGGTCGCTATAGTCTATTTTCACGTACATGCCGTCCTTTTTGGCTTTGATCGGATACAGCACGTTTTTAGGAAATGGCAGATAATCCTTCACAGACGTAACGAGGATATAATCAAGCCCGTCTCCGCTGCCGCCCATCGCTTTTTTGACACGGGGAACGAGGGCATCCAGCGTGACAATGATCCGTGTGCCGGCATCCTTGAGCTGATGCTCCAGCTCCCGGGGCATATACAGCGGGTTCGTCATTACGACGATCCCGCCCATTAGCAGCGTGCCGTAATAGGCGACCACGGCCTGCGGGCAATTGGGCAGCATCACAGCTACCCGCTCTCCCTTCCCGATGCCCAGCTTCCGAAGCGCATTCGCAAACCGATAGCACTGATCGAGCAGCGTGCCGTAGCTTATTTTTGCGCCCATAAACTCAAGAGCGGTTTTCTCTGGATAACGTCCAGCGGAATCTACCAGGAATTTGGCCAGATTATGTGCAGGATATTCAAAGTTCGGCGGTACTTCAGCGGGATAATGTCTCAGCCAGGGTTTGTTTGACATTGCCGTGCACCCCTATCTTTGGATGTTGTTACACAACATACTTCTCAGCAGCGATGACTCTACCTGCAATTTGCCGCTTTAAGCCTATACCGTCAGCCAGCGTTCTGCGGGTCAGCTTCTTGAGTACGGACAGCTGCGTCCGCAGCATATCCCCGGTTTCCATCGCCGCCAGCGCTTCCTTCGCCCAGATCTCCAGCTGTGCGAACTGTTCATGCACGAACACGATGGTCATGGCGATCGGAAGCCCGGCCTTCGCTTCGCCGGATGCTTCGAGAATTTTACGGGTTCTGAGCAGGGCGCTTTCCATGGCATAGATCGATATCATCATATTTGCAAGCAGGCTCAGGATCTCCTGCTCCTGCTCCAGCTTCAATTGGTATTTCTGCACCGCACCCGCCCCGCTCATCAGAAATATCTTCTTGGCCATAGCCAGCAGATGGGCCTCCTGCTCCAGGATGCCTTCAAAAGACGAGGACGGCACCATGCCCAGCAGCTCCGATTGCAGAGCCATCGCTTTCTCCATCAAAGGGAGCTCGCCCTTCAGCGCCCGCTTGATCAGTGTCCCCGGAATAAGCAGCCGGTTGATCTCATTCGTTCCCTCAAAGATCCGGTTAATCCGGGAATCGCGGTATATCCGCTCAATCGGATATTCCTGAATATAGCCGTAGCCGCCGTGAATCTGCACACCCTCGTCGGCGACGAAGTCCAGCACCTCGGAGCCGAACACCTTGTTGATCGAGCATTCCAGCTGATATTCGGCGATCGCCTTGGCCGACTGGTAGCCGACGTCCTCGCTCTGATGATCTACCCCGGAGAGACCGACGTCAAACAAGCCCGCCGTCCGGTATACCATGCTCTCCAGAACGAAGGTGCGGATATTCATGTCCGCCAGCTTCTGCCCAATGAGCGGGAAAGAGCTGATCGGGCGGCCGAATTGGGAGCGTTCGTTGGCGTACTTGGCGGAGTACTGGATTGCGTCCTTGGCTGCGCCGACGCAGCCGGCGGCCAATTTGAAGCGGCCGATGTTCAGAATGTTGAAGGCGATCAGATGGCCTTTGCCGACCTCCCAGAGCAGATTCCCGGCTGGAACCTTCACGTCCTCCAAAATGAGCGGGCAGGTGGAAGAGCCCTTAATGCCCATCTTCTTCTCTTCCGGCCCGATGCTGACGCCCTCCATCTCCCGTTCGACGATAAATGTGCTGAACTGCTTGCCGTCCACTTTGGCATATACGATAAATACGTCGGCAAAGCCCGCATTCGTAATGAATTGCTTCGTCCCGTTCAGCACGTAGTGCGAACCGTCTTCAGACAGCACGGCCGTCGTCTTCGCGCCAAGCGCATCCGATCCCGATGACGGCTCCGTGAGGCAGTAAGCGGCAATTTTCTCGCCGGAGGCCAGCAGCGGCAAATATTTCTGCTTCTGCGCCTCCGTCCCGAAATACACGATGGGAAGCGTGCCGATGCCGACGTGCGCGCCAACGGAGAGCGCAAACGAAGAGGCCTTCGTCAGCCGCTCGCTGATCAGCGTCGCGCTCACTTTATCCAGGCCCATCCCGCCGCAGCTATCCGGCACCTCGGCGCCGAGCAAGCCGACCTCCCCGGCTTTACGAAGCAGCTTCACCGTAAGCTCGTAATCCAGCTTCTCTATCTCTTCGTCCCGCGGCAGCACCTCTGCCGCAACGAATTCCTCCGTCGTCTCGGCGATCATGCGGTGCTCCTCCGTAAAATCCTCCGGCGTCGTCAGTTGCCTGATGTCCAAATCCTCGATCACGAATGCCCCGCCCAGGATCTTGCGCATGGATTCGGCCGGATGTGCCGATTGAACCGTTTCCTTGTTCATCCTAGATCATCTCCTCATTCCTTACGGATTTGTCCTCTCGAAATTTCCTTCACTAGGGTTGCCGTACTGTATTCCCGCTCTGCAGCCTCCCCGTCCTTCCCTTCTCCGAGCCTTACATTAAGTTCCAGACACTAACTGCTAGGATTTTGCCTGCTGCGCATGTACTTCGAATACGCCTGCCGCGCCCATGCCGCCGCCGATGCACATCGACACCACGCCGTATCCGCCGCCCCGCCGCTGCAGCTCGGAAATCAGGCTGATCGACAGCTTCGTTCCCGTACAGCCCAGCGGATGGCCAAGAGCGATCGCCCCTCCGTTGACGTTGACCTTATTCTCAGCGATCCCCAATTCCCGGATGATATGCAGGCATTGCGAGGCGAAGGCCTCGTTGATCTCATAGATCGATACGTCCTCGGGCTTAATGCCGGCCTGCGCGAGCGCCTTCGGGATAGCTTTGACCGGGCCGACGCCCATGATCTCCGGCTCCACGCCGCTGAGCGCGAACGAGCGGAAGGTTGCCAGCGGCGTTAAGCCCTTCGCCGCAGCACGCTCCTTGCTCATGACTACAACTGCCGCTGCCCCGTCGCTCATCTGCGACGCGTTGCCTGCCGTTACCGTCCCTCCGAGCTTGAAGCCCGGCTTCAGCCGGGACAGCGCCTCCAGCGTCGTGTCCTGCCTCACGCCTTCGTCCTTATCGAAGACAAATGTTCGGCTCCGGACCTGCCCGCTATCATCCACTGTCCTTTCTTCCACCTCAACCGGAATGATCTCGTCCCGGAACCTCCCGGCCGCAATCGCTTTCGCTGCTTTCAAATGCGAGTTTAGGGCGAACCGGTCCTGATCCTCCCGGGTGACGCCGAACCGCTCTGCAACCCGCTCAGCCGTATGCCCCATCGTCATATAAATTTCCGGTTGATTCTCCACGATCCGCGGGTTCGGGGACACCTTGAAGCCGGTCATCGGCACATGGCTCATACTCTCCACGCCGCCGGCGATGATGATGTCCGCGTGGCCCAGCATGATGCGTTCCGCCGCCAGGGCGATCGTCTGCAGTCCCGAGGAGCAGAAGCGGTTGACGGTCATGGCCGGGACAGTTACCGGAAACCCGGCATACAGCGCCATGATGCGGGCAAAGTTAAGACCCTGCTCGCCCTCCGGCATGGCGCAGCCGATGATCATATCCTCGACCTCCTCCTTGCTGAGCCCAGGAGCCCGCTCGATGACCGCTTCAAGCACGGCACGGCCGAGATCGTCAGCCCGAACCTGGGCCAGACTGCCTTTCCTCGCTTTGCCGACGGCGGTTCTTGCCATCGCTACAATTACTGCTTCCCTCATCCTTGCTCCCTCCCCTGTTCTTTAATTGCGCAGCGGCTTGCCAGTGGCCAGCATATGCTCCATCCGCTGCCGGGTCTTCGGTTCGCCGCAGAGACTGAGGAACGCCTCGCGTTCCAAATCGAGCATATACTGCTCGCTTACATAGGTGCCTGGCGGAACATCTCCTCCGGCCAGCACATGGGCGAGCTTCTTCGCAATGAGCAGATCGTGGTCGCTGATATAGCGGCCTTCCCTCATGCCGATCGCCCCCAATTGCAGCACGGCCTTGCCTTCCGAGCCGACGACGCGCAGCTTCTCCTCCTGCGGCGGTTCGTATCCGGCAGCCGCCATCCGCAGCACCGCCTGCTTCGCTTCATAGATCAAGTAGTCCGGATTAAGGATGATGCGATCCTGCTCCCTCAGGTAGCCGAGCGCCTTGGCATCATGTCCGCTGCTCGATACCTTAGCCATCCCGATCGTCTCAAAGGCGCGATTGATGAGCGGCTGCAGATCCCCGTCCGCTCCCGCGTGCCGGCTTGCCCGCAGCGCAAGCTCCTTGCAGCCGCCCCCTGCCGGGATCAGCCCGACACCGGCCTCTACCAGGCCGTAATACGTCTCCGCCGCGGCGATCACCTGATCGGCAGGCATGCACGCTTCGACCCCGCCGCCGAGCGTCATCCGGTGCGGGGCAGCTACGACCGGCTTCTCGAACCGTTTCAAACGGTACATCGTTCTCTGGAACAGCCGGATAATCTCATCGATCTCATCCCATTCCTCATCCTGCGCCTCCATGAGCAGCAGCATCAGATTAGCGCCGACACAGAAATTGCGTCCCTGATTGGCGATGACCAAGCCCGCGAAATTGCGCCTCACCTCGTCTACACTCTGCGTAATCATCTCCAGAATGTCCCCGCCGATCGCATTGTTCGGCGAGTGGAACTCCAGGCAGGCTACGCCGTCGCCGAGATCGATGAGGTTTGCTCCGCTGTTCGCCTTGACCACCTTGTTCTGCTCCTTCAGGTCGCGCAGGGAAATCTTCTCCGGCGGGATGTCAATCTGTTTATATTTCGATCCACACGCCTGGAACAGAACGCCTTGCTCTTTCTTGTAAAATGTTTCATGCCCCTCGGAGATCCAATCCTTAATCCAGGAGGGAACGGTTAATCCCTCGGCTTCCATTCGCGCGACAGAGCGGGACAGCCCGATGGCCTCCCAGGTCTCGAAGGGACCAAGCTCCCAATTGAAGCCCCACTTCATCGCCTCATCAATCTCGCGGAGGCTGTCCGCGATTTCACCCACCTTTTCGGCGGAATAAATCAGCACCTGCTTCAGAACATCCCAGGCAAAATCGGCATAACGATCCCCGCCGGCGAGCAGCGCCTTCGTCTTGGCCTTCGCGCCTTTAGCCAGCTTAGCAGCCTCGAGCGAGCCGGAGGCCGGCTTTCTCAGCGGCTTGTATTCCAGCGTGCTCAAATCCAATGCAAGGATCTGGCTGCCCTCGGCACCTTTCACTTTTTTATAGAAGCCCTGCCTTGTTTTCTCTCCCAGCCGCCCTTGGCTGACCAGCTCTTTCAGCACGTCAGGGATGGCGAACACCGAGCGCTCCCGCTCATCTGCCGCATGCTCGAACACATTGTTCGCCACATGCACGAACGTATCCAGGCCGACCAGATCCAGCGTGCGGAAGGTTGCGCTCTTGGGGCGGCCCATCGCGGGTCCGGTAACGGCATCCACCTCTTCCACAGACAGCCCTTTTTCAATCATCTCGCGCAGCGTGACAAGCAGCCCGTAGGTGCCGATCCGGTTTGCGATGAAATTCGGCGTATCCTTGGCTTGAACGACCGTCTTGCCGAGCTTTCCTTCCGCAAATTCAGCCATCCGGGCCACCACGCCGGAATCCGTTGTTCTTCCGGGAATGATCTCCAGCAGCTTCATATACCGCGGCGGATTAAAGAAATGGGTGCCGAGAAAATGGCGCCGGAACGCTTCTGACCGCCCCTCGGCCATCTCATTGATCGAGATGCCCGAGGTATTGGAGCTTACGACGATCCCCGGCCTCCAATGCCGCTCAATGTCGCTCAGCAGCTTCCGCTTCACCTCTAAATTCTCGACAACGACCTCGATCACCCAATCGACACCGGAAATGCGGTGGAGATCGTCCTCCAGATTCCCCGGGGTAATCCGCGAGGCGAAGCGTGCATCATACAGCGGAGCAGGCTTGGTCTTGACCAGCTGCCTGATGGCCGACGACGCAAGCCGGCTGCGCACTGCCGGATGCTCCAGCGTCAATCCTTTGGCTGCCTCGGACTCCGTAAGCTGCGTTGGAACGATGTCCAGCAGCAGGCAGGATATTCCCGCATTCGCCAGTTGGGCCGCAATCCCCGAACCCATAATGCCCGAGCCAATGACGGCCGCCCTTCTGATTGGTTTGAACATACTCCTTCCCCTCCCGTGCATATTTAATAGTTGCTCGACCGGCAGCTAGACCCTCTTCTCCTGCATAATCTCCGGCTGTCCGGCACTTGCAGTATCACTGCCGAATACGGACAGCGCCAAAATTTCCGCGACGTCCTTCGCCTTGATGTGTTCATCAACCTCCTTCAGCTTCGTTCCATCCTCCAGCATCGTGAGACAATAAGGACAGGCGCTGCTGATCAAGCTCGGTTTTACCTCCAGCGCCTGTTCGGTTCTGGCCACATTAACCCGTTTGCCGCTGGTCTCCTCCATCCACATCAGCCCGCCCCCGGCCCCGCAGCACATGCCGTTGTCCCGGCTGCGCTCCATTTCAATGAGCGTCACGCCCGGGATGGCTCGAAGCACGTCCCTCGGTTCCTCATATACGCCGTTGTACCTGCCGAGATAGCAGGAGTCATGGTAAGTGATTCTCTCCCTTACCTGATGACGCGGGGTCAGCCGCCCCTCCATGACCAATTGGCCCAGCAGCTGCGTATGATGCAGCACCTCCACCTCTCCCAGTCCGAAATCGGGATATTCATTCTTCAGCGTATTGAACGTATGCGGACAGGCGGTCACGATTTTTCGAACGCCATATTTGCGGAACATCTCGATGTTCTCCAGGCAAAGCTGCTGAAACAGAAGCTCATTGCCAAGCCGACGCGGCGTATCTCCGGAGCCTCTTTCCTCATTGCCGAGAATCGCGAAGCTGATGCCGGCTTCATGCAGGAGGCGAACAAGAGCTTTGGAGGTTTTGCGGCTCCGCTGATCATAGGACCCCATCGAGCCGACAAAAAACAAAAATTCAAACCCGGGATTGTCGCGTACCGTCGGCACAGGGATTCCTTCAATTTCTGCCGTCCAGTCCGCCCGGTCGCTGCGGCTCAGCCCCCACGGATTGCCCTGACGCTCGATGTTCATCATCGCGCGCTGCCCCTCGTGAGGCATACTTCCCTCCATAAGAACTAAATGGCGGCGCAAATCGATGATTTTATCCACATGCTCATTGCCGACAGGACATTGATCCTCACAATTCCGGCAGGTCGTGCAGGCCCAGATCTCCGCCTCCGTCATCACCCCGCCGATCAAAGCGACATCCTCAGGAGATTGCTCCCGGAACGTCCAGGAGACTTTATGCCAGGCCATGGTAGGGGCGATATCGGTAATGCCGGCCGATTCGGTCCAAACCGGCTGAAGAGGTCCAGCTTCAGAAGCAGGCTCAACGGCATGGGCTCCCTGCTTTAAAGAAGGCAGGCTAGGAACATATGGCGATTTCCCGGTGGCCGCTGCCCCCTTCTCCTGTAAATGGTCGCGCAGCTTCGTGATCAGATGCATCGGCGACAAGGCTTTGCCGGTATTCGATGCCGGACAGACATTCGTGCAGCGCCCGCATTCCACGCAGGCGAAGAAATCGAGCATCTGCTTTTGCGTGAAATCTTCGATGCGGCCCGCACCGAAGTTCTCGGTCTCTTCATCTTCAAGATCCAGCTTCTTGAGGCGCCCGATGGGCTCGCTGCGGCGCAGCCACAGATTAATAGGTGCAGTGATAATATGGAAATGCTTCGATTGGGGTACGTAGACTAAGAAGGATAGCAGGATGAGTAAATGCAGCCACCAGAACAGGTAGAAGAAAAAGGCTGCGTAGGGCGGCGGCATTCCGGCAAATGCGGCGGCAATAAGCGAGGAGACAGGCGCATAGCCGGAGGGCTCCAGACCGAGCCACAGACGCTCGAAGCCGAGCGATAGCAGGACAGTCAGCATAAGTGAGTAAATAAAGATAATGACAATGCTGGGCTTCCAGCCCCTTTTCAAGCGAGCCAGCTTCTCCCCATACCGTCGATATGCTGCATAAGCCATAGCGAGCAGAATGAGCAGAGCTGTGATTTCCTGGAGCAGCCCAAACTGCTCGTAGGCGGGAAGCGGCAAATGCTTCCCTTTGGCCAGTCCTTTGACGATCAGATCCAGCGCGCCAAACTGCAAAATGATAAATCCGTAAAATATCGCGATGTGCATTAAGCCGCTGCGCGGGTCCTTGAGCAGCTTCTTCTGCCCGAACACCTCGGACATGTATTCGCCCGCCCTGCCCTTGCTCCGGTCCTGCTGCTCTACCGGCCTGCCGAGCCGCAAATACCCGAAGCGGCGATAGACGACGATAACAAAAGCGTAGATGCCTGCTCCGGTTGCCGCTAAACACAAACCCAGGTTAATAAGCTGCAACGTCATGAGCTTTCCGTCCTTTCTTCCATAAATGATCGAGCCTGAAGACGACAAGCCTAAGAGAGCGTTTACATTTGCTTGGACTTCTTATACTTTTGTAGAACAAACATTGACTTTTTCCATGATTTCCCCTAAGATGAATACAAAAATGAATGAGCATTCATTCAGTTGGTTTAAATATTAACATTGAGGTGACCTCATGACAAGTAGAAAACAGGAAAAATTTGAAATGATTTTGGATGCGGCCCAGAAGGTCATCGCCGAGAACGGCTTTCACGGCTCACAGGTGTCCAAAATTGCAAAGGAGGCCGGCGTAGCGGACGGTACGATTTATTTATATTTCAAGAAGAAGGAAGATATCCTTATCTCTTTGTTCGAGGATCGCCTGGGCAAGCTGGTCGATAGGTTCAACAGCAGCATTCAGGAGACCGACACGGCGGAGCAGGCGCTGCGCAAAGTGTGCGAAATCCATTTCACCGAGCTGGAGAGCAACGTCGACCTCGCCTATGTTACCCAAATCGAGCTCAGGCAGAGCTCCATTGAGCTGCGCAAGGCAATCGGGCTCTCCGTGAAGCCCTATATTCAATTGATCGAGCATATTGTACAAAAGGGGATCGCGGAGAATTCGTTCCGGCCCGAGCTGGATCCCAAGCTCACGCGCCACCTGATCTTCGGCGGGATGGATGAGGTTGTGACCTCCTGGCTCATTTCTGGAAGGAAGTACTCCCTCTCCGCCCAGGTGGACAAAACGGTCGACTTCTTCCTGAAAGCCTTAAAGCTCTGAAGCCTTGCAGCCCAATCCAAGCTGGTGCTGAATTCAAATGTATCCTGCGTCAATCATATGAGGAGGGAAATTTGCATGAACATCTTCGTGATTTTGAAGCAAACCTTTGATACCGAGGAGAAAATCGTGCTTGACGGAGAAAAAGTCTCTGAGGATGGCGTAAAGTTCATCATCAACCCTTATGACGAATATGCGGTAGAGGAGGCGCTGCGGCTGAAGGAGCAGCATGGCGGTCTCGTCACAGTCATCTCTGTCGGTCCGCCAAGGGCTGCGGAGGCGCTGCGGACCGCCCTGGCGATGGGCGCAGATGAGGCGGTGCTCATCTCGGATGAGCGCATTCCTGCAGACGAATACAGCCTGTCGACCGTGCTGGCAGCCTGCCTTGCGAAGGAATCCGCCGACATCGTGCTTGGCGGCAATTTCTCTGTGGATCAAGGGTCCGGGCAGGTCGCCATCCGTGTTGCCCGACTGCTCGGGCTTCCCCACGTCTCCTCCATTACGAAGCTGGATGTCGCGGGCGGCAGAGCCGATGTGCTCCGGGATGCCGAGGGCGATACGGAGGCGATCGAGGTTGCTCTACCTGCCCTGTTTACGGCGCAGCAAGGCCTGAATGAACCGCGCTACCCTTCCTTGCCCGGCATCATGAAGGCGAAGAAGAAGCCGCTGCGGCAGCTTGGGCTGGATGAGCTCGGCTTGCCGGAAGGCAGCTTCGCTCCCCGAACAGAACGTCTCTCCCTGTCGCTTCCCCCGCTAAGAAATGCCGGACAAATTCTGCAGGGCGATCTGAAGCAGCAGGCAGCGGAGCTTGTATCCCTGCTGCGTAACGAAGCCAAGGCGATTTAATTAATCAAAGGGAGGAATACCCATGAGCCATCATTATGTGGTTATTGCGGAAGCACGAGGCGGGCAGCTCCGCCAGGTCAGCCTGGAGGCCGTAAAGGCCGCGCAGCTGTCTGCAAATGAAGGAGACGCGATCTCAGCCCTGATCCTGGGACATCACCTGGCTGAAGAGGCCAGACAGCTGTCCTTATACATTAGCGGTCAAGTGCATGTCGTCGATCATGCCGATCTGGAGCATTATTCTGCCGAATGCTATTGCTCTGCAATGCTTCCTCTCTTGGAATCCTTGCAGCCCTGCGGCATTGTGCTCGGCCATACAGCCATGGGCCGGGATCTGGCTCCCCTGCTCGCCGCGCACCTCCAAGCTGGACAAATTTCTGACGTGACCTCCATTCATAGAAGCGGTTCAGAAGTGCTCTACACTAGGCCTATCTACGCAGGCAAAGCCTTCGAGCAGAAGCGGTTTACCGCAGCCCCGCATATCCTTACCATAAGGCCTAACAATATCCCGCCGGCTGCAGAAGCGGAGTCTCCGGGCCAAATTGTTCAGCATGCTTACACGGCTCCTGCCAATCTTAGAACCGTCATTAAGGATGTCATCACCAAAGCCTCAGGGCGGGTCGATTTATCCGAAGCGCAAATCGTCGTCTCCGGCGGCCGCGGCGTGAAGAGCGCAGAAGGCTTTCAGCCGCTTGAGCAGCTAGCCGAGGTGCTGGGCGGAGCTGTGGGCGCTTCCCGCGGAGCCTGCGATGCCGGGTACTGCGACTATGCGCTGCAAATTGGCCAGACCGGCAAGGTCGTCACGCCGCAAATTTACATTGCCTGCGGAATAAGCGGCGCTATTCAGCACTTGGCAGGCATGAGCCAGTCCCGCATCATTATTGCGATAAATAAGGACCCGGAAGCCCCGATTTTCAAAATAGCGGATTACGGCATCGTCGGCGATCTATTCGAGGTGCTTCCTCTTTTGACGGAGGAGTTCCGCAAAGCGCTGGCTTGAAGCCGATCCTGCCAGCCTTGTGCGCCTGTAAACCTGCACCTAGTGCGGACTTCTGCCTATTCAATAATTTCCATGTCCTATAGACAGCTAAGGCGACGACGGTAAATTCCGTCGTCGCCTCATAATTTCACCAAGCTTGCGACCGAGCGCAGCAGGCGAAGCGCCGCTTGCCTCCTTAAATGCCGCCTTCTCGGTCCGATGATTCTCCCCTCCTCATTCACCCTGTAATGCTGAGGATGATGATGGAACCATTTCATATCTCTCTCCAACCGGTATAATTCCTCGGTGTACATCTTCTCTCCCCCTCAATCTTCCTAAGCCTTAATTCATTTCCATTATCATCTTCAAAAGCAGGAAGAAAAAGAGTACACTAATGAACAAGTAATTCCCCTTTTTATTGAGGAAGCGAATTTTAGGGCACAATGAGGTGATGGGTATGCTGACAGAGGAACGTTATTTGACATTGCTGAACGAATATATGGTGAAGGAACATCCGGCGGGCAGTTCCGGCACGGGCAAGGAAGTTACTTTAAAAGAGCTGACCAAGCTCTTTCATTGCACGGAGCGGAACGTCAAGCTCATCACACGCAAGCTCGAGGAGGAGAAGTTAATCGCCTGGCATCCCGGACGCGGACGCGGTCATCGCTCACGTCTCGAATTTCGCGTGCCTAGGGACGAATTTCTGCTCGAATATGCGAAGCGGCTTGCCGACAAAGGCGATTACCGGACCGTATTCGAAATTTTAAATCAGCATGAAGAGGACCAAGCCATACTCGAGCAATTCGTCAAGTGGCTCAATAGCCAGTTCGGCTGCAGCGAGGAGCCAATCTCCGGCACCGACTCCATCGATCTGTTCCGCCTGCCGGTATACCGCGCCCCGCTGACGCTCGATCCCGCCAATCTGTTCCACAGCTTTGACGCTCATCTTACACGACAAATATTCGATCGGCTCGTGCAATACGAATCCGATGAGAATTCAAAGGTGGTCCCGATGCTCGCTCATCATTGGGAGAGCAATGAGGACGGAACAGAATGGATTTTTCACCTCCGAAAAGGCGTCCGTTTCCACCACAAGCGCGAGCTGACGGCTCATGACGTCGTATTCACTTTCAATCGGCTTCGAGATCGATCGATAAACGATTGGCTGCTTTTTACGATGGACCGTATTGAGGCGCTGAACCCGATTACGGTCAAAATCGTCCTGAAGCAGCCCAATTGGCTGCTCCCGCGTATGCTCTGCTCCGCATGCGCCGCGATTTTGCCCGCAGATTTGGTCAGCGAGGATGAAGAGAAGTTCTGGGGGATGCCCATCGGCACGGGCGCTTTTCGGCTGACGCATTGGAGTTCGAACCTTATCACCCTTTCCGTGAACACCGAGTATTTCTTAGGAAGGGCCTACCTAGATGCAGTGAGCATCGTCATCCTTCCCGAGGAGATCCCCGGTTCTTCCAGACTGAGATGGGAGAAGCTGATCGACAACGAAGCACGGTTTCCAAGCAAACCGGAAAAGGATTGGAACCAAATCGAAGGCTTGTGGAAAAACTGCAGTCTGATTAGCTGGAACCGCAATAAACCCGGTCCGCAGCAATCCTTGTCCTTCCGTCAGGCCGTGAATCTCATTATGGATCGGAGGCAGCTCATTCAAGATGTGGAGCGAGGAGCTCCTGCCCGTGGTTTTTTGCCCCGTGAGGAACCCCTCGCCAGTAGCTCATTCAGGTATGACCGGGACGCCGCCCTGCAGTTGCTTCAGGAATCCGGCTATGACGGAACTCCCCTTGACCTGGTTACGACCGTTCATCAGAGCGAGGATGCCGGCTGGTTTGCGGAGCAATGCGCTTCGGTCGGCATAAATGTCCGGATAAATTATGTTGCAAGCAGCGTGTGTAATGACGAGGACATCGGCGCGGAAGCCGACTGCATATTGACCTGCCTTGCCTTCGCGGATGACGAAGTATGCCAGTTGGAAACTTACCTTCAAAGCCAAAGCTTTATTTATAACCATATGGAACACAACTTGCGCAAATGGATTTTTGGAATCATCGAGGAAATCCTGGCGACTGCGTCAATCGAGGCGCGCAGCGCTCTTTTTCAACAAATCGAGTTCCGGCTGCAGGACGAAGCTCAGTTCTTGTTTCTCGTTCACCGCAAAATCAATACCTATGTCCATCCCTCCATCCGTGGAATCGGCATCAACCGGCTGGGCTGGATGGATTTCAAGGACATCTGGTTAACCTCACCGGTCTCCGGTCAAAGTCTAAGCGGTTAAATGCTAAAAAGGGAAAGCATCCTTGGGACGCTTTCCCTTTTTATTATCACATTGTTATTTGAATACTTTCATGCGGCTCTCGATCGGGTTGAATGGCTTCTCTCCCGGCTCTGCCATCGGCTTGCCGAACGGCATTTGCGCAATCAGCTTCCAGGAAGCCGGAATGTTCCATTCGTTGCGGACCTTCTCGTCGATCAGCGGGTTGTAGTGCTGCAGCGTCGCGCCGATTCCTTCATTGGCAAGCGCCGTCCAGACCACGAATTGCAGCATTCCCGAGGATTGCTCAGACCATACCGGGAAGTTATCCTTATACAGGGCAAATTGCTCCTGAAGCCCTTGAATGACCTCTTGATCCTCAAAGAACAGTACAGTTCCGCGGCCGCTGCGGAATGCAGCCATCTTCTCTTCAGTTGGGGCGAAGCTGTCCGCCGGAACGATCTCTCTCAGTGTTTCTTTTGTGATATCCCACAGCTTATCATGCTGCTCATGGAACAGAACGACTACGCGCGAGCTTTGCGAGTTGAAGGACGAGGGCGTGTGCAGCACCGCTTCCGCTACGATTTCCTCCACGCGCTGGTCGGAAACAACCTCTTCCTTGCTGATCGCATAAATGCTGCGTCTAGCTTTGATTGCGTCTAAAAACTGGCTCATCATCCCAATCTCCTTTATCTTTTGATCTATTACTTACTTTTAATTAGTAACTCTGTTTTGTATATTACATGATAAAAATAAGAAATGCAATAGGAATAATTACTTAACCAAGTCTCCCTATTTCAACGCTATTCATTCCCCAATTTCTCGTTTATAATGGGAATAAAATCCAAACTGGGAGGGGGTGACTCCTGGCGTGGCAAGAACAAAGGTATTTATCAGCTCCGTAAACGAAGATGGATTAAAGCCCCTGCGCCGCGCTGCCTATCGCGAGCTGTCCTCCCTGGGGCATGAACCCTTGATGTGGGAAGAGAATTTAGGACCTTGGCCCTCCAATGCAGATCCGATCAGAAAGTGTCTCGAAGCCGTTGAGGAGTGCGATATTTACTTGCTGTTCCTTGGCAGTAAGGCTGGCACCTATGTTGCTGCATCGGGCATCACAATCACGCATTTGGAATTCATCAAGGCGCATGAGCAGGGCAAGCTTATTCTCGTTTTTGCGGATACAGAGATCAAATCCTTATTTTTTGGCGGAATCAAGCCCTACATCGATCAGCTGATCGACCAGCATATCCATGATCAGGAACAGTCCCCTTCCCCTTTACATATTATGGATTCCCTGAAGGCTAATCATACTATTCCTCCAAACATCGATCCCTATGTATGGTATTTCCTTTACGACATCACCCTCCGCAAAATATACATCGACGACATCTCGCTGGGCGTGCCTATCGATTGGAAAGCTTACTTCAGCGATTTGCTTCGCCGCGGCTCGCTGCTGATCCCCCTTGAGCAGTCCATCGCGCAGAACAGCTCCAGGCTGGAACAATTCGACGAAGCGGTTGAGCTGCTGTACCATCTCTTCCCCCAGCTTCGCATTGCCGGATGGCAGCAGCCCGAGGAGCTCCTGGAGACCATCCAGTCGCGTATGACCGGCGGCCGGATCGAGCACAGCTA
The DNA here is from genome assembly GCF_001403875.1 of Paenibacillus ihumii. GTDB lineage: Bacteria > Bacillota > Bacilli > Paenibacillales > Paenibacillaceae > Fontibacillus > Fontibacillus ihumii. The sequence continues at coordinate 2,447,684 of NZ_LN884299.1, forward strand.
TGGTCCATACGTCGCGGAAACCGTCGGCTTCTATGGGGATTGCAGTGCAGCCACCTTGTATATCCAGGAGGAGGATCGTCTCCGCTTATTGGCCAAGGCAGGCCATGCGGCGGGAGCCGATATGTACAGGCTGGACGATCGCAGCTCATATAATGTGTTGACATACCTTATGGGGGATCATGAGGAGCAATTATTCTTCAAGGCCTCAAAGAATATGTTTTACTATTGCATGCGGATGGGCAGATTAGTATTGACTCTCCACTTCCCAGCCGCCCCCGATTGGGATTATAAGAAATTCATCCACTACAAAGAAGCGGCAAACGATGCTATAATTAGTAAAAATCCTTTAATGATCGAATTTATCAAGCTTATTCTAGGAGGGATGCAGTTGTGAGCACCGGAGTATTCGTCTCGAAGAACGGTAAAGTTACCGAAGCCGTAGGCACACAGCCCAAGGAAGCGCTGCTGTTCGCTCCTTCCAAGAAGACCTCCTCGCAGATTTTACGCGAGCAGCGTACCGCGATGAAGCGCAATAATCAACGGATCAAAGACCGCTTTAACGAAGCGACCAAGCGGGTCTGACCTCCTGTAATGCAAAGAAGCGGCCGGATTTCTCCAAACTGGAGATCCGGCCGCTTTTTTTAAATTCATATTCTGAGTGGCTCCTTAGGATATCAGCTTAAGCCCTACTGCTGCGCAAAGCACCATAGCTATGAACAGGATTCGTCTCCAATCCTTGGACTCCCCGTACAGCAGCATTCCCATAAGCGCGCTGCCGACGGTGCCGATCCCCGTCCAGACCGCATATGCCGTGCCCATGGCCAAAGTTTCCATCGCTATAGACAGAAGCAGAAAGCTGGCTGTGAACCCTCCGAACAGCAGCGCAAATGCTTTCCAATCTCTATGCTTGTTGATGCGGCTGATGCCCGCTACACCGATCACTTCGCCAATTCCCGCCAAGATAAGAATAAACCATGCCATCTTAGTGCACCCCCTGCTCGTCCTTTTCCTTGGTTACCAGCTTAAGTCCAGCCACTCCGCATATTAGAAGAATGATCAGCAGCAGCTTGGCCAGCCTGAACGGCTCGCCAAATACCAGCATTTCAAACAGTACCGTGCCTGAGGTTCCGATTCCCGTAAATACGGCATAAGCCGTACCGGTAGGCAGCTTCCGCGTCGACAGCACGAGCAAATACATGCTGACGAAGATCGCCACCACCGTCGCGAACCATGTCAGGACGTTATAGGAATGCTTCAGGCCGATAACCCAGCCAATCTCGAACGCCCCGGCGACCAGCACGAGCAGCCAGTAAAAATTCATCTTCCTATCCATGGAACTCATCCTCTCTCCGCTCTATCTTCCAGGCACACAAAAGCCCGGAAAGATATCGCTACATGATATCCTCCCGGGCTTTTGTCCCTCCGTGCCGCAGGATATTTCCTGCGTGTTCTCTCTTGGACCAGACCGGCTGCATTCGGCTGCCGCGGAACCCTAGAGAACAATTGTGATTCATATCATACAGGATTTTATGCTGAGGGTCAAGACTGCCAAGCGCGGCCTGTGCCCGTACTTGTCATCGCTTCCCGTATAGTCTAACATAGTTCCCAGAAGGAAATTTGCACCTTAATTCCTTCATACAAACCATACAGATAAAGGAGAGTAACTATGGCCCATACCCCTAAACTATTCTCACCATACACCATTAGAAATGTTACCTTAAAGAACCGGATCGTCATGTCGCCGATGTGCATGTACTCTTCCTATAACCGCGACGGCAAAGTCACTGACTGGCATCGCGTGCATTACCCGAGCCGGGCTGCCGGACAAGTAGGGTTAATTATGCTTGAAGCGACGGCTGTTGTACCGGAAGGCCGGATTTCTTATCAGGATCTCGGCATTTGGAGTGATGATCATATTGAGGGCTTGCAGGAAGTCGTCCGCCTGATCCACCACCACGATGCCAAGGCCGCGATTCAGCTCGCGCATGCCGGGAGAAAGGCCGAGCTGGAAGAGACCATTATCGCGCCTTCGGCCATCCCTTTTGAAGGAATGAAGACGCCCAAGGAAGCCTCCAAGGATGATATCGCCCATATTATCGCATCCTTCCGGGAAGCCGCGCGGCGTGCCAGAGAAGCCGGGTTCGACATCATCGAAATTCACGGCGCCCATGGCTACCTGATCAGCGAGTTCCTGTCCCCGCTCGCGAATAAGCGTACCGATGAATACGGCGGCAGTCTGGACAACCGTTACCGCCTGCTGCGCGAGATTATCGAAGCGGTGAAGACGGAATGGAACGGCCCGATCTTTGTGCGCATCTCCGCTAATGAGTATCACGAGGAAGGCAACCAGCTGGAGCAGTTCATCCAGTTCGCCGCCTATATGAAGGAGCAGGGGGTTGACCTGATCGATTGCAGCTCCGGCGGTGTCGTTCCGGCGGCCATTGACGTCTATCCAGGATACCAGGTCGATTTGGCCGATCAAATTCGCCATCAGGCCGGGATTGCTACAGGAGCCGTCGGCTTGATTTCCAGCGGGCTGCAGGCTGAAGAAATTCTCGGCAACGGGCGGGCCGATCTCGTCTTTATCGGCCGTGAGCTGCTGCGCAATCCGTATTGGCCGCTCAGTGCGGCGAAGGAGCTGCGCGCAGAGATCGAGCGTCCAGCGCAGTATCATCGTGCTTAACTCATTTTATGCGGTAAGGCGGTCATGAACCATGAAGAAATGGACGGCAGAGGACATTCCTGATTTGGCTGGGCGTACAGCTATCGTTACCGGTGCGAACGGAGGATTAGGCTATATCATTACAGAGGAGCTGGCGCGGAACGGAGCTCATGTCGTTATGGGCTGCCGTGACCAGAACAAGGGCATGCAAGCGGCCGATGCCCTGCGCTCGAAGCTCCAGGGAGCGAGCGTTGAAGTCGTTCAGCTCGATCTAGCGGATTTGTCCTCTGTTCGGACGTTTTCCAGCACCGTAGCGGATAAATACGATACACTCGATTTGCTTATTAACAACGCAGGGGTCATGGCGACCCCTCCGCGTAAAACGGCCGACGGCTTTGAGCTGCAGTTCGGCACAAACCATCTCGGCCATTTCGCGCTTACAGGACTTCTCTTCCCCCGGCTGGCTGCAAAGGCTGGCTCCAGAGTCGTTACCTTAAGCAGCATTGCGCACCGTTATGGCCGGATAAATTTCAGAGATCTTCAGCATGAGCGCAGCTATAGCCCCAACCTGGTGTACGGCCAGTCCAAGCTGGCCAATTTAATGTTCGCCCTGGAGCTGCAGCGGCGTATTCAGCAGGCAGGCCTGCACATGTGCAGCATCGCCGCCCACCCGGGCATCGCGGCTACGAACCTGTTCCAGGTCGGTCCGCAAATGAGCGGCAGCCGCTCGCAGCGACTGCTGTACGGCTGGATCACGCGCCGTTTGGCCCAGCCCGGGAGCATGGGCGCGCTTCCGGTATTATATGCGGCAACTTCTCCGGAGGCGCAGGGCGGACAATTCTACGGTCCTGACCGCTTCGGCATCAAGGGATACCCTGCCGTGGCCTCGGCATCGATTGCCGCGCGCAATGTGGACGTGGCCCGGCGCTTGTGGGAGATCTCCGAGCGGCTTACGGGCATCAGCTATCCGTTAAAGTAAATCAATAGTGTGCAGAAGTACGTACAGGTACGCTCAAGATTTACGGCATGAATGAATAGAGGTTTATAAGGAGTTGCACACAGTATGGATCACGATCATAAAGCCTTATCCCTTCCCCCCCGTTCTCCCCGAGTGCTTATCATGACTGCGGTTGACGCCGAAAGAGATGCGGTGCTGCGCGGATTAAACGGGGCAGCCGGATATGAGGTCATGCTCGCGGGAGTCGGCCCGATCGCCGCTGCGGCGAATACGGCAGCCATTCTCGCCACATCCTCCGGATCAGCAGCGTACGATTTGGTGATCAGCGCCGGGATCGGAGGGGGATTTACAGGCATTGCGGACATCGGCTCCGTCGTCATCGCTACGGATATAATCGCTGCCGATTTGGGCGCGGAGTCACCCGAGGGCTTCCTCAGCCTGGATCGGCTCGGCTTCGGTTCCTCCAGGCTGAAGGCTGATGCCGAGCTGGCGGAGCGCTGGGCCGGGGCTGCTCTGGCAGCCGGCATACCCGCCTGCGCAGCGCCTGTTCTGACATTATCGACCGTCACAGGGACGGCAGCCACGGCGAAGGAGCTCAGCCTCCGCATCCCAGGGGCTGCTGCGGAAGCGATGGAAGGCTACGGCGTGGCATTAGCGGCGAATCATCTTAAGCTGCCCGTGCTGGAGATAAGGGCCATCTCTAATCCAGTCGGCCCGCGCCAGCGCGAGCTGTGGAAAATCAGCGATGCCCTGACAGCCCTGGAACGAGCCTGTTCCTTATTACCGGAGGTACTGCAATGATGAACATAGCTTTTTCTCCTTGTCCTAATGATACATTCGTATTTCACGCCTGGGCTCATGGCCTCATTATCGGAGCGCCAGAGCTGAACATTACTTACGCAGATATCGACATAACGAACGGTCTTGCCGCTAGCGGCAAAGGACCTGATATACTGAAAATATCTTATGCTGCCCTGCCTTGGGCGCTTGAAGAATACGCCCTTATTCCGTGCGGAGGGGCACTCGGCCGCGGCTGCGGGCCGCTCGTGCTGACGGCCGGAGAGCAGGCCGCTCCTGGAGCAGGACCGAATGCAGCACAGCCTGATCCAGCTCAGCTATCCGGTAAGCGCGTAGCTGTGCCGAGCGAGCGCTCCACCGCCTACCTGCTGTTCCGCTTATGGGCAGCTCAGGCCGTCCCCGGCGGCGTAGGCGAAATCGTCGTGCTGCCCTTCGATCAGATCATGCCCGCGGTTCGCGACGGCGAGGTTGACGCAGGGCTCGTCATCCATGAAGCCCGCTTCACTTATCCGGCGTACGGCTTGAAGCTAATGCGGGACCTCGGCAGCTGGTGGGAGGAGGATACCGGCCTGCCGATTCCGCTTGGCGCTATTATCGCTAGACGCTCGCTTGACCTGGAGGCCATTGCCACATGGACGCGGCAATCCGTGCAATATGCCTGGGCTCACCCGGATGCGTCACGCCAATACGTCATGAGCCATGCCCAAGAAATGTCCCCGGAAGTCACCGAAGCCCATATCAATCTGTATGTGAACCGATATACGGAATCGCTGGGCGAGGACGGTTACGCCGCTATTACCGCCCTGCTTAGCCGGGCAGCCCGCGAAGGTCTGGTTCCAGAGGTTCCATCGGACCTGCTGCGATAGAACAGCAAAAAGAGCCGAGCTCCCGAATGCAGATAAAGCATTTAGGGAGGCCTCGGCTCTTTTGTTGTTCCTGTTGTCATCATCTATCAGGCATGTGCCGGGCTTAAGCACCGCATGCGCTTAATGAGCAGTGCCGGATTCATGAACCGTACGCGCTAAGGAGCAGTGGCGCATGGAGAAGCACCGGACGATATGCTTAGGCCCGGCCCCCAAACCGCTTCCGGTAGCCGCATTTGCGGCATAGCTCCTCCACGGCGGTCCGGCGCGAGAAGCCCTCATACAAACGGGTCGCCCGCTCCCCCTCAATAATTTCAGAGAACGGCGTCTTATAGACATTGCCTAGATTAATCACGCCTTCTCCATCTAGGCAGCACGGAATAACCGTTCCATCCACAAGGATGCCCGCTTGATTCCGCAGCGCATGGCAGAAGCCATGGCCGTCGTCCTCCTCCGCGCGCAAATCGGGCCAGTCGAACTCATGATCCTGATTCAGGTATATCCGGTCAGCCAGCTTGATTCCGCCTCCCGGAACAACTCTTTCCTCGATTTGATAATCCAGCCCGAACTCCTTCTCGATCATTTCCAGAGTGGCCCGGTTGCGGCTCCGCTGCAAATTGGTTTCGTTGCTCTTGTCCAGGTTCCACAGCCGGAACGAAACGATCAGATCCGAGGTGCTAACCGCTTCTCTTACAAAAGCCAATATATTCTCGATATATCCTTCACGATCCGTCGAGCCCTCATGCCCGTCGAAGCTGTGCAGCGAGAAATTCATTTGTCTTAGCGCCGGCTTGTTGATAATTTTGGGCCAGGCCTTGCGAATCAGCGTGCCATTCGTCGTAATATTTACTTTGAAGCCCTTCTCATGACTCAAATCCAGCAGCTGGTCAATTTTGGGATGCAGCAGCGGCTCACCCTTAACGTGAAAATAAATATAGTCCGTGTGAGGCTTCACTTCATCCAGCACCTTTGCGAATTCCTCGACCTTGATGAACTGGGATTTCCGTTCAGTCGGCGGGCAAAAGCTGCAAGCCAAATTGCAAATGCTGGTCGTTTCAATATAGAACTTTTTGAATTTTTTCATTTTCGTTTGATTCCTACTGTCATAATTATTTACGCATGATTATAGCGGTAACGGCGTATCCGTCGGCTTGGCATAGCCCTCGCGGTATTTCTCGTCAATGAATGTACGGATCTCCCCGGCCGCTTTTCCTCCCTGCTTCATCTGAATTGACTCCACAGCGATTTCCAGGCAGACGTTGCATTTCGTGCCATGATCATCCCAGACGATCGAGCCGTCCTCCTTTACCTCATGAATGAAGCAGTCCCGGTTGCTGCGATGGCCTGCCGAATCCCCGCAGCCGCAGTAGCAGGGCATGCCGTCCAGCAGCTCAGGGTACTCGCTGACCGCTCGATATACGAGCACAATATTCTCGTGCTGACCGTCCAAAAAGGAGGGCAATACCTCCTTGCCTGCCGTCAGCTCCTGCACATCCCCGCTAGCCGTAATATGTAATGCACTATGCGCATGGTTCGCTTCATCCCCGCTCTTATTTGCGCTGCCTCCGCAGGCGGATAAGGAGAGCAATAGCAGAGCAGACGCCAGCATCGTGGCAAACGCTTGTCTCACTTTTCAGAATCCTCCATTCATTTTGAAAAATATGATTTACATCACTTCCTCGCTAGCTCTATTCTATCTCAAAACCTTGGAAAACACCTAACGCAAGTTTTAGATTTCTTCTTTGCTCATTAATTTGAACGTGCTGTTACTGCAGCTGGGACAGCCTGCGTTTTTTAGCGCTTCGATCGTCTGATACTCCCCGTCCATTCCTACCCGGATGATCTCAGTGCATTGCAAGCAACAGTATGTTCTCCGAGTACGCTTTACCTCGCCCGTGTATAACGCATCTGTAAAGCTGTCCGTATATTCGGGTGCCGTATGATCCGTAGTTTTAAGAATCATCATTTGGCTTCGATTGGCTATCATTTCAGCTCCTTCATACTCATTGAAATGGAGTAGCGTACTGCCGACAGTAAGCCCCATCCGCACGAATTCCCTTTGCATGGCCAGCATGAAGTCAGGTGACTTATGCGCGAAGGACAGGAAAATTGGCAAGCCCTTCTCCTTGCGCAATGCGCTGATTCCCCGCGAGAGGAATAAGCTGGCTCCTTGAAGCGTATAGGGCGGATCTGTAAAGAAAGCATCGAACTGCCCGCACAAATCGGAGGGTAATGGTTCGCGTAAATCCACTAGTCGGCAGGTAATCGGCAGGTTCTCCCGCTCTGCGATCATTCGGATATAATCCAGGAAACGATCATCAATATCGACAACTTCAATTTCTGCTTTTGCCTCGCTGCTTCCCGGAAACAGCTGCTTCAGCAAAAAACCAAGCGACACACTCACAAGATCATCATCGCCGACGCACAGTATCCGTTTGCCGATTACTGCATGATTGCGCAAAGCAAGAATCGCCCTGCGCAAACTCGTTTCAGGCGTGCATTTGGATTGATCGATCTGCACGTTAACCTGGGGCCGGGTATTAAAAATTTCTCTCCATCCGTGCCATTCCCTCTCCTGAGTGAGCTCTTGAAGCTCCAGCCCTTCCCTCATGAATCTCCTGTACAAGCTCCGGTCGATATCCTGATAGCCTCCCGCCTGCTCAATGCATCTCCTGCCAGTGCTGGTGCAGTCCACACCTCTATCCTGCTTAAGAATCCTTGCCCGGATCAGCTCCTTCTTGATGGCTGCCGCCACAGGAATCGGCAGCATTTGCCGGCGCGCCAATTCTTTCGTAGATATACCGGGGTTCATGTAACATTCTATCAGCATTTGCTCGATGATTCCGGGGCCTTCCTGAAGCTTGACCTTGGCATAGATTTCCTTCACTACATCCTTCATTCCCATTCCCTCTTTTCTTGTTTTGGATAACAAAAAAAGGGCAGAAAATGAACATTAGCGTTCATCTTCTACCCTTGAATACCCGCGATATATCAAAAAAGGCCATGCGGAGTGCACGGCCAGAATCGCAGTGATTGGATTTGGTCGATGTCCTATGTTCTTAACTAATCGAGTCCTTCCAAATTAACATGGACAAACAAACCGCCTAATTGGCAGCTTTTGATCCAGGCCCTGGAATTGAACTCTATCCAATTAATTAGTTAAGAACTCCCACAAACACAAAGACATCCCCTAGGATTAAATTTACTAAATTATAACATCCCTTTCATTGCATTTCAATCCCTGGGACGACGGGATTTCAACATGCTCCTTCTGCTGCCGAGCCTTGTATCCGGCGGAATGCTTAGCAGCGAGCTCTTGGAGGCGCCGATCTGCTGCGAGCTATAAATGCCGCTGTGGCCGGAGAAGACATAGCTGACAAGACAGGCTATGAATAGATACACGGCACCTTCCGAGCCGAACAGCTCAATGCCCATGATGAAACAGGCGATCGGCGTATTGGCTGCCCCGCAAAATACCGCGATAAATCCGAGCGCGGCCAGAAAGGGCGCATACAGTTGAAGCCACCCGGACAGAGTGTGCCCCAGGCTTGCCCCAATCGCAAAGAGCGGCGTCACCTCTCCACCTTGAAAGCCCGAGCCCAGCGTCACCGAAGTGAACAGCAGCTTGCCAAGGAAAGCAAACGGAGATACCCCCTCTCCAAATGAATCCTCGATCAACGGCAGGCCTAGCCCCAAATAATCCCGAGTTCCGGCCAAATAGACCATGGCGATAATGAGACAGCCGCCGACTGCGCTTTTTAACACCGGATTTGCAAATAAGCGACTAAACCCTCTTTTTAAATAATGGGTCAGCTCGCTGAACAACAGACTGGTCCACCCAAATAAGATGGAGGCGAAAGCCACCTTAAGCAGCACCATGCCAGATAAAGCCGGGATTTGCCCTATATCATAAATATGATGCTGCACGCCCCATAGCCCTGTAGTCACCAAATGTCCTACGAAGCTTGCGGCAAAGCAAGGGATAAGCGCGCGATAGCTGATTACACCGAGCACGGCCACCTCTAACCCGAACATCGTTCCCGCCAGCGGCGTTCCGAATACGGAGCCGAAGCCTCCGCTTATCCCGCACATTAACAAAATTCGGCGATCCTGCGCATCCAGCCTGACCAGCCTGCCGAACCAGTCCGCCAAGCTTCCCCCCATTTGCACGGCGGTTCCCTCCCGTCCAGCCGAGCCTCCGAGCAAATGTGTCGTTAGGGTTCCAAACAGTACAAGCGGAGCCATGCGAAGCGGAATTCTTTCATTTCCGCTTTGGATTTGCTCCAAAATCAGATTATTGCCCTGGGCGCTGCTTTTGCCCCACTTCATGTAGGCATAGCTTACCAAGGCTCCCCCGGCGGGCAGCAGCCATAGCAGCCAGGGCTGTGCTGACCGCCATTGGGTAACGGTATCGAGACTGATTAGAAAAATGGCAGAAGCCGTGCCAGTTAGCAATCCGACAACGCTGCCAATTATTATCCATTTCAGGAATGAGCCGGGAAAGGCGGCAGCAGTTCTAATTGCTCCGGCCCATTTCATTTTTTGATTTCCGCTGTTAGGTAAGGTTTCGTGATCGGACTTCAACTCCAAGCCTCCTGCGTGAATTTATTGCCGATGAACAAAAACTCCTACCAGTGCATAACAAAATAAGCACTGGTAGGAGTCATCAGCCTGTTCGGCGGTTATGGCGAACTCCATCGCCTTATCATCAATATGATTACGTCGAAATTATTGTATATCAATTATACTATCTGCGTCAATTCCCCTGTCTTAGAGTATGAGCCAGATTAAATCCAGGTAAACCCAACCCTTGTCTCAGCATAATATGAATGAAAACAGACAGAAAAGGTGATTTCATTTGGCAAGCTTCCGTAAAGCCTATCTGGCCAAGCAGCGTATCGCGGCGCATGTACTGAAACAACGCGGCATACACGGCATTGGCGTAGGAATGTGCGATCCACGCCGCCCGGGGAAAGGCGCCGCGATTATCCTCTATGCCAGCGCTGCAGCGGCAACTGCAAATTCTAGCAAAAAAAGCCCGAAAAAACAGAAGACCATTAACCCCGTTGAGCTGCAGCGCAAAATAGGCGTGCCTGTACGAATCGTGCAATCGTCAAGCTTTCATAAACACAGTACCCAGGAGAATGACCGTTTCAGATCTAGAATAAGACCAGTGATCGGGGGATACAGCATCGGCACGCCGGATGCCTCAGGTACGGCGGGATTGATTATTGCCGATAGGCTCTGTGGCAGCCAGCTCTATGTGCTCAGCAATAATCATGTTCTTGTAAACGAGAATACGCGGCGCTGCTCCAAGACGCTCCAGCCCGGCGGAGCCGATGGCGGAACAGCAAGAGCAGATCGCATTGGAGAGCTGCATCGTTTCGTGAGACTAAGCAAGAATAGAAACAACTATCTCGATGCAGCGATGGCCAGGCCGCTGCGGCGTTCCTTGCTCAGTCCCCGTTACGCTGTATTCGGAACAGTGCCTGGCCATCTGCGGTCATATCGTATCGGAGACCAGTTCAAGAAGGTCGGCCGCACTACCGGCATAAGAACGGGGCGGGTAGAATCAATTCACACCGATATCCGCGTGGGATATGGTCCATACGGCAATCTCGGCATGATTACTTTCAAGAACCAGAGCGTCATTCGCGGCAAGCGACCCGTCTCTTTAAGCGGCGACTCCGGCTCCGTATGGCTGACCCAGCGCGGAAATTTAGCGGCTGCCGTCAATTTTGCCGGCTCTGACGATGGCTTCTTATCGATATCCTATCCGATTGAATGGTTTATGCAGGTATTCGGGACGCAGGTCGCCTCCCCCTTGCAGCACCGAAAAACGCATACACCGGCTCGCCCAGGCCGGAGAGCGGAGCGAAGCTATTTGTACACACAGCCTCTGCCGCCCAGACTGCTCCGCACGATCAAGCCGCTCCTCGCCAGACGATGCCCGGTAAAATGATGCAGCTAGCCAGCATCTATTAAAAAAGGGAGCTTCCATGACCTTTCGTCAAGGTGGCTCCCTTTGCATCTATTGTTATCAGATAAATGATTATTCCATAAAGTCCTTCAGCCGCTTGCTGCGGCTCGGATGTCTCAGCTTGCGGAGGGCTTTGGCCTCAATTTGTCTGATCCGCTCCCGGGTAACGCCGAACTCCTTGCCTACTTCCTCAAGCGTTCGCGTCCGGCCATCATCCATTCCGAAGCGCAGGCGAAGCACGTTCTCCTCACGCTCGGTCAGCGTATCCAGCACTTCCTCCAGCTGCTCCTTCAGCAGCTCGTAAGCCGCAGCCTCTGCCGGGGCCAGCGCATCGTGATCCTCGATAAAATCGCCCAGATTCGAATCATTCTCTTCGCCGATCGGCGTCTCCAGCGAGACCGGCTCTTGAGCGATCTTCATGATTTCTCGAACCTTCTCCGGCGTGAGATCCATTTCCTTGGCGATCTCCTCTGGAGTCGGCTCCCGTCCGATCTCTTGCAGAAGCTGGCGGGAAACGCGAATCAGCTTGTTGATGGTCTCTACCATATGAACCGGGATTCGAATTGTTCTGGCCTGATCCGCTATAGCTCTCGTAATGGCCTGACGAATCCACCATGTCGCATAGGTGCTGAATTTGAAGCCTTTCTTGAAATCGAATTTCTCGACAGCTTTAATAAGACCCATATTGCCTTCCTGGATCAGGTCGAGGAACACCATTCCCCTCCCGACATATCGGCGGGCGATGCTAACAACGAGACGCAGATTGGCTTCCGCCAGTCTGCGCTTGGCTTCCTCGTCTCCCTGCTCTATTCGCTTGGCTAGTTCGATTTCTTCCTCTGCCGATAGAAGCGGTACTCTACCGATTTCCTTCAAGTACATGCGTACAGGATCATCGATCTTTATGCCTGGCGGCAGCGTCAGGTCATCTGTATATTCTGATTCAGTATGAAGCTTCAAATCCTCTGTCACGATTCAGACCCCCACCCATAAATGAAATGCTACTTATCTTAAATCTATATTTCGTTTGACAATTGCCAGCTTTTATGCTATTATAAAAGCGATCCTAAAATGATATACCGTTATTTGACTATCCGTCATTTTAACACATAAATAATAAATAATCAATCTGTAGTTTTGTTCAGTTCATGCAAACAACGCTGATCCCTTACGGGTCGGCGTTTTTTAGTGGATTCGGATTTTAGGATCAATGTATCAGCCCAAATTCCCGGGCCTGCTCCTCCGTTAATATGAACTGTTCCTTTTCCCATACCTCATCGTTTTGCTCAAGACCGAATGCTTCCATGACTTTCAGCCATATCCCTTTCTCAACAGCCTCGCCCTGCGTAATAATAATTTTCATGCCAGAACTAGCCCCCTTTCATCGAGTGATTAATGCTCTAATATTTTGCCCTAATATTTAAATTTTTAATAATAGTTTAGCCAATTAGTCATATTTGAAACACTTCATTAGTGTGAGCAAATCGGCTGCAAAGTGTTTCCCACGCATTGCAACCGCTTACAATAGGTTCTTTATAGAGATTTTTTATTAGTCGCAATATAGGAACCAGTTCATATCAGGCGAACAGCCTCTTTACCGATAACTCCTATAATATGTTCCAAGTTTTTCACAGAAAACGTAATAAAATATATTTATTTACCCTATCAAGTCGTATTTGAACCAGGATTTTAGAAATCCATACTAAAGTCCTATGACAATTTACGACAATAATGTCGAATTATGTGATATAGTTCATTTATAACCATTTACTCATGCAATTTTAATGCGGTAAAGAAAAAGCAGGAGGTTGGGCCTGGAAATAACAGCATATCATTAAACCATTTCATCTTCCCATTACCACAGTCCTATTTTTATGTACATTTTATGATTAAAGGAGCTGGACAACATGAATTTTCCTACCCTTCCTTTCCTCCGGCGTCTATTTTTCCTGCTGCTAGCAAGCATGATTATTCTATCCGCAAGCAATCCCATTCGTACCGAAGCGGCAACAGGCAAGCTGCCCAAAGCAACTTGGCTGTGGCACGCGAAACTGATTGAGACAAAGCCAGATGAGCTTTTATCCTTCTCGGCATCCGAAGGCATCCACTTCATATATCTGCAGATCAGCAATAAGGTGGATACCTCCTACTACAAAAATTTCATTGCCAAAGCCCATGCCCTCGGCATCCGGGTACATGCCTTGAACGGGGCGCCGAATTGGGCGCTGGAGTCAAACCGCTCCCAGCTGGCAAGCTTCATGAAGTGGATTGGAGATTATCAAGCCACGGCTGCCGAGGAAGAGAAATTTACCGGTATCCACGTGGATATCGAGCCCTATCTGTTACCCGAATGGAAGACCGATCTTAACAATGTGATAAAGCAGTGGCAATCCAACGTGGAATTTCTCGTTCAAGAATCTGCCAAATTGAGGCTGCCGATTGCGGCAGACCTGCCCTTCTGGTTAGATAAATATGCAGCAAGCGAGTCGAAGATGTCACTGAGCTCCTGGATGATCTCCCAATTTGATTCTGTAACCCTGATGTCTTATCGGGACAGCGCCTCGGCCGTGATCAGCCTAGCCCAACAGGAGCTATTGGAGGCTGAGAAGCTGAACAAGCGCATATATACCGGTGTAGAGACCAAATATTCCTCGGAAGGCAATCAAGTCACCTTCTATGAGGAAGGCTATGATTACTTGAATATACAGCTGCTCTATCTGGATCAGCTGGGCCGAAACTACCGCTCTTATGCCGGGATCGCCGTTCATGATCTTGTAGGGATGATGGATCTGGCTGCACGAAGCCAGCCGTAATTACAAATTAGCCTAACAGGGGCAGCCTCAGCTCCACTTCTCAAGCTCGATCCGATTGCGGAGTGATCCTATTCATTCTCCGAGCGGGTCGAGCTTTATTCATCTCTCTGAGGAGGAGCCGCCTGGCGCGTAACAGCCTTTAGCGCAATGAGAGGAATCACCAAGCTGGAATTCGGTCTATTTAAGGCTGTTGCCCTTCTAATTTTTCAGCCGCTACAATAGGTATTGCAAACGTTTACAAAAATATGCAGCGGTAAGCTCCCGCGGAAAGAGAGGGATTTACGATGTCATATCACGGCGGCGGCTGGAAATCACGCGTTCTCCCTTTGCGATCCAAATGGCTGGTCATGTTGCTCGCTATCAGTATTATTATGCCGTGGGTTCCCGGCCAGAGTCTTCCAGCAGCATGGGCCGACTCGCAAATCACGATCGATTCGCACAGCAATGGTGCGCTGGTGGAGGCGGGAACGGTCACAATTTCGGGCCATTATACGGATGTCTATGATATTAAGCTGATTGTGAATGGGCGCGAGCAGCTCGATACGCATATGAACCATCTAAGCGGCACCGAATCTGGAACGTGGTTTGCCGAATTGGACACAACCCGGTATCACGGGGAGATCCGCCTCGTTGCACGGGGATTGGGCAGTGAGACCAGATACGGGGTAACATCCCCAACCAAATGGATTGAGGTCGATAATCCCACCGTCTCTCCTCCCTTAATCCGCATCGATCAACCGCTTGATGGCTCGGTCGTTGAAGGACAAATCCCCGTCACCTTATCCGTCTATGCCTTGAATCCGGTTCAAGCCGTTGAGGTCCGAATTAACGGTGGCGCTTGGACCGCCGCGCATGGCGCCGGCGAGACTTACGAGTATATATGGGATGCCGAGTCCGCCCCGAACCGTACTTCAAGCATTGAAGCCAGGGCGATCGATCAATTCGGCAACATCGGCCGCAGTCTGACGGCGTACGTAAAGAACGGCGATGTCGAGAAGAAAGAGATTGTTCTTGAACGTCAGGATCGGGCCATATGGATCTGGGAAAAGGCAGCCTACAATTTATTCCTAAACCCTGGCTCGCGTACCGCCCTCAAAGCATTTGCAGACGATACGGATACCTTCGGCTCCGATGCGGTAACCACCTTCTATCTGGGCGTATTCCCTTATGAAGGGATCGATATTCTTGAGGAGGAGCCCGATAAGGTTCGGGATTTCCTGGCCTGGGCCCACGATAACGGCTATAAGGTTCACGCCTGTATCGCCGGCGGAACGGTTCCACCTTATTTCGGCGCATTAACGGAGTACCATGAGCTGGCGATCCGCGAGATGGAGAAGGTCATCAACTATAACCTGTCATCTTCTCCTGACGAGCAGTTCGACGGCATAAACGTAGACATCGAGCCGTATATCCTGCCGGACTTCAGACTGCAGAAGCCGTCGGTACAGCTCCAGTATCTTGATATTATGGAACAGCTGATAGCTCGCAGAGATACCGCCGGCATCGCTCTCCCCTTCGGCCCGGCCATCCCCAGATGGTTTGACAGCAACGACCCGGCAAAGGATATTACGTGGAACGGGCAAACCAAGTGGCTGTCCGAGCACATTCAGGACATGAGCGATTATATTTCGATTATGGATTATCGCGATACAGCCGAAGGCAGTGTCGGGATCATCGCACATGCTCAAGGTGAAATCGACTATGCCAATCTGATCGGCAAGCCCAACTCGGTCATTATCGGCGTAGAAACGCTGGATATCGCCAACAGTGGAGACCCGGAGACCATCACCTTCCGGGAGGAAGGCCGCACTTATATGGAGAGCGAGCTGGATAAGGTCTATGATTGGTTCAACGGAAATCCCGCCTTCGGCGGTATCGCCATGCACCATTATGATTCGATCCGCTGGCTTCCGTCAGCCTGGGGACCTGAAGGGGTGAAATGGGCGGTGACTCCCGAGGACGTAACGCCGCCGTCAGCGGTCAGCGTGCAGCCCACTGCCGAAGCCTATGATTACCAGAGCATCACCCTTCGTTATGGCAGAGCCTTCGATGATTCTGACGTCGAGGAATACGTTATTTATCGCAGCACCGAGCCCGATTTCGAGCCTGACGCATCGAATATCGCCGGTCTTTCGCGCAATCTGAGCTATAAGGACCGGGGGCTGCTGCCCGATACGACGTACTATTACAAGGTCGCCGCGAAAGACATCAGCGGCAACGTCGGCCCTGCTTCTGAAATTGCATCGGCTGCTACTTTAAGCACCAGCCTTCGTCCGATGATACTAAGCGAAATGTCGATTCAACGCGACGGCACACGCTCGAAGGTAACGTTGAAGGTGTGCGATTATGAGACCGGGGAACAACTAACGGCCAGAGTGTATGGGCGCTTTACCTTCAATGGAGGCCGGTATGTTGAGCTTGCTCCCGATGTCAACGGGATCATGTTCGCCCATTCAGAAGCATTGCCTGCGGCGTCCGGAGAAGTCGGCTTCTGGCCGCAGCGCGTGCTGGCGGGCGGCTATTACTGGGCCACCGCTTACGATGATCCGAGAAACGTCTCCATAAGCTGGCCGAATCCTTAGAATAGCTTTGATGCCAGTCAAGCCAAACCGGCCCAAGTTCATGCCACAAAACTCTCGCCTAATATAAAGTAACAGCAGCAAGCTCCCTTGAACGGCGGTTCAAGGGAGCTTGCTTAATGCTGTCTGTACTTAATTTAATTTCACGGTCTGGCTGCCGAACGCGCTGCCTGTACGAGCGCTGCAGCATTCTGTTCAATTTCTTCAAAGCGGCCTTCCTTCATGAGAGCCATGTTCGCGATGCCTCCGCCCATTCCGACTGCCGCAGCTCCGGCTTGAAAGAATTCATGAATATTATCGAGACGGACCCCGCCCGTCACGATCATTGGAATATGGCTAAGCGGCGCCCGCACCTCTTGCAGATAGGCCAGCCCCAGCGAGGCCATAGGGAATACCTTCACGGCGGTTGCCCCCGCGTTCCAGGCCCGGACGATTTCACTCGGCGTCATCGCCCCCGGATAGACGTCAATCGATTGTTCCCGGGCATAGTTCACGACCGCTTCGTCCAAATTGGGGGCAATAAGATACTCTGCCCCTGCGGCTACCGCCTGCTTGGCCATATTTAAATCGAGGACCGTCCCAGCGCCGATCCGCATCCTGCCGCCGTATTGCTCCCGCCAGCGGGATATCATGCCCAGAGCGCCGTCACTGTTTAGCGTCGCTTCCACGAATACTACTCCCGCCCGATCCAAAGCAGCGATCAGCCCGTCTGCCCGTTCCTCCGGGACATGGCGAAGTATGGCGACGATTCCCTCTCTTCTCAATTGTTCAAACGCAGTGCTCATCTGCTTCCCCCTCTCGCTTCAAAAAGTAGCATGTTCCTGCTCCGAATACAATACTTCCTTTCTTTTGCCGGCATATATTGCCTGAAATGTGACTCCTGCGCCCAAGTCAGGTATAATTTAGTAGAGATTCAACTATGTTATTGAGGTGATAAAATTGAAGCTGACCTACTTAGGACATTCTTCCGTTCACATCGACACAGGCGAATACAAGCTCGTCATCGACCCGTTCCTGACGGGCAATCCGGTGGCTGCGGTCTCGGCTGAAGATATTCAGGCCGATTATGTGCTGCTGACGCATGGCCATTCCGACCATATCGGCGACGCCGAAACCATCGCACGTAACAATCATTGCCCGATCATTGCCATCGTGGAATTAGCCGATTATTTCGCGGCCAAAGGGCTGGAGACGACCGGCATGAACCTGGGAGGCTCCTGCTCGTTTCCTTTCGGCAAACTGAAGTTCACTCCGGCTCTCCACAGCTCCTCGGTACTTGTCGACGGCATGAACATTTATCTTGGAAATCCAGCTGGAATCCTGCTGGAGCTGAACGGGTTCACGATCTATCATGCGGGCGACACGGCCCTATTCACCGATTTGCAGCTGATCGGCACGCGCCATCGGGTCGATTTGGCCTTTATTCCGATCGGCGATTTCTTCACCATGGGGCCGGAGGATGCGCTTACCGCAGCAGAATGGGTTAGCGCCCGCCATGTCGTACCCATCCATTATAATACCTTCGATCTGATTCGGCAGGATGGCGATCTTTTTGTCAGCGAGCTGAGCAAGCTTGGCATTACCGGGCATGCCCTTAAGCCAGGAGAAGAGCTGCATCATCATCAGCTAAGCGTATAGAATATTATAATTGCATAAGCCTGGAAGCCCCTTGCGCCATGATGGAGCAAGGGGCTTCCAGTTGCCGCACGATTAATCCGCCAGCTCCTTTCCTTTCGTCTCTGCTCCAAGCCATAACACCGCTGCGGCACCTATAAGAATCGTTACAAAGAAAATGCCAAATATATATCCGATCTGATAATGCCGGGCAACAAGCATCCCGACCATGTAAGGAGCAAGAATGCCACCGACGCGGCCGAACGAAGCGGCAAGCCCTACACCCGTTGAACGTACGGCGGTTGGATACAGCTCCGGCGTGTAAGCGTACATCCCGCCCCAGGCGCCGAGATTGAAAAATGACAGGCAGATGCCGGCGGCAATCAACGCGCCTTCCGTCGTAGCCAGGCCGAACCAGGCGGCACTGACTGCGGTAAACACCAAATAGAGAACGAGGACGAATTTGCGGCCGAATTTCTCTATGAAATAAGCCGCAGTGAAGTAACCGGGCAGCTGAGCCAGCGTCATAATAAGGACATATTCGAAGCTCTTCACTAGGCTGAACCCTTTGATCATCATTACCGAGGGCAGCCACAGGAACATGCCGTAATAGGAGAATACGACCGTAAACCAGAGCACCCACAGCATAATCGTTGCACGGCGATGAGGCCTGGCCCACACGGATTTGAACCGCTGGCCAAACGACGCTGCCTGACTGCGCTGCTCCGCAGATTGCTGCATATATCTTGGCGGATCCTCGATGGCCCTTCGCAAATACAGGGCATAGAGTGCCGGCAGACCGCCGATGATAAAGGCCGCTTGCCAGCCGTACTTTGGAATGATAAAGTAGGCAATCAAGGCCGACGCGATCCAGCCCGCCGCCCAGAAGCTCTCCAGCAGCACGACCGCCCTGCCCCGGTCTTTCAATTGCACGGACTCCGATACCAGCGTCGAAGCGACGGGCAGTTCTCCTCCCAGGCCAAACCCGGCAATGAATCTGAGGATGCACAGGACAGCAAATCCGGTGGCCGCCGCCGAAAGGCCTGTCGCGATGGAGAAAATCAGCAGCGTCCACAACAGCACTGACTTTCGGCCGTACTTATCCGCCATATAGCCGGCGATGGCCGCACCGAATACCATGCCGATCGAATTAATGCTCGTAAACAAGCCGGTTTGCTGGGGCGACAGCTGCCATTTCAAGCTTAAGTCGGCAATAATGAACGACAGCATGCCGACGTCCATCGCGTCAAACATCCAGCTCAGCCCGGCGCTCATCAGCAGCTTGCGCTGCTTCGGCTGGCGGATCGTCTCCAATATGCTCATTTTTCTACCACTCCTACGGGCTCGTTTATTTGTCTATTTCATCTTAATATGGATTTATAATAGCAAATCATGACATTTTTCGCTTAAAAACTTCCGTTTGCCCGTTACTTCTATGTAATTCCATGGTACTATTGAGGATATTATGCTATATTCTTCAAATCTTTTTTATTAAAAGGCAGGATGATATTATGAGTAGTAATTATAACACTAGCCCGGTTCCCTGGTACTATGTGTATAATGACAGCATCAAGGGGCCGGTAACCATCGGCCAGATGCAAAGTGACTATTACATCCACCGGGAGCTGCAGCCAAACACGATGGTTTGGACTGAAGGGATGGCCGAGTGGGCACCGCTGTCTTCGACAGAGCTGATTCACCACATTATGTTTGCGCCAGGCAGCGGATCTCAGGCCAACCACGGGCAGCCGCCGTACAATGCAGCTTATCCGTATCCATCACCCGGCGACCAAGCTTATCCCCGCTCAGCTCCCGGAACTGCAGGATATCCGCCTGGAGGGCATACCCCCGGGGCTCAGACCTATTCGGGACAGCATACCGGGTATCAAGTACATCCCGGCCAATATCCACTGCAAAAAGTAAACAATACATATATGTGGCTGATCGTTGCGGTTTCCGGAACCACTAGTCTTATAAATCTTATTGCCCGGGACGCTGGCCCTTTCTTAGGACTCAGCTTCCTATTATGGATTGTAAAAATCGGATTATATGCTCTGTTTTGCTCGCTGGACAAAAATGAACTCCAGCGTTCCGGTCACCGGACTACCCCGATCTGGTGGTTCTTGATTGTCCCGGTATATATGTTTATCCGTGCATACCGGCTGCGCCAATTTCCGATCTATGCAATCCTATTTCTGGTCATCAGCTTTTTCGTTGGTTTTTTCTATGGTTTCTTCACCTCGTTTTATGATGCATTCCTATACGGCTAGCCGACTTTAGCCTGACTCCAATAAGAGTTGACCCCAGCTGCCGCTATCATCCCGGCCTCTGGGTACAGCTCTTCTGCTTTTAGGCTATGATCAAGTGATAAATATGCTGCGGCCCAATCGGGCCTTCAATCAGTCTGCCTTCGTCTCGAAAGCCTGCAGCCAGGTATACAGTCTGGGCCGCCTTATTGCGCTTATTTACCGCTAGGACGATTTCATTCCGTCCAGGGAACCGGGACTTCATGAATTCAGGGAGCTGGAGCATGGCCTGCTTGGCGATGCCCTGTCCTTGATGGCGATAATCGATGGAGAATGAGCGCAGCAGCATCGCTTGGGGATTAGGCGTAAATTCCGCGATAGCCGGCCCCTCATGCAGAATAAAAAAGCCGACTAGGCTCTCCCCGCAAACAATCACTACTGGATACCGATGACTGTCCTGAATCGCTTCGGACAGCACCTCCTTGGGCAAAGCGCTAAACAAAATCTGTCCCTCGGGAAGCTCATAGCGCTCCAATGCCTCCATGTCACCGGGCAAATACTCTCGTAAACTCACATTATTTGTCATGTTAGATCAAGGACTTAATCGCTCTCTATCCTCCTTCCCATAATAACAAGATCTCTTTCGGTTCCGTCCAGATTGGCCACCCGCGGCAATACCCCCCACTGCCCAAACCCGTGCTTTCGGAGCAGCGCCAAACTTCCAGCGTTATGCGCAAACACAAAGCCCAGCATCGTCTTCACTTCAATTTCAGGACAAGCAGCAATAGCCTTCTCCATGAGCAGGCTGCCAATGCCCTGGCCGCGAAACGCCGAAGATATGTAAATGCTAATTTCCGCCGTGTTGTCGTAGGCCGGACGCCCATAAAAGGACTGAAAGCTGAGCCAAGCCACTACCCGCTTTTCGTGCTCCTCTGCAGAGCTTGTCCCGTTTGCTGCTTCCGCTCTCACTACCCAAAGGGGCCTCCTGCGCGGTGTATGCTCCTCAAACCATTTCAGCCGGCTCTCCACGGTAATGGGCTCGAGGTCAGCTGTAACCATCCTGCTCCCGATCGTCTCGTTATAGATCGCTACGATCTGGCTTAAATCTTCTACTGCGGCATGTTCGATTCGATATGATGTCCCCATGATGGAAAACTCCTCACCAATTCAGCTTTTAAGCCAATCCAAGATAACAAATGAACTTAAAATTAGCTAGCCCCGGAAGGCTAGCTTTGGATTAATTTCTTATACATTTTAATGACGCTGAAGTGCATACCCTCGTGGTATAAGCAAAAATTCAAAAATCCCTCTACCCTGTCGAGCGTAATGCCCGAGGATGTTGTATACGGCTTGCTGACGGTCTCGTCCAGTTTCCCCGGCAGGATCGAAGCGATTTGCTGCGGCTGGGACTGCAGGACCTCAATAATTTCCGCAAGCTTGGGCACGTCCTCCGGCCACCCCTCCGGAGAGGTCCCGTTAGTGAAGCAGCCCTTATAATTTGCCGAAATCAGCGAAGGGCGGCCAGTCAGCCGAAATGCAAACGCGTCCTGCACGAAAGCGATATGCCCTAGATTCCAGCGAATATTGTTGCGGAAGCCGAAAGGAATGATGTCGGCCTGCTCCTCCGATAAATCCTGAACCATTTTTAGAGTCTGA
This sequence comes from Paenibacillus ihumii, assembly GCF_001403875.1. GTDB lineage: Bacteria > Bacillota > Bacilli > Paenibacillales > Paenibacillaceae > Fontibacillus > Fontibacillus ihumii. The sequence continues at coordinate 2,469,850 of NZ_LN884299.1, forward strand.
TTGCGGACAAATTCCAACTGGCTAAAAATAATCTCTCCCATACGCTACCTCCTTGGACTAATCCAGAGCATGCTTGATACGTACATAGTGCTGGACAATAGGAAACGGGTCGTAGAAATGATGAAGCAGAGCCTTCCATTCCTGATACTGTTCGGACTTCCTGAATCCAACCTCATGATCGGTAATGGAACGCCATTTGACAAGGAGTATGTATTTATTATCCTCCTCTACACACTTGTGAAGCTCGTGATCGATATATCCTGGCATTTCAGCAATGATCTTGGAAGCCTGGCGAAAGCTGCTCTCAAAATCATTAATCGTTCCCGGCTTGACGTGCAGCTCGGCGACTTCAAGTACCATTCTCTCCCCCCTCACCAGCTTGGACAAACTCAGCTTTTGCTACATCGACCTTATTATACCATCATATCTATGATGTGAGCGAATGAGTTAGTCCTGCTGGTATGGCTTGCCTGCCGAGAGGGCTCATGACTCAACGTTAATTTGACGGTTCCCTCTTTGCTCTCTGCTTTCGCAGCGCCTTATTGATCCAGATTGCAGCAATCGATCCCTCGCCCATAGCAACGGTCGCCTGCTCGGCATGAAGTGCTAGATCGCCGGCGACCCAAACGTTGTCCACGCTCGTCTGCTTGCTGCGCGGGTCGCTTTCTACATGACCGTTAGAGCTCAGCTTTGCTCCCAGCTGTTCTGCCAGCCCGGAATGCACCTGGTTCCCGCCAAACGCTATGAAACCTCTCTCCGCTAACAAAACCGTTCCGTCATTCAGCACGATCTGCTCAATTTGGCCCTCGGCGGCAGGGCGTATTTCGGCAATGGCCCTCTCCATATAGGTGACTCCCGCCTGGCGAAGCTGCTCCAGCAGCCTTGGGGAGACAGCCGATGCCTCATGGTTCACATAAGTGAGCTCATTTGTCCGTTCGGCAAGAAGAAGCGCCATATTGGCCCCGGCATCGCCGGCTCCCATCAGAACGGTAAGCTTGCCTTCAATCTCATACCCGTCGCAATCCGGACATATATACACGCTGCTTCCGAGCAGCGGAACAAGTCCGGGAATTTCAGGAATACGATCGCTTACGCCAGTGGCAAGCAGCAAAGTAAGCGCCTCGTACGTCCGGCCCGTTTCCCCCGTAAGCCGGATCGTTCCGGCATCGCTCCGCACGGCCGTGGTCACCTTGTCTCTAACGAAGCGGACACCCGTGCTTTCCGCCTGATCTCTGCCCCGTCTCCGCAGTTCTGCCCCTGACACCCCCTCCGGCCAGCCTAAAATATTGTGATAGCAGCGGCAGAGCGACGACCTGCCTTCTCCGGCATCAACGACCAGAACATCATAGGCCGAGTAACGTCCCAGTTGAATTGCGGCCTGCAGCCCGGCGATTCCGCCTCCGACAATAATGCAATCCTGTAGCATAGACGAACTTCTCCAATCTTTTAGGTTATGGGCGCTGAATATCTCCTGCGGCAAGCTGGGTATCATGAGTGTACATCACTAAGAGGAGGACATCATGACCAAGCGAATCCTTATCAAAACTGTCTGGAGCTGCCTCATTCTTGTAGGGCTCTTCATGCTCACGAGCAATGCCTCTTTCTTTGCTTCCCTGCTGTCTGCTCTCGGTCTGGCAGCTTTTTCGTTTTTATTGGTTGATCTGTTCGTACTGCCTCGGGCTACGAATGCCTTGGCGACGATGATCGATGCCGTCCTGGCCTACTTGTTCATTTGGGCGCTGGCCGCTAACAACGGCTGGTCGATGACACTGCCGGAGGTACTCACCATAACGCTCGTGCTGACTGTGTTCGAATATTTCTACCATGACTGGCTGATCAAGAACGGGATCCAGCGGGACAGGCAGATGAAAGTCGAATAAGCGAACAAGCCATAACGACCGCAATTGCGGTCGTTTTGTCCTATTCATTCGGCAGGTTTAGGCAGACGCTGCAAATAAACTCTGGCTTCATAGGGGCGCAGCTTCAGACTGCACAAGTCTTCATTTTGCTGCGTAGGATAATTTGAAATAAGCAGCTCGAGCCCCTCCCTGCTAATATCCTTAGGCAGCTCGAACACCGGCTCCCGCTCGAAAAAGTTCAGAATCACCAGCAATTGATCGCTATCCAGTGTCCGGGTATAGGCGTAGATTTCCGGATGCAGCGGCAGCAGCAGCTTGTATTCGCCATAGACGATAACCTGGTGCTGCTTGCGAAGCTGAATAAGCTTCTTGTAATAATGGAAAATGGAGTCGGGATCCTGGAGCGCATCCGCTACATTGATCTCCTTATAATTCGAATTCACCTTCATCCACGGATTCCCCGTAGTGAAGCCTGCGTTCGGACTTGTATCCCACTGCATAGGAGTACGTGCGTTATCCCGGCTCCTCTTGCGGAGCGCCTCCATAATTTTTTCCTCCGGCACCCCGTTATTACGCTGTTCCTCGTAGTAATTCAGCGTCTCCACATCACGGTAATCGTCAATGGACTCAAAGGCGATATTCGTCATGCCGATCTCTTCTCCCTGGTAAATATAAGGCGTTCCTTCAAGCGTATGAATGAAGGTGGCGAGCATTTTCGCTGAAGGCACCCGGTACAGCATATCGTTCCCGAATCGGGACACCGAGCGCGGCTGGTCATGGTTGCACCAGTAATTTGCATTCCAGCCCCGGCCATGGAGAACGTTCTGCCAGTTGCTGATAATTTTCTTCAGCTCGAGCAGGTTCCAAGGAACGACGTCCCATTTCCCGCTCCCTGAGGAAGCGGCATCGACGAACATATGCTCGAATTGAAAGGTCATGTTCAGCTCGCGCCGGCCGTCGCCTACGTAATCCAGCGCTTGCTCGGGGCCCAGGCCCGAGGTTTCTCCGACCGTCATAATGTCGTAGTAATAGAGCACCTTATCATGCAGGTTTTGCAGCAGAGTATGAACATTCTCCAAATTGGAGAACATTTCATAAGCCCGGACGGTTGTTGTCTTGTTCGGGTTATGGGCATCCGGAAGCCCTTCGGCCTTGACGATGTGAGAGATCGCATCAAAGCGGAAGCCGTCGACTCCCTTTTTCAACCACCATTCCACCATTCTGTGCAATTCATCGATTACTACGGGGTTGTTCCAATTCAAGTCCGGCTGATACTTGGAGTATAAATGCAGGTAATATTCATCGGTCTGCGGATCGTACTCCCATACCGAGCCGCTGAAGTACGATTCCCAGTTGTTCGGCGGCCCGCCGTTCTTCCCTTTCCGCCATATGTAGTAGTCCCTTTTGGGATTGTCCTTGGACTGGCGGGACTCGAGGAACCACGGATGCATGTGCGAGGTGTGATTCAGAACCAAATCCATCATAAGCTTCATCCCGCGGGCATGCATTTCTTGCAGCAGACGGTCAAAATCCTCCATCGTCCCGAATTGTTCATCAATATCGCAATAGTCGCTAATATCATATCCGTTATCGTGGCCTGGCGATTTATAGATCGGGCTGATCCAGACTACGTTAACCCCCAGCTCCTGCAAATAATCCAGCTTGGAGATAATGCCCTTAAGGTCGCCGATCCCGTCTCCGTTGCTGTCCTTAAAGCTGATCGGGTAGACTTGATATACAACACTTTCCTTCCACCATTTTGGTTTCATTGTCAACTCTGCCTCCTTATCCGGGTGCAGCCCTTTTCTTATCTTTAACCATCTTTAAACATTCGGAACGCCGCCATAACAGGCGACAAGAATATTCGGCGGAATCGCAACATTTTCACCGATTATTTTCATGGATATAGTATAATGAAATAATGCGCGTCTATACGCTGCAACCAAGCAATTATTGCAATTGTCTCGAAAGGATGTCTTTTCAGATTATGAATTCCCACACTCGCGATTATTCGACCGCAACTCCCTTATCGCCCTCGGCTCGGCTAAAGGCAATATTCATTCTCGGCAGCTTGTCGGCCTTTGGTCCGCTCTCGCTGGATATGTATTTGCCGGCGCTCCCCAAACTGGCGGAAGAACTCGGGGCGACAGCTTCCGTAACTCAGCTTAGCCTTACGTCCTGCTTGCTGGGACTAGCCCTTGGCCAACTCGTGGCTGGTCCGATGAGCGATGTGCGAGGACGCCGCTCTCCACTCCTACTATCTCTTTGCATTTACGCTATCAGCTCGTTGCTGTGCGTCTTCGCGCCCTCAGCCTGGGGACTGATTGCTCTCCGGTTTCTTCAGGGCCTGTCTGGGGCAGCGGGAATCGTAATTTCGCGGGCCGTCGTGCGGGATTTATACTCTGGCTCGGAGCTGACGAGGTTCTTCTCCATGCTTATGCTCGTGAACGGGGCGGCACCGATTCTCGCACCGATCTTTGGTGGGCAGCTGCTGCAGTATACGTCCTGGAGAGGTGTATTCGTAGTATTGTCCTTGATCGGCGTTGTTATGATGATCGCGGTACTGTTCGGTCTCCCCGAGTCACTGCCGAAGGAGCGGAGGCAATCCGGCGGATTAAGCGCAACTGGCATGACTTTTCGCCGTCTGCTCGGAGATCGCCTTTTTGTCGGCTTTTGCCTGACGCAAGGTCTAGTCTCTGCCGCCATGTTTGCTTACATATCCGGCTCGTCCTTTGTCATGCAAAATGTGTTCGAGGTATCGCCGCAAATGTACAGCCTGATCTTCGCCGCGAATGGAGTAGGTATCATTATAGCCAGCCAGGTTACCGGCCGGCTGGCTGGCAGGGTCAAGGAGGCCTCGATGCTGCAGCTTGGACTAGCCTTGGCGGTAACAGCCTCCATCGGCCTGCTGGCTTCGATTGTTCTTGGAGGAACGCTGATCACCGTGCTGATTCCGCTGTTCTTCGTAGTGGCCTGTGTAGGGATCGTCTCAACATCTGGCTTCTCATTGGCGATGCAGAGTCAGGGCAAAGCTGCGGGCAGCGCCTCAGCCCTGCTCGGACTCATCCCGTATATTCTCGGAGCTGCGGTCGCTCCTCTTGTAGGGCTCGGCGGCGAGCATACCGCTCTGCCGATGGTCATCGTTATCGCGATCGCGGAGCTTGGTGCACTGCTCAGCTATTTGCTGCTGGTGCGGCCGCGCCTGAACCCTTCGTCTTAATGAGAGAGACGGTGGACAGCAGCTTAAGCTTACAAAAAGGAAGGGATCATTTATCGCGGTTCAGCGATAGATAATCCCTTCCTTTTTCTGCGCGGGTTGATCCCTTTATTGATCTAATCCGTATATTGCTCCACGCTGCGTACATAACTTTGGCGCTTTACCGTCAGATCCGCTTCGACCTTGCGTTTCCAGTCGTTCAGTTGGGATAGAATCCGATTTATCTCTGACCGCTTGTTCTCCACTTGCTGCAGCATGTCATTAATTTTACCCTGGACAATCCAATCCATAATGAAGCCGTCAAAGAAATAATCCGAGAATTTGAGAAATCCGCCGATTTCAGTATGAACCGGCAGCTGCTCGCCTACATCCCGCAGCTCCTTCTCGAAATGCCGCAGGCTGTTTTGGGAGCGATATAAATAATCCATCGCCTCATCCAAGCGGCCATGCTTGATATGGGTTGAAATCATTCCGCCGCCAAGCATATCATAGGTCCCCCAATTTTTAGCCGATCGCAGCTTTTCGATGGCGCAATCCAAGTCGTGGGCGACCGAACGTCCGGCCTGCAGCGCCTCTTCCAATTCCTTGTTCTGTACACTTAATGCCGCCTGCTCTTCCGCCAAAGTTCGCAGCTCCTCGTTCTGCTCTAGCACTTGTCTTTCCTTGGCCTCGAACACCTGATCATAATCCAGCTTCCAGAATCTCACCTCCGCCAGTTGCTTCTCGATAGCGGCGATCTGCTGTTCAATATGCTGCACTGCCCGGTCGGCTTCATCGTATTTCAGCTTGGCTTCAATCGCCTCGCGCTGCTCTTGATCTAGCTTCTCCAGCTTTTTGCCAAGAACCGTGTACAGCAAATTGGACAATGACAAGCCTGTCAGTTGCTTGACGTCCTTCTCCTCTGCAGCGAGTCTCCGGCTAGCCTCTTCTCTAGCCCGCTCCAATGCGGCCAGCTCTTCCTTCAGCTGCTGGTGGCGCTGCTCCCATTTCTCCTTCTTCCGCCCCTTCTCCTTAAGCTCTGCCAAACGTTCATTCATGTCCTCATACATCCGTTGTCCACCTCCACTGAGCTTGTTCGTCTTCCCCTCTATCTTCTATCTTGGCTTACCCAAGCCAAACATCGGCACCCTGCTCCTCAGCATGCTTGACGACAAGCTCGCACAAGCGATGGCTTTCAAGGGCGTCACGAGCGGGCAGTCCGTCCGGCGTCCCGTTCCTTACGCTGTTCAGGAACTCCGCAATGATCTGATGAAAGCCTCTGCGGCACAGCACCGGATCCCAATCATTGAACTTGATCAGCTGCTCTTTCCCGGCATGAAAATGCCTGGTTGTGTTCAATCCATCAATAAACCATTTGTTCCCCGGATTCATCACCTCAAGCGTCTCCTCGGTTATCCCGTTATCGCGGTTCATGACAGCCATGCTTGTAAATCCGTCTCCCTCCAGGTGCAGAACAACATGATACAGCTTCCCATCCCGCTGATAGGTTGAAATTCGCGTGTCTTTAATCTCCCCTGGCGATAAATAGCGTACCGTATCCACAACATGAATGAAATCGTCCAGGACGAAGCGGCGCGCAAAATCGGGGAGTGCCGCCCGGTTCTTCTGCAGGATCATCAAACGCCGCTCGTTCTGTTCTTTCATGGCCGCATACATTGGAGCATAACGCCGGTTGAACCCGACCATCAGCTTGACTCCCTTGGCTTCAGCCAGCTCGACCAGTCTGGCGGATTCCTCGTAGAAGTAGGAAATAGGCTTGTCTACATATACATGGATGCCGTGTTCGATCAGACGCTCAATAATCCCGGCATGCGACTCCGTAGCTGTATGTATGAATGCGGCATCTACTCCGGCAGCGATCAATTGCTCGGGCCGATTTGCCGTTTCTCTGATACGATACTGATTTGCTACTGAACTAAGGACTTCGGAATTGCGTGTGCACAGTACAAGTTCTATATTTTCAATAGCCGATATAACCGGCAGGTATGCTTTGCGGGCTATGTCTCCAAGACCGATGATGCCTATGCGCATTTGGAACCCTCCTAATGATTAAAGTAAGAACGCCTACCATGTATTACGCATTTTCCCTGTTAAAGTTACACCAAAAAGGCATCTTCCGGCGCCGCTCCCCATCCGACCCTATGCATGATCAGTCTTCTGCCTCAAGCCGTTCTAGGCCAATAGGCTAAACAAGAGAGACTGCCCATTCTGCGATATCATCAGCAGAACGGGCAGTCTGTACTTATCGGCGGGCAAGAAGCCCGCTGATAAAACTAGCCTTCTATCAATCCTTTGTCAATCAGAAATTGACGAGCGACCTCTTCCTCCTTCATTCCTTCGACATCCACGTCGGCATTCAGCTTCTGCATCTCCTCATCGGTGATCAAGCCGCTCATCTGGTTCAGTACCTCTTCTAGCTCAGGGTACTTCTCCAATGTCGCTTTACGGATGATTGGTCCGGCATCATACGGTGGAAAAAACTCCTTGTCGTCCCGCAAAATGACCAGATCATGAACCTTAATCTGTGCGTCCGTAGCATAAGCGTTCGTTACATCCGTCTCTCCGCTCGCGATCGACTGGTACATGATGCCGTGATCCATCCCTTTCTGCTGCTTGAAGTTCATGCCGTACAGCTTCTGGATTCCGGGGAAGCCGTCGTCCCGATCGAGAAATTCGAATTCGACGCCTAGAATCATATCCTCGGACACTTTTGCCAAATCGCTGAAGGTCTCGAGATGATGCTTCTCTGCAGTCTCTCTTGTTACCGCTAACGTATACGTATTATTAATGCCGAACGGCTCCAGGAAAACCAGCTCGTCTTCGGCCAGGAGCTCTCTCGTTCTAGCGAGGGATTCCGCCGAATTGCCGGTTTCCTCTTGATAATAGTTGGCAACGACGGTTCCCGTATATTCGGGATACAGCTGAATTTCATCGTTCTTCAGCGCGCCCCATGCGACGTTGGAGCCGCCCAGGTTAACCTGCCGCTTCACTTTGAGGTCCGTTTTGGCTTCAATTAATTCTGCCATCATCAAGGCAAGCAGCATGTTCTCCGTGAAATTTTTTGAGCCAACGGTAATTTCCCCCGTGCCTTCTGCGCCGGCTCCTTTATTTGTTCCTCCTCCGCAAGCGCTTAGAAGCATCGCGGCCAATAGCAATGCCAGCATGCCTGCTGCCGTTTTTTTGCTTATCGCTACCCATTTCATCGGTTTCTTCAACCTCCGTTTTATTAAATCATCTGCATCAGGCCTGACTCAGCCTGATCCTGCTTAAACCCTGCTACAAATCATACAAATCATGCCTTGCCAGAGCATCTCTTACCTTGCTAAACCTTCAACCCTTTTGGAGTCGTTACCTTCTCCAGCAGGCCAAGCAAATAATCCATAATCAGCGCAAGAACGGCTGCGGGGATCGCACCTAGCAGGGTGAGAGCCTCAATGTTGCGCTGTATGCCCAGGAAAATATATTCTCCAAGACCACCTGCACCGATAAAAGAGGCCAGCGTTGCCGTCCCGACATTGATTACCGCAGCCGTACGTATGCCGGCCATGATGACGCTCAACGCGAGCGGCAGCTGAACGCGGAATAAGATTTGCCATTGCTTCATGCCCATCCCCCGCGCCGCTTCCACAATCGACTTGTCCACATCAGTAATCCCGGCATACGTATTGCGGATAATCGGCAGCAGCGAATACAGAAACAATGCGGCTACCGCGGTCTTCATGCCTATGCCGAAGAGCGGGATCATGAACCCGAGCATCGCGAGGCTCGGTATCGTCTGCAGCACTCCGGCGGTTCCCAACGTAATGCCTTTGAGCTGCTTCACTCTGGTAATCATGATGCCTAAGGAGACACCGACGACAATTGCCAGCAGCATCGACAGCAGCACGAGCTCAATATGCACCAATAGAGACTGGGCCAGCTCGCCCTTGCGCATATCGAATTGATGGATCAACTGCTCCCACAAAGATTTATCTCTCATGCTTCCTCTTCACCCCCTACCCATTGAGCGGCAAATGCTGTTAACAGACTGCTGCGGGTGACGATGCCGGCAATTATGCCTGCTTCCGTTACCACCGGGATAACGCCAAACGGAGCTTGCGTGATCAGGGCAAGGGCATCCCTGGCCGTCGCCGTATCCTGCAGAACCACCTGGGGCGGCTGCATGATCTCGCGGATGGTCATCGAGCTGTCCATCTGGGCGGAGACATCGTACGCCGAGACAATGCCCAGCAGCTTCCCTGCCTCATCGCTTACGAGCAGCGTATCGGTCTTCCTCTGCCTCATGAACGTAAGCGCCCGGCTCGGACTGCGTCCTGGGAGTGTTGTTGAAGGGTTATCGCGCATGATCGCCGTGATCGGAATGTATTCGGGATTTTGATAGAGGCGATTTTTTCCGACGAAGCCTTCTACGAACTCATTGGCCGGATGACTTAGAATTCGCTCCGGCGTATCGATCTGCACCAGCTCTCCATCGCGTAGAATGGCGATTTTATCGCCGAGCTTCAGAGCCTCCTCCATGTCATGCGTTACAAATACGATGGTCTTTCTTACCTCCTGCTGAAGCCGCAATAATTCATCCTGCAGCTGCTCCCGGGTAATCGGGTCAAGAGCGCCGAACGGCTCATCCATCAGAATAATATCTGGATCCGCCGCTAAGGCCCGGGCGACACCGACCCGCTGCTGCTGACCGCCGGAGAGCTGCTTCGGGTACCGCTTCGCGAAGACCTCCGGATCAAGCCCGACCAAGCGGAGCATTTCATTCACCCGCTCTTTTTTCCTGTCCGTCGTCCATCCCTTCAGCTCGGGAATTAAGCCAACATTGTCTTCGATGGTGTAATGGGGGAAGAGTCCGATTTGCTGAATGACGTAGCCGATGTTCCTGCGCAGTGTTACGGGATTCTCCTGCGTAATGTCCTTGCCTTGCACGTATATTTTGCCGGAGGTGTGCGGAATCAGGCGGTTAATCATCTTCATGGAAGTCGTCTTTCCACAGCCGCTGGGACCGATCAGCACCAGAATTTCTCCTGCCGCCACCTCAAAACTGATATTTTTTACTGCTTGATAACCGTTTGTATATGTCTTGCTTACTTCTTCAAATTTCAGCATCTCTGCCTCCTTTGTCCTTGAAATTCTGTTTTTCGCCTGCTCCCAAAGCTGACTTTGAGTCAGCCACATTGATAGTTTCTTACTGTGCTGGAAGCATCAATAGGTATTACTATAGCAAACCTCCCGACAACTGACAACCTTATATTTATAAATAAGTTGTATGTCAAAAAAAGGATCACTATGACAAAAAAAGAGGCTGACCCTGGCAAAATCGCCTTAGGGCCAACCTTTTTTCGTCCGTGCTCTATTCTATAATTTGATTAACAAATCGCTCGGTTTTATCGTAAATTTTGGGGTCTCCAACAAAGACAAGACTGTCATTCTCCCGCAAAATAACATGAGGTCCGGGCGAGATCGAAATCCTCGTGCCTCTGCGCAGCGCGATTACGGTAGCCCCGGTATTCTGCCAGAATTGCAGGTTGCCGATCGTCTTCCCTACCGCATGGGATCGTTCCTTAATCAGAACCTCCATCGGGTTGTAAGGCGTCAGGTTCTGCAGCCGGTCGGAAGCCTTCGTAATCTTGTTCAGCAGAACCTCGAATCGGCGATCCACTTCCTTCTTCTCCGCCATCAGAAGCTCCAGATCCCGTTTCAACGAATAGGCCGACTTCAAATAATTGCTGCTTGCCAAATACTCCTCGGCCTTCCGGTCCGATATGACGACAATCTCCTTGCCTTGCGAGACGGAGACGATGCCCTCGTCCTTTAATAATCCAATCGCCTTGCGGATCGTTTCTGGAGAGACGTGATACTGGGCCGCCAGCAAGGTGCGCCCCGATATTTTGCTATGGACGGCCAGCTCCCCGCTGACGATACGCTGGGCAAGATCGAGCGCGATGGATTTATAGACAGCGATTTCCTGCATGGCGTTGAATCCCCCTTTAAGTCAATCAACTAGTTTATTAAGTATATCTCGTTTGGTCCGGTAAATAAATGAGCGGGCTGACCTAGGAATTTCCGCAATTTACGCTTAGTTAATACATCTATGATAATGTTAGAGCGATGAATAACCCGATAAGTTTAACGGTACAAGATATTAATCAGTACAAGAACATTGGGAAAGGAACTTCCGAATATCATGGATATTAATACAGCGCCGCATAAAAAGGCAGTAAAGCACCGGTCCCAGGTCCCCGTTCAAGATATTTTTTTGGCCTCGCTTAAGCTGGGATTAACCTCGTTTGGAGGTCCTGCAGCCCATCTGGGTTATTTCCATCAGGAGTATGTCATCCGCCGCAAATGGATCGGAGAGAAAGCCTACGCCGACCTCGTCGCCCTATGCCAGCTTCTGCCCGGTCCAGCAAGCAGCCAGGTCGGCATCGGCATTGGCCTGCGCTGCAGCGGATTCCTGGGAGCTGCTGCAGCCTGGCTCGGCTTCACACTGCCTTCCGCCCTGCTGTTAGGTCTGTTTGCTATTGCTGTGCAGCAAATGAATATTGGCGAAGCGCCATGGCTGCATGGGCTGAAGCTGACTGCCGTCGCCATCGTCGCTCAAGCCGTATGGAGCTTGGGTGCAAAGCTGGCTTCCACCCGGAGCAAAGCGGCGATCGCCATTGGCGCCGCCTCGTTATCGCTGCTGTGGCCCAGCACGCTCAGCCAGATCATCGTTATCGGGGCAGCGGCATTGCTCGGCCTCTTCCTACAGCGGCAAGAGACGGCCTTAGTACAACCGGAGCGGCCTAGGGCAGCTGAAGACCGCCCGGATGCCCCTCGCTATAGGCCAGCCATCGTTTATTTAGGGCTCTATTTTGCCCTGCTTCTGCTGCTTCCCCTGCTTAGCCGATGGGCAAACAGCGGCTTGCTCCCCTTGCTTGACGGCTTCTACCGTGCAGGATCACTCGTTTTTGGCGGAGGTCATGTGGTGCTCCCGCTGCTCCAAGAGGAGGTCGTCGCGCAAGGCTGGGTCAGCCAGTCCGATTTCATCGCTGGATACAGTGCTGCCCAGGCTGTTCCAGGGCCACTCTTTACCTTTGCGTCCTATCTAGGCGCGATCTATGGGGGAGCACCCGGGCTGGCCGTAGCGACAATAGCTATCTTCCTCCCGGCCTTTCTATTGGTCGCTGGCGCCCTGCCGCTGTGGGACTGGCTGAGCCGCAGCGCAGCCATGCAAAGAGCGCTTCAAGGCATTCATGCAGCGGTGGTAGGGATTCTGCTGGCCGCGCTATACGATCCTATTTGGACCAGCGCCATATTCGGGCCCCTGGATTTCGTGATCGCACTTTGCTTGTTCGCGGTGCTTGTTTTCTTTAGACTGCCTCCGTGGTGCATAGTTATCATTGGAGCAGCAGCAGGAATGCTCCCGGAAATACTCCTGCTGCGCTAGCCTGGCGCTAGATGTGGAACCGCCTCTTATTCCTCATAGATCATTTTCCTAGTCATCCCGCCATCGACGACCATATGCGCCCCGGTGACGAAGCTGTTGTCTGGATGCGTCAAATACAGGCAGGCCCGCGCGATATCCTCGGGCTGGCCTACCCGGCCCGCCGGATGTTGGGCATGATCAGTCTCGCGAAGCTCGTCATAGCTGCCCGTCTCGATCCACCCAGGGCTGATGCAATTCACCCTGATTCCCTCGGAACCTAGCGATACGGCCATCGCATGACTCAGCGACACGATAGCGCCCTTCGAAGCAGCATAGGCCTCGGAATTCGGTTCAGACATCAGGGAGCGGGTCGAGGAGATATTGACGATGGAGCCGCCCCCCTGCTTTTTCATCCATTTGGCTGCCTCCCGGGTAACGAGAAAGCAGCTGCGCGCATTCGTATTCAGCACGTCATCCCACTCATCCGCCGTCAGCTCGAAGAACGGTTTGAAGCGGGACACTCCCGCATTATTAATAACAATATCGATTCTTCCATATGTACGCCCGATATTCTCTACCATGGCCGATATGTCCCGTTCTCTGCGGACATCGCAAGGAATGAACACGGCTTGCCCACCTGCCTGCCTGATGGCTTCTGCAGACTGTTCCCCAGCCGAGGGCTGCAAATCGGCCAGAATGACTGCTGCACCGCGGAGAGCGTAGGCCTCCGCAATGCCGCGCCCGATTCCTTGGGCGGCTCCGGTAACTAATACGACAAGATTAGCAAAAGACATAAGCAGGTATAGCCTCCTAATGATCATTTTTAAGCGGTCTGGCTCCATCCATAAACATTGCATCAGCGGCGGTTATTCTAATGATTACCGGGCTGCAAAGAAGCTCCTGATTAACGTCAGTCCGCTCATGAGGCCGAAGAAGAAGAACTCGCGCTTTTGAACCAAATGAAAATATTCAGCGATAGCGATAATTTTAATATACGTAGAGGCGATAGGATAAATCCACACCAAAAAGCATGGCAGAAACACGCAGAAAAACAGCGGTTTATTCATTTTTCTCCGGGAAGGCCATCCGTTAAGCAGGCTCAGATACAAACCGAACACAAAGGAATATAGCATGTTGGCCAGCAGCATATTGTCTGTCTTGTAAAGAATCGTCCGCTGATGCTCCATCATGGCAAAGAAGCTGCTGCTGTAGTAAACGAGCAAAAAGGCACCGATCATCCATACGATATAATAGAAAATCCCCTTTGAATTGTTCATGCGCCACTCTCCCATTGATTCGTTGGCACGCCTTGCTGCGGGCCTGATCTTCCCATTTTAACATGCTTCAGCTGAGCAACAATAATAATGCTGATCACAACGAGCAGAAGCCACGAGCTGATTTTGCCGATATGGACGAGCCTCCACACCTCCTCCTGATTCGGGTATTTCCAGGCGCCAAGGAAGGTAGTTACGTTCTCGGCAATCCAAATAAAGAAGCCGATCAAGACGAAGGAGAGCAGCAGCGGCATGCGAAATGTACGCTCTTCCAGCGTGAAATACACCGTGCAGCGAAAAAATACGACAATCAGGAGAAGCAGGAGTATCCAGCGATAATCACCGATAAAATGATGCGTGAAAAAATTAAGATAGATTGCCGTGCTGATCGCAACGGCATAGACTGATTTGGGCCAGCCCGTAATTTGCAGCTGCAGCCGTCTCCAGGCCTGGCATATATAGCTGGCTACGCTGGCATACATGAATCCGCTGTACAGCGGAACACCAAACACCTTGCTCCAGGCGGCTTCGGGGTAAGACCAAGAGCCCATATGGACTTTGAAAATTTCCAGTCCCAGACCAATGACATGGAACATGCAAATTACCTTTAGCTCATCCAGTGTCTCCAGCTTGCTTAGGATCATCCCTGCCTGTGCCAGCAAGCAAATCAGTAGAATCCAGTCATATCTAGGAAGAAGCGGCAGCTGGATTACTTTCGTCAGCGCAAGGGCTCCGAAAATGATCAGCGGAAATATACAGGATAGCGCTTGAAGCCATGCAAATACGAACAGCTTGCGAATAAACGTCATAACGGTGCATCAGCCTCCTATTTCTACAATTGGATTTTATCACAATCCGAGGGAATAAGGCTGACCAAGTAAAATTTCCTGTAATAAAAAGCGTCCAATCCGCCGTATCAGCAGATTGGACGCTGAGCTAACCTTTAGGGCTCAATCCCCCATACCAGATTTCCGTTCAAATACAGAGGTGCCTTCTCCCAGCTGGCAAAGCTGGTCTTGGTGGCATCATACGAATAGTCATCGGCTTCGTTATAATTGGACCAGTCCGTCTTATTCACCCGAATCTGGATTTCACCGCTGCTGGCTCCCGGCGCCAAGCTTCCCGCTCCCGGAGCGAAGGAAATTTCCAAGTAATAATCAGCTCCGGTCTTGGCCGAATCCAGCTTGACGAAGGTTCCGCTGACGTTGCCGCTGCCCACGGCGGCGTAATCGCAATGGAATTCCTGCGGCTTATCGCCATCGATCGTGTAGTAATAACGAATTTTCACATCGCTGAGCGATACAGCCGTATCGCCGTTGTTCACGATCCGGAACTGTGGACGGAACTGGTTGTCTCCCGGATTCGTATCATTCGTACGGTATTCTAGCGTCAAGTCGCCTTGCACCGGAAGAGGAACAGCTGTCGGCTTCGCACTTGCCTCCGGAGAATCAGGACTCTCCCCGACGCTGTTGGATGCACTGACCACATAATAATATGTCGTGTCATTGACTACATTAGAGTCGGTATAGGAGGCTTGGGCGGTTGTGCCTACCGTCGTATAAGGCCCGCCGCTTGTCGTTGCCCGTTTTACCGTATAGCTGTCAGCGCCGCTCACATTGTTCCAGGACAGGCTGACAACGCCATCACCTGCAACCGCATTCGGCTTCGATGGAGCTTTTGGCGCTACAGGCTCTACCGGGCCGCCTTGGTCGCTATTAATTAGACGGTCATATTCAGCATAGGCCGTCGCCATATCGACTTGAGACCAGAAGCGATGGTACGTGAATTCCGGAGCCCCGTTCGTCCATTTCTTCGTCTGCGGATCCCAGGAGCTATTGTATTTGTCCACCAAATACTGCCATTGCGGATCATTTTTAATGGCCGGACGGACATCCGCATAGCTTGCATATACGCCATTGCCGCCCTTAGCCGGATCCGAAGGCACTGTATTCGATCCAGGCAGAGTATTGCCTTGACCGAATAAGCCTGTCCAGCCGTTAGGGAAGTAGATTTCCTTCGTGAAATAACGATAGTAGTCCTCGCGCGGCTCAACGGTCGTAATTCCTATGCCGTCATTATAGCCCCAAGCTGCATCAAGCAGCGCTTTGGCCAGTTGTTCAGCCTGGCTTCCCAGCGCCGTATAGTTACCGGTTTCGGCTTTGGTGCCGGCTGCAAAGAAGGTCAGCGCCTTGATATAGCTGCCGAGAACGCCCGCATCCTGCCCTGGGTTCTTCGTTACGACACGGAGATTAGGGTTGCCGTTGTGGTTGCTGAAGCCGTTCCAGGTCGCTGGTTGGCCGGACCATTCCAGATTGCTTGGAATCCAGAACTCCCCAGGCGCCGGAACCGTTGCAATCGCCGGATTATTGCCGCCGAGCACCCGGTTGCCCTGATGATCCAAATAGTAGCCCTCGGAGTCGGTTACAGGCCGGCTGTTGGCAAAGGCATAATCCATGGACCAGTCGACCCATTTCTCTACGACCTGCTTAGCCATTTGGAAATTCTCCGAAGTCGTATCGCCATTGGAGGCTAAAATGTAGTACAGCTCGGCAATCCGTTCTACCGGCCAAGCCTGCATGCCGAACCAATTGTTGGAAGGCGGATCGTGGTAGACCGGTGCATCGTCATAAGCCATTCCGTAGAATGTGCTCTTGCCTGCAGGGTATGCTTTATACGAGCCGTCCCAGCTATTGGTTGCTCCGCCGGCAATCGCCCCTTCCGCAGATTGAAGCCAGGTGTAGAATTCCAATTGGCGCTTCAGGGAAGTTGTCCAATCCTGGCCTGCTGTCGGAGAGTTCGGTACCAGGCCGCCGTTCGGGTTAGAGAGCGCGTAAGCCGCTACGACGTTCTGGTACCCTTGGTGGGCGTGGCTGGACCCGATCCGCCAAGCCCAGTTGCCGGTTTGTCCCAGGCCGCCGCCCCATGCGGTGTACCAAGCCATCAGGTAATGGCTCGCATCCTTGCCCGTTCCGGCTGTTGGCGTTCCATTTGAAGCGCTTCCAATCTTCTGGAAGTATTTGTCGTACATCCCGTAACGCAAATAGTCTCCCATTTTTTTAGCCTTGTCCAGATATACGGGGTTGTTGTAGCCCAGCTCCTTGGCCCAATACATGGCTTGAATGGCCCGCGCGTCCGCATCGGTCGCATTCGTATAGCGCCACTGCTCGGCCGGCGCGCTGCTTTCATTAGTAAACAGCGTCATGAAGCCTTCCCCGGTTTTACCGAACGTTTTATTGTCCTGGGACGGGTGCGGCACGGCTTCCCATACCGACTCCTGCTCGCCCCGCTGGAACGTATTCACATAGGTTGCCGTATGGCTGGGATTGAGCAAATTGCCGAATCCGTACCAGTTGTCCACGTCCAGAAGCCAGTGCATCAAATACGTCTGGTTATTGCCATACGTCGCTTTAAGCTCCGCATCCAGCGGGTCCCTGCCAGCCGGATACTGCCCGCTCAGCTGGCTCGGATATTGATCCGGCTGTGAATATTCCGCCGCATAAGTCGCCGGACTATTCGGATTATAGTAGCTCATCGTCGGCTGTTCCTCGCGGCCGTCTCCCTCATTTACCGGGATGATATACTTCTCCATATTGTCCCAAGCGGCTTCCAGCTTGCTCCAGTCTCCCGTGTAATGCCCGTACAGCACCTCGAGCCACAGCCAGTAGCTGTACGCCTCCGAGGTCGTCATGTGACCATAATCCGGAGCCTCGCTCATCAAGGTCTCGATGGAGTGATAAGGAATTCCTTCGGGCGAAAAATAGCCATTGGCCGGATTTTTAAGCTGCTGATACATCTGCAGGAATCGGGTTTCCTCCGTCGATGGCGCGGCAAGAGCCTTGCTTGACTGGACGGTGAATGCGCCCGATACGATCGTAAGCGACAATGCAGCACTCAATAAGAACGACACCGGTTTCTTAAAAGCCGACAATTTCATGAATTTCATCCTCTCTTACCTGAATTTAGGGTTCATTTCCCCATACGAGAGTATTTCCTTGATGCAATGTCACTTTGTTCCAATCTGTAAAATCAACCTGTGTTCCACTGTACGAATAGTCATCAGCCTCGTTATAGCTCGACCAGTCTGCCTTGTTGACCCTTACCTGAATTTCCCCGCTGCCCGTTCCCGGAGCCAAGCTACCCGCCCCCGGTCCGAAGGAAATCTCCAGGTAATAATCCGCACCGGCAGCTGGCGTGTCCATCTTAACGAATCTTCCGCTTACGTTGCTGCTGCCGACGACAGCATAATCACAATGGAACTGCTGAGGCTTGTCGCCGTCTATCGTATAATAATAGCGAATTTTCACGTCGCTGAGCGCGATGCTTGTCGTTCCCGTGTTAACGATGCGAAATTGCGGGCGGAACTGATTGTCTCCCGAGTTTGTATCGTTCGTCCGGTATTGCAGCTTCAATCCGCCTTCGACCGGCGGCGTCTCTTCCTGCGGCATTGCACTGACCTGCAGCGAATTAGGGCTGTCCCCGACAGAGTTCCTGGCCGCAACGACATAATAATAAGTCGTTCCGTTGTTCACCCCAAGGTCGGTATAGGTCGTCCCCGCCGTCTCGCCAACTACAGTATAAGGCCCCCCGCTGATCGCCGCCCGCTTCACCACATACTGGCTTGCGCCGCTTACAGCATTCCAGGACAGCTCAACCCGGCTATTTCCTGCGGCTGCCTGAACTCCCTTAGGCGAAGCTGGCCGTACTGGCTCGCCGGGATTTCCCCGAGGAGGCTGCTGTCCGAATACGTGAACTCCTCCATCATAAACGGGGATGTTGTTCATCTTTACGGGAGTGGCAGCATTTAATGCAATACCCTGGAAGGAAAAATCATTGCTATTATCCCAGAACCTCGTATTTAACGGAGCCGAAATCCGGAACTGAACTTCCTTCCGGTGCGCCGATTGTCCTCCCGGATAAATCGGAGTGCCAGTAAAATCGATCGTCGTATAATAAATATGATTAGCTTCATCGTACGGCTTCAGCGGAGATACCGCTGCGCCTTGGTTATACCCGCCGGCCGAAACCGTGATATCCTCCGGACCGCAGCCGGCGGCTGCCGCTTCACTGAGATCAATATAATAATCGAAGGACAGCTTGTCGCTCGTTCGCGCAGGCCAGCCGGAACGATTATTGAGCAGGGCCCGGATCTCCACAAAATTGCTGCCGCTTACATTCACGGACGCTTCCACGAACATTTCATCGTCGCGGACTTCCGGTGCCGGGAAATGGGGTAACGGCTGCTGCCCTTGACCATGAAGCAGCACCATCTTGGCGAGTGCTCCTGTAAAGGCAGCATTGTAGTCTATGGCCACTTCGTTGGATACATAATCTCCGATCGAGTCGGTGTAGCTATCGTTCTTGGACGGGCCGCCAACGAGCGCACCATAGAGGATATGTCTGTGATTCTCAGGAACCTGCTGATTGTCTGCCCAGGAGCCGTGCGAGGTTCTATGATGCGGATGCTCCGGCGGCTGATTGCCGAATCCGACCACATAGCTGCTGCTGCGGGGATTATCCCCGAGCATGTACAGGATTTGACTCTCTGCAAAAGAACGCGCGCGCGATTTCTTGACAGGATCGCTCACCCAATCCGAGTAAACGAAAGCCAGAAATGCCTGATTGGCGGCATAGCGAAGGGCGCCCCATTGATCCAAATGAGCAAGTCCCCCCGGCGTATATGTGACTCGTTCTCCGGTTCCCGAGACGCCTGTGGTCCAGAACTCCATGCTTCGTTCCGTGGATTGAACGAACCGCGGATCCCCGGTGATCCGGGCCAGAAGCAGCTGAGCACCGTATTGCTTATTGTCCCAGTTATGCGTCCACTTGTAATCCCAGCCTCCGGACTGCAGAGTCCCCCATTGGTCGCTCGCCGCAATCGCCTTGTTCAGATAAGTCTCGTCCTCCGTCGCGAGATAGAGCCAGACGCCTCCCCAGCTCAATTCGTCGGCATATCCGCTCCAGGATCTGTAGAACTGAGCAGCATCGGTAATGCTGTCGGAATAAGCACCCCGGTATTGATCCGCGAACTGATATAACTGCTTCGCATGCTCAAGCAGCTTCTCCGCATAAGCCGCATCCGTATCCTTGAAAATGATCGAGGCCGCAGCCAGCGCAGCCGCCGTCTCACCCGCGAGGTCAGAGCCTGGCCGGCTAGCATCGATCTTATAGGCTGGACGCTGCATCGGCATAACCTCTGCCGGTCCCCACCAATTGTGGTCGGCCGTGCCGTTCCCTACTTGCCCCCAAAATTCATTGGGTGCCGTATGAGCCTTCATGAAGTAATCCGTCGCCCAGCGAATATTATCCAAAATATACTCAAGCTGGCCCGACTGCTCAAAGCCTTCCCGGTACTCATACACGGACCAAGCGAGCATCGTCGCCGTATAAGCCATCGGAAACCCGAATTTGACATGATCGCCGGCATCATACCAGCCTCCGGTCAGATCGTGACCGACGTCGGCGCCGTCCTGCAGCCCGGAATCGCCGCGCCATTCCACGCGATTGTTGTCCGGCAATTTGCCAGATCGCTGAGCTTCATAGAAATAGATCGACTTCTGCAATGCTTCGGCATAATTATAATCCGAGGCGGCGGCATGCGTACGCGGGCCAAACGTTAGGGCTGATCCTCCTGTAAGCGCTAACACAAGAGCGAAAGAAAATAACCCGCTTCGTTTTACCCATTGTCCCATCCCATTCTTGCCCTCCTTTCTAGCGACAAAATTTCCAAATCGAAACCGATACAGATCCGCTCCAACAACCACCTTCTTTCGTTGAATTAGGATTGTTGTTATAAAGTTTCCAATTAATTACAACATTCCTAGCCATAATATAGCATATGAATCTATTTATTTCTATAATTACCATAAAAATTGTTATTGCTTGTTAGCATTTATACACAAAAAGAGTGATATGTCGAGGACATACCACTCTTTCGAAGCTCGTTCTAAAAAACCCGCAGCGCAATCATGCCAATGATGCAGATAGACATGCCAATAACCTCGAGCCTTCTAAATTTCTCTTTTACAAAAACGCGGGTATACAGGAGAATCAAGAGTACATTCATGGCTACGACGGCGGAGACCAGCCCGGTAATGCCGAATTTAAAAGCAGTAATAATCAGGATCATTCCAAAAAAATTCGTCAAGCCGATGGCCATTCCTGCGAAAAATGTGCGCTGTTCATTCCACTTGCCTTGCTGTACAGCAGGTTCGTATGTATTAGAAGCTGCCTTAAGCCGTTTGCGGTTTCTGTCAATCAGCCACCAGACAGCAAAACAGATAGAACCGACGGAAAACATAAAGAATAGTGTCGGAAATAACTCCGCTTCCAAACGCGTCGACATCTTGCCCGCCATATCATTCAAGCCGAAAAACAGCATGGCCAGCAGCCCCCATTGCGCTCCCTGCAAATTCCCCATCCGAAGATCATTCGAATACCTCACGGTCAAAATTCCTGCTACAATCAGGAGAAACGCAAGCAGTTGTCCCAGGGACAGCGTCTCCCCCCACAGCAGATAGGCAAGCGTGACGACCACGACCGGCGGAAGTCCCGTCAGAATCGCGATGATGGACGGCTTCCCGACCGCAAAACCTTGAAACATGCAGGCATTTGCAATAAAAGAAAACGCCCCCATAAATACGCCAGTAAGCGCGCTCAGCGTCCAGCTCTGCCCGAACATGAAGCTGCCTACTAAACTAGCAATCGCCCCGGTAAAAAACACCCCGAACAGCATCAGATTGCGATCCATTCCCTGACTTGACGACCAATGGTACAAAATGCCGCGCAGGCCAAAGCTGATCGCCGCGAGTAACGCAAATAAAAGCCACATCTCCTTAAAACTCCTTATCTGTTGAACTCATGCTCGTAAAAAGCCACTAAATAAGCATTATACCATCATTCTCAAGCACAGCCATCCATGTTCATCACTTTTCGTGAAGAATCATTTCACTATTCCAGTCCTTAAAATGTTTTTTCTTGTTGCCAAGCCGGGGAAGCTCATTTAATCTAGATTTAAACTTATACACCGTAAGGAGGGACATTTATGTGGAAAGAGTTCAAACAATTTGCGTTTAAAGGAAACGTGCTTGACCTCGCTGTCGCCGTCATCATCGGCGGGGCTTTTGGAAAAATCGTCAGCTCTGTCGTCGAGGACCTGATTATGCCTCTATTGGGCATTTTGATGGGCGGCCGCGATTTCTCAAATATCGTAATTCCGGTCAATGAAGCATCGATTAAAATCGGCTCGTTTATTCAAACCGTCATCGATTTCCTGATCATTGCCTTCTCGATCTTCCTCTTCACCAAACTGCTCAGCAAATTAAAACGCAAGCAAGAGCCCAAGCCGGACAAGCCCGAGGAACCGAGCAAGGAAGAACTGCTGCTCACCGAAATCCGCGATCTGCTGAAGGAGAAGCAAATTTAATTTAGGTCTATTGCAAAGCAGCTATTCTACATAGCAGCGCCTGCAGCAAAGTCATATCTGCTGCGGGCGCTGTCTTTTTATCTTAATGGCGGCCTGCGTTCAGCATATGGATTATTTCCTCCAACATTTCTTCCATAAACTGCCCGCGCTAACTCATGGTTGTTTGGCGTTCAAAATACCCTCCCGCGGCGTTACGCCGAAGGCCTTGGCCAAATCAGCCAGCTCTTCGTCGGTGATTCGCTGTCTGATCGGCTGATGGACGATAAGCATGTAGATTTGGGCAGCCTTCTCAATCGTCTCAATAAGTCCGAAGGCCTCGTCAATGGTGCTGCCCGTGCCAAAGATGCCGTGATGCGGCCATATGACCGCGCGATGATCCTTCATTTGGGCTGCCGTCGCCCTGCCGATCTCGCTGGAACCTGGAACCATCCAAGGGATGATGCCGATGCCGTCCGGGAAGACAACGATGCATTCCGTGCACATTTCCCACAGCGTCTTTGTGAATTTATTCTCATCTAATTCGTGAATAAAGGTCATGGCAATCACGTTCGTCGCATGGTTGTGAATAACAACCCGGTGGCTGGGATCGACTTTCAAACGTTCAATATGGCTCATGAAATGGGACGGCAGCTCACTTGTCGGCACCGCGCCGTCCTTCAGCCCCCACAGCAGCTCCAGATGCTCGCCGTCCTTCGAGACGCGCAGCACGCCTAGATTGGCCTCGGGGTCGGCCACGACGTTCTTGAAATACTTGCCCGAGCCAGTGACTATAAAATAACGCCCAGCCAGCTCATGCACGGGAAACGCCGGCTTGATCGTCCGAATGACATGGTGAATATCGAGGTGCTCAGCTACTAGGTGTTCGTCAAGAATATAGCTTATATTGCCGCCGTTCCGTTCATCCCAGCCAAACCTCCACATATGCTGCGTAATTTGCGCCATTTCCCTCACAAAAGGAATGTCCAGCTTTCGCGTACAGGACAATTGATGCGGCTTAAAAGTTGTCATCGCGCTTCTCCCCTTTTCTTATTTCGAAGTGCCAGCAGCTTGCCTCCATCTCAACTGCTCTTACAATATTGGCACCGCAAAGCTGTGGTTTCGTCCCTTCTGCTTTCATCGTACCTGTGTTCACTTTGTTAGTCAACAAAAACAAACATGATAAAATGTTGTTTTACCTGTATTTATTTGTTTTTGTTAACATATTTGTAACAAAAACTATACTTTTCTTTATTTTCAACATATAATAAAAAGGACAACGAAGCACGGAGAAAGGAGCCACTATGCTAGCAGCTGAACGGCGCCAAATTATAATTAATATGGTACATATGGACAAACGCGTCCTCGTCTCGGAGCTCAGCGACAAATTCAACGTTACGGAAGAAACGATACGCCGCGACCTGGAGAAGCTCGAGAAGGAAGGCATCGTCACCCGAACCTACGGCGGCGCGATATTGAATAGCCACACCAATGAAGACCTGCCCTTTACGACCCGAAATGCTACAAATTCGGAAAGCAAGCAGCAGATCGCTTCCAAGGCATTGAACCTGATCAATGACGGCGATACCCTGATGATCGATCCCAGTTCTACCTCCCTTGAGCTCATGAAGCTGCTGCACCAGCGCAAAAATCTAACTATCATCACGAGCTCGATTCATATTTTGCATGAATTTTTGAACACAGGGATGCAGATTATTTCCACCGGCGGCACCTTGCGGCCGCGATCGATGTCCCTCGTGGGCACGAATGCGGAGGATATCGTCAAGAAATACAACGTGGATAAAGTGGTCCTGAGCTGCAAAGCGCTTGCCCTCGGCAAAGGGATTATGGATTCCAACGAAGCGGAATGCGAGCTGAAGAAGGCGATGCTTCGCCAGGCCAGCAAGGTTCTTCTGCTTGCAGATCATACGAAGTTCGATAGAACGGCGTTCGTAAAGCTTATGGATTTCGAGGATGTCGACGTGCTCATTACGGATCGGGAGCCTGAGGCGCCTTGGTTGGATATGCTGAAGGAGAAGGATATCGAAGTCCTGTATTGAGGAGCGGTAGTGTAATCCCAATATGAGAAAACCACGGAATCAACAGCAAAAAAAGGGCGCTCCTTAGTCATCTATGATGACTGAGGAGCGCCCCTTTCTTTTAGAAAGCTATCCGTTTTTGCAGAATTCGTTTCTGGATCCGCTTCTGGAAATGCGTTTCTGGAACTCCGTTTCTGCGGAATCAATGTTTGCCGGAAACAATTTCTCCTTTGCCTGAACCCCATTCTTTGGCTCGTCTTATACAAGCTAGAGAACATTGAATTCAAACATAAGCTGTCGAGCGCGATTATAAGGTATCGAGCTCGAATATAAGCTGCTGAACTCAAATATAGCTAATGGACTCGAACATATGTTGCTGAACTCGGACATAGCTGTCGAACTCAAACATATGTTGCACTCGAACATAGTAGCTACCGAACTCGAACATATGTTGCACTCGAACATAGTAGCTACCGAACTCGAACATATGTTGCACTCGAACATAGTAGCTACCGAACTCGAACGCTAAATGGAATTCATGTATCTAATGATGCTCTAAACGAGTGGTTCAATAGATTAGCTGGATTTGATGCACCTAGAATCAAGAATCCCGCCCACAATGAACCATTCCCTGCTTCTGACGACATGAAATCCATTTAAATCTGCTTTCCTTGCTTTGCCGCAGAAATTAATTACTATCATTCCATTTAAAACGAGTTGTCTTCGCGATTGACGCTCGACTAGAACAAGAAGTCTTCGCGATTCATGCTCGGCTGGAACGGGAAACCCGTGATTCGTGCCCGGCGCAAAGGGGGGACGATCGCGTGTTACTCAGATCATGGGCGGCCGGAGGCCGAAAGCGTGTTGGTCACATCAAGGGCAACCGGCCGTAAACGTTTCTGCGGTTTACTTTGGGGGCAGCCCCCTCTATGTTATGGCTAGAAATTGAAATTATCCGGGTCGGAGCCGAAACGGCGATTCCGGTTCAGCCTGTCGATCACTTCCATATCCTGCGCATCAAGCTCGAAATCAAATACATTTCCGTTTTCCGCAATCCGTTCTTTGTTTACCGATTTCGGTATCGTAATGACTCCGTTCTGCAAATCCCAGCGCAAAATGACTTGAGCCACCGACTTGCCGTGCTTGTCCGCTATTTCCTTCAGCGCCTCATGGTTCAACAGGTTCCCCTGTCCCAGCGGCGACCAGGCTTCCAAGCGAATCCCTTTGCTGCCGCAATACTCCAGCAAGTCCTTCTGGGTCAATTCCGGATGAAGCTCCACTTGGTTGACCGCAGGCACAATCTCGCTGTCCTTAAGCAAATCCTCCAAATGGTGAATTTGAAAATTACTTACGCCGATTGCTTTAGCCTTGCCCTCCTGATAAATTCGCTCCAACGCTCTCCACGTCTCCTTATACTTCCCTTTCACCGGCCAGTGAATGAGATATAAGTCCACGTAGTCCAGATTCAATCTGTCCATGCTCTTCTCGAAAGCAGCCAGCGTAGATTCGTAGCCTTGCTCCGAATTCCATACCTTCGTAGTAATAAACACATCCTCGCGGGATAGTCCGTTATCCTTTATTGCCTGCCGGACTGCCCGGCCCACACCTTCCTCGTTATGATAGGCAGCTGCGGTATCAATACTGCGATATCCGTGACGAATGGCGGCTTGCACGGCCTGCTCCACCTCGTCCCCTTCTTTGGCCTGATATACTCCGAGGCCAAGCCAGGGCATTTTGACTCCATTGTTTAGTGTGACTGCATCCTGCAAATGACTAGGCATAACGATATACCCTCCCATGAAAATGATGACAACAACTCTATTATGAAGGATTTTTAACTATTTTAAAAGCTGCCTCCCTGCTAATACAACCGATATGTCTGGATTGCCTGACGGAGAGCGTGGAGCTCCTGTTCCGTCATATCATGTTCAGCGATATCGTTCGCTGCGGCCTCCGGAATTACGCCGCATAGGGATAGGCAACACAGCATTCTCAAAATATATTTGTCCATCGGCTCGGTAAAGGTCGATTCAGCAAAGCCGTCAACGCGCTCCGATAATTCTATAAAGCGGGAATAGTCTTGCTTGAAATAAGCATCTATCATATCCGCCTGAATATTCGGGAACGCTGCTCCCAGGCCGACGAGCGCACTGCGCGCCCCGCGCATCAAAGCATAGCCAAACATCCGGTCTTCTCCCGTGATGTGCAGCTTCCCCGGAAACTCCCCGGCGAGTAGCCGGGCGATGGTCTGCATCGTCATGACGCTGTCCAATGTCGCCACCTTGATCCCGGCCACTTGCGGGATAGACAGCAGCTCCCGCAGTAGATCCGGGGAATACGACCATCCGCCGGCTTCTTCATACAAATAAAAAATGATAAGCGGAATGCCGAGCTGAGCCAAACTCCGGTGATAATCAACCGCCGCTTCTTCCCGGACATGAGCTGGCAGCTCCCGAAATATGACGGGAGGAAACACGAGCAGAGCATCCGCTCCTCCGGCAGCCGCCTCTTCCGCCATTCTTCTGCTTCTCGACTGCCAGCGGCTGATCCTCTCCGCATCGGCGATAGAGTCATCCGGCCGCGCCCCTACCCCGGCTATGACAATCCGGGGAGGCTCAAGGGCAGATCTCCACGACTGCAGAATATACCAGCGCTGCTCCGGCCGCAAATGCAGGCCCCGCCCGGTATGCGCCCATACCGCCACACCCGCGACTCGTTGGGCGGTCAAATAAGCTGCGTATGCGGCCTGCGCCTCTTCATGAATCTCCCCGTCCGCATAGCGCGGAACGGGAACGGCAGGGATCAATCCGCCCTGCAGCGCCAGCTTGACCCGTTCCGCTTGCTCTGAACCCATGTTCTCAATCCCCCTTCCAGGAAGCATACCCCTTTATTACGCCCCCACTGTCCTTCGCAAATAGCTGCGCACAAATTGTGCCAAATATGCAGCGCCATAGAGCAGGGCCCTTTCGTCGACGGCCAGCTCGGGATGATGCAGCGGGAACCTGCCCCTGCCTTCTCCGCCCGCGCCGATCAACAGAAAAGCGCCGGGAACATGCTCCATATAGTAAGCCATGTCTTCGCTCGTCATCTGCGAATGCGCAAGATGATGGACCGCTTCCTCCCCGTACAGCTCGCGAACGGCCTCTTCGGCGCGGAGAATCCATCTGGCATCATTCACGGTAGGCGGGTACCCGCACTCGTAACGAACGTCGGCCCGGGCGTTCAACCCCGCTGCGACGGCCCCGGCGAGCTCGGCTACCCGCGTGCGCATCCTTTCCCGGGTCGCAGTGTTCACCGCACGCACCGTGCCGCGAATCTCTACCCGGTCCGCGATAATATTCGGGAGACTCCCCCCGTGGATCGAGCCCATGCTCAGCACCACAGCATCCGCAGGATCGCTCTCGCGGCTGACCAGCGCCTGCAGCACCGACAATACATGGGCAGCGGCGATGATTGCATCTACGCCCTGATGCGGCGCAGCTCCATGCCCGGACTGGCCATGGATCGTAATATCGACGTGATCCATGCTCGCCATGACCGTGCCCGCCTTGACGCCGAAGCGTCCCGTCGGCAGGTCCGGCCAGAGATGCAGCCCGATAATGCCGTCCACACGCGGCGATTCCAGCACTCCGGCGTCAATCATATGCCGTGCGCCGCCCAGCATTTCCTCCGCCGGCTGGAAAATGAACTTGACCGTCCCCGCCAGTTCGCGCTCTAGTCCGGTCAGCATCCGGGCGGCGCCAAGCGCCATGGCCATATGGCCGTCATGGCCGCAGGCATGCATCACGCCGTCATGCCGCGACGCATAGGGCAGCCCTGTCTGCTCCTGCAGAGGCAGGGCGTCCA
Source organism: Paenibacillus ihumii (assembly GCF_001403875.1). Classification (GTDB taxonomy): domain Bacteria; phylum Bacillota; class Bacilli; order Paenibacillales; family Paenibacillaceae; genus Fontibacillus; species Fontibacillus ihumii. Next base: position 2,497,891 of record NZ_LN884299.1, read on the forward strand.
TATCGGCCCGCACCGCAATGCACGGCCCAGGCCGGCCCGTCTCGAGCAGCGCGACAACCCCTGTGCCGGCGATACCGCGCTGCACGTGCAGCCCGAGCTGCTCGAGATAGTCCGCCACATACGCCGAGGTAATGAACTCCTGGAATCCCAGCTCGGGATACTGGTGCAAATGGCGGCGAATACTCACGATTTCCTCTTCCAGTGACACGGCGACTTGCAGCAGGCTCATATCCCCATTATTCATAGTCGACTCCTTCTAGGTTCAAAGAATAGATTTGTCGCGGTCTGCCCCGCCCCGCCGGCTGCTCCTCGCCAACGATGCTGGCGACCTCGTATTTCTCCAGCGTCGCCATAATCCTTCGGGCGCTGCGAAGCGTGATGCCAAAGCCCTCGGCCAGCTGGGCCGCGGTAATCGTCCTCGTGCCGAGCCTCCGGCATAAGGAAATAAGCTTGTTGATCGTGCCTACGCTAAGCCCCACCTTCTTGGCCAGCGAGATCAGCTCAGGATTCTCGCTCCGAGCCGAATATTCCAGCTTCAGCTCCGACCCCATCGGGCCGTAAACCATGCCGTCCTGCATCATCAAAAAGCAATTGCCGCCCCCGCCTGCCTTTGCTTTAAGCAGCGCCTCCCGGGCCTTTCCCTCCGCCTCGTTCGCCGTACGCCCCATGCCGATGCCGATGCTGGCATTCCACTGCAAGCGCTCCATCACCTCCAGCAGCAGCGGCGCATCCTGAAACTTACGCGTCACCTGCTCAATAATCCCGCGCGTCGTAATAAACGAGACTTCGTCCGAATCGCTCCATTTGATCAGGGATTGCGTCTCTTCCCCGAAATCGATCAGGATTTGCTGAAGAATGATTTTTTTACGCTGGATGTCGTATTCCGAGGCTGCTTCTTTGGCGACCTGCTCGAAATTATCGATGTTCATAATGCCAACGGCGATTTGCGTGCTGCTAAAGCGGACGCTCTTCCCTTCCAGCAGGGCGCAGTTCAAGGCATCCCGGATCGCCGATTGGGTTGGCACGACCCGGAAGGCCGGAACGCCTAGCGAGATCAGCCTATGGTACACGGAGGTTACACAGGTCACGGTCACCGTTACTTTTCCCGCTCTCCACAGGTCATAGTGAAAGGCTACAAACTCCTCATGACTCATGCCTGTCTCATAGGATTTAATGAATATGTCCTGAATCGGCAGCCCGATTTCCCTCAGCGGCTCCTCCACCTCGTTCTTCTGCAATACATCCACACTGATCGGCAGCCCTTCTTCGAAGGACAGAATCCTCTGGCGATAGCCTTCGAACAGCACCTTGTACAGCGCCGTTCCCGAATAATGCACATGAACCATTGGAACATCGGGCGACGCCGCCAATGCGATCTGGTAAGGAATCGGACCGGTGAACAGTAAAATATCCGCCTGATCCCTTATTTTGGCTACCCTCTCCAGCGTTTCCCTTTCATGTTGATAAGGCGCAGGGAGCATGGACAGTTCCGAAAACAAAGATCCAATGTGGAGAACCGCATCGACCAGGTCATGCGGACCGATGACTGCAACCTTCATGTTCAACGACATGCTCGCCACCTCCGAGTCAGGATCGAATGCTTTAATCCGGGTTAATGATCCGCTTATGCACATATTCAATTAATTCCGCTAACGATTGCTCCGCCAGCTCCAGGGCCCGATCCCCGAAATATTCGAGCGATATGAAGCCCCGATATCCTAGAGAAAGCAGCCTCTCGAGAATCGCCGCATGGCCGGCGTCACCCTGCAGTACGGGCACGGCCTCGCTTCTCCCCCAATCCTCATGGTTCCAGCGATAATCCTTGAAGTGCACATGGCTGACAAATGGATAATACCGCTCCAGAACCGGGATCGGATCGAGCCGGTCCACGTACAGATTAAAAGGGTCATAGATCAGTTCAACTTCCGTAACCTCCGCCGCTTCTGCCGGAGCCTGCCCCTTTTTCGGCAGCCGGGAATCCTGCAGCAGCCTGCCGAGGCTGTCCGCCGTATCCGCCAGCGTATTATTGTGAATTTCAACGGCGAGGGCAACACCCTGACCGCGGCAAATTTGAAGCGCCTCCCGGAGCCCCGTTGCCGCCATGCTCCAATGCTCGCTTTCCGCCTGCCTGGACGGCATATGCCCCGCAAATACGCGAATCCGCGGGCAATTCAGCGCCCTCGCCCATTCCGCCGATTGCCGGAGATCGTCAAGCTCCCCGGGGGACACTTCCTCGCCCTTTGTGAAGCAGCTGTATTCGCTAATACAGGGCACCTGCAGCCGGCTGGCCTCCAGCACTGTCCGCAGCATGCTCAGCGTGCCGCCCCGGTTCAGGTAGTCCCTGATATGCCCGCTCCAAATTTCTAGACCTTGCAGGCCCAACCGGCTGGCTTCCGCAGCGATGTCTTCAATGGCCATCCCTCTGAGGCCGGTCGTACATATGCTGAACTGCAGGGATGCCCGCCTCGCATCAAATAATGTCAACGGATTGTTCATCTCCCGTCTCATCCGAGCGGTACACCGCTTCCAGCACGGCAATGACCGATCTCGCGTATTCTCCCGAGCTGTCCGGCTCGGCATCCTGCCTGATCGACCTCAGTAAATCTTCAAATTGCAGCACGAACGGGTCAAGGCTGTCTTGAGGCTTAACCTCCTCGTACCGCCCATTTCGGCTTACCCACAGCCCTTTCGCGGAAACGAGCCGGATCATTCCATGATCAAAAATGAGCTCCGTCTCATCCTTGGGCACGCCTGCATAGCCGGATTGTACGACGACGGCTGGTATGCCGCTTGACGTTTCCAGGAATAGACATCCGCCGCCCTCTACATCGCCCCTCTCTCCTTCGTAGGATAGAAGCGCCTTGACCTTCCTGATCCGGCTGTCCGTCAGCCACTGGATTTTATCGATCGAGTGGGCGCCCAGATTCATGAGAATTCCGCCGCCCGCCTTGGCTTTCTCGAGAAACCAGGCTGGACGGTCATGATGGAAATAGTAGAGATGGCGCGTATCCTGGATCGCGACGAGCTTGCCGAGCTCTCCGCTGGCAATCAGGGCCTTGGCCTGAAGATTGGCTGGCCAGTAATGCTGCGTATGCCCGATCATCAGCTTGACCCCTGCAGCCTTTACCGCGTCCAGGATCGTGTCGCACTGCTTCACGCTGAGCGCCATCGGCTTTTCCAGGAGCAGATGGCAGCCCTGGGCTGCGCACCATACCGCACATTCCTCATGCAGAAAATGGGGCAGCGCGATAATGGCGATATCCGGCTTTTCTATTCGGATCATTTCCTTATAATCGCTGTAATAAGCGATGCCGTACTCGCCGCTGACCGTCCTGCCCCGCTCCTCGTCGATGTCAGCTACGGCTGCCGCGGACAGCTCGCTCATTTGCCGCATAGCGTTCAGATGGTTCCGCGAGATGATCCCCGCTCCGATGAGGGCGACCCGATAGGACATGTTAACGCCTCCCTTCCATGGGGTTACAAGCAAGCTGCTCCGGTTACTTGATACCGGAAGAGCTTGCCTGTGACACAAACTACGCCGGGTTACTTGATACCGCGGAAGAGTTTGCCCTGGCTCAAATGTCCGGTCACTTTATGCCGGATGAATTTGTGCCTTGCACAAAGTATTTCTCCGCGAACAAAAACACAAGAAGTATCGGAATTAAGCTCATAAGCGCCGCAGCAACCATATACTGCTCATTGCCCGACCACTGTCCCGCCATGGAGAGGATGCCGATCGGCAGCGTGAAGTTCTCTTTCGAAGTCAAGAAAATCGCCGGAGACAGGATCTCATTCCATTTTGTCATGAAAGTAAAGACGGCGAGCGTAGCAAAGGTTGGCTTGCACATAGGCAGGAATATTTTCCAATAAATCTGAAACGGATTGCATCCGTCCAGCTTGGCGGATTCCTCGTAATCCTTCGGAATCATCAGGAACGCCTGCCGCATCAGAAATATGCCAAACGGCTGAGCCAGCCACTCTATGATCCACAGCGGCGTTAGCGTATCTAGCAAATGCAGCGATTTAAAGATGACGAACTGCGGAATGATCAGAACAACCGGCGGAATCATCATCGTCCCGAGCACGATCATGAACAGCGTATTTTTGAAGGGAAAGCGCAGCCTCGCAAATGCATAGGCGACCATCGAGCAGGAGATCAGCGCTCCGCCCACGGACAGCGCCGTTACGATGACGCTATTGATCGTATACTGCCCGAACGGTCCCAGCTTCCAGACCTCGGCATAATTGCTCCATTGAATCGGGCTTGGAAACCATTTAGGCGGAACGGCAGTATACTGGGCATAGGTTTTTAAGGAATTGAACAGTGTCGTCAGAAAAGGCATGATCATAATAAGCGAGCTTAGAATAATGACGGCATATCCCATGCTCTTGCGGAAACGATGCAGCTTCATAATGGAGCCTCCTTTCGGCATGCTGTGCAGCGATTCATTCGTAATGCACCCACTTCTTCTGGAGTGTAACCTGCAGGGCGGTCAGAATGAACAGGATGACGAACAGCACCCAGGCAATCGCGGAAGCATAGCCCATGCGCAGGAAGGTGAAGCCTTCCTGGTACAAATAAATCATCAGCACAAGGCTGGATTTGTTCGGTCCCCCCGCCGATGAGGCGTCGAGCGCTCCTCCCGTCATGACATAGATTTGCTCGAAGGCCTGGAACGTCGAGATGGTGCTCAGAATAAGAACGAGGAACGTCGTCCCGGAGATGAGCGGCACCGTAATATGCATGAATTTGCGGAAGACCCCGGCACCGTCAATCTCGGCCGCTTCGTACACGTCAGCCGGAACATTCTGCAGCCCGGCGAGGAATATGACCATAATGTAGCCGATCCCTTTCCAAACGGCGATCATCACCAGCAAAGGAATGACGAGCCGCTCATCCTGGAGCCATTTTTGCGGTTCCAGCCCTATTTTCAGAAGAAATGAATTCGCCAGCCCAAAGCGGGGGTTAAAGATCGCATCCGAGACATACAGAATGACCGTCCAGGATGAGATGACCGGCACGAAATGCGCCAATCGAAAAAATTTCAGCCCACGCAATCGCTGGTTTAATGCCGTCGCGAGGATCAGAGCCAGGATAGTCTGCAGCGGCACGAACAGAATCGTGAAGTAGATCGTGTTCCACATCGCCTTCCAGAAGACCGGCTCCTGAAACAGCTTCTTATAGTTCGCCAGGCCTGCCCACTGCGGGGCGTTCAGAATATCATAATGAGAAAAACTGAAATACAAGGAAGCGAGCAGCGAGCCGAGCACAAACACGATAAAATGAACGATATACGGGGTAACCATCAATAGCCCCCACTTGCCATCGCTGTCAAGACGTCTCCTTCTATGGCTTTTGGGGGTTAAAGGTTTGTCTCCCATCCTTACGGTTTCCGTTTTTTCCATCATGATCATCACGCTTTCTGTAGCTATTCTGGGGGGCCGGCATCCATATGCCAGCCCCTATTTTCCTAAAGTGATTCGAATCCGCTTGCTGAGCAATTACTTCTTATAGAATTCATCAAGAACCTTCTGTACCTCCTGATCGGCCTGCTTCATCGCCTGCTCGACCGGTATCTCCCCTTCGAATGCCCGGTTGATGTTGTCATTGAATTTGCCGACCCATTCGCTCCATACCGCATTGACATCCAGCGTTCCGGCAAACTCGAAGCTGTCGAGGAAGGCCTGCTTATTGGCTGGCGACCCGCTCAGGAACTGCTCGGAATTGGCCACGGATTTCTTGACGGGGACCGCTTCGCCCAGCGAGGCCCATTCCTTCTGAACCTCATCCTCCGTCGCCCAGAATTTCACCCATTCCCAGGCAGCATCAGCCACGGCGCCATCCACCTTCTTATTGATTACCCAGGAATTTGCGATCACTGGAGAGAAGCGCTTGCCCTCAGGTCCCTTCGGCAGAAGCGTCACATCGTAGTTCAGGCCTGCGGCGTTCGCATCAATCGTTCGGGCGTAGATGCCGATTCTCATCGCAGCCGCTTTGCTCGGGAAGGGCGCCATATTGCTCTGGAAGCTCTTCAAATCGGAGGGCGTTGGAAGCAGCTCGCGCTGCATGCCGTCCACAATCCATTCCAGGGCGGCCCGATTCTCCGGAGAATCGATGACCGACTGGTCAAGCGTCTCATTAAGCACCCCTCCGCCGTAGGATTTCAGGACCGTCATCCAGCCCTCGGTAATGCTGAAAAAGGTGAGCCCGTATTGGCTGACTTTATTTTTGTCGAACGCCGGATCTGCGGCGTATTTGCCGTTGGAATCCTTCGTCAGCTGCTCCGCAGCCGCTTTCAGATCGTCCCAGGTCCAATCTTCATTCGGATACTCCACCTTCGCCTCGTCGAACATATCCTTGTTGTAGTACAGCACGGCGATCTGGATGCCCTGAGGAACGCCCCAATACTTTCCGGCAGCGTCTTTATTGAACTCCAACCCGTAATACTCATCGCCTTTCAAATCCTGCTGAATCCGTTCCGTCAAATCCATGAGCCCCCCGCGCTCCGCGTACTTTGGAACGAGCACGCCATCGGAGAGCCATACGTCCGGCGCGCTCTCCGCTGCGATCTGAGTATCCAGCTTCTGAAAAAATTGATTATACGGGGAGGATTCCGTTTTCACTTTAATATTCGGGTACTTCTCCTGGAATTTGGCGATGAGCTCCTGCATTTTCTCATCCGACTGGGCCGAAGAGTAAAATCCAAGCTTTAATTCCACATCTCCGCCGCCTCCGCCTTTGGAAGAGCAGCCGGAAATCAGCAGCGCAGCAAGCAAGATCATCGTTAGCAGCAGCGCGCTCCATTTGTTAAGCTGGCTTTTCAAGCTAAAACCCCCTAATGAATGGATTGTTCACCTAAATAAAGCGCTTTCTCAAAAATATGTCCGTTTCGTGAACGTGAACTTACCTTAAAATTACTTTATTCTTCCTTTTATGGTCAATGTCCTTAAAATGTCCTTTAATTGTGTTTTTCTTATATTTTTATGATGTAGGGCTTGACTTCATTCCCGGCTAAGCCGCCGCTGCGCACGACAAGCACCTCCCCGCTAAGGTGATGCGCTCCAAACCTGTAGCTCCGCGGACCTTGGTGGGAGAAGACAAGCTCCTCCTTTCCGCTTACCCGCTGGACCGACAACGCTGTAACTAAATGAGAGGGCACCGGGTTGCCATAGCTGTCCAGCACCTCCAGCTCCTGCAGAATCGGCAGCTTCGCCTGCGGATCCACACTAGGATAGAGCAGGGTTATGAATTTGGTAAAGCCGCTCCCCTTCTGAACGAAGGAGGCTTTATGCGCGGGGGTCTTCTCGTTGTAGTTGCGGGACACCCAGCTGGTACCCAGCTCGGTCCGAACAGGAACGAACGGAATGATCCAAAGAGCGGGACCGTGCTCGGAAGCAGCCGCATGAAGGATGCCCCCCTCCTGAATCGACGGCGTCAGCCCCTCCGCGAAATGAAAAGGGAGATGATATTCATGCTCAGCATGGGAACGGCAGGTATCGACCATGATCCAATAATCCGGCTTAACAAACAGCACTTGCCTGAACACATGAACCGGCTGTTCCAATCGCCAATAGCCATCATGCCCGGCCTGCACGTAATCGAAATCGGGACCGCTGCTCCAGTAACGGTCAACCGGCCTGGCCACGTTCGCCCATCTCCAGGAGCTGACAAAGGTGGAGATCGTCTCCCCGTCGACCGACAGCGTATTATGCTGCAGCGATTCCATGAAATATTTTCTGTCCTCCGTCTCCATGTACGTAAATCGGCCCGGATCGGTCAGGAACTCGCGGCCGTGGGCAAACAAGCTGATATGCAGAAGATCGTCATGCCCATGAGCCCGGATAACATCCATATGACCACCGTCAAAAACAAGATATTGCGCCTGACGGCTCCAATCACTGCGCATAAAGGCATAGCCGCTGTCGTTCAGCATGATCGAGGTGAAGCTTGGCTCTTGCACCGGCAGCTGCCTGTAACGATCATAGCCCCGTTCTCCAAAGAACCAGATTCCTTCATAATCCAGCCTCTCATAGGCCATCCGTTTCAAATCGCCGCGTCCGAATAGCACGGCCCCCCGGCAGAGCACGTCCCGCATATCCGTCCCGTCGCTGTCGCCGAGCATCGGCTGATGGCCATCAGGCTGAATGAAGGCCAGCGAAGCGGAATACATTCGATTCAGCGTTTCCTCCAGCACCGCCGGCATCTCGATGCCATTCAGCTTGCCCAGCCAAACCGATTCGAACAGACAGTGGAGCACCTCATGATGGTACATCGTGCACTGCTCGTTCTGAAGGCCGTCGGAATATACTTGAAGCCTGCACATTTCGGCCAGGCGCTGCAGCGCCGTATCAAGCCATTCCGCAGACTCCTCATGTTCAGGGAACATCAGCGCCAGCTGAAACAAGCCGTTCGTCTCCAGAAATCCCCAATTGCTCTGGCGATCATGAGGAACGTAGGCCAAGTTCAGATACATGCCATGCCGCCGGACCGCTTCTCGAAACAGCTTCTCCTCCGGCTCTCCCCATAAAGAGCAGCCGCGAACGCAATAGTATCCTTTAAGCCAATGCGTAATCCTTATGCCGCTGTCCAGCTTGCGCCATGTATCCTTAACGTTATACGCCCGATCCGCCGCAGACAGCACTTCTTCTTCCGTCAATGGATTTTGCCGGATCCAATCTTTAAGCAGCCGGATATACCCTTCGGCATACTGTTTCTTGCCGGTCAGCCAGTAGGCCTGCCCAAGCTCGCCCATATACCGGGCTCGATTGAGCATGACCAGCCATTCCAAGTCCTCGTTATGCCGATAATACCAGTCGATGCCCTCCGGAAACGCCACCTCCTCTTCACAGCGCTCCATATCCCAGCGATGAGTGAAAATAAAGGTATTTCTGCAGGCCAATTCCGCCCGGTGCAAGACCTCTTTCACTTCTTCCGGCCAGTGCTTGCGGCAGGCATCCACGATGAAGGGCTGATCATCCTCTGACCAGTAAAAGCGCCGAACCGGCTGCAAATCTTCACGCATTCTCTATATCCCCCTCCCCTGTTGTGCCTTGGTTTGAACCGAACAATCGGCGCCGATGCCTCTCGCCTGTCGGGGTCGCGGCAAGCCCGCCGAGGGCCGTCTCTTTCAGCGTACCCGGCATCGCCTGGCCAATGCGGTACATGGCGCCGATCACTTCATCCGCTGGAATGACGCTTTCGATCCCCGCAAGGGCCAAATCTGCCGCGACGATCGCGTTGGCTGCCCCCATCGCGTTCCGCATGACGCAGGGCACCTCCACGAGTCCGGCGACAGGGTCGCAGACCAGGCCCAGCGTATTCTTCAGCGCGATAGCAGCGGCATGAGCGGACTGGCTTGGCGTGCCCCCGGCCATTTCCACGATCGCCCCCGCAGCCATAGCCGATGCGGAGCCTACTTCAGCCTGGCAGCCTCCCGCAGCGCCGGAAATGAAGGATCGATTAGCGATGACATAGCCGATGGCTCCCGACGTGAACAGGAAGCGCACCATCGCCTCCCGGTCCGCCCCGATATCACCGGCCAGGCCAAAGAGACAGCCGGGAATCACTCCGCTCGCGCCTGCGGTCGGGGTGGCCACGATTGTGCCCATCGCCGCATTGACCTCATTCGTGGCAATCGCCCGGCTGACCGCCTGAAGCATCCTGGCCCCCGCCAGGGTACGACCCTGCTGCAGGTAGCCTTCGAGCTTGCGAGCATCCCCGCCGGTCAATCCGCTCCGTGATTTAACCTCCTCCGTCAGCCCCCGCAGCACGGCCTGCTCCATCGTGTCCAAATGCTGCTGCATCTTCTGGATGATCTGCTCCTTCGGCACTTCCGTGGCGTTCTCTTCCTCCTCGATCATGATGTCGGATATCGCTTTGCCCTGGGTCTCTGCCAGCCGTACCAGTTCCTCTATCGTGCTAAACCTCATCGTGCTGAACCTCCCTTTCTTTGCCTGCTCCTCACAAAGGCGGCAGGATTCGAACCTGCCCGACATCAGCAATGCCCGCGATCCTGGACCCTAAGGAATCGGCGATCGCTTCGTCCGTCTCGATGATCAGGAGAGCATCCTGGCCCTTCGCTTTGCGGGACATCCCCATTTTGGCGATATTGATTCGCTGATCCGCCAGTACGCTGGCTACGGAGGCGATCATGCCGAAATGATCCTTATGGAACACTAGCGCCGTCCAGGCATCCCCCGACAGATTCATCGCAAAGCCGTCCGCTTCCAGCATGGCGATTTTGCCCCCGCCGACGGAGATCCCCTTCACCCTCATTGTTCCTGCTCTGTCCTGCAGGGTGATCCAAGCCGTGTTGGGATGCTCTCCTGGCGGGTCTACGGTCGAAATCCTGATTTTCAGACCGATATCCTCCGCAATTTTGAGGGCATCCTTGATCCGAGGATCATGGGTATCAAAATTCATCAGCCCGCCGGTAATAGCCACATCGGTACCATGCCCCTGATACGTATTCGCAAACGAGCCGCAAAATTCAATATCGACCTCATGCGGAATGCGTCCAAATAAACGCCTGGCCATCCGGCCAATTCGCGCTGCACCCGCCGTATGCGAGCTGGACGGCCCAATCATCGCCGGGCCGATAATGTCGAAGACCGAGCGGTATTTCATAACGATCCCAGCCACTTTGCCAAATGGGCTCGCACGAATTCATCATCATTCAGATGGGGATAAGCGCGATAGACGCGATCTATCTCGTCCATTTGCCCCGGAGACAGCTCCTCCTCCGGGTTCAGGCACCAGCGGCCCTCGAGAAGGCCTTGACGGCGAAGCACCTCGTGTATGCCCGGAATGCAGCCATGAAATCCATGCCCCGGATCAAAGAAAGCGGCATTCGCATCGCTGATCTCCACCCCCCGCGTCAGCAGCTCTCCAGGTATGCCGTCTCCGCTTTCGCGCAAATCGATGATCTGCGACATCAGCTCAACGGCTTTGCGCGTCCATACGGCCCAATGCCCAAGCAGGCCGCCGACAATCCGCTTCTGTACTTTTACGCCGTTCACCGTAAACCGGTAGGTCGTCAGCAGATCAGCTACAATATTGTCATCGTTGCCCGTATATAAAGCGATGGACTCGCGCCGGCTGGATTCGCAGACGGCCCTGGCGACGTCCAGTGTCTGATAGCGGTTGAACGGTGCCATTTTTATCGCTTCAACCCCGGGAATTTCCGCCATTTCCCGCCAGAATCCGTAGCTCAGCCGCTGTCCGCCCACAGCCGGCTGCAGGTAAAATCCGAAGACGGGAATGACGCCCGCGATGGCCTCCACTCGCTGCAGAAGCTCGGACTCGGTCCACGATTCAAGTCCGCCGGTACTCACTAGGCCCAAATCAAACCCCAGCTTCGCTGCCAATTCCGCTTCCCGCAGTGCCTGATCCGTCGGACCACAGATGCCTGCGATTTTAATGAACGTCCGCTCCAGCCCCGCTGCCTCGACCTCTTCCGCTGCCATTCTCAGAACCGGTTCATACAGGCCAATGCCTGGATCGCGAATCTCAAATTGGGTCGTATGCACCCCGACTGCGATGCCGCCTGCCCCGGAATCGATATAGTACCTGGACAAAGCCCGCTGCCTGCGCTCATCCAGCCGCCTGAACGAATCCAGAGCCAGCGGATGGGCAGGGATAACAGTGCCTCGCTGCAATAGAGCCTTAGTGTCCGGTTTCAACTGGGGAGCTGCCATTAGAATGCACCCGCCCGTTCCTGGAAATGGGTCGGTTTGTTCAATGTGTCTCCCCCGGCTTCAACCCAGGCGGCGGTCCATTCCATCATCTGCCGCAGCGTGACGCGGGGATAGCCGAATACACGATGAGAATGGGAGGCATTGTTCAGCAATGCTGTCGGCTGCTCCGTTCCTGTAAGGCTTGGGGCAACCCCGAACATTTCACCAAACCGCTCCGCCAGCCAGCGTACGGATACGGTTTCCGGTCCGGTTATATTGAGCGTCACTGGTGGAGAGTCACAGAGAAGGAGCGAGCGTATGGCCATTTCATTGGCATCCCCTTGCCAAATGACATTGACCTGGCCCATGCTCAATTCAATTGGCGTTCCCTCCTTGACCGCCTTAGCAATCTCCAACAAAATGCCATAACGTAAATCGATAGCGTAATTCAAGCGAAAATTGACGAGCGGAGTGCCGTTCTTCCGGGAGAAGTATTCAAACACTCTTTCCCGGCCGAGACAGGATTGCGCATATTCGCCTACCGGAGCAGGAGGGGTCTCCTCGGAGGCGCCGCCCGATCCGATTTCTGTCAGCGGATAAATATTGCCCGAAGAGAAAGCAACAATACGCGATTGTGGAAACTTCTCCGCCACCCGTCCCGGCAAATAGGCATTCATCGCCCAAGTAAAATACTCCCGTCCGGTCGTCCCAAACTTGTTCCCGGCCATGTAAATGACATTGCGCGCCTCGGGCAGCCTCGCAAGCGACGCCTCATCCAGCAAGTCAGCAGCAATCGTCGCAATCCCTGCCGACTCCAGCTCATTCTGCAAATGGCCTGAGGAGAATCTTGACACTCCGGTAATTTTCGTCTTGAGGCCCGCAGCCTCGACCCCTCTCTTCAGGAGCTTGGCCAGACTCGGCCCCATCTTTCCGCCCACGCCGAGGATGAGAATATCACCATCCAGCTTGGACAAATCCTCTATTAAGCGGTCGGAAGGCTCGCTTAACTTGTTCTCCAGTTCGCTAATCGTTCTCAACATTCTCACCTCTTCAAATCATATGATCCCATGGAAGTTAATACCTCCCGTTGACTTCATTCTAGGAGCGGCAATATTATAAGACAACGTCTTTAAATCGACCTTAAAAGCGCTTACACAGATGACAAAATAAAAACAGCCGGGGATCTTCCCCGGCTTTGTCTGATGCCATACAGCAATTGAGCACTTATTGATTAAGGTCAAGCAGTGACTGTAGCCTTCGGCACACTGCGCAGCCTTTGTCTCGCACGATATAAGGTGATTTTGAATTTGGACAGCGAAATGTCCATCAAATTCGCCGCTTCCTGATAAGAGAAACCATGGATATCATACAGCAGCACAGCCTGCTGCTGGTTTAGAGACAGCAGGGACAATTGGCTGTACAGCTCTCGGCGGATCTCCTCCCGAAGCACGCACGCCTCCGGCGTTTCATCGGAAGCAAGTTGGTAGAAAAATTCATTCTCGTAAGAGGAGCAGCGGCTCTCCTTGCGCAGCTTATCTATGTAAGCATTATGAGACACGCGAAACAGCCAGGGCTTCACTTTTTTCTCCGGCAACTGCTCCAAATGTCCCCATGCCCGGCAAAATGTTTCTTGTGTCAAATCCTCCGCAGTATGATGATTCCGGCATAAATAGAACAAATAGCGGTATACGTCATTCTTATATTCGCGGTAAGCTTTATCTATCGATAAGACGTTCATGTTATTTCTCCCCTTCGCTTCTCTCTCTTTAACTTTGGAATCCGTAATTCAGCAATCGGATCGAATCCGACCACACCCCGAGCTCCGTCGAATGAAGAACTACAGAGATCAATTCTTTGTCGTTTTGGACGGCCGACCCGATCAGACAATAGCCTGCCTTCTCGGTGTAGCCGGTTTTAATGCCGTTAGCCCCTTGAAAATACCATTCATTATCGCTTTGAATCAGTTTATTGCGGTTATGAAAGGCTGCAGCTTCTCCAGCGCCCTCCCTATAATGAACCGGCTCGCCGACGATTTCCCGAAATGCTTCATGATTCATTGCGGCTAAAGCGATGGCGGCCATATCACGGGCCGTCGTATAGTGATCCGGATCATGAAGTCCATGCGGATTGACGAAATGGCTTTTCTTCGCGCCAAGCTCATTGGCCCGCTGATTCATCAATCCGGCAAAATATGCGATCGCTTCCTCCGGCTCCAGCTTGCGGCCCATATCTTTCTCAGCAACATAGACCGCAGCAGTTCGGGCGGCATCATTTCCTGACGGAAGCATCATGGCAGCGACTAAATCCCTGACGGACAGCTGGTCTCCTTCCTGCAAGCCCGCCGTGCTCTCATCGGCTGTGCGAAGGCGCGCCTCCCGGCCGACCGTTACAAGCTCATCCAACTGAGCTCTTTCCAGCACGACCAGCGCTGATAAAATTTTAGTTGTACTGGCCGGGTACATTTTGCTCTTGTCATTATGGGCATACAGGATTCTTCCGGTTTCCCGGTCCATGACGAGTACGGCTTTCCCTTCCATGCCGCGGAGCTCGGGAACGCTAAGCCCGCGCCATTGGGCTCTAGCATCGTTCATCAACGCGGCAGCACGCAGGTGAAGGCGCTCAAACTGCGGATGATAGCCAAGAAACAGCAATATTACGATCACTGCCAATAGTGCAAGCCATTTTTTTCGCAAGAGCCTTAACCCCCTTCTCTTCATGCTCCAGTCCAACGAATCGATAGTTCTATTATCGGGCTCATAGTTTTCTTTCCGCGTAAGAAATTATTAAGAATACCTTAAGATTTTGCTGCAAAATCCTTAAACTTCCTTCCTGACGCTGATCCAGATCGGCTACGGCAATACGGCAACGTTCCTCAAACAGCGTACAATTACAAAAAGACGCGCCTCCCTGTACGGGATGACGCGTCTTTAACAGACGGATCTAAAACAGCATTTTTTTCTTATGCTTCTTCCTAAGCGTGTACTCCAATTCCTTTAAATATTTATGCCTTTCCTCTCTGTAAAGCGAATAACGGTTTCTGCCGAGCTTCTTGGCGTGATACATTGCGAGGTCAGCTTCAGCCATCATTCGCTGCCGGTCAACCTTGCGCCCTTCACTGATGCTGATCCCGATGCTCCCGGTAACCTTGATGTTCCGACCCTGAATTTCAAACGGCCGGCTGATTTTATCCAGGATCAGCGCCGCCAGAATCTCCACCTTGTTCGGATCACAATTTTTCATGATGAAGACGAACTCATCGCCGCCGATGCGAAAAGCCAGCTGGTTTTTATTCGTGATTTGGCGCAGGCCGATGCTGACATCATGCAGAAGCTGATCTCCCGCCTGATGGCCATACGTATCATTGATTTCTTTGAAATGATCCAGATCCAAAGACAATACAGCCAGTTGATCCTTCCCTTTATGTCGTGCCCAGAAGTTTTCGAAACCATTTCGGTTCATAAGCCCTGTGACGGCATCGGTATAAGCCAGCTTCATCAGTTCTGTTCTCTCGCGGAGCAGCGACCGCAGAACAACGGTCATCCCAACCAGCACCGCGCTTAAAACCCCGATGATTATGATATAAATCGTTCCTGTATGTTCTGCCATACTCATATCACATCCTATTTCATAGAAAGAACTATAAATAGCGAAGAACCAAGGTCGGCCAGGCTATGATTTAGGCTTAGGTATCTTAAAAGCCACCCTCGTTCCTTCGCCAGGAACGCTGCTTATACGTAAGCCCTGTCCATAGAGCTGCTTCAAGCGCCGGTCTGTATTGATGAGCCCGATTCCACGGCGCGAACGGGAATCGGCTTCAAGCAGGCTGCTCAGCTTCTCTTCCTCGATGCCAACGCCGTCATCCTCAACGATAATCTCTGTATAGCCGGGGTGATTATGGATGCGGATCGTTACTGTGCCTCCGCTTACCCGTGTCAGCAGGCCGTGCCTGACCGAATTTTCCACGATGGGCTGAACGGATAGGGGAGGAATCTGCATGCTGCTGTAGTCCTGCAAGTCCCAAACCACCTGCAGTCGGTCTCCGAAGCGCTCCTTCTCGATGTACAGATACGAATGCAACAGTTCAAGCTCATGCTCTATCGGCACGAGACGCTGCAAATTGCGCACATCAAAGCTGGTTCGCAAATAACTGCCAAATCGTTCGAGGAGAACAACCATCCTTGACGTATCGATGACACTGAGCGAAGCCACGGAGTTCAGCGTATTATACAGAAAGTGCGGCTGAATCTGCGCTTGCAGCCAAGCAGCCTCCATGCGCAGCCGTTCCATAATCGACCGCTTAAGGGCAATCAAGGCCTGCACCCTTGTTTTTAGCTCTAGCGCATCCATTGGCTTGCTTAAGTAATCATTCGCTCCCGCCTTGAACCCGGCTTCGATATCCTGAGACCGGCTTCTCGCCGTCAGGAGCAGGATCTGCAGCTCGGAAATCGAGTATTTGCGGCGAATTTCCCGCGTAAGCTCGTAGCCTGATATATTGGGCATCATGACATCGGAAATGACGAGGTCCCATTCCCCCGCATCAAGAAGCAGCAGCGCTTCCTCGGCGGTGGTTACCGCCGAAATATGATAATGCTCCGCAGAGAGAACATGCTGCAGTATTTTTAGATTCACAGGATCGTCATCCACAGCGATAATTTTCGGCTGGCTGTCCCACCGGGGCGCCTCCTGCTCCAGAGCGGATTCCTCCGTAACGGCCGGCTCGGCTAATCCGTCGGAGGAAGCTAAAATCATGAAAGCCGCCTCGTCCTCTCCGGATTCCCCGGTCTCTGGAGCAGCTTCATTCTGAGCGGCCATGGCCAGAGGCAGCGAGAAGCTGAATACGGAACCATGGCCAGGCTCGGATTGCAGCTCCAGGCTGCTTCCATGCAGCTCGACGAATTGCTTGCAAATGCTGAGTCCGAGTCCCAGCCCGCCCTGTAGGGCAGGAGCGTTAGGATCCCCCTGATTATACGGGAGGAATACTCTGCGCTGTGTCTCTTCGTCCATGCCGATCCCCGTATCTCTTACATAAATACGGGCCTGATTCTCTTGCACTTCCGCCGACAGCACGATGAAGCCTTCATTCGTGTATTTAATCGCGTTATGCAGCAAATTGAACAGGATTTGCACCAGCCTGTTCTCGTCGGCAAGAACGCGCGGAAACGCATCAGGCACATCCAGAACCATTTCCAGCTTCTTCGCATCGCTTAAATAACGAAGCATCTCAACTACGCCGGAGGCCGTCGCCTGCAGGCTCACACTCTGCTTATACAGCCGAATTTGCCCCTCTCTGAGCAATGAAACGTCCAGCAGATCATTGAGCTGAAGCGACAGCCGCTGGCCAATTTGGACTAGAAGCTTCAGATCGCTGCGATGCCTGTCTACCAAGCGATTCTGTCCATTATCAAGCACCGCCTGGGCCATATTGATCATCCCGTGCAGCGGATTCCGCAATTCATGCGAAGTGTTGGCAAGGAACTCGTCTTTCCGCTTATCTTCCTCTTGCAGCCGTTCGGCCAGCTGCTTCGCTTGAAATGTCGTCTGCGAGAACCGGATAAACCAGAAGGCCGCAAAGCTGATAAAAGCAATGATCAAATCCACTGGATAGTAGGGCATATCCATCCAAAATCTACTCTTGATAATCCCGCCGATAAATATATTTATGGAAACGGCAGCGGCCGCCATCAGAATGAAAATGGCCGACTTCTCTCCTTCCCGTATAGAGCGGAATGCGAAGTACGGAACGAGTATAATGACGGCAAGCATAATGATAAGCAGCAGATGATTGCCCACTCTCAGATAGCGGTCCGGCAAGCCGATCATAAGCAGCATGCCCGCAGCGCTAAACACAAGAAGCGCGCGAACGATTCTTCTATTCTCATTTCGGCGCAGAAGAGTTTTCGTGCATAGCATCAGAAAAATTGCCAGGCAAATGTAGATGATAATCTTCAGCTTGAAGACCCATGCCATCTGCATAGGCAGCCAGACAAGCAGCAGCTTATCGTCGTCCGTCAACACGGAGAGGACGGCAAAGAAAATCATTAGCGCAAAGTAGAGCAGCTCCTTGCCGCGATGACCGAGCGCAAACAAAATTCCGGCATATACGCCATGCAGCAGCAATACGATACATACGACGATCTGCAGCATCTCGGACAACAGCCTCTCACTCATCATGGCCGAGGCTGTTCCAAATTGCACGGACTGTACAATGCCGCCCATGCCGTAAATATGAAAATTCGATACATGGAGGAGAACCTCAATTTCAGATTTATCAGTGTGAAAATCAACGGAATAAGGAACGTTTCTTGCTTTGTTCTGTTCCTTAGTCTCAGCGGGATGCCCCATTTCACCGTACATTTGACCATTTATATACAGTCGTGATGCTGACTGGACATTCGGGAGCCGAATCGAATATACGTCGTCCGTATCCTTAATGAGAACCCGAAGGCGGTAGGATCCATAGCCGTATTCGTGATTTATGGAAGAGCTCCATTTTCCCGGAACCTGCATATAGAGACTATCGAATTCACTACGCTGTTGTCCGCTTGCTGCTGGACTCACAAATTGCCCGGGGTAGAATTCCCACTCTCCATTCAGTGCAATAATCTGCCGGTCGCTGAACTGCCACTGTCTGAGATCCAGTTCTCCGCGCTCCGCCTGAGGATGCTCCGGCATGATGCGGAAGGAGTACCAAAGCAGTCTCAAGCTAACCAGCACAAGCAAAAATATTCCGAGATAAATGAATACTTTCCTCGTTGTCATCTGTTTCTTTGAAATGGACAAGGCTCAACAATTCCTTTACGGTAAGATTGTAGACCATGCCTCACAATCAATTGAAAAAGGGAAGTCTACTCATTTCCCGCTGCTTGTTCGCCTTCCCTGACGTCCTGCTTGGCATGAACAATCAATCGATGGGTAGGGTTAACCAGCGGATCGCAAGTAATCAAGGTGAGCGTCCGCTCGCTGCCGCGATTCTCCAGCACGGAAACATCAGTTGGTTCGACAACTGAAATTTCGTACACAGTGTATACGAACTTCTCTCCCTTGGAACGAACGATGATTTCATCTCCTACTTTAACCTCATCCAGCCGATTGAACAACCTTCCGGGCGTCTGGGAACGATGTGCCGCAATGGCGGCATTTCCTACCTGCCCTAACGGAGCTGTCTCTGTCATGTGCGCAGCCGCATGCTTCAAGTTCTTCTTAGTAGCCCCTTCCAAGACCGGCAGCTTCAAATCGATGACATCGATGAGAATCGTTCCCAAACCTTCTTCCTCATCAGCTTGGGTATCCTCTACCAAGTCAACGATTTGTTCCGGCTCCGCGCTCATTTCCTCCAGCCATTGAGATACCTGCGTATAGCTGGACAAGAGGCTTGAACGATCATGGCCGTCCTTCCTGCCCCATCCTTGTTCCGCCTTTTCAATCTCTTGCAGCAGCATTTCTTGTCTATGTTCGCTGTATAATACGTTCATTTTAGGATATAGGACGATGAGTATTCCTGCAACTATAAATACGTACGCTAATTTACGCATGTTCCTTTACTCCTGTTCTATCTTTTATATTTCGAGCTTGATTCGCCAAGTATACAATCTGGTTCTATACAATTTCTCAACGCTCCCTGTATAAAAAAATCCTTTCCCGGCAAATACCGGGAAAGGATCCTTCCATTAAGCTTGTTTCATTGTTCTGCGCCTTAAATAGATTCCGGCAGCAATCATTGCCAGACCTGCAGCATAGTACAGCAGATTAGAGCTTTCACCCGTTTTCGGAAGCTTGGTCACGCCTATATCCGTTTTGCCGGCCTGATCCTGCGTTCCTTGTGCAGCTCCTGAGTTGTCTGTGCCGTCCCCCGCATTTGCATGATCTTCATGGCTTTGTCCGCCGTCCCCGGTTTGAGGCGGGTTGCTATCGCCCGGAGCGATGTTCTCGCCGGAATCAGGGTCCTCCCCGTTGTCCTCTTCTGGCTGTTTCGGAACTTCCGGTTTCGATTCTACCGGCGGCGTCACCGGCGGCGTTCCCGGCGTTGTCACCCACGTTCCTGGCCATGTCACCGGTGGTGTCACCGGTGGTGTCACCGGCGGTTCTACCGGTGGTGTTACCGGTGGTTCTACCGGCGGCTCTACTGGTGGTTCTACCGGAGGCTCTACCGGTGGTTCTACTGGCGGCACTGCCTCTCTAGCATTGGCAATGACCACTCGCTTAACATTCCCATCGGTTCTGATACTTGAATCCATCTTAATATTCATGATTGCTTCAAGCACAACATAGCCATCCGGTGCCTGCGTCTCTTCTAAAATATAGTCACCGTACAGCAATTCGGTAAATAACGCTTTTCCATCAACATCCGTCGTTTTCGTGATTGCCGGTTTTTTGCCCTTGGCATCCTGCAAGACGAAAACAGCACCTTCCAATCCTTGAGACGGATTGTCAACATCCACCTTGGTAATCTCCAGATTGCCTCTGATTCCTGAGCCTGTACCCGAGCCCCCGGAGGTTTTGACGATAATCTCTTTATTTGAAGCCATTTTATCTGTCTTGATGTCGGTTCCTTCAAATTGTACCGTATTGCCCACAAGATCGCCGTTCTTAGCATCAATCAACGTTTCATATTTTAAAATATATGCTTCGGTGATCGGAGCAATAAACGATAATTCAAATTTTCCTGAATCGTCCGGAGCGAAGTCCAGCGAATAATCGACGCCTTCCTGAAGCGGCGTCAAGCCCGTGATGTCCTCGCTTACTCCGCGTTCGTTAACCTTTGCTTTATACAGGCGGAAGGATTCTTCGACCAGCACCTGATTTGGTGTCGGCTGGTCAATAATTTTGGCATTCTCGACATAGGATTGGCCGCGGTTGATATAAATCGTCCAATCGATTTTCTCGTCGTTCTGCTCCCCGCCTTTGGATACGAATTCGCCACCCTGCGGGATGGAAGCATTACCCTTCCAGGTTACCGGTCTGTTGTTCCCCTCTTTGAAGACCACTTCATTCTCTACCGAGCCTTTATCGATGATGACATTATCCTGAAGGCTGGTTTTGAATTCGATCCAGTACGGGGTCTTATCCTCCGTCGTATTGAATGTAACCTGCAGTTCATGGCCGTTGGCTTCAGTCGGAGGCGTCAAGGTGTACTTCGCCGGATCAACCGGATTGCCCCTGGACGTTCCGTTCCAGCCTCCGGTCAAGGTCATTTCATACACGGCCAGAGAACCGTCAACATACTTCTGTCCCTGCTTCAGCACGTCTGTGAGGACTGCGCCAGTCAAGGATTTCTTGTTATAGTTTGCACGAATCGTCCAAGTGATTTCTTTGGTTCTCGGGTCATAACTTCCTGACTTCGAGCCATTGTTTTTGGTCAAATCATCCGGCCAGAGCGTAGCTTCTGCCTTGGATTCTACAGGCGTGCCGTCTATTTCTTCACCTGTAATCGTCGCCCGGTTAAGGAACTTCGATACGTCCCCGTCATCCTTCCATTCCGGATTGAAATAGGTCACATACGTTACTGTATGCGCCCCGCTGATCGGCTGCTTAAAATCGAGCCTGAACCCTTCCTTCAGATCCGGCGAGGCGGGAACAAATTCATAATCGGCAGGTTGAGAGAGTACTGCGCCGTTATGATCCTTGACTACTAGCGATCCTTCCTTGAATTGCTGGCCGCCGTTTACGAATTCATCCGTGATGACAACATTCTTCATCTGGTAATTGTCTTTGTTGATCTCGATGCTCCAGGACTGTTCTTTTGTATTGTAGTTAGTCTGGCCTCTAGTTTTCTGGATCACTAAATTCTCGAGCACCATCGAGGCTGTCTCGGGGCCGTAGGTACCTGAAGTTACTGTGTTTACAACCTCTTCGTCCTTCAGGACCCTGCCGTTTGGTCGGGTATCATATTTGATAATGTAACCGGAATCAATAGGAGCGTTAAATTCCAAATTGAAGCCGGTCTTCCCTTTATCCGCTGGAACAGTCGTAACCGTATAATCGTTATTCGGGCCTTCGCTCAGAAGCGCGCCCGTAACCCGGTCATAAACCTCAAGCGTCCCATCTACTAAATGCTGAGAATCATTAAAGCGGTCTTCCAATTTTCCCTGCTCTATGTATTTGCCTCTGAAGTTATATTCAATCATCCAGGAAATTGTTCGAGTCTGCTCGTTGTAGCCCGCAAATTTTTTGGTTAATACCTCTGGCCGCTGAATCGGAACAGTATCCGATGCAGTGTCAGTTTTGCTTCCCGTCAGCTTCGCCGTATTGGTGAAGCTCGTTTCGTCCCCATTTCCAACATCTGTCGTATACGTCACCCGGTATGCCGAATCGATCTGGCCGTCAAATGCGATGCTGAAGACATTCGTGGCCTGCGTATCGAGCTTATACCCGGCTGTTACGAGAGCCCCAAGGCTGGTGCTGCCATCTACGTTGACGTCCAGCTTATACACCTCGATCGAGGAAGCATTCAACGTAAGACCCTCAGGTACCTCATCTGTAATCACGGCCTGATCGATCGTCTCCAGCAAAGTGTTGACATCGATCGTCCAATGAATCTGTTCATCCTCTACAGCAGTGCCTTGCTTATCAAGCAGCACGCCTGAAGCCGGCTTGAAATGAACAATGGCTACCTGCTGTCCTCCCCGGACCGGAAACGGAATATGAACCTCTGTACTCCCCGTCATCGAGGTTCTGAAATTAGTGTGAAAAATAATCTTGCCGCCCACGTCGGAATACTGGCTTACATCTTCATCGAAGGTAACCACGGCATGTCCGTCTTTGGTAGCCCTTAACTTGCCGATCTCGAGTCCGTCAATTTCCAGGATTCCTTCCACGCTGTTATACAGCTCGAATACCTCCGGAATTTTAAACTCATACGTGCTCCCGGCGACATAATCATGCCCATTCTCTAATTCCCACTCATATTCGAGGATTACCGGAGCCCCCATGATCACGCGACTGGCATCGGAATTATAGACGGCGTCAATAACGTTGCCTGCCTCATCCTTAAGCATGACCTTGGTAAAGATACTCTTACTTCCCGTACTGGCACTGCCTGCTCCCTGATCGGCCGTATTCGCCGACGCAAGTCCAGGAGCGATGATGCTGTGTAGAAACAGCACGACGGCTGCCAGCATTGCAAACATTTTTTTTCTCATACTTTTACCATTCTCCTATTTATCGAACTTGTCTTTCAGAAAAGGGTTGTTCAAAGCTTCCTCCCTTCGTCGGTATTTGCAGCACCAAATTTATACTACAATTTCCGACTCGACAACTTCTCAACAAATAGGGGATTTAGATGCTATAAAGCCATTTTCAGTAATATTATGTCGTTATCTTGAAGCTCATCCTCTTTTAAGGTGTAGAAGCTATAAAATTTCTTTCGTTTAACGGCCATGGCAAGCCAAGTAAAGAAATCCTGAACCATATCGTCCACCCACTCGTCGCCTTTGCGGTATAGTACGCGAGGATATACGATACGCAGCTTGGTTTCCCCTCCCCAGGTAAACAGGAATGTATTCTCCCGGCCATGGTGCAGCAGCTGTAATTTAAAATTATCCTTAAGTAAATAGGTATCCTTATTACAGAAGAACAAAGGTCCCTTCGGCGTAGCGACAATGCCAATCATTTGCCCATCAAAGTTAATGTAATAGCCTCTTCTGTAATTGGCATGCTTGTCTCTAGCAATTTCAATTTCTTTCATTGCAAGGAGATCCAAGCCCTTGGAAACAATGGTAGAGCGATGTCTGAAGTTACGTATTAATTTCATGCGCAGCTTTTCCTCCATCTTATATTTAAAGAAATTCTTCTATTCATCATAGATAATGATCCTTTACAATTTCTAAACAGGAAAAGAAGCTGCGCCTATAAATAAAAAAAGCCGCCCATCAGCGACTTTTCCAGGATCATAATCGGTCAATATTCTCTTTCCAATGATTGAACCACTCAACAATATAAGAGCTCGGTGCATCATTCAATTCTTGCAGGCATATCTGCGAAAGTATCTCAAATTGACGCTCTACCAAATGGGGATGATTCATGGCATGATGAATTTTCATAAGTGCTAGATAAGCTTGCTCCTCTAAAGGATGCTGCTTGCAGATCGCGGTATAGCTATTTATTGCCTGATCGATCAAGCCCTCATTCTCGTACCACCTGGCGACAGCATAAGAGGCCTCTAACCACAGCTCCTTGAGCCGCTGGCGTTCACTCTCCGCCCACCAATAATCATATTCCTGCAAATAATGCCCGGTATACATCCTTATTGCTTCAGCGCATTTGTCAATGCGCTCCGAATTCGGAGGCCAAAGCGAGACGAGCTTAGACTCCCACTCTTCCGCATCGATGATTACATTTTGAATTTTAAGAATATAGCCTTCGGTCGCATTGGCAATTTGAAACCGTTCCCCTAAAGGCTCCAGCGTTTTCCGGATATGGTACACCGCAGTATATAACTGGGAATACACCTTGTCCATTTCATACTCGGGCCAGAGCATCTCGATCAGGGCGGACTTCCGCACCAATTGCCCTCGATGCTGCAGCAAATACAGGAACAGCTCCTGTGCTTTCGAGGTACGCCACTGCATCATGGAGAATTGTCCGGGCGAGGTCTCGATCGTAACCTGCTTCAGGACGTTTAACCGAATATACTCATTTTTTTTCGAGGAGGCTTCCTGTTGCTTCGAGGCCAATTCCATCCGCGAGCGAACGCGCTTTATCGTTAAGGCCAGCCGTTCCGCGACGATTGGCTTGACAATATAGTCCAAAGCGTTCAGCTCAAAGGCTTTGACCGCATGCTCGTTGTATGCCGTTACGAAGACGATATGGATATCAGGCTTCTTCTCCAAAATCTGCTCCGCCAGCTCAATCCCGTTGATTTCGGGGAGATTGATATCGAGGAAAATGACGTCGACGTCCTGCTGTAAAATTTGCTCTTTGCCTATAAGTGGGTTAGTGTATTTCCCCAAAAGCTTAACCTGGCCCAGCTTGTTCAGCTGACGCTCCAAATAGTCTAAGGCCAGTCTTTCATCATCTACCAGAATTACCTTCATCATATATATACTCCTCCGACAACATGCTTAAGGCTTCGCTTTTCTAGATAACTTAACGGTAAATGCTGTGCGATCCCCATCGCTGTCCGCAGAAATTTCCCCTTGATGAAGATCAACGATGTGCTTGGCGATAGCCAGGCCGATTCCAGATCCTCCTGTGTTCGTAGCGCGCGACTTCTCAACCCGATAAAATCGGTCGAACAAGTGCGGGAGATCAGCTTCGGGGATCGGTTCTCCATAGTTGATCACCTCGGTAATTACCTGATCTCCTTCTACACGACCGCGGATGTCGATATATTTGCCATCGCTGCCATAACGGATAGCATTGGCGATCAAATTCTCATATACCCTTCTCAGCTTGTCCCCGTCGGCAATAACGAAGAGCTGCTGCTCTCCAAAGCAGAGGCGGCATTCCATATTACTCTCCTGCAGCTGCCAGCCAAAATGCGCCGTAATTTGATGGAGCATTTCCACTAGATTGATCCTGCTTTTGTACAGCTTCATTTCCT
The DNA here is from genome assembly GCF_001403875.1 of Paenibacillus ihumii. Classification (GTDB taxonomy): domain Bacteria; phylum Bacillota; class Bacilli; order Paenibacillales; family Paenibacillaceae; genus Fontibacillus; species Fontibacillus ihumii. The sequence goes on from NZ_LN884299.1 coordinate 2,523,107, forward strand.
TGTTCTGCAGCCTTGTAAACTCAAACAAATCCTGGAGCAACTGCTTCAGGCGAAGCGATTCCTCGTAGGCCATGCCGACGTAATAGCGAAGCTCCACCTCGTCCTTGTACTGATCCTGCTCTATCAACCCTAAATATCCGGTAATCGATGTTAGCGGAGTGCGCAGATCATGGGAAACGTTCGTGATCAGCTCATTTTTCGTCTGCTCCGCCCTTCTCTCTTCCTCGATCGAGGTTCGCAGCCGTTCGACCATGCGGTTGATGTCCGTTGCCAACTGGCCCAATTTCCCGACATTTTCTATAGGTATTTTGCGTGTGGAACCCTCCTCGATCCGGTGCACCTCCTCAATCAGCAAAGCCAAATACTTCTCTTCATGACGGCGTATGCTCCGCCGGTAGAAGTACAGTGCAAACAGAAGCAGGATGGGAACGCCTGTAATGTAGTAAGCATCGGGATAACCGATGTTCCGGTTCACCCAGCTCAGTACGTATCCAATGGTTACCCAAGGGAATAGGGCGTAAAACAGCTTTGCTACCAGCACTAAAATCAGCAGCGCGGCGATGGAAGTGATAACGGTCCATAACAGCCACGTAAGAAATCTGAGGCTAGCTTTCAATTTTGTAGCCAACCCCCCATACGGTGCGAATCAGTTTCTCGCCGTCCATTTCCTTCTCCAGCTTATCCCGCAGCCGGCTGATATGAACGGTAACCGAGTTATTGCTCTCAAAATACTTGTCCTTCCAAATCAGCTCGAAAATTTCCTCCGACCCGAATACCCGCCCGGGATGGCTGGCCAGCAGGAACAGAATATTGAACTCGATCGGCGTTAGCTTGACTGGCCGGCCATCCACTGCCGCCGTATGCGTCTCTTTGTCGATTTGCAGCGAGCCTAAATGAATAATATGCTCCTGCGCCGACTGGACGGGCTGGATATTGTAAGACGAGCGCCGCAGCAGCGATTTGACGCGCGCAATCAGCTCCAGAGGGTTGAACGGCTTCACCATATAGTCATCCGCACCGGTCATGAGCCCCGTTATTTTATCCATGTCCCCATCCTTGGCGCTAAGCATCAAGATCGGCGTTGTTCGCGTCTCTCTAATTTTCATGCAGACGGTAATGCCGTCCATTCCAGGCATCATGACATCCAGGATGACCAAATCGATAGAATCCCGCTCCACGATGTCCAGAGCCTGCAAGCCGTTGTCTGCCTTAAATACGGCATAGCCTTCATTCAGCAAATATATCTCGATCAGCTTGGCGATCTTCTCATCATCGTCTACGATTAGAATTTGTTTGCTCATCCAATAATCCATCCTTTGGTGGCGGTTTAGATCGAAAAACCAGCTCTATCCTATGGCAGAGGTTGATCGAAAAAAACCAGGTTATTTCTATCATATCATGGCTGAATCGCTTAATTATGAATAAAAGGTAACGAAAAACACTTATTTATATCATCCCTAGCCTTCTAAGCAACCAAAATACGCGCGGATGATTTGGTAATTTACAATGCTATAAATTCTCTACTTCAACGCTGACGACATGATCGATTTGCCGTACGAAATGGTATATTTCCGTCGTATATTCGCGTTCCGGTGCCGAAATAACCATATCGATGCGCTGACGGCCCTCCTCCAGATCCTTAATCTTCAATCGGCGAATGCGATGACGATTCCACTTTGCTCCGGGACCTTTCTCGTCCTTGCATTCGATGATTCGGATCAGCTCAGTAACATTGCCCCGGTCCTCCATCACGATTTTGATGGAAACATCGCGTTGATTCAGCTTATAAGGACCAAGCCATTTAATCATGTAAGGTATAAAATTGACCGCTAAAATGAGCAGCACTACCGCTAACGCCGCCTCCAGATAAAAACCGGCGCCGATGGCGATACCTATGCCTGAGGCCGCCCAAATCATCGCCGCCGACGTCAGCCCGGAAATCCCTTCATTACTTCTGCGCAAAATAACCCCGGCGCCGAGAAATCCGATGCCGCTTACGATTTGGGCCGCCAGACGCATCGGATCCATATTCGGATGATCGGGACCGGAGAATTTGGCAAAGGACTGGATGGATACGATGGTGACCAGGCAGCTGGCGATACAAATAACCATGCTGGTCTTGATGCCCAGCGGCTTCTGCTTCAACTGCCGGTCGATGCCGATGAACAAGCCGAACAGAAGCGCGATAAACAGCTTCATGATGATTTCCCATTCTAATAACATTCGAAATCTCCTCCTGCATATAGAGTGAGTATAAGTTGAATTCCTATATTTATGCAAACAAAAAAGACTACCCTTCAGGTTATTTATTAACCTATTCAGGGTAGCTTTATTGTTTACTCGTTATGATTACAATCAGCGGATTACTTGATGCCGGTTAATGACGCTTTGGCGCGGTATTGCCCAGCGGCGAGCACCATGTTCTTCAAGGACTGCACCGTCTCTTCCACACCCCGCGTCTTGAGGCCGCAATCCGGGTTGATCCAGAACAGCTCCGGATCTAGGACTTGAAGAGCGCGATCAATCATAGAGGTCATTTCCTCAACCGAAGGTACCCGCGGACTATGGATGTCATATACGCCTAAGCCGATGCCAAGATCGTAAGTGTGCTCCTCGAAGCTGTGAACGAGCTCACCGTGGCTTCGCGAGGTCTCAATGGAAATGACATCCGCATCCAAGGCCCGGATAGAATCGATGATGTCATGGAACTCGCAGTAGCACATATGCGTATGGATTTGCGTTGTATCTCGAACGGTCGAGGTCGTAATGCGGAACGCCTTGACAGACCACTCCAGATACCCGGCCCAGTCCTTGCGCTTCAGCGGCAGTCCTTCACGAAGCGCCGGCTCGTCGACCTGTATCATTTCGATACCTGCGCGCTCCAGAGCCTCCACCTCTTTGCGCAGCGCCAGCGCGATTTGATAAGCAACCTGCTCTCGCGATAAATCGCTGCGTACGAAGGACCAGTTCAGAATCGTGATCGGACCGGTCAGCATTCCCTTGACCGGCTTGTCCGTATGCGATTGCGCATACTCCGTCTCCTTCACGGTCATCGGCTGGTCGAAGTCGACATCCCCGTAGATGACAGGCGGCTTTACGCAGCGGGTACCGTAGGATTGAACCCAGCCGCCCTTCGTAAAGGCGAATCCCGGCAATTTCTCACCGAAAAATTCCACCATGTCCGTACGCTCGAACTCCCCATGGACGAGCACATCGATTCCGATTTCCTCCTGCAGGGAAATCCATCGCCGGATTTGCTCCTGAATAAACGCATCATACTGCTCCTGGCTCCACTCCCCCTTGCGCCATTTCTGACGGGCCGAGCGGACCTCCAGCGTTTGCGGGAAGCTGCCGATCGTGGTCGTCGGAAGCAGCGGCAATTGCCATTTCTCCTGCTGCTTCCTGCGGCGAACCGCGAACTCGCTGCTTCTTGCGGCTGGCTCAGCGGAGATTTGCTCTACCGCCGCCGCTACGCCAGTCCGGTTGCGGGCCGGATGGTTCGCCAGCTGGTCAAGCGCCATGCGATTGCGCTCAAAGAACGCCTTCACGCTGTCCATGCCTTTATTGGCCGCGGTACTGAGCGCGACGATCTCCTCCAGTTTCTCCTCGGCAAAGGCCAAGGCATCGCGAAGCACTGGCGTCAACTCCACCTCCTGTCTCGCCGACACGGGGACATGCAGCAGGCTGCAGGATGGCTGGACGATAACCTCCGCCCCGGAGGCAAGCTCCAGAATTTCCTGCAGCAGCTCCTCCTGACGATACAAATCCGTTCGCCATATGTTGCGGCCATCGACGAGCCCTGCTCCCAGCACCTTGCCTGCCGGAAATCCGAACTGGCGGAGGGCAGCCAGGTTGCCGTTCGCGCCGTGAACGAAGTCAAGGCCAAGACCATCGACCGGTAAGGCAGCGACCTCATCATAGCGTTCAATCGCCTCGAAATAAGTCTGCAGGAGAACGGATATTTCTGGAGCCTCGCGCTGAATCGTATCATAAATCGCTCTGATCCGCTTCATGTCCTCATCCGTCATGGAGGTAACTAAGGATGGCTCATCCATTTGAACCCATGCGGCGCCCTCTGCAGCCAGCTCCCGCAAAATCCGGACGTACAGCGGCAGGAGCAGGTTTACCCAGCGATCCCATTCCGTCGCTTCATTAAATCCTTTCGATAATTTCAGGAAAGAATATAATCCGAGCAGCACCGGCCTGCCTTCGATCCCCAGCGTTTCCTTCGCTTCCCGGTAAGCCGCCAGCGGCCGATTGACCGTAAGCTGCGGCTGTCTGCCGCCAAGCTCGGGAACGATATAATGGTAATTCGTGTTGAACCATTTCGTCATTTCGCTGGCCGGGGCTTCTTTGCTCCCCCGGGCGATGGCATAGTACGTAGCCAGCGGAACCGCGCCGCCGCTATAATCGAACCGCTCAGGCACGAGTCCGAACATGACGGCCATGTCCAGCACATGGTCGTAATACGTGAAATCACCTACGGGTATGATTTCGATGCCTTGATCCCGCTGCTGCCGTAAAGAATGAAGCCGGATCTCGGTCAGTTGACTATGAAGCTGCTGCTCGCTCAGCCTGCCAGCCCAGTAGGCTTCGATCGCTTTCTTCCATTCCCGCTGTGCGCCGATTCTCGGATAACCTAAATTCCCGCTTTTTACCGTATGACTCATTTGAATAATTCCTCCCCAGTCTATGTTATTCCCAAACAAAAAGGTCCCCTATAGCGAATGCTAAAGAGGACCCTCGTCATATTGCGCGATGGCTCGAATCTTTAACACCTCCCTATCTCCCGTAGGTACAGCAGTGCTGACAGAACAGGCAGGTCTCCTGGCTTCAGAATCATGACTGGACAGCTGCCTTCCCAATGAATTCTCATCAGTGGCACTATAGCTTCCAGCTCCTCTGTTACAGTGGCGGGACCGCGCCGGCATTGCACCGGACTTCCCTTTTAAGCTTCAATCGACGGCGACTGAAGCACCTGTTCCCACAATATTCGGTTATGAATATAAAATTCATGTTACTTGATGTTGCCAAATAATACAATACAAATCGGATTAATCCCGGAATAAACCTTCAATAACTATGCAAAAAACTAAGCAAAAATCAATAATTATCGGCAACCGCCTTATTCAGCATCCCAATACAGCGGTCCAAATCGACCTTGACCTGCTTCTTGTACAACTCGGCCTTCTCATAGCCGCCATCGGTAAAATGATAGAGCACGATCTCCTGGAAATCCACGCTGGGATCATTGCCTTTAAGCTGTTTTGTCCGGTACAGCACCCCTTCCTGCACCAGCTCATGGAGGGCGCGGTAAATCTCGCTCTGCGGAGGCACATAACCGAAAGGCTTGAATTCTTCCTTCAGCTCTTCAAGCATCTGATACCCATAGCCTCTCCGCTGCTCGACCATCGAAATCAAATACAGCTTAATATACGCGCGCTGCGCAATCATAAAGGCCATTCTGCCACCTCCTGCTTTTCTAAAAGTATAAAACAGCTGTGAAACTTTCACAATAGCGGTTTAGTCTGCTCTTTAAAACTATTTATTTTATTAAATAGGTTCGTGGATAGAAGTAGATTTAGCTAGAAGGTGATAGAGAGATTTAGGTTTTTATTATTGTGAATTTTTCATATATTGAAATATTGGAATTAAGGGCTATCGGTCGATCCAGCCTTGCTCCAAAGCATATCTCGTCAGCTGCACCCGGTTTTCCAAATGTAATTTTTGTAAAATATTTTTTAAATGATTTTTGACGGTTTGGTCGGAAATTTGCAGCTCCTTGGCAATTTCCCGGTTGGTGAGCCCCTTGGCCACCCAATCCAGAATTTCGCGCTCCCGGCCCGTCAGCGGATGATCGGCACTGTTATTCTTCTTGTTGAGCGGAAATTCCTGGAGGATGCGGTAAGCCAGCTCGCTGGAGAGCGGCGCTTCGTCGCTGGCGACCGCCCGCAAATACTGCAGCCAGGTGCCCGGCTCCAGGTTCTTGAGCAAGTAGCCCTGCGCTCCCTGCTTCAGCGCTTCAAACAGATGTGCCGCATCATCGGAGACGGTAATCAATACGATTTTGACGTAAGGATATTTCAGTTTGATTTCCCTGGTCGTTTCCAGGCCGTCTTTGCCCGGCATATGAATATCCATCAATATAAGATCAGGCATCCACAGCTCCGTCTGCTGTAGCGCTTCGTCTCCATTCTGCGCGTATCCGATAATTTCGAAGCTTTCGTCATCCGATAGTATTTCGGCGATGGCCTCGCGGGCATGCGGATGATCATCGACCACTAGCACTCTTACCTTCATAGCTCCTGTCTCCTTTTATAGAATGTTATGTTAATTAACGTCTAATTTTAAAAATTGCATTTATACTTCAACGAATATACGCCATGAGCTCTTTGCTGGCAAGCTCGTCCTTTCATTCCCGGGCGCTTCGGGCTATGGCTCGGGTCCGCTCTATAGCCGTGTTGTCTTGGCCCTGCCAGTTCATTTCAGCTGCGCTAAACAGCTTCAATGCCATTATCCTGTAAGCGTTCAGCAGTTTTTTAACGATGAGACGAAAAATGGCTTAGAGCCGGGAGAGACTGGTTATGCAGGCGTCCGTAGGCTTTCCCATCCCTGCTCGCCACACTCTCATCGCCAGCCAGGTCAGGTGAGCTTGCAGTTATCAGATCGCAGGAAAAAAAGCCAAGCTTCCCCCCCTAAACGGGATGGCTGGCTTTGGCTTCTCTGTGGTAAAAATCTTATCATGGCCGCCCTGCACAGGGCTTTGGTTCATTTCGGACGAACCCTTCTGGTCGCCGTAGCCTGCAGCGGATCATCCGGCCAATAATGCTTGGGATAACGTCCCTTCAAGTCCTTCTTCACTTCAAAGTAAGCATGGTCCCAGAAGCTGCGCAAATCCGCTGTAACCTGAACGGGACGCCCTGCGGGAGACAGCAAATGCATGATGACGGGAACTGTTCCGTAGCCGATCCGGGGCGTATCCATCATGCCGAACAGCTCCTGCAGGCGGACCGCAGCATAGGGTTCACCTTGATCATAATGGATCTGGATTCTGGAGCCGCTCGGAACCGTCAAATGTGTCGGGGCTTGTACATTCAGCTCCTGCTTAAGCTCCCAATCCAGCTCATGCTCTAAAATGGACACGAGAGACAGCGACTCCAGATCCGAGCGCTTGCGGAAGCTCACAATATATGGTGCAAGCCATTCTTCCGCGCGCTCGGCCAGCGCGGCATCCGAGAAATCCGGCCAGCGGTCGCTCAGCCTGCGCAGAAAGCCGACCCGGGCCTGCAGCTGGCGGGCTTTCCCGGACCACGGCAAAATACCGGCTCCCTGCGTGGCCACAGCCCGCAGCAGCGCCTTCGTAAAATCCTCGGCCGCAGGCTGTACCGGCCGCTCCTTGATGACAATCGCGCCGAGGGTCTCCCGCAGGCGAACGCGAACTGTTCCCGCTTCCTCGTTCCATTCCGCCTGCCTCTCTTCCTTCATATGCGAGCCATAATACCGCATTAGATCATTCAGCTCCACAGGAGCCGCCAATAAAATCCGTCCTTCCGTTCCCTCATCATCGACTTCTGCAACGGCGAGGAAAGAAGCCTCCCCAAGCCGCTGCTTCCTGGCGAAGGCGGCGCCGCGGCCATTCCGCAGCAAATATCTCCCGTCAGCTCTGCGCTTAGCGATGCGGTCCGGATAAGCAAAGGATACGAGCAGGCCGCAAGCCTCATGCCAGGCCTGTCCGCTGGAGCTGCCGGCGTCTTTAAGGCCAAGCCTTCGCTCATATTGAACGCTCATAGCCAGAATGCGCTGTATGTCCCGCTCCTCCACGCGGAAGGCCGGATCTTTGCCCTTCCCGGAAGGGCCGCCTTCCAGCAATAGCGCCAGCCGGCTGCGGATGTCGCAATCCTCGCCAGTTCCCGCGGAGCCCCTGAACAAGTCCCGCTCCTCCAGGAGCGCGGCGAGACGGCAGGCCGGGTAACCCAGCCCGAGCTCCGCGGCCTTCAGCAGCATATGCGCCAGGCGGGGATGCAGCCCGAGCTCGGCCATCCTGCGGCCATGACCGGTGATGCGGCCTTCGCCGTCAAGCGCTCCGAGCTGCTGCAGCAGCTGCACCGCCTGTGCCTCCTATACACACCCTCCCGCTTCCTCCTTCCATGCCCACTGCCTCTCTTCCTTCATATTCGAGCCATAATTCAGCACTACCTCATTCTACTTCACTGCACCCGGCTCATGCCGGTGCGCGGCGAGAACAGCGCCGTGCGCCGCAGGCCGCTGTCGATCACCACCGTCACGCCTTCGATCGTCAGGCTCGACTCCGCGATCGACGTGGCAAGCACCACCTTGCGCTTGCCTGGCGGCGGCGGCGCAATGGCCCGCTGCTGCTGCTCGGCAGGCAGCGCTCCATACAGCGGCGCCAGAAGCACGCCGCTCGGCACCGATGGAGCCAGCGCCCGCTCCACCCGGCGAATTTCCCTCGCGCCGGGTAGGAACACCAGCAAGCTCCCCTCATGCCGCTCCAGCGCGCTGCGTACCGCGCGCGCTACCGACTGCTCCAAGGGAGCTTGGCCGGAAGGCCCTTCCGCGTACCTGGTCTCCACCGGGTACGTCCGCCCTTCGCTGCGGATGACCTCGGCGCCGCCAAGCAGCCTGATCAGCGGCTCTGCATTCAGCGTAGCCGACATAATGAGCAGCCGCAGATCGTCCCGAAGCAGCTCACGGCTTTGCAGCGCCAGCGCCAGCCCGAGGTCGCCATGCAGATTCCGCTCATGAAATTCATCAAAAATAATGAGCCCGGTCCCCATTAAGGCCGGATCATGCTGGAGCATCCGGGTCAGAATGCCTTCCGTCACGACCGTAATTCTTGTCCGGCTCGATACTTTAGTGTCCGTTCTGATCCGGTAGCCGACCGTTTCCCCCACCGGCTCGCCGAGCTGCCGCGCCATATAGCCCGCTGCCGAGCGGGCAGCAAGCCGCCGCGGCTCCAGCATCACGATGCCCTGTCCCTGCAGCCAGGGCTCTTCGAGCAGCTCAAGCGGCGTGCGCGTCGTCTTGCCCGCCCCCGGCTCCGCGAGCAGAATAGCCTTGCCCGCTCGCTGCAGACAAATCTTCAGCTCCGGAATCACCTCATCAATAGGAAGCCTTGTCATTCTCTTCTCCTTCATAAAACAAAGTGCTGTTAGCATTTTACCATACAGGCCTCATTTGTCCCACAGCGGCGTGAAGCCCCGTCCCGGGGCATGCGCCTGTCGGAACGGGGCTTTCTGTACGGCCTGCTGGATAGTTCGTTATGCAAGCGAATCCGCTTAACCGCTTAGTGCGTCTACAGCTGAATGGGCTCTCTTCCCTGCTACAGCAAAGATTCCGCCCCGTCAATGACGATGCGGGCCCCAGTAATATGAACGGATTCATCGGAAGCAAGGAACGCGACTAGATCAGCCACGTTCTCCGGCTGCCCGGGGCCATCAGCCAGCGGCTGCGCGCCTTCCGGGTACTCAACCGGAATGATGATCTCCTCCAGCTCCTCGCTCACCTCGGAGGTGGAATCGATATTCGTCGCGATGGCGCCCGGACAAATGACATTGACGCGGATTTTGAATTTCGCAAGCTCCAGGGCCAGCATCTTGGCAAAGGCCACCTGCCCGGCCTTGGTCGTGCTGTAAGCCGACATGCCGAATCCGGAGAAACGGTCATTTCCGTTGATCGAGCTAGTGATGATAATGCTGCCGCCGCCCTGGCTTTTTAAATACGGAACCGTGTGCTTCACCGTAAGAAACGTCCCGTTCAAGTTGATGCTGAGCGTACGCTGCCAATCCTCGAAAGACATTTCCTCCACCGGAGCCAGCGTTCCATTAATGCCTGCATTTGCGAACACGATATCGATGCGCCCGAAGTACTCTGCCGCTTCCCGAATCGCTTGCTCCATCCGCACCGGATCCGATACATCGACGTCGAATGAACGCGACACTCCCCGATAGATATGGTTAATCTGATGCTCCGTGCTGCGCGTTCGATCATCTATCAAATCAAACAGTGCGACTTTGGCGCCTTCTCTCGCCAATTTAATGGCGGCGGCCTTTCCGATCCCGGAGCCCGCCCCCGAAACAATAGCGGTTTTCCCTTGAAACCGAAGCCGATTACCCTGCTTCTCCGTCATGACGGTCACACTCCTACCGATATTTGGATTAGTGGCAAGGCATGCTGAGTCTGCTGCTTCCGCTTTGCCGTCTGTTTCAAGATTACCCAAAATGGAGTGCAATTAAATCACCGGACAAGCAAAATATTGAACCGGGCTACTATCTATCAAAAGACATATTGAATTACAACCATAGCCACCAGCCACAGAGTCATTAATCCAGCCACAGTCAGAAATCCGGCAAGGAACCACCGGACATAGTTCATAAACCGCGGAGACGGCTCCTCATAGAGCTTGGTTCGCTCCTCCAGCCGGGCGACCCGTTCCCTGAGCTCCGCTATTTCATCCTCGATCCTGCCCACATCATCCCTCTTTCCAAATTTAACTATTGCTTGCCTTCCGCTTGCTCGCTGGGCTTCCGAAACCAGTGAAGCAGCATTTCCTGGAATTGATCCTTCTGCGTAGGCGTAGCAATAAGCCAGTCCTCCTCCGCCTTCGTGCTGGAGCGGAACAGCCAATTGATCGTATGATTGTTCATAAACTGGGCATGCTGCGACTCCCATCCATCCCCGTTCCAGGAGAAGAAGCGGATATCCCCCTGCGCCACATGCGTCTTCAGGCATTTGGCCAGGGAAATAACCCCTTCCTGGTCATCCGTGATCTTCAGCAGTTCCACCATGACATCCTCTATATCTAGATAATCCAATTTCCGGACGATTTCCTCAAACTGCCGTCTGGACAGCATGAGCGCAGGCAGTTCTCCCGGACATTGCGCGTTCCACATCATTTCGCCGACTATGCTGCCGCATACGCTGCGCACCTCGCTAATTTCATCCAGCTGATGCAAAGCCAGGCAGTCCTTTGAACGCTCTACCTTGACAACACATTCATTCGCAATATGTAGAAATTGTTCGTACGTCTCGGTACCTGTGCGATATTTCACCCAGCAAGCCTTCTCGGCCAAGGACGCCGCCGCGAGCCTGGACATGACCTGCATCGGCACGGTCAGCCTTTCCTCGTTCCCCTGGGGCGTCAAGTAGCCTTTTTGAATTAAGGAGTCCCGGACAGTCTCCCAATCCTCATCCAGTTCCTTCAGCAAGAATTCGCGAAATGGATCCTCTTTGCCCATTAGGCGGTTTACTCCGAGCAGATCAGTTAAATAGATCAGTTCCTTGGATTGCAATGTTACGACTTCACTCTGGGACGCATCTGCAATTAACATCTGCCCACCTCCTCAATTTATCAGGTCTGACCCGTTATTCCTATTTTCTCTATAACTAATTATTGAAGTCTGTATTCCTTAGCCAGGAATGTTCAAAGGGTTACCTCATACCTAAAATTCAGCCAATATAATTAACCCTTTTTTCCAAAATTTGAAACACTCCTTACAGTTTTGTCATAATCTCATCCCTATCATACCACTGTTTATATCATTTATGCTCGGAATAATTTGGTAATCTATTACAATATACCCATAAAAATAGGAGGATCATCTTAACTTTTTTAGGCTTTTGAAACTTTATGGCTCTCTTATTCGTATCAAAAATAGAAAATTCATAGAATCCAGGTTCCATTCTTCTAGAATTCTCATCAAAGATTAATTGAATTATAATGTTTTCTTAATCTATTTTTAAGTTTTCTGCTTTACAATTTGTACTATGAAACCACTGTAAGAGGTGATTCGCATGAGAATACTCATTAACTTCCAGGATAATCTGGTACCTGTTTATTTCAATGTCGATAGCAAGCAGCCGATTCAACGAACGCTCAAGCTGCTGACTAGCGCGCTGGAGAACAAATTCAATAACGGAAAACGAGCTTTGAAGAAATGCCTTAATTCATTGATCAGTATCGAAATCGAAGGCTCGGAAGCTATATTGCACAGTAAGAGTGAATACGACTCCCTTGCGCTTTCCCTTTATTAATATTTTGCTGTAATTTCAAATCGACAGGAATGAAGAACAGAGGCCCGAAGCAGCGGCATTTATAATGCCGGCTTTCGGGCCTCTTCTTCATGCCAAGCCTTCTCAATGCGAATGATCAACAAACGGAGCAGATTTTGCTTCATCGGCTGATAAGTACAGCTTTGCAGCTTTTTGATGATAAACCGATCGATCGCCATGCTCTCCTCCCCTTCATTCGGGTCACGCAGCCAGGCGGGGGTTATTCCCCTTCCCTTTAATGGATATTTAACCCAAATATAACGGATTAAACGCCCATTAAGGGAGTCCTGCTGGGGTACCTTGATCTGAAGAGCGGCGGATTCCTGCCCTTGGCTTCAGCTTGAGAGCAGCCGCCGTCGCGGCAAGAAGCAGGCCGTTAAGCACGAACACCGCGGGAATCGATACCCAACCAGCCAGCGTTCCGCCAGCGATGGGTCCCATCATATTCCCCAGCTGCCCCGCCGACTGGTTCAGGCTAAATGCTCTGCCGCGGAATTCCGGCTCTGTCGTTTGGACGATCAGCGCATTCAGCGCCGGAAATACGGCGGCGAAGAACAAGCCATAGATGAACCGGAGCGTGCCGAAGCCGAAGATATCATGAAAGAACACCTGCAGAATATTGCCGAGCCCCCCGCCAACCAGACCGATTATCAAGGTATTCCGGTAGCCGATCCGCTCGCCGACTTTAGCCCACACGGGGGCAGCAAGCACAGTAGAAATCCCGACAGCCGAGAAAATGATTCCCGAACTAAACGAGGCATCCGCGGCACTTGCGCCAAGATGCAGTACATAGAGCGACAGCAGCGGTTCAAGAACCATGACAGAGGCGGTAACGATAAGCACAATGGTCAAATGCCGCATCAACGGACGGTTCTTGGAGGCAGCGCGCAAATCGTCAATCACCCGCGACCGAGCCTTGTTCTTGTCGAAATTGGACTCCCGGACGAACAGCCACGCAATCAAGGTAGGAATAAGCACGATCACCGCAGCTGCGAGAAAGGATTCCCGATAGCCGACGAATTTACTCAGAATGCCGCCTGCTAAAGGGCCGATGATTCCTCCTGCCGCCCCTGCGGTAGACATGATGCCTAGACAGAACCCCACCTTCTTCTCCGGGGTATTCGTCGCTATCAGCGCGATCGCCGATGGAACATAACCTGACAGCAATCCGGTAAGAATACGAACGAGGATTAGTTCGAACGGATTTCTGACGAAGGCATTCAGCACGTAGACCAGGCATAGGGCGAAGCCCGCCCGAAGCAGCATCGGCTTGCGGCCGTATTTATCCGAGAGGGAGCCCCAGAAGGGGGCGATAAGCGCACTGGCTAGAAATGTAATGCCAAACGTAAAGCCGGACCAGAGGGTCAGATGATCGGTAATTCCCAAATCATGGACAATAAACAGAGACATGAAGGGGATGACCATCAAATAGGCGGTGCTGCAAAAAAATACGCCGATCCATAGCACATATAAATTTCTTCTCCAGGGGATTTCCATGCAACCACCTCAACTTTGCGTTCTGCTTCCCTGGTACGCCAACAAGCTCAATAGGATAATTCCATTGTACCACTTTACCCATATTTCGCTTGTCTGAAATCTGCCGGGAAATGATATAATTTCTATGACTGGGCATATTGGGATGCCGTATTCAAGACGTACTGGCCTGACTTGCCCTGGAGAAGGCGCATTCCCTTCCCGGGTGGATATTCATGGTCATTTCCTGTAGGATGGTATTTGTTTCACTCAAGTGAACTAGAATTTTATTCAACAACTAGGAGGCCTCACATGCAAGACGTTATTATTATCGGTGCTGGCCCCTGCGGACTCTCGGCGGCTATAGAGTGTCAGCGGCGGGGACTTCATGTACTCGTTCTGGAGAAGCACTGTCTTGTCCATTCCATTTATTCTTATCCGACCCATATGCAATTCTTCAGCACGCCCGAGTTGCTGGAAATCGGCGATATTCCGTTCAGTACGCCGAACGAGAAGCCTTTCCGCCATGAGGCCCTGGCTTACTACCGGGGAGTCAGCCGCCACTATGATTTGCAAATCGCATCATACGAGGAGGCAACGGCCATCCATCGCCAGGAGGACGGCAGCTTCATCGTGCATTCCGTAACGCGCAGCGGCGAGAAATGGGAATACCCAGCGCGTAATGTCATCATTTCCACGGGCTATTTCGATCATCCCAACATGCTGGGCATCCCGGGAGAAGAGATGGACAAAGTGTCCCACTATTTCCGGGAGGCGCATCCGTATGCCGGCACAAAGGTCGCGATCATCGGAGGCAGCAACTCCGCGGTTGACGCGGCGCTGGAGTTGCTTCGCGTCGATGCGGAGGTAACGATCGTGTACCGCCGGGACAGCATTTCCGAGCAGATCAAGCCTTGGGTCAGACCGATCTTCGAGAGCATGGTCAATCGGGGGAGAATTTCCCTCCGCCTCTCCTCCCGGGTCATTGATATCGGCCAGGATCATGTGATCATCGAATCCGAGCTGGGCCGGGAGAAAATCCTTAATGATTTCGTGCTCGCTCTGACTGGCTTCCATCCTGACCGCAAGCTCCTGCTTGAGGCAGGCGTCGAAATGTCAGGCGATATGGAGAAGCCGGTCTTTCATCCGGAAACGATGGAGAGCAACGTGCCAGGCCTATACGTCGCCGGCGTTATTGCATCCGGAAGCAACGCCAATGAAGTGTTCATCGAGACCGGCCGCAAGCATGGCGTGCTGATCGCCGATCACATTATCGCCTCCAGAGCGGGAGAAGCTTAAGATGAGCCAGGTTGACATCACCTCGCTCATTCTGCTGTTCCTGGCGGCCCTGGGCATATTCAGCAGCAATTTGCCGATCACGGTAGCGATGATTTTCCTGCTGCTGATCCGGGTTCTGCAGCTGCACTCCGCCTTTCCTTGGCTGGAGAAGTACGGCTTGACCGTCGGCATTATCATTTTGACGATTGGTGTCATGACCCCCGTAGCCAGCGGCAAGCTTCCGCTGTCCACCCTGTGGTCCTCCTTCTTCCATTGGAAATCCCTGCTGGCTATTGCCGTAGGGATGCTGGTGGCCTGGCTTGGCGGAAGAGGCGCCGCCCTCATGGGCAGCCAGCCGACTGTCGTGGCCGGTCTGCTGATCGGCACAGTTCTCGGCGTAGCCTTCTTCCGCGGAGTTCCGGTTGGCCCGTTGATCGCAGCCGGCATATTGTCGCTCCTCATCGGCAAGCTCTAGATGCTCTGCCAGGCGAGACGAATAAGCGCCCATGAAGGCTATAAACTAAGCCTTCATGGGCGCTTTGTGTCTGCATCGTCTGCCGCTGCTCTGAAGTTATTATGAACTCTTAATAAGTCCCGGCGTGCTATGGATTCAAGTTCTGAATATTGTACAACTGAGCATACACGCCATCCTTGCTCATCAGCTCGTCATGCGTCCCCCGTTCGGCGACGCTTCCGTCCTTCATAACGATGATTTGATCCGCATGTGTAATCGTTGACAGCCTATGGGCGACGATTAAGGTGGTCCGGCTGCGGGAAAGATGCTGCAGCGATTGCTGGATCAAATGCTCAGACTCCAAATCCAGCGCTGAGGTCGCCTCATCCAGAATTAATATCGGCGGGTCCTTCAGAAATACTCTGGCGATAGCTACCCGCTGCTTTTGCCCGCCGGACAGCTTGACTCCCCGTTCCCCTACTTCAGTATCATAACCATTCGGGAGCTCCATAATGAAGTCATGCGCGTTCGCCGCCTTGGCCGCCTGATAGACCGCCTCATCGCTGCTGCCGGGATTCCCGAGCAGAATGTTCTCGCGAACAGTTCCGCTGAACAAGAAATTATCCTGCAGCACCATGCCGATCGAACTGCGAAGGCTCTCCATCGTCCAATCCTTTACATCCCTCCCGCCTACGATCAGGCTGCCCTTCTGAACGTCGTAGAATCTCGGAATCAAGCCGACAAGAGAGGATTTCCCCCCTCCGCTCATCCCGACGAACGCGACTGTCTGTCCCGGGTTGATCTGAATGGAGATATTCCTTAGCACCCAGGGGCCATCCTCGTGATATTTGAACCAGACATTGCGGAGCGCAATGCCATGGCTGCTTCCGGTCAAGGCGAGGGCGCCCGGCTTATCGACCATATCATAAGGCTCCTCCAGCAATTCCAGCACCCGTTCCCAGGAAGCGGAGGCCTGGGTCAGCACGGTAGAGGAATTGATTAGACGCTTAAGAGGTGAATACAACCGGTCAAGATAGCCGAAAAAGGCGATAAATGTCCCAAGCGTCAGATTCTGCTGAATGACCTGGTAGCCCCCGTAGCCGATGACTAGCAGCGGCGCAATATCAGTCAGCGTATTGATAATCGCGAAGGTCCAGGCATTCCAGCGGCTGTGGGCCAGCGCTTTTTTCAAATAATTCCCGTTGATGCCCTCCAGCTTGGCCTGATCATGCCTTTCCAGCGCAAAGCTCCGAATGACCGAGATGCCCTGTATGCGCTCATGCAAATACGCCTGAATGCCGGCAAGGGCCGCCGAGCGGTCTTTGGTCAGCAGCTTGAGACGCTTGTACAGCACCTTGACCGCAACCGCATATAGCGGGAAGATCGCAATAGCGACAAGCGCCAATACCGGATCAAGGTAGAACATGAACCCGAGAACGAATACGAGCGTAAAGGCATCCAGCCAAACGTTCATCATGCCAACCTCGACGATGTTCTTCGTTTGCTCCGCATCGTTGATGAACCGAGAGATGATCTCGCCTACCTTCGTGTTCTGGTAATACCGCAGCGATAGCTTCTGCAGATGGCTGTACAGCTTGTTGCGCAGATCGAAAAGAATTTTCGCCGTAATCAGCTGTGCAAAATACTGCCGGGCATACTCTACGGGCCCGCGTACAATGACGAACAGGAACAGAGTTGCTCCAAGCACGATCATCAACCGGGATATCTGCTCCTCCAGCCCCAGCGATTTACTCAGCAAAATATCGTCAACGACATATTTCTGCACCAGCGGCAGCAAGGACGGAATCCCGAATTTCAAGATCCCGATAAAAAGAGTGAGAATAATCCATTTCGTATACGGTTTGACAAAAGCAAAATACGCTTTCCAATGTTTCAATGATGCGCACATCCTTTATGTTGTTCGGCCGGGTGATCTTAGCAGACTTTCCGCATATTCGTCAAGCCTTGCTGCCAGCAAATCCTCGTGCAGATGGGTTACGCCGAGGTCTGTCCAGCCCCGGTATACCGTAAGCTCCCCCGATGCATAACTCGCGAGAGTAAGCATATCCCAGTAGGGATCATATTCAAATTCTTCTCCGCCGGCCATACTGCTCCTATAGGCTTCAAGAAAGCGACCCGCAGCCTTCAGCCCATGGAGCTGAACCAAATTGACCCTGCAATGGCCCACGTCAATACCGGCCGGGCCCAAGCAAGCATTGACCCAATCGACGATCCCGGATACTCGGCCCCGTTCCCAAAGGACATTGGCCGGATGATAATCGCGGTGGATAAACCGGGGAGTATAATCCGGTTCGGGTCTGTTGATGATTCTGGCGATTTCACGCCAAGCCTCCGGCCTGTCCGTCCAATCGGGAATACGGAAGCGAGCGGGCTCCATATAGGAGTAATAATGCCAAGAAAACTTCTCTATCTTCCCCGCCCCTTCCCGGTGCAAATGAGCTAAAGTCTGCGCCAATCCCTCCAGCCAAGCCTCCAGGGCTGCTGGCATTAACACAACCTCCCCCGGCAAGCGGGTCATCAGGACGGAAGGCATGCCGCAGCGGCTGCCGTCAGGGTCGGAGGCAATCCACTTCGGCGAAGCAATCCTATATCCTAACGCGGCTTGAAGCGCTGCCGACTCATGGACTGCAAGATCAGGCTCTTCCTCAAGCCAATTGCGGTCTGTAAATTGACGAAGCACCCATGAGGCCTGCTTCCCGTTCCTTTCCAGCTGCATCTCATATACCGCCGACGAAATGCCGCCGGGCAGCGGGCGGTATTGGCGAACCCTCCAGCCTCCCCCGCCTTGTTCTTCGATCCAGCTAATGACGCTGGCGGGAAGTTCCGAGTTCCGTGCCCATTCCTTAGATTCAGGCATAACCTTCCTCCAATCGTCATTCAATTTTTGCCGATTAAGCTGTAATTGTATTCATGATATGATATACTCCCTATAATATGTCCTGCCGCAGCCTAGCCAAGGAGCAGCAGGTGAGAGACCATTGCAGTAACCGTTTGTAGGAGGATAACCATGTCACGTCGATTTGTCATTGAAGCCGTGATGGTGGCCATTTATGGGGAGTTACTCGCGCCGGGCGCGCCAGTAGAATATATTGTACCTTACACCACCGTCATGGAGCTGTATGAATTCCAGAATAGCCCCGAACCCCTCATGCATGATCCAGCCGACGATCTGCATGTTAAGAATAAGATCAACGAATTGATAGCCTATCTCGAAGAACCGCTAAATCGCAAGAAGCTTGAACGTGCCCTGAACGTACCCTGGTCGAAAAGCCCTTCCATCCTGTTCGGCGAGAACGTCTCATGGACAGTGGTCAACGCGCTCGATAACGAGCAGTACGGGGAATTCCTTGATCCGATCGAGACGGAGATCGTGCTTACGGCGCAGCGTGAAGGCGCGCCTGTTCTCACGGATCAGCTTGAGCTGATTCGCCGGATTATCGAAGCGGAGGTTCCGGTACAGGTGTTCGATATCCAGGACTTTGAATTCGCCATGGAAGACAGCATTTTTACAAATAACCAACCGTGAAATAACCGCCCAGCAGCCTATTTTCTAAGCAGACAGACCGCGTTTAGCGGTCATTTTTTTTCGGCTAGAGCATTGTCAGTCCGACAGGAAATTTATCCATTTCTATATACTGAAAAATTGAAGGCCCGCAGTACGGGCCTTTTCTTGGTCGGGACGGGTCACGAATCAGCTTGTCCCCCTGAGCATGAAGATCGCTCTCTGATGTGGATATGCCGGGACGACCCGCTTCTGCAGCTTAATGCTGGCCACCGTCCGTCTCGTACGTATATTCGATATCATTGTGAATCTGATCATACACGACGTTCAGGTGATAGCCCTTCAAATACCATAAATCCTTGTCTTCCATGTAGAACGTAATCCCTTCTACCTCAGAGATGGTTCCCGGCGAGACGGGCTGCTCAATGCCGATCCCCAAGGAGAATCCCGGGTGGAGAGTCCCTCCGGCGCTATATCTCGCAAAAAAGCGGATCGCCTGACCCTCTTGTACGCCAAGTTCGTTTTTGAACCAGCCGGCCGCTTCTTTTGTTACGTTGATCATCTCGATCCCCTCCTATCTTCTCCTTATTTTAGACCAATCCCGAATGAATTGCCAAAATAAAAATTGACAGCCGCAAGAAAGCGGTGTTAAACTCAACAACATACGAGATCTCATTTGCATTAATTACCAAACGAAAGGGTGAGCACGGTGTTAATTGTTAATCATTTTCCTGCATTTCATGACGGAATCACATTACAACTGAATACCGGAGCAACCCCTGCAGGCTCGACCGGAATATATTCGCGAACTGTCCCCGCCGTCTTCTAGCGGGTATCGATAATACATTTTTGGCTGCGGTTGCTTCACACTTTGTGTTAGCACTGTACGCGTTATATGTTATTGGTTTTTAAGGCATATCGTTTACGGACGATATGCCTTTTTTCGCTTTCAAGGGAACTTGCCTGCAGGGATCTGCCAAAAAAATAAAATGACTATAATCATACGTTGTTAAGGAATAGGAGGAGGCTTTATATGTTTTCCGTTCTTCACAAGCTAGGCTGGTTCTTCCGCCGGGAGAAAAGGCGATACACGATCGGCATGGTCCTGCTGGTCTTCGCCGGGATTATTGAACTGCTGCCGCCCAGGCTGCTTGGCGCCGCGATCGACGATATCGTGAGCGGATCCATCAGCTGGGAATCGCTCGCCCGGTATATTCTGATGATCGTCTTCGTGCTCATCATCATCTATTACATGACTTACATATGGATGCATAAGCTGTTCGGCGGATCTAACCTCGTGGAAAGACTGCTCCGTACGCGATTCATGAATCATTTGCTCCGAATGACGCCGCCGTTCTTTGAACGGAGCCGTACGGGCGATCTTATGGCGAGAGCGACGAATGACCTGAGATCCGTCGCCCAGACGGCCGGCTTCGGCATGCTGACCTTAACGGACTCGACGGCTTACCTGACCGTGATCTTAGTCGCTATGGGGACACTCATCAACTGGAAGCTGACGCTGGCCGCGATCATTCCGCTGCCCTTCATCGCCCTGGCCATGATGATATATGGCCGGATTATCCATCAGCGTTATACGCTGGCTCAGGATGCGTTCGGTGATATGAATGACCAGGTGCTTGAATCGGTCGCCGGCGTGCGCGTCATCCGCGCCTATGTTCAGGAGCGGCTTGACGAGAAAAGATTTCAGGATGTGACCGATGATGTGTACCGCAAGAACCTGGCTGTCGCCCGAGTCGATGCCTATTTTGAGCCGACGATTCGGCTCTGTGTCGGGCTTAGCTATGCCATTGGCTTGACATACGGCATTTACCTTGTATTTCATAACGAGCTGACCCTAGGGGATCTCGTGTCCTTCAATATGTATCTCGGGATGATGATTTGGCCGATGTTCGCTATCGGCGAGTTAATCAACATCATGCAGCGCGGCGGCGCCTCCCTCGACCGCGTCAACGAGACACTGAACGTCAAGCCCGATGTTGAGGATGCTGCCGAGCCTGCTCAGGTGGATTCCCCCGATACGATTGAATTCAAAAACGTAACGTTCCAGTATCCGACCTCAACGATGGTCAATCTTGACAATATTAATTTAACAATTCGCCGCGGCCAGACGCTCGGCGTCGTCGGCCGCACCGGCAGCGGCAAATCCACGCTTCTGAAGCAGCTGCTGCATGAGTATCCGCTAGGCACCGGCGAACTGACGATTTCCGGCGTGCCGCTCCAATCGATTGCGCTTTCCCAGCTGCATGGCTGGATCGGTTATGTGCCGCAGGAACAAATTCTGTTCTCCAAGAGTGTCCGGCAGAACATTCAATTCGGCCTCAAGGATGCTTCTGACGAAGTAATTATGGAGGCGATCCGCACCGCGGCGTTCGATCAGGATCTCGGGACGCTGTCCGACGGGCTGGACACGCTGGTCGGTGAGAAAGGGGTTGCCCTCTCCGGGGGCCAGAAGCAGCGGGTATCGTTAGCCAGAGCCTTTATCGCCAATCCGGAGATCCTTATTCTTGATGATGCGCTGTCAGCCGTAGACGCCCGCACAGAAGCAAGGATCGTCGACAATATTCGGAGCAAGCGCTCCGGCAAAACCACGCTTATATCCACCCATCGGCTGTCTGCGGTAGAGCATGCCGATTGGATCATTGTACTCGATAAAGGGCGGATTATCGAACAGGGCACGCATCAGGAGCTGCTGGAGTCAAACGGATGGTACCGCGAACAATATGAACGTCAGCAGGTGGAATCTAGCCTGACGGACGGGGAGGTGTCCTAATGCACGCGAATACAGGAAAGGCGCTGTTCAAGTACGCCTTGACGGCAAAAAACACATTCATCCTGGCCCTGGTCATGCTGGCCGTCGGCGTTGCCGCTGAGCTGGCCGGGCCATTCATCGCCCGTTATATGATCGATGACCATATGCTGGCGATCGAGCGGCCATTCTACGAGACGTCCACTCCGAGCGAGGAGACCGTATCCTATGACGGCCGGTACTTCAAACGCGGAGATCGCTTTGCAGAAGGCGAAGTCAAAGGACAGGAGATCCGTGTTCTCCAAGCCGGCATGACCTTCGTCTTCATTGACGGTCCGGTAATGGAGACGAGCGGCGACCGCAGCTACTCGGACGGTATATTGACGATCGACTCTAAAAGTGGCAAGGCGGAATATCCGGCGGTCAAGCTGACGAAATCGGAGCTATTCGCTTTCTACAAGCCGGAGATTCCCGGCATCCTTACGCTAATCGGCTGGTATTTTGCTTTCCTTGCGGTAGCGATCGTTATGGAATTCGGCAAAACGTACTGGCTGCAGTCCTCGGCGAACAAAGTGATTCAGAAGCTTCGCCTTGACGTCTACAGCCATATCCAGCGCCTGCCGGTCAACTTTTTCGATAACCTGCCGGCAGGCAAGGTAGTCTCCCGGGTCACGAATGATACCGAGGCGGTGAAGGATTTGTTTATCGCTGTTCTGTCCAACTTCTTCTCGGGCGTAATTAATATGCTCGGCGTATATGTGGCCCTATTCCTGCTCGATATCAGGCTGGGATTCATCTGTCTTTTCGTCGTGCCCATCATCTGGCTCTGGGTTGTGCTCTACCGGAAATTTGCCACGAAATACAATACGATTATTCGCTCCAGGCTGAGCGAAATCAACGCTATAATCAATGAATCGATTCAAGGAATGTCGATCATCCGGATATTCCGCCGCGAGGAGCAGACCAGGGAAGAGTTCGAAAATCTGAACGACGATTACATGAAGCACCAGAACAAAATGCTGAATCTGAACGCCTTGACCTCGCATAATCTTGTGAACGTTATCCGCAGCCTATCCTTCGCTATCGTCCTGTGGTATTTCGGTTCAGCCCAGCTGACGGGAGCCGGTATCATCTCGCTCGGTGTACTGTATGCCTTCGTGGACGTGCTCGGACGGCTGTTTCAGCCGATTACCGGCATGGTGAACCAGCTCGCGGCGCTGGATTCGTCGATGGTCTCCGCTGGACGCGTGTTCAAGCTGATGGATGAGCCGGGCGAAGCAGTCACGGATGGCGGGATGCCGCGCTATACAGGCAACGTCGAATTCAAAAACGTCTCCTTCGCCTACAAGAAGGATTATGTGCTGAAGGACATTTCCTTTGAAGCGAAGCAAGGCCAAACCGTCGCTCTGGTCGGTCATACGGGCTCAGGGAAGAGCTCGATCATCAATCTGCTATTCCGCTTCTACGATCCTCAGAAGGGAACGATTACGATCGACGGGCAGGACATCACCAAGCTGCCGAAGCAGTGGATTCGCCAGCATATGGGCATCGTTCTGCAAGATCCTTACCTGTTCACAGGCACGATTGCCTCGAATGTGAGCCTTGGCGACGAGCGGATCAGCCGGGAGAGCGTAGAGAAGGCTTTGGCCGATGTAGGAGCTGCGCGGCTCCTGCAGCATCTGCCTAAAGGCATCGATGAGCCCGTGGTGGAGAAAGGCAGCACCCTGTCTGCCGGAGAGCGGCAGCTGATCTCCTTTGCCAGGGCGCTCGCCTTCGATCCGGCGATCCTGATTCTGGATGAGGCGACCGCCAATATCGATACCGAGACGGAGGCGCTGATCCAATCTGCACTCGAGGTGCTTAAACGGGGACGAACAACCTTCATCATCGCCCATCGCCTCTCCACGATCCGCAGTGCCGACCAGATTCTCGTGCTGCATCGCGGCGAAATCGTCGAACGGGGAACGCACGAGGAACTGCTGGCCCAAGGCGGCAGATACTATCAAATGTATCGCCTACAGCTGGGCTCGGCGGAAGCGGAGCCGCTTCCGCCGCAGGCAGGCTCGGTATCCGCCAAAGCTGCAGTGAACCCGGTGTAGCCAGCCCGCCGGCAGTACCTCGTACCATGCGCGGCCCGCCGTGAAGCGATATTGTGCAATATGATGGCGGTCTTTCGATCACCCGAGCCTGCATTCAGGCAAGCTTCTAAACCGGCCTCATTACCGACTAATAAACGTAATAAACGCCACTCACAATACGTGAGTGGCGTTTATTGTACCTTTTATTTTTTCAATGGCTTAATGGTCACTTCATATTTGCTGGATACATACGTTTCCGTCTTTGCATCCGTAATGACCTGTGGATAAAATTTATCCGGATCCGGCGACAGCAGCTCATAATGGACAACCGCCGTCTTATCCTTGAATTCTACCTTGGCCACGGAAATGCCGTAGCCGGGATGAGGCTGGTTAGCCCGAGTCAGGACAACCTTATTAACCTCGTCGTTCACCTTCTCGACCTGGTACGAGACCTTATTCAGATGCTCGCCATCCCCTTGGTCCGGCAGCGCGATCTCCTTATGCTTCTGGACGAATTCCACAGCGTTATATACCAGCCTCGCTGCCTCCATCCGGGTAATGGGTGATTTCGGATGAAAATGGCCGTCTTCGTCCAGGGAGGCAATCTTCGTCAGCAGCAGCGTTTGAATGCTGCCCATGTAATCGGGATGAACCTTATCCGCATCGGCGACGTTCACATACATCATGATGACGGGATAATTCCCGGTCGAAGCTATGCCCTGCATCAGCATGTTGGCGAAGGCTTCGCGGCTCAGCTTCTCGTTCGGCTGGAAATCCGCGGGCAGCTCAATGCCATTGTCCTTGGCAATCTGCAGCGCCTCGGAATACCAGAATGCTGCGCCGCCCTTTACGCCATGGGCCGCTTTGCTGTCGCTGCTGCCCTTCAAATCCAATGCCTGCACGATCATCCGTACGCCCTGTGCCCCGGTAAGCTGGCTTTTGGGCGCGAATTTGTCCTTCGTGACGCCATGGATAATGCCTCTCTCCTGCAGCGCCTTCGTAATTGCCGCGTCCTGTCCTGCCACGTCATCGAAAGCTGCAGCCGATGAGGCCAACAGGAGTGAGCTGGAAAGCAGAAGCGCGGCCGTTAGTTTCATTTTTTTGTTCATTATCATTCATCACCTCTGCCCTCTCTGACGCACTAAGCGTATCGAAGGTTTCAATTTTGCATGAACTTTTGTCATTTTTCTATCAGAAAAAGCCCAAGCATCCTTATGGACACCGGGCTCTCCTTGCCGATTAACCTTGGCCGATTATAAGCTACGCCACCATCCTGCGGCATATTTCCGCGCATCTGCGGCAGGCCTGCTCGCATTGCTTGCAATGATGGTGCTCATGCTTTGCGCATTCTTCCGCGCAAGCGTCGCAGGCTTTGGCGCACAACTCGCAGATTTCCCGGGCGAAGGGAGTGTTGCGCGACAGCGATTCTGCGGCAAAGGAACAAATCTCTGCGCATTCCCGGTCAAGCCGGATGCATTCCCTCAGCATCGCCAAATCGTATTCCTTCAAGCTGGATACATAGCAGTAGTTGCAAGCATTCATGCACTCCAGACAAGCCTGAATGCACTCTCTGTATTTCTCCTGAATCATTATTTATCCCTCCTGAAGTCGTTGTTTCCGCGGACAAGCTCTTTATTACACTAACCAGGAAGACCATGAAATGAAACGATGAAGGACGCTTTGTTAAATATTGACCATGTTCAGCGAGGATCCGCTTCAAGCTGGCGAAGCCGGCTCTCAAGCGTGTTTCTGTCAAAATGCTCACCGATAAATACGACGACATCCGGTACATTGCCCTGAGGCGTTATTTTCAAATAATCCGGCTCCCGGTAAGCGTATTGGAACAAGAAGCGGCTGGACGTATCCGAAAAGCTGAGCACGCCTTTAGCCCGGTACACCTCCCGCGGCAGCTCTGCGATGAATTCCTCGAACTGTTCGCTGTTTATCGGCCCTTGAAAATAGTGGCTGTACACCGTGACGTGTTCATGAGAATGATGCATCTGCCCCTGCCCTTCCCCATGCCCATGATGATGCTCATGATCATGCTCCTGGCAATCGCACGCCTCATCGTTGCTGCAGGATTGCCCCGGCGAATCAGAATCGCGTTCATGAACCTGCTGCGGGCGTTCATACAATGTTGTAAGACGCTCCAGATCCACTTCACATTTAACTGCGGGCAGCAGGTCGGCATATGGATTCAGCCGGCGCAGCAAGGTCTCGACCTGGTGCTGCTCCTCACCCTGCAGCCTGTCGGTCTTATTGACGATAAGAACCGAACCGCAGCGTATCTGCTCCATCATCAGCCGGTACGTCTTCCCTTTCTGCGCTTCATGCAGCTCCAGCAGATGAACTGAATCCACTACCGTAATCATCGGCTTGATATCGATCTTCGCCGTTAGCGACACCTCAGTTACAGCATCCAATATTTCGAGCGGATTCGCTGCTCCTGTAGCCTCAATCACGATGACATCAGGCTGCTCGGTATGAATGAGCTCGAGCATCTGCATGCTGAGATCTCCCCGGACCGTACAGCAAATGCACCCGCCGAGCATTTCCGCCATGGGCACTTCATTTCCGACCAGCAGGCCGTCTAGATTAATATCGCCAATTTCATTCATAATGACGGCAGGCTTCAATCCCTGATCCTTCCAGTACGACAGCATTCGCTGCAGCAGCGTTGTCTTCCCGCTTCCTAGAAAACCGGACAATATATAAACCGGCGTTACCTGATTCAAATGTTCTTCCGACATCATCTTACCCCCATCCGGCAATTCGCTTTCCATGAGAGCGAGTTTACACCAAGCCTTCCCTCGATGCAAGTTGTGTTTGGAGGAATCGCCCAGGGTAAAGTATGTTAAAATAAATTATTAGATAGTAAATCCACATTCAGAAAGGAAACGATACGATGAGATCCGCAGAAGATCACCGTCAGGAAGCGCCCTTGAACGTTTCCTGCATGATTATAACCGTGTCCGATACCCGAACCCCCGATAATGATGCCAGCGGCAAGCTGATGCGGCAGCTGCTGGAGGAAGGCGGCTTCGAGGTGGTTCAATATATGATCGTCAAGGACGATTACGACCAAATTCGCCAGCTCCTTCGGGAGGCCGCCTCCGACCGCAGCATCGAAGCCGTACTTCTCAGCGGTGGCACGGGAATATCGCCAAGGGATACGACGTACGAAGCCGTGCGCAGCCTGTTGAACAAAGAAATGCCCGGCTTCGGAGAAATTTTCCGCTACCTGAGCTTTACGGAGGATATCGGGTCTGCTGCCATATTAAGCCGCGCAATCGCCGGAACAATCAGCAATATGGCCGTCTTCTCCATGCCCGGCTCCCAGGCGGCCGTCAAGCTTGCCATGGAGAGAATCGTCATTCCGGAGCTTAGGCATGTCATTCGCGAAATGAATAAGCTGTAAAACTCAAAGGCAGAGGGATGGACCGGTCAAGGATTCGCAATCCGGTCCAATAAATCCTCAAACACGGCCCGCATATGATCAGTATACACCTGGTTTCTCATTCCGTTTGAGCCGTAGACGAATACGGTTCTGCCCCGCGCGGCGATCACCGCTGGCTGGTTGGCCGCTTTTACGCGGATTCCCCCTGTGCCGTAAATTTCAGCCATTTCCCGGACGCGCTTCTCCTCGGACGGGTAGACGTAGACGATGACGAAATGGCGGGGATCGCTGTTGATTAAATAATTGTAGCTGATTGTGCCGTCTAGCGTTTCCGCGTAGGTTTCTTTCGTCAGCCGGATTCCGCGTTTGGCGCTTTCGGCAACCAGGTTGTACAGCAGGGCTTTGTTCAGCGTTTTTCCCTGGACAGCCTGTCTCTGATTCCCCTTCTGGTACGTTCTCATCTGTATGCGATCCAGCTCCTCCTTGGCGATCTGGTTCGTACCGTCTCTACACCCTGCGGCAATCACAGCCATCCCCAAAATAAGCATAATTATGCACTGGCTGGCCTTGCGCCTGTTCATGGCAACCCCTTCTTTCCTTACGATTCTTCAGCTTAGAATTAAGATTAGGTTGTCTCAGGCAGGCCGGTTTCATACGAGCGTGGATGATGGACGATGGTTATGCAAAAAAAGAGCAGCTGCTCAAGATGAGCAGCTGCCCTTTTGTATCGAACTCTCCGCAGGAGCGGCAAGCTTCAATGACATGGCAATTACGTTGTAACATGCTGGAGTAGCCCGGCCTAGTTGCTAGTCTTTAGAGCGACGACCTGCCGGCCTAGCACCTTGCCGTCCAGCACGACCGACAAAGCGTCCTCCAGCTGTTCCAGACCGTATTCCTTTACGCCGTCCTGAAGCACCTGATCCGGTCTCCAGTCTGCGCCGAGCCGCTCCCATAATTCAAGCCGCTTAGCCTGCGGGCAGTACACGGAATCGATGCCTAGCAAATTGACGCCGCGCAGAATAAAAGGAAATACCGAGGCTTCAAAGGCTCCTCCGCCCGTTAGGCCGGACAACGCAACCGATCCGCCATATTTGACAGCCTTTAGAATTTCGCCCAGACCGGCTCCACCGACCGGATCGACAACCGCCGCCCAGCGGGTTCTGCCAAGCGCCCCTTTTATGCCTTCCGCAGCGGCTTCCCGCGAAATGACATCGGCGGCGCCCCAGCTGCGCAGGGCTGCTTCTGCTTCGGGCTTGCCGGTCGCCGCAACGACCTCAAAGCCAAGCCTGCTCAAAATATTGACGGCGACGCTCCCGACGCCTCCTGTAGCTCCCCTGACCAGTACTGGACCATCGCTCGGCCGAAGCTCATTTAGAAGCAGCCGGTCCACCGATAAGGCTGCGGTGAAGCCTGCTGTGCCGAGCGCCATGCTGTCCCGAAGCGACAAGCCTTCGGGGAGCTTGACAAGCCAATCCGCCGGTACGCGGGCAATTTCGGCATATCCCCCGTCATGGGATACGCCGAGACCGTAGCCCGTACATAGCACCTCATCGCCGGGCTGAAATTCCCGGCATCGCGAAGCTATCACTTTTCCGGCCAAATCAATGCCAAGGATTCTCGGATAGCTTGTGACCACTTTTCCCTTCGGGGTGCTGGCAAGGCCATCCTTATAATTTACGCTGGAGTAATATACTTCAATATCCACGTCACTGTCCGGCAGCTCAGACAGCTGCAGCACGTCTATGCCTGCCGAAAAGCCGCCTTCATCCTGATGTACCCGAAACGCCCGAAACGCAGACATCGTTTCCATTAAGGCACCTGCTCCTTTCTCCAAAGGACTCTTGGGATTATAACCTCCCTGACTTCTTACAAATACGGATGCTCATGCTTCGCCAATAAAATTTGCCATCTCCGGTTCACTTCCCGCTCGAACTCGGCCAGGGCTTCGCTGTTCTCCGGCTTCGTCAGATGCCGGGTTTTGCCCATCGTCTTCAGCCAATCCACCAGCGGGATGCGTTTGCCCTTTTCCTCCGGATTATACGTAATCGTCGTTTCGCCGCGTTCCACCTCATATAGCGGGAAGAAGCAGGAATTGACGGCGGCATCCACGATGTTCGTCCCTTCGTCATCGGGACTGATCCAGTTCAGCGGGCACGCTATTAATATTTTACCATAAACAAGTCCTTCATTCTGAGCGTACCACTGAGCTTTAGCCGCTTTCTTGACCAGATCCTGCGGATAAGCCTCGCTTCCGGTGAACACGTAAGGAATATGGGTGGCAGCCATAATTTGCGCCGTATCCTTGTGATGGAACACCTTGCCCTTCTGTACGGAGCCAATATTTGAAGTCGATGTGCGATGGCCGAGCGGTGTCGAATAGGACAGCTGGGCTCCGGTATTCATATACCCTTCATTATCGTATTCAACGATGATCATCCGATGGTTGCGCAGCGCTGCGCCAATTGCAGGACCCATGCCGATATCCATCCCGCCGTCGCCGGTGACCATGACGAACGTAAAATCATCCTGAAGGCCGAGGTAATCCAGCTCTCCCCGGCGCTTGCGCTCCCAGAACATTTCCACTACGCCCGACAAGGTGGCTGCACCGTTCTGGAACAGGTTATGAATATAGGTCGCTTTATGCGAGGAATACGGGTATCCGG
Source organism: Paenibacillus ihumii (assembly GCF_001403875.1). Taxonomy (GTDB): domain Bacteria; phylum Bacillota; class Bacilli; order Paenibacillales; family Paenibacillaceae; genus Fontibacillus; species Fontibacillus ihumii. Next base: position 2,552,809 of record NZ_LN884299.1, read on the forward strand.
TCGTCACGACCATAGCGCACCCGGTGTGAAACAACGCAATGATATCGCCTTCGATCCCTTTAAAGAACAGCTCCAGCCCGGAGAAGATGCCGCAGCCCGGGCAAGCTCCGTGACCAGGCGCTATGCGTTTCGGCTTCTTCGTTAATGCACGGAGCGGCGGTATGCGGACGCCCAGCTTACCGGTCTCTTCGTTTCGGGCCACTTGGATCAACCCGGTCTTCAAGTCCTCGAAGCGAAGCGGATTCAGCACCCGCTTCGGCGCCTTGTCGGGGTCTCCCGGCGTATGGCCGTAATAATCGAACGGAACGTCCACCTTCTGTTTCTTAGCGGCCTCAATCGCCAGTGAGAACAAATGGTGCCCGTCCTCGGCATAGAACTCCTTGCCGCCCAGGCCGTAGACGCGGCTGATCACCTGGGTCGTCGTATTGCCGTACGTAAACAAGGCCGCCTTGATTTCATTCGTCATATTGCCGCCATGCGCCCCATAAGAATCGGCCCGGTCGCCTACCGTTATGGCCTTCACGTTTTTGAGCGCCTCGGCGATTTGCCGCTGGGGGAAAGGACGAATCATGTTTGGCGCGATCGACCCCGCCTTGATGCCTTGGCTGCGCAAGCTGTCGACCACGTCTTTGATGATTTCCGAAGCCGAGTTCATCAGGAACACCGCCACCTCGGCATCCTCCATCCGATACAGATCGAGCATTTCATATTTTCTGCCCGTTAACAGCGCATATTCCCCGGCAATCCGCTCGAATACGCTCTCCGCCCGGTACATCGCCTGGGACTGCTGATAGCAGTTATTAATATAATCGGGCTCATTCATATAGGGGCCAACGGTAATCGGATTGTTGCGGTCCAGCGTATGCGGGAATCCGGCCGGCGGCTGCTCGCCGATGAATTTCTGAACATCCTCTCGTTTCGCGAACGTATGCACCCGGCGTTTCTGGTGCGAGGTGAAATATCCGTCCGAAGCGACAAGCACAGGCAATCTCACCTCCGGATCCTCCGCCAGCTTGATCGCCATAATATTCATATCATAAACCGCCTGCGGATCGCGGCACATTAAGATCGGCCATCCCGTGTTCAAGGCAAAGTACAAGTCTGAATGGTCGCCGTGAATATCCAGCGGACCGGATACCGAACGGCATACCAGGTTCATAACCATAGGAAAGCGGGTTCCGGACTGAACCGGCATTTGCTCCAGCATATACATATATCCGTTCGCGCTCGTCGCATTGAATACCCGTCCCCCGGCTGTGGACGCCCCGTAGCAAATTCCCGCGGAGCTGTGCTCCCCATCGGAAGGGATCAGCTTGATGTCATGCTGGCCGTTCGCCTTCATCAAATCGAGAAATTGTGCGACCTCGGTTGACGGAGATATCGGAAAATACCCCATGATATGATAATTGATCTGATGGGCAGCGTAAGCCGCCATTTCATTGCCTGACTCATATACAACGCGCTGCTCTACCTTGGCTGTACCTTGCTCTATTGCAATATCCATCGCCATAACGTTTCCGCCTTTCTATAATATATTTGACTTCAACGGCAGCTTCTCTATGCCGACATTTCCCGCCTACTGCAGCGCCAAATCGAATCTGTGCGGGATGCGATTGGCCTCTGCGTAGCCGTCCTCCTCCCGCTCGCCGGACAGCGCGTCCGTCGGGCAGGCATGAATGCATTTCAGGCAGCCTTTGCAATACTGATAATCAATACCCTGCAGGAACATCTGGAGACGCCCCCGTTTATCCGGCCGCTCCTCCCATACGAAGCAGTTATCCGGACAGACGTTGTCGCATTGGGCGCAGTGTATGCAGGCATCCAAATTAAAATGCGGCATCATCCCCGAGCGAGAAATGCTTAAATCCTTCAAAATACTGTTGCCCGGATTGGTCACAAGCCCGCCGATCGGCTGTGTCTCATACCCGAGAACAGGTGTATCCGCCCGGGTAAAGGCGGGCATGCTCATTCCTACCGGAAGCGGAAACGTCTCAATGGTCACCTCTTGATAGCCCCGTTCGAACGTGGCCAGGGCAGGAGCAACCGATTGGGGATATTTCTTCTCCAGCGACTTCCGGATGACATCCTTCATCGTCTGCGCATTCAAAAACGGGCACAAGCGGAACATCGCGCCCAGCATCGCCATATTAACCCGGTTCTTCTCCTCCAGGGCAATGCCCGTCGCATCCACGACAGCGATCGTCCCCCCGAGCAGCTTCATCTGCTCCTTCAGCTCAGCCGGAGATTTGCGGGAGTTCACCAGCACGGTACTGTCCTCATAGATGCCGCTGATCACATTGACGGTCTTCGCAAGCGCTTCCTGAAAAATGCCAACGATGTGAGGCCTCTCTACAGGGGATGTATCCCGGATTGGCGTATCAAGATCACAAAAACGGATATGCGCCTTAACCGGCGATCCCTTCTTCTCCGAGCCATATGAAGAGAAGCTTACCCCGTTCAATCCAGCTCCCTCGACCCCCGCTTCAGCCAGCATTTTTCCGGCTAGATTCGCACCAAGGCCGCCAATCGATTCCAGCCGAATTTCAAAAAATCCCAACTCATTCAATTTTGGTAATTGGACCATGCTCCGGACTCCCTTCTTTCGCCTATGCGTTTTGTTGAAAGACAGGGTTATAACCCTGTGATAAACCACCTTCTACAACATCACGATGCACCCGAGTCAAAATAACCTCGATTAATTTTTCAATTTACCATATAAGAGGTGTGACGGATGTAACAAATGTCATAAGGACAATTTTGGGACTGCTGTCGAATGAAGCAAGCATAAACGCTAAAAATAGCGCTTTTTGCGCTTTCCCGAGAAATAAAAAAGCTGTTTCCCAAGCGCATGTCTTGGAAAACAGCCAATCTGTACTGCCTATTCGATTAATCCTCATGGTTGCTCATATATTCCTCGATCAGCTTCTGCTTGAGCTCCCACGCTTCTTGGCTCAGGTTAACGCGGTATTTCTCCGGGTTTAGCTTGCGCAAGTATTCTGGCCAGAACATTTGCAGCTGCTCTTTATGATAGGCTCGGATGGCCTCCAAAGTAGGCAGCTCATAGACCAGCTCTCCCTCTGCAAAAATTTGCTGCTGCATCGAGATCGCGTTGTAATTTTTCACGGATTTCTTCAAGTAAGGATGAACCGGGTCAAACAAGCGAAGCTTGCCTCCGGACCTAGCCTGCTGCTCATGAGGGAAGCAGATGTAATCGGCAATCGCCTTGCCGCTCTCGCGATCAACGATCCGTAAAATATCCTTCTTGCCCGGGGTTGTCACCTTCTCCGGATTGGCAGATATTTTGATCGTCGGCTCCATTTTCCCGTTCCGCTCACGCTCTACGAGCTTGTACACTCCACCGAGAGCCGGCTGGTCCGCTGCCGTAATGAGCTGCGTTCCCACGCCCCAAATATCGATTCTCGCCCCTTGGGCTTTGAGGTTAAAAATCGTATTCTCATCCAAATCGTTCGATGCCACGATTTTGACATAAGAAAGGCCAGCCTCGTCCAGCATCTTGCGCGCTTTGGTTGACAAGTAGGCCAGATCGCCGCTGTCAAGCCGGATGCTGCCAAGCCGCTTCCCTTTGCTCTCCAGCAGCTTCGCCGTCTTAATGGCATTCGGCACTCCGCTGCTCAGCGTATCGAACGTATCCACAAGCAGAGAGACCTGATCAGGAAGCGCCTCGGCGAACCGCTCAAAGGCCTCCAGCTCCGAGTCAAAGCTCTGCACCCAGGAATGCGCATGCGTTCCCTTTGTAGGGATGCCGAAAATTTCCCCGGCAAGCAGGTTCGAGGTAGCGTCAAAGCCGGACAAATAAGCGGCGCGAGCACCCCAAATCGCCGCGTCGGCTTCCTGTGCGCGCCGTGTTCCGAATTCCAGCAGCACGTCATTCTCAGCCACTCGCTTCACTCTGGAGGCTTTTGTCGCGATCAAGGTTTGGAAGTTCATGAAATTAAGCAGCGCCGTCTCAATCAGTTGTGCCTCCATAATCGTCGCATCAACGCGAATCAGAGGCTCGCTTGGGAATACTAGCGCCCCTTCGGGGACGGCGTACAGATTGCCCTTAAAGCGAAAATTGCGCAGCAGCTCCAGAAAATCCGGATCGTAATTCTCTTCCTGCCTGCCCAGAAATTCGATATCGCTATCCGTAAACTGCAGGTGGGATATGTACTGCACGATCCGCTCCAGACCTGCAAACACGGCATAACCGTTGCCAAAAGGCAGCTTGCGGAAATAAGCCTCGAACACGGCCCTGCGCTCATGTGTGCCGTTTACCCAATGAGCATAAATCATGTTGATCTGGTATTTGTCCGTATGTAATGCCAAACTTGCGCTTTGCATGTGTCTTTCATCCTCTCTGGTGTCACAACTGCACAGATGCGCAGCTTTACTTAATTCTATCGGCTGGATGTCACATTTGCACCTAAAGCTGCGCGGAAATGTCCGAGTGCCCATGCATGGCCCTCTGGATTAAAGCTGGCTACTCCGTCTTCGTATACTGTAATGGCATAGCCTTTATTATACGCATCTACGGCGGTATGCAATACGCAAATATCAGTGCACACCCCGATGATCGCGATTTCCGTAATGCCGCGCTCCCGCAGCTTCTGGTCGAGATCCGTACCGCAAAAGGCGCTGTACCTCGTCTTGTCCATCCAATAAATCCGATCCCGGTGCCGCTCGTATACATCCGCTAATTTACCGTATAAGTGCCGTCCTTCCGTATCCCGGATATTATGCGGAGGAAACAGCTTCGACTCCGGATGGAGCGTATCTCCCTCCTCGTGCAAATCGACCGCCATAACGACGAAGTCGTCCTGCTCTACAGCTTGCTCCGTAATTTGGCATATCGCCGATTCCAGCAGAATCGCCGGCTCTCCTACGGGGAGCTTCCCATCCACGAAATCCTTCGTATAATCAACAACAAGCAGTGCCTTCATCCAGCTTCACCCAGCCCTTCTTCATTAATGAACATTCCGTATTGAACATGGTATGAACAATGAAACGACAGCCTGTTCGTGTTAGTTCTAAGTATATATAGATAACCTCGGACTATAATCGGTAAAGCGATAGAGCTGTGCAGGACGCTGCGAATATTGGTTAGACAGCAGCGGATTTCCGTTCTCATCGCGGACTTCCTCAAGAATCCCCTGACGGCTTCGCGTCGACGTGATTTTACGGATAAAATTCAGTTCCGCAAAGTCCGGCACCACAGTCTGAATCACCTGATACAGCTCACCTAAGGTAAAATGAGGCGGCAAAAACTGCTTCGCAATCGTCGTATGAAGCATCTGCTGCTGGATTCGCTTGTAGGCATCCTCCAGTATTTCCCGATGATCGAACGCCAACTGCAAATCCTCCAAGGCTTCCTTCACCGTAAACAGCCCGACCTCCTGAGCATCATCGGCGGATTGCCGCTTCTCCAGCACCCATTCCTCCACTAGCGCGAAAAAGGCATGAGAGATAATCCAGCCGCGCGGATCGCGGCCCGGCTTGCTGTACACGCCAAGGTACTCCAGATGGTGTCCGTCTACCCCCGTCTCTTCCTTCAGCTCTCTACGCGCCGTCTCATACAGGGATTCGTCCTCTTGAGAGAAGCCCCCCGGCAGCGCCCAAGCGCCGGCAAACGGCCAGCTTCTGCGGCGGATCAGCATGACCTTCAAGTCGAACCTCGGAAGCGACTTGGTAGCTGCCTTCCGCTCCTGTTTGGCTAGTGTAAACATGACGATATCCGCAGGAATTCCATCCGGTGTCCGGTATTTCTTGGCATCGTCACGATGCTGCCCCTGATCCTGTTCTTGTTCCATATTCATCATGAATCACCACATTAATCATATGATAACGCTGCCCGGCCCATGCGCCGCACAGCATTCCCTTGTAATTTCATTCTCCCTAGCCCAGATGCGAACCGGGAGCTCCTTGATCCTTCGGCAGGCGAAATGTCGCGGTGGAGATGCATCCCAGCGTCCCTTTGCTATCGCGGACTTCAGCGCGGAGCGTCATCGTCCGGAATGTCTCGTGCAGCGGATAAGCCGTCACGATTAATTCACCCATCGACATCGGGCTAAGAAAATTTACGTTCAGATGGGTCGTCACCCCTTCCCGCCCGCCCTTCACTGCGGTTACGAGCGTCCCCATCGCCTGATCCATCATTGAGGACAGTACGCCACCATGAACAATGCCCATCGAATTGAGATGCGACTGCGTGGCGGTAAGTCCGATTTCCACGCGCTGACTGTCTGCCGATATCAGCCTGAGGCCAAGCAGTCCCCAAAACGAATTCTCGCTGCGGGACAGGATATCCGTCCAATCCATGATCGTTCCTCCTGTTCCAGTAGAGGTTGATTCTACAGCAACCCTTCTAGGGTATTATTCCTAAGATGCCGCTGTTCAAACAATCGCAAAGTGGATATTTCATGACATTAAATAATTTCGTTTGCAGCTCCTGCTGCGCTTCTTCTTTCTATTATCGTCAAAAAAAGTGCGAAGGGAAAGCCTCCGCACCAGATTGATGACGACTTACTCGCCATATCCCGAGGCCGGAGCAGGTTCGCTTCCGGACTCGACATTCACCTTCTCCGATACCGTATCCCGGATTACCGAGATAACGAGCTGCAGCAAATAGTTGATATCGCTTTGGCTTTGCTGGAATTCGGTTACGAGCGGAATTCCATCGAGCTCGTCCTGGAGCTCATCGATTTCGCGCTCGATCTTCTCGACCATCGCTTGATTCTGGAAGCTTTGGAAGGCGACGATCTCCTTCTGCTTCTTCTTGATGGCACTGATAAGCGTCTGCACCCTTTCATGCTTCTGAATCAGGCGCTCAGCCTTCTGGTAATGCTGTACCTCCTCGCTTGTCCCGATCAGCTCTGCGAGTTCTTTTGCTTTAGCCATAATATCTTCCCGGATAACGAGATCACGGGAATCGAATTTCGGTATGCCGCAATCGGTCATATGATTATGCTCCTGTCCCAAGGCTCTATCCTCCCCATCATGATCAAACCATGTGATGCTGTAATATTCAATTCATTAATTTTAAGGTATTCATTAAACAGACGTAACTGCTTCCGGTACGATGTTCCCTTTAATGTACCAAGTCATTGGATCGGTGATCTCCACATGCACGAATTTGCCGATCAGATCCTTGCTGCCTTCAAAGTGAACCAGCTTGTTGCTGCGCGTCCGGCCGGACAAGACGTCAGCATTATTCTTGCTCTCTCCTTCGACAAGAACTTCGACGATCTTGCCTGCCATCAGATCGTTGCTCATCCGGCAATGCTCGTTAACGACTTCATTCAGCCGCTGGAGCCGCTCCTTCTTGACCTCCATCGGCACGTTATCCTCCATGACGGCTGCCGGGGTACCTTCACGCGGCGAATAAATGAACGTGAAGGCGAAGTCATAGCCTACCTCACGAACGAGGGACAGCGTATCCTGGAACTGCTCCTCGGTCTCCCCTGGAAAGCCGACGATGATGTCCGTAGTCAATACCACATTGGGTATGGCTTTCTTGATCTTGCGAACAAGCTCCAAATAGTGCTCCCGCGAATATTTGCGGCTCATTCGTTTCAAAACCTCGGTATTTCCCGATTGAACCGGGAGATGAATATGCTCAACCAGATTGCCGCCCTTGGCCAGCACTTCGATTAATGCATCGTCAAAATCACGAGGGTGCGAGGTCGTGAAGCGAATGCGCGGTATATCGATCTGGCGAATATCGTCCATCAAATTGGCAAACGTATAGTCGATATCCGTAAAATCCTTGCCATAGGCATTCACGTTCTGCCCAAGGAGCGTAATCTCCTTGAAGCCTTGCCGCGCCAAATCGCGAACCTCAGCGATGACATCCTCTGGACGGCGGCTGCGCTCCTTGCCTCGCGTGAATGGAACGATGCAGTAGGTGCAGAATTTATCGCAGCCGTACATAATGTTGACCCAGGCGCGCATGCCCTCGCGCTTCTTAGGCAGGTTCTCGATGATATCCCCTTCCTTGGACCACACCTCTACGACCATCTCTTTGCTGAATAGCGCCTCCTGAATCAAATAAGGCAAACGATGGATATTGTGCGTACCAAAAATCATATCGACGAACCCGTGCTTCTGCATAATGCGGTTGACTACGCCTTCCTCCTGCGACATGCAGCCACATACGCCAAGCAGCAGATCCGGATTCTCCGTCTTTAGTCCTTTAAGGTGGCCGAGCTCACCGAACACTTTATCCTCGGCATTCTCCCGAATAGCGCAGGTATTCAGTAAAATTAGGTTCGCTTCCTTACGCTCCTCGGTAGGGGTATAGCCCATTTCCTCCAGCAGGCCCTTCATCGTCTCGGTATCATGCTCATTCATCTGGCAGCCGTACGTGTAGATGATGTATTTCCTGCCGTTGCCGAGACCCTTCAGCTCTTCAGGAACGGCGGTGTCGTACAGCACTCGAATATCTTCTTTCCCGCGCTGCTTCTCTTTGCGGTGATCCGGTTCCGAAAGAATTTGAATATCCCGTCCGCGAATTCTGATCTTCTTCCCGCTCTCGTCCTCAGAAATGACTTTGGCATCTGAAAAATCAAAATACTTGGAGTAATCCTTCGTTTCCTTAGCCATGATGTCGGCCCACTCCTTTAATCAATCTATCGCTAAAAATACCACGTCTTCATGAGTGTATGAAAAATGCATTACACTAAATTATAACATGGTTCCAAAGTGATATCCAGACGCGAGACAGCCTTTAGCGATAATAGGATCGCAGGAGGCGCGCATGCCAAAAAGCCCGTTCCTTAGAACGGGCTTTGCTTGCTTCTTCATATGGTTGGGTCAGCCTTTAGAATCCTTTATACTGCGGCTCCTCATTTTCCAGCTGCTGGACTCTCGTTTCTACTTGATCCACGATTTGCTGCGTTTGCTGGGCTGCATTAGTAAACAGGTTTTTAGCATCCTGGTTTTGCGTGTTGAGCGCGAATTGCTCCAGATTTGCTTGAGCGCTTTTTAAAGACGCCAGCGTCGTTTTCACTTGGGCTGCTACAGTCATTGTTTCACCACCTTAGTCAATAGCTTTACTTTTCGCCATCATAATTTCACCATTCACTCACAAAACATACTCTCAAGAATAATGCCAAATTTTGTGTTAGTAAAAAAACTGCATCTGCGCATAATTTGGTTGTTGAGCTTGTTCATGAGCAGTGAAAGGAGCAGCGATAATGCCGTTATGGTTAGAGGTTGTTATACGTACTTTGGTATCCGTCGTCGTGCTGTTTTTTCTGACCCGGATGCTTGGCAAAAGGCAGGTCTCCCAGTTATCCCTGTTTGAGTATATTACCGGGATCACGATCGGGAGCATCACGGCCTATATTTCTCTAGATGTCGATACGGACTGGTATTTAGGCATTGTTGCCTTAGTTGTATGGGTGCTGGTTTCCTACGGGATTGAAGTCCTGCAATTAAAAAGCAAGCGCTCGAGAAACTGGATTGAAGGCAAATCTACCGTACTCATTAAAGATGGAAAAATACTGGAAGACAATCTAAAAAAAGAAAAGCTGACGAATGAAGAACTGCTGGAGCAGCTTCGCCAAAAAAATGTATTCAAGGCTGCCGAAGTCGAATTTGCCACCATTGAACCGAGCGGAGAGGTTAATATACTGCTCAAGAGCGAATATCAGCCTATTACGCCTGCCCATCTTGGGATCAAGGTAGCTCCCGAGCCCGAATCTCAAGCTGTCATCCTTGATGGACGAGTGATGGACGAGCCGCTTTCCAATCTTGGATTAAACCGGGATTGGCTGGATACCGAGCTGGAAAAGCTCGGGGTATCGATCGACAACGTGTTTCTAGGGCAGGTCGATGGATATGGTCAGTTATTTGTCGACCTCTACGATGATCAGCTGCAGGTGCCGGAGCCCCAGGAAAAGGCCTCTTTGCTTGCTCAATTGAAGAAGTGCGAAGCTGATTTGGAAATGTATGCCTTATCTACTGAGGATACCGAGGCGAAGCAGATGTACACCGATTGCTCCAACCAGTTAATGCAGGTCATTCATGACGTTAAGCCGCTACTGTCTCAATAGGAGGTAACAAGATGAGCAGCCAAAATAAAAAAATGACCCCGGTGCAGCAGAAGTATCAAAAGCTCGCTCAAACGAAAGAGCCCAAGCGGCCTGTATGGAGCAACTGCCTGCGCGCTTTTGTGATCGGCGGGGGAATCTGTCTTCTCGGCGAAGGCATTCGGCAGGCCTTTATGAAATATGGAGGCTTCGATGAGAAATCGGCCTCCAATCCAACGGTAGCTGTGCTGATTCTCCTGGCCGTAATTCTCACCGCTTTGGGCGTGTACGACAAAATTGCCCAATGGGCCGGGGCCGGATCAGCCGTTCCTGTAACGGGATTCGCGAATTCGATGGCTTCCTCAGCGATTGAGCACCGGAGCGAGGGGCTTGTACTAGGCGTGGGCGCAGGGATGTTCCAGCTGGCTGGCTCCGTCGTCGTCTTCGGCACTGTCGCTGCATTCGTTATCGGCATCATTTATGCCCTGTTTGTACCAGGCTATATAGGAGGAGGAGGTTCGTGAGATGCTCAAAGGCCACCAGAGCTGGATATTTGAGAATAAACCGAAAATCATTAGCAAGGCGACAATTGTCGGCCCGTTTGAAGGTCAGGGGCCATTGGCCAAAGACTTTGATATCATTCATGCAGACCTCTATTTGGGACAGGAAAGCTGGGAAAAAGCCGAGAAAACGCTCATTGAGGAGTCAGCCAGTCTAGCGATCAAGAATGCTGGACTCACTAAGGATCAGGTGCAGTTCTATTTCGGCGGCGATCTGATGAACCAAATTATCAGCAGCAGCTTCGCCGCAAGGACCCTCAGCATTCCTTATTTAGGGCTGTTCGGAGCCTGCTCTACCTCTATGGAGAGCCTTGCCCTTGCTGCATTCGTTGTCAATCACGGCGGCGCTAAATACGCTTTGGCTGGTACCTGCAGCCATAACGCCAGCGCCGAGAAGCAGTTCAGATATCCGACGGAGTACGGCTCGCAGAAGCCGCCAACCGCCCAATTCACCGTAACCGGCTCAGGCTCGGTCATTATCTCTCCGGACGGCGATGGTCCCGCCGTGACCTCCGCCACGATCGGAAGGGTCATCGACATGGGCATCACCGATCCGTTCAATATGGGGGCGGCGATGGCTCCCGCGGCCGTCGACACGATGCAGGCTCATTTCCGCGATATGGGCATTGAGCCTTCCTACTATGATTTGATCGTCACCGGGGACCTGAGCAAAGTAGGCTATGAAATTGCCAAGGAGCTGCTTCGTGAGCATCGCATTCCGATGGAAGGCACGATCTATAAGGACTGCGGAATGATGATTTACGATTACAGCAAGCAGAAGGTTCAGGCCGGCGCCAGCGGCTGTGCCTGCTCAGCGGTCGTCACCTATGGTCACTTGCTTAATCAGATGCAGCGGGGCGAGTTGAACAGGATCCTTGTCGTCGCTACAGGAGCTCTCCTCTCGCCGCTGTCATATCAGCAGGGAGAGACGATTCCCTGCATCGCCCATGCCGTATCGATCGAGAACACTACAGCACCTTAGATTTATTCATAATGTAAAAAGAGCTATCTCCAATTAATTCTGGAGATAGCCCTTGATTTAAGCTGATTGCTATTAATCAATGATCTCAGCCGTATCGCCATTGCTGGCTCCGGCTGCATTAGCCTCATCAGTATCGATATGCATGTCCAGAGCAAAGGAATCAGAGACGCGTGCAATCACGTTCTCCAGCACCAAACCGCGCTCTCCGCTCAAACGGACTTTTAGCAGCTGCTTGTCCTTAATGCCCCATTTCTCGGCATCGGAGGTATGGAAGTGAATGTGGCGAGCCGCTACAATAACTCCCTCCTGCAGTTCTACCTCTCCGGCTGGGCCTTTAATCTTAATGCCCGGTGTGCCGTCAATATGTCCAGATTCTCTAACCGGCGCCTTAACGCCAATCGCAAACGAATCAGTACGGGAAATCTCAAGCTGTGAAGCAGGCCGTGCAGGTCCTAGTATGCGAACTTTATCAAATTGACCCTTCGGACCGATAACAGCCACCGTCTCGTTGGCCGCAAATTGTCCTGGCTGGGACAACGGCTTAAATTCCGTAAGCTGGTAGCCTTGGCCGAATAAAGCCTCGATATGCTCCTGGGTCAAATGAATATGACGCGCTGATACGCCGACTGGCACTGTTTTGCTCATTTTGCAAACACTCCTCAGTTTTTTCTCTATGTCAAATGATGCTTTACATCGTTACCCATTATACACCTATTTCAAACAAAAAGAAAAAGATGTCCTCCCGAAAAGGACATCTTTCACCGATTTATCTGAATTCTGCTACAAGATTGTCAAAGTCTGCCTGGGATAATGCCAGCGATTGATGTGCCAGCGGCTCCTGGGAGAAACCGTGAACGAGATTCTCATAGCTCTTCTTCTCTTTGTTCTGATAGATCAAGCCTGTAATCATGCTTCCCGTCTCCATCAGCTTCGTCATCGCAGCGAGGCGGTTCGTAGGATCATAGCCTTCTACCGTATCCAGATTGATGATATTTTCTTTAAACCAGTCGTACGTGTTCACCTTGTTGAACGTTACGCACGGGCTGAATACGTTGATCAAGGAGAAGCCTTCATGCTGAATGCCTTGTTCGATCAAGGACGTCAGCTGCTTCAAATCGCTGGAGAAGGATTGCGCTACGAAGGTTGCTCCCGCAGCAATCGCGACCTCTAATGGGGACAACGTCGATTCAATGGAGCCTTCAGGCGTACTCTTCGTCTTGAAGCCTTCGCCGCTTCGCGGAGAGGTTTGCCCTTTCGTAAGTCCATAGATCTGGTTATCCATAACGATATAGGTGATATTGATATTCCGGCGGATCGCATGAACGGTATGGCCCATTCCGATCGCAAATCCGTCGCCGTCCCCGCCGGAAGCGATAACGGTCAGGTCGCGATTGGCGAGTTTTACGCCCTGCGCGATCGGCAGCGCCCGGCCATGAATGCCGTGAAGGCCGTATGCGTTAATATATCCTGATATCCGGCCCGAGCAGCCGATTCCGGAAATGACAGCCAAATTCTCCGGCTCCAGCCCAACATTGGCCGCAGCGCGTTGAATGGCAGCTTGTACGGAGAAGTCTCCGCATCCAGGACACCAATTCGGCTTTACTTTATTACGAAAATCCTTGAAAGTTGCCATTTATACCAACTCCTCCTGCGGTTTATTTCCGGCTACTTTTTTGCATTCGTTGTAAACTTCCGAAGGAAGGAACGGATTGCCGTCATATTTCAGCACATTGACAATTTTATCGTGATAACCGATGTTTTGTTTAATCAGGCTAGCCAGCTGGCCTGTCGCATTGTTCTCCAGGACGAGTACTTTCTTCGCTTTCTTAAGTTCCGGAAGTACTTCCTCTACTGGGAACGGATGCAGCTGGCGAACCGTCATATGGTTCGTCTTGATGCCTTCGCCGTCCAAGCGGATGCGGGCCTGATCGATCGTTCCGCCCGTAGAGCCCATGCCGACGATAAGAATGTCCGGCTCGGCATGAGGAGCCTGCAGATGGATCGGGTTCGTCACCTTCAGGTTGTTCAGCTTGCGCATACGCTTATCCATCATTTTCTTCCGGTTGACCGTACTCTCGGATGGACGTCCAGCCTCGTCATGCTCAACGCCGGTCACATGGTGAATGCCGTTCTTCTCGCCGGGCAGAACCCGCGGGGAGATCCCATTCTCCGTGAACGCATAGCGATTGAACATGCTGCCGTCCTCGCGATCAGGAATATCCTTCACCACGTAGCCGCGGTCGATGACGATTTTGTTGTAATCGAGCACCTCGCAAGACTGCTTGCCGAGCGACAGCTGAAGATCCGTCGCCAGGATAACAGGCACTTGATATTTCTCAGCAAGGTTAAAGGCTTCGATTGTATCGTAGAAGCACTCCTCAATCGAGCTCGGCGCAATAACGATTTTCGGAATTTCGCCGTGCGTACCATAGATCAGAGCATTGATATCACTTTGCTCCTGCTTCGTCGGAAGTCCTGTACTCGGACCGCCGCGCTGCGTATCAACAATCACGACAGGCGTTTCCGTCATGCCGGCTAGTCCAATCGCTTCCATCATCAGGGACAAGCCAGGTCCCGCCGATGCGGTCATCGTCCGAACACCAGCATAGTTCGCGCCGATTGCCATTGTAATAGCAGCGATCTCATCCTCAGTTTGAATGACCGTTCCGCCGAATTTTGGCAGCTTCGTTATCAGATATTCCATAATTTCGGAAGCCGGTGTAATCGGATACGCGCTCATGATCCGGCAACCAGCGGCAACAGCCCCTAGGCCGATCGCATCGTTACCGATCATAAACAGCTTCTGCTTGCCGTCAGCAGGGCCCAATTTAAAGCTGTCAATCGGACCTCCTGCAAGCTCAAGCACGAAATCCGCACCGCGTTTTACCGCTTCGATATTCTTCTCAACAATCGCCGGGCCCTTGCGGCCAAATTCTTCTTCTACGGCTTTGTTAAACACTTCTAATGGCAGACCAAGCAACGCCCAAGATGCACCGGACGCCACCATATTCTTCATCAGCGAAGTACCCAGCTCCTCCGCAATAGCCGTAATTGGCACCGCGAAGAGAGTCGCGTCAACACCTTCAGGAACAGTAGGATCGAATTTGGCATCCGCCACGATGACGCCACCGCTGCGGAGCTCATGTGCATTCAAATCGATACTTTCTTGGTCAAAAGCGACTAAAATGTCCAAATCGTCGGAAATCGCACGAATCGGCATTGTACTGATCCGAATTTTGTTATTCGTATGGCCGCCTTTAATACGGGAGGAGAAATGCCGATACCCGTACAAATAATATCCAAGTCTGTTCAAGGCCGTCGAAAAAATTCGATCTGTACTTTCAACGCCTTCACCCTGCTGTCCACCGATCTTCCAAGACAATTGACTAATCAAGATCGCCCACCCCTTTAATCGTATCGCTATAGCACTATTGGAATATTTATAGTGCAGCTAGAATGTTGACTTGAAAACAAGGATTTCCCGTTTTCAGATATGTGAACATTCTGTTTCAGAGTCATGTCAATTTTATGTCGCAAACAAATAAAAAGCAAGCGTTTTCGAGCCTTTTCTCATATAGTAGTTTTCGATCATATCGATCTCGCGATTGGATGAATTGAAGCGCTTACTTGCTTTTTGGCAGCCACTCGCGCAAAAAACCGACCCCGTTCTCGTACAGCCACCCGCGTACAAGCCGCTCGGGGTAATGCTTTACGAGCATTTCCGCCCATTCGGAATAGCGGCCGCAATGATCTAAATCACTAAGGTGTTCTTCAATTCCATCGAAGTCCGAACCGAAAATAATGTTGCTCTCCCCGCCCAAAGCGCAAATATGCTCAATGTGCTGAAGCAGATGCTTGCTCGACGCTGCATCGCCCTTATGAACGAACCAAGGGACAAATGTCACACCAATTCGGCCGTTCATTCGTATGATAGCTTGAATTTGCTCATCATGCAAATTTCTGACATGATCGCAAATAGCGTATGCGTTGGAATGAGAAGCGATAAATGGCCGCCGTGCTGCCTCAGAGAGCTCTGTAAGCTCCCAGAAGCCCTGTTGTGACAAATGGGATACATCCAATATCATTCCTAATTCGTGGCTTAAATGGACGAGCTGGACGCCTTTAGAGGTAAATCCCCCGTTGCGCGGCTCCAAAATACCGTCTGCCGCCCAGTTGGCATGATTCCAGGTAATCCCCAGCAAGCGTACTCCCAGATCAAAGCATACCTTCAAGTAATGCAAGCTTCCCTCCAGGCCATCCGCTCCTTCCAGCGCCAGCAGGCTCCCGGCTCCTCCGCTCTTCTCCCACTGCGCCAGATCTTCTGCGAAACGGACGGGCTTTAGGCCAGCCGCTACGACGCGAGTATTGTAAATATCTATCTGATCCAGAATATGCCCTATATTCGGTGAACCCAGCTGCTTGGATAAAAAGATGGCAAAGCACTGCAGCGCCACGCTGCCCTGTCTCATCCGCTCTGCCGTTACGTCAAGCCGGTCGTCTGTATTGAAATCCATATTAGGATGAAGCTGTATTTTGCTCAGAGCATCGCAATGGAAATCGACGACTTTCATGTTCAACCTCGTCACCCCGCTTTTCATTAGCTGATTACACTTTTCCGCCCGGAAATGAAACGATAAACCTGCAATACGCTTGCCTAAAATGCAAAAAACCTGTCTACGCAAGCACTCGTAAACAGGTATCTAATTATGATGCGATGTATTATTTTATCTAGGCTCAACGATCAGTTTAATGGCTGTGCGATCTTCGCCGTCAATGACAATGTCCGTAAACGCCGGAATGCAAATCAAGTCGACACCGCTAGGTGCGACGAATCCCCGGGCAATCGCTACCGCTTTAATGGCTTGATTGAGAGCACCGGCCCCTATAGCCTGAAGTTCAGCAGCGCCACGTTCTCTTAGAACTCCAGCTAGCGCACCGGCAACGGAGTTGGGATTGGATTTTGCTGAAACTTTTAATACTTCCATGGTAAGTACCTCCCTGGGAATAATGGTTGATTCCACTACTTAGAAGATATTCGTTAGAAGCGAAAAAATTCCTGCTTTTTACCAGGTGCCCATCTTCCGCAGCCGATATTCAGGCCTTATGCTAGGGACGCCTATTCCATGATCCACTCATCCTCCAGCAGACGAATTTTTTGAATTTGCTTCGCCCGGCCCGAAGACTCGTCGATATCAGCCACGGCGGCATGAAAATGCCATTTCCCCTCGCATACTTGGAAGCGTACCGGCAGCTGTGTCGTGAATTTCCGCAATACCGCTTCCCTCTCCATGCCCAGAATGCCTTCCCGCGAGCCAACCATGCCCACATCTGTTAAATACGCTGTTCCCTGGGGCAATATGATGTCATCGTTGCTCTGGACATGCGTATGCGTGCCTACAACGAGGGATGCCCGCCCATCCAAATGCCAGCCCATGGCGATTTTCTCCGAGGTTGCCTCAGCGTGAAAATCAACGAGGATGCATTTATGCTTCTTGGCTAATTTTCCAATGATCACGTCAGCAGCTCTGAATGGATCATCTATGGCCGGAAGGAAGGTGCGTCCCATCAGATTAACGATTGCCAGTTCCTTGCCGTTTGCTTTAATGACAGTATGACCCAGCCCCGGCGTACCTGGGGGAAAATTGGCCGGACGGACCATGCGCGGCTCATCATCAATGAATTCAAAAATCTCCTTATTGTCCCAAGTATGGTTTCCCATCGTTAGACCATGTACGCCGAGCTCGAAAAACTCCTTCGCAATCGCCGCAGTAATGCCTCTCCCCCCCGCCGCATTCTCGCCGTTTGCAATGATGATGTGAGGATTATATTTGGATTTCAAATGAGGCAGCGTTTCTTTAAGTGCTCTGCGTCCCGTGCTTCCTACGATATCTCCGATAAATAAAACCTTAATGGCAGGTACCTCCCTAAAATCATTAATTGTATCTCATAAGCAATGAGAAAAAGCGGCCCCAAAAGGGCCACTTTCTCAGCATTGGCTTTACTTTGCGTATTCAACCGCCCGCGTCTCACGAATGACGGTAACCTTGATATGTCCGGGATAATCCAGTTCATTCTCAATCGTCTTCGTAATATCTCTAGCCAGACGAAATGCTTCTGCATCGTCGATTTTATCAGGCTGTACCATGACGCGAACTTCACGGCCAGCTTGAATGGCATAGGACTTCTCCACGCCTTCGAACGATTCCGAAATTTCTTCAAGCTTCTCGAGACGCCGGATGTATGTTTCCAGCGTTTCGCGGCGCGCGCCAGGTCTTGCTGCCGACAAGGCATCAGCCGCCCCGACCAGCATGGCAATTACCGATGTAGCCTCGCAATCCCCATGATGGGATGCGATACTGTTGATCACCACCGGATGCTCCTTGTACTTCTTGGCCAGCTCCACGCCGATCTCGACATGAGATCCTTCCACTTCATGATCAAGCGCTTTACCGATATCATGCAGCAATCCCGCCCGCTTGGCCAGTACGATGTCTTCGCCTAATTCTCCAGCCATAAGGCCGGCCAAATAGGCAACTTCCATCGAGTGCTTCAGCACATTCTGTCCGTAGCTTGTCCGGAATTTTAGCCGTCCCAGAATTTTGATCAGATCCGGGTGAAGCGCATGAACACCAACTTCAAAGGTTGCCTGCTCCCCGTATTCGCGAATTCGTTCATCCACCTCGCGGCGTGACTTTTCGACCATTTCCTCGATCCGCGCCGGGTGAATCCGTCCATCTGCCACAAGCTTCTCAAGCGCAGTGCGCGCGATTTCGCGGCGAATCGGATCAAAGCCCGACAGAATGACCGCCTCTGGCGTATCGTCAATGATCAGGTCGATTCCGGTTAACGTCTCCAGCGCGCGGATATTCCGTCCTTCGCGGCCAATGATCCGTCCCTTCATCTCTTCGTTCGGCAGTGCTACAACGGATACGGTCGTCTCCGCTACATGATCGGCCGCGCAGCGCTGGATAGCCAGCGTAATGATTTCACGCGACTTCTTGTCGGCTTCCTCTTTCGCCTGCTGCTCGATGTCTTTGATCAGCTGCGCCGTTTCATGACGAACTTCCTGCTCTACATTATTCAGGATAATGACTCTGGCATCCTCCATCGTCAAGTTGGAGATCCGTTCCAGCTCCTGAACCTGATCTTTATAAATCTGATCAATTTGCTGCTGAGTTTCTTCAATTCGCTTCTCTTTGCCTGCCACCTGCTCTTCTTTTCGTTCAAGCGATTCTAATTTTTTATCCAGCGACTCTTCCTTTTGCAACAATCGTCTTTCCTGCCGTTGAATTTCATTCCGACGTTCACGAATGTCTTTATCAGCTTCAGTCCGGATTTTATGGACTTCGTCCTTAGCTTCCAGGACTGTTTCTTTCTTCAGTGCTTCTGCGTCTTTCTTTGCGCTTTCCAAGATTTGACTTGCAGCGTGTTCCGCACTGGAAATTTTAGCTTCTGCAAGAGATTTGCGAATAAAATATCCGATCACGAACCCAAAGAATAAAGCGGCTGCAACGAGAGCGATCCAGACTCCATCGTGCATCTGTTCACCTCCCCGTTGATTCCTCCAAGGCATTCCTTGGGATACTTGCAGTTGTAGTTAACTTTTCCCAATTCATCATCATTTCTAAGAATCGAATACAGGCCGATTCAGGTAGGCTGCTCACTATAAGCATGAGCTAAAAAGTTATAAGCCTTCATGATTGGCGAATAGAATGTGTGCAGAGTCATAATTTTGGAAGGAAAAAAGGACTCTGCGCATATAGACATTTTATTATTTGACGAAAGATATTGTCAAGCAAATGACAGCAGTCCGGCAAACAAGCTTACTCCTCTTCCCAATCCTCCGCATTTTCCTGACCGTCTTGATGGACCAGGTCGCGGATTACTTTGGCAACAAGCCCGCCCGAGTATCCTCTGCGCATAAGATAAGCCCCTGTCTTGCGTTTTTTATCTATGGGTTCGCCTGTGGTGGAATTCCATTTCTTCCTCCCTAGCTGTAAGGCGCTGTTATATTCATCCTCTTCACTGACTTCGCCAAGCGCCTCCTCGACCAAAGGCTTTGCAATCCCCTTCTGAATGAGTTCATGGCGAACCCATAGCTTACCCTTCCCCCGGTTCCCAACGCGCTGCCTGACCCATTCCTGAGCGTATGCAGCATCATCTATAAGTCCCTCTTGTGTTAGTCTGCGAAGCACCTCGCCCACTGTATCCTCGCTCCATCCCTTCTCACCGAGGCGGATCGCAATTTCGTAAGCCGTACGCGGCTTGCGGCTCAAATACAATAGGGCGTCGCCATAGCTTCTCTGCCGCTCATCGGCGGCGATAATCTCTTCCAAGTCTGCTTTGGCAAATGAAGCTCCCTTGATCATCCGATATTTAATCATCACATCTTCGTGAACCTCAATGCTATGGGTGCCGAAATAAATCCGGTAACGGAACTTCGGCCGCTTCAGAGCCTCCACCCTCGTAATTTCCACTTCGCCGTCATCCGGAAAATCCGAAAAGCTTGGTTCCTCGGCAAGGGATTCCTCCTTAGTATTGCCCCAAAAACGCTCTTCTGAAATATCAACTATTCCCTGCGGTTCCTGCAAACGCCTGCCGTCCTTTCCTGGTGCAGCCTGCCTCCCACTGGTTCCATGTCTTTCATTCATTGGCCGTCCTCCTTCCCGCTCTCCGGCTTACTTTTGTTCAAATGTTAGCTTGGCTTACCTCTTCTGCAAAAAATAAAACGCCCTGTCCTGGCTTAAGCCAGAATACAGAGCGCATATCATTTCTAAATTATTATTCCTCGAAAAGCGCCTGCTCTTCTTTCGCATCTTCCTCTTGCTCACTTGCTGAAGCCGGAGGAACAACTGTGGACAACTGGCTGACTTCGCGGATTTTCTGCTCAATGGCGTCTGCAATTTGCGGGTTCTCCTTCAAGAACTGCTTCGCGTTCTCGCGGCCTTGACCCAGACGTTCACCGGAATAAGAATACCATGCTCCGCTCTTATCAACAATGTCATGCTCCACGCCAATATCGATAATGCTGCCTTCCTTGGAAATCCCTTCGCCATACATAATATCGATCTCTGCCTGCTTGAACGGAGGAGCGACCTTATTCTTGACGACTTTGATTCGTGTACGGTTCCCGACCATGTCGTTCCCCATCTTGATGGTCTCTACGCGGCGCACATCAAGGCGAACGGTAGAGTAGAATTTCAGAGCACGTCCGCCAGGCGTCGTCTCTGGATTACCGAACATAACGCCGACCTTCTCGCGCAGCTGGTTGATGAAAATAGCAATCGTTTTGGATTTGCTGATGGCACCCGACAGCTTGCGAAGCGCTTGTGACATCAATCTCGCCTGCAAGCCTACGTGCGAATCCCCCATTTCGCCTTCAATCTCCGCTTTCGGAACGAGGGCAGCAACGGAGTCGATAACGATAATATCGACGGCACCGCTTCTTACAAGAGCTTCCGCGATTTCAAGAGCCTGCTCTCCCGTATCCGGCTGGGAGAGGAGCAGCTCATCGATATTTACGCCAAGCTTGCTGGCGTAAGAAGGATCCAGCGCATGCTCCGCATCGATGAATGCGGCTTGTCCGCCGATTTTCTGAACTTCAGCAATGGCATGAAGCGCCACCGTCGTCTTACCCGAGGATTCCGGACCATATACTTCAATAATACGGCCGCGCGGCAGTCCGCCCGTACCGAGAGCTATATCTAATGCCAATGAACCGCTGGGTACAATTTCCACCTGCATATGAGTGGACTCACCCAGCTTCATGATTGAACCTTTACCGAATTGCTTTTCTATTTGACGAAGCGCCATATCCAGCGCTGCACGACGATCTGACAATCAGCTCACATCCTTATCGAATTGATTAATAATAGGACTTTACATTAATAATTGTACCTTGTTTTGGAACGTTTGCCAAGCATTTTTTCGAACATATATTCGGGTGTCTCAACCCTCCCAAACCCTCCCTTACCGTAAGGGAGGGCCCCCGCAGGGCTTGCAGCCCTCGGGACTCCCGCAAATTGAGGGAACGTGGGAGGTGCAGAGGCGCTCCTGCACGCTGTCCCCTTCGGGGATGCGCTTGGCGTTGTGCGTGGAACGCTTTTCCCCCTTCGGGTACGTCTTACTTAGGGTTCACCCGGGCCACCTGAAAACACGCTGCTTAAGGAGAGAAGGTCGAGCTCCCGGGTACTTGGCCGCTAATCGAGCCGCTTGTCACCCTGCGGGTACGCTCTTGGTTTGCGCTCCTGCTATTACTTACTGCTGAGAGTTACACTGGAGCGGCTTGCTGCTGCTTGCTGCTTACAGAACGCTCTCCCTGTGGGATTCGCTTGCATGCGGCGCAGGGCTTAACACTTTGGTTCCTCGACTCGTGGATACTTTGGCTTGGAGTTACGTTAGTGCGGCTTCCTTCTACTTCCTGCTTACAGAGCGCTCTCCCTATGGGATTCGCTTGCATGTGGCGCAAGGCTTAATCATTTTGGTTCCTCGACTCGTGGATGCTTGGCTTGGGAGTTACGTTAGTGGGGCTTGCTTCTATTTCCTGACTTACTACAGAGCGCTCTCTCTAAGGGATTTGCTTGCATGCGGAGCAGGGTCACCAAATCAACAAAAAAAGAACCGCAGCGCAACAAATTAGTTAGGCCACGGTTCTTCCGTAAATCCATTATACCTCGAGTGTTGTTAGTTTTGCAAATACGAACAACAGACAGCTACGCATGATCGGCAATTTCTTTAAGCTGCCTCCATAGATGGTATAGAATCGTCTTGGTCGAGCGAATCCGGATCGTCTCGCGGTTGCCCTTTAGGTTCAGCTCATGCACAGCGGTCTCATGCCCGCGGCGGGAGATGGCAATGTATACAAGCCCTACCGGCTTGCGCTCCGAATATCCGGGACCGGCTACGCCAGTGATCGATAAGCCGAAATCGGTATCGACAATCATGCGCACCTGCTCGGCGAGCACCTTCGCGGTCTCGGCGCTCACCGCTCCAGGAGCGTTCTCACCCTCCAGCATATCATGAGGAACATTGAGCAGCTTTTCCTTCATTTCATTGGAATAGCAGACGATCCCCCCATGGAACGCTGCAGCGCTCCCCGGAATGGTGGTAATGGTCTCCATAAGCAGTCCGCCGGTACAGCTCTCGGCACAGCTAACCGTCAAATTCAGCTCTGTGAGCATATCGACAATCGTCTTCTCAATCGGCACATCCTCGGCAGCATACAGATGATCTCCCAGCCGCGCACCGATTTCCTTCTCCAGTCCCTCCAGCTTGGCCATCGCCTCGCTTTCAGAATCGGCCTTCGTCGTAAGCCGAAGCGTTACCTCGCTCTCCTTGGCATAGGGAGCAACGGTCGGATCGCTTTGTCCCTCGATCAAGTCGAGAACCCGGGTTTCCAGAGCCGACTCGCCGATCCCCGCAAATTTCAGCATCTTGGAGTAAATCGGTTTCTCATGGGTCAGCACATGCTGCAGAATCCATGTCTTTGCCTGCTTCTGAAACATCGGAATCAATTCCTTTGGCGGCCCGGGCAATACAATATAATACTTTCCATTATGAGCGATCGCATTTCCAACGGCCAGCCCTGTCTCGTTCTGCAGCGGCGTACAGCCGTCGATCGCATGAGCCTGGCGCCGGTTATTCTCGGTCATCGGAATTTTGCGGCCTTGGAAGAACCGGTCAATGTTATCCATCGCCATCCGGTCGTAATGCAGACTTCTTCCCAGAACAGAAGCCAAAGCCTCCTTGGTCAAATCATCCTGCGTCGGCCCGATGCCGCCCGAGAAAATAAGCACATCCGCCCTGGATTCGGCGGTATGAATCGCCTGCCGCAACCGGTCCATATTGTCACCGACCACGGTTTGAAAATACACGTCAATCCCAAGAGACGCTAATTCCTGGGATAAAAACTGCGCATTTGTATTTACGATTTGTCCGAGCAGAAGCTCGGTCCCTACGGCGATAATTTCGGCTTTCATATCTCTCCCACGTCTCCTTCCACCAGCAAAATACAGCAGAAAATCTCGTTCAGGCCTAATCCGCACTACTAACTGACGGAGCAATGCCTGTCTTCACAGCTTGTCTCCTAGCTTTTAGAGAAGGATAGCAGCTTTTTGTTCTTTACGAAGTAATCGATGCCGGAATAGATCGTGATCAGCGTAGCGGCCCAAATCGCGATTTCATCGAACGGAATGTTAAGCCATTCAAACGGAAAATTGTTCAGAAGAAGCACCGAGATGGCAATGATCTGAGCAATGGTCTTGGCTTTGCCCCATTTGCTCGCCGCGATCACCGATCCCTCCAGCAACGCAATCTCCCTCAGTCCCGTCACAGCAAACTCCCGGCTGATGATAATAATCGCAATAATCGCTTCGATCTCGCCCATGGCGACGAGCGCTACAAGCACAGCGGCAACCAGCAGCTTATCCGCAAGCGGATCAAGCAGCTTGCCGAGATTGGTGACCATATTATGCTTGCGGGCAATATATCCGTCGATGCCGTCCGTGCTGGCAGCCACGATGAACAATAATGCTCCGATCAACTGGTTTACAGGCAGCGTATATCCTCCCAACGATAATTCATATGACCACCACTGGAAATCCACCAGCAGGAACACAAGCATGACCGGAATCATGAATATTCGGGCAATGGTTATGCGATTGGGTAAGTTCAAAGGACACCCTCCCCAGACATATCGTATTCATAAGCATGCGTAATTCGCACCTTGGCCATTTCCCCGATGCCGACCGGACAATTCGTCACGTACACCTCTCCGTCGATTTCCGGTGCATCATATTGCGAACGTCCGATGTAGACATCGCTGCGCCCGTCATAGCGTTCCACCAGCACATCCAGCACTTGGCCGACGAACTTGCCGGCATTCTGGTTGGACACCTCGCGCTGAATTTCCATCAGCGTATTGGCGCGCCACTCTTTCACCTCTTCCGCAACTTGATCCGGCAGCCTAGAAGCAGGCGTATCCTCTTCCTTCGAATAAGTGAAGACGCCGAGCCGGTCGAACTTGATTTCCCTTACAAAATCGCACAGTCTTTCGAAATCCTCTTCCGTTTCCCCCGGAAATCCGACGATCAGCGAGGTGCGGAGAGAGACATTCGGAATGCGCGAACGAATTTTGGCGATCAACTCGCGAATATCGCGGTTCCGTCCGGGGCGGCGCATCCGCTTCAGCACCGCATCCTCGCTATGCTGCAGCGGCATATCGACATATTTGCAAATCTTTGGATTCGTCGCGATCGTCTCGATCAATTCGTCGGTGAAAAAGCCCGGATAAGCGTAATGAAGCCGTACCCACTCGATGCCTTCAACCTCCGCTACCCTGTTCATCAGCTCAGCCAGCTTATACTCGCCATAGAGATCCGTACCGTAGTTGGTCGAATCCTGTGCGATCAGACTGATCTCCTTCACCCCTTGCGAGGCCATAAGCTTCACTTCAGCGATAATTGATTCAATCGAGCGGCTGCGGAAGTTCCCGCGCATGATCGGAATGCTGCAGAACGTGCAATTGTTATCGCAGCCTTCCGCGATTTTGACATATGTAGTATATTTGGCCGTCGATACCTTGCGAGGCAGCACCTCTTCATAATTAAACACCGGATTGCCGACTTGAATCGGTTTCTTGCCCTTCAGCGCTTCATCGACAATTTGATTGATATTATAGAAATCCCCGGTTCCGACAATACCGTCAATTTCGGGCATTTCCTCCATTAAAGCCTGCTTATAGCGCTGCGTTAAACAGCCGGAAACAATCAGCGCCTTCAAGTTGCCCGTCTGCTTCAAATCCGCCAAATCCAGAATCGTGTTTACGGATTCTTCCTTGGCAGCATCAATGAATCCGCAGGTATTAACGATAATAACTGTGGCCTCTTCCCGATCCTCTACGAGGCGATAGCCCCTCTGATCGATCAGCCCCGACATAATTTCCGAGTCCACCAAATTTTTCTCACAACCGAGTGTCACGATGTTCACTTTTTCCGTCATATGCAGTATCCCCCATTGAAATTAACCGATATACCCGTTTTTCCCTACAAGTATAAGCTTTATGAATATCCCCTGTCAAAAACGTGCAAAGGTCTCTCACCGCGCTGAACCACGCGGCGAAAGACCAGCATTAGGAACGATTATTTGAAGTTGGTAAATTGCAAATCCAGCGATAGATCGCCTTTGCGAAGCATCTGCATCACCTGCTGCAAATCATCCTTGCTCTTTCCGGTAACCCGAATTTGGTCGCCTTGTATTTGGCTCTTCACCTTCAATTTGGAGTCGCGAATCATGACGTTGATTTTCTTCGCGTTCTCCGAATCGATGCCCTGCTTCAGCTTAATACGCTGACGTACGGTTCCGAGAGAGGCCGGCTCTACTTTGCCATAATCCAGGTTCTTGACCGGCAGCCCTCTCTTGATCATTTTCGACTGCAGAATGTCAATGACAGCCCCCAGCTTGTACTCATCGTCCGAGACGATAACCAATTCATCCTTTTCGACCTTAAGCTCGCTCTTGCTCCCTTTGAAGTCATAACGATTGGCAATTTCCCGCTCCGTCTGGTCAATTGCGTTCGTGAGCTCCTGCATGTCCATTTTGGAGACAATATCAAATGAGTTTTCAGAAGCCATAACTCTCCGCCCTTTCCTGTTTGCTTATCTCTATTAATTATATGTAAACCTATTGACAAAGTCCAACCTGCTGGATGGAACCCCTTTAGGTAACCACTATGATGATACGCCATGCATGACAAAAAAGCGTTCTTCGGGCCATTTCACCGCCCAAAAAACGCTAATGATGATTTTGTGTCAGCTATCCGGTCTATACGCTTGACAGCTCTGCATTCTAAACACTTAAATACCGAGAGCATGCGGAAGAAGCAAACAAGTCAAGCCGCAGCCCCATGCACTCGGCATTAAAAGCATAATTGATAAAGCGAGACAATAATCCCCCCGCACAGAGCAAACTATTCTATGCTGGTATTCGCAGTGCCCGCTTCACCGTCTGCACCGTCTGCACCGGCTTGAGCACCGGTCTCCATGTTCAGCTGGATTTTAGAAGTATTCTTGCCATCATCCACAACCTGGCCAGCTACGGTAATTTGCGTATTCGCGGAAGCGCCCGATTTGATATACATCCCCTCAGGACCGAGCTCATAAGTCAAAACATCCCCCTCGGACGTATTGTCAAAATACAGCTTCTCGCCGCCTTTGCCGCCCTTATACACTTCAACCCAGCTCGTACCGGTTGCATTGATTACGACCGGTACCGGCTGTCCGCCAGGATTGATAACCTTGAAATTCGTCGTGCTTCCGCTCTTGCCGTCTGGCTGGACGATGATCTCCCCGCCCGTTCCGGTTCCAGCACCATCGTCATTTAAACCGTTATTCGAACCGTTGTCCGTACCGTCCGGCGTCGCGGAATCCGTCTGGTTCTCATTGTTGTCTGAAGGAGAATTGCCTGCGCCCGGCTGCTGGTTCGAATCCTTATCCTTCGCCCCCCCGTTAGAAGCTCCGTTCTGGCTCTTGTCGCCTTGCTTTCCCGGGTTCTCTGATTGGGTCAATTTCGTCGAATCCGTCTCATTGTTCTTATCCGCACTTGGATTCTTGCCCCAAACCGTAAAATACATATAAATGACAACCAAAATTAGAATTGCAAAAGACCACATCAGCGCTGTGGACATCCATTTTGAATTTCGCACCGGGGTTTGTCTGCTGCGGCGCTTCTGCAGTACGGGTTCCATCGTCTGCTCCACCTGGGGAGCCGGAACATCCTGACGATGCTCGTTAAGCAGCTCATCTGCGTCAACTCCAACCGTTTCAGCATATGTCTTTATAAAGGCCCGCACATAAAAACTTCCCGGCAACACTTTATAATCTCCCGCTTCGATGGCTTCCAAGTATCTTTTGCGAATTTTTGTCATATCTTGTACATCATCCAGTGACAAGCCTCTGGCAAGGCGGGCTTCCTTTAGCTGCTGGCCCAAATTCGACACGTCCATCACCTCCTGCAATGATTGAAAAAATTTATATTTGAAATTGAAAATACAATTTGTAATAAAATGCCGTTCGGTACATTAACGAATTCGGGGGTTGAATTGTTACGCTTAAAGCCAACCAAATTATCCTGCGTACTATTTCACCAAAAAAAGACGACCAGTAACGCCATCTTTCATCGCCATACTCAAAAAGACCTACGAATTTATGTACCACTTCGCCAAATCCCTTAGAAGTTACTTATTCGACAAAATAGGTCATTATTCCTGCATTTGTGGATATGAACGGTGAAAAGTTTGCAGAAATTCAGCGAACAATAACAATACGTGTTTTATGATATATAAAATATTTTCGAAAGGCAAGCGGCTGTATAAAATGGTAGAAAAGCTCCCCATTACAGGGAGCTTTGCCTTTCGCGAACTATGCGTTTTCCTTAGCCAATTTCACCATCAGCCGGGCGATCGTCTTGCGTTCCTCTTCATTGCCGACATCCCACAGCTCTTTCAGGGCGCGGTTAGAAGCATTCTGAGGGTCGATCTTCTCATCCAGGAAGCCGCCGATTTCGTAGGCAAGGTGAGAGATGGCCTCGTCGCTAAGACCAGATCTTTCCGCATGTTTGACGCGTTCACCCAAGAATTTTTTCCAGGTATCAAAATTTTTGAGTACTGTTGACATGTTAAATCCTCCTCGCTTGAACGTTAGATTTAAAATCAACAGTCGTAATATGCGATGAATCCAGCATCTTTATTCGTCCAACCGCTCCCTGAGCCCCGGCCATT
This sequence comes from Paenibacillus ihumii, assembly GCF_001403875.1. Taxonomy (GTDB): domain Bacteria; phylum Bacillota; class Bacilli; order Paenibacillales; family Paenibacillaceae; genus Fontibacillus; species Fontibacillus ihumii. Next base: position 2,581,153 of record NZ_LN884299.1, read on the forward strand.
CCTTGGTTTATCAGTCAAATCCGGACATGTCAGCAATATTAAGTCAGCCAGCCCCCGTTAGGACTAATAATTTGTCCCGTGATATAGCCCGATTCCGGAAGGGCAAGAAAATACACCAAGGAGGCGATCTCCTCCGGCGAAGCCAGTCTCCCCGCCGGAATTTCCTCCTCCAGCATCCGGATTTCCTCAGCCGCAAAGCGCTCCATCATATCCGTTCTCACGGCCCCAGGAGCGACCGCATTGACCGTAACGCAGGATGGGGCCAGTTCTTTGGCCAGCGCCTTCGTGAAGGCATTTACGCCCCCCTTGGCGGCCGAATACACCGCTTCGCAAGCCCCGCCGGAAATTCCCCATACCGAGGAGACGTTGATGATTCGTCCGAACCTCTGGTGTATCATATAAGGCATAAATGCTTGGCTGCATAAAAATACGCTTTTCAAATTGACGTCCATCACTTCATCCCACTGCTCTTCGGATACGTCGGACAGCAAGCCGTAATGAGAAATGCCTGCATTATTCACCAGAATATCCGGCTTAAGGTCACGGCCCTCCAGTTTCTCCTTCATCCGGTAAATCTCCTCGCGGCTTCGAAGATCAGCGTTGACCGTGTATACCTTAGCCCCCAGCTCAAGGCACTTTCTGGCCACCTCATTCGCTGCTTCGTGCGATTTCATGTAGTGAATGACAATATTCATGCCGACCGCCGCAAAGCGGAGGGCGATCTCGGCGCCGATGCCCCGGCTCGCCCCCGTAATCAGCACAGTCATATCCCCAATGCACTTATCAATCCCATGATGATTGTTCATTCTTTACGGACTAACGACGAGCGATACCGCTAGCTGATTCCAATCAATATGCTCGCGCAGCCGGTTGTTCACCTCTTCCAAGGTCATGGATTCATAAATCGGTAATACGGAGAACAGATCCTGACCACGGAACCGATAACGGGTAAATTCATGAGCAATGTTCTCTGGAGAATTCAGCATGCGCAAATAGCCGCCGATCTTCTTCTTGCGAGCCCGTTCAAAGTCGTCGCTCTCGAACCCGGTGGTCAAAACGGCCTTAATGTCCTCTGTAACGATCTCCAGAAGGCGCTCAGGATCCTTGGTGTCCCCGCCGATCGTCGAGAAGGCATAGTTCGGGTTGCTGTTATATTCATGGCCGAAGCCGTCTGAAATAAGATCCATGTCATACAGCTTCTGATACAGCTTCGTGCTGGTGCCGATCAGGAGCTCCAGAGCCAGCTTGGTTGCAAGGTCCCGTCGCAGCAGAGCCTCGCCCGTAACTCCAAGCTTCGTCTCTTTAAATCCGAACAGGCATTTCGGCAGAGAGACCGGAAGCTTGATGACTTTCCGTTTCTCATGAACCTCTGCCGGCTCTGCATCGAACAGCCGTTGAATATTCCCCTGGGGCTTATAGTTTTTCTTGGCCTGGTTGCTCCGCACCAGCGAGAATACCTCCTCCGGCTCAATCCCGCCCACCACGAACAAGAGCATATTGCTCGGATGGTAAAAGGTTTTATAGCAAGTATACAGCGTCTCTTTCGTAATGGTTCCGATGGATTCCACCGTACCCGCGATATCGATGTGGACGGGGTGAACGGCATACATCGCCTCGATCAGACCGAAATATACGCGCCAGTCAGGATTGTCCTGGTACATGCCGATTTCCTGGCCGATGATCCCCTTCTCTTTCTCCACATTCTGATCCGTGAAGTAAGGATTCTGTACAAAATTGACGAGGGTCTCCAAATTTTCCATGAGATTCTCGGTCGCGGAGAACAAATAAACGGTTTGGTCAAAGCTTGTAAAGGCATTCGCGGAGGCTCCCAAAGAAGCGAATTTGGCAAAAATATCGCCCTCCGGCTCCTCGAACATTTTATGCTCCAAGAAGTGAGCGATTCCGTCAGGAACCTTTGTCTCGGCTTCGCCCTCCACCTGAAAATGATTGTCAATCGATCCGTACTTGGTAGAGAAGGTGGCATACGTCTTCTGGAACCCCGGCTTCGGAAGCACATACACCTGCAGGCCGTTGTCCATCGTCTCCCGGTATACCGTCTCTCTCAGTCGTTCATGCGTGATGACTTCCATCCGCTACGCCTCCTTCTTCCCTGTCAAAAAGTAAATCGTGTCGAGCTCAACCGAATTGGCGACGCGAACGACGTCCTCCGGCGTAATGGCTTCTATCTGGCGAAGCAGCTCCTCGACCGGGCGTTCCCGGCCGGACAGTACCCGATTAAAGTCGTACGCAACGATGTCAAATGCGGAGTCCTGCATTTCCAGCAAGGTGTTGCGAAGCATCGCCTTCGTCTGCGACATTTCCAGCTCGCTGATTTGCCCGTCCCGCAGGCTCGCCAGCTGGGCTTTAATAATTTCAAGCGCTTTACTGTAATTTGCGATTTCGATCCCCGATTGAATCGAGATGATCCCCTTATGGCCATCGAATCTTGAAGCGGCATAATAAGCCAGGCTTTCCTTCTCCCGAACGTTAATGAACAGCTTGGAGTGCGGATAGCTGCCAAGAATGCCGTTATACAACAGAGCGGCCGCATATTGGTCATCACCATACGTCACCGGAATGCGAAGGCCCATATTCAGCTTGCCCTGGTTCACATCTAGCACCTCTTCCACGACGCGGACGTCGCCCCCCGCTGCCTCGCTCTTTACCGGCACATATACAGGAGAGCTGGAACGGCCTAAGGTGAAGTGCTGCTCTACAAGCTCCTGCACCTCTGCCAGAGTCGTGTCACCAACGACATACAGGTCTAGGTTCGCCTGCTGCAGCCACTGCTGGAACGCCTCATACAGCGAAGCTGGAGTGATTCCATCCAGATCCTTGCGCTGTCCGAGGGGATGAAGGCGATAAGGATCACCGCGGAACATTTCCTCCATGCAGCGCTCGGCGGCATAGCGGATTTTATCGTTGATGATCGCCTCCAGCTTCTTGCGTACCGTCTCCCGCTCCGAATTCACGTAAGCTTCCCGGAACACCCCATTTTCGGTCACGGGTTTCGTAACGACCTCGCCGAGGAAGGAGAAGGTCTTGTGCAGCAAAGAATCGCTGCTGGACACAAATTCATCGTTAATCGTGTCCACGCGGAACTGGATAATTTGATAATTCCCGCGCTTATATACATCGAAGCCGAAGCCTGCACCATATAGATGCTCCAGCTGCTTGCGAAATTGAATCGTCTCCGGATAAGAGACTGTTCCCCGTCGCAGTACGAAAGGGGTAAGCGCCGCCGTTGTCACTGTCTCTTCATTCAACGGAATACCTGCGTAGAGCGATACGGCGAAGGTTTTGAATCTGGTCGTCGGCAGGACGTGGATCCTGATATGCCCGACACTGCCCCGTTCAAATACAGTTTTATTCAAAATAAAAACTCCTTTACAAGAGACTGTCATATCTGCACTTGCAACCTCAAATAAATTTAGTTCCATTCTATACCATGGCAAAGTAAAGAAGCAACCCGATCCCATGAGGGGCTGCTTCCTGCCAAACCATTATTTACATGCAGAAAATATGCTTTCCGATCGTTTTAACCTGGGGACGAGACCAGATCCATTTCGATGTCGCCGTCTCCGGATTAAAGTAATACAGACAGCCGCCGGTGGGGTCCCAGCCGTTCAATGCCTGCTGTACCGCTTTCTTTGCACTCTCGTTCGGTTCAAGCCAGATTTGGCCGTCAGCGACCGCGGTAAAGGCGAGCGGCTCGAAAATAACGCCAGATACCGTATTTGGGAAGCTCGGGGACTTCACGCGGTTGAGGATGACCGCTGCCACGGCAACTTGTCCCTCAAAAGGTTCCCCGCGGGCTTCGCCGTATACAGCATTAGCCATGATTTTCAGATCATTGGCCGATAGTCCCATCGCGTTTCCGGAAGATAAATCTGCCGACGTGTTGCCTTCGGCCTGCTCGGGCGCACTCTCTGCCCCCTTATTCGCTCCGGTCTCGCCAGTAGCATATTCCATGCCCGGCTTCCATTCCTTCGTGGCATTGTAAAGCTTCAGCTTCGTTTTCGGTCCGGCCAAACCATCGACCGGCATGCCAAACTCCGACTGGAACCATTTGAGGGATTCCAGTGTCTTTGGACCGAAATAACTATCGAGCTTGCCATGATAAAATCCTAGAAAACCCAGCCGGCCTTGAAGCTCATAGACATCTGTTCCAAAAGCGCCATACTGGATCACCTGTTCGCTGAATACGGGAAGGGAAGATTTCGGCTCCTCGCTTCTTTCCGCCATAACGGGCGTGATATTCCAAAGCCGATATGCTCCAAACAACGCCCCGCATAAAAGCAGCACTAAACCGGTAGCAAACCATATTCTCGATTTTTTCATCGTTTAGCTCTACCTTTCTTTTGTGGATTAACATAGATGGATGACATTATTATGACTACTGCCTCCCCTTCCTATGCACCCTAAAAAGAAACCTTTGCCTGAGAACAGCAAAATAAAACGGCAGACCCTTGTCCATCAAGGATCTGCCGCTTATGATTTACTGCTTGAGCTGTTATGAAGATATTTTCCCGATCTTGAACTGCTCCAGGGAGATTAGTACTTCCCTAGGCTTGCTTCCTTCATAAGGTCCCACGATGCCTCGGGCCTCCATGGAATCAATCAGTCTGGCTGCACGGGTGTACCCGATGCGCATCCGTCTTTGCAGCAGCGACACCGAAGCCTGCTTCGCTTCAAGGATGATCTGCACAGCCTGATCGAACAGCTCGTCCACGATCTCCTCTGTCCCTTGAACCTCTTCCTCCACCTCAGGAACAAGGCTGTCGTCATATTCGGCCTGGCCTTGTCCGCGAACATAGCCCACGATCGCTTCGACCTCCTGATCGCTCATGAAGGCGCCCTGCACACGGATCGGCTTCGAAGCTCCCATCGGCATAAAGAGCATATCGCCCCGTCCAAGCAGCTTCTCCGCGCCAGCCATGTCGAGAATGGTTCGGGAGTCTACCTGGGACGATACGCCGAATGCGATGCGTGATGGTATATTCGCTTTGATAACGCCGGTTATGACGTCGACCGATGGACGCTGGGTGGCGATAATGAGATGAATCCCTGCGGCCCGAGCCATCTGCGCCAGACGGGCGATTGCATCCTCGACGTCATTGGCTGCGACCATCATCAAATCGGCAAGCTCATCGACGATGACGACAATGTAGGGAAGAATAGCTTCCGGATTATCCTTCATCATCAGATTATAGCCTTCCACATTGCGGGCGCCGGATTTGGAGAACAGCTCGTAACGCTTCTCCATCTCGACGACGATCTTCTTCAGCGCCAGCGAAGCCCGCTTCGGATCGGTGACGACAGGTGCAAGCAGATGTGGAATACCATTATAGACGTTAAGCTCGACCATTTTCGGATCGACCATCATGAATTTTACTTCATCCGGCTTTGCTTTGTACAGAATACTGGTTATGATTCCGTTGATGCACACCGATTTCCCTGATCCTGTAGCCCCGGCCACAAGCAGATGCGGCATCTTGGCTAGGTTTCCGACAATCGTCTGCCCGGAAATATCCCGGCCGAAGGCAATGGAAAGCTTCGATTCGGCATCCTGGAAGACCGGAGTTTCCATGACTTCCCGCATCGTTACCAAAGAGACCTCATTGTTCGGCACCTCGATGCCAATCGCCGATTTGCCTGGAATCGGCGCTTCCATACGAATGTCCTTCGCTGCAAGCGCCAGTGCGATATCATCCGTCAAATTGACGATACGGCTTACCTTCACTCCGATGTCCGGCTGAATCTCGTAGCGGGTTACGGCTGGTCCGCGAACGACCTCCAGCACGCGTGCCCTTACTCCAAAGCTCTCCAGCGTAGCCTCGAGCTTTCGCGCAGTCTGCTTGTAATCCGCCTGATCCCCGGATTTGCCGCTTCCTGCAGGCTTTGACAGCAAGCGGAACGGCGGCAATTTATACGGCTTTGGAGCAGGCTTGGGCGGCGGAGGCTCCTCTTGCGGAGCATTCTTCTCAGCGATTCCCTCGCCTGCAGATGGCGCAGCCTGATCATTATCTGCATCCCCTGCCGGCAGCTCCAGCTCGAAGCCATCCGGCTCCAGCGTCTGATGCGCTTCCTCCGGCACAGCTTCAATCGGCCACCCCGCCTGTCCGCCGGTGGGCTGCTCCTCAGCTTCGGATTCATTTTCATAGGCGCCGGAACGGCCTTCAAACTGAATATTATCGAAGAAATCGCGAATAATGGGACCGACATCCTTCTGCTCATCGGTTTGCACCAGCGGTTCCCCGGTATAAGGGTCGAACCGGGCCGCCTCAGGAGTACTGCCTGCATATTCAAGCTGATTCCAGTTTACTTCGGAAGTATGTAAACTCTCCTGGTCCGCAAATTCTCCATGCAATTCCTCCCGGGATTCTTCAGCTATGTCATCCTGCTTCGGACGAGGCTTGAAGTTAAACAACTGAAAGAATACCGGCTTGCGCTGCGGCCCGCGGGGTACAGGCAGCTCCTCCTCTTCCTCCGCCTCCTCTTCCTCATAGCGATTGGCCTGCACGGATTCAGCAGGCGTACGCTTCGGCCTGCTGTTGACGGGAACAGGGCGCAGCAATTTCAGCTTCCGGCTGAAGCTTGTACCTGCCCCTCTTAAGTTTTTGCGGATCAACCGGAACAAATCAACATAAGACAGCCCAGTTATTAACATGAAGCTGATCGCCATCATGACGATCATGATCAGCTTGGCACCGGCAATGCCGAATAATGAATAGAGAAGGGCAAACTCCAGCCCGCCTATATATCCTCCGCTTATGTCCAAACCAAGGAGGCTGAATCCGGTATCCTCTAGGGCCGGACCGAATAAAGCGGTCTGAAGATCGTGATGGATCTGCGACATTATATTGCCCGCAGACAAAGACACCGATGGAGCTAGCTTCTTCTCCATGGCAAAGATCGTGCTCATCAGAACGAGCGATAGTACGGCGAGCAGCGCTCCGCTGCGTCGGGTATTCCAGCGGGACGGCCATTTTCGGCTAATCATCACGCTAAGCCCGATGAAAATCCCGATCAATGGAATGACAAAATAGAACTTGCCGAGGACAAGAGCGGACATCTTCGATAACGTTCTGCCTACCGCCGCTTCCCCAGACAAGGCAATGATCGATAAAGTAATCAGGATGATCCCATATATCTCGTATTTGAGCATAGTGCCCAGTGCTGCCTTTTTTTTCTTCTTCTTTCGCGCCAAACGAAGATCACCCCCTAGATGAATATTATACCATAATCACTGGGGGCAACCTATAGGACTCTTACGGTTTGTTTAAAATCGGTACGAACGTAATTTGCTGTCCAGGCGCAAATGCCGGGTTCAGATAATCATCCAAAGAACAGCGGAGAAGCCGGATAATCGTTGCCCGGTTGTCCGGCTCCATTCTGACCTGCATCAAAATGCCGCCAAGCTCAATTTCCGTATAGTTGTCTGACGTTTCCTTCTGATCCCAGTAGGCCTCCTCCGGTAAAATCGTGTAATGAGTCATTGCGTAATACCTCCTCCCGATGAGGCAGTCCGCCGCGATTCGATCAGCTCATTCAGCTTTGTGAGCCCCTGCCCGATTCCTCCGATTCCGTCGATCAATCCGTATTTAACCGCGTCTGCCCCGCCTACCGCTGTACCAATGTCCCGGTTCAGCTCCCCTGTCTTGAACATCAGCTCCTTGAAGGTGTTCTCCGAAATTTTAGAATGGGTCGTTACGAACCGCACGACTCTTTCCTGCATCTTCTCAATATACTCGAAGGTTTGCGGGACGCCGATGACGAGGCCTGTCATGCGGATCGGATGAATGGTCATCGTCGCGCTTTCGGCGATCAACGAATAATCGGAAGCGACCGCGATCGGCACCCCGATGCTGTGCCCGCCGCCGATCACAACCGTGACTGTTGGCTTGGTAAGGGAAGAGATCATTTCGGCAATAGCTAGCCCCGCCTCGACATCCCCGCCTACCGTATTCAGAATGATAAGCATTCCTTCGATACGCGGGTTTTGCTCCGCCGCCACAAGCTGCGGAATCAAATGCTCATACTTGGTCGTTTTGTTCTGCGGAGGCAGAACGAGATGCCCCTCAATTTGACCGATGATCGTCATGCAGTAGACATTAGATTCCCCGGGAGCAGGCACAGCAGTTTGTCCAAGCTGTTGAATCGTTTCGGTTACAGCTGCCGCCGTTTTTTCCCCTCCGGGAATTTGAGGCGCAGGCTCTGCTCCATCCGTAGCCGTATACTTGGGGTTCTGGTATTGCTCCTTCATCCTCGACACTTCCTTTCGGCTGCTGGCCAGTAATTGTCCATTATGTGGTTAGTATGCCTTGGCCGGCAGCCTTCATGCAGAAGAGAAAGACAAAATAAAGAAAGCCCCTTCTCCTACAAGAAACCGTCCAATATTACCGGCAGGAGAAGGGGCGACTGTGTGCCCAACCTAAAGGTCAGATATAAAATTATCCTACATTTAGCTGTAATTCATCATACTTCCATGATGATCGGCAGAATCATCGGTCTGCGGCGCGTCTGCTCATAGAGAAAACGTCCGAGCGATTCCTTGACATTGGTCTTCAGCGAAGCCCACTCGTTTACGTTCTCACTCATCAATTTCTCCAGCGTGCTGGATACGATCCGGTTGGCCTCCTCAAGCAGGCCTTCCGATTCCCTTACGTATACGAAGCCTCTGGAAATGATGTCTGGACCGGATACAATCGTTCCATCCTGCTTGCTTAGCGTAACGACGACGACCAGAATGCCGTCCTGGGAGAGCAGCTTGCGGTCCCGAAGAACGATATTGCCAACATCGCCAACGCCGAGGCCATCGATCAGTACGTTGCCTGCAGGCACTTTGCCGGCTTTGCGGGCTACACCGTTCTGGATCTCCACCATTTCACCGATATCGATCAGGAAAATATTGTCTGGATCAACACCAACGGATTCGCCCAGCAGCGCATGCTTCCGCAGCATGCGGTATTCCCCGTGAACAGGGATGAAATATTTAGGACGCATTAAATTGAGCATCAATTTCAATTCTTCCTGGCTGCCGTGTCCGGATACGTGTACACCGGAGTTGGAGCCGCTATAAATGACCTCGGCACCAAGACGGAACAGCTCATCGATTGTGCGACCGACATACTTCTCGTTGCCTGGTACAGGAGTCGCAGCGATAATCACCGTATCCCCAGGCAGAATATCCACCTTGCGGTGAGTAGAACGAGCCATGCGTGTTAACGCTGACATCGGCTCGCCCTGACTGCCTGTACACAAAATAACTACGCGATCCGCAGCCATCTTGTTCACTTCCTCCGGCTCGATCAGAATGCCGTCCGGAACGTTAAGATATCCGAGCTCTGAAGCGATCGTCACGACGTTAACCATACTCCGTCCGATAATCGTCAGCTTGCGTCCCGTTGAATAGGCCGCATCGATGACTTGCTGAATCCGGTGCACGTTGGAAGCAAACGTAGCGACAACGACCCTCTGCTGAGCTTTACGGAATATATCATCCAGAACGATGCCGACATTTTTCTCCGAAGGCGTAAAGCCCGGCTTCTCCGCATTCGTGCTATCCGATAAAAGCGCAAGTACTCCCTTCTTGCCGATTTCTCCCATACGGTGCAAATCAGCAAATTGATCATTGACTGGAGTATGATCAAATTTGAAGTCACCCGTGTGAACTACATTGCCTTCCGGCGTCTCGATGCACACCCCAACCGAATCGGGAATACTGTGATTGGTCTTGAAGAACGTTGCCTTAAGCGTCGAGCCTAACTGCACTTCCGAATCCGCATGAATGAGCACACGCTTCGTATCCCCTAACAGACCTGCTTCCTTCAGCTTGTTCTCGACCAGACCCAGCGTCAATTTCGTCCCGTATACGGGCACGTTTAAATTCTTGAGCACATAAGGCAACCCGCCGATATGGTCTTCATGGCCGTGCGTAAGCACGATGCCTCTTACTTTGTCACGGTTCTCCGTCAAGTAAGTGATATCGGGAATGACGATGTCAATGCCAAGCATGTCCTCTTCTGGAAATTTAAGGCCAGCATCAATAACAACGATATCATTGGCATACTGAACGACGTACATGTTCTTTCCGATTTCCGCGACGCCGCCCAATGCAAAGATCGTCAATTTATCATTATTCATTTTTTTGGACAAGTGAATCTAACCCTCCTAATAATTTGGACGTTGTATATTCAATAACATTAAATTTTTAAATCACCGCACCCAGTCACTTGAAATCATTATACATGATTAAAATGGCAAAAAACAAGTCAGACGCTTTACACCTAGTTAACGTTACCTTGCGCAATAACGAAAGAACCGATGCCTCAAAGCAGGCATCGGTTCTTGGTAGAAGAGCACATTTTTAACTTTTGGCTTAGGACAGCAGATTTCGGATAAACGCCGCCTCTTCTTCGGTAGGCGGTACAAGCGGCAAGCGTACGGAACCTACAGCAAAACCAGATTGGTTCAACGCATATTTTACGGCAACAGGATTCGGTACCGGGTGCGGACATTCGAATAGTCCTTTAAACACCGGAAGCAACCGCTGATGCGATTTCGCAGCCTCAGCCACTTGACCGTTCAGGAATGCCTCGATCATATCCTTCATCTGATTGCCGATAATATGGCTGGCTACGCTGACGATTCCATATGCACCGACTGACATAGCTGGCAGTGTAGCGGAATCATCGCCTGAATACACCTTGAAGCCCTCAGGAGCTCCGGACACAATTTGAGTCACCTGCTCAAGCGAGGCGCACTCCTTCGTCGCCACCACATTTGGCAACTCGGCCAAGCGCAGCGTCGTCTCTGCCGAAAGGCCGATCACCGTACGGCTTGGCACATTGTACAGCATCACCGGGAGCTTGGTCGAGCGGGCAATCGCTTGGAAATGGCGATAGAGGCCTTCCTGATTCGGTTTATTATAATAAGGTGCTACGAGCAAGACGCCATCGACGCCGCACGCCTCAGCCTTAGCCGTCAATTGAATGGACTCTGCTGTATTGTTGCTGCCGGTGCCGGCAATAATTTTGCAGCGCCCGTTCGACTGCTTCAAAGCAAACTCGAATAACGCAACCTTCTCCTCCTCGCTTAACGTCGGAGACTCTCCCGTCGTACCGCAGATAACGAGGGAATCCGATTGCTGCTCCTCGATCAAATAGTCTATTAACCGGGCCGTTTGATCCCAATCGATGAGCCCTTGGCTATCGAATGGAGTTACCATTGCCGTAATCAATCTTCCGAAATCCACTTTATGTCCTCCTCCAGAATAGTCAAGATTGGGCAAGCTCGAATTTGGAGTGAAGCGCTCTGAGCGCTTGCACCATGTCCTCTTTATGAACGAGCACCCATATCGTTGTGTTTGAGTCCGCAGACTGCAATATTTGTATCCCTTGCTCCGTCAATGCCTCGACAATTTTGGCCATAATTCCCGGAACTCCATTTATCCCGCCGCCAATCACGGATACCTTCGCACAACCGCTTAATATGCGAGGGGACAAGCCCATGGATTCCAATATCGCCGATGCTTTGCCGGCATCGCTGTCAAATACTGTATAAACGACACCGGTTGGGGTAACATTAATAAAATCAACGCTGATGGCGTTCTCCGCCATGGCTTTAAACACCTGCAGCTGAAGCTTCGCTTCGGATTGCCCGGACGGCTGCACCGTAATCTGGGTAACATTACCTACATAGGCAATTCCAGTCACGTATCTGTCGACAACTCCGGTCTGCACGTCCCTGAAGCCTTCCGGATTGGCAACCAGCGTCCCTTCGCTTTGCGAAAACGTAGAGCGGACCCGAATCGGAATGCCGGATTGCATCGCAATTTCCACCGCACGGGGATGTATGACCTTAGCCCCTTGATGGGCCATATTGCAAATCTCCGCATAGCTGACATGCGGAAGTGCTCTGGCATCCTCGACAATTCGCGGATCCGCCGTCAATATGCCGTTCACATCCGTATATATATCGACCATTTCGGCATGCAAGGCCGCACCCAGCGCCGTTGCCGAAGTGTCGCTGCCGCCCCGTCCCAGTGTCGTAAATTCACCGTCCAGATTCTGTCCCTGAAATCCGGTTACAATGACGACATTCCCTATCTCCAGCTCTGCTAGCACGCGAGTAGGGATGACATCCAATATCCGAGCATTGCCGAATTGGCTGTCCGTTCTAAATCCTGCCTGTGCACCGGTCAGGACGGTAGACGCAATTCCTTCCCGCTGAAGCAGGCTGCTAAGCGTGGTTGCGGATATAATTTCACCGCAGCACAGCAATAAATCCTGCTCACGCGAGGAAAGAGATCCCCCCGTCTGCCCGATTAGATCCAGCAGCGTATCTGTTGCATAGGGATCTCCCTTACGGCCCATAGCCGATACTACAACGACAAGCCGATAGCCATTGTCCAGCTCCCGGCGAATATGGGAAAGGACATGCTCCCTCGCTTCGGATGTAGAGAGGGAAGTGCCGCCGAACTTCTGCACCATAATGTGCATGTGTAATTCCTCCAATATGATGGCGGAGTAAAGCAGTACTTCATTCCGTCTTAACTTATGATTGCCTAAACTACTATTCATGCATTAACGACTTTCCGGCCGGGATTTCAGCGATTAACAGCGTTACAGGCTGCTGTCATAACCGATGAACACGTCTCCATAAAGTTTCTTACCTGAATCGCTCGATAATAAGAGGCTGATATTGCTTGCCCTCGAGCGCGGCATAAGCGACTTCCGGTATAAGTTCCATTCTGGCCACAAGCGAGTTGGGCTTGCCAGTCGGATTATCCTGCCCGAAAGGAACGAAATAAATATTCTTAGCGACGATTAGTTTAGCGATATTCGCCAGGTTGAAGCCTAGTCCATCATTAGTAGAGACGGCCAGGACTAGCGGTTTTCCATTACGGAGCTGGGCCTTTGCGGCCATCAGCACCGGACTGTCTGTGATCGCGTTCGCAAGCTTGCTTGTCGTCGTGCCGGTGCAGGGCGCGATGACCAATATGTCAAGCAGCTTGGTCGGTCCAAGCGGCTCCGCTTCGACAATTGTAGAAATGATATCATTCCCCGTTATATCTTTCAACTGTTTGCGCCAATCCTCCGACTTCCCGAATCGGGTGTCCGTCGTTAGTACCGTATGGGATATGATCGGAATCACTTTAGCGCCGCCATCAACGAACCGCTGTATTTGCGGCATCACTTCATCAAAAGTGCAATGCGAACCCGTTATCGCATAACCTACCGTTTTCCCCTGCCAATTCACATTTCATCCCCCCGTAAATGGAACTCTTCCGATATCGACTGACAGATCGTGTTCGCCATGATGGTTCCAGCCGTCTTGGGAGCTACGATTCCAGGTAAACCGGGGGCAAGAAGCGCCTTGATTCCCCGCTTCTCCGCGAAGCGGAAATCCGTCCCGCCCGGAGCCGAAGCCAGGTCGATGATGACCACGTTACGGGGCAATTTCGAGATGATTTGTGCTGTGATTATCATAGTCGGAATCGTGTTAAAAATCAAGTCGATTTCCCCGGTATAAGCGGTCAAATCCGTTGCTGCAAAAGGCTTCCATCCCATTTGCACGGCTCTGGCAGCCTGATCCACCCGGCGGATTCCCGCCCGGACCGTAGCGCCCAATCCCTGCAGCGTCTGGGCCAGCGTAAACCCCGTTCTTCCCAAACCGAGCACGAGGCAGGTTGAACCATGAATCGTAATGTCTGTATGCTGAATAGCCATCATAATGGCACCTTCGGCCGTCGGAATCGAGTTGTAAATAGCGACATCATCGCGTTCAAGCAGCTCGATCAATTTGAAGCTGAATTCAGCGGACATGCGTTTGAGCAAGCTTTTGGCCATCCCCGTGTAGACCGCCGTTCCTTCCCGGATCGCCGCGAACATTTCCTTGCTCATGACGATGCCTTCCTTGGCGAACGGAGCGCTGACCGCGCCCTGATCATCACATCCAACCACCGGAAAAACAATGACATCAGCATTCATTAACAAACCGGGAGACAGCTTCTCATGAGAAACTCCGGATAGAGGAGGCTCCAGTTGATCGAAGCCGACTACCTTTACCGTTGCATCAAGCTCCGTACATTTATTGATGATTTCGATCTGTCGAGCGTCCCCGCCAATAAACACTATAGTTAGTCCGGTAAGCATCGTGGACGTCCTCCTTCCAGGCTAGCACAGTATAGACCATCTTATGCCGCCGCCTACCAAGTGGTGAAAAATTCGTTTCTGAGATGCCGCCAGACAGCAAAAAAAGCCCGCCAGGCCTGCACTGTTAGGTGCAGACTGGCAAGCTTAAATGGGTTAGTATCATTAGCCGCTAAACTGGTGGACAATTCAATTTCTGCCGGTATGGCCGAATCCGCCCGTACCGCGCACGGTATCCGACAGCTCGTCCACTTGAACCAGGTTCACTTCAGGAACGATCTGGAATACCATCTGGGCGATACGTTCTCCGCGACGGAAGGTGAAAGGCTCGTCCCCGTGGTTGATCAGAAGCACCTTGACCTCTCCCCGATAGTCGGCATCGACCGTTCCCGGCGTATTCAGGCAGGTTATGCCATGCTTGAACGCCAGTCCGCTGCGCGGGCGAATCTGGGCCTCCAGACCCGCCGGCATAGCCAGGGCAAAGCCAGTAGGGATCAAGGTCCGCTGTCCCGGCTGAAGCACAACTTCATCCGTAATTGCTGCATAAAGATCGAATCCGGATGCCTGCTCCGACATCTTCCGGGGAAGCTCCAGATCTTCATTTCCCGCTAGACGTTTAATTTGGACTTCATATGACAAGTTCATCTCTCCTTATTCCTGACAAGACTCGGTCGGAAGAACCGACCATCGCTAGAGCATAAGGCTGCTTGAACATACCTTGCAGCACTTCATTGATATCCTCCATCGTCACCGCTTCGATTCGTGAAATAATTTCATCCAGCGTAAAATGGCGCCCGAGCATCAGCTCGTTTTTGCCCAGGCGATTCATTCGGCTGCTCGTGCTCTCCAAGCTAAGAATCAAGCTGCCCTTCAGCTGCTCCTTGCCTTTGCTTAATTCGCTCTCCGTAAGCCCGTTAAGGGATACATCATGCAGTATTTCCTTGGTCAGCTCCAGGACGTCCTTGGTTTGCTTTGGGGCCGTTCCCGCATACACGGTGAATAAGCCGCTATCCGCATGAGAACTATGGTACGAATATACAGAATAGGCCAGCCCTCGCTTCTCGCGAATTTCCTGGAATAGCCGCGAGCTCATCCCGCCCCCTAAGGCATTGTTCAACAGAACCATGGCATACTGATTTTTATCGCCAATTTGCAGCCCGGGAAAAGAAAGGCAGATATGATTCTGCTCCGTCTTCTTGCGGTGGAACCTCAGGCCTCCTAGAAACTCGGGCGCCTCCAAAGCGCCTTCAGCTCCACTTAAGCTGAAATCTCCAAAGTGCTTCTCCAGCAGTTCAATGATGTTGTCATCGTAGTTACCGGCAATACTGATGACGGTATTGTCGATCGTGTACTTCTCGCGCATGTAAGCTTTAAGTTGAGAAGAATCCATGGCCTGCAGCTGCTGCTCCGTGCCAAGGATAGGCAGCGCCAGCGGGTGGCTCCCGTAGGCTGCCTCAGAGATCAGGTCATGAACCATATCATCCGGCGTATCCTCATACATCGCGATCTCTTCCAAAATAACATTCTTCTCTTTGCGCAGCTCTTCCTCATCGAATAACGATCTAAAGAACATATCGGACAAGACATCCACCGCGATCGGCAAATGCTCATCCAATACTTTGGCGTAATAGCAAGTGTATTCCTTTGACGTAAAGGCGTTTACGTTACCGCCAATAGCGTCGAACTGTTCGGCAATTTCTTTGGCATCATACCGCTTAGTTCCTTTGAACAGCATATGTTCAATGAAATGGGAAATGCCGCCTGAATCAGGATTCTCGTTCCGTGATCCGGTTTTGACCCAAATACCGAACGACACCGACCGGAAGGTCGGGATTTTCTCCATAACCACCCGCAGGCCGTTTTTAAGTTGCGTTTTGTGCACGAAAGGCCCTCCTAAAAGTTTTACGAAGCTTTGCTTCTGTATATTCCGAACGCAGTAAAACTTGCTTCGAAAGCATCCGCTTCGTTTTACGAAGCTTTGCTTCATGTATTTCTACGCAGTAACCCTGCTTCGAAAGCAAGCGCTCCAATACTGCAAGCTCCGTGAAATCATCATTATCCTATCAAAAAAAGCAAGATTGCTCAACTCCCCGGCTGCAGGACCCGATCGCTCGACAGTGTCTCCTCCACGGTACCGAGCACCAGTCCTTTTGCGCGGATGACAGCGATCATCTCCTTCAACGCGCGGCTGGATGAATCCGTTGGATGCATCAAAATGAGCGTGCCTGGCGCCACCTTATCCGCTATTTTCTGCACGATGCTCGATGGAAGCGGCTTTTTCCAATCCACGGTGTCCAGTGTCCAAAGCACCGTCTTTAACCCATAATCAGCAGCCTGCTTGACCGTACGGTCATTGAAATCGCCGGAGGGCGGTGCAAACCAACGATTGTCCACACCCAGCTCGCTTTTGAGCAGATCCTTCGTCTTGGATATTTCCATTCTCGCCCGGTAATCGTCCAGCTGGCTCATATTCGGGTGAGAGTACGCATGGTTTTCCAGTTGATGCCCTCTTTGCTGGATTTCCTTCGCCAGCTCTACGTTTTTCTTCAGCCAGCTGCCATCTAGAAAAAAGGTCGCTTTGACCTTGGCTTCATCCAGCGTATCAAGCATGGGCACAATATACTCGTTGCCCCAGGCAACATTGATCATGAATGCCACCATCGGCTTATTCGGGTTCCCCCGGTAAATCGGCTCGGCCGCTAAATCCTCCAAATTGACCCGCGGCTTGATCTCCCGGTATTGGTAAGGTATGTCCGCTCCTTGAGGCAGCGCTTTTGCTTTCTGGTATGTCTTCTCGATATCCACTTCAATACCATTATAGCCGGGAATCGCCTTCCACACGCGATCTATCACCGCATCAATTGGCTCCTCGCGGCGCTTGGCCGCCTCCTCCCGGATGACCGTCATCAATTCATCGCCGCTGGCGTCAGCAAAGAGACGAAATGCGAAGCTGCCACTCTGTTTCATTGAACTTTCTTCTACAAATGCCCGAATTCCTCCCCACTGCCAAATTGCAAATACGACAATGAATCCAATCCCTATCGCGATGAATTTATTCCGACTCATGAACTGCCCATCCCCTTACCCCGGTTTTGTCCTCATCATATGAAGACAAGTTCCATAATATGCAATAGAACCGGCGGATCAAAAAAGCAATTCATCTATTCATCTATAAGAGAACAAATTAAAAAAGAGCCAGAATGTTCATTCTGTCTCTTTTCCCGCACATTTGATGAAATATGGGGGGTCTTTAGGATGATGATTTAGCGGCCTCTGCAGTTAATACTGCTTTGCGGGAAAGATTCACGCGACCTTGCTGGTCGATTTCCGTAACCTTGACGGTTATCGTATCACCGATTGCGACAACATCTTCCACCTTAGCAACACGCTCCGTAGAAAGCTGCGAAATATGAACCAGACCGTCCTTGCCCGGCAATATCTCCACGAAAGCGCCGAACTTCTCGATCCGTTTTACCGTACCTACATAAATCTCTCCGACAACGACTTCCTTCACGATGCCTTCAATGATTGAGCGCGCCTTATTATTCATCTCTTCATTTGCTGAAGCGATGAATACGCGGCCATCCTGCTCGATATCGATTTTTACGCCGGTCTCTTCAATGATCTTATTGATAATTTTGCCGCCGGCACCGATCACATCGCGAATTTTATCGGGATTGATGTTCATGATAAGAATTTTAGGCGCATAAGGAGATAAGCTTTCCTTTGGCTTCTGGATGCGCTCCATCATTTTAGACAGGATGTGCATCCGGCCTTCTCTGGCCTGAGACAAGGCATCCGTCAGGATCTGGCGGTCGATGCCATCGATCTTGATGTCCATTTGGATCGCAGTTACGCCATCCGGTGTACCGGCTACCTTAAAGTCCATATCGCCCAAATGGTCTTCCATGCCTTGAATATCACTCAGGATCGAGACTTGATCCCCATCCTTGATCAACCCCATCGCTACCCCGGCAACAGGCGCCTTGATCGGAACGCCAGCATCCATCATCGCTAGCGTACTAGCGCAAATACTCGCCTGCGAGGTAGAACCGTTCGACTCCAGAACCTCGGACACTAAGCGAATGGTATAAGGGAACTCCGATTCAGGCGGAATTACCTTGGACAACGCTCTTTCACCAAGAGCTCCATGCCCTACTTCACGGCGTCCTGGCGCGCGCAGCGGACGTGCTTCACCTACACTGAACGGCGGGAAATTATAGTGATGCATAAAGCGCTTGGATTCTTCCAGGTCGATCCCGTCAAGAATTTGTACATCGCCCAAAGCTCCAAGCGTACATACGCTAAGCGCCTGTGTCTGGCCGCGCGTAAACAAGCCGGATCCATGCGTACGCGGCAGCAGGCTGATGTCGCATTCAATCGGGCGGATCTCATCCAGCTTCCGGCCATCCGGACGGACTTTATCATGCGTGATCAGACGACGCACTTCTTCCTTAACGATATCATGGAGAACCTCCATAACATCTTTCAGAAGCTCGGGAGACTCTATGTACTTCTCCTCAAAGTGGGCCACCGTCTCATTATTGATCGCATCGATCGCATCCTGGCGCGCATGCTTCTCGGCAATTCTGACAGCTTCGATAAGACGAGCCGCCGCGAATTCCCGAACCTCGCGGTTGACTTCCTCATCTACCGCATGAAGCTTCACTTCCATTTTCTCTTTGCCGGCAAGTTCTACCAATTCCTCAATAACTGCCACGATATTCTTGATTTCCTCATGGCCGAACATGATGGCCTCAAGCATGACTTCTTCTGGAACTTCATTCGCTTCGGCTTCCACCATCATGATGGCATCCTTCGTGCCGGCGACCACGACATAAATATCACTTGCTTCCTGCTGGGCAACATTCGGGTTAATGACGAACTGCCCGTCCACCCGTCCCACAGCTACGCCGCCAATGGGGCCGTTAAACGGAACGTCGGAAATGCTGAGCGCTGCAGAAGTACCGATCATTGCTGCAATTTCCGGCTCGCAGTCCTGATCGACGCTCATGACGAGGTTTACAATTTGTACATCGTTACGGAAGCCTTCCGGGAACAGCGGCCGAATCGGCCGGTCGGTCAGGCGGCTTGCCAAAATCGCTTTCTCGCTTGGACGCCCTTCGCGTTTAATGAAGCCCCCCGGGATTTTACCTACGGCATACAGCTTCTCCTCATAGTTTACGGTAAGCGGAAAGAAATCGAGATCCTTCGGCTCGGATGATGCGGTCACCGTACACAATACGGCCGTATCGCCGTAGCGTACCATAACGGCTGCATTGGCCTGCTTGGCCAGACGGCCGGTTTCCAGTATAAGAGGTCTTCCTCCCAACTGCATTTTCACATGTTTCTCCATGAAATCCCTCCTTATCACAGATAGAAATTCGTTATAGCCTACATTATTTCCTCCTTTTGCCCAAATCATAAAAGAAGTTGGATTTAAACTTAATCATGATGGAAGGCAAATAAGAGGTCAGTCCCTATTCACAACAAAAGCTCCTGAAGGAGCTGTATGTACGTGAAAAGCAAAGCATATACATTTACGCAACTGTTAAAAAGCAACCCGACCGCCACCGTTCGCTAATCATAGCGTATCCGGCGGCAACCAGGCTGCTTTAGTTCACACGAGAAATTAACGACGCAATCCGAGTTTCTCAATCAAAGCGGAGTAACGTTTTACGTCTTTGTTCTTCAGGTATGCCAACAGCTTACGACGTTGGCCGACCATTTTCAAAAGACCGCGACGGGAATGATGATCCTTCTTGTGCGAGCGCAAGTGTTCGGTCAAATTAACAATGTTCTCCGTAAGGATAGCAATTTGCACCTCTGGTGATCCTGTATCGGATTCATGAGTTTTGTGCTCTTCGATCAGTTGTTGTTTGCGTTCTTGAGTCAATGCCATCCTGTTCACCTCCTTTATCTGAATCGCCGTTAGCCTCGTCGCCGGGCGGTGAGGTCCGGATCAACCAAGCTAAGGTTATAGCCGTCATGGCGAAAATACCAATCTCCACCATGAACAACGTAGATCAGTATACCATACATAATGGACAAATGTAAATGCCAGTAAACACATATCTGCAAAAATCAGCTTCTTGTCCTACTCAGCAGCAAGCAGCAGGCGTTTAGCCGTATCTGCATCTTTGCCGATCTGTGCTACAAGCTCATCAACAGAAGCGAATTTCCGTTCCTCGCGAATGAATTCTACGAGTTCTACAGCCAGAGTCTTCCCATACAAATCCCCGTCAAAGTCAAATAAATGAACCTCCAGGGAAGGCGCGACCTTATCGCTATGGAAGGTCGGCTTAACCCCTACATTCATCACGCCAGGCAGCCATTTCCCCTCATAATTTGCCCTTACGGCGTAAACCCCTTTGATAGGCAATACAAAATATTCATCCGGCTTAAGGTTCGCTGTAGGGAAACCAATTTTGCGGCCCCGCTTCTCGCCGTGCATCACCGTTCCCCGAATGGCGTATCTGCGCCCCAACCAGCGCGCTGCAAGCTGCACATTCCCTTCCGCCAGCGCTCTGCGAATTCCCGAGCTGCTCACCTTCTCGCCCTCGATAAGAAATGGAGGCACCGTGCTGACTTCCAGCGTATTGTCGCTAAGCTCGCGCAGCATTCCGGCATCCCCTTCTCCGCGATAGCCGTAACGGAAATCAAAGCCGACGACGGCCGTATGAACCTGGAGCGGAACGAGTACGCCCGTAACGAAGTTTTGCGGACTTACCCGCGAGAATGCATCATTGAATTCCACGATGTATACATAATCTACGCCTAGACTTCTTAAAATTCTTTCCTTTTCGCGGGGAGGCGTTAAATACCCGTCGTAGTCACCTTTCTTCATGACTTCCTTCGGATGGGGATGAAAGGTCATCACCGCGGCCGGCAAATTCACGGATGCAGCGAGCCGAACAGCCGACTCGATTACGCTCACATGTCCAAGATGCAAGCCGTCGAACTGGCCGATGGCCAGAACCTGTGGCTTGGCGCTGTAATCTATGGTCTCTTTTGTAAGGGGGTAGGTCAGATTCATTGTTTCCACTATCATTTCACCTGCAATTTCACTCGGATTGGCATATATTTCATTCCGGCGGAAATACTTTGACAGGCGTAATTGCGCCCGTAGACTCCTCGCCGCGAAAAATGCCTAAAAATTGTCCCGCTGCACCATACAAACGGATATTCTCCCCAAAGCGAGCTGGAGGCTCAAGCAGCCTGGAAGAAAGCCTCTGCCCCTGCAGGGCCTGCTTCACTCGCTCTTCAGGAATCCGATGGGCCGGCAGATGATTAACCGCCTCATCGACAGGAATAAGATGCTCTTCCAATGTTCCCTCTGCTGCATGCTCGGCTATCTCTTCCAGGGTCAGGCATTGTGCTTCCGTAATGCCTGCAGAGACCGTCCTCTTCAGCTGAGCCATGGCCGCAGGCACGCCCAGCGCACGGCCGATATCGACGCAAAGCGTACGGATATAAGTTCCTTTAGAACACAGCACGCGAAAAGAAATCGACGGGTATTCACCGCCAGTCTCATAGGAGATCAACTCCAGCTCATGAATCGTAACTTCCCGCGCCTTCCGCTCTACCGTTTTCCCTTCCCGGGCTAATTCGTAAAGCCGCTTTCCATCCTGTTTCAATGCGGAATACATCGGGGGGACTTGGGAAATCGTCCCGGTAAACCGGCTCAGAGCCGCATGAACCTCTTCCTCTGCAACATGCAGCCCTTCTATGCGCTCGATGATTCTGCCTGACAGATCCTCCGTATCGGTAGCGACCCCGAGAAAAAGCGTCGCCTCGTACTCCTTAGGAAGCTCCTGCAGATATTCCACCATTCTGGTCGCCCGTCCTAGGCAGAGCGGAAGGACTCCAGTGACCGCCGGATCCAGTGTACCGGTATGTCCGATCCGTTTCATTTTTAAGATGCCGCGGGTTTTAGCGACGACATCATGCGAGGTAAAGCCTGCTGGTTTATGAACGGCCAGTATACCTTCATAAGGTTTCGTCTTCATAATCGGGCTTTCACCTGCTCAACGATCTGCAAGACGACGGCGTCCAGACTGCCTTGCATCCGCACCCCCGCTGCTCGTACATGCCCGCCGCCGCCAAAGGCTTGAGCTACGGCCGCCACATCCACCTTGCCGGCCGATCTCATGCTCACCTTTACGGCATTGTCATCGATCACTTTAAATAATAGGCCAACCTCTACGTTCTGAATGTTGCGAGGGTAATTTACAATCCCTTCCAAATCCTCATGGATGGCACCGGTTAGCTTCATATCCTCGTCGTTGATCGTGACCCAGCTGATTTTTCCGTCCTCCGACATTTGCAGCCCATTCAAGGCTCTCGTCAGCAGGCGAATCTGCGGCAAGGTCATCTCTTCCAGCAGCAGCTGTGACAGAGCCGGTCCATCGACCCCGTATTCCAATAACTCCGATGCCATCGCCATGACTCTCGGAGAGGTGCTTGAATAACGGAATCCCCCTGTATCCGTAAGTAGGCCCGTATAAATCGCAGTTGCCGTATCATGATCGAGGGATAGATTCAGCCACTTCACTAAATCAAACAGCACCTGTACCGTAGCGGCCGCATCGGGGACGATAAGATTAATGCTTCCAAACCCGTCATTCGTAGGATGATGATCGATATTCAAAATCTTTGCGTCCGCAGCAAAATACTCGCTCGCCTTCCCGACTCTGCGAAAATCAGCGCAATCAACGCAAATAATATGTTTATAGGACTTGGTTAAAGGGGTTACTGACAGATCCATGATGCGATCCGAATGCAGCAGGTACGACATACGCTGAGGAATCGGCCCTTCATTGACCATAACGTAATTTTTACCCAGACATGAGAGAAGCCAGCCCACCACAAGGGTGGAACTGACTGCATCTCCATCCGGCTGTACGTGCGACACTACCAGGAAATCATCATGATCCTTCAGAAAATGCTCTACCTGTAGGAACTCCTGTTCATTGGTCTGCATTGCCGTCTCCTTCTAAATTCATTTATCCTCGTCATGCGTAATTTCGCCCAGCAGCTTCTCAATGCGGCTGCCGTACTCAATCGACTCATCGACTTTGAAAATCAATTCTGGCGTATGGCGCAAACGCATTCTTTTGCCAAGCTCAGTCCGCAGGAAACCGATCGCCTTCTCCAGCCCTTTCAGCGATTCCGATTTTTTCTCCTCATCGCCAAAAATGCTAATATATACCTTTGCTTGGGACAGGTCGCTTGTAACGTCCACGCCGGTCACCGTGACAAATCCGATCCGGGGATCCTTGATTTCATTCTGAATGAGGAGGCTGAGCTCTTTCTTAATCTGTTCGCCCACACGTCCGACACGATTTTTCGCCATTTATTGTCACCTACCTTACTTCCGCTCGACGGCCTCCATAATAAATGCCTCGATAACGTCGCCCTCTTTAATATCGTTGAAGTTATCCAGCGTGATGCCGCACTCGTAGCCTTGATTGACTTCCTTCGCATCGTCCTTGAAGCGTTTGAGTGAATCAATCTTGCCTTCATATACGACGATACCGTCGCGAATCAGGCGGGTTTCGGAATTACGCGTAATTTTGCCAGAGGTCACCATACAACCGGCGATCGTTCCCACTCGGCTGAGCTTGAACGTATCGCGAACCTCAGCATGGCCAATGACAACCTCTTTATATTCGGGATCAAGCATCCCTTTCATAGCCTGCTCAATTTCCTCGATCGCTTTATAGATGACGCGGTGGAGACGAATATCGACCTTCTCCTGCTCAGCCGTGGCTTTCGTCTGGTTGTCCGGACGAACGTTGAAGCCGATCACGATCGCATTAGAAGCAGCCGCGAGAATGATATCCGATTCCGTAATGGCACCAGCGCCGCTGTGAATAATTTTTACGCGAACGCCCTCTACTTCGATTTTCTCCAGAGAGCCCTTAAGCGCCTCGACGGAGCCCTGTACGTCCGCTTTGATGATGACGTTGAGATCTTTGATCTCACCATCCTTGATGTGGCGGAACAGATCGTCAAGCGTAACGCGCGTGTTGCCGCCAAGCTCGGACTGACGTTGGGTCACTGCGCGTTTCTCGGCAATGGACCGGGCTTTGCGCTCGTCTTCAAAGACCATGAACGGATCGCCAGCCAGCGGCACTTCCGTCAACCCTGTAATTTCAACCGGCGTGGACGGTCCTGCTTCCTTGATGCGGCGGCCTTTATCGTTAACCATAGCCCGGATGCGGCCAAAGCAATTTCCGGCTACGAACGCATCGCCCACCTTCAATGTACCATGCTGCACGAGCACGCGCGCAACCGGTCCGCGGCTCTTGTCCAGCTCGGCCTCGATCACCGCTCCGCGAGCGCGTTTGTCCGGATTCGCTTTATATTCATTGACTTCTGCTACGAGCAGAATCATTTCCAGCAAATCTTCCAATCCCATTCTTTGCTTCGCGGACACGTTGACGAAGATCGTATCTCCGCCCCATTCCTCCGGAACGAGCCCGTACTCGGTCAGTTCCTGCTTCACTTTGTCCGGATTCGCCGTCGGTTTATCGATCTTGTTAACGGCTACGATAATCGGAAGCCCTGCCGCTTTGGCGTGGTTGACTGCTTCCACTGTTTGCGGCATGACTCCGTCATCTGCAGCTACAACAATGATCGTAATGTCCGTCAATTGCGCACCGCGGGCACGCATAGCCGTAAACGCTTCGTGACCCGGGGTATCGAGGAACGTAATTTTCTTATTGTTAATCTCAACTTGATAAGCACCGATATGCTGGGTGATGCCTCCAGCCTCGCCGCCGCTGACATTCGTCGAACGGATGGCATCAAGCAGTGTCGTCTTACCATGGTCAACGTGACCCATAATCGTAACGACCGGAGGACGCTCCATCAAATCCGCCTCATCATCATTCTCTTCCAGCGTCTCGAAACGATCTTCCTCTACCGGGATTTTCACTTCGACCTCTACGCCGAAATCGCCGGCGAGCAGCAGGATCGTATCGATATCCAGCTCCTGGTTGATCGTCGCCATGACGCCGAGCATAATCAGCTTCTTGATAACTTCGGAAGCATCCTTATGCAGAAGCTTTGCTGCCTCGCCTACCGTCATATTGCCGCGAACGATGATCTTCTTCGGTGTATTGTCGATTTTCTCGCGCGGAGGCTGCTGCGCACCGCCCTTGCCTCTGCCGCCTTTACCGCCGCGGTTGTTCTTGAAATTGCCCGATCTGTTATCATCAAATCGTCTTTGACCCGGTCTATTGTTATTTCCCTTACGCTGGCCCTGGCCTCTGTCCTGATTTCTGCCAGCAGCATTGCTGTCATTACTGGACTGTGGCTGACGGGCAGCAGGTCCGTTATTGCGATTCGGGGCAGCCGCCGTATTTCCTGATCCCTGTCCCTGACGAGCTCCTCCCGCATTGGTATTTGCGCGTTGCCCTCCAGACGGCTGGGATCCCCTGCCGCCTTGAGAGCTATTGCGGTTCCCCTGCGGGCCGCCTCCTGGCCGTTTATTTCTTTCTTGCGTTGCCTGTGCTCCCCCTGCATGGGAGGATGTATTTGTATCAGTTCTATTATTCATACTTACCTGCTTTTCTTGTTGATTTTTGGTATTGCCTGATCCGCTGCTGCCCGCTCTATGCCCCTGACCCTGCTCCTCACGCTGGCCGGCATCAGCACCGGCCCCGGTTTTCGGCGTTTGGCTTCCTCCTGCGGAAGCGGGTGCCGACGATTTAGCTGAAGATTTAGCAGGCTCGGAACCTTCGCGCTTGGCAGCGGCATTGCTCTTAATATCCTTGAAAAACTGCTCTACCTTGGATACGGCATCATTCTCCATTACACTCATGTGGTTATTAACCGGAATATTTAGCCGTTTAAGAATCGTAATAATTTCCTTGCTGCTCATATTGAGCGATTTTGCATATTCATATACCCTGAGTTTATCCTTGTTTTCTTGTTTACTCAATATACTCCACCTCCGACGTTTTCACGATCGTTTTCCGAATCATATCGGCGAATCCCTGATCCAGCAGAGCCAGAACGACCCGTTCCGGCTTTCCGACGCTTGATCCAAGGTCTTCCCTGCCATAGCCGATGATCAAAGGAACTTTGTAGGTCGCGCACTTGTCACGAAATTTCTTGCGGGCATTCTCGGAAGCATCCCGCGCGACAATAACAAGCTTAGCCTCCCCGGAGCGAACCGCCTTAAGGACGCTCTCGTCCCCGGTGACTATTTTGCCAGCCCGCATCGCCAGGCCAAGACCGGACAGCACTTTACTCATCGGCATCCTCTTTCCGATCGCGTTCAGCGATAAAGTCATCCTCTACCGCAAGAAAGTCCCGTGCCAGCTGCTCGTAAACCTCCGTGCCCACCGGAGATTTCAGCGCCCTGTCCAAGGCCTTGTTCTTATGGGCCAGCTTGAAACAGGACGCTTGACCGCACAAATAGGCGCCGCGGCCTGACTTTTTGCCGGTCAAATCGATCGATACGTCTCCCTCCGGAGAACGCACGACGCGAATCAACGACTTCTTGGGCATCATTTCATTGCATGCCACGCATTTGCGCAGCGGTATCTTTCTAGGCTTCATCCTCATCGCCCCCCGTCCATACTAACAATTAGAGCTAATAATTAATCGACGGAGACGGAATCCTGCGGCATTTCACCCGAGTCAGTCTTCTCTCTTCCAAATTCCTCTTCCGCTTGACTCTCGCTCTTGATGTCGATCTTCCATCCCGTCAGCTTGGCTGCCAGGCGGGCATTCTGCCCCTTGATGCCGATGGCCAGCGAGAGCTGATAATCAGGAACGATTACGCGCGCCATCTTCTCCGCTTCAAACACCTGGACTTCAAGCACCTTCGAAGGGCTAAGCGCGTTGGCTACATACTCCTCGACATTCTCGGAATAGCGCACGATATCGATTTTCTCGCCCCGAAGCTCGCTTACGATCGTCTGGACGCGAGTCCCCTTAGGCCCTACGCAGGAGCCGACCGGATCCACTTCGCTGTTGCGGGAATAGACCGCGATTTTAGAGCGGAAGCCCGCTTCGCGCGCCACAGAACGAATCTCTACGACACCGTCAAAAATCTCCGGCACCTCAAGCTCAAACAGCCGCTTTAGCAATCCCGGGTGCGTACGTGAAAGCAAAATTTGCGGCCCCTTGGTCGTATTCTCCACCTTCGTGATGTATGCCTTAATCCGGTCTCCATGCTTGAACTTCTCATTCGGCATAAGCTCGTTCAGCGGAAGATGGGCCTCAATCTTGCCGAGATCGACATAGACATTACGCTGATCCTGACGCTGGACGATCCCCGTAACGATATCCTCTTCCTTCTCGACAAAAGCGTTGTAAATCAGTCCCCGCTCGGCCTCGCGGATGCGCTGGGTGACGACCTGCTTAGCCGTCTGTGCCGCAATGCGTCCGAAATCCCGAGGCGTAACCTCAATCTCGGAGATATCATCCAATTGGAAGCTTGGATTGATCTCACGAGCCGCTGCCAAGGAGATCTCCGTCCGCGGATCCAGCACTTCTTCCACGACAAGCTTGCGGGCAAAAACCTTAATCGCCCCGGTATGACGATTCATGTCGACGCGGACGTTTTGTGCGGTGTTAAAATTGCGTTTGTAGCTGGAGATCAGAGCAGCTTCAATCGCCTCGAACAAAATGTCCTTGCTGATTCCTTTCTCCCTTTCCAATTCATTTAAGGCTTCAATAAAATCCATACTCATCTGCCTCAAGTTCCCCCTTTCATCTTCCCGTGCAGATCATTAAAAAATGATGGCCAACCTAGCGCTGGCTACTTTGTTATATGGGATGGCATAATCCTTCTTCCCGACCGTAATGACCAGCTGGTCATTGTCAAAAGAAAGCAGCCGGCCTTCAAATTCCTTCAGACCTTCTACCGGTTCATATGTAGTCACAAATACATCCTTGCCGACGGCTTTAGCTACATCCTCTGCCTTTTTGAGCGGACGCTCCGCTCCAGGTGAAGAGACTTCCAGGAAATAAGCGGACGGAATCGGATCGGCAGCATCCAGCTTCTCGCTTAAATATTCACTGATTCGGCCGCAATCATCGATATCAATGCCTCCATCCTTATCAACGAAGACGCGAAGAAACCAGTTGCTTCCTTCCTTCACATATTCCACGTCTACCAGTTCAAAGCCGTTCTCCTGCAAAAAGGGGAGAACCATCTCTTCTACGGTCGCTTTGATCTTCGGTGTGCTCAAGCGTACATACCTCCATAAATTTCATTCCTATATACCAAAGAGTAAAGAGTGGGTTTCCCCACTCTTTAAACAACGGCTCTATCTCCATGATTACCAAAAAAATTATAACATAGTCCAGCATTAGTGACAAGTAAATCACCTTTACTCAGCAGAAGCAGGTCCATCCCGCAAAGACGATTGCCGCTCCTGCCTTTCAAATCTCCGGACCGCTTGTACGGCGTACCCGAAAGACATTTAAAATAACGACAGCTGGTTGCTCTCGGGAAGACCGCGGAAGCAGCCCATCGAATTCAGGAGTTCAACAACCGTTTTCGATGCCTTCGACTTCTGCTGGAAGTCCTCGATCGACAGAAATTCTCCCTGCTCCTTAGCGGCAGCGATATTCTTGGCCGCATTATCGCCGATCCCGGCAAGGGCCGAGAACGGCGGGATCAGGGCATCGCCGTCCACGATAAAGCGCGTAGCGTCAGAGCGGTAAAGATCGATGCTCTTAAACCGGAAGCCGCGAGCCGTCATCTCCAGCGCCATCTCCAGGATCGGCAGCATGTTCCGCTCCTTCGGCAGCGCTTGGAAGCCCTTTTGCTCGATCTCTTCGATTTTGCGGTAAATGGCTTCATAGCCCTGGCAGAACAGCTCGATATCGAAATCTTCCCCGCGTACCGAGAAATACGTAGCATAGTATTCGATCGGATGATAAAGCTTGAAGTAGGCAGTCCGCACTGCGGAGATAACGTATGCCGCTGCGTGCGCCTTCGGGAACATATATTGGATCTTGAGGCAGGAATCGATGTACCACTGCGGCACTTTGCATCTCTTCATCTCATCGATCCATTCTTGGGTGAGGCCCTTTCCTTTACGCACGCTCTCCGTAATTTTAAAGGCCAGACCGGCATCCATTCCGGCCTTGTAGATCAGATAGAGCATAATATCGTCCCGACAGCCGATAACCGTCTTAATGTTGCACGTCCCGCTCTTGATCAGCTCTTGGGCATTGCCGAGCCATACTCCGGTTCCGTGGGACAGCCCCGAGATTTGCAGCAGGTCAGCGAAAGAAGAAGGCTGCGACTCCACCAGCATCTGGCGCACGAATTTCGTCCCCATTTCCGGCACACCGTAGGTCGCTACCGGCGTCCGGATTTGCTCCGGCGTAACCCCTAACGCCTCGGTGGAATTGAACATGCTCATGACCTTCGGGTCATTCATCGGAATCGTCGTCGGATCGACGCCGGTCAGATCCTGCAGCATGCGCATCATCGTCGGATCATCGTGGCCGAGAATATCGAGCTTGAGCAGGTTCGCATCGAAGGCGTGATAGTCAAAATGCGTCGTCTTCCATTCAGCATTAACATCATCCGCAGGGTACTGCACCGGCGTAATGTCCTCGACCTCGATATAATCCGGGACGACGACGATCCCGCCGGGATGCTGCCCCGTGCTTCTCTTCACCCCGGTACAGCCCGCAGCAAGGCGGTTCAGCTCAGCCCCCCGCCAATGCTTATGATGCTCTTCCTCATATTTCTTAGCGAAGCCAAACGCAGTCTTCTCAGCTACCGTACCGATCGTTCCGGCACGGAACACGCTTTTCTCGCCGAACAGCTCTTTCGTATAATTGTGAGCATGCGGCTGATATTCGCCCGAGAAGTTCAAATCGATATCGGGAACCTTGTCTCCCTTAAATCCGAGAAAAGTCTCGAAAGGAATGTCCTGCCCTTCTCCTTTCAGCTTCTCGCCGCATTTCGGGCAAGGCTTATCCGGCAGGTCAAACCCGCTCGGCACGCTTCCGTCCAGGAACCATTCACTGTGCTTGCACTCCGGGTTCAAGCAGATATAATGCGCCGGCAGCGGATTAACCTCCGAGATTCCGAGGAACGTCGCCACGACGGAGGAGCCTACGGATCCCCGCGAGCCAACGAGATAACCGTCTCTGTTCGACTTTTTAACGAGCCGCTCAGATATTAAATAGTTAGCTGAGAAGCCGTATTTAATAATCGGCTCAAGCTCCTTCTCCAGCCGCTGAACGACTACCTCAGGCAAATCCTCGCCATAAATCGACCTCGCCGTCTCATAGCAGGTGTTGCGGATTTCCTCGTCCGCACCTTCCAAAATCGGCGTAAACAGCTTGTCCGGGAACAGCTCCAGCTCCTCGAAGGCGTCGGCCAGCTCTGACGTATTCTTGACCACGACCTCGTAGGCCTTCTCTTCCCCCAGGAATTGAAACTCCTCCAGCATCTCTTCGGTTGTCCGGAAGTGAGCGTCCGGCTTGCGAATATCCTTGAGCGGGCTGAAGCCCGTAATGCCGTGAATGGTGATGTCCCTGTATATTTTGTCACGGGGCTCCAGGTAGTGGACATTGCCGGTAGCTACGACCGGCTTGCCAAGCTTAAAGCCGATTTCGCAAATTTTGCGCAGCGCCGTCTCCAGCTCCTGCACGTTTCCAACTAACCCCTTCTCGACGAGGTGCATGTACATCGTGAGCGGCTGAATTTCCAACACATCGTAAAATTCTGCTACCTTCTCGGCTTCCTCCATCGATTTATTGAGCACCGTCTCAAAGAACTCCCCCTTCTCGCAGCCGGATAAAATGAGCAGGCCTTCTCTCATCTCAGCAAGCTTGGACTTCGGAATGCAGGCAACCCGTTTAAAATATTCTGTATGAGACAATGAAACCAATTTATAAAGGTTTTTCTTCCCGGTCATGTTGAGCGCATAAATACAGCAATGGAACGGCCGGGCATTGGATAAATCCTTTCCGACCTTGGCATTAAGCTGATCCAGCGTTTTATATCCCTCAATCTTGACCGCATCCTCCAGCAATCCGTTGAGAATTTCGCCGAGCGCCAACGTATCGTCGATCGCCCGGTGATGATTCTCCAGCGATACTTTATACTTGGCAGCGAGCGTGTTCAGACGGTGATTCTTCATCGTCGGGAACAGCATCCGGGCCAGCTCAAGCGTATCAAGCACCGGATTGCTCAGCGGCGGCTGGCCAAGCTCCTTCAGCTTGGCATTAACGAAGTCAATGTCGAATCTTGCATTATGCGCTACCAGTACGGCGTCGCCGACAAACTCGACAAATTCTTTGAGGACAGGCTCTACATCCGGAGCGTCCTTTACCATATCATCATTAATATTCGTCAATTGCTGAATATTGTATGGGATGCGGACATGGGGATTAACGAAGGTAGCATAGCGATCTACTTCCTTGCCCTCTACCATTTTGACTGCCGCAATCTCAATGATTTTGTTTTGCGTTACCGACAAACCCGTTGTCTCGATATCGAATACGATATATGTAGCTGTCTTCAAGTCATCCGGGCGCGGATGAAGCACAACGGCCACATCGTCATTGACGACGTTCGCCTCGAGCCCGTATATCATTTTAATGCCATGCTTGCCAGCTGCCTTTACTGCCTCCGGGTAGCATTGAATGCCGCCATGATCCGTCACAGCGATCGCCTTATGCCCCCATTTTGCCGCCGTTTTGATATATTCGCCAATCGGCGTTACGGCATCCATCGTGCTCATCGTCGAATGAAGATGGAACTCAACGCGCTTCTCCGGCGCATTATCTCTACGGCTCGGCGGCGGGGTCACTTCATTGACGTCCGAAGGAATCATGACTAGCTCCGGCACCTGCATGAAGCGGTCCATTTCCACCCGGCCGCGGGCCCGAATCCATTTGCCGTTGGCAAGCTGGTTCATGATTTTCAAATCTTCCTTGTTCTTGGCAAACAGCTTCATTTGCAAGGAGTCCGTATAATCCGTCAAATTAAACATGAACAACGTATTTCCGTTGCGCAGCTCCTTGCGATCCAGCCCAAAGATTACGCCCTGAATCGTGATTTTCTTCTCTTCATCCTGAATCTCCTGAAGCGGAACCGGCTGCTCCTTGATCTCATATCCAATCTGAAGCTTGACGATTTCCCCTTCATCCTCCTCCGGAGGAGCCTCCATCGCCATGCTCTCCATCATCTGCTGAATCACTTCACGTTCTTCCTCAACGATGCGCTGCTGGAATTCTTCGAAGGCCTCTGCGCTGTTCGATCCGGTCTGAAGCTTGACCCGCAAATTTAAAGTAAAGTATGTTTCATAGAAGGATACCACATATCTCTCAATGTTTTTCTTCTTGGCCAGCTCAAGGGCCATGGCATCGCTGAGCGTAATCGTGATAAGATCTCCTTCCGTCTCGCATATAGCCCTGGCCATCCAGCCGTTGACAGACGGCACCTCCCGTTGAACCCACTCAATGAACAGCTTCCAGTATTCGGACACGATGTCCGCTGCGGACACACTAGTGCCATATCGGAATCCGAACGAGATTTGCGCGATATGCTCCAGCCGCTCCTTGACCCGTAAACAAAACGTACGATAAGCCTGGGCAGGAACAAGCGTATCTTTGCCGATCGTAATCTTCCACTCCCGATTGCTGCGGCTGACTTCGACCTGCTCAATCCACCCGTCCAAAAAATAAGGATCCACCAAATTAGCCGGCATTTCCGCCTGCTGCATTAACAATTCCAGCCGTTGTCTCTTCTCCCCAACTGCGGTCATGATATCCTCCCCTTGATACATTCCTCAATATGAGGTAAAGGTACGCGCTGCTTTTCCCCATGATTACAACCATTGCTCTCATTTTAAAAGAGAGCTTCCGCTCGAGGTCCGAGCGGGTATGTGCCCACCCGACAGCTCACTGCCGGAAGCCCTCCTATATGAATGCTTAATGATTAATAAGCTCTTGCAAAAACAACCGTATGCTCAGCCTCTTCACCGCAAACAAGGCATTTTGACTTCTTCGTCGCCGGTTCAAAAGGGATGTTGCGGCTCGTCGCCCCCGTCTCATCCTTCACATGCCGTTCGCAAGCCTCGGAACCGCACCAGCCGGCCAGCGTAAAGCCCCGCTTCTCTTCGATGCTCGCTTTCATTTCATCGAGCGTCTCCACGCTGTAGAAATGCTCGTCGCGGAATGCTTTG
This sequence comes from Paenibacillus ihumii, assembly GCF_001403875.1. Taxonomy (GTDB): domain Bacteria; phylum Bacillota; class Bacilli; order Paenibacillales; family Paenibacillaceae; genus Fontibacillus; species Fontibacillus ihumii. The sequence goes on from NZ_LN884299.1 coordinate 2,614,493, forward strand.
GCACGCTCATACATTTCGTTATGAACCTGCTCCAGCATCGCCTGAACCTCTTCTACGAGATTGTCCTGCTGGACAACCTTCTTCTCACCGGAAATTCGGGAGACCAGTACGCAAACACCGTTCTCCATATCGCGAGGGCCGATTTCCAGACGAACCGGCACGCCGCGCATTTCATATTCATTGAACTTCCAGCCTGGACGTACATCCGCACGTTCGTCCATTCCAACGCGGATGCCCGCTTTCTTCAGCTGGGCAAATAACTCATCTGCACGGCCAACTACTGCGTCGCGTGTCTTCGGCGGTCCGATCGGAATGATCATCACTTGCTTCGGCGCCACCTTCGGCGGCAAGGCAAGGCCGCGGTCATCGCCATGAACCATAATGAGGGAGCCGATCAAGCGCGTGCTGACTCCCCATGAGGTCGTATGCACATATTCCAGAACATTATCCCTGTTCAAGTACTGAATATTAAAGGCCACGGCAAAATTCGTGCCCAAATAATGCGAAGTTCCCGCCTGAACAGCCCGGCCATCCTTCATCATTGCCTCTATCGAATACGTATCTACGGCCCCGGCGAATTTCTCCGATGGCGTCTTCTGACCGACAATGACTGGAATGGCCAAATAATTTTCAACGAAGTCACGATAGATTTCCAGCATCTGCATCGTTTCTTCCCGTGCTTCCTGCTCATTCTCATGGGCCGTATGGCCTTCCTGCCACAGGAACTCGCTGGTCCGCAAGAACGGCAGCGTACGCTTCTCCCAACGCACGACGTTGGCCCATTGATTGATCAATACCGGCAGATCCCGGTAAGATTGAATCCATTTCTCGTACATATGACCGATCATCGTCTCGGAGGTAGGTCGAATGGCCAAACGCTCCTCTAATTTCTCGCCTGCTGCCTCCGTGACCCACGGAAGCTCCGGATTGAATCCCTCGACATGCTCCTTTTCCTTCTGGAAGAAGCTTTCCGGAATAAAGAGGGGAAAATAAGCATTGCGATGTCCCGTCTCCTTGAAGCGGCGATCCAATTCTTCCTGGATGTGCTCCCAGATTTCGTAACCGTCAGGTTTAAATACGATACAGCCGCGCACCGGCGAATAATCCATCAAATCCGCTTTTTTGATGACATCGATGTACCAGCGTGAGAAATCCTCACTTTGCGGGGTAATTTCAGTTACGAATTGTTTCTCCTCATTAGCCATATCCAACCTAATCCTCCCGTTAAATAGACACAATATTATCTAATCAATCGCAAAATATCATTATAAGTCACGGCAATCATCAGCAGGAACAGCATGGCAAAGCCGATAAAATGCACCATTCCCTCCCGGTTCGGATCAACGGGCTTCCTGCGGACCGCTTCCACGGCGAGGAAGATCAGCCGGCTTCCGTCAAGAGCCGGGATCGGCAGCAGGTTGAAAATACCCAGATACAGGCTCAGTATCGCCGCCCAATATGTCAGCTTCACGATGCCCTGCTTCGCGATTTGACCTGTTACCTCAAAAGTGCGCACAGGTCCCCCGATATCATCCATCGAGAATTTCTGGATCAATTGCTTAAAGCCGATAAATATCAGTTTCGTTGTATTCACCATGTCTTTGCCGGCAACCGTAAACGTCTCCGAGAACGTTGCGCTTCGCATATCGAAATAAGTTACGATCGATGTGCCGACCTTGCCGCCTTCCTGATTCTCCATCGCACGCGGCGTCACGGTAATCGGCAGTACCTGATCCCCACGGCGAACCGTCCATTTCATCGGCACGTCCTTCGAAGCGGAGATCGTATCGATCAGTTTATTGGCATCCGTGCCTACAGGCACCCCGTTAATCGTCTCGATAATGTCGCCTGTCTGCAATCCCGCCTCCGAGGCCGGCATATTCTCCATGACTTCACCGATTTCCAGGTGCTTCGGCTGCTCAAGAGGAACCCCCGCCATTTGCGTATGAAGGGCAAACAGCACGAAGGCCAAGATAAAGTTCATTAGCGGCCCTGCAAAAATCGATAATGCGCGCTGACCCACGGTCTTGCTAGCGAATTGCCGATCCCGCGGTGCAATCTGCGTCTCTTTGCCTTTGGCCACCATCATTGCTTGCGGATGCACCTTATAGTTAAGTATTTCTCCGTCCACATCCAGCACGATAACGAGCCGGTCTTCCAGGTCAACCTCAACGATCTCGCCGCGAATGACGTTTCTCCGGTTATCCAACCGGTCAAGGTAAATTTTGCGCACCTCTTGTTCTTCTAGACGAAGAGCTACGGTTTGTCCGGTCTGGATCTGAATCAGCTCTGGATCCTCGCCCGCCATTCTCGCGTACCCGCCGAAGGGCAGCAAGCGAAGAGTAAACTGAGTCTCGCCCCTCCGGTAAGAGAACAGCTTTGGCCCAAAGCCGATGGCGAATTCACGTACCAATATGCCAGCCCGTTTGGCAAAATAATAATGTCCCCACTCATGAACCGTTACAATGACGAAGAACATGAGTACTGTCAAGAATATGATCCTCAGCAATTCCAATCGAAAGCATCCTCCTTTTAGCCACAGATCGTCCAATTCATTTAGATTATCATTATTCTCCGATCAGGCACAAGAGAATACCCATGTGGAAACTTTTATGCAGCGGCCAATTACAACGATGCAGCCAACTCTCTGGCCCACCGGTCCGCAGCTTGAATGGTTTCAAGATCGGCTTGTTTTTGAGGTATATGCCTGGAGAGTACAGTTTCAATTATCGTTTCAATCTGCAGAAATGGAATTTCCCGGTTCATAAAGCGGGCGACTGCGGTCTCGTTCGCCGCATTGAACACGGTCGTCGCTGTCCCACCTATTTTACCACATTCAAAGGCAAGTCTTAAACAGGGGAATCGCTCGTAATCCATTTCTTGAAAATGGAGCTTGCCGACCTCTGCCAAAGACAGGCGCTTGGATGCGGAGGGAAGCCTTGCCGGGTATGTCATCGCGTACTGGATCGGGATGCGCATATCCGGAGTGCCAAGCTGGGCTATCACGCTTCCGTCACGATATTCAACGAAAGAGTGGATAATGCTCTCCGGATGAAGAAGCACGTTGATTCTATCGTATGGAAGACCGAAGAGCCAATGCGCCTCAATAACTTCCAATCCTTTGTTGACCATCGTGGCCGAATCAATCGTCAGCTTGGCTCCCATCGACCAGTTCGGATGCTTCAGCGCATCCTCCAGCGTTACATCCTTGAGCTGCTCCCGGGCCAAATGGCGAAAGGAGCCGCCCGACGCCGTCAGCGTAATCTGCTCAACTTCGTCTATGCTCTCCCCGTTCAAGCATTGGAAAATAGCCGAATGTTCACTGTCTACGGGAAGTAAAGCCACGCCCTTCTGTTTTGCCAGCTCTGTAACGATATGCCCTGCCGTCACAAGCGTCTCCTTATTGGCCAGACCGATCGTTTTCCCTTCAGAAATTGCCGCCAGGGTAGGGGGCAGTCCAGCGCTGCCTACAATGGAGCTAAGCACAAAATCGGCATCGGTCCCTGCAGCCACCTCGATTAAACCTTCCTCGCCGTAATACAGCTCAACCTCCGCCGGAAGCAGCGGGGCCACCTGCTCTGCAAGCCGCTTATTCCCGATAGAAGCCTTCTTCGGGCGAAATGCATTCACCTGCTGGACGAATAAATCGATATTCGAGCCTGCAGCCAAGCCTTCAACGACGAATTGATCGGGATGCTGCCTGACAACATCCAGCGTTTGCGTTCCAATGGATCCTGTGGAACCGATGACAGCTATTTTTCTCATATCATACCTCGCATCATTACTCGCATAATTTGGACGGCTGGCCGGTAACTCGACAGCCGTGTCTTAACTTGCGGGACAGACCCTCAGTAGTAAGGGAGCAGCATTAAAATATGTACGAATGGAAACACGACAACCCAACTGTCACAGCGGTCGAGAATGCCGCCATGACCCGGCAGAAGCTTGCCCGTATCTTTAACTCCGTACACTCGTTTATAAGCGGATTGAATTAAATCTCCAAGCTGTCCCACAACCGCTGCCGACACTCCAAGCAGCAAGGCTCGTCCGATCGAAAGAAGCCCCCCGGAGAACAGGGAGAATAGCACTGCGGCAACGACAGCGAGCACAACCCCGCCAATCGCTCCTTCCACAGTCTTGTTCGGACTGATCGCCGGCCACAGCTTGTTCTTGCCGAATCTTCTTCCTGTGAAGTAAGCTCCCGCATCGCTGCTCCATATTGCGGCCAGCATCAGGAAGGTCCAGAACACACCATGTCCATCCGGTGTAATCCGCGTCATTGCGATGGCCGAAAACCCGATGCCCACATAGGCGGTACCTAGAAACAAAATAGCCGCTTGGCTAATCGGCAAGTCATTTTTAGTGAACACCGTTACCGCCAGAAACAGGAACATCATTAACCACAGGGCTGGCAAAACCTCAAGCGGCATGGTCAGGCCCAGCAGACTCCAGGGGAACATCATATAGAGTATGCATACATAACCAAGAATTGCGGCGCCTCTTAAGGGCGGCAATTTGATCATCCGCACGAACTCATAATAACCAACCAGCGCCATCGCCATGATGAGCAAGTGATACCCTAGCCCGCCAACCAAGCACATGCCCAGAAAAAAGATGCCGGCAATCAGACCTGTTATCAAACGTGTTTTCAACCTTCTACACCTTCTATCCTGCTATGATAACCCGCCATAGCGACGCGTACGCCGCTGATATTCGGCGACCGCTTCCACCAGCTGCTCGCGGCCGAATTCAGGCCAATATAAGTCCGTAAACCACAGTTCGCTGTAAGCTGCCTGCCATAGCATGAAATTGCTAAGCCGGAGCTCGCCGCCTGTACGAATGAGTAAGTCGGGATCACTTAATCCGCACGATAGCAAGTTGGAATTAACCATCTCTTCCGTAATGTCTTCCGGAGACAACTCCCCGGCCTGAACTCTACGCGCAATCACCTTCATGCTCTCCGTCATTTCGCGACGGCTGCCATAATTCAAGGCAAAATTCAAAATAAGTCCGGTATTATCCTTCGTGCGGGCGATCGCTTCCTCCATGGCTTCTATCGTATGCCGGGGGAGGTTATCCGTATGACCCATCATTCGAACCTGAACGTTCTTCTCAATCAGCTCTTCAAGCTCCAGCGCCAGAAATTCCTGCGGCAGCGACATCAGGAAATCGACTTCATCCTTTGGCCGCTTCCAATTTTCCGTAGAGAACGCATATAAGGTTAAAACCCGAATGCCTAGCTCATCCGCAGCAATCGTCGCCCGCTTCACGGCCTTCATGCCGTTGCGATGCCCAACGATGCGCGGCAGCCCTTTATTGCGGGCCCAGCGTCCATTCCCGTCCATGATAATCGCAACATGCTCCGGGACGTTATCGCTCGGCAGCTTCTCGGCAGAACGCTTCCCCCTATTTTTCCACCAGGATTGAAATAACTTGATCATTCGTCTTCCTCCAGCCGGTGATGAAAAAGAGACAAACCCCACCGTAAAAGGAGGGGCCGCTTTTCGTCTCTTAAACTTCCATAATCTCTTTTTCTTTCGCAGCGAGCACTTTATCGACTTCCGCGATAAATTTGTCCGTTGACTTCTGGATATCATCTTGATGACGGCGAGACTCGTCCTCCGAGATCTCCGTTTTCTCAAGCTTCTTGATATCATCATTCGCGTCACGACGGATGTTGCGAATCGCAACCTTCGCTTCTTCACCGAATTTCTTCGTCATTTTGACCAGATCAACGCGGCGTTCTTCCGTTAGAGGCGGAATCGACAAACGGATCATCGAACCGTCGTTGGCTGGAGTAAGTCCCAGATCGGACTTCTGAATCGCACGCTCAATTTCAGCCAGGGATGATTTATCCCAAGGCTGGATAGTCAGTGTACGGGAATCCGGGGTATTAATGTTCGCCAACTGATTAATCGGCGTCGGAGTTCCGTAATAATCGACTTGAATGCGATCCAGCAGCGAAGGAGCCGCTCTTCCGGCACGCAGAGTCGCCAAATCTCTCTTTAAGGCCTGAATCGCTTTATCCATACGTTCTTCAGCGTTTTTCTTAATCGATTGTGGCATTAATCTACACTTCCTTTCACAGTCGTTCCGATTTTCTCACCGAGGACTACACGCTTAATATTTCCTTGTTCCGTAATCGCAAAGACGATAAGCGGGATGTCATTATCCATGCATAGCGATGATGCCGTCGAATCCATTACGCCCAAGTTCTTGCTCAGCACTTCCATGTAGGTAAGCATTTCGTATTTTTCGGCTGCCGGATCTACGAACGGATCCGCTGAATACACGCCGTCCACTTTGTTTTTAGCCATCAGGATGACTTCGGCTTCAATTTCAGCCGCACGCAGTGCTGCTGTAGTATCCGTAGAGAAGAAGGGGTTGCCAGTACCAGCGGCGAAAATAACGACCCGGCCCTTCTCCAAATGCCGAATCGCGCGGCGCCGTATGTAAGGCTCGGCGATTTGCTGCATGGCGATTGAAGTTTGAACCCGTGTAGGCACGTCAATTTGCTCCAGCGCGTCCTGTAAAGCCAGCGAATTCATGACTGTCGCCAGCATTCCCATATAGTCCGCCGTAGCACGGTCAATGCCTTTGGCACTGCCCGCAATACCGCGCCATATGTTGCCGCCGCCGCACACGATAGCAACCTGCACGCCCAGCTCGACTACTTCTTTCACCTGCTCCGCAATCGACGAGATCGTTTCTGCGTCGATCCCATAACCGTTCTGGCCCGCTAGCGATTCCCCACTTACCTTCAATACAACACGTTTAAAAACTGGCTGCTCCAATTGTATACCCTCCACTTTAGATGAACCCTCTTAGAGGTTGCCCAGGAAGCAGCTCATATGCAAGGCTCGCTTCCCGGACTCACACAATTAAGGGCGTTAGGTTAAAAAAGAAGGAACACGACGTGTTCCATCTCCCTATAACATAAATGTTAATGATACGCTTATTGATTGACTTGGGACATAACTTCTTCTACGAAGTTATCCACTTTCTTCTCCAGGCCTTCGCCCAATTCGTAGCGGACAAAGCGGCGGATTGAGATGTTCTCGCCGATTGTAGCGATTTTCTCGTTAAGAAGCGTTGCAATCGTTTTGTCAGGATCTTTGACGAAGGACTGCTCAAGCAAGCAATACTCCTCGTAGTATTTGGAAATGCGGCCTTCAACCATTTTTTCAACGATTTTCTCCGGTTTGCCTTCGTTAAGAGCTTGGGCTTTAAGGATTTCCTTCTCTTTTTCAATTTCCTCTTGCGGAACGTCTTCACGGCGCACGTAGCGAGGGCTCGATGCAGCGATATGTAGTGCGATATCGCGAACGAATTCTTTAAACTGATCTGTAAGTGCAACGAAATCCGTTTCACAGTTGACTTCCACGAGAACGCCGATGCGGCCGTTAGCATGGATGTAGGATTCTACGATACCTTCAGTAGCAATGCGTCCTGCTTTTTTAGCAGAGGCAGCCAGACCTTTCTCACGCAGAAACTCGATAGCTTTTTCGATATCACCATTCACTTCTTCAAGCGCTTTTTTGCAATCGAGCATACCTGCACCCGTTTTTTCGCGTAGTTCTTTTACCGATTTTGCATCAACAGCCATTTTAAATTCCCTCCATATCGTTTATAGGACGTAATCTGTGACTTAAACCAGAGATTTATCCTTTAAAAAAAGGGCAGTGAGAGGTTTGACACCTACCAACCACCCTTTTCATTTAATTCATTGCTTATAATGGAAGCCCCGCATTAAGCTGTGGTTTGCTCCCCTTGGTTAGCTTCGATTACGGCATCAGCCATTTTGCCAGTCAACAATTTAACCGCGCGGATCGCGTCGTCGTTACCTGGAATGACATAGTCGATTTCGTCTGGATCGCAGTTCGTATCAACAATACCTACGATTGGAATGCCCAATTTACGAGCTTCCGCAACAGCGATGCGCTCTTTACGAGGGTCGATTACGAACAGGGCGCTTGGCAGACCCTTCATGTTCTTGATTCCGCCCAGGAATTTCTCCAGACGGTCCTTCTCCTTGCGAAGAATGATAACTTCTTTCTTAGGAAGCACTTCGAAAGTGCCGTCTTCTTCCCAAGTTTCCAACTGTTTCAAACGGTCGATCCGTTTTTGAATCGTTTGGAAGTTGGTCAAGGTACCTCCCAGCCAGCGTTGGTTAATGTAGAATTGACCAGCGCGTTCAGCTTCTTCCTTTACGGAATCTTGAGCTTGCTTCTTAGTTCCAACGAATAGAATTGTACCGTTGTCCTCAGCAATGCTCTTTACGAAGTTATAAGCTTCTTCGACTTTCTTAACCGTTTTTTGCAGGTCGATGATGTAAATTCCGTTTCTTTCAGTGAAAATATAACGATCCATTTTCGGGTTCCAGCGACGTGTCTGGTGTCCGAAATGTACCCCTGCTTCAAGCAGTTGTTTCATGGAAATGACTGCCATCTCCATGCACCTCCTAATGTTTTGGTTTTTTTGATGCTTCCTCCGCGGGTTTCATCCCCCGCCAAGACTTCTCGAAATCGTGAAAAGCACCCTTGGCAAAATCAACCCCCGTGCGTTATAACACCGTCAATTAATATACCATAAGTGGCAAATGGATGCAACCAATCTTCACAACTGTTTCCCCCGTTTGCCTGCCGCCGATAAAATGAGCAAAAACCATCCTATTTCTTAGATGGCTTGGCGGTTATTTTTGTAATGATCGAACTGTGCTTCTCGCCGACTTGAAACGAGTACGTCCCCGTTCTGATTTTTGTGTTGATGCCGCGCTTCGATGCTTCCTTGATAAATGCTTCGCTGCTCGGAATAATCCCCGCCTTCTGAAGCCCATCCGCCACTGAGGTCAAGGTGTCTCCGTATACGATTTTGTACCTTACCGATGTAGGTTCAGGCTCAGTGACCCCCGCCGGTTCGGCTGCCTCAGGCGCCTTGGTCTCCGGCTGCTCCGGCGTAACCGGATCGGCTGCTTCTGATTGACCGGCCGCAGTCTTATCAGAAGCATTCTCTCCGCCGGATTGCGGCTCCTGCGGCACTGCAGGCGTTTGCGGAGCTTTAGGCTTCTCGGGCTGGGCCGGTTCTTCTGCCGATCCCTCTTCCACTGCCTTTTCATCGGCCTTAGCTTTCCACTCGGCCTCAGTCAGCAGCTGCTCATCCTCACCCACAACCTTCAATTGAAGCTTCTCCGCGGCCTGGCGAACCTGCTCTTCCGTTACGAGCTTATTATGCTGGCCTTGTCCAATATTCATAATTTGCAGCAAGAACGCGCCGATGATCAGTCCAATTCCAAGTCCTAACATGAAGTTGCGATTTCTGAACATTATGCATCCTCCCTGTTAGCCAATTGCAGAATAAGCTGAACTTCGCCGCGCTGAATGCCGATAGTTTTGGCGATCATGTCGATAGACTTGCCTCTGGCATACAAATCGAACAATTCCGGATACCTGCTCCGCAGGGAATCCGCAGCCTCGGGCTGAGCCGGTTGTGCCTCCGGTACCTCTGCTGGTTTTTCTATCGTTCCCAAGCTTTTAGCGAATTCGGAGCTGGCTGGAGCCGGTTCGTTGTCATGCTGATGGGCTGCAGCCATTTGGGAGGATAATTCGCTGGATGCTGGAGACGGCGATGCCGCTGAGCTTTCCAAACCGCCCAAGCGGGACTCAAGCTGCCGATTCCACTGCTCTACCTCTAGCAGGCGCTGGCGCAGCTCGGCTATCGACTCCTGCTGCGACATTTGCTTGGAGGTCAGCTCTTGCTTCATCCCGGCAACCAATTCGATCAGCTCTGCGTTTTCTTTCTCGATGTCGGCCATATACTGTTCAAGGGTCGCCTCTATATTGCTAGCCTCACTCATGTTGCCGCTGAAAGAGTTCCTCGCTGGAAGAATAAACGCATATAGAATAGAGGTGGCCCCCAGTATGACAATATAAAACCACGGTTCTCCAAATGACAATGCAATCCACACCTTTTTTGCTGTGTATAGTATCTATGCTGTCTGCTGCTAGAGCGACAGGTCGATATGCCGTCCTTTATAAGGATGCTCCGCCTGCTCCTTCTCCCGCTCCTTCTGCTTCTCTTCTGCCTCAGCCTGCCCTTTCTCCTGTTCTGAAGCGGCATTTCCTTCTCTTTTAACGGTCTTATTGCGGGCGCTTCGCTCTAAAGATTGGCTCTTCTTGCGTTCAAGCTCGCTTGCTTTCATGTTCTGTCCGGCAAGTATGCTTTGGTCGATCAGCGGCCTTTGCTGCTGGTCCTGCTGAACGCGTCCTGCTTCGCTAGTACGAGGGACGGCGATTTGCATTTCAACGGATTTCATATTCATGAAAATCACCTCATGCGGAATTCGGACAATTTCATGTCTTTAAGTAGAGTTCTAAACGTATGCCGACATGGATATATCTCCTTCCGTGTAGTAGAAAGACATCCTTGATATAGGCTCTTTAATATATTTAGTGTATCTGCCTATAACGATTTTTGAGCCGCCATAAATCATGCTTAGAACATCTACCCGTGCGTTGCCCGTCTCCTCCAAGGCCTTCTCAATGTGCAGCATGCGCTCCTTGATATCCTCAAGCTCCTGCAGGCTCGATTTCTTGGTTAAGTTAAGCTTCGATCGCATCGCTACTTTATCCGGCGTAAGCTTGCCCATGGAAGCCAATTGATCCAAGAGGGTAAGCGCTTTCTCGGTCTTGTCGAGGCTTGCCATCTGCTCCTTCAGCTGTTGGCGCAATTCCAGCAGCTCATTGCGCAGTTCCGGAAGGACGCCGACTTCAATCGACGTCGCTGTAGACATTGGATTGCCGATAATTCTGGCCGTCACGCGTTCGCCTGCCTGAATGCTGCCACCGACGATCAATCCCTTGGAGCCGCTGCAGATAACATCCCTGCCTGCGCGAACATTGGAGTGCATAATGCTCTGCGTCACGACGACGTCCGCGCCGGCCGAGACGTTTCCGTCCTGGATGAAGGAACTCTTTACTTGCTGTCCTGCTTTAATGAGACCTTTATTATAACCGATAATTCCGCCCGTAATTTCGATCGAGCCGTCCGCGATGAGCTCGGCCCCTTCGACGCCGCCAATGACGCGAATATCCCCTGAAGCGCAAACCCGAAATCCGGTCAGAACGTTGCCTCGAATAACAACGGTCCCTACGAAATCTATGTTTCCGATGCTGTAATCCACATCTCCATTGACCTCGTAAACTGGAAAGACATTCAGCTTGCCTTTATCGGTTTGGGTGACCAGTCCGTCAATTGCAGCATACATCGCCGTTTGCTCAGAATTAAGAACGACGTTCTTCCCGATCTTAAAGCGGGCTGCCTTCCCATCCTTGCAGGGAATCGGCTCCCCTGTAACCGCTGTGCCAGGCTGACCAGGCACAGGCGGAACCAGTTCAGCGATAAGTTGTCCCCTCCGAACATTGTTTAGGCGAGTAATATCCTTGAAGTCCACCGTACCGTCATCGCCTTCCGAGGGGCGCCGCTGCTGATCCTCCCCATCGAGGGGCACAGCATAACGGATTGAACCGTCCTTGCCTTGCACGGGCTCGATCCCAATTGCAATCGGCGTCTTACTGAAGAAGTACTCTTTTGGGTTTAGGGCAAATCGCTTCACAATATCTTCCTGAATGCCGAATTTGATGCCTTCGCCGCGCAAAAAATGATTCAAGACTTCCGGAGTACAAGAAAACTCCTCGTCCTTCTTCAAAAACTGCAAATAGGCTACCGTTCTATCATCGTTCATCGTGACGCTCAGAATCTGCCCAAGATCATTCATATAATCCATAAGTCGTTCCTCCTTCCATCGATATACTGCCATAAGCCAATTGTACTCTTTAATCCTCCAACATCAACAAATCTTTCTGTTTCTCCAGGCTGCCGCGCAGTCTTAGTATAGCTTTGGAATGGAGTTGAGAGATACGTGACGGGGATAGAGACATCACCTCCGCAATTTCACTTAAGGATAAATCTTCATAATATAATAAGGAAACGACCGTCCGCTCTTTCTCTGTGAGCTTTTCAATTCCTTTAGCCAAAGAATCCTTAAGGAAGAATTCCCTTACCTTATAATCCGGATTCTTGGCCTTCTCATCGATCAGCAGCGTCAGCCGCGTCTCCGATTCTTCCTCACGGATCGGATCTTCAAGCGAACAAAGCGTCATTACAGCAACCTCTTGCAGCATGTTTTGAAATTCCCTTTCACTTACATTCAAATATTCGCTCATTTCAGAATCCGTCACGGAACGCAGATACTGCTGCTCCAGGTGCTGATATCCCTCTTCAATTTTCTTGGCTTTCTCCCGAACGGATCGAGGTACCCAGTCTCCCTGCCTCAATCCGTCCAAAATGGCGCCTCGAACTCGCCAAGAGGCATAGGTTTCGAACTGCAGCCCTCTTTTATAATCAAATTTCTCCACAGCATCAATTAAGCCCATTACGCCATTACTGGATAAGTCGTCTTTAGAGACATTTTTGGGAAGGCCCACAGCCAGACGTCCCGAAACATAATCGACAATGTGCAAATGCTTCTCGATAAGCTGCTTCTTGGCCTCAATATCTCCGTGTTCTTTCCATCGCTCCCACACATCGGCGTAGTTCAAAGTGGATGTCTTCCGCTCGTCCAATTGCCTTCACCCTCCTTAGTTTTCTGTCAGGTGACGAACAACCTTAGCCAGCTCTTCAGGATCTTTGTCATCAGGTTTCTTAACCAATCTTGGCGGGTTTAACGGTGTAAAATCGTCATTTCCTGTCTGACTTCCCGGTGGCTGCTTTAGCAATTCGTTCAATTCATCCGTTTCATCCGGTGTCGTCAAATCAAGCTGTCCACCTTTACCCTCGTCATCAAGAGGCGCGATCCGATCCTCGCTCGCAATTTCAGGAGACATCTCTTTCATGAAACCGATCATCCAATTGGCCGCATAGGATAGCCCAAACCAAACTACGAATGCGATGAGCCCCCGAATGAGGCTTGTCGTAAACAAGTTATTACTGGATGCGACTGCAAATGTAATCAAAAATCCCAAGAGTCCAAACAACGTGTAATACTTCAATTTTCCTGCCATGGCTACAATTCCTTTACACCCTTTTGTACGCTGCGAATAAATAAAATACCCGTTTCGCAATCAAGCTCGATGGTTCTTCCATAATTGCCTCCCGTATCCTCCGCCAGGAGCGGGATTCCCAACTCCGACAGCTTATCCTTACAGGATTCTACATTTCTCGGCCCAATTCTTAACGAATCTCCAGTTCCTGCAAAGGTGAACATTTGAGATCCGCCAGCCATTTTGGCCACAATCCGTCTTTGCTCCGCGCCAGCTGCCAACAGTTGCTGCAACAAAGCCGGTACTGCAGTATCCGCATATTTCGCAATATTGAGCGAACCCTCGCGGGCGATCGTAGATGCCGGGAGCATGACATGCGCTAGTCCTGCCACTTTAACGACAGGATCATACAAAGTTAGTCCCACGCAAGAACCAAGCCCTGTCGTCCGAATTAGTCCTGATTGCTGAATAATATTGAGATCTGCCATACCGACCTTTACGATTCGCTGCTCCTCAATCATTCATCGGTACTCCTAAAGCAGTAAAAATTTTGTCGAAGGATTCGGGGTCCGGGATGAGAAAGAATTGACCCTCCACTTCCTGCTGATCCTCGATGAATGTCGTGTCAATCAGCAGTGCGGAGTCCCCCATCTCCCCAGACTGCAGCAATCCGTATCCGAGTATCGCCCCCGCCATGTCCATCGCAAGCGCAGGAACGGTCGGCAGCATGGCAAGCGACGTAAAATCGGCCAGAGAGGAGAGGTAGGAACCGGCCAATATATTGCCGATCTCCGACAGGGCCGACCATTCCATCTCGGAAAACTCCTCTTCGCTCTCCACATGGATTCCGGCAAGCCGGCGAACCAGCTTCTTAGCCGCTTCTGGACTAAGAACAAAGAATAGATTCCCCGGTGCGTCCCCCTCGACTCTTAAAAACACGGCTAAAACAACGCTTTCCGCTCCTCCCACCGTGTCGGCAACGGCCTCGAAAGGCAGCATTTGGACTTTGGGAACGGCCATATCTATCGGTTTATCGAGTAGTCTCGATAAGGCGGTAGCAGCATTGCCTGCACCGATGTTCCCGACTTCCTTTAAGACATCGATTTTAATGTCTGCAAACCCTTTAAAGAGATCCACCGCTTCATCCCTCTAAGCTTTCCAATTGAATGATCTCGGAACGGTTCAGCACCTCAGACAGGTTCAGCATGACCAGGAGGCGCTCGTCGGAAATACGGGCGACACCATGCAGGTACTTCGCTTTAATCCCGCCTACGACATCCGGCGGGGAATCGATCACATCGCTGTTCAGATCCATCACATCGTTCGCGGAATCTACGATGAAGCCAACCTCCATCTCATTCACTGCCACGATAATGATCCGGGTCTGTTCGGTGTATTCAGACTCCGGAAGATCGAAACGCCCGCGTAAATCGATGACAGGAATGACTACGCCGCGCAGGTTGATAACTCCCTTGACGAATGAATACGTCTTCGGCACGCGAGTAATCGGCATCATACGCTCGATGGTCTGCACCTTGTCGACCTCAATGCCGTACTCTTCCTCACCCAGTTTAAATACGATGACTTTCATTTCCTCTCCCATGGAACATCCTCCTTAATGGTTATGGCAAAGAACAGTCTGTCCTGCCTGCCGCGTGAGTGTTATGCCCTTACTTAATAAAAGCGTTAGGATCAATAATAAGAGCTACTTGTCCATCGCCTAAAATCGTCGCACCAGCAACCCCTTGAACAGGAGGCAAATATTTACCTAGATTTTTAATGACGATTTCGCTTTGGCCAATGAAATCCTCTACCGTCAAGGCTGCCAGCCGATCCCCCTTCCGGATAACGACGATTTCCGTCTCCTCTTCAGCTTCCTCATCAAAATCGCGAACCTCGAACAGGCTGGCTAAAGACATCAGAGGAATATGGGCCTCGCGGTAAGGCACCATCGTATATCCGTGTACGCTGCGAATCTGCTTGCGCTGGATAATTGCCGTTTCAACGATCGATGACAGCGGAATAGCATATTTCTCGGAGCCGACCTTGATCAACATCGCCGAAATGATCGAAAGGGTCAGCGGAAGCTGCACCGAGAACTTTGTCCCTTTGCCCAAGGTCGAGGTTACGGATACTTCACCGCTGAGCGACTCGATTTTCGAGCGTACTACATCAAGTCCTACACCCCGTCCGGAAATGTCCGAAATGACGTCAGCCGTACTAAAGCCGGCAGCGAACAGCAGCATGTACACTTCTTCGTCCGTCATAGCAGCGGCTTCGCTCTGTGTGACAATTCCGTTCTTCAGCGCCTTGTTCAGAATTTTCTCGCGATCGATCCCGCCGCCGTCATCCTCGATTTCGATGAACACGTGATTGCCGCTATGGAAGGCGCGCAGCTGCACCGTTCCTGTCTCCGGCTTGCCAGCCGCGATTCGCTGAGCTGTCGGTTCAACCCCGTGATCCACGGCGTTTCTAAGCAAGTGGACGAGTGGATCCCCAATCTCATCGATAACTGTACGATCCAGCTCGGTCTCCGCACCCAGGATCACAAGATCGATTTTCTTATCCAGCGATTTGGCCACATCCCGAACCATCCGCGGGAACCGGCTGAACACGGTATCGATTGGGACCATCCGCAGCTTAAGAACGATATTCTGCAGGTCGCTTCCCACTCGGCTCATATGCTCCACCGTCTCGGTAAGGTCTGAACGCTTAATCTCATGGGCAAGCTGCTCCAGTCTCGAGCGGTCGATCAGCAATTCGCTGAGCAGATTCATCAGCACATCCAGCCGCTCGATATCGACGCGAATTGTTCTGGAAGGAGCCGCTCCACCGCCGGCACGAGGGCTTGCCTTCGCTTCCGAGGCCGCTGGCTTGGAAGAGGCCTGCGGAGCTGCTGCCGGCTTGCTGTCCGCTGCTGCAGCCGCTTCCGCAGTTGGGGCTTCGGCAGCTCCGGCCGCTGCTTCCTGTGCGCCGGAGGCAAGCTGGTTCAGCGTCTCATGATCAAGCTGCAGCACTTGCGCCGACTCGATCTCGGATAGATTTACGATCATGCTCTGCAGTTCCGATGCATCCTTTTGCGTTATGTAATACAGAGAAAAGCTGCGATCAAATTTCTCCTGCTCGATCTCTTGCACCGAAGGATGGGATTTAACGATTTCGCCATAACGCTCAAGCAGATCGAATACAAGATAAGCGCGGGCAGCCTTCAATTGGCAGTCTTCGCGGATCGCCACCTCAATGTACAATACCTTATGGCCTTCCGAGATCGACTGCTCCAGGACTGAATACTGGAATTCGTCGAGCTGAATCCCCGAATGAACCGCTGCGGCTCCCTGAGCTGCTTGCCCGGAAGCGCTGCTGTCCGTTCCGCCAGGAGCCTCACCGCGAACGATCGCCTGAAGTGAAGCTACGATAGATTGGACATCGGCCTTGCCGTCGCCCCCCTGGGTAATGTCCTGAACCATCATTTGCAGAGCATCCAGACTCTTGAACAGCGTGTCAAAAATATGATCCTGCATTTTCAGTTTTTCATTGCGTACAAGATCAAGGACATTCTCCATCTGGTGCGTGAGCGAGGACAAATCCTCGAACCCCATCGTCGCAGCCATCCCTTTCAGGGTATGAGCGGAGCGGAAAATGACTTGCACGATTCCGATGTCGTCTGGAGCTTTCTCCAGCTCTAGCATATTCTCGTTTAATGATTGCAAATGATCGTTGGACTCATCGATAAACATGGATAAATACTGATTCATGTCCATGGTGAGGCACCTCCTCTAAGAGATTCCTTATTTCACTACTTGTACAAGCTTAGGGCCTATTTCCTGCAACGGTAAAACATGGCTTACACAATGGAGTTCAATGGCCGAGCGAGGCATGCCATAAACGACGCAGGTCTCTTCACTCTCGGCAATGGTAGAGGTCACTCCAGCCTCATAAAGCTTCTTCATCGCCCTCGCTCCGTCACTCCCCATGCCCGTGAGAAGCACGACATGCTTCTTGAGAACGGCAAGCGGCAGAAGCGATTCATAGAGCACCTCTACCGATGGCCGATGACCATTTCGCGGCTCCTGGCTGCTTAGGGAAACCTTATATCCCTCTGAACTTGAAACTATATTCATATGAAAACCGCCAGGCGCTATATATGCCGTTCCAGGCTGAAGCTTCATTCCTTCTTCTGCCTCGACAACCCGCAGCTGGCTTAAGCTGTCTAGTCGCTGCGCCAATGATTTGGTGAAATTCGGCGGCATATGCTGAACAATGACGATAGGAGCCGGGAAATTGCGAGGTATTTTTTCCAGCACGGTCTTTAATGCCTTAGGTCCGCCGGTCGACGTGCCGATGGCGACAATGTCGGTAAAATCGGTTCTGGCACCCGGTTTCCCACCCTCCAAATTGCCTCGCTGCTGTTGTGCAGGTAATTTGGAGCTTGAATCTTCCTTAAGCCCTGTGGCCGATGACGGTGCGTCTTTCTTCAGGCCGGGAAGCCTCACCGCTCCTTGATTCTGAGGGGCAGCGCTATTCCTATGCTTTGCTCCGTCACCTCCAGACGGCGATTCGGTCTTGGCCGCCCTTCTCGCCTTTTCAATCTCCGTCTCCTGTTTAGGGATTGCTCTATTCAAGGAATCCTGCTGGCCTCGTTCCAGCTTGGAGGCCTGGCTCCGGGCAGCCTGCTCAGGCAGCACTTGCTCCGTTCCTTTTCCAGGCGTATTGCGTTCAGGCAATAGCGTGTCCGCCGCCCGCTTCAATTCGCCAACCACAGAACGTGCCGGCTTGTTCTTGACAGCTGGGCGGCGTACCTCCTGTTCAACCGGGGCTTTCAGCGCCAGCTGCTCCCTTGCCGCTTTCCGCTCCCGCATCAGCATAGCCGTGCGGATCTGTTCATGCAGCTCGCGTTTTACCTGCCCAACGTCATGTGTGCTGGTCGAAGCAGACGGCTTCCGAATGAAATCAAATGCGCCCAGCTCCAGCGCCATAATCGTCTCCCGCATCCCCTGCTCGTTAATGCCCGAGAGCATAATAACCGGAAGCGGCTGACGCTTCATAATGATCTTCAGGGCATCCAGCCCGTTCATCTCCGGCATTTCCACATCCATCGTCACTAAATCCGGTGACAATTCAGCAATTTGCTCGATGGCCTCTCGCCCGTTCCGAGCAGTGCCGATAACTTGGAAATCCGGATCCTGCTCAATTAAATCCGATACGATCTTCCTCATGAATGCGGAATCATCAACCACCATAATCCGGTAAGGCATCGTCCCACCCCTGTTCCTTAATACAGAATCATTTTGTGCGTTTGAGCCATCTGTGCATAAATCCTTTGATTCCTGTCAAGGTATCCTTTTGCCCTATCTGTGGAACTTCCAAATATCTCATAGCCAAACGTTGTATGTCACGTGAAGCCGCACAACTGGGAAATGCGGTTAAAAATGGGATTTGCTTCTTGACCGCCTGCATAACGTGCGAATCGTCATGCATATATCCAAGCATCGGGATCTCAATATCTAGAAAGCGCTTTGCTACCAATGACAGCTTATCTGTGACCTGCTGCGCCTCCTGCTGTCCTGAAGCCCGGTTAATGACGAGCCGAAACGGAACCTGCTGCTCCATTCCGTGCACAACCTTGATTAGGGCGTATGCGTCCGTTATCGATGTAGGCTCCGGAGTCGTCACCACGATACACTCATCGGCTGCCGTAATAAATTTAACCGTTTCTTTGGACAAGCCTGCACCCGTATCAAAAATGATATAATCCATCTTCTCTGAAATCTCTTCAATTTGAGATGTAAAATAGTTCAGGTCAGATTCCGATAAAGTAAACAAGTCCGCCATTCCCGAGCCGCCTGCAATGAAGGGCAGACCGTTTGACCCTAGCTCGATGATCTCCTCTAAATTACGTTCGCCTTTCAGCAGATGGTACAGATTGTATCTGGCCCGGACACCCATAAGCACATCGATGTTCGCCATGCCGATATCCGCATCAAAGATAAGCACTTTACGCCCAAGCGTCCTTAGAGCTAATGCAAAATTCAACGTAAAGTTGGATTTTCCGACACCGCCCTTCCCGCTGCTCACGGTTAGGATACGGGCTGAGTGGGTTCTGGACGCCTGCCGCTCCGGAGAACCATCCAGCTTCGATACAAGCCGCCGAAGGGATTGGGCTTGATCATTCATGTTCGCTTGACTCCAAGGAGCATATCCGTGAACAGTTCATTAGTTGCAGGCAGCAAATCATCGGGTACATTTTGACCATTTGTCACGTACGATACCTGCATGGGATATTCATTCAACAAATTGTAAATGGGACCCACGCTTTGCGTTTCATCTAGCTTCGTAAAAATCACCTTCTGGATGCCGTATTTGCTAAAATGCTCAGTAATCTTCTTCATATCACGACTCTTGGAGGTTAGGCTTAGCACCAAGTAAGTTTCGCTAAGCTCCGCTGGGGTTAACAAGCTATGCAGTTCTGCAACGTAAAGCTCATTCAGATAGTTCCTTCCGGCCGTATCCATCAGCACCAAATCGCAATGCTGCAGCCGCTGCATAGCCCTTTGAACATCCCCCGGCGATTGGACGACCTCGAGCGGAACATTTAGGATCGATGCATAGGTGCGCAATTGCTCGATCGCCGATATGCGGTACGTATCCGCAGTAATAAAGCCCACCTTCTTGCGGAGCCGAAAAATCTGATCCGCCGCAAGCTTGGCAATCGTCGTTGTTTTCCCGACGCCTGTAGGTCCGACGATATAAACTACTTTCGTGCCATCCTGAATACCTTCTCCGATGCGCTCCTTCATGAAGGACTCCGCCCTCGATCTTACCGAATCCAAGAGTTCCTCATCGCTCATCGTCCTCTGGCCGTTCTCCCAAGCCTTGTAGGTCTCGTCAATCCAGAAATCAATTAGCTCGGCGCTGACCTCTTGCTCCATGAGCCGCTCCTTGACTTCATTCAACGGTTCGGGCAGCTCTGGCAAGCCTTCCTGGAAGCGGGCCAGCTTGGCCATCAGCATCTTCATTTGCTCGATCTCTATGAAGAGCCGATCTTCCTTTGCGCTTGATGCCGAGGGCTGCAAGGATCTTTCCTGATCTGCCTGGCTCGAATTCATGGAAGCGGAGCTGGTCATTTTGTCCGAGGACAAACGATTACGCTCGTCTTCCGAAAGAGGATCCTCCTTCCTTGCGGCCGCCATCACAGCTTCGGACAAGCGGTTGTTGCCAGCTGAAATCTGCTCCCTCACTTCTTCCTCCCTAACTGACACCGGCTTCGGGTTTCCTGCCCCTGCTCCCTGTGACAGCAGTGCCGAGGTTTTCCGGTAGGCCTCTGGAACAGCCTGCGGTGCAACCGGCGGAAAGGCGGCAGCAGAGGCGGGCCGAGAAGGCTTCCCTTTCGGAACTGCCGCCTCCTTGCTTTCTGTTGCGGCGATGACCTCGATCTTTCTTTTCCGAAACATGCCGAGAAAACCGCCAAGCTTCAGCTCTTTCGTGCTTAAAATAACGGCGTCGCTTCCAAGCTCATCGCGGATTTTCTGCATGGCATCGGGCATTGCATCGACGATATACCTTTTTACTCTCATAAGTTGACCACTCCGACACTCTGAATTTCGACATTCGGCTCAAGCTCGCTATACGACAGCACTGGGATGTCCTGCATCGTCCGCTCGATCACCTGCCGCAAGTACATGCGGATCGTTGGCGAGGTCAGCACGATCGGCTGCTGTCCGGATTGAACTAGCCGGTTGATTTGCTCCGTCAGTTTCTGGTAGACCGTTTGAGTAGAGGCTGGGTCAAGGGCCAAATAACTTCCCTGCTCGGTTTGCTGCACGCTCTCGGCAATCTTCTTCTCAAGCGTGGGCCCTACGGTTATGACCTTCATCGTCTCGCCATGCTGCGTATACTGCTGCGTAATTTGCCTTGATAATGCCTGTCGCACGTATTCTGTCAGAACGTCAGGATCCTTCGTATAGGTCCCGTAATCGGCCAACGTCTCAAAGATCGTTACCATATCCCGGATAGAAATTTTCTCACGCAGCAATTTGGCTAATACTCTCTGCACATCCCCGATTGAGAGAACCGAAGGGATAAGCTCATCGACAAGAACGGCGTAATTCTCACGGAGGTTATCGACAAGCGTCTTCGTCTCTTGTCTGCCGAGAAGCTCGTGTGCATGCTTCTTGATCATTTCCGTCAAATGGGTGGCCACGACGGAAGGCGGATCAACCACAGTATAGCCTGACAGCTCGGCCCGATCCTTCGTTGATTCATCAATCCAAAGTGCCGGTAATCCAAAGGCCGGTTCCTGGGTCTCTATTCCTGTAATCGAATCGTCATCCATCCCAGGACTCATGGCCAAATAGTGATTAAGTAATAATTCACCATTACCTACGACATTTCCTTTTATTTTGATCACATATTCATTCGGTTTAAGCTGAATATTGTCGCGAATACGGATGACAGGTACGACAAGCCCCATTTCCAGGGCGCATTGCCGCCGGATCATGATGATCCTGTCCAGCAGATCCCCGCCTTGCCCAGTATCCGCTAACGGGATCAAACCGTAGCCAAACTCGAATTCGATCGGATCAACCTGCAGCAAATTGATAACACTTTCCGGACTGCGCACCTCTTCGATCTCCTGTTCCTCTACCTCCTGCTCCTGCTGAGCCTGACGGCGGTCCAGATTTTTCTGCATCCTGTAGGCCGCAAAACTCAGCATGCCGGCAAAAGGCAGCGTCGTAAGCGCCCCAATGGGGGTAAAAAGACCTAGAAGAGCGATGGTTCCGGCAACCACATAAATCAATTTCGGGTAGGAGAATAGCTGGCCCGTAATATCCTCCGCCAAATTCCCTTCGGACGAAGCCCGAGTAACGATAAGACCCGCCGCCGTCGAAATCAGCAGCGCAGGAATCTGACTTACAAGCCCGTCCCCGATTGTAAGCAAAGAATAAGTAGAAAGGGCATCTTTAAATGGCATCCCATGAATCGACATCCCGATGATGAATCCGCCGATCAAGTTAATTAGAAGGATGATGATGCTGGCGATAGCATCGCCTTTGACGAACTTGCTCGCCCCGTCCATAGCTCCGTAGAAATCCGACTCTCGCTCGATCTTACGCCGGCGATCCCGAGCTTGCTGCTCATTTATCAAGCCGGCATTCAAATCAGCATCGATACTCATCTGCTTGCCCGGCATCGCATCCAAGGTAAAGCGTGCAGCTACTTCAGCTACGCGCTCCGACCCCTTGGTAATGACAATAAATTGGACGACAACAAGGATAAGGAATACGATAAAGCCAACAACAGGCTGCCCCTGCGATACCCAGGCTCCAAAAGTCGCAACAACGTCCCCGGCCTTGGCTTGTCCCAGAATCAGCTTCGTCGTTGATACGTTAAGCGCTAACCGGAACAAGGTAGTTATGAGGAGCATGGCAGGAAAGATGGAGAACTGCAGCGCTTCCTTCGTATTCATCGCAACAAGCAGAATCATTAGAGCGATCGATATGTTGATAATGAGAAGAATATCTAGAAGCCAAGTCGGGATCGGAAGAATCATTAATAGAACGATGCCGATAATACCCACAAGTATAAATAAATCCTTAGCCTTCTTCATGGCTCCGCCTCCGATCCCGTCCATTATTTCGTCTTACCTTTCATTCTATATACGTAAGCCAGCACTTCGGCTACGGCCTGAAACAAATCTGCGGGAATCGTATCCCCGATTTCCGCTCTTTGGAACAATGCGCGCGCCAGCGGCTTGTTTTCCATAATAATGACGCCGTGTTCCTTCGCAATTTCTCGGATGCGCAAGGCGACGTAATCCTGACCCTTGGCCACGACTTGCGGAGCATCCATTTCCGAGCCCTCATACTTCAGGGCAACGGCAAAGTGGGTCGGGTTCGTAATGATAACATCCGCTTTAGGAACCTCTTGCATCATGCGCTGCAGCGCCATACGACGCTGTCTTTCGCGTATTTTTCCTTTGATCAGCGGATCCCCTTCCATTTTCTTGTACTCATCCTTAACGTCCTGCTTCGACATTTTTAGATTTTTCTCGTGATCGTATTTTTGATACAAATAATCAAGAACCGAGAGTACAAACAAAGCTGCGCCAATTTTTAATCCTAAATTCATCGTTAGCTTCGAAGTGAAGTAAAACGCATCTTCGATCGTAACATGTCCCAGGGAAGCAATATTGCCGCGTTCACTCCAGATGGTTGAATAGACCAGGTAACCAATAATCGTTAATTTGAGAAGGGACTTCAGAAATTCAACTAAAGACCGTATAGAAAAAATTCTTTTGAACCCTTGGATGGGATCGATTTTTTTGAGCTGCATCTTTAAAGGTTCCCCCGTAAGGAGAAAGCCGACCTGGGCATAGTTTGCTACAGCAGCCATAACGACCACGATCAGCAGCAAAGGGGCGAGAAGCAGCAAAATTTGAACGGCATAGTCCCCGAACAGCACCATGACATTTTCTTTCGTTACGTCCATATTCAGCCGGTGGAAATACACGTCAGAGAAAAGAGAAAGCAGCTGCTCCTTCATATATCCCCCGAACATTAACAAGCTTAAAAATCCCGATAACAATACGACTGAGCCAGATAAATCCTGGCTTTTGGCAACTTGGCCTTTCTTCCGGGCATCCTGCCGTTTCTTGGGCGTGGCCTTCTCTGTTTTCTCACCGGCAAACAACTGCAGATCCAGCGGATACCGGAACGACATAACGATCCCCCTATTCTACTTAGGTCTTTGCCCGATCGTACCGAACAAATTATGTAACGATTTGAATAATACCTGAAATAAATTCTCGAACGCGTAAATTAAGCTTGGGATAAGCAGAAGAAGCATAGCTAGCCCAACCAGAATTTTGAGCGGAATCCCGATCACAAAGACATTGAACTGGGGAGCCGTGCGAGCCAAAAATCCAAGCGCCACGTCGGTTACGAACAATGCAACCACCAGCGGGGCAGCCAATTGGAATGATAATAAAAATGCTTGACTAAAGGTCGAGACCAGGAACTCAGAAAGATTGCCTTGACTTATTCTCTGAAATAATTCATTGGATAAAGGCATCCAGTTATAGCTGCGTATTACCGCATCAAGCAGGTAGTGATGCCCATTCATCGATAAAAATAATAACGTCGCAATGATGTACTTGAAATTGCCGAGCACGGGCGCCGAGGACCCGGTCATCGGGTCAATGACATTGACGATTCCAAAGCCCATTTGAATATCGATAAACGATCCTGCCATTTGAATCACCGTGAATAGCAGCTGGGCAACATATCCCATTAACAATCCGATTAGCAGCTCACGGATAATAAACAATATGTAGCTGTAATCCGTCGGTACAGGTTGATTAAAGCCTTTAATGATCACTATCAACAAGGCAACGGCGGCAGATAATCCGATTTTGAATGAGTTGGGAACGCCCCGCGATGAAAATATCGGCGCTACGACAAAAAAAGCCGTCATTCGACAAAAAACAAGCAAAAAAACTGAAATTCCTTGCAATAAAATCTCCATAATCCTTAGCGCCTAACCGATATATTTAGAAAGATTATTTAGGATGCCGTAGGTGAAGTCCACCATGGTCGTTAAAATCCAAGGCCCAAAGAACAGCAGGGCAAGCAGGACGGCAATAATTTTCGGCACGAATGCAAGCGTCTGTTCCTGGATTTGAGTCGTTGCCTGGAATATACTCACGATCAGCCCGACGGCCAACCCAATGACCAGCATGGGCGCGCTCACCTTTAAAACGGTATACACCGCTTGCCCGGCCAACCCGATTATAAAGTCCGTATTCATCCGTCTTCCCCCCATGTTGATGTAATCCGCTTATGCCAGTCAGCCGGAATCCGAATCCGAATCCGATCCGCATTCCGGCTAAGGACTAAAACTTACTAGCAGCGACTTTACGACAAGGTACCATCCGTCGACTAGTACGAATAACAGGATTTTAAAAGGAAGTGATATCATTACGGGCGGCAGCATCATCATCCCCATGGCCATCAGAACACTCGAAACCACAATGTCAATGATAAGAAAAGGTATAAATATCATAAAACCCATTTGAAACGCCGTTTTAAGCTCACTGATGGCGAAGGCAGGCACCAGGACCGAAATCGGTAAATCTTCATAACTTGCTGGCTTTTCCGTCTTGGTATAGCTCATAAACAATTGCAGATCCTTAGGACGGGTATGCGAGTACATGAACTTCTTCATCGGAACGGCAGCTTTATTCAGAGCTTCCGTCTGCGTCAGTTCGCCTTTAATATAGGGCTGTAAAGCCACCTCATTAATCGTAGACAATGTCGGACTCATGACGAAGAGCGTAAGGAACAGGGCCAAGCCAATCAATACCTGGTTAGGAGGCATTTGCTGCGTTCCCAGCGAGCTGCGTACAAATCCAAGTACGACGACCATTCGCGTAAAGCTTGTCATAAGAACCAGGATTGCCGGTGCGATACTTAGTACCGTAATGAGCAAAATTAGAGATAAAGAGCTTGTACCAGGCTGTCCATCCGAATTTCCAATTTGTATTCCGATATCCGGGATCGGATTCACTGGAGCGGCTGAAGCGGCCGACACAGTCAGCACACTCCATAACGCAAGCAATAATCCAACAATTAAGACCTTTTTCTTCATGAATTCCTCAACCGATCTGTAGATTGTTCTTCCTTGTCCTGAAGGAGTTCCTCCACTTGCTGCTTCCGAGAAGGCATCTTTCTTAGCTGTGATTGAAACACTTCATGGAATGCCGTCTCGTCCAGCTCCTCCTCTTCCGGAGAGTTTTTACGAAAACGAGAGACCAAGCCGCCTATCGCGGAAGCCAGGCCGGAAAACTCTGTTCTTTCCTCCGAAAATGCCTGGAGCAGCAGCGCTACTTCTTCCGGATCGCTTATTTTATCCACCAAGGAAATGTCTTCGCCAACTCCGACAAGGTAGACATTTCCTCCGATTTCAATCACCTGCAAGGATTTATTCGGTCCCAGACCGACGGCTCCGAGCGTGCGGATCGATCGGTTTTGGGACAGATAACGGTTCCTGTTACCGAGGAAACGAATTAATAACACAATTAAAACAATGATGATAGCCAGCACGACGATAACCGTCAGCAAGTTACCCCAAATATTAATATCACTGCCAATCGGCTGAAAGTCCGGCTGATTCGAGTTCATCTCTTTAGTCCTATAAGCCTAGCGTTTTATTGATGGCTTCAATAACCCGGTCGGATTGGAACGGCTTAACGATGAAGTCTTTGGCACCAGCTTGAATCGCATCGATGACCATAGCCTGTTGGCCCATCGCGGAGCACATAATAACCTTCGCATTAGGGTTTAGTTGTTTAATTTCTTTGAGCGCAGCAATACCGTCCATTTCAGGCATAGTGATGTCCATAGTTACAAGGTCCGGGTTCAGCTCCTTGTATTTCTCAACGGCTTGCGCGCCGTCCTGTGCTTCTCCCACAACCTCAAAACCATTTTTCGTCAAAATATCGCGGATCATCATTCTCATAAAAGCTGCATCGTCTACGATTAGAATTCGGTTTGCCATTGATATAAAATCCTCCCTAAACTTCTACTATTGTAATTTTTGAATTCGGTCCCATTGGCTAACAATATCTGTCACACGAACTCCAAAATTCTCATCAATGACGACAACTTCGCCCTTGGCGATCAATTTGTTGTTCACTAGAATATCTACTGGCTCACCGGCAAGCTTGTCCAGCTCGATAATCGAGCCCTGGGACAATTCCAGGATATCCTTGATTTGCTTCTGGGTCCTTCCTAATTCTACGGTGACTTTAAGGGGAATGTCCATCAGTAAATTCAAATTATTCTCATCCGCTTGTCCATAGGCAGGAGCCCCGAAATTCGCGAATTGCACAGGCTGAACATTTAAGTTGCGCCCTTGCATTCCGCCATAATGCTGAGGCTCATTATATGGCCGTCCTTGCGGCGGATAGTGCCCCTGATCCTGCATTGGCGGCATCATCGGCGGCTGCTGAGCCGCTGGCATCGATGCATGCTGAGCAGACATCGGCGGCTGAGTATGCGCAGGCATCTCATCCAATGACGGGGAAGGCAAGGATCCCGCTCCTGACTCTGAAGCTGGCGCTGAAGATGCTGCTGGTACGGAAGCCGATACCGCCGCACTGTCCAGGGGAGTCGTCGATTCGGTAACCGTTCCATTGATCAGATTATCCACCATCTCTTTCGAGAACTGCACCGTAAGAAGCTGCATGATTGTCGAATCAATCAAATCTCCGATAGTAAGCCTGAATGAAATTTTAATGAGTGTCTCATCGGGGGGCAGACTTCCCACCCCGGTTCCGTTCGACATATTCAGGATATCGATGCCCGGGGGTGAAATATTAACAAACCGGTTAAATATGGTCGACATCGATGTTGCCGAGGAACCCATCATTTGATTCATCGCTTCTTGTACGGCGCTAATATGAATATCATTCAATTCTTCCTCTGCCGGATTTCCATCCCCGCCAAGCATAAGATCCGCGATGACCTGAGCATCCTTCGTCTTAATGATCAGCGAGTTAATCCCTTCAAATCCGTCTACATATTGGACATGGATTGCTACATGCGGCTTAGGAAACTCCGTTTCGAACTGAGAGCGCGTAATAATAGAAACTTTAGGGGTCGTAATATCGACTTTTTTGTTCAGCAGAGTAGATAATGCCGTAGCCGCGCTGCCAAACGTAATATTTCCGATCTCACCCAAAGCATCCTGCTCCAGAGGCGTCAAGTAATCATCTACCGTAGGTTCAGGCGGTGTATCGCTATTCGCCTGCTTTAGCAGAGCGTCAATTTCCTCTTGGGATAAATAATCTTTACTCGTCAAGTTCCTCAACTCCTTCGCTGACAATTTCGTCAATTTGAACGGCGACTCGGTCTTTGAGCGTACCCGGACTGCCGATATACTTCAATTTGTCGCCGACTCTTATGGCGAGCCCATCATGAACAGGCTTGTTTAGGGAAATTACATCCCCTACGGATAGTCCCAGGAACTCTTGGATCGTAATTTGCGACTCACCAAGTTCAGCAACGATCGGCAGCTTAGCTTTGTTTACGCGGTTGCGAAGGGCGTCAACCTCTTCGGGAGCGCGCGATTTCTTCTGGGATACGAACCAATGATGAACCGAGAGCTTCGGCATGATCGGCTCGATGACGACATGGGGAATACAAAGGTTGATCATTCCCGTAGTATCACCAATTTTAGTGCTCAGCGAAATGAGTGCTATCGTCTCGTTGGGCGATACGATTTGCATAAACTGAGGATTCGTCTCCAATCCTTCCATTCTCGGACTAATGTCTATAACGGTTTTCCAGGCTTCCTGCAGACTTTCAAAAGCTCGGCTGAAAATCCGTTCCATGATGATCGTCTCAATCTCGGTCAAAGACCCGATTTTGGACGGGGCCATGCCAATCCCGCCAAGCAATCTGTCCAGCATGGCGAAGGCGACGTTTGGATGGACTTCCAGTACCATTCTTCCTTCTAATGGCTCTGCTTCAAATATGTTAAGTATCGTCATCTTCGGTATGGACCGGATAAATTCGTCATAGGGCAGCTGCTCGACTTGGACCACGTTAATTTGGACGAAGGTTCGAAGCTGCGCAGAAAAATAAGTGGTAAGATATCTAGCAAAATTCTCGTGAATTCGGGTTAAACTGCGGATATGATCCTTAGAAAATCTCACCGCCCGTTTGAAATCGTAAGCCCGAATTTTCTTTTGCGTCTCTTCCTTTTTTAATTCCTCTGCATCCATTTCACCAGAAGACAGCGCAGCGAGCAGAGCGTCGATTTCATTCTGCGATAATACATCTACCAAACATCTCACCCCCTTCAAGGATTTAATCTATCGATATTGCTCTAGATTGCCTGCATCATAAAATCCGTAATATCGATTTGAATCAATTTCCCTTCCGGTAGCGATGTATTGATCAAATTCAGCAATTTCGTGCTTAAGTTATCTTTACCCTTCGCGCCAATCAGATCCTCTGGCTTCGTATCGGCAAGCGTCTTAATGATAATCGGCTTAATTTTATAATCCTTGATTTTATCAAAGGCTTCCTTCGATGCTTCCCGATCCAGTTGAAACGCAAAGTTCATGACCACTACGTAATTCGGATCCGACAAATTCGTTTTGATGCCATCGATGGTTGATGTTACTTTTACTAATTCATCCGCTGATAGCTGCGCAGGCCGGCTTACATTTTGTACTGCTTGGTTTACCTCGTTGCCTGGAGCAGGTCTATTAAATTGATTCACCAGCAGAAAAGCTGCCATTACGATCAAAGTGATTGCAAGTAACATCGTAATGAGCCAAGGCGCCATTTTCTTCATGACTATTCCTCCGTTTGTTGCACTTTAATGGTTGCTGCATGGATACCGATCTCACTGTAGTATTCATTGACCTTCGCGATAATCTCGGTTGCCTTCTCCAGCACGATCATACGCTTACCCGTTACGAGGGTTACATATGTATCAGGAGTTTCTTCTACTGTCTCGATCATGATGGCATTCAGCCAAGCCTGCTGCCCATTCAAGCGTGTTACAGATATCATGCTAACCCTCCGTTCAAGACGGGAATCGTGTTTTTGAAAAAAGAGGCGGAGGAAGGAGATCACCCTCCCCCGCTACTTAAAGACTTAGCGCTTCAGATTTACGACTTCCTGGAGCACTTCATCGGATGTCGTGATGATTCGGGAATTCGCTTGGAACCCGCGCTGCGCTACAATCATTTCCGTAAATTCACCGGTGAGGTCGACGTTGGACATCTCAAGCTGACCGGAAATAATCGCACCCGTTCCCGCCTCAGCGTTATTCCCTGTTGTCGGCTCTAAATCATCCACGTTGGCATTCGGGCTCAAACGGTACAGATTTCCGCCAATCTTCTCCAAGCCTTCCGGATTGACCACGCGAACTACCCCGATCGATTCACCTGCTACAATCTCGCCATCAGCCATTTTCTGCATAATGGTTCCATCCTGTGCTATCGTAAAGGCTACAACCTCTTCGTCCAGCGGCTCGAGCGGTGCTCCGTCAGCACTCCAAACTCGCAAGCCGTCGGAGGTTACCAGCTGGCGGGCAGCGTCCAAATGGAAATCTCCTGCTCTTGTCAAGAAAGGCACTTCCTGATCCTCAGAGAGGGTGACCATGAAAAATCCGTCTCCATCAATCCGCAAATCAAGTGGATTATTCGTCGTCATCGCACTGCCGGATGTATGGAGCGTGTCAATGGAGCCGATCGATACACCAAGCCCAATTTGCTTCGCATTGATGCCGCCGGCCCCTTCATCTGAAGGCGCTGTAACACCGGACACCGTCTGGCTCATGATATCCTTGAACATAACGCGTCCTGCCTTGAACCCTACAGTATTGACGTTAGCGATGTTGTTGCCGATAACGTCAAGCTTGGTTTGAAATCCGCGCATTCCGGATACGCCCGAATACATCGATCTTAACATTGTCTCTATTCCTCCTTGGAATGATGTTTGCTAAAAAGTCACTTCAGTCGATCCGTGACTCATTGGCCTTCCGTTTCCGGGCCAGCCAATTTAAGAAATAATAACAGCACTATCAATTTGAGTGAACACATTATTCTTCATGCTATTTCCATCCATCGCTGTAACTACCGTACGATTATGCACGTTAACGATCAGCGCCATATCCTGCATTAAGATAAGCGAGTCCTTAGCGCCCTTCGCCGCGGCATGGTCAATGGCCGATTCAATCTGATGGAGCTGCTCAGGCTTCAATTGAATCCCTCGCTGTTCAAGCCGCTTAACCGCATGATTGCTGAAATGAAGCAGCCGATCCTGCAGCATCGCTTCAAATGTAGCATCCTGCGTTTTCGGCAATCCCGGGTTCTTAAGCTGCTGAAGCTCATTCGGCTGAATTCGCCCCGGGTACAGATTGCCTATACGAATGGGGTCATTCATGGCGAATCAGCTCCATCGGAAGTCCCGTTTCCATCCTTCTGCTGCTCCACATCGGATTCTGCAGGCTCACCCGGATCAGGTGTCAAATCAGCTGGATCATCAGGTAATGGAGGGGTCTCCTCAGGAACTTCTTCAATTTCAAGAATATCCGACAGCTTGATTTCCTTGCTGCCTACTTTGGCATACTGTACGTTTTCGCGAATGACGATTCCTTCGACTATGCCGCTTCCAGTTGAAGTAACCGTATTTTTCCCCGTCTCAATATTGTATTCGTCAACATGATCCGTTTGGATCCACGAGACTCTTTTACCGATCAGTCCGGAGACCGTACCTAAAGACTGATTCATGACATCCAGCTGCTTAGAAATATTCATCAGTTGCTCTACGGATGTGAACGTAGCCATTTGCGCGATAAATTCCTTGTCCTGCAGCGGCTGCATCGGATCTTGGTTTTGAAGCTGGGTAATGAGTATTTTTAGAAATTGGTCTTTGCCTAAGGTCTGGTTATCCTCTTTGCTTTTGACGGGTACATTCTGTGCCGAATAACCGGGCCAAGCAACACTTGTAAAATTAGACACGGCTTCTCCTCCTTTCCATTAAACTCTGGCTACAAAGGAACTGCCGAAATTCTCATCGCGGGCTCTTACTTCAGAAATCCATTCATTCCATTCGTCGTTCAAGTCGCCCAAAGTCAGCAGGTCTTCTTCGCGGACTTCGCGCCGCTTATTGCTTTGCTGCTGATTCGTGCCGCCATTCTGCTGGCGCCCGTCTTGATACATATGGGAAGAAAGCGAAGAGTTTTGCGTCACTTCCAGCTTGCTTACTTGCAGCCCCTGTGCCTGCAGCGCCGATCTCAGCTGGGCCATTTGGCTCTCTAAGGATTCCCTTGCAAATGCATGCTCCGTCATGAACTGAGCGACTAATTGCCCGTTTTGCATCGTGATTTTGACGTCAACCTGGCCAAGATGCTCCGGATATAACGAAATTCTAGCTTGGGACATTCCTTGAAGCTTGACGATTTCTAGCTTGCTAACTAAAAAGCCGCCCATTTCCTTACCGAACTGCTCCACAGGAACCGCAGGCGCTGCTGGCTTAGCCGGAGCAGTCAGGGCATCGCGCATCGCCAGTTGTCCTGCTGTCACAACGTTACCCGCATGCATTCCATGACTGACGTCATCTGCAGCCTCTGCTGCCGGCGCACTCTCCGCTGATAATGCCGCGTTCATCAAGGATGCATTCTGTGCATTATTCTTACCAGCAACATTAGCTGTTGCGACGTGAGATGCCGGTAGTTGAAAATTTTGAGAAACACCATTCCTTGCCGTTTGATTAGAAGTAACGTTCATGATCGCAAGAATATTTTTTTCCAAGGCAGAAATCCAATTATTCGCGGTATGTCCTTCAGTTCCCTGAGCAACGGCTGGATTGCTGGTTTGAGAAGAACCGAGCATCTGCTGCAAAACTTCTATCAACTGCCGGGATTGAATCACCGTGGGAAAAGCTGCATTTTGTTGTTCAGACACTGCTTTAAGTTGTACAAGCGCGTCTTGAACCGCAAAGCGTACCGTCTCTGGGTGCTGGGCAAGAACCGGAATAGGAGCAGCTTCTGGATCCGGCTCAATAACGGATCCGCCATCAACAGGCTGTGTCACCATTTGAGCTCCCTGCAGCCAAGCTTGAAGAACAAGCAATAGAGATGGATTCTCCGCTAGCGCCTGATCAAGCTCATTCAATTGCTCAAGCAAATTGTCAACCATCGCTTGCAAAGCTTGAAGCTCTTCATCGGCCGTTCCCTGTTCATCAGAGTTCGTAAGCCCCAGCAGCCCCAGCGATTGCAGACGGGCTCCTCCTTCAGCAGATGAGACATTCCCGAACAGCATCGCAATGAGAGTTTGATCGAAAGTTGTGCCGCCGCCCTGAGCAGCGTCGCCCTTTCCGTTTGCAGGGATCGCAATACCGCTTGCAGTATTAGCCCCAGAAAGATTAGTAATCAGTTGGCTCATAATCATTCACCTCCTTTCTCTATAAAAATGAGGGATGTAAGCCTCTTCCTGTTATTTGCTTACCAGCTTGTTCAATATTTTAGCAGTAAGCTCCTCATCTTCTTTGGTCATCGCCGCCAAAATTTTGGAGCGAGTTCCGTCGTCTACGGAATTGAGAATTTTCAAAGCCTTATCCGGACTAATTTTATGTGTTTGGATAATCAGTTTGGAAGCTGCGTCAGCAGACATCCCCGCGAACGTCTGGCCTAGCTGCTTCTCGTCGAGGCCGGTCGTAGATGCCGCAGTCTGGGAAGGCGATTCCGCATCCTTCTTCAGCCTGGACTGCAGAGCGGCAATCGCCATGTCCTCAGCCGGCTTCGCATCTTTAAGCAGAATAGAAATGTCAGCCGCCTTTTGCGGATCCATTTTCTCGAGAATCGCGACCTTGCTCTCATTATTCATTAGGCTTAGCATTTGCAGCGTTTCTTCCACCGTTAATTTGTCCAGGATAGCCGCAGCTTTGCTTGGGCTCATTTGCGCATACAGCTGGGACAGCTTCTTGACCTCCTTCTGGTAGGCCTCGTCCTTAGCGGCTTCTTCCTTCTCGATCGTTTCCGTTAGTGCGGCATCCAGCTGAGCTTGAAGCTGCTTTACTTTATCCTCCTGCTCTGTAGCTTGACGATAAGCGGCTTCTAATTCAGCATCCTTCTGAGCCACCTGTTCCTTCAATTCCTTCACGGCAGCCTCAGTGTTTTCTGACTGCTGCTTCGTATTTTCTTCCTCGGCGTTACCTGCGATAGCCCCCCCTTCCGGGTCAGGCACAAAATTTCTGACGATCGGTATTTTGCTGCCAATTTCAATCATCGTTGCCCGAAAGTTCATGTTGAACAGCGTCAACAAAACCGACAGCAGGACCACCGTAAACAAAATCGGCGTAACAAAAAACATAAACCTGGCAAACCCGCCGCCTGATTCCAAATCTTCTTCTAAATCAGCCTGTGCCATTTCATTCCCTCCTTCGCAAACCCATCGCTGATGCCCGTGTTACTCCTTACC
This sequence comes from Paenibacillus ihumii, assembly GCF_001403875.1. Classification (GTDB taxonomy): domain Bacteria; phylum Bacillota; class Bacilli; order Paenibacillales; family Paenibacillaceae; genus Fontibacillus; species Fontibacillus ihumii. The sequence goes on from NZ_LN884299.1 coordinate 2,648,528, forward strand.
GGGCTTTCATGGCAAACCGGACCGTTGCCATTTCGTCCAGTTCGTTTTGTTCCCGAAGAAGCATTTCGTGCTGATATTTGTGTCTGGCTTTATCCCTGGCTTTAAGCCATACTTTCTCGTCAAGCATTTTACCGTTCAAAACGGCTTTCTTCTTCTCCACATTGACTTCAGCTTGCCGGATATCCCCCAGCTTGATTGCAATGCAATTTTCCAAATAATCCATATAGCGCTGTAATTCCTGAAGCTTGACCATCGACGACTTATTTTCCATTTCGAACTGGATTGCCGCGAGGGTTCTAGCTTTATCCTCCTCCAGCAGCTCCAAGGAGAGCTGCTCCGCCTGCAATTGGCCAACGGCAGCGGATAACATCCATTCTGCCTGCGTCTTCTGATTGGACTTTAAATCGACAACCTTCTGATAGACGTAACGGAACTTCATCCTCTACTCGTCATCTCCTCGAAAATTCAGCAATTAAACGTTCCTGTACTTCAGACAATGTCGCTTTTTCATTAACCTTCTGTCTAGTAAAGCTCCAGATGCTTTCGATATAATCCAAAGCCTCATCAATCTCGCTGTTCGATCCCTTTTGATAGGCTCCAATGTTAATCAAGTCCTCGGAATCTCTATATACTGCCAGCAGCCTCTTTAAATTCTCGGCCGCTTCGGATTGCTCCTCCGGGACGATATCCTTCATCACCCGGCTGATGCTTGCCAGAATGTCGATAGCCGGAAAATGGCCTTTATTCGCGATATTCCGGTTCAGCACGATATGTCCGTCCAGAATCCCCCTAACCGCATCGGCGATCGGTTCATTCATGTCATCTCCATCGACGAGTACGGTATAGAACGCCGTGATCGATCCCGCAGGCCCTGTTCCCGCACGCTCCATCAGCTTCGGCAGCGCGGCAAATACTGAAGGCGTATATCCTCTCATTGCTGGCGGTTCCCCGACGGCCAGTCCGACCTCCCGGAGCGCCATCGCATAACGCGTTACAGAGTCCATCATCAGCATGACATTAAGGCCGCGGTCACGAAAATATTCCGCAATCGTCGTCGCAATCAAAGCACCCTTCATCCGGATCAATGCCGGCTGGTCTGAGGTAGCGACGATAACGACGGAACGTTCCAGTCCTTCGGGACCAAGATCGCGTTCAATGAAATCCAGCACTTCGCGGCCGCGTTCACCGATTAGTGCGATAACGTTAACGTCCGCTGACGTGTTCCGGGCGATCATGCCCATAAGCGTACTCTTACCGACACCGGAGCCCGCAAAAATACCTACACGCTGCCCTTTACCGATGGTCAGAAGTCCATCGATCGCTCTGACTCCGATACTGATCGGCTGGGCGACGCGCGGCCGTTCCAGCGGATTCATCGGTTTGCTATACGTGGAATAATGCCCCATTCGGGCAGGAATGACCGATCCGTCCAGCGGTTCTCCAAGTCCATCCAGCACCTTGCCCAGAAGCTCTGATCCAACCTGAACAGTTAAAGGCTTGCCGGTTCCAACCACGTCGCAGCCCGGACCAATGGACTGCAGATCCCCTAAGGGCATAAGCAATACCTTATTATCCCGGAATCCTACGACCTCAGCTCTCAGAGGCTCGGAAGATTTACTCGGATAGATGTAGCAAAGATCACCAATGCTCGCATCCGGCCCCTCTGATTCAATCATAAGTCCGATAACCTGGGTCACCTTCCCGTTAATTCGAACCGGATCCATCTGCCTTAAATGATCTATATATTTCGCTGTATCAAGTTTCGTCATGGGCTTGTCACCGGATAGTCTTCATGATCGAGCGAGATCCGAAGAAGTTCCTTCTTAATCTCGGTAAGCTGCGTATCAATTCTTGCATCGATGCTTCCGAAGGCGGAGCGGATTACGCAGCCGCGGTCTTGCACTGTCGCATCCGGCAGAATTTGCAAATCGGCCTGTGAATCGATAACTAGGCTGAGTTCTTCTCTTGCAGCCTGAACAAACGCAAACTGCGACGGAGATACACAAAGCGTGATGACGCCCTGCTCTCTTTTTCTGGACAGGCTTCGCTTTACGAGCTCCAGCACATAATCCTGTTCTAGCTCCAACTGCCTATCAATCACTTTCTCAGCAATCGAGCAGCTGAGTTCAACCAGAAACGGCTCAGCCTCCTGAATAATGCGCTCCTTCTCCAGGTAGGCCTGCTGAAGAACAGCGCTTGCCTCGCTCATCATTTCCTCAATCTTCGCTTGCAGCGATTGCTCAGCCTGGAGCTTGCCCTCCTCATACCCCTGGTTAAAGCCCTCCGATTTGAGGGCCTCGATCAAATGCTCATCCTGCTCTCTTTGCTCCTGCCACCATGTCTCGATTTGGAGCTTGGCTTCCGCCAGCATGCTCTCCGCCTGCTCGGAAGCCTCCCTGATCTGCCGCTCGGCAAATTCTTTAGCATCGTTTAACATTTGCCGCCTTGCCTCTTCGGCAGCCAAATCCTCAGCGGATACGGTCTCGACCGGAGCTTGTAGAGCTTCATCATCTAATTGTTGATCCAGGGGAGGCTCATAGGTCTTCCCCAGATTCAACTGCTTGAGAATGTCGACCGGTACATATTGGGACACCTTAATCAAATTAGACAATGATGTCATCTCCTCCGCCGCGGGCTATGATAATCTCGCCGGCTTCTTCCAATCTGCGGATCGTGGCTACAATGCGAGTTTGCGCCTCCTCCACGTCACGAAGCCGCACAGGCCCCATAAATTCCATTTCTTCCTTGAAGGTGTCCGACATGCGCTTGGACATGTTGCGGAACACCGCCTCCCGAACTTCCTCGCTGGCGACTTTAAGCGCAAGCTGCAAATCCGCGTTCTCAATGTCGCGAATAATCCGCTGAATCGAACGATTGTCGATATTGACGATGTCTTCAAATACGAACATCCGCTTCTTGATTTCTTCCGCCAGCTCGGGGTCTTGGATTTCGAGCGAATCCAAAATGGTTCGTTCTGTACCGCGGTCGACCCCATTCAATATTTGGACGATCGACTCGATGCCTCCAGCGCTAGTATAATCCTGCGTCACGGTCGCGGACAGCTTCTGTTCGAGCACTCGCTCCACCTGGGAAATAACCTCCGGCGAGGTGCTGTCCATCATAGCGATTCTACGGGCCACTTCCGCCTGCTTATCCTGCGGAAGAGAAGAGAGAATCGCAGCCGCTTGCTCAAATTGAAGGTAAGACAGGACAAGCGCAATCGTCTGAGCGTTCTCGTTCTGGATAAAGTTCAAAATTTGGTTCGGATCCGCCTTCCGGGCAAAATCGAACGGTCTGACTTGAAGCGTTGCGGTCAGCCGATTAATGATCTCGTAGGCTTTACTGGAACCGAGAGCTTTCTCCAGAATCTCTTTAGCGTAATTAATGCCCCCTTGCGTAATATATTCTTGTGCAAGGCAAATCTGGTGAAATTCCGCCATAATCATATCTTTCTCGCTGCTATCTACCTTGCGGACATTAGCGATTTCGAGTGTCAGCTGTTCAATTTCATCATCACGCAAATGCTTGAATATTTGTGCCGATACCTCGGGTCCGAGCGTTATCAGCAAAATTGCCGCCTTTTGTTTTCCGGTTAGACCAGAAGCCATCGTTTTTGACAATACGTTCACCTCTACTCGTCTGCCAGCCAGGTGCGCAGCAAGTTGACAAATTCATCCGGCTTCTTCTTCGCCAGCGTCTCGAGCTGTTTACGCACTTGACTTTCGTTTGTAATAGTATCCAGGTTGATTGACGGGAATTCCGGAGGTAAAGGCAGCGGCAGCTCTTCTTCCTCTTCTTCCACTTTTTTGCGGCGACGGAACAGAAGCGCCCCGATCCCTGCACCGACTAGCAGAACAGCGATTGCTCCTCCCCAAATCCATGGGTTAGATAGTGTCAAGCTAGAAGCTTTTTCTTCAGAACCATGAAAAGTTTGTGAGAAAACAGAAACTTTTCTCTGCAGATCAGCGTCTGTATAAGTAGTACCTGAATCGGCCAGATAAGACCCGACGATATTCGTCAGAATATTCTCAATCGCATCCCGTGTAGTTTCATCTAAAGTATCCTGTCCGGCAGGTGGTTCAACAGCCACATTAATGGTTAAATCTTTAATAACATATGGACTGGCCACGATGTCTTTGGTAATTCGGTTAACCTCGTAGTTAATCGTAGAAGAGGATTCCTCCGAACTTGCCCCGGTGCTGCTGCCAGCAGCAGGATAGCCCGGAACGTCTTCCGTTCCTGTTCCTGGAATTCCACTGTCCGGATTTCCTTCACCGGTGTAGCTTTTCTGGATTCTCTGGGCGCTGATCTCAATGCCCCTCATATTCTCGGTATCAACGGGAGTCACGAGGTTGTTTTTCTCGATAACCTGATCAAAATTAAGGGTTGACGCTACAAGCACCTCAACTTTGTCGGGCCCCGTCAATTTAGAGAGAAATTGCTTTACGCTGCGGCTTACATCGCTTTCGAATTTTTTCTGTAAAGCCATATTTTCCTGGACGGCCGTCGTAAGGGAACCGATATTCCCTCCCTGCCCGGTTGGCAGAAGCACGGTATCGTCGCTGGAAGAAATCGAAATATTCTCGATCGGCAGGTTCGGTATGGAGGTCTTGACGAGATTGAAATAACCATCCACCGCTTCCTGATTCGGACGATATCCCGGCGCAAAGCCGATGACGATGGAAGCGGATGCCTTCTGCTGCTCCTCTGGACTTGCAAATACATTCTCCTCCGGCAGGTTGATCAGCACCTTGGCATCTTGTACACCCTTCATGCGCTTGAGCAATTGTTCAACTTCACCATTGAGTGCGCTCCTATATTTCACGCTGAACTCATTATCCGTCATGCCGATCAGGGAAGAGCTTTCGTTAAAGGATTCCCAGCCGATGGACCCATTCTTGATAATCCCCTGTGAACCGACATCCACCTTCACGCGCGCTGCATCCTTGCTCGGTACAGATATGCTCGTTCCATCCGGACTTAGCTTGTAAGGTATTCCGCTGGAATCAAGATGACTCATGATGCCTGCGGCATCCGTGGAATCCAAATTCTTGAAAGCTACTTCATACTCTGTCTTGGAAAATTGAATCGTCAGTAAAATAACCGCTAGTAGCACAATCGCTATCGTTGATATTAAAAGCGTTCTTTGTTTGCTGCTGAAATTATGCCAATATCCGGTCAATCGATCCCGGTACTGGGCGATTCTCTCATTCACAATGTCACCTCATCCACAGCTTGCTAGTTTCATTAAATTTGCGTACGCATAATCTCTTGATAAGCCTCTATCACTTTATTCCGAACTTGCGTAGTGAGCTGCAAACTTAACAGCGCCTGTTCTGAGGCGATCATCACTTGATCGACATTAGCTTGTCCTAAGAGGAACTGCTCATTGAGCCGTTGCACGTTGTTCTCCTGCTCGGCTACTCCGTTCAGCGCGTCAGTCAAATATGAACTGAAGCTTTGAATGGCTTCTGAAGGAGAGGCCGCCGTAGGTTTAACGGGCTCAGCAACTGCTTCTAATCTTTGAATCATGTCCAGACTAATATTATTTTGGATCAAATCTTCCCAACTCCTGACTGCTTCAATTTGACTGATTATTTACCGATTTGCAATGCTTTGGAGATCATGGCTTTGCTAGCGTTCAATGCAGTGATATTCGCTTCGTAGGAACGCGTTGCCGAAATCATGTCCACCATTTCCTTCATCAAATCCACGTTAGGCATGTAGACATATCCTTCGCCGTCAGCATCAGGATGCGTCGGATCGTATACCGGCTTGAAAGGCGTCGGATCCTCCGTAATTTGCGTAATCTTCACTCCCTGGCTAGCAGGCTTTCGTCCCATTACCGAATCCAGCATATTGCTAAAATCGGCTTTATTCGGGGACATGACAACCGTCTTCCGGCGATATGGCACAGCTTGGCCATTCTCTATACTGGCCCGAGTTGTTCTCGCATTGGCAATGTTGGAGGAGATCACGTCCATCCGAAGACGCTGCGCCGTTAGTGCTGAAGAACTAATATTGAAACTATTGCTAATTTTCAACGCTTATTATCTCCCTTCTGTAGCCACACGCTTCATCTTGATTTGATAATTCAACTGCTCTATGTACGCATCGTACCGGAGTTTATTTTCCGCGAGCAAACTCATCTCGCTATCGATATCCACATTGTTCGAGTTGTTGTTCATCGCTGTTCGGCCATCGACCGTGATCCGCGGCTCTGGTACATTTCCGGAAGAACCTATGACAAAATGCCTAAAATCGGTCCGATAACCCCGAAGAGTAGGCATTTCGCCGTTCATCTCCCGCTGCAATAAGGTTTCAAAAGATACGTTAGAACGCTTAAAATAAGGGGTGTCCACATTCGCAATGTTGTCTGCTATCACCTGCTGCCTAGTGCTGGCAGCCTGAATCGCGTTCTCGAGTCTACTAAATCCCACGCCATTAAGAAGCTGCATCTTCCTATCCCCCTTAATTCATTAAATTTTCTAATTCTCGACTCAGAACTAATTCAACATTCACTCGCAAATTCCTCTTTTTTTCGACAATAAACCATTTTGATAGTCTTTCTATCGTCCTATTTAGTTAAAATATAGCTTAATGTCATATATCCTAAGTTTCAAGCAGATTCGACATTATTACAATAAGAAAAAAGCCCTATCTTTACAGAAATTAACGATTAATTATACACAAATTGTTAATTTTTCTATAATTCAATGAAAAATCATCATATTTAGTCGTGACTATATGCCGATTAAACTTGTCGGAAAAAGAAGAAAAGCCGCCGCCCCATTTTCATGGGACTAACGGCCTTAAATCACTTTTAAATTCACAAAATTTTCGGAGATTAAAGAATAAACTGGCTAAGGTCACGATCTTGGGCAATATCGCCTAATTTTTCACGGACATATTCCGGAGTGATCGTCATTCGGTCAAGGGTTAGCTCTGGAGCCTCGAACGATAAATCCTCCAGCAGCTTCTCAAGAATGGTATGAAGCCGTCTTGCTCCGATGTTCTCCGTATTGGCGTTCACGGATGCAGCTATTTTTGCGATCTCGGCAATCGCTTCGGCCGAGAACTCGATTTCGATGTCCTCCGTGCGCAGGAGCTCCGTGTACTGCTTCGTCAGGGCATTTTTAGGCTCCGTCAGAATCGACACGAAATCCTCCTGGGACAAGCTATTCAGCTCTACGCGAATCGGAAAGCGGCCCTGGAGCTCAGGGATAAGATCTGAAGGCTTGGCAACATGGAAGGCCCCTGCGGCAATGAACAAAATATAGTCGGTTTTTACCGGACCATATTTGGTCATTACCGTCGAGCCTTCAACGATCGGCAGAATATCCCGCTGCACTCCTTCACGGGACACATCCGGCCCCGAGCCTCCGCCGCCCCGGCTGGCCACCTTGTCAATTTCATCGATGAAAATAATCCCCGACTGCTCGGCACGGGTAATCGCTTCCTGCACGAGATCATCATGGTCAATCAGCTTGCCCGCCTCTTCCTGGGTAAGCACCTTTCGCGCTTCCTTCACCGTCAGCTTCCGCTTTTTCGTGCGCTTCGGCAGCAAATTACCGAACATTTCCTGCATATTCATTCCCATTTGATCGTTGCCCTGCCCCGCAAACATATCCAGCATCGTTGGAGCGGTATCTTCAACTTCGATTTCCACCGTATCCTCTTCCATTTGGCCTGCAGCCAATTTGGCTCTGACTTGACGCCTCCGTTCGGCAACGGAGCTGTCCTCCTGAGCCTCGTCTGCTGAAGGTGTCTCGCTTGCATTCTGGTTTCCGAACAGCATTTCGAACGGATTGCGGGCGTTTTTCGATTTATGGCTAGATGGTACAAGAATTTGCACAAGCCGCTCATTCGCTAGTTCTTCAGCCCTATCTTTGACCTTCTCCGTGCGTTCCAGCTTGACGGTCCGAATTGCCGTCTCGATCAAGTCGCGCACCATGGATTCAACGTCACGGCCAACATAACCGACCTCGGTGAACTTCGTAGCCTCTACCTTGATAAAAGGGGCCCCTACAAGCTTAGCCAGCCGCCGGGCAATTTCTGTCTTCCCGACACCCGTCGGTCCGATCATCAATATGTTCTTCGGCACGATTTCATCCTGCACTTCCTCGCTGAGCAGGCTTCGGCGGTAGCGGTTGCGCAAAGCGACTGCAACGGATTTCTTTGCCTGCTTTTGCCCAACGATGTACTTATCCAGTTCAGCTACAATTTGTCTTGGTGTAAATTGACGATTCGTCATGGATGATCCTCCTTTTGAAGATTATATTTAAGACTCTGCCACGAAAAAAAGTCCGGTTCGCCGGACAATTCATCCGATGGACAGCCCATCCCGGCAAAAAACACACGGAATATAGCGTCGCATCAAAGTTCTTCGACAATAATGTTATTGTTCGTGTAGACGCAAATCTCAGAAGCGACCAGCAGCGATTCGCGCGCAATGTCCTTCGCCTCTAATTGAGCGGCATGACGCTTCAAGGCCCGGGCTGCAGACAAGGCAAAATTGCCCCCTGAGCCAATTGCCAGCACATCGTCATCCGGCTCAATGATCTCTCCTCCACCGGAAATTAGAAGCATGCCGGTATTGTCCATGACGATCATGAGAGCCTCCAATTTGCGCAGCACGCGATCCTGGCGCCAATCCTTGGCAAGCTCGACAGCGGCGCGCTGGAGATTGCCGTGATGCTCCTCAAGCTTCGCCTCGAACTTCTCAAACAGAGTGATCGCATCGGCTACGGAACCGGCAAAGCCAGCCAGCACCTGTCCTCGATATAAGCGGCGGACCTTCTTGGCCGTCTGCTTCATTACGACGCTTTCGCCGAAAGTGACCTGGCCGTCTCCGGCAATGGCTCCCTTGCCGTTGTGGCGGACAGCGCAAATGGTTGTAGCATGAAAAGTAGGAATCATTACAATCCATCTCCTCTATTTACGGGGTACCCGTATATCATTGTATGATGAGCCTTAAGGGACGATGCTTCAGAAATTCAATCTACAGACGGGTATCCTGAATAAACGCCTTTAAGCTGTCCAAAGCACGCCGGGCAAGCGCCTCGTTCTTCTCCGCCTTTTTACGATAACGGGTATCCAGCTTAGGAAACAAGCCGAAATTGGCGTTCATCGGCTGGAAATGCTTGAAATCAGCCGTCGTAATGTACCTCGCCATGCTGCCGAGCGTCGTATCCTCAGGGAAAACGATGCCTTCTTGTTCGTTCGCCGCCAGGGCCGCATTAATTCCCGCAATCAGCCCTGAGGCTGCGGACTCGACATATCCCTCGACCCCAGTCATTTGGCCGGCAAAGAACAAACTCCGCCGCTGCTTCAGCTGATAGGTCGACTCAAGCAGTTTGGGCGAATTGATGAATGTATTGCGGTGCATAACGCCATAGCGCACAAATTCAGCATTCTCCAAGCCAGGAATCATCGAGAACACCCGTTTTTGCTCCCCCCATTTCAGATGGGTCTGAAAACCTACAAGATTATACAGCGTCCCCGCTGCATTGTCCTGACGCAGCTGAACGACCGCATAAGGAAGCTTGCCGTCATGAGGGTTCACTAGCCCTACCGGCTTCATTGGACCGAATAAAGCCGTTTGCTTGCCCCGTCGCATCATGATTTCGATCGGCATGCAGCCGTCGAAATAAATTTCCTTCTCGAACTCTTTCAATTCGGCGACTTCCGCGTGAATAAGAGCTTCGTAGAACGCATCGAACTCCGCTTCAGTCATCGGGCAATTTAAATAGGCCGCTTCCCCTTTATCATACCTGGAAGCGAGGTAGACCTTGCTCATGTCAATGGAGTCCTTCTCCACGATTGGAGCGGCTGCATCGTAGAAGTAGAAATAATCCTCGCCAGTCAGACGCTTGATCTGCTCCGATAAAGCCGGAGAAGTCAGCGGCCCCGTGGCGATGATTACGATTCCGTCCTCCGGGATTTCCTGTATTTCTTCATTAATAACCTCGACCAGCGGATGTTCGCGCAGCGTCCGGGTAATCTCGCCCGAGAAGCCGTCTCTGTCAACCGCCAAGGCCCCTCCCGCGGGAACGGCATTGCGGTCTGCCGCTCCAATGACCAGCGAATCGAGCATGCGCATCTCTTCCTTGAGGACGCCTACGGCATTGGTCAGGCTGTTGGCCCGCAAAGAATTGCTGCATACCAGCTCAGCGAATTTGTCGGTATGGTGTGCCGGCGTTTTCTGAACGGGGCGCATTTCATATAGTCTCACAGGGATGCCGCGCTTAGCGAGCTGCCAAGCAGCCTCGCTTCCGGCAAGCCCTGCTCCAACAACGGTTACTCTCTTTGATTGCTCCACTCTCATTACCCCCTAATGTGTTTCAGTAAGCTCGTTCTAGTTGTCGTCTATTCATCGGAGGTATCTTCATTCTCCTCGATCGGCTCCACGTGATCGCAGGCCGTGCACTGCAGCTTGCCTCCCTGCTTGTTGCGCTTCTCGACGAGCAGCCCTCCGCATTTCGGGCAAGGCTTCGGAGAAGGTCGATCCCATGACACGAAGTCGCATTCCGGATATCGGTCACATCCGAAGAATATCCTTCCTTTCTTGCTGCGCCGTTCGACGACATGGCCCTCTTTGCATTTCGGGCAGCTTACGCCGATATCCTTGACGATCGGCTTCGTATTGCGGCAGTCCGGAAACCCGGAGCAAGCAAGGAATTTGCCGAAACGACCCAATTTATATACAAGCGGCTTGCCGCATTTCTCACATATTTCATCGGAAACCTCATCTTCGATCTCGATTTCCTTCATCTCTTCTTCAGCGACTTCCAGACGCTTCTCAAACGATTCGTAGAAATCGCTCAGTACGCGTACCCAATCCTCCGAGCCTTCCTCCACATGGTCGAGATCCTCTTCCATATGGGCGGTAAATTCTACGTCTAGAATCTCTGGGAAAAACTGCTCCATTTGCTCGATCACAAGCTCTCCGAGCTCGGTAGGCATAAACTTCTTGTCCTCAATCGCTACATAGCCGCGTTTCTGAATCGTCTCGAGTGTAGGAGCATACGTACTAGGACGTCCGATACCCAGCTCCTCGAGCGTCTTGACTAGACGGGCTTCCGTATATCTTGGCGGCGGCTGGGTGAAATGCTGCTTCGGCTCAATGCCTTCCGTTTCCAGCTGATCGCCAACCTCCAGTGGAGGCAAATATTTATCGTCATCCGTCGTCCCATCGTCATTCCCCTCCACATACACCTTCATGAAGCCGTGAAAGCGGATTTTGGAGCCTACAGCGCGGAACGTAACATCTCCTGCCGCGATATCAACGGAAAGGGTGTCCAGCACGGCAGAAGACATCTGGCTGGCCATAAAGCGTTCCCAAATCAGTTTGTACAGGCGGTACTGGTCACGGCTCATAAAGGATTTCACCGATTCCGGATCGCGCATCGCGGAGGTAGGACGAATCGCCTCGTGAGCATCCTGGGAGCCTGCGGCTTTCTTCGAATACTGACGCGGCGAATCAGGCGCATATTTCTCGCCATATTTAGCCAATATATACTCCTTCGCCTCAGTCTGCGCAGACTCCGCTATTCGCGTAGAGTCCGTACGCATATAGGTAATCAGACCGACGGTTCCTTCTTTGCCCAAATCTACCCCTTCGTACAGCTGCTGAGCAACCGACATCGTCTTGGCCGCACGGAAGTTCAGCTTGCGGGCCGCTTCCTGCTGAAGGGAGCTCGTCGTAAACGGAGCTGCCGGATGGCGGAGCCGTTCTTTCTCCTTCACGTCAGACACCTTGAACGCGGCGCCCTCGATCGATTTTAAAATACCGTTAACCTGTTCCTCATTCTTCAGCTCCAGCTTCTCCCCGCGGAGCTGATGAAACTTCGCTTCGAATGAAGAAGCTCCCGTCTTCAGCTTGGCAGTAATGCTCCAATATTCTTCGGGAACAAATGCGGAAATTTCATTTTCCCGGTCCATGATGATTTTGACGGCAACCGATTGAACTCTTCCTGCCGACAAGCCTTTCTTAACCTTCTTCCATAGCAAGGGGCTAATCTTGTAACCAACGAGCCGGTCGAGAATCCGCCGGGCTTGCTGGGCATTGACCAGATCCATATTGATTTTGCGCGGTGTCTTGAACGCATCCTTCACCGCTTGCTTCGTAATCTCATTGAATACGACGCGGCAGGTCTCCGTCTCATCCATATCTAGCGCATGGGCCAAATGCCAGGCTATCGCTTCCCCCTCGCGATCGGGGTCAGCTGCGAGATAAATTTTCTTTACCTTTTTGCTGGCATCCTTCAATTCCTTCAATACAGAACCCTTACCACGGATTGTTATATACTTCGGACTGAAGTCATTCTCTACTTCAACCCCAATCTGGCTCTTGGGCAAATCGCGAACATGTCCCATTGAAGCTTTCACGATGTATTTGCTGCCTAAGTATTTGCCGATCGTTTTCGCCTTGGCAGGCGATTCCACGATGACGAGTGAATCCGCCACAGGGTCATCCTCCTCTCAAACGTCAGAAACTAATTAACCTTCTCACAAGTCATATAGTCATATTTTATGAACCACTCTCAGTCAGGAATGGACTATATTACCTTATACACAGAACCGGGCAGTTGAACTGCCGCTTTTTTCATGATTAAAGATAACAGAACTGAATGTAAATGTCCAAATTCCCATTCCGTCTTCATCAATAGTTCATCAAGCGTACAATTTTTCTGCTCCAACATATGGTATATGCGGCGCTCCTCATCTGTCAACTGATCTATGGATCCGTTTTCTTCCTCTTTTTCCTGCGAGACAGGCAGCAGCCTTATATATTCTTCTAAAATATCCTCTGCATTCGTAACCATTTTGGCCCCTTGCTTGATCAGGCTGAGCGTTCCCCGGCTTTTCGGAGAGGTGATGGGCCCCGGGACGGCAAAAACATCTCGCCCGGCCTCAAGCGCGGCGTCAGCCGTAATTAACGAGCCGCTGCGGGCATCCGCCTCTACAACGACCGTCCCATGCGTTATGCCGGCAATGATCCGATTTCGCATCGGAAATAATCCGGGATGTCCCGGAGTGCCGATCGGGTATTCCGACAAAATCAGCCCTTGCTCGGCGATCATCTGGTACAAGGAGGCATTTTCCGGTGGATAAGCGACATCAATTGCCGTTCCAAGAACAGCTACCGTCTTGCCCTCGCAACGAAGCGCAGCTTCGTGGCATTGGCCGTCAATCCCCTTAGCCAGCCCGCTAACTACAACCATGCCCCGGCGGCAAAGGGCGGTGGTCAGCTCCGTGCATACCTTGCGTCCATAAGCCGTAGGAACACGGGTACCCACCATGGCAACGGAAGGCTCCGACAGCAGTCCTGCCTCTCCTATGCCATACATTACCCAGGGCGGCCGAACGGTTTCCTTCATTAATAAAGGGTACTGGCGATCCAATATCGTTATCGCCTGTATCCTCCTGCATTCCAGCTGTTCAAGCCTATTCTCGATCCAGCTGCTCGTCAATGTCTCGGCCAGCCTGATTGCCAGCTCCGCATTCAGCCCCCGTTCTACCCAATCCCCGGGAGTATAATCCAAAGCATGCACCCAGTCTTCCCGGCGCAGCAGCTGCTCAATCCGTTTCCAGCCAAGTCCCTGACTTTCGTGCAATCCGATAAGTAACGACCGCTTGTCCAATCCCTGCCCCTCCCTCATATAATGGGTTTGTCCAAAAATAAACAAAAAAAGCAACCCTCCTGCCATTTGGCCAAGAAGGTTGCTTACCTTTGCTACTATTATAACAGAGACCTATTAATGTGTCGTGCAGAGATTGAGAATTCCGCGCTCTTCGAGCACACTCACCAGCGTAGAGCCCATTTCCGATGGAGTAGGCGCAACCTTGATGCCGCATTCCTCCAGCTTGGCGATCTTCTCCTTCGCCGTCCCCTTGCCGCCGGAAATGATGGCACCGGCATGGCCCATCCGCTTGCCTGGAGGAGCCGTAACGCCGCCGATGAAGCCAACGACCGGCTTCGTCATATGGTCACGGATCCATTCTGCCGCTTCTTCCTCAGCCGTTCCGCCGATTTCTCCGATCATGATGACAGCATGCGTGTTGTCATCCTCATTAAAGCGGCGGAGGATATCGATAAACTCCGAACCTTTGACAGGGTCGCCGCCGATGCCTACCGCGGAAGACTGGCCGATGCCACGGGTTGTCAACTGATGAACCGCTTCATAGGTGAGGGTTCCGCTCCGCGATACTACGCCGACATGGCCTGGCATATGGATGTAGCCCGGCATAATCCCGATTTTGCACTCTCCGGGCGTAATGACGCCAGGGCAGTTCGGCCCGATTAATACCGTCTTCTTCCCTTCCATATAACGGGATACCTTGACCATATCGAGCACGGGAATGCCTTCCGTAATACAAATAACAAGCTCCATTTCCGCTTCCACAGCTTCCAGGATCGAATCCGCGGCAAATGCCGGCGGCACATAAATGACGCTTGCTGTCGCCCCGGTCGCTTCTTTAGCTTCCTTTACGGTATTGAATACCGGCAGGCTTACCGTGCTGCCGTTCTCGAGCGTAATGTCCACCTTGGTTCCGCCCTTGCCCGGCGAAGTTCCGCCAACCATTTGTGTACCGTAATCCAGAGCGCCTTTGGCGTGGAAGAGGGCGGTTTTTCCGGTAATCCCCTGCGTAATGACTTTCGTATTTTTATCGACCAAAATACTCATCGTTCGAGCCTCCTCTAATATGGATTGGAAGATTAGATTATGATACTAGTTCGACGATCTTCTGAGCACCGTCAGCCATGGAATCCGCAGACACGATCGCAAGGCCCGAATTCGCCAAAATATCCTTCCCGAGCTCGACGTTCGTTCCTTCCAGCCGCACAACAAGCGGACGATCCAGCCCGACCTGCTTCGCAGCCTCGACGATCCCCGAAGCGATGACATCGCACTTCATGATGCCGCCAAAAATATTGACGAAAATACCTTTGACTTTAGAATCGGACAAAATGATCTTGAATGCTTCCGTTACCTTCTCCGCGGTTGCGCCGCCCCCTACGTCAAGGAAGTTGGCAGGATCTCCGCCGTAATATTTAATGATATCCATCGTCGCCATCGCCAGACCTGCGCCGTTGACCATACAGCCGATATTGCCGTCCAGGGCAATGTAGCTCAAATCGTATTTCGAGGCTTCGATTTCCTTCTCGTCTTCTTCTTCCAGATCGCGAAGGGCCAGAACATCCTTCTGGCGGAACAACGCATTGGAATCAAAGTTCAGTTTGGCGTCAAGCGCCATCACTTCGCCGTCGCCCGTCACAACCAGCGGGTTGATTTCGGCGATGGAGCAGTCCTTATCCACAAATGCTTCATATAAAGCCAGCATGAACTGAGCTGCTTTGTTCACCAGCTCATTCGGAATGTTGATGGCATACGCCAGTCTGCGGGCCTGGAACGGCTGCAAACCGATGGCCGGATCGACGATCTCCTTGAAAATCTTCTCCGGCGTAGCCGCAGCTACTTCCTCAATCTCCGTACCGCCTTCTTCCGAAGCCATCAGTACGACGCGTCCCGTTGCCCGGTCGACAACGACGCCGACATAATATTCCTTCTTAATGTCGCAGCCTTGCTCGATCAACAAGCGTTTGACTTCCTTGCCCTCAGGGCCCGTCTGATGAGTCACAAGCACCTTGCCTAAAATCTCCTCGGCATATGCCCGCACTTCGTCCAGATTTTTTGCAACCTTGACGCCGCCGGCTTTCCCCCGGCCTCCAGCGTGGATTTGAGCCTTAACGACGACAACCCCGCTGCCCAGCTCTTCCGCTGCTTTCACGGCTTCATCCACCGTAAAGGCAACTTGTCCCTTCGGCACGGCTACCCCGTATTGCTTCAGGACTTCTTTTCCTTGATATTCATGGATATTCATTCGTAGAATCCTCCTATCAACAGGCGGTTATTAAGGTGAACATATGAAACCCAAATCATTGTACCATGTTTTTAAAACGCTTTCCTTAAAAATTCATTCTTTATACACAACTTTTTTATATCGGTTCGATCTAATTTTGATATAGGTCATGATCTTCTCCTCTCCATTTTAAGGAATTATGCTAAAATCACTCCTCCTTTTCATTCCCGATAAATAACGAGCTTTCGGCAAAACACGCCATTTATTTCAGTTCGCTTTATTCGAGTAAAATATATCATATTGAGATGGATTGGCCTATAGTCCAATTGGTCGAAGCACATTTTTTAAATGTAATATTTTTAATAGCGGCACGAGATGAACCGAAATCAAAAAAAGCATTAAATAAGCCGCCCCCAGGCAGGAGCGGCTTCAAAGTATTTATGTAGAGTTGTAGAAAGGAGAATCGTGAGAACCTGCTCCCTGTCCGATCGCCGTATTGAACGAAAGCTCCATAGGCATGTTATTATCCAATCTGATTTTTCCTAATGTATCGGCATTTAGGAAAGCCGCTGCACCCATAAAAGCTGCCCTTTGCACTTGTCCGGAGTATCATTTTATTGCCGCACCTCGGGCAAGTCATATCATCTTTTGGAGTTGCAGCGATGACCGCTTTAGGTTCCGGTACGGCCCCTGGATTCATGGCGAGAACCATTTCGATTAATGCTTCCCTGTTGGTTAAGCGAACCCTATTGGACTTGGCCAACTCATAAGCTGCATCGGTGTAATCCCTGTTTGTCACAACCCAGGCCTCCGAAGCTCCATAATGAGCAATAGATGCCTGTGCCTCCTGTATTGCCTTGATACCAACATTTTTACTGTAGCGTTTTGCCTGAACAACGATCTTTTTTCCGTCCTTATGAAGGAGGAGATCGGCACCGTAGTCCCCCGAAGCTTTTGTCACTTGGGTTTTATAGCCTTCGGCTTGAAACAGGTATGCTAGATACTTTTCAAACTGTAAGCCGTCCATCCTGTCGATGTCAGCAATTCCTGATTTCTTTAACCGCTCAGCCTTAGCTTTATTCACGAAAATCATAATTACTAAAACCAAGGCCAAACCTATGACGGCTGCCACGGCTCCCAGTTCAATGGATTTCGTTATATTCAGCACTAGCAGGCCCGGACCAACCATTGAAAATCCGACAACACCTTTCAGGAAATCCTCTCGCTGCTTCGCCTTACTCCTTCTCCGCCATATCGACCACCCCAAATTATTTCATCTTGCTTAATAGCTTTCGACAATTATGAGTATATTCCTTCAAAGAATGTAGAATATTAACAGACGAGATCTCCGCCGCGTTGTAGTATGTTCAATCCCATTACAATTCTCTAAAATCCAGACCACGCGCCGGACTTTGTGGCCTTCTCTTTTCCCGCCGAAAACAGTAAGCCAAGGGGCTTTTTGGCCTCCTAAAAGTATTCAAGGGTGCGAGAATCCTCCTTGATCCCACTCCCTATTCTGGAAGGATCGCCTTCTCCAGAACTTCTAGCAAACAACGAGAGCGCAGCGTTGCAGCAGCACCGGCCAGAACCTCTCCGTTTTCCCAGCCTGTTTCTTGACTTATTATAGTTCTTCTTCTAAAATACGGTTAAAGATGAATGGAGAATGAGGAAGCACCCTTTTCCTGAACCGCTTGGCTTAACGTGCCGGGCAGTGTGTGAATAAGGGGTGTTTTTTGTTATGTACGGTAAATTATTTAGTGCTTGCTTGTATGGAATCGACGGGAGATTAATCGAGGTCGAGGTGGATTTATCGAACGGCATACCGCATACGTCTATTGTCGGTTTGCCGGATTCTGCGGTGCGCGAGGCCGTGGAGCGAGTAAGATCTGCGATCAAGAACTGCGGCTATGCCTTCCCGCTTCAGCGGGTCACCATTAATCTGGCGCCTGCGGATCTTCGCAAAGAGGGCTCGGCATTTGATCTGGCGATTGCGCTTGGCATTTTGGCCGCAAGCAATCAGATTGCACTGCCTGAGGAAGAACGGATTCTCATGATCGGAGAGCTATCCCTTGACGGCCTGCTTCGCCCTGTCCCCGGTGTTATCTCCATGGTCGACCTGGCTAAACGCCAGGGCTTCGACGCAGTGCTGCTGCCAAGGGACAATGCAGCGGAAGCGATGCTGATCAGCGGTATATCCATCTATGGATTGAAGCATCTAAACGATTTATCATCTGATAAGGAAGCATCTGGTTCTGATTACGGGGTGCCTTCCCCGGGGCAAAAACGCGGCAAAGCCCTATCCCGTCCAAGGCCCCCCTCCGGTCAGGCTATTAAACGTCCGCTGGTCATCTCCTCATTTAATCATTTGCAATGTTCCGCAAGCGACGCAAGCAGATCGTCCCCCTCGCCCCCTGCTTCAGCAGGAGACTACAGCGATGTCCTGGGGCAGCAGCATGCCAAGCGGGCCTTAACGATCGCTGCGGCAGGCAGGCATAATATTATGCTCATTGGCCCTCCCGGTACCGGCAAAACGATGCTGATCCGCCGCCTTCCATCGATTCTTCCGGATTTGACGGAAGAGGAAGCCCTGGAGGTGACGAAAATTTACAGTTCCGCCGGAAAGCTCACCGAAACGGCAACCTGCTTAGTCCGCAATAGGCCTTTCCGTGCCCCGCACCATACGATCTCTGCCGCTGGTCTGGTCGGCGGAGGAACCATCCCCCGGGCCGGAGAGGTCAGCCTGGCCCACCACGGGGTGCTCTTTCTGGATGAGCTTCCTGAGTTCACCCGCAGCGCTCTGGAGGTGCTGCGGCAGCCGCTGGAGGAGCGTGCAGTGACAATCAGCCGAAGCCGGGCGTCGTTTACCTTTCCCGCAAGTTTCATGCTCGCAGTTTCTTTGAATCCGTGTCAATGCGGCTTTTTCGGAGCCCAGCCGCCGCTTCCGCGCTGTACCTGCAGCCCCTACCGTGTAGCCCAGTATCGTGAACGCATATCCGGACCCCTGCTGGATCGCATCGATATGCATGTCGAGGTGCCACTGCCGGTAGAGTGGCTGAATGATAAGCAGCCGCTTAGCTCGCAAGAAATGAAAGAGGCGGCGCTTCGGGCAAGGGAGCTGCAGCAGTATCGCTACAGAGGACTGGAAATCTCCAGCAATAGCGAGCTGAGCGGCAGACTGCTGCGGCAATATGCCGCCCTGGACAAGGAGGCGGAACAGCTGCTTGCAGCCACCTTCCAATCGCTCGGCCTCAGCATGCGCGCCTACGACCGGATCATCAAGCTGTCCAGAACGATAGCGGATTTGGAAGGGACCAACTGCATTTCCGCCGGCCATGTGGCCGAAGCAATCCAATACCGTCAGCTCGACCGCCGAATCGCAGATTCAATCGGATAGCGGGGATGTCTATTTCTAAGTCTATCTGCCACTGGAAGGCCCATTTATTCTACCCCTGAGCCGCCTAACTATCCGAACGACAATAGCCTTGCCGTCACAGGAAGCAAATTGAGGATTCTTACTGCTTCTTTGGGACTGCAAGGCTGCTTTTTTTGACAGCGAGTGCTGTTTAGATTTAAATGCTCTTACGTGTCTAGTCGAGTTGAGCCATTTCATTAACCGCCAGAAAACCGTCCCGCATACATACGGTCAGGCTTCATAGGAAATCAGACATTAATAGTTTCCCAATTAAAATGCACCCGGGATATGCTCGATGGCAACAACTTCATTTCTTCTCATTTGCACCGCCAGGACATCGAATCGAATGGACTCGTTATATTGATGCGTCTTGTGCAAATATACCGCTGCCGTCTCCCGGAGTTGCTTGATCTTCCGAGGCGTAATGGACTCGGCTGGCGTCCCATACTGCTCGTTATGCACACTTCGGCTCCTGACCTCTACGATTACGATCACGCCTTCTTTCTTGGCGATGATATCGATTTCCCCGGAGCGGCAGCGCCAGTTGCGCTCAAGAAGCTCATAGCCATGCTCCTGCAAATAGCGGGCTCCCGCTTCCTCCGCCAATCTCCCTCTAGCTTTTCGCCCGTCCAATGGGCGAATCTGCTTGTCCTTCGGATTAATAGTCATCGAACAGCCCCTTTTCCGCCGCTTTGTCCGATCGATAAATAAAGCTGAGAATTTCTGCAACCAGAGTATACAGCTCTGGCGGAATCTGTTGATCGAGATCCAGCTTGGAGAGCACCTCGACGAGCGCGGCGTCCTCCTGAACGGGAACCCCGTGCTCCTTGGCCTTCTCCAATATTCGGTCCGCCAGATAGCCGCTTCCTTTGGCAGCTACGACGGGGGCATCGCTTTGCGATGGATCGTATTTGAGGGCGACAGCTTTTCTGATTTGATAGGGGCGATGCTCTTCGTTGCTCTCGCTCATACTCGATAATCCACCCCTTTATAGATCGTAGGTGTATATGAAAACGGGGAGCCCGGCTCATTTCCACCCATCGTTTCAGGCTCAACAGAAGGCAGAAGGCCGCTTTTGAGGGATACCAGCTGATAGCCAGCCGCCTGCAGCGCCTCCTGAACCTCCTCCTCTCTCGATTCAAGGAACTGGCCCGTCATCTCTGCTTCGGTGTAAACCTTCAGCATGACCTTCTTGTCCAGCACCTGGACGTCAAGCATAATCAAGCCAAGTGATTTCATTTGCAGGTCGAACCAAAGCCGGCAATTTGCCGCGTCCAGCTCGCCTTTGCGGCCGCGGCGGGACTCGATATGAACGGCTGCGGTCTGCTCGCCGTCCGCCCCGACGAAAGGCAGGAACAGCGTTACCTGCGCAAAGGGAGCGGTGCGATCCGTATTCAGCAGCAGCTGCTGTCCTGTAAGCTGGTGGACGAGCTGGCGGGCCGCCTCCTGCAGCGGGGCCGGCACATCGTCTGCGGCCAGCATTTGCAGCAGCACGCCCTTCAGCGTCTCGCGCCAGCGAGCGCAGCGGCCGATGCCCCTGCGCCAGACGGCGCAGCCTGTCCGCCCTGCGCTGCATGCTGTCCGTCTGCCGTTCCGGCCGCAGCCTGCACCACACTCGCAGCAGACGAAGCGCTGGCAGCCTGAGGCGAAACTGCGGCATTTCCGGTCTGAGCGGAAGCTTGAGCAGTTGCCGCCTGCCCTTGAGCTTGCGCCTGTATAAGCCGGCCTCCTGCCCCATCCTTTGCCCCGTTCCCGCCTTCTGAGCGCATCCAATTGCCCAGCAGTTCATCCAGAGCGGAAAGCAGCTCGTGGAGCGGCGGGCCGAAAACGGCCTGATGCAAACCGGCAACCGTCTCTCCTGTAAGCGGAAGGCCTCGTCCCAATGCAATTCCCGCCGCTTGAATCCATTCCGACATCGGCACGGCCGATGGTTTATGTAAGGTTAATTGCTGTAGAGTCTGCAGGCTCTCTTTCGTTAAAGGCAAGCCGTTCGCCCGCATCATCTGCACAAGCTCGCGATTGGCTGCCGTATCCTCCAGCCCCATAGCGGCCAAAGCGCTCGCTAGCGAAGCGGCGGACATCGGTGCGGCCGTATTCGAGCCAACCGGCTTTAACACGGCCAGCCCTTCGGATGACGGCTGCTGGACCTGCAGCAGCGTCGTTTCCCCTTGGCGAAGCGGGGTTTCCAGGGCGGCGTGCAGCTTTACGCCCTGCACCTGTATCACCGCTTCTTGTCCGTCCTCTGAGACACTCAGTACGGTCCCTCTCACGATTTGTCCCGTTTTCAGTTCCAGGGCTCGAGGTTCTCCCGGCCGGGCATCCCCCATTAGACTGCGCAGCAGCGGTCCGATATTCATGAGCATCCTCCTGTTATTTATATCAATGATACGGAAAACCCGCCTTACTTAAGACGGGTCATGGAAGCAGCGCAAACTAAACATCAAGCAACGCATTCTCCTAAAACAAGGTCTGTTCCTGTACGAATAAATTGCGCATAAAGCTTTTGCGGTGCATGGGCGTCGCACCTAGAGCCTGTATCCGCTCCCGGTGAAGCTTGGTTGCATATCCCTTATGCGTAGCGATGCCATATTCCGGATACCGTACATCCCATTCACCTTCGCATAGCCGATCCCGAGTCACTTTGGCCACAATCGAAGCCGCAGCGATGGACTGGCTTACGGCGTCACCTTTTATGACCGCCAGCTGCGGGATTTCGACATCTACCTTCTCCGCATCGATGAGAAGAAAATCCGGCTTGACCGGAAGCTGCTCAACCGCCTGCTTCATCGCCAGACGTGTCGCCTGTTTAATATTTAGCCGATCGATTGTCTCCGCATCAACAAAGCCTGTGCTTACAGCCAGCGCCTCTTTCATGATGATATCGTATAATTTCTCGCGTTTTTTGGCGGTCAGCTTCTTCGAATCATTAACTTCCTCCAAGATTAATCCATGCGGCAAAATGACCGCAGCAGCGACGACATCACCGAACAGGCAGCCTCGCCCCACCTCGTCAATTCCGGCGATATGCTGGAACGAGCGCTGCCAGTACTCTTTTTCATACGTCAGTAAATCACTCATTGTGCCTCCTTGTATTTGCAAACCCGCCGACCCGCTGTACATCCGTTAGGAACAACAAACTTTTGAATGCTGCATACGGTTATATGAGTAATATCGGATGCTGAGCTTCGTTTATATAGGCTTTCAGCAAAAAATAAAAGACCGGGCGCTTCTCCCGGCCTGACATAATTTAAGTTTGGATAAGCAGCAGGATAATCGATGAAAGACAGAGACAAGTGCTGATTAGCATTAGAAACATGACGGTCTGCCTGTGGGTAAGGCCCGCCCGCAGCAAGCGATAATGCACCTGGCTCGCATCCGCCTCGTAAATGGATTTTCCCTGCAAAAAGCGTTTGATCACCACGAATAAATTGTCGAAAATCGGCACGCCAAGCGCCAGTACAGGTATAAACAGGGATAGTACTGTAGCCTGCTTAAATGCTCCATCCAGGGCGATCACTGCTAGAATGAACCCCAGAAACGTCGCACCAGCGTCCCCCATGAAAATTTTGGCCGGCGGCTTGTTGTAGCGCAAATAGGCCAGCGTAACCCCGACGAGGGTAATTGCCATAATCGCAGAAGTGGATTGCCCCTTGGTCAAGGCAACGATAAACAGGGTGATTGCAGATATTGCCGATAGCCCCCCTGCCAGCCCATCCAGGCCATCCGAGAAATTAATGACTGTAGTTACGCCAAATATCCATAGAATCGTCAGTACAAACTGTAAAATTCCCGGCAGCAAAACGTACTCCCCGGAAAACGGGTTGAAAAAGCCGGTGAACGAAATGCCGGACGCATATACAATCACAGCAGCCGATACTTGGACGATCAGCTTGGGAAGAGCAGGAAAATCCTTGCCTTTCGTCTTATACCAGTCGTCGATCGTACCGATTACAAGCAGCAATACTCCGCCGATGAAGATCGCCACCGTCTCCATGTTGAACTCTCTGCCGATGGCTAAATATGTAACGAAAAAGCCAATGAAAATCACGTAGCTCGCTGTGAGCGGTATAGGCTCCCTGTGAAGCTTGCGTTCCACGTCCTTTCGCGGCTTATCTACAAAATCGAGCCGGAAAGCCAGTTTGCCAAACGGGGGAATTAGCAAATATACGATAAGAAATGACATGATTAACGAAATTACGTAATTAATGATCAACACCACCATCAAGTATAATCAACAAGATTATACAATCTTACCGAAGGATTGTCGATATTCTAGGTAACTTACCAGCCGGATAGAGTGTAATTATCCCATTCGGCAAAAAACCGCCTTCCCCTAGAGGAAGACGGCCGAAGTCTTGTCTTTAGTAAGGAGCCTCCAGGGAATATCTTCCCAGCTTGCCAGCCCGCAGTTCGCGTAAGAGTACGCTGGAAGCCTTCTCAAGGTCTACCCGTCCGCCGCTCATCAGACAGCCGCGTTTACGCCCTACGGCCTCCATAACGGCCACGATTTCATCCGGGTTCTCGAAATCCTCCGGCGCCTCTTCAAGGCCGAACCGTTCAGCAAACGGCTCCCAATAATATTGGGTCAAATATTTTACCGCAAAAAAAGCAATGTCCTCGATGTTCAATATTTCCTCACGGATCGCCCCGGTCACAGCCAAACGGTAGCCCACGTTCTGATCCTCGAATTTGGGCCAGAGTATGCCTGGCGTATCCAGCAGCTCCATCTCTGTGCCTACCTTGATCCACTGCTGGCCCTTGGTAATTCCCGGCCGATCCCCGGTTGCTGCGATGCTCCGCCCTGCCATCCTGTTGATAAGCGTGGATTTGCCGACGTTCGGAATCCCAACGATCAGCGCCCGGATCGCTCTCGGGTTCATCCCTTTAGCCAGCTGCTTCTCAATTTTATCCTTCAAAAGCTCCTTAGCTAGCGCCGGAATCTCCTTAACCCCTTGGCCGCTGGAGGCGTCTACTGCGATAGCAGAGAAGCCCTCCTGCTTGAAATAGTCAATCCACTCCCGCGTGACGGCCGGATCGGCTAAATCCGCTTTGTTCAGCAAGATCAGCCGCGGCTTGCCCTGCAATATTTCATCAACCATCGGATTGCGGCTGGACAAGGGAAGCCTTGCGTCCAGCAGCTCGATAGCCACATCAATCAGCTTCAGCTTCTCCTGAATCTGCCGGCGTGCCCTCGTCATATGTCCGGGAAACCATTGTATCGTCATGTCATCACCTCAGTTCCCGTTAATCCCGCTTGTGGGTGTTCATTTATGCTTAATCACTTTAATATCCTTCAGGGGCCAGAATACAAGATCGGCTCTGCCTACGATATCCTTATATGGAACGAAGCCAATTCTCCGGCTGTCCGTACTGTTCGACCGATTGTCGCCCAGCACGAAGATATGCCCCTCTGGAACCGTATTCTCGTGAACGAATTCATTCGGAAAATTTCCTTCTGTATTATAAAGCTGATTATTATTATGCTTCTCATTTACGACATCTTTAATGTACGTCTCATCGACTACTTCTCCGTTAACCATAACGGTATCGCCTTCAACCTGCACCGTATCGCCCGGAACGCCGATGACCCGTTTAATGAAGTCGCGGCCCTGCGAAGGCACGTGGAATACAACGACCTCGCCATGCTTTGGCGCACGGATATCATAGAGAATCTTGTTTACGATAATTCTCTCGCTCGTATGAAAATTCGGCTGCATGGACTCTCCATCTACAATAAAAGGAGCAAAGAACAGCCACCGGATAAGAAGAACCAACACGACTGCAATTACTATGGCTTTTAGCCACTCCAAAGCCTCGTTTTTTTCTTTACTTGGCGGCTCCTGTACAGAGCCCGATTGACCCGTCTCCGATTGAAATTGCTGTTCCATTGTTCGCAACCTCACTTTACCATAGAATATGTAATTCAGTGGCAACCAGAACAAATAGTAAAGGGGCTTGAATAAATACAAGCCCCCACTTGATCGTTAATGAATTAACGACGCGCTTCTTTAATTCTAGCTGCTTTACCGCGAAGTTCACGAAGATAGTATAGCTTCGCACGACGCACTTTACCACGGCGAGCCACTTCGATTTTATCGAGTTTCGGGGAATGAAGCGGGAAAGTTCTCTCCACGCCAACACCGTTAGAAATTTTACGAACCGTAAAAGTCTCACTGATTCCGCCGCCACGACGCTTAATTACAACACCTTCAAACAATTGGATGCGCTCACGAGATCCCTCGATAACCTTAACGTACACTTTCAAAGTGTCACCGGAACGAAAGCTCGGAATATCTTTGCGAAGTTGTTCTTGCGTAATCGCTTGTACGATATTCATCTATGACTCCCTCCTTCCACTCAGGTGTTCTTGCCTCTTCCGGAGAACCCCATCGTTCTCCCTCATCATCCGCAGCGGACCACCGAATTCACAACAAGCAAAATTTTATCACATTTAACCAGCGTTAGCAAGGGATAATAATATGTACTGTTATCTGTGATTTATCAAAAAGGAATCCGACTATATGAAGTTCAAGACCATTAACTTTTCATTCTTGCTAATTAAAAATTATAAGAGGTGCAACAAGTAGAGTAAAGTGGTCTAAGTAACTTTCGAAGATAGTGTCCACTATGCATAAAGTAATTATTTTTACAATAAACTTTTCACCCTGAACCGCCAGCTAATCCATTAAATAAATCATAGTCTGAACTTTTAAGTATCCCTCTGATATGTAAAAATTGCCACCCCATGCTTATGAAATCATCGACACCGATTAATTTTCCATACTCCACCATTAAGCAGGAACCAGGCACCGATTTAAATCCATTGTAAATTGACTACAATTACGGTTATCTCACCTTCACAATGGTTGGTATTTTACCAAATATAATGCCAAAATCGTTTTTTTAGAAGCATTTTATTACCCTATTGCTATCGTCGGTGAAGAAAAGTAGGTTTTAGTATCAGAATATATTTATTGTTTAAAAATTTGGTCTAAAGGATTCGAAACGAGAAGATGTTTCCTTTTCTACTTTTCGTTTCCCGCCATGCAATAGATAGCTTTGATATGTATAATATCGTGTTTCATGAAGAATTTTTATTACCTCTGAAAATGCTATAAAGAGCATTCCAGAAACAAAACCACCTACCCACCATGTAAAGGCAATTCCCCAATGGAAACTATCATATCTGCTTGCTGGTTGCCCTGATACTATCCCTAAAATAAAGGCTAAAACAATTTCTATGAGACCGATCCATAGAATGACTTTTGCAATTTTATTGGACTCCATCCCTCTAACCTCCCAAATCTCAATATTTTGCATGATTATATCATCGATCGACAATATAGGTCTACAGCATCAGTGATTATTACTCAAGGTAGTTTAAGGTCTTAACACCTTGCGCTAATAAAAAAACCACCTCCTAGGATGTTAAGAAATCCATTTAAAGATGGTCTGAATTACTTTTATTATTTGGTTGCTCCCTTTTTAATAAAGGGATAAATCGGAGTAGCGGGATTCGAACCCACGGCCTCACCCACCCCAAGGGTGCGCGCTACCTGACTGCGCCATACCCCGATTTAAATAACACAAATATGCCGAAATATCAACGTTTACCCTGCGATGGTTCAACGCTCGTCGATCGCGGTAATACCATTATACCCCATAGCCGCGCACCCTTGCAAGATTAACGAGCGCACCCTCGCCCACAATTTGCCGCGAACTTACGCTATTACTGAACACATATATAATAGAAGGAACGCGCAACCCCCTATTTGCTTTCGTTATTAATATCGTCGGTACACGCACATCAGACGGACGGCTTATTACGTCTTAAAACGCAAAAAAGAGGCGCAGACTCAACGGATTTCTTCCGCAAAGCCTGCGCCTCTTATTACGTTCTTTTCGGTTTCATCCTCGCCGTTACCACCGCTACCATCCGCGTAACTTTCCGCCAGCATACGTCCTAATTGAATCGATGATAATTCAACCGTGTGACATCCTGGCGTTAGGAATCCCGTGATTATGTACCAGAATTTATCATCTGTTTATAATAATTTCTTTTTCGAATATGACTTCATTTGTTCCGTTGTCGGATTTAACCAGATCTCCGATTAGATTGCTGCCATTTACTCCAATCGCTTTTTTTACGTCACTAGATTGAACGCCTGAGCGAATTACAACCTTGTACCTGCCAATATCCAATTTAATATCTTCCGTTTGAAACTTACCATTGTTAACGTACATAGAATCATACTTTCTAAAATGTTCGTTATTGCTGATCGTAAACATTAAATCATAATCGTCTGGTAAATTTGTCTCGCCTTTAAATTTAACGTAACCATTAACGTTTTCCATTTTCAAATTAATGAAAACGTCGATTTTATTCTCGCTTATTTGTTCCTCTGCAGCGTCGGACGTTGATGAGTTTGATTGAAAACCTTCGCTATCAAAATCGATGATTTTGTTTTTAACCGCAATTAGGCTCATCATATTCGTCAAAGTTCCCCCGTATTTTTCATACGCATTGTAATGGCTCTATAATTTATTCATAAACCAATCCAAATCGGCACCAACGACAACGCCCATTCCCCCCCAGTAGTTTAACACTTCCGAAACGGCGCTTTCTCTCTGAAGACTATTAAATTCGATCCACTGTTTAGCATTTATTCGATGGATTTGATCATTATAAGATCCAGGGAAATAATATTCCTCACCGCCGATATTCACGACATTGTTACGATGATTATATTTTTTGTCGCTAGTTATAAATTGAAGTCTTGATTTGAAATCTGTCAAATAATTTGTAGAGCCTTCTTCTACTTTGTTTAGCCCGGTTAGAACTGTAAGGTGACGGCGAGATTCATTATAACTTTGATACACTTCTTCAATAAAACGGTATTGTTGTTCAACGGAGAGTTGATCAAAATCGTCCATCATATATATTTTCATATAGAAACAATTAAGATACGATTGGACGCACTCGTAACTCTTTACGCTTGGATTATTGGCTTTAACGTTATTTTTAAACCACGTATCGATTGCGTATTCAAAGTTTCGATTTTTAATTTCTTCATTGTTGGTTCTACTTGTTTCTACAATCACCATTACCAGAATAACAATCGTTAAAAGTATCCAGAATATGAATCTTCCTTTAGTAAAAAATCGCTTTTTTTCATTATAATTCACGTTCATTCACTGCTTCCTTTCGATTAATTTCGACACCCCCTATTCTATCATGAAAATAAATGAACTGGCACAATTTCCTAATTGTGAAGGCCGTAGAATGACCTATGATGAATTAGTCAAAATATTTTATATTCAGTTTTTGCATCTGTAGTGCCTTCTTCTAGGTAACAGTTATTTCTTCTGGCGTTAGGCTGATTCCTTTTAATTCGAGTTGTAGGCGTTTTTTGTTTGTCTTATATATTACCCTCTAAGGATTCAGAAAAGAAAAAACCTGCTCAAAGGCAGGCCATAAAATAATAATATATTATAATTTTTTATTCTCCAAGAAAATCTCCTATAATGGCTTCTAGTTCTGCTCTTATTTCTTCTTGAGTCATTTCTTCAACAGGCTTGTATTCACCATTACTATTATAATCATTTACGTTTGTTGAAGGGGTTTTAAAGTCATTTTCAAGCTCTTCACTCGTGTTTGTATCACTTTGTATAGTAGTAATGGTGAAATCCTTCGTTATATAAACCGTATTTCCCCAAACTGAATCAGATTTTATATTGTGGCCGGATAAGAACAATCCATTATCACCAATTATCTTCTTGACTTCACTTGGCTGAACATTTGCAGTCGAAGAGGTCACTACTAAATTATATGTACCTGCTGCAAGACCATTGCCCCGATCTGAAAAAGGCCCTGCTTGAAAAGAGCCGCTACTGACATTTACGTTATCCTGAGCAAAGTAAGAACTGGAATCACTTTTTAAATTCAGCATTAAATGCATGCCGTCTGGAAGATTTGTAGTTCCGTTGACTAAAACAGTATTATCAGTCTGAACAAGTGTTTGAATGGATAACTCAACATTAATAAGTTTTTTTTCAGCGTTCTCAATAGTTGAACTTGTTGTCATAGAAGAGTCCACGACTTTTGTTTTCTCTAGCTGAGACTCCTTATCAGAATCCGCGCAACCAGCAATAAAACAACAAATTAGTACAACTAATAACGTACTGTACTTTTTCATTTGTAAGCCCTCCAACCTAACATTTTCCACAATTCTATCATTTACGACAAATTAGGTCTATAGAATTAGAATGTTTAGGTTAGTGATCCAGGAGAACTATTCTAGCATCCTGAATCGGAATATCAACTTTGTTCTCCATTTTTTTACTCATGTGTAATCACACATTCCACAGGCCTTTATTTCAAATTTGGGGGTATTACGCCTTTCCTTCCTGCTCCTGATATATCCACACAATATCAAAATAGTGCAATTACCGATAGTCGTTAATAAATGCAAATTGCTTGGTGTCTGATGTAAAATATATAATTTTTTTCTTAGATACCCATTCATAGCTTTATAAATTTTTAAAAAATTACTACTTGAGATTAACAGATACCCCCCCCAAAAAAAATAAAGAGCGCGTGCGGCGGCTTCCCTCGCTGCAAGCGCTCTTATATTGCTTGACGTATTATCCTTCGATAATCACTCATATGGCAGGTTCTCGTTCAACAATTCAAATTCCTCATCTATCGGGTCGATTAAGTATTCATTTAACATTCGAATAACCTCCTTCTTGCAAAAAAAACTACTTCCCGCGGGCAGCGTAAAATTCAAGGATATCGTCCACCGTCAGGATAGGATCGTCTTCTCTTCTTCCATGATCTTGAGACTGCTGTTCTTCATTCTTCTCTTTCTGTTCCATGAAGCTCTGCCTCCCAAACAAAATAAACGTGATTAGACGCCTCTAGTTATTTAACCAGAAGAATCCATTTTGAAACAGCCTTGCCACGGTTTATGATCTGTAATCGAAGAATAAATATGCACATGCATCTTCATCATATTCCGCTGCAAGCTAGAGCGTGCCAGTCTACAAAGATTTTATGCAATATTTACATTTTCTACACCTTTTCAGCAGCTGCTTTCAGTTACAATAGAGCTAGCAAGTTACCAAGAAGGAGAGTCATTATGAAACGCTTTAAGAAGTACGCTTTAATTTCACTAGCTTGTATGATTATTCTGTATGCAGTAGCTGTCGCCAATCCAGGCACTGTTCTCTCGCGCAAAGCCTGCAGCTCCTGGAGCCTAGTCAAGGATCAGGCATTTCTTATGACTCACCCCCGGCAGAACGACAAGCCGAAGCTCCCTGCCGACTTCTCGATCCAGCCCGGCAGCGCCGAGCAGGTTCCGGTTCTTATGTACCACTACATCACGCCTCAAGCCTATAATGATCAGCCGAACAATAATTCAATCATGAATTTGGAAGCCTTCGAGGAAGGCATGAAATATTTGTACGAGCAAGGCTACTATACGGCTACGCTAGAGGAACTGGAGCAATACGTGATGGGCAAGAAAGCTCTTCCTGCTAAAAGCGTAGTAATTACTTTCGATGACGGCTATCAAAATAATTATGTCTATGCTTATCCTATCCTGAAAAAGTATGGCTTCAACGCAACCATCTTCCTGATCGGCAGCAGAATACAGCCGGAAACATCGGTCTTTGATCCCGCTAAAAAGAGCTATCTCTCCTTTGAAGAGATCAAGGCCGCGTCGGATGTGTTCGAGTTCCACAGTCATACATATGACCTGCACCAGAAAGGCTTTATGAAATGCGGAGTGAATTACGCGTCAGGCTTCGACACGGAGAATCTGGAGGCGGATATCGCCAAAATGAAGGAGCTCGGCATTGACAGCCCTTACTTTGCCTATCCTTTCGGTGAAAAAAGCACGCAGATGGTCTATGCCCTGCAGGAGAACAGCTACCGCATGGCCCTTACGGTGCATCAAGGCTTCGTCAAGCCCGGAGACCCGCTGATGAGATTAAATCGGCTCACGGTCACCTCGGCAACGAATATGGCTGAGTTGCTGCAAAATGAATAGAGAATGGCTCTATGAGTTGGAGCCAAAACAGATAAAAATAGCCATAAAAGTACGAAACAAATGACCCTCGCCTTCAGGCGAGGGTTTTAAAGCTTCTTTCCGCTACTCTTCATGCTCTGCCCTGATTTCCTCCAGCCACTTCCGGTCCTTTGGAGTAAGCTCTATCTGCTCCAGCAAGTCGGGACGTCGCAGCCACGTTCTGCGCAGCGCCTCCTTACGGCGCCAATCGGCTACATTCGCATGATGCCCGCTAAGCAGGATATCCGGCACCTTCCATCCCCTGAACTCCACAGGCCGGGTATAATGCGGGTACTCCAGCAATCCGGTGCTGAAGGAGTCGCTGATGGCGCTCGTCTCGTTGCCAAGCACGCCGGGGAGCAGACGAACGACGCTGTCAATGACGACCATGGCCGGCAGCTCTCCGCCCGTAAGGACGTAATCTCCGATCGACAGCTCATCGGTCACCAGATGCTGCCTGATCCGCTCATCATACCCCTCATAATGGCCGCATATGAAGATCAGGTGCTCCTCCTTCGCCAGCTCCTCCGCCTTGCGCTGCGTAAAGCTCTCGCCCTGCGGACACATCAGGATAACGCGTGGAGCAGACCCCTCGGAGGGGTAGCCGGACAGCAAGTCCTCCACCGCCCGAAATATCGGATCAGGCTTCAGCACCATCCCTCCGCCTCCCCCGTACGGCGTGTCATCCACCGTGCCGTGCTTATTTCCGGCGTAATCCCGAAAGTTCACCGGATTCAGGGAGACAAGCCCTTTATCCTGCGCCTTGCCGAGAATGCTCGTTCCAAACACGCCAGTAAACATTTCCGGAAACAACGTCAGTACGTCGACTCTCATCCCTACAGCAGCCCTTCCATCAGATGAACTTTAACCAGCTTCGCCTTCACGTCCACATCGAGCACGACATCGTCAATGACCGGGAGCAGTAGCTGCTTGCGGGAAGGCATTTTGACGACCCACACATCATTCGCGCCCGGACGAAGAATCTCCTCGATCACGCCGAGCTCTTCTCCTTCTTCATCCATGACCCGGCAGCCAATGATCTCATAGAAATAATACTCGTTCTCAGGCAGCTCCACGGATTCCTCTTTGCTCACCTTCACATCGAAGCCTTTATATTTCTCAACCTGATTGATATTGTCATACCCCGCAAAACGGACGATGAACATTCCTTTATTAGGCCGGGCGGAGGCCACCGTAACTTGAATCTGCTCTCCACTCTCCGGATGAACCAGAATTAGCTGGCTCTTCGGGGCGAAGCGCACCTCCGGGAAATCCGTGCTGGAAATAATCTTCAGCTCTCCGCGGATACCGTGTGTATTAACGATTTTGCCAACAGATAGCAATGAATCCGACATAACATCCTCCTTGACCAAAATTTATCGAGTGTGCTGATTCGATCTCCGGCTTCAGCTTCAGCATGTACGAAAAAGGGCTAGGACAGTCATCCTAACCCTCTTTCGTATATTTTTAAGATATGATATCCACGGTAACCCGTTTATCCATCTTAACGGCTGCCGATGCCACAACCGTGCGGAGCGCCTTGGCGATTCTTCCCTGCTTGCCGATGACTTTCCCTACATCGTCTGGATGCACAGACAGCTCATACACAATCAGGTGTTCCTTCTCCACGACCTCCACACGGACATCGTCCGGATGATCAACAAGAGCCTTCGCAATAACGCCGACTAATTGTTCCATAAAGGGACCCTCCGAATCAGCAATTATTTCTGCTGCTTAAGCTCATGAAATTTCTTCATTACGCCTGCTTTGCTGAGCAGGTTACGAACAGTATCAGATGCTTGCGCACCGTTCTGAAGCCATTTCAACGCTTTCTCTTCGTCAATGTTTACTGCTGCCGGTTCAGCGACCGGGTTGTAGTAACCAATTTCCTCGATAAAACGGCCGTCACGCGGGGAACGGGAATCCGAAACCACGATGCGGTAGAAAGGAGCTTTATGAGCACCCATACGTTTCAAACGAATACGAACTGCCACGAAATTCACCTCCTTCAAAGAATCAAAACTGATATCTAAGCGGCTTTAACGGAATGGAAACCGCATTCCTTTGCCGGCTTTGCCTTGAAGCTGCTTCATCATTTTGGAGCCCTTGCCTTTCGGCCCCATCATATCGGAGAATTGCTTCATCATCCGGCGCATCTCATCAAACTGCTTGATCAGCCGGTTCACATCGGCAAGCGTCGTACCGCTTCCTGCAGCGATGCGCTTGCGTCTGCTGTGATTGATCATGTCCGGATTCTGCTTCTCTTCCGTCGTCATGGAACGGACGATGGCCTCAACACGCCCCATCTGTTTCTCATCGACCTTGATATCCTTCATCTGCTTCATCTTGCCCATGCCCGGGATCATGTCCATAATCTGATCCAGTGGTCCGAGCTTCTTGACCTGCTCCATCTGCTCGAGGAAATCATCGAACGTAAACTCCGCATTGCGCATTTTACGTTCCATTTCCTTCGCTTTCTCCGCGTCGATATTCGACTGGGCTTTCTCGATCAGCGAGAGCATATCGCCCATGCCAAGAATCCGCGATGCCATCCGCTCCGGATGAAACGGCTCAAGCGCATCGATCTTCTCACCAAGCGCCGCGAATTTGATCGGGCACCCGGTAACGGCTTTGACCGACAAGGCTGCACCGCCGCGGGTATCTCCATCCAGCTTGGTCAGCACGACGCCTGTCAGCTGGAGCTGCTGATTGAAGCTCTCCGCGACGTTAACGGCATCCTGCCCCGTCATCGCGTCAACGACAAGCAGCACTTCATCCGGCTGCGTCACTTCATGAATCTGACGGAGCTCCTCCATCAATTCCTCATCGACATGCAGGCGTCCCGCCGTATCAATTAGCAGATAGTCGTTGCCGTTGTCCTTCGCATGCTGCAGCGCTTGTCTAGCGATTTCTACCGGGCTATTGCCTTCCGGGAGCGTAAAAACAGGAACCTTGATCTGTTCGCCAAGCACCTGCAGCTGCTTAATGGCCGCAGGGCGATAAATATCTCCCGCCACAAGCAGCGGGCGATGATTGCCCTTCAATAACAGCTTGGCCAGCTTGGCCGAGGTGGTCGTCTTCCCCGCTCCCTGCAGTCCCGCCATCATAACGACGGTCGGCGGACGGTTGCTCTTCGCCAGCTTCGCCTGGCTGCCGCCCATCAGCTCCGTGAGCTCTTTGTTAACAATATCAATAATGACCATGCCCGGCGTGAAGCTGTCCATCACTTCCTTGCCGACGGCCTTCTCCTTCACCTTGGAGATAAATTCCTTGACCACCTTGAAGTTGACGTCCGCCTCCAGCAGGGCGAGCCGCACTTCTCGCATCGCTTCGTTGACATCGTCCTCCGATACCTTGCCTTTGCCGCGCAACTTGCTGAACACGCTCTGCAATCGGCTCGTTAAACCTTCAAAAGCCATCTTCGGTCACCTCCGCTTCAAGGATTGAATATTTTCGAAATCGAGTATTCCTGCAAACCGCCGCGTAGCGGCTTGTCTATCCCTTAGCAGAAAATACATCGATAAACATATTTCTTATCATAATTGCTCCACCTGATCAAGCAAGTCTCTTGCTTCCTCTTTATGTACGGCGGGCAGCTCACTATCCGCGATCAGTTCTCCCAGCCGAACAAGCGCAGCGCTTCGTTCCTCATGCTTATGAAGCAGCTTCAGCTTCTCCTCATAAGCCTCCAGCATGCCTTCAGCCCGTTTAATATGTTCATAGACAGCCTGCCTGCTGATGCCGAACTCAGCTGCAATCTCGCCAAGCGAGAAATCATCGTGGAAGTAGTACTTCAGGAACGTCTGCTGCTTCTCTGTCAGCAGCTTCTCATAAAAATCAAACAAAAGGTTGATCCGATTCGTCTTCTCAAGCCTATTCTCCTGACTCATATGGGCACTCCCTCCGTCAAGGAAAAACACTTTACAGCGCGCATCAACGTTCTTTATGATACCTAATGGAAAGAAGGATGTCAAGTACTTTCCCTTAACATATCAACAATCCTTTTGCTGCAAACATTTCCGGCCGAAAATATTCAAGGCCGCATGTCATATCAACGGACAGCGGCCTTGTGAACGTATCGTTCAACATATTTAATTTACCATTGTGGAAGCAGGTACAGCAGAATAGCAAAGAAATGCGTAACACTGCCCCCGAGCACGAACAGATGCCAAATGGCATGATGGTAAGGAAATGCCCGCCAGACATAGAATATCGTGCCCAGCGAGTAAAGAACGCCCCCGGCCACCAGCAATGCGATGCCCCCAGAAGGCACAGCAGCCGTCAGCGGTCCCCAGGCGATCACAATCAGCCAGCCCATGATCAAATAGAAAAACGTAGACATGAACAAGAATCGTTTGACAAAGAATGCTTTAAACAGCACGCCGAGCAAAGCGATCCCCCAAATGATCCCGAACAGGCTCCAGCCTAGCGGGCCGCGGATGGCCACCAGCAGGAAAGGCGTGTACGTCCCGGCGATGTAAAGATAAATGGAGGAGTGATCGAAAAATTCGAACAAATCCTTCACTTTGCCTTCCTTGAAGCTGTGAACGAGAGTGGAGCAAACATACAGCAGAAGCATGGTAACCCCATAAATTGTAAAGCTGACTACGTGCCAGGCCGTCCCCTTCAAGCTGGAGAACACAATGAGCAGAACCAGTGCTGCCACGCTAAGTACAGTTCCAATCCCATGGGTAATGGCATTGGCGATTTCCTCTCTGCGCGGATAAGTATGCGTGTTAGCCATACTGTATCGCCTCCTATATTATTAGTATGCCTCTCTCTAATTCGCGGTTATTCGCCGCTGGCTCCAGCGGCTTCCTCTTCCTGAATCAAGCCGGCAAACAAGCCATGAACAAACTGCTCGGAATCGAATTTCTGCAGATCCTCCATCTTCTCGCCAAGGCCGACGAACTTTACCGGAAGGCTCAGCTCTTGACGAATCGCAACGACGATGCCGCCTTTGGCTGTACCATCGAGCTTAGTCAGCACAAGCCCGGTCACCCCGCTCTTCTCGCCGAACAGCTTCGCCTGGCTGAGCGCGTTCTGGCCGGTTGTGGCGTCAAGCACCATCAGCACTTCATGAGGCGCATCCGGAATTTCCCGCTGAATGACCCGGTAGATCTTATTCAGCTCCTCCATCAAATTCGACTTGTTCTGCAGGCGTCCTGCCGTATCGCAGAGCAGAATGTCTACGCCGCGCTGCTTCGCGGCCTGTACGGCATCAAACATTACCGCTGCGGGATCGGAGCCGGCCTGCTGCTTAACGACGTCTACGCCGACGCGCTGGCCCCATACCTCAAGCTGCTCAATAGCCCCTGCACGGAATGTGTCGCCGGCAGCGAGAAGCACCTTCTTGCCCTGCTGCTTATAGTAATGCGCCAGCTTGCCGATGGTCGTCGTTTTGCCGACGCCGTTAACGCCGACGAAGAGAATAACGCTTATTCCATTTGGATTCAGCCGCATTTCATTATCTTCATCGCCGCGCAGCAGCTCCGTCAGCTTCTCCGACAGAAGCGGCTGCAGCTCGGCTGCATCCTCGATCCGCCGTTTCTTCACTTCACTGCGCAGATCGTCAATCAAGGCGATTACGGTATTGACCCCGACATCCGCCCCGATCAGGATCTCTTCCAGCTCCTCGAAAAATTCCTCATCGATCTTTTTCCGGCGAATAACGAGATCGGCCACTTTCTCTACGAAGCCTTTACGGCTCTTCTCCAGCCCGTCCTTAAACTGCTTTGTCACCGTCTCCGTTTTGGAGGCGATGCTTTCTTTCAATTTTTTAAAGAAACTCATGTGGTTCCTCCCTTAAATCATCATCCTGATCCAAATATAAACATTAGCTTCGATGCTCTAATTATGCCACGGCTGAGCGGCTCAAGCAATTTCCACGGTTTCTTCATCCTCCAGCTTGACGGAGACCAGCTTGGATACTCCGCCTTCCTCCATCGTCACCCCGTACAGCACATCCGCCTCTTCCATCGTTCCTTTGCGATGCGTCACGACGATAAACTGGGTCTGCTCGGAGAATTCGCGCAAATATTGCGCAAACCTGGCGACATTGGCTTCGTCCAGCGCTGCCTCTACCTCGTCGAGCACGCAGAACGGCACCGGCTTGACGTGCAGAATGGCGAAGAGCAGGGCCATTGCCGTCAACGCCCGTTCTCCCCCGGAGAGAAGCTGCAGGTTCTGCAGCTTCTTGCCCGGCGGCTGCGCTACGACATCGATTCCGGTCTCCAGCAGATTATCCGGATCGATGAGGACGAGATCCGCACGGCCTCCGCCGAACAGCTTCGTGAATACTGTGCCGAATTCCCGGCGAATCGCGTCAAAGGTGCTCTTGAAGCGTTTGGACATTTCGTCATCCATTTCCTTGATCACCTGATACAGCGTCGCCTTCGCCTCGACGAGGTCATCCTTCTGCTCGCTCAGGAAATCATAGCGCTCGGATACCCGCTCGTATTCGTCGATGGCTCCCAGGTTCACTTCGCCCAGCAGCGTGATTTGCCGTTTGAGCTCCTTCACCTCGCCCTGCGTTTTAGGCACATCCTCAGGGACGGCATAGCGCTGCTTCGCCAGTTCAAAGCTCAGCTCATACTCATCGCTCAGCTTATGCAGAATATTATCAAGCTCCACGTCAAGCCTGTTCGCCTGAATCTCGGTTTGGCGGAGCTGCTCCTCGACGGCTTTGAGGCCGACCCGCTGCTCCTTGGTCTCGCTCTCGCCTTCCTCCAGCTTCTTAACCAATACGCTTCGGGAGGCACGCTCCATGTCCAGCTGCTCGCTGGTACGCTCTTTTTTCAATTTGAAATCATTCAGCTCTTCCCGCTGTTTGACGCTCTGCAGCTCATTTTGCTTCAGATCGGCCTCGATCGCCTGCAGGATGCTGCGGTTCTGCTCCAGCTCCTTCTTCTGAATCTCGAACTCCTCCTGAGACCGCCGCAGCTGCTCCCGCAAAGAGTGGCATTCCTGATCCAGCTTGCCCTCGCGCACCTTAAGCCCGGTCAATTGATGCTGGAGCTCTTCCTTGACGGACTCATTCGCTTTACGCGCGAATTCCGCAGCCTGAATCGACTGGCGGATCGTCTGCTCTTCCTTCTCCAGCTCCTTCAATCGCGCTTCCGCCATAGCCTTGCTCTTATCCAGCTCCTCGATCTCCTGGATGTAATGTCCCTTCTCCTGCCCGTACAGCTCGAATTGCTCGGAGACATGCCTCCATTCGTGCTCCACTTGCTTCAGCTCGCTTGTATGGGACTGCTCTTCCGATCGCTTCAAATCCCCGGCTTCGCGCAGCTTCTCCAGCTCCTGCTCGCACTGCTTCATTTGAGCGCGTACATCGGTGAGCCCGCCTCTCAGCTTGCTCAGCATATCCTCGCTTTCGCGAATATCCGCGGCCAGCTGCTCCAGCTGGCGCTTCCGCCCTAACAGATTGCTGTTCTTGCGATGCTGGCTCCCTCCGGTCATCGAGCCGCCGGCATTAACGACATCGCCCTCCAGAGTCACGATCCGGAAGCGATACTGGCACCGCGCCGCCATCTTGTTGGCCCGTTCCAGATCGCTTGCGAACACGACGTTGCCGAGCAGACTGCCGACGATGTTGGCATAACGCGGATCGTGGCCGACAAGCTCGGCGCCGATCCCGATAAAGCCCTCGGCCTCCTCCATCGTCCTCTTATCCGCCGCGGACATCTGGCGCGGCCGGATGACATCCAGCGGCAGGAAGGTCGCCCGCCCCAGCTGGCGCTGCTTCAGGAACGCGATGGCCTGCCGGGAGACGGCTTCATTCTCCATGACGATATGCTGCATCGCGGCTCCAAGCGCGGTCTCAACAGCGAGCTCCAGCTTCTCCGGCACCTGGATCAGCTCAGCTACAGCCCCATGGACGCCGCCGAGCTGCGATTTGCGGGAGGCTTTCAGCACTTCCTTGACACCCAGGGCAAAGCCGTCAAAATCCTCCTCCATCTCCTTCATCGTATCGCGCCGGGAGATGAGCGCCTCTCTTCGCTGTTCCCATTTGCGGATGTTAGCCGAGCTCTCCTCCGCCAGCTTCTGCAGCGATTGATGACGCTCGCTCTCCGTAATATAGCGGCTGCGAAGGTCGGCAATCTCTTTGGCAAGCCGCACCAGCACCTGCTCAAGCTCGGACTTTCTGCCCTTCAGCCGCTCCAGCTCGTCCCGCCATTTCGCGCCCTCTTCCTCCGAACGATCCATGCGGCGCTGGACGCCTTCTTTCTGCTGGTCCGCATAACGAATTTCATTGCGAGCCTCCGCCATCCGATTCATCGTTTCGAGCAATTGCCCCTTGAGTGCTTCCTCCTGGGCCTGGCTGATCCCGCCGGTAACGCCCACGAGCTTCACTTCCTCAGCCGACAGCTCAGTTCTGAGCTCATTCAGCTGCCTCTCGGCCTCCGCAAACTTCGCGGACAGAGCATTCAGCTCTTCCGCCCGCTGTGCATAGCGCTCCTCATTGACGGCGAGCGACTGCCGCAGCTGCTCCCGGTTCTGAATCAGGTTCTTCTCGCGCTCCCTGAGCACTTCTCCGAAGCCCTCGCTCTTCTCGAAGCTCTCGCTGTATTCCAGAAGCTGGCCCTGCAGCAACTCGATGTGCTCCTCTAATTGGCGAAGCGCTAACCGGTCGCTCTCCAGCTTGGCATCATGGGCTGACACGACCGTTGATAGAGCGAGCTGCTCCTCCTGCAGCTTGGCAAGCTTGCCGTTCGCCTCGCTCCAGCTCTCATGGATCTTCTCGATTTGATGCACATAAAGCGATATTTCCTTATGCTTCAGCTCCTCGCGAAGCTCTTTATACCGAAGCGCCTTCTCCGATTGTTCCTTCAAAGGACCGATTTGGTCCTCCAGCTCACTGACAAGATCGTGAATACGCAGCAGGTTTTGTTCCGTATCATCGAGTTTGCGCCGGGCATCCCGTTTGCGGCTCTTATATTTCACAATCCCTGAGGCTTCCTCGAATATCCCCCGCCGATCCTCGGAGCGCGTGCTCAAAATCTCCTCGATCCGCCCTTGGCCGATAATCGAATAAGCTTCCTTCCCGATTCCCGTATCCATGAACAGCTCGGTGATATCCTTCAACCGGCAGGATTGTTTATTGATCATGTACTCGCTATCGCCGCTGCGGTGAACCCGCCGCGTTACCGTAACTTCACTGAAATCCAGCGGCAAGGCATGATCCGTATTGTCGAGGGTTAGAGAGACTTCCCCATAATTCACCGCTTTGCGCGCATCGCTGCCCGCAAAAATAATGTCCTCCATCTTGCCGCCGCGGAGCGACTTGGCGCTCTGCTCGCCCAGCACCCAGCGTATGCCGTCCGAGATATTGCTCTTTCCGCTGCCATTGGGGCCGACTACGGCTGTAATGCCGCGTACGAATTCCATTTCCGTTTTGTCGGCGAAAGATTTAAATCCTGATAACTCGATTCGTTTCAAAAACATACCTTCACGATCACCTCTACCAGCTATTGTAACATACAAAAAAGCTTAAGGGGACAAGCAAAAAGTCCCCGTGCGTCAAGCAACGGGGACGTTCATGCATCTTGTTGAAAATGTCATTCATTTGAAATTCTCAATCGCTCTAGCGCCACTGCGGCAGCCTGCTGTTCAGCTTCCTTCTTGGAACGTCCTGTTCCTTGCCCCAGCGCGCGGCCGTCCATGGATACCTCGGAGACGAACTCCCGCTCATGGGCCGGTCCGCGCTCTTCGATAATGCGGTACTCCAGTACCCCCATATTGTGATGCTGGGTCAGCTCCTGCAGCTCCGTCTTGAAATCGGTCGTCTGCAGCTTTCCGTTAAGTGTGAATTGGGAGAACACGTGCTGATGAAGGAAAGCATTAACCGCCTGCAGCCCTTGATCGAGATAGAGGGCGCCGATGAACGACTCGAAGACGTCGGCCAGCAGCGCCGGGCGTGTCCGCCCGCCGGTTAATTCCTCTCCTTTGCCCAACAGTACGTATTTGCCAAACTCCAGGCTCTCGGCAAACTTCACCAGGGAAGGCTCGCACACGATGGCAGCGCGAAGCTTGGTCAGTTCGCCTTCAGGACGATCCGGAAACATCCGATACAAATGCTCGGAGACCGTCAGCTCCAGAACAGCGTCGCCCAGGAACTCCAGACGCTCATTATCCTGATGCTGACTGAACCGATGTTCATTTACATATGATGCATGGGTAAAGGCCTGTTTCAACAGCTGCCGGTTTTGGAATACAATTTGAAGTTTGTGCTGTAACTGCTTCAGATCTCCGCTCAACAGACTGACCCCTTATGCTTCAAATTTCTTCAGAACGATGGTGGCATTATGCCCTCCAAATCCGAAGGAGTTGGACATGGCTACAGTAACATTCGCTGATCTAGCTTGATTTGGCACGTAATCCAAATCACATTCCGGATCCTGGTTCTCCAGGTTGATCGTCGGGGCGATCTTGCTATTCTTGATCGTCAGGCCGCAAATCACGGCCTCGACGCCGCCCGCAGCGCCCAGCAAATGACCCGTCATCGATTTGGTCGAGCTGACAGCCACCTTGCGCGCGTGCTCTCCAAGCGCCTCCTTGATGGCAATCGTCTCGGAGCGATCACCTACCGGCGTTGACGTACCATGGGCGTTAATGTAATCGACCTCGCTGGCTTGAATGTCGGCATCGCGAATCGCCATCTCCATGCAGCGGCGCGCCCCGTTCGGATCCGGGTCAGTCATATGATGCGCATCAGCGCTAAGACCGTAACCGATCACTTCCGCGTAAATCTTGGCGCCGCGCTTCTGCGCATGCTCCAGGGATTCGAGCACGAGCACGCCCGAGCCTTCGCCCATGACGAATCCGTCGCGTCCCGTATCGAATGGACGGCTTGCCTTCTCAGGCTCGTCATTGCGAGTCGACATCGCCCGCATCGAACAGAATCCGGCGAGACCGGTCGGTCTGATCGTCGCTTCTGCGCCGCCGCAAATCATGACATCGGCATCGCCACGCTGAATCAATTTATACGAATCGCCAATGGAATGAGTTCCGGTCGCGCACGCCGTTACAGCTGTACTGTTAGGGCCTTTCGCTCCGAACAGTATCGATACGTGGCCGGATGCCATGTTCGCAATCATCATCGGAATGAAGAAAGGGCTTACGCGCTTTGGTCCCTTTTGCAGTAGGACATTATGCTGGTCTTCCCAGGTGCCAAGCCCGCCAATTCCGGAGCCGATAATGACGCCGACGCGCTCAGGATCCACCTGCTCACCAATCACGAGGCCGCTGTCTTTTATAGCACTCGTAGCCGCCGCCGCTGCAAATTGAACGAAACGGTCCATTTTGCGCGCATCCTTGCGGTCTACGTAATCCTCGGCATTGAAGTCTTTGACCGAGGCAGCGATTCGGGTCGGATATTCACTGACGTCGAACGATTCGATCGCCGATACCCCCGATTTCCCTGCCATGAGATTATTCCAGAACGTATCCAAATCTTGACCGAGGGATGTAACGACCCCCATACCGGTTATTACCACTCTATGCTTCAAACACACTCACCTCGTATTAGATCGCATGTGCAATATAGTTGTTAAGAACATTGTAAAGCTGATGATTTGCTAAGATGAGGAGAAGTCCCGCCTACAAAGGAGGTACGGGACTTTGAATGACATTAGGTATGAGATTGTATGTAGTTTACAACTTCACCTACAGTCGTAATCTTCTCAGCATCTTCATCTGAAATTTCCAAATCGAATTCATCTTCGAGTTCCATGACCAATTCGACAACATCTAGCGAATCAGCACCCAGGTCATCTTTGAAAGACGCTTCTAGCGTCACTTCAGCTTCATCTGCGCCGAGGCGATCCACTACAATGCGTTTAAC
Organism: Paenibacillus ihumii; assembly: GCF_001403875.1. Taxonomy (GTDB): domain Bacteria; phylum Bacillota; class Bacilli; order Paenibacillales; family Paenibacillaceae; genus Fontibacillus; species Fontibacillus ihumii. The sequence goes on from NZ_LN884299.1 coordinate 2,691,723, forward strand.
GCGCTCCAATACATCGGACATCCGGTTCACCTCCTCCTTCGTATTATACGAAAATTAAATTCAAAATGCCATAGAAGCGAGACTCGAAATCACATATACATTCCGCCGTCAACGTGCAGGGTCTGCCCCGTCATGTAGGAAGCTGCATCTGAGGCCAGGAATACTGCGACCTTCGCGATTTCTTCCGGCTGTCCCAGGCGCGCGAGCGGAATATCGCTCAGCAAATTATTCCGCAGGTCTTCCGGCAGTTGATCCGTCATATCCGTGGCGATGAAGCCTGGCGCAATACAGTTCACCGTAATGTTCCGGCTAGCCAGCTCGCGCGCGGACGATTTGGTCAAGCCGATAACCCCGGCCTTCGCCGCCACATAGTTGGCCTGACCGGCATTGCCGAGCACACCTACGACAGACGATATATTGATAATGCGGCCGGAGCGCTGCTTCATCATCGGGCGGGTAACCGCCTTGATGCCGTTGAACACGCCTTTCAGATTCGTCTCGATCACCGCATCGAACTCTTCTTCCTTCATGCGCATTATTAGATTATCTCTAGTAATACCGGCATTATTCACAAGAATATCGATTCGGCCCCAAGCGTCCAATGTCTGCTTCACCATCTCATCGAATTGCGCGCTGTCGCCGACATGCCCTTTAACAGCAAACGCCTGAACGCCAAGCGCCTGGATCTCGCTGACGACGCTAGCCGCCGCTTCCTCATTGCCCGCATAGTTAACGGCCACATTCGCTCCCGCTTCAGCAAGCGCAAGCGCGATAGCGCGCCCAATGCCGCGTGAAGCGCCCGTAACCAGAGCTGCCTGACCACTAAGCAATTTCGTCAATGCACTCTCTCCTTTCCTAGGATATACCGGGTCGTCAGCCGGCCCAAGTTCAGTTCTGCAAGAAATGAATAATTCGAACCGTTTATTTGCAAGCTACAGCAGCGCAGCTGCCGTCTGCTCCAGGCTCTCCAGGCTGTTCACGTTATACGTTGTCACGCCGCGGTTAATTTTCTTGATCAGCCCGGTCAACACGCTGCCAGGACCGATTTCTACGAAGGTATCAACGCCCTGTTCAATCAACCAGGCCACACTGTCCTCCCACAGAACCGGCGAATACACCTGTTCTACGAGCAGACGGGATATGTCTTCGCCGCGCTGAACGGCACTGGCCGTCACATTGGCGACGACAGGAATGGATGCATCGCCGACCGCAATCTGCTCCAGCTTGCCGGCCAGCTTCTCGGCCGCCGATTTCATGAGCGACGAATGGAACGGTCCGCTGACTTCGAGCGGAATCGCCCGTTTGGCACCGATCTCCTTGATGCGCTCAACGACGGCACCTACGCCTTCCTTCGTGCCGGAAACGACGATTTGCCCCGGGCAATTGACGTTCGCCAGCTCGACCAGGCTGCCGCCTGCCGTAATATCAGCGCACAAGCCGGCCAATGCCTCGCGCTCACCGCCCAGCACCGCTGCCATCGCGCCTTGTCCGCCCGGTACGGCTTGCTCCATGAACTCGCCCCGCGCCCGTACGGTCGCGACCGCATCGCTGAAGCTGAGCGCCCCGGCTGCCGTAAGCGCGCTATATTCCCCCAGGCTGTGGCCTGCTACAAAATCCGGCTTGATGCCTTTGGCCGCGAACGCCTGATATAACGCTGCGCTCGTCGTCAGCAGAGCCGGTTGCGTATTCGCCGTCTGCTTCAATTCCGTATCCGGTCCTTCAAAAATCAAGCGAGTCAGCGGGAAGCCAAGAATATCATCCGATTGGTCGAACAGCTGCCGGGATTCCGGCACTGATTCATAGATGTCCTGACCCATTCCCACGCTTTGGGATCCTTGACCCGGAAATACAAATGCCAGCTTACCCATAAATTCGTCAGCACTCCTTCTCTCTTCAAACCCATATAAAGCACGCTATTCATTCGTTTATAAATCAAATATATGGCTTGTTCGGTTTGTTATGTCGGCCTGATCTCCATGCTGCAAGAAACCGCAACAAACAAGAGGCCAGACAAACAAATTACCAGACAAGCACGGATGCGCCCCACGTCAATCCGCCGCCAAAGCCTACAAGAAGCAAGGTGTCGCCTTCCTTGACACGGCCTTCCTCAACGGCTTCCACCAGCGCAAGCGGAATCGATGCCGCCGAGGTATTCGCATACTTGTCTACATTAATGACGCATTTCTCCTCCGGCAGATCCAGCCGCTGCATCGCGAATTGAATGATGCGGATATTGGCCTGATGCGGAACGAACAAATCGATTTCACTCTTATCCTTCCCGGCTTTGCGCAGCACTTCCTCCGTAGCCGTGCCCATGACGCGAACCGCGAATTTGAACACTTCCCGGCCGTTCATATAGATGAAATGCTTGCCGCTGCGAATCGTCTCCTCAGACGCCGGGCAGCGCGAGCCGCCGCCTTCCAGCTTGAGCAGCTCTCCGCCTGCACCCTCAGCCCCCAAGTCAAAGGACAGAAACCCTCGGCCTTCCGGAACCTCACCGAGCACGACTGCCCCGGCTCCGTCGCCGAACAGGACGCAGGTGTTGCGGTCCGTATAATCCGTAATGCGGGACAATGCATCCGCCCCGATAATGAGCGCGTTGTTGTACATTCCGGTCTGAATGAAGCCGTTGGCCGTAGCTAGGCTGTATACAAAGCCGGAGCAGGCTGCCGACAAATCGAATGCCGCGGCCTTCTTCGCCCCAAGCTTCTCCTGCAAAATGCATGCTGTGGACGGGAACGTCATATCCGGTGTAACCGTCGCGACAATGATCAACTCGATATCCTCGGCGGCGATGCCTGCCGATTTCAAGGCCTTTACGGCCGCCTCATAAGCCAGATCCGATGTCGCCTGATCCGGAGCCGCAATATGGCGCTCGCGGATTCCTGTCCGCGATACGATCCATTCATCATTGGTCTCGACCATCGTCTCCAATTCGGCATTCGTTAACACCCGTTCAGGCACGTATTTCCCTGTTCCAATGATGCCTACTGAACGCAATTTCATCATTCTACCACTCACTTCCTGCTGATTTCCTGTGATATGCTCTCCGTCAAACGGCTCTGAATCGCTGTTCTCGCCTGTCTCACCGCATTCTTGATCGCTTCTCCGTCAGAAGAGCCATGCCCCTTGACCACAAGCCCGCTAAGGCCCAGCAGCGGCGCTCCGCCATGCTCCTTGTAATCGAGCGTCTTCTTCAGCCCCCGCAGGGAAGGCATCAGCAGGGCCGCAGCCAGTTTATTCTTCAGCGATTTAGAGAACTCCTGCTTCAGGATCGAGAATATCGTTCCCGCCGTTCCCTCCAGCGATTTGAGCAGAATATTTCCCGCGAACCCGTCGCAAACAAGCACATCGCAGGCACCTGTCAGGATATCCCGGGATTCCACATTGCCGACGAAGTTTACCGGCAGCTGCTGTATGAGCGGATAGGCTGCCTTCGTCAGCTCATTCCCTTTCAATTCTTCGGTTCCGACGTTCAGAAGACCGACACGGGGACGCTGGATGCCATGCACCTTCTCCCGGTAAATACTGCCCATCAACGCGTATTGAGCCAAATGCTCCGGCTTCGCATCCATATTCGCGCCCAGATCGAGCGCCAGTACGCCTCGCTCGTCCACCGTCGGAATCATCGGCGCCAGCGCCGGACGCTCGATGCCGGCCATCCGTCCAACGACCAGCAGTCCGGTCGTCATCAGCGCGCCCGTGTTGCCGGCCGAAATCATCGCCTCCGCCTCGCCTTCACGTACAAGCCGGCCCGCGACAACCATAGAGGCATCCTTCTTGCGGCGCACCGCGCGAACAGGCTCATCATCCGCCTCAATCACTTCCGAGGCATGATGAATCCGCAAATTGCCAGGCACATCCGCGCCACTCAACGGCTCAAGCTGTTCTTGGTCGCCAACGAGAATAATTTCAATATCATTCCATTCCTTGGCAGCGGCCAAGGCGCCCTCAACCGTGCTCCTCGGCGCGTGGTCGCCACCCATGGCATCAATGGCGATTCTCATGCTGACTTCCTCCTTCATTGTTGTCCTCTACCGCAGAGCGGTAAATGACGAAGTTCCCTTGGAACACCATCTCTTCGCCGACATAGGTGAACACTTCGACCTTGGCCTTGCCCTTGTTGCCGGATACCGGACGAACATATGCTTTGGCGATGCACTTCTCGCCCAAATGAACCGGACGGATAAATCGGATATCCGCCGAGAACGTCAGCGCGATCTCATCGTTTATGACCGCCACGGCCAGCGAGTTGGCTTGCGCGAAAATATGATGCCCCCGCGCGATGCCCGTCCGGGAAAAGACATGCTCCTTGCTTATTTCAAAAATGGATATCCCGCTCTTATCCAACTGCAAATCGACAATTTCACCGATAACCTCATGCAGCGGCAGAGAACGCACCTGATCATAGGATCGTTCCGCCATCAGCTTCATCCGCTCCCGCAGCTCAGGTATTCCCAGCTCCATCCGGTCAAGCCGGATCGTCTGGATGCTCACCTTGAGCTGCCGGGTCAATTCCTGATCTGTGACAAATGGATTCTCCTCGATCAGTTTGACAAGCTGCTGCTGCCTCGCCCTCTTGGGCAAACGTTCAATGGGTAACACCCCCGAGTGATCATATGATTTTTATGTAAAACGAACGGCTTCGGTTTAGAACCTGGTACTAAGATAGAGTATAAAACATCTCCCCGCAAAAATAAAGAGAATTCATCAACCGCCCTGCATTTTCCAGATCGACCCATAAAAAAACAGCACCCCTTTGTGAGGAAGTGCTGTCTTAAGTTCTGAGATATTATCTGGGATTAACCTTTGATAACTTCTCTTGCTTTGTATGTTCCGCATACTTTGCATACGTGGTGAGCAAGCTTCAATTCTCCGCATTGTTCACATTTTACCATGCCCGGCACAGCCAATTTGAAGTGCGTGCGGCGTTTGTCGCGGCGCGTCTTGGACGTTCTCCGTTGAGGTACTGCCATGGTTCCCACCTCCTTAATGAAGTCAACCTTATTACGGTGTCACATTGTAATCTCATTTTTTGAAAAAATCACCGAGCGCTGCCAGCCGCGGATCGATCCGCTCCTTCTCGCAGTCGCAATCCCGTTCATTCAAGTCCGTCCCGCAGCTTGGACATAGTCCTTTGCAGTCTTCCTTGCATACGGCAGCATACGGAAGATTGAGAAGCAAAGCCTCTTCAATATATGGATTCAAGTCCACCTGATCATCGGCAATCAGCCAAATGTCATCTTCTTCTTCATTCTGCCCTTCTTCTTCGGGGGTGTCAATGCGTTTGAAAGTTTCCTCAAAATCGATATCGACTTTACGCTTCAAAGGCTTGAGGCAGCGGGAGCAGGACATGTCCAATTCCGCAAACAGCTTGCCTGTTACCTCAACTGCATTCCCTTCCACGTACACGGCCGTCAAGTCGCATGTTAGCGGGCTGATGCCGTGAATGTCCTTGCGTCCTTTAACGACACGGCTCACATCCAGAGCTTCATGCAGCTGCTTCGGCCCGTCGTGAGACGCCATCTGGCGAAATCTAAAATTCATGAGTATCACTCCAAACAAACAAAAATTATTATACCGATTTTAAGTAAGTTTTGTCAACAGCAAGCGTTGAAGAATAGCGGTTGTCCCCCTAATATACACATCCCCGCACAAAACGTCCATGCATACGACTTAATATAGAATGCGAATAGTGATGAAGACAAGGCATCTCGCGATGCAAAGGGTTTCGCTTCAGTTGAAGACCAATCCTTTCTGCCAGCTTCAAAAAGGCCAGCCGGTCGTGGTATAGTCATTTATTATAGGCCTCTAAAGGTGGTATTTCTATTGAATGTCGTCGGATTAATCGTTGAATATAACCCTTTTCACAACGGACATGCCTACCATTTGGCGGAAGCTAGGCGGCTCGCTGATGCGGAAGCCGTCGTGGCCGTCATGAGCGGCGACTTTCTGCAGCGCGGCGAGCCCGCGATCGTCAGCAAATGGGCGCGCGCCGAAATGGCGCTGCATGCCGGCGCCGACCTCGTGCTGGAGTCGCCAGCGCCACCGCCATACGCGGGCTGCTCCTGGGCAAGGGGGGTCTTGAAGCCGCCGCCCCTTACATCCCGCCGTATTCGGCGGACATCCTCGCCCGGGAGCTCCGGGCCGGCCGGGGTCCCGTCACCTGGGAGAGCTTCGCGGCTCCTCTGTTTCACCGCCTGCTGACAAGCTCCACGGCCGCGCTGGCCGAGCATCACGAAGTTACGGAGGGCCTCGAGTACCGCATCAAAAAAACGCTGCCCCAGCTCAAGCAGCTGACGGTCGAAGAGCTCTTGGAAAAGCTAAAAACCAAAAGATACACCTATACCAAGCTGCAGCGCATGCTGCTTCATATATTGCTGCAGCACGATCGGCAAGCCCTCGGTCCAGAAGCGCTGGCGCAGGGCCCCGGCTATTTGCGGGTGCTGGGCTTCAGCGCCCAAGGCCGCAGGCTGCTCAAACAAATGAAGGGCAGCGCCTCGCTGCCCATCATTACGAGAGCAGCCGCCTGCTCCCTCCCTGGACTGGAGCTTGACATCCGGGCAGCCGCCGCCTATGCGAACGCCATGCCTGGCAGGGACGAGGCCGAAATATTCCGGGACTACCGCCAGCCGCCGATTACGATTTAGCGTCTGTTTTGGCGGATTTTTTGACGGGCAGCTCATCCAGATAGCGCAGCGCCTCATCGACATGCTTGACCGGGACAAGCCTCATCGTCGTGCCGATCTCGTCCGCTTTGGCCTTGGCATCCTTATAGTTCGCTTCCGGCACAAAAAATATTTCTGCCTGCTCCCGGTGGGAGGCGACAATTTTGAACTGCACGCCGCCGATCGAGCCGATCGCCCCATCCTCGGAGATCGTCCCCGTCCCGGCGATCCGGTACCCTTTACTGAGATCGCCCGGGGTCAGCTGGTTATATATTTCGAGCGTAAACATCAAGCCTGCGGACGGTCCGCCGATCCGCGTGTCGGCAAATTTGACCTCTTTGTTCTTATCAACCGGCTTGACCTTGCGGACCTCACCGACGCTAACACCGAGGCCAGCCTTCGGCAGAGCGCCCTCCTCCCCGATTTCCACCAGCTCGACCTGCTGGCGAATTTCCTTGTCGCCACGGGTTAACACAACCTCTACCTGATCCCCGGCTTTCTTGCCCTGCAGAAGCGCCGGCAGATCCTCAAACCGCTCTACCTTCCGCCCCTCGACCTCGGAAATGATGTCTCCCGATTGAAAATCACCCTTCGGAGCAGATGCTCTGGACACCCCTACGACGAATACATACTCGGGCACGATCTCATATTTGACGCCGGCCAGATTATAAGCCGCCATAATCGCATTCGATTGGGAGCTGCTCATGTAATATTGCTGCTGTGTCGAATACTCCTTCTCGTTCCGATCCGGCTCCTTGCGGACAACCTCGGTATGAGCTTGAAAGTGCGAGGTTGCCAGCATCGCCAGATTCGCATAGCTTACCGATACCGTCGTCAGCATGAATGTGCCCTCTTCCTCCGGATCACCGGCAGGGATTGTCACCATCGGCCTGATTTCCTCCGCCGTGCCTGGCTGATTGATCATATAAGGCGTCGGCATATAAACAACTACGTAGACGATGATGGCGAGAGTGATGACGTATAATCCCGCTTTTATGACTGCTGATCTGGATTGACGCATAATTTTTGCTTCCTCTCTTTTTCACCGAAGCGGTGTATCTGGTGGTCTTTCAACTGCCATACGAGCATAGACATGTACTAGCCTTCCATATGCCCGTAAAGAGGTGAACGCGCCCGATGAATCAAGAACGTTCCCGGCATGGCGGCTTGCTCTCCACGATTCTGCTCGGGATAGCCGCCGTCCTGCTAGTCGTTTGTATCATTTATGCCCCCAGCCAAGCCTTCGAAGCTTCAAGCCAAGGGCTTGCCCTGTGGTGGAGAATCGTTTTTCCCGCTCTGCTGCCCTTTCTGGTGCTGTCGCAAATTCTGGTGGCCACCGGCTTTGCCCATGGGTTCGGAACACTGCTCGAGCCGGTCACGCGCCGCATTCTCGGTCTGCCGGGAACGCTGGGCTGGGTGCTTCCCTTAGGCATGACTGCCGGATTTCCCGCGGCCGCAGAAGCGGCGGCGGCCTTATATAAGCAGGGGAAAATCACCGCGCATGAAGCGGAAAAATTAGCGAGCTTCTCTCATTATTGCAGCCCCGTGCTGATTGTGATCGTGATCGGCACCGCTTTTATGAGGCAGCCCGAGCTCGGCCTTATCCTGCTCTGGATACACTGGGCAGCGGGCCTGGCCGCTGCAGCTACCATGCAATGGGTCTTCTTCGGCAATAAGCGCAAGCCCCAAGAGCCTGCACCGGCTTCGGGACGGACGGGAAGTCCGCCAGCCGCATCCCGCTGGAAGCTTGCCTTATCCCAAATGGAAGAAGCGCGGCGCGAGGACGGCCGCAACTTCGGCAAGCTGCTGGGCGATGCTGTCGGCTCAGCCGTACAGACGCTGATGTCCACGGGCGGTTATATGCTTATTTTTGCCGTTATCATCCATATAGCCTCGTCACTGCTTGCACCTGTTATTTCACCCGCTCTTACAGCGGTACCCGTCTCCGCCCTGCTGGAGGTCCATCTTGGAGCGCATGCCGCAGCAAAGCTCAGCTTGGCGCCTCCGCTATCGGCAGCCCTGATCGGAGCCTTGCTCGGCTGGAGCGGACTTAGCGCTTACTGGCAGGCCCGGGCAGCGCTGAAGCCGACCGGGATCAGGGGCACCGCATTCCTGATGAACCGCATGATCCACGGCATGTATGCCTATGTACTCACATTGCTTCTCTGGAAACCGCTGACCACGCTCGTGCCGCTGTCCTCGCCCGCCTACCAGAGCTTTAACGGCGCCGCAGCCTGGGTCGCGAGCGGCGAGCTGCCGGTTTCGGGGTGGAAGGTGTTCTCCAGCGTCATCTCCTGGCAGCTGTGCATGCTGGGGCTGCTGATCATGCTTGGCTTGTTTGCCGTCTATCTATGGTCGAAGCATTTCAAGACGAAAAGCGCAGGACCGACATAACTGCACCTGTCTGTCTGCACGAAATACGTTTGAGCGTTTGGCGATTGTTTCGAGTCAAGCTTTGGCAGGCTTCGATTTGAACTTATCCTTCAAAGCCTCCTCGACTATCCGCGGCACAAGATCGGACACATCTCCCTGGAAGCTGGCGATCTCTTTGACGACGCTCGAGCTCAAATAGGAATATTTCGGGTTCGTCATCATGAAAATCGTCTCTACCTCGCTGTTCAGCTTATGGTTGGTGGACGCCAGCTGCAGCTCGTACTCGAAATCCGTGACGGACCTTATACCGCGCACGATCACATGGGCTTGCTTGTAATCCATATAATTCACGAGCAGGTCTCTGAAGCTGTCAACTTCCACGTTAGGCACATGCTGCGTCGCTTCCCGCAGAAGCTCCTTTCGCTCATCCACTGTAAATAGCGGATTTTTGCTGGTATTGTTCAATACGGCTACGATCAGCCGGTCGAACTGGCGGGCGGCCCGCTGAATAATATCCATATGCCCTTTCGTTACCGGATCAAAGCTGCCTGGGTAGACTGCGATCCGAAGCTCATGTTGCTTCTCCATGTTCGTGGCGCTCCTCCTTCTCGGTCGAATCCGATTCTGTCCCGCTATCTTTGTCATAGACATAAATCGTAATTCCCGTCTCTCCATAATCTGTTTTGCGAATCATTCTAAATCGGCCGAAATCATCCCGATACTCAAAGGAAGATTCGTACTCGAGTACGAGGACAGCTTGATCCTTCAGCAGGCTCAGCTCGTCCATCCGCGCCATCAGCTTGTCCCCATGCTTCAATCGGTACGGCGGATCAAGAAACACAAGATCAAAAGACGCCCCTCGTTTGGCCAGCGTCTTGAGTGCTCTTTCCGCATCGTTCTTGTACACCTCTGCCTGTTCTGTGAACCCTGCGGCCTTTAAATTTGCCTTTACCGTCTCTACGCTTTTGTAGTCCAAGTCCACGAATATCGCTTTATCCATGCCGCGGCTCAGCGCCTCGATCCCCAAGCCGCCCGTGCCTGCGAATAAATCAAGCGCGGTTCCTCCTTCGAAATAAGGACCGATCATGCTGAACAAAGCCTCCTTCACCTTGTCGGTGGTCGGCCTTGTGCCCATGCCGGGAACAGCCTTCAAAGGCCGGCCCCTCGCGCTTCCCGAAATTACTCTCATCGTTATTCACACCCTATTTGGTTTACCTGCTTGTCCATGAGTTTTCATGGTATGTCGATATCGTACCATAATCAATAGCAGATTGAAATTTGCAAAAAAGCTGCGCCAAGCACAGCCGGCCCGCTTGAAAAATACCCATAAACTTTTTTTAACATTTTTGCATCCTGCAGGTATAAAACTTGCAAGCCGGGACAAACTTAAGATATCGACATCACAAATGTCGTAGACAACCGCGGAGAAGACTTACGTTTCCCCATAAGCTCTTCGTCCGGTTTCTCCTCTCCCATGATGGGCGTCCCGCAAGGGGCGCCCGGACAAAAGCCTTTGTAGCGTAGAATTCTACGAGGGCTTTTGTCCTTTTTTTGTGCACGCAAAAATAATCCGCTAGGCAAGCCTAGCGGACGATTGGTATGATTGCTTCAGCTTCAAGCTTAGATCCAAGCGCGAGATACGATAACAAGCAGAATGAACAATACAAGTATTACCCCAGTGGAAGTAAAGAGCCCTCCATTGCCAATTTCGCCCATCGGGATACCTCCTTTGCATCTGAGTCATGTTTAGAATATTCATTCCTTAAACAGAAGTTCGGGCAGCATCGGAAATTGTATGCTTATCCCACATCCGGATTATCGAACAGCCCCCGGCGGTGCAAAATCGTGATCAACCGATAAAAGTCATAACTTCCCTGCTCAGGGGATTGGATTAGAGGACGCTTCTTGTCATAGTTTACAGCTGCCTTCACCGCTTCCTTGGCCCATTCGGGCGTTTTCAGCTCAGCCCGCTTCTCCAGCTTGGCGATTCGTTCGGCCTGCTCCTTAACGGTTGCTTTTAGAGCCTCAAGCTGCTTTTTCTCCTCCGCCGTCATTGGTTCCTCCCCCCCTTCGGCGTCATAACGGTACAGATCATACTTATCCATCAGGTCGATCAGCTTGTTCGCGTAAGCCGGATCGGTGGCATAGCCTGCCGCTGCCACACCGCGAGCGGCCTCCCTTCCGGGTCGATGCAGCGTCTTCTCGTACCGTTTGCCAAGCAGCAGGCGGGTATGATCGGCGACGGACTCATCCCATGAATAGTATTTGCTAAAGGCGGCGTTGACGTTAACCGGCGTTCCGCCGCGATATTCTTTCGTGGGCAGGCTGATGCTCCCGGCAGGTCCCGTCCCCTTTATCCCAAAAAGGTTATTCGCCCGAACCGCCAGCGTACTCGTCCCCCAATTCGATTCCAGAATGGCCTGAGCGATCGTTAGCGCTGCTGATACGCCGCTAGCCTGCCAATCCCTGATGGCTGCCGGGGCAATTTTAGCGATAAAATCGTTTGGCTTCATTTCACTCCCACCCTTGTGCACTGCAGAAAATAGAGTTGCTTCCTACATTAAATGACGCCAAAGGCTGGAACGCTTGGACGGCTTGGCTTCTTTTTACTCCATCACTCTGTCGGGATCGGCCACTTTCTCCATTTTCTGTTCCACTCTCGTGTCGCTGCCCAGGTAGTATTTCTCTACGGGCCGTAGCTGCTCATCCAGTGTATAGACAAGCGGGGTTCCCGTTGGGATGTTCACCTGCATAATTTCCTCTGCGCTCAGATTGTCCAAATATTTGACGAGCGCCCGCAGGCTGTTGCCGTGTGCCACGATGATGATTTTTTTCCCTGCTTGAATTTGCGGTTTCATCTCGTGAAGCCAGTAGTCCTCCACGCGAATGATCGTCTCCTTCAGACTTTCCGTCAGCGGAATGAGTTCATCGGGAACATCCCTATATTTGGGATCGTTCCGCGGGTACCTCTCGTCCTCCTTCGTCAAGGCCGGAGGAAGCACATCATAGCTCCGGCGCCAGAGCATAACCTGCTCCTCCCCGTATTTCTGGGCGGTCGTCAGCTTGCTGAGCCCCTGCAGCGCTCCATAATGCCGTTCATTCAACTGCCAGGTCTTATAGGTGGGAATCCACAGCAAATTCATCTCATCCTGAATGAAATACAAAGTCTTGATCGCCCTTCTTAAATAGGAAGTATAAGCAATATCAAAATCAAATTTATGCTCCTTCAGCATCTGCCCGGCTTCCTGGGCCTCCTTCACCCCTTTGCTGGACAAATCTACATCCGTCCAGCCGGTAAATAAATTCGATTTATTCCATTCGCTTTCGCCATGCCGGACAAGCACGAGTTTATGCATGTTCCATCCGCTCCTTCCCTGCATCCGAATTTAGAACTCCACATCTACAAATCCAGTTCCCTGCTCTATTCCCCAAGTTCATTTCTATTCCGGGCCACTCCCGGAAATTAATGCAGCTATGAATATCTTTACCCTATCAGGGAAACCTAACCCTGGTTTCTCATACAACCAATAGCCAACTGAGGAGGATTTACGAAATGCATCAAAACGTAAACCAGCATATCCGCCAAATCGAGCAAACGATTCAGCAATTAGAGCAGCAAACCCGCCAAGCATCGACGATGTACCAACAGCTGCTGGAGCAGGAGCAGCAAAACGCGATGCAGCTGGAGGAAATCGCTCAACGCGAGCGCAAAGCCGCACAAACGATCCAATCCGCACTGCAAGGACATCAAACGGCCATGCAGCAATATCAGCAAATTTCACAGCTGGCAAGCCAAATCGAGAACATCGTCAGCTCCAATGTATCTCATTTCAGCAGCCCTTCCAGCTTCTCCACCTCCGGAATCGGCCAGCGCTCCATCGGCGGACAAGGTTTTGGGCAGCCTAGCTTTGGACAGCAAGGAAGCTTCGGTCAAGGAAGCTTCGGCCAGAGCAGCTTTGGACAAAGCAGCATCGGGCAAAGCAGCATCGGGCAAAGCAGCATCGGACAAAGCAATATCGGACAAAGCAATATCGGACAAAGCAATATCGGACAAAGCAGCTTCGGCCAAGGCAGCTTCAATCCTTCCCCATCCGGCTCATCCGTAGGTCAAGCGGGACAAAGCTCGCAAGTCCGCGGTTACCAATAAGAAGCGCAGCAAGGCAGACCAAGGAATCTTGATCTGCCTTTCTCTTTTCAATGCTCCAGCAAACATCCCCCTTCATCGCTTTGAGCATGCTCGTCTTTCGCTTCTTTCGTGGTATAATTGGAAAATAATCTTACCCACGGAGGAGAACATGAAATTCCTTATTCTCATCATACTTTCCTGGCTGACAGGAAATGTATTCCTTTCCTTGATTATTTTCCTGGCAATCCTATACTTTCTGGACAGACGATTTATCGGTATTTTCCCCAGCTTCACCAAGCCTTTTCGGAGAGCTCGGCAAATCGCCCGCCTGCGGCAGGAGCTGACGGTGAATTCCTTCAATGTCTCCTCGAAGCGGGAGCTTGCCCGGCTTCTGCTGGACCGCAAAAAGTTCCATGAAGCCCACGAGCTGCTTCTTGAGGTGCAATCCTCGTCGGAAGCCTCGGCGGAATACTGGAGCGATCTGGGCGAAGCGCTGTTGAAAATGGGCCGGCTGGAAGAAGGGGAACAGGCAACCCTTAAGGCGCTCCGCATCAACGAGCGCGTCAAATACGGGCAGCCCTATCTGAACCTGGCCTTTGCTTTTCGCGAGAAGAATCCCGAGAAAGCTCTTCAATACGCCAAAAATTTCGGCGAGCATTACTCTTCGTCCAGTGAAGCGCATTATTTGCTCGGCAGCCTGTACCAGTCCCTGAACCGCAAGGAAGAGGCCAAGCAGGCGTGGGAAGAATCGATTGCGATCTACAAATCGCTGCCAAAATACAAGAAACGCAACGAGCGTAAATGGGCCTTGAAAAGCTATTACAAAAAAATGCTCCTGTAAAGCAAGACAAAGCCGCCGGCCCCAAAGGGCCGACGGCTTTCTTCTTACCTGCTCCCGCAGTTGAACGGACTATATTCGTTAACATGGCGAAACAACTAAGTATCATCACTGGAAAAAAAGCATACACAGCAAGGGCGTCTATGCATGTCCATCCATGTATGCCTTGAATTTATACCCTGGCTTGTTAGTCTTCTTCGTTCTCTTCCGTCTCGTAGATACAGCGAAAATACTCCGGCCCGCCGGGAAATTTAGTAAAGCTGATCACCTGAAAGCCGATCCCGCGGAAGAAATCCGCGCTATCCTCATCCGTCTCGGCCAGAATGGCCGCAGGACGTTCAAGCACAAGGGCATCGAGAATCATCCCCCGGCCGTAGCCCAGGCCGCGATATTCAGGATGAACGGCCAGATGCAGCAGCTCCAGTACATCGTTCTCCCCTTTGCGGTAACCGATAATGCCGATATACTGCCCTTCCTCTTCATAAGCAAGCAGCTTGCAAGCCTCGTCTTCAGCATACTGCTTCATCGCCAAGCGGAGCTCCTCTTCATCGCCATGCACCGCATATTCCAGCAATTCTTGAACCTCTTCGCTGGAAATGAGCGGTTTAACGTCTATTAGCATCCCAAGTACATCCTTCCTGCTACTCGATAATCTCGGTGCGTCCATCTTCGTAGCCGATGATAACCGTATCGGCAATGCCGACGAACAGCCCGTGCTCTACGACCCCAGTCGTCGCCTTCAGCTCATCGCTCAGCCTGCCTGGCGATTCGATCCGGCCAAAGGCCGCATCGGCGATGTAATTGCCGTTGTCGGTAACATAGAGCTTGTCCCCGTCCATTCGCATTTCAATGTCAACTTTATAACGGCTCCGCAGCAGCCGGAGCGTCCATTCATAACAGAAAGGGACGATTTCGATCGGCAGCTTGAACTGGCCTAAACGCTCTACCCTCTTGCCGCTATCGGCAATGACGACGAATCGGTCGCTCTGAACGGCAACCAGCTTCTCCCGCAGCAATGCGCCGCCTCCGCCCTTAATCAGGGCCATATCCGGATCCACTTCGTCCGCCCCGTCGATGGCAATGTCCAGCCGGTCCACGTCAGCCGCAGGAACCAGCGGAATATTATATTTTGCAGCGAGCTCTTCCGAAGCCTTGGACGTAGCAATCGCCCGAATGCTGAGCCCGGATGCCACCATTTCGCCGATTTTCTCAATGGCATAATAGGCCGTTGATCCCGTCCCGAGTCCGACCGTCATTCCTTCCTTCACTAATTCCGCAGCACGGTAGCCCGCCGCCTGTTTTGCATTCATGGTTACCCCTCCTGATTATGTCGCTTCTCTATTATGTAGAGCCTGTTAACGATAAGAATCACGCTTACATCATACCAAAAGATAAGCCAAAAAAGAACAGCAAGCCCGCACCCGGACTTGCTGAACTGCATTATAGATTCTCGATAGCCGCTTGAATCCCTGCATATGAAGCGTCCTCGACCTCTTTGCCGTTTATGAAGACTGTCGGGGTTCCCCTGACCTGGTAGTGCTCCACGAGCAAGAGATCTTTTTTTATATTAGTGCTATACGTCCTATTATCCAAATCCTCCTCAAATTTCTTGAGATCGGCTTCGGGAATATAAGTCCGAATCAGGTCGAGTATGAACTCCTTCGTTGCCCAGGTCTCGTCCTTCCGGCCCTGGAACTCGCTCATCCTCTGATGATAGACCCAGAAATAATCCTCGTCCTGCTGATACAGCGTCTCACCCGCCAATGCCGCCAGGTTGGAATCCGGCGCGAGAAATGGATAATCAACATAATACAAGACGGCCTTACCCGTATCCAGATACTCCCGCTTCAGCGCAGGCAGAACCTCCTCGTTCCACCTTTTACAGGCAGGACATTTATAGTCGGAGAATTCTACGATCTTAATTGGAGCATTTTTGTCGCCCAAGTAAGGCTGCTCCTCTTCGTTGAACCCGTCCGGACTGAAATCAACTGCAACCTGCTTGAAATCAGGAAATTCCGGCTTGCTGCCCTTCAGGCTGGTAAAAATGACGACTCCTATGGCTAGTAAAGCTATCGCTGCCAGTGTTACCAGCCCCAGCCGCTGATTTTGCTGCTTCATCCCTATCCCCCCCATATTCATCGGTAAATCGCCTCGATTGTTCGATTGTATAGGGGGGACTTGCAAGAAGGATAGGACAAATCTAACACGGCTTGGGCACGTCGATGGATAACTTGTGAAATTTTACGAAGTCAGGATTGGTGCGCGGCACGAGGGGCTTTCTTGAAGCCGCCTTTGCCCTTGCCCTTGTCCGATTCCGGCTTGACCATCGTCAGCAGTAGAATGACCGCAACTAGGGACACGCCAGCGATGACGAAAAACATCGTCATATGACCTGCTTTCATGAGCAGCGACACGATCGGCGGCCCTAGAGAAACACCGATAAAGCGCATGCTTCCATAGATGGACGTAATCGTACCTCGCAAGGATTTATCAATCCCTTCCGTAATCAGAGCATCAGAGCTCGGCAGAACGATGCCGATCCCCGCCCCGCACACGATCAGGCAAGCGATAACAAAGTAAATATTATTGAAAAAGCCAATTCCGAAAAGAGCCCCCGTGGAGAAGACCAGCCCAACAACCCCGGACCATTTCATCAGCGTCTTATTGTTGCCGATCTTCTTTCCCGTTAAGTAGGCTGCAAGGCACAGGGCAGCCAGCGGAATCGCCAGCACGAGCCCCTTCAGCACTCCATCCAATCCATGCTTGGTCTCCAGCTGCTCCGACAAGTAGAAGAGCACGCCGAATAATAGAAACATACAAATGCATCCGATAGCAAATATCGCGTATAGCCAGCGGCCCTTCTCCTCAAATACCTTTTTAACTGTCTTCAAAAATTCGCCTAAAGGCTTCGCTTCCTCCCTCCGCTCCGGCTCCTTCACCATGAAAATGACGAGCAGCAGCGAGGCCAGGCACAGCACGGGGATCGCCAGAAAGGGCACGTACCAAATCCAGGCGCCAAGCAAGGCCCCGAGGATCGGGCTGAGCACTTTGCCGAAGGTGTTGGACGTCTCAATGATTCCTAGACTGTGGCTGACCTCATCATCATCGTCGAACATATCGCCCACCAGAGGAAGGACGATGGGAAAGGCTCCCGCAGCACCAATTCCCTGCAGCAGGCGTCCGCCCAGAATAATCCAGTACACGGCCGCTCCATCCGCAAACCAGCTGGCCGCCCCCGAAACTGCGCCGCCGACACCGGCAATAATGAGGCTGGGAATGATGATCATTTTCCTGCCGAATTTATCGGAAAGATAGCCTGCAATAGGTATAAGCAGAATTGCAACCACCGCATATACCGTTATGAGCATGCTGACCTGAAACGATGATACATGCAGCTCGCGCGAAATTTGTGGCAATATCGGAATAAGCATCGAATTCCCTAATGTCATGATTAACGGTATGGAGGCTAGTGCAAACAAATCGCCTTTTTTGTTATCCATCCTCTTCTGCCACCTTTCAACACACGATATGTACAACGTTAGTGTGGTTGAAAAGCGTAAATATATTCCGAATGCCGCCTAGGCCTGAATATAGGCCGATCGCTCGCTTTCCGTAACGAAACGGCTAAGTTCACCAACCGAATAAATATGCAGCAGGTGCATCGCTCTCGTGCACGCCGTGTAGAACAGCTTGCGCTCCGCTTCCCTGGTATAGCTCCGATTGGAGCCGTCATAAATAAGCACCGCGTCGAACTCCACGCCCTTCGCCAGATAAGCGGGGATAATATGAATGCCTTTCTCGAAGGACAATGTGGTTTTCTTGATCAGCTTGACAGGCAGATCCTCTGCCAGCATTTCATGCACCTGCTCGCTTTGCTCAGCCGTCTTGCAAATGACTGCAATCGTCTCATACCCGTCCGCCTGCAGAGCGGAGAGGTCTTGGCGGATCTCCCGGTGCATGTCCTCCCGATCCTCCAGCACTCTTACGAGCGGCTTCTCGCCTTCCCGGTTAAAAGGAATGATCTCTTCACCGCCAGCAATCATCCGTTTCGTGAATTCGACGATTTCGCGGGTCGACCGGTAGCTCTGCTTCAGCACAATGAGCTCGCTCTCCTCCGTTCCGTACAAATCCGTCAGCGTGGCGGATTGCTGGAGCACGGAGGCATGGGCATAAATCGCCTGGTTCAAATCGCCGAGCGCCGTCATCCGGGCGCGAGGGAACAGCCGTTTGAGGAAGAACAGCTGAAACGGCGAGTAGTCCTGGGCCTCGTCGATGATAACGTGACGAATATCCGTATTCGAGTGAAAACCCAGAACCAATTCTTTAAGGTAAAGAAATGGGGTAGCATCCTCATAGTACAATTCACCGGCCCGGATTTTGTTCACAGTCTGACGGCTGATGTCGCTCCAGTCCTCCGGCATTGCCTCAAGCCCCACCTCGGCAGCAACCTCCGGATCCTCGAACAGCTGCGTGTACAGCCTCGTGATATCGACGAAGCGCAGCGCCTTAACCCATCGGCGCAGCGGCTTCAAACGCTCGCTGACGACCATCCGGCCGAGAATTTCCTTCTCGTCCTCGTAATCGTTGAACGACGCGCTCGTTCCGCGCTGTTTGCGGCGCATGCGCTGGTATGCCCGCTGATAATCCTCCGCATCGAGAAGCTGAATCTGTTCCTCAACCCACGGGGTGTCGAGCTGGCTCTTTCCAAACGCGGCAATTTCCTTCAACAGCCATTCCTTCAGCAGCTCACAACGGTTAGCCAGGGTGATAGCCGGATCATATTCGTAGAACTGCCGGGAAATCGCCTCGGCATCCACGACGGTCTGGCCTTGAAATCGGATCGGACGAAACTTCATCCCTTTTTTCTCAAGCCACTGCTTATAGCGGTTGATCGCCTCAAGGTACTTGGAGGAGGATTTATAGCGTATTCCGCTGATCCGGTGTGTATAATCCTCATCTTCAGTCCCGGTCAGCACATATTCGATTTGTACGAACGGGTCCTCCAGCTGGAATTCCCGGCCCAAACGATGCTCCAGGTATTCCTGAAACGTGGTCTGCTGCATGTTCTCCTCGCCGAGCTCAGGGAGCACAGTAGAGACATAGCTGTTGAACATCGGATTGGGGGAGAACAGAATCATCTGATCGGCATTTAAATGCTCGCGGTGCTTATACAGCAAATATGCAACCCGCTGCAGTGCGGCCGATGTCTTTCCGCTGCCTGCCGCGCCCTGAACGATAAGCATTCGGCTATGATCGTTGCGGATGATCCGGTTCTGCTCCTTCTGGATCGTAGCCACGATGCTCTTCATTTGCGCGTCCGAGCTTCGGCTCAGCACCTGCTGGAGCATTTCATCGCCGATCGTAACCCCTGTATCGAACATCAGCTTGATGACCCGGCCATGAATGACGAACTGGCGCTTTAGCGACATCGTTCCCTCGATCTTCCCAGAAGGCGTCATATACGAGGCCGGACCCGGCACGCCGTCATAATACAGGTTGGAGATTGGAGCCCGCCAATCGTACACCAGGAACTCTTCATCTCCCTCCTCCAGCAGGGAGGCAATCCCCAAATAAATCGCTTCCTCCTCCCCGCCGTCCTCGGCGAAATCGATTCGTCCGAAATACGGGGATTGCTTGAGGCGTTTCATTTTCCCCAGAGCCGCTGAAGCGTGAAGATGGCTCCTCTCCCGGTCGGATAGAACCTGCGATTGCTGACGCAAGCTCGTCGAGGTCTCCCCGACATCGTCCGCTTCACTGAAATTGACAGTGACTTCGTCCCAGAAGTCCCGGCGCATGCCGACAACGTCCTCCCGGACCACCGTAACCTCCTGTTCAAGCCTGCGAATGTGCTTATCGATCTGATCCGCAACGTATTCGACTCGCTCCTGCTCTTCCTGCCAAGCCTTATCCGTTCTGTCCAATGATGATCGCCCCTCTACATTTACTTATGCGATAGCTCATCGTCTATCCTCTGTTTTTACAGTGTTGACAATCGAGTTATTCTGTGATATAATTTATTCAGAATTACTATGCCTTGACCTATGAATTTTCAGTCCATTTTTTATTTTAACCATTTATTGTGCCGATTTCAACAGTCCCTCTGTTTTAAGAACAGAGGGACTGTTTTTATTTCATGTAGCCAACGGCTGCCTTGATCCGGCAGACAACGCATGCCAGGAGCTGTTTGTTCAGAGCTGCCTGCTAGGGAGCCATGCGGCGCAGCCGCAGCAATTGCTCTGCTCTCTATACTACCTATGCTCCCGATGCAGGCATGTCAGAGTGATCCGCCAGCCGGTTCAGGCGCTGCAGTTGATGGCCGTATTCGTATATTGCCGCGGAGACGATGGACAAGCGAAGAATTCCTTCCCGCTGCCCGGTATAGCGATCCAGCATGCTTCGCTGAAATTCGTCGTTTTCCTGCCCGAACAACTCCGCCTCCCTGGTGTTCGGCTTCAGTTTCCCCTCAAACTTCAACATAATATGCTCATGGAACTTGATCAGCTTCTCCAGATGCATATCGAATTCCTCGTTAACCTCCGGCGGGCGAGGCGCCTGGAAATAATGCTGCTCAATGGCGTCCAGCACCTCATATCCCTTGCGAAGCGTCCGCAATATTTGCTTGTATACCACCAGCTGCCGGCTGTTGCTAAGCTTGGGCGCCTTTAGTTTTTTCTGATCTTCCTCCAGCATTTTGTACGTATCGCTTATAGAATTGATCGTATCTTCAAGCTCGCGCTTCTGGCTGCGGAACACGTTCTCCTTCATTTCGCCGGAAATCGCCGTACGGAGGAGAAGCGAGAGCTGGTCGAACGTTTTCTTAGTCTGATGCCCGTACTGTACCCTTGGTTTAGGAGGATATACGAGAATATTAATGACGAAAGCCGAGACGATGCCGATCAGGATGAGCGTAAACCGGGTAAGCGCGAATTGCCATTGCCCCGATGCCTCCATGACGGCTACGACCGTGACGAGCGTCACGCCGATCGTCTCGTTCATTTTCAGGCGAATGCAGATCATAATTACGAGGATGCACACAAGCCCGACTGCAATCGGCTCGCTAGAGAATATCGCGCCTCCCGCCATAGCGAGCACGGCGCCCAGCGTATTCGTCTGCAGTTGATCGAGCAAATACCGCCACGAACGGTAAATGGACGGCTGCATCGCAAAGATGGCAGCCACCGCAGCGATGACGGGCGACGACAGACCAAACCAGAAGACTACATAAAGCGCTAATGTTACTGCAAGTCCAGTTTTGAGCATTCTGGCTCCAAACGTCACAATGATTCCCCCTGTTCCCTAGCCTTCATTACTACATTTTTACCCATTTCACTGCTTCTTTCAATTTTCAGATGATTTTAAGATAACCTTTTGCTTTTTGGTTAAAACTACATGAGAGAAAGACCCAATTATTCTATACGATGAGGTGAAAAATGTCTATGAACCACCTAAGCAAACTACTGGGGAAAAGCCTCCTGGTTGCCGTGACAGCAGCTGGCTGCTTGGCGGCCGGGGATGCCGTGCTGGCCTATAACGAACCATCGGCAATTCCCGAAGCTTCGCCAGAGGGCGGAAAGCAGCAGCAGATGCCTCGGCACCACCACAAAAAACATTTTCGCGGCGGACATATCGTCAAGGATACCGCTGAACTCTTGGACGTCGAACCGAAGATCCTTATCGAGGAGTTGAAGGAAGGCAAGTCTTTGCTGCAGATCGTACAGGCCCGCAAGGGCTGGAGCGAAGCGGAATACGTGAAGAAGCTGACGGCAGTGGTCACCGGCCATATCGATAAAGCCGCCGCTGAAGGAAGAATGACCCCGGAGAAGGCGGCTGCGCTAAAAACGGAGCTGCCAGCCAAGCTCAAAAGAATCGTTAACCGTACCTGGAAAATGCCCGCTAAAGGTCATCCCGTAACCGACTACCGCAACAACACGATCCTATGGCATATGGCGGAATAAGACGGCTTCAACAGAACTTTCCGGCATGAAATGCTTTGCCCGAAAAAACAGAACCTCGCTGCATCAGCGAGGTTCCTTCACGTTCGTCTTTACTTTTATATATAACAAAGTATGAATCCTA
Organism: Paenibacillus ihumii; assembly: GCF_001403875.1. Taxonomy (GTDB): domain Bacteria; phylum Bacillota; class Bacilli; order Paenibacillales; family Paenibacillaceae; genus Fontibacillus; species Fontibacillus ihumii. The sequence goes on from NZ_LN884299.1 coordinate 2,713,804, forward strand.
AACTCCCGTAGTCTTAACAATCTTTCCGTCAAACTTCCTTCTTCTTGAGCTTCTTCGCTTTCGAGGGTATGACTCCTACCGGAACCTCCAATATATCGAGCAGGAAGATGAAGACAGGAACCCCGACGATCAGCCCCCAAACGCCGAAGAAATGCTCCGATACAAGCAAAATCATAAACGTATAGAAAATAGGCAAGTGCGTCTTGTTTGACATGAATTTCGGGTTGAGGAAATAGGCCTCAAACGCATGGACAACCGCAATCATGACTAGAACGTAGACGACTTTGATCAATCCGCCGATCTTGAAGGCGATGGCGCAAAGCGGAATCAGGGAAATAATAACGCCCATCACCGGTACCAAGCCGAGAATAAAAATCATGATGCCGATCGCAACCAGATTCGGAAATCCAAAAATCCAGAGAAAAATCGTGGACAAGATGGCATTGACGGTGGCAATCAGGAACTGAACCTCGATCACTTTACCGAAGGATGCGACGAACTTCTTGCCGAAATACTCCAGCTCATTGAACAGAAATCCGGCGCGGCTCTCTTTAAATCTGGCTGTAAAATTCGTAACCTTCTCCTTCTCAAGCAGGAAGAACAAGCTCAGGATGATCGCGATGAACAGGTTCAGGCTCCACTTCCCGATATCCGAAACGGTTTTTAGCAGGAAGTTTAAGCCATTGCCGACGTATTTGGACAAATCGATTTCCTTCAGGGAATCCACCAGAAAATTCAACAGGACGTTGTCCGGCAAATTCGTCGGGGGATTATCATAGAACGAAATGACCTGATTGACCAGATCGTTGAACTCCTCCAGAAATACGGGCAAATAGTGGTATACCGTCGTAACGAGCAAGGTTAGTATTACGGCATATATGAATAGGATAGAAATACTTCGATTGATCTTGACGACCTTATCGACGTTTCGGGCAATGAAATTATGCAGGCGGTTGATCAGATAAGTCAAGATGAAGGTGATGAGCAGCATGTTCAGCATGCTTCGCGAAAAATAGAGGATTAAGATGACGAATAACAAGGCAAGAAACCTGCGGAAGCCCGCAATTTGAAATAGCTCTTTGAAAAAAGTCATTATAAGCGACCTGCTCCTTTAATATTAAACTATCTATCGATACATCAGGACTTCCGGTTAACATCCGTTTTTCCTTGAATTAATCTTAAGGCAGTATACAAGTGAAAAGCAAGTCAGCGAGAACTCTTTTTTCGTAAAATTACTGTTAATCATGCAAACAGTCCCGCCCAAGCAAGCCTGGGCGGGACTGAAAATCCTTATTATAGACGGAACAATACGGGCTGCACACATACCGGCTTCGAAATTTCCACGGTCTGTCCCGTGAAGGCCAGCTTGCCGTCAGCCTGGTTCACACGGAATACCGCCAGGTTATTCGAATCACGGTTAGCCGCAACGAGATAGTCCCCGGCAGGCGTTAATGCGAAATGGCGCGGATGTCCGCCTTCGCTGGATATATGCTGCACGAGGCTCAGCTTGCCGCTGCCTTGGTCGATAGCAAAGACGACGATGCTGTCATGACCGCGGTTGGAGCCGTACAAATACTTGCCGTCGCGGGAAATCGCCACCTCGGCCGTTGTGTTCTCCCCGTCGAAGCCTTCCGGCAAAGTCGGCACCGTGTCCACTGCCGCAAGCGTTCCGGCTTCCGCATCGAAGCTGAACAGCGTCAGCGAGGAATTCACCTCATTGATGGAGTACAGCCATTTGCCGTTCGGGTGGAAGGCAAGGTGCCGCGGCCCCGAGCCCGGCGCAGTTCTGGCCTCGCTGTGGTATACGAGCCTGCTGCCTCCCTCGTCCAGCCGATAAACGAACACTTTATCAAGCCCCAGGTCGGCAATGAGAACGAAGCGGCTGTCCGCAGTAAACAGCGCGGAATGCGGGTGCGGCCGATCCTGCCGGACCGGGTCCGCCCCCTGGCCTTCATGCTGCCGTTCATCGACCTGCTCGCCGGCCAGCCCGTCCTCCTGCAGCCGTACGAGGCCGACATTGCCGCCATGATAGCCGGATACTACAACATACCGGCTGCTCGGCTCAAGCTCGATATGGGAAGTTGACGGCTGCAGCGTCAGCGTCCGGTTCAATTCCGTCAGGCTGCCCGCTGCCGGATCGATCGCAAAGCTGACTACCTCGCCGGTCCGCTCCACCGCAGCGGTCTTCGTCTCAGAAATAGCGTACAGCTTCCTTCTATCCGCGTCGACCTTGAGAAAGGTCGGATTCTTGAGTCCAGCGGCTTCGCCGAGGCGCGTCAGCTCACCCGTAGCCGGATTCAGCTCCACGACATAAAGTCCCGGATCTGCGGCTGCAGCGTAAGAGCCTATGTATAGCAATAGTCGTTGTTGTTCTGACACGATGGTCACTCCTTCTCTATATTATCCTGTCCTCCTATTCTTCCGTACTTTCAGGCAAATGTCCAGCCCGACAAAGGATGGAAATCTTTAAAATTTTAGCCTGAGCTCTACACAAACCCAAAAAAATATGTTATACTGCAAGCGCTTCCACAACATCATCTAAAGGGGGATTTTGGAATGATGAATGTCGGACTAGAGGAGAAGAACGTTTATGAGGCCCTTGACCCGCATGACGCTTATTTCTTCAAGGTAGGAGGTCACGGATTAGTTTGCTTTCACGGCAGAAACTACAGTATAAAAAAGAGACTCTCTGCTGAACAAACCTCAAAACTAATCTCGGACCCCTCATTCTACCGTGTCAGCACCAATTGTTATGTCAATCTGCACAAAGTGACGGAAATCCAAGACAACGTACTGCTGTTCAGGGATCAAATTCATGGCATCAAGACAATCAACGTGCCAAGAAGAAATTTGGAGCAGATCAAGCGCCTCCTTCCCGAGCGGAACGATAGTGTAGCTGAAGTCGGTTAATCTCCGCCGTTCCATCAGACCAAGCAAAAAGCAGCCTGAGTGCCCGCTCAAAGCGGAATCAGCGCTGCTTTTTGTCTATTTGTAAGTGTGTCCGTTAAAATACCCCCGACGGATTGCCGGGGTTCAAGAGCTTACTTGGCAGACTTCTTCACATAAAGTCTAGCGCGCTCCTCCCAAATCTCTCCCGGTGCCAGACTGAACAATCCGATTTCATCGGCCGGCAGGTCAACATGCGGCGCATTGACCAGGTTGATCTGCGGCTCCGGGCAGAAGAACCCTTCCGTCCCGCCGTTATTCCAGATCATCCACTGTTTGTAGGAGGTGCCTACGTCGTAAACGAGCGTCAATCCCAGCCTGGAATCCGTCAGCTCCATACGGTTTCTGCCGTTCTGCGGAACTGCCGTATAATGATTGTCCAGCGAAGTAAAGAATGGGTATACCCCTTCGCTCTTCATCGCTTCTTCCTCTGCGGTCAAAGGCATATGCTTGCCGGTCGGCAGCATCCGCTCATTCAGCTCCCAGCGCTCGCCGATCGTGAACTTCATCTTGTAATCGGCGGCCCGGCTGTCGGCTGCAAACGGTGCATTAACAGCGGTATGGAAGGCTAGCAGGCAGGGCATTTCGTTCTCGCCGTCGTTACGCACGAATACATGCTGCGCCAGACCGTGCTCACCCAGCGTATATTTCAGGCGGACCGTAAATTGGAACGGCAGGTAGCGATATACCTCGTGCGCCTCATTTACGCTGACTTTTACAATGACATAGCTTTCGTGCTGCGTGCTGCCGAGCTCCTCGACCTGCCACGGAATCGTATGTAGGAAACCGTGCAGATGGTTGCCCGTAGCTTCCTCGTTAACGGGGAATTGATAGGTCGTGCCCTTCCACGGGAACTTGCCGTCCTCATAACGGTTTGGCGGGAATAGAACAGGAATTCCATACACGCCCGGATTGCTGCGAAAATCATCCATCTCCGACTCGGCGGGCTCGCGCAGGAAGCGGAAACCGCTTTCGTTGTCCCGAAAAGCGATCAGGTTGCCGCCTACATTCGGCACCAGCGCGGCTTCATATTTTCCAGCTTGCAGCCATACGGCCTTCTCGCCTTGATACATGCCTTCATAAGCTTTGAGTTGCGTCATTTGATTATCTCCCTTCATGATCCAAGCAAGTAAATACAGTCAAATTTCCATTCGTTCCAAATTAACAGTATAATAAATACATGGGTTTCTTTCCATACACTTTCTATACATAATGAGGAGAAACAGAGGAGATTTTGGCATGGACGATTTGAAGAAAGCATACGAACAGCTCGGCCTGCCCGAGAACGCTTCCAGAGAAGAGGTAGAGCAAGCTTTTGACAAGGCGCTGCGCAAATCTCGTTCCCGCAAGGGAGCCGAGGATGCAGACAGCGAATACGAACGCTCGCTCCGGGCCTATAAATTGATCACTGAGCATGAGGACCAGCGCAGGATTGAACAGGCGAGTCAGGAAAGATTCGCCAAATGGGGGAAATTCGCAGGCACGGCACAAAAAATCGACGATTTCTTCCGCCTTTACAGAACGCATGTCATCGTCGGCATCATTGCAGTCATCGTATTGATCTTCGGCATTAATGCCATCGTGGATTACCGTGCAGAGCAGAAGCGAATTGCAGCGCTGCCCCCTCTCGACCTGTCTATTCTGCTGGTCGGCAATTTCGCAGTCGATGAGGCTAACGGCGGCCAAGAAGCGCTGGAGCAGGCCATACTTGCCCAGTTCCCGGAATGGAACCGGGTCGACGTGGAGATGACGTACGTTCCTGAGCAGGGCGAAATGGTATACCGGCAGAAGGCGATGGCCGTCATCGCCACCGAGAAGCCCGATTTATATATTATCGACAAGCCGACCTTCGATTGGATTTCCGGCGGCGGGGGATTCAAGAGCCTCCAGCAGGAGAGCGAGGGTGTGCTGAGCCCGGTGCTTCCGGATCAAGCCGCCCTGCGCGCGCAGGCGGAGGAAGATCCCGAGCCCCAGGTGTATGCCATTGATCTGACGTTCAGCGAGCTTGCGGACCAGCTCCCGCTCGGCAAGAAGGAAATGATCGCGGCATTAGGCTGGGGCGAAGAACGTTATGACAACACGATTTTGTTCATTCAGCGTTATCTCGAGCATATGAAGTAGCTGGCTGGAGGGCACGGAGCGATTGGACCGCTTCGTGCCTTTTTGGCGTATTTTTTAGGATTGATTTATCCGTCGGCTTCATTTATGATATTCTCATAAACGCGCGTTTACAGAAAGAGTGATGAGCTATGCGAAGCGAGGATATCGCTAAACTGGCCGGGGTATCGCGCAGCACCGTATCCCGTGTCATCAACAACTATCCTAACGTCCCGGAGGCTACCCGGGCCAAGGTGCTTGAAGTCATCGAACAGCATCATTACGAGCCGAACAGCTTTGCCCGCGCGCTCGCCGGCAAGCGAACGGATACGATCGGCCTGTTTGCAGTCAGCATGAACGAGAAGGAGAATACGAGCCGTATTTACCAGAACAGCTATTTCGCCCCCATTGTCGACCTCGTAGTCGACACGGCCAATGCCAGGGGTTTTTACGTGCTGATCCATACGGTCTACTCGCAGAATGACTTTCAGAAGGTCAAGCAGGCCTTCCAGCAGAAAAGAATCGACGGCGGGATCCTCGTGGGGACCCAGAAGGACATCGAGCTCGTGCGGGAAATCGCCGGGCAAGGCGCTCCGCTCGTCCTGATCGATTACGATATCGGGGAAATTACGGCCGAGCGGCTCGACAAGAATCATTTGGCCATCATCAATTCGAACGACTACGAGGGCACGGCGGAAGCGATGGAATATCTTATCGGGCTCGGGCACCGGCATATCGGCATCATCCAGGGAAGGATGAATACTTATTCCGGCCGGGAGCGCTATATGGCCTATGAGGATACGCTGCGGAAACACGGCTTGCCGATCGTAGGGAGCAGTATCCTGCACGGGGATTTCCTGAAGGATCAGGCCTATGAGGCCGTGCTGGGCCTGCTTGATTCCGGCGAAGAGCTGCCTACCGCCCTGTTCTGCTCGAACGACGATATGGCGATCTCGGCGATGGAGGCCTTTGCAGAGCGGAGCATCTCGGTTCCCGAGGATCTGTCTATCATCGGCTTTGACGATGTGCAGCTGGCCTCCCGCGTTCATCCGAAGCTGACCTCGGTCAGCCTGCCGATCGAGGAGATGTCCAAGGCCGCAGTGGATATGATCATCCGCCTCTGCAGCGGCGAGCAGGCGGGCTTCAGCACGCTTAGCTTTCCTACTCGGCTGGTCATGAGAGATTCCTGCAGACCGCCGCGTTCGCGGTAGTCCAGCCGATTTAATCAAGCATCACAGAGCTCCTCTCTTATTGAGAGGATCCCTTTTGCCCTAAAATAAACGCGCGTTCACAAACGAAAGGAGCCATTTACTCATGAAATTCGGAAGATTTGACGACCAACGCAAGGAATATGTCATCAGCACCCCAAAAACTCCTTATCCCTGGATCAACTATCTTGGCAATGAGGAATTTTTCGGCTTGATTTCCAACACAGCCGGAGGATATACGTTCTACCGCGATGCACGGCTGCGCCGGATTACCCGTTACCGCTACAATAACATTCCGCTGGATACGGGCGGACGCTATTATTATCTGTATGATAACGGCGATTTCTGGACGCCAGGCTGGATGCCGGTCAAGCGGGAGCTCGACTTCTATGAGTGCCGCCATGGCCTCGGCTACACCTCTATCACGGGGGAGCGGGGCGGTATTTCGGTGACGCAGCTGGCCTTCGTTCCGCTGGGCTATCAGGGGGAAGTACATCGCCTCACCGTGAAGAACACGGGCAGCGAAGCCAAGAACGTGTCCCTGTTCTCCTTCGCCGAATTCTGTCTCTGGAACGCGCAGGACGACATGACGAACTTCCAGCGCAACCTAAGCACCGGCGAGGTCGAAGTGCAGGATTCCGTCATTTATCATAAGACCGAATACCGGGAGCGCAGAAACCACTATGCCTTCTATTCCGTCAACCGCCGCATCGACGGCTTTGATACGGATCGCGAAGCGTTCGTGGGCCTGTACAACGGACTTCATGAACCGCAGGCCGTCATCGCCGGCAAAGCGACGAACTCGCTCGCCAGCGGCTGGTCTCCGATCGGTTCCCATGAATTGAAATTATCTCTGGCTCCGGGCGAAGAGCAGAGCCTTATCTTCATTCTTGGGTACGTCGAGAACGACGAGGACGACAAATGGGAAGCGCCGGGCATCATTAACAAGAAGCGGGCCCTCGCCATGATCGAGCAGTTCTCGACCGACGGGGACGTCGATCAGGCGATGAAGGAGCTTGCTTCCTATTGGGACGGCTTGCTCTCCAAGTATCAGATCCAGAGCGATGACGACAAGCTGAACCGGATGGTCAACATCTGGAACCCGTATCAATGCATGGTTACGTTCAACATGTCCCGCTCCGCCTCCTATTTCGAATCCGGTATCGGACGGGGGATGGGCTTCCGCGATTCGAACCAGGATCTGCTCGGCTTCGTTCATCAGATTCCGGAAAGAGCCCGGGAACGGATTCTCGATATCGCGGCTACCCAGTTCGAGGACGGCAGCGCCTATCACCAATACCAGCCGCTCACAAAGAAAGGCAATAACGAAATCGGCAGCGGCTTCAACGATGATCCGCTGTGGCTGATTCTCGGAACGTCCGCATACATTAAAGAAACCGGGGACATGAGCATCCTTGACGAGCAGGTTCCGTTCGACAGCAATCCGGACAATACGGCGACCCTGTTCGAGCATTTGAAGCGCTCCTTCTATCATGTCATCAACAATCTCGGACCGCACGGCCTGCCGCTGATCGGCCGGGCCGACTGGAACGATTGCCTCAACCTGAACTGCTTCTCCAAGGAGCCTGGCGAGTCGTTCCAGACAACAGCCAACATCGAAGGTCGCGTGGCGGAATCCGTCTTCATCGCCGGATTATTCGTTTTCGTTGCTCCGGATTTCGCGAAGCTGTGCCGCCTCCGCGAGCTGGAAGAGGAAGCGGGTAAAGCCGAGTCTCATATGGAAGCTATGCGCAAAACAACGCTGGAGCATGGATTCGACGGCGACTGGTTCCTGCGGGCGTATGATCATTATGGCCAGAAGATCGGCAGCAAGGAGAACGAGGAAGGCCAGATTTTCATTGAACCGCAAGGCATTTGCGTCATGGCCGGCATCGGCGTTGAGGAAGGGCTGGCCCAGAAGGCGCTGGCCTCTGTAAAGGAACGGCTGGATACGAAGTATGGTATCGTGCTGCAGCAGCCTCCGTATTCCAAGTATTATCTGAATCTTGGGGAGATTTCATCTTACCCGCCGGGCTATAAAGAGAATGCGGGCATTTTCTGCCACAACAATCCTTGGATCATGATTGCGGAAACCGTGGTCGGCAACGGAGATCGCGCCTTCGAGGTTTATTCCAAAATCGCTCCGGCCTATCTGGAGGAGATCAGCGATATTCACCGGACGGAGCCTTACGTATACTCGCAGATGATTGCAGGCAAGGACGCAGTCCGCCACGGCGAAGCGAAGAACTCGTGGCTGACAGGGACGGCTGCCTGGAACTATGTCGCGATTACGCAGGCCATCCTGGGCATTCAGCCGGACTTCGACGGCCTGAAGCTCGATCCGTGCATTCCATCCACCTGGAACGGCCTGAAGGTGACCCGCGTATTCCGCGGGGATACGTTTGAAATCTCAATCAAGAACCCAAGCCATGTGTCCAAAGGCGTGAAGAGCATAACGGTTGACGGCAAAGCGGTCGAAGGCAATGTCATCGCTCCGATCGGCGACGGCCGTACGCATCAGGTCGAGGTCGTGCTCGGCTAAGCTTGAAGCTCTTATCTGATTCATAAAGCGATAAAATCATAACAGCCCTCCGTCCTGTATTGGACAGAGGGCTGTTCGATCGATTCTGCATCGCCGTGTTACTTATGGGCTTTTTTGAGATTATTGTTTGCAGATTTATAGACTTGATTCTATCTGCTTGTATAGCCCAATCAGGCTTTGGCTGCAACCACTTCGATTTCAACCAGGCCATCCTTAGGAAGCCTTGCGACCTCTACGGCGCTCCGTGCCGGATACGGCTCGGCGAAGAACTCGGCATAAACCGCGTTGACAGCCGCGAAATCATTCATATCCTTCAGGAAAACAGTCGTCTTCACGACATCCTCCATCCCGTACCCCGCTGCTTCCAAAATCGCCTTCACATTGAGCAAGGAGCGCTTCGTCTGCTCTTCTACCGTCGGTGGAAATACACCGGAGGCATCCATGCCCAGCTGTCCCGAAGTGAACAGCAGGCTGCCGAAGCGAATCGCTTGTGAATACGGTCCGATGGCTCCCGGCGCTTCTGTAGTAGCTACTGCTTGTTTCTCCTGTTGTTGTTCCATTTTCATTGGTTCTCTCTCCTCTATCTATAATTTATTTCTCTTGCTGCTCCTGGTCATACTCCCGCAGCATTTCCTGCTGCTGCTCAGGCGTCAGCTTGGCAATGCCGAAGCCCGTAAAGCCGAGAATCGTGGCGAAGAATATCCCCGTCCAGCAGAGCACCGCCCAAGGCAGATAACTCAACGTTGCGACGCCCAGCGTTCCTGCCATGTAGGCGCCAGCGGCCGTCCACGGCAGAATCGGTTCAATGATCGTCGCCGAGTCCTCGATCGTCCGCCCCAGGTTCTTCGGATGCAGTCCCCGGCGGATGTAGGCTTCCCGCAGCATTTCACCCGGCATCAGAATCGATACCTGGCCATTGCTCGTTACGCCGATCATCGTCAAGCCGGTCACAATCGTAGTCAGAATAAGCGAGCCTGTGTTATGAACAAACTTGAGCAGCTTATTGACAATCAGCTCCAGAGATTTCGTCAAGCTGATCGTTCCGGCAAATGTGATCGCGCTAAAGCAGATAAGCAGTGTTCCCATCATCGAGTTCATTCCCCCGCGGTTCAATAGACGCGGGATATCGGCAATGACCGTATTAGGATCGAATCCGGCCGCCTGGACCATCGCTACGTCAAAGCCGTTGATCACCGACGACACTACGTCATGCAAAGTGAAGCCTTGAAAGATCATGGCATTCGCCATCGCAAAAAAGGAGGAAAACAGCATCACCGGAATCGTCGGCTTCTTCGTTATAGATCCATACAATACAATAAGTACAGGAACTACCAGCAGCAAATTCCAGTCAAAAATCGTATCCAAGGACGACATGATCGTAGCGACCTTCTCGGGTACTATCGCACCCTCGGCGCTCGTGTTCAGCCCGGTAATAATGTACACGATGCTGGCGACAAAAAAGGATGGCAGTGTCGTGTACAGCAGATGGCCGATATGCTCGTACAAATTAACGCCAGTGGATAGTGCGGCAATATTCGTCGTGTCCGAAAGCGGTGACAGTTTATCGCCGAAATACGCGCCCGCAACTACGGCGCCCGCCACAGCCGCGAGGTTGACGTCCATCCCGGCTCCGACGCCCATAAAGGCTACCCCGATCGTCCCTGCAGAGCCCCAGGAGGTGCCTGTACAAATCGAAACTACTGACGTAACGAGAAACGCTGTAATCAGCAAAAACTGCGGATTAATAATTTTCAAGCCATAATAAATCATCATCGGAATCGTTCCGCCGACCATCCATGCGCCGATCATAAAGCCTACCGTAATCAAAATCAGGATCGCAGGCATCGTCTTGGCTATTTTCTGTGCGATTGCTTCCAGAATATCATTATAGCTGTAACCAAGCTTAATAGCGATTACGCCAGCCACCACCGTAGAAGCAATGATCAGCGGCTCCGGGGGAAGCTCAAACATAACGTATCCCAAGCTGAGGAATAGAATCATCGTCAAAATTGGAAATAAGGCCAAAAACAGTGTCGGTTGCTTTACATTAGGGTTGATGTTCTGCTTGCTCATGATGTAAATCCTCCTAATCTACTATGTCTAGGTCTTCTTCAAGGGATACACTGCGGCTATTCTCTCCAACGCTTCCTTAAGCACGCTGCGCGGAGCAGCTATATTGATGCGAATGAAACCCTCGCCGCCAGCTCCGAATGAGCTGCCGAAGCTTACGCTCACCCGCGCCATCTCCTCGATCCACCGCTTCAGACCGCTCTCCGACTTGTCCACCGCCCGGCAATCGATCCATAGCAGATAAGTGCCTTCCGGTTCGATCACCCTTAATTCCGGCATCTGCTCCTTGATAAATGCCTTGGCAAAAGCGATATTCCCGCTCAAATAATCTCGCAGCGCCTCGAGCCAATCATCGCTGGCCGTATAAGACACTTCCAAGGCAGGCACCGCAAAGAACGTCGGATTGTGAATGCCGGATTGCTGCAGGGCATGCTTGAATCTTTCCCGGATCGCGTCATTGGGGATGATGATGTTGGAAATCTCCAGACTGGCCAGGTTAAATGTTTTTCCCGGTGAAGTACAGATGATGCTGCGCTGGGCAATTTCCTCCGATAGTCTGGCAACGACCATATGCTCATGCCCTTCGTGAATAAAATCAGCGTGAATGTCGTCGGAGACGATGAGCGCATCATATTTAATGCAGAGCGCAGCGATCCGCTCCAGCTCCTCTCTCGTCCATACGCGTCCAACCGGATTATGGGGCGAAATTAACAGCACGATTTTAATCCCCTGCTGCATGCGCTGCTCCATATCCTCAAAATCGATTTCATAACGCCCGGCAACGAGCCGCAGCGGGCTTTCCACTAGAACACGATTGTTCAGGGTAACGGCCTTGGCAACCGGCTGGTATACAGGGGTGTGAATAAGAATTGCGTCGCCCTCTGCCGTGAATTTCTGAATCACCAAGGATACGGCTTGGATGATCCGCGGGCAAAATACGATCCATTCCCGGGGCACCTGCCAATGGTAGGCACGCTTCAGCCAAGCTTGAACCGCTTCATAATAGGGTGAAAACGCATCCGTATACCCGTAAATTCCATGCCCGGCGGCCGCTTCAAGCTTCTCCACCAATACGGGCGGCGCTTTCAGATCCATGTCGGCCACGGACAGGGAAATCATGTCCTTGCCCATAGACTCGACCAGACCATCCCATTTCGCACTGTTTGTGCCTATGCGTGAAATGACTTCATCAAAGTTGTATTTCATCCTGCTCCCTCCTGATGTCCATGTTTACTGTGCTTGCATATCGTCTATCTCAGCTTTTGCAGGTAACGATATACCGTAGGCTCGGAAATCGATAATGCGCTGGCGACCTGGGAGACTCCTCCCTTAAGCAAAAATACTCCCTGCTCGTTCAATTCTTTCACGATCTCGATCTTCTCATTCGAGGACAGGCGGTCGATCGGCAGATTCACCTTGCTAAGGGCATTCGCGATAATATGCTGCAGCAAGTCGTCTACGTTACCCTGCAAGAATTCCGATTCCTGCGGCTTATCCCCGGCGGGCTTGTCCATCGGTACAGGCGGCGTAAGCGAGCCTCCCTGGAGCACATGATTAATCCATTCGGCCGCAACCTCCATATACGTAATATCAATGTTCAGGCACATCAGCCCGACCAGCTTGCCCTCCTCATCTTTAATAAAATAAGTCGAGGATCTGAACTTCTGTCCCCGAGGGCCAGTGGCCTCGTAATTGACGATATACTGCCGATCCCGGTACGCCTGTCCCTTCAATATTTTGAGCACAAGGTCGGTGGAACCGTCGCCAATCTTCCGGCCGCTGATGTGTCCGTTTTCAATGAAAATAATCGAACGCTCCGGATCGCTGATGTCGTGAACGACCACTTCGCACTTCGGCCCGACGATGGCCGCGATAAACGATGCCATTGGAAAATAGGATTCGAGCAGCCGCCGATTTGCTTTCATGGTATCCCTACTTTCGTTTTTTTGATAAATCTAATAATAATATTCTTATCTTAATAATAATTTATTATCTAATTTGATCATATAGCAAGCTTTAAGCGTTTTCAAGTGTTTTTTCAGCTTGAGGACCTGCCAATTTCCGCCATCATTTTGGTTAATATATCAAAATTCGATATATCCGCTTGGCCTTTCCAATGATATAATGGGATAAACATCCTATTTATTTAAGGAGGGTATCATTCTTATGTCATGGTTCAAGAGACTTCCCCTTGGCGGAAAAATTTCAGCTGCCTGCTACTCCATAGCCGCCCTGTTCGGAATACCGACGCTTATTTTATTCATTCTTCAGGGCAGCTTATTGACGGGGATCGTCTTGATTGTCGTTCTAGGAGCGCTTACCATCCCTCTTACTCGCTATGTTCAGAAAGCGCTTACGGAATCGTTCGATGACATCTCCAACGCCTCGGCCAAGATCGCCAAAGGCGATTTCACCAGCCGGATCCATGAATCAGGAAGCATGGACAATTTAAGCCGCTCCTTTAACAGCATGATAGACAAACTTCGCAACATTCTGCAGGAGACCTCCGAGATTACACGTAAAGTGATGGAATCCAGCCGGGCCATCTCGGACCGGAACGAGGAGCTTATCCAGGTGATGGGCCAGGTAGCCAAGTCCTCGAACGAGCTGGCAGTCGGCGCGAATGAAATTTCCGAGGACGTCAGCGGGATGACGGAATCGATCCGCCAGATCGAGGAGAAGGTCAGCAACTATACGGAATCCACCAAGGAAATGAATAACCGTTCCCGCGATACGCTGCAGCTCGTCGAGAAGGGCCGGGATTCCGTATCCAGGCAGGCGGAAGGCATGCGCCGCAACATTGAGGCTACGCAAAACGTAGCGGAGTCCATCAACGCCCTCTCCATCAACGCTCAAGGAATTACCCGCATCACAGCCACAATCTCTGAAATCGCTGAGCAGACCAACCTGCTGTCGCTTAACGCTTCGATCGAAGCGGCTAGAGCCGGTGAGCACGGCGCCGGGTTCGCCGTCGTCGCCCACGAGGTTCGCAAGCTGGCGGAGGAATCGACCGCTTCTACGAAAGAGGTATTCAGCCTCGTACGGAGCATTGAGGACGATGTGAAGCGAGCCGGACACAATATCAAAATCAACGAAGAGGTCGTCCAGCAGCAAAATCTGATGATCCGGGAAGCCGAGCAAATTTTTGCGGAAATCGTTCAGAGCGTGCATTATATCTCCGAGCAAATCGAGGCCTTCTCTAAGGAAAGCGAGAGCATGCTGGAAAGCGCCCAGCAGATTTCCCAGTCCATTCAGAATATTTCGGCCATTACCCAGCAGTCCGCTGCAGGAACGGAGCAGGTATCCGCATCGATGAATGAGCAAATCGAGTCCATTCAGAAGATGGCGGAGGAGACTGAAGCGATGAAGAATGCCGTTTTCCAGCTGCAAAAAACGATACATATTTTCAAGTTCTAGCTGCTGTCTCCCTTGCGGATTGCGAACTTATTCTATATCATGCTGAGCATGTGGACGATACGGCCAGCGTCATGCAGTGAAACACCGCGGCAAGCAAAGAAGCCATGGCCTAAGGCCATGGCTTCTTCTTCATATATTAGGATTGCGCAACAGCTCTTAAATGCACAACTCTGCTCTCAAAATCGCCGCGAATCGAAGTAATCGGCAGTCCGGCTCCCATCAAGCGGTCGCCGCCGTATATCGTATCCGTATCTCCCAGCCGATAATCCAGCATCGGGTCAAGGCCTTCCAGCCTCACTCGCTTGAGCGGCGCATTCGGCTCGGCAAGTACATGGAAGTAGAACAGCAGCGCTTCCCTCTGGTCCTCGCTGACGAACATCCAAGCAGTCTCATTGCCCTCGAAAGGACTCAGCAAACGATACATTTCACCCTGTTGGACCAATCCGCGAATTTCCTTGTAGCTTGCGATCTGCGCCTTGGCGATTTCCACCTCTTCCGGCGTAAACGTCGTCAAATCAAGCTCATAGCCGAAGTTGCCGGACATCGCAACATCTCCGCGGAATTCCAGGGAGGTACTGCGGCCGACCTGATGGTTCGGCACCGCCGACACATGAGCGCCCATCGTGGAGACCGGGTAGACCATGCTCGTGCCGTATTGGATTTTCAGGCGCTCCACGCCATCGGTATCGTCGCTCGTCCAGGTTTGCGGCATGTAATAGAGCATTCCCGGATCGAACCGCCCTCCCCCGCCGGAGCAGCTCTCGAACAGAATATGCGGGAACCCGCTGGTCAAGCGCTCCAGCAATTCGTACAGACCCAGAATATACCGGTGGGCCGTCTCGCTCTGCCGATCGGCGGAGCTAAGCGCGGATCCGATCTCCGTCATGTTGCGGTTCATATCCCATTTAATATATGAAATCGGCACATTCGTAAAAATATCGCTCAACCGCTCATACAGGTACTCCCGTACGTCCGCCCGCGACATATCGAGGATCAGCTGATCGCGCGCTTCGGTTCTGCGGCGGTTCGGAACATGGAGGCACCAGTCCGGATGAGAACGGTACAAATCGCTGTCTGGAGAAATCATCTCCGGCTCGAACCATAGGCCGAACTGGAGACCCGTCCGCTTCACCCGCTCCGCCAAATCCTTCAAGCCGTCAGGCAGCTTGCGGCGATCCTCAATCCAGTCGCCCAGCGAGCAGTTGTCGGAATCCCGCTTGCCGAACCAGCCATCATCCAGCACGAACAGCTCGATGCCGAGCTCCCCGCCCTTCTTCGCAATCGCCTCGATCTTGTCGGCATTGAAATCGAAATACGTCGCCTCCCAGTTATTGACGAGAATCGGACGCTCGAGATCCCGGTGTACGCCGCGGCACAATCTGGTACGGTACAGCTTATGGAATGTACGGGACATCCCTCCGAGCCCTGTGGCGGAATAGACCAGCACCGCCTCCGGCGTCTGGAAAGTCTCGCCCGGCTCAAGCTTCCAGGAGAAGTCAAAGGGATTGATGCCCAGCGACACGCGCGTCGTTCCGAATTGATCCACTTCAGCCTCCGCGGCAAAATTTCCGCTGTAAATCAAGCTGAAGCCGTACACCTCGCCCTGGCGCTCATTCGCTTCGGGACGGAGCAGCGCCAGGAAAGGAT
Source organism: Paenibacillus ihumii (assembly GCF_001403875.1). GTDB lineage: Bacteria > Bacillota > Bacilli > Paenibacillales > Paenibacillaceae > Fontibacillus > Fontibacillus ihumii. Next base: position 2,729,731 of record NZ_LN884299.1, read on the forward strand.
TGAACTGGTGGGAGCTTGCTCCCCTGCGGCTGCTGATGCCCGTTACTCCCGGCGCCAGCACCCTCCGCTGGATATGGCGCTCCCTCGCCCACGCGCCGGACAAATACAGCGCATCATAGCGGGAATCCGGCAGGTCAATCGAGGCGCTGAAGGCCCGCTCCAGCTGCACCGGCTCTCCCGACGCGTTCGACAGCTTGGCCGATCTTGCAATCGCGCTGAATTGCTCGAACACCGTGTAATACAGCGTGACGGTCAATCCCGCCTGGGCATCATGCAGCATCAGCTCCAGCGTCTCCGCCTCGCTCTCCCGCTCGGTATAAGTCGCCGGAAGGCCCTCCAGCGCCGGCTTTCCAGCTGTAATACGGTGCGATTGATAGGCCAGCTCGGTAATGCGGGTTCCGTTGTGCAGCTTGACCTGGTAGGCCGGATTCCGGAAATCGCTCGTACCATACTGCGGGTACTCCTGCGGCAGTGTATCCAGCGAAATCGTCTTGTCGTCCGGAAAAGGGTTCGGGCTGAACGAGGAGCGCTCCACCCTGTAAAGCAGATCCTTCAAATTGCTTCCTTGACGAAGCTGCGGGCCAAAATATACATGTGCAGGCAAGCCCCGCACGAGTTGAATTACGTAACTGGTTTGGTGCGATTGCAAGTGAAAAACACCTGAGGCTTCGTCATAGTAAATAGGCATTCTATATCCTCCTAATCAATAGCTGATACCATGTATTCTACTATGTTCTCCCGGTTACGTAACGTCAGTAAAGTGATATTTTATATGGATTTTTGTGTCCTAATTTCAAGCTAGCACTCAGTCTCTGTTATCTACATTGCGCAAATCGGCCTGATCGTTCAAAGCATCTGTCTGATTATCCTGCATGGCTTCGGCTGGCGGATTGACTGTATTTTTGCGCTGAAGGCGATACTCCCTTGCTCTCTTTAGCCGCTTACGGTGAACGATCCAGACCGGTGCGGCAATGAGGCCGATGAGCAGAAATACCGGCAGGGCTCCAGACAAAATAACGATGAGCCAGCCGAGCACCTCCGATATCGCTTTCAGGCTGCCATCCAGGGCGTTCAACGCCCGATGCCCCAGCGGCTGGGTTCCTTTGACTTGGCCGGGCTGCTTCGATTCCGGCTGATATAAACGAATCTCGACCGTGGAATAGGCTACGTTCTGGTCTATATAGCGCATCCGCCCGCGGATTTGTTCGATTTCTGTCTGAATCCGCTCCAGCTCATTCGCGAACTCGACCATCTGACTGGTCTTTGTGGCATCCTTCAGGAACTGCAAATACCTGGACTCCATCGCCTGCTTTACCTTAAGCCTCGATTCCAAATCGACATACTCCTCGGAGACATCCTGTCCCTGCATGCTTCGCTGCAGCGATTCATGCTCAAGCTTCTCCAGACGGTCCAGGAAGGAAGAGAATCCGGAGGACGGGATCTTCAGGATGATCGTTCCGCCCTGCTCATGCTGAGACTGGTTCTCGGTAAATTCCACGATGTAGCCGCCCGACAGGGCCGCCAAATTCCGCACTTCGGATTGGGCCTTGCCGTAGTCCTTCACTTCCATTACAACATTCGCCCGGTAAATCAGCTTCTTATTCAGCCCGGCCTGAGCATCGGCAGCCTGCATGCCCGGGCTTCCTGATGCTGCCAGAACGTCGGCGGCTTGCGGAATGGACGTGCTCTCCAGTGCAGACGTTCCCCCGCTGGCTGCAGCCGGTGCGCTCTGTTCGCTCGCGGTGTTCTTGGCATCCGCGCTGATGCTCAGGGATTCCGTACTCCCTGCAGCCCCGCTGTCCGCCTGGCTATCGGCTGCCCGGCCGGCGTCTCCCGGGCTTCCGCACCCAGCCAGCAGCAGGCTCGCTGCCACCACACCGGCGCATAGTATCATTTTCCACTTTTTAATCATTCTATAACCCCCTTTGCACCATCGACGCTTCCATTGTCTGGAAGGTTGCAGGGCTGTAGAATAAAAAAAGTTTTCTCGTACATCGGACGTACTTTTGTCTTTAACAGACCGGTGGTGACCAAACACGCTCCCTATCTGCCTTTTACGCTGAGCATGAATTGCGGATTTCTTGTACTAGCCTGGGACTAAACGCGGACTTCTGGTTCTGGCCGGGCATTAAGCGCGGACTTCTTGTTTTAGCCGGGCACCAGCCGCGGAGTTCTTGTTCTAGCTGGGCATCAAGTGCGGAGTTCTTGTTCTAGCTGGGTATCAAGCGCGGAGTTCTCGTTCTAGCTGGGTATCAAGCGCGGACTTCTCGTTCTAGCTGGGTATCAAGCGCGGACTTCTCGTTCTAAATGGATTTATAGTAGTTAGTTTCTGCAGCAAAGAAAGAAAAGTAGATTTAAATGGATTTTATGTCGTTAGTAAGAAGAAGGATCGTTATCCTTGGCGGGATTCTTGGTTTTAGGTACATTAAATCCATTCAATCCCCTGAAACATTCGTTTTGAGCATAATTTAATACATGAATTCCATTTAGTGCTCGGACAGCCTATGTCCAACAGTTAAGTAATATAAGGTGAGCTACATAAAATCGGCTGCAGGAAGGGAGATTTGGATTCCACAAAATAGGTTCACACAAAATAGGTTCACACAAAATGGATTCCACAGAAATGGATTCCACAGAAATGGATTTACAGAAATGGATTCCGCAGAACGGATAACTTTCTCAAAAAAAGGCCGCCCCTCATCCATTTATGATGGCTTTTGGGACAGCCCCTTCCTACCTTGAATGATGCTGAATTTTTATTTATTTAGAGAAAGATAACCATCGACAAGACGAACATAAAGATCACGCCTGCGATCATTGGAACCGACGTTCTTTTCACAATCGCAATCGGGTCGGTCTTCACCGTACCGGCAACGATCAGCACGACCGCCGCAACCGGAGATACCGCGCGGAACAGGTTGCCCGAGAGTCCCATCGGTACCGAGATTGCAATCGGGCTGATGCCCGCAGCATCGGCTAGCGGGACCATCAGCGGCACCATGGCAAAGATCAGAGCCGTGCCGCTGCCGCTAAGGATAACGATCAGCGCCGTAATGGCTACCAGAACTAGCGGCAGAACGAAGTCCAGTCCGTTGCCTTGAATATTTTGCATCGATTGCTGAAGCGCATCCACCAAGCCGATGGATTTAAGTCCTGTAACAAAGACGGAAGCCGCAACCAGCAGGGCGACGATCGGAACCGCTCCGCCCATTCCTTTAAAGAAGGATTCCGTTTTATCGAGCATGCTTCTGTCGCCTTTATGGCGAATAACTTCGCAAATGATGGCCAGCACGAACGATACCAGGGTAGCCACCTCTACACTGAGCTCGATGGCATTGCCCGTCGTAATCTGAATCGCGTAAGTTCCCAGCAGCAGGATAATCGGGAAGATCGGCAGGATCGCATATACCGTTTTGAACAGCTTGCCGCCTTGGATGACGATATCATCCTTGGAATCATGGCTCACTTCGCCTTCAACCTGCTGATGGCTTGCCTTCTTGTCCATGCGCTTTTGCCAGAAGTAATGAACCAGGGCGATAAAGATCAAGGTCGGAATGGATACGACGGCATGATATCTGAATACATAGTCTGTTACCGACAGGTTGGCGAACATCGCATGCTTGGCTAGCTCCTGAGCAATGGCGACGTTGTCGCTGCCCAGCGGCGTAGGCACGATGGTGGCGGATGTAGCGATGACCGCTGCTGCGGAAAGCGCTGACATGCCGGCTTTTCTTAAGATCGGAAACAGGGTTGCCAGCAAAATAATCGCCAGGTTAGAAGCACTCGGAATAACGAGAGACAACAGATTGCCCAGCAAAAATACGATTGGCACCAGGATATAGGCCGATTTGATTTTGGAAATAGGCTTCGTTAAAGCATTGACCGTTACTTCATTCGCTCCAATGGAGGACATATAGGCGGTGTAGCCTCCAAGCAGGAGGATGATGAAGCCCGCAGCCGTAAAGGTCTGCTTGAATTGGGTAACGATGACCTGGAGCGGATCCAGCCATATGGAGCCTGTCGATGCAAAATCCTTGACGGCAATCTCGTTGCCCATAGCTGTAGCGACCAGGATCAGGATGATCCCCATCAGGAAAAGCGTGATTTTGATATCCATCTTCTTGATTAACATGTAAATAACGATAAGTACAGCTATAATCGCTGAGCCGTACATGACTAAATTAGACCCCATAGCGATGTTCCTCCCTAAGATGCAGATTGTGAGTGCTGATAACAATACAGTTCAGATGCAATTCAAATGCAGATCAAAGCAGTTATACTCAAAGCAGATCAGATGCGGTCAGTTGCGGTCAGTTGCGGTCAGTTGCGGTCAGTTGCAGTCCGGTCAGATCGATACAGGCCAGATGCGGTCAGGAACTGATTCTTAAATATGGAGGCGCAGCGGACCCAAGGTTCAGCTTAGTTGCACTTGCTCAAGCCTTCCATGAACCATGTTTTGAACATTTGCGGATCGATATCGACGCATACTTTGGCGTTGTTGGCTTGTCCCAGGTATCCTTTCAAGTCAACGACGGTGCAGCCCGAGGTCAAGGAGCCATTCGTCTCTACGTCCACGAACGTATCCACCACCGTGAACATTTCAGGCTGAAGGAGATAAGCGAGCGCGGAGCTGTCATACATCTTCAATCCAGTCTTCATGCTTCCGCCTCTATACTTCTGGAACAGCTGGTAGATCATTCTTCCCGTCTCGTTCATGTCTTTCAGCTGCTCGCTGTCTTCCGGGTATACAAGCGCTTTCCAACCAACGTCAAGCCCGACCATGACGATAGGCAGATTGCTACGGAACACAATTTTGGCCGCTTCCGGATCAGCGTAAATATTGAATTCAGCCATGACTCCGGCATTGCCCCGGCCCGTTGATCCGCCCATAAGCACGATCTCGGCAATTTTCTCTTTTACTTCCGGATACATTTTCAGCAGAAGCGCGGCATTTGTCAGAGGCCCGATCAGAACCAAGGTCATCGGCTGCTCGCTTTCCATAATGACCCGGTACATGGCATTGACCGCATTCTCCTTCAACAGGAGCTCCTTCGTGGGTTCTTCAAAATCATAGCCGTCCATACCAGTAGAGCCGTGCACGTTGCTCGCATCAATCGGTTCTTTGATCAGCGGTCTGTCAGCGCCCATGGCCACCGGAATGTCCTTCTTGAAAAACTTCAGCAATTTCAGAGCGTTCTGCGTAACCTTATCCAAGCCCACGTTCCCAGCAACGGTAGTAATCAAGCGTACGTCCAGCTTCTCGCTGTACAAAGCAATCGCTAATGCAACTGCATCGTCAATTCCGGGATCGGTGTCAATAATAATCGGTCTTTTGTTCATTGGTTTCGTCCTCCTTGAATAAACTGTGCTACTTCTTCTTCAGTCGGCATTCCGGTCTGAGCCCCAAGCTTCGTGGTCGACAAGGCCGCAACGGCATTGCCGTATTCGCATGCAGCCTTCAGCGCCATTCCTTGGCTTAAAGCAACGGCTAGTCCGCCATTAAAAGAATCCCCTGCTCCTGTCGTATCGACGACGTTGATATTATAGGCAGGAACATTCACCTCTTCGCCCGCCTCCAGGATCGATACGCCCTGGCTCCCCTTTGTAACGATCAGCTTGCCGCTGATGTCCTCGCCTTGAAGCTGCCGCTCCAGCACGATTTGCTCATGCTCGTTAGGCGTAAGATAGTCGACCTGACGTATCAATTCTGCGGGCAGCTCCTGAATCGGAGCCGGGTTAAGAATGACGGTAACTCCGTGCTCTTTGGCAATTTCTACTGCACGTTGCACACCTTCCAATAGTATTTCCAATTGCACTAGGAGAATATCACTATCCGCGATAGCTTCCCGCTTGGATTCTACAAATGCAGCGGTTACATGATGATTAGCCGCCGGTACGACAATGATGCTGTTATCCTGGTTGTAAACGGTAATCGTAGCCGTGGCGGTATGATCTGTAACCGGTTCCACATCGGACACGTCAACACCTTCATTTCTGAGGTGCTCAAGGATATCCTGACCGAAGCGGTCATTGCCGACGCAGCCAATCAAGCGAACATCCGCGCCAAGCCGTGCCGCTGCTACCGCTTGATTGGCCCCTTTTCCGCCGGGATTCATCTGAAACTGCTTGCCAAGGAGCGTTTCACCGATTTGAGGCACTTGGGTTGTTATGGTGACTAGGTCCATGTTGATGCTGCCAACAACAGTAATTTTTGGTTTCCGCTCCATTCCTATCTCTCCTTCTTAGGTTGATTCTCTCTCTACAAGCGTTACGTCCAAAATAGTATAGTTCGCCTGATCCATGCTCTGCTGCTGCTCCATGAAGCTCACCAGCATCTTGGTTGCTTTCTCTCCCAATTCATAAATGGGCTGCTCGATGGTCGTCAGCTCCGGCGTCGTCGCCTTGGACAGGCTGATACCGTCAAAGCCGATGATCGCTATGTCTTCAGGTACTTTTCTGCCCAGCTGATACGCCGCCTTAATCGCCCCGATCGCCATGATGTCATTCGCCGCAAAGATACCGTCAATATCCGGATGCCTTTGCAGCAGTTCCAGCGTCGCCTGAATGGATGACTGCATATCAAATTGACCATCCGCGATGTAGGTCTCGTCAAACCAAGGCTCCTGTCCGACGATTTCCATATAGCCTTCGCAGCGCTCCTCCGCATTGATTACACTGCTGTTTCCCTTGATATGGCCAATCCTGCGGCAGCCCTTGCTCTGCAAGAAGCGCGTTGCCATCATGGCCCCTTTCTTGTTCTCTACGACAATCGTCGGCAGGCCTTTGCTGATAACGCGGTCGATGCTGACCACTGGAATGTTCAGCTGCTCGATTTGCGTCGCTGTCAGCGTATTCGAAGAAACAATAATACCGTTTACATACTGCTGCTGCAGCACGTCCAGGTAGTTCTGCTCCTTCTTCCCATCTCCATCCGAATTGCAAAGAATTACATTGTACCCTAACTGAATTGCCGTATCTTCCACAGCTCTCGCGAGTTCAGGAAAGAAGGGGTTCGTAATATCAGGCACGATTAAGCCGATTGTGCTGGACTGCTTCTTGAACAGGCTCCTTGCTACCTCGTTCGGCTTGTAATTAAGCTCTTTAATCGCCTTCTCTACCTTCACCCTCGTATCCTGGCCAACATACCCGCTATTGTTCAGGACTCTGGACACAGTTGCTACAGATACGCCTGCATGCTTGGCAACATCTTTGATTGAGATCATAATTTCACTCCACTCATAGGTAACCGGTTACACACCCAATATACTCCGCATGGCCTAGGAAGTCAACTAGTTTTTTATATTAATTAGAACTTCCTCGCCGCCTCGAAACTCATAGCTGCCCCTTCCTAGAATCTAGAGTTCAACTCATATAGCAACCCTGATCCATATGCCAAACAGCGAAAAAGACCACCTGGCAGCCCAATCCTTGCCGGTAGTCTTGCGTGCAGAGCATAGCTTGCCCCACTCACATATTTTTCAGCTTATAGAACTCGCCTTTTCGCTGCAAGAGCTCGTCGTACGTCCCGCTTTCCACGATTCTCCCCTTCTTCATGACGACAATACGGTCTGCGTTCTTTACGGTGGATAGGCGGTGGGCGACGATAAATGTCGTTCTCCCCTGCATCAGCTGCTCCATCGCCTGCTGAACGTGGCGCTCCGATACATTATCCAGCGCCGAGGTCGCTTCATCGAGAATGATGATTTTCGGATCGCGGACCAGCGCCCGGGCGATGGCGATGCGCTGCCGCTGTCCTCCGGACAGCCTGCCTCCATGCTCCCCGACAGAGGTATCCAGTCCATCCGGCAAGCTGTCGATGACATCCTGCAAATTCGCCATCCAGATGGCCTGCTGCAGCTTCTCCTCGGAAATATGAGGCAGCCCGTACGTAATATTCTCCCGAATCGTTCCGGAGAATAGAATGTTGTTCTGCAGCACGATGGCCAGCGACTGGCGGTAGCGCCTCATGCTCAGCTCATTCATCGGAATGCCGTCCACCCAAATCTGCCCCGCCTGGGGCTTGTAGAAGCCGATAATGAGATTTAGAATCGTCGATTTGCCCGAGCCGGATTCCCCGACGAACGCGACGGTCTCGCCCGGTTTGACGGTTAAAGAGAAATCCTGCAGCACATGGCGCTCCGAGCCTTTATACCGGAACCCGACGCCTTCAAAGCGGTATTCTCCCTCGATTTGCTCGGGCTTGTGCCGCCCCTTGTATTCCTCCGTCTCCCGGGACATGATCACTTCCGTAATGGAATGCAGGGATTCGAAGCCCTTCACCAGGTTCGGGTATACGTTCAGGATCGAGCTGACCGAGTTGATGATCATGGCAAAAAAGCTCTGGTACATAACGATGTCCCCGATCTCCATATATCCCAGATAAGACAGATACGCGGTAAAAAACAAACAGCCGACCTGGAACAACTGAAAAACAACCCAGTTGGTCGAACCGAAATAAGCCTCCAGAATATCGAGGCGATAGCCGCGCTCCCGAATTTTCTGCAATGCAGCATCCACCTTGCGGATTTCTACCTCCTCCAGGCCGTGAGCCCGGGTAACCGGAATCATCTCGACGGTCTCGGAGACCTTGCCGGACATTTCCTCGATCTTCTTCCGCACCTCGCGGTTCTGCTTCGACATTTTAGAGCGGAAAAAACGGACGAAAGCGATCGCGGTCGGTGCCATAAAGACGAAGAACAGCGCCACTACCCAGCTGTGGTACAGCGTCAGGCCAATGACAATAAGCAGATTGATCCCGGCCGGAATCAGGCTTGTCATCATTTGCCGCGACAAGAAATCGATGGCCTCCACGTCCCGCAGCACCTTGGACTGCAGCCGCCCGGCGCTCATATCGCCATGATAGCTCAGGGACAGCTGCTGCATTTTACGGACCAGGGTGCTGCGAAGGCCTGCCTCCACATGCCGGACGGCCTTGCTGATATAGCTGACATGGAGCGTATGCATCGGAATATTCTGCAATATAACAACGATAATGACGGCCAGATTGATCCAAAATTCCCGAATGGAGTGGCGGTCGGGATAGCTAACGATATTGATGATGTTCGCCGTAACGATCGAGAGCACCCATTGGGGAGATGATTTTATGGCATAGCAGAACGCGGACAGGGCCACCTTGCTGATGTGATCGTGATACAAGCGTGCTAGCAGCCGAATTGGCTTGACTTTGGCCTCCTGCTCGTTTTGGAACACTTTGGAATAGTCGAGCGATATTTCTGATTTCGCCATGTTGTTCACCTGCTTTTTAGCTTATGATAGGTATGTAGATGCAGGCCTATATATCAGGCCAGAGTTAAGTATAGAACTCTCCTTATGTAATCTCTATAACATCTTCGGTCTGATTTAAAACGCAAGTTTTAACCAAACCGGACATCAAGGAGCATAATAGGCTATGACAACGACCTATCCTGACAAGCTGTTTCCCCACCTCCGTTCGGAGGCTGTGCTGTTCGCGCCGCATACAAAAACGGTTGATTCCGGCTGGATCTGCGGGCGGCATATCCATCATATGATGTTCGAACTGATGCTCGTCCTGGAGGGAGCCCATACGGCCGTCCTCGGCACGACGGAGTATGAGCAGCGGGCGGGAGATCTCATTCTCGTATCGCCGATGCAGGTGCATGACTACCAGGCGCGCCAAACGGGCAAGGTCTCCTTCTTCACGGTGCATGTGCAAATTGAAAATCCGGAGTTTCTGCAGCTGATCGCCACAGCAAATAAAGGGTTCTATCCGCAAGGACATCCCTTGAATGAAGCGGTCGTTCCGGTGCTTCTTCATTTCATGGACATATTTTACGAGCAGCCGGAAGCCAAACTGTCGCTGTTCAGCAAATTATATGCCATCCTCGAGCAAATACAGAACCATCTGTCTGCTGACAATCGGCACACGAGCCCGGTGCAAACCTCCGAGCTCCCTTCCCGAATCGCCCTGGAAATACAGAATCTCGTGCTGAACGGCGGCAAGCCTGCGGATATGGGCGAGCCTGCAGCACCCGGCGACTGGCTGGAGGGCATTTCCCGCAGGCTGGGCATCAGCCGAAGGCATTGCCACCGGGTATTCCGCCAGGCGTATGGCATGCCGCCCCGCGATTATTTCATGGTGCTCAAGCAGCAGGAGGCCGTACATATGCTCATGACGAGCAATGAATCCATCGAACGCATTGCCCACCGGATCGGATACGAAAATGTGCAGAGCTTCAGCCGGCAATTTACCGCCTGGGTCGGATGCACGCCGGGAAATTTTCGCAGGAATAACCTATAAGCTATTATACAAAAACGGCTTGAGCCTTCGATAGGCCCAAGCCGGTTCTTCCAATCCTGCCGAACGTAGCAGCTTATTTGCTGCCTTTGCTTTTCCCGCTGCTTCCTCCTGTTTCATAAAAGTCGAACTCATTCCAGTTGCTCTTGATTTGCTCGATCTGCTTCCGCATGCTCGTGCCTTCCAATTCGGCAACAAGTAAATATGTAATTCCCAGAATCAACGCGATCGTACTAAGAATGATAGGGCCGTTTCCGATAAAGTTCAGCATCTCGTTGAAATGATCCGCATTCCAGGCTTGAGTGTTAGCGCCATAAATCGCCGCAGCCAAATAACGTATGCCATACAGAAATGCAGATATCGTAATAAGGAGCATTCCTGTAGTCCTTCTATGCATCAATTATCACCTCAGCCTATGTATGTAATTAACCATCTGCTTAACAAAATATTCAAAAAATCGGGCTGCTGCAGACATCATTGCGTTCAGCAATTTCCCCGAAATTAGCCTGAAACACCTTATAACTACCTTCTTCGGGACTAAACGCAGTATGCCAATGTCCTTATGTCACAATTTTACAAGTAGTTACTTACTTTATACAAGGGACTTAATTCATACTATTATTCATGCTTTTAAATAAAAAAAACAGGAAAACTGCGAGAAAAAATCCCGCTATCTTCCTATTTCTCCTGCAATTTTAACTAATTTAAGTCTTATGCCTGCTTCCCCGTCGTCTCAAAGCCGTTAAAACGGTGAAAACGAAGCACGAACCGTAGTCGTCCCGCCCATTCATAGGTCTAATAGCCCAGATGCGAAGGTTCGAGCCTAGCAAGGCTTCCAGCTTGTAATAAATTGGTCAAACGCCGCTAATTATTTTCTACAGATTCGGAGGCACGCGATGCTGTGTGGCCTGTTCAAAGCCATAAGCCAAGCGGATGAGCGTAGGCTCGCTAAAAGCCGTACCCACAAAAGTTATTCCGTGAGGACCTTTCGTCGAATGCCCTTCCTCTGTTATCGTTCCTTCCGCAACAAAACCGCCAGGCACGGTAATCGAAGGGTAGCCCGCCCGGGCAGCGAGGTCGTTCATGTCATCATCGCCAAGGATCAGCAGCGCATCCAGCCGATATCGCTCGAGAGCCGCATCAATTCCCTGCCTTCCCGCCAATTCAAAATTTCTCCGCTTGCTGTTCAAATATACCTGCTCCGTCAAGGTACCGCTCGTCTGGTTCGACCAAAGCAGGACGTCCTGCCCGTATTTCAAAGCCGTCTCGGGGTGCTGTTCGTTAAAGCGGATTACGTCCTCCAGCGTACGAACCGGTACAGATTCCGGCAGTGTTCTCAGGTAATCATTCAAATATTTCTTGAACTCAAATTGCAGTACATAGGCATCCCATTCCTCGCCCTGGCATGGCAGTTCTACCGGATCGATCACCGTTGCTCCTTCGGAACGGAGCACTTGAATGGCATGCTCCAGCAGCGCCAGGCTCTCGTCATCAAGATGCTGATAATAATGCCTTGGAATGCCGATCCGGGCTCTTGCCAGAAAATTGCGATCCAGAAAAGGCGTATAATCTGAGAACGCCAAGCGATGCTTCTTGCAGGTAGAGGCATCCCTGCGATCCCGAGCCGTAAGCGCCCCCAATAGAAGCGCAGCATCGGCAACCGTGCGCGCCATGGGCCCTGGCGTATCCTGAGTTTCGGTAAGCGGGATAATGCCATAACGGCTAATCAGACCCACCGTCGGCTTGATGCCGACAATGCAATTCTGGCTGGCGGGACTGATGATCGAGCCGGAAGTTTCCGTCCCAATCGCAGCAGCAGCCAGGTTGGCGGCAACCGCTGCCGCCGACCCCGAGCTTGAGCCGCCGACAAATATTTCTCCCGGGCCATATGGATTCAGCGTTTGTCCGCCTCTTGAGCTATACCCTGCGGGCATCGTACTCGACATAAAGTTAGCCCACTCCGTCATGTTGGCTTTGCCAAGAAGAACAGCCCCGGCATCGCGCAATTGCGAAGCTACGAAGGAATCCTCCTTCGGAATGGAGCACGCTAGCGCTAAAGCTCCCGCACTCGTACGAGTCTTGTCATTCGTTCCCATATTGTCTTTCAGCAATACGGGAATCCCGTGAAGCCCTCCCCGGCTGCCCCGTCCTTTGCGCTCGCTATCCAGGGCCCGGGCGATGTCCAGCGCCTCAGGATTGACCTCAATGACCGACTTCAAGCTATGGTCATAGCGCTCGATCCGCTCCAAATATTGAGATACCAACTCCTCGGAGCTGAGCCTCCCTTCCTCCATCGCCTGCTGCATCATGCCGATGCTTGCTTCAACGATCCATTCATCAAGCTTGCTTCCCATCTTTCGCTCCCCTATCCTCTTCACTTGCCGCGATTTTCATATGAATTGCTGCTTCCAATGTTTAACCAGCCCGAGCAACTTAGGGCATAATCCCGTTTTTGTCCTGAACGGGCCGCAAGCCACAATGAGCCAGCACGAACACGAGCACGGCCAGTGCTGCAAGTCTAGCCTGCTTCTTATTCAATTCCCGCTTCCTGATAGGATCTCCTCCTTCTTTGCAAATACGTGACGATTCTCAAACCAAGGTACGGTTTAGATTTGATTCATGAAGCAAAGATGAACTTTTGCAAATATGTTTCCCTAGGTAAAAAAATATGTGTATAATTAAAATAATTTCACCACGTCCGAAGTGTCAAGATTAAATCCTAATATTATGAGCCTGATCTATTAGCGAATGGAGCAATCCGAAAAAATAACACACTCTTTTCAAAGTGTAAATCTACGGCATTTGAGGATTTTGATGAGTTATTGCAATTAATTTTTGCCTTAGGCAAATAAATTTGGTCTATACAAAATATTTTTCCAATATTATAATACACACTAAATTGCTTGAGGAGGGAATCGCATTCGAACTCATTTCACAATCCGCAGCACTAAAATATCATGGCAGGCAGCAGCGCTGCTCCTGCTGATGGTTGCACTAGCCTTGACGGTGGTTGCGGCGTCCGCGATCGGTCCGATCGGCATCCCGTTTCGCAAGACGATAGCTGTATTGCTGGCCGAAACCGGCCTTCCTACCCTCTCCTCTTTCTCAGAGAGGGAGCAGACGATCATTGCCGAAATGCGGCTGCCGCGAGTGCTTGTCGGAGGCTTGGCAGGGGCCGCACTCGGCGTATCCGGCGGTGCGATGCAGGGACTGTTCCGCAATCCGCTCGTCGAGCCGGGCTATGTCGGCGTATCCAGCGGCGCAGCATTGGGAGCCGTATGCGCGTTATATTTCGGATGGAGCCTGCTAGGCCCGTGGACTCTGCCTTTATCCGCTTTCGCCGGCGCTGCCCTGGCTGTGATGATCATCCTGTCCGTCTGGCAGCGGCATCGCCATAAATCGATGGCAACGCTGCTGCTGCTCGGGATCGGCATGAATGCCCTGCTCTCTGCGGTCATCAATTTGCTCCTGGCAAGCTCAGGCAGCGAGCAGGAGCTGAGGAGCATCGTGTTTTGGCTTCAAGGAGGCCTCGAAGCGCGGACATGGCATCACGTGCAGCTGATCGCTCTTCCCATCCTGGCAGGCTGTCTCGTTCTCTTCGCGTTCGGACGAGATCTTAACGCCATGCTGCTCGGGGATGAACAAGCCGCCAACGCCGGCATCAATGTGAACAGGATCCGTCCTTTCCTGCTGATCCTGACCTCCCTGATGACTGGCTCCGCCGTGGCCGTTAGCGGCATCATCGGCTTCGTGGGCCTCGTCGTCCCGCATGCCGTCCGGCTGGTGACCGGCCCGGATCACCGCTTCCTGCTTCCGGCCAGTGCGCTTGGAGGAGCGATCTTCCTCATTTGGGCCGATCTGGCTTCGCGTATGCTGATGCAGCCTGTCACTGTACAGGTCGGCGTAATATGCGCGCTGATTGGAGCCCCGTTATTTATGGCGCTGATCATGTCTTCCCGCCGAGGAGGTGCTTTAAAATGAACATGCTCGATTTTTCCGGTGTCAGCGTCATCCTGCAAGGGCAGCCGGTCTTGAAAAATCTAAATTTTACGGCCGCGAAAGGACAATTTATCGGCTTAATCGGCCCGAACGGCAGCGGAAAATCAACCCTTCTGCGAACGGCATCAGGATGGATCCCCTGCAGCAAAGGGCAGATCCGAGTGGCCGGAAAACCCCTTAGAAGCTATAAGCGCCGGGAGATTGCCCGCCTTCTCAGCTTCGTGCCCCAGGATACGCTGGTGGATTTCGATTTCCCGGTACGGGATATCGTAATGATGGGCAGGCATCCGCACATGTCGCGCTTCAAGGAAGTTGCCCATGAGGACAGGCTTGCTGCCGAGCAGGCCATGGTCTTGGCGGGAATTGCCCACCTGGCTGACCGCGCTGTCACCCGCCTGTCCGGCGGCCAGCGGCAGATGGCCTTCATCGCCAAAGCGCTGGCCCAGACTCCGCAGCTGATGCTGCTCGACGAGCCGATCTCCGCGCTGGATATCCGGCATCAGCTGCATGTGCTGGAGCTCGTCCGGCGGCTGGCCGACGATGGGCTGACCGTCATTGCGGCTCTGCATGATCTCAACCTGGCAGCCCGTTACTGCGATCAGCTCATCCTGCTGCGCCAAGGACAAATTCTCGGCAGGGGCACACCGGAAGAAGTGCTCACCCCGCCTAAGCTGCTCGAGGCATACGGGGTTCATGTCGGGCTGAGGCGAGATCCATGGCTGGGAAGCTTGACGGTAACCGCCATCGGCAAGAGCAGCGCAGACTCATCAGCAGACCAGGTTGATCTAAAGCCGACGGCGGTCTCAATGACTTAAAGGCAGTCACTTAAATATGGCATAACTTGAGACGGAATAATTTAAGGCGGAATGACTTGAAATGGAGGAACGAAACCATGAAGCTTATGAAAACGACCGAAAAAATATGGAGAGGATGGCTTATTGCCACCGCCTTCATTGCTTCCGGGTGCGCAAACGAAGCCCCGGCACTTAAAGGGCCCGAGCCGGCTTCCGCCGCTGCAGTGCAAAATTCACCGGAATCAGCGGCAGCGGATATTCCGGAATATCCAGCCTCCATGAGCGAGGAAGCACGCTATCCGGTGACGCTGCATATCGGCGGAACGGATGTAGTGATTCCCGATCGGCCTAGCCGCATAGCCGCCCTGTCGCTTGATGCGGCCGAAGCGGTACTGGAGCTATCCGATCCCGCGCGCGTTGCCGTGGTCACTCGCAGCGCAGCGGATCCTTCCCTAGCCTTCAACGCCGATAAAATAACCGGAGACATCGCGCAAATCGCCGGCGCGACATCCCTTGACCCGGAGAAGATTATGTCCTACAATTCGGATCTACTGATCATGACAAAAGGGCATGAGCAGGAGAAAGAGGCTGCGGAAATGCTGGGACAGGCCGGCATCCCCTTAATTAGCCTCGAGGTGTGGAATACGTTTGCGAAAATGGAGCAGAATTACGCTATCCTCGGCCAGGCGCTTGCGGAAGAGCAGGCCGCCGGGCGGATCATCCGCGAAGTGAATCAGAAGCTGGAGACGGCCCGACAGGCGGTGGCCGATCGCCCTCGTCCTTCGGTGCTCGTCATCTCTCCGGTCGGACCGGGAACAGGACCTTTTCTGATCGGTTCTTCCAATATTTCTGATGACATCGTTCGCCAGGCCGGCGGCAATCCGCTGGCGGAATCGTTATCGCTGGGCCGTTCCACTAAAGCTTCAATGGAAGCTATTCTCAAAGCGGATCCCGACCATATCATCCTGCTGCAGTGGAAGCCGGGGGACGATTCCGATCTGCGGGAGCTCACCGAGGCTGCCGGATGGTCCTCGCTTGCGGCAGTTCAGAAAGGCCAGGTACATACGATGACGGTCAGACAGATGCTGTATCCGAACCGCTACAATGCCGATACCGTTCTCGAGCTGGCGCGCCTGTTCCATCCGGATGCGTTCTGAATATGGGTTATAGCCCCAAGGAGTGAATTGAATGAGAGCCCTACTATTGATGTCCTATTGCCGCTTGCAGTCGATTGATGATATAAGCCCGTTCTATCAGCATTTATTCCATGGGCGGATTCCCGCTCCCGAGGTGATGGAGGAAGCGGTTAACCGTTATTGCAATCTGGCGAAGCCGGACCCGCTCGGCTCCACGACCATCCGTCAAGCAAATGCCCTAAAAAGAAGGCTGGAGCAGCGGCTCGGGGAACAGGTGCCCGTCTATACGGCCCACAAGCATACCAGCCCGTTTATTCCCGAGGCCATAGAGCAAATTCTCAATGACCGGGTAACGCATTTGTACACGCTGCCGCTATCCCCGCTCTATTCGAAGACGGGAACCGGAAGCTATCAGCGGGCTGCCGATCGGACTGCCGCCCTGGCCCACGATCAGCAGAAAGCGGATTTAATCATCACGCATATTCCGCCCTGGCATCTTCATGACCGGCTGGTTGCTGCGCTCAGCACGCGGCTGAACGAAGCCATGGCCTGGATCTCCGCGAATAACCGCAGCCGGACGGTCGTCATTTTTACAGCGCACAGCAAACCAGGCCTCCCCGCGCCCCACCAGGACTATATCACGGCCTTCGGCGAGCTGGCCCAAGCGGTCGCCCGCAAAGCCGGCTGCTCCCAGTGGAAGCTGGCGTACCGCAGCGGAGGCCCCGCCCCGCAAAAATGGCTTGGCCCCGACGTGCTCGAGGTTATGGAGAGCGCTGCGCGGGAGGGTGCGGCCGCCATCGTAATTTGCGACCTGCTCTCGATGACCGAGAACATTGAGACTTTGCAGGACTGCAGATTTGACGGATTGGCCAAAGCCCGGGAACTGGGCCTGGAATTTACGACGACGGAGTTTTTGAATGATGCGGATGATTTTATGACGGCCCTGGAGGAAATCGTACTAGCAGAAATGCAGCGGGAGGCGCTGCCATAAGTACAAGCAGCGCTGCGGCGGATTTATCATAAGCCATTTGAAGCCAGCACCCCTCCAATGAATGGAGCGACGGTTCCACGGTCAGCAGCTGTTCTGCTTGATATCTCGATCTCGATATAAGGATAAGGCCCTGATCCGCATACTACGGTTCAGGGCCCTTCTTATTGCCATATCTTTTATTGAGGATTTGTCGTCCAAATACCAGCGGATTTCACGAAAACACGCTGCGGCAGCTTCAGCGCAGCCAGCGCCAGCTCCGCGACGTCCTCCGGCTGCATCATCCGGTCTTCCTCACCGATGCTCAAGCCCGCGTTGACCGCAAGCTCCGTATTGACTGTACTCGGTGTCAGGGCAACTACGCGGATATTGTTCTTCCGCACCTCCTGCATAACCGCCTCCGTCAGCCCCATTACAGCAAACTTGGAAGCATTGTAGGCTGAGCCCGTGGCAAAGCCTCTTTCTCCCGCTGTCGAAGCGATATTAATGATATTGCCATAATTCTTGGCAATCATCTTGGGGAGCACGGCGCGGGTCATGTAATAGGTGCCCATCAGGTTAACCTGAATGATCCGCTCCCAATCCTTAGGATCCATTTCCACCAGCTTGCCGAATTTGGCTATGCCGGCATTATTGATAAGGATGTCCACGCCGCCAAGCTCGGATACAAGCGCATCGACGGCCTTCTCTGCCGCTGTCGGATCGGAAATATCGGCAGATGCGATTGCTGCCTTGATGCCGTACTGTCCCTGCAGCTCTGATTGCAGTGCCTCCAGGTCCGAAGCTGTGCGAGCGATCAACCCTAAATGAACGCCCTCCTTGGCAAGCGCCTGCGCAATCGCCTTGCCGATGCCTTTGCCCGCGCCCGTAATGATCGCAATCTGATTGTTCAAGCTCATGATAATCTCTCCTTTTTCTATACTTAGCCAACAAATGTTTATTCGCGATTCCAAGCTCTATTATACCGAACCTTCTTCGCCTATAACAAACTATAGAAACCAATGGTCAGAGGGCGCATTCCTCAATTTCGAAGCCAAGGTCTTCGATCATTTGATGATCCGCATTGGCCTCTTGCCCTCCGGTTGTCAAGTAATCACCGACGAACCAGGAGTTGGCTGCATAAAGAGACATCGGCTGCAAATGTCTTAGGCTGGACTCGCGCCCTCCGGACACGCGGATTTCCTTGGACGGGCAAATAAAGCGGAATAGCGCCAGCACCTTGAGCGCCTGCATAGGCTTAACCTTCTCCGAGCCTTCCAGCGGAGTTCCCGCTACAGGGATCAGGAAGTTAACCGGTATCGAATCGGCGTCTAGCTCCCGCAGCGCATATGCCATTTCAACAATTTCCGCCGGGCTCTCCCCCATGCCGATAATTACCCCGGAGCAGGGCGACATCCCCGAGGCCTTCACCTTTCCGACCGTCTCCACACGCTGCTCGTAGGAATGCGTCGTCGTAATGGCGGAGTAGTTGGCTTTGCTGGTGTTCAGGTTATGGTTATAGCGGTGCACCCCTGCCTCCGCAAGCCGTTTGGCCTGTTCATCGCCGAGCAGCCCAAGGCAGGCGCAAATTTTGAGGGGCATCGTGCTGCGGATTTCCGTCACGGCCTCAATAACCTGCTCCAGCTCCCGCGGGGTGGGCCCCCTTCCAGAGGCTACGATGCAGTACGTCCCGGCCTTGCGGGCCATCGCCTCACGCGCTCCCGCCAGCAATGACTCCTTATCGAGCAAGGAGTATTTCTGTACAGGCGCGCTCGAGACGATCGATTGCGAGCAATAGCCGCAGTCCTCGGGGCAAAGCCCGCTTTTGGCGTTCATAATCATGTTAAGCTTCACTTTATTGCCGTAGTAGTGGCGGCGAACCTGATACGCAGCCTGCAGGATCGGCAGAATTTGCCCATCATCCGCCAGCAGCACCGCCAGCCCTTCTTCCATCGTTAGCCGTTCTCCGCACAGCGCTTTATCCGCAAGCTGCTGCCAGTCCATCTTTTCTATCACGTTATGCATCCTTTTCTCGTCCTTTCTTGGTAAGTATCCAGACTATTGCTGGACTCCGAATTAATTGTTAACCTATAAATATTATATTTGGTTAACAATTAAACCAAACGAGAACATCTTACCAGAGATGTTTCACGATTGTAAATAGTCCCATGATTTTCTCGGTAAAATGCAACCGCTTCTATATGTCCTCGGATCTACGCTTCATGTCACCCCTCAACCAGGGCATAAAATCTAATATCTCCTTGATCCGTCTCGGCAATGACGATATCGCCGCGCTCCTTGACACCATATATTTTCGTCCCGACGGGAAGACCGCTGGCAGTTCCATTCGCAAATTCGTCTCCTACCCGGCTATATTTCAATATTTCCAGCACTAGTTCTCCTTTCGTCAGCTCTAGTTCATCAACCCATTGAATACCAGTTTGATACACAATGTCCTGATACACTATTATGTTAGCACTAGGATCAGATGCAAGGATATCACTCGCCGTAGGATTGCCAATCGTCGTCGACTGCTGCGGGGCAGGTCCACTGAATCCACAGCCTGTTATTATGAAGAAAAGAAGGGATATCAAGAGCAGACGAAACGAATTCGTTAATCGCAAGGCACGGATCATGATCAATTCCCCTCTTCCGATCGGCATCTATACCAATATGTATATAATAGCTGGTAGTTCATTTTTTCATATAAGCGATTCGCCGAGGCGTAAATAGCTTGAATCGATCTTTTAGTATAACCTTTTGGGCTCTCCTTTCACATTCAAGTCATGGTTGCTTTTTTCAAAGCTCTTGTTATCCATTTGTTAAGTACAATCATTAGATTAAGATACAAATACGACCCTAAAGCACCTGATAGAATCAAGCTTCTATAGCTCGTAATCTCGCTTCCATTCATCAGTCTGACTAAAGCAATGAGCGTAATTGCTCCTGCAATCATATAAACGATGGACATGATCAGATAATGGGCAGGCTTAGGGGAATTCAAGCGCATTTTTACCAGCCATTGATCAACTATTAGGGAGACGGGCACAGCTATGAATAAGAATATAACCAAGACGACTATGAACCCCTGCCCCAGCAAGCTTGCAAAGGAATAATAATAAATGCCTTCCTGCCGATCTGCTATTGCAGTGTAATTCAATAAGGAAATAACCAGGCTAACAATGAAAGCCGAGGATAAAGCACTAAATATTCTGCTTACCATGACAAAATTCCCCTTCATGACTATTTTCGCGCTCTTCAAACATATTGGTAGGTTCAACTTTTTTCCATAATTATACTCCGATGCAGCCTTCGCGAGCTGCTGCCTTTTGATGCGGCCTGCTGCACTACGGTTGACCCGCAGACGCTTCTGTCCACCGGGGCGGTTACGGAGGTGGGCATCGAGGCCATTCACGACCGTCTGTTCGAATATGAATATTTGCGTGAGGATTTCAACAAATACGCGCGACTGGCTCAGGAGGAATCCCCTGTTGCGATCTTAAGTGCCGCGACCAATGGAGAATTGGAACGAAGCAGTCGGTTCCGTGAGATGCTGCAGCCGGCTGGATTCGCAGATGAGATGCGAGCTGCTCTGATCTATGAGGGGAGGTGCTGGGGGTATTTAACTTTATTTCGCCGGCAATTATTTCTGGATGCGGAGCGGGATGTGCTAGCTGATTTCGTTCCCGTCATCGCATCCAGCTTACGCTCGACAAGCCTCTATTTACCGGAAGAAGCCGTGAGCAGAATTGAACAAGGGCCTGGTATACTGGTGCTGTCGGAACAGCTAGATTCGTTCTCAGCCAATGAAGCTGCCGAGAGTTGGCTAACCCTTCTGCAGCAGTGGGAAAGCATGGATAGCAGGACACTGCCTCGGCCAATCCGGGCGGTCTGTTCCCGCTTGTTGTCCCAGCCCTCAGGGGAAGCCCGACACTCGGACGAGGCTAAAGTGTCTCTTTGCCTCCCCGATCTGCCCTGTATCACAATTCGCGCAAGCCGTTTGCGCGGGTCAGCTGCGACTGGAGGAATTGCTGTCCTGTTGGAGCAGGCAACCCCCGCGGAGATGCTGCCCATGATTGCAGATGCCTACGGATTAACGGAGCGCGAGAAAGAAATTATCAGCGAGCTTGTAACAGGGGCATCTACGAAGGAACTGGCTCACACCCTAAATATTTCAACCTATACAGTACAGGATCATTTGAAATCGATTTTTGCCAAAACCGGGGTATCGAGCCGCCGAGAGTTAATCTGGCACTTGTTCTCCCGATTCAGCAACGTCTAAATCTTTTTCTCATAAACAACGATTTCTTTATTATTCTTCATGGTGAATTTCACCGGCCTCATTCCTTGTCTTTGCCAAAAGCGATGGCCTGGCTCGTTCCCGCTAATAACCCCGAGTCGGAACTTCTCCACCTGACGTTCCTTCATCATCTCATAGAAGAGGTTTAACGCTTTATAGCCATATCCCTTGGATTGATGCTCTTTTTTAATTTCCAGCAAACTGAGCCAAGTGTAGCCATCGTTCGGATTCACCATAAGGACTTCCAATATGCCGACGTACTCTTCCTCTTCTTTAATCAAATAGCGTTCTACGCCAAGCTCCAGCGACTCCTTGATCTCTGCCATGATCTCCTCCATGGAGAGAATTTCTTTATCATTGACTATTAGATTATAAAATGGATCTGAATTGAGTATGTCGGCTTCGATCTCTATCATATTTAAGGTCGATTTTTCTAATTTCATATAAGAATAACCTCATCTCATGTTAGTGTAACTTTTCATTATACTATTTCTTTGAGGTTGAATTCATCTGCCTCGATAGATAAACATTTGTTGAGACAGTCCTCATAATGATGCAGGATTGAGCTTTTTCCGGTAGCTGTTTTATAAATGGCCTGTTCATTCATAAAATTTCATATGTCCTTTATTCCTTTTATAATATTCCATTCGGTCGGTTAAGCTGCCCGTATGAAATTCAAACATATGTCCATCCGGATCTCGAAAATAGATGGACTTCTTGTCCTTCTCATCTCTTGTTCGTCCAGGAAGAATGTTTACTTGGAGCTGCTTTAATTTAGCCTCAAACGTATTAAATTCAGCCTCATCAATAGTGAATGCAATGTGAGTGTACGAATGATTCGAGGCACTTCGGTCTATATCCTCTTGATTGAGAGCGATCCATAAACCGTTCAAATCGAAATAAGCCAGTTTCCTTCCCTTGACTAATATTTTGGCTCCAAAGACTTCCCTATAAAATTGGATGGATGCATCCAGATCCGATACCGAGAAGCATAAGTGATTTACCGCTTTAATATCCATGACGTTACCTCATCCTAACTAAGTTGTAATCTTTACAATGCGCTTTATTTCCTGCTTACCGCATCCAGGAGCTCATCCAGCTTCTCCAGCAGCAGCTTATCGCTTTCCTGCTTTTTCTTCAGTCTCGCATCCACACTAAGAATTCCAAAGAAGATCAACAAGAGCAAAACAATAGTGATAATCGCCATCTCTATCAGCTCCTTATATCATATTTGCTGCCCATCTATTTCCCTGATACAAGAATAAAAATGACCCGACTAAAGATAGCTCCTATCTTAAGGTCGGGTCATGAATCTCAATGAGCTTAATTCTGCTTATTATGATTTATTCCTGTTTGCCTAACACGTCAATCAGTGCACGCGGAAGACTGAATTTCTGATTATTGATAATAATGCTTGTCAGATCTTCGGTGGAGTGATCCTGCAGATGCTTGATCGTCTGGACTTCATTCATCAGGCGCTCCATTTGGTGATCCAGCTCATCCGCGGTATCTGCCGCATCCTTCAGCTCCTGCAGCAGCCGCTCCGGGACGGACTGATTATATTTATAGAAAATTTTATGCTCCAGGCTGGCCCAGAAATCCATAGCGATCGTGCGAATCTGCACCTCAACGCACACCTGCTCCACACGATCAGACATAAATACCGGAACTTCGATAAGCAGGTGCAGGCTTTTATAACCATTCGGCTTAGGATTCTTGATGTAGTCCTTGATCTCGAGCACCTTTAAATCATTCTGCTTCTGCAGCATATCGCTCACTCGATATATATCCGATAAAAAAGAGCATG
The DNA here is from genome assembly GCF_001403875.1 of Paenibacillus ihumii. Classification (GTDB taxonomy): domain Bacteria; phylum Bacillota; class Bacilli; order Paenibacillales; family Paenibacillaceae; genus Fontibacillus; species Fontibacillus ihumii. The sequence continues at coordinate 2,753,010 of NZ_LN884299.1, forward strand.
TGATCCGAATCCCGGCGATATCCTTCACCGTTTCCCGGATCGATTCGAAGGAGAAGTCCGCGCCCTTGCGGTACAGCTTGCTCATGATGCTCTCCGGGGATTTCAGCCTGGTCTTCGTGTGCTCGATCGGGCAGTAGTCGTGAAGGGATTCGAACTCTTCCTTCAAAATCTCAATTTTTGTCTCCATCTCGTCCAGGGCAAATTTGTAGGTCAGTAAAAAACGGGTAATCTCGTTGCGCATGATTTTCAATTGCTCGATTTGTCGTTCGCTCATATGGCTTTCCCTTCCTGCTATATAAGTTGAACTATTAAAATGCATCCCATTCTTCTAATCATCTTATATAGTTCACTTCTCCCTTATTATAACGAATTCGTACCCGTGATGCACGAAAGCCGGACAGCAGCCGCCTAAGGCCGCCCTAACGATACCCGGACACCCTGCCGTGGCGCCCTTCATACCATTGGGAGATCCCGATCATGACGCTCAGCCAAAATCCGCTAGCCAGCAGCGCTCCTGCAATATCGCTTGGATAGTGAACGCCGAGATAAATCCGGCTAATACAGATCATTAGCACCATTACGCAGCTGAAAATGATCAGGAGAATGCGTCCCCACCTCGGGCGGATATGACGCCATAGGAGAAAGGCTAACGCCCCGTATAACGCGAAGGCCGCCATGGCATGGCCGCTGGGGAAGCTGAAGCCTGTCTCTTCGACCAAGCGATGCGCAAATGGCCTTTCCCGCTGAAAGCCAAGCTTCAACAGCTTGTTCAGCAATGCCGCTCCGCCCAAAGAGGCTGCGAGAAACAGCAGCTCTATCCGATGCTGCAGCGCGAAGAATAGAAGAGCCATGGCCAACAATGCGATAACAATCGTAAACTTCGTTGAGCCAAGGGTGGAGAAGAACACCATAATTCCGGTCAAGGGATCTGCCTCAAAGCTCTGAACCCATGCTGCGATATGGAGATCATAGAAATTCAGCGGCTGCCGTACCGCTACAACAGCAATCAAGCCAAAACCAATCAATGCCAGAATGCCCCAAACTATGATAAACGGATTAAAACGCCGTTGTCCGCGCAATTGTCTCATTTCATTTCCTCTCTTTCTCTTGAAGCGCCATCGAGTGGCGGCAATGGTACAGCCAGCTCATCCTTATGCAGCTTCACGCTAAGAACGAGCCCGCTCGCGATCATGTTCGTAATCAAAGAGCTGCCTCCGTAGCTGATAAAAGGCAGCGAAATCCCCGTTAAAGGCACGAGCCCGAGATGCATCCCGATATTCACGAAGATTTGGAACACGAACATCGCCGAAATTCCGATAACGAGGTAGGAGCCTGCCAGCTCCTTGCTCTCGATGACGATATGGATCAGCCTGGCAATCAGGCAAAAATACAATAGCAGCAGCGCTGCCGAACCGAGAAATCCGTACTTCTCCCCGATAACAACGAAGATCGAATCGGAATAGGCGTAAGGAATATAGCCCTGCGTCAAAAAGAACCCATCGTCCCCGGCCAAGCTGCCCGAACCGATTGCCAGCATTGCATTTTTGACATGCCAGGATTTGTCGGGATCGCTGGAAGGGTCTAGAAACGTCTGTATTCTCGACATTTGATGCGGCTTGATGACCTTGGACAGCAATTCGTTATTGGCATAATACAGCCACAGAATGGTTCCGATCATCAAAGCGGCGCCGCCCGCAAACAGCAGCATGTACCTTAATCGAATATTCCCCATCCAGAGCATGCTGATCAGCACGCCAACAAAGACGAGCGCCGTGCCCAAATCAGGCTGCTTGATAATCAGCAGAACCGGGAGCATAAATACCAGACAGACCGGAAGCACATCCTGTACCAATCGAAGCTTCCGGCCCTGCCGTTTGCTCAGCATATGGGCAGTAAGCAGGATTGTGAATATTTTAACGAGCTCAGAAGGCTGAAGCTGGAACGATCCGATACTTAACCATCGGACCGCGCCGTTGATATTCTCCCCCATAAATTGAACTAATAGCAGCATGCCAATCCCGAAGGCGTAGAGAATATAAATGAACCTGCCAAAAATGACCCTGTAATTAAAAGAAGCCGCAAGCAGCATGATCACTATCGAAAGGCCAATCAGCAGCAGGCTGTTCCAATGCAGCCCCTCCAGCTTCGTCCCGGTTGTCGCCCCATAAACGGCAATTGTGCCTATCGCATTTAAACAGAGGATAATAAATAAGGTTGGCCGGTCTATATTTTTAAGCTTGCTAAGAAAAATCATGGTTTAACCTCGTATTCCCGGATCACGCTTCCCAACACAACATGGCTGGAAATCACGATCTATGATGCAGAATCGTTATGCCCGAGCGGATGCAATATTTCGTTCAGCTCCTTGCTCTCATGGTAGCCCCGGCGATCCTGAAGCTTTAACGTGCCTTGATCCCATTCATAGATATCAAGCCCGTTTACGCCCTCGCCCAGCGACCAGCCCAAGAGGATCTCCACCGATCCATCCCGGTCCACATCATGGATTCCTGCATAATCCAGCCCGTGGCCGCTGCCTTCCCCATGCCATATGATTTGCCAGGCATCCTGCTGGCGCGTCAGAAGAGCCGCCTTTAGCATCCGATTGCGCCCTCCGCCCTCTTGATATACAACGATCGCCTCATCCCGCCCGTCTCCATCCAAATCGCCATAGGAAATGGGACCATTCCCTTGTCCACCCGGCGCCAGCAGGCGAGCGCCATCCGGCAGCAGATCCAGCAGGCTTGTCTCGGCATTGCCGCCGGTTCCCTGGCCGACTCCAGGATCATAGCTATCCTCCCTGACATTCGGCGCGCCGATAAGATCCTCCGGCATCGGCGGAATTGCGCAGCCGCTCAGGAAGAGCAATGCTAAGGCTGCCACCATAAAACTCATGAGCCTGTTTGACATATTAGCGTCCTGCCCCTTATAGATTCTTCGTCCTATTCTATATGGTTTGACGGACAAAGAGGTTATGAAATAGTTAAAATTCACTCCGGCCTCGCCTCTATGCTCGGAAGATAAATCAACACCTCGGTCCCCTTGCCAAGCTCGCTGTGTATCTTGAGCTGGCCCTGGTGCAGGCGGACGATTTGCTCGGAGATGGACAGACCAAGCCCGCTGCCACCCCTCTTATGATTCCCTTTATAGAATTTCTGCGTTAAGTTCGGAAGCTCATCCTTGGGAATGCCGGCTCCCGTATCTTTAATGGCCACGACGACCCGAGCTTCTGCTTCATCCGGCCTCGCCAAAATGGTGATCGTGCCTCCGCGCTCCGTAAATTTCAGCGCGTTGTCCAGCAGATTAATCATGACCTGCTTCAGGCGGTTCTCATCACCCCAAATTACAGGCAGCCGTTCCGCCGCCTTGACCTCCAGCAGAATCCCCTGCCGCTCAGCCCGGGGACGCAGCTGCTGCCCGATTCTCCCTAAGAAATCTGCTAAATGAAGCGGAGAACGGGATAATACCATACGCCCGTCTTCAAGCTTCGAGAAGTCCAGCAGCTCGTCCACAAGCCCCGTCAACCGGTCCGCTTCCGACTCGATAATGTCCAATCCTTCCTCAAGGCGTACCTTTCCATTCAGACGACTGGTTTTTAGCGTAACGACCCAACCCTTAATCGACGTTAACGGGGAGCGAAGCTCATGCGACACGGAAGAAATAAAATCATTCTTGAGCCGGTCGTGCTGCTGGATTTTGCCGGCCATCACATTCAAGGTATCCGCCAGCGCGCCGAGCTCGTCGTCGTATTGCTTCTCCGCCCGGGCGCCATAATCCCCATCCGCAATTTGCTCGGCTGCGTGCTTCAATCCAGTAATGGACTGGGTGATCGTTCTGGATAATAGAACGCCGACCGCGGCAACGATGAGCACGACAATGAGGCCTGTGCCGATTAGGATGGCGGCAATCTGCCTGACCGTCTCCTTCGTTTCTTGCAAGGAGGTCACGAATCTCACAGCCCCAACAACCTTGCTGCCGGTCAGCAGCGGATAGGATACCGCCATGACCTCCTCCTCCGCAGCGGGGTCAAGCCCTCGCCAGAGGCCGGCCTTGCCTGCCGCCGCCTTCCGTACGTCCAGGTACCCAAGCATGCTTTGCCCCGGCTGAAGCCCGGACGAATCCTCCAGCAGCCGGCCGGCAGAGCTGATGATTTGAACCTGCCCGGCGAAATGATGCGAGAATCCCTGCAACAGATGGGGAGCCTGCTGCTCCAAATCTGCATCCTTAAAATATTGCTCATAGAACGAAGCCGACAGCTCCGCCTGTTGAACTAAAATACGCTCAATATTGTGGTAATAATAATAGTTCACAGCAGTAATCAGAATGGCTACAAGAATGATCACCGCCGTCAAAATAACCAGGAGATAGCTCCCGACCAGCCTTTTGCGAATGCCCACTTCAATCGTCCTTCCTCCAGCGGTAACCGACGCCCCATACAGTCTCAATACGCTGCGGCCTGGAGCTGTCCTCCTCCAGTTTCTCCCGCAGCCTCCGCACATGGACATCCACCGTTTTCGTATCGCCGACAAAATCCTCGCCCCAGACCAGGTTCAGCAGCTCATTTCTGGTTAAAGCAACATCCGGATGCTCCATAAACGCCTTGACCATCAGGAATTCCTTCGGCGTAGCCTCGATCGGTTCACCATGCTTGTACAGCTTGTTCGCAGTCAGGTCGAGGCGAATAGCCCCTGATTGGAGAACAGCATGCGCGGAGTCGCCCGATTTGCGGGTACGGCGCAGCACCGTGCGAATCCTGGCCGTCAGCTCCAGCGGATTAAACGGCTTGACGATATAATCGTCGGCACCGAGCTCCAGCCCTTTGATCCGGTCCAAATCCTGCCCGCGCGCCGTTAGAAAAACAATCACGACCTCCGTATCAATTTCCCTTAGCCGCTCACAGACCTCAAAGCCGTCGGAATCCGGAAGCATGACGTCCAGAACGACAACATCAGGCCGGCTTGCCTCGAAGCTCTCCAATGCCGTCTCCCCGGTCGCCGCTTCGGATACATGAAACCCGCTGCCATCCAGATGGATTGCGATAAAGCGGCGTATATGATCATCATCCTCCACAATCAGCACGTGGCCACGGTTATCCAAATCCATCTTGCCCTCCCGAATAGCTAGTTCGTTCAATGAATCATATTAAAACACTAAATCCATCATCATGCAAAACCCCCTGCAATTCTTCGAATAAATCAAAAATAACCCAAACGGGTTGTAAGAACCATTGGGTTATGTATCCTCTGCCGCTCCTATTCCTCTACTTCAAAGACCGAATTCACGATAATCGGCAAATTATTTCTCACCGAAATCGCACAGAAACATTCACCGCTTCCGCCAATCTATGTTAAATTAGGGAGTAGTAATTTCATAATCATTCCACAAATTATACCGATATAACACTTAAGCATAATATTTGCTATTCATACTATGACTCTTTAAGGAGGCTGTACGATGAAAAAAGTTGTCACTCTTGTTGTCAGTCTGGCTTTACTGTTATCCACACAGACGGCGGCTCTTGCCCATCCTGGCAGAACAGACGCCAACGGCGGACATAACTGCTCCGAGAAATCGAAGCAGAAGGGCCTTTGCACTGGTTACCATTATCACAATTCCGGTACGACGAATTCAAGCTCGAAGTCAAAATCCACGACAAAATCAAAAACCTCCAACAATAACAGCTCATCCAGCAAAACCGGCACAACCGGTAAAAGATCCGCTCCTAAACCGGGATATACCACGGTAGACATTACATTGATCGTGAACGGAAGCATCGTGCCCTTGGATCAAAAAGCCGTCATCGTTAATGGTACGATCCTGCTCCCGTTGAAGAATATGTTCGATGCGCTTGGCGCCACCCTGGAGTGGGATCAGGCTGCGAAGAAGATCACCGCCTCCAAAGACGGCACGACCGTGGAACTGACCGTAGACAGCACCGCGGCACGGAAGCAAAACAAGGACATTACGTTGCAGGTCAAGCCGATTGTCATCAATGGATATACGATGGTACCTGCCCGCTTTGCTGCCGAGTCGTTCGATGCTGCCGTTGAATGGGATTCGCTATCAAGCACGATTACAATTACAACGCCTTGATGCATTCGACCCGGTTGCCAAACGGATCTCTGAACTCAAATCTTTCATACCCTGGGATCGGGATCGATTCCAGGGTCACTATCCCGTTAGCCTCTAACTGCTGCCAAATTACCTGCAAATCCTCCACCTCGTAGGCCAAATGAGCTTTGGTCGAACTTCGGTCCACGCCATCCTCAGTCCCGATATGGAGCTCCTGATTTCCTACTTGAAGCCAGATTCCGCCTCTTCCCTGCAGGCTCTCCGGTTTTGGAATTTCCTTTAAGAGCAGCACGCCGCAGTAAAATTTCCTCGCCTCCTCCTCCATTCCCTTCGGGATCGTGATTTGCGCGTGATGAAAGCCTCTGATCATATTCCTCAGCTCCTTAGTCTGTATTGGATTCCCCCCAGCCTGTCATAATGCCGCAGCAGCCACACTGGAGTATGCCTTCATTCTGTCATCATAGACCTGAAGCGTCAATTCGCGTTCTTCATTAAAAAATCGAGACATGCCGCCAGCAGCGGACTAAACTCCTCCTCATACAATTTAATTTCTCGAGTATATAGCTTGCTAATAGACTTGCTCGTTATTTCAGCGCAAACCTTACTCCCGGTTTGGTTTATAATGCGGGTTCTCTTGTCCAGCAGCTCTTTAACGACCTCGAATGATTGACCGTCAAACCTGAATTTATAACAGGGATGCGTTCTGATGATGCTCTTATCCTCCAGCATAAAGCTCCGCTCTGTTCCTTCTGCGGAATAAGTAATCATCCACTTATTTCTTCCCAGCCATACCTGCATATCGGCAATCCGAATACTGCACCGGTCAGCTTCCGCCGAGAAGCTTACTTCCCAGTTGTCCATGATCCAGCACATGGCTTTACTGAACCGAGTTTTAAATGTTCTCGTCATGTAACCGCAGGAGCTGCCGTCATTACTGGTCAGCTCTATGCCAGCCGCCGCCGACATTTTCAGTACCGGAAGCTTGTAATAATATATCTTCATTCCCCGTCTCCTATAAAAAAATGATCCGCGCCAATTGACATTCTCTCGGCCGGGTCTCAGAGCTGCATGCGCCTTCTTCCATAATTATACATTATATCTGCTTCATTCCGAAAGGCTTTACGGGAAATCATGTGAATGAATCATTTCATAGAAGGCCTCGCGCATCTCTTCATTCACCTTAAAAAAACGCTTGAACTCCACACTAACATTATTGCTAGAACGAATGCGCAATAGCTCCAAAGAATTTAGCTCTGGATCAACGGTAAACTCAATATCGAAGGTCGTTAAGTCATCCATTCTCTGTGTTAAATTAGAACAAAAATCCGGCTTTAAGGCCGGATCTTTGCGATGTCTGATATGATTGATATTCTATCTCTTTGCAGCCATTAACCTTCTACGATCCATTTCTCCAGCTCCAGCGGCTCCACATATTGGCCATTCTTGTACGCGCGCATATTGCCGCCGGAAATTTCGTCAATCAGGACGATTTGGGCGCCGTTATCTACTCTGCCGAATTCAAATTTGATATCGTACAGCTCAATGCCTTTGCTGGCCAGCTCGGCCTTCACGACGTTGCCTATCGTTTGCGTCAGCTCTTTAAGTACTTTATATTCGGCGGAGGACAGAATCCCCAGCATGTCCAGCGCATCCTCTGAAATCGGCGGATCCTGGCGCTCGTCATCCTTGATGGTCACTTCTACGAAAGCATCCAGAGCCTGGCCTTCCTCAGCATACATCCCGTAACGGCGCAGGAAGCTCCCGACCGCTCTGTAGCGGCAAATCACTTCGAGGCCCTTGCCGAATACGGTGGCCGGCTTCACAGTCATCGTGGCGTTATCGATGTCGGCATCTACGTAATGCGTAGGGATTCCCTTTTCCTTCAATATTTCAAAGAAATGCTTCGTCAAACGGAGTCCTGCTTTGCCCGCGCCTTCCATCGTCAACCCGACCGTATTCGCGCCCGGATCAAATACGCCGTTCTCCCCCGTCACATCATCCTTGAATTTCAGCAAGTAGTTTCCGTCCTCTAGCGCATATACATCCTTGGTCTTGCCTGTGTAGATCAATTTCATTCCTGCAGATCCTTTCTCGTAAAAAAGATTTTATTTACAATATAGCACGCCTTCCCGACCGGAGACCATTATTTTTATGATTATGACTACGGAACGCCTCCTCCTGATCAGTCCCGTATCCAAGCTTCGATAATTTCATTAAAAAGCTCCGGCTGTGCCAGGGGCACCCCGTGTCCAACCTGCGGAAGAACCCTGACTTCGCAGCTCCGATGGCTTGCCGCGATATCCGCCGCCGACTTTCTCATCATCTTCTTCTCCTTCTCTCCAACCGTAACGAGGATTTTCGCCGTAGACCGATGAAGCTGTTCAGGAATTTGAAAAGTCATATTTTCCTGCAAAATGTCAACCAGAGTGGCCGCCTTCATTCGGCAGGTCTCTTGGTAATAGGCCTCAAACAGGTCCTCACCAATATACAGCTGTTTAGCCTGCAGCCTGGAAAAGCCTCTATGCTTGGCAAGCCCGTGGGTCATCCTGACCATAGGACCGATGAGATGCCTGGCCAAGGGGACAGGTCTTACCAGTGCGCTATTGATGATCGCATAATCAATCATTTGCGGCTGCATGCTTAGAATTTGCAGGGCGATCTGCGCCCCCAGAGAAAATCCGATCAGAATCACCGGCTTCCCCGATGCCTTCCGCTTCATCAAATCGATGATTAACTCACTGCTGCCGCATATCGAGAAGCTGATCTCCGAGCTCCTGCCATGCCCGGGCAAATCCGGTACTAAACAATGATAATGCTGAAAATATTCGACCTGGTTCTCCCACATCCAGCCGCTTACCCCGCCCCCATGCAAAAAAACGAGAAGAGGAGCCCTTACATCCCCCGACTCTCTATAAAATAATTCCAACTTTGCTTCCCCCTTTTCCGCCAGCACTCCCTTAATCCATGATGCCTTTATTTTAAATTTCCATAAAATATATCTATCTTCTGAATATTTCCTAATATATTCCGGTTTAATCTATTGTAAATAATGTAAATTATGTTTATTATTTCATTATGTAAGCACTTTCTTTTTGCGCAATGATAAACATTTTAAAAAATGAAGGAGGCACGCATATGAACCATTTTACGGGAGTCGACGGAAGAAAACCACTGTTTTGGCTGCTTGCTTTTCTGGTATCGATGCCATTGTTCGCCTTCGGAGCAACCCCCGCCTCTTATGCCGCATCCGCCAGGCAAATGGAATCGCTTAAGCGCGGCGTTGTCGCCGTTAAGGTAAACAATGGGGTATTCGTAAGCTGGCGCCTGCTCGGCACCGAGCCGGACAATATTGCGTTCAACCTCTACCGGGGAAGCACCAAGGTCAATGCCAGCCCCATCACTAACAGCACCAACTACATCGACCCGCAAGGTACAACGAGCTCGGCCTATTCGGTAAAGGCTGTGCTGAACGGACAGGAGCAAGCGGCTTCCGAGACGGCAGCGGTCTGGGGACAAAACTATCTATCCGTTCCAATTCAACAGCCTCCCGGCGGTACCACGCCCGATGGGGTTGCCTATACTTACAGCGCCAATGATGCGAGCGTAGGCGATCTGGATGGGGATGGGATCTATGAAATCGTGCTAAAATGGGATCCTTCCAACTCCAAGGATAATTCTCAAGCCGGCTATACCGGACCGGTCATCCTTGATGCCTATCGTCTGGACGGCACCCGGCTGTGGCGCATCAATCTGGGCAGGAATATTCGGGCTGGCGCGCACTATACGCAGTTTCTCGTCTATGACTTGGACGGCGACGGCAGAGCTGAGGTCGTATTCAAGACGGCGGACGGCACCGTTGACGGGGTCGGCAGGACGATCGGCAATGCAAATGCGGATTACCGCAACTCCAGCGGGTATGTACTGTCCGGTCCCGAATACCTGACGGTGTTCAAGGGAAGCACCGGAGAGGCTTTGACGACTGTCAACTATGAGCCCGCCAGGGGGAACGTCTCCGATTGGGGAGATAACTACGGCAACCGCGTCGATCGTTTCCTGGCCGGGGTTGCTTATTTGGACGGGCAGCGTCCCAGCTTCGTCATGGCTCGCGGCTATTATACGAGAACCGTACTCGTAGCCTACAATTGGCGGGACGGCAAGCTGGCCAAGCTGTGGACATTCGATTCGAACTCGCCGGGTAACGGCGCATATGCCGGCCAAGGCAACCACAGCCTCAGCGTCGCTGATGTCGATAACGACGGCAAGGACGAAATCATCTATGGCGCAGCAGTCATTGACGATAACGGCAAAGGGCTGTATACGACAGGACTCGGGCATGGCGACGCCCTGCATGTGGGCGATCTGGATCCCGACCGGGCCGGGCTAGAGGTGTTCGGCGTTCATGAATCGGCCAGCGCGGCTTACGGAGCAGAGATTCACAATGCAGCCACAGGCCAAATCTATTGGGGCATCCGCACCGGAGCGGATACCGGACGGGGATTGGCTGCGGATATCGATCCGCGAACAAAAGGAACGGAGCTATGGGCCTCCGGCATTGGACTCTATTCCGTCAAAGGGGTAAAAATTAGCGATGCCACGCCGAACTCCACCAACTTCGCCATCTGGTGGGACGGGGATTTGCTGCGCGAACTGCTCGATCATACCGGCGGAACAGGCAAAGTCGACAAATGGAATTACGGCTCGGGTACAACCAATCGCCTGCTAACGGCTACGGGGACTGCATCGAACAACTCGACTAAGGGCAACCCGAGCCTGCAGGCCGACATCCTTGGCGACTGGCGGGAGGAAGCCATCTGGAGAACCGCTGACAATACCGCGCTGCGCATTTATACGACTACTGACGTTACTTCCCATCGGATTTACACGTTGATGCATGATCCCGTTTACCGCCTGAGCGTGGCCTGGCAGAACGTCGGCTACAATCAGCCTCCGCACACGGGATTCTATCTCGGAGAAGGGATGAGCGCTCCGCCCAGACCAAATATGCGCCCATCCTAAATATAGAAATAGAAAGGAGAATGATCATGAATCTATTCCGCCAAGTTCCCCCCTCTCCGGAGGTCACTGCTTATCTGGTTAACGAATATCAAAGAAACTGGAAATCTGCTGGGTTTACTTACAGCCAGTTTCTCATTGCCCGGGGATATCAGAACCCTGCCCACAACCATCCGGGAATGGATGACCATGTAACGGGCATGCCTCCTGCAGGGGCGGAGCTGATTCACACGCCGCGCAAACCGGTTACCGGAGACCTGAATGTCAAGGTGCTTCTTGTCGATTTCTCCGATATGCCGGGGGTGCTCCCCAAAGAGCACTATGAAGATCTGCTCTTCTCCCGCAACACCCACACAACCGGGAGTATGGCGGATTATTATGATGAAGTCAGCCGGGGGCTGGTGCAAATCCACGGTGAAGTGCACGGCTGGCTCAGAATGCCGCAGACCTACTCCTACTACACGAACGGCAACTCAGGCCTGACCGATAAGCTCAACCGGGAATACTATCCGCAGGACGCCAGAAAGCTCGCTGAGGATGCCGTCGATGCTGCACTGGCCCACGGTGTCTCTTTTCCATCCCACCTGGATGCCCTGGACAATGGCACGATTACGGCGTTATTCATCGTACATGCCGGACGCGGAGCCGAGAAAATCCTCCCGCCGCTCAGCGGCAGCCATATCTGGTCCCATAAATGGCAAATGGTCGAGCCCAAAGAAGTTGCTCCGGGGCTTGCCGCCGTTACTTACTTAATGGTGCCCCAGGAAGCTCTGCTCGGGGTGTGCGCGCATGAGCTTGGACATCTGGCTTTCCAATGGGATGATTTCTATGATCCAAACTATGATGCCGACGATGACCATTGGGACGGAAATGGGATGTGGGACGTGATGGCCAGCGGTTCCTATGCCGGCAGGGAGATGCGTCCGGTTCATCCGGCAGGGCTGCATAAACTGCAGCATGGATGGATTGAAGGCGAGAAAATTCATCAAAGCCGGAGCGGGCTGACGCTGCTCCCGGTGACATCGGCTGAGGGCAAGGTGGTTAAAATTAAAGGGCCGGGCTACACCAGCAATCAGTATCTTCTGCTTGAGAACAGAATCCGGGAGAAATTCGACGGTGAACTGCCGGGCGAAGGCCTGTTAGTTTGGCGAATCGACGAGAATGACGATCAAACCAGAAGCGCTGCCCCCGGCATGTATTTGATCCAGGCGGACGGGAATGAAGACTTGAATGATCCCGATGACCGCAATAGCGGGGATCGGGGAGATCCTTTTCCCGGAAGCAGCCACAACACCGAGCTTCTGGATCATGGAAGAATATCCACCTCTTTTCCGGGACAGCCATCCGGTATAACGCTGAAGAACATTGCCTTTGACCCGGAAACGAAGCAAATTACGCTTGATGTCTTCATTGAAGAGAGATCATGACACGAAATAACAAGATCCGGCTTTTAGCAATTTGCCTGCTAAAGCCGGATCTTGTTTTATTTCACATCCGCATAAGATTCGGCCGCTGCAGCAAGATAGTACGCCAGCCCTGTCTGCTGCCCCTCAAGCATCTGCAAATGGAATGAGTCGCTAAGGAAAAAACGCGTCTGCCCCGCAAAATCCTGAGCCGATACAGCATGGCCGTGACGGTTCATAAATTCCAAATGGCTGCGGATCAGCTGCCCGACTTCCAGGCTGTTATGCATCACGCCCGTTTGTAAATTCCGGGCCATTTCATCCATAAAAGCCTTGGCTTCACGGGCCTGCTCATTCATGTCCTGAACGTCGATCTGCGCCGATTCCAGCGGGTCAAATTCATAACTCTTCTGTAAATGTGCATTATGCTCTTCCAGGGCTTCCCGCCATTCTTCCTCCCGGGCAAAGCCCATAAACAACTCTGAATGATCCATAGGTTCTCCTTTCTCCATACCATGGATGGAATGCCTCAATGTTGCAATGACTGCCTGCAGCCTGTTCTGTCTAGCCAGAAGCAGTTCCTCCTGCTGCTGAAGTACGGATAAGCGCTCAGGCTCTCGTTCGAGAAGCTGCTTGATCTGTTCCAGTGGAAACTCCAATTCGCGGTAAAACAAAATCTGCTGCAATCGTTCCAGCTCTTCTTGTCCATACAAGCGATACCCTGCTCCGCTTATTTCACGGGGCAAGAGCAGGCCGATTTTGTGATAATGATGCAGCGTCTTGACCGTTACGCCGGACAGCGAAGATACCTCTTTTACCGTGTAGAGCATCTGGCTTTCCTCCTTTCAACCCCACTTTACTGCCTCCCCTAACAGGAGAGTCAAGCTTAGCGTAAAATGAATTTTGCAGGAGGACGATTTCATTAAAAATGGTAGAATATCAGCTTACTGATTCCTTTTCCACTCCTCATGGACTTTTAGAACCTTCGTCCATAATTCGTCTTTTTCGAGCTGGCTGAAGTGATTTAACGGTTCTCCAAATACGTCGCTTAATAGCTCAAACCATTCGGAACGAATTGTAATTTCGCTTTTGGCCAGCCCGTGCTCATCGCGCCTGCTGTATACGCATCCTCTAAGCTCATTAATGTTTGTCTTATGCCTGTTTCGTACCAGCAGCAAACGGATCCACGTAGAATCCGGAGACGAGCTCAGATGCTCATGCTTCGGGACGAATTCTGCCATATTGGGCACAGCTTCAGGGTCGATATCAACTCCGATAAAAGCTCCTAGAGGATCATGCACCAATCGCCAACCCGGCGTAATGACACTGGACCCGGTAAGCTTATAGGTATGAAAACCCTGCTTATGCTCCCCAAAATGAAGCGGAATCGGCTCATACAGCATATCGCCTAATCCAACGTCAACAAGCCATGTTTGCGCCTCGGCATCTTTTCTGTTTTTATTTTCAATAGGCAAACGAACGGACAGTCCTAAATGATAGGAATCGATCCTGGCCTCTTGGCCATGGGACTGTACCCCAGCCCGGTGTAAAGACACATGATATCCTAAAGAACGCAGCAAAAGTTGGAATGCCCCGTTCAGGTGAAAGCAATACCCGCCTCCACGATAAAGGATATGGTGCATCAAGCTGCCAGAATCGATCGGAACAGGCTTGCCGGCAAATAGGTCGATCGTTTGCCACGCAATTCGCTCAACATGGGCGCGGTGCAGTGCAAATAAATATTCTGTCGTCGGCTGCTGCTGCTCCATGCCTAACCGGCGCAAATAATCCTTCCTTTGTTTTGGCGATAGCATCGTTTCCCTCCAACTGCATTATTCCAGCCTATTCTTTGGCTGTGATATGAATCTCCTGGTCGATTTCAAGCTCAATCATCTCAGTCTGCCGATTTCCTTCGTGATCCTGCCAAGTAAGCTCAAGCGAAGTGCTTTCATAATTCGACCGGTCCTTCTCCAATTCCCCATAGGAATAGGGGCCCGTTAATGAGCCAATATCCTTGACATTATCCAGGATAGATACTTCTCCGTTATTGGAGTGAAACTCATTCGCATATACGACTTCCTTCTCGCCCCGGCTGTTATTTTCATAAAATTTATATTCGAAAAAAGTGCTCCGGCTAAGCTCCCCCGGATCTCCCTTAAATTTCAAAGAGGCATGTCCCCTTAAGATCCGGTCCCCCGTAATCATGATTTTATAGTCCCGAATATCCCATGCCTCGCCGGTTCCATGCAGCAAATACAAGCTTGCGCCCGAGCTGGCTTCCACGCTGGTCTGCTCCCTATCCAAATATAAATACAGCCATAAGGCATTCGTGATGATCATAATAACTGCCAAGAGCCAAACGGTTTTTTTCATCTTGTATCTCCAACTCTTATCTTATTTCTACTTCACAAACGTATTCTTCACTCGTTCCGACTTCAAAAAATATGGAATCCATATTGCGCAGGTGATCGCAGACTTAACTACATCCCTGATCGAGCTCCCGTCCTCCACCTCCCGGGCTAAAGGAATTTGATACATCATGATTATATCCGCAATCCAGAACAACAAATTGGCGCTGTATAATATGATCATTAACTTGGGCAGTATCGCTTTTTTCTGGTAAAACATGATCAAAATAAATATCGTGAAACCCATGAGCAGGCTGTTAAATATGGCTTCGAAAATCAGCATCGGTGCCCATAAAGGATGATAATATACCGAATCCTTGGAGGTAAATAGTTCCCAGGTCTCCGTGCCGAATATAGACAAGAAATATTCAGGCAATTGCAAGAATCCCAATACAAGCGTCAGAAACAAACCGATTTGCGTGAGGACCAGCCAGCCTCCAAGACCTGACACGCCTAATGGCTTAGTATAGTCCACCGTTTCCTGCACATTTGTCTGCTGCGTATTCGTTTGTTGAGCGTTCGACTCCAAAACACAACACTTCCCTTTTCAAATTATGTATTCGAATTCCCCGGCAATCAGCCATTTCGCTCATAGTTGTCAGAGTAGTAGGCAATGACCCAATTGTAAAAAATGCCTCCAAGCAACAGATGAATGGACGGCTGCCTGCGTCGAATCAATCATGGATCCCGATAATCGCCGCCAGCTATTAAAAGCAGCAGACTTCCCTTTCCTCTCTCCTCCTTACAAGGGATCTGATCGCTCCGGACAAGCTCATGCCAGGCGCATGAGCATCGGTAGTCCCACTGTATCACCAAACCCCGAATCATTTCCAGCAATTCCAAAAAAGAATAAAGCCTCCGGGCACTTTCCGCAACCCTGGAGGCTTTGATATAAAGTAATCTGGGCAGATCATGCAGATCGTGCGATCGTGCAGATCATTCTAATATGCTAACGCATGCCGTAAATTTCCATGTCACTGCCAAGAGCTACCGGCCCGCCTCGTTACTCTGCATCTGCCGCTCGGCGTTTCGCAAGGAGAGAGGGCGGATATCCGTCCACTCTGATTCGATATGTTGAAGGCAGGCCTCGCGTGTGCTCTCGCCGTAGACCACCTGCCAGCCCTTCGGCACCTGAAGGAAGGCCGGCCAAAGGGAGTGCTGTCCCTCGCTGTTTACGAGCACCTTATACATACCGTCCAATTGCTCAAATGGATTTGCCATTTTCTCATTCCTCCCCCTATCTGTCCGCATCTCGTTCCTGTGGTTCCT
This sequence comes from Paenibacillus ihumii, assembly GCF_001403875.1. Taxonomy (GTDB): domain Bacteria; phylum Bacillota; class Bacilli; order Paenibacillales; family Paenibacillaceae; genus Fontibacillus; species Fontibacillus ihumii. Next base: position 2,769,172 of record NZ_LN884299.1, read on the forward strand.
GTCCTGCCTGCAGCTTCGCCAGCAAGACCCGCCCGATTTCCGCCAGCGGCCCCGGCTGGCATAAATCCTTATGCCGGCAAGCGATGTCATGCCTTTCAATCCGGCCCCCGATATAAGGGGCCCACATCTCCGGCTCGATCGGGTCGAACCAGTCCGGGATAATGGTCGAGTGGAAGAACAGCAGATCTCCCTCATATTTCTCGGGAACAAAGGCGCTTAGCAGGCGCACCGAGTTTTCGTACGTACTTTTCAGGTTTAAAATAATGTCCTCGTCCAGGCTGGCCAGAGCGCTGCCGTCGCTGCGCAAAATCCCGATAGCCCGGGCAATGTCCAGCGGGCCGTCCTTGATCGAATCAGGATCATACCCGCCCAAGGCGAGCAGCGCAATCAGCGCCTCGTCTTCGCTGGCTTCGCCGCGCAGCGGCAAATAGTGGCTCGGAAACGCATCGAGCATCGCCAGGAAAGCCACTTCCTCCCCCTCGCGCTGCAGCTGCACCGCCATCGCCTGCGCAACATTGCCGCCGAACGACCAGCCCAACAGGCGATACGGACCCTGCGGTTGAACGGTGCGAATCTGGGCTATATAATCAGTGGTCATTTCCTCCAGCGTCCCGGGGTACTGATCGGTCTCGGCGATGCCCCGCGCCTGCAGGCCGTAGATGGGATAATCCATCCCGAGATGCTTCATGAGACCCGCATAGCACCAGCTCAGCCCTCCTGCGGGATGCACGCAGAACAGCGGAATTTCCCTGCCCTCGGCGCGGAGCGGAAGCAGCACCTGGAGCGCGCTTTGCCCCTGGTCCGAATACAGCTTCTCCGCCAGCCCCGCTACAGTTGGAGCCTCGAAGAGCAGACCGATGCCAAGCTCCCTGCCCATCGTTTCGCGAATCCGGCTCATCAGGCGCACCGCCAGCAGCGAATGGCCGCCAAGCTCGAAAAATCCGTCATCTATGCTGACCCGCGGCAGTCCCAGCACCTCAGCGAACAAGTCGCAGAGCAATTCCTCCTGCGGAGTACGCGGGCCCCTGCCCTCCGGCGTCAGTGTATATTCCGGCGCAGGCAGCGCCTCGCGGTCCAGCTTGCCGTTCGGTGTAAGCGGCAGCGAATCCAGCTGAATGATCGCCGACGGCACCATATATTCAGGCAGGATCGAGGCCGCATAACGGCGCAAATCCGCTGGCGCGATACCGGCTCCAGGCCCGGGAACGATGTAAGCGGCGAGCCGCTTGTCCCCCGGCTGATCCTCCCGGGCGATGACCGCTGCCTGCTCCACGCCGGGATAGCCGGCAAGTGCGGCCTCGATCTCTCCCAGCTCGATGCGGAAGCCCCGAATTTTGACCTGCTGGTCGCCGCGGCCCAAATAATCGAGCCCGCCCTTCGGCAGCCACTTGGCCAGATCGCCGGTTCGATACATTCGGCTGCCCGGCGGGCCGTACGGATCGGCGACGAAGCGCTCGGCCGTTAAGTCCGGCCTCCCCCAATATCCCTGAGCCAGCCCTGCGCCCGCTACATACATCTCCCCGATTACGCCGGGCGGTACCGGCTGGAGGGACGAATCCAGCACATAGACCCGCAGGTCGGGAATCGGCCGCCCGATCAAGCTGCTTCCGCCTTGTGAAGCACTGTCCCTGTCAAGCTCGAGATAACTGACATGCACGGTCGTCTCCGTGATGCCGTACATATTGATGAGCTTCGGCGCATCGTCCGGGTGGCGATCGTACCAGTCCTTCAAGCGGCTCAGCTCCAACGCCTCTCCGCCGAAGATCACATAGCGCAAGGCCAGCGCCTGCCCCAGCTCCGCATGCTCCCGGTCCGCCTGCATGAAGGCGTAAAATGCCGACGGCGTCTGATTAAGCACGGTCACCCGCTCCTCCGCCAGCAGCTGCAGAAATTGCGCTGGCGAGCGGCTGATTTCATGAGGCACGACGACGAGGCGTCCGCCGTAGAGCAGCGCCCCCCACAGCTCCCATACGGAGAAGTCAAAGGCATAGGAATGGAACAGCGTCCAGACATCCTTAGCGTTGAAGCTGAACCAGGCGTCCGTTGCCGCAAATAACCGGGTAACATTGCGGTGAGGAATGACTACGCCCTTCGGTTTGCCCGTTGAGCCCGAAGTATATATCATATATGCCGGGCTTAACGGGGTAATGCAGCCTTTTCGTTCCTCCTCGCGCAGATCGAGCTCGGAGCTGCCGCGAAGCTGCTCCTCCGTCGCCGGATCGCCAAGTACGATCTGCGGAATCCGCAGCGTACCTGGCAATTGAGCGGCAGCCTGTGCGCTAGTGATCATATATACCGGCTTCGCGTCCTCGACCATCCACTCCAGACGGTCAGCCGGATAGTCGGGATCGAGGGGCAGATAAGCCGCTCCAGCCTTCAAGACGGCCAGCAGGCCAACGACCAGCTCCAGGGAGCGCGGCAAAGCCAGCGCCACCATCTGGCCGGCGCTCACCCCGCCTGCAATCAGCAAATGCGCCAATCGGTTGGCCGCGCGGTTCAGCTGCCCGTAGCTTAATGCCTCGCCTCCGCATACTACGGCTGGGGCGTCCGGCCGCTTGGCTGCCTGCGCCTCGAAGCGTGCGAACAGGCTGGCTCCGTTTGTGTCCGCCATCGTGCCGCAGGCTGGATCAAGCTCTGGCGTTTGGATTGCTCCCTGCCCGGCAGCAGAGCCGGCGCCGCTGGTCACATCGCTCGTCCAGGCCGCCTCCATCAGGAAGGCTTCACGCTCCTCCGGCGTCAGAATATCCACCCTGCCGATGGGCTGCCCCGGCTCCTGTGCCAGCGCTTCGAGCATCTGCACATACCGATAGGCCAAAGCCTCGGCCGTATGGGGCTCATATAAATCCTTGCTGTACTCCAACAGCCCGCTCAATCCGCAGGGCCCGCCGTCCGCACCGCGCCGCTCATTCAATTCGACCGTAAGGTCGAACTTCGCCGTGCCGGAGCTTACCAGCTCCAGGGAAGCTGACGCACCTGGAAAATCAAACGGGGCCGCCGCCGCGTTCTGCAGCACGAGCATGATCTGGAACAACGGATGCCTTGCTCGCGAGCGGGCCGGATTCAACACCTCGACCAGCCGCTCGAACGGCAGATCCTGATGCTCATAGGCAGCGAGATCCGCCTCCCGGACCCGGGAGATCAGCTCGGCAAAGCTCGGATTTCCCGACGTATCTGCCCGGAGCACGAGCGTGTTGATGAACATGCCCACCAGGCCGCCAAGCGCATCGTCGTTTCGCCCGGCAATCGGGCTGCCGATCGGAATGTCATTCCCCGCCCCAAGCCGGGTTAGCAGAGCTGCCAGCGCGGCATGCAGCACCATGAACAAGCTGGCCTTATGCTCCTTCGCCACCTGCAGCAGCCGGGCATGCAGTTCCTCGCCGAGCTCGAAGGGAATGACTCCTCCGGCATAGCTGGAAGCGGCTGGCCGCGGCCGGTCTGTCGGCAGCTCCAGCTGGTCGGGCAGCTGATGCAGCGCATGCTTCCAGAACTCCAGCTGGCGGGCATAGAGGCTGCCTGCGTCGCTTTCTACGCCGAGCAGCTGCTCCTGCCACAGCACGTAATCGGCGTACTGCACGGGCAGCGGCAGCCAGGACGGCCCTTCCCCCCGGCAGCGGGCCGCATAGGCGGCGGACAAGTCGCGGCCCAGCGGCGTCAGCGACCAGCCGTCCCCGGCAATATGATGCAGCAGCAATAGCAGCGCATACTGCTCTCGCCCAAGAACGAATAACTCCACGCGAAATGGAGTCTCCGCGCATAAATCAAAGCTGTAGCTTACGCTCTCCGCGAGCTTTGCCTTCAGCCCCCCCTCTGTGGTCTTGGTGACGATCAGCTGCGGCCTCGCCTGCTTCGTGTCCAGAATCCGCTGCTCCGGTACGCCGAGCACATCGGGAAAGACCGTCCGCAAGGCTTCATGCCTCTCTACGATATCCCCAACCGCAAGCTCCAGAGCCTCCACGTTCAGCGGACCGGAAATCCGAGCTACCCAAGGCATGTTATAAGTGGGGGTCGGCCCCTCCATCCGGTACAGAAACCACAAGCGCCGCTGGGCAAATGAAAGCGGAAGCTGCTCTGGGCGTTCCCCCGCGCGAACGGGCGACCTTGTATGCTTCGCCCGGTCCAAATGCTGGATCAACCCGGCTGCGGTCGGTGATTCGAATAAATGGCGGATGCCGATTTCCGCGCCGAAGACGTCGCGAATCCGGGCGGTCAGCCGGCCCGCAAGCAGCGAGTGGCCTCCCATTTCAAAAAAGTCATCGTCAATGCCGACGCGGGCCCGCCCCAATACCTCGGCGAACAATTGGCACAGCAGCTCCTCCTGCGGCGAGCGCGGCTCGCGTCCGCCCGCATGAATCAGGCCGGCCGGCGCCGGCAGAGCCTTATGATCTATTTTCCGGTTCGGCGTCAGCGGCATTTCATCCAGCTCCACAAACGCCGCCGGAACCATGTACTCTGGCAAGTGCTCCGCTGCATAACGGCGCAGCTCGGCGGGATCGATGGGACCGGCAGCGGCGGCAGGCACGAAATATGCGGCCAGCCGCTTATCGCCGGGCCGATCCTCGCGCGCCATGACCGTGACCTGCTCGATGGCCGGATGCCGGAAGAGGACGGACGTAATTTCGCCGAGCTCGATGCGGAAGCCGCGGATTTTGATCTGGTGATCGGCCCGGCCGATATAATCCAGCGAGCCGTCCGCAAGCCAGCGCACAAGGTCGCCGGTGCGGTACATCCGCGAGCCCGGCTCTCCGTACGGATTGGCCACGAAGCGCTCCGCCGTCATGCCCGGCCTGCCCAAATAGCCGCGGGCCAGCCCGGCTCCGGCGATATACAGCTCGCCTGGGACGCCGGGGGGAACAGGCTGCAGCGCCTCGTCCAGCACATAGAGCTGCGTAGCCTGCACGGGCCTGCCTATCGCGGGCTTGGCCTCCTCATCCCCCAGCCTGGCGGCGGTGGAATAGATCGTCGTTTCCGTCGGACCGTACTGGTTGTTCACCTGACAGCCCAGCGCCTGCAGGCCAAGCTTCAGCCCCGCCGGAAGCGCCTCGCCTCCCGCAATGACCGATAAGCCTGCAAAAGGCTCGGGCCGGATGGACACCAGCTCCTGGAATAAAGTCGGCGTAGCCTGCAGCAGGGTGACCTTCTGCTCGCGAATCCGCCTGGCAAGGGCGGAGGCGTCCAGAATCGTCTCCTTCAAGGCGATATCCATGCAAGCCCCCGTCGTCAGCGGCAGGTACACCTCCAGAACAGATATGTCAAAAGCAATCGTCGTCACGGACAGCATCCGGTCCTCTCCGCCTAGCGGGAACCGCTCCCGCATATCCGTGATCAGGTTGACCAAGCTGCCATAGGTGACCACAACCCCTTTGGGCTGGCCTGTTGAACCCGAAGTATACAGAATATAGGCTGGATGAAGCGGCGACAAGGAATCTGTACGCTCGGCAGCCTGCGGATTCTGAATGGAATACTCCCGCAATTTGTCCTTCATGCCTGGAGCATCAAGGATTAGGCGGGGCGCCTCGCGGTAACCGGACAGGCACGCTTCGCTGGCCTGGTCAGCCAGGATGCAGCATGGCCGGGCATTGCCAAGCATATAGGCGATGCGATCCTCCGGATAATCCGGATCCAGCGGCAGATAGGCCGCTCCGGCCTTGTGCACCGCCAGAATGGCTGCGGCGATCAGCGGGGAACGGGACAGGGCCAAGGCCACGATGCTTTCGGGGCCGGCTCCCTGCTCCATCAGGAGACGGGCGAGCTGATTCGCTTGTTCGTTCAAGGCGGCATAGCTGAGCGAGGACTCCCCGCAGACGACCGCAGTCGCCTCAGGTCTGGCGGCGGCCTGCTGCTCGAACAGTTCCGCCGGGCTCGGATCTGCACTGCAGGTTCCCCGTGCTGTTTGGTTCCAGCCCTCAAGCACCAGACGGCGCTCCTCGGGCGGCAGCCATTCGATATCCATTACCGGCTGCCCCCGCTCCGCAGCCGCAAATTGCTCCAGCAGCCGGACAAATCGGTGATGATGCCGCTCCAGCTCCTCCGGGGCATATATGTCCGGGTTCGCATCGAAATCGATCCGCAGGCTGCCATCCGCCGATCTGGGGCGGGCATGCACGATCAGATCATCCACCGGCCCCGCCGACAGATTATGAAGCGTTCCGGGCACCCCGTCGAAGCTCAGCGTCTCATCCAACGGCATGATGTTCAGAATCGGGCCGAACAGCCGCTGATGATCGCCCAGCAGCCGGAGCTCGCGCCGAAGCTCCTGCTGCCGGAATTTCTGGTGCTGCCTGGCCGCCCTTAGCTCCTGTGATACCTGCGACACCACTTCCAGCAGACTCATGTCTTTGCGGACTGTCAGGCGCAGCGGAACCAGATTCATGACCATGCCCGGCACCCGCAGGGAGGCGGAGCCCAGCCGGCACATCATCGGCATTCCGAGAATGACATCCTCGGCTCCGGAAGCCCGGTGCATGTATACAGCCATCGCTGCAATCATGAACTCGGGCCAGCTCGCTCCCGCCGACTCGGCTGCTGCCCGCAGCGTATTCAAGCTGCTGGGGGCAAGCTCGCCCGACTGGCGCAGGAAACGGCTGGCCGTTCGCTGCACCCTGTCGCCTAACCCGGCCGCATCAGGCTGATCGGTAAAGCGCGACAGCCAGAACCTGCGGTCCTGCTCCTCCTTCCCGGATGCGCGGTATTCGGCCTCCTCCCGCAGCACCTCCTGCCAGGAGCCGAAGCCCCGCCCGATGGCTTCACCACGGGACAGCGCCGTATAAATTTGAGCTACCCTCCGTGAGAGCAGCGAGAAGCCAAAGCCATCAATGGCGATATGGTGGATTCTCTGATACCAGAAGAAGCAGTCCGGGGCAATTCGCAGCACGGCCTGACGAAATAGCGAACCCTGCCTTAAATCGGTTGGTTCGTTGAGATCCCGGTTCATCCAGGCTTCTGCCGACGCCCGCGGATGCTCCTCCCCGCTAACGTCCATATAATGCAGGCTCCAAGCATCGCGAGCCTCCATGATCTTTTGCCAAGGACCGTCCTGGTCCTCTCCAAAGCGCAGATGCAGAGCCTCCGCCTCCGCGACCGCCTGCCTCAAGGCCTGCTCCAAAATTTCAATCCGGAGTGATCCGCGGATTTCAATGTATTCTGCCGTATTATAGATGGGATTCTCGGGGTCAAGCTGCTGCGCGAACCATATTCCTGATTGCGCCCCCGTCAAGGGATAACGAACCTCCGTTTGCACAGGCATGCTTAGACCCCCTTCTCCAGCGGATAATAGTCCACATTGGGAATGGAGGGACTTAGGCGTGCAGACAGGAGCTGCCACCAATCTCCCAGCGTCGGGCGTTCGGCCAGATCTGCGAAGGCTACCTCGCTTCCATCGCGGCTAAATCGTTCGGCCAGACTCATAATGCGGATCGAATCCAGCCCCCACAGCTCGACCAGATCGTCCTGCCGCCCGATCTCCTCGGCCGCCTCCTGCAGCAGATCGGCGACCAGCTGCCGCAGCTGCTCATAAGTCAAGGGGCTCGAAGCAAGCGCAACATCCGGTTGACCCGTGGATGCATCTCCCGACTGGACCGCTGATTCTGCCCCGCCTATATCGGCCAGCAGCCTCTGCGTCGTCAGCGTGACCGCGCACCGCTCCGCGGCATAGGTCAAGGCGAGCTTATGCTTCTCAAATGAGAAGTCCGCGACCGCATCGGCCACCAAGAATGGCTGGATGTCCTGCATGAACGCTTCGCAGGAGGTCAGAAGACAGCCGATATGGGCATAAATGCCGCAAATGATCAGCTGATCCCTTCCCTGCTCTCTCATCCGCTGCAGCAGATCCGTTTTTTGAAACGCGCTGTACCGCCACTTTGTCATCAGGATATCCTGATCTCCCGGGGCGACTTCCGCAGCAATTTGCGCCTCATACGGATCCGTACCGATTCCCGGACCCCAGAAATCCTGCAAAAGCCCGCGATCCTCCGGACGCTGGCCTCCGGGCTGCGCCGAATAAACAACGGGAATGCCGAGCTTGGCACATTCGGTCCGCAGCCGGGAAATGTTGGAGAAGAGCTCAACGACTGGAGACTCGGCGATGTTGTAAGCTTTAAGAAAATAATTTTGCATATCGTGGATAAGCAGTACCGCCCGCTGCGGATCAGGCCGCCATGCGACCTTGTTTGCGGGAAGCTCCCCCTCGGCTGGCATGGTATACGGAGAAATTGCTGGAATACCCATATAGATCTTCCTTTCAACGGTAATTGGTTGAATGACCGAAACGACGTTGATCCAATAGAACGTTCATCCCCCAAAAGGGGCCGTTCAACGGCGCAGCTTCTCTTCAATCAGCTCGCGCAGCGCTTTTTTGCTGACCTTGCCGACCTTGGTCTTAGGGAACGAATCGATGAATTCAATGCGGTCGGGAATTTTATAAGCAGCAAGTCCCCGCTCACGCAGGAAGCCTTTAATCTGCACGCTGGACAACATTTTATTTGCAGCTGGCTGCGGGATTACGAAAGCGCAGATGCGTTCGCCCAAGTACTCATCCGGCATGGCCACCACTGCAGCATCATGCACTCCCGGATGCGCGAGGAGATGATTCTCGATTTCCTCAGCAGCGACCTTCTCGCCTCCGCGGTTGATCTGATCCTTGTCTCGTCCTTCTACAATGAGGTAACCGGCCGTATTGACCCGGACCAGGTCGCCCGTGCGGTAGAACCCGTCGCTTGTAAAAGCCTTCGCATTATGCTCCTCGGCCTTGTAATATCCGCGAATCGTGTACGGTCCGCGGGTAAGCAGATGGCCGACCTCGCCAGGCGGGACCTCGTTATCCTCATCATCGACGATCCGGATCTCATCCCAGGGCGACATCGGCCTGCCCTGGGTATGCACGACGACCTCATCCGGGTCGTCGAGCCTCGTATAGTTGACGAGGCCCTCTGCCATCCCGAACACCTGCTGCAGCTGGCAGCCGAGGGTCGGTTTCACACGCGCGGCCGCCTCGGCGCTGAACTTCGCGCCGCCGACCTGAAGCACCTGCAGATGAGGGAATTCGGGACGCAGCCTGTCGGCCGCATCAAGCCATACCATAGCAAGCGGCGGCACCAGCGCGGTAATCGTAACCCGCTCCCGGATCAGCAAAGGGAAGGCCTCGTCGGGGCTTGACCCCCGGGCAAGTACGACCCGGCCGCCGGCATATAGCGTCCCGAGCACGCCGGGCGAGCTGAGCGGATAATTATGCGCTGCAGGCAGTACGGCGAGATAGACGCTGTGTTCGTTAAGTCCGCAAATTTCCGCGCTTAGGCGAAGGGAATAAATATAATCGTCATGCGTGCGGGGAATCAGCTTCGGCAGCCCTGTCGTGCCGCCTGATAGCTGGAGAAAAGCGACGTCCTCCGGACTCGGCCCAGCCAGCCTGCTGTCCGGCTTCTCATATTCCGCATGTCTTGCCTGGGAGGCTTCGGCATCATGGCCTGCTGCGAGCGGACTGCCCCTGTCTATTTCGGGCGGACTTCCGCAGTCTGTTTCGAGCCTTCTCCCACTGCCTATGCCGATTTTGCTGGTACTCGCTTCAGGCTTACTGTTACTGTCTATATCGAATTTATTAGCACTGCCTGCTTGAAGCTTCCTATCAGTGACCCTATCGAATTTGCTGTCACTATCTGCCTCAGGCTTTCTGCCTCCGTATATCTGGGGCTCCTTATATAAATCCGCCAACGCCACGAACTCCTCGGGGTCACCGGCGACCAGAACATGACGCAGCGCAGGAACCTCCCGGATGATCTCTCTCGCCAGCTCGCGATAGTCGAATGCCCCATCCTTGTCAGTTATAATGTAAGCTTTCGCCTCTGAAAACTCGGAAATATACGAAATCTCATGCCTCCGATGCAGAGGTAAGGCGAATACAGGCAGCGCGCCAATCCGAAATAACGCGAAAATCACTTCAAAAAATTCCAGCATGTTCGGCAGCTGAACGACGACCCGATCCCGGGATTCGATCCCGATGCTACGCAGTCCTTCCACAAGACAGTCTGTACGGGCGTCCAGCTCTGCGTAGCTGATGCGCTGCTCGCCGCTGACGATGGCAATCCGCTCGCCATGGGCCCTTGCCCGCTCCCGCAGCATCTCGCCAAACGTTTCTCCGCGCCAGCAGCCCTCTCTGCGATATCGCTTTGCGAACTCTTCAGGCCACACCGGACATCCAGCTAGCATCACAATCCCTCCTCTGCGCTGACCCCGGCGGCTAACTGCGGATCATTGAGCCCCATGGCCAATAGCAGGGTACGGAACTTTGCCGCCGTCTCGGCCAGCTCGGCCTCCGCGCTTGAATCCGCGACGATGCCCGCGCCGGCGTAAAGACGCAGGCTTCTATCCTCCACCTCCGCACAGCGGATCGTCACGATCCATTCGCCGTCTCCCTTGGCATCGCACCAGCCGACCGTGCCGGTAAAAAAGCCTCGCTCAAATGGCTCTGCTTCAAGGATCGTTTCCCGGGCCAGCCCGGTAGGCGTTCCGCATATCGCCGGCGTCGGATGCAGGGATAGCGCCAGGTCAAGCACGGTGACCTCTCGGTCGGCCAGCTCTCCGTAAATGTCCGTCGACAGATGCCACATCGTCTCGGTCTGCACCAGCGACGGTCCCACAGGAACTTCCAAGCTCCTGCAAAAGGGGTGGAGCGCAGCTTCGACCGCCTCGACGACGAGCTTATGCTCGAACCGATCCTTCGCCGAGACAAGCAGCGCGGCTGCCCTGCGTTCATCCTCGGCAGGATCATCACTGCGCGGCGCGGAGCCTGCCAGCGGGTTCGCCCGGATGCTCAGACCGGTCTTGGTAATGAGCAGCTCCGGGCTGGCTCCGATCAGCGTCCGCACTCCGGCTGACTTCGATCCGGCGCTGCCTCCGGCCTTCCGGGCCAAGCCGCCTTCCCCGCCGCCCAAATTAACCGCAAAGGTATAGCCTTGCGGATTGTGACGGGCCAGATTGCGAAGCAGCCGGGACAGATCGATCGGCTCGGCGGAGGTCAGCTGCAGCGTCCTCGACAGCACGACCTTCTGCAGCAGGCCCTGATTCATCCGGCGAACCGCCTCCTTCACGCTCTGCTTGTAGTACTCGGGTGCTGGGTGCATGCTCACTTCGTATCCCGGTCCGGGGACAGTTTGCTCCCTCGCCCGGCTGCCCCTGCCGGCTTCACCGCCCCTGGCTGCCTCTCCTCCATCCTCGCCGCTAAAGCTTAAAGGTCCTGCCCAATGCGCAGACAACGGCACGACGAGCTCGGCCGGCTTCGTTAAATCGAACGGTATCGCACCGACGACAATCGATTCTCCGCCGGTGCGCCCAGCAGCGGCCAGCAGCTCATTGACACGCTGCGAGAGAGCCTGCGGGGAACCCTCCCCCGGCTGCATCCACAATCTCGCCCACTCGCCTTTAGCAAGCAGGGTACGTCTGGGTGAGGATAAAAAGAAACACACTCCCGGTTCGTACTCGCCGAGAAGTTGTGCCGCCGCGTCTGCATATACAGCTCCATGGTTCACCATTTCCTTCAACATCCCCTTTCCGTGGTTAGACTCCCAATGTCGCCCCTCCATCCACGCACAAATCAAGCATCGTAATATGCCGCGCCCGGTCGGACGCGAGGAACAAGACCGCAGCGGCAATATCCGCTGGCTCGGCAATTCTGCCCAGCGGTATGCCAAGGCGATACGATTCAGGCGAACCGGCGATGACCGACTGCGGCCCGCTGGGCCCGTTCCACAGCATCCGCTGCATCCCCGTATCGGTCGATCCCGGCGATACGATATTGCAGCGGATATGATTGGCTGCCTGCTCCAGACCCAGGCATTTCGTGACCATAGCGGCGGCTGCCTTGGAGGCGCAGTAGGCCGCCATGTGCATGCGCGGCACCAGGGCGGCATTGGAGCCGACCGTTACGATCGCCCCGGATTTGCGCGGCGCCATGCGCTTTACGACGGAGCGGGACACATAGAACACTCCGCTGGCATTCACCGCAAACACGGCAGCCCAATCCTCATCGCGCAGGGTTTCAATGCTTCCAAGTCTAAGCAAGCCGGCGACGTTAACGAGAATTCCAATCGGGCCCAGCTCCTGCTCCGCCCGCTCCACGGCTGCCTCCACAGCCTGGCTGTCCGCGACATCGGCTGCGAATGCCTTGACCAGAAAGCCTTCGGCACTCAGCTTCTCCGCAAGGCACTCTACGGCTTCCTTATTCACATCCAGGGCAGCCACCAAGGCCCCCGCCTCCGCCAGAGCCCTGGCGACGGCCTCGCCGATCCCTTGGGCGGCTCCAGTGACCAAGGCAACCTTTCCTTGGATACCCGTGTATTCCACTTCCCAATCCTCCTCTCTTTGTAAGCAAAAACTGGATTTGTCATCATCCCCCCTTCCTGTGACTAGGTCTCCCTCGTTCAATTTCCCCCTATCCTGCCGCCTCTCCAATTGACATCTCTCAGCCTAGGTTTATCTATTTATCTGTTATTTGGTTTATCTCGGATATCCCTCATCTTCCTTAGGCTTGAACATTTTTGCCGCTCGTCAGCGCCCGGATTCCCAGGAATGAAAAGCAAACTGCAGGGCCCGGCTGATCAAGGCCGGCAGCACAGTAATATGCCCCTCGCCCTCAAACTCCTTGAAGCGGGCTAGGATCCCGGAGCTTGCGAACATCGACAGCCGCTCAGCGAGCCTGCGCGCATTTTTGCTGTTCTGGGAAATATGGTTCCGCTCCAGCTCTCCTACCCCGAGCAGGAGCTTTGCATTCAATGCTTCCCGCTGCAGGCGGTTGACGAACATTTCCTCGGCTTCGCTGATCATGGCTTTGTTCCAATGGAACGAAGGACTTCCGGCGATGTAGCAGGCAAAGGCCTCCGGCCTCGTGAACAGCGTGTACAGAGTAAACAGTCCTCCGAGCGAATGGCCGAATATCGCCTGCTTGCCTCGATCCACCGCGTATTTGGCTTCGATTTCCGGCTTCAGCTCTTCCTCGAGGAATCGCAGAAATGCGGCCGCTCCCCCCTGCTCCGGCAAGGGAGTTCCATCAGGCCTGAAGCGGTAATCCGTGCTGGTCGCCGGGGTATAATCGTAATAGCGCTCCGGCGGGAACAGGTCCTCCTTGTCATAGCCGATTCCCACGATCACTGCCGGAAATACCCCCGTGTTATGGGGACAGCTGCCCTGTAGACGCGCGGTCTCAGCCATCGTCCCGAATACAGAATTGGCGTCCAGCACATAAAATACCGGGTAGCCCGAAGCCGGAGGCGGCTCCGCAGGCGCGCTGACCATTATCCGATACTTGCGCCCTTCCTTGCGGGAATGCATGAGCCATTGCGCTGCACGAAGGATGACTATCTGTTTTTCGTCAGCCATTTCCTTTTGATCCACCTTTATTCCCTTATTCAGCCATCAGCTTGACCACATCATCGATGATCTTCTCATAAGCGATCAGGCCGCTTCCCAGCCAGTACTCATCGCTTACTTCATGCACATGCCCCTGTTGAACGGCAGGAATGCTCTTCCAGATGCTGCTTTCCGTCATCTCCTTCATGCGTTCCGTGCCTTGACCGTAGGCATTGATGACAAAAATATAGTCCGCATCCAATTCAGGCAGGATTTCAAGCGATAAATTCAGGCTGTTCTCGTTCTCCGTCAGCTTGGTCATTTCGATGCCCAACTGCTGATTAAGGACGTAGCCGCAGAAATAATTGCCGCCCATCAAGCTTACGCCCTTGGCGGCGAAACGGATAATCGCTACCTTCTTGCCGGGCGCGTTCTTCTCGATGGCCGCTTTGGCCTCATCCACCTTCTGCTGGTAAGATTCCAGCGCCTGCTTCGCTTCCTCGGTCTTCCCCAAGAGCTCTCCCAATATTTCAAGCGATTTCTCAACATCTCCCGCGGCATTGTTGAATACATAGGTCGGCGCGATTTTGGAGTAATTCTCGTATACACCGTCACCGGCATAGTTGGCCGTATGCAGGACAATCAAATCGGGCTCGTACGACAGCAGCACCTCTGAAGACGGCGCCCCGCCCGAAAAGTCAAGCTTCGGCACGTCCTGCAGCTCCCCTTGCAAATAACCATGACCCAGATTGCCATTCGACCACTGCGCTACCGGCTTAACCCCCAGCTTCAGCAGCGAATCCTCCAAATAAGGCGCGAACACGCGCTGCGGCCGCTCCGGCACCTGAATTTCATGCCCGAGATCATCCTTGAATGTCCGTTCCCCAGACTGTGCTTCCGGAGCATTCTTTGCGGGTGCAGAGGCTTCGGCCGGCTGGCTCGCCGCAGGCTGTCCGGGTGAATTCTTGGCGGAATCCGTGCCGCATCCGGCCAGCAGACTTCCTGCGAGCGCAATGCATAGCAGTATTAAATCATGCGATTTCACTTTTTCTCCTATCCTAGCAGTAACTTTCAACATGGGTGCCCCTCTCTCCTTGATAATGATTATCATTGAGAATGATTATAGATCATGTCCCCCGGACAGCACCATGGACAGTATCCTGCAAACGATATGGACATTTTCCTGTAAACATGAGCAGCGCCTCATCCAGCATGCGGCTGACGGCCATCGGCGAATATTCAAACCAAGGATCCGACGGAATCAAATGAATCTGTCCGTTCTTCACGGCCTGCAGCTGCCGCCACTGCCTGGAGTGCTGCAGAGATAACCAATAGGAACGGGATGCGGTCTCGGCGCATACGACGACCAGAATCCGATCCGGGTTGATCACCGCAAGCTCCTCTATGGGAAGCATTCTGCTGCCTGAGGAAGAGGCTGGACAGGCGGGCCTGATGTGCAGGTCCTCATACAGCACCTCCCCGATTCCACGGTTCCCATACATGTGAAGCTGATCTCCGTAAATCCGCAGCACCATGAGGCTATCGCTTCCTAGTACTCCTCTGATCTCTGATCTTGCTGCCTGGACTTTAAGCTCATGCTGCTCAACCCACTGCTCCGCCTTCTCCTCCCGGTTCAAAAACCCGGCCAGCATACGCAGCTGCTCCCGCCACCCGCAGCGCTCCGCAGGCACGAAGAAGGTCTGCGCTAAGCTGCTCAGCTTGGCCTGCTCACTGCTATCGAGCTGATCGGTACCGATAATCGCATCTGGACGCAGCAAGGCCAGCTTCGCCAGATTGGCTTCGAAGGCCCGGGAGTTATATGGCCCCGCGAGCTGCAGATGGGACGAGATCCTCGTCCGGTAATCGTTATAATAATAAGCCGTCCACTTCGGATCCAAAGGAGCAGCCACCGGGATAATATCCAGGGCCAGCAGCAGCCCAGTGATCTCGGGAGAGCATGCTGCGACGCGGGGCCTCGCTTTTCTAATATAATCAGAGGGGGACATGCCCACCTCCTTCTTAAATTTGCGGCTGAAGTAGAATTCATCGCTGTAGCCGACCATCAAGGCAATATCCCGCAGCCGCAGCTGCTCCCCCGCCGAAAGCAAATAGCGTTTGGCCTGATTGATGCGCAGCTCGGATAAATATTTCATGGCACTCTTGCCGAAGCTCTTCTTGAACAGATCGACGAAATACTTCGGACTGATATTTGCCATTAAGGCCAATTGGGCAATGGTTAACGGTTCATGAAAATGCTCTTCCATGTATTTCTTTATCTGAGACAGCTCTTTCCTCACATTCTGCTCATCCCCGGCAGAGCATGGGCCAGCTGAATAGGACTGTTCTGAAAGCATCCATAATTCCCCCTCAAAAAATAAAAGGAATCATTTCATTATTGAAAATGATTCTCAATATCATTGACTATATTCTAACCAATCTCTGACAATAGAAGCAAGAGACGATCTGTTCATTGATTTGGAGAGTAAAAAAACACCCATTTCCTCTTACTCCAGCCATAAGCCCGAATTAAATCTGGTCGGCTAGCCATAAAGTAAGGTAAATGGATGCATATGAACCGCTTGCGAGAGGTATTTTTCGTATGCTGCTGGCGTGGCTTGCATCAAGTGGTTAATATTTTTACCATCTTATAGTCCCCAGGTACTGCTGAGAATCCTAAGAGATCGCGATTAATCTTCAGCATCGGAGCATTGAGAGAATCGTTATTAGTACGCATATATACCGCATTGAACTTTAAAGCGAGTTCTATGCAGCTGAGTTTTAATGCTAGACCCAAGCCTTGCCCTCTATATGCTTTTCTTACTCCCGTATATTCGTGATACATGCTTTGCGTTGTTTCGTGGAACAGCAGATGGGCGACGCCTACATATTTATTCTGATTCAATGCGATCAATATGTACTCCGGTTTAGAGCCGGGTAAATCAAGAGTCCATTTCCTCCACTCGGTGAAATCAAAATAATCTCCTGCGAAGCCCGGTATATCAAAGGAGGTTTCTCTATATAGTTCATACAGCTTTTCCTCTTTGTCTGGCTCATTTATGTCCGAGAGGGGTACAATCGCCAACGGTGCAGAAATGGAATTCAGAAGGCTTTTATCGAAGCTCGCCAAATCCAGGACGGATTCGAAGGTATGTCTTTCGACCTGATATTCATGTTTTCTCGCGAAGGCTATGGAGCTCTCTTCATCGTCACTTATTTCATAATTCAACCTGCTGGCACCATGCGCTTGTGCCCATTTCTCCAGGGTGATGTAAAGTTGATGGCCTATACCCTGGTTGCGGCAGCTCGGTTCCACCACCAGTACATGATTGAGCTCCCCCCGGCTGTCCAGGGGGCCCTCCAGGATAAGCCATATCCTATGATGCGGGACACCTCATCGACGGCTACGATACGGTATCTGTCAAAGCCCCCCAGCAATCCATTCTCCGTCTTATGAAGCATGCCTTTGGCTGGAATTTTAGCGTCTTCCTCAGCTAATAGATCTGCGTTCGTCTTTTCAGACAGCACCCAATTTAGCAAATTGGCGATTTGAGCATAATCATTAGGAATAGGAATTTGTATTTCGCGAATCGAAAATTTCATGGATACACTCCTTACGAGTCTAATGACCCTATTTAACTTCATCCTAAAGAATCTGATTAGACTGCGAAAGAGAATTCTTGATTATAATTAAAGTTTCCAAATTGTTGAAAGTCCCCGTTGGCTTAAACCCGCTTTCTTGCCTCGTATGTAATCATTTGATTTGCATGCTGGGGAGCGGTGCCGTATTCATAGTTTCCAGAAATGACAATGTCGCTGAAGCCTGCTTTTTCAAGCAGCATAGCGAACTCATTCATGCCATACCATCTCACGGGAAACCGTTGGAGCTCCGACTGGATCAGTTGTCCATCCTTCCACTTTTCGTACTTCAAGAGGGACACGACTCGCTGCTCGATGAAGTTGACCTCAATTCGCTTCTCCTCTAAAGTGAGGGTCTCCTCCTTCTCTGTCTCCCATAAGCGCGTCTTTACGGTATTCATGTCAAAGTCCGTCTCCAGAAAAATATCCGCAATAAACACGCCCCCATCAGCCAAGTGATCATAGTAGCATTTCAGCGCATTTACAATATCGTCTCTGGAATCGATCAATTGCAGTGAGCCACCGGGGATCATAATCGCTTCATAAGCCTTCTCTAATTGAAACTGGCGCATATCAGCTTCAAACAAAGCTGGATAAAGCCCTAGCTCTTCGCATTTTTGTCTGCAGGAGTTCAGCATATAGGGCGAATTATCTACCCCCTCAACCTGAAGGCCTGACTTCAGCAATGGAATCAGGACCCGTCCTGAGCCGCAGGCTACCTCTAGAATTTTTCCGGTGATGCCTCTTAATCTCTCCGCATAATACTCAATGTCGCCGAACGAATACCCGACTGGCTTGCTGAGCTCGTAGACTTCAGTGCACAGCTCACCATACGTGTTAAGCATTTTCTCATCTCCATTCACTGTTCTGCTTTAGTTTGTTCCGCTGACCTTAAGGATGGGGATATTCCATGAGCCAGCAGTCTCTATACTGTCCTTCATGCCATTCATGTGCCTTTAGCAGCTTCACTCTTCTAAAGCCGCATTTCTCGTAGCACCTTATCGCTCGTATATTCCAGGCCTGCGGATCCATCACGACTTTATCAGCTCCATTCTGGCAAACCAGATACTCGAGCATGGAGGTGACCAGCTTCCCGCCAATGCCTCTGTCCCAGTAATCGGTCTCGCCGATGAATTGATCCATCCCATAGATTACGCCACTTGTTGGGTAACCGTACTCTCCTCTAGATTCTTCGTCCAGCAGATAGAATTGGATATAACCGATGGCCTTGCCGCAGTACTCCACCATACATCGGGTCTCGCCATCATTTTGATAGAAGGATTCCCGGATCATCTGAAGATCATGAGGGCGATCCCGCCCTTCGTAGTATTGCAGCAAAACGGGATCGGACAGCCAGGCAGCGAGCTTCAGCTCGTCCTCCCGCTCCAGCTCGCGGACCATAATCTCCCCGGCAGTATAGATTATTTCCATTGTACTCTCCTTTTCTAGGAAGGAATAGGATGAAAGGAACCTGCATCCAGACTTAGTCTGATCATGTCCCTGCACGGAATTCCATTCTCAACGATCTCTTCATCATAATGCCTGATAAAAAAATCGCGATCCACCCCGGTAATGCGGAATCCGCATTTCTGATACAGCCCCAATTGGCTTAGGCTCGAGTTACCCGTACCGATTTCAATCGTCACGGCCTGCTGCTCTATCGCTTTGCCGATCGCGCACAAGACTAATTTCTTCCCGATGCCTTGCCCCTGGTACTTGTCGCGGACAGCGACATTCATGATTTCCATCGTTCCCGGACGTGTTCTTAACAATACAAAAACGCCGATGACTTCGTGCTTATTCGCAGCAACGTAGCACTGGCCTCTCCGCAAATATTCATTGATATGGTCTCTGGAAGGATCGGCCAGAAGCAATAAATCATACGGGGCATCTTGAATGTTCTCTAATAAATCTATCGACATATCCATGGCAAATACTCTCCTTGAACGCGCAGACTATTCCGCAGGCTATTCACTTATTTGTCTCATTAATAATATTATGCCGGTTCCAGGCGGATGTCTAACTCCTTCTCCATTCAAGAGTCTATATTTCGAATTATAGAGGGCGTTAAATCATCACTCCACGCCAACAAGGGTGCCCTCGGCTGCTGACCGTCAAGGCACCCCTTAATATCGTATATCAGGCGGGATTATTCTTCGCGCTTGGCTTGCTCTTGTCCGAATGCCGCCTTTGCATCCTCAACCATTTCTTGGGCAAACTCTTCCCGTTCCTTATCGGGAACCGGCATTTTATTCAGCGGAGTCCGCTGTACTTCATACTTGCTGAGACCTTGATTTTCCTTGCTCATGCTGTATCCTGCACCCCCTTCGGTTCTTATGCCATCCAATGCTAGGATGCGGCTGCACAAGCCATTTTATGCATCGCCTGAATGCACCGGATTCGCCAAAAAGTCTGATTTTCAAGGAAAGATAACGGTTTTGTGAACCTTAATTGCCAAGTAAAAATGCTATGATCTTAATTGTAATTAACAGATATTTCAAAAAAATCAGGCGAAAGGGGGACAATTATTATTGACATAGAGGTACTATTTCCGAATAACTTGTAACCGCTTACAGATTGCTAGATTAAATTAGAAAGAGGGTATGGCAAATGATGAAAACCAGCGTTTATAGGCATCCATTCCTTATTTTCTTAATCTTGGTTATGCTCTTCACCACGCTGCTCCCCTTCGGCTCCTACGCTCGCGCAAATGAGCCAGAGCTGCCTGAACTTCTGCCTGACACAGTCACTAGCTCAGTCTACGATGCACCTGCATCCATACTGGATCGCGATGAGCTTCGCTTCGATTTCGGCCCCGGTCCGGCTGCAGACGGATACATTCCGGTTACGGCAGCTGCGGCATATTCCCAAGAGCGGGGTTATGGCTTCGCTGATCCAACGCAGGTCTCCGAACAGGATCGCGGGACAGCACATCCGCTGAAATCCGATTTCGTCGTACCGAGAGACACCTCTTTCATCGTGGATCTTCCAAACGGCGATTACACCATCTCGATTATTGCAGGCGATGAGAACGGTCCAACGGACGTTGCCATTGCGGCCGAGACGATGCAGAAGGTGCAGCAAACGTCCAAGCCCGCCGGGCAGTATTTGGAGATGGATTTTCAAATTGCCTTGATTGACGGTCAGTTGAATTTGGACTTTACGGGTACGGCCCCGAATATGAACGCGCTTGTCATCCGCAAGCAGCCGGAACGCCAGCCTGGTGAACAACCCGTCGTTTATCTCGCAAGCGATTCTACGGTCCAAACCTATGACCCCTATTGGCAGCCGCAGGCGGGTTGGGGCCAAATGATCGGCCGTTACTTTACGGACGATGTACGCATCGATAATCGGGCGATCGGCGGCCGCAGCTCCAGATCGTTCGTATATGAAGGCCGGCTGGATGAAATCCTGCGGGCAATCAAGCCCGGCGATTATTTGCTCGTCCAATTCGGCCATAACGATGCAACGATCAGCCGGCCGGAGCGATATACCTCCCCGGAGGATTTCCAAATTTATCTGAAATCCTATGTTCTTGGTGCAAGGCAGCGCGGGGCAACCCCGATTCTGGTCACGCCCGTCGGACGGAGGGATTTTAATGCCGCTACAGGCAAGTTTAATGTTAGCTTTCCAGATTACGTTAAATCCATGAAGGAAGTGGCGAACGAGCTTGATGTAAGGGTCGTCGACTTAAGTGCGCTAAGCGTTGCTTATTACGACTCCATAGGGCCGGAGGCCGCCCGCTCCGTGTTCCTGCACGTGGATCCAGGCGTTTACCAAGCTTTTCCCAACGGCTCTTCAGACGATACTCACTTCCAGGAATACGGTGCAATTCAAATCGCCAGGCTTGTTGCCGGTGGAATACGGGAGCTGGGTTTAACGCCGCTTTCGAACTATGTGAGGGAGACCGAGCAGCCGGAAAGCGTGCCGGCCAAGCCCCAGGGCTTAACGGCTGGCAGCATTAGCAATGCCGGGGCTGTCTTGAAGTGGGATGCTGCCGAATCAGCAGAAATCTACAAGGTATACCGCAAGCTGGCTTCGGAGCCCGAATCCGCCTATAACATGATCGGAACCTCTACCCTTCCATCCATTACAATTACCGGGATGCTGGAGGGGACAGCCTATACTGTTCGTGTAACCGCCGTTAACGGCCGGGGAGAATCCGAGCCTTCGGATGAAATCCGCATAGGCACGAAATCCGCCCAATACAAATACGATTTCGGCCCAGTAGGAGCGCCGGTTGCCGAAGGCTATACAGAGGTAACCCGCCAAACGCTGTATACGCCGCAGCTCGGCTACGGCTTGACCTCAAGCGAAGGCATGGACGACCGGGATCGCGGCAATGCAGCAGATGATCTGCGCCGGGATTTCGTGATTTATTTTGGCGGAAGCTATGAATTCAAGGTCGATCTCCCGAACGGCTCGTACTCCGTCAAGACTTATACAGGCGATTGGATCGGCTCTACGAGAACCAACATCAGTATCGAAGGCAAAGATTACGGCACAGTCTCCTCCGGCAAAGAGAATATCGCCGAGAAGGTATTTAATCAGATCGCGGTTACCGACGGACAGATGAATCTGGTCTTCAGCGGACAAACGGCGCATCTCAACGGCCTGGAGATCACGCCGATCCTGCTTGCGCCGGATTCGCTGCAATTGGATGAGCTGGAGCTGGCAAGCGATCCGGCAGTGGCGAAGCTATCCTGGAAGCCAAGCGCTGCGGATGCCGCCAAATACCGAGTGTACCGCCAAACGGAAGGCGCGGCCCATCCCGAACTGCTCGGAGAGACGACTGATACATTCTTTGCCGATACAGCGGCGGATGTAGGCCTCAGCTATGTTTACAGTGTAACCTCGATCGACCACGGCGGATTTGAATCCGTTCCCTCGAACGGACTAGCCGTCACCATGATCGATCCTAGTCAGCCTCTCGCTCCAGTGCCGACGTCGCTAGTCGTTCAAGCCATCCAGAAGAACGATGTTACGCTCGCCTGGGATGATGTGGAGGGAGCTCGGTTCTACAACGTATATCGGGCTGCCAAGGAGGACGGCGAATATACGCTAATTGGCAAAACCAAGACAGCAGCTTATACAGACACGGCCGTGCTGACGACAATCCCTTATTATTATCGGGTCGCCTCGGTCAATGCAGGCGGAATCTCCGAGCTGTCGGACGTGCTGAAGACCGAGGCGGTGACGACACTATACCGAGAGATGGAATATTTGGATCGGGCCCCTGTCGCGGTTAAGACGAAGGTCGGCAACTACATCGGCTGGAGAATGCTCGGCCTGGATCCGGACGATATCGCCTTCAATATTTATCGGGACGGGATTAAAGTGAACCATAAGCCAATTGCGGACAGCACCAATTTCGTGGATAAGAAAGGGAAAGAGCATTCGGTATACAAAATAACGACGGTCATCGGCGGCAAGGAACAGGAAGCCAGCCGCGAGTTCGGCGTGTGGCAGCAGCAGTATCTGCCGATCCCGCTTCAAAAGCCGGCGGATGCCTATACCAAGGACGGCCAGCCTTATACGTATACAGCAAATGATGCCAGCGTCGGCGATTTGGACGGGGACGGTGAATACGAAATCGTGCTGATGTGGTCGCCATCCAATGCCAAGGATAATTCGCAGAGCGGCTACACCGGAATCGTCTATTTGGACGCGTATAAGCTAGACGGAACGCAGCTGTGGCGCATTAATCTAGGCCCTAACATCCGGGCCGGAGCGCACTATTCCCCATTCCTGGTCTATGATCTGGATGGTGACGGCAAAGCTGAGGTCGTGCTGAAGACGGCGGACGGAACCATCGACGGCCAAGGGAAGGCGATCGGCGATGCCTCTAAAGACCACCGGAACAGCTCAGGTTACGTACTGCTCGGCGACGAATTCCTCACTGTATTCGACGGCGAGACCGGCGCAGAATTATCTACGGTCGACTATGACCCGCCGCGCGGGGATGTTGGTTCATGGGGCGATACCTATGGCAACCGGGTAGACCGTTACCTGGCCGCTGTCGCTTATCTGGACGGAGAGCATCCCAGCGTTATTTTCAGCCGCGGCTACTACACACGCACTGTTCTGGTCGCCTACAGCTTCAAGGACGGCCAACTAACAAAGCAATGGCGGTTCGATACGAATGATGAAGGTAACGAGAACTATGCCGGCCAGGGCAACCATAATCTGTCTGTCGGCGATGTAGATCATGACGGCAAGGATGAAATCATCTTCGGCGCCATTACCATTGATGACGATGGCAAAATACTGTACACCACAGACCTTGGGCATGGGGATGCCCTCCACTTTGGCGATCTCGACCCGACTCGCCCCGGCCTGGAGGTATTCGGCGTGCATGAGCATACGGGCGCCAAATACGGGCTGGAGATGCATGATGCGGCTACCGGTGAGATCCTGTGGGGCGTATTTACGGGCAAGGATACCGGCCGCGGCATGACGGCCGACATCGACCCGAATTACCCGGGCGAAGAAGCGTGGGCGTCAACCATTACAAATGAGGAGCATATTCCGATCACGGGGCTCTACAGCGCGCGGGGCGAGTTCATCAGCGAACAGATTCCGTCCTCCGCCAACTTCGGGATCTGGTGGGACGGCGACCTGCTGCGCGAGCTGCTCGACCACAAATGGGACAGCGAGACCAAAACAGGTACAGGCACGATCGACAAATGGGATTACAAGAACAAAACAACCATCAACCTGCTGACTGCCGAAGGCACCTTATCGAACAACTATACTAAGGGAAATCCGGCTCTGCAGGCCGATCTGTTCGGCGACTGGCGCGAAGAGGTCATCTGGCGCTCCGAGGACAGCACAGAGCTGCGCGTCTACACCACCGTGGATCCAACGGAGCACAAGCTTCGCACCTTGATGCACGATCCGGTCTATCGCCTCGGAATCGCCTGGCAGAACGTCGGCTACAACCAGCCGCCGCATCCGAGCTTCTTCCTTGGAGTTGGCATGGAGCAGCCTAAGGCTCCGTTAATAAGCTATGTAGGCGCACCAAATGAACCGGAAGAGCCGGTTAAGGCGACCGGGGCTCCGGGCAAGCCGGTATTAACCGATAATCATGGATATAATACTGGCCTGCTGGACGGAAACTATACCATTACGATGAATATGTGGTGGGGCAATAATGGCAGTGAATACAAGCTTTACGAGAACGGGCAGCTGATTGGCACACAGAAGCTGACTGACAATTCCCCTTCCTACCAGACAGCTTCAACGGAAATTGCGGGCCGGCCGAACGGCACCTATATCTACACCTGCGAGCTTATCAACCCGTTCGGTACGACTCAATGTGAAGCCAGGACCGTGACGGTGAAGCATGCAGTGCCAGCCAAGCCGGTGCTGTCGGACGACAATTGGGATGGCGATGGCAGCTACGAGCTGACCATGAATCTGTGGTGGGGCACGAACGCCACGGTCTACCGTCTTTATGAGGACGGCGTTCTGATCGACACCCAGAACCTGGCCGCTTCTACTCCACACGCCCAGTCGGCGGTGACCAGAATCGAAGGCAAAGCCGCCGGGGTGTATAAATACCAGGTGGAGCTGGAGAATAGCAGCGGAATTACGAGGAGCGATATTCTAACCGTTACCGTAAAATAAAGCTGCCAATCTTCTCCCCCGTGAAGCCGAACGGTATCAAGGATAAAGATCCTTTACGGCATAAGAAGCAAAGGCCGGCCTGAATCCTTTCGATTCCGGCCGGCCTTTTTATTAGGCATGAGCATAATAAACACACCAGTAAATCTAAATATAATTAAGGTTGACAGGAGATCATAATCGTACGAATATAATAAATCTAAACGAAATTTTTGGCAGGTGCATTTATGCTTCAATCTTATCTGTTTCCGATCAAGTACGCTTTTTTCGCATTTCCTATTGCTGCATTCTTATTTACGCTGCCGTTTCTGATTGTGCAGTATCGCAAGTATGGCTACATCAACAAATTCAGAGGATTCATTTTATATTTATTTTTGCTGTATTTAATGAACGCCTATTTTCTCGTGATCTTGCCGTTTCCTGCCTCCAGGGATAACCTCCCCATGGCATCGGGAGGGCTGCAGCTGGTTCCGTTTAATTTCATCAATGACATTCTGAAGGAAACGTCCATCGTCATAAATAATCCGGCGACCTACCTGCATTTGCTCAAAGAGCGGGCTGTTCTTCAGGTTCTGTTCAATATTCTGTTGACCGTGCCCTTCGGCATGGTGCTCCGCTATTATTATCGTCTTGGATGGCTGCGCTGTATTGTGTTCACCTTCCTGCTCTCATTGTTCTTCGAGCTGACACAGTTAACAGGCTTATACGGCATTTACAGACATCCCTATCGGGTATTTGACGTTGACGATCTGTTAATGAATACACTAGGAGGCATCATCGGGGTACTCCTTGCCGACTGGACCTCGAGCCTGCTGCCAAAGGTCGACCGTCTGGACGCTCATGTAGATCCTGCAGCCAAACGCGTTACTTATGTCAGACGAGGGGTAGCGTATCTGATGGACTTTTGTCTATGGTCTCTCCTTCAGATCCTATTGGATGCATTCCGTTTGCCGTTTTCATTCCTGCTCTCATCAGGGATCTATTTCATGCTCATTCCTTATTTAACAGGCGGATTTACCTTTGGCAAATGGGTGGTAAGAATCCGGTTAACACGGATGGGGACAAACTCCAAAATTTCTTTGCCGTCCCTAATCGTACGTTATGGTATTCTGTACTGGCTGATCTTCGGAATGAACCAAATCACCTCTAACATAGATGAGTATATTTCTCAGCCCGTCAGCGCATTTGTGATATTGATGATATTTGCCGTTAATGTGGCCTTTTTTATTCATGTTGTCATTTATGCCATCCGCCGGGAACCACAGCTTTTCTATGAGAAAATCAGCAATACCAAGCATGTCGTAGCCTGGGACTCCAAGGCAGATAAAGCTGCTCAGAGCAACTGAATCGGTACGGTAGAACGTTTCACGACCTGCCGTACCCTTTAATCCTGGTCTCCGGCTGCCGGGTCACTGGACGGTGATTAAATTATTTATCATCGGATAATCTCCTGGCGGCTCAGAATCTTCAGTTTTAATATCTAGGATAAAAACCGATAACCTTCATCGTGTTAGGGTTGATGATTGGTACAATAGGACCGAGAAGGCCGTCTTGTTCCGTATGAAATGTTACTGCGAGCAGTGTGGAATTGTCATTCAGAAGCTGCTCCAATTGCTTCCTCTGTTCATCATCTATCGGGACAATTGATCTATCCTTCGAATCAATAAGCTCTACTCTTGCCTCTTCCCATGGAGTCGTAATCGTCCCATATCGGTTGTTCTCTACACTCTTCCATGCGATCTCCCTGACCTCATGCAGATTTAAATTGGATATTCCATTCGATTTACTGCCCATGAATATCGAAAGGCTAAAGACTAGCACTACTATTAAACCTATGCCAAACGTTCCGAGCCATATTTTTCTCATCGCAATTCATCCTTATAAGAATAATAGCTATGAGCGATAATGGGCCACCGCTCACAGATCCAGGCTATAGATCCTTGTATATTGCCCATCCCCTTTAGGAGCAAGCTCTTTGTACGCCCAGCCGAATCTCTCATAATACCCCACGTGATCCGTTAATAAATATAAGTGCGGATATCCTAATTTTCGGGCTTCATCAATGGCATGGGCCTGCAGCCTTTCCCCGACCCCCATCCTCCTCTTCGCTTCCGCAACATACAAGCTAGCAACCCAGGGATACAGATCCTGCCTGCATTTTAAATCATTCATCCACAGCGATACCGTACCGATGGGCTCATCATCCGCTATAGCCACAAAGGTCATGGGAATCCGGTCTGTTTGGGTATTATGCTGCACCGCGTATCTGATGTATTCAAAGGCCGAGCCACTTCCCCATTCCTGCCATAACCACCGGCTGACGTTATCAAGGCAGTCCTCTCGATCAGCCAGATTGACAATCCTGATGTCCATACAAGATGAATTATCGCTCCTCATATAAATTGACACTGCATCCTCTCCATCAACTCAGCTTATAAACTAAATCAACTAAGATCTTAAATAATATTCGTTCTTTCATGAACGAATCCCTTTGGAATGGAGCGCTCTCTAACCAAAATCATGCCATAAAATCCAGCGGGATCTCCACCTCTTTATGTAATACGGGCTTGGCCGTTCAATTCTATCTCGGTCAGATACTTCTCTACTTCCCCTGTTGTTCTAAAAATGATGACCTGCTTCTGTCCTTGGACTTGTTCCAGCGACTCTAATATTCTGCCTCTGCTTCTCGTTCTGAAGTTCCAAATCCATCTCAAAAACTCCAGATCAAGCTTCTCCTTGCAGCCCGGTGCCATATCCTCTCTCGTTCGTCCGTGATTGATAATCCTGCGTTTAATAGCTCTATAAATGCATAACAGACGCGGAAAATCAAAAAAAATGACCACATCTGCATCCACAAGCCGTTTGTTTAATGTTCTGGAGTAATTTCCATCCATAATGTAGGAATCATGGCTTAGCAATTCATCCACCGTACGATCCCACTCCTCTTCGGAAGCCGCGATCCAGCCCGGCTTCCAATAGAACGAATCAAGATGAATTACCGAGAGCCCGGTTATATGCCCGAGGCGTGAAGAAAAAGTCGATTTTCCCGAACCCGCGCAACCCAATACAAGCACTTTTTTCATAAAAGAACGCCTCCTGTTTGAAAAAATAAAAAGCCCCAGCTTAGATAAGCTCTTATCTCAAGCTGGAGCAAGGTTCGCCGGAGCTTCATCCACAATTATTCACCCCGGGTTCGTTTGGGGTAGCAGCCTCCCGCTTTTTAATTCGCCTCCCACCACTTCCATTTTCCATAATTATACACACTTTGGCGAATAAGGCATAGGCCGTTGCTTTTATTAAAAGGATGCGATTTGGGGTGACTTACATGGAATAGTGCATAACTATGAATTCGACATCCTCATGACCGACTGGGCTTATAAACGACTGCCCTCTCTTAAATCCAACGCGCTCGTAAACTTTGATCGCCCGTTCATTAAACTTAGCAACCACTAACTGGATTCCGAAAGGCCCGAATCGTTCTCTAACAAAACATAAACTGCTCGTTAGAAAATGCACCCCTCTGCCCTTCCCTGTCCACTGAGGCTTTAATCCCAAGCCTAAATCCAAGCAACCGCGGTTATAAATATTTATGCTGTACCCTCCTGGCACACGTGCAGAATGCCCCGTGCAAATAAAGCCAACAAGCTCTTCATGTTCATCCAGAACGGAATAATAGTCGCCGTTCATCAATTCGGATAAGCATTCCGGACTTCCATCCAAATTATAGAACGAGTATTGACCTTCATATTTCCAGCTGGCAATTAACGAAGCGTACTCCCCGGTCATTGGCAAATACTGATACGATGACATGATCCATTTGCTCCTAACGTTTTTTTAATCGGCAGTGGATTCTCGGCCGGCAAGGACCTAAGGTTCCACTGTGAGCCAATCTGCGCCTTCTGCAGGACGAGTATTATATTGATTGCTCGAAAGCCAGCACCTTGGCCAGTCCCTTCACATCCAGCCCATCGACAGCAAAAGCACCGCGCACCAGCTCAGGAGGAACGAATTCATCATACTTGCCCAGGTACGGCGCTTCATCCGCATTAAGCAAGGCTTGCGGATCCGTGGCGGCAGACAGTTCCGCTTGAATGCCTGCCAGCAGCTCCGACGCAGCAGCCCTGCCCGACACGACCATATAATACGGCTCCATCGGGACAACCTGGCGCAGCCCCATCGGCTCGGCGAGATTATGCTTCAGAAGACGCTCCAGGGTACGGAACGGTTTGCTTCCCGCCCATGGCACAATAAACAGCGAATCGCCGCCCGCCGGAATGACCGTACTGCGCAGCAGCCCGCTTTCCCGGGCCAGTCTGCGCGCTCGTTCCAAGCGGTTCACCGCACCGGCAGCCAAATATGGGTACAGCGTCTGCTCCTGCAGCACCTGGCGCATTTTCTGCAGGACGCGCGTATGGACGTCGCCGCCGGCCCCTAGCCACAGCGTATCCACCTTGCCGCGGGAGGACTTGACGTAGACAGCCTTATGCTTGCTGTCCACCTCCTCCACCTTCCACAGCTTGCCGGCCAATGAGAAGCAGTAGCCCGGCGGCGGCACGGTTGTGATGCTTCCGATCTCCTCGGAGCCGTTATATACCGCATGCTCCTCGTCATCCTTAAACACCGCATAGAAGCGGAAATTGTTTACAACCTTCTCGCCGCCGAGCCCGATGATCAGCGTGCCTTCCTCCGTCTGCTGGATATGATCGGTCTGGAGCAAATAACGAAGAAGCTGCTTGAACTCCTCCGGCGTTATGCCGTGAAAAGCCGGCAAGGTCAGCACGGCCCGCGCCAGCTCGGCAGGCTCTGCTTCACCCATGCTCTTGAGCGTGCTCATCGTCTGATGGTAGAGCACCCCGAACGGCTTGCGCCGCAGATCCGGCGGCTCCACCCAGCGCTCGCGGACGTACAGCTCGATAACGGCGATCGCCCGCAGCAGCGTCCACGGCATTCGCGCAGGCAGCTGCGCCTCCTCGTCCTCTTCCTCCGCGCAGAGGAACATCATCTCCGACGCCTGGTCTTTGCGGCGGCCAGAGCGCCCGAGCCGCTGCACAAAGCTGGAGCAGCTGTACGGCGCGCCGAGCTGAATGACCCGCTCCAGCTCACCAAGGTCAATGCCGAGCTCCAGCGTCACCGTCGCTGCCGCTACCGCCGGACCGAGCCCGGACCGGAGTGCTGCTTCGGTCTCCTCGCGCAGCATCGCCGAAATGCTTCCGTGGTGAACGTGGAATACGTCACGCTCCTCGCGCTTCGCAGCGATCCGCCGCAGCTCCAGCGTTGTCAGCTCTGCGTCCGAGCGGCTGTTGGTGAAGACGAGTGCTTTTTTACGATGCGTATGGTCATAGATGAAGCTGTAGTACCGCTGCTTGGCTAGCTCCAAATGCTCGGCCTCCCGCTCATCCCGGGCGTCCGGGAACGAGAAATGCTCCACGGATAGCTTCAGCCTCCGTCCTCCCTGGGGAGACACCACCTCGACCGGATGAGAGGTTCCGGCGCCCAGCCAGCGTGCCGCAGACTCATAATCGCTCAGCGTAGCGGACAGGCCGATTCGGCGCGGTGAGCAGGAAGCCATCCGCTCCAGCCGGGTCAGCTGGCTCAGCACCTGAATGCCCCGATCCGCTCCCATGAATGCATGGACCTCATCAATCATGATGTACCGCAAATCATGGAACAAGGCAGGAATCGCATTCGGCCGGTTCATCAGCAGCCCCTCCAGCGATTCCGGGGTAATTTGCAGAACGCCGGATGGGCGCTGCATAAGCTTTGTCTTCTCCGCCTGGGAGACATCGCCATGCCAATGCCAGACCGGGACCTCCCCCTCCCGGAGCAGCTCGGTAATGCGCTCAAACTGGTCGTTAATCAGCGCCTTGAGCGGCCCGATATAGAGAATGCCCACAGAACCGGAAGGACGGTGGTACAGCTCCGTCAACGCGGGAAAAAAAGCCGCCTCCGTCTTGCCCGACGCCGTCCCGGAAGCGATCAGCAGATGATGGCGCGTATCCAGCAGCACGCGGCAGGCCTCGATCTGCGCCTCGCGCAGGCTGTCCCATTGCTTGCGGTAGATATATTCTTGAATGAAGGGCGCCAAGCGGGAAAAAGGTTTCGCCCCGCTCATAGCTCAAACTCCGCCAGGAAGTCATCCAGCTCGTCCTTCGCCTTGCCCTGGCGCTCGTTCGCGGTGGCTGCATGCTCCCGTTCCCGTTCGCCCAGCAGCGCCTCGAACGAAAGCCCTTCATGCTGATGCAGCATATGCAGCACATCCATGAAGTCCCGCACCACCTCGCGGGTCGTCAGCAG
The DNA here is from genome assembly GCF_001403875.1 of Paenibacillus ihumii. Lineage (GTDB taxonomy): Bacteria > Bacillota > Bacilli > Paenibacillales > Paenibacillaceae > Fontibacillus > Fontibacillus ihumii. The sequence goes on from NZ_LN884299.1 coordinate 2,800,060, forward strand.
CTCATCGGCGCCCAGCCGGTTTACGGCCGCCTGCATAAAGGCGATCAGCTGTTCATCCGCAAGCTGCGCCTCGTAGCCAAAATGCACGGCATGGATATGCCGCAGCTTCTGCAGCAGGATGAGGATTTCCTCATGGGACAGCATATCCAGCTTAAGAATCGGCGAAGTATATGTCCTGCGGGAGCCGCTGCTGTAGCGGCCATCCATCAGCCGCGAACGCAGAGCCTCATAGCTGAACAGCCCCCTGCGCTCATCCTCGACGAACTGCGGCGTCCCGCCCAGATAGATGCCGAGATACTGGGCTTTCCCCTGCATCGTGTCATTAAACATCGTAAGCAGCTTCTCATAGTTGCTCTGGCGGGAGATGCTGTTCGTGATTTTGTACAAGTTAACTCCTTCATCGATGAACAGCAGCAGCCCCTTATACCCGATGCGTACCGCAAACTCGGACCACAGCTTCATGTAATCGTACCAGTTGTCATCATCGATGATAACGCCGACGCCGAGCTCCTTGCGCGCCTCCGTCCGTGTGGGAAATTCCCCGCGCAGCCAGCGCAGCGCCGCCGCCTTCCGGTCGTCATCCCCCAGCTTGCAGCCGCTCCAGTATGCAGCGAGCACCTTGGCAAAATCAAAGCCGTGCACCAGGCTCTGCATCTCCTGGCATACCGCATAAATACGGAGCTCAACCGCTTCCTGCAGCGCCGGATCGTCAGGGCGCAGCCCGGCTGCCTGCATAAGCTCCTGCTGGAGCGTTGAGATCCACTTCTGCAGCATCGCCTCCAGAGCCCCGCCATCCGGCCTCGTTCGGGTGGACAGGTTCATCATCAGCTCCCGGTAGGTTGCGAGCCCTTGCCCTTTCGTGCCCACAAGCCGCCGCTCGGGCGACAAATCTCCATCCGCAACTACAAATCCCCGATCCATCGCATAGTTGCGCATCATTTGCAGCAGGAAGCTTTTGCCGCTTCCGTACCGTCCGGTAATCAGGCGAAAAGCGGCCCCGCCCTCCGCGATATTGTCCATATCCTGCAGGATAGAAGCCACCTCGGCCCTGCGGCCGACGGCGATATGCTCCAGCCCCACTCGCGGCACGACCCCTGCCGTCAGGGAATTCACCAGCGCCGTGGTCAGCCGCTTTGGTATGGTTACCTGTTTCATCGGTGTCACCTCATTCATCTGAACATATTGTGCTAGGGTTGCCGAAGAAGGCCTCCAGCTCTGCCCTATACTCCTCCGCGATCTCCTCGCCGTCGATGAGCAAATCGCCGATCAATTCCATCGCGATTTCGTTAATTTCGTCCAGCAGCAGCTCTGGCATGGAGCCGGCCTGCTCGGCAATTCCGAACCGTACCGCAGCGTCCTCTCCATCAAGCAGTGCGGCCAATGTTCTGATATGCGCGCTGGACAGCCGGGCAAATAGCTCGCGCCACTCCTGCGGCAGCTCCGTCTCGTTCCCCGCCTCCGCGGTTTCAATATATCTTCCGCTCCTGCCATTCGGCTCCGCATTCAAGAGGCCGCCATCCCTGTGCGTAGATGCTGCGGAGGAAGGCCCGACCGGATCACCGAACGGCTGGGTATCCTTCCCGGGATGATAGAACGTCTGCGTACTCTCCTCGGAATCACCAAACGCCTGCGTATGCTCCTTAGGATAACAGAACGTCTGTATATCCTCCTCGGAATCGCGGTACGATTCGGCCGTTCTCTCCTGTGCCGGGTCCGCCTCCTCCAGCTCTGCCCAGCCCCGCTCGAAATCGATCTCCGCCTGCTGCGGCTGCTCTACTGACTCCCGGCTCAGTTCCCGAACCGGCTTGGCCGGCTGCGGCGGCAAAGCTTCTTCCCCGCTCATACCGGTAAGAGGCATCTGCTCCAGCGCCTGCTCCTCAAGCAGCAGCATATCCCGTACCTCGTCCGATTCCCGCTGAATCCTGTGCAGCTTCGCCGCGTTGATCTTCACCCTGGGAAGGCGGGCTTTGGCCCCTTCGGCCTTGCGCTGCTCAAACTCTTTGCGCAGGAAACGGGTAACCAGTTGATCAACCTCCGGCTCCACGGTAATTCCCCGCAGCTTTCCTCTAAATCCCGTAAACTCGCGCAGCCGATTCTCCGTTAGCCTGACAAGCTGGGTCAAGTACGCGCGCAGCGGAGGATGTCCGCTGATCGGAAGCACGCTTACCGTCACGCTGCGCCCGTACAACTCGTGATCATATACTGCGGTTCGGAACAGTACCCTGCTGGCCTTTGACTCACGGGGCATACACCTCTCCAGGAGCCTTGTCCCCTCCGTTCTGGATAAATAGCTATCCACCAGCGTCACCACCTTCGGGGCATAGGCGTGCAATTCCTTTCTCCCTTGTCCTGTGCAGAAGCGGCTCTTCTCCACGTCGTAATCGATCAGCGTCCGCAGCATGTCCCAGGTTAGCGCAAGCGGCTCAGCAGCAAACCTGCGCTTCCACTCCAGCTCCCTCAGCTCCGGCGATAAATTCCGGGGGAGCTTCCGCAGCGGCTCAGGTGGCGGCATATCCAGCCCGAACACCAGCGCGTAATCATAAAGCCATTCCCGGACGTATGCGTCCAGCTTCGGATACCGCTCCCGATAGGCTATCCATACCTGCTGCATCAGCTCATACCCCTCGGTCGGTTCCTTCGAGCCGATTCCGTGGATCAGCTCATACAGGTACACAAACAGATAAGACAAATCCGTATCTGGATACCGTCCGGAACGAACCTCTCCCCGCCAATACAGATACCATTTAAGCTGTCCTGGCTGCATTTGCTCATAGGTAGGCCAGTAGGCATGAAAAGGGACAAACTCCACCGCTGCTCCGCTCTTCCATTCCCATTCACGCGCCTGCTCCACAAACTGTCGCTCCCGGGAGACATAGCGGAAAGCCTGCCCCCAATCTACATCCCGGCCACCACGCTCTGGGATCACCACCAAGGGCTCTGCCGGCTTCCGTTCCGGCTCCCCAAGCTCTATCTCGGCAAACGCAGGCTGCTGCTCTAAGCCTCTCCGCTGGCGATCCACGAGCGCGTCTCCCTTCCAGACCCTTCTATCGTTCATCGTCCATAAACCTCCATGGCATCATTATACCACCAAAGCGAAAGCTTGTTCGTATTTTTTCGAATCAGCTTAAACTATTTCGAACGAATTGAAGGAACTGATTTGATTGCTAGTACGGCTCAACTTACAGCGTATTTCCTTCCTGTTTCTTTCGCTCCTGCTGATTTTGCTCCTGCTCCAGATCCTTTAGCAGCTCTTCTTCAATTTCTTCATCGCTCATATTAAAATCCTCATTCTCTTTGATTCCCAGCTTTTCCTTGATTCGCTTGATGTCGCTGTGCATTTCTTGGCTCCTGAAATGCATGCTGAGAACCAAGCCAAAAATAATAGATATCAGAACCACCCCTCCAGCCGGACCAAGAAGGATGGAAACGAATAGAGCAACAGCTATTGCAAGCATCGTTCCCATGACAGACATTATTCTCAACCCTCCCAAGCTTGAAGCAGTTTACGGTGTGAAGTTGATGCCAATTTATGCTCCAAGCGAAATTTTTCTTATAGCTTTAAAAAAAGGGCGAGGTTTGGTTGGAAATCGAACCATAAGCCTCGCTCTTTCTATAGAAGTATGGAAAATTTCATTTGCGAATCAAAGGACGGTCAAACCGGCCTTATTGAAAAATCTTCTACTCGGACAGCTCATCGGCTCACGCATGCTGGTACTGCGCTTGATGCAGCCTGCTATAGATGCCGCCGGAAGCAACCAGCTCGGCGTGCCGGCCTTGCTCGGCAATACCGCTCTCGTCGATGACGATGATCCGGTCGGCGTTTTTGATGGTGGCCAGACGGTGGGCGATAACCAGTGTCGTCCGTCCGATCGACAGCTCAGACAGCGATTGCTGAATCGCCGCCTCGGTCTCGGTGTCAAGCGCCGAGGTCGCCTCGTCCAGAATCAAGATCGGCGGATTTTTCAGGAACATTCTGGCGATGGCAAGCCGCTGCTTCTGACCTCCAGACAGCTTCACGCCCCGCTCGCCAATGACCGTATCCATTCCGTCAGGCAACCGGCCGATCATCTCCTCCAGAGATGCCCTTCTGGCCGCCTCCCAGATTTGCTCTTCGGTAGCCTCCAGATCCCCGTATTTGATGTTTTCCCGGATCGTGCCCGAGAAGAGGAACACATCTTGTTGAACGATGCCGATATTTTTGCGCAGCGAGTGCAGCGTCATATCTCGGATATCCATGCCATCGACGGTGATCCGTCCTCCGTTCACATCGTAGAACCTCGGCAGAAGGCTGCAAATGGTCGTTTTTCCAGCGCCTGAAGGACCGACAAACGCAACCGTTTCTCCCGAGCGAATCGACAGATTGATTCCATCCAGAATATTTCGACCTGGCTCATAACCGAACGTTACATTTTCGAAGCGAATATCGCCTCGCAGCGTCTCGACCGCGACGGCATCCTCCCTATCCGCAATATCCGGTTCGGTATCCAGAATCTCTGTGTACCTCTTGAACCCGGCGATGCCCTTCGGATAACTCTCGATTACGGCGTTGATCTTCTCAATCGGACGGAAGAAAATATTCGATAATAGTATAAAGGCCATAAATTCGCCCAGTTCAATCTTGCCTTGGATATAAAACCAGGCCCCGCACACCATGACGAAAATAGTGATAAGCCTCATCAGCATGTAGCTGACCGAAATGCTTCTGGCCATCGTCTTGTAAGCCATCAGCTTCGTCTCGCGGAAATTGCGGTTGTCTGCCGCGAACAGCTGCTTCTCGTGCTCTTCGTTCGCGAACGATTGAACGACGCGGATTCCGCCGACGTTCTCTTCGATCCGGGCGTTGAAATTACCGACATTGGCGAACAAGCGGCGATAGGTGCTGGTCATCCTTCCCCCGAACACGATAATCAGCCAAGCCATGATCGGGATGATAATGAAGGTGAGCAGCGCAAGCTCGAGATTTATATAAGCCATAAGCGAAAAAGAACCTGCAAGGGTCATGACAGCAATAAACACGTCTTCCGGGCCGTGATGTGCTAGCTCACCGATTTCGTTCAAATCATTCGTCACTCTACCGACCAGATGCCCCGTTTTGTGATTGTCGAAAAACCGGAACGACAGCTTCTGGATATGCTCAAACATTTTTCGCCGCATATCGGTCTCAATATTGATGCCGAGCATATGTCCCCAGTAGGTGACGATATAGTTCAAAACCGTGTTTAGAGCGTAAACGCACAGCAGTCCAACGCTTGCAAGCACGATCATGCTCCAGTTTCCTCCCGGCAGCAGATCGTCGATAAACTTGCTTACGGCTAGCGGGAATCCAAGCTCCAGAACACCCGCGATGACCGCGCAGCTGAAATCTAGAATAAATAAGCCTTTATAAGGCCGGTAATACGAAAAAAATCGACGCCACATGGCTGTTATTTCTCCTCTGTTCATTAATTGATAATTCCCTAGTTATAGGATCAGGATTAAATTTGATTTATTTAGTAATAAAAAAAATGGCTGCAGCAGTTAGGAGAAATGGGAAGCCAAATATAAAGAATGTCGAGGATAGCTTGCTTCTAAACTCTTTATTCTCTGCCGTTTCGGCCCCTTGGTTCGCTCTCATTCGATCCCCGCTAATAAGAGCTCCATTAAAAATGCCGGCCAACAGCAGCAAAATAATCCCTGCTCCTCCCGATACGTTCATGGCTTGCTTCCAGTCCCAAAGGAAGCCTGCTAATAAAGCTATTACAAGGCTTAAAATCGCTCCAACCATTAATTTTCTAATCAAAAAATCTCCCCCTCCTCTCTACACACACAAATGCCCCACCCAAGGATAGCTCTAATCCCTGGTTGAGGCATCGGTGGATTCAAGCATCTTCCATGATTATACATCTGAATATACAGAGGCGAAAGGTTAGATGCGCTTGAATTCACTGCTGTACCTATTAAGGCTGCTCTGTCCAAGTTGTTCTCACATATCCTATTCTCATGCCGACACTCTCCATATTTCTATGACTTTGGGTTAAGAAGCCAGCCTGACTTACTACCATATCGCATTTGTTCATGACCGCTTCATAGATTCGTCTTCGGATTAGTGCCTGATGAAGTCCAGAATGACGACACTCCGGCAGTGTTCCAGCAAAAGTTAATGATGCCACCGAATTATTCATATGCATGACACCTGCAGCTGCAGGAATTTCATCCTTCATTGCTATGAAAAATTTCCAGCCTGGCCTGCCATACAGAACTTGATTATTTTGGGCTACATGGGGAATGCCATCATCGGAAAGCCCGGTACTGCGGCAATGAATTGTTGCATACATGATGAATTCATCCTCGGTCATCTCCCGAATGCGAATATCGTTCACTTCAATAACAGCTTGATCCTCTATCGGATAATATAGCGATGTGTGGAACCCGGACTGATAAAATCCTCTCTGGGCAAGCCCAAGCAAAAGACTCTGATTCACTCGGGAGGGTACAATTTCAAATTGCGCCTTGCGTTTCCTTACTCTATAGAAGTCGATAATCTCGTCGAGCAACTCAAGCTCATCAGCGCTAATGCCTTTAACCGTATTGAACGCCGGCCAAGGCATTGTTTCGCTGTATAGCGCTACTGCGCCACCAAATTGCTTCACTTCGACCCCCTCAGGATTGCCGGGTCTTTCCTGGATCGCTCTCATTCTATCCAGCATATAATCCAATTCTGACTTTTCAATGAATTCAACTTTGTCTTGCGTTAAAGGATGTGACATGATAACAGCACCTTTCCATTAAATATGTACTCTCAGACTTACTAGCAAACATCAGGTTAAAAACGAGATAATCTCTTCGTTAATAATCTCTGGCAGTTCATGATTTAGCGCATGTCCTGCATCCTTAATAATCTTGTAATTCAGCTCATTATCCTCCAGCTTTTTTATCGCTTGTGGATAATTACTGAGTCTATCATACTTACCTATTAAAAATAACAGCTTGCCTCTAGCCTTGGCTATTTCAGCAGCATCATCCATGATGGCAATCTTGTGGTGCATCATGGATTTATTGTTAAAATACCTCAGCAAATAATACCAATGCGTTATCAAAACCTCATTCTCTGCAAATTTTATATAATTAGGACCGCTCAGTTTCCTCAGCAGTTTCTTGCAATGCTTCTCCGATGGAAGCAAGGCCTCCGGCAAAAAAGCCGCCATCATTTTCGACATTATTTCAAATTGACTTGAGGGAATTCTGCCTGCCAAGCATATAGCCTTATTTACCTTATCGGGCCTTTTTAAGGTGTAATAGTAAGATAAATATGCACCGTACGAAACTCCGCAGACATTTAGGGATTCCATATCTAAAACGCTTACAATTTCGTCGATCCAACGGACTTGATCGAATTGATGGCCATAGTTTAAATTGGGCTCGCTTTTCCCCGAACCCCCGATGGCATCAACGGCGATAACGTAAAATTTTTCCGCCAGCTCCTTGATGTTATAGACCCACATCATTGCAGAATTATCGGCTGTTCCATGAAAAAGCAGCAAAGGCGGATGCTGGGGATCCCCAGCGATAATCATATGGGTCTGGCCATAGGTCGTCTCTATATCCCGTTCTTTAAAACTTGTTTCCCAGGCACTTAGCAACTTATCATAGGAATCCATAATATACAGCCTTCCGGATCAGCTTCTATATCTCTTCATGCTTGCATCCCTTCATCATTGATTTTGGGCTGACTCGCTTATCATTTTATCCAGTAGCGGCAGATTCCATCGGTTACGGATTCAAGCTGTCCATGATTGCTCTCGATTACTTTTCTGGAAGGGACATTGTCTTCATTACAAGTAATTAATAATTGTTCAATTTCTAGTTTCTTTGCTTGCTTAATCATTTCACTTAGAAAAAGCTTGCCATATCCTTTACCTCTCTCCGTCGGCCTAACAATGTATCCTACATGGCCTCCATACACTCGCAGCTTCTCATTTAGCTGGTGTCTTAACTTTCCGTAGGCTACAGGTTTTCCGTCAACATACAGCCAATAAATGGTTTGAGGCACATAGCCCTCAGGAAGCTCTATTCCCTCTGAAATCTGAACCATTCGAGGCAGCTTCTCTTAAACTCCTCGAAATCTTTGTCGGGAAAATTGGTTGTAAAGCTATTCTCCCCTAAGCCTATCTCTTGAATCATGTCAAAAATGTCCTGGCCATCTGTCTCGCTCAATTCCTTTATTTGGATTGCCATGGGCAGCCTCCTCCTTGTTAATGACTTTTGTAATCATCCTATCCCGAGCTTGAATGCTGGTTTCGGGTGCTTCCATAAATTCAGGATAATAAATTGAAATTTTTTTAACAGATGTTGTTTTAAACGTAACCGTGTTAATCGTTCAAGACAACTGCGGGGAAGTTGTCTTTTTACCAGCTACTGTACTTTGATCGCTTGAGGGTCCGATTGGATTTGAAATTCATAAACTTTATCGTTGTAATTTATGCTAAATTCAGCTTGGCAAATTATTTCATACTGCCCTCGCTTATTTACTTTTAGTTCATATAATTTAGTGCTAACATGTCCCTGGCCATCGTAATTATATTTACTATTCGGTTTAAGTGTTGTACCAATTCCTATATCATTAACCGCGATCATTTTCTCATTTCTTGGCACTAATTCTCCTTGATCATCATAAATGGCATAAGTGAACATACCCGCACCGTGGAAAATGTCCCAGTCGTGATTACTTGTATTTATCAGAAATCCTTTTACCTCAAATGATTGTCCTGCTTTAATCTCTTCGGGAACCTGCATTTCGATTCTAAACATGGATTCGGAAGGTCCGTCCTCAGGTTCAGTGTTGCTGACATCAGTATTGCTAGCACCAATATTGCTAGCACCAGTATTGCTAGCATCCGTGTTTCTTGCTATTATTTGGTTGTTATTTGGGCTAGCCTCGGATTTGTTACTATCACTATTACAACTAGTAAGGAGGACCAGGCCAATAACGAAAAGAATGACAAGACAGCTCTGTTTTTTCATCTTTTTTCTCCTTATTCGCATGAATTTTGAAGCTTGAAGCTAGGAAGGAATATGTAGTAAGGCAGGTAATCAACATGCTCCATATTTTACGGGTAACCGGATTTCATGATACCGCGATTTTTTTTCTAGGAAAGCACGGCGATGAAAACGTCTATTATGTAGAAGTTGACGACCCTGATGAAATCGATGCCAGAATAATAATGAAGAAGCTTCTGCTTCACAATACCCGATCAAATACGATCCACACGTATCCTCTCCACTATCCTGCAAACGATTTCTCGGGAATGATAAGCAGCGGAGCTCTTTATTATTGTCGTTACTCGCAAAAGGATACATTTCTTCATATTCATAGATTGAATTTCTCCCCTATTCATTCATCGGAAATCATCGTGCCCCTTGCCGACATGACTGGAGACGCTACTATAAACAGAACGGAAATGAAGGGGATCGACGAACGCTACTGTCTATTTGGCTGCTCGACTTCAGAGACTTTTGAAACTACGCATTTACTGCTGATAGACTTTAAAGAAGAAGCCTATTACAACATGATGCTTAACCTTGGCTTAGAGGGCGTCCCTGGAATCGAAAGAATTTTCAAAATAAAGGACTCATCCATCCATCCTCATCATGAACAAATTATTCTTATCACCGGGGGATTCCATTGGACAGAAAAATATGAAGTTTGGAAAAACAAAAATTCTGCATTAGACATATTAACAGAACAAGTTATGGCGTTCGAGAAGGAAAGCTTTTTCCGCAATATAAAAGCTGGCCGCTCCTTAGAAGCGCTCGATAAAATTTTAATAGAGCATTGCAATTCGCAAAAGTCTATCATTTCATATGACTACAATGAAGCTGAGCTAATCTATACAGTGGCGGATTTTGACAAGAACAAAACTAGCGGCATGAAGTACAACGTTCATTCCGGTTTGCAGAAGGTTTTTGAATATGAATCCACCCTGAGCGAACCGTTGTATATAAACAGCCAGCTGTTTTCCGTTGAAACACTTGATCATGGGAGACGAGCCATACTAGATTTAAATACGAATAAAATCGTGGTCATTCTGGCTTCAGATGAGAACTTACTTGCCATAGACGAGCATAATTTAATTACCTTTAAATGGTTGAATTCTGGGTGTCAACAATTGATATATCTATATGACCTGACTGAAGAACCATTGGAGCAAAAGTTTCTAGGCATAGGGTATTCCCATTATTATGATAAGCAATTAACGATATTTAGCTAAATTAATCATTATTGCGTTTAATCTAAACCAATCCATGGACAGCCACCCCCCCATTCACAATATTCGGGCTCAAGTTAAATTCATCCACGAAAGATCCCATATTCCAAAATAACGTTAATGAAATAATTAATTATGCTCCTAGCTCATTATCACACCATCCCCCATTTGTATAAAACAGACGAGGCATCCGTGCAGCTTGTTGCAAAATTCTTCAAATTAATTAATCCATAGAAAAATCCCGGTGGGACGTCCCGCCGGGATCATGTTTGGAAAAGACGATCAGAATTCAATTCATAAGCTCAAAGGATTATTTACCGCTTCATCAGATTAATGGATCTCGAGATAATCAATGAAAGCATCCCATGTTCCGTTATCGGCGGTTACAACGAGTTCAACCTCTTGATTTCCGGTTCCATGGCTGACATTATTCAGAGTATAGACCGCAGGGCTGCTTCCGCCGAAATAGAAGGTCCCCTTCGTCTGCCCGCCGATTTTCAGGTCAACCCGGGCCATATTGGAGTTGTTTGATGCCCCCCGGAGTGAGAAGTTATGGGTGCCGGTCGTGAAATTATGCGTGAATTTCACGGAATCATTGTTGGCATACAAAGCGACTCCGTTGAACGGCGAGCTGATATTCCCAGTGTATTGTCCGCTTTTGGTCATACTCTCGGCTTCGATCTTTGTGCCTGTGGTTGGTGGAGGTGTTGTTCCCCCGCCGATCGTCAGTGTATGGCTATACACATTAGCGCTTCCACTGCTTTGATAGCCTTCAACCGTAAGCGCGACTTCATACATCTTGCCCATGGTCATCCCCAATTTCTCCCAGGCCTTAAAGTGCTCGCTTACAGATATGGTTCCGCTCGTCCGTTTTGACGTCCGGACACTCCAATACTGCTTGAAGGTTGCCGTGCCTTTAATGGAAGGCTGGTTGACACGAGTTGTCTCATAAATGTCATACGTTCCTCCGTCAACGTTAACAGTCCCCTTTGGCGATGCTCCAGGCGGACGCCAGCTGCCCCAGCTATCGACAATGTAATATTCGACGAGGGGGTCAACCGTCCAGCCATAGACCGTTAAATACGAATTGCCATTCGGTTGGTAGGTGGCACCATAGGTTATGGAAATGTTTCCAATTTGCTGATGGGTCTGCGTCTCATTGAACTTCTTGCCTTTACGGAACAGAATATTATTGATATTGCTCCACTCGGCACTGAACGTACCGCCACTACCGAGAACCATAGTTCCATTCCCGCTGTCCTTCCAGTATTCATAGTCATAACCGTCATGCGTACCGACCGAATTGCTGGTGATCGTCTGCGCATGCACTGCCCCAGGAAGTGCAAGCGTAAAACAGAGTAAAAATGCGGCAAACAACTTCATTCTCTTTGCTTTCATTGAACACTCCTCCTTATTGGTTAAATTGCATGTCGTCTTGCGATGCTGCTGTGCAGCCCCCAACAGGCCGATGCTGCAATATCACTTCCTTCCATTACTGTAATTGAAAGCGTTTGCAATTATTATTTTATCAAGGGACTCCTCTATATTTCTTGTAATAAAATATAGTTTATACCTTCAAAAGTTTAGGATTTTTACAGCTTAGGAGTCAGTCCACGATTTTTTACGTCCCATATAACTTCTTTGAGAATCATAATATTCAATCCGAAACGTTCTCTTTAACTATTAATGTTGAACAAAATTCTTTATATGGATATGATTGTTATATCATCGGAAGGGGAAAGTTAGAATGAGCTCAAGCTTTAAGCTTTACGCATCCGTTTATCTTGTCCGGATAAAGCAGATCACATGGCGTGATAGTGTTTTAATGCTGTTGCTCCTCCTTTTGCTGCCCCGCGGGCTGTATCAGCTCACTACAATGTTAGCCGCCAAAGGCTTCTCAGCCACATTTATAACGGCATGTTGGGGGCTAATTGGCATGATCGTTGGCATCAGTCTGTTTTCCGCCAGCCTGATGATGGCGGAAATGCGATTCTTATGGTCGCTAGGACGAGGTCCTAGCTTTTTACATCATATATGATTTGGAAAAAGTCCCCGTTTGTTCTAGCGATAGTCTGGATGCTGCTGGGTCAGTTGTTCTGGTCCCCGTCTTATAGCATCGGACAAGCATTCCTAATGCTGCTGCTCGGACTCTCTTATGCAGAACTCGGTGTTTATTGCTTCGTGGCGCTTACAGGAATGGCAAGAGAGCGAAAAGCCAGAGCGCTATCTTTAGCATTGCTGATATTAGCCGTACTAGCGCTTGATCTTTCGATTATGATGCTGCCCCTGATGCCTGCAATCCGGGGGATTGTTGCAATTGTCGTGGCCACTCTGCAATGCACCGTCGCTTTCCGAGCGTCACATTTCACTTGGCCACTAATGATGAGCGCGGCGCCGCCGGCTGAATCCCGCGCCAAACAGCATATCCTGTCCCGCTATCCGCTACTACGCAAAGAGATTTATTTTCTAACCCGCTTCAAAGATATGTTTCCTTTACTTATTATTTTATGTTTGCTACAGCTATTCACCTACTACTCAGCCGTCGATAGCCCGATTATAATTCCAATAGGTGCAGCCTTACTCGTCTGGCTGGTCAGCGACGTTTGGGTGACCAGTAGCTTTATCAACGAAGGCCGGGGACTAGCGTTATACACCGTTACCTTGGACGCCTGGCATAGATTGTTACGGGCAAAATGGCTTTTTTATGGGGCGATAGGCATAAGTGCGTCAATCGTTCATACCTTAGTCTGGCAATCCCGTATAGCTTGGTCTTGGACGGCAGGGTCGGTTTCCGAGTTATGCGCGCAGAGCCTTCTGCTCACCTCCACGTTTGTTTCATTCAGTTTGCTGGCTGGATATCACTTTACAACTCAAGGGCGTATTTCGCTGCCCGCCCAGCTGTTAATTACCCTTTGCATGTTTTTGCTAATATATTTGCAGCAAGCGCATCTAGTTTTATTTTTATTCGTCTCCACAGCTATACAACTAGGATTTTATCGGCTTTACCGCCGCGTGCCTAGCAGTCTTCCTGTCAAATTTTCAATATGAGGAGAGATGAATTAGATGGAAAAAAACATAGCACTGTCCCTGCAATTGAAGCAAGTCAGCTATGCGTACGGAGGCAAGCGCATCCTGCACAACATCGACTGGACCCTGCAGGGAGGAGAAATTACGGTCCTGCTCGGCCCCAACGGAGCAGGTAAAACGACGTTATTGCATTTGCTGGCAGGGATGAAGCCGACCCAGCAAGGCAGCATTTTGCTCAACCAGCAAGTGGTGCATTGGCAGGATCAGCAATATAAAAAACGTATTGGCTACATGATGGAGTTTCCGTTTCAGTACCCCTTCCTGACCGTGATCGAAATAATGCGACTCATCGGCCAACTGCGCAATGTCTCCCCTGATCAGCTGGAGGAGTCTATACAGTACTGGCTCAAGCATTTTTTGCTGGAATCCTACAGCAACTACCCGATAGGCACTTTATCCCAAGGAACGGCCAGGCGGGTCGCATTGGCATCTCAACTGCTGCACGAACCGGATATCCTTCTCCTGGATGAGCCGACCAACGGGCTTGATCCAGATCAAGTCATGATCGTGCGCGATACATTGCAGCAATACTGCTCGCGGGGGGCTCTCATTCTGTTATCCACCCATATCATCGGATTGGCGGAAAAACTTTCGCATCAAGCTGCTATTTTACGAAATGGCCGTCTGGTATATGCCGGCAAGTCTGCTGAAGATTTGGAGAGTCTCTACGTAGCCAGTAAGTAGCCTGCAGTTCTTTTCTCCTCACAAATTTTTGCACAAAAAATATCCCTTCTCACCAACGGCTCTCAATCCTTCCACGGATACCTACAAAAATCCCAGCAGGGAAGAACCCGCCAGGATTTTGTTAAAAAACGATCAGCATTCAAATCAGAATTTCAAAAGGATCATTTACCGCTTCGGAGTTCTAATGGATTTCGAGATAATCAATGAAAGCATCCCATGTTCCGTTGTCGGCGGTCACAACGAGCTCTATCTCTTGATTTCCGGTTCCATGGCTGACATTATTCAGCGTATAGACCGCAGGGCTGCTCCCGCCGAAGTAGAAGGTCCCCTTCGTTTGCCCGCCGATTTTCAGGTCGACCCGGGCCATGTTGGAATTATTTGAAGCCCCGCGGAGTGAGAAATTATGGGTGCCGGTCGCAAAATACTGCGTGAATTTCACCGAATCATTGTTGGCGTATAAAGCGACTCCGTTGAACGGCGAGCTGATATTCCCGGTGTACTGTCCGCTTTTGGTCATACTCTCAGCTTCGATCTTTGTGCCAGTGGTTGGTGGAGGTGTTGTTCCGCCGCCATCAGGCGCGACCGCCCGGCCGGTGGCCGGCGAGATCATGCCGGAGCAGAGGCCGCGGCTCTTGAGGTTTTGTGCGATCTGCGGGATCGCTTGAAGTGTGGACTGGTACTGGTCGTGCATCAGAATAACATCTCCGTTCTGCAGTCTGCTTGCGGCGGCTACGATCTGGGCAGTAGAGGCGCCGTTCCAGTCCTGGGAGTCCACGTTCCACAGCACTTCGGTGAGGCCATTCTGGGCCAGAATTGATCTCAAGGTCGCGTTGGTCTCGCCGTATGGCGGCCGGAACAGCTTCGGTGCGGTTCCGGTAATCGCCTGGATCGCCTGCTGCGTTCGCGTAATTTCCGACGACATCTGCGAGCTGCTTAATGAAGTCATGTGCGGATGCGAATAGGAGTGGTTGCCGATCCACATGCCTGCGGCCACTTGGTCGCGAACCAGAGCGGGGTTATTCTGGACATTCTGCCCAAGGTTGAACATCGTTGCGCGCAGGCCGGCCTGCTTCAGCGCATTGAGCAGATTGGTCGTGTTGCCAGGATTAGGTCCATCGTCAAACGTCAGGGCCACATATCCATTCGGGCAGCTGGCATCGGCAGCGCTGGCGGCAGGCATCAGCGGAATAGAGAACAACGTGCCGAAGAGCATCAGGGCCAAGGCCCCTTTTACTAATTTTGCTTTGAACATTAAATAGTACCTCCTCGTAATACATTTACAGGTATAGTTGCTCCCGTCCCTCCCAACCGCTGCAACTCTCTCTACTAATTTTAAAGGGGCCCCATCTCCTTCCATTCTTTTATACCTCACAAAAAAGCGCTTTCAAAAAATGGCTGCGAATAGCTTGTCGCAGATTAGAGCGGCTTTTTGCTAGGCGAGTATAGTATAAACGATGTGTAAATCGAAAAATATATTACAATTAAACCAATTTACCCCAATTTTCTTAGGGAATTATCTTAAGCTTTGCATTATTTATGTCTATAGCTTTATATAAAAAAGCCGGTCAACGTTACGTCAACCGGCATTTATTGCTCCTTCATGATGCGCAGCGCGTTAAGGTAGGCTGCAGCATTTTTTCTTTATCTGGTGGAATCTGCTTGAAGTACGTTCAGTAAGACCGCTACGGCTTCTGCTCGGGTTGCCTGCTCCATCGGGGCAAAGCGTTGATCGCTGCGTCCTTGAAGAAGCCCTTCACTTACGGCGGATGCGACCCAGCCTTGCGCCCATCCCGGAATTTCTCCAGCATCGGCGAAGGTCAGCCCGGCCTGCGATCCCTTGGCAAGCCCCCGTGCTTTAGCCGCCATCGTAGCAAGCTCCATGCGAGTGATCGCTTGATTTGGACGGAAGGTATTGTCGACATAGCCGGCAATGAATCCTTGATGAACGCCCTTGGCTATATCCGATGCTGCCCACTTTGGAAGAAGGCCGGCATCCGTGAATGCAAGCTCGGCTTCTTTGCGCAGATTGAGTCCCCGTGCCAATAAAGCGGTAAACTCGGCGCGTGTGACCGGCTTGTCGGGAGCGAACGTTCCATCCGCATAACCTTGAATCAAGCCTTGTTGCGCCGCATCCTCAATTTTGGCTTGAGCCCAGTGCCCTTGAATATCTCTGAAGATTGCGATGGCCGGATTCACCGGTTCGCCGATTTGGACAGACTTGCCAACGGCGATATCTTGCGCGCCAAGCTGGTGGTTAACAGCGGTCAGACTGTTCCAGCGAACCCCGGTGCTTCCGCTCTTCTTCACTTTAAATACTAAGCGGCCAATTGTAATATCGCCCTCTTCGCCGACAATATTCCCTATCATCGTATGAAGGAACGTGATCTCTCCGTTCTTCACGACCGGTGAAACGGAGAAGCCGCTCACCCCCGAAGCTGCCTCGGCTAATTCCAAGTATTCAGGATCAAAGCTCAATTTTATTTCGTAAGCATACAAATCCCGTACATTTGTCCCTGTCAAGGCCAGTTTAACGGTGTCCCCTTCCTTCCAGTTGCCCGAAGCTGCAGTAAGATGGAAAGATGTCGGGCCTTGGGCCGATACATGTCTAGGAATATCGTTCGGGCCAGCCACTTTGCGGGCGATCGAGGCCAGATCGATCACGTCGATTTTGCCATCGCCGTTGGCGTCGAGCGCTTTGATTCGCTCCCACTCTGGACTAGTCTTGTCATGGCCGAGGAGCTTGACAAGCTGCTCTAGATCGCTAATCCTTGCACTATCCGTTTCACTTGAACTTGTACCAGACGTGCTGTTCGAGCTGCTGCTGTGCCCCGATCCGTAGTCCGGCTGCTGCGGCTGGCCGGGTTCCTCCGGTTCTCCCGGCTCTGATGGTTCCTCCGGTTCCCCAGGTTCTCCCGGTTCGGCAGGTTCTTGGATATCGGGCTGCAGCTTGTAACCGAAGGATGTCGATACCGCCTCCACTTCATCGCCGCGAGCGTCTCCGATCCGCGCCTTGATGATATCCATGTGACTCTCGGTCGCCTGCTCGACCTGGTTCGTATCGAAGCTCAGCTTGA
This sequence comes from Paenibacillus ihumii, assembly GCF_001403875.1. Classification (GTDB taxonomy): domain Bacteria; phylum Bacillota; class Bacilli; order Paenibacillales; family Paenibacillaceae; genus Fontibacillus; species Fontibacillus ihumii. The sequence goes on from NZ_LN884299.1 coordinate 2,817,149, forward strand.
GCAGATCCTGATTGCCTTGTATCGGCTGGCCTTCGCCGGCAAGAATGAGCCGCAGCTGCCCGGAATCATTTCGGGTATCCAAAAGGGTTACTCCTTCCTGCAGCGATTCGGCAGAGACGAATGTCAGCATATTCGCGTCGTATTGCAGAGTCACGTCGTGTGCATACATTTCCTTCATGGCCGACTTGATTCCGTAATGGACTGTCAGCGGCTTGCCGCCCGTCACTTGATCCGGTCCGCTAATTTCAACCGTCGGCTGCGTAATGGAGACGACAATACTTCGCGTATCCTCGACATTGCCCGCTTTGTCAATCGACCGGTATTCAATCGTATGAACACCCTCCTCTTGAATAGCCAGCTTGCCGTCTTGCACCGTTCTCCACTTGCCTCCGCCGATCCGGTATTCGGTACGAAGTACACCCCAGCCGTTAGGATTATCCTTGGCAGAGAAGCGAAGAACCACTTCTTTATAATGCTCTCCTTCTGTCTCGCCGCTTCCCTCTAGCTGAACCGTTGTCGCAGGAGCTTCCGTGTCTTTGAGGAGGATGTCCAGGTAAGCTTGGTACTTGCCGTCTTCGTTTTTGCGGCTGCGGATCTCCGCGTGCAAATCGCGGCCGACTTGCTGCAGGGATAAGCTTACTATTTTATTGCCCTGCAGTTTAGTTTGCACGAATGGCGTTACATTGAACGTCCACCATTGATCCGGCGACGCCAGCGTCGTCAAATCGATTCGTTCGCCTGCGCCCGGTTTGTTCTTATAGGTGATCATGTCTTCCTTCCAGCTATCGTCATGAACCTCGAATACGCCGATGTCGGATTGGGTTCCGTTGTTGTCTTTGGTTTGGCCGTAAACATGAAGCGTGGCCTGCTCGATTTCATCGGCAATGTCCGAAAGATCAAACTTCAGGAACACGCGGCGGTCGTAGTTCCCGCTTCCATTGCGGATGTTAAGGAAGCCTCTCGTTCCAAAGTTTGTATTCTCTTCGCTGCCGCCGTTCACGAACGTGTCTTCAGATACGTTAATGCGAAGTTTAGCCGTATCGTCGGGCTCAAGCGCGCCTTCTTCAGGAAGCTCCGTTTCCGCATCAGGGTCGACCTTCAGTTTAATGACATGGCTGCGGCCTTTCGTTCCTCCCGTGGCTATCTCCAATTGAACCGACGGAGATGTCCGCAAGACGGTTACGGCCGGATCCTTGGTTAATTCCTCAAGCGCCACCGCGGCAATATCCACCTTCACCTTGGATTGGGTCTGCGTAGGATCGGATACAGACACGGTCCATTCGTCGCCTTGCTCCTTCACCATTACCGAAGCAGGCTGATAAGCGCGCACGCGGCCCAATTCGCCCGGCTGCCAGAAGTTAATGCCCGTCAGGCCAAGCTTCGTATCTTCCACCGCCTGAACTTTTGCCGTATTGCTCAAGATGCGAATGTCCGGGTTCTCACTGTACGCTCTCGTCGCATCCGCCGACAATGTCGGCAGCAGCACATAGGAATACGCAGCGTCCGCCGGCTTCGTGCCATGCTCTACAGCCAAGCTGACATAATTGCGCGTGATCGGATCGGCGGGACCCGACACATTAATGTCTTTCCATGAACCGGTTCTCGCTTCGCGCAAAGCCCGAATATCGGAGCTCTCCGGAAAATAGTAGCCGATATCGGCTCCGTCCGCCGTACCCGCCAGATGCGCCCAGTTCACCGCCTTCAGTTCATCGGACCAGCCCAGCTGGCTTGGCATTACTTGACCGTTTACGGTCAATGGATTAGTGCCGGCCGGATTAATCATCCGATTTTCCACAATCGTCTCAACCTGTCTTCCATCTGTCCGTTCGTCAGGTGTTGTAATGCCCGCTCCCAGCGCGACGATTTCATTGTCAAACATAAACCACGACTTCTTCCCGGTCAGCTTGCTTCCGGGCGGAGCCAGGTCCATCCCGGCGACACCGTACAAGCTGTCCATAGACGAGCCGCCGACCCAGGTCTTCCCGGTCGTCTTGATCATCGGGCGCTCCACGCCGTCGGACGTCGTACCCGGCATCCGGTGGGCATCTACCGTCGGCCAGAACGCATCGCGAAATTGTCCCGAATCCCGATTATATAAATACGTCATTCCGTCACCGGTATACCAGCCTCTGGTATGCTCGCCGTTCATTCCCCCCTCAAAGTTGGCAATGCGGGAGGAGGACATGCTAATGCCAAAGGTATAGCCAGGCCGCGAGTGAACGATCCGGTCCATGGCGGAAAATGGACGGTGCGCAATCAAGTCTCCGCGGGGCACGATCGAGGTATCGCTCATCAGCTTTTTAAATAATACAATGTCTCGAATTTGCATGCCTTCGTACATATTCGGCATCGTTTTATCGGAAATGACCCAATCCTTAACCATGCTCTTATAGTAGGCAGCCTGTTCTGGAGGAGCGTATTGCGCCAAACGCAGAATCGTCCATACGGCCCCCCGGGTGTTGTTATTGTAGCGGGAGACTGCTCTGCCGCTAACCATCTCCATAATGTGACCGCTATAAATAACCGGCTCGAATGAATGAGTAATCCAATCCCACACATGATGGAAATTCGGGTCTTCGATCGGCCACGGAGAACCGCTCAAGACGGTCAGCAGCTTTGAAATATCCCCTAGTAGAACGCTGCCGTAGCTGCCGGTATACGCAATATTATTATGCTGGATGAAAGAACCATCCTCATAGAAGCCGTCCCCGTTAGTTACATACGGGAAGACGGAGCCGATTGCATCGCGCGCTTGCGTGATTTTTGCCTCGTCCTGTCCGAGTACACCGCGCAGCAGAACTGCCAGTGATTTATCCAGCAGGTTGGCCCCCGTCTCCTTCAAGCCCGGAGCGCCAATCAATCTCTTGCTTGGATCCGGAACAAACCGGTCGATCGTCCGGGTATATCCTGCGATCTGTTCTGGACTGAGATGATCGTACATCAGCGTAACGATATCGGCTAGCGAGAGCGGCGAGCCGATCTCCCACTCCCACCAATTGCCGTAATTGCTTCTTGTTTCATTGAAACGGTGCTCGTACATCCAATCCAGGCCTGCAATAATATCATTCTTTAGTTCCTCGTTCTGATACAACGCTGTGCCGGGAGTTGCGAAGGCAATCGCCATATCCTTCAGACGGTTGTACGATAAGGTGATATGGTTCGGGGCGGTCGTACTGTTATAATCCGCCCACAGATAGGTTCGGTCTGCCGCTTTATTGAGTGTATCCCATACCCCCGTTTTACTGTCATTCGTTACCTTGCGTGCATTCGCCTCGACCGCATTGCAGATGTCCGCATCATTCAGGTCGATTTGCGTCCCGCCCGTCAAATAGTCAAACCATCTTATCCGCAGCGCATCGAATTCATTCGTCTGCTGCTTCACCGCCGCCGCAGCCGGGGCTGCTGGAAAAGACGCTATAATTAGCGAAAAGATCAGCAGTGAAAGGACATAAAATTTGAAGCCGTACTTGTTCACGATGTAGTAACACCCCTTCCAACAATTTGCGAGAGGGACCGGTTGCCAGTCCCCTTCGCTCATACAATCAGTCGCTTAAAATGTGTTAAGGTCTGAATAGAAGCCATATTGTCTTACTCGGCGGTCATGAATTCGGCAAACCATTTCAAATCCTCCGCATCGATGATGCCGTTGCCGTTGATGTCGGCAGCCATGACCGCATCCCAACCAGGGCTGCCGGCCGTCTTGCCGAAATGGGCGGCGGCCATCGCCAAATCACCAACTCCAACGTGGCCGTCCCCGTTCAGATCGCCAGCGGTATCCGTTAGCGTAATGTGAATAACGCAGGTTGCCGTAAAAGCGCCGTCCTCGGTCGTGACCATCACTTGAGCGCGGCCCGGCTTCAAAGCGGTTATGGTCGCTTGGCGGCCGTCCGATTTCAACTCTGCGATATCTCCGCGATCAATGGTCCACGCTACATTGCCATTCGTCGCGTTCTCCGGAATCATCCATGCCTCGAGATTCAGGCTATCGCCAACGATAAGAGCCGCCCGCTCTTTGCTTAACTGGACCCCTGCAGCCGGTACAGCTGGCTTCAACGTTATTTCCAAATAAGATTTGTAAATTCCGCCTTCGTTTTCCTTACTTCTAACTTCCACCGTCAAATCGGTTTCGCCCTGCAGCGCGATGCTCAATTGCTTATCGGGATCGGCAGCCATCCTTGCCTGGGCATAAGCGGTAAGGTCAAATTGGCGCCATCGATTCTCACTGTCAAATGATACCTTGTCGATCAAGCTTCCAACTTGAGGCATATTGCTCCAGGTAAGCGTGCTTTCCTTCCAAGCATTGCTCTCTACCTCATAAGCCCCAACGGTCTCCGTTACACCGCGAGAGTCATTCTTTTTACCGTACACATGCAGGTTCACCGACTCAATATCCCCTGAAATATGGCTTAAATCGTATTTCAGGAATGTTCTGCGCTGGTAGTCGTTTACGCCGTTCTTCACATTGAGATAGCCGACGCCGCCGAAGTTCTGACCCGCTTTGCTGCCAGCATTGACATAAGCGTCTTCAGTCACATATACAGTAACCTTCTCCTCTTGGCCAGGTTCCGGGTTCGCAGGATCTTCCATTTCCGGCGTCTGGCTCGGATCGTATTGGAATTGAATCGTATGGGTTGTGCCAATAGCGCCCTTCGTATTAATTTCTAGCTTCAGATAAGGCGATGTTTGTACTACGTTGACAGAAGGGTCTTTCGTGATTTCCTTCAACACCGCCTTGCCAAGGTCAACCGTCACTTTCTCTTGCTTCTGCGTCGGATCGGAAACAGCGATGGTCAATTGATCGCCCTGTTCCTTGACCATGATCGAAGAAGGCTGATAGGCCCTTACAAATTCTGAACGATCCGCTTCCCAGAAGTTAAATGCGGTAATGCCAAGCTTCTTCTCTTGTACGGCATGCACTTTGCTTGTCCGGCTCAAAATTTCAATATCGGCATGCTGGCTGTATTGCTCGGTCGCAGCCGTATCCTTGTTCGGCAGCAATACGTAAGCGTAAGACCCTCTCTGCGGCGCTGTCCCGTGATCAAATGCCAAGCTGAGATAATTTCTCGTGATCGGATCGGACGAGCCGCCGCCATTGATCTCTCCCCATGAGCCCGTTCTGGCTTCGCGTTTCCCCGTGATATCGGCTTTGTCCGGGAAATAATATCCGATGTCGGAACCGGCGACATTGCCCTCCAAGTGGGCCCAGCCGATCCCTTTCATCGGCTCCTCCCATCCAAGCGCATCGGGTTTCACCTGACCATCCACCGTTAGCTTATTCGTGCCGCTGTCCGTCAATTGGCGGTTCTCGACAATTGTTTCTACTTTACGGTTGTCTGTGCTTGCAATGTCCGAGCCTAATGCCACAATCTCATCATCGAACATAAACCATGATTTCTTGCCCTGCAGTTTGCTGCCGGTGCTTTTATCGAGTGCAAAATTCATCCCTGCCGCGCCATACCGTCCGTCGATGACCGAGCCGCCGACCCAGGTTTTCGAATTGTAATAAGAGGCCCAATCTTTCGGAGCCGGTGCGTAACCGTCTGTTGTCGTTCCCGGCAAGCGGTACATATCCACCGTCGGCCAGTATTGGTTGCTGTATTGGCTCAAGTCGTTATTGTACAAGGCGGTCATGCCGATCCCGGTGTACCAGCCCTTCCGGTTCTCGTTGTTGCCGAATTCAAAAGCCGAAATGCGGTCAGAGAACATACTGAGCCCGAAGCCGAATCCCGGACGCAGGTGAACGACCCGATCCATCGCGGCGAAATTCTGGTGCTTCACCAGTTCTCCGCGCGGCTGGATCGCAGTATCGCCCATGATTGCCTTGATCAAATTCATTTCATAGATCGGCATATTTTCGTAATAGTTCGGGAACGTCGTATCGGAGAATACCCATTCCTTAATCATGCTCTTGATCCTGGAGGCTTTCTCTGCCGGGGCTCCCTCAGCTAAGCGCGCCAGCGTGCGAATGATTGCCCGGCCCGTTAAATGATCGGAGTCCTGCTGACGCGAGATGCTGCGCCCCTTCACCATGTCCATCATGGCGCCTTTGTAAATCAAGGCCTCGAACGAATCATCCACCCATTTGTATACATTTCCCGCGCTTGGATCGTCCAGCTCCCATGGCGAGGCATTGAACAAATACATTAAATCCGCCATACGTCCGACCAGCACGGCGCCGTATGCTCCGGTATAAGCAATATTGGAATGCTGGATCAAAGAGCCGTCTTCATAGATTCCATCGCCGCTCCTCGCATATTGGAATTCCCTGGACATCGCATTCCGGCCTTGTTCGATCTTCGCGCCGTTCTTGCCGACAACGCCGCGGAGCACAACGACTAGCGCTTTATCAAGCAGGTTTGCACCTGTTTCCGTGACATTCGCGTTCTGCACTCTTTTCGTCGGATCTGGAACGAATCTGTCAATGACCTTCAAATATTTATCTACTTGCTCTGCGGGCATATCTTCATACATCAGCACGAGAATGTCCATCAGCGCTTGCGGCGTTCCGATCTCCCAATCCCACCAGTTCGGGACGCTGTTCTTGCTCGGGTTATATTGGTAGGTGTGCATCCATTCCAAAGCCGCAAGGATGTCGTCACGCAGAGCCTCATCATGATACACAGCGGTGCCCTTGGTTGAATAGGCAAGCGCCATATCTCTGATCATCCCGTACGCTTTCGTAATTCGAGCCGTATCGGCATTGCTCTTATCGATCACATCCTCCCATAGCGCATTAGCATCCGGCAGGATGTTCATCCGGTCCCAGATTCCTGTGCCTTCAGCATGGGATACTTTATCCGATAATGACTGAATATAAGCAGCAACATCCGGATCGGACGAATCCATGGATGCTCCGCCGATGAGTTTGTCATACCACTTCAACCTTAGCTCGTCATAGCCGGTCCGCGTTGCGGCAGACTCCACCGTTACGTAAGATTGGGCGCTAACAAGACCGTCCGGCGTCGATACGGTAATGACAGCGGTTCCAAAATCAAGCGCCGTCACGGTTCCGTCTTCCACCAACACAATCGCCGAATCGGAAGAGCTCCATACGACAGGTTGATCCGATGTATTTTCCGGCATATAGACCGTAGTTAATGCTGCGGTTTCGCCTTTTTCCAAGGAAAGCATCTTCGGTTCCAAAGACAGTCCGGTAATCCCCTTGCGCGGTTTAAGCATCACATCGTCAAACCAAACGGTTCCCGACCCCGTCTCAAAAAACGGTTCGATCCGGACATATTTCGCTTCGGCCGGAGCGGACAACACCGCTTCTTTCAGCGTCCAGTCGTTGGTCCCATCCAATTTAGCGGTCGAAGGGCCGTCCCCGACTTTTTCGTTCCGCGTGCTGCCGTCCAGACCTGCAATGCTTTTATAGAAATTCGTTCTTACAAATACACCGCCGCTTGATACAACATCAGCCGTTTTGATCCGGGCGCTGAATTCATATGTATCTCCGCCGGTAATCGGTACATCCAGGCTAAGACCTGTCCGGTCATCAGCGCTCAGATGCTCGATCTGTACCGAGTAGGCTCCGGAATAATAAACGGCGTCGCTCACGGATAGTCTGCCTTGTCCCTTGGCCAGCCACGCGCCCCAGCCTTGCGGCTCTATTCCATCTACCCAGGATGGGTTCCCCGTTAAACCTACAAGCTCAAATCCCCCATTAGGAACGAGATTATCTCCCGTATCGCTCGCTTTCGCCATGCTCGTCGACCAAGTCGGAAACACCGGCAGCAAATTCAACGTCATACAAAAAACCAAGACTACGGATATTCGTTTGTATAGCGCTTTCACAAAACTTCCTCCTCCCAGCTGTTGAAATCGCTTTCTGCATTCCTTTCCATCATAAAACGGAGGGTGGAGGTTAGAGCAGGGTCAATTTTTGCCTTCCGGTGAATAATTTTGACTTCTATTATAGAAATACAGGCAGGGAGCTTGGATTGTAGGAATGTACCCCCAGTGTTTTTACAGAACCATTTCAATAAAATAGCAAGCCCATGTCCATCGCATGAGCTTGCTGCTTTAAGAAAATGATCTATAAAATCACACGGATTTCTTGATTGTTTGTATTCGTTGCTTAATCGTATGGATTTATTCAAATGCAAATAAATATGTCTTGTAGCCGGCATAAGTATTAATCCAGCTATCGTTTTATTTCCCCAATACTCAAGCAGCCAACTATTGAACGAGCATTCCAATTTACCACTTCAAATCGTCCCTGGTTACCGATTCGAGTCGATGTCTTGCGGAAGCTGGTTCCCGACGCTCTCCCGCTTGGTTCTTATGATGGCTGGGGATGGATTGGCCTTGTTCCTTTTTATCTGGAGGAGGTTGCTTCTTATCGATGATTTGTTTTATTGCAAATAATATAAAAACAAGAACTAGCATTATAAATGCATTTATTAAGTTAAAAAGATATAACGATCTAATATAATGAAGTGGCGCAATAATACCTATGCTGTCCCAAGTAAGCGCATATTGTGGCTTTCCCAGAATAGTGCCTATGACATAATCCATTAATTGTTCTTGTGGTTCTTCGGTTCTTTGGTAAGCAATTGCAACCCATAAAAAGCTAAATAATGAATAGAAAAAATTTAACAATGCAAGTCCAGCAATAGCTTTGTTGAGTACACGATGCTTTTTAACTAGTAGAATTAAGCAAATCATAAATCCTAATAAATTGACTACCATAAATAAAACTTTTGTTAACTGAAAAGCCGTCCCTAAATGAGGATATCTTGCTTCCATTCCACTTTTCAATACATCAAAAAAACTTCCAATAAAGAAAACACCTATTACTAATAAAATGAAAAAAGCCATGACTTGCGAAATGATTTTTAGTTTCGGTTTCATGAAAATTCCCCAATCAAGTTGATGTAATTCAATTTTGCTTATTTTCTATATTTAGCTCCATTCCAATTGGGGTGGGTAAGCCGTCCATACTCTTGGAATTTTTACGCCTTCTATATTCTTTCAGTCCATCTTCTCCCTGTTTTTCAGCCCAATCTATAAGGGTATTCCTTTCACCCTCGAATGAATACAAAGGCACCCCGAATCCACATGATGTTTTCACCATTTGAATATGGGATACAATGATTTGTCTGGCCCCAGGCAGCAGATTAAAATGACCGACTAATTCATCCCATTCTTCACTTTCTGGTAAAACAACTTTCCCATCACCAAAAAGCCGTAATATCAAAGGTTTCCCCTGAAAAGAAATAAACATATATGTGATGCGGCTGGTATCTAATAAATGTGCGCTTGTCTCATTTCCACTGCCTGTTAAATCCAGGTAGGCCACTTTATTTGGAGACAAAATTCTAAATGCATCATACCCTTTTGGAGAAATATTTACATGACCCTCCCGGCCTGCCGTCCCCACAAAAAACATATGCTGTTCTTTAATAAATTCCTCATGCTCAGACTCAATTTGTTGATATACTCTTCCCATGATTTTGCCTCCAAATCCAGTTTTCCTGTAACATTTATAGATTTACAAAATAACCCAGCCTTAGATAGCTCTATCTTAGGCTGGGTCATTTGTTGGCTGGTCTGAGCTCCTTCCATGATTATACATCTGACATCGAGGTGGGGATAGTCCCAATGTGATCTCTTCTATACTTCTATGCATCTAATATATGTTCTATTAATCTTTTCATGTTTTCATTACTTGAATTTCTGCTTAGTGCCTCTGAAAAAAGATGGTACGCTGCTTTATCATTTTCCAGGAGCCATTGAAGTGATTTTTTAGGGCCAAGATACCACAGATTTTTTATTTTAAAATAAATTTCTAAACTATCACTGAGCAACCAATGGTATCTAAAATCACCTTCGACATCACCTCTCAATGAACGGCTTAGCATTTTAGCGAGCCATTGCTTTAAAAAGATGGCTTCATCAGAGCTCAGTTGTTCCGGCCCTTTTTTAAGTAAAGTATTTACTTCTTCCATTAGCCAAGCCCCTAATGACTTTTCATCCTTTAACACTATTCCATTCTGTATTCGTAAAAATGGTTCTACATCCTTTGCAGCTTCTGAGTTATATATCCAGGCATCTAATTGTTTATCGTTTAGAATAGAACTATCATTTTTATTCTCTAACCCATCATAAAAACACACTAAATCAACATCGCTTTCCGAGGTATAATCATTGGATGTGTATGATCCATATAAAATGATAGTATGGCAATTATACTTACTCTCTAAGTACTCTATTACTTCTTGAATAAATGGGTTATTCATTGTATCCCCCCTAAGCTTCTCTCTAGTTTTTAATACCCTAATCACTTCCAAATGCGATTTATACTAGGGGTCACTTCCTCAACAGCTTTGACGAGTTCATATACATCTGGGTTGGTTAAGCTGCTCCATTCATCGAATCCGTAGCTATTATCATAATGTTTTAATATCAATGACAACAGATTTCCATGAGTAACTACTGCAATATTCCTCTCTGGCCGCTCGAATAAGTCTTCAATGACAGAAATTCCGCGCATCATGGCTTCTCGCGAGGATTCTATCCTTCCTATCCAAATTGTCAAAGGATTCTCTAAGTGTCTCTATCCAATCATCCAGCGGCTCCGTGGACAAAACTCTCTCACTCAACCGACTATCGGTATGTATTATCAAATTTTGTTTCTGGGCAAATGGACGAATACTTGAGATCGCTCTCTCATATGGACTTGAAACAATATAATCCATCGGTCTCTTAGTTAGAAAATCAGATAGCTGATCTGCCTGCATCTGTCCTTCGGTCGTTAACGGAGCACCAGCTTCTTGCCCGGCAGCCTTACAATGCCTGATGATATATATATGCTTCTTCATAACAGATCCCCCCTCCCATTCAATGCCAGCCCCTTAGATTCGATGCTGCCTTTTAAATTCCATAATCTCATTAACAGCTTGATCATACCCGCCTGATTTTCTTAAAGATGCCCCGATATTTGCAGCTGCTGTCTGGAAGGATGACCGGCTCAGCACATGATCTGCAGCTTCACGAAGCTGATTTGCAGTCAAGCTTTGCATTTGTAAAACAACTCCTGCTCCGATATTGGCAACCTGCTGAGCGATAACCGGTTAATCCGCGCCTTGTGGGATCACAATTAGCGGAACCCCGCAATATAGTCCTTCATGGGTACTGTTCATTCCACCATGTGTAATAAATAATTTGGTGTATTGCAGCACATCCATTTGTGGAACATAGTTTTCTACGATAAAGTTTCTAGGTATTTCTCCTAAATCTGAAATTTGGATTTTATCCAACTCCAATCGTTGGATTGATATGTCCCTCTGATCCACCATTTATAAATAAAACACGCGCCATTTCTACCACTCCTTAGGCATACTGTTTTCTAAATTGTGCAAGAGTAAGACTGTCCCATACCATCGCCTGGATCAAATCATTCATCATTTTGTTTGTTTATAGGTTTCTCCACCAAATCCCTGCACATTCTGGTACTGTTGACCATTGATTATCAATAATCTTCTGTACTAACTCCTCTCCAAAGAAAAACTCGGTGTATTTTCTTGCTTCTTCAACATCTCTAAATTTATAATCCAAGCGAATCCAATCGTGATGAAAGCCGAGGTCATCTTCAAGAGCTTTATAATAATCCCTAAGAAACTCAGGAGGATTGGGGGTTTCCGTTCCCGTCCCCATAGTCTCGAAAATAATGATCGTACCATTCGGTCTTAAAACACGATTAAGTTCTGAAATAATAAGTCTAAGGTTTTCATTCCATTTCTCATTTTTTATATTGGTTAAATAACAGATACTCCAACCAGAAACCACTAAATCAATGGATTGATCCGCAATAGGCAGTTTTCTGTGATCCGCCACAACCGTAGTCCAATTCCGGGCTATTCCTTGTTCTGTTAACTTGTTATCTAGTATTTCCAGCATTGAAGAGGATAGATCTGTGCATATTAGCGACTTGGCATCTTTTGCAAGAACACTTGCTAATCTGCCTGACCCTGCTCCTAAATCAAGGATATTCAAATCCTTATATGGCCGTATCTTTTTTATTAGCTCAGATAGTTCAGGCTGCTTACTAATCATGAATTCATAGGTATCCGATTGATTTTGATAAATCTGTTCATGCGTAGCCATAAGGATCACCCTTTTCTGTTTTTTGTACATGATTTCTGGCAACGTTTCTGTGTTCACGAACCCGTCAGGGATTAAATCCACATAAACCGGCCTTTAGTTTGTTGATTCCTTCAATTACGCTTTTCATATTCTTTTCATCGTTCATGTTTTTCCGTGCATGTAATAATACAGGTCTTAATGATTCTACTGAGTTTCCAAATTGTCTCATCCACTCATATCTCGGAACCATCCATAAATGAAAATGATGTGTCGTGTCTTCGTTATAAAAATAATACACCTGATCTATGCCTAATCGTTTTCTTTGTTCCATTCTGATTCTATGTATCAATGAAATATATTCTGATTGTTCTTGATCTGTTAATTCATCCATACCATAAAAATGCCGCTTGGAAGCTAGTATGATTAACCCTCTTATGGGATAGGCAACTTCCTGATGGACATGAAAAAGATTGGATTCGTAGACGACTCCCCCAGTTGGCGTAATTAATCCACTTGTCAACGCGCAGCTCAAACAGTCAACTTCTACTGTTCTTCCATCAGCAAGAGTAATTTGTCTCGGCATTATGCACCTCAAGGTTTAAATTATTTCTTAATTCGCAATTTCAAATAAACTTCTTATAGTCACGAAACGCCCAAGCCTTAGATAGCTCTTATCTTAGGCTGGGCGTTTGTTGTCTGAGCTTCTTCCATGATTACATCATAACCAAGGGTCCGATAGCCTTACACCGAGAATAAAGCTTAGCCAAAGTTTTTACCGCCTATGATTACTCTATAAATATAATTATTTATTCCTTTGTACCAGTCGAATCTTCCCATTACTTCTATTACCCAAGATTATATCTTAATTATAAAATGTAGGAAATGACAAAAAGGAGACTCACCGAGGTGTTGTCTCCAATTTTTCAAAAAAATAACAAAATGGTTATGATTACTATAATAGTCGTGACCAATTCGATTTCTAGACAACAGCAACGATCTGACCGTGAAGACAGAATGACCTCTAGTTTTTAAGCATACATTCGTAAATGTTAGAATTTTTTTCGATAATGAATTAGTTGAATGTTGGTGCAGGGGATGTATCCAAAACAGATATGCCTGAATTTACACTAAATCACAAAAAATTAAAAGTGGTAATTAATGAACGATTAGCTCTGAACAGCGTGAAGCGCATCCAATTGATCGCTATGGCGTTTTTCTGTAAAGATCAAGCAAAAACAGATGCAAACACAAGCCGCTAGTGTTGATACAGAAGGCGTAAGCTGCTGCGAAGCATTTTTATTTAACATTTTTATTCCTCCTTTTTTTACATTCTGCTTTGAATACATCTCTTGCGCCAACATATACAACTAATTCTTGATAACCGAATAATTTAAATAACTTTAAGAGTATTTAGATATCAGTATAGTTAAATTCTCGACAGTTAAATTTTTTATTTCTTTAATAAATGAGTCGTCAATTACAAACCCAAGCTCCTTTTCAAGATCCGTTAAAATATAAATAATATTTCTTACCGACGTTATACCAAGAAGATTGGTTGTATCATTAAATTCGGTTTCTATATACATGGAAATTATATTCTTGACAACTCCATGTACTTCTATTTTTGTACGGATCATATCCCTCACCTTCCTTTAAACTATGGCAACGTTATTTTGAAGCTCTAGAATAATCATTTCAAAGACCTTTTGCGAACTCCAAGAATCTGAAATGCTGAAGGTATTCATGTTTTCCAGTGGTCTGATGATATTTTCAATTAAATATGAATGGTCTACCGAAAAATAATTTAATTTTTTAGTTTCAAAATCGTAATCGCATACTTTTTTAGATATGTGAAAATAATTCACTTCTGCACCAAAACGATAATAACAAGTGGATTGAATTTCTTTAAGTTGCTGCTCTGTATAGTTTCCGCTATATAAACTCAAGATAGATAAATCTGGTATAACAGCATTACTAATTAAAAACGGAATATAACCATAGCCATTAGGAACACTATGGCTATACTTTAAAATACCTCCAGGAACACCTAAGATAATTACATCGGGATTCTCCTTAATCTCAATTTTCTTTATAAAAGAGTTTATCTTCTGAACATGCTGGGAGAAAGTTAGCCCGGAGTTATCAAAACTTGAGGGAAGAGTATAGTACCCCAGTAATTGAGAGATAGGATTACTAGAGATAAGAGTGGCACGGTATCCTTTATGGTGAAAAAAATCACATAATTCGAGTTGAAGATCCCATTTTTCGCAATTTTCTCCGAGTCCTAAGATCATGATAACGGGAACATCTATACTTGCTATTCCGGTTTGTGGGGTTATGTCAGCTATTTCAGTTCTTAAACATATCCCTTGCCCCATAAATAATTTCCTAATAACTGGCTCTAACTCAAAGACATAAATAATTTGTTTACCATGTTTTTCTGCAAGGACCGTTATTCGATGATATAAAGAATAATTAATATTAAAAATGGGCAAGCACAGTAAAAAGGCGTCAATTGAATGAATTAAATTTTCAGAATAAAATTTTTCTTCGGAACAAATGTACCCTAAAAATGATTCGTCTGATTCACTGAATGTTTCCCAACCATCAGGAATAATGGCATACACCAATTCATAATCTCGAATTTTGTTTTTATGCCTCATTATCGGCATCAATTCCTCAAAGAACGGATAAATCGCCAGCTTCTGTCTCATGGTATCAACTCCTCTTTATTAAATTGATACTTAAATTCTCTCAACATTGTGTAATTTTTTAAATTTTCCAGTGCCGTAGCTCTTACTCTATTACATTTACTAAGTTTATAGCTCTGTGAGTAACGCTCATTCTTACCATTATCCGTTGAGGCAGGACATAATGAACAACAATGAAATGCCCAACAGTCTTTACAATGCTCTTCAGTAACTGATCCAACATTAAGAATTTCTCGAACTTTATCTATTTCAAAGCCCTGCTCTACGTTCCCCATTCTCATAAAAGTTGAATTTTCATTTATACGCTCACAAGGAAAGAAATCACCATTCACATCAACAAATAGTTTTTTTAATCCAGGGATACAAGTTCCACTTGGGTGGGCTACTGATGAGGTATCTTTTATGGGAGTAAAAAACTCTTTGAAACTAAAAATCGTTTCTATATCAGTTTTATGATATGAAATAGGTTCGATTTTTAATTTTCCAAGAAGAATTAAATATGCTTTAAGCGTCTCATAATTTCTTTCCGCGAAATAGTCTTCTTCGTAACCAAAGCTCGAATCTGTATAGTTTAAAGACAATGTATTGAAACTGACTTTCGAAGGATCAACTATGTCTTGATTACTCCTGAAAAAATCAAATATTTGACGATAATTGCTCCCCGGACTAATTACAGCATTAAACTTTAACCTTTCATATAGCTGCGGATACTTCTCTTTAATTCGCTTAATGTTTTGATACAATACATCATAAGAACCACGTCCACTAGCATAAGAACGATTTTTATCGTGTATTTCTTTTGGTCCATCCAAGCTAACCATGATTGTTAAATTGTAATTACATGCTGCCTTGGCAAACTCATCGTCTAATAGTGTTGCGTTCGTAGTCATACCAAAAGATATATCTTTTCCATTGACTCGATTTAAAGTATACTCCATGGTTGAAATCACCAAATCTTTAGCGATTAAAGGTTCTCCCCCATAGAAAGCAACATGTAAATGATCAACATCTTTAGAATGAGTAATCAGGAAATCTATACCTTTTTTTATAGTTTCCCATTTTATATTTTTAGCTAAATGTGTTCGATTTTCGTAAATGCCATTATTAGAGTAAGGGCAATATGAGCATCGCAAATTACAATTTTGGGACATTTGAAATGTAATCGAGTTAACGCAACGCTTCAATTGATACTCTAGAAATTCTGTAGCCGGATGCTGCACTTTTACTATTTGTGAATCTAACAGCATTCCTTGTTCCTGGTATTTTTTCAGAATAGCAATATCCTCAGGCTCATTACTTCCAGAGTTCACTCTACATAAAGATTCGTACTGTTGTTGTGACGTTCTATATACACTATTTCGATTCATATCATATACATAAAAAAGATTAGGTCTAGTCTGAAAAGGCATAAATGGCATGATCTTGTACCTCCTCGTTTTGCGTACTCATGATAATATCTCTGAAGCCCTCCACAGATTCATATAACTCATCAAAAGTACCAACTCCCATAACTCTACCTTTGCCTAAATAGATGATTCTATCTAACTTTTTCAATACTTCGGGCCTGTGAGTTATTATAATAGTAAAAATATAACGATCAGAAGATACAATTTCCTCATTGAAGATTTGTTCCGAATAATAGTCATAATTGGAGGTAGCTTCATCTAGAATCAATGCTTTTGTATTTTTTCGGGCTAATGTACGTGCCAGAGCAATCTTTTGTTTTTGTCCCCCTGACAACTTTGCACCATTATAACCAATTTGAGTTTCAAATTTTTCCGGTAGTTCTTGAATAAACGAATATGCCCCTGACCTTTTACAGCCGTCAACAATTTCCTCCATAGTGAGTTCTTCCGATATGTTGATATTACTTTTAATAGTATCGTTGAATAAATAATTGTCCTGAGCCATTAAACTCCACATAGAACGATAAGATTCAAATGTATAAGATCTTATATCGTTATCATTTATCTTAATAGAACCTTCCGTCGGCTCATAAAAACGTAGAAGCAAATTTATTATTGACGTTTTCCCGCTTCCATTAAATCCAATAACAGCAATTTTTTCACCTTTATTTATAGTAAAATTGACCTGATCTAGCGCTTTTTCCTTGTCATAAACTAAAGAAACATTTTCAAATTTAATCTGTTTAATATCCATTGAATCTGGAAGTACTACAGAACCCGGATTATCCGTTTCCGTATCCGTACTAAGAAATCTCAAAAAACGTTCAAAAGCAGGTTTAACAATTGATAGCCGTGTAATAAGGTATGAAACAATACCAATTGGCTCAAAAACTAAAGAAGAATAGGAAACAAAAGAAACTAGACTTCCAATCGTCATTTCATTCTTTTGAATCAGCAAAGACCCAAATAAATAAAGAAAGCATGTAAACAAAATAGATAGTGTAGAACCCGACACATTGTCAATGTATCCATAGAACATTAATCGAGACTTTGCTTTCATACTGTTTTCTAATATATCATTCAGTTTGGATAGCTTTTTATTAATAATTCCCCATAGCTTTATTTCGACGACGCCGCTAATCCCATCTCCGAGCCAAGCGGAAAATTTAGACTGCACCTTCATAATAACTTTATAAATCGATTCCTGTTTTTTAAATAAAAGACTGCTAATTAAAATTTTAATAGGTATTGTCGCCAGCATAAATAATGTTAATTTCCAATTGATAAGAAAAAGAGCGACTAATCCAGCTATGATTTTAAATAAATTAACGAAAGAAGAAAGAAATTGTGTATCTGTTAAGGACGAAATATTAGCAATGTCTTGAAAAAGTTCTGATATCACTTCCGAGAAATTTCGATCTTTGAAATACTTTGTTCGCACCAGTAAGACATGTTTACATGCTCGATAGTTTAGGTCTAGGGGAATCTTTAAACTAAGAATTCTATAATAATAAAACTGGATTACTCCAAATAGCTGCTGTGCCAAAAAAATTATGAATATCAAACTAACATAAAGAACAGTTTGTGAAAAATTAGCACCCATAATTCCAATATCGATGAGTTGCTTTGTCAACCATGGAGTTAAAAAGCTGCCAGTCGAAGTAATCATCATAATAACGCTTATTATGATTATATTTTTTCGATAAGGCGCAAATAATTCTTTTATTTTCAAGCTAACCCCATTATGTTTCATTACACATAACTCCCGACTGTAATATCTTTACTCAAATTTAACAAGCTTTCTAATTATGTATGAATATCACTCCTCCCAAAAGAAATTATAGTAACAATCAAACAGATAGTAATAATTAATATAGGAATTAGCGCCATACGAATGTACTCACTTAGATCAGATAACCCGATAAGCTGTGAATCTATAACATACCCCCCAGAAAATTTCAAAATCTGAGTCATTAATGTATTTTTAGAGATCGTTTGTAAAAATGCAGACGAAGAATCTTTAAGATAACCACTTAGCATGAAGTCTCCAAAAACAATAACAAAAGTGACAACGACCGCTGAAGCCGTTCTTTTGATGAGCATACCAGCCATCATGACAATGGCAGCATAAGCAGCCAAGTATAAGATATTGAAGCTGAGTGCCGATATTGTGATAATCATATCTTCGCGCAGATTGTTATTTCCAATGTGAGATCCCGTAATAAGAGCTGCAGCCATATAAAAAATATAGAAAAGCCCAAAAAACTGAAATATCCACCAGAGAATTACTTTAATTTCCGAAATATATTTCCCAATAAAATACGAGGATCTGCTTCGGCCAGATGAAATAATGTTTTTTAAAGTACCATATTCAAATCCTTCTGTTGCAAAAAAACAAGCATGTACAGGAATAATAAAGTATAAAAAAAGCGAGAATGAAACTGCTGACCTTAAGGGTTGAAAAGGATTTCTAACATCAAACCCAACCTTCGTTCCTATCCAAGTAAGTAACACGATAGCCGCAATCAAAAAAATGAAGCTGATTCCTCTAAAAGTTGAATCCTTTTTTAAATAATAAGCTTGCCCTTTTAGGAAGTCTCTCACGATTTGCTCCCCCTTATTAGAGCCAAATAGTAGTTTTCAAGATTAGGAGTAGACAAATTAATTCCTTGGATTTGGATTCCCTTTTGCAAAAGGACAGACATTAATTTTTCCATATCTACATTCTTTTTAGAGATTTGAATTTCTCCAACCTCAGAAATCGTAATAAATTCGATTTGCAGTTCATCTTTTAATATTTGCGCCGTTTCTTCAAGATTGGTCGTTCGAATACATATCTGTTTTTCTGCGGATTTTAACAATTCATCAGCAGATATTTCCTTAATCATTCTTCCTTTATGAATAAACCCGAATTTCGTTGCCAGCAATTGCAACTCACTTAAAATATGACTGGAGATCAGGATGGATACCCTCTTCTCTTTTGCCAAATTCTCTAAAATTTTTCGAACTTCCATAATTCCAGAAGGATCAAGCCCATTAATCGGCTCATCTAAAACCAGAAATTTCGGTTTATTAAGGAGGGCAACAGCAAGCCCCAATCGCTGCCGCATACCAAGCGAATAATCTAATATTTTCTTATTTCCTACATTCGACAAATTTACAGCCTGTAATACATCAGGAATCCGTTTTGGATCATTAATGCCATAAATATGGCAATAAAACGTCAAATTTTCCTCCGCATTTAAATTCGGATAAAGAGCCGGCATTTCAATCAGAAATCCGATCTGCCGCCTAACTAAATGAAGTTCTCTTTTATTACTTTTTCCAAACAGGGATAATTCACCGCTCGTTGGATGAACCAGGCCACCAATAATTCTCATAAGGGTCGTCTTCCCCGCTCCATTTTCACCAATAACTCCATAAATATCTCCGGCTCTAACTGTCATGTTGATATCTTGGAGTGCAAATGCTGCTCCATATTGCTTAGTTAATCCTTTTGCTTCGAAAACCGTAATGTTCAATCAGAACACTCCTCTTTCTATTCCTGCTATATCCAACAAAACTTGATTATGGTTTGAAGACAACGTAATATTAGCATTCGTATATAGATTTAGCGCACAAAATGTTTATATTAAGGCTAATTATGTAATTTCTAATCTTATTCCCCTTCATTTGTTGGGTTAATCATATAGATTTTTTTCCAAAAACGTATACTAACATTATAATATTCATCGAAAGGAATGATTTTGTGATTCATATCGTTGTTTGCGATGATGACATACGAGTAGTGGAACAAGTTGAAAGACTGATTCTAGATCTTCAGAATAGTATCTCTAATAAAATAGAGGTCACTACCTTTTATTCGGGGGCTAGATTCTCAAAAGCCATTCAGAATGGCTGCCCATTTGACATTATATTTATGGACATTGAAATGGAAGGTATAGATGGCATTAAAGCAGGACATTTGTTAAGGGCAGACGAGGATAATGATTGGGTTCAGCTCATTTATATTTCTGGTCATGAACAATATCATGTACAGCTATTTGACGTTCAACCATCCGGGTTTATCAAGAAACCCATTCAACCCGAATTATTTAAACACAAATTACTTTCCACCGTAAAAAAAGCAATCCGTAGGCGACAATTAGGAACAAGAAGTTTTCTCCCGGTTCAACAAAAAGGAAGGGAAGTCTTAGTTCCCTTTAGGGATATCATATATTTGGAAAGCAGGGTCAGAAAGGTAAAACTACACACCCGAATGGATCAGATTGAATACTATAGCACCTTAAATGAAGAGGAGAGCAAACTCCCATCTAGTAACTTCATCAGAATACATCAATCATATATCGTGAATTTTTACTTTATTCGAGAGATAAGCTATAAAAATGTGAGCCTCGTTACTGGCCTAGAACTTCCAATTAGCGGGAAGTACAGCGCCTCCGTTAAAAAAAACTATTTGAAATTTAGGGGGAGTCTAATTGAATGATAATATTTTTATGGAAGAACTGTTTTATATAGTGACCTTCGCGTTTTTATTGCCTATCATTCATTATTTTTATAGCCGTTTTTTTGTCTGTCGCTTCGATAATAAATTTAAACTTGCTTTACTTTATTCTCTGTATTTTGGATGCCACGTCGCCCTATACTATAGCTCCTGGCCTGGCTCTGTTCTACTCGTCATTAATACAGCACTCATTGTATTTTTATCACTTCTTTATAAGGGAAATCTTAAATGGAGAATATGTGCTGCACTGTTTATTATGGTTCTTATATTTCTTAGCGATGCCGTCATGCAGCCTGTCTACTCTACAAGCGGTTATATTGTGACGCTCTTTCTGTCCAAACTACTCTTGTTTATGCTGGTCTACATATCTACGCGAATTTCTCATGCATTCGGTGAGGGGAATTTTTCAAGATGGTACTGGTTTATCCTATTTTGTTGTCCGTTTATTAGTATTTTGGGGATTGTCCTACTATCGGCCAACCAGATCTTTCGAACTTCCCCTATTCTTATGCCTGTAGCATCATTTGGGTTACTTATGATTAATTTCCTCATTTTTGTATTATCTGATCGGGTTCTATATATCCAATCCACCCAGAGTAAGAATCAGTTGCTTGAACAACAAAATACTTACTATATAAACCAATATCATTTAATCAAAGAAAAACACGAAGAATCATCTAAATTTCAACATGATATCAAGAACATTCTTCTTGGGCTGCGGGGGCAACTACAATCAGGTGAAGATGATAAAAGCATTAATGAGATAAACAAATTACTTGGCAATGTCGAAAATCTGTCAGGAATCTGCAACACTGGGAACTTGATTATTGACTCTATAATCAGTTACAAGGCACAAACCGTGAAAAGGTACGACATTCCCTTTATCATTGACTTGAATATCCCCTCAAGGCTAGAACTAGACACAACTGTTATCAGCGTCATTCTAGGGAATGGGTTAGACAATTCAATTGAAGCATGTAAAGAAAAGACCAATATAGGCCGCTACATTAAACTTCAGATGCATTATTTAAATAAAAGTTTATTCATGAGAATTCAAAACCCGTATGTTCATGAAATTCGTACTAATATTTATGGGGAATTCCTCTCTACGAAGTCTGGTGCCCAATCGCGTCCTGGTATAGGACTGAAGAGTATAAAAAAGATCGTTGAAGACAATCGAGGGCTGGTAGATATAACCTATCGTAACAGTCTTTTTCAGGTGGAAATTGTTCTTTTTAATGTGGCATGCACTGATTTAAGGTTGAGCCACTAATTTCGCGGATTGATAACCATAGGGAACCCGCTTCGCTCTCAACGATCCAAGGAGCGAAGCGCCTCTACAGGAATACAGCGTTATCGGATTTACTGACCTCTTTGAAATACTAACTAAACTGACTTTAGAATTGTCATTTTCCGATCTACTGTTGACGTGAAGATCTCTTGCTTAATGTCTTTCCGTAATACTTCCTTTATTCTATCTCTTCCAATCTCATCAAACCGCTCTTGAACTCGCTGTACATGCTCTTCATCAGATTTAATATGCCGATGCCTTCTTGCTTTAACTTACAAACTATCTTTAATTTCCTCATATTCATTCTTTAATATTCCCATAATAATTGTATCTGCATAACTTCCATTGATATAATGCCTTTTTCTTAACCGCCCTTCTTCTTTAAATCCGCATTTCAAATAGCATCGGTATGCTCTTTCATTGAAATCATGTAACTCAAGTTGTATTCTATTTAAATTCATTTGATTAAACACAAATTCTTGTAAAATTTTTACCGCCTCAGTCCCATACCCTTTACTTAGGTGACAAGCAGTCCCTAATACAATCCCTAATTCGGTTGTTCTATTCTTCCAATTAATGTTGAACAAATCGATTTGCCCAATATACTCCTCAGTTTCCTTGTGGGCAATTACAAATCCTTTATGATTATCATTTCGATCCTCTAGCATTGAATTTAAAAATTGTTCTGTATAGCATGCTCTGTATGAGGATAAAGAAATATATCCGACAGATTTTTTACAATTTCGGAGTCGTTCACCCAGTTCCTCATATATTTGAGGTCATTCCTCTGATATTCTCTTAAAATAATTCGATTCCCAATCAGTCGTGGCATAATATCACGTCCTTTATCAAATGATTGCATTGGTTTCATATAGCATTCTTTATATTCAAGAATCGAGAGACTTAAGGGCAAGTACCGTGTTCAGGAGCCCGCAAGGATTAATCGTTTCTTTGCTTATAACAGCGATAGAGCCAGACCGCCAGCAGGGAATAAATCGCAAAAGCAGCCAAATAAATAAAGAACGCTCCGTTCCAAGCTTCCATTCCGGCCCAATAGGCTTTGGCTATCCAGAAGGTGGGCAGCACCGAAGCCAGCCAGGACCATGGTTCGGGGGCTAAATAGATAGCCAAGGGGGCGGCCATTGTTATTCCAACTCCTTTGGACAATGCCATTCCCTCCACCTTGTTCGCTGCAAAAGCCAGCAGAAGCAGAGCGACGACCGGAGCCTGCAAGGCAAGCAGCAGGGTTAACGGAAGAAGAGCGGCCACGGGAACGCGTACCAGATCGGTAAAGTATACGAAGAAGACCGTGTAAGCAGCGGACAGCAGCACGGGGGAACTCAGCCGGTACAGCAAATACCCCGATTTGGTCAGCGGCGTCACGGCGAAATAAGCAATCAGATTCTCGTCCCTCTCATCCAGCATCAGAAATCCGGCGATCACTCCCAGCATTAGCGGAATAAGCAGGAGAGCTTCAATCAGAATCAGGTCATAGTAAACCGTCAGGTCAAAGGCCAAGGTCAGGTGCAGCCACTCGGCCAATATTCTTATTCCATAACGGATGGCGGCTGCGAGAATAAGCGGGCCAAAGACAGCCAGAACCAGCATGGGATCGCGGCCAATATTTTTCGCGTCTGCGGCAGACAGTGAAACATATTTATTCATTGGCCTCTTCCCCCTATCTTCAAGACGATATGGTTGATGAAGGAACGTTTAGCCCATAGATAAGCCAAGCTAATCCCAATCACGAGTACCGTAAGCCCATACAGCATCTCCCACATAGTCAGTGAATGAAACGGGGAAGCCAGCAGCAACAAAGTCCCTTGAGTAGGCAGTAAGTAATAGAAGGGGGACTCATAGATCTCCAAGTATCCTAGGACAGGAACATAGTAGATGATCGAGTATAGCGGGGAGGCGAGAAAAAAACCGTTCAACGTCTCATAGCGGACAGCTAGGCCCAATCCGATCAAGGTGAAGAAAGCCGAAGTCAGAAATATTCCCGCTATAAACAGCAAGCTGAAGCCTTCCCACCCGAAAGCTGATAAATGAATGGCCGCTGCACTTAATGTAGATAACATGGCTAGAGATAATGTCTTGGCCGCCATATATTCTCTGACCTGCAGAGGAGTCACGAACAGATTATCGTAGATGCTCTGTCCTTTCTCCAGCAGCACGATCCCGCCGATAAAAAAAAAGCCAAGGGCGCTTGGATCGGAGAATACGATGAGAACGGAGACATAGGCTCTGGCACCTGACGGGGCGAGGGACAGCAGCAGACAGTACATAACGGTGATGAGCATATAAGCCAAATAAAAACCTTGCCGAATCTGAAAATGGATATCATGTCCCCAGGCGGTGAGCATTCTTCGCATATTAATCCAGCTTCCTTCCTGTTACATCGATAAAGATGCGCTCCAAGGTCGATTCCTGGCTGTGCATCGTCTCGACGGGCTTCTCCCGTATAATATCCAGAAACCGGTCATTATGCCCGAGTCTATCGAGAGAGAATTCCTCTGTTCTGCGACCTTGGCCTTCCTTGTATTCCACAACAAGCTTCTTCGTGCCCCGTCTTATCTTGAGCTCCCGGGGAGAATCGATGAGCGAAACCTGTCCGTCGACAATAAAAGCTACCCGATCACAAAGCTCCTCAGCCGCATTCATATTATGTGTCGTCAGTAGAACGGTTTTGCCTTCCGCCTTTTGCTCCAGTATCAGATCCTTTACCAGCTTCGCGTTAACCGGGTCCAGTCCGGAGGTCGGCTCATCCAGAAATAGCAGATCCGGCCGGTTCAGCAGAGCCCGGCATAGATTCAACCTCATCTTCATTCCTTTGGAGAAGCCGGACACTTTCTCGCGGGCGTGCTCCTCCAGGCCTACTCTGGCCAGCAGTACCCCAGGCTCCTCCGTTTTACACGAATACAGAGAACGGAAGAAGTTCAAATTCTCCAAAGCGGTAAACCTGGAATAAAAATTAGGGAATTCAAAGGCCACCCCAATCCGTTCGAAATAGTCCGTTTTCGCGCGGCTCAGCTCCCGGCCCATCACTTGAACGCTCCCTCCATACTGCTTCAATACTCCGATCAGCACCTTCTGAATGGTGCTTTTGCCCGCCCCCGAAGGGCCGAGAAATCCGAGGATTTCTCCTCGGGAAATATTAAAATCAATCCCTTTAATCGTCTGGGCCCGGGCTCCCGGGTAGGTGTACGTCAACCGGTTAACCTCTATCAAGAATCTTTCCCTCCCCTAATCGTTGTTGGCTTCCTGTCTGTGGCCGCTTTCAGTGACCACCAGCTTCGGCGGTCAGCCCTTGGGCTATTAGTTGAATGAGCAATTCCATAGTCTCGTCGAATACCTCTTCCCCGATCAACTGTTTCTGCAGAGTCAACAGAATAAGCGAGCGAATCAAGCTAACGATAACTTCCGGACGTTGAGAAGTCAGCCATCCCTCCTTCTGCCAGCGGCGGACAAAAGGCATAGCAACGTCCGCATCCTTATCAAAATGGGCGGCGAGCTTCTCGGGGGGAAGCTTCCGTACCAATTGCTCCATTACATCTTCCTCATATAACTGGCGAAAAAACGGATTCTCCCCCATCACTGTCAGTGATTTCCGCAGGAAGCGGACCAGCGCTTCCTTGTCCATCCTTCCGGATCCCTCCGTCTCTTCCAAGAGCTGCTGGCGAACCCTTTCCTCTTCCAGCTCCAACAGCTCGAAGTACAGCTCCTCCTTGGACGGAAAGAACAAATAAAAGGTCCCCTGCGCAATTCCCGCTGCCTTGGTCAACTGCTCGATGCTGGTTTTCTTTAGCCCGTACAAGCCGAAGCATTGCTTCGCTGCCTCCACTAGCCGCTCGCGAATCCTCTCCTTCTCGTGATCACTGAACTTTCTGGCCATAAAATGCTGTCCCTCCGAACTATGATTGTATGAATAATTTTATTTTATATTCATAAATGATGATAGACAATTCTTTCCTTACTGTCAATATCGCTTTTGTTCTCGAATTTGGATCCGCCGTCTAATCACTTCCAAATGCGATTTAAACTAGGGGTCACTTCCTCAACAGCTTTGACGAGTTCATATACATCTGGGTTGGTTAAGCTGCTCCATTCATCGAATCCGTAGCTATTATCATAATGTTTTAATATCAATGACAACAGATTTCCATGAGTAACTACTGCAATATTCCTCTCTGGCCGCTCGAATAAGTCTTCAATGACAGAAATTCCGCGCATCATGGCTTCTCGCGAGGATTCTATACTTCCTATTCATATTGTCAAATGATTCTCTAAGTTTCTCTATCCAATCATCCAACTGCTCTGAGGACAAAACTCTCTCACTTAACCGGCTATCGGTATGTATTATCAAATTTTGTTTCTGGGCAAATGGACGAATACTTGAGACCGCTCTCTCATATGGACTTGAAACAATATAATCCATCGGTCTCTTAGTTAGAAAATCAGATAGCTGATCTGCCTGCATCTGTCCTTCGGTCGTTAACGGAGCACCAGCTTCTTGCCCGGCAGCCTTACAATGCCTGATGATATATATATGCTTCTTCATAACAGATCCCCCCTCCCATTCAATGCCAGCC
Source organism: Paenibacillus ihumii (assembly GCF_001403875.1). GTDB lineage: Bacteria > Bacillota > Bacilli > Paenibacillales > Paenibacillaceae > Fontibacillus > Fontibacillus ihumii. Next base: position 2,843,737 of record NZ_LN884299.1, read on the forward strand.
CCTTAGATTCGATGCTGCCTTTTAAATTCCATAATCTCATTAACAGCTTGATCATACCCGCCTGATTTTCTAAAAGATGCCCCGATATTTGCAGCTGCAGTCTGGAAGGCTGATCGGCTCAGCACACGATCTGCAGCTTCACGGAGTTGCTTTGCAGTCAGGCTTTGCATTTGTAAAATAACTCCTGCTCCAATATGGACAACCTGCTGAGCGATAACCGGTTGATCCGCGCTTTGTGGGATCACAATTAGCGGAACCCCGCAATATAGTCCTTCATGGGTACTGTTCATTCCACCATGTGTAATAAATAATTTGGTGTGTTGCAGCACATCCATTTGTGGAACATAGTTTTCTACGATAAAATTCCGAGGCACTTTCCCTAAATCTGAAATTTGGATTTTATCCCCGATAGCCATAACAATAGTATAGTCCGTGTTTCCAAATGCCTCAAAACAAAGCTTATAAAAATCTATTACTTGGTTAAAGACAGTGCCCAGTGAAATGTAAATGGACTCCTTCCCTTTGATTTCATCCAAGTCGAAGCTTGCTTGAGCTGATCGTACAGAGAGGGCTGGCCCTACAAATTTATAAGTTTGGTCAAATGCTTCTCCATCAGGCTGGAGCTCCTTTGTTGTATAAACAATGGTCAGCGGGGCGGGATTACAAAACACTTCATAAGGAGAACCGATCTCCACCTCATATTTTTCCTCCAATCCGGCCTTCAAGCTTTGAAATCTATCGCTTATAGGCTTGACTGTTTCTGCAGGAGCTTGTATAAAAGATTGCTCCAGCATTTTATCGAATAAGGCTTTAGTCTGGGCAAAAGAAGTGCAGGAGCTGATTGCCGGAAGCTTAAGAATTTGAGCAAGTATACGCCCGCAACCAAACATGGAATCATGAATGATGTAGTCAAAATGCTCTCCTTTGATCTGTTCAAGAACACTCGGTATGACGATATCCGCCGTAAGCAAAAGGCCGTTGATTCTTTCGAGCATATAGCTTCTTCCGCCTGAGATAAAAGCTTGTATAAATTGTTGATCATCAAATGTGCATACGGAAGCTCCCGTCTTTTCAATGCGTTCCCGAAAGGCTTCTATACAAAAGTAAACAACCTCTTCTCCACGTGCAATAAGCTCCTGCACAACTCCAATCGTTGGATTGATATGTCCCTCTGATCCACCATTTATAAACAAAACACGCGCCATTTCCACCACTCCTTAGGCATACTGTTTCTATATTGATCAAGAGTAAGATCTAATGGGCCGTACCACCGCCTGGATCAAATCATGCATCATTTTGTTTATTTATAGGTTTTTCCACCAAATCCCCGCACATTCTGGTACTGTTGACCATTGATTATCAATCATCTTCTGTACTAACTCTTCTCCAAAGAAAAACTCGGAATGCCTCTATCTTTGAAATCGCCAGCTTTGCTTCGCACAAGAAAAAAATAACTGAACGCAAACCAGTTGGTGACCTTATCCTTGCTACTAATCACTATGTAAGCAATGAAATGCAAGAATTCGATGACTATCATTTTTGGCATTCGGAAATGCGTTATAGTGAATATAAGGATATGCGTATTGAAAATCCGGAACAATTTTGGATAGTAATGTAGTGCTGCGAAAGATGGCGATTGTTCCGGAAAAACAAATAGCGAGTACACCAATATTAGCTTAGCTTTTCATCCAATTTTTCTTAGTTTTATATCCTTGTGACGCGCCTCTCTCCAAGATTGAAGCAGCACAATCATGACACCAATGCATAAGAAGGAATCAGCTACATTAAATACTGGGAAGTTGAAAAAATGAATGTTGATCATATCCACAACTTCCCCTTTAAAAACTCGATCGATATAATTGCCCAATGCTCCGCCTAATATAAGAGCCAAACCATAGGGCAATATCGTCTTCTCGCGGTGTGCATAAGGTAAATAGAGCACAATTCCAATCAGGACAACGGTCGTTGCAATAATAAAAAATGTGGTCTGCCCTTGCAGAATACCAAAAGCGGCTCCTCTGTTTCGGATAGATGCAAGTCCAAGAACTCCAGGTATTAAGGGGATTTCTTGTCCGATTTTCATGTAAATCGACACAAGCCATTTGGACGCATGGTCTGCAATCATTACGCACAAGGCTATAAGGTAGTAACGAAACATACTAGCAACTCCTTCCCTGTTCTGGATACTATTTAATAATCGGCAAAGTCAAATAAAACTCAGTACCGATCCCCTGTTTGCTCTGCACTCCAATACGACCGCCATGCTTTTCTACAATTTGCTTGCATATTGCAAGGCCAAGCCCCGCTCCTCCAAATGCACGGGAACGCGACTTTTCTCCTCGGTAAAAGCGTTCGAATAAGTAAGGGAGATCATCTTCAGAGATACCGATTCCGCTATCTTTAATCATAATTCGAATCCTGTCTCCTTCGTCCCGTGCCGAAATAGTCAGTTCAGCGGGACGACCGCCATATTTTTTGGCATTTTCGATTATATTTTCAAATACCTGTGCCATGCGATCATGATCGACTTGAATGAGTCTGGAGGGAAAGGGCCGCTCGACAGTTAACTCAACACTCGGGTTTTCATGAAATTCCAATTCAAATGGGGCTGCCATCGCTTCAAGGAACTCGCGACTGTCTGATTCCCGCAGCTCCATCGCCAATTGTCCAGATTCCAGCTGCGAGAATTGAAACAAATCTTCAATCAAGCGGTCAAGCTGATCCGTTTTGTTTTTAATGACTGCAAGATATCGGGCGACCTTCTGCTCATCTCGAGCTATGCCATCCTGCAAACCTTCGACATATCCGCGAATAGATGTAATCGGTGTTCGCAAGTCGTGGGAAATATTCGCCACCAGCTCATTGCGAGCCTGCTCGTAAGCAGCTTGCTGATCCAGCGATTCCTTTAGCCTTGCTCTCATGACATCGAAGGCCGAAATAAAATTGCCCATCTCGTCATTGTACCGGCTGCGAATTTCGACATCGAGGTTGCCATTCATAATTTGTTCCGAAGCATCATTCAGCTCCTTCAACGGCAGAAGGATACGCCTTGTAATGAATCGTGCCAATAGGTAAGCACATAACACAAACGCAACTACCAGAAAACCAAGCACGAACATAAATTTAATGCCAGTTGCCCCATTAATTGAGTTTCCATGATTTTCTCGAACCCCGGATATGCTCATCAAAACAACCGGAATGAAAATGATCCCGGTAAGCGATGCTATTAACTTGAAACGAATGCCGAGCTTCATCGCGGATCACCGTCGAGCTTATAGCCGACTCCCCACACCGTTTTGATCAGCGTTGGATTTGCAGGATCGACCTCGATTTTTTCCCGGATTTTCTTAATATGAACGGTTACAGTGTTTAAATCCCCATGCTCGTCGAAGCCCCATACATACCGGAAAATTTGTTCACGAGTCAATACCTGATTCGGGTGAAGGGCTAAATAACGCAGCACTTCAAATTCCCTGGCCGAGAGCGGGACAGGTTGATTTCTAACCGTAACTTCATAAGCTTTAACATTGAGCGCCAGCTCTTGATAGCGTATAATTTCAGACGTCTCCGCAAGAGACGAAAGCTGATTTGCCCGACGGAGCTGTGCTTTGACCCGTGCGATCATCTCGCCCGGACTAAATGGTTTAACGACATAATCATCCGCGCCAATCCCTAGCCCGACAATTTTATCTACATCGCTTTTCTTGGCGCTAAGCATGATGATTGGGATTGCTGACTGTGATCGGATTATGCGACATACTTCTATCCCGTCAAGCTTCGGAAGCATAATGTCCAAAATCATCAATTGCGGCCTAAATTCACTAAACAGCTGTATTGCCTCTTGTCCGTCACTGGCGACGATAACCTCGAAACGTTCTTCCTCCAAATAGTCTTTTAACAATTCTGCGATTTCTTCCTCATCTTCCACGATTAATATTTTGTCAAACAACGTGGGCTCACCCCATTTACGTCAAAATATCTTTCTTCCTTATCATCATAACACTACCTGTATATGAGACACCAAGATAGGTGAGAATGACGGTCAAGCCGCCCAGCAAATCCTGCGCTGCCGGGTCGTGCAAAGGAAGAAGTGGAAAGGCTCTTAGCTGATACCCGATAAACAAATCCTCGAGCTGCGAAATGCCCTCGACCAACGGAGAAAGTACAATAAGCACAAGAGCCGTTCCGATGGAAGCGCCTGGATTCGCCGTTACTAAGGCCACAAATATTACGACCATGCCTAACGCCAGATTAGGCGGTACAGATAGAAGAATCATATGCACTAAAAGCTGAATCCCTTCGCTAAATGGATAGACGACTTCACCAACAGCAGTTCGATCCCCCCACCCAAAGGCCACCGTCCCGACAACATAGGAAGAAAAAACTGAAAATATAGGCAGAACCATCATAACAGTAAACATAAACACGATTTTGGCGTGAAGCAGATCCAATCTGCTTATCGGGCAAAGAAGTGCTTTCTTGAGCGTACCGCTTCGATATTCCTCTGCAATGGAATCGGCGGCCAGAATTGCAACAAAAATAGCGATAAACAATGGGCTGTTATGAAGGACAAGCAGTGGAAATGATTGACCGTTGGGTCCAGTATCAGTAAAGCCGGATGCATCCCACTCATATTGAAAAACTGCCGATATTTCCACCGCAATTAGAATAAGCATGAACAGATACAGCTTTTTCTGCCTAAACACTTTAAATAGTTCGAAATGGATTAGCTTACTCAAGCGAGGTCCCACCTTTAAAGAATAAAGTCTTTTTTCTTGATCATGATTGCGCTAATGAAATAAGAAACGATGAGGTATCCGGCAAGCACCACGACGTTTTGTAATATGGCTGCTATGTTTGCCTGATGAATAGATTCATGAAAAAAGTACATTTGATTTACAATGGAATACGGCTTGAGCGTATCAACAATATTCAAATATTGCGCAGCTGTTAAAATGCCGATTGACAACCCAATCGCCGCACTTATACTCGCAGCAGACAGGGCAACGATGATTACAATCATTCCACAAGCCATATACGGCAGCAGCATGGAAAAGGCCAAGCGAAGCGTCAGCCATACGCCTTCTGACTGTGAATACAACGTACCAGCATAGAGGGTCTGTTCTTCCCAACCAAAGGCCAGCGTTCCGATCACATATTCCGCTGCGATAGAACAAGCAAGCAGTACTACCAAGAATGCGAATAAGGAGACAATCTTGGCGCAAAGCCATTCGATTCGCCGGACTGGGCACAGCAATGACAATTTTAACGTGCCGTTGTTCACTTCACTTGTGATCATGTCAGCAACATAGATTGGAATAAAGACGATCATAAATTGAGCCATGCTATTAAGAAGTGTTAACGGAAGAGACTGGCCATTCGGCACCACGATCACCGACTTCCACTCTCCGCCCGCGTTATAGAAATAGACCGTTAACCATGCATGTACGGCCAGAATCGCCATAAAAATATAAAGCTTTTTTAATCTGACCATTTTGTAGAGCTCGTTTTGGATCAGCCTGAGCATCATAGCCGGCCATCTCCTTCCGTAATGTCGAAAAAGAATTGCTCCAGCGTCCGAGTTTCCTTCCCTGAAGCAAGCAATTGCTTTACCTCCCCTTCTGCAATCAGCTTCCCTTTTCGGATCACACCTGCCTTGTTGCATATTTGTTCAACATCATGAAGCAGATGACTCGAAATCAGAAAAGAGATGCCCTGCTCCGCAGCAAGCTGCACGATCAGCTCCTTGATCTCCTTCATACCTTGCGGATCCAGTCCGTTCGTAGGCTCGTCCAGAATAACTAGCTTCGGCTGATTCAGCAGTGCGCCAGCAATGCCAAGCCGCTGCTTCATGCCAAGCGAAAAGGAAGCGACTTTATCTTTCGCACGTTCGGATAGCCCGGCGATCTCCAGCACTTCATCTACTCGCTTCCGTGTTACTCTCGGATACAGATTCGCCATTAACTTAAGATTGTCATAGGCAGAAAGATAACTGTAAAAAGCCGGATTCTCGACGATGGCGCCGACAAGCGAAATTGCGGATTTGAACTGTGATTTTAGATGAAACCCACCTATCCGTACTTCGCCGGCATCGGGATGAATGAGACCGGTAATCATGCGGATTGTCGTCGTTTTACCCGAACCGTTTGTGCCAAGAAACCCGTATATATCTCCTTCTGCTATACGAAGATTCAGACGATCCACTGCCACCCTCGAGCCAAAGGTTTTCGTAAGCCCTTGTACTTCCAGCAGTGCTTGGTTTCCCATAAGCTTTCTCCTCCAATATTTTGTAGATAGCCTTACTCCTTTCATCGTAAACATTGAAAATAAACAGCTGCCGTTATAAAAATTAACATTTCATATTGAAATTATTAAAATTCGATAAAGCGATAAAGAAGGCTCTTGAATACAACGATCAGTCTGAGCTAGACTTCCAATCGTCATTTCATTCTTTTGAATCAGCAAAGACCCATATAAATAAAGAAAGCATGTAAACAAAATAGATAGTGTAGAACCCGACACATTGTCAATGTATCCATAGAACATTAATCGAGACTTTGCTTTCATACCGTTTTCTAATATATCATTTCAGTTTGGATAGCTTTTTATTAATAATCCCCCATAGCTTTATTTCGACGACGCCGCTAATTCCATCCCCGAGCCAGGCGAAAAATTTAGACTGCACCTTCATGAGCCTTCTTCTAAGTTAAAAAAGCATCATTCATTCTAATCGCTACCTTTAGGTCTTTGTGGTTTCGTCTAACGTCTTAGCTATAAACTTGGTGAATACTTCCATAATACGGGTATCTTCCTCTCTAGTAAATGCACCCGATTACAGCCCCTGCACTAATGAAGAAGTTAATAATCGCCTAAATACACAGCATGAAACTTATATCCAACTTGACTACGGACAGGATCATGTTAAAATTCAATCATTCGATGGATTTAACATGACATAATATAAAACTAACGAGGAGAGTAGACCTGTATGAACTGGAGAGAAATTACGACACTTGAAGAGTGGGATGAAATCATGACTAAATCAACAGAGCGCGGACAGGTTATTTTAAAACATAGCACGACATGTCCTGTTAGCTCCAATGCGCTTCATGAATATGAACAATATTTACAAGACACGCCTAATTCAGAATTGGATTATACACTAGTGAAAGTCATCGAATCCCGTCCGGTGTCGAACAAGATTGCCGAGGATCTGAATGTCAAACATGAATCGCCGCAAATTATTTTTATCAAGGATAAAGCCAAATACTGGACCACCTCCCACTGGTCGGTTACCAAAGCGCATATGACAGCAGTTTTGGACTAGTTCGAGTTGGCAGGTTCCCAAATCAGCTCGGTTGGGAGCTCCTTCTCTATTTCAACACCCAAGTGAAAATGAACCATAATAAGAAAGCCCGATTCCTTAAACGGAACGGGCTTTTTCTGTTTAGTTTGAACTGTACATTTAAAATTTTAATGTAAAATAGGCAGGGTTCGATTATTGCAATCCAGCCCCGCCTTCTTACATCCCGTTGAATACATTTAGTTGAATAAGGTACCTCAGAGCAATCGGACAGCAGCCTAGTCTCAGACAGACATCCTCTGCAATTGTGCTTCGAGGCGGTCAAGATTTTGTTCGTTGGCTGGGAGTGCGACTTTCTTGACGGCGTTGAATACGGCAGCGTTTTCGAAGCGCTGGCGCCAAGTCAGCCTGGTTTTTCCGCCAAGCTCCTCAAAGGTTGCCGTGAGCTGATAATAGGGTGAGCAAAGATGCCGCAGCACAATCCGTTCAGGCCCAATTTCCACAAATTCGCTCTTATTGGGATAATCGGCTCCGTTCGGTCCGTGCATCACGAACTCCCATATTCCTCCCGGCCGTAAATCAAATTCATGAAAAGTGTTTGTAAACCCGCTGGGACCCCACCACTGTGCCAAATGCTCGGGTTTTGTCCAGGCTTTGTAAACGAGAGCAGGGGATGCATTTAAAACCCTTGTAGTGACCAATTCGTATTCTTCCGCTCCGTTGATTTCGTTGTTAGCTGCAAGGTTTTCCGTCATGCCTGTTCCTCCTCTGTAGAATAAAGTAGGTTAAGTTGAACACCTATTTATCGTTAGCTATACTATAAAACATAACGTCACGTCACGTGCGGAACTTTAACTTATGTTAAGAAAAAAGTTACCGCGCTGATAAATATCAAGCTTTTAGCAAGAAGAAAAAGAGTGGGAAATGAGCAGCTTTATGGTACAATCAGTTATCAGATAAATCTCAGGAGGTTTGTATGGTCTATGTTGCGCTGCTCCGCGGAATCAATGTTGGCGGAAACAATAAAATCGACATGAAGCTGTTAAAGAATGCTTTCGAGCAAGCAGGCATGACTAACGTTGTGACTTATATTAATTCGGGTAATATTGTTTTTACCTGTGTAGATAAAACGAAGCAAGAGATCGTAAATATTTTAGAAGAATGTATCGTCGAGAACTTCGGGCTTGAAATCAAGGTTCTTGTTCTTCATTTGGATGACATGAAAAAAGTCCTTCTTGAACTCCCGGAAACATGGACAAATGACGAAAAAATGAAGAGTGATGTGCTGTTTCTTTGGGAAGAAATTGATGATGCAGCCGTGCTGGACAAGCTGGTAATCCGTCCCGAGATCGATACCGTAAAATATGTTCCGGGCGCTATTCTATGGTCAGTTGATAAAAAAAACGTCACAAAAAGCGGAATGAGCAAAATCATCGGTACAGAAATGTACCGAAAAGTTACAGTGCGAAACGTGAATTCAACTCGCAAGATATATAGTTTGATGCTTGCCGCCAACGAATGAGACCATCGGATAGCCCTGATCAGATACACACCTAATTTCCGAGAAGCCCAGTAACTCTTATATACTCCCGGATAGCTGAGTCCCCAGCTACAAAAAAAGTCCAAATGGCCCCGATAATTCCCCCCTATAGGTTCGCGGCAAAGTTGTCAGCGAACACTGCCATCCTGGAGCAGCACCGTAAGTGAGTCCAGCTTCACTCTCTGCGGGCAGGGGGGGAAGTTCCGTTGACGGAAATACAGAGTTATTGGATGTTACCATCCTCTTAGAAATACTAACTAAAATGTCTTTAAAATCGTCCTTTCCCTATCGATAGTTGACGTGAAGAACTCTTGCTTGATGTCATTCCGTAATACTTCCTTAATTGTATCTCTTCCAATCTGATCAAACCGCTCTTGAACTCGCTGTACATGCTCTTCATCAGATTTAATCCTCTTCTCAATCTCTTCGTATTGTTCATATGTATCATATTCCCATAATGCAAAAATCTCACTGTTTTCCTCATCGATATGCATATGCCATCTACCAATAAGTCTCGCACCATATTTCAACTGAGAAGGCAGCAAAATATCATTGAACAATGCATTGAATTCCTCTACAAATGAAGAAGCAACAATATAAGTCTTTCTACGATATATCATCTCTGCACCTCTCTCGGTAATATCCCGTAATTACTAGCTATCTTCAATTTCCTCATATTCATTCTTTAATATTCCCATAATAATGGTATCTGCGTAACTTCCATTGATATAATGCCTTTTTCTTAACCGCCCTTCTTCTTTAAATCCGCATTTCAAATAGCATCGGTATGCTCTTTCATTAAAATCATGTAACTCAAGTTGTATTCTATTTAAATTCATTTGATTAAACACAAATTCTTGTAGCACTTTTATGGCTTCAGTCCCGTACCCTTTGCTTAGGTGATCAGCAGTCCCTATTACAATCCCTAATTCGGTTGTTCTGTTCTTCCAATTAATGTTGAACAAATCGATTTGCCCAATATACTCCTCAGTTTCCTTGTGGGCAATTACAAATCCTTTATGATTATCATTCCGATCCTCTAGCATTGAATTTAAAAATTGTTCTGTAGCATTCTCTGTATGAGGATAAAGAAATATATCCGACAGATTTTTTACAATTTCGGAGTCGTTCACCCAGTTCCTCATATATTTAAGGTCATTCTTCTGATATTCTCTTAAAATAATTCGATTACCAATCAGTCGTGGCATAATATCACGTCCTTTTTCATAAAGATTCGTACATTTTTACCCAGATCCAGACAAGCCTTATGATTCAACTGTTACACTCCATAATGCCACTGTACTTCATTTAATGGACAAATCAACTACATTGCAAAACTAACCATACTTTATTAAAGTCATTTCTCTTCAGATCATCTTCATGAATCCAAAAGAAAATCCTACCTACGTCTCCCCACATCATTCCAATATCTTCTTCAGAATCAATCTGTAAAAGCAGTTTCCACGATTCTGCCCCTGATTCTAATATTTCTTTTCTGGGATCCTGATAACCTGTGAGATCACCACAATATAAGCCATTCGAAACTAATTGACATTCTAGTTTCATTTCGCCTTGAATCTGATCAGGGTGGCCAAGAATCCTATGAATTGTTCCATTAGAATCATTGTGTTCAAATACTTCTTCTGCTAACTGAATGTATAAATCATTTTCGTTTTCATTAAGATTTAATTGTTTTATTGCTATAGACTCCCAAGAGGGTACTGTTGTTTGAACAGAGAATCGTATTTTACAAGTTCCGAAAATCCCTTCTTCTGCTAGTTTGGCAGCAGTTGCTTTTCTTTCTAATTCATGCGTCTCTTCAATATAAATAACCTTCCATCTTCCAGCATCTTTTGGATCAAATCCCCATGGTTGTTCAAATGCATCATAAAAGAAACTAAGTAAACCGTTCTTTGGGAGAACATTTTGCAACATTGAGATTTCATTCAAGTTTATTTGAGCAATAAAACTGAGGTAACTGCCGTTTATTGATGGCCAATTTATTGAAGCAGGCAGATCGGGCTGGCCACCGATTTTTGTCATACCCAATGGGATGTTTTGATCTTCTGTAATCTCTGGAGTCATTCTAATTGAATTCATAGATAACATAGCAATCTCGTTTTTAACTCTACACAGTTCACTGTTTTGAATTATGTCAATCACTTTATTATCCTTTAACATTAATATCCCTCCAAACCCGGATTCTTTATAGTCGCTGTATTATATTTTCCTTCATCATAAATCAAACAATTTAACTGCATTCCATATGCACAGCCACCGTCTATCCCTATCTTACCCTGACCGAACCAGATATCCGATGAATCATGAAGCTCAATAGTCCTTGTATGACCAAATATGACTAGTTTATCGGTTTTCGGTTTCGACTGATGAAACTCTTCCTTAATATACATAAAGTCATGCTCAGGTTGTTCTCGCCAATTTATATACTTCGGGTTGAGTCCAGCATGAACATAGACATGGTGTGAGTCTTCATAATAAAGAGGCAAGGATTCTAGAAAATCTATATGACTATTAAAATGTACCCGTATGTACTCTATAGCTTGTTTAAACAATTCCTCATTCATATTGTCAGTAACAAAATGACAATAGCTTTGGAGCGTTTGTATACCGCCATGCTCCAGAAATTTGCCTTGGACCATCTCACTTTCCGTCCTAATTAGGTCAACCAATCTTTGGTCATGGTTACCCCGTAAAGCAATAACATTATGGTTGTCTACTAGCTCTTTAACTCGCTCCACTGTTTCTTTACTTCGTGGCCCTCTATCAACATAATCACCAATCAATATTAAATTGTCTTGGGAAGGGTTGTAATTAATTACATCTAGCAACTCATTAAATTGTTTAATACATCCATGGATATCACTGATCATTAAAATTCTACTCATCTTATCTCCTTTAATTTAGATTGAATTTACGCATTTTTGGGGATTCACATACAAATTTCTTACAACCTCTTCCTTACCGGAAAATGTAGCTTCCAGAGTGAATTACAGTATACATCTCGAATCCATACGTACCCGCTTGCTCATAATCAGATCGGATCACTTATTTCATTCAGTATTTCATTAAAAGCCTGTTGTAGCTTGGGAATTATCAGTTTTTCACTTGTATCTTTAAGAAGAGTTTCAGTTTTTATAACCACCTATTAATCTTCCCATTAATTACATCAATTCCATTTATACTTGCCCACTGTTTTAATTCCTTTATATTAGTCTCCTCATTATTCCTGAATCTAAAATGAAAACTGATTGAAATGAATTTATTCCCATATCGTTTAATACCAATACTCTGTGCAAAATAACCTTGTATTATAATTTTCTCAATTTCTTTTATAGAGACTTCCTTACGATTTATCTTGATTTCATTTTTTGTAATTACTAACTCATTTGTGTTTCTTAGAATCTTTATCATTAGTACAATTATTGCTCCAACTTGTAACAGAATACACAATAATAGAATTACAACGAGAACGAATGAATTGGATATGAACAGCAACTTTAACATCAACAGTGTTACTATTATGTAACTTATCACTTGAATATAGATAGACACGGGTAACTTAATTTCATATATCTTGTTCATTTTTGGTTTTAACACCCTCTTACAAACCCGAAAGGCTTTCTTCAACTGCCGGCCGCCCCACTGTTTACAATGTTACATCCCTGTCTAAAATCAATTATCTAGTAAAGGTATTTCTGCCAAAAAGATTTTTATATAGATCTCCCTAGATATGAACAAGTGTCTTTTTCTCGAATTTAGATTCATACCTCGAATAGTCCCATGCCTTCCTTAACAACTTTAATCAATTCATCTTTATTGTCAGGATGACATGCGATTAAATAGGGTTCTTCACTCATCCCCGTAAACGGATTGCCATCAAAATCAATAACCACTCCTCCTGCTTCTTTTACCATTAAAATTCCAGAATACAGATCATCCCCTTCGGAATTGTAGAGGACAATCCCATCAATGTCGCCTTTAGCAAGCATGCACCATTGTAATGTCGGTGCCCATAACCTCATCATTCTCTTAAAATTCAGCTCAATATGATGCCTTAATGTGACTGCTTTAAGATCATTTTGAACTTTATGTCCTTGGATCCAGCCGATATTTCCTCTTTTGAAATGGTTGCTTCTTTTCACTTTCATTTCTCTTCCGTTGCAATGAGCACCTTTATTAATACAAGATTCAAATAGTCTATCTGTCATTGGCTCGTATACTACACCAAGAACAGGTTCCCTTTTATACATCAGAGTGATTGAGGTAGTAAACACTGGGAGACCAATTGCGAAATTGTTTGTTCCATCCAATGGATCAATTAGCCATAGCCAATCCGAGCTTTTCCCATTGTCGCCTGCTTCTTCGCTATGTATTTGATGATCTGGAAAAGTACTACTTATACCTTTTAGGATGATAGCCTCAGCCATGTGATCTACTTCAGTTACAACATCACCAAAGCTATCCTTTGACCTAATCTGTTCAAAGTTGTCAAATCTTTCTTTGGCAATAAGTCCAGCTTGTTTAATTAATACCATTGCAAGCTCTCGAGCTAAATGAATAATATCCGCGTTCATAACTCACCTCTTAATTTTTAATGTTACTTTATATAGGATATGTCATTCATATTTGCCTTGATATATTTGGCTACGCCATCTTCGTTATTACTCTCGATGACCGCATCTGCAATTCTCAAGATATCTGCATGCGAGTTAGACACTGCTATTTTCTTGCCGCCAACCTCAAATAATCCTAGATCATTTAAATTATCGCCAAATATACAAATATCCTTGGTTTCTACATTCATATGCTTTGCCCACATCTTTAAACCTTCACATTTTGCAGCGAGGGGATGACTAAATTCAAGGAAATATTGATTTTTTATATAATAGTCTTTCATGATATGGAGGTTTACCTGATCTCCTAATACGGAGCTTACTTCATCTTTAAGAGGTAATAAATCATCCAACTCTCCAATAAACGTCAAGGCTAATGTCTTTTCATCATCGGACGATTCAAGTGTGTTCACTTCCATGAACCTTGGATCATTGATCCGGCTCTTTAGGAATTCTATCATGCCAAAGGAAGTTAATTTCTCGTGATATACCCGTTCTTTATTCATATCGTCCAATAAAAAATAAAAAGGTGAACAACCATGTTTCTTGCCTCTATGTATGATCTCATTTGTCAAACCAGCGTCCAAAAAGTATCCATCAATCACCCGATTATGAATAACATCAAACAGTAGTGCGCCATTATATAAAATAACTGGATGCTTCCACGCGATATCAGAAACTACACTATAAGCGCTTATTAACCCTCTGGCGGTAGCAAAACTAATAATATAGCCTTCTTGAATAGCAGAGTTTAGAACATTAACGGTAAAGTGAGACATCGTTTGATCGGATCTTAATAAAGTTCCATCTAGATCAGTTATAAATATTCTACTCAAACTCATACCTCCTTACGTAGTTTAGTGATGGATTTTCTCTATACCCTGTCCTAGGCTGATTAATGCTTGATGATAACGACAATCATCAGAAATATTCTCCCCCACAATAGGTGACATATTTGATTCAGAATTGTTACCTGCATTTCTTCAGATAACGTCCTTGTATTCACAAAATGACCCAGCCCCCAGCCATAGATAGCTCTTAAGGTATTAGGTATATTTAATTCGTTTAAAAAACATGAAATCCTTTATCTATCGGTTCTCACGCTTTTATAGGGTCTATGAAGAGTGCAAAAGCGGTTATGTCTTGTGGGCAAGTTGTGGGCAGAACAAAAAGGGAGCTTCGCCAGTTAAGTGCCAGCGGGGCTCCCTTTTATCTATATTTCTAACTTCAAATCTTGATCAACTATTTTTCAGTTTGGATTGTAAGTAATACTTCTTCTAAAAGCGAAATTAAATTCTCAATGCGTGAATTCGTTGGATTTAAGAAATCATCATTAATTCCTTTTTAATCAGCTTAAGAGCTTCAGCCATTACATAATCACCACCCCCGGCGTTGTGTTGGTTTTGCAAAATGGTTTTGCAAAAAGAAAAAGCCACCCGATTGAGTGACTTAGATTAGATCATTATCCCGTATTTAACTTTGACTTTCTTGATAGTCCTATATTAACCTTTCAGCTGTTTCGTTCATTTGCTTTTCAAGATGAGATGGCTAATCTTCTATGTATTCAATTACCGCATCTGGCGTCAATGTTACTTTATAGTCATGGTCAGTCCCACTTGAGATGTCTATTTCATAAACTATCTCTTCTTCTGGTAAGAAACCGAGGAAATCGATCAGAACTAAATTGTTAGTCTTAGTTAATTCCCCTTCTTTGGTGATCTCTAGCGATCCACTTGGAGAGTCATAAATCAGTCCCTCAAAAGATGGGCTGTTTACTAGTACAATATCTACGTCCTTTAGATATACAACTTTGCTGCCTGTCGCTTCCGATACGATCCGTAAAGGCACATAAACACTTCCATTAGAATTGAATGGCGCAACTTGGAGTGTTTTATTTACTCCGTTTATGTTCGCCTTCTTGCTCCCTACCGTGAAAGTTACTTGCAGTTCCCCCTTAGTGCCTGTTACTTTTTTACTTTTCGAATCATATTCAACTGTTAGTCCTAATTGAGTAAATAATTCTCGAAAAGGAACAAAAGTATTATTGTTCTTGTTAATTGCCCCTCCAGATAATGCAATACCGTCTACTACAACATCTCTTTTCCCCATAAATGCAGATGCTGATACAGGCATTATAGCAAACACCATTATGGCAATCATCGCTACAAATGATATTCTCTTCATTCAATCTCCTCCATCGTTGGTATTAAGTAAATTCTACATGAGGGAGGTTTTTCCTGCAATAAAATTACCGGCACCCGTTAACGAATAGTTGCTGCTTGGCCGTCAATATCATCGCTCTCAGCACGTCAACTATATGATTTAGGCAAGATACACCATGATGTTTGAAAGGTCCTGGATAGTCTTCCGAAGCTATCGTCCCGGCACCAATAAAATCTAAGTACCTCGACCTACGATAAATTCTAAATGCTTTTCCCTCAAACTCCTCATAATCATCCCAAACGGTAAACGATTCGTTGATCACCGAATAACCAACATAGCTATTAAAGTCAATTTGAATTACAGGCGATTTCTCGTCAATTGTAACGGTATAACCATCCCCAATATTTTTGTCTCCAATTAATATAGGTTCTGGTGTTGAACTTGTAATACTTCTGCTAAAGACAAGACGTAATGAATTTTCTTCAGGCTCAGTGAGACCTAGAAAAAATATTCCTTTGAATTCCATTAATTCTTTGTACTTCATAGAAATCACTCCATAAATAGTTGCACGGATTTTATAACGTTTCCATATTTACGAACCTTAAGGCTCTGCAGCGTAAATACAGTTGCAGACTTGTATTTATATATTTACTTCATCCCAGTTATAAATCACGTATCCCAACTGACATAAGATCACAACTAAATAACTGATACTTATACTTAATTTATATTTATGTTTTTTTGATTCAGTTATATATTCATTTTTATTTATTCTTCCATCAAATAACCTATTCCTTATATCCTTGTATGACTTTAATAGCATTCTAAATTCAATTATACCCATTAGACTCCATAACAAAGTGAATACTAATAATAGCGCATTAACAAGAGATAGCAGCATTCCTACGCCAACATCCGCGATTTTTATGAATTTAAAACATAGATGGAATACAGCTGTTGTTATAAAAAGAACTAAGCCAATCAGGCTTAATATCGGTTTGGGACTATTAATATGCTTTTTCCCGCCTTTCGGTCAAATTCCTTACGCCATTATTCATGATATTAATGCCTCAGTCTGCAGCCTCGCGATAATTTCATTAACGGTCTCTTCAGGGGACAATTCGGATGAATCCAACCATAGTCCGATGCGAGGCGTTTCATTTTGCAAAACACCATCGAGCTCCTCAACGCTCCAAACACCGTAGCCTTTCTTTGTGCGAGCAGCCTCCCTTGCTGCGACAACCGCCGTGTTTGGACAAAGCACCACTACATAAAAAGGGCGGCTACTGATATACGAGATAAAATCATTTAGCATAGGTCCAACGATTACATCTTGAACTACAACTGTAAATCCCGCCTGATGATATGCCTCCGCTGATTGTGCAGCCAGCCGATATCGCAGCCGCAACTGATCCAGCTCATCATTTCCCGAGTCAGGATGAATCTCTTTACGGTTATTTACGATCATTCTTCGAAAAATATCTCCACGTAAATGCACAGATTTCTCGAATTGTTCGGAAAGCAGCTGCGCTACTGTCGATTTTCCGCTTGCCATGATCCCTGTAATTAATATAATGCTGGGACTTTCCGCTAACATACCATCACCAACTTTTCCTTATACTTATTGCCTATAGGGGAAGAACTTCTCCTGTTTCATTTCATATTCATTCAATTCTACAATGAAAGAATCTCTAAAATATACAATACTAGAACCATCCCATTCATATTCTTTACCTTCGAATATACATTTGAATTTCCACTCCACAAATGCCGACATACGTTCTTTATCAAATCCAAAATTATGACTTATCCATTTTAGAACCGTGTTTTCACCTTCATTCCATTCAGTAAACCATCGTGTTAATTCATCTTTACCTTCAATAACTGCGCCTGTGCATTCTCTTACGATGGCTTCATCATGCATAACCTTAGTAAATTTTATAAAATCCTTCTCCATCCATGACTCAAAATATAAAGTGACAATTTCTATTGCTTTATCACGGTTCATGAATACCCTCCTTGAGCTTTATTAAAGACTGAATGCCTTGTAAGTGACAATGCTCCCAGTGCTCCAAAAACGACCCAGCCTTAAAGAGCTCTTATCTTTAGGCTGGGTCGTATGTTGTCTGGGCTTCTTCCACGATTATACATCTGGCTACTGGAGATTGAAAGTTGTCTCGCTTTTATTTTACTCTTATCTGCTCCAATTGGACTACAGGCGGGTTCATGTTAAAATTCATTCATCCAATGAATATTATCGTTGTATATACAACTAGCCAGAAATGTGTACTTGTATGAACTGGAGACAATAGAGAATGATCCATCCAAAAAAACGGTCAGGCGCATTGATTGAATGCTGCCTGACCGTTTATTTCTTTCTAGCTTACGAACACTTGCTATACCCGCAGTTGGCGCACGTTTTGCAGCCCTCCACGTTCAGCAGCGAGGCTGAGCCGCAGGAAGGACACAGATCGCGCGAAGACGTTTGTGCGCCGCCATGATGGCCGTTGCCAGCAGACTGGCCACTGGCCGTTACGCTGGCCGCAGAACCGACGCCTGCTGCTTGTCCCGGCTCCTCGTGGTGAGCCAAGGTCGCCGCTACCGGAGCCGGATCATGATCATCGTACGGTCCATGCTGTACATGGATTTCCAGTGCCTTGGCAACGGCATCGGCGATCGACTCGACGCGATTCGGACCAAAGCCAATGGCGCCGGAGCCGCCAATGCCCTTCAGATGCTTGATGAGCAGTTCCACCTTCTGGCCATGATCGCCGTAGCGCAGGAACAGGGAGCATACGCGGCCCAGAGCTTCGGCCATTGCGAAGACGTCCGAGCCCGCCTTGCCGACATTGAGGAAGATTTCGCTCGGAATGCCGTTCAAGTCGTTGATCGTAATATACGCCATGCCGAATGGCGTATTGATTTTATACGTTGCCCCGTGCAGGACCTGAGGACGTTTCTTGTACTGCTTATCGAACACCGTTTTCTCACTTGGTTTCACCCCGGCGGACAGCGTTTGATCCAACTCGCTCAGCGAAGTCTGCTCCGCTCCCGTCACCTGGCCTTCGGCTTCGCCTGCTGCTCCTTCTGCCTCACTTCCTGCATCAGCTGCAGATGCGCCAGTTGCGGTTCCCTCTGCTGCACCAGATCCAGATCCTGCCGTCTCCGCTGCATCATCCTTCTTCTCCGTCTGCAGAACCTGCACATCGCGGCTGCCGTCGCGGTAAATCGTTACGCCCTTGCAGCCGAGATCGAATGCCAGCTCATACAGGCGCTTCGTCTCCTCGACCGTGAAATCAGCCGGGCAGTTCGCCGTTTTGGAGATCGAGCTGTCTACCCAGCGCTGGATCGCTGCCTGCACGCGGATATGATCCTCAGCGGACAGGTCCATCGCCGTCACGAAATAGTCCGGCAGCTTCTCGCCCGGATGCGCATTCATCCACTCCTGCGCGATCGGCACGAATTGCTCGTCGAAGCCCAGCCGGCTCTGACGATAGTATTTGAACGCGAAATAAGGTTCAATGCCCGTCGATGTGCCGACCATCGTTCCCGTGCTGCCCGTAGGCGCCTGGGTAATGATCGTGACGTTGCGGATCCCTTTCTTGCGAACCGCTTCACCCACCTCAGGATATACCTCCGTCATCACCTTCATAAATCCGCTTTGCAAATACTTGTCCGCTTCAAATGCCGGGAACGAGCCCTTCTCCGCTGCGATATCCGCAGAAGCAAGATAAGCTTCTTTCGCAATGAAGCCATATAGTTTATCGAGGAATTCCAGAGACTCCGGACTGCCGTAACGGATGTTCAGCTTGATCATCAGCTCGGCCAGCCCCATCGTGCCAAGGCCTACGCGGCGCTCGTTCTTCTGGTTCTTCTCGTTCTCTTCAAAATGATAAGGCGTCTTGTTAATTACGTTGTCCAGGAACCGAACCGAATAACGCGTCGTCAGCGCCAGTTCATCCCAGGCGACGTCATGCTTGTCCGCATCATAGAATTTGGACAGATTCATCGCCGACAGGTTGCACACGCCCCAAGCCGGCAATCCTTGCTCACCGCAAGGGTTCGTGCAAATAATCGGGTTGAAATACCAGCTGTTCGACATCTGGTTGTAGTATTCCATGAATACGACGCCCGGCTCAGCCGATTTCCACGCCGATTCAATGATCGTATGCCAGATTTCCCGCGCCTTCACAGTACGGAAATGGTTGACTCTCCGCCCGGCAGCCTTCCATTTCTCCAGATCGCCGTCCCATACCTCATTGTAATCCTCATAAGTCGTATCCGGGAAGACGAGCTCCCAATCCAGATCCTCCTTCACGGCCTTCATGAAGTCATTGCTGACGCAAACCGACAGGTTCGCGTTCGTTACTTGACCCATCGTCTGCTTCACCGTAATGAAATCAAGCAAATCCGGATGCCAATCGTTGATCATCAGCATCAGCGCACCGCGCCGGCTGCCTCCTTGCTCGATCAGCCCTGTCGTATAGCTGAACAAGCCGCCCCACGATACAGCACCGCTGGAAGAACCGTTCACGCCCTTGACGACGGCCCGGCGCGGCCGCAGCGAGCTCAGGTTAATCCCAACTCCGCCCCCGCGCGCCATAATCTCGGTCATCTCGGACAATGTCTCCATAATGCCGCCGCGGCTATCCTTCGGCGAAGGAATTACGTAGCAGTTAAACAGCGTCAGCTCATCGCTGGCTCCCGCGCCAGCGGCGATGCGCCCGCCAGGCACCAGCTTCCAGTCATCAAGCACGTAACGGAATTTCTCCTCCCACTCCTGCTGCAGCTCAGGCGTAGCCTCCACAGAAGCCATAGCGGAAGCGAGACGATCCCACATTTCCTCCGGTGTTTTCTCAATATTCAGCGTCAGCTTCTCAACATCCGATTGCACGAGCTCGCCGCTGCGGGTCTTCACCGTCACGATCCGCCCCTCACGCGCTACGACCTCGCCTACTTCCTTCGTAGGGAACTTCGGATCATCCTTGGTCAGTACAAGGACCACATCGCCGACCTTCGCGTGGCTGGGATCAGGATTTTTCCAGGCGTACCGATCCAAAAAGATTTTCTCACTAAGCCCCTCCAGACGTTGCTTCTGCTCTGTTTTCAAAGAAAACACCCTCCTCTAAAATTATAATTTGCGCCGTAATTCAACATCATTCGCAGCGGATTGTCGTTTCTTGTATGATACCGAGAACCGCATTCATTCCCCGGATGGGCGCAAAAAAATGTCGGTAGCTGCGCAGATGCCTTACCTGCGCAAGTACCGCCGATTCCTGTCCGTTCTCTAACCTTTTTCCTCATATATTTATAACCCGCATCCACATCACATAAACGATCTTTTTATGTATAAATCACAATATGTAGTGGGCGAGTACCATTATACTATACAACATCTCGATATTACAGCTTGGCAACTCTGAAAATTAAGGCAGATTAATGGCCTTTATCCCCTAAGAGCTCCGCTTTCCTTCGAATCCCTCTATTTTTCATTCCTTCCTTTGAAAAAACACTGAAAATCCTTCCACGCCCTGCCTGCAATTCCATTTCAGCTGCTTAGCTTTAGAATTGCCTTTTTCCGAGAATATCATCCTCTGATCCCCGCATGCCACTGAGGATGCGCTAATTTTACCGGCCTGCTCTTGCCAGATCATGCCCTTCCCTTATACAGAATGTGACATATATCGACATTATTCACGCTATCGGATGTCACGGTAAAGTAAACTACAATGCCGTATCCACGAAACCGAGTACCACTTGAACGCAGTACCATTTCACGATACCGTATGCCACGATATCCTATGCTACGGATTAGCCTCTTCTGGAAGTTATGAATTTCTACTTATTCGTCCATACTACATCTACATGAATTTAGAAGATGACAGATAAGGGAGGTTTACATCATGAACCCGCATCCTCCGAATCCCGCGCAGCCATTACTGCAGCCCGCGCCCCAAATCGAGTTCGATCGCTCCTGGTTCGAGGATTTGAACAGCCGTCTGGACAAGGGCGGGCCTTGGGACGACTGGAAGCTGTTTAACCTCGCCATGGAAGCGGAGAACGCGTCGCTCGTGTCGAGCTTTGAAGAGATCCTCTGCCTCTCTCATATCCACGGAGTAGAGCCGCTCCCGCATCAGACGGAGACCGCCCGCAAAGTACTGTTCGAAATGCGGGGCCGGGCGATTCTAGCCGATGAAGTAGGGCTGGGCAAGACGATTGAAGCCGGGCTGATCCTCAAAGAGTATATGATTCGCGGACTGGTACGCAAAGCGCTGATTCTTGTACCGGCCTCCCTGGTGCTCCAATGGGTCCGCGAGCTCAACCAGAAGTTCGCCATCCCCGCCGTCGCCCAGAAGAAGCAGCATTCCTGGGACAACGATATCGTCGTCGCCTCCATGGACACGGCCAAGCGGGATCCCCACAAGGCAATCCTGCTGAATAACGAATACGATATGGTCATCGTCGACGAAGCGCACAAGCTCAAGAACAAGAAAACAACCAACTACCAATTCATGATCCAGCTGCGCAAAAAATACTGCCTTCTGCTCACCGCGACCCCGGTTCAGAACGACCTGAGCGAGCTCTTCAACCTGATCAATCTGCTCAAGCCGGGGCAGCTTGGCGGGCAAGGCGATTTTGCCGCCAACTTCGTCGTGGACAAGCGCATCCCTAAGAATGAGGAGAAGCTCAAGGAAGAGCTCTCCAAGGTCATGATCCGCAACCGCCGAAGCGACGGCGATCTGGAATTCACCAAGCGGATCGTCCGCAACATCCATGTCGAGCTGTCGCCCGAGGAGAAGCAATTATACGATGGCGTTACTTCCTTTGTCAAAGACCAATATCATGCAGCAGGCGGGGATCTGAGCAGCATGCTCTCGCTTGTCACCCTGCAGCGGGAGGTCTGCAGCAGCCGGGATGCCGTATTCGTAACGCTCGTCAATTTATCGAAGAAGCTCGCTCCCGACTCCCCGCTTCGCGATCGCATCTGGGATTTGGTCGGCATCATCAAAACGATCCAGGCGAACAGCAAAGCGGAGAAAGCGATGGAACTGATCCGGGAAATGAACGACAAGGTGATTCTTTTTACCGAATACCGCGCGACCCAGGAGTATCTGCTGAAGTATTTCCGCGAGCGCAACATGACGGCCGTACCGTACCGGGGCGGCATGAACCGCGGCAAGAAAGACTGGATGATGGACTTGTTCCGCGGGCGAGCGCAGGTCATGATCGCGACGGAAGCTGGCGGCGAGGGCATCAACCTGCAGTTCTGCCATCAGATGATCAATTTCGATTTGCCCTGGAACCCGATGCGGGTCGAGCAGCGCATAGGCAGAGTACACCGCCTGGGCCAGAAAAACGATGTGAAAATATACAATTTATCCACAAAGGGCACGATCGAGGAGCATATCCTGAATCTGCTGCATGAGAAAATCAATATGTTCGAAATGGTCATCGGCGGTCTCGATGTGATTTTGGAGCGTTTTGAGAAGGAGCATTCCCTGGAGAAGAGCATCTATAAAATCCTGCTGGAATCGCAAAGCGATGAAGAGATCGCCAGCCGCGTCGATTCCCTGGGCCGTTCCCTGCACAAACTTAAGGACGAGCTCGTCAAAGAGCCCCCAAAGGAATCGTCCGGCACCAAACTTACGGAACTCATGGGAGGCTGACAACAATGACCATGACGATGGAGCAAATCCAGCAATATGTGCTGGCCTACCTCGATATTACCGAATGCCGGATACTTGAGAAATCGCCGCATCACGTAACCGTCAAGCTCTCGCCCCAGGCGGATAAAGATTTAACGAACCGCCCGTACTATTGGGGCTTTATCGAGCGTACCGGCGCTGAGCCGGAGACGATGTCCTTCAAATTCGTCTTCGATGCCGAGCACCATGATGCAGATCTCGCCGCCGCCGAGCAAAATGAGCCCAAGCCGCAGGAGGATCAAATTCTCGGGCGCCATTACGGGGCGATTCGTCCCCTGCCTATACTCGGCCCGTCACGGATTCAGCGCGAAGATTTGGCCTTCGGCAGCCCGCGCCTCAAGCAGATATTCGATGCCGCGCTGAGGAGAGGACGCTGCGTCTATCTGTTCGAGAGCGCGGCGCCCAGGCAGCGGATGACCCTGCTCCCGGCCGCATACGAGCCCTGGCTGGGCGTGAATTTCAAGATCGAGTTCTGCTGCGACATGAAAAGAGAAGAGCTCCGTTCACTCGGCATTTCCCTGCTGACCGGGCAGATTGACCCCTCCTTCGGCACCAGGCTGCAATCCCTCTCCCTCGTCCCCCGCGTACCGGAAAATGTCCATATCGAGCCGACCAGACTCTCCTTGACAGAAGGCCGAGACACATTGGAGCGGATCATTCGCGAGGAAATCGAGGCTTATGACCAGACCTGGGCAGAGGAAGCCAACGAGCGGCTCCAGGAGGAGCTTCTGCTGATCGACGGCTACTATACCGACCTGCTCCGCGACCCGGACGAGGAGCGGAAGAAGCTCGTTCAGGAGCAGTACGAATCGCGCCGTGGGGAAATCCGCTGGCAGTACGAGCCGAGGATTGTCGTATCCGCCATAAACTGCGGCATCTTCCATTTGCGTTGGATGCGTTGACAAATAATTGACCGTTCTCGCTAAAAGACCGCAAAAATAGAAGCGGCCGTGCGCGACAGGTTGAGACAACCTTCTTGGCGCTGCTCTTTTAAGATAGAAGCAAGCCTACCGCAACAAAATATACGAAAGCTGGTGATCGTTTGTTCCTGTTCCGCTTTCCTTATAAAATAAGCCTCGCCTTGCTGCTAAGTCTGGTGATTCTTATCGCACCTATGCCGCGTGCACAAATGGTACAAGCTAATGGCGACTCCGTTCCTTCCAGCCCGCAGGCCATGCTCGCTATAGCTCCTTCTGGGCCAGCGCCGAAGGAAGTCGTCCAGTTCGCCGGCCAATTGATCAATAAGCTGTCTGGCCGCAAGCCGTTTACGGACTGGCAGGGGGCCAGCCCGGAATTCCAGCCGCTGGGACCGGGCATGCACGCCTGGCTTGTGACGTTAACCCGGGATAGCCAGCCCGTAGGCTATCTTATCATCGGCGCCCGGCCGTCAGGCGGCTACGCCCTTATCGAGTACGGTGCCGGACCGGAGCCCTTGTTCGACACAGCAGCGCTGCAGCGGGCGCTGGCGGCGGAGAACGGCAGGTCCGCCCAGACCGATTCTCTCCAAG
Organism: Paenibacillus ihumii; assembly: GCF_001403875.1. Classification (GTDB taxonomy): domain Bacteria; phylum Bacillota; class Bacilli; order Paenibacillales; family Paenibacillaceae; genus Fontibacillus; species Fontibacillus ihumii. The sequence goes on from NZ_LN884299.1 coordinate 2,868,591, forward strand.
GGCTCCAGGTTGAGCACCTCTACGCCGGACCGCTTCTCGCCGAATGGCGAATCGTCAACAGGGGCATCCGAGCCAACGGCGAACAAACCTTGATCGCTCAAACCATAAGCAATCAAGCCCCGAGTTCGCAAACCAAAAACAAACAAACCTTGAACTCACAAATTACTGATGGAAAAGCCACTAACGTTCAAGCCATAGGCGGACAGGATATGGACCGATATGCCAAAGACGGACAGGACATGGGCAGACAGGCTGCAAACGCTCATGCCATAGTTGGACAAGCTAGAAACACTCAAGCTCAAGCCATGGATGGGCTAGCCTCGAGCGGGCAAGCTGTAGGGGTACATGCCATAATCGCTCAAGCTAAAGGCGGACATGCCAGGAACACACAAGCTCAAGTCATAGACAGGCATACCGCGAGCGGACATGCTATGGTTGAGGCCATCGACATGCAGGACAAGAGCATTCAGACCCAAGGGGTGCTTGCCCAAGCTATCCCCAGCGATGTTCTTTCTCTGCAATACCGCGATGCACGAAACGCCGATCCGCTGCCCGATAATGAATTGGTCTGGCAGAAGCTGCTGTCGGCCCCGCTCCAGCTCTCTTCCGCCATCATAGCCAGCGATGGGGCAGACACCGCCGTTCCTGAACCACCCACGATAACGGCAGCCAGCTTCGATCCGAACGACAATCTCCTGTGGCTGACAGGCGATGATCTCAAGCTGACGGCCTCCTCCTTAGTCCAGGAGCTCCGCCAGCATAGATCACTTATTTTCGCGGCCCGCAGCGAAGAACGCAATTATACCTTGCCCTTACCCGTCTACGGCTACCAAATTTGGGAGCAGGGCCAGAATGCCGCGGATGACCAGGTATACGTCATGACCGGCACCTCCTCCTCCCCTCGCTTTATCGCTTTTAGCGAATTGGCAAAAGCCGGACAATTTTACAGCAGCACAGGTCAGTAAAAAAGAAATAGAGCCGGGAACTAGCCTCGGGGACTGTCCCTCCCCACGCTTAGCTCCAGGCTCTTTTCAAGGTTACTCAGGGCGGGCCCTGCCCTTCCCTTTTCCACTGTTGGACGGCTTATGAGCCATCTGCCTCCACCACATTCCCAGACTGAACGGGACCATCCCGAACCATCTGCGGCTCCAGGGCTCCTTCCCCTGGCTTCGGCTGCGGCGGACATCCCTCGGCGTCTCCATATAATCGACGAATCGTTCGGTAATGTACTTGACCAGTTCATCGCCCTTGGCCATATCTCGTCCCTCCTTTTTTACAGCCCTTATCATTTGTCTTATATCGCTAGTTTGCACCGATTGCCTCACCCTTAAACTTCTGGAGTTGCTCGCCAAATGGCCCGAAACGTGAGCCTGGTTACAGTTCACTGCTTATTATTTAATGCTAACTTTTTACTGCTCACTGCTTACTCTCATTGCTTAATGCTCACTACCCACTGCTCACTGCTAACTGCTAACTGCTTACTGCTTACTGCTTACTGCTTACTGCTCACAGTTCACTACCTACTGCTTACTTTTCTCTGCCCACCGCTTACCTATCGCTTAGATTGATTGCCTGAACGTAAAGGTAGCCTTATTAATTTAATCAGCCCCGCCATAATAAAGCTTCGGTACAGCTGCCCCGGTGCATTGAACACTCTCTGCTGCCGTGAGCACGGTGCAAATTTGGACCACGCTCGAGTGGCCGCCCAATCAATCAGCCAATCATATGCAATAACCCCAAACCAATGGCTTGGGGTTATTGCATAGCTCAAAAACGGCTTGAGTATCATTCCTATGGCTTAAGAGCCTCATGCATGATTTTTCAAAATCTGGCTCATTCTATAGTACAAATATAATCGTGGAGGTGACTGCATGAGACCTAAATGCCTGTTTGTCTTTGCGTTTCTTTTGGCCTTCAGCAGTACGTACGGTACCTATGCGGCAGCTGAGGATAATCCCTTCAAGCATGCCTTCCCCCAGCCCGTTATTCTTATTGATGCCGGGCATGGCGGAATCGACGGCGGTACCTCTTATGGCGACATCCTGGAGAAAGATATCAATTTAGAGATCGGTCGACGCCTTTATCTAATACTTCGCAGCCATGGATATCGAACAATCCTGAACCGGACCGGGGATTATGCTTTGAGCGACGATAATCGCTGGCTCCGCAGCCGTTCCCGCCATTTGCGGGATTTGGCTCAGCGCAAGCAGCTTAGCGAGGAGCTCCCGTCGGAGATTGTCATCAGCCTTCACGTCAACTGGGGCAAAAATAAATCTAAACGCGGCCCGGTCGTTCTGCACCAGACCGAGGGACGCAGCGCCATCCTGGCTTCTTCGATTCAGAACTCCCTGGACGTCCTGTACGGCACCTCATCCTTGCCTCAGGTGGGCAAGCCCTTCTATTTGCTGAATCACGTCGACTGTCCCGCCGTTATCGTGGAGACAGGCTTTCTCAGCAACGCACAAGACCGCGCTATGCTCCACAGCAAGCGCGGCCAACAGCAAATCGCGGAAGCCATCTATGGGGGGATCGTCCAATATTTTACGGCAATATGAACCCGTCTCATCACCTCGTGAGAGCTTCCATATACGCAGCATCTAGAAAATTATTCTTCTAGATGTTTAGCTCCCTTTCGCGAGGTGCTTCACTAGAAAGTTTTTAAATCAGCAATTTATGCAGTATCTGTAATAAAACAACCTATGGCGCGCCACCTGTGTCAAGAATATCTATCCGACAGCTTCCTGTGATGAGCTTCGAACACTTCTGTTAAGGAAATATCGTACTTATTTGCAATAACGATTAGATTGCCCAGCACATCCCCTAATTCTTCTATTAATTGTTCTTTATTGTCCGCATAGGTCCCTGCCGCTTCATCCGGCCGGTCTCTGCCAATTTCCAAAGCGCGGATGGCCCTGGCCACCTCTCCGGTCTCCTCAGCAAGAAAACCGATCCGGATAAAAATATCCAGGCTGGACCAGTTTCTTTCATCATAATACTGCTTGACCCATTGTTGAAATTCGCTAATATCCATGACTTCGGCTCCATTCACAAAGTAAGATCAGATGTTCTCCACCGTTTATTGTAGCATAGTTAAAAATGAAGCAGAACAATCGCTCCTGGTTTAGGTTTGGCCAAGCCTTCTGCTGAGGCCATTTACAGGCCATTTAAAACTGTAAAAAAAAGCAGGGGCCCTCAGGCCGCCTGCTCCTTCTGATTTAAGCACTTGCAATTGTTTGCTTGCCTTCTTTGCGCTTTTTGGCATATTCGGCGGTAGCCGTGAAAAGCACGTCCGAGGATGAATTCAGCGCCGTTTCAAACGAATCCTGCAAAACGCCGATAATGAACCCTACCCCCACAACCTGCATCGCCAAATCATTCGATATCCCGAACAAGCTGCACGCCAGCGGAATGAGCAGCAGCGAGCCGCCGGCCACCCCCGAAGCGCCCGCAGCAGATACGGCGGACAGGACGCTGAGAATCAACGCCGTACCGAAATCCACTTGAATGCCGAGTGTATGTACGGCTGCAAGCGTTAAAACAGAAATCGTAACCGCCGCACCCGCCATATTAATCGTCGCACCAAGTGGAATGGACACGGAGTACGTGTCCGGATTCAGCTTTAATTTCTCGCATAACCTCATATTAATAGGAATGTTGGCGGCGGAACTCCGCGTGAAAAATGCCGTTATTCCGCTTTCCTTCAAACAGCTAAGCACCAGAGGATAAGGATTCTGGCGAATGTTCAGATATACGATCAATGGATTAACGACAAGCGCTATAAACAGCATGCATCCTATTAGCACGAGAAGCAGCTTTCCATAGTCGAGCAAGGAGGCAAGCCCGTTGGTAGTAACGGTATCGAAAACAAGCCCCATAATTCCAAACGGTGCAAATTGAATCACCCATTTGACGATCTGCGAAACGGCATCTGAAAAATGGGTAAGCAGGCTTTTTGTGTTGTCACTGGCCCCTTTTAAAGCCACTCCAAGCAAAATCCCCCAAGCCAGGATACCGACATAATTAGCATTGATCAGGGCGTTGACCGGATTATCAACCACTTGAAGCAGCAAGTTCTTCAGCACCTCAACAATGCCTGCGGGAGGAGTAATATCCGCGGTATTTGCCACCAGGGACAGGCTCACGGGGAATATAAAACTTGCACCTACGGCGATAAGCCCGGCCATAAAAGTACTTAAACCATAAAGGCCGAGGATCGCCTTCATATTCGTTTGACGCCCTTTTTTATGGCTGGCTATGGCAGACATAACCAGAAGCAAAACCAATATAGGGGCGACCGCCTTTAAGGCGGAGACGAACAAAGAACCGAAAATTGCAATACCTGCTGCCTTTGGAACAGACAGAGCCAAAATCACCCCAAGTATAATTCCCGCAACTATCCGCTTGACGAGGCTTACTCTGTTCCATCTAAGTATAAATGCTTTCATTTCTTCTCCTCCGGTCACTCTCTATGAAAAATAACAGTTCACTGCCACGACGCTTTAATGAGACATAGCGTTAGTTTACCATGCCAACGGTCGTTTGTGTTCATGTGGAAATATCTGTGCGATAATTTTCAAATCTGACCAAGCAGCACCAAGCAGAGTTATTGGCCAATTGCTCCCTCTATCTTATAATCCTCCAAAGCAATATCGGTACCCAGCCCCAGAACCAGTTTGGCCAGCTGGTATCCGATATACGGCCCCATCGTTAGTCCTGATGCTCCCAAACCATTGGCTGCATAAATTCCTTGCCAGCCTGGCAAAGCGCCGATCACCGGAAGAAATCCCGGAGTGAACGGCCGGAAACCTACCCTTGCCTCCAAAAAGCTGCCATCGGCAAGCCCAGGGGCATATGCCAATGCCTTGCTGATAACCTCCTGCAAGCCTCCGGCCGTGACACGAGTGTCGAAGCCTTGCGGATCATTCTCATGGGTCGCGCCGATTACGATCCTCCCTTTGTCAAAGGCCAGGATGTACTGATCGCCGGGCGGCATGACGACAGGCCAGCTGTCGGTGTCCGCATCCGGCAGTGCCAAATGGGCGATCTGCGCTTTTTGATAGGTCGCTTTGAAATCTATACCTAACGGCTTTAGCAGCGGGTTGATCCAAGCGCCGGCGCATACGATGACGGCGTCGGAATCGATCGAATTCCCATGAACCCGTACTCCTGTAACCTTGTCCCCGGCAAAGCAGAGCTCCGCTTCTTCGTTCAGAAGAACAGCGCCCTTCTTGATGGCTGCGCGGAGCAGCGCATCCCGGAGAGCGCGCCCATCGACGCGGGCGGCCCCGCTAATATGGAGGGCGGCATAGTCATCGGCAAGCGGTGGAAATAAACGCTTGACCTCACTGGGGGCCAGCAGCGTAATGACCCCTATCTCGGGGGCATTTTGCCTGCGCTCCTCGGCACGTTTTTTTAGCTCGACCAGCTTTTCTTGCTCTTTATGAATTCGAAGCGCGCCAACGCGCGAATATCCGGTTTCGGTCTCACCGTCTCTCTCCAGCTCCTCGATCATGGCCGGATAGAAACGCGCCCCTTCCCTGGCTAATTTATACCAGGCCTGATTGCGCCTCTGGGAGAGCCACGGACAAATGATCCCCGCAGCGGCGTCCGTTGCCTGACCCTTGTCCTTTCGGTCAACGATCACTACTTCCGCGCCGTTTTTAGCCAGCTGATATGCCGTTGAAGCACCTAAAATCCCGGCGCCGATCACGATAAACTTTTGCATGCAGCAGCACCCTTTTGCTTAAAGTAAAATTTCTTTCATGAGCCGTTCCTTCTGCGAGTTCTTTACTTTCCATGAGTCGTTCCTTCTGCGAGTCGTCCTTCACTTTCCGTGAGCCTTCCTTTACTTTCCGTGAGCATTACTTTGCTTTGCGTGAGCCGTACCTTTACTTTCTGCGCTCAGAACGAGTTGGAGACGTGAGCCTCACGACTCACGTCCCCATAGTATACCTTATATTAACCCGCAACCGACAGTTGGCGTGTTAGACCGACTATAAATCTGCATCCAGTAACTAACATCGACTTGTTGGCACTAAACTCCCTCCGTAACTTTAACACAACTTAAAGTACCAAACCTGTCACTAATGGCACAGCACGCACTGCCTGCAGTTCCGATCCATCTAGTTAGCTCACTGCTCAACGGCTGTACTGTATGCAATGCAATAGACCTGGAAGACGCTCTACTGCTGCACTGAATTTAATGCAATAGACCTGGCAGATGTTCTACTGCTGCACTGAATTTAATGCAATAGACCTGGCAGATGTTCTACTGCTGCACTGAATTTAATGCAATAGACCTGGCAGATGTTCTACTGCTGCACTGAATTTAATGTACTGGGCATTGACAGACGTCCAACCATTTCACTGTGCGCAATACACCAGACCTGACGAATATACTCAATCGTTGCACTGACTGGCTGGACTAGAACACGCTCAACTGCTGTACCGTATGCATGCACTGTGTATTAACAGACTCTCACCTGCCACACTAATAACAATGCACTGAACCTGACGCTCAATTACTGCACTTCGTAGAGAGAGGTGCCTTTTCACCTGAGCTAACGGACACACAGGACGCTATTCCACCTGTTCAGCTGAATTCGGCAAGGCTAACGGACCTACGATCCGCTATTCTCTAAAAACAGGCTGTTTTTTACCCACTTTCCCTATGATAGCGGAACCATGGTCCGTTAATATTGGAATTATCGCTTTTTTCATGAAATAGCGGAACCACGGTCCGATAGGCTCGGCTCAAAAAGCAGCTTCTTCCGAAATATGCCGATCAGCATTCCTTTTTCATTCAAACAAGCAATGCAGATCCCAAATCCAGGTAACTATAGTCAACTGCTCGGCTGATCCCAACATGCCCCGGCTTCTCACGCAACATACGCACAAAGTAAATTACAGTACAGAGTACAGTATACACAGAGTACATCACCGCGCAGGGTACGTCACATACTGAATACATTGCTCAGCAAAGTACATTACAGCACAGAATGCACTACACCTGAGCTCATCACGCGCACGGTGCAGCACACACAGAGCACATTACTTACAGAATGCACCACACCAAGCACATCACGTAAAGAGTGCACTACACACATTGAGTACACTACACACATTGAGTACACTATACACTGAATACATCACCGCGCAGGGTGCAGCACATACTGAATACATTACTCACAGAGTAACATCAAACGCACGGTACAGCACATACAGAGCACATTACTCACAGAATACACCACACCGAGCTCATCGCGCACAGAATACACTACACACTGAGTTCATCACGCGCCAAGGTGTACCGCAGCGCCGCGATGCGTTCCGCCTATTTCGGCTGGATATAGCCTTCTGCTTTGAGCAGTTCGGCGATCAGGACAGCGCCTCCGGCCGCGCCGCGCAGGGTATTGTGCGACAGCCCCACGAATTTATAGTCGTACAGCGAATCCTCGCGCAATCTGCCTGTCGAGACGCCCATCCCCCGCTCAATATCGCGGTCGAGTCCTGTCTGTGGTCTGTTCTCTTCCTCAAAATAGGTGATAAACTGCTTTGGTGCACTTGGCAAATCCAGCTCCTGCGCTCTTCCTTTATATTGCTGCCAACGCGCAATGATTTCCTCTTTGGAAGGTTTATTTTTGAACGATACAAACACTGTCGCCAAATGTCCGTCCGTCACGGGCACACGGATACATTGCGTCGTAATCAGGGGAGCGCTTGCCTTAATGATCTGCCCACCGTCAACACGGCCCCAGATGCGCAGCGGCTCCTGCTCGCTTTTCTCCTCTTCCCCGCCGATATAAGGGATGACGTTGTCCAGCATTTCAGGCCAATCGGCAAAGCTCTTGCCGGCCCCGGAAATCGCCTGATAGGTCGATGCCACCACCGTCGTCGGTTCAAAATCCAGCAGGGCGTGAAGAGCAGGGACATAACTCTGAATGGAGCAATTGGGCTTGACAGCAATAAACCCGGTGCTCGTTCCAAGCCGCTTGCGCTGCGCAGCAATTACTTCGAGATGCTGCGGGTTCACTTCCGGAATCACCATCGGAACATCAGGCGTCCAGCGATGAGCCGAATTGTTGGAGACCACAGGAGTTCCGGTCCTAGCGTAAGCTTCCTCCAAAGCCTGGATCTCATCCTTCTTCATATCTACCGCACAAAACACAAAATCGACGTTAGCCGTTACCTCTTCTACCTTCGACGCATCCTGAACGATGATATTTTTAACGCCGTCCGGAATGGGTGTGGACAGCTTCCAGCGGTTCTGCACGGATTCCTCATATGTTTTGCCTGCGGAATTAGCGCTAGCCGCAATAGCCGTCACTGTAAACCAAGGGTGCTGATCCAGCAGCTGGACGAACCGCTGCCCTACCATCCCCGTCCCGCCAACGATAGCTACCTTTAATTTTTCTCCCATGTGATATCCTTTCCTTTCCATGTTTGATATTTGATGTTTGTTTGTGTCCATACCTCGAACAATGATTGCACAATCCTTGCAAAATAAAAAAATCCCACCCCCAAGACCTTCTATTCCGTCTTGGGGGCGAGATCTGTATGCCCGCGGTACCACCCCAGCTTCGTTAATATGTCGCCATATTAACCTCTTCAAGTACAGCACACCCTATGCGCGGCGCCTATACTCTAGCTCTGTAACAGGAGCTCCTGGCACACCATCCCGGATCATTCTCGTTCCGATGTGCTGCTCAGAGGCTTTTTTCAATAAAGAAATACTTTGCTCCTTTCCAGCCAACGGAGCTCTCTGTAAAAGATTTCATTTATCTACTCTTCTCGTCATCGCATTTAAATATTGCGATTATATTACCAAATAACTGCCCTTACGTAAACCCATTTGTGAAAAATAGGCTGTTTGAGTGACAAAAATAAAGTAAAAATACCATCATAATCGCTGACCACCGGCATTTTGAAAAGCCTGTTTAGTCAATTTCCGTTATCCAAGCCCGCCCGCTATAAATAATCCAAACTATTAAAAATGAGAATAAGTCCCACAATACACAGCACCCATGACAGAACCGAGCCGGATTGCTTGGCGATCCTCTCCTGAAGCCGTTCCAGTAGCCTTTGCACCCTCCGCCCGAACAACCCATACAGCATAAATAGGATCAGCGAAGGCAGAACCATGATCAGATTATAACCGCCCAGCATCGGCAGCCACTGAACAGGAACCAGATCAGCCGTCGTCATCAAACCAATGGCGGCAAAATAAGGAAGCGCCGTTCCCACCTCAATCAATGCTGTTGTAAATCCCAGTGCAACCATCGAGATTCGGCTTTTGGACTTCGGTCGGGGCAATTCCGTTTTACTTTTTTGCGGAGTGTAAAAACTGGCTATAAACAAGCCTGCCCCAATAATAAAGATTACCCAGCTTACCGCTCTGCTCTGGAAAAGAGAGGCCACCGCTTCCAGCAGCACCCCCATCCCCAGCATTAGCATGACTCCTACCGAGAAATAAAAACCGGCGACCGTCAGCAAATAAATCAGCAGCCTTGAAGCAAGGCTCTTGATTTCCGTTAACAGCAAATATACGGTAACCCCTATAGTGGCTGGACTCAATGTATCCAGCAAGGCCAGTCCGCCTACGGAAAGCAGCAGCTCTATACTCACACTTCTTCCTCTCCCCGGTCTTGTTGAGGAGCCCGCCCTGCATTCAGCAATGACATATAGTATTCATAGGCTTGCTCCATAAATTCGAGAACTTCCCGGTCGATCGGATAGAATCCAAGCTCTTCCGATTGAGACGGTGACATCCTTGCGTCCCATAATTTTTGGATAAACTCATCCTGGCCCGAAAAATTCTCCTGTTGTTTTTCAAGCATGCGTCTGATGATGCTTTGCACCTTCGGTGACGATACGCCCTCTTTCATAGACTGTTTGAGTTGACCTATCAGCGCGATCCATTCCAAAGAGTCGGGATCATCTCCCCTCATATGCGGTACCTTCCGCAGCAGCTCCAATTCTTTATCATCAAACAGGCTTTCTTTAAACGACTGCCGTCTTTTCCTGTCCTGGCTCGATAATTGAATGAATTTCTGGATCGCAAGTGCATCCTCCCCCCCCTCCAAGACCAGCCCGCTGATAAGCTCGCGCAGGCCCTGCTCTATTACTCTAAGTCTTGCTTGCTCCTCCAGGATATAAGCCAGTTGGGCCTTCAGGCTGGTCGACCAATTCCACTTGGGATCGGCAAGCATTTCTTTTATATCCTTCAGACTGTACCCGACCCCTTTAAAAAACTGGATCTGTTGAAGCTTGCGCAAATCTTCATCCGTATAAAGCCGATGTCCTCCTTCCGTTTTGGAGGAGGCCGCCAATAATCCGATCTGGTCATAGTAACGCAGCGTCCTTACCGTAACCCCCGTCTGCTTTGCCACCTTTTGAATCGGTATCAATCCCGGACACCTCCCGACAACCCGTTCATTCTTCTTTATCCTTATACATGGCCTGCTTGATCAGATAGCCTACGCCTAAACCGACCAAGGCGCCAGGGAACGCTTGATCAAGAATCAATCCGATTCCAGCACCTATAATGACGCACGCATAAATTATAATATCCCCTTTGTTCACATCACTCTCTCCTTCGTCCCAGCGGTTTCCCATCTGCCATGATCATTTTTTTAAAATGTAACCTTATGATCAACCTGCATATCGGTCAGGGACATTATACAAAATGACGTAACGTCAGTTTCAAGCCTTTTTAAATATCACTTGAAACTGACGCTGCGTAACCTTCTATAATCACTCTCAGAGAAAAAAGCAAAGTGAGGAGTAATAAAGATGAGAAAATGCTGTATTAGTTTGCTGATTTTTTGTATGTTTTTTCTAGTGGCCTGCAGTAACGGAGGAACCATGGATCTGCAGAGCAAGAATCTAGAGGGGATAGATCGCCTGCACATTGATCATGGCAGTACCCCTGTGCATATCGAATCGGCTGAGGTAGAGACTCTCGAGGCTTTCTTATCGATGGGCAGCGACAACTCCGGAATGGTGATGGTTCAAAAGAACAAAGAGCTGAAAATTCAATTGAAAAGCGATCTCAGGCAGATAGTAAACATTGGGAGAAAACCGCGCTTAACAATTCGGGTTCCCATGAACTATGAAGGGGAGGTCTGGCTGAGCGGCTCTTCAGGAAACGTAAAAATTAATGATTTACAGGCTGGCAAGCTTAAAATTGATAGCAAAAGCGGAAATGTCTCCATGGATTATCAGGAGATAAACCAGGATATCGATGTTTCCGTCCACAGCGGGAATGTAGTTTTAAGCTTGAAGAATAAGGATTCCAACGTAAAATGGCAGCTTAAATCAGGAAGTGGACGACGCTCTGTGGCTATTCCGTGGGACAAGCGCCGAGACGGTCACAAATCGACAGAGGGACTTACAGGAAATGGCTCCTATGACGTGTATATTGAGACGCGTTCAGGAAATATCAGCATTAAGGAATAATCCAGCAGACGTTTATTCGTAACCGTAGCAATACTGCAAGATACGATTGACCGGAGCCAACAAAGAGGCTGCCGATAACAAAAAAACGCCCTTAACGGGGCGTTTTCGCTAATCGCAGGGTTCGTGTGAACCCCTCTTCTTTGCCTGGCCGACGAGCTGATTAAAGGGATTTATTGTCGCTGCGTCCGTGGAGCCATCGCTCGAAATCGGCAGCTGTCCGTATCCCATGGTCTAATACAGCTGTGTAAATATCGAAGCTTTTTACTTCCTTCCCATATTCGGCTCTTGATGCCCAAATGGTTTTAATGCTTAGAATAGAAACCATCGCTTCCGGAGTAAGACGCTTCGGTATGGTATGAATATGCTTCAAATCGGGTTGTTTATCAGGCTCGTCAACGAACCAAATATCCAGCTCCCAGTGGTTCCCGCCCGTGGATTGATAGGTCAAACCGATAAAATAACCGTCCGGATAGGCTGGATCGGTGTTCCAGCTGCCAGTATCGTTAATGAATTTCAATTCCCGGACCCCTGGATTGAACATCAATTGCGCAGCAATTCCAGAAATTGCTGCGATGTCCAGCTTGGAGCAAACGACCGTTAGATCGAGGTCTCTCCAAGCCATTAAACCAAGCGCCGCACTCCCTACTTTTACAGGGGTACCTGCTGCCGCCAACAGCTGGTCAAGGTGCAGTTCCTCCGCAATCAAAGCCGCCTCAGCCTGCAACTGCCGTTGGCGGGCGAGCAAATCTTCCGGTTCTATCATTTTTGCATCCTTCCTTTTACGCAATTCACTCATGCGGATTACCCGCTGTGTTTTAAGGCTTTGCCATAGTGATCAACAGCGAAGCCAAATAACACCTTCAGCATAAATAAGAGGCAAGTAATCAACATATACGGCTGGATATCCGGCAGCAGGGGGACACAACCGAAACCGATCGACAAAAGCAGGCCTGCAACAAATAACTGCGACTGCTTCCCGATCAGTGAATTGACGATAAATGCAGCTGCTATGGTGTATGCCCATACCGCTATTGAATATCCGATCGCTGTGTTTAATAACAACGAAACCAACACGATATGAAAATGAATGGCAATGAACACGATTCGGTTCTTTTTCCTGGCGGCGTAATAATTGCTTGTTGAAACTGTAAAATTAGCTATGCAGCCTGCGAAAATATCAAAAATGAGGAGTAAAGCCAGCACACTTCGCCATACCGGCAAATCGGAGGTCATCTCGGGGTATATCCAATACAACGCAGCAGTCAGCAGTCCGCCAAAAAGTAAAATCGTAATAATAGTTGAAACAGGCTGTTTTTCGCCAAAAACATCATGTAAAATCGCTGGAATCCGTACTTGTTTCATTCCTCTACGCCCCCTAAGCATTATTGTTCCTCTCCTTTAGCTGAAACCGCAAACTCATTTCAGGCCAAAACTTGCGGTGTTTTGCAGCATATCGGTAATCCCTTGCCGTTGTGTATAGAGGTTAACCCTTAATCACAGCCTTCAGGTCGGCAGCTGTTTTCGGCTGTTCCTTCTTCATCAATTGACGCATGAAAAATTCAGCTACCTTAGGCACGCTGCCAACTTGAATCGTGAAATGGACACGGCAAGCCTTCTCCGAGACCGGCTCGACAAGGTAGCTTTCGCGAAAATACTGTTTCTCCCCGGGAGCTGTCTCCATGGTCAACAATTGATCCTGAACCAGCTCAGTCACAATCATGTTTTTTTCACTTTTGAAGCCTGAGTATTTTCCGCTTTCGAAATACTTCGTCCTTAACTGGGCAGGACCTTCCGGGGTGACTCGATTGTCGATAATCCCCTTCATCCGGGAAGGCCGCCCCTTCAGATCCATGAGACGTGAAAACACGGTAGCTGCCGGATAGTCATAGGCTTCTGCATATTCAAATGTAAGCATGATGATTCTCCTCTCCCTTTGGAATGGATTCATTTAGCGAAAAAGAAGGGTTGACAGCACATCGGTCAGCTCTTGTGCCATTTTCTCTTTATTCTCACCGGCAATTGGTTTTCGCCATCCAATGTACCCGTCTGGCCGCACGATAACAACCCCCGTCGAAGTAATTCCGTAGGCGTCAGAAAAGTTGTTGCCGGGATTGCTGAAGCCGCCATGACCGCCAATCTGATATATATCCATCGGAAGCTGGAGCGCAGCTTTAACCTGTTGAGCAGCCTCCAGCCATTTCTGCCCGCTTGAGCCAGTCAGCAGCACGAACCTTGAACCATACAGATCCAATATCGAAACAGGCTGACCCTCCCGTTCAAGAATGAGATGAACCGCACGGGTTCCGGGCTGTCCCGTCCATAGCTCGGGCGGCTGTACCATGGGGAGATGAACCCCGCCTGCTTCCGGTACGATTGCGCCGCACGGGTAGCGATACCCCATATTGACATGAAGGGTATTTACCGTGATTCCATCCGATCCCTCGTGTTCGCGCTGCTCAGACAGCATAACGACCTGCTCCGCCGTATAATCCGCTATGGGCCGCCGCTCCGCATCATAGGTAGCAAGCAGATCCTGACAGGCTTCACCGCGTAAGACAGCGGCCAGCTTCCAGGCGAGGTTCTGCGCCTCGGCGATGCCGGTGTTGCCACCCAAGCCGCCGCTTGGGGGTTGAACGCGGGCGGAATCGCCAACTAGAAAAACGCGTCCTTGCTGGAAGCGGTCAGCAACGCGGGCGGCCATTTCCCAGGTCATCACCTTCCTGATCGCAACAGGGATGTCAGGTATTCCGATTGCCGCCCTAACTAAGGCAATACAGCGCTCCTCCGGATAATCGTCGATGGTCTCCTCTTCAGGATCATACACAACATCTAAACGATAAATATGAGGCCGCCTGAATGTGCCAGGGTACAGTACAAGACTGCCGCTGGCCTCCTCATTGGCGAAAAAACACATATGCGCGTTACTGCTTCTGAACAGCTCATGTATGTCCGCATCGAAAATAATGCTGATCAGATGACAGAGCGTGCCTTCTCCATGCTGACCAATCCCTAATTGTTCGCGGGTTCCACTTCGGCTCCCATCGGCTCCAACCATATACTCGGACCGAACGTGACGCGTTTCGCCGCTGATTCGATCCCGAATTATAGCCGAGATGCCATCCTCATCAGCCTCAAATTCGACCAGCTCCGTGTTGTAGCGAAGATCAGCGCCTGCTTGCTCGGCCCGCGCCCGAAGCACCGGCTCCAGCAAATCCTGGGCAATGCCGTTTCCTTCAACAGGACTGGCATCCGTAAAATAAGCGCTCATATCCTCCATCAGATTTTCATAGACTTGCCCGGCCAAGCTCTCTACAAACATGATGCCAAATTCCCCAGGAAAAGGGGGTTCCTCATGGCGAATCTCCTCCTCAATGCCCACCGAACGGAATATTTCCATCGTGCGGGCAGTCAGGCTTGACACGCGCGGGTGAATGGCCGTTCCCGGATGGCGCTCAACGACTAATGGCTTAATCCCCTGCTTCGCCAGAAAAAGGGATAAGGACAGGCCTGCCAGACTTCCTCCAACAACGAGCACGGGAACTGTTTCATCGAAGGAGGGGTTATTTAAAGCTTGTTTCATCCCAAAACGCCCTTTCCTAATTTTTAAGTTCCTTTTCCATCCAAGCCATGATCCATATCCCTGGCCTTCTCGCGCAGCTCTTCCATACTCCAGGTCAGCCTGTTAGCTTCAATATCGGCAATGACAGATTGGATCCATGCGATTTCAGCTTCAAGCACGGCTCGTTGAAATTCGGTCTCCAATAAGAACAGCCTCGGCAAGCTCAACACAGCTCCTTTCTGAAACTGATCTTCGAGCCGAGCGAGCGTGTTTTCAAGAGCGTTGACGCGTTGTTTGAGCAGAAGTGCAACCTCCTCAGGAGTTAACAGCGCCAGAAAAGAAACTGCGGCGGGGAACTCTAAAAATTCCTGAGCCGGTATAGAGATCATTTCCCGGATCCAGGAATAGGCAGCACTGCGTCCCAGATCCGTAATTTCATAAACAATGAGGTCCGGTCTCCCTTCATTCTTTTTCTTGCCCTGAACGGCAATGGCCTTGTCTCGGTGCAAACGGTCAATCGTTTGGTAAATGCTCGTTCGATGGCGAACGTTAATAACCTCATCCTTCTCCCTCTCTTTAATAAGCTGCTGCATACGATAAGGGTGCATAGGCTCCTCAATAAGGAAGCAGAGCACGGCTAAAGCGACAGGTGATTTTTTAATCGGATTTTTCATAGTAATAATATTACTATTAATAATATGACGCGTCAATACAACTGAAGCCTAATTTTCATCCCAGCACCCGTGTAGAAGGCATCTAATAAAGGCAGAAAGCTTTTTTGAAACATATGGAATTTTAAGCATTGACACCTGCGACAACTTGTCGTATATTCGATCTACGACAAGTTGTCGCAGTAAAAAATTGAGGTGCGCGCCCAATGAAAAGCTTAGGAAGACTGTCCGAAACTGAATTGGAAGTTATGGAGGTGATCTGGGAAACCGCAACAACCGTAACGGTCAATCAGCTTTTGGACATTTTCGATCACAAAGGCTGGAAAACATCAACGTTGTCAACCCTACTGAATCGGCTCATTGAGAAAGGGTATTTGACTAAATCCTTGAGCGGCAAAACAAATTATTACGCTCCCGCTTTGACGTTGAGCGAATATAAGAAATACGAAACCCGCTCCTTTCTCAGCCGCTTATACAACGGGAAGGTCAAGAACTTTATTGCAGCTCTGGTTGATGATGAAGAACTCAGTCAAGACGATATAGCGGAGCTTAAAGATTGGTTTGCCCGCAAGGATGGCAAGAAATGATGATGGACTTTATTTCGTCACTCTTTATTGCCTCATTCGCCGGCACGATCCTTTGGATTTTGCAGTACAGTCTAAAGCCCATCACGCAAAAATACTTTTCTCAAACCTGGCATTATTATTCCAGCTTGATTCCCGTATTCTTTCTTCTTGGCGGATCAGGGATCATGAGCAGACTAGTCTCTTTTATCCCCTCTGCCTCTACTAGTCCAAACCATATTCAGGATTCCGGAATGATGACGGAGCTGCATGACCAAGTCTCAACAATCGAGCAAACCGCGGCGAACGTCTCCCTATGGATTACGCAGCGATTTGACGAGCTGAGACGCTTCAGCAGCGCAAAGGAATTTATGCTTATCGCAGCTATAATTTGGGCTGTTGGGGCCGCTGCTTTTATCGTGGTACATATCCGAAAGTACCGGGGATTCAAGCGTTCTATCCTCAAAGGGAGCCGAACATGGCATATTGAACCATGCCCTGTACAAGTCATCGCAAGCCCTCATGCAACCACACCACTGATTATGGGGTACTGGAACCCAATGGTTGTACTGCCGGATATCTCCCTTGGTGAACAAAAGCTTGCCATGATTCTATCCCATGAACTCGTCCACTTAAAACGCGGCGACTTGTTGATCAAGCTGATGATTTTTGCGGCAAATGCAATTCATTGGTTTAATCCTGCGGCCTACATACTGAATCGGCAGATTTCCATGTTTTGCGAGCTCTCCTGTGATGAAAAGGTCGTTCAGCACATGGATATAGAGGGCAGAAGAAGCTACGGTGAAACATTGATATCTATGCTGGAATATGGCGTTATGAGAAAGAATGTAATGGGTACAAGCAGTCTATGCAGCTCCAAGGAGCATATGAAAAGGAGACTTATTCATCTTATGAATGAGAAAAAAATGAACAAGCCGGTCATGGCACTGTCTATTGTCGCTGCAATCGCTTTGGTTGGCGGAGGCGGTGCTGCCGCTTATGCAGCGGAATCTGCTTCAAAGACTACGACCGTTACACAAGTTGAAGGTTTTAATGTAACCGTTGAATATCCCGACGGAAGAATTGAAGCTTTTGATAAAGACGGAAATCGGGTTGCCGCGAAATCGAAAGAAAGCTATGCCCCAAAGAAGCTAACCACTGAAGAGATAGTAGATCGAATAAAAAAACATATTGAAAAGGGAATTACTGTGCCGCAGGGATATATCGACGAGCTTCCGCAGCAAAACTTGGAGGCCATCAATGAGAGTTATCATTTGAAGCTTCAAAAATCAAATAGGAATTAAAGCTGGAGATGATGATCTTGTTAATAAGAAAATGGAAATTTATCACTACCATCAGTTTACTTGTGGTCCTTATGACCGGAAACTTGGCATATGCTGCTGAGGATTTCTTTTGGTCAGATGTGGAACCAATCCTCACTTGCTATAAGAGCCGCGACGGAAGCGCTGCTGAAATGGGTATAGAAGTAGATGATAAGAGAGTAAGCCAAGGCATTCCCTCTTGTGAAGATGCTAAGAAAAATCGTGTATTAGTTCTCTTGAATGGGAAATATCTTAATACCTATGCCGGAACCGGGGCAGATCCGTTTATTGAGAATGGGCGGACTATGATTCCACTGCGAGCACTTGCGGACGGATTCGGCTTTGAAGTGGACTGGGATCAAAACGATAAAAAAATTACATTAAATAAAAATCATAAAAGTATCCTTATGCAGGTCGGAAAATCAGAAATGCTGGTTGATGGAGAAAAAGTGAATTTGGAAGATGTCGTGCCCATGGTTAAAAATGGCGTTACTTTCTTACCCGTCAGACAGCTAGCTGAAATACTTGATGTTGAAGTTGAATGGGACAATACAACAAGAATAGCAAAGTTTACGGAAAAATCATAAAGAATAGATTTTACGATGCTTACAAAAATAGCCTTAGTCCAGTTGAACTGAACTAAGGCTATTTTTATATCTGAAGTACATTGCCCAGTAATCTCATTTTTCGTTCAAGAATACCTTCTAATGCACTAGGCGGTCCCCCCACTCTACTCCTGCAGAATGCTTTCCGCAATCGCTACGAGATCTTCCTTCGTCAGAGGACTTTTCCTGTAAGTAGCAATCTCGTACTCCAGCTGGTTTTCCGCATCCTCCCAGGTTAGCCTGGTCGAGTAAACGGCATTGGAACCCGTAGAATAGATCGCTTCGATCCCGCCTATGCTCAGCTTTTCAAATTTCTCGCCCTTCCCTGGTACCCGGGTGATTTCCGTAATCAGCGGCTGCACTCTTTTGGCGCTGATTCGGATAATATCCTTTTCTTTCGCGAAGACAATGGCCGCTTCCCCGGCTTCACTCCAATTTAATTTTTTCGCAACATATTTTTTCCCTTTCGCCTCCGCTTTCAACTTCTCTAGCAAATCTTGATATGCTTGACTAAGAAAGTGGAAGTATGGCGGAGAAATTTCGCTCGATTGAAAAACATATCCCTCCGGGAGCCACGCCGGCTGCTTCAGCTCCGGCGCTTTGTGAACGGACAGTAGATTCAAATAATCCTCATAATCCGCACTTCTTATGGATAGAAAATTATAAGACAGCGTATGGTCTGTCCCATCATACAGGACGGTTAAATCACCCGGGTTTTTCGTACTGGAATGGATGGCCATAGCCTCTTTTTTCTGTAGCTCGAGATTGCTTTTGCCCGGTGTCGCTTTTGTCTTTGATTGCGGCTTTGCTGCGGCAGCTTCCGCAGGGATTCCACTTGCTGAGCTTAGCGCAAGCAGGATGCTTGCAGTGGCGATCATCGTTTTTGTCGTAAGGTTCATGAGTAAATCTCCTTTCGGCCAGACAGGCACATGGTTTTGTTTACTTGTATAACGCCCGAGCCTTCTGGAATGGGACACCCCGGAACAAAGTTATCTCAACATGCTCTCTACAATGCGGACAAATTCAGACTTGGACAAAACACTGCCCGGGTTATCGTAAACCAAATAATAGACCTCCGCCTCCTCATCCAGCCATTCCAATTTATGCTTATAGTGAGTTTCCGCTGCCTCCGCCTCCATATAAACCATCTCTTGCCCGCCTGCTGTCAGCTTCTCTACTAACACACCTTCGGGATGCATCGTTGTTACCGAAGATGGGCTCTGTTTCCGTGCATAAGCGTTGATATTGATCGTATCCTCCCCATTGGCGTATCTCGCATTTGCGCTGCCCGCTATATTCCAGGACAGCGGTTTGATGAACAATTTGGAGTCACTGGTGGAGGTCTCAGCCATGCGGATAAATTCCGGCTCCAGCCTTTTCAGATTTTCTATACTGGCCTCCCCTACCATCACACTGGGAAATACATTTCCCGCTTCGAAGGAGAACCCTTGCGGCAAGTATTTGGGTTTCAAGAATAGCGGTCCGTTTGTCATTTCAAGCTGCTTCTCAAATGCCGCGTAACTGCTGTGCTCCACCGGCTTATATACGGTTTGAACCTTATTTCCTGTATCGTAAGCATTCAGCGTATCGTTATGGACATAGTAGGCCACGAGTTCACCTGGCTTAAGCATCCCTAAGACATGCTCTCTGTAAGCAGATCTCATTTCATGATAAGTCTTGGCATGGGGAGTAAACGCATCTTCCCTGATTTCCTTGCTTTCAACAATCACTTCGCCTTTGGGGTTCAATATTTGCACATAACGGAAAGCCGCGAGGCCTGTTAAAGAGGTCAGCACAACAATGAGGCTGGCGATCATGACTACGGCTCCCGTCTTACGCCGAACTGTTTTTTTGCCGCTGCTCCGTTCATGGATTTCCCGAACCCGGTTCATAACGCTCAGGCGTACATCGATGGAATCCTGATCCGCTGTGGTCAGAAGCTCCTTTAGCGTTTCATCTTGAAGAATAGTGCCGCTCTTTCGCATCATACCCCGCCCCCCCTTTCTGCTCCATCAGTCTCTGAAGCTTCAGCTTCAACCGGCCGTATTTTTTCTTGACCGCCTCTGTGCTTTTCCCTGAAATTTCTCCAATCTCGGCAAATGACTTCTCTTCAAGCGCCCGTAATATTAGCAAACTGCGCTCCTCCGCGCTTAGGGATGTTATGGCGGACGCCAGCGGCTCTCCGAATAATCGGCTGGTTATCGTTTGTTCCGCGCTTTCGGCAACCGTATTCTGCCGGAACCAGCTCTGAAATTTATGCTGGATGCTGCGCTTGCGAAGCAGATTTAGACAATGGTTATGGGCGATCTTATACAGCCAGGATGAAAAACTGCCGCTGGGCTCATACATTCCTATTTTTTCGAACCCTTTGACCAGAATGTCCTGCACCGCATCCTCCGCTTCTTGCCGGTTCCCCAACATACGGCAGCAGTAGCGAAAAATCGGTCCCTGGAATGCTTCAACGATATGTACGTACTGATTGATTTGGCCCGCTTTGACTTCCATGACGCATTTTTCCACAAACTCCATGTACCGGCCCTCCTCTCTATCTACTGTATAACACTTAAGCAATAGGAAAAGGGACATTTATACTGATTAATGTTTGGACACGGAGAGGGAAATCGATGTTAGGAAAGCGTCCTACCAATTTGATTTTATTGACTGATTAGTCAACAAATGGTATATTAAACTCATGAGCAGACCGAGAGAATTTGATGTAAATTGTGCATTGCAGCAATCCATGGAGACATTTTGGGCAAAAGGCTTTAAGTCGACATCCTTTGAAGATTTGACTCGTGAAACGGGGGTAAAGAAACAAAGCTTGTATTGCGTATTTAAAGATAAAAAATCCTTGTTCTTAAAGGCTTTAGCGCTTTATCGGGAGCAAAGCACAGCCATCCTGGAAGATCTGGCTGCACAGGATATGCCTCCGCTAAAGAAGCTTGAGGCCATGGCCTGTGTGTCACTTTCTGATGAGAGCGGAATAAATCAACGAGGATGCCTTATGGTGAATTCCATTTTGGAATTTGGAACCGAGGATCAGGAGGTAGCCAGAGAAATTGAAATGATGTTGTCCACGATTGAACAAATATTTGAGCAAATCATCCGGAGCGGCCAGGAGCAGCAGGTGATTACAAATCGCCTTGCCAGTAGAGAGCTAGCCGCATATCTGAACAACATTTTTATCGGTGCTAAAATTTTGGAGAAATCTGGAGCCTCAAGTGAGAAGATCGAAATGAACTTGCGCACTGCGTTTGCGTTACTAGAGATATAATTTTTCTGCAAAGTTTTTGACCATAAGGTAAAAAAATAAATCTCTAAATGCGTATCACTAAAAAAAGGAGGTGGCTCTCCTAGGCCCTTTCAGATTCTTTATTTTCGTAAAAGCAGCGAATTTTTTTGGTTAGTTATTGACTATGTAGTCAATAATAACTCAGAAGGTTCTGTCATAAAGCCTTAAAGTTTAAAGTCTTCATTAATCTGAGCTGTTGGAGGTAATTTTATGAATCAAAGGCAATCCGTTCAATCGTTATTTGAACCCTTCCCCTTTGG
Organism: Paenibacillus ihumii; assembly: GCF_001403875.1. Classification (GTDB taxonomy): domain Bacteria; phylum Bacillota; class Bacilli; order Paenibacillales; family Paenibacillaceae; genus Fontibacillus; species Fontibacillus ihumii. The sequence goes on from NZ_LN884299.1 coordinate 2,890,320, forward strand.
GGATACGACACTAGCGAATCGCATTGTGATGGCCCCGATGACAAGACAATTTTCCCCGGACGGGGTTCCGGGACCGGATGTAGCTGCCTATTATCGCCGCAGGGCTGAAAACGACGTTGGACTTATCATTACCGAAGGGACAGTAATTAAGCATCCAGACTCCTCCAATCAAAGCAATGTGCCGTACTTTTTTGGCGCAGATGCCTTGAACGGTTGGGCCAACGTAGTGGCTGAGGTACATGACGCAGGCGGAAAGATTATACCTCAGATCTGGCATATGGGTGCTCGAAGCCATGTCAACGATTACTCCGAATCGGATATTGAGGCAATTATTCAGGCCTTCTCTGAGGCTGCCTCCGAAGCTAAGCGTTTGGGATTTGACGGGATCGAACTTCACGGCGCGCACGGATATTTAATAGACCAATTTTTCTGGGAGGAAACGAATCAGCGCACGGATCGATACGGAGGGGACTTTGTAGAACGCACCCGGTTTGGGGCAGAGGTCATCTCAGCCTGCCGTCTTGCTGTAGGCCCAGATTTTCCGATCTTGCTGCGGTTCTCGCAATGGAAGGGAACGGATTATACTGCCAAATTAGTGAAGACGCCAAATGAGCTGGAAAGCTTCTTGGCCCCCTTAGTGGACGCAGGCGTTGACATTTTCCACTGCTCAACCCGCCGATTCTGGGAGCCTGAATTCGGAGATTCCCCTCTGAACCTTGCTGGCTGGACAAAAAAACTGACGGGGAAACCGACAATCACCGTAGGCTCGGTTGGTTTGGACCGCGATGTGACGAGCTTCTTTGCTGAAGGAAAGGGAGCCCGTCTTAGTCGAATCGACGAATTAATCGAACGGCTTGATCGCGAGGAATTCGATCTGGTAGCCGTAGGCAGGTCATTAATAGCTGACCCTGCTTGGGCCAGCAAGCTCCGTGAGGGCAGAATTGACGAGTGGGTTCCCTTTGATCCCGAAGCCGTAAAGAAACTGTATTGAGACGCTTGTTGAATAAACCGTGGGGGTCCATTTTTAAGCGGATGTAACGCGATAATTCAAATAACCAGCGGCGATACTGGATTATTTTCTGTCCACAGCCCCCCGCTGGTTATTTTATATAAAAATCCTAATCATGCAAAAAAGCTCTTGAATCCTCGTAAGAAGATCCAAGAGCTTATTCATTATAAAGGTATGCGGTCGAGAGGACTCGAACCTCCACGGGGGTAAGCCCACACGGACCTGAACCGTGCGCGTCTGCCAATTCCGCCACGACCGCTTGTTGTCTTGTCTTGCAGAGTGTGTTCCGCAGCGACAAGATATATATTATCATGCCTTAGCGAGAGAGTCAACACCCTTTTTTTATTTTTTTACAACCGACCGGGAAACTCATCCTGCAGACCAATGGCAATTAATTCCTTAGCCCGATGAATCAACCGTTTGTCTCCCGCTACAGTGAGAATAAAAACTATTTATTGGAGGTTGAACCGTGAATCGACAATTAAAAGGCTTTGATAACAGCTCATCTGTAAAACTATTCGAAGGGGAGCGGGTACTCGTATGGGCTGGCTTACTGGGATTTTTGCTGGCGGCCATTTGCGGGATATGGGTGCTGCTCTATGGAGGCGAAAGATCACCGGACGGAAATGTCGCCAATGCATTTTCCTTTAATGCTGCATTCGGCATCTTTTTGCTTTCTACGGCAGCCATCAGCCCCCTTTCCGCCAGGAGTCCCCGAAAAAGAGCCTTCTTCCGATGGGCTTTAGTACTGCTGGCGCTATATTCTTACGGAGCAGAAACGATCCAGAATTTCCGCGGGGTCAATCCGCGTTTTGTGGAGGATGGCTCCATCTTAGATCATTTCGTTGGTATTGGCTTCGGCCTGGTTGCTCTCCTGCTGGTCCTCGTATATATTTTCTTCTCGATCCCCTTCTTTCAAAGACAAGCTTCGCTAACCCGCCCCGAAATCGTATTGGCTATCCGCTACGCGCTGCTGACAACAATGCTATCTTTTGCAGCAGGCATTTGGATTTCCGTTAACCAAGGCCGGTACACTGGACTTGAAGGAAATATAATCTGGCTGCACGGCCTTGGCTTTCATGGTCTTCAGGCGCTTCCTCTCATCGCTTGGCTTACCGAGCACTCCTCTATCACCACAGCCTTACGCCATAGAATCATTCATCTAACAGGGGTGGCCTTCACATTAGGTGTTATTTTTATCGGTTGGCAAACGCTGCTCGGCAACACACTATGGGAATGGACATGGCTCCCTATACTGGCCGGCGGCTGTTTTCTAGTCACTTTAGCGATCGGCGCAGCCGCTCTGTTCCAAGCTAGGCATGTGTTGTCCCCCGCCTACTGGCAGAGGGCCTCCAATCGGCACCTCGCTTCCTGAAGAAAATTACCCACCCTTCTTCCCTCACAGACAAATAAAGCTGTCCTGAAGCCTCTCTGGGCTTCTAGGACAGCTTTATTATTTAACCGCAGAATTGTGCTCACCCGTGGTCGGTAAATCGGCCACATCGAGATTTCTAAGCTACTGCAGCGCCGGCCCCGCAGCCAAAGCCTGCTGTACGCGGGTTACCCCCTGCGACAAAGCGTTGCCAGCCAGCGCGGCGGATGCCACGGCAACCGTCTCCAAAATCTCCGCGTCCGACGCCCCTTTGGAACGAGCCTCGTTCACGTGGTAGAACGTGCAGACCTCCTGATTCATGGATAACGCAATACCTACCGCAATCAGTTGCTTCGTCTTGGCATCCAGCGCCCCATCCGCGAAGCATTCGCCCGTGTAAGCATGGTACGCGTAGGTTACTTCCGGCATCGTTTCGCCATACCGGTGGATTTCCTGCTTGTATGCACTTATTTTATCGCTCACCAGCGACATGAACGGACATCCTTTCATAGTAAAGTGAAGCTGCAGTTGCTCCGGCCATAGGCTCCAGAGCTATGCGCTTGTAGTGCTTGTGCTTGAACTTACACTTACTACGTTCTCCCGTCCGGCAAAAAATATGCTATCCTTCCGGCGATATTCTCGGTTCGCGGGAAGGTTGAATAATGTATCGCCGGTCCAGCTTGACCACGTTCCGATTCGGCCGGCGGATCAGCACATGCGTATCATCCCAGGCTACGACGATGCCCCGGACGTCATTCTCCGGCAAGGCATCCCTTACGACGCGAACCTTCTCACCGGATACCCGGTACGCATCCAATTGTTCATCCGAAATCACGGGACAGTCACCTCCTCCTTCATATATTAACACAACCTCGCAGACGCTATAATATGACTTGCGATGATATCACTGGCCATAGCCGGAACCGCGGCATATGTGCAATGACTGACTCCCTGATTCCATACCTACAAAAAGCGCAGAAAAAGACCCCGCTGCAAAATGCGGAGTCTTACTATATCGCTAAACCTTATGACCGAGCTGCGAACAAGAACCAGCAACACATCCCTGCTTTAACGTTGTGCATGCTCCCGGCTGTCATTCTTCTCAAACCAGAAATCAAGCACTTTGGCCGACATCACCCGCTGCTCCAGGTAAGCCACCTGCTGAGGGCTGAATTGATCCTTCCAAGGAATGGACAGTTCCTCGCACAGGCCCGCAATCGTCAGAAGCTGCGACCAGGCTACATAGCGTTTGTACCAGAAGAACTGGGGATGTTCAAGCATATAGGGATAAAGGTCGTCAAATTCTGTATGTTTGCAATCCAGGGCACGTTCAAATACAACCTTTGCATCAGACAGTTTGGAAATAAAGAAATTCACGTCAACAACAGATTGATTTTGATCCCCCATCGTTTAGCCTCCTCTCCCTAGTGCTCCCATTATATCGAAAAAAAGAGGCCCTGCAAAGGATTGTTGCAAAATTGGTACAATTTTTTATTCGGCAAAGGTGATTTTTCCATCGGAAAGCGAAACGATTTGCACGAGTGATTCCAGGCGGATTCCCTGATCGCGGATCGCCCTGCCACCGGCTTGGAATGTCTTCTCTACAACGATTCCCGCTCCAACCAGCTCGGCTCCAGCGCGCTGAATAATTTTGATGAGTCCCCGTGCGGCATCCCCGTTCGCGATGATGTCATCGATGAACAGAATCCGGTCGTTGGGCGAAATAAAATTGCGGGAAATCAGAATGTCCGTCACAATCCCTTTCGTAAACGAAGGAACCCGTTCGCAGAGCATATCGTCCTCCGCCAGCAGCGTCTTCTTGCGCCGCGCGAACACCAATGGAACTCCGAGCTCGTAAGCAGCGGCGAACGCCACCGCGATGCCGGATGATTCCACCGTCACTACGCGGGTAATCTTGTCCTCCTTGAAGCGCTTGGCAAATTCCTTCCCCATCTCCATCGTCAGCTGGGGATCGATTTGATGGTTGAGCAGAGCATCCAGCTTGAGGACCTGCTCGGAGACGATCACGCCTTCCTCGGCGATCCGTTGTTTTAATTTCTCCATACTTTTTCCTCCCGGGTCATCTCGTTTGTAACAAATTAACATATTCATTTCTTCGCATCAACAGGAATTCGTTGAGGACAGCAGGACAAGTTTAAGTCATGTCCCCTTCCCGCGCAACATACCTTGTACTATATATAGCACATCATCCAGGGGGAAAACTATGAAAAATGCCTTTAACGTCCTTAAAATCGCGTTCACTTATATCGGGACCGTCGTGGGGGCGGGCTTTGCCACCGGCCGGGAAATACTGCAATTCTTCACCCAGTACGGCAAATGGGGCATCCTGACGATTCTACTCACAACGATACTCCTGATGTGGCTCGGCACGAAAATGATGCTGCTGGCCCACCGCATCAAAGCCGCCTCCTATGAGGACTTGAACCGCCATCTGTTCGGGGACAGCTTTGGCCAATGGCTCAGCCTGTTTACCTTAATCGTGCTCATCGGCGTCAACAGCGTTATGCTCGCCGGGGCAGGCTCCGTATTCGTGGAGCATCTCGGCATGAATTACCAGATCGGGCTCTGGTTCACCCTGATCGGCACCTTCGTGCTGCTCCGGCGAGGAATTGAGGGCGTTATGCAGCTCAACACCGTCGTTGTGCCGATGATGATCCTCCTGTCCATCGCCATCATCGCCTCTACCGCAAGCTCGCCGAGCGCCATGCGCTTCATCACGATCACAGCCGATAAGAGCTTGTTTACGACATGGGCTTCCCCTTTACTATATACCGCCTTCAATCTCTCCATGGCCCAGGCGGTGCTCGTCCCGATCGGCGGCCATACCGAGAGTCGGCGGACGATCATATGGGGCGGAATTATCGGGGGGGCCGGCATCGGCTTCATGCTGATGGCCGCACATTTTGCATTATCAGCCTTCATGCCGGGGATCGGCCAATTCGACATACCGATGGGCAGCATTGCCGCCCAGTTGGGGACGGCCATACAGCTTTTTTACATCGTCTTGATATTCATGGAGATATTCAGCACCTTCGTTGCCGACGTTTACGGCGTTACCCTCCAGCTCAAACAGCGGATAAACATTCAGCCCTATGTCATTTCCATTACCGTTCTCATGATCTGTTATGTCACCAGCCAGTTCGGATTCAGCTCCCTGCTCTCCGTCCTTTACCCTACCTTCGGGGTATTCTCGCTGCTCTGGGCTTGCGTCCTCGCTTCCTATAGACGAAGGCCGGCTTAACCCAAATTGATGATCTGCGCTTCCGGTATCTGCGCTGCTATGCCTTCGACGACATGGGCATGGCAGGTCATCATGATCATCTGGCGCTTCAGGGCGACTTCCTTCAGTACCGAAATAGCCCCTTGCATGCGAGCCGCATCGAAGTTGACGAGCAAGTCATCAAGCAGAAGCGGGATGCTACGATGATGGGAGACTGCATCAGCCAAAGCCAGCCGCATCGACAAGTACAGCTGCTCGGCCGTGCCGCGGCTTAACGCCCCGCTTCCGATCGCACCGTAATCGCGATGCTCGGCCAGCAGCTCCTGGCTGCCCATCTTCAGAACGATCCGCTCATACCGCCCGCCTGTCATCGTGCGCAAATAGGCGGAGGCCAGCCTCAGCACCTCCGGCTGGCGCTCCTCTTCATACACGCGCCTTGCCCGGGAGATCAGCTCCTGACATACTGCCATCACTGCATATTTGTCCAGGCTGTCGCGGAGCGCCGCCAGCTGCTCAGCCAGCTTCTGGTTTACATCCTCCTGCCTTCCGCGCTGTTCGAGAGCCTCCTGCTCCTGCAGCAGGCGTCCCCTGCGCTCCTGAAGCTCCCGCCAGGCTCTCTCCTTCGTCTCCATCGCCTTCTCGGCAGCCAGCAGCCGATCCTTCAGCTCCTCCTCAGAGCAGCTGCTGAGCAGCTCTTCGAGCTGCCCCTGCGTCTGCGAATCGCAGCCCGAGAACATAACCGTCTCCAGCTGGCGGATTTCCCGCTCCAGCTCGGCGCGGCGTCTGACCTCCGCGCTCCGCCGGAGAAATTCCTCCCCGCTAGCCGCCCCTCCTTCCAGCAGAAGCTCCTGCTCCCGAAGGCCGATCCGCTTCAGCCGGTCATGAAGCCGATCTATCTCCCCCTTAAGCGTCTCCAGCTTCGAGGAGAGCGAATCACGCTCGGCCTGAATTTGCTCTGCAGCCGCAAGCTGCGATTTCGCTTCGATCACGATCCTTCCCAGCGATGCTATGCGCTGTTCGCTTGGACCGGTGTCTCTTCCGCTCTCGGTAACAGACAGGGGAGCGGATTCGGATTCCTCCCGCCCCGCTGCTGCCTGCTCCTCACCCGGCCAGTCCTGCACCGACGCAGTGCCGCTCAACTCGCCGAATATCGCCCTCGCCTCACGTTCAAAGGCGGCATTCTCTTCCGTTAGCATCGACAGCCTGGCCTCCGCCTGCTCGATCCGGCTCAGCTGCTCCCTGCCCTGCTCCGCCAGGCGGAACACGTCAAGCGCCGCCTCCATAAGCTGGCGCAGCTCCCGCTCCTGCCGATCCCAGTCCTCGGGCTGCAGGGGCCCGTGAGCTTCGCCACTACGGCCGGCTGCAGCAAGCGGATCGGCAACCAGCCTGGCCAGCAGCCCGCGCAGCCTGGCATCGGTCTCAGAAGCAGCGTCCGCTCCCGGAAGCCGCCGCAGCCCGGACCTGTGCTTCGACCGCGCAGACCGGCTCATGCCCAGCCATAAATAAGCATCCAGGCCGGCAAGACCCGTAAAGGCCGCGAGTGTTCCCCAAACCGAGCTGGAGGACAGCCAAATCGCCCCGGGCAGAATGACCGTAAGCACCGAGCTGGCAGCAAGCAGGTTCCGGTACAGTCCTTGCATTTGCTTCTCTGCTAACGCCTCCGCCTCCCTGGCATGAGCCTCCTTGAGCCGGGACGAGGAGGTCTCATGCCAGCGGTCCAGCTCGAAGCTCAGCTCGCTCCATGCACGCCGGATTTCGTCCGGATGCCTTGGCACAAGCATCGTAAATTCGCGCCGGCCGGCTTCCTCGCTCTCCTCCAGCCGGGACATCGCTGCGGTGTACGCCTCCTTCGCAGCAGCCGCCTCCTGTTCCAGCTTATAGCGCTCGCTGTGCAGCAGCTCCATCTCTTTGTCATAGGCGGAGAACCGTGCCCCGAACCGCCGGACGGCTTCCCGTTCGCCAACCGTCCCGGCGAAGGAGGCAAGCTCGCGCTCCGTCCAGCTCGCATCGATGCTGCGAAGGCATTCGGCAAGGCGCCGGCGCAGCGAGCGGAGCTCCGTCCGCAGCTCCGCCATGTCCTTCACGCGCGCCTCATAGCCCGCCAGCTGCCCGTGGAGGGACCGCACCTCCTCCGCCTTGGCCAAGAGTGGAGTATTCGGAGCAAGCCTGCCCATCTCCGCGCTCAAGGCCTCGATTCTGCGCGCCAGCTCCGCGCGGTCCAGCAGCAGCCGCTCCTTCTCCTCCTGGAGGGCATTCCAGCGGACGGAGCCTTCCTCCGGAAAAGCCTCGTAATAAGGCAGGGATTGTAGCTCTGCCCGCAACTGCTCGCGCACGAGCCAGTCCTGCCGGATTAGCGATGCTTTGCTCAGCTCCGCCAGCTCCCTGCCGCAAGCCGCTCGCTCCGCCTCGCACCCGGCCAGTTCGTCCATGACCCGCTCCAGCTCGCCAAGCACCTCATTGTACCGCGGCAGCAGCCTGCCCGCCGCTTCGGCCTCCTGTCTCAGCCGCTCATAGCCCTGCAGGAGCCGGGCCATTTCCTGCGTGCGCCCGCGAGGCCGATAGAGCTTGTCCATCTCCTGGCTAAGCTTCTTCTCCCCGCGAAGCACAGCCGCGCCGCCGCCGATTCCTGCATGGAACAGGAAACGGTTCAGCTCCTCTGATTGAAGCGCAGCCACCTCCTGCAGCTCGGTCAGCGAGATCGCGAACAACTGCTTGAACATATCGCTGGACATGCCGCCGAGCAGTTCCCGCTGCATCTCCTCCTGCGCCGCTTCAATCAGCCTGCCCTCTGCGTCGGTCCTTGTAATGCGCAGCCGCTCGCTCCGCGAGCCCCCTGGCCTGCCTTCGGGCGGCAGGGCATAGCGCTCGATAACCCAGCGGTCGCCTTCATCGCCGCGAACGGCCAGCTGCCCGCCATGCGCGCCGCCCCGGGTCGGTTCATATCGCATAGAACCGTACGTCCGCGAGGGAATGCCGAACAGCATGGCCCGCACGAAGCCCAGCAGCGTGCTTTTGCCCGCCTCGTTCGGACCGTACAAGACGGTGACAGGCCCCTTGAATTCCAGCTCCAGGCCGCTCAAATGCCCGAACCCGCTTACCTGCAGCTTGTCCAGCCTCATCGCTGCGCGCCTCCCTTCGTCTCCTGCTCCGCCAGCAAGCTGACCGCCATCTCCGCAGCTTGGCGTACGAGAGCCTTCTGATCCTCGGTGCCGAGCTCCCTGACGAGCATGCGGAGACGGCGGTCCTCGCTTACCGCAGCAAGGGCCGAGCCCATAATCTGCTCCAGCAGCTCCTCCTCCCGTTCCGCCAGGTCCGCCATGCGCAGCAGCTCGCCGAGAAAGCTGTCCTCCTGCCTCATCGCCTCAGGATCGAGATCCGCTCCCGTTCTTACTTTCAAGCCTGCCGGCCAGACGACCGGAGCGGAGGGACCGAGCCCGGGGGCTTCCCCTTCCAGGCGGCGGCTTTCCTTCCGGCGCAGTTCCTGGATCAGCTCCTCTCCCTCGGTTCCCGTCTGCAGCATCGCGTGAAGCGGACCCCGCCCACTCAAGACGAGGCGAACGATCTGGACCCTCCCCGAGGCTTGCTCCCTGAGCTCCTCCAGCAGCTCTTCGGCCAGATCCCGCAGCTGCTCCTCATTGGCCAGGCCCTCAATGGACAGCTCCGCTTCCTGCCAGCGGACGGTATCCAGCGCCCGAAAGGAGAGCCGAGCTTCGCCATGTCCGTTCACATCCACCACATAACAGCCCTTCGGACCGGTCTCCTTCAGGCTGCGCCCCTGGGGATTGCCCGGGTAGACGATCCACGGAGCTTCGTGCAGAATCTGGCGCTTATGAATATGGCCTAAAGCCCAATAATCGTAGCCGCTTTGCTGCAAGTCCCGGAGCGAGCAAGGCGAATAGGCGTCATGCCCCTCCTGCCCGTCCACATTGGCATGCAGCAGACCGATATGGAACAGGCTGCACGAAGGATCCCGGCGGAATTGCAGGGACGTATTCTCCGTAACCGCGGAGGTCGGGTAGGAAATCCCGGTGATGACCGCCACCGGCTCGCCATCGCTGCGCCGAAGGGCGGTGACACTCTCCGCCGCAGGGCCGAACACCGTAACATGCTCGGGATGCGCAAGACGGAGCCTGCCCGCATTCAGCGGATCATGATTGCCGTGGATGACATAGACCGGGATGCCGTGCCTGCCGAGAAGTTCCCAGGCCTCCCGAAGCCGGAGCTGCGCCCGCAGCGAAGAATCAGAGGCATCGTATACGTCCCCGCTGATGACGATAAAGTCCGGCTGCTCGGCGATCGCCAGCTCCACCAGATGGTTTAAAGCGGCGAACGTGGACTGCTGCAAATGCTCCCGCAGCCGGTCCGGCACGCTGGACATGCCTGCAAAGGGACTATCCAGGTGCAGGTCGGCCGCATGAATGAAACGAAATGGAATCATACTCTCACTCACTTTACCGCTTGAATTGCAAATAAGTATTTTTCAGCTCATGAACGACCCGATCCAGCGAATAGTATCTCTTGGCTTTCTCCAGTCCCGTCTCGGCGAGACGGGCGCGGTAGTCCTCATCATTGATGACCTCCTGCAGGGCATTCGCCAGAGCCAGATCATCCTCCGGATCCACAAGGCGGCCGTTCACGCCGTCTTCAATCTGTTCGGCAATCCCGCCGATATTCGTTCCGACCAGCGCCAGATTGCACAGAGCGGCCTCGGCAAATACCGAGCCGAATGCCTCCGCCCGGGACGGCAGCACAAATATATCGAAGAACGGCATAAATTCCTCCGGATGAAGCGTATAGCCGTAAAAAATCGTCTCATCATATATGCCAAGCTCCACAGCCAGCTGCTCCAGATCCTGGCGGATCGGTCCATCCCCGATAATATGCAGGACATAGCTGAGGCCCCGCCTTTTCAGCTCCGCGCATGCGCGAAGCAGCACATCCAGCCCCTTCGCAGGCACAAGCCTGCATACAGTCACTAGCTGTATGACTTCATTATGGTGCGGGATAGGCTTGAATCTCGCATCGTCAAACCCGTTCCGGATGACCCCGATCCGCTCGGGATCGTCCACATGCGGGGCTAAATATTCGCGAAAGGATTCGGAGACCGTAAACATCCGGTCAGTCCGGTGCTCCAGCTCGCGGTAGAGAGAAGAGAGGAAGCGGTGCTCCAGCCCGCCCTCCTTGATTTTGCCGTTGAGGATAAGCTCCCGCTCATAGCTGGAGTGGATGCTCTGGACGACGGGCGTGTCCGGAAAGACCTCCTTCATCACAAGCCCGGCGATCGGGTGGTGCGCATGAATCAGATCGTAGGATTGCTGCAGCCGCAGCTTGGTCCACCATAAATAATCGCGGTAGGTCTGCATATATTTCTGGACGATTGGGCTCTGCCCGTATTTTTGCCAGTCAAAGGTATGGAATCTGATCTCCTCCGTCCCTTTGCCCCGGATCCGCTTCGGCAGGGAGAATAACTCCATCTCCCATTCAGGAGGCTCGAACCTGTCTTGCAGGTAGGGAATCATCGAAGATACGCCTCCAGGCTGCTCTGGAGGGAAGAATAAGGCCTGCAGCAGTTTCATACTCGTTCTCCTTTACATGCTTGAATTCTCTATATTGTTTTCTCTGCATAAATATCTTGAAAAAAAGCCATGCTTCTTCAATTATGACACATTAAAGAAGGAACATCCATTCCCCTTTTTAGATCAAATCCGGTTGTGGTAAAATTTCCGAAGTGCATTTTATCCATCGAAAAAGGAGTATTCTGAAGCTTATGTCCAAGACAGCATTGCCGGATTCCTTCCGCGAACGCATGCTCTCGATGCTCGGCGAAGCCGAAGGGCAATCCTTCCTTGACAGCTATGAAAGACCGCGGGCATACGGACTGCGGATCAACTCCCTTAAGGTCAGGCCCGGATCGGCGGCAGAGCGCGACATCCAGCAGCGCTTCGGGCTGGAGGACGTGCCTTGGTGCCGGGGAGGCTATTATTACGATGAGGCATCCCGTCCGGGCAGGCATCCTTACCATGCCGCAGGATTATATTATATTCAGGAGCCGTCGGCGATGTCTGCCGTAGAGCTGCTGGACCCTCAGCCGGGAGAGACCGTGCTGGATCTCGCTGCCGCCCCGGGGGGCAAAACGACGCAGATCGCCATGAGGATGGCTGGTAAAGGGCTGCTGATCAGCAACGAAATCCATCCCCAGCGCGCCAAAATCCTGGCGGAAAACGTCGAGCGCTTCGGCGCTCGCAACGTGGTGGTGACGCAGGCTTCTCCCGGCGAGCTGTCCGCGCGCTTTCCGCTCGCCTTTGACCGGATCATGCTGGATGCGCCGTGCTCCGGGGAAGGCATGTTCCGCAAGGACCCGGATGCGATCGCCGAATGGTCGGAGCAGATGGTGGAGCTATGTGCGGCAAGGCAATGGGACATCCTGCAGGATGCCATCGCCATGCTGAAGCCGGGAGGCCGGATCGCCTATTCGACCTGCACCTTCAACCGGCAGGAGAACGAGGAGATCATCACCCGGCTGCTGGCGCAGTATCCCGAGCTGGAGCTCGCGGCGGAGAAGCGGATATGGCCGCATCTTCACCGGGGAGAGGGCCACTATGTCGCCTTGCTCCAGCGGAAGGGGCTGGATGGAGAATATCTTCCAGCTGCGGAGAATCCCGTGCGCCTATCCGGAACGGGCCCAGCCTGGACCAAAAGCAAGCCGCACAGCAAAAAGCGCAGCTCCGGCGAATCGCCCAACAGGAGCGCGGCAGCCGCCTTTGAGGCCTGCAGCCAATGGGCGGACCATGAGCTGCCGGGGTTAGGGGCTCTCCTGGGCGACGGCAGTCCTGTCTTATTCGGAGAAGCTCTATATTGGCTCCCGCTCAGTGCAGGACTGTCGTTATCCCCGCGCAGCCTTGACGGATTAAAGGTTCCCCGCGCCGGTCTTCACCTGGGGGAATACAAAAAAGGGCGGTTCCAGCCGGCCCACGCGCTGGCTATGGCCGCAGCCCCAAACGAGGCCGCCCTGATCTGGACCCTGAAGCCAGGCTCTCCCGGGCTGGCTGCTTATTTGCACGGGGATATCCTGGCGGTTCCTGAGCAATATCGCGGCTGGTGCCTCGTCACGGTGGAATGCGGCGAGGACAGCTTCCCGCTGGGCTGGGGCAAAGCCAGCGGCGGGCAGCTCAAGAACCATTTGCCCAAAGGGCTGCGCCAGCCTCTCTCTTAAGCCTATAGCAGGGTTATTTATCACGTTCTTGCAGCGGAAAGACAGCAGTCCAAAACTCCTTTCTCTTCGCGTCATACTATACTCTATCCCGTCAAATACGGGGGACATTTCCGTCAAAAGGGAGGAATAACTATGGGCGAAATTTTTGGAGGAGGCTTCACTTCCACAGGGGTCATTCTTGTGCTCTTCATCCTGCTCGTTATCGTATCCCGTTCCTTCATATAACGGCTTTATGGACGAGAAGCGCGGACTACTAGCGCCAGACTACTATAGTATCATTCCTTAGCATGCCTGCTCAGAACCATCTAGTGTGAAGGTAGAATTGAAAAAAGGCGGTGGAACCAAGGGGTTCCTACGCCTTTTTGTTCCTACGCCTTTTTTCATAACAATGCCTATGTACAGCACCTCAGCGGGAGCACGCTGATATTCTGCACGGCAACTGAAGCACGCACGCCATCGATCCGCACAAAACGAGCTATTGAGCAGCATGCGAACGAGAGGAATTCTAATGAACAGAATGCCAGCGAGAATTTGCTGACGAGCAGCATGCCGGCGAAAGAACGCTGGCGGTCGGCATGCCATCAACAGATGCAGGCGACCCAGCTTATCAGCTCACGGATTGTTCGAAACAATATTTCTCCAGCGCCAGCTTCACGCCCTCTTCATTGTTCGAGGCCGTAACCGCTTTGGCAGCCGCTTTGACCTCGACTGGCGAGTTGTCCATCGCGATGCTGAGCCCTGCATACGTAAGCATTGAAATATCGTTGTAATAATTCCCGATCGCCATGACGTTCTCCGCAGGGATTCCCCGTTTCTCGGCCAATTTCTGGAGCGCAGCGCCTTTGGAGGAATCTCTGTGCGTAATATCAATGAAGAAATCACCGCTGCGCAGAATGTTGAACTCTGAATTATCCCACTTGCTCCAGTCATCGTACACCCGATCCATCTCGTCCTTATGGCCGGAGATGGTCACCTTCACGATCGGCTCGCTCAGATCGGCCCAGCGCGGCAGCTCCTTGGGAACCATCATGAACTGCTTGTATAAATCCAGCGCCTCCTGAGTAAGGCCGGCCGCACCCTGAACATAAAGGGCAAACGTCGTATTCACGTCGAAATGAACGCCGTTGTCCCGGCAGTAGTCCATATAAGGCGCCAAGGCCAGCGGGCTGATCTCGAACTCATGGACGATCTCCAGAGTCTGTATATTGACCGTGGCTGCTCCGTTATGCGTAATCACATAGCCATCCAGACCCATTTCCTTCATGAACGGAATGGAGTTCCCCGGAGCACGGCCCGTACAGAGGACGAATTCCGCGCCCTGCCTGGCAATTTTCTTGATCGTCTCCGCCGTTCCCGGCGTCAATACGTGATCATCGTTCAACAAAGTACCGTCTACGTCCAAAGCGATCAGTTTATATTTCATCTCCATGTCTCCTTTGTTTGCCTATAGCGATTTCTTGTATGTTTTCAGCAGTTCAACCTCTGCCTCCGTCAATTCCCGGAATGTACCGAGCGCCAGGGAATCATCCAGCGCAAGCGGCCCCATGCTGACCCGCTTCAAATACATCACCCTGGATCCCACCGCCATGAACATTCGCTTCACCTGATGGAACTTGCCTTCGGATAGGGTCAGCCGAATATGGGACTGGACGCCCTCTTCACCGCGCATTACCTCCAGCACCTCCAGCTCGGCCGGAAGCGTAACATAGCCGTCATCCAAGGCGACTCCTTCGCGGAACAGCGCGGCTTCCCGCTCCCCGATCTCGCCGAGCACTCGAGCCTCGTATGTCTTCGGCACATGCTTGCGCGGGGACAACAGGTCGTGGGCCAGCTGCCCGTCGTTGGTCAGCAGCAGAAATCCTTCCGTGTCCTTGTCCAGGCGGCCCACCGGAAAGGGCGAGAACGCGCGAAGCTCCGCCGGGATCAAGTCCAGCACCGTGCGGTCCCGGTTATCCTCCGTTGCGGAAATGACGCCTTGAGGCTTGTTCAGCATCAAGTAGACAAATTCACGATAATCGATATTCTCGCCGTCCACCGCAATGCGATCCTCGTATGGATCAGCCTGAATTCCGCTGTCCTTCGGCACGGTGCCGTTTAGCGTGACTCTTCCCTGCTTCACCATTTTTTTGATATCTGTTCTTGAGCCGTAGCCCAGATGACCCAATATTTTATCCAGTCTTTGCGTTTTCTTGCCTTTGCTCACTTCGTTTATGTCCACCTCCACCCTGCGGGATATTCATTCTTGAGCATGCCGTCAAGCCATTTCCCCCATCCCAGCGACAGTCCGTCTACACAGACCAGTACATATCCTTTAGGGAAACCCTGGATACCCCGGCATTCAATTCTGGATGCCGGGACATTCAGGGTTTCCCCTTTAAGATATCTGACGGCTTCGCCGTTCTCCTTAGACAAGTTGAGGACCCGGTTGGCTTCCCCGGCGGATAGCGCCGTCGCTAGCGGGTGGCCTGGGGTGAAGCGGCCGTTCTTCGCCGTACCGGCATACCATCCGGGACGGACGGTCTTCAGGCCGGCCAGCTGATCCTTCGCCAGCGGGGACAGGTACAGATGGCCGCCGAACAGCAGCGGCTGGCCCGGGAGCTTCGCGTCCAGGTTCTCGGCTGCAAATTGCTGCCAGTGGTCTAGAAGCTCCCGGTCACCGGGCACCTTTCCGGCACTCTCCCGCTCTTTGGCAGAACGGCCAGGCTGGCGTCCGCTTGGTTTCTTGCCCATTTTGCCCCTGCTGCTGGCATAGCCCGAATCCAGCGCGGAAGCCGCAGCAGGAGCCGCAGCCGTCCCGGGCTGCGCTTCATCGCGGCTCGCCAGGAGCGGCCGGCCTCCTGCCGGCCCCTTATGCTGAAGCACGGCCAGGAAATGCCCTTCGCCCTCTACCAGATGCGGCCATAGCCTGCCGCAATTTGCGGTCAGGCTGGCGGCTTGCGAGGAGAAGGCAGCATCACCGCCTTCCGTATTCAACCGGTACAGCCACTCCGGACGACCCGGCGAGAAGCCAAGTTCCCCGGGCAGCGGAATAAGCTCAAAATCCGCATGCCAATCCAGAAACCGGGCGATCATCGCCTCATTCTCTTCAGGAGCAAATGTACAGGTTGAATACACGATTCTTCCGCCAGGCACCAGCATCGCTGCAGCCGACTTCAGGATGTCCTGCTGAATGACGGTGCACTTGGACGTAGAGTGAATTTCCCACTGCCGCGCCATAGCCTCGTCCTTGCGGAACATGCCCTCCCCCGAGCATGGCGCATCGATCAATATTTTATCGAAATAATTCGGAAAGGATTGTGCAATGCGCTCTGGCGTCTCGTTGAGCACCACGGCGTTCCGCACTCCGTACAGCTCAATATTTTTAGCCAGGGCCTTGGTTCGTTCCGCATGAATATCATTGGTAACCAGCACCCCTTCGCCCTGCAGCTTGGCTGCGATTTGCGTAGATTTGCCACCGGGCGCGGCGCATAAATCCAGCACCTTCTCCCCCGGTGTAACATCAAGCATTTCCACAGGGGCCATCGCGCTCGGCTCTTGTATATAATAGAGCCCCGCATGATAGTACGGATGCTTGCCCGGCTTCAGGCCTTCCTGGACGTAGAATCCGGTAGGGCACCAGGATACGGGCTTCACTTCAAACGGAGATACGCCCAGAAACGACTGCACACTCATTTTGAGCGTATTCACGCGAATACCGACATAACGGGGATTGTCATAAGAGGATAGAAAAGCGCCGTAATCGCTGCCCAGCAGCTGCTGCATCTTTTCCAGAAAAGCCATCGGTATATGAACTGCCATATATTAAACCATCCATCCTTATCATCAAGAATATGTCCATTGTAACATACCAGTATCATCAGATTGTAAAACAATAAGCGATTCCCGTCCAGCGCCAGGCATGAACGGCAGCTTCAAAAAGCCCTCTCCCGTTCTCGGGAAAGGGCTCTGCTATTCATTCGCTCCTGCCCTGCATCCGCAGCTCATGCTTGGCGCCTCGCTGAGGCCCCCTGCGCTGAGGAATGTTGGGCTCTATTTCCGGCGCTGCCTTGTCCACGAGCTCCGATAAGTGCGAATCGAGAATATCAATCGTTAAATCATAGTAAGGAAACGGAGACTCGTCATAGTTCGCCAGCGCGGCGGCGTAGGCCTCCGTCTCGCGAAGCAGCTTGCCTAAATCAATGCCAAGGGAATCCGGCGGATACGGAGCCAGCCTCTGCGCCGCCGATTCCATCATTTTC
Source organism: Paenibacillus ihumii (assembly GCF_001403875.1). Taxonomy (GTDB): domain Bacteria; phylum Bacillota; class Bacilli; order Paenibacillales; family Paenibacillaceae; genus Fontibacillus; species Fontibacillus ihumii. The sequence goes on from NZ_LN884299.1 coordinate 2,907,393, forward strand.
CGCCCTCCGGTCACATTGCCGTTGCGGAAATGGTACAGGCCGACCGCGACCTGCAGCAATCCTTTATGCAGCGGGTCCTTATCCAGCTTCAGCCACAGCTCCTCCATCACTTCATGGCATTCGAAGTAATCCCGGTCACGGTTGAAGTAGACGAGGAAGGCGACATACAGGCGATCATACGTCATCGCCGGACTCCACGGTTTTCTTCGCCGCCTTGATCAGCTGCCCGACCTCGGTATGCAGCTCCTTCAGCCCTTCCATGTTCCGGGCTTCCCATAGCTCGTTGAAGCGCTGCTGAGCCTCGATGGCCTCCGTGACCTTATGATAAAAATAGAGCTGATGAATCGCCGTGAGCAATCGGTTCACGATGGTGGATTCGTCCTCAAAGCTCTTCTGGGCAAGCAGAATCTCCTCGCGTATGCTGGACATTTCATTGTCCAGGACGAATGCGGCCTCTGCAGCCTTCTTCAGCCTGATGCGCATTTCGTCAGGCAGGCTTTCCCGGTATTTATAATTCAGGGAATGCTCGATCGTCGCCCAGAAATTCATGGCCAGCGTCCGGATCTGAATTTCCGCCAGCACGTTTTTCAGGCCCAGGGCAGTCTGTACGGGGTATTCCACGATCATATGGAAGCTGCGATAACCGCTTTCCTTGTAGTTTGTTATATAATCCTTCTCATAAATCACCCGGAGATCCTTGCGGGCCCGAATATACTCGGCCACCCTGCGGATGTCCTCGACGAACTGGCACATGATCCGTATGCCGGCGATGTCCTCGATCCCTTGCTCCAGCTGGTCCATCGGCACGTTCAGTCGTTTGGCCTTATCGAGAATGCTTGATATTTTCTTGACCCTTCCGGTAACGAATTCGATCGGCGCATACTCCTCCAGCTTCTTAAGCTCGGAGCGCATCGTCTTGAACTTCACCTTCAACTCTTCAACCGTTTGCTCGTACGGAAGCAAAAATACTCCCCAGTCTCTATTATCCATCCACTGTGCCTCCTGTCTTCTGTGGCCCGGTTAGCGATGGTCTGCTCCTACAGCTTCGGAAATATGGCTAAATCCGTCGCGGCGCAGCAGGTCCAACAGACCGCGATGCACTTCGCGGTTCACCTCGGGACCTTCATATATTAGAGCGGTATATATTTCTACCAGACTGGCGCCGGCACGAATTTTCTCATAGGCGTCCGCAGCGTTAAATATTCCTCCGGAACCGATAATCGGAAGCTTCCCTTCCGTCAGCCGATAGACATGGGAGATCATCTCTGTCGATCTCTCCTTTAGCGGCTTCCCGCTAAGACCGCCGGTTTCCTGCGCATGCTCATGCTGGATGCCTTCACGTGAAATCGTCGTATTGGTAGCTATAATTCCCGATACGCCGCTATTCATAATCGTCTGAACCATGAATTCAAGCTCCGTCATGCTGACGTCTGGCGCGATCTTCACCAGAACATGCTTCCGCGCTCCGTGCTTCTCAGCCTGGTTCTCCATTTCCTTCCGGACGGCTTCCAGTAAGGAAGCGAGCTCGGTGCCATGCTGAAGATTGCGCAAATCCGGCGTATTCGGCGAGCTGATGTTCACCACAAAAAAATCCGCATGGGCATACAGCGCGGAAATACACTTCTCGTAATCAAGATGCGCCTCTTCGTTCGGCGTTGCTTTATTCTTGCCGATATTGACGGCAACCGGAATCCGCCTGCTGCGGAGGGCTGCCAGCTGACCGGCCATATAATCAGTTCCGTGGTTGTTGAAGCCCATGCGGTTGATCAGCGCCTCCTGCGGCTTAAGGCGAAACAGCCTGGGCTGCTCGTTGCCCGGCTGCGCCTTCGGCGTAACCGTTCCAACCTCCATGAAGCCGAAGCCGATGGCCGAGAACGCCTCCACCGCTTCCGCATTCTTATCCAGCCCGGCTGCAAGCCCTACTGGGGTCGGGAAATGAATGCCGAACAAATCGACCGCCAGCTCGGGAGCCTCCTTGACTCCATACATGCCGTGCATAGCAGGAATAAATCCCGGTATTTTCGCGGCTTTATTTAATCCTCCGATCATGAGATGATGCGCTCTCTCAGGATCCAGCTGGAAGAACAGATGCTTTCCAATATTGCGATATAACACGTCTACCTTCACTCCGATCATAACATATGCAATAAATTGCCCTGTTCTTTAGTTTATCGTTTTCTCGTTCAAAAGAAAAGTTTAACCTCCCGGAAACGCAAGGATTTCGCCGCCGGGAAGTGATGGCATTTTAAAATGAAAGCTATTACAATAAGAGTGTAGCTCTCTGAACAATATGGAAGGGAATGATTGTCATGGCTGCCAAGCGCAAACCGCCGACGCTCCAGCAAAAGAAAGAGGAAGTGAATAGAAAGGGGCTCATTTGGGCCATTTCCGTCGTTGCTGGACTCATTATACTGTTCACGGTAGCTCTCTTATTCAAATAATGGCTAATTCAGCCAGCGATACGTCCGGTGAGGGTTGCTCTGATCCTGCCTGTCCCCAAGCGTGAAGCGCTCTTCCGGGACAAGGCTCTGATCGGGCAGCCCTCCCTTTCTTATCGTCACCTTCGTTCCGACCGGCAGAAGATCGAACAGCTCCTCGACATCCTTTCTTCCCATCCGGACGCAGCCCAGCGATTCATCGCGGCCGATGCTGTCCGGCTCGTTCGTGCCGTGAATCGCATAATTCGTATCGGACAGCTGCATGCCCCTGCTGCCGAATTCCCCATCCGACCTGCCGTTCGGATTCACGACCTTGTCGGTAATGCGGAACGTTCCCTCCGGCGTTTTATCCCCGCCTAGCCCCACCCGGTAGTTTCTCAGAATGACGGAACCGCTGACCACCGCCAGCCGATGATTGCTGGTATCCACGATGACTTCAAGCGGCTCATCAAAGAACAGCTCCAGCTGCCGGGCTGCCTCCTTGCTGCCGCCGGATTCACGCTGTCCCGGTCCGCCTCCGCCTCCCTGCAGCTCCCGCCGAGCGAGTTCCTGCTTCAGCGGCGCAAATGCCTGCTTGATATGATCGTTGGTTCCAGCCAGCCAATTGTCCGGGAAGGGCTGCGCCAGCTCTTCCAAGCTCTCCGGCCAGCGCCCCTCGTTCTCTTTATACTGCTTCATCGCCGAAGACAGCACGGCCAGGGATTCCTGCCGCTGAATCCACGCCTTGGCCTCCGCCTGCAGCTTGCGGGAATCGGGCGGGGTGCACAGGCATGCCGCCGGGTCGTAGGATTGCACGCTGGTCTGGCCGCTGCCGAGCGACTGGATTCCGTAGACGACCGGCATTTTATGCGACCAATTCAACCATTTGTCCTGTTGGCCCATGCCCAGCACGACCTGATAGCGGCCGGACGCTTCGTTTCCCTTCAGCAGCCCGCCGATATTGCCCGTCACGCCTCTGCCGCCGGAAGCATAGCCGATCGCCGTAAAGCGCGGAGCAGCCGGCTCCGCACCTGCACCGTCAGAGGGTGCATCCGCTTCCGGTCCGTCTGTGGCCGGTCTATCCGGGGCATCCTTCATTTCCTCTAATACCGGCCCCGGATCCTTCGGGGCTGTAGCCAGCAGCTTGCCGGGGGCCTGCGCGGAAGGAAGCCAGAGAAGCAGCAGAAGCATGACCATAAAGCCGGCCCTGCGAATCAGCCGGCTGCGCTGCTCCTGCCTGCGCGACTCGTGGAGAATGTCAGCCTCATACCCCATCCATAGATCCTCGGGGATTTTGCTCGACTCAAAGGCCTCGTATACGCTTCCTGCCTGAATATAGCAATAATGCGCCTTGCCCTCCTGACCGCTTTGTTCGTATTCTTTGCCTAGCAAATACCAGGCCATTTTATTATTTGGATGATTTTCTACATATTTTTTGAGGTAAGCCGAGTTTTTCATCGTAAACCTCCACCAGGATTCAACTTGTTTATGTATGACACCTCTTACTTAATATATCGGCTGCAGAACGTCTGTTTTCAAACCCTTTTCCTTGTTCCGGCGTAATTCGATACGAAATACCCAAAAAGCTGGCCTGAAGGCAGCTCCTGCTGCGGGCGGTCAGCACCAGAAACAGGAGCCTGAACAGCAAAAAGCATCCCGTGCCATCAACAGGCGGGATGCTTCTCCTAAAGCGGGATGTAACTCGTTCTTTCCTGTTAACCTTCCATATTGAACGGAGTATCTGCAATCTTGATGGAATCCGTTGGGCATCCGTCGGATGCATCCTGAAGGTCATCGTACAAGTCTTCCGGAATTTCCGTTACACCGCGGTTACCATCATTATTGTAGATAACTTCGGCCAGACCCTCATCGTCGTAATCGTAGATATCCGGTGCCGTAGCGCCGCAAGCGCCGCAAGCGATACAAGTATCTTTCTCTACCCAAGTATATTTCGCCATCTTTATCTGCCTCCTGATAAACGGTACAAGTGCGGTGAATTGCTACCACCATGACCAATATAATATAAAAAGAAAGCAATTTCAAATGATTTGTTACCAATTTCCATTGATAATTGTTATCATTCCTCCCGATTTTCCCGGAGAAAATCCGTCTGCAGGGAGGTTCCGCGGATTTTATGGTTGCGGATCAAGGCGGAAGGATCGTCGCTGAGCATGCCTGCCGTCAGGATGGCATCCTCTCCGAATTTGTCCCGGAGCAAATCCATCGTCCGCGTAAGCGACTCCTTCCTCGGCTGCTGCTCATAATCGAACAGATCAAGCTGGAGTGCGGAGCTCTCCTTCGGGACTAAGTTTTGCAGCGTAATGCCGAGCAGCCGTACCGGCCTGCCGTGGCCCCAGTGCCGAACGTACAGCTCGCAAGCTTCTCTGTAAATATCATCCGCCTGCTCCGTAACGTTCCCCAGCGATTGGGAGCGGGTAATCGTCTTCATGTCCGGCGTTCTGATCGTAATCTGCACCGTCTGGGCCATCAGCTTCTGGCGACGCAGACGCCGGGCCACCTGATCCGCCAAATTGAGCATGACGCGCTTGATGTCCTCCAGCTCAGTCAGATCCTTCGGAAGCGTCGTCGTATGGCCGATCGACTTGTTTTTCTCCCGCTCCTCCTGTACCGGCGAATGGTCGATGCCGTGCGCGGCCTGCTTCATCCACAGACCGATAACCCCGAACCTTTCGGACAGCAGGCGCTCGTCGGCTGCGGCAAGCTGGCCAAGCGTGTATATGCCCATTTTCTTCAGCTTCTCGCCGGTTTTACGGCCGATGCCGAACAGCTCGCTGCACGGCTTGCCCCACAGCAGCTCAGGCACATCGCGCAAACGAAGCACGGTGATGCCATTCGGCTTCTTCATATCCGACGCCATCTTCGCGAGCAGCTTGTTCGGTGCGATCCCGATGGAGCAGGGCAATCCCAGCTCGGCAGCGATCCGCGACTGAATTTCGTGAGCGATCTCCAGCGGCGTGCCGAACTGCTTCGAGCCGGTGATATCCAAATAGCACTCGTCGATAGAGGTGGCCTGCAGCAGCGGCGTGTAGCGGTAGGCGATATCCATGAAGGCCCGTGAGTAGCGGCGGTATAAATGGAAATCCGGAGCGATCAGGATGAGCTTGGGGCATTTCCTTAGGCCTTCCCGCACCGTCATGCCTGTCCGGACACCCAACGCCCTTGCCGCATAGGAGCAAGTGACGATAACGCCCTTGCGCAATTCTACGCTTCCCGCGACGGCCGTCGGCTTGTTCCGGTAATTTTCCGGCTCCTCGGCCTCGTGTACGGAGCAATAAAATGCGTTCATATCGATATGGAGCACAACCCTGCCGTTTACAGGATAATAATCGTCGATATTCCTCACTAATGTTCCCTCTTTTATTTAAACTAAACGATGATGCTGTAATCTGTACCTATGTTCGTTACTTATACTTTCCGGCATCTATAAAAAAGCATACCTTTCTAGCTAAAATGGGTCAACCGCTGCATACAAATTCATAAAAACGGTGTTACATTTAAATTACAGATGCTATAATTAGAAATTATACTAATCAGAGCTCACACTCAGATGATATCCAAAGGGGGACATTTTCATCATGTCAAAGGCTGTAACCATCTTCGACACAACACTACGTGACGGCACTCAAGGAGAAGGCATTAGCCTGTCAGCGGACGATAAGTTGAAGATAGCCAAGAAGCTGGATCAGCTGGGTGTACACTATATCGAAGGCGGCATTCCTGGCAGCAACAGCAAAGATATCGAGTTCTTCAAGAGAGTGCAGGAACTCGGATTATCCGCGACAGTCACCGCTTTCGGCAGCACCCGCCGCAAAGACAGCATCGCTGAGCATGATCCTAATTTGAAACGCATTCTTGAATCCGGTGCCAAAGCTACGTCTCTGGTTGGCAAGTCGTGGGACTTCCATGTGCATACTGCTCTTCAGACGACATTGGAAGAGAACTTAGCCATGATCTACGATTCGATCGCCTATTTGAAACGGGAGGGCATGGAGGTGTTGTTCGACGCCGAGCATTTCTTCGACGGATATAAGAACAACCCGGAATACGCTCTCGCCGTCATGCGCAAAGCCGAGGAGGCCGGCGCCGACTGGCTAGTCATGTGCGATACGAACGGCGGAACGATGCCTCATGAGGTATACGAAATCGTCTCCGTTCTGGCCGGACGCGTAACGACGGCACGGCTTGGTATCCATACCCACAATGATTGCGAGCTGGCCGTAGCCAACGCGCTGAATGCTGTACGAGCCGGTGCCCAGCAGGTTCAGGGCACGATGAACGGATACGGGGAGCGCTGCGGCAATGCAAATCTCTGCTCCATCATCCCCAACCTCCAGCTGAAGCTGGGTTATGATGTCATCCAGCCGGAGCAGCTGCAGCAGCTGACGAACACGGCCCGCTATGTCGGTGAAATCGCGAACGTGCATATGCCGGTAGGACAGCCTTTCGTCGGAACAGCGGCCTTTGCCCATAAAGGCGGCATCCACGTGTCGGCCATTTTGCGGGATTCCCGCACGTACGAGCATATCGCTCCGGAGACGGTAGGAAATCGGCAGCGAGTGCTCGTATCCGAGCTTGCCGGACAGAGCAACATTCTATCCAAAGCGCAGGAAATGGGCATCCAATTCGATCCGGAGAACGAGGAGACGCGGCAGGTCATTTCCAAAATCAAGGATCTGGAGCACCAGGGCTACCAGTTCGAAGGCGCGGACGCTTCCCTGGAGCTGCTGCTCCGTCAGGCTAACGGCGAATTGAAGGAGCTGTTCGTCTTCGAATCCTTCAAAATGCTCGTCGAGAAGTCGGCTGGAAAGCCCGTCGTGTCGGAAGCCTTCATCAAGCTGAACATCGACGGGAACAGCCTGTACACCGCTGCGGAAGGCAACGGTCCGGTCAATGCGCTGGACAATGCGCTGCGCAAAGCGCTGATTTCTTATTATCCGGCCCTGAAGGACATCCACTTGTCCGACTATAAGGTCAGAGTGCTGGACGATAAGGATGCTACGGCTTCAAAAGTCAGGGTCCTGATCGAGTCGAAAGACGCGACTAATTCATGGAGCACGGTCGGCGTGTCCGGCAACGTCATTGAAGCGAGTTGGGAAGCGCTTGTCGACAGCCTGCGCTACGCTCTGCTCGGCCATACGAAGCTGGAGTACGAAGAGGTTGTTTCCGCAGCCCAAGGATTGGTTAATCATTGATTCGTAGTTAATGCATCATCAGCCATAGCGCAGGAAGGCCCGGGTATCCTTTACCAAGGAACACCCGGGCCTTCCTGCCTTCATTTCCGCGCCATCAGCTTATGAGGATTTCAGCAGCTTTTTGATCTTGGCCTCCAAATCCTTCGGGGGCACAATGCCGATGATAAGATCCTGGATTACCCCGTCCTTGTCAATAAGGACATTCGTTGGAAAAGCCATGCCGTTGAACTTCTTGTAGGCCTCTTCCTTCTTGTCCAGCAGGATTGGAAACTTGATTCCGTATTCCTTGACGAAGGCCTCGGCCTTTTCCACAGTATCATAAGCCGTAACATTAACGCCGTAGATATCGAGACGATCCCCGTACTTCTCATAGAGCTTGACGAGATCGGGCGCCTCCTCCTGGCAGGGATCGCACCAGGAGGCCCAGAAATTGACCAGCACCGGCTTCTCCCGCTCTCCTCCTACCTGGTATGTACGCCCATCCAGCCCGCTCAAGGCGAAGGAAGGAGATGGGGAGCCCGGCTTTGGCGCGGACTCGGCGATCGCGGCGCCCAGCGTTTTCTTTTCTTTGCCGCCCACGCCCTTCACGAACGAGAGCAGGTCAGTACCGTAATTTTGAAACAAAGCGATTCCAAGCAATACGATCAGGACCGCAATTATCGGTGCATTTTTTCTCATGCGTACTCTTCCTTTACTTGTTGTGTTATTATTGTACCCTGTTTTCCGATTTTGTTACAAATCGCTGGAAGAGGTGAATCCAAGTCATGAGTATGTACGGCAAGCTTCCCACATGGATCATCCCCCCATCCGTCTTTAAGGAGCTGGAGCTGGACAGTCTGGCCAGGTATCCTCAAGAGGCTTGCGGCGTCCTGCTGGGTGAAATCAAAGCTGGAACTGCCGTTATTAATGAGTATGTACCGCTGCACAATGCTTCCGGCCAGCCGGAGCGGCATTTCGCGCTGGAGCCGAAGGAATGGGTCAGATACTGCTATCATCCTAGGCTGCTGGGCCTGTATCACAGCCATCCTTCCGCCCCGCCGCAGCCTTCCCGTACCGATCTTGCAGAGCTGCCTCTATTTGCCGGCCTTCTGCATTTATATGCCATCGGTTCCTGCTGCCCGAAGGCGACTTTAGAGAATCTGCCGGAACCATCCGCTTCTGCTGCTGCATTTATGATTCAAGGATATAACGTCATCCGCGATCCGCAGGGAGCTGCAGCGCTGATAGAAGCTGAGCTTGCCCCAAGTATAGCGGAAAAAAGAAGCTAACGAAAGTTACTACCGAATAGAAAGCATAACGTTTGACTGTATACTTACCGATCAGGTATCATTATTTTAAGAGACATATAATACTATATATCCTTAGGAGCGAGGTGAGCCTACCAGGATGATGAAACTGTACAGAATCGGCGAATTAGCCAAAGCCGCCAACGTAAGCGAAAGAACGATCGATTACTACACAAAGCTGAAGCTCATTACACCGGAGAAGCGTACGCAGACAAATTATCGCCTATACAGTATTGAAACCTTGAACCGTCTGAAACGTATTAATGAATTGAAACAAGAGAAGTATACATTAGAGGAAATTCGCTCGAAGCTGGAGCTGTGGAATAAAGTAAGCGACGAGCAGGTAACCGAGAAATTAACCTCCCTTGAGATCCATATGCAAAGATTGGAACGGGAAGTCAAGGAGCTTGAGCCGCTCTTATCGAACCTGAAGCCTGGCCAGGCCAGAAAGATGTTCTCCAGTCTCATGCCGCAAAGCCTTGCTTGCATCGAAGCGCTCTACATTCTAATTAACCAAGGGCCAATTGCGTAACACAATAAATTATTTTTACAATAGGGGGATTGAGAGACAGATGAACTCGAACATTATGTTTATTCCGTTATTATTCGCCATCGGTTTATCTTTCTGGGCGCAATTCAAAGTAAAGGGAACCTTTAATAAATACGCCAAGGTTCATAATATGTACGGACTAACCGGGCATGAGGCAGCGCGCCGCATGCTGGATGCTAACGGCTTGTATGATGTGCCGATCGAGCCTGTTCGCGGCTCCCTCACGGACCATTACGACCCAATGAAACGCGTCGTCCGCCTGTCCGAGCCCGTATATTACGAAAATTCAGTATCCGCGGTTGCTGTAGCCTGCCATGAGGTCGGCCACGCCATTCAGCATAAAGAATCTTATTCTATGCTGGTACTGCGCCACAAAATGTTCCCGATCGTCAACCTGACCTCCCAAGTGTCGCCGTTCCTTATTATTGCAGGCTTTCTGTTCGGCTCCCTGAACCTGCTTGGCGTCGGCATTATCTTCTTCTCGCTGGCCGTGCTGTTCCAGCTGGTAACCCTGCCGGTGGAATTTGACGCCTCCAACCGGGCACGCAGAGGCATGCTCAGCATGGGATTGGTATCGCAGAATGACGAACGCGGCGTAGGCAAGGTTCTGAATGCCGCTGCTTTGACTTATGTTGCCGCTGCATTGGTTTCCCTCTTCGAGCTTCTTCGTTTTATAATGATGTTTTTTCAAAGCCAAAACAGGGAATAACCTTTATGCCCGATAACAAAGAGATTACAACTGGTAATCTCTTTTTTTGTGCTGCCGCCGAGGCGCATAATCCTCCAATTATTGAAATTATTGGGTGTATTGAGGTAGAATAGAGAGGGCTAGAATAGGAATCTAATGGACTTAGGAGGAATCAAATATTGCTCAGGAATGAGAAAATACTCATGGTTGACGACGAGGAAGGCATTTTGAACCTGCTGGAAATCATCTTAAAGAAAGAAAGATTCCATGAAATCTACTCCTGCACTTCAGGGGAAGAAGCATTGAAGCTGATTGATCAGCATGCCTTTGATGTCATTTTACTGGATGTCATGCTTCCCGATACCCATGGGTTCGATCTATGCAACAAAATCAGAAGCGTGACAAGCACGCCCATTATTTTTATCAGCTCCTGCTCCAGCGATTTCGACAAATTAACGGGTCTCGGCATTGGCGGGGACGATTATATTACGAAGCCATTCAACCCGCTGGAGGTCGTAGCGAGAATCCAAAGCCTGCTCCGCAGACAGAACCTCAATCGGGCCATGCAGCAGCATGAGCACCATGATCATTATAAGGAGTACCGTTATGGCAACCTTGTGTTAAAGCCCGCGGACGCCCAGCTTATCGTCGACGATCGGGTGATCGAATGCACGGCCAAGGAGCTGGAGCTGCTGCATTTCTTCTTTAAGAATCCCAACCGGCTTTTTACGGCAACACAAATCTATCAGTTCGTTTGGGGGGAGGAGCCAAGCTACGGGGAAGAGAAAACCGTGGCCATGCATATTTCCAAAATAAGAAAGAAGCTCGAAGTCAAGCCGAAATCTCCCGCAATCATCATTAATCTAAAAGGAATTGGCTACAAATTCGTCCCTCCCGTTGAAAGGCAATCGCTATGAATATCAAGCTTCGATTCAGCATCCATTTCATCGTCGGATTATTCACCTGGATATTATGCATGGGAATCGTCATGATGCTTATCGTGGAAGGCGTACTGCCGATGCTTGGCCTATATGAAGGCATGAGCGGCTACGATTTGATATTGCTAATCCTGCTTGCAGCCGGGATCGTGATCTCCAGCCTTGTCTTCAGCTGGTACTTCAGCAATCCGATCTGGTTCATCATTTCCTGGATATCCAGCTTATCGCGCGGGGTTTACCAGGAGCCTCCCGACAGCCATAAGATTTACACGAAGAAAGAGAAGCTGAAGAGACCCTACCGTCTATATAGCGAAATCATTGCCAACATCCATGAGCTGTCCATCAGCCTCCGTAAATCCCAGCAGGAAAGAGAGAAGCTGGAGCAGCTGAAGAAGGATTGGATCGCGGGCATTTCGCATGATCTCAAAACCCCGCTGACGTACATATCCGGCTACTCTGCATTGCTGTTGAACGAGGAGTATTCCTGGAGCGAAGAAGAGAAGCACTCATTTATGCAGGAAATATTGAAGAAGAGCAAGCATATGGAGGCCTTGATTCAGGATTTTAATCTATCCCTGCAGCTTCAGGAATCCAAGTCGCAGATTCCGCTGCGGCTGGAGGAGGGCAATCTGGTTGAATTCCTGAAGAGCCTGCTGGCAGATACGTGGAATGACCCGGAGCTCCAGGAATACGATTTAAGCTTCCACTGCGAAGAGGATGCGATTCCCTTCTCCTTCGATCGACGCTTGCTGTACCGGGCGATTCAGAACCTGCTTATGAATGCCGTACTGCATAACCCTCCCGGCACCGCAATTACGGTGCAGCTAACGAATGTACAGAATCAATTCGTCAAAATTACGATTAAAGATAACGGTGTCGGCATGGACCGTATTACTTTGGAGAACCTGTTCAAGAAGTATTACCGCGGGGCGCCAAATACGCCTGACGCACGATATGGGCTTGGCCTGGGGATGTCGATCGTGAGAGACCTGATCATGGCCCACGGCGGGCATATTTCCGTGGACAGCGTCGTTTCGCAAGGCTCCTCCTTCTATATCACAATCCCTTTTGCCAAATAACAATACCCGTCCTTCCCCAATGCAGCTTAAATGCTGGGAAAGGACGGGTAGCTTTATTTAAGATAGATGCTTCCAGACGAGGATTTGATCGTTAGACTTGGGGCACCAGCTGCCGAGCCGATCGTAGCCTTTAATTGCTGTCCTGCGCCTGCAGCATTTACGTCGGAGGCAGAGGCCAGAGAAGACTCGATCTTCCCTGATTCAGTTGAAGCGTTAATCTCCAGGGCGCTTGGCACATTATCGAATGTCATCTCGACCTTGCCGGTTCCAGTTCTGATGCTGCTTCCCTGAGCAAGCTTGCCTGTATGGGATACCTTTACGTTGCCTGCATCGTTCTCGATTTTGAAATCGCCCGCAACACCGCTTAGTTGGATGTCTCCAGCGACGATTTTTCCTTGAATCTGATTTCCCTCGAAGCCGTTGATCTCAAGGCTTCCTGAATCTCCTTGAAAGACGAGCTCATCTGCTTTCAAGCCTTTTCCTTGAATTTTCCCCGCAAATGTCGTCAAGCTGATTTTTCGAAACTGCTTATCCGGCAGCTCGACCTGCAGAGTGTCTGTCTTAAGGTTGACTAGGTTCGAGGAGCTTCCGTAATTAATATCCAGCACCCCGCCGCTTAAATCAGCATGGATTTCTTTTCCTGCCTTGGTACTGACCTTTATTTCCCCACTGCCGGCCGGAAGTATTTCTATATTCTGCCCGTCCGTTTTTATAATGATTTCCTCCACTTGTCCCCCGTCAAATGTCTTTCCGGCACTGCTCGCTTTGGAACCGCAGCCAGCAAGAGTTAGAGCGAGAACCCCGGCTAATACCAGGGCCGTTATTTTTTTACTTCGACGAATCTTGGAACTCATGAAACTCCTCCTTTGTAATATTGCTTTGATTTGCTTTTGCTCGCGCCGCCTGCCGTTAGAACTCCAGCTTTGATCTGCTGGCCGATAAGGGCAGCGATCAGCAGAATGCCTGCCAATATACCGTACAACAGGGAATGGTTCGTCTCTCCGCCCAGGAAATTCAGATAAGGAAGATCATTCACTGCTCCCATATACCACCATAGAATATAGACGACTTCGAACATTTTTCTCGACCCGCTCAGCGTCCCCAGGGCCATCGCCAAGGTCGGAATGAATAAGACGCTGACCAGCCAGGCTGTTAAGAGCGTCCATTGCCCGTCCAGAGCAAAGTGTACGAGTGCGCCCGAGAATACGAGCAGAGTGATAAGAATCCCCGCTATCCATACTGCCAGGAACCTTTTTAGCGGAGGGCAGCTGGACAGCAGCAGGTCCCGGGTAAAATAGTATTTCTCGCGGGTACCCATCTGCGACCAAATGGCAATCGGCCATAATGCCAGCACAGGCAGCCAGGACAGCACTTTTTCCAGCGGGATCAGAAGGCTGGCAGCCATGCTGCCCAGTACCAGCAGATACCACCAAATTGAACAGTCCTTCAGCATAATGTACATTTCTGCCCGAATGATTCTAGCAATACGAACCCCCTTCTCCTTCTTGACAGGAGACAGCGTAAAGTCATGGCTCTTCGCAGATTTGACGGCAATCCCCTTCTTCGGTTCATAAATTACCGGCACATAGCTGCGCTTCGAATTATCCTTCATTCTGAACCGGTTAAAGACGAGAGAGGAAATGAGAATGATCAGCAGAGCAACGCCTACCCAAATCAGCCGGTCGATCAGCAGGCTCGAATTCCAATCAACGCCCTGCCAGACAAACGTTGGGCTGTTGCCTTCAACCGGATAATATCCGAAGCTTCCCCCCTCCTCGCTTGTAGACAGGAACGAATATTCCTTCATTGCTTCCTGGACCATATCCGAACGGATAATGTCCAGCCCGAATACATCCAGCGAGCTGTTCGGCGTAGCGATCGACACGATGCTGAAGAATACCCATATGGCAAAGAAGATCATATTCCCCACAACGCCTTTCAAGCCGGGCACGACGTCAAATAGCACGGTCAGCGCGGCCAGGACGAACAGCGAAGGCATTACGATGAAGACGAAGGGCTGCCAATAGTCGGCGAACCGGATGTAGTAGTCTTCCCCCCGAATCAGCTGCATCCCCATAAAAGCCAGAAACAAAATCAGCTCGATCACCAGCAATACAACATAGTTGGAAATGGCTTTGCCGATGATATAACGAAAATTGGTGACCGGCGTAGCCGCAATAATCTGGCCGACTTTAAGCCTCTGGTCCTCGGAAATCTGGCTGCGCAGCATGAAAAAGGCAAACAGCCATATCAGCAGCGTGGACATCATCGTGACCATCCCGCCCAACCATGCGGAATTGTAAATCCCACGCACCCCGCCAATGTAGAACACCTGGTATCCGCTGGAAGGGGATGGAACGCAGGCATATCCCAAGAACAGCGTCAGCAGGACGACGATCAAGAAAGAATAGCTTCTCGTTTGCTTGATCAAGTTGTTCTTAATCAGACAATAGTAGACGCTCCACATGTTGCTCATGACGCCCCTCCTAATGGGGACACTGCATACAGGTACGCATCCTCCAGCGTAGAAGGCAGCGGCGTAGCATTCTGGGACGGGCGGAAATCAGAGACGATTCTAGCATGCACCCCGTCGCTCCGGTGTATGGCGCTGCTGATAATATACTTCTCCTGCAAATCATGCAGCTCCGAGGATGGGATAATGCTCTGCCACACCTTATTGTCAGCCCCTTGGATCAAGCCTTCCGGCGTCGTAAAGGTCACCAATCTGCCCTTGAACAGTATCGCAATATTCGGTGCAATCGATTCGATGTCTGTCACGATATGTGTGGAGAGAATGACGATCCGGTTGGAGGACATCGTCGACAGCAAGTTTCTAAAGCGGATGCGTTCTTCAGGATCAAGCCCCACCGTCGGCTCATCGACAATAAGCAGTGACGGATCATTCAGGAGAGCCTGGGCAATGCCTACGCGCTGTCTCATTCCGCCGGAAAAGCCGCCCAGGAGCTTCTTGCGATCATTGGACAGATTCAATATTTCAAGCAGCTCGTCGATCCTCTTCCTCGCCGATTTCAATTTCAAGCCCTTCATTGCAGCCATATATTCCAGAAATTCTACGGGATTCATATTCGGGTACACGCCGAAGTCCTGCGGCAAATACCCGAGCTCGGTGCGGAGGATATCCGGATGCTGTGCTATATCTACACCGTTCCAAGTAATCACTCCGGATGTCGGCTTCTCTATGGTGGACAACATTCTCATTAAGGTAGACTTTCCTGCTCCATTCGGCCCCAGCAGTCCTAGAATGCCTGGCTTAAGATGCAAGGTGACCTGGTTCAGGACCTGTTTTGAGCCATAGGATTTAGTTACGTGCTCGATTTTCAATTCCATGCTACTCTTCACCACGCCTCATTCGATATTTATACAACCATTATTTTCATAACCTGATCCTAGTATACTGTGTCAAAGTAAAAGTATAGTAAAATCAGAACAAATCTAATATAAAATACACAGAAGCGCTGGATCAGCCCTGGTTATAAGCCGAGAAAAGCCCAGTCAGACGGCCTATTCCCGCACTGACTGGGCTCTACTTAAGTTCTAAATCCGCAGCAAATCTTCCTCGCTGCAATGCTCCGAAAGAAGCACTAGATGATGCCTGAACCGGCTGGCCAGCATGTCCATCGACCCTCTTGCAATCCGCCGGCGGTTGAACCTTAGGGCGCATCTCAGCTGGCCGTTTACGATATGGGCGTTCAACTCCATTTGATACGGCCAGATCATGCTGTGATCGATTAAATCTCCAAACGGAATGGAGGCTGATCTTACGCCTTCCTGCTTCAATCCATCCTGGAATTCCCCCAGATAGTTGAAGCAGATCTCGGGCGCGAATCCGAAATCGATCCCTTCCTTGCGCTCCGGATCCGTCAGAAATTTCAGAATGCTGTAGCCGAAGCCTTTACGGGGAATGCTTCTATGATTCTCTCGAACCGTTTTAAGCACCGAGAGGAGGTTCCCTTCGGGAATCTCGTAAACTGCGGGATAAAGCGAAGTAAACCAGCCTACCGTTCTCGTCAAATCCTGATCCGGGCTGAATTCCGATCTTCCATGCCCTTCCAGGTCGATTGCAAACCTAGTATGGCCGCACCACTCGTTTAACGTTCTAAGATAGGCTGCAATGAGCAGGTCATTCATCTCTGTGCCCCATGCAGCGGGTGCCCTTCTGACCAGAATGCCCGTCTCTTCGGCCGTCAGATCGACTTCAATTTCCTCCATATCCCCGAAGGTATGGGATGTGCCTGCGTTTTGCCCGGCCGGCAAGCCCGGGACCTCCTTGCTGATAACTGACGACCAGTACTCAGCCTCCTCTAGGACGTCAGCCGTATTGGCATAACGCGCCAGCGCCTCGCTCCAAGCTTGGAATGAGGTCGTTTTAGCGGGAAGCTGCGGCGTCTCGCCGTGCTCATAGCATCCGTAGAGATACTCGAAATCTTCCATAATAATGCGCCATGAGACCGCATCAACGACAAGATGATGAATAATAATTAGAAGATAGCTGCCGGCATCGGTACGGAACACGCCAAGCTTGGTCAGCGGCCCCTGCTCCAGCCGAATGCTGCGCTGCAGGCGATCAGCTTCCCGCTCGATCAAGCTCTCGGCGTCAGCACGGCCTTGGAAATCAAAGCATTCAAGGTCAAAGTGCCGGCCGGAAGCGCTCTGATTCTCCTGAATCATCCCGTGATCGTCAGGATAGTAAATCATGCGCAACGCATCGTGATGCTCCGTAATGCTCTGGAACGCCGCGGTCACAGCATCAACGTTCCAGCTGTCTTCTCGCTCCAGCATGATCGCCTGATTCCAATGCTCCGGATGCCCCGCCAGCTGGAACACCCATTGCTGCACAGGAGTCAGCGGAACTCTCCCCTCCACAGCCGCCGTGCTTGCGCCGCTGGATTGCTTTACCAGCTTGGCCGACAGGCCTGCAATAGTCGGGCTCTCGAAAATATCCTTGATCCTGAACCGGAGGCTGCTCCGATTCAGCTTCGCTGAAATCTCAATCGCCTTGATGGAATCTCCGCCGAGTTCGAAGAAGTTGTCCTCTACGCCAATTTCATCTACAGCCAGCACCTCCTGCCATACCTTCAGCAGCTGCTCCTCCTGCGCGTTGCGCGGCGCTATCTTCTCCCGGGATCCCAGCTGCGGCTTCGGAAGCCGCTTGGCATCCACCTTCCCGTTCGCCGTCAGCGGCATTTGCTCCAGCGGCGTAAAGTAAGCGGGAATCATATACTCCGGAAGCTCCTCGCTCAAATGGCGGCGAAGCTCCGATGCGCCAATCGGCCCAACGGCTACGTAATAGGCAGCCAGCGCCGTGGTTCCCCCCTGCTGAACGGGAACCACGACGGCCTCCCGGACAGATTCATGCCTAAGCAGGCAGTCGGAAATTTCCTCAAGCTCGATGCGATAGCCTCTGATTTTCACCTGATGATCCATTCTGCCTAAATATTCGATCTCTCCGTTCGGCAGCCAGCGGGCCAGATCTCCTGTCCTGTACAGCTGCGTTCCTGGCTGAAACGGATTGTCGATGAATTTCTCCGCGGTAAGCTCCGGACGATTCAAGTATCCCTTGGCCAGTCCTGCGCCGCCGATGCACAGCTCGCCGGGAACGCCGACCGGCTGCAGCTGGCGATAGGAATTCAGGATATAGGCTTCGGTATTTTTAATTGGCTTCCCGATGGTAATCCGCTTTGTGCTCCTGCTGACAGGTGTCAGCGTGGAGCAGACGGTAGCTTCCGTAGGGCCGTAGGCATTGATCAATGTGCGTCCCTCGGCCCACTTCTCGATCAAATCCATCGTGCATGCTTCTCCGCCGGTCACCAGGGTATGCAAATCCGGCAGCTCTTCGTAAGGGATGCTCCGCAGAACGGACGGGAGAAGTGTAGCTACGTTGATCCGCTTCGCCTTCAGCCAGCTTCCGAGCCCCTGCTCCAGCAGCACGTTTCTGTCTTCGATATACAAAGTGGCTCCCCGCAGCAAGGTCATGAAAATTTCCCACACCGAGGCATCGAAGCTGAAGGAGGAGAACTGCAGAACCCGGCTGCCGCGCTGAATGCCCAGGGTATCCGACACTAGGGACAGATTGCACACGCTGTGATGCCTGATCATAACCCCCTTCGGCTTGCCCGTTGAACCGGAGGTATAGATGACGTAGGCTAAGTCATCTGGGGCGGCAGCATGCTCTGGATTCGGGCATTCCTCCTCTTCAAATGCCAAATCTTCCACGAGAAGCAGCTCCTGTTGGCCGGCCACCACCCGGTCCTCCATTCCTTCTCGGGTAAACAGCAGTCCAGCGCCGCTATCGCTCAGAAAATGATGAATCCGCTCGGCAGGATAGGTCGGATCGATCGGCAAGTAAGCTCCGCCAGCTTTTAGAATCCCCAGCATGACAATGATCATTTCTGGAGACGGCGGCAGCATGATGCCTACGATTTGATTCCTCCCCACCCCTTTACGCCGCAGGATGTTGGCAATTTGATTCGCCTTGGAGTTGAGCTCACGGTAAGACAGGCTCTGCTCCCGCCAAAACAGAGCCGTATCATCCGGGTTTAAGCGAGCCTGATTCTCAAACAGACCAACTATCGTGGAATGCCGATGCTCGGTCGTTCCTCTGGCTGCATTGAAGCTCTGAAGAATCTGCTCCTCCTCTGGTGTAGCCAGGAGGATATCCTTAATCGCGATTTGCGGATTGCGAAGGACCTGGGCAACGATTGACTTGAAATGCCCCGCAAGCCGCTCCATCGTTGCTCTCTGGAACAGGCTCGTATTGTAGCAGAGATGAATGAACAGCTTCTCCCCGGTAACGATCTCCCAGGTCATGTCGAACTTGGCGGCCGGCTCGCCGAGCCTCAGCTCCCGAAGCTTTAATCCGCCGGCGTCAATGTCAACCTCTTCGATGTCCTGCAGCGTAAAAAGCGTATCAAACAGCGGATTGCGGCTCGGATCACGCTGCAGGGACAAGCGCTTCACCAGCTCTTCCAGCGGATAGTCCCCGTGCTGGTATACCTTCAGAAGCTCGTTTCTTACATTTTGCAAATACTCGCTGAAGGTCTGGTCGAAGGAGAGCGGATTACGGAGAGGAACGACATTGGCGAACATGCCTGTCGTGTAGTCCAGTTGCTCCGACGGTCTTCCTGATAACGGCGTACCGACGATAACGTCGCGCTGTCCGCTATATTTTGCCAATAGAATATGGTATACCGCAAGCAGGGCCATGAATAGCGTAGCTTGCTGCTGCACGGCAAGGGATTTTAGCTCCTCCGTGCTTGCCTTATCGACCTCGAAGCCGAGCTGATCTCCCGCGAAGGTCTGAACCGGCGGCCGGGCGTAGTCGGTCGGAAAGTCCAGAATCGGGAGTTCCCCCGCAAAACGGCTTACCCAGAACTGCTCCTGTTTCGCGTATTCAGGCGAGCCGGCCCACCGCTCCTGCCAAACCGCGTAATCCTTATACTGCACTTGAATGACCGGCAGGGCTTTATCCTGGTAAAAGTGAAACAGATCATGCAGCAAAATGTTCATCGACAATCCGTCGCTGATGATGTGATGAACGTCCAGCAGCAGAATATGCCGCTCGGGGCCGGCCTGAACGAGCCCTGCCCGGAACAGCGGGGCTTTATCCAGCTCGAAGGGCCGGATGAATTCCATCATGATGCGCTCAAGCTCAGCCGGATCGGGAGCAGCGGCGAGCAGTGCAAGCCTGGTCTCCACCCGGTCGGCTACGTACTGTACGAGCCTGCCGTCCTCCGCGCGCAGCAAGGTTCGCAGGGACTCATGGCGGTCGGCGAGCCGCTGAAGAGATTGCTCAAGCTTGGGAATATCGAGGGCACCCGTAATCTCCAAGGCAACCGGTATGTTATAGCTGACCCCGGACGGATCGAGCTCCTGAATGGAGTACAGTCTCTTTTGCTGCGAGGTTACCGGATATTGCGGCAGCTCAGGTGCAGGATGAATGATCTTCATTTCCGGCAAGCCCTCTTCGGAGCGGATATAACGCGCTAAATCCCTCACGGTAGGGTTGGAGAACACCTCGCTTACCGGAACATTTGCACCCAAGGCCTTTCTGATCTTAGAGACCAGCATCGTCGCCTTGAGGGAGTGGCCGCCCAGTCTGAGAAAATGATCGGTCACACCGAGGTCCGCCATGCCGAGCACGTCCTGGTAAATGCCCAGCAGAGCAAGCTCCAGCTCGCTCTGCGGAGCCGCGTATTCCGTTGCGGACTTGCGGATATCGGCAGGGCTGGGCAGCGCATCCCGTCTGATTTTTCCATTTGGCGTCATAGGCAGGCGGTCCAGCTCAATGAAGAACGATGGCACCATGTACTGCGGCAATCGCTCCGACATATACTCGCGCAGACTGTCCGTATGGATCGTCTGACTGGCCACAAAATAGGCGCATAAATAAGGGATTCCATCCCCGTCGCTTCTGGCAAGCACGATACCGTCCCGGATATGCTCGTGCAGAAGCAGCTGGGCGCTGACCTCCTCCAGCTCAATGCGGTGACCCCGGATTTTCACCTGATGGTCGATCCGGCCGAGATATTCCATCTCTCCGCCAGGGAGCCATTTGACCAAATCCCCGGAGCGGTACATGCGCTCGCCGGGCGCGAAGGGATTCTCGATAAAGCGCTCTGCGGTCAGCTCGGCACGGTTCAGATACCCGAGAGCCACGCCGTCGCCGCTAACGTAGAGCTCCCCGGGCACGCCTATAGGCAGCAGCTGCTGGCGCTCATCGAGCACATATGCCTGCAGCGTCGGGATCGCCCGGCCGATATTGCTGACATTGCTGTCAATCTCCCGCTTCGTGATTTCTTTGTAAGTGACATGAACGGTCGTTTCCGTAATACCGTACATATTGATCAATGCCGTAGACGGATATTTCTCATGCCAGGCCTTGAGCTGGATCGGCGACAGCGCCTCCCCGCCGAAGATAACCTTCCGGATATTCAGATGATCCTCATGAGCTGCCTCTTCGCTGGCCAGCATATTGAAGGCCGAAGGCGTCTGATTGAGGATCGTAACCCCCTCGCTGCGCAGCAGCGCCCGGAATTCCCGGGCATCCCGCGCCGTGTCGGCCGGCACGATGACCAGCTTGCCGCCGTACAGCAGCGCCCCGTACATTTCCCATACCGAGAAATCGAAGCACATGGAATGAAACATCGTCCACACATCATTCTCATTAAAATCAAACAAGTTATCGCTATTGAACAGCAGGCGCACGACGTTCTTGTGCTCGACCATGACTCCCTTCGGCTTCCCGGTTGAACCGGAAGTGTAAATAATATAGGCGCGGCTATCCGGCCTGTTCAGCTCCTCCAGACTGGAGGAATCCCCGCTCTTCCAGAAATCGCCGTCCAGCGAAATGACGGCTCCGCGGTAAGAATTTGGGGCAGTCTGGCCTGAGGCTGCCAGCAGCAGCTCCGCTCCGCTGTCCTCCAGCATGTATTGAATCCGTTCGGCAGGATAAGCCGGGTCAATCGGCAGATATGTCGTACCAGCCTTCAAAGCTGCTAATATGGCAATAATCATGTCTGCCGAGCGATCGAGCAGAATGCCGACGATGGATTCGCGCTTTGCCCCTTGAGCCAGAATCTCCCGGGCCAGCCGGTTCGCCGCCTCATCCAGCTGCTGGTAGGTAAGGCTCTCCGCACCATGAACGACCGCGATGCGGTCCGGCGTCCTGCGAGCCTGTTCCCCGAACAGGCCATTTATTGTCTGCTGGCGCGGATAATCGGCCGCAGGAGGGTTAAATGCCAGCAGCTCCCGGCGCTCCGCATCATCCACTATATCGATCCGGTCCACCTCGATATCCCGATCGGCAGCAACGGCCTCGACGATATTTCTCAAATGCCCGGACAGCCGTTCGATGAAATCGGGGGTATATGCCTCCTGATTGTAGGTCATGTTGAATTCAAGCTCTTCGCCGGGCTGGATGATGAGGCTGAAATCATAGTTGTTGCGCTCGACCGAATCGCCTTGCCTGAACGTGAAGCCGAGCCTGCTGCTCAGCTCCCTTACAGAATCTAGAGAAGATACATAATTTTCAAATACGACGATATGGTTTACCAGCTGTCCCCCGCATTCGGAATTGGCCTGAATATCGGCCAGGGAGCTGTACTCATAAGGCTTGGCTGCCAGGGAGCTGCGGTGCACGCTCGCTACGAGACTGGAGAAGGTCTGGCCCGGCTCTTTTTTGACGCGAACGGGTATCGTGTTAATGAATAGTCCTACGATATCCTGCACCCGCTCAAGCTCCGGGGGACGGCCTGATACTACGGAGCCGAAAACCACATCGTCGGCACGATTGTATTTATACAGAAGGATTGCCCAGGCCGTCTGGATCACGTTGTTCAAGGTCGTTTGCAATTCTTTGGCAAGCTGAGCAAGCCTGAAGGTGGTCTCCTTGCTTAGCCGGAATATGTGCTCCCGGTGCAGGTATTCGCTTCCCTGCCTTTTCTGCTGGCGGGGAATGACTGCCGCTTCCTCATAACCGCTCAAGTAATCGCTCCAGAACGCAGCGCTCTCCTTCGCATCCTGCCGCTGAAGCCACTTCATGTAAGAGCTGTACTTCGGGGGCTGGCCAGGAGCCGGCTGCTGGCGGTTCAGCAGCCGGCCGTACGTCTCAAGCAAATCCTCGAACACGAGCCCCCAGCACCAGCCGTCCATGACGATATGATGGAAATTCCAGATCAGCTCATACCGGTCAGAGGACAGCTTGATCAAATGCAGCCGAATAAGCGGATCCTTGGCCAGCTGAAACGGCTTTTCTCGATCCGCCTCCTTGTATTCCGCCAAAAAGTGGGTCTGTTCCTCGGCAGACAGATGAGTGATATCCTCGTATTGCAGGGAAACCTCCCGCTTCTTCAGCACGATTTGCACCGGCTGCTGAAGGTTCTCATGCACGAAGGCGGTGCGCAGTACATCATATTTGTCGATCATGGCTTGAAAGCTGCTCTCTAGAACGCAGCGGTCCACGGTGCCCTCGAGAATGGCTGAACCTTGAACGAAATAGAAATTGTCCCGGCCGTCCCGGATCGCGTGAAACAGCATTCCTTTCTGCATCGGTGTAAGTTCATATATATCCAGAACATTGCTCTTATCCACTTTCCTACCTCCTCGACATCATTTACCAGCTATTGTTTTAATGCTTCAAAGATATCGTCTAGCTCCTCCAAACTGAGCTCCCGGGCCGAGAAATCGCTCGGCGTCAGCTCGGTGCCCTCTGCCTCTGCGCAGTGTTGGATCACTTGCTCCAGATGTTCCTTGAAGGAATTGCGCAGCTCTTCCATCGTACGAAGGTCGAATTTGGCGGCATCATATCCAATGACGAGCCTCAGCTCCCCGTTCACGACCATCCCGTTGATCTCAAGCCAGTAGAGCGGCTCCACATAGTCGCTCGCCGCACTGCCGGCCGGTGCATCGGATAGCTTGAAGCCGCCTTCTTCCCCGGCCCCCAGCTGACCCAAATAATTGAATAGAATCCGGGGCTGCGAACAGAAGCGGTGATGTCCCTTGCTGCCCGGTGAGGTCATGTACCGCAGAATGCCGTACCCCGCTCCCTTATGCGGAACACTGCGCAGCGTCTCCTTGACCGCCTTGATGACATGCGGAATGGCGCTGCTCTGCAAGCGGAACACGACGGGATACAGGCTGGTAAACCAGCCTACCGTTCTGGACAGGTCGACCCCGGCCATCAGCTGCTCCCGGCCATGCCCTTCCAGACTAACAGCCATGCTCTCCTCTCCGGTCCACCGGGTGACTGCCAGCGTCAGCGCAGCCAGCAGAATATCATTGACTTCAGTTCGGTACGCCTGATGAATGGTCGTCAGCAGCTGTTCGGTAAAGTGCCCGTCCAGCTTCAGCTCGACCTCTTTATAACGCTGTCCAGCTTCACAGGCATGGACCCCGGCAGGCAGAGCAGCACATGCCTCGACCTGGGAATCGATATCCTTCCAATAGGACAGCTGATTCAGGAATTCATCGCTATCGGCATAATCCTGAAGCTGCTTGCTCCAGTCGAGGAAGGAGGTCGTCTTTGCCGGCAGCCGAACCGGCTGGCCGGAATCGATTTGGCCGTAAACAGCGGCAAAGTCCTCCAGCAGTATGCTCCATGACACGCCGTCCACGATCAAATGGTGCATGACAATAAGCAGATATTCACCCTCGCCGCTTCTGAAATGACCTAACCGGATCAGCGGCCCCTCCTCGATGTCCAGCGATCGATGCAGCTCGTCACCTTTCTCCCGAATCCAAGCGGTAATGTCGTTATCCTCATCGATCACCCAGCTGTCAAAGCCGAAAATTTCGGCATCCGGATCCCGGTGGGTGAAGCTGCGGCCGCCCTCCTCCTCGCGGAAGACGATGCGCAGCGCGTCGTGATGCTCCGTCAGCCTGCTCCACGCCTGCTTGACCGCCTCGATGTCCCATCCGCTCGCACGCTGCAGCAGCACCGATTGATTCCAATGATTGCGATTGGAGACCGGCTGTTCAAAGAACCATTGCTGGATAGGGGTTAGTGTTCCGTCGCCGCGCACAATGCCTTGCTCGGCCCGAATCGTTCCTTCCTTGAGCAGAGGAGCAAGGGCTCGCACGGTCGGGTTCTGGAAGAACTCCGTCATATCAATCTTCAATTCATGCTGATTCAGCTGTGCTGCCACATGAATCGCTTTAATCGAATCCCCGCCCAGCTCGAAGAAGTTATCATTGACGCCTACGCGGCCGACATGCAGAACCTTCTCCCATA
This sequence comes from Paenibacillus ihumii, assembly GCF_001403875.1. Lineage (GTDB taxonomy): Bacteria > Bacillota > Bacilli > Paenibacillales > Paenibacillaceae > Fontibacillus > Fontibacillus ihumii. Next base: position 2,932,312 of record NZ_LN884299.1, read on the forward strand.
TTTCAACAAGCAGCCGTTCCTTCTCACTCTCCGGAGCTTCATACTCCTTCTCCACGGTGAAGGCCGGCTCAGGCAGTGCCTTCCGGTCCAGCTTGCCGTTATGGTTCACTGGCAGCGCCGGCATTTCAATGAAGTGGGCAGGCACCATATAATCAGGCAATGACCGGAGCAGCTCGCTTTTCATTGCTGCAGGCTGAAGAATCCCCTGCTCGGCGCCGACATAATACGCGCATAAATAAGGAGCTCCTCCTGCGTCCTGCCTGGCTATCGCGGCGGCTTCGCGAACGCCCTCAATTTCCAGAAGCCTGGTGGTGATTTCATCCAGCTCGATCCGGTAGCCGCGAATCTTCACCTGATTATCAATGCGTCCTAAATATTCGATGTTTCCGTCCGGCAGCCATCGGGCCAAATCCCCGGTCCGGTACATCAGCTGCCCCTCCAGATATGGATTTGGGACGAAGCTGGCGAGCGTCAGGTCATCCCTGTTCATATAACCCCGGGCCAGACAGGCTCCAGAGATGCACAGCTCCCCGGGAACCCCGACCGGCTGAAGCTGATCCTGACGGTTAAGAATGAACAGCTGCACATTATCGATCGGTTTGCCGATCGGAACCGTTCTCGGCTCTCCCTGCACGGGACAGTGATAGTAAGACACGTCGATCGTCGCTTCGGTAGGGCCGTAGAGATTGTAGAGCCGGGCCTGAGCATGTCCGGCCTGCTGAAATCTTGCCACATGGCTGGGCAGCAAAGCCTCTCCGCTAGTAAAGATTCTTCGCAAACGGGCAAGCTGTCCCATATAGGCCGGCATTTCCATGAAATCAAGGAAGCTGCCCAGCATGGACGGGACAAAATGAATGCTCGTGACCCCGCTGCGATGCATGCAATCGATCATCCGGTCAGGCGCCTTCTCTTCTCCGGCAGGAAGCAGGCAAAGGCTTGCTCCTGTAAAAAACCACATGAACAGCTCCCATACCGAAACATCAAACACATAAGGTGTCTTTTGCAGAAAAACATCCTCCCGGCTGATGCCGTATTCCTTCACCATCCAGGCGATCCGGTTATACACCGTATAGTGCTCGATCATGACACCCTTCGGCCTGCCCGTCGATCCGGAGGTATACAGGATGTAAGCCAAGTCCCGCTCCTGATGGATATGCGCCAGATTGCTGCCGTCCTCGCCATAAGCTTCCGGCTGATCGGCATAAATCGTGACGGATGCCAGCCCCTCCGCCAGATCCGCATATTTCCGCTCCGTCAGCAGAAGCTTGATGCGGCTGTTCGAAGCCATGTATTCGATCCGCTCCCGCGGAAACTCCGGGGACAGCGGCATATAGGCACCGCCGGCCTTTAATACCGCCAGTATGCTGATCATCATTTCAAAGGAACGGTCGAACAGGATGCCAACGGCCTGATCCCTGCCTACGCCATGTGCCCTTAACCTTCTGCCCAGCTGATTAGCGCGTTCATTCACTTCCCGGTAGGTCATTTGCCCGCCGCCGTACAGCAGCGCCACCGCATCCGGCGTCTGCTCCGCCTGCTCCTCAAAAATAACGTGCAGCGGACGAAACGGCGGATACGCAAACCGGGTGTTGTTAAAGTCCGTCAATATTTGCCGGCGTTCGCCCTCTGTAATGCATGCGAGCTCTTGAATCGCCGCTTGCGGGTTGTCAATTGCTTGGGCCAATAGCTGAAGGTAGTGTCCGGCCATTCTTTGAATCGTCGCCTTCATGAACAGCTGCGTGCTGTATTCCACCAAAATTTGCAGTTGGCCCGAGGCCCCCTCCTGCACGTACCAGGTCAAATCCAGCTTGGAATACTTCCAGCTTGGATTATGGAGATTATGCTCGATCCCCATAAATCGTTCGCTGCTAGCACTATGAGCTTCCAGAACGAACATGGTATCGAACAATGGATTTCTGCTGATGTCCCGCTGCAGCCCCAGCCTGCGGATCAACTCCTCCAGCGGGTATTCCTCATGCTCAAGAGCGCCGAATACCGTTTCCTTCACCTGGGCCAGAAATTCAGCAAACGGCTTGGAAGCATCCGGATACAACCGCAGACCAAGCGTATTCGCGAACATGCCGACGACGGATTCAAGATCCGGATGAGAGCGGCCCGCCGTCGTCGTACCGACGACGATATCCTCCTCATTCGCGTACTTGGACAGCATGATGCCATAGACGGACAGCAGCGTTGCGTACAGGGATGCTTGGTGCTCCTCCATGAACCGGGCCAGCTTCGCTTTCAATTCCTCCGGCAGCGGCACGGTGACGAGATCTCCGTCAAATTTCTTGATGGCCGGCCGCGGATAATCCGCAGGCAGCTCCAAGGCCGGGAGCGGACCCTTGAACTGCTCCAGCCAATATTCCTCATGCCGTTTCATGCCGCCCTTCTCCAGCGCATTATGCTGCCAAACCGCATAGTCTTTATATTGAATCGGCAAGGCAGGAAGAATCTCGCCGCGATAGAGCTTCATCAGCTCGTCCAGCACCGTATCGCCGGACAGGCCATCGTAAACAATGTGGTTGGCATCCATCAGCAAATAATGCTTATGCCGGCCAAGCTCGACGATGGCAGCACGGAAAAGCGGAGCCCGGCTCAAATCGAACGGTCTCGTAAACCCTTCCGCATAAGCCTCCAGCTCCTCGTCAGAGCCCACTGACCCGAATTCCACGCGAAAATCGACCTCTTCATGGATCTGCTGCATCAGCTCGCCCTGTACGAGATGAAAGGAGGTGCGAAACGCCTCATGTCTCCGTACCAGCGCATGCAGCGCTTCAGCCAAGCGTTCCTTCTGCAGCGGTCCTCTCAGCTCCAGAAGCAGCGGAATGTGGTAGCTGGTTCCGATCCCCGCGAACTGCTGCACGGAATACAATCTTTGCTGTACAGAGGTGACCGGATAATAGGCTTGCTGCTCGGCTGGGCTGATTGCTTGGTACGAGATGCTTTGAGCCTGCTTAATATAGCCGGCCAGCTCCTCGATCGTCGGGTGGGCGAGAATAGCCTGCAAACTGATTTCCACTTGAAAAATTTTCTGTATCCGCGACAATAGCGTCATCGCCCGCAGCGAATGGCCGCCGACGGCAAAGAAATCCTCCCGCAGGCCGATCTGCTCGCGTCCGAGGATTTCCTGCCAGATCCGAAGCAGCTGCTCCTCCGTCCGATTCCGTACAGCACGGGAGCTGATCCCCGCCTCCAAGCCGGAATGCCGCTCGGCATCGGAGCCCCCCTCAGCGTCCGGCAAACCGAGCTCCCCGATGTATTGCAATTCGCCATTCTCCAAATATCTGGCGAGAATGCCGGTTCGGATCAGCTTCGCTCCGGGCACCCAAGGATGATCGACGAGGCGTTCAGGCATCCCGTTCTCATACAAGGCCAGCTCCATCCCCGCAGCACCTGCATACAGCTCACCGGGAATTCCCGGCGGCATCAGCTGCAGCCAGTCGTTCAGGACATAGAGCTCTTTGCCGGGAAGCGGCAGCCCCGTACTAGCACTGGAGCAAGACTCGCTGTAATACGCATGGATAAGCGGACCTGCTCCGGCAGCCCCATAGAGGACGGAGAAGCTTCTATGCTCTGCCCACGCATGAATCAGCTCCGGGGACACCGTCCGGGAATTCGTGGTGACCAGCCTCAGGCAGGGCAGCTCCTCCTGCGGTACAGCCCGGAGCTCGTCCTCGCCAAGATGCGCAACGGCGATGCTATTCTCCTGTAAATACTGTGCGGATCGTTCTGCCGGCAGCCCGCTTTTCTCCGGCAAGCAGAGTGTGGCTCCGTGAAGCAGCGGCAGAAGCATCTCCTGACAGGAAGCATCCATATAGGCAGAGTCGCTCTGATAAATGCGCTCTCCGGGCCGAATCGAATAAGCTTCCGCCAACGCTTGACTGTCCAGGAGCGCATGGTGCGTAACCTTCGCGCTCATCCGTACCACGGGATGCCGTCCGCCTCCCAGACCCTCAATCCCAGCCGCCACCTCGGCTTGAATATGCTGCTGCAAGGCGCCGGGCTGAGGCAGTGCCTTCCGGTCGACCTTCCCGTTTGCCGTTAACGGCAGCTTGTCCATCGCGATAAAATAGGAAGGTATCATATAATCAGGCAGGCTGGCGGATAGCCGTTCTCGCCAGTCGCTGCCCCGGATCGGCCGATCTGCGACGTAATAGGCGCACAGCGCCTTCTCCCCGCTCTCCTCCTCGCGGACCGCCACGACGACTTCCCGGACCGAAGGCTCCTTCTGCATATGAGCCTCGACTTCCCCCACCTCGATGCGGTAGCCTCTGATTTTAGCCTGATGATCCATCCGTCCGACGAAATCCACATTACCGTCAGGCATCCAGCGGGCCAAATCTCCGGTTCGATACAGCCTTTCTCCAGGCACGAAGGGGCTGGCGATGAACTTCTCGGCCGTCAGCTCCGGGCGCTTCCAATAACCTTTTGCTACGCCGTCCCCGCCGATGCACAATTCCCCCAACACGCCGATGGGAACAGGCTGCAGCGCTTCGTCTACAATATAGAAGCGCGCGTTCAGAACAGCCCGGCCAATCGGGACGCTCCCCGAATCCGGCAGCTTGGAGAGCGGCTCGTCATACAGGCTGGAATCTATCGCAGCCTCCGTTACTCCATAGCTGTTAATAATGCGGAATTGCGAGCCGAACCGCTCTTGAAGCCAGCGGTAATCCTTCACGCTGCAGCTGTCCGAGCTCGTAATGAGCAGTTTCATGGAGCTCAGGGCGAGCCCCTGATCGGCCACATGCTTCATAAATGGAATAATCAGGGCTGGCGTCGATTCAAAGACGGTAATTTGCTGGTCGCGAATCCAGCGGAATAATCGATTCGGATCAATGCGGTCCTCTTTAGGACAAATGACCATGGCTCCCCCGTTATAGAACGTCCGGGCTATGTCGCCGACGAATACGTCGAAGGAGAAGCTGGCCAATTGCAGCAGCCGCACCGGGAAATCGCCCAGTCTGAATTCCCTGCGGTAGCCGGCAGCGGTATTCATGAAGCTGAAGTGGTCTATCATAACCCCTTTGGGACGGCCGGTTGTCCCCGAAGTATAAATGACGTAAGCCAGGTCAGTGGTTTGCTGGACTGGCTTCAGATTCGCTGTTTCGTCGTCATAGATCCCTTCATCCTCCAGATAGAGCACCCCGCTGCCTTCCTTGCCGGCCGCACTCGACCAGTCGGCGGCCAGTTTCTGCAGATGGCGCTGGGTAAGCAGAACTGACGCCTCGCTATCCTCCAGCATGAACCGGATCCGCTCCTCGGGATACTCGGGATCGATCGGGACGTAAGCCGCACCGGATTTCCACACTGCAAGCACGGAGACTACCATGCCGACGCAGCGCTCCACGAGTATGCCGACCAATTCATTCGGCTTCACCCCGCATTGGCGCAGCGTCCGTGCCAGCTGGTTTGCCCTGGCATTCAGCTCCCGGTATGTCAGCCGTTCTTCCTTGTATTGGACTGCGATCGCATCGGGATGACGCTCAGCCTCGGCTTCGAACCATTGATGGAACATAACCTCCTTCGGGTAATCCATATCATGGCGGTTAAAGTTATCAAGCACGAGCTTCTTCTCCTGCGCCGACAGCATGTCCAGGACAAGAAGCTCTGTTTGCCGATTCTTCAAGGCTGCTTGCAAGAGCCGTTCTAAATGGCTCGATGCCTGCTCGATGAAGGCCTGTTCATACAAATCCGCGCGATAGAGGAAACCCAGGTACAGAGCGCCGCCCCGCTCCTCCAGCTCGATGGCAAGATCCGCCAGAGCCAAATCGCTATCCTCGAAATGATAAAAATTGCTCAGTCCCGCCAGAACAGGGGTCCGAAGCTGCCCGGAAAGCCTCCGCAAGCAAAGCTCCTCCGCCCGTTCTTCCAGCGGCAATCCCTGCGCTGCGGATAACAGCAAAGCTAGCTGCCGATTGCCTTCGATCATCAGCTCAAAGGTATCCTTCGCGCTTATTGGCCGGGAATGCAGCAGAATATGCATCCTCCCGCCGGCATTCTCCGAATCGGCATAGGGAAGACCAATGGTGATCTGACTGTCCCCGGTATACCGGTAGAGCAAGCCTTGGATGCCAGCCAGCAGGAACGCCAGGAGCTCGCTGTAATCATGCCGGCATTCTTCGAGCAGGCTGACAGACAGCTCCTCTTCGAGCGTCCGGACTGCCTTCATCCAGGTTGTATTCTTGCCGCCGAGCGCTTTGCTGTATGGAATCATCGTAGGTGCGAGCTCTTCGCCGCCCGGCGAATGATTTTGCCATAGTATGATTTTTTTATTTTCAGCCATTGCCACGTCCCCTCTCTTGCATTGCATCTTTTTACTGAAAAACGATGTACGCCGGATCCTCCGGCACACTGTCAGCGTCCCCCGGTACGCTGGCCGGCTCCAGCTGCTGCGCTGCCGCTGCCAAGCCCTCCCCCTCTGTCTCCTCCATCCAGAGCATGCCGGCCTGAATGCCGGGTAACGGAGCAAGCTCCCTGCTGCTGATGACGTACTCAGATGAGCTGTAATGAAGCATGGCGTTGACTCTTTCCACCGGCTCCTCCGGCATAATCGGCACATACGCCGCGCCGGCCTTCAATACGGCGAGCATCGCGATAACCATTTGCACCGACCGCTCCAGACGGAGGCCTACATAATCGCCTCTTCGGATTCCCAGCTTTTGCAGTCTCCTAGCCAGCACAAGAACCTGGCGGTTTAACTCGGCATACGTGTACTTCTCATCCCCCATCATGACGGCGGTCTGATCCGGGTAAAGCCGAACCTGCTCCTCAAAGCGCCCGATTACTGTCTCCTTCTGGCGCCCTTCTTCACTCCGTCCCTGGGAATTGAATTTCCGCAAAATTCGCTTCCTCTCCTCTTCCGGCAACAATTCAATCTCCCTTATGTGCATGGATGGGCTGCTGGTGACCTGTTGAATGATCTGCTCCAGATGCATTCCGATGCTTGATACGAAGCTGTTGCTGTACATATGCTCGTTAAAAGTAAAGACGATCTTGAGGCGTTCGCCTGGATAGACGGTTAAATCTAAATCGTAATTCGTCTGCTCGAAGGCTTCGATCCCGGCAATCTCAAACGGGCACCGGGCCTGGGCCTGAAGCTCTTGAAGATCAAGCGGATAATTCTCGAAAACGAGCACATGATCGATTCCGCCTCCCTGGACGCTGACCGGCTCCATCATCTCGGGCAAGGAAACATAGCTGTATTGCTCGGATTCCAGCATATGCCGCTGTATGCCAGCCATCAGCTCGAGGATGGTGCTCCCGTCCTCTCCCTTTACGCGAACAGGGATAGTGTTGATGAACAAACCGACCATTTCATCAATGCCAGGTACGGGTGCCGATCTTCCAGAAATAACGGAACCGAAGACAGCATCCTCCGTGTTATTGTATTTTTGCAGCAAAATCCCCCACACCGTCTGGAAAGCCGAGCTCATCGTAACCTGGGCAGCCTGGGCCAGCTTCGCGAGCCGGCCGGTTAAATCCTCGCCGATTTCATAAGTGACCTGGGCAAACGCATAATCGGCAGACTTCCCCGCTTTCTGCAAGGGAATGCCGGTACGGCCTTTATACCCCCGCAAATAACTGCCCCAATGTTGCTTCGCTGCCTGATCATTCTGCTGCTGCAGCCATTTGACGTAGCTGCTGTACGGAGCCGGCTGCTGGGGGGAGGCTGAACTGCCGCTTGCGGATGCGCTGCTGTAATGCTGCAGCAAATCCTTCAATATAATGCCGATGCACCAGCCGTCCATCAGAATATGGTGATGGCTCCAGAGCAGCTTGTATTCCTCATCCTCCCATTTGAGCAGCTTAAACCTTAGCAGCGCATCCGAGGTCAGGTTAAAGCCTTGATTGCGGTCGCTTACCTTGAGCCTCTCTAGATGCTCTTCTCTGCTCCGGTGATCCAGCCCGGAAATATCCTCATATTGAAGCGGGAGCCTCCGCTCCTTGAGCACGATCTGCACCGGATTCTTGAAGGAGCTGTAATCAAATACCGTTCTGAATATGTCGTAAGTCTGAATCAGTGCATTCAGGCTCTGCTCGAGCCGGCTCGCCTCGACTGGACCTTTGAGCGTCAACGTCATTTGCTCGAAATAAGAATGGGATTCCTGATTTTGCAAATAGTGAAACAATATGCCCCGCTGCAGCGGGGACAGCTCGTATATGTCCTTAATATTTTTTTTCTCTATCACAAAATCACACCTTTGATCTATTTATAATAGAAGGAATTAATTCAGCCCGGCCAGGAAGAGATCCAATTCGTTCTGATCGATTCCAGAGGCGCTAATGTCACTGGAAGTGAGCGCCCGCTCTTTTTGCTCCAGGCAATGGTCTTTAATTTCGCATAAGGAGCTGTAGAAGCGGCTGGACAGCTCTTCCATCGTCTCCGGCTTGAAGCAATAAGGGTTGTACCGGAAAGTAAAATGAAGCTCGCCTCCAAGAAGCGCACCGTTAATCTCGATGGGGGCCGCCATCTTCGTTAATGGGCTGATGGAGTCGCCGATGGATACCGCCGCCGATTGGCTCAACCCTTCAAGCACCTCCCCGGCCTCAAAAGCGCCCAGGTAGTTAAAGCTTACTTCGGGAGCTGGGAATCCGGTCTGAGCATATGCAGCCCGGCCTGGTCCGAAATACTTCCATACCCCGTAACCCGCACCTTTGTTCGGAACCTCCCTTACCGCGTTCTTGACCAGCTTGATCGTCTCTCCGATCTCGCTTGACGCCAGGCACAGCACCAGCGGATGCATAGACGTGAACCACCCTACCGTCCGGGTTACGCGAATATCCGGGAGCATCTCCTCCCTTCCGTGTCCCTCCAGCTGGATCGCGATCGAGCGGACATTCATACCGTGATAGAGCGCCAAAGCGAGGGCGCTAAGCAGAATATCATTCGCTTCCGTCCCGTAGGCATGATGCGTCTTGGTCAGAAGCTCGTCGCTCTCCGCCGCAGGAATTACCATCGTTACGAGCTTGCTCTCCTGAAGCGTGCAGTCCCTTGCCCCGGGACCGTCCTTCGGCAGGGCCTCCAGTGACGTCTCCGCGAGCCTCTCCCAATAACGTGCTTCAGTCAGGAAGGCTTCCGTCTGTACGTACTCCTGCAGAGCCTCGCTCCACGCTTTATAAGAATCCGTCTTTGGAGGGAGAGAGAGCGGCTGGCCCTGCTGAAGCTGTCTGTACAGCGCGTGGAAATCCTCCAGCAGAATGCGCCAGGATACGCCGTCCACGACCAGATGATGCACCGCGATCATCAGATAGTCGCTGTCCGCGGCATGAAAAATCGCGGCCTGAATGAGAATTCCCTGCTCCAGGTTCATTCTGCGCTGCAAGGCACCGGCCTCTTGTTCAATCCGCTGCGCGGCATCCCCGCCGCTCTCAAGCTGAAATTCTCTGAGCTCGAAGCAGAAGGCCGCCTCCTCTACAGGCCGGTTCATTTGAAGGATGTGATCTGGTGCATCGATCCGATCTCCTGCGCCTGTATTAGTGATATCCTCATTGCCTTGTCCGCGTCTGCTATATATCATCCGCAGCGCATCATGATGCTCCGCCAGCTTGACCAGGGCTCTCCGGATCCATTGCTCCTCCCATCTCTCCTCAGAATGCAGCAGGACCGATTGATTCCAGTGCTGCTCGTCGGGAAGCTTCTGCTCGAAGAACCAACGCTGAATCGGGGTCAAGCAAACCTCGCCCGCTACAGGCTGCTGGCTTGTCTCTTTGGTGATCCGTTTGAGTTGCGGCGCTAGCTCGGCAATTGTCGGATATTTATATAAATGAGAGATTTCCAGCTGATAATGCCGGGCGCTTAGCCTTGCCGCGATTTGAATTCCTTTGATGGAATCTCCGCCAAGCGCGAGAAAATGATCCGTCACGCCAACCCTCGGCAGCTTCAAGACGTCCTGCCATATTTCCGCCAGCAGCATTTCCGTTTCATTCCCGGGCGCAGCATAGTCGTCCTTCGTCTGTACCGCTCCCCTTGGGTCAGGAAGTGCCTGGCGATCGATTTTATGGTTGGGCGTTAAAGGCAGCTCCGGCAGTACGGTCAGGTAGGACGGGATCATGTATTCCGGCAGCAGCTCCTGCAGATATGGCCGGATGGCATCCTGATCCCCTGCTTCCTTTAGTACAATATAAGCTGCAAGATAAGCCTTGCCATCATCCTTCCGGTCGACAACGATTGCTTCTTTAACATGAGGATGGCTCAGCAGAGTCTCCGTTATCTCGTTCAATTCGATTCGATGCCCGTTGATCTTCAACTGATGATCGATTCTTCCCAGGTACTCGATGGAGCCATCCGGCAGCCAGCGGGCCAAATCTCCTGTTTTATAAATGCGGCCTTCATGGAACGGATTGGGGATAAATTTGTCCGCGGTCAGTTCCGGTCTGTTCCAATAGCCCCTCGCTATGCCTGCCCCGCCGATGCAGAGCTCTCCCGGAACGCCGATCGGCTGAAGCTGATGCTCCGCGTTCAGAATGTATATTTTTTTATTCCACATCGGTTTTCCAATCGTGACCTTGCCTTCCGTCCCGGACAAAATCGCAAGCGTAGCTCCTACGGTCGCTTCCGTCGGGCCGTATCCATTAACAAATGTGCGCCCTTGGCCCCAGATTTCTACCAGCTCCCGCGAGCACTCCTCCCCAGCCGTTACGATCGTCCCCAGCTTGGGCAGCGGTGAATAATCAATCGCGCGCAGCAGGCTTGGCGGCAGGATGACCGTAGTGATTTCGTGTGCTCTTAGATAGGCCGGCAAATCCCGGAGAACTGTATCCTTGGTGTCTACGTACAATGTCGCTCCGCTAAGGAGAGCATGGAATATTTCACAGACGGACGCATCGAAGCTGAATGGAGCAAATTGCAGGACATGGCTCCCTTCTTTGATTCCGAAGGCCTCCGCTATAAGGGCGAAATTGCACACTCCCTGGTGCTCGATCATCACGCCCTTCGGCTTGCCTGTGGAGCCGGAGGTATAAATCATATAGGCAAGGTCATTCGCCATATTTACATGATCCAGATTGTCGCAGGGCCGCGCATCGATGTCTTTTCCGTCCAGCTCCAGCAGTTCGCCCACATAGCCCGAAGGCCGTGCGCTATGCCGGTCTTTAATCAGCAGCTTGGCCCCGCTGTCTGCGAGCATATAGTCAATGCGTTCCGCCGGGTAATTCGGGTCGATCGGGATATAGGCTCCTCCCGCCTTCAACACACCCAGGACGGCGGCAATCATACCGATCGACTTGTCCATCATGATGCCGATGAACTCATCCCGCTGAATGCCCCTCTCAAAGCGCAGCTCTGCGGCAATGCGATTGGCCCAATAGTTCAGCTCGAGATAGGTCACGCTCCTTCCGTCCGATACAACGGCTTTGCGGTCCGGATGCAGTCTGACCTGCTCTTCAAACCATTCATGCAGCGTCTTATCGTGCGGATAAGCCCTCGCTGTGTCATTGAAATCAGACAGGAGCAGCTGTCTCTGGCTCTCGTTGAGCAGTTCAATCTCCGCTAAGGCCTTGTCCGGCTCATCGGCGATTTGTCCGAGCACGGTTATGAACAGCTCGACCGTCTGCTCGATCGTCGGCTCAGAGAATAGGGCCGTATTATACTCCACATAGCCGACCAGGCTGGTCCGGTCATAGAACTCCCAGGAGAGGTCAAGCTTGGAATAGCTGCGCTCCACCTGAAGCGGCCTGACGTCGGTATCGGGAAATTCAGGTTCGTGCTGCCCCATGTTTTGTAAAACAAGCATCGTGTCAAACAGCGGATTTCTGCTCGCATCGCGGCGGGTTCCGAGATCCTGGACGATCCGCTCAAAAGGATATTCCGCATGATCGAAAGCCTCCAGAACCGCTTCCTTCACGGATTGCAGAAACTCGGAGAAGCTCTGTCCGGCATGCGATGTATTCCTTAGAGGAACTGTATTAACAAACATCCCGACGACTCTTTCCAAATCCGGGTGATTGCGGCCGGCGACAGGCGTGCCGATCACGATGTCCTCCTGCTCGGTCAGCTTGGACAGAAGGACGTGATAAGCGGCCAGCAGCAGCATGAACAGGGTGGCTCCCTGGTGCTCCGCAGCAGCCTTCAGCCGCTCCGTCAGTGCTGGCGGAATCGTGAAGCACAGCCTGCTGCCCGAGAAATCCTGAACCGGAGGCCGAGGATAATCCGCCGGCAGATTGAGCACAGGCAGCTCGCCTCCAAGCCGCTGCAGCCAATACTGCTGCAATGTCCGCATATCGCCTGACCTGTGGGATTCCTCATGCCAAACCGCGTAATCCTTATAGCTAATAGCTGGTGAATCAGGCTCCATTCCTGCATACAGAGCCGCCAGCTCCTCCATGATGATGTTCATCGAAATTCCGTCTGTTACGATATGATGAATATCCAGGACGAACACGGTCTCATCCTCGTCGACATGGATGCAGCCTGCACGCAGAAGCGGAGCGCTCGACAGGTCAAAGGGCCGCACTAAATCAGCGGCAAGTTCATGGATGCTGCGGTCCCCGTCTGAGGAAATCAGTTGCAGCGTCCACGGGACATCCTTATGAATCTGCTGAACCAATTCCCCCTGGACGTAATGGAATGAAGTTCTGAGGCTGTCGTGACGCTGAATGAGCTGTCTTATGGCTTGCTCTAACCGACCGGTATCCAGCCGCCCTCTCACACTATACGCATTCGTCACGTTATATCCGGTGCTGAGCGGATTCAGCTGCTGGACGGTAAACATGGTCTTCTGAGCGGAAGTAACCGGATAATAGGCCTGCTCCTTGGCAGCTGGCAGCGCCTTGGAGACTGCCTGCCTGGGCAAGGCATCGATATAGGAAGCCAGGTCTGACAGGACAGGCCTTTGAAAAATCTCCCGGATGGGGAGAGTGACGCCAAATTCAGTCCGCGCCTGGGATATTAGCATCATCGCTTTAAGCGATTGGCCGCCCCTCTCGAAAAAGTGATCCCTTCGGCCGATCCGATCCGCCGTTAAAATTTGCTTCCAGATATCCGAAAGCGTGCGCTCGGTGTCGCTCTGCGGGGCTTCATACGGAATATCGCTTTGCTGGGAGGCGGAAGGATCGGGCAGCGCCTTTCGATTCACTTTGCCATTCGGCGTCAGGGGCAGGCTATCCAGAGCGACGAAGTAAGCCGGTATCATGTATTCGGGCAGCGATTCAGACAAGTATTGCCTTAAAGGAAGCTCCATTCCAGGGCTGCCGCTAACATAGTAAGCGCATAAATAAGCATGTCCGCTGTCATCCTTCCGGGCGGTTACAATCGCTTCCTTCACGCCGGAATGCTGGCGCAGCTGCTTTTCTATTTCTCCCAGCTCAATGCGGTGTCCCCGGATTTTGACCTGATGGTCTATCCGGTCTATGAACTCTATGCTGCCATCCTCGTTCCAACGCGCCAGATCGCCCGTTCGGTACATTCGTTCTCCCGGTGAGAAGGGGTTCTCTACGAAGGTCACTGCGGTTAATTCCTCTCTGTTCAAGTACCCTTCGGCCAAGCCTTCGCCGCTTATGCACAATTCTCCAGGCACCCCGACCGGCTGAAGCTGATTCAGCGGATCCAGAATATACACCTGGGTATTATGGATCGGCCTTCCGATCGGAACTATTTCCATCTCCATAATGTCATGGCCAACCGGATAGTAAGTAGCGAACACCGTCGTCTCCGTTGGGCCGTATACGTGGATAATCCGGTCATCCCCCAGGATTTCATAAGCCCTCTGCACATGCTTGATGCTGGCATTCTCCCCGCCGAACAATATTTTGCGCATGCTCTTGAAGCAGGAGACGTCCAGGTCGACAAGCATGTTGAACAGCGCTGTTGTAATGAACGTAACGGTAATTTCCTCTCGGCGGATCAGCTCCGTTAAATGCAGCGGGTTAAGCAAGGTCTCCTTCGGTACAAGCACTAATGTGGAACCGTTCAGGAGCGCGCCGAAAATATCGAATGTCGAGCCATCGAACACATAATTGGACAGCTGAAGCACTTTATCGCGGCGATCCAGCTCGATATATCCGCAGTTGATCATGGTCTTCACGATGTTGCGATGCGTGGTTACGATGCCTTTGGGCATCCCGGTGGAGCCGGAGGTATAAATTACGTAGGCTGGCAGGGACGAATCCAAATGACTTGGCTCCCGCCGGGCAGGCTCTGCTCCGGCTTGCAAAGCATCCTCAATGGCTGCCGAAGCGATCCCCCACTGGCCATGCTTCATCAGATGCTTGTCCAGCAACAGGAGCTCAGCGCCGCTGTCCTGCAGCATGTATTCTATCCGCTCCCGCGGATAATCCGGGTCGATGGGCACATAAGCTGCACCGGTCTTCAATATCCCCAGAATCGAAATGATCATCCCGGGCGAGCGCTCCGCCATTAATCCCACCCTGCATCCGGGCTTGACACCGCTCTGCAGCAAATACGAGGCAGCTTTATCCGAAGCCTCATCCAGTTCGCGATAGCTTATATTTCTATTCTCAAACACAAGGGCGGTTCTGTCCGGCTCGCGTTCGGCCTGTTGTTTGAATAAATCACCGATGGTCCGGTTATGGGGAAATTTTACTTTATTTTTATTTACCTGCATCAATCGTTGAACTTCCGTTAACTTAAGCAGGCTGATCTCCTGAAGGAGCTTGGCGGGCTGTAAAGCTATTTGTCGTAAAATATTAAGAAAGTGTAAAGTCATGGAGCGAACAAACGAGGTAGTATAAACATTGTGTTTATAAATAAAGCTTATAATTAAATCAGCGTCTTTATCAGCGTCTTTCGTAAATTTTGCAGCGATGACAAAATCGTGGTTGTGGATCTGAGGAAGTTGATATAAGTCCTGCGTTTCAGTATCTGCCGTTATGAATAGAGTTGAAAATAATTCTGGCTCGGAGCTTGAAGCATCAAAATACGCTCTATATTTATATGCCTGAGCAGCATTCTCGGCCGTACGCTTAAGAAGCTCAAGCAAGGATTCGTGCGGGGCGGAAGTAATCCGAACCGGATAAGGCTGCAGAGGCTCTTTAATCCCCGCTGCCCCGAATACGACATCATGCGTATTATTATATCTCTGGAGGAGAATTCCCCAGACCGTGTGCAGCACGGATTCTAAACTCACTTTATGTTCTGCAGCCAAGCGCTCTAACGCTGTAATAATTTCCAAATCCGGCTTTAAGTTAATTTTACTATTTTTTGGTTTTTCTTCGCGATGCCTATGAAGCTTTGATGTCGGCTTCGGTATTTCAATGTATTGCTCATAGCCTGCCAGGTAGTTGTCCCAATATTTAACCTCCATGGAATCCTCTCCTCTTTTTGATAGATTAATCGGGATTGCAAGCGACCTAGATAATACCATTTTCCCCCTTTAAAGGTTAAACTAACTATCAAACTACTTTAACTTTCATTTTATGTCAATATTTATTTTTTTTATAAATATATGTTTTTTACTTGAATTTTATGTGGTTTTTTGTTACTTTCTTGTCAGTTAGTAATAAATTTACAAGATTATTTCGATAGAGGGGGAATTTAATGCAAACACAATCCGCGCTTCCCAGAGAAGCGCAGGCCATGGCCGAGGAAGCTCCCTTGTTTAAGAACAAAGTATTCATGCTGGCCTTCCTCTCTCTTATTCTGAACAGCCTGAGCACCTCTGTTTTTTTATTGACCGAATCCTGGTACATCGTAAATTATTTGGGCAAAGGCAGTTCCCTGGGCATTGTGCTTATGATGGCGGCGATTCCTCGTTTGCTGCTTATGCCGATCGGGGGCGTAATTGCCGACCGATTTAAGAAGACCCATATTATGTTTCTTTCGGATGCTTCAAGAAGCATTTTATTGGTTATTATGCTGGTCGCCTTCCAGATGAATACCCTATCCTTGGCATGGATGGCATCTTTCGCGCTTGTCTTCGGAATCCTGGATGCCTTTTATTGGCCTGCTTCACAGTCTCTCATCCCTACTGTAGTCTCGGAGAACCGGCTTGCCCAAGCTAACTCTGTCTACCAAGTCGTACAGCAGGTATTCTACCTAACCGGGCCGTTAATCGGCGGCCTGATCCTGACCTTCGGCACCTACACTACCTTATTTGGCACGATATCAATTATGCTGCTCTTAGGAGGCATTCTCTCTCTCTACCTGGGCAAATTTCTGGCCAAAGAGAAGGAGGGGGATGCTGCGGCTCCATCCTTTAAACAGGAAATGCTTGAAGGGCTGCGTTACGTCAAAGGCCAGACCTTCATCAAAATTTTAATGCTGATTCTGATCGTGGCCGGCTTCTTCCTGTCCGGTCCGCTGTCCGTAGCCATTCCACTGCTTGTGGACTCGGTTCTGCAGGGTAATGCCCTTACTTTGAGTTACCTGGAAATATCGGTATCTGTCGGCATGATTCTCGGCGGGGCCGTGATCGCCCTCACTAAGCTAAGGCAGCGCAGGGCCTTAATCTCCGTTCTAAGTCTGGCGCTATGCGGGATATGCCTTATCCTGCTAGGACTCACCTCTAGCTTCCTCATCATGATGCTGCTGCTGGCGACCTGCGGTATGGTCCTGTCATTCAGCAATACTTTCTTTATAACGCTGCTGCAAGAAAGAACTTCTACAGACAAAATCGGCCGTGTCATGAGCCTAGTGACCACCGCCACGACCGGCTTGCTTCCACTGTCCCATGCGGTTATTTCGTTCTCTATGCATAGCGGTGTTACCATTTCCAATCTCTTAATCTTATTTGGCTCGATCGTTGCTGCTTATTGCTTCCTCTTAATTTATTGTTCCAAGTCCGTTCGGACGGTCTAGAAGCTTCTTGGCTAGAACCTAATAAACAAGTGATTATTCCAGAATAGATGAATCGGAGGATGAGGCGAAATGAATCTATTTGAACAATGGGAGTCCAATGTTCGTTCCTACTGCAGAAGTTTTCCGGCTGTTTTTGACCGGGCCAAGGGAGAGCTGCTATACTCGGAGGACGATAAAGCGTATATCGATTTTTTTGCGGGAGCGGGGGCTTTGAATTACGGACATAACAACATGTACATCAAGGAGCAAATTCTTGATTACCTGCATTCGGATCGGATCATGCACGGCTTGGATATGTATACCAAAGCAAAGCTGGAGTTCATCCAGACCTTCACAGAGCGAATTCTTCTTCCAAAAAAACTGGACTACAAGCTGCAATTCTGCGGCCCGACAGGAACGAACGCAGTCGAGGCAGCGCTTAAGCTGGCCAGAAAAGTAACCGGACGCTCAGGAGTCTTTGCCTTTATGGGCGGATTTCACGGCATGTCCCTCGGCAGCCTCTCGGTGACGAGCAGCAAATCGTTAAGGGCAGGCGCGGGACTTCCCCTGGATCGCGTGACCTTCATGCCGTTCCCTGGGGAAGCCTTCTCGGAGCATGACTCCTTGGCTTATATCAGGCAGGTCTTGAAGGATACTCATTCCGGCGTGGATATCCCGGCAGCTATCATCCTGGAGACGATCCAGGCGGAAGGCGGAATTAATGTCGCCAGCGCATCCTGGCTTCAGCAGCTCCGGCTTCTGTGCGACGAGCATCAAATTTTGCTAATCGTTGATGAAATCCAGGTCGGCTGCGGGCGGACAGGCCCTTTCTTCTCCTTCGAGCGGGCAGGCATCGTGCCCGATCTCGTTACGCTGTCCAAATCGATCAGCGGATACGGCCTGCCGATGTCCTTGCTGCTGCTTAAGCCTGAACTCGATATTTGGGGTCCGGGGGAGCATAACGGAACCTTTCGCGGCAACCAGCTGGCCTTCATCGCGGCCAAGGCAGCGCTTGAATACCGCAGCATGGTGGATTTGGAGAAGCAAGTCCAGCAGAAGGAGGAGTTCGTGAGGAGCTTCCTGATCAATGAGATCATGCCCCTGCATCAAAACATCGACGTTCGAGGCATGGGCTTGATTTGGGGGATCGATGTATCAGGATTCGCAGACGAACGACGCGCAGCCTTGATCAGCTCCAAATGCTTCGAGAATGGTTTGATTATCGAGCGTGCGGGGCGAAACGATACCGTTCTTAAGATTATGCCCCCGCTGACGATCAGCCTCGAGAGCCTGGAGGCAGGCTGCCTTATATTAAAGTCTGCCTTGCAGCAAGTCATTGCGGATTCTGAGCTGGATATTCGCGCTGAGGCCAGCCGCCATGCGGCTGCAGAGCCAAGCATGGCTCGGAATTAAACCAAAAAAGACGGCTGTTCCCGGATTCGATTCGGAGCAGCCGTCTTCTTCGTTATGGCATTTTTATGATAGGCGTTCAAAAACAACGCCGCCAGGCCTTAGCTTGGCGGCGTGTCCGGTTGTAATCCGAAATATTCTAGCAGAAATATACGGAATGATTGCGCGACTAGCGGCAGTTTATCGTCAGTTCGATGAATAAGCCCAATCGTTCTCGTTACCTTTGGAGTGGAAATGCGTACCCTGGCCGGCTGCAGCGTAAAGCTCTGGAATAACGCCACCTCAGGCAGCAGGCTTACCCCCATCCCAGCAGCTACAAGACCGCGGATTGTGTCCGTTTCTTCGCCTTCAAACGCTATTTTCGGTGTAAAGCCCGCCTCCAGGCAAGCATGCCACACAATCGGCCTTAACGAGTAGCCTTTACTGAACAGGATGAATTTGTCGTCCTTCAATTGATTCAGTTTAATGCTCTGCTCGTTGGCGAGCGGATGGCCTGGCGGCAATATCGCCACCAAATCCTCGGTCAATACGACATTTCCCGTAACCTGATTATGGTTCTCTGGAAACGGAGAGATAAAGGCCAAATCCACCTCGGCTGATACGACATCGCGAATGAGAGTAGGGTACATCCCCTGCTTGAATCGGAACTTCACATTGGG
Source organism: Paenibacillus ihumii (assembly GCF_001403875.1). GTDB lineage: Bacteria > Bacillota > Bacilli > Paenibacillales > Paenibacillaceae > Fontibacillus > Fontibacillus ihumii. The sequence goes on from NZ_LN884299.1 coordinate 2,951,116, forward strand.
ATATAGCTTACGGAATTCGGCAACTACACTCGGTATAACATGGACGCCCAGGCTGTGTGGAAACCCGAGTCGAATTTCGCCTTGCTCCGGATCAATAAACTCGTGAACTTCATTTACGGCGCGATCCAAATCCTTGAGGATCGTTTCGACCCGGCTGCAGAACAGCTGCCCTACCGCAGTCAAATGCAGGTTCCTGCCCTTTTGCATGAATAAGTCGACGCCAAGCTCCTGCTCCAATTGGTGAATTTGCCTGCTTACCGCGGATTGGGCTACATGAAGCTCCTCGGCCGCCTGGGTAACATGCTCCTTCTTCGCCACCTTCACAAAGTATTGCAGTTGTCTTAATTCCACGAATCTGATCGCTCCATTTCGATTCCTGTCATACCCATATGGGTGACTTGCCATCATATTTGCTCTAACATAACTTTACCATTTACTTTCAAGGGGTTCAACGTCGTTTTAACAGCCGGATAATTAATCCGTAGATAAAGAAGCCGCCGATGAAGCCGCCAAGATGCCCTACCCAGTTGATTTGGGGTACGAGAATAGAGAACACGACTCCGATCATTAGCAGGGCGTACAGTGTCTTGCGCGAAGCCTCATCTATCAAATGCCGCTGCAGCAGTACAACGTACATAAAGGCTCCGTAAATTCCGTAAATGGCTCCTGATGCCCCCGCAGACACATGCAGATCGGTTGTATTTTGAAAGTACCCCGCTGTGATCAGATTGCCGATCATTCCGCTGCCTACATACAGCAGAATATACCGCCAGGAACCAAGCAGCCGCTCCATGGGCGGGGTAAAGACAAGAATACCGAAGCTGTTCGAGAGCAGATGGTGGAAATCAAAATGCAGAAATGTCGAGGCAATGTAACGCCACCATTCGCTGGCATAAGGCTCTGCATTCAGCATGGCTCCATAATCAAGGATGGCTGTCTCCCGCCCTATGGCAGTTAAGATAAACATCACAATATTAGCGGCGAGAATAAGACAGGTAACGGGGTACGACTTCAAATACGTTCTCCAATTCTCGTATCGGATAAAAATCATAAAATCGAACCTTTCTTCCTAATGTTGGACAATCTCTTTCTAAAAAGATTATAATTAAAATAAGGTGCATTCACAAAATTGTTAGGAGGAGATATATTTGGCACAAGAACGTACTAATGCCGCAACTTTTAAAGGCAATCCAATCACTCTGGTAGGTCCGGAATTGAAGGTTGGCGACACAGCTCCGGACTTCCGGTTAAGTAAAAACCTGCTCGAGGAAGCTACTCTTCAGGATTTCGCAGGCAAAATCAAGCTGATCAGTGTCGTTCCCTCCCTGGATACAGGCGTATGCGACGCACAAACTCGCCGCTTTAATGAAGAAGCTGCCAGCCTTGGCGACGACGTCGTCATCCTCACCGTAAGCGTGGACCTTCCATTCGCTCAAGCCCGCTGGTGCGGCGCGGCCGGCGTTGACCGTGTCGTTACGCTGTCCGACTATAAGGACAACTCCTTCGGCCAAGCCTACGGCGTACTGATCAAGGAATTCAAATTGGATCAGCGGTCCGTGTTCGTGGTCGACAAAGACAACAAAATCACTTATGTTGAGTACTTAAGCGAAATGACAGAGCATCCGAATTACGATAATGCAGTAGCTGCAGTCAAAGCGCTTTTGTCATAAAACTGCAGATTTGAAAGAACAACAAAAGCGAGTAAGAGGCGGAAGCCCTCTGCTCGCTTTTGTCTGTTTAAGGAGTTACTTTATATGCTCCGAGCTTCTTGTCCAGCGCGGCGAAGAGGTTAAGGATATTGCGGTAATTGCTGCCCAAATCCCCCAGTGAGCCGCGGGTAGCCGAATAAATATCCACGGCGCTGCGAAGCGGCCCCGTAGAGACGATCGATACGGTAATATCCATCGTTCGGCCCAGAGCTGTTTTCTTCTCCAATGTAATTTCTCCGACAGATTGAACCTCATGCAGTACTTTATAGCCAGGAATTTTCTTCAGCGTTGAAGAGACTTCCTCCCAAATTTTATCCTTGGACAATTGATAATACCTTGTTTTCATCTCAGGCACTTTCGCGCGGTCACTCGTTCCTTCCTGGCTGCGGAATATGCCGATGAGCGTTCTTTTTAATGACACGGTGCTTCCTCCTTCGTTACTCGTGACGAGCCATAGAGTATATGTACTTCTTCTGTATCTAGTTTAACATTGTTGCGTAACAAACAAAAGCAAAGTCATCCTGCCGCTTACTATAAAATTGAACAAAAAAAGCACCCTGCCGCCTTTAATCAATAAAGGGGTGCAAGGTGCCCGTCCACTATTGAAATTATGTAGACCCGCCTATGCCGTCCGGTTGCACTGCCTCGAACCTGCATCAGCAGGTGGGTGACCGCAGCAGCGCCTTTGAAGTCCCCTTATCGCAAGTGATAGGGCCTTTCAGCAGCGATGCAATGTAAGTCTCCCTGGACATTGTCATTGGTTCAAAACAACATGGAACCGAAACGCACATCGCAGGACGTAAAACTATTATAGTCCTTCTGCTTCCAAATGTAAACCTAATATCATGACAGCCTAAAAAATGTAAAAATTATGACTGATATCTGGAGTTATCCTTGTCACTGCGATCCGGCAGCCCGGCCTCTTGGCCGTCGCGCTCGGCAGGCTCTCCGTGGTCTTCGCGGTTCTCGCCGTTCTGCTCGTCGCTATCCGAATTCTCCTCGCTGCCCTTCGCGCCCTCTTCCTTCTGGCGCATCTTCTCTACCTTCTCCTGGAGCTTGTTGTAGCTGATATTAAAATTGTAGAAGGCAACGAACGCGGTAAGCGTGCCGAAGCCGAATAAAATCAACCATGTAAATTGCATGGTGATGAATCCAAGGGCAATGACGCAAAGCACGGTCGATAATACGCGGAACGGCCGCAGTATCGTCAAGAGGATCGCATTTTTGATCAGCAGTGTAGTCTTCAAATGATAATGCGCCACCAAAGAAAAGAAATTAAACAGGGAAACCGACAGCAAAATCAAGAAAATCAACATGATGATTCCGATGATTTGCATGTTGGTGAATTGCTTCATATATACGTTATAGTCGACGATCATGATGATAATCAACAGCGTATAGAAGATTCCGCCGATCATGCTTTGCTTATAGTTCTCTTTGTACCCTTTAAAATACACCTTAACAACGCTGACATCCGTATCCCCCATCACCCATTTGCGTGTTACGGAGAATAGCGCCGCTGTTGCCGGGAAAAGTGTAAACGGTGCCAATATCGCTAAAATCCAGGCGATCTGAATCCACATTTCGATGTCAGGGGTCAACAATCCCGTAAGCACGAAAAACAGAAAAGGCGACGAACAGAGAAGCCAGAGCAGATTGCTTCCCGAAATTCTCATGATCCACTCGGTTACTTTGTAGAAACCGCTCATTAGTCCTTTGTATTCCAAAAAAAATTCTCCCTCCAGTAAGGTTTATGTCTATTAATAATACTATACATGATTAAATGAGCTCTATCCAGCGCCTATTTTGCATCAGTCTAGGTTAACGTCTAATCTTGTTGAACAATTACACCATAGTATATACCGTAACTTCAAAAACAACACTTTTAAGGAGGTTATCTCATGTCCAACGTAGGCGGAGGATATGGCGGTTTCTGGACTTCTACAGGTACTATTCTCGTATTGTTCATTCTGCTCGTTATTGTGAGCCGTTCCGTGCTGTACTAATCTCCAATAGCAAGAAGACGGAGTGCCCTTGAGGGCCTCCGTCTTCTTGGTTATGCGTTCGTAATTCATTACTTATCGAACGATGGGTTGTCATTGCGTCTGGTCGGTCTGCGCTCTCCTCCGCTGCTCGCTGGACGCGGCTTGCGGTCCGAGGAGGAGGAGCGGTAGGAATCCCGTCCGCCGTCCCGGTTGTAGCCGCCCTTGCTGCCATAGCCGCCGCGGCCGCCGCCATCGCGGTTATCCCTGCGGTAGCCGCCTCCGCCGCGATTGCCGTAACCGTATGGCTTGCGCCCGCTGGAGCGAATGTCCGGGTTGCGGCGCTTGACGCGAATCGGTTCCTCTGGCGTCAGCTCAATATTTGCTTTATCGGCCTTATCGCCCGTAATGAGCTTAAACGCCGCTGCGAGCAGATTGACTGAATCGTACTGCTCCAGAAGCGAAATTGCGATTCCCTTATATTCGTTCAGTTCACCGGCTTCCACGAGCTCAAGAATCCGCTCCGCCGTAATGCGCTGCTTCCCTTCAATAGCCTCGGCGATCGAAGGCAGCGGCTTGCGCGCAATCTTCTGGCGGGTAATCCGCTCGATGAAATGCAGATGGTCGATTTCACGCGGGGTGACAAATGACCAGGCCACGCCCTCTTTACCGGCACGACCCGTACGGCCAATGCGGTGTACATAGCTCTCCGGATCCTGCGGCAGGTCGAAGTTCACAACGTGGGTTACGCCGGATACATCCAGACCGCGGGCCGCTACGTCCGTTGCGACGAGCACGTCGATGCTGCCGTCCCGGAATTTGCGCATCACGTTATCGCGCTGGTTCTGGGACAAATCGCCATGCAGGCCGTCCGCGGAATACCCGCGCTTCTGCAGTGCCTCCGCCAGCTCGTCGACACGGCGCTTCGTCCGTCCGAAGACGATAGCCAGCTCCGGCGATTCCATGTCCAGCAAACGGGTCAGCGCGTCGAATTTCTGGCGCTCATGTACTTCGATATAAGCCTGATCGATCAGCGGTGCGCTGACTTGCTTAGGAATGACGGATACATGCTCCGGGTTTTTGAGAAATTGCTGGGCAAGCCTTTGGATATTTGCCGGCATTGTAGCGGAAAATAGCATTGTTTGGCGCTCTTCGGGGACAAGCTTCAGAATCGACTGAATATCGTCCATGAAGCCCATATCCAGCATTTCATCGGCTTCATCCAGTACGACAGTCTGTACGTCATCAAGCTTAATCGTCTTGCGATTAATGTGGTCGAGCAAGCGGCCAGGGGTTCCGATAATAATCTGAGGTTTCTTCTTCAAAGCTCGAATTTGTCTTACGATGTCCTGTCCGCCGTAAATCGGCAGGGAACGAATTCCTTTGAAGCGGGACAGCTTTCCGATCTCTTCCGCCACCTGAATGGCGAGCTCCCGGGTTGGGGTCATGACCAGAGCGACGATTCGCTCCTCGTTGGTTGGAATTTTGCTGATCAGCGGAAGGCCGAACGCTGCCGTCTTCCCTGTACCTGTCTGGGCTTGTCCGATCAGGTCGCGACCTGTCATCGCAATCGGAATCGATTTGGATTGAATCGGGGTGGCCTCTTCAAATCCGAGTTCTGTTATTGCCTGTAGAACTTTAGGCTCTAGGCCGAAATCTGCAAATGTGCTCAAAATATTCATACTCCTTCTATATAGTGGACATCCCACCATCTTGACTGTATTCTTAAGTAGCATTGGAACGTTTATAGGCTATCCCATCAACCCATAAATTTTACATAGCATACGGATCTTTTGACAAATTGCACAGATCACTATACATTCTTAACCATTTTTCATGGAAAAGGATACCTACTCAAGAATATCTCAAACATTATAGCACAAAACATGAAAAGAACACCAGCAAGCTGTCAGGCATATTTCTACATCATCAAGAGGTGGTTTATAGATGCTCAAAACAATTTGGAACAGCCTAGTCATCGTGTTCGGAGCGGCATTGATCGCGGCAGGCTTCAATCTGTTTCTTGTTCCGCATCATCTGCTAAGCGGCGGAGTGTCGGGTTTGTCCATGCTGACCGGTTACTTTACCCCCCTCAGCCTCAGCCTACTATATCTCGTGTATAACATCCCGATTCTGATCGCCGGACTGTTTCTGCTTGGGAGAAGGTTCATTCTCCTCAGCATTCTCTCGGTCGCATCCGTGACGTGGTTCATCGCCCTGATTCCCGTACGGGAAGTTCCGATTACGACCGATACGTTCCTGTCTGCGGTCGTCGGAGGGGTGCTGGTCGGGATCGGCAGCGGAATATCGTTCCGGGCCGGGGGCTCCTCCGGCGGCTTTGACATCATAGGCTCGATCATTACAAGATACCGTGACTTTCCAGTCGGCAGTGTCCTTGTGGCGATGAATGCCACCGTTATTCTAGCCATGGGCTATATCGAGGGGGACTGGAACCTCGCCCTTGCATCCATGGTATCCATCTACCTCAGCGGCAAGGTGGTCGATCTTCTCCATGTCAGCCATACCAAAGTTACCTTGTTCATTATAACGGACAAGACTGAGGAATTGCTAAGCAAACTTTTAAAGCTTCCGCGAGGCGTTACGCTGATCAAGACGCAGGGCGCTTTTTCACATAAGGAGAAGGATATGCTGATGACTGTAACGACCCGCTATGAGCTGACTGAGCTCAAAAACATCATCAAAAAAACCGATTCCTCCGCCTTCGTCAACATCGTCGAGACCGTGGGCGTAATGGGCTCGTTCCGAAAGAAGTAATTTTTCCCATCAGCCTGTCCGCCGTGCCAAAGTATTCCGCGTTATGTTATAATGAATTATGCGCGGTTCCTTCGTCAATTTCATAGGATTTCAGCTTTACCCGATTTCACAGGCTTTGTGCTTTTCCGTTTAAGAATGATTCTCTACGCGAATGATTCTAGAAGGAAAGGGTGATTGATGTGGAAATGGAAACGGTAAAACTGGCACAAATCGTCATGAAGTGGTTCCCCGACATGCTTCCCTTCTTTAACGAGAAGGAGCTGGACTCCATGATCATCCTCCGGGACGGTATGAGCTTCTTGGAACCGAATGATGCCATGGAGATTATTCAATTTAGCATTTGTGAGCTCCAGGATACTAATTTGCTTCATTAATATTAGTCTCTGCGGGCTTCAGATTTATAACGCAGCACCCAGGCTGCTTTCTTTTGTCTCGGCAGAAGAAGGCGGCCTTTTTTCGATTAAGAGGGCTTGATGGGTTAAAAACGTCATTTTTCGCTGCTTTGCTTAATTCCGGTTTCAAACGGGAGACATTGTGTTAAAAGAGTAAAGCCGCGGTTCAATATAGCGCAAGCAATAACAATCTGTTTAATAGGGACAGCATACATAACCAGAATCATATTGGGGAGAGAAAACGATGCACATCATTTGGAGCATTTTACTGCTGGCTTTAGCCACAGGGGGCGGGGACAACAGCAGCCCTGTCCTGACGGGAACCTCTTACAACAGAATGCCGGGTATTCTGCAATCATCCTATCATACCTTCATCGCCAATGCCGCCCAAGGACGGCTCGATAACCCGCTGCCGCCCAAGATGCTAGCGGTCAACCCTCAGACGGAAGCGCCGGTCGTCAAAGGAATCTACGTAACGGCTTACAGCGCTGGCGGCGCCCGGATGGATCAGCTTATTGACCTGCTGGACAGCACCGAGTTGAATTCGATGGTTATTGATGTGAAGGATGATACGGGCTACATTACTTATAAGACAGACCAGCCGAAGCTTCAGGAGCTCGGCAATCCTCAGCCCTTTATTCGCGATATCCATGCGCTGATGGAGCGTCTGGAGAAGCACGACATCTATCCTATAGCCCGCGTGGTCGTCTTCAAAGACAGCATTCTTGCCAAGAAGCACCCGGAATATTCATTCGTACATAACGACGGCTCCGTCTGGAGCAACAACAAAGGAGATTCCTTCGTCAATCCGTACAGCCAGGAGGTATGGGAATACAACCTTGAAATCGCCAAGGAAGCGGCCAAGCTCGGATTCAAGGAAATCCAGTTTGATTATGTCCGCTTTCCAGAAGGTTTTGAGAAACGGGCCGATTCTTTGAAGTACCGGAAGGATGAGCGCAGCCGCGTGGGCGCTGTGACCTCCTTTGTCAAATACGCCAAAGAAGAGCTGGAGCCGCTGAGAATCAAGGTATCCGTGGATATATTCGGTTACGCTGCATCCGTTCCTGCCGCCGAAGGAATCGGCCAGGATTTCGTGAAAATCTCGGAGCATGTAGACATTATCTGCCCGATGATCTACCCCAGCCATTACACGACGGGCTGGTTCAATGCCAAGGATCCGGACAAAGCTCCTTATCAGACGATACGGGGAGCAACGATGGATACGCAGAAGAAGCTGGAGCCCTTGGGCGATAAGCAGCCGTTGATCCGTCCCTGGATTCAGGACTTTACCGCAAGCTGGCTTGGCAAGGACCGCTATATCCATTACGGCAAGCATGAGATCGAGGAGCAGATCCGAGCGCTTAAGGATTTGAACGTCGATGAATATTTGCTCTGGAACGCCTCGAACCGATATACGTCGGGCGTCACATACAAATAAAACAGGACCGGCGCAGATTCGCCAAGCGGGCGCTTCAGCCGAAGCCCGAATATCTGCCATGTGAAAATGAACTTATTCAACACAAAAAGGGAAATCCAATGACAACATTCATTGGATTTCCCTTTTGAATTCCTGCCGCTATACAAGGCTGCGAGGCGCCCTTTCTGCCGCAGCCCCTTATTGGGACAAGCGGGAAGCGAGCTCGTACAAGCTCATGTCAAAGCTCTTCTTGGTGGATACGACCTTCTCGATATCGGTTAGCACCATTTCTCCGCCGATCATGCCGCAGGCTTTGTTCGATTCACCTTCGATCAGCTTGCGTACAGCGAAGTCGCCGAGACGGCTGGCCAGGTTGCGGTCGAACGGAGTCGGAGATCCGCCGCGCTGAATATGGCCTAGCACTGTCGCGCGAGGCTCCAGGGACGGCTGGCGCTCCTTGATCGCTCTGACGACTTCCTCTCCCGTACCCACGCCTTCGGCCACGATGACAATACTATGTCTCTTGCCGTTATCGAAATTCGCTCTCATTCGGTCAGCAACCTCATTCAGGTCGAAAGGCACCTCCGGGATAAGAATCGTCTCCGCGCCGGCCGCCAAACCCGCATGCAGAGCAATGTCTCCGGAGTGGCGGCCCATCACTTCAACGACGGACGCCCGTTCATGGGAAGACATCGTATCGCGCAATTTATTGACGGCATCGACCACGATGCCTACCGCTGTATCGAAACCAATCGTATAATCGGTAAAAGAAATATCATTATCGATCGTACCGGGAAGGCCCATCGTTTTGATTCCAAGCTGGCTGAGCTTCGCCGCCCCGTGATAAGAGCCGTCTCCGCCGATGACGACCAGGCCGTCAATGCCGCGATCGCGTAAAATTTGAGCACCCTTCTGCTGGCCCTCAGGCGTTTTGAATTCCGTGCAGCGCGCCGATTGCAGGATCGTTCCTCCGCGCTGGATGATATCGCCTACGCTTCTAAGATCCATGGAGAAGATGTCATTATTGAGCAGTCCCTGGTACCCCCGTTGAATCCCGAATACTTCAAGCCCATAGTACAATCCGCTTCGCACGACTGCACGTACGGCTGCGTTCATGCCCTGGGAGTCACCGCCACTGGTGAGAACTGCTATTTTTTTTACTGCTGACATAATGATTCCTCCTAATAGTTTTGTGAAACAAAACTTTGCTTCATAAGCATCTGCTTAGTTTTGTGAAACAAAACTTTGCTTCGTAAGCATCTGCTTAGTTTTGTGAAGCAAAACTTTGCTTCGTAAGCAATCTGCTTAGGGATATGAAACAAACTTGCCTCGTAAGCATCCGCTTAGGTCTGTAAAGCATAACTTGCTTGGTAAGCCTTCGCTTATGGTGTTGTGAAATAAGAAACCAGCTATTTCAAACGTTTGCGGATCCAGCGGCTGTTCACGAAGAAGAACAATCGCATGAGCGAGCTTCTTCTCATCAATCGTTTGGAAACTCCTCGAATTTCTTGCTGCTCACTGACTTTGGGATCGGATAAATACAGAGCCAGCAGCCCTTCGATAATCATCACATGAAATGACGACGCCGGCAGAACGGCGACATCCCTCCTGGCCTCCTCGACCATGAATACTATGCGCTGAAGCATCGTCTCTTTATTATCGTAATAGCTGCAGAAATTCAAATCTCCGCCAATTTCATCTTCGGCCTGATCAATCAGATAGTCAAGCATTATATGTAATCCGCATACATAAGGAAAATAAGCGTCCTGGACCGACCTGGCGCCAGCCTCGTCCAATTGCTCGTCGCTGGCCGACAGAAACAGCATGAATACGCCTAAGGTCGAGCCCGTTGCCGCTGCAAACTCATTCCATTCCAGCTGCGGTGCCCGCGATTGGTGAAGCTTCCACCACGAGACAAGGGCATCCTCGCGGAGACTCGGGTCGATATGCTTGTACACCTGCAAATCCGTGTACAGCTGCACCAGCTCGGTAATGAACGGCTGAGCCGCAGAATATCCGGGCAGCCTGGCAATCTGATCCTGGCAGGTCAAGACGAGACGGTGCAGGTATCCCCCATCCTCGCGCTCATCCCGCAGTGCGTAATAATCGGTCAGTTCTGCCTGTGGATCAATGGCATCCAGCATGCTTTGATGAAGCAGGCGGAAATCCCCCTCATCCATCGAAGTGCTGCGGTCACAAAGATTATCCAAATAATCACTGATCGTTTGAAACGCTACGATTAAAGGGATCAGAATATGACGCTTCGGCAAATTGGCAGCCGCATATACAGCGCCCCCCTGACAGTGGAATTCCTTGGTCTCAATACTAGCAAGCGCTTGTCTTCTTAGCTCAGGGTCGGGAATCAGTCCCGCATCCTTCCTCCAGCCATTAAGTTCCTTGCGAACATCAGGCAAAATGAATTTATACACCCGGCTCATCAGCCTGATCGGCTCTTTAGGAAACTGGTTTCGGCTTTGCTTCGGTTCAATCAATGGCCTGCCTCCACTAGTTTGTTAGATATAGCGAGTTTTAAACCAGTCTATATTATAATATGATCCCTCTCTTTGCACAAATTAACTTAATCACAGATGAACTTTGGCCGTCGGCTCATCCTGCGACACGCGGTACCATATTTGCAGATCATGAATCTGACTGGCTAATTCGGCGATTTCCCCGTTGATCTGACAGCTTCTCTCGAAATCGTTCTCATTCCCCATCTCGGACAGCTTCCGCTCAATCAGCCGTTCCAGCGCCATGATCTTGGTCGGAATTCGCCCGCGAATGCTCTCCCAGTTCTCGATCATCGCCAGTCTTTCCTCCATGCCGTAGTCTTCGAAGGGACGGTTTAGTGACGGGATATGAATATCCAATCGTTCGTCATATACGAAGCAGGAATGATACATGTTGATTCCCCCCTATCCGAGGCAATATATTGCTAAGTTATATTATAACTAATTTAATATGTTAACAAAACTTTTTTAGTTAAGGTTATGATATACTATCCATGTTATAGCTCAACCGCATGATGCTTGCGAACTAAATCACCCTGAACGGAGTACATATCTACGATGAAATCACATGACTTGGCCCGCTCCGAAGTATCCTGGCTTAGGGCTCTTATCTTTACGATTTATGGAACGAGTGCGCTGGTCGCCTCCTATTTTCCTCTTTTCTATGCAGAGCTCGGATTCTCCAGAACGCAGATCGGCTACATCTATGCCGTTGGTCCGATGATCTCTTTGATATCCAATCTACTGTGGAGCTATGCAAGCGACCGCTACCGGACGATTAAGAAAATACTCTTCATCCTGCTGGCAGGACAAATACTGATGTCCTTCTTCCTTTCGATGACGACGCAGTTTGGAGTCATTATGCTTATCATTACCTTATATTATTCCTTCTTTTATCCTGTGCTTCCGCTGTCCGATTCACTCGCAATTTCGACAGCGAACCGCCATCATCGCAACTTTCTATCGATCCGTATTTTCGGCTCGATCGGCTTTGCGATTTTTGCACTGCTCATCGGTTACGTGCTGTCAGCCATACCTTCCATAACGACGATGGGCGTATCGATGATTATCGCTGGGGCAGCGCTGTTCTTTACATTATTCGTTAAAGATCAGGCAGCCAGCGTAGCGAGGGTCGATTTCTCAGGCGTCTTATCGATTCTAAAGCAAAAGGAGTTGCTCTGGTTTCTGGGCTGCGTTTTCTGCCTCGCCTTGGGCATGCGGATGAACGACGCTTTCCTATCGATCACGCTGCATGATCTTGGGGCCGGGGAGGAATTGATCGGCTGGGCTATGCTTATGTCGGCCTTCTCGGAAATACCGATTTTTCTGCTGCTTACCAAATACGGCTCAAAACTCAAGGAGCTCCCCCTGCTGCTGATGGCAAGCCTGATGTTTGCACTAAGATTCCTCCTGGTAGGCATCTCGGATTCGGCAACCAGCGTTCTGCTCATACAGCTGATGCACGGCGTATCCTTCGGCATATTCTACGTCACGGCCATACGGATGCTCTCTCGCCTCATCCCGCCCCAGTTCCAGGCTACTGGACTGGCCCTGTTCACGGTCATGTGGTCGAGCTTGTCCGGGCTATGCAGCGGAGCCTTTGGCGGTATGCTGTTCGAGAATTTCGGCAGGGAAAATTTCTATTTTGCTGCGATGGGCACAGCTTTACTGGCCGCTATCGGCTTTGCCAGCCGCTATTTCTATAGAGCCAAACCCAAGAAACATAGCAAAGAATTCACGTCTTAGCATGAATAAACGATTCTGTTCAAAGACTTACACATAAGTTATAATTAAGAGCAGCTTATAGTACCAAGTGTTAATTGAAATGAAGGTGGGATATTATGGATTTTAATCAATTCCGGGAAATCGTCGCTACCCGCCGAAGCATCCGGGACTTTACAGAGGAGCCTGTTGCAGTGTCGGATATCGAGGAAATTATCGATTGCGCCCGCTATGCACCTAGCGATACGAACTCGCAGACCTGGGAATTCATTGCTGTTGTCAATAAGGAGAAAATTAAGCACATTGAGGATTTCACCTGGGAGAAGCTGCATGAGATTGCCGCTCGTGCCGAAGGCGACGGACTGGCAAGAGAAGCCAAGCTGCTCGTCAAGTCCTTTGGTCCTTATGCTACTGCCTTCTCAGGAGCACCTGTGCTGATCGTCTGTCTAGCTACGCCGTATACCTCAAAGTTCAGGGAGCGGATCTTTGACCCGATTTCGTTTGTAGCGCCTGAAATATGGACAGAGGAAGGCTTGAAGAGCAGCTGTCTAGCTGCGCAAAACTTGATGCTCGCTGCCCATGCAAAAGGACTTGCGACTTGTCCGATGACAGGACCTGTGCTTCTGGCGGAGGACAAGCTTCGCGAATTTCTTGATATCCCAGACGACCGGGTAGTAAATATGGTCATTGCGCTGGGCCGCCCTGCCATATCACCCAAGGCGACACCGCGCAAGGAAGTAGCGGATATACTTAGAATCGTAGAATAAACAACAACCAGGAAGACGTCCATCGAATTGTTTTATATTGCTTTAAATTCATAGATTCTTTAATGGATAACGGACTGAGCCGGGCATGGATCCCTAACCAGTCCGTTTTTCGTCAATCTATTCTATACTCCCTTATAATCGTCCATAGGCCTGGAGCGTCAAGAGATGATTTACCGTCACGTATCCCCGCCACTCCTGCTCCGAGGCTGTACTGACGGCTGGCCACGCAATCGGCCAACCGCCGTCAGACTGCTGCCGCCGCTGGAGCTCGTCCAAATGCAGCTCCACCTCATCCTGCGTTACAAAGCGATAGGCATAGCTTGCTGGAGTAGGGGCGTAATCGAGCACTTTGTGTACATACCCTTCCGCATGCGGATTCCGTTCTATAACCCCTGGTGTGCTGAGCCAATCGTCAAGCACCGGGTAGAGCTCGGCTGCTCGCGCGGTGTCCGGGGCGTGGGCCAGAAACACCATCCATTGCTCGCCATCGTGATAATCGTTCGGGCGGCTACTCTCCAAAGCCTGCCAAAGAAATGCCTGATGAGCTTGGAACCAATCCTGATCCCATAATCGCTCGCGCAGCGGGCTGCCTAACAGCATGCCCACGATCTTTCCAGTGGGATTCAAGGCTGGGATGCCGTCTGCTTCCGTTGCCCACCAGGGAGCATGCCCATAGCGATTGACGGCGGTCGTAGCCCGCGGGAGACCTCCGCCGGGGAGTGTCAGCTTTTGCAGGTAAGCTAGTAGCGGCGGAACCAGCTCTGAATCCCACGCGTCAATCTCTTTAATCAGCGTGATTGCCATCTCCGAAGCCACCGGTTGACTATCCGGACAGCGCATATCCGGCTCCAGAGCTTGCCCAAACCCGCCGTCCTCATTCTGGTACAGCCCAAGCGCACGAATGACATTCTCCCTGGAGCCGTTCTCAAAGTGGTAAGCAAAACGCATTCGATCCAGCAGGCGGGCGCTGTTATAAATAAAGCTCCTTGCCCGCTCTATTGTTTCTTGGCCTTTTATAGGGTCAATCATATCCTTGTTCCTCCCCATCCTAATAATTCGAAACAGGCAGTGGCTGCCCGTTGCAAAGCAAAATGGCATGCCGGTCCGGGCGATGCATTCCTTCCATCATCCATCTAGCTCCCGTTCAATCCATCCCCCCTGTCTCCCTCTGCCGGTAAGCATCATAACGCTCCGCAACCTGACGGGCCCGCTCCAGAATATCCGCTCTCAAACGCTGGGGCTCCAGCACCTCTGCATCCATTCCGAGTCCGTAGAACAAAGAGACTGCCCAGCTCCACTCCGTTCTGGGACAGAGGAAATCCGCCTCCCATAGGTCGTCTCCGATCTGCTTCACATGATGGCCCATATGAACATCCTGCTCGACCAGGAGCGCCCCTCTATAGGTCAGCTTGACCCGGATACGAACCACTTCTGTCAGCTCACCGGTATCGGCCTTCATTCCGGAATTATCAGCTTCCGCTGCTTCCGCTGGCTCACAGATTCGTTGAACCTCATCCATCCGGTCAATCCGGAAAGTACGCTCCTCGCGATGCTGCACCGAATAGGCTTCACAGTACCAAAATCCATGGGCGGCATAAATGCGAAGCGGCTTTATTTCAAGATATCGGGAACGATTTTGGGACCGGTAATAAATCCGCAGCCATTCTCCCTCTGCAGCAGAATGCATCACCGCTGTCAAAAAAGACGTCTTGTAGCGTCGATCCGGCACCTCCAGCTCGACATGGCTCAGCAGCGGGCTTACTTCGGACAGCGTGCCCTCGGGGAGAACCGCTTTGATCTTGTCCATTACCGTCCATCTCGCCCGATGGAATGGCCCGTCCGCGTATTTGGCCATTCCTTCTAGCGCCAGCAGCACGGTCATCGCCTCCTCCGCGTCCAATTGAAGCGGCGGCACGGTATACCCGTCCATCAAACGGTAACCGCCGCCGGGCCCGCTCTCCGCATAGAGGGGAACCCCCATTTCGGAAAGCGCCTGCATATCCCTCAGCACCGTTCGCCGCGATACCTCAAGCTTATCGGCCAAGGACTGTGCTGTTTCCGGCCGCTGCTGCAGCGCCAGGATCACAGCCAGCATTCGATCTATCTTTTTCATAGCGATATCGCCCCGATTCATTGACATCATAACAAGGGATCAGTGACAACAGCATGTCACCAAATATGTAATATTCAACAAAAATAAAGGGACTCGAATTTCATGGATTCGCAGTCCCATTGTGCAAGCTATCTGTTTCTGTCTTTCAGTTTATCATTCACTGTCCAAGCGGGTCAAAAGGAGTGAGGCGACGCCCCTTCCTGCCTTTCTGCTTTCATGCCTGCCATTTGGGTCAGCACAAAAAAACACAGCCCAATAATGAGCTGTGTCTTTCATATTTAAGCCTTCTTGGAACCAAACTTTATAAGTGATCCGCTCCTGCGGAAGGGTTCTTATAATTTGATTACGTTAGCGGCTTGAGGACCACGGTTACCGTCGGTGATTTCGAACTCAACGGCTTGGCCTTCTTCTAGTGTTTTGAATCCTTCGCCTTGAATCGCGGAGAAATGCACGAATACGTCTTCGCCGCCTTCAACTTGGATGAAGCCATAGCCTTTTTCTGCGTTAAACCATTTAACTGTACCTTTCAAATGAACAACCTCCTAAAAATAATCGCCATCATTGACGAATATCCATATTATACTCCATGGTTTGATACATTGCAACGTATCATTTACCCAGCGGGCAAGCATTTTTTGCGAAAGACGCTCCCGCCGTTTTTATTTGCTTTCGGACGGGGCGTGAGTTATCATTTTACATAAAAAATACAACTACTAAATAAAGCAGGATCGGAGAACGGCCAAAATGATCAAAAAACACGAAATATACAAAAGAGACAAATGGAATATGATGACTGTAGAGGTTCAAGGGAAGTATATCGTCCTTCGGGAGATTTCCGATCAATGGGGCGAGGAATCGCACACGTTTCTCAGCCGTCCTGCCCTCATGAACTGGGCGGAGAGCCGCTTCCCTAAAGAGGAATTTGTCGGAAGGGAAGAGGAGTGGAACGACATCATGAATGCGTTCAAGCAAGTATAAATGCGTCTTATTACCTTTAAAAAGGAGAACTTATCAAGCGATGGACAGTTCTAACTATCTGATCTTTATCATTTCCGCCTTTGCTCTCGGTATCGTGCTGATCCTGAGCAAGAATCAAGTTCAACCCCGAATCAGGCGTTGGCTCGCCATTTTCGCCAGCGTGATGATTGCCTTTGCGTTCGGTCTGATCATTTACAGCTTGCTGGTATAGACGGCGGAAGGCACAGGTTGGCGGCAGGAATCCAGCCGAGAGGATCATCGGGATCCGATATCCATAAACAGCCCGGTTCCCAGAGTAGATGCCGGGAGAGAAGGATATACTAGGATAATCTCCATTTATGATCAAGGGAGGTTCCTATGAAAATAACACCCTTATCCCTGCTACCTCTCCTGCTGTCCTCCTCTCTGCTGATATCGGCAGTATTCAGCGGCATGGCCGGCGCGAATGACCGGCCGAAGGCTCATCCAATACAAAGGAGGATACCTATGACTACATTACCTAAACGTTCTGAAGTGCAGCCAGAGAATAGCTGGCAATTAGAAGACTTGTTCCCGAGCCAGAAGGATTGGGACGCCGCATATGAGGAGCTGAAGCAGCTGAAGAATAAAGCGGCGGATTTCGAGGGCAAGCTGAACACGCCCGATAACGTCAAAGCGGTATTCGCTCTGGAGGACGATCTCTCCCTGCGCATTGAGCGCCTGTACGTATATGCCCACCTAAGCCATGACCAGGATACGACGAACCCTACATACCAAGCCCTCGTCCAAAAAGCGAAGAAGCTCAGCGTCGAGGTCAGCGAAGCGCTGTCGTTCATTACGCCGGAAATTCTGGCTTTGCCTGAGCAGCAGCTGGACAGTTACATCAACGACCCTGGGCTCGCTGACTACAAGTTCACCTTGCAGGAAATCAAACGCGAGAAAGCGCATGTCCTTAGCAAGACCGAGGAGGCCTTGCTCGCCCAGGTTGGCAATCTGTCGCAAGCGCCGCAGCAAATTTTTGGCATGATCAACAATGCCGACATGAAATTCCCGAGGATCAAAGACGAGCATGGCAACGAAGTCGAGCTGACGCACGGCAGCTATATTCAATTTCTGGAGAACCCGAATCGGGAGGTTCGGGAGCGGGCCTTCAAGGCTGTATACGAAACCTACGGCAAACAGAAGAATACGATTGCCGCGACCCTCAGCGCTAACATTAACAAGAACATGTTCTATTCCCGGGTTCGCAAATACCCTTCCGTACTTGAAATGTCGCTCTACGGCGACAACATTCCAAAGGAAGTGTACACGAACCTGATCGATACGATCCACGAGAGCCTGCCTCTGCTGCACCGCTATTTGAAGCTGCGGAAGAAGCTGCTCGGCGTGAATGAGCTGCATATGTACGACCTATTCGCGCCGCTGGTGGAAGAATACAAATGGGACATCACGTATGAAGAAGCCAAAGGGATGCTGCTGGAGGGCCTGAAGCCGCTTGGCGAGAATTATCTGAGCGTACTTCGCGAAGGCTTGAGCAACCGCTGGATCGATGTATACGAGAATGAAGGCAAGCGCACAGGAGCTTACAGCTGGGGCGCTTACGGCACGCATCCATATGTGCTGCTGAACCACAAGAATAACCTGAACAGCATGTTCACGCTGGCGCATGAGATGGGCCACGCCCTGCATTCCTACTTCTCCGACGAGAACTTGAAATACCGGGATGCCCAATATACGATCTTCCTGGCTGAAGTAGCCTCGACGACGAACGAAGCGCTGCTCATGGATTATTTATTGAACAAATCGACCGATCCGAAGCAGAAGCTGTACTTGCTCACCTATTACGCCGATCAATTCCGGACTACGGTATTCCGCCAGACGATGTTTGCAGAATTCGAGAAGCTGATCCACGAGCGTGCCGAATCCGGGGAATCCCTGACACCGCAGGAGCTGTCCAAGATCTACTATGATCTCAACGTGAAGTATCACGGCAAAGAGATGACCGTCGATCAGGACATCGAGATGGAATGGGCTCGGATTCCACATTTCTACACCAGTTTCTATGTGTACAAATACGCTACCGGCTTTAGTGCGGCAACGAGCTTCTCCAAGCAGATTCTGGAGGAAGGCCAGCCTGCCGTTGACCGTTATCTCGGCTTCCTCAAAAGCGGAGGCAGCGACTATTCGATCAATATCCTTAAGAAGGCCGGCGTAGACATGTCCTCGCCGGAGCCAATTCGCGAAGCGATGAGCGTATTCCGGGAGCTGGTTGAGCAAATGGAGAAATTAACCCAATAGCCTTTCCGGCAGAAATGAATAAATCCCTTGCCCTTTTGGGGTAAGGGATTTTACACTGTATACAAGAAGGAAGGTGACACGAATATGAAAATGCAATGGTCTCTCATTCTTGCTCTCGTCTTCGCCCTGATTACAGCGGTATTTGCTGTCATTAACGTGGAGCCGGTTCAAGTCAATCTGCTGTTCAATTCCGTACATATCCCGCTGATTCTGCTTATTCTGGGCTCGACCCTGCTCGGCGGAATTATCGTAGGCTCCTTCGGAATTTACCGGGGATACCGGCTGCAGAAGGAAGTCAAACAATTAAGCGCCAAGCTGGCGCAAATTCAGGAGGCCACGGGCTACGAATTTCCCGAGAACCCGACATCCGCTTCAGAGCCGCAGGAGAATGCCGAGGGGGATGCCAGGGAGAATGCCGATGCCGCAAACCCGAGTTCACAAGCTTAGCTCGGTCTGATTCGTCGATGCGGTTCATCGTTGCGGTTGATCGATTCGAGTCATCGATTCGGTTCATACTTACGATCCATTTTTCAATTAGGAGGCCTGCTATGAATATTCAACTCAATGAAGCCTACATACTGGATTTGCTGGTCAAGCTCCTGAATACGCCGAGCCCCAGCGGCTTCACGCATCGCATCATGAAAGGGATTGAAGCTGAAGCAATAGCGCTCGGCTATGCCGTTACATGGAACGAGAAAGGCGGAGCCATCATTACCTTGAAAGGGAAAGACTCGTCACGGCGCATAGCCCTCAGCGCTCATGTCGACACGCTGGGCGCGATGGTACGCTCCATTAACTCCCAAGGCACGCTGGCGATTACCTCTGTGGGCGGATTCATGATGCAGAGCATCGAGAACGAATACTGTACGATTCATACGCGAAGCGGCAAGACCTATACCGGCACGATATTGACTTCCCGCCCATCGGTTCATGTGTATAGCGATGCCCGGGAATTCAACCGAGAAGAGAAGCATATGGAAATCCGCATCGACGAGCTGGTGAACAACAAGGAGGACGTCATGAAGCTGGGCATTATGGCCGGCGATTACGTGTCCTTCGATGCCCGGCCGGTCATAACGCCGAGCGGCTACGTGAAATCCCGGCACCTCGACGACAAGGCGAGCGTTGCGGCCCTCTTCGGGCTGCTGGAATCGAGCCGCCGCGAGGGCTGGCTGCCTGCGCATGACGTAGTGCTGCTCATCTCCAATTACGAGGAGGTTGGTCATGGCGCTTCGTGGATACCTGGCGGCATCCACGAGATGATCGCTGTAGACATGGGAGCGATTGGCGACGATCTAAGCTGCAAGGAAACGGATGTATCGATTTGCGCCAAGGATTCCACCGGACCCTACGACTACGATATGACCGGCAGGCTGATCCAGCTTGCCCAAAAGCTGAACATTCCTTTTGCGGTCGACATCTACCCTCACTATGGCTCCGACGCATCCGCAGCACTGCGCGGCGGCAGCAACATTCGGGCCGCTCTGCTCGGTCCGGGCGTGCATGCTTCACATGCCATGGAGCGAACGCATAAGCAAGCGATATTCAACACGGCCAGACTTCTCGCCGCTTATATTGCGGGCTGACGCCTCAGCAGAGATTTTTGCAGGCATGCAGCCTGAATAACAATGCTGGAACAATGGCTTCAGTGACCTAAGGTCAACGCCGCGGGCCGGTGATCATCAGACAACCAAAAAGAGCACCCTGGCAGATCATCAGTCCCTGCCAGGGTGCTCTTCATATCTTCTGTTAATTCCGCTGAGCTGCGATTTTCTCGGCCAGCTCGTTCAAATACGTCCAGCGGTCCATCAGCCGCTCGAGCTCGGCTTCCGCTTCCTGCTGCTGCTGCATGAGCTCCTGCAGCCGGGAGGCGTCGCTGGAGGCCTGCTCCATCGCCGCGGCAATATCGGCGAGCCGCTGCTCTGCGGCTTCCACCAGGCCATCGATCGCATCGTATTCCCGCTGCTCATTATAACTGAACTTCACCCGCTCTGCACGGGATGGGTCTTTGCCGCTGCCTGATGCGCCTGATCCGCCTGGTGCTCCCGAGCCACTCGTACCGCTCGAGCTGCTCGAAGCCGAGCCCGGGGAGCTTCCCAAAGCCGCCGCAGAGGCCGCCTTGCCTTTGGAAACCGAGCCGCCCCCTGCCGAACCGCCATCAGCGGACTTGGCAGACTGCTGTGTCCGCTCCGCATAATCGCTGTAATCGCCGACATGAACGGCCACGACGCCATCCCCCTCGAACGCCATAATTTTATCTACGGTTCGATCCAGAAAATAGCGGTCATGGGATACGACGAACACGGCGCCCGGAAACTCGTCCAGATAGGCCTCCAGCACGGTCAGCGTCTGAATGTCGAGATCGTTCGTCGGCTCATCGAGCAGAAGCACGTTCGGTGCGCCCATGAGAACGCGGAGCAAATACAGCCGCCGTTTCTCACCGCCCGACAGCTTCCCGATAGGCGTCCACTGCATCGCCGGCGGGAACAGGAACCGCTCGAGCATCTGCGCAGCCGTAATCCGCGATCCGTCCGCCGTCGTGACGACCTCCGCTTCCTCCTTGATGTACTCGATAACCCTCTGCTTGTCATCCATCTCCTGATGCTCCTGCGTGAAGAAGCCCAGCTTCACCGTCTGCCCCAGCTCGACATAGCCATGATCCGGCTCGATACGCCCAGCGATCATATTCAGCAGCGTCGACTTGCCGCTGCCATTCGGCCCAACGATGCCGACGCGGTCACCGGGAACGGCGGTATAGGTCAGCTCCCGGATCAGGAGGCGATCCCCTGCCGATTTGCTAAGCTCGGAAATTTCCACGATTTTGCGACCCAGCCGGGTAGAGGCCACCGAAATATCCAGCTGGTCGCTCTTGTACTCCGTTCTCTCCTGCTGCAGCTTCTCAAAGCGCTCAATTCTTGCCTTCTGCTTCGTCGTCCGGGCTCTTGCCCCCCGGCGAATCCAGGCCAGCTCTGTGCGCAGCAGATTCTGCCGCTTCTGCTCTGCCGAAGCCTCCCGCTCCTCCCGTTCGCTCTTCAGCTCCAGAAACCGGCTATAGTTCGCTTCATAGCGGAACAGGCGCCCATGATCCAGCTCCAGCATGACATTGCATACCCGGTCCAGGAAATACCGGTCATGCGTAATGAGAAGCAGAGCGCCGCGGCGTCTCTGCAAATAGGACTCCAGCCAGGCTACTGATTCGTTATCGATATGGTTCGTCGGCTCGTCCAGAATCAGCAGCTCAGACGGGACGATAAGCGCGGATGCCAAGGCGATCCGCTTGCGCTGTCCGCCGGACAGCTCCCCGACTTTAGCGCCGAAAGCGGTAATTCCCAGCCGGGACAGCACGCTCTTCGCTTCGCTCTCCAGACTCCATGCCTGAAGCCGGTCCATCGCCTCGCTCAATCTTGCTACCTCGGCCTGCAGCCGCTCATCCGCGGGATTCAGCTCAAGCCGGTCCACCGCTTCGATATATGCGGATACAGTTTGCAGCATCGGGTCACCGCCCTGAAATACCTGCCGCAGCACCGTTGTTTCCGGGTCAAAATCCGGATTCTGGGGCAGGCAGGCAATCCGTACATCGTTGTTTACGGCGACGCGTCCGGAATCCGGCGCCTCCAGCCCGGCAACAATGCGCAGAAAAGTAGACTTCCCCGTTCCATTGACACCGATAACACCGATTTTATCATGCTCCTCCATCCCGAAGGAGGCATCCTCGAACAGCACCTTTTCCCCATAGCTCTTTGCTATTTGTTCAACCGTTAAAATATTCATTTTGTTCCCTACTTTGCATAAATTACGAAGGCTCACCGTCGATCACGCCAATTTCCGCAGCCTGGCCGGAGTGGCGTGCTGGTTAACGGATGAGGACTCTTCAGATTGCCTAAATTCCAATCCATTCTCTAGAGCAGCCAGCTTCCCAGCGCTAGAGCAATAATGCCCGCCGCAAGCGAACTGATCATATTCACCATGTCATTATTCATCCAGCCCCAGCCTCGCAGAGGCACCGTATTCTCGCCGCAGTGCTTGGGAACTTCGACGCTGCGCCCGCAGACCGTACAGCGGTACATGCTCTGCAGCGTCGCTCCCATGTAAGAATCAAGCATCGCACCGGCAAATCCAGACAAGCCGCCGATTATGATCCAGCCCAGCAGCGGCAGCTCCGTGTAACCTTCCAGGCCGCTCCATAAAGCCAGCAGCCAGGCCGCGCCTCCGATGATAACCGCTCCAGCCAAGGCCGCGAAGCTGCCGAGCAGCGATACCCCGCCGGACGTGCCCGGGGCAATCCGCTGTCCGCTAAGAATTGACCTGGGCGGCTTCCGGCTCAGGCTGCCCCATTCCGTAGCCCAGGTGTCTGCAGTTACCGAGGCCATCGCCCCGATAAAAAACATGGCCCATCCGGGATGGGGCCAAAGGGCGTTTCCTATACAGGCAGCCATTCCCAGCCCGCCGTTGGCCAGCACTTGCCCCGCATCCCGAGTGCCTGATTTGGCGTAGCTTTTCTCCGCCTCCTGCTTCCGGCTTGCCTTCAGCTTGGAGAACGCGCTTGAAGAAATGAAAAATAGCAGCAGGATCCCGAACCAAAACAAGTTGCCGGCGCCGAAGTACACCGTTCCCATGACGGCCGCCGCCGCCATGCCCGACAGGCTGAGCGACCGCTTCCAGTACGCTGCCGCCGATACGGCAATCGCGCATACTGCTCCGATGATCCAACTCATCTCGCTGAACTCGAAGAGCCGAGCTGTACGGTGCAGCTGCCCAGAGCCCGTCCGCCATACAGCAGCTCCAGCTGGTCTCCGGTGGCTACGGGCCCGACCCCCTCGGGCGTGCCTGTGAAGATCAGATCACCCTCGCCAAGCCCATAATTTTCTGCAATGTAATCCACAATTTCCTGCAGCGGAAAAATCATATTGCCGATATTTCCCCGTTGGACGACCTCGCCGTTCTTGCGAAGCTCGAAATCCTCTGCGGCCGTATCCGCCGCGCCGGGAAAAACGGTATACGGCGTCAGCGGCGCCGAATTCAGGAAGGCTTTGGCCGCCGTCCATGGATGGCCTTTATCCTTCAGCTTGTTCTGAACATCGCGCAGCGTAAAATCTATGCCAAATGCCATGACGTCGACCAGCTCGTCCACGGCCATCCCGGGCCGGTAATCCCGGGCGATGCGAAGGACGAGCTCAGCTTCATAATGCACCTCGCCGCGTCCCCCAGGCAGCGCGATTGTGCTGCCATCCATCGGCACTATGGCATGCGAGGGCTTCATAAAAATCATCGGCTCGGACGGAACGGAATTTCCCAATTCCTCGGCATGCAGCCTGTAGTTCCTGCCGACGCAGTATACGTTACGGATCAGTTGTTTCATCTCTTGAAGCGCCTCCTCATCATTCATATCCCAAATTAAGTCAGCATGACTTCTTGCCATAAGTCAGGCCGGTTCGTGCAAATGAGAATATCCTTATGCAGCGCAGCGACCCGCCTCATTGTCCGCGCATCGTCGATCGTCCAGGCCATGACCGCGATCCCCAGCTTGGCCGCCCGGGAGGCCAGATCCGCCGTTAAGTAACGATGGCTGATCGATAGAAAGGAGCAGCGAAGCAATTGCATACGCAGCAGCAGATCCTCAGGCCTGCTATCGATGATGAGGCCGGTGCGGATGCCGCAGGCAATTTCCTTGATTCTGGCCAGGATGCGCGGCTCAAAGGAGGTGAGCACCACATCATGCTCCATCCGGTGCCTCTGGATCTCTGCGATGACCTTCTCTTCAATCCCCGGGTACATATTTCCCTTAGTCTTGATTTCAATGTTGGCCCGCAGCCTGCCGCATACCGCCTTCAGGAATTCACCCAGTGTTATCAGCCGCTCCCCCTTGAACATCTTCGACTTCCAGCTCCCGGCATCCAGCCTCCTCAATTCCTCCCACGTCCTCTCCCCTACAGGACCCCGTCCATTCGTCGTCCGATTCAAGGTGAAGTCATGGATAAGTATCGGAATACCGTCTTTGGTAAGCTGTACGTCTACTTCAACCCACTGCACATAGGGGTCCTGCATGGCCATCTCCATCGCGGCCATCGTATTCTCCGGCGCCTTGCCCGAGAAGCCCCGGTGGGCCACGCACAAATTGTTCATTCTGGAGCCTCCTTCAGCCCGTCAACAGATATCACGCTCCGCCGAAGTATATCATTAACCGTCAATCAAGCTATGCACCGCTCCGTTAGCGTCGATAGCGATGTTCCTGGACAAGCTCTCCACCTTCTTTAAAATCCGGGCCCCTTCCTCGCCCTGAAGCGGAACAGGCTGACCGACTTCCGTGCGGAACGGCAGCAGTCTCATCCGGCAATCCCCGTGCTTCGTGCATTTCGCTTCAAATACGGCAGTATCCCAGGTATCCTCAGCTGAAGCTTTCTTGGTAAAAATAAAATTGCCCGTACTGTAGGCGATCCATTTGCCTTTATAGCGCTCCAGGCCTTGAAGCACATGCGGGTGTCCGCCGATGACCAGATCCGCGCCCGCATCAACAAATTCGCGAGCCAGCGTGGTCTGGTGCTTCTCCAGCTTCGTCGTCCGCTCCTTTCCCCAGTGGGTCATGACGATGACAAGATCGGCGTTCTGCCGGGCGCCCTGCACCGCCTTGACCGCCTCCGCAGAATCGTAAGCCACAGCAAGGCCCGGCTTGTTCTTGCCGGCTGCCCAATCCGCCTTGGGGATGACCCGGCTGAATCCGCAGAGCGCAATTTTGATCCCTTTGCGTTCCAGATATACGGGAGCATAGGCTTCCTGCTTATTAGTCCCCGCTCCGAAATAATGAATGCCGCTATCCTTCAAATGCTTCATCGTATCGAGCAGCCCTTCGACGCCTTGATCCAGCGTATGATTGTTAGCCAGACTAACGGCATCGACTCCTGCTTGATGCATTGAAGACAGCGCTTTGGGCGGCGCCTTGAATACGAAGGATTTATCTTCCGCCGGCGTTCCGCGAGTTGTAACCGGTGTCTCGAGATTCAGCACGCTTAAGTCGTCGTTTTCGAACAATTCACGAACGTATTCATAAGGATAATGATAGCCTTCCTTCTTCAGCTTCGATTCGACGCTTCCCGAGAAAATCACGTCTCCGGCAAAATGCAGATGCACAAGCTCCCCATCCTCCGGCTCGCCAGGCACAGGCGCTCCTCCTCCCTCATCCGCAGACAGGTCGGGCTGGATCAAATCCGTCCCCTCGTCCATACTGCCGCCGGCCGGATCAATGCTATGCTCCGGCTCCAGCTTCGGGTCAGGCTTCGGATCTTCCTCGGCGGTCCCGGACGGGTCAGTTCGCCCGCTCTGCTCTTCCGCGGAAGAATCAGCGGGAGATTCAACGGGGATCGCGTCCCCTGAGCTTCCTTCGCTCGCCGGAGCCATCCGATCCTCTACGAAGTAATATGCGCCCAGCGCGAGAATCGCAATGATCAGCGACACATTTAGCGTAAGCCAGAAGCGGCTTTGCCTGCGCTGCTTATCTTTTTTTCGCTTCCGGTATTTCTCTGATCTTGGTGGGAACATCGCAAACTCCTTTATACCTCGTTCATGTATGCCTCATTCATACACCGTGAACGAACCGTCATTCTAAACTTGCCTTGATTTAAAAAGAATCTATACTCCTAAATCTAGGAACAAAACCATTGCACCAATGATTTTATTATATCAGGTAACCTCAAATAAATAGAACCCCTCGCCTATTTTGCGGCGAAAGGGGTCCTTATTCCATCGGTTATTGCTAACGGGCCAGCAGCCTGTCTGCCATTTGCCCGGCCAGCTCCTTGGCTTGGCGGATGCAGTCCGGCAGGCCGACGCCTTCAAAGGCCGCTCCGGTCGCATACACACCGGGCAGCGTTCGATCCAGCCGGGATCTGAACTCAGCGATTTGCCGCAAATGATTCACGGGGTACTGAGGCATGGATTTCGGCAGGCGGGTAATTTCCGCAAACAGCGGCTCGGCCGTAATATTCATCAGCTCCCGCAAATCCTTCCGCACCAGCCCGATTAGCTCCTCGTCCGGATAAGACACCTTCTCCTCATCGCCAAAGCGTCCGACGTAGCAGCGAAGCAGCATCTTATCTTCGGGACTGGTGTGCAACCACTTCACGCCCGTCCAAGTACAGGCTGTGATGTTGCGCCCTTCCTTGCGGGGAACCAGGAAGCCGGAGCCGTCAAACGACCCGCTGACCTCCTCCCGCTCGAAGGCCAGCACAACGTTCGCTACGGATACATAATTGATCGCATCCAGCTCGCTTACGTCCACGAGCGGCCGCAGCAATGCAGCGGCGGCAAAGGCCGGGGTGGTGACCACCACATCATCGGCCGCGATCCTCTCGCCGGAGGCCAGAACGACTTCATAGCCTGCGGAATCGCCGCCGCTGCGTTCAATGGCGCTAACCTCTGCTTCCAGCCGCTGTTCCACATCGTTTAAATCATGCACCAGGGCATGCACCAGGCTCTGCAGTCCCTGACGAAAGGTCAGGAAGGCGCTTTTCTTCGTTCCCGTATGCGTCTCTACAGGCTTCTTGCCCGTCATCATTCCCTTGATCAGGCTGCCGTATTTGCGCTCCATCTCCCCGAACTGCGGAAACGTCGACTGCAGGCTGAGACGATATGTATCCCCGGCATAAATGCCAGCAAGCAGCGGTTCCGTCATATTGCTCAGCACTTCAGCTCCCAGTCGCCGCTCAATGAAATTGCCAAGCGACTCGTCCTCCGCGCTCTGTCTGGGAGCACGCACAAGATCCGTCAACGCTCTAAGCTTGCCGCGCCAGCTGACAAGCCCTGATCTCAGAAAGGGACCGATCTCTGTAGGCACGCCGAGCACAAGCCCGGACGGCATCGGGTGCAGACGCCCCCGGTTGACGATATACGTCTTCTTTGCCTCCGGATTCGTCGTCACCAGCTCGTGATCCAATTCCAGCTCCTTGGCCAGATCGACCATCGCCGTCTTGCGGGCCAGGAATGAATCCGGCCCCTTCTCGATCACGAAGCCGTCGCGATGCAAGGTCTCGATCTTGCCGCCGAGAGACTTGTCCTTTTCGATGATCGTGATTGCAGGTTTGCATCCTTTTTCTTTGTAAAATTTGCGGATATAGAAGGCCGCGCTAAGTCCGGTCAAGCCCCCGCCGACAATGACTACCTTGCGGGACGCATCGCTCATATGCCACTCATTCCTTTGCCCAAGTGTTAAGGATAACCTCACTTAATGTCTCCATATACAATGGATCCGTATTTAAAGAATCGATCCGCTCCAGCCGTATATCGAGCTCCTTGGCGATCGCCTTAGCTTCGATATCCAGATCGTACAGCACCTCTAGGTGGTCCGACACGAAGCCGACCGGAGCAACGAGCACATCCTCCACCTGTTCCTGGCTCAAAGTGCGAAGCGTATCGAGGATATCCGGACCCAGCCAAGGCTCTGCCGTACGGCCCGCGCTCTGCCAGGTAAACTGCCACGAGACTGCTCCCGCCTTCTCCGCTACAGCGGCAGACGTCTCCAGAAGCTGGTCCTGATACGGGTCGCCCATGGCGAGTATTTTCTCAGGCAAGCTGTGCGCGCTGAAGAGCACTCTCACTTTGCTCCGCTCGGCCCCTGCTTCCTCGAACAGATCGAGCTTGCTGGATACACGATTCGCGAAAGCCTGGATCAGCTTCGGATGAAGATGGTAGCTCTCTACAAATTTCATAGCCACCCCGCATTCCTCGGCCTTGGCCTTGGCACGCTTAATATAGCCGCCGACGCTCATGACGGAATAGTGCGGAGCCAGAACGATGCCGATCGCTTCCTTAATGCCGTCCTCGGCCATTTGGGCTACGCCGTCTTCGATAAACGGACGGGCATGCTTGAGCCCCTGGTAGCATACGAATCGACGATTCTTGTCCTCATTAAGCCGGTCCAGCGTCTCCTGGAGGGCAGCCACCTGGCTGTCGGTGTTGGCCCGAAGCGGGAATACGCCCCCAACGATCGCTTCGTAACGGTCTTTAAGCTCCTGCAGCTGCTCTTCCGTAGGCGGATGCCCCCGGCGGATATGCGTATAGTAGGCTTCTACCTGATCCATGCTCTCCGGCGTTCCGTAAGACATTACCAATACACCTATTTTGTTCATTATCCTCTTCACCTCTGTCAGTGTCGTTTAAAATTGAAGCATGGCCGGCCTAGGCCTTTGTTCTAAACTGTCTGCTGCTTCTGGCGGGCGATCGCTTCGGCGGAATATTCATGAACGTACTCTGTCAGCTCACGGAGCTTGTCCAGCGAGGCTTCAGGAAACAGCCCATGGCCCAAATTGAAAATGAACCCCGGAGACTCCACGCCCTGATCGATAATTTCCCGGGCGTACGCTTTAATAACTTCCATTGGCGCGGTTAATACTAAAGGATCAAGATTGCCTTGGATTGCGTAATTGCCGCCCGTCCGAGACCGGCCCTCGCGAATCGGAACGCGCCAGTCCACGCCGATGACATCTGCCTGAAGCTCCGTCAACGTAGGCAGCAGCTCTCCCGAGCTGACCCCAGGAAAATATATTTTCGGTACATTCAAATCCTGAAGCTCGGCAAAAATACGTTTAATCGTCGGCAGTACATAGATCTGAAAATCCTTGGCCGATAATGCGCCTACCCAGCTGTCGAACACCTGGAACGCTTTGCCTCCGCTCTTGATATGGGCGCGCAGATAAGTGATCACCATATCTCCGAGCTTATCCATCAGCTTATGCCACAGCTGCGGCTCGCCATACATCAAGCTCTTCGTGCGGATATAGTTCTTGGAAGGGCGCCCTTCGATCAAATAGCTGGCAAGCGTAAACGGCGCTCCCGCAAACGTAATGAGCGGAACATCCAGCTCTTTGTCCAGGATCGAGATGGTTTTCAGGATGTGGGACAGATCCTTCTCAACATCGATCGGCTTCAGCCGCTCAATGTCCTCTTTCGTCCGAACCGGATTATGGATCACCGGGCCGACATCCTTGACTATATCAAAATCAATTCCGATAGAAGCGACCGGATTCATAATATCTGAATATAAAATAGCGGCATCCACGCCCAGCTTTTTTACGGGCATCAGCGTGACCTCAGCGGCAAGCTCAGGCTGAAGGCAAATTTCAAGCAAGCTGTACTTCTCTTTGATCTTGCGATACTCCGGGTCGTATCTTCCGGCCTGTCGCATATACCAGACAGGAGCGCGATCCACTTCCTGCCTGAGACAGGCACGGATAAACCGGTCATTGTAACTCATGTAAGCAAGCCCCCAATATTTAAAATTTCCCTAAGTTACATTATGCCCTTTTTAAAAGTAAGTAACAACCGTCACACCCAAATATCCGATGACAATACTATGACATCCTTTATCAAGCCGATGCCGTCATTATGATATACTTGAATATATTTATGTAAAAATAATGAAGTCAACGAGAGCGTACAGAAAGGAAGTGAGAATACGTGAAGGACAATACTTGGAAGGTGAACGTCCTTGTGCTTTGGTTCGGCCAGTTCCTCGTAAATGCCGGCATGACCATGATCACTCCTTTTCTGTCTCTTTACCTGGCAAGGGATCTGCACGTGCATGGCGAGCAGGCGATCGGATTGTGGGCCGGGTCCATCTTTGCCGCGAACTTTGCTACGGCTTTCATTTTTCAGCCAATTTGGGGCAAGCTCGCTGACCGTTACGGCCGGAAAATCATGCTGCTGCGCTCCGGCTTCGGGATGGCCATCGTCATCACCTTGATGGGGTTCGCCACCCAGCCCTGGCATCTGCTGGCTCTGCGCATGCTGAACGGTACCATATCCGGGTTCAACCCGGCGGCGGTCTCCCTAGTCTCGGGAACCGCGCCCAAGGAGCGGATGGGCTTTGCCATGGGCATAGTGCAATCCGGCATTGTGGCCGGGACGATTCTCGGCCCGCTGATCGGGGGCTTGCTCGCGGAATGGGTCGGATTCAGACCGATTTTCTATATTACGGGGGCCTTGCTGTTCATTGCCTCGATCCTCGCCCTGTTGTTCGTGCGCGAGAGCTTCGATCGCGAGGAAGCGGCGCATGTCCCGCAAGCTTCCGTCCTGCAGGGATTCAAGGAGCTGAACAAAACGCCTCAGCTGACCGCATTGTTCGCGGTAACCTTCCTGCTGCAGTTCGCGATGCTAAGCCCGATGTCGCTCCTGCCGATCTATGTGGAGCATCTGCACGGCATCGCGGCCAACGTGCCCTTCTGGGCCGGCATGGTCACCGCCGCAACGGGCATATCGAACATGATTACCTCGCCCGTCCTGGGCAGGGTCAGCGACAAAATCGGAGCTCACCGCATTCTGACCTACTGCTTGATCGGGGCAGCCGCGACGCTCATTCCCCAGGCCTTCGTGCAAAATGTCTGGCAGCTTATCATTATCCGCTTCCTGATGGGCGTATTTATGGGCGGACTCCTGCCCAGCGTCAATGCGCTCATCCGGCACTATACGCCGGACGGCATGGAGAGCCGGGCCTTCGGCTTCAACAGCAGCACGCTCGCGCTCGGGAACATGCTCGGGGCGCTGATCGGCGGATTTCTGTCCGGCTACATCGGCATCGAGGGGATCTTCATCATTTCCGGCGTGCTCCTCTTATGCAACACGGTCTGGGTGCGCTTGAAGCTGTACGCGAAGCCGAAGCTGCCCTCGCTGAAGCAAGGCTGAGGCGCTGGGCACGGCAGGCTTCCTGGAAATACGGCCCGAAAGTCAGCCGCGATCATGCGGCGCATACCGCGTGCTAGAGCGCTGTGAGCTGGGCAGCTGCGTCCGCGTGCCATTCTTAGGAAGCCTGTCCGGTCCGCAAGCAAGCTTCGGCGTCCTGCGATGTGAGCATACAAAGGCGCCGTGTTAATCCCCATCTAAATAACCTCGCCGGAGCGGCGAGGTTATTTCTTTTTACGATATCTATCTGCTCTGCTAATGAAATATGCCGCTAACAGCTGTTATTTGACCAGAGCCAGCGCCAGGCCGTCATAGGCCGGAAGGAAGGTGCTGAGCAGACGCTCGTCACGGGCTATCTTTTCATTAAATTTACGCATAGCAAGCACAGAAGGGCCGTTCTTGTCGGGATTCAAGGTACGCCCGCGGAGCAGGGTATTATCCCCGGCAATGATCGCCCCGGGCACCGCCAGCTTGATCGCATATTCCAAATACGCCGGGTAGTTCTCTTTATCCGCATCGATGAAGAAGAAATCGAACCGCTCACCCTGACGCTCCAGCTCCACCAGGCTCTCCAGGGCCGGACCAACCCGGTAGTCTACAATTTCTCCGTACCCTGCAGCCTCCATATTGCTGCGGGCCAAAGCGGCGTTCTCCTCCTTCAGCTCCAGGGACAGCAGCCTGCCGCCCTCAGCAAGTCCTCTTGCCATGCATATTCCGCTATATCCGCCCAGCGCCCCGATTTCGAGCACCGCTTTGGCCCCGGAGGACTTGACCAGCAGGGTCAGCAGCCGCCCATACCCCGGCACGATCGATACATCCCTAATCCCGCTGTCCAGAATCGATTGCTTCACTCTATTCAGCTGTTCATCCTCAGCATATAATTCTTCACTATATTGTTCAGGCGTTGTCATAATTCCGCATGCTCCTCTCAGCCGAATTCTTTGCCGAATCCGTTTGTATCTTCATTGACATTGTCCTATACTGAATTGTATGGTTTTTAGACGATGACTACAACTGATAAAACGGAGTTGATTCAATCATATGCCAGGCCCACTGCAATTAATCGCGACCTCCCCTATGGGCCTCGAAGCCGTTGTGGCTCGGGAGCTTAAGGAATTGGGGTACGAAGATACAAAAGTCGAGAACGGACGAGTGAATTTCACCGGAGACCTCATCGACATTTGCCGCTGCAATCTATGGCTGCGCACGTCGGATCGCGTGCTGATCAAAATGGGCGAATTCCCCGCGGCCACGTTCGACGAGCTGTTCGAAGGGACGAAGGCGATCCCTTGGCAGGAGTGGATTCCGGCCCATGGCGAGTTCCCCGTTGAAGGGCGTTCCCACAAGTCCCAATTGAGCAGCGTACCCGCCTGCCAGGGAATCGTCAAAAAAGCGATTGTCGAGAAGCTCAAGGAATCCTACCGTACCGAATGGTTCGAGGAGACCGGGCCGCGCTACGTCATTGAAATCCATCTGCTGAACGACATCGCCCTGCTGACGCTCGATACGACCGGACCGGCATTACATAAGCGCGGCTATCGCAAGCTGGCAACGGAGGCTCCGCTGAAGGAGACCATGGCCGCCGCGATGATCCTGCTCAGCCGCTGGAACCAGAATCCGGCGCGCCCTTTTTACGATCCTTGCTGCGGATCGGGCACGCTGCCGATCGAAGCGGCGATGATCGGCTGGAATATCGCTCCGGGGCTGCGCCGTTCCTTCAATGCCGAGGCATGGCCCGTTCTCCCCGAGACGCTGTGGCAGCAGGCGCGTGAGGAGGCCTTCGACGCCGTAAAGGATGACATCCCGCTGAACGTCGCCGGCAGCGACATCGATCCGAAGGCGATCGAGGTGGCCGCTGCGGCAGCAAAGAGCGCCGGGCTCGGCAAGGAGATTTCTTTTCAGGTGCTGCCCGCGGCCAGAATCCAGCCCCAAGGCGACTATGGCTGCTTGATTACGAACCCGCCGTACGGCGAACGGATCGGCGAAGAGAAGGAGGTACGCAAGCTGATCTCCCAGCTTGGACGGGTAGCCGCCGGGCTTCCGACCTGGTCCTTCTTCGCCCTAACGCCGACCAAGCAGTTCGAGCATGATTTCCAACGCAAGGCAGACAAGCGCCGCAAGCTGTTTAACGGCCGAATCGAATGCCAATACCTGCAATTTCTCGGTCCCCTTCCTCCGCGCCATTAGCTGCTGCGGGAAGGGGATTCCCTTTGAAAGGAGCTGAATGCCCATGCCGAAGCAATCCTATAAGCAGGCTCGTCCCGGTCTTGGCTATAACAAGCTGCAGCGCCTCAATTCCGGGATGCGGGCCCTCCGTTATTTCGAATATCCCTGGTTCATCTTGGCTCTGTTCTGGAAGCTCCGCTACCTTCATTCCAACCTGCACGCCAACAATATAGATATGAACCGGCTGGATGACCTCATCGCGATCGGATCGCTGCTGCTCGTATCCTTCTGGACGCTCTGGCTAAGTGCCCGAGCCCGGACAATAGCCCTGGCGCTTCTGAATGTCCTGCTTACTGGCGTGATATTCGCCGACCTTGTTTACTACCGTTATTTTCAAGACTTTATTACGGTGCCGGTCCTGCTGCAGGCGGGTCAGGTCGGGGAGCTGGGCGAGAGCATTTCATCCCTGATTCTGCGATCCGACCTGTGGCTGATTTCAGATTGGCTCATCGGACCTGCCGTATTCGGCTTGGCGATGGCCCGCCGAAGGATAACACGAGCCCGGCGAGCTCAAGCAGGGCAGGCTCAAGCGGGTCAAGCCAGCGAAGCGGTCAGGGCAACCAGCACAGCGACAACAGGCAAGAACCATGAGGGCGAGGCAGCCGGAGCAAGCAGCGCAGCCGAAAGAGGGAAATACAATTTAAACGAGGCCAGCTATGCAGACGGTAAAGGCGAAACTGACCATGAAAATGTAAGCGATGCGAAGATTAAGAATTACTCTGGCCGCAAAGGCGGCAGAAGAAGGCCGATAGCCCGCCTGCTTGCCGGACTGCTAGCCCTTGTCATCGGATATTCCATAACGATGGGGCCGATCCAGCATTACAAGAATACCTGGGCCGGCGATTTGTTCGTCGGCAACTGGTGGAATCTGTCTCTGTATAACATCACTGGCCTGCTCGGATTCCACTATTACGATGGCTATCGCTATGTCAAAGAGCACTTAAGCAGCCGGCCTGCGTTATCTGTGGAGGAGCATGAGGAAATTCAGCAGTGGTTCCGCGATGCAGCGGAGAAGCGTCAGGCGCGGAAGGATGATTTTGGCGCGTATGAGGGAAGCAGCATCATGGTCGTCCAGGTCGAGGCCCTGATGAATTTCGTGATCGGGCAAGAAATCGGCGGAAAGGAAATTACGCCTCATCTCAACCGGCTGATGAAGGACAGCATGTACTTCTCCAGCTATTACCATCAGACCGGACAGGGGCGGACGTCGGATGCCGATTTTTCCTCGAACAGCTCTCTCCATCCGCTGCCGACCGGCTCGGTATTCGTTCGCTTTCCGAATCATGATTACGACATGCTGCCGCAAATCCTCAGCGAGCACGGCTATGGGACAGGAGCTTATCATGCATACGAAGGCAGCTTCTGGAATCGGAACGCGATGTACAG
Source organism: Paenibacillus ihumii (assembly GCF_001403875.1). Taxonomy (GTDB): domain Bacteria; phylum Bacillota; class Bacilli; order Paenibacillales; family Paenibacillaceae; genus Fontibacillus; species Fontibacillus ihumii. The sequence continues at coordinate 2,986,036 of NZ_LN884299.1, forward strand.
GGAAATGGGCTACGACTATTTCTACAGCAAGAAGCACTACGTCATGGATGAGGCGCTCGGCTGGTCGCTTGGCGACAAATCATTCTTCCGCCAATCCGTCGAGTTCATGACCCGGGATCAACAGCAGCCGTTCTATGCTTTTCTGATTACTCTGACAAGTCATCACCCGTACCAGCTGCCTGCTAAAGAACGCAAGCTCGACATCGGAGAGTTGGAAGGCACGATCCTCGGCAGCTATTTGGAATCCGTCCATTATGCAGATGAAGCCTTGGGAATATTGATTGAGGAAATGAAGCAGAAGGGACTTTGGGACAATACGATTCTATATGTATACGGGGACCATGATAATTCCATCAAGGAGAAGGATGCCTACGAGAAGTTTCTTGGCAGGCCTCTGTCCGAGCTGGATATGCATCAAATTATGAATCAGGTGCCTCTGCTGATCCATCTTCCGGATGATGGGCAAACCGGCATCTATAAGGAGCCCGCGGGACAGCTGGATATGGCCCCTTCGCTCCTGAGCCTGCTCGGCATCCCTTCCGAATCGTATTACATGATGGGCAACAATCTGTTCGGGAGCGGGGATCGCTTCGTCGTTCTGCGTTCCGGCGCTTTTACCGACGGGCGCATATACTATATTCCTTCAGCCAACGGCCTGTTTGCTGACGGCCAGTGCTACAGCCTGGACAGCCGGGAGCTGACGGACATCGGGCAGTGCCGGACCGGGTATGAAGAAGCGAGCCTGCGCCTGTCCATCTCGGATCGCGTCATTCAATACAACCTGCTGCGGCAGTACCGTGGGCAGCAGCAGGCGAGTCACTGAATTAAATATGAGCCCATCGCGTTGTCGCGAGACCGCCCCCCGGCCTCGCTGGGAGCTTACCGCAAAAGCATGGACTGAACGCAAATGAGTTTGGCGGCAAACTCTGGCTAACCCGCGAACGCTGCGACTACTACAAACTGTGGCGAACCAAAACGTTACAGTTAACCACAAACTGTTAGCGGACTGCAAAGGCTGCGACTAACCGCAGAAATGCGGCTGACTATAAAAAAGAGCTGCTTTCTCTCTCAGGAACAATCCCGCTCCCGGAGAAATAAGCAGCTCTTCTTCTATGGTTTGCTTCTATTCTTGCTTTATTTGGGCTTCTTCACGAAAGGAGCCGCTTTGGTCAGCACCTCTTCCTCGGTCGGAGCACTGATGTAACGTCCGTTGATGTATACGAACGCCCGCTTGCCGCATGGACCGCAATAAGATTTGCAGCCGATCTTGATTTCCGCGTCCGGCGCCAGCTTCTGCAGCTTGGGCACGAACGTCTTCATCCGTATATGATTGCATTTATCGCATATGCGAATGTCATTAGCCATGCTGAATCCCTTCTTCTTTCAAAGTGCTAGTGGTCGCCGTGATTTCCTTTGGATGGGTTCGTGATGACGAAGCCTTCCTCCGGGAAATACAAATAGTCGATCTTCACGCCTTCAAGAAGCGGTTCGCTCAGATCAATAATAACGTCGATTTCTTTATCTGTAGACACGATATGCTCCGTGCCGGCAGGCTTGACCAAATCAAGGCCGTAATGGGCATGATCCCCATGAGCGTGAGTGATGAACACTTTCAGCACTAGACCTTGGTTCTCTTCCTTCTCTAATTCTCTCTTTATCACCTTCGCCGCATTGCGGGTAATTTTGACGCTCATACGATCGCTCCAATCTTCTTATGACTACCTAATATTCCTATTGTAAAGAATGTCATCCGTTCACGCAAGCATGTCATTTCGGGATGTTTATTTAGATTCAGCTCCTCTAGGTCTGCGGATGTTTCCGTTCAGCCCTCGTGACGAACCAGTCCATCAGCAGCATCGTCACTGCCATATCATCTACCGGAATAAACGGCAGAACATCGGGCAGCACCCAATACGCCAGAGCGGGAACAACAAGCAGCAGCTTGTCCAGTACCGGAACCCGCGATGAAGCCAGCAGCCTTGGCACGCGGCGGAATATATGCGACCAATGCCGAAGCGACCACAGCCTTCTCCATTTCATGGCGGTTCCCCTCCTCAATTTGCAAATGCCTGCCCTCCCATTATGGCTGGCCCGGCTTATCTTTTACAATACCCTAGTTGCGTAAATTTAAAAAATATACCCGGGGTTACCCCCGGATAAATTCGGTCAGCAGCGGCTTGATTTCAGCATAAATCGTCTCGAACTGCCCGGCTGGAAGCGGATTTACCCCCTCCCCGGCTTCGATCGTAAAACCGGGACGGCGGAATTCGCTGATGAACCAGTCTTTATAGCCTGCATCGCTGCCCGTAAGCTTCACGGCCTTGTAGCCGCTCACAGAGGCTAACCGGTTGGCCAAAGCTTCCGAGCAGGCCGGTTCCAGCTCCCGGTAATTCCAATAAATTTCGCGCCCCTGCGTGTGCAGCGATGCTACCCTGCTGAAGCGAAGCCTTCGCGTCAGGCCGGCCAGCGCAGCGGCCTCCGGCTCGCAGAGCGGCTCGCTCCCTCCGTAATCCTGGGAGGCCGGGCCGTCCGAGCCGCGCCGGGCACGCTCCTCCTCCCACCCAGCCGGGAATTGATCATTCAGATCAACGCCGCGAATATTCGCTTTCCAGCCGCTGAAGTTGTCCGAGCCTCCGTTCCACACCAGCAGCTGCTCCCTGTAGGGACATGCCGGCCATAAGCCGTCCTGCGACAAATTCATGCCGTCGGGATTGGCCATAGGCACCGCCCATAAAGTCAGCCGGTCGAGCAGCTCTCGCCCTGGGCAGCCGCTGCTCTCAGGGCCAGCCCCGGACTCTTGCCCGGCTGCCAATTCTTCCATGAAGCGGAGCAGCAGCGGGGCAGTGATCCACTCATTGGCATGAACCGCAGCATTTACGTGAATATGCTCCGGGCCATTTCCGATCACGAGCGCCGCAATCGATTTTCCCAGCACGCTTGTTCCGATCTCCACACGCCTCAAGGCATCATAGCGGGCCATTAAGCGCCCGATCTGCTCAATGCCGTCCTCATAACGGTAACCTTCATGCACGCGAACGACTGGCCTCTGGCCACGGTTTGCTGACGCCAATACGGATCTCCTCCCTTATCGGACGCCGAAGGCCGCAGCATCCTCCGCCTTCTTCCCGCTATTTGCCCAGCAAATGGACGACCGCGGCAAGCAGAGCCAAATGCGCCGGATAGAACAATCTCCAGACCCAGCGGGGGACGCGCCACGACTCCAGCTTCCTCCACAAATTAGGTCCATATACGATGATCATCGTCGGAATGATGCTGAACAACTGGATAACCCAGCCATAAGTATACAGCGCGGCCAGATTCAACAATAAATGCATCCCGACGAGCATCGGGCCGGACTTCATATAATTGAATATAAGCATGAGAAGCAGTCCGTATGCCCCGTATTCGAACGGAAATATTTCAAACAGGGCGCAGGCCAGAACGATCAGCGTATAAGAGATCCAGCCCGGCGACAGCCCATCGAGTATCCGGAGCAGAATCGCCGCCACGCACAACGAGGCAACGATATTCAGTTCATTCGTATCAAAAGCCAGCTGGTACGGAATCTGCGACAATGCCGCGATGCCGAGCAGCCGGAGCACGTACTTGCCGTGTGAGGCTGTATGCTGATGCCCTTGCGCCAAAGCATAAGCGTAGAGGGGAAAGGCGATTCGGCCAATGATTCTCCAGAGGGGCTGATCGGGAAAAAAAATCAATCCGACATGGTCGATCAGCATCGTCAACATGGCGAGCAGCTGCATCGTGATCCTCCTTCTAAAAATTATGATGTTCTTTTGATGCCATATTGCTTACACTTGAGTAGGTACAATTACCTGCATCAAGATTTGGGGGACATCCATGTACTTGTTCGTAATTAATGAACAATCCGGCAACGGCAGCGGGAGCCGGATCTGGAGCATCATACGCAGCGTGCTTCACGAGCGCCGTATCGATTACGAGCATATCGTTGCGAGCAGCCGTGAAGAGGCCAATGCCCTGCTGAAGGAGCGTCTGCATGCATTCGCCCGCTGGCGCGCGGTCGGCGTCGTAGGCGGAGACGGAACGATTCACGGTCTCCTGCCGGTTCTGAGGGGCTCAGGGATCCCCCTAGCCGTCATTCCAGCCGGTTCAGGCAATGATACCGCGCGCGGCTTCGGCATTCCGATCCAGCCTTTGGATGCGCTATACGTCATGCTGGAAGGAAGGGCGATGGAGATTGATCTCATTGCCGTGCAGGATCAGGCAGCGATAACGGCGCTGGCCGTGGGCTTCGATGCCAAGACGGCAGACAATGTGAACCGGGGCTGGTACAAGAAGCTATGCAACAAACTCGGAATCGGCAGGGTATCTTATTTAATCGGTATTATCCATACACTGCTGACTTACAAGCCTAGCTCGCTTACAATCGAGTGCGACGGAATCACCGAGCATTATTCAAAAGCATGGTTAACAGCAATCAACAACGTGGCGAGCTACGGCGGCGGGCTGGAAATTTGCCCCGGGGCTAATCCCGGCGACGGACTGCTGGACATTTGCGTCGTACATAACTGCAGCAGGCTGAAGCTTCTGCTTCTTTTTCCCACCGTACTTACCGGCCGTCATATTTCCTTGCCTTACGTCAGGCTTCGCCGCGGACGCTCTGTTACCGTGCGCAGCCCGCAGCCTCTGCTTGCCCTTGGTGACGGCGAGCCGATGGGCCGCACCCCCATCACGGCTGCCGCCGAGCAGGGAGCGCTGCGAATCATGCGTTAATCCCCGGCTAGGGGAATTGCCGCCGCTCATTACAGCAGGCGGTACAAAAACAACCTTTGCCAAGACAACAGTCCTCCCGGCAAAGGTTGTTCTTCTGTTCCGGCTCAGGAAGGAGCGGAAACCTGCCATACGATGGGCGTAAGCTCAATCTGCTCTCCCAGCCACTGACGCGCGATTTTACTGAACATTTCTGAATCTCCGCTGCAAAAAAACTGATGTATCGGAATTTCGCTGCCGCGGGCCAGCTGCCCCTTCTGGTGCAGCACCGTGCTGATTTCCCGCGCAGTCTCGTCCGCAGAGCTGATCAGCTTCACCTTGGGGCCCATAACCTCCTGAATGGAGCGCTTCAGGAACGGATAATGTGTGCACCCGAGAATGAGGCAGTCGATCGGATGCTGCTTCATCCCTTGGAGCGATTGCTCCACAACCCGTTTCGCCTCGAGCGTCTCGAACTGCCCTTGCTCAACCAGAGGAACGAAATCCGGGCATGCTTCGCTCACTACGTCAATCGCAGGATTCAGTTCCTTCAAAGCCGAGGTGTAGGCTCCGCTATTGATCGTGCCGATCGTGCCGATAACGCCTACCTGCCCCGACTTCGTCGCGCTGATCGCAGCCCTCGACCCAGGATGTATGACCCCGATAACAGGGATGCTAACCTTCTTCTTGATATGCTCGAGTGCGGCTGCTGTTGCCGTGTTGCACGCGATGACTATCATTTTGGGGTCAAATTGAATCAAATAATCCACGATTTGCTCGGTAAATAAGGTGACCTCTTCCGGAGATCTCGGCCCATACGGCGTACGTGCCGTATCCCCGAAATATATGATCTTCTCTCTGGGGAGCTGCCTCATGACTTCCTTGGCTACGGTAAGTCCGCCCACTCCCGAGTCTAGTATTGCGATGGCTTGCTGCACGAACATACCGCTTCCTTTTTTTATAGTTTAGATGCTCTACGTTACTTTATGACCGTTCATCCTAAAGTGTACTAATTAATATTACCCTATGCGAAGAGAAAGTGACAAGGAAAGGGATCGGCAGCCTGTCCCCCCAAACCTGAGAAAAAAGACCCTGCAGGGTCCCTTTCTTGATCATACCGGCTATGACTGGATCTTATCCTCGCTGTCCCCTTCCGGAACCGCCTGCTCTACAGCTGCGGCAACCGGAGCTTCCGTATCCGCAGTCTCATTCCCCGCGGCGATCGCGGAAATCTGTACTTCCTTGCTTTCGTTCTCGCCCTTGCCTTCGTTCTCGCCGCCTTCTTCGCTTTTGCCCTCGCGCCAGGCCTGAATGTCCTGGATGAGACTTCCGGCGGTTTCTTTTACGATTCCGGCCAAGTGAACACCCTGCTCACTTACCTTGCTGGCGATTTCGCCTGTTTTCTCTCCGACCTGACGGGCTCCATCGGCAATGTCCTTGCGCAGCTCTTTTCCCGGCTTAGGTGCAAGCAGCAGCGCTGTAACCGAACCGACGATCGCCCCGATTGCCGCGCCCCATATCCATTCTTTGTTTCCCTTGCTCACGATACATCTCTCCTTATGCGGCCCGCCCGTACATCAGGGCTAATGCCTATATAGTTAATTCATTATAAGCAGCAGATGCTTGTTTCGACACAATCTGGAGAAGACATTTTTGGATAATGATTCTGCAAGCCGATTAAAGCTCGATTCCTTCCTGGTCCAAATAAGACCGGACACGCTCGGCAAAAGCCGTCAGCGCTTCCGTGTCCTTCAATTGCTCCAAGAGCGCAGAAGCCGCGCCGCGGTCTACATCAAAATATTCCTGCACCAGCGGCTTGCGCAGACGCACCAATTCAATCAAGACAGCGTGCAGACTTGCGTCAACCACTTTCTCGTCCAACATAATATCGATGATATCCTCGTAGCTGCTGGCATCCCGCATAATAAAACCATCGATCAGATAGCTTCCAACATCCGTTACGATTTCCAGCGCCAAATGAAGCGCTCTTTCAATAGCATAACGTTCCAGAAGTCCTGAATCCTTAATCTCCAAAGTATTTGATGATTGCAAGACTTCGACAATTTCCGGCAGCATATGTAATCTGCGTTCGATTTGTTCCCGGTTGACGTAATACACGAAAGTCTCCTCCTTCATTATACTGCGGACTACCTTTGTTTAGCGGCCAGCTGCCAGCTGTTCAGCCTGCTAGGCCTAACCCGGTTTACGGAGCGATATCCGTTCTGCCGGATCCGCTAGCCTGGCTTGAAGAGACGGTTTCCCCGCCGTCCAATGGCATTGCCGCCGCTCCTGGTGCTGCTTCATGTCTGTCCTCGTTTTGCTGCCTTTGTTTGCGGCGTCCCTTCAGCTTTAACCAGACCAGCATAATTACAAATCCTGCCACGGCGTAAAACACCGTATAAACGGTAAACATTACATCTGCCATATCACCAGACTCCTTCGCTCATTTAAGAATAGCTTATTTCCCGGCGGCCTAGAATTCGAAGTCTACGGCGACCTGACTCTCTCTGGCTTCCGCCATATGCTCGATCACCTTCTGGTGTACAGGATGTACCTGATAGCCCTGCAGATCCTCGAGGGAATCGAAGGTGGTTACCAGCGCAATATCATAAGAGCGCGGCGACTTCACGACGTCAATACCGACCTCAATGCTGCGAAGCTGTTCGATCTTGCCCTCCATATTACGAAGAACGCCAGCCGTTCTCTCAATGCTCTCCGGTGAAGAATCCTTCAGTTTGAACAACACAATATGCTTAATCATGACATGCTCTCTCCTTAGTTTAATAAACTACTATTAAAATATATCATACCGCATTCTGCAACGAAAAGCGTGCTGCATTTTCCGGCCGAACCCTTGATCAGGAATACACGCTGAGCATTCCCGGTTCACTCCACGCAGCATCTTTGCTGTCGGAAGGCACACTTGTCCAAGCTCTATGAATCTACCGAGCATACAATATATTACGATTCGCATCAAGGCAGCAAGGGGGATTTTTAGAATGGGCATCCTAAGATCATGGTTCAAACGGCGCAGGCTCAAGCTGCGCATGCTTCAAGCCGCACTAGAGCTGCTGGAGCAGCGGATCGGGCATTTGGAAAGCCTGCTCGCTGCAGCGACATTTCCCGATTCCGAAACGATTGAACGGCTAAGCAAATTTACCGGTGAGCCTCTTGCCGTTCAGACAATCAGCTTGAATGTTCCAGGGACTCTGGTAGCCGTCCATAGCGATAACTTCGAAATCCGTGATACCAGCGGAAGGCTTGTCTTCATACCCGCAGCCAAAATCATTTCCGTTACGTTTGATAATAAAGAGCTGCCGCATTAAACTAGAAATATGCGTTCTTTATTCCAGCTAATTTGATCCCAATTGTTCTGATGAGGTGAGTTGAAGTGCCAAGCTTGATACTGGAGGGGGGAACCCTGCGTCCAATTTTCAGTGCGGGCGTTATGGATGCGCTGCTGGACGAGGAAATTATGTTCCCTTACTGCATAGGGGTATCCGCAGGGATCAGCAACGGCTTCTCCTATATATCCCGGCAGAAGCGGAGGAATTTGGATATCGTCGAACAGTACCGCAACGATCCCCGCTACATCGGCTACCGGAATTATATCCGCCATCGCAGCCTGTTTGGCCTCGATTTCATCTTTGGCGAAATTCCCGGCCAGCTGATTCCCTTCGATATGGACACGTTTCGGAGCTACAGGGGAAAGCTGCTTGTCGGCGTAACCAATGCCGAGACGGGTCAGCCGGAATATGTCGATGGCCTGCAAATTGATGAGCCAATGACCATGCTCCGGGCTACCTGCGCCATCCCCATGTTCTTCCCGGCGATTGAAATGAACGGCTCTAAATATTATGACGGAGGATTAACTGATCCGATTCCGATCCGCAAGGCTGTGGAGGATGGCAATGACAAGCATTTAATTATTCTGACCCAGCCCCAAGGCTACGTAAAAACATTTAGCAAGCAAAATGCGGTGGCGGCAAGATTATTAAGGCGCAAGTATCCGCGGCTGGAGGAAATTTTGCTGACAAGGCATGAACGGTATAATGAGACGGTCGCCTATTGTGAACGATTGGAGCAAGAAGGACAAGCGGTCATTATCCGTCCGAAGATGCCGCTTAACAGCTTCGAGAAGGATATCAGCAAGCTGAGGGACACATGCCAGCACGGGTATGATCTAGCCATGGAGCATATAGAGGACATCCGCAAGCTGTTCCAATAACCGGCGGATCTTCGTATACCCTTCCGTTACTTAGAAAAAGACGACGACAGCGGGACATCCTCACTGCGTTCGTCTTTTTTTAAATGGAGCTTATTTCGTTCTTCAAACGATCTGGAAAAGAGGCCTCTCCTTCAGGTAATGCACCGGAACCGTCGGAAACAAGGCTTGCAGCCGCTTGGCCAAGGCTCTCATCCCCGGCGCTTCGCTTTCCGCATGGCCGAGCATGATGAGGGCCTTCCGCCGTCCCTGCTGGACCGCGTCCCTGACATATTCGGGCGTCTCCCATTCCGGCCCTTCCCCGGCGATGATCACATCGAGATTCTCCTCGCCGAATAAAGGGATCGCATTGGCGCCGCCGCCCCGGTACCCGACCAGAATGCCTGCGCGCCTGCAGCGCATAGACAGATCCCCGGCGACGCGCACATACGGGATATCCAGCTTAAGCTTCGCTTGTTCCGCGATTTCGGCTGCGGTCATCTCCGGCAGATTCAGGACAGCCGAAGCCGGATGGAATTTTAATACGAAATCCTCCCAGCCCATGGCCTGCACCAGACCAGCCGTAATCCCGTCCGGGTTGTATTTGTGTATGGCGTCATGCAGCCGGAATACAGCGATCCCTGATGCTTCAATCAATTCTTGTTTTTGCGAGTAGACCTCGTTCTCCCGCAGCAAATCCGTCTGGATATGGTGGCTGTAATAAGCGCCTTCATGCGTTATGAGCAAATTAATCCCCAAGCCGGCGGCGTTCCGGATGACTTGATGCGTCGGCATGAAGGTAACGCCGATTCCGGTAACCTCAGCTGCGGGATCTCCCGTCTCCAGCCGGTCCACGGTATGCTCCAGAGTCGGTGCCGGAGCCGTCAATTGATCCAATATCTGCTGTATCGTTATCCTCATTGGCAGTAACCTCTCTATGTTTAGCTTATCCGTTTTTAACTAAATTTTGGCTGATTTCCACCTGATTATCGATAGACAAAGCCTATCCGTTATCCGTTGGATGGGCTTATGTCCGTTCCTCCACCCAGCTCCGCTTATCGGCTGTAACGGTCTCCCCGGTTACAATCGCCTTCTCGATCATCATCCCCAAATAGTGATCCTGGGAAGCTTCGGCAAGGCTATAAAACGCCGGACCGCCATGGATATAGTCCGCCATGCGCTGGAGGCAGCCCGCGATCGCTATTTCATCATCATAGAGTCTGGCCGGGGCGAACGGATTATCATATAGCCACTGCTCTCCGCAGAGGATGCCTTGCAGGAAATACCCCTCCTGGTTCTCAAGTTCCCCTTTGTTGACGCGCCTTAATTCCAGCTGCAGCGGAACCGTCGATGCCTGCTGGATCAAGACACGGCTGTCGAAAATCTCTCCACGCTCCCCCCGCACCGAGAGGTGATTTGACCGGATCCATGAGCGATGCTGATCCCTCGTAAAATCGTAAATGCCCAGTCTGTCGCCAAAATCTAGCCACGCCAAATCCCTATGCAAAGGTACCCGCCGATCCTCTGTCGGCGGTCCTTGCCGTGTCGGTCCCTGCACCCAGTCGGATTGAAAGCGCATCGCCCTGATTTTGACCTCTTCGTACTGAATGCCGAGCATTTTGCGGATCAAGCTGACGCCATGGTAGAGATGGGAAATGGATACGGTCGTCTCCGTAATCCTCCCCAGCCTTCCCGAGTGAATGAGCGCCAGCCGCGCTTCCTGGATAGGATGGAATTGGTACTGCTCCGCTACCTGAATGCGAGCCCCTGATTTGCCGAGCCGCTCGTGCAGCAGCTCAAGGCCCTCCAGATCGGGCGCCGGCGGTGTCTCCATCAGGACAGGAATCCCCGCTTCTGCCAGCTTGAACAAGTACTCCATGCCCACGGCTCCACTGACTGAGACGACGACAAAGTCGGGGTTTTCATTCGTCAGCAGCTGCTCCAGCGACCGGTACGTCGTCGCCCCCCACTTCAGCTCCATTTCTCTGGCATTAGATTCGTCTCTGACGACCATGCCGCTGACCTGAAAGCGTTCTGGCAAAGCCGCGGCAATGCGCAAATAATACTGCGCCCGGAAGCCAGCTCCGCCGATTATCCCGAATTTTACCGGCTGCTGCACCGCATTATTCATGGGAAGATCCATCACCATCGCCTCCTCCGGGGCTTGATTCATTTGCAATTGACGCGGTTAATGCCCGTTTGGAATGAAATCTCGGCGCATGAGCCAGGAGCCCTTTCCGCGAATAAAATGGACTATCCTTCCGCAGCGGAAGACTTACGGCCTTCTTCGTGATAGCTGCCTCGTAGATCGCCGTAATAAGCTCCAGCACATTTCTTCCTTCCCGTCCATCGATAAGCACTTTAGCCGAGTTATTCTCGATAGCCGTCAATATATCGTCGATTTGGCCCTCGAAGCCGCTGTGCTGGAGAGGTTCGATCTGATCGCCGAACTGCTCGATTTCCCTCTCCAGTTCCCTATTGCGCTCAGGGAATCCGTTCTCCAGCTGGGCGGATGCGAATACCTTCCAGGGCGCAGAAATCCGGGCCCGTTCTCCCTGAAATATCAACTGCCGCTCCTGGCCGTGATGTACGACCGAGCTCGTAATTTGCGCCAGGCTGCCGTCCGGATAAGCCAGAATCGCAATGGAAATGTCCTCGACTTCCGAGTTGCGGTGCGAGGTATTGCTGATGACGGCCTGAACGCTTTGCGGCATGCCCATCATCCAAAGCAGCATGTCCATATGATGAACGCCATGGTTCAGCGTGCAGCCGCCTCCTTCGCTTTCCCATGTGCCTCTCCACCACAAATCGTAATAGTTGTCACCGCGCCACCAGTAGGAATCGACCTGTGCGTGCACGATCCTCCCAAGCAGGCCGGAATCGAGCGTACGCTTCAGCTTCCAATGGGGATCAAGGAAGCGGTTCTGCCCCACTACGGACAGGATGCTTCCCGATGCAGCGGCAGCCTCCAGCATTTGATCGCATTCCTCAAGGGACATGGCCATCGGCTTCTCCACGAGCACATGCTTTCCCGCCCGCAGAAAATCGTTTGCAATTTCAGCATGCAGCTGCGGGGGCGTGCATATCGACACCAAATCTATTTTCTGATTGTGGAGCAGTTCTTTATAATCCTCCAAAATCAAGCCATCCAACTGGAACTCGTCCCTAAGCTGAATGGCTTTTTCTATATTGCGATTCACCAGGGCAACTACCTTGCAGCGATCCGAGAAAGCCAAGTATGCTTTCACATGGGAATGTGCAATAGAGCCTGTACCAATGATAGCCACGGAAATTATGACGAATCACTCCTCAAAATGAATGTGAAGATAGCGCTTCCAATCACTTCGCTTATTCTATATTACCAATTCAGCGAAGGAGTAGATATACGGGCAATGCACAATTTATTTTCATATCCTCCCAAAAAAACGATTCCCCTGTCATAGAGAATCATAAGGAACACCATGCCATAAGCATCCACATATTGACAACGGCATGAGCCGAGGAATACAATATTAACATACTTCTCAGTATGTTAATATAACATTAATTGCAATCCGATCGAGGTGATCTAATGCGTCCATCTGCCGATATCATTATTCATACAGCGATTGAGCTGGCCCGGCGTATGCCCTGCGATAAAATTACATATGCCGACATAGCCAGAGAAGCCAAGGTTCATTGGACAACGGTGCAGAGACATTTTGGCGGAAAGGAAGCGATGAGAGCCTTTCTAAAGAAACACATGCCGTCTTCTGCTGGAGGGGAGCAGACCCCGGCTTTGGAGGACACGCGATCCCGGATCTTGCATGCAGCCAGCCGCGTTTTTGCGCAGCATGGCTACGAAGGAGCTGCGCTGGATCTGGTTGCAGCGGAAGCCGGGTTGACCAAAGGTGCTGTGTATTGGCACTTTGCAGGTAAAAGCGATTTATTCCTGGCTATATGCGAACGCAGTCTATCCAGGCTGATGGCAGGGCTCCCTCAGCAGGCCTACCAGGTAGCCGCTTCCGGCAATCCCGAAGAAGCGCTGCGGCGCCTCCTGGAGTCGGAATTTGCCTCCTGCGAGCTTGACGGCGGGGAACGTCCTCTGCTTCTCTTTGAATTCGTGGCCAACAGCCGTAATCCTGAGGTTCGTGCCAAGCTGGGCGAGGCTTTCGCGAAGCTGTTCTTAAGCACCACCGGCGTCATCGCCGCCTTGCAGCAGCAGGGGTTGATTACAGAGGATCGCGATCCCCACAGCCTAGCCGTCTCGCTTCATGCGATGATCAACGGAGCTGTGCTCATGTGGTTGATCGCCCCGGACCAGGTCTCCCTTCAGGCCCTTTCCGCTGATATTTCGAGTCTTTTGTGGAATGGACTTCGGCCGGAGCGGAGTAAGGAGGAAAATTAACATGGGGAAGGGGGATTCATCATGAGGATGATCATAGGAATAGCAGGCCTATTGGCTCTGGCTGCCTTGATGATATACAACATATACAAATTCAAACAGGCGGAATCCAAGTATCCGCCTCGTGGACAGTTCGTCACGGTTCATGGGGTTCGATTGCACTATTTATGTAAAGGCAAGGGGAAAGCGGTCGTTTTTCTTCATGGAGGAGTCTTATGCAGCAGTGATTTTACCGAAGCGATGGATCTCGCTGCAGCACAAGGATATCAGGCCCTGGCCTTCGATAGGCCAGGCTATGGGCATAGCGGAAGACTTGGCCGTGAACACGCCAGTCCCCTTGCTCAGGCCCGCCTGATCCATGATGCGCTGCAGGAGCTGGGCATCCAAAAGCCGATTGTCGTTGGACACTCCTGGAGCGGAACGCTGGTTATGGCCTATGCCTTGTTATATGGAGATGAAGTTGAAGGTGTAATTACGCTTGGCGCAATGATGTATAAAGAGGGCTATCCCGCCGAGCATGGGGACCCGATATCAAAGCTGGTAACGACGCCGGTCCTCGGCCGTCTGCTCCTCTACACCCTGCTGCAAAGTCCGCTCGGGACGATGATGGCGAAGCGAATCACGGCAGAGACCTTCTCGCCCGAGGCGGCTCCCTCCGGTTACGTAGAGGCTGTGCTCTCGCTTTGGTTCCGTCCGGGACAATTCAGGGCGAACCGCGAGGATGTTCTCGCATTCGCCCCTGCCGCCATAAGCATTCAGCATCGCTATCCTGAAATCCGCCTCCCGGTTGTGATCGTCGCTGGAGAGCAGGATCCCTTCGGTACGAAAGAGCAAGCCTTGAGATTGCAGCGGGATATTCCGCATGCGCAATTGGTGGTTCTCCCGCAGGCTGCGCATATGATTCCGCAAAATCATCCGGCAGAGGTGATGGAGGCGCTCCTCCAGCTAAGCGCTATCCATTAAAGGCGATGATTCGCTGCTATTATTTTTTCATTTTGCTTGATCCTGTTTTCCATTTCGCTCGATCCATAATTCAAAGGGCTCAGAGCCGTTCGCCATCTCTACATATTGATAGGGAACGTTCTGATTGCTGCCCGCAGGAACGATATTCGCCTTCATGGCAGCTTCTTTGGGGGAGGCGTAGTAGACTGCTTTAAGATCAGCCCGTCCAATTGCGCCTTGGCACATAGGACACGGCTCCCCGCTCGCGTAGATCTCGCAATCGGACAACAGCTCGCTTCCCAATACCCGGCTGGCCTCCCGAATCGCCCTCAGCTCGGCATGGTCGGTCGGATCCTTTGTTTCCAGCACAGTGTTGACGCCGGCCGCAATAATCTCACCGTTCCGGACGATTACAGCGCCAAAGGGGCGTCCCCCCTTCTCCATTACGTTGCTGCGGGCCAAATCGATCGCCTGCTGTAAAAAATACTGAGTATTCATCTATGCAATCCCTCCTGACTATCTCTATTATATCATCCGCTATTTTGGGTGTAAGCCTGGCCTGCTTAAACAAAGTAAAGGCCGCAACCTTCCCGGCTGCAGCCTGACAGTAATCTTTTTCTTATACCTTGGTTCAAACCCATTCGCCTATGATATAAGCTCGTTGCGACATTGCTTACATCGTGTTAAGGATGAGCCCTTTACCGTTGTCGCAGTACCAAACGCCTAAAAACTACATTGCTCACATCGTGTTAATAATGAGCCCGATATGCGTAAAGTAGTTCATCGCTCCGAAAAGAACAAAGAGTATTCCTGTCACCCTCCAGCATAACCCCATAATTCGGGTAACCATAGGATTTCGCGTAGCCAAAGAAAAGGGCAGAAGAATCGCCCCGATCCCGGTAATGGCATACAGCCCGGATATAAAGGAAGCCTCCAGCATCGGATAATCCGCGAAGCGCCCGGATATCGGCTCCTCGGGCGGCGCGGCAAACAGCTGATAGTATACGCCGGCAATGGCTATCGATATAAGCGCTAGTCCCATAGCAGCAGCGAAATAGGATAAAGGCCGGATCATCTCGATCAGCTGTGAAGCCAGTAAGCCAGATGGCTGTTTAGCTTCCTTGCCGCCCTGCTCGGCCTTCAGCTGCAGATTTGATCTCCGCCAAATGAGGATCGATCCGCCCAGCAGCATAACTCCGAACGCCAAAGTAGGCTCTCCGAATATAATGTCATCAAACGGAAAACCAACCTTCGATAGAGGCCAGGTGAGTGTCATTGCCCCGCCCGTTAAGGTTAAAATGAAGCCGGGAATAGCGAAGCCAATGGACCAGCCCTCGAGGCTGATTTTTTCTCCGCGGGTGATATGCCGGCTAAAACGAACCAGCATCAGCAGCGCAATCCCAGTTGCTACGGACATGATGGTATTGTACATCTGTGTTTGTGACCAATCGATTTGCATGCGGTGCCTCCCCTACTCGTGTAATTCGCCTTCTCGTCCATTTATTCCCACAAAATAAACAGGCATACTTTCCAGCTAAAAAACCGTTATCGCTTACGCTTCAGCGTTCCGGGCACCCAAATATGTTGCTTGAGCCGAGTGTTGGTAGGCCTCCAACGCCGGAAGAAGTAAGGTATCAAGGAGGTATGTCGGGAGGTGCGTGGGAGGTACGTGGGAGGTACGTGGGGAGGTACGTAGGAGATGCACCGCAAGATACGCGGAAGGATGCACTGCGAGATACGCCGAGGGATGCAGTGCGAGATACGCGGGGGATGCAGTGCGAGATACGCTGAGGGATGCAGTGAGATACGCTAAGGGATGCACAACGAGATACACAGGGGATGCAGTGAGATACGCTAGGTAAGCAATCATGGTAAGTAGTGAAGGAAGATATGCATTGAAGCCTGTATCGAAGATTAGCAATCAATATTAACTTGCCGAGCAGGATAGTTTCAATTTATACTTGCCTTAAACGGTTATTTTCAATATGGAACGGTCATGAAGCACATGCCGCTTTGACTCTCATCCCTTCCTGGTAATGGAAGGCATGTTGGGTCGGAGCGGTTTTTGCGTTCCTTAGCTTGGCGATTCATATATAGGGAAGGATGTGGGCCGATGCGGCGCTTTGAAGAAGAATATGAAAAATGGCTAATGAATCAGATTTCAGAGGAAAAAAACCACCGACGACGGGAACTGCTTGAAAAGGGACTCGGGCACGGAACAATAGCATTTTTACGATCAATATGGTTTCCCGCGGTCGGTAACTTGAATAACTTGTATCCCGAATGGGAGGTACGCGACTTCCATAGCGGCTATCGTTATTTGGATTTGGCATATATGCCAGGAAATTCGAAGGGCGGAATTGAAATTCAAGGCTACGGTCCTCACGCAAGGGATCTTGATGTCAGGCGATTTAAAGATCTGTGCCGAAGGCATTGTCTGCTTGCTCTCGATGGCTGGGTTTTTCTACCGATTGCCTACCTGTCCATTCAAGACGAGCCCGAGGAATGCCAGCAGCTTGTTCTGTCCTTCATCGGAAGGTTTATTTCCACAGACGTTCCGTCCCACCTGCCTTGGCTTGAAGCTGAAACGATGCGTTTTGCCCGCCGTTTGCTTCGCCCTTTTACGCCTATTGAGCTTGCCCATCATCTGCGGATCAGCGACCGCCATGCCAGACGGATTCTTCAAAGGATGCTTGATATGAACATTTTGGCCATTGCCAGCGGCAATCAGCGAGGGCGAAGCTATAAGCTTAAAATATAGACTTAGAGAGAAAATGCTAGGGTAAATTATGTAGGTTAAGTGAGATTAGCGAGTTAAGTGAGATAAGTGAGTTAAGTGAGATAAGAGAGTTAAGTGAGTTAAGTGAGTTAAAATGACGGGAGAGCCGAGAGTTTTTGACAGAAGCGTATTCGTGTCAGGATTACACCGTATGGTGCAAAGTTTAATGTTTGGTTGTAGTGGAAGGCGCCAAGTGTGTAAAGCGTCGGGATGAAGGCAGACCTGCGTTCCAGACGTACGGAGTGTAAGGTGGACAGATTGGACGTGGTGGATGGTGCAATGTTCGGTGTGCAGACGGGTAAGGTCGGTTATGCTGTTTTGGTGTGCGGTGTGCGGTGTGATGGATGGAGGCGATTTTTGCGGGGTAGAATCAACCTGGTGCATCATGATGGCGTTTTGGGGAACAGTGCACGGCATGTCGTGTATGATGCAGCTGTTCGATATGTAATGTAGGTATGTTGTGTTGATGCTCTATGTTCGATATGTGGCGTAGGCATGTTGTGTTGGTGCTGTGTGTTCGATATGTGGCGTAAGCATGTGATGTAGGCCGGAATCTGTGGGGTGCAGTTCTCGTGGTGGGGTACAATGCCTGGCATATTGTGGGAGGTGCAGCCTGTTCGATATGTGATATTGGTGGGAAATCGGTGCAATTGTGGTGGTATGCGGTGTGCTAAACTCTGCTTTGGTTATGAACTAATTGCAGGCTATAGTGCCGAAGCAGTGCTGAAAAGTTTTTTAATGTTCTGCATGATCACCCGATAAAAGCTAACGGACAAGAGATCCGCTATTTCACTTTTTAAGCCATTTTTCCAAAGCTAACGGACTTAGGATCCGCTATTCACCTAAAATCAATGTAAAATTCATCAAATATAGCCTAATAGCGGAACTACGGTCCGTTAGCTCCAGATTTTTTGGCTTTTTCTCAAAATAACGGAACCAGGGTCCGTAAAGTTAGGTCTCCATTTGCAACCGATGTAACTAGTGTAATTGTGTAGGTGCAATTATGGAGGTGTAACTGGTGTAATTGTGTAATTAATGCAGCTTTTGCAGCTGATGCAGTTGATGCAGTTGACGGAGGTTCGAACCTTCCAAGCATAATCAAAGCTCCTCACCAAGCAGTAACCACAGCAGTAAGCAGCCTAACCTAGCAGTAACTGGGCAGTAACTAGGCAAACCGTGCAGTAACCAAGCAATAACCTAAGCATTAACCAAACAGCAACCAGCCAATAACCAAGCAATCACCTAAGCAGCAACCAAACAGTAACCAGCAGTAACCAGCAGTAACCAAGCAAAAACCTAAGCAATGACTAGACAGCAACCCAATCCTTGCTCCAGGTTTAGAGCTCTGTCTATTCCTACTGCGTCAAAAGGTCAACCTCGCGCCGATCCGGTATCGAGGTCTGTGCCCCTGCCTTGGTTACAACGATGGACGACACTTTTGTAGCAAAGGCAATCGCTTCCTGTACGCTTTTCCCCTCTGACAAACCTACTGCAAAAGCTGCAACATACGAGTCGCCCGCCGCCGTTGTATCGACCGCTTTAACTGCACGGGCCGGAACATGAACGGTGCCACTTGCACTCACGTACAAAGATCCGCTGCTGCCAAGGGTAACAATCACATTTCTTACGCCTTTGGATAGAAGTACTTTTGCCGCATCTTCTGCGGCGGTTATGGAATCGACAGGCTGGCCGCTCAGCTTGTGCAGCTCGGACTCGTTGGGAATTAAATAGTCCAGTTTGCTGAGCACAGCGTCAGGTATAAAATCTGGTGCAGGCGCTGGATTTAAGATGACGGTTTTACGATGCTTGCTTGCCAGTTCAACAGCCTGGTACACCGCCTCATGAGGGATTTCCATCTGCAAAATAACCATTTCCGCTTCCTCGATCAGATCCTCATTGGCCACAATGTAGTCTTTATCGGCAAGCTCATTTGCACCCGCCAGCACCACAATGCTGTTATCCCCCTCATCATTCACTTGAATCACAGCCAATCCGGAAGAAGCCGCCGATATAAGTTCAATGCGAGCGGTATTGACCCCTGTCTCCCGCAAGTTATCTAAGAGAGGGACCCCAAATTCATCTCCTCCTACCTTGCCGAGCATGGTGACACTAGCCCCTAGCTTTGCAGCAGTTACCGCTTGGTTAGCTCCCTTGCCCCCTGGTATCCGCTCAACAGATCTGCCAAGCAAAGTCTCACCCACCTGTGGTATATAAGCGACCCGTAGCACCAGATCCATATTAATGCTGCCAATTACTAAAATTTTGCTTGCTCCCATACGTTACACTCCTTAATGACGTTGCCTCGATATAACAAATCAATGCTATTCTATCCTAGTATTCTTTCCAATACCAGTTGATTGAAACAGGTTAATTCCTAATCGATGGAGTGGTACCTCATGATCTTAGAAAACAAAATGAAAGAGGACCGGGAGCCAAACAGCAATCCGAAGGAACACAAAGCCAAATGAGGACGAGATCACCAAAATTAGGATCAAGGTGGAAGCCGGCGTTGCGCCCCCACCCATTCGTTTATTGCGGTTATTTTCTACTGAGCTTGCGGTTCGAGCAGAACTGCGTTGATGCCATTCAGGAAAGCAAGTGCACTGGCTTTAATGATATCGGTATCCATCGCGCGGCCCGAGTAAATTTTGCCTTCATATTGAACGCGGATGCTCACCCGGCCGACAGCTTCCTTGCCGCGAGACAAGCTGCTGATCTTGTAATCCTCAAGCTGAACATCCAGACCGGCCAGAGACCGGATGACACTGTATAGTGCATCGATCGGACCATCTCCAACGGCGCTCCCTTTTAACGATTCAGTGCCTTTCTTCAGCTCCACGATAGCCGTAGGATACAGATCATTCGTAATCACTTGGAATGAGACGAGCTCATAGAGATGCTTGCTGCGGCTGTCCATCGTCCGGTGACTTGCGATCAGATAGAAGACGTCGTGATCATATACCTCCTTCTTCGCGTCAGCCAGCCGAAGAAATTTCTGAAAAAGCTGTTCGAAATCTGCTTCTGCCCCCGTATCAAAGCCCAGCTTCTCTACCGTACTCTTAAAGGCATGCCGGCCGGAGCGGGCCGTCAGAATCAGCTCCATGCTGTCCGCTCCGACCTCCTCCGGCGACATAATCTCATAGACTTGCTTATCCTTCAGCAAGCCGTCCTGATGAATCCCTGAGGAATGTGCAAATGCATTTTCACCCGTAATGGCCTTGTTCACCTGCACATCCAGGCCTGTCAAATGGCTTACCAGCCTGGAGGTTCGAAGCAGTTCCTTGGTTTGGATATCAGTATAGCACTGATAGTAATGCTCTCTTACCTTAAGGGCCATTACCACTTCCTCTAGTGAAGCATTCCCCGCGCGCTCTCCGAGCCCATTAATCGTACATTCGATTTTTTCGGCTCCATTCTTAATGGCGCTGAGGGTATTGGCCGTGGCCAGTCCGAGATCATTATGACAGTGTACACTTAAGATGACTCGATCATCCAAATTTTTAAGCCGTTCATTGATTCGGCGAATGAGTTCGCCAAATTCCTCGGGTACAGCGTAGCCCACCGTATCCGGCACATTGATCATGGTGGCGCCTGCCTTTACGACAGCTTCGATCGTCTTCCACAAGTATTCGAAATCCGATCTAGACGCATCCTCGGTGGAATACTGCACGTGGGGAAGCAGGGTTTTGGCATATTTGACCGCGTCAACTCCCATTTGTAGCACCGCTTCCTTAGTACGGCTGAATTTTTTCTCCACATGAATGTTCGATGTACCCAGCACAATGTGAATCAACGGGTTTTGCGCCAATTTTATGCTCTCGTATACGGCATCTATATCGCTTCTGACCGCTCTGGCAAGCGCCGTAATCGTTATTTGGTCTCCGACGCTTCTGGCGATTTCCTGTACAGCCTGAAAATCCCCCTCTGAAGACGCGGGAAAACCGGCTTCAATAATATCAACATTCAGGCGCTTGAGCTGCTGGGCCGTTTCTATTTTTTGCTGCATGTTCAGTTTTGCGCCCGGAACCTGCTCTCCGTCTCGCAGAGTCGTATCCAGCACGATGATTTTTCGATTCATGAACATTACCTCCCAGACCATATTAAAAATATATATGTGAAGCGGGGTTGGTTAAACCCGGAATTTAACCAACAAAAAAACCCCGTCTCTACGCATAGAGACGAGGTTTAACCCGCGGTACCACTCTAATTCATTTCCCGAGAAATGATCTCATTCGATGGCCAACACCATCTATCCCTGTAACGGTGGAATTCCGGCTGGCCCTACATGTCAGGCAGCTGTTCATAGACGAGTTCGAATTGAAAGACACTGCCGTTTCCCACCAGCCAACGGCTCTCTGCAAGGCCAATTCACTTCTACTATTTCTATTCATCACATTTAGATTTGAATTTATTGGATATTATATGCCCGTATCCCTGTATTGTCAACCATATCGCAACTGCAAACTTTTCCTAACCACTGCCCGGAGTCGTGCTAATCCAAAATCAAAAGATTCCATATTCATTCATTGACAAAGCAATTTAGAATTAGGAAAGGCTTGTCTCGCCTGCTCGAAGGACGAGATACTCCTATCCCGGCCCGTAGCTCCATACCCCGATAACATATCCAAATGGCGGCTTGGCATGCAGCAGCGGTTCATTCACGATATCAACGAATCTGAATTTTCCATCTCAGTCCGGGCGGATTGAATCCACTGGATTACCTCTGCCCTTTGCCCGGAGGCGGAGAGGCTGCCGATCCAGAATCGTTCTTGGCTTCCCCGGATCAGAGTATGGAGTAAAGGAAATCCATTACTACCGGTTAAGTTGTTCGCCGTATGCGCCGCCATTCAGTTCATGCTGTTACGGGTCGCTTCCGCGAAACTCCATTTGGCCGAATTCTTAGGCATAACCTGGTTCAAGTAACACGGCAAAATTGACGGGCGGCATTCGCAATCACGTTGTCTAAAAACTTGCTGCCGGTCGCTACCCCGGCACGACATCATTGATCCAGGATGGAGAGAACAAGGAAGCTACAAATACAATTAAAGTCAGCCGAACCGCCAATTTCGATCCTGACCATACATTGTTTACCTCTCTTTTTTTCAGCTGATCATTTGCGCGGTTCCCTCGACTGAAACTGAAACAGCATCACCTCCAGCCACAAAATACAGCTTTGTTAGGCGCTTACATTACCCATATTATAGAATTCAATCCACAAATAACATACTGGAAATTAAAGTATTTATCTTCATTATTATAGTATTTTGACCAAACGAAAAACCATTCCATGTGGCCTGAGCTCGTAAACAGCGCGCCGTTTATAGATTATTATTCTCCGAGGCCGTTCTTAGAATAACACTGACTGAAATTTTCGAAGGTCGACTCAATTCCCTGCTTGATTCAATCGCTCAGCCCCGACTTTCAATTCTTAGCTATTAAAGCCTAGAGTTATTCGACTTCATATTTTCCAAGCACTCCCCCATAGAAATATTTAGAGGACTCGAATTTCGATGAATTGGAGGACAGCTATCATGAAAGAGCCTTATCCGGGCTATACCAAGCCCCTTATCGTTCCTCAGCCTTTACGGAGCGATGGCGCAGGAGGGCCGGACTTTGGCCCGCGCGATGTGCTAAGAGACTTAGAAAACCCGAATATGCTCGTTCCGCCTGCCACAGACGCCGGTTTGGTGCCAAATCTGAAAATGTCTTTCTCCGATACTCATATGCAGTTGAATCACGGAGGCTGGTCTCGCGAAATTACCGTACGAGACTTACCCGTTGCAACGACGCTCGCCGGCGTGAACATGAGCTTGACTCCTGGAGGAGTAAGAGAGCTGCACTGGCATCAGCAGGCGGAATGGGCGTATATGATTTGGGGAAAAGCACGTATTACAGCAGTGGATCAGAACGGTCGCAACTTCATCGCAGACGTCGGTGAGGGCGATCTATGGTACTTCCCTGCTGGAATTCCGCATTCCATCCAAGGCTTGGAGACGGGATGCGAGTTCTTGCTCGTGTTCGATGATGGAGAATTCTCTGACTTAAACACGTTGTCGATTTCGGATTGGTTTGCCCATACTCCCAAGGATGTGCTGGCCGCTAACTTCGGCGTTTCGGAAAGCGCCTTTGCCACGATTCCTTCCGAGCAGGTTTATATCTTTCAGGACGATATTCCGGGTTCCCTGGAAAGCCAAATGGTCGAGTCCCCTTACGGCACGGTACCGCAAAGCTTCAAGCACCGTCTCCTGGCTCAGAAACCGCTAGTAACGCCGGGGGGAAGTGTAAGAATTGTGGACTCCTCGAATTTTCCCGTCTCCAAAACAGTTGCCGCTGCCCTGGTCGAGATTAAACCCGGCGCCATGCGGGAGCTCCATTGGCATCCCAATAACGATGAATGGCAGTACTACCTCACAGGACAAGGACGAATGACCGTATTTGCCGGAAACGGAATTGCCCGCACCTTCGATTACAGGGCAGGCGATGTCGGCTATGTTCCTTTTGCATATGGCCATTATATTCAAAATACCGGAACGGAATCGTTATGGTTTCTGGAAATGTTCAAAAGCGACCGGTTCGCTGATGTTTCCTTAAATCAATGGATGGCCCTTACACCGCGGGAGCTTGTGGCCGATAATCTTCATGTTGGCTCAGAACTGATCGATGCCTTACGAAAAGAAAAGTGGCCTGTCGTTAAATATCCCGATTGTTACGGGGAGCCTAAATCATAGAATGAATAGTCCGGTTGGCAGGTGGCCGCGCATCCCTTACTGCAATCCCTGCCTTTCTGGGGCGGGAGAACGAAAAAACCCTAACAACGGCTGCTAGGGTTATAATAAGGGGGATTATAATTTGATTTCTATTGCGGCCGCTCTATCTCAAACCGCTTGCCAAGGCGAGCATAGAAGCTGCCAGCCAACCGGCTGGCCGGATTCAGCCTCACAGGATCGATATGACCATTTTCGTATATCTCATCATCGATGACAAAACGTACGACCCGGGCAATAAGCAGGTCTGTGGCCGGCGCTTCTTCGGTCCCGCCCAGTGTGACGGATTGATCAAGCACGCATTCCATCCGAACCTTCGCTTCGCGGATTCCGGGAACGGCAACGGCCTCGCTGGCGATTGGAGTCAAACGGGTCAAGGCAATTTCACTTTCCTCCGGCGGCAGGTTCGCAGCTGTCTCGTTGACAGCTGCGACCATGCTTTCATCCACGATGTGGATCACCATTTCCCCGCGAGCCATCGCATTGCGGGCTGTGTCCTTCGCTTCCCCATTCTTGCGCTGCACAGCCACGGACAACAGCGGAGGCGAGCTGGATACGATGGAGAAATAACTGAAGGGCGCAGCATTGAGAACTCCCTTCTCGGATAAGGTCGTTACGAAGGCAATAGGCCTGGGAATGACGCTGCCAATGAGCAGCTTATAGCTATCGCGCTCACTCTGCACGGCTGGATCTATAGATATCACGATGCTTCGCCTCCCGTTTTTTGGACAGATCAGGCCCTGCCCAGCTTTTCGCTGAACCAGGCGGCTGCTGCAGTTACTTCACTGTTCGTCAGCTGATGACCGAAGTTCTCCCAATGCACAGTTACATCGGCTCCCGCTTCGCTCAACAGCCCTTCCAGCTCCTCGGTTTCATCTGGCGAACAGATCGGGTCATTGCTTCCCGCGCCGATAAATACGGGAACTCCGGCAAGATTCGGAAGCTTGATGCCTCGCAGAGGAACCATCGGATGATGGAGAATCGCCCCTTTGAAGGCATGTTCATAATGGAACAGCAGGCTGCCGGCAATGTTCGCTCCATTCGAGTAACCGATAGCCACCAAGTTCCCCCGGTCGAATTCGTATTCCTTGGCGGATTGATCCAGGAAATCATTCAGCTCCTTCGTGCGGAGGACCAAATCCTCTTCATCGAACACGCCTTCCGCAAGCCGTCTGAAGAACCGCGGCATCCCGTTCTCCAGCACATTCCCTCTTACCGAAAGCACGGAGGAGTTAGGCGATACCAGCTTGGCGAGCGGGAGCAAATCCCGCTCTGTTCCGCCAGTTCCATGAAGGAGCACTAGCGTAGGTGCCCCTGTGTCAATCCCTTTTTCAAAAATATGTCTCATTACTTGGTCCCCTCCTTTAGTACCCTAACTACAAACGGTTCAAGATTCGCCTCGATCTGCCCGCGCACCGGCTCAAACCAGGACGGAAGCATCAGCTTCTCGCCCAGCGCCTCCGGCTCCTCATCCCGGGCAAAGCCTGGAGGATCGGTAGCTATTTCGAACAGTATGCCGCCCTCCTCCCGGAAGTATATGGCATTGAAGTACTGGCGGTCGATAATTGGCGTCGGGTTAAAGCCGCTCTCCCCGACCCTTTGCTGCCATTGCTCATGTTCGTCGAAGTCCTTAGCCCGCCAGGCGATATGGTGCACGGTTCCGGCTCCGCCGCTGCCCCATTCCATATCCTTCAGCGGCACATCGATGATGTTGCCGATCTCTCCCGAAGCTTGGAACCGGGCATAGAAATCGTCCTCACCGGTTTTGCTCAATCCGAGGACCTCCTCCAGTACTCGCATGGTCTGCTTGGCATCCACACTAAACAAGACGGCGCCGCCAAAGCCCTTGATCGCTTTATCTGCAGGAATGCCGCCGAACGACCAGGTGCTGTTCGCTCCCGCTTCGCGCTCTACAAGCTCAATCCACAATCCTTCGTTATCCCTGAAATGGAGATATTCTTCACCCAACCGCGAGGTTTTCGTTAGAGAGATTCCAAACCCTTTTAACCGCTGCTCCCAGAAGTCAAGCGCTCCCGGCGGCACGACATACGTCGTAATCCCCACCTGGCCGCCTCCAACCTTCCCCCGCCGGGAATTCGGCCAAGGGAAGAAGGTAATGATCGTTCCCGGACTGCCGTGCTCATCGCCAAAGTACAGATGATAGACCTCGGGGGCATCGAAGTTGATTGTTTTTTTCACCAATCTTAAGCCGAGAATACCTGCGTAGAAGTCGACGTTCTCCTGCGGACTCCGCGCAAATGCCGTAATATGATGAATGCCTGCTGTTTGTAATGTCATAATCATACACTCTCCTTTGGTAATATTAAAAGCCGTTATACGTAACAAATTCCCCTACAGGCTTGCGGTAACCGCGCAGCCGCTGTCCGGATACATCCTCTTTACCCAGAGCAATCAGCATGACCGGCACATAGCGCTCTGGAATATTTAGCTCCCTCCGCATCTGCTCCGGGTCAAAGCCGATCATTGGACAGGTGTCCCAGCCTTTATCCTTGGCAATCAGCATCAAGAGCATGGCCGACAGGCTCGCGTTGCGAATCGCCTCGTCCCGCTTGAAGGAATCGCCGCGATCCTCATAGAACTGAGTCACCGATTCCACCGTCATATCGAGTTCCTGCTTATTTATGATGCCCAAATGCAGCATTCCCTCGTTCATTTGCCTCACATTCTCGAAGGCATTTAAATCGCCCAGCACCAGAATGGCCGCCGATGCCGTCTTGACCTTGTATTGCTTGTTCGCGGCCTCATACACTTTATTCTTCCGCTCAGGGTCTTTAACGACCACGTAATGCGCATGCTGCAAATTAAAAGCAGACGGGGCATACTTCACGAGACTGAATATCTCCTCCAGCTCTTGATCGGAAATGGTTACCTCGGAATGAAACTTTGTGGCAGACCTTCTATCCTTCACTACATTCACTAGTTCGCCCATGAATATAATCCTCCATCACCCAATCGTTTTTATTTATACCTTTTTTAAAAAAGAGCAGCCAACGAATAAGCGCCTGCGCCTGTTAAGGCAATACCGATAACTACGACGAGCAGAACCAGCGGATATTCATAGCCGTTTGCCGTTGACCATAGGCCGTTCTTAAAATGTACCTTTACAATAGCCCCTATCATAGCCAGGCCAATGAGTACAGCCGCCAGCGGCGTCAATAGCCCAAGGGTGAAGAGCAGCCCGCCGACAAATTCCATGAGGCCGGCCAATACCGCCATGAGAACTCCCGGCTTAATGCCGATCGACTCCATCCAGCCCCCCGTGCCTTTAGGCCCGTAGCCGCCGAACATTCCGAACAGCTTCTGTGCCCCATGCCCGATGAACAATATCCCTATAACCAAACGAATCAGCAACAAACCTAGATCCAACATAATTTATACATCCTCTCTCACTATTCATTATTTTGATATTCATCTTCTTTAATTCAAGATATTTTAGAAAAAAAAGAGGTCAGATGGAGCTAGCGTAAAACTGCTTCTTGACCTATACGACGATCAAAGGATGGCTTTCTAACTTCCTTCATTAACCCCGCTAAGAGTTCTCGGCCCCCTTGCCCAGACGCTTAAGCAATTCTGTCGCTTGGAGCTTCTCCTCATAATTGAGGCCGCTCAGCCTCGAATGCACAAATTCAGAATGATCGGGAAAAATCTGCTCAAACAGCTCGGTCCCGCTCGCCGTAATTTCCGCATAAATCACTCTTCTATCCTGATCACAAGGCACTCGGCGAATAAGTCCCTTCTGTACAAGCTTGTCGATATTGTAGGTCACGCTTCCGCTGGTGATCAGAATTTTATCTCCAATCTGCTGCAGGGGAATCCGGCCTTTGTTATACAGTACTTCGAGAATCGTAAATTCCGAAGGTGATAAGCCGCGCCGCTTCATATCCTTGATCGCCTGGTCCATAATCGTTTTGTAGGCTTTGGAGAGAACAACAAACAATTTAAGCGAAGCTGTATGTTCTTGATCCGGCATTTCAGTCACCTCCATTTATTTCGTGTTCAAATATCTTGAATTAAAGATATATGATTATTCGCTGATTGTCAACCTTTTTTAGAAAAAGGGCTGGCTCTATTCTCTTCTTGCTCTATATAAATCAATCGACTTATATCCCTGGGCTAGAATATCGCACATCTGAAGCAAACGCTTCTCCTGTGTCTCGCTTCTTTTCGCACTGTATACATAACGTGCCCAGTCCTTCTGATATCCAACAGCTAAATTATCGTATTTATCCAGCAATTCCTTCCTGCTGCCCAAATATTCACGAAGGCTCGGGATATGATCCACATAGTCGTTGACCCGTTGGCTGCTCTTTGTGCCCGGTGATTTGCCCTTCGGAGATTGCGATTTCAGGCCAATCACCGTAAACACATCATCCATGCTGACCATCCGCGAGAACTTCAAAGTGCTGTCGGATACGTATCCTTCCGCATCCACCAGGTTTTGTTGAAAGAAGCTGTCCCGATCGATGTATTCCTTGTATTTGCGGTTGTTTTTCTTCGGGTAGGCAAAAAATAAATAGCCGTTCTCTTGAATGGCCTTCTTCTGAATGACTAGATCCAAATACTCCTTGAATTGACCCATATTAAATATGAATACAAAAATGAGATCATATTTCTCCTTCGTCATTTCGGTATCATACTGCAGATCCTTAAAATCCTCGATATCCTCCGGCTGGTTCAAAATCAGCTTCGAAGCGTATTTATTTAAATTCAATTTGGCAACTACATTA
This sequence comes from Paenibacillus ihumii, assembly GCF_001403875.1. Taxonomy (GTDB): domain Bacteria; phylum Bacillota; class Bacilli; order Paenibacillales; family Paenibacillaceae; genus Fontibacillus; species Fontibacillus ihumii. The sequence continues at coordinate 3,014,585 of NZ_LN884299.1, forward strand.
TTCTGTGCGCTCATCATGCTCTTCAACCTTTCTACATATGCAAAATCAAGCTGTTCCATATCCATGATAACATAATCTAAAGCAGGAATTAAGGAAGGCTGAGTAGAAAGGAAAGTTAGAGAATGAATTTATATTGTCATGTACCCGAAGGGAGAATCCGAAGAGAATGCTGTTGGAAAAAGGTCAAAAGCTGCTGTTTATTGGAGATTCGATTACGGACTGCGATCGCCAGCGGCCGCTCGGCGAAGGTGGGTATGGCGCGCTAGGCAATGGGTATGTCGCCCTTGTTGATGCTTTGCTGCTATCCGTCTACCCAGAGCTGGGAATACGCGTCATAAATCAAGGAATCAGCGGTAATACCATCCGCGACCTGCAGGAAAGATGGGAAGAGGACGTACTGAACCGCAAGCCGGACTGGCTGTCCATCATGATTGGGATCAACGATGTATGGCGGCAATACGATACGCCGCGGATTCCCGAAAGGCATGTCTATGCCGAGGAATATGAAGCGACCCTGCGCAAGCTGGTGACACAGACGAAGCCGCAGCTGAAGGGGCTTATATTAATGACACCGTTTTATTTGGAGCCCAACCCGGAAGATCAGATGCGCAAGACCATGGATGAGTACGGGGCCATCGTGAAGCAAATTGCAGCCGAGGCTGGAGCGGTATTCGTCGATACGCAAGCTGCGTTTAATGTAGTGATGGAGGAGCTGTACCCGGCAGCCCTGGCCTGGGATCGCGTCCATCCGACCTATCCGGGACATATGGTTCTGGCCCGGACATTTTTGCAGGAGATCGGGTTTGATTGGAACCGGAAATAAGGCTGTAATCCATAATTATTTTATATGAACAAAACCTGACGGTTCACCTGTCGCTAAATAGCACAACTTAATTATAAACGCTTTGTGGATATAGGACTTTATTTAACTAACGAAATGACCTCTGATAAAAAATCTATCAGAGGTCATTTCGTCAAAACACTATAGGTTTTTATCTCCAATCGGTATGGAGCCATTAATTTCTTCGTATTCTTCAATGTGCTGCTCAATTAAGTATTCAATTTGCATTGCAATAGATCGTTTATTTATATTCGCAATGTACTTAATCTTCTCAAAATTACTTTCTTGTAGTCGCAGAGTAAAAACACGTTTATCAGTCGCCATTATTCTACTCCCTAAAAGTGATGTCAATATTGTATCATTGTGAAATAATTTTATATAGAATCACTTTGACATCACTGTGATGTCACTTTATAATAATTATTAAAACTAATATAGTTTTTAACAATACCTTACTCGATAGCCGACCCACACTTCCTTTAATCCCAACTCACATTCTTAACAAAATCAACTGAATACATACAATTATTAATTTGGAGGCAATAATGATATCCCATTCATTAGAAGTTTTGATTGAACCGCTTATTCAGCATCGATTGAAATTACTTTATAAAGAATTGGCCAGAACAAACTCCCAATATTATGAGATGTTCAAGGAACGTGAACGATATTTACACCAAATGCGGGAGTCAATACCCGATATACTTTACGATACCCTATTTCTTTACGAAGATACCCAGATTTCTATGCAAACCATTTTAGAAAGAAATATCTATCTTCAAGGCTTTAAAGACGCTTTGTACCTTTCCGATGAATTATATAAATATACTTTATAATATCACTTGCTATCTTTTACGTAAAAAAGCAAAACACTTGAGATGTGTTTTGCTTTTTTATAAGGATATCAAATTAAAAATGTTATTTTAGGATATTTGCTTTAAAATTATCACTTGTTTCAAACAGATTTTCAATTGTATAACTTTCTGGAACCTTTTGTATGATTTTATAAATCGAAATTAATTTTTCAATTATCACACTTTTATTCTCTTCAATCATTTCAAACGCTAAATCATCCAATAAAACCCAGAGAATATAAAAATTTTGATCCGTGCGACTTGAATTTGATTTTGACTTATGAGCAAATATTACATTTAAATAACTATCATCATTATCCGTTAATAGATTTATTTTCTCTATAAATTCTAGTACTTTTCTTACTGAATTTTCAAAAGAAGTCGAATCATTATTAGTAACATCACTTAATATCTTTGTGATATCAGCTTTTTGCTTAATTCTAGCACTTACCCTACCTGATCTAATAAATATATTTAATACACTTCTTAATTCATTCCCTGAAATATTCCTTTTATAGTCCATATAGGCTAAAGAAGTAATTAACTCTTCATTTCTCATTCTAGTATCCTGCGCTCTGAATATTCTACCTGAATATTTTTTCGATATTTCCCTTATCGATAAGATAGTTTCCTTATCAACGTAAGCATTCCACATTTCAAAAGTGTTTGGTTTAATTGGATATGGTTTTGTATTAAGTCTTAGGAATAAATCAATACTATTAAAATTTGGGTTTTGTTCTGCATCAATTTCAACTACATCCAGTTGAAAGTCAAATATTTTATCTCGAAATATTTCTCCTATACTTATAGAATCACAATCGTTAAGTTCATCTAATATCTTCAAACCTTTTAACTTAAACATATGTTTCTCAGATAATTCCTTACGTCCTTCTTCATTCAAATAACTTTCGCCTAAAAATCCAATAATCGAAAGAAGTCGTTGTTGTCCATCTACAACTTCACTGACTCTATCATTTCTCTTATATATAAAAATTGGAGGTATTTTAATACCGAGCAAAATACTTTCCATAAGATATGATGATTTTAGTGGATTAGTGACTTCAGAACGCTGATAAGGTGGACGAATCAAGAATCGTGATTTTTCTATTTTTTGAATAATATCCTCTATAGTCATTGAGGTAGGATCAGTTTTGTTTAAACGATGATAACTTATTTCATATAATTGTTCTGAATCATTGCTTAGCACTGTTTTAAAATCCGAAGAATTTTTAAGATAACTTTCTAAATTAAGTGAATATTTACTTATGAAATAATTAGCAACAAAGGTGTACCTATTAAGTATCGATTTATAATAATGACTACCAGTCGTCTCAAAAATTTCATCAATATCTCTTGTTTGAATATCTATATCATTCCAAAATTGATCAAATTCCTTAGCATTATCAATATCTTCACAGAATTCTTCTAAGTTAATATTATTAAATATTGAACTGTAATCTTTATACAGTATTGAGAAAATCCAATAGCAACATTCATATAATAAACCAGAATCTACAAATTTACTCTTATTTTTAATTAAGATATTTCTTATTACTTTTAAAACTTTGATTACATTTGTAAATTCATCAATAACATCATCAATATTTTGAGTTGCAATCTTTTTTTTGTAATAAGCACTAATTACATCATTTTTATAACTACTATGAGCATAATTTCTAATAGGAATTAAAGGTAATGTTATAAGTCTTCTAATTCTGGTCATTAAAACATTTAACTTATCCCTGTTTTGGGCTTTAGATTGGCTTTTCGGTAAAAATATATTAACTACTTCATTATATAATTGTGTATCTCTTTTCAATAATTTATTTAATTCTATTGTAGTAAAATCCTCAATAAACTCAGCTCTATGTATTTCTTCTTTTTTTAGTGGTATGATTCCTGAGTTATACCTTCTAAATATCTCCTTTTTTATCTTATCTTCTTTAACTTCTTCTAATGAAGGCTCATTAACAACACTATATTGTAATATTCGTAGTTTAATCTCTTCAAACCGTTCTTGGAGTTCTTCGGGTAATTCAATAAAACGTTTTCCAGCTAAACTCTTTAAAGACTTTAAACCATCTTCTTTTAAAAGAATTTTATTTTTTAAAAATCTGTCAATAGTTTCGTACCTTTGCCTTCCATCAATAACTTCATTTACTTTATGGTTATTAAATAGCACTAAAGGTGGAATTTCCGTACCTAATAAAACACTTTCAATAAAATATGTTGCTTTTGAATCATCCCAAACATACTTCCTTTGAAAATAGGGGGCATAATTTATTTTTTGGGAAAAACGTTTATTTTTAAATATTGAAGCAATAGATTTTAATGTATTTTCAATCTTTAAATTATTTTTGAAAATACTAGTGATATCTGAATAATCCAACTCTATATCATTATGTGACATAAAATACTGCCTCCCCATATTCATTCTATAGTTTCTCTTTTACTAATTGTTTTGTTTTCAAAACCAACTATCTCTTTTGAAATAACTGACCCTTGAAAAAAATACTCATTATTATAACTGATTCTTTGTTTAATTAACCCGTCTAAAGCAAAACGGAAGACATACTGCCAACTTAAATTAGAGAATGCATGTTGTATTTGATGTAATGATGGTAACCATTCATAAATATATCTACATTCATCAAGTACAATTACGTCCATAAACATTTCCATGTTTTTAGCTTTATATTTATATCTTTTAATAGCATTACTATTGTAATGAAGAGGGTAGGATAATTGATTGACTAAAACATCTAATAAAAGACTGCTATTAGGTTTATCTAAATATTGATATATCCCTTCTCCTTTATCGAATTGCTTCTTTAAAATTTCTATGTCACTTTTCAAGAATGAATCCTCATTTTTTATTTTGTAAAGAATATTTAAAGTTTCAAAAAGATCTTTCGGCATATCTCCCAAACCTGAAAAGCCTTTAATAAAAGTTCTAATTTTTTTATTGTTAATGGCATCACTATCTTGTTCAATTAACTTAATTAAATAGGAAAATTTAAGCAGTGAATTATTTTTTATACTATTGAGTTCGTCTAAATCATATTTAGTTGTCATTTTTGTAGGTAATTCTTTTACAATACTCCCTATATAACTTGAATTTACGAATCGTTGTATTGGTACTGCAAGAGCCGCAATATCAATGATTGAATTAGTTATTAATTCACTATAAAAGTTATGAAAATCTTCTTTAACCCTATTTTTTAAAGTTATGTACGATTCAGAATGTATTTTAGAATTATTATAATCAATCACATCATTTGGGAATTGCTTACAAAATAAATACTGTGTTATCATTTCAGAATATTCTTCTAATACTTCTCCTTTAGTCAAATCAGGACAAGCAAAATTGGACACTATTATTCCTGGTGAGTTCAATCTATGGTATTTACACAAGGTGGCAATAATTCTTAGAACTTGCTTCTCAGAAGCTATAGATCCGCAAGCATCAATATAAACAATGTCAAACTTTTTAGGGGTATGTACAAAAAAATGTTCAATTGATTGCTTTATTATCTTGGGTTGAGGGTAATCACTACCATAATTAGCAAGCGCTGTATTATAAGTGCTAGAATTCATTTCAAATGCCCAAATATTTTGAGGATGAATCCCTAATGAAATAAGTTCATTAAAATCATTTTGTGGTTCTGGTCCAGAAAGATAACATACTACCAAATCTTCCGGCCTTTTAAAACCTACACAAGAATCATGTAAGGTTTCCCAACTTTTCACATGGCTCATATCTATTTTAGATGCCTCATCTTTTTCCTTTGTCTCATCTAAACTCAAAAAATAATCAAGAATCTTTCGAACATATGACCTTTCTACACAACAAGCTTTATTTCTATTAGTCGTTAATAAATCTATAGAATAAAAAAACATTTTATGACGTGCATTTATTTTATTTAATTGAGTATATGTAGTCATATCTTCACCCTCAAATATAAGTAAATAAGAAAATTTTTGTTACAAATAACAAATTACTTACCATGAAGTATATCCCGATATTAAGTCCTAAGTCTATAGATTATTATGATATTAGGAAATATTGCTCACAAAATTTATATTGGGTGTTATGAAAAATTACTTTCTATTTATATAAAGACAAACAATGATTAAGTTAATTAAATACCCTTTTCCCTCCTAGTTAGATGAGATAAAGTAAAACATCCCCTCCGTAAAGGGGATGTAGTGTTTCCATGTGCTTTGCGGTCCTCCCTCACAGCCTCATTGAGTTCTTCAATATAGTCCATGGTTTTTTGCAGAACTTCCTGCTTGGTATAGTGGTGCTTGTTAGCATTGGCTTTTACGTGAGTGGAATCCGTAATAAGCACGCGCCCACCCTCCATTTTGTGCGAGATCACCTGAAGGACTACTTCGTCAAAAATCTCCTGGAAAATGTCGGTATCTTTAAACCGGGTCCGCCGGTTCCAGCTAATGGTGGAGTGATCTGGGACTTTGTCCGTAAGACAAGACCCAAAAACCAGCGGTAAGCCAAGTTCGTTTGAATGCGTGTTCCAACTGGCGTTCCGAGCGAATGCCATAAAAATAACCGAGAAAAATCATCTTAAACAACACGACCGGATCAACTGCTGACCGCCCGTTATCTGCACAGTAAAGAGGACGAACCTTATCATCAATAAAGGAGAAGTCGATATACTTGTCTACTTTCCGCACAAATGATCCTGCGGAGCCAAGTCTTCAATCGAAACGAATTCGTAGCTTTGTTGTTCTCCCGACTAGATCTCAGCACTCAAAACACCGTCCGTTCATAAATTTTTATTTATATTATACAGCATTAACGCAGTGCTGTATTAAATTAAATCCATATAAAGAAGGCTGTCGAGACTTTCTCGACAGCCTGACAGCTGTAATCGCAGCAGCTTTCCTCTGCTTCACCAAGAAATCCTGTCGATCCATCGTGCTTGCATAACAGGTTTAAGTCAAGCCATGCTCTTCCTTAATTTCGTTAAGCAGACGCCTGCAGCCCTCATCCACCATTTCGTATACCTCTTGGAAATTTCCTGTATAATACGGATCGGGAACATTTCCCCCGGCATGCTTCGGAACGAAATCAAGCAGCTTCTTCACTTCCACCTTGCGGTCATCCGGGAACCATTTGGTTAAGTCCTTGACGTTCATATCATCCATCGCAATGATGTATTGATAATCTTGAAAATCCGTAGAGGTAACCTGTCTGGCAAACATCCCTGCATCATCTATGCCGTATTGCTTCAAGATTTGACGAGTTCCTTCATGCGGCGGTTTGCCGATATGCCAATCCCCCGTGCCCGCAGAATCAACTTCGATTCGATCCGCTAATCCGGCTTCCTTCACCTGGCTGCGAAAGACGGCTTCCGCCATCGGAGATCTGCAAATATTACCGAGACATACAAACAATACTTTAATCATGACTACAACAATTCCTCCTATCATTCATCACACGTACAGTTTCTCTATTTATCGTTGAAGCTGACTAGGCGCACTTCTATTCACTTTACTAATAAACCGGTACTTTATCAATGTCCTACAGTTCCATCTCCCCTTTAGGCAGATACCAGCCCGGTACATGCGCTTCAAAATCGTTATACCATGCCAGCACCTTCTCCGCTCGTTCCAGCATAAGCGCTACTTCTGCTTCACCAAAGGGAATGGCCCAGTGAATAGATGAAATCTGGTTGCTCGCGATATATAATGCCATTAATTTAAAAAATGTATCGGGCACTTCGTTATGAAAATACCCGTGAATGCGGCCCGACGCGAACGACGCACTCTGGAAGGCACACCAGGTAATCCGGTTGAACTCCTCCCAAGGATCGCCGTAATCAAGCCTGTTGAAATCGATGATGCCAAGCTCGCCGGAATCAGTAATCACCATATTGCCGATATGATAGTCGCCATGCTGAAACGTCAACGGCCGCTGATCTAGCAAATATCGATGGCCTTCGATATAGTTAAGGACTTTGTCCGCTCCCTTTAAATGAAGCCCGCTGGCCCTGTAATTCGCGATATATTTATCAATCTTGGCATTATAACGCTCTGCCCAGGACGGGGTGTGGCTTGGCGCTGGAAATTCATGCATAGCTCTTAGGATTTCTCCCGATTTTACACCAAGCCGATATTGATCTGCTGGATTCAACCTGGTCATAGCTTCGGCTGCATCCTCTCCTTCGACCCAAGTGAACAAGGAATATACGGATTGACCCTGATTGCAGATCCCGAAATCCACGGGACGAGACATGAGAACATCCAGTTGCTCCAGCAGCCTTACAGCTTCGAACTCCTGCCTTTTCCGCTCATATTGCATTCTATCCGCCAATCTAAGCAGCAGCTTCCTATCGTCATGCGTCCGGACATAGTATTTTTTGTCGCTCGACCAGCCTGCATGAATCTCTCTCATCGATGTCCACGACTCATACCCAGGAATTTGACTGAATAGGTTAATCACTGTACACTCCCTCCTTCCAGGATCCAGCATGGGTAATGTGGCTGCCCTAATGATTTTCCATAGCTAAACATAATACGATCACTTAAATCCGTATAGTGCTAAGATTCCTCCACGATGTCCCATGCCGGATTCCAGACAACCTCCCATAAGTGGCCGTCCGGATCCAGAAAATGAGCCGAGTATCCGCCCCAGAAGGTATCATGCGGCGGGTCTGTGACGGTTGCCCCAGCCGCCAGAGCCTGTTCAATGACGTGGTCCACCTCTTCCTTGCTGCCCACGTTGTGGCCAATCGTCATTTCGGTCGAGCTGGAAGCCGCCAGCGGCACCTTGGCCTCGTGTGCAATATCCTTGCGGCTCCAAATGGCCAGCTTCAAGCCGGCCTGCAGCTCAAAAAAAGCCACGGCGCCATGCTCAAACTCCTGCCCGACAATGCCTTCTGTCGGAAAGCCGAGCCCGTCCCGATAAAATTGCAGCGACCTTTCCAGGTCGTCAACGCCTAACGTGAGAACAGTTATTCGCGGTTTCATAAATACGATACACTCTCCCTTATTGTCATGATCGTCCACTAACAGAGTTATTGCTGTGTTAAAATAAGCGGGCCGTTCTTAGTTATAGCAATCGTATGTTCATACTGTGCCGATAATTTGCCATCGACGGTTCTAGCCGTCCATCCGTTCGCATCCATTTGGCTCTGCCATAAGCCTTCATTGATCATAGGCTCGATAGTAATCACCATGCCTTCTTTAAGTCTTACTCCTCTTCCCGGGGATCCATAATGGGGAATTTGCGGCTCTTCGTGAATGGTGGCTCCAATGCCATGACCGGTGAAATCTTTGACGACCGAGAAGCCTTTGGATTCCGCATAAGTCTGAATGGCGTGGCCGATATCCCCGATGCGATTGCCAATACAAGCCTGCTCGATCCCTTTATACAAACAGCTCTCCGTCACTTCCAATAATTCTCTTGCCTCGTTCGAAACAGGTCCCACTGCATAGCTCCAGGCAGAGTCGGCCAGGCTGCCATTTAAATTGACAACAAAGTCAATCGTGACAATATCGCCATGCTTTAACGGAGCTTTCCGAGGATAGCCGTGGCAAATTTCATCGTTAATCGATGCGCAAGTGGCAAATGGATAACCCTTATACCCTTTCTGTTCAGCAGTTGCGCCATGTTTTTTTAAGTATTTTTCTACAAAATGATCTATTTCCAAAGTGGAAATCCCCGGCTCAATCATTTTCGCTATTTCTTTATGACAGGCCGCCAACAGCTTTCCTGATTCATGCATCAGTTGTATTTCTCTATCCGATTTTAATGTGATCATGGTCATTTCTCCTTAGTCTTATTTCATTTTCATTAATTCATCGCCGCTTGCTTTCCCATCGGAGCCTGCATCTTTAGTTTTCCGAAGAATGTAATGATGGCGATTCCGGCAATTTGAGCTGCAAAATTTAGCTACTTTAGCACGCGGATAAGGAATATACCAATCCCCGCAATGGATGCAGGTTAGCAAATTCAGCGACGGATTTTTCTCTATGGCTTCAAGCAGGCTGATGATCGCCTCCATGTATCTCCGTTTCAATTGATCCGGTTTGTCCACAAACTCCGTATGCAGCACAATTTGCCGCTGGGCTCGCTCGGTCTTGTGTTCTTCGACGAATAGATCCTCCATCTTTGAAACGAGGCTCACCTTTAAGCGGATCGCTTGATACGCTTCGAATATTTGATTTACCCTGTGCAGCAAGTTCCTTGAAATGACCTGATTGGAACGAACCGATTCAGCAAGAGTCAGCAGAACTTCTCTCATCTCCTGTTCCAGGCCTCCGCTCTGCATTTCATGCCGCTTGGCTTCGTTGATCACCGTCAGAAAATAATTCTCACGCGATAAAGTAGGACACATCAAACTCGCTCCTTGCCGTGTGCTTCAGATTAAATGCATTAATGTATTCAATACATTTATATCATTCAGTCGTTTGGGCATCAATATTTCCTTTGTTAGCTTTATACAGCAATTTCGGAATTAACTAAAGTTTTTTGGTGAAAAACAAAACATTCTCCAGGTCTGCTTCAGCCGACATTTTGATAAAATAAGGCTAACGGCAGTATTTTTTAAAGGACGCAACCAAGGAGGAAATCTCAATGACCAAGCCAGTGAAACAAAACGAGCCTTTAGTGACTCATATTTATACCGCAGACCCTTCGGCCCATGTATTTGAGGGCAAGCTGTACATTTACCCTTCGCATGATCTCGATCATGAAATGGAATCCAATGACAACGGAGACCAATACGATATGGAGGATTACCATGTTCTATCGATGGAGGATGAGAATTCTCCTTGCGTCGACCATGGCGAGGTCCTGCATTTACGCGATATTCCATGGGCCAAGCAGCAGCTATGGGCTCCCGATGCGGCCTATAAGAACAATACCTACTATTTGTTCTTCCCTGCCCGGGATCATGACGGGATCTTCAGACTCGGCGTAGCTACCAGCTCTTCCCCTGCCGGGCCATTTACGCCGCAGCCGGATTATATGCCGGGCAGCTACAGCATCGATCCAGCCGTGCTGGTTGACGAGGACGACAAGGCCTACATTTATTTCGGCGGTCTGTGGGGCGGACAGCTGGAGAAGTGGCAGACCGGCACCTTTAAGCCAGACGCGGAAGGACCTGCTGCAAACGAGCCTGCGCTTGGGCCAAGAGCAGCCGAGCTAAGCGAGGATATGCTAACCTTCAAGGAGACGCCGGTAGAGATCTCCATCGTAGACGAGGATGGCAACCCGCTGCTCGCCGGCGATGAGGACAGAAGATTCTTTGAAGGTCCATGGGTTCATAAATACAACGGGTATTACTACCTGTCCTATTCAACCGGGACTACGCATAAAATCGTATATGCCATGAGCAAAAACCCAATGGGTCCTTACGTTTATAAAGGGACTATCCTAACTCCTGTCCTTGGCTGGACGACGCATCATTCCATCGTGCAGTTCAAGGATAAATGGTATCTGTTCTATCACGACAGCTCTTTGTCCGGCGGCGCAGACAACAAACGCAGTGTAAAATTCACGGAAATCAAATACAACGAGGACGGAACGATCCAGACGATCGATCCTTATAAATAAACAGCAGCTGAAACAAGAAACGAGAAACGGGATCATGCCGCTTATCCATCATAAAGTGGAGCGGCACGATCCCGTCTTTATGTCTGTTGTTAAATTCTTCCCGATGCGTTATCATATTGAAATTGTACATATATAACTAGAATGCCGCTGTGAGGTCAATTTGATATGCTGAAAAAGAGAACGCTGTATTCTCTCGCGTTGGTAACGTTCGCCTTTATCCTTTATGTCGTATATTACAATTTTATTTACGATCCGCAAGCTGCGGGCTTTCTAAGTCATAAAACCAATCTTAAAAGGCCCTTGCAGCTGCCAGTTTGGCTGAACGTCATGTATGTTCATGTCATCTTCGCTTGCTTGGCGATGGCCGCGGGGATCATAAACTTCTCCAGCTACGTCTTCAACCGCTTTCACCGCTTCCATAGAATCAATGGTTACGCCTACTTCGCCTCCATCTTTATGGTCTGCCTTACGTCCGGTTATATGGCGCCATATGCAACGGGCGGAAAAATGACCAGCATCCCTTTCAATTTACTGAACATCATCTGGCCCGGCATGGTCGTCATCGCGCTGTACTATATTAAGAAGGACAACCTGAATCGCCACCGGAATTGGATGTTCCGCAGCTATGCTCTCTGTTTTACCAACCTGTTCATTCACCTGATTACCTTGCTTGCACGCAACGTCCTGGGAACTGATTATAAGACGGCATATATCCTCGGAGTATACGGCTCGATCACGCTGCTGCTTGTCCTCCCGTCATTGGTATTAGCCCGCAAGAAGAGCCCTTTATTTGAGCTTGAAGCCTAATGATAAGGCACCTTTAGGGGTGCTTATACAGGTTATGCATCTATGAAACGGCTTCACTGATTTCTACGTATAAGATTCCTATAATTTAACCGCTTCCCAGTTCCCATTTAATTTCAACCTGAGTCAATTTAATTTCTAAGCTTTGGAGAGATAGGCCGTCTTTGAAGCTCTCGATAATATATAACTCATGATAAAGCATGGCAGCGCAGCTCGCGCCAAGCTGCCCCCGCGCGAAGCCTTCCTCAGGCTCGGCAAATCGAATCGAGGTGGTAGCGAATCACGTCGATGACACGGCTGCGGTTCACCCGCTCAGGGTCGAGCAATGCATGCATGGCTATCCCGTCAATCAAAGCGTGCAGCCGCTCAATTTCCAACTCAAGGCTTAAGCCTTCCTTCAACCACCCTGTTGAATGCAAATAACCGACCATTTTTCGGAACGCCTCATACAGCCCGTCATTAATTAGTCCGACCGCATCCTTCCGATGCTTCACATGGGCCACAAAGGCAAACCAGACATCCATTTCAATTCGCGTTTCCTCATTAATCGGCACCATTTCAAGAAGCATCGCCATGATCATTTCCTTCGGCGGCAAATCCCGCTTCATAATGGCTTCAATGCGCGCAGTAGCTCTATCTTTGACCAGCGTCATCGCATAGACAAGCAAATCATCCTGGTTCTGAAAATAATGGCGTAATGCTCCAAGCGAGAGCCCCGCCTCCTGTGCAATATTACGCACCGTCGCCCCTTCCATCCCTTTATCCAGAATGACCTGCCACATCGCCTTAGCAATGCGCTCCCGTCGTTCTTCATGATCTACGATTTTTGGCATAAATTTAGTTTAATCAAAAAAGAGAACATTAGCAATTAAATAATACACTTGTATTAAATAAACTTATTGTGGTAGTATGTTTTTAAATAATACAACTGTGCTAAAAAAAAGGGGGAGAGAACTGTGATTTCAGATCAAAATAAAAAAAGCAGTATTCTAAAGCAAGGCCAGCCTTTAACAAGGGGGATGGCGTGGCTATTTTTGATTGCTGGGGGACTCATAGAAATTTATTGGGCTTCAGCTCTTAAGAGCAATTCGCTGGGGATTTTTACCTTAATTGCCCTTCTACTTAGCTTCGAGCTATTGATCAGAGCCACGAAGATCATTCCGATCGGAACGGGATATGCCATTTTTACCGGAATCGGTACAATCGGGACCATACTCGTTGACATGTTTTATTTTCAAGAGCCCTTTAGATGGGTCAAAATCCTGTTGATCCTTCTATTGGCAGCATTCATCATTGGTTTGAAAATTTCCGACGGCGGCGTGAAAAAGGAGGGGGCATAATGGCGTGGGGTTATTTGATTATCGCAGGGCTATTTGAAATTATCGGTGTCATCGGCGTGAAGCGGGTCGCTGAACGGAGCAATATCCTTAACAACTTGATATTATTCGCCGGATTTATCCTCAGCTTTACTTTTTTAACCAATGCGATGAAGGATATCCCTCTATCGACGGCTTACGCGGTTTGGACGGGAATTGGCACGCTGGGCTCTACTTTGATGGGAATATTGTTTTTTAAGGAGCCGCGAAATGCGTTAAGAATCATTTGCATTCTAGGCATTATCTTCACCATTATCGGTTTGAAGCTGGTGAGCTAATGGCCTGGCCTTCTGCAACGGGGCTGTCCACGAAGCCATCATAGATGGCTGAAGGGCGCCCTTTTTTCAGAAAGCTACCCGTTTTCTGCAGAATCAATTTTTGCGGAATTTATTTTTGCGGAGTCAATTTCTCCTTGCCTGCATTCCATTCTTTCGCTCATCTTATGTAAGCTGTCGAAAGCGAGCACTAAAGTCCCCTTCTTTGGCCTATGTTGTATAGCTGTCGAACGCGCCCCCATTCTTTGACTTCTGTTATGTAAGCTCTCGAACGCGAATCCCCATTCCTTGGCTTCTGTTATATATGCTGTCGAACACGAATCCCTATTCCTTGGCTTCTGTTATATATGCTGTCGAAAGCGAACAATAAATGGAAATCATGTATCTAACTTTGCGCTAAACGAATGTTTTAGGGGAATAGGTGGATTTTATGTGCCTAAAATCAAGAATCCCGCCCATAGTGGACAGTTCCCTTTTTCTAACGACATGAAATCCATTTAAAGCCGCTTTCCTGTCTTTGCCGCAGAAATTAACTACTATAAACCCATTTAGAACGAGAAGTCCGCGATTCGTGCTTGGCTAGAACGAGAAGTCCGCGATTTTATGCTCGCTAGACGAGAAGTCTTTGCGATTTATCTTCGCTAGAAAGAGTAGTCCGCAATTCATGCTCGGCTAAAACGAGAAACCCGTAAATTCATGCTCAGCGTAAAGGGAGGTGAAGAGCCTGTTTGGTCACATCAGTGTTAAAGACAAATGTACGTTCTATGCGCGAGAAGAGACTGTCCCAATAGGCATCGTAGATAACTGAAGGGCGACCCTCTTTTTCATTTTGTTAAACAAAAAGAAACCAATCCTTGGTGAAATGGAAGTGTCGAGCAGCCATTCCAAAAGGAGAGGTTTCTTTTGTACATTCAATATACTATGAATCAATTCTATTTACCCATGGATCTAAAAGAGGACATTCCCGCCAACTTAGTCTTACTTAGTCTTACTTAGTCTCACTTAGTCTTACTTAGTCTCACTTAGTCTTACTTAGTCTCACTTACTCATACTCCCTTAAGCTAATTCATCTAACATACCACAAATGACACTGTCGTCCCTTTGCCTGGAATGCTGGATATTTGTAATCCAGCGCCGTACAGCCGCTTCAAGCGGAGATCCACATTGCGCAGCGCAATCCCTCCGGCTGCATTCGCCTCCAGCAATTTGGACACGGCAGCTTCATCCATGCCGACACCATCGTCGAAAACGGAAATCTCCGCGAAGTCTCCCTGCTTTCGCAGCGTAATCCGCACCGTTCCGCCTGCGGCCCGCTTCATAAGCCCATGCCGGATCGCATTCTCCACAAGAGGCTGGATTGAATACGGCGGGATCCGCAGCAGTTCAATATTGCTGTCGATTTTCCACTCAACCTGAAGCCGGTTCTCAAATCTCGTCTGCTCGATAAACAAATAGGAGCGCACCAGCGTTAGCTCATCCTGCAGAGGAACAAGCTCCCCTACATTCTGGAACTTAAATTTTTCACGCAAATAATCACCAAAATGTTCAATCAGCTGCAGCATCGAATCGGGGTTGATCGTATGCAATGCGGCAATAGAATTCAATGTGTTCAGGAAGAAATGCGGTTCAATCTGCGCCTGCAGCCAAGCGGCCTCCATGCGAATACGTTCGCGGGTCGAGCTGGTCAAGCGTGTCAGGGCCCGAACTCTGGCCCGAAGCGCCCTGGCATCAACAGGCTTGGTTACATAATCATTCGCACCTGCCCAGAATCCCTTCTCAATATCCTCCGGGCGGCTGCGGGCGGTAAGCAGCAGCACAGGCAGCTCGGATACCCCATACCGTTCCCTGATCTTCCTGGTCAATTCGTACCCTGACATACCGGGCATCATAATGTCCGCAAGGACTAAGTCCCATTCCTGAATATGAATCAGCTCCAGGGCTTCAGCACCGCTCGTACACGTTACGGTCATATAGTCCTCGTTAGAAAGAATGGAGCTCAGGACATTCAAATTCAGAGCATCGTCATCCACAGCCAGTATACGCGGCTTGTCCTTAACGGGCAGCTGCCCTGGCTCCGGCAATTGGGCCTTATGTTCGTAAAGCTCTGGCAATGCCGCAGCTGCGGCCAGGTCTTGGGAAGCATCTGCTGCATTTGCTGCATTTGCTGCATTTGCTGCATTTGCTGCATCTGAAGCATCTGCTGCATTTGCTGCATTTGCTGCGTCTGCTGCGTCTGCTGCGCTTACTGTGTCTGCTGCACTCCTGCTGGCAGCCCCCAGCATCGCCCTTATCTCCGAGCTTCCATCCAGCTTCAGCGTAAAGGTGAATTTTGAACCCTTGGCGGGAGCCGACTGTACGGTAATGGTTCCCCCGTGCAATTCAATCAATTGTCTGCATACGCTTAGACCCAGGCCAAATCCGCCTTCATACCCGTTCATTGAACCAGCCTGCTCATAAGGCTCAAATACCCGCTGCTGAGTTTCTTTATCCATGCCGACACCACTATCCGCTACAATCACAAACACCTGTCCTTTATCGGTGTAAGCCTCTACGTATACCTCGCCTTGATGCGTAAATTTGACCGCATTATGCAGCAGGTTGAACAGGATCTGAATCAGGCGATTCTCGTCGGCAAGGACTTTGGGAAAATGCTCCGGAACCCGGTTTGTCAGCACGATCGGCTTACCGGCAGTCATAAACCTAATCATGTCCATTACTCCGCTAATAATCGGCTGCAAGGAAACGCTATTGATCTCCAGCCGCAGGCTGCTATCCTTCAATCGGGCGGTATCCAGCAGGTCATTAAGCATGAGAGACATTCTTTGCCCTACTTGAATTACCGTTTCCATCTCCCGGATGCTTGTGGCGTTTATGGCATTTCGCTCCCGGTCAAGCACGACCTGAGAAATATTGATCATGCTGTGGAGCGGATTACGGAGCTCATGAGACGTGCTTGCCAGGAACTCGTCCTTCTTCCTGTTGATCTCCTCCAGCTTCTCAGTCAGCTCTTTCTGTTCCGTGTACAATATAAAATGACGCTTGATCCATATGTAAGATAGCAGCAGCATGCCCAAAATAAGATCAAACGGATAAAAAATGACCTTAATTCCGGTGAATAAATAAACCGTCCACCAAATCATATGATTCACAAACGCTAAAAAAGCTAAAAATTGTATCAAACTTTTCCGGATGCCCCTCATCGCCATACGAAGCACGGAAATGATAAATAATACAATAATCGGCACAGAACATAGGAAAATCACATACTGCATAGTTTCATTATTTTGAGTCGGCAGCCAGGCGCTCAGCCCCAGTCCAAGGATCCCCGCAGCACCGTACGCACGCAGAATCTTGGTTCGCCACGCCTCCGGAAGCTCTATGCTCGCCATCTGCAGGATAGAATAAAAGAGAATTATAAGGCAAAAAAGCAAGAGCTTGAAGCTCCAGGCGTATGATATCGATAGCCATTGCTGCAATAATTTATCTTCGCTGCTATTAAGGAGAATGACCATGAAGACCAATAAAGCCAGGGCAAAATAAAACCAAAACTTATTTTTCTCAATAACATAGAAGACCAGCAAATAAGCAGCATGAATAATCATAGCGGCTGCAGTTAACTGCTGAGCCGCCAAGGAATACTGCTTCTCGCGATAAATGTTCTCATTCGTTCCAAATTTGAGCGAGCGGATCATTCCTCCGCCCCGCGGGTCGGTAAAGTTCGCGGCCTGAATCACGATCTCGATCATACCTTGTGCATCCGGCTTAAAGGTCGCAATGTAAGGAATATTTTGGGCCTTGTAATCCTCTGCGTTCGTCGCGGGATCGCCGGAGCTGGCAATGAGTTTCCCGTTCACGTACAGCTGGGATGCACTGCGAATACTCGGAACATAGATGCTGTATACTTCATCTGTGGAATTGACCAGAACCTGCAGCCGGTAGCTTCCGAATCCATATGGAGTCGGTGCATCCGGCCGTAAGTGCGGGCTCCAGTCCGAGGGAACCTCTATTCCTTGGGGGGAGTGCTCTGGCGAATCCTGATCGGATCCGGCGGACAGCAAGAAAACACCCGGATAGAATTCCCACTCCCCATCCAGCGTTACCGTCTTCCAGTCTGCCTCCTCCCAGTTCTGCAAATCGAGCAGCCCGTTCACTGCATAGGGCTGCCCGGACGGCTTGAACAACTCCATCCAAAGGAGACGACCAGTCGTTATAATTGAAATAAAGAGTACAACAGCAATAAAAACAGGAGCCTTTTTCATAGTAATATAAAGATTCGACAGTTTTCGTGATATCCCTTTTCATAGTCCTTTATTTTAATTATATTGCTTTGGCCTTCTTCATCTTTCAGCAGCCCCCCTAACCTTCTATGTAGGCTCTGTTGCAGGGCTTGGCATGACAGGAATTTTGACGACAAACGCTTTGCTGTTCCCGTTCTCTGAATCTATATATATGATCCCTTGGTGAAAATCCACGATTTTCTTGACGATGGACAAACCTAAGCCATTGCCTTCTATATTTCGGTCTCTAGCCCGATCCGCTTTGAAAAATCGCTTAAATATTCGCTCTCGATCTTCAGGCGGCACTGCAGGGCCATTATCATAAAAACGGATCTCTGCCTGATCCTTGTCCGCCAGCAGCTCGATTATAATCCTTCCATCGGCAGGAGCGAACTTAATCGCATTCGACATAAGATTGATCCACACCTGGTTCAGAAGCTCCTCATCCGCATAAACCATCGTTCGAGCCCCTATCATCTCTACCTCGAGCTGTTTATCCGACCAAAGCGGCTCAAAGGTGAGGACTGTTCTCCGAATCTGCTCAGCTAGGTCGAAGTATGCCGGATTAATCGCGTATCTCTCCGATTCCAGCGCAGCCAAGCGGAGTAAATTATCGCTTAACCGCGATAAGCGTTCACTCTCCTGGATGATAATTTGAAGGGCTCGCGAGCGCTCCGAGTCTTGAAGCGACCCTCCAAGAAGTATGGCGGAGAAGCCTTTCATTAAGGTGAGCGGGGATTGGAATTCATGGGATACGTTAGCGACAAACTCCTGCCGTTCCCGGTCCAACTGCCCCAGCTCTGTTTAAGAAAGGAGGAGAATCAACATGCAGTTTTCCAAAAGCACCGATTACAAAAGGATTCTATTTGCTGTCGGAATGAAAGATCGGACGCTGGGCATCCCAGGACTAGCCGAAGTCTATGGGATCTAATCTGGAGGCCTGGAAGCCAAACGGATGTAGATATGACGATGCGGAGTTCACGTCTTGCCGCCCGGCAAAGGCGTCCCCTATTGCAAACCGCTTAATAGGCCTTATCCTATTAAGCGGTTGCTGAAGGGATCCAGCCTGACAGAAGGGCTCCCTGGTCGGGATGGTTGCCTGCGGCAAGCTCGCCTCCGTGCTGCTTAATAATTCTCTGTGAGATGGATAACCCTAATCCGGCTCCTCCTGTTGATCGATTTCTGGAGGCTTCTCCCCGATATAGCGGTTCAAATACATGCCCCAATTCATCTGAAGCAAAACCTGGGCCTGTATCATGAATCGTAAAAATTACTTTATGCTCATCCTTCTCGCATTGAACGAGAATCTTACCATCGGAAGGTGTATGTCTAACCGCATTATCCATAATATTGTTTAAGGCTCTCTCCAATAAATGCGCATCGCCTATAACGCGCAAATCATCTGCAGAACAGTTCATGATTACAGAGATGTCCTTTTGCTGGGCTAGCGGCCTTAGGTTATCAACCGCTTTTTGCAAAATAAACCCTAGGTCAAGCGTGCTTCTGTTCAGCTCCGCTTCCAGATATTCAACCTTCGTAAATGTGAACAGGTCCTCGACCAGCCTGTCTAACTGCGCTGATTTTTCCTTGCAGGCCGCCAAATATTTAGCCAATTTATCCGGGGAATCTGCAATGCCTTGTTCTATGCCGTCTAAATAACCCCGCAAAGCAAACAACGGTGTCCTTAAATCATGTGCGACGGCAGCAATCACGAATCGGCGTTCTTCTTCCATTTCCAGTTGTTTCTGAAAAGATTGCTGCAGTCCCTCCACCATCACTTCGAAACCATTGCGTACTTCGGCAATTTCCGTAATTCTGAATGAGGGCAGCTGCTGAATCTCCCAATCTCCGGAGGCCAGTTGCCGGGCAGCCCTGCTCATTCTGTCGAGGGGTTTGAGAATCAGCCTCCGCATTGCGACAGCGACTATCATAACAGCCAGCAACAGCCCCGAAACAACCGCAATCATCGAAACCGCTTTTGAACTGGGCAGATAAATGACGACTCGGCCAAGCACTTGACCATCTCCGATCATGGAGAACTGTTCGGACGATTGCCATGCCCTTTCTCGTCCCGGCTGGGATCGGTAAATTTCCTGATCAGAGGCATTCAGAATGACCGCATCTAATTTCGCTTCCCGTAAAAGAGTTTGCAGCTCGTTTTGCCAGATAGGATCCGTCCAGTTGTCCGCATGAGTTCCGATCAGATGGATTATCTCAGATACTCTTTTTTGTATCCTCTGTTTTTGAAGCTGATTGCCGCCCAAGCTCAAAGTGTTTGTTTGCAAGAAATGTGCCGTTAAGAAAAAGATCCAGGGCACTAAAAGTATGAATAACAAGCCAAGCATTGTGAATGTACGAATGTGAACAGTCCTCATATCATCCTCCCTCGAACCGGTAGCCCACGCCCCACACATTAATCAAGTATTTAGGGTGATTCGGATCAGCCTCGATCTTCTCCCGGAGCCGGCTAAGATGAACGCGAATGGTGTGCTTATCGCCCACGCCGTCCCAGAATTTCTGAAGCAATTGATCATACGAGAAAACATGCCGCGGATGCTCGGCAAACAGTCTCAACAGCTCAAATTCCTTAGGTGTCAGCGAGATGCTCTGCCCCTCTACTGATACTTCCCGCGTGGATAGATTGATTGCAAGGCGTCCATAGTCCAGAATCGCTCTGCTGACCACCTGCTGAGGGCCGGTACGCCGCAATACGGCTTTCACCCTGGCAACAATCTCCCCAACGGAGGCCGTTTTGACAATATAATCGTCGCCGCCCAGCGTCAATCCTCGGATCTTGTCTATATCATCACTGCGCGCGCTCAAGAACAGGATAGGAACGCTGCTTTCCGCGCGTATTCGCCTGCATAATTCAAAACCATCCAGTCCCGGCATCATGATGTCAACAATCATGCAGTCAATCGCACTCCGCCGGAACTCGGCAAGCGCTTGTGCCGCATCGCAGGCGGTTTCGACTTGAAAGTTATCATGCTCCAAAAAATCCTTCATAAGCTCGACAATGCTCTCATCGTCATCCACGACCAAAATCGTTTTCAGTTCATTCATTGAGTATTCCACCTTTAAGCTTGTGATCTATCCTATAGAAGATAGAGGAAGATAAAAATAGAGATCGTTCTCATGGAATTCGAAATAAGTTTATCATTTTTTTGATTCAAAAAACCAAACCTTACGTTTTGTGATGAATTGTTTATTGTTTTGTGACTTTTTCATAGCCGGGTTCGAGATATTTGATTGGTATGATCCTGTTATGTTGCAGCCAATACAAACTAAACTGATGTGGTAAAAGGAGAATGGTTCATGCTATCCGTTCAAATTGTATTATTTGATGGTTTTGATCTTTTAGATGCCACTGCGCCTTACGAGGTGTTCTGCGCTGCCGAAATGTTTGCAGGCGGAGCACTTAACGTTGAATTCGTTACGGCCGAAGGGCCACGACCCGTGCCAAGCGGCACGAACGGGTTAATCATTGAGGCCAGCGGCCAGCTGAAGCCGGATAGGGCGGGAATCCTTCTCGTCCCTGGCGCATCTGGAGATGTCGACGGGGATAGGCCCGATTCCGTGCCGGCTATTTTGGTCCGGGCAAGGAATACGGCATTAACCCGACTGATCCGGGAGGCGTTTTTGCAGCAAGATGTCGTAGTTGCTACCGTATGCGGCGGCTCCCTGCTGTTAGCCATGGGAGGCTTGCTGGAAGGCAGATCGGCTGTTACCCATCGTTTGGGCATGGATCTGCTCGGATCGACCGGCGCTATTCCCATCCAGGCCCGCGTTGTCGATGACGGCAATCTGGTTACAGGCGGAGGCGTAACATCCGGGCTCGATGTAGCTCTGCATCTGGTAGAACGCGAGCTTGGGCCGCGTATCGCCCATGCAGTAGAGGAACTGTTTGAATTCGAACGGAGAGGAACCGTTTGGCGAGAGATTGGCATGGCGCCAAGGACTGAAAAGGAATTAAGCAGCAACGATCCAAACGCTTCGGGCACGCTGCCAACGCCGGGGACGCCTACAGAGACGGCGGCATTGGAGAATCGGCATAATACTGCCCAGGCATCTGCTTTTGACGGAGATTGGGATACAACCATCGCAACGCCTGTCGGGAAAATACAGGTCAGGCTTTCGATTTCAACCCGAAATGGGATCACTCAGGGGACAGCCACGCAAGGAGATGAAACGGTAGCGTTTATGAATCCCTTGCTTCAGGGCGACAAGCTTGCCTGGTCGCTCCAAATCTCCAAACCGATGAGATTGAACCTGAGATTTGAAGTGGCTGCCGAAAGAAATCTAATGACCGGATTCGCCAAAGCTGGCGTACTGCCGGGGTCTAAATTAACGGGAATACGGGTTTCCTGAACCGATGGGGGATTTTAAGTCATATGAAGAAACGTAATACGCTTTTTATTATTTTGTCCGTGATCAGCATGATTGTCATCCTGTACGCCTTAGTAAAAAACTACTTGATTGATCCGGAAGCGACGCAATTTTTGAGCCACAAAACCGGATTGCGCCGCGAGTTAAAGCTTCGGACATGGTTAAACGTAATGTATGTGCATATTGCCTTTGCCTGCATCGCCACGGCTGCAGGGCTGCTCAATTTTTCGAATCGGATCCTGGCCAAAAACCGCAAATTCCACCGCATTAACGGCTACGTTTATGTCGTGTCGGTATTAATTGTCGTGCTGACTTCCGGCTATATGGCCCCCTACGCTACTGGCGGAAAAATCAGCAGCATGGGATTCAATGCGATGAATATGATATGGATGGCTTTTACCATCACCGCGCTTGTCCAAATCAAAAGGAAACGGATCGCCCAGCACCGGGGCTGGATGATGCGAAGCTACGCTTTTTGTTTTACGAATGTGCTGATTCATCTTACGACCTCCCTTGTTCAACAGGGCTTCGGTTTTGATTACGCTGCCAGCTACTCCATTGGCGTCTATGCCTCTCTGGTCCTGCTGCTGATCCTTCCTAACTTTTTCATATATAGAAGCCAGTCAAGCTCAACATCCAATACAAAAGGCTAGCCAGAATGGCTAACCTTTTTCTTTCGTTGAAGAGTGGACAGCACTACTCCCCCGACAATCAGGAGAGAACCTAATATCTCCACTCCCGTGATTGGCTTGTACAGCAGAACAAATCCCATCACCATAGCAACAAAAGGCTCTAAATTAGATAAAATTGACGCTTTTGACGCATCCACATGCCGGATATTTTGATTCCAAATCAGCGTGGCTATCCCATGCACAACCACGGCTGTTCCAATTAAAAAAGCCCAATCCTGGATTTGGAGACTTATCCGAATGGGATGATCTAATGCAGATATGAAAGGCAGCCCAACGATAAAGCCGACGATATTTGAATAGAGAGTGATTGTCAGAGGATTGATTCTTTGAGAAAGTACTCTCGTCATAATAATCATTATGGCAAATGTCACCATGGTGAGCACGATCCATAACAGCCCTTGATCTACATGTATTGTTGAAAAGTTCCCTTTCGTCACTACAAAGAAAATGCCTAATATTGCAATGATGGATCCCAGCAGCATCCGAACCGTTAATTTCTCCTTTAAAAATACCGCGGCCAATACCCCTGCCAAAATAGGCGTCATTGCTAAAATTAATGCCGACGTTGTAGGGTCGGCGGTTTGCAGGCCTGCAAAAAAGGACCATTGATTAATAAACACGCCGATCACACCAAGAACAAACAGCAATATAAAATCGGTTTTATTGATACGCACAAAAGCTTTTTTAAAAGCAGCTAGTCCAACTAAAAACATCACAATAAACAATAGTCTCAATTCGGTCAGCACCGTTGGCGAGAAATGTTGGATTAGCATCTTTCCAAACACAAAATTGCTCCCCCAAACGATGACACAAAAAATGAGCCATGAATAAGCCTTGACCATAATACCATCCGCTCCTAATCTAAGATCAACTACTCTATTCTATAGACAAAAGCTTCTCGTGTATACGTTTGCCGAAATTACCCATTTGCAGTCCTATATTTAAACAAACTAAATCCTTTAGCGGTGCTTGTTATCATGCCTCGGATGGATCATCAATACATGTGATTTCTGATGAAACAGCGCCTCTAGGCCCGGTAGAGAGAATTGGTCGTTTGCAGGTGCTTCCTGTTGAATCCTCACCGATCATCTTTGACTCAAGTGGTTTATTTGAAATCCAAGCGCTTTATTTGGCAAAATTCATTTGAAAAATCCCCCACTATTGGCTACAATAGATTTTAAATTATCGGTGTAAAGCATATACCGCTTTGATATCCATGTTCTCGAACATCGGGTGTTAAGGCGGTTTTTGTTTTATTAGGATGGGAGCGAACTGGAGTGAGCATGTTCGAAGAGGTTTATCCAAAATGGCTGGATCAGCAAATTGCTAAGGAGATAACTCCGCGAAGAAGAGAGCTGCTTCGAAAGGGGCTGAGCTGGGAGATCGGTAGAATTTTTGCGCAAGATTTGGTTTCCGACCATAGGCAACTTTGATCACTTATACCCAGAATATAAGGTTAGAGACTATAACAACGGCTACCATTATCTTGATCTCGCGTATTTGCCGGGAAATGCCAGGGGCTGTATTGAAATTCAAGATTATCGGAGCCACGCCAGAGATATTGAAGTCAGTCGATTTAAGGATTTGTGCATGAAGCAGTCTTTACTGGTTCTAGATGATTGGCTGTTCCTCCCGATAGCCTATTTATCTATCAGCGACGATCCGGGCGTCTGCAAGCAGCTTACCCTTTCCTTTATTGGAAAGTTCCTCTCCTGCTCTGTACCCTCCGGACTCCATTGGGCGGAGGCTGAAACCTTACGGTTTGCCCGGAGACTGCTGCGCCCTTTTACACCCCGTGAAATTTCCGCCCATCTTCAACTTTCGGAGCAACATACGCGCAAAATCCTCCGCCAACTCGCTAGCAAGCAATTGCTGCTGATCGCCAGCGGCAAACAACGATATCGAACCTACAGGCTCCCCGATGCTGAAGCTTAGATCGAAACTTAGAGCGAAGCTTAGGGCATGACTTGGACCGTAAGCGAGATGTGACCCAACATTAGAATGAGATGTGGGCGGGAGCGGGTGCGAATGACCGAGAATGGAACCGAAATATGACAGGATCGAGACGGAGATTTAGACCAAACCAAAGCAACCGAGAACTTGAACAAGACAAGAAGTGAATACAACCATAAATACGACCGCGAAGCATAACGCATATGGTGAGCTCGACCGTAAAGTGAATGCGGACCGTGACCGAAACATTATAACGAATCTTACGATCGCTATTGGTCTAAATACAACCGTTATCAAAATGTAACGAAATCAGATAACCTTATTTCATTCTTTACGGCTCCAAGCAGAGGATAAACCCGTAAATAGAGTGTCTGAAATTCGCTAGATTTAAATAAACGCAAATATGTACGAATAGCGTGAGTGAGATTCGTTAGACCTGAATAACGGAACGGTCACCTCCTATGCCCGCCCCGTTCCAAACAGAACAAAAAAAAGCCAGCAACTATGGCTAGCCTTTTTTCCTATAGAGCCTAGGAGCCTAGGAGATCAACCCCAATCCCCTGAGTTCTTCGCTGTCAAAAATGCGGCTTCCCTCCATTATCGGTTGCACTGCCCAAGAAATTGATCAATATTCATCTCACATATTTTAAAGATATAAGATGGTTTATTCCATTATTCTCAGCGAACCTTCTTGGAAGTGCTTTCCTCTTGTACTCCTTAAGCCCTAACTTATCGTAAAATTTTATTGCCTTGATATTCGTATCGGCCACCTCTTCAATCAAGTACACTTTATTTGGCGTACTTTCGATAATATAAGAAATCACTTGCGAAGCCTCTCCTTGACCTCTGAATTCGAGTGCTGCTCCGAAAAACTCGATTGAACATTTATCACCGATGGGATTACTGAAAGGCACCTGAAAGATTCTCTCTTAAGTACTAATCCTGCAAGCATTCCTTTGTAAAAACCCAAATGTTTTATCAGTTGTTTTAGTATTGAAACCCCGTTTGATGAATACTTCCCTTTTCCGCTAATTCTGATTAAAAACCCAAATTACGAGCGAACCTATCAGCTTGCTTTGGATGAGAAGCGATATTTGGCAATAGCGGCACGCAAATTACGAGACTGCGTCCTTCATTATTCTGCAAATTTAAAAGGATAAGAACCTGCTTCTAAGCCTATTTGTAATAATTTAATTCAGCATCCCTAAGCGGTTGATTTGAATAGCTGCTCACAGCAATCTGAATATAACTCCAAAGAATTATATTCTGTTATTTTTTATATTTATAGAATTAAATTCGTTATTTATTTGACTATAATTATCAAATTCGATAGAATGTCTAATCAGATGAATTTAATTCATTTCTCAGGAGGTGTGCGGTATGATGAATAGTCTTGACGAAAATGATAAGGCAATATTAAGAGAACTGCAGGAAGATGCTTCAATATCAAATTTGAATTTATCAAAAAAAATTGGGCTTTCACCATCGGCTTGCCTTGCAAGAACAAAAAACTTAGTAGAAACAGGGATTATCAAAAAATTTGCAACTATTGTTGATGAGAAAAAATTAGGAATGGAAGTAACTGCTTTTGTACTCGTCAACTTAACACCTCTGAATAGAGAAACCATCCATTCGTTTTTAGAGGTCATAAACAAATTGTCGCAGGTTCAAGAATGTTACACACTTACTGGAAGCCATGATTATTTGCTTAAGATTGTTGCAAAGGATATGGAAAGCTATCGAAATTTCATTATCGATTCATTACTGCAGAATTCCGCAGTCAGTAGAGTTGAAACAAGTATGGTGATGAGTATAGAAAAAAGAACCCTCTATGTGCCAGTTGACGAGATTTAACATAATACACCTAGGATGTGAGTCATCATGAAAAAAGGAAATAAAATCTGGATTGCTTTTAGGACAGCTTTTCCATCTACCATACCCATTT
Organism: Paenibacillus ihumii; assembly: GCF_001403875.1. Classification (GTDB taxonomy): domain Bacteria; phylum Bacillota; class Bacilli; order Paenibacillales; family Paenibacillaceae; genus Fontibacillus; species Fontibacillus ihumii. The sequence continues at coordinate 3,041,571 of NZ_LN884299.1, forward strand.
TTGCAGGATTTGTATTCTTGGGAATCGCATATGGAATCTATATGCATTCACTTGGTTTCAATGCCATTTATCCATTTCTAATCAGTCTAACCGTATTTGCGGGTTCTATAGAGTTTGTTACAGCAAATTTATTGCTTGGAGCATTCAATCCGGTTCAAGCTCTTTTTCTAACTTTGATGGTTAATGCACGACATTTGTTTTATGGCATTTCAATGCTTGATAAGTATGGGGATAAAGGAAAGAAAAAGTGGTATATGATTTTTGGACTTTGCGACGAATCTTTTGCGATCAATAGTACGATGAATATACCGAAGAATGTCGACCAAGGCTGGGTTATGTTCTTTGTTACACTGCTTAACCATTCCTATTGGGTATTAGGTGCAACTTTAGGCGGCATTACATAAAATAATGCAAAGCCTGCCGCCCCGACAAGTACGATAAAAATCAACAGCCGCCATCTTTTCTTTTTCATTATCCTCTTCATCATACCGTCCTCCCCAACTAAAAGTAAACTCAGTCTAACTTATTACGTAACGTAATACGCAAGGGGGATTGTTGAAGATAACACAAAACGCCCCGCCCCTCTCTGCACTTTGCTGGAGGCTCGGGGCATGTGTACTGTACTGAAAGGCAACGATTTTTTCGTACTCTTTGCGGCTACCCTCCATCATTCGCTTCGAATCAGGAATGCCCAGCGGCGTCCACAAGAACGATTGCAAAAATACTTACCTCAGAAATGTTCCCACTATCCGAATAAAATCTACAAAAGCGCTCCCAGAGGCGAAGTAGATACCTTTTTCTCATTAATAGGCGTATGTAACCATGCCCTTTGTCCAAAAAACTATAAGATCGTTCATTCTAATGTCTGACCACCATCGCATCGACTCCCTGCGCGTGGGCGAACCCCTATTTTGGGGTTCATCGTCCCCTAGGCAATCCGAACAAAAAAACGCCACCACGATATGTGGTGACGTTCCTTATTAGTATGGAGCCTAGGGGGATCGAACCCCTGACCTCATCGCTGCCAGCGATGCGCTCTCCCAGCTGAGCTAAGGCCCCGCAAACGACTATTTCATTATATGAAATTGTTAGTTAGAAGTCAAGCGCTGCTTCCAAAGTTATTTTTCGACAACATACAACAATACGTGCTGATTATCGATAAAAAATAAATTTCCAAAAATGACCTTTTTCTCATGCCAAAAGTATTCCTTCTTCCTCCGTCCCATTCCACTCTCCTTCCAAAGCTCCACAAATCAAATATCTACCAACAAAGAAAAATAATTACATATTCATAGGAATATATGCTCTTTGTGGGATTAATTATATTCCCTTTTAGAATCATAATGTACTTATATAATCCATTTTATTCCATTTCAAAAAATCTATCTTCAATTCCAAATCCGGTAACACGAGCTTGTTCTTCAAAACTGAAAGGAGTGAACTATTTGTTTAAATCTCCGGCCCGACGATTTAATTTATTTAAACCCTTGCTCCGCAGCCCAAGCCTCTTTTTTGCTGCACTAGTAATTACGCTGTCCGGCATAACCGCAACTGAAGGACTCCCCGGCCTGGCCCCGTCTATTTATGCAGCAGCACCAGAGCCAAAACAGACGGCCATGGAATGGTCCAGGGACTATGGGACACGTTCCTCCGGTAAAGGCGCCATCAGTACGTCGGACGGGGGATATTTGTTGTTGGGCGATATTTCGGAGCCTGGCCCCTGGGGGTATCTGGAAACGCTGGCTTACATCGTGAAGACCGATTCGGAAGGCAGTACGGAATGGGAGACGAAAATCAACTACTCCTCGAATGACCAGGCAAGAAATGCCATAGAAACGCAAGACGGCGGTTACTTGGTCGCAGGAACGATTACGGATTACAGCGGCAAGCCTTACAGCGTAATCTACCTGGTGAAGCTGGATGCCCATGGCAACATTCAATGGGAGAGCACCTATGATGACTCTTACTACTATAACAACCCGCTCTCGGTCATAGAGACAGCCGACGGCGGGTATGCCGTTACCGGGTTTGGCGCGACCAGCGCCGGCATTTATTCCGCCTTTGTCCTTAGAGCCAATGCCGAGGGCGAGCAGCTGTGGTACAAGAAATATTGGTTCGGGGACGACCAGGATTTATATGATCTCGTTCAAACTCCGGACGGCGGCTTTCTCGCCGTAGGCAGCATTACGAGACAGAGCTATGAGATCGGGGATGTCCAAAATGCGCTGCTTATCATCAAGCTGGACGCACAGGGCGTTATGGAGTGGAACAAGCAGTACCAGGACAAGACCGCAAACTTCCTTGCTTATTCCATTATCCCGGCCCAAGACGAAGGCTACCTCATCGGGAATCGCAAAACCTCTTACGGCCAAAGCGATAACCTGTTAACCAAGATTGATGCTAGCGGCAATATTCTCTGGGAGAAAGCCTATCCTTCCAAATATGAGACAGGTACAAGAACCTACAGCCACTTGGTTCCCGCCGAGCACGGCTACGCCTTGCTTGGAGCTAATACGAAAGGGGACTACCCGAACATCAGGAGGCAATACGCCGTGCTGACCGTCGACCATGAGGGACTAGTGCTGGGCGAATATTTATACGAGGGACCGACGCTCTACAGTCACGGCGAAGGAGCGGCAGCTCTGGACGGCGGGTTTATCGTAACAGGCACAATCAAGAGAGGCGATTTCTACAAAGCCCAGCTGAGCAAGCTGCCCAAGCCGCAGGAAACCGCTCCGCCGATCGATCGGACGCTGATGAAGATCACTTTTACAGAATCCGAGAAAAAAGTGCTCAAAGGCCATAGCGCCCCTACCGTTATTCAGGCCGTCTACTCCGATGGTTACACGAATGCCCTCTCGGCTGCCGCGCAGTACCAGATCGAAGATCCTTCAATTGCAGCAGTTGACGGCCTGGGCCGGATAACGGGAATCGAACCGGGCGCTACTCGTCTTGTCGCAAGCTATCAGGGCCTGCAGACCACTATGTCGATTATCGTGCTGCCCGAGGATTCAGACGAACTAGAGCCGGCCGGCTTCAATCTGGATTCCAGCGAATACTCGCTCTCTGTCGGAGATAGACTGGATACAAGAGCATACATTTACGATTATGCCACTTCCAAGCGAACCGACATCACCCACCTCACAAGGTTCAGAAGCGAGAATCCGGAGATCGCTGACTATGACGACAATGGCGACCTCGTAGGACTCAAGGCGGGAACGACCAAAATCAACGCTTATTACAAAGGAAGCTATAGGTCGGCAACCGTTCAGGTGCTGCGCTCCTCCGCCCCCTAAGAGTGAGCGGCACTTCCGACTTAACGAAATACTTTACAAAGCCTTGTCAAAAATATCTTGATTCCCTTGCTGCATTGTAGTAAACTAACGTCAATATTCAAATACGTTGAAGAGGAATAGTAGGATTGACGCTGGGCGCCCAGAGAGCTGTTGGCCGGTGCAAAACAGTCGCAAGCCAAATCCGAACTCACCTTGAAGTAGCTCGCTGAAATTGTATTAGAGTAGGTGGAGCCGGAGCCTAACCGTTACAGTAGGAGGATATACGGCCGTGTCTCGTTCGAGTGCGCAGCCCGTATCCGCAGAGTGCATACCGTTACGGTATGAATCAGAGTGGTACCGCGTAAGCTGACAACAGCCTTTCGTCTCTAATGTCATTGGAGATGGAAGGCTTTTTTATATTCCTAATACAAATAAGTTGTAAATTAATGAAGATCCAATACGAGGGAAAGGTGGACATTGCTATGAAAAATTTCGAAAAATACACTAGAGGTTATTTTATGCCTCCCAAAACGAGCCTGAAATGGACGCAAAAGGAGTACATTACCGAAGCCCCTATTTGGTGCAGCGTCGATCTTCGCGATGGAAACCAGGCCCTGGTCGTACCGATGAACCTGGAGGAGAAGCTCGAATTTTTCCAAGTGCTCGTTAAGCTGGGCTTTAAAGAAATCGAAGTCGGCTTCCCTGCGGCCTCCGAGACGGAATATACCTTTCTGCGCACCCTGATCGAGCAGGATCTCATTCCCGACGACGTAACGATCCAGGTGCTGACTCAATCCAGGGAGCACATTATTCAGAAAACCTTCGAATCCCTCAAAGGCGCAAAGCAGGCGGTCGTGCATCTGTACAACTCCACCTCCGTCGCCCAGCGTGAGCAGGTATTCCGGAAATCCAAGCAGGAAATTATCGATATTGCGGTGACCGGAGCCGAGCTGTTGAAGAAATATGCGGCAGAAACCGAGGGCAATTTCAAATTCCAGTACTCGCCTGAGAGCTTTACCGGCACCGAGGTCGATTTTGCGCTTGAGATCTGCAATGCCGTGCTCGACGTATGGCAGCCAACCGCCGACAACAAGGTCATCATCAACCTGCCGGCTACAGTCTCCATGTCCATGTCGCACGTTTATGCGAGCCAAATCGAATATATGAGCGATCATTTGAAATATCGAGACAACGTGATCCTGTCCCTGCACCCACACAATGACCGGGGAACCGGGATTGCCGATACAGAACTGGCCCTGCTTGCCGGAGGCCAGCGCGTCGAAGGAACGCTGTTCGGCAACGGGGAGCGGACGGGGAACGTGGACCTTGTAACCCTGGCCTTGAATATGTACTCCCACGGCGTCGATCCGAAGCTGAATTTCGAGAATATCCCGGAAATCATCGAGGTTTACGAACGGATGACCAAAATGAAAGTGAACGAAAGACAGCCGTATGCGGGCAAGCTCGTATTCGCCGCTTTCTCCGGCTCTCACCAGGACGCCATCGCCAAAGGCATGAAATGGCGCGAGGAGCATGACTGTGAGCATTGGACGGTGCCTTATCTGCCGATCGATCCGAAGGATATCGGCCGCGAATACGAAGGCGATGTCATCCGCATTAACAGCCAATCCGGCAAGGGCGGTATCGGCTACCTGCTTGAGCAGCACTACGGCCTGGATCTGCCGCCGAAAATGCGCGAGGACTTCGGCTACCGGGTCAAGAACGTCTCCGATCGTCTGGCCAAGGAATTGATGGCGAACGAAATTTACGATATTTTCAAAGAAGTCTACGTTAATATCAACTCGCCTGTCGAGTTCCTGAACTATCGCTTTACGCACCACGATGATTATGAGACGACGGTTACAGTGAAGCAAGACGGAGTGGTTCAGGAGATCAACGGAGTAGGCAACGGTAGACTGGACGCGATTAGCAACGCTCTGCAGTCAAAGCTCGGCATCAGCTACAGCAATCTGGTCTACAAGGAGCATGCGCTTGAGGTCGGCTCCAGCTCCCAAGCCGTATCCTATGTCGGCATTACGGCGCCGGACGGCAAGATCCATTGGGGCTGCGGCATCGACGTCGATATCATGACCTCCTCAGTCAAAGCGCTCTTCAGCGCCGTGAACAATATGACCCAGGAGCAAAGCGAGCAGGCCGCTGCCAAGGGGGCCGTTATCAAGAAGTAAGCAGCAAGCAGGTAACAAGTACGTAACATGTAAATAACAGGCAAGTAGCAATAAGTATGCAATTTGTACGCAGCAAGCAGGCAACTGCTAGCAAGGAACTGCAAACAGACAACTCTAGCAAGGAGCAACAAAGGGGCAGTCCCAGAAGTCATTATAGATGACTGAGGGGCGCCCCTTTCTTTTAAAAAGCTATCCGTTTTGACAGAATCCGGTTTTGCCTGAATCTATTTCTGTAAATTTAATTTCTCCCTTATTGCATCCCATTCAGGCTCATCTATATAAGCTGCCGACTAAGCTTGTAAACTCGAACATAGCTATCGAACTAGAACATAAGCTGTCAAACTCAAACATGAGCTGTTGAACTAGAGCATAAGCCTTTACACTCGAACATAGCTGTTGAACTCTAACATGAGCTGTTGAGCCTATCTAACTAGAACATAAATGGAATTCATGTATCTAATTATGCTCTAAACAAATGATTCAATGAATTAGATGGATTTTATGCATCAAAAATCAAGAATCCAGCCCATGATGGCGATCTCCCTTCTTCTAACGACGTAAAATCCATTTAAATTTGCTTCCCTTTCTTTGCCGCAGAAATTAACTACCATAAATCCATTTAGAACAGAAGTCCGCGATTCAGGCTCGGCGTAAAGGGGAGCCGGGAGCGTGTTTAGTCTCATCATGGGCAGCCGGTGCCGGGAGCGTGTTTAGTCTCATCATAGGCGGCCGGAGCCGGGAGCGTGTTTAGTCTCATCATAGGCGGCCGGAGCCGGGAGCGTGTTTAGTCTCATCATGGGCAGCCGGTGCCGGGAGCGTGTTTAGTCTCATCATGGGCAGCCGGTGCCGGGAGCGTGTTTAGTCTCATCATAGGCGGCCAGAGCCGGGAGCGTGTTTAGTCTCATCATAGGCGGCCGGAACCGTGAGCGTGTTAGTCACATTATGGGCAAGCGGTCGCTTCCAAGCCTAAGTGCTGACAACTTTTAAAACCGACAGAGTCAATTTTAAAAGTTACCAACACACTCCGGATTTCGGCTTTCAAAATTCAGGCCTATTCTAGATTATGAATGGGGAATCCATTAAAAATAAATGTTCGTTCTATGCACAAGAAGAGGCTGTCTCCCAGTCATCTAAAAAAAACCGTCATTGCCGATGCGGGCTATGACGGTAAAAATAAAATCTTGGAGCAGAACAAAGTCGAAGCCATTGTTAAGTATAGTACGTATCATTGCGAAAAGAGGCGGCATGACAAAAGGATAGGTTTGGGACAGCTCCTTTTATTGTCGCTTTTATTGGTCGCCAAACGATTCTATTGTCAGTTCAACCGCTAGATCGCCAGGATCTCGCGGATTTCCTCCTCCGTCAATGAAGACAGCGCCTCCTGCCCTGGCTGAATGACCTCGTCGATCAAATTTTTCTTCTTCTGCTGCAGCTCGTACATTTTATCCTCGACAGTGCCCTGCGTAACCAGGCGAATGACGTGAACCACCTTCTTCTGCCCCATGCGGTGCGCCCGGTCGGCAGCCTGCTCCTCCACGGCAGGATTCCACCACAGATCGTACAAAATAACCGTATCAGCTCCGGTTAAATTGAGCCCTGTGCCGCCGGCCTTCAGGGAAATCAGGAACACGTCCTTCTCCCCGCCGTTGAACCGGCTGCACAGCTCGACCCTTTCCGCTGCCGGCGTACTGCCATCGAGGTAGAAGAATGGAACGCCTTCATAGCCCAGCTCCCGCCCGATCAGGCCCAGCATTTCCGTAAATTGCGAGAAGATTAACATGCGTTTCCCGGCGCTGCGGCATTCCTCCACGATTTCCAGCAGCTGCTCGAATTTGGCCGAGCTCCCCTTGTAATCGTCTACGAACAATCCAGGATGGCAGCATAGCTGGCGCAGCCTAGTCAGGCCGGCCAGAATTTTAATCCGGTTCCGGTTAAAATCATCCTGATCCAGATGCTTGAGCGTCTCCTGCTGCAGCTTGGCCAAATAGGCAAGATACAGCTTCTTCTGCTCAGGCAGCAGCTCGGAGGCCTGCAGCGTCTCAATCTTCTCCGGCAGCTCCTTCAGCACATCGCTTTTCAAACGGCGGAGCAGGAATGGACGGATTCGCCGGGCAATCGTCTCCCGGGACAATTCATTGAATTCCTTTCTGCCCGGGAAGAGCTCCGGAAACACCGCCTCAAAAATCGACCACAGCTCCTCTAGCGAATTCTCGATCGGAGTTCCGGTCAGCGCAAACCGGTATTTCGCGTAAATCGACTTTACTGCCTGTGCCGTCTGGGTCGTATGATTCTTGAAGGCCTGAGCTTCATCCAGCACAAGCGTATGGAATGAGCGGCCTTCGTATAAATCGACATCCCGCCTCAAGAGCGGATACGACGTAATGATGACATCGATCCCGGAGGAATTTCTTATCGCCCGTCCCCGTTCGGTCCGGCTGCCGTCTACGACAAGCGCCTTGATATCCGGGGCGAACTTGCCAAGCTCATTGCGCCAATTATACACGAGGGAGGCCGGCGCGACGATCAGCGCCGGCAGATCCTGCTGGCGGATTTCCGGGAGCACCGAGACGATAAAGGCAATGCTCTGCAGCGTTTTTCCAAGCCCCATATCATCGGCCAGTATTCCGCCAAACCGATAATGCGCGAGGGTCTTCATCCATTGGTACCCGTATTTTTGATAGTCCCGCAGCACATCGACCAGCTGCTGGGGAACGGGAAAATCCAGATGGTCCGGATTCCGCATATGATCCAGCAGACGCCGCAATGATTTGCCCAGCTTCACATTAGAGGCCGTTCCCGCATAATTCATAAAATGAAGCCCCCGAACGGCAGGCAGCCGGGCTTCTGCACCGTTCAAATCGGCCCGGCGGATCCCCACCTCGTTCATAAGCTTAATCATCTCCTGGAACTCGCTGCTCTCCAGCGGAAGCAATGCCCCGTCCGGCATCCGGTAGTATTTTCGCTTCTCCTCCAGCGATAAGAGCACGTTTTTGATTTCCGTTTCCGGAATGCCTTCCATTTCAAATTTGAATTCCAGCCAGTCGGTTCGCTCATCTACATTGACACGGATTTGCGGCGGCGCATGTTCCGTGTACAGCCTGGCCTTGACCGCAGAGGTGGCATACACATGAACCAGCTTCTCCAGCTCCGGCAGAATCCTGTACAGGAACTCGTATTCACTATCCTCATCGTCCAGGAAATAGCCGCTTTCCGTTTGCGCGAACAATCCGGTCTCCATCAGACTCAATATTTGCCCCTCTTTGTCGCCGTCGCGCATAATGATACGGCTCTCCCCGCGCCGCTCATCATGAGGCGCTAACGGATTGAAGACAATGTCCCCGTACTGGAATTCGAGCCCGGCCAGCAGGCGGTCTCTGACCCTGTCCAGGTAGAGCCTGGCCGTCAACGCCGCGTGCACGATTTGCTCCGAAATCGCTTCGCTCATCTGAACGATGCCTAGCTTTCGCAATCCGGGGACGACCTTCTCGATGAACGGCTCCATTTGCTCCGCCGATATAAATATGTCCTGGCTTCGCGAGAAATACAGCATATGCTTCAACTCAGATAAACGGCCGCATTGCTCTGCAGGCAGCGGGACCAGCTTATCGCCGGACAGCACGAGCCCATATGGCTCCAGGACAATAAGCTCGTCCAGCCCGTCGATCCGAAGCTGGTATCCCCCCGAATCATGCGAATCGAACTCGAAATGAAGCGGAAGCCTCTCATTGGAAATTTCAAAAGCGTGCGTTCGATGCTGCTCCCGCATAATTTGCACCGCCGAGTTCCCCGTAAGCAAAGGCTGCAGACCATCCCAGGCAAACGGCGGAATAAGCAGCAGCCGATCATCGCTGATCAGCCGGTCATACGCCGAACTGGCCCCAAGCTTGGAGCTGGTCTCCTGGTACATCCGCTCATTGCGGCAGATTTGCAGCAGCTGGCGAATGACGATTTCGTCTTCAGGCCGAAAATAATGAAGCTCCGGCAAGTACGTGAAATGTTTTGAGAACTCATAGGGCTCCCCGCGTTCCACACAGTCGAGGAATTCGCGGATTTTTTGCACGATATACAGCCGCTTCGTCCCGACCTTAAGCTCCACGCCAAACAGATGCTTCTGAGACCGGTAGGGATGCAGCCTGCAAATGATTTCAACCTCAAGCGGTGTCTTGAGATCAGCCAGATGCTGGGTGCGAACCAGCCGGCCCTGCGGTCTGTCATCGAATATTTTTAATATCCCTTTAGTAATCCCTGCGTCTTGTGTAGCAAGCGAGCTGCGCCGGAATCTTGACGTCATGTGAGTCCCGTTCGACCATCCACGGCCTGCCCTGCCTTTTGGAGAGCCCGGCGCATAGGAGGAATCTGAATTTACCGCTCGAGCGGCAGCTCCTCGCAGTCCATCGGCCTCGTCCAAATCCGCGGTCAGACTGTAAGCCCGGTCGGGCTTGGCCCCGTCATGCTTTAGGTCATGGATTGCAATTAATGCCCCGGCGATATGCCGGCAATAATGATCTCTATTCCCGCTCGCGGGGCAAGAGCAATCAGCCTCCACGTCACCATCACTATCGATGATTACAGATACACTGTAGCTCTCCATGCCCCGAACCCGTACTGTATATTCCGAAGCCCCAGGATCGGGATTATTTAAATGCACCTGTCCATTTTGAACATAGGTATCCCCTTGCTTGTAATTAGCATCACCGCATAGTAATTTGATAACCCTGGTCGTCAACTGAACGCTCATGTTCCTGTCCCTTCCTATTGAAAATCATATAACATCGCTTTTCCGAACACTTTCGAATATCCAGCTATAATGATAACAGAGTGCCAAGGCTTTAATCAAAGAACAAAAACGCATGAATCCGCCCATCCTGCCTGACGCCGGAAAACATGTGCATTGCCCATGCCTTGAGAGCAAAAAGCTGCATATGATGAAAGAACAAGATTTGAGCAGGTGATAGCTTGGCGAAAAGGAAAAAGAAATCAAAGCAAGAGGATATTGAATTAGCAGAGCTTACCGCCGATGAGCTTGCAATCATTGCTGCTGGATTGAGCTTGATAAGTAATATTTTCACGATATGGTCACTGGTTAAAGTAAGGGAAACCGCTGAAAGTGAAGAAAATAAATAAAAAGGCGCGAAGCAAGCATCTGCCTCGCGTCTTTTAGTGCTTTTTGTGTCTATAAATCGTCCCGCCCGTAGACCATAAGGGCTAACCAGGCTCTTTCTCCGCCTTCGTCTCCTTCAAGCGAAGCCTCCGCCATTTCCAGATAAACCAGAATACCAGCAGCGCCCCGATCCCCGTGCATATGTATTTCAAATAGCTCTCTACTAACGAGAATATATGCTGCCACTGCTCCCCGAACACATAGCCGATGCCGACGAACACAATCACCCAAATCGCTGCCCCGGTATAAGCATAAATAGCGAATGTCCGGAACGGCACCCGGATAATTCCCACGAAATAGCCAAAAAATTGCCGCACGCCAGGTACAAAAAAACTGACCAGCAGCATTTTATTTCCGTATTTATCATAAGTGCGCCTTGTTTTCTCAATTTGGGCGGGCTTGATAAATATCCATTTGCCATACCGCTCCACCAGCGGGGCCCCTACCTTGTATCCGATCAGATATGTGACCGTGACCCCGATCACCGCTCCTGCAAAAGCTGCCGCCATAGCCGGGAACAAGCCGAATACGCCTTTATAGGCCAAATAACCTGTAAACGTAAGCGTCGTCTGGCCTGGAGGCAATGGCAGCGCAATAAAATCTATAGGAAGTCCAATCAGCAATACCAAATATCCGTACTGCTTGAACATCAGCTCAATCCACTCTACTACATTCATCAGAAATCTCCTTATTCCGAGCGGTGCCTCGATTGAATATATATACAAACATAAACCTGCTATTTATGTTACCAAAACGACTGCGCAGGTTGCAATCCTCCGCAGGGCATCGAAGAAATTGCCGCACCTCTCTATGGGCTATAGCATAGGATGTCATCAGCACAGCACATTGGATATCAGTGGAGGTTAAACGCATGGCGCCAAAAGAAGGTCATCAGCAAGTGGTCTATCAGGCCAATCCGAATGCCGTCCAAACGATCAAAAGCATGAAGGAGCAGCTGCACAAAATCTGTAAGCAGTACTCGAACCGGCCTGTTCGCATCCAGACGGCAGACGGAATAACTTACGAAGGCGTATTATCGCATACGGACGGCGGCCTGTTGTTTCTCATGATTCCCGGCCAGCAGGGCGGCGATGATCCGGAATACGGGTACGGTTATCCTAGCAGCTACGGACAGTACGGTGGCTATGGGCAGTACGGACAACAGGGGTATGCCGGACAATACGGCCAGCAATACGGACAGCCGGGATATGCCGGACAATACGGACAGCAGTACGGACAGCCAGGATATGCCGGACAATACGGACAACAGTACGGGCAGCCGGGGTATACCGGACAATACGGACAGCAGTACGGACAGCCGGGGTATGCCGGACAATACGGACAGCAGTACGGACAGCCGGAATCCCCAGGCGGCTACACAGCCCCAGGATACAGGTACAACCGCGGTTTGTTCGGCTCCTATTACTACAACAATGTCATTCTTCCGTTAGTGCTGTATGAACTGCTCGTAATCAGCCTGCTGTAATTGCAGAGCCCCGGTATAATTTAGATCAGCGGGAACCGGACAGGATTATGCCGCCTGTCCGGTTGGTTCTGATCATGACGACAGCTCTGCTGCTTCTAGTCTATCCGGCAATTCATGAATCATAGACAACTCCTGTTCTAGGGAGACCATGCACATATAAATAACTATATCGATTTTATCGTAAATTATCGTAAAATAGACAAGCCTCGTAGAACAGCGTATGCCCGTCTACATGATCGAAATCAACATCATATCTGGATTTTATTCATTTAAATTCCAATTCCTAACTTACAATACCACGGACCTCAAATGGTTTCAATCGGGGACCATGATTGGACCATGATTATAATCGTAATATCCATCTTTCCTCCCAATCACACACCTCGCTGCGATCAGCCGTTAACAATTCTGCTGTATTTATTGTACTCCACCCCTACGGGGATGTGCCAATTTTTATCCATCTTCCAGAAACAGAAATAAAGCAGCAGCATTGCTAGAGTGAAAGGCTGGGCGGGGCCCAGCCCCTCCTCATCAAACCGTACGTGAGGTTTTCCCTCATACGGCTTTCCGATGTTCGTCATCATGAGCATGCAGATTACAAGAGCGTTTTAAGTCCATATTGAATAGACAAAGACTTCACTTCGCGCAGCGAACTCAACCATCGTCTGCGTTTGTGTTTCTTAGCATACCACTTCGCAAACCGCTGCCGGATATACCAATCCAACTTCGCCATCTTCCTCTGGCTGTAAGCTGTGTAGTAGTAATTGCGCCAGCCTTGAATCTTTGGATTCAGGTACTCCACGTGCTCTTCGAAACTCAGGCGTCGCATACCTGGCGGAGCTAATCGCTCTTTTACCCCTTCCCGTATTCGCTCTTCCGCCTTCCGGCACAACCACTGCTGGGTTGTGTAGTACACTTGGCCTTTGGATGTTTCGGCCTTCGTCTTTCGATGATGCATGCCCAGAAAATCGAAGCCTTCTTCCCCAGTCCAAAGTCCAACGATGCGCGTTTTCGTGGGGTGCAGGGTTAATTCCAGGCGTTCCATAATCGCTCGTATGAGTTCATAGGCCCGCTGTGCGTCCTTCTTCGTCTTGCAGATGATCACCAGATCATCTGCATAACGCGTCAGTTCCCCAAGCTTACCGCCATGTCGTTCCCACAGAAGATCAAAGTAATTCAGGTAGATGTTCGCCAGCAGTGGTGAGATCACTCCCCCTTGCGGTGTACCCAAGTCTGAGCGTCGGATGTTTCCTTCTTCCATCACTCCCGCACCTAACCACTTCCTCACCAACTTCAAGATTCGCCTGTCACTGATCCGCATTTCGATCAGCTTCATCAGTTTCTCCTGATTGATGTTGTCGAAGTAGCCTTGGATGTCGACGTCGACCACCCAATTTCCTTTGCGGTTGCATGCTTTCCGGATTCGCTCCAACGCCTGTTTCGCGCTCCGCTTAGGCCGAAAACCGAAAGACGTGTCCTGAAAATCCGCCTCGAAAATGGGTTCCATGACGAGTTTGGTCGCCATCTGGATGACGCGGTCTCTCACCGTCGGGATCCCCAGCGGTCGCAGTTTGCCATCTTTCTTCGGGATGTAGTGGCGTCTAACGGGTTGTGGATGGTACTTCCCTTCTTTCAGTAGCCGTTGACATTCAAGCACAAAACGCATTTCTCCCTGTTTCTCGATGTCTGCCAACGTCTCTCCATCCACTCCTGCCGAGCCCTCGTTGGCTCGTACCCTTCGCCACGCTTCCCATAAGATGTCTACCCGATAGACCTTGTCGTACAGCGCGTGAAATCTTCGCTTCTTGTTCTCCTTGGCCGCATGACCGAGTTTCCCTTGGAGTTGTTGAACGTTTTCCTCTGGTGTTGTTAGCCGTTTGGCATTCACTGACTCGTACCTCCTCAAGAAACTTGAACAAAGCAGGGCTCCTTCCCTCCCGCAGGTTGTGTTGTCCTGCGTTCCACGGTACTATGAGCCCCTCGGACTCCCTTCCTGCAGACCGTTCACTTCACCTCTGGGGCTTATAGAAGGCCTCTTTACGGTTTCTGCAACCGTGCAGGGGAGGGCCTCCCCAGTTCACTGCATCCTCTTTCATACCATGCCGTTCCCTCTACGCCGGAGGATTCTTCACTGTCGCTCCAAGTTCTAGGCAGCTTCCATGGCCTTCGTCCATGTACGCGGGACTCGGCTTCCTCTTTTCCCTCTTGCGAGGCCTTTTTGACGACGCGGCAGGATTCACTTTCATGTTACGGCCTGGTATGTTGCTCGCCCTGCCTCTGACAGGTACTTTCGTCGATACGCTTCTACGTACAGATTTCGCCATACGTAGGTATCCTAGCTACGCGGGGGCTTGGCCCTTCCCGCGACCGGACTTTCACCGGCTAGAAGATGCGTGCTTAGCTGGGCACGCCGCACATCAAAAAAGCAGACGAGGATGAATCCTTCATCCACGCCTGCCTTTACGCTGCATCCAGTTTATCCGAATCTTCCGGAAATATAATCGTCAGTACGCTTTTCCTTCGGATTCGTAAAGATTTTGTCCGTGTCATCGAATTCAACGACCTCGCCCATTAGGAAGAATGCCGTCTTCTGCGAGACCCGTGCCGCCTGATGCATGTTATGGGTAACAATAATAATGCAGTATTCCTTCTTCAACTCAGCGATCAGCTCTTCGATCTTGGAGCTGGACACCGGGTCAAGCGCCGAGGCCGGCTCATCCATCAGGATGATGCTTGGACTTACTGCGATCGATCTGGCGATGCACAGCCGCTGCTGCTGCCCACCGGACAGCGAAAGCGCGGAGCGGTGCAGCCTGTCCTTCGTCTCGTCCCACAAGGCGGCCTTCGTCAAGGATTCCTCGACGATTTGATCCAGCTTTTTTCTATCCTTAATCCCGTGATAGCGGGGGCCAAAGGCAATATTCTCATAGATTGATTTATGAAAGGGGTTCGGTCTTTGCCAGACCATGCCGATTCTTTGGCGAAGCAGAACTACGTCGGTCTTAGGATCATTGATATTCTCGTCGCCGATCCATATTTCCCCGGTAATTTTAGCACCGCTGATAAGATCGTTCATCCGATTCAGGCTGCGCAGGAACGTCGATTTCCCACACCCGGACGGGCCGATCAGCGCCGTCACCTGCTTCGATTCGAAGTCAAGCGACACATTCTTGACCGCCTGCTTCTCCCCGTAGTATACGCTCAAATCCTTGACGGACAGTTCGATATTGCTCATAGAGGCTCCTCCCTATTTCGTTGCTGTGAATTTCTTGTGCATGACACGCCCCAGCCAGCGGGCCAACAGATTGAACGCCAGCACAGTGAGTATAAGTACGGCTGAAGCCCCTGCAGCAATTTCCGGAGCGTCTGGAGCTAATCCTTCCGAGTTGATCTTCCAAATATGAACGGCCAGCGTCTCCGCAGGACGGAAGGGATTCAGCGGCGACATCGGGCTGAACGGGTTCCAATCCGTGAAATCGAGCCTCGGGCTGCTCATCCCCGCCGTAAATAGCAGAGCTGCCGCTTCCCCGAACACGCGGCCTGCAGCGAGAATCGTTCCCGTCAGAATAATCGGCATGGCTATCGGCAGCATAATCGAACGGATCGTTTTCCATTTCGACAGGCCAAGGGCCAGGCTTGCTTCCTTCTGCGCAACCGGTACGCTTTTCATGCCCTGCTCCGTAATCCGGACCATAAGCGGCAAGTTGAACACGGTCAACGCAAGGGCCCCGGAGAACAGCGAGAAGCCGAACCCGAATACGTTAACGATGACCAGCAAGCCGAACAAGCCCACAACGATCGACGGGAAGGAGGACAGCACTTCCACGATCAGGCGGATAAAGTCCGTTACCTTCCCCGGCTTGGCGTACTCGCTCATATAAATTCCCGCGCCAAGTCCTAGCGGAATTGTAATCAGCAGCGTTAAAACGAGCAAAAACAAGGAATTGAACAGCTGCGGACCGATACCGCCGCCCTCCTTGATCGTCTCTGGCGGTGAAGTCAGGAAATCAAAGCTGATATGCCCGAGACCCCGAACCAGTATGAAGCCAAGAAGCCCGGCAAGAATGAGAACGATAAAGCCAGCCAGGGTTACAATTACGGCTGTAGCGATTTTGTCTGCTGTTTTTGCGCTCATCGGTTAGCTCTCCTCTCCAGCCACCGTACAACGAAGACGAACACGAAGGTCATCATCATCAGGATGAGAGCCAGTGTCCACAGAACATTGTTCTGCATCGTGCCCATGACGGTATTGCCCATGCTTAATGTAATTACGCTTGTTAAAGTAGAGGTGGATTCAAATAGCGAGCCCGGAATATGCGGCGCATTCCCGATCACCATCTGTACGGCCAGCGCTTCCCCGAAGGCGCGCGCCATGCCGAGCACGACGCCCGTCATCAGGGCGGGCAGCGTCGTAGGCAGCACCGTTCGATACAGCGTCTGCCACCGCGTTGCCCCAAGCGCATAAGAACCTTCTTTAAGCCCTGGAGGCAGCGCAGCCAGAGCATCGGTGGCAATGGACGTAATCGTCGGTAGAATCATAATCGACAGCACGGTGGCGCCAGCAGCGATCCCCAGCCCTTGACCCGGAAAGACGTCCCGGTAGAAGGGAACGATGACGCTCAGGCCGACGAACCCGTAAACGACGGAAGGAATACCCGCAAGCAGCTCGATTACGGGCTGTAAATATTTCCTTCCTATTTTTGGCATAATTTCAATCATGAACAGCGCCGCACAAATTCCAAGCGGTGCCGAAATGAGCGCGGCGAGCAGCGAGGTGCTGAACGACCCGATGATAAACGGCAGGGCGCCGAAGATTGGAGGCTCCCCGTCCGGCTTCCACTGGGTGCTGCCGAATATTTCGGCCACGCTGATTCCATCCTTGAAGAATGTGCTTAATCCTTTGGTAGCCACGAAATAAACCATCGAGAAAATAGTCACTACCAGCAAGACAATGCATAGTGATGTAAATATTTTACCGGTCCATTCTTCGATAATATGTTGCTTTGGTTTTTGTCTTCTGCCGGTATGAGCCATAAGACCTCTCCCTTTACACAGCACAGAAAGAGGCAGAAGATTCCGCCTCTCGCTTGCCGATATGATGTCGTGTATTATTTATTCGTAATGTTGCCGTCCACGTCGCGCGTTACTTGCATTTTTCCGGCTGGAATATATCCGAGTTCAACGACATCGTTATTTTGTACGTCATCGGAAACCATGTAGTCCAGGAATGCTTTCACGACTTCATTCGGCTCGCCTTTCGTGTACATATGCTGATACGCCCATACAGGATAGCTGCCGTTAGCAACATTTTCTTCGTTCGCTTCGACGCCGTCATACTTCAGGACTTTGATTGAATCGTCCAGGTAAGACAGGGCAAGGTAGCCGATAGCACCCGGTGTTTCTTTCACCAGTTTTTTAACTGTGCCGGAGGAGTCCTCTTGAATGGAGCCCTGAAGATCTTCCGTTTTAGTGCCTAATGCATATTTCTCAAACGTCGCACGCGTACCCGAGCTCGACGGTCTGTTTACGATTTGAATCTTCTGATCCTGTCCGCCGACTTCCTTCCAGTTGGTGATTTTACCCGTAAAGATACCCACCAATTGATCCTTCGTCAGATTATCCACCGTGATTTCCGGATTGATGACAGCGGCCATAGCGACAACCGCTACTTGATGGTCAACCAATTCAGCGGCTTGGCTGGCATCCAGCTTCTCTTCGGCGAATACGTCGGAGTTCCCAATATCGGCTTGTCCGCCGGATACCTGAGTCAGGCCCGTACCGCTACCGCCGCCTTGCACTTGGATAGAAACCTTCGGATTTTGATCCATGAATTTCTTAGAAGCCTGATCCACCAGAGGCTGAAGCGCCGAAGAACCCACAGCCAGGATCGAACCGGATAGTTCGGATGAAGGCGTCTCATTTGCCGGAGTTTCGTTAGCAGCGCCTGGAGCCTCTGCCGTATTATTAGACTTCGGCGCGTTATTTTGACCGCATGCGGCCAACATGATAGTCAATACTAAAGTCATTACTAACATCAAACTCTTTTTCATTGTTAAGGTTTCCCCCTCATTTGTTTGTACAACTTGATTATAGAAACCGAATATCAAAAACGTGTATGAGTTTTGTAAACTCTGTGTAAAAAATAATAAATACCCGCTTCTTTCACTTAACGTGAATTAAACGGGTATTTATTATTCAGATCTGTGATTAAATTTAGTGGAACGAAGCATTAGTTTGCCTTAGAGGAGCTGCGCAAATACCTTCGGATCGCCCAAAGTCCGGCTGCAGTTCCCAAAACGCCGCATGCGCTCACGATGGCAACCAAATCATAGGATTGCCAGCGAAGCAGGAAGCCGATTCCGCTGCCAAATGTCGTGCCGGCAAGAAAGCCTAGCGCCATACCGGCCTGATTGTTCCATCTCACTAACGCAATCCCTCCAGCGTTCTAAATTAAATCGTTCGTGTTCGCATTACAAGGCATCTGTCGGCCCGCTGCTTTTCGATAGCAGGCCCTTCAATTCCTTCATAAACATATTAATGTCCTTGAACTGGCGGTATACCGAAGCGAATCTTACATAGGCCACCTCATCGACCGGATACAGCTGCTCCATAATAAGCTCTCCGATTTCCCGGCTTTCTACTTCGGCGTTAGCGGTATGGCGCAGCGATCTTTCCGCTGCCGAGACGATCGATTCCAGTTGATCCACGGATACCGGCCGTTTCTCGCAGGCCCGAATCAAGCCCCGGAGCAGCTTCTCGCGGTTGAACTCTTCACGGCTGCCGTCCTTCTTAATGACGATTAGCGGCATTTCCTCGACCATCTCAAAGGTCGTGAAGCGGCGGCTGCATTTCTCGCACTCCCGCCGGCGGCGGATTGAACGGTTCTCGTTCGCCGGTCTTGAGTCAAGCACCTTCGTCCCGGAATAATCACAATATGGACATTTCAACGTGCTTTTACCCCCTTTTGTATGAAAAAAATTGGATGAATGCTATCTCATGGACTATGAGAAGTATGTTTGACAATGCCAATAAATAACTAAAATATCCGTAATGAAGATGACTATTTCGGCACATAATACTTTTACCAACCACAAGGAGGTGAACATATCATGGCCCAAAATAATAATTCTTCGAATGACCTGGTGGTTAGACAAGCTTCCGGAGCCCTGGAGCAAATGAAATATGAAGTTGCTCAGGAACTTGGCATCTCTTTCCCACAAGACGGATATGCTGGTAACCTGACTTCTTACGAGAACGGTTCGATTGGTGGTTTCATCACCAAACGTCTGGTAACGATTGCCGAGCAGCAGCTGGCAGGTCAATTCCAATAATTTGACCAACCGAGCTCAGGAAGCATTGGCGCAGGCCCCAGCCTGTCCAATGCTTCTCTATCATGATGGGATGAGCGCGGAATTCATAAATGCTCGTAAATGTCAGAGTATTGGTCATAGTAATGGGTTACTCTTTGCACGTAATGCCTGGTTTCGCCAAAAGGAATATTCTTGACAGATTCGAGCCGTCCGTCCCACTTGCCGCTGCGCAGCCAATTGCGGACATTGGTCGGCCCTGCGTTATATGCTGCGATCATGGCAATATCATTACCTTCGAATTGTTCATACAGCGATTTCAAATACCAGGTTCCGATCGCAATATTGGCATCGCTCTCTTCCTTCACTTTATCTAAGGATATATCAGGCAGCTTCGACTGTTCAATGACCCATTTCGCAGTATCCGGCATGATTTGCATGATGCCGAGCGCGCCCTTCTTGGATTCAGCCCCTGTCTTGAAATTGCTCTCGACCCTAATGATCGCTGCCACCATCAGAGGGTCCAAATCATGCTTCTGTGCATGCACCTTAATCTCCTCTTTATAATAAATCGGATAAAATAAGGCCAACCACTTGGAGTTAAAAAATAAAATAACGGTAAACCCGAGAAACAACAAAAGCAGCACTCTTTTTTTACGAAGCCACTTCATAGCAAGCCCTTGTTCCGCCAAAAATCTTCGATCTGCGACTCCGTCTTGTCCAATCCGAGGCTGTTATCAATCAAAATATCCGCCCTCTCCTTCTTCTCCTCAATGTCCATCTGGGCTGCTATTCTAGCCTCTGCCTGCTCTAACGTCAGTCCATCTCTTTGCATCAGCCTCTCGAGCTGTATTTCGCGGGGAACATATACCACCATGACCTGCCGGAACATCGCCTCCAGCCCGGATTCATACAGCAGCGGGATGTCCACGACGACAAGGCGCTCCGGGTCGGCAGCCTCATAGTCTGCCATCCGCGTCCTCATCTCGGCGCGAATTGCCGGGTGAGTCAGATCATTAAGAGCTTTGCGCTCCTCGGGATCAGAGAAGACGATTTCGCCTAGCTTTTTACGGTTCAATGTCCCGTCTTCATGAATTACGGCTGTTCCGAACCGCTCCTGTACCGCTTGAAGTACCGGATGCCCGGGTTCCATGACCTCCCTCGCGATGGCATCGGCATCGATCAATACGGCCCCCCGCTTCACCAGCATCCGGGAAACTGTGCTTTTACCCGTTGCAATTCCGCCCGTCAATCCGATAATCATGCACTCACCTCTTTATCCAGAATTGCTCCATGCCTAGCCACCGATTCCTTCACACATAGACTCGCGCCGAACCGTGAAAGCCCCGTTTACTACTTCTCGGGTCCAGCCGTAACGCGCGCAGCTCCCAGTGCGCGGTGCCTGGCGTCTCATGACAGTGGTCAACCACTGTCCATCCTACTTGCGTACCTGGCAGTTCGGGCAATAATGCGTGCCCCGGCCTCCTACGACGGTTTTCTCGATAGGATGTCCACAATTCATGCATGGCTCGCCCTTGCGCCCGTAAATCTGCAGCGAATGCTGGAACATTCCCATTTCACCTTGGCCATTAACATAGGATTTGATAGAGGAGCCCCCGGCTTCCACCGCTTCGGTCAAAGTAGCGAGAATGGCTTCGTGAAGAGAAATCCATTCTCGCTCCGTTAGTGTATTCGATGAGCGCTCCGGGTGGATTCCTGCCCGAAACAGCGCTTCATCCACATAAATATTGCCAAGCCCCACCACATATTCCTGATTCAAAAGCGCAACTTTGATTTTTGTCGAACGCTTAAACAATAATTCCCGGAGGGCATCTGCCGTAAAGCTGTCTTCCAGCGGCTCAAGCCCCAGCCTCATGAGCGGCTTCTCCTTGAATTCCTGACCGGGGAGGAACAGATGCATCGTGCCGAATTGCCGGACATCCTTATATCTAAGCTCCGTGCCATCGGTAAAGCGAAAGATGACATGCGTATGCTTCTCGACTTCATCGTTCTGATTGTACACCCCATACCGTCCCTCCATTCGCAAATGGGAGACCAGCACGAGCTGATCCATAATGATTCGCAAAAATTTGCCGCGGCGTCCAATCTCTACAATAGTATGACCCGCGAGCTCCAATTCGAATCGCTTAATATCGTCGGGACGCTGGATAATTCGCGGCAGCAGCACCTTCACCGACTCTATCGTCTTGCCGACGATGAGACCGGAAAGGGTTCGCCGCACGGTCTCGACTTCCGGCAGCTCCGGCATATTCCTTCACCTCAGACTTTAACTGTATTGCTTTATTCTTAGCTGATTTTTCTAGCGATATAAAAAGGCTATTCCTGATCGTCTACTCCATTTTAGATCTTCAAAAGCGGCTTTTTTAATTTCCAATTCAAATAAGATTCAAAAAGCCGCTTGTCTTTATTTGGCTTCATACCAGTTGGTTCCGCTGCTTACCTCCGCCTTCAGCGGCACTGAGAGCTGCAATGCCTTCTCCATCGTTTCCGGCACAAGCTTGCTCATCGTCTCCAATTCCTCAGGCGGCACCTCGAACACAAGCTCGTCATGCACCTGCAGCAGCATTCGGCTCTTCAGGCCATGCTTGCGCATCGTCTCATCCATCAGCACCATCGCCAGCTTAATGATATCCGCAGCCGTCCCCTGGATCGGCGTATTCATCGCCGTACGCTCCGCAAAGGAGCGCAAGTTGAAGTTCGATGCATTGATCTCCGGCAAATAGCGTCTGCGTTCCAGCAGCGTGGTCACATAGCCGTTCCGCTTCGCCTCCTGGACGATTTCGTCCATATAACGGCGGACACCCTGGAAAGCCTCGAAATATTGCTCGATGAACTGAGCGGCTTCCTTCCGGGTGATATGCAGGTTCTGCGACAATCCGTAATCGCTTATTCCATACACGATTCCGAAATTTACGGCCTTGGCCGAACGGCGCATGTTCGCGTCCACTTGGTCCTGAGATACGCCGAAAACATCCATGGCCGTCTTCGTATGAATATCCATGTCATGCAGGAAAGCCTCCTGCAGCCCCTTGTCATCCGAAATATGCGCCAGAACCCGCAGCTCGATCTGTGAATAATCCGCGGCCAGAATATACCAGCCTTCTTCCGATGGCACGAATACCTGGCGGATTTTTCGCCCTTCCTCCAGGCGGATCGGAATGTTCTGCAAATTCGGATATTGGCTGCTCAGCCTGCCCGTAGCTGCGATCGTCTGCCGATAGAATGTATGGACCTTCCCCGTATCCGGGCGAATCTCCTTCAGCAATCCTTCCACATAAGTGGATTGCAGCTTTGCCAGCTGGCGGTACTCCAGAATGAACTGGACGATCTCATGATAAGGCGCTAGCTTGTCCAGCACTTCGGCATCGGTGGAATATCCCGTCTTGGTCTTCTTCACCACCGGCAGCCCCAGCTTATCGAAGAGCACCTCGCCGAGCTGCTTCGGCGAATTCAAATTGAATTCCAGGCCGGCAAGCTCATAAATTCGGGTCTCGAGCTTACTGATCTGCGCCTCGAACTCTTTGCCCAGCTCGGCCAGCGCCTCGCGGTTAACCGCAATCCCCTGCTTTTCCATATCCGCAAGAATGCGAGATAAAGGCATCTCCAATTCATAGAACAGACGGTTCATTTCGTTCTTCTTGAGCTCTTCCTTCTGCAGCGGAATCAGGCGCTGCATCGCCAGCGCCTTCCGGGCCAAATGGCGGCTGAGAGTTTCCTGGTCAGGCACCTTGAATTTGGCCCCCTTCCCGTACACCTCGTCATCGGAAGGCACATGAGGCAAGTGATGCTTGGCGGCCAGCCCGCTAATCGTCTGGTTATTGTCCGTCGGATCAAGCAAATAGGCCGCAAGCTCGATGTCGTGCTCTGCCCCGGCGAACGAGACTCCCTGCCAGTACAGCGCCAAATCAGCCCGGTGAAGATCATAGCCGCGCTTTGGAATTTGCGGATCCGCAAGCCATTTCTTAATCGGCTCCGCCGCTTCACTCAACAGAAATTCATGCGGCACGAAGAATTGCCGCTCCGGCGAAGAGAGAATCAGCCCCATGACCTCAGCCTGGTGCGGATTATCTCCATGCGACTCTACATACATGACTTCAACTCTGGGCAGCTGCTCTGCGAGCTCCTGCAAAGAAGTCTTATCGACAATTGTCACTTCAACTTCATCCTGCGCCTGAGCGCCTTCTTCACCGGTATCGGCGGCCCCGGCTCCTTCCCCGAAAGACAACCGCTCGAGCAGGGATTTAAACTCCAGCTTGCGAAGCATCGGTGCCGCCTTCTCCTCCTGCAATCCCCGAAAGACCATATCGTCAAAGGAACGGTCGACCGGCACCTCGCGGTGAATTGTAGCAAGCCTCTTGCTCAGCCGGGCATCCTCCGCATGCTGGATCAGATTCTCCTTCATCTTCCCCTTAAGCTCGTCTGTCCGCGCCAGCACTTCCTCAACGGAGCCGAACTGATGGAGCAGCTTCAATGCCGTCTTCTCTCCGATTCCCGGAACGCCAGGAATATTATCCGAAGCGTCGCCCATAAGGCCCTTCAAATCGATGATCTGATCCGGCGTAAGCCCGTATCGCTCTTGTATTTCCTGAGGCCCGTATGGCTC
The DNA here is from genome assembly GCF_001403875.1 of Paenibacillus ihumii. GTDB lineage: Bacteria > Bacillota > Bacilli > Paenibacillales > Paenibacillaceae > Fontibacillus > Fontibacillus ihumii. The sequence continues at coordinate 3,065,610 of NZ_LN884299.1, forward strand.
TACTTCACTAATGCCTTTCCGGGTCAAGGCTACCTTGACCTTGTCGCTGACTACCTGAAGCATATCCTTGTCCCCGGTTACGACAAGCACGTTCTTGCCGGCTTCCTCGGCCTGCCTGCTAATCGTTCCGATAATGTCGTCCGCCTCGTAGCCTGGCAGCTCAAACCAGCATATTCCAAAGCTCTCCAGCAATTCGCGCGTAAGCGGAAACTGCTCGCTCAGCTCCGGCGGCGTCTTCTCGCGCCCTCCTTTATAATCCTCATACCCCTCGTGGCGGAACGTCACCTTACCCGCATCAAACGCTACCATAATATGAGTTGGCTTCTCGTCCTGAATAAGTCTTAGCAGCATATTCGTAAATCCGTACACAGCGTTCGTATGCAAGCCGCTTGAATTATTCAACGGCGGCATAGCAAAGAACGCCCGGTAAATAATACTGTTTCCGTCAATAAGAATTAATTTTTCCATACAGCACCTCGTTCTTCAGCATACTCCTGACTATTATTCTAACACATGCTCCCCCTATATTTAAAAACAATGCGCCCTGCGCCAAGAAGTATTTTTTGCATAAGCCTGAGGAACGCCAAATACTCCTAGGCCATAAACAACATCCAGCCTATAAAAACAGCAAAAACGCCGCGATTTACCGGCGTTTTTGCTATCTATCCGTCTGCTTTTATTCTGGTTAAGCCAAGCTATTGATTGAGATCCGGGCGATGCCCGGTTACAAGGTACACAGCACTCTCCCCGATGTTGGTCGCATGGTCGGCGATCCGCTCAATATATCTGCCCACAAGCGTCAGCAGCATTACCTGCTGAAGAGAATCTGGATGATGAATGACGATCGAATACAACTCGCTGATCATCTGACTGTACAGATGGTCGACCTCATCATCATCCTTCGCCATCTTGTAAGCAAGGTCTGTATTTTCATCCAGATAAGATTGAAGCGATTCCTCCACCATCAGCTCCACCAGTTCCGACATCTTCGGAATATCGATAAGCGGCTTAATCAGTGTCTGCCCTTCGAGACGCAGCGTTACCTTGGCGATATCAACTGCAAGATCGCCCATACGCTCCAGATCGCTGGAGATTTTAAAGGCCACGATAATCCGGCGAAGATCCTTGGCAACAGGCTGCTGCGTAACGATCAGTCTAGAGCCGATCTCCATGACTTCTTCTTCCATCTCATTCAGCTTCAAATCCTGGGCGATAATCCCTTTTGCTTTGCTTACATCCAAGGATTGCAGCGATATAATGGACTCTCTCAGGGCGTGCCCTACATGCTCTCCCATTTCCCTCAACAACTGCCGCAGCTCTTCCAGATTTTGATCGAATTCTCTTCTTTGGATCATACCTCACTGCTCCCTTCTGTTAACCAAAACGTCCAGAAATATAATCTTCGGTACGCGAATCCTGCGGTGTTGAGAACAGCTTGCTGGTGTCATCTGCCTCTACAATCTCACCATTCAGGAAAAATACGGTTCGATCGGAGATACGAGCCGCTTGATGCATGTTATGAGTCACCATAACGATGGTATACCTGTCTTTTAATTCTTGAGCCAGTTCTTCAATCTTCAGCGTGGATATCGGATCCAGCGCCGAAGTCGCCTCATCCATAAGCAGGATGTCCGGCTGAACGGCAATCGCCCGCGCAATGCAGAGGCGCTGCTGCTGACCGCCGGACAGGCTGAGCGCGGAGCGCTTCAGAAAATCCTTAACCTCTTCCCACAGCACGGCTTGCCGGAGGCTCTGCTCGACGATTTGATCCAGCGTAGCTCTATCCTTTATGCCGTGAAGCCTCGGCCCATAAGCGACATTGTCATAAATCGATTTTGGAAAAGGATTCGGCTGCTGAAACACCATACCGACCTGCTTGCGTAAAGTTTCAACCTCGACATCCTCGCCATAAATATCTCTGCCAGCGATTCGTACAGAGCCTTCTATCCGCGTGTGCGGGATCATATCATTCATTCGATTCAGCGTCCGCAGCAATGTCGATTTTCCGCAGCCCGACGGGCCGATAAAGGCGGTAATTGCCTTCTCCGGAATATCGAGCGACATATTCTTGAGCGCCTGAAACTGGTCATAGTATAAATTCAATTTATCAATATGGATAATCGGTTCCATGTCATTTCTCCTTCACATCACAGCAGCATACCGACATAATCTGTAGGTCAGTGATTAGTGTGCATCAAACTTCAGACATAAAACCATTTTACCTTCATTATGTAAAAGATATTACCCCGGAATGTTAACGCAATGTAAAATATGTTTTCCTTTCATTAACGCTCCAAGGATAACTGCTTCAGCTCTTGCAGTACAATCGCTGTCTTCTGGGCTGCATCTCCTGCGGATTGGAACATGTCCATTCCCCTCGACTCCACGCTCCGCGCCGAATCAACTAGCAATTTAAATGTACGATCGGCGCTGTTCACCCGATCATGGCTAAGCTGCATTTCCTCTGTGGTCAAGGAGGAGGCTTCCGCCGTCTGCTTGACCAGCCCGCTGACAATGTCCAGAGTCGATCCGATCTCATCCGAGAATTGCTTCGTCTGCGCAGCGAGCTTTCTGATCTCGCTGGCCACGACAGCAAAGCCTCGGCCATGCTCCCCGGCACGGGCTGCTTCAATCGATGCATTCATAGCCAGCAAGCCGCTGCGGTCCGCCAATTCCCGGATAGAAGCCGCGATTGACGAGATGTTCCCCGCATGCTTGAACAGGGCCGCCACCTGCTCCTCCTGGGACTTCGTCATGGCCAGCACGCGGCTAAACGAAGCCTGCACCGCCTCAAGTTCGTTCCGGCCAGCCGCTGCAAGGCTGCTCATCTCCTCCGATTCCCTCAGGCTGCTCTCCGAAGTCACCGATACCTCTTTAACTGACCGTTCAATTTCAAGCACTCTGGCATGACTTTCCTTAACAATCTCTACCCGGAATTGATCCGCTTCCCGCTGCAGTTCCCTTGACATCAGCATCAAGTCCTGGACGGTCATCACGCCCTTGAACCTTCCCTCCTCCGTCAGAATCAGGCTGTCATAGAACACGTCTGACTCCCGGCTCAGCGCTGCATCGATAAGCTCCCGGGGCGGGGTAGCAATCTCTGTGATCAGAGGCGATTTCTCCGCAAACAACAGAGCCGGCCTCTCATAGAACAAATCGGCGGCAAAACGCCCGGCCAGTCTGCGATAGAACGTATCACGCATCAACAGGCCCAATGGCCTATGCGAATGATCGCATACTACGACACACGGAATGTTCCCGTTGTCCCGAAATAATCTCAGCACACCGTGGCATGATTCTTCAGGAACCGCCGTCGGCACAGTTCTACAGTAGGTTTCTGTCTTCACCACGCTGCCGGAATCTCTTAGGACCACGGATGGCAAATCTTTTTTCTTGTCATCCTTCACCAAGACGATAGAAGTACCGTAATCCGCTTCCGCGCTTTCCCGTTCGGCGACGGCCTGATTAACCATACTCACCACTCCTCATCCATACTTACTCATCTTAATTTCTGTCTGACTGAATCATAGTTGAGTTTTGTTAAGGGAGTATCAACGGTACTTTGGTCCTATATTAAATATTTTACAAAACAACAAACTTTAAGCGTATTTTTAAAGCATGCTTCTACGGCTGATTCAAATCTAACTAGGAGAGACGGAGGGCTCATGTTCCTATCGGCATTCGCAACTAACCATGAGGCTTGCTTGGATGAGGCACAGCTCTTGAATGGGAGCTTGATCAACGGGCTGATGGATCAGCCAACAAATCAGCCAGCCGCTCGGGGGCGAGTATGACAATCTTCCGGTGCCCGACCAGCTTAATAAGCTGTTCCTCCTGGAAGGAGGAGAGCTTTCGGCTTAAAGTCTCCTGACTCATGCCCAACTGCGAAGCGAAATTTCCCTTGGTCATATTCAGTAAAATTTCGTGCTTCCCCTCAGACATTTGCATAAGAGCCTGAGCCAGCCGCTGCTCTACAGAATGCAGATGAATGTCCTCAATCAATTGCTCCGCCCGCTGTAACCGCCGGCTCAGCTCCTCCATGATTTTAAAAGCAATAGACGAATAAGCCGCCATCAGCTCCTTCAACTTGCTGCCTTCAATCATGCACAGGGTAGATGCCTGAACAGCTTCCCCATAGTCCGCCCTGGGTAAGGAGTTGAATAACGTCAGCTCCCCCATAAATTGCCCAGGCTCCAATATTCGAATGACCTGCTCTCTGCCAGTTGGGCTGAGCCGAGCGATCTTCGCCTGCCCGCTATGGATCACGAACAGCTTATCCCCTGAATCCCCGGCTGAATAAATCATCTCGCCTTTATCATAAGCTTTCGCCGTCGTTATGGCGGCAATTTCTCTGAGCTCCTCCCCGGACAAGCTGCTAAAGATCGGTACTTTCTCTACGCAATGCCCAGCATCAGATTCGCTGCAATGACAGTTCAATTTATCCCCTCCTCGTTTTTCCATAGCCTCTTAATCTAATAGCATTTACAACGACCAGCAGCACGGACACTTCATGAATAAGCATGCCATAGGACAAATTGACCGTTTTAATAAGCACTCCGCCTAGTAATAGAACAGCAACCAGGATAGCAAAATAAATATTCTGCTTCATATTCCTCACCGTAGCCCGGCTTAACGCCAGGGTATAGGCCAGCTTGCTGAGCTTCCCTGACATGAGCACCACATCTCCGGTCTCTATAGCTACGTCACTGCCCGTCCCTCCTATCGCGATACCTAAATCCGCGGAGGCCAAGGCCGGCGCATCGTTAACTCCGTCTCCCACCATAGCGGTGCTTCCATACTTGTCTTGAAGCTCCTTCAGAACCCGGACTTTATCCTGCGGCAATAATTCGCTGTAAGTATCGTCGATGCCCAATTGGCTTGAAATTGCCTTGGCAGCCCTGGGATTATCCCCTGTAAGCATAACTATCCGGTGAATGCCTAACGATTTTAAGTGATGGACAGCTTGCTTAGCATCCTCTCGAACCTGATCAGCGATGGAGATAACCCCTAACACACCGTGCTTATCTCCGATAATCACCGCAGTCTGTCCCAATGCCTCCTCCTTGGCCAAATAAGATTCGCAGGCGTCAAGCTGAATTTTTCGTGACGCAAACAGCTTTCTATTCCCCATTAAATATAATTTGCCCTCAAAAATAAACAATAGGCCTTGTCCGGGGATATAGTTCACCTCTGCCGGCCTTTCATGGATCATGCCCAGCTGCTTTGCGGCATAGCTTACGATCGCCTTCGCCAGAGGATGCTCGGAATAGATTTCTCCAACCGCCGCTATTTTCAGCAGTTCCTCCTCCGTCATTTCATACGCCTTAACCCGGGTAATTTCAGGCTTGCCTTTAGTCAGTGTCCCGGTCTTGTCAAAGGCAACCACTTTAACCGAGCTTAATTTCTCCAACATCTCTCCGCCTTTAAAAAGCACCCCATGCCTAGCCCCATTCCCTATTCCGGCAACGATTGATACAGGCGCAGAAATGACGAGCGCACCGGGACAAGCGATGACGAGCAGCGTTAAAGACATGACGATATCACGGGACACAACATATAATACGACAGCAAGCAGGATGACTAACGGAGTGTAATACCTGGAGAACTTCTCCAGAAATCTTTGCGTCCTGGCCTTTTTGTCTTGCGCCTCCTCCACCAGTTCCAATATTTTGGCGAATGTCGTGTCTTCTCCTACTTTATCGGCCCGGATCAGGAGATAGCCCGATTCAATGATCGTTCCCGAATAGACAATATCACTCACGGCCTTGTTGACCGACAGCGGCTCGCCCGTAATGGCGGACTGATTAATATAAGCCGAGCCTTTTACAATCGTACCATCTACGGAAATTTTCTCGCCAGGCTTTACGATGACCAAATCCCCCTTAATCACCTCTTCCGGACGAACAGCCACTTCCTGTCCATCCCTGTGAACGGTTGCCGTATCGGGAACCAATTTAAGCAGAGCTTGAATGGAGGATCGCGTTCGTTCAAGCGTTCTCGATTCTAAATGATTCCCCACCATAAACAAAAAGGTTACAGCTGCCGCTTCCCAATACTCACCGATAAGCCATGCCCCGATAACAGCAATAGTGACTAAAGCGTCAATGCCGACGATCCAGTACCTTAAAGCCCTAACCGCATTCACGACGATCGGCACACCCGCCAGGAATGTAGAAGCTGCCATCACTATAACCGTTATCCATGCATATCCCAATGATTTATTTAATATAAAAGATGCCGTTACCAGAATACTCGCCAGAATTACCCGATGGTTCTGGTTGATTTTGCGCGGATACATAAGGGATCCCCCCCTTTTGCTGATTAGTTCGCTGCTTGTTTTTCCCCGATCACTTTATATCCCAGCTTCTCGATCTGGCGCTTAATTCTTTCTGATTCCACCTCCTGTTCCTCAAAAGTCACACGCACGCGCGAGCTATTGAACAAGACCTCCGAGGAGCGCACCCCCGGTGTCTTCTGGAGCATTTTCTCGATTTTGGCGATGCAGCTCGGGCAGGATACCGCCTCTAGCTGGTACATTTTTGTTGTCATTTGAATAACCTCCTATTGCGGTTTGGATGGATGTTTTTAACTCTTGATTTGATTCTATTTCAGGAGCCAGACCATCGCTTTGACCCAGGTCAAAAAAAGAAAAAAGCGCCAATCGGCGCTTCCCCCCAAAAAAATGACCCTGATCTGGTCAGAAGTCATCCTTTGTATTCATTCATATTCTACAGCTCATTCGAAACGGCAGAGGCTCTCTTCTTGTTTACGACAAGCTTATACCCGACGCCGCGAATGGAATCGATATACACCGATCCTGGATCGAGCTCCAGCTTCTTCCTCAGCGAGCTGACATGAACGTCCACAGTTCGCTGCCCGCCGATATAGTCAAAGCCCCATACCGCATTCATCAAATCATCCCGAGTCATGACTACTCCCGGCTTGCGGGCCAAGTATAGCAGAACCTCGAATTCCTTTGGACGAAGCGTTATCGGCTCGCTGCCCAAAGTCACTTCATATTTCTCCGGATAGATGACGAGATCGCCCAGCGTAATTTGCGAGCCAGTCTCCTGCAACAGCGGCTTCTTCTCCGGCTCCTCCAGTCCCGAGGACCTTCTAAGCACCGCAGCGACGCGAGCCAGAAGCTCAGCTACGCCAAATGGCTTGGTAATATAATCATCTGCTCCCGACTTCAGGCCCTGAACTACTTCCTCTTCGGCATTCTTCGCAGTAAGCATGATAACGGGTGTCTTCACACCCTCACTGCGAAGCCTGGACATGATTTCAAACCCGTTCATACCCGGCAGCATTAAATCCAGCAGTATCAGATTAAAATCATTCTTCAATGCCGTTTCCAACCCAGACTGTCCATGCTCTTCAACGACGACTTCATAACCTTCACTCGACAGATTATAAGACAGAAGCCGCGAGAGCGTGGGCTCATCCTCAATAACTAACAGCCGTTGCGTCATAGTACCCCCCATTTTCTAGTCCAGCATAATGGATGTCGACGAATCATGACAAGCCCAGCATATCATGGCATTGTTAACGCGGTGTAAAATTTTCAGCAAATTTCACATTGTCCTAAATATTTAATCTTATATTTTCACTCAGAAGGCGTTTCTGATGCGGATTGTAAATCAATCTACAGGATGCATGAGCGGAAGCTCCAGAATAAATGATGAGCCTTCGCCAACCCTGCTCTCTACCCGAATCGTTCCCCGGTGCAGGTCCACCAGGTGCTTCACAATGGACAGCCCGAGCCCCGTACCGCCCGAGCCGCGGGAGCGCGCTTTATCCACCCTGTAGAACCGCTCGAAAATACGCGGCAAATCCTTCTTTGGAATGCCGATGCCCGTGTCGCTGACCGTGAACCGGACCATCTCATGCTCCCCGCCCTCGTTCAGAACCCCGGCGCTCACCTTCACTCTGCCGCCCTCTGGCGTATAACTGATCGCATTAGAAATGAGGTTGAGGAAAATCTGGCGCAGCCGATCCTCATCTCCCTCGATAAATAAATGCTCGGGAACTTCCTGCAGCAGGACGATCGATTTCTTCTTCGCTGCCGGAAGCAGCACCTCAACGACACTGTCGAGCAGCTCCTTCAAATGAATCGGTGAATATTCCAGAGGAACACGCTTGGACTCAATCTTGGATAATTCCAGGATATCCCCGATCAAGCGGTTTAACCGGTCTGCTTCATCATATATGATTTGCAGGAATGATCGCATCGTCTCAGTGTCTTTAACCCCGCCGGCAAGCAGCGTCTCGGCGAATCCCTTGACAGCGGCGATCGGCGTCTTTAACTCGTGGGATACATTGGCAACGAATTCGCTGCGCATGCGCTCCAGCCTGCGGATCTCGGTCACATCCTGAATCAGAAACAGCATTCCCCGGTAGCTCCCGTCATCCTCGCTCATGGGAACGCCGTCGAAATGAAGAGTTCGCTCCTCAGGGTCGTATACATTGCGTTCCTCCTGTAAGTACTCTTTATGCTGAATGCCTTCCTCTACGAATTTCATGAACTCGTAGTTCCGTTTCAGTACCGAGTAGGGCTTGCCCAAAAGCTGATCGCCTCTCATATGCAGAATCCGCTCCGCCTCCCGGTTCACCAGGGCGATCTGGCTATCGGCGTCCACCATCACGATTCCCCCGGTCATGTTCGCCAGCACGCTCTGCATCAGATCCTCGTTGTCCCTGATCCACTTCAGCTGCTGCTGCAGGCTGTCTGCCATTCCATTTATGGCACTCCCCAGCTGGCCAATTTCGTCCCTGCGCTCCAGCTTGACGCGCGCATCGTAGTCCAGGCCAGATATTCGGTTGGCAACCCTTGTAATATGCTCTAGCGGCTTCGTTAGCCCCCCGGCAATCCGATAGCTGAGCAGAGCCGCCGCCAGAAACAGAATGACCAGGCCTCCGGCCATCCAGGCCCAGCCTCGGTTCATTCCTTCATCAATGGCATTCAGGCTTACCGACAAGCGGATATATCCCTCAAAGCCGTCCTCCGAATACACCCTGTGCGCCACGTACAGCATATCTTCATTCAGCGTCTCGCTGTGCCGGATTACGCTCCCGAATTCTCCTTGCGACGCGGACATAATCTCCTCGCGGTCCAAGTGATTGTCCATATCCGAGGCATTCTTCTCCGAATCGCCGACCACTTGCCCGTCCAGTGCGATGAAGGTGACCCGGGAATTGATGCGCTTCTCCAGTTCCTTCGCTTCCCGGGTATAATATTCCGCCGCCTGCGGATTGTTATCAAGAGGCTGAAACGGGAAGGTGTACTCCAGCAAGCTGATTTCCCGGACCAAATTCTCTTCCAGGGCCCGGATATGGGAGTCCTTGAATACCCGTACCATGGACAGCCCGGCGGCAAGCATGGAAACCCCGATCAAGCTCATCAGAATAAGCGTTAGCCGTGTCCGAAACGTCTTCATGGCTTATTTGAATACCGGGTCTTTGAACGCGGCCAGCTTCTCCAGCGAAGATTTCTCAACATCCGCATGCAGGCTCTCTCCATGTGAATCCATCGTCACGATGGCCGCAAAGCCATCCACTTCCAAATGCCACATCGCCTCAGGAATACCGAATTCCATGAAATCGACGCCGTTTACCTTCTTGATGCATTCGGCATAATATTGGGCTGCTCCGCCGATCGCGTTCAAATACACGGCGCCATGCTCCTTCAGCGCCTCCAGCGTCTTCTTGCCCATGCCGCCTTTGCCGATTACGGCGCGAATGCCGAATTTCTTGATGATATCGCCCTGATAAGGCTCCTCGCGAATGCTCGTAGTCGGTCCGGCTGCCTTGACATGCCAGCCTTCTTCGTCCTTCAGCATTACCGGTCCGCAGTGATAAATCACGGCGCCATTTAGGTCAATCGGAGCCTCATGATCCATCAGATATTTATGAAGAGCGTCGCGGCCTGTATGCATCTCGCCCTTGATAACGACGACGTCCCCCACCCGGAGACTGCGGATCTGTTCCTCCGTAATCGGGGTGTGCAGCACCACTTCCCGGTTAGCCTCCGGAGCATCAGCTTCCGCCGCAGCAGCCGACTCGCTCTCCTCCACCGAAACCTCGGAGCCCCGTTCGTACAGCCAATTCATAATTTCGCCAGTAGCCGGATCAATCGCTGCGCCCTGGCGCCGGAAGGCCCAGCAGTTATAGGCCACCGATACGAAGAAGCTTGCCGGCAGGCGGTTTGCCGCCCCAATTTTGCAGCCAAGCAGCGTCACCTCTCCGCCAAAGCCCATCGTCCCGATGCCCAGCTTGTTGGCGTTATCCATAATATATTCTTCCAGCTGCCTTAGCTCAGGCACAGGATTCACATCGTCGGTAGTGCGGAACAACTGCTGCTTCGCGAGCTCGTACCCCGTCGTCCGGTCACCGCCTATGCCGACGCCGATAAACCCGGCGCTGCAGCCTTGCCCCTGAGCCTGATACACCGCGTGCAGAATGCACTTGCGAATGCCGTCCAGGTCCCGCCCAGCGCGGCCCAGCCCTTCCAGCTCGGCCGGAAGGCTGTATTGAATATTTTTATTTTCACAGCCGCCGCCCTTGAGAATCAAGCGGATATCCACGAAATTCTCTTCCCATTGCTCAAAATGGATGACTGGCGTGCCTGGCCCCAGATTATCGCCGCTATTCTCCCCGGTTAGCGAATCAACCGAGTTAGGGCGCAGCTTGCCCTCTTTGGTCGCGCGCTGGATCGCCGCGAGAATAGCCTTCTTCATTTCGATCTGGTTCGCACCGACGGGCGTATGAACCATAAAAGTAGGCATGCCCGTATCCTGGCAAATCGGCGAGATTTGCTCCTCCGCCATTTTAATATTGGTCGCAATCGTGGACAGAGCCAGTCCTGCTCGCGTAGCCCGATTCTCCGCCAGCGCTCCCCGCTTTACTGCCCGCCGCACGTCTCCGGGCAAATTCGTTGAAGTCTCCACGATGAGTTCATACACGCTTTGTTCAAACTGCCGCATAATCCAAGATCCCCTCTCTTGTCTTCGAGTGACTAATTGACATCATAATGCCGCGAAAATGTCGCAAATCTAGCGTTGGATTAACTTGTTCATTAGTCTTATAATAACATAAACACCGTGGTACGTTGACATAATCTGTTCAAAATTGCTTGCGAAGAAGAGAGGTAGCTCACTGATGAATTTTCATTTCTCTGCCTATATGTACCGCCTTCGTTCTATCCGCCGCTGGAGCCTGATGCGCAGCACGGCTGCCGAGAATGTAGCCGAGCATTCCTTTCACGTGGCCCTGCTGGCCCATCTGCTTTGTGAAATTGGCAACAGCCTGTATGGGCGCAGCCTGAATTCGGATCGGGCAGCAACGCTGGCCCTGTTCCATGATGCTACGGAGGTGTTCACCGGCGACATCCCGACTCCCGTGAAGCATCACAATCCCCGCTTGCTCTCCAGCTTTCGCGAGATGGAGGAAATCGCCGCAGAACGCCTTCTTTCCATGGTTCCTCCAGAGCTGCAGCACACCTACGGGCCGCTATTGTCCCCAGGCCATCATGCCGACCGGAATACGGAGGACGCCGTACTGCTGAAATACGTCAAAGCGGCGGACAGTCTGGACGCATATCTTAAATGCGCTTGGGAGCTCACCTCGGGCAACCGTGAATTTGCCGTAGCCAAAGAACAATTGCTGGAGAAGCTTCATCGCCTGGCTCTGCCGGAGATCAGCTATTTTCTGGAACATTTGGCTCCCAGCTTCGATATGACGCTCGACGAGCTGTCCGAGCAGGAGCTTCCTTCCCAGAAATAAAAAAGAGCATGAATAGCATTGCTTGTTCTGCCTGCTGAAAACTTGATATTTTCATATTCTTATCAAAAATCGCTCCAAGAAGCAGGCTGCCGGTTCAACCCGCCTTTCTTGAGAGCGATTTTGACATTTGCCAGGCTTAAATCGAAAGCCAAAGCGGCCTATCATCCAGCCCTTCCTATCCTTTCTGCTTCTATCTCCTAGCCATTTACGATCTCTCCGCCGTTAATATGCAGCACCTGTCCGCTGATGTACGACGAGTCATCCGAGCCCAGGAACACATAGGCAGGCGCCAGTTCCTCCGGCTGGCCCGGGCGCTGCATCGGCGTATCGCCCCCGAACTTCGCTACCTGCTCTTTATCGAAGGTGGAGGGGATAAGCGGGGTCCAGATCGGTCCAGGGGCCACGGCATTCACGCGAATGCCCTTCTTGCCGACGATGTTCATGGACAGCGCCCGCGTGAAGCTGACGATCGCCCCTTTCGTCGCTGAGTAATCGATCAGCTGCGGATTGCCCCGGTAAGCCGTTACGGAGGCCGTATTAATGATCGCGCTGCCCTTCTTCAAATGAGGCATAGCCGCCTTCGTCACGAAGAACATCGCAAAGATATTCGTCCGGAACGTTCTCTCCAGCTGCTCGGCCGTAATATCCGTAATGTCCTTCTGCGGATGCTGCTCGGCGGCGTTATTGATCAGGATGTCGAGCCCGCCCAGCTCATCGACAGTCTGCTGCACGGCCTGCTGAGCGAACGCCTCATCACCCAAATTCCCGGATATCAGCACGCATTTCCGCCCTTCCTGCTCGACCTCCTGCTTCGTTTGCTTCGCGTCCTCATTCTCGTTCAGATATACGATAGCCACGTCAGCGCCCTCTTTGGCATAGGCTACCGCTACGGCGCGGCCGATTCCGCTGTCGCCGCCGGTAATCAGCGCAACCTTGCCTTTAAGCTTGCCCGCTGCTTTATAATTCCCTTCGTAATTCGGGCGCGGATTCATTTCCTCCTCGATTCCGGGCCGCTGGTTCTGATGCTGCGGAGGCATGGTTTGCTTAGTTTGTCCACTTCCTGACATGCTGCATTCTCCTTCCTCGCCTGTGGATTCATTTCCTTACCCTGTTAGAATAACCCTTGTGCCTGCGTGCTTATGCCGCATGAATGCAAAATCATGCTGACCAAGGGATGAGTCAATTGAAAATTACCACAACGAGCGAAGGCTTAAACAAGATAGACGGATTACAGCAATATGCCAAAGCGGCGGGCAATCCATTCAGGTTCATATCGGTAATCCCCTAAGCGCTTCTCCCTGACTTCATGTGCGTCTTCAAGCTCGAGACCGGAGGGCGGCTCCCCGCCGCAGGCCAGCACCTGCTCCCGGGTCTTGTCCACGATCTCCCTCCCAAAGTGCAGCCGGGCCAAGGCAATCGCGTCGCTGCCCCAATAAGCGGCCCGCCCGTCGGGAGGGTAGTTATGCCTGAAGACCAGCGTTAGACATACGTCTGGAACGTAATAGCATACGCGCCCAAGCAGCCAGGTTCTTAATGAGAATTCAGCGGTCTCTATTTCTTTCGTATAAAAGCAGCCCTCAAGCCCTCCTATTTCCTGAAAGGTCTCGCGCAGCACGGCAAAGCAGTCCCAGGACAGCCAGGGAATATCGCCTTCCTCCGATACGGCGGGAAAATTATAAATGGACGCGAATAACCCCTGAGACGGAAGATCGTATCTTTGCACATTGCTTGGACGGCCTTGCGCCGTAAATGAGGGCGTTGTGCAGTCAGCTCTGCCTTGCCGGATCGGTTCCAGTAGAGCCTCCATCCAGCCGTCTTCGAAATAGAGCCTGGGGCTGCAGAAGATCAGGTATTCCCCCACGGCCTGGGAAGCCCCGAGCTGCCTGGAGGAGATCCCGCTCTGTGCCTTAAGCTTGCGGAGCGGCATCTCGAATTTGTAGTTCATCAGGAAATCGCAACAGCCATCCACGGAACCCTCATCAACAATGATAACCTCGTAACGCGCAGCTACGCGGGATACCTTCATGGATTCCAGGGTTGTCTGTAAATCAATTCCTTCGTTCTGCACCGAAATAATGACGGATACGAGAATAGGTTGAGCAGACATGGTTTCTCTCCTTACTAAATGGCAATAATAAAATATTGAATGGAAATTAAGAAAATATTAATCATTGATTACATATTAACCCATTTAACACTTGGAGTAAATACAAAGAAAACTAATAGTATATTATCTTTACCTCTCATACTCACTATGGTTAATTACAGGAGGGGTGTTATGGATTACAGATCATTGGGCAAAAGGCTGCGCCAAGAACGTCATAAGATGCATTTGACCCAGGAAAAGCTTGCTGAGAAGATCGAGGTTTCCGATGCGTACATAGGTCAAATCGAGCGGGGCGAAAGGAGCTTATCATTAGAAACTCTTGTTAAACTAGCTAATCAGTTAGGTGTAACCGTCGACTATCTGCTTCACGATTCCATTGAAATCAATGACGACCATTTCCTGAACCAAATTAACCAGATCATGCTTCACCGGTCACCGAAAGAGAAGCAATTGGCATTAGACACCATCAAGATGATATTTACTCACTTGGACGATATGCAAAGCAACAGCAACTCCTGATGTTCCCCATACTTAACTATTTCGCCGCAATATGAAAAAAAACCTCTGCTTTTTCGAAAATTCGAAAAGCAGAGGTTTTCATTTTTTCAAGCAATTGTTCTCATGTTCCATTTCCGGACTAAATAATCGTCGAGAATACCATCAAGAAGGAAATCAGGATCACGCTGATGGACAGCAGTACGCTTAGCGTACGGAGCTTGGCCGTCTCGGCTGCAATGCCTTTGTTCTCGCGGATGCTTGCGACCGCCAGCTTCAGGGGCTTCGCCATTACGCCGCCAAGCGCGCCAATGAGCAGGAAGAGGACAACTACCACGATCATCCAAGCTACGGAATAACTGCCCTTCCCGATCAAGTACCCCCCTGTCAACAGCTGAATTACTAGTCCGAACTGAGCGAAGCGATTCAGGGATTTAACCGCTGAGAGAGTTCCTTCCTGGGCTGCCAGCGACAGCTTGCCGACGGCTCCGAATACAAAGGGCAGTACCAAGTAGAAACCGAGCGCAAGGGCCCCGATGATGTGAAGAAAAAGCATAACCTGAAACATAAATATTAACCGCCTTCCATTTGTCAATTAGATTCATTACTATATAAAACCTATTATAGCTGCCCGCTATTAGAAGAACAACGTCTATCGAATTTACGATCCTATAAAAAAGCAAACCTGCTCCTAAAGAGAGGTTTGCTCATCATGATCCGATAAACGGAGGCTAGCCTTGAACGATCTTGATTACATTGCGCACCGAATCGGCGGATTTATCAAGATCAGCCTTCTCTTCGGGCGTCAGCTCCAGCTCGAAAATTTTCTCGATGCCAGCGCCGCCCAGAATGACCGGAACCCCCATGAACAAATTATCGTAGCCATACTCGCCTTCAAGAAGAGCGATGACCGGAAGAACACGTTTCTTGTCCTTCAAGATCGCTTCCGCCATTTGGACAAGCGAGGCTGCCGGGGCATAGTATGCACTTCCGTTGCCGAGCAGGTTAACGATTTCCCCGCCGCCTACACGGGTCCGCTGGACGATCGCATCGATCCGCTCCTTGGAGATCAGCGTATCGATCGGAATGCCTCCGACGCTGGAATAGCGCACTAACGGCACCATATCGTCGCCATGCCCGCCAAGCACGAAACCGCGAACGTCTTCGACCGATACATTAAGCTCCTGCGCGATAAACGTGCAATATCGAGCTGTATCAAGAACACCGGATTGGCCGATAACGCGGTTCTTGGGAAACCCAAGCGCCTGGTAGGCCGCATAGGTCATGGCGTCCACCGGGTTGCTCAAAATAATCACGATCGAGTCCGGGCAGTACTTCTTCACGTTTTCGCATACCGAACGGACAATGCCTGCATTCGTGCTTACGAGATCATCCCGGCTCATGCCCGGCTTGCGGGCAATGCCTGCCGTAATGATCACGATATTCGAATCCGCCGCATCCTCATAGGAGGAAGTACCTATAATGTTGCTGTCGAAGCCCTGTACGGGACTTGCTTCCAGCATGTCAAGCGCCTTGCCTTTGGTTGGATTCTCCAACTGGGGGATATCCAGAAGAACGACATCACCAAGT
This sequence comes from Paenibacillus ihumii, assembly GCF_001403875.1. Taxonomy (GTDB): domain Bacteria; phylum Bacillota; class Bacilli; order Paenibacillales; family Paenibacillaceae; genus Fontibacillus; species Fontibacillus ihumii. The sequence goes on from NZ_LN884299.1 coordinate 3,081,583, forward strand.
TCTTTTTGTGCCAGCATCAGTGCAGTCGTCGCGCCGGTGAATCCGGCACCGACGACTGTGATTTTGTTGCGATGTATGGCCACTATGGTCAAGACCCCCTACATTACATGTTTTTGATAACTTGATCTGCAAATTCAGAGCACTTCACTTCTGTAGCGCCTTCCATCAAGCGTGCAAAATCATAAGTAACGGTCTTGTTGTTGATCGATGTCTCAAGCCCTTTATAAATGAGATCAGCCGCTTCCTGCCAGCCCAGATGCTCAAGCAGCATGACGCCGGACAGAATGACGGAACCAGGGTTAACCACGTCCAGATCCGCATATTTCGGAGCTGTGCCATGCGTAGCTTCAAAGATAGCATGGCCGGTTACATAGTTGATGTTAGCGCCCGGAGCAATACCGATGCCGCCTACTTGAGCTGCAAGAGCGTCGGACAGGTAATCGCCGTTCAGGTTCAATGTCGCGATCACATCGAAATCAGTCGGACGAGTCAATACCTGCTGAAGAGCGATGTCGGCAATAGCATCCTTGATGATGATTTTGCCGCTGTCTTGAGCTTCTTGCTGGGCTTTGTTGGCTGCTTCAGTTCCGGATTCCTCTTTGATCCGGTCGTACTGTGCCCATGTGAACACCTTATCGCCGAATTCCTCTTCAGCCACTTCGTAGCCCCAGTTCTTGAAGGCTCCTTCCGTAAACTTCATGATATTCCCTTTGTGTACGAGCGTTACGCTCTTACGGCCATGCTTGATTGCATATTCAACCGCAGCGCGAACGAGACGCTTCGAGCCCTCGGCAGATACAGGCTTAATTCCGATACCGGAAGTTTCAGGGAAGCGGATTTTGCTTACCCCCATTTCATTCTGCAGGAAAGAAAGCACCTTCTTCACTTCTTCCGAGCCTTCTTTATATTCAATGCCTGCGTATATATCCTCGGTATTCTCGCGGAAGATCACCATATCAACCAGTTCAGGATGCTTGACCGGAGACGGTACACCGTTGAAATAACGGACAGGACGCAGACATACGTATAAATCAAGCTCCTGGCGCAGAGCAACGTTCAAGGAACGGATTCCTCCGCCGATCGGCGTCGTAAGAGGTCCTTTGATCGCTACAATATACTCGCGGATCGCTGTCAGCGTATCGGCCGGCAGCCACTCTCCGTATGTATTGTAGGCTTTCTCACCGGCAAAGACTTCGTACCAGGCAATCTTCTTGTCGCCGCCGTACGCCTTCTCTACTGCGGCATCCAGAACACGCTTGGAGGCTCTCCAAATATCGCGGCCTGTTCCATCTCCCTCGATGAATGGAATGATCGGATTGTTAGGCACCTGCAGCTTGCCGTTTTCAATTTCAATTTTTTGCCCCTCTGTTGGCAGGGCAAATTTTTCTAATTTCAACATATTGATGGTTTCCTCCTCAATTGAATTAGTAATACTTGTCCGGTCTCCATTCTACCATAGATTGAAGACCGGTTGCTTCTATCAATTATCTCATATCGACTGGAATGTAGCGCTGGTTCGTAGGGCCGACATAGTCCGCTCGCGGACGAATGATCCGGTTGTCATCCAGCTGCTCCAGAATATGGGCCGTCCAGCCCGAAAGGCGGCTTACCGCAAAAATTGGCGTAAACAGATCGCTAGGAATGCCCAGCAGCGTGTATACGGAGGCGGAATAGAAGTCTACGTTCGGCTTCAATCCTTTTTGTCCGGTCACAAGCTCCTCGACCTTTACGGAAATGTCGTACAGCGTGGAATCGCCCTTCAGAACGCTAAGCTCGCGGGACATCTTCTGCAGATGCTTCGCGCGGGGGTCCCCGTTCTTATAGACGCGATGGCCGAAGCCCATAATTTTCTCCCGGTTGTTCAGCTTGTTCTGGATGTAGGCTTCCGCTTTATCCAGCGTGCCGATTTCGCTCAGCATGTTCATTACGGCTTCGTTGGCTCCCCCGTGCAGAGGCCCTTTTAACGTACCGATCGCCGAGGTAACCCCGGAATAGATATCGGACAGCGTCGCAATAGTGACTCGCGCCGAGAACGTGGATGCATTCAACTCATGATCAGCGTGCAGCACAAGAGCCTGATCCAGGGCACGAACGGCAACTTCGTCCGGTTTCTCGCCGGACAGCATGTAGAGGAAATTGTATGCCAGCGATACATCTTTAAGCGGCGCAACCGGCTCCTTGCCGTCCCGAATGCGCGCATAAGCAGCGATTAGCGTAGGCAGCTGGGCCTGCAGCTTGATCGCCTTCAGTTGGTTGCTCTCCCGGGAGATATCATTAGCTGTCTCATCATACAAAGCAAGAGCCGACACGGCGGTCCGCAGCACGGCCATCGTATTGGCATCCTTCGGATAAAGCTTCATTTGCTCCAATACCGCCTGCGGTACTGCTGCATAATCGCTGAGCTGCTCCTGCAGGTTCAACAATTGGGATTTCGTAGGCAATTTGCCGTACCAAAGTAAATAAGCGGTCTCTTCATAGCTTGCACGTTCTGCCAATTCGTCGATATTGATCCCGCGATAAGCGAGGACGCCGTCATGAATGGAGCTAATCGAGGATGTAGCCGCCACAATACCTTCAAGGCCTTTAGTAGCTGTCATAGTATATCTCTCCTTTGTTACAATATTATGATAAAACTAGCGGATGAAAACATTTACATTTTAAAAGATTAAAATTTTTAAAATCAGGCCGGAGGAGGCCAAATCGATATAAACCGCTCTAAATTCCCCCTAAATCATCATACTGGATTTCGGGAGGCAAGGGAACAATCTAGGAGAAACCTGTTTATCAAAATGTTTTATAACGGTGATAAAGATTTTTTTGTAAACGATTCCACATTGCAATGACATATATCACAACAAACGCATTTTATGGATTTTCGTCATACTCGTCCCATTGGACTAATAGAGTAGAAATGGGAAGGAGGAGACGACGTGAACAACGTATTCGCCAAACGCGTGCTGCGCGGCACCTGGGTGTGCTCCATGCTGATTGCCCTGCTGCTGCTTGCTTACTGGCTGATTCCCCTGCTGTACCCCTTCCTGATCGCCTGGCTGGTTGCATACATCATAAACCCCTTCGCTTCATGGATCGAAGGGCAGCTGCGCCTGCCCCGCTGGCTGGCCGTAACCTTGGCGCTGCTCACCTACTTCGGGGGCGCACTCATCGTCTTCTCTGCGGCCATCACCCGCCTTGTCAAAGAGCTGATTCATGTTACCGAATCCCTGGATTTGAGCATCGAGAAATGGAAGAATGTCATCACGGAATGGAGCCAGAACGAGAAGCTGCAAAGCATCTTAAACGAAATCAACCGCTTCATCGCCAGCCATCCCGGCTATTCCAATACCCTCCATAGAAATATAGATTCCACTGCGGCGAATATAAGCACCGCTATCTCCCAGACCGTTGCCAGCCTTCTGAATGGCGTCCTCAATCTGCTGGCCTCGCTGCCCAGCCTTGGCATCATTTTGCTGGTTATTTTGCTCGCCGCATTCTTCATGAGCAAAAACTGGAATCAGAATTTACTCCTTCTCGCCCGCCTCGTCCCTGAACCGTTTCAGCAAACTGCGCGGGAGATCTGGAATGACCTGCAAAAGGCATTATTCGGCTACCTGCTGGCCCAGTTCATCATGATTTCCATTACAGCGGTTATCGTGTTGATCGGACTGCTCGTTCTGGGCGTCGAGTCCGCCTTCACTTACGCTCTCCTGATCGGATTCGTAGACCTTCTGCCTTACCTCGGCGTCGGAACCATCATGGTTCCCTGGCTCATTTACGCTTATATCAGCGGAGACCTGTCGCTCGGCATCGGGCTGTCCGTCCTGTACGGATTGATTCTGGTCGCCCGCCAGCTTATCGAGCCCAAGGTGCTGGCCACGAGCGTAGGACTGGAGCCCCTGCCTGTGCTGATCGCGACGTTTGCCGGGCTCAAGCTGTTCGGCGTGCTCGGACTGATCATTGGCCCTGTGTCCCTCGTCATTCTCGGAGCCATAGTACGGGCCGGAGTGATCCGGGATCTCAGGAATTATATCGTCAGCGGTCGGCTCCGTTAACATCGGCAAGCCTGCCTGCAATATACAGAGCCGGACTCCGTGGAGTCCGGCTCTGCAGCCGTTAATTTATATCAACGGCGAAAGAATGTGATTTTACCTTCCTTGATCATCTTGCCGACCCATTTCATGAGCAGCAGGCGGAAAAGCGGTCTCGTTAGCGGAAATACCATGGCAAAGCCGACTGCATCCGTAATGAAACCGGGGATCAGCAGCATGATGCCTCCGGCGAATACGCAGATGCCGTCCAACATCATTCGGCCTGGTACCTGTCCTCCGCTCATTTGCGCCTTCGCGTCAGCCATCACCTTGCGTCCTTCGAACTGCATCATCAGTCCCCCGATAATCGAGGTGGCTAGGGTAAGAAATATCGTCTTGCCAACTCCGAGCCTCTCACCCACTTCGACGTAAACCCAAAATTCGGCGACAGTAATCAGAGCAATAATGACAGGTATCCATTTGCGCATGCAATAACTCCTTTACAATGAACATCCGGATGGATGGGATTGGTCAGTCATATCTGGATGCATAATCATAATACTTTTCTTAAAAAGTATTTTACCGTTTCATTGCGTCTTTTTCAAAGTTTACTCACCTGCTCGAATGCTGCATACCAATCGGGGAACGTTTTTTTGAAAGCAACAGGCTTGAAATCCTCGCGCCTAACGACGTAATGAGATGATTTCCCTTCGACGCAGAGCGTACCCTCCCCGTTGAACAGCTCATATCCGTAGACCGTCTTGACGCCGCCATTCTCCAAGATCCGGGTTTTTAGAACAACCTGGTCTCCATATTTGATGCCTTTATGGTACTTTACGTTCATCTCATCGACCGGGGAGATATAGCCGGCCCGTTCCATATCGATGTACTTAAATCCCAGCTCCTCGATGAGCCTCGTTCGTCCAAGCTCGAACCACCCCAGGTAGTGGGCATGGTAAATGATGCCCATCATATCAAATTCGAAATATTTCGGAACGATCTCTAACTCGCTGACGTACATTGCACAGCCTCCTCCTTGTGCTCAGGAAACAAAAAGCAATGGTATCCGCATAGATCGGAATGCCCATTGCCTTTGTCCATGTATCCTTAATCGTATATAAGCTATCGCGAACTATTTGCGAACTTGGCCGATTTTAACCAGATTCGTCGAGCCGGAACGGCCAAGCGGTACCCCTGCTGTAATCACAACAAGATCGCCTTCTTTGACCAGGCCGCTGTCAAGTCCGCCCTTCATTGCTTTATCGAACATTTCATCGGTGGAAGAAGCCACGTCACCTTTAACCGGAGTAACTCCCCAATTCAAGGCAAGACGGCGCATCGTGTTATCCTGCGTAGTAACCGCGATGATCGGAGCCTTCGGACGATACTTCGACACCATGCGGGCTGTATAGCCAGTCTCCGTCGAGGTGATGATCGCCTTAGCGTTCAGCTCAAGCGCAGAGTTGGCAACTGCCTGGCTGATTGCTTCCGTAACCGTGGTTTGTTGTGCATTGCTTTGCTTGATGAAAATTTCGCGATATTCGAGAGCAGATTCTGCCTTCTCTGCAATGCGGGACATCGTCAATACTGACTCGACCGGATATTTACCGGCTGCCGTCTCACCGGACAGCATAATCGCATCGGTGCCGTCAAAAATAGCATTCGCTACGTCACTTGCTTCCGCACGTGTCGGTCTTGGGTTACGCTGCATGGAATCCAGCATTTGCGTTGCCGTAATGACCGGTTTGCCTACACGGTTGCATTTCTCGATCATTTTCTTCTGCGCTAGAGGCACGTCCTCCGCTGGAATTTCAACGCCAAGATCACCGCGAGCAACCATCAAACCGTCGGAAACCTCCAAAATTTCATCCAGGTTGTCGATCCCTTGCTGGTTCTCAATCTTGGAGATGATTTGAATATGAGCTGCATTGTGACGCTCAAGCAATTGACGGATTTCAAGAACGTCGCTAGCTTTACGTACGAAGGATGCGGCAATGAAATCGATGCCTTGTTCAATCCCGAAAAGAATATCGTTAGCGTCTTTCTCTGTGATGCCCGGAAGGGAGATGTCTACTCCAGGGACGTTAACGCCTTTCTTGCTCTTGATCGGACCGCCGTTGATCACGCGGCACTTGATTTCTGTGCCCTGGATATCAACTACAGTCAAGCCAATCAATCCGTCGTCAATCAGAATGGTCGAACCTACCTCCACGTCTTGAGGAAGATTCTCATAAGTGATCGAGATGCGGTCCTTGTCGCCAAGGATTTCCTCCGTCGTCAAGGTAATGAATTCATCCTGCACGAGCTCAATCGGTTCTTCCTTCAGCTTGCCGGTACGGATCTCCGGGCCTTTCGTATCTAGCAGTATGGCGACTGATTTCCCCAACTCTTCACTCGCTTGGCGAATCGCTTTGATCCGGTTGCCATGCTCCTCGAAATCTCCATGGGAGAAGTTCAGGCGAGCGACGTTCATTCCGGCCATGATCAGTTTCTTGGTGTTCTCTAACGATTCGCTTGAAGGACCGATAGTACATACGATTTTTGTTTTGCGCATTTGGGTTTCCTCCGTTTTGTTTTGTTCTCTCTATATCGTCTTTTCCAACATCTAAATTTACTATAGTTTTCACATTTTGTATAGGAAGTTTGTCATATCGTCAAGAACTGGGACATTTTATACTACTCATTACCCACTGTCGCAGCGTCTGCTGCGGTGTTGCTCTCTATGTCCTCGCCGTTATCCGCCGCGGCTTTGCGGGGGTTGTCCTCCGCAATCCTGCCTGCGTCTGCAGCCGGTTCCTCCGGCAGCTTCTCGGATTTGCGCGCCTCGGCAAAGCGGCCGATTTTGCGGAACTTAAGATACCGGTCCTCGAGAAGCTCGTCCGCATGGAGGCCGGACAATTCCTCAAGTTGCCGTACCAGCGCATCCTTGATCGCCTCGGCTGTCGACTCGTAATCCCGGTGCGCTCCGCCGCGGGGCTCGGGTACGATCTCCTCTATAACCTCCATAGAGAGCAGATCCTGGGCGGTAATTTTCATCGCTTCGGCCGCCTGATCCGCTTTGGAGGCATCCTTCCACAAAATTGAGGCCGCCCCATTCGGGGAGATTACGGAATAAATCGCGTTTTCCAGCATGATAACCCGGTTCCCAACGCCTAACGCAAGGGCGCCCCCGCTACCGCCTTCGCCAATGACTACGCACACAACGGGCACGCGCAGCATCGCCATATCACGAAGGTTGCGGGCAATCGCTTCGGATTGGCCTCTCTCCTCGGCGGTAATGCCGGGATATGCTCCCTTGGTATCGATAAAAGTAATGATCGGGCGCTTGAATTTATCGGCCTGCTGCATCAGGCGCAGCGCCTTGCGGAAGCCTTCCGGATGGGGACTTCCGAAGAACCGGGCAATGTTATCCTTCGTGTCCTTGCCCCGCTGCTGGCCGATTACCGTCACGGGGACGCCGTTCAATTTGGCCAATCCGCCTACAATGGCCAGATCATCGCCAAATACGCGATCACCATGCAATTCGATGAAATCGGTAAAGATCAGGTTTATCAAATCAAGCGACGTAGGGCGCTGATGATGGCGCGCCAAATGCATTTTCTGCGAAGGAGAGATATTGCTGTAAATCTCATCCTCAAGCTGCTTGTAGCGTTCCTCCAGCCGCGCGATTTCCTCCGTGAAATCGATTCCCTTCTCGTTGCCGAACTGCTCCAGCTCCTGAATCTTCTCGCGGAGCTTCACGAGGGACGTTTCAAAAGGCAATTCTCCAGCCACCTATACTCCTCCCTTCACACCGTGCAGATCAAGCAGCTTGCCTAGCGTCGTCTTGATCTCTTTGCGGTGGACTACCATGTCCAGTTGTCCATGCTGCAAATTGAACTCCGCGGTCTGGAAATCATCCGGCAGCTTCTGGCGAATCGTCTGTTCGATGACGATCCGGCCCGCGAAGCCGAATACCGCTCCCGGCTCGGCGATAATAATATCTCCGAGCATGGCAAAACTAGCCGATACGCCCCCTGTGGTCGGGTCCGTAATGACCGAAATATAGAGTCCGCCTTGTTCATTCAGCCTAGCCAGGGCAGCGCTTGTCTTCGCCATTTGCATCAGGCTGAGAATGCTCTCCTGCATGCGGGCACCGCCGGAAGTAGAGAAGATGATCAGCGGGAGACGTTGACGGGTGGCGGCTTCAATCGCCCGGGTAATCTTCTCGCCGACAACGGAGCCCATGCTGCCTGTAAAGAAATCAAAGCTCATGACGGCTACGACAGCGGGCAAGCCCCCGATCGTGCCTTGTCCGGTAACTACCGCCTCGCGCAGACCCGATTTGAGCGTCTGCTGCTCCAGCTTCGTAGCGTAGCCGGGGAATTCCAACGGATCCACGGAAATCAAGTCAGCATCATATTCAACGAAGCTGCCCTCATCCAGCGTAATGCGAATCCGGTCGAGTGCATTCAGGCGCATATGATATCCGCAAGAAGGGCATACCTTCAAATTCTTTTCCAGCTCTTTGCTGTACTGAATGCTCCCGCATTTACCGCATTTATTCATCAGGCCTTCCGGAATTTCGCGCTTAGGCCTTTCCTCCGGATGCACACTGTCTTCATTCCCTAGACTTCCTGAAGGAATGGTCGCGTATTTTCTTTTTTTATGGAACAAATCTTTAAACACAACTACACCTCTTCAGCCGTTGATTTAATAGGCCGCACCTACAGTCAAGGATACATCGCTTTTACTGATTTGCCCTCACCTTGTACTCAAGGATGCAAAATGGAATTCAGCACTTCTTGAACCTCTTCAAGCTCGCCCGAAGGGACCAGAATTTCAAACTGCTGTTTCGATAAATTGACAGGACGTGTTTGGACGAGAAAGCCTTCTTCCGTTAGCCTCGATTTGATCATTTCCGCAATTTTGGCGGTAGGCGCAATGTACATTACAGTCCACATGTCCTTACCAAAGCCCCCTAACCTTTCGTTTTGAGCCCGTATAATAGAGTAATGATAACATAATTTTCAAAAATACCGCAACAAAGGGGCGAAAGCATCATTACGATCGGCCGGGGGAACTCTGAGAATCGAGCCTTACTTTGCGGGGTAGCTGTTCGCCGAATCGCTCTTATGGGCGATCCGCGCCGAAGCCGCGGCAGCAAGTCCAGCGACCAGATCATCGAGGAAAACGTGAACCCTCTTCCCTCTTGACCCATTTAGCCTGCCTATGATTTCCGGCTTGACCTTGTCCAGATAGCCGAAGCTTGTAAGCCCGATCATGCCGAACACGCTGGTTATGCCCAGCGCCATCGTCTCATCGACCCCATAGAGCGGCTCATCCGCCTCCATAATCGACTGCAGCGGCTCAGGAAGAAGCTTCCTTTCTGCCATTTCATCCAGGGCGATCCCTGTATATAACGTATATTGAACCTCCCTTTTCTGCAAGACGGCCTTTACGCTATCCAGACATTTCTCCAGCGTTAAATCGTCATGATAGACTACTTGCAGCGTATATACAATCTCGGCGATATCCTCCAGGGCAACCCCTCTGCGAAGCAGCAGGGCCTTGGCAATTTCATATGACATCCTTCATTCCTCCCGCATCCAGATAAGCTTGTGCACTCGTGCCCTTGCCTGTCCCTCACATCGGCTTTCTAGCACCGCTCACCCCGTCTGCAGCTCGCAATCAGCTTCCTTTGCAGCGGGTCAGAGCACGGTTGGCGAACGTACGGCAAATCGTGTGGCAATTCGTGTGGAAAATCTTGTGGGACAACGCAATTGTTGTGTTCCTAAGTGTATGCAGCGACTCCTCAAAATGTTCGTAAAAACTGCTGCGGAAATATTTTAATAGAATCGGAGGCAGGAGCAGGCCGTCATGCACCACTCAAATTTTCAATGGTAGGAATAGGTAAAGCAAGGCTGTCCAGGATGGGATTGATTCCTTAAGCGACGGGTTGAATTTACGAAAACTAAAGGAGGACGATTCATCCCACGGTCAATATCGGGGCTGTATCGGGACAATGCCAAGGCAATTTCCGGTGCTGTTCCGGGACTGTATAGAAGCTGTTCGATCCAAATACTGAGGTAGGACCGAGGCAGTACTAAGGCAGTGTCGAGGTAGTGTCGAGGTAGTGTCGAGGTAGTGTCGAGGTAGTGTCGAAGCTGTTTCGATCCAATGCTGATGCGGTACTGAGGCGGTACTATGGCAGTGTCGATCCAAGGCTGAAGCGGTTTCGAGACTGTAGTCGCCAGAGCTGGCAAGGCTGCTCAAAAGGATGCTGGATACAATTCCTACGACCTCGAGGATGACTAGAGAAGATGTTGAAGAAGACGCCTTCTAACGACCGCCGTCATGCCCCCCCACCCCGCGCAGCTGGGAGCTGCACGCTAGAGAAGGTGTAAAAGAGGACTGGAGAGGGTGTTGGAGAGGGTGTTGGAGAGGGTGTTGGAGAGGGTGTTGGAGAGGGTGTTGGAGAGGGTGTTGGAGAGGGTGTTGGAGAGGGTGTTGGAGAGGGTGTTGGAGAGGGTGTTGGAGAGGGTGCTGGGCTGGGTACCGGGCTGGGTGCCGGAGTGGGTGTCCGAGAGGGTGACGGGGGGATGCCCCTCCTAAATTGCGGATAAGAGTGCTTTCGCTCTTATGAAGGCTTCAAGAACCCAGGCTTCTGACGGTAGCTCAAGATACGGCACCTGGCAGCAGCGCAAAGAGGGGCTTTCCCAACGTAAATTCTACGACCGGTTGCCCTTGATGTGACACACTCTCGGCCTCGGATCGCCCATGATGTAACCAAACATGCTCTCCACCTCCCGTTCTAGCTGAGCATGAATCACAGGTTTCTCGTTCTAGTGAACATGAATCGCGGACTTCTCCATCTAGCCGAGCATGCATCGCAAAGACTTCTCGTTCTAAATGGAATCATAGTAGTTAGTTTATGCGGCAAAGCAAGGAAAGCAGATTTAAATGGATTTCATGTCGTTAGAAGAAGGGAACTAGCCATCTTGGGCGAGATTCTTGATTTTAGGTGCGTGAAATCCATCTAATCCATTGAACTATTCGTTGAGAACATAATTAGATACATGAAATCCATTTAGTGTTTGAGTTCGACAAGCAAACCTAAGCCGATGTTAGGCGGTAAAGATTACATGAATTCCATTTAGTGTATGAGTTCGATAGCTTATTTGAGTTCAATAGCTCAATCGAGTTCTATAGCTAATCCGAGTTCTATAGCTTATGTTCGAGTTCTATAGCTTATGTTCGAGTTCTATAGCTTATGTTCGAGTTCGAAGTTCGATAGCTGCTGATATAGGATGAGCCAAAGTATGGGGTTCGGGCAAGGGAGAAATGAATTCAGCAAAAATGGATTCCGCATTCCGCAGAGGCGGATTTCCAGAAACGATTTCTGCAAAACGAATTCTGCAGAAACGAATTCTGCAAAAACGGATAGGTTTCTAATAAAAAGGGGCGCCCCTCAGTCATCTATGACTTCTGGGACAGCCCCTCTTCGGCTCATGGCTGATCGGCCGAGGCATACGTGCTGTATGCAGCTTGTACGGCCTCACAACCTGTTTCTGACGGCTTTGGCCAGGCAGCCGACATAAAACTATTCATCGTATGAAGACGCACGCCTGAAGCCGCTAGGCCGTCCTGCCAGCGTCTCCAGGCCAGGCTTGCAGGCAACGGATCAGCTATACGCGTGTCTGCGCTTATTGACCACCGGTAACGCAGCTAATTTGCCAGCTCAAGGGCGCTACTTGATCTTAACCGTTCCGGCGCCGAGCATATCCTCCATCTCCTGGAACAGCTCCGGCGAAGGCTTGATGCTGTAGCGCTCGCTCAGCGCCAGCAGCTTCCCGCTGCTCTCATAATAGAGCACCGTAGCAACAGGGCCTGGGTGAAGCTGAAGCAGCGCCTTCAGCTTCTCCAGCAGGCGGGCGTTCTCCGCCGCCGCTGAAATCTTGATGAAGACGCGCTGCTCTGGCGTCTTCGCGGTGCGGCCGCCCGGCGTAGACGCGGCCGCCCTGGGGGGCTTGCTGCTGGACGGTGGCGCGCAGCGCCAGCAGGGCGCCCTTGGCGACCAACTCTCCGCTGCGCCGCCAGATCTCGGGGAAGAGCACAACCTCGCAGCGCTCGACCTGATCCTCCAGCTCCATGAAGGCCATTGCCTTGCCCTGCTTGGTCGTAATTGTCTTCACCGATACGACCATACCGGCAACCACAATCCTGCTGCCGTCGGGACTCTCCGCAAGATCCATCAGCCGCTCGATCCCTTCGCCGTCAAGCAGCTCATCGTAATCGTCCAGCGGATGGCCGGACAAATACAGGCCTAGCAGCTCGCGCTCCAGATCCAGCTGCTGCCCTGCGCTGAAGGGAGGAATGTCCGGATATTCGATGTCCCAGTTCGGGGTCTCCACAAAATCAAACAGCTGAATCTGCAGATCCTCCCGCTCCTTCCGCCATTTCAGCGCCGCTTCCACCGTCTCGTCCAGCATGGCGAGCAGCTGGGCTCGGTGGCCCGGCAGCGAATCAAAAGCGCCGCCCTGAATCAGGGATTCAATAACGCGCTTGTTACAGGTGCGAAGATCGACCCGCCGGCAAAAATCCAGCAGGCTGTCGAAGGGCCGCTCCAGGCGCTCCCGCAAAATACTCTCCATCGCCTGGGTGCCGACGTTCTTGATCGCAGCCAGACCGAACCGGATCACGCCCTTTACCCCCGCTCCGGCGTCCGGAGAGGTCAATCCGGCGGTACTTCCAGACTCCGCCGCATCATAAGCTGCCCCTGTCTCCGCAGCAGCCAGCGGCTTGTCTGCCAGCGTGGCTTCCAGCGGGATCCCCGCCATAGCCGCTTGCCGTGCCGCCTTCGCGTCGGTGCCTGCAACCAACCGCGGCGTAAACAAAATCCCGCTCTCGTTTACGTCCGGAGGCAATACCGTAATGCCCATCCGGCGGCATTCGATTATATACTCGGCCACCTTGCGGTGGCTGCCCATGACGGCCGTCAGCATCGATGCCATGAAATGGACAGGATAATGCGCCTTCAAGTAAGCCGTTTGAAAGGCCAGAACGCCGTAAGCCGCAGCATGCGCCCGGGGAAATCCGTAGTCGGCGAAGCGCACGATCATATCGTAGACCGCGTTCGCATCCTCCGCTTGATATCCCTGCGCCATACTTCCTGCCACAAAGTGGCCCCGCTCTTCATCCAGCACCTCGCGCTTCTTCTTGGAGACGGCGCGGCGCAGCAGGTCGGCCTCACCGAGCGAAAAGCCGGCCATCTTCGAGGCAATCTGCATGATTTGTTCCTGATAAACAATAATGCCGTACGTGTCCTGCAGAATCGGAATCAAATCAGAATGCGGATATTCCACGGCAGTCTGCCCGTGCTTGCCTGCGATGAATTTCGGGATAAATTCCATCGGACCCGGCCGGTACAGGGCCAGCACGGAAATGATATCCTCGAACGTGGAGGGCTTCAAATCCTTGAGCACCCGCCGCATCCCCGCAGACTCCAGCTGGAACACGCCCGTCGTCTCTCCCCTGCCGAGCATTTCATACGTCTTCGGATCGTTATCCGGAATGCGGCGAAAATCGGGGACCTCCCCTTCCTGCTCGCGAATCCAGTTAAGACAGCGCTCGATAATCGAGAGCGTCCGCAGCCCCAAAAAGTCCATCTTAAGCAGCCCGATTGCTTCCAGATGCTCCATGGAGTACTGGGTGAGCGGCGTCCCTTCGCCGCCGGCCTGAAGCGGCACCGTATCCGTCAGCGGATCGCGCGAAATGACGACGCCGGCCGCATGGGTCGATGCATGGCGCGGCATCCCCTCCACCTTCCGGGCCATGTCCAGAAGACCCCGGACCCGCGGCTGGGATTCATAGAGCCCCTTCAGGTCGGGGCTTTCCCGAATCGCCCGGTCGATCGTCATGCCAAGGCTGCCGGGGATCAGCTTCGCCACTTTATCCACTTCGCCGAACGGAACATTCAGCACGCGCCCGACATCCCGCACTGCGGCGCGGGCGGCCATCGTTCCAAACGTGATGATTTGCGCTACATGCTCAGCGCCATATTTATCCGCGACATAAGCGATGACCTCATCCCGCCGCTCGTCGCTGAAGTCGATATCGATATCCGGCATCGTTACCCGTTCAGGATTCAGGAACCGCTCAAACAGAAGATTGTATTTGATCGGATCGACGTCGGTAATCTTCAGCACGTAAGCCACGAGGCTGCCCGCCGAGGAGCCGCGTCCCGGTCCGGTCGCGATGCCCTGCCTGTGAGCGTAGGCAATGAAATCCCAGACGATGAGGAAATAATCCGAGAAGCCCATGCTGCTGATGACGCCCAATTCATATTGCAGCCGCTGATGAAGCTGCTCTCTCGAATGCTCCTGCCGCCAAAGATCCAGATGCCCGTATCTCTCCTCCAGCCCTTGCCCGCACAGGAAGGCCAGGTAAGCTTCCGCGGTCATCCCTTCCGGAATCGGCCGGTATGCGGGCAGTATATGCCGACCGAACTGGAGCTCTAGATTGCACTTGTCGGCAATGACCTTCGTATTGGCGATGGCTTCGGCAATATGCGGGAACAGCGCCGCCATTTCAGCCCCGCTTTTAAGATATAACTGGTCGGTTGGGATTTGCAGCCGCTCCTCATCCTCTACCGTCTTGCCTGTGCCGATGCAGATCAGCACATCCTGCACCTCGGCGTCCTCCTGGTTGAGATAATGCACATCATTGGTTGCCACCAATTGCACGCCCAGCTCCCGGGCGAGCTTGATCAGCTCAGGGAGCACCTTTTTTTGCTCCGGAATGCCGTGATCCTGAAGCTCGATATAGAAGTCCTCGCCAAATACCGCCTGGTAGCGCTCGGCGGCCTTCCGGGCCTCGTTATACCTGCCGTGGAGCAGATGGTGCGGCACCTCCCCGCCGAGACAGGCGCTCAGACACACCAAGCCCTCGCTATGCTGCTCCAGCGCCTCCCAATCGATCCGCGGCTTGTAGTGGAAGCCCTCCAGATGGCCAATCGAGGTCAGCTTCATAAGATTCCGGTACCCCGCTTCATTCTTCACCAGCAGGATCAAGTGATGGATCGGCTGATCCTTCCGGGTTCCCCGCTCCTTCCGCGAGCCGGCCGTGAAATACACTTCGCAGCCAAGAATCGGCTTTATACCGTTTGCCTTGCAATATTTATAAAAAGGAACCGCCCCGTACATGACTCCGTGATCGGTCAGCGCCAGCGCCTTCATCCCGAAGCCCGCCGCCTTGGCTACCAAATCCTGAAGTCTGGCGGCGCCATCCAGCAGGCTGTACTCGCTATGCACGTGCAGATGAACAAATTCGTCCATGCGTCTCCTTCCTTTCCAAGACAATCCCCGTGATCAACATTCAACATTCAACATTCAACATTCAACATTCAACATTCAAGATAAACATCCTGTTTTAAATCAAGTAAACATCCTCTCAAAATATTTTATCATATCGGGCTGAAAAGCGCCCATACAATGGTAAAGAGGACAAGCGAACCGAAGCCGAATGGCCTGCAGAGGCAAGTCCAACGAAAGGGAGGAGTGTTGGAGCATGAGCACGTTTCTGACCAAAGCGGTGATGGACTTCTTTATCGCTTTCGGCATCGTGCTGGGAGGGGCGATGGTTGGAGGGATTGGCGCCGTCATATCCCTGCAGCCGCCGACCCAGACGATGCTGGATGTGGCCGACCGGATCAAGATCTGGGCGCTCGCTGCCGCGGTAGGCGGGACGATCGATCCGATGCGGGTCATCGAGAGCAATTTTTTTGACGGCAACCTGTCGCCGGCGATCAAGCAGATTCTATATTTATTGTTCGCCTTCCTGGGAGCGCATATGGGATCTGAGCTGGTCCGGTGGGTATGCGGCGGAGGCGGCAGGGGATGAGCCCATTTCGTCGCCCGACGATCGAGGGATTCCGGCGGTTTATGCAGCTGACGGCGGTATTCGTGCTGGGGATGGTTACGGGCAGCATCGTATACAACATCATTTACCAGACAAGCTACAACACGCTGTGGATCCAGAACAAGGATCTGCAGATTCAGCTGTATCAAGCGGAGGAAGACAACAAGACGCTGAAGAAATACAATAAAAGATCAACCGTTATCAAGGAAGTGAAAATCCGGGTCGAGGATCGCGATCCGCCGCTCGATTCGCTTGCCGTCAAAGAGGTCGTGCGGCAGCTGCATGAGGAGCTGGAGGTGCTGCGCGGAAGAAGCATCTTCGAAATCGACTCGGACGGCAAGATGGCCCGGACCCTGCTGAACCGCAAAATCTACGCCGTCCGCGACAAAGAGTACAGCATCCAGATCAAAACCATGCTGGTTAGCGAGGGAGTGCTGCAGATCTGGGTGGACATGCGGCCATATATCAGGGGCTGACTTTTTGTCCGTATCCGATTACAATGAATATTGCCATCATTTTAAGGCCAATCGCAAAAAAGGAGCTGTTTTCGTTCCATGATCGAAAGTATTCAATACGTGTTGTATGCCGGACTGTTGATTTCATGCATTTTCTCCGTCTTCTTCAGCATCAAGTCCCGACGTTCCATAGATGGCAAGGCACGCGGCCTGGCCGCGGCAAGAATGAATATCAGCATGGGCTTCATGCTTCTGATCCTTGCCTTTATCCAAATGTTCATCTTCAGCGGTTCGTCGATTCGCGTCGTGATCGGCGCCGTATTTATGGTGCTGGGAGCTTTTAATATTTTTGCCGGCATTCGCAATCACGGACTCTGGGCTCGTTATAATCCGGAATCCAATAAATCCTAGACAAGCCTTGCAACATCCCCAAAAAAAGGACAATCCTGCGCTGATTCAAGCATTCAGGAATTGTCCTTTGCTGTTTGTAACGGCTGTCCAAGGCTTCTTCGCTGCCATTTGGCTCTATGAAGCGGGGCGTAGACGGTCGCTTGATGTGACCCCTAATTTCTTATCCGCCTGACTAGCCGATGCCGGCATCAGTCATGATCGATCGACTGCAGCGTCATGACCGCCTTGGAGACCAGCAGGTCCTGGTGGGTGATGACGATTTCCAGCTTGCATGCCCGGCGGCTCGTCTCCAGAACGACCGGCGTAATGACGACCGGGTTCTCGATCTGCACAGGCCGAACGAAATAAGTCGTTAAATGATCCACGACATAGTCCCCGCCGCCGACATCCTTGGCTGCGATAAGGCCGGCCTGGGTCATAATCGAGGTCAAAACGCCGTGGGAGATCGTCCCGATATCCGTCGACATCTGCGGCGTGATGATGCCATGGAAGAACAGACGCCCCTCCTCGTCCCGCTCCTCGACGAAGCCGTTCCACATCAAATGCTCGAACGTCTCGCCAAGCTGCGGTTCGTTGCGGGCATCCCGCATCGCCTGCAGCACCTCCTTGCGGGTGACGGAGGAGACCAGCTTCCGGTTGCGGTCGATGACCGGCAGGAAGTCGATGCCTTCCCATACCATAATCTGCGCCGCCGAGGCGAGCGAGGTTTGCAGCCCGACCGTTATCGGATGGCGCACCATGCATTTCTCGATGTGATGGTCTCCGCCGCCGATTTCCTCGACATTCTTGCGGCTGACGATGCCGATAACCCGGTTCCACTCGTCCACGACCGGAAAATGCTGCATCCCTGTTTCCAGGGACAGCTGGTCAAAATCCGAAATATTGCTGTTGACCTTTAGCATGTTAGGCCTTGGCTTGGCAGCAACGATGTCCTCGACCAGCATGATCTTCTTCTTGATCAGCCGGTCGAACAGCGCCCGGTTAATCATTGAGGCGACGGTAAACGTATCATGCCTGGAGGAGATGATCGGCAGGCTCAGCCTGTCCGCGAGCGCCTTAACCTCCCGGCTCGTTCCGAACCCCCCGGTAATGAGCACCCCGGCCCCCAGCTCCAAAGCCAAGGAATGCGCGTCCTCCCGGTTCCCAACGATCAGCAGGCTCCCGGCATCGATATACCGGGCCATCGCGTCGATCTTCATCGCGCCGATCACATATTTGTGCAGCGTCTTATCCAGACCCTCGCCGCCGCCCAGCACATGCCCCTCGACAATCTCCACGACATCCCCGAAGGTCAGCTGATCCGAAATGTTGCGCGGCTTCTTCTCCACCCGTACGGTGCCGATCCGCTCCTTCGTGATGACAATGCCGAGATTCTCCGCTTCCTTTACCGCACGGTAGGCTGTCCCCTCGCTGACTCCCAAGCTGCGCGCCAATTTGCGGACCGAAATTTTTGTGCCGATCTTCAGTCCCTCGATATACTGTAGCAGTTGTTCGTGCTTTGTAATGCTCTCTTCATGCCCTTGCAACTGTTACACCCCCCGTTCAAATCTGTACTAATCTGTATCTATTATACATCTTTTTCGCTGGAATAAAAATGCTCCTGCAGCTTTGGATCGGAATGTGCAATTTATGGCTGCCGTGCATACAAAAAGCCGCACCCTGCTGCCAGCATTGGCTGGCAGCAGGTGCGGCTGATTGAAAAATGAGCTTTCCTTTAGCCCTGCTTGCTCTCCATCGTCTTCTGCAGCCTGCCCTGCCACTCGCGCAGCTTGGCCCGGCGCACGGCTTCCAGAGCCCGCTGCTTCTCTTCACTAACACCAAGCAGAAAGTGCAAATGGGCGCCAACGACCATAAAGGCAAAGGCCGCCCAAACGATACCGAAGACCGATACCCAGCCCGCGCCGGGGTCAAACGAAATGAGCGGCAAAGCATATACGAGCATGCCCAAGGCCAGAATCAGATAGACTGCGTGCTTCCATTTGTTCCGCTTTTTTTCCTTCTTGATTAAATGCAGCGCCTTCATTGTTTTCATAATCTGCAGCTCCTTCATACGAATCTATAAAATGAATCTATATTCTAGTCTATGAAGGAGACATGCTTAATATGAGACTTGGCCAAAAAAAGCGTAATAAGCCGGATTAGGAGTGCTCCGGGCCATACAGATGCTGCAGACTGTCCGTAATGATTTTATTCACATCCTGGATGATTACGCTCAGGCGTTGCTCCGCATCAAACAGCCGGCGAATGTTCAAATTCAGGCTCAATACTTCAAACAGCTTCTCCATTTTCTCCATTTCCTCGGCAGACGGCATATCGCCATTCATCATCCGCTGCTGCACTTCATTTTGCTGAAGTCGGAAATCATCCAGCATTCGTTTGCTTTCCGGATCAGCGTCCACCAGCTTCATAGCTGCCGTGATGTCGGCAACCTCCTGACTTTCTTTAAGCGCTTTAGCCAGTTCATGTGCTTTGTCATAAATGTTCATTTAGTTATATCCTCCTAGTATAGAATGATCAGTTACCTTCCAACCCACAGCAGCAGCAGTGATTGGATCAATCCAATCATACCGCCTAGCAGTACCCCAAGCCAGGTAATCGCTCTAAATTCCTTGCCGGATACGCTGAGTATAACCTCCTCCAGCCGCTCTACCGGGAATTTCTGCACCTGCTCCTTGACGAGCTGCGGCAGCCGGATCACCTTCATCGCCGGAGGGATGATTCGGGCAATGATCCCCAGCAAGCGATCCGCAATGCCGGGAACAGCTGCTTCCGCTTGGCTGTGCCACGGTGCAAGCAATGAAGAGATCCTTACGCCCTCAGCCCTGGTTATCCAGTCTGCTGCAGGGAGCTCTTCAAGCTTAGTCCCGATCCAGACCTCCGGCTCGCTCCCTGCCACGGAGGCGAACAGCTCGCCGATCGGCTTCTCTCCGTAGACCTCGAGCCGGGCTTTGATGGCGGAAGCAACCCTGCTGCGGGCCTCCTCTCCCTGTAGAACGCGGACAAGCGCCGGTGTGAGCCTCTGAACGAGCTTCTCCTCATCCATAAAAATCGCTGCCATCGTTCCAAGGAAGCCCCCCGTGCTATTCGCAAGGCCGGCGGCCATTTTAGCAAGCAGCCGCTGGCCCTGCGAGCTGAGCAGCTCCTCTGCTGCAGCTTCCAGGATCGCACCTGCTGCCGCCTCGCTCCAAAGCTGCCGATTGTCGTCGTTCCAGCCGGGGACGATGCTTCTGAGCGGCTTGTGCTCCCATTCATATTTATGCCAAGCCTGCCGGAATCCCAATTGAAGTATCGCTGTCAGCGCAGCTGCCGTCCTGCCCTTAACCGATTCCCATTCTTCTTCCGACCATACATGAAGAGCCGCTTCCTTTACTGTCATGCTGCTGTTCGCCCAGCGACTCAGCAGGGAGCGGAGCTTCTCCTCAGCCTGGCTGCGGAACTCAGGCCGCAGCACCATCTCCTGAAGCCCTTCCGGAGTCACGAGATAATCCGATACGACGCTGCCCAGAGACTCCGCTATATCATCCCGGCGCTTGGGAATAAGCCCCGGCGTAAACGGAACGCGCCGCTTGCCGATCATAACCGGGTTCCTCGGGTGAAACAGCATTTTTATCGCAAAATGATTCGTGACTCCGCCTACAAACGCAGCTATGGAGACGCTGACCATAATGTATAACCAATCTGCCAACCTGAAATCCTCCCTGTATATCCCTAAGTATCACTAACGAGCCTAATTATTTCGCCAATATCTAGGCGACTGTCACAATTTGCAGCACGCTATGCGTCTGTACGTGTCGTCAGCCTGCTTGATAGGCCTGGAATCTCCGCCATTCGCCTGCTTTTGCTCAAAGTTATTTCAAAGATGGGTTAATCACCAAGGATTCTATGTCCTCATATGATGCATTACATGTATTTACGAAGACGCATCCAAGACATCAAGCCTAAGCTTGGAAGGAGATCCGCTTCATGCACTCCAAAAAAATAAAAGTACAAATCATGAACTCGGGTTTGCTGGAGGATGACTGTCTCGTACTTGGAGAACTGCTCATCAAGCAGTTGAAAATCCCGACCAATCATCCGCTTCAGCTGTCCTTCGGTTCATTCCGGCACAATGTCAAAGTCATTCCCTTGTCCCGGCTAGAGGGGATCCGGATCAGCCAGAAGCTTGCCAAAAGCATGGCTCTTCCAGCAAGGTCGACGCTTCGGATCATTTATCGTCCCCATTCCTCCACGATTCAGCTCGGACCGGTCCTCGGGGTACTAATCAGCCAAGACTACCCGGAGGCTTTCGAAAGGCCCTTCGGTCCAATCACCTTATTCTGCCGGGAGCTCGTTAACGCTTGTCAACGGCAAGGAGTCTTTGTGTATTTCTTTACGCCATCCCATATCGGGAGCAGCAGCTCCAATGTAACGGGATGGATTTATGCGGATGGCTGGAGGAAAACCGAGCTTCCTGCCGCAAACGTCTTCTACAACCGTCTGACATCGCGCAAATTGGAGAATAAACCTAGCGTACAGCATTTCATGAAAGAAGTAAAATCCCTCTACGGCAGCCACTATTTCAACGAAAAATTTCTGGATAAAACCGAGGTGTTCGATGCCCTCAGCCACGCTCCGCTCCTGTCGGCGTACATGCCTGAATCGCATCTGCTCCGCAATTACGCGATGCTGAGATCCATGTGCAGCAAACACCCGATCGTCTTCCTCAAACCGATCAAGGGCAGCCTCGGCAAGGGCATTATTCGGATATCCCGGCTGGAGGGGGGAGGCTATCAGGCGCTAACCGTACAGGTGGGCGGCACCCAGAAGCAAAATTATGCAAGTCTTGCCAAGCTCTTCTCATCCCTGTCCGGCAAAATGAAATCGACGCGCTACCAGATTCAGCAAGGGCTCCATCTCATGATGATGGATCGGCGTCCGGTAGATTTCCGCGCGCTGGTGCAAAAGAATCGGCTCGGAAAATGGAACATCACCTCCATCGTCGCCCGGATCGCCGGAAATCAGCATTTCGTATCCAACCTGGCACGGGGGGGCTCGCTCTGCTCGTTAAAGGACGCGGTCTCGCGCAGCATGCTTCCGCCCAAAATCAAGGCGAAACTAAGCGCCAGACTGAAAAAGGCGGCGCTCGATATCGCTATCGGCATCGATGAGCATATCCCGGCCCATTTTGGCGAACTGGGCATTGACCTTGCAGTCGATCAGCAAGGACGAATCTGGCTGCTGGAAGTCAACTCCAAGCCCTCGAAGAACGATAATACGCCGATTGGCGGGAGCAAGATCCGTCCTTCCGTCAAACAAGTCATTGAATATTCTCGCTTCTTGTCCGGCTTCTAACAAGGAGGAATTCGAAAATATGAGCTCAGCTCCTCAAGGAATCGTAGGCATTATGGTAGGCGAATGCAACGGCCCCCTCCCATTTGCAGAAGCAGCGTTTTGCCGCCAATTATGCCAAATTGGCCATCAGCAGGGAATGACGATATACGTATTTTGTCCAGGATGGGTAACGACCAGCCGCAGAAGCATTCCTGGATATACGTTTGAGAACGGAAAATGGATACGCAAGCCATTTCCAGCCCCGGAAATCATTTATGACCGCTGCATTTCCCATGACAAGAAACAGCAGCGCCGCAAGCAGCGCTGCCTGGAAATATTGACCGGACTTCAGCCCTTCGTATATTTAGCCCGTGGACTTACAGGCAAGTGGTCCGTCTATCAAGCCCTGAGAAAAAACAGCCTATTCGTCCCTTATCTCCCCGATACAGTCCGATATGAAGGCTCTCTCCAATTAAGCCAATGGCTGTCTGATCACGGCGGCGAAGCCTTCCTTAAGCCGCAAAACGGCACGCACGGCAAACGGACCCTGCATGTCAAGGAATCGGATGAGCCGGAAGAGGCGCTTATATTGACCGGCAGAGACAGAAGCAACCAATTGTTCCGCAAGAAATTCCGATCCAAGCAGGACGGACTTGATTGGATACGACGCTTCATTGGGTCAAGGCTATTTTTGCTCCAGCCCTATTTGCAGCTGAGCAATGCCAAAGGAGAGCCCTTTGATGTCAGAGTGCTCATGCAAAAAGGTGAAAACGGCTTGTGGAGTATGACCGGGATGGCCGTACGGGCCGGACGCAAGGACTCCCTTACCTCTAACCTGCATGGAGGCGGAAACGCTTATAAGGCCCTCCCTTTTCTCAGCAAGGAGCTGGGCCATCGTTTCGGGATAAGGGCCGTGCAAATCATACGTTTTTTGTCGGAGGCTATCCCCGGCCATCTGGAGGCCCATTTCGGCAGGCTGGCTGAGCTCGGGATTGATTTTGGCGTCGATCGCAGGGGACATGTATGGATTCTAGAAGTTAACTCCAAGCCCGGCAGATCCTCCTTGTTCCGCATCGGCGACATCCAGGGGGCTCGAAAATCCGTGGAGAATCCGATACAGTACGCCCGGTACTTGCTGCTCCGCAAAACTTTAGCCTGATCTATGAGCCTTTTCATTTTGCAAAAATGGAGCCTTGGGCTTTTGAAGTGCTTTGCTTCGCAATACGTTTAGGAGGATAAATTCATGAGCTTGACTTTCTGCAACGTCCATTTCACGCAGCAGCCTCAAAGGGTTGTCTACGTGTCGGGATCTTTAATGAAGAACCTGAAACTGTCAGGGAAAAAGTCAGTCCATCTCAGGCTTGGCCAAGAACGCATTCCTGCTGCAGTCAAACCGATTCATAAGCCGGGGAATCATCTATATCTCGCTACGGGCGTTCGCAAAGGAATTAAAATTCCGAAATCAGGAGGCGTGTTTCTCCGCAGTCTCCAAGAGGGCGAGGTACAGATCGGCCCGCTTATCGGCGTGCTGTCCGACGGGCCTACCAATTCGTCCGACAATCCTTTCGGCTCCAGAACCAGCTTCATCAAGCAGCTTCTCAAGCAAGGAAGCAAGCAATCCTACATTTTTGCCTTCACCCCGCGGGATATCAATTGGGAGCAAGAGACAGTCAACGGCTATTTCCTGGGAGAGTCCGGACGATTCCATCGCAAGAAGGTTTCTCTCCCGGATGTCGTCTATAACCGCTTGCCGAGCCGCAGAGCTGAGACGACAACCCCCATCAACCAACTGCGGGAACGGTTCATCCGCAGAAAAATCCCGTTCTTTAACTGGAGCTTCTTTAATAAATCGGATATTTACAGACTGCTGGAAAGAGACAGCTCAGTTAACCGCTACGTCCCAGAATCCATTATGAATCCCACGCCCGAACAAATTAAGGATTTGCTAGATAGGCATTCGCTCATTTATTACAAGCCGAACAACGGAAGCCTCGGCAACGGCATTTACAGATTATCCTACATTCCCAAAAACGGTTATTACGCCCGTTACCGTAAAACAGGAAGTAATGCGCTGCTGCGCTTCAGTTCCTTCGGAAGTCTCATCCGAACCCTGCAGGCCAGGCATGGGCGCCAGCTGCGGAGCTATGTGGCCCAGCAAGGCATCCGTCTCATTGAAATAGACGGCTGCCCGATCGATTTCCGATTCCATATGCATAAAAACGGCCGGAACAATTGGGTAGTCGTAGGCATCGGAGCCAAGAAGGCGGGAAAAGGCAGCGTAACGACGCATCTCAAAAACGGCGGTTCGCTGCTCACTCCCGAACAAGCGCTCAGCCGCGCCTTCGGCGCCCGAGCCGACGAGGTGCTAAGGCATGCCAAGAGCGTCGCCATTACGCTGGCTGAGGCGATCGAGTATCACCATCAGCATTTGATTGGAGAAATCGGCTTTGATATCGGAATAGACAAGGATGAAAAAATCTGGATGTTCGAGGCCAATGCCAAGCCGGGAAGATCCATATTCCAGCACCCTTCCCTGAAAGCCGAAGGCAAAGCATCCATCGAGCATATTTTAGAACACTGCCTCTATCTCAGTAAATTCCGGAGGAGGGAAGGCTGATGAGCCATCTCTTAATCGACAGAAAGCCTGTCGTCGCCGTGCTGACCGTGGCGGATCCCGATTGCCTGTTCCGCGGAAACAAAGCCAATTTCAAAGATATCGTCAACACCGGGAAGGATTTGAATTTTCCCGTATATGTCGTAACGACCAAGGATTTGAAGCTGTCCGCCAAACGGATTCGCGGCTATCAATACAATACGGGCGATAAAGCTTGGATGAAGCAGTGGTTCCCTCTTCCCGACGTCATCTATAATCGGATCCCGCAGCGGGAAGACGAACGCAAACGAAGCGTCCGCGAAAAAATCCAGGAATGCCTGCTGCATGAATCGATCCAAATCTATAATCCCTATTTCTTCAACAAGCGCAAGCTGTTCGAGTGGCTCCGGAAAAACCGCTCCACCAGGGCGCTTGTTCCCGATACCAAGCGGCTGCTTGGCCCCAAGACGCTGGCCTCCATGCTTGCGACCTATGAGAAGCTTTATCTGAAGCCCGAAAGCGGCAAGGCCGGCAAGGGAATCATGCTGCTGCAATATGAAGCTGAACATGCTAAGCCCTACCAATTAACGATTCAGGGCAGGAAATACAGACATATCGTATATCGTACGGCCAATTTAGGATATCTGTGGAAGAGAATCAAGACAGAGATGAACAATACCCCCTATATTATGCAGGAAGCTATCCAGCTCGCGACGTACAAGGATCGCAATTTCGACTTGCGCGTGCTCGTTCAAAAGACGGGAAAAGGGATATGGATGGTCACCGGGGTAGGCGCACGGCTGGCCGGTCTAAAGCGGATTACGACCCACGTGCCGCAGGGCGGCAGCATCGAGTCGCCTGAAAAGCTGCTGAATCCGTCGTTCGGAAGCGAAATGGCCACGCTGATCCTGAACCGCCTGAAGTCCAATGCCGTGCTGATCGCCAAACAGATCGAGAAGGCCTCCGGGCATATGCTGGGAGAGATGTCGATGGATCTCGGTATAGATACAGAAGGAAATATGTGGTTCTTCGAGGCGAACAGCAAGCCGATGAAATTTGATGAACCGCAAATCCGCAAAAAGTCGCTGGAGCGCATTTTTCAATACAGCCAGCATTTGGTCAATCAGCTTAAGAAGCCGGTTCCCTAGCCCGAGCCCTAAGAACCCCACTACCAGACAAAGAAGGTGAACGTATTGTCTCAACCCGTCCTTGGCATATTGACGCTGTATATGAATGACAGAAAGCAGCTAGAGGAACGGCATATTTATCAGAAAATGATTACAGAAGGCCAGAAAATCGGATTGGATGTTTTCGTGTTTACGCCGTCGGATGTGTATGATAAGAAAAAAATGATTTATGCCCTGAACTACGATCCAAAATCAAGAAGATGGTCCCGAAAGTGGCGCAGCTTTCCGCATCTAATTTTTGACCGGGGGCGTATCCAGAGGAATAAGCGCTTCGAGCAGCTCGTCAGATTTCGCAGCCGCTACGGCAACCTGACATTCCTGAATCGGCCGCTTCGGGATAAGTGGACGATATACCAGCTCCTCTCCCGCAAGCCGAGGTTCAAGCCCCACCTGCCGGATACGGCCATATTCCAGGATATGAGCGATGTGCACCGACTCATGCGCTACCATTCCAGCATTTATGTTAAACCGATGCAGGGAACGGGAGGAAGAGGCATTCTGCGCGTGGACCGAGTTGGACCGGAAACCTATCTCATCCAAGGGCGCAAGCTAAGCAGGAGGATTATTCCAGTCCAGAAGGTCCACAAGGCAAGGCTCGCCCCGTATCTGCTGCGCTGGAAGGGCAAGAAGCGCTATATGGTACAGCAAGGGATCAATATCAAGCTGCCGAACGGCCGGGTGCATGATTATCGCATGCTCGTCCAGAAGAGCGGGACAGGACGCTGGGAAGTTACCGGGTGTGCCGGAAGGGTCGGTCCTCCCCGAAGCGTAACCTCCAATTTGCATGGCGGAGGCCATGCTGTCCCGATGGGCACGCTCCTGAAGCATTCCAATCATAGCGAGGAGAAGCGGGCGGAGATCCGGCGAACGGCAGAGAAGCTCAGCCTCGATATCGCTGCAACGCTTGAAGCTAATTTCGGAGCGCTTTGCGAGCTGGCCCTGGATCTCGCCATCGATCCCAGCGGAATGGTATATGTGCTTGAGGTCAATCCGAAGCCGGCACGCGAGGTATTCATCCAATCCGGCGATTCCGATGCTTACCGTATGGCCATCGTAAGGCCGCTTGAGTACGCCTTATGGTTATATAAACAAAGAGCCGCCCCTTCCTGACGGAAAGGGCGGCTTAGTCTATTTGGCATCTGGCTATCCTTGTTTTTCAAGTTCTACAGCTTGATCATACAGCCGAATCAGTTCATCGAAGGAGGCGATCAGCCGATCGGCTCCCTCCAGCTCCTGCCCTTGGCCGAACCCGGCATAGGCGCAGCCGATCACCGTCTGGCCGTTCTCTTTGCCCGCCTCGACGTCAGAGGAACGGTCGCCGATCATCCAGGCGCTGCTTACGCCATGCTGATCAAGCAGCAGCCGAACCAAATCAACCTTGGAGGCTGTCTGATACTCGCCAGCGCTATAAATGCCCTCGAACAGAGATGCTATGCCATGGGCATTCGCGACCTCTTTGACATAATGCTCCAGGCCATTGCTCGCCACGAACAGGCGAACCCCTCGCTCCTGCAGCTTCTTCAAAGTCTCTGCTACAAGGGGATACAGCTCTGTATCATATTCCTTCAAACCGACAAGCTCAAATTCCAGCAGCAATTCGTCTGCACGCCGATGGACGGTCACATCATGATCCGGGAGCACTCTCTTCCAGATGTCATCCAGCAGCATGCCAAGCCCGCCAAGGATTCTTTCTTCCGGCGGCGTCTCCCCGCTATACAGCTTCTCTTCCCTCAGCTGGTCGAATAAGCGGTGATATACCGGAATAAGCAAGGTTTCCGTTCTGAACAGCGTGCCGTCCATGTCAAAGATCATCGCTTCCGGTCTTATGAGTCGTGTAGTTTGGGTGGTTTCCATGTCAGCGTCCTTCCTGTCATTGTAATAGCCCCATGATATTCCAAAGCGAAGGCCTTGTAAACCCCTGTTTAGCTATAAGTTTCCTGCTTAGAAAAGCGTTCTGCGGATATCCTATCCATTGCAGCCAGGTCAGTGGCAAAGCGAATAGAATGCACAATATATAGCAAAAACTACCCCTAAGAAACTGGCTATGTCAATGGTTGCCGCCTAAATGCAGAAATTCTCCAAAATTAAGGGCGTAAAGCGAAAAATACAAAAAAAGGAGCATGAGTAGCGTGATCGTTTCTGCCAGCCTGGATGGTGAATATGAACATGACTAATAAAATGATATCCATCGTGTTGATCCTGTGTCTTGCTTTGCTTCCCTTGAAGGCGGGGATCGCCTTAGGTTCAGAGGGCGAGCGGGAGAATGAGGTTCGAGCCTTTCTGGACAAGCTTTACAAAGCTCGGGCAGAAGTGCTGGTCAGCCGGGACACAGCCCGATTGAAGAGCTACTACCTCATCAGCACTAAAATCGGCAGGCATGCCTGCAGCCATGAGGAGAACCGTACGAACTATCTTAACGAATGGGCGGGCAAGAGGTCGATCAAGCTCGTTAAAGCAAGCAGCGATATTCGCATCGTACGCCTGAGAATGACCGGGGAGACGGCTAAAATTTCGCTGGTTCACTCGCTGAAGATCGATTATACCTATTCGAATAAAATTGTGCCTGTTCAGTCCTTCGGTATTGGAACGGAGCATTTCCTCACCTTGAAGAAGGATGGAGACGCCTGGAAGGTTCATAAGGAATGGTATTTGGATCCTCTGGATGAGAACCCGAAGAAAATTGCCGCAACGGAGGACGGTCTCTCTCCTTCCGTGAGCTATGACAAAGCATTAGTGGACAGCAAAAAATATCGCCGGGCCCGGGCTGTGGAATACGCCAATAAATATGCAGGAACCGCCTGGGGTGCTGGCAATAACCACCGATATAACCGCAAATATGCCGATTATTCCGGTCAGGGCGGCGACTGCACGAACTTCGCCTCCCAAGTGATCGGGGATGATGAGGAAGGCGGAGGACTGCCCAAAACCGGAGGCTGGCGTTATTTCGCCAATAAAGGAGGAAGCGAAGCCTGGATCCGGACGGATTCCTTCTATCATTTTCTCGTATATTCCGGGTACGGGAAGCTGCTGGCCAGAGGCCATTTTCAGGACATCGTTACACCTTCAGCCAAGCATCCCCAGGGAGCAATCTCACGTATTGAACCCGGCGACCTGATCGGGTACATCATCAGCGGCAGCGATGTGGATCATTTCTCTATTGTCGTAGGCTTCGATGACTACGGCTATCCGCTCGTCAATTCTCACTCGGCGGATCGTTACCGCGTGCCTTTCGATTTGGGATGGGATCAGCATACGAAGTATTTGCTGGTGCACATTAAGGACTGAGGAAACGACGCGGGGCTTGTCAGCATAACCGCAAATTATCGTCATACAATAGGAACAGAATGATATCGACGGTTATGCTGGAGGACATATGAAATTATCCCGCCTGTTAAAACAGTCGGCAATCAGAGCCGGGGCTATGGCTATCGTCAAATTGATCGGCCTGGTCGGCCGCGTAATCCTGACCCGGCTTGTTGGCGCCGAGGGGATCGGCCTGTATCAGATAGCCTATTCCTTCTATGGGCTGCTGCTTATGATTTCCGGAGGCCTGCCGACGGCTCTGGCCATTATTACGGCAAAAAAGCCGTGGCTGGGGTGGCATTTTTTTAAGTGGATTTCGCTCTTTCTAGTATTGTTCGGGGGCCTATCAAGCATGATCGTCTTCTGGAATTCTCCAGCCATTTCCAATATCTTGGGAAATCCCGGCCTAGGGTATGCCTTGCGGAGTTTGGCACCGGCTATTTTTGCCGCTCCATTGCTGGGGCTGCTGAGAGGTTACTTACAGGGGCTGGAACGATTCAACATTATCGCATTATCCGAATTAACAGAGCAGGGCAGCCGGATCGTCTTCATGCTGCTGATAGTCGGCCATCTGCTGTCGCATGGCATACATGTGGCGGTCGGCGGTGGTGTGCTTGCCGCTTTTATCGGGGTCATCGTATCGTTTGCGCTGCTCACCATCTATGTCTCCGCAGACCAAAGAAAGAACCCGATAGCGCCGGTAGCGGTATCCCAGCTCCCCTTTGCCTGGCTGCTAAAGGCTTCCTTCGTTATATCGCTAACGCGCCTGCTGATCCCTGCTTCCGATTTCATCGATGCGATTCTCATTCCCGGCAGACTGATGGCTGCCGGATATGACACCTCCCGGGCTACAGCCATGTATGGCGTCATTACCGGAATGGCGGCCATTATGGCCTATACGCCTACACTCGTCACCCAAGCGCTTAGCCACACTGTAACGATGCGCTTGGCCAGCTGCTGGCAGCGCAAGCTGTGGTCCGAATTCCGCAGGCTGCTGGCCTTATCGCTGGAGGTATCCTGGCTATGGGGCTTGACCGCTGCCATCTACATTTATGTATACGCCCGCGAGCTGTCCGTGTTCATCTTCAATACGCCCGAGGCGGCAGAGCCCATTCAATATTTAGCCGCGCTTCCCGTCATCGTCGGCTTCCGGGAATTATCTACGAGCGTCTTATGGTCGCAGGATATCAAGAAAGTTTCCTTTTACGGGCTGCTTACAGGTATCATCTGCTCCATCGTTATTCAGTATGTCCTTATCGGCATTCCCGGCTGGGGGTATATCGGAGCCACCCTGGGGATTATCGCGATGGAAATCGTCGCTTCCTTATGGAATTTATACGCGCTAAAAATCAGGCTTGCCCGCATCATGAAGCTGCTCCCATCACTTGCCCTGGACGCTGTGATCCTGCTCGCTTCCATGCTCCTGGTCATCATCGTCAGCGGGCACAGCGGAGCAGACAGTTCAAGAAGCTTATTCGGATTCCTGCTGGAAACCGCGTTGTTCTTCTCGGCGGCGGGCGTTTTCCTCTATATCCGCTTTAAAGGGAAGCTGCTGGCGGGCTGAGGAGCAAAGATTGCCTAGTGCCCAGCTTACCGGAAGCGGCCTGATAGGCACTAAACGGTTCAATTCGGTTCGGGCGCCGCCCCATCGATTCGCCGCTGTATTCGCCTTATGGGGACTCTCCCTCAGCTGAACCTGCAGGGGCGGCGAGCCAGGCAGCCAGAGCCTGAATCTCCTCTGCCTGCAACCTTTTCTCGAAAGGAGGCATCCCTTGCCTTCCCGAGCTAATCGCTTCAAAAATCTCTTCTTCGCTAAGCGTAGAGCCGATTTCCTGCAGGCTCGGACCGATGTTTCCGCTAAGATCCGCAGCATGGCAGCCCGCGCAGCTCTGTTTGTAGATTAGCCTCGGCTGCGCGCCGCTATTGCTGCCGGCTTCCTGCAAGGAGGCCGAACGGTTATCCTTTGGCGCCGATGGCCCGCAAGCAGATAGAGTGAATACTGAGATTATGAGCAACAAGACCAGCAGAAATTGTCCTATTCCCATTCTCACTTGCCATCCCTCTTTCCCGTCAACTAATTCATGTGCGAGCTTTGGTCATAGAGTGAGTCCTTCGCCTGTTCAATCTCTTCATCCGATACCGTGCCGACGATAAATTGCTTCCGAGGCATATTATGCATGTCCCGTGCCGTCACATGAGCAATAACATTATATACGCCATCCTGCTCAAAGGTTTTCTCGATGCTGTATATCCCGTCTCCGGCGTGCGTGCCCTCCAGCATCTCATGATGCTCGTCCCCGCTATGCCACACCTCGAACATAACCGATTTGGCATCCGTCACAGCTTCATTGCCCTGGGTAACTTTGGCTTGAATCGCCACAGGCTCCCCGGAATTCAGCTTCTCGGGCTCGCTTAGGATTTGCACCTCGATCATTTCCGGAAGCTGATCCGGCAGTCCTGCCTGGCTTCCTCCATAGGCGCACCCTGCGATAACCGCGATCATAAGCACCATGAGCGCTGCCGTCCATCTCTTCATAATCTGCCTGAACCCCCTCTTAATGAATTATTTATTACCAATCCCATGGTCCTTTTATGGCACCTAGGCTGCTTAATATAGCATCCATAATGCTCATCTTCTGGCCTGACAGCGAATCCGTAGTGCACTTGGCATCAGCTTCATACTGCAGCTCCCTCGCTTTGGCGAGCGTAGACTCCGCTATATTATTCGTTAACTTAGCCTCGTTAAAGCAAGGCGGAGAGACATATACTTGCAGGGTATGATCCAGGATCATCCGCGTCTGCCCTGAAGGCTTAACGTTTAGCGGGATAAAGAAGAGGCTTAATAAGATCAATGCCGCCAATATCAACACTAGACTGGTTTTTTTTATGACTATTCCCCCCCTTGCTGGCAGTATATCTCATAATTATGAGGCAAAAATGACGCTTTGGGGCTAATTTCCTTTCCAAGTTGTTAACATTCTGTGAATTATCCCATATTAACAGCAGCGCCTGCGGCTGCTATAACAAATATCATTGTAACGGCTTGTTATCGAAAAATAAAGCAAGGACCACAGCACCTAACGGCGTGGTCCTTGCTTTGAAATTAGCTGTCTATTTCCCGGCCTTGATTGCTAGTACTTGAATTTCCCGATAACCGTCTTCAGCTCAGCTGCCATCTCCGATAAAATCAGAGCGGAGGAGGAGATTTGCTCCATTGCTGCCAGCTGCTCCTCGGAGGAAGCGGCAACCTCCTGTGCGGCAGATGCGTTGCCGGTAGCGATCATCGACAGCTCGTTGGCCGTGGCCACAATCTGCTGGACGCTCGCCGAAATTTGCTGCGCTGTCGCGGCAATTTCGGCAATTTGCGGCGTCGTCTCGCGGATTCCGCCCATGGCCTGCTCCAGCCGCTGCATGGCAAGGACGGAGATGTTCAGCCCTTCCTCGACCTCTGTGGTCACGCGCGTCATCGTCTGTACCGACTCCTCGGCGTCCTGCTGTATGCTCTCGATCAGCCCTGTAATTCGCAGCGCAGACTCCCCTGATTGCTCCGCCAGCTTGCGGACTTCGTTCGCGACTACCGCAAAGCCGCTCCCGTGTTCGCCTGCCCGCGCCGCTTCAATCGCGGCATTCAGGGCGAGCAGATTCGTCTGTCGGGCAATATCTCCGATTAGCTTCGTGATCTCTCCGATTTCGTGCGTGCGTTCGTGCAGGGAACGGATCATGCCATTCGACTGCTCGACCGATTGGAAGATCGAGCCCATCTGATTGCCATTCTGCTCTACCGCGAGGCTGCCCTCCTCCGCCTGAACCGAGGAAGTCCTCGCCAATTCGGCTACGGCGCTTGAACGCTCGGCAATGAGCGCAACCCCCTGGGCAATCTCGGCCAGCGCCGAAGTCGCCTGCTCCAGTCCTGCAGTCTGCCGTTCGGCCCCGCCGGCAATGTCCTGTACCGCTTCCGCAATATGGCGGCTGGTCTCGGCAGTCTGCTCCGAGCTTGACGTCAGCTCGCCAGAAGAGCGGGCTACCTGCTCTGCGTCTTCCCCTACCTTGCCGATCAGACTGCGCAGCTTCTGCTGCATGACTTGGAAGGCTTCGGCCAATTGACCAATTTCGTCTGCCGATTCCACCTGAATTTGCTGGGTCAAATCCCCTTCGCTTACGCTTTGGGCCCGCTCCTTCAAGTTGCGGATCGGCCGGATTATCGATTGAATCATAAAGTAAATAAATGTGAAGCCGATCAAGAGACAAATAACTCCTGTGATCAGTGTATTGAATATGATCGGCTTAGCAGCCTGGCTGACTTCGGATAGATAGATCGTTCCCCCGATCTTCCATCCC
The DNA here is from genome assembly GCF_001403875.1 of Paenibacillus ihumii. Taxonomy (GTDB): domain Bacteria; phylum Bacillota; class Bacilli; order Paenibacillales; family Paenibacillaceae; genus Fontibacillus; species Fontibacillus ihumii. Next base: position 3,115,103 of record NZ_LN884299.1, read on the forward strand.
GTCAGCGGATTGGTTATGTATGTCATGTACTTGTGCTGGCCATCCAGGGTATAGGTATACTCCCCTTTGTCCTCATCGTACATTTTCAGTTCGGCAGGCTCGTTTGTTTTCTCTCCGGAGGTATGCATCGGATGAACAATATAATGCTGCTCCCTGTCGAGAAGAATCGCGTAGCCTTCCTTGCCGACTTTAATATCGCTGAGCGTTTCTCTAATCTTGTCCATTCGCAGATCAAGGCCGATAACTCCAGAGCCGTCAGCCGTCGCCATGGACACCGATATCGTTATGTCCTTGTCATCGTCAGCAGAAATATAAGGCTGACTCACTACGGGCCGCCCCTGTTCCTTCAATGCCGCCTCATACCACGGCCTCGTCCGGGGATCAACCTCCTTCGATAACTGCTGCTCTGGCATAATGAGACTTTTTCCTTCCTTTGTCCCGTAATAGATCAGGCTGACCTCCGGGTGAAGCTTGACATATTGTTCAAAAGAAGCTCTTGTGGCCGCCAGTTTGAGATCATCCAGACTGTTCGCCTCAAGCTCCCCTGCAAAAAATTGCACATCGTGCAGCTTAGGCTGAACGAGCTCATCAATCATCGAATTTGCCAGCCTGATGGATTCGGTAGCACTCTGCGTAATTTGCTCCTGAATCCCGTTCATGGCGCTCTTGGCCGCCAGGATACCTACGACTAAAGAAGGAATGATAAGGATGATTCCGATAGAAATAAACAACTTCGCTTTAAAATTACCAACCAGTCTGCCGATTCTTGTTCTAATAGCTCCTATCTTTCTTCAGCTCCCTTCACTAGATGCCTTGTCCTTACAATAGTCAGCACCCCTTCCCGCGATCGTTAAGAGTGACTATTATCGCACATTATAGATGAAGCTCACCTGATAGGCAACCATTATTGCGCAGCTCAACGGTTGTATGTTTATTGTCTGCAGAAATCCGAAAAATCCAATTCATCTCTCTAGCTCTTTCCTGCAGGATAAGCAGGCCGTAGCCGCCTTTCCATTGCTGTGAATCCCCCTTGAAGCCGATGCCGTTATCCTGGATCATAACCCTCCAGCCCGGCCGATTCGCCAGAGGCTCGCCCCGAATCCAGCCCTTGGTAGCCTGGGCGTGCTTCTGAATATTGACGACCGCCTCCCGGATGCTGGCCAGCAGCTCCACCTTCTCTTTCGCGCTCAGGAGCCCGTCGGGAATGCTCCACTCAACCTCAATCGGGACGAGCACCTCCCCGGAAATCTGCTTAACCTTCTCCTCTAACGTCTCCCGCTGCAGAACCATCGCCTCCGGCACAGCGGAATATCTGAGATTGGCAATCGCCTGTCGCACATAACGGTTCACCTCATGCACCGTCTTGCGGATTTGGAAAATTTCCTCATCATACTTCCTCTGATCTGACGTAAACTCGAGGCGATCCACCTTAACGGACAGCAAAAACACAGATTGCGCAATGCCGTCATGCAGCTCTTTGGCGAGATGCTCCCTTGCCTCAAGTGCCGCTTTAGCCGTCCGCTCCGCTTGGAGCTCCTGCTGGATTTGCTCCAGCATGTAAAACAGCCTGTTCAACAATGTCACGCTTACAAAATAGACCAGAACCGGCGTAAGCCAATTGCCCAAATCCATCGAAATATACGGAAGCAGAAACTGATGACGGACATACTCCCATAGGCCGACAGTGATCGTCGGTATGAACAGAATCATCCATTTGATTTGCTTGTAAGTCACGGAACATACCCTCTCTCGCTTTGCAGCAGTGATATTCTGTAAAAAGACTGAAGCAGATGAGCAAAGCATAAGCTTTATTCATCTGCTGCGGCTTGAATATAAGTCTGAAGCTGTTCGCTGCTCGTAATTTCCCCAACGATGGATTGGTGGAGGTTCCCTTGTTTATCAATAATATAGGTGACCGGCAGGCCCACTATCCCGTATAACCCAGCCACCTTGCCCGTAACGTCGATCATGACCGGAAAATCAAAATCGTTCTCGGCCAGAAATTCATTGACGGTGCCCTTGGATTCGCCGGCATTGACGAATAACACAGCCAAATCCGCTTGATCCGACTGATATACCTCGTTGATCAGCGGCATTTCCTTGACACAGGGCCCGCACCAGGAGGCCCAGAAGTTCAGCACGACCACTTTGCCCCGGTAATCGGACAACGCAACCTTGTCCCCGTGCGTATTCGTCACTTCGAAGTCCGGAGCGCTCTTGCCAATCACCAGCCTTGCCTTCTCCGTCTGTTTATCGTCTTTAGAGGATGCGATAATCGTGCCGATCGCTCCTATAGCAAACAAACCTAATAATAGAGTAATTACAGCGTTAATGCGCAGCCCCCGGTTTTCCTGTCTGTTCATATCGATTCACCTACTGAAGATTGTATTCCCAAGCTTTGTCGAAACGCCGCATGAAGCGGGTAAGTACCATACTGCTGGCGGAAATGCTCCACCGTACCCTCGCCATAATTGCGGCCGTTATTCAAGAAGACGACGTAATCCGCCACTTCTTCGGCAATTTCCAGCTGATGTGTAGAAAACAGCACGGTATGGCCTTCGCCCCGAAGGTTCCGCAGCAGCCGGACGAACTCGTCCATCCAGTAAGGATCAAGCCCGTTGGTCGGCTCGTCCATAATTAGAAGCGGCGGCTTGCCCAGCATAGCCTGGGCAAACAGCATGCGCTGCCGCATGCCCTTGGAGAAGGTGTGCACCTGCTTGTCGCGTTTGTCCTGCAGGCCCACAGTCTCCAGCACTTCCTCAACCCGGCTCGCCGGAGCCTTGCGAAGCGCGGCCCAGAAGGACAGCGCCTCCCCCGCCGTCAGACCGGGGGAGAATTGAAAATCATCCGGCATATAGCCGATCTGCTGCGAAAACAGCTTCCTGTCCTTTTTCCACTGCAGCTTATTTACGATAATCTCCCCGGTCGTCGGCTGCATGATTCCTGCGATCATCCGCAGAACAGTGCTCTTGCCCGCTCCATTCCCGCCGCACAGGCCAACGATGCTGCCCGCCTCGATGCGCAGATTGATATTCTCCACGAGCTTCTGCTTCTTGATCACCTTGCCCACGCCAGCGACCTCCACGAACGGATCAGCCACGAGATCGTCCCCTTTCCCAAATCCAATATACCCCTGCAATGGACACCCCGATCCATGCCAAGCATACTACAAAAAACAACAGGCTGCCGCCGGGCTGTTGAATCCAGGTCACCCATTCGTAATACTCCGGGCCGAGCACGGAGCCGCCGCCCAGCTTAATGACGACAAACAGGCGCACCAGCTCCGCCGGATTCAGGAACGTTAGTGCAGTCAAGGCAGGCTTGATCCACAAATAAGGCAGCTGGCCCAGCACAGCAATAAGTATGGTCGTCCAGCCGATAACAGCAAAAAACCAGATCATGACGGAATACGTCAAAGCCTGCCAGCGGTTTCTGGATAGAGAACCGACCAATAAAGCTGCCGCGAGAAACAGCAGCACCAGACCGCAGGAGAACGCAAAAAATAGCAAATAGGCGTTAAGCTCGAATGCCTTCCCCGTCAAAACAGAAATGATTCCCATCAATCCATAGCCAAAAGAGACGATGGTCAGCAAAACGACCGATAACCCGGCGTATTTGCCGATGATAAAAGGCATGGTGCCGAGCGGGTACGCCGATAGCAGCTGCCAGCTGCCTTCCTCCTTCTCCCCTGTTAAAGAGAAGGACCCCAGAAACAAAGTCATCAGCGGCAGCAGATACAGAATGAGGCTCAGCATCGAGCCGGTAATCGCGGAATAGCCGCTGACCGCATTTTGGGAGTTAACGAGCAGCAAGCTTACGCTGAATACGGAAAACAGGAGGAGAAATGAATAGGACCACGGATTGCGGAGCCCTATTTTGATTTCTCTTTTTGCAACTTGAAGCATATCCGTCATCGTGATAACCTCATTCTTTTATTGATGGCTGCCTTCGTCATGGGCTTCGGCATGCTCTGCAGCTTGATCTGCAGCATGCTCTTCGTTATGAACTTCACCTTGCTGCTCATCGCCGCGGGCTTCTTCTTGCCCTGAATCCCCACTATGCTCTTGATCCCCATTATGCCCGTGAACTCCATCGTGCTCGTGATCTTCAGCGTGTCCGTCCTCCCCGCCATGCTCATGGTGCTCTTCTCCGTGCATATGCATTATGCCTTGATTCTGCTGCCAGCTGTGGTTAGCAAGCTCAGCCGCGCTGAGGACTTGTCCCACGCCCTGCTCTTTAACGAAGGCTTCGGCGGAGGATTTATCCTTGAAGCTGACAATTCCGTAAGCCATCGGCGTGCGAATCGATGCATCGTACACATAGGTCGCCTTGCTGAATTCGATCCACTCCTTGTCATTATAATCACGGACATAATCCATGCCTATATTGTCCGTACCGTTCTCCTGCTTCCAGGTGTTCATGCAGCCCAGATCGTCGAATTTCAAGCTTTTGCCGTCCTTCGTCACAATTTGCGTGGCAAAGGCGTCATCCTTCACCTGCATATTGCATACAACGCAGACATCCACATCTTCATTAATGGCCTGTGCCGCGTATTTATCCCCACCACAGCCTGCCAATAATGTGAATGTAAGTACAAGAATCAACGCTAATGACCATTTTCTCATGATTTGGATACCCCCGAATAAAGTATAGTTAAAATAGCTGTTACCAGCAGCATCGAAGCGATAATCAAAATCAGCGTTTGATCGGAAATAACCGGCTCAGCCGCCATATTGCCTGCCGCTAATTGCGGAGCAGCCGCTGCCAATGCGGTATTCAGCTTCATTTGCGGCGCGCCGTCCTTGGCCCAGCGTTCCTCTTGTTCCGTGTACATGCCGCTCAGAAACATCATGCCCGGCGATTGAAAAAACAGCTGAAACGCAGGCGTCTTTGCTATCAGCTCTTGATAGAAAGGATTTATTCTATACGGTATTTCACTAATCCCGTCAGCATTCATATCCAGGCCTTGCGCCGAATCCCAATAATTCCCTGCGAGTTCATTCTCTCTGCTATCCGTCGCCTCCGCCTCGATCACATTGGCCACGAAATCGTTGGACTGGATCTGGTTGCCCTCTGCTTGCTTGAATTGAATCCCGATAAAATTGCGAACGATCGAATTCCCGATTACTTGGTTATCCTTTGACAGCTCGATATACAACCCCACTCTGTTGCCTTCGACGAGATTTCTCTCAATCACCGAATTCTGCACATCGAACAATAAAATGCCTTGCGAGTTCACGTTCCGGCTTTGCTTCGCGAAAATGTTGCCGGCCACATGCACATCCCTCACGCCCATAATCATAGCCCCCGTCACATTGGACTCGCCCCGATTATTAAGAATCCGCACGTCCTTCACATACATGCAGTGGATGCCGTAACGGGATGCATACAGCCGGTTGTCCTCAATGCTCTGGCCATTGCTGTTCTCCAAATAAATGCCGTCCCGCATGCCCGCGATCGTATTCCGCTCGATCCGATTGTCATGCGAATTGTACAGATCGATGCCGTTTCCCTTCTGGCCCATCGTTACATCCGCTTCATTCGATGTGCTTAACCAGGAAATTTCGTTGCGATCAAGCAGGGCCTCGTCTGCATCGCGCAGAAGAATGCCAAAGCCGGCGGTTTTGATTCTGAGCTCCCGAAGAACGGCCTGGTCTGCGTGCACAGCAACCGCAGCGGTCTCCTCTCCGGCCGCCTCCTGCAAAATATTCACTCCCCGGACGATAACGCCTGGCGCCTCGATCCGAATCGCCGCCTCCGCCGTCTCGTTATAGAGAATCGCCGTCTTGCCGCCATCGATCGTCAGCTGCTTGGTTATCACGGCAGGCCCTGCATATTTTTCTTCAGTCAGCACTAGGGTGTCTCCCGGCCTTGCTTCGTCCACCAATTGCTGAAGAGACGGCAGCCGCTGTTCTGCAGCTTCAGCCTCGGCCGATGACTCCGCAAACACAGGAGAAGCCGGATCAGCTGCTAAAGCTGGAAGCAGCAGGAGCAGCCCGGCAAGGATAAGTACTGGCACGACTCCTCTATTCCTCATAAGTTTAACTTCCCATGCCCCCTTTTCCCCTGAGATAACCCAGTCGACCCATTCGACTTACATGATAAGCTATAACATTTCTCACTCATATAGCCCATTGGAGTCGCTTTTAGCCGATTTCAGCGTCATATTATGGCAATTCTATGACATTCTATTTACGGCGAGCTTTATGCTCCCGCCAAACGAACCATTCAAACAGCCGCCAAACAAAATACCGGCGGCCTGTGCCCGCAAGAAAAAGCAGTTTTCCTAGAGAACTGCTTCCATTATGGAGATTAGATTATCTTTTTCCCTTCTTCCCGCGATAATTCGCTGAACAAAAAACATCCTTGGTTTCAAACGTGTACTGATGATGGGGAATCGGAACACAGTGATGCTTGTTGATGATTTGAATCGGGTGAATCACCGGGACGATCTGGGGATGATAATAGTTTTTAACCACATACTGCGTAGGATCGATAATCGCCTCTCCCGGGGGACAGCAATATCCTCCCTTATGATGGTGTGGATACAATCCCATAACGCCTTCTCCTTTCATATAATATCCACTTCTATCATATGCGGAGACATTTATCATGATTGGACAGCTGCCTCTGGTTCATCGCCTGCAATGTTAATTCTATCAAACGGTCTTCTCTAAGCTGCTGCGGTCAAACTAAGCTTAAGCTGAAGCACATCCACCAGGATTCAAGGAATTCCACCAATTTACACGTCATAATTCACGACGTAATTTTGCAGCTCCGTATTGTAATATCCGACGCTAAATTCCCGGATGCTGCTATGTTCATCATAAGAATACCGCGATCTCTTGAGCAATGGCAGGCCCTTGCCGCTAAGCATCAAAATCTCTTCCGCTTCCGGCGGAGGCGCGGCAACCGAGAACTCGTCACGCAGCCTGTCGAGAGAGATGCTGCGCTCCTCCAACAGCTCATACAACGAGCGGGCGTTCAGATCGGATAGCTCCAGTTCGCCCAAAGCCATGCTCAAATAATGCGCATAGTAAATATAAGGCCTGTCATCAAGATAATAAACCCGCTCCAGCTTATAGCATTGTTCACCGAACAATTCGTGCAGCTCCGTACCAGCCTCCGTGCGGATCGCTTCCACACGCAGCCACTTCTTGTGGATTTGATGTCCCTCCTCCACCAGAATTTCTGTGAAGTGCTTCCACTTCGAGAGCTTGGAGGCAGCCTTGTTGCGAATCACCTTGGTTCCTTTTCCGCTGCCCCTTTCGAGATAGCCTTCCTGAACCAGCTCTTGAATCGCGCCTCGAACGGTTATTTTGCTCACGGAAAATTCCTGCTCCAGCTGCGGCTCAGATGGAATGTTCTGCCCTAAAGGGTAGACGCCGTGCAGGATCCGGTCCTTTAAAATATTTTTGATTTGCAGATATAGCGGTTTATCCTTTCTGGACAAGCTCACTTATTTCCACTACCTTTCTATATCGCCAACGGACTTCGTCATAGCCCGCAGAATTTCTTCTTCAGCTGCCATCGGAGTATCGCCCGATACGGTGTGCGCTAACATACCGGCCGCCGCGGCAAAGGCGACTGTCTTCTCCGGCGGGAAGCTCTCCAGCTCGCCATGAATGATCCCGCTCGTAAAAGCGTCCCCAGCTCCTATTCTATCATAGACGGAAAACGTCAGCACATCTGAAAAGCAAAAGCCCTGATCCTTGAACAGGAAGCCGCGCAAGGAATGAGAATTGTCGTTGTGAATCCAGCGATGGGTTCCAGCGATGACCCGGATCTGGTATTGCTTCGCAACGGCTGGAATGAGCTCCTTAAGCTGCTCTTCACGCTCTTTCTTCTCCGTATTCATCCCCAAAGTATACAGCGCGTCTTTCTCATTCATCATGACGATGTCCGCCAGCTGCAGCATCTCCTCGTAATGCGGCTTCGCCCTGCTATATCCCCCCTCGCCCCATAGGGACGGACGGTAATTGCAATCGAAAATAACGAGACCGCCCCGCTGCTTCACTGCCCGTGCCAAAGCTTTCATATGCTGTCTAACGCCATCATTCATAGCCAGGCTAATGCCGCAGAAATGAATCGCATCAATTCCCCGGGCAATATCTTCATACTGATACGCGTCCGCCGGTGCTGTATTGAAGCTGCTTTCCAGGCGATTACTATAGGTCACCCTGCTGGGCCTGACGCCGAATCCGTTCTCGAGAAAATACATGCCGATATAACTTCCCCCTCTTAAAATAAATGTAGAGGAAATCCCCAGCTTCCGTAAATACGCTGCGGCGGCATCCCCAAGCGGATTGTCCGGCAAACGGGAGACCAGGCTGCCTGTATGTCCGAACCGCGCCAGCGCCGAGGCGATATTTACCCCGGTGCCGGAAAAAGTATATTGCAAGGTGTTTCCCTGTGACAGCAGATCATATCCGGGGACCTGCAGACGCATCATGACCTCGCCAAACGCCGCTATCCGCTTAGACATACCTATCAGCCAGCCTCTTCATGATCGCCAGCAGCTCGCGAACGTCCTGGACTTTGGTTTCTCCCGTGGTCTTGTCAATAATCGAAGAGTACACATGCGGGATAACCTGCTGAACCCCTGCCTCCAGGGCGATCCGTAAAATAGCCTCGAAATTATCCATGTCAATGCCGCCCGTCGGCTCGAGGGCAAAGCCCTCCTCGGCACAGCCCCGGGCAACGGCCCGGAACTCTTCCTCCCGGCTCAGCCCCTCCATCGGAAAATACTTCAGAGCATTTCCGCCCATATCCCTGACGAGGGAAATGGCCGATTTCACCGGCACGATCGCAGGCTCGCTGCCCGCTGCACTAAACGGGCCAGTTGAGATATTTACGAAGCCTGCTTGCCCCGTCGGCGATACCAGGCTGTTAATCCAGCTCTCCTTGTCTCCTAGGTTCGCACGAGTAGCTCCGACGGCCGGAAATACCTGATTAATATGGCTGCCGGGATAATGCTTAACGATTTCCGCCACGACAGCCGCCTGGCGGTTATCGCCAGCTCCGAGCCCGATCGATACCGCTTCATCAATTTCCCGGCCATATTGCCTCATAGCCGCTACCGCTTCTTCCACGGTAGCATAATCCTTGGATAGGACACCGACCAGCACATAGCCTTCAGCCGCCTCGAATACCTCCTTGGCATTCTCTACATCTTTAGCCAGAACATTTAATGCGACCCGGCCTTTATAGAAGCGTTTGGAAATTTGTGACATATTAACATCCCCCTGTTAATTCGCGTATTCTAGCTTCAATTACGACGATGTCATCTCCGAGCAGCGGCCGCGGATCGATGTCGAAGTACCCCTGGCGTACACCGTAATCCCTTGTATATATGGCAATGTCGCCGTTCTGCAGCCCGGCCGCTACCTCTTGGGCAGTGATGCCTGTCTTCTCCGGGTTGATTTGAACGCGGGCGCGGTAAATCGCCCGTCCTGCTTCATCCTGGACAACCGTAACCTCGACCCCGTCGATATTATTTAATGGCATTAATTTATCCAGCAGCGCCTTCTCCTGCTCACTCTTGTCTTCCTTAACGATATATTCATCCAGTGCCTGGAGCAAGCCGAAGGTCGTTTCCTTGCCCACCTTCATACTGCGGCCAATTCCGTGCAGCTGTACTTTCACCCATTCGATCAAGGTCCGTTTTCCGGCGACAATGCCCGATGTAGGGCCTTCAATGGCTTTCGAGCCGCTGTAAATCGCCAAATCTGAATATTTCACGTATTTCTGAAGATCCTCTTCGGCCGCCGCATCCACGATAAGCGGAACACCGCGGCGCTGAGCGACCTCCCACGCCTCTTCCACCGAGATCATGTTTTTCTGAACAGCATGATGCGATTTGACGTACAGGATGGCAGCGGTCTTGTCGGAAATGGCCTCCTCGATATGCTCTGCCCGGCCTTCATTGGCGTAGCCGACCTCCAGCAGCCTTCCGCCCCCCAGATACACCATCGTTTCTACTGGCGCGCCATACTGCACATTATGTCCTTTCAGAATGATGATTTCATTCTTAGTAATGATCTCCTGGTGCAAGCGCTCGCTGCGGCGCTTACTCCCCTGAGTCACTAACGCCGCTACCGAGAGGGCGATTCCGCTGGATGCCGAATTGACGACTACCGCTGCTTCCGAACCGAGAATCCGCGCAACATGGTCCCCTGCTTTGTCAACTAGATCCGCAATCTCGACATAGCTCTGCCCGCCCTGCTTCATCGCTTCCATGACCGTGTCGGACGGCGCGGACACACCCAGGATGCTCATCCGTCCGCTGGCATTAATAACCCGCTTAAGCCCGTACTTCGCATTCCATGTATTCCCCACCTGCAACCACTCCTTTAGCTTTAATTAGACAGTTCGCCACTCTTCGCTCCCCTTCGGAATCGATGAGCTCTACCCGTTCGTTCTCCACCGTAAACAGCGTCAAGTTTGCAACATCGCCTGCCTGAATCCGGCCCAGCTCCGGCCGGCCCAGCCACTCAGCCGCATGGCTGGTAACCGCAGCGATCGTCTCTTCTAACGTGTAGCCCAGGCTGAGAAATTTGGTCAGCACGTTAGCCATGCTGTAGACTGGGCCATTCAGCCGATTGCCCCGGTAAATATCCGTGCTGATCGTATGCAGTCCGATCCCATGGCGTTTGGCCGCTTCCGCTACACGAAAGGAAAAGCTGGCCGTTCCATGCCCGACATCCAGATGAACGCCTCTCGCGATGGCATCGTTTAATATTTGCAGCGGCCGGCCGTCCGCCTCAAACAAATTGTTCTTCTTTCCATTGAGATAATGGGTAATAATATCTTTTCGCTGTAAAAGAGGAATGACCTCCCGAATATCCGGAGGACCTGACCCGATATGTACCATTAGCGGCAGTCCCGTCTCGCCGGACAGCTCCCGGGCGATGCGAAGCGGCTCTACGCCGCGTTCACCGACAACGCTCCTGCTGATCCTTGCTTTTAGCCCAACAATGAAATCGCTGAATCGCCGCAGAGCTTCTTTTACCTGTTCCTTATCGATCCATTCCGGCCGGGACAGCTCATCAATTCTTAATAGCCCGATCCGTGAAATGTTCAGGAAGGCCAGCACCTTCGTCTTGGCTTGCTCGCTGCTCGCCGCCAAGTCGGCAATCCGTTCCGCCCCGCAGCTTCCGGCATCCACAATCGTCGTTACACCCTGCTTCACGCCAATCTCATCAATTTCGTCCCCGTAAGGATCGAATTCAGGGAAGGCATGAACGTGCATATCGATCCAGCCGCTTGATACATAGGCACCCGCGACATCCTTCAACGGCTGCCCGCTGCCCTTTCCGGCATCGGTAATTTCAGCGATCCTGCCATCCTCGATGACAATATCGATGATCTCGCCGCTTACCCTTTTTACCTCGGGAAGAACGTATCTGCTCCCCGAAGCTTCCTTCCGATCACTCAAACTATCTACCCCCTCCACCCAAACATTATAATGTTTAAAATAACATGCTTATGCCTAAAAGTAAATATAACGTTATAATGTTTAACTCTGAAAACTGCTATAATCCAAATATATACGGAACCGCAATATATCTAAAGCTTAAAAAGACCTCGCCAAGCGGCGAGGCCTCATAAATCAATTTCCTGCATTTCATCTATGAATCAGTCATTTAATTCAATGATCATTTTCTGAGCGCCCGCCTTCGGAATAATGCGCAGACCCATCGGCCCTTCTGATTGCGTGCCATCAATGATGGATTTTACTCCCGCTATCCCGCGCAGCACCAGCTCCCAAGCTTTGCCTTCCACACTGCTCGCTGTCACAGTAAGCGTACGTCCCTTCCGCTCGACACTGACTTTCAGCTCCAGCTCTGCCTTGGTGCTGTAAACCGATGTCTCCGCCGTCTGGCCATCCCCCAGCTCAAATAGATGCAGGGCCACGCCGTCCGCATAATCATAGTCAGGGACCAGCTCATTGGCTCCTATCGCTACGAGGCTGCCCGGTCTGACCATCAGCGGCAGGCTGAAATAATCATGCTGCTCCTGAATCCAGCGCCCGCCTTCAATGACCTCTCCGCTTAAATAATTCGTCCAGCGTCCCTCCGGAAGATAATATTTCGCCGTACCCTCGCTGTTGAAGATCGGAGCGACCAGGAAGGAATCGCCGAGCATATATTGACGGTCCAGGGTATCGCAGGTCGGGTCTCCGGTAAATTCCAGCACCATAGAGCGCATTACGGGGACGCCCGTTCTTGTCGCTTCTACAGAGGTGCTGAACAGATAAGGCATTAGGGTAGCCTTCAGATGCGTAAAATGCCTCAGCACATCGCAGGCTTCCTCGTCAAACAGCCAAGGCACCCGATAGGACTGGCTTCCGTGAAGCCGGCTGTGCGTCGAGAGCAGGCCGAATGCCGTCCAGCGCTTGTACAAATCCGGGGTCGCCGTATTCTCAAAGCCGCCGATATCATGGCTCCAGAAGCTGAACCCGGACATTCCCAGCGACAAGCCGCCGCGCAGCGTCTCAGCCATAGAGACATAAGTGGCCGAGCAGTCTCCACCCCAGTGCACGGGATACTGCTGTCCCCCGGCCGTTGCCGAGCGGGCGAACAGCATGGCTTCGTTTTTGCCCCGGGTTTCCTCCAGCACTTCGAATACCGCTTTATTATACAGATGGGTATAATAGTTGTGCATTTTCACCGGATCCGAGCCGTCGAAATAGACGACATCGGTCGGAATGCGCTCGCCGAAGTCTGTCTTAAAGCAGTCGACGCCCATTTCCAGCAAAGCTTTAAGCTTATCCTTATACCAGCGTACGGCTGCCGGGTTCGTGAAATCGACCAGCCCCATGCCGCCCTGCCATCTGTCCCACTGCCATACATCGCCGTCCTTCGTTTTGACAAGATAGCCATGAGCCTTGCCCTCGTCGAACAAATAAGACTGCTGGGCAATATAGGAGTTAATCCATACGCATATTTTCAAGCCCTTGCTCTTGAGCCGCTTCAGCATGCTCTCCGGGTCAGGGAACACATCCTCATCCCATTTGAAGTCGCACCAGTGGAACTCCTTCATCCAGAAGCAATCGAAATGGAACACATGGAGCGGGATATCGCGCTCGCTCATGCCGTCGATAAAGCTGGTTACCGTACCCTCATCATAGCTCGTTGTAAAAGAGGTCGTCAGCCAGAGGCCGTAAGACCAGGCCGGAGGCAAAGCCGGTTTTCCCGTCAGCTTCGTATAGTTATCGAGGACTTCCTTTAAATTCGCTCCGCCGATAATATAATATTTTAACGTTTCGCCGGGCACGCTGAACTGTACCTTGGAGACGACTTCAGACGCTATCTCGTAGGATACGCGTTCCGGGTGATCGACGAAGACGCCATAGCCGTAGTTAGACAAATAGAATGGTACATTTTTATAAGCTTGCTCGCTGCAGGTACCGCCGTCTTCATTCCACAGGTCGACAACCTGCCCGTTTTTCACAAAAGGGGTGAATCGTTCCCCGAGGCCATAGATATACTCCCCTACGCCGAGGTCAAGCTGCTCGCGCATATAGGTCGTTTGATCCGGCATTTTGATATGGCCCGGGCTTTTATATCCGCTGCCGGTCAGCCGTTTGCCGTCATACAGGAAATGCGTGCTCCAGCCTTCGTTTTTGTGAACCTCCACGCTGAGCCTTCCGCTCGTCAAGCTGGCGATATCCGCGCCGTTCTCGATCCGTACCTCGGCAGCGCCGTCAAGCAGCTTTTGAAACTCCGGCCCCTTCGGCAGGCGCCCGCCGTGATGCACCAGCTCCACGGCGATGACATCCGGCATCGGCGACGTATAATTAACGGTTAAAATCGCCGTGTTCAGCGTATCTCCGCGCGTGATGATTTTTTTGCAGGAGGCCAGCACCGTAAGCTTATCCTCCGCCGTCCTGACACCTCGAACTTCTACTGGATAGTTCAGTGTAACGCCTGGTCTGACATGCCAGTACCCATCCGTAAATTTCATCTCTCGTATCCTCCAATATGCTGTATATTTATTAAAGCTGCTGCAGCTCGGGAACGATCTGCACCGGGGCTTGTCCCGTTAAGGCATGCACTAAATTTCTCGCGGCCGCGAAGGCCATATTCAGCCTCGTCTCGGCCGTAGCAGAGCCGATATGAGGCAGGGTGACCACATGATCCATTTGCAGCAGCGGATGATCCGCCGGAATCGGCTCGCGCTCATACACGTCCAGCCCGGCCCCGGCGATTTGCCCCTGCTGCAGCGCCTGGATCAATGCCGCCTCATCGACGTTCTCTCCGCGAGAGGCGTTGACAAATATGGCGTTGTTCTTCATCCGCTCAAACTGCGCCTTGCCCATAAGATGCTTCGTCTCCGGCGTAAGCGGCGTCATTAGAATTACATAATCCGAGGTGGCCAGCAGCTCATCCATAGAGCAATATCGGAGTCCATAGCGTTCCTCCGCCTCGGGCTTGCGGCGCCGGTTATAATACACGACATCCATTTCAAAGCCCAGCGCCGCCCGGCGGGCGACGGCTTCGCCGATCCGTCCCATGCCGATAATGCCCAGCCGTTTGTGATGGACATCGAGCCCATACAGCTCGGCATCCATTCCTCGCACCCAGCCGCCTTCCTTGACAAGCCGATCCAGAGCGGTCACTCTGCGCGCCGCCGCCAGCAGCAGGGCCATCGCCAGATCCGCCACCGTCTCGTCCAGCACGTAAGGAGTATGGGTGGCCACCAGCTTGCGCTCCTTCAGCGCCTGCAGATTCAGATTGTTGTAGCCGGCCGATAGATTGCTGATGACACGGAGACGCGATCCTGCTTCCAGCACCGCTTGCCCAATTGGGGTTCCTGTGACAAGCAGGCCTTCCGCATCCCCGATCTCCTTCGCCAGACGCTCTTCGGTAATATCTTCCGGCCCCTGCCAATACCGGCATTCTCCATGCTCCTCCAAATAAGCGGCCACGGGCTCCGGCAAATCCCTTGCAATATAAATCCGCGGTTTCATCCCAGCTCCTCCTGTCTCTTCGTTGTTCGTCAGCCTCGCTCCGCTAGATCAATCCTTCATAGAGCCAGCTGTAATCCCGCCGACCACGTATTTTTGCATGGAGATAAATATCACGATGATCGGCAGCGCCGCAATGGTCGCAACCGCCATCAGGTTGTTCCACTCCGTGCCGTATTGGCCGATAAACCGATACAGCCCCAGCGTCAGCGGCCGAACCGAGTTGCTGGTCGTCAATGTCAACGCGAAGATGAAATCCCCCCAGCCGAACAGGAAGCAAAAGACGGCCACCGTCATAAGCCCGGGCATAACCAGCGGCAAAATGATTTTCGTAAATGAGGAAAATTTATTGCAGCCATCGATCATCGCGGCTTCCTCAAGCCCGCCCGGCAGCGCCAGAAAGAATGGACGCAGCGTAATAATGGCAAACGGCAGGGAATGGATGAGATCCGCAAAGATCAATCCGGCAAAATTATCGATCAATTGCACCTTGGAGAACATAATGTACAGCGGCATCGCCATCATAATGCCGGGGAGCATCTGAATCGACAGCACTGAAATCATCATGAGTCCTTTGCCCTTAATCGGGAGCCGTGCCAGCGCATATGCAGCCGGGATCGCCAGCAGCAGCGACAGAACCATCGTCCCTAGCGCGATAATAAAGCTGTTGCCGATGTAGCCGATCATGTCCTGATTGCGAACAAAGTTGTTGATATAAGACTCGAACGTGGCACCTACGGGAAAAATATGCGGCGGATTGTGATAAAGCTCCGTTACCGGGGTAATTGACGTTTTTACCATCCAATATACCGGGAAAAGAAACACGACCATAATCAGAATGCCGATGAAGGTCGAACCGCCCATTCGCCATCTCGAATTCGTCATTAGTGGACCTCCTCCTTGCTCGACATTCTCAAATATCCGATCGATATGACGATTAGAATCAGGAACATAATCATGGATACTGAGGCGCCCTGACTGAATTCCAGCGTCGTAAAGGACAACTGATAGGCGTAGATCGGCAGCACTGTCGAAGAGTTCACCGGTCCGCCCGCGGTCATGATAAAGATGAGATCGAATACTTTAAACGTATTGATGATGCCCAGGATCATCAGTACAAGAATCGTCGGGCGCATCAGCGGCAGGGTAATATGCCGAAATTGCACCAAGCGGTTCGCCCCGTCCAGCTTGGCAGCCTCGTACAGATGCTCGGGCAGACCTTGCAGCCCGGACAATAGAATAATCATATTAAACGGAATCCCGATCCAAATGTTGGCCACGACCGTGCTTAGCAGAGCCGTGCTGCCTTCGCTCAGCCAGTTGATTGGCTGGTCGATGATTCCCAAGGTTTGCAGGAAATAATTGATGACGCCGAAATCGCCGGACATCATCCATTGAAAGATCGTCCCGCTAATAACGACCGGCAGCATCCAGGCCAGCAGCATCAGCGAGCGGAACAGATTGCGTCCCGGGAATTTCTGATTAAAGAACAATGCCAGCGCGAAGCCGAGCGTAAATTGGAAAAAGATACTGAGCACCGTGAACACGGCGGAATTTTGCAGCGCGGTGTAAAACACCGGGTCCTTCAACGATTTCACGTAATTGGATAATCCGATAAAATCATGCTTGCCGCTTAGGTTATACACGTTGACGTTCTGGAAGCTCAACATGAGATTATAAAGCAGCGGAAAACCGATAAATACGATCATAAAGATGAGAGCCGGTACGACAAACAAATAATTGTTCCAGGATGAGAACCATTTGGCTCCGCGGGATTGTCCTCTATTCCCGTTTACGGCTGATTTATGGGACATAACTTCTCCCCCTATTTGCTGTGTATGGGGATGCAGCGCAGCATCCCCCTTGCTGATTGACTATCGTTATAGTTATGGTTCCTGTATACCTCTGCCTGCTTAGGATTCAGCCTATTTCTTGACAAGCGGCTCGATCTTCGCGCCTGCCTCCTTCACGGCTTGCTCCGGCGTTTTGCTTCCGGTAATAACCTCCTGCAGCATAATTTGAATCGCCTCGGAGATTTTCGGATATTCCGGCCCATAGGCTCTCGCCCTAGCGACTTCCATCGCATCGGCGAACACCTTCAGTTCCGCGTCATCCTGCCAGAAGGGATCCTGCAGCAGATCGGAGCGGCTTGGCAGACGCCCGGCTGCCTGATCAAACGCTTTCAATCGTTCCGGCTCGTTAGCGAATTTAATAATGTCGAATGCGATATCTTTATTTTTGGAAGCCTTCGTAATCGCCCAGTTTTCTCCGCCAAGGATCGTGCCGCCCTGCTTATTCACCGGCAGCTCTACAACGCCCCAATTGACTTTTCCTTCTTTTCTCAGCAGCGGAATTTGCCAAGTACCGTTGATCATCATCGCTACCTTGCCTGTAGAGAACTGCACTACTGTATCGGACTGCTTCTGATTAATGATCTCCTTGGACATGTAGCCATTCTTCACCAAATCCTGCACCAGCGTTGCCGCTTCAATCGTGCCCGCACTATCGAAGTTATCGATGTCTGCACCTGCTTGATACATCAGAGGCAGGAATTGGAATGTGCCCTCTTCGGTTTTCACCGCAGTCATGGACAGACCGTAAACATCACTCGTCGTCAGCTGCTTAGCTGCTTCTTTTAACTCCTCCCAATTGGTAGGCGGGGCAATTCCCTTGGCTTCCAGCATATCCTTGTTGTAATAGAGCGCCAGATTATTGCTGCCGATCGGCACGCCATAGTTCTTGCCTTCATACATCGTCGAGGACCATGGTCCTTCGTAATACTTGTCGGCCTCTCCCCACGCCTTGATCTCATCCGTCAAATCCGCCAATATCCCAGCGGCGGCAAAAGCCTGATGGTCCGGGTTGTCCAGCCAGACGATATCCGGCATTTGATTGCCGACGGAGCCGAGGAGCAGCTTGTTCTTAATATCCGCAAACGAAATATAAGTTCGTTCGATCTTCACATTCGGATAGGCCGCCTCGTAGTCGGCGATAATCGTCTGTATTGCGCCCTGAGTCGCTTCACTCGTCATCGAATCCCACCATTGAATGACGACCTTATCGCCATCCTTGCCCGAGTTCGGCGAGGAGCCCGACGTTCCCGACTCGGTGCTCGGTGCGCAAGCCGTCAGCAATATGGCGAACGCGACCAAAGCCGCCATGAGAGCCCTTACATTCTTAAACATATACATTCCCCCTAGCAAATTTTTTTATATTTGCATGCACTGCCGCTTTATCGAAACATAAAACGGAGGCAGTAATGCCTTTACCCGGGATTACATCAGAATCAAGTGCATAAATTGATGTGCGCACATCAATTTTGATGTAAAAAAAGCGCTGTACTACACTTAACGCTATTTAAATGTAATAAAGCGCATTTTCTTTGGTCACCAGCTCCAGCTTGGTGATGTTCTCCTTAAATCCAACCTTTTGCCCATTGACCAGGTAATCAAACATGGACTTCACGGTGAGATACCCCTGGTTGACGGGATCCTGGCAGATCGTGGCCGTAATGATGCCTCGTTCCATATACATCTGCGTCTCCTCGGTCATATCATGGCCGATCAGAATCGGCTTATGGTCAAGACCCAGCCCTTCCAGATGCTTAGCGACCACATCCAGCCTTGCACTGGACACGTAAACACCGTCGACCTCGCGGAAATAATCGGCAAATGCCTCGGGCGAATCGTAATCCTCCTGCCTCAGCCTTAGAGGGCCGACCAGTTCGATATGATCGTATTCGTCGACGACTTCCCGGAACCCGGTAATTTTCTGCTGCATTTGAAAATTGGTATACGACATGACCAGGCCAATCCGGGTCTTCTGCCCGAGAAACTTGCAAAGCACGTCGGCGGCCAGCCGCCCGGCAATGCGGTAATCGCATCCGACATAGTACAGCCGCTTGCTCAGGGGCGAATCGCTGTTAAAAGTGCAGATCGTAATCCCCTTGTCCACCCCGCGGTCGATAAGCTCAGCCATCTCCAGCGGATCATTCGGCGACAAGGCGATCGCATCATACTTGCCCGAATCAATGAGCTGCTGAACCAGCTGCTTCTGCGGCTCCAAATCATATCCTTCAGAACGAAAGACGCTGACCGAAAGACCATAATCACGGAATTCATCAATCGCAATCTGAATCCCCTTCTCTACCTGCTTCCAGAAATATTCCGGATGCTCCGGAAACACGATCGCCATGGAAAAATCATTCATCCGAGCCAGAAAACTCGCCGACTTGTTGGGCATATAGTTGAGCTCTTTGATTTTCTCCATAACTTTCTCATAGGTTTCACGCTTCACGTTCCCCCTATTGTTCAGCACCCGGTCCAATGTTGCAGGAGAGACGCCAATTTCCTTGGCAAACTCTTTAATCGTCAATCTCCTACCCTGATTCATGGCTTTTCCCTCTGTCTAAACATAATTTCAAACCTTGTAATGATCAAATCATATCAATCCCAAAGAATCTTGTCAACGTTTTCATGATGCTTTTTCGATTTTTTTTGATTTGCGAACATCATTTTGTTGTTTATACCTGAATTACGGAGTTACTGTCCGCTGGCTCCTGAAGTTATTGATTTAATGAACTACTATCTGCTAGTTTTGCATCACCTAAAAACCTAAATGCTTAATACCTATATGTAAACATACAAACATATAAACCTACATTATTATAAACCTTACATTCTTATATACTTGCAATCCTGACTGCAGACTGTAGCTGCAAACTTACCAGTTTCCAATCTTGCAATCTTGCTTTCTTGCAGCCTTGCAGTCTTGCAACCGTACTAACCTGCCAACCTGCACCCTATCCATAACTTACCTCCCCATTTTCTTTAGCAGGCATGATAGAATGGGTTTGTGACAAATTACAAATTTGTAACTATTGTCATTGTAGTTAATGTCGCATTCGTATTTCTGTCTTTTAAGCTTCAAGTTTTCTAAAACCTACCTGAATGATGTGGAGGGAACCTGACTATGAATAACAAACATTTCAAAGCAATATTAACTGGAAGCATGGCCACCGCCGTATTAGCTGCGGGCATCGTGCTGCCGCAGGCAGGCAAAGCTGAAGCCGCTGCAGCGCCGAGCAATAACTGGCATAAGCAGGCTCAGCAGGTTTGGATCCAATGGAGCTGGAATGGTTCTTTTGGCAATCTGGATTGGTACAAACTGCTGCAGCCAACACCAGGGGAGCAAACATGGACTCCTGAGAAGCCACAAACCGAAGCGCCATCGGCTCCAAATCAAAAGCCGACGGCACCAAGTCAAAAGCCATCAGCTGGAACGGATGGATCTGCCGGGAAGGATGCCGCTGCAAAACCGACTGCGCCGGCAACACCAACAGCTCCTACGGCACCAAGCAAGGAGAATGGAAGTACAGCCGGGCAGACCGATGCTGCTTCTTTTGCCGCACAAGTAGTTGATCTGGTTAACAAAGAGCGGAGCAAAGCAGGCCTGAAGCCGCTTGCGACGCAAGCCAATCTCACGAAAGTGGCTGCTGCCAAAGCAGCGGATATGCGCCAAAATGGATATTTTGACCACCAATCGCCTACGTACGGCTCTCCATTCGATATGATGAAGCAGTTTGGCGTTACCTATAGCTATGCGGGCGAAAACATCGCAAAAGGACAGCGTACTCCTTCCGAGGTTATGAATGCTTGGATGAATAGCGAAGGCCATCGTCAAAACATTATGAACGCAAACTTTACCCACATCGGCGTTGCCTATGACAACGGCTATTGGGTCCAAGAATTCATTGGAAAATAATCCAATCTATATTAGATGAACCATAGATTTTACCGGTAAATTATCCGGATGAAATGTTCTTTCGAAATTGTGTACAAAACCATAATGCTAGGCGCCCTGCGAACATGTTCGGGGGCGCTTTCGTATGATTTTCCAACAAAACTGCCAGGATTGGATGCCTCTGCGACTCTTCTGTAGGATTTTTCGTACAAAGTGCTTGCTGCAGCCGACAGGCCCGATTCCAGCTCGATCGGGGAAGAGAGGCCAAAAGGCCGCCACACGCTTAGAGCATATCAATTGAATGAAAGACAAATTAGTTGAATGAAATACGTTTTACCACTCCGCCATCAAAATCTTTTACACAAAACTCTCCGTTACTCAGAATGCCATAAGAGTTAGGATAATTCTCTTTAGGCAGCGATATAGAGCCTGGGTTCAACACGTATATTCCGGCCTTCCGGTCAGCCACAGGAATATGGGTATGCCCCTGAATAAATACGTCCTTGTCCGCTAGAGGCGGCAGCTGCTCAATATTAAAGCCATGCCCGTGCGTGGCAAAAATACGCCGGCCTTCATGGAGGACAATCGTATATTCCGCCATCATCGGGAATTCAAGCAGCATTTGGTCTACCTCGGCGTCACAATTCCCGCGTACAGCAATAATATTATTTTTATGCTGATTGAGGATTTGGGCAACCCGCTGCGGATCATAGCCTTCGGGTAACGGATTACGCGGCCCGTGATACAGAAAATCCCCAAGAATCACAATCTGTTCTGGGCACTCCTCCCGAACCTTCTCCATGGCTCGTTCCAGCCAATAAGCGGATCCATGAATATCGGATATAAACATTAGTTTCATAAAAACTCTCTCCTTAATACGCATCTGCAGCCACTTCATAAAATCTGCCTTAATTCATTTTCCAAATAACCAGCGATGTTGGTCAGTACTCTAATTTTATATTAAAAAAGACAATCCTCAAAGGACTGCCTCTTTTACCTATAGGTCGTTTACTTAAATATCACAGATATATAAATATTCCATGACGCTCTTACGGATTCAAGCCTTCCTTCACGGCCTTCACCTCATACATATTGACAGTTGTGCTGATAATGTATTCCGGGGCCGGTTTGCCTCTGTTCTGACGATGCCCCTGAATATGGACATCGCTCTTCTCCCAATTTTTCCAGTCCTCCACAGATCTCCAGCGGATCATAACGACGACCTCTTCGTGCTCCTGTTTTTTTCGGTTAACCATGACGGTTTTATCAATGAGCCCTTCCATCGAATCCATCGGGCTTTCTTTGGAAAAACGCTCAAGGACGAGATCCACCTTATCCTTCTGCACCAATATCGTTCTCGTTTGAATTAACATAGTATTGCCTCCTCTTATTGTTCATAATTATGATCCTATTTTAAATGAACTTAGGCCGCCTTGCGAATCGCAGAGCTTCATCAAGAATCAGAATTCGCAGCAGCTTCGTCCATAATTAGAATTCACGGACGGAAAGTGATAATGCGCGCGAAGGAAACAGAGCTTCGTCTTGCCTCGGACAATCCGCGCCCCTCCGACGGCCTAACTCCCTATTCACCGGTATGGCTATCGTCCGTGGACGGCTTATTAGAGGATGGCTTCGGCACAGCTTCGTCCTTGCTGACATTCTCGGAGGAAGCCAAATTATCAGACAGGCTGGCTTTTAGCGCGGTCATAATCTCCTGAAACTGCGCCGCCTGCTTGGAGCCAGGGTTTATCTTCGCCGCTTCCGCCGCTCTCGCCAGCAAATGGATTACCTCGGACCAATCCTTCATCAGCCCTCGCAAAAGCTGCCTTCCATGCCCGCCGCCATAAGGCCGGTGCCGTCCAGGCTGCTCCCAGGGGCTTCCCGGCCGCTCTGCTGCTTCCTCTTTTTGCTCGCGCAGATATGTCAGTCCCTCATCCGTAATATGGTACAGCTTCTTGCCATCCTTCTCGCTGGAGCCTATAAGCTGCATATCCTCAAGCCACTGCAAGTTTGGATACACAGAGCCTGGACTTGGGGAATACAAACCGCCCGTCTTCTCCTCCATCGTCTTAATCAGCTGATACCCGTGCATCGGCTCTATGGCCAGCAGCTCAAGCAGGGCGAACTTGAATTTCCCGCGCTCAAAAAAGCGCTTGCCCTCTCCCCGTCCGCTAAATCCCCCCCGCCCACCACCATGGCGGTGTCTTAGGGATATATCCTGGTAAGCTCCATCCCTGCCATATCGTCCGCGCCCAGGCTGACCTGCGCGCCAAGCTTCATTCTCGTGAAACCTCATATTTTCGTCCACCTTTCAATACGATATATCGTTATATTACAACGATATATCGTATTGGTCAATGTACTGCTGAGAAAAATAATAATCACGCATAAAATAATGACCGCAATGTAAGTTAGGAATGTAATTTAAAAAGGACGTCCAGTAGAACTAAAAAACAAAATTTTTCATCTACAATCCGCTCGGCTTGCTGATCATGTACAAGCTCAAAAATAAAAAAAGCCGGAGGCTCTGGTACTCCAAAGTCTCCGGTTCATCCCTTCCCGCACATTCGCCCGCAAGGCGAAGCTGCGTCAATTTGTTTCCGGGGGAACAGCAGCCATACTCTGTGAGCGCAGCCCATTTTTCTTCAACAGACGCTTTACAAAGAAAATGAACAAGAGCAGCGACAGCCCGACCGAAATAGCGCTGACCGTGAACAATATCTGGTAGCTCGTATGCTGGGAGACCCAGCCCAGCACGATCGCGCCCAGTCCGATGCCTAGATCGGCAGCGGTCAGAAAAGACGCATTGGCCACTCCTTTCCGATCCGGGCGGGCCAGATTTATCGCTGCCGCTTGAAGCATCGGCTGCGCGGAACCAAAGCCAATGCCGTACAGTACGGCGGAAGCGAGCATGCCGAATAGTCCGGTCGAAAGGCTGAGAACAATCAGAGCCACAATGGTTACCGCAAGGGACGGGATAATGACAAATGACTCACCATGCCGGTCCGATAGTTTTCCCGCAATGGGACGAATTAAGAACAGCGTTATGGCATAAACGAGAAAGAACGTGCCGGAATTAACCTGAATCGAGCTGGCAAGCATCGGAACGAAGGTCGTGATGCCCCCGTAAGCAATCGTCAAGAAAAAGACCGACGCCGTAACAGGCAGCACCGAATTCTCGAAGAGTACGATCCTCGTTGTTTTTTTCTGCGGGCGGAACGGGATTTTGGCGCCGAGCGCTAGGAGCAGCGCAGCGACGGAGAGACCCGCCGCGGAGAGAAACAAGATGGTATATGACATATTCTGCGTTAACCAGATGCCGATAATCGGGCCGACGGCCATCGCCAGGGTCATCGCTGTGCTGAACCATCCCATGCCTTCCCCGCGGCGGGTGGATGGAATCATATCGGTAGCCGCCGTAAAAAGGGCCGTCGTAGATACAGCCCAACTGACCCCGTGCACGATTCGAATCCATAATAAGACGGCGATGCCGCCGATCCAATCGTACATATACATCGCCAAGGCGAAGAATATCAGCCCCCAAACGATGAATGGACACCGCCCGAACCGGTCCAGCAGTACGCCGACAACCGGACGGCAGACAACGGCCGACAGCATGAATGCCCCCGCAATCAAACCGATTTGCGCTTCGTTGCCGCCCAGCTCCTTAATGAACAGCGGCAGCGTTGGGAGCAGCAAATAAAATCCAGCGAACAAGAACAGCGTGCCTACTGTTACAAAAATAAACGATTTCGTCCACAGACGCTCCACGTTCATTTCATCCCCCTTGAAAATTTCCCCAGTATTCTTAACGCCCTC
Organism: Paenibacillus ihumii; assembly: GCF_001403875.1. Taxonomy (GTDB): domain Bacteria; phylum Bacillota; class Bacilli; order Paenibacillales; family Paenibacillaceae; genus Fontibacillus; species Fontibacillus ihumii. Next base: position 3,139,635 of record NZ_LN884299.1, read on the forward strand.
TTGTTTTCAAATATGCTAAGCCACAATCTGTCCTATGCATCCTATTTATCGGAGCTTCAGAAGCGATATACCAAATTGGTCGCTATTCTAGCCTCTCCATATCAGCGATCCTAATCCTATACTAATAAATAACAATCATAAACAGCATAAAGTTCTCTAAAATTTAATTATATATTCATTCTGTGCCCATGGCTGCGATCAACTCAAGACAGGCAAATTTCTTTTATCCGTTCAGGTCATCACTTCATCGGAGCTGTAAAAAGCCTCGGATCACTCCAAGGCTCGGGTTGCTGATAGGAACATGGACTATTTTAAAATGTTGATCCCAGTTCCGCCACCTACGTCCAGGATTCGCTCCCCGCATTCAGACTGCTGCAGGGACAACACCTCGGCTCCCTGCATGCCGAGCATCTTCATCCTCTCTCCCTCCATGCCTCTGTGTTGAGTTCATTGTTCATGGCGGCGGCGGATAATGTCCCCATCGCAGCGGCGGCAATGGCCTGATGACGCATCGAAGCCGCATCTCCAGCGCTGTACACGCCCGGAATATTCGTCTTGCCAAGCTCATCGATGACGACGGTTCCCGCCTCCGTGACTTGGCAGCCTGCAGCCTGAGGCAAATTCGATCCCGCCACCAGCTTTGGCCTAAAAAAGATCCCGCCGCACGGAACGATCGTCCCGTCTTCAAGCACAACCTGCCGCACCATCCCGCCCTCTGAATCAATCGAACGAATCGGTGATTCGAGCACGGGCACTTGATGCCGCCGGAGCTCCTCACGCTCCGGTTCAGACAGTTCAGCGGCACCGTTCGTGCAAATCGTAAAACGGTTCGTCCATCCGGATATCAGTTGGGCAAAATGCATAGCATCGGGGCCCTTGCTAATGATGACAAGCTGCTTGTCCCTCAGTTCCCAGCCATCGCAATAAGGACAGACAAAGGCGCTTGTCCCATAGACCTCCTTCAGCCCTTTAATGTCGAGCGGGCGGTCCTTCATGCCAACGGCAAACAACAGCTTTTTGCATTGAAAGCTTTGCCCCTTCGCAGTCTCAACTTGAAAATCGCCGTCTGTTCCTGTGATCGCCACGGCCGTATCCGCCACAAAAGAGACGGATGGATAGGCACCGATCTGCTCGATCGCAATCCGCCTGAACTCGCTGGGACTTATTCCATCGCGCGTAAGGAAGCCATGGGCCTCACGGGTCACTCCGTTGCGGGGACGGCCTTCATCGATCACCGCTGCCTTCTTCCTTGCCCGGCCCAGCACGAGAGCGGCGCTAAGGCCTGCCGGTCCTCCGCCAATAATTACTGCATCCAATTTCATCCCTTAATACACCTCCGTAGATCTTTAATATCTATAATTAAAGTACAAGAAGCTCATCACTTCTTGTTTGCGCCAAGGCTGCTCTTATGGGAGGCAGCATCCAATACCGACTGGATCGTATGCTCCCGCAAGTATTGATGCAGATGCTCCTCGGCGCCGTCCATCACCTTTTTGACCAGGCACTCCCCAGGTTCATCCTGAGCGGGTCCAGCCGCATTCTCTTCAGCAAGTAGGCGATGCTGCGGCGAATCCATATTCGAGCATTCAAACAGCCGCTGCCTGCCTTCAATAACCTGAATAACCTCTAGAAATGTAATCTGTTCTGGCGGGCGGGCCAGCTCGTAACCGCCGTTCACTCCAGGCACTGCTCGTACAATTCCATCCTGCCTCAGCTTGGACATGATCTTGGACAGATAGCTCTCCGAAACGCCAAGCATTGAGGCCAGCTCCTTAATTCCGATGTTATCGCCCCGCTCAGATCGAGCCAAATGGATTAAAGCGTGCAGGGCATAGTCGGTGCTTTTAGAAAATTGCAGCTTTACTCCCTCCTTTCCGGCAAGTTTGTATAATAGACCCTATAAGCTATTCGTCTTTTTATATTGTGGATTTTGTAAATCCATAATAACCATAATGTATTTTGACTGTCAAGAAACGAATTAATTGTTTATTCTGAGCAGACTATCCCCGCTACTTGACGTAAGCCGCAATAAATTCAGAGACCTCGCGGTCATATGCCTCCGGATTCACTAGCCGGGCCTGACCGTGTCCCGCGCCGGGGACAATAACGAGCTTTTTCTCTGCCGGGCCGTTCTCATACAGCTTGTAGGCCATTTCAGTCGGCACAAACAGATCCTGGTCGCCATGAATAAACAATGTCGGAGTAACGGATTTTTTCACCTGCTCCAGCGCTGAGGCCTCGCCGAAAAAATATCCTGCCCGCAGCTTGGTCACCAGGCTCGTAGTTTGCACCAGCGGGAAAGCCGGAAGATGATACATGCGCTTTAACTGATAGGCCAACTGCTCCTTGGCCGACGTATATCCGCAGTCCTCCACAACAGCCTTGACATGGGGAGGCAGCTTCTCTCCGCTGGTCATCAATACGGTTGCCCCTCCCATGGACACGCCGTGCAGCACAATTTGCGCCTGATCGCCCGAATGCTCTATCACCTGATCGATCCATTGGATGTAATCCCTGCGCTCCGGCCAGCCAAAGCCGATATAATGCCCTTCGCTATTTCCATGTCCGCGGGCATCCGGCAGAAGCACATTGTAGCCCAGCTTGTCGCTGTACATTCGGGCCAATTTCCCCATATCAGCAGCCTTACTGCTGTATCCATGCGCAATAATAACGGTTTTATTCGTTTGAGCTGGAGCTCCCAGATAGTATGCATGCAGCTTAAGCCCATCGTCCGACATCAGGCTCCAATCCTCGAAGGCCTGCTGCTCCCACCAGGCTCCGATATCCGAGTCAGGATCATCCTCCTTGATGCTGACGCTAACCTCCAGGTCGGGATTGCCTCGCAAAAATTCCTTCTCCGTGCGGGCGACCGCAACATTGTAGAAATAGAAGCTTGCAGCGGTGAGTACTAGAACTAGCAGAACAAAAGCAGAAGCGATCACAATAAACACCTTTCTCTTCATAATAATTCCTCCGGTTTGCCCTCAAATTCAACACACTATATTATACCGCGTCCCGTTCTCATTACCTATTCCTATTTACTCTGCAAGCCTTGCATTTTCGAATCTCTGCGCAAGCAAAATTAAGAAGCAGCCCGCTAACGAACTGCTTCTCCCATTTCCCGATAAGTCTTCGTCTTCTCTATTATTTCTTCACTTCAGGCAGCGGCATAAATAGAAATGTAAACGGCAAATTGCTGCCTGCGGCTGGCGTAATCCATAGCTCTACTTTTTCCTCCTGACTCCCCGTTCGATAGAGCACGCTGGTGCTGTCCTGGGTTGAGCCAATATGCTTAATATGGACGACCTCATTATTCACTCTCGCTGCACCGGAGTAGAGTCCGCCGCGAGGGTTGAAGGTAATAAGCGTGTTCGGGGCCACGCGGTTAAGCACGATATAATAGAGCACCCCGTAATTGCCGGAGTTCGTAGCCTCGGTAAATTGAATCCCGTCTATTCCTTTTTGAAAAGGGTCGGTGGTATTGTCGGTTAGCGGCAGCCGTTCCGGCCTCGTCCCTACTAATTCGTTATACTCGAATACCCGGACCGAGTCCTTGAAGGTCCCCCGAATGATCGATTCCTTCGGATCGAGATAAGGCAGCGCAGGGAGCAGCTCCATAGGATCATTCTTTGCCTTCACGATGAACACCGTATATTGGATCGGACCGCTGCTCGTCACATCGGCATTCAAGGTGACAACATCGCCGCTGGGTACGGTCACCGCACTCATTTCCGTAAAAATCAGCTTTTTTTCTCCCGGCAGCAACGTCGTATTTTTACTGGCACTGCCGTTAATCATCGATTCGAAATATCTCGCCGCTGCGGATCTGCCCGCTACCTCCGGGTGACTGGAAGGTCCGGCGAAGCCTAATCCGCCTATATCGACGCTTGCAGGAGACTCGCCTTTGTTCTCGGCCACGACATAGAATTTCGCTTTTTCTCCAAGCTTGTTCTTATGATGAATCATAAATAGCGCAGGTCCTTCCATCGTATCCTGATACAGGATTCCCTCATGGCTTACCGTCTCTGGGCCGCTGGATCGAAATAAGGTATACGGCTCAGTCCGATAGGCATAGGGGAGGGCAGCGAAGGACAGCACGGAGCTGCCTGCAATATCAAAATTGCTGCCAACCGGTGTGTACAAACGGTCAAACTCTTCCTTCGAATACAGCTGCTCCGCAGTTATCTCGATCTGCTGCTTGTAAGTGGAGGATAAGCCATGCTTGTTCGTAACTTGCAAGGATATTTCGACGATGCCCGGCTCGAAGAAGGCCGGCTGTTGATTATCCCACTTGCGCTCTACAATAGCCTCCTCATCGTCCGTGCTCATATCATCGTATCGAATCGGCTCGCCCATGCGATATTTATGCTTGTCCGTTGTAAAATAAGCTGTCGGCGGTAATTTCGGCTCTGGCTCGGGTTCCTGTACATCCTTGGCGGGGAGCTGAAGCACTACCTTGTCCCCCTCTAGCACAACGGTAATGTCAAAGGCTGCGGCCAGGGAGCGCAGCGGAAGCATCAGGACGCCTTCATCCATATAGGGTGTTCCATTCAATGGATAAGAGCTGCCATCCATGACATAAGTGTCTCGATTCGCCTTGAACCTGACCTCCGAGGCATCGCCCGCGCTCACCAGCGCTTCATATGTGCTTGCATCATATCCGACCTTATAGCCGAGGCGTTCCGCTAACGAACGCAGGCTTACATACGTTACGCCTTGCTTAACCGTCATGTCGCGAAGCGCGGTGTATTCCGCGCCGTCCTGCTCCATTTTGCGGCTATTCAGATATAAGACCAGCTGCTTGGATATTCCGGTATCAAAATTGCTATCGCTATACTGTACTTCCTTGTCCCCTAGTATGCTCTCCGCAGATTCCGCATACGCAGGTACTGCCCAGGCCGCTTGCGAAGCAGCTAGAATGGCAGCCAACATCGTTTTTTTAATATTCATTCGTATAATAAGCTCCTTTTCCACCCGTTCTCCTGTATTTGATCACCGGAATTTTTCATTCCTTCGCTTGCGCTGTCCCTCGATTTGCACCTCCCCCCTCCTGCAGCTCGTTTTGCTTCGCCAGCGCCGCGATTTTGCGCTCATGCAGGGCGATGGTCTGGATCAATTCAACATTGCGCTGGGTAAGCGAGGATACCGCCATCGTCAGATGAAGCAGAATGAATAGAATCCCGACGACACTAAGCAAATATAGCAGCGATGGGGCATATTCGATGTGAATCAGCCCTGCCAGCTCATCCAATATGGACGGAAATAAAGATAGTATCATCATCATCACGCTCAGTGTCAGCCAGAGCAGTGCGTATTGCTCCTTCAGCTTTCGATTCCGGATGAGATAAAGAATCGTCGCTGCGAAGCTCAGGCTGATCAAGAAGCTGAACAGATAAATATCAAGTGTCATGGCTCATTTCCCACGCTTTCTTCTTCCTTGTCTTCATAATGAGAATGGCTAAAATAACCTTGCACATATAATAAATCGATTTAAGAGGTGAAATGCTGGACACGCCGCCTTGCCGTTCGTTCATGACTACAGGAATCTCTTTAAAAGTCAGCTGGCAGTTATCGAGCAGCACCAGCGCCTCAACCTCCGGATAATCCGTAGGATACTGCTGCGCAAACAAAGCGATCGCCCTCCGGTTGCATAACCGGTAGCCCGAGGTAGGATCGGTAATGCGTTTTCCGGTCAATTGCGTAACCAGAGCGACAAGCAGATCAATCCCCAGCTTCCTTGCGAACGTGGACTGAAATCCCTCTTTTTCGATAAAACGGGATCCTACGACCATATCTGCACCGGTCTCCCGCATGCCGCAGAGCAGCTTGCCGAGATCGGAGGGATTATGCTGGCCATCGCCGTCAATCTGAACGGCATAGTCGTAACCGTTCTCTGCGGCATAGCGATAGCCGGTCTGTACGGCGCCGCCGATACCCAGGTTGCAGCATAGATGGAGCACCATTGCTCCGGCATTCTCTGCAAGCTGTCCTGTTTCATCCGTTGAACCGTCATTGATCACCAGAATGTCTGCATATGGGGCATGCTTCTGCAGCGATGCGATCACTCGTTCAATGCCCTCCTCCTCGTTGTAGGCGGGTACGATAGCAAGAATCTTATTATTGTTGAGATGATGCTGGCGTTGGTTGAGCATCGTTCATACTCCTTTCTGCAGGCAGAGCAGTATTGCGCTTTACAGGCAGCCATCTGCGGATTAAGGCGGCGCCTATGATGCTGTCCATGATGATTATGAACGGCATGACCGTATAGTTATATCGGTATTCCGGCACGAAGGCAAGCCTTACGAGCGACATCGTCACAAGAATGACGGCAAGCATTGCAGCGGGCTGCCTCCACCTCCTGGCAATTACAACGAGCGAGATGATAGAGAAGAAGACGAGCCCGCGATGCAGCCAATTCAGCCAGCTCCATGGCACAACTGGAATCACCGGATAGAGCGGTTCATGGCCGCTGCCGAAATACATTCTGGAATACGTTTGTTTAAGCTTGCCGTACGTGTACCATTTGGTGAATTCCCAGGTATGCTCCGTAAAGCCGACCTTCAAGCGCTCCTTGGCAATTTCCATTTGCGTCTTTCCTCGGCGGTCTACCAATCCGTCATCATAGTTCTTGTCCGGATAGGTTCCTGCCTGAAAAGGGTTCACTTGGGTCGAGGCAACCACGACTTCATTCAGCGTAATCACATTCCGTATCACCCATGGAGACAGTACGGCGGCCGTCCCGATCACGGTGAACAAGAACAGCCTTAATGTCGTGCGTCTATCCTTCTTCCAAAAATAATAAAAGATATAGATCGGAAACAGGAGGATCAAAAATTCAGGCCGGGTCAGCACAAGCAGTCCCATGGCGGCCCCGCTCAGCATCGCGAGGGTCAGCGTTTTTTTGTCAAATACCATAAGCTGCAGGTAGACAAAAGTCACGAAAAACAGTGTCGCAAGTGTCTCGGTAAGAATGCTGGCGTTGCTCCACACAAACGGCGGATATACCGCTCCAATGAAGAGGGCCGCGATACCGGCATTCCGTCCGCCCAGTCTTCTGGCTATAGCGTAAATCAGCCACAGCGTTATGAGACTGATCGCGACCTGAATGTAACGGATCGCCGGAAACGGATCATTGTGCTGATAATCGACCAGCTTGTAGATCGCAGCCATAAACAAGGGGTATCCCGGCGTCACCTGCGCATTCGGCTCTGTATCCTTATAGGCATATATCCCTTTCTCCAGCAGCTGCCTCACCATCTCGTCGTAATGAATCGAGTCATGAGATACCTTGTGATTGACGGAGACGAGAAAGTCGACTCTCAAATAGGCTGCCAAGGCGATAATAAGTACAATGAGTGTCATCGCGAGCCACGACTTAGGCGAACGATGGCGGGTTGATCTGTTTAGCATGCGGCATGCTCCTTTCGTTTCGGACGATAAGCTCCTATAACCTTATAATAGACTTCTTAATAAATGGCGTCGGATTGCTTAACAAATCCTTAATTTAATCGTATTAACCGCTTAGGATTCCGGCCGGATCGGACAATAAAAAACCTTCCACCATTGTGGAAGGTTGCGGATTAGAGCTATTACGTAATAGGAAGAATAGTTTCAAAGCAGGTCTGCCGTTTGTTGCTGCTTACGGATATGCTCCCGCCATGAACCTCGATAATGCTTTTGGTAATCGCAAGCCCAAGTCCTGTGCCTCCGCCGGTCTGCTTCGACCTGGATTTGTCCGCGCGGTAGAATCGGTCGAAAATAAACGGCAGATCCCGCTCGGGAATGGGGTCGCCATAATTCACGACCTGAATCACGACCTGGCTGTCCTGTTCTTGAATGTAAATATCGATTCGCTTGCCGGCGCTGCCGTATCGAATCGCATTGGAAATTAAGTTCTCATAAGCCCGGACGAGATGATCTCCGTCGGCTCTGATGATGACAGGGTGATCAGGTGCGTGGACACGGCAGGATACGCCCGCGCTCTCCAGGTTAGGCACAAATTCCTCGGCAAGCTGCTGAAAAAAATCATTCATATCGAGCCGCTTAATGTCCAGTGGCATACCGTTATTAATACGCGTATATTCGAACAGATCGTCGATAAGCTTTTTTAACGTTACGGACTTTTCATAGGCAATGCCGATATAATAGCGAAGCTCGACCTCATCGAAATAACGGTCTTTTTCAATCAGCTCCAGAAAGCCTAATATCGAAGTCAGCGGAGTTCTGAGGTCGTGCGACACCCCGGTGATCAGGTCATTCTTCGTTTTCTCCGCGTTGCGCTCCTCCTGAATGGAATGGTGCAGCTGCTCGCTCATTTGGTTAATACTCTTCGCAATTTCACCCAAATCATGATCCGGCTTGACCGGGATATCATATTGAAAATGCCCTTTGGCAATTTCCTGGAGCCCATAGTTGATTTCCCGCAAATAATCGTTCAGCTCTTCCGCGACGCGATTGGCCTGGGAAGCGATCAAGCCAAGCTCGTTTGGAGTTTTCACCTCTACGGGTTCATGGAATTTGCCGTTGGCCATGTCCTCCAGCGTGTCTGCAATTTCCTTCGTGTAACGAACCGTCGGGCGGCTTAAAACGACATAGAAAAATAAATATAGAATAATTCCCGATACGGTCATGGTAGGCCTCGAGCCAATGTTGTGAATCACCCATATGAGCACAGCATTAATCGAATTAAATTGCATAATGTAATTGGCAAGCAAATTACCGAGCAGCAGGAAGAGTGCGGTCAGCAGGATGCTTAAGATCTGAATCAGCAGGAATCTCCATCTGATTGAATTGAACAGTCTGATGCGAGTCATGTTACAGCTCCTTTGATGATTTCATTTTATACCCGATGCCCCACACAGTCTTTATAAATCGTGGATTTTGCTTATCCTTTTCAATCTTTTCACGGATCTTCCGAATATGAACCATGATCGTGTTTTTAGAGTCCATAAACGGTTCATTCCAGACCTCCTGATAGATCTTGTCCATGCTGAGCACGATCCCCTGATTCACGGCAAGCATTTCCAATATAGCAAATTCGCGGGGCGTCAGCTTAACCTCCTGATCATCTACAGTTACGGTATGAGTCGCGGTATTGATCACCAGCTCATCGATGACGATCTCATGGTCGTTTCTGTTCGACTCTTGGCGGTTCAAATGCTTATATCTCCGAAGCTGAGATTTGACGCGGGCGAGCAAGACCAGCGGATTGAAGGGCTTAGTTACATAATCGTCGGCTCCGATGCTGAGCCCTGCAATTTTATCGATATCCTGACTTTTGGCAGACAGCATAATGATCGGTGTATTTCTCTGCTCTCTGATCTTCATACAGGCCTGTATGCCGTCCATCTCAGGCATCATAATATCTAGAATAATGAGATCGATATCATGGGCTTGCAGCACTTGAAGAGCCTCTATACCGTTGGAAGCTTTGTAGAGGATATACCCCTCATTCTTCAGATAGATCTCTATCAGTTCAATAATTTCCTTCTCATCGTCTACGAGTAGAATCGACTCTCTGGACATGATTGCACCTCTGCTTTATTCTCTTTGGTTTCTACAACAATGTTGTAAATATACCATATCGCCAGGATGTCTTGCTGAGCCAATTTAGCGGTTAGTATCCTTATTCTAGTCGTTACATCTTAAAATTGACGAGCGCAAATGCTTAATTTTTTCTTAATTTTATCTGGAAAAAATACAAAAACGACAGCTTGTTAAAGCAAAGATAGGCCAAGCGCTACTCGCTGGCCTATCTTAGTATAGTTTAACTAGGTTAGTTTCCGAATACTTCGTTTAAATACGAATGTAATTTGCATGTAAAATCCAAATCCATATCGCATTGAAAATCATCAGAAAGTACACGTATTAAATCTTCGATTACACATAGTGCAGTTGAATAAGCTTTGTACAGTTCTGCCGCATCTAAACTTGATGTTATTGCAGCGTACTCGCCATAGGCCTTTTCCGGCAGATCCCTTTCCAGGTTCTTTGTCGCGTTCAGCCAGCGATCTACATTTCTTTCTCGAACTCTGATCAGTTGTAATACGTATTTCTGGACACTGGAAAGGCACTCTAATGAACGGGCATGCTCTCCTCTTTTCAAAACGTTCACGCCCATTAGCCATGCATTTACAAAGTTATTAAAGGCAAAATTGACATTATCATCAGTCATTCTCTCCGGTCCATCGCCAGCCAGATGCTCCAAACAGGCCTTTAACTTGCCGGTTCTATCATAGATATACATGGACTCCGTATCAGGAAAAACTCCTGTATCTTTGAATGACTTTATAATTTCGATATCAGACTCTGGAAGGAAGTGAAATTCACCTCTGATTAAATTGGCGAACACGACTACCTCAGTTCCATATTCGTTGAAGAAGAGCAGATCGTATGGCCCAATATCCTTGATCCACTCCGAAGATTTAAAATCATGAATCTCATCATCTTTAAGAAATATATAAAACTCAACATCCGAGTATTGGTCTCCCTCACCTTTCGTAAAAGAACCATACATCATGCATGCCGAAATACAAGGATCAATTTCACATTTCTCTTTAACCAAATGAATTAACTTTTCTTGAAATAACATTTACACAAACAACCTCCTTAATTTTCAATTTAAAGAGATGTTTGCATATCTACAACTGGACAACATGAGCAACACATATACAGCGCTCCTTTCATCTGTATCGATGTTTACACTATCATATTTAATGCTGTTCAATCAACACGTGTTTGAATTTACCCGGAATACTTGACTTATTGGGCGTTCTCAAACTCAAATGCGCGTCAACATCATTTTGGCGTTTCATGGGATCGCGCGGAACAGCCTCCTGCTTAAAACAAGGGGCTGTTCCTTCCATATTCTCATTGTTTCACACCTATCCTTTAATCGCCCCGTCGGCCATTCCTTTGATGAAATACTTTTGCAGAAACAAATATACGACGGTCATCGGAAGCATGCCGATGAAGCAGCCCGCCGCAACCCAATTCACTTGATTCTGAAACTGGGAGATGAACTGTGAGAGCGCAACGGGAATCGTCTGCACGGTCGGCTTCTGCAAGAAAAAGATCGAGAACTGGTAGTCGTTCCACACCTGGAGCCCGATCAAAATGATAACCGTCGATGTAATAGGCTTCAGCAGCGGCATAATGATGCGGAAGAAGATGCCGATTCTGCTGCTCCCGTCAATCAGTCCCGCATCATCCAGCTCTCTGGGAACCGTGTTGATAAAGCCGGTGAACAAGAAGATCGTCATTGGCAGGGAGAATGTGACCTGTGTCATGATCACAGCCCAATATGTATTGATCCCGCCTAGATCAACGATAAATTTATACAATGGCACCAGAATCGTGAGCGCCGGCACAATCAGACAGGATATGCTCAGCATGTACACGAATTGGTTCCATTTGGTCTGAAATCGGGCCAGCGGATAAGAAGCCAGAGCTCCGATCAGGACGACCAGCAGCACCGCAAAAAATGTAATGATCAAATTGTTACCCAGCGCCCGTGACAGATGGGCTTGCTCCCAAGCATTCGCAAAGTTATCCCATGTCGCCTGAATCGGAAACCTCCATTTGGAGGTCGTCTCCTCGGATGATTTAAACGCCATATTAAACAATATATAGAACGGGATTAAATGAAACACTCCGATTAGGATAAGACAGACGTATTTGCTGACCCTTGATATGTTCTTCATTACAAACGCACCTCTCTCCGTCTAAGCGCGATTAACGCCGTGATGCTGATGACGGCGATCATCAGAAACATCACGTTGCCTAATGCTGCCGCGTAGCCCGCGTCCTGTCTGGCGAAATACAGATTGTACATCATCGTCGAGAGAGAAGATGACGCGTATCCAGGGCCGCCGTTGGTCATGGCGATAATTACATCAAATAATTTCAACCCCCCGATAATATTCACGATTACATTGATGGTAATGGACGGCATCAGCAGCGGCAGCGTCACCCGCTTGAATTTGATCCATCCCCCGGCCCCGTCGATGTCCGCAGCTTCATAAAAATCCTTCGGAATCGACTGTAAGCCGGCTAAATAAATAATCATCGCAATGCCCATATATTGGTAAGTGTTTACAAATGTAATAATCCACACGGCAACCTTGCCGCTGGCAAGCCAATCCACCGCTTCCTTGCCGAACAAGCCAAGCACATCGTTGATCGTCCCTCCATCGTATTGAAAGAAGAAGTACCATATATAACCCATAATCAGCGGGCTGATGATAACCGGCAAATAAACGATGGTTCGTACGATGCCTTTTCCTTTCAGGTTTCGGTCGAGAAAAATTGCATACAGAAGCCCGAAAAAATTTTGCAATATCGTACTGCCGAAGCCATAAATAAACGTATTTTTTATCGTAATCAGAACATTTTTATCCTGAAGCAACGCCTTGTATTTATCCAAGCCCACCCATTGGAAATCCGGCGAATATCCGTTCCAATTTGTAAAGGACACCCGTACTCCCTGAATAAATGGATAGAAAATAAACAAGCCGAACATGATTAACGCCGGTAAGTACATAAGATTGATCCAAGCCGACGTGCGTATATGTTTCCTCATCTGCTCTCATCCCCGTTTATATTTTCCCTTTCTATCGATCGAAAAATCAGAGGGTCCGGAACCCCAAAATCGCCTGCTTGGGACCAGACCCGTGATACCGTTAGCATTGAAAGCCACGGATTCGTTACATCAAGAGCTTAATTTGCAACTGTTAAGCGTTCAAATTCCTTTTTCATATTTTCCGAGTATTCTCGGGCCGTAATTCCGCCCGACAATAAATCCTGGCCGTTTTTACACATGACATCCCACATCCCGTTCGGCAAGTAAACCCGGTCGAAATATGGCAGCACGCGCGTATCCTTGTATTTCTCGTAATATTCCGTTAGTTGCCCCGCGTCGATATCCACTCCGTTAAGTCCCGGAGGCAGTTGATTGGATTTCGCCACCAGCGTGATATTTTCCGGCTTAGCAAAGTAGGCTACATATTTTTTAGCAGCTTCTATATTTTTGGACTTGTTCCACACGCCCCAGGTTGTTTTCTCCCCGCCGGCGAAGGTAGGTGTATCTCCGGGCACAATGGACGGGATCGGCATTAATCCGCCTTTCAATTCCGGGTTGATCTTCTGGGCCTCCTCAATGAAATACGGGCCAATGACAGTGAAAGCGGCCTTCCCTTCGGCAAAAGCCTTTGCGGAATCACTGTATTTCGACGTTAGGACATCTTTGTTCAAATAGCCTTTATCCTGCAAATCTTTCAGCATTTGCGGAAGGACATCGAATTTGTTCCAATCGAAGGTGCCGTTCAGCAGCGCTTCCCCTTCATTGTTTTCCGCGCTGACCAGCAGCGGCGTCGCGAAGAAGTCGAAGAACTGGCCAAGCGGCCAAGCATCCGCTCCCCCGATGTGAATAGGAATCACTTTGCCTCCGCTCTTGGTTTTTATAATTTCGCAAGCGGCAAGCAGTTCCTCATAAGTACTTGGCACTTCAATACCATATTCATTTAGAATATCCACATTGTAAGTTGGTCCCGACTTGTCCTGATCCATAGGAAGAACGTAGACTTTTCCGGACTCATCGGCTACGGAAGGCCTAATCGCTTCGTTGATTTGTGCGGCCCAGGCTTCTCCTGACAAGTCCTCCAGAAACTCGCCGTAGCGCTGTTTAGCCCAGCCATGGGTGGCGAACACGTCAGGCATATCGCTCGAAGCCATTTTGACCTTCATCATATTTTCATATTCCTTTCCCGGAGCACTAAAGTCCACTTTAATATCCGGGTTTTCTTCCATGAATCTCTCCGTGATTTCCTGCAGCACTTTCGCCTGCTCCCCTACCACGTTCGTAGACACATTCAGCCGGATTTGCTTCCCGGAGCCGGCGTTTCCGGAGTCTCCCTCCACTCCATTACCCGATTTTCCATTCCCTCCGTTCGAGCCACAGGCACTAAGTGCCAATACGCAGGCCAGAACAGTAAACAGCAGTACGGATCTCTTGCGCTGTTTCATTGCAGCTTCCTCCCTTGATGGTTGTAATAAACCGTTTACAATCCCACTTTAACATGGTTAAGATTCCATACCTACGCTACAAAACTACAGTCTTCCGCGTCTATTTCTACAATGATTCATTCACGCCCAAGCAGACTTCCCAGCCGCTGAATCGCCGCCACCGCTTCCGCACGGGTGGTTGGAGCCTTCGGTTCAAATAATTTGGAACCACGGCCTTTCAGGATTCCCAAAGCCGCAGCAGATTTCACGTCATCCATCGCCCAAGGCGCGATGCGGCTGGCGTCGTCGAATGCGGCAGCTGCCGCTGTAGTAGCACTCTCTCCCGTTTCGTGCAGAACAGCGTAAGCACGCATCAGCATGACCGTCATTTCCTGGCGGGTGAGCTGCTGATCGGGTGCGAAGCTGGAGCTGTCGACCCCGAATATAATGCCCGCCTGAAAGGCCGCCCCGACTTGATCTTCATACCAAGCGTTTGCGGGGAGATCCGTAAAATTCGCCGAACCGCCGCCGCTCAGCTCGAGCGCGGACGCCAGCACGAAGACGAATTCCGCACGGGTAATCGGCCGCCCCGGTTCAAAAAGACCTTCCTTCGTCCCGTTGATCCATTGCTTAGCGGCAAATGAGGATATTGCCTCAAATGCCCAATGATTCCGAGAGACATCCTTAAAGGCAGATAAGCTGTTTAGAAGCCCGTAACTGCCCGAGCTCCGAATCTCGGCTTCCAGCTTGCCTTCGGCGGCGGAATGCATTCCGGAAAGGCGCTGCAATTTGCCGTTCTGAAGCGTATAAACAGCGGCCAGGCTTCCGTCCCTCGAACTGAGCGAAAGATGAAGCACAACGCCCTCTTCCCATTGTTTCAATTCTTTCGCGACGCCTTCAGATTCAATGGCAATACTCAGCTTTACAAAGTCTCCCGCTTGTTGGACATTGACATATCTCAGCGGATTGGCGGCGATAAACTGCTGTTGTTCCACTGGGGACAAGGGGCTCAGCTTAAGGATTACCTTAGCTTGATTCGCTGCCTTCGGAAATACAGAATGGATCCACTGGCCGAACGTTTCCCCGGAGATTTCGACCGCCGCACCTCCTTGGCGAACAAGCAAAGAGCGGGAGTCCAGCTTCTGAAGAGCGGACGGAGTCAGAACGATTGCTTCCGCTCCTTCCCTCACATGGATTTCCACGGTTCCACCATCGTTGAACGACAGCAGATCCTTATCGGTTAAAACTTGAACATTCGCCTGATCCGGCTGTTTCGTTTCGTTTCCTGGCGGGCTTGTTAATGTTGATCCGGGGGAATTTCCACCGGAAGAGCTTCCACCGCCGGAGCCGTTGCCCCCGCCCGTTTCCGGAGCAGGTGCCTCCGCACGAGTTATGAAGGAATTTGGGCCGCCCGTATTGTCCACTTCCTTGCCGGCCTCCCCTTTCATTGCGGTAACCTTCCAATAATACGCCCTGTCATGGGATAGGCCCGCAACCTTCGCTATCGTCTCTTCCGTCACTGTACTCCATACTGCCGGCTGCAGCGAAGGATTCTCCGATACGGTAACTCTGTAACGATCCGCACCGGGCGAGTGTTCCCAGCGAAGCACTACGGAAGCGGGATCCACCGAAGTATCGCCGTTGGCCGGCTCGATTAACGCGAACGGTTCAGGAGCCGGCGTAAAGTCGGTGCCGGACGGGAAAATGGATACCGCTTGTCCGGCGGACAACGTCAAACCCACTTGACCGTTTTGAACGGGAACCTCTTGCGTAAGGAGAGTGAGACCTTCTTGGCCGATTTCATAAATATCCAGCGACTCTACGCCCGTCCAGTTGTCCGGCAGCGTCCAGAGTTTTCCTTCATACCCGGATTTGCTATATGCGATGATTTCCTTATATTTGTTCTCATTCCACGCTGCCGGGAAAAATATATCTCCCCCGTTTCTCAGCGCTTCTCCCTTTCGCTCGATAACTAGACTTCCGTCGCCCGCTTTACGGCTCGTTACCCCGTCCGAGAAAGTGACCGTCCCGTTCGTATCGGATATCCGATCCAACCGGTTCAGGTAGTACCACGGGAGAGTCTTTAAAGCGAAGTCATCGATAAAACCTCTTAGGTTCACCGGATCGCTTTTAATAATTCCTTCTCCGAGCATACCTGTTCCGAGCCGTTCATCTCCCCCGTCCCCGCCGGTATAGAGCGAAGCGGGAATCTTAAACTGTTCCGAAGCGCTCCAACGGATATGCCAGGCCATCGGCTGCAATCCGATCAACGGGTCAACCCGGTAGCTTTTATCAAATTCCGCCGTTACGTCTACTCCTTTATCCCGGAAATAGCGGATAATCTTCTTCTGCGTCTCGGCTTCCTGTTGAGAAGTGATTTTATGATAAGGACTGATGAACCCGGCTTCGAGCTTAGGAATATTTTGATGAAAAGCATCGATATGAATGGTGCCGGCACGTTGGATCGGAAGCAGTTCGAGCAATTCGTCGATCCGTTTCGTGGTTAGTCCTTCTTCCCATTCCCGAGTGAAGCTGATCGGATAACCCCATACGTACTTTCTCAAGCTTCCGTCGGCTTCTCTGGCGATCACATCTTTCTCTAGATAGGTGTTCCATAACGGACTTTCCGCGCTCGCGTCCAGCATGTTGATGTGAAGACTGATCGTGGTATTGTATTTGAACGCTTCATCCATCAGCCATTTCAGGCTGTCTTCCGCTTTGACGTCCTGCTCCCGCTTCAGCTTAGGATTGACGACATTCAGCGCGGGATAACCGGTGTCATGACCGTCAAATTGCCAGCCTACAAGATAAATGATCTTCGGAATGCCCCGAGTAAGATGGTCGATCTTCTTCACGGCTTCCAACGCTTGTTCAAAGGTCATCTTGACCGTGCCGTTATTTTCGGCCATGAACATTTTCATGGTCAGCGTTTGATGATATTCATGTTGAAACGGCTGATCGGCCGCGAATTGCACCTTAAACGGCAGATCGGCTGTTCGAGTGACACCGCCCAGTGTGACGGTGGCCGTTAAAGAAGCAGTTCCGGGGGAACTCAGCTTCGTTCCTGCCCGCACCTCTGCCCCGTTTTCCGTAGGCTCCACGGAGGCGATCACATTCGGATTACTAACCGAATATTTGACGAAGGCATTTTTCAAATCCGCATCCGCCCCATTGCTCAACTTCCCGCTCAATTGCACCTGGGCGACGCCATCCAGATTCAGAGTTGTACGATCACTTATCAAACTTACGGACTCCAGCGTTTCTCCTTCACCGGCAATGGCTTTGGCCAAGAACGAAAGCACGGCCTTATGAAGCTCGGCAGTCGTCTGATTGACCACATATTGGCTGGCGTTTACGTCCTCGTAAACGGATGTGGCCTTGGCGATGGCCACCCGAAGTTCTTCTTTTGCGCCCGTGGGATATTGTCCGACCTCTGTCCCTTCAACCGCGTTGTCATAATAAGCTTGTGCATTGGACAGCTCCGCCTGCAGAGCTGTTTTGTTGGCTGTTTCGGTAGGCTGAACCCCCGGCACCAGCACCTCAAGCGGAACCGTAGCGGCAGTCTCGCCATTGGCGAGCTTGGTCACAAGCAAGACCAGGGTTACCTTCACATCGGAAGCGATCGGAAAAATCTGCGCATCCTTTGGAATAATGTCTTCCCGATCCGATGAAGCGATTTCAATGGTGAACCCTTCCGGAACGAACGGGAGACTTAAAATGGTCTGCCCCTTCTCCGGCTGCGCGATAGTGCGGATGGATGAGGCAAGCGAAGCCGCTGTCCGTTCGGACGGATCGCCCAAGCTCAGACGGGCTTCTGCCCAATCCGCATACGAGGTTGTCTGCGGGTTGGAGCCAGCCGCATGGCCATTAACCTCCAGCGACAATTCGTTCACCCCCGATACGTCCACGTCAATCGTCAGAGGGCCAACATATGGCTTTGCGGTAAAGTGCGGACTTTCATAAAGCTTGTTTCCGTCCCCGTACACAGCAAAAACGACATTGGTGGGCAGCTTGCTATTATTGAGCGCTTCGTCGTCGATTCCGATCACGGAGGAGAAACGTTCATACTCCCCGTTGATTTGATAGGTGATCTTGGAATCGGCGTGGGTCCCCAGCCCTTTCTCGTAGGTCACCCCGTTCATCTTCATTTTTTTGCCCGTAGGATTGGCCGCCGCAATTTGATCCTTCTGCGTTTTGACCTTTCCGTGTTTGATCGAGGACCAGTCCAGGTCACTTACGTATGCTTCCTGATAGGAAGCTGCTTGTGAATCCGCGGAAACCCGGTGGTCGGTGGCGGTTATGCCAAGGCAAGAAAGCCCGAGCACGAAGGCCAGAAACCCCGAAATCCTCCTCTTTGCTTTGTTCATTGCGCTTAAATACCCCCTTTTCGTGATCCGGTTCATTTACAGGTTATCATTAGGTATGCGCTTACAAAATGATCCGAAACTACACTCTAAGCGGTCATTTCTACACTCGGAAGGAGAAAAACGGCTACCTGCCGAAGTTATCATCCATTCGAAAAACATAACGGGCAAAAGCAAGCAGAGCCAGCCAAAGGAGTGAAACGCCGCATGAAACCCAGCAATCACAGTCTCCGTTTCAAAATAACTCTCCTGTTCCTGTTGACTACCGTCATTCCCGTCCTACTGATTGGACTGGTGATCCCCTTCTACTATCAATCGATGCTGTCCAAGGAAAAACAGACATTGACAGAGGGAACGCTGACTGCCATGTCGCACAATATTGAAACGTATCTAGATGAGTTGGAGCGGCTGACACTCGCTCCATTTCTCCACGACAACATTATGCAGACACTGAAGCTGAAGTTGAATCCGTTGACTGATACCTTAACCGACTATAATAAGCTGCAGGCAGACCGGACGCTGCAGGAAACGCTGCTGATCATGTTCCAGAATACGCGCAGTGATATCCTTGGAACCGTCCTGCTGCCTTTTGACAATTCCGTATATGTTACCGACAAAAAGGGGCCTTCCGTGCACATTCCCGATTTTCCTTTTGCAGAGCAGGACTGGTACAAGCAAGCACTGGCTCGGAACGGCGAGGCCACCTTCATAAGCCCTCACCAGCGAAACTATCTGATCTCTCCTTCAGAGGGAGAGGTCTTCTCCGTTGCCCGCCTGATTAAAGATCCAGATTCGCAAAAACCACTCGCGGTAATCATGGCAGACGCCGATACGGGCATCCTGAGCGAAATTGTTCAGGACATCCATTTCGAGGTCAACTCGGTCATCACCATCTTTGACAGTAATCAGAAGCTGCTGTATTCGAGCAAACCGGTTCCCCGCGATATGGAAGTTCAAATCAGCCGTGATCCCGAATTCGTCGAAAGTGGCGGGGACAAGTATGTACTGGTGAAGAAAACGATCCCCTCCTCAGGGTGGGAGATCGTTCTGTTGATGTCGCATAAAGAAATTCAATCCAAAGTCCGTTGGTTATACATTATGGCCTGTTTGTTTACATTCGGCGGTTTGACCCTGACCTCACTGCTGTACGCTTATCTCTCCCTGTCCGTCGTCAACCCGATTCGCCGAATGATGACGATCATGGGGAGAGTCAGGGACGGCGATATGGACAAGAGGGTCAAACCGAAAGGAAAGGACGAAATCGCCCAACTCGGGTTGGCTCTCGATGAAATGATTACCCGGCTGAACGACACGATTATCCGGGAATACCGGACAGGGCTCGCCAAGAAGGAAGCGGAATATCGCGCTCTTCAGAGCCAAATCCAGCCTCACTTCCTGTATAACACTCTTAATGGACTGGTCGGCCTGAATCGAGAGGGGCGGACCAAAGAACTGGAGAAAGCCATTGTATCCTTGAGCGGCATGCTCCGTTATTCGTTGGAGTTTAGTGATTGGGTAACGTTAAAGGAGGAATTTCAATTTTTATCGAGGTACGGGGAATTGCAGAAGCTGCGTTTTCAGGAACGACTGGATTTATCCATATGGTGCGATCCCGAGCTAGAATCCTTCCGGATTCCTAAGCTGTTGCTGCAACCGCTGATGGAGAACGCCATTGTGCACGGGGTGGAGCCCTGCACCAAGAGCTGCCTTATCCGGATTCGCGCCGAACCGGAAAAACAGCAGGGCCAGGGAAGCAAGATTCGGCTCATCGTCGAGGATAACGGTGTCGGCTTTGCCGCCGATAATCTTCGGAAGCAGACCAGCGTAGGATTTCAAAATGTGCGGGACAGGCTGGAGATGGCCTACCCCGCTGCAACTATGGACGTGTTCTCGATCCAGAACGTCGGAACAAAGATCACGCTTACCATTCACTGCTCCGATACGCTTTCTGTGAATTGACCGTCGCGTAATTCAGAAGGATAACAATTAAAGTACTCCCTGAATAATTTGGTAAAATGACGGGTGGTGTAATAACCGACCTGCTCCGCCACTTCGTAAATTTTGATATGGGGGTTATGTTCAAGAATTTCCTTGGCCCGTTCCATACGTATTTTGGTCAGAAATTTCATGAAGGTGACCCCCTGTCTTCTATGGAACAATGAGCTTAAATAATTCGGAGTCACCTCCAAATCATAGGCGATTTGCCCGATGCCTATATCCTTCATATAATTGTTCTCTACGAAGGCGACAACCTTATCCACGATATGAATAGATTCGTCCTCGTCTTTTTTGTCTCCGAAATCCGAATCTACGTCTCCATTAGTTTCCGCCAAATCTAGCAGTTTTTTGGTTGCCGATTGAAACGACATATCGCTAAAGGTATTTAACGAAACCTTGAAAGAACTGTTATTGTTCGCGATTCTGTCCTGTACAGTATGATTCCAATAATCCTCCAGCATCTTCTTCCCTTTCTCGGCTAGCCGAGGATCCATCCCTATGACTTGGACAAAATACCCGTTTGGTAAAATCAGCATCGACGTCCGATATTCCGGACAAAGGAATCGGAGATCCGCATGCTCGCGAATTTCCTGCTGGTAACGGCATTCTTCCAGCTTTTTTTGCGATTCCGTCAATGTCCCGCTGAACGTGAAGCATCCCAAGGAAAATACCCAATCCTTATATACGGAATATTCGGGGATATCTTCAATTGATCGAGTCATGTATACCAAAGAGGCCAGAATATTCGCGAATTCGGAATTTCCTGCCCGGATTTGAAAAATATATCGCTCCCTCGCCTTCTTCAGGCTTAGTGCCAATTCATCCAAATCGACCGGCTTCAATAAATAATCGAGCGCGTTAAGTCGGAGCGCCTCTCTCGCATATTCGAACTCGGAATAGCCGGATAAAATCAGGAACTGCGTATTCGGGCTGCTTTCCTTGAACCGCTGGACAACCTCCAACCCGCTCATGACCGGCATTTTGATATCGACAAACACAATATCCACGCCGTTAGCGTCCATCATTTCCGCTAATTCTCCGCCGTCCTTCGCTTCCCCCACAATCTCCAAGCCCGAATCCAGTTCGTTCAGCATGCTCCGCAATGTACTGCGGGCCAGCTTCTCATCATCAGCGATAATCGCCCTCATGTCATCACTTCCCTGGTAGTTATGTAACCGCTCCTAATCAGTATAGCAGGCCCCCTTTATTTTCCACAGTCAAAAAAGTACAAATCAAACTGCCGCGAAATCTGTATATAGGGTAAAATGGCTCGGAAATCCAGTAAAATCACTACTTAAAAATATTAGAATCTGCAAAATTAAGCAGGTCTGCAATGAATGACACCCTCTATTACTGTAAGACGGAGTACCTAAATCGGAAAATAGGCATATGATGAATAATAAACCTATGGAGGGCAAATCAATGTGTTATTCACCCGGATCTTATCTAAGCTCCATGTATTCTCATCCTATGTATCCTTGTCCCAAGCATCCACTGCACCCAAATCCTTATGCGCATTATACGCATAATGCGCATACAACCATGCATTACTTTCATCCTGCGCCTAGAAACCATCAGCCGTGTGCTGCACAGCCAGCTATGCGAAATCATTGGAAGGATCGGAATGATCAGGTCATCCGGGACTACGGGCCAAATCCATTTGTAGTCAATATTGAACAGGTTACCGAACAAAATAACACTTATCGAACCGCTTTATGGACAGGTAATCATTTTCAACTGACGGTTATGAGTATTAATGTCGGGGAGGATATCGGTCTAGAAGTTCACCCGGAGACTGACCAATTCATCCGCATCGAGGAGGGCCAAGGAGTTGTCCAAATGGGCGACAGTAAAGATAAGCTGGATTTTGTGAGAAATGTTTATGAAGACTATGCGATCGTAGTTCCTGCCGGCAAGTGGCATAATGTAACGAATACTGGCAATAAGCCGTTAAAAGTATATGTAATTTATGCACCGCCTGAGCATCCACATGGTACAGTTCACAAAACCAAAAAAGATGCTCTGGCTCCCAATCCTAGCTATTAAAAATGATCTGAAACATGTTCATGCTCGTAAGCCTGTTTGGGCAGCATGATCCTGCAAATGTAGGAGGCCAGAGTGGCTTTATAGACTAATAAAGCAGCATTCTTCATTAGAATGCTGCTTTCAGGAGGCAGACGAGATGAACTCCCAAACTCTGTAGAGTTTTTTATGATCTGCCTCTATACTTATTAGAAAAAGGGAATCGGTACTTTTGGAGGTAATCAAATTGGGGATGCTCGGCTTCTTTATCCTACTGCTTTGCTTGATCTTTCAATTGTTGTTCTTACTAAGAAGTAATCATAAACTTCGGGACCTGTTTCTGACTCTTACCGTCCTCTTCACGCTAAACTCTATATTGCTGCTCTATGGCTTTATTCAAACCATACAAGGAGCAACGGACATTTCTTATCTGTACATTTTCAGCCTGACAATGAGCCAGGTCTTCCCCTTCTTCAAGGCATCTCTCGGATTAGCCCTGGTCAGCTTTACCCTATTTTTGTTCAACACCATCAGACAAGAATGATCAGCTTTCAAAAAAAGGGCCTCCGCATTTTGGCGAAGGCCCTTAGGTTTATATTTCTGCTCCTCCCTGATACTCCTGTCTTCAGCGTGTCTATCCGCACAAATGAGGCGCGATTTACTTTACGCCAAGCATGCCGGCAGCGTCAATTTTTTCCTGGGGGGCATTGAAGCAGCGCTTGCATACTTTCAAGGCCTGCCCGGAGCCGATTGTTTTCGTATACAGCAATTTGATGCGCGTGCTTCCGCATACCGGGCAGGTGCCCCGGCCTCTGGAGGGAAGCGCCCACAACGCTTTTCCGCGCTTGGATTTGGACATCGGTTACCACCTTCATCTCAAATTAGGCTGCTAGAAAAACTTCTTCTTATCCCGGTCATCCTTCAGAATCTCTACCGCCTCGCGGAAGCGCAGCGAGTGTACGATCTCCCGCTCCCGCAGGAATTTGAGGCCGTCCTGCAGGTCGACGTCATCGGTCATATCGATGAGCCACTGATATGTAGCCCGGGCCTTCTCCTCTGCCGCAATGTCCTCGTACAGATCGGCGATCGGGTCGCCCTTGGCTTGAATGTAAGCGGCGGTCCACGGTACGCCTGAGGCGTTCTCGTAGAATAATGCCTTGTCATGATTCACGTAATATTCATCCAGCCCAGCCGCCCGAATCTCCTCTACCGTCGCATCCTTGGTCAGCTTATACACCATCGTAGCAATCATCTCCAGGTGGGCGAGTTCTTCGGTACCGATATCGTTGAGCAAGCCAATAACCTTATCGGGAATCGTATACCGCTGATTCAAATATCTCAGGGCTGCAGCCAGCTCCCCGTCCGCCCCCCCGTATTGCTCGATCAGCAGCTTCGCCATTCGAATATCGCACTTTCCTACGCGAACCGGATACTGCAGCTTTTTCTCATAGACCCACATAAGCTTGCATTCCCTCCTTATTCATTTTCAGCAAAAGTGAAGCCAGGCAGGGAGTTACACCTGCCACGGCCACGGCACCTTGGACCATTCCCACGGAAATTTCGAAAAGGAATGCCCGAAGTTCATGAGGGGACCATAGAGCTGCTGAAAATGGTTCGCAAGCTGGCTCCGTTCCTGCGCCAGCTGGTTGTACTGCTGAATGGAAGCCAGATCATCAGGATGCGTATCCAGGAACAGATTCAGTTCAACAAGCACAAAATCGAGGGCCTGCAGCTTTTCGAGCATCTCATAAAATTGCGGATCCAAATCGGCTTTATGTGACATCATCTCACCTTCCTTTTCCCCATTTGGACTCATAGGGACTGTAAAGCGCAGGCCACAGGGTTCCGTGCCTTAAAGCGTCTTCCGGGCAGAACTGGGGAAGATTCAGCGGTTGAAAGTGCATGAACAACTGCGGAGGAGTACTATACGTCTTGCACAAAATCGGCGGACAGGGGTCGAACGGACCGATAAAAGGGGCCCAGGCTTGCTCTTGGGGATGACTCCATGAATGATGATTCAACGAGCGTTCCTCCTTCTGTCATTTTGAGTTTTCCGACTTATGGGGAGCAATGCTCCCTATTCCTCACCATTAACATATGACGTTCGCCCAGAATATGAACCAACAATTGCGCAAAATAACAAAAAAGACAGAAAAAAAACTCCTGCCAAGCGATTCCACGCCCGGACAGGAGCCAGATCTTATACGCCAGGCTCGTACTCTTGCGAAGTTCCCTCCGATTCCTTGCCTGCCGACTCCGTATTCGATTGTTCTGTATCGCCCTGGCCGCTCACCTTCTTGATGTTTACCCGCATGATGCGAAGGGGTTCGGCCTCGGCAACCTCGAAGAGAATGCTCCCGACTTGAACATTTCTGCCAACGGCCGGGGCCCCATCCAGCTCCTTAAACAGCCAGCCGCCGATGGAATCCACTTTATCGTGCTCGATGATGATGCCCATCAAATCATTCACATCCTCGATCAGCATCCGGCCATCGACGGAGAAGGTGCCGTCGCTAAGCTTCTCTACCTCCGGACGATCGACGTCGAACTCGTCATATAAATCGCCGACAATTTCCTCCATAATCCGCTCTGCGGTCAGCAGCCCGGCCGTACCCCCATACTCATCCACGACCACGGTCAACTGGGAATGCTTCTTCTGCATGAGACGAAGCACGTGGCTGACCTCCATCGACTCCGGCACATTCAGGATCGGCCGTACGATTTGGGTCAGATTCCGGGAGCTTCCTCCATCTTGGAGGAACAGATCGGCCAAATGCACGAACCCGATAATCTGATCCTTGTCCTCAACGGCGACCGGATAACGCGAATGCTTCGTCTCCTCCACGATCTTCATGTTCTCCTCCCAGGAGAGGTTAGTGTATAAGCAGTCCATATCGGTTCTCGGCAGCATGACCTCCCTGGCCAGCAAATCGGAGAAATCGAACAGATTGTCCATCAGCTTCATCTCGTCCTGGTCGATGACGCCGCTCTTCGCGCTCTGATCCATCAGAATGCGGATTTCCTCCTCCGAATGGGCGGCTTCGCTCTCGCCGGCCGGCTGGATGCCGATGAGCCGCAGCAAGCCGTTCGCTGCAGAATTCAACAGCCAGATCACCGGCAAGAACAATCTGTAGAAGAACAGCAGGGGAGCGGACAGCCATAAGGATGCTGACTCCGACTTCTGAATTGCGAGCGATTTCGGCGCCAGCTCTCCAATGACGATATGCAAAAAGGTAATGATCGCAAATCCTACCGCTACCGATACCGTGGATATCAGCGTCGCATCCGTCACGCCGATCTTGTACATCAACGGTTTGATCAACAGCTCGGATACAGCCGGCTCCCCGACCCACCCCAGCCCAAGCGAGGCCAACGTAATTCCTAATTGCGTGGCTGATAAATAGGCGTCCAGTTTTTTATTGACTTTGAGCGCGTATGCTGCACGCTTGTTGCCTTCGCTGACAAGCTGGGTGAGCCTGGATTGGCGCACCTTGACCAGCGAAAACTCCGCCGCAACAAAAAAACCATTCAAAAGTACTAAAATGATAACCAGAAACAAATTGAATATCAGCTTGCCAATTTCAAATTCCGTATGTCCGTCGGGCATAGGTATAGCGCCTCTTTTCTAAAGTGTGATTGCTTTGCGGGATTTAAAGTCGATGTCCTGATAATACATGTCGGCAACGAGCAGGTTAGGACCGCAGCAGTTGGCCGCTTCGCAATAACAATTAACTTTCTGGTTGAGAGGATGGTCATTCAGCCATTTCGCAAAAATATCATCCAGCCGCTCCTCATGCACGTTGCCAAAGGAAGGAATGTCAGCAAAGTCCGTTACGAACACTTCCCCTGTAAACATGTTCACATTAACTCTGTTGCGCCCATCCGGGTCGTTGCGGACCGTCACCATCGGCTCCTCGCGGAGCCGCTTCAGCAGGGCGGCATCGGCCTCATTGTCGTTGCAGGCGTAGAACGGCAGCGTTCCGAACAACATCCATATCTCTTTATTACGCTCATCGAGCAGCGAATGAATCGCCTGGCGCATCTCATCCAGCGATAAGACCGGCAGCCCCTTGGCGAAATTGGATGCATACATCGGATGAACCTCATGCCGACGGCAGCCCATTTCCGTAATCAGCTTGTGAATAGCAGGCATCTTATTATGGGTGCGGTAATTAATCATCGACTCCGCCGAAATGTACATTCCCGCCTCGCTCAGCCTGCGCGAATTCTCGATCATCGTGTGGTACAGCTTGTAAGCGACTTCCTTCTTCACAGGATGCCCGCTATTTGCAAAGCCTATCTCATAAAAATCCTGCTCGTTCGTATAATTGAACGAAATATGCATCACATCAAGGTAAGGAATCAGCTTCTCGTACCGCTCATAATCGAGGGTCAGGTTGGAATTGATCTGCGATCGGATTCCCCGCTCTTTCGCATACTTCAGAATCGGCAGAATCTTCTCGTCCACCATCTGCTTGCGGAAGGTCGGCTCGCCGCCGGTAATGCTGATCGTCCGCAGATGCTCCACTTCATCGAGACGGCGAAGCATCAAATCGAGCGGGATTTGCTCCGGCTCCTTCAGCACCAGGCTGTCCCCGACAGCACAGTGCTCGCAGCGCATATTGCATAGATTCGTAACCGTCATTTCCACGCTGGTCAGCACATGCCGGCCGAACTCCCTCAGAGAGACGATCGGATCCCAGGGATCATCCTTGGGATTCACCGGTGCTGTCATAGCGGATGTATGCTTAAGTATTTTCATTATTGGCCCACCTTATTTCTATTATTAACCTAAAAAAGAAAAGAGTGCACTAATGCGGCACGTCTTCCCTTGCAAACCCTATTTCGCCTATAGAATCCACTACATAATGTTAACCAATTTGATTCATTCCGTCCACTTCTGTAATGACGATCGATAATTGCTCAGACAAATCCAGATCATAAGGAGTCTTTAAATCCTCGCCGTAAGGGTCGGTCAGCACGCGAACGACGGGGCGCTGCGGGAAAATGCCGTGGATTTTGGCGATGATGCCCTTTTCCCCCGTACTAAGCTTGACCATCATGCCCAGCGGATAAATAGCGACCCGGTCGCGAAACACCTCAAGCTTGGATTTCTCGTACAGAAGGTCGCACCCGGTATACAGCACCTCCAGCGCCTGATGGGGCAGCATGGCGGAGCGGTATACCCGGTGTGTCGTCATCGCATCATAGGAATCCGTAATCGCGATCCAGCGGGCGAATTCGCTAATTTCCTCCCCTTTGATTCCCCGGGGGTAGCCGCTGCCGTTCAGCCGTTCATGATGCTGATAAGCGCAATGCGCGGAGATGAGGGGGATGCCGGGCTCATCCTTCAGCATTTTGAACCCGATCTCCGGATGCAGCTTGATCTGCTCATACTCCTCATCCGTCAGCTTGTCCGGCTTGGTCAGCAGCTTGAGCGGGAGCTTCGTTTTTCCGATATCATGCAGAAGCGCCCCAAGGCCAAGAAGCTTCAGCTCACTCTTGGAATATCCGTGAACCTGCCCAAGTAGTATCGTATAGATGCATACATTAAGGGAATGCCTGTACAAATACTGATCCATGCTGTTAATGTTCATCATCATGATCATGGCATCCTCCCTGGAGCTAAGGTCGTCCATGATCTCCTCGACGAGTCCGGAGAACGTCTTGCCCAGATAAGGATAGACAAGGCCTTTGACCGCAGGCTCCGTCATTTTCCGAAAATTCGTGCGTATCTCCATCAGCGCCCTGCGCCGCGTACTCTCCTCGATCATATCTACTGGAACAATGTCATCGGTACGCGGATCGGCGACATACACGTAATTCAAGCCATGGCTGCGCAGCCGCCGGATAATGGCTTCCGTCAGCTCGGCATTCTCCGACAGCAGAACGATGCCTTCCTCGTTATATATTTTCTTACCCAGTTTCATTCCAGGCTGTAGCGAATTGATTGGAATTAATCGCATGATAAATCCACTTCCGTCTCTAAGGTTAAGTTAATATGATATGTATTGCGAAAAGCGGCTTTATAATGTGATATGACTGGCTTGTCGCCCCGAGCTATCGCATGATAAATGTCCAAAATAAAGCAGCAAGAATAAAACGATAATAAGCGAAATGCCTCAGCTGAATTCTCTGAATGGATTTTAAAAAGGCCATAACCACGATATAAGCCACGATGAATGATACGATAAAACCGATTGCGAAATATCCCAGGGTGTCTAAGGTAAAATACCGGTAAGAATCCAGCATCTCATAACCCGAAACGGCAATCATGATCGGGATCGCGATCAGAAAGGAGAAATCCGCCGAAGCCTTGTAGCTCGCCCCGCTGAACATTCCGCCGGCGATCGTCGAGCCGGAGCGGGAGAAGCCCGGCCACAGCACGGATATGCATTGATACAACCCGATCCATAGCGCCTGCTTGTGGGTAAGCTGATCGATATCCTTGGCCGTGACCTGGGCCTTGTTCTTGGAATACCATTCTGCCGCGATCATGAATACCCCGCCGGCGAGCAAAGCCCAGAGCACGGTCGATGGGCTGAACAAGCTCTTGATGAAGTCCCTGAAGAAGTAGCCGACCGCCAGGGCCGGAGCGATGCCGAGAATGACATGAACGAGATCGAGGCGGCCCGATGGAGCCGGGTTCCGGAATAGCGGGGTCACCTCTTTTTTCAATCCAAGCAAACGGAGAATCCTTTCCCTGTATACCCATGAAATAGCAAGAATCGCACCAAGCTGAATCACAATCATGAATGTTTTCATCTCGGGAGTCGAATCATCATAGCCTAGCAGCTTGGCCGTCAATATCATGTGGCCTGTTGAAGATACCGGAATGAATTCCGTCAGGCCTTCTACAATCCCCAGGATAATCGCGACAATAGAATTCATGGCTCACTCCCCTTAATGAAGCGGCATCGCCGCTTGTCATCTTAGCTCTCCGTCCGGATCCTCCAGCGGTGATAGAAGCAGCTTTCGACCGCGCCAGCCGTCTGGAGCTCCATCCGCAGCAAATCCCGCAGAAATTCAGGAAGCAGATACTCCTGGCTGCTCCCCTCCTTCAGGCATTCGTAGCCGATGCCGAACGTGAACATATCCAGCGTACCTACCGAATAAACGCCTTCCGGAACGATGGGAACGCCCTGAATGCTCGCCTCGATGATTTTGTGATAAGGCAAGGCATTCGGGTCATATAAAATCTCCATGCCGTCGACGCAGATACCGCCCAGCTGCTTCCCGCGAAAGCCAAACCCGTAGATCGCCTTGTCCGTAATTTCCGCAATCAGGGATTGCTCCAGGCTGTACAATATATGCTTGCCCGGCAAATTCATGCGGCAAGGATTAATCGGCGAGGGGCAGCGCTCATGAAGCATGCCCTCGCTGATCTCTCCGGCAGGCAGTCCGGAGAGCAGCTGGCCGCTGTTTACAATTGAGAGATCGCTCCCTGTAAACCTTCTGACGGCTTGGGCCAGCAGATTGCCGAACGGAGATTCCTGGTCATAGCGGACTGGGAGCTCTTCCTCAATGACCGCTACGGTTCGGGCCATCCGCTCGACCGCCCGGTGCCTGTGAATTTCCAGCGCTTCGGCTACCGAGTAATCCTCCGGCCCGCTCTCGGCAGGCAGGCAGATGCCTGAGACGACCTTGGCCAACCCGGTCAGGGCATCGCGCTCTACCGTGATTTGTCCGAGATGCCTGCCGAATTTCCCCGCTGCTGCAATTGCCGTCTGACCGATTCGGAGCGGCTCCTCCAGCAAATGATGTGTATGGCCGCCAAGAATCAGATCAATCCCAGGAACCTGCTCGGCGAGCTGGCGGTCAAAGGACAGACCTAAGTGCGACATCACTATGACAAGATCGACCTCGCTGCGCAGCTCCTTAACCGACCTTGCTATCTCCTCTAGCGGATCAAGCGCCGTCAAGCCCAGTAGCTTGTAAAATTCAACATAGGCGGCTGTCGCTCCAATCAGACCGACTTTGAAGCCGGCTCTCTCTAGCATGGCATGCCTCTTCATCCATTCGGGCGGCTTACCCGTCCTGGCATCCAGCAAATTTCCGCAGACGATTTCGCAGGCCAGTCCTGCATAGGCTTGATCCAGCTGCTCGGGCGTAAAGGTCAGGCCTTCATTGTTGCCAATCGTTATTGCGTCATATCCCGTCAGGTTAAGAACATCGACATTGGCTTGTCCCATCGTGCCTTCCGTCTCGGGAGCGGCGCGATCCATGTGGTCGCCGATATCCAGCAGCAGCACCGCGCCGTTATGCTGGAGCCTCAGCTCATTCACCATAGAAGCGATCCGTTTCATGGCGCCGAAATGGCTATGCAGATCGTTGGTATACAATATGGTTAGCGTCTTCTGGTTCGTATCCGGCAGCATGATTTATCCCCCCTCGATCTATGCCTGTACAGCCGTCCTAGTAAAAAGATTAGATGTAGAATATTATATACCTCAAAATTGATCATTGTCTCCCTAAATATGATATATTATAGGGGCTTATCAAGTATTACGGGGTGAATGAATATGACGCTAACGATTTCTCTATTCGCAGGATTGGCAGAACACATCGGTGCTTCGCGGATTGAGGTAACCTGTCTCGAAAGCACGGTTACCGCTGCCAGCCTTAAGCAGAAAATCGCCGAATTATATCCGGAGGCCGCAGCGCTGGTTCACTTGTCTTTTCTCGCTGTCAATCAAGAATATGCAGCCGGGGATCTTCTCATTACCGAACAGGACGAAATCGCCCTCATCCCTCCAGTGTCCGGAGGACAAGGGGACATGGAGCCAGACTCGTTCTATTTCGACAATGATATGTACGTCATCACCTCAGAGCCTCTATCGATCGACGAGGTCACCTGTAAGGTCAATACCGCCAACCACGGAGCAACGCTGGTCTTTGTCGGAACGACCCGGGAAATGACCGGAAATCAGCGTACCGTCTATTTGGAATACGAGGCCTATATTCCTATGGCCCTGGCCAAAATGAAGCAAATCGGCACGGAAATCGCAGCGAATTGGCCAGGAACCATGTGCGCCATCAGCCATCGCATCGGGAAGGTCGACATTGCCGAGAGCAGTGTAATCATTGCCGTATCCACGCCTCACCGCGATGACAGCTATGCAGCGAGCCGCTATGCCATTGAAAGACTGAAGCAGATCGTCCCCATCTGGAAGAAGGAAGTCTGGGAGGACGGAACGGAATGGAAGGGTCATGGACAAGGACCTTGGGACCCTTCGGCGCCAGGACAAATATCACATCTATAGCGTCCAAAGACCCAAAATATCATTGCCAATCCAGTTATTCCCTGCTATCATGAAGGAAATACTGCAGATTATGAGGTGTCATCGTTCTTGAAATTACATGTAATCGAAATCAGC
Source organism: Paenibacillus ihumii (assembly GCF_001403875.1). Taxonomy (GTDB): domain Bacteria; phylum Bacillota; class Bacilli; order Paenibacillales; family Paenibacillaceae; genus Fontibacillus; species Fontibacillus ihumii. The sequence continues at coordinate 3,171,397 of NZ_LN884299.1, forward strand.
CCCGGCGACCGTCTTAAGAATGATATTTTCAATCAATTCGGCGTTTTAATTCTGCATAAGGGAACAGAACTGACCCATGATGCAATCGTCAAACTGATGCAGCACGGAATCGACTACATCGACATTGAACCCCGCACCATCGACATGAACAATCCTTCCAGCAGCACGCACCATGATCCCGTCAAGAAGGTTGTCCCGCTATTCGACGAAGCCGTCGATGGCTATGAACAGATATTCTTGGAAGCGCTATCTAGCGGAACCTTTGATGACTCCAAGGTCGACGAGCTGCTGCAGCCGTTAGTGAATGAGCTGGTCGGCCAGAAGGACGTTGTCTCACTGCTACTGCTCCTGAATAACGGTGATAATTATACATACAATCATTCCATGCAGGTCGGAATGCTCTCTTATTATATCGCAACTTGGCTGGGTTATCCTAAAGAGGAAGCCTATGAAGCCGGAAAAGCCGGTTATTTAATCGATATTGGCAAATGCATGATCTCCCAGGACATCCTCGGCAAGCCAGGCAAGCTGACGCCGGAGGAATTCGAACAGGTCAAGCGCCATACCCTCTACGGGTACGATATCATTCTGAATTCTACGGGAGACGAGATTTCCGCACTGGTCGCCCTGCAGCATCACGAACGGGAAGATGGCAGCGGGTACCCGAAGGGCCTGCACAAAGACGAAATCCATCCGTATGCCAAAATAGCCGCTGTAGCAGACGTCTACACGGCCATGACCTCTAACCGCGTCTACCAGTCCAAGCAGGAGCTCCTCACGGTTCTCCGGGAGCTCAACTCCCTAAGCTTCGGCCAGCTGAGTCCGGAGCCGACCCAAGCGCTGATCAATCATCTCCTCCCGAACTTTATCGGCAAGAAGGTGCTGCTCAATTCCGGCGAGGTGGGGTCGATCATCATGACTAATCAGACGGATTTCTTCCGTCCGCTCGTTCAAACCGATTCCAGATTCGTAGACTTATCCAAAGAACGGAATTTGTCGATTACCGAGGTTTATATTTAGTACTCCTGCTCACTGCTCTATATGGACTCTAACCTTCCGCATGGCCATGCGGAAGGTTTTTTAGATCCGATTATAAAGCGAGCGCCTTATTAGCATTAGCGACGTCGTTGGCCAGAAGCTTAGGAAGGTCATAGGAAGGGTAGTACCCGTTCTCCAGCATGAAATAGAAGACTTTCGCATGAAGCTGGATCGCCGCATTCAACTGCTTCTGCAAGGTCTCCCTTAATTGAGGAGTAGAGGTCTCCGTAATGGCAATCGCATAAGTACGTACTGCCGTCTTCGCGAACCCGAGCAGCTGCCCCGCATAAAAAGCCGTCAAATCTATGCCAGTGTTCTGACTTCTCGTTCCTTGCGGCGCCTTCGGAAAGTACTGCAGAAGCTCCTTCAGGTTATTCTCAATGCTCTTGATCGCCTCTAAATACAGGGCTCTCAGCTTCGGATTGGCGATATCATCCACGACCATCTTGAAATGTACCAGCTGATTGCTCTGATATGCCGTTAGCTCATGCATTTCCAAAGTCTCATGCCATGCTAAATGGGGGTGATGCTTTTGCTGATGTTTAAACAATTCATATCCCTCCTAAACGGTATGCGATAGCCTATTCAGCTAAAGCCTAGGAAGTTACAGCAAGCAGGCATGAAAATATGTTCGCTGACAAAAAAACTTCGCGGCCCTCAGGACCGCGAAGTTTATATTGTCGAATTCAATATTGCAGGGTGCAGCCGTGCAATTACCCGATGCTGCCTTCCATCTCGAATTTAATGAGACGATTCATCTCCACCGCATATTCCATCGGCAGTTCTTTCGTGAACGGCTCGATGAAGCCCATAACGATCATTTGCGTCGCTTCATCCTCGGTCAGACCGCGGCTCATCAGATAGAACAGCTGATCCTCGGACACCTTCGATACTGTGGCCTCATGCTCCAGAACGATGTTATCGTTCATAATTTCGTTATAAGGAATCGTATCGGAGGTAGACTCGTTGTCCAGAATGAGCGTATCGCATTTGACGTTCGATTTCGCGCCTTCAGCCTGACGGCCAAAGGAAGCCAGACCGCGATAGGTTACTTTACCGCCGTGCTTACTGATCGATTTAGACACGATCGTAGACGTTGTATCCGGAGCCAGATGGATCATCTTCGCTCCAGAGTCCTGATGCTGGTTCTTGCCGGCTACAGCGATGGACAGCACGCTGCCCTTCGCGCCGCGGCCTTTCAGTACAACAGCAGGATACTTCATCGTCAGCTTGGAGCCGATGTTGCCGTCAACCCACTCCATATTCGCATTCTCTTCAGCTACAGCACGCTTAGTTACCAGGTTGTAGATGTTTGGTGCCCAGTTCTGAATCGTCGTGTAACGAACGCGTGCATTCTTCTTACAGATGATTTCAACAACCGCGCTGTGCAGGGAGTTCGTGCTGTATACCGGAGCGGTACAGCCCTCTACATAATGTACGAAGCTGTCTTCATCCGCAATGATCAGCGTTCTTTCAAACTGTCCCATATTTTCCGAGTTAATGCGGAAGTAGGCCTGCAGAGGAATTTCGCATTTTACGCCCTTCGGAACGTAAATGAAGCTTCCTCCTGACCACACCGCACTGTTCAGTGCAGCAAATTTGTTGTCTGTCGGCGGAACGATCGTGCCGAAGTATTCGCGGAAAATCTCCGGATGCTCGCGCAGCGCCGTATCCGTATCGCTAAAGATTACGCCCTGCTCTTCCAGTTCCTTCTGCATGCTGTGGTAGACAACCTCAGATTCGTACTGGGCGGATACACCCGCCAGGAACTTCTGTTCCGCTTCCGGAATACCGAGCTTATCGAAGGTTTCTTTGATTTCTGCGGGAACCTCTTCCCATGTCTTACCTTGTTTCTCCGACGGTCTTACGTAGTACTGGATATCGTCGAAATCAAGCTCATCCAAGTCGCCGCCCCAACGCGGCATCGGCATTTTCTCGAACTGCTCAAGCGATTTCAGGCGGAAATCAAGCATCCACTGCGGTTCATTCTTAATTTTCGAAATTTCCTCAACGATTTCACGAGTCAAGCCTTTGCCTGACTGGAAAATAGATTTATGCTCGTCGCGGAAACCATATTTGTATTCCCCTATATCTGGAGCCTTCTTAGCCATGGTGGATTACCTCCTTGTAATTTATGACTCTTGAATCCCTTTCTTCAATGCGTTCCAAGCCAGTGTCGCGCATTTAATCCGGGCAGGGAATTTATTGACACCGGATAGAGCTTCGATATCTTCCAGTTCGTCAAATTGGACGTCCTCGCCCTTCATCAGCGAAGAGAAACGGTCGGCCAGCTGGAGGGCATGCTCGAAGGTAAGGCCTTTAACGGCCTCCGTCATCATCGATGCCGATGACATGCTGATCGAGCAGCCTTCCCCTGTAAACCGCGCATCCTTCACGATCCCGTCCTCGACGATAAGCTGAAGAGATATGCGGTCCCCGCAGGTCGGATTGTTCAGATCCACGGTCAAGACGTCATTGTCAAACTTCCCGCGGTTGCGCGGGTTTTTATAATGATCCATAATAACGCGCCGATATAAGTCGTCAAGTTGCATTACTTGAAATACTCCTTTGCTTGGATTAAAGCGTCGGCCAAACGGTCGATGTCTTCTTCCGTATTGTACAAGTAGAAGCTAGCTCTCGCCGTCGCACTCGCTTCAAGCCAGCGCATGAGCGGTTGGCAGCAATGGTGTCCAGCCCGGATCGCGATGCCTGATGCATCAAGCACCGTGGCCACATCATGCGGGTGAACATCGTCGAGATTGAACGTAATCAATCCGACCTCCCTTTCCCGGGGTCCATAGATCGATATTCCTTCGATTTCCGACAAGCGCTCAATCGAGTAGGCTGCAAGCTTCGTTTCATGGCGATGGATTTCATCCATGCCGATCTCCTCGAGAAAATCGATTGCCGCCGCCAGTCCTACCGCACCGGCAATAATCGGCGTACCGCCCTCGAATTTATAAGGAAGCTCCTTCCATGTCGATTCGTACATTCCTACGTCATCGATCATTTCTCCGCCGAATTCGATCGGTTCCATGGCCTCAAGCAGACGCTTCTTACCATATAGTACCCCAATACCGGTCGGAGCGCACATTTTATGTCCCGAGAAAGCGTAGAAATCGCAGTCCAGATCCTGAACATCCACCTTCATATGCGGCGTGCTCTGGGCCCCGTCAACAACCATGACCGCACCGTGGCGGTGGGCAATTTCGGCGATTTGCTTCACGGGATTGACCACGCCGAGTACGTTCGATACATAAGCCATAGCTACGATCTTCGTCTTGGAGGTGACGGTGTTCTCTACGTCTGCCAGCTTGACGCTGCCGTCAGGCTGAAGCGGAATATATTTCAAGGCAGCTCCGGTCTTCAAAGCCAGCTGCTGCCAGGGGATGAGATTGCTGTGATGCTCCATCGGCGTTATGACGATTTCATCGCCCTCGCCGAGAACGGAAGGTCCGTAGGACGAAGCGACGAGGTTAATAGCCGTCGTCGTCCCCCGGGTAAAGATAATTTCCTCCGTATGCTTCGCCCCGATAAAGCGGGCCACCCTCTCACGAGCCGATTCATAGTCATCCGTAGCACGGCTGCCCAGCGTATGGACGCCGCGATGCACGTTGGCATTATCCCATTCGTAATAATGCTTCAGCGCATCGAGCACCTTGCGCGGCTTCTGGGAGCTTGCAGCACTATCAAGATAGACGAGCGGATGCCCGTTGATCTCTTGATTCAGAATGGGGAACTGCTCCTTGATCAGCGCCGGGTTCATTGTCCTAGCTTCCTTTCAACCAATGTCTGCAATTGCTGCTGCAGCTGCTCCAGCGGAATATCCGCCACGACAGGAGCCAGGAAGCCGTAAATGATGAGGCGCTCCGCTTCCTCTTTGCTGATGCCGCGGGACATCAAATAGTAGATTTGCTCCGGGTTAACCTGGCCTACGGAAGCCGCATGACCTGCCGTAACATCATCCTCATCGATCAAAAGGATAGGGTTCGCGTCTCCGCGAGCCTTTGGACTTAGCATCAGCACCTTCTCGGTTTGCTCGCCGTTCGCCTTCGTAGCGCCATGCTCAATTTTGGTAACGCCGTTGATAATCGCCGTGGCCTGCTCGCGCATCACCGCCCGGGTAATCATCTGGCTGTCCGAGCTCTTTCCGAAATGAACGGCTTTTGTCGTATAGTTCAATTTCTGGGAGCCGGAGCCGATCGCGATCACCTTGGCATCGGACGACGATCCATTGCCCTTCAGCACGGACAGCGTCTCGCTCATCGTATCGCCAGAGCTCATTTCGCCGACGATCCACTCTATGCGTCCATCGTTCTCAATGACGGAGCGGCGGTAAGTCAAATCCGTTGTCTTCTCGCTCAGGTTATGAACAGTCGCGAATTGAACCATCGCCCCCGCTTGAACGAATACCTCGGCCACGCCATTATGCACGATAGGCTCAGCGAGATCGCCGGAGATATAGTTATCCACATAGGTTACACGGCTGTTCGCCTCGGCAACGATCAGGACGTGCGGAGCGAATACAGCCTTGCTGTCGTCCACAAGGAAAATGCTTTGCAGCGGAACGTCAATCTCTACGTTCTTCGGAACATAGAGGAAGACTCCCCCGCTCCACATGGCGGAATGAAGCGCCGTAAGCAGGTTCTCATCACTCTTTACAGACTGATGCAGATATTTCTGCACGAGATCGCCGTGCTCGCGGGCTGCCGTCTCTAGATCTGTGAATATAACGCCCTTGGCAGCGAGCTCTGCAGACAGCTTCGTAAAGACGGCTGTCGAGTTCCGCTGAACGATCAGGCTGCTCTGCTCGTTCAGCTCGACCAGGCCGGATACGCTCTCGGGGATTTCCTGCATAGCGTCGGCCTGCCCTTGACGCGGCGTTCCATAGTTCTGCAAATTCCAACGGTCAATTCTAGTCTTCTCCAGCTTCGGCAGCTCGAGGCCTGCCGCAAGCTTCAATGCGCTTATGCGGCTTTCTGTCAACCAAGCCGGTTCTCCGTTGCTCACGGAAGCGGTCTTTAGTACATCCGGTTCTACCGGTAGAACGGTTTGTGTAGTCATCTTAGCTCCTCCTTCCGTTAAACTTGCTCTCCCACTGTCTCGTCTACGATTCCGAGCTCTTCTTTAACCCAATCGTATCCATCCTTCTCAAGGCGCTCAGCCAGCTCAGGACCGCCGGATTTCACGATGCGGCCTTGCATCATCACATGGACGAAGTCAGGCTTGATGTAGTCAAGAAGCCGTTGATAGTGAGTAATGATCAGGAACCCGCGATCCTCGCTGCGCATGGAGTTTACACCCTCTGCTACGATGCGCAAAGCGTCGATGTCAAGACCGGAGTCAACCTCGTCAAGAATAACGATTTTCGGATCAAGCATCATCATTTGCAAAATTTCGTTCCGCTTCTTCTCCCCGCCGGAGAAGCCTTCGTTCAGGTAACGGTGCGCAAATTCAGGATTCATTTCCAGCTCCTTCATTTTGCTCTCCATTTGGCGGATAAATTTGATAAGGGATACCTCATTGCCTTCCCCGCGGCGTGCATTGATCGCACTGCGAAGGAAGTCGGAATTTGTCACACCAGCAATTTCACTTGGATACTGCATAGCCAGGAACATGCCTGCGCGTGCGCGCTCATCTACTTCCATTTCCAGCAGGTCTTCTCCGTCAAGAAGCACCTTGCCGTCGGTAACTTCATATTTGGGATGTCCCATCAGCGCGGAAGCGAGCGTGCTTTTGCCCGTTCCGTTCGGTCCCATAATGGCATGAACTTCTCCACCTTTTATTTCAATATCGATTCCCTTGAGAATCTCCTTGTCCTCGATTGTCGCTTTAAGTCCTTCAATAACGAAATGTGTCGCCATGTTTTACTGCTCCCTCCATTAAGTCGTTATAATCCTTACGTATATTATTAAAGGGACGCCTCCCTTTGCTTCCTGCATTATAGCACAATAATTCTCACTTTAGAATTATTCTAAGTGATTATCACTGATTCTCACTTTATTCTAACCTACTTCCAATGCTTAAGCAACGTACCATAGCTGGATAGACAGCAATTCGCAGCACAGGTCTCAGCTTCCTAAATTCAACAAAACAATTCAAATTAGCTTCGATTCTAACATAGTGACCCGTTTTGTACCATAACATTCCCCAAAATGAAGACATCAAAAACCTCTTACCGGGACGCTTCATTCTGGCGCGCTCAATAAGAGGTTCGTTTCATCCGTCTATTTTAAAATTTATTACAGGCCCGCGCTTTTCGGCTCATCTTCCGAAGGTGAACGGCTGTGCACTATAGAGTGATCCTCATTCCTGAAACCAGGCCACGACAGCAGAGCGGCAACGGCGCCGATTCCCGCAACGGCAAGATAAATCACCGGATAGCTTAGTAAGCTGGCTGATATGCCGATGAAGAGGCCGGCCAATAAAATCATAAGGGAGTTCATCATGTTGACAACGCTTTGGATCCGGCCACCGAATGCATCCTCTGTCTCCTCCATGATTTTGGAGTTGAGCCAGCTGCGCGACATGACCACAAAGAAGCCTACTGCAAATATAGCCGAAGCCGAGGCAGATATATGATAGGTAAAACCGAACCAACCCTGCGCAAGGGACAGCAGCAGCAGAGCACCAAAAATCGTTTTGCGTCCTGTGCCGGGCTTTTTTGCCGTTACGAGCAGCACTCCCGCCAGCATCGCTCCCGCTGAATACATCACGCTGACCAGGCTGAAGCTGTCTGCGCCCAGCCGAAGAATATCTTTGACATATGCCCCGACAAGAATGTTATTAACCTGCACCACCAGCGAAGGAAACAGAATGAATAATATCGCCGCCAGCAGCGCTTTGCGCTCCCGGATATACCTGACCGTCTGCGAAAGCTGTCCCCGGCTTAAACCCTCCACGGAAGCAGGCCGGGCAGCAGCCTCCCGCCGCTTCATATAAATAACTAATACGGCGGACAGCAAAAAAGCGCCTGCCCCAATTGCAAGCGTATTGGCGGCATTCACAAGAGCAACCAGGATGCCTCCCAGCCCGATGCCGATGATATTTCCCGCTTGGGACGTTATTTCATGAAGGGAGTTGGCTTTCATCAGATGGGAGGTTTCGACAAGCTCCTGCATATACGCCCGGGCCGCAGGCACAAAAAACGTGTTCCCGACCGACAGGAACAATGTAATGATATAAACGGAGGCATACCCTGCAGCATTTTGCCCGATCAAATAGGATATGATAAGCATCGGCACCGCCTGCAGCAGATTCATATAGAAGCAAATCCTCCGCCGGTCGTAACGATCTGCCCACGCCCCGGCCACCCCCACAAGAAGGACGCCGGGCAGCGCCCGAATGCAGAGCATAATTCCCACGGACAGAGCCCCTCCCGTCCGTTCAAGAAGAAGCCAGGGGATAGCAATTCCTTGAATTCCTATCCCCATGAAGAACATCGTATTCACCATGAAATAAACGACCAGAGACGGAGAGAACAGCCTCTTATACTGACTCATGCGCGCTCCCCCTTCATGCTTCAACCCGGATTTGCCCCCGGAACCATTGATCCAATTCCTTGATGCGCGCTTCAACCTCCTGCTCGTCAGCGCCTTCTACGACAAAGCTCGCCATATGATCGACGCTTGAAACGGCTCCTGTCATACGCTCGCCCTCCCGCAAAGCCGGCACATAGCTGACTACCCATTCAAAAGGCGCAGCTGCCGGGATCGAACGCAGGATCCCTTCACCCGGGGGAACGATAAGCCAGCCTGCCGTCCGCCCGCGATGATCGCGGAGATTACCCAGCTCGGCGCGCAGGCCGCATTGAAGCCGGATCCACTCGCGGTTCAAATGAATTCCGAAGGCTGCCTCATTAGCGTCGACCACACGGGCGCCGCCCGTACGGCTAGCAATCTCGCACAGCAGAAGGCGATTGTCCTTCGTGAGGAAATACTCGGCATGAAATGCGATCACCGGAGCAGCCGGCAGGGCACGCAGTGTACGCTCGGCTTCGCTCTGCAGCCTTGATATGAGAGCCGTGTCCGAGTTCAATATGGCGCTCCCCAGGCTCGTCCCGGAATGAAACGACAGACATCCGTTCACATAACGGGAAACGCTGGCAAACAGCAGTTCCCCCCGGTGCATTAATCCATCGACATGGTACATTTCGCCTTCCACAAACGATTCGATCATCATCCCTTGAGGCATGCCGCTCTCCAGAAATGACCGCATTTCATCGCTGCTCCGCAGCACGGCAGTATGCCGCGAGCCGCCCCCGTCAACCGGCTTGATCACGACCGGATAGCCTTGTTCCCGGACAAATGCGGCAATATCGGCAGGGGTCGCGATTTCCTTGAAATGGGCGACCTCGATGCCTGCCTCCCTGGCCCGCTCCTTCATGATCGTTTTATTGCGGTAAGCGAGCGCGCTTTTCGCATTTTGTCCGGGCAGGCGGAAGTATTCGCGCAATTTCGCGGCTCGGAGAAGATCATACTCCGAGTGGCACACAACCGCCTTCACAGGATGCCGTTCGCTCAGTCCGATCAGCTCCCATTCCATGAGCGCATCCCGGTCTAGAGCCTCTCTTTTGAATACGAAGTCATAGCCGTCCTCTTCAGGAATATCCACCTGCGTAAACAGCGTCAGCTTTTCGGTGATTTCAGGGACCCAGCTTTTATATGGAAACGATTTGCTCCGATTCAAAAATACGATTTGCCCCATGCCGCACCCCCACTCCCGACCTTGGATTATGCGTTGACACGCAGCGCGTACTGGTTATAGCGGTGCTTGATCCTGGCTTCCTTCATCGGCATGCCGTTCCGCAGATCGAGCAGAATCCGCTCCTCCATCTCTTCAATTTCCCGGACCCGGCGATATACCTGGTCTGCCATTTCCTGGGGAATAACGATCACCCCCGAGTCATCCGCAGCTACGATATCGCCGGGACGGACGACGGTGCCGCGAATCGTTACCGGCTCCTGCCGGGCTGCAAGCTTGACCCGGTTTTTGCCTGATTTCATATAACTGCCCAGGGAAAATAACGGATAACCCGTTTGCAGAATCGCTGTCGCGTCTCGGCAGCAGCCATCGATCACCGTTCCCTTCAGACCTTTGATGATGGCGGTATGCGTCAGCAAATCCCCCCATACGGTACAATACTGCCTGCCGCCGTTGGCGATAACGACGACGCATCCCTCCGGCACCTCGTCAATAAACTCGCCCGCTTGGGCTGCCTCTCCTTCCGGGACCGGCTCATACTGCAGCGTATAAGCCGGGCCCGCAAGAGCCATGCCCGGACCGAGAGGCTTCAAGCCCTCCAGCCCTCCGTTGATGCCGAAGGTGTCAAGAGCATCCGATATGCAGGCTGTGGATATTCCTTTGAAGGCTTCCGGTCCCGGATCATGGGATTCTATCATCAACAATCCCTCCTCTAATCTAATGATCTGCCAAAGGCAAGACGCCTTAACCGTCAGGAGCAGCGCTCGTCAGCATGGGCGCAGCAGCCGCCGCAGGAATCGCAGTCCGAACGCGCCCGCTTTGTTCCTGGCGGTGTAGCCAGGCTGTCGTCAATGGAGAAGATCGCCTGTTTGCTTCCGCCCTGGAACACATTCACCTTCAGCTCATCGCTTAATTTGGAGCCGAAGCCCTGAAATTCCCCGCCGAACATGAACAGATCCGCGCTGAACTTCTTATGAATCAGAGAGCGCTCCCCGCCGGAAGGAACCGGAATTTCGGGTGCAGCAATGAGCTCCTGCACGATGTAAGGCTTGTCCCAGCATTGATCGATCAGCTCCTCCCATTTCTCCTGGGTAGTGGACAGGCCGATGACAACCCCTTCCCCTCTGATGTCGTAAGCGGTTTTTAATACCAGCTTTTCCCGATGCAGCTTGAACAGCTTGCGTAACGCCAGCTCATCATGCTCCTCGCCGGGCATAGCAGACAGCTTCCGTGCCCAAGGGATATGCTTGTCGAGTACTCCGCGCTCCTCTGCGGTGAAATGCTTGTGGAAGGCCGGGTCTGAAAGGTAAGCCAGGCAAAGCTTGCTCTCCGTTATAAATCGGGCCTGAAAAGAATTGACATGGCAGACGGCCAGGTCCTCGCAAGCCCAGATCAGATCGGACAGTGCATCGGCATCGCCCAAGAGAGGGATAAAATCGGCGGTGTTTATTTTATTCCAGATCAGCTCAATCCGCTGGTTACCTGCATAAAGCTTGCCTTCCCGGTAGGACAGCTGCCTTGGATCTGCAACAACGGCTTCGATTCCCGATAGGCGAAGAAGCTTGACCATCTCCTTCACCTCGAGGCTGACCCGATTTTCAAGCTGAAGGATTGCCATGCTCCGGAGCTGTGATCCGGGGGAAAACTCCGCAAAGGTTGAAGTCAATTCATGGATAAATGCATCGGGCTTGTGGATGCCCTCCTCATAAATAGGCGGGATATTCTTCAAATAGGTGGAGAGTGACGGAATTTGCCTGAGCACCTTATTGACGCGCCCTGTAAAAATGACGCCAGCCGGGCAATCCGTATTGTTTTCCAGCACCTTGAAGCCCTCCTCGCCCGGCACAAGATACGTATCGAACCGGGATATGCGGATTTTACGATCATAGCCGGGATCGATCCGCACAAGGCGGGAAGCGGCTTCATCCAGCATGAAAAACCGCCGGGTGTCCACATCCTTGTTATAAAGCTGAATGACCTTCTCCAGTATAGCAAGCAGCTTCTCGGCTTCATTTCGTATCCATTCCCGGTCAGAGGACGATAAAATGACGACTCTCGGGTATAGCTGAAACGGCTTGTTTCTATACACATAGCCGTCGTTCTCCAGTCTGCCTTCCAGTTCCCTGATCTCCTCGTCCAGACGGCTCCCTGAGCTGGCCACCATTCGGTTATAATCCTGTTCATATAGGAAGCGCTGCATCTGCATTTTCGATCTCCTCCTTCGGATAAATCACGATATCCTCCACACTTGGTTCCAGGCTTTGTTCCCGGATATATGCCGCATCGAAATATTGCCTCATCAGCAGTGCCGTAACCGGGCCGATGCGCCCGCAGCCTAGCTCATAACGGTCAACGCTCACGACAGGGAGGATTTCCGCCCCCGTCCCGCAGAGAAAAGCTTCATCCGCCAAGTAACATTCCGTCCGGTCCAGCTCCCGCTCATCTGCAGGCAGGCCCAGCTTCTTGGCCCAGTTCAGGATATGCCTGCGGGTGATGCTCTCCAGAATACCGGACGTGACGGCGGGAGTGATCAGCATACCGTTTTTGACGATGAAAAATGCCGCTGTCGGGGCCTCTGCAATTTTACCGTTCTGATTCAGCAGAAGCGTGTTGTCATAACCGTCCGACTTGGCCTGCAGCAGCGCCAGGCGGCCGTTCTGATAATTGGCAATGCATTTGATTCTTGGCGGCATCATATGATCGGATATGCGCTGCCAGGAGGAGACTGAAATATGAATGCCTTGATCCGCATGCGGCTTCCGCTGCATCGGGAAGGCAGCAGCGCTGAGCAGTACGGGTCCCTTCGACTCCAGGGGGCCGTCCGCTTCGACGGAGGCCGCAACCCGGACATAACAATCCTCCTGCAGCCGATTGACCATAATAATGTTGTGAATATTCCGGATCACCCGTTCTTTGCTCCAGTCATGCTCCATCCCCATGATTTTCATGGAGTCCAGTAGCCGATCGACATGCTCGGACAATGAGAACAGGTGCAGCCGCTGCCGGCCGGCATCCCAATAGCCGCGAATCCCTTCAAATACGGAGGCCGCGTATTTCATCGCTGCGGAGCCTACGTGAATGGTCGCTTCGCCATAAGGCACGACCCTGTCGTTTAATTGAATGAAATATTTCGTCATGCCATCCGCCTCCTCTCGAACCGATACACATAAAATGGATCCCTGCAGGGGTAGCCCTTACAGACCCTCATCCTGCCCTCGGCGGGCTCCATAATGACGGAAGCTACCGTCGCGACCTTGCGCGGATTTCCATCCTGATGAACGCAGAGGCTTCCCGGCCCGCTCTCGTGATAAGCGAGCAGCTCCTCGATCTGCCACACTGCCGGGCTGTTGCCGTATTGCCGCAGCTTGTCCTTCGTCCGTTCGAGGCGAGGGTACGTTGAGGTGCCCGGACTCACCAGATCGCAGCGTTTGAATTCCTCATGCAAATAATGATTGGTATGCACCAGAAAGCGATCTTCAAGCACATGCTCGTTGTCAACGGTCATTTCCACGTTAAGCAGACGTCTGCCGTCCGTCATCAGCAGGTTTCTGGAGGATGCGCGGCGAATCCGGCCGATTTCGCGCTTGCATGCCTCCAGGGTCGGCTGATGCAGCAAATGGCGGATTAGAAGATAGGGAGGGACGCCAGCCCGCCACCCCGGACTAAGCACCATATTCAGCCCGATGCCAAGTCCAAGGCTGTTAATGCCCAAATATCCGATTAGACCAACATGCGTATACATCAACAGGTCAGGCTCCTCTCCCGGCGTTCGGACTTCCAGTATCATCCCCAGGTCCGTCAATCGGCCCGCCAAATCGACATTCTGCGCAATGACGGCATGCCCCTCCTGGCTGAAGCAGGCAAACGCGGTGCATTCCAGGCCGGCCGCGATAATCTCTCGCCTAAGCTGGAGCAGCATGCCTTCCCTGTAGCTGATGCCGGCACCCTGTGCCAGCCCTTTGATCTCCTCGGCGAGCTGAGGCGTGCAAGCTTCGATATGCGGAATATAGCTGTCAGCCATACTTAAGGCTTCCTTCAGCGTTAACGGATCGCGTCTGACAATGTTGATCCGGGCGACATGATCACTCAGAAAATCCCGGATATCATGCCGCAGCGTCTCCCCGTATTGCGCTCCGCGCTCAAATGGAGAGCCGCTGACGGCAATATGCTTCAAGGGGCTGTACACCTAAGATCACCTCACAAATGCTGCAGCTCAAGATTGTTTTTTCTGATTTGGGAAGCGGTAAACGCAATATCCTCGCTTGTAATCAGGTTGGGCGGATAATTGCCCAGCCCATATGCGAGCTGTTTCCAGTAGACGTTATGCTCAAGGGATGCATCCATGATCGGCTGCTTCAAATCCGTCGAAAAATTCATCAGGCCAAATAGGATATCTCTGGTCATGGGCGTCATATACTGCTCGGACACAAGTATTTCATCCTGAACGAATTCAGCAGCATCCATCATTTCCACCAGCTTGAAGCCGGCCGTCCCGAAGCAGCGCTCGATATAGGCGGCATACACCTCCGTCGCCAGGTTCCCTCCGCTGCGTCCCATACCGCGCAAAGAGCTGTCGATCCAATCCACCCCGGACTCCAGTGCGGCCATTGTATTGGCCAGGCCCAGAGACAGGTTATTATGCGCATGGAAGCCGACCGGAATCGTCAGCGCAGACTTCAGTACCGTAGCGATGGACTTTACTTGCTCAGGTACCAGATGTCCGTTAGAATCGGCAAAATAGACGATATCGGCGCCGGCAGCCTCTGCTCTTCGCGTCATTTGTTTGATCTCCCGGCTCGTAAAATAAGTGATCCGCACAAAGTTCGCCGAGGTAAACAGCCCTGCTCTTTTGCACTCCCGGATCGTATCCAGCCCCTCCTTCAGGCGGTCCTGCCGGATGCATACGCGTACAAGCGACACTCCCAGCTGCTTCAGGGACTGGAGATCCTCGCCCTGAATATTATGGGGGTGAAGCATGACGACCAGGCGGGCCAGCGGCGCAAATTCCCTTAACGCCGATATATAATCATCGTCCGTAGCCGCCGTCATGCCCAGCCCCGCCGTTCCCTTGGCAGGCCCGTTCCTGTAACCGATCTCGATCCAGTCCACCCCTGCCTTTTGCAGCCCGCTTACAATGTGTTTTGCAGTTTCCAACGAAAAATCAAAACCGTTAACGTATCCGCCGTCTCGCAAGGTTACATCTATCAGCTGGGCCATATAATCCTCCTCCATTTATGAGGGACTCTTAGTTTAATCAGTTAATAGGAAATCCTTATCGTAAGGACTTCCTATTAACCGTTCGGATCGTTTCTAACCGAGCACAGGCTCTGCTTCCGCCTCAATGCCTGTCACGCGAAGGATCGCACTAAAGTGCTTCATGCGTACTTCAATCGATTTATACAGGGCTGCGATCGCCTTCTCCTGGAGTTCCTCCGTAACCGCATATTTGCGGAGAAGATCATACCCGGCTTCCGCATGATCCTCCTCTACCTCCATGTCATGGGAGCTGTGGATCGTAAAATACTGCACACCTTCCTTGTTCAGATTATAAAAATGCTTCATCGCTTCATTCATCGTGCGTCCGTCCCAGGTAACCGGCGGCTGCCCTTCCATATATACGATCAATGCCGCTACCGCCTCTACCAGATGATGATCCGGACCGCAAACCTTGTTGTTCCAGTTGATTACCTCCTGGGATTCAGGCAAAATGTCACAGTTCTCGATATCTTCCCATGTCAGGCCGAATTGCTCGCCAATTTTGAAAAACAGCTCGAGATGCCGCATCGTTCCGGTAAGCTTGCCGGTCTCTTCCTCATAAATGTTCTCAGCCAGCTCCTTGCGCACCTCGACATCCGGAGTTTTCGAATGAATCGCCGAAATATTGCGGGTCCAAAAACTTTTAATATGATAGCGGTGCAGAACAAAATTTTTCAAAAGCTCCGGCGTTGCCTCGCCTTTCATAATAATCTGATAAAGCGGATGGGTAATCTTCTTATTCTCCTCCACGATAGATTTGAGTTTCTCCACGAACTGTTCTGGACTAAGTACCACTTCCATCACTCCTCATCATGATTTTTTGAAATTTATGATGAACTACCATCCTGGACTTTTGCCCCAAATGATAAGTGCACCCTCTGTTCGATCAAGTCGGCTACATGCCTGACGGTCTCCATATGCGGCCAGGTAATCGCGGGCGTGGTGTTCACTTCAATAACAGCGTAATCGTCATCGCCCACTTCCAATAAATCGACGCCGGCGACCGGCGCCTGAAACACGCGGGAGCACTGCTCGGCCAGCTCGATCAGCCTCGCTGTAAGAGGACAGGTCTCCCAGGTTCCCCCGCTGGACAGATTCGTCAGAAAGCCCCCATTCTTCGCGTAACGGAAAAAGGCGAATTCTGCCCTGTAGCCTACGACCCTGACCCGGATGTCCCTGCCAGGCTTGTCCAGGCAGGCCTGTACATACAGCGCTTTATGGTCCCGCAGGTAATCAGGGGCAAGCTTTCTCAGGCTATTTATGTCATCCACCCGCACCACCTGCTCGCCCTTTGCGCCGATGACAGGCTTCAGTACGAGAGGAAATCCCAAGGCATCCGCCGTTTCCTCCAATTGCTCGCAAGAGCCGATGAGCCGCGTTGGAATATGCGGAATCTGATGCTTGGTAAGCAATACCGAGTTCAGGAACTTGTTCTGGCCGCTGCCGAGAACTTCGGATCCGTTGATGACCGGGATCCCGCCTATTTCAAAGGCTCTCAAGAGCCAGAGCCCGTATTCGCGCTGTGAGAGCGATACCCAGCCCAGCACGCAGGTTAAATCCAGTACCCGGTCATTCAAAATAAAACGGATTCCTAATTTATCCATATCTACTGTCACTTCGCAAGGCTTCGCGTAAATGGCGGAATGTCCCCTGTTATTCAAGGCGGCCGCCAGTTCGACAACATCCGATGTTTCCTCACGGCATAAAATGAGGATCGATTTCACGGGCATCCTTCCTTTCCCTTTCTTCGCTGTAAAAGACCGGACCTATTGCCGCGCCGTTCGCGTAATTGATCACGGCGTCTTCCCCGGTATTTTTCGTACGCAAAATGTGGCCGATATGCCGATTTCCAAACAGGTAGCAGCCCCACAAGAGGCTTGCCTGCTCTTCATAAACGACGCCCTGCTCATTCGCGACCACAACAGGACCTAAGGAAGGGGCAACCCTCTCCTGGACGACGGCCCATGCCCCGTACGGCGCAGAGGATAAATAGGAATCGATATAGCTGCTCCACTCTTCCTCGGATGTCTTCCAGCCGCAGACGATGCCTGCTCCCCCGCATCCGTCCGCCGGCTTGATCAGCAGGCTCTCCCTGTTACGCAGGGCATACCCTTTATTCCCGACCGTCAGCAGCCGGGTTTGCGGGATATGTAATCCGATCCATTCCATGTCCTCCGAAGAGAGGCCCGCTTGATAGGCGGGATCGGACAATAAGGCAAACAGCGCCTTGCTTCCGGCAATTCGGCAGGAGAGGCCCATAGGCATTTCTACCAGGCGCTTCTCCACCGCATCAAGTAGATGTTCAAATTCCGAAGGATCTCGCTGCAGGTCCTCCAGATCGAATAGCCGGTAAATGACATCGACCTTCTCGCCGCTCGCATATAGGCCATCCTGGCGAAGCTCAAGCTCCCTCGGCGTGCGCACCATTGCCCGTATTCCGGTGATATCATGAAACCGTCCAGCGAGATCATCCAGCGTCGCCTGCATCGAGGGCATGGAGAAGTCGCTTTCGACAAAAGCCACTAGCGGATTGGAGCGATTCGGCCGAACCGACCGGGCCGTGAGCCAGGCCCATTCCTTCAGCGTATCCAGCCATCCGGCCTCATGCTCGCGGACAGCGCTGTTTACTGAGGACAGCCGGAGCAGGAGCGAATGAAGGGAGGCTTCCAGCAGTCCGCCTACGCTGCTTCCCAGGTTTAATTCCAGCAGCTTCGGCACGCCGCAATCGTCATAAAGGTCGCTTCGTACCAGTACGTGCTGGCTGTCCAGACGGGGACAGGCTTGAACCCAGCGCAGCACCGCGTCCGAATAACCTAGCCAGCGGGCGGCGCGTACCATATCTCCGCCGAACAACCGCTCGACGGTTAAACCGATCAGGTTCAGCAGCTTCTTCGTCGCATCGGCTTCCTGCTTCATTTGTGCAGCGTCCCGGATTTGCGGCGAAATTATGAGCCGCGGTTTATTGGCCAATGCTTGCCCAGCCCGGTTAAACATTTCTTCTACTTCGTTCGCCGTTGGAAGAATCGGTTTCATCAGTTTCCTCCAATCTTGGATTGATATTGAGCTATATCAACAACCAATTTCATTCAAATTATCCATTAGATGTATTAAATATATCACACTAAAATGTAAAATGTTGTTATTTTTTGTATTTTTTAAAAATTTTATTTTATTTTTAAGATTCGTAGATAAGGAGAATAAAATAGAAAAGCAGTGCTTTGAAAGAGACATAGCCTCTTTTCAAAAGCACTGCTTCAGTTCTTCATAATGATCAGATTATCCGCTATATCAAATGCAGAACGGAGCCGCCAATTTCCACGTTTTCCTCTTTGACCTCCACGCGGATTTCACTTTCAGCACCGACATGCTTGCCCTGGCGGATTGCATATGCGGCCGGCCCTCCCTCCCGGTACAGGAGGTCGGCAAGCGCCCCTGCCGCCACACCGGTCGCAGCATCCTCCGCAATGCCGAACAAGGGATTAAAGCCGCGGGCATGGATGCAGGCAGCCGCAGAATCCGGCCCCTTCCCGGTCGGCTCTGGATAGGCATAAGCGTATACCCCGTTTATACGGTGCTTTTCGCTCCAGTCCTTGATTTTCTCGAAATCAGGGGCCATTCCATCCAGGACGCTGAAGTGACGCAGCGGAACCAGCAATTTAGGCGAGCCTATGCTGGCCGCGCAAAAAGGAGCATCCTTGGAAATATCCTCAGGCTCCACCCCCAGCATATGCGCAGCTTCGATCTTATCCGGGGCCAAATCCAGACGGCGCGCCCGTTCCGTCCGAAAATAATAATGACCCTGCGGAGATTTGCGAATATCAATGGGCGTACCTGTTCCGGAGGAAGCGTGTATGCGGTTCCGCTCGCATTGCTGCAGCATAAAAGCGCCTGCGGCCAGAGTCCCGTGCCCACAGAATGCCATTTCCTTCTCCTTTGAGAAATACCGCAGGACAGCGTCCCTCTCTTGACCGCTGCTCCATTGCACGAATACCGTTACAGGCGCGCCGGAGCCCCTCGCTATTTCCAGCAGCTCTTCATCATGTTCTCCGTTATGCTGGACAACAGCCGCCGCATTTCCTTGGCTGAGATCATCGGTAAACACTTTGTATACCTTAATAACCTGCGTCATACAGCTAGCCCCCTCACCAACAAAGCTATCGTAGTTCAATACTACCTCGTCTGCCTCCCATGTCAACCTGTTTTTTCCATTTCCAAAAAAACAGCTGTACCGTATTTAGTGCAATTCTTCTTGCGACTAGAGATGGGTCCATCTCCGCCGTAAGCGCAAAAGGGCTGGATCGCTAAACGATCCAGCCCCCGATATCCATTGCAAGCGTAATAGCCTATCCCAAATAGGAGCGAAGCATCCACATATGCTTCTCCAAATCCCCCTTAAAGCCGGTCAATAAATCCGCTGTCGCTTCATCGCCTGCTTGGTCGGCAAGCTCAATGCCTTCCTGGAACGATTCAGACAAGGTCGCGAAATCCTCTATCAGCGTCTGAACCATAGCCCGCTCATCCTCCTTGCCTGTGGCCTCCTGAATCGTGGCGATTTCCAGATACTCCTTCATCGTAGCAGCCGGGCTGCCTTTAATTGTGAGGAGACGCTCTGCTACGGCATCCATTTTCTCCGTAACCTCATCGTAGAGCTCTTCAAATTTAACATGCAGCGTGAAGAAGTTCTCCCCTTTCACATACCAATGGTAATTGTGTATCTTAACATACAGCACGTTAAGGTTAGCGACCTGCTCGTTCAGAACCTGCTCCAAACTTGTTTTGCCCGTCTTGCTTGCAGACTTTGAATCAGCCTTAGCCATAATGAAATCCCTCATTTCTTTCGTAATAATTATATGTTCACCCCAGAGCATGCAAATCATGCCTGAAATGAATGCAAGTTATACACCGGGCACCAGCACCCATATTATTATGTTACCCGACCGGAGTTTTTACGAAACAACATACATCACTACAGCCTCTATTAAAAAAGTAATGCTAATATCATACTTTTCCGATATACTAACTTTAAACTAATTATAAATGAAGTTTTCTATATTTAAATATAGAAACAATTACAAAAACAATTTATTCGGAGGTGCCTTATCATGTCCGCCTATCATCCCTTTTCCTTAGAAGACGCTATCGCCTATGCTAGGTCGATTCCCGGCTTCTTCGCGGCCGATGCCGCCCTTACCTGCGAAGAAATCGGGGATGGCAATTTGAATCTGGTGTTCAGGATTGCCGACCCCAAGCAAAAGAAGAGCCTGATCATCAAGCAAGCTCTGCCTTATGCCAAGGTTGTCGGCGAATCCTGGCCGCTCAGCCTCGACCGCGCCCGCATTGAACGGGAAGCGCTGATCATCCAGCATCAGCTCTGCCCGGAGCTGGTGCCCGCCGTCTACGGGGGCGACGACGAGCTGGCGGTCACGGTCATGGAGGATCTGTCCGGTTATACGATCATGCGCCAAGGCTTGATCCAAGGCAGCACGTATGAGCGCTTTGCAGAGCATATCGGCAGCTTTATCGCCACGACTCTGTTCTATACCTCCGATCTTGGCATGAACCAGCAGGAGAAGAAGCTGCAATCGTCCAGATTCATCAACCCCGATCTATGCAAAATCACCGAGGATTTAATCTTTGAAGATCCTTACCGGGATGCCGAGAATAACAATTTTACCGAGGACATCCGGGAGGAAGCCGAGAAGCTGTGGCATGACCAGGCTCTTCATCTCGAGGTCGCCTTGCTCAGAGAGAAGTTTCTGACGCATGGGGAGGCGCTGCTGCACGGCGATCTTCACACCGGAAGCATCTTCGTCACGGCCGATTCGACCAAAATCATCGATCCCGAATTTGCTTATTATGGGCCGATGGGCTTCGATATCGGAGCGGTTATCGCAAATCTATTGCTGAACTATGCCGCACAGCCAGGCTGGAGCAGCAGCAACGATATTCTTGAAGAGCGCCAGGCATGGCTGCTTACGACGATTGTCGGCGTATGGAACCATTTCGAGCAGCATTTCCGCCGGCTATGGGACGCCAACGGCATCGATATGATGTCGAAGACACCCGGCTATCAGGATCTCTACCTCAAAAAAGTACTGAAGGACGCCATCGGATTTGCAGGCTGCAAGGTGATTCGCAGAATCGTCGGCTTATCCCATGTTGCGGACGTTGACACAATCGCAGACGAACGTTCCCGCCGCCAAGCCAAGATCACGGCGCTGGAGATCGGCAAGCAGCTGGTAAAAGGCGGAAGATCCGCATCCTCCATCACCGAAGTCATCGCATGGGCCAAAGCTGCAGCAGCCAAGGAGGGTGCTAACGTATGAGTGGGCGAAGCAGCAGAAATACCGGACCAACACGAATAGAGGGGCGTCAAGAACCTCTTCTTAGCCTCCGCTGGAGTGAAGGCAAGCTCCTGATGCTTGATCAGCGGCTGCTGCCGGAAGAAATCGTATTCCTGGAGTTAACGGCTCCCGAGGAGGTATGGGAGGGCATTCATGCCATGAAAGTGCGCGGAGCCCCTGCCATCGGCATAGCCGCCGCTTACGGCGTCGTGCTGGGAGCGAACTCCTATCAGGGAGACGAAGACAGATGGCTGGAGCATGTGCTGTCTACCGCCGAGTACTTGGCAACCTCGCGCCCGACGGCAGTTAACCTGTTCTGGGCGCTTGACCGAATGAAGGAGCGGGCGGAGCAGCTTGCAGCGGCTCAGCACAGCCGTGAGCTGCGCGACGAGGGCTTGCTCGCCGAGGCGATAGCGATTCATCGCGAAGATGAAGAGGTATGCCGGAAAATCGGGGAGCATGCGCTTCCCCTGTTTACTTCAGGCATGGGGGTCTTGACCCACTGCAACGCCGGGGGACTCGCTACCGCGAGATACGGAACGGCTCTAGCGCCGTTCTATCTCGCACAGGAGCAGGGCATTGAATTGAAAATCTACGCTGACGAGACCAGACCAGTCCTCCAGGGAGCAAGGCTGACCGCATTCGAGCTGCAGCAGGCGGGAATCGATGTAACCCTCCTCTGCGACAATATGGCCGGACTCGTCATGTCCAAGGGCTGGATCGATGCTGTCATCGTAGGGACGGACCGGATTGCCGCCAACGGAGATGTCGCGAACAAAATCGGGACTTATAGCCTAGCCGTCCTGGCCAAGGCGCATAATATTCCTTTTTATGTCGCGTCCCCGCTCTCGACGATCGATCTGGGTACTGAAAGCGGCGAGCTCATCCCGATTGAAGAACGGGCCGAGCATGAAGTGACGGAAGGGTTCGGTAAACGAACTGCCCCCGCCGGCATCAAAGTGTACAATCCTTCATTTGACGTCACACCGAATCATCTGGTTACGGCCATCATTACAGAGAAAGGCATTGTCAAACCGCCATTCCGGGATCATTTGGCAGCCCTCTTCAATGACAAGGACGATTCCCTAAAATCGTTCTAATTGATACGGTTTTTCACACCTTTTGGTATATTCAAAAAAAAAGTATCAAAATGAATCATTAGGACTATGATTGTCCCGCGAGCGGTGCTATGATTAATGGGTGATTTTATGAATACCTGACATCTTAGGGCAACGATACTCAACATGCATTTCTGGGGGACTTATGGATAATCAAACGAATAATGATCATGAACAATTAGGGTATTTATTTAACGTGGAGATTCTGGTCAAAGGCAAGTCCAACGCTGCCGCGCTTCAATCCTTGCTGCAGGTGCTCAACAGCGGTGAACCAATTATCGACTACCGGATCAACTCAGGGATTGAGCTTGGCCAAATCATAGAATCGCTTCTAGCCACTAAGAAGCAATCCATAATCTCCGGATCCTATAATCGGCTTTCGATGAAGGCGCCGGGCAAGCCCGAAGCTCCCGGCAAGCCTAAAGACAGAACCGGCAATATAACGCCTGACATAACAACCGACAAAACTACTGATAAAACGAAGGCTCCTGATAAAGCCGAACTGTCGCCGAATGTGGAAGACCGTTTCGCCGCCGTCGCCATGAGCGGAAATTTCCAGGATTGGATTCAAAGATATATTTCCGAGAATCGGCTGGTTCGGATCTTGATCAATCGCAATGGAGAACGCACAAGCATTCCGTGCCGCATTCTGAATTTCCAATCGGAAACCTACGCCATCAATGTCTATCACGTCGACGAGAAGCAGGTATACACTTTTATGCTGAGCGAAGTCATTGATTTCATCGATACGTAGAATCCAAGCACTGGGCTCGCTCCAAAACGAAAACAAATGCTGCGCTGTCCTTTCCGGATAGCGCAGCATTTCGATTTCACGGTCCTGTTACTTTTTTCCTGTCCCGGCAGCCCCCCACGCAGACAGCGCGAGCAGCAGCCAGCCTGCAATGAAGGATACCCCGCCTAGCGGAGTGACCGGACCAAGCCATTTCCATCCCGCTACCGCCAGCAAATACAGACTGCCCGAGAATAGAATGATCCCGATCAGAAACAGCCATGCCGACCAGCGCAGCTTGCCGCTGTCGCCCCATACACCGGCTGCGAGCGCAGCAAGAATTATTCCCAAGCCATGAATCATATGATATTGAACCCCAGTCTTATACGTCTCAATCGAATCTCCGATGACCGGCTCCAGCACATGAGCTCCGAAGGCTCCGAGCGCCACGGCCGCCAGCATTACAATTGCGCCGATCCCGGCTATCGTTCGCTGCATACCTTATCCCTCCTCACAAAAAATCACGATTTACCTGCTATCTATCATAACTCAGACGGCTGCGCCTTTGCCAGAACTGGCACGAAATGAATTTTTTTCTTGATTTTTTAACGAATCTGTGGAAGATTATACGTTAACGTACCAAATTTCTACAAAGGAGCTTGATTATTAATGAATTATGAACCTGGGGCTCAACCAAGCCCTAACCAAGCTTATGCCGCATCGGCCCAGCCTTTGGCCCCTCTGAAGCATTCCGGGCTCGGTATCGCCTCATTCGTTATGAGCATCATTGCGGTAATCGGCTATTTCGCAGCTTTCTTTATGATCATTGCTGCCATCGGCCAGGCCGTTCAAAACCCGGCCTACATCGAGCAGAGCCTCATGGAAGATCCTGCGGCAATCCTTGGCATCCTAGCGTTATTCGGAGCAGCCATTATCAATTTGATCGCTCTTATTCTAGGAATCATCGGACTTGTAATTAAAAACCGCAAAAAAGTATTCGCCATCATCGGAACCATTCTTTCCGCGCTGTCCTTGCTCATGATTGTTTTCTTCTACATCATCGGCACTCTGCAGCAAGTATAAGTCCATAAGTCCGTTGCCCCCACGTTAGCCTGAACGAAGTTATCGTGGGGGCAATTTATTTGAGATGTTAAACCCTCGGGCTTTTTGATAAAATAAAGCTGGACTATCTGAATTTAAGGAGATACTTATGGCACAAGTTAAAATTTTTGCGGACAGCACGTCCGATCTGCCGGCCTCTTGGGGTGAGGAGTACGGCATCGGCATCATTCCGCTGTATGTCGTCTTTAATGATCAGACCTACCGCGACGGCATCGATATTACTCCCGAGGGCATATACGAGAGAGTCGCCGCCGACGGGAACCTGCCGAAGACGACGGCACCGTCTCCCAAGGACTTCATGGACGCGTTTGCTCCGCATATCGAGCGGGGACACGATATCGTCTATATCAGCATCTCTTCCAGCCTGTCATCCACTTACCAGAATGCGCTCATTGCGGCTGGCGAGTTCCCCGAGGGACGGGTACATGTCGTAGACTCGCTTAATTTGTGCAGCGGGATCGGACTCTTGGTCATGAAAGCGGTCAAGGCTTCTCGACAGGGACAAAGCGCTGCCGAGATCGTATCTTTGCTTGAACGCTCCAGACAACGGGTAAGCACGGAATTCGTCATCGATACGCTGGAGTATTTATACAAGGGCGGCCGCTGCTCAGGCATGCAGAACTTCATCGGCAGCCTGCTCCAAATACGTCCTGTGCTCAAAGTCGTCGACGGAAGCATTATTCCAGCCTACAAGGTCCGCGGCAAGAAAGAGAAGGCCGTCCAGCAAATGCTAGACAATGCCCTTGCCAAGAAGGAGCAAATGGACGATGATTTAATTATCGTGGCCCATACCCTTGCCGGGGAAGAGGCTCGCAAACTCGCAGCTATTCTCAGAGAGCAGACCCCGGCCCGTGAAGTGGCAATCGCCGAAGCCGGCTGCGTCATCTCCAGCCACTGCGGTCCTCATACCGTGGCGATCATGTACATGAACAAGGGCCCCGAAGACCGAATCGGATAATCCGAAACTCACTTGGAGGGATCACTTTGAGAACGATAAGAATATTTGCGGACAGTACCTGCGATCTTCCAGCAGCCTGGATCAAGGAATACGACATCGGCATCGTTCCGCTCTACGTTACGTTCGATGAAGAGATGTACAAGGATGGAGTCGACCTGACAACCCCGCAGCTGTACAGCAAGGTAGCGAAGCTCGGGCGCTTGCCAAAGACGGCGGCACCGTCTCCGGCAGATTTTGTCCAGGCCTTCACCCCCGCAATCGAGCAAGGACAGCAAGTCATATACATAAGTCTGTCGTCCGAGCTATCCTCAACCTATCAGAACGCCCTTATCGCGGCAGAGGAGTTTGAGGAGGGACAGGTCACCGTTTTTGACTCGCTCAATCTGTCCACCGGGATCGGATTGCTCGTCATGAAAGCCGTGAGGGCTGCCTCCGAAGGGCATAGCGTTCCGGAAATCATAGCTTTGCTTGAGAGAACCAGACCCCAGGTCGAGACGGAATTCGTCATTGACTCGCTGGACTATTTGTACAAAGGCGGCAGATGCTCCGGAATGCAGAATCTCGTAGGAAGCCTGCTCAAAATCCGTCCAGTCATCAAGGTCATCGACGGAAAAATGTCGCCCGTCTCGAAAATCCGCGGCAGCCGGGAGAAAGTGCTTGATCAGTTGCTTAACAACGCCTTGGCAAAAATCGAGAACATGGATAATGATATTATATTCATTACCCATTCTCTAGCCGATGAAGACGCCGTCCACCTGCAGCGCATATTGCAAGCGAAGACGAAGGCCAGGGAGGTCGCCATTTCGGATGCGGGCTGCGTCATTTCAAGCCATTGCGGAGCCAAGACGATCGGAATTTTATATACGAAATCGATTCAGTAGCATAGACGAAGAAGCCAGCGATCGAGACCGATCGGCGGGCTTCTTTCTTTTGTCGCTTCATTCAGACTCGATTACGGCTTGCCCAGCCTGCGTCTCCATTCCTGAAGCAGCCGGGCAACCTCCTGGCCGCAAATCGGCTTCATTAGGAAGCCGGTCATCCCGCTGGCGAGGCAGCGCTCGCGCTGCTGCTCGATCATCTCAGGACTGCTCATGCCGATAATGACTGGCATTCGGTCCACCGGCGCCCATTGCCTGATTAAGCGAGCCGCCTTGATGCCGTCCATGACCGGCATCTCAATGTCCATGAATATCAGATCGTAGGACCGGGCAGCTATGGCCTCCACCGCTTCAACGCCGTTATGGGCTACATCTGGCGCATACCCGTGCTTCTCAAGCATTTGGACGAAAATCTGACAGTTGACCGGATGATCCTCGGCGACGAGCAGAGAGAATGTGCTGTCACGGGGATCGGAATCGTCCGGCTGTCCCAAGTCCGTACCCTCAGCGACCTGGGCCCGGGCAGCTTCTTCCGAGAGCCCGGATGCTCCTGCGGCGATCTCCGGCTTCGCTTCAGGCAAGCCGGATTCGAAGCCGGAAGGCCTGGTCTTCTGCGGATAACCTCGCCGCTCCAGCTGGTGCCCCAAGGCTCGCCCTTCGCACTCCTGCTCCTCTTCCCGCTCCCCGCTGATCAGCGTAAAGCGAAACGTCGAGCCCTCTCCCTCCCTGCTCTCAACCGTAATCGTTCCCCCCATCAGCTCAACCATTTTTTTGCAAATGGCCAATCCTAGTCCCGTTCCACCGTATTTTCGATTAATGACGGGATGAACCTGGGAGAAGGATTGGAACAGCTTATGCTGCTGATCCTCCGGAATGCCGATCCCCGTGTCGCTTACGCTGACCTCCAGAAGAACGGAGGAGGGAGTCTGCGCCTCTTTTTTGACAATCGTCACGACAATTTCACCCTGCTCCGTGAACTTTAAGGCGTTGCCGATCAGATTTACAAGGATCTGCCGCAGCCTGACAGGATCGCTCATGACAAGGTCCGGAACATCCGGTGCAATGTCATAGGCCAGTGTGATATTCTTCTTGTCCGCACTGGGCAGAAACAGCTCTATTACACTCAGCACGCTGGCCTTCAAATCAAAGAGCTCATATTCAAGCGCCATCTTGCCGGCCTCGATCTTGCTGAAATCCAGCACATCGTCCAGTATCGCCAATAAGGCGTGGCTGCTGCTGGAGATAATATCGGCGTAGTATCGCTGCTCTTCATTAAGCTCGGTCTCCAGAAGCAAATCGGTCATGCCGATGACGCCGTTCATCGGGGTGCGAATCTCATGGCTCATCGTAGCCAGAAATTCCGATTTGGCCAGCGCCGTCCGCTCTGCCGATTCCTTCGCGCGCAGAATTTCCCGCTCGCCCGTTATATCGTGGAACACGACAACCGCCCCGACGATTTGCCCCCTTTCGATCATCGGATTGACCGTATACTTCACAAGGAAGCTGGAGCCGTCCCTTCTCCAGAACACATCCTCGTTCACCGCCCGTGAAATGCCATCCTTCATCGTCTGGATAATCGGGCACAGCTCCTCCGGATAATCCGTTCCCTCGCTCGTCGTATGGTGGATCAGGAAGTGATCCGATTGCCCGATAAAATCCTCCTGCTTATACCCGAGCATTTTCGCCGCGGCCTTATTGATGAAAACCGTTCTCCCGTTCTCATCTAGACCGTATATCCCTTCGGATACCGATCCCAGGATGAGAGAGTGCAGATAGCTAAGCTTCTCGATCTGCTCCACATAACGCTTTCTTTCCGTAATGTCATTCGCCATACCGTATACCCCGACAACGCGCCTGTCGACCATAATCGGCACATTCGTGACGGCAATTTCGATCTTTGTTCCATCCTTATGGATAACTACCGTTTCATAGGTTTGCGGCTTGCCTTCCTTCGCCAGCTCAAAATGATGCACAGTCTTAACCAAATCGTTCGGGTCGATCAGATCATGGAAGCACATCGTTGTCAGCTCTTCCCGGCTGTAGCCCGTCAAATGCTCGAAATTGGAATTCAGCGTCAGGTACCGGCCAAGCAAATCCATGGAGTATACGCTAGCCGGACTGTATTCAAACAGGGATTTATAACGCTGCTGGCTCTCCTGCAGCCGCCGCTCGCTTTCTTTGCGCTCCGTCACGTCCCGCGAAATGACGATCATCTCGTCAATTTCGCCAGTCAATTGATCATAGCGGTATCTCCCCGTACTCTCAAACCAAATATACTGCCCATCCTTACATCGTATCCGGTAGGTTACCGTATAGACCTTCCGGGACTTCATCTGCGACTCCAGGTACTCCTTAACGACCTGCACATCCTCGGGATGGAAAAAATCATACATGCTGCGGCCAGCCATTTCCTCGGGATTGTAGCCAAGCAAGCTTACCGAGGACTGCGAAGCGAATAAAAACACGGCCTGTTCATCCGCCGTATGCCGGGAGATCAAATCCATGGAATATTCGGAAATGAGCCTGAATTGACGCTCGCTCTCCCGGAGCGCCGCCTCGATCTTCTGACGGTCCGTAATATCCTGTACGACCCCGATAATCCTTGCGGGAGCGCCGCTTGAATTGTATTCTATCGTCGCCTGCGAACGAATGACCTGAAGCTCCTCGGATTCAAGCACGATCCGGTACGTGATTTCAAAGGGAGTTCCCTGCAGGATATCGCTCATCGCTTGCTCGTATGCCGGGAGATCCACAGGGTGAATTCTCTTGCCAAGCGCTTCGTTCATCTCCGGCAGGCTGCAGAACTTCTGCCGGAAGATCCGGTCAAACTCGGCGGAGGTTGAGAAACGCCCGGTAAGCATGTCCAAATCCCATGAACCGATGACGGCGAGCCTTTGTGCTTGCGCCAGCGTCTCCTCGCTTTTGCGCAGCTTGATCTCCGCCTCCTGCCGAGCTGTAACGTCCCTCGCGATCGCAAGTATCTTCCTCGGAACGCCATGCTCATCGTATATTTTTCGTATCCTAGTTTCGACCCAGACTTGTCCGCCGTTCTTGTGCTGCAGTAAATCGATCACAACAGAACGGTCATTGACCCAGCGCCCTTCCTCTTCCGAAGGCCTCCTCTCGCGCTGAACGATCAATTCCCTGAAGTTCTTACCAATCAGCTCATGCGGTTCATAGCCGAGCAAATTGCGGACCGCCGGAGAGATCGACAGGCAGTTGCCCTCCAGATCGGTAGAAGCGATCACATCCTCCGCATAGGTCGAGACGAGCTCATAAAGCTTCCGTGACTGCTCCAGGCTCTCCTGCACAGCCTTAGCTTCCGTAACATCCTTGGAGATCGAATATACCCCGATCACCTCGCCGTCATGGACGATAGGGACATAGGTGATGTACACATCGCGAAGTTGTCCGTCCCTGCGCTTGAAGGAGGCCTGGAAGCTTCCAGATTCCCCTTTCAATGCCCGTGAGAAGCATTCATCCTTCTTCTTCCTTCCCTGCTCGCAAAACAGCCGCTCTAGCGGAAGCCGTACAAATTGCTCGGGCGGATACCCCGTAATCCTTTCGGTTGCCGGGTTGGCATCCACGTAATTCCCTTCCACATCAATGACACAAATGGCATCCGGGTGATGGACATACAAGGATTTGTATGTCCCCCCTTCTGAGAGTAATTGCTGAAGTAATCCATTTTTATCGTTGATCACAGTGAGGGCTCCTTTTCTCGCATTTTGTCATTGCTACAATTTTAACCGATTGTCCTCGCGAAAGACTAGGGACCCAACACCTATCCGCGTTCGTCTGTCGATTCATGCGAAGTACACGATCTCCCTCACATATCGCTCCCTCTCCTGAATATACTTTAGTTACATCCAATTTCTTTGTTTCCAATTATATTTATTGGGAGGTGTCCATCATGCCATCTACACCTGGCCCGTACTCATTCATCGTTTCCAAGGAAGACTGGTCCCTTCATCGCAAAGGTTATCAGGATCAGCAGCGCCATCAGGAGAAAGTACGGGAAGTGATCAGGCAAAATCTTCCCGACCTTATCACTGAAGAAAGCATAATCATGTCCGACGGTAAAGGGATCGTCAAGGTCCCTCTCCGCAATTTGGAGGAATACCGGTTTATCCATAATTATCAGAAGCATAAGCACGTAGGACAGGGGAACGGGGACAGCCAAGTAGGAGATGTACTCGCCCAGGATGATCCGAAGGAAGGAGGCAAAGGCGGCAAGGCAGGCAACAAGTCCGGGCAAGACATCGTCGAGGCCGAGATCAATATCGAGGACTTGGAGGAGCTGCTATTTGACGAGCTGGAGCTGCCCTACATGGAGGAGAAGGACAAGGAAGAGCTGGAGACATCCTCGGTCCGCTTTAACGATGTCCGCAAAAAAGGGCTCATGTCCAATATCGACAAGAAACGCACCATTCTAGAAAATCTCCGCCGCAATGCCACCTCAGGCTCGCCCGGAATCCACGGCATTTCCCCGGACGATCTGCGCTACAAGACATGGGAGGATGTCGTCGTCCCGAGGTCGAGCGCTGTCATTATAGCCATGATGGATACTTCGGGATCGATGTGATATTCACAATTAACTAAACAGTTTGATCCTATATTCAATATCGATATGATTGTTTTCGAGGTCGATTTTTTTTATTAATTCATGGAGGATAGTTCTCAATCTTCCGATATCTGATATGTCGAGTTCCAGGAATTCAGTGATTATTTTATAAATGTTGGCCGTTTCATTCGATACAGCTTCGATGGCAGAAATTTGATTAGTAATTATGTTTACCTCTTCCTCGATACCCTCGGCTTTCGTCTTCAGTTCAATCATCTGTTCCTTATACATAGCCTCCGGAAAAAGATCCCTTTGATCAAAAAGGTCCCGCTGATCTCTGTATAGCCTGTCGAGAAGTTTCATTCTTGACTTTTTATCTTCCTCAAGACGTGCGATATCGCTACTCCTGTTATTGAATGCAGCTAGTTTATTTTTGTCCAACGTTCTCACTCGATTCCGAACAATTTTAATCACATCGGACTCCAACTCGTCAGCATTAACATTTGCTTGAGGGCATGCATCTCTACCGTATTTATGGTACGTTTTGCAAATATAATACCGATATTCCTTATCTTTAAAAGATCGTTTTTGACAAACCATCCCTTGGCCACACTTTTTACAAAACAAAATCCCAGTTAACGGGTGATAGGCGCGCCGCGGCTCCCTGTGATGCGTACGTTCACTTAGAATGCCTTGTGCTCTATAAAATACTTCTTCACTGACCAGAGGTTCATGCGTATTTTTTACAATAGTCCAGTCGGACGGGTCTATTTTCTGGACAACTTTCTTTTTGGTCATCCTACCAGTGTCATCATAGTTACGCTGAAGAACGTTTCTTCTTTTTCCGTATACCGTATGACCAATATAAGCTTGATTCTTTAGAATTCGGTTAATCGAAGTCCTGCTGAACAGGTTTCCATCACGTGTACGTTCTCCCTTATCATTCAAAGTTTTTGCAATTGAAAAAGTACCCATACCTTTCTCAGTGTATAAATTAAATATCGTCTGAACAATGTGTCCCGAATCTTGGTCGACTTCTAATTTCTTTGTTTCGCTATTCAACTTATAGCCAATCGGAGCATCTGTATTCCATTGCCCCCGGCGGGCTTTTTGTTTTTTAGCGCTACTAACCCGAACAGATATCTTTTTACTCTCCTGCTCGGAAAGAACAGACAGAATATCAAAAGTAATGTTGTCTTTATTATTACTGTCGTAGTTGTCGTTGATCGCTATAACCCGTACCCCATATTGTTCAAACATCCCGATGATCGCGGGATTTTCCTGTTTATCTCTTCCAACACGGCTCACTTCTTTGAATATCAATACCTTACACCGACCGCTTTTTGCTTTTTCGATAGCGTTTTTCATGGCCTCTCTATCAAAAACGCTCGTATAGTAACCTGAAACAGCATTATCTACAAAAATACAATCCTCATCGAGGTAATATGTATCCCCTAGCCGGCTTATAAATTCCTCACCTTGGCTTAATTGATTTTCAACTGAATCGCCTTGCTTGTCCGTACTTACTCTGGCATAAATTCCACATGGGATCTTATTCGTTGTTTCCAAGCCAATATTCCCCCTAGAGATTTTTAGTTAATTTTAACAACACCCACTATTTTTTTCAATGTATCATTAACTAAAAATGGAGACCTCTTATGCAGAGGTCTCCTCTTCCTTATTTGATTTTTTAATTTTACTATCAGGCAAAACGACTATATCTAGCTCCATTCCATACTGAGATTTTGCATATTCTTTTACCTTTGCTGCTAACCATTCATATGCAGGTTGGTCTCCATCTATTTCGGTATAAGTGAATTTCATTCGACCTCCCTCCCTTGAAACATTTTATTCACAGTTGCTTGTCCTCTATGTTCTTTACTAAGCTCTGAATATTGATGATGCGGAAATCCGAAAGCGTAAATGCTAGCCGATAAAATGCCCTTAATCTCAGGTTCGTGTATTTCGTTTTAGACATGGGCATTTCAGTATCATAAATTTGGTAATCCCGCTTATAGTCGTCCTCCATATACCTTTTAGAGATTAGTAACCTTTCTTGCCCCGGGAGTTTGGACACAGCCCGCTCGATCTTATGCATGAACACCCTCCGCCTCTCCGGCTCATCAACGTTAAAGATCGCTACATTGGCCGTTTGATCACTGATCACATTTGTTGGTCCACTTGGCCGATCCTCGTAACTCGCTGTCGTCGTTGCTTCCCGTTCTTCAAAAGTGATGGATTTATAGAAACGATACTTCTCAAATACGGCCTCAATCGACTTTTGAGTTTTGGCTCCGTCCAGATCATCCAATCTTGGGATTTTTAAATCGAACTCTTCCTGCATCCATAATCACCTCGCCCCAAAAGGAAGGGTTTCCCCGGCCGAAGCCGGGGCGCTGCATTAAATCGGCAGATCATCTTCGTCATCGTGAAGCGGATTAATCCCAGCCATCGGATCGCTTTCCGCTGCCAGAGCATCATCGAGCGTCATTTGGTTTTTATCCTCGACATCAACCGTTCCGTCTGGGTTGATCTTGCCCTTGAGACCTTCGCGATATTTCTTCTGGTGCTCTGCAAAATCTTCGAGCGATTCATCTGACTCAGTAATCGTCAGAACCACATCTGAGCCGGCCTTTTTGTAAAACTCGAATGATCTTTCCGCTGAAGCATCGCCCTTCACTTCGAAGTCCAACACCGTCTTTTTAGCGTCTTTGGACGATTTCTTAAATTCGGCCGTCAATGTCTGCTCTACGCCCTCAATACTGAGGACGACCACGGAACGGGTCATTTCGTTTAGCTCTGGCTTATGTTCGTCCTCACCCTTCACGTAAAACTGAACTGCTTCTTTTTTCGAATCTTTCGTTTGCTTATTAAATCCTGCTTTGATTGTGATGGACATTTTTAATTTCCCCTCTCGGAATAATATTTGGAATGATTTACGGAATAATTTCATTAAAACTAGACAATATGCTCACTATTTAAGATATTTCCCCCAGCGCCCCTGTTTCGGAGCTGTAATCTTAAATGGGAACTCATTCTGAGGTTCAGGCGGCTTGTCTGCACCGATCTTCTTGCAATGCTGAGCAATCTGCTCCGGCGTCCAGACTTTACGCTCAAGACCCTTGTCCAGCTTCATCGGGATCACCTTCCCCTTGCTCAAAGCGCTGAATGATCTCGTCAACGACTTCGCCCACACCTAACTCATATGTCCATTCTTCTTCAAACCGTCTCTTTACCCATGCCAACGCCGCATGTAGCCGCCCGATCTCCCTATTCTGCCGCTGGAACCTCGCTTCCTCGGCATGGTGCAGGCACGCCCAATGCGCGGCGCATTCGTTAGCCTGACGCAGCTGCTTTTGAAGAGACTCCTTCTCTTCTAGCAGTTCTAGTATTTTCTTAGCGGCAGTTCTGGCGAAATCGTCATATGAGTTAAGAGAAATCATTCGCAGATCGTCTCTAGTCGGTTCGCTCATGGCTGGCCCTCCTGGGGAAACTCATCCCAAGTGCGGCCATCCAGCATTCGGCCAGTGCGCTTCTTGCCATCTCGATCCATATATGCGATTTGACCCTCGTAATCAGTTGGTAAACTCGTATGAAAATGCCCTGCCATGCCGCTTTCAGTCACCCAATATTCAGGGTCATATAATCCGGTTGGATTGACCGGACCGAACTCTCCCCACTGTTTGAAGAAGAAGGAGATTCCTGCAGCCTGGCATTGATCTCGCAGGCTTCTGGCCCAGTTCGGATGCATCGGGCGAGCGCCGCGGCCGCTTTCTCCGCCGGCTATAATCCAGTCAATGATTCCGGCTCCGTCCGGCCAATCACGAGGACCTTCACCCCAGTCAATCCTGTTCATAAAGACCTCTGGAATAATAACAGGTCCCAGTAGAGGCTCGCAGGAAAGGAATCGTACCGCTGCCGGCGTCTGCAACAGCAGCGGAGTTCGTTCGTCAGCCGCCTTCTGGTTCTCTACGCTGACGCCGAGCCAGACGTTCGGCAGAGGCCAAGGGATCTCAACATTGTCAAAATAGCCTTTGATTTCAACGCGCCCGAATTCTCCTATTTGTGGAGGAATCCACTCGCCCCCAAGCAAGTCGATAACCCTCTGACCGTCCGGAGCTTCGAATGCCAACGACTCGCATATGTTTTCGCGGCGGCTGGTTATGTACTCCAGCATCCGCTCTGGCCGTTTGGTCAGTACCTGGAAAGTGTGCTGCGGGCATAATGCCATGACAGCGAAAACCTGATCGATGTAACCGTCCGGGACGTCCGGATGGAAAAGGTCACTCATGCTGTTCACGAATATCCTGCGGGGCCGCTTCCATCGTAGCGGCTGGTCTAATTTTTCCGGCCGCACTGTTACCTTAAAGCCAGTTTCAAAATAGTGGCCCGGCGTTCCCTCAAATCGCTCGGTGAACGTCTTGGCGTAGCAGTTCCGGCAGCCTTCGCTGACCTTAGTGCAGCCCGTAACCGGGTTCCATGTAGCATCAGCCCATTCAATTCCTGTTTTGTCACTCATAGAGTTATCCCCCTCAATAGCCGTTCGCCTGCCGCTCGTGATTCACGGCGTTCTTGGCAACATAGGCAGCTGCGATCTGTTCCCATGTGAACTCAAATCCAATCATTCCAACCGCCATAAATACAAACCAAGCGTTTCTGAAATAAAATACTTCGGTTGAATAACCTAGTTTTTCTTTGATGTTCGGTAGTTCCTCTTTCTCCATATACAATTTCGATAGCCAATAAATAACCTCAAGAATAGCGCCGCCGATACCGCCGTCTAATCCGTTATCTCGCGCTTCTTCGATCGCTTCCTCATAGAGATAGAGGTGTTCAAGCCACCCTTTTTGAACGGCGATGCTTAGGAAGAAGTGCAGGCAATCTACGTATTCTTCGAGCATCTTTTCCCGGCGCGGTTCCCTGTCGTTGCTCCAATGCTTAAACCCTCGCCATTCGTTCGCCAGTTCCGCAATCTCAACCTGTAACGCAAGCACTGTATTCGGCAGCAAATCCTGTCCTTCCAGCCCCTTCTCCTTGATGATTTTGGCATCGAGCTGCTTTTGCATTTCGTACATTTGTTCAATGGTAAGTGCCATTTATCTCAATCCCTTCTATTTCGCTAAATTTTTCGAACTGTGCATTAGAAAAATCTAATTCCAATCCAGATTCCGAATAACAAAGTCCACAGCGGAAGCCCAAGTAGAACCAGCATTATCAAAGCTTCAACGTCATATACAAACCTATATTTAAAATAGTTTTTCACTCTTTCCCCCTCCTGCATTATCCGATGGTTCTCCTGCATTTTCCGATGGTTCGTATCCGCTGCAATATTCTGGATCGTCCGCTCGTCCGTACAAAGGCATCCCTGTTTCCAGCCTGTAGTAACAGGCCGTGATCTTTACTCCATTTGCCACCATCTCCCGGTTGTAATAACAACTCTTGCATTGGGACATGATCTACTCTCCTCTCGTCACAGTTTGTGTCTACTGCGCTAAAACAGCGTCAATTGCTCCACCCGCTGCGGCGCCCGCGGTATCGCGAAGCGATCCCAATTTGCTGCCGGCCACGCTCCGGCGCCGCTCTCGGTCCGGAAGTAAACCACCTCGGTACCACTTGGGATTCTCACCCGCTCAACAAATCTAGCCGGGCCTGGTCCGATCGTATGGATATCATGCGTCCAATCGCCAGGCGGCGAGCTCCTTATGCTGGCCAGCAGTGACATGCATGCTTCGTGTGTGAGTTGCTGCATCATGCCAGTTCCTCGAAATCAAAGAGCGTAGGCATATCCACTTCCATCTCGGCAGCCTGCAGGTAGCCGACTCCGTCCCGGAAATAGTCCGTGTTTAGTTCGATGCCGTAACCACGGCGCCTCATCTTTACCGCCTGCATCGGGACCGTCATCAGGCCGCCGAAAGGATCGAGCACGAGATCGCCAAGATTGCTATACCGGTGGATGATCCGCTCCACAATATCGAGTTGTAGCGGGCAAACGTGCATCTGCTGGCGGCGCTGGCTTTGTGTGGTGTTTAGCGTCCGCATCCGATTTATGTCGTCCCATACTTCATCTGTCCAGGATCCCGGGGCTACCACCATGAACGTAGCCGGCAATTTCCCGTCCTGGTCCAGCTTTTTCGCCAAGGCGACATGCTCCTCATAGCTGTACACATTGCCCCTCGAGTATTTGCGGTACGCATCCTGCAGCTTGTTGACCGGGGTCGCGGCAAGCTCCTCTTTCGTCAGCAGCCGGTCTCCGCTAGAGCGCCAGTAACCGTGGGCATCGATCTGCCATTGCGCCCGGGTGTACTCTTCTTTTGTCTTGATGACTGGTTCGTCGGCGTAGGCCCGGCTGGTATCGCTCGGGAGCTTACGGAAGAGAAGAATGTACTCCGGGCAGCCGACACCCATCTTCGTCCCATCCTTGCACTGCTCCGACCAGCCCAGGCGGTAAGTCTGGTTGTTTTCCCGGACGACATCCGTTACAACCGTGATCATCCCGAAGTATTGGAACCCGTGCCGCCGGTAGTGATCAATGCACATCGCATGAAATGGCTCCATCGTTGGCATTCCGGTACCCGTTGCATTCCCGAAGAGTACCCGATCCTTTACGTGAATGGCTGCCACGCGGCCAGGCTTCAGAATTCGGAGCAGCTGCGGCGTGAGGTAATCCATCTGTTCAAAGAATCGCTCGGTATCCTCGTTATGACCGAAGTCGTTGTAACTCGGCGTATATTCGTAATGGTTCGAAAACGGAATGGATGTATGAATCAGATCAATGCTGTTTTCCTCCATTTCCGATGTTTCCAGTACACAATCATTGTTCACGGCCGTCCACCGCTCGCCTTGTAATTTCACTCGCTCAACCCCTATCGTGCGGGCTAACTTGTCGATGACCGATGTGCCCGATAATCCATATTTTTTGATAATCTCGACCATCTTGCTGACCAGATAATCATGCTGCCGCCATTTCTCCAGCAACGTCTTCATGATCTCGGATTCAGATTCCATATAGATAAAATGAATTTCACATCGTTGTTGCTGCTGGAACCTGTGAATCCGGTGAACCGCCTGAATCGTATCGTTAAAGCTGTAGTCGATGCCCGCAAAGATGGCGATATGACTTTGCTGCAGGTTGGCCCCGGAGCCCAATATTTCCGGTTTTGACAGGAGCACGGTATATTTCCGATCCTTCCAGTCCAGCACACGTTGCTCCTTTTCCTCATGTGTCAGGCTGCCATACACCGAGGCTACGGTGATTCCCTCTGCCGCCAGCGCCCGCTCGATAGCGTCCTGTTCGTCGTTCAGGTGGCACCAGATTACAACTTGCTCCGGAGCGCTCGCTTTGACGATCTCCACAACCCGGGCAACCCGCTGCGGAATACTTTCCCGCTTCTCCCGCGCAGCGTCTTTAAGCCCGATTGCCGCATCACGCAGCAGCAATAATTGTCCGTCCCGCTCGGCTCCGGCCGAGCTGTGATCAACCGGGAGCTCATGATACTGGATATCCAGCGGCGGTAGATCATAGCCCGTGTCATCATAGCCCAAGTCGCTCGGCTTGGTGATAAACAGCGCCCAAGTCGATACCCATAGCCAGAACTCATCCTCCTTGTGAGGATAAATGGTCAGGTTATTGGCCTTAGTCGAATCCCGCTGGAAGAACCGCGTAAGCGCCTGCCCGGTATCCATTACCTCGAGGAAGCCGGCGTAATGAATAAGCTCCTTGTATTTGTTCGGGCTCGGCGTCGCTGTGCAAACCAGCTTGAACGGCACGCCCTTGAACTTGTCGAGGAACGTCTGGTATGTCTTGCTCCCGTATCCTCGCAGCACGCTCGCCTCGTCCAGCACGCAAGCCGTGAAGTAAGTCGGATCAATGTCACCGTCCCGGACCCGTTCATAATTCGTCAGCAGGATAGAGCCAGTTGCGGCCTCAACCTCCGTCATGTTCCGAACGTACTCCGGCTTTTCCATTCCCAGCAGGTTCACGGCGTCATTCTCAAATTCCAACTTCACACCGAGCGGTAAAACGATCAAAGCTTTGCCGCCTTTGTGTTTAACAACTAGCCGACTGAACTCCAGCTCTTGAATTGTCTTCCCCAGGCCGAAGGCTTCGAACAAAGCTCGACGGCCTCCGCGTATTGACCAGACTACCGAATCTCGTTGATGCCCCTTTAAAATCGGGTGTATTTCATCCGGGGAGATTATGAAGCCCGTCTCCCTAGCAATTTCAATTTTCGTTCTAAGGAAGTCGATGTACTCCAATTTTAGGACCCTCCTTTCCATTGCAGTAAAATGAGGCCACGCCGGCGGCTCCGGCCGATATTTCGCCAGCCCGCCGCCTTAAAGCAGTATCCGGGGTTGGAACTGCGAACCTTGGAAGAATCGACATAAGTGATAATTCCATCCGGTGGCAGACCTTCCCATTCGGTACATGTTGCGACAACGGCCGCCCGAATCATTTCGCTGCTTAGATACTTATCTGGAGCCTCATTACGGAAAATCGTGCATTCCCACGCTTGTAATCCGTCGTCGCGGATGCCGTCCCAAGTCACCCACACAGCAGCGCCATCCGCTGTGCGCAGCACTAGGTTTCGTCCTGGTCGTGTAAATTGCGGCGCTCCTATTGTTTGTCTGGAATAATGTCGGTCGGCCAGCAAGCGGCAGGACTGATCGCCTTTATGTGTGATCAACCAGGGGCCATATTGCGGCATATTGAGCATGAGTTGATTCATCAGTGCACCAATGCAGGTACTGAATCATCCTCGTAAGGTGCGACCCAAACCGTATCCCATGACATCGTGAATGTGTCCCTGGCCTCTGCCTGAGCTGCTGCCAACAGGATCACGTTACCCATTGCTTGAGCTGCGTCGCACGGCACGGCATTGCCGATGTATTCCCGAGCCTTGGCATCTGAGCATCCCTCCAACTGGAACGGGCGGCCGTCTGGAAGATATCTCGGAAAACTCTGGAGCATTGCCAGTTCATACGTGGTCAATGGGCGGTGCCAGGTGCCATCCTCAGCAATCAAGATCCATTCCCCTCGATCGGTATCAGTTGGGATTCGTGGATCGGCCACTGCTGATGTCCCGGAATGGATGTCACCTGCTCCCGTGACCGTCTTTCCTGTTTCATTCCAGTCTTGCACTCCGTATGATCCTGCCCGCGGTGAGCATTTAAGGCGATGGTCAGCTACCAATGGCGCTCCTGCCTGCACATCCGTAACACCTGTGACCGTGGCAGCCGGGTTATCCATGTCCTGCATTCTGTATTTATCCGAATACCTATTTTTCAGGTCCGATAGACGAGGATCGCTGATGCTGGCCGGGCTATTCATGATTCGGCTTGCTCCCCGCACTGTTTTTCCTGTCGCGTCCCAATCCTGGACGCCGTAGCTATCTGGCATCAGGTTGGTGTTGACTCGTGGATCAGCAATAACCTTTCCAGATCCTGCAGAAGTGCTTCCTGTTGTAACAGTAGGAGAGGAGTTCTCCCAATCAGATACCTTATAGGTCCCGTTGTGGTACTGCTTATCAATTCTTGGATCAGCTATTGCCAAAGCTCCACTGCCAAACCTGGTCCCGGTGACGCACGGCGCTGGCTCATCGGCCCTGACAATCCGATATACTCCCGGATGCCGCCCTGCCCTGTCCTTAAGTCGCGGGTCTGAAATCGAGATGGCTCCATTGTTCGGCCCGTGCGCTCCGGTTACCGTCGGGCCCGGTTGATCATCCCGGCAAACCCGATAAATCGCTCCGTGAGTATCCTTTTTAAAGTTCACCCGTGGATCAGATACTGCTGCAGCTCCGTTACTTCGCCCTGGCCCGGCCGTTCCTGTCACCGTTCTGCTAGTTTTATCCCAATCCTCGACTGCAAAGGCTCCGCCTCGCGGCTCATGAACGATTTGGTACTGCTCGAAGGGTACATTTTGAAGGTCGCGCCAGTCACCGCCGGGTGGAATCAGAGCAAGCCGCACCCAAGTTTTCCACTGGAGTTTAGGAAGCCGATGAAGCGGTCCGCCCGCTTCGGTATCGCCTGGCATTGGTAGCTGTCCGATTACGTCCCCAATACTTCTAAGCTGCTTTTCTTCCGGATAGAAAATGAAATTTGGCACCTGATCTTCTTGTCGTGACATTATTAAGAACCTAACTCTATCAGCCCCTAAACCGCCTATCTTTCCGAGGTTGTGATCCGCGCGCATGTTAACTGCGAATCCGTTCTTTTTCAGCATCTTTTCTATCTGCTGCAGCAGAGCTTTTCCACGAGTCCGAATCCGGGGAACGTTCTCTAGTTGAATGATTGCTGGCAGCCGATCTCCATAGAGCCTGCACGCCTCAAGAACAAGCCATATACCTCGAACCGTAAGCTGATTTAGCGCCTGATATTTATCCGTATTGGCCGATTTTTCGGGAAGTAGCCCAGACAATCCCTTGCATGGTGGAGAAGTGAAGAGGAAGAATGGTACTTGCTGCCCCATAGCAACCCACATATCCCAAGGGGTTACTTCCTTCCAATCGGGCGGCGGTGCCTCGCCGTGCCATGCGATGTACTGCTCACGGGTGAAGAGATCCATGCAAATAGATGTTTTCTCGCCAGTTATTAAATCGTGGTTGCGGCAGGCGACCGGGTCGTTATCTACAGAACCAAGAATTTTGAATTTGTATACCTTGCCGCCGTAGTCAACATGGCTTCGCATGAGCCCCTTTGTTTCGCCACCGATACCACCGAATAAAATGAATGCTGTCTTATACTGGATATTCTCTAGAACTTGCAAAACACACCCTCCCCTCAATTCCTCTTGTCGAGCTTAAGCGCGATGGCCATCCTACATACATCATGCCTGCTGCGCTTCAAAATCCGGGCTGCTTCCGACCGGTTACGCTGGTACTTGCGGTAATTTCTCAGCATCCAAGCTCGCTCCTCATCGCTTATCGCTACATCTGCCTCAACCGGACCAGGATCGGGAGCTATAAATTCAAAGTCATCGCCGGGGAGTGAATACGGTTCACCTGTTTCCTTAACAAGCACGCCCTTCTTCGCCAGATTACTGAGCGTAACCGCGATCGACCGCTTTTGTCGGCCTGTCAGCTTCGCCGTTCCCGACAGTGTTCTGCATTGGAAATAGGCAACAAGTACTTTGTACTCCCCTGGCTTAATCACTTCTTGCTCCCGCAGCTCTTCGAGTTTCTGCTCAATGTCCGAGTCCAAAACTGGCATTGAAAACCCCTCCCTCCGTCAAAATAAGCACGTTTGTTCTGTTTTTTGGGTATGACTATCCGCCGCCGCAGGCTTCCCCCGGCGTTTGTTCGGTTTTTTCTTTTTCTTCTGAGCTTCATACTCTTTATATCCAGCTGGGTCGATGATAGACCATACAACCTCACGTTGATAGGCAAGTTCGATATCATCCAATCTGGCCATTCCGTTCCGAACCTGATGCACTGCCTCGCCGATCTTGGCGATGATGTAGGCGTCAACCACGTCATTACTTGGGTGCTGGTAACCGAAATGTTTCAGTGCAGCTGAGGCCATTGCCTTCTTCTTGGCCTTCCCTTGGAGCCTCTGTTTTGATCCGGGCTCTCCTACCCATCCGCTCACATTGACAAATTTCTTGACTGCATCCGGCGCTACCTCATCAAAAGTGAGGTCCTTACGGGTAATCATACTCTCCAGGCCGCCGTGTATTTTGGCCGTGGTAATGAGCATCTGCGTGCCGTTCGCAATGCCCTCTTTCATGATCACGTCCCCAGGCTGCAAGAGGCGGTACAGTTGATTCTCAAGCGAAACGCGCTGCTCCTGGGTTATGCCGCCGGGAGCCGACTTCCCTTTGCCCCTCAGAACCGTTTCGATGATCGGGGTGCCTGCTGCGTCCAATATGACTATGCCGGTATTGGTTGCCGGGTCGATACCCACGAATCTCATACCGATGTCCTATACGGCAGGATCAGGTACAGATTCTCGTTTCCATCCACAGGTCGGATGATGATTGGGCTCATGGCCCCTGTGAATCCTATACGCAGCCGCTCACTGTCGATGATCTTCAGGACATCAAGCATGTACTTGGAATTGAAGGCGATTCGTATTGGCTCACCAGCAAACATCTCAGCTTCCAGTTGTTCGATCACTTTCCCAACCCCGGAGGATGTGGACTCTATTCTGATTTCCCCGTCCTCAACTACTTCCAGCCGGACAATGTTCGTTTTCTCTTCACGTGCCAGCAGATAGGCTCGATCGACCGCATCGGCGAACTCCTTGACGTTAACCGTCAGCTCGCTTTTGAAAATGGTCGGAATGATCTTAGACGTGTCTGGGTAGCTTCCATTCAGCATGCGAGTGTAGAACTTAACTTGATCGGTTTTAAAAAGAACATTACCACTACCGACCGATATCCTGACATCCTCCTTATCCTGCACGTTCTTTGACAACTCAGCGAGTGTCTTGGCCGCGATGACAACATTCCGGAAATCCGATTCCTCGTCTGCCCCCGTATCCACTTCGGCGCTCGCCAGGCGGTGCCGGTCCGTTGCTGTAAGCTTCAGCCTGCCGTTGTCCAATTCCCACAGTACGCCTGTTAGTAGGGGGCTTTGCTCGTTTGTAGATACTGAAAACGCCACCTCTTTGATTAGTTCCTTGATCTCGGCCCCGGAGAGGGTTAGCTTAAGCTCATCATTATCTGCAGGCATAGCCGGGAATTCTTCTGGATCCATGCCGACCATGTTGATCTTTGTCCGGCCGGATTGTATCAGGGTATTGAATCCCTCCTGCACCTCTATGCTGACAGTTTCCTTCGGCAGCTTCTTGATGATTTCCACGAAGAACTTCGCGGGGAGCACTACGCTGCCACTCTGTTCAATTGCTACAGGCTCAACCGGGATAATCGCCTGAATGGTTGTTTCCACATCGCTCGCCGTTAGCGTAACGCCCTGGTTGGTTACGTCCAGCTTAACCCCGGTTAGGATCGGTATTGCAACCTTACTATTGACCGCCTTGGAAACGTGCTGGATAGCTTCGCTTAAGGCGTGTTTTTGGATAGTGAGTTTCACGCCTGTTCAGCCTCCTTCGCATTCAGCCAGTCGCAATAAGCCTGACATTCTTCCTGGCTGTTAAATGCAACATTCCAGCGTTCCACTTTTTCGAATGGCTCACCGCCGTATGGTCGTCTGCATGCCTCGAATGAGTCGTACTCTCGATCCTCTTTCCTCTGGTAGTAGAGGGATATCGCTGGCATTTTTCCACCCCAACTATTTTTTGATTGATAGAATTGATAGCATTCTATTTCTTCAGGCTTATAAAAGCGTTTATATTCTGAACATTCACATCGTTCGTGTGCTGGTTTCCCGCTAGGTGTTGTGTAATGGATCAATCGTTGCTCATCGCATTTATCACACTTGGGCTTTCGGTTATTTTGACTACTCGGAAACCATGCAATTAATAAATTCTCGCCTAGCAATTCCGCTAACCTCATTCGCTTTAGCTTGTTTTCGAAATTCAATTTTTCAGACTCAAACTGGCGCAAAGCGTTGGCGTGTTCTGCTTCAATTTCTTTTTTACGTTTTTTTATATCTTGCAGCTCCGCATTCTCTTTACGCAGCCTCTCCATCTCTGCCTTATACTCGTACCGAACAGCATTCAAAAGCGACTGTTTGAATTCATCCACTTGCTGCTCGAATTCGCTGGGTTCATAATAAAAATCCTCGTTGTCGCGATTCATTTCTCCTCTTCCCCTTTCTCAATCGTCATCGTCCAACCAGGCTGCTGCCGCCGAACGTTTAGGTTCTTCCGGTTTCTCCGGTGGTGGAGTTGCTGCGGTCGCAGGGACGGTTTCGGGCGGCGCAGGAGCGGCCACCGGACTATTAAACGCCTGATACTCCCAGCCCAACTTTCGATACTGCTCTTTCAGACCCGGGAACATCTGCACGCGGCGGCCCCGATCATATTTGAGCATCAATTCTACTGTCCGATCATAGATTGCCAGTTTCCGCTCACGCTCCCTAGGCGACATTCCGCTGAGAGGATCGTCCAGTTCGGCAGCCAGCTTGAACTTCGCTTCTTCGGCACGCTGGTACTCCTCATCGTCTTTTATGACTCTGCTCATATTCCCTCACCTTCTCCGCCAGCTTTTCCTTGTCGTCTTGGGTCAAGTCAGTAAACCGCCCATTCTTC
Organism: Paenibacillus ihumii; assembly: GCF_001403875.1. GTDB lineage: Bacteria > Bacillota > Bacilli > Paenibacillales > Paenibacillaceae > Fontibacillus > Fontibacillus ihumii. The sequence goes on from NZ_LN884299.1 coordinate 3,216,259, forward strand.
CGGTTAAAGAACATCTGAATCATGCCAGTACCGATTTTCCGGCCCTTTGCCACAATCAACTCAATAACGCCCTTCCAAGGTGTATCCGGGTAATAATAATCATCCCGGTACAGAAAGATAATCACGTCAGCGTCAAACTCGATGTTTCCAGACTCCCGTAGGTCGGACATCATTGGGCGCTTATCATTCCGTTCTTCGCACTTCCGTCCAACGGAACTGATCGCTACCACAGGTACATTGAAGGTTCGGGCTAACCTTTTCAATTGCTTAGACACATGATTAACTCTGTCTGCTGTTTGAGTAAAATTCTTTTCCGTCAAGATCACCTGTAGGTAGTCCACATAAATGATCAAATTTGGATGCTTCTTCTTCATTGCCTTGGTCTGGCGCCAGATGTACTCGATGGTCATGCCCGGCGTATCATCGATGTAGATTGGAAGTTGATCAAGGAGGTCGAGCGCCTTACTGTAATTGCCCCAGTCGTTTTCCGTCAGCCGGCCCTTCTGGACCTTCTTAGCGTCGATTCCGCTGATATCGCAGATATACCTCTCAGCCACATCCTTGGAGGACATTTCCGCCGAGAATACCCCGACAGTCCAACCGGACATAGCCGCTGTCTTGGAGTCGCTAACGATATAGGCTGTTTTCCCAATGCTTGGACGGGCAGCGACTATAGTGAAATCTCCTCTTTGATGACCTCCACCCATTTCATCGAGTTCTACGCTCGCCGTTTTAGCCCCAGTGATTCCGCTACGAGAACCACGGTCCATAATCTCCTTGTGATGCCCCTCGAGCACATCTGCAACGAGCTCCCATCCGTCTGCCGTGCCTCGGCTCTGCAATTCCTGCAGCTGCTCCATCTGGTCTTTGACAAAGTTCAGATCCACTTCGCCAGCGGAGAGGGCTTCCTGTAAGGCAGCTGCAGCTCGGCGCTGGATGCTGGCCTGCCGAATGATTTTCTGGTATTGATCAAAATTTGAAAGAGTTGGGACCGACTCTCGAAGCCGCATCAGGTAAGATATACCGCCTATTTGCTCGAGGCTGTTACCCCAATGCTTGGCCAGTACCAACGGATCGAATGGGTTCTTTACGTCCGATCGGTCAGACAAATGTTCGTATGCCCAACTTAGCGCCTTCATCACCGATCCATTCAGGCCATTCGGGTCAAAATCTTCAGCCGTGAGATAGCAGTCATCCATAAGTTCCGGCTTCTGTAACAGTGCCCCTAATACCGCCTGTTCCGCTTCAAGACTCATGGCTGTTCACCTTCCGTTTCGCGCGCCGCTCCAGTCGCTCTCTGATGTGATCAGGCATAGGAACTGCTTTCTCGTTGTAGGCTTCCAGGGCTAGCCGTTCCTGCTGCTCTTCCTGTCTTAGCAACTCGTAATAGGAAGGTTCTTCCGACTCGCTGGCCGGAGCCTGGACAATCTCGGAGATAGTCGGGGCAAACTTGCTTGTTTTTATATGATGAGCAAGCCGCATCTGAGCCGTTTTAAAGTCGATGTCCTGCAACATCATGTGCCAGAGTCTGGTACCAGGCTCTGTAATTTCAAAGAAGGGGTAGGCGGTCTTGATCATGGCCAGGAAGCTCGCTGTTTCCGTTTGTTTCATGAGCCGCACCCTCCTCGTAGAATTGATTTAATATCGCCATTTCTTCTTGATTGCGTTGAGCCTTTGTTTTAAAAGATGATTTGTTTCTTTCCATATCTCTCTTGATCCAGACGCGAAGGGTTTTGTTATGATCTTTCTTGTGCTGTGAAGGCTTCTTGTTTGATTGCCATTCATCAAGGGCTTCAATTGTGTTATCTACCTTGTGCTTACCGAAATCTGCACATAGTTTTTCGTATTGCTCCAGAGTGAGAAATACAGTGTCGTGAAACTTCAATTTCTCTTTAGGAGAATTCATATATATATCTCCTTTCTTTAAGTTTTTCTTTCTTTCTATCTTGGGTGATGAATTACTCACCTCTAGGGGTGGTGTATTGATCACCTCTAGGGGTGGTGTTTTGCTCACCCCCTTAGTTTTTTTAGGGGGTGATGAATTACTCACCTCTAGCCATTGATCAGAGTATTTATTGAATGATAGCTTTCGGGAGTTTATCCCGGTGTAAGACTCCACTTCTTTTAAAACTTTACAATCGATTAATCGAGTTAACTCGTGTTTGATAGTCCGTTCGTTCGTGTCTAGGGCATTGGCGAGAAATTTAACTGATAATGAGTGAGACTTCCGATTGAATCCGTATGTGTATCGCCAGACAATCAAGAGAATTCTCAACTGGGTTCCGTTAAACTTCCTCTTTGCCACATCTTCCAATATTTCATGTGCTACCCTTGTGAACGGATCATCCAGTTTCCCGCTCATTCCTCCTCACCAACGTTCAAGTAAATTGCTTTGCGTGCTCCACGATACGCCCAGCCATCCGGTCGATCAATTTCTCATCTATCGTTGAGCCGCGCCAGTCGCCTAGAAGTTCCTTGACCTCCGCGTGTAGCCTTTCCTCCGGTGATTGCTCGACGGTGTAACCGTTGGCAAGGGCTTGAATGAGTTGCCCGCCGTTCTCCCGTGAGTAATTTTTAAGGGTGACCAACCGATTCGATGGTGTTCCTCCATTAGATAAATCTCTTGCTAGATACCTCATAATGTAGTCGTTGTCGTGTCCTTCATCTCTAAAAGATTCAATAGCTTCAGCAACATCCCGGGGCAGCATGACCTTTTCACGCATCGCATTCAATTCATTTTGTATATCAACCAATGTCTGCGCATGTTTGGCCAGATCGTTGATCGCCTTATCCCGCTGTTGAGCAATTAATTGGCTATTACGCCACAAGTTCGTAAATTCGTTTTCAGGGATTTCTTCAATACTTGGCAAATAAACAAACTTGCCGGCATAATCCCGGGGCATAAAGATTTCTCGTGATTCCTCGTCATAACCAATAATTGTTCCTATATCAATTGTCACTCCACCATTTGGTACGTACAGATTCCTGTAGACCATTGGCGTCTTAACAACCGCATATTTGTAGCCCATCTAAACCACCTCCAGAAAATAATCTCGTTTATTGATAAGTCCCTTTTCAAACAACGCCATCCGGACCGCGTGGGAGGCGAGCTCCGGCGTATTGTTATTGCTGCTAAGATGCGTCAGATAAATCCGCTCGCCTCGGCCCTTAACCAGCTTTTGCAGCGCTGCCGCTGTCTGATCGTTGCTCAAATGTCCTCGATGTGGGTCAGATATCCGATCCTTGAGATAGTCGTCGTATGGACCATTCTGCAGCATCTCCACGTCATGATTGGCCTCGACGATGTAGACGTTGCTGCCCTCCATCATTTCGAGCATTTCGTCGTCGATCTGCCCGGTGTCGAATACCACGCAAGCGTTATTGCCCCAGCCATCCTCAACCACATATCCAACTGGCTCATAAGCGTCGTGGTGGACCTTAAAGGGGTAGACGTGCAAATCGTCGCCAATCTCGATCCTTTCGTATTTGCTCCACGTGGTTTCAAGCACCCGGCGCAACTCCTCGTCTACGCCGGATATGCCTTTCCATTCGCCATCCGTGGCCCATACCGGGATACGGTACTTGTTGGCTAAAGTCAGACCCTTGATATGATCTCCGTGAGCATGTGTCACGAATATGCCTTGGATGTCCGTCGCCGCGTTGATGTTGTTTGCCAGCAGCCGCTTTTCCAGATCACGCTTCCACTTGCCGGCATCGATCAGGATGCCTGTTGTTTCGCTTTGAAGATGGATGCAGTTTCCGTCAGAGCCGGTTGCGATGATGCTAACCCTCATCGTCATCATCCTCAAACAATTCATCAAAGCACTTGCCGCAAACGCCCGATATGATTAACTCCCTATCATCTGCTGATAGATAAGGGAATGTATGCTGTGCATGAGCTCCATCTTTGTACTGTTGCAGATCACTCCGTCTGACAGGTATTACCTGAGTCATCGCGCAAATGCTACAAGGGATATGCAACTCTTCAGTTTCAGGCACTGTTTCTTTATGATTCTCAAACATTACAGAATTGAAGTGATATCCGGGAAACTCCTGCAGGTAAACATCCGTATGCCATCCTCCGACATCAGTACGCTCAACCGTGTAAACCTCACCTTCAACTAATCCGATCTCTCTTGCTCGTTCAGGTTCCCAGTCATGCCCATTCTTGTTCAGAAACCTGACTCTATCACCTTTCTGTGAGTAAATATTCATAGTTGGCGGCGGTTCAATAAAGTTAAAGTTCATATGCTCCTCTCCTTCTTGATCCGTTCTTTCCAGGCCCTATCTCCCAGGCAGCGGGCAGGAGTTACCTCGTAATATCTGCGTCCCTGCACGTAAGAGACATATAGCCCGGTGCTGCGCTCATAGTACATGCCGTTCAGGACTGGCTCCCCGGCCGGAGCCGGAGGCGGCTTGTCATTACTACTGCCTCCGAATAAGTCCAACTCCAATTGCACGGGCACCTGGTTAGATTGGGAGTTCATCTTGCTCCGCCTGCTTCTCGGCTATGTGCAAATCCAAAACCTGCAGGTAAGCCTTAATCTCGTTTACGGTAGGGACTTTGCCATTGAACTTGAAATGTTTGTCCATGTGCTCGTCTCGCTTAGCTTTATTGGTTAGACCAAGCTGGGCTTGCTTTTGCATAATCTCTGCTCGCAGTCTCTCCATCTCCAATGAATCGTCTGCCGGCGGTGGCGTCTGCTTTGGTTCCTCTGCTGGTGGCGGTGTCGTGGCTGCAGTTGATGAGTTAGCTTCCGCGGTAATGTCCCGACGTTCCGGTTCGTATTCAAGTGCAGACGCACCCGACCCAGGAATTTCTTCCTCGCTTATATCAATTCCGAACTGCCCTTTCAAAGCCCGCTTTGCCACATGCTTCTTGAACATGTCAGCCGTGTATTTTGTCCACATCGTTTTTTGATTCGTAATCTGGCTATTTAAGAAGTGTTCAACTTCGCTCCAGTCCATCAGCACGGTGAATGGAGGATAGCCATTTCGATACGCAATTGCATATGCACCAATAACTTTTCCGCGTGGAAATCCAATTTCGTGTTCGACAATGACCCATTCATCCTCACGCTTCCCTGTTTTCTCGTTGTAAACAGTGGATTTTCTGGCCTTGAACGTGTCGTTATCGCACACAACTTGGGCGTCATACCCTCTGTAACCATCGTGCTGTTTTGCTAGGTACGCAATTCCCTCGATACCAATTTGTAAAGACATTTTTCCTTGATAGACAATGGCGTAAATATGGTTAAGGAATGGATTAAGACCTGATGCATGTGCCGTCCGCAAGAACAATTGAAACTGGGAGTCTGTTGTTCCTGCAGCGAGTGTATGCTTCATTGTTTCGATATCTTCAATACTCCAATTCCCGACAGTAGCTAGTTGTTTTGAAGATGCCATATGATGAATGCCTCCTATAAGAAAATGATTTTAGTCGTGCCTATATATCGATGTACTAGATAAAGCCGATCGGGCTCAGCCCGCTGAACTAGCCAGTCACCCGGCGTTCCGACATTGGCGGCAATGATCTTTTTCTGTGCTAGAGTTGGGCGCTTACCTCTCATTCCGCTCACCCCCGAGCGTAAAACTTTTGGAATGGCTTTCCTGTATCCTTCGCAAGCTGTTTGCGTTCTCGACGTGAGAGAATGCGACCGAACTCCTTTGCGATTGCCGTTGCAATAGCCGACGGGCCGATGCTGCCGCGTTCATATGCCTTCTTGTCAGAAGCCGGGCGTTTGAAACTGCGACGAGATTTGAAAACGGCATAATCATGGGCGGCGCCTGCTTGCATTGCGGCTTTTAGAGCATCTTTTTTATTGGAAAAACGATTAGTATTTTTCATAGATAAGTCCTCCTAGAGATAGTTTTATAGGTTAGGCAGCGGTAATGTCTTCCGTTTCGATTTTGAATTCTTGACCTTTGATTGCTCGGGCCGTGATCAGCTGGCCGTAGACTGCGATCTCGCCCGTATACTCGCCGATACCGTCAATAAAAGTAGGAACGATAAGTTCGGATTGCTTGAACAGTACCTCAGTGAGCTCCAGACCCGCAGCGATCTTCTCGCCTGTGGACAGTGCAGCATAGTCCTTACCGTCCATTTGGATGCTGAAATCCGGCTCGTATTCACCAGTGGTCTTCACGTATTTAAAGAGTCGGATTTTGAGTCTAGTGAATAGCGACTGGACTTTTTCAGCCTGCAGTTCGGCTTCCTTCGCGCGGTATGCCTTGATTGCGTCCAGAATGAAGATAGACTCTTTGAGTGCAGCGAGCGTGTCGTCCTCAGCCTTCTTGGCTGCCTCGACATCCGCCTGCAGTCGTGCCCGGACCTCCTGAGCTTTGATCGAATCCTCTAATGCATCCCGCTTCCGTTCAAGCTCACGCATTTCGTTCCAGAGGTCTGAGACGTCGACCTCCTCCACGCCAGCCAGCTCGGCCTCTAACTCCTTACGCTTGGCTACGGCCTTAGAGTGCTCGGCATGAAGCTCATGTTTCCGCTTTTCCTTGCTGTCGGTTGCAGCTTTACGCGCTGCGTCGTCAAATGGCCGCTGGCAGGTCGGGCAGGCGTCTTCGATTGGCTCGGAGTAAACCTTCATGTACCGATCTTTGGCAGCTTCAACGGCCATGCGAGCCGCAGCGAGTTTACCCATAACAGATGAGCGTTCTTGATTGGTTTGCTGGGCCGCTTCAATCTGCTCGTTGATCTTCTTGATTTGTTCCAGCAGCGTGGCAGATTCAGCTTTGACAGCCTCAATATCCTCTGGCGCATCCGGCAGGCGGTCATACTGTTCCCGCAGCGTCTTGGTTCGACTTTGAGCGGCGATGTGCTGCTTCTCCAGCTTCGCTTTCTGGCCCCCGGTCCCGCCGTGAATCTTCTGGAGATCGTCCAGGGAATGCTTTTTCGTCAGCTCGTCGAGCTTGGCGGCAGCAGGGTTGTGGACGATATCCTTTACCTTCTGTTCAGGATTAGTCCGGCTCATTTCTGCGAGTACATCGGATTTAGCTGGAGGTAAAGCGTGCTTCATTACCTGCTCCCGCTGCTTAGTCCAGTGTTGGGTGAAGAAGAACCCGGGATTATATAAGGAAAGGAATTCTTCTTTGCTAAAGAGCTCGGCCACTGCCGCTTCATATTCCTTGGCCTTTGCAGGCACATAACTGATGCAAAATTCATTGACCCCGTTTTCGTTAATTTCTCGGGTGAAGGTCATTTCCTCGCCATCGACCGATAATCTAAGTGACGCATATACCCGATCAAACTCGTATGTTGTAGGCGATGGGTTGAATCTATTTCCAAATAAATCAGTACCGAAGAATATCCAAGCCGGGGCTTCCCCGAATGTCGTCTTGCCTTCTCCGTTCCGGCCGGACAGTTTGGTGATATCTCCATATTTTTCATCCAGCTTTCGTATCCCGGCGAAGTTCTTCAACTCCAATTGGATGAACCGAATTTGCTTAGCCATTCACGATCCTCGCTTTCCGTGGTATTATTGGGTTGGATTATTTTTTATTGACCGCTCTCTTGGGCGGCTTTTTTTCTGACTACAACAGCGCCGTACTTAGCTTCGATCAGTTCAAGCTCCGCTATCAGGTGTGCTCTGATTTCTGGATTTGTTTCGGTCTGTAACCAGTCCAAAACATACAGGTAATTGTTTAGATCGATACGAATTACAGCCGGCAGATTGTTATAGATTTGCTTGATTAGTGCGGCAGGAAATTGGGACATCGGCAGCCTCCTACAGTTCGTCGAGCTCTTGCTCGAGCAGTTTGATTTCTTCTTCGACTTGATTCAAGACGGCTACTTTGGCGTTGGCTGCGAGGCGTCTGAAATCGTAACTATGAATCCGAACAGATCCACGGCCGTCCCCGTTTATTTCAATAGTGCATTTACCTTCGCTGCGCTTAATAAAGTCTTTAAGCACTCCGATCTTTTTTACGATTTCCCGGGCTTTATCGACCCTTTCGCCCAGGTACTGCAATGTTTTTTCGTCCATGCTTTTCCCTCGTTTCGTTGATTTTTGGGCTAAAAACCCCGTTTTTGGCAAAAAAAATTATAGCCTCCCTGTTTTGGAGCTCGCTTCTTTAGAAAAAGGCATATACTTTGCTCGCGCTTCTTTGGCCGCTTGATCAGCTTCGCCAACTGTGTCATAGCGGCCGATGTGGATTGATTTCCCTTGAACCACTACTGATACGCTCCATTTTCCATACCGTTTATCCCAGCTAACTCCCCTTGCGCCCGAAGTGTTGTTTCTTTGATTCCTTGCTCTGTTTTGTTGATTGCCTGATCTAGTAACAATCCTTAGATTTCTATCAGTGTTATCCAATGTATTGTTGTTGAAGTGATCCACCTGCATATTTTTCGGGCACTTGGTAATCCATCTGTGAAGATACATGGTCGATATCCTTCCATCCGAAAGTTTGATCCTGCCAGCGCAATAGAAGCTTTTTGTAATAGGGCTCCAGTTTGCATACCAAGTTCCTTCGTATGATTGAGCCAGAGGAAGCTTGGTAGTGCTGATCAATGTTTCCATTCGGCCATATCGAGGGCTATTAAGAACGATGGCAGTTACTTCGCCGCGAACCCAGTACATGTTCTTCATATTCCTTACCTCCTTCCTATTCGCAATCCTCACACTTCCGCGGATACCCCGGCTCCTCGCCGTCGATCAGTAGCCCGCAGCATTCACAGAGCAGACCGTCCAGCACCATTTCAGCAGCTTCTCCCATCGTTTTCCTCACCTCCCTCCAAGCGCTCCACAAGCCCGCTATCACGCTCCTGCTTGTAGGCTGATAATTCATCCTCCTGCGGCTTTCGGCGCTGCTGCTCGCCCCACAGTGGCTGGGAGAAGCGATCAAGATCAGACATAGCCACCCCGCACCTCCTCAGACGTAATGCTGCAAACTCTGGTAGTACGAGATTAGCCCCCGCTTTTTAAGCTCCAGATATTTGTTCTGTACTACCCGCTCTGTCTTACCGAGAGCAAACGACATCGCCCGCCGACCATCATGCTTGTAAAACTTGCACAAATAGGACAACTCATCTTCCGTAAACCGCTGACCGTGTTTTTCATGAAATTCCGGGTGATACATCATCCGGCCTAAGTTGTCATATTGGATACCATCATCTTCTATGGCTAGGCCAGCCATGCGAACCACACTCCCCGCTGCACCTTCCCAACGAAGTCCCCGAAGGTTATGCCGTAGCGGGCGCCAATATCGAAGTGTTCAAAATAGGTTCCGAGCCGATCAAGCAGTTCGTCTGGCATGCTGCTCACCCCAATTTGCAAAGTACATTTCGCGGTGTTTCCGGTACTGCTGCCTGGCCCATCCCGCCACTTTAAAACGATTATTCGCCCTGGCGAAGGCTTCGATCCGAAGGAACAGGACCATCTTTTCTACAGTGTTCAAGTGCATTTCGCCTCCATTTCATCGAGTTTCATACAAAAGTGTTGAAGTAGATCGTCATTGCCGATGCACTGTGCTGCATAAGCGGCTTCTTTATAGCCGTCAATCTTTTGCACAAGATCAGCGTTTGCCCTGAGACAGTGCATCATTTCGCTGGCTTCGAATGGGTTTAAGCCGCCCTTCAGCATTTTTATTGTTAGCTCAGCCACCCGGCGATGTACCGGGTGAACCATTATGGCCATGCCATCGCCATCCTTTCTGATTTATTTCCTTGCATATTCGATTTTCAAAGATCAGGTTGTGCTATTTACTTAAGCCGTTTGCTTCGTCAGCAATAAGCGGAATGTCTCTCTGCCCTTGGGAGTAACCATCGTTTGTGTCCCAGCCTTATTACCGCGTTCCCATTCTTTAAGTTCAAACAAGTTTGGGACATGCTGGGCGTAAGGCTTGAGTGCCCCTTTGCCGTCACGGAAGACATACCCGCGATCTAGCAGCCAATTGATAAACTCCCGCTCCTTGACTTTCAGCTCCTTGGCCGTGTCCCTGAAGCTAGTAAGGAGGTTCCGATCGACCAGAGCATCGAAATACTCCGCCTTTGGCTGCATGATGGCGATTTGTTCATTTGCCTTGCGGACCGATTCAAGCGTGATCCGAAACATAGCTTTCGTTTGTTCATCCGCATGCGGCAAATAAGTTTGAATGAATAAATCGTCGTTTGCCACATACCCGCCTGTCTTGCGGATCGTCGGGAGGACTTCATGCGTTATCCAGCGTTTGAATTGCTTTGCTTCTGGCTTGCGACTACGCAGGATTAAGGAGTACAGGCCGGGTTCGTTGATGATCAGCGGTTTTCTCCCTGAACCCGAATACTGTTCGTGTTCGGATTTTTCATCATCATCCAAACCTAGCAGGGCTTTATTGGTGTCAGTTAGCTCAAGCACCTCGCAAACATCCTTTGCAATCCACCAAGGCTGGCCGTCCTTCTCGATCACTCGCACTTCCTGACCATTGAATTTATATATCTGTGGTTCGTTCATTCTCGCCACCCTTTCTATTTCGAGACCGGAACTTTTCGATGACTGCAACCAACTCCTTAATCATTTCGGTTGCTTGGTCCAGACTTTCTCCATAGAAGAAAGTTTGATGACGGAGATCAAAGGTTTTTCGTGCAATAGTTGAAAATGCGCTATGGATTCGATAGTCATCTCCAAGGATAGGGCTGACATGTCTTCTGATTTCATTCATCAGCTCGTATCTGGATGCTTTAAGCGGCAATTGTTGTTTCCGTACTTCCTCAATAATTTCAGCTTTAAGGGCTTCTAATTGCTCAGGTGTTAGCACTATAGCATTTGGATTCATTCGAACCATCCTCTCCATTACCATCTTCGTTACCTAGTGGTAACGGGTCTTCAAAAATAAATAGGTCATTAAGACCCATTTCTCTGCAAGCGTTCAAAAGACCAGCTATGAATTCATTTCCGGGAGATCTTTGCCCCCGTAGAACACGATATACTTGTGTCCTTGAAACACCGATTTTTTCAGCTAGTTCTGATTCGTCCCAACCTTTAGATTGCATGTATGCTTCAATATTCTTAAGGTTAATCTCCATTCGCATGTTTTCACCCCCTCAGCGTGTATATTCCATTACCTTATGGGAACACTTATAAAGTACCACACCTATACCATATGGTAAAACACCGAAAATGGGAATATTCGTTCCTATGCGGTGATTTTCAAATGATTTTACCACTCGGTAACGTTTTTTCGTTGTTTTTCTTTACCTATTGGGAATTTTCATGTATATTTACAAGTGTGATGCTTAAAGAAATTACTTTTTTTGAATTGGAGTGTACCAATAATGAGTTCAAATTTCGGCATATATTTAAAATCACTGCGTGAAGAAAAGGGTTTAACACTTAATCAATTAGCAGAATTATCAGGTGTAAGTAATGCACAAATATCCAGAATAGAAAATGGCTTACGTGAGTTACCTAGACCAGAGACAATAAGGAAATTAGCAGCGGGATTAAACACTTCCCAAACTGACCTAATGGAGAAAGCGGGGTATTTTGAAGGTTTAGACACACAAAAAAAATCCGGTGTAAAAAACTATTTACGAATTCAAGAAGCTCTTGATGCTACTATCAATGAGTTGATCAAAGAGGCGTACGAGTCGGGGCAAGATAAAGAAGTATTCAAAACTATTGGTAAATTTCTTCACGATGATCTTGAACACTATCTTGAAGAAAAAGAATTAGAAAAACTTCCAACTTCTTTAGAGGATATTGCGGATTTTATAAGATTTTGCGATATGAGCTTGGAAACAAAAGCAGATTTCATTCAATTTCTAAAGAAAAATATAGTCAAAGAAAGCCCTGCCCCGAACGAAGCCGAGAAAGAGCTTTTCGATAGATCGCTTGATTTATCAGACGAGGAAATCAAGCAACGCTTTGATTTTAAAGTTGATGGTCACGATCTGACAGAGGAGGAGTATCAGCGGATGATTGCTGCCGTTCGTGCTGAACGATTGTATCGGAACAGCCAGCAATAACTCTTTTTAAATATTCTGGATCCTTGCCCATCACCTCAGATAACTTACTTAGGTCAATACTTTTTTTTTGAATAGGTCATCACTCCTGGGTTATGTGCTAATATTTTCCGATGTGATATAAGACGAGCATACCACAAACACGAACAAAAAACGAGAACAAACGTTCCTGAAAATAAATGATATATTTCCTGAAAAGAAAGGTGGAATTGATCAATTGGCATACTCCCGAGGGAGGTGCCTGCTGCAATATTGGCTTGATCATCGAGGCATGAGCCAAGCAGAATTTGCGCGACGTATAGGCTGGTCAAAGCGCATGGTATCATACTGGTGTAGCGATGAGCGTCTCATGAGTGTTGAAGCTATGTACACCGCTTCGGTGATCTTGGAGATCTCTATGGAGAGTCTGTATCAATGGCGAATCTCCGCCGAATAAAGCAGGCGTCGCGGGTAATCAACCGCACTCCCCCGGATGAATTGGGAACGTATAGGTTCCCACACCTTTCAATAATTCTAACCTCCCCCTCATTTCTATTACATAATTTTAACGCGACTTAAAGCTTACAAAAGGACATTTCTCGGACAAATCATCCCCTCTCCTAGAAAATTTCCTTGTTTGGCATAGAAACTTTTTCCTAGTTCTGGTAGACTGGTCTTTAATAAATCCGAACCGGAGGAAGTCATGAAAAAAACATTACTCATCTTGCTTTTTGTATCACTGCTGGCTGGATGTGGAGAAGTAAAAAATACCGAAGCTAAAGATAGTGGTACTGTGAAGCAAACTAAAACTGACAAGAGATCACCTGAATTGAAATTCGTCGAGGATGATCTGGATAGCTTGATAAGAAGTACAAGTTCGCTCGTTGACCAGACTTGGAAAACATCTGTCGCCGAGTCAATCGATAACTATCAATTCGGATTATTAAGCGCCGAATCTACAATTTCTGATCTTGAGTTAGCGAAGCAGCAGTATAATAGTAAAATCACTGAGCTGGAAGGTTTTGAAACTCCTAACGATCTTGAATTAACCGCATCCGCTAAGATTTTTTTGGATGGAACAATCGAGAATCTATCCAAAGCAATTCAGGGGCGAGTAGAGGTTATCGATTATTTAATTGACTCGGTTAATAAAGGGTCATTAGGCCAAGATACAGTAAAAGAAATTGAGAGTAGGTTAATTGTACCGAACACTTATTTACAACAAGCGGCTAACAGCTATGCTAATCTACTTGAAAACATATAATCAACGCAAAAACCACCGAGGCGTAATGCCTGTGGTTTTTTTAATTAGTATTGCAATACGTATTGATACGTATTATAATTAAATTAGGAGGTGAGGGGATGAGAAGTTATTCTTCAAGAGAGGTCATCAAAATATTAAAGAATAACGGATGGTATTGGGTGAAGACAGTCGGTGACCATTGGCAATTTAAACACCCAACCATAAAAGCTAAGGTCACAGTGGTACATCCTGAAAAGGACTTGGCAATACATATCTTAAAGGATATTGAGAAGAAGTCGGGGCTGAAGTTCTAGCCCCTCCCCTCTTCTTTAAAAATAAAATAAAGTAAATATAATAAAAGTGAAAGGAATGATCCCTTTGAAAAATGAGTTTCAATATGTAGCTGTTCTTGATTTTTCAGGGAAACATATTGCGATTACTTTCCCAGACTTAGAAGAAGCTATATCTCAAGCCGATGACATTGAGCAGGCTATCCGTAGAGCTGATGAAGTTCTCAAACTAACTATTGAAAGCCGGATAGATGATAATGAGGAAATTCCTGAGCCCACACCATTAAATAAGATCGATCTACAGGAAGGACAGCGCACGATCGTTGCCAAATGTCATCTAAAAGAAAAAATAAAATACGATAAGAAAACACTGACCATTCCCCATGATCTAAATGTCGCTGCTGAAGCTGCTGGTTTGAATTTCTCGCAGGTACTTCAAAAGGCATTGCGTGAAGAATTGGCAGATAGGTAAATAAAAAAAGGAGCCCCACGACCGTAGTCGCAGGGCTCCTTTTTACCGGTGTTTCCGGATTGCATATCAGGGGTGCTGATATCTTGACCATATTATACCATTTATTTAATCAATCTTCCAAGTATAGTTCCCAGCGTTCCGATATCAACTGGATCGGTCGCTTTCCATTCTGGACTGATTTCAGCATTCTTGATTAGCCATTCCCGGCCCTTCTCTTTCCACTCAGGCGCTTTTATCACGACTAACCCCTCCCTTCGCTTTAAACCTAGGTATTTCGCAATCCCGGACACGTGTCCCTGGATAATTGCATCGATCACTTCTGGCCGCTTCAGCCTAGCCGCATCGCTGGCCACATCAATGAACAGGTTCTCGGTAAGCACTGCCGGCATTTTACTCTCCCGGACCATGTGCAGGTTCTTGGACTTTTTACCACGATCGATCACACCAAACGGTTTAAGTGCAGTGAGGATCTCGCCATGCAGCACGTTTTGAAATGAAGTACTCGCTGTTGTTGCCGAAGAGTAACGGAACGTCTCGAAGCCTCCAGCACCGCCGCCGGCATTGCAATGGATGGAGACCAGGAGGTCGGCGCCAGCTTTGTTGGCTAAGTCGGTACGCTCCTTAAGCGTCAAATATACATCTGTACTCCGGGATAGTTGCACCTGAACGCCGTCATATTGCGATTCTAGCTGCTGCTTGATGCCGAGGGACACTGCAAGTACGATGTCCTTCTCTTGTAATCCGTATCCTACCGCCCCCGGGTCCTTACCACCATGGCCAGCATCGATAAATACTTTCTTCATTGTTCTCCACCTTTCCGGGCCTGCTTAATCGCCTGGTGACCAAAGACGGCAAATGCGCCGGCCAAGATGCCCTGGATCACTGTTTCCACGCCCCAACCCAGCAGCCCTACGGCAAATACAACAGCAAGTACCACAACAGCATAGATGATGCTCCAATCGGGTACCCGCGGGGTTTGCTTAAGCACGTACCCCAGCACCCAGCATGCAGCAACTACAATCAGCAACCTCGGGTCAATCAGTTCAAAGATCATGTTCCATTCCATTCAAAATCATTCCTCTCATTTTTTTATTTAAGTCCACCGGCGATAACAAAAGCGGCAATCGCCAAGATGAAAGCTCCTGCAAAGGTTCGCCAGAGCCATTTTTGACCATCTTCGATACGATTTAATCTCTCATGTGCAGATTTAGCAGATGATAGAGCTTTTACCGCAGTTTCGTTCGCCGATATTGCCCTATCTAGTTTTTCATTCATGTTGTCCACAGTAGTTTCTACCCTCGTGATTCGCTGTAACATTTCGGCTTGTACTCCATCCATCCCCCTACCCCCAATCCATTAAAATAGCCCCCGGGTATCCGAGGGCAAAATAAAAACGCCTTGCGGCGCTGCCTCTATGCATATTCAATGTCAGTAATCTGCTGGTACTGCTGCGACGTTATCATTTTGGCAACAACAAACGTTTTTAAGTTCTCAGGTGTATATGCTGGATGGCCGTTGTCGTAAAATCGCTTGATCGATGCAAACCACATTACTCAGCACCTCCCTTCAAGGTCGCTACTTCCAGCAGCAGATTGCCGACCGTGTCTTCCAGCGTGGCGATCGTTGCTTTATCAGCGGCATTTTCTAGGAGTAGGTTGCCCAGGTCGGATTCTAAAGCCGTTACCTTGTCAGCAATTTCGTTATCCGGAATCTGTACAGGCAGAACTTCGTAATTATAAAACATCTCTCCTGTACTAAGATTTATCATCAGCACAGGGTACATTCCTTCTGGCGTCTCGGATATTGGCAGACTCTCCACGTGTAGCCCGTTTTCTTCTATCTGTTCTGGGTACGGATTGTGAATAATAGCTTTAACTTTTGCTATGTCGCCGACCAAATCATGATAAATAGCGAACATATTACATCCCTCCTATTAGGCATATTGTATCCTTCCTGAGATTGATACTCTTGTACCTATCCACTGACTATGTCTATTGCTAAACACAACTTTTAATTGAAGCTGTTCGTTCCAATTAAAGGGGGTTGTTATGTTAATAGGACTAGACCTTATACTGCTACTGTATACATATAGCTGTAAAACCTTGGTTTCTAAGTTTAAAAAAAACGCCATCGTATACGTTGTCCGGCCTGTCTTGCCCATAAGCTGTATAAATTGATTATTACTATCCACAAGGGCTAGGGTTGCAAATGTTTGATATATATCCTCATGTTCTATCGTTTGAAATGTGTTGATAATTGATTCGGTGGCATCCGAGGAAAATGATATATACCTAACTCCTCTCGGTAATGTTAATAAATCTATGGTGCTGAAGGAATTGGGAGGTAAATCTCTCAGTTGATTATGGTATGATAACTCGGCTAGTCCTCCGGGCGAGACGTTACCGCTAACTCCAAAAATATCGATCCCCGATCGGATATTGCTGGAAATTAAGTCGGGGTCCCCGATTACATACCCACTTCCGTTATGGTGCCCTGCCGGGATAGCTTTATTTACCGTGGATGGTGTAATGATTTGTGCCCCGTTGTTGGCCATAGTCCCAGTGATAATCCCGCTTTCAGTTCCAATCGTCTTTCCTTTTAATACGTCCGCTGCTACGGCTGTTCCATACTCCCCCCCTTCACCCTGTAAGATAAAAGCCGTTCCACTGTACACGAGAGTGTAAACAGAATTAGACTTCAAGTTGCCAGCTGCTACCGCATTACCATTCCCTTTAAGTATGTTCCTAGCGCCAAGTCCGTTGACGTTTAGGGTAGCCGCCCCTGTATTGGCCGCATTAATTCGAACTGTAACCCGAAGACCTTCTACAAGAGCAGTCGGGGCCGGGGTTGGTTTGACCGAGTATGCATTCCCGCTGTTGGTTGTTACGCCATATCCCCCGGTCAGCACTCTATTGTCTACATACTCAGTCGTTGCAAATCCCTCATCCTGCACCGACTGCATGAAATCTTGCCATTGCTGTTGGTATTCAGCCGTTTTAGTATTGAGCCACGCCTGGAACTGGTTAAATATTGACGTGGTATCCGCCTGATCTATTAGAGCTGTAACGATCCCGCACACTTGGTTATTCAAACGCTCATCTGTGATGTTTTCGGGTTTAATTATCGAAGTGTTCGCCAGAACCCGTATTTGGGCCAGACTCAGGTCGTAGATATTACCGGATCTCACCAAAGCCGGAGCGGCTGGGGACGTTGCCGGGAGACCCTGCACCACAAGCGCCCGGATCGCCCGTACAGGCGCCGAAGTGTCAAGACGAAGAATCACCCGGTCAATCCGGTCCTGCGTGGTAGCGGGCTGAATCGGCAGCGAGAGGGGCTCGTCGTATACGCTGTACATATACCCATTAATCCAGCCATACCCGAGTTCTACGTTTACATTAGCGTCCTGCCCGCTTGCCGTAACCTTAAGACGAGTTCCACCGAGGAAAACGCCGTTACCTATGAATCGCGCGAAATACTCGGCAAACTCTCTGGCCGGATATTCGCGCATATCGTCGGCTGTACTATCAAAAAAACCTGATTTCTGCGGCAATATCATTCACTCCTTTTTACATTGTTCTCTAGCTTATTCATTGCTGTTTTAATAGTGGGGATTTCATCACCCAAAACAATCTCTAAACTGCTCGCCGGTTCATAAATTTCCTTGACCTCAGTGATCCGGCTGTCCATTGTTAGGCCCCATTTTTTATTTTGCAAAGTGACCCGGTCGCCCAAATCCCAATCCTTTTGATAGACAAAGCTGCCGGTATCCAGCACCTGCCCATTGTAGGTTGTTATGCGTTTCAACTCCGCAAGCTTCTGCTCCCCCATCTCGACCAACTCCAGAATGTCTTCCGCCGAGCTGCAGTCCAGAAATGCTTCCCTGCGATTAAGTCCTGTGCCGCCGCCGACCATTTGGATTAGGCGATCTTCTTCCTCGCCTTTTCCTCCAGCGTAACCAACGTTTTTATATTGCAGATAAGAGTCCATATACTGCTGAGATTTAATGTTGTCGAACTCGTGCGAGAAGATTACTGGAGGTAGC
Organism: Paenibacillus ihumii; assembly: GCF_001403875.1. GTDB lineage: Bacteria > Bacillota > Bacilli > Paenibacillales > Paenibacillaceae > Fontibacillus > Fontibacillus ihumii. The sequence continues at coordinate 3,234,238 of NZ_LN884299.1, forward strand.
GCAGACTGACCCGCAGTTAGGTTTCGCCCTTCATAAACATCGAATATCCACTTTTTTGCGGCATAGTCCAGACGTACAAACCAACCTATGTCGCACCACTCCGCAATCTCCTGTATCACAACGTCAAGCGGCTCGAATCGCGTCTGCCAAGGCGTCTGCTTTCCCCTCTGCTGATCTGGAGCAATAGAAAAGACCGGGATATTCCGATCTAGATAAATACTATTCGTTAGGTGGTTAGCAATATAGTGCTTCATGACGGTTTCGGCTGGGCCTCGGATACGATCGTATGCATCCGTCACCGTTATTCTACGATTTAGGACACCGCCCAAGGTAGGCCCCTTAACCACCAGTGTCTCTATGCCTTGTTCATCCTGGACAATCTCCCGTTGAATGATGATTCCTGACTTCTCGGGATCCTTACCAACTACAATAATCCGGTCAATCTGCAGAGCGTCAACATTTTGTTTGCCGAGCGCTATATGCATTTCCCATTCACCGGCACGGTAAAAACGCCGCGTGAACTGCAAACTCTCATAGTCGTCGATCTCTCCAAGGAGATTAAATTGGGTATCCAGCACGCGAACCGATGGAGCTGCCATAGTCATCCCCCCAAATACTTGTTATACCAATAGATAGTAACCGTAGCAGCTTGTTGTTCCGACTCGTATTCAGAACCATACTTTAGCATGTTCCGTCCGGGTTTTAGCTGGAAGAAGGTGCTGCCTAAGTCGATCCAGTTAAATACATTCGTCCGGGTTCCGTCATCATTGAGTACCTCGACACGTTTATTACCAAAGGCAGTACTGATGATCAACGTATCTTCTGCTGTTAAGGTATAATTGACTTTGATGTATTCCCCGGTCGTCTCGTTCTCCACAATAGGATTTGTTGCTGGCCCCTTGTAGTGGATCTCGACCGGGGTCTCAACATCTCCAGAGTTTATAAATGTGCCGCGATAAGCAGAAAATGCAAACTGAGTCGGGAGGCGAAGTGCAAAGTTCAACCCTCCCGCCTCGAATCTTAACCCCTTTACTGTCTGATTTTCGTCACGCCAGTATGGATCGTTTGCGATAAAATTAACCACAAAGAGATTGGCATGGACATGTCTTTCTCCAAAGTTGACCCCCTCTTCGGGGATCGCAGGTATGGCATAGTTACGGGCATCATTGGAATAAATCAGCCTGCCGGGCCCCAACTTTGGATTTAAAATTCTAGCCAACTCCCGGCGACGCTCGTATAGCTCCAATTGACTCTTCGCATTAATAAATCCTTGCAACGGAATTAGTCTATCTTCCAGCTGCACGTCAACAAAACTACTACCATCCTGATATGGCGATCTGGTGCTTTTTATCTCCGCCGATACGTTAGAAGTACCATCAATTTTTTGCAGCACAAACGGCCCGGAGCTGTCGAATAACACCGTTTCGCCCCGGGCATTTACAAACGTAACTCTTTGCAATTCGACACCTCCTAGAAACCTGCTAATCTTTGAGCTGTTTTTGTGGCTGCTGCTGAAACCGCAGACGGCGATGTAACTGGAGAGTTGAAATTATTGGTCACAGAAACCACCGTTCCTCTGACCGATGGCGTAGAATCTCCTTTACTAACAGACGTGACAGTTCCATGGATAACAGGAGTTGAAGAATTCGATCCGCCGCCCCCTCCTGATGATGATCCGGATGACCCGCTGCCACCCCCTCCTACAGCTGGCGGTGATGCTGCCAGGGCAAGGGCTGCTGATCTAGCGGCGTCGATTTGTGCAATTACTCCCGCGATCATGGATGATATCTCGTCTACCTTCGGTTTAAATCCTGCCACTAACTTTTCACCCAATGTTTGCCCTGCAGCCTGATAACCTTCGCCAAACTCATCGAGGAGCACCAAAATTTCCTCTTGCTGATTCTGGATGATCATTTTCTCAGCTTCCGCCTGTAGGCTCTTGGCTTCTAGGAGCTTGTTGTAGTGCGCCTGTGTATCGGCGAGTTGCTGGTCTAGCGACGCCTTTTGCGCAGCGTATATGGCGTTAATGTTTGCCTGCTGGGCCTCGTATTCCTGGGCCATGATCTCCTTCTTGGCAATAAGCTGTTCCTTGATGGCCTGGGTTTCTTCGTCAAGCTTCTTCTTTAGGGCGCTTTGTTCTTCCTTTAGCGCCTCTTTCTTATCTTCAAGCTCCTGCTGTCGGTGTCGCTCGTTCATTTCAGCAATAACCTTATTCAGTTCGTCTTGGAGTTGCTTGCGGTTAAAGTCGTCATGCTCGTACTCAATTTTAGCCGATAGCCGATCAATCTTTTTTTGATCCTCTGCATCGAGCTCCTCGCGGCTCCGCTGCTTTTCAGCCTGATTGAGGGCGTCAAGCTCCTTTTGAATCGCTTCAATCTGAGCATTGTAAACAGCATTGATGCGCTCGATCTCGGCGTCCGCCGCCTTCTGTGCGGCTAAAACGCGAGCATTATAGACAGTCTTGATTGCGTCGAGTTGCGACCTCTTCCATTCTTCGTTTGCCTGCTGCTCTGCCTTTAGGCGCTCCTCCTCGGCTTTCCTTTCCGCCTGGTACTTAGCTTTAAGAGCATCTTGTACGGCCTTGGAAAAATTATTAATGTTATCGACCTGTGCCTTCTGTTCCTCTGCTGCTAATTTGAGAGTTTCGAGGTGATATTCCTTCTGTAGCTTCAGCCGTTCATTCGTAGCCTTGCGAATCTCTTCGGTGATTTCTCGTTCAATAGCTCTTTTTTCTGCAGCCGAATAACGATTGTCAGCCAGGATCTTCTCCAGATAGTTTTTATTGCTCCAGATTTGATCGTTCAGCAGCTTATCTTCGGCCTTAAAACGATCCTGCATATCATCCTTGATCTGGTTAATGTACTCTTTATGAAGCAAGATTTGTTCCTGTGTCAGGCCCTCTTCTAGCTTTAAACGTTCCTCGGCAGACAGTCCTTCACGTGCAAGCATGTCCTCATATGCGGCCTGCAGTTGCTGCTTCGCATACTCAAATCCATCCTTTCGCAGCTCTTTTTCACGCTCAGCTATCTGCTTCTTAACATCGTATATTTTTTCCTCGATGGCCATACGCTCATCCGCCGTTTTCACGTGAGCTTTTTGGATAGCCTGCAAAGTCTCCAGCTCGGATTCGAGGGTCATCTTGTCAAGCCGCTTTTTATGTTCAAGTTGCTTGTAAGCTTCGTCCAACGCTTCGTTGGAGTAACTTTTAGATTTAGTTGTAGTAGACTTTTTACCGCTGCTTTTACCCTTTCCTTTATTACCTCCACCGACAGATGGAATAATGATCGGCTCGAACTTGAAGTCTTCCGGTTTCATGTCTAGCAACGCCTGCAGGCTTGCCGCCTCTCCGCGTAAACGAGTTAATTCATCGTTCATTCGCGCTAGGGCAGATTCGGCAATCCCGGAAGATCCCGCTATTTTCTGGATAGATTCCGCGATCTTTATTGCCGACTCCTGCTTGGCAATCGCTGTTTGCTTCTCTTGCAATGCCTCCTGGGCCTTAACTTGTATACTCGCCCATTCCAATTGAATTTCTTGCTGTTTTACAAGTATCAACCCTTCAATTGCCTCCACATTTAACCCGGTAGCTGTAACAAACTGCGGAAATTGACGAGCTAATTCCTTATGCGCTGCTGTCCATTCATCCGATCCCTGCTTGGCAGACTTATATGTCTTTAATAAGTCGTTTACACCTCTTACTTCCTGTTGCCTTACCGCTATTTGTTTTGCTTGATCATTTATCTCTGCTGCGGTTGCTTTTTGTGCATCCTTGATAGCTTCAGTCAGATCATTATGTCTATCAACAAGATCATCCAGAGAGGCGGCAGCCATCTTTCCATTTTCATCTAAATATTGAAGCTCTACACCAAAATATCGAGCCTCTTCTTGTAGCTTTTTAAAAGAAACTCCCAGTTCTTCGGCTGTTAGAATAAGTGCTCTATTAAAGCGCCCTGTTCGTCCCTCATTGGATTCAGCTGCGATTTCAATGAACTTTTGGTATGTCTCAGTCAGTTCTTCGAGTTTATTTATTTCTTCTTGAGTTTGATTGATTTGATCACGGGTAATGCCGTTTTGTTGGATTTCCTGATACCTTAGATTAGCTTCTGCCAGTTCCTCGGTTGCCCTTTTAGCATCTTCCATTGTGGATTTGATTTGAACAAATATATCAATAAGCCCAGCTGCAGCCACGGCCGCTAATCCTATTGGAGTGCCGGCGAGAAACTTTATTTCGGTTCCTAACAACTTAACCACTGGAATGAGGGATGATATGCTGGTTGTTAGCTGTCCGGCAACAATCAGTAATGGCCCGGCAGCAGCTGCCATTCCCAAAATCGTAATGATCGTACGCTGCATCTCTGGGTCAAGATTCGCGAACCACTGGGCCCCAGCCTCAATACTTTCGAATAAAGGCTCCAAGGCGTCTAAAGCTGCCATCAACGCTGGTACAAGAGCATCCCCTAACGTAATGGCCGCGTCAACAATCCGGTTACCGAGTATCTGCAGTTGGGATGCTGTTGTCTCATAGCGTTGGCTGGCTTCGTTGGTCAGCGCCGTGTTTTCTTCCCAGGCCCTTGTTCCAAGTTCCATGGAGTTGCGGAAAAGATCGCCTGCATTAGAAGCACGAAGTAGTGCGTCTCGAACTCGAATCTCGGACAATTGAAGATCGTCCAAGACAGCAAAGGTGTTCTCGCCCGCCGCTGACATCTTGCCTAAACCTTCAATAAACGAGATCAAGGCACCAGCTGCATCCTGCTGGAAAGCTGTTTTAAACTGATCTGCCGACATACCGGCTACTGATGCAAAGGTATTTAGACTTCCGCTGCCAGTCATAACCGCTTGGGACATTTCGATCATTACACGGCTAAACGCCGAACCCCCGGCCTCTGCTTCAATACCTACAGAGGACAATGAGCCAGCAAGGGCGAGTATTTGAGCTTCGGTTAATCCAATCTGCTTCCCGGCCCCGGCAAGCCGTAGCCCCATCTCAACGATCTCGGCCTCCGTTGTAGCGAGGTTATTACCAAGGTCAACGATGGTTGCGCCTAGCCTGTCAAAGTTCTCCTGCGGCATCTGTGTAATGTTTGCAAGCCGCGCTAGAGCTGTGGCCGCCTGTTCGGAGCTCATATTCGTTGCTACACCCAAGTCGCTCATCGTCCGAGTAAAGCCCATGATAGCTTCATTCTTAATACCCAACTGCCCCGCTGCCTCAGCTACACCTGCAATGGCTGTCGCCGTCTGCGGAATTTCCTTTGACATATCTCGGATTTCTTGGCTAAATCGTTGAAACTCTTCTTCTGTTGCATCAACGGTCTTTCTGACGCCTGCAAAGGCACTTTCAAAGTCGATAGAGGCCTTAGTCGAAGCGACGCCAACTCCCAAAATTGGAGCCGTAAGGGTCATTGTTAACGCCTGGCCAGCGGCGTTCATCTGTCTGCCTGCCGCTTCCATTTTCTTAGCTGCTTCATCTACCGCTTTTGATGCTTTTTCCCATGCTGTAGTTTGCTTATTCAGTGCTTCTGTCGTGGTGTTAAGCTCATGGTGCAATTTATTGTATTGTGCAACCGCTTTGTTTAGCTTGATTTCAAGATTCTGTGTTTCCCTCGCATCTGCGCCCTTGGCGGCGGCTGTGGCCTCGTGTTGTTGCTTTAGTTTGGCAACCCGCTGCCCTTGAATCTCTAGTTGTTTACTTAACGAGTCGGCCTTTGTCTTTAAACCTTCCTGTTCCTTGGCGTATTCTCCAAGTTTGCTTGACGCTGCCGCAAATTCAGATTGCACAACCTTCATTTGCCTGCCCAACGCGGCCATGGACTGCTCTACTCCGGTATCATCGACCGTAATTTTCGTGACTAGATTCGATACTTCGATTTCGTCTGACATTTGTTCCTCACCTCCCGATTAGATGTACTGATCTATCCAAGCCTGCGCCCGAGTTTTTTCTGGTGATTCCGTTTCCTCCCAACCGTTCACGCGCTTGTGGATCGCCCACAACGAAAACAACTTGCGGGGCGTACTAGACCAAAAAACCGCCTCGCTCATTCCGAGCAGGACGGTTCCCATATAATAAAGCCAATCCCATTCCCAACCGGAGTCATCTAAACTATCAGGTTGTTGGGTCTGCTGGTTTGTAGTCTGAACAGCGCTTGAATCCGGCAAGGACAACGAAACTGCTTTGATTATTTTTTCGATTACTTCGAATCGATTAGTCACATCAATCAGATGATCTGCAGCGGCGACGCTTAACGTATCGTCCTCATGCCTCAATCCGAAATATAGCACCTTGGCCGTGTCGTCAAACGCATCAAGACGCACGCTTTTAATCGCCTTCGCAAACGATCCGTAAACCTGCTCTAACTCATATACCGCGTCCAGATCATAAACAAGATGACGGCGCTTATCTAAATCTATTGGTACTTTTTCAACCTTCACAACTTCACCCCCGGAATATAAAAAGAGAGAAGGCATATTGCCCTCTCTCTCGGATTTCCTATGGTGTAGGAATAGTGTCTGGTACATCGTCTGGAACAGCACTGAACCACGAAGTAATTAAGTCTGCGCTATCTGGATTGCTGCTATCCGCCCGGAATCTCCAGTTACCGTCATGAATACGTTTAAGGAATTTCGCCTGAATTGTTGGAGTCTGGAATGTAATTTCACCTTGTTTTGTTGTGGCTTCGTCAGTTGGCAATTGAAATTTGCCTTTTAAGAGCCAAATGTAGCGGATACTTCCGTCATTATAGGTACGCTTATACCCTAACGCTACCTCCGGCGCTTGGTCGTCTGCGTTGTCGATCAACATACCCTTATCATTCAGTCTCGCTCCTAACAAAATAGCATAGTCCTCAAAACTGATGTCTGGAACACCTATTTCTACAGTGATCTCTCCTAGGGCGTTAGCTGTTACTACCGGACCGTCATTGGCAAAGAGTGTTGCAGAGTTAATCGTTGGTGTAACATTGGCCGTGATTGCCAGGGCAAGCAATTTAGGTGTATCATACTCAACACCCGATTTATCATCTTTAATGAGTTTTGCATAATATACATCCTGCAATCCGACAGGAACTTTTACGACATCTGCCAAATCAATCAACCTCCAAAATGAGTTTTTGAATAACGTAAAACTTTGTGATAAATACCTTTTTCATTCTCGTTGAAATCCCGAGCTGCCCGCCGAAAAAAACCGAGCTCGTACATCGTCTCATTCACAGCTTGAGCGATTGGAAAGGTATTCCCGTTTGACCACACATCTACCTGAAAATGAATCTCGCTGCTAATAGATCTATCATTCGCAAACTTATTCTCATAGTTTGTGAGTTCGAAATAAGTTACGTAGGGCATTGAGATATCAGGAGATTGCTCTGGATAAACTTTTACATTTCCCTTCTCGTCTCTCCCCAACAAAGAAGCAAGCGCCGCATTGGATCGCAGCGCCTGGGTAATGGTTGATTTAAGATCAATCATCATCCTTGTTGCATCCCCTTTCTCTGGACACTTGCAAGGAGTTGAGCCACGCGAGCCTTATTTTCGTGAAAACTCGGATAGATGAAGGGTTGCGCTGGTGAATGTTTTGTCCCGAACTCTTCAAAATGCGCTCGCCAGGCGGTTTTTTTGCCAGGGCCAATGGAAACAACCCGCAGTCCATCAACCCGACGCACCGGACTGACTCGGATATCATCTCGCATATGCAAGTGATCGATCTTACTGACAGCGACTCTTTCCCGCTGCCCTTCTGCAAAAATTTCACCAGCTTCGCGCATTCCTTGGTTCTCCAGGCGAGAAATACCCGAGGCTAGTTTGCGCCGGATATCCGCAAGCATCTGATCGCCGCCCTGCAACTCTACCCCGCTAGCCATTAGATACCTCTGCAACGGCCAAACATGCGCAGACATTGGTTGATATACAAAACCCCGCTAGCCATTAGATACCTCTGCAACCATCAGGTGCGTCTCTGTGCGGTCATCATATACGTCATCAAGCACAGTCTTGATTTCATATATCCGATTATCCCTCTTATCAACCAGGCGCATATCCGATTTTATCCCTTCGCGGTAACGGATCTTATAGCGGACGGTTATTTCCGACTGCGCAGCATCCGCAGCAAAAAATTCTCGACCCCGTTGTAACGGCTCGCGATTGGCCCATATATCAAATGGAAAGACATCTTCCCACTCTTTAGGGTTAGGGATTGGATAGCCAGCATCATCCTCCGTTCGCCCTTTCTTTTGTATGGCGATCTTACGATTAAGGTCATTCGCCTGCAGCCGCTTCGCCATTCTCATCACCCGGTTTCGTCTGCTTGCTTGATGTTTTCTTCGATCCAGCCGCCGCTCTACCTTCCTGTTTTGGCTCGTCATCCCTTTTCTCTTCAACAACAGAGATAAAACCTTGTTTGAGAAGCTGCTCTGCCCGCTCTTCATTTGGTGGCACATGCGCTTCTCCCTGCCGGCAGTGTCGATGTCCATTGAACCGATCGCGGAAGTCTTTTTCAACCACGTATTTAGCCATGGTAATCACCTCAAATCCCGGTTTTTAATTGCAAGATTATACCTGTTAGCGACCGTTCTACTCGCTCGACTTCCTTCTCATCTCTTGCGCGTTCGCGGTGTACACGTAAGCAAACCGCAAGATTATACAAATTCGAGTCTTCTCCAGGCTTCGGTTTCTTGACCCCTGCATTCGCAAGATACCCCTCTGCGGCACCGACCAAAAGAGCGAGGACATCATCATCCTCGCTCCCGTCGATTCTCAAGTATGCTTTTGTTAATTCAAGTAAGCTCATTGATCATCACCTAGGTTCCGGCGACATTAACTGTCGCTGTTCCTACAACACCGTTAATTGCAGTAGCTGTAATAGTGGTTGCTCCTGGTCCTGCTGCAGTTATTTTCCCTTCTTCGTTGACAATAGCGACTGACTTGTCAGCGCTAGACCATGTAACCGATTGATCTGCCGTTTCTGGCAATACCGCCGCTTTTAAATAACGGATAACACCAATTTCGCTTAAATTATTGTTTTTTGGCGATATTTCCACAGATATCGGTTCACCCTCTGTCTCATCTATCTGTTCTACTGGCTCTAGCTCTGGTTCGGTTGTGGTAGCAATAGGTTCCGATAGTTCACTCTCACCTGTGCTATTTACAGCGGATACTTGATATGTGTACTCGGTGTTCGGCGCCAGATCTGAATCTTTAAAAACTTTCTCTGTCAATCCACTTTTGATTTTCTCTCCGTTTCGATAAACGTTATACGTTATCATGCTATGCCTCCTTTGGCCCTGAGCTCAAGGATAGTCCCAGGACAAGGTTATTTCAGTATCAGTCCTAGAATCTACCTTGAGATTTACGGGCTTGTTAGGGAATATCATTTGTTTTTACTTTAGCGATTCGGAAAGCGGATTTAAGTTTAATTTGGTGGTCAACCCATGCGGTCAGAACGAAATCCCAGATGCCCGTGCGAACGTTCTTGTCACGGTCATAAATGATGTTCGGATCGTAGTTAAAGTGCGAATAGCGGAAGTCACCGACAACCGGATCCACAGCAAGGTCACAGAACTCTACTGGTTTGCCGAGTACCTGCTCTGGCTGTGCACCATACAGCGTCGCATTACCGTTTGCCAGCACCTCGATGATCTCCATGTAGTCAGCGTAGGTCATGGCGATCTTGGCGTTTTCGCGATAGTCTTCGTGAAGATCGGCGATTGCCCTCTTGATTGCTTTGTACTTGGCTTTCGCGCGTTCTGCGTCGCCACCAGTATATTCGACGGTTACTGCTGTAATCGGATTCGTCGTGCGGTAAAAGCTCATGTGTTCCTCACCAGTTTTCGGCGTCTTGGCGAACGCGACTTTTTTCTCTTTGGCGGCAAGACCAGACTGCAGCGCCGCTTCGACCGTTTGAACCAAATTCGTGTCAGTCGCCGCGAGAATTGTCTCCGATACCGGTGCGAAGACCTTGAACTTGTGTCGACCGAAGCTCACGACATCGCCCGTCATTTCAAGTTCTTTTGCCGTCTCTGTGTCTGCGATGAAGTCATCGTCATCGAGTGCAAAATCGACCTTCGGAATTTCGAGATTCGTCACGCTGGTGAAGGTAGAAACGTCTCGCAGAGGGTTCTTCACAAACGGCTCATGCAACAGTTCGTGGGTCATCGTGGACGGAAGAATCTTTTCGCCGCCCGTACTGTTGTTGTCGCCGAGAGCAGCTTTTACGTCATCGGCAACACCCTCACCTCGCATTGTCGAACGAATTAGGCTAGCTTTTGCAGAAACAACCTTCGCCTTTGGATCGGCAGAATTTTTAATAGGGTTCTTATTCAGGCTAGCCATTTGTTCGGCTTCCATTTCGTCATGCTCTTTTTGGAGAATATCGAACCGCGCCTGCAGCCCCGCCGCTTTTGTTTCCATGGCCTTGATATCCTCGATTTTGGCTTCCGGATCAGAAGCTTTCGCCAAGATGTCCTGCTTTGCAGCGGCCAGCGCTTGGCCGATTGTTACCAAATCATTTTTAATATCGAACAGTGTTTTTGCCATGAGTAATTCCTCCAATAATTGATTTTATATTTTGAATTTCTAAAGCAGCCGTTTCTCGGATGCTTTGCAGGTACTTCTCAGCTTCAGCCGCCACTTCCGGCGTTTGAGCTTCAGGTGGCTGGGTATTGCTTGCAGGTGCCTCCAACAACGCCGCAGGCACATTGCGGTACTTAGCAAACAGGTCCTTGCTGATACATGCCGCCGCTTGGTTCGCTTCCCCTACTACTTCACAGAAGCCGTAGTCATAGCACTCCTGAGCAGAGAGCCACGTTTCGGCATCAAGCAGCTCGGTAAGCTTGGTTTCATCCAGCTTGTCGCCTGCTCGGTCGAGATACGTTTGCTTCATGCTTCCGCCAATACGGTCAAGGTCATCTGCAACTTTTCTCAACTCGGCCGCATTCCCCCAGGTGAACGTCCACGGATTGTGAATCATCATCATCGCGTTTCGTGGCATGTGGATTTCGTCACCGGCCATAGCAATCACCGAGGCGATCGATGCGGCCAGACCATCCACATGGACAATGACGCGAGCTTTGTGGCGCTTCAGGATGTTATAAATCGCCACACCTTCGAACACCGATCCGCCTGGGCTGTTGATATACAGCTGCAAAGTATGGATGTCGCCGAGTGCGTCGAGGTCCCGTCTGAAGCCGTTAGCGCTGGTGTCTGACTCATCCCATTCCCATGATGTAATGTCGCCGTAGATGTATAGCTCGCCTTCGCCTTCCCGGGCGGCCGCCTTAAAGCTCCAGTACGGCTTTTTTTCGCCTTTATTAGCACTGTTTTTCATGTCTTGTTCACCCCCTTTCCTCGGTTCTTCCTTTCGGCCACCGGCATGTCGATCGGGTAAAGATCGCCGCTGATATAGAGCTTGTCGCCGCCCGGCTCCGGAGGTAGTTCCTCCCAAGCTCGCACCTCATTCGGCTTAACAGCTCCAGACCGCATGAGCTTGAAGTAAAACTCGCCGCGGGTCTTCATATCCCCACGCAAAAGAGCGTTCACGTTGAACTTGTAATAAAGTCCACGCAAACGCTCTTCGCGGGTAAGCAATTTTCGGTTGAATTCTTGCTCGTACTGTCGGACGATCGGAATCATCGTGTTCGTCACATAATTGAGAGACAGCTGCTCCATGGTGGAGTAACTGACCCCGTCCGTTTCCCCTAGCAAGAAAAGAGGGATGTTGTAGACCATGGCTACTCGGGATTTGGTGATCTTCTCGACCTCAAACACCTTGGAGTCAATAAAATTCCGCTCGATGGGATCGATCTCCACACCATTCTCCTGAATGAGTACGCCGCCGTTTTCCTTGTAAAACTGCTGGAAGTTGGCATATATTTCTTTCTTTTTATCCTCACTGACGTTGGTCGCCATTTTCAAAATGAACGATGCTTTGATTGATGTATCCAATTGATCGAGCGTGAACTTCCGAACTTCCTTGTCGAATTCAATCGTGTTCGAGAGTACGTCAATCGGGTTGATTCCCTTGTAACCCGGTCCGTGAATGTGCTTCACATGAATAATATCCATATTGTGCACGTAATACTGTCCTTTGGGGCCGTATACGCAGTACCAGAGCTCGTTTGTATCCTGCTCCACCACCGGTTCAACGTATGCAGGATCCAGGATGAGCAGGGAACTTACCTGGTAGCGTGCATCGTACATTTTCAAGGCGTAGGCGTTGCCGCTGGTGTTCCGGATAGTCTCCATCGTTCGAATGAAGTCAAAGCCAGTCATGTTGTTGTTAGGGGCATTGGCTATCAGGTCCGCTGTCGGCGAATTGACCGGCTCGAATTCCTTGTAAAGCTTCAGTGGCAGCGATGCCATAGAGTTAGAGAGTCGCGTCACAGCTGCGAATATCGTCTCATTCGATGCCAACGTGCTACCGGGCTTACCTTGAAAGATTGACCTTCCTCTGAAAAACCATTTTTCGAAACCAGTGGCAGCCGACTTGAAACCATTTCGGACAATGTTCCATGCCATCTTGATTCGTTGTGTTAGCTTCAAGTTTCCATCACCCCCTTTGCAGAAGATCATTTATGCTGACAAACTCGACGTTTCCGGTCGGTACCGGAATAGCCATTTTCTTCATCACTTCGGTGTGAGCATTCAAAAAGGCCGCGAACCCGTCGATTTTACGGTAGCGGCCTTGTTTTGTAGGCATCCAGTTTTTCTTTGAATCCTCCACCAATTTAACGTTATTCATGTACCACCTGAATAACTCGTCATTGTTATAGACCACACGACCGTCAATCAAGAGTTCCTTAGCATCCTTAAGTGCGGGGCTAAGCGTCATAGGGCCTTGTCGAACAACAAGCGTATTAAATCCATAGGCCTTGAGGTCTTCTACAAGTCTGTAAGCATTCGCAGGGTCATAGCCAATTAATTCGATGTTGAACCTCTGGGACTGTTCAACAAACCAGTCGTAAACCATCTCATACTTGACGTACCTACCAGGACATATCGTGAGATACCCAGCTTCCTCCCACTCACGATAAGAAATACCTTCGTTATCCAAATCAACTTTTCGTCGAGGCACCCATGAATGAGAAATTACTGCAACCCGTCCATCATCCAATGGAAATTCCAAGCAGGCAGATGTGAAGTCCTCTGTTTCCGACAGGTCAAAACTGCCGATACACATCTTTCCTTCGAGCTCTTTATGATCGATATGGCCATTATTTTTTCGGATGATGTCCAAATCTACGAATGATTGCTCATCGGACTGTACGAATCTATTCAACCGTTTAGTGATGAAATCATTACGTTCTGCTGGGACATGCTTCCGATCCTCCCACTCCTTCAGCATATCTTCCATCTTGATGGTTACACCAAGGTTTGGATTTGCTTTTACCCAGTTGGAAGGATCTTCGACATCATCCTCTGGATCAATCTCTGCCATGAAGTAAAACGCTTGTTCAGCCGAGATAAGACCATCAAGCACATCTGCAGCTTTGTCATAATAATCCATCAGGGGCCCATCAAGTTGATAACCCGCGGTTGTGATGTACAAGATCATTGGTTGAGTACGGGCGCCAGTGGAGTTTTTAATAACGTTGATCAGCTTGTACGTTTTGTATTCGTGAATCTCATCGAATGCGCCCATGCTGCAGTTCTTACCATCGAGCTTTTTACTGTCGGTTGCGAGCGGCAAGATTTTAGACATTGTCCGACGGTACCGGATTTCGTGCAAAGTCTCGTCAAAGTGCTTTCTTAGCAACGGCGACGCCTTTATCATAGCCTTACACTCATCGAACATATCTCTTGCCTGTTCTTTAGAGTTGGCCAACTGATAGACCCTTGCGCCGTTTTCTCCATCCTTAGAAGCAGCATACAACGACAACCCGGACACCATAGACGTCTTACCGTTTTTACGACCCATAAATATAAGCCCCTCGCGGAAGCGACGGAGTCCGGTATCCTTATGAACCCATCCATAAAGGGAGCCAATAATAAAATGCTGCCATGGCTGAAGCTCTAACCTATCAAAGTCACCCATGGATGGCTTACAGAAGCTTTCGATGAATTCGATTGGTCTATACGCCTTTTTCTCATCAAAAACATACGGAAACGAGGCTGTTCCTTGCCTGTTTAGGTCTTTTAAATGACGTTGACAGGCCTGTTTAACCTTTTTTGAAGTTACTATTTTTCCGTTAACAACATCTAGCGCATATTGCGTAGTTTGCAATTTAGGAGGCTCAGAAAGCGGTAAAATCGTCACCTTGATCGCTACCTCCCTGATCGACCACACCGGACACTTTTCTATCTGAGGCAGGAGTCAATTTCAGTTCGGCTTGGAGTTTCCGCTGATGCTCAATAATCTTGATGATAGCGTCCACAGACTTGTTTTGACGGTATATTTCTTGGGTTCCGTTCTTGAATAACTCCACGACTCCTCGCGCTCTTATGTCGTCGATATGCTGCTGTTTGAGTTGTTCGAGTAAGGCTATATTATCCGTGATCATTATCGTACGATCCGATAGGTTATCATCTATCTCCAATTCCCTGATAATGATTTCAAACAGCCTTTTCGCCGCCCGATGCTTGATCTCTTTTTTTGGTTTATGTTCCACTGACACCCCCCCCTCATATAGAAAAATGTCTGCGCGCCGAAAACGAAGGGCCCACGCCGGTCCCAAAACGCTCTGAGGCTCAAAATTCGAGGGAGGGGGGCATGCGTTCGTATTTTAGCATAAAACCCTACCCCTCGACGTCAGAATGCCTCAGAGACCCCTTTGCGGCCGTCTAGCGACGCCCTCTCTTTTTGTTACCATCTCTCTGGGTTCGGCTTCGCCTCAAGGATGGTCGCTCGCCGCTTTCTCTTCGCTTCCATAGGCTGCCTGCTGCCCTTCTCCGGGTGCTTCTTATTGTGGCAGGTCGGACAGATGCTCTCGAGGTTGTCCCCGTCCAGGGCGAGCTCTGGATGCGTCTCCAGCGGCTTGATGTGGTGAACTGTATTAGCTGTGGTGACCTTCCCTTTACGTAAGCAAGGCTGGCACAGGTAATGGTCTCGCTTAAGGATTACTAATCTGCACTTGCGCCACTCCTTTGACTTGTAGAACGGATTGACTTGCTTCATCAGTGACTTACTATTGTCCAATCTTCTGAAAGCATGTCTGTTTGCGATGCCAACCAAGGTACGAATTTATCGTCAGCGGTCTTCATTCCGATCCACGATAACTTCTCGAGTCCTAACGAAGGGACGGAGCCGCTAGGATTGTAGGACCATGCCGGAACTAGCGTCAACCACATGCCTTTTTCATTCCAGCCTTTGCGGGCTACTTTCTCTCCTTGTTTCAACACTTCAATTGCTTGACCAAAATCCATGATCATCATCCTTTCTGTTTCCAGACAACAAAAAAGCCCAGCATCCAGCAGCCGTTGTATTGGCATACTGAACACTGGGCCTCTAGGGTCTCTGGTTCGGTTTATAATACTTTTTTAGTTATGTCCCATAACGCATCACAAAGCTCGTGGTTGATTGCAGCGTGTTCTACATGTGCTACAACTTGCCATTCTCTGTTACGTACCTCAATGGAAATCCGTCTATTCCCATCATTCAATAATTCAATCATCTGCCCGATGGAGAGGAGTGGCAAATCAATTTTTTCCGGTTCAAACATTCCGTATACTCCTGTTGTCCCCGTGGGTGATCGGTAAAACCAGTCTCCATCAACCGGATCATACCATACCCTTAGACGCTCTTGTTGAGCGCCAGTCAATTCTTTCAGCTGTTCAACCGTAATCCGCTGTTTCATGGTCATCTTGCGACTCTCCTTCCAATTCTGAATGTGCCATTGCTATGATCGAAGCAGCGCTGATGTTGTTGGCTTTGCAAAACACTTCGAACTGTCCCAGCGCCTCCTTAAACTTTTCCGAATACCATGCTGGATATCTAAGGGTTTCTTTCCCTGTAAGATTGAACTCATTCAACACCTTACACCTGGTACATACGATCTCTGCCTTGCCATCTATCTTACCAAGCAGCTTATTGCATTTGCTACACCTAAATTCCTGAAGCATGTCCTGCCTCCTTCAGTATTGATCATGGATCCCTATATCGAATCTTCTATGTGAAGCGTGTAGGAATGCGATTATGTTCCCGTTGTTATTCTTGGGCAGATTCTCGAAGTGATCTCTGACCTGTTTTTCCCAATCTGATGCACTTACCTCGTATGACCTCAAATACTCTATCTGATTGATTATCCATTCCCTCTGCTCTTCTGTAACTCTCATGTGCTGCTTGTTCTTCTTTTGAGAGAAGTATCTCAGATAGGTTTTTATATAGGGATCATCTTCTCTTTTCAGAGAGAGGTATTTATTTAATCTTTTATCTTCATTCGTTATTATATAATCATTCGTTATTAGCGTTGGATTTTCCACAACTGGAAAACCCGATTCTGGACGTAGTGACGGGCTTTCGTAAATATCCAGCTCCCAGCTCATGATCTTTCCCCGCTCGTTTTTGAATGGATAGCGGTGTACATAGCCCAGCTGCTCGAGCTCCTTCATTCCAGCACGAATGCTGTCCTTACCCTCGGTGGTGTGTTTGGTCAGCTCATCTATGTAAAACTTGAAGTTGTCCGGTTTGGACAGCATATAGGCGAGCAGTCCGCGGGCTTTAAAGGAGAGGCGTTCGTCATGAAGTGATTCATTGATTATCCTTGTGAATGGTGGCGCTGCCTTGCCTGACTTTTTGATTCGATAGGTCGCCACATCGTTCTAACCCTCTGCCACTTTTATTTTTAAATTTTCCAAAGCCTCGGCTATCAACTTCCCAGATTCGGACGTGTGCTCACCGATTTTCTTCAATAGCTCGTCAAACTCCGGTGTGGTCTCGGCGGTGACCTTAACTATGAGATTACCGACATTTACATCCTTATCAGTAGAAGATTCTGGCATCAAATCCCGTTCAATGCTGTTGATCACGTTGGCAGCTCGTTCTTTAATAAAAGCACCATGAATCGAGTTTCCTTCGCTCTCTGCTATTCTAATCAATCGATCAAGAAGTTGTAATTTTAATTCAACTTGTTCCGGCATCGATAGGATTTCAAAAGACATAACTCAATCCTCCTTATCAGTTTACCTTTCCAATTCAAATCATGATTTTTCCTTAACCACATCCACATCCATTTTCAAGAGCTGGCGAATAGGTCGGCTCTCATATATCGGATTGAGCCAATACTCCCCAACCAACACGATCTGCATTTTCATTGTCATCGGGTTTAGTTCGTCCAGCATATAAGCATTCCTGCTTAAAAATTTTACTCGAACCTCTTTGGGATATTTATCCCTTACGAGTTTCCATAGAGAGTGAGCTTGTGCAGTGTCTTTACCTATGACCAGTATGAGATCGTACTGCTTGGCAACTACTGCTTTATTCATGTGCTGCCCCTCCTTCGATCTCAGCCCGAAGCGCATCCATCTTCTCCTTGATCTTCGCCTGCAGCTCCGCTTCTTTCCTATTTGCATCCTCATGATTGTCGTTCGGATCACTGAACCTTCGTTGCACTCTGCGTATACGCTCCTGTAGCTTACGTATCTCGGCGTCCCGGTAAAAGGCCACGTACTCGCGTTGGCAATGCGGGCATTCGAAACATAGTTTATCTATGCCATCCTCAAGCTTGATCGTCTTAAACGATTCCACTTCAAAGGCTTTCTGGCATCCAGCGTCACAGTGCGTTTTCATACTTGGGCCCACCTTTCAATTTATAATAAAAAAGTGGCGGAACAATATTCCGTCACTATAAAGATAACTCCCCAATTATTTTTGTCATAAGTTCCTTAACTTCAGTGAAAGCCTCTATAACTTTGGGTGCTTTCTCGGCCAGCCTGTTCTCTTCTACTCCAAAATAGACTCCTTTAATATAGTACTTATCAACGTACTCTTTTAAAATTTCCCATGCATTAAATATTATAAAAACTTCTTCCGCAGTGAATGTTTTTGCCAGCTCTTCTGACTCCATTTCAAGTTCAGTTTTTATTTGCTTTAAATTGTTTTGAATAGTCCAACTATCATGGTGCGTGATAGCCATTAATACTTCGTTAGACCTCTTCAATAAAACTATGCTGTTTTGAACCTTCAAAGCATTTTTATGATTAATCACTTCTTTTTGTTGTAATTCATGCACTAGTTTGCTTAATTTAATTGATTCTTCAGTAAGTTCGGCTGTTCTTACAGCTGCATCTGCTGATTTTGATGTTGCTTTTTGAACAAAAATAGCAATAAGTATCGTACAAACAATATTTACTATCGCTATTACATCACTCTTACTTAATGTGAAGAGCCAATCCCATAATAACCTCACCATTCCACCTCCTACATCCAACTCGTCACTTTTAATCCATTGCTAAAGTCAATTATTTAAAAATCTTGCTTATTCTGCTGAACTATCTCATCTATGATTTCATGACACTTACCGCGCATTACCTCCGTATAAAGAAGGAGTTTTTCTTCATACAACATGTAATTATCATGATTACGAGGTTTTTTTGAAAAATCTTTACTAATATCAGACAATCCACCAACAGTTCCTGTGATCAACGTAACCAACCTTGGATCCGTCCCGATTGCCTCAGGGAGATATTCTCGAAGTTGATGGTTAAACTGCATAACATTTTTGAAAAGTTCTGCATACTGAAAGTTCTCGGTTGTAAAATAAGTCCACGCTGAATTTAGATGCTCACTTATCTGTATGCTAAGCTTATAGGTTTTACTTTGCTTTGATGGCTTTTCAGCCTTTTTTTGCAAACTTATTTGCCAGACAGCAATACCATATGCTCCGAACACTCCAATTAAACTGCCAATAAAACCGCCCCAGTCAAAACTCATAATCTTCCTCCCTAACATAAATATTTAATGTTTCTCATCGCCTTAAATCTACATCAGGGAAGCTTTCCCTGTTGTACATAAAAGAAAGCACCCTAAGGTGCTCTCTTTACCTACAGCCTTGAATAATTGTTATCCGCGTATAATCGAACCTTCCATTTTAGAACAATGTCACCTTTATTGTAATATGTATCTATTGTAAGTGTTAGAGGTATAGTCATAACTTCTGTTGGGGTAATATATACTCTTGGAACTTTGACATCTTCCATAATTAGAATGGTGGCTTCACCTTCATCTGAGAACCTCAACTGACTCGAGATTCCCGGACTATTTTCTTTATACTTTTCATAAATTTTTGCATGTTCTACTTTTATCTGATTCTGAATGTAATCTTTAAATGTAACATTACCGCCATTTTGTGTATGTTGCATGTACATCCCGTAAACTCTCGACTGATCTGCTTTACATATAATTTCCCAATATTCTTCGACATTATCACCAAATACAACTTTAAAGAAGCGATGAACTAAATCTAGTTGCTCATTAGTTACATTTCCTTTTTCCACAACTCCCACCTCCGGAAAACGGATGTTTAATTAAATCACTACCGACAAAAAATAAATTCGAATTTAGAGACTTTGAATACTTAAAAACCAACCTGTAAAAAATGTCCCTTCATTTTAAATCTTTGAATGATCTATCTTACTTGGATAAACCCAGTTAGCTGATTTCATCTTATGTTCATAAATAATCTCACCCTTAATCTTTCCATGGAGAACTTCTAGACGTTCTGTGTTTTTTTCAAAATCACGGGTAATTCTCAATCGTTCCCCTTTTAACGTAGAGTAGTCAAAAGTTACCTCTTCAATAAAAATTTTTGTGCCAGGATCAGCCTCTAGTGGTGTAAATGGTATAAATACCTCAACATCTCTTTCTATAACACCAATGCTAATATCTAACTCATCAATTTTATAATCGTTCTTTTCTATGTATCTTATTCTTGCTTTAATAGAGCAGTCTGTTATAATGGGCGGGTTGCCAAAATGGGATACTTTTAGATAAGGAATCTTTGTAGTGCCATATTTCTCTTTTTTTACTGTCTTTCTTAGAATTTCGTACCATGGCGTTAAAATGATTCTACTATTTTCATTTGTAACTACACCAACTAGCATCAACGTAGCATTAAAGTCATGTATTACCACAAAAGATCGATTGTTTACTCTATCCTGTTCATCTTCCTTTTCTTTCTGTTTACGGAACTGATAAAAAGCAATAAAAACAGCTCCAATTAAGCCAAGAAAATTTGCGAAGAAGCCTATCCAAGCTTCACTAGTTCCTTGAACGCCAGGTGCTCGCCAGCTTAAAAGTCCATAATTTATTAAAATAGGTGCCGCCAACAACAAAATAATAAATAAAGCATATTTATTTTTCAAACCATCACCTCCCTGCATCACATTTCGACACATGGAGTTAGTTTCCTGCTATTCCCAATCAATCAGGATAGAGACATCCATATACTAAGCCGGGTTTTTCTGAATTTGGATTCTCATGAGCTGTAAGCTCGGTTTCTCCCCCGCAAAACGGGCATTTTAAAACTTTGCCCTCACCCTTATTCATATTGATCAAGAACGATCCGGAACAATCGTCATCCAGACACTCCCATTTTCCTAGCAAAGGCTGTTCCAAATTACACGCCTCCTGTCATCTTGCATAAATAAAGAGCGGTAATTTGTTTCATGCGCCTACCGCCAATGCGCCATGCCCGGCATGAGTTTGCCCACTACTCCGTAACATACATAATCAATCGTCCCTGGAGATCGATCGGAGCTTTCACCGAAAAAGAAAAGGCCGGCGCTTTGGCCGACCTTGTAAGCAGGGCATACATGCCCCTGCGGTGTCCTTCATTCAATTCTCCATGGTACCAATATATCACGTCCGCTTGCAAATAGCGGACTTTTACGGGATGAGTTTCGAACGACTTTGGGTTGTTCTTTTACTGATTCCGAAACATTTAATTTGCGTGCAGAGAGAATGCCTGCTCCCGACCAAGGATCGTTGTACTTTCTCCCTTTTAATTTGCAGAATTTTCTTTTAGCCTCTGTGCTATTTTGAGCCTCAATGTTGATTCTTCCCGCTTCCCAGCGTATACCTACTTCATAGATCATTATACAAACCTCCTTTAGTTATTTATGAAACAGTCATATCGATGGGCACGTTCGAGAAATACTGCGCCCGCAGCTTCTTCTTCTGGATGACCCGTTTTTTGAGGCGGCAGTATGAAAAGGTCGAAATCGTGTTTCTGGCCCATCACACCGAAGCGAAGGAGGTTAGCGAGGAAGAATTCTTCACCCGCGGCGAAAGCGGAGGCACAATCTGCTCGTCGGTCTATTCTAAAGCGCTGGAAATCATAGATTCCCGCTATCCCTCCTCCAGCTACAATATTTACCCCTTCCACTTCTCCGACGGCGACAACCTGACCTCGGATAATGACCGCTGCGTCAAGCTCATCGGCGAGCTGCTGGAACGCTGCAATATGTTCGGCTACGGCGAGGTCAATCAATACAACCGGGGGAGCACGCTGATGTCGGCTTACCGCCATATCAAGCAGGAGAAGTTCATGTATTATGTCATCAAGGAGAAAGGCGAGATATACAGCGCTTTGAAGCGGTTCTTTCACCGCCAGGAGGGGGGGAAAGCCAGTTGAGCGAGGACTTAAAGAAGCTGGAGTACGCCATTGCCGAAATCATGGAGATTGCCGATGGCTTTGGGCTCGACTATTATCCGATGCGCTATGAAATCTGCCCCGCAGACATTATTTATACCTTCGGTGCGTACGGCATGCCCACGCGGTTCAGCCATTGGAGCTTCGGCAAGCTTTTCAACAAAATGAAGATGCAGTACGACTTCGGCCTCAGCAAAATCTACGAGCTCGTCATCAACTCCAATCCCTGCTATGCCTTCCTGCTTGAGGGCAACTCCCTGATCCAGAATAAGCTGATCGTCGCTCATGTGCTGGCGCACTGCGATTTCTTCAAGAACAATGTCCGCTTCTCGGCCACGAATCGCGATATGGTGGAGAGCATGTCCGCAACCGCGGAGCGCATCAGCAGATATGAGCTGGTACATGGGGCTAAGACCGTAGAATCCTTCATCGACGCTGTGCTCGCCATACAGGAGCATGTCGATCCCCAGCTCATCCGCCCTCTCCGCTACGATAAGCGCCAGCAGACCGAAGAGAAAATCCGCCGGGCAAAGGAGGCTGCACAGCGGCCGGAGCGCAAAGGACCCTATGATGATCTCTGGAGCATCGGAGAAGGCGGCGATGCCGAGGAGGCCGGATCCAGCAGTATCCCTTTCCCGCCCGAGCCTGAGAAGGACATCATGTGGTTCATTCAGGAATATTCGGAGACGCTGGAGGATTGGCAGCGGGATATTATGAGCATGCTCCGGGAAGAAATGCTGTATTTCTGGCCGCAAATGGAGACGAAGATCATGAATGAAGGCTGGGCCTCCTACTGGCATCAGCGCATATTGCGGGAGATGAACCTGACCAGTGAGGAGACGGTCGAGTACGCGAAGCTTAACGCTTCGGTCGTTCAGCCGTCCAGGCACAGCCTGAATCCCTATTATTTAGGCCTGAAAATCTTCGAGGACATCGAACGGCGCTGGGATCATCCGACCGAGGAGGAGCAGCGGCGCTTCGGCCGTGAACGCGGAAAAGGGAGAGAGAAAATATTCGAGGTTCGCGAGCTCGATTCCGACACCTCCTTCCTTCGCAGCTATTTGACCAAGCAGCTTGTGAACGATCTCGATTTGTACATTTTTGAAAAGCAGGGACCGGAATGGAAAATCACCGATAAGGCCTGGGAGAACGTCCGGGATCAACTGGTGGAGTCGCGGATTAACGGAGGAGCTCCTTATATCGTCGTTCAGGACGGCAACTTCAACCGCGCCGGCGAGCTCGTGCTAAAGCATCAATACGAGGGAATTGAACTGGATCTGAAGTACCTGGAAAGAACACTGCCCTATGTGCAGCTTCTTTGGGGCCGTACGGTGCACCTGGAGACCGTTGTTGAAGGCAAGAAAGCGATATTCAGCTATGACGGCCAGAAGCATTACCGGAAGCTGGTTTAATGCAACAATAGCGAAAATTCTTGAAGCAGGATCAGCTATCGCTTTGGAGGGCTTTATGCAATATATCTGACGCTAGTTATTCTCGCGCCGCACGCTCTGACGCAAGCAGCCCGTCTTCGTTAACAAGACGGGTTGCTTCGTTTTATTTCGATTTATTAGCAAGCCAAGAACTAGGACACAGGTTGATTTTCCTGTTGAAGCCGGCTCAAGTCCTCTGCTACCTTCTCGATCATTTGTACGAACATAGATAGCTCTCCCGAGTTCATTGCCTGCTGTCTGGCACTCGTCGCCGTCTTCTCAGATTCCTGCTGGATATGGTCAAGCTTGCTCTTGATATCCTCGACCAAGCCTTGAATCTGCAGCAGTGTTTGCTTGGAGCTCTGGGCCAGCTTGCGGACTTCGCCCGCCACAACCTCGAAGCCCCGGCCGTTCTCGCCAGCATGGGCCGCTTCGATAGCAGCGTTGAGCCCGAGCAAATGGGTACGGTCTGAAATTTCCCGGATTGCGGAGCTCATTTCATCAATTTGCCCGATTTCCTGGTGAAGCTGCTCTATCAGCTGGTGTGCAGTCTCCTGCGAGGCAGCCGTCGCTTGGGCCGCCGAGGCAATAATTTGCGAATTCCCGCTCAGCTCGGCAATCATTCCCGTCAACTCCTGCGTAACCTCTGTTACGGCCCGCAGCAGGTTGTCCTTCTCCGACGCAATGACCTCCAGCTTGTTCTTCTCCTGCTTCTCATAAGCCTCCAATACGAGCTGGGAATCTAGATTGAACATTTTAGATAGAGCATGCGTCACGACCGTCCAACGCTCTCCTGCAAGCGGCTTCAAAAGCTCAATAGCCAAATCTAGGTAAACCATATAGCTTCCCAAATAATAGTCGGTTGGCAGGCCGATATGGGAGTGAATCTGCCCGATGCGTATGCGCTGCTCAATGAACGGCTCCGTCAATATGCCTTCGGCAAGCGACAGCCAATATTGGCGCTGCGTCTGCTTCAGGCGATCAATGGTACTGTGGCGATTAATTAGATCCAGCAAATCGGGATCCTTCTGTAAATGCTCATAGAAACGATCCACTATTTCTTCGACTACCTTTTCAAAAATAGGTCTATAGTCTCTTAATAAGCCGAGATCATTTTCAGTGATGCCAATGAATTCGACCTGTTTAGTTCGTGCTGGAGATAGATCAATCATAGTAACATATACTCCTTCTTGGTAATTTTAGATGTGATATTTTTAATAGCGACTTTTTTACTAGTATACCCCTCTACTACCTAATAATGAAAGGTTAAGATTAAAGAACTTAATGAAAAGATCCCAGATGCATAACTAGCTATACAAAAACTGAACAATTAAAATATAACCTAAATCCTATTTCTATGTAAGTCTAATTAAACCTTATTCTCTTACTCTGCCTTACGGTCATTGCCATCGTTCTCCGCGTTATTCAAATGACGTTATACGGGGCAATGCGCGATATGGGCTTAAACGACCATACAGCTTCGATAGGACGTTTCGAACGGCAGTTGTACTGTTTAATCTATCGCTCAAACTATATAGTTATAGCAAAAATATTTTTGAGCTGCCCTTCTTCTATGCCAATGCAAAAACCGCAACCCATACATAATTAGGGTTACGGCAGGAGAATAAGGGGATAACGGGGAGATGAAATTATGAACTGGTCCGAACTTCGATGCTCCGCGATCCGTCATTTCGTAATTTACGAATTGTGATCTATGACCGACGATCGATGATCCATGGTCCGCGATCCGCGATTCGTGATCCACGATGCGGCGATCCATGATCCATGATTCATAATCCGCGGTACTCCGGCCTTCTAGTACTCTGACTCCGACTCTCTGAATGACTCTCTTTTGAATGACTCCGCTACTCCGCACATATGCATTTTACTTGAAGCAATTGTTCTTGCAGATCAACCAATCGGCCTCACCTAATTTTGGTCACTGTCGGCCTCGCAATTTTGGCCGCTGAATAGCAAATTAGCGGTTCAGCAGGCTGCCGACATACCGCAATAATTCATTCGCGCAAACCGGGCAGTAGCCATGCTCATCGATCAGCCTTTTGCTGACCTCGTTGATGCGCTTGAGCTGATTTTCGTCCGGCGTTTTCGTGGAGGTTGTGATTTTCACAATATCCTTCAGATCGGCGAACAACTTCTTCTCAATCGCTTCCCGCAGCCGGTCATGGTGGTTGTACTCGAATTTCCGGCCTTTTCGCGAGTAGGCCGAGATCCGGATCAAAATTTCCTCGCGAAACGCTTTTTTTGCATTCTCGGAGATGCCAATCTGCTCTTCAATCGAGCGCATCAGCCGCTCGTCGGGATCCAGCTCCTCGTCGGTCAGCGGGTCGCGGATTTTGCTCCAGTTGCAGAATGCCTCGATATTATCGAGATAGTTTTCAAACAGCGTCTTAGCCGATTCCTCGAAAGAGTATACAAATGCCTTCTGCACTTCCTTCTTGGCCAGCTCGTCGAACTCCCTGCGGGCTATGCTAATAAAATTGAGGTAACGCTCGCGCTCCTCCTTCGTGATAGAGGCGTGCTGATCCAATCCGTCCTTGATCGCCCGAAGAATATCGAGTGCCCCCATGCAGTGCAAATCCTGCTTGATCAGAGCGCTGGAGATCCGATTGATGACATACCGCGGGTCTACCCCGGACATGCCCTCCTCCAAATATTCGTTCTGCAGCTCCTTCAGATCGGCGTCCTTATAGCCTTCAACCTCCTCTCCATCGTATAAACGCATTTTCTTCACAAGATCCACGCCCTGCTTCTTCGTTTCCTTGAGCCGGGTCAATATAGAGAATATCGCCGCCGAACGAAGCGCATGAGGCGCTATATGCACATGTCTCATATCGCTTTGGCCGATGAGCTTCGCGTAAATTTTCTCCTCCTGTGATACTTTGAGATTATAGGGGATCGGCATGACGATCATCCGCGATTGCAGGGCTTCATTTTTTTTATTGGCGATAAATGCCTTGTATTCTGATTCATTCGTATGGGCAATGATCATTTCGTCAGCCGAAATTAACGCAAATCGCCCGGCCTTGAAGTTCCCTTCCTGCGTCAACGACAGAAGGTTCCAGAGAAACTTCTCGTCGCATTTCAGCATTTCCTGAAACTCCATAATGCCGCGGTTGGCTTTGTTCAGCTCTCCGTCGAACCGGTAAGCGCGGGGATCGGATTCGGAGCCATATTCGGTAATGGTCGAAAAATCAATACTGCCCGTCAAGTCGGCAATGTCCTGCGATTTGGGATCAGAAGGGCTAAAGGTGCCGATGCCGACCCGATTGTCTTCGGATAGCAGTACCCGCTCAACGGCCACCCGCTCGATATCGCCGTCATATTCCGTTTTCAGCTTCATCTGGCATACTGGGCATAGATTCCCCTCAATCCGGACGTTCAGCGCCTGCTCCACCTCAGGGCGAAGCTCATGGGGCACAAGATGGAGCGGATCTTCATGCATAGGGCAGCCGGATATGGCATACACCGCTCCTTTCTCCGTCCGTGAGAACTTTTCCAGCCCCCTTTTCAAAAGGGTAACCAGCGTAGATTTCCCCCCGCTTACCGGACCCATCAGCAACAGTATCCGTTTACGCACGTCAAGCCGCCGCGCCGCGGAATGAAAATACTCCTCGACCAGCTTTTCGATCGCCTGATCCAGCCCGAATATTTCCTGCTCAAAAAATTTATACCGCTTTCGCCCGTTCACTTCCTCGACCCCGTAAGACTCAATCATTTCATATACCCGGGCATGGGCAGTCATGGCGGGTGAAGGATCCTTGGACAACAGCTCGATATAATCCTTAAATGTGCCGCTCCACGCTAAAGAATCGCTTTCCGCACGGTAAGCTGCAATACGCTTGAAAATATCCATGTTCGGTACCTCCTGTACTTCCGCTTGGGGTAAGGCGCATCCCCGATCGGTGATCCTTGCTGAACTGAATGGAGCCTCCATGTCAAATAAATATTGATTTTTATCGACGCGTTTACTTCGTAAATAACCGCGTTTAACTGTTTTTTCTTGCTTGGAATAAGAAGACTAGAGTGGAGATGTATCATTCTATTTTTTTAGAAAAGCGTATTACATACCTATGCGGCTGACAGGAAGAAGTTGACCATTTTCAGCGCCGAAAAATATTCTTATCGGATAAATCAGAATTAAGCAAAGGAAGCATTGCGCTTCCTTCCGGCGCAAATGTTGGGTTATGATATAATTTAACCCAGAAGTATTCAGCACAGTTGCAGAAAGGAAGATCGGATCATGGCCGTTCAGCATGAGACCGAATTGTACGCTCCGCTTAAGACGTTCTTTGAGGCGCGAGGCTATGTCATCCGGAGTGAGGTTCGCCACTGCGACCTCGTCGGCATCCATCCGGATCAGGAGGATCCGCTGATCGTGGAAATGAAGAAGACATTTAACCTCTCTCTTCTGCTTCAAGGCTTGGAGAGACAGAAGCTCAGCAGCGAGGTGTATTTGGCCGTAGAGCGCAACCGCGCAAAAAAAGGCGCGCACAACCAGAGATGGAGCGAGCTTTCGCTCTTATGCCGCAAGCTGGGCCTCGGTCTGATCACCGTCACTCACTATAAGACGAAAAGCCCGTTTGTAGAGGTGTTGTGCTCTCCGGGCGATAAAATACTTCCCCCCGCCCCAAAGGTCGTCAAGACGCGTGCAGCGAGGCTGCTGCATGAATTTCATGAGCGAAGCGGGGATTACAATGTCGGGGGAAGCCATGGGAAAAAGCTGGTCACAGCTTACCGCGAGCGGGCGCTGCGCGTCGCGAATGCGCTGCGTGCCGGCGGCATCATGGCGCCGCGCGAGGTCCGCGACAGCAGCGGAGTAGGCACGGCGGCGGATATTCTGCAGCGCAACTACTACGGCTGGTTCGACCGGGTAGCGCGCGGGCGCTATGCTCTAACTCCGGCAGGCGTGAAGGCGCTGCAGGAGTATGCCGCCGTCATCGAGAGCTGGCCAGTGGCGGTTGCCCCAGCGGCGGATAGGGCTGCGCAGCAGACGGCGAACGATTAGAGCAGCGCTGGAGGCAGAGACGGCGACTGCGTGCGCTAGGCCAGGAGGTGCACTACGCGCTCCCTGCGTAAGTATCCGCGCACTGCTCACGCGCCTTACACGCTGCCCGCGCACGGACGTATCCCTGCACAGCACCATGCGCGCACACTCCGTGCGGTGTATACGCGACAGCCCTCCTACCTAATAATGAAAGGTTAAGATTAACGCACTTAATGAAAAGATCACAGATTCCTAACTGACTATTCAACAACTTAACAATTAAAAAATAAACTAAATCCTATTTNGCAGGCCTGGTTCGTACGGGCGGCAGCGGTTGTCATGGCTACGGGCGGCTGCGCTTTCTTGAGCAAGGCTCTGGGCTGCAATGTGCTGACCGGGGACGGATATCTGATGGCCGCCGAAGCCGGGGCGGAGTTCTCCGGCATGGAGTTTTCCAATGCCTATGGGATTGCGCCCGCCTTTGCTTCCGTAACGAAGACGGCTTATTACCAGTACGCATCCTTCTATTATGAAGACGGGACGCTGGTCGAGGGGGCAGGCTCCAAGCAGGGCCGCGCTGTGATCGCCCGAAATCTGCTGGAGGGTCGGCAGGTATATGCCCGGCTTG
This sequence comes from Paenibacillus ihumii, assembly GCF_001403875.1. Classification (GTDB taxonomy): domain Bacteria; phylum Bacillota; class Bacilli; order Paenibacillales; family Paenibacillaceae; genus Fontibacillus; species Fontibacillus ihumii. The sequence goes on from NZ_LN884299.1 coordinate 3,262,870, forward strand.
ACCATGTCTCTTATACACAGCTCGAGGTGGGTATAAGAGACAGCGTCACGCAGGCTGCTCCCGAAGCTGCTCCAGCACTGCCTCGCGGCGGGCGGCATACTCCGCCGCGAGATGCGCCGCATGCTCCGGCCAGGCAAATGCCGGAGCGCTAAGCAGCGCGTACAGCCGCTGCTCATAGGCCGCCGTCTCCTTCACAGGGGTCTTCAAGCGCCTGATCAAGGCTGACCGAATATGGGCCAGAGCTTGAATAACACGCTCGCTCCCCCGTATCCACGCTACGGGCAAAGACGGGAACGCCGTAGCCTGGAAGGAGCCTATGCCGACTACCTCAGCGCCGGAGTATAAGAGAGGCTCCTCCTCGCGAAGCCGGTAAAGCGTTTTCCATTCTGCATCGCGCTTTCCCTGATCTGCCGCCGCACCTTGCAGCTTTGGCTGTCCTCTTTTGTATAGAGCCTGCCCTTCATGCCCCCCGCCTTCCCCGTATTTGCCGGTCCTTATGCACCCGCTGTCCTCTCTATGCTTAAGCCCGCTATGCCTACCATTTACCTCATGCTCATACTCATACTCACAATTACCTTCGCACTCGCACTTACCTCCATCCTTGCTCCGCTCCCGCCCCCATCCCTCCTGCTCCGCTGCATGCCTTTCGGGCGCGCCATATCCTCCGGCCGCTTCCTGCTTTCCTGATCTCTGCTGCAATTCAGGCGCATCACAATTTACCCGACTCCTTGTCTCCAACCTCTGTTCGCTGCTGTGTCCGCTATCCCTTCCCGTTCCCTGCTTCTCCCCAGCCCTACTCCCATTTCCCAGACCATGGGAAGCCGCAGCCTGACTACTAAACGGAATGGCTCCTGCTGAATCATCCTCGACAAGGAGCAAAGAATGCCGCGCGGCCAAGCGAAGCAGCTCCCGCAGCCTCTGCTCGCTCCACACCCGGCCGGAAGGATTCGAATAGCGAGGGGTGACATAAATCAGCGAGGGGCGAGCCCTCTTGATTTGTTGTTCCAGCGATGCAAGGATCATTCCTTCCCTATCGCACGGGACAAGAATCGCCTGGCCGCCTTGCTGGCGAACCGACTCCAGCATTTCGGGAGACGCGGGCGTCTCCAGCAGCACCGTCCCGCCGATGTTCAGACACCAGCGCAGAAGGAGATTCACCGCATCGGCGCTGCCGCCCGCCAACAGCAGCCTGCCGGGCTCCGTCAGACACCCCTCTTCATCCCTATAAGCGGCCGACAGCCAACTCCGGAGCAGCAAGCTGCCTTGCGGACCGCTGTCACACTCTCTCCCGGCAAACTCCGGCTTCGTCCCGGCCTTTAGCAGCACCGCATCCAGTTTCTCAACGCCTTCCCCGCCGTCTCCTCCGCAAAGCGCAAGGGAGATCATCTCCGTCCCGTCGCTCCATCTGCCGAATTGCTGTCCTAAGGGTAACAGCTGCTTTCTTTGCCCCAAATCCATCCAGCGTTCCAAAATATCCGCCTCCATGCATCGTCGTTTCAGCTATTGTACAGGAGGACAAATTTACCATTCAACAGGCCGCAAATATATCAATCTATCGCTTTGCCATTAAAAAGTGCACGTGATAGAATGTAATCTTGAACTAATAATTGAGGTGATAAATGTGTCTTATTCTACGGAGCCTATGACCACTTCCGAACCCCTCCCCAGCAAGAAAAAGCGAAGGCCTTCCGTAAAAATCGTTCTGCTTACTTGGATTTTACTTATTAGCGCAGGCGTCACCACCGCTTATATGTATAGCAATCATTTAAAGCAATCGATGCTGGAGCAGCTCGATGCCCGCATACAGGACCGGACGGACGTGATGAAGGCCGATTATACGACCCAGCTGGCAGCGTTATCTGAGCAAGTGGAGCAATTGAACAGCAAAGTAGAGACGTTCAACGAACTGCTGACCTTTACCAAGGATAATGCAAGCGATAAAACCGATAACAGCAATAAATTGTATTCTCAGCTCAACGAAGTGAAGAACCAGCTGGCCAAGCTGCAGAAACAGATGGATTTGCTGAAATAATGAGCGATATCAAAGGGATAAATCGGTTTTTTCTGCTTGCGACCGCTCCCCTGTTCGGTCTTCTTATAGCGCTGGCCTTAAGCGGGCCTAAGATTAGCTGGACGACGGAGCAGGATCTGCTCACCGCGGATCCTCAACCATTAGATCGCACCTTCAGCGCTATCTCGTCTGGTCTTCAGCAAGCCGAGGAGACAGCCAAGTTTACCATTTCCTCCATTCGCGAGACGGCTGAGCTATATCACAAAACGACGAGTACCATGACGGCTATCCTGCAGGCATCCAGAAATACCGCGGCCAAACCGGAAATCATTTATAACAAGCGAATTACCGCGAAGCTCGGCACGCCCAAGGAAACTGTCAAGAGCGATCGTATAATCCTTGAGCTGTACAAGGTAAACCCCGGCAGCTACAAAGGGCATGCCCTGAAAGTGAAGCTGAAGTCTCCGGATGCCATAAAAATGACGCTGGGCCACGACAAAATCGGCGGCTCGGAAACAACAAAGCAAGCGGTTAAGCGGTACGGTGCCGTTGCCGGAATCAATGCAGGCGGCTTCGCCGACTCCAAGGGCAAACGCTATCCGCTTAGCACCACCGTATTGAACGGGAAATACGTGAACGGCTTCGAACCGTCCTATAAAGACCTGTTCTTCGTCGGGATGAATAAGAACGGCAAGCTGATCGGCGGCAAATTTCAGGAGCAGGCGCAGCTCGACAAGCTTGAGCCCTCCTTCGGCGCCTCATTCGTACCGATTCTGCTCCAAAATGGACAAAAAACAGAAATACCTTTAAAATGGCAGACCTCTCCTCTGCGGGCACCGCGAACCGTGATCGGGAACTACAAGGACGACCAATTGATTATTCTCGTCATTGACGGTTACGATGAGAACGGGAATTCCGGCGCAACGCTGAAGGAGCTTCAGGACAAGCTTTATGATATGGGCGTCGTGAACGCATATAATCTGGACGGCGGAGGCTCTTCTTCACTCGTCTTGAACGGTAAAGTGATCAATAACCCTTCCGACGGCCAGCTCCGTCCGGTGCCTACCCATTTCCTGTTTTTTAAATAAAAAACGATGTTCAAGCCCGGATTCCATGGAGGACCCATCAGGCGTCTATGAAATAAATCATATAAGGATTTATTTTTTTGACAGAGGCGGGTATAATAAGAGGCAGTTAAATGTGGAGGTGTTCACCTTTGTTTTCATTTTCGCTGACGTTTTGGATCGTGACTTTGGTGTTTGCTCTTTATCTTTGCGGTATTCTGACCTCGTCTTATAATAACGATAAAACAAAAGGTCTGTAAGCAAAGCCCCAGGGAAGGTGCTGTTTAAGTAATCCGGCAGACGTGCCATAGCCGCCAGCTTGCGGCCAGCAGCATTTTTCCGATTTCAGGAGGCCCTTGCTTCGAATGCGATTCGAATGAGGCGTCCTCTGGTCACCTAAATAAGCTTCCCGGAGGGAAGCTTATTTATATTTGGCAGCAAAGAAAATGAGCATCTGCCCACGCAGACACTCATTTCTCCAAATAAACTTATGGGAGTTAAGTAAGACGGTTCATTTCGACGAGGCACTGATTACAGATGCAGCGCTCTTTGAAATCGCTGACACTTTCCATTGAACCGCAGAACACGCATTTCGGGCGATAACGCTCCAAAATGATATGGTCCCCCTGTACTAGAATTTCGACAGGATCCCCCTCGTTCATTTGATACCTCTTACGCAGCGATTTGGGCAAGACGATTCTTCCCAGCTGATCCACTTTACGGACCACACCAGCAGGTTTCATAATTTACTTACACCTCTCCTAAAAAATGGTATGTACATATTTGGACGAAAATGCTACTTCCCTCTCTATATATTTCGCGCTCTATCCTAAGATTCCTGCTTTATTTCGACATATTTTAATATTTTTGCAGGATTTCCTCCTACAACAGCACCAGGAGGAACGTCTTTAGTAACAACGGCCCCCGCTGCTATGACTACGTTGTCTCCGATCGTTACTCCCGGAATAATCACCGCCCGGCCTCCGATCCATACATTGCTGCCAATGGTTACCGGCTTGCCATATTCCAAGCCGGAATTGCGCTCATGGGGATCAAGCGGATGGGTCGCGGTGTAGATGTGGACCCCCGGCGCCATAAAGCAGTTATCGCCGATTCTTACTTCGCAGATATCCAGGATGACGCAGTCGAAATTTGCATAAAATTGGCGGCCTACATGGATATTGTAGCCGTAGTCGCAGCGAAAGGTTGGTTCGATGTAGGTATTGTCCCCCATCGAGCCGAGCAGCTCCTGCAGCAATTCTTTTCTGCGGGACAATTCATCCTCATGCGTCTCATTAAATAATCGGGTTAACCTTCTGGCCCGCGCTCTGTCTTCTACCAGCTGCCGGTCCGAAGCATCATACATTTCCCCAGCCACCATTTTCTCGCGTTCAGTTCTTGGCATGTTCATATCTCCCTCTTTAGTCATGATGTCAGCTGCTCTTACTGCATTCCCGGAAATTCCAGCTGCCGAAGCGCTTCGAATACGATAATGGCCGCTGAATTGGATAGATTCAGGGACCGCACCTTATCCGTCATCGGCATGCGAATCAACTGGTCAGGATGGGCCTGCAAGATTTCATCCGGAAGACCTTTGGTCTCTTTGCCAAATACGAAGAAATCCCCATCCTGATATTCGAAATCGGTATAACGCTTCTTCGCCTTGGTCGTCGCAAAGAAGAAGCGGCTGCCGCTGTACTTCTCTTCGACCTCCTGAAAAGAATCATGATATTCGATGTGCACCGCATACCAGTAATCAAGCCCGGCCCGCTTCAATGTAGCATCATCCGTACGGAAGCCGAGCGGCCGCACCAAATGCAGATGAATGCCCGTTGCAGCGCAGGTACGTGCAATATTCCCCGTATTAGCCGGTATTTCCGGTTCAACAAGTACGATATGCAAAGTCATAACTTCATTCCTCACTAGTCCAGTTTTTGAATTTATTCACAGGTATTTCATTTTTCATCGGCTGTTTTACTTGCTTATTATAACAGTAAATTTCAATTCCCAAAACAAAAGCCTCCCGCCATCTGCATGGCGAAAGGCTTGCTGTATTCAGCCGGAACGTCTGCTATGATGACTTCTCAGGCTAACGGCACAGTATCAGGCATTCCCCGATAAGGCTTACCCGTTGGACTTCTGGAACTCTGCCATGAAATCCACCAATGCCTTGATGCTGTCATAAGGCACAGCATTGTAAATCGATGCTCGCAGCCCGCCGACACTGCGGTGTCCCTTCAGGCCCACGAAGCCCTCCTTCTCGGATTCCTTCACGAATTGCTTCTCCAGCTCCTCCGAAGCGAGGCGGAAGGTAACGTTCATCAGCGAGCGGCTGTCCGAGTCGGCGCATCCGCGGTAGAACCCGCCACTATTATCAATGGCATTGTACAGAAGCGCCGCTTTCTCCCGGTTCTTCTTCTCAATGCCTTCCAGCGAGCCCTGCTCCTCGATCCATCTCAACACCTGGTTTACCATATAGATCGAGAAGGAAGGCGGTGTATTGTATAGGGAGTTGTTGCCTGCATGCGTGTCGTAGCGCAGCATCGTCGGCAGATGCTTCGGCGAATCTTGAAGCAGCTCCTCACGAGCGATCACTACAGTTACGCCGGATGGCCCCAAATTCTTCTGCGCGCCGGCATAGACCATGCCGAATTGTTTAAGATCAAATGGACGGGACAGAATATCGCTTGACATATCCGCAATCAGCGGCACGCTGCCTGTGTCCGGGAAGCTCTTGAACTGGGTTCCTTCGATCGTCTCATTGGAAGTAACATGCAGATAAGCGGTATTGTCCGGCAAGCTCAGATGGCTCAAATCAGGCAGGCTCATGAACTTGCTCTCCTTGGAAGAGGCGGCCTCGAACACTTCGCCAACCAGCTTCGCTTCCTTGATCGCCTTGCTGGCCCAGCTTCCCGTCATAACGTAGCCGGCCGTTTTGCCCTCCGTCAGGAAGTTCATCGGAATCATCGAGAACTGCGTGGAAGCCCCGCCCTGCAGGAACAACACCTTGTAACCCTCCGGATTTCCGAGCAGCTTCAAGAGGCGGCTTGCCGCTTCGTTGTGAGTCTCCTCGTACACCGCTCCGCGGTGCGACATTTCCATGATCGACATTCCCGTACCGCGATAATCCACGAATTCCGCCTGAGCCCGCTGTAATACTTCCAACGGAAGCGCTGCAGGTCCTGCGTTAAAATTATAAGCTCTCTTACTCATTTCTCCCCCGTCCTCTCTTAACACTTGTTTATAGGCTTTCGAAGTTTTGATAAGGTTTATCATAGCAACTATTCTTTTTTCCAGCAAGCTGATATTTCATGAGATTTCATAGTTTGCAGAATTGACACATTAACGCTTCATCTGAATGAAGGATCTATCCCAGCTCACGATAGAATTCATACTCCCTAGACCACGTGACACTCTCTCCAGGCGCAAGCTCGAGGCGGATGAAGATTTCCGGAGAGACGACATGCCCCATACCCCATACCGCGGCCGAGGAGACCGGAAAAGAGCTGATTTCCCGGACGCCGGCCCCGCTGGGCCGATGCTTCAATTCCCATAGCCATGGAGACGAACAGGCTTGAAATCCGTCTACTTGAAAATAAAAGGGCTTCTTCGGCTCGCCTGCCCATGTCACCTCTCCCCCGTCGATCCTTACCCCGTCCAGCGTTCCAGGATCATCGCTCCACGGCCGGATTGCAAAGGGAAATTTCAACTCGTATTCCGGACCGATCGGCTGACCGTCTATCCCCAGAAAGTTGTGATTGTACTCCTCCGTACAGATTCTATTCGTGCCTGTATTGCTTAATTGATATTGTATTCGCAGCCGATTCCCGGCGATGGAGATCACCTTCTCAAGCCGGGCAGCGTATCCGCTGCAATTCTCTGGATGCACCGTAAATGCGAGGCTCTGCCTGTTTTTCATCTCGGCCTCGATGCGGAAAGGCTGCAGCGGATAATCCCGGTAAAATCGATAAGGCTGCTCATCCGTCCGGGTGAGCAGCCCGACCCCGAGCTTTGGAAACTGTCCACCGATCGCAGTATGCTCATACCCGATAGCTTCTCTTATGGAGAACTCGTTGCACAAGCCCTGGCCTCCCGTTCCCTCTCCAGTGATAAGGCTCTCCGGGACGCAGAAGGAATGGTCCCCGTCCCGCAGTGTTACCCCCGTAATAAAACCGCTCCAATCAAAACGCATTCCCTTGTAATCGCCTATGGCGGCTATATCTACGATTAGATATTCATTGCTTAATTGAAATCCCATACTCGTCCCCTCTAATCCCAGGCGTTCTACGCTCTTTCTCTCTTTGGCTTTGGCTGGCGTTAAGGCAGAAAACCCCGGCTCACAGCTACGAGCAGCGGGGTTTTCCACACGAGCGGGCTTAAGGGCCGTTCAGCCCTCGGCCAGCCCCGTCATATTCCGTCTCATTTATGTTCCAATACGATATCCATGTGCTGTATGCCCTCTTTCGGCAGCGAATCCAGCACGGAACGCTGAATAATGGCACCGGTGCCGAAGGCTTCGAACTGCACGGGCTGGCCGTTGACGGCTATCGTTCCGATCCGGTATTGACCGTAATCGAGAAGCCCGGCGTTACGGTACGCTACGCGCAGCATCCGATCGGCAAACAGCGTCTCCACCGATGCATCGCCTTGCCCGTCAAACTGCTCCTTTACGAGCTTAGGCTCAAGATGCAAATGCCCATATCTACCCTTCACGCCATAAACCTCCGTCAGCTCCGTCAGCAGCAGCCAGCTCGCCGATCCTGTCAGGAACGGATACATGCCTCGTCCCTTTTCATTGATATATTCAGGCACGCCCGGATACATGCGGCTCAGCGCAAAATCCGTTGAGAGGCGATAGATTGAATCCAGCACCTCGTAGCCTTCCTTGACGAAGCCGCGCTTATAGAGCGCATTGGCATACATGACCGTCATATGGCTGAACATGGCGCCATTCTCTTTATGACCGAAGGCAAAGCCGAAGGCGCGGCCCAGATTCTGCTGGATGCCCCCGAAATTCGAGTTCAGGCGGTAGCCGATTTTCTCGTCCTTCAGGTACCGGTCTACAGCCTTGGAGATTTTGCCAACCTGCTCTTCCGTAGCAACGCCTCCCATGATGCTGAACACCTGGCCTGTCAGCGTCATGCGCACACCTTGCGGGAAGTCCCCCTCGACCCGTTCAGCGTCGTCGTTGTAATAACCGTTGAACCATTCATAGCCTTCCTGGCTGGAAATCCATTCGTTTCTCCGAAGATGAGCGATAGCCCATTCCGCCTTGTTTCTTAAATCGCTAGCTACCTTCGCGATGTCCAGCTCCAGCTTCTTCCCGCTAACCGCAGGAGTAACGGCTTCATAGTAGCGATGCAGCAGTGCCAGCTTCTGATCGACACTTTCGTAATCTACAGGCTCAGCAAGCGAATCCAGCAGAATGCCCATCTCCTCTGCCAGTTCAATTGAACCGATGCCCGCTTTATCCTTAAGATAGGTTAACAGCTCAGCCAGCTCCAGCAAATTGCTGGCGTAGAATGCCGTGAACGCCACGCTCTCGCCGCGATTCGGCGCAAGGTCAAGCCCGTCGTTCCAGTCTGCGCCCTCCAGCTTGATATTGTTATGCTCCCCGACATGGAAGAACGGAACGATATTCTGCAGCAAAATATGCTCCAGAATGGTGCCTTCATAGATGCTGCCATCTACAGTAGTCAGCTTGTTTCCGCTATCCGCGCTCCAGCTTGAATCCCGCTCGCTGCAGCGCTTGACGAAGATGTCACGGAAATACGTTTGCGGCTGCAGCAGAATGTCCAGATCGCCGCTTTGATGCACGTAGAGCAGCGTCGTCAATAGTGGCCATGCACCGTGATCCATCCAGACCCTTGGTATGTTATTTCGGTCGGCGATGAATTCGCCCGGCTTCGAACCGATAATCGTAGCATTGCTGCCGTCAATGCGAACTCCCGCATAGTTGTTTACGAGCAAATGCCTTACTTCATTGGGCTCCATCACCATAAGCGCCAGACAGTCCTGCCACAGGTCGCGCCAGCCGCGGCCGCCCCGGCCGTAGTCGTGATAAGGGAGGAACGAATTTCCGTACAGGCGGCGCAATATCGGCTGCAATGTAACCCATTTCATCCACAGATCCTGTTCTGCATCACCGGACTTGAATTTGATCGTATCCAGCTTCCCTCGCCAATAGGCTTCATTCTCCTGCAGCAAGGTGTCAAACTGTGCTTCGGACAAATATTGGGACGCATAGTTCCCCTGCTCAATCCGATCCTCTGAAATGACCATGGCGATGACATAGCTCACCGATTGCCCGGGCAATAATTGCACAGGGGCGAACCGGAGCGCCCCGACCGCTTCATAGCCTTCCAGCTCGGCGCCGGCCTTCGCCAGCGGCTCGCGGTTGCGCACGACAGCCTCCGGCCAATCCAGCGCACCGCCTTCCCCGACGAATTCCTCATTGATCGGGAACATGCCGATCGGAGCCTTGCCGCTGCCTTCTGCCCCAAGTACGCTGTAAGTCACTTTATTTATGCGATGGCCCCGCTCGTCAAAGGACAAGGCAGGCTGAACCTCAATGCCATACTCGGTGACGTAAATACGATGCAGCAGGGAAGTGACATGACGATGATCCCGGAGATCATCGGCCGAACGGCCATACAGCGGAATCGCTGCCGTTGGAGTGAATTCAAGCGGGGCAGCGGCGGTATTGGTTATTTTTACCTTCATCAGCTCTATCTTATCGTCCTTCACCGGAACAAAGCTGGTCGTCTCCGCCTTTACTCCAAGCTCTGTATGATGACGGGTAAGCTTGTGCCACAGGAAGCCGGCTTCGATTTCACTCTGTTCTTCGTCAGACACGAATTGAGCTGCGTTCTGCCTTGCCGAATTTCCGCTGGCGGACCAAGCACCCTGGCCTTCGATATGAAGCCAGAAATTACGCGAAGCCTTGGAATTATGCAAATCCTCCACGGACACAGGCTCCATCAAAAATGTGTTGTGTCCAGACGTAATGCCGCCGTGAAGATTCGGAGTGACCGCCGACATCATTCCCGCTTCATTGACCAAGGGAAAATACAAATAACTGTTCTTCTCTGGGTGCTTGAGTTTAAATACGCCCTGTTCTCCTTGAAACTTCCAACCGGACTTTGTCATATCTTTTCTTCTCCCTCTCCTAGTTCCTTTATTCAAAACGAATCCCGCTCCATGTACAGCAGGCGCGGGATTCAACAAGTTACGATTTGACGGCACCTGCAAGAGCTCCGTCCACAAGATATTTCTGGATAAACGTATACAGGATGATCAGCGGAGTCGCCACGATGGTGATTCCGCAGGCAAGCAGCGGCCAATTGTTGCCGTACTGGCCTTTAAACTCCTTCAATCCGAAGGTGATCGGATAATTCGTCTGGCTCGGCAAATACATGATCGGTCCGACGAAGTCATTCCAGATGCCGATCGCCGTCAGAATTACACCCGTTGCGATAACCGGCTTCATCAATGGAGTGACCATTTGGAAGAGGTAACGGATATAGCCCGAGCCATCAATCCCTGCAGCCTCATCCAGCTCGCGGCTGATCGATTTGATGTAGCCGACGAACATCATGAACACTACACCGGTTCCTGTCGTTTTCAGGATGATATACCCAAGCTTCGTATCGTATCCGAAGATGCCGAGCGATTCCTTGAAGCCCAGCATCAGCTTGTACTGCGCAACCATCGGGTTCGGCAGGAACTGCGAGAGCAGGAAGAACATATAGATGAACCCGCTCCACTTCACGTATTTGCGCGCCACCGGAAAGGCGCCCATCACCGATATGATGATGGTCAGTACCGTAGCAGCCCCGGTGTAAATGAGACTATTAATGAAGTAATTCGCGAAGTTCCCTTCCGTCCAAGCAGTAATGTAGTTGCTCCACTGAAATTCCTTGACAAGGCCGATCGGGTTGATCAAATATTCTGGATACGACTTCAATGAAACGTTGAGCACCAGAATTAGCGGCACTAGATATAGAACGAGCAATACAGCGATGACGGCGTAAGATAGTATCGTAAACGATCTGGAATTTTTCATAATTAATATTCCACCTCTCTCTTACGCGTTTGCCGTACGGCGACAACGACAAATACCAGAATGATCAGGAACTGTACGACGGACAGTGCAGACGGTAGGCCCATATCAAGGCTGCCGCGGAAGGTCTCCTTATAAACATCGTAAGCCATCGTTCTCGTATTGAAGCGGCCATCCGTCGTCGCCAGAATAATATCAAAGGTCGACATGGCGCCGATAATCGATAACAGCATATTTACCGTAAAGGATGGAGCGATCAGCGGGAACGTGATATGGCGGAAGGACTGCCATTTGCTGGTTCCGTCAATATAGCCGGCTTCATACAGATCCTTGGGAACGGACTGCAGACCAGCAAGAAAGATGAGCATGGAATAGCCCATATACATCCAGATTTGCACGAATATAATATAGCCAAAAGCATGTGTAAAGCTGGCGAAGAACATATCCTTGTAGCCGAACAGCCAGTCATACAGCATGTTCACAGGGCCGCTCATCGGGTCGAACATCATCCCCCAGATCAAGGCGACGACAGCTACCCCGAGCACGACCGGGAGAAAAAATACGGCGCGATAGAAATAATCGCCGCGCAGCCGCTGATTCAGCAGAACCGCTACGAACAGGGCAACCCCGTTCTGAACAATGGTGACAATAAACATGAAAATCAATGTATTCGTAATGGAGCGCCAACGTTCTCCAGAGTTTCCGGAGTAGAATAGATCATAGTAATTTTCAAGCCCGACGAACTTCATTGTGCTGCCGGGGATATTTTTAACATCGGTAAAGGAATAAATGACCGTCATCACGGATGGTCCGAAATAAAAAACTACGTACAAAGCCATCGGGATCAATAAGAGCAATAAAGGTACGTAGCGAGCCATGCCTTTTCCAAATGGATACATCTCTCTCACCTCGCGGGTTACGAATCAATAAATGATCGGGGTCTGAACAATCAGACCCCGAGACAGTACAGTATGGTTAATGAATTTCGAACTTATTTAGGAGCTGCGGCTTCCCATTCCTTCTGCTGCACATCGGCCAGTTCTTTCGCTGTCTTGAACTCTCCGCCCGGTGCAAGGTATTCCGTATGAACACCCTCAGCGGCAAGATGCTCGCCCACGTTCTCGCGGTTAATCATCATAATTTCATATGCCAGCTCGAAATCGCCAAGATAAGGCGTCAATTCGTTGTCGATAAAATCGCTGTCCGTCGAGATTCCGTCCATTGTAGGGATGAATCCGGCTGCTTTAACGAACGTCGTGTAGTTCTCAGGCTCGGAGAAGAATTCCAGCCATTTCAATGCGCCTTCTTTATTCGGGCCTTTCTCGGCAACGTACCAGGTTACATCGTATTTACCTACGAAAGAAGCGTTTTTCGCTGCGTCTTCAGTTGCTGGTACGGGGAAATAACCGAATTTAAGGTCTGGATTCGCCGTAGCGATCGTCGGAGCGTCCCAGGAGCCGTCAGCCAGCATAGCTACTTTGCCCGTTGCAAAAATCGCAGGCGCGGAAGCATAATCGATACCCATGAAGCCTTCGATCATGTAGTTGTCTTGGAGAGTTTTCATTTTCTCCAGAACCTCAACCGCTTCGGCATCGTTGAACGCTGTTTCGCCTTTCCATACACCTTCGATCCATTTTTGCTGGTCACCGCCGCCCAGGATTTTCGCTTGCAGCGCGAACACAGGCAGCTTCAGCGGCCATACGTCTTTACCTGCTACGCCGATTGGCGTGATGCCCTTGGATTTCAGAGTTTCGTTCAACTGAATGAACTCGCTCCAAGTTTTCGGCACCTCCAGGCCATGCTCTTCGAAAATTTCTTTATTATAGAACAAACCGGACATCGCTACTTTGCCAGTAGGAATGGCGTACACTTTGCCGTTATATGTACCGGCTTTTTCAATATCGTTAGCGTTCCATTTGCTGACGAAAGCCTGATCAGACAGGTCGGCGATCAGACCGGAGTTGATCCACTGCTCCCAGTCAGGCACCTTGGCCCCTGGCGTCCATTCCTGAGGAGACAATCTCATGCCGGACAAGTCGGCAAGAATATCGACGTCATTCGCCGTAAGTCTTGCTCTTTGCGCTTGCTTATACTCATCATCCGGACCAGTCGTCGTGTACTCGATTTTATATTCCGGATATTTCTCTTCAAACTTTTTGTTGATCTCATTCATTGCTTTATTGATGTTGTCTTGCTTCCAGTGCAGAATCTTGATCACTTGTTTCTGTCCGGAAGAAGTCTTAGCGCCTTCGCCTTCGGTTCCAGTAGCTGCATTGTTGCCTTTACCACCGCCGCAAGCCGCCAGGCTTAGCGTCAATGCGCCAGCAAGAACGATGGCAGAAATTTTCTTGACCATGATATTTCCCCCTATTTGTAGTCATTGGTTGGAACCCCGTTCTCGGCATTGCTCTGCCTTGGCCGTTCGAAGCTATGAAAATTCGTCTGCTTATGCGTTTCGTATTTTCGTAATTTCAACGATACCAAAGAGCAAAATCCCGAAAGCGGTTTCGCTCAAAATCATTATTACATCAATTATTTTGTTTGTAAAGACCTATTTTAAATATTTTTGTTTTTCCTGTCGCTTCGAGTAGACTTCCCTCGCATTTTGCAATTAATCCTATATAAATCAGGGTCTTTACCCTTTCCCCAACCTTTATTTTCATTGACCGTGTATAAAAAAAGAGGTAAGATAATTGGCGAAAGTGTTTTCGTTGTTTCGTAAAACCGTGGATTCGGCGCTTTTCTTGGAGGATTGTTTCGCTAATCAAATTTCGTTACTTGCTATTCTCAAAGTGTGCGATCCACAGAAACTGTTTCGCCAACAACCAGCAGCTTACGATCATTGTTCGATTTTGCTTTATCTAGAAGGGGGTTTTGTCTTTGTCGATCAACATCCGAACGATTGCGGAAATGGCCGGCGTTTCGGTATCGACCGTATCCAAAATCATTAACAACTACAGTGATATTTCTGAAGATACTAAAAATAGAGTATTGGAAATCATGAAGCAAACCGGGTATGTTCCTTCGAACTCCGCGAAAACATTAGCGACGAAAAAATCGAATCTCATTGGCGTCATTTTTGCGGGTAAGCTGAATATTGATTTCACCCATCCCTTTTTCGTCGAGGTGCTGAACTCCTTCAAGAAGCAGGTCGGTCTGCTCGGGTATGACCTCCTATTCTTCTCGAACGAGAAATTCTCTGCTGTCGATGGCGAGTATCTCGCCCGTTGTAAGCACTTTCAAGTGGACGGCTGCATCATCGTGACCGGCCAGCAGCTCGAGCCCTCTATCAGCGAGCTGGATCTCAGCGACATTCCATGCATCGGGGTGGATATTGAACTGAAAGGCAAGAACTCCGGTTTTATTATGTCCGATAACTACAAAATGTCATACAAGGTTGTGGAGCACTTCTATCTGCAAGGGTACCGGGAGCTTGGGTATATCGGAAGCACGCAGGAATCGGATATATCCAATATGCGCGAGGCGGGCTACAAAGACGCCATAGATAGCTTCGGACTGCCTCTGAACGAAAACTGGTTCGTAAATGGAGAGAACTTCTTTGAGGGAAGCGGGTATGAGGCGATGAACCGGATCATTCAATCGGGCTCGCTGCCAAGAGCGATCTTTGCTGCCTCGGACCTGATTGCAATTGGGGCCATGCGGGCGCTCAAGGAGCATAAGCTGCGGGTGCCGCAGGACGTGGCCATCATCGGCTGCGATGATATCGAGGCCTGCAAATATACGAATCCGGCGCTGACGACGATCCGGCAGAACAAAGAGAAGATCGGCAGGCTGGCCGGCTTGATGCTGTACGACCTGATGAACAGCCAGTCCGAGACGAGCAGCATCGTGGTGGAGCCCGAGCTGGTCATTCGCGAATCCTGCGGGAGCAGGCTCGATAACTTCTAAGCGCTCAGCTTGAACTTTATAAATGGTCCATAAGGTGTAAATCGCCACTACAATCAGCTAAAAAATTCTCAATATAATCAGCTAAAATAAACACCCCTCCGGCCATCCTTGAGAAGGCTAGAGGGGTGTTATGCGTGCTATAGCTCAGTAGCTCAGTTTTAGGGTCTGTGTGTACAGCGTGTTATGCTGTTTTACGCTTGGACAGCAGCTTTCGGCGTTTCGAAACGTTTGCCGACCAATGGAGCAAGCTGCTCCAGGTCGCGGAGCAATGCGGCGAATTGATCAGGGAACAGCGATTGAACGCCGTCGCCCGTCATCGAATTGTCCGGATCGGTATGCATTTCGATAATGAGTCCGTCCGCCCCTGCGGCAACCGAGGCTTTCGTCATCGGTTCTACGAGCTCGCGGCGGCCTGTGCCATGGCTAGGATCGGAGATGACCGGCAAATGGCTCAAGCCTTGCAGTACCGGAATCGCCGACAGATCCAGCGTATTTCTCGTATATGTCTCGAAAGTCCGGATGCCGCGCTCACAGAGCATAACGTTCGGATTGCCGCCTGCCAGAATATATTCCGCCGCATTCAGGAACTCGTCGTACGTTGCGCTGAATCCGCGCTTTAACAGAACCGGTCTGCCGCAGGTGCCCAGCTTGCGCAGCAAGTCGAAGTTCTGCATGTTGCGCGTGCCGACCTGCAGAATATCTGCGTACTCGGCGCATACATCAACATATTCCGGCGTCATGACCTCCGTAATTGTCAGCAGCCCATGCTTCTTGCCGGCCTCGGCCATCATCACCAGGCCCTCTACTCCAACTCCCTGGAAGCTGTAGGGTCCCGTACGAGGTTTAAAGGCTCCGCCGCGGAGCACTTGACCGCCTGCGGCCTTGACCAGGCGGGCGATTTCATCGATCTGCTCCGCGGATTCCACAGCGCACGGACCGCCCATAACGACGAGCTCCCCTCCGCCAATCTTCACATCGCCAATCTCGATGACCGTATTCTCCGGATGGAAGTCACGGCTGGCCAGCTTATAGGACTTGGAAATTTTGATTACATTCTCTACACCCTTCATTTGGCGCAAATGCTCGGCAAGCTTCGGCTCGATCGCGCCGATCAATCCGATGACCGTACGGTCGCTGCCGCGCGAGACATGCGCTTGCAGGCCTTCCTTCTCAATGACGGCGATAATTTCGTTAATCCGCTCTTCCGGCGTTTGGTTAGAAGTGATTACGATCATGTCCTTCATCCTTTCGTCTTTGCGGGCATTGCCCAATGTTTATATCAAATACCTTGAATTATTTTGCCACTTAAACGCTTGTCCGCTTTTAAGCTTTTAACCGCTAAAGTAAATATAACTGATTCCTCCTGCCTCGTCAAGCATAACATCCGTAACTCAGCGTTTTTCAATATATCATCATGTCCATATATAATAACGCACAAAAGCCGTCTCTACCGGCACCAATATCATCGGTCCCTCAAGACGGCTTCTAAATAATTGCTATAGCGTATTAAGATTTCTTCGCTGCAGCCTTAACGGGCGGCAGCAGCTTCTGCATGTTGACCGTGCGCACGATTTCCCAGGTGTCCGGGTTTGCCGGATCATACTGCTCCAAATAGGCAATTACCTCTTTGGTGATCGGTGTTGGCGTGGATGCCCCCGAAGTGACGGCGACCTTGCCTACGCCTTCCAGCCATTCGCGCTTCAGCTCGGTTACGTCGGAAATCCGGTAGGCTGTTACTCCGGCAATCTCCTCCGCGACTTGAGCAAGGCGGTTCGAGTTGTTGCTGCGAGAATCGCCTACAACGATCACGAGGTCCGCCTGACCGGCCTGCTCCGCTACGGCCTCCTGCCGCACCTGGGTGGCGAGGCATATCTCATTATGAACCTCTGCGCCAGGGAACTTCTCCAGCAGCTTCTTCATGATGTGCTTGATATCCCATTGGCTCATCGTCGTCTGGTTCGTGATAACAATCCGCTCCGCATCGATCTTAAGCGAATCGATCTCCTCTTCCTTCTCGATCAAATGCACGCGATCCGGTGCGACCCCGATCGCCCCCTCCGGCTCTGGGTGGCCCTTCTTGCCGATGTAAATGATCTCGTAGCCGTCGGCCACCTTCTCCTCAATGAGGACATGCGTCTTGGTTACGTCAGGGCAGGTGGCATCCACCGTAGTCAGCCCCTTATCGCGGGCGATTTTCCGCACCTCTGGCGATACGCCATGAGCGGTGAAGATCACCGTGCCGCTCTCCACCTGACTTAATATATCCAGACGGTTTGGCCCGTCCAGGGTAATGATTCCTTCATCCTCGAAGGATTGAGTTACATGACTGTTGTGCACAATCATTCCCAGTATATAAATCGGCCGCGGCAAGTCAAGATTCTTGGCTGCTTGCCGGGCTAGCACCATTGCATCTACAACGCCGTAACAATAACCGCGCGGCGAAATTTTGATCACTTCCATGATTTTGCACCCTCGCTTTCTTGTTCCCTCGCATCCATGCTGGATCCTTACTGAAGGGCAACAATCTTTATTATAGCCTATTCCGGCTGCTCATTAAAGACAACAGGAAGCCATATGACGAAAGTCGTCCCTTCGCCGCGCCGGGTAATTACCTCGACCGACCCTTGATGCTCATCGATAATCCACTTGGCAATGGATAGCCCGAGACCCGTTCCCTGCGTTACTCCCCGGGACGGGTCGGCCCGATAGAAGCGCTCGAAGATTTGAGGAATTTCACTGCGATCCATGCCGATGCCGGTATCTTTAATCCGGATGCCGACCTGTTCCTCCGCTTTGACCGCATCGATGACGACCTGCCCTTCCGGGGTATATTTAAAAGCATTTTCAATAAAAATAAACAGCATTTGCTGCAAGTAATCCTTATTGCCGTCGATATAAGCGCCCTGAATGGCCGATAAGTCCCCCTGCAGCCATAACGCTTTGCGCGGCAGAAAATTGGCTCTCCGCACAACCTCCTCCACGATCGGTTCCAGAAGCTGCGGCTGCTTCTCGATCGTCTGGCCGGCATCCGCCCGGGCGAGAGACAGCATATCGTTGATCAAGCGGCTCATGCGCTCCGCTTCATCGGCGATATCGCTCACGGCCTCCAGAGAGAACTTGCGGAGCTGCTCCTCGTCCATGGCGCCCGGCTCTCCTTCCTCTCTGACCCAAATTTTCTTCAGCAGATCCACATTGCCCCGGATCGTCGTCAACGGCGTTCTCAGTTCATGCGAGGCATCGGATACAAAGCGCCGCTGGTTAGCATACGCCTCGTCCAGCTCCTTATAGAAGCCTTCCGTACGGGCCAGCATGTTGTTAACCGTGCCGATCAGCCTGCCGATCTCATCGCTGGGGCCGTCATATTCAATGCGGACGCTTAAGTCCGTCCCCTTCTGGATACCGTTCGCCGCCTCGATGACCTTGCCGATCGGCGCCATCGATTGGCGGGCCAGGAACAGGCCGAACGTGCTCGCTACGGCAATGGTAATGAAGGAGCCGAACAGCAGCACGGTCTTCAGCTGATCCATAATCCGGTTCTCCGCATTGGTATCCGCGGCAAGCTGGAGCAGGCCGACGATCGTATTGCCATAGACAAGCGGCCTTTCATACAGCAAATAAGAATTTCCGTTGATGTTTATATTCTGAAAGACGCCCTTTTTGCCGATCTGATCGATGTTTGGAACAGGGAATACCATCTCCCTGTTGAGCATTCCTTCAGAAATCCGCGTAGTATTTTTGACGTAATTGTTGAGCTGCCAGAAAATGCGCGCATCCTCCAGGCGCAGAATCTGATTGCGCTCCATCTGCAGGTCCAGTCCCTGGGACAGGCTGACGTTCTGGGCTTTTTCAATCTGAGCCCCATGCTCCTCAACCTTCTTCTTCACTTCCAGAAAAATATTGTACCTTACTATTCCGTATATGGATGCGCCGAACATAATAAGCGTGATCGCCAAGATCCCCGTATACCAAGCTGTTAGACGAAGCCGAATCGACATGCTCAGGAATCCCCTCTCAGAATGTAGCCGGCGCCGCGTATCGTTTGAATAAGACGCTTCCCTCCATGCTCCTCCGTCTTCTGCCTCAGCATGGCAATGTAAACTTCAAGCACGTTGGACTCGCCGCTGTAATCATAACCCCATATTTTATCCATGATCAGATCCCGGGTCAGCAGCCGCTTCGGATTTTGCATGAATAGATGGAGCAGCTCGAACTCCTTGGCAGTCAATTCCAGCCGATGGCCGCCGCGCAGCACCTCACGGGAATCCATGTCCATGATCATGTCTTCAAAGATAAGCCGATGGCCCGCCGCCTCTCCTCCCGCAGATTCCTTGCGGCGAAGCAGCGCGCGAACCCGGGCCAGCAGTTCCTCAAGCGCAAACGGCTTCACCAAGTAGTCGTCCGCGCCGATGTCGAGTCCCTTGACCCGATTCTCGACCTCGTCCTTCGCCGTCAGCATGAGAACGGGAACAGTGCTTCCTCCTTCCCTGAGCCTGCGGCAGACCTCAAAACCGTCCAGCTTTGGCATCATCACGTCCAATATGATCAAATCCGGATCCGCGGTCAGCATCATCGACAAGCCTTCCATCCCGTCATTCGCCGTATATACATCGTATCCTTCAAACGCCAGGCCCCGGCGCAGCATGGATGTAATTTTCTCATCGTCGTCGATAACCAATATTCCCGATCTCACGGCCATCTCTCCTTTATCAAGCCGGCATAACCGTTCATTAGCGGCTTGTACCATAGTCCATATCTATATTGTACAACAAAAAGCAAATTTGTCTCCGCTTGTCCGGACAGCCTGACTGCACTAAGAGGCGGCATGGCAATTCGCCGTGCCGCCTCTCTTAGCTTCTCCAGACCTGGTCTCGCTTCCGGTCTATTACTCTAGGTTAGGAAACTCATTCTTGTCGCCGATCGTAACCTTCAAGTCCATGCTCTTGCCGTCCCGAACGATATTGAAGGTAACGACCGTGCCGACGCTTTGCTTCTGAATATAGGCGATCAGATCTTCCTTCGTCACGTATTTCTTGCCGTCTGCTCCGGTGATGATGTCATACGGACGAAGGTCCGCATTATATGCCGGAGATTTATAGACGATATCCGAAACGACGGAGCCTTCCTTCACATCGGTACCCATCTGCTTCGCCACTTCATCCGTCATCGTCATCAGCGTAGCCCCGATAAACGGTACCGGCTTCTTAGGAATTTCCTCGTTATTCTTCAGCTTATCCAGCACCTCGGACACCGTAGACGTCGGAATCGCGAATCCGATCCCTTGAGCATCAGAGCTCACCGCCACGTTAATTCCTACGACTTCCCCGTTCAGGTTCAGCAGCGGTCCGCCGGAGTTCCCCGGATTAATCGAGGCGTCGGTTTGCAGCAAATGCTCATATTCCCGATCCTTCTCCCCGTTCTCGCCGGCGATGCGAATGCCGCCTCTTTCCTTGGCGCTCAGAACCCCGGCCGTCACCGTATGGTCGAAGCCCTTAGGATTCCCGATCGCAACCAGCCATTCGCCTACTTGCGTATCGTCGGAATTACCCAGCGGAATCGAAGGGAAGTTATTGTCACCCTCGATCTTCAGCACCGCCAGATCAAGCTCGTAGCTGGTACCAAGCACCTTCGCTTCATAAGGCTTCTCGCTGTCCTGGAGCGTAACCTGAACGATATCGGCGTTATGAACCACATGCTCATTCGTTAGAATATATCCTGTCTTGTCGAAGATGAAGCCAGAGCCGATTCCGGTAGGCACCAGCTGGTTGGAATTCGAGGAGCCGCCTCCGCTATTGCCTCCGCCGTAGCTGCCGTACAGGTCATCGCCGAAGAAGAAACGGTAGAACGGATCATTGTTCGGGATGCGCTGGCTTTGCCGGCCGGCCTTGACCAGGGTCTCGATCTTTACGACCGCCGGGCTGGCCTGCTGCACGACGCTGGTAACGTCTCCTGGGTTCGTCATCGGAAAGACCGCTGTCGAGGTCTTGGCCGATGAGCCCCCGTCCCCTGCCGCTGTCTTGGATTCCGGTGTTGCTGCCGCCGGAACATGAGTAGCCGAATCCGGCGTGAAAAGGTTGGTCCGGTCTGCGAAGACCATCGCCCCGGTCAAGATCAGCATTCCTGCCAGCATGCCGGCAAGCACCGACTTGAAGGACGAGCGCTTCGGACGTTCATTGTACTGCCAGTTGGCGTTTCTGGTTGCGGATGAGGCCGGAGCCGAGCTTCCCGTACCTCCGCCCCCGAATGCGCCTCGCTGGCCTTCCGCGGAAGAATAGCCGGTAAAGGAAGACGTAGGAATCGGCTTCACCGGCTGGGGCTTGGTGATTTCGACCTCCCCTGGCTGCCGGCGCTCGTAGGATTGGCCTTGGCCAGATTCCTCATTCGCCTTGCCATAGGATTGAAAAGGCCCGTAAGAATAATAATATGAAGAGGACGAGTCGGACTCCGGAGTTTGCTGCGGTTTGTCATTTCCGTTCTCTCCAAAGCCTTGACCCGGTTTATTTTTTTGATCGTCCATGGTGAATACCTCCTTGCCCCGGTATTGCAGGGGTTCTTGTTTACTTGTTCTTATTTTGTACTATAAACCTTAAACGTACCTTAAAAACAATTAAAAAGGAGATAAAAGCCAAAAACAACCTATACAATCCTGCAGCTGCGGGATCAGGCTGTGGCTAGGCCCCCGTTACCCAGCCCTGGCGGTGGGCATAAATCGCCAGCTGCGTCCGGTCCTCCAGCTCGCATTTCATCAGCAGATTGCTGACATGGGTCTTGACGGTTTTAATGCTGATATGAAGCTCTTCGGCGATATCTTTGTTGCTCTTCCCCTCGGCGATCAGCAGCAGCACTTCCTTCTCGCGCTCAGTCATTCCAGAGCTATCTCCTTGAACCGTACGCTGGCGCAGCCCGCGCGTCAAGGCCTGGGCAACGTCGCCGGTCATGACGGGCATGCCGCGGTATGCGCCCTGCAGGGCGTAGATAAGCTCTGCAGCGGACACCGTCTTCAGGACATAACTGACCGCCCCCGATTCGATGGCCTGAACCACAAGATCGTCCTCAAGAAAGCTTGTCAAGATAACGATTTTCAATTCAGGATATCGACCGAGCACCTCCTTCGTGGCTTCCGCCCCGTTCATCATAGGCATCATCAAATCCATCAGGATGATGTCCGGAAGTCCACCCTCGATGCCTTGGTCAAGCAGCTTGATGACCTGGTCGCCGTCGCCGGCCTCCGCCACAACCTCAAAGCCCGGGTCAAGCATCAAATACGTTTTGAGGCCCATGCGTACCATATCGTGGTCATCCACGATCATCACTCTGATTTTTTTGTCGCTCATCTGCCGTTCTCCCCTTTACTCATCTTCAAACTTCGGAATGTGAACGCGTATGGTCGTTCCTGCCCCGGGCTTGCTGATTATTTCAACATTGCCGCCGAGCTTCTCCGCCCGTTCCTTCATCGTTGTAAGGCCATAAGAGCCTTGGCGGTGCGAGCCGTTGCTGAAGCCCTGCCCGTCATCGCTGATGCTCAATACAACCTGCCGCGGACCTTCCCTGAGCGACAGGCTGACCAGCTTTGCCCCGGAATGCTTGACGATGTTCGCCATCGCCTCCTGAACGATAAGGAACAGCTGATGCTCCTTCGCCTCGGATAAATCACCCTGCAAATCCATGTCCTTCATGCCCTTGAGGCCGTTCTGCCGGCAATAATCCGGGAACCACTGATCCAGCGCCTCGGCGAGCGTCTTGCCTACCAGCTCCATTGGACGAAGCTGTGCAATAAGCGCCCGCATCTGCTTCTGGGCCATGTTGGACATTTGAATCAGCTGGTTCAGCACGACCTCTGCCTGGGCTTCATTCCTCTCGAGCACCTTCGGCAAGGAAGAGGCGGCCATGTGGATCGCGAACAGCTGCTGGCTGACCGTATCATGCAGATCGCGCGCCAGCCTTCTGCGTTCCTCGAGCACCGCCTTTTCGGCTGCCTGCTCCTTCTCGATCACTTCCTGCTCGCCAAGCTGCTGCAGCAGCTTCATCTTCTTCTCGACGGCCTCCGTCATATTGTTAAATTCCTGATAGACCCCAGAGAAGGTCTGATCTGCCGTATCCGGCATGCGGACGGACAGATTCCCCTTCGCCACCTGAAGCATGTTCAGATGCAGAGAATCGAGGCGCCGCTGAATGCGCTGTCCGGCGATATAACCGATAATCAGAATAAACACAAGAATCCCCGCGATGATGTAAATCCATACCCGAGGATCAATGACAAGAATGGCTCCAAAGACAGAGCCGATATAAAGAGCCGCTGCCGTCAGACTTCCCGTTAAGAGGAAGTAGAGCAGCAGCTCCCATTTTGTATTTTTCAATATACGCTGCACGATCATAATCAGCCCACCATGTTCACTTTTACGTCGCCGACAAACACGCTAACGACCAGTTTAATCCGTTTGCCCGCCTCGCCGTAATGCGGCGACTGGGCACTCACATTGCTCATGAATCCTCCACGCTTCTCCGACAGCACCCTCAGGTCGCCAATTAGCGCGCTGGAGGTTGCGGTAATGCCGATATCCATATCCTCGGGAATGAATACCTTCACGTCGCCAATTAGCGCTGACACATTGATTTTAGTCTCTCCGTAGGGGATTTGCGCCTTGGTCAAATCAATAATCGTATCCCCGATAAAATGGGATATATTCATCGGCTGCAGCTGGAAGTAATCCTGCCCCAGATGGACATCCCCGATAAATCCAGACTTGGTGAGCACTTCCCGCTTTCCGGATTTTGGTGCCTCGCCCGCAAATTTATCGTAATTCATCTTGTCCTTGAACGGGTCCTCCCCTTGGCTGGCCCCCGCCTTGTCCGACGTTCCAAAGATCTTATCCAAAGGCGATTCCATTTCGGGATGGAAGGCAGGATCCATTGGAGTTTCAAATGGGCTGTCGACCGGAGGCGGCGGTGTTGGAGGCAGCATCTCCTTGTTTTTACGCTCTCCGCGCGGCTTGAACAGAATGGATAGACCGCCAATAATAAGCATGACCGGGACAAACATCTTAAAGAAATCAGAAGCGCTGATGTCCAAATACCCCAGATTTTTGCCCAGGAAGTACAGGCCGAGCACGATTAGAACAAGACTCCAAATGAAATTGGAACCGCCCCGCTCCCTGTTTACGAGGTTGAGAATCCCCCCTAATATTAAAAATACCGGCCAGTATGTGGAAAATAAATAGCCGAAGCTAATGTCGGTGTAGCCAAGCTGATTGAGCAGAAAGATAACGCCGACTCCAATCAGCACTAGGCCTCCGAATATGCGGCCTGTCATACCGTTCTTCATTTTCATTCCCTCCATCTTAAGAAGCACGAGCTTATTTCGATTTAATCTGTATTTAGTGTACAACATCCTGCTGCGAAGGGACAGCGGCGGCAGATGGAAAGTCGTCTACATCCCGAGACCGATACCGCACCAATAAATGTATGTATTTGAATTAGTTTCTTGGCCTGATGGCAAAAAAAGAGCGTCCTGGTCAGGACGCTCGCGTTGCCTTATTTTCCACTTTGAGAGCTTGGGTTCGAAACAGCGTTACGGGAAGCCTTCGCTTTTTGTGCAACTGTTGCCATGCTTTCTTCAGCGAATTCTTCATTGAATTTCTCGTTTGGCGTTTTGTAGCCTGGAGAAGCTGCGTTCTTTTGGTTTTGATTTTGGTTTGGCATCTGTGTTCACCTCCCTTAAGCCGTCGCATGCATGCATGCATGACATGCAGCGACTGCATGGATGCATTCGTATTATGCGACCCGGGAAGCTATATTATGCAAATTATGATTAAATGGCCTCATCCCAAATATCGTCAGGTATTTCCTTGTTGACCTCCAACGCCTTGCCAAGCTCGCGAAACATTTCTTCCGTCAGCTTGCCCGTACCCTTGCGGATCACCTGAACCTCTACTTCCTTCTTGCCCCATTCTTTGAACACCTGCTTGGTGGTTGCAAAATACAGGTCGATCTTATTGCCTTTGATGGCCGAGCCTTTGTCGGCTACAACGCCATAGCCATAACCGGGGATATACAGAATCGTCCCCAATGGGAACACCTTTAGATCGGCGGCAATGGTCGAAATGGTATCCTTGTTTCTCTGCACTTTTACACCGGAATAAGTAATGCCGTAGCCCGGATGATTCGGACGTTTTCCGGTAGATTCATAGCCGGCAGTATAACCGGTAGCCACCACTTTCACCTTTGGAAATTGTATTTTGTTTGTTTTCTTGTCGGCATCAGTCGCTTGATCATGCTCCGCAAGTTTGCTTGAAATATATATCGGATGCGGGATAACTCCCTGCCGAGCTAATACTGCGGTCGTCTTGAACGTATTTATCGCCGCGATTTGTTGGAAATTCTGCTGCTGAGCCGGATCAGCATAAATCGTACTATCCTTGGCTATTAACGCTGTAAGCGTAAATACCAGCGTTAAGCACATCCCAAGCCGGTCCCTGAAAATAGTTTGGCGCATGTGACAATCT
Source organism: Paenibacillus ihumii (assembly GCF_001403875.1). Taxonomy (GTDB): domain Bacteria; phylum Bacillota; class Bacilli; order Paenibacillales; family Paenibacillaceae; genus Fontibacillus; species Fontibacillus ihumii. The sequence goes on from NZ_LN884299.1 coordinate 3,288,415, forward strand.
CCTCCCTTAGTCCAGAGGATGTCCACATGCGCCAAAATTTATACCCTTGCCGGGCTTAATGCCTTTACCTAAATCTTATGGTTCTGGATATCGTGCTGAAGCATGGCAATCACTTCATCCAGCGATTTCGCGCCAAGATCTCCTTCTCCGCGCTTGCGGACGGAGACGGTTCCTTCCCGCTGCTCGTTCTCGCCGACCACGAACATATAAGGAATTTTCTCCAGCTGGGCTTCGCGGATCTTATAGCCGAGCTTCTCGTTGCGAAGATCGCTTTCAGCCCGGATTCTGCCTGCGAGAAGCTTCTCCTCTACCTCACGCGCATAAGCTTCGAAGTTTCCGGAAACCGGAATGACCTTCGCCTGTACCGGTGCGAGCCAGAGGGGCAGGTTGCCCGCAAAATTCTCCAGCAGGAAGGCTGTGAAGCGTTCCATCGTGCCGAGAATGCCGCGGTGCAGAACGACCGGACGGTGCTTGGCGCCGTCTTCCCCGACGTACTCGAGCTCGAAGCGCTCCGGAAGCAGGAAGTCGATTTGCACAGTGGACAAAGTCTCTTCCTTGCCAAGCGCCGTTTTGATTTGGACGTCCAGCTTCGGTCCATAGAACGCCGCTTCGCCTTCGGCCTCGAAGAATGGAAGGCCTTCCTCTTCCACAACCTCACGAAGCATGCGCTGTGCGGTGTTCCACATATTGTCGTCCTTGAAGTATTTATCTGTATCCTCTGGATCGCGATAGGATAGACGGAAGCGGTAATCGTTGATTCCAAAATCCTTGTACACCTGACGGATGAGGGCGAGCACGCGTTTAAACTCATCCTTGATCTGATCCAGACGGCAGAAGATATGAGCATCGTTCAGCGTCATCGCGCGTACCCGATGCAATCCTGTTAGCGCGCCTGACATTTCATAGCGATGCTGCATCCCGAGCTCGGCGATGCGAATCGGCAGGTCGCGGTAGCTGTGCATTTCGCTCTTGTATACCATCATATGGTGCGGACAGTTCATCGGCCGAAGCACAAGCTCCTCGTTGTCCATCACCATTCTAGGAAACATGTCATCCTGATAATGCGCCAAGTGTCCGGAGGTTTTGTATAGCTCCACGTTACCGAGCACCGGAGTATACACATGCTGGTATCCTAGACGCTCCTCGATATCGACAATGTATCTTTCCAGCGTGCGGCGCAGCGTTGCCCCCTTCGGAAGCCAAATCGGCAGGCCTTGTCCCACGAGATTCGAGAATGTAAATATGCTTAGCTCTTTGCCGAGCTTGCGATGATCGCGCTTCTTGGCTTCCTCGAGCATATGCAAATGGTGATCCAGGTCAGCCTTTTTGAAGAAAGCCGTGCCATAAATCCGCTGCAGCATTTTATTGTCGCTGTTTCCGCGCCAATAGGCACCTGCTACGCTCAGCAGCTTGAATACCTTGATTTTGCCTGTGGACGGTACATGCGGTCCGCGGCAGAGGTCGAAAAATTCACCTTGATCATAAATAGACAGCACGCTGTCCTCAGGCAGATCGCGAATCAGCTCTAATTTATACGGATCCCCCAGCTCGGTGAAAATTGCCACCGCTTCCTCGCGGCTTACTTCCCGGCGGGTAATCGGCAGATTCTCGCCGATGATCCGTTCCATTTCCTTCTCGATCTTCTGCAGATCCTCCGGGTTGATTGGATGCTCCAGATCCATGTCATAGTAGAAGCCGTCTTCAATGACCGGACCGATGCCCAGCTTGACTTCCTTGTTGCCAAACAGACGTTTAACCGCTTGCGCCATCAGATGCGCCGTACTGTGCCGCATGATTTCAAGGCCTTCCTTGGAATCCGGCGTAATGATCTCGACCGCTGCGCCGTCCTTTAATTGTGTGTTCAAATCGACGGCTGCCCCGTTGATTTTACCTGCAAGCGCATTTTTGCGCAGGCCGCTGCTGATCGATGCAGCGACATCCGCCAGCGTGCTTCCGTCTGCATACTCCCGGACTGAGCCGTCCGGCAAAGAAATTGATACTGCCACTTTCTGTTCCTCCCTTAATTTTCGTATTTCTTACCGGGAGCGGACAAACAAAAAACGCCCGTCCCGGAAAAGGGACGAGCGTAATATACCCGTGGTTCCACCCTCATTCGACCGTCCAGAGCACCGCAAGCTGCATCTCGAACGAGTCCTTATTAGGCATTATATAACGGTAATGAACCGGCAATCCTTAGTGATCGGACACTCAATGTCCAACGTTCGGGAATGCAGCTACAAAGTGGTAAACCAAAACCGAATCCGAAGGAAATTTCAGCCTAACGTTCCCTCTCTCTGCACTGTTCGAATTTCTGGTCCATGTCTTTGTCGACGCTTTTCGCTTGAATATTTGTTATTATAATGCCATCCACAGGCACCGTCAAGAACCTGCCGGATGAAATACTAAGTAACCTGATCCCGCTGCCTCGTTCCTTGCATAAAATCCTTGCACTTGGGGCAGCGCAAGCATAGCTGAACCCGCTGGCCAAAGATCCGCTGGATCGTTTTGATAGCCAGAGCCTCTGGATCGCGAGTATGCAGCAGAATCCGTTCGGGCGATAAAGAAATAAGCGTGCTGACAATCACGTCCTCCATCTGCATTTCCTGATCAGCCAGGCGCATGATCACATCGCCGGATGAAGCCTCGATTTGTTTCAAGCCTTCATTCATAATAACAAATTCGCTGCCACGCCTGTGCATAAGATGGATGAACGGAGTTAGCGGCTCCTGAAAATACACGAAATACTGCAGCAGCCCGATAAAATCCTCGTATTGCTTATCCAGCAAAAATTCCTCCACCGCATAATCGACCATTTCGCGCAGCTTCATTCCATAATCCTGCAGCCTGAAGGTGACGAAGCCGTCAAGATCAATCGAAGCATGCTCATCAAGCATCTGCCGGAACGCTGCTTCAACGAGCATGATTCGCGCCTTTCTGGCCTCAGCCTGTCCTTCATCCATGCCCAGAAACCTGCTGCAAATGTCTTCAACAGCCTGTTTTTCACTTTCGTCGAGTTCATAATCCTTCGTTAAAATTTTACGGACGATTCCGGGTTCCCTAACATCAACGACGTACTCCGCAACGGCGCGAGCCAGCTCATCCGGAATTTTGCTGCCGGTCTGGACGGGTTTGGCACCCTTCCCGGTCGTGAGGCGAATGCTCCATTCAGCCCTACCGCAACTCGGCAGATATGCAAAATCGGAGGTGACGCTTCCTTTATGTAAACCCTTGGTCAGCCGCCGCATATATCCGGCGAACTGGTTGGCTGACGCTGCGGATTCGACATTCGTGCCAATCGTAAAAAAATCCATGAACTCGCCCCTTTCCGCTTCCTTCTCAAAGTATATGGTGAGGAGGAAGCAGATATACGGGACGGCTTATGGAAACATAAACAGCAATTCCTTTGTTTTACCTTTTAAAAACCAAGTATAGATTAGTTCTGCATGACGAAATCCTTTTCGACCTGGCTGTCTTGATCGAACACGCGGAGAATTTCATATTTTGTGCTCCGCTGTGCCGGAGTTTTGCCTGCCTCGCGAATTATGGACAGGATGGATTCAATATTGACTTTGTAAGTCGCCCCTGCAGAGGAGACGACATTCTCTTCAATCATCGTGCTGCCAAAATCATTGCAGCCGTATTGAAGCGACAGCTTGCCGATTTCAGGACCCATGGTGACCCAGGACGATTGAATGTTCTTGATGTTGTCCAGCACGATCCGGCTGATCGCTACGGTCTTCAGGTATTCCCGCGGAGTCTGCCTCTCCCGCTTCAAATTCGTGTTGTCCGGCTGGAATGTCCATGGAATGAATGCCAGGAAGCCCTCGGAGTCATAGCCGTTCTGCAGGCATTCGTCCTGGGCATCCCGAACCCGCATCAGATGAAGCGCGCGCTCCTCCATCGATTCGCCAAAACCGATCACCATCGTGGCGGTCGTATTCATGCCGATGCGATGGGCCGTCTGCATGACATCCATCCAGTCTCTCCATGAGCCCTTCAAGCGGCTGATTTTACGGCGTGTCCGGTCATCAAGAATTTCCGCTCCCCCGCCAGGCAAGGAGTCGAGGCCGGCTTCATGAATTTGCCGTACGACTTCCTCCAGAGACAAGCCATCCGATACTTCCTTCATCTTCAATATTTCCGCCGGAGAGAAGGAGTGCATCGTGATATCCGGGAATCTTTGCTTAATCGCCTTCAGTAAATCCGTATAGTAGCTGAACGGCAAATTCGGATTCGTGCCGCCCTGCATCAGTATTTCGGTACCGCCTACGTCGATTGTTTCCTGGATCTTCTGGAAAATAACCTCGTCCGGCAGCACATATCCCTCATCCGAGCCCGGTCTGCGATAAAAGGCGCAAAACCGGCAGTATACGTCACATACGTTCGTATAGTTCACATTCCGTCCGATGACGAAGGTCGTGATCGGCTCGGGATGCATCCGTTCCATCAGAATGTTGGCCACATGCCCCATTTTCTCCACTTCATCGGATTCGAATAAAGCGATCGTATCCTCCAGGTTAAGACGCTCTCCCCGAAGCGCTTTGTCTAATATGTCGTCGATTGCCATCATGGGCTGCCTTCCCCTCTTCCTTAAAATGATCTTTGAGCTCTATTTCACTTGCCCAGATATGAATATCAAAAATTTAGAAATTAAATAGTATGGTTTTATCGTAACATAATCTGGACAGAAAAACAGCACCCGATCCAGGATCGGATGCTGTTCACGGCAATCGCCGGATCAATTCTATAATTGCAATACTATCCGAAATTACCGCTCCAATGCCTGCTTCAAATCTGCGATAAGATCGTCGATATCCTCCAAGCCGACAGAGAAGCGAAGCAGACCATCGGTAATGCCTCGCTCATGGCGAACCTCTCTCGGCATCGAGGCATGGGACATCATTGCAGGGTAGGAGAGAATGCTCTCTACCGCTCCCAGACTGACGGCGACTAGCGGCAGCTTCACGCTGCTGAGCACCTGCTTAGCCCTCTCTCCGGATCCGGCGTCAAAGGATACGACAGCCCCATAGCCGGAGGACTGCTTCTCATGAATTTCCCGCCCCGGATGGCTGGCAAGGCCTGGGTAGAATACCGCTTCAATATCGCTGCGGCTGCTCAGCCATTCTGCCAGCTTAGCCGCACTTTTCTCGCTGTGGGCCATCCGCGCGCCAAGCGTCTTCATCCCGCGCATCAGCAGCCAGGATTCCTGTACCCCCAGCACGGTGCCAAGGCCGTTCTGCATATACTTCAGCTTGCGGCCCAGCGCTTCCGTTCTCGTAACGGCAAGGCCTGCCAGAACATCGCTGTGGCCGCCCAAAAATTTAGTCGCACTGTGCAGCACGATATCGACTCCCTGTTCGATGGGCCGCTGATAATAAGGCGTCATGAACGTATTGTCAAGTATGCTGAGCAGGTCATGAGCATGCGCCCATTCCGTCACGGCAGAGATATCGGTAATTTTCAGCGTCGGGTTGGAAGGCGTCTCAAGGTAGACTGCCTTCGTATTTGGCTTAAGCGCAGCCTTCACAGCGTCGATCTGCGTCATGTCCACGAAGGTTGCTTCGATTCCAAGCCGATTCAGAATGCCTGTCAGCAGGCGGTATGTACCGCCGTATACATCCTCCGTAACGATGATATGATCTCCGGCCGAGAACAGCATGAACGTCGTTGAGATCGCTGCCATACCGCTGGAGAATGCGAAGCCGCGATGTCCGCCTTCCAGCACTGTAATATAATCCTCAAGCGCCTGTCTCGTCGGATTTCCCGATCGGCTATAGTCATAGGAGGGCGGATTGTAGATATCATGGTGATGGAACGTCGATGCCTGGTAAATCGGCACGCTTGATGCGCCTGTCACGCTGTCCACCTCGCCGCCAAAGTGGATAAGCTTCGTATCGAATTTCTTATCCTTTTTGTCTGCTCTAGGTAATTCGTTTGAGCTGCTGTGATCAGTCATTCTTGCTGCCTCCTTCAACTTCTGCCCGCGCTGCTGCCAGCGCCTGCTCCAGATCCTGAATCAGGTCATCAACATGTTCAATGCCGACGGAGAAGCGCAGGAGACGATCGTCTACGCCTATGGCGTCCCTGACTTCAGCCGGGATATCGGCGTGTGTCTGCACGGCTGGATAGGTCATTAAAGACTCTACTCCGCCGAGGCTTTCAGCAAAGGCGATTAATTTCAAATGGCGAAGCACCGGATCAACATAACGCGCATCGGCGACTCTAAAGGAGAAGATCCCCGTATTTCCGCTCGATTGGGCATTCTGGATTTCATAGCCTGGATGCTCAGGCAGTCCCGGGTAGAACACTTCCGTTACTTGCGGATGGCTCTGAAGGTATTTGGCGATGGCGAGCGCGTTGCTCTGATGACGTTCCATGCGCAGCGCGAGCGTCTTCATTCCCCGCATGAGCTGGTAAGAATCTGTAGGACCGAGCACCGCTCCGATGGAATTGTGAAGAAAGGCGATTTCTTCGGACAGCTCCTTGCCTTTGGTCACAATGAGGCCCGCCAGCACATCATTATGTCCCCCAAGATACTTCGATGCGCTGTGAACGACAATGTCGGCCCCAAGCTCGATCGGACGCTGGAAAAACGGAGTCAGCAGCGTATTATCGACGATGGTCAGAAGACCGTGATCGCGCGACCATTGGCTGACCGCCCGGAGATCCGTAATCATCATCAATGGATTTGTAGGCGTCTCGATGAACACCGCCTTCGTGTTCGGCCGTCTGGCCTCCTCCAGCGCGCTGATATCGTTCGTGTCCACGTAGGACGCGGTCACTCCGTATTTGGACAATACCCGCTCCAGCAAACGATAGGTTCCTCCGTACAGATCAATCGACACGATCAGATGATCACCGCTGGCGAACAGGGTGAACACCGTCTGAAGCGCCGCCATGCCGGAGCTGCAGGCGAAGCCGGCATCCCCGGACTCCAGCCGGGCAGCAGCCTCCTCCAGCACAGAGCGCGTCGGACTTTTGGTGCGCGAATAATCGAATCCGGTGCTCTGACCCAGTCTAGGATGCCGGAATGCCGTTGCCTGATAGATCGGATAGTTTACTGCTCCGGTCACCGGCTCTTCGACCGAGCCGATCTGCGCGAGCAGACTTTCAATACGGTACCTCTTCTCTGACATTTAACAATCCCTCCACAACCTATATATGATAAATGAGTCCGCCCTGCTGATCGATGTCATAAGGCGTTTCTTGATACACATAGTAGTTCAGCCAATTGGAGAATAATAAGTTAGCATGAGATTTCCAAGTTGATTTCGGCGTACGGGAAGGATCGTCATTCGGGTAATAATTAACAGGCAGATCGATATCGAGTCCCTTCGCAACATCGCGGTCATATTCCCATTTTAGCGAACATGGATCGTACTCGGAATGGCCAGTCACGAAAATTTGCTTGCCGTCCTTCGTTGCGACAAGATAAATGCCCGCTTCTTCGGATTCGGCCAGAATATCGAGCTCGGGCACCTTCTCGATGTCGCGGCGCTCCACATCCGTATGACGGGAATGGGGCACCTGGAATACTTCATCAAAGCCCCGCAGCAGCTTGACGTTAGGAATATTTACGGTGTGCGGGAACACACCGAAGCATTTCTTCGGAAGGTGAATCTTTCTGACCCCATAATGGTAATACAATCCGGCCTGGGATGCCCAACAAATATGCAGGGTTGAAGTGACGTTCGTTTTGCTCCACTCAAAGATCCCCTTCAACTCTTCCCAATAGTTCACTTCCTCGAACTCCAGCTGCTCGACCGGCGCCCCCGTAATAATGAGTCCGTCGAAACGGCGCGACTTGATTTCGTCGAATGTCTTGTAGAACATTTCGAGATGCTCCGCCGACGTGTTCTTGGACTTATGCGAACGAGGATGGAGCAGGACGATTTCTACCTGGAGCGGCGTATTCCCGAGCAGACGCAATATTTGCGTCTCGGTCGTCTCCTTCGTAGGCATCAGATTCAGAATCGCGATCCGCAGCGGACGGATATCCTGGCGGTAAGCCCGCGATTCATCCATCACGAATATATTCTCGTTCTCCAGTACTTCTTTTGCCGGCAAGTGATCAGGAACCTTAATTGGCATACTTTCTTCAACTCCTTCTTAGAAAAAACATTGTTGTGTGTGCAGTCATCCTATAGTAGAAAGCGGACGTATTCATACAAAGAAAAAACCTTTCTCGATTGGAGAAAGGTCTTCATCTGTAACATGAATGCGCCTCTCTCATCTCTCAGATACCGAAGGACGCCTCCGTCCAACGGTTCTGCAAGAATTAGCACCGTACGATTGAAAATCGCCGGTTGCCGGGTATCATCGGGCCAGTCCCTCCACCTGCTCTTGATAAGATTTCGCGATATTTAATTATTCACGGAACACTTCGGTTCCCTGAGTTCACTTTAATGGATAAAGCGGGTTCCGTCAAGAACCGATAACTGAATCTTTCACCTTCCGCCCGCTATTGCCATAAGCTGAAAAATAGCCCCGCATATACGATAATGGCTTGATCATGTCAAATGTGAGGGTTATACTAGACAAGTGTTAATAAGCTTATTCAGGCAAAAAAGAGGTGAAATGATTATGGAAGGCGACCCGAGTCCGCAGAGAACTGCCCCACAACAACAATGGCATAGGAAATCGATCAGCAGAGCGCTCACGGATGATTTGGGGCTCTTTCGTTTTCGTTTCCCGGTGTTTGTATAAACGCCTGTTCCGGCGTTACCGGCTGCTGATCCTTTTTCCTATGCTCAACCTAGAGCATTATATCCGACAGGATTGGGGAAAAGGAGAGTGACACCCTTGAAAATTCGTCATGTTAAAGACGGCGTATTTACAACGGTAGATGACGTGGAAGCAACGACTACAGCACCGGAGGAAGGCTTTTATTGGATCGATGCGGACGGTGAGGATCTCAGAATTCTGCAGCCGCTGTTCTCCCTGCATGATCTGGCCGTGGAGGATTGCTTGACGGAAGAGGAGCAGCGTCCGAAGATCGAAACGTATGACAACCATTATTTCATTGTTGTCAACAGCATCCGCTTCGACGACGAGGAGATTTTTCTGCGGGCCCTGAATATTTTTCTCGGCCGGCATTATATCATCACCGTGACGAAGCAGAAGATCAATGAGCTGCGCGCCGTCAAACCGATATTGTGGGAGCAGGAAGTCAGCGAGCCCGACCGGTTCCTGTACCTGCTTATCGACCTCGTTGTAGACAACTATTTTACAGTCAGCGACCGGATCGAAGTGAAGATCGAGAAGCTGGAAGAGGACATCCTTATGCATACGAAGCGCTCTCACCTGAGCGAAATTATCGGTCTGCGAAGCGAAATATTATGGCTGAAAAAGATGCTTGGTCCGCAAAAGGAAGTTATCAATATTTTAAATAAAAAGGATTTGCGCCTGATCGATGATCAGCTTCAAAAATATTTCAGCGACATTTACGAGAACGCCGTAAAAATCTCCGAGAACTTCGAGACGTTCCGGGAGCTGATGGGCAACTTGCGAGAGGCCTACCAGTCCTCGATCGCCAACAGGGCAAACGAGATTATGCGCGTGTTCACCGCCATCACGACCATCTTCATTCCTCTGACCCTGATAACCGGGATATACGGAATGAACTTCGACAACATGCCCGAGCTGCATTGGAAATATTCTTATTATGTGGTGATCGGGATCATGGTCGTCCTTGGTGCCGGGATGTACTACCTGTTCCGTAAGCGGGACTGGATTTGAAGCTTAAAAAGGACGAAAGCCTCCGCAAGAGCCGGGGAATGCTTTCGTCCTTTTTCTACGATCAGGCTAAAAACTGCCGCTGATTTCGGTTCATCCTCCAAAATGCCAATAGCCACGGCTCCTGCTTCATGAACAGATCAATCCGGCTAACCCGCATCGCGTACCGTGCTTCTGCCCCTGCGGTAACGAATTCGTATAAGGCGCAGGCGCTCATACAGCAATTCCCGATCCTCGGCTTCCGCCGCTTCCAGGCCATACACCCTCTGCGGTAACGAATTCGTATAAGGCGCAGGCGCTCATACAGCAATTCCCGATCCTCGGCTTCCGCCGCTTCCAGGCCATACACCCTCTGCAGCACCGGTTTGAGAAATGCATCCCCAAGCTCCTCATAGGCCTGCATAACGGCAGCCTGCTCTTCCTCCGGCATGGCCTGCAGCTCGTTCTTTACCAGCTGTTCCGTACTGTAACCGTCCTTCTCCAGCTCTTCGAGCATTTCAATCAAATCCCGGCGGCCCACAGCAACACGTTCTCGAATCTGTTCTACATCAAGCCCCTCGGCAATGCCTTCAAGCAGTTTGCGGCGTACGCTGTATCTCTCTGCTTCCACCCGCAGCTTCGCCTCCTTCTGCTTATACAGCCAGCACCGGAGCGTCTCCTGATCCACTGCTGCATCCACCCAATCCAGCGGGAATGAGGTCTTACGGTCGTGCTTCCGGGTGATCGCAAGCAGCTCGTCCCCGTAATCCGCCGCTTTATTCTGCCCTACCCCTGGAAGCAGCAGCAATTCTTCCACCGTATGCGGCAGAAATACGCTGATCAGCCGGAGGAGCCGATTGCTCGCAATGAGATACGCCGCCTTGCGCTCTGCCGCGGCTTTCTTCCTCCGCCAATTGCTCAGCTCGGTGTAGAGCGGCTCATTCTCGTTGCTCTCGCTATAACAGATCAGCTTCTGAGCGGTCATCGATTTGCCGCGGAGCTGCTCCTTATCCTCCCAAATTCCCTCGACCGTAGGCTGGAAGCCTTCCCCCAGCTTAATGACCAGACGATGGCGATAGACATGGAGCATCTCTGACCAGGAAGAGCCTTCATACCATATGTCCTCCTGCTCTCCGTCCGCTGTAGCCTCGTTCCAGCCCATGCGCCACAAGCTTTCTTCCTCTCCCATCCAGACCTGCGCGCTGCCGACAACCGCCCCGCCTTCCCGTTTCTCCAGACTGTTCAAAAATATGATCCTCAAAGGATCCCCCTCCTTCATTATTCTCAGTAAATGAACGGCACTTCTAAGCTCATATTCCCGTGAACGCAAAAAGCACCCCTTCTGCAAAATACAGAAGAGGTGCTTCCTCCATTCATATACTGTTATAACTAATAATACCATTTTATATTTCGCTGTCAATGCCTGTCATATTTTTTTCCATTAACCGCGAATATCCGCTATAATGACTAGGAGCAATAGATTAATTTTAAAGTAACTTCACGCACTAATCGTTCAAGGAGGCATATAAATGACTGACCCGCACAAAGAGCTGGATTTCCTTTCCGACAGTACGGAAAGCACCTCCACTAGGTTCGTAACCTTTATCGGAGCATCCTTGAAGCGTTTCGATCTGGCCATCACTACAACGAACCGCTTCTACGGAAAAAAGCTCGTTACCGATTTGCAAAGCGGCAAGACGGCAATTCTGGGCACGGATGACCTTGAGGAGGAAGGCTATCTGGAGCATGTCTATAAACTGGAGGAGGAGGAAGCCGAGGAGCTTAGAACATTCCTGTACCAGGTTGTAGGCGATGCTTATTTCACAGACTAAGATGAATTATGCCCTGTCAAGGAAGCTCGATCAGGCCTGCCGGCTCCCCGTTGCAGATGGGATCGAGTGCTATATGGCTGGAGGCTTATCGCCAAATCTATTGCGATAAGCCTCCTTTTATTTTGCTTACTTATTCAAATTTGCGCCGAATACAAGGATATTGCTGAGATGCCGCCCGGCAGTGGTCAGCATTTTGCCTCCGCCATAAAGAGCAGAGGAGGCCCCGCCGTCCAAATTCATTGCCTGCTTCGCGCCCAGCGCCTTCATGATCTCCGCCCATTGCTTCATTGTGGCTCCCGGCACGGTGGCCAGCATAATCGAGCCGTCCTGCATAATGGCGATACCGCTGCGGGCTGCCGAGCTCGTCAGGATTTTAGCGTCATGGAAGCCCTCGGCAGCCGCATTCAAAGCGACCTTGCTGTCCTTCACCAGACGAGGACCGGCGCCGACAGCGGCAACGACGTCTTCCCATTCCGGCAGCAGTTCACCTTGAGGATTCTTGTAGCTGAGCTTCAGCTCTACCTCGCTTCCAACGGCAAAACGTTCTGCCGAGCTCTTCTCCGTTCCGGTAAAGACAAGCACATACCCGTTCTTCGGTATGGAAGCATTGGCATTCACTTCATTCCCGACCACCCTGCCGTCCTCTACCGTAACGGCCAATCCTCCAGAGAAGCCGACCTTGCTTCCGCGGGCAGGGGTAAACATAATGCTGGTGCTGCTGCCCGCAAGCGGCACCCGGTTCATAAAGGTCGCATACCAGCCTCTGGACTTGCCTTCCGGAGAAACGACCGTCCCGGTAATGGAAATGCGCAGCTCATCCATGATGGCCGTGCCGTCCTTCTTAAAACCGATCGTCGTGCCGTTTCCGCCTTTATGCATCACTTCTTCTCCCGCGATAAGCGTGCCGTAAGGATCCGGCGGCCCCCCGTAGGCCTCAAAAAAAGCCCCGTTGATCGCAGCCTCGGCCCGGTAGCCCTTCACGATAGAAGCAAAATCCTCCGTGCTGCCGACCTGTCTCTTAGCCAGCCCTACCGTGACTGGAGTCCCTTTCGGGATACGGACGGTTTGCACGGTAAAGCTCTTTTTCCCGACCTTCACTTTCTTCGTCTCCGTCTTGATGCCTGATGTCTGGGCGGCGGCTGCAGCGCTTCCCCCGCTGAACGTCAGCACGCCAGCAAGAACGGAACCCGCAAGAACCATAGACAGCCATTTTCGCCAATGATGCTTACTCATTTGTTGCAGCCACTCCCATCCAGTTGATGATGCTCGCCATTTCCAGCTCTTCAAATTTGGCGGCAACCTGAGCCTGATTCACTTCGAAGCGGCAGGCCTCCTGATCGCATTCGAGCTCTACGTCGCAGCGGATCTCCGCTAGCTGCCTGGACAGATGCAGCATGTCGAGGTCAGCCTCAATCTTGGCCCGAATCGACTTGGACAGTTTGTCCAGGTTGCCCAGAATCCCCTCTACCGATCCATATTCCCATACCAGCTTCAGAGCGGTCTTCTCGCCGATGCCGCGAACCCCTGGATAATTGTCGCTGGCATCTCCCATCAATCCCTTTAAATCCACGATTTGGGCGGGCGTCAGCTGCTTCTCCTCGAATAAGCTTTGCGGGGTATACACGCTATAATTGCCATGGCCTTTTCTCATGATGATTACGCTGGTCGCCTCGTTTACCAATTGGAGCATATCATGATCGCCCGTCAATATATACACGTTCATATGCCCGCCAAAGCGCGCAGCCAAAGTGCCGATACAGTCATCGGCCTCATAGCCTGCAGCGCTGACGTTCGGTATTCCCAGGCTGTCCATCACCTCCTGAATGACCGCAAATTGCGGAATCAGATCGTCTGGAGCCTCCGAGCGGTTGCCTTTGTACGCCGTAAATTGCTCCGTCCGAAACGTCTTGCTGCCGAGATCCCAGCAGCAGGCGATATGGGTGGGTTGGAATTTCTGTACGGCATCCCAGAAATATCTCATGAAGCCGTATACCGCATTCGTCGGCAGTCCGGCTTTCGTTCTGCGAATATAGCCTGTAGCGGCCGAGGCATAATAGGCTCGAAACATCAGGGCCATGCCATCCACCAGCATAATGCTGTCTCTACCATTCGGTGTATCTGTCAATTTACTCTCTCCCTGCCTCTAGATTGGCGCTATTTGCCCCATACCCGTTCAAATTCCTCGGCCTTGAAGCCCACTGTAACCCGCTGTCCATCACTCACGAGGGGCCTCTTAATCAGCATGCCGTTAGAGGACAGCAATGCGATTTGTTCCTCTCGGGACATCCCCGGCAGCTTGTCCTTTAATCCTTCCTGCCGGTATACCTCGCCGGACGTATTAAAAAACTTCTTCAGTTCAAGTCCGCTTCGCTCAATCCAAGCGGACAGCTCCTTAACATCTGGAGGAGAGTCCTTAATATGGCGCAGCTCCAATTCATGCCCTTGTCCTTCCAGCCACTTGACTGCGTTACGGCAGGTGCCGCATTTCGGATATTGATAAACAATCAGCTTGCTCATTTCTATTCATCCTCCTAATCCAATTCAAATCAAAGGTATTGCAAATAGCCGCCGGGGACCGTGACAGCCGCTGGGCAGGCTTCAAATCATAGCGGTCAAAGCCTGCTCCAGACACTGCATATCCGGCGGGAATGGCGCATGGAAGACCATATGCTCCCCGGTTAACGGATGGCGAAAGGCCAGCTCGGAGGCATGCAGAGCCTGGCGCTGAATCAGAGCATCCAGAGTCCTGTCCTGAACAGCTACACGCGCTTCTGTGTCCCCTTCCTCCGGATTGTCCGGAAAGCGATATAGCTTGTCCCCGATAAGCGGGTGTCCGATCGAGGTCATATGCACCCGGATCTGATGCGTCCGGCCCGTTCCAAGCCGCAGCTCAACCTTAGAGGCCGGACCCATCCCCCGGATAGTGGCATAATAGGTGAGGGCCGGGTAACCAGCAGGGGTGACAATCCGGCGATGCGGCTCCTCCGGATCACGATCAATCGGCCCTTCAATCGTTCCTTTCAGCGGCTCAGGAGTTCCATGCACGAACGCCACATATTTCTTATCTACCTGCCCCGCGATCATCTGCTCGGAAATATGCTGATGCACGTAAGCGTTCTTGGCAATGGCCAGCACGCCGCTCGTCTCCTGATCCAGACGATGCACCGGCCTGAAGCGGAACATCTCGCCCTTTTCCCGCCAATAATGGACGACCCCATTCGCCAAGGTATCGGTATAATGCCCGTGCGTCGGATGAACGATGATTCCCGGCGACTTATTAACGATTAGCAGAGCATCATCCTCATAAATACAATCGAAAGGAATCGGCTGCGGCAGGATATCCTCAGACGTCTCCTTCTCCAGAGAAATCGCGGCTATATCCCCGGTCTTCACCGGTACGCTGATGTACACCCTTTCTCCGTTCAGCGTAATTCCCTTCTCCGTAAGCTTCAGTCTCGACATCAGCTTCCTGGATACGCCAAGCCGCCTCTGCAGCACCTTCTTGAGCTGCCAGCCTGCCTCCTCCTCCGTTACTACAAATACAATCGGGTCATAATATTGAGTCATGATTTTCGACCGAACACCTTCGCACTGCGGACATATTCCGTATCCTCGACCTGCAGAAGGGCGTTTGCCGCACGAGCTGCAGCGAAGAAGTAATCGGACAGCCGATTCAAATAAGTAAGCACTTCGGGATTGATCTCATGCTCTCTGCCCAGAGTAACGGTTCTGCGCTCGGCACGGCGGCATATTGTCCGGCACACATGCAGCGCGGCGGCCAAAGGGCTCCCTCCAGGCAAAATGAACTTCTCTAGCGGCGGGTTGCTGCTTTCGTGGCGGTCGATCCATGCTTCCAGCCGTTCAGCCAGCTCCGCCCCGACTTTATACCGATCCTCGCTCAGCCTGGCATAAGCCAAATCAGATCCGCAATCGAACAGCTCATGCTGAATCTGCAGCAGCTCTGCCTTTAGATCAGCGAATGCTTCGGAATCCATCAGGCTGGCAGCTTGCCCGACAAAACTGTTGAGCTCATCGATGGTTCCATAGGCCTCGATCCGCGTATCATCCTTGTCTACTCTGCCCCCGATGATGGAGGTCTGTCCCGTATCGCCGCTTCTTGTATATAAATTCACCTTGCATCCTCCATTCACCAATATTCCTTTTACACATCAAATTGATATATGTCCAATATACCATAAATCGCTCTGACGATCTGGCCCCAGGCTTCCTAATGCAGGAAAGTAAAAGAGGGAATCCGTAAGCGGATCCCCTCTGTGCGCAGGATACTATCGATTAACGAGCCGGATTATTTCGCTTTCTGGCTCTTCATAAATTCATTAATCTTCAAATCAAGCAAACTGCTGATTTCGATGACAATTTCCGAGGTAAAAGACTTCTCCTCTAGAAAAATTTCTTCCATTCTAGCACGGAGCAGTTGGATTTCATCCTCCAATGTCAATGCTTGTGGTGATATCGTCCGGCCTTCTTCGTCCATCCATTGATTCGTCTCACTGCCTTCAGCAATATAACCGCCTGTCTCGTACGGCATGTTGTATTCACCACAAAACAAAAGATATCCCTCCCTGAGAAACTCAACCTCTTCCAAAATCAAATTATAACATGATTATTGGACAACGATCAAATAATAAATGAAAGTTCTGGCAAATACCTCCATTTACATGTTCCTCGGAAGCTTAGCCCTGCTTCAATTTTTGTACGAATTTTCCCATCCGGTCGAGCGCTTCGTTAATGTGATTGACCGAAGTCGCATAGGAGCACCGCAGGTACCCTTCGCCCCCGGCGCCAAAGGCGGTGCCAGGTACGGCTGCCACCTTGGCTTCCAGCAGCAGGCGCTGGGCAAATTCATCCGAGCTAAGTCCAGTAGCTTCTATTCCAGGAAAAGCGTAAAACGCTCCCTGAGGCTCATGGCAGGATAATCCGATGTCGCGAAGCCCTTGAACAATCAGCCTTCTTCGCTGATTATAGGATTCGACCATCTGATCCTTCTCCTCCAATCCATTCTTCAAGGCTTCTAGCGCGGCTACCTGTCCCATGACCGGAGCGCACATCACCGTGTATTGATGGATTTTGAGCATGGCATAAATCAGTTCCGGGTGGCCGCAGGCATATCCCATTCTCCAGCCGGTCATAGCGAAGGCCTTAGAGAAGCCGTTGACAAGAATCGTGCGATCCTTCATCCCCGGGAGGGATGCGAAGCTGACATGCTTCCCGCCGTAGGTAAGCTCGGCATAAATTTCGTCAGAAATAACGATCAGATCATGCTTCTCAACTAGCTTGGCAATGGGAAGCCAATCCTCATAGGTCATGATCCCGCCCGTCGGATTGCTCGGGTAGTTCAGGATGAGCACCTTCGAACGCGGCGTGATCTTCGCTTGCAAATGCTCCGCCTTCAGCTTGAAGTTATCCTTTGCATAAGTCTCGATTTCCACAGGAATTCCGCCGCCGATAAATGATATCGGAGAATAGGAAATATAGCAGGGGGCAGGAACGAGAATTTCATCCCCAGGCTCAATCAGTGCGCGAAGCGCCAAGTCAATCGCTTCACTGCCGCCAACCGTAACCAGAATTTCATCCTTAGGATCATAATTCAGGTCAAATCCGTTGTGCAAATACTCTGCAATGGCTTCCCTCAGCTCTGGGGTGCCTGCATTGGATGTGTAGCTGGTATAGCCCCTCTCCAATGAATAAACGCAGGCTTCCCGGACATGCCAAGGCGTAATGAAGTCGGGCTCGCCCACACCCAGGGTAATGATATCTTTATTGCCGCTGGCCAGATCGAAGAATTTCCGAATACCGGAGGGCTGAATCTCTCTTACCCTTGGAGCCAAATAAGATAGCATTGATCTATCCGATGGTTGTTGCGATTGTATTGTCATAACACTACTTCCTTTACGGAGAAATCATAAGACGGCGATCCTCTTCAGGATCTTCAAAGATAATGCCGTCCTGTTTGTACTTCTTAAGTATGAAATGCGTCTTGGTGGAGAGCACGGACTCCAGTGTCGATAGCTTGTCAGAGACGAAGCTCGCCACCTCTTTCAACGTGCGGCCCTCGACTTCTACCAGCAAGTCGTAAGCTCCAGACATGAGATACACCGATTTGACCTGCGGGAACAAATAGACGCGCTCGGCAATCGCTTCGAATCCGCGTCCTCGCTCGGGAGTAATCTGCACCTCGATCAGGGCGGTTACCTTCTCATCATCCAATTTGCCTGAGTTGATGACCGTCGCATATTTCACAATAACGTTATCTTCCTCAAGCTCCGCGATCGCCTCAGTTACCTCATCCTCGGTAACGCCAAGCAAGGTTGCCAGAAGAGCAGGGCTTCTTCGAGCATCTTCCTTCAATAGGTCCAGCACTTTCAGCTTCAATTCGCTTAGTGGTTTCATGCTTCATCCTCCAGCGCTGTTCCGGTGGGACGGAAGCTTACCCGCTTACTCACCGGAATCTAAATTTAATATTAATATTACATGAATTTAGGAATCCTGCAAAGAAAAACCGTCCGTTTCAGGAGTTATTCCCTCATGCGGACGGTTCCTTCACCCTGCTCTGCTTGAGCCAGGCCTCAAGCGGGTGAATCAACTATATGTGCGGTTCCCTACATTCGGCTGAGCATTAGGCTGCGATGCCTGTACGTTGCCCCCAAACTGCGACGTGCGCTGCTGCGTGAACTGCTGCAGCTTCTGCTGGGTCTGCTGGGCCTCCTGAAGCTTCTTGTCTATCTCCGTGCGGCTGGCCTTTGACGGAGCCGAGTACATGTTCTGACTGCTCATCAGCTGGTATAACTGGCCCTGAAGCTGTAGCGTGCTGTCCGTCAATTGAGTGAACATTTGACGTACGGAAGGGCATGAGGACTCTGTGGTCGCTGTTGTATACTCCCGAACGGTCCGCTTCAGGTCGGCCAGAATGAAGTTCAGCAGATCCTCCTCGGGAAGCAGGTTCATATGCTGAGATTGAGAAGTAGGCGTCAAGAAAAACTCCTCCTGTTCGTTTGATTTTAATGGGCTTGGGCCGGTGCTAGCGGCTGATGCTGCGAAAGCGCCTGAATAAGCTGATTCATATGCTGCTCATGGGCGCTGATTTGGCGTGAGATCACACTCTGGACACTAGGATTCTGAGATACCGCAGAAGCGGCCGCCGTCATTTTCAGCAGCATCTCCTCATTGGAAATCGAATCGGAAATATACTCTAGTTCCTTAGCCGTCAGCGGCTGCATTTGCGATGCGTTCATATACGGTTACCTCCTGTGTGTGGATTCGTTCACATCAGGGATATTATGTCCAGCTGAACCATGGATATGTAGGGCCCCCTAAAAGTTCAAACCTTATACATATGACGATATTTTTTGTGCATTCTTTTAAAGTAATATCTCTGGCATAATCAGCATAATTAAAATATCGCAAAGGAGCAGTAGCCGATGATGAAGCTGCACAGCGGAAATTTTGCCTGGCAAGAAACAAATTTACCTGATACCGCATTATACCCCGCTCTCCAGCAAAGCCTGTCCTGCGACTGCCTGATCATCGGCGGAGGCATCAGCGGTGCATTATGCGCATATCTCCTCGCCGAATCCGGCATAAATGCGGTATTGATCGACAAAAGGACGATAGCGTCCGGAAGTACCCTGGCCAATACGGGATTGCTGCAATTTACGAACGACAAAATGCTGACCGCAATGATCCACACCTTCGGCGAAGAGCCGGCTGTCCGATTTTACGGAATGTGCCGCGAGGCCGTGGACAAGCTGATCAGGCTTAGTCATAGCCTGGGGGAGGAGGCCCGTTTTATTCACAGGAGCAGTCTCTATTATGCAAGCACGGAGGAGGATACAAGGAGCCTTTACGAGGAATATCATACGCTCCGGAAATACCGTTTTCCTGTGGAATGGTGGGACGCCGCGCTTATCGCCGAACGCTTTCCGTTCCATAAGCCTGGTGCCATCTTTCATCATGCGAGTGCGGAAGGAAATCCCTTTGCTTTTGTTCATGGACTGATCGAGGCCGCCATTTCCCGGGGTGTTGCCGTCTTCGAGAATACGGAAGCGACCGGCTTTGATTTTCGGGAGCATAGCGTGCTCTGCCGGGCAGGTAAGCATATGATCCAGGCCAAGCATGTTATCTTTGCGACAGGGTATGAGACGCAGCAATTTCACAAGGCAAAAGGGGCATATCTGACATCGAGCTATGTCATGGTTACCGAGCCCGTCAGGCAGTTTAACGATTGGTTCGAGCGCTGCCTCATCTGGGAGACGGCCCGGCCTTATCTATACCTGAGAACAACCCCGGACAACCGTATCATGATTGGAGGACTTGACGAGCCGCTGAGCGGTGGAAAGCTGGACAAAGCCCGCTACCTGCATCAAGGCGAGCAGCTGCTGAAGAGGCTGCACGGCTTGTTTCCGGATAAGCGAGAGCTGAAGGCGGCCTATGCGTGGGGCGCGGTTTTCGGACAAAGCCGGGACGGACTTCCATTCATCGGCACTCACCCGGAATATCCCCGCTGTTATTTTGTGGAGGGCTATGGAGGAAATGGTACCGTGTACAGCCTGATTGCTGCTGAAATGATAACCGATGTGATTGCCGGGAAAGCACGGCCTGACATGGAATGGTTCTCGCTGCAGCGAAGCTCAAAGCCTGCTTCTGCTGTCAAGCGATAGCGCATCTCCAGCGGCTGGACATAAGACAGCTGGCCCTTAAGCGGTCAGCAGCCTCCGCATCGCAAGCCAGCTGATGAGCGGAGCTGCTCCCAGTCCAGCCATCAGCCACAACACCGTTGTCATTTGCGGGGAACGGGAATAAAACCAGATAAAGATGATGATCCCTGCCAGTCTTCCGAACATCATGCTGATTTCACGCAGGACGGTCAATTCTACACGATAATCAGCATCTCCTGTCTCCCGTCCCATTAAATCGAACACAGATGAAATCATCGGGATAATGTAAAGGGGCATGAACAATGCGGTGCCTACGCCAAAAATAATCAAGGCGGCATAGCTCACCTTCCACAATAAAGGAATGACAGCCAGCGTCATCATAATGGCCCCGATCAGCATCTCTGCCCAGCGGTGCCGGATGGCAATCCATTTGCCCGCAGCCCAGTAGCTGATTAAGGATACCAGAGAGGTGATCAGCATATATTGGCCCACTCTCCATTCCGAGGTTGTATTGATGTAGACGAGTAAATTGATCAGGAACAAGAACACCCCTTCCCTGAGACCGTAAGCGATAGAAGCGGGAACTGCCTCCCTCCAGGGGCTGCCGGGCTTCATTCGCCGTACGGGCTCCAGCCAGCGGTAATCCCTCCCCCTCTTCCGTTTTTTCAATCGAAAGCTGAGCAGAACGCCTCCCGCATACACAATCAGAGATATCGTAAAAATCATCCGGTACCCCCGTTCTCCAGGCATAGCCGAGATGAGCCATCCGGACAGCCAGGGTCCGATAATCCCGATCACCGAGCCCATGATTCCGACCCAGCCGTTGAAGAGATCCCGGTTATTCCTGTCGGTCACTTCGAAGTAAACGACGTTAAACGCCAGCCAGAAGAGGCCTACCCCGATGCCGGACACGATGCCAAGCGGCCAAATATAATAGATCATGCGGGTGCCGCTGGCCAGCACCAGCAAATAGAACAATCCCGAAATGACGATTCCGAGCCGCAGAATGAACATTTTATCCCGTTCCTTCACCCATTTGCCCGCCACCCAGAACGTAAGGCCGATGGCCAGCTGCTGGCTGAAGGCGAACCAGCCGATCATCGCGAAGTCCTGCCTGAACTTCCATAAATATACGTTGAGAAAAGTGCCGGACAACGCTCCGGCGAGCACGAATAAACTATTGACGGCTAACAGCAATTT
The DNA here is from genome assembly GCF_001403875.1 of Paenibacillus ihumii. Taxonomy (GTDB): domain Bacteria; phylum Bacillota; class Bacilli; order Paenibacillales; family Paenibacillaceae; genus Fontibacillus; species Fontibacillus ihumii. The sequence continues at coordinate 3,309,836 of NZ_LN884299.1, forward strand.
GCATTGTTGGTTCAACGGGCTCTTCATGCTTGCTCCTCCAGAGGTTCGGTAATTTCCCCTGTAAGGATGCCCAAAAAAGAAAAAAGCATGATCCAATCATGCTTTTTCACTCACTTTACGAATCAATGTATTCCGATCCTCCTCGGCCAAAAACCGGCTTACGCTAAAGCAGGCCGAACATACAAATACGTTAAGCTTCGCCGTACCGGACAGCAGCGGGGCTGTCATGCCTTTAGGAACAATTGGCTCGAACGAGCTATCGCTAATCGTCTGCTGCCCTGCATGGAGCATATATTCCCGGCAGTGCGGACATTCCGGCACCTCATCCTGCCCGTCGAGCACTTTCTCCACGCCGGATTCATAGGCCAGCAGATCGCCGCCTCCGGCCACAAAGCTCTCAACGCGGCGAATCGCGTCAATATGCGCGTTGTCGCTTTCCTCCCAATAATCCGCATCCGGCCCGTCGCCGTCCGCTTCCTCCTCGAACTCCTCCTCATCGCCAAGCTGGATATTCAAGGTGCGGTAGCCCTTCAGCTCATTATGGCAATAAGGGCATTCCTCTTCCGCTCCAAGCTCCTCGTCCCACACTATTTCAGTTTGGCACCAGGGACAAATGGTCGTCTCCATACACAACCCGTCCTTTCTTCCTCCTTATGACTTCCACAGAAATACGATTCCGCCGATCAGGAACAATATGGCGGCCACAAATATCACGCTTGTCAGGTTCTTAATAAAATTTCTCATGACGCACCCCCCTAACCTATGCAGGCCCCGATCAGGAAAGATACCGATACGGACACGGACATCGCTATGAATCCTACAGCGACATTGCCGTTCGCTATCTCCTCATCGATGCGGAACACAGGGGTCAGAAATTCAAACAAAATATAAGCTGCAAAGAGCAGCACGGCCCCGACCAAGGACCAGATCATGAATTCATAGATCGGGGTGTGAACAGCGGCATAACGAATGACGTTGCTGATGCCGAAAATTTTGCCGCCCGTAGCGATCGATGCCGCCAGATTTCCCTGCTTGATTTCCTGCCAGCACCGATACTTGGCCACCAATTCGAAGCAGGACAAGAACACGATCAATTCCAGCACTGCGATGGATAAATAACCGATCATCAGCCCAAACGGCTGCTCCAGCAAAGGTTCAATATTCCCAGCCAATTCGCCTTCGCACCTCCCGCTTATTTCAGCTCGGCTACCGTGACACCCGTGCCGCCTTCTCCATAATTGCCCAGCCGATAGCTCTTAATATGTTTATGCTTGCGGAGATAGTCCGATATGCCGGTCCGCAATATTCCTGTTCCCTTGCCGTGAATGATATAAATCTGACCCAAATTAGCAAGGTAAGCTTCATCAATAAAGCGATCCACCTCGATCAGCGCCTCCTCCAAATTGGCGCCCCTGAGATCCAGTTCGCTGCGCACATTCTCGTCGCGCGTCCGCTTGACGTTCGTTACGATCTTCTGGGCGGCCTTGGCTGCGGATGGAGCAGCGATCAGCTCCAGGTCATCCAGGCTGACCTTCATCTTCATAATTCCCAGCTGAACGAGCGCCTCCTTGCTGCCGGCAAGCTCTACAACATGCCCCTTCTGGTTCAGGCTGTAGACCATAACCTCGTCACCGGGCTCGATTTTGCGCGGGGCCTTACCTGCTTGGCGAGCCGGTCCGCTCTTCTTCCGCTTCGGCTCAGCCTCCTCCAGCTCCTTCCGGGCAGCGATCAGCTTATGCTCCTTCACCGAGGCGCCCTCTTCAAGCGCAAGCTTCCGCAGCTCCTCGATGATCCGCTCGGCTTCGCTGCGCGCTTTGGCCACGATCGCTCTCGCCTCTTCCTCGGCCTTCTCGATCCGTCTATCGCGCTCGCGCGTCAGCTTGTCCAGCTCGGCTTCATGCCGCTTCCGCAGCTCCTCGAGCTCTCTCCGCAGACGCTCCGCCGTCTCCCGTTCCTGCTCGGCTCCAAGGCGGTTCTCTTCGAGGGATGCAATCATGTGCTCGACGCGTAAATCCTCTTCCTTGACCTCGCCGCGCGCGAAATCGAGAATCTGCTCCGACAAGCCCAGCCGCTCGGCGATGGCAAACGCATTGCTTCGGCCAGGAACGCCCACGAGCAGGCGATAGGTCGGACTGAGCGTATTCACGTCGAATTCCATGCTGGCGTTAATAACGCCTTTGCGCTCATATGCATATGCTTTGAGCTCGCTGTAGTGCGTGCTGGCCACCATGCGGCAGCCAAGCGAGTGGATATGCTCCAGGATGGCAATGGCAAGCGCGGAGCCCTCAGCGGGATCCGTGCCTGCGCCGACTTCGTCCAGCAGCACCAGGCTCTTGGCCGTCATGCGGCGCAGGATGGAAATGATGTTCGTCATATGGCTGGAAAACGTACTCAGGCTCTGTTCAATGCTCTGTTCATCGCCGATATCGGCATAGATCGCATCGAATACGCAGAGCTGGCTGCCATCCTCCGCAGGGACGAACAGGCCCGACATCGCCATCAGGCTCAGCAGCCCGATCGTCTTGAGGGTAACCGTCTTCCCTCCCGTGTTCGGTCCCGTTACGATGATGGAGGTATACTGGTTGCCCAGCTCCACATCGATCGGGACGACCTGTTCGGCGGGAATGAGCGGATGACGGCCCTTCTTCAGCTTGAGGAAGCCCCTGTCGTTCATGCGCGGCAGCGAGGCCCGCATCTCCCTTGCCAGGCGGGCCTTGGCAAATATGAAGTCCAGCTGGGCCAGCACGTCGCTATCGTACCCAAGCAGTTCAGCCTGCTCGCCGACCTGTGCGGTCAGCTTCTGCAGAATCACTTCAATTTCCCGCTCTTCCTTCAGCCTCGTCTCACGCAGCTTGTTGTTCATCGCCACGATCGATTCAGGCTCGATAAACAGAGTCGCCCCCGAGCCGGACTGGTCATGGACGATGCCGCCGAAGTGCGCGCGGTATTCCGCCTTCACGGGAATGACGAAGCGGTCGCCCCGGATCGTGATCAACTGATCCTGAAGCATCTTGGCTACGCTGGAGGAGCGGATCATCGCGTCGAGCTTCTCCCGGATCCGCACCTCGCCGCCGCGAAGCTCACGGCGGATTTGCGCCAGCTCCGGGCTGGCTGAATCAAGCACCTCGGCGCTCTCGTCGATGCAGCGCTTGATTTGATCCTCCAGCGTCTTCTGCTCGCTGAGCATATCGCTTAGCGTAAACAGCAGTTCTACCGGTTCATCCTCATGGATGTTCGCGATGTACCGCTTCACCCGGCGCGAGCCCTCAAGCGTCGTTGCAATACCCAGCAGCTCGTGCGGATTCAATGTGCCGCCGATGCGGGCCCGCTTTACCGCAGGCATCATATCGACGATGCCGCCGAAGGACGGCGCCCCTTTCAGGCGATCTACCTTGAAGGCTTCATCCGTTGCCTGCAGCAGCCGCTTGACTTCTTCGAGATCGGACACGGGGCTCAGGCGTTCAGCAGCAGCCTTTCCAAGCGAGGTCTGGGCGTATTTTACAAGCATATCTATGATTTTATGATATTCCATCGTTTTGAAAATTTTCTCATCCAAAAACGATCACAACTCCCCTCGGGACTATGTTCTAATATTGCGGCGTGATCAAAATGGAGCGTTTTGAACAACTCCTATTATAGCGAAATCGCACATTTTACGCCATTTTGCAAAGTAGCACACATAAGAAATGGATTTACGGAACATTATATACACGTATACGAAACGTTAACTTGATTAAAGGAGGCCTCGTGCCATGAATTTCTTGGGACACGTCGTTCGTTTCATCGTATCTGCTCTGGTACTGCTCGTCGTAGGCTGGCTCGTCCCGCAATTCAGCGTAGGCGGATTTGGCAGCGCCCTTCTGCTTGCTCTGGTTATTGCGCTGCTCGGATGGGCCATTGAGGGGATCTTCGGAAAAAGAGTCACTCCTTTCGGCCGCGGTATCGTCGGCTTCCTTGCCAGCGCTCTGGTGATCTGGCTGGCCCAGTTCATCATCGCAGGCGTATCCGTATCGATCCTCGGAGCGCTGCTGGCTGCCCTCGTCATCGGGATCATCGACTTGTTCATCCCGGTCGGCTCGCCGTTTAATGCGGCAAAGGATAGATCAGGCCGCTAGCCTCCGCGCAGCATGGCCTGCAGACAGCTCCCTGCTTTTAAGCAGGGGGCTGTCTGCGTTGCTGGAAAGAGTTCATGAATATTTCAAAACCTTGGCATTCGTGCCGAGTTTTTTTGCGCTATGATATAAATAAATTTGTCACAAAATACTTCGTATTAAGGGGGATATTCATGAAAAAGGCTATTGCTTTAATGCTTAGTTCTGTGTTATTGGTTATCCTGGCTGCTTGCGGCAGCGGCGGCTCCAGCAGCGGTGCCGAGGAGAGCAATCTGAAGCCTGAATCGGAAATTGTCATTGAGGCGACAAACTTCAAATTCGATCAAGAAGAGTATCGTGTGAAGAAGGATACACCGGTCAAAATTACGTTCAAGAATGTAGAGGGAAATCACGGCATCATCATTCCTGGACTGAAGGTTGAGCTGAAGGGCAAGAGCCAATCCAAGGTCGTCGTTCCTAAAGAAGCGGGAGAGTTCGAAATCGCCTGCTCGATTATGTGCGGTGCAGGCCACTCCACCATGGTCTCCAAGCTGATCGTCGAAGAATAAGCCATAACGAAGAGCCTTCGGTCAATCCGAGGGCTCTTTCGTTTGCCATTATTCATTTCCTGACTGCTCGATCAGCTCGATCCACTCATTGAACTCGGTCTGGAGCTTCGTATAGTCTTCCTTCAGACGATCATACTCCTCCTTCGTCTTCTCCATTCCCTCGCGCTCCATCTCCCGGGCCGTCTGCAGCAGTCTGTATTCATGGGATACGATCTCATAGCTGCCCGATATTTCCTTCAGCTGCTCCTCCAGCCTCTGCTTCTCTTCTTCAAGCTCGCGGTATTGCGAGGACAAATCCATAACCTGCTCCCCGCCTGCCGCACACTGCTGCTGCCATTCCTGCAGCTGTCGCTGGAGATCGGCTTCCGTCTCGCGCCAGGAGGCGAGCTCTTGTTCGGCGGCAGCAAGCTGCTTCCTCCACTCCTGCTCTCTCTGTTCCGCAGCCAGACGGGAGCTCTCCTGCTCCTCGGCCAGATTGACGTAGCCCTGCAATTCCCGCTCCAGGTCGGTCAGCTTATCGCCAAGCTCCTTCACTTCCTCCCGTAGGCGGGAATTCTCTTGTGCGGTCGTCCCTGCTGATTGCAGAGTGCTCTCATGCTCCCGCTTGATCCGGTCCAATTCGGATTTCAGGAACTCCGCTTCCTTCTTCAGCTTGGCGGAATGAGCCTGCTCGCCTTCTAGGCTCTCCTGTGCAGCCGCCGCTTCCTTCTTCGCCGAGCCCAGCTCGGCCTGCAGCTGCTCTACAAGTCCGTTGGACTCCAGCAGGCTAATCTCAAGGCGGCTAATCTCCTCATTGCGCTTCTCCGCCAGCCTCTGCCAAGATTTCTCGTTCTGAACCGCTTCGGCAGCCTCCGCGCGCAGCTTCTCCTCGCGTGACTTAGCTTCATCCAGCAGCCCCTGCTGCCGCTTCCTCTCGGCTTCAGCCGCTTGCAGCGACTGCTGGAGGCTCTTCGTCTGCTGCTCAAGCTTCGCCAAATTCTCCTTCAAACGCTGCTCGGAAGATCTGGCGCTCTGCTCGCGCTGCACAGCTCCCTTCAGCTGCTCGGCAAGCTTCGCTCGCTCCTCCTTCTCCCGCTTCGCTTCCTGCTCCGTCCCGCGCAGCTTCGCCTGAAGCTGGGACGAGCTTGCCCTCTGCTCCTTCAGCTCGCGCTCCAGATCGCTAATTCTCGCGTTAAGCTTGCGAGCATCCGCCTCCTGCTCCTTAAGCGCCGTCTCCGCCTTGGCGAGCTGCTCTGAGGCCGCCTTCTTGTCGCTCTTCAGCTGATGATGCTCCTCCTGCAGCTGCTGGTGGGCTTTCTCCTGCTTGGATTGCAGCGCCTGCATAACGGAGATTTCCTGGGCAAGGTCCGCTTTCTCCTGTTCCATCTTCCGAAGCTCCTCCTTGAGCTGCTCCGCCTTCATGGCCTCTTCGGCCATACGAACGGCAGCCAGCACTGCAAGGCGCGGCGTATCTAAATGGGAGTACACTTTAGCTATGGATTGCATGTGATGATCGACGCGGCGAGCAACCTCTTTCATATAGTCGGCGCTGCTCCCCACGATTTTATAAGATGTACCGTAAATTTCAACATTTACACTAATACGGTCAGGGGTAGTCAAAATGTTGTGCCTCCTTCGGTCCTTACGTTTCATCTAAGCTGTCTGTCCTTGCACGAAAGTCACATCGAATCGATACTTAACTTGATTCGATGTGACTTTGTTCAATTCCTGCTATTTTCTTAATTCAGCCGCAAAAGTTTGCTCTAGCACCGACACAACCTGGCCATGTACAGCAGCGATCTCCTCGTCGGTCAGCGTGCGCTCCTTATGGCGGTATACCAAAGACAAAGCTACGCTTTTCTTGTTTTCACCCAGCTTGCTGCCCGTATACACGTCAAATACGTTCAGCTCTTCGAGCAGGTCGCCCGCCGTATTCCGAATGGCAGCCAGGAGCGAGCCCGCTTCCACATCCGTGTCAACGACGACGGCAATGTCCCGCTGCATGGAAGGGAAGCGAGGCAGATCGCGGTATACAGCAGTATCCCCCGCATACTGGTATACCGGCTCCAGAAGCAGCTCCGCAACATAGGTATCCTCAAGGTCATGCTCACGCTGCAGCTCGGGATGAAGCTGACCGAGCGAGCCGAGCCGCTGCCTGCCTGTCGGCGCATTTAAATATACGGAAGCCGAACGCCCCGGATGGAAGCCTTCCGGCGCATCCGCTTCATAGCTGACAAGCTCTCCGATGCCGAGATATCCGAAAATGCTCTCAAGCACACCCTTCAGATCGAAGAAATCGACCTTCTCCGGACTTGCATTCCAGCGCTTCTCTTCACGATCACCGGCAAGCAGCAAGCCCAGCACCGGGATTTCCCGCGGCTGCTTCGTCAATTTCTCTTCGTTCGTCAGAAAGACGCTGCCCATCTCGAACAGGGCAAGATTATCCAGCTTCCTGTTGCGGTTATAGGCGGCAATTTGAATCAAGCCGGGAATAAGGCTTATGCGGAGCACGCTGCGATCCTCGCTCATCGGCATCGCCAGCTTCACTTCGCGTCCTCCTTCATCCAGCTTGGGAAACAATGGACCGAATCCTTCATGGATGAAGGAGTATCCCATCACTTCCTGCAGGCCCCCATGGACCAGCAATCCCCGCAAAGCACGGCGCAGCGCCTGCGGCCTCGTGTATCCCCCGGCCGTTGTCGGCCCTTCGATCGCCGTCGTCGGAATGTTGTCATATCCGTACAGCCGGGCTACCTCTTCGATCAAATCCACATCCCGCGTAATGTCGCCGCGGCGGGTAGGCACGCGAACCTCCAGCATACCGCCTGCCGCCTCCCCGCACTCGAAATGCAAGCGGGCGAAAATCGCCTTCGTCTCCAAGGAGGAAATATCCGTACCTAAGTATGCGTTTAATTTCGCCAAAGAGAGCTGGATGATCTTGTCCTCCGCCTCTGAAACGACACTCTCAACGATTCCTTGATGCACCTTGCCTCCGGCGTAGAGCGCCATCAGTTCAGCCGCCCGGTTCAAAGCTGGAATCACCGCCTTAGGATCAACCTCTTTCTCAAAACGCAGGGATGCTTCGGAACGCAGCCCCAGATTGCGCGAGGTTCTGCGAACAGAGCCGCCGTCAAATTTGGCGGATTCCAGCACGATGTTCACCGTACTTGCAGTCACCTCGGTATCGAGTCCGCCCATCACGCCGGCGAGACCGACCGGCCGATCCTCGCCGTCGACGATCAGAAGGGCACCCGCCTCCAGTTCTCTTTCCTGGCCGTCCAGTGTGACCAGCTTCTCGCCCGCTCTGGCTTTACGGACTCCAATGACACCGCCTTGTATAGTATCCGCGTCGAACGCATGTAGCGGCTGGCCGTATTCCAGCATGACATAGTTGGTAATGTCCACGATGTTATTGATCGGGCGGATTCCCGCCGCTATCAAGCGATTCTGCATCCACTGCGGGGACGAACCGATCGTTACGCCGGAAATGTATCTAACCGCATAACGGCTGCACAGCTCGTCCGCTTCAATTTTGACCGAGACCCGTTCCTTGGCCGGCTCCCCTGCCTCTACAAGCTTCTTCTCCGGCTCCGGCAGCTTGACCTCCCTGCCCAAAATAGCCGCAACCTCATAGGCAGCCCCAAGCATGCTCAGACAGTCGGATCTGTTCGGTGTAAGATCGAAATCAAGCACCTTATCATCCAACCCCAGCAGCTGTGCGATCGGCGCGCCTATTTCGGTGCCTTCAGGCAGCACCAGAATTCCTTCCTGCTGCTCCTTCGGAAGCAGCTTGTCATTCAGGCCGAGCTCCTTGGCAGAGCAGATCATCCCTTGGGAGAGCATGCCGCGCAGCTTGGCCTTCTTGATGTCCAGCCCGCCGGGAAGCTTGGCGCCAACGAGCGCGACAGGCACCATCTGGCCCGCGTCAACGTTCTTAGCGCCGCAGACGATTTGCAAATCCTCTTCCTGGCCCGCATCGACGATGCATACATTCAGCTTATCCGCGTCAGGATGCTTCTCCTTGCTTTTTACATAACCGGCAACGACTTTCGTAACTCCCTTGTTCCGGTCCTCGACCGCATCGATCTCGATGCCCGAGCGGGTAATTTGCTCGGCCAATTCCTCAATGTTGATTTGATCCAATGACACATATTCCGACAACCATTCGGTTGATACTTTCATGCTCAAATTCCCTTCCTTCTTATAGAGGTTTAAATTCGGGCGAACTGCCCCAAGAAGCGCAGATCATTATTAAAGAAATGGCGAATATCATCCACGCCGTATTTCAGCATTGCAATTCGCTCTACGCCCATCCCGAAAGCAAAACCGCTGTATTGCTCCGGATCGTAGCCGCTCATTTCCAGAACGCGAGGGTGAACCATGCCGCTGCCCAAAATCTCAAGCCAGCCGGTGTTTTTGCATACCCGGCAGCCGTCTCCGCCGCATTTCACACAGGTGACATCCACTTCGACGCTAGGCTCAGTGAACGGGAAAAAGCTTGGACGCAGCCGGATTTGCGTGTTCGGCCCGAACATCTCGCGCGTGAATTGCAGCAGGGTCCCCTTCAGGTCGCTCATGCGAATGTTCTTGCCAATCACCAGGCCTTCGATCTGATGGAACTGGAAGGAGTGGGTAGCATCGTCATCATCGCGCCGATATACGCGTCCGGGGCAAATGACCTTCACAGGCACCTCGCCCTTCATCGCTTCCATCGTCCGAACCTGTACCGGGGAGGTTTGCGTGCGCATCAGCAGCTCCTCGGTCAGATAGAAGGAATCCTGCATATCGCGGGCAGGGTGGTTCTTCGGCAAATTAAGCGCTTCGAAGTTATAGTAGTCGGTCTCGACCTCAGGCCCCTCCGCGATCCGGTAGCCCATCCCGATGAAAATGTCTTCGATGTCCTGGATGACCTGATTCAGCGGATGAATGCCTCCCTGCTTCAACGGACGGCCAGGCAGGGTGACGTCTACCTTCTCTGCGGCAAGCCGCTCTTCCGTCTCCCGTCTTTGGAAATACTGCTGCTTCTCTTCCACCAGCGCTTCAATCGCCGAGCGAACCTCATTGGCTACCTGGCCAATCACCGGGCGTTCCTCTGCGCTTAATGCGCCCATGCCTCGCAAAATTTCCGTCAGCGCGCCCTTCTTGCCCAAATATTTGACCCTAAGGTCGTTCAATTGAGCTGCATCGGCCACCGAATTCAACTGGGCTACAGCTTCGTGTTTGAGTGCTTCCAAACGTTCTTTCATCGATAATCCTCCTTAGGTTGAATAAGAAAAACGTTTACCGGCTGGTCTCCCGGCAAGGAACCGCGATTAACGGCTGTTTGCCTGGAATGAACAGAATAGTTCAGGTCCGCCGAAAACTTGTGGATTCCATTAGCTGAAACAAAAAAAGGCCTTTCTCCCTGAAAGGGACGAAAAGACCGTGGTACCACCCTTGTTAGAGCATAAGCAGGAAATGCAAATGCACTTGCTGTACAATTGGCGGGTTAGGGACAACCCTTCGCCTACTAATTTGGCTCTCACTCGAGCGACATAACGGATCGCGGCCGGTATACCCCTACAGCCACGCTTATGGCGGGTTCAGGGAACTGCTCAGGAGCGAACTTCGGCAGTCTGTTTCCCTAGAGTCGCTCTCAGTCTGCGGCGGCTCTTCCCTGGAAGGAGGCTTCTGCTTACTCTTCTCCATCATCGCATTTGCATATAGCATCGAATCACTCCACAGCCCGAGGGCAGCGGCTTATTTGTTATTATATGCAAAGTTGGCTGCAATGGCAAGGTTATCGCTGTCAGGCAAGCCTACTTTCATGAAGTACAGGAAATATGCTAAATTATATTCACTGAATATACTGAGCATAAGCAAGGAGCTGACATCATGAACGGTAGACTGCGCAGCAGCGTTAAGCAAGGCCTGACCGTCGATATTGTCCTTAAAAAGGATCAGGCCACCGGCCGGCTGACCCGCGGCATCGTCAAGGATATTCTGACCCATTCAGCCAACCACCCGCACGGCATCAAAGTCCGTCTTCAGGACGGCCAGATCGGCCGCGTCAAAGCGATTATTACTAACTCCCCGAGCGAAGCAGAGAAGAAGGAAGAAAATTAATGGTTCAAGCACAAAAAGAACGGGCAGCGCCGGCTGCCCGTCTTCTTTACTTTCTAAAATAGCTAGAAGAATATGATTTACCAGGATCTCCGATGCTGTCCTGCATCCCTTGATCCAAGGTCATTTGCCCGTTCCCCGTTCTCATTCCGTTCATTCATGGCTCGCTCTCCATCCTGCGGCGGAATTTCCTGATAGAATGTTCCCGCCGTCTCTCTAGTTTCCATCCCTGTGCTTGGCGCTCCGGCTTCCCTATGCAGCGCCGTATTGGTACGATCGGCGTCGGTCAAGCCGAAATTTTGGGAATTCAAGGCGCGGTTGTCGCGGAAAATCCGATAAATGAGGCTGCTTTGCTCTTCTTCGGCATCAACGAGCACAAGAATCCGGCCATGCTCTACATAGCTGCCATATTCCTTCGCTTCATCCTCGGGAATGCCCAGGCCGATTAGTCCGCCCACCAGTCCGCCCGCTCCGGCCCCTACGGCAGCCCCCGTAAGCGCAGCAGCAATAGGACCTGCAGCGATGATCGGACCGATCCCGGGTATTGCAAGCGCGCCAAGGCCTGCCAGCAGCCCTGTAAGCCCGCCTAATATGCCTCCCGTGGCCGCTCCGGACGCTGCGCCCTCCGGCGCTTTCGTCCCGGTATTTTCCCGTACAGAATCACTGTGGTCTCTATTCCTGCCAACGACCGAAATGTCATCGACCGGATAGCCGTGCCGTTTTAAATCCTCTATTGCCTTTGTTGCATCCTGTTCCGAAGCAAAGACGCCAACGATTTTCTTCATCATGTCCAGTACCTCCTCAGGAATGTCGGGTTGATAACGCTACACTGGATAATTAACCACTGCGGCAGCATTTAAACGCTGATTGGGAAGTACTGCTGAAAATAAAAAAACTGCCCGTTGGCAGTTTGTCGTTTACTTAATAATGGAGCGGGTGATGGGAATCGAACCCACGCTACCAGCTTGGAAGGCTGGAGTTCTACCATTGAACTACACCCGCATATATACCCACAAAAGTGACGATATGCTCTACAGCGAATTCCGATGACTTCTGAGGGCCTATTGTATAGTGGTCGGGACGACACGATTTGAACATGCGACCCCCTGGTCCCAAACCAGGTGCTCTACCAAGCTGAGCTACGTCCCGAAGCTTCAATCGAGTCAATTGCTCGTGAAGACAAAAATAAATATACCACTTCTACCGCCGCTTTGCAACAGCTAATTTATGGCATTTTTATTCCGTTAGCAGTTAGCGAGGAGAGGGAAGGCGCCCCCTGCGTTACCCGGCAATGTGGGTAAGGAAGCGCCGCTCGAATAGGCCGGCAGGCAGCGGCTTGCTGAACAAATACCCCTGCCCTTCATGACAATTCTGGAGCCTGAGGAACTCCAGCTGCTCAGTGTTTTCTACTCCTTCCGCCGTTACCTTCAGCTTCAAATGATGGGCCATCATGGCGATCGTAGAGACGATAGCTGCGCCGTTCCCGTCAAGCAGAACCTCTTGGACGAAGGAACGGTCAATTTTGAGGCGGTCGATCGGCAGCGTCTTCAAATAATATAGCGAGCTGTAGCCTGTACCGAAATCGTCGATACTGATATGAACCCCCAGCCGCTTCAGTCTCTGCAGCTGATCAAATGCCGTATCGATGTCAAATGTCATGCTTTCGGTAACCTCCAGCTCCAAATATTTCGCTTCCAGCCCTACCTCTCGCAGGATGCTGTCGACTTTATCGACCAGATTGCATTGGCGAAATTGCCGCATGGACAGGTTGACAGACACGCATAAGGGAGCATAGCCTTCATCCTGCCACTTCTTGTTATAGCGGCATGCCGTCCGGAGCACCCATTCCCCCAGCGGAACGATCAGTCCGCTATCCTCGGCGATCGGGATGAACTCCCCTGGCGACAGCAATCCCCTGCGCGGGTGATTCCAGCGAACCAGCGCTTCCATGCCGACTACGCAGCCGGAGTCCAGGCTGACCTGAGGCTGAAACTCAAGAAAAAATTCGTCCCGCTCCAGCCCTTTTCTCATATCGTTCTCAAGCTCTACCCTAGAGTGGGTTTGATTCTTTATAGCGGCCGTATAGCGCATGAATTCCAGCCCCTGCTCCTTGCCGTTATGAACCGCCATATCCGCGTGCTGAATGATTTGGTCTACACTTTGGCCATCCAACGGATAAATGGACAGCCCCATGCTCAGGGAAATATGGTATTCCGTCCCCTCTATCGTGACCGCGGGATGAATGGATTTAAGCAGCTGCTGGGCCCGAATCTCAATCGCGCGGGGATCGGAGTACTCCGGTATCGTAATTGCAAATTCGTCCTCGCCCAAGCGGTAGACGCCTTCCTCCGGCAAGCAGCGCCGGCTTAAACGGGCTCCTACATCGGTTAGCAGCTGATCGCCGGCCCGGTATCCGAACGAATCATTGATCGCCTTGAAGCGGTTGATGTTGATCACGGCTACCCCCGTATAAAGCCCCGACCGGCCTTCAGGTGCCAAGTGAAAGGCCAGCTGCTCCTTCAATCGGCGGATATTAGGCAGACTCGTTAAATCATCATGGTAGGCCATATGCATCATTTGTGCCTCCGCAAGCTGCTGCCCGCGGAACGGTTCTTCAATCGTCAGGCGATAGACGCCCTTCAACACATAATAATAGGAGAGGCCCATAAAGCATTCGCCAGCGATATGAGCAATCCCCTTCCCGAACGGATCGGCAGCGGTCAATAAAATATGTCCGATCATCATAAACAAAAGCGCACAGACGACCGTTAGCGCCGCAGGCGGACGCTCCTGGCGATGCCTGTACAGAATTGCGAAAATGCCGAGGGCATACAGAAACGGAACCCCGATCCATACAGCCTGCTTAGTCGTTCCGAGCGCCTGCCCGCCCAGCAAGTCGGCGAGCTGGAACTGATATTTGTACAACAGCAGGATCACGGCCACGAGCAGCACCGCTGCTCCAGTGAATGCCGCTGCTTTATGGCGTACGGTCACCTGCTTGTCCGGCAAGCTGAAAATGAACAGCATCCCCGCAGCTCCAGCCATATGGGACAGCAGCAGAAACCATACGGAAAGCGTATGACCCGGCATGAAGCCAAACAAGGGTACACCGCTAAAGGCGGCGATATGCAGCACATCCAGGGTGCCTACGATAACAAATAGCACGGCAGAGTAGAGACGCTGCCTGGACAGCTTGTCCTTGAACAGCATCCAGCCCTGGGCAAACACCGCAAAGGCAACCGCTCCATACATCAGCGCTGCCAGCAGGTACATCGCCTCGCGTACAGGATTGGAAAATACAGGAAAATCGATACTTGAAGAAAAATAGATGATGCCCAGCATAGCAAGCAGGCCAAGCGTCCCCATGACGATTGTTGCTTTCTCTTCTTTCCTGATTCGCATAATGTTCAACCCCCGGAAATGGTAAAATGCGGCGCCCAGTCATGGTGCGTATAACAATACTAGGTATATCCCGATGGTTATTTAAATAAAGGGTGAGTAACGGAACCCTGGATTAAAACAAAAAATCGTTTTGAATTAAAATTATTCAACATTTTTTGTCGATTTTCCTGCTTCTCTCCAAAAAAAGCACCACGGCCGTTTGACCATGGCGCTCATTGCGCTGACCTTATTGTTTTTTCTCGAAGCTCACTTCAGGCGTTGTAAGCTTATCATAGAACTCTACTGCTTTATCCTTATCCGCCGATGCGCGCAAAGCCATCGCGGAACGCGGATGCTCATCCAGAGTCCCGGTTATCATGTAAGGGATCAGGTAGCCCCACTCTTCCTTCTCGCGAAGCGGGATCATCAGCTCCTCCAGCACCTCGAGCACAGGACGAAGATTGTATTTCGTATTCTTCAGGTGGGTGACCAGCAGCTCCGTAGGACAGTTCCCCGCCGCGCGGCCCATGCCGTATACAGAGGCATCTAGCAGTTCAACGCCAAGATCGGCCGCTACCAGCGTATTGGAAAATGCAAGCTGCATATTGTTATGCGTGTGCACGCCCAAGCGCTTATTCGGCAGATGCGTCTTGAATTTGTTTACCAGATGCTCCATGTCCTTGTAATCCAGGCTTCCGTAGGAATCTACAATGTAAACTACGTCCACAACACTTTCTTTGATCATTTCGAACGCCTCAAGCAGCTCGTGCTCCATTACGTTGGATAATGCCATAATATTGATCGTCGTCTCGTAGCCGCGGTCATGAAATGTCTGCACCAACTGCAGCGCCTTGTCCACATCCTTTACGTAGCAGGCTACCCGAATCAGGTCGAGCAGGCTCTCGCTGCGCGGCAGAATATCATTCTCGTCCACGCGTCCGATATCCACGAGAGCGGAAAGCTTAGTTTGGCCCTTCTGCGGAATGACCTTGCGGAGGAATTCATCATCGAGAAAACGCCAAGGTCCGGCCTCGTCTGCCCCCTTAAGCAGCTTTGGAGAGTTCTTATATCCGATTTCCATATAATCAACACCAGCTTCGTTAAGCCCGGCATAGAGCTTCTGCACAAATTCTACGCTGAAATCCCAATTGTTGACTAAGCCGCCGTCACGAATGGTGCAATCTACGATCTTGCTCTGATTCACTTTCATCTTACCGATTCCCTTCGTCTTATGTTTTACTATCCATCTTACTTTAATGGGATTAAAAATGTAAAGTAATTATTATGATGAACTTAGTCACGGGGATAGAAAATACCGGACACAGACGATTGAGCACATATTGAAACAGGCAAAAAAGGCGCCTTGCGCCTCCTGCCTTCAATACATTTCTCTCAGCAGGCTGCAATCCTTCACAGCACCTTCCTTGAGCGAATTCTGATATTCAATTCCTCCTCCGGAGATCTGCATCTTAAAGCGGGTCTCACGAAGATTTCATCATGTTAAGCGATACTATTGGAAGCGCTATTACAAAAACTGTCCCGATCCCTTTCATACTATCGACAGAAATATTTCCTTTGTGATTTCTGATGATCCGATAGCTTACGGACAGGCCAAGTCCGGTTCCCTTCTCTTTGGTCGTAAAAAAAGGATCGAACAAACGGCTTAGCAAGCCTTTATCCATGCCATTCCCGTTATCCTGTATTGAAATATGGACGTAATTATCTACAAGCTTCGCACCTAGATGTATGGTTCCATTATGAACTGAATTGCTGACCTCCTCAATGGCGTCCATCGCATTCTTGATGATGTTGAGCAGAACCTGCTTGATCTGCTTCACGTCAATGGATACGTACATTTCTATATCCGCAACCTCCAAATGGATTTCGCAGCCCTTCATCAATGCCTCGCTCTCGGTTAGCAGCACTACCTCCTTTAATAAGGAAGACACGCTGATCACGCTCTTCTGGGGAGCCGACGGCTTAGAGGAATTCAGAAATTCATGAATAATATCATTAGCCCGGTCGATTTCGGTTAGGATGATTCGGGCATATTCATCGCGGCCAAGCTGAATGAGATGCGGACGCAGGAGCTGAATGAATCCTCGGATCGCCGTTAAGGGATTGCGGATTTCATGGGCGATCGCCGCGGATATTTTGCCGAGCATGGCAAGCTTGTCGTTCTGATAAGCCGTCTGCTCGATTTGCTTGTAATCTGATACATCCTTTACGCTAAGCAAATAGTCTCCATCCATCTGATCTCCATAAGTAATGGTAATCAGCCAATGGCGACCGTACTCGTCAATGAGCTCGTGATATTTTTTGCGGTGAAAAATAGCCTCCCTGTATATTCGTAAAATCCTCCGCTTCTTGAAACGGCTAAGGTGAGGATGCCGCAGCATTTGCAGCAAGTTGCAGCCGATCAGTGACTGGCGCGGCATCTCCATAAGCTTGGCCATCTGCACATTAATAAAAGTTAGCACGCCTTCACTATCAAACAGTATAATTCCGCTATCGAGATTTTCTAGAACATTCTCATACTTGTTCTTGACCAGCTGCGTCGATTGAAATGCCTTGACAGACTGCAGCAAAGTTTCCTGGAACTCACTTAACAAGTTGATTCCCCCTTTTCCCACAATGGTATCCCTGCCAATCCGACAACATTCAACCCAATTCAAGACTTAAACCTTGCCATTTCAAACCTCGGGCTTACCCTGAGACCAGGGATGGATAAGATTCTCATATTTGTAATCGGACATATCCAAATGTAATTACCACTAATTAGAGAATTTTAATCACTCTTATCATAGTAAACATTTTTATTTAACGTCAATCAGAGATACTGTCGAAAAAAGAGGATACAAAAAGAAGCAGCCTCGCTAGGAGGCTACTTCGTTCTTACGGCCTATTTATTATAATGCAGCCTTGCTTTACGGCGGCTCATGACGGCCAGCCGCTTCTTCAGCTCGCTTTCCCATTTCTTATCCTGAATCCCTTTGGCTACCGCCAGAAGATCCAGGGCCATGTCGATTTGGCTCTGAACGATGTGGAGCGGATCCTCGTCCTCAACATTGACACAGTTGCCAAATATCGTCTCTTCGTCCTCCATAATGAAGTCGCCAAAATCGATTTCGGATACACCGTCCCCATGCGCGTATTCCGCCAGTATTTCATACTCATGCTCCACTTTATAATGAACCTCGACCCGATGGCATACCGGGCAAAGCAGCAGGGGAACATTATGAACCTGCGTACGATAATGCTTCAGCGTCCCCTTAGTCCCAACCATGCTGGCTCCACAGCAAAAACTCATTCCCCATCACCCTTTCCCGAGTTAGACGTCGGTGTATATTTGAAGGTATCCTTATGTTGCATTAGGCTTCCTTTAATTTATTCGTGATTGTTACTTTAGATTCCTTCGAATACTTGTAATTATAAACCCTTTTTATAAATATTGAGCTGGAAGAACTAATTTTCTTACATAATTAAAACGGGAGAAAAAACCCCCTGCATCTGGATAAGCTCCAGTCAGGGGGCATCGTTAAGATGCAGATATATGCTTCTATAGCTCTATAAGCTCAGATTACTTGCTCAGGTTATCGTCTTGTCCGGCCCAGCCCATCAGGAAGACACCGCCGGATTGCCGCGCTTGAAGAGCATGAAACGTCTCTTCTACGCTGCAGACCGCTGCATGATCCTTTAAGCTTATTTGCGGATAGCCGCTACAATGAGGTCGCCCATCTCTTTGGTGCCGATCGCCTTACTCTTGTCAACCGCGATATCGCCCGTGCGGTGGCCAGCATCCAGCACCTCGGCTACCGCTGCCTCGATGGCGTCCGCAGCATCGGCATAGCCGAAGGTCAGGCGGAACATCAGGGCAAGGGATAGAATCGTAGCGATCGGGTTCGCCAGGTTCTGACCGGCGATGTCTGGCGCAGATCCGTGTACGGGCTCGTACAGGCCGAAGCTGCCTTCCCCAAGGGATGCGGAGGAGAGCATGCCGATCGATCCGGTCAGCATAGCCGCTTCATCGCTAAGAATGTCGCCGAACATATTCTCCGTAACGATTACGTCGAAGCTTGAAGGACGGCGCAGCAGCTGCATCGCGCAGTTGTCCACGAGCACATGCTCCAGCTCGACATCCGGATATTCGGGAGCGATACGGTTCACGACTTCGCGCCATAAGCGGGAAGTTTCCAGAACGTTAGCCTTATCGACGGAAGCTAATTTCTTGCGGCGTTTCTGGGCAATTTCGAAGGCTTGGCGGACGATGCGCTCAACCTCGTTCACATTATAAGCGCAGGTGTCCACGGCTTCTTGTCCGTTCTCGGTCTCGCGGCGGAACTTCTCACCGAAATAAATACCGCCCGTCAGCTCGCGAACAACCATCAGATCGGTCCCTTCAAGCACTTCCGGCTTCAGCGTAGAAGCATCCTTCAAGCAATCGAAAACAACTGCCGGACGAAGATTGGAGAACAGCCCCAGCGCTTTGCGGATTCCGAGCAGTCCCGTTTCTGGACGCAGCTCCTTCGGGTTGTTGTCCCATTTCGGACCGCCTACCGCTCCAAGCAGCACCGCATCGGCGCGCTGGCAGACTTCCAGCGTCTCCTGCGGCAGCGGGGTGCCTTTCTCATCGATAGCGATGCCCCCGAACAAGGCATGCTCGGTTTCAAAGCGGTAGCCGAATACTTCTTCCGTGCGCTTCAATACCTTCTCTGCTTCAGCTACGACCTCGGGGCCGATGCCATCGCCTGCAATTACCGCAATTTTCTTCACTTCTGTCATGACTTACAACTCCCTCTCATTCACTATACTCTTCGAACAATGCTCTTCTTCTGTTGTAACATAACAGGTAGGGATAAACAAAGATATAGAATCTATTAATGCAATAGGTTTTAACTATAAGATATGAAAAAACATCTGTCTGCTTGCATTTTAGGAAACTGGGCGCTTTTAAACGCATTTTGCACGAGCTTAGAATAAAACAGGGATTAACCCGGTCTATACCGGTTAATCCCTGCATGGGCTTAATTTTGCCCGGAAATCAGGCACCACAAAGAATCAGCCTTCGCGGTACGACTCCGCGATGGCATTGGCCGCCACAATCGCATTGTATACATCATCCGGTGTCACCGGGAAAGGCATATTGCCCATGGTATCCCCTTCGGCACAGGCCGTTTCGGCTACTTGGCGCCACTCTGACTCGATGAATTTCGTAACCCCGAGATCCTTTAAGGTCAACGGAAGCCCTACCCCTTTTACAATGCCGATCACGGTCTCCAGCTCCTCCTTCGGAGCGTTCTCCAGCACCAGCTGGGCGAGCAGCCCAAAGGTAACCTTCTCTCCATGCTGCGCTTTATGGAGCGCCGGCACGGCAGTCATTCCGTTATGAATGGCATGGGCCGCTGCCAGGCCGCCAGATTCGGCTCCGACGCCGCTCAGATAGATCGTTGCTTCGATCGTATCCTCCACAGCTCTGGTCGCCACCCCCTTCTCTACGGCGCGCTGGGCTTTGACGGCATTCTCAATCAGAGTCTCGTAGCATAAGCGCGCCAAGCCGAGACCGGTCGTCGATGGCTTCATCAATGCCAGATTATCGCCAAATGACCGGTAGCAGGCCCGGGCTTCGAAATAAGTCGCCAAAGCATCGCCAATACCGGCCGCAAAAAAGCGCGGAGGAGCGGCTGCCAATATGCCGGTATCCGCCAAGACGACATCCGGATTGCTTGGCAGAAATAAATACTCGTCGAAGGAGCCGTCCTTTTTATAAATGACTGCAAGTGCGGTACATGGCGCATCCGTTGAAGCGATCGTCGGAAAGATGACGACCGGCAGCTTCTCATAATAAGCCGTAGCCTTGGCAGTATCTAGGGTCTTGCCGCCGCCGATGCCGACGATTATATTAGCTCCCGCTCCCCGGGCCAGCTCGCGGTGGCGGTTGATTTCCTCCTTCGTGCATTCATAGTTGAATTTCTCGAACACGGCTTTATTGCCGCCCTCCTCGATCGATTTTCCTGCCTCCCGCTGGGCACGCTCCAGAATAAACTCGTCGCAGATAATATAGGCGCTGTCACCGAAGAACTGCATGTACTCGTTAAAGCTGGACAGAAGCTCTCTGCCGGTGATGTATTTTTTGGGGGAGGTCACCGATTTAACCGTATTTTTCATGTTTGCCTTTTCTCCTTTGGCTAAAATTGCTGTAGATCC
Source organism: Paenibacillus ihumii (assembly GCF_001403875.1). Lineage (GTDB taxonomy): Bacteria > Bacillota > Bacilli > Paenibacillales > Paenibacillaceae > Fontibacillus > Fontibacillus ihumii. The sequence continues at coordinate 3,330,162 of NZ_LN884299.1, forward strand.
CTCCTTAAGATAAACTAATTCGCCTGGATTTAAACACTAGCTTGACTCGCCTCAAGGCTGTTTATTTGCGGGTGTCTAACAGACGCCTGCCTTGCCCGGCCAAAAGACTCTGTAACGGTGACAGCATGGGCTCTGCTTCCGGTGATGGGTAATGATTTGCAAATGTAAAAAAAGCCGCGGAGCAATCTCCACGGCTTGATTCGATACATATCATTAAATAATTACTTCTTGATCCAGTGCATCAGACCGCGAAGCTCTTCACCAACAACCTCAATCGGATGGTTAGCTTCGTTGCGGCGGGTAGCCGTCAGGAATGCACGGTTGGATTGGTTCTCCAGGATGAAATCGCGTGCGAATTTACCTTGTTGGATATCAGCCAGCACTTCTTTCATCGCTTTCTTCGTTTCCTCGGTTACGATGCGAGGTCCTGTTACATAGTCGCCGTACTCCGCAGTGTTGGAGATGGAGTCACGCATTGTAGCAAGTCCGCCTTCATAGATCAGGTCAACGATCAGTTTCAATTCGTGCAAGCACTCGAAGTAGGCCATTTCCGGAGCATAGCCAGCTTCCGTCAATGTTTCAAATCCAGCTTTGATCAGGGCGCTTACGCCGCCGCACAGAACAGCTTGTTCACCGAACAGATCCGTTTCTGTCTCTTCGCGGAAGGAAGTCTCAATGACCCCTGCACGAGTACAGCCGATGCCTTTAGCATAAGCAAGACCGATTTCTTTCGCTTTGCCAGTCGCATCTTGATGGATAGCGATCAAGCCTGGAACGCCGAAGCCTTCAACATACGTACGGCGAACCATGTGGCCTGGCGACTTAGGAGCAACCAGAAGCACGTCGTTGTCTTTGGAAGGCACGATTTGTCCGAAATGAACGTTAAAGCCGTGCGCGAACAGAAGTGCAGCACCTTTCTTCAGGTTAGGAGCGATTTCATTATGGTATACCGCAGCTTGAGTCTCATCCGGCATCAGGATTTGAACAACGTCTGCACGGCTTGTTGCTTCAGCAACAGACAATACTTCGAAGCCGTCCTCTTTGGCTTTATCGAAGGATTTCCCTTCGCGAAGACCGATCACTACGTTCAGTCCGCTGTCACGCAGGTTTTGAGCGTGAGCATGGCCTTGGCTGCCGTAGCCGATGATCGCGATCGTTTTTCCTTTCAATACGCTAAGCTCTGCATCTTTTTCATAGTACAAAGTAACTGCCATTTGTATAGCCCTCCTAAAATTTTACGGGGCCGCCTTTAGCGGACTCCCTTGTATTAGTTCTATCCCCATGGTGAGCGGGTGCTTCAAAGGACCGTTCCTCTAACTCCCTGGTGATCCTCTCAAACCCCCGCTCACCAAATGTGGAAATGTTAATGAAGCTTGCCCTATGCGTTGCCGCGAATCATCGCGGTCACCCCTGTACGAGACAGCTCGCGAATGCCGTAGGGATGGAGCAGCTCGATCATGGCGTCAATTTTCTCCGTGTCGCCAACGACCTGTACAATCATACTGTTCGTCCCGATATCAACGACAGCAGCGCGGAAGGTCTCGACGACGCCCATGATTTCCGGGCGCTCCGACGGCTCCGATTTTACTTTGATCAGCGCCAATTCGCGGCCGACCATCGGTTTGGAGCTAAGATTAACTACTTTAATAACATCGATGAGTTTATACAATTGTTTCTCGATTTGTTCCAGCGTCTTGTCGTCGCCTTGGGTTACGATGACCATCCGGGACAACCCTTCTTCTTCCGATTGCCCTACAGTGATGCTCTCGATATTGAAGCCGCGCCGGCCGAACAGGCCGGAAACGCGCTGCAGAACTCCTGGCTGATCATTCACTAATACTGCTATTGTATGGCTTGTCATTGTCGTCGTCATTATTCACAGTCCCCCATCAGCATTTGATCAATGGTGGAACCCTGGGTAACCATCGGATACACATTTTCCTCTTTGCTGACCACGAATTCCACCAGCACAGGACCCGGCGTGTCCATGGCTTCCTTCCAGACCTGCTTGGCTTCTTCCTTGTTCGTAGCCCGCAGTCCCTTCACGCCGTACGCCTCCGCCAATTTTACAAAGTCCGGGCTGCCGGCCAGGTCGATATGGCTGTAACGGTTCTCGTAAATGAGCTCCTGCCATTGGCGCACCATGCCGAGCACCTGGTTGTTGATTACGACGACCTTGACCGGAATGTTATTGATGGCGCAAATCGCAAGCTCCTGCGCGCACATCTGCATGCCGCCGTCACCGTTGATCGAAATAACGAGCCGGTCTGGATGAGCCATCTGCGCCCCGATCGCTGACGGGAACCCGAAGCCCATCGTGCCTAGTCCGCCGGAGGTGATCCAGGAGCGGGGCTGATTGAACTTGTAATACTGGGCCGCCCACATTTGATGCTGGCCTACGTCCGTCGTCACGATCGCTTCGCCCTTGGTCGTATCGTTAAGCAGCTCGATGACCCATTGCGGCTTAAGCTCCGTATCAGAATCCTTGTACTTGTAAGGCTTGTCAGCCATCCACTGGCTGATCTGACTTCTCCAGGCATCCGCTTTGTCGCTGCGACCCACTAACGGATTAAGGAGCTCAAGCACCGTTTTCACATCGCCGACTACCGGGATTGCCGTTTGTACGTTCTTGCCGATTTCCGCAGGATCGATATCGATGTGTACTACTTTAGCATGAGGAGCGAATCCGTCAAGCCGTCCCGTAACGCGGTCATCGAACCGGGCCCCGATATTGATCAGCAAATCGGAATTCTGAATGGCCTGGTTAGCCGTATACGTACCGTGCATTCCCGGCATGCCCATCCACAGCGGATTGCCGCTAGGGAACGCACCCAGGCCCAGAAGCGTCGTCGTGATCGGAATTTCCGTCCGGGTCACGAATTCGAGCAGCTCTTCATGGCCTCCGGAGTATACGACCCCGCCGCCGGCAAGAATAACCGGACGTTCCGCTTCCTTGATTGCCGCCGCTACCTTTTCCAGCTGAAGATGGTTCGGAACGACCTTAGGATTGTATCCCCGGAGGTTAACGCTCTGTACCGGCTTGAACAGGGTCTTGTTCGCGGATACGTCCTTCGGAATGTCGATCAGTACCGGCCCTTTGCGGCCCGTATTGGCGATGTGGAACGCTTCGTGAATCACGCGGGGCAATTCTTCTACGCTGCGTACCAAGTAGCTATGCTTCGTGATCGGCATTGTGATGCCGGTAATATCCGCTTCCTGGAAGGCATCCGTTCCGATCAGGCTGGATACGACGTTTCCGGTAATCACCACGAGGGGAACCGAATCCATGAACGCCGTCGCGATCCCGGTGACTGTGTTCGTCGCCCCCGGTCCCGAAGTTGCGATACATACCCCTACCTTGCCGCTTGCCCGTGCGTAGCCGTCGGCTGCATGAATCGCTCCCTGCTCATGTCTTGTCAGCAAGTGATTGAAATCCTTGAAGCCGTACAACGCATCGTAGATGTACAATACGGCTCCGCCCGGGTAACCGAAGACGCAATCGACACCTTCCAACACCAGGCTCCGTAGCAATATTTCCGAACCCGTAATGACTTCAGGTTTCATCCATTTCTCACGTAATTGTTCTGTAGACCGCACTGCTGGTATTTGCGCGCTCATCAGTCATCCTCCTTCCAAAATTTAAGTATTTCTAGAGAAATACAACAAAAAACCTTCCGCCCGCCAGAACAGTCTCCTGTTCCGAGGGACGAAAGGTTATCGCTTCCGTGGTACCACCCATTTTTACCCAGCACCTCACAGTGCCAAGCCTTGACGAGTAGGGATTGCTAGCTCTCTCCTTACTCGTGGCCTTTAACGCAGGCCTGACGATTCTCCCTAATAGGCTTGAAGCGGAAATACACAGAGTGATGTCCCGCGTGTTCGCTTTTCAGGAAAACAGCTCCGAGGTGAGCTCGCATTTAAGGGATTAATGGTGGGTGGTCTCAGCAAATCCATCCACTCTCTGAGCAAAGAGCCCTTAAACCTTCGTCCTCTTCATCGCCGATTCGCTATGAACGTTAAAAATGTTTAGACACATTATATGATTAGTTCGCGCATAGAGTCAATACCCTTTTGCCATATGATTTGGCGCTATTCTCCAAAACACCTCACCACACTGCTGAATTGCAGGGTTAAAAACCTTGGTGGAGCAATGATCTTCCGCACGCTTCCTTGCGATGAAACTCCGTGCAGACGTTATATTCCCCTGGCCGGCAATGCGCCTTCAAAAACCGTGCCACCGATTGATCCATGGAAATGCGGAACCCATTCGCCCTGCTACTTCATATGATGTATTAAAGTGCCCAAAATACGCAGCGCAAGGAGGAGTACGAGCGTATGATCCGATACAGACGACCCAAGCAGGATGATCCCGTGATTATTGAGCTGATCCACAAGGAGCTTGTCCCTCATTCGAGCATGTCCCCGCCGGAGCTGAAAAAGGTGATCCGGGATATTCCCAAGCGGCTTGCGCAGGGGATTACGCTTGTCGCCTCGCCTTATTATGAGGCCGATCCCGTAGCTTTTATCCATTTCATGATCCATGGGGAGCTCCTGTATATCGATATGATGGCCGTTGCATCGCAGCAGCAGCGGAAGCGCCATGGCAAAACCTTGATCGCCCATGCCGAAAATTTAGCGGGCTCCAGGGGCTGCACCCGGGCAAAAGTCTTGGTGGACCAGGAAAATGCCCGGGCCCACCTGTTTTACCAAAATTCCGGATATGAAGTCGTCCGGTATATTCCCTTTTCCCGGTGCTATGAGCTGGAAAAGAGGCTGCTGGTCCGGATGTAGGCCCTCCGTTTTAATTTCTAGCGGTAATAGCCATACGGGTAGCCGTAGCCGTAACCGCCGTAATTGTAGCCATAGCCGTAGCCGTAAGGATATCCGCCATAGCCATATCCATAGCCGTAAGGGCCGGTCCCAATGGCTAACAGATCAAATAAAACGAGCGGAATGAGCGCCTTCGTTTTCACTTTTTTGCCCGGCTGGCGAACGATCAAGCGATTGCCGCTGATTTTAACCAGCTTCCCCGTAACGATGCTGCCATCCTTCTTTACAGCGGTAATGGATTTGCCAAGCCATTTCTCGGCTTCTTTTCTCGTAACCGGTTTACTCACTTCGATCTTCCTCCTCGATTAGAGTTAGCTTGCTTCATGCCAGTGTATTCACCAGCCGCCGCATTCGCTTCCACCATCGCCTTGCCCTAGCAAAAAACCGTCGCCTGCGCTTGCCACGAGAGGCTCAGCCGCTTGCAATGTAAAAAAACAGGCACCCCAAAAGGGGCGCCTGTTATGCGCGCACGCAGTATTAAGCGTTGATTTTCTCTTTAGCTACTGCCGCCAAAGAGTTGAATGCATTCAGATCGTTAACAGCGAGATCAGCCAGCATTTTACGGTTGATGTTCACCTCAGCCAGCTTCAAGCCGTGCATCAATTTGCTGTAAGTCAACCCGTTCAGGCGAGCTGCAGCATTGATACGAACGATCCACAATCTGCGGAAATCGCGTTTTTTCGTGCGACGGTCGCGGTAAGCATACAGCAGGGATTTCATAACCTGCTCGTTAGCTGTTTTGAAAATACGGTGTTTCGAGCCAAAGTAACCTTTAGCAAGCTTCAATACTTTTTTATGACGACGACGAACAACGAATCCGCCTTTTACTCTTGCCATATCAATAAACCTCCCAGAAATTTAAGTGAATTACTTCAGATTTGCAAGTTGCTGTTTCAAACGTCTAACATCCCCAGCATAAGCAACAGGGCTGTTCGCCAGGACGCGCTTGCGACGGTTGGACTTATGAGACAGCAGGTGGTTGCGGTTCGCTTTGTAACGTCTAACTTTACCCGATCCTGTAATTTTGAAGCGGCCTTTCAGGCTGCTGTGAGTTTTCATTTTAGGCATTGTACTTCCCCCTCAAAGTTTGTGGGCACGGCTTCACGGAAGCTCCTTAAGCGGAGCCCCTCGCTAAGCGGCGCTTAGTTTTTCGGTGCCAAAATCATAATCATGCTCCGGCCTTCCAGCTTAGGAATCCGCTCGATTGAGGAGATGTCCGCAACCTCGTCTTTCACGCGGTCCAGAATCTTCTTCCCGATGTCAGCATGAGTAATTTCACGGCCACGGAAACGCACCGAGCATTTCACTTTGTCGCCATCCTTCAAAAATTTGATCACATTGCGGAGTTTGGTCTGGAAATCATGTTCCTCGATATTCGCGCGGAACCATACTTCCTTGATATCCACTGTCTTTTGATTCTTACGGGCTTCCTTCTCTTTCTTCTGCTGCTCGTAACGGAACTTGCCGTAATCCATAATCCGGCATACCGGCGGCTTGGCCGTCGGCGCCACGTTCACCAAATCCAGATTAAGATCGATCGCCATTTGCAGCGCCTCGCGGAGCGGCTTAATGCCGATTTGTTCGCCTTCAGCGCCTACCAAACGGACTTCCTTCGCCCGTATCTCATCATTGATCAAATGTTCTTTACTGATAATTCTACACCTCCACTTAAAATTTTCGGTCAGCTGCAACCTCATTTTAGAAAATTAAAAAGGGATGCAGGCGTACACCCGCATCCCAAATTGATCATCAATTCATCATGAACATAAGACATTCATAAATCATCGGATCAAAACCAGCCGACATCATCGGACAGGTGAGAAGACAGCGCCTCTGCTTACAATCCACTTTATTTGTTCCATGCTTAAATAATTTACCATACCGCGAAGCCATAGTCAAGCACTAACCTTGCTTGCTTTGAACTTCCTCCAAGCGAACGACGCGCGTATGCTCGGTATGGCTCCACTGCTTGTTGTTCTGCGTGAAGAACGCGTAGAAAGTAATCGGCCACCACGAGATCAGATACAGCGGGAACAAGACGAGATAAGCATATACCTTCTTCGACTTAACCTTCTCAAGCACCATCGCCGCAAGGAAGATAAATACGTTGGCCGCGATCGCGATGAACGACACCCACAGCGGCAAATATCCATACAGCGTAGCGATGTTCGGCCCGTTAAAGAAGGACTGGTCGATCCAGATCAAGGCCGTGAGCAGGAAGGTGAGCAGCACGATGTATACGTTAGCTCCATACAAGGCCATGTCCAGTTTGACCATGCTCCGCTCCTTGATGCTCTGCCACAGAAGCGGGAAGAAATAACGGCGCGCTACCGTAAAGTGCCCCTGCATCCAGCGCAGGCGCTGGCGTGCCGATGCTTTGAAGGTCAGCGGCTTCTCATCGAACAGCTTGGCATCGTAATTGAACACGGGGTGAATCCCCTTCTCGACACAGCGCATCGTGAACTCCAGGTCCTCCACCAGGCTAGTTGCCCCCCAACCGATCTCCTTCAGAAGCTCGGTCTCGAAGCACATGCCTGTTCCGCCCAGGAAGTTCGCGAGGCGCAGGTTGTGCCGGGACAGCTGCCACAGGCGGTTGCAGTACCAGTATGAAATACCGTAAGCGGCAGTAATCCAGGAATCCTCCGGATTCTTCGTATCGATATACCCTTGGATAACGCGGGCGCCGGAGCAAAGATCGTTGTTCATTTCGCTGAGGAAATCTGGATGAGCCAGGTTATCGGCGTCGAACATGACGACCGCGTCATACTGGCGCGGCATTTTCCACAGCTGCTTCAGCATCCATTCGATCGCATAGCCCTTCCCCCGCAGGTTCTCGTTTGTGCGAATGCAAGCGTTCATGCCATGGCTGCGTACGATGTCTACGGTTCTGTCGGTACAGTTGTCGCAGATGACAAATACGTCATAAAGCTCTTTCGGATAGTTAAGCTGCTTCAAATTCTCCATCAAGGCTCCGACTACAGTCTCCTCGTTATGCGCTGCTACGAGTACCGCAAAAGACTTCGTCGGCGGGAAGTGAACTTTTTTCTTTTTCTTGTACATCCCGAACAATGCCAGACCAAATTGGTACACTCCAACTATGGCCAGTACGATTTGCAACGATATCAAAATGGTGTCCATCATGATTTCGTATACCCCCTTTAACCCCTTTTAAATTTACAATTCTTTTTTCTCTAAGCGGGCTTTTCTTGTTTCTCTGAATCATGACCCTGTGTACTCGTCGTTCCTGGTAAAAATATTTCTTTCTGGAGTGCATTAAGATTTTCCATGACTTTGACTCATTTGTCAAAGCCCATCTTGCGCCGTCCTTCACCAAATACAAGCGAAGTCGCTCTGTAGCTGCATACGGCGCCACCGCTGCCTGCACAGAGTGCGGTTATTTCTTATTTTCATCAATTTTGGCGTTTTTTATTTCATCTGCACCTCATGAAAATGAGCGTAAGCAGCCTTAATACTTCGCCTTTGTAACATAAACGAAAAATAAATCATAAAAGTTTACTAAATTGCTCATTTTACTTTAAACTTTTTTGCTATGATTTGAATCATTGTATAGGGTGGATAGGCGCAAAGTCAAAATTCGGGTAATAACTTCAAGCAAAAAAAAGAGCCTCTGTCCTTGAAATGATCACGGAATAAAAATATGATTAGTCTAACCTGAAAATGCCTTGCTGTGCGGAGGGATGAAATGACTCGATTTTTACAAATGTTAAAACAGTTCGACCAGAAGCTCTTTATGGGGATCAACGGCCGCCTGCACGGCAGCTTTCTGAATTTCTGGCTCTATTACCTGACCCATCTGGGGGGAGCGACCTTCACGATCAGTTCCTCGCTGCTCGTCTGGTTCTTCGCGCCGAAGCCCTGGAGCACCGTAGGCCTTCAGTCCTGTGTGGCGCTCGCTGCAAGCCATATTCCCGTAGCGGTCGTCAAGAAGACCTACCCGCGGGTTCGTCCTTATCTGACCCTGCCGGGCACGAAGACGTTCCGCAATCCGCTGACGGATCATTCTTTTCCGTCAGGCCATACTACAGCCATCTTCTCTGTGACGATGCCGTTCATGCTCATCGAGCCGCGCCTCGCGCTAATTTTGGGACCGATCGCGCTGTTAGTCGGCATATCCCGAATCTATCTCGGCTTGCATTATCCTTCGGACGTCCTGGCCGGCGCCGCAGTCGGCACGCTTACGGTCTTTGGCACGGTTGCATTATGGCCGTAAAGGGGATATTGTTAAATCGAGGGAAAACCTTCCGAGAAAAGGTGAAACTAAAGTGTCTAAACAAAGAGTCTTGCTTTTATCTGAGGGATTCGGAGCCGGTCATACCCAGGCAGCCTACGCGCTTTCCAGCAGTCTACGCAAGCTGGCACCTCACATTCAGACGAAGGTACTGGAGCTTGGCAGCTTTTTGAATCCTAGAATGGCTCCACTGATCATCACAGCTTACAAGAAAACGGTATCATCTCAGCCACGGCTCATACGTATGATGTACCGGAGCAATTATAAGAGATCCTTGAACCGATTGACGACGGCGGCGCTTCATCGGATATTCTATACGCGAACAACCCAGATTATCCGCCAGCTTCACCCCGATGTTATCGTATGTACGCATCCGATTCCGAGCGCGGTCATTTCACGCATGAAGAGGCTGGGACTGAACGTCCCTCTATGCACCGTCATTACCGATTATGACGCGCACGGGACCTGGGTCAGCCGGGAAGTAAACTGTTACCTGGTCTCTACCGAGCAGGTCAAAGAGAAGCTGCTGGAGCGGGATGTCGAGGAGGGCAAGATCCGAATCACCGGCATTCCCGTTCATCCGAATTTCTGGGAGAGGCACAGCAAAGAGGAAATCCGCCAGCAGTTCGCTCTCAAAAATATGCCTACAGTCCTAGTGATGGGCGGCGGCTGGGGATTTATGAAGGATGAAGCAGTCAATTCATTGCTTGCCGCGCACCGCGACAAAATTCAGATCATCTTCTGCTTTGGCAGCAACCTGAAGTCGCTAGAGAAGATGAAGAAGGACCCGCGCTTCCTTCACCCGAACATCAGGCTGCTCGGATTCACCCGGGAAATCGACAAGCTGATGGAAGTCTCAGATCTGCTTATTACGAAGCCCGGGGGCATGACGTGCACCGAGGGGCTCGCCAAAGGGATACCGATGCTGTTCCACAAGCCTCTCCCAGGTCAGGAAGAGGAGAATTCGCAGTATTTCGAATCGCAAGGTTGGGGCACCTCCATCAATTCGCTTGACGATATTACGAAATGGATCTACCGCCTGACGGATCGTTATGACGAGGTTGCGCTAGCCAGGGAGAGGGTGCTCAAACAGATCGCCAAATACCATCCGATGCAAAGCGCCCAGGTCATTCTGGACCTGCTGGAGGAGAACAAAGTACCTTCTTAGAGTATAAGAGAAGAACAAATTCATAGGATCGATGAGGATGCGGATCCGTAGCGTGCGGGGACAACTTCTCTCAAGCAAACAGGCCACCGATGGATCGGTGGCCTGTTACATTTCGTCCTGCTTGTGGATGGGCATTATGCGTCTTGCTCCTATATATGCGCCTGAGCCCATTGTGAGCTAGCTGTTATGAGCTTGGCGTCTCATGAGAGCTTGGCACAAGTATGAGACTGGCGCATTAGAACTGCTCCATTTTGTGCTCGTGGTAGCGCGCCAGGGCAGCTTCGCCGACGATAACTTCGCAGCGGTGAATGTTCACGCCCTGATTGACGAATTTGGTCTCGTATTCGGTCATCACATGCTCCTCATTGATGCCGCCGCGGTGCAAATCCAGCGAAACGTCATTCAACTGGAGTCCGCAAGCTGCAAAGGCGTTCAAGGAAAACTGGAACAACTCCCGCGAATCCGTCTTGAAATGAATCTCTCCATTCTCGTTAAGCAAAGAGCGGTATTTCTCCAAAAACCTCGGATGGGTCAACCTGCGGCGGCCATGCTTCTTCTTAGGCCACGGGTCGCTAAAATTCAAATAAATCCGCTCGATTTCCCCCGGCGCGAAGAACTCCTCGATCGACTCGATGTTCCCCAGCGCCAGCTTAACGCTAGGCGGCTCCTCCTGTCCCCGCTCCTGCCAGACCGCTCGCACCTTCTCGCTCGCCCGGCGAATCAATTCATCGTACATATCCATGCCTATAAAATTAACATCCGGGTGCTTCACGCTCATCCCGCTGATGAACTGTCCTTTCCCCATCCCAAGCTCAATATGGATCGGGCGGTCATTGCCGAAAAGCTCGGACCAGCGCCCCTTATATTCCCTTGGATCCAAGATAACGAGATGCTTCTGCTGTTCCAGGTTTTCCCGGATTCCTTTTCTGCCGCGTAAACGCATGTCATTCCTCCGCTTTCTATGCATACCTGTGGCGTTTAGGCCACAATAGTTTTCTGATACTGCAATTATTGTGCCGAAGATCGTCCCTCTTGTAAAGGGGAGAACAGTGAAAAAGGAATCTTGCGGCCGCCGGGGAGACGGTTTGCGCAGATTCCTTTTTCGATATATTTGGAATTGGGGTCCAAACCTTAATTTGTGTTACATTCAAAATAACATAATCTGTAATCCATCGCAAGAAAGCAGCGAGGGCAAGTTCCCATTTTTCCTCATATTTTGATACAATAAAACAGTGACAATCCCACTATTAATGCGGCTTTACAGGAATTGTCCAATTTCGTAAAAATTATGACAATATAAAAAAAGTTGTGACAATATAAAGGAGATATGATGAATATAGAACTGAGTCCCGCCCCTAAGCTATGGGCGGATAAACGTTTTCACACCTGGAATTACGAGATGCGGGAGCAGTTTGGCGAGAAAGTATTCAAGGTTATGCTCGATGCCGGCTTCACCTGCCCCAACCGGGACGGCTCGATCGCCAAAGGCGGATGCACGTTCTGCAGCGCCCGCGGCTCCGGTGATTTTGCGGGCAGCAGACGCGATGATCTAGTGACACAATTCAACAAAATTCGCGACAGACAGCATTTAAAGTGGCCTCAGGCCAAATACATCGGATATTTCCAGGCCTACACGAATACCTACGCTCCAGTCGCGGTGCTGAGGGAGTACTACGAGGCCATTCTGGAGCAGCCCGGCGTCGTCGGCCTGTCGATCGCAACCCGTCCAGACTGCCTGCCTGACGATGTGCTCGATTATTTGAGCGAGCTGAACGAACGAACCTATCTATGGGTTGAAATGGGCCTGCAGACCGTCCATGAATCCACCTCGCAGCTCATTAACCGGGCCCATGACACCCAGTGTTATCTCGATACAGTAGAAAAGCTGCGGAGGCGCGGCATCCGCGTCTGCGCTCACATCATTTACGGGCTGCCGCAGGAAACCCATGAAATGATGCTGGACACCGGGCGAGCCGTGGCCGAAATGGATGTGCAGGGCATCAAAATCCATCTGCTGCATTTGATGCGCAAAACGCCGATGGTCAAGCAGTATGAAGCTGGCCTCCTCCGCTTCCTGGAGAAGGACGAGTATGTGAAGCTCATCGTCGATACGCTAGAATTCCTGCCGCCGGAAATGATCGTGCACCGCCTTACCGGCGATGCTCCGAGAGAGCTTCTCATCGGCCCGCTGTGGAGCCTGAGAAAGTGGGAGGTACTGAACGCGATCGACGGCGAGCTGAGACAAAGAGATACCTGGCAGGGGAAATATTGGAGGGGATCGCATGGGCTTCATGTCCGTACTGAGCTTCGCCCATAAGCTGATCGGCGAGCGGCTCCAGCCTGGAGAACGGGCAATCGACGCTACGGCGGGCACCGGCCAGGACACACTCTTCCTCGCCCGTGCCTGCGGCCGCCGGGGAAGAGTCTATGCCTTCGATATTCAAGCCAAGGCGCTGAGCCTTGCGCGCCGCCGGCTAGAGAAGGAGCAGGATTCCCGTCTGGCCGAGGTGACACTGCTGGAGCGGAGCCATGCGGAAATGGAAGAAGTTCTGCCGGCAGACCTTCACGGCAGGGTCGGAGCGGTCATGTTCAACCTCGGCTATCTGCCGGCGGAGGGTGCCGATGCCAGCGTCATCACGCTGACCCAGACGACACTGACGGCGCTGGAGGCGAGTCTCAGGCTGCTGCGCCCCAAAGGGATTGTCACTATCGTTCTTTACCCGGGCCATCAAGGAGGGGACGAGGAAGCGGACGCTGTAGAGAAATGGGCTTCAACCCTTCCCCCCTCTGCCGGACAAGCAATCGTATACCGGCAAATCCAGAGGCCAGGCGCTCCCTATTTGATTGCTGTCGAGAAAAAGTAATTTGAAATGGTAATCTTAGAAAAGGTAATCTAAAAAAGATAATCTTAGAAAAAATAATTTAACGTTTGAACCCGTATTTTGCCAAAATAATTAGGATAAGAGGGATTTACTATGACGATTCGGAAAATTGAGCATGTCGGGATCCGCGTCTCTGCGCTGGAGGATTCCATTGAATTCTATGAGCGGGTAATCGGACTGAAGCTGCTGCACATCATCGGCGAGGTGGAGGACAAGCTGCGCCTGGCCTTTCTCGCCTTCCCTGGCCAGGATAACGTCGAAATCGAATTGATATACGTCCGGGATGGCGAAAACCTGCCAAGCGAAGGGCGCGTGCATCATATCGCCTTCACCGTCAGCCATATCGAGGAGGAATACAAACGGATTTCCAGCCTCGGACTATCAGGCCTGGATCCCGAAATCCGTTCGATTCCAGGCGGGAGCCGCCTTTTCTTCTTCAATGGGCCGGACGGGGAGCGGATCGAATTCTTTGAACCCGTCCATTTGGCTTAAGGAACGTCTCGAAAAGGGGTGAAGCGGTTGCTGGAGCAAACATTTACTTTTACCAATGATGCGCAGAATGAAGTGTTCGTCTACGAGTGGAAGTCAGAGGATCCGTCCGTTCAGCCGCGCGGCGTGCTGCAGATCGCCCACGGTATGGCCGAAACGGCGAAGCGCTACGAGCGCCTGGCTGACATACTTACCACTCGCGGCTGGATCGTCCTCGGAGGCGATCATAGAGGGCATGGCAGAACGGCAAAATCTGACACTGAGCTGGGCTGCATCGGCAAGGGAGGTTTCGGCGGGATGGTTCGGGACATGAGCGAGCTCAGTCGGATCATTAGAGGGCGTTACCCCGATTTGCCCTTATTCCTGCTCGGTCACAGCATGGGATCTTTTCTGACGCAAAAAATGATGTATACGGCGCCGGAGCCCTACTCCGGCTTCATCCTGTCCGGAACCAACGGACCACGCAGCATGCTGGCATTTGGTGAGAGGCTCGCCCGGCTGCAATGCCTGATGCAGGGCGAACGCCATCCCAGCCTAATGCTGAATGCCCTCGTCTTCGGGTCCTACAACAAGCGGTTCCTTCCGCCCCGCACGCCGTTCGATTGGCTTTCACGGGACGAAGCTGAAGTGGATAAGTACGTAAACGATCCGCATTGCGGATTTCTGTGCAGCGCCGGTTTCTTCCAGGGGTTCTTCTCCTTACTGCAGGAGATCCACCAGCCGAAACGGATGAGAGAAATTCCGAAGAATAAGCCGATCTACATCTTCGGAGGAGACGAGGACCCGGTCGGCTTGCGGGGCGACGGCGTAAAAAAGCTGGCCGCGCTGTACAACCTGCTGCTGATCCGGGATGTGGAGGTCAAGCTCTATCCGGGAGGCCGGCACGAAATGCTGAACGAGACGAACCGGGACGAGGTTATGCGCGACCTCGCCGATTGGCTGGAGCGGCACGTCTAAAAACACAAGAACCGTCCGGATAACCGCCGGACGGTTCTTGTGCGCTTGTTAGGCACGCTGATGGATTTAATTTAGCTAGCCTAAGTGTCCTGACACTGATGGAGCGACTTCGACGCTCAAATGGTGGTACGCTGGTAGAGTGACTTCGATCGCTCAAATGGCGGTACGCTGGTAGAGTGACTTCGACGCTCAAATGGTGGTACGCTGGTAGAGTGACTTCGATCGCTCAAATGGCGGTACGCTGGTAGAGTGACTTCGATCGCTCAAATGGCGGTACGCTGATAGAGTGACTTCGATCGCTCAAATGGCGGTACGCTGGTAGAGTGACTTCGATCGCTCAAATGGCGGTACGCTGGTAGAGTGACTTCGATCGCTCAAATGGCGGTACGCTGGTAGAGTGACTTCGATCGCTCAAATGGTGGTACGCTGGTAGAGTGACTTCGATCGCTCAATTGTTGGTACGTTGATAGAGTGACTTCGATCGCTCAAATGGCGGTACGCTGGTAGAGTGACTTCGATCGCTCAATTGTTGGTACGTTGGTTGAGTAACTTCGATCGCTCAGATGTTGGTACGTTGGTTGAGTAACTTGGATGGATCTAGATGCATTTCTTACATTTGTTTTAGCTCTTAATGGCAGTTATCTGAAGGTAGCTGTATTTCATGCATCTAAAACATTACTTTTAGCCCTTACCCACCTTTATACTGCAATCTAATTGCAAGAAATGCATTTAGTTGGATGGTTCAACGATCAGATGCAGCTTTTAATTGCATTAAATGCATGTAGCGGTTCAACCCCCTAAGTTTGGACACTTTCCACATCATACTTAGGAAATCACATTATAGCGCAATTTTCTTTGGGTTAATCAAGCCCGCGGTGACTAAACGCAAGTATTCCTTGGGCGGCCAATCGTAGAGACTGCCGTGGATGCGTTCTGTGTTGTAGTATCGAATAAATCGGTCGACCACTGCAAAAGCCTCTTCGTAGGTTTCAAAACAATTCCGCTGGTAGCATTCTTGCTCTACAATGCTGTGGTACGACTCAATAAAAGCATTCTTGTTTGGCGTTTGGTTGGGGATCCTTTCATGCTCTAACCCCGCTTGCTCGCAAAAGGCATGGAACGCTTTGCTAATGAACTGCGGCCCATTATCCGTCCGGATCACCAACTTGTGTTCTTGTTCGTGGATTCTACGTTTAAAAAGCGCCTTCTGGATCGTACGCAAAATGTCTTCTGTGCTGCAGACCTTTCCACGGTAATGGGCGACAATGCTCCGGTCAAACACGTCAATGATGCTGGCCAGGTAGAAATGTCGGCGTTTGCCGGCTACGTAACCATACTTAATATCCATTTGCCATAGCTGGTTTGGTCCGCTCACAATACGGTTATTGGCGAGCTTTTTAGGTACGGGGTTTTTCAACTCTCGCTGTGGATGGAGAATCCCCATTTCTTTGCAGAGACGGTAGGTCTTCTTTTTGTTAATAATTAGCCGGTATTTTCGCCGCAACAACGTCGTCAGCTTCCGATAGCCGAAGGCAGCGTTAAGGCCTTGAATCAAGCGTCTGAGGTATCCTTTAATGCGAGCATCTCCTACCTTTTTTCCATCCTTGTCATAGGAGAAGCCTGGAACAGGCCGACCGCTGCTGACTGGCTGCTGGCGTTCAGGATGCTTTAGGCGATAGTAGTAACTTGAACGTGGGACTCCACATAGAAGGAGCACCTTTTGAACGGGATACCCTTGCTGAATCCAATAGATAGCTACTTCCAATCGGGATACTTTTTTTTTACCAGGTCTCGTAGAATGCTGTTCTCGAGCTCTTTTTCGCCTAGTAGCTTCATGGCATCGTTGTATTTCTTCTCTAGTTCCTTGAAATTGGCTGCATCCTGCTTCATTTTTTCTGCATCGTTTTGCTTCTTTTTCATAAGGTCACCCACCTCATCTTGATACTGGCGAACCCACTGGCTTAACGTTCTAGGAGACATTCCATGCTTCCGGGCTACTATCTCCGTCCGATAACCCGAGAGCACCTCTACCACAAGCTCCTTCTTCGTTTCATTGGGGCACCTAAATCGTCTTTTCATGGATTCTAACTCCTCACTCATTTTAGTGTATCTGAGGTGGATTAGAGTGTCCAATTGGATTAGGGGGCTAAATAGGTAGTAACATTTGATGTTATCACATATTTTAAATCGATCTTTTAACGGATAAATGCCTTAATGCCGTATACCGTTTAATGTTATTTCCAGTTTATATCCTCGCTAACGGCATCGAAAAATACAACGGTTTCTCGTCCTCGGTCTGCTGGTAGAGCACAACGAGCAGGCTTGGCTCCATGTTATCCGCAGAGAGTTCCTTGCCCTGGAGTACATCCTCGAGCCGGAAAGGCAGCTCCTCCAGAACGGCAAACTTCTGCAGCTCACGCTCGCTCAAATTCCGCACGTCGAGATAGGATAGAAGACTCTCCCGCTGTGCAACAAGCTGCCTAGACTGACCCTCCGGCCGCTCGGCAAGATGTTCAGATAGACCCTTCGACTGCCCTGCTAACTGCCCAGACTGACCCTTGGACCGTCCTACAAGCTGTTCAGACAAAACCTCCGCATGACCTGCTAACTGCCCAGACTGATTCTCCGACCGCCCAGCAAGCTGCCCAGACAAAACCTTCGACTGCTCTGCTAACTGCTCAGGCTGGCCCCCCTGCCGCTCAGCAAGCTGCTCCGACAGGTCCCCCCACTGCTCAGCCAATATACTCAGATACCTTCCGCGGGCATCCTTGCCGATGCGGTCTTCCCACCAGATTTTGCGCGGCTTGTACTTGTGCCCGAGGAAGTAGTCAAGCTTCATGAGACCCAGTACCACCTCCGGCGTCTTCAGCTTGCGCTGGCCAAGGAATTCGTGCAGGCGGAGGAACAAATCCTCCAGCTGGTGGCCGATGCGCTGCCAGCCCTGCTCTTCCCAATAATCGCCGAATTCCTGAAAGAAATCGAACGGGGAATCGAATTCGACCCTCATCAAATAATTCAGCGTATGATCCATCCGGTGAGCATTCCAGTATTTCTCCAGCACATCCTCCAGCCGCTTCAGGCGGACGACGTCAGCAAAAGACAGCACGTCATTGCTAAGCATTTCGTAAGGCGCATGCTCCATGTAAACGTAATTGTATTTCGCCGCGTCGTTCCGCAGGCCGGTGCCGCGGAGCATTTTCAAGAACCCAAGCTGCAGCTCCTCAGGCCCCAGCGCAAACACGTCGTTAAATGTCTTGCGGAAGGTCGCATAATCCTCCTGCGGCAGGCCGGCGATCAGATCGAGATGCTGCGCGATTTTGCCGCTCTCCTTGACCTTGGTCACGGTACGGGTTAGCTTCGTGAAGTTCTGCCGCCGTTTCACCAGCTCATTCGTCGGATCGTTCGTTGACTGCACCCCGATTTCAAAGCGGAATATGCCGGGAGGCGCGTTCTCAGCGAGGTAATCCAGCACCTCCGGCCGCATGATGTCCGCAGTAATCTCAAACTGAAACACGCAGCCGCGATGGTTCCCGATCAGGAATTCGAACATTTCCATGGCATAGCTGCGGTTGATGTTGAACGTCCGGTCGAGGAACTTGATGATTTTGGCGCCGTTGTCGATCAGGTACAGGATATCCGACTTCACACGCTCAATGTCATAGTAGCGTACACCGACCTCGATGCTGGAAAGGCAGAACTGGCAGCTGAACGGACAGCCCCGGCTCGTCTCGAAATAGACGATGCGTTTGCTGAGATTCGGGATATCCTCGGGAAAACGGTGCGGCGAAGGCAGCGAGTTCAGATCCGATTTTGGCCGTCCCGGATTGATGATCACCTCGTCTCCTTTGCGGTATGCAGTCCCAAATACATAGTGGAACTTCCGGTCCCCGGACAGCTCCTGCAGCAGATGGTGGAACGTCTCCTCCCCATCCCCCATCACGATAAAATCTACGCTCTTGACGCGCTCCATCCAGTACTGCGTATCGTAAGACACTTCAGGCCCGCCAAGGACGATGGTCGTCTCGGGGAGCACTTTTTTGAGCACGTCAATAACACGAATCGTCTCTTCAATGTTCCAGATGTAGCAAGAGAATCCGATTACATCGGGCCTGCGCTGGAATAAATCAGACACGATGTTCATCGTCGGGTCCTTGATCGTATATTCGGCAAGCTCGATGTCGAACTCGTTCCCGCTATAAGCTTTCAGCAGGCGGATCGCCAGGGAGGTATGGATAAATTTCGCATTCAGCGTCGATAGTATAACCTTCATGATTTCACAGCCCTATTCCATATTTTGAAAAAATTCAAGAAATGCCCGTCCGTATTTACGGTACTTGACTTCCCCGACCCCTTTTATGTTCAGCATTTCCGCTTCGCTCGCCGGGCAAACAACGCTCATCTCGCGAAGGGTCGCATCGTTGAAAATAATGTACGACGGCACGCGCTCCTTCTCCGCCAAATCCCGGCGGATCAGGCGTAGCTGCTCGAATACCGTCTCATTCACAGCAGACGGACCGTCGTCGTAAGCTCCTCTGCGGCGCCTGCTTCCGCCTGCGGCCTGGGATGCTGCCGGCTCCGGCGCACGCATCATCACCTGATGCTGCCCCTTCAGAACGTCGACCGCCAAGGGCTGAAGCCGGACGACGGGGTACTGCCCCTCGGACAAGGCCAAATAGCCCTCGGCAATAAACACATTGATCAGCTCCGAGATCTCCTTCTCGGTTCGCCTCGGCATCATGGCGTACGTAGGCAGGCTGTCGAAGCCGTATTGCAGCACCTTTTTGCTGCGGGAGCCTTTGAGCACAGAAGCGACCAGCGAGACGCCGAAGCGCTCCCTCATCCGGTGGATGCAGGAGAAGACGATTTGCGCGTCGCGTGTCATGTCTACCAGCTCGCGCTCATCCGTGCAGGAGCTGCAGATGCCACAGGGCTTGCGGTCGTGCTGCTCTCCGAAGTAGTCAAGCATCCCCCAGCGCAAGCAGCTGGTCGAGTAGCAGTATTCGATCATCTGCTGCAGCTTGCGGTATTCGTTGCGCTTGCGCACCTCGTCCTGCGGATTCTGCTCGATGAGGAATTTCTGCGTCATGATGTCCTGCGGACTGAACAGCAGGATGCATTCGCTAGGCTCCCCATCCCGCCCGGCACGGCCGGCCTCCTGCACATAAGCCTCCATATTCTTCGGCATATTATAGTGAATCACATAACGGACGTTAGACTTGTCGATCCCCATGCCAAAAGCATTCGTCGCCACCATAACGCGGATATCGTCATAGAGGAACGCCTCCTGGCTCTCCTCCCGCTCCTTGTCCGGCAGCCCGGCGTGATATCTTCCCGCAGGAATGCCGCTCTGGCGCAGCCGCTCGTACAGGTCGTCGACCTCCTTGCGGGTAGCCGCATAGACGATGCCCGGCTGGTGGCCATGCGACCTCGCATAGTTCAGCACGAATTCACGCTTATTCTCGCCGCGCAGCACGGACATGGCCAAATTGTCGCGGCCAAGTCCCGTGACGAACACGGCGGGATCGCGCAGCTGCAGCAGCCGGGTCATATCGTCCATGACCTCCGGCGTCGCCGTCGCGGTAAAGGCCGCCACGATCGGGCGCTCCGGTAGCCCGTTCACGAACGGGGCTACCGCGAGATAGCTCGTGCGGAAATCATGGCCCCACTGCGATACGCAGTGGGCTTCGTCGACCGCGACACAGGAAATCGTCAAGCTGCCCATTTCCTCGCGGAACCAGTCGAGCTCCAGCCGCTCCGGCGCGACATACAGCAGCTTCAGCTCGCCCCTTCTCGCCGCGCGGATGCGCTCATTCACTTCCTTGCCGGACAGCGTGCTGTTAATGTAGGCCGCGGATACCCCGGCGGTCGTAAGCGCGTCCACCTGGTCCTTCATAAGCGAGATGAGCGGCGAGACGACGAGCGTAAGACCGGGCAGCATGAGGGCGGGAATCTGGTAGCAGATGGACTTCCCGCCGCCCGTCGGCATAATGCCGAGCGTGTCTGCGCCCGACAGGACGCTCTCGACGATTTTGCGCTGGCCTTCCCGGAAATCCGGGTAGCCGTAATATTTTTGCAAATAAGACTTGGCTTCTTCCATTAAAGTGGATTGCATATTCATTCAAATAAGCTCCTTACTTCTTACCATCATTTGTTGCATGTGTTCCTTATCCAGTTTACCGGGAGTGGGCGCGTTGGGCAAACGATTTTGAATATTTGTAGAATGGGTTTGGCCAAGCTGACACTATAAAATCTTCGAGGAATTACGAACCGTAGAGGTTCGTTATAAGGCGAAGAAGCATTTTCAAGACGTTAAGTAATATATTTTCTCCTCTTGCCTCTGCATGGTGGTTGTCCGTTCAGCATGGTATATTGGATTTGAACATTTTATAGAAGGATGGAGCTAATTTGATCATGAAGGAATCGCCAGGATCCCATACACATAACAGCAGCTACAGCGCTGCAAAAGGCAAGCCTGTCGCAAGCGGGGGCAAACCTGCCACCAGCGGGTATGCAAAAACCGGTACTTCCCGGGACGCACAACAGCAAGCACCGCGCGACAGGGGGAAACACGAAGCACGTACTGGGCAGAAGACATCGCATGGAGAACAGCAGGCACTGCATGGCAAGCAACAAGAGGCCCGCAATGCCCGTCCGCATAAATCGCACCAAACCAAGCCTAATGCATCGGTTGATGCCAAACAGCACGGATCCGGCAAGGCAAAGCCATACCCATCCCGCAAGGCAAAGCCTAATCGCGATACAAGGCCGAAAGATTCTGGGGATGCCAAGCCGTATGCACCGCGAGATGATAAGACATATACCTCGCGAGATGCCAAACGGCAGCATCGATATACAAAGCCTTATGCGCCACGCGATGCCAGGCAGCAGGCGCCTCGAATTTCTGGACGCGAGCA
Organism: Paenibacillus ihumii; assembly: GCF_001403875.1. Lineage (GTDB taxonomy): Bacteria > Bacillota > Bacilli > Paenibacillales > Paenibacillaceae > Fontibacillus > Fontibacillus ihumii. The sequence continues at coordinate 3,351,651 of NZ_LN884299.1, forward strand.
TGCCGAGGAGCTGCGCACTGGCGATCAGATCGTCGTCACGATCAAGCGGCTAGGCATCAACGGCGAGGGCGTCGGATACTACCGGCGCAAGGCGGCTTTTATCACGGGAGCTCTGCCAGATGAGGTCGTTCACGCCAAGGTGACCCGGGTAGAGGATAAGTTCATCAACGCGGAATTGGTGAGGATCGAAAAGCGTTCACCCCAGCGAGTGGATGCGCCATGCCCGGTATTCGGCATTTGCGGCGGCTGCCAAATTCAGCATATCTCTTATCCGGGCCAACTGAAGGGCAAGGAAGATATCGTTCGAGAAGCGTTCTCTCGCTATGCCGGCTTGCAGGAATTCCCCATGAAACCGATTCTGGGCATGGAGCACCCTTGGGGCTACCGCAATAAGGCTCAGCTTCAGCTGGGGATGCAAGAGGAAGGCATGATCGCCGGACTATATGCCGCAGATTCGCACAAGCTGATCGACATTACGGGCTGTCCAATCCAGCATCCGAAGGTGAACGAGGCGGTCGACAAGACGCGCAATGTTCTGCAGCGGCTGAATACCCCCGTCTATCAGGAGAAAAGCAATCAGGGCATCGTGCGCACAATCGTCGTGCGGTGGGGCTTCCAATCGGGGCAGCTGCAGGTTACGCTGGTGGCAGCAAACGACCGCATTCCGCGGCTGGATCAGCTCGTGAAGGAGCTGCGGCTCGCCATGCCGGAGCTGACCAGCATCGCGCTGAACGTCAATCCGAAGAACACCTCGCTCGTGTTCGGCAGCAAGACGACGATTCTCTGGGGCGCGGACAGCATCGAGGAAGCTCTGGGCGATCTGGAATTCACCCTCTCCCCTCGCGCCTTCTTCCAGCTCAACCCGCTGCAGACGGTCAAGCTGTATGAATCGGTACGCACGGCAGCCGCGCTCACGGGTAAGGAAGTTGTCGTGGACGCCTACTGCGGCACGGGTACAATCGGGCTGTGGCTCGCCCCTTATGCCAGGGAGGTTCGCGGCATCGAGTCGATTCCCGAGGCGGTGGAGGATGCCAGGGCAAACGCATCCCGCAACGGGCGCGATAATGCCTCCTTCTACGAGGGGCATGCGGAGGAGCTGCTTCCCCGCTGGGTGAAATCCGGCTTCAAGCCCGACGTCATCATCGCCGACCCGCCGCGCATCGGGCTTGACCCGCGCTTCATCGAAGCGGTGCTGCGCACGAAGCCGAAGCGCTTCGTGTACGTGTCCTGCAATCCTTCAACCTTGGCGAAGGACTGCAAGGAGCTGCTCGACGGCGGCTACTCGCTGGAGTGGGTGCAGCCGGTCGATATGTTCCCGCAGACGAGCCATGTGGAGTGCATTTCACAGTTAGTTTTAAAAAATGATTGAGGGGGATTATAACCCCTCAACCTGTGCAAACTTGTAGTAAATCTTAACATCTTTGTTTTCGGTTACTTCGATTTTATCTACAAAACGTAGTAACATCTCGGATGTTAACTTATTGAACTGTAAGAAACCTCTAAGTTGTTCAATGATGGCAGAGATTTTACTTTTATCGTGACTTTCTGCCATATCCTTTTTTATCTCTACTTTTTCTAATTCTAGTTGTTGCAGCTTTTCTTGTACCATACTTACAAAGTCATCATAATCCTGTTTAGATATATCCTCGTTAATGAACTTTTGTAAAGCGTTCCGCTTTAGTTCCATTTGTTTCTGAACCTGCTTTTTAATGGACTCTAGTCTAGACTCGTTCTTTTTTGCGGTAGTCTTGACCTTTTTTTCAATCTTACTTTCTAGGTTTGGATGGTCTAAACTACTAGACATGTTTTTGAGGTCATCAAGGATTATTTCAGTTAGTTCTAGTTCCTTAACTGCATGATTAGAACAGGCTTTATTCCCATGTTTAGCATAAGTTCCACAAATGTATCCTTTGCGGTTAGCACGATACCACATGCCATTCCCACATTCAGAACAGTAAGCGATATTTGTAAAAAGGTGTTTCTTCTTTCTAGTACCACCCCTACCTCTTCTAGCTTTTTGTTTAAGTAACTTTTGAACTTGTTCAAAAATATCTCTTAAAATGATAGGCTCATGAGCGTCAGAAATGATAATCCAATCGTTTTGGTCATTTACTTTACGTGTCTTATTTGTCACGTTCATAGTGGTTTCTCTGCCCTGTACAAGGTCTCCTACATAGTGAGGGTTCTTTAATATCTTCTTAATAGTAGACCCTTGCCAATACAAACCCGCATTAGCTTTCCCTACAACCTGTGAAGGTGTTGGAATATCTCTATTAGTAAGATACCTTGCTATTTTGTCATGCCCCCAACCTTCTAGATACTTGTCAAAGATTTCACGTACAATATCTACGGTGTAATCATTTCTAGGTAGTAGCTTTTGTTTGTGAAGTATATAGCCATAAGGGGGAATACTCCCCATGAATTTTCCGCTTTTGTACTTCATTTGATAAACTGACTTGATACGGTCACTAATTCGTTGACTTTCACTTTCATAAATCCAAGCATAAAGACCGAACATAGCTTGTTTAGAAAAGTCTTGGGTATCAACTTTTCCATCTAGAGTAATTAAGCGGACACCTTTTGTTTCTGCAACTCGCCTTAGTTGATAAAGTAATTCAACATTACGCCCTAATCTACTTAATTCCTTAGCTACAATGACATCAAATTCCCTGTTTTCAGCGTCTTGTATGAGTCTTTTTAACCCCTCACGATTGTCAGTAGTTCCTGTTTGAATATCTGTGTAGAAGTCATAAAGGTCATATTGATTTTCAGTAATATAGTCTAAAATCATATGCCTTTGGTTTTCAGGTGACTCTTTTTGACCCTCATTGTTAGTCGAAACACGAATGTATCCCGCTATTTTCATTATTGTCGCCCTCCGTTATTGATGGCGACTATATCTACTTGTCTATCATTGTAAGCGGCAGATACAATCTTTTCAATTTCTTTCTCTAATTGGTGTAAGATTATCGACCTAAAATCCTGTGTTCCTGTAAAAACTCGTTGAATGTTCATTTATATCTCCCCTTTCGTGATAGCAATCGTTCTATGGGGGGAATTAGTTGCGATGATATTCACAATAGGGCAGTATTAAAAGCAGGATTTCTATTCTTAAATAAAGAAATATTAATAAAAGTTATTTTTGGGGGCTTTTTATGGGATATATAATGGAGTTAAGGAAGTTAGTTGGAAGTCGTCCACTTATTATGGCAGGGGCAAGTGTTATTCTAATAGATAAAAGTGATAGGATATTACTGCAATTACGAAAAGATAATAACTGTTGGGGATTAGCGGGTGGTTCTTTAGAGATGGGTGAGACTTTAGAGGAAGTAGCAAAAAGGGAGTTACAAGAGGAAACGGGATTAATAGCAAACAATCTAAAGTTATTTAATATTTTCTCAGGAAAAGAGTTCTATTATAAATATCCACATGGTGATGAAGTGTACAATGTGATTACTACATATATTTGCACTGATTATCTTGGAGAATTAAAGATTGATAATAATGAAGTTAAAGATTTACGTTTCTTTTCTGTAGATGAAATTCCTACAAATATAAGTCCTCCTGACTTACCTATCATAAAGGAATTTTTAAGGTTATCAAAAATAATATAATGATAATTATTTAATGTATCAAGTGGGGGAAAGTCGTTTACATTTGGTGCACTTGCCTTCCGCTCCGCTACAGTCAAGGTGCACAGGTCACTCACTACGTTCGTGCCCTTGTTTTCTTTATAAGAGCGTGAAATTTCTTTATCATTAGGGGAGCGTAGCGACCCTGTTAATAATTATAGGTGTGTATCCACGTAGCAAAGCGGAGGGGATACATACAAATTTTAACCTATTAGCTTTATGCTTCTAAGAATAAAGAGTCAATGAAAAACAGAAAAACCTAGAACACTATGTGGTTCTAGGTCTAACAGGTGTTTTTGTTTAGCTTAATAGAGTCGGTTTTTCCTGTACAGAATACCTAAAACAGTCGGTTTTTCTCGTACGTACAAAACACTATTTTAGGGTTATTTATCTTTCAAATGTTCCTCAAATATTGCCCTTAAACCGTTTGTATAGTCGTCCTGCCCATCACTGTCTTTTCTATACATTAGGTCAGGGTGTACATAATACATTAAACTACCGCAACTTTCAGTAGTCATAATCAGTCCTTTCTTTCTTAAACATTTTACAATCTTAGTAAGTTCATCAGGGTCATGATTAATAGCTTTGGCTAAATCACTTCTATTCATTTTCCTGATGAAACTACAATCTTTTTCGTCAGGGTTGTGACAAAGAAAGCACTTTTCGAAATGGAAGTAGGGCAAAATCTTATAAAGAAAACCTAACTGATTAAGTGGCAGCTCATCTACAATTGTACTTAACCGCCTATTTAGCCCCCAAATGAACTTGGACAGTCCACCCCTTATTCCGATAGAATGAAATCAATCGGAGGGGAACGCAATGGAAAGAAAACGGTATGATCTGGACTTCAAGAAAATGGTTGTAGCCAAGGGACAGGAGATCGGCAATATGACGGCCGTAGCTAGGCAGCATGATCTTGATCCAAAGATGGTGTTGCGCTGGGCGAGAGAATTGAAGCGCAAGGATCTTGAGGAATTGGATGGCGCTGCTTTGAAACATGCTGCATTCGTTCCTACAGCCGCGGATTATGCGGCCTTGGAGAAAGAGCATGAGAAGCTCAAGAAGCTTTATGCAGAGCAGGCGCTGGAAAGAGAAATCCTCCGTGACCTGTTAAAAAAAACGAACCCACACTTGCGGATAAAATAGAGATTTCGCAGAAATACATCATGCAAGGCCATTTAATCAGTCTTGTGCTACGCATCCTGGAAGTGGAGCGTTCCACATACTATGCTCATGTGAATCGCCCGAATCAGCAACCTGAACAAATCTTCAGGAGCGGTCGCTCCGCGCCTGGTTACTCATATACGCAAGACAACAAGCGCATTAGCGATGAGCAAATCTGTGAGTGGATCATGGAACTGTTAGCCGACGAGTACACGTCCGTCTACGGATACCGCAAGCTGACAAAGATGCTGAGGCGCCAGCACCGCCTTGTGATTAACAAGAAGAAAGTCTATCGGTTGTGCAAGGAGATGAATGTGCTTCGCCCTCAGCGGAAGCTCAAAAATAAGCATCCTAAAAGGCTCGCAAATAACAAAGTCATTACCGGTTCCAATCAACTGTGGGAGACGGATATTAAGTATGGTTGGATCGAAGGCGAACAGCGTTTCTTCTTCCTGATGAGCATCATCGACGTGTTCGACCGAGCCATTGTTGCCTATCACCATGGCTTGCGCTGTGAAGCTAAGGATCTGGTTCAAATCACACAGGAGGCACTGATGAAGCGCCAGCTCTTTGACAAGGCGAATCGGCCAATTATTCGATCGGACAACGGTCCACAGTTCATTAGCCATCGGTTTGCGGAGGCTTGTGAACAGTTTGGAATTGTCCACGAGCGGATACCGCCTAAGACGCCGAATAAGAACGCCCACATCGAGTCTTTTCACTCCATCCTTGAATCGGAGTGTTACCAGCGCCACGATTTTGAGAGCTACCAACAGGCGTACGAGATCGTTAGCGGTTTTATCCACAACTACAATCGCAATCGCATCCATGGAAGCATCTATGATATGTCGCCGTACGAATACATGGAAGCAATCCGGCATGGCAACGTAATACCCAAGGAAATCAAGGTATGAAGCATGATCATCATAAGATGAAAACGAAGAGAAATCGAGCAATTCTATGCGATCAATCGAATAAGAGGTGCAGTGTCCAATATTAGGGGGTTAACCCGCCGCCCCTTTAGTAGTTTTGTAAAAGGTTTCTTTAATAACTTCCCCATACAATGGAAGTTTTCATTAATGTAAAAGACTTTAGAGCGTCCTTCTTTTATTGAAATTAGTATAGAAAGGTATTCAAGCCTTTTTACTATTTGTTTTGTCTGCGTTGCTCCCCTACCTAGTATTGTTTGTAGGTCTTTTTGATTTAAGGGTTTACCTTCTGTAGATAGCTTACCTTTCCCATTTTGCTTTAGATAGTGAAGTAGTTTCATAACCGCTCCACCTTCGATTAATGTTAGATGTTGCGTAACCTCTTTGATAGGGTCAAGATAACATGCAACAAAAGGAATGATTTTCTTATTCCTATAAGCGGTTTTTCTTTGTCTTTCCTCCCTTGCCCTTTTTCCTTCTTCTGTCAAATAAGTAGCTACGTTAACCGTCTCACCTGTAAGTGTGTTTATCATTGGAATACTCATCTCAAAAACCTCCTGTTATTGTCATAGTCCTTTTAGTAATCGTTTCAAGTGTCCTAGTTGTTGCAGAAAAAAGCCCACCGTAAGGGTGGGGGATTAGATTTCTATACCATCAGGTAAGGCGTCCTTTATATCATCATCTGTAAAACCTTTATCTCTCAGGTAATCAACTAAAGAACTGATTAGAACTAAGTAGGGATAACCTGAATATCTCCTATCCTCATAAGGCTTGGAAATGGCGGTTAGTTGGTGTAGTTGTATCTTTGTCTTAACCCCTTCAACCGTAAAGACAATGTTAAACTTTTCAAGAACTCTAGCAGTTTGTTCAAGGGTGAGAGTATGAGATGAATTTTTTATAATCATTTAACCACACCACCTTTTAAAAAGTTCTCTAGTTCTTCCTGAATAACCCTTATTGACCCTCCGATTTTCACTGTTGGAATTTCTCCGCTCTTAGCAAGTGCATAGACTTTACATTTTGATAATTTGAGTAGTTCAGCTACTTCGATAACAGTAAGTATTTTCATTTAATCTATCCTTTCTAGTTTTTGCTCATTAACAATATAAGAAAGGGATACAAAAAATTAACAAAGAACGTAAAACAGAATATATCTTAATAATCTGATAAAGATTAGGCTAATAAGGAGCGGTTGTACGTCATTAAAAAATATATTTTAGGTGTTGGGGGAGGGCGAACGTAGGTGTTTTATAAAGAAAAATGAAGGTATCTAGGAATAAATGTACACAGATACTAACGGAGCTATTAAAGGTATTAGTAAAAAATAATAAAGGAGAAAAGGGACACCCATTTTAAAGGTTATATTTGCGATAGGTAAGGGATGACGTACAGGATTAATTTATAAAAATATGGTACGGAGGGAACAAGGGTTACGGTTCTTGATTAGAACCTAAACAATTCATTCGGTAGTGGGTAGGGTTATAAAGGTATTAGTGGTATGATGTCTTTTAGTGAAAAAATTAAAAAGGAGCGGTTCAATATTTACCGCCCCAAAGATTAAGTAGTATAGTCACCATTATTATTAGTTTGTCTGTGAAAAGTACACAACACATGTGGAGGCGGTAGTGAGACTTGAAAGAAATGATACAATCAAATAAACTGTGCCTTAATTTGAGGGAAGGATTGGAAAGGGGTTTATCTTAATCTTTTCAACCTCCTTACTAAAGGCCTCTTTGCGTTCTGCGAGGCCTTTCCTTTTTCCAGTGCTATAATAAATTCAGCATTCTTGTTATGCAGTTCTTGCTGTTGATGGAAATCCCCGCTCATTCTGATGCTTTAATTGGTATGTTGTGATAGCCCCTCTATTATGTAAGGATGAAAATTTATCGAAGCGATTATCAAGTTCTGCTAATTTCTCCTCTACACGTTTCAGTTCCCTTTAAATGTGAAATTGATGCAGAGTGGTGAATCTATGAAAAAGGAAGTTTAAATATTAAAATAGACAGGAGGTCAATTGACAATCGGAAAATATGGAAATGACAGAGAGCGTTTTTTAAAAGATTTAATGAAGTTAATGGTACCCATAGAAGGTGGAATCGTTGAATTACGCGATTATATTAATATGAATAAATGGCTTAGCTCTGACTACACTTTATCAGACCCTGGAAGAGGAAGTGATAAAAAAGTTATTACATGGACTGAAACGATCGAACCACTCTATGTAATGAAGTATCCGGTAACACAGCAATTGTATCATTTTGTCATGCATGGAGAAGAAGTTGAACTTAATGTGAATAACCTGCCAATTACGAATGTTTCGTGGTTAGATGCTCTTGTCTTTTGTAACACATTGTCCAGAATACTTGGCAGGACTGAATGCTACACAATCACAAGTGAAAGTGAGAACACTATATATAACAAAAAAGCGAATGGGTTTCGATTACTATCAGACGCTGAATGGCAGTATGCGTGCAAAGCGGGAACCAGGGGATATCGGTATGAAAGAATTGATAAGATTGCATGGTATCAAGAAAACTCCAATGGTTCAGCTCAACAAGTCGGAAAACTGCTTCCTAATCCATGGGGGCTTTACGATATGATCGGCAATGTTTGGGAATGGTGCTGGGATCTGTATGATACTGATCGATATGGGAACTACAGAGTTTTTCGGGGAGGCAGTTGGGCTGAAGTTGAAAACAATTGTGGTTCTACGATTAGAAGAAAAAGCATGCCTGATTTCAAGATAGATGATCTTGGCTTTAGAATAGCACTTACAAAGCTCTGAGAACACATCGAGCATGCGGTGAGCCCGAGGAATCAGTCGATCTCTCGAAATTCATCCCGTAGCCATAGCCATACCAAGTACCGACGTTTTTCATGAAGCGATCGGCGCGTTTGGCCGACCCGGGTCTAAAAGGCGTTTTGTATGAGAGTTCATACAAAACGCCAAGTTTGCAATTCAATACGTTGGTCAGCTTTCCGTATCGGGTTGATCGGTTACAATTTGCCATTCGATCCCGAATTTATCGATGACTTGACCGGTGGCCGGGCTGAATCCCGTTTCCTGGAGCGGCATGATTGCCTTTCCACCGTTTTGTAAAAGGGAAAAGAGTTTTTTCGCGGTTTCTGCTTCTTTGACAACGATCATCAAGTTGATGGATGAACCGGATTGGGGAGTTTGGCCGGGAAGGTAATCGGCCAGCATGATTTCGGAATTTCTGATTTTTAAATGAGCGTGCATCACGCGCCCTTCATTTTCCGGTGTGACCTCAACCCCCATTTCCCCGGGCCAATCCTTTAAATATTCTTGTCCAATGATATCCGCATCAAAGAGCTCCTGGTAAAAATGAATGGCTTTCTTGCGCCCTCCCATCCAGCATGAGGTAAGGCGTGATTGTCATTTCCATGGATCCCAGTCCTTTCTGTTAAAAATAGGGGTACAAGCTCATTTTGACAGAAAAATGAACAACAAACTTCTCATTTATTGCGGGAATTGTCTGATGGTCGACGGCAGGTCTAAGTTTTTAAAGAATCCGCGAGCAGCTTTAGTACATTGACCACGATCGGCGGATCTTCCGGTAGGGCTACACGCAGCGGGATATAAAAGGTTTGGTCATGATCTTGGGGGAAATGTATCCGACGCTGAACACGTCCGCGCAAGCAGTCATCCAGCACGAAATAACGCAGCGGATTGAACGTTCTCTCAATGAAACAAGCCAGGAGATAGAAGGTACCGTTCGGAATATGCTCAAAGAGATGCGTGTTCTTTTTGGTGAGGGCGACTCCGGCCACCGGCCGGTGATTGGGGATCGGGCTCTTGAATAATCCTACAAACGTGATCCCGGCTTGATAACCTTCGGGATAATGGACGGAAATAAAACAGCGGCTTGTTTCCGATGCAAGAGGGTGTTTGTGACCGACAACCGTTGTGGGGGTTTCTTCACATTTCTTCGCCACACTGTATAGCGCTTCTACTTGCTGCTTATATTCGCGTGGAGAGAGCCCGGTTTTCTTTGTGAATGTGGTAGAGAAAGTGCCGACACTGGAATAACCCGCATCAAATCCAGAATTTGTAACAGATTGTTCATTACGAAGCAGGGCTTGTTTGGCAAGCTCGACTTTTAAAGAGGACATATAATCCGCTGCTGAAAATCCTGTCAACCGTTTGAATTCCCGGCTGAAATGATATTTGCTGTAACCAAAGCGATTTGCAGTTTCTTCCACGGTTATATCTTGAGTCACAGATTCTTGCATATAAACAAGAATCTCAGGAATCCGATCCTTCACAACCCCTCTCCTTTCGCTTAAATCAGGTGGTTTTTGATTAAACATGAATCCAAGTTGATCATGGAGATGCTTGCATTTACCTCACATATTTCCATTTAACCAGTATCTGCTATAATATTTAATTATTGCTCAAGGGAGTGTTAAAAATTTGAAAAGGATATTCACCCTAATCTTATTTATTGCTTTTATATTATCAGGTTGCGAAGGAGGTAATATAGCTAATCCAGAAAAAAATCAAAAACAATCAGAATCACAGGAAACATCACCAGCACATTCATCGCTAACAACGGTGTCAGATTTAAAAATGAAGTATAAGAAAAAAGAGGAAAAACAATACTTAACACCAATATATAATGTGAATTACAATCAAGTATTTACATTTAAATTCAACTCGAATATCTATTCTACCGATGCTTTCCCTCATAGTGAGCAGGATCTTGCTGAACTGTTTAAAGAGGATGCTGAAGATAGATTTAAGAGGCGTATCGTAACTGTACATACAGATGCAAGGTGTTTATATGAAAGTGAAGTATCTACTTACGAAAAAGTTAAGGACCCTGACGCTAGTCAAAGTGTGTTAACTGTAAGTTCATTCGATCCTGTACTAACCACTTTTGATTCTTCTAGGGACAAAGAAAACTCATGGGGAAATGCCCCCATCTATTATATTTGTATCCGTTATGATTTAGATGCAGAGACGCCGACAAAATTGGATAATCCTATAGTTGTCCCTTTTACCATCAAGTCTCCATTGCAATCACCGAATGCTAACTATCAAATTGATGCTGAAGGAAGATTTAAATTAGTATGGAACAAAGTAAAAGGTGCTAAAAAATATAATGTTTATAATGTAATGTCTATGAATAATGCCGAAAAAAACAATGGGGCGGAGCAAGGGTATAAACATACTTATCCGTATTTGATTGGAACGGTTACAGATACAGAATTTCAAGATTTTGCATCAGATGGAGATCAAGGGTTGTTATTCGTCGGGGATGAACCGGATGATTATAGAAGAAAAGCAACGATCGCACAAAACATGATGGTTCAAGGAGAATATTATGTAACGGCTGTTGATCAACATGGAAATGAATCAAATTTCAGCCCTGCAGTCAGCACATTTAATTTATCAAAAACCCTTGTAACGGGTATGAAAGAATTGCATGAATTATATTACTCGAGTTTTCAAACGATAGATGATTTACCTAAAAAAATCAAGTTAACTGCAATAGATAATGCAACTACTTTGGAGCGAGATCTTATTTATGAAAAGGATATTCAGTACGACAAAGATGGTTTTGCTCTAATCCCTTATAAAGTAAAAGGAACAGCAATTAGCGGTACAACCTTAGTATTATCATTTGATGAACAAAAATGGAGTAATTATATACATAATCAAGATGCCAGGGATCACAGCAATGGAGGTCTAGTTGAGCCGGAAAACGCGATGGAATACGCTCCCGATTTCTCTGTTGTCGATAATTCAAAAAATAACAGTGATGATTTGATTAAACGGCAAAAAGAAAATACACAAAAACAATTGGATGAAGGCAATAAAGAATATGTTCCTCTAACAGACACAGGAAATGATTACAAAATTAACGCTGATTCTGCATTAGAAGAATACTTGGCATTAAATTTAATTGCCGCTAATAAAGAAGTTTCATTAAAAGCATTCCCAGAGGCGCTTGTTATTGATTTTTTAGCGGATACCTTACAAAAAGTACAATATCAAAATCCACTAATATTAGATATTGAGAGCTATGGATTCGATTATAAAACCTCAACTCTTTATATTGACTATAGTGACAGTAAAAATAATATTGCCAAAAAACAAAAAGAAATCATGAAAGAAGCGCACCATATTATCTCGCAAATGATTACAGATGATATGAGTGATGACCAAAAGCGTCAAGCTATTTATGATTATTTAAATGATCATGCAAAGTATGATGACGCAGCCTTGAATGATGCTAAGAAAAATGATTATAAGAATGTTGATAAAAAATTTAATGATTCTTTTACGGCCTACGGCATAATGGTGAAAAAAGTCGGGGTATGTGCTAGTTACGCGGCAGCCTACAAGCTGCTTAGTGATTTGTCAGGCTTAAATAGCATTGTTGTAACAGGCTATCTTGGAGGTGTGCCTCACGCGTGGAATAAAGTGGAAATCAATGGGGAATGGTACAATGTTGATCCTACAAATAATGGAACAAATTCTGGTGTCCTCTACTTATTATATAATTCAGACGATGAAACAGCAGAGGATCTAGAATTTACCTTTGATAAAGCTTATTGGACAGATGAAGGATTAAAGCAATTTACAAGTAGTGACAGCTCATTGGATTACTATAGAAGAAACGGATTAGAAGTGAGTTCCCCAACAGAATATAAAAATTTACTTTTAAACTTCTTAAAAGACAACGACCAGACCTTCATTGTTCGCTTAAGCAATGATGTAAGTGAAGATGATGTTATTCAAGTAATACAAGACGTTTACAATGAATCTTCTAATATTAAATTAGAGAATACCACAATACGCGGATTGCTACGTTATTTGATTATGGAAGAATAATTAATGTGGACATATTATTATAAGCCGTACGCCTGGCAAAGGGGGCCCTCTGTCATCCTGGATGACAGAGGCCCCCCTTTCTTTGAGAAAGCTATCCGTTTCTGCAAAATTAATTTTGAAGAAGGCTTTTTGGAGGAATCAATTTCTCCTTCCCTGCATCCTGTTCTCTAGCTCATCTTATGCAAGTTATCGGACTCGAACACTAAAGTCTCATTCTTTGGCTTATTTTATATAATTAAGGCTATAGGACTCAAAAACACTAAAATTCCATTTGTTAGCCTATATGTGTATAAGCTATCGGACTCGAACGCGAAATGGATTCCATGTATCTAATTATGCTCCAAAACGAATGTTTTAGGGGAGTAGATGGATTTCATGTACCTAAAATCAAGAATCCCGCCCAGAATGGACAATTCCCTTCTTCTAACCACATCAAATCCATTTAAATTTGCTTTCCTTACTTTGCCGCAGAAACTAACTACTATAAATCCATTTAGACAGAGAGATCCGCGGGTCATGCTCACTAGAATGAGATGATGGATTACCTGTACTATCAATCAGGTAAATTAAATTCAGACTACAGTACTTAAAACAATTCGATCTACAGTTTCCTGGGTTCATAGGCACGGGTAATTAAAATCGGAGATATAATTCAGCTCCCTTTCTTTCAGACGCCCATCTTATAGCCTTTTTTATAATTTCGGTACAAAAGGCTCCTTTTCTATCTTGATATACATGAACATTATTTTGGAATTGTTTGGCTAGTTGCAATTTCAATTCTCCGTATGCCTTAGCTTCATCAGGATGATTCATTAGGTATTCTTTAAAGTTCAAATGACGCTCGATATTGATATCTCCGGCCTCGTAAATATGTACGTGATGCGTTCTATGGTCTCCACCTTTTGGGAAATATCGACGGCCAGCAATTCCTTGCTCCCCTCGTGGTTCATAGCCTATAAGAATCATTTGCTCATTATAATCGTCTACCTTGTTAATATCCTTAACGACAATTAGAATATCAATAATTGGCTTTGCAAACCCAATCTGAGGGACGGAAGTGCTTCCGATATGATGAATTTCAAGTAATTCATTCGGAAATATGGACTGTAATAAACCTTCTTCTTTGCGGTATAATTCAGTCCAGCCTTCCGTCCAGGGAGCCATTTCGACTCTTCTCAAATAACCCCTCCTCTTGATGGCAGCTGCTCCGGCCGGTTTAAATCGAGCTCCTACTTGCTGTTGATTACAAGCGTCTCTTTTTCCTTGTCCATATAAACGGTGGTTTGACTAACCATTTCAAAGTCGGATTGCGAGATTCCTCCGCACTCATGGCCATTGTAGCTCAGCAAGTTGCTTCCTCCGTTCTTTTGGAGGGACCAGCCTTTCAATTTCCTGACCGTGTACTTGTCTTCGCCTGCTTGCCAATTTATTGGTGCAGAGTTATTTTGGCTTTTCGATACCTGGTATCCCAGCAGGGTGAGGATATCCTCAAAGTCTTTAATATGATACTGCTCTGTAGCTTCACAATAATTTACGCTATCTGCAAAAAAGTAGATTCCTTGCTCCTCGTAGTTCTCTCCAACGATATACTCTTGACCGTTAATAAGCACCTTTGGAACTTTTTTTAAGTTTCCGTCAATGTACTTTAGCGATTCCAGATAATCCTTCATGCTGATCCAAGTAAATGTGTCCGTCTCCTTGTCATATGTCCCATAGTATCCGTCATCATAGTTCTCCCCCTGCACTTCAACGGGAAGAAGATCATAATCATCTACATACTTTGCATAATCTCTTAATGCCTGTTCTATTTTTGCAATCAGCTCTTTCATCTGGTCATCGTCATCATCAATTATAGTATTGAACTTAAAGCCATAGGAAGCCCCCCATTCCTGAACAAGCTGCTTCGGATGAATCGATTTCAGCTGAAGCCCTTTTTTGGGGTGAACAAAATTTGCATAGTAGTCATCGCCTTTAAGCGGGTACTCATTCATGACTAGAACAGAGGTTTTCGTTTCATTCGTTCTGTCTTCTTGTAATCCGATTTCTTCGGGATGGAAGTATTTAAGCAGCACATCTGTAATCACTTGCTCTTTGCCTAAGCTCACGGCATATTCCATTACTGCATACCCGAAATTGGATGGATCCCCGCCCTGCGTATAGCCGTAATTGCGAAATTTAAACTCCCTTTCGATACCGCGGTCGTCCGTAAAGTTTACAACCCACTGTATCCCCGTTCCGCTCACAGGCAGAGGATCTGCTCTCCACTTGATTTCCTGCTTGTCGATCACTTCAAATTCCCCTAAAGAATATTGGAGATAGGAATCGAATTTCTTAAGAAAATCCGTTTTGTAATGTTCCGAACAGCCGATCGTGACTAAAGCCAGCAGGATAATTAATAACAAAAGGCATATGTATCGTCTCATGAAGCACCTCTCGCATCCGGTTTAAGTTATGGCCACCATTTCAATAGTTGGTATTTCTTGACTTAATACTAACCGATGAGTAGTTTTTTTAAAAGGGCTATCTGTGTTGCAGGAGTTTGGTTTTACTACGAAACAACCCGTACTCCCAAGATTGCTAGGATGGAATGCAATCCTTATAACGAACATCTTGATCATGGAAGAAAATTGGGCATAATAAGCTGAGCCGCTCCCTTGCATTTTTTATTGTTATGTATTAAATTAATTGATGGATCAAATATTGACCCATCAATTAATTGGCTGTTTCACATCAAAGCAGGTTCGTTTGCTGCCGCATCTAGGAGGTCATTACATGAATTGCTCCGTTTCAGATCAAGAACGTATTTTGTTCCTGCTTAGAGAGCTTTGCAATCAGTTCGGCCCAAAGTTTGAGCGCAATACCAATATGAGCTTGTCCCGTTTCGAGCTGCTGCATCAATTGTATCAGACGGATGAAATGACTCAATCCACGCTGCAGAAATCGGTCAATATCGACAATGCAGCCATCACCCGGCATTTAAAGCAGCTTGAAGCCCAGGGGATGGTAGTCCGGCGGAGGAATCCGTCCGACCACCGGGAGACCTTTGTCAGCCTGACCACGGAAGGACGGGAGCAGATCATAGCCTGCAGTACGGAAAAGCGCTGCTTTGTTAACCAGATGCTGCAGGACTTTAGCCCGGAAGAGCTGCACATATTAACTGACATGTTAGTGAGGATTCAAAGCAACATCAGCAAATACTAATAGAGATAGGAGAGGAACACGTATGAATACAAGCATTATTAATGATTTCAAGGACATCGTCCTTGGACGCCGTTCTGTGAAAAATTATGATCCCCATGTAAAAATCAGCCGCGAGGAAATGACGGAGATTCTAGCGGAAGCAACTACCGCCCCTTCCTCAGTAAATATGCAGCCATGGCGGTTCGTAGTCATCGATACGCCGGAGGGCAAAGCCAAAATGGCCGAGCTCGCTTCGTTCAATACGAATCAGGTCAACACTTCAGCGGCTGTAATCGCCGTTTTCGCTGATATGAAGTGCTTTGAGAAGGCTGACGAAATCTATGGGAAATCGGTTGAACTCGGCTATATGCCCGAAGATGTCAAAGAGAAGCTAATCTCCGCTTACAAGCCGATATATGAAAATCTGCCCGAACGGGATATGCGGGATATCGTGCTCATTGATGCCGGTCTCGTATCGATGCAGATCATGCTTGTTGCCCGCGCCCATGGCTACGACACGAATCCAATCGGCGGCTATGACAAGCAGCAAATTGCCGAAGCCTTCGGCCTGGAGAAAGAGCGTCATGTTCCTGTCATGATCATTTCTATCGGCAAGGCGGCCACCGAAGGCCGGCCATCCTATCGTTTGCCTGTCGATGCCGTGACCACCTGGAAGTAATATTCAGCGTATGAAGGGGCTGTCCTCAAAGTAGTTGAAAAACTACTTTGAGGGGTAGCTTCCTGTTTGAAAAACGGAGTTCTTCAAAAATAGTCCAACTTCTCAACAGATTTATGGGATAAAGCCACCCGACTTCAAGGGTGGTCAAGCCCCAATTTTGTGGGCATTGAAAAAAACACCTAGGCTGTATACTGGCGTTTCCACCGAATGCTGGCTTGAAGACCAGGCTCTTTGCGTAAGGCGCAATACCTTCTTGCAGTTCATCCATACGCCGTTATCTTGTCATAAAATAGTGGGAGCTGCCGATAACCGTATTTCCCTTCATAGCGTTTATACATTGTGCTAACTCGCTGTCTCCCCGTCCCAATGTCGTAAATTCTTGACGCTTGGCCTCGGCATTCCGGTCATAATTTTTCCGCTTCAATAGGCATAGTAAACACTTCTGGAAGCACCGAATAGCTTGCACAGTTCAGCTACCTGTCCTCGCCGGGCTGCTATTTAACGAGCTTGAACCGTTCTTTCTTCCCTCCCTCATCCAAATTTCCAAACACTTTTTAGCATCTCATTCTCCCGCTTTAGCCGCTGCACATAACGTTCCTAATCCAATTACTCCTTTCGTCATCCTCGCTGATCCAGTAATCCAACTTACCTTGCTCTCGATATTTCCGCATTCACCGTTTCATTCGGTTTTTGTCTTAAATGCCTATATGTTCGTTGATCTGTTGATCTGTTGATCTGTCCATTTTTCCTCTACGTTGCAGGCGAATAGCCCCATCTTTAGTTCCTCTGAGTAAGTTTTAAACTTTTGACCTTAAATCGCCATCAAAAATGTACCCCTAAAATTTATTGGTTAAACCAGGTTTTTTTCCAACATCCGTTCTAAGGGGTGAATTTCGTATATAGTGGTTGGTGGTAAAACGTACATTCGTCTTTAACAGATTGATGGTGACCAACTCTCCACCTCCCTTTACGCGCAGCATGAATCGAGGTTTTCTCGTTCTGGCCGAGCATGAATCTCGGAGACTTGTTCTGAACGAGCATGAATCGTGGAGACTTCGTTCTGGCCGATCATGAATCTCGGACTTCTCGTTCTAAATGGATTTTTAGTAGTTAATTTGTGCGGCAAAGAAAGGAACGTAAATTAAAATGGATTTCATGTCGTTAAAAAAAGGAAGCAGTCCATCTAGCGCGGGATTCTTGATTTTAGGTGCATGAAATTCATCTAATCCATAGAATTATTCGTTCAGAGCATAATTAGATACATGAATTCCATTTCGTAGTATGAGTTCGATAGGAAACCTAAGCCTATGGTGGTCGGTAAAGATTATATAAATCCATTTAGTGTATGAGTTCGATAACTTATGTTCGAGCTCGACAGCGTATGTTCCTGTTCGATAGCTGATATAAGATGAGCCAAAGAATGGGATGCAGGCAAAGGAGAAATGGATTTCACAAAAATGGATTCCGCAAAAATGGATTCTGCAGAAACGGATAGCTTAGCTTTTTATATGAAGGCCCCCCCAGCCATCGATGATGACTTCTGGGATAACCCCTTTCATAATCGAGCCAGAGCATCTTGCAGGCCATGAGGAGGAGTCATCGCATGCTTGTGAGGACTGCAGGACGAATTGCAGTCTAGGTAATGCAGGACACCACTCCCTTAGCGTTTCTCATTTTATTCATTGACACTGCTCCAGACTTCCATTAGAATCTAATTTAACATCTATCTAATTAGATAATCATTTAATTAATTTAAATGCCAGGCAGTGGAGGTGTTTTGCTTTTGCAATTAGACAAGGTCGTAACCTATCATAAGGCGCTTGCCGATCCTACAAGAATTCGCATGCTAATTTTACTTGCGGACGGTGAGCGGAATGGGCAGGAGCTGGCTAAGAAGCTTGGTGTTACCCCGGCTACCATTACCCACCACGCTGCAAAGCTGCGAGAAGCGAGTCTGATTAACGAACGCAGAGATAAGAATACGATCTTTTTTTCACTGAACCACTATTTTCTGAAAAACAGCGCCGAGGCCACGGTCCGCTTGATTCACCGGGCATCCGAAGGAGGAATAATTATGCTGGATGAACAGCAGCAGCGCACCAAGGAATCCGTCATTAAGAACTTTTTTACCGCCGAGGGCAAATTAAAGAGCATTCCTGCCCAGTTGAAGAAGAAGCTGATCGTACTTGAGCATCTTGTATCCCAGCTTGAGCTCGGACGTAAATACAATGAGCCGGAAATCAATGCGTTCATCAAGAATTACCATGAGGATTTTGCCACGATTCGCCGGGAATTCATCATGCACCAGTTTATGTTCAGGGAGAACGGAATCTATGAGCTGAATCCGCAGGAAATGTGGGCAAAGTGGGAGAAGCTTTCATGAATATGCTAGAGTGAAAGGCTGGGCGGGGCCCAGCCCCTCCTCATCAAACCGTACGTGAGGTTTTCCCTCATACGGCTTTCCGATGTTCGTCATCATGAGCATGCAGATTACAAGAGCGTTTTAAGTCCATATTGAATAGACAAAGACTTCACTTCGCGCAGCGAACTCAACCATCGTCTGCGTTTGTGTTTCTTAGCATACCACTTCGCAAACCGCTGCCGGATATACCAATCCAACTTCGCCATCTTCCTCTGGCTGTAAGCTGTGTAGTAGTAATTGCGCCAGCCTTGAATCTTTGGATTCAGGTACTCCACGTGCTCTTCGAAACTCAGGCGTCGCATACCTGGCGGAGCTAATCGCTCTTTTACCCCTTCCCGTATTCGCTCTTCCGCCTTCCGGCACAACCACTGCTGGGTTGTGTAGTACACTTGGCCTTTGGATGTTTCGGCCTTCGTCTTTCGATGATGCATGCCCAGAAAATCGAAGCCTTCTTCCCCAGTCCAAAGTCCAACGATGCGCGTTTTCGTGGGGTGCAGGGTTAATTCCAGGCGTTCCATAATCGCTCGTATGAGTTCATAGGCCCGCTGTGCGTCCTTCTTCGTCTTGCAGATGATCACCAGATCATCTGCATAACGCGTCAGTTCCCCAAGCTTACCGCCATGTCGTTCCCACAGAAGATCAAAGTAATTCAGGTAGATGTTCGCCAGCAGTGGTGAGATCACTCCCCCTTGCGGTGTACCCAAGTCTGAGCGTCGGATGTTTCCTTCTTCCATCACTCCCGCACCTAACCACTTCCTCACCAACTTCAAGATTCGCCTGTCACTGATCCGCATTTCGATCAGCTTCATCAGTTTCTCCTGATTGATGTTGTCGAAGTAGCCTTGGATGTCGACGTCGACCACCCAATTTCCTTTGCGGTTGCATGCTTTCCGGATTCGCTCCAACGCCTGTTTCGCGCTCCGCTTAGGCCGAAAACCGAAAGACGTGTCCTGAAAATCCGCCTCGAAAATGGGTTCCATGACGAGTTTGGTCGCCATCTGGATGACGCGGTCTCTCACCGTCGGGATCCCCAGCGGTCGCAGTTTGCCATCTTTCTTCGGGATGTAGTGGCGTCTAACGGGTTGTGGATGGTACTTCCCTTCTTTCAGTAGCCGTTGACATTCAAGCACAAAACGCATTTCTCCCTGTTTCTCGATGTCTGCCAACGTCTCTCCATCCACTCCTGCCGAGCCCTCGTTGGCTCGTACCCTTCGCCACGCTTCCCATAAGATGTCTACCCGATAGACCTTGTCGTACAGCGCGTGAAATCTTCGCTTCTTGTTCTCCTTGGCCGCATGACCGAGTTTCCCTTGGAGTTGTTGAACGTTTTCCTCTGGTGTTGTTAGCCGTTTGGCATTCACTGACTCGTACCTCCTCAAGAAACTTGAACAAAGCAGGGCTCCTTCCCTCCCGCAGGTTGTGTTGTCCTGCGTTCCACGGTACTATGAGCCCCTCGGACTCCCTTCCTGCAGACCGTTCACTTCACCTCTGGGGCTTATAGAAGGCCTCTTTACGGTTTCTGCAACCGTGCAGGGGAGGGCCTCCCCAGTTCACTGCATCCTCTTTCATACCATGCCGTTCCCTCTACGCCGTAGGATTCTTCACTGCCGCTCCAAGTTCTAGGCAGCTTCCATGGCCTTCGTCCATGTACGCGGGACTCGGCTTCCTCTTTTCCCTCTTGCGAGGCCTTTTTGACGACGCGGCAGGATTCACTTTCATGTTACGGCCTGGTATGTTGCTCGCCCTGCCTCTGACAGGTACTTTCGTCGATACGCTTCTACGTACAGATTTCGCCATACGTAGGTATCCTAGCTACGCGGGGGCTTGGCCCTTCCCGCGACCGGACTTTCACCGGCTAGAAGATGCGTGCTTAGCTGGGCACGCCATACATTAAAAAGCGGGAGCACACTGAACATGCTCCCGCTCTACTCTTGCTTCTCAAGCCGTGCACCGGATCGCTTGGCTTAAGCCGTCAGGCTATAGCAGCAGACCCTCCCCATCCCCTTAAGGAAGCACATTTCCCGCAGCGCGGTAGATGTCGTACCATTCCTCACGGGTCAGCATGATATCGGCGGCTCTGCAGCAGTCCTGAATTCTCTCCAGATTCATCGTACCGGTGACCGGCTGCAGCTTGGCCGGATGGCGAAGAAGCCACGCTATCGCGATCGTCGTGTTGGAGACCCCGTATTTTGCGGCGATTTCATCGATTTTGCGGTTCAGCTCCGGGAATTTCTCGCTGCCGAGGAATACGCCTTCAAAGAAGCCGTATTGGAACGGTGACCAAGGCTGAATCGTGATGTCATGCAGCCGGCAGTAATCCAGGATGCTTCCGTCGCGGTTAACCGCAGCGGCGTTCTCCATGTTCACATTGATGCCGCTGGAAATCATCGTGGCATTCGTAATGCTCAGCTGCAGCTGATTCGCCACTAACGGCTGCTTCACATACTTCTTCAACAGCTCGATCTGCATCGGATTTTGGTTGGAGACCCCGAAATGGCGGACCTTGCCCGAGCTCTCCAGCTGATCGAACGCCTCAGCCACCTCTTCCGGCTCAACCAAAGCATCAGGGCGATGCAGCAGCAGCACGTCGAGATAGTCCGTTCTCAATCTTCTCAAGATGCCATCGACCGAATTTAATATATGCTCTTTGGAGAAATCGAACATGCCCTGGCGAATTCCACATTTCGACTGCAGGATCATGCTCTCCCGCACATCATCATTCATATGGACCGCATCCGCAAAAACTTCCTCACATCGGCCGCCGCCGTAAATATCCGCATGGTCAAAGAAATTTGCTCCGGCGTCGAGCGCTGTCCGCACAAATTTCTCCGCCTCGGCTTGTTCCAGCGATTGAATGCGCATACAGCCCACAGCAATTACCGGCACCTCCAGGCTGCTGGTTCCAAGTTGCATCGTTCTCATGATTCATATCCTCCTCATCTAGACCTTTTGAATCAGCGATTAGTATTGTACAATAGAATCTTAAAACTTAAAGTTAACTTGAAGTCAAGAGCTGCACATCAAATTGGATTCAGGAGGGAATATAGTTGACGACAAGCTACTCTATTAAACAAGTATCGGAAAAAACCAAACTGCCCAGTCATACGCTACGTTATTATGAGAAAGAAGGGCTGCTGCCGTTCGTGAAGCGAAGTGAAGGCGGGATACGCCGCTTTACCGACGACGATCTGGACTGGCTCGGACTAATCTGCTGCCTGAAGGAAACAGGCATGTCCATTAAGCAGATTAAGGAATTCGTCGATTTAAGCGTACAAGGCAAAGGCACGCTCAAGCAGCGCTGCGATATACTGATCGAGCACAAGAAGAACGTCGAGAATGAAATCCAAGCCATGCAGAAGCATCTGCAAAAAGTAACGACGAAAATCAGCCATTTCACCGCACAGTACGAGAAGCAAGCCGGCCGATGATTTATGGCGACCAAGCATATTTTTCTCCCCTGATCACACAAACCTCTCCCTTCATACAATTCTGTCAATCAATTACAATAGTAGGTAACTCCTGAGATAGATTCGCTTGCCAATCGGATAATTGAAAACGCTTAATCACTGTCGTCCGACTCTCTCTCTCCTGCTTTTTCACGGATTATTTCAAGAAGGAGGTGGTAGATTCTTAGATTTGTCTGACATGCTTGAAGCATTCTACAAAACTATGGAAGATGAGGTGATTTGAAGTAATGGCACTGCGTAAACGAGCATTTTCTAGGAGCAGCATCGTTATGCTGGCTGTCGCTCTCACTCTGTCCGTGTTCTCCTCCCTAGCTTACGGGGGGCAGAAAGCGGAGGCCGCCTCCGATTACAAAATTATCGGCTATTATCCATCCTGGGGGGCGTATGGAAGGAACTACAACGTCACGGATATCGACGCCAGCAAAGTGACGCATATCAACTATGCGTTCGCGGATATTTGCTGGAACGGCATTCACGGGAATCCGGACCCGACCGGACCTAACCCGGTCACCTGGTCCTGCCAGGATGAGGCAGGCACGATCAACGTACCGAACGGCACCATTGTGCTCGGCGATCCCTGGATCGATGTCCAGAAATCCTTCCCTGGCGATACGTGGGATAAGCCGATTAAAGGAAACATCGGCCAGTTGATCAAGCTGAAGCAGCAGAACCCCGGGCTGAAGACGATTATTTCCGTCGGCGGCTGGAGCTGGTCGAACCGCTTCTCCGATGTGGCAGCAAGCGCGCAAACTCGCGAGAACTTCGCCAACTCGGCGGTTGATTTCCTGCGCAAATATCAATTTGACGGCGTGGATCTGGACTGGGAATACCCGGTCGGGGGCGGACTGGCCGGCAATAGCGTCAGACCCGCGGACAAGCAGAATTATACGCTGCTGCTGCAGAAAATCCGCGAGAAGCTCGACGCGGCCGGCGCGCAGGACGGCAAAACCTACCTGCTGACGATCGCCTCGGGAGCGGGACCATCATTTGCGCAAAACACCGAACTCGCTAACATCGCATCCATTGTCGACTGGATCAACATTATGACTTATGATTTCAATGGCGGCTGGCAGACTGTGAGCGCCCATAACGCTCCTCTCTACTACGATCCTGCCGCAGCTGCTGCAGGAGTACCTAATGCAGCGACATTTAACGTAGCTGCCGGCGTCCAAGGACATTTGGATGCAGGCGTTCCGGCGAGCAAAATCGTGCTGGGCGTGCCGTTCTATGGCCGCGGCTGGGCAAATTGCGGCAACGGCGGCAACGGACAATACCAGAACTGCTCCGGAGTTTCGAACGGAACCTGGGAATCCGGCCTGTTCGATTTCAGCGACCTGGAAGCGAAATATATCAACAAGAACGGTTACACACGCTATTGGAACGACAACGCCAAGGTACCATACCTGTATAACGCCTCAAGCCGCACTTATATTTCCTATGACGACGCCGAATCCCTAGGCCACAAAACCGCCTTCCTTAAGAGTAAGGGATTAGGCGGAGCCATGTTCTGGGAGTTCAGCGGCGACCGGAACAAGACGCTCTTGAACAAGCTTGCGAGCGACTTGTCCACCGGCACGGGAGGCCCCGGCAACGGCTCGGATACAACCCCGCCAACGGCCCCAGCGAATCTCCAGGCCACTGGAAAGTCATCGACCAGTGTATCCCTCTCCTGGAGCCCATCCACCGATAACGTCGGCGTCACGGACTATACGGTCAGCTACGGTGCGAACGAGCTGAACGTCTCCGGCACGAGCGCCACGATCACCGGGCTTACACCGAACACGACGTACACGTTCACGGTGAAGGCCCGGGATGCCGCGGGCAATATATCTCCTCCAAGCAGTCCCCTTTCCGTTACGACCGATCCGGCTGCCGGCGACACGACACCGCCAACGGCGCCAACAAACCTCCAGGTCACCGGAAAGACCTCGTCCAGCATCTCCCTCTCCTGGACCCCCTCCACCGATAACGTCGGCGTCACGGGCTACACGATCAGCTACGGTACGAACGAGCTGAACACCTCCAGCACGAGCGCCACGATCACCGGACTTTCACCGAACACCACGTATACGTTCACGGTGAAAGCCCGGGATGCCGCAGGCAATGTGTCGGCCGCGGCTACGGTAACGGCCACCACGGATGCAGATAACGGGAATACTATTGCTCCGTGGGCACCGAACGTTAGCTACCAGATCAACGATCAGGTGACGTACGGAGGCAAAACATACAAATGTCTCCAAGCCCACACCTCCTTGCCGGGCTGGGAGCCTGCGAACGTGCCTGCATTATGGTCCCTGCTGTAGAATGAAGCTAGAAGCAGCAGTCCAAGAGTCAATCTCTTGGGCTGCTGTTTTTTCGCCTCTTGGTTCCAGAGCATACAGTACGGGCTACATCAGGAAGCATTTCCCCGGGGCTCCCCTAGAGACTTTGGCGGCGCGGGCCGCTTCGGCGGCACGCTGCAGCTCAAAACGCGCACGCGGCGGCTGCAGCTCCAGCTCCTTCATCAGAATCAAGGAGATCAGCTCCCGAAAGGTATCCTGCCACACCTGAATGCCGGCTGCCTGGTTCCAATGCCGCAGGTGAAACATTGTCGCCCGGGCGGCCGTTCCCCGCCTGATTTCAGCCCAATCCAACGGCACCCCTGACAGCAGCCCGAGCGTGACGTAATTGCCATCCCCGCGAACACAGCGGGCCAGCTCCGTTCCGGGCCTGCCCCCGATCATGTCGACCGCGGCATCCGCCCCCCATCCGCCAGTAAGCTCCAGGATGGCCGGCCTCAGCGAAATTTCCTCCGTGTTGATGACGGAGGCCGCCCCAAGCCCAAGCAGCTCCTGCGTATGGCGATCATTTCTCGTCACCGCGATGAGGCGCACGCCGAGAATTCTGCACAGCTGGGCTATAATCCGCCCGAGTGCAGATCCGCAGGCGTTGACCGCCAGAACAGCTCCCGGCTTCAAGCCCAGGATTTCACGGCAAATCAGCCAGGCGGTCATCGGGTTGATATACAGCTGTGCCGCCTCATCATCCGTTACGCCATCCGGAATCACCACGGCCCATTGCGCCGGCGCCCTTACGAATTGCTGCCAGGTGCCTTCGCCCCGCAGCGGCAGCACCCGCCTGCCAAGCAGCTCCCGGGAGACTCCCTGCCCCGCATCCTCAACGATGCCGACGCCTTCGTAACCGGGAATGCAGGGAAGCGTTATCCGGTGCGAATACGCCCCGCCTACCGGAATCAAGTCGGACGGATTGATCGGCCGGGCGATCATTCGTACGAGCACCTCGCCCGGCCCGGGGGCTGCAATGGGCTTTCGTCCGGCCTTTAGGACGTCCTCAGGCCTTCCGAATTCATGAAAAGCAATATATTCGTTATCCACGCACATGGCTTAGCCCCTCTTGCCGAAGCAGTATTTATGTTCCAATCCGTTATTTTTTCCAGTATCCCTAGATCAAACTGCTTATCCTTGTCAGCCGCTAAATGAGCTGCCAATATATGAACAGCGATAACAGCATCCAGGCCACAGCGGTAAACAGGACGTAATGGATACGCCCGGATCTTCTCCAATACTTTCTCCATACTGCAATAATCGCAAAAATCACCATCGATATTCCAAGGATCCACAGCAACCACAGAAGCATATCCAGCAGAGAATTCCATGAAGGCATAATGCCAAAGGCCACCTTCGGCAAGCCGTACACAGGATCGATCTGGCCGTTCATAGCCACTCCGATCAGGCAGGACAGGGTCAATACGCCGAAGGCAACGGCAGCTCCTGCTGCGGCACGGGCCAGTTTAGGAGACGTTTGGAGTTTAGGCCGTCTAATGAGCCGAAGTAATGCCCGGATGCCCCAGAAGACGAGAGAGATTAGGATAAACAGCAATATGGCGATTATCATCAGGAACGTAAATGAACTGGAAGCATACCAGGGAGCCTTCGAATACGTCATCGGGCCGTCGGGCATAAGCATCGTATTGCCATAAGGGTCAACCCCGAACACGATCGTGCGAAAGGCGCCGTAATAATCCTGTATCCGCTGCTCTAAATTACGGTAAATACCTGGTTCTATTTCCACAAAACGGTCCGTTTCTCCTGCATGGCTGACGAGCAAATAACCTTCTTTATCCAGCTGCACTTGAATCAGGCCCATCGTTAGGCTTAGAAACCGCTCGGAGGTCGTGAAGCTGCGCCTGTTCTGCTGGTATTCTCCGACATATTGGCGGGAGCGCTCGATCGTCCCTTCAGGCGGCTGCGGGTGATCTTCAGGAGGAGCAGGATAGTAATGGTCCATAAATGCTTGAAACAGCCCGGTATGGGTCAAATAACTGCCCCCGCTGTAGGAAACGAACAAGCCGAAATTCCGCTCGGGAACTAGATACAGTCCCGTATCGAACAGCATCGTGCTCCCGCCATGAAAAAGCGTCCGCTCTCCATTAAAGACGCCTTCCATAAATCCAAACGCTGTGCCGGACAGAAAAGGATGCTGCGTAAACTGCTGATTCCGCATGGAACGAATCGTTTCTTCACGAAGTATGCGCCCACCTTGCTCATTCTCGCTTGGAAGATAAGCCACCATAAATTTGGACATATCGGCAGCCGAACTGCTCATGCCGCCGGCCGGGCCGGGAACGAATTCAAATTGGCCTTCTTCGTATTCCCCCTGCACAAGCCGATATGCTCGTGCCATATGCGGCTGCAATCGTTCCGGCAGCGGCTGCCGGAAGCTGCTGTATTCCATCCCAAGCGGCGTAAAAATATGCTGCTCTACATAATCTGCGAACGATTGGCCCGCTACCCTCTCGACAATATAGCCGGCCAAAGCCGTGCCATAATTGGAATACGCGACTACCTCGCCGGGAGGAAATGCCCGTTGTGGCATGAAAGTGCGCACATAATCTTCAAGCGGGAGCATTTGCTGCTCCTCCAGCCTGAAAATCATGTCCGGATAATCCTCGAACCCGGCGGTGTGAGTCATGAGATGGGTCAAGGTAACCGGCGCAGCGGCAGGCTCCTGTGCTGATTGTGTATAGAGCCGGTCCGGTATTTCAAAATCCAAGTATGTATGGATATCGGCTTCAAGATCCAGTTTCCCCTGTTCAACTAGCTGCATGACGGCGGTCCAAGTCAACAGCTTGGAAGTCGATCCTATCCGAAACAGCGTTCGCTCCGGATTTACGGGGATCTCCCTCTCCAGATCGGCATAGCCATATCCCTGGCTGAAGATAACCTCTCCATTGGCAACGACGGCTACGGCAGCATTCGGGATGTTGAACTTTTCCATCTGTGTTTTCATTTCTTGATCCATGAATGCTTCTATGTCTGTATAATTCGCTATGGCGGCCTGATTCGCAGGTTGATTTCCAGCCTGAACAACTGTGCCGGAAAATAGATTGCCGAACAATACAACAAATAACATTAAATAAATCCGTATTTCTCTCATACTAACCTCCTCTTATTCAAAGTGCCTTTTACATAGTGACAGGACAGCGCGCTTGGCTACAGTGAGCCTTGCTGCCGCAGCCGGGCGCCCGCGATTACATCTTCGGCAGCATGATCCAACAGCGCAATGGCCTCCTTCTCGCCGAAGGAATCGGGAAGCAATCCGTTTGCGATCATGACCGAGAGACCGAGCTGGAATATTCTCATCTTCAATAAAACAAGCCGCAGCTCCTCATCCTTGAAGCCTGCCAAATCAGCATCTTCCTTCATCTGCTCGATCAGAAACGGAGCCATATCTTGATCATGATCCTTCATGTAATCGTTTTGCTTCATGACGAGATCCCTGAACAGCACGCTGTATTCCTTGGCAAACCGCAGGCTGGCCACGCCGATATCATGGAACGGATTTCCCGAATTCTGCTCTATCAATATTTCCCGGCTAAGGTCAGAAATTTTTCCTATAACGGCCTGGACAAGCTCCTCCACGCTGGCAAAATTAACGTAAATCGGAGCGATAGAGCTCCCCAGCCGGTTAGCTACTTTTCTAATCGTAATGTGATCCAGCCCATCAGCCCGAGCAATCTCAAAGGCAGCCTGGATAATTTCCTCTCGGGAGAATTTTTTTTGCGGCGGCATTTCCGTATCACTCCTTTTGATATTATAGAACACTTGATACATAACACTTGATATACATTAAACATGAAAAAGCCATTACCGTCAAGATGTGCTTTATCAAAAGAATGGCGGCGTGTATAAACTGAGCATAATTATGTCAATTCAGTCAAAACGATGAATAACAGCTGTCAGTTGTCGACAGACTACAAGGTTTATGCTATCGTAATTTTATAAGGCATTTCGCTTCCTGCTTGAAGCGAGATGCCTTCATGTATATATGCATGGCTAACATTTAATGTAACCAAGGCGGTGATGTCATGGTGCTCTTTATATCCCCCGGCCAGGGGGCGAAATCAATGTTCACTGTTGGATAGAGATTTTGGGAGCACAAAATATTATAATTGCATGATAAGGAGTGTTGTAATGATGAGAGCATGTTTTGCAGCGGAACAACGATCACCCCTGAATAGGTCGGGCTTGAAGCGCCTGCGCCGCAGCGGCCGTCTTCCTGGCGTAGTTATGGGGTTGAACAAAGAAAGCGACATGATTCATATTTCATCGCAGGAATTTCAACGTTGGGTCAGAGGCGGAGGTTCAGGGCTGTTGGAGGTTCAATTGAATGGCTCTGATAAAATCCCTGTACTGCTCGAGGGATTGCAGCGGGATGCTGTGACACGGGAATATATTCATGTAGACTTCCTCCGCGTAAGGACGGATGAACTCGTTCGTACGAAGGTAACGCTTGATTACGTCGGTACTCCAAAAGGAACCAAAGTAGGCGGCATCGTACAGACGCAAAGTACGTTCATCGAAATCGAAGCACTGCCTCACCAGCTGCCGTCATCCATCAGCGTCGATATTAGCGGGCTGAATGTTGGCGACTCACTTCTAGTCGGAGATGTAAAGCTTCCGCCTGAAGTTGCTCTGCTGTCTTCGGAGAACGAGCTTCTCGTTTCTGTTGTTACTCCGAGAGTCCAGGCTGGGGATCTCGAGTCCCAGGACGAGTCGGCGGAAGATTAACCATAGATGCGCAAGGCCAAAAAGACAGGTCGGCATGAAGCTGGCCTGCCTTTTTTATATAGATGAAAGCATAAACATAGTCCTTCCGTAGAATATAATGTCCAGATCAATCCCGCTCTTGCCGGACATAAGGCGCCTGCCGTAATAATGATGCACGACCCTTCTCCCAGTTCAGCAAATATTTCCATGCCGTTAGGTTCGAGACAGAATGGGTATAAAGATAATTAAGGCTTATCATTTTCAAACGGAGGCTGCCATGACACTGACACCGCAGCAGCGGATTGAGCTGCATGAGTTCAATAACCTGACCAAATCGCTGAGCTTCAATATGTATGACATCTGCTACACGAAAACAAAGGAAGAGCGCCAAGCCTATATTGAATATATCGACGAGCAGTACAATTCCGACCGGCTGACCCAAATCCTATTGGCCGTGTCCGACATCATCGGGGCCCATGTGCTCAATGTGTCTAAGCAGGATTACGTGCCGCAGGGAGCAAGCGTAACGATGCTCGTCTCCGAGGGTCCAGTCGTGGAGGTGCCTACGGAATCTTTTGAAGAATCGCCGGGACCGCTGCCGGACAACGTAGTATTGCAGCTTGATAAGAGCCATATTACCGTCCATACGTATCCCGAATATCACCCTAAGGAAGGGATCAGCACGTTCCGGGCCGATATCGACGTGTCCACCTGCGGCGAAATTTCCCCGCTCAAAGCGCTTAATTATTTGATCCATTCGTTTGATACGGACATTATGACGATCGATTACCGGGTTCGCGGATTCACGCGGGACATTAACGGGCAGAAGCTATTCATCGACCACGAAATCAGCTCGATTCAAAATTATATCCCGGATGAAGTTATCGACGCGTACCATATGATTGACGTGAACGTGTATCAGGAGCATATTTTCCATACCAAATGCAAGCTCAAAGAGTTTGATCTGAACAACTACCTGTTCGGGTATACGAAGGACAAGCTTAGCCTGCAGGAGCAGGCCGAAATTACCGACCGGCTCAAATTGGAAATGGATGAGATTTTCTATGGCAGAAATATCTCATCCTAAGGAGGTAAAGCTATTCGTTGAGCGCTAGTTTCAGCGCCTCTAAATTTTGCCGCATCAGTGCGATGTAATCCCGGCTATCGTTCATATCTTCTTCGGTCAAGCCTTCGATCGGGTTAAGGACGGCTGTCTTGGCGCCGATTTCTTTGGAGATGACCTCCGCTACTTTGGAGGATACCAGAGTTTCGAAGAAAATCGTCTTCACCTCGTGCTCCTTGGCGAATTTGACGATTTCCGCCATTTGAGCAGCCGACGGCTCAAGCTCCGGCGACAGCCCGGCGATCGGCACCTGCCGGAGTCCGTATTCTCTTGCCAGGTAGCCGAATGCCGCGTGCTGCGTGATGAAATCCTTGCGCTTCACGCTAGCGAGCGTCTCCTTGAATTCCTGATCAAGCGCCTCCAGCTTCGCCACGTAGGCATCCGCATTTTGCTTAAACAGCTCCTTCAGCTCCGGCGCCGCCTGGGAAAGCCCCGCTTCAATATTGCGAACCTCCTTCACTGCAAGAGCCGGAGAGAGCCAGACATGCGGGTCCAGCCCGCCATGATCGTGATCATGGCCATGGTGGCCGTTAGCCTCATGCTGGTGATCGTTGACGTGGGCTTCTTCATCGGCGTGATCATGCTCATGAGGGTGCCCGGCTTCTGCCGACTCATCCGCGTGATCATGACTATGATCATGCTCGTGATCATGACTGTGCTCATGATCATGCCCATGGTGATGCCCGGCTTCTGCCGACTCGTCCGCGTGATCATGACTATGACCATGCTCGTGATCGTGCCCATGCTCGTGATCATGAGCCTCTCCCCCAGAGTGCGCGTGCCCCCCGCCACCATGATGCTCCAGCCCTTCAGCCTCTTCCATGATGTCGAGGCCCCGGCTGGCCTCAATAGCCACGAGCCGGTCGCTGCTGACGGCAGATAGAACCTGATCCACCCAGCCCTCCATCCCGGCACCGTTATAGACGAACACGTCGGCTTTCTCCAGCTTGGCGATATCTCCCGGCGTCGGCTCCCAGTCATGCGGCTCAACGCCGCTCGGGACAAGCAGCTGCACGTCCGCAGCATCTCCTGCTACCTGCCTGGTGAACTCATACACCGGATAAATGCTCGCCTGGATATTCAGCTTGGCGTTGCCTGAGCTGGACGAGACCGCCGCAGCGGAAGAGCCCTCTTCCGTTCCGCCGGAGCCGGCACCCTTAGCGCCGCAAGCCGAAATGACCATCATCCCCGCGAGCAGCAAGGCGATAGCAGCCAACCCCCTAATCCGCAATTTAGTCCGTGCATGGTTTCCCGCCCGATTTTTCACATTACTTCCTGTTTGAATACTGTATTTATTCACCTTTACACTCCCTCTCTAAAATCTGGGGTTCGGCTTCCTTGCCCCATTAGCAGAATTTGCCGTCTGGACCTGCTCCGTCTCCGCCGCAGCTTCTGTACGAGCATCGCGGACAACAACAACGCCAGCAGCATGAGCGAAATCGTGCCTCCCGGCGGTACGTTGACGTAATAAGATATAGTCAATCCGCTGAAAATCCCCAGCCATCCGGCTATAACCGCAATCAGCAGCGCCATCGCGAATCCCCTGGCAACGCGCAGGGCAAGTGAGGCCGGCAGAACCATAAGCGAAGACACCAGCAGCACGCCGACGATCGGCATCGCCGCAGCTACCGTCATGCCCGTCAATACCGCAAACGAGAACGACAGCCCCTTCACCTTCAAGCCGCTGATCTGCGCCGTCTCTTCGTCAAAGGTCATATTATAAAGAGGTCTGCGCAGCACGAATAAATAAATCAGGCCCGCCGCCGTCACGCCTCCGATCAACCACAGCCCCGCATCATTCACCGCGACGATGGAGCCGAATAGATAAGAGCTGAAGCTCTTGCTTAAATGGGGACGCAGGCTCATTAATACGATAGCCAAGGCCAGGCCGGATGTCATGATGATCGCTACGGACATTTCGCTGTAGCTGCGATAGGCCCGCCTCAGCCCATCCACAAGAATTCCGCCAAGCACGGCGGCTGCAATCCCGGTAATAACGGGATTCATTCCAAGCAGGGAGCCAAGCGCCACGCCGGCCAAAGAGACATGGGACAGCGTGTCCGCCATCAGCGCCTGCCGTCTGAGCATCAAATAGACGCCCAGGATAGGAGCGATTATTCCAAGCAAGGCTCCGGCCCAAAACGCACGCTGCATGAACTCGTACTCAAACATTGCCATCCCTCGCTCTCCCGCTGTTCTAGTGAAATGATGCGATCCAAGTACTGTCCCGACTCATGGAGCTCATGCGTCACCATGATCACGGTCATGCCGTGTGAAGCAGCATAATGGCGCATAAGCTGATAGAAGCCCATTCTTCCTTGCTGGTCCATTCCTGCCGTGGGCTCATCCAGCACAAGCACGTTCGGCTGTCCCGCCAAAGCCCGGGCAATGCAAATCCGCTGCTTCTGCCCCCCGGATAGCTCCCCGACTTTGCGATGCCGGTACTCCCACATGCCAACCTGCTTCAAGCTCTGTTCGACAATCCTGTGCTGCTCGGCCGTAAACCGCTTGAACAAGCCTAGCCGGGAATAGCAGCCGGATCTGACCAATTCCAATACCCGGCTTGGGAAGCCGCTATTGAAGGCCGCCACGTTTTGCGGCACGTATCCGATGCTCAGACGCTCCCCTTTCAGCGTCTCGGTATGGATATGTACCGAACCGCTCCACGGCTTCAGCAAGCCGAGCAGCAGCTTCAGCAGCGTTGTTTTGGCAGCGCCATTGGGCCCGGTAATTCCGACAAATTCTCCTTGATGAATATCTACGGAAATGCCGCTTAATACGGGCGTCTCCCCGTATCCAAATACGACATTCCGCATGGAAGATAAAATCATGCAACCCCCTCATTTATACGTAATTATTACGATTAACAAAGACGACACTTCACCCTTTAATCCTGGAATGCAAGACGCTGCTCCGCTGCTAATTTTCCTTCTATTATCTAGTTTCGCGATGAAGCGTATATTTCTTTAGACGCGGTGAGTACTTTCTTAATTCCAGTCGTTCAGGATGCGTTTTTTTGTTTTTGGTTGTTGTGTAGTTGCGATCCCCGCATTCTGTACATGCCAGCGTTACGATTACTCTCATTCGATATCCTCCTTATTTGCTAGCTTAAATATGTCTCCCTCTTTCTGCTCCTAGCCAAGGCCTGATGCCCATGCCTCCTCATCGCTGATCCACGGAAGCGGATTGTGGAAGCTGGACCAATCCAGCCTCATCTCTTCCTCAGTCAACAGGCATTGATCCAATGATGCCTCAACCTCGGCACGGTTCATATGAATACCGATAAAGACGATTTCATTAAGGCGGTCTCCCCATACCTCATCCCATCTCCGGCGCATCTCCGGCTCTCTGCGCAAGACCTCCTCCTGCTGTTCTGTAGAAAAGGACGCCAGCCACTGCCCTGCCGGACCGAATTGAATCGACGGCCCGGCCTGGCTCAAGCTTGCCGCCAAATCCGCCTTGGCCGCAATCCAGGCCAAGCCTTTCGCCCGGACAACCTCTTCAGGCCAATCCGCCATAAATTCTGCCAATCTCTCCGGATGGAACGGCCTCACTCTGCGGTACACGAAGGAGCTGATGCCATATTCCTCCGTTTCGGGGGTATGGCTCTCTTGCTTGAGCTCCCTGATCCAGCCGGCGGACGTACTGACCTGCTCGAAATCGAACAAGCCCGTATTCAATATTTCCGCAGGCTCAACCCTGCCGTGCTGCGTTCGAATGAATTTGGCGCTGGGCTGCAGCTTCCTGAGCACTCCCTCCAGCTCATCCAGCTCTTCGTCTCCGACCAAGTCACATTTATTCAAGACCAGCACATTGCAGGTCTCGATTTGATCGATCAGCAGATCCACCACATCCCGTGCATCTCCTTCGCCGCTGGCCTCCCCCCTTTCCAGCAGCGTCTCGCCGGAGGAGAAATCATGCCAGAAACGATAGGCGTCTACAACGGTAACCATGCAGTCCAGCCTAGCCAAACCGCGTAAATCGATCCCCGTCTCAACATCCGCATAAGTAAATGTCTGGGCGACCGGAATAGGTTCGCTAATGCCTGTCGATTCGATCAGGATATAATCAAATCTTCCTTCCTCCGCGAGCCTTTGCACTTCCTTCAGCAGGTCATCCCGCAGAGTGCAGCAAATGCAGCCATTAGACATCTCTACCAGCTTCTCTTCCGTCCGCGACAAATTGCTCCCCGAGCTCACCAGCTCTGCATCGATGTTGATTTCGCTCATATCGTTGACGATGACGGCAACCTTGAGCCCCTGACGGTTATTCAGCACATGGTTCAGTACTGTGGTTTTTCCCGAACCCAAGTACCCGCTAAGTACGGTAACCGGTAATTGTTTATCGGCCATTCGTCCGACTCCCTTCATATGACAGTTTTGATCCCGCTTCATTAATCGTAATAATTACGATTAACAAAACCTAATATAATGCCTGCATCCGGGTTTGTCAATGTTGGCTGAACGTTAAAGCTCATTTTTTTGTTCTTAACCTCGTCCGGCGTTAATAGTAATTATTATGATTAAGATAAACCTATGAAAAATAGAGGAGTTTGCTATGAACCAACTGCCCCTGTCCCGATGGCTTCCTTTTTTGCTTCCCGCAGCCTTTGTACTAGCCTGCTTGATCGTTATCGCTCCCGCTTTGCTGCCTTTATTTGCGGTTGACCTTAATTATGTCCACCTCTTCAAGACAAGCTTTATCGGCATATTGCTGGAGGCGCTCCCTTTCGTGCTGATCGGGGCCTTGCTCTCCTCGCTTGCTCATTTGTATCTTTCCGAGGATACGCTAAGCCGGTGGATTCCCAAGCATCCCGCGGCAGGCA
Source organism: Paenibacillus ihumii (assembly GCF_001403875.1). GTDB lineage: Bacteria > Bacillota > Bacilli > Paenibacillales > Paenibacillaceae > Fontibacillus > Fontibacillus ihumii. The sequence goes on from NZ_LN884299.1 coordinate 3,386,983, forward strand.
TTCTGTTCGCCTGTACGCTGGGCTTCATCTTCCCCGTATGCGAATGCGGAATGATTCCTCTGATCCGCAAGCTCATACAAAAGGGGATGCCCGTATATATCGCTGCCGTCTTTATCCTGGCCGGACCCATCGTGAATCCGGTCGTATACGGCGCGACCTATATGGCCTTCCGGCTGCATCCGGAAATGGTCTATGCCCGAATGGGGCTGGCCTTCCTTGTCGCTGCAGCGATCGGCTGGATGATTTACGCCACCTGGAAAAGCGATCCGCTAAGAACCAAGCCCATTCCCGGGGCTTCAAGCGGCCATTACCGCGAGCATGCACAGCGCAACCAGCTTCAGCAGCATTTTCACAAGCAGCACAAGCCGCAGCAGACTGGGCAGAAGCATCCGAACCAGGATGAACTGAATCATGGACATTATCATAAGCCCGGGCATACGCATCATCATCAGCATTCCAGGCAAGGCGGGAAGATAACAGCTGTATTCGTTCACGCGGCCGACGAGGTATTCGATATGGGAAAATACTTGATCATGGGCTGCCTCATAACAGCCGCCATTCAATCCTTCATTCCCAGGGAGAGCCTTCTCGCCATCGGCGGCGGTCCCGTCGGCTCCTATGCCTTTATGATGGGCTTCGCGTTCTTATTATCGCTCTGTTCAACCTCTGACGCTTTTGTAGCCGCTACATTTACCCATACGTTCTCCGCCGGCTCCCTGCTGGCCTTTCTCGTATTCGGCCCGATGCTGGATCTCAAGAACGTCCTGATGCTGCTGTCCGTCTTCAAGGCCAGATTCGTCATCTATTTCGCCTTTCTCATCTGTTCCGTCGTATTTATCGGCTCCGTCCTTGTAGGCCAGTTCTATTTAAGCTAATGTCCGCTTCCCAAGCGATGGAAGGAGGTTTACCTTGATGAAAAATTCCCGCACTACGCTGCAGCGGCAGCAGCTTGCACGAAGCTTTATTTTGCTGGCCTTCGCCTTATTTATCGCTCATTTGTCCAAAAGCGGAACGCTGCATTACTACATCGCCCCGAAAATGGAGCCCTGGCTCCGCTACTGCGCAATTCCGCTGGCAGCCATGTCCCTGTGCCTTGCCCGCGAAGCCTTGTTCCACAGCCATCCCTCAGCCTGCGGCTGTGAGCACCATGCAGCTGCATCCAGATTCAAAAGCGCGGCGACCTACGCACTCTTTCTCTTGCCGCTGCTGCTCGGCGTGCTGCTGCCGGACCAGGCGCTGGGAAGCATGGCAGCCAACAAAAAGGGCATGCAGCTCAGCTCTCCTGCTCTGAGCTCGGAGCATCTTAACGACATCTTTGTTTCGCCTGACAAATATAATGCAGAATTCGCCGAGCTGGCCAAAAAATTATATCCTCAGGACATCATAGAGGTTAAGCCGGAAATCTACTCTGAGACCATCGGCGCCATCGAGCTGTTCAAGGAACAATTTCGCGGCAAAACCGTAATGCTGAGCGGCTTCGTCTATGAAGATCCCAGCTTAGACGGCGCGCGGGAATTCATTATTGGCCGATTTCTGGTCCAATGCTGTACTGCGGATGCCTATCCGTTCGGCGTACTCGTCGCCTCCGCGCAGCCTCTGCCCCTGTTCGAGCCGGATGCCTGGATCGAGGTACAGGGAACGGTGCAGACGAGGCTCCGCGATGGCCGTGAAATTATTGCCATCTCGGCGGAGGAAGTCCGCAAAATCCCCCGGCCCACAACGCCCTATGTCTATCCGAATGACCGTCCCCTCGAGGCGTTCGATGAATTGACGCGGCACTAAAAAGCTGCCATATCCCGCGCATTGTAATGCGTTAGGGATATGGCAGCTTTTGTTGTGCCCGATGCCTGACATGCGAGCGTTATAAATTCCTACCCGAGCACGACGCGGTCGTCCGACAGCTTGTGCCCGCTGATTCTCTCGAATTCGCCAAGCAGTTCCTCGATCGTCAGCGTCTTCTTCTTCGCCTCATTCACGTCGAGGATGATGCGGCCCTTATCCATCATAATTAGGCGGTTGCCTAGACGAATGGCCTGCTCCATATTATGCGTTACCATCAGCGTCGTCAGATTCATCTCGCTCACGATGCTCTGCGTAAGCTTCGTCACCAGCTCAGCCCGAGCCGGGTCAAGCGCGGCGGTATGTTCGTCCAGCAGCAAAATTTGCGGCCGGGTGAAGGTCGCCATCAGCAGGCTGAGCGCCTGGCGCTCCCCGCCGGACAACGTGCCGACCTTGGCCCGCAGCCTGTTCTCCAGCCCGATGCCGAGCCTGCTGAGCTGATTGCGGAACAGAGTGCGTCGCGAGGCGGTAATGCCCAGCCCGAGCCCCCTCCTCTTGCCCCTCGAGTAGGCCATCGCCAAATTCTCTTCAATCGTCATATTCGGCGCGGTACCGGCCATCGGATCCTGGAAGACCCGGCCGATCCAGCGGCTTCTCTGGTGCTCGATCAAGTGGCTGACTTCATTCCCGTCTATGCGAACCTCACCAACGTCAGGCTTGAGCACGCCGGAAATCATATTCATCAAGGTGGACTTCCCGGCGCCATTACTGCCGACCACGGTAACGAAATCGCCAGGCTTTAGGTGCAGGTTCACGTTAACGAGCGCAATCTTCTCATCCGGCGAACCAGGGTGGAACAGCTTGGATACGTTCGTCAGCTGCAGCATTAACGCCCACCCCCAATCCCTGTATTTTTCCCATACGTCCCGGCGATTTCGCTTGAGCGCTTTCGGCCGAGCGCCCGCTGCTTCGAGGAGCGCTGTATGGAAGGGAGTACGAGAGCGATAATGACAATAACTGCAGTGATCAGCTTCAAATCCGTTTGCTCAAACCATTCGATTCGCAAGGCCAGAGCTACGACCATACGGTAAACGATCGAGCCGACCACTGCGGCCAGCGTGGCGAAGAAAACGGTTCTCGCGCCGAGAATCGCTTCCCCGATAATCACGGAGGCGAGCCCGATGACGATCATGCCAATTCCCGAGGATATGTCCGCAAATTGCGACTGCTGGGCAATTAACGCTCCTGACAATGCGACAAGGCCATTGGACAAACTCAGACCTAAAATAATCGTAGTATCCGTATGAGCGCCAAAGCTGCGGATCATTCGTTTGTTATCGCCGGTGGCGCGCAGTGCCAGACCAAGATTCGTCTTAAAGAACAGATCCAGCAGCAGCTTGATCGCAAGGACGACAAACGGCATTAGCCACAGCGGGGAAATGGAGCTAAAGATCGTTTTTTCGCCAAGCAAAGCTATGTTCGGCTTTCCCAGTATCCGCATATTTATCGAGTGCAGTGCAATCATCATCAATATCCCTGACAATAATCCGTTAATGCGGCCTTTCGTATGGAGCAGCCCGGTCACTGTGCCGGCTAATACGCCGCCGCAGCAGGCTAATAAAGTAGCCGTTAACGGATCGGCACCTTTCGTAATCATAACCGCAGCGATCGCGCCGCCTGTCGTAAAGCTTCCATCGACCGTTAGATCCGGAAAATCCAAAATCCGAAAGGTAATATATACTCCAAGTGCCATCAGCGCATAGAGCAGGCCGGATTCAATGGCTCCGATTAACGAGTTCACCATGATGAGTACCTCCTAAAATTGAAACCAGCCTATTCAAGCAAGTTGTTCTCCTTGTCTTTCACCATATCCTTCATGGCATCGGTAACCTCGATTCCTTGCTCCGCAGCAGCTTTGAGATTCAGGATCAGGTCGAGCTTGTCAGGAACGGTTACCGGCATGTCGCCGACCTGCTTGCCTTCCTTCAACACGGCCACAGCCATTTCCCCAACCTGGTACCCATGATCATAATATTTAAAGCCTACTGTAGCGAAAGCACCCTTCTCCACGGTATCGCGGTCACTTGAGAAGAACGGAATATCATTCTCATTCGCAACCTGAATAACTGTGCTGACTGCCTCGACAACCGTATTGTCAAGCGTAGTATACAGAGCGTCAGCACGGCCAACCAGCGACTCTGCCGCCTGCTTCACTTCAGACGTGTTCGTTGCCGTTGCCCGGATCAGCTTGATGCCATGCTTCTCCAGCGCTTTCTCGGCGTGTCCGGCCATAATTACAGCATTCGGTTCGCCTTGGTTCATGACGACACCAACCGTCTTTACATCCTTGAAATGCTCGGCAATGAAATCCATCAGCTGGACAATAGCCTCCGGATTCGTATCGGATGCCCCGGACACGTTGCCGCCCGGCTTCTCCAAATTATCAACCAGCTTAGCATCAATCGGATCCGTAACTCCGCCGAACAGGATCGGGGAATTCTTCACCTGGCTCACGAGAGCCTGCGTAGTAGGTGTGGCGATCCCCAGAACGAGATCGTACTTGTCTCCGGCAATTTTTTGCGCGATCGTCATGTAATTTGTCGGATCTCCCTGCGCGTTGTTATAGTCAAGCTTCAGGTTCTCCCCTTCTACGATGCCTGCATCCTTAAGCGCTGCCAGAAATCCTTCGCGAATCGCATCCAAAGACGGATGCTCGACAACTTGCGAGATCGCAACCTTATAGCTCTCTTTGCTCGAATCTGCCGGCCCCTCTGCTCCCGGAGCACCGTTGTTTGCCGGAGCGCTTGAGTTATTGCCTCCAGCATTATTGCTGCCGCAACCGATCACCGTAATCAGCATAGCGGCAATGACCATCATAACCCCAAACTTCTTCTTCATTCCGATAACCCCTCTCTCCATAAATAATAGATAACCCCCATAAAGATTTAGGCCACGAAAGCATGATCCTGCTAACGCTTTCCTATGTGAAAGTGCTAAAGCAGCAAATCATGACCGACCGGCTCCTCTTTTTGAAGTATGTATTATTCCTATATTAAATGGAGGTTTATTTTACGTCAATTATTAAATAGCGGTCAATTTGCTGTATACCGGGATTGATTTCTTATGAAAAAAAGGACTGCGCGCTCATCCGGTTCCCGAACAGGCCGCAGTCCTTCATAACATCTCTTTGTTGATGCGCTTTATGTTTGCAGCTTGGCAATCAATCGCGCGTTATGGTAATCCAGCCATCGCCGTCGACCTGCACCTTGGCTCCCAGAGCTTCAGCGATAAAACGAAGCGGAACATAGGTCTTGCCGTCCGTATGAATGAACGCCGGCTCGGACAAAGCCGCCGCCTCTCCGGCTACCTTGGCTTGCTTGGAGTCTACGGTTAATACAATCTCCGCTTGCGTGATATCATCGATTATCGTAATGCTCTTCGTGGCCTTATTCCACTTGATCTCCGCATCGAGCTCAGCGGTCAGATAACGCAGCGGCACAAAGCTGGTGCCGTTCTTCTGGATCACTTCATAATAATCGCCTGGATATCCGATCAGGATGTATTTGGAAGTGATCTGCATCTCATCCTTAAGCAGCTTGTAAATGATCGAGCCTGGCTCGAAGTTGCGCAGCAGCTGGCCCGGGGTGATCTCTTCGTCGGCCACTGACAGCTTGCCCGCGCTCACGTCGACGTGATCCAGTGCTATGTTTCCGCCAACATTCCACATTTCGGATTCGCTGCGCACCTTAAAGGCTTTGACCGGCACGCCCTCCCCTTGAGGAATCGCCACGGCAAGCTCCACATTTTGCTTGACCATGTTCAGGTCGCTGTCGAAATACAGATCCGCTTTCAGGACGGTGTCCTTGCCCAGCAGAGTGTTCAGCTCCGGCATTTCCTCGAACAGAGCGGCAGCCTGCTGATCATATTCCTTCAGCAGCTCATTCAATGTCTCTTGAACTATGCCGTACATGGCGGAAACAGCCAATTCCTTGGAAGGCGCCGATTCATCTTCGAATGCATCCGTTCCGAATTGAGCGTTAAGGATCGGATAGATCGCGTCATAGTAACCGCCGATAAGCTCCTTCAAGCCTGCCTCGTCCTTCGAGACATTCGTTAAGAACGGCTTGATCATCTTCACCAGCTCATCGCCGCGAATTTCGGCATGCAACTGGGTCAGGCTGAGCGACTCCTCGTTGATTTTCTCCTGAACCTTTTTTACAGAAATCGAAGATGGGTTCGGCATATGCTTGAGCAGGAAGCCCGTTGCCTGAAGCCCTAGCTCCTGAGCCTGCTTATTATACGACTCGAGATCAAGATATTCTGAGGATGCATCCTCCAGGGATATGTACACCGGCTGTTTGGCGCCTTCAACCTGAATCGTTATCCCTTTAGCATCTATGGAAAGATGGTAAGGCAGCTTCTCGCCGGAGAAGCCGACAGAACCCTTGAGCGACATCGTTGAAGCATCCTTGACTTTGGCATGATCAACGGTAACTGAAATTGAATTGATCAGATCTATAATTTTCTTGTCCTCCGCAGACACATTATCCGCAGGAATAGCCTCAATGGTTACCTTCTGTCTGGATTCGCTGGACTTAACAGCCAAATTCTTCTGCAATGCCTTGTTCACATCTAGCCCGCCAACGGCTTGGCAGCCAGAAAGAATAACCAGCAGCAATACTAGCGGAAGCGCCAGCCATTTGCTCATTCTCTTCAAAATATTACCTCCTCGGAATTAATATACTCTATTATCCTGTATCCCTTGTGCCTTGTAAATAAGAGAATACAACTAGTTGACAGGTCTTGGAGCAGCAGTCTCCGTTTCATTTATGATATAATGGCAACGGAACATCCAGCATAATTGAAGAAGAATCCATGCTATTTCCTTGCATGGGAGAGGTTCGCGAACTCCCTCTATAAAAAACTAAACGGCGCCTGGCGCCTTTTTGCCGTGCCCTTCGCGGGCGACCGGCATGTTTTTTCATAGTGTTCCAGTTCAAGAACTCTCTTTCTTCTTTGTAAATGGTGCCCCCTTGCACCCTTTCACAAAATTCAGAAGAAGAGAGGTTTTTTTATGCTTCAGCAAGAGAAGGCCGTTGTCGTATTCAGCGGCGGCCAAGACAGTACCACCTGCCTATTCTGGGCCTTGAAGCAATTCCGCGAGGTCGAGGTCGTAACCTTTGATTACGGACAGCGCCACAAGCAGGAGATCGAATGTGCCCGCGGCATAGCCGCTGAGCTTGGAGTTCGATTCCACCTTCTTGATATGGGCCTATTGTCTCAATTAAGCCCCAATGCGCTGACCCGCCACGACATGGACATCGTCCATGAGGACGGCGAGCTACCCAACACCTTCGTGGAAGGGCGCAACCATCTGTTTCTCAGCTTTGCAGCAGTTCTCGCCAAAGGAGTCGGGGCAAGGCATCTCGTTACCGGCGTATGCGAGACGGATTTCAGCGGTTATCCCGATTGCCGGGACGCCTTCGTCAAATCGCTGAACGTAACGCTAAATCTGGCCATGGATCACAGCTTCGTCATCCATACCCCGCTCATGTGGCTAGATAAAGCTGCTACCTGGCAGCTTGCGGACGAGCTTGGCGCCTTCGGCTATATCCGGGAGCGCACGCTCACCTGCTATAACGGCGTCATCGGCGACGGCTGCGGGGAATGCCCCGCCTGCAAGCTGCGGCTTGCCGGAATGGAAGCCTATCTAAAGATAAGAGCAAAGGGGGCGACGTCATGACCTTTGTGCCGGGCGAATTTCGCATCGTCGACAAACTGCAGAAGCTTGGCGAGGATATCCCGCGCTCCAAGTTAAGATATCATCAGCGGCGCGTACTGGTGAGCAAAGAGTTCACGTTTGACGCCGCACACCATTTACATGCTTATGATGGCAAATGCAAAAACTTGCACGGCCATACCTATAAAGTAGTTTTCGGAATAAGCGGTATTCCAGACGAGCTCGGCATTACGCTGGATTTTGGTACGATCAAGGAGATCTGGAAGCAGGAGATCGAGGGCTACCTCGATCATCAATACCTCAATGAATCGCTGCCGCTCATGAATACAACGGCGGAGAACATGGTCGTGTGGCTGTACGAGCAAATGGAGCAGGCGCTGCAAAAAGACGCCTACCGCTCCCCGGAGCTGCAGGCCCGTACGGAGTTCGTCCGCCTGTATGAGACGCCGACCAGCTATGCCGAAGCCAGACGGGAGTGGATGAACGGTGAATAACCATCAGCCGATTCCCGTGCTGGAAATATTCGGGCCGACGATCCAGGGAGAAGGGATGGTTATCGGCCAGAAGACGATGTTCGTTCGGACGGCTGGCTGCGACTATCGCTGCTCCTGGTGCGATTCCGCTTTTACATGGGATGGCAGCGCCAAGGCTGACATTCGCCTAAGGTCAGCCGAAGACATTGTTGCCGAACTGAATGCGCTGGGCGGCAGCAATTTCTCCCATGTCACGCTATCCGGCGGTAATCCGGCTCTCCTCAGCGGATTAGGTGCATTGGTTGCATTGCTCCATGAGAAGGGGATTGCCGTAGCGGTGGAGACCCAGGGCTCCCGCTGGCAGGATTGGCTCGCCGAGATTGACCAGGTGACCCTGTCACCGAAGCCGCCCAGCTCAGGCATGACGACCGACTGGGACACGCTCGACCACATCGTGGCGAAGCTGTCTGCCCGAGCTAATCCTTACAGCCAAAGCTTAAAGGTCGTCGTCTTTGATGAGGCGGATCTCGCATATGCCAAGCAGGTGCATGCCCGGTATCCGGGTATCCCTTTCTTCCTGCAGGTCGGCAATCCGGATGTAAGAAGGATGGATATCCGGCAGCATACCGCCGACCTCCTGGACAGATACGAGCAATTGATCGAGCAGGTCGTCTCCGACCCGGAGCTGAACGATGTACGCGTGCTGCCCCAGCTTCATGCCCTCGTATGGGGCAATAAACGCGGCGTATAGCGAATAGCTTGGTCTAATTTAATGGGAACAAAGAACAAGAACAACCCTTGAGGAGGATATGAATATGACTGGAAGACAAAACGAAGAGCTGCAGGACTTAACGCTGCTTGGCAATCAAAAAGTTCAGTATTCCTTTGCCTATGATCCGGGGATTCTGGAAAGCTTCGACAATAAGCATCCCTATCGCGATTATTTCGTGAAATTCAACTGCCCGGAATTTACGAGCCTGTGCCCGATTACGGGGCAGCCTGATTTCGCTACTATTTATATCAGCTACATTCCCGACATCAAAATGGTCGAGAGCAAATCGCTCAAGCTGTACCTGTTCAGCTTCCGCAACCACGGCGACTTCCATGAGGACTGCGTGAACATCATCATGAATGATCTCATCAAGCTCATGGACCCGAGATACATCGAGGTCTGGGGCAAGTTTACGCCGCGCGGCGGCATCTCGATCGATCCTTATTGCAATTATGGGCGCCCTGGCACGAAATACGAGGCTATGGCCGAGCAGCGCCTGATGCAGCACGACTTGTACCCGGAGAAGATCGATAACCGATAATCGAGATTCCTGCGGCTGCAATCTGTTACAATAAGAAAATAATAGATTGCAACCTATTCCGGAGGGAGAGATCTGCATTTGAAGCCTAAAGTATTCATTGCCCGTAATATTCCTAAAGAAGTCGAAGACTATATCGCCGAACACTGCACCTATGACAAATGGGACCGTCCCGAGCTGATCCCGAGAGACGCCCTGCTGGCCAGCCTCTCCGACGCAGAGGGCCTGCTCACCTTCGGCGGGAAGATCGATGCGGAGCTGCTGGACCATGCGCCAAAGCTGAAGGTGGTCAGTACGATGAGCGTCGGATACAACCACTTCGATCTTGAAGCGATGAAAGCCCGCGGAGTCATGGGAACGAATACGCCGGATGTGCTCAACGAGACCGTTGCGGATTTGATCTTCGCGCTGATGCTGGCCGCTGCCCGCAGACTCGCAGAGCTCGACCGCTACGTGAAGGAGGGCCGATGGAAGCGCGGCAACAACCAGGATTTGTTTGGCCTGGATGTCCATCATAAGAAGTTGGGAATCATCGGCATGGGCGGCATCGGGGAAGCCGTTGCCCGCAGGGCCAAGTGGGGCTTCCAGATGGATATCCTGTATCATAACCGCAGCCGGAAGCCCGCGGCCGAGTCTGAGCTGGGAGCGGTGTATTGCTCGATGGACGAGCTGCTTCAGGAGGCTGACTTCATCGTCCTGATGACCCCGCTGACCCCGGAGACGCAGCGCCTGATCGGCGAGCGGGAATTCGGGCTCATGAAGCCGACCGCGGTCTTTATCAATGCGTCCCGGGGACAGACAGTGGATGAACAGGCGCTGATCACCGCTTTGGAGCAAAAAAAGATATTCGGCGCCGGGTTGGACGTCTTCGAGCGGGAGCCCGTATCTCCGGACAACCCTCTGTTGAAGCTGCCGAATGTCGTTACCCTGCCCCACATCGGCTCGGCAACGAGCAAGACGCGCTTCGATATGGCGATGCTGGCTGCCGAGAACCTGGTCGCTGCCCTCAGCGGCAAAATTCCGCCGCAGCTCGTGAAGGAACTGCGTCCTTGAGAACGATCTTTGATCAGTCCTTGAGCACGTAGTTGAGCACATCCTTGAACAGTACTTCAGCACGCAGTTGAGCACATAGTCGAGCACGTCCTTGTGCAGTCCTTGAGGCGTAGTTGAGCAGCCCCTGAGCGCGTAGTTAAGCACGTACTTGCTTCGTCCTTGGGCTGGTTCTTAAACAATGGGAAACGTCGGTACGTTAGCAGAGACTTTCATTTTGCCGTGCAATAGCGGTAGCCCATAGACAAGGCGTGTTTTACGAAAGAAATCAAAAAGGGATGGATCGGGGCAGCCCCCTGATCCATCCCTTCTTTTTTTGCCCGTTACCTGCCTATTCATCATCCTCAAAGCCCGTATGATATTTGCCTTCGCTGGAGGAGCGATGCTTGGTTGCTTCCTTATTCCTTTCCTCCTGCACCTCCAGTTTGAGATCTTCGACGGGGATAGGATCGACGTGCATTTCGCTCTCGTGCATGTCGAATAAGCTTGAATGACTCGTTGGATACTGCTCAGGATGATCCCTACCTGACGGATCGCCGGGCTTGGCATCACGTTTGGACTTGTCCATCTCATCATCACCTCGCGCATGTTGTAATCTCTTTATACCTCAAAAGAGTACAAAATAAACGGGCTAAGAGGAATGCTGCGCCTCCCTCTTCTGCTTGCCCTGCGGCGAAATGCGGTCATTCGGCATGAACAGCACAACCAGGACGGCCAGTCCTGCGGGAATAAGCGCCCACAGGAACGTATGGGCAATGGAGGCCGACAGGGCTCCTGTGATCTTCTCCAGAACCGGGGGCGGAATTTGCATCCTTGTCTCGGGGGACAGCACTTCCCTCATATCGCCAAACGCTTGAGCGGATTCGCCTGCTCCCATTCCGCCAAAGGCACGCTTCATTTCATCCGCAACCAGGTTCCTCTGCACGATTCCAAAAATCGTGATTCCCAAAGTCATCCCAAGCGACCGCAGGAACGAGTTGGTAGAGGTCGCCGCTCCGCGCTGCCGCATATCAAAATGGTGTACGGCTGCCATGCTCAGTACCGAGAAGGAGTAGCCGACCCCGAATCCGGTCAGAATGCTGTATATCGTAAGCAGGATACGGGTCGTATCGTTCGTCACCGTGCTTAAGGCAAAGATTCCGCTCACAAAGCAGATGACGGAAATGATCATGATCGTCCGATATGGCAATCGCGTTGCTAAGAACCCGCCCAGCATGCTGCCAACAACTGAGCCGATCATCATCGGCATAAGAATCAGCCCGGAATTCGTGGCCGAGCCGCCGAACACACCCTGAACATAAATGGGGATGAACACGGTGGCCACAATGAACACGCTGCCGTAGAGCAAGGCCAGGGCGCAGCTTGTTGCATAGAGCCTGTTCTTAAACATGCTGAAGGAAATAATCGGCTCCTCCGCGCGCAACTCCATGAACAAGAAGACTACGAATAATACGGCAAACCCTATAAATAAGCCCAAGATCACCGTTGAATCCCAGCGGTAGGTTTCCCCGCCCAGTTCCAGCGCGAACATGAGACACACTACCGAGCCGACAAGCGTAAAGGCCCCGCCCCAATCGATGGGCAGTTTGGAACGGGATAGCGACTCGCGATAGAAGCCGATAATCAGCGCCAGGCAAATCAAGCCGATCGGCACGTTAATGAAGAAAACCCAATGCCAGCCCAGCTTGTCCGTAATAAATGCCCCCAGCAAAGGACCGAAAATGCTGGAGGTTCCGAACACAGCACCCAGCAGCCCTGTCATTTTGCCCCGCTTCTCCAAGGGAAAAATGTCGTAAATAATTGTGAAGGCAATCGGCATCAGCGCTCCCCCGCCGATTCCCTGGATTGCCCGGTAAATGCTCAGCTGCATAATGCTCTCAGCAATCCCGCACAGCACAGACCCGGCCAAAAAGGTGATGATTCCGAAGATAAAAAAGCGCTTGCGCCCGTACATATCCGACAGCTTCCCGAAAATCGGAGTGCCGGCCATTACGGCGACCATATACGCCGAGGTGACCCAGACGAACTGCTCCATGTCGCCAAGCTGCGACACAATGGTTCCCATGGCTGTTGTTACGATCGTGTTATCCATGGCCGACATCAGGATTGCCAGCATCAGACCAATCAAAATGAGCGAAGTGTTGTCCTTCTGTTTCGTAATCAAATAGGTATGCTCCTTTTAATTTTTAAAATTAGAAATACTTACTTCTGTTGTTTATTTTATTAGAAACAGGCGGAAAGTAAAGCAGGGATTCCCAACCCGTGACCGACTGCCGTCATGCAGCAGCCCCTCCCGCGTTGGAGCTGCGCCTGCCCATAACTCGGCCTTCCTCCGACAAAAATTTGTAATACGACAAAGTACGAGCGCACTTACAAATTTTGTAATAATATGATACAATTAATTTTGTGATCACGCCTCATCCATTTCAAGCTTGAATAGGTTGACCATACATGTGGATGTCCTGGAAGGGGACGTCTTTTTTCTTGAAAATACTTACCTCAGGATAATACTATCAAACGATCTTAATCGTTTTTTGCCTTATAATAAATAAATATGTTTCAAAGAGAGGGAGGCTCACCATATGAACTCCAAATGGACCATACTGGAGCAAAAAATGCGGGAGGTCGGCATACAAACACTCATTATCACCGATCCCAAGCACGTCTATTATTTGACAGGATTCCTTAGCAATCCCCATGAACGCTTTCTCTGCGCTGTGTTCTCCATGGGCAAACAGCCCTTTCTCCTGGTTCCCGAACTGGATGAAGAGAATGCCCGTGCCGCTGCCGGCATGATCGAAATCGTCACACATAAAGACACCGATAATCCTTACGAAGTATTAAGAAGCAATCTGAAATCCTCGGTCGGTACTATCGGTTTTGAAAAGGATCATATGTCCGTTGCCCGCTTTGAGCAGCTCCAGGAATCCCTGTCCTTTGCCAGATACCTGGATGTCGGGCCGTGGCTTCGCCAGCTTCGCAATCGTAAATCCGCAAATGAAATCGAAAAAATTCGCCATGCGGTCACCCTGATCGAGCAAGTATTAGAGGACACTCTGCCCTATGTCAAAGAAGGCGTCACCGAAAATGAGCTCGTCGCCGAGATCGATTATCGCATCCGCAAGGTAGGCGCCGAAGGCCCGGCCTTCGATTCGATGGTGCTGTCGGGCAAGAAAACCGCGCTCCCCCACGGAGTACCGGGCAGCCAGGCGATAGCCAGCGGCGACCTGCTGATGTTCGATATCGGCCTATATGCTGGCGGATATGCTTCAGACATTACACGTACCTATGCCGTCGGCCATTTGGACGAATCGCTGCAGCGCATCTACAACACCGTACTCGCCGCCAATGAAGCCGCAATCCAGGCCATCAGGCCCGGTATCTCTTACGCCTCGATCGATAAGGCGGCCCGCGACGTTATTGCAGATGCCGGGTACGGCGCTTACTTCATTCATCGGCTCGGGCATGGTCTTGGCATCGACGTTCACGAATTCCCCTCCGTACATGGCGAGAACGAGTTGCTGATCGATGAGGGCAACGTATTTACAGTCGAGCCGGGAATTTACATCCCTGGACTTGGCGGTGTCCGCATTGAAGACGATGTTGCCGTAACCGCCTCAGGAGTAGACGTATTAACGACGCTCCCCAAGGAGCTTACTTATCTATAACAGCCGCCTAACTCGAGCAACCTCCGGCCAGAAGGACGGAGGTTATTTATGCTGTATTTGAATTGGAAGAGCCCTATAGGCAATCACGAGCGTTGTTTGGCCGCAATCATGCGGCATAACACCGTGGTCTGCGAGCATGGCATCGCCCGCTGGGACTACAGCACCGCGACGGGAGTACAGCAACTGTGCACGAGGAGTACAGCTCCGTGAACGGAGCACAGTGCCGCGAACGGCGAGCATTGCTCCGCGTACAGTGAGCATAGATCCACGTACTGGGTGCACGGCATCGCGCGATGGAGTACAGCACTGCGACGGGAGTACAGCTCCGTAAACGGAGCACAGTGTCGCGAACGGCGAGCATGACATCGTGCGCTGGAAGTACAGCATCCACAGTGCACGTACAGGGAGCTTGCGTGCGATTATATCCAGCGCCTGACCGGGCGGTGAAAGAGCCGCATAAGATTCCATTATCCCATTATCTGGCTTTCGCCGCCTCCTCCTCATCCGAATGATAGTTGCGAGCAATATATAGGACAGGAGTACCCGCAGCCGTCAAAATAAATTTGATAATATAGGTCGTCAGCAAAATTTCCGTCCAAATCCGCAGGCTGTATTGGCCCGCAAAAGCAATTGTACAGAAGATCAGCGTATCTACGAATGAACTGATCATGGTACTGAAATTGTTGCGGATCCACAGCTGCCCACGGCCTGGATAATGCTTCCTGATCCAGGAAAACAGCCGGACATCCAAGAACTGGCTGACGAAGTATGCGGTCAGGCTTCCCAAGGCCAGCCGCGGCATCCAGCCAAATATGCTCTCTAACGACCCTTGTGCCAAATCCTCGGGCTGCGGAGTAAAAACCAGCGCCATCTGCATCAGGACGGTCGTCATGATCAAAGTAAAGAATCCGAACCACACCGCTTTTTTCGCTTCGCCGCGGCCGTATTTTTCGTTGAGCAAATCACTGGTCAGATATAAGCTGACATACATCGTATTGCCAAGGGTCATGACGATCCCGAACATTTCAATCGTCTTCACCACTTGGATGTTCGCAATAACCGTAGCAACGCCAATCCAAGCATACAGTCCCTTTTTCCCGAACCAGCGATAGCATATCAAGAAGAACGTAAAGTTCACCAGCACGAACAGAACGCCCCATCCGAAATTGAACACATGACTTCCTCCCTTTGTTTATCTCTCCTGGTGAAAAAACCGTGACACTTTTATAAAAAACAATAATAACCCAAACTCTATTGCCAAAGGGAGTTGTTGCTATTAGATACGCCTAAAAGATAAGCCAACCATCGTGGACAGCCTGCATGAAGATGCCCTCTTCTTGCATGAGCCGGTCAACAAATTTATCATCTCATAAGTCCGTGCAAATTATTTACAAATAACGCAACACCGTGTTGCCCTTCAATCATACCCCGAACCATACCCGAACCATATTAGTTCTGAACATCACCGACTGTACTGCATAATGCAGTCATCTTAAGCAAATTACGGCAGCTAGTAACAGGACGGCCTCTAAGCCTTCATTCAAGGCTCCGTAAACATCCCCCGTCAATCCGCCCAGCCTCTTACTGATTCTGCCTGCAGCCAGAATCCCGACGAGCCAAGCGATGCAGGGAGCGGCAAGAAAATAAACGAGAAATAACATCGGAAAAGCGGGTACCTGCTGCACCCAGCCCACGATTGTTAGCCCAAGGGCTGATGATAGCAGGGCTGCCGCCGTAGAGAATGCAAGGCTGCGCTGCTTCAGACCGTGAAAACGATTAGCGAGCCCCTCGTTCTCTCTTGCTGTCGGCCAGGCTTTCATGGCATAGGACATGAACCAACGGCTCCAGATCGGCGCCATCAGGAGCGCTGCCCCCGTCGCTGCATAGCCTATGCCTATCAGGGAATAAATAAGTGACATTTTAAGCAACAGGAGCAATATGCAAGCAATTACGCCCATCGCGCCAACACGGCTGTCCTTCATAATCTCCAGCATTCTCTCCCTGCTGCGATAGCTAAGCAGCGCGTCCGCCGAATCCATCCAGCCATCGAGGTGCAGCCCCCCAGTTAGCCAGATCCAGATAGCAAGTATAAGAACTGCGGCGGGCATAGTTGGAAGCAGCCAGGCCGAGCCCGCTGCAGCTAGGCATAGAGCTGCACCGATGGCCAGCCCGACCAGTGGATAATATTTGACACTGCGGCGCAGCACCTCCGGCGTGAAATTCACTTCAACCGGTACCGGAAACCGCGATAGGAATTGAAAAGCCGCTGCTAGCGGCCAGTCCTTTCCAGTAGTGCTGCTGGTGCTATCAGTCTGGTTTCTCGTGCCGCTAGACATGGTGCTCGCGCCATTAGTTTCCGTCGTATTACTTTTGGCCGCGGGTCCGTTGTAGCTGTTTTGCTTTACATTGCTTATATTGCTTTTATCATTGTCGTTGCTGCTGCTCATAGCTTATACTCCCTGCTTTTCAGCTCGATCGGAATTCCTGCCGTAACAAGAAATACCTGGTCTGCAATTGCCGCAACACGACGGTTCAATATTCCAGCCAAATCCCGATATTGCCGGCCTAATGCATATGCAGGAACAATTCCGCTTCCTACCTCATTAGTAACGATTACAAGCGTTCCCTCATAGCTTGCGATCTTTTCCAAAAGCCGATCAATTTCCCGCATCATTTTGTCCTCTGCATCCTTCTGCTCTCCGACAGCAAGTAGCATATTGGACAGCCAGAGCGTCAGGCAATCGATCAGTACAGCTGGTGAGGTGTCCTCTTTAATCGTCTTGGCCTGCGGATCTTGAAGCTGCGTTCTCCCCAGACGAGATGCACCGTCATTGCTTATTCCAGTACCTTTCAGTTTGGTGAGCAAAGCTCCTAATTGAAGCGGCTCCTCGATAGTCTCCCATGGGTACCCTTCCAACGCGCGAGCCTGGCGATGCTGGGCAATCCGCTGCTCCATCTCGTTATCAAAAGCCTGAGCCGTAGCAATATAGAATGCCTTAGGCGCGTGTTTCATACACCATTTCTCGGCAAAGCTGCTCTTTCCGCTGCGTGCGCCGCCAGTCACCATGACGATCACTTTGCTTCCCCCTCGGCAGCCGGCTCGCCCGCAGAAATTCCCGCGCTTTCAAACGTAGCCATTTCCCTCATGATGCGGCAGGCCCCGTCAATCAGATGCAGCGCAAGCGCACCGCCAGTTCCTTCACCCAGCCGCATTTCGAGCTCCAGCATCGGGGAAAGGCCAAGCTCTTTCAGCACTTGATTATGTCCCGGCTCCTGCGAGTGGTGGGAAGCTACCATATAATTCACTGTTTCTATGCATAAACGCTGGGCGACTAGAGCTGCCGCGCTCGAGATAAACCCGTCGATAACAACCGGGCAGCGATGGGCAGCAGCCCCTAGAATGACTCCGGTCAATCCGGCGATCTCCAGGCCGCCTACCTTGGACAATACATCGAGCGGATCATCAGCAGCCGGCTGGTTCAACCCAATAGCCCGTTGCACTACCGAAGCCTTATGACGCAGCTTTTGGTCATCAATGCCTGTGCCGCGGCCAACACATTCTGCTGGAGCAATGCCCATAAGCACACTCATCACAGCAGCGCTAGCTGTCGTGTTTCCGATACCCATTTCGCCTGTAACGAACAAAGTTGTGCCTTTATTCACAGCTTCTTTCACAACGGCAACCCCGGTAAGCACAGCTGCCTCCGCATCCTCGCGGCTCATCGCCGGACCGGCGGCCATGTTGGCCGTTCCCATCCTTACCTTCCGATTCAGCAAATGAGGATGGCTCAGCTCGGCATTCACACCGATATCCACGCACATCACCTCCGCTGATGCCTGGCGAGCAAACACATTAATGGCCGCACCGCCGTCCAAAAAGTTCAATACCATTTGCGGCGTAACCTCCGCCGGGAACGCACTAATCCCTTCTGCACAGACCCCATGATCAGCGGCCATAACGATGATTGCACGCTGCGGAAAGCTTGGCTTCACTTGGCCGGTTATTCCGGCTAGCTGAATAGCCAGCGTCTCCAGCTTGCCAAGGCTCCCCGGCGGCTTAGTCAAACGATCCAGATGCTCCGCTGCTGCCTTCGCCGCCTCCTCATGCCAAGGCGAAATTGATCCAATGATGTCCGAAACGGAATAACTCATTCTATAGCCCTCTTCTCTAATTTGATCTACTATGCCTAATGCCGAAATTCTGCCCACTTATGAACGAGAAATCACTATTTGCAATTATACATAAACTTACTGACATATGACACGAAATGACGCTTTTTGCAATTTCCGTGGTCTTTCTTGAATATAAATTGTACTTGCTGGGATGCGGACTGACTTGCTTGGAATATGGATTGGACGTGCTCAGAATGTGGATTGACTAGTTTAGAAATATGACTGGGCGTGTGCTTAGATTGTTGATGATTAGCTTAAAAATATAGACCGAACGTGCCTAGATTGTTGATGATTAGCTTAGAAATATAGACCGAACGTGCCTAGATTGTTGATGATTAGCTTAGAAATATAGACCGAACGTGCTTAGATTGTTGATGATTAGCTTAGAAATATAGACCGAACGTGCCTAGATTGTAGAGTGGCTTGCGTAAAGACTTGCTAAAGTATTATCGAGACCTCGGACATACTCAATCCTCACTGTATGAAAAGGAACGCAACGTGCGTAGAGTATACTATGTCATCCTGCGTATCAGTTCAGTTAGCTAACGGACACAGGAGCCGCTATTTGGCCTATTTGAGCAATTTTTGGAACTCTTACGGACACCAGAGCCCTTATTGTCCCTTTTTTGGGCAACAAAGTGGTGTTTTTGCAGCAATAGCGGAACCTCGGTCCGTTAGCCTCCGTAAAAGCTGCTTTTTCGCGATTTAGCGGAACTGCGGTCCGTTAGCATCACATAACTCCCTATTTCGTGCTTAAGCGGAACACGATCCGTTAGCCTTCGAAAAACGACCTACTTCGTGCTTGAGCAGAACCTCTGTCCGTTAGCGTTCGAAAACTACTTGCTTCGCGATTTAGCGGAACCATGATACGTTAACTCACACCCAGAGTACGAAATATGCCAAGTCACACATTACTAGCAAGCATTTCATCTGGCTAAAGATTGGCGACTTCCGTCACATGCAGCGAAACACCGCGCGCTGGGAGCTGCACGCGGTGCGAAAAACGAGAATCCGCAAAAATCGGTTCAAATCCCAGCCAATTGCATCAGCATCAAGCGAGGATTGGAGCAAAAAAATCTATTAAATCTAAACCTTACCAAAGCCAGGCAAGTACAAACGCAAGCTCAAGGATAAGTGCAAGCTCAAGCTCAATCTCTAGCTCAAGGGCAAGTGCAAACGTAAGCTCAAGCTCAAGGGCTAGCTCGAGCGCAAGCTCAAACATAAGCTCAAGCTCAAGGGCTAGCTCCAACTCAGCTCCAACTCAATCCCTAGCTCACATCCCCTGCTCGCTCCGCAAAAGCAGCTGAGGCACGCCCCGGTCCGGATGCATGACTGAATAAGCATCGACATCGAACAGCATCTTCACTATTTCCGGGGTAATAATTTCATTTGGCGTCCCGGAAGCGATGATTTTACCATCCCGTAAAGCGATCAGCTTATCGCAATACAGGGAAGCCAGGTTCAAATCATGCATTACGGCAATGACGGTTAAGTGCTCAGCACGCTGCCAGCTCGATACCAGCTCCATGAATTGCATCTGGTAGCGAATGTCGAGATAGGTCGTCGGCTCATCGAGCAGCACGACCTCCGGCTGCTGTGCCATCACCTTGCCGAGAGCAACCCGCTGCCTTTGTCCTCCGCTAAGCACATGCAGCGGCTTATGCTCCAGCCCCAGTAAATCCAGGCGTCTCATAATCTCGTTGATCAGACGCTCTGCACCATCCTCCTCTTCTTTACCGCGCCAATTCTGAAAGGGGAACCTCCCCATCTCCAGCACCTGACGCACCGGAAAAGCCATCGGCGGCAAGCCATCCTGCTGAAGCACCGCGAGCTTCCTCGACAGCTCCTTGCGGCTATAGGATGCAAGAAGCCTGCCATCCAGCGTTATTTCTCCAGTCTCCGGGCCCTCCACACCTGACAGCACGTTCAACAGCGTTGTTTTTCCGCTGCCGTTCGGACCGATGATGCCCCAAAAGTCACCGCGCTGCACCTGCCAGTCGATCCCCTGCAGCACCGTTTGCCGGCCATAGGATTTCACAATACCTTGAATTCCAATCATTGCAGCTCCTCCATTCTCCGCTTCTTGTTGCGGTACAGCAGGTAAGCAAAGAACGGAGCTCCGACGAACGCCGTGACCACGCCAAGCGGAATCTCCGTTGGAGCCAGTACCGTACGGGCGGCAAGGTCGCTCCACATCATGAATATCCCCCCGCCAAGCGCCGAGAGCGGGATAATCAACCGGTAGTCCGGTCCCGTTATCAGCCGGATCATATGCGGTATAACCAAGCCGACGAAGCCGATCACCCCGGACACGGATACAGCCGCGGCAGTCATCAGCGTAGCTATGAGCAGAACCACTGCCTTCGTCCGATCGACGTTCAGCCCCGAATGAGCCGCCTGGCGTTCGCCGAGGGCTAGCAGATTCAAGCTTCGTGCCTTGCTCCAGAGGAAAAGCATGCCAATGACCAAATACGGGAAAAGGATGATCGTATACGACCATCCGCGCAAGCTGAGACTTCCCATCGTCCAGTATAATATTTCGTTTACCGTTTTTTTAGACATGGCCGTGAGAAACGAGACGATCGCGCCCAGAAAAGATTGCATAACCACGCCTGACAAAATAAGGCTCTCAATTGGGATTCTCCCATTTTCCCTGGCCAGCCACATTACGACAAGCAGCGTGCTTGCTCCCGTTATAAACGCTACGACCGGCAGCGTAAATACGCCGATCAAAGAAAACTGCCAACCAAAGAAGATCAGCGTAGCTGCGCCGACCGCCGCCCCCGAGGATACGCCCAGTGTAAAAGGATCAGCCAGCGGATTCCGCAGCACGCCTTGGAACGCAGCTCCAGCCACCGCCAAAGAGGCACCAACCAGCATACCGAGCAGAACTCGCGGCAGCCTTACCTGCATGACAATCTGCTCCGCGGCTACGTCCCAGTCCGGTGTAACCATACTGCCGATCCAGGGCAGCCGATGGAGCAGAATGCCAACGATCTGTCCGGTCGGCAGGAAGACGGAACCAACGCCGATGCATACTAGCAGCGTGGCAGCCAGAAGTACTAAGCCTGCCGCGCCATATCCCGCCAATTTATTCATCATTCCTGAATCAATTCCGGATAAATGGCCCGGGCCATTTCCATCAATCCCTGAGTAACACGCGGGCCAGGCCGGCTTAAGAGATTATCGTCCAGGCCGATTACGCGGTCTTCCTTCACGGCCGTAATTTGATCCCAGCCGCCGCGAGCCTTGATAATATCACCGATCGTTTTGTTGTTCTCATCGATTACGTTTCTGGCAAACAGGATAACGTCCGGATTGGCCTTAATGATGTTCTCTTCATTGATCTCGTTCCAGCCTTCCAGATCCGAGGCGACGTTCTCGCCTCCAGCCAGCGTAATCAACTCGTCCATGAACACACCCTTGCCGACAGTCCAGCCTGCCGAGAATTCGATATAGACTTTCTTTTTCTGATCCGGTGTCAAGGCTTTGACCGCATTTAAGACGAGATCGCGTTCTTTTTCCATTTGGGCGATCACTTTCTCGGCTTCCTTCTGCCGATCGGTAATTTCGCCTACGGCTCTGATGTTCACCATCGTTTCTTCCAAGGAGTTCGGATTCGATTGATAAACTTTGATACCGAGATCGGTGAGATTTTTGACCGTTGCCGGGTCAATCAAATTACCGGCTAGCACTAGATCCGGCTTGGCCGCAATAACGGCCTCCACATTAACCTGGAATCCGCCCATTCTCGGCTTGTCTTTCACCGCTTCAGGATAATCATCGACATCGGATACCCCTACGATTTGCTCATCCAGCCCAAGCGCAAACAATCCTTCCGTCTCCGATGGAGCCAGTGAGACGATTCTCTGAGGTGCGGCCTCAAAGGTAAACTCCGCTCCCGTGACATCCTTCACCGTCAATGGATAGGCAGTCGCCTGCGCCTCAGACGGTGAACCCTCCTGCTCTCCTTGTGCCGTTTGAGCGTTCTGCTCCTGCTGTGCAGGCGTATTCGCATTGCTTGGCCCTGATGCATCCTTGCCGCAGCCAGCCATCAAGACAAGCATGATCGCTAAAATCCAAAACCCCCAGAACTTTCTGAACTTGTTCATGACTCTCTCTCCTTACATGGTGTGTAGTTTATACATGAAAAGCCAGCTTGGAATGGAAAACAGGGTGAAAAAGACAGGAAAAAGCCCCATCCATTCAGGATCGGGCTACGTCTACAAGGCTATGCGCCGCAAGCATCCAGCTTGTCCGAAGCATAGTTATTAGCAGAACGTTATCCTCTCCTCGAAGGACCGTCTCTTGATTCCCATAGGCAGGTCTCCTGACTCCAGGTTGCTGATTCGGCTCGCCTTCCCATCCTCGCTGACCTTCCTGCCGTTCCTTATAAGCGGACATGGCGGCTGTTCAACGAATGACAGTGGCATAAATGAGCTTCATCCCTGTTTACAGTGGCGGGACCGTGCCGGAATTGCACCGGCTTCCCTATTAACCCGTGGCGGCAGCTTATGGATCAGCGCGCTTTGGGACCTACGGTTTTCCCATTCTTACTAGGCATTCATCATCTTCGCCTGAGTTACCCATGATTAGTTCCCAGGCTATCTTACAGTCTTCACTGGGCTTTGACACATCTGCGCCCTGTATTGGATTATAGGGGAAAACCTTGCTGCTGACAATCGTTTATCCCCCTACCCTGGACTCGCAGACCCAAATATGTCTGATAAAAGAACCCTTGCTGACCGTCCCGTAATCGCGGATGCGAAGACCGGCTCGACGGATCTCTTCCGCCAGCGGCTCCGTCGAGACAATGACTGCCCTAAGACTAAACCTCCGTATACTGCTCAGCATCCGTTCCCGTTCCTCAGGAGGAAGCACGGAGCATAAATTATAAGGCATGTCCACGATAGCCGCGCCGTAAAGCTCGTCCACTTCATTCATATCTCCAAGACTGACCCGGTCATCACCATATCCGAAATGTCGCAAATTGATTCTTGCTCCCCGAACCGCCAGCGGGTTAATATCCCGGCCGACGATGTCAATTCCCATCGACAAAGCTTCGATCAGCACATTTCCCATTCCGCAGCAGGGATCGATCGCCTTGACGGCATCCGGCTCTGGAACCGCAATGTTCACCAAAGCCCTAGCGACGGCTGTGCTTAGTCCTGTGGAGTAATTGCGCGGCTTGCTTTTATGGTGCAGCCATACGGATTCTGCCTTGTGGCATATTCCTAGCTGCCAACGGCCATCGATGGACATCAGGCCGAGCGTCGTCTCAGGCCTGCGCATTTCCGCCTTGCCGCGAACTAACCCTCCGATTCGCCGTTCAAACTCGCGCTGCTCCTCGTAGCTGTATGCGAGCATGTCACCAAGCTTCATGCAAATGACTTTAAAAGTTCTGTCCTTAAGATCAAGCTCAGCCGCTTGCGAGGCTAGGCTATCGAAATCTTCTGCCGCATACAATACTTCTACCCGGTACGAAATAAACGGACTGCGGCTCGGAGCGATCCGTCTGTCCGTTTCCACGTAGCCTGCCGTACCCGCCGGCTGTCCAAACAGAGCAGCGAGTTCCATTTCGCACAGCCGCCGTTCATTCTCATGACAGGCGTATGCGTACACGTAATGCCTGCGGTTTCCTTCATGCATCATGCTTCCTGCCTCCACCCTCGACTTCAAACGAATAAATGCTCACTTGGAATAAAAGCGGTTATGAGACTCTTTTGCTGCTTTTTTCAAAATCACTCCTGCATGCCTTCCCGCTCCCTCTGCGCCTCTGCCAGCAGCCTGTAGCATTCCAGCCTTGCCGCATAGTCGGGAATGGGACACACGATCAAGAACTCGTTATTAGCGTACTGGTGCTGCAAATCCTTAAGCTGCTCATAGACGCCGTGCGGCGTGCCGCTTAAACTGCGGAACGAGCCTCGACCCGTTTGTCCTGCCGTCTCATCGAGCACCCGCACCCAGTCCGCAGCCTCACTCTCGGCTGCTGCACATACGATGCTGACGGCCAGCATCGTTTTTGGCGCGCTCTGGAGTGAGGAGGGCGCAAAGTCCGCTCGATAGGATGCCAGCACGTCCAGACCGTCGTGCTCGCTCATAAATTGTCCGAATACATAACCCGTTCCCAACTTGGCTGCATATTCCGCGCTTTTCTTATTCGTTCCAAGCATCCAAACCATCGGCTCGATTTGCGGCTGCGGCCGGGCGGTTACGGCATGCCCCTCATACTTGTAAACGTCCTGAAGAAGCTCCAGCAGCGAAGCAACCGTCTGCGGAAGCTCAGCGATCCGGGCCAAAAAATTGCCGCTAAGCGCCATTACGGTGTGCGCTTCTCCTCCGGGAGCGCGCCCCAGCCCCAAATCTACCCTGCCGGGGTATAATGCGGCAAGCAGCCGGAACCATTCCGCTACTTTTAGCGGGCTGTAATGGGGGAGCAGAATCGCCCCTGAACCGAGGCGAATCCGCTCCGTCTTAGCTCCGACATGAGCGAGCAGCACCTCTGGTGAAGAACAGGCCAGCCCTGGCATATCGTGATGCTCAGCCGTCCAATAGCGGGCATAGCCCCATTTTTCGGCACTCTGCGCCAAAGCTACAGCTTGTCTGAGCGCCTCTTCATCTGTATTCCCCGGCAAACGGGGAACGAGATCCAGCACACCCAGGACTAGCGGTAGCGATTTTCCTGTAATTGAAAAATTCGGTGCGGATCTTTCGGCACTTGAGGCTGACGCGGATAGTCTATCTCTCGTCCTTGGCAAGCCTATCACTTCCTTTTTTGAGGTCAAAATCAATCCTGCTTAAAAGTGCGGTGAGAGCATGGATAGTATACCCCAGCATTGCGAACCCCTTTGCATTAAGGTTTAGGAAGACGCAAAGGAGCTGCAGCATACGCCGAATATTCCGCGTGCTCGTCTCCACCTGTGCCTTACTATCACTAGGCAGGCTTTAGAACAGGGGGCATCTATTGCATACTTCACTGTCATTCTGCTATACATATGTCCCGTATGTTGACCTGAGCCTGCTCCAGTTCTGTTCCAGACTTATTCCCGCTTTATTCCGGCTTTATTCCGGCTTTGTTCTTGCATCGCTCTAGCTTTGTTCTAGTTTTGTTGTAGCTTCGTGCTAGTTTCGTTGTAGCTTGCTCTAGCTTGCTCTAGACTTGTTCTAGCTTGCTCTAACTTGCTCTAACTTGCTCTAACTTGCTCTAACTTGCTATAGCTTTGCTCTAGATTGGTCTAGTTATGTTCAGTTTTATATCGGTTTTATCCGCATTATTCTTGTTAACTGTCCCTTTTCCATCGCCACGCCTAATCTATCTCTCCAGCTTGAGCCTCAATATACCGCCGGCAGCAATATGCGTGTCCCAAAACCCCGCTCCGGAATGCTGCAGCATGGAAACGAGCGAAATGACACCCCCATGGGTGACCGCAAGAATCCGCTGCTCCCGACTGCCTGCAAGGCAGCACCTCTCGGCCAGGCCAAGCCACTCTTCATAGACATGGCTTACCCGCTGGTGAAACTGCGCCCACGCTTCTCCTTCAGGCGGAGTCCATGACATAGGATCGTCAATCCATGCCCGATAATGCGGGTCTTCCTTCAGCATCTCATACGTCTGCCCCTCCCACTGCCCGAAGTTCATTTCCCGCAAACGCGGGTCATAAACCGCCTCGCCAAGCAGATCTGGCCGAACTCTCGCCAGCGTCTGGCGGCAGCGCAGAAGATCGCTGCAATAGACAGAGGTGAAAGAAACTCCTTCAAGCTCCCGCTTGGGCTCATCGAGTCCAGACGCCTCACCGTCCAGCAAGGCAGGATCTGAATGTCCCTGATAACGCCGCTCTCTGTTCCAGCGGGTACGTCCATGTCGTACAAGCCAGAGTTCAGCAGTACAACCGACCTGTTTCATCTAAATCACTCGCCTCCTGATATTCACCACACAGGTGATCGGGTCTAAAGCCAACCCGCTAACGCAAGCACCAGCACGGTTCCCAGCAGCACGAACAAATCCGAGACGACAAACAGCAGTCGGCCTGCTTTGACGATATCGTTCGCCTCCAGCTCGCGGGTCTTGTCCCCCATATACGCACGAAAAGACACCACCCCATGATACGAATTCTCACCGCCCAGGCGCACGCCGAGGGCTCCGGCGACGGCCGACTCCGGGAACCCGCTATTCGGGCTGGGATGGGACGCGGCGTCACGCCGCACCATGGCCGCAGCGCCTTTGGCATTGAAGCGAAGAAGCCAGGCCGCAGCGATCAGCAGCAGGGCCGTCAAGCGTGCGGGGATATAATTCGCGATATCGTCTAGACGAGCCGACGCCCATCCGAGATCGATGTATTTGTTATTCTTGTAGCCAACCATTGAATCGAGCGTATTGACGGCACGGTAAGCCATCGCCAGCGGGGCGCCGCCCAGCAGCGCGAAAAAAAGCGGCGAGACGACGGCGTCGACGATGTTCTCCGCCACCGTCTCCACCGCGCCGCGCACCACATCCGGCTCCTGGAGCTGCCCGGTGTCGCGGCCGACAATCATGCCGAGTGCACGCCGGGCGGCAGGCAGATCGCCGCGGCGCAAATGGGCGCATACCTCCATGCCGGCATCCTGCAGCCCCTTGGCCGCGATGGTCGTGGCGATCAGCGCGGCTTCAGCCAGCGCGGCGAGCCACGGGCTAACCTGGGCCAAGAGCCACAGCACGGCCCAGGTCACGGCAAAGCTGCCGCCTGCAACGAGCAGCGGCAGCAGCAGCCCCGCGGCCCGGTAGGCGCGGGGCTTCACCAGGCGGCGAATTGCCGCCTCGATCGCGGCGATCGCCTTCCCCATCCCGATGACGGGATGGGGAAGCCAGCGCGGATCGCCAAGCAGCCGGTCAAGCGCATACGCGACCGGCAGCACCCACCACGCGGCCGTCATTTCGGCCCTCCGGCCGCGGCCAAAGATGCACGAACCGCGTCGTACACCAGGCGGCCAATAGCGCCGCCCAGATCAGTCGCGGTTCCCGCGTAGGCGTGCAGCAGCGGCCATTCGGCGCGCTGGCTGACGCCCAGCATGACCGCATCCGTCGTCGTGCCGGTTGCGGTCAGCCCATTCTCGGCGTCGCATATGCCGAGATCGCTCAGCGCGGCCGCCTTGGCCTCCGTCGCCGTAATGACGGCGTTCACCATGGCCGCGGGGGTCATTCTGCCGTCGACGACGAGCATCATGTTAATCGTGCCCGGCGTCCATGAGGCAGGGAACGTCGTTCGCTTCACTCCGGCCCTGGCTGCGTTGGATACGCCCGCCGTAGCGCAGCACAGCACGCCGAAATCGGCGCCCTGCTCCTCGGCCACCGCCGCATGCTGCAGCTGCACCGCCGTTAGCAGCCCGGCCGTTCCCCGCTCAGGGTATCCCCATTCGCCAAGCAAGTTCCGAATATCATGCACCGGATCATCGCAGCGATAGAACCGGTCCACATAAATATTGACGAATCGCTCCAGCGATTGCATTCCGCCGCCATATACCGCACTGCCTAAGCTGTCCATCGGACCCGGCGCTTCCAGCAAGATATGCCGCTCCTTCCGGTACAGTTTTAAGCCCGGCCATATTTTTGCGGGATAGACTGCCTGGCCTGTTTCAGCAGACGGCTGGTCTGCTCGACGAGGTTGATTGACCAGATTGCTCTGACCTATCTGATCAGTCCGATGAAGTTGATCCATTTGCTCCTTAGGTTTCATATCGCCAGTTTGGCGGATTAGATCGCCTTGTCCAGCTTTACTGCTGTAATGAGCTCGATCTGCTGAATCTGCTCGACCTGCTTCGTCCATTTGCACATGCAAAAAAGGGGTCGTCATCCCTGCTCGCCTCCCATCACCTGCTCCATTTCCCGAATCAGGATGGCATTCGCCGCCCGATCCTTCACCGCAACGCGGATATGGCTCCCGCCAAGCCCCGGGTACATCGCACAGCTTCGCACGAGCACGCCTCGGCGTCCAAGCGCCTCCTGCATCGTTCCGGCCGTCCACGGCTCCGGAAGCCTCAGAAGCAAATAGTTGGCTTCCCCCGGCGTCACCTCGCAGCCCATGCATACAAGCTCTGTCCGGAGATACTCCCGCTCCGCCGCAATAGCCGCGATCGTTGCCGATTCGTATTCCTCCCCGGCCTGAAGGCTGATCTCCCCAGCCCGCAGCGCCAAAATATTAACACTCCACGTCACCTGCTTGCTTCTCATCGCGGCCGCCATCTCCGGGTGGGCGATGCCGTAGCCGAGCCGCAGACCAGGAATCGCATAGAATTTCGTCATAGAGCGGACGAGGATGACATGCGGATACCGCTCCAGCTCAGGCAGCAGCGATTGCCGCTGCTCCGGAGGAATGAAGTCGATAAACGCCTCATCTATTACAAAATAAGTCCCATGCCGTTCCGCGGCTTCTGCAAGCTGCCGCAATTGCCTCACGCCGTACTGCACCCCATTCGGGTTGTTCGGCTGGCCCAGAAACACCAGATCGCTTGAAGCAACCAGCTTTACGATTTGTTCGGGCTCAGCGCGATAGTCCAACTCCGCTGTCCCGCAAACCGCGTGTACCTCTGCTCCAAACTGCCGGGACAGCGTTTCATACTCCGAGAAGCAGGGCTGCACGACGCCAACCTTGCTCGGTGCCACTGCCAATAAGATAAGGGCCATAATTTCCGCTGCGCCGTTGCCGACGCAAATGCCCGCCTGCTGTACGCTATGCCGCTCTGCCAGCAAGGAGAGCAGCGCCCGGTGACCCGGATCGGGGTAACGTATGATTTCGGGCAGCGCCGCCCGCAGTCCCTCTAGCATACCCGGCGGCGGACCGAGCGGATTAATATTTGCGCTAAAGTCCGTGAATTGACCTGGCTTAAGCCCGAAGCGCAGTGCTGCCGACTCTACATCTCCTCCATGTCCGTACACTTCCAGCATATCGCCATTCCTCTTTTCCCCATACCCATTGAAGTATTTCTGTATTTCAGCTGCTTAGCATCCAAGTTCAATGCCCTCATTATGAGGGGAATTCCCATCTTCCGTCAAACTACTATTCACCTTTTCCCTTTCACCGTCCATTCACCCGCCCGCGTGATGTATACGTGATGTCTCAATCGTACCGCGCGCAGCTCCTAGCGCGCGGTGCTTCGCTGCATGACGGCGGTCGGTCGACCACATGCGGCCGTGTCCAGCCGCTGCCACATGGATGAAAAATGCCGGCACCCGGTTTTTTCCTTTGGTTTCGGCCTTAATTGGTTTACAATAATTACGGTAGGATATTTCAAATTAACGTGATACAAATATATAAAAGTAATGGAGGAAGAGTCATGCTGTTTATTGATAACCAGGGGATTACCGACGCCTCGGTCAATCTGGCCATTGAGGAGTACGCGCTGAAGCATCTTCCGCTCGAAGATGACAGTTATTTGCTGTTCTATATTAATGCGCCGTCGATCATTATCGGCAAGCATCAGAATACGATTGAGGAAATCAATCTTGATTACGTCAAGGAGAACAATATCCAGGTCGTGCGCCGTCTGTCCGGCGGCGGAGCGGTCTACCATGATCTCGGCAACCTGAATTTCAGCTTCATCACGAAGGATGACGGGCAATCCTTCCATAATTTCCGCAAGTTCACGCAGCCGGTCGTGGAGGCGCTGCAATCTCTGGGAGTCAATGCGGAGATGACGGGACGCAACGATCTGCAGGTCGGCGACCAGAAAATTTCCGGCAACGCCCAATTCTCCACGCGCGGCCGCATGTTCAGCCACGGTACGCTCATGTTCAACCTGAATCTGAACGATGTCGCCGCCTCGCTGCATGCGAATCCGGAGAAATTCAAATCCAAGAGCACCAAATCCGTGCGCAGCCGGGTAGCTAACATCATTGATTTTTTGGATAAGAAAATGACGATCGAGGAATTCCGCGCGGAGCTGCTGCGGCATATTTTTGGCATGGACGCGGACAAGGTACCGCAATACCGCCTAACCGAGGACGATTGGAGCAAAATTAACGAGATTTCCAAGGAACGTTATAAGAACTGGGACTGGAATTTCGGTCTGTCCCCGGAGTGCAATGTGAAGCATACGAAAAAATTCCCTATCGGCATCATCGATCTGCGCATGAACATAAAGGACGGCCATATCCAGGACATCAAAATCTACGGCGATTTCTTCGGAGTAGGCGATGTCGCCGATATTGAGGACAAGCTGCGCGGGGTGCGCCATGAGGAACAGACGGTTCGCCAGGCGCTGGCAGGGATCGATGTGAAGCATTATTTCGGCAACCTGGAATTCGATGATTTCGTGGGCCTGGTCTTCCTGAAAGAGTAGCCCATCGTGAAAAAATTCAATATGCCGCGATCACGCATGGCCGATCTGAGCTTGCTTTCCGTCGCCATGCTGTGG
Source organism: Paenibacillus ihumii (assembly GCF_001403875.1). GTDB lineage: Bacteria > Bacillota > Bacilli > Paenibacillales > Paenibacillaceae > Fontibacillus > Fontibacillus ihumii. The sequence continues at coordinate 3,417,563 of NZ_LN884299.1, forward strand.
GGCTGCACCTTCCTGATCGTGCAAAATGCGGTGCAGGCGCTCCCGCCGCTGGCCTTCAATGCAATTCGGTTCATCGGAGCCTCCCTGCTGCTGGCGGTCATCACGACGCTGTTCTACCGCAAGGATTGGCGCCGGTTCAATCTGCGCTTGCTCGGTCACGGCGTGCTGCTGGGACTGTTCCTGTGCGCGGGCTATGGCTTCCAAACGGTCGGCTTGCTATATACGACGACTTCAAATGCCGGATTCATTACGGGCCTGTCCGTCGTGCTCGTGCCGTTTCTGTCGGTGGCCCTCTTCCGGCACAGGCTCTATGCCTTCACCTGGATCAGCGCCCTGCTGGCCGCTGCCGGGCTGTACCTGCTAACGTTTACGAACGGCAGCTTTTCATTGAATCGCGGCGATGTCCTGATCCTGTTCTGCGCCCTCGCCTTTGCGCTGCATATCGGCTTTACGGGGCTCTATGCCCCGCGCTATCCGGCGCTTCCGCTAGCAGCGGTTCAGCTTGGGGTGACCGGGCTGTTCAGCCTGGCCGCCTCCCTGATGACCGAGCATGTCGGGACTATCGCCCAGACAACGGAGCTGCTTCTGCGTCCCGAGGTGCTGCTGGCTCTGCTCGTTTCCATCGGTCCGACCAGCGCCTTTGCTTTTTGGATTCAGACCGTCTGTCAAAATTATACGAGCCCCGCCCGGGTAGCCGTCATTTTTGCCATGGAGCCGGTATTCGCTGCCATCACAGGCGTGCTGTTTGCCGGTGAGCGCTTGGGCTGGTCTGCACTGCTGGGCTGCGGCTTTATTTTTACCGGAATGATTCTAGCCGAGTTGAAGGCAGGCCAAGGCTCGGATCATGGGCACAAGAGCGATGGCGGACATTCGAATCCTTCCTGTCCAGCAGCAAGGAAGGAGCGTATTCCCCCTCTGCCTACGGAGGGTGCCCCTTAAGTTCATTCCATTCATCAGCTCGTCATGATAGCTTTCAAACATTACCAGAAGAGGAGACGCCCACACGATGTACAAACTCATTGCAATTGATATTGATGATACCTTGATTAACGATGACAAAGAGGTTACTCCGGCAACACAGCAGGCGTTGGAAGAGGCGATTGCCGCAGGGGTAGTCGTTACGCTGGCCACCGGAAGAGCCTACTCCTCCGCCCAGGCCATTGCGCGCCAAACTGGCCTTAATGTACCGATTATTACCTACCAAGGCGCTTACGTGAAAAATCTGCTCGATGAAAAAGTGCTGTACGAGCGCTATCTGCCTCTGGACGCGGCCAGCAAGCTTTTCGCCTATTGCGTGGAGCATGGTTTGCATCTGCAAACGTATATCGATGATAAGCTGTACGCCAGAGAAGAGAATCAGAAGCTGATCGACTACACCTCCCTCAACAATACGGAATACTTCATCGAGCCCGATTTTGCCAAGCTGGTAGCCCAGCCAACGCCAAAAATGCTCATTATCGACGAGCCGGATTACCTGGATGAAATCGCCCCGGTGCTTCGCGAGCTGCTCGGGCCGGCGGTGCATATTACTAAATCCAAGCCGAATTTCCTTGAGTTCATGCATAAAGAAGGGACAAAGGGACATGCGCTGAAATTTATCGCCGGCCATTTCGGCTGCAGCCTGGAGCAGACGATCGCGATCGGGGATTCCTGGAATGACCATGAAATGCTGGAGGCTGCCGGGCTCGGCATCGCGATGGGCAACGCGATTTCTGCGCTGAAGCAAATCGCCGATTATGTGACTCGCAGCAACAATGAGGATGGCGTCAAGCACGCGATCGACAAGTTTATTTTTAACCGGGAAGCTTGATTTGAGAAGCGTCTGTCATCGCACTTTCGGAATAAATCTGAGGATTTGACAGTAGCTTTTCCTGCGCTACAGAAGCGGATGCTCTGTAACTATACTTCCTTTCATCTGTAATTTGTAAAAAGAGGGGCAGCCTATAGGCTGCCCCCTGCTTCTTAACCTTTAATCGAACCTGCCACCATGCCCTTCATTATTTGATCCTGCAGGATCAAATACACAACAATCGTAGGGATGACAGCGATCGCCATAGCTCCCATCGTCAGGCTGTAGTCCGTACCAAAGCCATCCGAGAATAAGGATAGGCTTAGCGGCAAGGTCTTTAGCGCCTGTGAGTTTATGAATACAAGGGCAAAAGAAAAGTCGTTCCAAAACCGCAGAAAAGCCAATATTGAAATGGTTGCGATGATTGGGGTACACAGCGGGAAGATCACCCGGCCAAAGATTCCCCACCAGCCGCTGCCGTCGATCATAGCCGCTTCCTCAATTTCCTTTGGAATGGAGGCCATGTAACCCATAGCCAGGAACACAGCCAATGGAAGCTCAAATGCCGTATAAGGCAGAATAAGTGCTCCGTAAGTATTTAGCAGATGCATCTCCTTCATCATAAGAAACAAAGGGACAAGCGTACTATGGATCGGTATAAGCAGGCCTGCCAGGAACAGGGCTACGGCGGTCTTCTTGAACCGGAATTCAAATCGCGAAAGCACGTAGCCTGCAAGAATGCCAAGAATTAGAGTTAGGACAACGGCGGCTAGCGTCACAAACGTAGAATTCAGCATCGCCCTTCCCATATTTCCAAGCTCCCACGCCCGGGTAATGTTCTCTATCCTCCACACGCGCGGCAGGGAGTAAGGGTTCTTAAAGAAGTCTTCATTGGTCTTAAAAGCACTGATAAACAGCCAGTACAAGGGATACAGCGTAAGAACGGCATACCCGAGCAAGATCGATTTTCCCAGTACGGCCAATCCTTTTACCATAAGCTTCCTGCCAGAGGAATCCACGGCCATATCCGTGGTCCTGGTCGTTCTGAGCTCCACTCTCCTTCCCCCTTCTAGTTATCCCGCTTTCCTTCGAGTCAGGACATAATTAATCCCGATCAATAAGGCGCTGATAATCATGATTATGGTCGACACGGCTGAGCCGTACCCATAACGATAAACCCGGAACGTATTGTTATACATATATGTCGCCAGCAGCTCTGTCGATTGCGCCGGCCCTCCTTGCGTCATCACCATGACATGATCGAACGCCTTCAGGCTTCCCGAGATGCAGAGCACCATCGTAACAATTACGGTACTCCAGATCATGGGCAGCGTTACGTAGAACAGCCTCTTTCTCCCGTATGCTCCATCGATATGAGCCGCGTCGTAAATTTCCGGCGATATATTCTGCAGCGCCGCAATAAAGATAAGCATATAAGGTCCGATATTGCTCCAGTTAATCGGAATGGTGATCGCGAAGATGTTCACATGGGGCACGGATAGCCAGGCCCGCGTCCAAGACTCCAGCCCGACAGCCTCCAGGATGGTGTTAACCAATCCGAATTGCGGATGGTAGATATACCCCCAAATAAGCCCCACCACGACCGTCGAAAGCACCATCGGCATAAACACCGCCGAACGAATAAACCGGGAGAAGAACGAATTCTTGACCAGAACCAGAGCTAGGAGAAGTGCGATGGGAATCTGCCCTATGATCGCCGATATAACCAGAATCAAGTTATTTCTAAGCGCTCTCCAGAAAATAGGATCCTGAAGAATTTCACGATAGTTGCCTGCGCCGATAAATTTGGATGCTCCGATTCCCTTCCATTCGAATAGACCATAGTAAGCGGACCAAAAAATGGGAACGATTACAAAGACCACAAACAGAAGCAGCGCCGGAAGCAGGGCTAGCGCAATGAAGCTTTTACTTCGCAAAGCGGTAGGCATGAGAAGTCTACCTCCTTATGTCGACTCGGGATAGCCCTACTATGGGGTGACTGACCTGGCCTGTGCATCCTGGAGCTTCTTCGCGACATTTTCTATAGAACCTCCCGCCATAATCTCCTGGAGTCCGTTGTTGATCACTTCCGCCGCTTCTGCAGATAAATAGGCGTCATAAACGGGGGTAATATTAGTCTTCTTCACCAGGTTGAACGCCTTATAGTACAGCGAGCTTACCTTGGATTCATCAATGTCCGTATCGTACATCACCATGGAATTGCTCTCGGCAATCGCCTTCTGTGCTTCCGGGCCGCTAACGGCATAAATGAGCTCGAGGGCTGCTTCCTTAGCTGGGCCTTCCGTCCGTTTGCTCAATGCCAGGCCGCCGCCTGCACCGCCGGAAATCGTATTCGCCTCTCCCTTGCCCCCCGGAATTGCCGGGAGCACGGTAACGTCAACAACCTTCATCTGCTCCTCGCTCGCCGAGGCTGCCAGATTGGTGAGACTCCAAGCCCCGCTGATCATCATAGCCGCATTTCCTTGAATGAAATATTGCTCAGCCTGCGTATTGTCTATGCTGTTGGCTCCCTCCTGGAAAGCCTTATGATCAACCAGCTGCTTAAAGTAACCCAGAGCCTCGATAAATTCTGGATCCGTGAACTTCGCGCCATTCTGGGCTGCAGCATTCTTAAACCACTCGGTTCCGGTTACGCGGTCAGCAAGCGAACCAAGTATAGTCGATTGCGCTACCCACGGAGCTTTATTCCCCAAAGCGATCGGCGTAATATTATTATCGTTGAACACCTGGATGGCAGTCATCATTTCATCCCATGTCGTTGGAACCTTTACGTTATATTGCTCAAACAGAGCCGTGTTGTAGTAGAGGATGGAGGTTGCCGACATTCCGATAGGAGCTGAGTAAATCTCGTCCGTCTCAAATGTATAGGGATCAAAGGCGCCGGTGAGGAACTTATCCTTCCACTCGGGGTGCTGGTCAACAACCTCTGTAATCGGTTGCAATAATCCGGCCCGGTATAATTCAGCAGAATGACTTCCTGCATAGACAAAAAATAAATCCGGAAGCTCATTCCCTGCTGCAACCGTGCTTAAGCGCTGGCGGTAGCCATCCGGCGGAATCGCTTGCGCATCGAGCTCCACCTCAGGATGCTCCTCGGCAAACTTCTCGATCAGGCCTCTTACTGTTTTGGCCCGCAAGTCATCTCCAGCAAAATTATGCCAAATGGACAGCTTTATTTTCTCGCTCTTCTTGCTGGCATCGCTAGACTTGTTACTGCCGCTGTCCCCACAGGCTGCAAGAAGCATGGTCATCATCAGCAGCAAAAGACTCATTTTTCTTAATGATTTCACCGATAATCCCCCTTTGTTGTACGGAACGGAACTATGAACAGCCTAGTCCATCCTGTAAAATAAATTCCTTAAGCGCGAGTTCAACGCCATCTTTTCAGCACCAAGGCATATGCTATCCATGCTGCATCTTCTCAGGCGGGTACATCTGCAGAGATGCCTTGTGACAAAAAGATGACGGATTGAACTGCTCTTTTTAGTATAAAGAGGAGGAGAACAGGCCCATAGGGGATATATTTCAGTTGATAGCGGGGCTTTATTCAGCTTTTGCTTCGATATTCCGAAGGGGTAAGCCCCGTAAACTTTTTGAATAGACGATTAAAATGCTTGATATCCTCATATCCAATCTGGTTGGCCACCTCACTGATTTTAGCGGGCGTCTCCCTTAACAGTGCCATCGCTTTGCGCAGCTTGGCCTGTGTCACGAATTCGATATAATTCTGCCCGGTCTCCCGTTTGAATACTTCGCTAAAATAGTTCGGGTTCATATGTACATGCCTGGCTACCTGGCTCAGGGAGAGACTTTGATCCAAATGATCGTGGATATAGGCCAGGGCTCGCTGAACCGGACTCACTCCGGAAACCATCTGGCTGTACTGCTTCATCATCGATTCAAAATGAGCCATCAGCGTCTGTTCAGGCCTGCTCGCCAGCGCTGCCTCATCTATTTCCTCCCCATGGGGCAGCAGGCTTGAAAACCCGATGGAGGATGCGGCGCGTTCCAGCCACCGGTAACCCGCGATAAGCAAGGAATGCAGGTAAGCCTGGACCGAGCCCGGCGTCGCCTGACTATCCTGCTTGATCCGGTCCAAAATCCGTCCGATCTCTGCACGCAAATCCTCCTTGCTGCCTGACCGCAGCAGGGAGGAAAGGGCGATTTCCTCCTCCTGCGTGCAGACCATTCGCAGCCCCCTGCGTGCACCTAGCTCGTCATAGCGAACGAACGGCTCCTGGCTTAACAGCCAGGCATAGGAGTGCGCTTCTAAGGCTGTGTCGACAGCTTCGCGTATCTGGCGCACATCCTCAATACTCCGGCCACAGGCGGCAAATGTCCGGCATTGCAGCGCTTGCTCCGCCTTTTGAATCGCTCGCACTACGGGATTCCAGCCGGAATGATCGGCTTCGATTTTTACTAACAGCAGCAACGCTTCATTCCATGGCAGCCACTCGCAAGGCAGCCAGCCCGTTAACGTTTCGCCCAGCTTGTCATGCAGAAGCTCAGAATGGGACATTCCCTCGCAATCCCCGGCCTGTACGGAAATGATCCAGATCTGCAGCTGGTGTTTCCCCTGGATCATTCGCAGGCGCGGATATCTGTGCAACAGCTCCGCTGCCATTTGCTCATCCGGACTGGAAGCAGAGGCCAGCATTTCTCTTAGAAAGCTTCGATTCACAACAGCTTCCTCCGCTCTTCCTCGTTCATCCGCCTGTCTTCGCTCTTCGAGCCGTTTTTTGGCTCGAAGGGCAGCTTGAATGATCTCATCAGGGCGGCTTGTTTTAAGCAGATAATCACTGACTCCTTCCCGCAAAGCCTGCTGAGCATATGCAAACTCGTCATAGCCTGAGATGACAATCATTTCTGTGTTCGGATATGCCTGCTTGACTTCATGAGCCATTTCGAGACCGCTCTTTCCCGTCATCCGAATGTCTGTAAAGATGATCTCCGGGCGCTCGTCAGGGATGCGCGATAGAGCCTCCTCAGCCGAGGCGGCCGGCTCCAGCACCGTAAATCCGCTAGCTTCCCAATTGATAACACTGCTCAATCCAGTGCGAATGATCACTTCATCGTCAACAATCAGTACTTTCATTCCTATCATCTCCTTTGCAGTTTTGCCTGTATGCTTTAAGAGGACGTTTAGAAAAACGCCTGGGACGTATTTTTAAGACAAGACAGACCGCATTTAGCGGTAGTTATTCCAGCGATTGTGCTCCGCTCTCGGTACGAGGAATCATGAACATGACACGAGTCCCCGCCCCCTCTGTACTTTCTACCCGAAGCCCGGCCTCCTTGCCGTAATGAAGCACCAGCCGGTTATGAACGTTGTGCAGCCCATACCCGCCATTAACGGAACGCTCAGTCTTATGCTCCGGCTGCTCCGCCAACTGAGTGCGCAACCACTCCAACCGCTCAGGCGCGATCCCGATGCCATCGTCTGCAACGGTAAAATGAATGCCCTGCTCCTCCTGCTCCGCCGAGATCGTAATGCGCCCCTGCCCTTCCCGCTTCAATATGCCGTGCAGCATGGCATTTTCGACCAGCGGCTGAAGCAGCAGCTTCAATGTAAGCTGCTCCTGGATCGCCTCATCTACCTCAACCTGAAACACGAATTTATTCGGATACCGGATGGATTGAATGCTTACATAATTTTTGACATGGATGATTTCCTGTGCGATGGAGCAATATTCTTGACCATTATTCAGGCTAAATCTTAAAAAGTCGCTTAATGAGCCTACCATTTCTGCAATTTTGGCATCATGGTTCATCAGAGCCAGCCAATGAATCGAGGATAGGGTATTGTACAGAAAATGCGGATTGATCTGGATTTGCAGGGCTTGTAAATCCGCTTCCTTCTTGAGCGATTCATTCCGCTTGACTTCGTCCGTCAGCTTGACGATCCGGGAGCTAAGCTTGTTATAGCTGACAATCACCTGGCCCACCTCATCTATGGACTTCACGGGAATAGCGGGCATTGGCTCCTCAGGGCTTTTATGCTTGAGAAAGCTGGCTAGCTGGGTCAACGGATTCGTTATTTTCTGGATCAGAAAAAGCACCAAAATAATCACAAACAGAATGGCGACCGAGACGGCTACGGCCGTCAAAGTCAGAAAGTAGCGGTTTTGCGAACGGTATTCTTCTGAAGGGATGATTCCAACCAGCTTCCAATTTCCACTGGACATCGTTTTATAAAGAATGGTCTTTTTCTCCGCTCCCTCCCCATAATCCAGAAACCCGCTTGCTCCATCAAGGGGACCTATGTCCGGATAGTAATCTGAAAGCCGAAGATTGGTCTCCCAATCGGGAGGTCCGGCGAGAATCCGGTTCTGCTCATCGAGAAGCAGCACAAACCCGCTCTTCTCCAGAACCGCTTGCCTGATTTGCTCGGCAATTACAGCTTGGTCGAGATTAATCTGCTCTTTGCCAATCAGTTTGTATTTATCCGTACTGCGAATCGGCCTGGCGAGCGTGATCACCTTGCGCACTCCATCGAAGGACCACTGCTGATGTACGCCCGACCACCATTTAGGGTGCTCCTCATAGTAATTAGGATAAGTCTCAGTAATATCCTTGAAATCGGATCCCGTTAATGACTTATGAGAAATCGGCGGCTTGGCGCCTAAAGGCTCGATAATGATATTCGCAATATAATCCTTGGAGAAGGCCAAATTCGTCAGGAAATTGGTAATTGACGTTTGTTGGACAAAGTCCCCCTCAGGCGACCGCAAGTAATTCTGAACCCCATTGTGTCCAATTAGAAACAAGGACATATTCTCCACATCCTTGACCATCGTGGCCAAGTAAGCCTCCAGCTGACGCAGCGTATTCATCCCTGATATTTTGGCTTTCTCCTCGGTAAGACCTGCTGCTATGTAATAAGAGAACAATCCAAGAAACAGCAGAGGAACTAGTGTAGCGACGATAATGAGTATCGATAATTTATGCTTAAGAGATTTGCCTAGCCACCTTTTCATCCTTACACCCCGATCTTAAATGAACTTAACGGAACAAATTCCGTAAAGTAAACGCTTTCAATCAAACTGATTTTCAACCCTTTTATGTATACTTCTTTGGCCTAATGGTAACACACTCGCCGAACAGCGTGGTGAATTTATTGCTGGTACGGTAAAAAACCGTCCTGCTATTTCAGCAGAACGGCTGTACCTATATCGGCCAGCCCGACATGGACAGGCAGTCTATAATCACGGCGCAAGTCGATATCATGGGACATATGGGTAAATATCGCACGCTTCGGCTGAAGCTCCTGGAGAAGCGCTAACGCTTCCTTCACATCATATACGGAGCGGGTCGAGAATTCGGCCTTCTCCTCATAGAAGCTCGTTCCCAGGATGAGCAAATCCAAGCCGTGAAGAGGCGCCTTCTGCTCCTCGGAGAGCGCGATCGCATCCGAACAATATGCCCAGGCGTAACCCTCCTTGGTTAAACGATAGGCGTAGGCGTAGCCGTTTTTGCCGTGGAAGACCTTCCAGCCCACGATATGCCATCCCGCTAATTCAAAGCCTTGATCTATCGCATGCATATCCAGCTGCGCTGGCAGCCAGGGATATTGCCCCATAATCAGGTCAATTACCTCCTGCGGGGCATACAGCTGTCCCCGCCGGTTCAACCAGCGGCAGGAATCTGCCCATTCCGGCAGCCCGCCGATATGATCGAAATGCGCATGCGTCACCACAATATGCTCTACAAAGCGCTCGCCATGCCGCTCCATGCCCTCACGCCAATCTGGACCGCAATCGATTAGAAACGATCCATCCGCACTCTCAACCATCACAGAGGAACGATACCGCCGATTGAGCCCATGAAGTCTAGCCTCCTGGCAAACCTCGCATTCGCAGTACACTCTAGGTACGCCCATGGCATCCCCGGTTCCCCAGAACGTCAGTTGATCTGCCTTGCTTCCCATCCTTAAGTTCACCCCGTTAGTTAGCCAGAGTTGGTGTCTGATGATGTCTATCCATTAAGCAGCGCGATCATTGCCTGCTATTCAGTATCATAACACAGTCCCTTCGCTGCTTTCTCGCCTTTTTTTCTGACCCAGCTCCCGGTTTTCGATCTAACGTCTATACGTATGCCGAAGCCTCCGGCTCATTAACGGCTCCTAAAGATCCAACCTTTTGGGGACAGTTATAAAAAAGGAAGAAGCCTGTATGGCTTCTTCTTTAATATTCAATATAATAAGCATAAAGCTGTGTATAGGCGGATTTAATAAAGCTTTTGACTATTGGAGGATTAAATCATGATAAAGCGCAGAGTGATTGCCTTTTGGATCATTGCAGTTATATTTTTAACCTCCGTCATCATTGCAGTCACACACTACAATGTAAATAAGGATAGCAATCAGCTGAGTCTGTGGATGTTCATCTCCGTTATGTCCCTCTTCTTCCTATGTGGAAAGGGACTGATTTTAGTCTCACTATGGCTGAAGGGGAGTAAAAAATAGGATATCCCTAATTGGCCCTGAAGCTAAATCATCACGGTTAACGGGGATCCCTTCAACGGGTTCTCCACGATCCAGCTCTTCTCATCATTGAATAGATAAGCGCGGTGCACCAGCACCCTTACCTCCTGCCCGGCATGAAGAGTCTCCTTCTCCAGCGACCGGAATGTCGTTAGCTTATGCCCGCTGACCTCGACTTCTACGAGCCATTCGCTTCCCCGGAAGTGCAGATGCTTTACGATTCCCGGCGCCGTGGCAGATTTCAATATGAATTCCTGCTCCGTCCCTACCTCGATGTACTCTGGCCGAATGAATGCGCGAATGCCCGGGTCCTCCGCTTCCTTCTCAAAGCCCTTCAAATCGGAGGCCCGCTCCACAAGCGTAGATTGCCCAATAAATGAAGCCACAAACGGCGTAAGCGGCTCCTTGTATATATCCCAAGGCGTTCCCTTCTGCTCCAGGCGTCCCTGGTTAATAATCATGATCTCGTCCGCGACTTCAATCGCCTCGTCCTGGTCATGGGTCACGAAGATAGAGGTAATCCCGACGCGTTCAATGAGCTCCCGCAGCCAGGAACGAAGCTCCTGGCGAATCTTGGCGTCGATTGCGGCAAACGGTTCATCCAGCAGCAGCAGCTGGGGCTCTGGCGCCAAAGCACGGGCGAAGGCGACGCGCTGGCGCTGTCCGCCGGACAGCTGATGCGGATACCTCTGCTCAAAGCCTTTTAGCCCGGTCAGCTCCACCAGCTCCATGACCCGGTCCTTGATTGCAGCCTTCGGCATCTTCTTCACCTGCAGGCCGAACGCGATGTTATCAAAGACCGTCATATGCTTAAACAAGGCATAGCTCTGAAAGACGAAGCCGATTCCCCGCTCTTGGGGAGCAAGCTCATTGACCCGGCGTCCATGAAACAGGATCTCACCGGAATCAGGCTGCTCCAGGCCTGCCAAGATGCGCAAAATAGAAGTTTTCCCGCCGCCGCTCGGCCCCAGCAGACCGATCAGCTGTCCCTTCTCGATGCTAAAGCTTACATCTTTAACCGCATGAAAATTGCCAAAATGTTTATCCAAATTTTTCACTTCTACATGCATTTGAGGCCACACCCTTTCGTTAATCCCCTATCTGCTCGCTTATATATTATTCTTATGAAAATACTCGGTATTATATCTTAAAAATACTTTACCAAACTCTGCCTGTCACCGTCAATCCATTTCATCTGATTCTTTTGCTTGCGTATTCTCTATGAATCATGGCACATTATATGTATTATGCTGCAATACTGAAATAAGACGCGATAGAATGGAGATGGCCCATGCTGTATACCCTGGAAATTTCCACAACAAAGCGAGATGAGATGAAAGAGATTACGGAAGAGGTTAGAGCGCTGGTCCGTAAAAGCGGGATTCAACACGGAATCGCCGTTGTCTACTGCCCTCATACGACAGCCGGAATTGCCATCAATGAAAATGCAGATCCGGACGTCAAGCATGATGTGCTCCTGCGGTTAGATGAAGTATATCCCTGGAACCATCCCAAGTACCGCCATATTGAAGGGAACACCGCATCCCATTTAAAAGCGATTACGACCGGTACCTCTCAAACGATCATTATCCATAACGGAAGCCTTGTCTTAGGAAGATGGCAAGGGATTTATTTTTGTGAATTTGACGGCCCGAGAATGCGGCAGTGTCACGTAAAAATCATAAAAACCGAATCATGAAGGCACAAAAAATAGCAGGAACGAGTCGCATGACCGCCTGCTATTTTGCTTGTTATCGCATTACATACGTTTTGGAAGTTTGTTACGTTATTAAAGTAATGTAATAAAGGAGTACAGCAATGACAATGTAAATTAATAAAGTGCGGACCGAAAACAAAAACGTCCTATGACGTCAATCTGTAGCTGCTCTGACTTAACATTTTGACATGAGCAACAGCAGCAGGCATAATCTCTTCGAATGTTAACCGGTCTTGAATGTAGAACGAGATAAACCCATGAATCCCCAAGAACATGCTTAACGGGAAGGCCGGGTTATCTTCCATCGGATGACTTTCTTCCTTCAGGAACTTTCTGACGATCGATTCGAACATATCGAAGCATTTCGCCTGCTCGCTGCGGCAATAGGCCAATATTTCCTCATCCCGAAGCATGAACATGATTTCATATTGATGCGGATGCTCCAGGCCAAACTTGATAAATTCCAGCATCAATTGTTCAATTTTGGTCAGCCCGTCAACCGATGGAGATTTCGTGACTTGGGCGCACAGCTGGGTTAGATGGTTGAAGTCCTGCACCACAATCGCATAAAACAGCTCTGCCTTCTCCTTAAAATGATAATAAAGAGAGCCGTGACTGTACCCCAGATGCTGCCCGATGCTTCTCATCGATATCCCCCGGTACCCCTTGGTGATAAACAAATGTCTGGCCGCATCCATTATTCTTTCCCTTGACAACTCCTGCTCTACTGCTCTTCTTGCCATAGGCATTATTCCCCTTCAATAAAGTAAACCTTGTTACCTTCCTGCAACACGACCTGCCCTTGTGTCAAATCGACCAGCCAAGCCTTAAAGGCATCAGCCTCGCTGTCCAGCGGCAGGCATAGCAATGTGACGGTATCTGCAAAAGCGGTCTCTCCCGTGCGGATTTCTCGGTTTCTCAGCTCATTCTCTACCTTGCCCAGCCAAGTATAGTCCAGCTCGGCATAGACTTCGCGATGAAGCACGCGGGTTATCACTTCCCCCGCCTCGGTTGCGGCAACCGCACCATCCGTATAAGCACGAATCAGACCGCCGGCTCCAAGCATGATCCCCCCGAAATATCGGGTTACGACGATAGCTACATTCTTCAGACCCTGCTGCTTAATCACTTCCAGAATCGGTTTGCCGGCCGTTCCGCTCGGCTCTCCGTCATCCGACTGCTTCTGGATTTCATCCCGCTCCCCGATCATGTAGGCGGAGCAGTTGTGGGTGGCATTCCAATGCTTCTTCTTGATTTCTTCAATAAATTCAATCGCCTCGGACTCGCTTTCCACCGGCTTGACATGACCGATAAAACGCGACTTCTTGATCACGATTTCCTTCTCTCCGGCTCTGCGAACCGTCTTGTAACGCTCTAGCATATTTGATCATCCTTATAGAATGTGCCAAGAAGCAGCCCAACCGGCATGCTCCGGTGAACTGCTTCCCTGGCGCTGATATCTTCTCGCTTAACGATGTTGTCCTTTATCCTCAATTTCAGATCACGTTCCGGGCGGAATTTATATAGGCCCCCCAGCAATACCATTTGGATTCCATCGTACGGTTCTCCTGCAATGACACGATTGCGTCTGTATGTTTTTCCTGCAAGACACTTGGATTTCGCCTGTATGGTTTTCCTGCAAGACACTTGGATTCCGTTCGGATTTGAGGATCTTCTTCAAGTCTCCTCGGGAGCTTGCTTGAAATGTTATTCGGACAATCTTGCTTCCAGTTCTGCCTTTTCTTTCTCGAAGCCCGGCTTGCCGAGCAATGCAAACATATTTTTCTTGTAGGCTTCAACTCCCGGCTGGTCAAACGGATTTACTCCGAGCAAGTAGCCGCTGATGCCACAAGCTTTTTCAAAGAAGTAGACGAGATAGCCGAAGGAATACGGCGTTAGATCCGGTACGTTCACGATCAGGTTAGGCACCTGTCCGTCCGTATGGGCAAGCAGCGTACCTTGGAAAGCCTTCTTGTTCACGAAGTCCAGCGTCTTGCCGGCAAGGAAATTCAAGCCGTCCAGATCAGCCGGATCGGATTCAATCGTAATATGGCTTGGAACCTCTGTTACCTGGATCACGGTCTCGAAAATGTTCCGGTTCCCCTCTTGAATGAACTGCCCCATCGAGTGAAGATCCGTACTGAAATCTACCGACGCCGGATAGATTCCTTTATAGTCTTTGCCTTCGCTCTCGCCGAACAGCTGCTTCCACCATTCAGATACGTAATGCAAGGATGGCTCATAGTTCACGAGAATTTCTGTTACTTTGCCTTTGCGATACAGAGCGTTTCGCACTGCCGCATACTGATAGCTGGCGTTCTCCGCCAAATTAGGATTGCTGAATTCCTTGGCAGCCTCGGCAGCACCCAGCATCATTTCCTCGATGTTAATGCCTGCCGTAGCGATTGGCAGAAGGCCGACAGCCGTAAGCACGGAATAGCGTCCGCCTACGTCGTCCGGGATGATGAAGGTCTCGTAGCCTTCCTCCGTCGCCAGCTTCTTCAGAGCGCCCTTCTCGCGGTCGGTCGTAGCATAAATGCGCTTGCGCGCTTCTTCCTTGCCGTATTTCTTCTCGAGTGCCGCACGGAAGATGCGGAATGCGATCGCCGGCTCCGTCGTCGTACCGGATTTGGAAATGACGTTCACCGAGAAATCCTTGCCCTCGATCAGGTCGAGGAGGTGATTTACATATGTGGAGCTAATATTGTTACCGGCAAAATAAATCTCCGGAGTTTTGCGTTTGTCTTTCGGAAGCAGGTTGTAAAAGGAGTGCGACAACGATTCAATCGCTGCGCGCGCGCCGAGATAGGAGCCGCCGATGCCGATGACGATCAATACGTCAGAATCGCTCTGAATCTTGGCAGCAGCCTTCTGAATGCGGCTGAATTCTTCTTTATCATACTCTGTTGGCAGATTGATCCAGCCAAGATAGTCGGATCCGGCGCCCGTGCCATTATGTAACTGTTCATGAGCCAGGCGGACCGACTCCGTCAAATAATCGATCTCATGCTGCCCCACAAATTGAAGAGCTTTGCTGTAATCAAAGGTGACTTTTTTAGACATGGTAAATCATTCCTCCGTCTACACAATATTGTTTCTATCTCACTGCCCTATCCACATTTAACTTACACCTAGGATACTGTAAATTACGGGTGAAGACAAGGCACAATATGCAGTATTCCAATAGTCGTGCTAAAATAATTAATAGCTGTTCAATTCCTTATAGAAGGTGATTGTCATGAAAAAAATCGGATTTATCGGCCTGGGAACGATGGGCGCTCCCATGGCCGCAAACTTGCTTAAACAAGGCTACCAGCTTACGGTCTTCAACCGCACGGCGGAGAAGGCTCAGCCGCTCGCCCAGCAGGGAGCAGCACGGGCTGCCACCCCGAAGGAAGCGGCGCTGGCTGGCGACACCGTCATCACCATGGTCAGCGACGATGCCTCGATCAACGCTGTTTATTACGGCGATGAGGGCATTCTGCAGGGCCTGCGTCCCGGCAGCACCGTCATTGACTGCAGCACCATCTCTCCCGCGCTTGTTCAAAAATTAGCCGGCGATATTGCCGAGCTTGGCGGACAATTCCTCGATGCGCCCGTTACCGGCAGCTCCCCGGCCGCCCATGCCGGAACGCTCGTATTCATGATCGGCGGATCGGCGGAGGCGCTGAGCGAGCAGCGGGATATTTTCGAAACGATGGGCCAGAAAATACTGCACATGGGTCCAAACGGCAGCGGGGCCGTCGCCAAGCTGGCGCATAACACGATCGTCGGCATCAACAACCTTGCGCTGGCCGAGGGCTTTGCCATCGCCGCCAAATCCGGTCTGCCGGCCGACCTCTTCCTCGAGCTCGTCCAGAACGGCTCCGCCGGCAGCAAGCAAGCGGAGCTGAAGGGGCGAAAAATCATCGATCATGACTTCACCAACCAGTTCTCCCTCGCGCTGATGCTCAAGGATTTGAAGCTTGCCTCCTCACTGACGGACGGCGCTGGCATCCCCGCCCCCATGCTGAACATGGCCAAAAGCCTGTTCCAGGCCGGCCAGACCGAGGGCTACGGCGACGAGGATCTCTCCTCCGTCGTCAAGCTCTACGAGGCCTGGATCGGCCAAACGATCGGCGGCAGCAAGCTGTAGCCGATCGTTTGGACGCCGCCGCAGCCCGGCCGTGCTGCCCCTGTCTCTTATACACATCTAGCTGAGTATAAGAGTAAGAGCATGACGTGCGTCTGCGGCTAGATGAAGTATATCCCTCGAGACCTACCCATTGCTGCGGCCGAGCAGCCGTTGGGCTGGACGCGCTGTGGCCCTGCTGGGAGCAGCCTGTGGCCCGCTGGAAGCCGTTGGGCCCGGAAGGCTGTTGGCTTCGTTACAAAGGCTGTTCAGCGGCACTCTACACAGGCTACCGAGTCAACAAATTAGGCCTGAGACCTGCTAGCAATTGTGGCATTGACATAAACAACGATTGATACAGTGACCTAGCGAATTATTTAGGCAGTAACCTAACGAATGATTGATGCAGTAACCTAACCAACTATTGATCTGGCGACTTAACCGGCAATTGATCACTGCAACACAGAGCACCGTTACCGACAACTAGTTTGACTAGACGTTAACCGCCGAGGGGCGCCTAGGGACGACAGGATCATCAAGTCCAACGGACAGGAGATCCGCTATTTTCAATTTTTGAGCATTTTCAAACACCTTACGGACACAGAATCCGCTATTACCCGCAAAACAGCCTCATTACCACCAAAATCTACCTAATAACGGAACCCGAGTCCGTTAGCCCCGAATTTTTCACGAATTATGTAGAATAGCGGAACCACGGTCCGTTAAGCACAGGATTCCCTCCATTAGTTTGTTTTCTTCCGCATGATGCATCATGTAATTGTCGATATCGGCCCCGTTGTTGGTCTCAAGGTAGTCTTGGCATAGAAACCGTGTATTAGCTCTGTTGTAACTGTAGATATTGTGGTTTGTGCTCATACCGAGATGTTGGTGCCGGTGATGGTACTGATGTCGAGCTGGTGATCATGCTTATGTTGGTGCCAGTTATGATACTGTTGTCGTGTTGGTGCTCATGCCGATGTTGGTGCCGATGATGGTACTGGTGTCGTGCTGGTGATCATATCGATGTTGATGCCGGTGATGGTACTGGTGTCGTGCTGATGATCATGCCGATCTTGGTGCCGATTACTGTACTGGTATCGTGCTGATGATCATGCCGATCTTGGTGCCGATGACAGTACTGATGTCGTGCTGATGATCATACCGATGTTGGTGTCGATGACAGTACTGATGTCGTGCTGATGATCATGCCGATCTTGGTGCCGATGACAGTACTGAT
Organism: Paenibacillus ihumii; assembly: GCF_001403875.1. Taxonomy (GTDB): domain Bacteria; phylum Bacillota; class Bacilli; order Paenibacillales; family Paenibacillaceae; genus Fontibacillus; species Fontibacillus ihumii. The sequence continues at coordinate 3,434,920 of NZ_LN884299.1, forward strand.
GTCGTGCTGATGATCATGCCCATGTTGGTGCCGATTACTGTACTGGTGTCGTGCTGATGATCATGCCGATCTTGGTGCTGATGCTTAAAGTCAAAATTGGCTTCGATGTTCATTACCGCCATTCATCCTCTGCTGCGGAACCTTATGCTTTTTATTACCTATCGCAAGTAACATTTTATTTTTATTTAGGTTTGTAATTTCCGTGTAAGGTTGGAATGCACGTTAGGGAGAGTTAAGGGGAGTTATGGGTAGCCATGGGAGTCATGGAATCTACCGCCCCCCCTGTCTCGTTCTATCGAAACATCCATCATCCGAGGCAAAAAAGGCAGGCCCTTGCAAATGCACGGCGCCTGCCTTTTTCATGCTCATCTAATCTATTTCAACTGCTCTTTTACATGCTTCACAACGTTCTCGACTGTAAAGCCGTACTCTGCAATGACTTTGTCGCCAGGTGCAGATGCGCCGAACGTGCTAATGCCCATAATGGAGCCTTTCTCGCCAACGTAACGCTCCCATCCGAACGGATGTGCCATTTCAATAGCTACGCGCGCTTTAACGTCTGGGAGAATAACAGAATCTTTATACGCTTGATCCTGCTTGTCGAACAGATCCCAGCTGGACAGGCTGACAACGCGAACATGGATGCCTTCCTCAGCAAGCGCCGCTTGTGCCTTAACTGCCAATTGCACCTCAGAACCAGAAGCAATCAGCTGAGCAATCGGTTTGCCGTCCTTCGCCTCAGATACAACGTATCCGCCGCGTTTTACGCCTTCGCGGGCTTTCTCGGCCGTACCTTCGAGCACAGGCAGGTTTTGACGAGTCAGCACCAGTGCAACCGGATTGCCTTTATTCTCTACCGCATAAGCCCAAGCCGCAGATGTCTCGTTGGCATCAGCCGGACGAATTACTGTCAGGTTAGGAATGATGCGCAAGGAAGCAAGCTGCTCAATCGGCTCATGCGTAGGTCCGTCTTCGCCGACTGCGATACTGTCATGCGTAAGAACATAAGTAACTGGAAGCCCCATCAGCGCAGACAACCGTACTGCCGGACGCAAGTAATCTGTAAAGACGAAGAACGTTCCGCCGAAAATTTTCAAGCCGCTATGCAGCGCAATACCGTTCATCGCAGCAGCCATGGCAAACTCACGAACACCAAAATACAGGTTGCGGCCTTCGCGCGATTCAGGCGTGTAGAGCGGCAAGCCTTTCAGGTGAGTCATCGTCGAGCTTTCAAGGTCAGCGGATCCGCCAAGAAGCTGAGGAACGCCGCCAGTCAAGCCGTTAAGCGCATTACCGGACGCCACGCGCGTCGATACCGGCTTGTCCTCTGCACTGTATTTAGGAAGATCAGCATCCCAGCCCTCTGGGAGATCTCCCGCAATAGCAAGCTCGAATTGAGCTGCCAGCTCGGGGTATTCTGCTTTGTATTTCGCAAACAGCTCATCCCAGGCTTTGTTTGCAGCAATGCCTTGCTCTTTTACTTTTGCAAAATGCTCACGCACTTCTTCAGGTACGTAGAAGTCCTCTTCATATACCCATTTGTAATATTCTTTCGTCAGCTTCGCTTCTTCTGCACCAAGAGGTGAACCGTGCGTTCCGCCGGATCCGCCTTTACCTTGCTTGTTCGGGCTGCCGTAGCCGATAACCGTCTTCACTTCGATCAGAGTAGGACGCTCGGTATCCGCCTTCGCCTCAGCGATAGCTTTTTCGATCGCATCCAAATCATTTCCGTCTTCTACAAGAAGCGTCTGCCAGCCGTATGCATCAAAGCGCTGTCTGACATTCTCGGAGAAGCTCAGATTCAATTTACCGTCAAGGGTAATGTCATTGGAATCATACAGGAAGATCAGCTTGCCAAGCTTCAGATGGCCCGCAAGAGAAGCCGCCTCACTAGCTACGCCTTCCATCAGGTCCCCGTCGCCGCAAATACCATAAGTATAGTGGTCGATGATTTTATAGTCGCCTTTATTATAAGTAGCTGCCAGTTGAGTTTCGGCAATAGCCATGCCCACTGCCATCGCAATGCCTTGTCCGAGCGGCCCTGTAGTCGCGTCTACCCCTGCAGTGTGCCCGAATTCAGGGTGACCTGGAGTTTTACTGCCCCATTGGCGGAATTGCTTGAGATCCTCAAGCGAAAGATCATAGCCGCTCAGATGCAGCAAGCTGTAAAGCAGCATGGAACCGTGTCCCGCGGACAATACGAAGCGGTCCCGGTTGACCCAAGTTGGTTGGTCAGGATTATGCTTCATTGTCTTGGCGAACAGCTGGTAACCCATTGGAGCTGCGCCCATCGGCATTCCCGGATGACCCGACTTAGCTTTCTCGATCGCATCTATAGCAAGAGTACGAATCGTAGTGATCGACAAATTTTCGATGACCTTGTTGTCTGAAAGTGGCATTATAGCTTCCTCCTTAGTAATGAAGAAATACGTTTTGGTTACAAAACAATCACTTTGAAAAAATCATTTTGACTTTATATATTGTAACACGTTGTTAAGTACCTTTCCATATCCCTTTTTGTCATACCCTGCCCTGGAAGATTACTTTTTTATGCATTTGACCAGAATACGGTGAAAATTGCGCTGCAACACTGCGTGAAACCGTACGGCACTGCCACACGGGCAGCGCTGCCGCTGTCGCATCGCCAGCATCGCCAGCATCGCCAGCATCGCCAGCATCGCCAGCGGCCTGCCGGCATGGGCACCAGCCCATGCCGCGCAGCTAGCGCTG
>NZ_LN884299.1:3437673-4112046 GCF_001403875.1 Paenibacillus ihumii
TGTCTGGTGAAATCACGTTGCACCTGAGAAGCGGCCTGCAGAACCCCCTCGTTAGAGAGTGCCTCCTCATGGTGGGGGTGCTGATGGTCCTGGACCTGGCCTTGCAGTGCGAAGGAATTCTACGGTCGCTTGTACACGTGACGGGGTGAAAAGGGGACAGAGCACAAGCAGCAGCGCGGTGATAAGCAGCGCACGCTCCCAGCTGTGCAGCGACTTGTGCGGCTGCACCGGGAAGTGGAGCGCCTCCTCCGGCTCCTCCCATTTCAGCTCGCGTCCGCCCGTTGCAGCGGCCAGCTTGGATAGCATCTCCCCGGCGTTCTCCGTTACGATCCGATATTCCGGAGAGTAAGGGATCACGAACCCGGTGCCTGTGCCCCCGCCAGCTACAACCTCGTCTCCACGCTTGCCCTGCAAATGAATCAGGAATGACCCCGGCTCCTCCACTGCAGTCACTCCGGTATAAATCCCGGGGGAGGTTTGGATAAGCGGCACAGTCTTATCTTTTAAATCCTCGCCCGTAATGATCGCTTCCAGCTCATCCGGCGGAGCCAGACCTTCCGAGGCGGCCACTTCAAAATAAACCTCATTCCCCTTCACCGTCGTGCTCACCTCAAAAGGCGAAGCTGAAAATTGCGGAAAAGTCCATTTCACCATATCCGCAAACAGCCCCGGGAATCCCGGCCAGTTCACCCAATCCCGGGACCATTTTCCCGTCAGATCGCTCGTCCAGGCAACGGTACGTCCCGAGCCATACTGCCAACGGGCAAGCAGCGGATCGGGTTCAGGGCTCGCCAGCACCGTCTGTGCGGTCGATTTGGCCGACGCCGCCACATAGCCATATATAGTCGGAAGACCCCCCGCCATCGATTCACGCCAGTCTCCGGGCTGAACCAATGCGGGCACAAATGGTTTGTCCACGATATACGTTCTGGCGATCACAGCCGCTTCCCGGCTGAATATCGTCGGCAGAGTCGTCGCGTCTTTGACGAAATAGTAACGCCCCTTCGCTTCCTTGGCAAGCGATTCCAGCAGCTGCGTGTCCGCACCGTCTCCTACAGCTACAGTCGACATCGTCATATGGTTGTCCTTCATCGTATTCAGCAGCTCTGCATACCCGGAATTGCCTGCCGACTGTCCATCCGTAAGCAGAATAATGTGCTTGCGCTGGGCATCGATACCCAGCAATTTATCCGCGGCATCCGCTACAGCAGGATAAATATCCGTCCCGCCCGCGCTCGGAATGCCGCTGATTCTGGCAATGACATCGTCCTTCCGGCCGGCGAGCTTCGTCGGCTCTACGACCCACCACGGCTTGTCGTCGAATGCGACGACCCCGACCGTATCCTTGGAGCGAAGCATCTCCACCGTTCGCATCGCGGATTCCTTCGCCAGCCTGATTTTGTCCCCCTCCATGCTGCCGGAACGGTCAATGACGAGAATGAGTCCCAGGGACGGAATTTCCCGTTTGCCCTGCAGCTCCATCGATACCGGCAGCAGCTTCTCGATCGGTGTCTTGAAATACCCGCCCATGCCGAAGCTCTCCTCGCCGCCGACCATCATAAAGCCGATGCCGTAAGAACGCACTGCCTGCTCGATGAGCTCCATCTGCTTGCCTCCGACCTGCTCGCCGGATACATTATTGAAAATAATGCTGTCATAACCGGCATACTTCGCCAGCTCCGCCGGAAGCAGGCCAGGCTCAATGACCGCATATTGAATCAAGCTGGACTTCAACGCATTTTCTAGATTGGAGGACGTTCCCGGCTTGCCTTCCACGATCAGCACCTTCGGGCTGCCGGTGACGCGGGTAAAAGCATAGCCCTCATTATTAGCGGCCTGCTCGTCCCCCTCCATAAATATTTCCGCCTTATAGCGATGAAGCCCAGGCTCCCTGGCCAGGCCTTGCAGAGCGAAGCGATTCTCCCCCCGCTCCAGAGCAACCGTCTTTCGGCCGATTTCCCGGCTATCCTCATACAAGCGAAGCTCGCCGCTGCCGGCATACGTACTGCGTATCGCTACCTCAAACGTAAAAGCTTCCGCTCTGTACAGCTTCTCCGGAAGATGCAGCGACTCGATGGCCACATCCCTCCGCTCCTTAGCCGCTGCCTGGAGCACGTCGACGCGGATGCCTCTCTCCTTCAGTGTTCTTGCTGCAGAGAGCGCATCTCCTACATTTTCCTCTCCGTCCGAAATGACGACGATTCTCTGATTTCCTTTCCCTCTGAACAGGCTTCCAGCTAGCTGAAGACCCTTCTCCAGATGGGTAAAAGAAGCGTTCACTTCGGCCCGGGCTCCGCCTTCGGTCAGCGGCAGGGGATCAAGATTCTTCTCGACGGCGCCATCCAGCCCGGCCGAGACGACGGCGACGCTGTCCTGCTCCCCTTTGGCCTTTGATGCCTGGGCGGCCCAGGCCAATGCGGCATCGGCACCCTCCATGCTGGCGGAACGATCGATCAGAAATACGACTTCCTTATTTTTAACCAATGTAAAGGTCTGAAAACCGGCTAAAGCCAATATCAGCAAAACAACGACTGCTGTCCGCAGACCTACAGCCCATTTCTTCCTTCCCCCGTGCAGGCGGAAATCCGAGCGGTACGCATAGAATGCACCAGCAGCGGCTAGAATCAGCAGCAATAACACCCACGGATGGTTAAATTGAACGCCCACGCTGGTACACCCCCCATTCTGCGATGATCACGATCAGCGCCAGCAAAACGGCCAAATACGTTAAGGAATGCTTGGATTTCGTCTCAGATTCCAAGCCGGAATCAGCCGAAGCCTTAGAAGGGTCTGAATCAGTCCGGGGGCCTTCCTCTGCCTGGCCCGCAGCAATATCGCTTCCATGACTCGCATTTATATCGCTGCCATGGCCCGCATCTGAACCGCTATCATGATCTGCAGCTGTATCGTGATCAGGCGAGCCTCCCTCGGTCCCGCCTTCTGTCGCGCCTTCGTTCCCGCTTGGACTGCCGCCAAATGCAAGAGCCTTGGTCTGCCCGATTACGGATTCGGCTGGAGGGGAGATTACCTCCAAGTAGTATCCGGGCAATGCACTGCCTTCCGCCCCCTTCATCTCAAAACGCCACAAGCCGGGAAGCTGAGGAGCGGTCTGCACTGCCGCCAGGCTTTGGCCATCGGTGACCGCTGGAATCGGCTCCGCTCCCATGTCCAGGGCATACCCGTCTGCAGGAATCCAAGAAGCCTCGGCGGCCTCCACCGACAAGGGAATTTCCAGCGCCGAGCCGGCAACCATGCGGCCGAGCCCTGTCGTTCTTCCCGCTTGCAGCCACTGCACGGCGTTGTTGACCATGACCGGGAATTCCGGACGCAGCGGCAGATCGCCGTCGCTTAATGAGAAGAGGAAGACCAGCCGGTTGATTCCGTTCTCCGTGCCGGCATAAGCCGCCGGTTTTGAACCGATCTCCATGAGCGGTCTGCCCCATGAGGGAATTTCCAGATCGAGCAGAGCAGCTGCAGGCGGATCATTCAGCGATATATAGCGGGTGACAGGGTGATTGGCTGTGATCGTTCTGCCGTTGGGCGGCTGAATCGTCTTGCCGCTGCCGCCAAGCATCCAGGACGGCGTCTCTTTTACAAGGCGGACCCATTCACCGGTCTCCAAATAAGCAGGAGGCATGCCGTCGATGATGATCATATCCGGTCTATCCTTGGGTAGTGCCGGAGCCTTTTCCCCTTCCCCGCCGGATTTATTGGAACCTGTGCTTGAGCCTGCGCTTGGGCCTGTGATTGGCCCAGGCTCCATTCTTGTCACCCTCGCGCCGGACAGCTGCAGTGCCTTCTCCAGAAACAAATTGCCCTCTGAGAGGAGCAGCACCTGGGGAGCCCCGCCTCTCTCGCGAAAAGCGAAGGCCTCGTTGTCCGGTGCATAATCGTCGTCTGGCTCCAGCTTTAATTTATAAATATCCGCAGCGGGCAGCTCCTCGAAGGTAACGGTCACGGCCCGGCCGCTCTCTACCTTGACGGCTTTCGAAGCCAGAAGATGGCCGTCCCCGGACAATTGCAATACGGCATCCAGCGGGGTACCGCCGTAATTCCGCACGACTGCTACACCGGTGCTCAGATCTCCCTCGTTTTTTACGCCGAACTGCTCCACCGCAGCATTGCTCGCCCCTTCGTCCTTCAGGGATACGACCTCTACCGGGGCTGTAAAGGAAATATCGTCCGCAAGCTCGCCCCAATGTTCATCGGTAAACACGAGAATCCTCGCATCGGGATCATCCCGCGTCAGCGCTGCGGCAAGAGACATTGTTTCCCGGTAGGCAGCCTTGCCGAACTCAGCCTCCAGCTTAGCCACTTGACCGCGAATCGCTTTAGGATCCCTCTCGCGGGTAAGCAGTACTTCCGGCTCGGCTCCCAGCTTCAGCAATGTAATCTCTCCGTCACCACCCAACGAATCGATATATTCGTTGACCTTCTTTTTAAGCTCGGCCATCGCCGAGCTGGAAGGCTGGGCATCCCCGCCGGATGCCCCGCTCCGCTTCGCGCTCATACTGGCCGAGCCGTCGAGAACGATGACCGTATGCCCGGACAGGCCCCCTTTGACCCACATGAACGGCATCATCAGGGCGAAGGCGAGCAGCGCGGCGGCCAGCAGCTGCAGCCATAGCAGCAGCCGGTTTTGCAGCTTCTGCCAGGGGCGGTTAGCCTCAATATTGCGGAGCACGCGGTTCCATAGCAAATGGCTGGGTACCAGCGTATCCACAGACTTTCGTTTAAACAGATACATCAGCACGATCAACGGGATCGCTAAAGCGAACCACAATCCGGCCCAAGAGGCAATTCCCATCCTTTCACCCCCTTCTTGTTGCCTAACCAATACAGATTGTCTTGCGAGGAGCCGCATCCTTGGTTCGGCCGCCAAACTCGACGTCCAGCACCATCCAGATGCGAAATAACAGAATGCGCGCAGCTCCAAGTGTGCTGTGCTGCGCTGCATGACTGCGTCGGGCAGGCACGGGCAGCACATTCTCATTCTTACTGGCACGGGCAGCGCTTTAGCTCTCTTCCCGGCACGGGCAGCGCTTTAGCTCTCTTCCCGGCACGGCAGCCCATTTTTATTCTTAATAAGATGCCAAAATACTTAACAAGTTTGAAATCAGACCCGATTGGCTGCCTCGATTCCGTACGCTTTTTAAAATACTGCGCCAGGACTCCATGAAGGAACTATCGCAATCGCTGGCCCACCAGTTATTTACGAGCCCAATACCCCAGCTCCGCGCAGCGTCTCGAAGATTCCCTCCTCCAGCGGCACGCCGGTATTTGCCTGTATATAAAAAATAGCCCGCTTACTGCAAAATCGCGCAATTTCCGCTTGATAAGCCTGCAGCGTTCGTCTATACTCCTCCAATACTTTTCCGGTCATAGCGATTTCTTTACCTGTGCCAAGCTCACTGTCCACCAGCCGCAAATCCCCGCTCAAGGCAGGGGTGATTTCCTCCGGCGATAACACGTGCACAAGTACGATTTCCTGTCCCGCTGCAAGTAAATAAGATAAGGTCTCCACAAGCTCGTCCATGCCTCCAGCCAGCCAAAAATCCGAAAAAATCCAGGTCATCCCCGGCTGCTTCGGAAGCGCTTTGGGCTGCCGCAGCGATCGGGACAAGCTGCCCTCGCCGCCCGGCTCTGCCGACTGCAGAAACGAAAACAACCGGGCGGCCGAGGCCTTCCCCCTGACGGGAGGAAGCTGTCCCTCCAGCTCCGAGCTGAATACCGCTGCCTGAACGCGGTCATAGGACGCCAGAGCCATATAGCCAACCGATGCGGCAAGTTTCTTCGCATAGTTCAGCTTGTTCGAGTCGGATTGGTTCCCCTCGGTTTGCTTGCCATCGATTTTCTTATCAGCTTGATCCCCCTCAGGCTTCTGTTCAACAGACTTGTCTCTGCCAGATTTGAGCGTGTCCGCCATGCCGGACACCCTGCCGCCCCCGAAATCCATAGAGGCAGAGGTGTCCACATACAGGCTCACCTGCAGCTCCTGCTCATCCCAATACTGCCGCACAAAGGGCCTGCCCGTCCGCGAATAGACGCCCCAATCAAAGCGGCGGATGTCGTCCCCCGGCGCATATTCGCGGTAATCCGCAAATTCCAGCGACGAGCCGAAGCGGCTGGAGCGCCTTTTGCCCTGCATCGTTCCGCGCACCCGCCGTTTGGACGCGATCGAGAGCCGCTCCAGACGCGGCAGCAGCGACGGAGGAAGAAGAGGCTCGCTCATCCCCTCGCCCCCTCGAGCGCGGACAGAATATCCTCGATCAGCGAGTCGGGGGAGATTCCGAGGGCCTGCCCCTCGAAATTCAGAAACAAGCGGTGGCGCAGCGCAGGAACGGCGACCGCCGCGATATCTCCCGTGGATACATGCATCCTCCCCTTGGATATCGCCCTGACCTTAGCCACCGATACGATCGATTGAATCCCTCTCGGTCCCGATCCGAAGCGCAAATATTTGCGGACGGATTCAGGAGCCGCAGCTTCCTCAGGATGCGTCATCATCAGCAGGCGAACCCCGTAATCCAGCACATCGTCGGCAAGCAGAACCTCCTTTGCAGCCTGCCGGATTTCCAGCAGCTCTTCCGCTGAGGCCAGCTTATCCGCAGAAGGCGGATTGCCCGAGGTCGTCCGGCGGACGATCTCCTTGAGCTCGTCAGGGGACGGGTAGCCGACATGGATTTTCAGCAGGAAGCGGTCCAGCTGCGCCTCCGGCAGGGGGTATGTCCCCTCATTCTCCAGCGGATTTTGCGTCGCCAGGACAAAAAAAGGCTGCGGCAGCCTGTGCGTCTCCCCGCCGACGGTGACCGTCTGCTCCTGCATCGCTTCCAGCATGGCGCTCTGCGTCTTCGGCGTGGCGCGGTTAATTTCATCCGCCAGCACGATGCTGCTGAATACCGGCCCGGGCTGGAAGACGCTATCCGTGCTGCCCTGAGGCCCGAAACGGATGACATTCGTTCCGGTAATATCGCTCGGCATCAGGTCAGGCGTAAACTGAATTCGCGAGAAAGACAGGTCGAGCGTATCGGCGATCGTGCGGACGAGCATCGTCTTACCCAGTCCCGGAATGCCTTCAAGCAGGGCATGCCCGCCGGCAAATACGCACCACAGCAGCTGCTCCACGATTTCCTCCTGGCCCACGATGACTTTTCCAATCTGCTCACGTACGCCAAACATCGTATTCTTCCACGACTCCACCTGCGCATTTGCTTCCAACATCATATGTCCCCCTTCTCCTTCATCTTAGTATCCCGGATCGATCTCGGTGAAATAGCTCTCCACCAGGCTCTGCACGCTTTGCGGCAGCTCGCTTCGTTCCAGGGAACGCTTGGCCTCTGCGGCGTAGTCGCTGTACACCTCGTCATAAGGCCGGCTTACGCCGTCAAATACAGGCGATTTCCCGCCCTTCTGCACATCTCCGCCGCCGCCGTGGATTTCGCCGCCGTCCCGCTCTAGATTTCCGCTGCCCTTCAAATCACGCGGTGTCGTTACGAGCTCGCGCCCGCCGCTGCCGAGTCCCGCGCCCTGTCCGGTGGCGGACCCCTGCCCGCGGCCCATGGTACCGCTGCCGCCGCTGTTTCCACCGCCTGAGCCAGACCCAGAGCCTTGGCCGCCGCCCTGACCCTGGCCTTGCCCAGCGCCCTGGCCCTCACCGCCTTCACCGGAGGCTCCGCTTCCCGGCTCCCCGTTGGCCAGCGCGGCATCGCCGGCCCATTGCTCAGCGATTCCTCCCATGCTCCACGTATCGGATACGGCGAGCCCGGAGGCGGCCATCTGCTCTGCCAGCTCCATCCCTTGCTTCGCCAGCGCAGCCGCCAAAGCTGAGGCGGCCTCGGCTTGGTCAAGGCCGGAGTTCATGCCTGCCATACTCTCTTGGAGGGCCTGCTCCAGAAGTTCCAGAGCCTGCTCCAGTTCCTGCGCATTCCCTTTCTCGAGCGCCTCGGCGGCTTTCTTCAAGGCTTCGGCCAGACGCTGGGCCTTCTCGTCGTCAAGTGGAGCCGCCTCCGCGATTTGACGCAAATCCTGGGCGAGCCGGTTCCGCTCCTCCTCAGACATGGAGGCGGCCTTTTGGCGGAAATCCTCCATTTTCTCGTTGAGCGCCTGCTGATTTTGCTGCTGCAGCGCCTGGGCGAGGCCTTCAGGAAGCGGATTAGCCTTCCACTCCTCCAGCCACTTCTCCATCTCCCGCTGCTTCAGCTCGATTTTGTCGGACATTTCCTTCAAGCTCTTCATCGCATGCTCCACACTATCCAGCGCATCTTCCGGCTCTTTGCTCAGCTCGAGCGCCCGCCGCAGCTCGGCGATCTCCCGGGAGAGCGCCTCCTTTGCGATCGGCTCCAGCTGGCGCGCCTCGAGCTCCTTTGCCTGCTCCTCCGTCTCCTGCTTCTGGGCAGCCACCCATTCCCTCTGCTCCTTGCGCTTGGCAAGCTCCTGCTCCATCGGATTCGGCAGTACGGCCAGCACGGCGATTGCCGTGAGCAAGCCTGCGGCGGATAGCCAGAACTTGCGGCGAACGGGGAAGGGAAGACGGCGCTTGATCTCGCGAACGTAGGCGGCGCCATATTGGGCGGCCTGCGCGCGCTGCCATTGTGCCGCTAACACATCCGATTCGCCAAACGACAGAGCGGTGGCCATCTCGTCACGCCGCTCTTCTCCGGTCTCCGCGCGATCCATCGTTCTGGCGGCCTCCAGAAGAGATACCGGTCTAGCGAAGAATCCCCATAGCAGGCCAACCAGCGTAAACAGCACAGCCAATCCCGCACTTTGCCACAGCAGGCCTTCTATCGGCCACAGACGGCCGGCACAAAGCCAGGCTGCTGCGGCTGCCAGTCCGGTTATCAGACCATATCGAGAACCTGCCCAAGCCCTGAGCCATTGCATGCGGCGCCGCACCACGCCGAGCTGCCGATAAATTTCCTCCATGCTGTCGACCTCCTTCCGTTCCTTCCCCTGCCATTCCTTTATTTGAACATTTATTTGTCACTCTGCTCATTGTCCTGCGGCTCCCAGTCCGTCTGCAGGCGCTGCCTGGACCGGCCGCGTTTGACCGGACGGATATAGCGGATGGCCAGCCACAGCACCAGGACGATAACTATGCTGTATACGAGCAAGAATTGCTGCCATAGCTGAATCGGCGCGCCTCCTTGCTGGCCGCTCCATCGCGTCATAAATACGGAGTCGGAAAACGTCGGTTCAAAAATGCTGATCAAAGCGCCCGCGGGATTGAGTCCCAGGATAAAACCGACCCACGAATAATCCGGCATCGAAGTGGCTCCCGAAACATAATAATTAGTCTGGACAGCCCCCATCGCAAACAAGTAAACCAGTCCGGTAACGAGAAAAATCACAAGCCCTACGCCATACGTCATGATGACCGCGACGATCGTCCGCTTGAACAGCGTGGAGAAAAGTACCCCGAGAGATCCGAGCAGCAGCATAATAAACAGATAAAACAGAAATACGAAGACAAGCTGCTTTGGAGCCACGCCTCCATAGAGAAATGCAATGCTGTATACGGGCAGCGTCGCTAAAATAACCAGCGTCATGAAGCTAAGCGAAGATACCAGCTTGCTCAAAATAATCGTCGAGGAGCTCTGCTGGGTCGTCAGCAGCATGTTCAAGGTCTGCTTCTCCCGTTCCCCGCTGATTACCCCGGCCGTCAGCGCCGGTGTCATGAATGCGATCAGGACAAGCTGGGCGATGCTGAGCGCATAGAACATGATCCGGCTGGCGCCTGGATCAATCCGGCCCGATAAGCCTGCGCCGCTGCTCATCATGACATAAATGATGCCCATCGCCAGAAGCCCCATCACCAGCACATACACGAACACCGTTATTGCCGAACGCGAAGACCGCATCCGCAGCCGGAATTCTTTATCCATTACAGGGTTGATTAACTTCCTACGCCAATCCATCCGCCGCGCCTCCCTTCGTAATCTCCAGGAATACATCCTCTAGATTCGTCTGTGCTTCGTGGAAAGATACGACACCGAAGCCCGCGCCGATAACCTTGTTCAGCAGCCGGGCTTGATCGGCATCCCCGCCGCCAAAATGCACATGAACCCCCGTCTTGTCGCTGAGAACCTGGCTGACATGAGGCTCATCCTTCAGCATGGCTGCTAGCTCATCCCCGCGATCCATGACGCGGATATGCAGCACACGCTTGACGCGCAGGCGGTTCTGAATGTCGGCTACCTTCCCTTGAGCAACCATCTCCCCGTGCTCAATCACGCCGATTTCGTCCACCATTTCCGCCAGCTCGGGCAAAATATGCGATGAGATGATGATCGTCTTGCCCATCAGCTTGAGCTCTTTCAGAATCTCCCTCATTTCAATCCGTGCCCGGGGATCAAGGCCAGAAGCCGGCTCGTCGAGAATCAGCACGTCGGGATCATGAACAAGACAGCGGGCCAAGCAGAGGCGCTGCTTCATGCCGCGGGACAGGCTGTCCACGTAGGCATCCTGCTTGTCGCTTAAATTGACCAGCTCCAGCAGCTGCGGAATAAGCTTCTCCCGTTCAGGACGCGGAATGCCGTAGCTGGCTCCATAGAAATGCAAGTACTCGGTCGTTCTGAATTGATCGTAAACCCCGAAGAAATCGGGCATATATCCTATTCGCTTGCGCACCTCGTGCGGATGCTCGGTCACTTCGAAGCCGCCTACGGATGCCGTTCCCGAGGTTGGCAGCAGCAGGGTTGCCAGGATAGACATCGTCGTCGATTTTCCGGCTCCGTTAGGTCCTACAAAGCCGAACACCGTTCCTTTCGAAATGGAGATATTCACCGACTTCAGCGCTTCGAAGCTGCCGTAGGTTTTAGTCAAATTACGTATTTCGATCATCGGCTGCTACTCCCCTTTACAGAGATTTCGGGCAGGTCGAATCCGCTCCAATCCTGCGCGGTAATGACGAGACGCAGCGTTGTTCCCCCGATCAAATATTGCGAGATCGGCTCGGGGAGCTTCGCCGTGCCCTGGTTCCATGAAATCGGCTCAACCTCTGCCTTGGCCGCATTCCACACGGCGACAGATGTGCTGTGACCCCGTTGATTCTGGCGCAGCTCGAGCTCCGAATACTCCACATTGCCCGGCAACACGTACTCAAGCTCCATTTCTCCCTCGGACATATGGACGCTGCGGCTGCTTTCATATCCCCATTCAGAAGACGTCGTCTTGGTGACGGCAGGCACAATATAACCGAAAGGCACGCTCCACTGCCCGTCATTTTGAAATTGCGGATCAATCCGCTGGACCCACATATTCAGCGGGTCTGCGGCCACACTTTTGCCGTTCACCTCATAATCCAGCATTTCATCCTTGCTCCAGCCGATAAAAGCATAATGATTCGTCATATTGTTCAGGTTGAAGTAACTGTTAATGAGCCCCCTGGCCCGCTCCAGTTTTCTATCCTCCTGACGGCTGCCTTTAGAGGGAAACAGCAGGTAGCCATAGTCATTGTAGTTCACCGTAGACGGCGAAGAGGTAATCGATGCCGTCTGATTTTTGGCAATATCGCCAAGCAAGTACATCTTATCGTTCAAGATGATTGCCGTATTCGTTAAATCCGCTGAAGTCTTATTCGTCACCGTACCTTGAGGAACGCCCTGGTCATCGAAGGAAATATTCATTTCCAGCTGGCCAAGCTGCCGCTCCTCCAGCTGCTTCACCGATAATTTGGCGAGGGAACGGTGCGTCATCCCTTTTAGATCCACGGTTGTGCCGCTATCGGCCAAGCGGATCAACTGCCGCTCCGGGGCCATCGTCTGTCCGCCGGAGATGAGCCCGTCCTCACGCTGCACCGTCACATGCGTTCCGGCCGGGAAGCTTAATTTGTAATCACCGCTTCGCGGAATGAATAATGCCGTGGATGTACTTCGTTCGGCGTAGCCTCTGCCATCAAGCTCGATGATGCTGAGCGTATTCGTCCGCAGCGTGCTTTTGCCAGTCGTCCCCGCGACATAAATTCCACCGCTGGCCAGCACGGCAATGACCGGGATTAACAGCCAGGCCCATTCGCGCTTATCCAGTTTTTTTAGTACAAAATACAGCCCTGGGGCAACAACAACAGCATACCCCAGCAGCAGCCAGAGCAGCAGAGAGTATGGCGGCAGAGTTAGGGTCGGGAAATAATCCAGCAAATAATTGATCCGCCGGTCCAAATTATCATTCCAAACGGTATTGCCCTGGGAAGTCGTAGCCAGCTGTACATGCTGCTGAAGCACTGTGTTCCAGAGTTCCGCATGACCGGACCATGATTGCAAGGGCTCCATGGAAACATCATAGGCCGCATAAATAACGCTGCCCTGGCCAACATCCCAGGAAGCAAATAGAGGCTGCTCCCCCTCTATCAGCGTTTGCGCGCCGTCTTTCGGCTTGGCTGCCGATACAGGGAAGGTACCGTCCAGCGAAATCGTCTTGCCCGTCGCCTTCTCCAGCTCCTTTAGCGAGGTAACATCGGCATGCCCTGAATAGTCCACGGGCGATAAATCCTCCAGCCTCTGAATTGTCTTGGCAAAGCCGGATCCCCCGGACAGGACGAGAGTCCCGCCTTTTTTCACCCACGCTTTAATCGCTTCCGTCCGCTTATCCCCGAGATTGCCCGTGGTGAAATTGTTGATAACGAGCACATCGAGCCCATCCAGCAGCAAGCCGTCCTCCGGCAATTGCTCCGGCTTAAGCGGAATCACCTTCACGTTCTTCCCCTTGCCGTTCAGCACGTTCAGAAAGTTCATGCTGTCCGGGTCGGAGGCCAGCACGCCGATCAAGGTGCCGGTGTCTCCCCCGGAATTCAAATAAGGGGTCGAAGCCTTGAATGGGATATACTTCCCGGTTTCTACCGAATTTTTATAGAATCGAATCGAGTTATTGTCCTTGTGGAAGGAATGTCCGAGGATGCCGAAAGCAACCTCCTTGGGCGTCCCTGCCGGCAAGTCGACTTTTACTGCATATGAAGCCCAATTGGAGCTGTTCGGGTATTCCGTCTGAACGACGAGTTCTCCGGAAATATCCGTATCGCTGGTCAGTGTAATTTTAAGCGGCGTCCATTGACCGATTTTATAATGGCCATCATAGCCGATTTCCGTCTTGATGCTGATCGACGGCTCTGCCGCATAGGCTGCCTGAGGAGTCGCAAGCCCTGGCAGCAGCGCTAATAGGGTGCTTAAGAGCCACAGCGTAGCCAGAGATATCCTCTTCTTGTAATTTAAGAACAAATGATTCTCTCCTCTCATCATCGAAATAATCCTATATAATAGGACGTTTCAAGCGTACAAATGTTTACATTCCGCTCTATTTTTCTGCATAAAACGCCAGCAGCTTACAAGTATCTGCGGCAAACATACAGCTAAAGCCGTCCAGTATGACATGCATGTCAACTGTGACGGCTTTCTATTTAGTAGGCAGATTTTCCTCTGGATTCGCGACTAGCTGAACACAACGGTTTTGTTCTGATGCACGAGAATGCGATCCTCGATATGCCATTTCACGGCGCGGGCCAGAACGACTCTCTCGATCGTGCGGCCGATCCGCTTTAATTCACTGACATCATCGCGATGGCTGACGCGCTGAACGTCCTGCTCGATGATCGGTCCGCCGTCCAGCTCCTCGGTGACATAATGGGCGGTGGCCCCGATAATTTTTACGCCGCGGTCATAGGCTTGGGCATACGGCTTGCCGCCTACGAAGGCTGGCAGGAAGGAGTGGTGGATGTTGATGATACGATTCCGGTAAGGCTCGATCAGTGCAGGAGACAGAATTTGCATATATCTCGCCAGCACGATCAAATCGACCTTCCCATCGACCAGCTCCAGCTGCTTCTGCTCGGCTTCTCTCTTCGTGTCCGGGGTAACCGGGATATGATGGAAGGGGATGCCGAATGATTCGACGTATTCCTTATTATCGGGATGATTGCTGATGACCATGGAAATTTCCGCATCCAGATCCCCGGCTTGCCATTGCCACAGCAGCTCCACAAGGCAGTGATCCTCCTTCGATACGAAAATGGCCAGCTTCTTCTTCCGGTTCAGCGGATAAATATCCCACTTCATTTCGAATTTGGCGGCAATGACCGCAAAATCCTGCTTTAATTGCGCCAGGTTGTCATGCAGCTGCCCCAGATCGAATTCGATTCGCATAAAGAACATGCCGCCCTCAGGATCCATTGTATATTGGTCCGATTGCACGATGTTTGCTCCATGCTGATGCAGGAAATCCGACACCGCGGCGACGATTCCAGGTCCGTCCGGGCAGGATATCAGCATCCGCGCCCGATGATTCTCATAGGGTTTGACAGGTCTTGCGCCTGATTTTACATGTATGTCCATCTTTCTCTCAAGTCCTCCTGCTATCTATTCTAAAACAACTGATTCTAGTTCTCGATTCTGCTATTTTTACAGAATTTCAGATTACCAATAGGCTTTTGGATTGCTTATAGGCTTTTGGCTGCAAGCCAGCCGATCAGCCGGAAATTGATTTGCTCCTCACTGTAATCCGGGAACAGGTTGGCTTCCAGTACGAGGTCGTAGAGCCGCTCCAGCGGTTCGCGCGGATCCGCCTTTCTTGCTTTGGCGTCATCCTTGAGCAATTTCCACGTATCCAGCACGAATGCGCGCTGGTCGATTTCGCGTTTTCCGAAGAAGCTGCTTAGCAGCTCCATTTCCGTCAGGAAGGATTCCCCGAAGCGCTCGGCCACACTGCCGCGAAGCAAGGCGATTTCAACTTCATACATCGGCCGCTGGGTTTTAGCGTCCTTGCCGATCCACGGCGTCTCCAGAATGAAAGGGCGACCCTGCAGCGATTCATGATGCACCACGCGGTTCAAGGCTTCGAATCCGATCCAGCCCGTTCCGATCGGCGTATGGCGGTCTTTCCGGGCCCCGACGGGGTTCTTGCTGTCATTGACGTGCACGACCGCAATCCGGTCCAGACCGATCAGCTGATCGAACTCGCGCAGCACGCCGTCAAGATCATTAACGATATCGTAGCCCGCATCATGGATGTGGCAGGTATCCAGGCAAATCGTCAGACGTTCGTTATGCTGCACTTTGTCAATAATGGCGGCAATTTCCTCGAAGCTGCGGCCCATCTCTGTCCCTTTGCCGGCCATCGTCTCCAGCGCAATGTTGACCTCTGTCTCATCCGTGCCATTCAGCACCTCATTCAAGCCCTCGGCGATCCGGTTAATGCCGTATTCGGCATCCTTGTCCGTGAACGCGCCCGGATGAAGCACGATGTTCCGTACGCCCAGCGCATGGGTGCGGCGGATTTCCTCCTGGAGGAAGTCTACTGCCAGTTGATACGTATTCGACTTATAAGAGCCCAGATTGATGATATAAGGCGCATGGACGACAATTTCATCAATTCCGGCTACCGCCATCGCGGCCTTGCCGTCCTCGATATTCATCGATTCGATCGGTTTGCGGCGCGTATTCTGCGGTGCGCCGGTATATATCATGAACGAGCTGGAGCCGTAGGATGCGGCCTCCTCCGTTGCGGTTAATAGCCCCTTGTCCGAGAACGAGACATGCGAACCTATTTTTAACATTAGCTTTATCCCCCTTATGGACAACGTTCTTTGAACAAACCTATTTTATCTTGAATGTCGATATAAATCCACAAATAAGGTATAATTCTTAAAGATTAAAGGGTTAAAGGACTAATTATTCGAGGTGAATGAATCAATGCCGTATTTGAACATAACATGGCTTGCACTGGCCTCTGCGGGGCCCAATCGCTGGTTTATGAACTCGATCGCATTCTGGGGATTCGTGATGCTGGGCGTCATGTGTATCGGCGGTTTTTTCATGTTCCGTAAATTTTTGAAGGTGCTTCCGAAGGCGGACGGCATGTCCAAGCTCGACTGGCAAAATCATTGGGTGGAGAAAAGCCGGCATTTGTGGACGGATGAAGCGAAGGCGTTCCTCGATCAGCTGGTTCAGCCCGTACCGTCTCCGTTCCGGGATATCGCCAAGCACTCGATTGCAGCGGAAATCGGCAAAATCGCCCTGCAGGAGGAAGCGACCGAGGTTACGAAGGATCACTGCATCAAGGGCTATATCGTAGCTACACCCAAGCGGGATTACAAGTTCCTGATGAACTTCCTCGAAAAGAGCAATATCGACTACCGTCCCTATCAGCATCTGATCAACAAATAGCACATTCCTGCATCCGGTCGCGACGTCTGCATACGCCTGCTTAGCCGGATGTTTTTCTCTTTAAATATTGCCATTTTACGAACCGTTACCAGCTGCATTCTACCATCTTAAGCAGAGGGAGGAATCGCTTTGAGAATCTTAATTACCGGAGGCACGGGCTTTATCGGAAGCGCTTTAACTTCTTATTGGCAGCAGCAAGGGCATGAGGTTACGATCGTTTCGCGCCGCAGGCCAGAGCAGGACGGTCATGCCTCTCCTGGCAATGAGCCCGCCGCCCCTTTGGCCTATATGACCTGGGAGCAATTGGGGCAGCCTTTCGCCCGCGAGCTGATAATCGATGCCGTCGTTAACCTGGCCGGGGCGACCCTGAATCAGCGCTGGACCGGCAAGGCCAAAAGCCGCATTCTGGATTCCAGGCTACTGGCAACAGACTTGACGGCAAATTGGGTAAGGTCCCTGAACCATAAGCCTAAGGTGATTATCCAAGGCTCGGCCGTCGGAATTTATGGAACCTCCCTCACGGACACCTTTGACGAGACCTCGCAACTGAAGGCGGATGATTTCCTTGCGAATGTGACCAGACAGTGGGAAGCTGCTGCAGATGAGGGCTTTCAAGGCCTTCGCCTCGTAAAGCTGCGCACGGGCGTAGTACTGGGGAATACGGGCGGCGCCTATCCGCTCATGCGACTTCCTATTCTACTGGGCGCGGGCGGAAAAATCGGAACCGGGCGCCAGTGGGTCCCCTGGATTCATATCAAAGATATTGTGGCCTTGATTGACTTTTGCGTGAAGCATCCGCAATTGGAGGGCGCGGTCAATGCGGTAAGTCCAGCACCCGTGACCAACGACGAATTCGGCAGAATCGTCAGCCGGGTTCACCGCAGACCGTATTGGCTGCCGCTGCCTGCCTTTGCATTAAAGACGATGCTTGGCGACATGTCCACTCTGCTGCTGGAGGGACAAAGAGTTATGCCGCAAGCGGCTTTGCAGTACGGCTTCCGTTTTCAGCATGCTGAGCTTGAATCGGCTCTGACGGATTTAAAGAAACGCCAGTAAGCCCGTTGTTAAGAATGGGGACAGCGGGCTATGCATACATATTTTTATGATCCACTTCTTCCCTGTCATCATGCAGAGGTTGGAATCTCCTATTTGGTGCCGTTCCTGGAACCTAAATCTTTGATGCGGCAGACACACCAGGATCATAAGATATGGAGCAAAGGCAGATAAGCCAGAAATGGTGCCACTGGGCGTTTATCTTCCACAAAAATATGATCCTCGAGTTCTCGAAAAAGAGCATGTATCCTTTTCTTGTATTGTCTGTTCTAGGGGGTGCAGTTCAGGTCATGAACGTGGAGGCTTTCTCAGTTGTAGGTTCTAATCGGCGTCCTGAAACCTATAAGTGCTACGATTAGAATGATTCCCCCTGCTAAACCGAGTGCTGCTGCTGAACTGACATAACTCCCTACGGCACCCCAAATCAGAAATCCCAGCGGCGACAGCAGGGAAGAAATACTGGCAATTTCTAGCACCCTACTTCTGAATTCTTCAGAAGGAACTGCAAACAAAATTGCTGTAGAAACGGTGCTCGTCATCGCAAATACAAAGCCAATGCAAAAAAAGATTAAGCTGAGAAAGATGATTCCTTGAATAAACGGGATACAGATATAAAACAATCCGCCGAGTAGCAAGCTGACAATATAAACATACCCGCGTTTACTTTTAATTTTGATCAGACCTAAAGTCATCGTGCCCAAGAAGGAACCAAGGGAATAGAATGTCAAGACGACACCATATTCATTGGAGCTGAACTGCAGCTCGTTTTGAACGAGATCCACCAAATTGACATTGTAACTGACGACAGCAATATTAGCTAAAGAATTTTTTCTTAGAGACCTTATCACCTACGATATCGGCAATGATGGAGAGCACAAACTTCGGAACCATTCCGACCAGTAATACAGTACCCATGATAAGCAGAGAGCCAGTTTGCTTCATCACGTACCACGCCAACACAATGCTGTAAACCATCGCTCCGATACTGGAAATGCCCTGTCCTATCCATAAATAAAAGACCGGGAGGAAACCAGTTGTATTATAAGGATCGGCAAGCGGATATGAGCTTTGTTTGGTTTTGACTCAGCTTTTATCAATTAGCGCCTTCAATCTATTTGGAGGGGTCGCCTATTTAGCTCCGCTACGGCGACATAGTACAAAAAAGGCTCGATATACTGCTCATCCCTAGCTGACTGAACAAGTCGAACTGGAATCAGTTGCAGCGGATTTGAAGACACGCCAGTAAGCCCGTCGTCCGGTGAGAGACAGCGGGCTGTGCTATACATATCTTTTACGATTCACTTTTTCCTTCACTTTTCCTTCGTCATGCGGAATTTTGATTCTCTTTGCTGTAACGAAACGTAATCTCGGCAATGGTAAAAGAATCTCCCGGCTCGAGCGGATAGTCTTTATAAGGCGCAAGCAGCTCGCCATTTAATTTGGTTCCGTTTCTGGAGCCTAGATCCTTGATGCTGCAGCCAGTCTCCCGGATCATGAGCTCAACATGGGCCCGGGACACCCCAGCCTCCTTCTCTACATACTGGGCCAAATCCTCGGAACGGCCGATTATAAAGCTTCCTTTGGAGAGAGGTATTCGTTCAGGACCAACACCCGAACGGGGCAATTTCTCCAAATAGTTAACGCTGCCGCCCTGTAAATGCCCTGGCGGCGATAAATTCTTCAATAATACGGTGGCAGAGGCTGCCGGAATCGGAAATACCGCGGGTGGATCAGCTTCAACAGAGGGGCTGCGCATCTCGGATCCCTGCGTTTGAATGGATTCAGAGAATCCAGGTAAAGGTTTCGGAGAAGGGGATAAAGCTGGAGAGGTCGCATTCCATCTCCATTTTTCCTCATAGCGGTGCAGCTTGCCGCGATCTGTAAGGTCGTGTTCTTGTTGCCTCACCTCTATGCTATCGCTTGCTTTGTCGTCAAATTGAAGCCCCCCTTCCCCGTTACCTCTGCCTCTAAACAAATTAACCGGATCAAAGTTCCTGCTATTTATAAATATTGCAATAATTACGACTACCAAGGATGATCCCGTACCCACATACAGCCCTACATCAGATGGCCTATCCAAATAGATGAATTTCCAAATCAATGCAACCAGCAATACCGTGCCTATCCATATATAGGCTGGTTTGATTTCCGTACGTCCTCCTGCCTTCCCCTCCTTGAATCTAACTTCTTCGGCCTCTTCTCCTACTGTCAAAGCCTCCACGTAAAGGCTAGCAGAGTCCGGCCACTCATTTAACCGGCCACGGTTTGAGCTTCGGTTTTCGCCTCGACCGAGGCTTCGGTCTGGATTTCGGTCTGAGATTCGGTGGGGGCCTTTGTCTGGGATTGCTCCTGAACTTCGGCTTAGATTTAGGCCAGATTTCTGAGCGGCGAGCGCAGCAGAGTGCGTGCTTCTGAAACTTTGCTGCATCGATACCTCAGGAGGTGCTAGTTCTCGCTCTCTCCCGATATCTCTGATGGGTATAATTGATCCTTGCAGCTCCACGCTGGGGTCAGGATCTTCGACAAGCAGTAAGGATGTCAACAGGTTTTTTAGCCCGCTAACCGAAAACCGCTCTCCCCCGCATAAGCTGATGATTTTCTGAATTCCGTTCCCTTCCATATCCGTGACCCTGGTCATCAGGCGATTGACGAGGTTCAGCATTGCCTGGGCTACAGAATGCTCCTGTGATATATGAAGCATAGGCACATAGGCCAAATACATTTTGCCGCTGGACAACTGCTCTTCGACAAAGATATGATCTGCGTCCAGCAGATGATTATCGGCAGAGAGCATGTATTCCTTGCTATTGTCGAGCACCTTAGCGATTTGCAGCAGCAGGCTGTAAAATTCCGTCATGGTCATCCAGTCGCTTTTCAAGCATTGGGTCAGCATTCTCTTCCCTGTAATTTCATAATGAAATGTTACGTTAGAATTAATCTCCCTGACATCCAGACGCAGCAGATTGGGAATCGAAACCGAGCCGAGCATGTTTCTCTGAACCTCGTTCAACTGATCGGCATGCAATCCCCCCTCCGTGTCAATCACCATATATGCCCCGCCGTTTCTGACAAAATCGGTCTTAATCCCCTTCAATGAAGCACACTCCCTTGCCGCTAAAAATAATAAACCGCCAGGATGGCGCCAGGCAGTACAGCCAGCATAAATGGAAAGGTCAGCGGCTTGTCCTGCGCTGCAAGAGATTGAATTGGACTGATGCTCCTCAGCAGGATGACCCCAAGCACACTGCGCAGTATACCGCCAAGCCGCCTCACCGCTTCCCTTCTGAATATCAAAATCAAGACTCCGATGCATCCGGCAGCCAGAATCGAATACATCAACACGGATAGCGTTAAAGGTACGCCGACCCAGGCTCCGATTCCGGCGAACAGCTTCACGTCCCCGCCGCCGACGGCTCGCACCGCATACAATGCCGCCATCACGCCAAAGCCCACCGCAGCGCCTTTCACGGCAAAAATTAAACCAGCTGCCCCACTGGCGATCCCATGATAGATTATGCCGAAAACCGTGCCGGAAATTGTAATCGCGTTGGGAATTTTCATCGTGCGAACATCGGTAATGAATGCAGCGGCAAGAAGTATAAAGCAGCCCCAAATTTCTACAGGCATAACAGCTCTCCTTCGCAACTATTTATTCGGGCTCTCGACCATGAACTCCGCCGATGTACGCAGCCCGTCCTCCGTCTCGACCACGAAAGTCCAGGTTCCGGGCGTCGTATTCCCCCCGACAAGCCAATGCCATTCCACGATGCCGTTGTCATCCGCGGCAGCCTCGCCGAGGAACTTCGCTTGGCTTACTCCGCTCTTGTAGTACACCGTCAGCTTCACAATCGCACCCGGCTCGACCTGTGCGCTGACACGCGCTTTGCGTCCGGCATATGCCGGGTCTGGCTTTGCCAGAATCACCGGGGCGCGTCCCTCAGCCTGCTCATCATTTCCCCCGGCCTCCAGCTCTCCGGTATCCCCAACCCACAGCCGTTCCTGAGCCCTTGCTTGCAGCACGATTTTTCGATTGCTGAAAGGCACTTTGATCGGCAGTTCATAGCTTAACTCGATGCCGAAATACGGATTCTTTCCCGTTTTCAGATCGGGCACCGTAATCCGGCTCACATGCAGCCGCCGCTCGCTAAGCAGCGTATCCTGCAGAAAAGGCTTCAATAGCGGCTTCACTACAGGATCAAGAGCAGCTTCAAGCATGCTGTTCTTCAGATCATTCAGCGGCTCCTCCCCCTTGACCGCCGCATCCATAGTCCAGCGGGATAAAGGTTCGGGAAGCGTATCAGCATATTCCCCCGCCCACTCCGACAACGACAGCTTGGGCATGCTCCAATCAAAGACGCTCCCTTGCCCCCGGACATCATCGTCTTCGCCATCCCCGCCGCTTTCGCTCATCTGCCGCGAATGCTTCTCCATGGCCAGAGCAGCAGGATAAATATGAGCGGACACCTGCCGAACCGCATTCGAGGCAGCACTGTTCATCTGTACGGAATAGACGGTCATCTGGACCATGTATATGAAGAAGAACATCACGATAATGAAAATAGGCAATACGAGCGAAGCCTCCAATACGATGCTTCCCCGGGAGGCTCCGGCTGAAGCCTCAATATGAATAATGCGCTTGCTTGACGGCATAATATCGGCTTCCTTCCACTCGTCCATGGATAACGCCAGCGCTTCCAATGGCTTTGGCCACGCCCGGCAGGAACCATAATGGCAAAGCTGCGGTCACTTCTCCCTTGATATAAGTAGCGCGTTCATCGGGATTAATCCCCGTTTTAAGCCGGATGACCGACAGCATCCGGGAGAGACGCTGCTCGCTGCCTCCATGCATCAATAAAAATAACCGAAGATGATCCCTATAAGTTAATTCGATTTTCAAAAAGGCGCTAAGCTGTATGCTGCCCTTCTGACAGAGCAGCACCATATCCTTGATCGCCTCGACAGCTCCGTACAGCAGAGCAGAAGCCAGAATTAACAGCGGATTGACCTTGTCCGCATTCTTGATAAGCCCTTCCATCGTCCGAATCGCCAGACGCATGGCGAAGATTTCGCCATAGGCCGCTGCAACGTTTCCTGCCGGATTATGAAAGCCGTACAGGATGTACTCCACCTCCTGCCGCTGGGGGGCAAATTGCTCTGCCATCGCCTCCGGCTTGTCCGAGCCGCCTTCCATAAGCTCCTTAAGCGTGCTGACGTCGAAAAAATCAAAATAACTGACGATATACTCCGTCTGATAGCCGTTATCGGTCATCCTGGACAGCATATCGGATAGAGACGCATATAAGGCATCCATCCCGCCCATGGCCTGCTCCCCCGTCTCATAAGGATCGGTATTGCGCCCCCATAACTCTCTCCCCGCTTCAGCGGAACGCTCCTCATTCAAGCTGCGATTTCCTTCAAAATAAGCCTTCAGCAGATCAAACTGCTTCTGATGCTCTCCCATCCTGCTCTTCAGCTCCTCGATCTGCCGCAGCAGATTGGACGCTTTCTTCAGCTCGGCGGCAGCCTGCTTCTCCGTCTGCTTGCGCTCTGCATCGCTGGAACGATGGGACTCCAGCGCGTCCTGAATTCGCTGCAGCGCATTGCCGCTCCCGGCATCGGCATACGTCCGTAAATAGCGATCAATTTCGCGGCAGGCCTGAAGCGTCTCAGACTTGAAGCCGCCGACGCTTTCTGCTCCTCCATAGGAAGAACTGGACAGCAGGGCGCTAACGGCTTGATGTGCTCTATTGAAGTCCGATTCCTGGGTTTCGATCACAGCTGCAATGTCCGCAAGGAGCGATTCCTGGAGCAATAAGGATTCGCTTCTAGCACGAATTCCGGCGATTTCCCCCTCGCCGGATGGTGCTTCGTCTCCCCCGGTGCTCAGTCCCCGGGATACCGAATCATATCCTTGCTGAGCCGGCCTGTTCTCGGATTCCTTAATCACCTGGAGCATTTGATCGTTGATTATCTGCACCTCCTCAAGCAAAGCCCTAGCTGCCGGAAGCTGCCGGGCATGCTGCCCTTCCGCTTCCTGATCGGCTTTCGAAAGGGCGCTGAAGGCCATCTCAGTATCATGCTGGTAATCCGCCAGCAGCCTGGCATACATCCGCTCGCTCGCCTCTCTTTGCCGATCCTCCTCCGCTTTGGCCAAGTAATCGTTGTATTGGGACGCCGCATCGGATATCAAGTGAATACGCCCCCCCAGCGGGCTGTCAGGAATGTATGAATAGCCCGTGCGGTTTAGCCGCTCCGCATAGCCCTTTGCCGAGGATGCGGCCTGCCTCTGCGCAGATAGCAGCTGATCCAGCTTATCCTCGCGTTCGTCATACAATCTCTGAAGCTTGCCCAGCAAATCCACCGTATTGGAGGCTTCCTTCATGACCTGCGACATCGGCTTGAATTTATTGACTACCCCGATTGCAAAATCAATCGGGGCCTTATACTTCATCTCCTCCCGAATTTGCTGGTTGAAAACGGCATAGCTGCCCAAGGGACGGAGCAATTCTACGGAGGAGGAATCCAGCCGAGCTCCCATGATGGGGAGATCATCGCTTCGCATCGCCAAGTCAAAATGATCCTGAAGCACCTTGGCCATTAAATAATTTTCGTCCGTCTCGCCAAAGGCGAACAAACCATACTTTCTATACAGTACCTTATCGTATGCGGATAATACCGATCGGGACGCCGCATGTGCGAGCGCTTCGGTCCTTGCCTGCAGCGCCGACATCCTGGCAAAATCGATAAAAACAGCTACAAAAGCAAAGACAGCCGCAAAAATTACGATCAGAAATACGGTCACAGCCCCTTTCTCTGAACGGCGCTCGTCAAACATAAGAACCTCCCTCGCTAAAAATGGCCTTACTTCGCAAATAATTTCAGCGCATTCCTCGCCTCGTCCCGATGGACATGCTCCCTCCCGGTTCCCTTGAACCTTGCTCCATAATAACGGACAAGCTCTACAGTTCGGATCCATTCTACCGGCTCCACAACATAGGAAGAGGAATGTCCTGATTGCATGACGTCCCCGATCACGGCTTCAAGAAGAGCAAGGGAAACATGACGGTTTAAAGAAACGGAAACTTTACGAAACAGCAGCCTGTTGTCATAAATCATTTGCCCTTCCATTTCGGCCGGAATAGAACCGCCCGTATTACTAAGCTTCTTTAGAGGCAGAGTGCTCCTGGCCTCCTCCACGCTTTGGCTTGGCAGCTCAAGCACGGCCGAGGAATTCCCGCCGAGCCCGCCAAAGAGAATCTGCAGCATGCCATCATCATGCATTCGCCAGTAAAGCGAATCATGCCGCCCCTCCTCATAAGCCCCCGTCCTTGGTTCACGGTGGCTGTTATCCCAGACATAGGCGCTGCGTTCGGCCGCTACGGCTGCCGTATGCCCCAGCACGGCATTTTGGTATAAATACATGCAAAAGAACATCAGCAGCAGAATTGCAAAGAATATGACCGGAAATACGAGCGAGGCTTCCATCGTAAAATTCCCATCCTTATTTCGAAGCAGGCTCACTACTCCCCGCCTTCCATGAATGAGTCGGTTTTCTTGCCGGCCTTGGAGAGCAAGTTTTCAATGATCGCCTTCAGCTCCTTGCGGAATACGACCGCGATAATAACGATGACCGCGACGATCAAAATCATTTCGAGCATCCCCAGCCCTTCCTCGTTCCGCCACAGCTCTCCCATTCTTCCGCGCAATACCTTCAACATCCATATCCCTCCTCGATTTAATAAAAGCCTACAAGTCCATAATCATGAATGCCGGAGTCCCCACTAAAACGACAATAATCAAAAACAGCAGCACCATCGGAAACACCAGCTTGGAGGACGCCTGCTCCCCCAAAGTTTTGCCGACCGCCTTTCGTCTCTCCCATAGCGTATGGGACAGATCGCGAAGCGCCAGTACAAAATCGCTGCCGCCCCGGCGATAATTCAATAGAACCGCCGTGGTAAATGCGGACACCTCCTGCATGCCGCAGCGTTTGCTAAAGCCCTCCATAGCCTGGGCAAAAGAGTATCCCCCTTCGCACTCCCGCTGCATCTGGAACAGCTCGCGATACAATGGATGACCCTCTTGTCCGCGCTTTCGTTCCAGACATTGCTTGATCGCCTGCTGAACGGTTGAGCCTGCTCCAACAAGCAGCACGATCTTATTCAGCAGCTCCGGCAGCTCAAGCAAAATCTGCTGCTCTCGCCGCTTAACCTTGCTATTCAGGTCATTGACCAGGGCTAGCGGCAGCAGCACGGCAAGCACTGCCCCAATGAGGAAACCGGTGGATTCGCCCTCCATGCCTAGAGAGATGAAGCAGCCGCCGATAAGCAGCAGAAAGCTGTAAGTTAGCATCTCTGCCAAAAAGAGCATCGTATATTCGCCGCCGCTCTGCTGGCCGTTAATGCGAGTAACCGAGCGCTGAATTTTGAAGAAGAACAGCGGAAGCCTCTGCGATACCTTCACGCGCTCCAGCACATACAGCATAGGTGGAGCAAGTCTCTGCAGCCGTATGCCCTCCATTTCCATCCTCTCAGCGCCAGGGTACTGGTTCGAGGCTTTGCGGTACAGCAGAGTCCATACCAGGAGCAGAGCGAGCGCCAAAATCCCCCACAGCAGCGCCATTTCACATTCCTCCCTATACCCGGATATCCATGATTCTCATCATGATCCAGGAGCACAAAGCAAACAGTAGAAGGGCAGCTGCCGAAATGACCAGGCCAGCTCCTTGATGAAGCGGCCGCATATAATCCGGCGAAGTCAAATCCATAAATAACAGGAACAAGACGGGCGAGGCCAGCATCGCCTTCGCTTCAAAGCGCTTCTGGGCAATCATGACGCTGATTTCCTGGCTGATTTCCAGCTTCTCGCTAAGGATAGAGGAGGTTCTTCTCACCACCTCTACTAAATCACCGCCGGATCGCTTACAGGTCGTGAATACATCCGCGAAGTTGCTGATGTCCTCCATGTCGGCCCGCCTGCTGAAATCCTGGAGCGCATCCTCGATCGGCTCGCCGTACTCCATGCGCGTGCATATAATTCCGAGTTCAATCATCAAATCATTCTTGCCGTCAGGATACAGCAGCCTCAAGTCCTGTATCGCTTCGCGAAAGCCGTTCTCCACGGAACGTCCTGCTGCAAGCGATGATGACAGCGAATAGAGCGCCTGCTTAAAGTCCAGGCTCAGCGCTTCCCTTCTCCTGCGCAGAAGGAACCTGCTCCACGGCTTAGGAACAAACGCCGCCGCGCCAGCAAGCAGAAGAGCCAGCAGCCAAGAGTGAAAAAAAATATACCCGACAGCATAAAACAAGGCGCCCCCTGCAGTTAGACAAAGCATGGTTTGCCTTCCCGACAGCACGTAGCTCTGATAATCCGGCAGCCGCTCCGTCCCGCTCGCCGAGGGAGAGCGTCCACGGCTTCGTCGAAGCCCAAATTTCATCATTATCCTCCCCTTGCCTACCATGCCTACTGGTCCAGTGCAATGCCCGCCATGAGCAGCTTATCGTGATTCATCAAGCAGCCCCGCTTCGCCAGTCTCCCTTGAATCCTCCCTTCATGCTCGCCATCTTCATGAAAAACATATAACGGATTCAGCACCACCTCCCCTTCTCGTAAACCGCACACCTCCGCGATTTCTACGACCTTGCGAGAGCGGTCGCGCAGCCTGGATAAATGCACGAAAATATCGATGGCCGAGCTGATTTGCTGGCGCACCACTTGAATGGGCAATTCAGCACCGCCCAGCACCATCGTCTCCAGCCGGCTAATCATGTCCCGCGAACTGTTGGCATGGCCGGTCGATAAGCTTCCATCATGCCCTGTATTCATCGCCTGCAGCATGTCCAAGGCTTCGCTGCCGCGCACCTCGCCAACCACGATCCGATTCGGCCTCATCCGCAGCGAGGTGCGGATTAAATCGCGGACGGAGATTTCCCCCTTCCCCTCCGTATTGGCGTTCCGCGTCTCCAGCGAGACTAAATTCGGCACCGTGGCGATCTGCAGCTCCGCCGAATCTTCTATCGTAATCACCCGCTCGTCCGGCGGAATATATTGTGATAATGCGTTCAAGAAGGTCGTCTTCCCGGAGCCCGTTCCCCCGCTGATAAAAATGTTATATTTCCCTTTGACGAGATTTTGCAGAAGGACAGCCGCCTCCTTACTCAACGAGCCCCATTCAACCAGCTGTTCCATCGTCACGGGCTGCTCGGGGAACTTTCGGATCGTCATCGTGGGCCCCTTCAGCGCGACCGGCGGCAGCACAATATTCACCCGTGATCCGTTCGGAAGCCTTGCATCCACAATCGGAGAGGAATCATTCACGACCCGGTTCACGGTAGAAACGATGTTCTGGATAATATCCTCCAGCTTCTCTCGAGATTCGAAGCGCACATCGAACTGCTGGACCTCGCCATCCCGCTCGATAAAAATTTCCTCATGGCTATTGATCATAATCTCCGTTACCGACCGGTCATCCACAAGAGGCTGGAGCACGTCGAGACCGCGGAATGAGTCATACAGCCTGCGTACCCACTTCCGCTTCTCGGAAGCCGTCAATCCATGAAGGCCGCTCTCCCCGAGCACGCGGCGTTCGATGTAATCCATCAGCTGTGCGTCCGTTAGCGTTGACGTCATATCCAGCCCGGAGCGAATACTTGCACGCAGCTCTATAAACAACTCCTCAGTCACCCCGCAGCTCCCCCAATTCCAACAGAGTTCCTTCCGCATACAGGCTGCGGCAGAGCCTAAGCATACCCTTCTGAAAAACCGGGGAGTACGGCAATGCCTCATGTGCATCCCCCTGGCTCCAGGCAGGGATATCCGCCAGCGTTATCTCGGCTGCCATGCCTGGCCTTGGCAGCGGATGAGCGGGCTCCCCCGCAGAGCGGTTTACCACAAACAGCGTCTTGCCCATAATCCGCCGGAATTGAGCGGGATCTTCCCGCTCCAGGTGAGACATCCACAATCCATTCTTGCGCATAGCGTTCCCTTCGTCGGCCAGCAGCCAGATCAGCTTGTCGGAACGCTCCAGCACCGTCTTCGTCCGCGCATGAGGATATGAATCAACGTCAATGATTACGGCATCGTAAAACCCGCTATCTGCGATAAAATCGATCAGAACAGCCGTATCCCTGCTCTCCATTTCCAGCATTTCATTGAAATTATCCAGCGGACCGAAGGTATCGGCTCCAAGCTGGGGATGCCTCTGAGCATAAGCCGAAACCGCCTGATTCAAAGGCTCGCCGCGTTCCTCTGCTGCTTTCAAATCATATAGAAGCCGGGCGAGGCCATGCACATGGTTGTTCCCCTCCCGCCAAGAACGAGCCTCGGATAAAATAGCGCTGCCGATCGTCTCCAGATTAAGATAAAATGCCCTGCGGCCTTCTTCGGCAAGCTGCTTTACAAGCTGAGTTGCGACCGTCGTCTTGCCGCATCCGCCTGCCGCGGAATAAACTCCGACGACAAGCACACGGCCCTCCGAAGACAACCGGATTGCAGCGCCTCCCCGCACATATTCCAGCACGGCGGATAGAAGCAGCGGCAGCGGTTGATATTTGGGGATGCTCTGCCCGGAGCTGCTCCCCTCCCCGCCCTCGTCAAGACGAATATAGGGAACCTGAACCTGGGGCCTCCCTCCGCAGCCCAGCCACGCCTCCAGAAATATATTCTCTGCCAGCACGACATCGGCAGAGAGCCGGCTCGACTCCATATGCCGCACGAAGGCATCCTCACGGCTAAATGCCGTGACGGTGAAACGGCGGTCAAACTCGCTATGGCGGACAAAATGCAAAAAAGGCTCAATATAATGCTCATCCTTAACGGCCAAAATCAGCCGGACCGGAACCACGCTTAACCCCCACCTCCTAAGAACGCCAAAAAAGCACCGCCCAATAACCGTTGTACGGTTGTTGGACGGTGCTTCCGCCGTTCATTCCTGAAATTTACAGTTAGAATAACATAATTTGCAAACTCGCGCAAGGCTTTTTACATTTGATTATTCATCCTGCAAAAAACGCTGCTTATTCTCCTTCGTGGGAACCAGACAGGTCTCATCCTTACCGAACCAGCGATAACGATTGGCGGCAACGAAACGATACACGGCATCCCGGAGGAATCGCGGCACAAGGATAAACCCATAGGCCAGCGGCCAAGGATAACGCAAACCTTTTGCGATGCGAAGCGCTGCGGATGACCGGGTATAGTAAGCGCCGTTCTGATAAAGAACAATCGTATCCTGCCGTCCCAAGTTGAGATGGTCCGGACTGTCCTGCAGTATTCTCTTTCCGGCCTCCGATTGAAGGGAGGCGAACCGAAAGCGGCGCTCCGGGTCGCGCTTAATAATAAATTTTACGGCGCCCTGGCATAGATGGCATACGCCATCGAACAAGACTACGCTTGGCGTCGGCTCTAATCTTCGTGTCATAATCGCTTCACCTCGCTTTAGAACGATTATAACATTCCGCTCCTAATGAAGCTTCCTAATTCTCAGGGCAATCCCCGGCTTGGCCGGCAGCTCGATCATGCTGGTTCCGCTAAGCACACCCTCGACCGGAGTGATAGTCATCTCCCAGGTGTCGATAATTTCCGCCTCGTAGCTGCCTCCCTCATCCAGCTCAGCTGTAAAATATGCCGGCCGGTGAATTCCGAAATACCCCAAATAATATTCTCCTTCTACACCGATCGTCTCCATTTGGCGCATCGTAAACAGCGGCTTGCTTTCCTCCGGCAGCTGTTCTGCAAATAACCGCAGAAAAGCTATCCTCTTGGGGCTGCCCCCCCGGAGTTCGCCGCCCTTGGCCCACCAGATTTCGCCTTCGGGGTGGAGATAAGTCTCGCCATGCCCTGCATAGCCCCCGCGGACGGCCGCCTCCCAGAAGCGGTGGGTCATCTCCTCGGCGGTGATGTTCCCCCAGCGAAACGGGACATTGCCCTCATACAGACATTCATCGATGACGATTGGCTTGCCGTAAGCTTGTTGCCACTCGCGCACCAGAGTAACGTCCCAGTGCTGGATGCTGCAATGCGTAACCCATTCGCGGCTGTGATCGTAGAACACTACGCTGCCTGGTTCATACATTCTCGTACCGTTATGAATCGAGCGAAGATGTCCGAAAGGATCCTCGGCCTGGACAGTTTGAAACAGAGCATCCCACTGCTCCACAGTTTTCTCGGTCATAAAATCATATTCATTGGCCAGGGACCACCATACGTTGCGGAAAGAGGCCAGCCTGGCTATGATATAGCGCAAATAACGTTGATCCGCCTCCGCAGGCATCCGGTCAAAGCCCCACCTTCCTTCGTCATAAGGATGGAATAGTATCAGGTCTGCTTCAATCCCCATTGCAAGCAGCTCATCGATATGCCCTTCCAATCTTCTGAAGAAGGAGGGATTGAATCTCGCAAAATCAAAGCCTTCCTCCGGGCTGCCTTCATACGGAAACTCTACCGGGTCGGTGGCATTGAAGCTGTAATTTTTCGGAAAAACCGTCATGCGCAGCTTATTAAAAGGCGATCTGCCAAGAGAATCTATCGTGCGCCGTCTTACCTCTTCAGGCTGATGAATCCAGGCATAGCAAGTCGTCCCGAATGGATGATATATCGTTCCATCCGCATAGCAGAATAGCCTAGCGTTCTTCACGGTTACATAACCGTGATTATCCGCGGCAGGCGCTGTACATTCGAATGTGCCCGACACGCCATGAAGCTCCGGCACCCTGCTCGCTGTCACATAAGACCAAATCCCAACCTCCTCAGGCATGAACCGCAGCCGATACACCCCGTCCCCATCGTAAAATCCCTTTACCTGAATGGATTGGGAGCCCTTCTTAAAGATTGCGCTCCATACCTCGTCGCTAAAAGGATCGCTTTGCTCCGGAGCCGATATGGCAAGCTCAAATCTGCCCCACTGCTCCACCATAGCTGAAGACGTCTCCCACTGTCCTGAATGCTGCAATTGATAACCTCCCTTGAATCTATGCATTTGTTGCTTTATCCCTTAATTCCGGTCGTGGCAATTCCCTCCACAAAGTACTTCTGCATCGAGAAGAAGAGAACCAGGCTGGGAACCAGGGATAATACAGACATCGCAAACATCGGCCCCCAGGACGATTCACCAGTCGAGTCCATGAACAGCCGCAGCCCAAGCTGAACCGTATAAAGAGCAGAATCATTAAGATACAACAGCTGGCTGAAGAAATCATCCCATGTCCACATAAAAGAGAATAAAGCGGTCGTTACTAAAGCAGGAAAAGCGAGCGGCAGAATCATGCGATAATAAATCTGCACAGGTCCGCAGCCGTCAATCCTTGCCGATTCATCCAATTCCCTGGGCAAGCCCCGAATGAACTGAACCAGCAGGAAAATAAAAAACGTCTCTGTAGCGAGAAACTTTGGGGTAATCAGCGGCAGAAAGCTGTCGACCCAATCCATATTTTTAAACATAATGTACTGCGGGATGGTTTTGACATGCTGCGGCAGCATGATCGTAATCATCATTAAGGTAAACCAGAGCTTCTTCAGGCTGAAATTCAGCCGCCCAAAGGCAAAGGCCGCCATAGAGCAAGAGATCAGATTCCCGATAATAACAAAAACGCATATCAGGATAGAATTCCAAAAATAAATGCCGAAGCCGCGCCCGGCAATCCCTCTCCATCCATCGGCGTAATTGCCGAAGGTGAACTCCTTGGGCCAAAGGCTGAGATCGCTGAATATATATTGGCTTGGCTTCAAGGAGCTCATAAACATCCATATGACGGGGTACATCATCAGCACCCCCAGCAATATAACAAAGCAGTGCTTCAGCAGTACCGAATAATTTTTTCTCGTCCATTCCATTGTTTTATTCTCCTCCATCCCCATAAGTCACCCAGTGCTTCGAGGAAGCGAAGATCACGGCCGTAAATACGCCGATAATTATCAGAAGCACCCAGGCCATCGCGGAAGCATAGCCCATTTCAAAGAATGAGAAGCCTTTAAGGTATAAGTAAAGGGTGTAGAACATCGTCGAATCCAACGGCCCGCCTTTCCCGCCGCTAACGATAAACGCAGGGGTAAACGCCTGAAACGAGCTGATGATTTGCATAATCAGGTTAAATAAGACGATCGGAGACAGCATAGGTATGGTGATGCTGATAAACTGCTTGAATCTGCCTGCGCCGTCGATCTGGGAAGCCTCATAATAGTCCTGCGGTATCTGCTTTAGACCGGCCAGAAATATAATCATGGAGGAGCCGAACTGCCAGACCGACAAAGCGACCAGCGACGATAAAGCGTACTTTGGATTGGACACCCAATCCGGCGCCTGAATGCCGAAGTAATTCAGAAGAAAGCTGTTGACCACACCGTCTCCGCCGAACATCTTGCGCCAAAGAACAGCGATGGCTACGCTCCCTCCCAGCAGTGTTGGAATATAGTAGACCGTTCTATACAGGCCCAGCCCCCGCATGCCCTTGTTCATCAATATCGCTACGAACAGAGCAAAGCCAAGCTTCAGAGGAACGGAGCTGAATACGTAAACGAAGGTTACCTGCAGTGATTTGATATATCGTGGATCATGATTGAACATCGTGTCGTAGTTGGCAAGGCCGACCCATTTAGATGGTGTAAGCAAATCAAAATTGGTGAAGGACAAATACAATGAAGAAATCATCGGTATAAGGGTCAGAACGAGAAAACCGATAAACCAGGGCAATAAAAAAAGATACGCCGTTGCATTACGCTTCCACCACTTTGCTAGCGGGTGGCTGCCGGCCCGGTCGTCTCGACCGGGCGCCGATGGTGTAGCTGCAGCCTGACTCAATAACGCTCATCCTTTCTGCGCTCTATGTCTAGTTTGCTTTATTCACTGCTGCTTCCGCCGCAGATACGACATCCGCCGCGGCTTCTGCCGGCGATTTCGTACCAAACCCTACGGCCATCGCTGCATTATTCAACTGGCCATCGAATTCACTGATGTTCGGAAGCTCGCGGTCCATGGAACTCGCTATGCCTGCGGAGAGATTAAAGTATTCATAAATCTTTTTATCAATTTCGCTGCCTTCGCCGATCAGCATCTCTCTTACCTTCTCCGAGCCCGGAATACCGCGGTCATTCCCGAGAATTTTAGTGGCCTCCAAGTCGTTGACCATAAAATCGATGAACATCGCCGCTTCCTTGGGATGCTTGGACTGCTTGCTGACCGTCATGAACTGGCTCGGTTGAATCCACAGGCCAGAGCGTTTCTCGTCCTGGGCGGCCGGCAGCAGGCTAACACCCAATTCATCCTGCATAGCATTTTGGAAGCCGGACATTTGGTTCGACCACACAAGGGACATCAGCACTTTGCCTTGTACAAGCAGCGAAACATCAGGGCTTGTCTCTGACATGGAGGCCGCTGCTTCAGAGGAAGGAACGATCCCCGCCTCGCGGAAGCGTTTCCACATTTCAAACCAATTTTCTATATCCTCCGCGGCAAAGGCTACCGTACCGTCGCGGTAAAACGTTTTGTCCTGCTGACGCAAAAAGTAGTTCAGATAATGCGGAAAGAAAGATTGATCCGCGAAAGCGTAAACCCCTTTGTCCAATTTCGTCACCGCATCCTTGCCGAATGCCTCAAGCTCTTCCCAGGTCATGTTCTCCTTCGGCGGCTGAATGCCGGCCTTTTCCAGCAGCGACTTATTATAAATCAGCCCCAGCACGTTGGAACCCAGGCTGATTCCGTACTGCTTGCCATCCATGGCTCCTGCTTCAATCACATTCTGATCAAAACTTTCGACATTGATCTCTTGTCCCATATAAGGGGTTAAATCCATTAGGGCATCCTTGGAAACATAGTCTGGATAGTTATTGCCGAGCTGCATCAAATCTGGCGGATTTCCGCCCGCGATTTGCGTAGCCAGTTTATCAAAATATCCGTCATTGCCCATATATTCAGGACTGATCTTGATATGCGGATACTTCTCTTGGAACTTCTCGATGACTTTCAGCGTTGCATCATGCCTGGCCTGAGATCCCCACCACATGATCCGCAGGTTGACCTTCTCCTCGCCAGCACGGTCGGATGGAGATGCAGCACTCGGCTTCCCTACCTTCGCTCCGCCTCCCGAGCAGGCCGTAACGACGAGCAGCAGCAGCACAAGCAAAGCAGTCAGCAGTTTTTTCTGATGTTTCATGTTCAATTTCCCCCATTCTAATTTTTACATTGGCAGAATTCCTTCTATATATATTAAAAAAGTGCTAGTAACCGTTTTCATAACTTCCTGTTCAATAATCCCTTTCGCGTAAGTACGAGGCAAGTGCTGGTCTGCCTGCAAGCTCGTCAACCATATTGAGCACCAGCATGTTCCAGTTCAGGAACCCGCCGTTCATGACGGCTAGGCCGCTTGACGGATCGTAGTATTCATGGAGCGTTCCGCTCTTCTCCAGGTCGCTGCCGAAGAGCAGTACCGTTTTGCGGGCGATCTCCTCCGCCTCTGTCTTAAAGCCGTAATCCATTAAGCCGCGGAACGTCACGTAGTTGACAATTCCCCAAATCGGCCCGAGCCAGTTAGAAGGATTGTTGGTCGCCGAAATATTATACATTTTCTCATCCATCGCAAGCGAAGCAACTCCATAGGGGCTGTTGAATGTATTTTTGTCCGCGAGATGAAGCGCGGATAGATAAGCGCTTTGCTCCCTCGTCGCCGTCCCCGACCATAAAGGAATGAATCCGCTCCAGGCTCGGATTTTAATGGGCAGCGTCTTCCAGAAGACGCCTAGCCCAGTATGGAACCAGTCGAACCGGCGCGTGCTGATATCGACATCTACCGAATAGAAGAACTTGTCTCTCGGATCCCAGCACTCCTCCTGAATCGCTAGCTCCAGCGTCTTGGCTTTCTCCAGATAATGTTCTCTTCGGCCCATGAATCCCCATTTGCCGCAAAGTAAAGCCATAGCCTTCAGTTCGCTGACCATAAATGCATTCAAATAAATATTAGCCGTTGAATATTTCGGTCTTCCAAAGGTCGCCGGATCATTGTCCATTCCAATCATGATGTCGTCTGCCCAAACGTACAATTTGCAGTTTTCATTATAGTAGTCACGGTCATAACAGCCAAAATACTTCTCCAGTCCTTCAATGTATGGACGGGCCCACTCGTAATCCCCGCAATGCCCCGAGACTAGGGCAATATGCTGACTCAGGAAAGGCTTGTGCATATTGAGCTTGAACCCTTCCTTTCGCTTGCATATAAGATAAGGCTCCTCGGTCTTGCCCTTCTCAATCATCATGGGAATATAGCCGTCCTCCTGCTGATGATCGAAGAAATTGTGGATATTCCCTTTCGCATATGGCGTTACAGCCCCGACTGGTAGCAGGCTGCCCTCCAGATTCAGCAGGGCGTATGCCGACCAGAAGGAATCCCAGTCCCATAAATTCGCACTGTACACGGAGCCGGGATCTATAAAAGGATATTTCAGATAATGCGCCGGCTCCTTCAAACAACCTTCAGCCTGTTCGGCGATGAAATTTCGGAGCAGGTGCACATGCCGCTCATAGCTATTCGTGTTCATCTGCAACCCCCTGTAATTTACCTTGAGATTATATTCTGAAATCGCAACTACTCCGTTGATAAATCGCTTTCAAAGTAATAGTTCCCGGATCCAGCCGTATAGAGCGATCGTCCTTCCTTCGTCCCGATAAAACTGGCCGGTCCGACGGTATGCGTAACTTTACCGGGAATGCAGAGCTCAGCCGTGGTATTCACCGGCAGGCTCACCTTGAGGCTGAACCTGTCCTTCTCCCTGGACCAGTTCACAGCGATGATGCCGTAAGGACATTCGTAGCTGCAGCTGATATGGGTCAGGCGTCCTCCCGGATAGGGCTTGATCTGTATTTTTTTAAACCCGGGCTCGGAGTAATCTGGTTCTATGCCAGCAGCATATCTGTACAGCCACTCTCCCACGGAGCCAAGCGAATAATGATTAAAGGAATTCATAGAAGGAGATTGAAAGCCCTTCTCCTCCGTCCAACCGTCCCAGCGCTCCCAGATGGTCGTTGCCCCGTGCTTCACCGAATACAGCCAGGACGGGAACTCCTCCTGCTGCAGCAATTGATACGCCAGATCATTCAAGCCATTCTCGGATAATACCGGAAGCAGGTACCCTACGCCGAGAAAGCCGGTGCTCAAGCGATAACCGTTCTCCACAATCAGCTGTTCAAGCCGCTTTAGGGCCTGCATCCTGATCTCCGGATCCAGTAGATCAAAATAGACAGCCAGTACATATACGGTCTGCGTATCTCCTTTGATCCTGCCGTCAGGGGATACATATGCCTTCATGAATGCAGTGCATATTCTATCAAACAGCCCGCGATAAGCATGCGCATCCTCACTCTTTCCAAGCACGTCGGCGATTCTGGCCAGCAAAGAGACGCTGTAGCCAAAATAAGCCGTTGCGAGCACATCCTTGGGGGTATCAGCACCGATCGACAACCAGTCCGCGTGATCCGCGTAATCCCCCCGCAGCAGCCCATCGCTGTTTGCTTCGAGATATTGGACCCAGCGCTGCATGGCGGCATAACAATCATTCAAGATAGCCAGGTCTCCGTACATGAGATAGACCGTCCACGGAATGATGACCCCCGCATCCCCCCAGCCCGCATTGTCGGGCGCGAACCATTTTGCGCTGCTGATACCTTTATAAATTCGCCAGCCTGCGTCCGGGGCAACATCAGGGAAGGCTCCTTCCGGCGACTGGGCATCCAGGACATCTACTATATACTTGCGGAAAAATCCCGCAACGTCCATGTTGTATGAAGCCGTACGTATGAAGATTTGCGCGTCTCCCGTCCAGCCAAGCCGTTCATCGCGCTGCGGACAATCCATCGGAACGGACAAAAAGTTGCTGCGCTGCCCCCACTTGATATTGGAAAGAAGCTGATTAACCTGATCATCGGAGGTGTGAAGCTGCCCGGCCGGCCGCATGTCCGAATGCACGGCCTTTGCCAGCAATGCCAGCACAGTTACGTCTTCAGAAGAAGTCTCTACTTCCGCATATCTGAAGCCGTGGAATGTAAAGTGAGGCTGAAAGATTTGTTGTGCCGTCCCATCAAGCACATAATGGCAGGTTTGTACGGCTTTGCGCAAATTCAGGGTATAGAGCGAGCCCGACTCGTCCAGCATTTCCGCATGAGTGACCGAAGCCTTGCTGCCTGCCGGACCATACGCTGTCAATGAGGTCCAGCCTGTCATATTCTGGCCAAAGTCGAAGATGATCGTTCCGCGTTCTGTCACATAGCTCCGAACAGGCTCTATGGTTTGCGTAATCCGGACAGGCGGGCCGCTATGCGCTTGAAGCTTTCCCTGATATTGCGGAAATACCTCCGGTACACTCCAGCTGGAATCGTCGAACCCGGAGCGATCCCAACCGCGCTGCTCGAGCCGGGAATCGAAGCTCTCCCCCTTGATCATATCGGAATAGCGAACCGGCCCTTCATTCATTCGCCAGCTCTCATCAGTACAGAAGCTTGCGCTGGTTCCGTCCAAGTACTCTACCTCAAGCTGCATCAAGCAGCACGGGGCATTGCCATAAATCCGGGTCCCCATCATGCCTACATTGCCGGCATACCAGCCAGTCCCCAGTACAATCGACCATGCATTCCCCCCTTCCTGAAGCAGCTCCGTAACATCATAAGTCTGATAAAGGACTCGCTGCGCATAATCTGTCCAGCCCGGAGCCAGTAAATGGTCGCCTACCCGCCTGCCGTTCAGCCGCGTCTCGTACATCCCCAGCGCCGTCGCGTATAATCTTGCCTTATAAACAGGCTTCTCAATATTCAGCTCTCGGCGCAGATAGCATGCAGGGACAAGCTCTTTCCCCTGCTGCATGGCCCGGCCGATCCACTTGCCGGCCCAATCCGCCTCTGCCAGCCCCGTGCCGAACTGTCCCACATGGCTCCAAATCCCCTTCTCCTTATGCTGGAGCCACACTTGAATTTTGTAATAATATGTCGTCCCAGGGGACAACGCCTTGCCGCCGTATGGAACGTAAACGGAACGATCGCTTTCTACTTTGCCGCTATCCCACATATTTCCCTGATCCCGAGCCAGAATTGCTTCGTTGTCAGCCACGACAACCCGATAAGCGGCTTGCCGTAAATTCCACTCCGGATCATACAGAGCCTGTGCCAGCTGCCAGCTGAATCTGGGGCGATCTGTCCCGATTACGAGAGGATTTTCTTCATCCTCGACTAACAGCCGCGCTATTCTTATTGACATGAGTATGCTATCTCTCCTTTAATTTAAGGCCCTTAAACCATTACTCTGCAGATTGTTGTTTCAGATTTATCCACAGTATAGGTGAATTGAAATATCAATTTATAGGGCAATCCGGCATAATAAAAGGGGGGATAGTGTAGACTTGATCTTTCTGCGAATCTATGTTTATTATTATGAAAAAGCACACAGGCCACTCATTCTCTACACAAAAATGGAGGCGCTTTCAAATGGTGTTTACGTTGCATGGCACCCGGTTCTTTGAGGATGATTTTCCAATCTATCTAAATCGTGAAGTCGAAGCGTTTCATCTGCGCGAACATGTACATGACTTTGTAGAACTATGTCTGGTCGAGGAAGGACAGGGGCATCATTACATTGACAAAAAATCATATCCCGTGCAAAAAGGAGATGTCTTCCTGCTGCCCGTAGGTACTGCCCACGTGTTTCGTCCGGTCTCGGCAAGAAGCTCGCATCCCCTCGTAGTATGCAACTGCATTTTCAAGTTGGAAGCACTGCAGGAGCTCATGGACTCCTTTCAGCCTGGCTCTGCGCTTTATGACATGCTGACCCGAACATGCGCCGGAGAAGGCTGCTGGTATCAATTCCAGGACAAACATAACCGGCTGCATCAGCTGTTTAACGAAGCTTACATCGAGTACCATAACAGGGGGAGCAATTACAGAGTGCTCATCCGCTCGCTCGTGCTGCAAATTTTCATCACGCTTGATCGCCTTGCTAGAGAGACAGCTGCGAGCTCCTATGTAGAACCCTCTGCTTTGAAGGCTGACAGAATGCAGGAAGCGCTGCAAATTCTGCAGGATCGTTACCAGGAGCATTTGACATTAGAGATAATGGCTGAGAAAGCATTCATGAGCGTCAGGCAGTTCCAGAATATGTTCAAGCAAGCGACGGGCAAAACTTTTAACCGCTATGTGCAGCATATCCGCGTTCTTAAAAGCTGCGAGCTGCTCGTTCATACCGATTGGTCCGTCGCTCAAATCGCCGAGGAGGTCGGCTACTCCGACATGAAATTTTTTCATGCGTTATTTCGGAAAATTACGGGGGAATCCCCGCTGAGATACCGCCAAATCTATAAAAATCAGGAGAAGTGCAGACCGGCATCCGACGCCGACAAGTTTATTATGTAAATAGGAGAGCCAGAAACTGATAGCTCTATAATTAAATAAAAAGCAAGCGGGTCGGCCAAGGAAGCTCCTTGATCAACCCGCTTGCTTTTCAATCTTATGACGACCCATAGATCCCTCTACGAGCCAGTCTCCCAACGTTGATTGACTGTTATCTTACTGAGCCAGCGCCTTCTCGATCCACTGACCATCATCAATCTGCTGCCCGATCACTCCGCTGAATCTGTCCATGCACTTGCAAATGAAATCTTTGCGACATACCGGGCAAGGAGTTCTCTGAAGCCGGCTGATGTTCGTAAGCCGCCATTCCGGATTCCGGTGGTAAGATACTCGGCACGCCGTGCCATCAGCCATCGTAACGATGAATTCATACAGTCCTTCCTTTTCGTTGCTGCTGGCTTTGGTCACGTTATGAACACTCGGTCTGTAAGACATGGTCATCACCCGTATTATCAGATTTAAATCCCAATTTAGTACTTAGACATATTAAATAATTTTTTACGGCGTGTCAACTTGGAATTCAATGACAATTGGATCTATTGTCAGCGTGAAAAAAGACTTCTCTTGGCCACAGTATTGCCCGCGAGAAGTCTTTTCATATCTTCAGCCTTCGATTAAGTTCAGCTTCACTTCGATATTGCCCCTCGTCGCCTTTGAATATGGGCAGAAATCATGCGCCTTGTGCAGCAGTTCCTGGGCCTTTCCGCGATCAACCCCCGGAATTTGTGCATCGATCGCCACGGCTAATTGGAATCCGCCATCCGAGGGATCCTTGCCGATGCTAACTTGATGCTTCACGACTGCATTTTCCAGCTTTACGCCTGCTTGTTCAGCCACATGCTCCAGCGCGCTGGCAAAGCAAGCGCCATAACCGGCCGCGAACAGCTGCTCGGGATTGGTGCCGGATCCCCCTTGTCCCCCCATCTCCTTAGGCATGCTCAGCTCCAGCTTCAACGCGCCGTCGGAAGTCTCCACAGTGCCTGTGCGGCCTCCTTGGACCGTTGCGGCTGCCGTATACAATGCTTTCATGAATCGTTCCCTCCTTGCAAAGATTCGGGTTAATGTTCATTAAAGCAACGAGCCTGCTTTGAAACGCTCCTCGTTGTTATTCTCATAGGATAACAAGCCATCTCTCGTCACCTGGAGCCGTAAGGACTGCCGGGAGCAATCATGCATACTCTCAAAAACCAAAAAACCGTCTCCCAGCAAATATTACTGCTGAAAAGACGGTATTCACTGCTCGATTATGCGGTCGAGAGGACTCGAACCTCCACGGGTATACACCCACTACCCCCTCAAGATAGCGTGTCTGCCATTCCACCACGACCGCATGTTATGTTTGAAGCGAACATTGATTATTATATCGCTGCAGGTACTAAAAGTAAAGAGTTATTATTTCCCTTGCTTCTTCTTCATTCGCCTGCGATATTCAGTAAACTCCAAATATTCCCGGACAAAAGCCTTCTCCTGATCTGTCAGCTGGCTGCCCAGGCGAACCCAATCCGCTTCCGCGGCATATATCTCTTTCCGTTCAAGAATCCGGTCCGCCCGGTGCTCCTGACCCGTCATCAGCCAGTCCAGGCTTACATCGAAATATGCAGCAATGTCGATAAGCTTACTCGTCCCGGGAGATGACTTGCCGCGCTTCCAGTCGCCTAAATTGCCGGTGCTGATTCCGAGTCTCTGGCAGAATTCCTTCTTAGTCATCGCTTTGCTCTTGATCAGCGATTCAATTCTTTCGTAAATGGACAATTCTCCTACCTTCCTTCGCAGCGAATAATTACGCAATTAAGTATTCCTTGTTGTAAAATCACGTTTTTGCGTGTATAATTTCTTTATCCCACTTTTATGTACTTTGGTGGATTCCCCCAGCTCTATTATATCATAGCCCCCGTAGCCATTCATTTCTTCGGCCCTGCTTCATAGTGGTTTCAGCCCAGCATTATTTACTTTCTAGTAGATAGGAGTGTTTGCAATGACTCAGGATCCATCTTTATGGATTGCGG
This sequence comes from Paenibacillus ihumii, assembly GCF_001403875.1. GTDB lineage: Bacteria > Bacillota > Bacilli > Paenibacillales > Paenibacillaceae > Fontibacillus > Fontibacillus ihumii. The sequence goes on from NZ_LN884299.1 coordinate 3,479,256, forward strand.
CTGTCCAGTCCTTGAATCAGTGCCTGGCTATTACCGATTCCCAAGGGACGATCCAGCATATTAACCCGACTTGGGCATCAAAGGCCGCACAGCTTGGCTTATCTCCGGTCTGGGACCGGCCCGGAATAAATCTCATAGAATTTCTGAAAAACCCGGACAACCGTGCAATGTGCCCCAATGCCCCTATGTTCATCTCCCAGCTCAATAACATACTCCAAGGGGATTGTTCATTTTATAGCAAGGAATTCCACATTCATTTATCTTTGTCTCAAGAAACGATCTGGTTCCAATTGGAGGTCATTCCGCTGATTGAGCAGCACAGCTCCCAAATTAGCGGCGTTGTCCTCAGCTGTATCGACATGACTCGCCATAAGCGGTATGAGCTGCAGCTTGTGGAGATTATTTCCGAGATCCGCACGCTGCGCGGGCTGCTCCCCATTTGTGCAGTCTGCAAGCGAATCAAGAATAGAAATGATAACAACCACTGGGACGATATCGAGAGCTTTTTAATCAAGAATACTCACGCCGAATTCACCCATGACATCTGCCCGGATTGCATTCGTGTCTTGTATCCAAAATACTCCTCCTCCCTTGATTTACCAACTAGCAACGAATAGCGTCTGCACGTATGAATCATTTAATTTCTTGCTGGCCTGCTCATTTTTCTGCCTAGGAGCTGTCCCGCCGTCGCTCCGACAAGTCCCCCGACAATAAGGCCGATTCCGCCCAGGTTCATGATTCCGGCAAGCGTAGCTAATCCCCCGCCTGTGCAAGCTGCAATTAGATGCGGAAGTGTGCGCTCGCCGGCAAAGAGCAGAGCCAGAAACAGCGCTGGAAGTGCAAAGCCAAGCACGGCTGCTGCTTCAGAGGGTACGACTCCGCCGATTCCCGCACCGACTAGGGTACCGGCAATCCATGATCCGTATGCTGCAAGCGCAATTGTCAAATAATACGAAGGGGTCAGCCGTTCGCCTCCGGCCGCCCGGTTAGAGGTCACGACGAAGCTCTCATCCGTCAAGCCGAGCGCTGCCAACCACTTCAAAGGCTCCTGCCAATGCGCCAGATAAGGGCCCATCGTGGCACCATATAAGACATGACGCATATTGACCAGCAGGATCGTAGCGATGATAGTTGCCGGAGCCGTGGCCGCCTCCAGCATGCTGATAAGCATAAACTGTGCACCGCCGGAGTAAATCCATATGGAGCTGAAGAATGACGCATACCAGGGCACTCCGCTGGCTGCTGCCAGTACGCCAAATGTAATAGATAAAGGGAAGTATGCCAGTACAACTGGCAAGCCATCCCTTAATGCCAAAGTTATTCTGTCCCGTCGACTCATGCTTGTATCCCCTGTCACATGAAATAGTATAATGCTGCATAGAACGCGATCCCTGCTGCTACGGTGAACAGCAATCGCCGGGTCCACCAGGCAATCGCAACCGTAGGTACGGCTGCTAACAGCATGGTATTATCCTTGATGGGAATCCACTGCCCATCGTTAAGCAGCAGCAAGGGACCCAGCAAGGCTCCAAGTACCGCAGGAGACACATAGGCCAGCCATTCCTTTGTCCGCTCCGACCACTGCACTCGGCTTCCAAGTACAAGCGAGCCTGCGCGAAATAAATAAGTTCCTGCTCCAATAAGGAGAATCATCCAAAGTTGAGATTCCATTTGCTCATTCCTGTTCCTAAATTGTCTTTTTTAATCCAAGCAGTATTTCAGCACAAAGCATTGTTTCCCACCCGGTATACTCTATTTTTATAATATCATAGTTTCCCTGTGTTGACCTGAAATCAATTTCATAAATTATACTCTTAGCAAACAACCACAGAACAAGCTATAGGGAGGCTATCACATGAAATTAATTGCTATCGATCTGGACGGAACTTTATTAACCGCAGAGAGCAAGCCAAGTGTAGAAGGTCTAGCGGCCATCCGCAGCATCCTGTCCGCGAATCATCATAAAGTGACGATTTGTACAGGCAGGGCCCGCTTTGACGTGATGGGGATCCTTGGCGAGGATCTATCCATTCCGATCATTTCCTCGAACGGGGCTGCCGTACATGATGAACATGGGAAGCTGTTGAAGGAAACTCCGATCCCCCATGTTATCGCTGCTGAATCCATAAATTATTTATTGGAGCAGGATGTATATTTCGAGATATTTTCCCCTGATGAAATTTATTCGCCTTGCGGCGGGGAAGGCAAGCTTCAGGCTGAAATCGATATTCTCGCCAGCGCCAACCCAAACATAGACATAGATACGCTGCAAAAGGGAATACAAATCCAGTTCCAGCAATTCGGCATCCAGCAAATCGATGATCCCCGCGAGGTAGTCCGTTCAGGAACCGCTGTTTATAAATTGCTTATATATACTTATGACGATGCGAAGCTGGAGCGAATCCGCAACCACTTCCAAGATCAGGCTTATACTCATACTACAGCTGCTGCCAAGCATACGCTGGAAATCATTTCAACCGATACGGACAAAGGAAGCGCGCTCCAATTTATGGCTTCCCATTATCATATCGGCATGGCCGATACGATCGTGATCGGGGATAACTATAATGATATTGCCATGTTCCAGGTAGCCGGAACAGGTGTAGCAATGGGGAATGCTGTCGATGAAATCAAACAGCTTAGCACCCTGGTCACACGAAGCAATAACGAGCATGGGGTGGCATATGCCCTGAATACCCTCCTTAATTTATAGCACTAGAGGGGCATAAGGGCTGAAAGGAAGAAAATTTACAAATGCAAATTGCAAAAGAACCTTGCATCCGCAAGGTTCTTTCTGTGTCACGAATGCGGTCGAGAGGACTCGAACCTCCACGGGTATACACCCACTACCCCCTCAAGATAGCGTGTCTGCCATTCCACCACGACCGCATATTAAATTGTTAATTTCAAAGGAGTTCTCACCCCTATGAAGCTATGAATGAAAGTGGTGACCCGTAGGGGATACTCTCTCTTCGTTCGAGACTGCGATGTATTCCTACCGAAGCTGATGCTCCGACGAACCCCTTATGGGGGTTCTCCCCCCTATGAAGCACATAAAGAAAGTGGTGACCCGTAGGGGATTCGAACCCCTGTTACCTCCGTGAAAGGGAGGTGTCTTAACCCCTTGACCAACGGGCCTTATCCATATTATACTGCATTTCATTTTCGAGTGACAACAAAAATGAGTATATCAAAATGTACGAGCGTTGACAACCCTTTTTTCGCATAAGAAACAAAAAAAGTCCACCCAGGACTTGGCCTTGCATTCGAACCGTTAAGGGTTCTCAATCTATAGTGGCGGAGAGAGAGGGATTCGAACCCTCGCACCGCTTACGCAGTCTAACCCCTTAGCAGAGGGTCCCCTTATAGCCACTTGGGTATCTCTCCAAACCAATGGCTCCCCGAACAGGACTCGAACCTGTGACAACTCGATTAACAGTCGAGTGCTCTACCGACTGAGCTATCGGGGAACAACAACATACTATAGATTCATCGTATAATTTATCATGATTTTTAGGCAAAGTCAAGATAATGCCTGGGCATAGAAGAGTGGCCTGGCCTCGCAGCCAGACCTTTACGGAAACTTTAGGAATCCTTACGGTGCCGCGCCAGTTCGATGAGCATGACGATGAGCACGAGCAGTTGGATCAGCATTTCTGCACTCATTATGCTTCGCCTCCATCCGCATATTGCTCCTTCGAAGCCGGCTGCTCCTCTCCCCTTGGAATCCTTACGCTCCCACTACATATATATGACAAGCAGAGCCGTTTCTTGCCAACAAAAAAGAACCATCCTCTCCATAAAAAGAGATCAGGTTCTTCCGTTTGTGTTTGTTCTGATGGATAAGCTCCTGCTTGGTTTTGGTTCTTCGTGTCCTCAGATCGGCTGCGGCAAAGGGGCTTCGGCTCAACTCCGGGTTTCGTTTCCCTTCACGCATTAATTTATCGCGCATACGTTTGGCTTTTGATTTAGCCATAAATAGTCACATCCTTCTTCGTTTTGTTGTAGTATACCATACTTGCAGGCCATAACAGCAGCTCACCTTAATTAATTGCGGCCGGATTGTTCATAACTGGACAATCTCAGGGTTCCCGAGCACTTCCCGCAGCGATATCGCTGGGGATTTATGCGGCGCTTGCGCAAATATTCCATTCCGCAGCTTGTGCACTGGAGCTTATAACGGTAAGGCAATGATTTTCTTCCCTGGTCCCCAGGCAGTGATTGACAATATCTGCTTCCCCCGACCCGGCTTAATAAAGCCTTAAAGTCAGAATCCCGATGCCTATAGCCTTTGCCCATTATATGCAAATGATAATGGCATAGCTCATGCTTGATGATCTTCTCTACTTCCTCCATGCCGAAGGCAGCCAGCTGGGCCGGATTAATCTCAATGTGATGCGATTTCATGAAATACCGTCCGCCTGTCGACCTCAGCCGCCGATTAAATCTGGCCTCATGCCGAAAAGGGAGCCCAAAGCTGCGAAGCGATATTTCCTCGACCCAAGCCTGCAATTGTTCATCCGTCATGACAATAACCTCCTCGTTGCGCTGGCAAAACACATTCCCGGCCGGGATCTGGCGCTGTTTATACTTGAATTCTAACTTCCTGTTAAGCTACACTGTCAAGTAGCAATAAGAACAAAGGAGACTGTTAAAAAATGGCCCTAATGAGATATGTGATTCTACAGCAAGGCTGCGATTTGCTTTTCGTGGAAATGCCCTCGGATTACGCTTACCAGCTCAGCGCTCTCAATCTGCGTCTGAACAAAGAAATCGATAAACTTACCGCAGCTCAGGTTCCATCCCTGCCGCAAGCGATTGCCGAATGCGACCAGCTCGATCTGCTCCAGGAATCGCTGCAGATTACAAGCGGCCTGGATTATATTAATGAGCTTGAGGCAGCCTTCTCCGCGATCCGCGAAGAGAATTATCCGCTAATCTCATTGCTGACAGAGATTCGCGCCCTTCAAGCCCAGTTGGAGCAATGGTACGAGGAAGAAGGACAATAAAACCTATGGACCTGCACACTTCACGGCCGCTACCCATATGCTAAACGTACATAGGGAAATGTCGGGGAGGAGATTGTATTGCCTAATTGGCTCAGCAACCAAATGATGCGTGCATTCCATAAAAAAGACCGGCGCCAGATTCGCCTGCTTAACGACTGTTGGTTCTTTTACTACAGCCGCCGCAAAAATAGCAGTGAGGCCAGTCAGATTCAGTAGAGCACCACTGCAGCCGCATCATGCCAAAATCCCCTTCAGGTTCTGCATCGACCCGTCTGCCAAATCATGACGGGCCGAACACGTTCGCTTAAAGGGGATCTTATCCTAGCATGACAACATCCAAAATCCATCAGGAAGCCTCGGCATTTGCCGGAGGCTTCCTTTCTATTTATTCATGCTGTTAATTTTCTCGACCAGCTGCCGCAATGCCGCTCCGCGATGACTGATTGCCTGCTTCTCTGACACGGTTAGCTCAGCCAAGGTCTTCTCATACTCCGGCAGATAAAAAAGCGGATCGTAACCGAAGCCGCCTTCGCCGGCCGGTTCAGACGTAATCCAGCCTTCCACCGTCCCGGATGCCTCTGTAAATTCCCCGGTCTCCGGGTCATACAGGGCCAGATGACAGACGAATCGGGCTGTGCTGAGCAAGGGCTGCTCCGTATCCTCTCCAAGCCGCATACCCTCCAATTCGCTAAGCAGCTTTGCATTATTGTCCTCATCCGAAGCGCCTTCCCCTGCATAGCGGGCGGAATAAACCCCTGGCGCGCCATCCAGCTTGTCAACGCATAATCCCGAGTCGTCGGCCAAAACCGTCTGGCCCAGGAAATCGCCCACTTCCTTGGCCTTCTTGCGGGCATTGTCCGCAAACGTCTCTCCATCCTCGACGACTTCGGGAACCTCGGGATAATCGTACATGCTTTTCACAGGCTTGCCCAAAAAAGCAAGTCCATGGGCAAATTCACGGACTTTTCCCTGATTTCGGGTAGCTACGATTATGACCGATTCCTGCTTGTTCATTATACCCCCGCCTCCGGCTGCTTGCTTCCAATTTTAAGGGCGATCGGCCCTAGAGCTTCACGCTGAATTTGAATCATTTCATGAATGCCCTTCTCCGCGAGCTCCAGCATTTTATTCAGCTCTTCCCGGGAGAACGGATTCTCTTCACCGGTTCCCTGTACCTCGACGAACTGCCCCTGCCCCGTCATAACTACATTCATGTCGACCTTAGCCTTGGAGTCCTCGTCGTAATTAAGATCGAGAAGCGTCTCTTGCCCGACGATGCCAACACTAACGGAAGCCAGGTAATCCGTAATGGGGAACACAGGCAGGGAATGCTTCTGAACGATCTTATTCACCGCCAATGCCAGAGCAACGAAGGCCCCAGTAATCGACGTTGTACGCGTTCCTCCATCCGCCTGCAGCACATCGCAGTCAATCGTAATCGATCGCTCGCCAAGCGCCTGCAAATCAACAACAGAACGCAAGGCCCTGCCGATCAGACGCTGGATTTCCATCGTCCGTCCGCTTTGCTTACCGCGAGCCGATTCGCGTTGGTTACGGGAGTGCGTAGCCCGGGGAAGCATCGAATATTCTGCGGTAACCCAACCTTTGCCCTGGCCTTTCATGAACATCGGTACCTTCTCTTCAACCGTAGCCGTGCATATTACCTTCGTGTCTCCAACCTCAATGTATACGGAGCCTTCTGCATATTTGTTAATATTTACTGTTAAGTTCAATGGCCGCCGCTCATTTGCTTCACGCCCGTTTATTCTCATCGTAACCCGCCTCCTACGTTTCATGCTGTCTTTACGCTTTCCCTATTCTACCAAAGTGTAAGCATAAAATCACCATTCCATTCCTCCCCGGCGATATCTCTTGATCCCGGCTAATTCAAAAAACAAAACCAAACGCAGCAAAAATGCCTGGCATAGCAGAAATGGGCCTGCCGAGGCAAGCCCATAACATATCAAGGATTTCTAAATAATCACATCGGGATTTGATTGATGTTCTCCGGTCTGGACACGGGCTCGCTGTATTTCTGATTATCGAGTCCAATGACCTCCTTCTCCCCATTCAGCCAGATCCGCACCTGATCCTCCTGCGAATTCTCCGTTACCGTGAGTACCACCGATTGCAGCATTTGAGCAGGCACCCTCTCACCAGGATCGAACATATCATCACTGATCGATACGGTTACAACGCCATCCTGCGACACTTCGACGCTGTCCACGCTCGTATTGTCGGTAACGACTCGCTCCAGCCCTTCTCCCTGCGCTGGTCCTTTGATCAGCTCTTGCAGCGCTGATTGCACCCGGTCGGAGCTGCCTGTGACAAAGCGGGTGACCGGCACAAAATATTGCACACCATCCGGCGTTGCCGCCGAGAAATATACGGTCACCGGACTGCTCAGCGACAGGCTCGTACCATTGCCGATCTCCAGGTTAATGCCTAAGGCTCGCGTCAGCGGACGATCCAGCGGCGTCCCATCCACAGGCATTTCGTTCAGCTTGGCTCCATTAACCCAGAGCTGCACCTGCCGAATGTCCGGATCCTCCGTTAAAGTCCAAGTAAGAGCCTCCATGATCTTACGCTCATCATTGGCATCATAATTGTGAAACGGCTCTGTGAACTCTACCACGGCCAGCTGCTGATCCTTCTGCAGTGTAATGGCCTTGACCTCTGTCCCTTGCGGCAGCACCCCTGAGAATCCCTCTGGAACCAGCTTGGCGAATGGCCCGTCCTTCACTAAGCTCTCCAGGGCACGGGTTAACTGCGTGCCGCCTTCTTCGTCCGGCAGCCTCAGAGCAACCGGAGCAAGCAGGCCGTGTTCATTCTCCAGATAGACCGTGGACATTGGGCCATCCGTACTCAGGCTTGTCTGCTCCTCCGCCTCAAGGCTTCTAAGCATCTCATATTCGACATCCACAGGCGGAGGGTCGATGGAGCCCGATGATTTGGCGGCAAAGGGATTACAGGCTGACAGCAATAACGGGATTGCGAGCATTCCCGCTATGGCAGTATTGCGTAATGAGCGGTTCCATTTCATGACCTGGGTTCCTCCCTAACATTTTTCTAAGGTTTGTATTACTATATATACGAGCCCCTTCTTGAAAAATAACTAATTTTTCCCGGAAGTGGACAAACTGCATCATAGTCGAGTCAGAGAAATCAAGCAGATGACATCATAAAAGAGGGGTAGAGGTGAATGGGGATGGATCAACCAAAAGCGAAGGTACCTTACAGCTTGAACAGTAAAAAGGTCGCTGACGTAACCATGGAATGGCTGCAAAAACGCGGGGTGACCCTCAGCGAGATTGCCGAGCTGGTCATGCTGCTGCAGCAAAAGTATTACCCTAGCCTGACCATCGAGGAGTGCATCCACAATGTGGAGCAGGTTCTTAGCAAGAGAGAGGTTCAGAATGCCGTGCTTACGGGTATCCAACTGGATATTTTGGCGGAGCAGGGCCTCTTGATCCCAGAACTGCAGGATATGATAGTCAACGACGAAGGCTTGTATGGCGTCGATGAAATTTTAGCCTTCTCGATCGTTAACGTCTACGGAAGCATCGGCTTCACGAATTACGGCTACGTTGACAAGCTCAAACCCGGGGTATTGGAGCGGTTAAATGATAAAAGCTTAGGCCCCTGCAACACGTTCCTCGACGATATCGTGGGCGCCATTGCCGCTTCAGCCAGCAGCCGGATCGCTCACCGCAAGCAGGCGGAGCGCGAGAAGGAGCAGGGCGAAGAGACGATGGATTCGGACCGGTAGCATCATCTTCTGAGAATAAAGAACAAGCTGCGGAAGCTCGCAGCTTGTTCTTTGTTGTAGCACATATTTCAGATTTTATAAGTTTGCTGTAAGGCCCTGAACCGGAATCCCGCGTCGCCGCCAGTCTCCTCCATCGCTGCTCGACCTTGGCGGACGAGCTCAAGCAAATGAGCCAGCGTCTCCGACATGGCAAACCGCATCTGATGGATGCCCAGCTTGGTTCCGAATAGGGTCTTGCAGACCTCAAAGCCCGTGAGCGGCACCTCCTGCAGCAGCCGCTCCATCCGCTCAAGACGCTGCTCATGGTGCTGAATCAGCAGGCGAATCCGCTCATCGAAATAATCGAACGGACTGCGGTGCCCGGGGAAAGCCATGCTAACATCATAAGCGCCCAGCCGCTCAAGCCCGTCAATGAAAGACTGCAGCGGATAAGGCTCGCTATCTGGCACCAAGCTGATATTAGGAGATATTTGCGGCAGTACGGCATCACCGCAAATCATGACTCTTCTGCCCTGGTCGTAGAAAGACAGATGACCAGGGGCATGTCCGCCGCTCATGACAGGTTCCCAGCTTCTTCCCCCCATAAGGATTGAACTGCCCTCCTCTACAAAGGTGACTTCTGGAAATGGCGTTACCTGCCCTATAAAGCTGCGCAGGTGAGCCGGAAGCTGATGGAGCCATTCCCCGGGCATGCCGTGCTGCCGAAACAGAGCGGGCAGCGCGGCATCAACCGTACTGCCTTGTCCCCACATCCGCTCCGACTCTTCGTAGGACCTGGCCGACATATAGACTGCAGCCTGTGTCAATGATTGTAAATACCCGGCCATCCCGAAATGATCCGGATGATGATGAGTAAGGACAATTGAGGTGATATCGCCAGGACGAAGCCTAAGCTCCCTCAAAATCTCTCCCCATTCTCTCTCCGTCGCTGCCGTTCGCGGACCAGGATCTATAATAGTGACCCCCTCCGGTCCGCGCAGCAGGTAGCTGTTCACCTGACGCAGCGGAGGTGCCATGGAAATCGGAATTTGGACTATGCCTGCTTCTCCCCATTCTTGAAAAAAACCGCTCGTCATAAGGAGCTTCCGACCATGATCATGCGAGGGGATGTCTCCGGGTCGTAAGGAATATCGCCGTAGCCCCCGTATATTCGCTCCAATTGCAGGCCGCTTCTGTTCAGCATTTCCGTAAAATCCTCTCGATCATACAATTTTATCCGTTCCAAATACCGCCTTGGTTCATCCGGGGCACTGGGATCCTTGGGACCCGTATTTTGAATCGTGATATGCTTCTTTACGTATCCGTCCTGAATGCTGCGCTCCTCCGTAATGTGCTGGCCTTCATCCACCCTCTCGGAGCAGGGGACTAAATGCTCCACGGTATATGCTGGATTTAGAAAATCAATAATGAATTGTCCGCCCGGCTTCAGAACCCTGCGAATTTCCTCCAGCACCTTGATATGTTCTGTATCCTCCTCGAAGTAGCCGAAGGAAGAGAATAGATTGACGACCGCATCAAAGCCGCCTTCCAGCGGCAAATTACGCATATCGCCCTTAAGCCAGGTAACGCGGCCTTCGGGATCATTCTTACGCGCTTCCCGCAGCAGCACGTCAGACAAATCGATTCCGGTCACCTCATAGCCCGCCTCGACCAGCGCCATGGAATGCCTTCCCATACCGCAGCACAGGTCGAGCACTTTTGCTCCCGCAGGCAGGCCCAGCCAGGAAATCATCGTATGTACTTCGCGTTTTGCTCCTTGCACGTCGCGATGTTTATAGACGAGTAAATAATCCTCACCAAAGCTTCGTTCATACCACTCCGCCATCAGAACTTCTCCTCCCCTATCTATGACCAAAAACTTCTCTATTAATAAGGTATACATAAACCCCGGAACTTGCAATCCAAATTGCCGTTCGGCAGCAAAGCCTTTGATATTGCTCCTTTAAAATGCAGCGATAGCCAGCGTCTCAAATCTGAGACGCTGGCTATCTGAAAGACGAATCCTATTAAATTCGCTTCATGCAATTAGCTGACGGCAGGGTTACTTGCAGACCCGCTATGAGCTGTATCGGGGTTCGTTAATTTATTCGTGATTTTGGCTCCGCTTTTCACTTCATTCAGCCAATCTCCGAACAGCTCCGAAATCTGCTGTGATACCAGGCCTTTTCGAATCTCATCCTTGCTATCTTCGAGCGTGGCCTCTTTAGCTTCCTTGCGGTCGGTTAACTTAATGACCTTATAACCATCATTCGTCTTCACCGCACCGCTGATTTCATCCTTCTGCAGCTTGAAAGCGGCCTCCTCAACCGCCGGCTCTACCTGTCCCCGTTCGAAGAATCCGGTGTCGCCCCCAGAACCCTTCGTAAACGTATCCAGCGATTTGTCCTTGGCCAGCTCCGCAAAATCCTTGCCATCCTTCAACTGCTGAATGATGTCGTTAGCCTCAGCTTCCGTCTCTACCAGGATCACCGAAGTCCGGACCTGCTCCGGCGTATCGAAGGATTCCTTGTACATTTCGAAAGTTTCCTTGATTTCTTCGTCCGTCACATTCGTTTTATCCTCAAGCAGCTTGGTAATCATGACGTTCAGCTCGGCTTCCTGCTTCAAATCGTCCAGCGTCATGCCATACTGCTGAAGCATCTGCTCCAGCACTTCCAGGCTGCCAAAGGATTTGGTGTAATTATCAATTTCTGCGTTGATATCCTCTTCAGTCACTACGATTTTCTTCTTCTTGGCCTCCTGCGTTATCAGCGCCTTCGTAATCATCGCTTCCAGCGCTTGCTTCGCTTGCTCGCCGCCGCTGGCCTTCACGAGCTCGTCATAGAGCTCATCCTGCGTTATTTTCGTTCCATTAACCGTTGCTACGACATCCTTCTTGCTTCCAATCAGGGGATATACCAATGCAATTACAAGTCCTACGGCTAAAATTAAAGAAATAATCGGCCAAGCATTGGAGGATTTGGAAGCAGCGGGTGTCATTCCATCTCCTGCAGCGGCTTGTCCGTTCCAGGCATACGGCGGTGCAACTATTTCCTTCCTACCGCTGGTCTCAGCAGCTTCTGCTTCCGGCGGCCTGTTTGATTCAGCCTCAGCGTGGGGCGCAGCATCTTCAGCATCTGCCTCCGGCGCGGTCCCGCCGCCTGCAGTTTCCTTCGCTTGGGCATCAGCTTCCACCGCCGGTTCAACTTGCGCATCTGCATCTGCTTCGGCATCAGCTTCTCCATCGGCTTCTGCATCTACTTTTGCTTCTGCACCTGCTTCTGCACCTGCTTCTGCATCAGCTTCCGTATCTGCTTTTTCACCAGCCCCTGCGGCCCCTAAGGCAGCTTCGTCAACAACTTCGGCACCATCCTCATTTTCCAGTCTGCTTGCTGTCTCTATGGATGTCTCCTCGGTTGTATCTACGGAAGTACCTTCAACTGCTCCTGTTTCCTCAGAAGCTTTCTCTTGCCCTGACCCTTCCTCCAATGATTCTTGTTCCTTCTTATCTTTATCTTCCATATTAAGCATTAACTCCCTTCATCTCACCTTAACGGTACGAGCTCTATAAATTAAGCTCTCTTAAAAGAGAGTAACAGAATTCACGGAATCAAACATTAAATTCTTATAAAATTAAACAGACTTTTATTAAAATCTGCTTAATTCACATCTTCAGCAGCACTGGCGGTTAGAATAAACGTATGATGCTGCGATCATTCGTGTTGGCTGCCAAAACGTAGTAAAATATATATAGGAGTACCAATAACGTCCGGGAGGATATGATCAACGATGAACTATGAATCCTATTTTCAAACACACAGAGAACAGCATTTAGATGAATTAAAGCAGCTATTGACGATACCAAGCATTTCTGCCCTATCTGAACATAAACCTGATATCGCCAAGGCTGCGGAATGGATTGCCAGCGCTTTAACGAATGCAGGCCTGGAGAATGTAGAAATTATTCCGACCAAAGGGCATCCGATTATTTACGCGGACCATCTGCATGCTCCAGGCCAACCAACCGTGCTCGTCTACGGACACTATGACGTTCAGCCGGTGGATCCGCTGCACTTGTGGGAGACGCCCCCGTTCGAGCCGACGATCCGGGACGGCAAACTGTATGCACGCGGAGCTACTGACGATAAAGGGCAGCTGTTTCTTCACATCAAAGCTGTGGAGGCTATTTTAAAGGAAGAGAAGCAGCTTCCCGTCAACATCAAGTTCTGCATTGAGGGCGAGGAGGAGATCGCCAGTCCCAACCTTCCGCCTTATCTGGATGAACATAGGGAGAAGCTGGCGGCCGATGTCGTGCTCATCTCCGATACGGCTCTGCTGGAGCCAGGCAAGCCGGCCATCTGCATCGGCTTACGTGGACTGTGCTCTCTAGAGGTTGCCGTGCAGACCGCTAATACGGATCTTCACTCGGGAACCTTTGGCGGCGGCGTGCCTAATGCGCTTCACGCTATCGTCTCCTTACTTGCGTCGCTTCATGACGATAAGGGAAGAGTGGCGGTAAATGGATTCTATGAGGGCGTGCCCGAGCTGACGCCTGCGATGCGCGAGGAATTCGCCAAGCAGCAATTCAATGAGGAGAAATTAAAAGCCGATTTAGGCCTTGACACTCTTTATGGAGAGGAAGGCTATAATTTTGTGGAGCGGACTGGCGCCCGTCCGACGCTGGAGCTGAACGGGGTCTACGGCGGATTTCAAGGGGAAGGATCCAAGACCGTAATTCCGAAAGAGGCTCATGCCAAAATCACATGCCGATTGGTCGGCCATCAGGACCCGCAGGATATTTTGGATAAAATCGAAGCTCACTTAAAACAGCATATCCAGCCTGGCGCCAAGCTGAGCATCGTCCAAATAGAGAAGGCCCGCGCGTTCACCATCGATCCTTCGAATCCAATGCTGCAAAAAGCGGCGGACGCTTACGAACGCGTATATGGGACACGCGCCCTGTTCACCAACGACGGCGGCTCCATCCCGATTGTCGAGACCCTGTCCCGCGTGCTGAATGCACCTGCCGTCATGATGGGCTTTGGACTTCCGGACGAGAACCTGCATGCCCCGAACGAGCATTTTAATCTGGAGAATTTCGATAAAGGGCTGTTAACGATCGTAGATTATCTGAAATCTCTCTAGTACGTGTGATAATCAACCTTTCCAGCCCCCTCCGTACGGAGGGGGTTGGATGATTTTATTGGTGTATCTGGATGGTTTATTGGCGTATCTGGATGATTTTACGGCTATATTTTTATTGCTATATAGGATGAACTAGAAAGTTCAACCTATAGTAAATGGATTTATAGTAGTTAGTTTCTGCAGCAAGGAAGGAAAGAAAAAATTAAATGGATTTCGCATCGTTAAAAGTAAAGGAATTGCCAACCATGGCTGGATTCTTGATTTTAGGTGCGTAAAACCCAACTAATCCCCTGAACCATTCACTTAGAGTTCGATTAGATACAGGAATTCCATTTAGTTAGTGATGACAGCTTAAATGCCTAGCTTGAGATACCTAAACTTGATATACCTATGCTTGATATACCTAAACTTGATATACCTATGCTTGATAAAGTCAGGCAACGTCTGGGTATAGCATTTGATTGCAAACTTTGTGTTCAGCCTTTGCTTACGGCCTTTAAATACAGCCTTTGCGTTTAGCTTTTGCGTTTAGCTTTTGTGTACAACCTTTGGGCACAGCCTTTGTTATGTTCAATCGTGCTATTTTTGTATGTCATTTGTAATTTTGTAGCAATATTTCCTTTTCATAGATTTCAAAACTATATTGTGAATCGTCACTTTCGTTAAGCATGTGTTGACGCCGTATTTCAAAAGTAATCAGCGATTGTCGCTTATGACTTTGACGTAAAAACCACCATTTTAGCGAATTTTCGGACATTTATCACTAAATATCCCGAAACAAAAAATGCCCATCTTGCCGGGAATAGACATCGTAGGGCTAAGTTCGATATTTTATACAAACAGACATGCAATTTAACGCACTAAGGCAATAAAATTTCGTCTACAATAATAATGTAACATTCATATCGAGTATAGATGAAGGAGGACTGATTATGCTCCTAGAAGAGGAAGTTCCCAATTTATTGAGGGCAGGCTTGCTTATCGTAATGCTCCCTGTACTTGGAATTTTAATTAGCTTCTGTGTTAAAAACAAAAGACAGGGGTACGGTTGGATTCTTAGTCAGTTTGTACTATTCACATTGTGTGCATTATATTTTACGAGAATACTCGAAACAAGAGCATTAACTAGCTCTGTATATAATTCTTTGGCATTTACGATGATAGGGATTGTCTGGGCCATAAGCATGTCCTTTTTTATTATGGGTCTTCTCAAAATAAGCAAGAGGAATAGGAGCAAATATAATTAAGTTATCTGATACATAGTTGTAAAAACTGAAGCGAGAGAGAGGAACCTGCGGTAATTAAGCGCCGATTCAAATAAGATTCCACAGTCTAATTCGCGAACCTTTTTCGATTTATTCAACGCAGTCAACCCCTATAAATAAAATTAACGCCGGAGAGAGTGCCCCGGCGTTAATCGTTCCTATCTACCGTTTTTACCGCCCTTAACACCGCGGGCAATCTTAATCATAATGTTCGTCGACATACTGTCACCCATTGAATGGATAACAGATTGAGTGCTTGCTTGGCGGGGAATGATTCGCATAGAATCCAAACTTTGTAGTTTGTCGCTTCGTTAATTCTATGCGCGCGTAAAAAACCACGCGCCATTACTGGCTTTTTATTTGCGTGATACATTACACATCACATTCGTCATATGATTTCGAAACATTTTTAACGATAAATGACATTTCCCGCTTCTTTGAACTGGCGTGATTTTTCCTCAAGGCCTTTGGCGATAGCCTCCTCTTCTTCAATTCCATGCTGCTTGGCATAATCGCGAATGTCCTGAGTAATTCGCATGCTGCAAAATTTAGGGCCGCACATGGAACAGAAGTGAGCGGTCTTTGCTCCTTCCGCGGGCAGTGTTTCATCATGATACTCCAGAGCCCTCTCTGGATCAAGCGAGAGGTTGAACTGGTCTCGCCAGCGGAATTCGAACCGGGCCTTGGATAACGCGTTATCTCTTTCTTGGGCCCCGGGATGTCCCTTCGCTAGATCGGCTGCATGCGCGGCTATTTTATAAGCGATGACTCCCTCGCGAACATCGTTTTTATTAGGGAGGCCGAGGTGTTCCTTAGGGGTCACATAACACAGCATAGCCGTCCCGAACCAACCGATCATGGCCGCTCCTATCGCTGAAGTAATATGATCGTAGCCTGGGGCAATATCCGTAGTTAACGGGCCCAGCGTATAGAAAGGAGCCTCCTGGCATATCTCCATTTGTTTGTCTACATTTTCTTTAATTAAATGCATCGGTACGTGGCCCGGCCCTTCGATCATCACCTGAACGTCATGCTTCCAGGCGATTTGGGTCAGTTCACCGAGCGTCTCGAGCTCAGCGAACTGAGCTTCGTCGTTAGCATCCGCAATCGAACCCGGCCGCAGGCCGTCGCCAAGCGAAAAGGCGATGTCATAGCTTTTCATGATTTCACAGATTTCTTCAAAATGGGTATAAAGAAAATTTTCTTGATGATGAGCCAGGCACCAGGCTGCCATGATGGACCCGCCGCGAGATACAATGCCTGTTACACGCTTAGCCGTTAACGGAATATACCGCAGGAGCACTCCGGCATGGATCGTAAAATAGTCGACGCCCTGCTCTGCTTGCTCGATCAATGTATCGCGGTAGACTTCCCAGCTCAGTGCCTCGGCCTTTCCGTCTACCTTCTCCAACGCCTGGTAGAGCGGGACTGTGCCTACAGGCACCGGTGAATTGCGAATGATCCACTCTCGCGTCGTGTGAATGTTTTTCCCCGTGGAAAGATCCATAATCGTGTCGGCTCCCCAGCGGGTCGCCCATCTCATCTTCTCCACTTCCTCCTCAATGGAGGAGGCTACGGCCGAGTTGCCGATATTTGCATTGATTTTAACCAGAAAATTACGGCCGATAATCATTGGCTCGCTTTCGGGATGATTGATATTGGATGGAATGATTGCTCTGCCTTCGGCGACTTCCCTGCGCACGAATTCCGGAGTCACGTTCTCCCGGATTGAAATGTACTCCATTTCGGGCGTAATGATTCCCTTTCTTGCGTAATGCATCTGCGTCACATTGCAGCCGGCTTTAGCTCTTAGAGGCTTACGGCGCAGGCCGGGGAAAGTCTCCGTCTGATCAGGCTGCTTTTCTGTTTTGTATCCATCATCCTCAGGCTTTATGCTCCTGCCTTCATAATCCTCCACATCCCCCCGCTCCAGAATCCAATTCTTGCGGTTCGCTGGAAGCCCTATCCTAATATCCGCCTGGTGGTTAGCGTCTGTGTAAGGACCGCTGCAGTCATATACCCGAACAGGTTCATTCTCCTCTACCGATTCTCCGCGAACAGTCGGCGCAAGTGCAATCTCTCTCATGGGCACCTGTATATCCGGCCGTGAACCTTGAAGATACACCTTGCGACTGCCCGGAAAAGCTAAGAACTCAGGGTTAACCGTGTTGTTGCTAGTTTCGCTTGCCATTTCTATTCCTCCTTAGAATGAATGGGTTCAAGCGGAGCTGATGCTGCTATGTGCAACAAAAAAAGACCGCAACGAAAGAAGCGGTCTCTGTATACACAAAGGCTCGAACATTTCCTCCGCTGGCATTACCCAGATCAGGTATTACGGTCGACAGCGCACTAGCTGTCCTCTCAGCCTGGTTAGCCCAAGCTCCCGTTTATTCAATTCACCAATATATAATATATGGAAAGTGAGGAATAATCAACCCTAAACTAGGGCTCCTCTATCGGCCACAAACAACAAAAAACCTTCTAGCCCCTCTCCGCGTAACGATAGAGGAATTTAGAAGGTTTACTGTTTCTTGACGTGCTTTGGCAAAACCGTCAGATTTTTAGTTCCCCAAGCTTGATTAGCTCGACAACCGCCTGCGCACGACCTTTTACGTTCAATTTCTGCATGACATTAGAAATATGATTTCGTACGGTCTTCTCGCTGATAAATAGTTGCCCCGCAATGTCGCGCGTCGTTTTATCCTGCACGAGGAGTTCAAAAACTTCCCGCTCACGATGTGTCAACAGAAATTTGCTGTTACGATCGCTGCTCTTCAAAATGCGTCACCCCTCCTTGCTCGGGTTTTGTGGTATAACAAGGTTTAGGGATACAGTCAACACATATTATGAAAATAAACGGGTAAGCGTGCGATACTAAGCAAAAATGGGCTGCTCCGGGCAGCCCATTCCTCATTTAAACGCCATAGCGGCATATACGGCCTTTTTCCAGCCATTGTACAGCGATTCCCGCTCTGTCTCCGGCATCATCGGTTCAAATCTTCGCTCTGCGCTCCAGATACGGCGAATCTCATCAAAATCCTGCCAATAACCGACGGCCAGCCCGGCCAGATAAGCTGCGCCCAGCGCGGTCGTTTCTTGTACAGCCGGACGTTCTACCGGAACGTTCAGGATGTCGCTTTGAAATGCCATCAGGAACGCATTCGATACCGCTCCGCCGTCCACGCGCATCGTATTCACCTTGTAGCCGCAGTCCTTCTCCATCGCCACCAGAATATCCTTCGTCTGATAAGCCAAAGATTCCAGCGTCGCCCGGACGAAATGCTCCTTGCTCGTTCCTCGGGTAAGACCGAATACTGCGCCGCGCACGTCGCTGTCCCAATATGGGCTGCCCAGGCCGACAAAAGCCGGCACGACATATACCCCTTCCGTGGATTCGACTCGTTCGGCATATCTCTCGCTATCCTTTGCCTCGCGAAACATCCGAAGACCATCTCTTAGCCATTGTATGGCTGAACCTGAGACAAAGATACTGCCTTCAAGGGCATATTCAACCTTGCCGCGAATCCCCCAAGCGATCGAGGTAATCAGTCCATGCTCCGAGTTGACTGGCCGGTCTCCCGTATTCATTAGCATAAAGCAGCCTGTGCCGTATGTTGTTTTGACCATGCCACGCTCGAAGCAGTTCTGCCCAAACAAAGCAGCCTGCTGATCACCCGCGGCTCCGGCAATCGGCACCTCATGTCCGAAAAAATGGTAGGACGCCGTACGGCCGTAAACCTCGGAGGATGGCCGGACTTCGGGAAGCATAGCTTTCGGCACATCGAGCAGCTTCAGCAGTTCATCATCCCAGCACAGATCATGGATGTTATACATCAGGGTCCGCGATGCGTTGGAATAATCAGTGACATGCACCTTGCCTCCAGTCAGCTTCCAAATGAGCCAGGAATCGATTGTACCGAAGAGAAGCTCGCCGTTTTCCGCGCGTTTCCTCGCTCCTTCAACATGATCCAATATCCATTTGACCTTCGTCCCCGAAAAATATGGATCAATCAGCAGTCCCGTTTTTCGCTGAAATAACGAATCATGACCCGCTGCCTTCAACGCCTCGCAGATGTCTGCGGTTTGGCGGGACTGCCATACCACGGCATTATAAATGTGATTTCCGGTCTCTTTTTCCCAAATAACCGCCGTTTCCCTCTGGTTCGTAATACCGATCCCGGCTACCTGCCCCGGCTTGACCCCCGACTCCGACAAGCAGGAAGCGATTACTGCAAGAACAGAACCCCAAATCTCATTGGGGTTATGCTCCACCCACCCTGGCTTTGGAAAATGCTGCGGAAATTCCCGCTGCGCCAGGTGCACGATTTGCCCTTGCTTATTAAACAGAATCGCCCGTGTGCTCGTGGTTCCCTGGTCTAAGGCAAGTATATACTGTTCCATAAACATCCTCCGCTCTTCGATCTGACTATTTCAATAACGTTAAAAATGCAGATGTATGAAATTAAAAATTCATGAAGTTAGGAATTATTAACCTTATTCTACCTCGACAGCAGATTGCGTTACAATTGAAAAAAACGCTTCTCAAACTAAAGCTGGCGCTTAAAGCAAGCAGGAGATCGAATGAGCCCGCGGCATTGCCGGCACTTCGCAAACTATAGCTGACGCTAAAGCCAGCGATTGAAATGCGCCAGCGGCATTACCGGCGCTTCACAAACTATAGTTAGCGCTAAAGCCAGAGTCTTTTTTCGCGAACTATCCATTGTCCCTAGAGCCGTTATTCCTGCAATCCTGCTGATTTGGAGAGACTAACGGATACAGGGTCCCTTATTGCGGCAATTTTGCTGGTTTTTACGGATTATCGGACACAGGAGCCCTTATTTACTCATAACAGGCGTGAATATAGCGAATTCTAGGCCAATAGCGGAACCATGGTCCGTTACTTTGACTTTGGCGTCCTTTTTATGGAAATAGCGGAACGTCGGTCCGTTACAGCATTTTCAGGCAAAAAAAAGCACCCATAGGTGCTCAACCCGCTTCCCCGTATCTTCAGCTCCAACTCTTCTGCTTCCTCAACCTAGCTCCTTCTACTTCCCTACACTTCTTCTGCTTTTGCTTCCCTACATTTCTTCTTCTCCCTACGTTTCTTCTGCTTCCCCAGCCTACACTTCTTCTGCTTCTCTACGTTTCTTCTGCTTCCCTAGCTACGCTTCATCTACTTTCCTACGATTCTTCCGAGTTTCCGCCTTTAAACCGTTCCGCCTCATCCAGCTTGATGACGATGCGTTCCAGCACTTCCCTCTCGTTCTCATCCAATCGAGCGAAGTAATATTCCAGCACTTCCCTTGATTTCTGGCGGGCTTTCTCGTACACTTCCTTGCCCTGGCTCGTAATGGATACCAATACGGCGCGGCGATCCTGATCATCATGCTTGCGCTCCACATAGCCGTTCTGAACGAGACGGTCAAGCATGACTGTAATTGCGCTGGGCTTCACAACGAGCGCCTCCGCCAAGTAGGAGACATTGCAGCTCTGCTCCCTGGCTATAAGCGACAGCATGTGGAACTGCGGCCCCGTTAACGGCAGATCCCGATGGTTCATTATTTCATTCCGCAGCTTCTTCATTACCGTAGAAAATTTTGATTGCAGCCGGTCTATATATTGATTGAGATTCGTATCCACGCTACTCCTCCTCATCGGACACTGATTCGGATTAAGCCATTGAAGCTTAAATAAATATAAGTGTATTATGGGCTCCCCAAAAAGACAAGGAGCTTCGTTTCAAAAGTGTCACATCCGTGTGGTATAACAGCTTGCATCTTAAGCTGGAATATTTTATTATGTATTAAAATAGTTTTCATCATATTTCGAATATTCGCAAAAATTATTTTCTTTCGCAGCATCCGGATTGTCCAGTATTTGGATTGACCACCTCCTGGTGGCACATCATCCGCGTTGCCCAACATCTGGCCTACCTAGCTGCCAAGCATCCAGCCTGCAATGCATTTGGCTTGCGCCGTGCTCGGGACACCAGCATCCAGCCTGCAATGCATTTGGCTCGCGCTGCACTCGGGATGCCAGCATCCAGCCTGCAATGCATTTGACTTGTGCAGCTTACTTGCCTAACGTTCGGCCTGCCTGGTCCAGCTTGTCTAGTGTCCGACTTCTGCTCAGGAAAGAAGGTGAACCTGTATTCTTACTCCTATTCTGCATGCGTTGTCTGCTCAACTTAACAGCTTGCCGCCTCAAGAAAAACGCTTGGCAGAACACATTTTAAGTGCCCCTACATCTGTTATTCATATGGGCATTACCGATCTCGCTGGGGAGTGTGGAATAAGCCCTTCCACGGTGACAAGATTTTGCAAGACATTTCATTTCAAAGGATTTCCCGACTTCAAAATGAAGCTCGCCTTTGAGCTCGCTCACAAACCGTCAGAAAGCCATTACCAGGATATTATCGCTGGCAACGATCTTCACAGGATCGTAGAGGCCATGGAGGCGAACCACCTGGCTTCGATTACGGACACAACCCGCCTGCTGGATATTACCCAGCTTCAGAAGGCCGTTGAGGTGCTTTGCCGCGCCAAGCGGATTGATCTCTACGGTGTAGCAACGTCTTCCGTCATCGCGCAGGATTTCTATCAGAAGCTGATCCGGATCGGCAAAAATTGCACCGCCTTTGCGGACTCGCACATGCAAATCACTTCTGCTTCCAGCTTGAACGAAGGGGATGCAGCGCTCGCCATCTCCTACTCCGGAGAGACCCCGGAGACGATCGATGCGCTACGATGCGCCAAGGACAGTGGCGCCGTAACCCTGTCGTTGACTCAATACGGGAGCAGCACCCTTGCATCCCTTGCGGACATCTCCTTATTCTCCTCTTCCTTGGAGGAAGGTATGCGCCGCGGCGACATGGCTTCAAGAATCGCCCAGCTCCATGTGATCGATATTCTTTTCACAGGAATGGTAAGTCTCGAATTTACAGAATATACACCCAAGCTCAAGAATTCTTATCAGAACGTCCAAATTTATCGCAAGACTACAGGAGGCTAATAAAATGTTCAATATCATTAAAGTAAGCAATGAACAGCAATTCAATGAGACTGGAGCAGGAATCATCGCAAGCCTGCTGCAAACGAACCCGCGCGCCAACCTCGGTCTGGCTACCGGCGGTACTCCTGTTGGAGTGTATCAGCATCTGATTGAGCTGTACAAGAAAGGACTGGTCAGCTTCAAGGAAGCTCGCAGCTACAACCTGGACGAGTACATCGGACTGCCGGAGGACCATTCTGAAAGCTATCGGAGATTCATGAATGAGAAGCTCTTTAATCATGTAGACATTGATATGAACAACACGCATGTGCCAGCAGGCGTATCCGGCGACGGACATAAAGCCGCAGAAGAATATAACGCGCTGCTGGAGCAAGCAGGCCAAATCGACTTGCAGCTTCTCGGCCTCGGCCATAACGGGCATATCGGCTTTAACGAGCCAGCTGAAGAATTGAAGGCAACGACGCATGTCGTGGAGCTGGACGAAGTAACTCGTAAAGCTAATGCGCGCTATTTCAATTCCATCGACGAGGTGCCGACTCATGCGATTACAATGGGCATTGGCTCCATTATGAAGGCTAAGCAGATTTTGCTGATGGCCAAAGGCGCAGACAAGGCTGAAATCATCGCAAAAGCTTTGAAAGGCCCTGTAACTACGCAATGCCCGGCTTCCCTTCTTCAGCTTCATCCGAATGTCGTCGTTATCGTCGACCAAGATGCTGGGAGGCTGTTATAATCATGGCTGACTCGAACCGGAGTTTTCAAATTACCCACGCAGAAGTCGTTACGCCAAGAGGCATCATTCATGACGGAGCGGTGGTCGTTGAGGAAGGCCTTATTGCATACGTAGGCTCGACATCAGGAATGCCTTCAGAATCTCCGGCTTCATCCACCACGATTGATGCCGGCGGAAGCTATGTGCTGCCCGGATTTATCGATGTTCATGTTCACGGCGGCATGCTTGAGGACTTCTCCAGTCCCAGCAAGAAGGCCTTTGACGAGATCACGAAGCTTCATTGCAGTCAAGGTACAACATCCATGCTGGCTACCACGATGACCATGCCTAAAGCCGTGATCGAGGAAGTCCTTGAAGAAGTCCAAGCTTATATGTCGGACGATATGCCCTACGCTCAATTGGCAGGCGTTCATCTCGAAGGGCCTTTTATTAGCCCCAAATGGCCCGGTGCCCAAAATCCGGCCCACATCGTGCCTCCTAACCGTTCCTGGGTAGAAGCCTGGAACAAGAAATATCCCGGCTTGATCAAGCAGGTCACCTTTGCACCGGAAAGAGAAGGCGCTCTGGAACTGATCCGCTACCTTCGCAAGGAGGGAATCGTCGCGTCCGCAGGGCACACGGATGCTTCTTACGAGGAGATTATGACCGCCGTCGAAGTTGGGCTGCATCATGCCGTCCACACCTTCAACGCGATGACTCCGCTTCATCACCGCAAGCCAGGTACGGCCGGTGCTGTACTCAGCACCCCGGCGATTAGTGCCGAGATTATCGCGGACGGCATTCATGTCCATCATGCGGCTATCCGTTTGCTCGCACAGGTGAAGAATGACGGCAACCTGATCTTGATCACAGACGCCATGTCAGCAGCAGGCCTGGGAGACGGCGAGTATATGCTCGGAGACCTTCCCGTCATCGTGAAGGATAATGTCTGTACCCTCAAGGATAGCGACAACACCCTTGCAGGCAGCACTTTAACGATGATTCGCGGCTTTCGCCATCTTGTTCGCGAAGTCGGACTCTCGGTGGAAAGAGCCTCGCAGGCAGCCAGCCTGAACCCGGCAAGGCTGATTCGGATCGATCATTTGACCGGCTCCGTTGAGACGGGAAAACAAGCGGATCTACTGCTAATTGACCAGGAGCTCAACCTGCAAACCACTTGGGTCAAAGGCCGTAAATTCCAAGCTTAGCCGATATCCAAAAAGCAGCAGCCATTGGATTGAATTGAACATCAATTCATCCTTTGAGCTGCTGCTTTTTTTACAATACCGGCCTTATCGCGTTACTCCGCCAGTGAATCCTGTACCGCTGCCGGTTCCAGTACCTGTAGTGCCAGACATTCCCGTCCCCGTTCCGGTTGTTCCGACACCGCCACCTGTGTTTCTATATCCGTTCGGCCCGGTCATCGTAC
Organism: Paenibacillus ihumii; assembly: GCF_001403875.1. Lineage (GTDB taxonomy): Bacteria > Bacillota > Bacilli > Paenibacillales > Paenibacillaceae > Fontibacillus > Fontibacillus ihumii. The sequence continues at coordinate 3,503,575 of NZ_LN884299.1, forward strand.
CGGCACGCCCTGGAAAGATCCGGTTTACAAGGGTTTCAAAGTCGCGTACATATCCTTGAAGGGTAGCACCGGTACGCGATTGGGTAGCGTAATTGCCGACGTGAGTCACAAACTCCTGATCTCCGGAGACATGGACATTGCGGATATGAGGAGCCGTTTTCTTTATGGTCTTGGAGATTTTATCTTTAACGCTCTGTGGAACATTATCCCCTACAGCCGCACCGTTCCCAGTACCAAGTCCTCGAGCAGTACCATTGCCTGTTCCGTCTATGGTCGTCGTACCTCTGTTGCGAGTGCTCTTCATGCCAAGCATTCCATCGGCCCCGCCATTCATTCCGGTTACTCCTCTGTTGCGTCGAGTAGTTGTATCAAACAGACTGCCGGCTACCCCGGATCTGCCCATAAGGCCTCTGCCGAGCCCATCATCTGCTCGTGTTCCGGCGTTGGCACCTGTTCCCGTGCCGGTTGTTCCTAAACCGGTCACCCCATCGCCTGCTCTTGTACCAGTACCGGTCGTTCCGTAACCTGTACCCACGCCATTTCCATAACCTGTCTGATATCCTGTGGTCCCGTAATTGACTGTCCCCGGAGTTCTGGCGTTCAGGCCGTTAGTTGTCCCCAAACCGGCTGCTCCGTAATTCGCAGCCGTTCCACGGCCGTTCTGGTTACCGTGAAGCGTCACGGCAACATAGGCATCACGATCCGTAACCACGACGTGAGCGGACTGGACTTCACGAAGCTGGGATACTTTGTTCGTCAACGCCGGGCTGTACTTCAAAGAATTAATGCGCTCGCTCTGGCCGTTGCCAAGGCTTCTCGTGAAATTCCGGTCACCATCACGCAGCGAATTTACGTCGTAATTTCGCTGATTATTGTTCCGCAAGCTTTGAGTACGGATATTGTTGTTATCCGTTCTAGTCCCGCAGCCCGTAACTCCGACCAAACCGGCAATGAGCGTTGCTGACAGTGATAAGCTAACAACTTTGGCAATTCGCATGTAGTCATCCCCCGTCATTAAAGTAATGTATGATAAACATCTGTTAGGATGCTCGCGGAGCAGTTTTCGCATACAGGTAAACATATCCGTGCATCAAGCGTACAATAGGATATACCATTGCCTGAGGTGAGGCTTCCATGAAAATACTGTTTACCTTTCACGTTCCCAGCGGCGGCGTGGAAACCCTGAATCGGCTCCGCTGCCGGGCGCTGCGGGAAATCGGCATCGAAGGTCATCTCCTCTATCTTCAAGCCGGCTCCGGACTGCAGAATATTTCCGACATCCCTGTATATATTTCCCCTACCGATTATGAATTGTATACCTTGATTACAACGCATCGGTATGATGCCATCGTGGCAACCTCGGATTATTCCATGCCGCAGCGGCTGCGAAGTATCGGCTATGAAGGCCCTGTTGTATACGAAGTCCAGGGGCTTGGAACCCGGGAACAGGCTGAACAGATGCTCAGAAAAGCCGAGCCCATTGTCCAGGAATGCTGTCAAGGCATTCTCATGCCTCCAACTCAGCATCTTCTCGAGCTTGTTACGGCGATATGCCCCGCTCTCCCTCGCTATGTAATCCCCAATTTGCTGGACACTGTAACGTTCTCGCATCGGATCACAGAAATTCCGGCAAGACCGGTGATCGCCTGGATCGGCCGGCTTGAGGTTAATAAAAACTGGGAAATGTTCCTACAAATCGCCCATTCCCTGGTATTGAACAAGCCCCAGCTCCTATTTTGGATTTTTCTTGACGATCGGCTGAGCACGGATGAGGTGCGCAATTCATTTTGGCAGATTGTGAACTCACGGGGTCTTTTTGATCATATACATCTTTTCCCCAATGCCCCGCACTCGGAAATGCCGAAGTATTTATCCGCTGTCGGAGATTCCGGAGGGCTTCTGCTTTCGACCTCTTATCTTGAAGGCTTCGGCTATGCCGTCGCCGAGGCCATTGCCTGCCGCTGTCCCGTGCTTAGTACAGACTCCGATGGAGTGCGATCCTTTATTCGCCATAATGAGACAGGCAAATTCTTTGCCATGGGAGACATTTCAGGAGCTGTCAAGGAAGCTCTTGAACTTATGGATAATCATGACCTGCGGAATAAGATACGCTCCCAGGGCCAGGAATATATCTCTGGCCTAATGTCCCCCCAGCAATATGCGGCTAACTTTCAGCAAATGCTCTTTAATCTCAAGGGCTCTGGCTAAGTTGTATAGAGGAAGCAAAAAGGTTGCCCCTCCGTCATCCAAGGATAACGATAAGGGCAACCTTCTCCATTATGAGGAATGTTCCTCGCACAGCATTCCAAGCGCTAGTTGGAGCTTGCGGCGATTCTCCAGCAAACCGCGGTCCTGCGGAAGATATTCGAGAGCCTTTTCATTATGCTGGTACGCGATATTCAGGTCTCCCTGATGAGCATAGCAAATGCATAACCGGCTGTGAGGGATCCAGGTGCGGAGGCTGCGGTTCTCCATAATGGCTAAGGAAGATGCGGCATGCAGTGCCTGTGAATACCAGTAAATCGCCGCGGGCCATTGCCTTCTTTCCTCGAAACAGCTCCCGATTGCGCAGCAGACCTCGCTTTGCGGCAGATCATACTGGAAGGATTGCAGCAATGCTTGCAGCTTTTTCTCCTTCAAGCCAAGCTCCTCGTAACAATCCGCCAACTTAATACAAGCCAGAATACAATCGTCGATATAACGCCCTGGCTGCTTCATGAACAGCTCCAGCTGAACCACGGCCTCCTCGTAACGCTTCAGATCGGCCAGCTCGCTTCCGTAATGAAGCAGGAGCCTTCCCTCCAGTTTACGGCCGGATGCCATCCACTTCTCGATGATCTGCAGATTACGCTCTGTATGGACGCCCTGACGCCGATGAGTAATAGCCACATCAGAATAAGACAGTTTTGCACCATGCACCTCTATATCTTCATGGACGATTCCCTTCCACTTTAGGCCCTTGTCCCTGCGGACAAGTCTGTGCCTCCGGGCTGAAACAAGCGGATTTCCATCATTGTCAAACGCCAGATGGTAATCCATGATGATGACTTCATGCAGGGGGCTAAGTGTCTGCTTCAACTGCCGCAATTTATCCCGGTCCGGCGGCATAAGATGGTCATCGGCATCCAGCCACATAATGAACTCCTTCGTAGCCTGCTCAAAGGAGTAATTTCTGGCGGCTGCAAAATCATCGATCCAGGGGAAATCGTAGATCTTCTTCGTGTATCGTGCGGCAATTTCCTTGGTTCGATCCGTGGAGCCCGTATCGACGATAATAATTTCATCGACGATGTCGCATACTGAGTTCAGACATTCCTGCAGATGCTTCTCTTCATCCTTTACGATCATGCATAGGCTTATAGATATCAGGAAATGAAGCCTCCTTCCCGAAGCAAATCAACAATATCCTGGTTGGAGATCAGACTGTCATTGGAGTGGTATTCGGTAAAATTGACCCGCTGAAGATAACTGTACTGCTTGATTAAATCTGCTGAAGGATTGGATGGAAGAATGACGAAGTATTGTTCATTGTATTTGTAAGTGTAGGGCGACTCATACCGGGAAACCAGGACCTCATGCAGCTTCTCGCCTGGTCTCATCCCGATCTCCTTTAAAGGCGTGATATGCCCCAAAAAATGCTCCGCCAATGCGTCGGCGATATCGGTAATCCGGCACGCTTTCATCTTCATGACGAACATCTCACCGCCGATCGCCGTTCTCGCCGCCTTAAGCAGCAGCTCAATCGCTTCCTCCAGCGTCAGGAAGAAACGGGTCATTTGGCTGTCGGTAATCGTCAGTTCGCCCCCCGATTTCAGCTGCTCGATGAATAAGGGCACCACGCTGCCGTTGGTTCCCAATACATTGCCCCCGCGTATGCAGGTAAAACGGGTATCCTTACTCAAATAATTCGCATGAATCATCAGCTTTTCCCCGATCGCTTTTGTCATGCCATACGTATTGATCGGATCTACTGCCTTATCAGTCGAGACATCAATGACTTTGAGCACCTTCTGAGCTATGCTGGCCCGGATGATATTCTCGGTGCCGAGAACGTTCGTCTTCAGAGCCTCCGTCGGCTGATGCTCGCATACAGGAACATGCTTCAAGGCGGCCAAATGGAATACATAATCCGCACCCTTGCATCCGGCTTCTACAGCATCGTAATCTCGAACGTCGCCGATGACAAACTTTAGCCTGTGATCATATCCGAATTCACGCTGCATCAGAACCTGAGCATATTCGTTGCGGGAAAAAATGCGTACTTCTCTCGGATTTTCCCGGAGCAGCGTTCGGGTCAATGTTCTCCCCCATGATCCGGTGCCCCCCGTAACAAGAATAGTCTTATCCTTAAACATTACAGCACCCTCCTTTCTTTCCGTGCCACCGGATGCCACTCCGCATTATTTAGGCGGCCGGGCCATAAAATTCCGCAACACGCCTTTGATTTCATCTGCCCGCATCCGATTCTCTTCCGGAACGACTTTCGGCGACGTATTGGTCGAGTGGACAACATTGACCCAATTTCGCCCGTCCAGCTTTTCATGAGGAAATTTAATGACATGACCATGATCTCGTACGGTATACCGTTCCCCCTTCAGAAAATTCTTAGCCTGATAAATCAGCACATAAAATTGGGGAGAAGCATAAAACCTCGGTGCCATTATATTGCGATCCCGATCCCAGTAATATCCGTTCTGATTGAGCAAAGCCCAAGTTTCAGGCTTATGGCGATATTTATGCAACTTTTGAAAATAGTCCCGGTGCAGCAAATCATCCGAATCCGTTCGGGCAATATACAGCTCATCTGCCCCTTGGATATATTCAGCTATCGCTTGGTCGTACTGCTCCACCGGAACAAAACGGATATGATCCGGCAGCTTGATGCCCAGATCGCTTAATACTTCATAAATGACGTCATGCGATCGCGGATCATATTTAAGCAGCGTCAAGAAATTCTGATTGCTCTGATGAATCAGACTGTTCAGCGTCAGATCCCGGAACAGCTTGATGCGATGCTCTACCCATGGCCGAGTTAACCGGTCCCGGCACATGCCCATGTTGTTAAATCTGATATCTATCACCAACCGCCTTGTCAAGAATATCCCTCCTGTTCTGGATTTGAAGAGGCTGCGGTTATACTGCTATGCCGTACCTGTTCGGCCGCCTCCCAGAATTATAACCTTCGCCCTGCCAGGCGGCATGCCGGCAGTGGCATTTCTAGTGTCGAATACTAGCCGGGAATGCTTCAGTACCCGCTCCAGCGGGAGTTCGCGGTGATCGGTGGCTATCACGACGCAGTCCGCCCGGCGAAATTCCGAATTGCTGGCCTGCGTGGCTTTCAGCATCGTTCCTTGAATGTCGAGCTTTTCTATATAAGGATCATAATAGAGTACCTCCGCCCCCTCCTTGGCTAGCAGACGAATCAGTTCAATAGAGCTGGAGCCCCTGATGTCAGCGACGTTCTTCTTGAAGGTAACCCCCATTATAAATACTCTCAGGCCCTTCATGCTTTTTTGCCCTAGCGCTTCCTTTATTCTTGAAAGGACATACGCAGGCATACCCCGGTTAATGCGGGACGACAGCTCGATGAATGAACTGGTTACCCCGATTTGCTGGGTCTTCCACTGCAGATAATGCGGATCCACCGGAATACAGTGCCCCCCGATTCCCGGCCCGGGATAGAATGCCGTATATCCAAACGGCTTGGAGGATGCCGCCTCGACAACCTCCCATACGTTGATATTCAATTTGTCGCATAATACGGCGAATTCGTTGATAAAAGAGATGTTGACGAACCGAAACGTATTCTCCAGCAGCTTTGTCATTTCGGCCGTATCCGTGGAGGACACCTTGATCACTTTGCCAAAAACGGACTTATACAGCTGCTCAGTCCGCAGCGCACATTCCTCGGTCACGCCGCTCACCACTTTGGGAATAGCGGTTAAAGGAAATGCTTCATTCCCCGGATCGACTCTCTCGGGCGAGAAGCCGATGAATAGATCCTTGCCCGTGGATAGGCCGCTTTTCTCCAGCAGCGGCATCAGCACTTCTTTGGTGGTTCCCGGATAGGTCGAGCTCTCTAAAGTCACCAGCTGACCGGCCCTCAGATGAACCCTTAAACGCTCAGCTGCATCTATCAGATAAGAAAGATCCGGCACATGCTCCTTGGTTATCGGGGTAGGTACGCAAATGATGACCGATTCAGCGGGCTTAATGGCGCTAAAGTCCGAGGACGGTGTAAGTCTTTCCTGTTCAACAGCCCGCTTGACGACCTCGTCCGGCACATCGGATATATAACTTTTGCCTTTTCGCAGACTCTCTAATTTTTGTTCGTCCAAATCGATTCCTATTACACTGTATCCTTTATTTAGAAAAGCTGCGGCTAACGGCAGGCCTACATAACCAAGCCCAATGATGGCAATAATTCTATTCACTATCAGCCCTCCTTCTCCTATACTGCTAAATCAGTATATGAGAGGATAACCATAACAGCTTGGATGCTTGCTCATCTCACAATTTCATTTTTAGCTGGTTTTCACAATGTTCTGTATAAATTTCAACAGTCTCTGGGCGCGCGTCGCTGTCGTATGCTTCTCATGAATGAACTCGTATCCTTGCCTGGTGATCCGCTCACGCAAGCCTTCGGCATGCGGCTTTAAATAGAACGCGACTTTATCTTCATAATCATGCTTGGCAATTGCAACATAGTGTACGCCCGGTCTAAAGCCCAAATCTCTCAAATCCTCATTGGGCGGAGCCATTAAGAGCGTATAGCTGGCCGGCACCTCAAAATACTTGCGAAGCGAGTATTTATAAATAGAATCACAGGTCAGGAATATTTTCGCCCGGTTAGCCTCCATGGCGAATCGTTTGGCCACGAGCACCTGGTCATTTCCGTCAAAGTTGGCGTACCCCGGATGCTTGTGGAAGACAAAGCCTGGCTCCCTCATATACCTGGTTTTCATTAAATAACGCAGCGGATATATCCTGCGGTTAATAGCCCCCATCAGCAAGATATCAATGTCCTTGACTTGATGATAATTCTGGAATACAGTAGGCTCCGCAAAATGAGGGAGCCAATATAGATTGCCCTCGTATTCCGGATACCTGTTGCGAAAGGCGCTGCGGTAGATCGTAAATATATTTGGCGGCTTTCTGGCCAGAAACGCCTTTCGTTTCTCTACATGCCCATGGAGATCGTGCATAATCATCCCCCAAGGAATTTGCAGGTCGAATACTCCTTCCACGGGCGGACAATGCGTGGAATGAAACATGTCATTCAATAGGATAAAATCAGGAGTAAATGGCAGCCGCCGAAGAATCTCCGGCAGCTCTCCACCTTCATGACAAAGCGCCAAATCCGCATGCTTGGCAAGCTCCAGCTGCAAATAATAAAAATTCCGCTCTAAATACTGACTAAAATCCTTTGTAATAAACAAAATTTTTAGCCGCTTCATCGCTCCCATCCTTTCTCAAGGCGGCCTTTCCGGTTCCCATTCCTTATATCTAAAAGTTCAAAAAGCTTGCCAAGATGCTCCTGACAAGCTTTCGACCAATTCTTGACTAAGGAGTTGAAGCTGTGCCTACAAAGGCTTCCGGGCCATTGCGAACCGACGTGGATACTCCTGATACAAACGAGGAATAAACCGTAAGCGGGGAGGCTGGCGCATTCAGATCTGCGGCAACAAAGCTGACAATATTCGTTGACGCATCCTCGCTCACCGCAGCTTCCAGCGTGTAAATTACATTAGACGGAGCATAGGTAGCACCTCGTACAATTTCAATCGTAAATGTATCGCCAATATCCCCCAAAATGCCGATAGTTCCATGAAGAGTCACAACTGGATTGGGCACATTCTGCGTCTCCAGCCCGATAATTCCGAACAACTCGGGACTGGAGGACAGCGGAGTACCCGGGAAACCTGGTTGATTCGAGTTCACCGATGTATTGGTGTCCAAGAAAACTCCCATGACATTACCTCCTAATATTTCAAGATATATTACCTTATGCTAGAATTCCGGTAGATGAATAGACAAGTTCCCTGGGATAAATGCTCATTTTAAGAAAAGAACAAGTATTCGATCTCATTAGGAGGATTAGCTTCTATAGTACGCGCCTAACTGAATTGTTAACGCCCACGATGAATCAGCCGGCTCAGCCTTCGCTTGTAACGCTGCTGTACCGCGACGATTTCATCATCGATTACGCCCTGGTGCCGGAGCGTTCCCATGCCGGGATGGCGGCGATAAGCCGTAAGCGGCAGATTCAAATAATGGAACGGAATGCCGGCTAACAGGATTCTATGCCATAAATCGTAGTCATGAGTATATGGGAGGCGTTCATCGAATAAGCCTACTCGGGCAAGCAAGCTTCGTTTAATCATCACCGTGCATCCGTTCACCGGATTGCCCCTCTGGAATGTAAGCAGGAGCTCCCGGCGAGTCATGGCAGGGGCGCCTGCAGTATATTGGAACGTTATTCCGTTCTCGTCAATGTAATTGAAATTGGTATGAGAGATGAGCGCTTTATTCTGGAGCATATAATCAAGCTGTACGCTGACCTTCTCCGGGTAGAACAGATCGTCCGAGCTCAGCCAGGCGATATAATCTCCGGATGCATGGCGTATTCCATGGTTAAGGGCTGTTGCCGTTCCTCCGTTCTGCTTGCCCAAATAAAAAATACGCTGGCGATAGGGATCAAGCAGTTCGGCATAAGAGGTCGAACCGTCATCCACTACGATAATTTCAATATTAGGGTAGGTCTGATTCATAGCGCTTGACACAGCCTGCGCGATATAAGGACAATTGTAGAAAGGTATAACGATGCTTACCTTTGCACTCATGTTTGATCCGCGTCCTCCCTTCGAAAATAGCGCAAAATATCGCTTACAGAGGCTTCCCAAGCGATCGCTGGGCGCCAGCCCATCTCCTTTAAAGCGTCGGGCTGAATCGGCGAAGCAACCGGCTGCATCCCTGCATGCTTGCTTCGGCATTCCTCCTCGATAGGGCACTCTACCTTCGCCATGCCTATGAAGGATTCGCATACATCGCCAAGGCTTCTCTCCACCCCGGAGCATACCGGATAGATTTCTCCGGGAATTCCTCGACGTAGAAGCAGTTCATAAGCATGGACGGCGTCCCTTACATCAAGGAAGTCCCTTTGAACTTGGGCGGAAGACAGGCTGAATGGCTCCCTTGTCTCCCCCCGTTCGAGTGCGGCAATATGTTCGGCCAGCAGGGAGCAGATGCCGGTGGAGGGCCCCGGCCCGATTAGATTGCCGGGTTCGGCTATAATGATTTTCTGCTGGAACAATTTCCCCCACGCCAAGGAAACAATCTCCTGAAGCGATTTACTGAGACCATACGGATGAGTAGGCTTTACCGGGAAGCTCAAATCGAATTTAAGCCGGGAGCCTGCAACCAGGATCGTAGCGCCCTCGTACTCGCGCAGGGCATTCAATAAATGCACGGTAGCCATAATGTTGCTTTCCATATAGAAAATAGGATTCGTCCACGATTCCGGGACCGAATTCTTGCCCGCAAGATGAAGGACGTATCGAGGAGCGACGCGCTGCACAGTTTCATGCACCTCGCTCGGCTCATTCATGTCGCAGACGTGGTAATCCACGCCCGCCACAGGAGGCAAAGCTTTGGGGGAAGCCGGTGTCCGTATCAGGGCGGCCACCCGATAACCTTTGTCCGCCAACACCTGGCACGCATGCCGTCCCGTAAATCCTCCAGCTCCCGTCACCAGAACGACCGGGCTATCCATCGTTTCTCATCCAGTCTGCCATTTCAGCGATCATTTCCCGGAAACCGGGCAGCTTAAAATGAGCATCCTTCCGGGTGGATACCAGAGTGCGATCGATGGACGGCTCATCCGTTGGCACGATCGTGACGTCCTGCTTGTTCCACAATTCCTGAAACAGCTTCAGCATGTCGTGCTTTGTGACGATTTCAGGGTGAGCCAGATGCACAAGCCCCGAAAGGGAGGAGTCGAGCACAGAGTCGATGGCCTTGGCAAGCTGAATAGTCGTAACACCGTTCCAGGGAACGCGCCGGTAGCCGTTCACCTCGCCTTTTTGCTTCAGGAACCAATGCAGCAGCCCAATGCCATTCCCTCGTATTTCCGGACCGATAATCGATGTCCGTATCGTAAGATGCCCCTCCTCGCGCACCTCGCCGAGCGCCTTCGTGATCGCATAGGTAGACGTGCCATCCGTTGGATCGTTCTCTGTGTATCCCCCTTGGGTGCCCAGGAAAACGCAATCCGTACTGATGTGAATCAGCCGGGCCGACAGAGCATCCGCTGCTCTGCGAAGCCGGTGAGGGAGAAATCCGTTAATATGGTAAGCTGCGATTTTATCCTGATCGGCAAATTGGTTGAGAACCCCTACCGCGTTGATAATGACATCCGGTCTGACAAGCTGTACAGCTCGATCTACGGCCGCAATGTCATCGACATCAAGAATGAGCGACCCGGGGTCGCTCGTATCCCGGGTCGTATAGAATACGCGATGCTTCCCCTGCCGCTGGAAATAACGGACTAATACATGGCCCGCCATGCCATTGCCGCCCACGATTAGAATTTTCATGATATAAACCCTCCGCGGATCAACAATTTCCGGATCTCTTCCTTACTCATCAAATTATGTTCCGAGCTGAAGCTATCAAAAGGGACGATGGGATAGTGCTTGTAATGATCCTTTAACTCCGGGAAATGCAGGGTGGGAAGAATAACCAGATACTCGCGATCATAGATTACTGTAGTCATGCTCTCGTATTCGCTCATCAGGATTTCATGGATTTTCTCCCCAGGGCGAATGCCCGTTTCGATAATTTCCACGTTTTCTTTGCCGGATGCTTCAATCAGCACTTCAGCCAAATCCACAATACGGCAGGTCGGCATCGACATTACGAAGATTTCCCCGCCGATGCTCTCGATGGAAGCCTTAAAGAGCAGGCTTATGGCGTCCGGCAAGGTAAAGAAAAAGCGGGTCATGTTCATATCCGTGATTCGAACATGATTCTTATTCGTAATTTGTTGTTTAAATAAGTGAATGACGCTGCCATTCGTGCCAAGCACATTGCCCCCCCGGACACAGACGAATTTCGTCTCGTTTTGCAGCAGATTAGCATAGACGATCAGCTTCTCCCCGATCGCCTTGGTCATGCCGTAGAAATTGGACGGGTTGGCGGCTTTATCCGTGGAGATGTAAATGACTTTTCTCACTTTATTCTCTATTGCAGCCTCAATTACGTTCTGCGTCCCGATCACATTGGTCTTTAAAGCCTCGTAGGGCTGATCCTCGCAGACGGGAACATGCTTCAAGGCAGCTAAATGATAAATGATATCGACATTTCTGCAAGCATCCATCAGGGCCTCTTTGTCACGGATATCGCCGATGCGAAAGGTAAGTCGGCTATCCTCGAATGCCCGGCTCATAGATACCTGTGTAGACTCGTTACGGGAAAATACGATAATTTCCTTAGGCTGCTGCATAAGCAGCTGCTTGACAAGCTCATATCCCCATGAACCCGTCCCCCCCGTAACGAGTATGACTTGATTAGTGAACATTCGCCTTCCCCCCAAGCACGAATTTTACAACCTTATGCGATACTCGCTCTTCTAAATAGCCTTCGGGACAAGTCCAGGATCGCTCCAGCCCGATCATTAGCTCCACTGCGGCTGCAATTCTCTTCGAATCGAGCCCGGATACGACATTGCTGCCGCAATCCACTGTTTCAGGCCGCTCGGTCGTACGGCGAATAGTTACCGTCGGCACCTGCATAATACAGCACTCCTCCTGCACAGTGCCGCTATCGGTCAAGGCGCAGCGGGCATGCCGCTCCAGTTTGACGAAATCAAAAAATCCGAAGGGCTCATGAAATTCGACCAACGGGTTCATCTGGATTTTCAAATCCTTGGCGATGCGGGATTCAGTACGGGGATGAATGCTGCAAATGAGGCGCTGTCCATAGGCTTCGGCGACCTTGTTCAAGCCCTCCATAATTGCCTGCAGATGGCTGGGATAATCCACATTCTCAGCACGATGCGTCGTAACCAGAAAATAATTGCCCGGCTTCAGCTTAAGCCGATCAAGAATACTGCTGGCCGCGATGAATGGCTCGTAGTGCTTCATCACCTCGTAAATCGGATTGCCTGTCACAATGATCCGCCGGCTGGGTACTCCCTCCGCAATAAGATGCTGCTTGCTTTGCGGAGTGTACGGCATGTTAATCGTCGAAATGGCATCGATCAGCTTGCGGTTCTTCTCCTCCGGCACCTCCAGATCAAAGCAGCGGTTCCCGGCCTCCATATGAACGACCGGAATACCCATCCGCTCCGCCAGTATGGCGCACAAAGCACTGTTAGTGTCGCCCAGCAGCAGAACCCGGTCCGGCCGTTCCGCCTGCAGGATTGTCTCCATCTGAGAGAACATGGCGGCCAGCTGATTCCCCAGAGAAGTATTCCGGTTCTGCAGAACATAATCCGGCTTCCTGAGACCGAGCTCCTGAAAAAAAATATCACTGAGGCTGGAATTGAAATTCTGACCTGTATGAACCAGCACATGCTTATCGGCATAACGATCCAGCAGGGGAATAATCAAGCTGAGCCGAATGATTTCCGGGCGTGTGCCGAGTATCGTCATAATTCTCACTATCTCATCTCCCTGTTGAAGTTCTTAGCCTGCTTTCCGCTTTCGTCTGCGGCTGGCCCGCTTCGCTTGGCGAAGATAGCGCCCGCCTCGTTTTATCCGTTTCTTGCCGTCAGGCTGGCGCCGCCGATTGATTTTTCGAATTCGCCGGCGAGCGGAAGAGGACCGTCTGATCCTTTTGGCGCGGCGAAGTGTTTTTCGCTTTGCTTGGGGTGCTGCTGGAAGACTCGCAGGCAATTCCGAGACTGAATCATTCCTGATCGGCAAATGGTTAATCTGGTTAATTACGGCCTGAAGATGGGCATCATAGGCCTCCGGTCCAAAACACGCCTCGATCTGAAGGCGATTGTTGCCGCCAACAGACTCTATCAGCCCCGGCTCCTGAAGTATCAAGGATATTTTGGCGCTAAGTTCATGATAATCCCCCGGTTTAACAAGATACGATTGATTGCCCGTCAATCTTAATATTTCCTCAAGTCCTCCGGATGCATAAGCGATGACGGGCTTGCCGAGGATCATCGCTTCCATGGCCGTGAGCCCGAAGCCTTCATCCCTCAGGCTAGGGACAACAACGACATCCATCGCACTAAAAGCCGCTTCGATGCTGGGTACGCAGTCAATGAATATAAATCTGTCAGCGTAAAGAGATTCATTAACCTTTCGCCGAATATTGCTGTAGAATGAAGCGCCGTTTGCTGCACCGATAACTACAAATTTGCTATTTCCATGTCTGCCTGCCAGTTCCAGGGCTGCATTAATAAAGTGCTCGCTTCCCTTCTCGGCGGTCAAGTAAGACGATATATAACCAATCAGCTTTATCCCGGGATCCACGTTCCATTCGAGCCTTTGCTGTTCTCGCACTTGCGGCCACAAGCTAGGGTTGAAGTCCTTCCAGGACCAGGAAGGGTACAGAAGGCTGAGCTTTCCGGCAGAGCATCCGCGTAAGGGAGCTGCTGCAGATTCCGAGATGCAGACGATCCAGTCGCTGTATTGATCAATAATCCGGGCAGAATCCGCAGTATGCTCGTTATTAGCGATGACTTCGGTAATATGCCAAATCACGGGGATCGAAAGGGACTTCGCAGCCATAGCAGGGATTACGTGGACACTGGTGTTCACCAGCACGTAATCCGGCCGCTCCTGAGACAATAGCCTGGACGTTTCCGCAAATGAAGCTTCCCTTGAAAGAGCTTCGGCCTGCTGCGACAGCCCTTCATACGGCAGGCACATCCCGTAGAGCAGCGGGATAGGGTGCACAATCGTTCTTATGCCGCTTTGGGCTGCCAATCGGGTAAGCATTCCTTCTTTGGGAACCACAATGACGCATTGATAATAGGCTGACAGCTTCGCTGCAAGAAATAGCAGCAGCTTTTCGGCACCTGTAATATTCTTTTTGTTGCAGACGTGCGAGAACATAAACAGCTTCTTCGTGCTAGACATCATCGTCTCTCCTTACTTGAAGCACAGGAGATCTCACCTCCTCGTCCTGTAATGAATAGCAGCCTAACCGAAAATGCGGCTTAGCATTTCATGCAGACGATGGGAATACGTGTGCTCCCGATACGTTCTCTCCAAAGCGCGAAGAGCGATTTCACGGCGTTCCGCCTCATGGGTCAGATAATATTCAACCTTCTCATACAGCTCGCTTGGGCTGCTGAAGGTTTCTATCTCCTGCCCGGGAATATAGAAATTGCTCAAATCATCCCGTACATCGGCAAGCTGCAGCGTGGCACAGGCAGAGATTTCGAAAGTGCGGGGATTGGGCGAAGCAGCCGTAAGACCAATCGTATTATTGTTCACGGACTCATCATGCGGAGAACGATGCAGGTTCAGCACGATCCTTGAGCCGCTGTACACCTCCGCCGTTTCACCGGGTCCCATCCACTTCCCAATTTCGATCCGGTCAGGATAAGAAGCATATTCAGGCAGCCGATCCCACCAAATTCCGTTAATCGTCAAGCCTTTATCCATCAGTCCCCCTAAAATCGGCTGCAGGAAATGAACTCGATTCCAGTAAGCAGAGCCGATAAAGCTGATCTCCCGACGAATGGCAGACCGGGTCAGTGTCGGTCGATAATGCTCGATAAAAGCGGCAAAAGGCAGATAAAATACATTCGCGCAGCCCACTGAGCGATAGAAATCCAAGCAGTTGCGCTCCAGCGTAAATACATAATCGTAATGTGGCGCGATTCTAACGGTCATGTCGGTATAGTAGGGATCATCCGTCAACCAAATCGCGGTTCGAATCCCCTTGGACCTTATCGCGGCAATATGCTCAATACCCAGCTCCATCCCGTCCAGCACCAGCACCAAATCGGGCATCGTGCTCACCGCAAGCTCCGATACCGGCTGGCTGGGATCGGCTACGCTCACTCCTGTTGCAAGCGTATGAAGCGTAGCGATTATGGCTTCATCGATCGGAGAATAAGGATATCCTTTTCCTGAGGATACATAGAGTACATTCAAGGGCCTTTTAGGAAAAATCGTGCGTGAGGACTCCACGATCGCTTTCGCTCTTCCACGCAAATATCCCTCATTAAAGCCGTCCTTTAGCCCTGCTGCCCTACCTCTACTTCCTGAATCATGCACTTCTCCCTCACTTGGAGGCATAAACTGTGGTTCCGAATGAACGAACATATTGTCACTCCTTCTGATGTAGTTCACTTCACTAACGGCTTAGGGGATATTCAGTTCAGCAAGCAAACGCACAATGCGCTCATGAAACGTATGCTTTTGTCGAGTCGTCCATAGAGAACGCCAGGCGATATGGAGACGCTCTTGATCATGATTCAAGTAATAGTCGATTTTCTCCCGAAGCTCGGCAGCGTCTGTAAACGTCTCGATGTCGTAACCTGGTTCATAATAAAGCGTTAAATCGCTGCGGATGTCCGTTATTTGCAGCGTTCCGCAGCTGCTGATTTCATAAGTTCGCGGATTAATCGAGCCCCCCGGAATGTTCATGCCGTTCCGGTTATCCGACCCCGTTGTCGCAGGACGATGAATATTAATGACGATTTTTGAGCCGTTATAATAGGAAACTGTTTTCTCCGGGACGATCCAATCTTGTTGAATGGATGGAGAGAGCTTGCTGTAATTGGCCATGCGATCCCAGTGCATGCCCGCAATAAATACTTTCTTGTCTTGCAGATACGAAGCCAACTGATCGAATATCTCGACCCTATTCCAAAAAGCATTGCCGATAAAGCAAATATCATAGCGGTATTCCGGCGACGTACGCACCGGGCGGAACATGGCCGGATTTGCGGCAAGAGGGAGGTAATGAACACGCTTGTGCCCGATTCTTCGGTAAAGCTCTACACACTCCACCTCATGCGTAAACACGACATCATAGCTTAGGGCGATTCTACCTGTGTCATCCGTAAAATAGGGATCATCTACAAACCATATTGCTGTATGAATTCCCATTTCGCGGATCGCTCGAATCTGCTCCTCGTAACCGGGAGGAAAGACATGCAGTCCGTTCATCACCAGCACCAGATCAGGACGTGCAGAGGCGGCTAAAGCCAATGCCGATTCAGGAGCGCCAACGATGCATTGCGCCGTTAAATCCTGCAAAGCTTGGATAACTCCGCAGTCAATCGCCTCAAAGCCTTGGGAAATATAGAGCACACGATATTTGCTCTTGCCGGGTAGATTCAGCTTCACAACCCGTTCAAGGACGGCCTGGCATCCGCCGAATCGATAACCTTCAAGGTATCCGTCCTCGAAGCCTTCGTTTGCATCCGACTTGTTCAAAATACTCAAGGCATTCATCCTATCTATATTGGAATTTCCTAGGTCTGTATAAATATATGCGGGGAGGGCATGTGCATCATGGACGACTACCCCGGAATTTCATAAATTGGCGAATGCCATGGAATTCAACCAATCAGGCCCGGGAGGATACTGCCCGGGAAAATGCAAACAAGCGAGCTTCCCCCGGCTATTGCCGGGAAGAAGCTCGCTTGTTTGCACCTAAACTCTATTCTTGTAAGCCAGTTTATGACCGTCTTCAAAGCCTTTGGAGAAGCCTGAATTGAACCCCTCCTGGTAGGCTTCATCGTATGCCTGCTGATACAATGCGGGATCGTGTACATACGGCGCCTGCAAGGGAACTGCTTTCTCTGGCTCAGGCACTGGCACTGGCCCCGGTACTGGCTCGGATACCGCCGCAGGTGGGAGCACAGGGTTAGGCTGCTCTACCGGCAGCGGCAAGGGCAAGCGGCCCCTTCTGCGCCGCAACCTCCCCTGTCTTACTCTGGAGCCTCTCCTTCTGCGCAGGGGCCTGCGCTTGCGTTTAAGCAGCAGCTTGCGTTTGCCGCCTGCTCCGGTTCTTTTACGCTTCACTAGCGTTCGGCGTTTACGCCGGGGTTTGGTCGTTAACATTCATAATCCTCCCATTCTCCTCGGGCTGCAGTGTTTGCGGGGTAGCACAAATTCGTAATCCAGGGCTTTGAAGGAGTTCCATAGTATACTTGATGCAGAGTAATTCCGCATACCGTTTCGGCTATGGCCTGCTGATATTTGGTTAAGGCCTGAATATTTTGCGTCAAATGGCGGGCCGTCTCGGCTGAATGATCCGATACATCCGCCAGACTGTCCAGAATCCGAGCCATGGCCATCTGGCTCTTGGCGATCGAATCTATCAACCGCAGCTTGGCTGCCTCAACGGAGCCGATTCCCGGCATCATTTCTCCGGATCCTCCATATCAAAGGAGCCGCTGAACAGTCCGCCGAATTCATCGTCAGAGCCCGACTCCTCTTCATCGGAGACAAGCATGGCTTTCAAATTGCTGCAAAATCCATTCTGCAGCTTTGTTAAACCGTCTATGACCTCAACGAGCTGCTCATGGATATCCAGCGGTTCGGACAGCATTTTCTCATGGCTGTCGAAGCTGCCTCCATGCACATGATTCAGTACCCAGTTGCGCACCTTTTCAGCCTCTACCGCTTTGGCCTCCAGTATCATCGATACATTCCATTGAACCTTCGCAGCGGCATCCAACACATTCAAAAAAGAATCCTCTCTGCTCATCGTATCATCCTCACTCTTAACAGCCTATTCTTCGTCCTGATCCCTTAGTTCTTTAATCACAAGCTCTAAATTTTGCGCCATGGCCTCCTCCAGATCAGCAATCGAATTCAAATAGGCGATGACGCTCTTGTTTATGCGCCCCGCGCTTTCGATTAATCCGTCTGTCCCATCAAAGGCCGGTTCTGCATCAGGAATGGCATGGATAATTTGCGCGATGCGAACCGCAACATGCCGCTCAGCATCGATGATTCTTGCGATTTGCCCATGCGAATGGGACAAATGAATAATCATATCTGTGATCTTCTGATCCACCCGGATTCCTCCTACTTCACTCGATTAATGCCGGGTACAGGCAGTTTCATTCGTGACCGGTCCCGGGTTCACCTGCTCCAGCATATGCGGAGACCAAGCTCATCGTTACTCCAAGCAGTTTGAAATTACAGATCTTCCGATCCGAGCCTTGGCGGCGGCAGAATAGGAAGGCCTATCTCGTATTTCTCCATCTCCCTGAGAGACATAAGCTTCGTCTTTAAAGGCAGTCCCCAGAACTCGCAGGCATAGGCTGAGACGATTTCACGCAGTCGGCCTCGATCCAGTTGATACCGCTTGCCATGCTCGGTTCGAACGACTGCCCCCTCCTGCAAGCAGCCTTCCTCGCCATAGGCAGGGTGAAGCGAAGGAGGCGGCCCTGCTCCTGTGGGGATCTGCAGCAAATCGATGACCGACAGCCTCACCGGCCTGACGGGCAATAATTTTTTATCCGTTAGTCCGGATAAAGGATATTTAATGCCGTGCTCCAGCCAAAAGCTCTTGCCGGGGCCTCCTTCAATCCACACATGCGTCGGATAGAAATCTGCAGACCTTTTTGGGCCGGACTCCCCCATCCATTTCTGCATACGCCCACGAAGCTCCAAGGGATTCCCCCATTTATGATGATAAAAATACTCGTTCTTGCCATTTACGGCAGCAAAGCCATCCTTGCCAAGGCTCTTCATCGACACGCTTCCGAAATGATGGACAAAGGTATCGCCGGCAACCATCAAGCGCTTGCCCTGCAGCTGCAAGCGCAGCAACCAATCGTCGTCTTCAAAATTGCCTGTCTCATACCCTTCATCGAAATAGCCGACATCTTCAAAGGTTTCGCGCCGAAATAACAGACAAAAGCCGACCAGCCGATCGGTATACCGCCATTTCGACCTGTCGGTCACGTTATAGTTCGCCGCAAATAACTCCATTTCCGGCACATCCTTGTAAGCTGTCTCTATTTGCTGATCTCCGCCAATATAATTTGTGACCGGGCCTACCGCCGATGCCGCCGGATTATCGTTCAGCGCAGTTAGCAATTGGCTAAGCCAGCGTTCCGTAACGAGAACATCGTTATTCAGCAGCAGGATCATCCGTCCCTTTGCCATCATCAAACCGGTATTCACCGCACTGGCAAAGCCCCGGTTCTTCAAGTGGACGCCGATGCGAATCGACCCTCTCCGCTTCTGCAGCGCTTCGCAGGTTCCATCCGTGGAGCCGTCGTCCACGACGATGATTTCATAGGGATGCGCGGTGTGTGCTTCAATACTGGCAATACATTGGAGTACCAGCTCTTTTTGATTGTAAGTGGGGATAATGATACTCGTGCCTTCGAAAGGGATGCCAAAAGCCCGCTGTCCCTCGACGAGCCCCCGGACGTAACCGGCCTGGAATCCCTTCTCATATTTCTTAATGGATCCCCTCTCTGAACGCCTCACCGCCTCGGCCCGCTCTTGTTGTACAGCGCGGCGCAGCGCTTCCAGCCTCAATTCTCTCATCGATTCACCTCCAAGCCGGGCAGCAGCGGAGCTTCCCCGCTCTCGAGCCGATTGGCCAAATGCCCCAGATCCAACGATACTTTACCGAGCTCTTCGGCAATAGCCGTGCAAATCATGACCGCAGCCACGCCTGCCGCAACCAGGGCAAGATCAAAATCGACGGCTGCAGCTTCTCTCGTAATGCGCGCAGCATCATGCACCCCGTTGACAGGTGTAATGATACCGGCGACCGCAAAGCCGTGGCTGTTTAGCACATTCGCCACGCCTGCCGCTCTGCTCCCGATCAGAAGCAGTTTCCGCCCTTGAAGCATTCTATAGAAAAGACCTTGCTCATGCAGCGCATAGTTAATTGTAGAGGTGGTCAACTTCAGCTCCCGGCAGGATATCCCCAGCTTCCTCAGTACCGGAAATAACAAGCCTTGGAAGGAAGGATGACGGGATTCAGGAATCCCTACGATGCTCGCCTGGCGAAGAGAGGCTGCTAATGCACGGCGCGCCGCTCCGTCTGGAAGAACGACCCCGGCATAAGGCAGGAACGGCCCCCACTGCCGTGCCTGATCCGTAGAAATAACCAAATCATGCGCCAGGGTAAGCAGCTCCCCGTCCCCAAGGCGGACGACCGATAACGGCCGCCGCCGATCAAGAGCCTGAACGATCTCCGTAAATACGGATGCCGGAGGCATGATGGGAACGAGCGAAGCAGCTGCTTGCTGAATCCCCCGGGCGATTACGTCGTCAAGGGTCAAATCGGGCAGTACGGTATAGGGAGGCAAGTGCCGGCACAGTCTGCCTTCTCCGCCCTCATAGTATCCTTGGCGGTAGCCCTCCTCGAAGGCTGCAGCGGAGATGTCCGCTGGAGGCTTAACCTGTGAATCGGCCTCCGTCCCCTTTGCAGCCTCGGAAATTTCCCTGTGCTGGCGCATTCTATGCCCGGGAAGCAGCGCCGATGGAGATTCCTTGCGTAACCGTCTTCTCCCCGCATTTGCACGCCCGCGAGACGTTCTTCCCCAACCCGTTATTCCCGTGTGGTACATCCTTTTCCTTGAATCGCGTTTGCGGCGTACGGAACGTTGGCGGCGTTTCCCTTCCATGCAAGCTCCCTCCTCCGGTTTGTTATGCGCAATGCTGTTTTAAGGAAGAACTCCTCTCATACGAACCCCGGCCTCCAGCAAGGATTCGAAGGTTCCAGCATCCCCCCACCATAATTGAAGAATATCGTATTCCAGCTTCCCCTCCCTGGCATATAAATTGTTCACATCGGTTATCTCCAGCTCCCCTCGGACAGAACGGCTTATCTTGCTGATCCGTTCGAAAACCGTGTCGTCATACATATATATTCCGGTCACCGAATAATTGGATTTCGGCTTTTCCGGCTTCTCCTCGATATATGAGATCAATTCGGGACGAGACGGATCAAACACAGGAACCCCATACCGTCTCGGATCATCGACCGGCTTCAGCATCACTCTGGCGCTTCCATGAACCTGCTTCATGAAGCTCTGCACATAAGGCGTCAAATCATCAAGGAATAAATTATCGCCCAGCAGCACTACGAATTTCTCCCCCGGTGCGATAAAACTGCTAGCCAAATTTAACGCCTCGGCAATCCCCCCGGCAGTCTCTTGAACGCGGAAGGTCAAGCTTACCCCAAAGTTCTCCCCGCTTCCCAAATAATTCGTATACAGCCCTGCGGACTGCTTGCCGATAATGAGAAGAATGTCCTTAATTCCCGCTTGCCGGAACCGTTCAATGCCGTAGCTGATCATTGGATAGCTCCCGACCGGGAGAAGATGCTTGTTTACGATTCGAGTCAACGGATGAAGACGGGTTCCCGTCCCCCCCGCCAAAATAACACCTTTCATGGGCTCCCCTCCCTTTCAGCTGTTTTCTTACATAAATATCCACGGATCGACTCCCCATTTATCTATAAATATCCGGCGATTGCGTTCGATCAGAGCCTTCCAGTCATTCGGATGGTTTGACGCAAAGCTGACGCTGCCCTCATGGTATACCAGTGTATCCCCGCTAATGAACAGCCGAAATGCTTTCTGTCGTGCCCGGTAGCAATAGTCATCGTCCTCATAGTGCCCTGGCGAATAACGCTCATCTAACCGGCCCACCATATCCCACAGCTTCCTTCGAAACAAGAAGCACAATCCGACAAGGCGCTTAACCTCCTGCCATTTCGCCGGGTCAGACTGATTATGCCGCTCCGCAATTTGCATGAAATCCTCCAGCGAATTCCATGTCATGTCCACCTGCTGGCGTCCGCTGGCATAGTTGGTAATGGGTCCGACAATGCCGACGTCATCGGCGCTGTACAAGGCACGAAGCATATTAGACAGCCAGCGAGGCGTGACTATGACATCATTGTTGAGGAGCAGCAGCTGCTCGCCCGAAGCAACGGCCAAGCCCCTGTTGCAAGCGGCCGGAAATCCTTCATTTTTAGGAAGGGCTATTAACGTAAGCCCCGCTTGTATGCAGTACTCCTGAGTTCCGTCCGTAGAGCCGTTATCGACAACGATAATTTCGTAGGGCACTTCGGTATAACGGCGAATCGATTCGATGCAGGGGACCAGTAACTGAAGCCCGTTATACGTAGGGATTACGATGCTTGTAAGCTTGGTCTCATTCATCGGCCGTTCCTCTTCCTAGCCAGCTTGGATCGCGGCATTTTCGTCATGCCCAGCCTCGCTCCCTGCAGCTCCATCGCCGCTTGGAAGGCCTCGATATGATCGCCCAGGATGAGACTTGCCACTTCGTTGCCTTCACCGACGTTGCCGCTTCGCAGCCGATTCCTCTTTACGACATCCACCGGCTTGGGTGCCCGGATCTTCAGCCCCTTCACGATGGCCAAAGCCTGCGCTTTGGGAGGAACGATCAAAGTACGGGCTCCTATCGCGCTGATCGCCCGCCGGGAAAGGGCATGTGGAACGGCGGTCAGCGAATTCGCCTTCAAGTCAGGCCGGCCGAGCATGTAATTTAGAAACATTTTGCTCCGCGTTACGGCATCCTGCTTCGAGAATGGCGGAAGATACGGAGAGATATCGTTCAGGACAACGTCCGCGCCTTGATCGATCTCAAGCAATAATGGCGCCAGATCCTCTGCGGATAGAACAATATCGCCATCCGTAAACAATACAGCATCCCCTGCAGCCAACGAAGCGCCGATCCCGCGGGCAACATCATGTCCCAGGCGATCGGGACAGCAAACTACAATTACTTTATCGTGCCTCCTAATACAGTCATAGCTGCGGTCCTTGCAGCCGTTCAAGATAACGATAATCTCCCGGAAGGGCAGACGGATTAATTCCGAGATAACGGCAGCAATTGTCCGCTCCTCATTGCAGGCCGAGACGACAGCGGACACCGTTCCCCGCAGCGGCAGGGGAATTCCGGTCAGCGTCTGCTTCGCGGCCGTATTATATCCCCGGCGGTAAGCACTGGAAACAGCCAGTATGTTCCGCCAGGATAACGCTTGACGTTTAGCCTCCTTAAACCAGTCCAGGAATGCGGATTGCAAATGGTCATACGAAAGGGAGCTATCCTCATGACCGGAAGCAGCCGAATATCCTGCCAGAAAGGCTTGCTGCTCCAGCTCTCCAATTTCTGTCCTGCCCTGCTCCGTGCCCTTTCCGGCTTTGAGCAATGGCAAGGACCGCTTCCTGCGGCTTCGGTCCTGGGCTCTTACCGCAGACCGACGAGGTCCAATCGGCTTCTCCAGCTTGGTTCTTGACACGCCCTCACCTCACCTTGTCTCGTTGACGGCCGAGATCGCTGTATCCCCCGCGTGAGCCGCGTTCAAGAATGAGACGATGTACAGCCTCCAAATGATCCCCCACGATCAGGCCGGTCAGCGGGTCCTCCTGCCTCCCCCTGTACTTGATCGGATTCATTCTGCCTACAGGGACGGAATGAACAGCCCGTACTTTATAACCACGAAGCAAAGCTGCAACTAGCGCTAATGGCGGTACTTCAAGCGCTTCATAACCGATGGCTTCGGCCACACTTCGGCTCATGGCATGAGGTACGGCCGTTAAAGAGGCCCCTTTCAAATCAGAGCGTCCCAGCAAAGAATTCAGTGAATATTTCGCCAGAACGACCGGATGGATCTCCCGTCCTTCTAAGGGTCCCGAATAATCATTAAGGGCCACATCCACTCCCTCTGATACGGCCTTTACATAAGGTCGAAGCTCAGTGGCCGGAATAATCATATCGGCGTCAATGAACAACAGTATCCGCCCTCTTGCAGCTTCTGCGCCGACTCGGCGGCCTACATCATGTCCAAGCGGCTCTTCAGTTACAATGACGCGCGCTCCCCATTTTCTCGCAATTGCCGGCGTACCGTCGGTCGATCCGTTAGCTACGACGATCGTTTCGCTTCTGGGATGCACCCGGCAAGTTTCCCGGAGGACACCCGGCAGGGTGGCCCTCTCGTTCATCGCTGGAATTATGATAGACACGATCGGGTTTGGATGGTTGAGCACACGCCGAACCGGCCTCTTGCTATCCCTCGCACGCTGTCTGGCACCGCCTGCGAGCCTGCGCTTTCTGAGCATTATTTCACCTCCCGGCTCCGGATGAACGGAGCAAGGTAAAACGAATAGGGCTTTTTGTACTATTCCATACAGTGTATGTGGCTTTGGTGCCGTTGCAACGGCAAACGTACAGACTTCTCCCTATTAGAAACTGCTAGCGTCCTGATTCTGACAAACAGGCTGCCTATCCATGAACAACAAAAAGACTATTCTCGGCTTAACGGAGCATTCCGCGCAAGAATAGTCTTTGTAGCCCGGGGCGTTATCTCCCGGCTTCCTGTCCTTTCATTAAATGAACCCAGCGCGCGGCGGTATGCTGCCACCGGAACTTGCGGCGAGCCAATTCCCGTCCAGCCCGCCCCATCCTTTTCCGCCGTTCCTCGCTGCCGAGCAGCGCCTTGATTCCCTTGGCCAAATTTTTCGGCATGGTGGCCGGAGGCAGCAGCAGGCCGGATTCCCCGTCAATCACTACCTCCGGAATGCCTCCGGCACGGCTGGCCACTACCGGAACCGCAGAGGCCATCGCCTCCACGTTCACTAAGCCAAAGGCTTCTTCTTCCCCGGAAGGAACGACTACGAGATCGGCCAAGTTATACCAATCGGCAACACTCGGATATGGAGTGTAAGGAAGAAAGGCCACTCTGTCCTTAAATGGCTCCGCCATCCGCTTTAAGCGCCGGACGTATTGGCTCTCCCGGTTGACCCCGTAATATGCGCTGCCTACGATAACCAGCATCGCCTCCTTCTCCTGCTCCAGGATTTCCGGAAGGGCATGGAGCAAATGATGGACCCCCTTAGAAGGCAGCAGCCGTCCGATGAACAGGATAATTTTACGCCGGCTCCAACCCAAATCAGCAAGTCTGGCCTGCCGCAAATATTCCCCGGGCGAAGTCCAGCGGGGGGTGAAATCCTCCAGGCTTACCCCGAGAGGATTCACGGAAATCGGTGTACGGAGCGACGGATACCGCCACTGAAGCTCCTCCATTAAATACCGGCTGTTCACGATAATCCTATCCACCCCGTCCAGCAAGCAGCGCAATCGCACTGCGGACGGTCTGGAAGCGGCTAAAAACGTAGTCGAGTGAAGAGTCAGGAATACCGTGGCCATCGGAAGCTTGTTCTTCAACTGATACGCAAGCAGGGGACGATTATGAACATCCACCCTGTCGGGATGCCATTTCCGCAAATGCTGCAATAATGAAGTTAAATACTGCCTGCCGCCAGGCATTCGGAAGCAGGGGATCTTTCCGAGCTGACCTAATTTGGGGATTTGGCCATCCGATACACCAAATACCCGGATTTCCAGCTCTTCCACAGCCAAAGGAGCCACCTTCTCAACCACCCGCTCAACGGAGCTGCTGTGTCCTGAGGGAATCACGAAGGTTCCTGGAGTAACGACCGCCACTTTTTGTCTGCTCATGCGCCATGCTTCCTCTCCGCAAGAAAATAAACCCTTAACATAAATTATGCGCTAATAGCCGCCAAGGTTAATGAAGCAAGGAGAAGCCTCCTGCCGCCGCAGCTCCACAGCAAAACAGGCTGTTGTTGCAGCACAGTCGTCCACGCCTTTTAGGGGTTGCCACATAAATTGAATCAAAAGACGCACACAAAAAGGAGGAAAATCCATGGGGCAAGACCACGTCGGTATTCTGCTAAACTCCAGCATGTACCGGGGAATTCCCCAGCGAAAAACCGGCCAGGAATCGATAGCCAATTATGAAGAAGCGGCACGGGCTAACGGATTCATTCCTTGCTTTCTGAGATTGGGAGATATCCATGTTGAAAACAACAGCAGCATCGCCTACGTGCAGAACGGCCAAGAATATGTCCGGATGACGATACCCACGCCAAGAGTCATCCACAATCGCGCCCTGTACAGAGACGCATCCGCCCATCGAAAAATTCGCAGCCTCGTATCCCAGGGCATGTGCATCTTCAATATAAACAATCGCTATGGTAAAAACGTTATTCATCGTCTCCTGCAGGAGGATCCGTATTTACGGGAATACCTTCCGGCGACAGCCGAGGCTTCCAGCGCCTCTCTGCGCAAAATGATGTCGGAATACGACGACCTCATATTGAAGCCTGCACGCGGATCCGTTGGCGATGGCATTATGAGAGTGCAGCGGGACCATTCAGGCTGGACGATTACCTATCCCTCCAAGTCTAGAAAAGGGTGGGTTACCGATAGAATCAGCAGGGACAGCTTCCCCGCCTGGCTTCAGCGCTTACTTATGCGTACCTCTTATCTTGTTCAGGAACGCATCCCGCTCGCCGAATACGATTCCAGACCGCTGGATCTGCGCGTGACCGTTCAACGGGGCACATTCGGAGCATGGAGCGTTACCGGAATTTTCGTCAAAATCGCGCCGCAAAACAGCTTTCTATCCAATATTGGCAAAGGCGGCCGTCCTTTTCCCGTCCAGTTGCTGAACGAATGCCTTCCCGCCCGGCTCGTGCCGAATGCTCTGTATCATGTAGAGATGCTGGCTCTGTCCATTGCCCGCCATTTATCAGCACGCCTTCCCCTGCTCGCCGACCTCGGAATCGACATCGGCTTGACGGAGACAGGACAGCCTTACTTCATCGAATGCAACGGGAGAGATCAGCGTTACGGCTTTCGAAAGGCAGGATTGGCCGAGATCTGGAAGGAGACATACCGGCGGCCAATGGATTTCGCAAGGTATTTGTACGATCAAGAACAGCCCGGACCCATGATAGAATGGAGCCTAACGAAGCGATGAAACAACAGAAGTCCAAATTCGCTGAAGCGAACCTGGACTTCTGTTCGTCATATATCAGTACCGCACATCCGTAATACCGAAGAGCGGGAATAGCACCGACAGGCTGTAAGCCGCCGCCAATGCTGCAGCAAGCAGCAAGAGCAGCAGCAGGTCGAACCTTGTAAACACAGAGGTATAATAATACGTCCTGCGGCGGCTATGATGAAACGCCTTGGCCTCCATGGCAATCGCTACACGGTGAGCGCGGCGGATGCTCTGCGACAGCAGCGGCACAGCATACAGCTTCGCCTGCTCAATCCAGCCGCGAATGCCCCGGCTATGCCGGACCCCCCGGATCTGCAACGCATTGCGCCGGATCTGGAATTCTTCCCACACCATCGGCAGCAGCCGTACGGACGCCATGAAGCTGTACGCATATTTAGGCGCCAGCTTCACCTTCTGCATCAGGGCGTAGAACAAAGCGACCGAGGAGCTCGTCAGTACATACAGCAATCCCTCTGCGGCAAAAGTGACCGATTTGAAGCCGATATGAATCCCCCGGTAGAAGCTCTCTTCCGAAATACGGATCATCCCCCATTTCCACCATAATGTGTCCCCTTTGCCAAACAGGATCATTGTAATGGAGGAGGATACGAACACGAGCAGCAAGGGGAGAGTCAGCAGCATGATTTTCCATGGCGGGTGCCCGCTCATTAAAAATAGCACAAGGAATATGGCTAGCGCCTGATACGCGATAAAATCCAGGCTGTGCGTAAACAAAGTCAGCAGGAACAACAGCAGTATCATACCCAGCTTGGCGGCAGGATTGGCCCGGTGCAGCCAGGTTACCCGTACAGGCGTAAGAAATTGTCTCATCGCTCTCCCACTTCCTCTGCCGCTACATCCCTCAGCCGCTTCATCTCCGCTCCTCGTGGCGTCAGCCTCTGGGAGACGATCCGTCCCTCCCGAACTTCCCATCGCTGGGTTGCGACCCGATCCGCAATTTTCTCCTCATGTGTAACCATGACAATCGCCGTTCCCTTGCGGCGCAGCTCCTCGCACACCTGTAAAATAGCAAAGGTATTTACGGCATCCTGTCCGAAGGTTGGCTCATCCAGAAGCAGTATGGGCTTGTTCAGCACAGCGGCACCGGCTACGCTTAATCTTCTCTTCTGACCAAGAGAGAGCTGATAAGGGTGACGGTGATTCAGGCCCTCCAGACCGAAGGTCATAAGTGCCTCGCGTACCCGCTCTTCGACAGCCTCCTCCGGCAATCCCTCCTGCCGTAAGGAAAAAGCGATTTCCCCCGCTACTTGCTCAGCCACGAATTGAAATTCGGGATTCTGAAACACAAAGCTGATACGGGAAGCTGCCTGCTCAACCTGCTTAAGGCGATTCTTCCGCCGCTTCCCGCTCATTCTGCGGGGTTGTCCGTCATGTCCACGGTTCAGGGGCTGTCCCTGCAGCAAATAGGTTCCCTCCGAGCTGAGCAGTCCCATCAGGCTTAGCAGCAGGGAACTCTTTCCTGCGCCGTTTGGTCCGGTAATCGCAATAAAATCACCCGGAGCAACGCATGCCTGCTCGGCCTCAATTACCGGTTTGCCATACCTCAAGCCCCGGAATTGAGCCAGCTCCAGGAGCCTCTCCGCAGGCTCGGCTCCCAGCGGTCCCGAAGTCCCCGGTTCAAGGAGCGCCGCTCCTTCCGGAGAAGCGAAATACTGCTCCCATACGCCCGGATACCAAATTCCAAAATCGACTAGCTCGGATCGGTATTTATCGAATACCTCCTGAGGCGTCCCTTCGCCAAGCAGCTGTCCTTCCGGGCCAAAGAGGATGACCCGGTCGACGAAGCCGGCGATTTCCTCGATCCGATGCTCGACAATAATCAGCGTCCGGTCCGGTGAAATCTTCTTCACCGTATCCCAGATCTGTTCCCGGCCCTCCGGATCCAGCAGGGCGGAAGGCTCGTCCAGGAACAGCACCTGCGGATCGGAGAGCAGAATCGAGGCAAGCGCCAGCCGCTGCTTCATCCCCTGGGATAAGGATTCAATCGGAACATGCAGCTCCGGCAAATGAAGTCCCACCGCCTGCAGAACCTGCTCCATCCTTCCCTGCATCTCACTCTGAGGTACCGCCAGATTCTCCAGCACGAACGCCAGCTCCTCGTCCACGAAGGGCATACAGAACTGAGTGTCCGGATCCTGGAACACAAATCCCCAGGATGCGGGCCGAATCTGCTCCCGACAGCGCAGCGGCACCTCGACCAGCGACGGAATGATGCCCGATAGCACCTGCAGCAGCGTCGATTTTCCGCTGCCGCTAGGGCCGAGCAGCAATACCTTCTCGCCGTGCCGTACCTGAATATCAAGGTCTTTAAAGACAAAACGCTCCTCACCCGGAAATTTAAGCCTCAGCCCGGTGATACCCGCTGCAATTGCCGCTGCCTGGTCATGCCGGTTGCTTGCCGCGGCCTGAGGTGTCAATGTAGGCATCATTGCTTAATCGTCCAGTGCCGCATAATCTTTATCCTCGACCGGCCGCAGAAGGTTAGTTACCCCCGTCGCCTCCACCGCTTTGACGATTGCGTAGGCCAGGTATCCGCAGATGAGGGCCGAGCTGACCGCGCGCATGCCATACTTGGCGATGAGCAGCCAGGTCGGATAATCCTGAATGTATCCGTAATAAATGTCAGGAATCAACGAGCCTGCCGCTGCGGCTATTCCAGCCAAAGCCGCCACGGACGCCGAATAGTTCTTATAGCGGAAGGCCGCGAAGACCAGCTCGGCGCCCAGACCTTGGAGCACGCTGTACATGACGAGCTGAATTCCCCATTCGCTTCCGAACAATATCGAGACATGCGCCGCTGCAATCTCGGCGATCAGCGCCACGCCAGGCTTGCGGATCAATAAAAATACAAGCGTAGCTGCCATGAACCACATGCCATAGACGAGCTCATCCGCCTGCGGAAAAAATGAGAATAAATTATAGACCGCGCTCCAGAAATAATATACGACGCCTAGTACAAGCGACACTAGAATCGTCACGAGCAAATCGCTGAGCTTTAATCCTCGGCTGCCCCTTTTTTGAACTGCTTCCTGCATTACGTTCATCTCCCCTTCTTCTTGCTCCTTGAAATAGTATGGCTAAAAAACAAAAAAACCGCTGGATATGCTCAGGCGGCTGTATGAGTCCATAGGCACGAGAAAACCTTGAACGGCGGATTATCTACGCTGGCATTATCCAGATCAGATTAACGGTCAGCAGCGGATTATGCTGCTATCTCAGCCTGATTGCCTCAAGCTCCCGTATCACTATGCGATTGACTTAACCATACAACAAGAGCTGCTGTGCTAGCAAGCATTATTTAATTATTACAGCTTCGTTGTTGATTTAGATTGCATTATATGTCAATATAATTCGGAAATAGAAAACGGAGATAGGAAACGGAAATAGAAAGCGGAAACGTAAATTGTTCAGCAAAGGAATTAGGGGGAACCGATTTGACCGCAAAATGGATGAAATGGATGACAGAACTTACCTCCCGGAAGTGGATCTCCCGGCTAATAGGCCGGTTTTCGCACTCGGAAGTAAGCCGGCTCCTTATACCGGCCTTCGCCAAATCCTATGGCATCCCGCTGCATGAAGCCGAGAAGGACATGAAGGAATATCGGACACTGAACGAATTCTTCACCCGCAGACTTAAGCCGGATATGCGTCCGATTCACTCCCTGCCGGAAGGGTTAATCAGTCCCGTCGATGCGTTAATTACGGCTATGGGGGATATTCAAGCAGGAACCATTCTTAACGTCAAAGGCCAGGACTACTCTCTGGAGGAGCTGCTCAATTATTCCCCGCGTACGGAAACCTACAATCATGGGTACTTCTTCGTGCTATACCTGAGTCCGACCGATTATCACCGCATCCACGCCCCCGTAACGGGACGCAAGCTGGAGAGCGATCATATCAAAGGGAAAGTCTATCCCGTCAACGATTTCGGAATGAGGAACATGCGTAAAGTGCTCAGCCGGAATGAACGGCTCATCACTTATATTTCCCATGACCTTGGCGAAGTCGCCGTCGTTAAAGTAGGCGCTATGAACGTAAGCAGCATTAAGTATACAGATGCCCAGGCGAAGCTGTGGAACCGAGGAGACGACTTAGCGTATTTCGAATTCGGATCGACCGTTGTCCTGCTTATCGAGAATGGCACATTTGAGCCGCTTCCAGAGCTTGCAGCAGGCTGCAAGGTGAAAATGGGCGAACCTCTGGGAAGATTCCGCACCGCCGGCAATACCAGACGCGGCGCCGCGGACACATCTCGTTCTGATTAACACGAAACAAGAGGAGCAGGCCGTCCCCTGGTACTGGGGACGGCCTGCCCTCTTAGGATAGCCTGCCCCTTTTAGAACCGCCTGCTCCTCTTAGGATATAATTTATGCAAGTTATGTTGAACGCTTTGAAAGTATCTAAATGTAATACATACACTTAGTCAAGTGATATTTGCCGTGTCAGGGAAAGATAACTGCAATACCTACAATTCATTTCGGACTATTACGACGATTTGATCCAAACAAGCCAAACTAACAGCATAAATTCCATTTAGGACAAACATATTTATAAAAAGTGCTTAGCTAGTTGCTTAAAACGGTTCAACCCCCTAAGTTTGGACACTTTCCACATCATACTTAGGAAATCACATTATAGCGCAATTTTCTTTGGGTTAATCAAGCCCGCGGTGACTAAACGCAAGTATTCCTTGGGCGGCCAATCGTAGAGACTGCCGTGGATGCGTTCTGTGTTGTAGTATCGAATAAATCGGTCGACCACTGCAAAAGCCTCTTCGTAGGTTTCAAAACAATTCCGCTGGTAGCATTCTTGCTCTACAATGCTGTGGTACGACTCAATAAAAGCATTCTTGTTTGGCGTTTGGTTGGCGATCCTTTCATGCTCTAACCCCGCTTGCTCGCAAAAGGCATGGAACGCTTTGCTAATGAACTGCGGCCCATTATCCGTCCGGATCACCAACTTGTGTTCTTGTTCGTGGATTCTACGTTTAAAAAGCGCCTTCTGGATCGTACGCAAAATGTCTTCTGTGCTGCAGACCTTTCCACGGTAATGGGCGACAATGCTCCGGTCAAACACGTCAATGATGCTGGCCAGGTAGAAATGTCGGCGTTTGCCGGCTACGTAACCATACTTAATATCCATTTGCCATAGCTGGTTTGGTCCGCTCACAATACGGTTATTGGCGAGCTTTTTAGGTACGGGGTTTTTCAACTCTCGCTGTGGATGGAGAATCCCCATTTCTTTGCAGAGACGGTAGGTCTTCTTTTTGTTAATAATTAGCCGGTATTTTCGCCGCAACAACGTCGTCAGCTTCCGATAGCCGAAGGCAGCGTTAAGGCCTTGAATCAAGCGTCTGAGGTATCCTTTAATGCGAGCATCTCCTACCTTTTTTCCATCCTTGTCATAGGAGAAGCCTGGAACAGGCCGACCGCTGCTGACTGGCTGCTGGCGTTCAGGATGCTTTAGGCGATAGTAGTAACTTGAACGTGGGACTCCACATAGAAGGAGCACCTTTTGAACGGGATACCCTTGCTGAATCCAATAGATAGCTACTTCCAATCGGGATACTTTTTTTTTACCAGGTCTCGTAGAATGCTGTTCTCGAGCTCTTTTTCGCCTAGTAGCTTCATGGCATCGTTGTATTTCTTCTCTAGTTCCTTGAAATTGGCTGCATCCTGCTTCATTTTTTCTGCATCGTTTTGCTTCTTTTTCATAAGGTCACCCACCTCATCTTGATACTGGCGAACCCACTGGCTTAACGTTCTAGGAGACATTCCATGCTTCCGGGCTACTATCTCCGTCCGATAACCCGAGAGCACCTCTACCACAAGCTCCTTCTTCGTTTCATTGGGGCACCTAAATCGTCTTTTCATGGATTCTAACTCCTCACTCATTTTAGTGTATCTGAGGTGGATTAGAGTGTCCAATTGGATTAGGGGGCTAAATAGAAAATACATCTAGGATTCGAATTCACTATCAAATCGGGCTGGCTGGATATAATCATCTTCTATGTTACACCTATGGTACACCTTTGGTACACATTACTTCACCGCGATCGTACCGATTTCGGATTGGAGCAGGATCTCTCCCCCGCCTCCATTGATTTCAGTGGTTCCTTTCTGGGTGCCAATAATTCCCCCAACCTCGCTCTTGGTGACAAGTGTGCATTGTACAGCATCGTCCAAGTTGAATTCGATATTGCCGACCTCCGTCTTGGCGTTTAGCCGGCTTTGCTCGTTCATTTCCAATATATGAATTTCGACGCTGCCAGTAGAAGTACGTATGGATGATTCCCCTGCTATGCGGGCATTGTCTAGTCGGATCTGCCCGACGTCGCTTTGAATGTCAAAGCTTCCCGCCAAGTCATGAAGCTCAACGATTCCAACATCATTGCTGATATCGTAGTTATCGAGCGATGCTGGGACTTCAATTGCATAATCGATCATAAAATCAGAAATCCCGTATTTTTTATGCGCCCACTTCCATAAGCTCGTATTTTGATCATCCTTTGGATGGGCCACGACCCGAAGCTGGCCGTCTTTCTCTATAACGGACACCTCCGCCTGATCCAGGATTTGCTGCCTATTCTCCGGCATCGTTAATTTAGCGAACCAAATCGTTGCATTAACGCGGATTTCATTCCCCTCATAGCCACTGATTAGGATATTGCCGACCGCATGCTCCAGACTGAGCTTCGATGCTTCGCCCGCTTCGTAAGCCGCCGATATATCACGAGACATTCCGGCCTCTGTTCTTCTTTGCTCGAGTTTATCGGCGACATGGATCACCGATTGCTCCAGCGAGCTTGCGGCCTGGCCGATCGCTTCCTCGGTTTTGTCCTGTATGCTGCTGCATCCGGCCAGCACGACCAACGTGACGGCCGCCGCAGTCATCGTGATTGAGTTCAGCCTGCTCCTGCTTTTGCTTCTTGTGCGATTCATAATTCAACTTCCTCCTGTGATAAATTTCCGTTGGGTACACAGAGTACATAGTGTAATTGGTATATTTCGACTTCCTTTATCGACATACGCTGGTACGAAGAGTACATAGTGTAATTGGTATACGGTAATTGGTATACGGTATATGTAACGCAATAAGCGTTCCCCCTAGGGTGCTCTCTTTATTGTACCGGATTAAAAATACGACTCCACGGACTGGAGACCGGAGTTATCCCAGACCTGAGCCCAGGATGTTATCTTGCTTGCACGGCCAACTTGCAGATAGGCTGCCCTGCATATGTTGCCCTGCATATGTTGCCCTGCATATGTTGCCCTATATATGCTGCCCTGCATAAGTTAACCGCATATATTACCCGCATATGCTGCCCTGCTACAGAAGGTTGCCCCGCTTCGGCCCGGGACTAAGCAGGCTTCAGAAGCAAGCCAGCCTTTCCCTCCTCCATGAATCAGCCCAAGGGAGCAGGCCGTATTAAACGAATCAGCAGCCTAAATTCGGGATTAGAGCTAGACCAATAAAGTTGTGCACAGCCTCCTGTGAAAATTAAAAAAGCAGCCGGCTGCTTGGGCCGCTGCTTCGATTTACCATGCTATATTAAACTATAAGTTTTAGAACCAATAATCTCCTTCGAGACCGGATACTCTGCTGCGACGTATACGATTTCGAAATATGTTGCTGCCAGCCGATACACACTGACGGCTGCGAATCCGCCGTCTTTGTCCCATTGCATGTCACCTCCCTTCAAGACGTAAATCTAAATCCCTTTACCCTTTTGGGAGGCGGTTGAAACATCTTTTTTAAAAAAATTATTAATGATTATTGGGTCTATCTGATTTCTGAGGGACTCTTTCCGGTATGCTGCTTGAATTGGCGGCTAAAAAAGAATATATCTTTATATCCCAGAGCATCGGCAACCTCGGTTACGTTCATCCCCGCATGCAGGAGCAAATGCTGGGCACGTTCTATCCTTGATTTAATAATGTAGGCCTGAACCGGCATGCCGATCAATTCCTTGAATTTCAGGGAGAAATACCGGGGCGAGAGTCCGGCACGTGCCGCCAGGCTGTCCACCTTATGCGGCAGGCCGGGATGCTGCACGACGTAATTGGCCGCCTCCAGAATGATCTCCGTGAGCTGATTGCTGACCCGTTTTTCCACGGGAATACGGCGTTCCTCGCGAAGCAAATGAATAAGCAGCTGCTTGAGGATCAAGCGGGCCTCCTCCTCGAAGGCATAAGCCTTAAGCAGAAAAAGCCGCACATACCTGGACAGCATGTATTCAAAATCCAACGTATCCTCCAGCCTGCGATAAGGGCTCGGGATCTCGGTGACAGGACCCTCCAGATCAAAGTGAATATAAGTCAACACTAGCGGACGCTGCGGATTATGCGTAGCGCTGGTATGATCGCCGCGCCGGAACAGGAAGCAGCTCCCTTTGGCGACAGGTATAGGCTCATCATTCAAAATGACCGTCCCTTCCCCGCTCCATACATAGAATAGATCGTAATTCGCTAACGGCTTATCCCGCTTATGCCATTTCCAGCCCGGCTCGCACACGATTTTCGCAAAAGCCGGCTTTAATATGAACGAGGATGGTGATGCGTGGAGCATGTCCTTTCCCTCCTGAATCAAAGTATCTCTACTGGCCATTTCTGATTATATTATATCGCCTACTTGCCCCCGCTTGAAATAACTTTCCACACATCCGCCATGCGCTTTATTCCTTCCAAGATTTGTTCACGGTTCAAATGGGCGAAGCAGAAGCATGCCGCCGGCGCCCCAGGCGCCAAGTGATAGATCGAAGCATCCCGAAATTGTACGCCGCCTTGCGCCGCCACCGCGCGGAACAGCTCATAATCCTCCACCGTGCCCCGCCAGTGCGCGTAGACATGCATGCCCGCTTGGGAAGGCTGCAGTTCAAACAGCCTCCCGGCATGCTCCTGCATCATAGCGCGGAACCCCTCCTGCTTCTCCCCATAGTAGCGGCGCATCCTCCGCAGGTGGCGGGCATACTCTCCGCGCCGCATAAAACGGGCCAGCGCGCGCTGCTCCAGCCTCGCCGGAGACACGGGCTCGTACAGCGCCTTCGCCCGGATCGCCGGCAAGGTAAGGCTCGGCGGCAGCACGGCATATCCGATGCGAAGCGAGGCGAACATCGTCTTGGAGAAGGAGCCGACATACACGACGCGATCCTCGCGGTCGAGTGCCTTCAACGGCTCCAGCGGGCGGCCGGCGAAGCGGAACTCGCTGTCATAATCATCTTCGATGATAACCGCGTTCCGGCGGGCCGCCCACGCAAGCAGTTCCCGGCGCCGCGCCGGGGACAGCACCGCGCCGGTCGGAAACTGCCGACCCGGCGTCACAAACAGCAGCCGCGCGTCCCAGTCGCGCGGCACGATGCCGTCGCCGTCGACTGGAGCGGCGACAGCAGTGCCTCCGCAGGCGGCAACGGCCCTGGAGATCCCCGTGTAGCACGGGTTCTCCAGCACCGCCGGCTGGCCTTGACCCAGCAGAAGCTGGGTCAGCAGCATCAGCGCCTGCATCGAGCCATTGAACAGGCAGATCTGCTCCGCATCTGCCGCAATGCCGCGGCTGCGCCTCAGATGAGCTGCGATCGCCTCGCGCAGCTCAATATCGCCTGCGGCGTCCCCGAGCGCCAGGGAAGCGTTCAGCTCCTCCCTGACGGCAGCGGCGATCGCACTCTTCCACTCGGCGAGCGGAAATTGCTCCAGGGATGGACCGGCATCGCAGAACGAGATCATGCCCTCCCGGGAGGACCCGGCCTGATCTTCCCTCAATGACTCTGCCACCGCCCTTCCCCAAGCAGACAGCTCAATCGCCGCTCCCGCGCGCGGCTGTTCCGCCAAGCGAGGCACCGTATGCGATACATAAGTTCCGCTTCCCAGGACTGACCGAATATACCCCTCGGCATGCAGCATATCGTAGGCCTGCGAGACGCTGCCGCGAGACATGCCATACATGCCGGCCAACTCGCGCGACGAAGGAAGGCGGGTTCCCTCCGGAAGCGTCCCCTCATGAATGGCCTCCCGCAGCGCGTGATACAGCGCCAAGTATTTATAGCGATGCGGCTTGCTGTATTTTTCAATCGGAAGGATGAAATCCAAGCATACCCCCCCTCTCTTCCCGTAAAAGTGGACTAATAAAATGAATGTAAATTGGTTCTTTTTTATTGTCAATTAAGCTCATACACTAAACTTCAAGTCAAGTACAAATAAGTGGAGGGAATTACGAATGAGAAGGAAAGAATTTTCAATGAGCGAAAATGAACAGGAAATTGCCAAATTTCTGCAGGAAATGACCTTCGGCTTTCTCGGAACCGTGGGAAGCGACGGCGCATGCAGGGTAACCCCCTTAAATTTTGTATACGGGAACGGTTACTTTTATTTCCATGGCACCCGTGCCGGGGAGAAAATGAAACATTTAAAAGCAAATTCACAGGTAAGCTTCACGGTGGCCAAGGAGTATGCTATCATTCCTTCCTATTTCACCGATCCGCAGCTGGCTTGTCCGGCCTCCTCCTATTTCAAAAGCGTCATGGTGCGGGGGCGCGCCGAAATCGTGGAGGATCTGCGGGAAAAGGCCGATGCCTTCACGCTGTTCATGGAGAAGCTTCAGCCGGAAGGAGGCTACGATCCCATCGACCCGGATGACCAGCGGTACGCCGGGCAATTGAAGGCCGTGGCCCTGTTGCGCATCGTCCCCGAGGAGATCAGCGCGAAATTCAAATTCGGGCAAAATCTAAAAAACAACAAGTTCGATGATGTTGTCCAGGGCCTCCAGAACAGAAACAGGGATATTGACCTGGAAGCCGTGGAGCATATGTATAAATACTGCCCTTTCCACAGCGGAAGGTAAAGCATGAAGTCATCGACTCCATAATATCAAAGTGATATAATGTTAGGCAGTAAATTCGGAAGCTAACCATTATATCAAACTGATCGGAAGGATGATTTACGCCATGAACCCACTTGCGGAGCAGTTGAACGAAAGTCTTAGAGCAGGTAACGCCCATTTATATGAAATGCTGTCCACGTTGGGGAAGGAGATTTATTTTCCAAAGGAAGGAATTCTCAGCCAATCCGCTGAAGCCTCCAGCCTTGCGAAGAAGTTCAACGCCACGATCGGGATTGCCACGGAGAACGGCGGCCCGATGCATCTTGCTGTCATACAGAACAGCCTGTCCGCTTATAAGCCGCAGGATCTGTATCCATACGCTCCTCCTGCCGGCAAGCCCGAGCTGAGAACGGTCTGGCGCGACAAGATGATTCGCGAGAATCCTTCCCTAAACGGCAAGAGCTTCGGCAATCCCGTAGTCACCAATGCGCTAACGCATGGGCTGAGCATCGTTGCCGACCTGTTCGTCGATGAAGGGGACGCCGTGATCTATCCGGACAAAAATTGGGAGAACTATGAACTGACTTTCGGCATCCGCCGTCACGGCTCTATCGTTAACTATCCGCTATTCACTGAAGATATGAAATTCAACAGCGAAGGTCTCCGCGAGGCTCTTCTAGCGCAGAAGGACAAAGGCAAGGCGATCGTTATTCTTAATTTCCCGAACAATCCGACCGGCTACACCCCGGGCGTCCAAGAAGGAGAGCAGATCGTCGCTGCCATTCAGGAGGCCGCGGAAGCGGGCATCAACGTCGTGGCCGTTACCGACGATGCCTACTTCGGCCTCTTCTTTGAAGACTCCTTGTCCGAATCCCTCTTCGGGAAGCTCGCCGGACTCCACCCGCGCATTCTGCCTGTCAAAGTGGACGGCGCGACGAAGGAGGAGTACGTCTGGGGATTCCGGGTCGGCTTCATTACCTTTGCAGCAGAGAGCAAGGAGATTCTTGCGGCTCTGGAGCAGAAGACGCTGGGAATCATCCGCGCCACCGTCTCCAGCTGCTCTCATCCGTCGCAGACCTTCATTCTTCAAGCGCTGAAGTCGCCGGACTTCACAGCACAGAAGGAAGAGAAGTTCCAAATCATGAAGGGCCGCGCCAACAAGGTTAAATCACTCCTTGACAGCGGAAAATACGGCAATGTCTGGGAATACTATCCGTTTAATTCGGGCTACTTCATGTGCCTTAAGCTGAAGCAGGCTCAGGCCGAGGAGGTCCGCCAGCATCTGCTGAACGAATACGGCGTCGGGACGATTGCCCTGGGCGACCACGATCTCCGCGTTGCTTTCTCCTGCATTGCCGAGGAGAATCTGGAGGAATTGTTCGAACTTATACACAAGGCCGTTCTAGACGTACAGTCCAAATAACCTTCAACACGGATCAGCACAATCGCCCAAGCATATTGCGGCCCTCTGTCATACAATACGGTGTAGCTACTTACACATGGCTTGTAAGAAAGGGGTATGCACATGAGCGGTGTTGAAGAAGTAAGAGGCGGCTGTGGAGGATATGGCCCTGGTCTGTGGACCAGCACGGGCGTAATTCTCGTACTCTTTATTTTGCTGGTTATTGTATGCCGTGCCTTCGTCTATTAATCCACGGATTTAGGCGCGCAACTGAAACTAAACGCCCTGCGGCTGCAGGGCGTTTAGTCATTTATAAAGCTAATTCCTCCTATTCATCCTCCTCCAGCTCGCTCCATTTCCGGTTCCAATTCGAGCGAAGAACCAGCACAAGCAGCAGGCCTGCCGCCAATCCCCCTATGCTGAAAAGCAGGGCTGATTCGGAGCCGGCTGCGGATGCTTCAAGCAGAGGCAGCCATAATATGACCGCTAGAATGAGAAGCATCCGCGTAATCAGGCGAATCACTTCCTTGATCCGTACCCCCTGCATGATGGGGTAATAGGAAGCTGCTGGTGAATCCCGATGAACATAACGCAGCGTGGAGAGCTGAGTGCCGATCATAAATAGGAAGAACACATAAACGGCAGCCCCGAGCCAAGAATCCCCGGTCCAATAAAGGACCAGCATCCCGAGCAGTCCTAAACGGGTGATGATGCCAAGCAGCTCGCTTCTTACAAAAGTCTTCGTCAACAAATAACGGTACGAGGTTCCCTGCTTCCAGGGAATCCGGTTCCCGGCCATAGAGAGCCAGCGGCGGCGAACAACCTTCTGTCCTTCGGCAGGGATCTCCACAAACCAGCCGAGGATCATCATCGTCCGGGCAGCTCCGGCCTTCTCGTTAGCAATCAGGCTGTCCCAAGGCACGGCATGCTTCATCGGAAAACGCAAAGCCAGAATATAATTCGCGCTCAACAGCAGCATAAACAGCAGGCTCTTCCACCAGTCTGGCAGCCAGATCCACGCCGCGAGCATAAGCAGAATAAAGCACCAGCGGAGCAGGCGGTAGC
Organism: Paenibacillus ihumii; assembly: GCF_001403875.1. GTDB lineage: Bacteria > Bacillota > Bacilli > Paenibacillales > Paenibacillaceae > Fontibacillus > Fontibacillus ihumii. The sequence continues at coordinate 3,543,677 of NZ_LN884299.1, forward strand.
CGTTCCTGGCCCTGGATGTCGCGATTCTAAGCTCCTGCCACGCCCCGTAAGCGCTAAGCACCTTCAGCAGAAGCAGAACGAGAAGCATTGCCCATAAAGGAACAGTGGCCTCCCCGGTTCGGATATACATCGGCCATGCAACAATAGTAACCAGATACAGTCCCAGCAGTTTATAGATTACGCCGCTAAAGTACGCTGGGGACAGGTACTGCTTCATTTTCGACTCCTGCGGCAGCAGAAAAATAACGTCGGCCGGCTGAACATAAGTCCGAAACCCGGAATAGACCGTAAGCGGGCCCAGCAGCAGGAGCATGATCCAACGGATAGGCAAATCAGGAGGCAGAGCCTGAAGGAATGAAGTATACCATGCCGAGAAAACAATACATAGGATTAGGAGCACGACCGCGACTCCACTCTGGAATACATAAGGCAAATAAGGGATAATCTGTCCCCAGAACGATGATTTGCGCCGGCTGCGCAGCGTCCTCAGTTCCATCTTCTACTCCCCGCCCTTGACCAAGTCATAGAACATGTCCTCAAGCGCTGCCCCCGGCGTTCCCGCCTGTTCGCCAATTTCGTTCAAGGTCCCTTGGGCGATGACTCTGCCTTTGTGAAGTACGATAAATCGGTCGCAATAATTTTCGATCGTCGATAAAATATGCGAGCTGAGCAGGATCGAAGACCCGCTCTCTTTCATCTCTAGCATGAAGTCCAGCAGGGAGCGAATTCCCAGCGGATCAAGCCCCAGAAAAGGCTCATCAATAATGTAAAGCGGAGGCCGGGCGACGAAGGCGCACATAATCATGACCTTCTGCTTCATACCCTTGGACAGATGCATCGACAGGCTATCCGCCTTCTCCTCCATATGGAAGAGCTTGAGGAGCCGCTTAGAGCGCTCCTCATAATCCTTCTGCTCCACGTTATAGGCTCTGGCGGCAAATTCCAAATGCTCCCTTACGGTCAGCTCTTCGTACAACAGCGGCGACTCCGGGACAAAAGCCAGGGAGGACTGATATGCCTCCGGCTCCTCGCTCCGCGTCCTGCCCTGTATGACGACGCCGCCCCGATGGGGCGTCATCAAGCCCAGGATATGCTTCATTGTCGTGCTCTTTCCCGCTCCGTTAAGCCCGATCAAACCCACCATCTCACCGGGCTGGACCTCAAACTGGATGTCATGCAGCACAGGCCGACCGAGGCTGTAACCCCCGCTTAGTTCTTCTACCTGCAATACGGGCGTTTCATTCACAACCGTTTCCCCCCTAGTCCTCAATTCTTTACAAACATCAATTCTCGATTGCTTCTACTATCCTTTGTTCTGCTTATCCTTCAGCCACCGGGGAGCGCCTTTGTTCTTGCGGTCCTGGTTCCGGTCATTCTTTCTCCCGCCGGCTGCTTTCACACGGCCATCTCCCTTAACTGTTCCAGAACCGGAGCGCTTTGCCCCTCCAGTGGGAATGCCGGATATGTCCGCTCTTCCTTCGGCGGCTTGTCTGGCTGGCAGCCGCTTTGCTCCTTGCTTCGCTGAGCTTGGCCTTGCTGCCCCCTGTCCGGCAGAGCCCGATGCCCGGCCTGTCCCTCTGACAGCCTTGCCTGGTCCGCTTGCGGAAGCCCCCGGCTCCAACACTTGGCCGGCATACATTTCCCGGGCTGAGATAGCTATCCCCAGCTCCCGCGAAAACTTGCGGATAATGAATTCTTCTTTAGGGGAAATGATCGATATGGCCAGCCCCTTACGCCCCATCCGTCCCGTTCGGCCGACGCGGTGTACATAATGCTCGGTGTCCGGCGGAGGATCGAGATTAACGACCAGCTCGAGCTCCTCGATATCCAGCCCGCGCGCTGCGATATCGCTGGCGACCAGCACGCGGATTTTGCCTTCGCGGAAGCGGCGCAGCATGGCGGCCCTTACCGTTTTATCAGCATCTCCGTACAATGCCCCGGCGCTAAGGCCAACATAATTCATCTTTGCCTCGACCTCAGCAATATTGTCCGTATGATTGATAAATACAATCGTCCGCGCCGGGTCATAGTGACGGATGATTCTTCGCAGCATATCGATTTTATCCCGTTCCTCCGTCATAAAGTAGATATGCTCCAGGCTTTTGGCGGTGCGCTGCTCCGGCTCAATGCCGACCTCTACCGGTTCCGTCATCTCTCGTCCGGCCAAATTCCTGATTTCCTCATTGATCGTGGCCGACAGGAACATCAGCTGCCGTTCACGCAGCGTTCCCCGCAGAATATGCTCGACGTCCGCTGTTCCGCCCAGCTGGAACATTTGATCCACCTCATCGACAACAACCGTCCGCACTGTATGCAGCTTAAGCTTGCGCAAGGCCAGAATTTCCCGGATTCTCCCCGGCGTTCCAACCACAATCTGCGGATGCTGCTTCAGACGCTCCAGCTGGCGCTTCATCGACGCTCCTCCAATCAGGGCCTGAACAGAAACGCCCAGCGGCTCGCCGTATTTCTCGGCTTCACGATAGATTTGCATCGCCAGTTCTTGGGTCGGCGCTAATACAAGCCCCTGCAGCCCTTTCTCGGCAGTATCCACTTTCTGCAGCAATGGCAGAAGATAGGCCAGCGTCTTGCCCGTCCCGGTCTGCGACTGAGCGAGCACATCGCGTCCGTTCAGCGCAGCAGGAATGCTCTCCACCTGTACGGGCGAAGGCTCTGTTATTCCGTATTCAGCCAGTCTGGACAACAACGGCTCTTCAATACCTAATCCGGCAAAACTTGTCGTAATCATATATGTTCATCCTCATCGTAAAAAGTCATATCTTTCATTATATGCGATAACAGCAAATCCCACCAAATTCGCCATGTTTTTTATTTGCTTCCCGGCCCGAGGCTTCAAAAAAACCGGCTGAATCCAGCCGGCTCGCTTCTATTTCTTATTTAACAACCGATAGCTTAGCCTATCGCCAAGCCCCGGGAACAACTGATAGAGCTTGGCGCCTGCTCCGGCGATCCATGGCAGATTAACCTCTGTCCTCCCCTTCTCCACGGCCGCCACAATCGCTCGGGCTACCCTCTCCGGCTTCAGCATAAACCATTTCACGTTATTGACATAATGCCCGCTTGGGTCTGCCAAATCAAAAAACGGAGTATCGACCGGTCCCGGATTGATCGTGGATACCGTGATCCCGTATTCCCTGACTTCCTGACGGAGGGCATTGCTGAAGCCCAGCACCGCATGCTTGGTTGCCGTATAGCCCGTCCCCTTCGCCGTGCCCAGCTTGCCGGCAATAGAAGCGACGTTGACGATTCGGCCGGACCGGGCCGCCTTCATGGATGGAAGTACAGCCTTGGTGCATCTTACGACCCCCATATAATTCACGTTCATCATAGCGGAGAACTCCGCAAGCGGCGCTTCATCGCAATATGCAAATATCCCGTAGCCGGCATTGTTCACCAGGCAGTCTACCCGCCCGTACTCGGAGAATATGGTCTTGAACCCCTCCGCTACGGATTCATCGTCCCCTACGTCCATGGCCAGCAGCTTGAAGGACCCCTTAAGCCGCGCTCCGACCTCCTCCAGCTTTTCGATCGACCGCGCTGCCAGGACGACGTTCGCCCCGCGTTCCGACAGCATTTGCGCCGTTAGCGCTCCTATCCCGCTCGAGGCGCCTGTGACAATAATGACCTGATTCGTTAACGACATGATCTTTGCAATTCATCCCTTCCAACGGATTCATCCGGACAAAAATAAAGAACCAGCCCCGATTATAAACGCCATTAAGAGCTAGTTCCTTGTGCCGTAATTCTATTCTAAGAGATCATGACTTGAATATCCAGTTCGCCAATGCCATCCATCATCAGTGGGATGCATAGTGCTTTGCGAGGGAGTGTGCCGTCCATGGCCGTGTCGGTTTTGATGACCTGGGGAGGAGTAATATCTACGGCGTAGCCTTGGTTCGATAAGATCGTGCTGGCATTTCCGCTGATCATATTGCCCAGCTCCGAAATCGCGCTCTGCCCCATTTCGTCCATTTCGGTAAGAACAAATCCGCCCATCATCGCCGATACGATCCGCAGCGCCACCGTCTCCTTCAGTCCAAAGACGACCATTCCGCTGTAATGCCCCGTCATCCCGATCTGTATCCAGATATGATCATGCTTCGGAGTAATGTCTTTGATGCCAAGATTCCCGGTGGAAGGTGAAATCTGTATCACCTGTTCAATGACCGACCGCGCGGATTCCAGAAAAGGATTTATCACTTCCGCTTTCACTATTATATGCGCCCCTTTACACTTGGAAGTAATTGATTCGCTACAAAAGTCCCGTTTTCCACTTGTACAACATTATACTTTATTCCTAACGATAAGTCATTAAAAATCGAACAATGCAATTTGCTGTATTATACATTTAGCGCCCCAGACTGTCTGAAGCCCCGAGGAAATACCGCCCCGCATTGCTTTACCAAGGGCTAATCCCCTATAATTAATGAAATGAACATGTTCGCCATCGTGGCAGCAAAATAAGCTGGCAAACAGCTGCGAAAGGAGAGTTCGGATGAACATAAGCCAACTGGAAACGCTCCTTATGATTTCCAAAACCAAAAGTTTTCGAAAGGCTGGAGAGCTGCTCAACCTGACTCAGCCCGCAGTTTCCGCGCAAATCAAGAGCCTGGAGGACGAGTTCAACACAGTGCTAGTCAACCGCAATCAGCCGGTGACATTGACCGACCGCGGACAGGTATTTCTGGAGCGTGCCGAGGCTATCCTTGATATTGTCGAGGAGTTGAAGCAGAAGCTATCCGACATGGAGCATATTCCGCAAGGCCATATCGTGCTGGGTACGACCACTTCGATTGCCATACAAATTTTGCCGCGGATCCTATCCTATTTCCAAGATCAATTTCCTCTGATCAAGACGACGATTCAATCTATGCCCTCCTCGCAAATTTATCAAAACGTTGAGCAAGGACTTGTTGATATCGGCATCGGCTATCTGATCGAGAATAATCCCCAGGTTCTTGCATCTGTCCTGTATTATGATACGTTCGCGCTTGTCGTATCTCCGCTCCATCCTCTGGCCCAGGCCAAGTCGCCTTCTTTGGATTCACTGCGGGAGGTGTCGATGATTATGCTCTCTCCCGATACCGTGGGCAGGCGCTTTGCCGACGAGGTCTTCCGCAAGCATGCCATTGAGCCGGAAATTGTAGTGGAGTTGTCGAGCAGCGAGGAAGTCAAGCGAATGGTGGAAATCAACTTGGGTGCCGCGATTATTTCCAAGCAGTCCGTCATGCGGGAGCTGCGTCAGGGCACATTAAAAATCGTCCCCATTCCTGAGCTGGAAACGACTCACCCCGTAGGCGTCATCTATAAATCAAGCCGATACATTAATTCGGCCATGCAGCAATTTCTCGGCGATCTGAAAGGAATGCCGGAAACCCATTTCATCGGTTCTGAATAACCTATTCTAAATCTATCAAAGGAGTAACAGCATGAAATTCGATCTGCATACGCATCACTTCCGCTGCGGCCATGCCGACGGCACCATCCGCGATTATATCGAAGCCGGAATTAAAGAGGGACTGGCCGTCATCGGCATTAGCGACCACACTCCCTACTTCGGGAGCCCGGAGGAGCAGCCCTTTCCCCGCATTGCGATGGCCAAGCGGGAGCTAGAAAATTACGTAGAGGAAGTACTGCAGCTTAAACGAGAATATGAAGGAAAAATCGATGTCCTGCTCGGGATCGAATCGGACTTCTTCCCGGAGCATGCCGAAATTTACCGGGAGACGCTGGCCAAATACCCGTTCGATTATGTCATCGGCTCGGTCCATAGCGTCGGTAACGACAGCATTTTCAATAAAAATCGCTGGAAGAATCTCAGCGATGAGCAGCGCATCGCCGATAAAGAAGCCTATTACGCCTTGATTCAGGAATCAGCACGCAGCGGCATGTTCCAAATTTTGGGGCATATCGATGCTATGAAAGGGAATTACCCCGCATTTACGGATATTCCCGCTGCAGAAGCAATTGATAAAACGCTGAAGATCATCGCCGAAGAAGGCGTAGCCATAGAAATCAACACCTCCGGCAAGACGAAGCTTTCCGGCGGCTGGTATCCTTCCGATTCCATTCTGGAAAGAGCGCTGCATTTCGGGGTCGAAGTTACCTTCGGCTCGGACGCCCACGTGCCCTCGCGCGTAGCCGACGAATGGGAGATGGTTGCCGCCCGGCTTAAGGAAATCGGCTTCACGGAATGGGTGTATTACAAGAACAAAACCAAGCAGTCTGTACCGCTGTAATAACAGCTTAAAATTAGCAAAAAAAGAGAACCCACACGTTCGGCGCTGGGTTCTAAAGACAAATATATTCAAAAGGGGGTCATGTATTAAGTGTACCCCCTTACTGTTAGAGAACGATCACAGTAATATTTCATTTATGTAACAAACAAGGTTCTTCTACCCGCTATTCGCAATATTTCCCCGCTGGATCTCGTATAGCTTAAGCGTTCCTTCATCCCCACGCTCCCTCGAACCAGCTGCAATCACTTTGACATAGGTCATCCCGCATTTTTGAAGCACGCGCTCTGAGGCAGGATTGTCCGGTGAACAGCGCGCCTCGATCCGGTTCAGCTCCAAGGCTCCGAATCCGAAATGAATTAATGACCGTGCCGCTTCGGTAGCGTAGCCCTGACGCCAGCTTGCCGGAGACAGCAGATAGCCAAGACGGGCCTTCCCATGGAACTGATCCCAGTACTGCAGCGAGCAGACACCAATGATTCTATGGCATTGCTTCAATTCTACGGCGAAATGAAGATCACGGAGCGTCTCATAGCACTCGGTAAAATAACGGTACAATCTGGCTGGGAACAGAAGGGTCTGCGGCTCGAATGAGGTGCTGCGCCTAACCAGAGGATGGTTCATGTACTGATGCAATTCCTCGCAATCCTCCAGCGTAATCCGGCGCAATCTAAGACGCGGACTCTCCAGCACGGGAAATCTTTGGCTCATCTTCTGTTTGGCATGAACAGCCATTCCGCCTTCCCTCCTATTCCAGCTTCAATGCCCTCTTACTTGGGCTCAGGATGGTTCGCTCCCCGGCTTATCCTTGATGCAGCCTGTTGATTGATTTCTACTAAACCATTACCCGGAAAGAGGCCGATTGAAGAACACTTATCTATGATCACTTGTACGCGGCTGCATAACTCCAAAATAGTACGCAGTCACGTAACAGAAAAAGGTAATCAGGAATATCCATTTGCAAAACCCGATCGCATGCAGCAAATATTCAAAATCCATCAGGTAAATAAATGTCTCCCCAAGAATGCGAACGGGCTCCTGAAGGATATCCCAGCTATTCCAGCGGATGAACCTTCCCAGGTATACGCCGAAGCTGCTCAGCAGCAGGACGGCCAGAACGAATATCCAGCCTACAGCACTGCCCAAGTATTTGCGCACAAGGGCATGAACCGAAGCTAAGGCTGCGGTGGCGATGGCAAGACCAAGCAATGCGGCGAAGAACATCGTAAACAAATGGTCCCAGAACAGATTCTCCTCCCAGAATCTTACCCCCGCACCGGAAGCAATAGGATACCGGTTAAACGGATGCAGCATATCCGTGATCAAATAAGCGGCATTGGGATAGAAGAACAGCCATAGTAAACCTACTCCGAGAAATAGCAGGCACTTCAGCAACCTTCCCTTTAGCAGGCTGACCATGTCCAAGACGACGGCCAAGCCCAATGGAATCCATGCCAGAAATGTGTTCCACAGCATAAACAGATACGGAGGTCTCCCCCCATCCGGCAGCTGTGTATGTACGACATATCTCATGCCGATCATTGTAGCGATAAACAGAATCAGATATAATATCCACTTGCCCGGATAACCGAGCTCCCTCCAACCTTGCAATTGCGATGCCTCCTCCATTCCAGAGCTATCTTAAGCTAAGTTATGTCCTGTCAGGCTATAGACGTATTGCAAAGGCGGAAAGTTACAATTGTTGACAAACATATGTTTGGTAAAAAAAGGATTGCAGGAGATCATTTTAATTTCTTAATGTTATGTTCCTTTAAAAGATCTGTGATCTCCTGATTGATCGCCTTGATATCGGGCCCGGCGGCCGGTTCATCCCGCAGGCCATACTTCTCCTTCAGCTTCAGAATAGAGTATACCCGTTCATCCAGCATTTCTGCCGGGATTTCTCCCTTGTTCACCGCTGCTGTCAGTGCATCTATCACCGCAAGCTGCCGCTCCCGCTGATGGCCGACCATTACGATATTGCCCCCGGCCTGAATGAATTTTACCGCCGCTTCACCGATATCGTAATGCTTGACAATCGCTCCCATCGTCATATCATCGGTGATGACTACGCCCTCGAAGCCCAGCTCCCCGCGCAGCACATCGGTGATGACGGCCTTGGAGAACGATGCGGGCTGCTCGGGATCAAGCTTCGGCATCAGCAGGTGGGCGACCATCACGACGTCAGCCCCATCCTCGATTGCCCGGGCAAAGGGAATCAGCTCCAGTTGCCGCAGTCTCTCCAATTCATGCTCCACTACAGGCAGGCCGAGATGAGAGTCGACCGAAGTGTCGCCATGTCCCGGAAAATGCTTCACCACAGGGATAACCCCCTCCTGCCGGATTCCCTGAAGCATGGCAAGGCCCATTTCGCTGACGATGCCCGCTTCACTTCCGAAGGAACGGTTGCCGATGACCGGGTTGTCCGGATTGCTGTTGATGTCCAGTACTGGGGCGAAGTCCATGTTCAAGCCGAAGCCGGACAATTCCCTGCCGATTACACCTCCCAGGCCTGATGCCAGCCCGGTGCTCCCGGCATCGCCGATGACCCGCGCAGAGGGCAGCGCTTGGAACTCCTGCGGCATTCGGGTAACCCGGCCCCCCTCTTCATCCACGCTGAGCAACAGAGGCACCTGGTTGCCCTCATTCATTGCCTTCAGCTTGTTCAGGAAGCCAACGGCCTGCTTGGCATTGTCGATATTGTTCTTGTAGAAAATAAAGCCGCCGACATGATAGGACTCTATGAAACGGCGAGCCGTATCGTCCGGCTCCGTCCCTTCCACCCCGACCAGCACAAGCTGGCCGATTTTCTCGGCCGTGCTCAGCTGCTCCAGCTTGCGGCGGGCCGGATCAGCCTCCTCCTCGGAGCTGCTGCTCTTGCCGCTCCCGGCTGAATTTGATCCGCCTCCAGGCGGCCTGACATCCGTTCCGGAGTTCTCCGGCGGCCGCTCGGCGTTTGGCGCTTGCTTAGGTGCGCAAGCTCCTGTAAATGCCAATACAAATATCATCACGGCAATGAAAACGGAACGTATCCCTTGCTTCATGAACATGAGCTCTGCCTCCTGCCTATTCTTCATGTGCTATTCCCTGAATACAGCCACAGGATAAGGATAAATCCAATTTGCAGCAAGCTGAGCATGGCGAATACGATGACGATGGCGAAAAAGAGGATTTTCACAAGCCGCTTTCCAACGCTGCAGCTTTTGCGGCAAACCGCCTGCAGCAGGCTAACGCCATTCACTGTAATCGCTCCTCCATCTCAGCTATATGGTGCCGGTCATGCGGAATGAAATCCTTCAAATATTGTGCTACGAAGAACGGCTGTCCATCCGCATCAACATATTCTTTATCGTACAGGTCGTCCGGCAGCGCCCGAATCACGGCTATAATCTTCTCCCGATAGTAAACCGCCTGCTCCATCAGTCTCGAAATACGGGTCTGCTCGCTGAACAGCTGCGCAGCCCTGTTGAATTCGTCATAATCGGTATGCCGCAGTGTTAGCGGCTCCCGGGTATGTATCTTGCCTATAGCATGCTCATAGAAATATTTATCCCACAGCATCATATGGCTGACGACGGCTCGAAGCGGCCATTTTCCCGGGGCAACCGGCTGGTTCCAGAGCTGTTCGTCGCGGTCTCGATGCTTGCTTAAGAAGGCAATCCACTCCTGAAACGAGGCCAGCAGCACATTCTTCTCATCCTGCGGTATCCGTTTTTCCAGGTAAACGAGATTTAACCGCTCATGGATCGGCTCTGTGCGGAAAATGTTGTATCCGAGCTTTTGATACAGGTACAGGTTTCTTTCGCTTAGATGCCCCGTAAACAATTCTATTCTTGCACAGTGCGCAAACACCCTCTCAAGCTCCCGGATCAGGGCTGTGCCGATTCCTCGATTCTGATAATCGGGATGTACGATGATTTTGCCAATGTAACATGTTCCATTACCCTCCCGGGCTCTTGCTGAACCTATAATCTGACCATCGCCAAGCACAGCTTTAAGAATAGTGTGGGAGGACGATTCTTCCACTAAATCCTCCAGGGTTTGCGTTAGCGGAGGAATCCGGTCATCATCGTAAATTTGAGCCTCACTCTTATACGCCTCATATTGAAGCAGCAGAATGGGTTGAAGATCAGCCTTTTCAGCTATGGTTATCCTCATGGGCCATCGCCCTCCCTTTTCATTTTTTATAGGAATAGCCTTATTCTAACATAGGATGAATGCATCATTGCACGAAACTTCCCGTTTCCTCCCATTTGTGGAGAGACAAGAAATTGCGGTATATTGGCTTCAGCCGGATTGTAATACACAGCGCTATTTTTTATAGCTTAGATAAGGAGATGCATAGTACGTGATCCATATTCTTATTGCCGAAGATGATCCGCATATTCGCGAGCTCGTACGTTACTATCTTGAATCCGAAGGCTACTCGGTCACCGAAGCAGCTGACGGCAAAGAGGCCTCCGAGCGTCTTGCCGCCCAACAGATCAACCTGGCCATCGTTGACGTGATGATGCCCAACAAGGATGGCTATCAGCTGTGCGAGGAGATCCGGAAATTTTACGATTTCCCTGTAATCCTGCTTACCGCCAAGGATCAGCTAATAGACAAGGAGAGAGGCTTCGCGGTCGGTACAGATGATTACCTGACGAAGCCCTTCGAACCGAGGGAGCTTCTATTCCGCATCAAGGCCCTGCTGCGCCGTTACCAAATGGTGAACGCCGAGACGATCCGGCTGAACGAAACCATCATTGACCGGAGAAGCTATGGGGTTCACAGCAATGGCAAGCTGTTTATGCTGCCCATGAAGGAGTTCGATTTACTGTCCCAGCTTGCCAGTTATCCCAACCGGATATTTACGCGGGAGGAGCTGATCCAGCTCGTATGGGGGCCGGATTTTGACGGGGATGACCGGACGGTGGACGTGCATATCAAGCGCCTTCGCGACCGGTTCGGGGACTGCCCTCAGGATTTCAGCATCACCACGGTGCGCGGCGTCGGCTACAAGCTGGAGGTCGCATCCCGATGAAGTCGCTATATTTACGTATCGTCATTACGACGATCTTCGTCATGATCCTCAGCTTTATCATTTCCTTCGTTGGCTCTAACCTGTATTACCAGCATCTTCTGAAGCCTTATAATGATCAGAAAATTACGGCGATGGCTAAAAGCATCAGCACCTTCTACGGGCAGAATCCTGAGCTTGATCCGGAGAGCTATTTCAGTCATGTTGGCGAGTTGGGCTACCAAATGTATCTGGTACAGGCCCCAGAGCAAGGGAGCTTCTACGGCGCTCCGTTCCGGGAGACAGAGCTAAGTGATGAGGTCGTGCAAAGCGTCATCCGGGGAGAGGAATATCACGGGGTCTCCAAATTTACGACGGGACCATTCGTAACCGGCTTCTTCGACAATGCGCTGATCAATACGGTTGGCGTTCCCCTGCAAGCAGCAGGGCAGGATTACGCCTTGTTCGTCAGGCCCAACGTGGGCGTGCTGTTCGGGGAGCTGCGGATTTTCTTCGCAGTGCTTGTCGTTCTCTCAGTGCTGTTAAGCATTCTGTTCGTCGTCATCAGCACCCGCTATATTGTGGATCCGATCGTGAAGCTGACGGAGGCCACCAAAATGCTCGCCCAAGGCAAATACGGCATCCGGCTTGAGGTCAAGCGGCGGGATGAGATCGGCAAGCTGGCGGGAACCTTCATGCAGATGGCCAAGAGCCTGCAGCAGCTCGACCAAATGCGCCAGGAATTTGTATCCAATGTATCGCATGAAATCCAATCCCCGCTGGCCTCGATCCAAGGCTTCTCGCACACACTGCAATCTGCGAACCTGACAGAAGAGCAGAAGAAACGCTATTTGGCGATAATCGAAAGCGAGAGCCGCCGCATGTCCCAACTTGGCAAGCAACTGCTGATGCTCGCCTCGCTCGATAAGGAAGAGTCAATTCTGGACAAGCGGATGTTCGATGTGTCTGACCAGATCAGGCAGGTAATGTTCATGCTGGAATGGAGCTGGCGCGAGAAGGAGCTGGCGGTAGAGCTGGATCTTCCTCCAGCATGTATCGCCGGAGACGATAAACTGCTGCAGCAGGTGTGGATCAACCTAGCCACGAACAGCATCAAATACACGGAGCCCGGCGGCACCATCTCCATCCGCCTGCGCCAGACTGAAGCTGAATGCCGTGTGGACATCGAAGATACCGGCATCGGGATAGCGGAGTCGGACCTTCCCTACATATTCAACCGCTTCTACCGGGCAGACCGGGCCAGGGACCGCAAGGAAGGAAGCAGCGGACTGGGTCTGGCGATTACGCATAAAATTGTCGATCTTCACCACGGACGCATTGAGGCGGTAAGCGAGCTTGGCAAGGGTACGACGTTCCGGATTACCCTGCCAAGTCCATTAACCAAACATTGAGGACGGAAAATACCCGAGTAAACGACGTATATTCTGATAAGCCAGACCGATCACAAGCATGAAATCGGCCTGGCTTATTGTTCTTCTATGATGGAATGGCCTCTGGAGAAATCGCGGCAGGTCCACTGCCATTCCTCATGCAGCTGAAGCTTGCCGGAAGGCAGAATGACTGGGCGGGAATAACATTGCCCTGTCATGATTTCCCCCTTGTCATTTACATGATGATATCTCATATCCAGTTCTCCCTGCTGGTTAACGGCAGCAATCAGATGCCCCCTTGCAATTCCTCCTCCCGCATAATCGGCCCAGACGACGCTTCCTTCCTGATAATACCGGAATATCGTATTGCTGTTAACTTCTCCGTTCTCCGTCGTCTGCACGGAGGCAAATGTTCTCCCGTTGTAATTGATCACAGGCTTCGCCTCGATTCCATTGTTAATTTTACGCCCCTCCGGCCTTAATCCGCAGACTCCTTCAGCTTCTTCACCCCTATAGGCCTCATTGTGAGAGGAGTGTATTGAATGATGTACTCATCACCGGTGCTGAGGTTATGGGGAAGAATATAATGAACTGTAACTGTGCCAATCAGACCACCTCACTTTAAGCCGATTGAACAGTGAATTTAAAACCTCCAGAACTTTTTTTTACAGACATTTTTGCGGGTCGGATTCAATATTTCATTGATACCCGCCTTCTCCAATTTAGGATACAACGCCTCGGCCCCCTGGCTAACCTTTAGCTCCATCTCTTCTTTGTAAAGCGGCAGAAGGCTGAAGAAATGCACCGACTTGTCTTCGGAGAAAGTCAATGTGAAGAAGGATTCCGGATCCTCGACGGTCATTGGTACCGTAAGCATGATTCCCGACAGCTCCGTATTGCTCGCATACGGCTCGGCCGGATCGCCGTTTGGGATCGAATGCTCGGCAAACAGCCAGGTATCATATTCATGCGGAAATCTAGCCAGCTGCTTCAAGCAGCGTATAGGCCAGTAGTGATTCTCGTCCTTGAATGCTTCCTCGGACAATGGCCAGGCCGGCGGCAAACAAATCATCAACTCGGCGTATTTAAAGCTTTCGGCGCCTTCTGGAACGGTCATAGGCAGGTTACTCATTCCGCAGGTAACAAGCGTATAATAATTCCGCTCTGAAGTAGGCGCGACGACAAAAATATCAATATGAACCAAATCCGAAATGAGTTCATGGTAGACAAATTCTACCTTACCGATATGCGCTTCAATATGCTGCTCGATTCTAGCGATCGCTTCGTCATCCCCGGCGGCCAGCTCGAAATCTTTAGTACGCGGGCCATGCCGATAAATAGGATAACCGGAAGAAGATTGTTCGTGTTTACTCATGCCTGCCTCCATCTAAGACTTATGTATTTGGTGTATAAGATGCTTCTTTTAATTTCTAAAAGTATTCCGCACGCGTTCAGATTTCAGAAAATAAGGAATCCAGATCGCGCATCCCGCAAGACCGCCAATGATCGTGGATATTCCGCTTACGCCTTCTACCTCTTTAGCTAATGGTATTTGATTTACCAATAGAACGATCGTCACTAGCAGTAAAAAATTTAGGATATAGAACATAATCATCATACGGGGCAAAATCCTTTTTTTCTGATAAAAACTAACCAGGATAAAAATAGTGAAGATGAGCATACCAGCTGAGGTTATGCCTTCTATCATAAAAGATGTCTTCCATAAAGGATGGTATAACGGCGAGCCTGGCGAAGTCAGAGGATGACCGGTATCAGGCCCTGCTATGAGCGGCAACGACTGCAGTAAGGTGCCAACTCGGGTAATGATAGATAGATATAGACTAATCTGAACGAGTACCAGCCAGCCTCCCAAGCCAGCTACCCCTAGAGGGGGTTCTTCCGTTTGCTTCTGCCTTTCATATGTTTCCATAACGATACAACCTTTCATTCAAAAAATTATTGCGGTGAGCTATAACTGAATCCCTATCCTCTTATAGTTAAAACCTCCCATTCTCATTGTCATTCCATTATATCTGATAATGTGACAAATATATACAAAATACGGCCTTAAAACCTACTAAAGAGAGATGGCAATTCACTATTACTAATGGTAAAATCTTCTTTAGTATTTTTTCCCTATTACTCTAGCTAATATCAATTCTATTTATCGGTCGCCGAGAGATTTAGCATCCTGCTGTACTAGCTGAACGACTGGCAGCAGAGTGAACCTGGGATTCAATCAAATCTATTGACCAAGTGGAGGGAGTTCATTGAAGAAAGGATTGTGGCTTCGTAAATGGTTTGTTGTAATTATGGCTTCTGCACTGCTAATCGGAGTTTTTCCTGGCGGAGGCCATGCTACGGCTTCGAGTCTGGTGCCCCTGCAGGTGATCGAGAATTCATTAAGTCCAGCCGACTCCACAGAGACGTTCATTTCGCCGGAAATCGATACCAGCTCCAGCAGCAAGGTTCGCGTCATTGTACAGCTTGAGGGCCAGCCGGCCGCGGTAGGCAAATATGCTGACCGGATCGGCATACGTTCCCTGGCTGCAGCATCGACAGAATCAGCAGTTCGCAGCGAGCAGCAGGATTTTCTTGACGAAGTACAGGATATAGGGATTAATCTGGAAGTGAATTATCAATACAACACGGTATTAAACGGCTTCGAGGTAACGATACCTGCCCATGAAATTCCTGCTCTCGCCCAAATTCCGGGAGTCAAATCGATTCAGAAGAACAGTACCTGGTATGCTGCTCCTATCGCGCCCAGCGCCGCAAACGATATGATCAATTATGACGACATTCCGCTGAAGCAAATCGGAGCCGAAGCCGCTTGGGCCAAGGGATTAACTGGCAAGGGCCTCAAGGTAGGCGTCGTGGATACAGGGGTAGATTATACTCATCCCGATTTGAAGGATGCCTATAAAGGCGGCTACGACTCCTTCTACAACGATGACGACCCTTATGAGGAAATCCCGCTTACTCCAGACCAAGATCCTTATAATCAAGGGTACGTAGGTACATCACACGGCACCTTCGTCGCGGGAATTCTCGTAGGAAGAGGGGCTAATTCGACCGGCAGCATCGCCCAGAAAGGCGTAGCCTATGAGGCCGATCTCTATGCCTACAAGGTGCTGGGGCGCGACTTGGATAATCCCATGACGGCAACAGGCACCTCCGCACAGGTCATTGACGGTATTGAACGGGCCGTCAAGGACGGAATGGATGTCATCAACCTGTCGCTAGGCTCGGACAATGAGAAGAATGTCAACTCCCCGGATGCCATTGCGATCAATAATGCCATCTTGTCCGGCGTAATCGTCGTCTCGGCAAACGGAAACGCTGGACCGGGGTACTATACTATGGGATCACCGGCAACCTCTCAGCTCGGGATTTCCGTTGGCGCGGTTACGAGCGAAAGCAGGCTGTATCAGGGGAAGCTGCATCCGGCCTTAGTAGATCATCATGCTACTGACGATAGCGGGAACCCTATCTCAGTGACCGCCAGTACCTATGCTCCTGCCGACATTCGTGTCATCGCCTGGGAGAGCGGCAGGGATGACTTTGCCAGCATTATCGGCAACACGCCCCATGACATTGTTTATGTCGGACTTGGCGATATCCCGGATTATGCCAATACCGATGTTTCCGGCAAAATCGTATTGGCTTCTCGGGGCAAGCTGAGCTTTACGGAGAAAGTCGCTTATGCCGGCCTGCACGGTGCTAAAGCGATCGTTATCTTCAATGGAATTAACGATGGGAATAATGCAGACTTAAGCCCGTCGATTCCAGACAAAGACGGACACATCGATACACTGCTTGGCGACAACCCTTTATTTATTCCTACTTTTGACATGAAAGGTACGGAAGGACGGGCATTGGCCAGAGCTATTTTGGAGAACCCGGATTTATCACTCCAATTTACTTTCGGTACGAATTATCATGCTCAAATTACTAAAGGCGACACTTTAGCCAGCTTTTCCTCCTGGGGACCAAACGCAGATGCCAATTTAAGCATCAAGCCGGATGTCATGGCTCCGGGTGTAAATATTTTGTCCACCTACCCCGCATATGGCAAAAGCAATCCAAGCGCATCCTATGATAAAACATACCTGCGCACGAATGGCACGAGTATATCTGCTCCGTATGTATCAGGCCTAGCCCTCCTGCTCAAGCAACAGCATCCGGATTGGACACCGTTCGACATCAGAGCTGCCCTGGCCAATACGGCTGATGTGCTAAGGGATGAAAATAGCAATTTATATGATGTGTACCAGCAGGGAGCTGGGCGGGTCAGTGCAGACAAAGCGACGAGCACGCCTGCTTTACTGCAAGCCCTAGAGCCGATTACGATTCTCGACACCAATTTTGCGCCGAAAAATGTCATTAACTATAATTCCTCGGCAAGCTTCGGCAGGGTCGCTCCAGGCAGCGTATCCGCCAAAAATCTGCAGCTAAAAAACACAGCCGATTATGATGTAACCTATGAAGCTTCCGTAGAGTGGCATCGTGCTGATCCAGGAGTTAAAATTACGCTCGATAAGCAGACTGTCACGGCTGCTGCCAAGTCGGCCTCCGTAATACGGCTAGACTTGAATGTTGATAGTGGCGTGGCTGAAGGCTTTTACCAGGGACAAGTCAATCTGACCAGCATTGGAAAGCCTGCGCTTCATTTGCCCTTCACCTTATATGTAGGAAGCAAGCTGCCTGATAATGGATTTGGAATCCAGGAAGTGAAGCTTACGAATTCGGTTATATATCCTAGAAGAAGCAGCCAGCAGACGACAGACCTTTCCTTCCGGCTAACAGCTCCAGATGTAAACTATTATGTCATTGATATCGCAAACTTGGAGGACGAGCTCCTCGGTTATTTCGGAGGCTATGCGCTTGATGATTTGAGTCAGCGCTTAGAACCCGGCGTGTATACCATTCCAGACATCGGCAGCAAGTATTACCTTTATGATGCCCAAGGTGCAGGAACGACAGCCTCTGCCCAGCTTGCCGCAGGAACTTACAAAATATTCGTTAAAGCTGCTCAACTCACGCCAACCGGCGAGTTTGCTTATAACGGCAATAAGCGGATTTCATATGATGCCATTACTTCCTTCCGTGTAGATCTTAGCGCGGACAACCAAGGCGGAAGCTCTGGCGGTGACGGTGGTGCTGGTAGCGGTAGTGGCGGTAGTAGTGGCGGCGCTATCGGAGGTGGCAGCGGTGGCAGTGCACCGGGAGCCGCTCCTGGCGCTGATTCTGCCCCGGCTCCCGGCACTTCTGGCACTCCTGCATCCGATCAAGCTGCCGATATTAGCCCGGCTGCCAGAGCGGTAATCGAACAGGGGCAGAAGCATACGGTAATTACGCCTATCCTCAGCGATACGAAGGACTCGGCGGCGTTTGTTGTACGTGATGAGGCTTTAAAAGCCGCGTTTGAAACGATCGGCAGCGAAGCGGCGGCGATCATCATTCCTGTTCCCGATCATGATGAACATCGAGGTGAAGCAAGGCTTAGCTCCGATCAACTCAAGCAATTGTCACAAAAGCTGAGTGCAAAGAGTACGATAATCTTTAGCTTTGAAGGCTCCGCCGCTGCAGTGCCAGTTGCCTTGTTCAAAGAGGCCCCTGCGGATGCCGGTTTTGAAATCATCATTTCGCAGGCTGAATCGAGCAAAGCTAAATTCGCTGCCAAGGCTGGAGCAGCGGTCATCGGTTCACCGGTCTCTTATGAGGCAAACTGGATTTCGGGAACGTCTAAGCAATCTGTCAGCGTTCCCAGCAGCATTTTCATCAAGCATTCCCTCACGGTTCCCGGCAAAATCGGTGCGAACCAAGCAGGTGTGCTCTATGAGTCCAATGGGAAAATCGGTCCCGTTGCTTCCGTGGTAAAGGAGCAGGCCGACGGATCAACTATCGTTACAGTCAGCCGTCCGGGGTTCTCCGTGTACGCTGCCGTCGGACGTTCCGTACAGTTCAAGGACATCTCCAGTTCATGGGCAGCATCCGACATTACAGCTCTGGCGAACAAATTCATCATTGAGGGCACCTCGGCAGAGACGTTCTCGCCAAATAGCAATTTGACGCGAGCCGAGTTCACTTCCCTGCTCGTCCGGTCTCTGGGCCTGAAAGCAAGCGGCTCCGTTGCGTTCTCGGACGTTCCATCTGCGGCCTGGTATGCGAACGATGTTGCAGCTGCATTTGAAGCAGGGCTGGTCCGAGGCACGGGCGGCGATAAATTTTCGCCGAATGCCCATGTAACCCGCCAGGAGCTGAGCGCCATTTTGGCCCGTGCCCTTCAGCTTACAGGCACCGAGTTAAAAGCAAGCAGCCCTTCCCTAAAAGCATACAAAGATGAGGCCAGCATAGCTGGTTATGCTTTGGATAGCGTTAAGGCGCTTTCTGCGGCAGGCATTATCAGCGGCGACCTTGACGATAATGGCCAGAGCTTCCGGCCTGCTGCACCGACATCGCGGGAGACGGCCGCCGCTGCGCTTCGCCAATTCCTGCGGTATGCCGGACTGGTTGAATAAGCAAAATTATTAAAGGAGAGCTTTCGCTCTCCTTTTTTTGTATTTTTCAAGCAGTATGAAAGTCTGTATTTAGCACAAACTACATAAAAAATAAAATCCACGGTGACGTCATGACTCTAACCAATTTAACTGCAATTCTCAAGCTGCTTAGACCGCTATTCCTTATTTGTGTTCTGACAACAGTGGGGATAGCCTTCTGCAGCCGCACCTCTTTCTCCTTCGCAGCTGCTCTAGAAGACCCTTCACTCCCGATCGTAGCGGATGAAGGATTATATACGATTGAGATCTATCCGCAGTATCATCAACTGATCATACGGGCTCAGGGCCAGAAATTCAAAACCTATCCCATCGCGGTAGGTAACCCGGCCACACCAACACCCGTCGGGGAATATAAAATCATTTATAAAGGGACCGATTGGGGACCTTCCTTTGGCCCTCGTTGGCTGGGGTTGAACGTACCTTGGGGAACCTACGGCATTCATGGCACGAATAAGCCTTATTCCATAGGACAGCATTTAAGCCATGGCTGCATACGGATGCGGAATAGAGACGTACTTGAGCTCTACGACATGATCCCCGTTGGTACCAAAGTTACTATATATGGCCATGTTCTGGGCCATATTAAGCATGACCCGAGGGCATTAGCCGAGGGAGATGTCGGGGGAGAGGTTCAACTGATTCAATCCCGGCTAAAAAGCGCGGGGTACTTCAACGGAGTTTGCAACGGCAAATTCCGTGCCGATACAACCGCTGCATTAAAAAAATATCAGCGCGACCATGGCCTCATGCCCAACGGGGTTGTCTCGCTCAAGGTTTATGAATCCCTCGGACTGCTAGAATAATGTATATTGCAATAACGTAACGCTTGCTGTGCCCGCCCTGTGCACTCAGGATACGTGCCGCTGTTGGCGCCGTTCCGCCTATTGAACTCTAACGGACCCAGAAGCCGCTATTCTCCCGGAAAACACTTGAATTGATCCCCTAACGGACCGTAGATCACTTATTTAGTGAAAATCACCAAAAATTCAAGGTGTTTTCTCTAAATAGATGATCGTATGTCCGTTAGCTCAGCGTTTTATAATATTTTGCCCAAATAGCGGAACCTGTGTCCGATAAATTTACTTAGATCCCCGACGTTCTGCTAATGGCTACGCTAGCCAACATCTAATCGCTATGCTGGCCAGCGTCTAGTCACTTCATAAGTGGGATAGTGCCTGACTCAACAACCACGGTAATACGGCAGAGCAACTAGTGTCAGGTTAGGCACAGCAATGATATCCGCTACATAAGTCTTATACAATGAAGTCCTTCATCGAGCTGACCGTTAACGCACCCGGCTTGCCTTGAGTGAATGCCTCCTCGCCGGAGCTGCGGCGATAGAAGGTAACGGTGTGCGGCACGCCGGGAATAAGATCGAAGAAGTTATCGGAGAATATCCCCTCTTCTTCTGTGGACAGCCACACCTGCCTTGCTAGAGCATCCGTCCGGAGCATAAAGGATGTACCTTCGCTGCCCGGAACTTCCTCGACCGTAATGGAAGCCTCCGGCCAATCGATTTCGCGGAACGTCTCAAAATAGTATGGCTTACTATCCAGAGTTGCGCCATCCTCTTCCAACTGAGCCAGCAAGACTACGCGCTTCGGATCATGACCTCCCAGCCACTCGCTGGTTTGAACCCGAAGCACGACGTCCGCGGCGTCCGCACCGACAGCTGCCTCCTGGCTCATTTCATGCAGCAGCCTGCCGGCGAAATCGTACAGGCGCAGCCTCAGCACGCCAGCAAATGGCCCACGCCGGTCGGAAACCAGATGAACCGCCACTTCGCCATCCTTCGTATCATCGATCGAAATCATAACATCCCGGAAGCTCCGGCGTACTGTGTACTGCAAAGCCTTCCATCGTCCATAATAGTCCATGCCCGCCCAGGAAGCGACCGGCCAGCAGTCGTTCATCTGCCAATACAGCGTACCCATGCAATAAGGCTTGTTTCGGCGGTGTGCCTCAATAGCCGTCTGGATCGCCTGCGCTTGCAATAATTGGCTCATGTACAGAAACGACTTGAAATCCCGCGGCTCCGGCAAGTATTGGCTCATATATTCCTTGATCAGCTGATTGCCTCTTCCATTCTTCTGGTGAGCGAGCATGACCTTGGATTCCAGCTCCAATTGATCTTCTGTGGCATACTTCAACACCGTTCTAAGCTCAGGAAAGGATTGGAAGCCGTATTCGCTCATAAAGCGGCCAATTTTTTGGTTGTAATTGTCAAACGGCTCTACCGCATGCCATACCCCCCAATAATGCACATCTCCTTCGCCCGTAATCTGGGTAGCATGCTGATTCTCATCCCCCGTCAAGCTGCGCAGGGGAGAAGACGGCCAATAGTCGGTGCCGGGCGCCCATTTCTGGACGGCCTCAGGAAGGATGCGATGGAACACAGCTTCATAATCCGCCCAAATTTTATCCCTGAGCTTCGCGCTGTCGTATTTCTCCTTCCAGCCCCAGCCTGTATTCCATGCATAGTGCGCCCAGGCCGAATCGATCTCGTTATTGCCGCACCATAAAGCGATTGAAGGGTGATTCCGCAGACGCCTTATGTTGTATTCCGCCTCAGCGGCCACGCTGCTCAGGAAGGCCTCGTCTCCGGGGTACATACTGCAGGCAAACATGAAGTCCTGCCACACCAGCAGCCCATACTCATCGCATAGCTCATAGAATGCGTCTTCTTCATAAATGCCTCCGCCCCACACGCGCAGCATGTTCATATTGCTCTCCGCCGCAGAGGCGATCTCATGACGGTAGCGCTCCCGCGTTACCTCTGTCGTAAAGCTGTCATTCGGAATGTGATTAGCACCTTTCATAAACACCCGGACACCGTTCAGTCTGAAATAAAACGATGCCCCCGCCTGATCCTTTTCTCGAACCAGCTCAATGCTGCGCAGGCCCGTTCTTACAGCCCGCTCAGATACGATCTCCTCACCTTGCTGCAAAGCCGCATGAAAAGTGTACATCGATGGCGAGCCGAGTCCCCGGCACCACCATAGCCTCGGAGCTGCGATTTCCATATCCAGCGTCAAAGTCTGCAGACCAGGCTTTAACGCCACTTCTTGCTCCCAGCTCATTTCCTCTGTGCCGACACGCAGCCGGCCCTGCCAGCTGGACACAGCCTCTACTTCAACGACGGCCGTCAGCCTAGCCTTGTCAAGGTTTACCTCATCCTGGCGAATATACAAATCCCGGATTATCGGAGCCGACCAGCCTTCCAGGCGAACCTCCCGCCAGATACCGCTGGTCACAAAGCGAGGCCCCCAGTCCCAGCCGTAGTGATATGGCGCCTTCCGTGCAAAAATACTGACCCTGCGCTCGCCAAGACCGCCCAATTCCGATTGGTCATTCGTAGCCGGCAGATCATGCCCCAGCTTTTCAAGCTTCGGCAAATCCTCCTCAATCGGCGAACGGAACCGGACGAGCACCTCGTTACTTCCCGCTTGCAGCAGCTCCTGCACATCCACCCGCCAGGCTCTGAACATATTGTCAGCCGACAGCACATGTTTCCCGTTCACATAAACGTCCGCATAGGTATCCAGCCCATCGAAAACGAGCTCAATCCGGCGCAGCTCCCTCCAGCGGCTAGACAGCTCAAAACTAGATTTATATTCCCAATCCTTCTTATCAATCCACTGCAAATCATGCTCATTCGTTCCGAAGAACGGATCCGGAATCAAGCCATGCCGCAGCAAATCGGTATGTACCGTCCCCGGAACCTCGGCGCTATGCCAGTCCGTCTCATCGCATGCTTTGAAGCTCCACTGATTTAATACCTGCTGTTGAATGATCATAAGCCCTCCATCAAATAACACATTAGTTTTCAGTAACCACATTGAAAGAAAACAAACAACATAAAGCCTAATTCATCCAAGCTTCTCTTTCTTTCACTTGAATTATAATTTATTATATTACATCATCAATATAATTTGTTATCATTTTGTTATATAATTTACAAAACAAATAATCCCGTCTAATAACCTTCCCAACCCAATCCGATAACAAGCTAATTAAAGACAATAAATAACAAACCAGTACATTTAAAGTGAAATGACAAAACTATACAATCAAACTGTAAGCGCTATCAAAATAAGTATAAAAGGGGCGACACAAGGATGAAAAAGAAAGGCCTACTCATCGCATTCATGATGGTTTTTGCGCTAACCGCAGCTCTAACAGGCTGCAGCGGCAGCAAGGGTAACGCCGGAAATGGCGGAGACCCTGGTAATAACAACGGTTCTTCTAGCGCCGCAGAACAAAACACAACCGATCAAGGAGCTTCCGGCAAACTGAGCGGGAAGGTTACCTTCCTAACCAACCGGACAGACATGATCGGCAAGGAGTATGATGACTACGTCAAGCGCTTCAACGAGAAATATCCCGACATCCTGATCGAATTTGAAGCTAGCCAGACGGACTATAACCAGCAAATCAAAGTCCGCATGGCCAGCGGCGAGCTGCCGGATCTGATGTTCATCCCGGATATTCCGAACTCGGATTTGCCGAAATATTTTGCTCCGCTCGATGATCTGGAGTTAAGCGCAGAGGTCACCTTCAAGGATTTCAAGTCCTACGACGGCAAGCTGTACGGAATTACGACGGGCAACTCCACATCAGGCATCGTATATAACAAAAAAGCCTTCGCCGATGCGGGAATTACCGAAATCCCCAGAACATGGGATGAATTTCTCGCCGCCTGCGAGAAGCTGAAGCAAAACGGCGTCATTCCGCTTTCCTCCAACTTCAAGGATAAATGGCCGCTGGGGAATTGGGTCTATGATTTGCCGAGAGTCATCGAGAACAATAAGAACTTTCCCAACGAAAGGCTGGATATGGAAGCTCCTTTCTCCATGGACAACGGATACGGCAAGGCGATGTCTTTGCTGAGAACGCTCGCCGAGAAGGACTATCTGGAGAAGGACATTAACTCCACCAATTGGGAGCAATCCAAGAAGGATGTGGCGAACGGCAAAATGGGCATGTACTTCCTTGGCAATTGGGTTATCAACCAGGTGATTGGCGTGGGCGCCGAGTCGGATAACATCGGATTTTTCCCGCTTCCATTCGACAACTCTGGGGAGATCAGAGCAGGCTTGAACCCGGACTTCTTCTACGCCGTCAACAAAGACAGCAAGAATCTGGAAGCCACCAAGGCATTCCTGACCTGGATGCTGGAGGATTCCGGCTACGAGGATTTTGCGGGCTTCATTTCGCCGCTGGAGGGCCGCGAGTCCAAGCTGACCCAGCTCGCCGAATTCCAGGCCACCGGGGTAGAGCTGCAAGAGGGTACGCCGGATGATCCGAGGGTCATCGAAATTTCCAACAAGGCGCAAATCGATCTGCCGGCCATCGCCCAGGAGTTCGTGCTGGCGAAGGATCCGCAAGCCGTGCTTGATAAATGGAATAAAGCGTGGGCCAAAGCAAAGAAAGACCTCGGTTATTAAATGGCGTTGCCTTGAACTTCAAGGTACATCGAGATATATCACTGTTCATCACACATGCAACGCAGTACATTGAGATGCATCACTGTTCATCGCACATGCAACGCAGTACATCAAGCTGAATCACAGTTCACACAGTGCAACGCAGTACATCACGCAAAATGGGTTATCGGTCAGGCGATAATCCATTTTGCTGTCAATACAGCGGATAGAAAGAAGGGATTTTCGGGCATGTTTGGAACCTTATCATACAAAACGCAGAAAAATATAATCATCTTTTCCTTTTTACTGATTCCGGTCGCGCTCCTGCTGCTCTTCACCTACTATCCAGCCCTCAAGCTGGTCTGGTTCAGCTTCACCGACTGGGACGGCTACAGCCCGGAGAAACCATGGGTGGGGCTCGACAACTACAAGGAAGTTTTCTCTAACCCGGATATATTCGGGGTGTTTACCCATAACTTCGCTTATTTTGTCATGGGGATTGTCCAGAACATTGTGGCGATTTATTTCGCCGTCCTCTTGAACGGCAGGCTGCGCGGAAGGAACGTGTTCCGGCTGCTGCTCTTCCTCCCCTACATCATGAACGGTGTCGCCGTCGCCTTCATGTTCGGTTACGTGTTCGATACGACGCAAGGCTCGCTCAATCTGCTGCTGCAGGCTGTGGGACTGACCAGCCTTGGTGAGACCAGCTGGCTCGGGACGCCCGGCTTGGTCAACTACTCTTTGGCCTCCACGGGACTATGGCGGTTCATGGGCTATAACATGGTTATTTACATCGCTTCCCTGCAGGCGATCCCGCGGGACATTTATGAGGCGGCAAAAATAGACGGCGCCAACGCCTGGCAGACCTTCTGGCGGATTACTCTGCCCAACATGAAGCCCGTCATCCAGCTGAATCTGTTCCTCACCGTCACCGGGGCTCTTGAGGTCTTCGATCTGCCCTTCGTGCTCACCAAAGGCGGACCAGCCGGAGCGTCGCAGACCTACGTGCAGCGCGTCGTAGAGACGGCATTCGCTTATAATCATTACGGCCTGGCTTCAGCCATGAGCATCATCCTGCTGTTCTTCGTCATTATCGTCGTCGGCCTTCAGCAATTCGTGCTAAGCAGAGGAGGGAGCGGAAAATGAACAGCAAAAAGTTCACCGGAATAGACATTATCAAATACTTGTCCCTGCTGATCGGCGTATTTGTCGTCCTGTTCCCTCCCTATGTCATCATCGTCAACTCCTTTAAATCCAGCGATGAATTCAATACGGCGAGCACGATGGCGCTGCCTGACAGCTTTCTTAACTTCGATAATTTTAAAATCGTATTCGAACGGGGCGGGCTGCTGACCGGCTTCACCAATACGCTGATTATTATTTGCATCGCACTCATCTTTAATATTATTTTTGGCACCATGGTCGCTTACGTGCTGGGCAGATTTACTTTCAAACTAAAAAAAGCGGTATTCGGCGCCTACCTGTTTGCTACGGTCATTCCCAGCATCACCACCCAGGTCGCTACATTCGGAATCATTAAACAGCTGGGTCTATATAATACGCTGGGGGCACCAATCATCCTGTATATCGGAGCCGACGTGATTCAAATCATTCTGTACCTGCAATTCATTCGCAACATTCCGGTCGATCTCGACGAGAATGCCATGGCGGAAGGAGCATCTTTGTTCCGGATTTACCGTTCGATTATTTTTCCGCTGCTGACCCCGGCCACAGCAACCCTTGTCATCCTGAAATCGATCAGCATTTATAACGACATGTACACGCCATATCTGTATATGCCGAAGCAGAGCCTCGGCGTGGTTACCACGGTGCTCATGCGCTTCCAAGGCGTAAACATCGCCGATTGGAACCTGATTAGTGCGGCGATATTATTGATTTTACTGCCGACCGTCATCTTGTACTTCGTGCTTCAGAAATATATTTTTGAAGGCGTGACCAGCGGTGCGGTAAAATAACCGGCATTTTCTGCAGGAGGGACGGCAGCCTATGATCTCATCCATTTTTAATTCATTCCGCAAAGCTTGGGTGTTCTTCGCTAACCTGTCCATGCAAAAAAAGCTGGTCATCGTCTTCGTGTTTCTGATATCCCTGCCGATCACGTATGTCAGCTACTCGTCGTACCGGGCGAACTCGCATTCCATTCTGAGCAACATGACGAGCTCCGCCGGCCAAATGACTGACAACGCTATGGACAAAGTGGATCGCTACATCGCCGACCTGAAACGGTACACCATCCTGCCGTTATACAACAAGGACGTCGAGAAGCACCTGGATCAGCGCGAGACGGATTGGGATAAAAGCGCGAGCATCAATATGTTTCTGATGTACCTGGCAAATATGAAGGAGGAGATTGCCGGCGTTTACTTGACCGATCGCTTCGGCAAGACTTTTTATAATACGAAGCCCGGCATTAATGTAATATATCCGGAAGAGAGACGGGCAGGATGGGAGATCCGGACACGCGAGGCCGGCGTATCTCCCGTGCTGCTCGGAACCCATCCGATTCGGGTCAACGGCTCCGAACAGCGGCAGGTATTCACCATTATGCGCTCCATCCAGTCCGTTAGTACGCTGAAGAACATCGGAATCGTCGTGATCGATGTGGATATCCGCCTGTTCGAGGAAATCATCGAGCCGCTGAATTCCGTTACGCACGGAAATACCTTGATCGTGGATGAGAACGGCAGAGTCGTATACAACTCCGATCCCGCTATGCTGGGCAAGGATTTAAGCGGCAGCCCCTTGTTAGAGCAAGCTTCCGGGCCACGCGGCTATTTCGAGCTGGACATCGGGGGCAAGCCCTACATCTCGGTCTACAGCTCATCTGCCAGCACCGGATGGAAAACCATTTCCTACATCCCCCTAACGGAGCTGCTCGCTCCGATGAAGCAAAGCCGCAACGCCCTGATAATTACGGCATTGCTTATTGTTTTCTTCGCCCTGGCGGTAGCGATCTTCATCTCCTATGCACTGACCAAGCCGCTCACCCGGACGGTGCGGTTAATGAAGCAGGTGCAGCGAGGCAACCTGGATGTCCACGTCGAGGTAAAATACAATGACGAAATCGGCCGGCTCGGCAGCCACTTCAACCGGATGATCGACCGGATAAAAGGGCTCCTGCAGGAGGTGTCCGAAACCGAGAAAAGCAAACAAAAAGCGGATATGCTGGCGCTCCAAAACCAGATCAACCCGCATTTCATATATAATACGCTGGAATCGATCCGCATGCTCGCCGAGCTGAACGACGACGACCGCGTTGCCGAGCTGACCTATCTGCTGGGGCTGCTCCTCAGATACAGCATTACGCGCAGCGACGAGACCGTGACCGTTGAGCAGGAGCTCCGCCATGTCCGGAACTATTTGCAGCTGCTGCAAATCCGCTTTCCGGATAAATTGGATTTTCAGATTGAAGTTCCGCAGCACTTCTATCATCTGCCGATCATTAAGCTGGTTTTTCAACCCATCGTCGAAAACGCTGTGTTTCACGGGCTGGAGAAGCAGGAAAAGCCGGGAACCATCACGATCACAGGCTGGAACGAAGGCTTGGATGCTGTATTCGAAATCCGCGATGACGGCGTTGGCATGAATGCAGACAGATTGACCCAATTGAATCATAGCCTAACGGATGGAAAAATCGACAAGTTCGGGATCGGCCTGCGCAATGTCAATGAAAGAATCCGCTTAAACTATGGTAGCGGCTCGACATTGACCGTAGACAGCCTGCCCGGGAAGGGTACAACGGTAACCTTAAAGATTGCAGGACTCCTGGAAGAAGAATACTGCAAACGGTACAGGGAGGGAGTAAGTTAATGCTTCGAATCGTTATAGTCGATGACGAGTTCCCAATCCGCGAAGGAATCGCCAAAATCATCTGCAAAGAGAACGCAGCTTTTTTCGTTGCCGGCGTTTTCTCCAATGGGCAGGAGGCGCTGGATTATATCACGACAGCGGACGTCGACGTGGTCATTACGGACATCCGCATGCCCACGCTGGACGGATTGGAGCTGATTAAATGCCTGAAATCCGCTCAGCCTGAAATCCGGTGCATTATTATGAGCGGCTTCACCGATTTTGAATATGCCCGTCAGGCGCTTCGCTATTCCGCGGTCGATTACCTGCTCAAGCCGATCGACAAGCAGCAGCTCCTCAAGCTGCTCTATATGCTGGACGAAGAGAAAGAAGCCAATTTTGACGAAGAGCAGCGCCTTCGCTCCGGGGTTCTGCTGTCTTATTTAAAAAGCGCCACCTCCCTTTGCAGCAAGCTTCCTGAGCCTGATTTTCCGCTGCCCTTTTTTGCCGTGCATGTGCTGCGCAGCCGCGATATCGAAGCGCTTCTCGCCCAATTGAGCCTCGCGGTCGCGGACCAGGGCCTTGGCTGCCCCGCCGATATCATCGATACGGGGGAAGGCATGCTGACGCTGATCAGCTATTATGCAGATGAACCCGATGCAAGCATGATCAAACAGCTTCCAAGCCGGCTCCGCCCCCTTCTCGCTCCGGTCGGAACCATCCAGGCCGGCTCCAGCCGGGCGTACAGCCGGGCAGCACAATTAGGCAAGGCTTACCTTGAAGCTGTTAGGGCCAGCGACTACGGGCTTTACGACTATTCAGCCTGGAGCTGTTACCATTGTGAAGATATGCAGCTGCCGGACTTTGATATTGCGGAATGGTTCATTGGCACAAAGGAAGCGCTTAGCGAGCATATGCAGGTCTTGAACCTCCCTCAAATCAAGGCGGATTTGGAGATCTTGTTCGACCAGATCAAGGAGAACAAGCCCTCCAGGCAATCGATCCTCTCCTTATGCCAGCTAATTCACGATACGGCGCTAACTGGGCTTCAGGAGTGGAAATCGCTGTATCCTGCGGCAGCTGGAGAGCAGCTTGAGGAGCGCTTGCTGGCCTGCCTTACTTTTGCGGAGATGAAGAGCTTATTCTTATCCCAATTTCTTAAGGGTCTCGAAGAAATTCGGGCTGGCCGCCTTCAGATGTCCGACAGATCCGTCGAGACGGTCAAGCGCTGGCTCTACGAAAATTACGATCAGCAGGCTGAGCTGGGGCACCTGGCCTCCATGGTCTACCTGACCCCAAGCTATCTCAGCAAGCTGTTCAAGAACGAAACCGGCATGACGATAACCGATTATTTAATCGAAGTCCGTCTCAAGAAGGCAAAGCATCTGCTTAAAACATGCCCCGACATGAAGATCCACGAAATCGGTTGCGAGGTAGGCTATCCCGATCCGGCTTACTTCAACAAGCTGTTCAAGCGCATCGTCGGCGTAACGCCCAATGAATATAAGAAAATCAATTCATACTAATGAACTGTCCTCGGCGGCATGATTATTGTTTTTTTCATGCTCAACGGGAACTTGCAAGTCTATACTCTCAAGACAAAAACGGGCTGCCCCAGAAGTCATCGTAGATGACGAGGGGCGCCTCTTTTTTTAGATGGCTATCCGTCTGGCTATTCGTCTGGCTATTCGTCCAGCTATTCGTCTGCTATTCGTCTGGCTATTCGCCCAGCTATTTGCCTGGCTATCCGTCTGCCGGAATCCGTCTCTGCAGGATTAATTATTGCGGAATCAACTTCCCCATTGCCTGCATCCCGTTTTATAGCTCATCTTATATAAGCGCTGTCGAATCTTTAGCGCATCTTATATAAGCTATGATTAGCAGTCGAACTCGAACATAAGCTTTTGAACTCAAACATAAGCTAGAAACTCTAACGTAAGCTTTTGAACTCGAACATAAGCTAGAAACTCAAACTAAAGATGTCGAACTCGTACACTAAAGTCCATTCTTTTTGGGTTCATGTTATACAAGCTATGGACTCGAAACACTAAATGGAATTCATGTATCTAATTGCGCTCTAAACGAATGGTTCAATGGATTAGATGGATTTCATGCATTTAAAATCAAGAATCCCGCCCATGCTGGCGATCTCCCTTCTTCTAACGACATGAAATCCATTTAAATCTACTTTCCTTGCTTTGCCGTAGAAACTAACTACTATAAATCCATTTAGAACGTGAAATCCGTACTTCATGCTCGGCGTAAAGGTGAGATGGAAAGTGTGTTTGGTCAGATCAGGGGCTACCGGAGGTGGGGAGCGTGTTTACTCACTTTAACGCAACCGGAGGTGGAGAGCGTGTTTGGTCACTTCAACGCAACCGAAAGTGGAAAGCGTGTTTGGTCATTTCAGGGGCAACCAGAGGTGGGGAGCTTGTTGGTCACTTCAACGCAACCCGAGGTGAAGAGCATGTTGGTCACTTCAACGTAACCGAGAGGTGGGGAGCGTGTTTACTCACTTCAACGCAACCGGAGGTGGAGAGCGTGTTAGGTCACTTCAACGTAACCGAGAGATGGGGAGCGTGTTTACTCACTTCAACGCAAGCGGAGGTGGAGAGCGTGTTAGGTCACATCAAGGGCGACCGGACCTAAACAGCGAACAAGATACATAGATAGGCGCGGCTGGACAAACAATCCTTTTTCGGAGAGTAAGTAAGGAGAAAACAGAAAGCGGGTATAAAAGCGAATCTAATATCTAATAGCTAATATCTAATAGCTAATATCATTACCGAAGCGCCGGCTGTGAGGATTGTGTGCTAAAGCCGCAATCTACAAAAGCCCAAGATGATCGTGATATTCAAAGGGTGCTTTCTGCCTTCCCTTGCCCACAATCTGAAAGCCGCCGTCGATGCCAAAAAACCAAAGGGCTAAGCGAGAACAAACCGCTTAGCTCCTTGGTCTTTTACAGAATTATCATCCATATTTTCCCATATGAAGTGTTCCAAATTTTACTTATGGGACAGCCTCTTTTCGCTCCACCCTCATTACCGCATCCGGGCTGTGTAGGGCCAAGGCCAACTGGCCTCACCCCTTTCCTTGCCGGATGCGGGCAGCGAACCGCCGTCCTGCTGTTCAGCACAGCCCGCTGGAAATAGGGGCACGATCAGCTTCCCGCGGAAGCCCGCTCCTTCCCTTTGTCGGCTTCACGCGCGTTCTTGTTCGCTGCCTCGCGGTCCTCCATCATTTCCTCCACCGTCTTCACCTGCTGACGCGCAGCCCCGGTATAGCCTTGCCGCGTTGGGATGCGCTCGCCGGAAGCCCGGCGCTCCTTCGCTGCGGCGATTGCTTCTGCATACTGCGGCAGCCAGGCCTCCTGAGCGATCAGCATATCGTCGACCATCTGCCATATTTCCGGCGGATTACACACTGCTCCGACGAGCGGGTCCATCATGAACGCCTGACGCAGCAGCTTGTCGTCGCCATGCACCGCGGCCTCCACAGCCAGCCGCTGCACGGAAATGCTGGCATTGCACACAGCCGCCGGACCGAGCGGCAAATCGCCGACATGCGGCATCGAAATGCCGTTGCCGTCTACATAGCCTGGCGCCTCGATGATCGCATCGTCCGGCAGATTGGAAATAATGCCCCGGTTGACGACATTGAAGTGCCCGCGGTATATGCGCCCCGTCTCAAGTCCCTCGATAATATAGGAGCCATGCTCCTCGCTTCGCTCTGCGGATTTGTATTCCAGCGCCGGCTCCTTCATCCAATTCGGGAAGTCCGTCTCGAACCAATTGCGCCCTTCCGTGCATACCCGCAAGTATCCGCCTGTCTCCCCGTTAATCCAGCTGCCGAGATCGATCCAGTTCTTAATTTCGTCCGGACGCTTCCGGTACCATGGCACATATTCGCTCAAATGCCCGTTCGATTCGGTGCTGTAGTATCCGAAGCGGCGCAGCATATCGATCCTCACCTTCTCCGTTCTGGAGAAATCGGGATGCTCCTCGAACGCATCAAGCAGTTTGCCGGTCAAATCCTCCCCATTGTGGCGAATGCTGATATACCAGGTCTGATGATTAATGCCCGCGCAAATGATATCGACCTCTTCCTTTTTCAAGCCGAAGGCTTCAGCAATTTGCGCATGGCCTCCCTGGACGCCGTGGCAAAGACCGATTGTACGCACACCGCCGTACTTATTGCAGGCCCAGGTCAGCATAGCCATCGGATTCGCATAATTCAGCAGCAGTGCGTCTTCGGCCGCGACCTCCCGTATATCCTTGCAAATGCTCAGCATTTCAGCAATCCCGCGCTGTCCATACATAATCCCCCCGGCACATAGCGTATCCCCAACGCATTGATCCACTCCGTATTGCAGCGGAATGTCGACATCGGTAGCAAAGGCCTCCAAGCCCCCGACCCGGATCGTACAAATCACATACCGGGCATTCCTGAGCGCTTCCCGGCGATCGGTCGTTGCTTGGATCTGGATTGCCAAGCCGTTCTCCTCAATATCCCGCTGGCACAGCTCGGTGACCATTGCCAAATTGTGCGAATTAATGTCTGTAAAAGCAACCTCAATTCCGCTAAATTCCTTCACGGACAGCAAATCCCGAAGCAAACCCCGGGTAAATCCGATACTGCCAGCACCGATAAACGCGACCTTGAATGACATAGCCATTCCTCCCCCTAAGCTTTGAAATAACGGGAGCTCCTTAGCAACTCCTTACTCTCTAAGGAGTGTTCCGATGGAATTCCCCCGCAGTTGAACCTTGGCCCCATTGTATCAAGGGGAGCATAGGGAGCGTTATCAATATCCTGACTTTCTGCGGCTGTCTATGTCAGAAATCCTCACTTTTCGCTTCTGCATCATTCTTCTGGGCGTGAAGTGAATTGCGGTAGTGTACCGGGGTCCAGCCGGTATGCTTTTTGAAAAGGGCGTGAAAATACTGGCGGCTGCCAATGCCCACATAATCTGCGATATCCGCAACCGGAATATCCGTGTGCAGCAGCAGCATCGCTGCCTTATCCATCCGCAGCCGGGTCAGGTACTGCATTAGCGTCTCGCCCGTATGGCTCTTGAAAATGCGCTGCAAGTAGCCTGGATGCAAATTGACGATCCTAGCCACGTCCTGCACGCGGATGTCCTGATCGTAGTTCTCATGCAGATAATTGAGGCATTGCTTCACATAATGATCGTACTCCTGCTGCCCGTTAGAGCTATGCTCCTGTCTCAGCCGTCCCAACGAGATGAGCAGTTGGGCAAACAATAACCGCACCATGGCCTGACCCTGGCCTAGGATCATCCTCCCATGCTGTTGTAGCCTGGCTGCCGAGTTGCCATCGGCTTGGCTTTTTCCAGTCTCTCCCCTGCCATTCCTGGCAGCAGAAGGTTCATGGCCGATGCGGTCCAGCTCCAGCACCAAGCTTTTTAACGTATAATAAATATCCTCCGGATCCCGCATCACGATGTAGTCAAATGGAGCCGACGCCATTATCGCTACCTCCTCCCCGCCATCCTCAAAATATTGCCGCAGCGAGGGGTGGCGCCCCTCGCAGGCGGAGAAGCGAAACTCAATGTTCAGCATCCGGCACGGGCTCTCCTTCTCCACGATCAGTCTGTGGGGCACATTGGCATCAATCAGAATAAACTCCCCTTTTTTTAGACTAACACCGTCAACTTTGGAGCTGCTTCCCTTGGCACCGCCGCTGCGAACTTCAACCCGGCAAACGCCGGATATAATATACATAATTTCCGTAGAATCATGACGATGAAACGCCATATGCATCTCGTTCCATTGCTTAAAATAATAAGCTGTAACTTCCGGTAGATAATCACCGTCCAATAATCCCGTTCGAAATAAGCTTCCTCGCTCCAATGCACTCGCCTCCCGACTCTCGCGCCTCAATCCGCATCTGCATCTTACCGAATCCCCTGCCCGATACTAATGTAGCTCGCCAGCAGCCTTTCTTTCAAGCGGCTTTGGCGGCTACCATTGACACCGCCTCAGGCCGGGCCGGCAATCAAGCACTACTATTGCGCTTGCTGCTGATCAAATACCCGCATCCCCTGTCGCGGAAATATGCTATTCTATTGATGTTTGCAGCAGCGAACAACTCACTAATGATCGTAGGGGGAAGCCCATGAAATCAGAGACGCCTTGGGGGACTTACGGATTCCGATTCAACGATGCTCCGCACCTGCCGTTATGCAGTTTATTTGCCGTTGGACATGAGTTTGCAGATCATCCGAACTACTTTTGGGATGGCTTGACCCGCACGGATGGCCCTCTGCTGTTATTTCAATATTCCGTTCAAGGCGAGGGGGTCCTTGAAGTCGGCGATCCAAGAAATAGGGAAGACGGAAACGAAGATTCAGTGCCAGGCACCGGCAGCGGAAGCATTACTCACATTCATGCCGGCCGGGCTTTTTTGATCGAAATTCCGAGCAACCACCGCTATTATTATCCGGCAGAGGGCAAGGCCCTGTGGGAGTTTTATTTTTTGCTGATTCGTCCACGGACAGCCTTGCCGCTATGGACGGAGATCGTTTCTCTCATCGGTTCAACGCCTTATCTCGATCCCCACGGTCTGCCGATTCAAAGGCTGAAATCGCTATTCAACGAAGCTCATAACGGCAAAATCACAGATCCGTATATCGCCTCCTCTTATGTATACCAATTCTTGATAGAGCTCAGAAGAGCCGCTTCCGACCGCCATCGCGAAGAGGAGCATTGGCCTGTCACCATTCGTGAAGCCGTTCGCTTCATGAATTCGCATTATCATCGTATGATCGGTCTGGAGCAGCTTGCCCGGCAGCTAGGCTTATCCAAATTCCACTTTTTACGCACATTTACGAAGCATGTTGGCATCACGCCCAACGATTACGTCAATAGAAAGAGAATCGAGGAATCGATCGAGCTGCTGCGGTCCACGGATTGGAGTGTCGAAAGAATTGCCAGCCAAGTCGGATACTCATCGGGGAGTTATTATATTAAAGTGTTCCATAAATTTACGGGGCAAACTCCAGGCTCCTTCCGCTCAGGCAGCCATGTTCTGCAGTATAACCGCCTCTTTTTCGATTGATTGCAAAGATCTCTGTATACACAACAGCAATTTTCTGCTATTCATATTCCTAAATTGTTGTAGATGTCCATTATCAAAGCATCTTAAGATAAAAAGACAGAGCAACTTTATTCGATCAACAATAATAGGAACATGAATTGGAGGAACAATTGTATGGATCATCGTTTGTTTGCTCCCACGCCGCCCATGGGGTGGAATAGCTGGGATTGCTATGGGGCTGCGGTAACCGAAGCAGAGGTTCGCGGAAATGCCGAATATATGGCCAAGCATCTCAAGGAATATGGATGGGATACGGTCGTTGTTGATATCCAGTGGTATGAGCCGGGAGCGGATTCCTCTGTCTATCGCCCGTTCGTGCCGCTCGTGATGGACGAATTCGCCAGGCTAATGCCGGCGGAGAACCGTTTCCCTTCAGCAGTGAACGGTCAAGGCTTCAAGCCGCTCGCGGACTATGTTCATCAGTTGGGACTGAAGTTCGGCATTCACATTATGCGGGGAATTCCGCGGCAGGCCACCCATGCAGGCACTCCGATCAAAGGAACGTCTCTCACGGCCCGCGATATCGCCCATCCGAATTCAATCTGTCCATGGAATACGGATATGTACGGTGTGGATGCCGCCAAGGACGGGGCACAGGCTTATTACAATTCGTTATTCGAGCTTTATGCGCAGTGGGGCGTGGACTTTATTAAGGTCGACGACATCGCCGCATCGAAGCTCTATGATACGCATCAGCCGGAAATCGAGCTGATCCGCCGCGCGATCGATCACTGCGGCCGGCCGATGGTACTGAGCCTGTCGCCGGGTCCAGCGCCGGTTCAGTATGCGGAATTCCTCTCGCAAAATGCGAACATGTGGAGAATGACCGACGACTTCTGGGATCATTGGGAACTCCTGCTCGATATGTTCGACCGCTGCGAGAGATGGCAAGGCCGCTCAGGAGATGGCTGCTGGCCCGATTGCGACATGCTGCCGCTCGGCCATATCGGTATCCGCTCCGTAGATGGCGGCGGCTCCGACCGCTGGACACGTTTTACACGCGAGGAGCAGGTGACGATGATGTCGCTTTGGTGCTTGTTCCGCTCCCCGCTGTTCTTCGGGGGCGAGCTGAGAGACAATGATGAATGGACTTTATCGCTGTTGACGAACCTCGAGGTGCTGGAAATGCACCGGAACAGCAGGAATGCCAGACTGGTGGAGCGGGAGGGGCAGCTCATTGTCTGGGCAGCCGACGGGCAAGGCGGCAGTCTTTATGTGGCCTGCTTCAACACCGGCGAGACCCCGCTAAGTATCCGTCTCCCGATTGGCGCGATCGGCGCCGCTTCCCCGGTTCAAGCCAAAGAGCTGTGGACGGGAGCAGCGAGCGAGATTCAAGACAGCCTTTCGGCGATGGTTCTGCCCCACGGAGCTGCCCTATTTCGCTTAGATCCGGTGAAGCTAATATAATAAATACAGGAGCTATCCCTTACCTTACCGCCTGTAGAGCAACAGGATACTCGTAGAGCAGCAGGATAGCTCCTTTTTTTGTACACCGGCTCATTTGGATAGGCATTGACCAGATTGATTCTAAGGAATGCGGATATGTCTGCAACCCAAAAAGAGCCCTACCCTATTCATTCAATTTCTAGCTGTCAACACAGCATAAATCAGAAATAGGGTAAGACTCTTATAACGTTTACAGGAAACCAGCGATCACCATGAACTAAAGGCCAGGCCGCTGCTATGCAGGCAAATGGGCTCCGACCACGGCCCTTCCAGCCGATCCGCGACCACAAGGTAGCTCTCACAATTCAGTGAGGAGCGCGTTGAGCTCTTGAAATCGGAATAGATCAGATAAAATTGATGGTCATGATAGCTCAGCTGCGGGGCGCAAAGGCTGGGATTCGGACTGACGTTCCACTCACCCTGATTGGTGAAGATATCTGTGTAGTACTCCCACTGCTCCAAATCCTTGGACTGATAAACCCGTACGCCCGGCAAGCCGTCAATCGAGGGCACCGCTGCATAGTAAATGTCCCCGACGCTAATAATGCTCGTATTCGCATCAAAATTCATCGTCTACCCCTCTTCTCGCTTCCAAAAATCCGTATCGGCAAATACCTGCTCCTTCCCAAGCGTCTCCGCACCAGCCTCATAACAGCCAGCCCAGGCGGCCCGCTGCCGCCGAAGAACAGCGGCCCCGGCAGAGCTGTATTCCTCGTAGCAAACGGTCGCTTCATTCGCAGGATCATTCCAGTTATCCCAGCCGAGCGGATGAATATGCTCGCCAAGCTGGCAATTCAGAAATGCAGTTCTGGCATATTCACGCCAGGGTCTGCCCAGGTACACATCCGTCACCCCCTGGGCCGCGGTCAGGAAGCAGCGGTGAAATACATAACCATGCTTCTGTCCTTGCGGCGTGGAGGCTGCCGTAATGTAACCCGGCTGATCGTCGTAGTGGCGCAGGCTTCGAAGCTCGCAGGACTCAAAATAA
Organism: Paenibacillus ihumii; assembly: GCF_001403875.1. Classification (GTDB taxonomy): domain Bacteria; phylum Bacillota; class Bacilli; order Paenibacillales; family Paenibacillaceae; genus Fontibacillus; species Fontibacillus ihumii. The sequence continues at coordinate 3,581,676 of NZ_LN884299.1, forward strand.
GCTGTCGCTCCGCCAAAAATAAAATCAACGGTTCCCTCAATATAACAATTCTGGTACAGCTGCCTATAGTTCGCATGATGCTCCTTGAGCGGAATTCCACCGAACTCCGCTCTCTCTCGAGGCGCCGGCGGCAAGGGTCCCGTAAACAGCGTATCCTGGTGGCCCCTGAAGGAGCAATTCCTGAACACGGCCAAATCACAATGCGCATATACGGCGATCGCTTGGCCGATCTCCGGACCCTGGCCTGCAGTATTCGATACCACGATATTCTCGACGACCAGATCACTACCGCCCAGGAACAAGGTGGGCGTGCCGAACGTCTCGATGCGCTTGCCGCGCTCATCCAGCTCTTGCGCATACCGCTTCCCGGTGATTTCGACGCAGCCCAGGCCGATGATCCGCAAATGCGAGCGGTAAATGAGCACATTCTCCTCATATACTCCCGACAATATATATAACGTTTGAACCGTATCCGCAGCGTACCTCTCCAGGAAATCGACCGCCGCCTGGATACTCTGAAAATGACAGAACGATTCTTTTCCTACTATTATATGTTCCGATATTTGAACCGGAGATAGCCCCGTTAACTCGACCATACTACAGATGCTCCGCCAAAAATTTCTGCCAGGCCACCCGCATCTCCAAGGTCTCCATATGACCGGCGCTGGAAATAACGGGCTGCCAATGATCGCCCTGGCCTGCCGACTGATACGCATCATACAGCCCGTCGGCTAAATACTCGACACCCTCGATCGGGGTCATCCGGTCATTACGCCCGACCATGCTCATGCGCGCCCGGGGAACGATCAGCTTCTGAATGTCCAAGGTCCTGAAATGCTTCAGCAGGCCCGGAACATACGAATAAAACCCATGGTGGTCGAGCCCGCGCTTGGCAATCAGCGTCTCGGCATCGACCTGCCCGCAGATGTCGATCGTGACCTTGATCCGCTCATCGAGAGCCGCGAGCCACCATGACATCATGGCGCCCATCGACATCCCCATCGTCGCGATGCGGGAAGCGTCGATATCCTCGCGCTGGCACATATAGTCAAGCATACGCATATTATCATAAATCATCATGCCCCACATCACGCGGCCTCGCCAGAGCATTTCCTTGACGAGCTCGCTCTCCTTCTTGCCGCCGCGCTCGTTGAAGCCCCACATGTCGATGCAGCAGGCCGCATATCCCATTCCCGTAAGAACCTTGGCAAAGGAAGGCTCCTGCAGATAATGGCTGCTCTTGATAAACTCCTTGCGTCCCCGCTCGTAGTCCCCGCCATGAGAGTGATTCACGACGACGAGAGGAAACGGCCCTTCTCCATGCAGAGGTTTAGCCACATAAGCGGGTACTTGTTCGATTCCGTTTAAGTCGAGCACCAAAGATTCCAGCCAATAGCCGTCGTGCTCCTCCTGAGTCAATACCTCAGCCGAAATCGGCTTGTTGACAGGCAGGTCTCCTAACAATCCTATTAATCGCTCTCGTGCCATAATGCTCCACCTCATTCTTTGATATTATCGTTCGAGGGTGCAACTGTAACTTGTTCTATCAGCTTTTCTGGCTTGCTGGTGTTCCTGGATTCACACTGCGTGATCTCAACATTCTCGCCGTTCTCAATATAGAAGGCGGTCCCTTCATGGTTCTCGATCGTGACCCGGTTAAAGCGAATATCCCGCACATTCCCTAGATAAAAGCCGCGGCGCTGCATTTTGTCGATGCCGGCCATCATTGCGGGATAACCAGGAATCGCATCCTTTGCCATAGAAATATCTATGTCATTGAACGTGATTTCTGATATATACTGCTCTGCAAGTCCATACAGGAAGCCGGCAGCGGCATGGACGTTGCGCGCCGTAATATTGGCGAAATGAATGCGGCGGAAGCAGGGGGTTTCCTCCGTGACCGGGTACGGATTTTTGTCCCATACGTACTTCTCCTTGCCGCGAGGGCCGCAGAAATAATACAGATTCAGCTTAATAGGACAAATTACATCCTCCATCACGATGTTGCTAATGCGAATATCCTCGACGATCCCGCCGCGGCCGCGTCTGGATTTCAGCCGAATGCCCCGATCCGTCTGCTTAAACGTACAGTTGCTGATCGTGACGTTGCGTATATTGCCGCTCATTTCGCTGCCAAGCACGACAGCGCCATGGCCATGAACCATCGTACAGTTCGTAATCGTAATATTCTCGCAAGGCACACGTTCCGCTGTATCCTCGGTTCCCGCCTTAATCGCGATGCAATCGTCGCCGACATCTATATTGCAGTTGCTAATGCGTACATTCGTGCAGGACTCGGGGTTAATGCCGTCCGTATTCGGAGAATCCGCCGGGTTATAGATGGAAACATTGTCCACAGTAACATCGTAGCAGCAAATCGGATTCACCGTCCAGCTTGGGGAATTTCTGATGTTCACATCTTTGAGCGTCACCCGCCGGCAGTTGTAAAAGCCGATCGTCGTCGGCCGCGGAAACTCCAGCTCCTCCGGCCTGTTCCGATGCTTATCCCACCACGGCTGCCCATTCCCTTCAATCGTCCCGCTTCCGGTAATCGATACATTCTGTAGATCGAAGCCGTTAATGCAAGGAGCGTGGACCTGCCGCCTGACCCCCTCCCATCTCGATTCCACGGCCGGATAATCCTCCGGATTCGTACTGAAGGATAGAACAGCTCCAGGATTTAGGCGCAATTCAATATTGCTTCTCAAAAAAATAGCTCCCGTCAAAAACGTTCCCGCCGGTACATAGACGGTACCGCCCCCTGCCTCGCTGGCCGCGGCTATCGCTTGGGCTATCGCCTCTGTCGCAAGCGCCCCGCCGTCTCGCTGCGCTCCGTAATCCATAATATTGTAAACTTCCATTTGCTCTCGCTCCCCTTCATATGCTATCGTCATAGAACCATAAGGACTTGATACCCTGAATTGCCAGAGAATCAAGTCCTGTCGTGATAAAGACACCTGCCATTAGCCGTTGATTAAAGATTGCATCTCCACACATGCCATAATCAGGGCGCCGACCCCGTGCAGATCATTATTTACTTTCGGCCGAGTGACGTAATTGTCATAGTCTCCTGCGGAGGTGCCAATGCAGATATCGGGCAGGATCAATCTTCCCTGCTCATCTTCCTGCAGTACATCGATCAAGCCTGCATAGCCTTTCTTCGCCGCTGCCAGAGCGTTCTCACCGGAAATTCCCAGCTTGACGGCCTTGGCAATCGTATACACGAATAAACACGAGCCCGAGGTTTCCAGCCAGTTATCCGGCATATGCCCTTTATCGACGACCTGGTACCACAGACCGCTGTCTTCATCCTGATAACGAATCAGCGCCTCCACGAAATCGCCGAGAACCGGCAGCAGCTCGGCGCGGCCCGGGTGTTCGTCCGGGAGCAAATCCATGAACTGCGCCAAAGCAAGACCATACCAGCCCAGCGACCGGCTCCAGAATTCCGGGGAACATCCCGTCTCCGGATTTGCCCACGGCATGCGGCGGCTCTCATCCCAGGCATGGTACAAGAGACCGGTCTTCTCATCCTTCATATGCTTGCGCATCAATCTCTCCTGATGAAGCACCGTATCCCGTAGCCCGGCCTCTCCAAAGACGTTGGCATACTTCAAGGAGAATACGCCGGCCATATAAAGGCCGTCCAGCCACATCTGATAAGGATATTTATCCTTATGCCAGAAGCCGCCCTCTGAGGTCCGGTTGATCGTGAACAGCAGGCTTCTAAGCTTTTCCGCCGCGATTCGGTATTTCTCCTGCCCCGTTCTTTCGTGAAGATTGAACAGCAGCAGTCCTGCCTGCATAGCATCCAGCTCGTCCCGCTGAAAGTACAAATTGCCGTGCTTATCTACAAGATCGTCTACATATTCCTGAATATAATTGACGTAACGATCATCCTGAACCGTCTCCCATAGCAGCTCCATGCCGCATAGAAATACGCCCTGATGGTAATGCCAGCGGCGGGCCGGAGGAAGCTCCCCCGCCTTGTAGGTGTCCATTAGAGAATCACAGGCTTTTTTGGCCCAGTCGAGCGGCGCAGCAGATCCTTTTACAGTCATGTCTAAGCTCCCTCCATGTTAACCATAGTCCTCTTGCTCCAAGATGAACTGCAATATGCAATATGAATTATCCTTTCATCGAACCCAGCATTGCTCCTTTGGCAAAATGCTTCTGCAGGAACGGATACACCATCAGAATCGGCAGCGTGGCTACGACGATAACCGCCATTTTAATCGTCTGATCCGGCGGAGGAACCGCTGCGTCCAGCGTAGAGCTGTGATCCATGCCGCTGGCTAGGACGACAATTTGTCTAAGCAGAACCTGAATCGGCCACTTCGCACTGTCATCCAGGTACAGGATCGCCGTCATGTAGGTGTTCCAATAAGTTACCGCATAGAACAAGGAAATCGTCGCGATCGCCGGCATGGACAGCGGCAGTACGATTTTGAACAGAATGCCGAAGTCGCTGCAGCCGTCAATTTTGGCCGATTCCTCCAGCCCTTCGGGAATGTTCTGGAAGAAGTTCCGGAGAATGATCATGTTAAAGGCACTGATTGCCGAAGGGATTATCAATGAAGCGTACGTATCGATCAGCCCCAGCTCTTTGACGACCAGGAACGTAGGAATCATTCCGCCATGGAACAGCATCGTGAATACAACCATGAAGTTCACGACCTTGCGTCCGTCCAGATCCCGGCGGGACAGGCCATAGGCCATCAAAGCCGTCAAAAACATACTTACCAGCGTTCCGACCAGCGTCACTCCAACGGATACGCCCATAGCCCGGAATATCGTGTTGGTTGAGAAAATAAACTTGTATGCTTCCAGGCTCCAAACCTTGGGAATCAGCACGAATTTGCTCGCCGCCAGTTCTGCGCTGGTGGTGAATGATCCTGCTACAACGTGGATAAAGGGAAGCACAGTAATCAAAGCGATGATCGCTAGCAATGTAAAGTTTACAGCGGCGAATAGCCTGCCGCCGAAAGATCTATCTTCTACCATTTCAATTCCTCCCGTAGCATATCAATAGACGCCTTCTTCTCCCATTTTCTTGGAAATTTTATTAACGGCCATGACGAGAATGAGGCCGATGATAGATTTAAAGAAGCCGATCGCAGTACTGTAGCTGAACTGTCCTTGCCTCAAGCCTGCGGTATAGACATACGTATCGATAATTTCCGCAACCTCTCTGTTCATGGAATTCAGCAGCAAGTAGACATGCTCAAATCCCAGATCGAGAACGGAACCAATTTTCAGAATAAATAGGGTGACAATGACGCCTCTGATCGCCGGAATCGTGATATGCCAAATTTGTCTAAGCCTTCCGGCACCGTCCATGCGTGCTGCTTCATAGAGTCCCGGGTCAATTGCCGCTATGGATGCCAGGTAGATAATCGTTCCCCAGCCCGCTTCTCTCCAAATGACCTGAATGATATACATAGGCCTAAACCAGCTCGGGTTTAGCAGAAAGTTGATTTTTTCAAATCCGAAAAAGACTAGCAAATCATTAATGATTCCTCCGTCCATCGTAACCATAACGAATGAAATGGAGACGACAATTACCCACGACATGAAATGGGGGATATAGAGGAGCGATTGAAAAATCCTTTTAAAGAAATTGCCTCTAAGCTCATTTAACATGAGGGCGAGTATGATCGGGATCGGAAAGTAGATGAAAATATTCAATGCGAACAGAATCAATGTATTCATTAAAATATTTAGGAAATCCGGTTCGGTAAATAGCCTCGTAAAATGCTTCATTCCCACCCATTGGCTTCCGAGGATGCCATTATAGGGCTTGTAATCCTGGAAGGAAATGATGAGTCCGTACATCGGCAAATATTTGAAAATAATGAAATACAGCAATCCCGGCGCAATCATGACATAGAGCCAGCGGTTTCTCCATATTCGCTTTCTGACTTCGTGATTGCTCTTCGAAGCCTCAGGTACCGGTTGAATCCTGCTCGGCTGTGCGGTGACTTCCTGCATGATCTTCTTCCTTTCTGTTTCATATTGGAGCAAGGGTCTTGGCTCGGCTCCAAGGAATAGAAGAGGCTGTTGAGTGCATCAACAACCTTTTCTCTTCCTTTATCACTTGGCCTTAAGCTGGAGCTTTACTTCTTGTATGCAGCGTTGTACTCCTCGATGATTTTGTCCCCGCCGCGCTTCTTCCAGTTCTCTACCTCTTTCTCAAAGCCGGCTTTATCGATTTGGCCATACATGTACTTGTATGTTGCATCCGTAATGATCTGCTGCAGCTCAACGCCCTTCTCAGTATACGTAGCGGAATCAAGCGGTGCCGTTGGATCCGGAACCCCTACCTTGACGTTCTCAAGGAGCAGCTCCTCAGCATGGATTCTGCCCGGCAATATGTTGTATGGCTCATACATGCCGTTCGTCTCGGATTCGCCGATAACGCTATCTTTATAGCCTTTAACTTCTCTTTCGATCAATTCCTTGTCATCGGTCGGCTTCGCTTTACCGTCTTCAACCGTGTAGTGGACACCTTCGATGCCCCAGAACATAAGGTTGGCTACCTCCGGAGTCATCATTTTGTCGAAGAATGCAAGGATTTTCTTCAGCTCTGCCTCGTCTTTAACGGCACCTTTAGGGAACAGAACGACGTTGTTATATCCAGGAATCATCCACTGAGCAAATTTGCCATCGGGTCCGGCAACCATGCTGTGCGTATCCAGTACGGCTTCCGGAACGTTTTTAATAAGGTCTTTGTTCAAGGAATCGATATCCTGCATGGAGCCGCCAATATATAGTCCAGCCTTGCCGCTTGTGAACATTTTGACAGCATCCGTCTTGCTCGTAGCTGCGAAGTCCTGGTTCATATAACCGCCATCGCGCAGCTTCTTGAAGAAATCCATCGTATCGATATATTGCGGGAACGTAAATTCAGGCTGTAATTGGCCATCCTTCTCTCCCCAGCCGTTCGGAGTTCCGAACCAGGAGGAGACGGTCTTAAACGCGCCATAGGTCAGCTCGTTCCGGTCAACAACCCCGATCGTATCCTTGACCCCGTTTCCATCCGGATCCTGCTCTGTAAACGCTTTAGCCATTTCGAACAGCTCATCTACGTTCGCTGGAGGAGCAAGATTCAATTTGTCCGCCCAGTCTTTGCGGTAGATGATCCCTTGACGAGCCAGCGGTCTGCCGATGTACAGCGAATACAGCTTGCCGTCGACCTTCGTATTATTGAGGATTTCCGGCTTCAGCTTGCTCAGGTTCGGGAATTCGCTAAGATAAGGCCCGATCTCCCAGAATTGTCCGTCTTTAATCGCATCCTTCATTTGGATGAAGGTCGTCTGGTTTTTCAAATAAGTCACTTGCGGCAGCGAGCTCGTTGCAAAAGATGAATTCAGCTTCTCTTCATAAGTGTCTGCCGGGAAAAATTGATACGTTAATTTCGTGTTAGTCAATTTTTCTAACTCTTTTTTAATGGTGTCTGGCGGTGTCTCTGAAGTATTAAGTGGAAGCATGATTTTGATTTCCGTCGGTGCATCCGATTCGGCGCCTTTCGCCGTGTCGCCCCCTGCCGGTGCTGCTGCTGGTTTTTCATTGCCGCCGCAGGCTGTCAGCATTACGCTTAGCGTTAGCAATGCCGCTAACATGATGGAGAAGGATTTTTTCTTCATAACCATTTTGACCTCCATTTGACTTATTGTGTTTACAAGGTCAACGATACCGCTTCAATCAGGTTACGAATACAATCATTTACTCATAAACGCCGTTATATCAGGGAATCTGAATAAATGATTATCGCCGTAACAGGGCTGCAAATCCACAAAAAAGCCAGCCAAATCCTTGGCTGACCTCCCCATACAAATTGGTATAATGATGAGCGAACTGATACAAAAGCTAAACTGAAACAAAAGCAATCTGATTCAACATTGCAAGCCGCTCAATCATGCAAGAAGCCGCTGGGCAAAGCCGCAGCAGCTTCTTGAACTTCTTCTATGTTTATCGCGATTCGCGCAAACGCTCGCGTTCCAATGCCTCGCCATACTCCTGAATGATCATGTCCCCGCCGTTCTGCCGCCATTTGACGGTCTCTTGCTTGAATTCCTCCGCTGTAATTTTACCCAGTATATAATTATACGTCGCATCGGTTATGATCTGAGCGAGCTCCACATTCTTCTCGTCATACGTATCGGAGCTTAAGCCAACGGTCGGGTCCGCTACAAGGAAGGATTCATTATCCTCACTGAGGCGTTCGGCGGCCGCGGTCAGCTCTTCCTTCTGGGCAACCTCCAGAATGTTGCTGTTGCTCATGTTGGCAATCATTAGCGAGTATAGAGGGTTTACTTCATCCACCCGCAGCCTTGAGGTTTCCTCGGGCAGAATCACCTTCCCGTCCACAATTTCATAATGCCGCCCTTCGACGCCATACATCATCAGGTTGGCCACCTCTTTATCCATCGTCCGGTCGAAAAAAGCCAGCACCTGCTTCAGCTCCTCTTCGGTGGCAATAGCTCTTTTGGAAAAGAGATATAGCCCGTTATAGTTAGGGATGGACCATACCTTATATCCTTTCGGCCCCTTGATCCGGTTGATCAGAGCCAGTCTGGCCTTGGGATTCAATGCTTGTGTTTCAATGGACAAACGCTGGACATCCGTCATGCTGCCAATGTAAACGCCTGCCAAGCCGCGGATAAAGCTGTCGCGCTGCAGCTCCTTGCTGGTCAGAGCAAAATCCTGGTTGATCAGCTTCTCATCGTATAGTTTCTTCATAAAATTCATCGTGTTCATATATTCTTCGGTCTCAAACTCCGGGATGAATTCGCCGTCTGCCAGCTCCCAATTGTTCGGAGTGCCGAAATAAGAGCTCAGCGTCTTGAATACGCCGTATACGAGGTCATTTCGGTCGACCAGGCCAATCGTGTCCCGCTTGCCGTTCTGATCGGGATCGTTATAGGTAAACTGCTTTAACACTTCATACAGCTCCTCCAAGGAATTAGGCTCAGTCAGGTGGAGGTTATCCAGCCAATCCTTGCGAATGATAATCCCCTGCCTGGAGGAGGGACGCTCGGTATATAAACCATATATTTTGCCTTCTACAGCCGTCTGCCGGAGAATAGAAGGGCTCAGCCGGCTTAAGTTGGGGAATTCCTTGAGATAAGGCTCGATCTCCCAGAACTCTCCTGATTTTATAGCATTCTTGACCAGGCTGTAGTCCGTAAATTTCACAAAGGTAACCTTGGCTAAAGAATTCGTCGTAAGCGCCGTGTTCATTTTATCGGTGTAGACCCCTTCAGGAACCCAGCGTATGTCCAGCTCTACCCCAGTCAATTGCTCCAGCTCGGCAATGACCTCTTTAGAGGGCTGCTGCGGAAAATGAAGCGGAGCCAAAATGGATACGTAGGGCCGTTCGTCGCGGGTGCGGGCATCCGATTGAGCCGGCCTCATACTGCTGCACCCTGCTAGTGCAGCAACTATAAGGATAATGAACAGATGAACACAGTGCAGCACCATTTTTCTCGTAGATACTCTAGGCATTTCAGTTCCCCCTACAAGTAATGAAAATTTGTCACTCGCGAATAATAAACATAAATATACAATACATCCTATTACTTGAATTTTTTCAAATTTGTATTCATAATTAGAGGAAATGATTATTGCGTTATGAGATGATTATTGTTATTATTCATCAGAATACAGGTTAGGCTGACTACTTCTACAAGAGCAGAGGTGCTGAGTTCTGTGAGACCATTAAGTTTCTTGAGCAAACTGACGCTTTTCGCCTTTGTGATCAGTACGCTTCCCGTCATTTTCATCGGTTCATTCTCATATCTGACTTCTTCTAACGAGATCCAAAAGAATGTGAACAAGAGCAAAATGGAACTTATCCTGCAAATCAACTCCAATGTAGAGCATAAATTAACAACAGTCAATCAAACTTTAAACCAGGTTGTCAACTCCAGTGTGTTAAAGAGAGCGCTTGACAACCCGTTAAATGAGAGCGATTTCATACTATACAACGAATTAAGAAACGAAATACGCAATATGCAGTCCTTCGATACAAAGCTGGAGGACGTCGTGCTGATCAACCAGCGCAAGAATTGGATGATCAAGAACTCCGGGCTGTACCGGCTGGATCAATATAAAAATTATGAACAGCTTGCGAATTTAATCAATACCTCGGATAATACGTCGTGGGTTTTGACCCCCTCTTCCTGGTTTTATAGCGAAGAGAGCTTGAACGTAACGGATTGTGATTACAATATCAGCCTGATGAAGCGGCTGCCGGCTTCCAAGCTGCACAAGTACGGGCTGATCATGGCCAACATCCCGGCCTGCAGCCTGAAGGAATTCATAAACTCGGAAATTCAGCCTTTTGACAGCATCATGATTCTCGACGAGAACAACCGCATTCTCCTTCATCCTGATGATTACATGATTGGCAAGCCCGTTTCTGAAAGCGGATTCAACGATATGTTGGCGATCTCTGATTCCACCGCGCAGTCAGGGCAATTCAAAACGCTGATCGATAAAAAGGATCATGCGGTGACCTACCTGAAATCGCAGCTGAACGGCTGGGTCTACCTGTCGGTAACCTCTATCGAGAGCATGACCAAAGAATCGAATAAAATTGGCACATACACTCTGTACATCTGTTTATTCATGCTGCTGTTGTCCATTTTGATCGCCTGGCTGGGCTCGCGCCGCATGTATACGCCGATCGAGCGATTGCTGAACCAGATGGGACAGCGCAAATCCGATATCAAATCCAAGCATTCCAATGAATTCCAGATTATCGGAGAGCATGTACAACATCTCTTCCAATCCAAATCAAGGCTGGAGAAAGAGGTTCAGCAGCATATTCAGCAGGTGCGGACTTTTTTCCTCATCAAGGCATTCAACGGCCGTCTCAAAAAAAGGGAGTTGACCGAAGAGCTTGAGCAGTTCGGTTACTTGGACCAGGTCGAGGCTTGGAAGACGATGGCGGTATTTACTTTATCGATCGATTTCTGCGAGGATTCGGCCTATGAGAAGAAGGATCTGAACCTCCTGCTATTCGCGGCCCATAATATGATTGAGGAGCTCGTCCCTTCGGAGAAGCGTCTGGCCCCGGTCATGATCGACCAGACGGTTGTCACTCTGGTCGGCAGCACCGATGCGAATGAGGCCTCGTTCCATCAGACCTTGTATTCGTTAACAGAGAGGCTTCAGCAGGAGATCAACAATTACTTGAAGCTGCAGGTCAGCATCGGCCTGAGCCTGCCCTTCCACTCCGTGCACAGAATATCCACCGCTTACCGCGAGAGCCTGGAAGCGCTGAAGCACCGGATCAAGCTGGGCAAAGGCGTGATCATTCAGTACGAGAACATTAACTCGGGCAAGCATTATTTGAACTTGAATTATCCGACACATAAGGAAAATGACTTGATGGACGCGATCAAGCTGGCGGAGACCGATAAAGCCAAAGAGCTCGTAAGCCAATTGTTCAAATCTATCTTTGCGCTGGAGCTTACGCCGCAGGAGTATCAAATTCCGCTGACCCGGCTCTTGAACAATCTGCTGATCATGATGCAGGAATCGGGAATCAGCCTGAACCAGATCTATCACGCGAATGGCTCCCTGTTCGAAGAAATGCTGGATCTGCACACGGTAGCGGAAATTGAGGACTGGTTCTGGAGCGTTGTCATCCATCCGATGATCAAAATTTTCAACAGCAGGCAAAATGCTCAATACCACAACATCTCCGAGAAGATCATCGATTTGGTGCAGCATTATTACGATACGGATCTTACCCTTGAGGAGTGCGCCTCCAGGCTGCATTACAATGCCAACTACATCAGCAGCATTTTCCGCAAGGAGACTCAGTATAATTTCAGTGAGTATCTGACCATGTACCGATTCAAGATGGCCAAAAAATGGCTGGAGGAGACGGATATGCCGATCAAGGATATCGCCGCCAGACTGAGGTATAACAATTCCCAGAACTTTATCCGTTCGTTCCGCAAGCAGGAAGGCATGACGCCGGGACAATACCGCGATGGCCATGCCGCATCCAAGAAGCCGAATCCAGGGCTGGACGAATCGATGTGAGATGTTCAAATTATTTTCACGTGTGCATTTTATAAAACGCTTGATTTATCAGCTATCAGGTTATACAATGAAATCGTTAACAATTACTCAGATTCAAAATAGTGAGGTTCTATGATTACGATTAAAGATATTGCACGAGTCGCCGGCGTATCCCATACGACCGTCTCTCGCGCCCTCAACGGCAACCCGCTGATCAAGAAGGAGACCCGGGATCGGATTGAGAAAATCGCTGCGGAATTGAATTACGTGCCGAACTACAATGCCAAGAGCCTGGTGATGAAGAAGTCGTATACCATCGGCTTGTTCTTCTCCAGTATCGACCAGGGTACCTCAGCCAGCTTTCTTGTGGAGGTCATCAAGGGAATCAACCATGTGCTGGACGAGAATTATAACCTGTCCGTGAATGGGATCGACAGCATCCATAATCTTGACAATATCATCCCCCAGCGCTTTGACGGCATTCTCGTCATGAGCCAGAGCGATGCGGACAACGAGTTTATCTATCACGTAAAGAGGATGGGCATTCCCCTTGTTGTCCTGAACCGGCAGTTGGAGGATCCGAGCATTATGAACGTCATCGCGAACGACCGCGAAGGCGTCAAGGAAGCGATCGACCACGCGATAGCCCGGGGCCACCGCAAGCTGGCCATGATCGAGGGCAAGACGGGCTTCAAGTCCTCCACCGAACGCAAGCAGGGCTTCCTGGACAGCATGATGGAGCACGGCGTGCAGCTGGTGCCGGATTATTTTGCCAGCGGCGATTACAGCATCGAGAGCGGCTACACGGCGATGTCCCGATTGCTGGCATTGCCTGACCCGCCTACACTCGTATTCTGCGGAAACGACGACATGGCGATCGGCGCAATGAACGCTTGCTTTGCCGAAGGAGTCAGTATCCCGTCCCAGCTGTCCCTGATCGGGTTCGACGATATCGTATTTGCCCGCTACACGAACCCTGCTCTTACGACGGTTCGGAGACCGATTGCCGACATTAGCGAGCTCGGTACTCAGAAGCTGATCGAGCTGATGCAGCATCCGGACCGCAGACCGGAGCAGCTCTTCGTCAAAACGGCGTTAATGGTCCGGCAAACGGTAGCCGAAATTTAAAGCAGCCGCGTGAAGTGCTGCGATGGATACCACGCGGATGCGGTTTTGTACGATTTTTCGTACAAAATGCTGCGATGGTGCCACGCGGGAGCGGTTTTGTACGATTTTTCGTACAAAATGCTGCGACGGATGCGATGCGGGTGCGGTTTTGTACGATTTTTCGTACAAAATGCTGCGACGGTAGCGACTCGGGAGCGGTCTTGTACGATTTTTCGTACAAAATGCTGCGACGGTGCCACGCGGGTGCGGTTTTGTACGATTTTTCGTACAAAATGCTGCGACGGTGCCACGCGGGTGCGGTTTTGTACGATTTTTCGTACAAAATGCTGCGACGGTAGCGACTCGGGAGCGGTTTTGTACGATTTTTCGTACAAAATGCTGCGATGGATGCGATGCGGGTGCGGTTTTGTACGATTTTTCGTACAAAATGCTGCGACGGTAGCGACTCGGGAGCGGTTTTGTACGATTTTTCATACAAAATGCTGCGACGGTAGCGACTCGGGAGCGGTTTGTACAATTTTTCGTACAAAATGCTGCAACGGTAGCGACTCGGGAGCGGTCTTGTACGATTTTTCGTACAAAATGCTGCGACGGTAGCGACTCGGGAGCGGTCTTGTACGATTTTTCGTACAAAATGCTGCGACGGATGCAACGCGGGAGCGGTTTTGTACGATTTTTCGTACAAAATGCTGCGACGGATGCAACGCGGGAGTGGTTTTGTACGATTTCGTGCTATTGTATCCATGCAATCATTCGTTAAATAACGTGAAGACGATGACACTGGCGAATATAGCATATGAAAATTCTATGATATACGGCAGATATGAGAATGGAATGGCATACGACAGATTTGAAAATGCAGAGCATCCATTGGCCATGGTAGATACACCAAGCCATATTGCATTACACCGACACATAGCACCACACCAATCCATAATGCATTACACCGACACACAACATTACACCAAGCCATATTGCATTACACCGACACGTAGCATCATACCAATCCATAATGCATTACACTGGCCATATCTTAACCAATATAGTCTAGTGCTGCAAATGACCCCATATTTATCAAAAAAAGAGATTCCTCTTTTTTTAAATAAAAATGTTAACGTGTGCAATATGACGTTAATCACAAAAAGGAGACAACGATCAATCATGACACAACCACAGCTTTCCAGAACAACCTACCCTGATCTTCCCGTTTATCCGGAAAAAATGATTCAGTTTGGCGAAGGCAACTTCATGCGCGCGTTCGTGGACTGGCAGCTGCAGCAGATGAACAAGCAAGGATTGTTCCAGGGCAGCGCCGTCCTCGTTCAGCCGATCGAGCAAGGCCTCGGCGATATGCTGGCGAAGCAGGATTACCTGTACACCGTCCTGTTGAACGGCATCATGCAGCAGCAAACGGTCAATGACCACGAGATCATCACCAGCGTCAGCCGCGTCATCAATCCTTATTCCGATTACGAGAGCTACCTGGCCTTGGCGGAAAACGACGAGCTGGAGTTCATTACGTCCAACACGACGGAAGCGGGAATTGCCTACCGTCCGGAAGACCGGCTTGCTGACGCTCCGCCGAAGAGTTTTCCCGGGAAATTAACGGCTCTGCTGCATAAACGTTTTGAGCTGGGCAAAAAAGGCTACACCATTATCCCTTGCGAACTGATTGACCGCAACGGCGAGAAGCTGAAGGAAATCGTGCTGCAATACGCGAACGATTGGCAGCTGGGCGAGGCGTTCATACAGTGGCTTGAGCAGGAGAATACGTTCTGCTGCAGCTTGGTTGACCGCATCGTGCCAGGCTACCCGCGCGACAAAGCGCAAGCTCTTGCGGAGGAACTGGGCTACCAGGATCATTTGATGGTTACGGCCGAGCCGTTCCTGTTCTGGGTCATTGAAGGACCGGCTTCATTGTCCGAGCGCCTGCCGCTGGCCAAAGCGGGGCTGAACGTGGTGGTCACCGACGACATGACCCCTTACCGGGAGCGCAAGGTTCACCTGCTGAACGGACCGCATACCGCCATGGTTCCGCTGGCTTTGTTAGCCGGGCTGGAAACGGTAGAAGACGTTATGAACGACGCTGCTTACTCCGTCTTCGTAAAGAGATTGATCGAGGACGAGCTGATTCCGATGCTCGATCTGCCGAAGGATGAATTGCAATCTTACGCAGAAGCCGTGCAGGAGCGCTTCAAAAACCCGTTCATCCGTCATGAATTGACTTCGATTTCGTTAAACAGCATTTCTAAATTCAAAACAAGATTATTGCCTGTCCTGCTTCGTTATCAGCGGGAAAAAGGCGAGCTTCCGAAGCTCACTACCCTCGCCTTTGCCGCTTTGTTGTTCAGCTACCGCGGCGACAAGATCGAGCGCCAGGACGGCGCTGAGGTCATTGCCGTCTTTGACCAGGCTTGGAGCCGTCCAGAATCGGTTGCAGTCACGATTCTTCAAGACGAGAGCTTATGGGGCGAAGATTTGACTAAGGTTCCAAATTTAGTGCAAGCGATTGAAGGGTATTTGCAGCAGCTAGAATCATCCGGAAGCCGTGCTGCTCTACAACAATTGATTTAGGAGAGATGATGAGGATGCAAAGACTAACGAAAATGAACTCCCGCGATACCGTCGCTGTTGCCTTAAGGCCGATTAGCGCAGGGGAAGAGCTGAATTTCGATAATCAGGTGCTAACAGCACTCGAGGATATTCCACAAGGCCATAAAATCGCTTTAACCAGCTTCGAGCCTAACGATGTAGTGACTAAATACGGCTACCCGATCGGTCACGCCACGTCCGCGATCCAGCGCGGCGGATGGGTGCATACGCATAATTTGGCGACAAATCTGGAGGGCGAAGAGGAATACGAATATGTTCCGGATCTCCATCCGGTGACGCATCCAAAACGCGATCTGACCTTCCAGGGCTACCGCCGCAAGAACGGCAAAGTCGGCATCCGCAACGACCTGTTCATCGTTCCTACGGTTGGCTGCGTCAACGGGGTTGCCGAGCTGATGATTAAGGAATTCAAGGCAATCCATCCTGATCTCGGTACCTTTGATAATATTACCGTGCTGAAGCATCCCTACGGCTGCTCCCAGCTCGGAGACGATCACCGTATGACGCGCAGCATTCTGGCGGATGCGGTCTATCATCCGAACGCCGGCGGCGTACTCGTCTTTGGCCTGGGCTGCGAGAACAACATCGTGTCTGAATTCCGCAGCATACTGGGCGACTATGACGAAGAACGCGTCAAGTTCCTCGTTGCCCAGGAGGTCGGAAATGAAGTGGAGGCCGGCTTGCAGCTGCTGGAGGAGCTTTATATTGCAGCGCAAAATGACCGCCGCGAGCCTGTACCGCTCTCTGAGCTCAACGTTGGCCTGAAATGCGGAGGCTCCGATGGCTTCTCCGGCATTACGGCGAATCCGCTGCTCGGCGCGTTCTCGGACTTCCTGATCTCCCAGGGCGGAACCTCCGTATTAACGGAAGTGCCCGAAATGTTCGGCGCAGAGAAAATGCTGATGGCCCGTGCAGAGAACAAGGAAGTTTTTGAGGACATCGTGCATTTGATCAATGACTTCAAGCAGTACTTCCTGTCCCATGGGGAATCGGTCTACGAGAATCCTTCCCCGGGCAACAAAGCCGGTGGGATCAGCACGCTGGAGGACAAATCGCTTGGCTGTACGCAAAAAGCCGGAACCGCTCCGGTCGTCGATGTGCTGCAGTATGGCGAGAAGCTGCGCAAGAAGGGGCTTAGCCTCCTGCAGGCGCCAGGCAACGACCTTGTCGCCTCCTCTGCGCTTGCCGCTTCCGATTGTCAGCTCGTTCTGTTTACGACGGGCCGGGGAACACCGTTCGGCAGCTTCGTACCGACGGTAAAAATCGCCACCAACAACGACATTTACAATAACAAAAAACATTGGATGGATTTCAACGCCGGCCCGCTGCTCGACACGCCGATGGAACAAGTTCTGGAGGAATTCATCGATTATGTGATCGCCGTAGCCAGCGGCCAGCCAACCCGCAACGAACAGAACGAAGTTCGCGAGCTGGCGATCTTCAAGACCGGTGTCACGCTGTAATTGGACTTATAGGATATCTCGAATAACCATAAAGGAGCCAAGCGGTATGTTTCTAAATGACAACTTCCTGTTAACGACAGATATGGCCGAGTCGCTGTTCCATGACTACGCCGACAATATGCCGATCATCGACTATCATTGCCATCTTGATCCGAAGGAAATCTATGAGAATAAGAATTTCAAGAATATTACGGAGGCGTGGCTCTACGGGGATCACTACAAATGGCGCCTGATGCGCGCCAACGGCGTCCCCGAGTCCCACATTACCGGAGACGCCTCGGACTACGATAAGTTTCTCGCTTGGGCAAGAACCGTTCCGAAAACGATCGGCAACCCGCTGTTTAGCTGGACCCATCTGGAGCTGCGCCGGTTTTTCGGCATCGATGAGCTGTTAAACGAACAATCCGCACCGCGAATTTGGGAGAAAGCGAACGAGAAGCTTGCTTCCCCGGACTTCCGGCGCCGCAGCCTCATTAAGGCTTCCAAAGTGAAAATCATTTGTACGACGGATGACCCCGTTGATTCCCTGGAGTACCATCAAGCCCTGAGCAAAGAGGAGCAAGACTTCCAGGTGTTCCCGACCTTCCGTCCGGACAAGGCGCTCAACATTGACGCCCCGGGCTTCAAGGACTGGATTGGACGTCTGGAGCAGGCAGCCGGAACAGCGGTCGCTTCGTATACAGACTTGGTGAATGCGCTCAAGAATCGCGTGCTGTTTTTCCATGAGCACGGCTGCCGCCTGTCGGATCATGCCCTAGACGTGCTTCGTTATCAAGCCGGAGAAGCGGGCGACGTGGAGCGGATTTTTGCCAAAAGGCTGGCCGGGGATGATCTGTCCAAAGAAGAAATAACCATTTATCGCACTGAGCTTCTGTCCGCATTGATCGGCATGTACCATGAAATGAATTGGACGATGCAGCTGCACATCCACGCCTACCGAAACAACAACACGCCGATGTTCAAGAAGCTCGGCCCGGATACGGGCTACGACGGCATCAATGATCTTTCGCTGACCGAGTCGCTCTCGCAATTGCTGGACCGCGCGGAAACAGCCCAAGGACTGCCGAAGACGATTCTGTATTCCTTGAACCCGAACGATTACCCGGCGATCCTGGCCCTGATGGGCTGCTACCAGAAGGATACCCCAGGGAAGCTGCAGCTCGGATCAGGCTGGTGGTATAATGACACGCGCAGCGGAATGCGCCATCAGCTTACGATGTTTGCCGACAATAGCGTGCTGGCCAACTTCGTCGGCATGCTGACCGATTCGCGCAGCTTCCTGTCCTACACCCGCCATGAATATTTCCGCCGGGTCCTGTGCGAACTGATCGGCGAATGGGTGGAGCGCGGGGAAGCGCCGAATGACGTTGCACTGCTCGGGAAGCTGGTCGAGGACATTTCCTATAACAACGCAGCGAACTATTTTGGCTTCAGTTCTGCCAAGTAAAGGAGACGGCGCTCATGTTATTGGTTTGCGAAAGCAATGAGCAGTTAATTAAAGAGGAAGGGAAGTTTCCGCTGGAAACCTCCCTCCTCTTTCTCTATCCTGTCACAGAGGCTAACAGGGAAGCAGACATCGATGAGCGCAGCCAGGCTGAGGATGGCGGTAAAGCCCGTCCTTTCGTTCTTGTGCTGCCTGGCGGCGGTTACACCCATCTCGCTCAACATGAAGGCGAGCCCATCGCCCGCTGGCTGAACAGCCTGGGCATTCATGCGGGCGTACTTCATTATCAGGTTGGCGATTTCGAGTTCACTGACCTGATCAAGGATGTAGAGGATGCCCTCCAATGGGTACGGGAGGCACCCAAAGCTTGGAATGTCATCCCTGACCAGGTCGGGATGATCGGCTCCTCTGCGGGAGGACATCTGGCTTCGATAACGGCGACTACGGGAACGGTGAAGCCTAATCTGCTGCTGCTGTGCTACCCTGTCATCTCTTTACATGACCCCTACACCCATGAAGGCAGCCGGCGCAAATTCCTGGGGGCCAACCCTCCGCGGGAAACGCTGGATGCATGGTCATCCGATCAGCGCGTTGCTCCAGACACCCCTCCCACCTTTATCTGGATGACAGCCGATGACAGCGTCGTGCCCGTAGAGAACAGCCTGCTGTTTGCAGCTGCCCTGTCCCGCCATAAGGTTCCATTCGAGCTGCATATTTTCGAGGAAGGACGCCACGGCCTAGGTCTTGCAGGGGATCATGCCCATGTACGGCAATGGCTCAGGCTTGCCGAGAATTGGCTGGATCAACACCACTATGTAAAGAAGGGATTAGGATGAGCTATACGTTGTTTATCGCCGGCGATTCCACCGCGGCTCTGAAGGGAGCATCCGAGAAGCCAATGACCGGCTGGGGCGAATATCTGCAAGGGTTCTTTCAGCCCTCCATACGCGTGGACAACCGGGCCATCAACGGACGCAGCACGAGATCATTTCTGGCTGAAGGGCGGCTTGCGGACATTGAACGGGATTATAGAGCCGGCGACTATCTGTTCATTCAATTCGGGCACAACGACGGCAAAGCAGAAGACCCGGGCCGCTATGCCGATCCCAAGCTAGAATACCGCCAGAACCTGAAGCAGTTCATTGCCTCCGCCCGCGAACGCGGCGGTACGCCGGTGCTGCTGACCTCGGTCAGCCGGCGCCGCTTTCTGGAGGACGGCACCCTTGATCCCTACGCGGTAGGCGAGTATCCCTCCGCAATGAGGGAGGTCGCATCGGAGACAGAAACACCGCTGCTGGACATATATGCTGCCTCCCAGCAGCTTTACCAGTCGCTGGGGGCAAAAGCTTCGAAGCGGCTATTTATGCACCTGCCCGAGCAGGCGCATCCGAATTATCCATCGGGCATTACCGATGACACCCATTTCTCAGACGAGGGAGCAAGGCTGATCGCCAGGCTTGTAGCTGAGGCCATCCGGCATTCGGCTGAATTATCTGCTTTGAACCAGCATTTAAAAGGAGAGATTACATGACTGTTCCGCTTCATCTCGGCGTTCGCGCCCATGACTTCGGACAAATTGCGCTGACGGATCTTATTCAGAAGCTGCAGCAATACGAATTCTCACATATTCAGTTCGCAATCAAAAAGTCTTTCCCGCAAAGCGCTCCTAGCCTATCCGCGTTGAGTCCGGGTACGGCGGCTTACTATGGCAACGCCTTCCGCCGGGCTGGCGTTCAAATTGCCGTGCTTGGCTGCTACGTCAACATCGTAGCCCCCGATCCACAGACGGAGGCTCAGGCGCTGGCGGACTTCAAGACCCATATCCGCTTGGCCCGGGATTTTGGCGCCAGCCTCGTAGGCACCGAGACGGGCAGCGTTGGCAGAGGATATACGACCGATAATTTCACCGAGGAAGCCTTCCAGAGAGTCATCGCTGCCGTTGGCGAGATGGTCGCCGAGGCTGAGCGCTTCGGTGTTACGGTCGGGATTGAGGCGGGTCTGAATCACCCCCTCCATACAGCGCCCCTAGCCCGCCGCCTGCTCGACGCGATTCCTTCCAACAACCTGCAAATCATTCTCGACTGCGCGAATTTAATGTCGCCGGACAATTATTTGCGGCAGGATGAAGTCGTCGCCGAAGCGTTGGAGCTGTTGGGAAATCGAATAGCCGTCATTCATTTGAAGGATTTCATTGTGCAGGACGGGAAAATCCAGATGGTGCCCGTTGGCCAGGGCTGGCTCAAATTCGAGCCTATTTTACGCTACATGAAATATGAGCGCCCTCATATTCAGGGCATCATGGAGAGCACAACCGAGCCGCATTTGGCGCAGAGCGCTGCATTTCTGAAACGGGTCTATGAGGATGTGTAAAAATATCGCGTGTGACACGTGAAAACCCGGTGCAAGTCACAGTGATGTGACCTGTACCGGGTCTTTTTTACGCTGAGGAAATGTCTGGCTTGATGGGGAGCTCATAAAATAAGTGTTCCGGGCAATCGATCCATCCCAAAGTCCTCGCATCGTCCAAATCTGCGCAGCTTCATAGCTGATAGGATCAAGTTATATGAAATGAACAATAATTGAGATTATTGTTGTTCTCGTTAGTACAGTTTCTCTGAGATTGCTTTTGCCGTAATTTTACGGTACTTCAGAGCTTCATCCTTTATTTTCAAAGAAACCCCAACATTCAGGATATCAATAATTGCTAGCTGGGATATCTTTGCAGCCATGGAGCTGCCTTGAAATGGATTTTCTCTGGCAACCATCAGCAGCTCGATATCGGCCAGCTTACTGATTGGAGAGCGGGCATTGCTTGTAATAACCACTATTTGGGCGCCGGCCTTCTTGGCCAGGCTCAAGTTCTCCAATGTGTCCTTGGTGCTTCCCGAGATGGATATCCCGACAGCTACATCTCCCGGACGCATTAACGAAGCTGTCATCGCTTGAAAATGCGTATCCGTCTTTGCAAAGCTTTGCTTGCCGATCCTGGAGAAGCTGTGTGCAGCCTGCAAAGCCGTCAGTCCCGAGGAGCCTACGCCAAAGAAGTGAATATGATTCGCTTCGGTCAATAAATCAATAGTCTTCTCCAGTTGATCCGAGCTGATCAGCTCCGAGGTTTGCTCCAGCGTCCCAATATGCATAGAAATTACCTTGCGATTTAAAGTCTCGGCATCATCCTCTTCGGACACCTCGTTATACAGCCGGTCGGAAGGCTTGACCAAATCCTGCGCCAGAGCTAATTTAAAATCCTGGAAGCCATGAAATTTCAGCTTACGGCAGAAACGGATCACCGTCGTCTCTCCGACGTCAGCTCTCTCCGCAAGCTCAGTTACCGAATGATAAATGATCTCTTGAGCATGATTCAATATAAAGTTAGCAACTTTCTGTTCTGTTTTGGTCAATCCATTAAAATGACTTCTTATAGACAATAACGTCTTTCCCATTCCCTGCTCGATGGACAAAATCAATTCCCCTTTCAGGCAGCCCGACAAAAGTGGTACTGTAGACTCACCTATATTAAGTTATACATAAATTCCTGTAAAAGGCAATCTGCTATGTCCCAACAAGCTGCAGTGAGGAGAAATTCATTTTAAATAGCTGGCGCCGCAGCTCATACGAACTGGCTCAGCCTCCCCTTCTAAGGAGGATTTTAACGGGCAATGGTGTAATGAACCTCGTCCTTCTGAGGCAATCCCTTGGCCCATTTCTGCCCTAATTCTGTCCGCCTTGCAGTGTATGCCGTTCTTCAGGCTTACCTGTATCAAGCCTGAAGGCGACTTCGAACATCCGCTCCCAAGGCAGCGATACATCGCTAACAGTCATGTTCGGGGCTATCGTGTCCCGTAAATATTTATTGACGAAATCATTCAGCTTCCGCTCGATCACTTCGCAGACCTTATCCTGAACATGGGACAGCTGAAAATAAGCAGCGCCAAGTTCAGGCAGATGATCCGCGCATACCTCTTGGCGAACCAATGACTGGTATCCCCAGTCTTCGATCAGTCTTGAGAGATAGAACAATCTGCTGTGAGAGCTTGATTCATCATCCGGTTGCTGGATGGACCGGTAATAGGACTGGATTACAGCATGGGAAATGACCGTTCCAAGCGAATTGCCGGAGGTGTTCCAGGCTGCGTAGCCTTGAAGACGGCCAAGCAGGCCGGATTGATGCAGTAAATTCATCAATAATTGGTCTCCGCCGTTGCATAGTGCTACATCGGCAAGCATGACCAGTCGTCCGGCATCCATATAATGCTTCATCGCCTGGGCGAACTCCCGGGTGTTAATCTCCGAGAAGTAAGAACGATGCCTGTTCTCGATAGAATCTCCGGTCTCTGCCATTTCGTGCTGTCCAACGGCCGGAGAATGAACCATCAGAATGCAGGCCGCATCTGTTGAGGCATCAGCCTGCACAGCGCCTGCAGCTGTAATATGCGCCTTCATGCTCTCGCCCAGACTGCGGTCCTCATATTTGGGAATGCAGTAGGGCCCCTTCGTCGATGAATACCTGACGAATAGAGACGGCGTATAGCTCTTCACCTCACAAAAGACTCTAGCCAACAATGTACAGCCGATTTCATCCGCTCCCGGGTAAATCGCCACACGATGCGACAACCCTGCCAGCTCTGTCCGTATAGTTAGCTCCCGCTGCTCCATGGCGCTAAAACCATATTGGGAGTTGTCATCGAGCGGAATAATCAAGTAATCGATGATTCCAGCCTCCGTCAGATCGACGGCCAGTCTGTTGACCTCCGCATTGGTTTCCCGTCTCTTGCGGTAATCTGCAAGCACTTCCACAGGGATCGCCGCAAGCACTTCATTGAACCGCCCCTCCTCCAAGCCATCTAATCCTACGCTTTCTTTCTTATCGCTCAGCCAGCCGAGCTCGTAAATCTCTCTTCCCACCTGATCATAATAATCCGGCTCTTCTTCGCTGCTGGAGTATGCAGGAACTCTCGTGATCAGGTTGAACGCATAAATTCGCAAACGCGGGTTGGATTGCTTCAGTTTATGCAGAAGCATCATCCGTTCCCGGCAGGCTTCCACCGACTCATGATGCAGTCTTGACGGGACAATTCCGCCATGCACAAGCATATCAATGGAAATGATCAGAAAATCGGCAGTACTGCTCTGTTCCTCCAGCCAGCCGCTTAATCCCCCAAGGTCGGCTCTTTGTTTCTTGCGCCCTAATTTTTCAACAGGAGGAACGATCATTTCCAAATCAGTGATCGCAGCCAGCTGTTGAGGATAAAGCCAATTGCAAGGCCTCTCATCCAAAGGCAAATAAACTATTTTTGTCGTCATTTAAACCACCCACCAATCCTATTGTTCAACTCTGCCTAGACCAAGCTACTCCTTCACGGCGCCTGCGGTAATGCCGCGGATAAATTGTTTCTGCATGAGCAGGAACAAGACGATCATCGGGATCAATGACATGACCGATCCGGCCATAATTGCTGTCCAATCGATATCCCTTGACGAGCGGAACAGCGCCATCCCTACTGGAAGCGTGCGCATCTGCTCCCGGTTAGTAACCAGCAGCGGCCAGAGCAGATTGTTCCAGGCCGTATTAAAAGTAAATATCGCCAATGTCGCCATAGCCCCTCTGTTCATAGGAACGACAATTTTCCAAAAGGTACGGAGCTGGGAGCTTCCGTCAATTCTAGCCGCTTCAAGGACCGCATCCGGCATGGACAGCATGAACTGACGAATAAGAAATATCCCGAACGCAGTCGATATTTGCGGAAGGATCAGCCCCTGGTACGTATCGATCCAGCCAAAGCTTGAAACCATGCGGAATAGTGGAATCATCGTCGCCTGGAACGGGATCATCAGCGTAATCAGGAACAGCATAAAGATTCCATTCTTCCCCGGAAACTTCATTTTGGCAAAAGCGTATCCCGCCATGGTGCAGAGCAATACAGTCACCGCCGTAAGCAGAAGAGCCACAACGATACTATTGATGTAATATCTCTCGAAGGGTATGATGGCAAACACCTTTTTATAGTTCGCGAGGTCCAGGGAATCAGGAATCCACTTCGGCGGAAACCGGAACACTTCACTGCCTGGCTTAAATGAAGTCGAGACCATCCAGGCAAGCGGAGCCAAATTCAAAATTAGACCTGCACTCAGAAACAGGTAGATAAACAACAAAATGATTTTATTTCTCCGGAATTCTCCCATATCGGTTACCTCATTCTTCCTTCTTGTAAATCACTTTGAATTGGATAAGAGAAATGATTAGCAGCATAAACAAAAAGATATAAGATAAGGCAGAGGTGTAGCCCAGTTT
Source organism: Paenibacillus ihumii (assembly GCF_001403875.1). GTDB lineage: Bacteria > Bacillota > Bacilli > Paenibacillales > Paenibacillaceae > Fontibacillus > Fontibacillus ihumii. Next base: position 3,606,655 of record NZ_LN884299.1, read on the forward strand.
CAAGTACCGGAAATTCGAGAATATTTGAAAAACGATCGTCTCGGTCGCTTTTACCGGGCCGCCGTTCGTCATCACATAAATTTGGTCAAACACGTTAAACGCTCCGATAACGCCGTAGATCAGGAGAAAAGCGAGCGTATCCTTCAAGCCTGGCAGGGTAACATTCCAAAAGGATTGAAACGCGTTGGCTCCATCGATTTTGGCCGCCTCATATAAATGATCCGGTATCTTCTGCAAGGCCGCTAAAAACACGATCATCGAAAATCCCATGCCCTGCCATACGCTCGTTACGATAATGGAATACATGGCAATCCGCTTATCCGTCAGCCACCCGACTGACTCTATGCCAAAAAAACCGAGAAAATAATTCAACAGCCCTTTATCGCTGTAGATTAAAGTCCAGACCAAGGCAACGACAACCATTGGCGTAATTACTGGAATAAAGTAAGTTACTTTGAAGAAGCTCTGAAAACGGGTCAGCTTATCAATGGCCAAGGCCAGAATTAGCGCCACGCTCATTCCTGCCGCAAGACTGACTACGGCGAACTTCACGGTATTTAGGATAGCTCTGTGAAAATCCTTGTTCTGCAGGATCTGTATATAATTATCTATACCTACGAATTTAGCGGGCTGCAGCCCGTTCCAATTTGTAAAGCTCATTAAAAAGCCGTAGAACATCGGAATCAGACTGAACAAGATTAACAATACGACCGGGAATAGAATGAACAAATAGGCTTCCTTGCTCTTCCTAATTTCTTTGGCTAGACTTTGGAGTCTGGAAGGTGACTTCGTCCCTGCTCCGGCTATCATGGGTCCATTCATCTTTTTCATCCTTTCAGTTAAAGGGCGGGCTTATCCTATGCACCCGCCCCCAACATTAAGCAAAACTGCGACTTGCTTAATCCCTGCCTATTGCTCCGCCGCGAGAATAGCATTTACTTGTTCAGCGGCTTCGTCCAATGCTTCCTGCGGAGTAGCCTCGTTAAGAACCGCTTTTGCTACCGCATCGGAAATCACTTGGCTGATTTCCTGCCAGGAGCTGACGATCGGGTTCGGCTTTCCTTGTTCAACGGCCTTCCTGAATACATTCAGCGGCACCTCTCCCCCGAAAAATGGATCAGGTGAGTTGACTTCTTCGGATTCCAGCGCTGGCAAGTAACCGGGAGCCGCTCCTGATGTTTTGTAGATTTGAATGGCATTCTCTTCACGGCTCAGGAACTCTATAAATTTCCACGCTTCCTCTTTATGTTTGGATTTCTCAAAGATACTCAAATACGTACCTCCGATGTGGGTGCCATACTGTTTATTGCTGATTGCATCCGAAATTCTCCATTTCCCTTCCTGCTCGGGATTGCTGTTCTTGATTAGTCCCATTACATAAGGTCCGTCCTGGAACATAGCAATAGTGCCATCCTTGAGGCCAGCGATATAGCTTCCGCGATCCGCAGTCCAGTTCACTGCAATTTTATGTTTATTCACCAGATCAGCATAGAATTGCAAGGCCTCTACTCCTTCAGGACTATTAAAGGCCGCCTGCTTGTAATCATCGGTTAGCACCTGGCCTCCGTTGGCATACAGGAATGGCTCGTAATGGTACCAGTCCGGCATAACAAGGAAGGCATATTGATCGGTTTTGCCGTCGCCGTCCAAATCCTTGGTCAGCTTCTTCCCTACCTCGACCAGCTCATCCCATGTGGAAGGAGGTGCCGTGATCCCTTCCTGCTCAAGCAAGTCGTTGCGATAATACAGAGAATACGAGTCAAAATCATACGGAATTCCAAACAAGCCTTGCTCCGTAGTAGCGGCCTGGAGCATCCCCTCGCTATAAACACTGTCAATATCATTCCCATTCACCTTCCCGCCTGACAGCGCTTTCAAGTCTGCAAACAAGCCATATACCGTATATTTAGGGTTCCACATCAGTCCTGTTGTCGCTATGTCAGGCGTCTCTCCTCCTGATGCAGCAGCCGCCATTTTATCCCAAAAGTTATCCCAAGGCTGCTCCTGGAAGTCCACCTTGATATTCGGATACTCCTCTTCAAACTTCGGAATCAAGGGCTTGATCGGCGTTGTTGCACCATAGTTATCCCAGACGGTAATGGTGACCTGGCCTTTATCCCCCTTCGATGTGTCCGGAGCATTCCCCTCCTTGCCGCCTCCAGAGCATCCCGACAGTACAACCATGGACAGCATGAACACCGACAAAATCCCCGCTATTTTCTTCGTGTGCTTCATAGTAAATCCTCCCCTTTTTAATTATCCCATAAGCAATTCAAACCAATCGTATCAGGAAAGCATCACCCCTCTCGCGTTGAATCGTAAGGACTAAGCTTGAGTAACGTTATGATATTGCTTCATCGCATCAGTAAATTTCTTCGTAATCCATTGCGGTCTGGTAATGGCTCCGCCAATCACGACTGCATAAGCTCCGGCCTGAAGACACTGCACAGCCAGATCGCGACTATGAATTCTTCCCTCGGCTAATACGGGAAGGTTAACCCTTTGACTTAAATCCGCAACTAATTGAATATCGGGCTCCTCGCTTTGCGGGCTATAGGCCGTATAACCGGACAGTGTCGTAGAAATAAGGTCAAAGCCCAGCTTCTCTGCCTCGATCCCTTCGGCAACCGTGGATACATCCGCCATTAATAGCACTTGATGCTTCTCCCTGATCTTTTTGACCAGATCCGCCAGACCAACATCGTCAGGCCGGGGGCGTAATGTGGCATCCATGGCCACAATATCGGCTCCCGCAGCAATGACACCTTCAACCTCTGCTAGGGTAGGAGTGATGTAGACGTCAGAGCCGTCGTACTCCTGCTTCCACAGGCCGATCACCGGCAAATTCGTCACTTTCTTGATCGCTGTAATATCCTGTGGGGTATTCGCCCTAATCCCTACCGCCCCGCCCATCTCGGCCGCTAAAGCAAAACGGGACATGTAATCGCTTCCATAAAACGGTTCATCCTTAAGAGCCTGACAAGAAACAATAAGTCCGCCTTCAAGCGCTTGAATCATTGAATGCAGCATCGTAAAAGCCTCCAATAAAAAGAATAAATTCTTCTGTTATTTGTTGTAAAACGGATATAATCTCCTAAATAGCTCAAAAAAATAACTCCCTGTGCCTGATTATAAGTCTGTGTGGAATTTGTGTGGATTAAATCTCCAAATCATTAAACTATTTTGGTTATTTTCTTCGATTATAGCTGGATAAATATTCTTTGTAAACAACTATTTATTTTTTTCATCGCCATTTTCGAGCTAACGCAACGTGAGTTAATATATTAAAACATTGTCAGAAAATTCTTACATTCAATAGGTGGTGTTTTTTCCGCACATCTGCTATACCTATGGAGTAGCTTATATACTGTATATTAAATGAAAATGATAAGGGGTCGAATGGATTTGAAGAGGAAGCTTGCGGACTACAAGCCGCTGTTATGGATTTTAGCTATTCCCGTATTAAATATTTTTTACGGTGTATTGAACCACGGCAACACAACGGTGAGAAGCCTGATGATCTCCTGGGATAACTACATCCCTTTCATCCCGGCTTTCATTATTCCATATATCCTGTGGTACCCTTTTATTCTGGCCATGCTGGTTGCCTATTTCTTAAAAAATAAAACAACGTACTATCGTACGCTGCTTACGCTCTGCCTGGGTCTTATCGCCAGCTATATTACCTTCTTCTTCTACCAGACAACCGTAGGGCGTCCGGTTATTACGGAGACGGGGCTGACTTACTGGCTGGTTAACTTGATTTACCAGACGGATGGACCTTATAACTGTTTTCCGAGCATTCATGTCCTTACCAGTTATTTGATGCTTAAAGGACTATCCGAATGCAAATGGCCCGCCTTGGCCAAATGGACGATTATCATCGCATCCTGGACAATTACGGCCTCCACAGTGTTCGTGAAGCAGCATGTTGTTCTGGATATTGCCGGGGCCATCGTGCTGGTCGAAATTTTATATTTCATTGTGCGCAAATGGGTATTTCCCACTGAGCCGGGCCTATCCACCGCCAATCAGTCCGTTCGGGAAGCAGCCCGCGAAATGTCGCATCATGGATAAACCTCATCTGCTTCGCACTCGCCAAAGAGGGGGTGTCCCAGAAGTCATCCAAGATGACTGAGGGACGCTCCCCTTCTTTTAGAACGCTATCCGTTTCTGCGGAATCAATTGTTACCGGAGTCCATTTCTCTCTTGCCTGAATCCCATTTCTTTGGCTCATCTTATATTAAGCTAAACTTTGAACACGAACATAAGCTGTTGAGCACGAACATGAGCTGTTGAACTCAAACATGAGCTATCGAGCACGAACATAAGCTGTTGAACACAAACATGAGCTATCGAGCACGAACATGAGCTGTTGAACTCAAACATGAGCTATCGAGCACGAACATGAGCTGTTGAACTCAAACATGAGCTATTGAACACGAACATGAGCTATCAAGCACGAACATGAGCTGTTGAACTCAAACATGAGCTATCGAGCACGAACATGAGCTGTTGAACTCAAACATGAGCTATCGAGCACGAACATAAGCTGTTGAACTCAAACATGAGCTATTGAACACGAACATGAGCTATCGAGCACGAACATGAGCTGTTGAACTCAAACATGAGCTATCGAGCACGAACATGAGCTGTTGAACTCCAACATGAGCTATCGAGCACGAATATAGGCTGTTGAACTCCAACATGAGCTATCGAGCACGAACATAAGCTGTTGAACTTCAACATGAGCTATCGAGCACGAACACTAAATGGAATTCATGTATCTAAATTTGCTCTAAACGAATGGTTTAAGGGATTAGATGGATTTCATGCCCCTAAAGTCAAGAATCTCGCCCATAACGGGGATCTCCCTCCTTCTAACCACATGAAAACCATTTAAATCTGCTTTCCCTGCTTTACCGCAGAAACTAACTACTACAATTCCATTTAAATTGAGAAGTCCGCGGATTCATGTTCGCTAGAACGAGAAACCCGCCATTTATGTTCGGCGTAAAAAGGGGGGAGAGCGTGTTTGATCATATCAAGGGCAACCGGCCGCAGGCTGGGAGCAAATATTGATCACATTACAGACGACCGCAGGTGGGGAGCATAATGGTCACATTACAGGCGGCCGCAGGCCGAGAGCGTATTGGTCACATCAAGGCAACCGCTCGCAAAGTTTACTCATCAAACAGCCCCTTCGAGTTAGTGGGCCTGCATTTATTGGGCGCTCAGCGCTTCCTCCGGGATACGGATTTCCTTGATCCCATTATAATTGGAATATTTGCTTCGCATCTCCCCTTCTATAGAATACGTATGGCCTGAACGCGTTAGATCCATATCCGAAGATAAACTGATTTCAACCGGGTGATAAGTATCCTTGTGTACGGTATACACTATATCGGCCTTTCTAATTGTGATATCAGAGTAATCATCCATCAGCGGCTCTCCGCGGTAATTCGTCCGATTCCTGTAACTTTCGGTGAACTTTAACAGCTGACTGTCATTCAGCTCCGCTCTAATTACATAATGCTCCCCTTCTTCGCTGACTTTCAATGCCTCCTGTACCGGTCGATAAAGCTCCAGCTGCCGCCAGGGATAGCCTGCTTCCTCCATGCTTGGCATCGCTTTGACCCTCAGCTCTTCATTCATCTTCATCCAGTCACTGTCTAACTTCATGAATATGGCATCCTTCGTTACATACTGCTCCATCTCCAAGGACATATCCTCGTGCATTTTCGTCTGGTTGATGGAATGCATCTGAAACGGCTCTTTAATGATATCGCTCCTCGTCAACGAATCGACAATTTGTTCCGTGGATGCCGTATCCGAGACCCTGTTTACAATAATCTGGTATACGTCCTCTTCAGTCGAAAAGCTCTTTAATTCCTTGCCAGCTTCGCTAATTCGATCGATAAGCTCTGCCGCCTCCGGCAAGCCTGACGGCGGTGCTGAATTCGCTGTGCAGCCCGAGGCAACCATCGCCGCTATAAGACCTGTTAATATAAGCGTCATCCATTTTTTCAAGAGATATTTCCTCCTACAGTGAGAGTAAGTTCCTTAACCCTTTTTTTCATAATTAAGGAATCCTCCCCCCCAATTATTGTCAGTCATTTAATTCCCGTCCCGTACTGTCTTAACTATCTACTTCATATGCAAAGCTGCTCCATTTGGCGGTCAACTGCTCAATTCCGATTCCCATCCAATTTCATTTTACTGCACATGACAGGGTCTGTCGCTCCCTTACCGAATAATAATTAGGAAATAAATACAAGTCAGCAGATAAAAATCGACCATCACCTGCCCCCCGCGGGAGATAAGGATGATGGTCGATTAGTCAATTACTATATATATAAATCAAGCCAATGGTTCAAGCGGACTTGAGCGCGGCATCAGGCGCCGTCTGGGACTGCCGAGAAATAATAAACAGCGTCGCCCAAATCAGCATAAAGCCGAAGGCCTGAGCGAGTGTGACTACCTCCTGAAAAGCAATCCAGTTAATGAGCACCCCGACCATCGGGAAGCTCAGCTCCGCAAGCGTGGCGACGGAAGCCTTGGTCGTTGTCAGCCCCTTATAGTAGACAAGCAGGCTGAGCAGGCCTGGCAGCAGCGCCTGACCGAGCAAATTCAAGGATACGGCCGTAAAGGCTCCGGCCTCACTAGGAAGGTTCCAGGCCGCGCCCTCGTTCCAGGTGATGGCAAACAGCAAGGGCAGCGCCAGAAGAAAACGAAGCGAGGTCACCGTCTCGTATTTCATTTGGCCTACCATCAGACGGCCCATTACCGTGGAACCGCCCCACAGAGCCGCCGCGCCCAGCGACAGCAGGCTGCCGACATGAACGATCTCGCTCCAGTGCCCGATCGGCAGCGTAAAGTCAAAGGTTAGCAGGTACGTCCCCGCCAGGGCCAGAATGACCAGCCAGGAAAAATGGCGCGGCAGACGCTCCTTCAACAGCACTCTTGCCAGTACGATCGCAAATATCGGCTGAAGCTTCTGCAGCAGAAGAACGGCATTCGGATTGCCGTTAACGAGCCCCATCGTGAACAGAATAGTAGCGATAGCCGATCCGCCCCAGGAAATGAAGAGAAGGGCCCCGGCCTGCTTCCAGCCCAGTCCGCGCAGCTCCTGGCGATTCTTCCACATGACCGGGACGGCGATCAACGCGATAATAATATGCTCCAGCAGCACGATTTGCGCCGATGTGAGCGACTTTAGCAGAATGATGCGGAATAACGGATCTGCCCCCCATAGGGCGGCTCCTAGAACGACCAGCCAGAATCCGCTTTTCGGGCGGTCGGCCTGCAGCGGCAGCGAAGGCTTGATTTTGACTCCTACAGTTACATTATCCATCTTGCAGTCTCCTTACCTTGAATACGGAGTCTTATCGCAGAAAACCCCCGTCATCGACATTGTCGACCTGTACGGGGGTTGATCAAATAAGCTTGCCTGGACACAGAAATCCGCAGCATGCTTACGCTTGATCTTCTCCCATCCGGACTTTACCGTCGGCCCTGGAATTTCACCAGATCAGTCGCGCCTGATTCAGGCTGCGAGTCGCGGGCTGAAGCCCGTTCAAGGAACAGACTATCACCGCCGGTCAGGAATTTCACCTTACCCCGAAGATCCATATTCAAATTTATTTTGTATTTTGAAAGCTGTGTTATTGCTTTGAATTTAGATTACTACAAATTAATGCTTATTCCTGTGAAGGAGGTCACATTTGAAAATGATATCATGATGTATTTCATGTAAATTCATTGCAATTTCATTCATTATAGCATTTTTTCATCTATTGTGTAATCCACTATTTATTCCATCCTTACTTTCATATGTATTAATGCCCGAAAATGTGCGCTGCCCGGAATGTCTGCTAGAATAATCTTGATAACTATCCGTGAAAAAGAGGTGCCCATCATCTTGCCTAACCTGCTTGAATTCGAACAACTAAAGAAAAGTCACGAGGGATCCCCCGAAGCCCTTCTATTTAGCCGTGTAAGCGGGGCGCTGGCGCATCACGACCGGATCGCGCTACTCGGCTCTTCTGGACAGGGCAAGAGCACCCTGCTGCGAATCTTGTCCCTGCTGGATGCTCCCGATGAAGGCGACATCCGCCTCGAAGGCGTATCCTGCGCGAAAATCAATCCCATAGAGTGGCGGAAAGCCGTCTGCTACGTGGCCCAGCAGGCCGTCATGCTGCCCGGCAGCGTCGAGGATAATTTACGGACGGTGCATCACCTGCACCGCATTCCTTATGACGCCCCGCTCGTTCGCAGGCTGCTCGCACAAGCGGGGCTGGAGGCGATCGATCTTGGCAAGAACGCGGCCGATTTGTCCGGCGGGGAGAAGCAGCGCGTCGCTCTGATCCGCTCTCTGCTGCTGCGGCCCAAAATACTTCTGCTCGACGAAATTACGGCCTCGCTGGATCAAAGCAACGCCCAACGGGTGGAGATGCTGCTTCAGGAATGGCATCGCCAGGAAGGAACCGGCATGATCTGGGTGACGCATCAGCTGGAGCAGGCTGCCCGGATCAGCGATGTCGTCTGGTTCATGGGACGGCATACCTTGCTGGAGAAGACGCCGACTAAGCAATTTTTCGAGCGGCCCGAGACGGAGCTGGCCCGCCAGTTCCTGAATCAGCCGTTGAATAGAGGTGAACTATGTCTCTCCTAGCGCTCAGTTTTACGATCATATTCATCATGGTCACGATGCTGGTCTCCGTATGGCAGAAGCTTGGACTGGAGAAGGATATCGCTATCGGAACGATCCGCGCGGCCATCCAGCTGCTGCTGGTCGGCTACGTCCTCCAGTTTGTATTTAACAGCAGCCATCCCTTATTTATTCTGGCTATCATCGCATTCATGATCATCGTCGCCTCCAGCAATGCTGCCAAGCGGGGCAAGGGCCTGAAGGGAATCTGGTGGAGAGTGGCCATCGCCATTTCGGCAACGGAATTGCTCATGATGGGCCTGCTGCTCGGGCTCAGGATCATTGAGCCCACCCCTCAATACATTATTCCGATCAGCGGCATGACGATCGGGAACGCGATGGTGGTGGCCGGCTTGTTCCTGAACCAGTTCAAGCGCGACATCCATGCCTCGCGCGGCGAAATCGAAACGCTGCTGTCCCTCGGCGCGACCGCCCGAAGATCGGTTCAGGATGTGATGAAGCGTTCTGTGAAGTCCAGCATGATCCCGACGATCGATGGAATGAAAACCGTAGGGCTCGTCCAGCTGCCAGGGATGATGACCGGCATGATCATCGCTGGGGCCGATCCCGTTGAAGCGGTTCGATATCAAATCCTAATCGTATTTGCTTTTACCAGCTCCGCCGCCATCACTAGCATCCTGCTTAGCACGCTCAGCTACCGGCAGTGGTTTACGAAGGATTTGCGCCTGCGCCGTATCGCATAAAATGGCACGCTCGATGGAGCGGCGCTTAATGAAAGCTACGCTCAATAAGAGCTGTGCTCGATAGCAGCTCACAGCAAGAAAAATCCGGGGTTTCTCCTTTATGGAGAAGTCCCCGGATTTTTTACATCATTACTCAAAGGCAGGTATGGCGATTTCATCGTAATTTTCTTGCAGGAACTGCTTAACCTCCGGCCCGGACATGGCTTTGGCCAGCTTCTGCACGGCTTCGGAATCCTTGTTGTCCTCGCGGGCTACCAGGGTAATTGCAAAATCGGACTCCGCCGTCTCGGTCAGCAGCGCATCCTTCTTCGGCGTCAAGCCGAGCGGACTCGCATATGCCGGCGTCATCAGCACCAGATCCGCATCGTCCAGCATCCGCGCCAGCATGAGCAGATCGACTTCCTCGAATTTGTATTTTTTCTCGTTCTCGATGATGTCCGCCTGCGTTGCATTAATGCCAACGCCTTCCTTCAGCTTGATTACCCCCGCCTTATCCAGCATATCCAGCGAACGTCCGATGTTCGACGGATCGTTGGCGATAGCGATTACCGCCCCCTCCGGCAGCTCCTCCATCGATTTGTAACGCTTCGAATAAGCACCATACACAGCGTGATAGATCGGCTGAACGGCTACCAGGTTAGCGTTCTTGTTCTGATTGTACTGCTCCATATACGGAACGTGCTGAAAAAAGTTCACATCTACTTCCTTATTCGCGAGCGCATCATTCGGCTGAATGTTGTCCGACAATACGACCAGCTCCAGGTTGACGCCCTCCTCCTTCAGCAGCGGCTGAACGAGCTCTAGAATTTCCGTCATTGGCGGAATTAACGTAGCTGCTTTTAACGTAACTGCCTCCTGCGGTGCCGCTTCCTGTGAAGAATCGGACTGATTCTGCGAAGCTGCGTTGTTCGCCGCGCCGCTATCTGCCTGTTTACCGCAGCCAGCCACAACAACCATAAGTAATGAGAGCATAAGCATCCATTTTTTCATCGTATGTTTCCCTCCGGATTTTTTTCTAAGTATGGTGTAATTCATAATTCATCCATGTACTATGACCGCTTATCCAGAAGTCTGGAAATGGTCGTGCCTGCATATTGAATGGCCTGCACCAGGACGATCATTAAAATAATAACCCCAGTCATCAGCTCTGTCTCAAACCGCTGATAGCCGTAACGAATGGCAAAGTCGCCAATCCCGCCGCCCCCCACGATTCCCATGACGGTCGAATAAGAGATGAAGCTGATCGTTGAGGTGGTTAACCCCAGCACCAAGCCTGAACGGGCCTCCACATATAAAAATTTGACGATCATCTCCAGCTTGGACGCGCCCATCGCGCGCGCTGCCTCGATTACACCGCGCGGAACATCAAGCAGCGCCTGCTCTACCTGCCGGGCATAAAGCGCAATCGCGACGACCGATAAAGGAATCGAGGCCGCCAGCGTGCCTATTGCTGTCCCGACGATCATGCGGGTGAGCGGTATCATGAAAACGACGAGCAGCAGGAACGGGAAGGAGCGGATGATATTCACGAGGCTGTTAAGCACCCATGACCATGCGCGATTCTCATAAATTTGGCCTTTGCGGCACAGGAACAGCAATGTACCGGCGGGTAAGCCGAAGATAATCGCAGCAACCACCGACATTCCGACCATGAAGAACGTCTCGCCAATCGCCTTCCTGATCTCGGCCTCGTATTGTATCATGCCGTCCAGCATGACCGAAATATCAAACATCGCCGAGACCCTCCATGACCAGCAGTTGTTCCCTGTACGACTTCGGGGGCCCGATCGCACCTGCCTGTTCACGAGGCTGCAATGCGAAGCTGTCCGTCAACCGGCCACCCTCCATCACCGAGACCCGCTGGCAGATTTGCGCTACCACATCCATTTCGTGCGTGACCATGACAATGGTGACTCCCAGCGTCTCGTTCACATGCCGCAGAACGCTAAGGATATCATTCGTCGTCTTCGGGTCGAGGGAAGAGGTCGGCTCGTCGCAGAGCAGCACCTGCGGATGATTCGCCAGGGCGCGGGCTATCGCCACCCGCTGCTTCTGCCCTCCGCTCAGCGACGCCGGGTATTCCTCCGCCTTATCCAATAATCCGACGAACTGCAGACATTCGCGAACCCGCTCGGCCCGCTCCTTCTTCGGCAATCCGGCCAGCTCCAGAGGAACGGAGACATTGCCGCTGACCGTACGATTCTGAAGCAGATTGAATTGCTGAAAAATCATGCCGACCGATCTTCGCGCCTGGCGCAGCTCGGATTCGCTCATCGCCGTCCAATCCTTGCCTGCCACGACAACCCTTCCTTCATCCGGAATTTCCAGCATATTCATCAGCCGCAGCAGCGTGGACTTCCCCGCCCCGCTTGGCCCGATAATCCCATGAATGGTTCCTTCCTCAATGGTGAGAGTGACCGCCTGAACCGCAGCCAGCCTGTCACTGCTCTGCCGGTCATAGCTCTTGCTAACCTCCTGCAGGGATAACATCCGGCTCTCCCCCTTTACCCGCTCAAAAATTGTACTACTAATATTTCAAGACTGTTATACTCCTGATCTTCACATGATTATACGTGATTAATCTCACTGTGTCACTAATTTTTAATAATTATTTAAATCTATTGGAGATTAAATGCAGCGCAAAAAGCCGAAAGACGGCGCATACAGGCGGTCATCTTTCGGCTTTTTATATCGATTATTTTTTATAAAATGAAAATTAATTCTCAAGCCAGCTCTCGTCCCAAATAACGAAGCCTGCGGAATCTTCTCCGGCCGGTCCGGTAAAGGAGACATACAGATCGGTCGTGTTGTCAGGCAGCACCAGAACGTTTTCAACTACTTTGCCGTTCTCGATTTTTCCAGTGGCAAAGGCCTGACCATCCTTATCAGCAATCGTGTATTTTGCGGAGTATTCCTTATCTGTTTTCGGCGTCTTGAAGCCGAGCAGCACTCCGACTTTTTTCGTACCTTCCTTCACTTTAAAGGCAACGCCCTGTCCCGCACTATTCACTCCAGTTACCATGAACGCTGTCTCATATTGAGTTTCCCCAAACTGTAAATCCTCTTTATTTCGAGTGATGCCGCTTTTGTAGTAGCTCCATTTGAAGTGAGATACGTTATTTACGCTGAAAGGCGTGCGCTCTCCCTTGCTAGGAGTCTCGGCAACCGGTCCCGTCGAGATCACAATTTGCTGCTTGGCCGCATCGTAGCGAACGTCTGCACCAGTAGCTTCCGCCACAGCGCGCAGCGGCACATAAGTGGTTCCTTTATAGCTGATGGGAACAGCCTTTGCCCCGTTCGCATCTTTAGCCGTCCAAGCTTTTCCATTAAGCAAAAAAGAAATGCCGTGGTTCAGATTGGCCTGAATACGCTCCAATGTCGAAGCCGCGGAAGCCCCGGCAGAAAAAGTAAACAATAGAACAATTGCTGCACCGATCATTGCCGTCTTTTTGGATTTGATTCTCAAGAGTCATCTTCCTTTCCATGTATTCTATGTATATAGTTCTACATAATGATACATTATTCTACATTCTTCTTAAACGTGTCGAAATCCTCAAATTTTAAACAATTTCGTTTGAAAATCAGGCGGAAATCCGCACAAACACGACAAAAAGACCAATCCTTATCCAACGATTGACCTATAAACCCTATACACTCTTATTGCTTTCAACTATCACCCGAGTTCTCGGCAAATTCTCAGTCAAGAATTTGTTCTTCATATCTCGCCAGCACCTGCTCCAGCTCTTCAAAGCGAACAAAGCGGGATTCCCTATACACTTCCTTCCCTTGAAAAAAGAGCAGCAATGTCGGAGCGGTCAGCACTAAATATTCCGCGGCCATGTCTGGAGCATCCTCCATGAACACATAAATTCCCTGAATTGCCTTATGGGATTGCAGCAGCACCGCCGCCTTCGCTTGAATCGATTCGCATACGCCGCATCCGCTTGTCTTTATGAGCAGCAGCACTAGATCATGATGCTGAATCTCCTGCCTGATCTCGTTTAATCGATACAATCTCTTCACGCAGCCCACCTCCCAGCTGTTAAATGGATGGCATCACATTTCCCCCGCTGACCGGGATATATGCCCCCGTAATGAAGCCTGCCAAATCCGAGGCCAGAAAGGCAACCGCATTCGCAATATCCTGGTCCTCCCCCCGGCGTTTCAGAGGAACCTGCGCAACGTAAGCGGCGTCTTGCAAATCGTCTTCCCCGCGATCCTTCTCGCTGATCGTCCAGCCGGGAGCCACCTGATTGACGGTAATTTGGTGCTCTCCCACCTCTTTGGCCAGTACGCGGTATACCCCGTCCATGCCTCTTTTCCCCGCTGTGTAAGCGGACTGGCCGGGAAAATTCTGCATGACGCACTCCGTATTGATCCCGATGAAGCGTCCCCCGCGCTTGGCAATCATCTCAGGAATGAAGGCTTTTGCCAAAAATACGCTCTGCATAACGCAAGACTCGAACTGGCTGACGTAATCCTCCGGCGGCTGCTCCAGAACGGAGGTCCAGTTGTACTGAATAACCGCATTCGCAACTACGATGTCAGGGGCCCCCAGCTCCGCGGCGATCCGTTCCTTCATCTCCAGAATCGAGGCTTCCTTCGTAATATCCCCTTGCACGATAACAGCCGCGCCTCCTGCTGCAATAACTTCCTGCTGCAGCTCCCTAGCCTTGGCTGCATTATGGTTGTAATGAATCGCAACCTTGGCCCCGCACTTGGCAAGCGTCCGCGTCATCACTCTCCCGAGCTGTCCCGTCGCTCCCGTAATCAACGCGATTTTCCCTGTCAGATCAATTAGCATCCCTGTCTCCGCCCTTCCATTCTTCTTAGTTTTTCGCCTTTATATTGAAAATTATAGATTATATAAGTTTTCAGCGGGGCTATTATTTCTGTGAATTGCAAAAAAATACCGCTAACTTCTCACAAAAAACCGCCCGGAATTGAACTGCACCTTCGTGGAGCACTTCAATTCCCGAGCGGCTTCGACCGATTATATTTGCCTTGCCTGCTAATTGCCCATATTGCCTTGACGCCTACATAGCGGCTCTATAGCGCTTACGCCTTTATAGATCTCTACGGTGTCTCTACAGCGCACAATATGCCTTAGCATGCCTTAGTACGCCTCAACGGATCTCTTTGGCGTCTTTATGACCACTGCCTCTATTCTACTCTACTATTGCCTATATTCCGCTTCGGGCTTCGCTTCCCCCAAACCTATTCCGCTAATCCAGAATTCAAACTGCAAGCTCTGGTCTGCGGGAATCCGATACTCTTCATGCACCGGTGCGCCCCAGCTATCGTCGCCGCCGACGCCCATCTGCCTGCCGGCAACGGTGATCACCGTGTAATGTATTGGCGGCAGCTCCCAGTGGTGACGGGCATTCTCCAGCTCAAAGGCGGTATACGGCGAAATGCCGCATTCTACTGGCCTCCCGGAGGCTGCCGAAATGGCTATCCCCACGCCTTGCTCATTGCGAATGCATACCCGGCGGACACCGGTCCGGTTCCCGGATTCCTGCGGAATCAGGTACGGGGAGACATTGCCTTCCGCCGTATTCTTAAAGACGCCGAGCCTAGCTCCATGACAACGATCTATATAGTTCTCTTCCGGACCCATAGCCAGCCATTCCAGCTTGCTGTACTCTGCAGGCACTTTGAAGCTCCATGCATAAATCGGCAGCTCAGGAAGACCCGCAGCCCCTTCATATAAGGAATTGACGCGGATTTTACCGTTCGGATAGACGGTATAGCGGACGGAGGCCTTGACCTCTTTGCTGATGCTCAGCTCATAAGTAAAAGTAATGCTGACGGCCCCCGCCTCCTCCGGCCTCTCAGCCCGGTCAGCTTGCCTGTAATCCTCTACATCTACGGCAGTGCATTTAGGCGCAAGACTGGCGGCATACCACCCTGCGGCATGAAAGCCCATATTCATTCCACGGTCATTATCCGTCAGGGCTCGCCAGAATAGAGGCTGCGGAGGGCGGGAAATCATCTCGCGCCCGGCATAATTCAAGGAGATGAGGCTGCCGTCCTGCTTCGAGAATAGAACGGAGAAGTCCTTGCCGTGAACGCCAATGTTGACGTCTCCGTAAGCCAGTTCAAGATTTTGCAGTCCAGATTCATTCGCAGCATTTGCACTCGCTGCATGCGAGCTACTTGCCGCAGCAGCGATTTTCGTGTTTGCCGTATCTGAGCCAGATCCCGCAGCAGCTTTTGCTCCGTTCTCCACCATAAATACATGCTGCCCAAATGCCACTTCATGACCTGCGTCAGCCCACAGCATCTTGTCCTTCAGCTTCAAAGAAGCGTTGATATAGTATTCGCCTGAAGGCAAGCCATCCAGCTCCAGCTCCAGTGGAATTGTCTTCTCGCTTAGCGGAGCGACATCGGCCTGCAAGAGCCGCCTGCTGATTTCATAGCCCTCCTGGTGCAGGCTAATCTCAAGATCATATACCGAAGTATTAGTGAATAGGTTGTCGTTGATCATCGTGAGCTCCTTCAGGCTCGGAATCAGCTTGACGTTCTGATACAGGAATTTGACCTCCTGCATTTTAGCGGACAGCTTCCGATCAGCAAAAACAATGCCGTTACAGCAGAAGTTGTAATCGGTCGGCCGGTCTCCGAAGTCGCCGCCATACGCAAGATATTCGCGGCCATAGCGATCCTTCACCATAAGGGCTTGATCGATGTAATCCCAAATGAAGCCGCCCTGATACATTGCATATCTTCGCTCCAGCTCGGTATATTTGTGCATGCCGCCGACCGAATTCCCCATGGCATGCATGTACTCGCAGGTGATATAAGGCTTCTGCGGATCATTCAGCAAATATTCCTCAACATCAGCCGCCTTCGCGTACATCCGGCTCTCCATATCACTCGTATCGTTAAAGCGGCGATCATGAAAAATCCCCTCATAATGCACAAGCCGCCCGGGATCGGAGCTCCTGAAATACTCCGACACCTCATAGATCACTTTGCCGCCGTACGCCTCATTTCCGCAGGACCAGATCAAGATGGAAGGATGATTCTTGTCGCGCTCGAACATGGACACAGCCCGGTCCATCACGATATCCCTCCACTCCGGCCGATCGCCCGGCACGACCCAGGACGGCTCGACGGCACCCATCTTCTGCCAAGAGCCATGGCTTTCCAGGTTCATTTCATCGATCACATATACCCCGTATTCATCACAGAGCTCATACCAGAGCGTCTGATTCGGATAATGCGAGGTGCGTACCGCATTCATATTGTTCTGCTTGAGCGTCCGGATATCGAACAGCATATCCTCTTTGGTAATAGCGCGCCCTGAATAGCAATTGAATTCATGGCGGTTGACCCCTTTGAACACGATCCGCCTGCCGTTCAGGTGCATCACCTTGCCGATCATTTCAAACTTGCGGAAGCCGACCCTCTGCGGAACCACCTCCACGAGCTCGCCCCGAGAGTCGTATATGGAGAGGTAGAGTGTGTACAGCTGAGGATTCTCTGCGCTCCACAGCCGTGCCTGAGGCACTTCAAGCTGCAGAGAGAGCTTTAACTCATCGGCAGGATGGAGTGACACGCTGCTGACTCCAGCTTTTCCAGATGCCCTGCTTCCAGCCCCGCCCTGGAACTCGCCCAACTCCGCACATGTACGTCCTGCCAGCCCGCCGCTGGGATCGAACAATTCGGCCTCTACATAACCGCCCCCCGCATTGCCGGGCTGGGACTGTATCTGCAAATCCGCATGAAGCAGGCCATCGCGATAAGCCCCGTCCAGATCTGTGCGGACAAATAAATCCCGTACATGCAGCTTAGGCACGGTGTATAGATAGACATCCCTGAAAATCCCGGAGAAACGCCAGAAGTCCTGATCCTCCAGCCAGCTGCCCGTGCTGCGCTGATACACCTCAACCGCCAGCTTGTTTATGCCGTCCAGAACGTATGGCGTCAGATCAAACTCCGCCGGCGTAAAGCTATCCTCGCTATAGCCGACGAAGCTGCCGTTGAGCCAGACATAGAAGGCCGATTCTACGCCCTGAAAAGAAATGCCAACGGGCTGATCCCGAAACTTCGCAGGAAGCTCGAACTCCTTCACATAGCTGCCCACCGGGTTCCTCTTACGGGGAACGGCCGGCGGCCTCAGCTCTTCATGCCCGTCCCATGGATACATCGTATTTACATAATGCGGCTGTCCGAAGCCCTGCAGCTGGATATGCCCCGGTACCTGAATGCTGTCCCACCCGCTGCAGTTGTGCTCCAGCTTGTAGAAATCCACTGGACGGCTATCCGGATGAGCCGAGTAAGCAAATTTCCAGCTCCCGTTGAGGGAATGCCTCATCTCCATGCTTACATCCATGCCAGTGCCCGTACCTAACTTGCTCATATCCCTGCCCATAACCCTGCTCATATCCTTCGCCGCAGCTTCCCTCGTCCTGTAGTACCTATGATCCGAATGGGCCGGCAGCCGATTTACTGCGAATACTTTTACATCACTCAGCCAATCCAAGCTTGGCGTCCTCGCTACTGTCAACTTTATCGCTCCTATCTCTTTATGGTTGTTCTAGGTTGTTCTAGGCTGGTCTTTACTTGGTCTCTTGCTTAATCCTTGCTTAGTCCTTACCTCCTCCTTGCTTGCCCCTTGCTCGCTCCTTGCCTGGTCCTTGCTTGCTTCTTACTGACTTCTTACTTGCTACTTACTTACTTACTTACTTACTTACTTACTTACTTACTTACTTCTAACTGCTACTTCACTGAACCCATCATTCCCGCCACGAAATGCTTCTGCATCAGGAAGAATACCAGCGCCGTAGGCAGCGTGGCGATGACAATCGCCAGCATAATGAGGCCGTAATCCGGCGAGTAGCCCGACCCCAGATTGGAGATGAGCAGCGGGATCGTCTTCTGCTCCGGAGATTGCAGCACAATGAGCGGCCACAGATAATTGTTCCAGCTTGACATGAACGTTATGATGCCTGCAGCAGCGTAGGTCGTCTTCATCGTTGGCATGAATATTTTGAAAAAAATACCAAGCTCGCTCAGCCCGTCAATGCGCCCGGCCTCCACCATATCCTTGGGAAACATTTTGGAATTCTGGCGGAAGAAGAAAATCAGGAACGCTGTCGTAATCGTCGGCAGCATGACCGAAGCCATCGTATCGATCCCAATCGCCGGAACGGTGCCGGAAATATTCGCGAACATCCGGTAGAGCGGGATCATTAGAGCCGCAAACGGAATCATCATCGATAACAGTAAAATATTGAACACGATGTCCTTCGCCCTGCTGCGAAATATTTCAAAGCCATATCCAGCCAGCGAAGCGATGACAATGGCCAAAATCGTCGTCAGCACGGAGATCCTTGCGGAGTTCCATAATGACGTCCATAGGTCGGTCGATTCCGCCAGCTTCGTGAAATTATCCAGCAAATGATTGCCGGGCAGCAGCCGCCCCTTGGTGACATCGACCGATTTGTTCGTGGCGCTCACGACCATCCACAAGAAGGGGAAAATCGAGACGAAAGCCGCTCCGCCGAGAAATGCGTAAGTGCCTATCCGCTTCAGCTTCCTCATTTTTTATCACCTGCCACCTTAAATTGAAGAATGGACAACAGAACGATGATGACCACAATGGAATAGGATACGGTTGCCGCATATCCGAAGTCCGCCGTGTACTTGAAGGACAGATTGTAAATATACTGCGAGATCGATAACGTCGCGTTGCCGGGCCCGCCCTTCGTAATGTTCATGACCTCGTCGAACAGCTGCAGCGTACCGATTGTGGAGGTAATCGAGGTAAATAAAATGATCGGCTTCAGCATCGGAACAGTGATTTTCGTAAATTGCCTGAATGACGAGGCTCCATCGATCCGCGCGGCTTCATAGATGGAGCTGTCGATATTTTGCAGTGCTGACAAGTAAAAAATCATGTTATAGCCGGTCCAGCGCCAGGTAATTGCGATAATGATCGTGATTTTCGCCCAGAACGGATCGGTGATCCACTGGATCGGCTCATGAATAATGGACAGCTTCATCAGCAGCGAGTTCACCAGCCCGTCGGCTGCGAACAAATATTTGAATACGACAGAATAAGCAACGAGCGAGGTGACGCACGGCAGGAAGATCGCCGTCCGGAAGAACCCGCGAAATTTCAGCTTGCTGTCGTTCAGCAGCACCGAAATGAATAAGGCGAGGATAATCATAATCGGAACCTGAACAATCAGGTAAATAAATGTGTTTGTTAAAGCCGTCAGAAAAGTTTTGTCGGATAGCAGCCTCACATAGTTGTCCCAGCCCGTAAAGGAGAGATTGCTTCCCGTACCGGTCTTGAAGGACAGGATCAGCGCCTGGACCATAGGATAGAAATAAAAGACCGCAATCATGACCACGGCGATCAGGATGAAGCTCCACCCGGTTAAATGGCTTTTGGCGCGAATGCTAAGGCCTGTTCTGTCCGCTTTCATCGTTAGCAAGAACCCCTTTCTGCCCGTAAGAAAAACGTCTGCCGACGTAATCTCCAAGATGATAGACCGCGTTTGGCGGTAGTTCTTCTGGCGATTGTAGAATTGTTCAGCTCCGCTGAAAACTTGTCTAATAATTTCTATGGTTTAAAAGCAACCCCGGGACGCTTCGCCTCTTCACCTATGGATCAGCTCAGTGCCCCGGAGTTTTCCGGGTTATTGTTATGGAACGAACGGGGAACCCGCCGCGTTATTTAACCTGAGCTTCTGCTTGGGCCTGCGCGTCGCTTAACACTTGATCGATACTCTTGCCGTTCAAATAATTCTGCATTTCGACGATCAGGATATCCTCGATCGCATACGTGGAAATTCCGTAGTTCACCTTCGGAATCTCAGCCGTCCAGGCTGCAAAGTCGTTGACGATCTGCTGACCGCCGAAGAAATCATCCGGCTTCGAATAAGCTTCGCCGGAGGCGGCCGCCTTCAGCGTCCCGATCGCGCCGACGTTCGTCAGCAGGTTCTGGTACATCTCTACGTCCGATCCGAACGTCTCAGCCAGGAAATCCGCAGCCGTCTCCGCGCCCGGTATATTCATAACGTACCAGGAGCTCCCCCCTAAGTTCGTCGCGTGAACGGAATTTGGCGTTTGCGGCAGCTTAGGGATCGGCAGGATGGCCCATTGTCCGGCCTGGGAGGCCTCCGCCTTGACGGACGGCGTAATCCAGTTGCCTGTCGGTACGGTAGCTACATCCCCATTATTGATATTGGCGATGAATTGGCTCCAGTCCGCGTTGACCTTAACAACGTTGGCCTCCATCATTTCCTTGTACAGCTCAAACGCTTCCTTCAGCGCCGCGTTGCCCGCCAGATCAGGCGTCTTGCCGTCCTCTGCCAAATACCATGAGCCGCCGGACTGAATCATCATGCGAATAATTCCCAGGTCGTTCGGGTCAAGGGTGATGATGTCTTTACCGGTTTTCTCCTTGATGACCTTCCCGATCTCGATATACTGCTTCCAGTCGATATTCTTCAAATCGTCCAGCGTATACCCCGCCTGCTCGATGTAATCCTTGCGGACATACATGCCCGTTACCCCAGAATCGAACGGAACGCCATATTGCTTGCCGTCCAGGCTGGTCGGCCCGATCTTGTAATCCGCAAAATCCTCAGCGCGGATCGTGCCGCTCAGATCATAGAACGCATCGGGGTAGGATTGCAGGAATCCCTGGGCCCGGTAGTCTTCGATCAGCACAATGTTGGGCAGCCCCTTCGTCGTGCCGGAGTTCAGCCCCGTGTTCAGCTTCTGAATGATATCCGCCTGTGCGAATTCCACAATGTTGATTTTGGCATCGGGATTCTTCTTGCTGTACGCTTCCTTTGCGATGTTCAGCGCGGCAATATTGAACGCCGGATCCCAGGCCCAAATCGTGATTTCCTCCGCCTTGCTGCCGGAGTCGCTCCCGCCGCTATTGCCTCCGCTTACCGCCGGCTCTTTACCGCCTCCGCCGGATGAACAGCCCGCCAGCAGCACCATGCAGCTCAGGAATAATGCCAGTACCTTCTTCATCGTGTTTCAGCCCCTTTGATCATGTATAAGTTCTCTTTCCCCTGTCGGCGCCGCTTTCTTTGCAAACGCTTACCACAGGGCCTGAATTTATCGTAGCACCGGGCAGTACGACAGCGTTAGCAATTCCTTTAGTGAGATTTGTGATTTTATCGTCCGTATGAATGCGCTTTCATACCGTGTCTGTCTTTTCTTTGGATTTTGGTCATTTTATTGGCTTTCTTCTGAGCTGCTTTATTCTAAGCTGTTCCACATCATTGACTTTCTTCTGAGCTGTCCTTGCACATCCATGTTAATCGTTCAATTTTCAGTCGATGAATTGTTCGGTATTCACTGTTCGGTGTGTGATAGATGGATTGCTCACTTTTCGGTGTTCACTGTTTGGTGTTCGCTGTGCGGTGTCGGTAGATGGACTGTTCGGTGTTCATTGTTCGCTTTTCACCCTGTTGACTGTTTGGTGTGCGATAGAAGGATTGCTCTCTGTTCGGTGTTCACCGTTCACTGTTTGCTGTTCGCTGTACAATAGATGGATTTATAGTAGTTAGTTTTTGCAGCAATGAAATGAAAATAGATTTAAATGGATTTCATGTCGTTAGAAGAAGAGATTAGCCAATAATTCGCTGAATTCTTTAGTTTAGTTGCATTAATTCCATCTAGCTCGTTGAAAAATTTGTTTAGAGCATAACTAAATGCATGAATTCCATTTAGTGTGCGAAACAGCTTGAGAGTACAACATAGGTTGGAGTACAGCATGGCTGGAGTACAGCATGGCTGGAGTACAGCATGGCTGGAGTACAGCATGGCTGGAGTACAGCATGGCTAGAGCACAGCATGGCTGGAGTACAGCATGGCTGGAGCACAGCATGGCTGGAGTACAGCATGGCTGGAGCACAGCATGGCTGGAGCACAGCATGGCTGGAGTACAGCATGGCTGGAGCACAGCATGGCTAGAGCACAGCATGGCTGGAGTACAGCATGGCTGGAGTACAGCATGGCTAGAGCACAGCACAGCTTAGAGCACACGGCTAGAGAGTACAACACTGCTCGAGAGTACAGGATAGCTTAAGTACAACAGCCTAAAAAATAACTGTTCCGCTTACGCTAGCTCCAACTGTATCCGCAGTATTTTATTTAAATCTTAATCGGTAGTATTCGGTGTACAGTTAATAAGCTGAATTGTAATTGAAATTAATTTGATGCAATAAGCGGCAGCGTCACGCGGACTCGGGTGCCCTCACCAATCTTGCTCGTAATCGTTACACCATACTCCTCCCCATAGAGCAGCCGGATGCGGTCGTTGACGTTGGCCACGCCGATGCCCGAGAACAGCTTGCGCGAGCCTCTGGGTTTCAGCCCAGCCTGGGCCTGGCAAGCATTTGCTTGGGACGCTTGACCAAGCTTGCAGGCTGCCGATTCGGCCTGGTCAGCCGTGCTAGCTTCCAATCCAGTCGTGTGCCCAACCTCAAGATCCTCAAGTCCAGTCGTAAAGCCAACATTGTGAGCTTTCATCCCAGTCGTTTGATCGATATTGACAGCATTTGTTCCAGCCGTCTGACCAACCTCACGGCCTTCCACTCCAGCCTTGCAGCTAACATCATCAGCTCGAAATCCTGCCGTATAGCTAACCTTGGAAGCTTTCGCTCCAACCATGTGACCCGCATTTCGGTCGCCCGTTCCAGACAAACCGTCAAGTTTATCGCTTTCCAGTTCAGACATATCGGCACCAGCCTTTGACTCAACAGCCGCCTTAGCCGCCTGTCCGGCTCTGCCTTCCACCCCATATTCAAGCTCAAACGCCGCCATATCCATGCCATCACCGTTGTCAGCCACCTCGCAGATCAATTTCTGCCCCTCCTTCGCCACCAGCACATGAATCACGCCTTCCCCCTTTACATTGAAGGCATGGAAAAAAGCATTCTCCATAAACGGCTGGATCATCAGCTTCGGCACCTGGTAATGCGCACAGTCCGGCGCGATGTAATAGTTCACCCGAATCCGCTCCCCATAGCGGATATGGTTGATGAACACATAGGCTTTCAGATTTGCCAGCTCCTGCTCTACAGTAATTGTCTCGCTGACATTGCTGATCGTATTTTGCAGCAGTGAAATTAGCGCATGGATCGTCTCCACCGCTTTATCCTTGCTGCCCTGCTGAACCAGGAATTTAACCGAAGCTAACGTATTGTAAAGAAAATGAGGATTGATCTGCTGCTGCAAAGCAGCAAGCTCCGCCTTCCGCTGCCCCTTCTGCGTCTCCATAAGCTTGTCGACGTATTCATGGATCTCGTCAAGCATATAGTTATAAGCCCGGCCAAGCTCGCGAATTTCATAGCCGCCAGAAACGTTGACGTAGTTATGAAAATTCCGCCGGGTCACCTTCGACATCTGCCGGGCCAGCAGGGTGAGGGAGCGCGTCATTTTTCGTGAGATCAAGAATACCACCGCCAAGGCCACCAGTACGATCACCAGGCAAATGAACACGACGCTTCGCGTATTAACCATTTGACCAAGCACCATCTGCTGGTCGATCAGATTTACAAGGTAGAAATCGTAAGACGGCAAGTACTCGGCCAGCATGAGCTGATCCTTGCCCATGAGGTTCACTTTTTTAACGTCTAATCCCTGTTCCTCAATCTCCTCCGCGTAGGACAGCAGCTCGATGCCGCTCAGCCCGGTCAAATCCGGTAAATTGCTCGTCATCACCGTTCCGCTCCGGTCCAAAATGACGACATCGCTGCCCTCGCTCGTAAAGCTGCTGTAGAAAGGCTTGAAATCGTTCTCGTCAATGACGATGTAGAGCATGCCGTATTCCTGGCCCGTCGTCCGCTCCAGCAGCACCTTGGTTGCTACGATGAACTGCCGGCCTGCCGCGTCGCGGTACATTTGATACATCAGCTTGTCCGGATGTGCCTTCGCCTTGGCCGTAATCTCGCTTTGCTGCAGCTCTAGGGCCGACGGCTTGGCTACGTTGACATTACCGGAATAGCTCCGACCGTTCTTCCCGACGATCGCGACCCCGACGGAATAAGCATCCACCATCGATTGTACCCGTTTCATTTGTTGGGTCATGTTGTAATATGAGTTCATCACGCGGATGGATTGCCCCGCCTCCGGCTCCGTCAGAAAGGTCTTCAGCGTTCCGCTCTGCTGAGCCTGATTGGCTGCCAAAACAATCGAATAGTGAAACGATTCAAAATTGTTATGAATCTGATGAATAACTTTAGAATTCGTAATGCTGAAGGTCTCCAGGAACAACTGCTCCGACATGCGCAGATTTGTCCACACAACGGACACCGTGATCGTTACAATGCAAATGACCATAACGACAAACAGTTTGATAAATAAACCATGAAATTTCAGCCGCTCCAGCATTGCCCTCATCTG
Source organism: Paenibacillus ihumii (assembly GCF_001403875.1). Classification (GTDB taxonomy): domain Bacteria; phylum Bacillota; class Bacilli; order Paenibacillales; family Paenibacillaceae; genus Fontibacillus; species Fontibacillus ihumii. The sequence goes on from NZ_LN884299.1 coordinate 3,631,456, forward strand.
ATATCCTTCTCCGCTCGCTCAATGTATTGTCTTCGGTATTGAGTCGGGGACAGCCCCGTGCTTTTCTTGAACACTTTGCAAAAATAACTGTGATCCCCATATCCAACACGGCTGCTGATTTCCGAGATCGGAATATCCCCCCTCCGCAGCAAATCGGCGGCCTTGCCGATCCGCACCCGGTTAAGATGCTCCTTGAAGCCTTCATGGTGATGTGCAGCAAAGAAGCTGGACAAATAAGACGGGTTAAAATGGAAGTGCCTCGCCATCTCCGTTAGGCTGATCGGCTCTGCGTAGTGTTCATCGATGTAGTCAAGCAGCAGCTTCATGCTGGGGTTGCCCTCCTGCCGCGCTTGCTGAGCGACCTGCACGCAGTCTTCCGCCTGCCGGCGGAACTCCTCCAGCAGAGAAATTATGGCGCTTATATGCCGAGCCTCGTCAATCGCCTTGAAGTACGCATATTTGGCTTCGTCCAGCGCCGACACATCCAGGTTCAGGCTGCCGAGCATATGTATGACGTTAAAAAGGATATTTCCGATCAATGACTTAAACTCAAAGACCTCTGCCGTATAGGCCTTGGTATGATGGGCAATATACTGCTCCAGTTCATTGAATCCCTCCTCCAGTTGCAGCCTGCGAATCTGCTCCATGAACACCTGCAGGGGGAACTCCTTCGTCTCCTCGGCCATCGGCAGCTCGCTTGGCATCAAGGCAGCATCCTGCGGCAGGAAGAAGCGGTACTGCAGCAGCTTCAGCCAGTCCTCCCGGCAAATGCCTCCGAGCTGGTTCAGCGAGTGAAAAGGATCGCTGAGCACCCAGGACAACTCCCCTTCCCCTGTCATCGAAGTCGGATGCAGCACCCTCAGCTTTAATGGCAGCGCCTCCCGCCCCTCTTCATCGACATTCAATATATGCACGGAAAGACGGGGATAACCGGAAATCGGGCCGCAGGGCAGCTTGGCCGCAGCCATTCGCGGAAAAAGCGCTTTCAACTCATCTAGAACGGACGAAGCTCCACAGCTGCCCAGCACATAAAAATACGGATAAGGAAACCACTCAGCCGCTTGCGCGCGGTCCAGCTCGACTTCATACCCCGCGAGCAGCTTCTCCAGCGTCTGCTGCATGGAAACCGAAGCCGAAGCCGATTCTGCGTTCTGGCGCATGACTCGGCTTGGAGCCGGCAGCTTTTCCACTGTTTTGCGCAGCACCTCCAGCAGCATTTCCGTCTCCAAATGAGGCTTCAGAATATAATCGGATACACCGCTCTGGAAGGTGGAGCGCACATAATCGAATTCGCTGAAGCTGCTCAGCACGATGACTTCGATTTCAGGCCAGTTATGCTTGATAAGCCGAGTTAGCTCCTCACCGTCCATGATCGGCATCACGATATCCGTCAATACAATATGCGGGCGCAGCGTCTCGATCAGTTCGAGCGCCTCCTTGCCATTCGAGGCCTCGCCGACGATCTGGAAGCCGTCCTGCTCCCAATTTAAAATATGCTTAATGCCCTGGCGGACCAAAATCTCATCGTCCACAACCAGAATTCTATACAGTTCGCCATTGTCCATCTATGCTCTCTCTCCTTCAAGCGACGTTCAACGATCTACTTTTGATCCTTAATATTTATGGCCGCCCGTTGACCGCACGCCACTGACTGGTACACTGCACCGGCCCGCTGCTCCAGTACGCTGCTGCTTTGGGACGCTATTCCGGAACGCTGTTGCTTTAGGACGCCTGCTCCGGGGCGTTGCTCGTGGCGCTGCTGCTTTAGGACTCTTGCTCCGGGGTGTTGCTCCTGAACGCTGCTCCCTGTTTGCACGGTACATAGGGGTAACGGCATGGCTTGACGGCCGCCAAGGGACAGGGAATATGGTGAATGTGGAGCAGGGGCGGCAAGCAATGATGTGGAAACAACCTATTAAAAGGAGCCAAACAAAGTTTCATCGCAGCCCGCTTCAGTAGAATGATCCTTCCCAAGTCTCTCGACTCTGTCGAACCACCTACTTGCAGGTACCCTAAATTGTATCACGGAATCCCTCGCCCCTGTCGAGCAGGGATCGTGAATATGGGATTTATTAAGCAGGGGCAGTGAATAAGGTGACTTTGGGGCAGAGGCGGCAAGCAACGACGTGGAACCCCCCCCTTTAAAAGGGGCAAACAAAGTTTCATCGCAGCTTGCTAGGACTTTTTCCGCAGTATCCGTCACCAGCACGGATTTTGTTCATTTTCTTGTGAAGATGGTTCAATTTTCTATTATCGATTGCCTTTTCATAGGGGATCATTCATAATTTGATTTACATTATCATCCAAGTTATTTAGCAAGCTCTGGTCACCGGATTTTCGCAAGCTTGCGAGCCAAGCTGCTAAAAAAACTGGGCTGCTTCAGGCCCAAGGTACCTGGCTGATTAAAGTCTGTAGATCAATGCAGTATGGACAAGCCGTGTTGAGTACGAGCGGCTCACTATGGATTAAAATGATTTCTTTTAATGGGATTCGCAAGCTCCAAGAGCGGACAGCATCCGCGTGCTCATTACTCCCTCCGCTAGTACTACATTATATAGCACAACAATACCTATCACAGTAATATCTAGACACAGCAATTCCCGCCGTCATGACGCATCACGAACAAAGCCAGGACATCCGTATGTCAGAACACTGCTATCAGAGCATGCTTACCCGAATATTTGCTTACGGAATATTGGCTCATCGTATACTCGGTCATTGAGCATCGAAGGTCGAAAATCCGATCATCAGACATCTGCACATTGAATATTGGCTCATCGCTCTCGGTCATTGACATCGAAAATCGCAGGTCCGATCAATGGATATTAGCTTGATATTTCCTGGATATTTGTTTGCTCATTACTTTTGATTAGGGTACATCGATTTGCTGATCGTGCATCAGCTGTGTGCGGCAGGCGAGCATGGTCTGGACCATGCTCCCCCGAAATATGTACTGTTCATACAGCATCACTACATCGATCCCAGGATCTGGCCGGTAAATGGCCTGTCATATAAATGAAATATTACTATATTATAATTAAATTACAGAACTAGTGTTTGGAATAATCGAGAACGTGAATAGGGGCGTTTCTATGACAAATAACCATAAAATAGCTATCATCGGCGGTACTGGAAAGGTAGGGCGTTATATTGCGGCCGCAGCGCTGCAGCAGGGCTACCAAGTCCGTATGCTCGTAAGGAATCCTGGCAAGCTAAAGGACGGTTTAGACAGCAGAATCGAAATACTCCAAGGCAGTGCGGAAAATAGAGATCATATCAGACAGCTGCTCCAGGATTGTCACGCCGTGGTGAACGCTTTTGGCCAGCCGCTAGGCGAGGCTCCGCTATATAGCACCGTAACCAGCATGGTTCTCGAGATCATGAACGAATTGGAGATCAGCCGTTACATCGGGGTGACCGGAGGCTCTCTCACCTTGGAGGGAGACCGTAAACGGCTTATGAATAAGGTCGGTGCGCTGCTGTTTAGAATCTTTTTCCCAGCGATGATCAAAGACAAGCAGAGGGAAGCTGCAATTATTCAACAATACTGCAATATCGAATGGACACTAATCCGGCTGCCGTTTGTAGTCGAGGGTAAAGAAAGCGGACATATCAAAGAACATCTGACCGATATGCCCGGATTCAAAATTTCCAACAGAGATATTGCGAGTTTTATCATTCGCCAGACGACAGAGGCCAAGTACATTCATAAGTCCCCCTTTATCGCAACCTAAAGGCTGCGGTCAGTCCTGCCGCGCTACTCTAATATCCCCATCTCATGTTGAGAATAAGTTGGGATCTGGTCTGGCTTCATTCTCTTGTACGTGGATCCTCCTTACGGACATGAGAGCCCTTATTGGCACAAAAAGAGAATATATTCGACTGCCTACGGACACAGGATCCGCTATTTGAAGTAAAACATTAGTTTTTGCTGCGATTTTGATGAAATAACGTCCCCTGTGTCCATTAATTTGTAAAAAAGGCTGATTTGGGGCAAATAGCGGAACTAGGGTCCGTTAGCATGAGCATGTATGTGGTCGACCGCCATCATGCAGCGAACCCCGCACTGGGGCTGCGTTCGTCGCAAGATCATGCGAAAAAGCCCCTCTTCTTCTCCTCAACAGGAGGGGAAGACAAGGAGCGGGGCAATAAGTGTGTTGAACAGACCCTGCCGCTCTTTAATGCTTGATAGGCCATCAACTGTCGGAGCTTGTCCAGATTCAGATCGCGCGAGAACAAGCAACAGGTCAGCAGCACCTAGTTGAGCGTCGCTTCGGATGCTAGGGTTGTCATGCGAATAGTCTGAGTAATGGCGATGCCTGCCTAGATCTGCCTAGCGACATTGATGCTTTTCGACGAGCATACGCCAGGGGTTCAGAATGAGCAATGAGCTACGTCGGCTACGACGAGCTATTCGACAGAGCTATGATGGGCCACACAACAGTGCTACAACGAGCTATACGTCGGTGCTACGGCGAGCTATACAACAGTGCTATGCTGGGCCATACGTCGGTGCTATGGCGAGCTAAACGACAGCGCTATACAAGCCATGCGTCGGGCTATGGCGAGCTAAACGACAGCGCTATACAAGCCATACGTCGGGCTACGGCGAGCTAAACGACAGCGCTATACAAGCCATACGTCGGGCTACGGCGAGCTAAATGGTGGTAGTTATTCGAAGGTACTACGCCAAACAATACGACGATGCTACGACGAACATGCGTAGGAGTTACGCCATGCCATACGACGGTGCTCCAGCGAACAATACGTCGGGTCGTCGGGTTCTACACCGAGCCAAATGTCGGCGAGCTATACAACAGTGCTACAACGAGCTATACGTCGATGCTGCACCAAGCCATACGGACGGAGCTGCAACAAGCTACTACGAAGCTATGTCGGCTACGACGAGCTATTCGACGATGCTACGCCATAACGACGGTGCTGCGACGAGCCGCAAATATTTCTCAGCCAGCAGAAATATTTACGGCTCGTTTTACTGTCTATAGCGGAGTTCAGGACGACGCAGCCCTTGAAGTGCAGCGCTGCGGCTTCTCTCGGGTTAGCGGCCACTCTCTGATTGATGGTTGACGCCAGCGTTAGCCCTTGACCGATCCTCCCATGAGTCCTTTGACGAAATATTTTTGCAGCAGGAAGAAAATCGTTAGCGGCATGAGCATCGAAATAAAAGCAGCCGAGGTCAGCAAATGCCAGTCGTTGCCCTTGGAGCCGACAAGGTCAGCGATCTTCATGGACATAACCTGTACATCCGGCTGATTGCCGATGAAGACAAGCGACACAAGGTAATCATTCCACACCCAGAGGAACTGGAAAATGGCGATTGATGCCAAAGCCGGTACAGACAGCGGCAGGATCAGCCGGCTAAAGATTGTAAAGTGGCTCGCTCCGTCAATGAACGCCGACTCGAATAAATCTTTGGGCAACTGGCTAATGAAGTTGTACATAAAATAAGTTACGAGCGGCAGGCCGAATGCGGTATGTGCCAGCCAAATGCCCAAGTAGCTGCCGTTCAGGCCAAGCGCGGTGTAATCCTTCAAAATCGGGATAAGCGCAACCTGAAGCGGAATGACGAGCATGGCCATAATGATGAAGAACAGCGTTTTGCGCCCCGGAAAACGGAGCCATGCAAAGGCGTATGCCGCGAACGAGGCGATCAGCACCGGAATGATGGTTGCCGGTACAGCAATCGTCAGCGTGTTCCAGAAGGCCTGGGACAGGCCGGTTCCTTTTTGCACCGTTTCACTGCCGTCTGCGAGCTTCAGCTTATACTCCTTCCCGGATAGGACGTTCTTGTAGTTGTCCAGCGTGAATTCGGGCTTCATCTCCCAGCCGCGCTCCTGTACATTAATCGTGCGGGCTCTGCGGTTCTCCCATATGAGGCGGTGTTCGCCCTCGCTAGCACCGGCCTTTAACTGGTCATCGGTATAGGTTTTGCCGTTGACCTCGATCGGCTCCCTCAGATCGACTTCCATGGACAGCTGCACCGTCTCCCCGGCCTTCCATTCCTGGTGAGGAAACACCTTCCACCAGCCAGTCTGCAGTATATCCGCCGCGGGCCGGAACGAAGAAATGAACAGTCCAAGCGTCGGGAGCAGCCAGATCAAGCAAATGATGCCGAGCACGATGTTGACGAAGGTCTTGCTTCCCCTTTTCTTTTTACGGCCGACCATTTAGAATCCCCCCTGCTTGCGGAACTGTCGCAAATTAATAAAGATGACAGGCAAGACCGCGATCAGCAGCACGATCGCCAGCGTCGAGCCATAACCGAAGTTGCGGTACATGAAAAACTGACGGTAGAACTGCGTCGCTACAACCTCTGTATCGTATTGACCTCCCGTCATCACCATGACGACGTCAAATATTTTCAAAGTGAACACAATAATGGTCGTGGTAACTGTCAAAATCGTAGTCGAAATATACGGAATCATAATGCCGAAGAAAATCTTCACTTCGCTCGCCCCGTCAACCCGCGCCGCCTCCAGAATATCCTCGGGGACGCCTTTGATCGCAGCGGAGAAAATAACCATTGCAAACCCCGTTTGCATCCATATCAAAATGACTATCAGGAAAAAGTTATTCCATGGCTGGAGCATACTTGTCCAGGCCTGTGGCTCACCGCCGAAAAAAGTAACGATTGCGTTCAAAATCCCGATTTGCTCATCGCCCGGCTGATAATAGTAAACAAATTTCCAAATGACGCCCGCGGCCACAAAGGAAATCGCCATCGGCATGAAGATGATCGACTTGGCGATCTTCTCATAGCTGCTTCGATCCGCGAGAATCGCAATCAACAGGCCCAGGCTTACGCAGGCTAGCGTTCCGACGAATACCCACAGCAGATTGTTGCGCAGTGCCGTAGCCATAAGACGGTCGCTAAAAATAGCCGCATAGTTGGCCAGTCCGACGAATTTGTCTGAGGAGGCGTTGAAGAAGCTCAGGTAAAGCGTCCGCAATGCAGGCAGAATAAGCAGCCAGCCCAACACAAGGACGGCCGGACCGATGAAGATGAAGGGCAGCACTTTTTTGCGGACATGCTCCGGATACTGCTCGACAGCCCAGTTAAACGTATAGTAGATAAGATAAACGCCGATAACTCCCCACAGTACGGCAAATACGGCCGTCAGCAGCGGATGGAGCGTCGAATCGCGGAAAAACATAAATATGGAACCGTGGACAAAGATATTAATCAATAGTACAAGCAAGGATAAGAACACGGCTTTCATGCTAATTCTCGATTTTGCTTGTGCACTCATAGTAGGTCCTCCTATAAGTTTTGCGGTGCAAAACTGTCTTCGTAAGCGTCATACGTTTGTTTTGCGGAACAAACCGTCTTTGTTATCATACGCTCGTTGTGTGATGCCAAACGGATTCAAAGCATGCGCTTGTTTTGCGAGTTAAACGGTCTTCGCTGCCTTAAGCTGCACCGCATCGCTAGCAGCTCCCAGCGCAGGGGGTTCGCTGCATGACAGGGTCGGTCGACCACATAGCTGCTCTTTGTTCAAAGGTTCATTAGATAGGAAAAGAGGAGCAGCTAGCATTTGAAGCACAGTGCTCCTCTTACTTTTAATAACGCGGGAATTGAGGATAATGCCGGATCAGTTATCCCAGCCGGACTGAATTTGCTTCAACGCTTCGTCCAGCGTCGCCGTTCCGCTCACGTAGTCGGTCATGCCCTTCCAGAACGTTCCTGCGCCAACCTTCCCAGGCATCAGGTCAGAGCCGTCAAAGCGGAGGGTGGAAGCGTCCTGAACAAGCTTCGCCATGCGGCGGTCGGATTCGGAGCTGTACCAGTCCAGAGATGCGTCGTTCATCGGTGCGATCACGCCGCCAGATTGAACCCAAGTCTTGATGGATTCCCCCGTCGTGAAAAATTCCATAACCGCGCGAACCTCCGGACGATCGTTGAACATTGCATAGATGTCACCTGCTACGAGCACCGGTTTGCCGTATTCCTCATCGATGGATGGCAGGTAGAACCAGTCATAGTCCTCATCTACTTTGGCCGTTTCCGGGAAGAAGCTTGTAATAAAGTTGCCTTGGCGGTGGAACCAGGCTTTTGGCGGATCAGTGAACATCGGAGCCGAAGCATCGCCGAACGCTGTGGTTACGATCGATTTCGTACCGCCGTAGACATAATCCTTATTCATCCAAATGTCAGACATAATCTCCACGGCGCGCTTTACCTCAGGAGAAGTGAACGGAAGCTCGCCATTCACCCATTTGTCGTAATTCTCCGGGGAAGTAGTGCGAAGCATAATGTCCTCCACCCAGTCCGTAGCCGTCCAGCCCGTTGCTGCGCCGCTCTCGATACCGATGGACCAGGCCGGGTCGCCATCTTTTGCGATTTGCTCGGTCAAAGCCATCAATTCATCCCATGTTTCGGGAATTTCATATCCTGCTGCTTCAAACTGCTTCTTCGGATACCACACCAAGCTCTTCACATTGCTGCGGTTCCAGATCCCCGCCAGAATTTTGCCGTCCCTGCCGTCCATCGTTCCCATATCGATCCAGCTCTGGTTGTAATTCGCTTTCAATTTGTCCTGGTCAAGAATGTTGGTCAGGTCGATGACTTTGCCCGTTTTAGCGATAGAAGCCAGCAGGCCCGGCTGCGGGAAATCGGCGATATCCGGGGCATTGCCGCCGTCTACGCGAATATTGATCGTCGCCTCGAATTCTTTGGAGCCTTCATATTGAATATCGATACCGGTTTTCTCCTCGAATTCTTTAATGCTGCTCTCGAACTTCACCTGGTCAGCATCCACGAACGGGCCGAACATCGTTACCTTTGTCCCTTTGTACTCGCCTTTCAGCGCAAGCTCCAGCGGCGACAGGTTCTCACTGCTTCCTTCATTCGCCGATCCCTGGTTATTGGTTCCAGGCTGATTGTTCGCCGGCGGTTCATTCTTCGTCGCATTGCCTCCGCCACAAGCGCTAAGCACCATCGTGAATGACAGCAGCAATACGAGAAGCAATGACATTTTGCGTCCTACAGCGTTCTTCATCTTATGAACATCCCCTTTGATTAATTAAGTCTTGTGTCCCTGATTTCAGGGTCTTTGGGCAATACGATTTCTTGCCCTAGTCGCTTTTAGCGCACTTTTCTGCTCCTTCGATGCTTCTTAGAGCTTCTTGAAGGTGCCTTAAAAGCCGATTTAATTGCTAGCTCCTTGGTTAGTTCATGATTAGTTCATGATTAGTTCATGATTAGTTCATGATTAGTTCATGATTGGTCCAAGGCTGCTTCCATGCTGTTTTTTGTCGCTTCTTTGTCGCTTTTCCCCTGCTAACGAATTATTCTTTTCCAGGTTCACCCCCTTCAAGAACTTCGATCTCGTTTGCTCAAGCTAAGCATATCACGCGATACAGCTGTGCACAGGTTCACATTTCGCTGATTCAACATTCAAATTTTTACGATTTCCGTTCTGAAAGGCCTTTCAAATTCGACAGAAAACTAAGTTCCGAGAATGTACAGAAACACCGCTACAATACTAATGTATACTCCTGGCTTCTTGACAAAATCCCGCGGTTCTAGATTTATAGAAAATTGATTCTATCCGGCTCCGCATCTCTTTAGCATATTCGGCAATTTAGCCAACATTCGCTTCAGAATCGCCCTTCAGCCCAAAGGTTATTTTGCAAGGAGGCCCGTTCCAAATAGATGAATTAAATACAATAGAAAAACCGCCAGGGAAAATTATTCCCTGACGGCAGATGCTCGGTTTATTCGTCCAGAGCTCCAAATTGCCCATGTGAGTCTCGTTTGCCTACTCCAGATTGGCATGCCGGGCAAACATATCAGCGTCGGTCTGCCCAGTCTCCCGCTTCAAATCAATGATGATGCTGTCATAAATCAGCCAGCTCAACTGTTCAAAGGAAGATCCCTTTGTCTGGATGGACTTCGCGTTATCCCCTTCTTCCTCCACCTTAGAGGTGATGCCGGGAATTTTAATGCAGGCTGCAGCCATTGAACCAATCGTATTCGAAGGAAAAATCGTCAGCGTAGCCAGCTTTGCTCCCTGTTCGACTGCCTTTTGCGCCATCGCCTTCAAACTGGCGGTTTCGCCAGAGCCGGAGCCGATAATCAGGAGATCGCCTTGCTGAATGGACGGTGTAGTAGGTTCTCCGACAAAATACGAGCTATAGCCCAAATGCATCAGGCGATTGGCGAATCCTCTGGCCGCGAACCCGGAACGGCCGGCCCCCGCCACGAACACCCGCTTGGCTTCGGTAATCAGAGCCTTCACCGCGTCGACTTCTTCGCCATTCACCCGTTTCGCATCCTCTGTCAGCTCCTCCAATATCGCCAGCAAATTATTGCAAGGTCTCATGCTCTCTCCTCCTTCAGGCTCTCCGTTCCATCGCTTCCTTAATCAGCCGGGCTTCCTTGACCGGATCCTCCGCATGGGTAATCCCGGTGCCCACGATAATGATATCGGGCTCCAGCGCAACGTATTGATCGATTGTTCGGCTGTTAATGCCCCCGGCAACGGCGATTTTGGCTGACTTGGCATGCGCCCTCATCACCCTAAGATCATCAATCGGCTGCCGGCCGGCTGCCTGCTGGTCAGCCCCCGTATGGACGGCAAGTACATGAACCCCCAGCTGCTCCAGCTCTTCGATCTTTTCCGGCAAATTGTCTACACAGATCATATCGACTACCAACTGCTTGCCGAACTCATTCGCAGCCTTCAGGCAGGCTTTGATCGTCAGTATGTCGGTCACCCCAAGGGCTGTCACGTATTCGGCTCCGGCGTCAAAAGCCAGCTTCGATTCTAAAAAGCCACCGTCCATAATTTTTTCATCAGACAATATTTCCTTATCCGGAAAGCATTCCTTGAATCTCTTAACCGCATTCATGCCCTCGGCGATGACAAAGGGGGTTCCGATCTCGATGATATCAATGTAGTCTTTGACCTTCTCGGCAAATTCCAGCGCTTCCTCCAGCCTCAGCTCATCCAAAGCCAACTGCAGCTTCATCTTTCTGTCTCCTCTCCATGAATCTTTATTTGAAGGCAGGGCATTGCCCCGGATAATCCAAAAGCTCCTTCAGTTCCTCATCCAGCCGTACAATCGTTAGCGACAAGCCGTTCATATCCAGGGAAGTCACGAAGTTCCCAATCAACGTGCGATCGATCCGGTGACCCTGTCCCGACAGGATTTCCGCCACCTTGTCATACACTACGTACAGTTCCATCAGCGGGGTCGCGCCCAACCCGGACAGCATGACAGCCAGCTCCTCCGGCTTGCTGAAGCCAAAATCCTGCAGGATGGCGCCGGTCATTTCGGCGGCGATTTCATCCGCCGTCTTCAGCGGCTCCACCCGGATTCCCGGCTCGCCATGGTGGCCGATCCCGAACTCCATCATTCCTTCTTCGATGGTAAAGTTGGGAGAGCCGGCTGCCGGGATCGTGCAGGAGCTGAGTCCGACGCAGATGCTCCGGGTATGGTCGACGGCCTTCTGCGCGGCAGCGATCACCTCATCCAGGGAGCCGCCCATCGCCGCCCTTGCTCCCCCGGCCTTCCACATGAACAGGCCGCCGGCAATGCCATGACGCTTCTCTCTCGTCTCGGGCGGGGAGGACGCGATATCGTCCGTCGCAGTCACATATTTCACGGGAATTCCCTCGTCCTCCGCAAGCTGTACCGCCATTTTGACATTCATGTTGTCGCCCGCATAATTGCCGAACAGGCAGGCTACCCCTTTGCCGGAATCGGCTTCGAGAATTGCATCCAGGAACGACTGGGCTGGCGGTGAAGCGAAAACCTCGCCGATGGCAGCCGCATCCACCAGCCCCTCGCCCACATAACCGAGGAAGGCCGGTTCATGGCCGCTGCCGCCGCCCGTTACGATGCCTACCTTGCCCTCTGCCGGGGCCTGAAGCCTCTTCACCACGCGATTATTGCGCTTCGACAGCTGAACCGTATCCCCATGGGCTTTGACATACCCTTTCAGCATATCGTCTACGATGAAATCGGGATTGTTCACAAAACGCTGCATTTCAAACCCCTCCTTCTTCTGCTTTGACCAGCTGTAAGGAAGCCTCGGCCAGGGCTTCCAGAATGATATAGCAGGAAGTCGCTCCGGCGTCCTGATGCCCGATTGCGCGTTCTCCGAGACGGCTCCCGCGCCCCACTTTGGCTGCCAGCTCCTTGGTAGACTCGAGGCCCCGCTTCGCAGCATCCAGCATACGCTTCAGGCAGACCTCCATATTTCCGCCGCCGGCCGCCGCTTCTTCATACGCCTTTACTGCGGGGTCCAGCACATCGATCAGAGTCTTGTCACCCACCTGTGCGCTCGTCAGCATGGCAATCCGACTATAAGCCTTCTGCAGCATATTCTGCAGGACCGCGGCATGAATGACGGGCTCGTCTTTGGAAGCTGCAGCCATCCCCCTGAAAAAGCTGCCGTACAAGGGCCCCATCGAGCCGCCGATTTTGCTGACCAGTATGCTGCTGATCGTCAGCAAGCCTTCGCTCATATCAGCATCAAGCTCGCCGAGCTCCTCGCCGGCCATAGCGAAGCCCTTGCTCATGTTGATTCCATGATCGCCATCTCCTACTAAAGCATCGATGCGGCTCAAATAATCCCGGTTAGAGCAGACGGCTTCAATTATAGCTGTCACAACGGCGATGCCCGCCCTGTTCGTAAATTCCATCCGTGATCATCCCCTCCCTCTTTGATGCTGCCGCTGTACCCGGTACAGCTCTTCATAATGCTGCATAATGCCCTCATGCAAGCGGGATGCCGCCGGAATCCCGGTATAATGCGCAATCGCGGCGCCGATTCCGTGTTCCTCTACATACAACCGCAATTCCTCGCATTGGCTGTCCGCATCATTGCGGAAGAGAAATGCGGCGGCGATGCCTTGCTGCAGCCGGCTGTTCTTAAGCCCGTAGGCTTCGCATTGCAGGCAAGGGGCCACCAGCCGATCATCAGCATGCAGCTTGCGAATCGGCGACCTGCACACCCGGTTGATCGTATCGACGATGCCTGGCGTCTGAAAGCGGGCAATCGCAAAGTCGACATATTCGGCCAGCTCCTGCATGGAGAAGCCGTATTTGCGCTCCAGCATTCCCGCCGACTCCAGCATGGTCTCGCGCACTTCCCGTACCAGCTCGTCATGATGAAATACATCCTGGATAATTTCGTAGCCGTACACGTGACCGATATAGCCGGCCCAGGCATGCCCGCAGTTGATGATATATAATTTCCGCTCTAGAAATTTCTGCAGATTATCGGTATACACGGCCTTTCGAATCGGGTTCGTGCCAGGTTCAGCCAGCTTGTTCTGTTCAATGACCAGTTCGTAGTCCCGGCCGATGTTTATGACCGCCTTGCCCTCCCGCTTATCCTCCAGCACCAAGCGGTCGACGGCCGTATTCGGAAATGATGCGATCTCATCCAATTCCTTCTCCGAGAGGCCTCCCTCCAGCTCCAGTATGCTCTTCTTCAGAATATCGGAGTTGAACATGGCGTTCTCGCAGGCAAGGATATTCACCTTGCTCTTTCCTGCCTCCCGCCTGGCTTTGAGGCCTTTCAGCAAAACGGGCGCGATTCGCGGCAGATTGTCGGCCCACACCGAGGTTGTAATGATATCCGCATTCGCCAACGCCGCCACGGTCTCTTGCTCCTCGGTGATGGAAGAGACGGCACGCACACGGTCAATCGTTCTCCTGAGATAATTTTGTTCGATCACGTATAGATCGTAAGCCTTGTCCCGGTTAATCTGAGCGATGATCGCGGGATCCACATCGACAAAGGTGATGTCGTATCCCGAGTCATGCAGCAGATCACCGATAAATCCTCTGCCGATGCTGCCGGCTCCAAAATGCACCGCCTGCAAAGGTACCACCTCTTTTTGTTATGAATTTATTCTTGTATGAATTCTGGCGACCAAGGGCTTCCCTTAGAAAATACCGGTAAAGGCTCCGAGAATACTTACCGCAATGATCATCAGCATAATAACCGTGAAATTCTGGCTCTTCTTATTGAGCCACCAGTACAGGCCGAGTACAGCCAATAGAGGCAGCAGGCCGGGGATGATCCCGTCCAGAATGTTCTGCAGCACAAACGGCTCGTTGCCGTTGCCGAAATCGAACTGCAGGGGGGTGCTGAGCTTGACATAGGTGGACGATAATGCCCCCATCATGAACAATCCGAGCGTGCTTGCCCCAACGATCAGATCCTTGATCCGCCCGGAGTGCAGCAGTTCCCGGATGGACGCCTTGCCAGTGCGATAACCGTACACGGACAACCGGAGGCCGATCAGAATCTGAATCAGCGGCAGCAGCAGGAGGACGAACGGACCGATAATGCTCCCGGTTGCGGACAGCGTCGCCGCAAGCGCGAAGATGATCGGCTTCAGCGTAGCCCAGTCAATGGAATCGCCGATCCCCGCAAGCGGCCCCATCAGCCCTGTTTTCATCCCGGTGATCGATTTGTCGGTGATCGGCTCTCCCTTGGCCTTCTGTTCCTCCATGGCGATCACGATGCCATTGACCGGCGACCCGAATACAGCCTCCGTATTATAGAAAACGAGGTGCCGCTTCAGGGCCTCCTTCATATCCTCCGGGTCGGAATACAGCTTCTTCAGCACCGGGATCATGGCCGTTGTAAAGCCGAGCGCCTGAAGCCGTTCGTACGAAATGCCCATCTCCGCTACCATATAGTAGGTCAGCCAGTTGCGGCGGATGTCCTTCTCGGTAATCAATTTACCGGTTTCCGTGCCGGCTTCTGCTGTTTTCTGCGTTTCCGTCATTTCCATCACACCTCCAAATTCTTCTTATTATTGTTGTAATAAGTGATTAGAAGAACTGCGCACAAGCCGAAAATAGCCGCTCCGATCACAGGAATTCCGCTGAATTGAACTAAGAAGTAACCGATGATGAACCACGGAAAAAGTTCTTTTTTCCCAATGACGAACATCGTCAAAGCGAAGCCGAGAGCTGGCAGCAGACCGCCAGCCACACTGAAGCCGTGAACCAGCCATTCCGGAATGCTGTTCATGAAGGAGTTAACGGCATCCGCACCATAGAGAATAGCGAAAAACGGAATCGGAAACCGGAAGAAAAAGCTTAAAGCAGTAGGATAAACGACGGAAGCAAGCACAATCTTTCGGGTATTTCCTTCCTCCGCATACCGGTCGGCCATATGAACGAATATGACATTGACCGTCTTGCGCAATTGATCGACGAATACGCCCATGACCCCTACGGGCACGGCAATGGCAACTGCCAGCGCCGGTGTAAGCCCGGACCCGATCGCAATGGGAATAGCGATAAGTCCTGCGAGACAGTCATCGGCGGGAAGATTGGAGCCCGCGGCAACCAGGCCAATATAGAGAATTTGCACAGCGGCCCCGATAATCATCGCCTGCTTGACATCGCCCATGATCAGCCCGATGGGGAGAGCGGCAAACAATGGCTGCCGTATCGCATGGGTGATTGCATAACCGATATCCGTTTTACAAATCCAATACCATAAACCCGCAAATATACTTACGACCAGCAATTCCATCGCTTATCCCCCCAATTTTTTCAATGCTTTATCCAGCGACAGCTTGGTTTCCTCTGGGGTCACCTGGAAGTAAACCTCAACTCCCCGATCCCTCATGCAGATCAGATTGTCTGCATCCTCCCGGTCAATGGAAATTCCTTTAACCACGGATGTCCGATTCCCGGCTGCGCCAAGTCCGCCAATCTGTACCTCGGCAAATACAATGCCCCTCTCCACCGCGTTCCGTACATCCTCAATGTTCTTGAACAGTACGAGAATGCTGCCGCTGTCATACTGCCCGGCGTTAGCCTGCTCGACGAAAGAAGCGATGGACAGCACTTCCACCTTGATGCCGGGAGGGGCCGCCATCACGTAAATATCCGCCATGAACTCGTCCTCGGAAAGCTCGTCGTTAACGACAATCATCGTTTTGGCTGTGACGGTATTACTCCATTTCGTAACCACCTGTCCGTGAATCAGTCGAAAATCGACTCTGACCAGCTTGACTCCGTTTAACATGCAGAACCCTTCCTTTCCTTGATGATTTTAGTGATATTGCGAATGCCTTCGGCCCCGAATTCAATAATCTTGTCTTCAATGCCTTCCCACTCCCCCAGCGATCTGCGCGTTTGCGCCTCGATCAGCATCGGGAGGTTAACTCCGCAAATGACAGAGTAGCCATCCCTTTTCGAAAAATAAGCGCCGATATTCGAGGGAGTTCCTCCGAACAGATCGGTCAGGAAAATGGAATCCCGCGGCGCATCGGTTAACCGGGCATCGATATATTCAATCAGCGTCTTGCTTTCCATTCCCTCCAGGAGAGAAAAGCAATACACATCCTCTAATTCTCCGATAATGAGTTCTGCGCTTCTTTTGAGCTCCTCCCCGAATGTCCCGTGCGTAATGATGATAATCCATGGTTTGCTGCTCATTGTCATCCTCCTGTCTTTAGCCTCTGGATTTGCCGCCAGTAACATTCACGATCGTGCCTGAAATATAAGATGAACGGTCAGACAACAAATACGTAACCAGATCCGATACTTCCTCCAGCTTGCCGCGTCTCCCCAGAGGGATCACTTTCATATAGTCGTCGGATACATCTCCTGGCTGTATTCCCCTCGTATAAGCCAGGGCTTTTACATGCTCGGGATTGCCCATCGGCGTAGGTTCATTGATCCCTGGAGAGACGCCGACGACTCGAAGATTGAAACGGCCAAGCTCTTTGGCCCACGACAGGGTGAAGGAATTCAGAGCCCCTTTGGTTGCGGAATAAATGCTTTGGCCCTTGGAGCCTTCCATGCCGGCCTCGGAGCTAATGTTCACAATAACCCCGCTTTGCTGCCGGATCATGACTCTTGCTGCCGCCTGGGCACAGAGAAAGGCGCCTTTCACATTAACGTTGAACATGAAATTAAAATCTTCCTCGTTAAATTCATGATCCTTGTCGCCGTGATAATAATCCACTAGCAGTCTGGGTCGGTTGACTCCGGCATTGTTCACCAAGCCATCGATCCGGGAATATCTCTGCACGACCTTGTCCATCATTTCTTCCACTTGAAGCTTGTTCGTAATGTCGCACGGGATAAAATCTACGTTGTTGTAAGCGGATCCAGAAATATCAGCGATAACAACCTGTGCTCCATTTTCACTGAGACTCTGCACTATGGCAGCTCCAATACCTGAGCTTCCTCCGGTTACGATGACGACCTTCCCCGCCAAGTTCAACCAATCGCCTGCCATTGTTCAATTCCTCCTTAATTATGCAGCTTTGCAAGACATCGTGACGTCGTGACATCCTACTGTTATGATTACACTGTTTTTTTTCTTTGTCAAGCGCTTTCATAGAAAAAAGAACAAAAATAAAACCCGCCGCCCTAATTTCTCTGCTTTAACGAGAAATTGGAAGCGACAGGTTTATCCTATCCACATCTTTATTTGCTAATTAATGACTGCTATTCTTTGTATCTCAACCTTACCTTAAACCGGTTAAGATCGCCTCTGTCTCTGGAAACGGAATATTCAATCGGCCGATCCTTATCGTCATAGGTGACTGTCTCCACCAATTGGATGGCAAAATCCGGCTCTATCTTCAGAATAGCGGCATCCTCGGCGCTGGCATTGATTGCCCGGAAGGTCTTGTTCGCATAACTGATTTGAAGTGAATAGTGCTCTCTTAGCGTTGCAAACAGAGAGACTTCCGAGAAGTTGAACCGCTCCAGCTCAGGCGTTATATCTGCCGGAACATAAGTCGTCACCAGCACGGAGGGCTCATTCTCAATAAAGCGGAGCCTTTCCAGCTTATAGAACAAAGCCGGCTCCTGCCCGAAAATGCTCCTCAAAGCCTCATTCGCCATAACACGCTCAATGCTTAACAGTTCCGTTCTGGCGCTCAGGCCCTGGCGGCTGGCTTCTTCATTAAAGCTGCGCAATTCCGCCAGATCCCACTGGTTCAGCTGCTGCTTGGTTACAAAGGTGCCGACCCCTCTGCGCTTTTCCAGATAGCCTTCGCTAACCAGCAAATCAATCGCCTGTCTGACTGTGGTTCTGCTGACTCCATACATCTTCATTAATTGGGTTTCGGGAGGCAGGCTGTCATTTACTTTGTATTCTTCATTTCTGATTTTATGGATCATATCTTCTTTAAGCTGAAAGTATAAAGGAATTGGACTGTTTTTTTCCAGTTCATACTGCGCTAAATTACCCATTATGTCCTCCTAACTGATTAAGATGTCACGTTGTCCGTACTTCCATTATACAGTAATTATGAATCGTTGTAAAAACAGCCTGCAAGCCCGATTAAGGCTCGATTCCCCAGACCAGAGCCCCGTTGTTGTACAAGGTTACTTTGTTCCAATCGGTATATGAAGTCTTCGTGGCATCGAAGGAATAATCATTATTCTCGTCGAGGTTCGACCAATCGGATTTGGACATCCGCAATTGAATGTCCCCGGTCTGCCCGCCTGCCGGAATAGAGCCTGCCGCCGCCGAGAAGCTGAGCTCGACATAGGTGTCGGCATTCGTTCCGGATGTGCTGCCGAAGACGGCTTGAACGTTGCTCGTGCCTACTTGGGCCCAATCGATCCAGGCATTCATCGTTTGAGCACCGTCTTTCGTAAAGTAATAGCGAATTTTCAAGCTGCTCAGATCGACCGCGCTGGTTCCGTTATTTTTGATATTAAAATGCGGTTTGATCTGATTGTCGGTCGCGTTCGTATCGCCAGCACGGTATTGCAGCACAAGCGAGCCGGATGGCGCCGTCGCTGCCTGCGGGGTCACGCTAACCTGCGCTGAATTGGCGCTGGATCCCGCGCTGTTAGCGGCGCTTACTACATAATAATACGTGCTGCCGTTCGTCAGCCCCGTATCGGTGTAGCTGGTCGCTGTAACGCTGCTGGCGATGGTCGTGTACGGTCCGCCGCTGACCGCTGCTCTTTTCACCGTGTAGCTTGTCGCTCCCGGGGATGCATTCCAGCTTAACACGGCTTGGGCATCCCCGGCTGCTGCTGTTAGGCCTATTGGGGCGGCCGGTGCAGTCGGCTCCGTTGGATTCCCGCCGCCATTGTCCGGAACCGGCTGATAGCCAGGGGTCGTGTAAATACCGCTTAGTTCAGAAGTAGCCAGTGTACCATAGGTGCTGTTAACGATGGTTTTCCCCCAATCCGTCAGACTTCCCGCCGGTCCAGTCGCCAGATCCAGATACTCGACGCCCCCGCCATTGCCGTACCAGGACCAAGCGAGCCAGCCAACGCCTTTCTCCTGGGTGTAGCTCAGGATTGTTGCTTCATCCACGTCGCCGCTGGAATGCTTATGCCCGAATTCACCGATGATGACCGGAATATTCAGAGCCAGAGCGTTATCGATGTTGCTCTTGACCGTCGCTGCGCTGCCGCCGGCATATTCGTACATATGGATGGAGAAGATCGTATTTTTCAGCGTATCTGTACTCGCAACGGACAGGCCTTTCTCAAAAATAGAGTTCGGATACTGTCCCCAGCCTGCGGCATCCACAACGAGCGTGTTCTTGATGCCTGCATTGCGAAGCGCCGGAATCGCCGCTTGATATCCGGCTGCCCAGCCCTCCGAGCTCCAGGAGCCGAACCACTCATTGGCAATGTTGACGATGACGCGATCCTCTTTCCCGATTAACGCATCTTTAATGCTAATCCAATAATCTACGGCACGATTCAGCGTAGAGACCGAATCCGAGCCTGTCGCATCATGCACCTCGAGCACCGTAATCAGATTGTATTGATCGCATAAGTCGATAATATTCTTGACGGAAGCCACATCGTCCCTCGTCCACTGCCCCCCATCCGACAATACGATTCTCACGGTATTGGAGCCCGTTGCAGCAATGGCGGGTATGGCGGCGGCCAGATCATTCTTGAACCAGGTGTGAGCATGGTTGACTCCCCTCATGACGAAAGGCTTGCCCGTCGCATCATACAGCGTGGTACCGCTTACATAAAATCCTTTGACTGGCGTAGCAGCGGCGGATGCATTGCCGCCAGGAACCACAGCAGAGGCTGCAATAACAGTCATGGCGAGAAGCACAGCAGCAAAAGATTTCAACAGTTTTCTGCTCATAAATAGAACCCTCCAATCAGAATTTGGATGATGAGTTGAGACCGGGTGTCGCTATTTCGTGTATACTGGCACTTGCAAGGTAAGCGCTTACTTGATGGCGTTACTCCAATCCTCCTTTCCTGCAAAAAATAGATATATATGGAAAACTACTTTTATCATACATTATTTGTAAGCGTAATTCCATAGTTTATTAGATTTTGTTAGCATTAAAATAATAACAAACCAATCGAATGGTCATAACAACTAAAAAGATGCCCCATCACTATAAATAGCTGATAGGGCACCTCTTACTAAAGTATGTATGTATTTCTTATGGTCTATTCTGCCGGTACAACTTCCTCTGCCTCACCGCGTTTGCTTGCTAACTTTACTGGCAGCTGCCATGCCGTTATTATCGCCAGTAATACAAAGATGATATCCATCCCACTGAACAGGGATGAGAAAAACTGTGGAAATAAGCGGATGACCTCCAACTGGAACATGGACAGGATCCCTTCTGCTTCACCGATCAAAAAGTAGCCATACACAAAGTATTTACCAAGCAAAATGCCCAGCAAACTTGCAACAACAGATAACAGCTGGTGAGCTCTAGTTACCCTTTTCGCAAAAAAAGATACTGCAAAAGCAGCCAGTCCTCCAATCGCCCATGCTACGATCCCTACCTCGTACTCCGTTACCACCACGATCAGTGCCCAGACGGCCCCGCCAATGATCGCAGCAATTAACGCTGCTAACCCTGGCATAACATTTTTACTCCCGTTCATTCTTCTACTCCCATCATAATAATATTAGCTACACCAATAATTATGTATGCCGATACATATTATTCAACAAAGAGTTATAAATTCCCTTTATTCGACAATATTTTGCATCTTAACTGTATAATTCCCTGCCGAGAGCTGTTTTGTTTATGCGCCTCTCCTTAATCCTTCATTAGCATAATAAGCGGGAACTGATTTCTACCAAATTCGGTTAGTACGGTTAAGGAATATTCAACATCACATATTGTGCATACTTCAAAATTAGTGTGTTATACACTAATATAGTTTTAGGCATGAGATATAGTTAAATCATGTAAATTGAACCATTATTAGAAAGGGAGAGTGCTCTATTGGATACTTCAACTAATATCAAAAAGGAAATTCTAGCTGCTTATCAGTTCAGGCATGCCGCCAAAGAATTCGACAGCAGCAAAAAAATCAGTGCGGAGGATTTTCAATTCATCCTGCAAACAGGACGCTTGTCTCCCAGTTCATTCGGATTCGAGCCTTGGCGTTTTGTTGTTGTACAAAATCCGGAGATTCGCGGGAAGCTTCTTCCTTACACCTGGGGAGCTCAGAAGCAGCTGCCGACCGCCAGCCATTTCGTCCTGATTCTCTCCAGACAACCTAAAGACATGGCGGCAGACTCCGATTATATTCAAGAGATGATGAAAAACGTGCAGCAGCTGCCTTCCCATGTGATTGAAATGAAAACCAAGCTCTACGATAAATTCCTGAAGGCCGATTTCAAATTACAGGACAATGAACGGGCCATGTTCGAATGGGGGGCCCGGCAGACTTATCTGGCCCTCGGCAATATGATGACAGCCGCTGCCCAAATCGGCATCGATTCCTGTCCGATTGAAGGCTTCGACAAGGTAGAGATCGAACGTATCCTTGCCGAGGAAGGCATTCTGGATGCCGAGCATTTCGGAATTGCCTGCATGGTCGCCTTCGGCTATCGTCTGAACGAACCGAGGGAGAAAGCACGGCAAACTATGGAACAAGTGGTTCAGTGGGTAGAGTAAGGTTTGGAGATAGAATTGTGGACAGAAATAGGGTAGACTTCCGAATGTTGATTTCATTTAACATACTGATAGCCCACCAAAAAAGGAGACCGCATTCTAAAAATGCAGTCTCCTTCTTTAAAAGTAAAGCGTTGATCTTATGGCGTAATCCCAACTCGCAATTGATTCTGTTTATTGCTCAAGCCATCGTTGCTTTAGAGCATCCGCATAATTAAGGATATGTTGTGCATATCGATAAGGCTCTAAATCTGGATTAAGCTCGGATCGCTGCAGGATGCTCTGTATACTGCTTCCTATATCCTCAAGAGTTGCAAGAATCATCTCTTTTTGCTCCTTGCTAGCATCGGCCTTTTCAGGATCTACAACTCTTGCAGGAAATAAGAGTGCATTCCATGATGTTATGCAAGGTAGCTTGGCTTCAATCACTTCGAATAAAGCTTGAACTGAAGCTCTTTCACTCTCTGGATAACAGGAATAGTAGTCGCTAAGAATTTCCTCCATTTGATCACTCCACAACGCTTTGCAAAAAACATAGCTGTTAAATCCATGTACCCATTTCCAAGGATAAGGATCCGAACCTCGATAGGGAACGACTAAATTCACCATGCCGAGCAGATTCAGCTTCTCGTAATATGCTATGTCCTTCAAGATGCGCTGTGGTAGAAAAGGGAACAAGTTCGTCAGCATGAAGTGATCACTATAGTATTCAAAGATAGTTAGCTTACGCTCCGTGCTTTTAAGGTTATGCGCCCAATCCTCTAACGCCTCTTTCGCCCTGCGATCACTTTCATGCGGACTGTTATCGTATCCGTACCGATAATCCCGACCCCAAAAAGCAAATAGTGTATCGACTTCAGCAGATGGCTTTGCTTCACTTCGCTCCAGCATATTCCAAGCTAGGCCTGCATTATAGGCAATATGTTCTACCTCTACATCTAATCCAGATTGACATAAGCTAGCCTTCAATCTTTCCGTAAATTGTACGTAATATTCGAGGAAGCCTTCTGTTTGCCGATCCGCGATGTCTTCCGGCCACAACGATATTCGAGTTAAATTGGGCACGGTATGGCAGTATGCTGTAATATCCTGTAGAAACAGGGTTTGCCATGTACTATCTTTGAAGTTCAGCTGTGATTTGGCTGTATACGGATGATCTGCTTCGGCATTCAGTTCCTCGTATTCTTTTTTATTCAAAAAAAACTTCATACTATGACCGCCGAGCGTGACCTGGATTCCGCGCTTGATCAATTCGGGAGCAATTTCTTCACCCACTTGGTCCCATAATGAAAAAGTAAAGAACATTTCATTAATTTTATTGTGACCAAACCAATCAATCATTTCTTTTAAGTAATGTGGCTCATTGATCGTTTCGAATACAAACCCTCTGCGTTCCATTCTTGGAGCATACCATCGAATTGTCTTTCGAGCAGGTTCCGAATCTACCCGATACTGCTGCTTCATGTTAGAAATGCTAGACGGCGAACCAGGATATACGGTGTGAAGGCCCCAGGCCTCCTGTGCGTATTGATATACAGCGTATAATGCTGCTCGCTCTGATTTGCCTGAAAGAACAATCTTGTTCTCCGTCTCATAGATGACGAATTCATCACTAAAGCCAGAGTCTCTCCATTCATCCACGCCTAGCAGTTCTGGCTGCTTATTCTTCAGCTCTTCCCAAGTCCCAACCCATACCTCATCCTTAGGCATAGTTACAGCCCTACCGGAGAGCTTCAACAGCCTGTTCCATTCCTCGCAGGCGAAAGCAAGTACAGGATGATTACTTTGTATGATTAGTTTACTCATCACGAACAGCCCTCTCCACCAATCCTAGTTCAGCATTCCCTTCTATTAACCGTTCTTGCAATTCAAGAATTGGAACCTCCGCCACAGCACAGTTATACAGCGCAGCCATCGCAGCTGCGGTGCCTGCGGCCTGACCAATCGCCATACAGCTAGGGGTCAAACGGGTCGTAGCCTGGGCCTCATGTGTCGTGGAAATACATCTACCTGCTAATAATAAATTTGAGTTATTTAGCGGAACAATGCTGCGATATGGAATATCGTATGCGCCGCCTTCCCGAATAAAATTAGCAGTGACACCTTTCCCCTCTGGATTATGAATGTCAATTGGATAACCACTTCGGGCAATAACATCATCAAATCTTTTACCATCTAATACATCGGTGCCATTCAACATATATTTACCGATAATTCGTCTTGATTCTCTAACCCCGATCTGAGTTCCAACCGCTGTAATACTAGCATTTTGAAATCCCGGAATGGATTTTTGAAAGAACGCCTCTAACAGCAGTACTTGTTTGCGTCCCTCGATCTCTGCCTCGGTCAAATCTTCAACATTCGTTGGATCCAAGCCGGATACCCGGGATACGTTTACAAGCACCTCATCCTCACCAGGTCCGCTAAAAAACAAGATACCATCACGTTGGATAGGAAGAGCGGCATCCCTCCACTTGGAATAGAATCCCATAACTCCTGTAAGAGGCAAGATATTCAACTCCGAAATTAATGATTTCTCGTAGAATTCTGTAGGATTCTCTTGCATATATTGCTTGACCTGATTCAAATCAACGCCCTTCATACGAAATTTCATGGTCATCGGCTGTACTTTTTGTTCGAGATTTCCCTGCTCCCAGGGAGCGCCTGCCATGTAAGCAATATCTCCCTCTCCAGTTGCATCAACAAACACCTTTGCTCGGAGCGTCGATAATCCACTTTTATTGTAAAGAGAAATACCCCGTATACGATCTCCCTCGGTTTGGACATCAATAGCCGCTGTATGCAGTAAAATATCTACTCCCGCTTCCTGAAGCATGTCGCAAGATAAAACCTTGTATACCTCAGGATTGTAGGGCGTCAGTGTGTGAACAAATCCAACCGTATCCCTTAAGTGACCAGGGGATGCGCCAAGATCTATCAACCGATCTACAATTTCTTGAGCGATCCCTTTGATAACTTGCTCACCCGTTGCCGTATGAAAGGTCATCCATGGGTATACCATCGCAGCGGTAGACATACCGCCAAGGAAGCCATAACGCTCTACGAGAATCGTCTTCGCTCCATTTCTCGCCGCGCTAATGGCAGCCGTAATTCCCGCCGGACCTCCTCCAAGAACTGCTACATCGTATTCTTTTTGCAATATAGACAATAGATTCCATTCCCTTCATGATTAAAAACTTTAAAACCTATCTAAATTGTAAAAGACAGGGTTTTGCTTCGGAAAGAGAGCCCCAAGCACAGGGTCATGTAGTGCTTCCGGGTTAGAGCTATCACAGCCTTGAAACAGTAAGATCGTAAGTTCCTCTTGGGTTAACGTTATTTTTGAGTATTCCATCCCTTGCCGTGGATCAGCCTCGATCGATAGCTGTCCGTCCAAATAATGAATATATGCTTCTTGTCCTGCGCAATCCAATCGGATCTGGAGGGATTTCCCGGCATATGCTTTGTTATTTTGTAGCCTCTTTTGAAAAAGGGCAGCCAGCTTGGCCAGTAAAGGCTGGAGCCTGATTATCTTCCACATCATATAGCGTTTCGTCTTCTTCTCTGCTCCCCATGAGGTTAATTTTTCGGTTAGATGATGATCTTCGGGAAGGTATGCTAGTATTCGGCTGACCTCAGGCCGCTGTTCAACCAAAGCGTGAAACAAGGGAACAACTGCACCTTCCTCGCCCTTAAGATAACCTAACTCCTCCAGATAGGCAGCCCCGTCCTCAGTCTGCTCAGAAATATGCCCATACGCTACGACAACCCCATTCCGTATAGCCAAAAAACAGGTAGACGCTTTCCATTTAGGAAATTGAAGCCGATCTTTCCAATGGGCCGCCGGCCTAATCACCGTGCAGGTTCTGGTCTCGTTAAATTGCTTATATATGTTAGAAACATCATCCAAATGAGTCGGATCAAACGGACGGATATCATAATTTGAGCTACTGTTCACCTTGATGTTTGCCTTATTCAATTCATACAAAGTTTGAGGAAAGGTACTCCAACCCGATTTTTCGTAAAAAGGGGTAAGGATAGCAAAAAGCAATGAAAGGTCATACTCCTGCTGCTCCATCCATTCAGTTAAGCGATGCAGCATTTGTTTGCAATATCCCTTCCCTTGATACTCGGGAACTGTAGCTACACTCCCTATTCCTCCGACTTTCACTTCTGCGTCCTCAACACGGATGTTTAAAGGAAACACTTGTATAGTAGAAGCGATAGCCTCTTGCTGCAGCGCAATCCAGGTAGTAGAGCTATCATAGGCTGAATCATGATCTAGACGCATTTGAAAAAAATCTCTGCCAACGGGGAATGCGTTTCCAAGAATGTCATAGACGGATTCCAACTCAGCACGATTTGCAATGCTGCGAATCTCAATTTGATCGTTTATCACTGAAAATACAAGCCTCCATCCTAGTATTTGATGACTGTAGCGATCGTTTCCGTTGGCGTTCTATAATTCATATAAGCTTCTTCAGCGTCATCTATTGAATAGAGATTAGTTATAAGGTTCTTTATCGAGATTCGCCCGTCAGCTAACAAACGAATGTATTCCTCAACATTTCTACCTTCCGTCCAACGAACATGACCGATCGGATAATCTTTATTCTCCCTTTCATACTGAGGATCATACCGACCCGGACCACCAGCGCGCGAGATGAGCACCTGAGCTTCCTTTCCGAACATTAGCTCTCTAGAGAACTCAGCTGTCAGATCACCAACAATAACGATTTTCCCACGATCGCGAATCCATTTGAGCGAGCTATTAATCAATTGCTCTCCCGGTCCGCTTGCGCAATGCAAGACAGCATCTGCCCCGTAACGTCCCGCCGCATCGGCTAATCCTTCTTCCATCTCCGCTTGACTGTGATACATATGAGAGAATCCACGCTCTTGAAGCATAGCTACCCGATCCTCTCTCAGATCCAAGCCTATGGTTCTATAAGCCGCTGCTTGAGCAATCTGTGTGATCATGTTACCTAGAATACCAAGCCCGACGATGACGACGGACTCTCCAAATTGCAACTGAGCTACACGAAGTGCATGAATTGCAATCGCACCCAAACCAGCAAAGGCCGCCTCTTGTGGATCGACATGGTCAGGCACAACAGTTACCAAATTAGCGGGAACAGCCAACCATTCCGCATGATGCACATAGGGGGCGCCATAGCAGGCTACGCGTTGACCCACTTGAATATGCGGAATACCTTCGCCTACTTGTTCGACAATTCCCACTGCATTGTAGCCTAACGTGACGAGCCGATCAGATGCCTGTCTAACCAGTATCATCTCCGTGCCGGGACTAATAGCCGAATATTCAGTCCTTATAAGCACATGACCGTGCAATAACTTCGGCTTCTCCCGTACTGTTATGATAATTTTTCCGTTTTGAGTAGTAATCGTCTTCATCTCGTATTTCACTCCAAACCTATCATTTCATATTTTGTTTTCGATATTCACTCGGAGAAATGCCAAAATACTTTTTGAATGTCGTCGTGAAGGTTGAGGAATTTAAATAGCCCGTCTTCTCTCCAATTTCACCGATAGATAACAAGCTGTCCTTCAGCAACTCCCTGGCGTGTGATAATCTCACTTTATTAAGATATTCGACATAGTTGATGCCAAACGTCTTCTTAAAGTAGCTCGAGAAATATTTTGGCGAGGTTTCCACAACCTCCGCAATATGATCTAGATATAAGTTCTCCATATAGTGCAGCTCGATGTAGCGAGAAATAAAGCTAGGATTCAATTTATTAGTTTGTTCAGACTTACTATGTTCGGAAATATGCTTCGCTACATCTATAAGCGCTTTCTCGATATCCAAATAATGATGTGCGCAATCGATCTTTCGTAAAAACTGTTGCTCAAAATTATACATTTCATTGTCAGCGTTAACAGTATCCTCTGCATGTCTCAGCATATACATGAACATCGTCTTAGCAATATGAGCCATTTGATGATGATGCACATTTCGAGCTGCGTTCTCCCTGAACGTCTCAGAAATGATTTCTTTGCCTTCTTGGAGCTTTCCATTTGAAACGTAGTTAGATAGCTTCTCGATTTTATCGAAAGGGAAATACAGACTCCATTTGTACTGAATCTTCTCAACATCCAGTACATTAGACTTTTCGTTAACTATTCTATATAGCATGCCATTTACCACGTTACGATACGCTAACTTATAATTCTCAAATTCTGTAGCGTATAGCTTGCTTACACTAACATAGATTGAATAGCCTACCAACTCTCCTTGTTCCAGGTTGGTAAACAATAGTTTCAAACGCTTTAACAACACTGCACGCTCATCTGGTTTAATGCCCACAAGCGAGACGAATTTCAGGTTGTTATCGTAGAATACCTGAACATCACTTTGTTCTTTCAACAAAGCTGCATTGATAACGGCTATAATCTTCTCTATTGGTAATGTTGTTTGCTGCTCCGTACCCTTCTCATTTAAATGAATCATGAGCAACACAAAGTACTCGCTGCGTAAAATATCTCTGCCATATTTCCGCATCTCTAAATCATGCTCCGGAGTCGAGTAAGCATATTCATCCACTGCTTGAAAAAACACATTTCTTCGTACTGCCAATTCCATATACTCCATTTGTTTTTTGGTAGAGTCGATTTCCATTTGCATTTTTACAATACCGCTTAATATTTTACGGAAATCATTTCCTCTACTATTGCCGCCGCCTAACTGACGAATAATTTTCTTGACTGGCTTATTTAAATAGACACTTAGAAGTACAGATATCAAGACCGCACAGATGATAGCCGATAACATAATCAGTTTGTTTGCTTTAGTCACTGAATCAATATTATGAAATTGATATGGCGCTTTATCAACATACACAAATCCGTTAAAATCGGATTTATATATGTTATATTGATAATCTTTTTTTGTTAAAGTGGCTTCATGAAATGAATTGAAATAAACATCATCAAACATGCCAGATAAATCGGAATTAGCATCTGTACTAAGAATGACTCTGCGTTCTTGATCAAGTACGATCAGTGAAGCACCTGGAATCATCAATTCCTGGTTCACATACTTCAATAAAGCGGCCTCATCTATTAAAATAATTATATTTTTATTCGAAATACGAACCTTATTGCCACCAACTGCGACCATAAGCTTTTTTCTATGCTGAGACGTATCCGTTGCGATTTTAAAATATTGCCCAGGTAATATTCTGAATGAATTTTTCCCCTTTGCATAAGTCCGCCAATAGCTCTCATTGTACAAATCATGCTTGTATTTGTTCTGGAACAAATGGCTAAGACTACTCGAGCCGGTTGAGGTGATGGCTAGATCCATGTCATCATAGAAAACAATCACTTCTTCAATGAAGTCAACGGAAGAGACAAGCGTAGCAATACTCTCTTGCATCGTGTAAACCTTTAGCATGTCAATACGTCCGTCTTCTTCCGACTCTAGACTGTTATAAGGAAGTCCATGAATAGAGTGAATAATGTTGTTAATCGATCGAAAGCTATTGTCGAACGATTGAATCATTGTCTTTATTGCTAGAGTATTGTTTTGTGCGACTTTTTCATAAATATCAGAAATTGAATTTTTGTATACGAAATAATTGGATACGAACATTATGCCGACGACTAAGAGCAACGAACAAAAGATTTGAATGATGCCCAAATTTGTGATGTAACGCTTCAAGTAGTAGCCATCCCTTCCGCATGTTTCTTTGTCCAATTAAGTATACACCAATAATTCAACCCTTCTCGGAACCTAGCATTACACCTTGTGCAAAGTATTTTTGAACAAATGGATAGATCATTAATACAGGGATCATCGACAACACAATTGTGGCATTCTTCTTCGCCTGAGGCGCTAAGGCTGCCGCATCGACAAGTCCTGGACCACTGCCATCATTAAAAATAAGCATATCTCTTAATACGACTTGAAGCGGGTACAAGCTTTGTTCATTCAAATAAATCAATGGGAGGAAGAAGCTGTTCCAGTGTCCCATGAAATAAAAGAGCCCAATCGATGCAAGCGCTGGTTTAGAGAGCGGAATCAAGATATTAAACAATATCCGGTACTCGGAAGCACCATCAATAAGTGCCGCTTCACGGACTTGCGCGGACATATTCTCATAGAAGCTTTTCAGAATTATTAATTCCATCGTCCAAATCGCATTAGGGATTACCAATGCCCATACCGAATCTGTCAATCCAAGCGTGTTAACGATGATGTAGTTTGGAATGATACCTGGATTCAAGAACATCGTTAGCACGATACCAAACATCCAATATTTACGCCAAATGAAATCGGGTCGGGACAGTGGATAAGCTGCTATAGAAGTCACTAACAGGTTAATGAAGGTTCCGAGCCCCGTATAAAAAATTGTATTTAAATAGGCTCTCGGTATCCGTGTGTCTTTTAGAACTTCCATATAAGCATCCAGGTTAATACCTTTGGGAAATAGGGTGACTTGGCCCTGAACAACAGAAGCTGTGTCGCTCAGAGAAATTGCAAGAATATAGAGAATGGGATAGACCGTAGCAATTCCAATGCAACATAGGATTAGCCCATTGATTAATCCAAATAGGGAAAATTTTGATTCTCCTACCATAGCCCTTTACCTCCAGCCTTTCTGCTTATGAAGTTTGCTGACAGTAGCATGATCATTGCGACCAATGCTTCAAACATGCCAACAGCTGCAGCATAGCTGTAATTCGCCTCAACTAAGCCTTTTCTATATACATAAGTGGAAAATACATCAGCCACTTCGTACGTAGTCGGAGTGTAGAGAAGCAATACCTTCTCATATCCAATTCGAATCATACTGCCCGTTTTCATAATGAAAAGAATAAGAATCGTTGGCATTAGGCTTGGTATCGTAATATGCCACATGCTTCTCAGCCTGCCGCTTCCGTCGACCCTTGCCGCTTCATATAGCGTCGGATTAATACCGGCGATCGCAGCTAGGTAAATAATTGCTTCGTAACCCATAAGGGCCCAAATATCGGATACAACATAAATGGTACGGAACCATTCCGGCATAATTAAAAAGTAAATCTTTTCAAATCCAAGCGCTGCTATCAGCTTGTTCACCAAGCCGCTGCTTGGTGAAAGAAAGTCTATAACCATACTACTTATAATTACAACAGACAAGAATGAGGGTAGATAAGTGAATGTCTGAATCGATTTTTTTAACCATTTCACTCTAAGCTCGTTTAGCGAAATTGCTAATAGAATCGGAACTGGAAAGCCGAATATCAAAGTAAAAAAACCGAGTGCTAGTGTATTTTTGAATAACAGTAAAAAATCATTACTCGAGAAAAATCTTACGAAGTGCTTAAGGCCGACCCATTTGCTCCCTATAATTCCTTCGAATACACTGTAATCCTTGAATGCAATAATCAAGCCGTACAATGGTCCATATCGGAAAATAATATAAAATATAAGGCATGGCAGAAATAGGAGCAATAACTGTCTATCTCGCTTCATGTGCTTCAACGTCCGCATGAAAGATGCGGTAATCCGTGATAACAAGGATGGCTTATTCAGTGTAATCCCCTTATCCGCGCTAGGGTTTGGCACGTCTCTTCTCCTCCCGATGATGATAAATGGCACTAGGAACATAAGTTTCCTCTGTGCCATTTATCGTCCTAATCATTCTATATATTATTTATTTGCTTCATAACGTTTTTGAGCTTGGTTGAATACTTCTGTGTATTTACTTGCCCCATTCTTCTCAGCTGTTACTAGCCACTCAGCCCATTCTTTATCTCCATAGTTCTTATTAAGGATATATTTTGAATTGAATTCATTCAGCGATTTCTCAATCGAGGTTTGCAATTCTGCAATAAGGGCGATCTCATCTTCGGTAAGATTCAATACAGGATCTAGAGGTTCAAATTTATTGGCGGATACCATTTTGTCCTGAGCCTCTTGCTCCTTCTCTGTGTAGTTGTAGTATACAGAGCGTCTATCCGGGTTAAGATACATGCCTTCAATCCACATGCCATAATGCTCTTCCAGTACTTTAATTTCTATGTTAGGCAAGTCGGCTAGCTCCGGATATACTGGTTTCCCGTTCTCATCAAAGTTAAAATTCACACCTTCTACACCAAGCGTGATAAGCTCGGAACCCGATGGGCTCGTCAGATAATCTAACAACTTCAATGCAGCTTCTTTATTCTCGTTATTAGCAACGGTGATTCCAAAGTCTGCATTGATTAAAGGCAATGTACGGATATTTCCGGTAGGCCCAATTGGGTTAGCATAACGCAGATCATACTCAGGATTTTGCGAGCTTACTTGGTTGTAGAATAGATCAAGACGTCCAATCCAGTCCCACGTTACGAACGATTTATCTGTAGTCATCTTAGCAGTCCAGGAATCCGTGGTATCTGTCAAGAATTCTTGATCAAGCAAGCCTTCGTTGTACAGCTTTTTCAAGAAATCAAGCATCTCTTTATGCTCTGGTTGAACTCCCGCAAATTTCCAGGTTTTATCGGATTCGGAATAGATAGCAGGGTAGCTCGCTCCTCCAATACCCCAGCCATAGGAAAGATCTTTAAAGATCGTCTCTTTTGTTTTGGATGCCATTGGATATGAATCCGGATAAATTTCTTTTAATTTTTTCAGTGCTTGATAGAACTCTTCCGTGTTTGTCCACTCAGGAATGCCGTGCTTATCAAAGATATCTTTTCTGTACATCATGCCATGGTTAACATCACGATTCATGTTATAAACCGGCCATGTATAAATGTTGTTATTCTCGTCACCATAGGAATTAATGACCCAAGGATTTTCATCAACATACAGTCTTTTGAAATTTGGCAGCATATCAACATAGTCATTAATTGCGACTACTGCTTTTTGTTGACCGATTTTCTTCAGCTCATCTCGTTTAAGCCCGTGAAAAATATCAGGAAGTTTGCCCGATGCAACAATTAAACGAAGCTTATCCTGGAAAGTAGCCGAGGAATAATGTTGAAAATCTACTGTAATTCCTGTACGTTTCTCGATTTCCTTAGCAACTAGCTTGTCGTTAAGCGGAGTTTCACTTACAACCATCCAGGTCAACTTTGTTGGTTTATCTACCAGTGGAAGCTTCAATCCGCCGGTATCACCGTATTCATTAGTGCTATCTTCAACCACCGCATTAGATGGGGGGGCATTTGTTGCTCCACCACTTGAGTTTGTTTCTTTTCCCCCTGCATTTTTTGCACCGCATCCAGCTAATAGTGAACCGACTAGCACTAGGACGAGCGTCATACTAAGAAGCCTTTTTGACATTGTTATACCTCCCCTTTGTAATAGAAAAAGCAAAGCATTTGTTGTCGTGCCGAAGGTGTTCCTTCGGGTAATTCACATTGTAGATCGGTTCAAATGCTTCGTAAATAAAGCGTTTTCATTTACTGTGTTTTTTCGTCCTCCATCATGGTGGAAAGTTGGAAAAACCCTCATCTATCAACGTTTTTTTGATATGGAATTTGCTAAACAGGTGGAAAATGCTATATAAATGTTTTGTTTTTTTGCCATTCTCCACATCTCCCTACATTTAGGAACCCGAACGAACGGATTCAATTCAGTTGTATATGGTAGGTCCTTACAGAAGCACTGACTTCCCCGACCTTTTACTTTCCTCGGCTGCCTCTATAAAGCGAATGATCTCTAAAGTCTCTTTCCAATCTAATGGAGATTTATGACTATTGAATAGAATCATAATTTGCTCAAGCAAGCTAGCGTAAAAAGGCTTTGCGCTGGAATCAACCTCGATCACCGAGGTTTGGCCTGCTCGGCGAATCGTCGCGACGAATGGACTTTCTGGCAAACGGCTGAGCTTAACTGTTCCCGTACGCCCACCTTCCCAATGAGCAGCTATTAAATCATGCTCTTCTGTAGTCGTAACGCTAACTTCCAGGCAACCTGCACCCATAATTGCATAAAGAAGCTCTATCGAATGAATCCCATACCAGTAATAGTAGGATTGGGTCGGCTCCACTGCCAAAGGGCCGCCAACATGGGCCCCAATCACGGTCGCCGGGTCCTCGCGCACCAAATCATCTGTTATTTGCTGTGCAAATCTTAAAGCCGAGCAGCTCATAATCGGAAGCTGATATTGCTGCGCGATCCGAAATATCTCTTTAGCATTCATCGTGTCTAGAGCTAAAGGTTTGTCAATAAAGACCGGCTTGCCGTATGGAGCTATTCGCCTAAATTGGTCAAGATGCACCCGGCCATCCGCAGATATAAGCAAAATTGCATCACAGCTCGCAGCAACCTCTTCAGGAGAACTCAATCTGCGCACCCCGAATTCAAGCTCCAGCTTTGCCATAAAACCTTCTACTCGATCCGCACTAAGCGGAAAATCATCAGAACCGCCTAAAAAAGCTGCAACAACCTTCCCTCCCGATACATGATTCGCATCGGTTGAGTCGTTGAGCAGCCTAGTAAATGCAACAGAGTGGGAGGAATCCGTACCAATAAGACCTATTTTCAAATCATCCACTTGCCTATCAACTCTCCTCTTTATCATAAAGCTCTTTCATCATTTTTTTGCCCGTAGGTGTTTGAGCAAGACCGCCCATCGCCGTCTCCCGGTGCTTCTCAGGCATTGCACTGCCCACCTCAAGCATAACCTCGATTACTTCATCCGATGGAATGACACTCTTGACACCGGCAAGAGCCATATCTGCAGCCGCCATTGCCGTAACGGCACCAAAACCATTACGAACGATGCAGGGAACCTCCACCAATCCCCCGACCGGATCGCATATAAGGCCAAGCGAGTTTTTCAACGCTAATCCTACCGCATGAACCGCCTCCACCGGTGTACCACCGCGAAGTTCCACCAATGCTCCGGCTGCCATACCAATCGCAGAGCCTATCTCTGCTTGGCACCCGCCTTCGGCACCTGACACGAATGAGTTATTCGCGATAACATAGCCGATTGCTCCCGCACTAAAGAGGCCATGAACCATATGCTCATCGCTCCAGCCAAATCTCTCCTGCGAGCTAACGAACACTCCTGGTATAATGCCGCAGGAGCCTGCCGTCGGAGTAGCGATAATTCGCCCCATTGATGCATTGATCTCAGAGACCGCTAAAGCATACGCCATCGCGCTGCAAGCCTCCGTCCCCAAAGAAACGGCTCCGTTATGCATATAAGCTCGGACTCGCTTGGCGTCTCCGCCCGTTAATCCACTACGGGTTTTCAACTCGCTGTCTATTCCTTTGTAAACCGCTTCTTTCATAATGTCATAATACGCGGCCATTTGCTCTAGCACTAGCTCAGTGCTCTTTCCCGTCTCTGCCGACTGCTCCGTTATCATCAGCTGCCCTATCGTAACGGATTCTTTAACACATAGTTGTATCAATTGCTCTAAATTAGAGAACCTCATATATATCCCCTTTGGAAGTGAGATTAATAACACGAACCTTGTAAACATCAGGTATTTCAGCGATCTGGTCGATAAACTCGGTACGCAATACCTCATCACTTTCAATAACGGTTAGAGCATCCCCACTTCTGGACTTCCGATCAACCTCCATGAAGCCAATATTGGCATCAGCGTGCTTGAAGATATCTGTCAATTCAGCTAAGATTCCCCGGCGATCCGCATGAAAGATTAATAGAGTTGGGTAGATTGCCGTAAACTTAACATCGAAATCATCAACACCTACGATTTCAATATTACCCCCACCGATGGAACACCCTGTCACAATTGCCTTCTGTTCCCCTCTGCGAAGAATAAACGTTGCCGTATTGGGATGCATACCCGCTTTCTGAGCTGTTCGAAGCTGAACTTCCATCCCAGCATCCTTTGCCTTTTCAAAAGCATCTCTGATTCGCATATCATCCGTATCGTAATTTAGCAAACCTGCGATAATAGCAAGATCTGTTCCGTGGCCGCGATAGGTTGTAGCGAAAGATCCATAGAGAAGGATTTCGGCATGCTCCGGCAATCCTCCGAGCACATGTCTGGCCGTTCTCCCCAAACGAACTGCTCCGGCGGTATGAGAGCTGGAGGGCCCCACCATGCTCGGACCGATAATAGAAAATACATCCTTAAACCGCATGTTTGAGTCCTCCTGTTTTATTAGTTGTCAAGCCACTCTGCAAGATGTTCGGACACAAAATCATCATCGTGTAGTTGTGGATAATCCCGATATACACGATCAATCTCCTCCATTTGTCCCGGAGACAACGTTTCATTTGGATTCAAACACCATATGCCTTGCAGCAAGCCTTGGCGACGCAGTACTTCATGTATACCTGGTATACAGCCTTTAAATTGATGTGCGGGGTCAAAAAATGCAGCATTCGTATCTGTT
Organism: Paenibacillus ihumii; assembly: GCF_001403875.1. Lineage (GTDB taxonomy): Bacteria > Bacillota > Bacilli > Paenibacillales > Paenibacillaceae > Fontibacillus > Fontibacillus ihumii. The sequence continues at coordinate 3,667,663 of NZ_LN884299.1, forward strand.
ACTTGTACATTTCTTGTTAACCATTCTTTTGACAGCTCTCCATGCTTTCGGGCAATCTTAATTTCCTCCAACAATTCTACGGCCTTTTTCGTCCAAACCGCCCAATGACCTAGTAATCCTCCGACAATGGTCTTCTCGATCGTTTCACCAGCGACTTCAAAGCGATAAGTGGTTAATAAATCATTGATTATATTATCATCATTGCCCGTATATATTGCGATTTCATCCCGTCTGCTGGAATAGCACACAGCGCGTACAACATCAATTGTCTGGTAGCGATTAAAAGGGGCAATTTTGATAGCGATTACATTAGGAATTTCTGCAAATTTGCACCAAAAGTCAAAACTGAAGATCTGACCACCCACCGATGGCTGTAAGTAAAAACCGATAACGGGCATAATAGCCGCTACCTGCCTTGTTCTCTCCAGGATGTCTTCCTCACTCCAGTCCGTTAGCCCTCCCATACTCAAAAGTGCTGCATCATAACCTAGTGATTGAGCAAATCTTGCTTCATTAATTGCTTGTTCTGTAGGCCCACAAATCCCTGCCACCTTAATAAAGGGACGTTGTATATTCGCCTTCGCGATTTCTTCTGCGGCTATTCGCAGAACAGTCTCAAATAAATTATAAGGTTCATCGCGAATTTCAAATTGTGTCGAATGGACACCGATGGCGATTCCACCTGCTCCTGAAGCAGCATAGTATCGAGTTAACGCACGTTGATGTCGTTCATCCAGCTGTCGATTCTCATCCAAAGCTAGAGGATGTGCTGGTATGACAAGCCCTTCATGCAGCGCTTCCAACAATTCGGCGGAAAGTGTAGCAGCAGTCATTTAATATTTCCCCTTTCTCTCTTGGAAATGAGTCGGTTTATTCCATGTTGCTCCGTCAGCTTGGATCCATTCAACCAGCCAATCAATCATTTGAAGTAATGACACAGACGGGTATCCAAAGCGCTGATGTGACTTCGATGCGTTATTCAACAGCGCAATCTCTGATTCTGTACCTTCAAACAGGGCCTCTTTGCCCATACGCTTCGCAAATTCTTCAGCAGCCCAACGAATAGACATCGTTTCTGGCCCGGTAATATTCATAATAGTTGGTGGATTCGAACACTCTGTTAAGCAACGCAACGCCATCTTATTGGCATCTCCCTGCCAAATCACATTGGCGTGCCCCATAGTCAAGTCAATCACCCGTTGTTCATTCACAGCCTTCGCGATTTCCAATAGCACACCATAACGCATATCAATCGCATAATTCAAACGATAGAACAGCATTGGCGTCCCGTTTTTATGGGAATGATATTCAAAAATACGCTCGCGGCCTAAAGTGGATTGGGCGTACTCTCCTAACGGCTCAGGCGATACCGACTCATTTGCCCCACCACTACCAATAGGCATGAAGGGATAAATATTACCTGATGAAAATACAACAATTCGGGAATCCTTAAATTTCTCCGCCACTCTGCCTGGCAAATAAGTATTCATCCCCCATGTGAAATGCTCTCTGCCCGTTGTTCCAAATTTATTACCCGCCATATAAATGATATTGTCTGCATGAGGCAGTTGATTAAGCTCATCATCATTCAATAAGTTACAGGAAATCGTCTCGACCCCTGCATCCTCTAGCTCGCGTCTTGCTGCTTCGTCAGAAAAACGTGATACACCGATAACACGCTTATTTAATCCGCCCTCACGGATCGCATTTTTAGCAAGCCTAGCCAAGCTCGGCCCCATCTTTCCGCCTACTCCAAGAATCATGATATCTCCGTCTACTGAAGCTAAATCCCTTACTAAATCCTCAGAGGGCTCAGCTAATTTCGCTTCCAGCTCTTCAAGTGTTTTCAATGCGATTTTCCCCTTTCTAGTATGAATCTAACTCCATCATACCTATAAGGGTGATATAAAGACAAATCTTTAAATTGTCTTTAAATCGATAAATGAATTAATTTATCGTTTTATCCTTCAAAAAAGAAAATCGGTAAATTTGCCGCGGCCTTCCTTTAGGAACCTTCTCCACACCCGAAATATCAACGAGTCCATTATCGATCCAGAGTAACAGCAGCCGATGAGCACTACGTACCGTGATATCAAGCAAAGCAGCAAGCTCATGAACCATATATTCATATTTGCCGTACTTTGCTGTGTAAGATAGCAGTTTGCTTAAATAAGCGCTTGTCATACCAGCCTCTTCTGCCCTTTTGATAAGTTCCGCATGCGTTGGCGTCAATACGTTCTGGATGGGATCTGCCATTTCGAGAGGGCCGATCAGCGTCTGATCCTCACGAATAATAAAGCAAATGTTTCCCCCAGCTTCAACGGATTTGCGAAGGGCGATCCTGGCATTTGTCCCCGCTTCATTAGCCGAGGTTCCAAACCCTACTCCCAAGCTTAATGAAATCCCTAATGAATGATTGGCGTCTTTGGCTAATGGAATCGTTTTGTAGCCACCCGTCTCCCTCTCAAAAATCCCCCTAGTGGTAAAGAATAAATATTCATCTCCACCTAGCGGTGTCAAGTAGCCATCAAGCGATTCAACATAGTCCAAGACCATACGATGAATATCCAGCTTTAGCTTTTGAACCTCATGCTCATTATTCCGTTTCATCACCAACTTGCCAAAATCATCGACCTTAATCATCCCAACGACAATTTGCGATTCTTTATTGCGTCGGGATTCCGTTGATAGAAGCGCACGCTCCAACGTCACGCTCATGTCCTGATCCGAAGGAATTAGCCATTCGTTCGCAGCCTGAAGATCAGACAATTTCCGTGCTACCGATTCCACCCCTGTAATGGCGAATGAGCATACACCTGTGCTCAACAGGTTATGGTGAAATTCAAACAGCTTGTCCGGTGAAGCATGAGCAGGACCGCTATAAACAACCACCTTTGTCTGCTCAATCCCAAGGTCTTTGAGCGTACCCATAACCATGGATTTCGTAAGCGAATCTACGGATATGCCGCCGCTGAGGTGACCTGTCTGTAATGCGCGAAATAACGTCTTGTACAGCCCTGCTCCCGTTAGTGGAACATAATGCACCGGAACCGTTACATTGATGTTTTCTTTCACTTTACGATGCGATTGCGCTCCGAATAATAGAAGCACCTCTACCTCCAGCATCAACGTTTCAACGGCCGACGGGACTTTCTCCTCATCATTCACGATCCGTACAAGCGGAGTAAATGTAGGAAATGCCTTTATAACCTTTAACAGCTTATCTACGACAAGCTGCGCGCCAACGATTCCAATCTTAATTTGCATATGTATGGGTCATTCCTTTCAATATTTTGCAGGCCTCTTGTGATGATTTTTGTTTTATAACGAGATCTCTTGTCTCCGAAACTCCAACTAAATTGGTCATATTGTCATTTAGCTTAACAACCCTTATACTTGCTCGCACACCGTTTTTCCTCATACTTAGTTCATACTTCAGCTCGTGTCCACGCAGAACTATCTTATCATTTTTTGAGTAAATTCGTAATTTTAACACTCACTCCCGAAATAATCTATCCTGCGATAGGTATTATCCTTATAACCTTATCATCCGTATAATCATTCGTATATATCACAGAAGTTCAGGGTATGTGTCCAGTTCAAAAAGAAACCTTGAAAGGCATGTGCCACTCAAGGTCTACTCTATTTCACCTTAAATTATTTGTTTTAGCCCAACTTCCATCTATTACCTGAAGGCAGCGATCGTGGGTTCCAAATACCACCATTCTTCAGAAAAAATTTAAACAATACTCTTCGAGGACTTGTCAGCTATTATTAAACCGCGATACTCTGATTTTCCCCATTCCTATTTTAATGAGGAACACTTATTCATTCACCAGTATAGTAACTGCTCAAATACTCCAGTAAATCCACGCTTGCACGATTAGGAGTTATTGTATTCAGAACAGCGATCAGAGAATCATAGGAGTTCACCAACTGTTCTTTAGCTTCATCTACTAGCGCCTGGTCCTCTTCGTTCAATGCCTCAACGAAGTTCTGCTGGTAATAGTCCCGGTATTCGGATAGCTGCTGCAATCGCTTGTCAAACTCTATGCTTTGAGAGACGTGCCCCTTCTTCTCCGAGCTCTGCTGTCTTAAATAGCCATAAATAGCCGCGTCAATTGTGCTGCCTTGCCTGATGGACAGATGCGACCACATGGTTCCTCCCCCATCCGCATAATAATGCAGCTCGAACCAATACGTATTAACGTCTGAAATGCTTGTTCTCAATTCATTTGCCAGCTTCTTCAATGCGTTGTTTTCCGCTAGGAAATCGTTCAGCTTTTCCGTGTAGCATTGCCCTAATTCCTCATAAGCCACATCCATTCCAGCCTCAGAGTTATCCCCTTCACGCTCTAACAAATAAGCTTCAAAAACAGCGCCAACTTCCCCTACTTCCGTGATATCTGCGGCTTGGCAAGCCGTGGATGGCGTTCTTTCAACATTAGCCGCTTGCAAGTCCCATTTAAATGTATCCAGCATCTTATCCACCTCAGACCTCATAACACGATATTGTTCTGCTTCCTTCTTGTCAGCAGGCTCGTTAGACCCTAGTTTGGCAGTAATCAGCACATCCTCATTTTTCCAAACAACCTGAACGTCATCTGGCCGGCTCTCTGTATCACTTGGATGGAAATATTCGATTTGAACCAGGGGGTAAGCTCCCTTCTGACCCAAAAATGAAATCAGCTGCATATCGACGCTATTCTCTAATGAGATATGTCCTACCCAGTTCTCCGGAAGCTTAAACGACCCGTAATAGGATTGAACCTCCCGCGCGCTAAGCAATTTGGGCTCTTCGTCATAGTAGCCCCAGGAGCTCACCATCATCTTGGCTGATTTCTCGAAGACCTGTTCGGTTGAAAAAACCACACTTGCCTCCTTCACTGGATAGATCAAGCTGAATTCTTTGTCATCCCCTTCGCCGGAAGGTGAGGACATGATCATCGTTTCACCCGCTCGGTTCATAATCTCCACAAATGACATGCCGGCCTTAGTCTCGCCGAAGTGAATCGGGCTAAGTTCAGCAATATCCACATGACTAACGGGAATGCCCTCTTCCTCCGTCAAATGAAATACCAATCCGGCCTTCTCCAGCTTGAGCCATGCTGCTCCTTCATCATCTGCTCCCTCTACAGGCGCTTCTTGAAAATCCTGCTGCAGTGTATCGATCAGAGATGCTTTATCCAAATTCATATAATGAATAAAGCGCTCGTAGAAGTTCTGATTTTTCAAGTCATATGCGGCATCGAAATGGACTGCAGGATCAGGATTGGCCCTTGACTTTCCCTCATCTCCGCCTGACTTTAGTACTTTCCCTCCGCAAGCCGTTAACATAATGACCAGTACTGAGATAAATGCCCAGAATAATAGTTTTCTCTTCACTTGATACTTCCCACCTTTTTACCATTTTGGCTGTAGACATTGGCATCATCTTCAATACAATCTCCTTCTGTCTTGTCGCATATTGATCTGCTACATATTTCTGCTGTTCGCGGTAAATAGAGGAAATCATTCTCAATAATCACTTCTTCAATTGCGGACTGATAGGCATTCAGAAGCATTTCTAGAACGTAGTATCATCAGATTGTGCAGACAGCAAGAAATGTAAATATGACGCAAAATTTCAATCGTAAATATTCGAAATCCTAACCTCATCTATGTCCTCTAACATACGCATAACCTCTTCCGTCTCTTCACTCGTGCTGCTAGAATATGGTTGTTCGGCAATTTGAGTAGATACGATGATCAGATCACCTTTTTCTCCTACTTTCTTGAGCGGGTATCCATCATCCATTTCTATTAAATATTCTTCCCATTCCTTAAGGCTAAGTATATGAAAAGATAACAAGTTAGCTGCTTTCTCAAGCGGTAAAGTAGTATTGTGATAAATGCCGACCCAATCTTCTTGCTGCTTTACAAAGTATTTATCCTTCCATGACGAAGGTGTTTCGACAGAAAAGCTAATTTCTGTATTGTCGTATTTTAATGTGAATACATCCTGATCTGTATAATCGTTCTCGATCGCTGCCCCTTCCTCTAAGCTGATTTGTACAGGAGTTTCTCGACTTTCTGTGGTGCCGTCCCCTAATTGACCGTATGTGTTATCACCCCACGACCATAGGTTCCCTTCGGCATCAACAACAATTGTATAATCCTTTCCACCTGCAATGGATACAATATCCGACAAACCCGGAATCCTTCTGGGCTTTTCATTGCCTGTCCAGATCCACACAATACCATCTTGATCAATTGCATAACTCCATGTAATTCCTTGTTTTATAGCATTAATATTTGTTAACTCTTCCACCATGATTGGCGGACCGCCACTCCCCCAGCTCCAAACTGTGCCATCTTTCTTTAAAGCTAAGATATCCGCCCCTATTGCTGATATATCTACGACATCATTTATTCCTTCTACCTTGGCAGGTATGTCCTGCCCCACTCCTTCTACATTTAAATCCAACTGAGGACCATATCCCCATGCCCACACCGTTCCGTCTTCTTGAAGTGCAAGGCTTCCTAAATTTCCTGCAGTTACAGATACAATATCCTGTAATCCTGGCACTTGGGCAGGAACTTCTCCATTGTCACGATCAACTCCTAGTTGACCAAACATATTATCTCCCCACGTCCATACGGTCCCATCCTTCTTTAGGGCAATGGCACTAGTTACACGGGCATCGATTGCTTGAATGTCCTCTAAGCCAATAATTTGTACTGGTTTTAAACGACTAATATATGTACCATCTCCAAGCTGACCATCACGATTGTCTCCCCATCCCCAGACGGAACCATCCCTTTTTAGCACTAAGGTATATGCCCAATTGCCGACCACTGAAGAAACATCTGATATTCCACTTATTCTTCTCGGCTTAAGTTGCAAATCTGAATTAGTATCACTAGTTACCTTTCCCCATATCCATAGAATACCTTGATGGTCGACTGCCAAGGAATGGCTATTTACAGCAGCTATAGAAGGTGATTCTACTAGATTTGAATATGTTTGACCCGTATCTTCGTTCTCGTTATTAATATTAGAATTAGATTCTATTAAATGATTCTTATTGTCTACTGTTCTCCATTCCTCTGCAAAACAACCTGATATAAGAATGGAAAATATAACCAATAAACTAATCATATATTTTGTTTTTTTCAACTAGAGATCCTCCTTTGTCTCTACAACTTCGACTGTGCTGAGTTCGGCTCTTTTGAAATTTGTGATGGCATGCTGTTGTAAACAGGTATCCTAAAAACCATGGGAGCTTTTACATCTTTTAGCCCCTTAGCAAAATTTGAAGACTTAATGAATGCATCTTTAATATGTGTGGCATATTGATGGGAAATAGAACCGTTCTTCTCAAATCCTTCAACATTCCATTTCATTTTGTACAAAGTATCTTGACCCTTACTAACATATTCATCATAAATCCATTTACCTCCGCCTACGATTGCTTTATCTTGTGTACTCCAACCCATTTGTTTAGCTTTCTTTGCCCCTGCTAAACCAGCATTCCCATCAAAAGCCCCAATACCATACATGTTAAACCAACCCTCATACCCATTAACTTTACCTTTAGATAGAGGTGAATCTCCACTTCCCGTTTCGACAGTAGATTTTGCTGCAAGAAAAACGGCACTTACCTTATCTCCTCCTGCCTCCAAAAATGATGTTCCTTTATTCTTTAGATCATCCTTAAGAACACTGTTCACTGCATTTATATTCTGTGTGTTAGCATCATATTTCGCAGATAGAAATTGAAAGACCTGATTCTCATTTATAAAATTTCTAGGATCTATGAAATATGACACCGCTTCTTTAGAAGCAGCAAAGTATCCCTTGTCGTATTTAAATTTAGGATCCTTCCATTTATCACTATAACCGTACTTAATCTCTGATGTGCAAACATGACCTGATTTCATTTCTGCATCAATCAGTTTATTAAAGTCGACGTTAATATGATCTGCATAAAAACGCCACTCTGGATGCGCCGCATGTAACTTCTCCAACATCGGCCTGTAAGATTCCGGGAACTTTGCCAATTCTTTTTCAAATACATAGTCTCCCGATTTTGAAGTATCCACTTGATCAGGAACAATTTCAATTTCTTTTACAGGTAATGGAGTTTTTTTGGATGGTTGGTTTACAATAGTGTTATCATCCTGAATAATTCTTCTAAATGATATAATACGTGGATTCCAGTGTGTATTAGTTAATTTATCAATCTTCACGTTTTGTTTCTTATCGGATAAGTTCTTCGGATTCGTGTTACTCCCTGCCTCGTGTATAAACTCTCCATTTCCAATATAAATACCAACATGGCTAGGTGTGCCTTTCTTTTTACCAAAAAGAATCAGATCACCTGGCTTCAAATCTTTTAGATCTACCTCTGTTCCTCTTAAAATTTGGTCTTTTGTTGTTGGACCTATGTTAATATTTAGTACAGTTTTATATACAGAAGAAGTAAAGTCCGAGCAATCCATATAGGGTGGTGGATTATTCTTATCTAAAACTTGGGTTGTAATTTTTGTGTCCAAACAATAAGGTATTTTTCCTACCCAATATTTGGCTTCCTCAATGATTGCTTTTCTAAATTCATCTGCATTAGTAAGACTAGCAGTATGGCTATCGTCCGCCGTCTCCTGCACCCTCAAATAATTCCCCGCAGGCCCGGTTCCCGTCCACAAATGCATATAACCCACACCATCAACCATCGCTGAAGACAATCCATACTTGTCCTTCAATATCCCTCGAACCTTCTCCGCATAAGTGTGGGCCCCGCCCATTTCTTTCGTCATGCCCTTGGCCTTGTACTCATGCCACGCGACTTGGGCGCGGCCGATTTCACCTAGCTGCTTATGTATTTCATCCAATTGCTTTTGAGCCCATGCGCCTTGAGCTCCGCCCTTCATAACCAAGCCAAGCAAATATTGATACTGGTTATCTTGCGGCATAAGCACCTGCACGAACTTTCCATCCTTCACGATCTGCATCGAAGGGTCATAGGAGCATGCATCAAGTGCGCTTCCCTTATAGTATTCGCTTATGTTAACTTTCTCCCCGTAAAGCTCCTCATTGATGCCGTACCCCTTCAAAATCCCCCGCTGCTTCATCGCTTCCTTATGTGCTTGTTCCATCAAATATGTATTGCCAAACGCTTTGTATACGGAATAGGCCACCTGGGCACGAGCAATGGTGTTTCTTGCCTTGAAAATCGCATCCAGCTTCTCCTTGGCTTCCTTCTTCTCTGCTTCCGTGCCATGGAGTGCCAACTGATGCAGCTTTTGAACCACTGGATCCTGAAATAATGCATCCTGTAGATAGCTGTTGAGGTCTTTGCCCGAAAGTCCGCCATTTGCAGAATAATATGTGGATGGGGGGACAGGCTCATACTTCTTCTTGGTGCTAGTTTTAACCGCTTCCTCATCCTTGCGATAACGCGCTGCCGCGTCTGTAAGTACTTTCGCTTTATCGCGAAGATCTCCTGTAATACCCTCCGCTTGCTTCCGAATCTCCCTTAGAAGGCGCTCTATCTCATTCAGCTCACTCCTGCCGTACAGCTCCGGATACTGGCTCTGCGTCTCTCGAACGAGTTGGGAAATGGATTCATTGACATTCCACTCCACATTTCCAATGAAAGCGCCGAATCGTTTCGTTTGCGAGGATAACTCATCTACCTTTTTAGGATCGACCTTAATGCTCATCAACGGCTTCCTTTCTATAAAAATAATAATTATTGATGAATTTATTAATTGCCATGAAATCCTTCTTTACATTACAACAATACTCTCTGCCATCCTACATCCTACGTAATGTAAGGAATATCCTCATCGGTTCCCATGCCCCAATCTGGATCAGGATCTACCAGCAATTCTTCTTCATAGTTGTACAACTGATCATTATATTCCTGAGATATGTCGGTGATTAAGAAGCCGCCGTTACTTTGCCTTACAAAAGTATAGGTACCCGTGGTATCAGGAAACTCATTATTTTCGTTTATTCCTTCAAAGGTAAATGGAACTTGAATTACAGCACGTTGCTCTGTCTGCTCAAGCATTTCAAAGTTCCCCTCAGTATTAACTACATATTGACCTTCACTATCTCCATAGTTTCCGCATTCCGTTTCTGTACATACGATTTCATGAGTAATAAGAACATACTTCATTAGTTCCTGGCTAAAATATTTGGAGAGAGCATTCTCCAGCTCTTGCCTGCTGGGGGAAGCAAGACTGTACACTGGCGAAACGCCAAAATGGCCAATAAGATGACTATCACCTTCCTGCTCCTTGAGCAGCGTGAGATCTTGTTCAGCTTGAAGTATTATTCTTTTGGCCTCTTCTAGACTTAAGAGCTTATCTAATTCCGGAGCTTGTTGATTCGCATTCACAGGCTGAATTCCTTCATGTTTTGAAGAACATCCTGCTGCAAGTAAGATGAGGATTACGCCTAGCAAAACAACAAATCCGAGCTTGTACTTTGTTTTTTTAAATTACAATCTCCTTCTGTTTTTCGCTTAATCTCAAGCAAGTCATCTTTCATTGGCACTAGAATCCACCAAATGATTCGGTAGATCTGTAATTCGAGTTTCTAGCTTTAGGCAACCTGTTAGCATTACAAGCAGGACTAGAAATATCAGAATTACATATTTAGATTTTCTCACTAAGAGAGCCTCCTTCTTGTCTTTCGCATGGCCTCATGTGAGTTATCTTTTGTAGGTTAAAACACAGAATCATGGTGTCTTCCATACGATATTTTATTGATTTATAAACTCTACCTTCTCACCGCTCTTATTCCATAACCTTCACTAAATCCGCACTCATCATAATTTGTCGATAACCAATAGAATAATTAGTTATGACAAATGTTGCATTGCCGCTGGATGAAGAAAGTAATTTCTTCGCTTCTTCTGTATTACTAAGAAACAAAGTTCTTTCATCGGGAAAGTCCTCGAATAAGGGAATTCTCTGTATCGCTTCTTCATCAACAGTAATGATATAGCCAAATCCATCCCCTGTATCCTCCCATTCATACGTTCCTGTGACCGTTATTTCTCCAGAAAAGGTAATATCATTAATTTGTAGGTCTTCTCCTTTTCCTAAAGCATCTATCTCCGAAACAGTTAATTCACCTATGCTTTGACCTATTTCCACTGTAGCAGGATTTATGATTGTTCTACTCAAATTATTGCCTATTACACGATCCATTTGAAAAAAGTCTCCTTCTATACTAATTATCAAGTGCGAATTGATGATATAGAAACTACTAACGTATTCTTGCCATGGCTGCGTTTGAGTTTTATCCTGATATACTTCTACTCTTGTAATGTATTCCTCCTCAATATTCCAATCTTCATTAGATAATTTATACCCCTCAATGAATTCAGAGGTTGGTAATTGTTCATATTTGTAGTGAGGATGATGTAGGGTCTGTCCGTCATACTCGCAATATGATGGCATATATGTGACCTGCCTACCAATGTAAGCATCTGCCTCTTCTTGGGTTAATCCACTAATGTATCCTGGTAATACTTTTGTGATTTTCCAAATCCCGAAAAAGTCATTTTCTTGGATTTCAGTATTTGTGTCTCCCCCACTTCCTTCTTTGTTAGTTTCTGTTGGTTTTATTACCTCTGTTCCTTGATTTATTGCGTTGTTATCTACTGTTACAGGAGTATTCCCCTCGTTTGCAATTGTTCCAGTATTATCTTTACAGCCAGAAATCATAACCAACATGATTAACAGTATAATAAGCTTATTATTTTGGAAGAGGTCTGGCTGTATCCCTTTTGTACTCCGCATATAAAAAAACCTCCGCTTCATCAATTCGTCTATTATATAAGCCTCTTGAAGCTTTCTTTACACCATTCTCTGTAACTTTATGATACATACCGAATGCTTTCTTAAGCTCCTCATTTGAATACTTGCCTGATATTAATAATTTCTTTAACGTTGAGTCTCCTTTCCAAAAATTCTCACCAAGATTATAAGTAAAGCTTACTAGTGCATCAAATTGATTCTGAGTAAGATTTAAAGAATATTTAGTATCAAATTCATTTACCGCATCAATGAATTTTTTTATGTCTTTATTGTAAAGAGCCCTTGCTTCCTCTTCACTCATAGGCTCCTTGAACTTTTCCCCAGGTTTGATTAAATGTCCATATCCAATCGTATCTTTTCCCGCTTGATCTTTATACACATAGGCAGAAAAACCTTCAGAACCATGAAGAAATTTAACCGCATTATTACTTAGTTCCTTAATTGGGGTTCCTGATTTCTTCACATTAGTCTCTGGTATTGCAGATATCGGACTACTGCCATCTTTAACCTTAATAGGATTCGGATTTGTAAAGATCCAATACTGCTTAGCTTCTGATTTTATAACACTTTCAATCGCTTTAACTTTTCCATCATCTTTAGTGCCGACTATAATTTTCCCATCTTTTCCATAGCTAGTATTCTTACTATTAGGATCTAAGATACTAAACCATATATCATCTCCCTTTGACTCCATCCCATTTATTACAATAAAATGTCCGCCTTTAGTAAAGTGTCCTTTACCCATGGAGGAAACTACCATACTATCTCCAGTACCTAATGCTTTTTTAACTTCACTTATGCTGCTAGTTTGTATACACTCTAATCCATATTCTTTAGCGACAGCTTTGTAAAACCCCCAGCTAGTACCAGAATCCAATGTCCTATAACCATGTTTCAAAGCAAAGTCACACAACTCTACCGGTGTTATTTCTCTGCCAAGTAGAGTGGAAAGAATCATTGCCATAGAAGTAGGGCCGCAACCGGAAGTTCCTATCGTCTGACTCTTATCATTTTTCTTAGAATACATCTTATTAGCCCATCGTGAATCCACCTGACTGAAGTATGCAGGGTTAAGTAAGATATCAAGTACGGTACTTTCATAAGGTGTTTCCTTGGGTTCAAAAACCACCGTCTCCTGCACCCTCAAATAATTCCCCGCAGGCCCCGCTCCCGTCCACAAATGCTTATAAATTACGCCATCAACCATCGCCGATGACAATCCATACTTGTCCTTCAATATCCCGCGAACCTTCTCCGCATAAGTGTGGGCCCCGTCCATTTCTTTCGTCATGCCCTTGGCCTTGTACTCATGCCATGCGACTTGGGCGCGGCCGATTTCACCTAGCTGCTTATGTATTTCATCCAATTGCTTTTGAGCCCATGCGCCTTGAGCTCCGCCCTTCATAACCAAGCCAAGCAAATATTGATACTGGTTATCTTGCGGCATAAGCACCTGCACGAACTTTCCATCCTTCACGATCTGCATCGAAGGGTCATAAGAGCATGCCTCAAGTGGGCTTCCTTTATAGTATTCGCTTATGTTAACTTTCTCCCCGTAAAGTTCCTCATTGATGCCGTACCCCTTCAAAATCCCCCGCTGCTTCATCGCTTCCTTATGTGCTTGTTCCATCAAATATGTATTGCCAAACGTCTTATATACGGTATAGGCCACCTGGGCACGAGCAATGGTGTTTCTCGCCTTGAAAATCGCATCCAGCTTCTCCTTGGCTTCCTTCTTCTCTGCTTCCGTGCCATGGAGTGCCAGCTGATGCAGCTTTTGAACCACTGGATCCTGAAATAATGCATCCTGTAAATAGCTGGTGAGGTCTTTGCCGGAAAGTCCGCCATTTGCAGAATAATACGCGGATGGGGGGACAGGCTCGTACTTCTTCTTGGTGCTAGTTTTAACCGCTTCCTCGTCCTTGCGATAACGCGCAGCCGCGTCTGTAAGTACTTTCGCTTTATCGCGAAGATCTCCTGTAATACCCTCCGCTTGCTTCCGAATCTCATTGAGCAGGCGCTCTACCTCATTCAGCTCACTCCTGCCGTACAGCTCCGGATACTGATTCTGCGTATCTCGAACGAGTTGGGAAATGGATTCATTGACATTCCACTCCACATTTTCAATGAAAGCGCCGAATTTTTTCGTTTGTGCAGATAACTCATCTACTTTTTGGGGATCAACCTTAATGCTCATCCATAGCATCCTTTCAATAGAATTTTATGGCATCTGGCAATCTAGATGTACTCCCACGGGGCGGTATCCAGCTTCCACTTATCATCGATAGCCTCATATACGGCATCTATAGTAATAACTTCTGTCTCTCCATCGACATCAGGCACTTCAAACCTAATTTCACTCTTTTCCTCAAAATCCATAATGCCAATCACCCTGGCCTTTTCCCATTCACGCAAGGAACCGACTTCATACGGCAAGTACACAAGCTTGTCGTTGATAACCTTGATCGGGTAGTTATCCAGCATCTCTCTGACTACAGATTCCGTATAGCTCGTCCTAAGATAGGCCGTGATCTTCTCCCTCGTATCCAGATCACTGCAGAAGTGATAATAATACTCCTCTGCATCAGCCAACCTCTCTTCGAACGAAGAGGTACATTGTTCCCCACCCTCTGCTAGAGCCGTGTATAATTTCGTAATAGCCTCATTTCGCAGTTGAATAGCCATTTGATTATTTAATGAAATCGGTTCAATCTCTTTCGCACCCGTTACAGGCTTGCTAGAATTACAACCTGACAAAAATAGGACCAAGGTCAACCCAATTATGTATAAAAGATTAAAAAGACCCCTCACGCCATCCCTTCCTTTACCTTTCACTTTTGAGTTGGTGTATATCGAAAACAGCCTGCCATTCTCCTTACTCTAACTGGAACCTACCTTAATTATTGTAAAATATATCATATATTCCTGAGGGTGATTACTATTATTTTCATTAGCATATCCTTAGTCCTAAGCCTATTTGGTCATTTAGGAACAAGGGCTTTTTTAATTGAGTGGCAGCTTTTTCACAAATAAGAAAAAAGTCGCAATTCAGACACCTCTCGCTTATATTTTTGCACACTGCACAAATTTATTGTATTTCCATTTTTTATTTCTTTTAGAAGTATTTACTTTTATTAAATTAAATAATAGAATGTAGTTGATTGCTTATTTTGTAATAATAAAACAAAATGGAGGTGTTTATGATGGTCCTTGAGAAAAAAAGGTTATGTATTCTAACGCTATCAGTATCATTGCTAGTTATGGGTAGTAGTGTTTTTGCGGGAACAAGTTGGAGTTCAGAAGAATCCAAGTCCTTGCCTGGTTGGAATGGAAGTGCTTATTCAAGTACACAAACAAAGGCTGATATAGGACAGGCAGGGTTACAGATGAATGCAACAGAAGGTTATGAAATTGACGTTCGCACAGAGGGGACTTCTGGAAATTCAAATGGAGTAAACGGCTCATGGGTGAGAGATGTTAAAGGTGGTAATACTTATAACTTAAGCGCCCCACAATCAAAAGGAGATAACTTACGTCTTCATTTTAGTTCTAATTTAACAACTACAAAAAGCACTAACATTGTTTATAAGTGGAGAAGTAATTAAAGATTTTATTTCTGGAAGAGTATGATTATACAAATCATACTCTCCCTTTTATGTTTGATTACATATTTTATCATTTGATTGAAAGGGTGCAGGGCGATATATACCTATCGGATTGTTGACGAATTGAGGAGCGTACTTAATTTAAAGTGGATTATCAGGTGTTTAATTCTTATGGCGGTGCCAATGTTCTATTTTTTGCTCCGTTATCAGGGTTATACTTTTACAAGCGAATATGATGTGTTCACCTTCTTTTTTGATAGTTTTGTACCTATTTTATTTGTAGTATTCTCTATACTTGTGTACACAGGAGCATTTGCCCAAGAAATTAGTCATCGTTTTATAGTTTATACTAGGTTACGAATTTCTATTAAAAAAATACTAGCTATAAAGTTCACAACAAATTTTATCCTTACATTTAGTGTCTTTTTTATTTTTATCTTTAGCTACTTCGCTTTTGCCTATTATGTTGAACCTTCTATTGGTTTAGTAAAGTTTGACCAAAACTTTTTCAGTTTGAACCATACCACGGTTGAAGAATATACTTTAACCCAAAATACCTTTGGTCAGCTTTTTAAATATGGTACTTTAGTGTACGGCCTTACCTATTCTTTATGGGTGGCATTTAATGCTGCTCTTTTTGCATCATTGGCATTTTTGCTGGTATTGCTTATCGATAACAAGCTCTTAGCACTATCGATTCCTTTTGGATTATACGTAATTCAAAGCTTTTTTATGGGCATGCTTGGCATGATTCAATATCAATTTTATCAGACTCTTTTTCCTTTTAATTATATGCAGCTTCCCATATGGACTTCATTTATACCTTCTGTTTTCTTGATTTTTTTATGCTTGATATTGTTGGTCTATCTCAATATATCTAAAAGACTGGATCGCTTTCAATGAGAATCATCAAATTATTACTCGATCAATTTTTTTCATGGAAATGGATTGTTCTTATTGTTTGTTTATTTCCCTATATAGCCTCCATAAAAATGCAATTAGAGCAGTCAGCCATTCGATTGGGATTGAAAATAAATCAGTGGGATGTGATCTTTCAATCGTTCAATGACCCCATTTTCATTTTTTATTTTTTATTTCCTGTTTGGCTATTATACTGCTGCTATATATTGTATAGGGAATGGGATCAATTCGTACTATATCGAACAGGTGGCTTTAATCAGTGGGTAACATATACGACAGTCAAAGTGTTCATAACTCTCTTTTTGTTTCAAGGTCTATGGCTTATCATTATTTTATTGGTATCCTGGGGGTTACCATATGAGTTCAGTTGGAGCGAATATGCTTATAATAAAGAAACACTCGGAAATTACAGCCAAGTTTTTCAGGAAAGCGGACTGTTTCCATTATTTTTACTTATCCTTCAGCCCGCCTTACTTCATTTGTTTTTACTGGGCATTCATACTAGCATGGCTGTTTTTTACGTTTTAGTACCACGCTCGCTAAATTTAATGTTACTTGCGGTTTTCTATTTTATAGGAGGATTAGTATCATTTCGTATGGTAGCTCCATGGAACATTTGGTTTAGAATTGATAATTATATGATTCTTGCCTCTGCTATTTATGCTTGGCCGACTCTTCTAATTGCCTTTACTGTTCCCATCGGGACGATATTTTTCTTTCAATGGATTATATGGCTCATAAAAAAAGGCTATCTAAAAAAAATCTTTGGTATGATTAGGGAATGGAAGCAAATTTTCGTATACATTCTTATATGTGTTGTTGGAATCTTAGCATCCTCAGTACAGCAAGTGGAGTCGTTTGTAACGATGTGGGATTACTTCTACATACAATTTTTCGGAATATCCGAGAAAGGGTTCAACCTGACTATATATTTGTTCTATTGCCTTATTTTTTATGGATTCGCTTACTTGTTACAGTTGCAACTTTATCATATAACAAGCGGATTAATGTACTATCAGATTCTCCGTTACCGTTCTTACTACCGTTGGTTTTTAAAACTGCTATTGAAAAACATGGCTAGTATTGGGATACTATTGTTTTCTTGGGCTATAATAATTCTGTTTATTGGATTTGCAAAAGGACTATCCATAGACCTTGCACTAAATGTAGTCCCCTCAATCACAATAAACCAACTTATTTATCATTACCTAATAAATGGATTACTTCAAATGATATTCTACTTTCTTGCTGTATTCATCGTTCATTGGGTGTGGAACAATTCTTCTGGTAACCTTATTATACTCGGATTCCTTATTGTTATTGGCATGATGAATAAGAATGGTATTTTGCCATCAGCCTTGAATAGTTTTGGTTTTGTAACGGAGGATTCTATAAATCAGTTTAAAATTAGTTTGAAGTTAATTTCATACATTGCTTTTGAATGGATCATTATTACAGTATTGTTTTGGCGCAACAAAATTATCCACGATGGAGGAGATTGATTTGTCCTTAATTAAAATTGAAAAGGTAAGCAAATCGTTTAAAGGGAATATATTATTTGAACAGGCATCAGCCTCATTTGATAAGAGTAAAATTCATGGTATTATCGGTCATAATGGATCAGGAAAATCAGTATTATTTAAAATGATTTGCGGGTTTGTTAATCCTGATCAAGGAAATATAATTATTGATTCAAAATATAGAAGCAAATCATCAACATTTCCTAAACAGATTGGGTTTATTATTGATCGACCAGGTTATATCCCTGGAAAAACTGGGTTTGATAACCTTAAGAAACTGGCTGATATACAACGTTTGATAACAGATGAAGATATTAAAAATACAATGATTCGTGTTGGTCTGCAACCAGATGCAAGGCAAAAAGTAAAACACTATTCTTTAGGAATGAAGCAAAAACTTGCCCTCGCTCAAGCGATTATGGAAAACCAAGAAGTATTACTGCTTGATGAGCCATTTAACGCATTGGATCAAGAAAGTGTTCAAAATATACGCAACATGCTTATAGACTTCAAGGAGGATGGTAAAACCATCCTCCTAACCAGTCATAATAAAGAGGATATTGACCTGTTATGTGATCATGTTTATCAAATTAATCAACGACGATTAGAGCAAATTCGTTAAATTCCATTCGGACATTAATTAGCTCCCCCTCACGATCCGGCCTTTGCACTAACATGCTATAGACGGGTCGTTTGTTATTTATCGAACCACCCTCTACCTGACAAACGTATTCTTCACGCGTTTAGATTTCAGAAAATAAGGAACCCAAATGGCAAATGGGATTGCCGCTCTGAACACATCCATGATTAATAAACCGTCATCCATTTGAGAGGCTATAGGATTTAGATGGATTAGAACAAAGTCAATGATATTAAAAATTAAATGAGTGCTGTACAGAATAATCATTAAACGAGGCACTATCGACTTTTTTCGATAAAACATAACTAAAGTATATATTAGTAGACCGATGAGAAGGGTATTATACAACAATTCAAAAACGAATGTAATTCCCCACAAAGGGTGATACAGCTCGGAAGCTTTGGAGGTTAGAACTATCCAATCGTCGATTACGTCAAAGTAATATCTAGGTGTCTGAACCAACAGGGCTATTAATGACATGATCAGCCCGAACTGCACTAAAATCAACCAGCCGCCTAGCCCCGAAACGCCTAGTAATCGATCAGGATTAAACGTATGCTGTCTTTTCTTTGAATGATTCGTTGGCAGCAAATTAATCTTCATTAAAAGCACTTCCTTTACCTATTACTAATATGTATTAGCAATTTTAATCAACCCGTTTTATATGTATTTGTATGAACTTATTCATCTTCCCCCTTCAGAATATTTGCTAGTTGACAGCCCCTTCTCGGCTCCTTATCCATTTCCCCCCTTTTTTTCCTTAAATAATTATTATACGACTTTTAAAGAGCAATATCCTGTTCTATTTTGCTTATTTGTAAAAAAAGACCACAGTCACCATTTCGGTGCCATGGCCTTTTCAATTTTACAGCGGAATCGTATAAAAAATACGCTTGCCTTTTTGATCCGCGAACCAAACCAACTTGTCGTCCATAATGATCGGGTCGCATTCGGAAAGTACGAATTTAGAAATACGGTTGATTTCCCCAAGGGGATTACCGCTGCCGTCAACTTCTACATACTTCACGTCAAGCGGCGTATGTTTAGAATCAAACTCCTGCCACAGTATCATAAACCGATTATCGTTTATTTTTACTAACTTGGGGATGGAGCCAATATGATCCGTACCTGATGTATATTTCGCTATAGTTATGTTATTAACTGCACTTTCGCTCAAATTAGAACGAGGCACTACAGCAAGCATGATATCACGAACATCCTTATCCAGCCCGACCATCTCGAAATTGGTATAGGACTGCACCTTAGAATGATCAACCTTGTTATAGGCAGTTATATAATGCGTAGAGGAAATCTCGAATCCCCCGAGAGAAACTCCAGTCGCATTTGCACCAATACTGCCAGGAATAAGAAATAAATCTACTTCCCTATACTGTGATCCGTTTCCTTTATGAAGCACGATCGACCGGGGGTACGCATCCCCATGATCCACCAGGACATGTTCCTTCCCGTCATATTTAACAAACTGGTTAAAGGAATGGCTTACATGGTTCTTCTGAAATTGTCCTAAATAATTAGTTATGCTCATCTTAGACGTGTTAATAATTATAGTAAGCTGAGACTGATGATTCTTGCCATCTGATGTTAAATACCTCAATCGTGACGTATGTAATACAAGCTCATCGCCATGTTCAGCCATTCTAGGGGCTGCGGAGCGAAACGGCTGAATAGTGAAGCTCTCTCCACCCTTAATAGAGGCACTGTCGACCCGGTTGAAGCTTTTATCATAGCGAACAATTCGAATTACTTCCTTACTGTCATTCTGTTCCTCATTTTCTTGTCCATAAGCAATATAATTGTATTTCTCTCCACTATAAAAGGCTCCATAGAGCGGCAATTCAAGAGGAAGCTCTTTGCTTGAAGTTACCTCATAGTCCTTGTTGTATGTCTCGATTCGAACACGTTTCTCATCCGCGGTTATACTGCTGAACGTACCATCGCTATTCTTTATTAAATGGGATCGAATCGGCTCGCCCCTTCTTGGGAAGTAAGACTGAACAATATTATTTTCCCCTACTCCTGTTCCTGCCGCTTGATACGCATTTTCAGGCAGGTATGGATCTACAACAATACTATTGGCCGCAGAGTCAAATGAAACATCAAATTTTAATACTTTGGCCAAATCTCTGAGTTGAAAATAAGTGTTGTTATCAATATTATAAGCCTGTATCGAATGAAGCTTCCCGTCAATCACCATCTTGGCCGTTGATAGCTTGGCTTCATACCCTTTGCCAGAACTATAGTAAGGGATACGGAAAGATTCATTGGCCGAGTAAGCCTTGCCTGTAGTCAATTCAATCGCATTCTGGCTATTGTTCCAGGTAATATTAAATTGACTATTCGTTCCTGATAAATGATTTGCCAAATCACGCAAACGAAAATAATTATAATTCTGAATATTAAATCCGGAGCTGCGAACAACCTCGCCATCAATAATTACCTTACTATCGCTCACCGTTGCTGTTACAACCTCTTCTGCATAACTCGCTGATACCTCTATGAATAAAAAGAGACATAGCGCTAAAAACAAAGTACAAATCCTTCTCATCTTGGCCTCCACTTTTTTAAACGATGATTGCTTATCCCGCTTTAATAACTTCTTCTGTCATATTCGTTAAACCATTCACAAGAATTCTGCTCTCTAAATCTAACCCCCATTCCGTTTCTCCGGCCCCATAGACCTATTCAAGTTAGTTCTATCATATCACTATGCTATGGATAAATCTGCTGATTTTCACAAGAAGGAGTTCCTGATAACCAACTACTCGCTCGGCTTTTCCCTAGTAATATAAGAGGCTTTTTCCTCAGCTACTGCATACTCTCTTTCTTTATATAAAGGATATGTAATATTATGTAGCCTTGAAAGCCTTGATAGTCTTTTAATGAAATACTCCTTCAGCAAAGGATCGACACAGTAAATATAGCAGCCCTTCATCCCTCTTGTTAGAAGCGTGCGGTAAGTATTCTTAATAATTTGATCGGCTATGCGCAGAGCTTTATTCTTGTCCTTTTTGTACAAGCTTTTAAACCCGGACAAAGATTTATCCGTCTTCGCACGCTTGAATGGATCTGTTACAATATTTCCATCCATATATCGAAGATCCTCACCGATAATCACTCCCACATACTCAAACTCCAGCCCTTGAGAAGTGTGAATACAGCCGATTTGCTCCACGGATTCAGGATCAATTGCCCATGTTTGTGTATTATTCAAGTTCCAGCTTGCAGAAAACTGGTATTCCTCTATATAAATATCATGAACTTGTGGATTGTTCTTTCCATCTTTAATCCAGTCCCAACAATAGCCTGCAAGCATCCGGGCTTTATTATTGTGATTTTTCTTAAAAATCTCATGACGTAATTCATTCGGATCATCAAAAACTCTAAAATCATACTGAAAATCAAACCCATCCGAATTGGCCGTCTCTCGAAGACCTAACACATCATCCAACCAAGCTAAATATCCATCCGATCCGTTACAACGAAATTGGGATTCTAGTTCGATCTCTACAACCTCTGCATCGTATAGCTGTGCAAATTGTTTAATTTGTTCTTTATTTCCTGCGTCCTGCATAGAGACCTTTTGATATTCATCAATAAAAAAAATGGAACACTTGGCTGCCCGGATGATCTCCATCATCTGATTCTCGCCCTTGTTCTTAAATAAGCCTGATTTTTCATTTAGCCGATGAGCCTCATCTACAATCAAAACATCGAATTCATTTGGCAATGCTTCATAATAGACTCCCGAGCTTTTAAACAAATTATTAATTACAGTTTTCCTGTAACCCTGCTGAAGCCGCTTAGGAGCGCTATTCTTCGTTACGTATTGACAGACCATTTCCTGTGACGTAAGTTTTACAAGTAAATTGATCGCCAGCACTGATTTGCCTGTGCCTGGCCCGCCCTCCACGATCAGAACCTGCTTACGATCAGTTGATTGCGCTTTTTTAGCCATTAGAAGAGCCTCTTCATAGGCAACCTTCTGCTCTTCGATCATCAAGAACTCCTCATTTCCATCTAGCATCTTGAGAAGTGAATCCTGTAATGATTTAGAAGGCTTTATCTTTCCGTGTTCAATCAGATAAAGGGATTTTTTTCGATCTGATTTTTTAATGTAGGTAGAAATAAACCCCCTCAGCTTTAAAGCATCCCCTTTAGTAAATACCGGGGCCTCAGCTATCCAGCTTTCATATACAGCATCTGTAAGAGGATCATTTTCCTCCCGGATATAATTATGCAAATAAGCACAAGGATAAAGAGAGATCGACTCATTCTGAACCGTTTCATTATAATCTGATATTAATCTGGCATATGTATAAGCTTGGTACGATGGATGTGTATGCTTGCCTAATCTTTTATTTATAACCGTCTCCACAAGCCCATCTAAGCTCTCGATTTTATTTAAGGCCGTCCATTGTTTTAATTCTACTATGACAACGGAATAGCGATCCTGCTTATCCAGTCCCGTTAACATAAAATCTATCCTTCTTGAGGTAGTAGGTACCTTATATTCAATAGCAACCCCTACATCATCAGGAATAATTGGAGTATTCAGAACCTTGTACATATAATTCATGGAATTGTTCCAGGAGTTAATCTCACTGAGCGAAACCTTACCAATTCTCTGTAGAAAGGATTCGTGAATTTTGACAGCAATACTATCGTCTGTAACATCATTCATGAACTCTTCCTTGGTAGCTTCATAAATAATCAATGATGTCTCACCCCGTTACTCTGCTTCTGTATACTTTTTTGAAGTTCCCTTAAATTTCTCTATAGGATACTTCTTTTCATTCTTTTCTAATTTGTTCAAAATCGCAGATTTAATATCAATTTCTAAATCATGCGCAAGCATCAGCGAATAGATCAAAACGTCCGCCAATTCATCTCGAATATTGTCAAAGTTAGCATCGACCGCTTGATCGCTGCTCTTCCATTGAAAATTTTCAAGCAATTCGCCAGCTTCTAATGTTAAAGAAATGACCAAATCTTTGGCGTTATGAAACTGCTTCCAGTCCCTCGCGTCTCGGAATTCAATGATTTTGTTAATAATATCATCCATACAGACACCCCTTAATGGTGTTTATGTGTCTATTATAGGCTTTATATTAAAATAGACAAATACGGCTGCTTATAAATATAGAAGACTAGCACCAACGAATCAAGCCAATATTCAAGTCAATAGTCATAAGCTTTAAAACAAAAAACACAGCACCCTCCCTCAGGAAAATGCTGTGCCTTATGCTCTTTGCCCCTTAAACCAGCTTCACCAAATGGTACTTCTTTTTCCCTTTGCGGACGATGATGAAGCGGCCTTCGATGGCCAGATCGACTGTGATCTCGAACTCCAGCTCATTGACCCGCTCGCCGTTCAGAGAGATTGCACCGCTCGTAATGTCCTCCCGCGCTTGGCGCTTCGAGGGCTCGATGCCTACGTCAACAAGCCAGTCGACGATGTTCTTGGATTCCTTGGCCGCTTCGAAGGTCGGCATTTCTTTGAAGCCTTGTTCGATTTCATCGGCGGTCAGAGACTTAATATCCCCGCTGAACAGAGCGGCCGTGATTCTCTTGGCTTGAGCCAGAGCTTCCTCTCCATGCACGAAACGGGTCATCTCCTCGGCCAGCGTAATTTGCGCTTCGCGCTTATGCGGCTCGCTCTGTACCTTCTCAGCCAGCGCGTCGATCGCCTCTTTATCCAGGAAGGTGAAATACTTCAGGTATTTCACGACATCGCGGTCATCGGTATTCGCCCAGAATTGGTAGAATTCGTACGGCGTCGTTTTCTTCGGATCCAGCCAGATGGCGCCGCCCGCCGTTTTGCCGAACTTTGTACCATCGGCCTTCAGCATCAATGGAATCGTTAAGCCGAACGCCTGAGCTTCTGGGCCTTCTTTTTTGCGAATGAGATCAAGCCCGCTCGTAATATTGCCCCATTGATCGGAGCCCCCGATCTGCAGTTGCACATCCTCTTCCCGATAAAGATGCAGGTAGTCGATCGACTGCAAAATTTGGTACGAGAACTCCGTGAACGAAATTCCGCTCTCCAGCCGGCTCGCTACGACATCCTTGGCCAGCATCGCGTTGATGGTGAAGTTCTTCCCGTAATCCCGCAGAAAATCAATCACATTCAATTTATGCGTCCAGTCGTAGTTGTTCACCAGCCGCAGCTGATTATCCCCATCGGTCATGAACAGCTTTTTCATTTGCGCAGTTAGCGCCTCGACGTTCGCCTGAACCTGCTCCATCGTCTG
This sequence comes from Paenibacillus ihumii, assembly GCF_001403875.1. GTDB lineage: Bacteria > Bacillota > Bacilli > Paenibacillales > Paenibacillaceae > Fontibacillus > Fontibacillus ihumii. Next base: position 3,692,438 of record NZ_LN884299.1, read on the forward strand.
CAGGCTGCGCTCGGATTGACGCCCGCTCGGGTCGCCGATCGTTCCAGTCGCTCCGCCAATGAGAATGACGGGCTTATGACCTGCCAGCTGAAATCTTTTCAGCATGATAAAAGGAATCAAATGCCCTATATGCATACTGTCTCCCGTCGGGTCCACCCCGCAGTACAAGGAGATCGCCTTCTCCTCGGTCAGCTTGCGGAGCCCCTCCGCATCCGTCTGTTGATTGATTGCTTCACGCCATTCCAGTTCATCGATAATGTTCAACATGCTCAGCTCCCTATATTCCTTCTTAATCTTATATGATGTATGAGTATAAAAATAAAAAATCGCCCCTTAGTCTGTGCAGACTACAGGGACGATTGAATTAACCGTGTTACCACCCAATTTGTACGATGACATGAATAGCCGGCCGACTTCTCATCATACCACTCTCAGCTCTTTATCGTGAGCCAACCCGCTTGGCATTACCCAAGTTACTCCAGAGTGTAATTCGCAAGGGATCAGTAATGCTGCCAGGTTCCATCAACCCCTGGCTTTCTGGTAAGCAGTGACTGCCCGCTACTTTGCTCCTTCATCGTAAATCACATATAAGTTTACAGAAAGTATAGTGAATTGAATTTCAATTGTCAAATGGATTTTGCTGTTTGAAATGAATCATAAATCTTTAGCTTTCATGATATCCAGTTCTTTCTGGCGACGCTTTTGGAGGGATTTTCGGCCTCTTACCCATTCTTCAATCAAAATAATCAATCCGACGAGGAGCAATACAATGTACTTCGTCATACTCTCAATTCTGCTGGTAGTAAACATCCATGTCATCACAGCTGTAAACAGGATAGGTATGATTGCACCAAGAATGATACTGTTTCTAGTAGCCATAAAATACTGAAACGCCGACATCCCAATAATAATGAAGAACACGATGAACTCAGACATCTATCCCCCTCTCCTCTCTGCATTATATTTTTCGATAATCAGCCGTGCATCCTCCAACGATATACGTTCTTCAATGGCAAGCTTCTTAACAAAACAACCAGCGGCTATTCAATAATAATGCCAATTACCTTAGAGTATTCCAAAGCCTGCTCAAACCCGGTTTTCGCGCGTGCAATCCGTATTATTTTCCTTTTTATTCCATTTATCCCCTTTAGGCGCCTGACTGTTTTCCGTCAATCGCACATAACAAGACACTTGCGGCAAGCCCCAAGCGGCGATCGAGTATACGGGCCGGGTCACTGGAGAAATCCACATTGATTTTCGTCACAAACGGGTTGAAATTCTGCGTAAAGGTACTCACCGTGCTGCCATTCATCTCTACATTGTAGGTTTGCGGAATCAAATTGCTGAGGAACCGGCGCAGAAAGGCAAGAAGTCTGCGATCCTCCTTAATCCGTCCGATCTCGGCCTCGCCCGGGTTTAGAATGATCCACTCATCCTTCAAAATAGACTTCAAACCCTTTCTCCGCAGGCTTCCGACATGTTCGCCCGTACTCGGATCATGGACATCATAGGTCGCTGAGAAATCGATCACATTACGCGCCTTAATCGTCAGCAATTCCTCACTCATACTTTCATCGCTGTACAGCCGGATATCCTCTTTTAGCTTAAAGGCCTTCATTTGCGAGAACATGACCAGCTCTTGATTGGGATTATAAATATGAAACTTGGCCCCTAATACGGAAATTATCTTCTGCCTAACCAAATATTGATCATAACCGAATTTATTATCCACTTTTCCGAAATGCCCCCTATGTATTTTAATATTTTTATATTACGGCAAGCTTGGGACACTTGTATATAGAGTCCATCACCAAATGAAAACCATATCCTAAGTTAGCCTTCTAAGTCTGAAAGTGAGTTCCAAAATTGTGTTTTGTAGCGCTATTCTCTGTAGTGTTCTGTTAATGTGTTTGCTGTGCTGTGCTGTTGAGGTGTTCTTCTGTGCTTTTTACTGTTATGCTGTTATGCCGTTATGCTGTTATGCCGTTGAGGTGTTCTACTTGGTGCTATTCTTTATGTGTTATGCTGTTGTGGTTCTACTTGGTTCCATTTTACGTTCTTCCTCGGTGGACTTTTTCGCCAAAATGTCTTTCAAATAGTGGACACTTTTCTGTAAGAGAGATACGGCTTCATCATTTAAAAAAATCTATATACAGTCTTCAAAGATCAGAAAAACACAATATGCAGTTATTTCTGTGTTTTGGTCAATAACCTCGTTGGTGTCCACCTTTAGATGGACATTTCTCAGATTTTGTCCTCGACACACGAACAAGCATCGTGCCAACCCTTCATATTGAACAAGTCTCCATCCCGAACGCTCGTGAATCAGCTCAATCTGCTAATTTTAGCGACAATGCCGTGGTTCTCTGCTGTCCCTGGGAACATTAACTTAAATATCCTCCTTTCGATGACGCTTGGTTACATCACAACTGGCCAAAGATCAAAAAAACTGACTACAACGAGCCGCCGTCCGCCGTTATAGTCAGTTCATATTTGTCTATCATAGGTTCATAACATTAACATATCCGAGCTAATTCAACGCAATATAAATGTGGATTTCTGCATTGTCCATATCCCCGCCGCTTTGGTACTCTTCAAAATCACTAGTAAATTTTCTGTCCAGCTCCATCGACCACAGCTTCGTCCAAAATTCGGCCACCGCATGCTCCACATGACCACGGATAATAAATTTTGCATATTTCCCTGCTGGGATCGTTTCGATCTGGAGCTCTGCGGAACTTTGTGAGACAGGAGTAGAAGCCGCCGCTTGTTCCGTGCCATGCGCTGTCCCTTGCACACTTCCATGTTCTGCTACTTGTTCAGTCACTTGTTCAGTCACTTGTTCAGTCACTTGTTCAGTCACTTGTTCAGTCGCTTGGTCTGTTCTTTGTTCAGTCAGATACTGCCCGGCTGGGGCTGACTGCAGAGAAGACGGCAGTTGCCCAGGACCTTCAATTTCACAGCATACCAACACATCATATGCAACACTATTCCCATCCAGCTCATAGTGGGTGTACAAGCCGATGCTTTTATCATTCCTTTTGCCAGGAATCGACGGGTAGATGCCATCCTGATAAAACCGCTGCCAGAGCCCGCCTATACTGCTGCTCATATTCGGATCACCGTTACTAGTTCTGATCCGCAGTCCTGCGACTGTTTTTTCCTCTACATGCACGATTTCATAATTCATATGCTGTACCTCTTTTCAGTGGGATATTGAGGCCAGTATAGCAGCACTAATTAGACAACAGCATGTCATATTATAAAAGCAAGTTTTATAAATTTATAAATACTTCCGCAAGCTCGCCTCCAGCCTTTCCCGTATGATGTCCCGCACATGCTTGGGCTCTATAATCTCTGCGTCCTGACCATAGGACATGATGTACCCGTACACCCACTCATCCTCGACATAATTCACCTTTACTATAAAGCTTCCGTCTGGATTCTTGGTTATGCCCTCCTGATCGAATTCGTCATAAACCCTGTAAGCCATTCTAGACTCGATCCTTAGAACAAGCTCCACCTTCCTATGGTTCATACTCGAAGGATAGTCCCAAATATCCTTTGGCACCTCTCTTGCAAAGGTCTCTTTGGAGCAAGCTGCGTTCTTAATTCGGCTAACCTTAAACATTCTAAAGTCATTTTTTAACCTGCAAAATCCATAGATGTACCAGCCCTGCCCTTTAAAAATCAGCTTTAAAGGCTCTACGCGCCTCTCGGTTTTTTCACCATTGGAACTATAGTAGTTAAAGGTCACTATATTTCTACTTAAAATCGCTGTTTTCAGCAGGTTGAACCTCTCCTGCTCCGCAGCATCAGAGCCCCATCTGGAGAAATGAACATCTATCCAGCTCGTGGAATTTTTGTTGAAGATCGCAGCGAGCTTATTCAGCACAGGCTCTACGTCTGGCACATTTAAAGCATTCAAGCCTTGGAGCGATGAGAGGATATCTACCTGCTCCTTGTCTGACAGCATCGATTTGCCCAGCACAAACTGATCCAGCAGACGAATGCCGCCCCCTTTTCCCTTATTCGTATACACGGGAATGCCTGCCGCGCTCAGTGTGTCTATATCCCGATAAATCGTCCGCTGAGATACTTCGAACTGCTCCGCTAACTGCTTGGCGGTTACCTGCTTTTTCTCTAATAAAATATACACAATTTCAAGCAGCCTGTTTATTTGCATATGTACTCCCCCTGCTTATTTTAACAAAACGTAAATGGGAATATATTGCTCCTTGTCACGAAGCTGTAACCTCAAAAATAATTTTACGTATAAAGATGTAAACATACTTTGTCAATCAACCATAGAAATTGAGGGAATCCTACGATGAATGAGGTAATTGCGGTTCAAGCCGATACATGGTATCAGAAAGCGGAGCAACTGGCGGCCCGGTATTTGGCATCCCTTCAGCAGCGGGTAATGGATCACAGTGATCTGCAAGCCCTGACGGCCGATATCCATTTGTGGAAAAAGAGACATGTCCCTCCCCCCTGGCATGCCAGGCTTTCACTTGGCAGCAAGCTCCCTGATGCTCCGGGCTATCACAAGTATATCGGTTGGCTGAACCGAACTGGTAAGCTGGACGATTATCTGGATCGAAGCATCTCCTATATTTATTTGCGCGATCTGGGCAAAGCTCTGGATTCTCCCGACACCCGGGCCCGTATCGAACGAACAACAGCAGATGTGAAAAAATATCTGCTTAAATCCCCCGGTACCCATCATGATCAGCCTGAATTTATGAGTCTGGCCGGGCTGTACCGCTGGGCGCAGAAGGAGGACATTGAGGACGCCGCAATCTGGCTGATCCACAAGCTGAACAGCGTCTCCTCCCATCTTCCTGAGAAAATGGACGCAGAGCATGTCCAGCGAAAATTGATGAAGATCATTCTCGGGGTAGTCCTTCATGCCATAGAAGAGATGGACGACACGCTACCGGCTGACGAGCGCTCCAGACAGCTGGATGAAGCGGTCCGGCTCGGCTACTCCTATGGCCTGACCTATCCTTTTATTGACGATCTCTTGGATTCCGATATTTTGAATACCGCGGAGAAGCAGCAGTATTCGCGTATGATCAGAACCGCATTGCTGACCGGCTCTGTTCCAGAGCCCGGAGAGTGGAGCGGTGAGCACGGGGATTTCATCCATTACGTATATTCGGAGCTTCGGGAAGCTTTTGAATATATTAAGGGCTGCCAGCGGCCCGAAGCCATCCATGTTTTTTTTGAGCAATCCTATGTGTTTTTTCATGCTCAGGAGCTGGATCGCAGCAAGGTGCTCGCGAATTCCGCATACACCAACGAGGAGCTGTACCTCCCTGTAATTTTGAAATCCTCATCCTCCCGGTTAATCGTACGTTCCGTCATTGGCGCTTCCGAGGATGAAGGCTTTGAGCAGCGAACATTCTATTACGGGATCTACAACCAGCTCGCGGATGATTTTGCGGATATGTTCGAGGATATGGAGGCTGGAGCGGTGACGCCTTATACGTATTTTCTAAAATACCGCGGGCTGCGCCCGGACCTGATTAATCCCTATGAGCTATACTGGACAGTTATTTCCTACCTGATCCATGATGTGTACCATTCGGATGCGAAGACCCGCGAGGTCATCCTGGACCGTGCCATTAACGGGTTAAAACGCTGCAAGAAGCGCCTCGGGACAGAAAAGTACAACGAGATCATGAACATCTTTGCCTCGGGAAACCCGGAATTCAACCGGCTCGTCCAGCAAATGGTTCAGCAAGCGGAAGACGTAGACTTTCTTGATAAGCTGCTTCGGGATCAGGTGGTCACCGTCCTAAGAAACAGCCGTACAGAGAAAGAAGGCTTCATCAACACGATCCATACCGTTCGCCAGCAGATTAATCAGCAATTGCAGATTGCCAAAGCCAGCGGAATTTCCGGCGGGATGGCCTCCGCTGCAGAAGCGCTGATCGATGCTGCAAATTACAGCCTTCAGGGCGATGGCAAGCGCCTGAGGCCCATCCTGACCTGGGTTATGGGCGTGAACGAATATGGGCTGCAGGCTTCGGCGATTATGCCGCTGCTGAAATCATTGGAATATATGCATACGGCCTCTTTGATTTTCGATGATCTGCCTTCACAGGATAATGCCTCTACCCGGCGCGGACGGCCGACTCTGCACCAGATCCATAACAGTGCCACTGCAGAGCTAACCGGCCTGTACCTCATTCAAAAAGCGGTTGAAGAGCAATCATCCCTAAGCGGATTCGATCCCGCAGCCGTTCTTGCCTTGATTCGATATTCCTCGCAAAAAGCAGGGGAAATCTGTATGGGGCAGGCGATGGATTTGGATTCCAGAGGAAAAGCGTTAACGCTGGAGCAGCTGAACACGATTTGCTTCTACAAAACAGGGATCGCTTTTGAGGCTTGTCTTGTGATGCCAGCGATTCTCGCTCAGGCCAAGGAATCGGAAATTGCATCTTTAAAGAAATATGCCTATCATGCAGGGATTGCCTTTCAGATTAAGGACGATTTGCTGGACTCGGAAGGCGAAATGAGCCTATTGGGCAAGCCAGTCCGCCAGGATGTTGATAACAACAATTCAACCTTTGTAACTCTGCTCGGCCAGGATGGGGCCCGGAGGGCGATGTGGGATCACTACTGCCTGGCCATGGAGAGCTTGCACGAAATGCCGCGAAGCAGCGTCTTCCTAAAGCATTTATTGAATTATATGATTAGCAGGGATAAATGAGCGAAAACCTCCGAGACCGGAGGTTTTTTCTTTTAGTATGACAATTCATAACATGGCTAGATTCATGAACTTGGCTTTCTCTGAATGTTAATTCTCTCTATATTGCCAACAGTGGCAAGCTTTCTTAGTTCAATGTAATGAAGCCAGGTTTTGAATTGTACTCATCTTCAACCGTCACGCAAAATCAGCTGAACAAACATCCTGTCCGCCTCAGCAAACTCAAAAGACTCCAGCTCCTTTTTCTCCGCCCAGCGGTATTCATCATGGTCGGCTAAAATAATGGTCCCCGCCGCATATCTTGCTCTCCACGCGAACAGCCGGATGTGCAGCTCTCCGTACCAATGATCATTGACGCCGACATAGGCATAAGGCTCAATTTCAATGTTCATTTCCTCTTTAAGCTCCCGGCGGAGGCAATCTTCGCCGGATTCGCCTTCCTCGATCTTTCCGCCTGGAAATTCCCACAGCCCTGCTTGAGATTTCCCTTTTTTTCTCCGTGCTATCAGCAGTTGCCCTAGTTCATTCTCGATGATCGCCGCCGCTACTTGGATCATGACGTCCCTTCACCTCACAGAAATTCTGGAATAATTCAAATCAATACAGCAGTACTACTCATAGTGTCGCTTTTCCGGGCTTTCCATGCAAATTTTCGGGTTTTTGGTTCAAATTTCGGGGGTTCAAAATAAAATATGCCGCCATACCCAAAAGCACACCTCCTCTAATCAGACCAGCTGATCAGCAGAAGGTGTGCCGTAGGGGACTAGAAACACGAAGTCTAAGTCAAACGCCCCGCCGCTCTTGCTCTCATCTTATAGAGCTCTGGCAGCATAACTCCGAAAAGAACGATGACTACGCCGCACCATTGCAGCATCGTCACATGCTCGTGAAGGACGAAGGAGGAGAGCAGGACGGCAACCGGCAGCTCTGCGGCACCTAGTATTCCCGCCATGCCCTCGCCGATATGAGGGACGCCGACCGCAAACAGCACCGGAGGTATGAAGGCTCCAAACAAGCCTAGCAGGAAGCCGAACAGCAGCAGCTGGCTCCACAGCAAGCCATTAAACAAGAAATACGGCGGAAACAGGATGAATACCAGCACCAGTCCGCCTGTGATCATCCAGGCGCTGCGATAGGCCGGGTGAACCGTCGGCATCGCTTTGCCGCTGAATAGAATAAACAGGGTGTAGCTGACAGCAGCTAGCAATCCCAGCGCAATGCCGATCGCGGGGAAATCACCCGTTTTTTGCTCTATAAGGCCAGCCGCGAACAGTGTGCCTCCCAGAAGCAATGCGAGCGTTAACAGCGTAATCCCGTTAGGACGCTGCCGTTTGCTGACAGCTTGAATCAGGACGCTGATCCACGTAAATTGAAACAGCAGCACAATTGCCAGCGAAGCCGGAATATAACGCAGCGACTGATAGTAGAGCAGTCCCGTGATCGCCGTCGGCGTACCGGCCAGCATCAGCAGCAGCCGATGCTTCCAGGACAGCTTGGACGAACGGCCAGCTGAATTCTCCGGCTTTGCAGAACCTGCTGCAGCCCCCTCCGCTGTTCGTCGCGGACTGCCCTGCCCCGGCATGTTACGCCGTTCCTTCCATGCGGTATATATCGCCAGCAGCCAGGCGAGAATGCATCCCGTCAACAGCTGCGTCCCGACCACCTCGCCAAGCTGATATCCTTGACCATAAGCGAGTACAACGATGGTCGATAACACGCCATAGCTGCTCGCTCCAATGAATACAGATAGAAAGTACTTCATTTTCATTTTTTGCACATCCTCCTCACATCGCCGACTGAAATAAATAAGCCCGGAAACGCAAAAAATCCCAGCTCCGAAATAAGAATCCATTAAAGCATTCTCATTCTCGTAGCTAGGAAGTTACGGCTTCCAGTAGAAACCCTCGCTCCGATCTTCCAGCTTATTTAGCGAGGTTATACGAAAATCTATGCGATTGTCACGCTCGTTCCTGGCGCTGCAGCAAACCACAACGAAATAACCAAAACACATCTTACACGACAAGCTCAATACTGTCAATACTTTGAATACATCCCGCACACTCTGATCATCCTTATCGGTAATATAGTATGAATCCAAAAGTTATGAATCCGATAAAAATCCCCCAAGCCGTGCACGGGTTCCAGGAACCTAATGCCTTGCTTGGGGGATTGCAATTGGCTTGCCGGAATAATTCCCTTCATGTATGGCCTAGGCCTAAGGAAACGTTCATTTAGCCTGGACCTGCTGAATCTGAATCAGGTTGGTCGTGCCTGCCTGACCCAGCGGCAAACCAGCAGACAATACAACGGTGTCGCCCGCGTTCACATAGCCTGTCTTCAGCGCAAGCTGAATCGCTGTGTCGAACATTTCGTCCGTGGTCGCTACATGCTCACCCAGGAAGGGAAAGACGCCCGATAACAGGCAGACCGCAGGCAGCACATGAGGATTATAGGTTATCGCGAGGATCGGTGCCTTGGGGCGATACTTGGATACCATCCGGGCCGTAAAGCCGCTCTCGGTCGAGGTGATGACCGCTTTGGCATCAAGCTCCAGCGAGGCGCTTACAGCGCCCTGGCTGATCACTTCCGTAATGTTGGTGGCATGCTGGGCTCTTTTCCGGTTAAATTGCTCCCGATAGTCGATCGTGGCTTCCGCCTGGCGAGCCACCCTGGCCATCGTCTGCACGGACTGAACCGGATATTTTCCCGCCGCCGACTCTCCCGAGAGCATGACTACATCCGCCCCCTGCATTACAGCGTTATAGACGTCACTGACCTCTGCCCGTGTCGGACGCGGATTGACCTGCATCGATTCCAGCATATGTGTCGCAACGATGACCGGTTTGCCGGCCCTATTGCATTTGTCGATCATTTCCTTCTGCATCGCCGGAACGTTCTCCACGGGAACCTCTACGCCGAGATCGCCCCGCGCTACCATAATGCCGTCGGAAGCCTCAATAATATCGTCCAGCTCCAGGACGCCCTCCTCGTTCTCGATCTTGGATATAATCTGCACATGCCCGGCGCCGCGCTCCTCCAGAATCCTCCGCACCTCGCGGATATCATCGCCCTTCCGGACGAAGGATACCGCGATCATCTCGACCTTCTGCTCCAGGCCAAAGCCGATATGACGGATATCCCTTTCCGTCACGCCCGGCAGAGTCGTATGAATTCCGGGAAGGTTCACGCCTTTACGCGGCTTAAGCTGGCCTCCGCTCTTGATGAGGCAGCGAATTTCCGTGCCTGCAGCCTCGATAACGCTCAGCTCGATGAGGCCATCATCGATCAGAATGCGGTCATTCTTCCGTACGACCGAGGGCATCTCCGCGTAATTGACTGAAATTCGGCACGAATCGCCTTCTATTTCCTCGGTTGTCAGAATCAACTCCTCGCCGGCCGTTAAGCGGCAGGACGCTTCCTTCAGCTTGCCGATGCGTACCTCCGGCCCCTTGATATCCATCATAACCGGGATATACGCGTTCAACTCCTTCGCTGCCTCGCGAAGGCGCCGAATCCGGCCTGCATGCTCATCCGGATCCCCATGCGCCATATTCAAGCGGGCCACGGTCATGCCGGCCTGAATCATCTCCTTCAGAGTCTCTGCCGTATCGCAGGCCGGTCCAAGCGTGCAAATGATTTTTGTCCGCAGCATGATCTTCCTCCTTCTTCTGAACTTGCCATATTATATTCATTACCCTAAAACTCGATTTTGGCCGCTAACAGGCTTTAATTTCGCCTCCACACCGGTTCGGAGTGCCGGAACGGCAAGCTCTGCTATGCGCCCGCGCCCTAAATCAAAATGAACTAAACATTAGTATCCCGCCGCGAAGGATTTTCATGAATCGGTCTGTCAATCCCAAAGCCTGAGCTTCCTAAACTTTACGACCAAAGAATGAGAAGGCAGCCCTGCGCAAACAGAACAGTGCATATCCATTAGAACGATGTATACTTTGAAGCAGCCAGAAAAATATTTTTCATAAGAAATGAACTTTTCGCCGGGGTCATGACTCTTATAGGGGAGCGAGGTGAAGCAATGAATGCGGTTCGATATGTAAAGAAAGCAAAAAAGGGGAATAAGGAGGCGCTGCTCCAATTAATTATGGCCGAGAAGGACGACTATTACCGGCTTGCGCTCACCTATATGGGAAATTCGCATGACGCCATGGACGCCATGGAGGAGATGATCGTCAGATTATACGAGAACATCGGCCAGCTTAAGAAAGCGGAATCCTTCTACAGCTGGAGCAGAACGATTCTGGTGAACAGCTGCAAAGCCTTGCTTCGCAAGCGGCAGCAGCTGGTGCTGCTGGATGATGCGGGGGCGGACGGCCGATCTGCAGCGGAGCATGCACCGCCAGGCGATCCTTATCGGTACACCGATCAGCAAATGGATATCCGGCAAATGCTGCTTCATTTGAACGAGCAGCAGCAGGAAGCGATCCAATTGAAATATTGGCATGATCTTGATTACCAGACGATCGCGGAGATGACGAACGTGCCGGTGGGAACTGTGAAATCCCGGATTTTTCAAGGGCTTAAGAAACTGAGAGAGCTCTATGGAGGTGAAGCTGATGAATCACGTTGAGGAACAATTATTGAAGGAAAAGAAGCGCATTGACTCCATAACCGCGCCAGAGGAGATGGAAGCGAGATTAAGGAATGCCCTGAACGGAGCAGCCCGGTCAAGAACCAGATGGATGTCTCCCGTATGGAGAATCGCGGCAGTCGCCTTATTTCTGCTTGTTATCTTCGGTTATCATTACAATGCCTTTGCATACTATGGCAAGAAGCTGCTCGGATTCGACGAGCTAATCAGCGGTACAAGGCTGCAGGAGCTCAATGAGCAGGGCATGGGACAGCCCGTTGGCAAGCAGGCGACCCTGACCGACGGGACGGAGCTTACCATTGACGGCATTATGGCTGATGCGAACCAATTGGTGATGTATTACACCTTAAGGAATCCCAAGGGAATCAAGGAGGACGGCAGCAGATTGTTCTGGCCTTCCAAATTCAGCGGTTTCTTAACGAGCTCTAATCTCGAGAGCAGCGTATCCCTGCCGAATGAGGAGCATACGGAAATTAAAGGAACGATGTTCTTCGAGCCTGTGAGTCCTTTTGCTAAAAAGCTGACCCTGCATTATTACGAAACGGACGCGAATAATCAACTTATTGAACACAGCATTTCCTTTCCCTATGACCCGAACCAGGCCATATTAACTCAGATCAAGTATCCGATTCATAGAAAGATAAAGGTCGACCAAGGAGTATTAAACTTCCAGTCGATCACCGCCACGCCATCGATGACTATGATTAAGGGAACGCTAAACGTGGATAACTTTGACCGGCTTCCCTTAGGATTAAGCGGAATCGAGTTAATCGCCAACGGAGAATCTGTGGAAATGATAGGCAGCGGCCATAGTTCAGCACCGGGAGGCAGAAAATTCGACCTTCGCTACGATGCCTTGCCTAAGCCGCTGGAGTCTCTGGAGCTCGTCATTCAGGAGTTTATCGGCTACAGGCAGCTGGATCAGAGGCTGCCCCTCGCTTCAGCTGGCGAAGAGCCCTTCTTTTTGGCAGATAAAGAGCTATGGGTGAAAAAGGTGGCCGTTACCTCACAAGGCGTGGAAATAATGATCGCCACCGGGGATGACATCCTGCTGGACGGCGTCTCGGTCGAAGCCTTGGGCGAGGCAACCTCTCTAAGAACGACGGTCGGCCAAATTGAAACTGAGCTGGACGACGGAACCGTTCTGAAGGAGCGCACCCTGTTGTTCGATACGCGGGTCAAGCCTGAATATCTGTACATCAAAGGAATGCATTATATAAAAGCATACAATGAAGCTATCGAGATCCCTGTGGATTAACCGCCGCTTTAAACTGCACCTCCAAGACTCAATTTACACCTGACTCTGGAGGTGCAGTTCATTCTGGGCGGTTATGGCTTTGTCTACGGGAAAAGGCTCCGACAGCTGACTTATCCCAGCATCACCTTCTGCCCGCTCTTCGCGCTCTCGATCGCTCCAAGCACCATGGCCATGCTGTGGATATTATCGCGGCTGTCCGTTTCCGCCGGACGGCCCTCCTTCAGGGCCAGGAACATTTCGTCCACTCCCCCCGCATGCCCTGGCCTGCCGTTCCAGCGCATCGGCGCCTCCACGCGCACCGTATCGCGCATGAACTTCGGCTCCGCCGATTCGCCCGCCGATACGACCTCCGCATACGGCGCATGGACACCGTCCCAAATCGCCGTTCCCTTCTCGCCGATGATCCGCCAATCAGCTTCCCAGGACGTAGGAGAGCCTTCCGCACACCAAGAGCCGCGATAGCAGAATACAGACCCGTCCGACATTTCATAAATGCAGACGGCGGAAGCATTCCCCTTGTACCATGAACCTGGAGGATTGAATTCATGGCAGTATACCGACACCGGGTCTGCCCCAATAATGAACCGGGCCTGGTCGAAGGTATGGATCGCCATATCCAGTATCAGCGGACTGTCCATAACATCGCGGAACCCGCCAAAATGCGGACCGAGGAAGAAATCAGCATTGATCATGCCGGTCCTGCCGATCGTGCCGGAGGAAATCAGCTCCCGCAGCGCGCGGATATTAGCATCGTACCGGCGGTTCTGCATGACCGACACCGTTCTGCCCGTGGCATCGGCTGTTGCGATAATCTCCCTGGCCTGCTCCATTGTGGCCGCCATCGGCTTCTCGCCAAAGACATGGCAGCCGTACTTCATCGCGGTTGTGCTGATTTCAAAATGGCTGTCCGGGATCGTCACGTCAATAACCAAATCCGCATTTGTATCCGCGATGGCCTGCTCCAGCCTGGTGTATACGCCGGAATCCAGCCCGTAGGCGTCCCGGATCTTCTCTGCCTGGCTTAAATACACATCGACAAGCCCGACGATAACGGCATCGTCCCGCTTCAGCAGCTCCTGGATCCATACATTCGACATCCCGCCGCAGCCGGCAATCACAATGCGATGCTGCTTATTCATTTTTCACACCACCTATATTCAGCTCGTATACTCTGGAGTCATTTCATTCCCTTGTCGGGCTTATCGGGCATCCGTTGCTAAGCTCAACTTCACGGAGAATGCCTGCGTCATTCATAAGGAGCTTGGTGAATGGATGACCGCCGCAATCCTCCTCCTACACCGGATTCGGCACGAACGCTCCGCCCCGGCACTGCTTCAAGTAATTCAATGCGTGCACCTGGCCGGTCATCTCCAATTCATCGCGATAGACCGGGTCATGCCAGCCCTCGATATCGATCGTCCCTTGATACCCGGCTTGACGCAGAATCGTAATAATATCCGTCCAGTTCGTATCACCGAATCCCGGCGTACGGTGCCAGACGAACTCCTTCGGGCCGTGAATGCCATATTCCTTGACAATATCCCAGGCGATCGTCGCGTCTTTGCCATGAACATGGAAAACCTTATCTGCCCATTTCCGGAGCTGCGGTATCGGGTCGATCAGGCTGACCATTTGGTGGCACGGCTCCCATTCCAGGCCGAGATTGTCGGCGGGAACCTCGTTGAACATCAACTCCCAGGCCTGGGGGTTATGCGCGATGTTCCAGTCGCCCTTCCACCAGGTGCCGCCCATGTCGCAATTCTCGAAGGCGATCCGCACGCCTCGATCGGCTGCACGCTTGGCCAGCTCCCCGAACACTTCCTTGAAACGCGGCAGCGACTCATCGATCGGGCAATCCGTCAGCCGTCCGGTAAAGCCGCTGACGATATCCGCTCCAAACAATTGGGCATGATCGATCGCCCGCTCCCAGCTGGCCAGCGTATCGGCATTATCCCCTTCGCCAGTCAGCGGATTGCCGAACACTCCGATGCTGGAAATGACCACATCATGCTCATCCACGATTTCACGAACCTGCTTGGCGAGCTCCGCCAAATCGATGCCGCCTGTTGTTTGCCAGAAGGTCAGGCTGAAGGACTCAAAGCCATGCGGCAAAATTTGCGGGATAACCCGCACCGCATCCTGCCCGTTAACCAGCGTGCCTATACGTAAATGATGATTGCCGCCTTGCATTTGCCAACCACTCCTATATTGAGTATATTGTGAAGCATAAGCCCATTGTATAGCGCTTGCTTGAATATATCTCTATATAATCTTGTGCTTTTTTGGTTCTAAATTGCGATAGAGGAGCTGCTGCCTGATATGACGCACCCGCTGGAATTGCGTGAGCATACGTATTTGACTGATCCCGCTTATCCATTTAATATATTTCGCCTCCGGATGGAGCTGCTGCTGAAAGGTACTCCTTCGCTCTACATGCACTGGCACGAGCATTTCGAAATACTGCTTATGGTGGAGGGAGAGGCCCTATTCTATATCGATAGCAAGCCCTATGAGGCCCAGGCCGGCGATATCATCATCGTCCCCTCCGGCGCCCTGCATGCAGGCTAGGCCGCCCGGGAGGGACCGCTCGAATACTATGCTGTAGTATTTAACGCTGCGCTGCTTGAGCACAGCAAATCTCCCGATCCCAGGCATACGCTGTATATTTCGCCATACCTGAGTGGAGATTTGCTGTTCCCAATTAAATTAAGTCACCTGGATGCTGAAAACCAGCAGTTCAGGCATATTTTAGAAGAGGTCATACAGGAGTATGAAGCCAAGCAGCCCGGCTACGAATTAATGGTCAGAAGCCGACTGTACATCCTCTTCACGCTGCTATCCCGCCGTTTCCTGCCAGGCGAGCCGCACGGGCGCGCGGCTCTGGCCCGTACGCGAAATGCAGATCGCTTTAAGAAGCTGCTGCTGTATATCGATGTACACTATGCAGAACCGATCACCGTATCCATGGCGGCGGAGATGATGAATCTCAACCCGTATCATTTTTGCAAAGCATTCAAGAAAACGACCGGCTCCACGCTCATTGAATACGTTAATTATATTCGCATCAACGAAGCTGCGAGACTGCTAAGCGGCAGCGGCCTCACGGTGACGGAAATCGCCGAGCGGATCGGCTGCGGCAATCCGAACTATTTCACCAAGCTGTTCAAGCAGTATAAAGGCCTCTCGCCATCCCAGTGGCGGAAAGAGACTGCCGGATTATCAACCCTATGAAAAATTAGAAAAAGAGGGGCCCATCGAAAGTAACTTTACGACGGGTTGACCTTGGTATGAGCAAATACGCTCTCGGCCTTCGGTCGGCCATGATGTGACCAGACACGCTCTCCAAATCCGGACGCTCTTAATGTGACTATACACGCTCTCCAAATCCGGACGCTCTTGATGTAACGAAGCACGCCCCTCCCCCGCTTTACGCCGAGCATCAATCGTGGATTTCTCGTTCTAGCGAACATGGTTCCGCGGACTTCGCGATTTAAATGGATTTATAGTAGCTAGTTTTTGCCGCAAAGCAAGGAAAGCAGATTTTAATGGATTGCATGTCGTTAAAAGAAGGGAGATTGCCTGCAGGGGCGGGGTTTCTTGATTTTAAATGCATGAAATCCATCTACTCCCCTGAAACCTTCGTTTAGAGCATAATTAGATACATGAATTCCATTTACACCTCCGATTGCAAATAATGTGGCCAGACACGCTCTCCAAATCCGGACGCTCTTGATGTGACTATACACGCTCTCCAACCTACGCCGAGCATGAATCATGGGTTTCTCGTTCTAGCGAACATGGTTCCGCGGACTTCGCGATTTAAATGGATTTATAGTAGCTAGTTTTTGCCGCAAAGCAAGGAAAGCAGATTTTAATGGATTGCATGTCGTTAAAAGAAGGTAGATCACCTGCGGGAGCGGGGTTTCTTGATTTTAAATGCATGAAATCCATCTACTCCCCTGAAACCTTCGTTTAGAGCATAATTAGATACATGAATTCCATTTAGTGTTCGATTTCGGCAGCTTTTAATTGAGTTCAATAGGTATGTTCGAGTTCAGTAGGTATGTTCGAGTTCAGTAGGTATGTTCGAGTTCAGTAGGTATGTTCGAGTTCAGTAGGTATGTTCGAGTTCAGTAGGTATGTTCGAGTATAAAACCCGATAGCCTTATATAAGATGAGCCAAAGAATGAGTTGCAGGCAAAGAAAAAATGGATTCCGGTAGAAATGGATTCCACAGAAACGGATTCCCAGAAACGAGTAGCTTTCGAAAAGAAAGGGGCGCCCCTCAGTCATCTAGGATGACTTCTGGGACAACCCCCTACTCCTTTCGCTCCTTAATCAACTCTAGGAACTCTAGTATAATATCTGAAACGGCATCTTCCTCCGACGAGTGAATATACTTGCTTACCCTGAGAATATCCCCTTTATAGAGCTCGATGAGCTTAAGAGTTGATTCTACGTCGTTTTGCCTTGCCTTTTGCAGCAGGTTCAGGAACTCACCATCCGGGACAATTCTTTGATCATCTTTCGCTTCCATTTGTTCACCCCTTGCTGACTCATGTTCAATTCACGGGCAACCTCCTGCTCTGTCTTGTCTTGGATATACAGCTTGAAGATAACCGATCTGCCCGTGTCAGACGGGAGGGCATTGATCAACTGTCTTACGACGATTTTGTTATCAGAAGATGAGGTGAAACTGGTTGTGGCAGGTTCCATTCCGCCAAATGAACACTCCCGCTTCCGCACGACCTTTGCCCGATACTGAATCCGCCAGGCGATCCGATACACTTCTCTGCGATATTGCTCGTACACGGTTTGTTGTTCTTCCAAAGCTACCTCCCCCTTTCAAAATCATCTTCTACCTATAGGGAAAAATGATTATAATTTCTACAACTGTTAAATCAACTTATTTATTGAAATTATAACATTTATTTCTAAATGAATGGTTGTAAATCTCTCCTTTTCTTTTCTCTATATTAGTGAAAGGACATTTAGAAGAAAGGAGAGAGCGGTGATGCAGGTTGCTGATATGGTGACGCTGATTACAAACGTTGGTTTTCCCGTTACCCTGAGCTTTATTCTCATCAAATACTTGCTGCAAACGATGGGCGAGAAGCTGGACAAAATGGATGACACTATCCAACTCTTAACCCAGCAGGTCAAAAGCATTGAGGCGTATACAGAAGCTTCAAAAACTGCGGATCATGCTGACACGAAGGCTAAATGACGAGAAGCTGCAACGGACACGGGATCAGGCTCATCAAGCTGCTGCTCGGGAGGTCATCCTCTCTAAGCATCGCTCCAGCCGGGTTGCTTCCTTTCCTATCATCTTGTTCTTCAACTTCCTATTCTTCATAAAACTTCATAGGATGCGGGATGGTTTGTACCGAAAAAGGGGCATCTGTTTATACAGCTTATGAGCATTAGGATAAAATTATGACTTCGTGAGCTGAAGAGTTCTTGAATGCTGGTTTTTGGGGATCTGTATCCCCCCTGATACGACCTGGTAATCATTAGACGTTAATTTCCAGATTTTGTTTCTGAGACTAAATTCCCGAATCCCGCTAAGACAGATGGCGGCAATAGAGCTGTGATCCCCAAAATTCAAATAAACAAGGCTTATAGTCCCCAATCTGACAAGGATATGAAATTGATCTGTTCCGGCCGTCTGGCCAAAATCAAAATAAAGGCTCCCACAGCAAGCAGGCCGCAGATTCGTATCGGAATCTGCGGCCTGCTTCGCGTCTACGTATGCTAGACTGTTTGCACCTGCTAATCTGCCTGCGCCTGCTAGTGTATCTGCTCATGCTAGCCTGCCTACATCTACTGGTATATCTGCTCCTGTTGGTGTGTCTGCACCTGCTGGTATGCCTACACCTACTAGTGTACCTGCACCTGCTTGTATACCTGCTCCTGCAGGTCTGACTGCAGTTGCTGGTGGGCCTACACCTACTGGTATACTTGCTCCTGCTGGTATTTCTGCGCCGCTAATCTGCCCTGCGTGCTACTTGATCTACCTGTATCTGCTAACCTGTCTTCACCCGGATCGCTGAGCTTTGCAGCGATGTTTATCAAAGAGCCGCCTCAGTCACCTGCTTCAACAGCTCTGCGGTAGCTGTCCGCACATTCTCCGCCTGGGTCACCGCGGAGATAACGGCAACGCCGTCCGCGCCCGCGCGCACCACCTCGCCGGCGCGCTCTGCCGTAATTCCCCCGATGCCGACGATCGGCAGCCTAATCCCTTGGGACCGCATCTCCTCGATTACCCGCATCCCCTGTACCGGACGCGCATCCTCCTTGGAGATCGTCGGGTAAATCGGGCCCACGCCGATGTAGTCGGCGCCATGCAAGAGCGCAGTCCGCGCCTCCTTCACCGTATGCGCGGACACGCCAAGGATGCGGTTGCCAATCCGGGCGCGAACAGCACCCGCTGACTCATCGTCCTGCCCGACGTGAATGCCGTCCGCTCCGATACGGGCGGCCAGCTCCACATCGTCGTTGACGATGAACGGCACTCCGGCGCGGCGGCAGGCCGCTTGCAGCTCCAAAGCAAGCGCCAGCTTGGCCTCCCCGGTCAGTGCGCCCGGACCCTTCTCGCGGAACTGGATCATCGTGGCGCCTCCGTTCAACGCTTCCTCCACGACACGCAGCGGACTCTCCCGGCAGTTCACGCTGCCGACAACCAGGTACATCCGCAAGTATCGCCGCATTTGCTCGGGCGAGATGCTGCCGCCGCTCATCGCTGCTGCTCCCTTCTACGGCGGTAAGCCCAGTGGTTCGTCGGGCCATGCCCCTGTCCCAGCTCCAGGCTGTCCTCGATCGCCGCCTGGATATAATCGCGGGCCGTCTGCACCGCCTCCAGTACCGGCAGCCCCTTCGCCAGTCCGGCAGCGATTGCGGCGGAATAAGTGCAGCCTGTGCCATGCGTATGCACGGTTTGAATCCGCCGGCCCTCCAGCTCTATGAATGAAGCCCCGTCATAGAGCAGGTCGATCACCTGCTCGCCGCCTTCATCATGCCCGCCCTTGATCACGGCGACGGCAGGGCCGAAAGCGCAAATGCGCTTGGCCGCCTCCCGGCGATCCTCCATCGAGCGGATGCTCATGCCGGACAATGCCTCAGCCTCCGGAATGTTCGGCGTAACGATCAGCGCCAGCGGCAGAAGCTTCTGCTTCATTGCCCGCACAGCCTCCGGCAGCAGCAATTCCGCTCCGCCCTTGGCGATCATCACCGGGTCGACGACAACATTGCGCCAGCCGTGTTCTCGAATGCAGCCAGCCACCGCCTCAATCATATCGGCGCTGAACAGCATTCCCGTCTTCAGGGCATCGACGCCCAGATCGGTGCTTACCGCATCGATTTGCTGCGCGGCGGCCTCCGGCGGAAGCGGATATACACCCTGAACGCCCAGCGTATTCTGCACTGTAATCGCCGTAATGGCCGACATGCCAAAAACATCCAGCTCCTGGAACGTCTTGAGGTCGGCCTGGATTCCTGCTCCGCCGCCGCTGTCCGAGCCCGCAATCGTAAGCGCTCTGGCTATGCTCATATCCACGCCTCCCCAGTGGCCGAGGCCTGATATTCGCGAACCGCAGCATACCCCTTCAACGAATGCGGATGCAGCTTGGCCAGCTCGTCGAGGAAGGCGGTTTGGAAGCTGCCGGGACCGATGCCGGACGTTCGCTCGGCCGCCCGGGAGGCAGCCGCGCCATAGAAGGCCAGCCCGGCTGTGCCCGCCAGCAGCAGATCCTTCTCCACCGCGGCGAAGGCGCCCAGCACCGATGTCAGCAGGCAGCCCGTTCCCGTCACCTGGGTCAGCAGCGCATCCCCGCCGCTGATCACTCGGCATAAGCTGCCGTCCGTAATGACATCCTCCTGGCCCGTAATCGCTACAACTGCGTTCAGCTTCCGGGCTGCCCGCAGCCCCAGCTGGGCGTTCTCGTTATCGGCTCCGGCCCCGGCATCCACGCCCTTGATCTCGCGGGTCTCGCCAATAAGATTGGCAATCTCCGCTGCATTTCCCCGCACGAGGGAGACCCTCACCTCGCGGAGAATCCGCAGCGCCGATTCCGTGCGGAACGGCGTGGCTCCAGCTCCGACCGGATCCAGCAGCACTGGAACGCCATGCTCGTTCGCAGATTTTCCCGCGATGATCATCGCCTTGACCTGCTCCGCCGTTAGAGTGCCGATGTTCAGTACAAGCGCTCCGGCGATTTTGGCCATATCGGCAACCTCCTCTGGAGCGTAGGCCATAACGGGCGATGCCCCGAGGGCGTACAGCCCGTTTGCGGTAATATTGGTGACCACCACGTTGGTCATATTATGAATGAGCGGCTTGGTTCTCTGAACCTTCGTAAGAAGTGCTGAAATCTCGTTTTCCAGTGTACTCATTATGATCTGCCTCACTTCTTTATGAATAAATGATAGAATAGCTGCCTTCGAACTCTGCTTCGATCTCTGCCTTAGAGGGCGTATTCCGCCGTATTCATCGGAGCCGGCCAATCCTGAACGTTATAGGCCATATCCCAGAACATGTACTCGAGCTGGCAGCTCAGCAGATAGTGCTCGGTCATTTTTTTACGCTCAAGCTCGGTCGTAGTCTCTGCCCACTTGTCTAGACGCTCGCAGAATTTAGCCGTCGTATTCGTCCGCGTTGCATAGAAATGGATCCATTCATAGAATGGATGAGCCTCGGTCGGGCGAACCTCCTTCATCAGCTTCTCGCCGATCTCCAGATAAGTCCACGGACACGGCAGCAGCACAGCCATAATTTCGGCCAGGCTTCCTTCGTGCGCTACGGTCAGCATGTGGCGGATATAATGATGTGCCCCCGGGGCCAGTGCATAGCCCTGCATCTGTTCATAAGTCACTCCGGCAACTGCACAGAAATTATTATGCGGATGAACTTCGCTATTCAGGATAAAAGAGATTTGCTGATTGAACATTTCGATTTCTTCCCGGGTAGAGCATTTGGATATGGCAATGCCGTAAATCCGCATAAACGCCGTTAAATATTCATGGTCCTGCTTGACGTAATGAACCAGCTGCTCTTTCTTTAAATCTCCGTTAGCGATTCCTCTCACAAAAGGGTGTTCAAAAATAGCTTGAAAAATACCGTCCGCCTTCTGACGGAGCTCCTGTGTAAAACTCATCGTTCTCCACCTCCGGATATAATGTGAACATGATCAGGAAGCCATTAGGGATGACGCCGCACATTCACCATTCGGATATTCCAGGACGATTCTGGACTCTTCACAGACCATTCATGGACTATTCATATACTATCCGGACAGGCCCTTTGCTCCGGCAAATTATCCGGGAATATAAAAAAAGGCCGCTCCGAGGTGGAGCGGCCTTATCAGAGTCACCTTAACACGGTCAGCATGCAAACCATCCGTGCAAGCACTTTGAATTTCCGACTCCACTTTCCTACGCTAGTACGAACTAGATCAGGTTCAAAGGGTCCAAGATACCTCTCTTGTCTCAGCCGCTGACGGCTCCCCTAGTGGACTTCCTATTCATAATCACTATTACTGTATCTGTCTTTACAAGTGTTGTCAAATTTTTGGTATTTCAAATTATTTGCCGCAGCATTTTTTGTACTTGAATCCGCTGTTGCATGGGCATGGCTCGTTACGGCCGATTTTAGTGACGGATACCTGGCTTTTGCTCAACGGACTTAGCTGGCGATGCGCAGATCTCAGCTCTACGTTGCCGGCAATCCGGTTCATTTCGAACGGAGTATGGCCCCTGTAAATCCATAGTCTCGTATGATTGTAGACATCGTTCATCAGCGCCACAACGATATCCGCCTGCTCCATGCTCTGAAATTTCAATCCTCTTCTCTCAAATTCATGAATGAGGTCGCCCGGCGCCGCCTGCATCGTACAAGCGAGCTGGATGTCATCGATAAGGTACTCGACCATTTCCGCGTCCCGGCAGATTTCCTTCTGAATATATGCTCTCAGCTTTGTCAGCTGTGGCGTCATCTCGAAATAGTCATCATCGGCGTATTTCAGCAGGTCCTCGCGCTTCGGAACGTATTGCGGCTTATCGTTGATTTGCGACAGCAGCTCCTCCAGCTCTTCCCGCGATTCCTCGGCAGACAAATAGCCATCCACGATATAACCGCCGGCCATAGTATAATTCTGCTCTCTGCTCGCCAGCATTTCGAACAGCTCCTTGAACCGTTCCTGCTCGAGCGGCTCGCTGTTCTGCCCGTTATAAATTTCAATGAACTTGTCCGGCTCGATCACGCCATACAAGTGCGTCATAGCTAATATATATTCATGAACGAGCTGAATGCCCGTCCGCTTGTTATGAAAATCTGCATGATCCAGCTGAGCGTAAGCATCGCGAATCTCATCCGGCATGACGATGTAAAGCTGGCCCTCGCTGAAGTAAGTAAACACAAGCCCATGGTTCATCAAATACCAGTAGTGCTCGATCAGAATCAGATTGTTCTGCAGAACAGGCTGACGAAGAAGCGACTCGAATAATTGCCACTCCAGTGCATCCGTAATCAGCAGAGCGGATTGCAAATGCTCCGCATCGGTCATGTAGGCCGTCAGCGCTTCTATTAATTCCTGCTTTTTCATCTTGGAACGTCCAGGCAAATTGCATGCGGAAGCAAGCGAAGATAAACGAACCTTCGTCAAGTCTTGAAGAATGTCAGGTAGGCTTGTCGTAACATCCCCGATAATCGCATGCTGGATATTCATTTGTTCAAGCATTTCATTGTAATCTTCCAAGTTCAGTTCTCCTCTTTCAATTCCTTGTTTCCTTTGTACTTCCCTTTGGATCGCATGATCATTTTAGCACCGGATATTACCCCAATTTCGGGCTCAACTACATATACTACCACACAAATGGCCTGTAGGAGAGAGTTTCTCCGCAAATTTCATAAATTTCATATAGCAGAGTGATTCTTTGGTGCCTTTAGTACGCCTTTAATGATAAAATCTATCTATATGAAAATAAAAAAATAATAGGCGGTGCGCACCATGAACATGCTCGATACACTCATTGCAGCAGTTCCCTACATCAAGCAATTGTTACAGCAAGACACTATGATCGGGATTACCGATCGGGACAAATTTCTATTCTATGAACCTTCGGCAAGCATCGACCTTGGCCTTAAGCCCGGAGACCCGATCCCTGCTTCAGACGAAAATCTCCGCAAGGCGCTAAGCGGCCATTACTCCAGCCTGTTGATCCCGGAGCATATTTACGGCGTGCCGATCAACGCTGCCGCTATCCCTGTCAAGGATGAGACAGGAGAAGTCATCGGAGCTATCGCTACGGCACAATCGCTGGAGAATCAGCAGGAGCTGGAGGCCAAAATGCACAGCTTTGACCAGATCACAAATCGCCTCGTAGATATGGTTCAGACCGTAGCAGCCCATTCGGAGGAGCTGTCGGCTACCAGCGAGAATATTCTGGCCAATACGAAACACGCCGTAGACAACTCTGCGAACATTAATAAAACGATCGAATTCATTCAAGAAATCTCTAACCAGACGAATCTGCTTGGCCTTAACGCGGCGATTGAAGCTGCTAGAGTCGGCGAACTCGGGGCCGGGTTCGGTGTCGTAGCGAAAGAGGTACGCAAGCTGTCAGAGCATACGAAGGAAGCTACGGCAGCTATAGCAGAGACACTAACCAGCGTGCAGCAGTCGATCCGTCAGCTGGAGTCTGATTTTGCCCAAATCGTTCAATCCTCCCAAGAGCAAGCTGTTCTGGTAACCGATTTCATGGAGACCATCGAGCTGCTGAACGAGACGAACAAGCAGATGAACGCCTTCGCGGAGAAATTGCTGCATCAATCCACCTAAAAATTGTAGCATCCTGAAGTTCTACCAGACTAGGCCTAGACAGTACGATATAGCGTTAGGCCCTTGACTTTGGTCAGGGCTTGGTCAGGGCTTCAGGATGTTTTCCAGAATACATTTTCTCCATTTGGAGCACATTCGCTCATCCTGAATTCCAGCCTACGCAACCATCTACATAACCCATATGGAGCCTACATATACCCTTCCAAAATATGGACTTGAAGGATTGTTTAGTATCCGCTATTGTCAATTGTTGATCAGGTATTCTGTGAAGCGTAAAACATTTTAATATGCAGAGGTGATATGAACTTGGAAAAAGACAAAAAGATCAAAGAACTGGAGGCAGAGTTAAGAAGGCTAACCGAAAAATTAACTGAGCTAAAAAGCGATCAAAGTTCTGCGCCGGAGGCCTCGGGCCCGCCTCCATCGGAGAAGGAGGCTATTCACGAGCCTGCTCTTGAACCGCCGCTCGGCGCACAGCAGCAAGGGCAGCAATCCGGGCCTCCGCCGTGGAATCCTCAGGGTGGGCCAGGGCAAGAGCATTACCCTCACCAAGAGCTGCCGCAGCAGCAGGAGCTGCACCATGGCGGGCAAAACCCTGAGCAGTACAGCCAGCAGTTTAATCCGCAGGGATACTTCCATGGCCAGAGCTCGTTCCAGGATGCTCAACCCCAAAGTCAGACTCATCCGGGAGCGCCGGCTTGGAATCCACAAGCCCATGCGGGACAGCACCAGCAACACGATGCCAACACCGGAGCTCAACAGCAGAACCAGGCTTATCCGGGAGCGCCGGCTTGGAATCCACAAGCCCATGCGGGACAGCACCAGCAACACGATGCCAACACCGGAGCTCAACAGCAGAACCAGACTCATCCGGGAGCGCCGGCTTGGAATCCACAAGCCCAAGCGGGGCAGCACCAGCAACACGATGCCAACACCGGAGCTCAACAGCAGAACCAGACTTATCCGGGAGCGCCGGCTTGGAATCCACAAGCCCAACCGGGACAGTACCAGCAACACGATGCCAACACCGGAGCTCAACCGCAGAACCAGGCTCATCCGGGAGCGCCGGCTTGGAATCGACAAGCCCAAGCGGGGCAATACCAGCAATACGAAGCCAACACGGGGGCTCAACCGCAGAACCAGACTCATCCGGGAGCGCCGGCTTGGAATCGACAAGCCCAAGCGGGGCAGCATCTGCCGCAACAGGAGCAGCAGTACCCAGGTTCCAGTCCTGACGGACGGCACATGAACTATTCGCATGACCAACAGCACTACCAACATGCCCAGCCTCTACAGCAGGAACGCTCCACAGAGGCCGCTTATCAGGGGCAGCAGCCGGCATACGGGCAATTCCCCAATATGCAGCAGCCGGCAAATGCACCGCGCACTTCTTCTAAAGATTGGGAATATGCCATCTCTAGGGTATGGCTGCCGCGGGTGTTCATCGTCGTTCTATTGCTTGGTGTATTATGGCTGTTTATGGCAGCCGTGAACGCCGGATATTTAAGCGAGCCGGTCCGCTGCCTGCTTGGAGCCGTTCTGGCCGCAGCTATGTACTGGTTCGGAGACAGACAGGTTCGCCAGGAGCGCGAAGCTTTGGGGCAGGTCGTTCTCGGCGGCGCGAACGCCGTATTGGTACTCACTCTTTTTGCCGCGCACATGCTTTATGACTTGATCCCGCTTGGCATCGCTTTTGTCCTGTACATAATGTCCATCGCCTTTGGCGTATTTATAGCGGTTCATCACCGTTCTCAAACGCTGGTCATTATAGCCTTGCTGTCGGGCTATCTGATACCGTTTCTGGCTAAGTCCCCGGCTAATCCGTGGATGTTTATCCTGTATACGGCTGTTTTCTCCATCGCGATGATGCTTGTATCGGTCCGTTTTGATTTCCGGGCAGCCTATATCGTTGCAATTACCGTCCTGCATGTACCGCTCTTGATCTTGTATGCGCAAGGATACTACGATAACAGCAAGCATCTGTTCCTGATCGCCATACTTCTGCAGCATTTTGTACTGTACGGGATTACGGCGGCACATCGATACCGCCACAAGCTGGATCAGATGATTTTGCTGCCGATCAGTTTTTTCCTTCTCTCTTTATGGATGATAGGACTTTATGGCAGTGATGAAGGCTATACCTTTAGTATTCTGACGGCATTATTGTCCATTCTGTATAGCGTTACCGCCGTGGTGTCTCTAAAGCACAAGCAAATGTCGCAGCTGTTCGCCTCCATCGCTACGTACGGCTGGGT
Organism: Paenibacillus ihumii; assembly: GCF_001403875.1. Lineage (GTDB taxonomy): Bacteria > Bacillota > Bacilli > Paenibacillales > Paenibacillaceae > Fontibacillus > Fontibacillus ihumii. Next base: position 3,719,109 of record NZ_LN884299.1, read on the forward strand.
CGTATTCATCGTCGACAGTGTAGGCCGCGACTACAAGGCCAGCGTGCTGCTAATCTTAGGCATGCTGTCCTTTATCCTTGGCATTAAGCTAAGAAGCTTGCTGCAGCAAATCGTCGGCTTGACGCTGTATTTGTTCAGCGCCTTGCTGATCTTCTTCAATTTCATGCCTGAATTTTTCTCTCCGGAGACGCTGGCCTGGTTCCTGCTGGTAGCCAGCATGCCGATTCCGTATTTTGTGGCAAGAAAGCAGCAGGAGCCAGCCTGGGTGCTCTCCCTGTGGAATGTCTTCAACTGGGTAGAGGCTGCGCTAGGCCTTATTTTCCTGACTCAGATCGCCTATGTTCTGACTAAAGCCTTCAGCAATGATATTATGCATTTGAGCATGTCTGGCGTATGGATCCTGTACTCGGCTGCCTTGATTGTCTTTGGACTGAACACAAATCGATCCCGTGTCCGGCTGGCGGGCGTGATTTTCTTGTTCGTGATTTTGCTCAAGGTCATCATCATTGATCTGCCTTGGGTGTCGATTGCCGTACGAGCGGTTCTCTTCATCGCCCTGGGACTCGCAGGAATAGCTACCTCGAGATTGCTTTATAAGAAAAAGCAGGAGGGGGATCAGCCAATGTCCCCGGATGCATAAAGAGTTTTAGCAGATCCACACCTCTTCACGTTTACATCACCGACACAAGCTAAGAAACCGTCCTTCAGGCGGTTTCTTTGTTATTTCGGCGGGATCGGCCCGGCATATAAATGGCCGGACGGATTATGATATAATCACGGCACAATGAAATTTCGTAAATTTTAGGGAGGCTATACATGCTTACATTCCAACAGAAAATCCAAATTCTCGAATCCTTCCCCCAGCTTGAACGCCGGGACGTATCGCTGGGTCGCGTCAACTTCCATTATGAAGACAGCGCTTATGATAAAAAAACCGTCGGTTACCATCTGCATCCAAACGGCAATGGATTTGTCTATGCCGGGCTGCTGAATCACCCCGATGTGAATGACAAAGGCTTCATCAATATCCGCGACTTCACCGAAACCGAGCTTCGCCAATTGGTTCAGCAATCGATCGATTCGTTGTCGGCTCCCCATAGGAGAGACTCTGGCTCCCGGTCCGACCACTCCATATCCAAAGCCTCACAACACAGCCTTAAAAACTCGCCAGCTGCAAATTCAGCCAACCCTCCCAGTGATGAGCTCTGGCATGATCAAGATGGAACCAGCCTGCTCCTGAAGCCCGCAGACGATCTATGGTACGTTTACGCCGGATCCACCATTGAGATGGTCTTCGAGACTCGAGAGGAGGCGGAGGAGTATTTGCGTGAGGAGGGCTTTGCACCTTAAGAGCAGATCACTATTTTTCTTTCATCCTTAAAAATATACTATCCCGAACAAGCTTAATCACAGCCGTACCTGCATGGTCCGCGCTGTGTTTTTTTGTGCAGAAACAACAATTGTCAAGATACATCAAAAAAAGTGTTTGAATTTAGACACAAAATGTTTAATAATATGTAATAAGGGAGACACACTTTGTTCACAAATTATGATTTCAGCATTCACAAGGGAGCTGATCCGTATGCAAAAACCAAAAACGGAGTATAAAAATGAAAGCAATCTCTTTGCCTGGATTATCGCATTAGGTACGTTCTATACATTGTTCTATACGACCTTTACCATCTTATCGATCCACGGATAATAGTCAGAGACGGCCTGTACGCTCTCGCACGGCTTGCTTGTGCCCTATTTGTGCAGGCTGCGTGAATTCGGCGGGTATTTTTAAAAGCAAACGGCTAAAGGCCTTTCTGCGGCAGAGAGGCCTATTTCATGTGATGCTTGTACGCTGGCTGGTGCAACTGAGAGTTAAGAAGGGTTGATGCTAGGCTTGCCCCACACCCCATTCATTCAACGTGATGTAACTTACCAAAGCCGACTTGCAGTGTAGAACTGCAAGCCCGAGGCGCTGCCTGGTGTACCATTGTCCAGCCGCAGTTACGAAAAGAAGACCGCTGAACCTTAAGTTCGGCGGTCTTCTTGTTGCTCACTGGCGATTAGCCTTGAACTGCGCTGTCGATAACTTCTTGCGGAATTTTGATTTCTTCCACTTCATTTTGCTTCGAAATCGTGGACTTCATAATCATAGTCATGGATACGGATTGCCCTTCTACATCCATGTCCATTTCCATTTCAACGTCGGATCTCGTTGGAAGATACGTTTCTTTGTTCATGGCGTTGCTCAATTTGATGTTCTTGATTGTCATCATTTCCAGCATTGCTGCTGCGTCTTCATTACCGCTGCCGGTTTGGCTCATCAAGTTTTTAGCCAGTTCTTTCAGCCCGTCTCCAGACAGTTCAGCAGACAGAACATATTCGTCGCCTTCTTCAGTAACCTTGCTTTCGTTAGCGATCGATTTAAATTGCTCCAATTGAGATTCCAGGTTAGCCGCCGATTCCATTTGGGCAACCAGATCTGCTTTCATCTCTTCAGGCAGCTTCACCCAAGTACCTTCTACTAGTGAATAAATACCATCATTCGTGATGTATTGCTCAATATCAGTTTTGCCCTCTGCTCCCATATCCATCGACATCACTTGATATATAGCGATTGGATCCTTTTGATAATCCAAGGTCATAGCGATTTTAATGTCCTGGTTCATCTCTTGGTCGCCTTGCTTGATCGTCATTTTTTGATCAATATCCGCTTCCATCTTAAAGCTCTTTAGCTCTTTGCTGGCTTCGGAAGATTTCGTAATCAGCTCATCCACAGTAGGCAGTGCGTCTTTAGAAGAATCTTTCGACGCTGCATTTGCACTGGCATTAGTGTTTGTCGGCACGTTAGCATTACCAGCTTCCTTTTCCTTTCCGCAAGCTGTGATGCCTACTAATAGAATTGCCCCCAATAATAATGCTGTAAGTTTTTTCAAGATGTTTGTCCTCCTAGTTTTATGTAAAAGTCTCCTTAAACATATTAACCAAATTCCCCCATTAGTCAACAAGGAATATAGACCTATCCACTTTCTTTTTCAGTCTTAATTGCCCAGGAAAATAGAACCACAAACCCTGTAGGGTAGCTATCTGGCAAAGGGTAATCTATGATTATATTAATGTTAAAAATTTTATAATCTATAAGGAGTCCAACAATTGAAGAACTTATTTGTAACCGGTTATCGGGCTCATGAGCTTGGTATTTACAACAATAAGCATAAAGGAATCCCCTATATTCAACAGGCGATCCGGAACAAGCTGATCCCCCTCCTGGAGGAAGGCTTGGAATGGGTGATTACCCCGGGACAATACGGCGTCGATCTTTGGGCATGCGAGGCTGCCATTTCGCTCAAGGCGCAATATCCGCAGTTGAAATGCTCCATTATTACGGCCTTCAGCAACCCGGAGGAGAAATGGAGTGACGAGAAAAAAGTGTATTACGAGCAGCTGCTGCGGCAAATCGATCATTATGCCGCCGTGAGCAAGGAGCCTTATCAGGGCAAATGGCAATTCATTGCGAGGGACGAGCTGCTCCTGCGAAAGACGGACGGCATCCTGCTTGTATATGACGAAGAGCTCGGCGAGGCTAGTCCAAAATTTATCAAGCAGCGGGCGCTGCGCAAACAGACGGAGGAGGGATATTCGGTTCTTACCATAAGCGCTGAAGAAATTCAGTCCGTTGCTGATGATGAAGCGGAAACTCAGTTTGATGATGTGCAAGCTTATGAATTGCTTGACCCTGGGGAGGGATCGTCAACATAAAGGGATGTCGCGGCTCTAGCAATGAGTAAACTTTGCTCAATCAGCGAGAAAATTTAATATTCTTGGTCTGAAGCCATTACACGGCGAGTGAGAGCCACTGCTCCTTCAACGCGAATTTAACCTTCGACCCGAGCAGGGACTCGCATTACTTCTTCAATGCGAACTTGGCCGTCGACTCGAGCGGGGGCTCGCATTACTCCTTCAATGCGAACTTGGCCTTCAACTCTAGCAGGGGCTGGCGTTACTCCTTCAATGCGAACCTGGCCTTCAACTCTAGCAGGGGCTGGCGTTACTCCTTCAATGCGAACCTGGCCTTCAACTCTAGCAGGGGCTGGCGTTACTCCTTCAATGCGAACTTGGCCTTCAACTCTAGCAGGGGCTGGCGCTACTCCTTCAATGCGATCTATAGTTTGACTTAATGCCCATTTCTCTGACTATTCTGACTATACTATTTAATTGGATTTCGTGTGTTTATTCTGTTTTGAACAGCCAACAAAGAGAAAATGGATGGATATTGTGTATCTAAAAACGCTATCTTCCTCTGATTCGCTTTCTTTCTTCACTATTAATGACACGAAATCCAGTTAACTGCGCGCATTATGCCCGCCTGTATTTTTTAAATACCAAAAATCCATCCATTATTCATTTTTCATCCCTCTAACCTGGCTTGAGCCGAGATGCAAGAAACCTCTAGTCCGTCTCTTGCCGAACTAAAGGTTTCTCAAAATGACGGCACTTGCCAACTCCGACTGTACGATGTTCCAAGTGGTCTCCCCTTCATATGCCTCGTTAATTTCCATTTGGAGCATTTCCATTTGGGATCGCAGTTTGTGGATAACTGTCGACAGTGGTCTAACTTGGCTAACCTCATCGTCAACAATGAATAGCTTCAGCAAAACAATCTCCCCCTGTTCATATGCCGTACAAGCTCCACTGTTGCATCAATTCCACTGCTGCAGCAACTCCAAAAAAAGAAGGGCTACCAAAAGACTCGAGAAGGCAGCAGCCTGGCAATATCATTTTGTTTAGATAGAAAGTATCACTATTTGTGCAGACTTGCCGCGATTCGCTGCTGGCTTAACATGACCATCGCCCGCCGACCATAATCGTCTTGTAAGCCCAGAGGACTCAAATTTTTTCGCAAAAAAACGCCCCCAGCCCAATCCAGTCACCGCCGTCATGCAGCTAATCCCGAGTACTGAGAGCTGCATGCTGGGAGCCGCGTGCTGGAACTGCCTATTGGGAACTGCGTATTGGGTACCGCGTGTTGGGTACCGCGTGATGGGAGCCGCGTCGAGGCGAAAAACAGTAAGACGGCATCCATGCTAAAGATTTAACTCGAGCGCTGCTGCAGTTCCTTCCATACTTTCTTGTTGCTGTATTCCTTATTCGTGCTAATGTCCAGACCGAACCAGTCCGGCGGCGTGAACCCGGTCGCTTCCTCTTCGGACGCAAACTCCACCTCGAGCACCATCAAATCAATTTGATCATACAGGTCGATCTCAATGATTCGTCCGTTCCAAATTGCCGTTACCCGGTTCTTCGTTAAAGGAACTGCTTGGTGTATCCCTGTAATCTGTTCGTAGATCCCTTCCGATATTTCGTACTCTACTTCCTCCCGAAGCAGACCATGCCCCTTCTTAAAGGTATGCGTATATGTAACCTCGCCTGTAGTCAAGTCCTTGATTTTGCGCACGCGCAACTCCTGATCGCCAGCCAGCGCCAAGTAGGTCTGCTCAATTCGATGCTCAGACTCCAGTTGCAGATGCCCTGCTTCAATTAAAGACTGGGGAATTTCCCCAAGCAGAAATTTACGCTCAATTTCAAATGACATTTGCCAACACATCTCCTTCTCTAGGATGACATTCCCTTGCAAGTTAGCGTGCAGAAAGCTTTTCGCTAGAACAGCTACCAGCTAGACTCGTAGACCTTCTACCAGCCCTCCGGCACCTGAAGGACTTTTCGCTAAAGCTATCAGCTAGACACACAACTTAACATACAACTTATCTTACAACTTACACTTACTTGCAACTTATCTTATACCTGCCTTATACTTACCTTATTTTACCTTACACTTACTTTGCAACTAGCAGCAATAACACTAGAAGCTAGGCTTACCAAGCAACTACGCTAACTAAACTGGCCAGCTTACCAAGCTTATCATACTCACTATACTTGCCATACTTACCATACTTGCCATACCTGCCATACCTGCCATACCTGCCATACTAACCTTATCCTACCATACTTACCAAGCTTACCAAGCTTACCGTACACCAAACTCACCGAACTTACCGAACTCACCGAGCTCACTTAAACCATCCCTTCTCCTTAAAACGGGTAATGGCCTCGATTCGATTGCTTACTCCCAGCTTATCTAGGATAACGGAAATATAATTGCGGACCGTCCCTGTGGTAATAAACAGCTCGCTAGCAATTTCCTTGGTATTCTTCCCGTCGGCGACAAGCCCCAGCACTTCTTTCTCCCGCTCGGTTAACGGATTCGCTTCCCCATAGGCCTCATCGACAAGCTCTGATGCGTAAATTCTGCGCCCCGCCATAATGCTGCGAATAGAAGTCGCCAATTCCTCGCTTGGACTATCCTTCAGCAAATACCCGCTTGCCCCGGCTTTAATCGCCCGCTCAAAATACCCCGAACGAGCGAAGGTTGTCAGAATCATTACTTTACAGCCGGAGCCTTTCAGCTCTTCCGCCGCGTCCAGACCATTCTTCACGGGCATTTCAATATCCATAATGCAAATGTCCGGCTTATGCTGGTGAACCAGCCGGACGGCATCTTCCCCATTGCTAGCCCTGCCGACAACTTTCATATCCTCCTCTAAATCAAGGATTGAAGCAAGTGCCCCGAGCAGCATGCGCTGATCTTCGGCAATCACAATTCGGATCATATCGGTGCCTCCTCTACGGGTTGTTTTAGTGAACTAGGAACTTTAATCGTCAGCATCGTTCCTTCATTTGAAGTAATTTCCATGCTTCCATTAACAAATTCGAGGCGTTCCTTCATTCCCTTCAGACCATTTCCCTTGAAGTAGAACGAGTTGACGGCTATGCCTACACCATTATCCTGTATTGTAACAATGAATTCACCGCGGGACGGCTTGATTACTATAGAGCAGGCTGTAGCGCTGCTATGCTTGACGATATTCGTTACAGCTTCCTTAAGACACATGCTGAGCACATTCTCATTCATCAACGAAATGTCCAGCTGCTCAGGATCCCCTTCCAGCGAGAATTCAATTTGAGCTGCCTTCAATATTTGCCTGATCCGGAATAGCTCATCCTGTAATCTCGTCCCTCTCATCTGGGTTACCAACTCGCGAACTTCCTTCAAGGCCACTCTAGCTGTCTGGCGCACATCAGCAATCTCAGCCTGCGCCCGGGAAGGATGCTCGACAATCAACCGGCCAGCAAGATCACTCTTTAAACCAATTAAAGACAGCTTCTGGCCCAGCGTATCATGTAAATCCCGAGCAATTCGCTGCCGCTCCTCCAGCTTCACCAGCTCCGATATCCGTTTATTCGCATCCTTCAGCTGCACCTGCAGATGATCGCTCTTATTGCGGTTATACGTCGTAACAGGCAGCAGAATAACACCGATCAAACTGACAAGAACGAAGGGAAGCTGTGTAATGAACCACGAAGTTTTCGTAAGAAATCCCCAATTGATCGTTACCACCGTCGTGACCAGATGAACTGTATACAACGTAATAAAGCCCACCTTGTTCTTGATATTTCCTATGAAGAAGGCCAGAAACAAAGAGAAATAAACATAGCCGAACAGCATCGTCATCGTAATTGAAATAGCGATCTGCAAGCTGGTCCAGAAATATACCTTCCAGCCCGTGGATACAAATGACAGAACATAGCAGGCGAAGAAAGCGATGATCAACAAGCTTCCCAACACAATCTGGTAGGGCGCAGACGATCGGAAGATGAAGTAAAAAGGCAAAATGTAGAAAACCACCCAGATGTACGGACTCAACCCGGTGTTTCTTTGAAAAATCTGATACCATTTCTGCATTTTCCCCACCACCTTTTGTTAGGATGATTCATTCTTTTCAATACCCCATTATTCAGTTAGTATAAACAAAGAACAAGCCCATTACTATCCAAATAAGGGGCTTGTTCTACTTTATTTTGCTTGAACGCTTGATAACGGACTAGGACTGTGGCCAACAGTAGGTTTGCGCTGAACCTCCTTTAGCTCCTTAAAAGAAATAAACGTCTTGCTCCGTTCGTCCCACAGACGGAAGCGCAGCGATTTAAGACTCGTTCTGATTGTGATCGTCGTCGCTTTCTGCAGGGGCGGCGTAGCCTCATGAGCCTTTTCCAGATTGTAATTTGGCACCTTCGGACTCAAATGATGAACATGATGGAACCCGATGTTGCCAGTAATCCATTGCAGAATTTTTGGCAGCTTATAATAAGAGCTGCCTTCCACCGCAGCGTTCACATATTCCCATTCTTCATCATGCTCAAAATAAGAATGCTCGAACTGGTGCTGAACATAGAATAACCAAATGCCCAACATACCAGATACGAAGAAGATCGGCAGCTGCACCAGCACGAAGGCCTGCCAGCCGATCGCCCATATTAATAATCCATATACGCCGACTAGCGCCACATTGGTCACGTAAGTGCTAATTCTCTCTTTTCTCCGAGCATCCTTGCGATTAAACCGATAAGCCACAAGGAAAATATAGATCGGTCCGACAACAAGCATCATGAACGGATTGCGATACATCCGATAGACGAATTTCGTCCAGGCCGAGGCAGCCATATACTCATCGATCGTAAGGAGCCACATATCTCCAACTCCGCGCTTATCGAGGTTGCTGCTCGTTGCGTGGTGGATCGAGTGGGTATTTTTCCATTGCTGATAAGGACACAGCGTGAGAACACCCGTGATCGTTCCTAGTATTTCATTAGCCAACCGGCTCTTGAAAAAAGACTGGTGACAGCAGTCATGGAATATAATGAAGGTTCTGACTAGAAAACCGCCAGCAACGATGGTGATCGGCAAGGTCAACCAATAGGATACCGAAAGGCTTAAATAAGCGCCATACCATAGAAGCACGAGGGGCAGCAAGGTATTGAACAGTTGGCGGATACTTGATTTCATGTCAATCTCCTCGTAGGGAGCTACGTTTTTCTTCAAATCTGACAGACGGCTGGATTTATTCATCTTTTTTCCTCCCCGGGCCTGACGCACCAATATGAAACAAACGACTGGAACGCCGAAATCCTTGATGTATTCTAATTATAAAAAATACGGCCTAGGTCAGACAGATACATCCGTCAGGACTTGAACATGATAAATGTCATACCCGCTCTCCTGTTTATTCGTTGTTTCACCTTTCAAACTGGCTATACATACAGAACATAACTAACTGGCCGCAAAATAGTAACCAGCACAACAACGCCCGCCAGAAGGCGAGCGTTAGATTTAAGCTATATCATCGCTTCTTACGAGGACTGCAGCAGCGGCAGCCTCACGAAGCGCTCGATCCGCTCTACGGCCTCCTGCAGCTGGGACATGCCAGCAGCATAGGAGCAGCGGATATAGCCTTCCCCGCCAGCCCCGAACACATGGCCAGGGACGGCCGCCACTCCCGCTTCCTTCAGCAGGCGCTGTGCGAATTCCTGCGAGCTGAGTCCCATGCTGGCGATTGACGGGAATACATAGAAGGCTCCCGCCGGCTCATGGCATGAAAGGCCGATATCCCGCAATGCAGTGACCAGCCATTTCCTGCGCTGATCGTAAGAGCGGATCATTTCCTCCATCTCCCCTAGACCGCCGCGCAAGGCTGCAATCGCCGCCACCTGGCCCATCATCGGCGCGCACATCGCCGTGTATTGATGGATTTTCAGCATCGCCGCAATCAGTTCAGCATTGCCGCATACATAGCCGACCCGCCAGCCTGTCATGGCGAAGGCCTTCGAGAAACCGCTGATCACGAGCGTGCGCTCCTTCATGCCAGGCAGCGAGGCGATGCTGTCGTGGCGCTGTCCATAGCTCAGCTCCGCATAGACTTCATCGGAAATGACGATAAGATTATGAGCAATGGCAAGCTCGGCGATCGGTGCCAGATCCTCCCTCGTCATGACAGCCCCAGTCGGATTGTTCGGATAATTCAATATCAGCACTTTAGAACGGGGCGTGAGATGACGCCGGAGATCTTGGGCGCGCAGCTTGAACTCTTCGTCTGCCGAGGTCTGCACCTCTATAACCTTGCCTCCGTGCAGCTGGGCGATAGGCGAATAGGCGATATAGCTCGGCGTCGGTACAATTACCTCATCCCCGGGTCTAAGCATCGTGCGAAGAGCCAGATCCACCGCTTCGCTGCTGCCTACGGTTACGAATATTTCATTCGCCGGGTCATAGTCTAGACCGAATCTTGCCTGCAGATATCTAGCGATTTCCTCCCGAAGCTCCAGCAGCCCGGCGTTCGGGGTGTACCCCGTCGCCCCGCGGTTCAGCGCCGCGATACAGGCCTCGATCACAGGCCGTGGCGTGACGAAATCCGGCTCGCCCACAGCGAGGGATATGACTTGCTCATCTGCCGCCCCCAGGAAAGCCCTGATCCCAGATGGAGGTATCTCCCGTACGATCGGGTTAATCCAGTCATTGCTCCAGTCACTGCTCCGGTCATAACTCATCTCATTACTCATTCAGCCCACTCCCGTCCCATTCAATTGCTTCCTGCTGCGAGAATCGATCATAACCAGGATTGAAGTATAATTACTTCTAAGCGAACAGCTCATTGGCCGTTTCGCCAATGATTCTAATCCCAGCTTCAATATTCTCATCGCTCACGCGGGAGAAGCCCAGCCGCATTGTATGCTGGCCGCTTCCATCCGTATGGAAAATATCACCCGGCGTAAAAATAACGCCCCGCTGCTTGCAAAGCTCCAGCAGTTGTCTCGTATCCGCACCTTCGGCAAAGGATACGAACAGATGCAAGCCCCCATCTCCCGTCAACTGGCTATAGGGCAAATACGCTTCGCAGCACTGCTTCGTCCACTCGTACTTCCGTTTGTATTCCGTTCTGGCTTTCCGCAAATATTTATCCAGATTGCCATTTAACAAGTACTGATACAGGATCGATTGATCCAGTGTTGATGTATGGATGCTCCGGGCCCGCTTAAGGCTTTCCAGATAGTAAATCAGTTCCTGATCCGCCAGAATCCAGCCTACCCGCAGGCCGGGAAACAGCACCTTGGAGAAGCTGCCCAGATAAATTACCCCATTGCCCTGGCCTGCCGCCGCAATCAGCGGAGACACGTGAGAGCCGGAATAGCGAAGCTCCTCGTTGAACCCGTCTTCGATGACGGGGACCTGATGGCGGGTCAGCAGCTTCATCAGCTCCAGCCTTTTCTCCGGGGACATCACGATCCCGGTCGGATTATGGTAGGAAGGAACCAAATAGGCGCAATCAAAGGATTGGCGCGACAGAGCCTGCTCCAGCTGCTCCAAATCGATACCGTCTCTTTCCATGCTGATTCCGGTAATGTCGTACCCGTGCAGACGCAAATTTTTGATCGCGGTGTGATGGGTCGGATTTTCGCATATGACAGCTCCGCTTCGCTTCCCCAAGGCCGACAGCACCAGATCCAGCCCCTCCGTGAAGCCGTTCGTGATAAGCAAATCCTTGCCGGTCAAGTCGACGCCCTTTTGCTCCATATATTGCTTCAATAGATCAATCAGCGGCTTGTAGCCCTTGGCATAGCCGTAATTGAGCAGTACCTCGCCTTCCACCGCCATTCGATCCAGGAACGCCCGCTTCACATTGCCGAGATCGAACAGCTTCTCATTGGGGGCAATGCTCGTGAATGATATCGTGCCTCTTTCCGCGCGTATCCCGTGCTTCATCAAATCCATTTCCTCGGCCAGCCGGGCTCGTTCGTTCATACGCTCCTGCCAGTTAAGCCGCCAAGAAGGCGCAGCAGCGCCCGTCGTGATTTGGGCTATGTAACTCCCTTTCCCCTTCACGGTATAGACCAAGCCCTCTTCCTCCAGGTCTAGGTATGCCGAAATCACCGTATTGCGGCTAACGCTCATCAGCCCGCTGAGCTCCCGGGTCGAAGGAAGCTTCTGATGCGGCTGAAGGACACCCTTCATCATCATGCGCTTCAAGTAATCCTTCACCTGAACGTAAGCCGGCCGGCCTTGGGTCAATTCAAAATCCTGATACATCTTTATCGCTCCTATCCCTATAGTGGCATAGAATTCATATTGGCAAAAGAACCACAGCCCCGCATTATTGCCAAGGTTGTGGTTCTCCTTCATCTTTCAGCGATTCGTTTAATATTTTCCCTATTATAAGTTGGACAATTAAATTGGATGTGGGGCAAGATGCCTTACACCAAGCTGTGTTGTGCACTAAGTAGAATTCACTAAGTGGAATTCACTAACTGCGTCGTACACACTAAATGGAATTCATGTATCTAATTATGCCCTAAACGAATATCTCAGCGGATTAGATGGATTTTATGCATCTCAAATCAAGAATCCAGCCCAAGATGGCCATCTTCCTTCTTCTAATGACATGAAATACATTTAACTCTGCTTTCCCTTCCTTGGCGCAAAAACTAATTGCTATAAATCCACTTATAAAATATAAACAACTATTGAAATGGAGGTGTGGCAAGTGCTACTGCTATTGAAATAGATATTAGACAAGTGCTACTGCAATGAATGCGGGGCAAGCTCCGCAAAAATCCTACCTACAACCGCTATTGCTCCCAGATTTCTTTGATCATATGGTTCATAATAGGAAAAAATCGGGTTACAAAGGAGACCTCAATCCCATGATCCCCAAGCGGCTTTAAGGCTCATAAGCTATGCAATCAAAACAGCTTTCTTTCAGAATGCCTTCAGTTTCTTTCGGAATCATTTTTCTCCCTTGCCTGCATCCCACTTTTTTAGTTCATCTTATATATATCTTCTTGCCTATCAAAATTACAAAATCGAAAGTAATGACTGGCGCTTTTTCGCCCATCGCCTGCAGCGAGCGCAACTGTTCCTCCGTAGCCCGCCAGGCCAGCGGGGTCATCTGCAGCAAATCCGCTAATTCCTTCTGCTCTATTAGAAGCTGGTATTTTACCTGCTGCATGTCCACAAGCTCAAAATGACGGCGAAACAGCTCAATCGTCCTCTCATTGGAATACGTCCCCCGCTCCGTCTTGCTGTGCATCGCCCGCCGGACCTCCTGCAAATACTCCGTGCCCGGGATGACCTTCATCACCAGGCCATCATCTGCAAGCATACGGTTAAACTCCAAGTAATTTGCCGGGGATAAGAGGTTCAGGATAATATCGAAGGAACCGTTGGCAAAAGGACATTTAGCAAGATCGGCAACTCCCCACAGCATTCCGGGATTTGCCCTGGCTGCCAATTGAATGCCCGCTTTGGAAATATCTATCCCTGCGGCGATAAGCCTGCCCCCTGTCGTTCCAGCCAGCTGGCGCACTAGCGCCGATAGATGGGAGCCTTCTCCGCAGCCTGCATCCAATATCGCAACTGTATTATGGAAGCTTTCCCCCGAACTTAGCCCCAGGCTGGGCTGTGCCATTTTTTGCTGCTCCAGCTCTTGCAGTTCTTCTCGCTGCAGCGCCTGTCGCCTAGTCGCTTTATTCTGCAGCTCCTGCTGCTCGGGAGCTTGTTGCTGAAGTCCCTGCTGTTGAAGTTCTTGTCGCTGAAGTTCTCGTTGTTGAAGTCCCTGCTGCCAAAGTTCTCCCTGATGGAGTCCCTGCTGCCGAAGTTCTCGCTGTTGAAGTTCTCCCTCAGGAAGTCTCTGCTGTTGAAGTCCTTGTCGCCACATTTCTCGCTGCCGAAGTCCTTGCTTCTTCAGCTCTTGCGATCGCCTCTCTCGCTGCTCCAAGTCTTGCCGCTCCAGCTCGTTCCGGGCGATCTCGCCCAGGCGGTCGGTCAGCCCGCGAAACACCCCAGCCTGGCTAACTCGGGCACGCGATTGAAACAATCGCTTGCCGTATTTCTCCTTTGGAGCCTGCAGCAGGAAGTTGACGTACCCCTGCTTCGCAATGTCAAAGCAATGACGGCTGCTGCAAAACAGACTATTGCCCTGCAGCCGAAGCGCACCTGCGCAAACAGGGCAAATGACCATGCCCTCGGGTATGGTATGATATTTTAACATGCTATCGCACCCCATTCATTCGTATTTGATTAATGAAAAAAGGTACAGCTAAATAAACCCGGGCATCTTCATTCTTAAAAACCGGGGTTATCCTTCTGTACCTCTCATTAACGCAACCGAATGTAATGGATCATCAATAGCAACCTCTTTCCTACTATAGCTCATGCATTCTTGAACATGGCAACAAAAAATGACGAAAGGCGCTTAGAATAAAAGCTCCTTCCGTCATTTTAACTTAAAGCCGACCCAATTGTAAAATCGGGAATTATATCCGGGATTACACCATAATTTTGCAGATGTCATTCGTGAATTCTACCGGATCCTGCACCGGCAAGCCTTCGATCAGCAGTGCCTGATTATACAGCAGGTTCGTATACAGGCTCAGCTTCTCCTTATCCTTCTCATGCGCCGTCTTAAGCGATTGGAACACCTCGTGGTTCACGTTGATTTCCAGCACTTTGTCGGCCTGAACATCCTGGCCGCTCGGCATGGCCTTCAATATTTTCTCCATCTCGATCGACAGGTCTCCCTCGGCCGACAAGCAGACCGGATGAGATTTCAGCCGCTTCGAGGCTTTAACGCTCTTCACTTTGCCGCCAAGAATGCCCTGCATCGCCTCAAACAGCTCTTTGTTGCTGCTCTCGTCCGTTTCCTGATCCTTCTCGTCCGGCTCGATGCCGAGGTCGCCGCTCGATACCGATTTGAATTCCTTCTCCTTATACTTAAGGATCATCTTGAGCGCAAACTCGTCGATATCGTCGGTGAGGTATAGAATTTCATAGCCTTTATCGGCAACAAGCTCCGTCTGCGGCAGCTTCTCAATCCGCTCGATCGATTCGCCGGAAGCATAGTAGATATACTTCTGATCCTCAGGCATTCTAGAGACGTACTCGTCCAGCGTAACCAGCTTCTTCTCCTTGGAGGAGTAGAATAGAAGCAGATCCTGCAGGTCTTCCTTGTGCATGCCGTAATCGTTATACACGCCAAATTTCAACTGGCGGCCAAAAGAGCTGTAGAACTTCTCGTACTGCTCTCTTTCATCCTTCAGCATGCTTTGCAGCTGCCCCTTGATCTTGTTCTTGATGTTGCGGGCGATCAGCGTAAGCTGACGGTCATGCTGCAGCAGCTCCCTGGAAATGTTCAGCGACAGATCCTCGGAATCGACCATCCCTTTGACGAAGCCGAAGTAATCCGGCAAGAGGTCGCCGCATTTGTCCATGATCAGCACGCCGTTGGAGTACAGCTCCAGCCCCTTCTCGTACTCCTTCGTGTAGTAATCAAACGGAATGTTCTCCGGAATGAATAGGATCGCATTGTAGACAACCGCGCCGTCCGCGCTGATATGGATATGCTTCAGCGGCTTGTCGAAGCCGTAGCGCTTCTCGTGGTAGAAGTTCTCATAATCCTCTGCGGTCAGCTCGTTTTTATTTTTCCGCCAAATCGGCACCATGCTGTTGATCGTCTGCTCTTCCTTGTATTCCTCGAACTCGTTCTCCGTGCCTTCCTTAGGACGTTGTCCGCTTACATCCATCTTGATCGGATAACGGATGAAATCGGAGTACTTCTTGATAATCGCTCTTAGACGGTACTCTTCCAGGAACTCATCGTATTGATCCTCTTCCGTGTTCTCTTTGATTTTAAGAATGATATCCGTGCCCGGCGTCGTTTTATCGAATGGAACGATCGTGTAGCCGTCCGCCCCTTCGGATTCCCACTTGAAGGCCTGTTCACTGCCGAACGGCTTGCTGATCACGGTCACCACGTCAGCTACCATAAATGCCGAATAGAAGCCTACCCCGAATTGGCCGATGATGTTGTGGCCGTCCTTCGCTTCATTCTCTTTCTTGAACGCCAAAGAGCCGCTCTTCGCAATAATCCCGAGGTTGTTCTCGAGCTCTTCCTCGGTCATGCCGATCCCGGTATCGGAAATCGTCAGCGTGCGGTTCTCTTTGTCCGGCGTAATCTTAATGTAGTAATCCTCGCTGTTGAACACGAGCTTGTCGTCGGTCAGCGCCTTGTAATATATTTTATCGATCGCATCGCTGGCATTGGAGATAAGCTCTCTTAGAAAAATCTCTCTTTGCGTATAAATGGAGTTGATCATCATTTCCAGCAATCTTTTGGATTCTGCCTGAAACTGCTTCTTTGCCATGAAAAATAATCTCCTTTCGTTCCTTTGCTTCTAGACACCAGCCCTTGTTAGCACTCAAGTTTACAGAGTGCTAATTCTTCCTTTTTTATACCATATAGTAAAATTTAAAGTCAACCCGTTATGCTATATCTGCGCTAACTTATCCGGATTTCTAATAAAATAGATACGGCGGGCTGCGCCATCCTGAACGTGCAGCAGTACAACCGTATTTACGCTGTCTGACGAGCGAACAATTACGCCGGCTTCTCCATTTATCGAAGCCAGCTCGAAATAAACATCCCCTTGCTGGACTAGCTGCCGCATTAAACCAAGCAGGAAACGGCTGACATGATCCCGCGATGTGACCGGACGGACTGCTGCCGCTACTTTGCCTCCTCCATCGGAGAGAACGGCGACATCTTCGGTAAGCATCGCTAACAATACATCCATATTCCCCTGCTCCAGCGCCAGCAAGAAGGCCTGAATCCAGCGCTGGCCTGCTGCTTCCCTGTTGTTTAGGATGCTGGCAGCGTCATTCCCCATTTTCCCCCGGGCCCTGCTCATGAGCTTCCGGCAATTCGCCTCGCTCTTGTCCAGCAGCCCGGCGATTTCAAAATAATCGAAGCCAAGCGCCTCGCGAAGCACGAAGACAGCCCGTTCGGCTGGAGACAACCGCTCCAGGAGAACGAGCATCGCATACGACAGGAGCTCATTGCGCATCAGCGTTTGCAGGGCATCCTCTTCCGGCGTTGGCACGGGCTCGGGGAGCCAGGGGCCAACATACTGCTCGCGCCGTTTCCGGGACGACCGCAGTAAATCCAGGCAGCGATTCGTCACCATTTTGCATAAATAAGCTTTGGGCTCCTCGATATGGTCCGTATTCATGGCATAGACCTTCAAGAATACTTCCTGTACCGCATCCTCCGCATCCGCTGCCGAACCGGTCAACTGGTAGGCGAGAGTAAACAGCAATCTTCTGTATTTTTCATAAAGCTCATGCATTGGCATCGTCCTTTCGCAGTTTCCGATGGGGCTGCTTCAACAGGCTTGCGATATCCCAAGTATATTGGCGAACCTTCCAACCCAGCCTGCCTGTAATTATCATATCCAGCCCCCATTGCCGCGTCCAGACCATCCCCCGCTCCCCTCCCAAGCCGAAGCAGTACGCGTCCATATAACCCTTATGCTGTGGAGCCGGGCGGCCATTCAAGTCCGCCAGCACAATCGTTCCCAGCCTAGACGCCTGTGCGCCTCCTTCCTTGCATGTCATGGTGTCAGCACGGCCGGTTGCCGGATCGACGATTCTCGCGCAATCCCCAATGCTGTATATCCCCGGCATGCCTTGCACCCGGTAGCTGGCATCTACTATAACCTGCCCGTCAGCCGTAAGCGGCAGACCCATCTCCCTTAGTGCAGGATTCGGCAGCAATCCCAGCGTCCACACGCATAATCCCGCCGGAATAGCCTCGCCGCTAGATAAAGACACCTTCCCTTCCTTTTCCTGAAGCGTCTTGACTCCATGCATTACGGTTACACCATAATCATGAAGCTTATGCTCCAGCCTGCGCCCCACTTTGGCAGGGCCCTCCGGGAACAGCCTCGCTTGCGCATTGATCAAATAAACCTTGATCATTTCCGGATCGATGTGCAGAGCCTCGGCTTCTTGGCGCATGATCCAGGCTAGTTCGGCCGAGGTTTCGATTCCGCTAATACCAGCCCCGGCCACTACCGTCGTCAGCAGCCGCTGCTTCTCCGCGGGGTCGGTCTCCCCTGCTGCTTGGCGCAAATTCTCCTGCCATTGCTGACGTATTGCCGCAGCCGTCTCCAGTCCCGTTAGAGCAATCCCCCCCTGATCGGATTCTGGGGCTCTTGCGATGCTGCCAACCGTTACTATAGCAATGTCATACGCAAGCGCATGCTCCTGGCCCTCAGCATCCCGATAGAGAGCCTGTTTCTTCTCAGGATCGATCCACCCGACAGTTCCTCTGACCACTTGGATATCCGGAAACATGCGTGCAAAAGGAATAGTGATCTCCTCCTTATAAGCAGCAGGCTTAAAGAGCAGCACCTTCCGCAAATGATAGGGCTCCTTATCGATCAGAACAATTTGTACCCTCCTTGTCCCCCCGGCCTTATTAAAAGCTTGCTGAATAGAATGGATCGCATGGATTCCTGCATAGCCCCCGCCTACGACAAGGCATGTTAGCTCGTTCATCTTCCCATCTCCTTTGTACCGTTTCCCATGGGACGGCAACGGAGCCGGATTTGTGACACACAGCAAGAAAAAAGGGCGATCCCCGAAGGAACCGCCTTTTTATCCAGCATCCATTTTTACCTAAGGATAAGTCCGAATGATCACTTGCCTGATGACTACCCGCCTGAGTTCCGCAGACTTATCGTAAGCTTGCTGTAATTCGGCTCATCCATAAATCTTCTTGAACGCTTCTTCCGCCTCCGCCAAAATCGAATCCCACTCTGCTTCCGGCTTCTTCGTAATCGTCACAAAATCTCTCAATCCAAAAATGTTATCCACGCCTTCAATGCCAAGCAGAGCGCTTGCCAGCGGGTGGTCGGTCGCCTCGCCGCTCTTCAAGGATAGACTGCGCGAACCCTCGAACAGCGCTGCGCTCGCACTGATCTTCACGGCGTTCGGATTCGGGGTGGCCTGTACATCAACTTCCAATGCCATTGCTATATCACTCCTTTCCATTCCCGCTATTGTAGCATGCTTCGTCTCGCTTGACGAATAGCCCACCCATACTGCATCCCGGCCGAGCATGAACTAGGGGATTTCGATCGTCATTGTCATACTTTGTTCATCTTGCGTTCATAATCCGGATATATATTGGAGAAGTCATTATAAATAAGTTCAGGGAGAGTGTCATGGTAAAATACAGCAAATGGTTAATCCGCATTGCGGCAATCTATTCTCTTATCGGCGCATTGATCGGTGCGGATATGGCTGGGCGTTATGATTACACGCTGACTCCCGCCCATGCCCATATTCTCGTCGTCGGCTGGCTGACCCTGTTCGCCTACGGCATGTTCTACTACATCTTCAAAGAGATCAGCATGATCAGGACGGCCAAGCTGCACGTATGGTGCAGTCTCATCGGCGGCGGACTAATGCCCTTCGGCATGCTCGTCTATTATAAAATGCAGAATACGGCGACCCTGCTTGCCTTCATCCTGCCAGCCTGTGTACTGCTGCTCGCAATTGCCTTGTTCATCGTTATCTTATTCTTCGATAAGAAGCTGTTCCGTGCCAATAGCTGACCGCCCTCCGAAAGGTGTGCCAGCCTCATACATAGAGCCCTGTTCTCCACTAGCAATACCGAGGGAGACAGGGCTCTTAAATCCTCCTGTTCAGGCCAGCCGTCAGCCGCCAGCCCAGATAACTGCTGGACTAATGAAGACGCTTGGTAGAGTTCCTAATGACGAGCTCGCCAGGGAAGGTTTTATGGGCATGAGTTATTTTCTTGTCTATTAAATCGAATAAGATCTTAATCGTCTCTTGCGCTATTTCCTCGGTCGGCTGCTTGATGGTCGTAATCGACGGATTATAATAGAAGGAAATGTCCAGCCCGTCAAAGCCAACGACGGAATAATCCTCAGGCACGCTTAACCCGGCTTCGAATATCGCTTTGCACGCCCCGATCGCGAGGCTGTCAGACACCGCGTAAATCGCCGTGAATTCCTCGCCGGATTGCAGCAGCTCCTTGGTCACCTCATATCCGTTCTCCATGGAGTAGCTTTCGATGTCCTCCCGCATGCAGCGCACCAGCCGCTCATTATATTCTATGCCGTGGTGCTTCAAAGCCTTCTTATATCCTTCATATCTCAATTTCCCGATACTGACATCATCCATCGGCGCGGTTATGATCGCAATTTTGCGATGCCCTTCGTGGCATAAATAATCGACGATTTTATAGCTCTCCTTCACGTCATCGACCGATACGGAGGAGTAATCGTTAGGATCGAATTCCTCCGTCATCCCGATCGTACTGAGCACGAAGGGCACGGACAGCTGATCCAGCTTCTCTTTGGAGTGCGAGAAGTACCCTCCGAGGAACACGATGCCTTTCAGCCGCTTTTCTTTTTCCAGCTCGATGGCTACCTCGATTTCATCCTGCTTCTCATCGACCCGCTGCAGGATGAATGAATACTTCCTCCGCTGGATTTCCCGCTCGAACACCTGGATCATCGGGTTGAAGAAAGGGTTGGTAATCCCTTTGATCAGCACCGCGATCGTCTTGGACACCGAGCGTTTCAGATTCCTCGCGCTGTTGTTCGGCACGTAATGATTGTCCTTGATGACCTTCATGATCATGGTTTTGGTCTCTTCGCTAATATCAGGGTGATTGTTGATGGCTCTAGAAACCGTAGTTACCCCGACGCCGCACATTTTAGCAATATCTTTTATTGTAATAGAAGCCATATAAGTTCTTCCCTTACATCGTAATCTACACCGCTATACCCCATATACATTTCCTAAGAATAGCAGTTAAAGTTCCAGAAAACAAGGCAAAAACTGCTCCGATAAGCACTGATGCCGTCAGCCTTTGACCGCTCCTGCGACAACGCCTTCAATAATATACTTCTGGCAGAGCAGATAGAATATGACGATCGGCACGATTGCCAGCACCAGCATCGCCATCATGGCGCCCATGTCGATCGAGCCATATCCGCCTTTCAGATACTGGATCGCAATTGGAATCGTCTTGTATTCACTGCCAATCACCAGATCAGGAAGCAGGTAGTCATTCCACACCCACATCACGTTGAGAATAGCGACGGTAATCGCAATCGGTTTAAGAATGGGCAGAACGACCTTGAAGAAGGACTGAGCGGGATTGCAGCCGTCAATCATTACCGCCTCTTCAATTTCAATAGGAATGGATTTCACGAATCCGCTGAACAGGAAGACGGACAAGCCCGATCCAAAGCCTAAATATATAAGGATGATGCCAACCGGGTTGTCGAGATTCAGAACGTTGGCCGTCTTGGTCATCGTGAACATGACCATTTGGAACGGAACGATCATGGAGAATACGAAGATATAATACAGCGATTGGTTAAACTTCGTCTTAACTCTCGTAATATACCAGGCGGTCATAGACGTGAACAGAACAATGACGGCCACGGAGCAGACGGTGATGAACAGTGACATGCCGAACGCCGAAATGAAGTCCGTCTTGGCAATCCCGCTCGTATAGTTGCTGAGCCCGGCGAATGTCTCGTTATTCGGAAGCAGGAACGGAGTGTCGCTGATATAGAATTTTCCTTTGAAAGAGTTCATCAGTACGATCAGGATCGGAGAAATAAATGCGACCGCCAGAATGAACAAAATGAGAAACAGAAGAGCGTCCGCTCCTTTATTTGCCTTTTGCATCAGCTCTCGACCTCCTTCCTTCTAGTCATTAGAAGCTGAACCAGCGCGATTAAGGCTACCAGCACGAAGAACACAACAGCTTTGGCCTGGCCCACGCCTTCCCACCCTGTCTTGCCGTAGAAGGTATTGTAAATATCCAGCGCCAGCATGGCCGTCTGCTTCGCAGGCGCGCCAGCCGTCAGAGCCAGGTTCTGGTCAAACAGCTTGAAGGAGTTCGATAGCGTCAGGAACAAGCAAATCGTAATCGAAGGCATCACCAGAGGGAGAGTAACATTGCGCAGCACCTGAAACCGGGAGGCGCCGTCGATCTTCGCTACCTCAATAACGTCTTTAGGAACGTTCTGGATGCCGGCGACGTAAATAATCATCATGTAACCGATCAACTGCCAGTTCATCAGCACGACGAGTCCCCAGAAGCCATATTTCGGATCAAACGTTAGGGTAAGATCAAATTTATACAGCACGCCGTTAATGATCAGCTGCCAGATATAACCGAGCACGATTCCGCCGATCAGGTTCGGCATGAAGAACACCGTGCGGAACAGGTTGGTCCCCTTCTTCCCCCGGGTCAGCAGCATGGCGAGAATGAAGGCGAATATATTGATCGTAAGCACGGAGACCACGGTGAACTTCACCGTAAACCACAGCGCATTCAGAAAGTCCTGATTCGAGAACGCTTTGACGTAATTGCTAAATCCTACCCACTTTGCATCGTTCACGGTCGTAAATTCCGTGAAGGAAAGATATACACCTAACAGGAACGGTATGATAAAAGCTACCGAAAAGGCGATGATCGTAGGCAATGCAAAAAGGGCAAAATATTTTTTCATCGACTTTTGCATGTTTTCTTCTCCTATCTCAGTATTCAACATGATGATTCGAATGCCTGTTCACTCGCCGACCATCGTATGGACCATCGTATGAATAGGACGCGATGCCACCGGCCCTTCTATCTTTAAGTCCAGTGGCATCGCATTCATTCGGCGTTATTTCGCCTTTTCTGCTTTCCAGCTCTCCGTGAACACCTTCACGACGTCATCCCAGGACTGGTTGCCTTGAACGTATTGGAGCAGAGCATCACCGAATTGATTCTTGAACTCTTCGCTCGGGAAGGCCGCGAACGTCCATGGAACAGAGGTCACATCCTTCTCCATCCAGGTCATCACTTCTTTAGCCAGCGGATCGGCCGGCTTCTCCTCTTCATTGAACGTGTTGAACGGTGCAATAAAGCCTAGTTCTTGGGATACGTAAGCCTTGCCTTTATCGCTGGTGAACAGCCATTCCAGGAAATCGATTGAAGCCTGCTGCTTCTCAGGCGACACCTTGCTGTTGATCGAGAGATAGTTCTCAGTACCGATGGCCAGCCCTTGCTTCTCTTCTCCGCTCATTCCGGTATAAATTGGCAGGAACTTGATATCCTCTGCCTTAACCACGTTGCCGCCCACTTCGTTGATTTGGCCCCAGGCCCAGTTGCCGTTCTGAACCATCGCCGCCTGGCCCAGCGCAAATTCCGCCATGGAGTCTGCTACAGATTTGCCCCCCAGCAGCGCACCCTTCGTTACTGAATTGTTCGTATACAGGTCAAAGATGTTCTTGAAGTTGTCCGCATATTTGAACTGCACTTCATTCGATGCCAGACCGGCCAGCACGGTGTTGTCGAACTCCGTATTGTCCTTAAATTCATAGTACAGCGGCAGGTTGGCCAAGTGCGTCTGCCATCTCCACTGCTCGCCAGCACCAAGCGAGGTTGATGCGAAGACGCCTTTGATGCCAAGCTGGTCTTTCTTCGCCGTCATGTCCTCGACAACCGCCTTCAGCGTATCGAAATTATTGATTTCAGATGCCGAAGAAATCGAAACCGCTTTATCCGGCAGTGCAAAATACTTCTGCATAATAGCATCATTATAAATAATGCCGTAGCCTTCCACGACGTAAGGGATGCCGTACACGCCGCCTTCGCTCGTTACCGCGAGGCTCGGATCAGACAAGTAGCTGTAAAGCTTCGTGTCCTTCAGATCCAGCGTGTAATCCTTCCAAGCCTGGTAGCCGACAGGTCCGTTAATTTGGAAAATCGTCGGCGCATCCTTCTTTGAAATTTCCGATTTCAATTTCGTTTCATAAGTACCGCTCGCTGCCGTTACGACTTTAACCTTAACCCCTGTTTCCGCTTCATAATCCTTCGCGATCTTCTCATACACTTCCGCAATCTCCGGCTTGAAGTTCAGGAAATAAATTTCCTTGGCTCCGCCAGAGGCTCCTTCGCCTTTGCCGCCATTCTCCCCGGCAGCCGAATCATCACTCTTGCCGCACGCCGCAGCTAGCACAGTCACCAGAGTGAATACAAGCATAATCCCCAGCATTCTCTTCAGCTTGTCCATGTCTAGACCCCTCTTCCATTAATAAAATTTAATTCGTGTGAAAACGTTGTGCAACAATCATGACAGCGTTTACGGAAACGTTTCCGAAAACGTGTTCGGAATCCTTGCCGGTAACGTTTTCGATGACAAGGCAATAGTAACATACGAAACCGGAATTTCGCAATCCCATTTATCAATTTCCCAAAAATATTCCCAGGACGAAGCTGTTTAACTTCCCAAAACAAAGCAAGGGGCCGTCTCATAAGTCATCATAGACGACTGAGGGGCGCCCCTTCCTTTCGAAAGCTATCCGTTTCTCTGCGGAATCAATGGCTCTCTTTCCTGCCTTGCCTGCGTCCTATTCTTTGGCTCATTTTATACAAGCTATTGGACTCGAACATGAGCTTAAGCTATCGAAAATAAACTCGAGCCTAGGCTATTGAACTCGAACATGAGCTTTCAACTCGAACGGTAAGCTATCAAACTCGGCCATGAGCTTCAACTCGAACATAAGCTATCAAAATCGAACATGAGCTATCAAAATCGAACACTAAATGGAATTCATGTATCTAATTTGGCTCTAAATGAATGTTTTGGGGGATTAGGTGGATTTTATGTAATTAAAATCAAGAATTCAGCCTATGATAGCGATCTCCCCTCTTATAATGACATGAAATCCATCTAAATCTGCTTTCCTTACTTTGCCGCAGAAATTAACTACCATAATTCCATTTAGAACGAGAAAGCCTCAATTCGTGCTCGCTAGAACGTGAAATCCGCAAATTCATGCTGGCGTAAACGAGAGGTGGAGAGTTTGTTGGGTTACACTCAAGACAACCGGAGGTGGAGAGCGTGTTTGCTACTTCAGAAGCTACTCGAAGCAAAGAGCGTGTTTGCTACTTCAGAAGCTACTCGAGGCAAAGAGCGTGTTTGCTACATCAGGAGAAACTCGAGGCAGAGAGCGTGTTTGCTACATCAGGAGAAACTCGAGGCAGAGAGCGTGTTTGGTCATATCAAGGGAAACCGATTGTTCTGCACGTTTTCCCTAAGAGGCTGGGACAAGGTTCATGTGCAGTTTGGGCTTGTGGCCTTAGCCCACAATCTACTGAAATAGCAGGCATCCGCCTCGCTGCTTTCCTGCAAAGCAGTGACCGTAAAAAAGGTTGGAGAGGAAACTTTACGTTTTCCCTCCAACCTTTTAGGGGACTTATTGGATAGCCCCTTGCTTTGCACAGAATATTTGATCATTTATTCCCTAATATCATACAACGGGTTTAATGGCCCACCGACCGCTGTCGTGCAGCCAAACCTCGCAAGTTGATGCTGGTGCACGGTGCGGAATGGAATGCTCCTAAGCTTGCTTCGCCGCGCCCCTCCGCATGAACACCTTGATCAGCTCGTTAATGATTAGCGGAATAAGGGCCAGGCCAATCACCACTCCCCAATCAGCGAGTGACAGGTTATGCACCTTGAAGGCCGCCGCCAGGAACGGAATGCTGATCGAAGCAAACTGCAGGGCCAGCCCTGCAAGAACCGCTCCGACAAGGAGCTTGTTGGAGAATAAGCCAACCTGGAAAATGGACTTGGTATCGCTGCGTTTCGTAAAGGAGTAGAACAGCTGAGAGGCGGCCAGAACGACAAAGGCCATCGTCCGGGCATACATCATCGCCTCCTCGGAGATGTTCGCCGAGTTCAGGCCGTAGCCGTGCTCTCTGAGCCCCAAATAGAAAGCCACCAGCGTCAGGGAGCCGATCAGGATGCCCCCCAGGATCGCCCGGAAGGCGGCTCCTCCCGCGAAGAAGCTCTCCTTGGGATTCCTTGGCTTCCGCTTCATGACATCCTTCTCGCCGGGATCGACGCCAAGCGCGATAGCCGGCAGCGTATCTGTCACCAGGTTTATCCACAGAATCTGGGTAGCCAGAAGCGGCAGCGGCCAGAAGAACAGAATCGAGGCCAGAATCGCTACAACCTCACCGAAGTTACAGGAAAGAAGGAAGGTGACCGTCTTACGGATATTGGCGTAGATATTCCGCCCTTCCCGAATCGCATGCACGATCGTAGTGAAATTGTCATCGGTGAGGATCATGTCGCTGGCGCCCTTAGATACGTCCGTTCCGGTAATGCCCATCGCAACACCGATATCAGCGCTCTTCAAGGATGGCGCGTCATTCACCCCATCACCGGTCATCGATACGATGTTCCCCTGCGCCTTGAAAGCTTTGACAATCCTTACTTTATGCTCTGGCGACACGCGCGCGAATACCCGAATGTTCTTAATTCTCTGGGCAAACGCCTCCTCGGAGAGCTCGTCGATTTCGGCTCCCGTCATGCTCTGTTCGATCGAGCTCGCGATGCCCAACTCCTTGGCGATCGCCACGGCAGTGTTCCGGTGGTCCCCGGTAATCATCACGGGAGTAATGCCTGCCATCTTCGCTTCTCGAATGGAATCCTTCACCTCGGTACGCGGCGGATCGATCATGCCCACGAAGCCAAGGATCGTCAAATCCTTTTCCATCTCATCCGGCTCCAGCAGCTCCACGGTATCTTTGTATGCAGCGCCAAGCACCCTCAAAGCGTCGTCCGACATGCCTTCCGCCGCCTGCAAATACTGCTGCTTCAGATCCTCAGTCAGGGGAACCACCTCGCCCCCTACCACAGCCGAGGTCGAGATCTTCAGCAGTTGGTCTATGGCTCCTTTGGTATGGACACGATAGCCCTCTCGCGTCTTGTTCAAGGTAGACATGAGCTTGCGGTCGGAATCGAAGGGCTTCTCGGACACCCGCTTGTATTCCGCCTCCAGTGACTTCTTCATGATGTTATTCTGCTCGCCGTAAATGACAAGAGCTACTTCCGTCGGATCGCCTGTACTCTCCCCGTTCTCATGGGTAGCGTCGGAGCAGAGCACAAAGGATTTAATGAGCTCTACCGGAGGCCCATCGCCGAGTGGTGTAGCCGTGTAGTATTTCACAACCGTCATTTTATTCTGGGTAAGCGTGCCTGTCTTGTCGGAACAAATAATACTGACCGACCCCAGCGTCTCTACAGCAGGTAGCTTCTTCACGATCGCATGGATCTTGGACATTCGGGTCACGCCGAGCGCAAGCACGATCGCAACGATGGCCGGAAGCCCCTCCGGGATAGCCGCTACCGCCAAGCTGATGGCCGTCAGGAACAGCTCGAACAGATCCCGCTTCTGAATAAGCCCGATCACAAAGATCAATACGCAGATGCCGATGGCGATATAGCCGAGCGTCTTGCCGAGCTCCTCCAATTTTTTCTGCAGCGGGGTCAATTCCCGGGTATCCTCGTCGAGGATCGTTGCGATTTTTCCCATTTCCGTGTCCATGCCGGTAGCTACGACTACGCCTTCCCCTCTTCCATAGGTTACAAGGGTAGACATAAAGGCCATATTGGACATGTCCCCGATCGGTGTCTTGGGATCTTCAAGCCGTGCACCGGCGTCCTTGTCCGAAGGAACGGATTCCCCGGTCAGCGCAGACTCTTCGATCTGCAAATTGGCGCTGTCGATCAGCCTGAGATCGGCGGGGATGTATCGCCCTGCATCCAGTATGACGATATCTCCAGGCACGATGTCCTCGGATTTGATCTCCTTCACCTCTCCTTGACGGCGGACGAGCGACCTCGGCGTAGTCATCTGCTGCAAGGCTTCGATTGCCTTCTCTGCCTTATGCTCCTGGAAGACGCCGATCACTGCATTAAGCAGGACAACGGCAAGTATGATGATGGCATCCACATATTCCCCTACGATGAGGGTAACTATCGCCGCGCCCAACAGGACATAAATGAGCATATCCTTTAGCTGCGCCAAAAACAGAGCGAGCATGCTCTTCTTCGGCTTGCCCTTAAGTCTGTTCGGGCCATGCTTCTCCAGCCTATCGCGAACCTCTTCCCCGGAAAGCCCTTTTGCCGGATCGACCTTAAGCTCGCTGAGCACTTCTTCCTGCGTTTTCGCATGCCACATCCAGAAACACCTCTTATTATGTTGGTATTATGTATTCTTCGTTCCCTAATATATTGTAAACCTAATCGATCAGAAATAATCGACCGGATTATTACTTTATACGGTTGTGAAGGCGAAATGTACTCAAAAAAAGAACACCGCTTCAGACTTTGCAATAAGCTTAGTAGCTTCGCCTGCTGTTCATTTCTTTTTTTCGTAAGAAGATGGCAAACGAAGCTTCCGAACAAAATTCCTCACCCAGCTTCTCCTTCAAAATCTGCACAAATTCCGCAGTGCCTGCATAATCAGTAGGCACTAACAAATTTCCATGGCGGCTATGCAAAACTATGCTTCCGCCCCAAAGCTGACTATATTTTATCTCCGTAAGCTCGTATAGGTTCAGCCTCTTTTTGCCGCTCCATTGATAAGAGGTAATCATATGATCACTTACGACAATTCGTGAGAAGATTAATCCTAGTCCCCACAGCCCAAGCGCCACGGTCAGAATTCCCAGCGCGGCCAAGACCTCCAGGCTGCTGCCGCTATAGAACATCACGACCGTCCCGCCTGCGAAGATCAAAAACAGCAGTATTACTGCTAACCGAATAAACCTTGAATGCCGGAGCACCAAGTCGCCTCGCTGATTCCTCTTCGCTTTCTTAAATACATTTTTCAAGTTAGCAGAAATCACTTGATTCGTTATCTTATTTTGCGGATCCATTAAGCGTCCTCCACTTCAAGCTTACTTAGCAAAAAACAAAATACAGTCTTGCCCAGAGCAATTGCCGCCCTGAATCCCTTTTATCTTCCAAATAGGAGAAATCGAAGCTGTCGTCTTTTCTTATATTTATGATAAGTGAATGTCCCCTTGACGCCATCCCATAAATAAACAATAAGAATCGCAGAAATTAGGGTAATATAAAGTGGTCCGTCCTCAAGCTTAATGAATGCATATTGATATAAAGTAAATGCTACAAAATAAGCCAGCATCAATACTGCGGAAACTAGGCTTTTGCGGTAAATACCGATCGTAAGTGCAAGCGGAACGATCAAGCCAAGATAATCGTACCAACCAGCGTGCTCCGGGAATAGAAAAAACTGAAGGAGCTTGGAGATGATGAATAGAACTCCTCCTGCCACTCCCCTTTTGATATTTTCTATTTCATGGCTTTCGGAAGAGCCTCCAGTATCACTTGGCAGTTCCTGACTCAAAAATCCCTGCTGCTGCAGATATTCACATTCTCTTTCGGCCTCATCAAAGCGTTGTTCCTCATACAAGATCTGAGCAATCAACAGGCGGGCTTCGTAAGCTTCTGATTTAAGCTCTAGTACCTGCTGCAGACAAGACATCGCTTGCGAGTTCTCCCCAAGCTCGATGTGGCACCTAGCTTGCAATAGCAACAAATCCGGATCCCCCTGGAATATGGAGCTTGCCTCGCCGATAACCTCCATAGCCGCCTTCGGGTCATCGTTCATGAGCAGGGTTTGGACTTTATGCCGGAGCGTAAGGTAGCGCTCAATATCGAAGTCCTTCCGCTTGCCTTCAAAGCAGGCGTACCCTAGCTCTGCCTTGCCTTCAATTTGTCCGATGATAAAGGCGACCTCTTCCTCATCATAGGCTTCCAATAAATATTCTTTCTGCTCCAGCAGTCGAAACGCTTGGTCCAATACCTCCCATACCGTTCGCGGCAAATGCCGATGATCCTCCAAAAATTGCAGCAATCTGCCAAGCCGCTCATTCCGGTACTCCATGTTCCACATAAAATCGCTCGTCATCAATGCCTTCCACGACTCCGGGTCAATCCGGCGCGGAAAATCATCATACAGCTTCTTCATTTCCTCAAAAAACACCTGGTCCCGGGGAGATTCGGGCTGAAATGGCTCAGAATGACCGGCCTGCCAGGCATACTGTTTAACCGCCGTCTCTTCATAAGTATCGTCCCTGTCATATAAGTCAAAGGTATCGCCTATATCATATGTATCGTCTATATCATATGTATCGTCTATGTTGTATGTATCCGCTATGTCGTTTACATCGTTTATGTTATATGTATCTTCTATGTCGTTTGTATCGTCTATGTTATATTTATCCTCTATGTCGTGTGTATCTTCTATGTTACGGGCCTCTATGTTGTGTGTGTTGTCTATGTCGTGTGTTCTATCGTTCCACATCCTCTCATTTATGCCATCGCGGTGTATTTCTTCAGCCTGAAGCGTTCTCGCCCGTTTCTTCGCCCAATCATACGCTTCCCGCAAAAGCTGATAGCCCTCGGGATCCTCCTCTGGATGATGAACCTGCAATCGCCTGGCGTACGCCTTCTTGATTATGGACTCATCCGCCGTAGGCTCGATGCCTAGTACTGACCAATATTTCATCGCTGCATCCTTCCGCCTTTCTTCGCCTATTAGACTATCATCTCTTTCTTAAATTTTATTCATTATTTACCTTATACCGCGTCATTTTAGTTGGCAACACGTTACTGAGAAGGGAATGAAGAATACCAATTGATCGAGGGGCAGCAAAACGGCAGGGGCAAGCGAGCCCCTTACTATAGCGGCAGCTTACTTCAGCACAGAGCTAGTTGGACAGCCAAGCTGCCCTATGGCGGGCCGAGCATTTTCTCTGTAATCGATGCCAAAGAAATAACGGAATGCGCTGCAATCCTGGCCTGTCCACAGGCGAGAGCTTGAACCCGCCACTAGCTTAAGAGCCGTATGGTGTGGCCAAGTTCAATTCGATCTCCCCGCAGGATGCTCGCAGACTTGATCGATACGATGACGAATAATCCATTAAGCAAAAATGTCGAGTTTTTTTCGACGATTACGCTGATGGGATGTCATATGCCCCGCGAATCTATTGGCGGGCTGCCCGCTCCACGGGCTGCAGAGGCTGCTCCCACTTTATTTTGCGATATAACAAGGTGCTCTCGGACAATAAATCATGCATTCCCGAAACCATCACATACGGGTGAATCCCCGGCTTATCCGCAAAATAATGATTCCCACACAAATAAGCCAAATAGAAATCCTCCCAGCTGTTATAGGTTTGCTGCAGCATACCTGCAGCCTCCAGCTGAATGTTCCATGCCTCTTCTTTCGTCAGGAAACGCTTCACTTTCCCAATCCGGCTCAATAAAATGGCCCAAGCCAGGCCGTATGCCCTAATATCCCCCGAAGGAAGCTGGTGCAGGCATTTGGCCACGACATCCCATTTCCCATTATTTTTCTCGTCATTCTCCTCCTTTATAGCTTCGATATAACGTTGGCGCGCCGTTTCTGTAAGTGCTAGGAGGTGCATATGCCTGCTTTTGTATTCCCCCCGCCCCCCATCCTCCATCAGCCAGCGGATTTGGCGTTTCAAGCTCTCGGCATCCGTGATACTCCAGTGCTTGAACACTTCACGAATCATGCTTTTCCGAACCAGCCTTTCCGCAAGGCCAAATTCATAAGCTACATAATAATTTTTGAGCGTGCCTTGAAGGCAGCTTGCCGTGAGACAGCGAAAATACCGCTCCAAGCGCTTCCGTTGCGAAAAGGTATATGGATTAGTCATACTAGAACAACCTCCCTGATCATGAGAAGAACATCCTCGCTGTTCTTAAGGTCTTCCAAGCGCTTCCGCATAGGATGATGGGCAAAAACACCAGAAAAACCGGAGGCAATCGAAATATACAATAAGCAAGCCCGAATAATAAGAGGTACAGCCAGCTTAATCTAAACAAGAGAAAACCGTAAACCCACCTGTTGTTCTTGCGGATCACCTTTTTTAACTCGGCATAATGGGGATTGTGCTCTTGGGAAAACAGATGCTTATTTCTCAGCCGGAGCAATAGCAAATTGTATCGGAAATGGTAAAATTCCTGCCACAGGAGCTTGGTTTGCGTGTATTGCTTCCAAGCTTTCTCGACAGCTCCCAGCTCGATTTGGGCATTGCCGTAGATGCTTAAAATATCCTGGTTCAATACCTCTTGCTGCTGTAAAAATTCACATTCTCTCAATGCCTCGTCAAACCTTCGTTCTTCATAAAATATTTGTGCTAACAGCAAGCGGGCCTCATGCTCATTCGGCTTAAGCTCAAGTACCTGCTGCAGGCAAGACATTGCCACGGGCTTCTGCCCGAGTCTTATGTAACATTTAGCTCGCATAAGCTGCAGATCCGGATCCTCCTGAAACAACGCATGGGCTTCAGCCAGAACATCCTTTGCTGCCTCCGCGTTATCCTCCATAAGCAAGGTTTGGGCACTCTGCCTAAGCTTGAGATAGTGCTCGATATCAAAATCAAGCGCCTTACCTGCAAAGCAATCATACCTTAATTCGGAGGTCCCCTGAATTTGGCCGATGACATAGTTTATTTCGTCCTCATCATAAAGATCAAATAAAGCTTCCTTCTGCTCCAGCAATTGAAAAGATTGGTTCAAAACCTCCCATACTGCCCGCGGCAAATACCGATGCTCCTCCAAAAACAGCAATAGCCCCTCCAGCCGCTCACCCTGATACTCCATGTTCCACATATAGTCGTTCGTCATTAGCGTTCTCCACGGCTCGGGATCAATCCGGCGGGGAAAATCATCATAAAGCTCCTCCATTTGCTCAAAGAACAGCTGCGCCGGATGACGTTCAGGCTCGGAGGACTCAGGATGAGCAGCTTGCCATGCCTCATGCTGCGTTACCGCGACTCCTTCATAGGTGCGATCTATGCCAGATCTATCGTCGCTCCATCCGCTCTCGTCTATATCGCTGTCGACTTCTTCTTTGTGCAGCGCTCTGGAGTGTTTCTTCGCCCATTCATATGCCTCTCGCAGAAGCTGGTAACCCTGCGGATCCTCCTCTGGATGATGAGCCTGCAATTGTTTGGCGTATGCCTTCTTAATGACGGACTCGTCCGTTGTAGGGTCAATCCCTAATACAGCCCAGTATTTCATTGTTTTGTCGGCCATCCTTTTCCCATGGTGTAAAAAAACATTTTCCTTCTCATATTATACTTGGATTCTATGAATCGCGTTATCATTATTACATTATAATGATGGACCTGCTCTAGCAATAATTGGTTGTAAATCGGTTATAATCAATGCTAGTAATCCTGATTATGTTGGAGGACCGATATGGAATTTGGAACGATGCACTCGTGGAGGCTGACGGAAGAGGAAGCTGTTCAATTGCAGCAGGAGCTGGCAAGACAAGTGATAACGGAGGATGGTCTGACTGACGTCAAATATGTCGCCGGAGTCGACGTGGCTTATAGCAAGCACAGCGACAAGCTAATCGCTGCCGTCGTAATTTTAGAGGCGGATTCCTTGAAAGTTGCAGAATCTGTCGTTGTTGAAGATCATGTGAAATTCCCTTATATCCCGGGGTTGTTCTCTTTCAGGGAGCTCCCGCCGGTCATTCAGGCATTTCAGCAGATCAAGACGCCGCCGCAATTGATTGTATGCGATGGGCAGGGTTTGGCTCATCCGCGACGCTTCGGCCTGGCTAGCCATTTGGGCGTCCTCCTCGACTTGCCAACCATCGGCTGCGGCAAAACACGATTGTTAGGGGAATTCGAGGAGCCCGGCACGGATAGAGGGGCTATGTCTCCATTGATCGATCATGGGGAAGTTATTGGCAGCGTGCTACGAACCCAGGATGGGATCAAGCCGATTTTCGTCTCGGTAGGTCACAAAATCTCACTGGCGACAGCCTGCGATTGGATATTGAAGCTGGCACAGCGTTACCGCCTGCCGGAGACGACCCGCCAAGCGGATCAGCTGGTGAATCGGGTGTTGGGTGGGATTTGAAGTGATTAAGGCATCATGTTGTCAAGTTTGCTCTTACTGTCTTACGCTTGGATAAAGCCAAGTCTCTCTAGAATACACTCCGATTCAGAGTAATCTGATGTGGTAATCCCCGGATGAGCAGCTGATACTTGGATGTAAACCACTGTCTGCACCTTGATAAATTAATGCATTTCCACAGCTTGGGCAGGCTTCTTTCTCGCCTGCCACGGCCCTGCTAAAGATGTTATCTGTCGAATAGATATTCTTTCTTCAGATCGCCTTTACTCTAGAAAGCATTTGTATATAGAATCGATGATTCTGACCCATTTCCCCAATTCATTTTTATACCAAATCTAAAATTACAAACTCCTACACTTGGATTTAAAAAAGCACCTACCAATTTATAAACTCACCGGTTATGTTTTTCTTTCTAAATCAATCCTTTTGAGCTGTCTGAAACCTTTCGTTTTATTCCTAACCGTAAATTGTATAAGTCATAGTTTGGTAAGGATACACATTTTCCCCATCAAATCTTACGATCACATTGTTTACGCCAAATGTTGCCCCTAAACTAGCACTCACATCATGGCTTCCATATATAGGGCTACTAACCCTACCATTAAACCGGTAACTACTAGATGTTCTTGAGACAACAAAATATACATATAGCTGAAAACCGTTTGTATCGCCACCTTCTCGACTATCTCTATAAAGCTGAACCCTAATTACTGCCAATTGAGGTGTAAAATCTAGATTAGATATAGTTCGTTGATCTATCTTCCCTGAAAATTCTAACGAACCAGAAGCACTCTTCATACCTGTAACAATCTGATCTATTTTCCCCGCCAGCACAGTGTTTGTGTCAGATATCGAAGCTAGCACGCCTTTATTTGTTATAGCTCTCGCAATAGCCGTCTTCTCAGTTGTAGTCATACGTTCTAGAACCCCAGTGACACCAAACAGCGTTACATCTTTAGGCAAATTCGCTGGCAGTAGTTTTGCATCACCTTGAACAGTTATCGGACTACTGTAGTACCCCGCCGCTTTTGTCTGATTCGTCGTCCCCGGCGTTATAATACCACCTGTGCCCTGGTTCGGCATCGTACCGGTCAGGTTATTCCCGCTAGCGTTACTAAACGTCTTTCCGCTTAACACATCCGCCGCTGTAGCATTCCCAGTCGCCTTAATAATCCCTGCCATCTTCTCAATCAACGAATTCCAACTCTCGCTCGTGGATGCCGAAATCCCTTTGGCAACAAGCGCGGCAACCACTTCCGCTTTCCGCTCATTGCCAAGCTGAAAAGCCGAATCAGCCCTCGCTTGCGCTGCTGCCGCTGCTGTATTAGCCGCATTCGCCGTAGTTTGCGCTGCTGTGGCCGCATCATACGCTGACTTTACTGCCCGTGGTGTTGCTGCCAAAGTCTCGCTAGTGCTGTTCGTAGCACTGGAGAGCTTCACAATCCCCGCCTCCGTTACTGATGCCGGAGGGATTTCGATATGATCCACATCTTCTCGCAGTTGATTGATCTCTTCCCCGATCGCATTCATATCCTGCGGCTGAACCGTGTCGTTCAAGCTCCAGTCTGTCTTTGCCATCCCTATACCTCCTTAACTTGTACCGTATGCAGCAGAAGAGTATCTGTCGTGATCGGTACATAAACGCTATTGGTTGTTTTAATGTTGTTATTCGCATCCTTAAGCTCAATTTTCGTAACTAGCGACACATCGGCGGCTGGGACGATATACTGCATTCCCACAGTTGAACCGGTTACTTCCTTTACACTAAAGCTCGTAATCTCGACGATATCATTCAACACGACCTTCGAAATATTCGCATCAACAAATCGAGCCACATCACTCAAAAAAGAGCTGACCATCACTTAATCACCACCTCCGGGCCGAAGTCGGCAAATGGTTTTGCTCCCAGCTTCCACTCGCCTAATCTATAGTTCCAATCGATTTCCCTGCCAGTTATCCTCTCTTCCAAGCCGATGACATCCCCTAAGCTGGTCTGCTGCTGATAGATCATATTCGCTGGCTTTAACACCTTAACCGTATGTTCGACCTCCTTGAATATGGCTGCATCATCAAGATTGGTTGTGACGGTTAACATGAAGGCTTGCGGATCGACACTGACAATCGTTAGTCCGGCCCCCACCAAAAAATCGAGCTGGCGCTGCAAATACCGGACAGTAAACGGCGGTTTCGTAGAATACCGATTGATCAGCCGCTTTCGTCTGAACTCTAGCGTTTCCGTCGCCGGGTCGGCCTGTATGCCTAGAATCTTTTCCCGTCGTTTAATCGCCTGCATCGAAGCACTAACTACGAATTGATCATCTAGTAATTGGTTAATAGCCTGCTCAACACTGATCCATTCCTGCGACTCCGTCTCTGTCAATTCCACAAAATCCACGACATCATGGTATATGTCCGGGAGATACTGCATGAACCTATTCACTCAGCGTCACCGTCCCCATGACTGGAATCTGTTCAGCTGTCAATACGACATTCGCTGCCGCTCCATTCAGCATCGTATGGGTCACATCTACTACACCCTGCACAGTTAAAATGCGAGATTCGATATGCGCCAAGCGAACGATCAGAGCTGGCTCATTGGACCAGGCTTGACGGAGGGATAACAGATAAGCGCTTATCGCATCTTCAACATCACTTTGTACTTGTCCCAAAACTGCTTCAGGAGCTAGCGTCAATAACGCTGCAACATCCATTACGCACGCCTCGGCCCCCGTGATCGTCACCTCATGACCAATCGGCGCCAGTCCCATGCCCTGGCCTTGATTTTGTTCTGGATCAATCCGTGTTTGAACCTCGTCGATCAGCGTTTGAGACGGCTGGCTGAAATCGGCTGCGAGAATTGTCGCCTTCACCGTCCCTCCGCCATTCCATACCGGAAATACTTTAACGCCGCCTACACCGGAAATTTCGTTAATCTTTTTCTTGTAATCCGCGATGTTGCCGCCAAAAGGCTGCTCGTTAATCGCATCCATGTAACGCTTCCGCAAAGCTTCATCACTTTCTGCATCCTCGCCCGGTACGAGTACATCCGTCAGTTCAGCGCGAACCAGGCCTGCAACATAATGGATGGGAAGCATTCCCCCGTACTCCTGATTGCCGATCACCCCCGGCGTTTCACATTCTACAACCCACTCGCCTGTACCGATCCTGCTGACTGCAGCATAATCAAGATCGTTGATCGAAAACCTGGAACCTGCTGGCACATCAATAGGTACGTTATTGGAGCCATAGAACAAAGCTTTCCGCCTTGCTTTCGTTGCTGGTTCACGGTGAATCCCGAACTCGGCTGTGCGCCGTTCCAAATACTCTGCTGTGGCCGTATCGGCGTATGCAAGATTGTTGTTTATGTCCAGCTCCATGTACATCTGGGCCAGCTCCGCAGCAGCAGGAGCCAGAGCATCGTAAATGATGGATCCCTGGCGTTTATCGACATGATGGGATACCTTGTCTAGCATCCTTTGCAAAATATGTTCATAGGTTTGGTGTTCATACATTTATTGTCACCTCGCTTTTAAAATCCCCGAAGATAGAAACTACCGTAAACGTGACTAGCGCTACATCCCCGGTGATTGTGATTTGCATGTTCTCCACTCCAGATATACGGTTGTCCGCCAATAGTGCTTCCTTTATAAGACGATCTATTTCTGATCGCACATACCCCTGACTTCGCCCCTGCAATCCTGTTAACTCGCTGCCGTAATTCGCATCATAGATAAGGTGCGCGAACCGGTCGGTTTGGAGTATTTTATACACGGCTTGCCTGACCGCATCCAAACCGTCAATCATGCCCGTGCACCGGCCTCTATGAAAATCTATGCCATATGTTCGGCTTGTTTCCAGGGCCGCCTCAGCTGTCATTAAATTGCCGCCCAACGGGATCATGATCTCACCACCTTATCCAGCACCACATATTGTTGTCCCCCCTGCATTCTTAACAGCAAAACACCATCACCCGCCTTTAGGCCCTCGCGAATAACGATCTTTTCTGTTAACGCATCCTGGGTTGAACCACCATTGATGTGATGACTATGTTTCAGATCAATTTCATACCTGGTTAGCTGCTCGGTCAGAACAAAAAAATCCTCATCCAGCAATAAACGCTGATCGACGAGGATTTCCAGGGGCTGTTCTTTGGTCACTGTGCCAAACATAACCGCTACAGGATGCTCTGCTTCATTCAGATTCATGGTGATTTGCTTTATCGCATTGGCCAGACTCATTAGATCACCTTCAATTCAATTTGCAATGTGTATTCTTCGCCGCTGAAACGGTGGGAGCATTCCTCCACCAAGTAAAGCTGGTTGATCGCCAATTCCCCGATTTCTACATGGATATAACAGCCAGCGCGAACGGACGGATCCCCAAGCGCATCCACCTTCAAGCTTTTGGTCTCGCGGTTTTTAAGCTTGACCAACTGGTCGAGAAGCTGACGAATTTGAGCGTCATTCATGTTCTCGTCAACTTTTTCGTAGTACTGTAGCCTCCCCCATTTAGCCATATTGGCGCTATCCTGGGCGATATGCACATCCCGCTTCTTGGTGTCTTTGTTGTCACGTACCAGCTTGATCTGGTTATACGTTTCGCTGTCGATGCTCTTTTCAAAGCTGAACCCGGTCATCAAACTTTCGTCCCCGATCGCTATATCCAGCTTCATATCCTTTACATTCTGCAACGCCAGATTACCGTAGTCGTCGTAAAACACATAGATGCTTCCCGTGTTGACCGTTGTGAGTGCTAAAGCTTTGTCAATGATATCAATCAGCTTCTGACCATCCTCGATCAAATTGGGAATTGCATATTTGGTATCTGCGATATGGCCCCACTTCAACTCGAAGTCGTTGGCAATCTGCTTGATAATCGCTGCTGCCGTCTTATTTTTAAATACGTAGGTATCTGTAGCAGTTAAGTATCGAATCTGATCATACGCCTTGATCTTGAGCGTATCTTCTTGGCTTCGTCCGATTGAAAATACATAGCCATAAAAAAGGGGCTTATCCTCGTACTTCACAGCAACGATATCCCCGTTTTGAATCATATAATTACGATCTTGCAGCATCGTAAAATCCAGACTTCCCGGCTTGCCGATCCTGGATGTTTTCCAGGTTGCATCCGTAATAAGCTCCGATATATCATACATACCGCCTTGTTTATCGTCCGTGATCACTTGCAGCATGTTACCCCTCCTATGGCAGCTTAATAACTTTACCAATGGGCAGCCGTTTTAATTCACTGTCTTTGATCCCATTCAGCGTTTGTATTTGCTTATATTTACTACCATCACCCAGAAATTGTTTAGCCACTTTCCAAAGGTTGTCCCCAGCAACAAGGGTATAAGTCTCAGGCTGTACCCGTGCATCTGCGCGCGACGCTGACTGGTTATCAGATATTGCCGTTTCTTTGCCTGTTGCATCCTGTATAAATTTGACCTTCTTCGCGGCGTAGAAACGATATTCTTTAAACGCGATTTGGTAGTGTATGTCCCCAACAGTGCCGGCCTCTTCACTCCAGCTAAACTTTTCAATGCTCACTGCCATATTAATATTTAAATTCGAACCGGTGAGCACCAACCGGACCGGGCGTTTTTTTCCTTGCCATTTTTGGATTTCATCAATGTAATAAGCCGGCTTGAACATCGCTCTGCGTTCTACATTGACTCCTGGAAACCAACTCGCCGGGAAGAAGCTTTCAAATGCAA
The DNA here is from genome assembly GCF_001403875.1 of Paenibacillus ihumii. Classification (GTDB taxonomy): domain Bacteria; phylum Bacillota; class Bacilli; order Paenibacillales; family Paenibacillaceae; genus Fontibacillus; species Fontibacillus ihumii. The sequence continues at coordinate 3,758,365 of NZ_LN884299.1, forward strand.
TTTCCTTCAGCTTCATATTCTTGATGACATTAATTTCGCCTAACATAGATATATCGTATGTCTTACTATCCCCGCTGGATTGAACCTCAATTTTACCCGGAAGCACCGGGAATTCTATGGCTTCGGCTCCATTGTTGAATGACAGGGTGAGACTGTATTTATCCACGGATATCCCCCCTTCTATCTTTCATTTAAGCGTATATTCTCGATGCACTTGATGCTATTTCTTCCTCCAATGTAACTGCAATTTGCGATATGATCGAATCCAAATCTGCTCCATTGTTAATATCCCCAGTACTGACGGATACGGTAGGTGTTAGCGTTACAAAGTTTTGGATGGACTTCATTTCTGCCAGCTCACGCATCGTTTTGAGGTCTTCACTACTGATATCCACCTTGTCTTCAATTTTTCCAACACTCCCCACCTGATTCACCTTGTCAATAGTGTTATTGGTTGATGAAAGCATACCGGTTTGATTGAATAAGGAACTGTCCGATCCACCGGGTCCCCCCTGCGCTTCTTGATCTGTTTGTTGTTTTGCTCTATTTGCAGCCCTGTCCGCCAGCATATCCAACACCTTTTGTTCTCGTTCCTGTGCCTTTTTCGCTGCTCTCGCATAGGCTTCATCTTTTTTAGCGCCGGCGAAATCAGCGATCTCGTCAGCTAAATCCTCCATGCTAAACTTCCCTTGTAACGCAAACGTTGACCCAGTAACACTATTTATCAGGCCTAATACGACATTTATACCATTGATGATGTTATTGATTACATGGTCAAACAATTTCCCGATCGTTTGCGCCCAAACCTTAAAAGGAACCATCATCCATTCAACCAACTGCCAGAAATACGCCGGAAACAGATCAAAGAAATTAAGAATAGCGTTCCATACCCGCATAACACCAGCTGCAAAATCGTCGTTGGTTGTCCACAGTTTATAGAGGATCAAAATTAAGGATACAATCAAGGTTATGATTAAAACGATGGGATTAGCTCCCATAATAGCATCCCATATCGCTTGGGCTATGGCTGCCGCCTTTATCGCTAACGTTACCCCCGCGATCGCAGCCGCCAACCCCCATACTATCGGACCGAGAAGGGACCAATTTTCATAAAAGAAGCTAAAGACTTGAGCTGCATATTCGACTAGTTGAATCATCCACGATACTGCCTCGGATATGCCCACTGCTAATCCATCCAGAAAATTTGCCACGGCATCAGACTGCAAGTAAGTGGTTAACAGAACTACCAGTTCGGTAATTCTTGTTAATGGGCCTCCGGCTTCCCCTAAGCTCCCGATCCAGCCCTTAATGATATTGTCGAGAACAGTCATCGCACCACCGAAGGTCACTGGCATTTCCTCAAACATCTTGTCAATCTGTCCCGATTGATTCTGGAAAGCCATAACGAATTGATCGGCTGTAAGTTCATCGTTAGCTGCCATTTGCATCAATTGTCCGCCGGAAACTCCCAACCCACCTGATAGAATCTGAATCATGCCCGGAGCGGTATCCAAAAGCTGGCGGAGTTCATCGCCTTGCACAACCCCATCTCCCAACGCTTGAGACATACGTTGCATAGCACTTTCAGCATCTGCTGCCGAAACTCCACTAATCACGAGGGATTTATTAAATTTATCCGTGAAATCAAGCAAATCATCGTTGTTCTTGAATAAACCTTGCGTGCCTACTCCAAGCTTGGTAACTAACCCGGATGTTGCACTATAACTTGTCCTTGTTCTGTTAGCTATATCTAAAACCTGTTGTTGTAACTGTGCCTGGGTGCGTAAACCATCATTAACAAAAGCTAAACGGGCGTGGGTAGCAGCCATCTCATCGGACACCGCCATGGCCCCACCGATCACTCCCCCTAGTTGTTGGGCAAGCTTCACACCTTTGGCTATAACACCAACGAGCATTTTAGCTAAGGACTCCGTTTGCTTTACGCCATTGTTCATATTAATATTTGCCTGATTTAATGTGTTATTTATTTGCATATAATTGTTGTTGATTACCTGCGTCATGTGAATCATCTTCTGATGATTGGTAATCAAATTCAGAGTCGCTTGCACTGTTGCCACTTTGTACTTCACCTTCTTTCGAAGCAAATAACTATCTCTTCATCTTTTTCGCCGCCTTATCTTCCGCTGCCACCCTTTCATCAATGCAAGCCATAACAAAAGCCCTCTCTTCTCTAGAAAGGGCTAAAAACTCACTGGGCCATTTATGAAACTTGTGGAGGGCATAGTAAGCATAATTTGCCTCACTGTCGCCCTCCCGGATTAGTTTTTTGCTTCTTCCACCAGATCCTCCATCCCAACATCAAAACCGCTCAGGCGTTGGATGTGTTCGGCAAGCGTTGCAATCTCACCGGGCAACAGCACTTTGTTTACGTATTGCTCAGGAGTGGTGCAACCAAGCTTGCTGATGGACTCCGCATCTTTAAAGTCAGGTACTAGCGTATTATTGATGACAGATGTAGTGTTAAACTGCTGCGCATTAAACTCTACCTTCCCTTTTTTAAGGATGGTGGTTGAACGTTTGCGAAGCTCCTCAAAATCAGGACCGGTCATGGCCTTGATCTTGAACTTTAACAGGTTTCCCTCTGCATCCTTAAACCGCTTGGACACGGTCACTTCTTCCGTCAGACCATCAATGGGGTTAGCGTTCAAAAAATCTTGCAAGCTCATATCTATTCCCTCTTTCTCTTTTATTGAATAGTATTAAACATATCCGGCATGTCCACATCCTCAAACGTGAACGGAATTTCCTCCTCCAGCATATCGTCGCTGGTGGCATCAAATTTGGAGAGGATCAGACTATCGACATTGCAGTTTTTGAGAATGATGGTTTGTTTACCGGCAGCACTCCCCGGCTGCTCGTTGACCATCATGAGATCAAACCAAAAATCCTCACCTGTTTTAATATAGTTGATCATCAATTCCCTAAACATTGATGTTACATAATAGACCGTCAGCGTACCGGTGCCTTTCCATCCAGCAGCACGCTGTGGCGTATTCGTTTTACCGAGCACAGGCACATCCACTTTGTTTTTCTCGGCGGTGGCCTCCCCGGTCTTCCCGTAGAGCAATTCCTCCACCCGTCCGTTGACGGTTACAAAAGCTCTTGCAGTCTTGCCGCTAATGGCATCTTTAACATTAAATACTCCCATGGTTGAACCCCTCCCTTAACGTACTGTGACACTGATATAAATTTTTTCGACGCTATCCACCGCTTGAATCCAAAGATTGATTCCAATGGAATCTGCATCCTTGCCCGGCAGCACTTCAATATCCTTTTGAGAATCAAAGTTTTGGATCGCACCCATATCCTGCAGGCTCTCGAGATAAGAGACCGCTTCGGCTTTAAACAGATTTCGCCCGTCTGCATCATTGGATACTTTGCCAAGGAAATGCTGTTTGAACACTCTGGATATATCATTAGCGATGGCGTCCAAGGTGCGAATAATCCGGTTTTTGCTAAATGGCTTACCCCGGTCCATCGTAAATGTCTTAAGCGTATTAATATCCTGCACAATTCGTACCTGGCCATTATCGGCAGTAAGCACCATTTCACCGTTACTGATCGCCTGAACAAGCTCTGTCTTCGTATATTTCGGAGATGCATCGACAGCGTTAGGGATCACCGCATAAGTCAACGATTGATTTACGCTTGCCCCTGCCTCCATGGCTGCAATCTCCCATACCAGAGAGGTCGGTTCTACCGTTAAGCCGTCAGCGGTCACGACACCGTTTTTCAGGCTGATTACTCCTTCATGATCCGCTTCAGGATAGTTACATAGTACAGTCTGAAACTTCTTCCCCTCGTTGTCCCGGAGACGCTTGGTATAAGCTGTTGCGAGTGATTTAATGACACTATCTTCTGTAGGCACAGCCAACACGTCAAATTCCTCCGCCTCAAAGGCTGCAAGGGCTGCGGTATATTCCCCAGCTCCGCCAGAACCGTCCGCCCCGCCCTCCAAGGAGGTCACAGCAGCGTCTGTCAACTCGCCTGTACCGCTAAAGTCCACAAAGTCATTGGATACCAGATCCTCTGCTTTTTCAACAGTCTGAATATCCACTTCCTCCTGATCCAAATACGTAATGACATTAAAAAAGCCCAGCATATCTATGTTGGACTGGATCGAGACCTTCAGATCATTCCCTCGTGAGCCGCCGTATTTAGCCGTCGCGGTCAAGCTGCCTGACACAACGCTTGCCTTCACTGCCCCGTTTGCTCCTAGGCGATAAATCAATACCTTATTAACATGGGAAAGTGCCGCAGCAATATGCCTGATCCGTGGGTCAACCGCATGAAAACCGATAGCAGCTAACGAGTTCTGCATAAATGTGCTTGCTTCAAGTGTGGTAATTCCTTCTTTGCCCCAAGGCAGATGAGCGGGAACCGCCAATGTCCCTCGTTCTCCTAATTTACCAAGCGCCTGTGCTTCAGATTTGAAATTAATGTACACATCAGGCAATACTTTGTTTTGTGTAGTCCAAGTGCCGCCCATTTACTTCACCTCTCTGCTCATAAATTGTTCTACTAACTGTGTCGCTTGTGTGATTGTATAAGTCTTGTTATCCTCCAGTACGATGCTAAGGATATCTCGATCAACACCTTGCCATTGCTCAGATTGCACAAATTGTTCCTTTGTAAATCGAGCTGCGTTCGTCTTTTGTTTGGTATCTTCCTCTTTTTTAGCCATAATTTAAGAATCCCTCCTGCTCGAGTGTTTGCATTTTCGGTGTTTCCGGCTTCGGCTTCCACACCCAGAAGTTATAATCCACAAAGAAATGCAATGTCTGATCATTAACTTCATGCTTCATATTCAGTCCCCGGTATAATTCGCCATCGATCTCTACTGCCACTAGCGCATCATAGAGTATTTCTGCGGTCGCATGAGCCTCTTCGTTGTATTGCGGGCCTTCCGGGAAAAAGCCAATGTCGAAGGTATGAGTACGGTGATAGCGCCTGTCCAGTTCTTGTACTTGGGATGTTGTAAGCAATTGAACCTTGAAATATGGTGTTTGCAGGCCCTGCTCAATCTCTTCGTCATAGACTGTTATGCCAGGAAATGCTTCCGCCAGAGCGCCTGCGATTTCCTGACGAAAGCGATTTGAACTTACTTTGTTCATAGCAGCACGCCTTTCTGCCATTCTCGCGTTGATTTTGTTCGTAAAAAAAGACCGATATGCTTCGGTCATGAGTATGCCTGATCCATTCGCAATCTTTCTTCGGGTGGCATAAGGGTATTGGGCCGCAAATCAGCCAGCCTTTCCTGCATTGCGTTCATAGCCTCCTCCTTTCTTATCATCCATCGTGAGCGGGAATGGATCTGGAGTTTGCACCACAACAAAAAAAGCCGGCGAAATTGCCGGCCATGACATAAGTTGTCTGCCCTTTTGTGGTGTCCGTGAGTCTCATTCCCACACTATCATTATAGCCTGGTTATTTTGGCAAAGTGGGACAGGCTCCGGTCAAGGAGCGGACAGGTTGCGGCCTTTGATTTGTATAATGCATGAAAATTCAAGTCCGCATGCCCTTTAAATATCATACGATAATACCGGCAGCTCGCAGGAGAAGGACTCGGTTCCGATCTGCAGCGACAGCTCTTGAACGGGTTCGCCACGATCACAATCCGGCCTTCGACCGGGCTCTTAAAAGCAAGCGCGTTCCCGGCCAAAGTTCCTTTGACGCCAAGCCGATTAACGTTCTGATCATAGGAGCTGTCCCCTCTTTCGTCATCGGAATTTGTATGCTCATTCTTGGGCCGACCCCAGGCTCGCTCTCTACGGATACAATTCATCTGGACACTTATTTCGAAAGTGATACAATAAAATCACTCAAGGAGGGGATGCCTTGCTATATCGTTGGTTCATTTTGCCATTCCGGCGGAGCATCCGGACAAGCCGGAGTCGATGTGGCTTATAGCAAGCATAGCAACAACATCAAAAAAGTATTGAAAAAGAAAACACCTCGCTTTTAATCCTGACAACTATGTTGTCAGGATTGTTAGTTTAGGATAAGAGACAGATGACCACACTTCACTGACCGAGGGGGAGGATATCCATGAGACTGGATCGTTTGCTGGGAATCGCACTGGAACTGATGGCCAAAAAAAGAGTAACCGCTGCGGAACTCGCCGCCAAGTTCGAGGTTTCGATTCGGACCGTCTACCGTGATGTCGAACTGATCAATCAGGCTGGCATCCCGGTCGCTTCGTTTACCGGTGCGGACGGCGGGTTCGAGTTGATGAACGGATTTTTCCTGACGAGGCAGCACTTCTCGGTCAATGACTTGTCGGTGATCTATACGCTTTTGAAGGCGATGGAAAGCGCTATGGGAGGTGTCGTGGCACCCGCAATGCGGAAGCTGGCCAGCCTGAATCCGGATCTTGCGAACGAAGGAAGCCATGAAGCCGTCATTCTAAGCATCAGCACGTCGGACTATGAGAGGGATATTGTTCAGGAGCTTTTCCGAGCTGTACGGCAGTCCTGCGTCGTCAGGCTGGAATACACAAGCACATCCGGCAAGACAACCGAGCGCAGCGTGGAGCCTCTGAATCTCTTGTGGGAAAAAGGCGTCTGGTACTTGGAAGGGTACTGTCGATCGCGGCAATCGAAACGGTATTTTCGCGTGTCGCGAATCGCCTCGCTCGACGTGTGCGGCGAAATATTCGTCCCACGGCAAATTCCAGACGAGTCGGAAGAGAGTGAAATTCAAGGAATTTGCGCCCATCTTCGCTTCGGCCTGGCGGTTCGCACCCGCGTATTCGAGCAATTTCCGGGTGAATGCACGTATCAGGGGGATTGGATCGATGTGCACACGACCTTTTACAAAAAAGAGTATGCGTTATCGGTCATTGCCAGCTACGGAACGAACGTCGAGATTGTATCGCCGGCTGAACTGCAGGGTGATGTCATCGCCCATATCGAAGCTATCCGCCAGCATTATGCGAAAAAACGAGGAGGAAATGGAATATGACGATTTTGGTGACAGGGGCAACAGGAACGGTTGGACAACATGTAACGGAGCTGTTGGTACAGCGGGGAAGTTCCGTAAGGGCGCTAACGCGTCATCCAAACGGGCAAAAGCCAAGCTGCCGGAAGGCGTAGAGATCGCTGCGGGCGATCTGATGAAGCCGGAGACACTAAAGGAAGCGTTGCAAGGGATCGAGGCCATGTTCTTGATTATCTCCAGCGACGAACCCCATGCTGATCTCAACACGGACCCTCAAGTAATAGCGCTGGCAGAAGCTGCCGGCGTGAAGCGAGTTGTCGTTCTGGTCGGCTATGAGGAAGGCATCGTAGAGGAAACGCTGCGGGCCAGCGGCATGCAATGGACGCTGGTTAAGCCGGTCGAATTCATGGCCAACGTGCTGGCGGATTGGGGGGAGACCATCCGAGCGGAAGGCGTCGTGCGGGAGTTCTACGGGGACGCGCTGAGCGCGCGGGTACATGAAGGCGATATTGCCGCCGTTGCTGTCGAGGCACTATTAGGCGGGGGACATCACGGTCGAAGCTATCCGCTGACTGGACCCGAAGCGCTGACACGTCAAGAAACGGTTCGCGCGATCGCAGCGGCGGTCGGTAAGGGCATCCCCTTCATCGAGCTGACCGAGGAAGAAGCACGTCAGCAATGGCGGGCTCAGGGCTACGACGAGGAGAGCGTTGATTTTTTCGTACAGATCGCGAAAAATCCGCCAGAGGCTGGCTATACCGTGTTGCCGACGGTTGAGCAAGTACTTGGGCGGCCAGCCCGGACGTTTGCCGAGTGGGCCGACGAGCATAAGCGGATGTTTCTATCCTAAAGAGGGTCAGAGGAGGGGTGAAAGATGGCCTACGCCATTGAAGCTCATGGCTTGCGCAAATCGTTCCAGACGCATGAGGCAGTATGCGGAGTGAACCTAGCGATTCGGCAAAGGGAGCTGTTCGCGCTCCTCGGTCCGAACGGCGCCAGCAAGACAACGACGATCCATATGCTGACCACACTGCTGCGTCCGGACGAGGGAACGGCAAGCATTTGTGGATACGACGTGGTGAAGATGCCGCTGTTGTGCGCAGACAGATCAGTGTCACAGGCCAGTACGCCGCGCTGGATGAGTCGCTTACCGGCTGGCAAAACCTGACCCTGTTCGCAGGACTTCACGGCTATTCGCGCAAGGATGCCCATGCGCTTGCAGAAAAATTGCTCAAATCGTTCAAATTGGAGGATGCGGGCAGCCGAACCGCCGGAACATATTCCGGCGGCAAGACGCTGACGATCCGACTGGCGGAGGGGACCGATTCAGCCAGCGTTAGTCGTCTGCTCGCAAGCGAATTTAAGCTAACAATCCATTCGGAAGAAGATGGTGCCTATTGTAGTACTCTGACCTGTTTCTTCGTCCATTCATAGGCTTCGCGAAGAGGCTGGTAACCTCGAGATCCTCTTCAGGATGATGAATCCGCAATTGTTTAGCGTGCGCCTTCTTAATGACGGATTCGTCCGTTGGCTGCCGAAGGCACCCGCTATTATCCTGATCTGTCTAAAAGCCAAATCATGAATCCTCCGCTTTCCCCGGATCGCAGGGACAAATTCATAGCCTTTGTATAGCATAAGCCAGCATGTACTACTTTTTTTCGGATTAGGGAAGGGTAACAGAACAGATGATAAAATATAAAATTGTTGAAAGGATGAGAACATGACGAGTTCTGTTACCGGCAATCAGGAAGCGATAAAAAACGTTCATGAATTAATCAAAGGGATCGAAACCGCGATGCTAACGACTGTTTCAGAAGAAGGACTCGTATCTCGGCCCATGAAAACCCAGGATGTCGAGTTTGACGGGACTCTTTGGTTCCTGACAAAAAAGGATAGCGGCAAATTCCACGAGCTGCTTCATAATCAACATGTGAACGTAGCCTATGTAGGAAAGTCCTTTGTCTCTATCCGCGGTAAAGCTGAATTGGTGGAGGATCAGGAGAAATTGCAACAATTTTGGAATCCGATGTACGAGGAGCTGCTTGAAACCACTTCTGACGATCCTAATCTGGTTCTCATTAAGGTAAATGCGGAAACTGCGGAGTATTGGGACTCGGGCAATAAATTCAAAATGGTCAAATTCTTGTTCCGCAGAATGTTAGGCAAGAATACTGAGGGGACGGATATGAATCAGATTGTTCATTTGACTTGAGACCATGTTATATTGGCGGGGTTCTCCGGCCGTTTGAAGCGGCCGCATCCGGCTAGTGGCGAAGTCACTCGCCTGCCAGGATTACTATCGACTTTCCTGGCACTCCATCAAATAAAATAAATAATCCGTTGGTACCCCAGCATACCCTTGCTGCTTCAGTATCGCGGTCACATTACCACGGTGATACGTCCCGTGATTGACCACATGATGCAGAATATCGGAGAAATGCGTATCGAGCCGGCCATACTTTGGATGCTCAATCGTCATCGCCTTGTCCGGCTCCGGCGTACGCCGGAGCAAATCGCGGAACTGCTCAGTTACACCGGCGAACAGTCGCTGCATCCCGTCTACGGTTTTTCCCTGCGTTTCCTCTGTCCACTCCGGGATCTTCGAAAAAATATTCTCGTTCGGTTCTCCCGCGAGCACTGACATATAGAGCTGCTCGAATAAGTACATATGTCCGAGCGTTTGCGCTACAGATGGGAACACGCTCGTCACCTCTGAATGAAATACATCCTCTGGAAGCTGCCCTAGGTGAGCGAACATTGTCGGGACATCGAGCAGAAACCGGGCCTCTCGATCGCTCCGTGCAGCCCGTTCTCCACCTTCTTCAATGCATTTTGTAACTCCTCCGTATACGGATAGCCTGTGCCTTGCGCAAATTTAAATGCGTCCACAAGCTGTCCATAATGCGAATCCCGCCATCGTGGCCTGATTCTGCAATTACCGGTACACCGCTGGCACATAATGCATCGATATATCGATGCACGGTGCGGACGCTAATCTCCAAACTGTTAGCGTTTCTGCGCAGCGGTGAGCTTCCTTCCGGAGCGCAGCATCCAGAGCATGGACAGCATGTTATCCCATTTAGCCATCGAAATTCCCCTCTTTTCCTTCCTCAAATTAAGGGACATCTGGTTAGGCTCCTGAACTAATAAACTGACGTTGAATCTGCTTTATTGTTACTCCTTACAACCCTGCACCCGACCAAAGTCGGCCTCAACTACGGTCATAGATAATATAACCCTGCCCTGCCGCAAACTCGCTAAATCCCGCCATATGCCGAAGTTGAACATGGATGCTTCGTTTGCTGCCCATCATAATAATATTGCGGAGATCCCTGTCCCCTTCGACAGGTAAAGCAAAGCATTTTGTATAAGGAAACACTTCGCTAAGCGTGCTATGTATTGCATTCATCCAGCGATCCTGCTCGCCTCTGCCCATAAGGTTCATGATCAGCGAACCGTGGTGATCCAGCTTGCTTGCGGCCATGTGAAAGAACTCGCTGGACAGAAGATGGCCAGGCGTCCCCTTAGGTGAAAAGGCATCCAGGACGACATAATCATAAACATGCGGAGGCTCGCTCTCCATTAGCTTCCGGCCGTCACCGACCCTCACATCATCCTTGGAATAACCAAACCACTCCCGGCTAATATCTACAACTGCTTCATCTAACTCCGCCACATCAAACGATCTGTCCGAAAAACACCGGGAAAGGGTGCCAATCCCATGTCCGATTAAGAATACACGTTCAAATGAGGTGTGGTTATATTCCATCAAGTGGCAGATTGCACGAAGGTATTCCAGCACGACACGCTCCGGATTAGCCATATCCATGACCCCTTGTACCGCCTCCTCCGAAAATTGAAGCACGCGAAAAATCCCCTTCTCTCCATCCAGTTCCACTGCCTCATATACGGCAACCTCATGGCCTTGGCTGAAGGTCTTATACAACAATTTCAAGCGACCTGATTCCCTTCTATGTTGAATTGAACCGATATGATTTGGCGATGTATTCCCACGGGACGTGATCACACAGCCATACCTGATTTTCCGACCTATAAAAGGTGAATCCATCCCGATACATAGCTCCTGCCCGAACCGTCAGGACAACGGGCTTGCCGTGGCGGCCGCCAACACGGATGGCCGTCTCCCTCTCCTCCGTGAGATGTACGTGCTGCCGGGATTGCTTCGTAATTCCCTGCATGCGTATACTGTCAACGGATCGCGTTGCCGTGCCATGGTATAAGTATTCTGGCGGGGCTTCTACTTTAAGCTCAACATCTACGGCAATGGAGTGCCCTTGGTTGGCGCGAATTTTGCTGTGGTCTTCATTAAAGCTATAGCGCTGTTTGCTATTCTCTCGCACAATCCGTTCCAGAGTATCCATGTCAACGGCACGTCCTGCACGCTGCATACCTGCCAGAAGCTCCTTAACGTCCGCCCAGCCATTCGCGTCAAGCTTGATCCCCACAGCTCCGGGATTATGACGCAGGATCAGGCTCAGGAACCGCCCAAGCTCTACGTCTGGTTTACTTTGTCTCATTATACCTTCCTCCTTTCATAGCATATCCGGCTTACTCAATACGATCAGAGAATGTCCCATCCCTTCACTACAGCAGCTCTTTTCCACCATACTGCGACCAATGACGGGTTATTCCAGAACACCCCGCAGCGTATGCACCAAGAATGAAATACCATTTATGGAATAGCTAAATCTATTCGCTTTACTATTTCTTATTAGTTTTATTAATTCATCAACTCTCATTAGTTGATAACCTCCCTAACAACTTCTAAGTAAAACTTCATTAATAAGTTGTCACATCTTCCTTTACCAAGGAATATTGTACTCCGCCACCAGTTTGACCAAACCATGTAGAAACCTTGCCAGCTTTAACTTCCATTGGCTTATACTATAGCTCACTCAGTATTTTATCAGCCCTTAACCTTTCGATAAAGTCTTCCAATGCATCACTCTCAGAATCGTATAGTACCTCAGAGATTACACTTTCTCTCTCATCTACCGTATAGACACTCCATCCTGTAAATACCTTTCTAATTACAACTTCATTCGCTCTATGGGCATGATCACCGTACAAATTAAAATTCTTCAATTTTTCTTTCTTGATTATCTTTAGCGCTTCTTCTCTTGTCATACAAATCATTCTCCTACATGCAAAAAGGGCTCATCCCTAACTTATGATTCAAGTTGGAATAAGCCTTGCACCTAGTTCAATATGCTAAATTTCCTTTGGTCATATCACCTGTCTTTGTATCGATAATAAAGCTCCAACCATTTCTTCTATAAATATCAGTATTATCCTCATCACCTTCACATACAACAGATGGCTGGTTCTTTAAGGTCGATAAATAATTAAAATCAAAGCCTTGCGGGGGACGCTCAACAAATAGAAAAATCTGTTTACCCTCAAAGGAAAGATAAAAAATTTGGTCTTGAGAATAGTTTTGCCCTGCCTCAACAACCACATATTGTTTTTCATTATTTAAGAAGAAAAATATGCATTATCATACTTTTTAGTTATGTGTTTTCTATTGTTTCGAAACAACCGATTGTCCTGCTAGTCATCCTTAAAGATGGATATTACCTTCTCATCTTCTTTATCGTCGTGGTGGACTTTTACAGCAATTTATAAAAAACAACAGGTATTACATGCGTTATATGTGTTATTGGTTGAAAAATGGATTCATTCGGCACTGGGTAACCCTCGTGATGATATACAACAGAGACCCATCTCGATGCTCTATCATTAAATCAATGCCTCCTGAAAACAAGTTAATTTATTTTGCATATTTTGCTACTTTATTATAAAAATATTCACAGGCCATATCTTCATCATCAAATATTTTTAATCCTGATTTGTTTCCTCTTTCACTATAATATACTTCCCAATTATCTCCATCCCTAGTTATACAATACTGTTCATTTGGAAGCCCCCCTTTTAATATCGAATAAATATCCTTAGGCACATTAATTTCTATCAATTTTTGCTCTAGTTCTTTTACCTTCATTGTGGTGTAATCCTCCTTAGTATTCCGGCTTCTAATAAATTTTCAACTGTATCTGGCAATACGTATTGTATACCGCCTCCAACTTCATCAAACCATGGTGCTATCTTCCCTCCCTTAACTTCAATAGGAGCAACGACTTCAAATACGCTATAGGGTCTTAAATCTGTACCTGGTGCAACAGCCCTCATTCCATAAGGAATACCTTCTGGCGAAACAAATGTACCTGTATCATAACCATATCTATCTATCCTAAATCCAGGTTGTAAAGTTTCCTCGATCGGAGTATTTAAAAACCCATCGTTTTTAGGCCAATTTATTGCGCCTGTTTCTTGATTATAATATTTAGGATTATCAAATACATCCTTATACTTTAAATACAACCCATCATTTGGAGGGTAGTTCCAACCAGATAATTTAGCCCTATCCATTTCAGAAATTACCTTTTTAACTTCACCGGTCCCCTTAGTTCGCCACTCAACTGCATCTTCCCCGTATTTTTCCTTAAAGTACTTGTCCCAATCTTCCCCAAACATCGGCTTACGGGTGTCCCACGAACCACTACCATCAGCAGTCCCATCAATCACTGGTTGCTCTTTCTTATTAAATTCCGGCGTAGTATTACTTTTAAATGACCCCCCGCTGCCTTTGGAGCTGGATTTAAACGCCTTCCTTACTACCCCCAGACCAAAAAACGTTCCTGCGAGCCCCGCACTATCTAGCCAATGATCCTTAGAATATGGATCGTCCGTAGTAATAACGCCTACCAACGGTTCATACACCCCGGACAATACTCCAGAGGATAACCAATCAATATAAGTATATACTGATTCATTCCTGTTCTCAGCTCGATAGACATAGCCATCGTAAATTCCTTTGGGAATGCCGAAGCTTAAATAATTCAAGAAATCGCCAGGTGAATCAAACGCCTTATTCCACCGCTCATCTGCTGCCGTCTTAATATCAGAGCCGATTTCCTTGAAGCTGTCTATTGATTTTTCAAATGGGTTTCTCGTATCCACCAATCGCTCCGGAATAAAGCACATATTAAAAATATTAGGCATTGGTTCAACGAGACCCTTGTTCATATAAATCAGATTTAATACGCTATGATCAATCTTTCCATTAACCTCGAACTTATACTGAAGCTCCGAAGATAATTCACTAGAGTTAAAATTGTCCTGGAATCTTTCAACGGCACTTAACAGCTCTGGACTATATTTTCCCGTTATTTCGCCATGATATAGATTTAATTCTGCTAAAAACTGCTGCACATATTCAATATTCTCTTTCGAGACGACCTGATTATATTCCTCCACCTTAAGTTGAATTTCTCGTCGTCTCGCCTCTGCTGCAATTGCCCCTGCCTCAATGAATTCGTAGCGTTCTCTTGCCCAGTTCTGATATTTCAAGTTAATCATGCCAAGTGCAATGGCGAAACGCAGTTCACTCAGGACAGGCATGGCCGAGCCATCTGTTTTATAAGGATCATACCGAAGTGCGTTGAGAGGTGAGCCTAAGTAGTGATCTCTTAAATTGACATCAGCCGCAAACCATTTCTCCGATACGCCAAGACCTGATAGCTGTGCCCGTGCTTGCTCCGCCAATCGATGAGCTTCATCCATATACTTCTGGTTGCCAAACTTGCTATAAATCGCGTACTCCGTTTGGTATTGAGCAATTTGGTCGAAGGCATTTTTAATTAACGTAAGCTGCTGTTCTGCAAATAAACGCTCTTCAGCACTCCCGCTATGCAGCATTTCAAAATAGGCGCTAATTTGTTCATCTTCCCTAAATTTGCTCAGTCTGGATTCTAAAGTGATTTGCTTCGCCAGTTGAATGGCATTTTTAATCAGGTCAAGCAGACTAAGACGTTTCGTGACATTTGCCGAAGAGCTAATTGGATACTTTGCGGCCAATTCTTTGCGGAATCCGGGCTGAATTGAGAATTTCACCGAACCCTTCTTCACTAAAGTCTTGATTTTAGCCTCTTCTTCAGCGTATTGCCTAGCTATGGATTTCAACAGATCACTTTTATTATGTAATTGATCATGGATAGATTTTGCTTGCTTCCGTATATCATACAGTGTTTCCTCCGCCCGATTAGCTGCGGCTCCTACATCCATAGATTCAGGATAATTCCTTCTAGTCAAACGAACTACATCTTGGATATCCGTTTGTAATCTTGCAATCCGCTCTTCAATAAACTGGTCGAGGCGTTTCATATCTTGGGACAATTGGATCAGTCTGTCCGTATTCACACTTTGCTTACTACTTATCTCCCTCACCTGCTTTTGTACTACAAATTTTCACCAAATTATACAAAAAAGAATAGCAGCAATGGGAAATTTTATCATGAGTCAGAGGTACTATCACTCACTTATTAGAGTCTTCAATCATTTGGAGAGTAAGTAGAAAGTCTTATTTTAGTATGACTAATGGTCTTGAGACTCTCTTTACTACACCATAAATCTATTAATGCGTTCAATGAATCTAAAGTCATTCATCCTAATTCAAGCATGAGATAAGCTACTATCATTCTGCTCTTCGAAGCATTCGCTCAAGGAGAATCAACTGTTCTTCAGTTCGGAGAACTTTCGCATATTCAAGCCAGGGTTGATGCACTGATTACATCTAAAAAGGCGGCAACTTTTCCGTTACCACCTTCCCTCAATTTAATTGACGCTGACTAGCCCAACGATAGCCCATGCCCCATTTTAAGCGTTCTTCCGTTTCATCATCGATCAGTACTCGTTAATTTCTCAAAGATTCTGCGAAACATTGAAGTTGATTTTAAATGAGTTGGCTTCGGTAAATGCTTAAATGCAACTGCATCTATACCGGCAAGATTCATGAGTTTGCGTAAATCTGTGACAACCTCCATAAAATACAGCTGACGATCTAAGGTACCTGCATATTGTCTTAAATCGTAATCATTTTCTAACGATGGGTACAGGTCATATAAATCGTCAACTAGTATCTTTTTTATGGCCTCCTTTGTAATCGATGGGTCCATGCTGCATTCGTCGACAATGGTTTGCAATGTCTCTTTAAGGGCGTGGCGATCATAAAGTGAATTGGACAATAAATGCCGCAAATCATACAGATCCTTAAATCTGGGCCTTACAATCGTCTGGTGCAGCTTCCAGGCTACTTGAACCGACAGCGGCACAGTGTAAGGCACAAGGAAGCTCACGCCAAAGAGTGGAACATATTTTAGAGGAATAGGCTGTATGTTCAGTTCTAAATTAAATGACACGTCCAGATAGAATTCATCGTATTCGGAAGCTTCTCCCCCTTCATTTTTAAAACAATAAGCTATGTCGGTGTTGACCGTAGGAAAATCATCTGCCATGGCGTAATCTATGTATCTCCAAAATGCATTCTCGCGAAAACTTCTAAACATGACTCCATCATCCAGATCCAGCTCCGTTACTTGGATCAGCCATGCTGTAAATATTTCACGTGCCTGTTCAGCATCAGTGATCTTGCCTGCGTACAGAAAATCTACATCATCTACCTCACGAAGAGTACGATCCGATAAATATTGTCTTGTTAACAGGCTGCCTTTTAATACAAACGGCTGGTTTACAAGAGCAGTTCTTCTCAAAAACGCTTCTAGAACAACGAGCTCTCTCGTTTCATAGCTTAGATCTTTATAATGTCTCATCTACTAAATCTCCCCCCTTAAATCCATCCGCTATCTAAATCCTCTCTGCTGTCATAGATGCATAACTCATATTGTTCCTTCATCAGCTCGATGTGATTTGCTTGTAAAACGGTATGTATTTTGCCTACACGGTCATAAAAATTTTCCTTACTCTCATACTCCCGAACCGTCACGAATCTTACCTTCCCATTGGCATTTAGAAAGTTTCTGGAGATATGTCCGCCATAACCTGCGCACAGACTTTTTAAGTTATCCACTTCATCGACCTGCACTTTGCCATGCCACTCAAAATAGGGTTTGGAGCTCTTAAGAAGCGGCTGATCAAAGTACTTCTCTTCCTTTGCAGGGATTTCCACCTTTGTTCTTACAACGGTAAATCCTTTGTTCTGGAATGTCGTTGCCACCCGTTCAATTTCTTGATTCGCTTGCTGAAAATCCGTTCCGTGAACAATTCCCGTAATCATCGGTTGATGGATGTAATTGCCCTGATCCAAGACAATCAAGACCGGTTTCACCTGCTCCTGATTGCAAACGTTCATAAAAGCCTCCTTTTCATCCAAGGTTAAATCTTGCACTGTAATGTGAAATTCAAACTCCATTTGCTAAACCCCTTCATATTGTCTTATGTATAACTTGACCCATATTAATATCTCGGTTAATTTCCGGGGAAATTTCACTCAATTAAAAAGCTTATCCCTGCTCATTTCTGAGATGGAATAAGCTTTTTTGTTGCTTCCATAAATTCTTAAGATTATTTATAGTACTCCTTGACCTTCAAACCAGCTTGTTTTTTTGTAGTAATTCTAGAGCCGTCGCTGTCCTCGTTCTATCTATTAATTTACAATAAGCCTTTTCCAAAATCCAGCGTATAGAACGTCCCCCTTCTAACTCATAATTTCAATTATCCCGCACCCTCAGTCCGGCCAATTCAATCCTGTGCTTACCCGCTCCAGCTTCTCGGTGGATACCACTGGCTTAAGGCTGCTCTTCTTATACAAGAGCATCTCCTTGTTGACGACATATGTATCAGCGATCTTATCGTGCAGTCCCTGCTTGTGCTCCGTAAAAATGGCCATGATATAACCAATTCCGAAGATGGATGAAATCAGCTTGCTCCAAAATCTCGCGTTGGCTTTACCCCAGCTAATTCTCTCATCCATATCGTCGACCACAACTACACCTAGCATGATCTTGCCAAGGGTTGCCTGGTATTTGGAAGATTCCATTATGGTGAAATACAGCCATTGAGCGACCAAACTGAATATCACCAATATCCCGTCGATACGATACATCAACTCCTCCGGGGTAATAAAAATAAAGGTAACTATCAATAAGGACAGCACCAAAAAAATCCGGTCTATAAACATAGCAAAATACCTTCTCCACAGCACATCATACATTAGGCTCTTTCCTCCTAGTAAACCGCCTAGAACGCTTCAAAACGAAATCAGTGCCTCATTCTACACGGCGGCAGCGGTCTCGATTGGTCTAGATTTAAGTATTTCTTCCTCCTATCAGGCAAGCGCCGGCAACAATATCATGCAGCGCCTGTTTTTCCTTGTTAAGCCCGCTATGAACCAGCCACCTTTACTCAATACCAACCTCCTCGAACGAACGTTTTTACTAAAAAAGTACTAAGTTCTAAAGCTCAAAACTATTTATGTACATCCTCATCTTACCAATTTATGAACAAGTTGACCATGCACGATTAAAATATAAAAGATGCCCCCCACCATCCATGTCTTCTCTCGCATTGAAGGATCAGACTGGATATCAATGAAGGGCATCGATTTATACTAGTTATTCAAATCATCGAACATGGAGCCGGCAACGGTGACTTCAATTTGTTCAAGCTCCTTAATTCCTTGGAGATCAGGGAGTTTATTGTAGGCATGAGTCAATTTGGACAGTTTCACATTATCTACCCATGCTCTTACATAATACTTGCCGTTTTGCATGCTGGCATGTGTATATACCGGAATATTGGTTGGGTTAATCTGAATCGTGACCTCCGTCGTTTCTGTGATTTTGTACATCTTAGGTTCGCCCTTTTTCACGAATTCCCGGTATTTATAGTACAGATTGCTGCCTGCTGTTGAAGATTCGCTATAGCCCTCAAGTACCTTTTTCCAGAAAGGATGCGTCTTGCTCTCATCTTGGTCCTGGGAAAAATAAATCGGTTCAACTACTTTATTATACCGTTTGGAATCGCTATTCCGATCCTTAACCTCGAGCAATACCGCACCATTGACGCCTTTAGGATCCTCATACGTCAAAGTCCCTGGAACGGCTTTAAAGCCGCCGCCCTGCGGGGATAGCTTTTCATTTTTAATGTTGACCGCGTCTTTTTTGGCGTTGATATAGATCAGGTTCGTTTCGTACTGGAACGAATGAATCAGGGCATTAACCAGATCGCGGTGATCGGCCGTGTCTGCCTCCGACTGCTTGAAGGTAACGGTTTTGACGGTGAAGGTATAGCTGCCCGCCGGATTGAAGTAGTATCCCGATTTGATCGGATAATCATATTTCTGCAAATCACGATCGGTTGCGAATACAGCTTTATCATAAAGTTTTTTATTGTTTTTGCGATCCTTGGCGGCATTTCTGGCCGTGGCATACTCCTCTGCCATCGGCTTCTCCTTCTTCCAGGCAATATTAGCGCTGGCTTGCTGGGTGAATGTCCGCTTATACTGGCCAGGGACCGCAACTCCATAATCGGCAGCATCGACCTTCACGCCTGATGGCTGGTAAGGCCTTCCTTCCTCGTCCAAATGATACATCCAGCGAATAACATTATAGGTGTAAGGCTCATTCTCCCAGAATAAATCCTTCTTAAACGAATCTACCGTATTGTTGTCAATTTTATTCTGGTATTGTGGTTTGGCTAAATCCTTCTCTCCGTTGTATACATAGAATTCGAAGGCCTTCTTATCTAGTCCGGGTTGGAAGGAAGCTGTAGCTGTGCCTGTCTCGGTCACGGTAGTGCATACTTTCTTGCCATCTTCATCCGTGCTGCATACCTGTCTATCGTACTTATAATTCTTTCGAATACTCCCATCCTGGGATACCGTGCCGATTCTCTGAATCGGTGTTCTTGGATTAGGATCCGGCTTCATCCATTTCCGGTTCAAGGGATCATCGCCGAAATCCTCCCGCTTGATCGTCGTCAGAAAGATCGGATTCCTCGTCACTGTAGTATCCGACTCATTAATGTACGGATTATTCAGAACCTGATGGTCTCTAAATAAGGTCGGCGTATTATTCGTTACGTTGAGCTCCCCCGTCGTATTGCTTGTCCACACTGCGTCAGACCTAGGCAGTGTAACCGTTGCCGTATGGGAATTGCCCTGGTTAAGCGGGAACCTCTCCCTCTTCGATAATACATTGTATGGAAGCTCTTCTGGAGTGACAAGCTTGATAGCCTTTGGATAGGAATCGAGGATATTATTGCTTAGATCCTCCTCCTCCGGCGATTTGCCATCCTTATTAATGTTAAATTGGATGCGAACCTCGCTATCCGGCATGGTAAAGTCAGCATACAGAATCCGGCTTTGGTTCCGGTCCAGCTTAACGGTACCAGACTCCGCTGTTCCATGCCCGCTGAATGTCAGCCCCTCCGCGGCGGTGATCTTTCTCCCATCGCTCACACGCGTAATCGTCCATTCATATTTCGAGCTCACCGAATCGATAAAGCTGGAGTTCACCTTTACCGCTACACGTACCGACTCCCCCGGAACGGCTTCAGTCGGCAGCTCCTCAAATTCTGCGGAAACATCATCCTTCAGCAATTTGAAAGGAGCGATCGGAATATCCAGGTAAGTTATGCCGATACTGCTATCGATATATACCGTCCCGAACCCCCATGAAATTTCGGTCGGCGGCTGGAGTACGTGGACGTAATCAATCCATCTGCCTTGCTTGGGTTTAGCATTTTCTTCATATACTTCGAGATCTGCCAAGGTAGAGTTTTGATTGTTATACATGAATTCTTTATATGGTACCCCTGCGTAATGAATGTTTAATCCTTTTTGAATTGCCTCTTCAAAGGTGCCATCAGGGAGAAATTTGTTGAGTGGGTCTTTGTAGGCGTCATAACGATTCCCAGTAATCCCATACTTGCTTTTCACCCCTCGATCAGTCCAAGGTGCCGGGATTAGAGGGAAATTTTGTATTTTAGTTCCGCTCCAGCCTGCAAACCAAGGCACATCTTCTGTTGGTATAGAATGACCATCTAAAGAGTACCCGCTATACTCCATCATTTCCTTACCCTTATGATTCAGTTTTCGGCCATGTGATTCGCCATAGACTATCTCGTAAGTATGTAGCTTCATCTTATCTCTTTCTTCTAAGTTCTCACTAGGTTGTGATGCTCTGTTCAATCTACCTCGGATTAAATCCTGCCTGAGATTTAAACGCTTGTTATCTTTGGAGATATGATCCTTATAGTAATCTTTCTGTCCGTATAGAGCCTCCATATCATGATTGATTTTAGCAAGCACTTCTTCAACTGTCTTAGGCACTTGATCTTCTAACGAGTAAGTCAATTGATAAGGTAATACACCGTAAAGAAGAGTCACAGCAAATATTATCCTTATAAACCTATTCATGGATGCACCTACTTATAATATATACTAATATCTATACTTGAATTAATGTTAGAAGCAACAATAATTGTAAATGTATCATCAGTAAATTCCTTTGCTTTTAATTCCGGTTCGCGTGTCTTTTTAGTTCTCACATAATCCATAACAGATTTAACAGTTTTTTCGTCCACTTTTTGCGACAATATATCTTCTACTTCTTCCAACTGCATTTCATAATTTGCCCCTATAACGGTAAACTCTACAAGTAACACCATGAGAGCTTTTGTACCTTTGCCTTCACCTTCCTTGATTCCTAACTGTGAACCAGTATTGTATTTAACCTTAAAACCGTGTAAGTCTACAATCTGCTCCGACACTTGCTTAACCTCGCTAGGATCAAATCCAGCCGTATTTATATATACCGTCCTCACTGCAGAATCCCATTTTACGGACGCATCTAATCCCTCACTTATAAAACGAAGCGGAACGAAGGTTCTACCGCCAACCCGCTCTGCGGCTGTATCCATTTGTTTTTCCACGCCATTTACCGTGTACTTCTTGCTGCCAAGTACCAGAACCACTCGGTTTGAATCCAGGTCAACCGTAACGGTCTTAGTAGTCGCGTTCCAGCCTACTTTCGCTCCCAGTGCTTCACTAACGAAACGAACAGGCACCTGCACTCGCTGAGCCTTATCTACATAAGGCTGCTCGTCTGGGAAATAAATGCGGTTCGTATTAACCTCTACGCGCAGTGGCAATGGTTTTGCTGCGGTCAAGAATGGTACGAGCCCCATCAATAACAGCAGCATGGCTAGTGTTGTTGCAATTCTTTTTTTCATAATTTTGATCCTCCTGTATTATGTAATTAATTGATCTTGCTTATTAAATATCCCTTATACCCACTACTTATAATAAATGCTAATATCTATACTTGAATTAATGTTAGAAGCAACAATGGTACGAGCCCCATCAATAACAGCAGCATGGCTAGTGTTGTTGCTATTCTTTTTTCATACTATAACCCTTCCAATATTTGGTGTATGGATAACTGCTACTTGTAGAAAATAGTTAAAACAATGCTGGAATTGATTTTTGATTCAACATCAATCTTATACTTGCTATCTGTGAACCTCTTTTTCTTCAATTCAGGTTCACTTGTCGTCTTAGTTTTCACATAGTTCATAATCTAACAGTATTTTCTTCTACTTGTTGAGATAAGATTTCTTCCACTTCTTCTAACTGCTTTTCATAATCAGTACCTTTAAACGCAAAAACTATACTTAAATTCATCAATGCATAATCTTCTCCAAAAATATCATACTCGCCTCTTGTTATACGTAGCATTGATCCCGTATTATGCTGCACTTTAAAACCATATATATCTTCCTCTTCAATCTGATCCAATCCTTGCTTAATTTCAGTTGGATCAAATTCGGCTGTATTTATAAATACCGTTCTTACTACAGAATCCCATTTTACGGATGCATCCAGCCCCTCACTTATAAAACAAGCGGAACGAAGGTGCGGCCGCCAACCCGCTCTGCGGCTGTGTCCATTTGTTTCTCCACGCCATTTACCTTGTACTTTTTGCTGCCAAGTACCAGAACCACTCGGTTTGAATCCAGCTCAACCGTAACTGTCTTGGTAGCTGCGTTCCAGCCTACTTTCGCTCCCAGTGCTTCACTAACAAAACGCACAGGCACCTGTACGCGCTGAGCTTTATCTACATATGGCTGCTCGTCCGGGAAGTAAATGCGCTTCGTATTAACCTCTACGCGCAGCGGTAATGGTTTAGCTATAGACATCGCTGGTACTAGACCCATTAATAAAAGCAGCACAGTTAATGCTGTTGCTGTTCTTTTTTCATAATTTTGATCCTTCCGGTTTATCTTCATTAATTTCAAATCCAGTTGTAGTTAATATATGCCGTTCTTACTATCGACAGATGTTAGCCGTCCTTCAACAGATGTCGGTACTCTTTTTCTAGCGATAGATTGGCTATAAAGAAGAAACATGCAGAGAAAAAGCTCACAATCGCTCCTATTCTAATTGTTCTTATCATGTTTTCACCTATTTATAAAAAACAGTTATTGAAATACCCGAATTAATATTTGAGCCAACATAAATTTTATAAGTCTTGTCTGTGAAAGTTTTCATTTTTAATTCTGGTTCCTCACTTGTCTTCGTCCTTACGTATTTCATAATTGAATTTACAGTCTCTTCATCAATTTTTTGCAACAGAATATCCTCTACTTCCTGAACTTGCTTATCATAATCATTTCCTATGAAAGAGAAGTTTATTAACAAATCTATTAAGGCATACGTTGGTTTTTCTATCGGATCGTATAGTCCTTGCGTTATATCCAGTCCTGAACCTGTGTTGTGTTTCACTTTAAAACCATATATATCTTCCTCTACTACCTGATCCGATCCTTGCTTATCTTCACTAGGTTCAAATCCGACTGTGTTTATATATACCGTTCTTACCGCAGAATCCCATTTTACGGACGCTTCCAGCCCCTCACTTATAAATCGAAGCGGAACGAAGGTTCTACCGCCAACCCGCTCTGCGGCTGTATCCATTTGTTTTTCCACGCCATTTACCGTGTACTTCTTGCTGCTCAGTACCAGAACCACTCGGTTTGAATCCAGGTCAACCGTAACGGTCTTAGTAGTCGCGTTCCAGCCTACTTTCGCTCCCAGTGCTTCACTAACGAAACGAACAGGCACCTGCACTCGCTGAGCCTTATCTACATATGGCTGCTCGTCCGGGAAATAAATGCGCTTCGTATTAACCTCTACGCGCAGCGGTAATGGTTTAGCTATAGACATCGCTGGTACTAGACCCATTAATAAAAGCAGCACAGCTAATGCTGCTGCTATTCTTTTTTTCATTTTTTAACCCTCCTATATTTAGATATAAGTTTGGTTTATTACTGAATAACTTATATATTCACTACTTATAAAATATAGTTACTGCAATATTTGAATTTATATTTGATGCCACTCTAATCTTAAATGTATCATCGTAAAATACTTTCGGTTCCAACTCTGGTTCAGGTGTTTTTTTAGTATTGACATAAATCATAACAGATTTAACAGTTTTTTCTTCAACTCTTTGTAAAAGGATTTCTTCTAACTCCTCTAGCTGCATCTCATAATCTCCCCCCACATACCGAAATCTATAAGGATTGCCATGAGAGCCTGCGTACCTTGAGCTTCCCCTTCCTTGATTTCTAACTTTGAACCCGTATTATACTTAACTTTAAAACCATGTAAGTCTTTTTCTACAACTTGATCCAATCCTTGCTTATCTTCACTAGGTTCAAATCCCGCTGTATTAATATAGACCGTTCTTACTGCAGAATCCCATTTTACGGATGCATCCAGCTCCTCACTTATAAAACGAAGCGGAACGAAGGTGCGGCAACAAAGCGCACAAGCACCTGCACACGCTGAGCTTTATCTACATACGGCTGCTCGTCCGTGAAGTAAACGCGCTCTCCGTTTACCTCCACCCGCAATGGAGCGGACTTGGCCAGCACCGCCCCAGGCAGCAATCCCATCAACAGCAGCACCGCAGCCAGCATTGCTCCTACTTTTCTCAACTCAACGATTCCTCCTTAAAAAGATACGCCCATCGAAATGTCCCTCGAAATCATACCCTCAATCTTTCTATACTGCTCCTCGGCGTGTGTAAGAAACTTCGCTTTGTTCTGCAGCTCGGCGACCACCTTCCTGTGGCGCAGCCTCACTTGGTCACAGGACCGGTGGACCTGATGAACTTGCCTTTGGACGTTAGGCTCGCTGTAGGCTCGGCTCGTACTGGAGGTGATTCGCTCTGCCTGGGACAGCATCTGCTGTACCCGGGAGCCCAGATAGTCCTCGAATTTTTTGATTTTCAATTTCAAGTGATTTAGACGGCCGAAATCCACGGCTAATTTCAAAGAGGTATGCGAGCTGTAGCCTTTGAGGATTTTAGCGGTATAATTCTTCTTGCCAGAAGCCTTCCGGGCCGTAATCAAGCCCGCTGCCCGCTTCGGAAGCTGTGCCAGCAATTTGATATTGGATTTAAACGTTTGATATCTTTTGGATATTCCTGCTTTAGCTTCATGGATGGCCGTGTTGACGCTATTCGAAACATCGTTGACCGCTTTATCCCAAGCATGCTTAATCGCTTTAAGAATCTTTTTGGTCGTCTCGGCAATACTCTTGAAGAAGCTCGCTACTGCATTTTTAACCTTTTCTTTGAATCGCTCTATCGCCTGGGCCGCACGAACTCCCGCCACTACGATATCCTTAGCCAGTTCCTTGGCTCGCTCCTTAAATTTCTCCCATTCCATTTTCACTTGCTCGGCAAACCTCGTTAATGCCTCACCCACCTTCTTTCCAGTCTTAATGAGTTTAAGAGCGGCTATAGCCAATTGCTTCACGATCCAGTCGCCGAACTGATTAAGCTTGTCCAGCAGGTAGTTAATCCCGTTCATAATATTCTTGCCTAGGGAATTGAGGAAATCGTCGGCAAATATGAAGGGGAACAAGTAAGCCCCGATAAAAGCAACCACCAGCTCAACCTCATCCCCATATTCCTCGGCAATTTTATTAAACGCAAAATCATCCAAATGGCTAAGTACCATGGCCGCCCCGGCCCATTTTTGGAATTCGCCTTCTTTTTCGAACCCTTCAGCGCCGCTCTCCATAAAGGCCAGTACACCATCCAACGCATAGCTGCGGTAAGGCTCCTCCATTGTCTCGTTAATATAAATGGTAAATTCATTGATGAACTTGGGGATATTGCCCTGCTCGGCTTCACCTCTTATCTGACCGTTCTCATCGAGGACAATATTAGGACGGTGGTTATAAATAAACTGCTCCTGCTTCTCCGTATAGATATATTTGATTGTTCCGGCAATGGGATTAAGCAGGCAGTTGACGAAATCATCCATAGCGGATATCGAGGTAATTTTGTGCTTGTTCGCCTCGATCCGGTCCTTGTATTTCTCTATAAATTCCTTCGAGAAGCCTTGCCCATCAAACGATAGAGCCCGATCCACCTTATCGGACAGAATCGCCACGTACTGCGTCTTATTTCCGCCTTTGGAGTGCCCCGTAACTGTGATGTTGTCGTATTTCAAGCTCTCTACATATTCCAATGCGGCGATTTGCTGATCCGTATCCGACAGATAACCGCCCTGCCCGTTGTCATGCCACTCATAGTCGCCGCCTGTTCCCCGGAAGACCACGGTTGCATCCCCCTCAGGGTCTACGAACGCAGCTGCCCGCATCCCGACCTCAAGCGGCTTGCCATCGCTGCCCCGTATCGTTTTCCCGCTCTGGTCATACATGACGCCGGTTCGGCCATCCGTAACCTTTAGAGAACGCAGCTGCGGATCCTTCTCGATGGCCCGTAAAATGACGAGCCATTCTTCCTTGGACATTTTACAGGGATACTCGTCGTCCGTGCCGACTTTGCTCAGGTTCCGGCTCTTATCAAGACCGTTGCTATATAGAAAAGAATCTACGATATCTCCGACCTTCTTGCCGTTGCTGTCAGCTACCCCCTGGAGGTAGATCAGGTTGTTCAACAGCAATAATTGATTCTCATTCAATTCAGCCATCCGCTTGCACCTCCTCTCCGTTCTGCCTGATCCTCATATCCGGAGTCACCATGACCGATGTATAATCCCCAACAAAATACCCCTCATCCTGCAAAGCGCTCAAATTCTGGGGTCCTGAGCCAATAGAATCGTACTTCTCATCCACCACGGTATACAGACGTACGAAACCAACCATTTTCTGCTCGCGCATCTTCCCCGCGATTTGGCGCAAGCTGGCCTCGACGTCCTTCCCCTCCACTGAGGATTGCTTCACAAAAATAACCGTCTCCGATGAGAAATTCTCGTCTGGGCGATAAATCTCGGCAATCGTCGTGTCCTTAGTCAAT
Source organism: Paenibacillus ihumii (assembly GCF_001403875.1). Taxonomy (GTDB): domain Bacteria; phylum Bacillota; class Bacilli; order Paenibacillales; family Paenibacillaceae; genus Fontibacillus; species Fontibacillus ihumii. The sequence continues at coordinate 3,785,541 of NZ_LN884299.1, forward strand.
CGATCCGGCAGCACACCCTCGCCAAATTCGACATACAGCTTGAAATCGTCGTATGTTCCGCTGACAACCTCGGAAAGAGCCGCCTCATACTGAGGTCTTATGAATATTCCGAAGTACCCGTCACTGATGTGGTATGAGCCGTCCTCCATTTTCGTGCCCCATACCTCAAAATGATCCTGCTCGGATCCTTGCTTTGGATAAGCCTGCAATCGGTCATAGCTATATGCCCAATCGCTCAGGCTCAGTGAGATCGGAACGAACTCCTCCCCATACTTCTCTTCCAGATGTGCCAGCATTTGCTCCTTGATCGCTTCCGGGTTCGGCTTCTTGCTCATACATCCACTCACTCCCCATAAAATAATGATGCTTAACAGGCTCAAGATGAATTTATTCTTGCATGGGTTCATACTATCCCTCCCTTATAAAAGCGGATTACCAATCCAATGAGATTTCGGGAAACATCAGCATATTGTCCATGTAATTCTGAAATTCCTGCTCTATTGTATCCGTTATAAATACGATTTCCCTGTCCAGCAGCTCGCCGGTACGCGCATTAAAGCCCTCCATTACAGGAATCACCGCAATTGTATTCTTATTCATGGTAAATAATGCAGCGCCCGCCAAAATGGTCTCGACGCTTCGATAAACGTCATATACGATGTCTACCGCCTGGTTCGTCAGGCTCTCTCCGCACTCGCGGATGAAGTCCTTGATCCGATCAACCTCAATATGACTGAACTCGCTTTGCAGTGCGCTTCGATTCCTCTCCAGCTGTTTCTCCGTGTACCTAATGACTTGCTCGATGGAGCGAATGACACTTTCCTCCGTCAAGCCGTCCATTTTCAAGAATAAAGAGTATAGCCCATAATCCAATACCGGCTCCTCTTCCAGGTTCTTTCCGAAAAAAATATGCCATACATCCGGACGAATCATCCCCGCCGTATCGTAGAACCAGCTTACGAATTTAGAATAATCGCTTTGAATCGCCGGAATGGCATTGCCCTCTTCATCAAAATCGAGAATCTTGGAATAAGCCTCTTCCAAATCTGTCTCTTCCGTCCGCTGCTTTACGAAGACGACCTTTTCCAGACAAGCTCCGACCGGGTCATGCTCTGCCACGAGATTGCGCACCCGCCCGGGAAGCTCCTCCCCCGTCGGCACCGCGAAGACGGTAGCCTCCAGATCCAGCCGCTCTGCCAAATAAGCCGCGCAATAGCCGCCAGCCCGCATTCCGGTCAAGACGCAGCTGCCTCTATCTCTCCAGTGCAAGGCGCACTCCATCGCTTCATCCAGAAAATGATGGACATCCACTGCAAGCTCCGGGTGCTCATGCGCATGGGGCACGATGACATGATTGCCTTCCTCGTCCGCAAATACATACAGATTCATATATTCCAGCTTCCTATGCTGCTGCAAAGATAAGCGTAGCAATGCGGGGCTGGACACCATCTCTCCGGCTAGCAGCTCCAAATCAGGGTATCCGCTCAGCCCTTTCCCCCATTCGGAGAAATGCTCTAAGGGGCAACCGATGTACGGTGACAAGTCCCCGGCATTCACCAGCTCGCATAACAGTATTTTATCCTTATCCCTCAACACGCTAGGTACACCCCTTTATTTCTTTGCATTTCTTTGCTGCTGGAGCTGCATTGCCTTCTGCTGGGCCTCGATGCGCCTTTGCTCCTCGGCTCTGTGCACCTCGGTTGCCAGTCTCTCCAATCCCGACTGCAAATTCTCGATTTCCGCATACAAGCGTCCGAGTTCATTTCTCGTTTGCGACTGATAACTATCCGTCAGCGCCTTGCCCGCGCTGCCCTTCCACCAGGACGACACGCCGGCAAGCTCCGCCTGGAGCCTTCCTTCCTCCCGCTTGACTTCTCCCAGCTCGTTGCGGATATTCCTGGCCGTGCCGCTTATGGCACTTGGTGTGCTCATCTCTTCACCTCACTATCAGAAAAGGAATGGATTGAGAAAAGGGCGTGATAACAGCAGCAACTGTATACCACGCCGATCTCACATTATTTACGAAGTGCGCTAGCGATATCTTTCTCGCTTTGTTCCTTGATATCAGCGATCTTGTCGAGGTTCTTGCTGATGTTCTCTACGCATTCAACCAGCTTATCAAGGTTGGGCTTCAACTGTCTGAACTCATCCACGAAAGCTTTGGCGGAATCACCTTGCCACCAGCCCTCTACGGAATTGATTTCTCTGTTCAGCTGCTCTACGAGATCCTTTGCATTTCTGCCCTTGTTCAGAATTGACTTGGACACACTGCGGGCCTGTCCAGGACTAAACGTTAAGTTTGACATAAGTTCACCTCCTTTCAAGTATAATCGCACGGGAAAGCTATCGCTTAGACGCAGCTAAACGCTGCCTCTCCTCCATCGCTTTCCGCTCTTCGGCACGATCGACCGCATTAGCCAAATTGCTGCCAACCTTGAATTCCAGGTCGTTCAGCTTGCGGAGCAGGTCACTGATTTCGCGGTGAATCTGCTGGTACCCGGTTCTAAAGCTGGTCCCGGCTTCCCCCTTCCACCAGGTGCTAACATCGTTGACCACGCTTTGATATTTCGATGATTCGCGCCTGATATCCTCGGATATTGCACGAACTCCAGCTGCTTTTCTGCGGATTTCTCCTGATGAAGGCATATATACCCCTCCTCAACGAATCGGCTTGACCGGATGCTTTATATCATGACTTTATCCTGTTGATGCACGAACGTAGCCGTACGCAGACCCGTAAATTTGTTCTTGACGATGAAATAGCCGTCGCCAAGCTCCATCTCTTTCTCTTGGCTTCCATACGGGAACCTCGTATTGTACAGGCTCTGTTCCTTAAGGCTGCCCAGCAGGAGGCCGGTTTGCTCCTCCCGGAGCACCTTGCCCAGACTATCCCAGTTATTGGCGAGCTCCGAGGTCTGGTCTGCCGCAATGACGGCAGCCTTCATGCCGCGCTCATGCTTGGCGACGCGCTCGATCAATTCCTTGAGCGAATACTGGTCTCCATTGGTCAGCTCGCTTAAATTATCGATAACGAAGATGATTTGCTTCCAGGAACGCACAAGCGCGTTCAAGTCACCATTAGCCTGTCTGGTAGCCAGGAACTTGGCACGCCGGTCGTCCAGCTCCTGCTTGACCGAATCGATGAAATCATACATATCCTCGACCTGCGACAAGTCTGTCACGCAGTTCAGCTTCATCAATTCATAGATCCCCATCGAGCTGGAATCGAGAGCATAGACCTCCAGCCGGTCTGAACCCAGCTTCTCATCCAGCATGCTGATCCATGAGACGAGCTGCGTGCTCTTACCCGACATCGCGTCGCCGGCGACCATAATCACCGGGGTGGCCGCCAGATCTACATAGACAGGCATCAAATCATGATCCCCGAGGCCGATGGCCAGCAGCTCTCCGCCCTGGTTAATCTCTCTCATGTCGATTTTGCTCGGCATGATCGGGATTGGTGTAGCCGGAGCAATCAGATTCTCCTTGGCGAAGAATTCGAAATCCTGGATAAGCTCTTCCATGCTCCGCTGTCTGAATTCCGGGATGGCCGTCTGGAATTCGAGCGGCGGCTTGCCGCTGACCAGCCCTCTCCCGGCCACCTTGGCCGGCTCCAGCCCCTCTGTCCGTCCAACAATGTTGGCGTATTCCCCTTTATCCGTGAGCTGCAGCGCTACGGCCATTTTGAAATTCACGGACAGCTTGTAGCGGACAAGGGATGCATTCGTAGCGGTAACTACCATGTAAATGCCGAACTTGGAGCCTTCCCGGGCCAACGTGACCATCTTCTCGTCAATCTCTTCATAGGTCTCCGACAACGCAAAATAGTTATCAATGACGAGTACGATCGCCGGGAGCTTCCCGCCATTATGCCTGTAGTCGTTGAAGCCGTCGCTCTGGCTGTCCTCGAACAGCTTCTTGCGCTCGTCCATCATCCTGAACAGGAATAGGACGAATTGCTGGATCGTCGACTCCTGCTCCAGGGTCATGATCCCGCCGCAATGCGGCAGCCGTTCAAACAGCTTGAAGGAGGCCCCTCCGAAATCCATGACGTACAAATGAACATCCGACGGTGAATACTTATAGGCCAGCGACATGCACAGCGACCTCAAGAGATATGTCTTGCCCGTGCCCGGGGAGCCGTATACGAACAGATTCCCTTCAGCTGCGAAATCGATCTTGAGCGGTTCCTGTAACTGTCCCCGCGGATCATCCACCAGGCCGATCGGCGCGCTGAGAATCTCTTCTTCCCCAGGCCAGCCATACTCCTGATTCAAGCCCGTACCCGGGGTGAATAAGTCATCCAGATACACGCTGTCCGGCAGCGGAGGCAGCCACGGTCCCTTCAGCGCCTGTACGGCGCTTCGCTCCGAGAATGAGATGATATGCTCAACCATGCATTTCAACTGGGAAGGCATTTCCTTGAGCGCAATCTTCTCTTCCTCCAGCGGATAAATTTGCTCGGCGCGCCCATGGAGCGAAATTTCGTAAATGCGCTTCGCGCGATTCTCGCTCTTCAGCATTTCGCCTTCCGGGTCGTAATCGGCTCCGGAATACGCCGACTGGAACAGCTCGAAAATTTCATCGTTGCCCACCTGGATATAAGCGCGGCCAGGCTCTTTAATCATGGCCGCATCCGGCCGCTTGATGACGTCCTTACTGTCCGCCTCGTCCTGAACCTTGAGACAGATTTTGAATTTAGAGTTACTCCAGATCTGGTCGTCCACGACGCCCGCCGGCTTCTGTGTTGCCAGGATCAGATGGACGCCAAGGCTTCGGCCGACCCGTGCAGTACTGACCAGCTCCTTCATGAACTCCGGCTGGTCCTGCTTCAACTCAGCGAACTCATCCGCAATCATGATTAGATGAGGAATTGCAGGCATCCGGCCATCCTCGTTCTGGCTGTAATAGAGCTTCTGGTATCTGTCTATGTTGTTTACCCCATATTCGGAGAACACACGCTGCCGCCGCATCAGCTCGCTCTTTATGGACAAGAGCGCACGGGTCGTCTGATTGCCCCCGAGATTCGTGATCGTGCCGACCAGATGCGGCATGCCCTTGAAGATGTCGGCCATGCCGCCGCCTTTATAGTCAATCAGTACGAATACGACATCATGCGGATGATAGTTAATTGCCAGGGAAATAATGATGCTCTGCAGAAGCTCACTCTTCCCCGAGCCCGTCGTCCCGGCCACCAGTCCATGCGGGCCGTGTCCGGTCTCGTGCATGTCAAGATGGAACAGGCTGCCTCCAGCCTTAACGCCGATCGGCACGCTCATGCCCTTGAAGGGCTTGTTCCTCGTCCATCGGGACAGCAAATCAACTTCCTCCGTCGTCTTGGCCTGCAGCATATCAAGCAGCGTCAGCGAGGTCGGCAGCGCAAAGTTGGCACTCGAATTTTTGATCCGCAGCGGCGCCATCATGCGCGCTGCCTGCTCCAGCTGCGGCATATGAACCTGATCCGGAATAAAAGTCGATTTCTCGCCAGTCTCCCGGTCGGCCAGCTCGCCGTTCTTGCCCTGAACGATGATAACCTGCTTGCAGTTCATCGGCAGATAGGCCTGATTCTTGGCGATATATACCGATGACACCCCAAGCGATGCGCACTTGTTGTACAAATATTTGTTAATCGGCTCCTCCTCTAAGAGTGAAGGATCTTCGATGATGAAGACGAAATGCGGAAGCGGACTTCCTCCAACCTCTTTGCGCTCGCGCTCCTTCAGCACCTCGTTCAATCCGCCAAGCACCTGATGCGCAATCGCCTTGCCGCATAGCAGGAACCTCGCATCGAACCCGTCCGTCCATAAATGCGGCAGCTGCCGGAGCCAGTTCCACTTCTCCAGCCCTTCCTCGGCAGCCAGTACGACGATGCGCACATCATCGTATCCATGATGCGTTACAAGCTGCAGCAGCATCTGCGTCACAATTGCAAACGTTCTTTCTTCCTCGCCGGCGATGCCGCAAATTTCCGAAGTCATCAGATGGATTGACACAGGCACATCCTGAACCCGCTCGAATTCGAGAGCCAGTCTCTGCGGCTCCATGATCAGCGGATCGCTCTCCATGATAATCGCCTGCTTCGTATATTTGATGTGCAGCGCCGAAGGAACACTCCCGACCCCGAGCCGGAGCGACAGAAAGTCCGGAGAAGAGGGAGTACGCTCCCACAACCGGTTATCGATGTCCTGGATGCGCTGCAGACAGGCCGCAGGCTCGGGATTCATCTCATTCATCGCTTTGATCTGCTGTTCTCTGGCCAGCATCAGCTCGCTGCGGGTATCCGCGATAAATTGCAGATACTTCTGCTCGCGCTCCTTCTTCTTCTTCCGGTACTTCTTGATTTGCGAAGCGGCGGTGGCTAGCGATACGACCAGCGTCATTACGGTCATCGCGATGGACAGCATCATGAACATCGATTGATACGTCAAAGCGAGCAATAGTGTAATGACCAGCATCACGACCGGCGGAGCCAATAACGTGAACCAGGAAATTTCCGGCTTCTCGTAAGCATGAGGCGGATTGGGAATTTCGATTTCTCCGCTGGGCATTTCCGGCAGGAAACGGGGCTGACGGCTAAATTCATATTTTTCGTTAATCATAATTACCTCACGACATATTAATGACTTTCTCCGCTTGGCCGCCGGTCAGCGACATCTTGTGCCATTCGAACCGGCTGCTGAAATAGATCGTGTCGCCTAGAATATGAATATGATCGGCGCTGTCCCCGCAGATGCGGATCTTGCTGCCCGTGCTCGGATCAATGCGATAGACCGAGCTGTCATTGCTGCGGTTGGCGCAATAGATATAACGCCCGTCGCTATTCAGGCTATTCGGCGACACGTCTGCGTAGACCCGGGCCTCCCCGGTCTGCAGATACAGCGCGGTCAGCAGGTACTGATTCTTGGCATCGGCAAACAGCAGGTTGTCGCCGATTTTGAGCAGCTGGACGGCTGCGGAGTCCGAAAGCTGCTCCCGGCTGCTGCCAGTGACGCTGCATGACCGGATACCATGCTGAGTTGCGTAATACACCTGCTCCTCATCCACAACAAAGCATTCGACTGGCTCATCCGTAATCCGGGATTCTTTTCTCCCATCTAGAAGGCAGCGGTACAGCTTATGATCGGTCTCGCTCTTGTAATACAGCCAATCGCCATTCAGAACCAGGCCGCAGCAAGGACGGTCAAGAAGAAGCTGGGAGCTTGCTGCAGCAAGGTCCCACCGGTATAACCGGTGCCCCTGGCTCTGATCGCTGTAATAAATGGTGTTCTCCCTGCGGTTCATGAACCAGAAGACCCCGTCCAGGAGGCGTTGATCGCCAGCCCCCCCGCTTCTCAGATAGGTTCCGGAATAGCTGCGGATATCGGTGAGAAGCAGCTTGTCCCCGGCCTCGCAGATCAGCCCGCCGGTGCTGATGTTATAATTCATGCGATTCACCCCTTACTTCTAAATAAGAGTCAGCAGCGCCCCGAAGCCTACGCCTTCCTCCTCCAGCGTTCGGGAGGGATCGAGTATGCGCCCTAGCGGCTCGGCCTGAAGCCGATGCTCCGGGGTGATGGACAGGCCTAGCGCTTCGGACAGCATGCTCAGAAGCTCTTCTGAGGTAACGAACGAAGGCACCTTCAATTCCTTGGAATAACCCTCCCCGGTTTGAAACGTTACCATGACATAATCCATCCTTTTCTCGCCTCCCTTTTAGTTCTTGACCGACAGAGTAAGCTCACGCTCGGACTCCAGCTGATAAGCGACGTCCTGTCTGGCATTCTCGGCCAGCCGCAGGTATTTGGTCTGGAACTTGTATTCGGATTGCGCTTTAAGCTGGGCCTTCGTGTATATTTGCCCGGTCTCTTCATGGATCTTCTCTACAAAATCCACGGTCACTGTGAAATCGTTGTATTTGCCATCCGTAGATGTGAAGGTGAGCTCACGCGAGCTCGTCCCTTGATTTGTCCAGGTCAGCTTCAAGGCATCACTGAATGCCACCGCGAAATAGCTCACGAATTTTTCCTCATTGACCTTTGCATCCAAATCTCTATGAGACTCATAGATCAGACTGCGATCCTTTGCTGAACGCGCAGCATTGCCAAGGGCTGTTCCCAGCACAATCTTCTCTTTCCCCAAATTCAAGAGCTCTACCATAGGCTCCAGGAATACAGACAGCAGTAAAAGCAGCAGCATGGCTATAGCAATGTTTCTCATAGTCCCTCTTATTCGAGTTTAAGGTTAAGATATTCGTCATAATATAAGTCCTTGTAATGCTTAAGCCCCGTCGTCGTGAGAGAGAAGGAAACCGGAATCTCCTGCTCGTATTTCTCCCCCCACAGCTTGATGCTCAGCGGATACACTGCCTTAATCGTCACTGTAACAGGGAGGCCCCGCTGGTTATAAGGCTTCTCCAGATCTGACACGTACTCGTATAACGATGCATCATCCCAACCCTCAGCGGAATGCTCCCCTCCCCCTTCCTTCACAGCGGAAATCACGATTTGGTTGGCCTTATCCCGGTAGACCGGACGCTTGCTCAGCTTCTCGAGCACGGCATCCTTGTATTCGTGCTTCAGGTAGTTATCACTGGCCACCGCCTGTGACAGATTGAATGTCTCGACCACCAGAGTCATATACCAGGGGATGAAATAAATGAAGTTCGTAAACAACAAAATGGCTACCGAAACGAGAATAGAGACAAGAATCGATTTAGCAAATGCGCGCATTTCATTTCACCTGTGCCTTATGTAATGGCCTGCTTTAAGACGTCATATCCTCGATCGCTTTCATGAACATTTGCCATACCTCTCTGATCCATTGCTCCAAGAAGGTATCCCGGATCAAGGTTGCGGCAAAGGCAATAACGACGATAATAGCGACGGTGATCGCGATTTGCTTCACACCGATTTCTCCGCGATCCTCCTTCCAGAAGGAGAGTTTCTTCTCACCCTCCCGCTTACTTTGCTGCTTGCGATTTTGATATTCCATACACGATGCCCTCCCTAAATTTTTTTAAATGAATAGATATTACCGGTTTATTGAAACATTTTGATGGAATCCAAGATGGTGAATAAGTAGTAAATCGCAATGTAGACAACCAGTACCAGAATCAGGATAATCTGAATCCGTGAATTGGTCCGCTGCCTTTTCTCCAAATCCTCTTCCAGGGCCACAATGCGGTAGCTGTCTACTTCGTTCTTGAGATAGACCATTTGCGATATATTGTCATAGCCTTTGAGCCGGGTCTCCATCAAGTCGCAGAATTTAATGATGTAGTGGATCGGGACCCGCTTCTTCAGCTGCTTAAGCGCATATTCTTCACCGTACTCAATGTTGTCGAGCATCACGCCGAGCTCCTCCGCCATATCATTGTTCGCGTTCGGCAGATAGTCCCGGATCACGTCAGCAAGATAAATGTTGACTGACTTCGAATACTGGTAATACACCATGCTGTAGAAGGCTGGAAAATCAAACGCGATGTTCTTGTTCTTGCGCTCGATCTTCTGCTCCATCTCCGAAATCGGGTACAGCCATCCAAGTACGATGAATATAGCCGTTACATAGCCAAGCAATGGGTTGGCGCTCATGAAGATGGCTGTAACGATGACTCCAGCGGCAGCGTAAAATATTTGCTCCGCCCGCAGCTCCTCGGGCTTCATCTGCAGGTCGAGCCGGTCGATCATTTTCTGGTAGCGCATTCGCTCCGCGTTCCCTAGCAGCCTGCTCACGTATTTGGCCGCAAATTGCCTCTTGAACTCCCGCAGCTTATCGTTGAACTGAGCATTCTTGCGCTCCTTCAGGTATCTGCGGTTGCGCTTCTTCTGCTTCCCCTGCACGGGCTTAAAGAAGGGATAGAAGAATACCTTTACCAAATAAAGTATGGCGGCAAGTGCACTGAGCTTGGCAAGCATCGTCATTTCCTGTCACTCCCCGGCCCCAGATTGCCTTGGAGCGCCTGTGTGCGGGCAAAGCTGAGGCATATGATGCTGATCATAACCGTGTTGATCATTTTGCCGAAGGTGCTGTCCAGCATGAACTCTCTGAAATCATCCACTGTCAAGGCGTATAGAAAGAACAGAATGATAACGACGGTCTTCAATAAAAAGTCCCGGTTCATCTTCCGGAAGATCCGATCCTTCCGGGCATTGATTTCGCGCAATACCGCATTCTCATCCACGATATCGAGAAAGATATCAGCCATGCCCTTGCGTTCGTTGTATTCGAAGACAATCGCTTTCTTGGCGAAGTTGTCGAACTTGGGTCCAAGCTGGCGGTTCAGCAGCTGAATCGCCTGCTTGAACGAGTAGCCGTTGTTCTCGCAGTTATCGATGAACTGCTGGAAATAGGGGCGGATAGCTGGTTTGATGTACTCGTCGCTTTCCATGACCTTCTTAATCGCCACCAGCACGCCTTCCCGGGCCAGGGGACAAATAATGTCCTCGGCATCCATGATGCTCTCCAGCTTCTCGGCCTTGATGGCCTTGGACTGCATGACGAAGTAGGTCAGCAGTCCGATGAAGATCGCCACGGTCACAACTACGGCCAGAGTGACGTTCTTCATGAAGACCACAATGATCAGGACGACGATCGCAAAAGCGATGCATAATAGCGAAGTGAAGCTCTCCAGCGTCAGCGGCAGGTTGAAGTCGAGAATGAGCCCTTCGACGAGCCGATTGTATTTGGCGTAAATATTCTCCTTCTGCTTGACGATGCGCTCCTTCTTGACCCGCTCCACGTAACGCTTCGTATTGTACCTGCCGAGATGCTCGGCCAGCGTATCGAGCATCCCGAGAATGAAACGGCCGCTGCCCTCGAAGAACCGGACCTCGAATATGGTGTTAAAGACGATGAATGCAGCAATCCCCAAAGATAAACTAATGATTGAATTGGTATCCATCGAATCCATACTCCTCTATTTCATCTTCCCCCGGCGGTCTGGTCAGAAACTCGAACCGGCTGCGCTTGATCCCCGCCTTGATCATCGTCTGCTGCACCTTCTCGGACAGCATTCCGACGCGTTTATGCTTGCCGATGATCTTGAGCACGCGCTGAGTTCCTTCCTCCTCCAGGACGTCCTCCGATATGAACCTGTATATCGGATTCACGATCGGCTCCAGCCCCTCGGAGCCTAATACCTCCGAAATGGAGGTGACCTTCCTTGTCCCGTCGGCCAGCTTCTCCTGGAACACGATGAACTTGACAGCGCTGCAAATATTGCGGAGCGCCAGCTCCGCCGGCTCATTGGAAGCCATCAGGTAAGCGGTGAGGAAGCGGAAAATCGCTTCCCGGTCCCCTTCGGCATGCAGCGTCGTGAAGAAGAAGTGACCGGTCTGTGCGGCACGCAGCGCAGTAGCAAATTCCCCAGGCGTTCTTAGCTCGCCCGGTCCGATCCAATGGGGCGACTGCCTCATGGCATTGATCAGCAGATTCTCCATGGTGGCCGGACTCGCGTCATCATCATCGGGTACGGATTCGTACTGCAGCACGTCGTTGATGATTCTTCCGTGCTCGCTGTTGCCTTCCCGCTGCAGCAGCCGCATTTCCGACGGATTCTCGATCGTAATGATCCGGGAGAGCGGATTGATCTCCTTGACCATCATTTCATTAAGCGTCGTCTTTCCGCTGCCTGTCGGGCCTACTGTAATCCAGGAGAGGTCAGCCTTGGGCAGCAGGGATAGCAGCTTGAACATATTGACGGAGAACGATTCATTCCGCAGCATCATCTCCGGTGTGATGCTCTTCTTGCTGAATTTCCGAATGACCACCGCCGGCATATCATAAGGCGAGATATCCGCATGGGTGGCGTTAACGCGGTATCCTTCGATCGTACGAGCGTTGACCATCGGGATTTTCGGTGTGAGCCGCACCTTCGAGACGCCGAGGAGCTTGGATATAATCCGCTCCAGATGCTCCCGGTCGATGAAATGCTGGTCCCAAGGGAGCGTCTTCCCTCCGCTCTCCACGAAAATCTGATCCGTCCCGTTGATGCGGATTTCATCGATCGACGGGTCCTCCATCGCCTTCGTGATCGGGCCATAGTGGGTGATCTCGTTGGTCAGCGCCAGCTTTAGCTCGACAAGCTCATAATAGCCCTCGACAATCGGCTTCTGTGAATCGACGAATTCGTTAATGTAGGATTTGGTCATCTCGCGCTTGCGGGCGGGGTCACTCTCTCGGCGGAAGGCGTGGGTCGCCACCTTGTTTATGTATTTCTGACATAGCTCCAGCGCTTCCTCGAACTGAATCGTGTTGTACTTATTCTTCAGTTCCTCCATATCTTCGGTCTTGTTGATCTGGTGCGCTACTTTAAGCTGCATGTCGCTGATTTTTGCACGGGTGAGCATTTATCGTATCCCTCCCTTACTGGTTGCCGAGAATGTCTGCCAATTTGCGCATTTCTCTGAGAAAATACTTGTTCACCAACGGGTTGTCCCTTACGTACAGCTTCCCTTCGAGCGTAGATGCATAGGCCGCTTTGATCAGCGGCAGCGACGCCACGATATTGAAGCCAAACTCCTTGAACCCTTTGTAGTCATAGTTGATATCCTGAACATTCATGAGAATGACGCTCGTAAATTTCGCCGTGCTGATGCCGACGGAAGCGGCAAAATCAAGCATGCGGGTCATATTGCTGGGGGCTTCGATGCGTTCTGTTGCCGTAAAGAAGCCGACATGCGAATTTTTCATCGCCCCCAGGCAGAACTCGAGCGGCGGATTGTTCGGGATGTCCAGCAGAATGATGTCAAACATTCCCTTAAGCGTCTCGATCACCCGCTCCAGATGCTCAAATTCGAAGTCGAAATATTCCTCAAGCAGGTCATGCGGACTAGGGGATAGCACGTACAGCCGCTCATATTTCGTAGCCTGAATTTCTTCCCTGAAGTCCACCTTGTCGCTTTTCAGCAGCCGGATTAATCCGTGTCCGCGCTTGCTCGGCTTAGCATCCAGGTAGTGGTAGATGTTCGGATTGAACACCTTCAAATCGACGATGCAGGTATTCAGCCCCTTCTGGGCCAGCAGATAGCCGAGATTGCTGACAATCAAAGCGTTGTCTACCATATCGCAGGCGGGGACGAAGCCAACGACGCTATAGATCAGCCTGCTCTCCTGCAATTCGTTTCCCATCAATTCCTTCGCTGAAATTTTGCTTAGGACATCATCGAGCCTCAGTTTTTCGTGTCGATCCATGATTCCACCTCTCTTTGCAAGGTAGGCAGCTGATCCAGGATAACCTGACTGTTCTTGCGGCTCAGAATCGTTATCAAATATTTCTTTCCTTCGTAGCCATTATATTTAGCGAATTTATCCACCTGCTCCCTCGTCCCTTCCAGAAGCAGGGATCTAGGCTGAATGCTCTTCAAAAAGTCGCTGCTCTTCATGACTTCCTGCCTCTTGTCCTCGCTCAGCTTGAGCACCTCTTTATACACCTCATAGATCGAATGGCTGCTGGAATTGAGCATGTCCCGGACCTCGATGCTGTCAAACAGCACCTCCGTCTTCATTTGAGTTCGCGTTGAGCCGAAAGCATTGGGATTTCCCGTACTGTCCGACACCTCCTGCTCAAACGATACGCGAATCCTCACCCTGTCTCCCGGCATGAGAATATCCCCGCCCGCCTCAAGAAAGTTATACGGCAAAGTCAGCACCTCATGCTCATCGCCAAGCTCATAGAGCCATTCATTCTGGAGCGGCTTCTCTTCCATCAGCTGATCCTTGTACAAAATGCTGCCGTCCCGCAGAAAATACTTCGTATATTTATCCGTTACCATAGATAAATCTTCCGCCAGAACCATATCTTCCGTATATTCCTTCCGGATGATGGAATACTTCTTGATTTGTTTGTCCGTTAAAGGAACATATGCAGGAATCCCCCCCTTTTCATTGACCTTCAGAACCTCTACCGTGTCCTTGGCCGCCTCATTGGCGTTGTTCAATACAATAAAAGACACGACGATTACGGCAATACTGAACAGAAGCGCCAGTATTTTTTTGAATAGTTTTCTGTTAGGGGAGACGCTTTTTACTGTACTTAAATCCATAACCCTACGCACCCTCCATCAATCTTAGAAGCATTTGTCCAAAAGCCTTCTCAAACTCGGCCCCTGTATTCGTCATGGGGATATCCGTCTCAATTTGCGAGTCAAAGGCATGGCTGTAAGGCACCACTCCAGCCGTCTTCATCTCGTACTGAAACGAGTCACTGATGCCTGATGCCAAGATGTCGTTCACTTTGTCTGGCGTAAAAAGAGCCCCCTGAAACCTCGAACGATCATTATATTTGGTGACGATGACCTTCGATTTGGCATTCAAATAAGCCGCTTTCTCCCGATCAAGCACAACCTCTACATTTCGGGCCGTACTGAGAATCGCATGCAAATTGTTCGGTATGCACATGCCGAATACGTCGATATGGATCATCGTCTCCTGGAAGCTGCGCAATAAGTCCAGCGGCATGTCCAGCAGCACAAGATTGAACTTGGTTCTTAATACGGAGAGCAAGCCTACCAATTTCTCGCTGTTATAGAACTGCTCCATCAGCTTGTGGTCATTGAAGGAGTAGCCGAGCGATGTAAGCCAGAACTGGTCTTTAATATTAAAAGCCGTCGTCAAATAATCCTGCGGTCTGGCGAGCGTGCGGATCAGCGATGCGCTCATCTGCTCATCCTTGTTCGTCACGTCGTGAAAACGGCTGAAATACATATTCATGCTGCGGTATTCCGTATCCATGTCAATTATGATGCTGCTCAGTCCGCGCTTGCTGGCTTCATGAGCCAGATTAACGGCGGTGCTGGTCAGCCCGTTGCCGCGATGACCTGTCACTGCGACGACTCTGCTGATGCCGCGGCTGATGTTGGCGATGTCCCTCGACAAACGGTCAGTAGCCGTCCGGTCTGCGGATGTCTCAGGCTTCGAGCGAAAACGGTCGAAGAAGGAGCGCTTCTTCTCGGGTTGGCCCGGTTTCAGTGGATTCTCGTTAATGTATGTCGTTTCCGTCTTGTAATCATTATGTATGGGAGCTACAGGGGCGGTTCCCTTCTGGCTCATTTGTTCAATGGCGCTTCGATAGACCTCCGCCGGAATTCTTACCGTATCGCTGGTAATTATGTTAAAGTGGTCAAAACGCTGCGTCAGCATGCCCAGTTCAAAAGGCTTCATAAAGTCCCGAGTCACGAGAACTACGGGAAGCCTTGATGTGCTGTTCTCCTGCACCCATTCCAGCAGCAGGGTCAACTGCTCCCGGTCAAGGCCCGGCTTCTGCGTAAAGGCCTGATCCGTAATGAGGATCGCATCACCTACGGGATTTCCCCCGTTCAGGTATTCCGACAAATTTCGCAGTTCCAGAGCGTGAGGATGGATGACTGTTGTCTTTTTAGGCAAATACTGCGTCGCAATTCTATGAAACTCACCACTAACGATAAGCAGCTTCATATGTTCACCTACTAAAGAAAAAATCATTTTATTTAGTAATATTTACCTTGCTGATGCTGATCATTATACAAGTAACCTATAGGTCGTACAATACCTTATTTGTATAATTAATCCTGAATATAGACTTATTTCCTATACCTAAAGGTCTTAAGATTCACTAAATTTAAAAACAGGAATAAAGTAATAAAATATTATTTTTTGACATAATTCGGGAAATGAGCGAAGATATTGTCGTGTTATATCGAATGCCGCGGAGGGTTTTCTATGAAAATATGGTTTGCAGCTGGACTCATTCTGCTCCTGCTGATTTGCAGCATTAACGATATCAGGAGCCGGATCATTCCCAACCGTTTCGTTATTATGCTGTCCATATTGGGTTTACTACATAGCTGGCTGTATTTCTCCCTTGCGGATGCCCTGCTCGGAATCCTCATCCCTTCCGTCCTCCTGTTCCTCATCAGATCCAGGTGGAATTTCCATGTCGGGGCAGGGGACATCAAGCTGTTGTCCGCGATCGGGGCATGGGTGGGCTGGTATGCCAATATTTATGTGCTACTGGCGGGCAGCGTGCTTGCGTTGATTTATGTGGGGGGAGTATGCGGCTTGCGCCATAGAAAGGTTGCGTCCGTTCCCTTCGCTCCTTTCCTGTCCGCGGCAGCCATTCTGATCTATCTAGGAGTAATTATTCTTCAACTAAATCTTCTGCCATAATCCTTGGCGGATTCATTTACGGCTTCAGTAAATGATAGACTTGAACACCTATCAGAAAAGCTACGAGCAGCAATAACGACCTTAATAGAAATCCTTTTATTCCTTTCATCCCTTTATGTCCTCCTCCTTTGTTTGCCACAATTGAATTTCAATCAAGGCTTGTACCTTGCTCGGGACGTATTCCCAGCTAAACCGAATAATAACAGCATGAGTTATTTACATTTTATATGATAAAAGCCCGCTCCACCAGTAGTTTTCTTAAGGTGAGAACGGGCTCCGACAAGCTTATAAAGTTTTTCTAGCGTGCCCCGATATTCGTTCCGCTAGGTACACCGGAGCCGATCAAGTCGCTGCCTGCAGCAAGCTTCAGGAAATTGCCCAGGTTCGGGAACCCGTCGCTATTGCGCGTCAGCGTTGGAGTCAAGCTGACGAAGTCTTCGGCGCTGGCCAGCAGTCCTTTGGCGTTTTCGCTTTTTTTGTTCTTCCACCAGACGTTCGTGCTGGACACGTCTGTACCGCTGGTTTTGTCGCTTGCTCCGCCCTGGAAGGATAGATTGTTCGTGAAAATATGCGTACCCACATCGAAGGCAAAATTACTCTGTCCGTTCGCCCAGGATGTATTGTTCTTCATTTGGATGGAGCCAGGATTGCTGTTATATGTGAAGCCATGCTTCTTGTTCTGGTAGGCGATGCTGTTCTCAACGATATGGTTGACTCCGATCTTCTCGCCGCCCAGCTTAAAGCCGTTTCCATCGCTATTCGAAGTCGAGGCGCCGTCAGAGGTCTGACCATTATGATGGGCAATGCTGTTGCGAATAGTGACTGCCCCAATTGGACCGGTATCGGATTTGGTGTACAGATCCCAGCCGTCATCAACGTTATAAGCCGCGATACAGCCGTCAAATACGTTGCCTGGACCGACGGTCAGCTTGGCGGCGAAGCCGTCTGCATCCTCTCCGTCATCCGGATCATAATTGTTATGGGAATATGAATTGATGACCAGGTTATAGCTCGGCCATTCATCAAATTGGGCGGATGAAGCATAGCGTCCGATCTGGATGCCCGTATCCCGGTTATGATGGGCCTCGACCTGCTCGATTCGGTTATAATTGCCGCCGATATACAATCCATTATCTCCTGCTCCTTTAATTTCAAGCCCTTTAACGACCCAGTAATGCCCGAATAACTGAATGCCGCGATTCGTGGATGCAAAGGCTTGGGCCGAGAAATCCAGGACAGGCCTCTCGCTGCCGTAGGCAACCAGGCTTTTGCGAGCGCTGGAGGTTCCGTTATTGCCGCGTTCAATCGTAATCGTAGAATCGAAGTTGTAGGTCCCTCCGCGCATATAGATTGTTCTCCCCGGAGCGATTCTGGTAATCGCTGAGGCAAGGGTGGTCGGCTTATCGAGGGTTCCCGGGTTGCTGGCCGAACCATTCGCAGCGACGAAGAGATCTCCCTCTGCCGGAGCTGGCACCTCAGGCTCTGGTTCCGGCGGATTCGTCGGCGGGTCAGTTGGTGTTGTGCCTCCACCGAGATCTGTTACGGCGACATTATCGAATTTGGCCTTGGTCTTGCCCGTCACGAAGCCGACGGCTCCAGCGGTCAGGCTGGAATCCGTGGCCGTCAGCTCCAGTGTATTGTTGACGTACATTTTGAGGGTAGAGCCCGATAGCTCCAGCTTGACGTTATACCATACGCCGGTCGACAGCGGATAATTCTTGGTCACGAGCGTAGATGAAGAGCCGCCCACTTTCTTGCGGATTTCCAGCTTGCCGCCCCCGCTATTATAGAGCGAAGCTGCATAATAGTTGTTGCCATCCTTATAACGGCCGGCTACATAAGTTCTGTTGGTTCCATTGAAGTCCTCCACTTTGACATCCGCCTGCGCAGCATAGTCCGTCCAGGAGGAATCTCCAGCCGAGGTACGTCCTTCGCTTGTGCTCGTCTGGGCATATACGTTAGAGTTCCCATCCTTCACCACGGACCAAGTCCCCGTGGTCGCTGTCCAATTATTACTGTTACCGCTTTCAAAATCGTCGTTAAATAGAGCTGCCGCGCTGGCCTGCCCCCCTGGCAGCCATGGCAAAATAAGCGCCAAGCATAAGACGCTGGTAATGATTCTATAGTTGCGGGCTCGGAACGCTCGGCTAAACGGAATAACGGATGATTTGGAATTCATGAACATACCTCCATCAATAAAGGATATACTGACATTTTTCCTTGAATCTCCCGGACAGTAGCAAGGCTCACCTCCTATCATCATAGATCCCTGCTTGGATGTCTGGATGCGCTGGTTATTTGTAATGCTAAATTTTTAAAGGAATTACATCAATAATCATTTTTACATATAATAGTTTATTTACTTCTTATACGCTGTTTTGAGCAGTTCCAAGCAACCTGCATTGACGGCCAACCATAATCGGCGCTTGTTTATTCATACTTTACACAATTCTGATTTTCTCCTAACATCCCGGTCATACACATGACGTACAATGTCCCTATCACTACCAATTACAGCAATGAAGGGACATGACAGAATGAAGATGAAACTCAAAAAACTGCTCGCACTGCTGCTGCCAGTGACACTGCTTGCGGGGCTGCTGTCTGGCTTCGACGCATCCGCTAGTCCAGCCG
This sequence comes from Paenibacillus ihumii, assembly GCF_001403875.1. Lineage (GTDB taxonomy): Bacteria > Bacillota > Bacilli > Paenibacillales > Paenibacillaceae > Fontibacillus > Fontibacillus ihumii. The sequence continues at coordinate 3,804,297 of NZ_LN884299.1, forward strand.
CTTCGGCAGACAGCGATACTAGCTTCAAGGTCGCCATATTGCCGGATACGCAAAAATATGCGCGTTACAAAAACGAGCTATGGTTGTCGCAAACGAATTGGATCGCAAAGAACTCGAAAAAGGAAAATATCGTTTTCACCGCACATTTGGGCGATCTGGTCGATCGGGCCGGTGAGGACTACGAATGGCGCAACGCCGACGAAGCTATGAAAGTGCTCGATCGGGCCAAGCTTCCCTACGGTTATCTGGCAGGAAACCATGACGTGCTTGATTCGCGGCAATACGACAACGAACGAAATTTGGCCAAGGAACCGTTCCTCAGCTATTTCTCGCCAAAACGGATGAAGAACATCCCGGGCTTCGCCGGCCATTCCGAGAACGGTTTTAATTCCTACTATATATTTGATGGGGCCGGGAAGAAGTATATGGCGCTCTTTCTGGATTGGAGAGCATCCGAAGAGACATTAAAGTGGGCGCAGAAGGCCATTGACACACATCCCACGTACCCGGTTATGCTGTTCACTCACCAGCTGCTGAACATTTCCAACGACAAAAAATCGGCCGTCATGACCGATCACGGACAATATTTATGGGATAAACTGATCGCGAAGAACGATCAAATCTTTCTGACCGTTAACGGTCATCATCACGGCTATGCCCATACTGTGAAGAAAAATGATAAGGGGCATGACGTCGCAATGATGGTCGTCGATTATCAAAGTGCCTTCCATGGCGGCAACGGATTGATGCGTACACTCGAATTCGATATGGCGAAGAACCGCATCCATATTTCTTCCTTCTCTCCATGGGTCATGGGCATGCCTGAAAAGCACCGAACAGCGTTCGATGAGGAAATATTGGTCGATGATCTCAATGATTTCACCATTGCAATGGATTTTGAAGAACGCTTCTCTGGTTTTCAGCCCGTCATTTCCGTCAATAAGGAAGTACCGAAGGTAAAAGGCACAGTCGCCCATTGGCGAATGGACAACAGCTCGGCCGCCGAAGGGCAGGCCGTAGCAGCAGGCAAAGGAGTTGTCGCGGTCAAGGATCTTTCCGGCAACGGCAACGATTTGTACCGGATTGACCAAGGCAGCGCCAAGCCAGGTGATATGATCTGGTACAAAGGAAATGCGCAAAATCCGCAAAGCAAATCAGGCATTCGCTTCTTCGGAGATAAATCGCAAGAAAAAGGCTCCTATTTGCAGACGGCTGATCAAGCCCCTGTCAATGCATTGACGTTCCCGAACGGATATACGATCGAGGCGGTTGTGAAGCTCGGACCTGAGTTCGACGCCGACAAGCATTCCTGGATGGGCATTCTCGGCCGGTACGGCACTGGACAAGACGCCGGCAAGAAGGACGGCGACGCCGAAGCGCCGCTGGCTACGTTAGCCGTGTCGAACCTGCGGGAAATTCAATGGGCCTCCTTCCCGCTCAATTACGGCAGCGAGCAAACGAGCTGGTCATGGGAAATGGATGACAGCTGGCGCCATGTTGCGCTGGTCAACGACGGACAATCAACGACGATGTATATCGATGGCGTAGCAGTGCTGCGCAACCCTGACACGAAGCCGCAGGGCATCGCCTCAATCGGCAAGCCGTGGCTCGTCGGCGCAAGTCAATACGGCAACAAGCTCGATGGCGTATTTAACGGATGGATCAGTGAAATCCGCATCGTCGATCATGCACTGGAGAAGAAAGATTTCCTGAAATAAAATTAAAGCATGCGCAAGCGTCGGGATAGCTCCCGGCGCTTGCTGCTTTTCTGTTCGCTGCTGCATGTTTATATGCTGAGAGAAACTACGGATTCATGACTACTCCTACCTTCCCCTCACATACAGATTTATGACTGTTCCTAGATGGTTAGGATAAGATACCAAAGTGGTGGCTGGAGCTGGTAACTTAGATGTTTAGGAACTGTAACCTTAATGGTTAGGAGTTGTAACTTAGCTGGCCGGGAGCCCATTACCTTGATGGTCGAGAGCCCGTAACCTTGATAGTCAGGAGCTGTAACCTAGATGGCAGGGAGCTCGTTAACTTGATGGTCAGTTGCTGTAACCTAGATGACAGGGAACTCGTTAACTTGACGGTCAGTTGCTGTAACCTAGATGGCAGGGAACTCGTTAACTTGACGGTCAGTTGCTGTAACTAGATGGCAGGGAACTCGTTAACTTGATGGTCAGAAGCTGTAACTAGATGTATTTCATACAGTTAGTTCATCGGTTTTGGCCGTGTTTGAGGGAACTAACTGCAGAACTGGACTTCTGTCAAGAAAGTGGACACCTATTAAGTGAAAGTTTATGCCGTCTCCTTCTTGAATTGCGCAGCAAATTGAACCGGCGACAAATAGCCGATTGAACCGTGGATTCGTTTGCGGTTGTAGAAAAATTCAATGTACCTGTAAATGGTCTCGTAAGCCTGTTGTTTGGTCTTGAACTTCGTTCTGTAGATGAGTTCTTTTTTCAAAATGCTGTGAAATGACTCGATACAAGCGTTATCATAGCAATTCCCTTTACGACTCATGCTAACCTTCATGGAATATGATTCAATCTTGTCGCGGTACTCCTTCGATGCGTACTGTGAACCGCGATCGGAATGGTGAAGCAATCCTTTATCTGGTTTTTTCGCATCATATGCGGCTTCTAGAGCATCTAAGACAAGTTCTGTAGTCATCCGGCCGTAAAGCCGCCAACCCACGATCTCGCGTGTGCACAGATCCATCAGACTAGCCAAGTACAGCCGTCCTTCTCGGCAGGGGATGTAGGTAATATCCGCAACCCACACTTTGTTCGGTTCAGATACGGCAAAGTTCTGGTCCAGCTCGTTGGGAGCAATGGGTGAGTCATGATTGGAATCGGTCGTCTGCACCTTAAATTTACGGGAGACACAAGAACGCAACCCCAGTTCTTTCATGTAGATGCTAACTGTGCGCTCCGCGATCTGGATACGTTCTTTCCACAGCATTCGGGTAATCTTAGGACTGCCGTAGCGTTCCTCGGAGTCATGAAAATGATACATGACCCTCTCCAGAACCTTCGCCTTTCGAAGTTTCTGCTCGCTAGGCAATGCCTTTTGCCACTTGTAGAAGCCACTCCGAGACACTTGTAAAACCTTGCACATCTTCTCCACCGGAAACTCGGAGCGATGTTCTTTGATGAATTGGAACCTCAGTTCCTTTCTTTGCTGAAGATGTGCAGCGCCTTTTTTAATATAGCGAGTTCTTCCTGGAGATCTTGATTTTCCCGCTCCTTCTCTTGATTCTCCAGTTCCTTTTTACGCAGTTGTTGTTCGAGTTGACGCACTCTCTCCGGTGTGACTAAAGATTCCAGCTGGATATCATCACGGTAAAGTGCTTTCCAGTTATGCAACACACCCGCAGATATACCGAGTTCTTCGGCCAACTGCGACATTGACTTACTTTGCTCTAAAATATACTTCACTGTCTGCTTCTTAAACTCTTCACTGTAACTATTACGTTCCATCCGGACATCTCTCCCTTAAGGATTATTATCTAGGTTCACTTAAGGACTGTCCACTTTTTATTCTAGCTGCAAACCATTTAGTTTTAAGCTATTCCGACGAATTTGCTCCATTCAGGCAAACTAGTTGCATTTTTTGCATTTAGCGCATGTATTTTTTGATAAAATAGCGTAACTAACTGTATAAAATACATTCCGCTGTTAAATGATCAATAAATGAATAGTGACTTGAGCTTCTGGAAGGCATATGAAAATGCATACGGGTACAAGTTGCTTGCCCAATTTGTGGAGGTAGTCTTCATTGATTAAGGAGCCCGAAATGCCATCCAGCGTGGCAAAGTCCTGGAATACCCGAACCCCGCCCGGCCATAATTTCAGCCCGTCAGCCGTTTTACACCGATAATATTTGGATAGGCTCTCCTGTAAAAAAGTGATGCACAATTGCAGGGTTCATAATTGCCCTGACCTCCTATCTAAACCAAACATCACCAAATATAAATATAACATTACCAACAATCACCTTACATTGCAGCATCTATAGATAGTTTTAAGCCAAAAAGTACACGTCAGCATCTCCTTTAGGGAGGCACCCCCTCAATGAGGTTCCCCTCAGGGAGATACCCCTATTTAAAAATATCCCACCGAAGCATTATAGGCCAAGGTGGGATTTTTGAATTGCCTTATTCTGTTGTGGTACCAGTTGTACCCGTTACCGTTTCCGTTTCCTCTGTCTCAGATGGCATAATATCGCCAGGTTCCTCGGCAGTCGTTGTAATGTACACGGTCTGCGTCACACTGTCCCATTTTACCGTAGCGCCGAGCGATTCGCTAATGAAGCGGATCGGGACCATCGTATGGGAGCCGACAAGCTGTCCGGGAACATCGAGGTTAATCACCTGTCCGTTCTTCTTAGCTGCTTTACTGCCCAAGGTAAGCTCGATTCTCGTATCGCCTTTCGTCGCTGCGACGGATTGTGTTTTGGCATCCCATTTCAAGGTTGCGCCCAAACGCTCAAAAATAGCTCTCATCGGAACCAGCGTACTGCCGTTTCTCATCACTGGCTGCTGTTCAAAGGACATCAGTTCTCCATCAATGATAACCTTGATTCTATCAAAGCTGATTTGCAGCTTATCCACCGCAATGCCTTTCCCGAAGTTGCGCTTTCTGATCGAAGAGATTTCCGACAGACTATCCGCCCGCTGCTGCAGCAATTTCTCTACACTTCTATCGCGAAGTGCGATAATAGACGACTCTGTTTCAGTTTTTAGCCGGTTCATGTCGCCCATGTATCGATCCCGGGCAGCCTGCAAATCCTTTCTCGCCTTGGCAAAAACCGCTTCCATTTCCTCTTTTGCCGTGGTCAAGCTAATACGGTCTTGGGCGTACTTCCACAACGTGCCTGAAGCATATGACGCATTGCTCTCATTATCCAACTTCCACATCAGACCGCTGCTGTAATTAGGATTCATTGTATTGGTATAGTTCCACATAATACCCGAGGAATAAGATATATTCACGTTATTGTTGTATTTCCACATCAGACTGCTGGCATAGCTCGGGTTAATTTCTTTGTTGAAGTTCCAATGGATACTCGAAGCATAGTTTTTATTGCTTTCCTTGCTATATGCCCATAACGGCCCAGAAGAATAATTCGGGTTGATTGCCCGGTCATACTCCTGTAACTTATAGCGGTAGTTTGACTTATTGCCGTAAGCAGCTTTCAGCTGATCATAATCCTTCCTCAGCAGCTTCGTCAGATAAGCCAGATCATCGTTCAACAGCTTCTCGAGCAGAGCCTGATCCTCTCTGGACATCTGCAGAAATCGCTCATAGTCTCCCTTAATCTGTTTCAGATCAGAATCATACTGGTTTTTGAATTCATCATAGATTGCGCGATACTGCTTCTCCATTTCTTGAATGAAGGCATCGTCTGCCTTCGCCGCCTGCACATTCCCGGCAGGAACGCCGAACAACCCTGCTAGCATCGCAAGGACGACGGCCAGTATGTAATAATTATGCTTTACAACCTTCATGTCCACTACTCCTTTGTTGAATATCTTCAATTAAAAAGGATTCGCCATACCAAGCCTGAAAACCTCTATACTTGTCGAAATCAGAACTTTAAGACTGCAAGCCCCTGTTCATCCTACATATGACTAAGGAAGATATCCCTATAACACCCCCATGGTTATAGGTCCTTTAATTACTATAGTCACAGATGATAGAGCTTGTCCGCCTGGGTCAGCAGAAGGATTCTCTTCAAAGCCTTCTCCCTAACCGGAGGAAGCCAGCTTGCCCACAAAAAAGAGCATCAGGAATTAATTTCCTGATGCTCTTTTACAGCATTTGCGCTATGCCTTATATCAATTTGTGCGCGTACCATTTCTCCCCTTTGAACCTCCAGGCGAAGACCAGGCCGCGAATGCCCCATTCTGCCACCATCGCAACCCACACGCCCAGAATGCCGAAGCCGAGTGTGATGCCCAGAATATATCCCAGGATGACACGGAACAGCCACATCGACAGCAGGGACGAGACCGAGGTGAAATTAGAGTCCCCTGCAGCACGGAGAGCAGCCGGGAGAACGAAGCTGAGCGACCATAGAAACGGCTGGGCGATCGCGATTAGCAGAATCAGCCCAAAGATGGTCGGGATGATTTCGGCGGGCGGCGAGAACATCCGCACAATCAGCGGGAACAATGGCAACAGCACGAGTGAAGCCAATACGAACAACACCGTGGATAATCCCAGGAACGATTTAATGAACTTCCTCGCGTCCTGAATATTTCTTTGGCCGATACACTGGCCAACCACCGTAACAATGGCTATACTCAGGGCCCCGCCTCCAATTTGAAAGACGAGCGATATAGAGCCGCTAATCGCATTCGCGGTCATCGCCAATGTCCCCAATTGTACGATAAAGGTCTGCGTCAGGAGCTTGCCCCCGTTGAAAAACATCTGTTCCGCCGCAAACGGAAGGCCGATAAACATGATCTTCTTCTGGATCGAGAAGTCCAGCTTCAGCGTATTTTTTAATTGCACGCGCAGAGTCTGGTTGTACTTCAACAGGTAAACCAACGAGCTAACCATGCCCAGAATCCGGGCTAGAAGCATAGAAATAATGAGGCCGATCACGCCTAAATCCAGTACCGTAATTAACAGTACGTTCAAGCCCAAGAAAGTAATATTCATGATCAAAGATAGATTCAAGCTGGCCTTCGTCTCCGCCACGCCTCTAAGCACCCCGTTGACCGCTTGGAATATCGCGATGAACGGATAGGAAATGCAGCTCCCGATCAAATACAGCCGGGCACTCTGGAACACGTCGGCCTCTGCCTTGCCGAACAGAAGATTCAATGTAGGCGTATGAAAGACGATAACCAGAGCGCTGATCAACACGGAAATAACTGCAACCGCGGACAAGGCCTGAGTGGCCGCTTTGGACACCATCTGCTGGTTCCCGCTGCCCTTATACTGCGCGACGATGACCGTGCCGCCTGTAGCGACGGCCACGAATACGTTAATCAAGAAAATGTTGAGCGAATCCACCATACTCACGGCACTTACGGCGGCTACCCCCGATGAACTAATCATAGCCGTATTCAGCAGACTCATCAAAACAATAAAGCCCTGGTCTACAAAAATAGGAATAATAATCGCGATGATTTGCTTATAATCCATCGATGTTCCGGTAAAAAAACGATTCAACACGGAAACGACTCCGTGTTGTATTCTCGGCTTCATACTATTCACTTGTGTCATCACTTCTTTGGCTTTGATTGTGCAGTTTCTCCGACGAAAATGGCACTGCTTCTATCATTATAGCACTCTTTCTCCGTGAAGAGATTGAAAGATCCGCAACAAAGACAGGATTTCCAACATATCCAGACAGACTGCCTAGCGACTGACAATGGCACTACACAACGGAGTACCTCATGGCCTACACGATCGAGTACCTCCAGGCGCTACTCGAAGGAGTGCCCTCTGGCACTACACGACAGAGTGCCGTTAGCACTACACAACGGAGTGCCTTTATGGCCTACACGACGGGTACCTGCAGGCGCTACACGACGGAGTGCCCGCTGGCACTACATAACGGAGTGCCCGTTAGCACTACACAGCGGAGTGCCCGCTGGCGCTACTCGACGGAGTATCAGCTGGCACTACAAGCAGTGCATTTGGCCTTCAGCCTCGCCCCAAGGAACGGTATAGCCCTGCCCCTTGGCGCAAAATATAGACGACGAAGTGTACTCCGGATCTGCGTCCTTGTTATAGCCGATCCGCTCAATGACCTCCTGCTCATTATGGCATCGGTCATAGCCGGCGAACGCAAGGCTCAGCGTGCCCCTTCCTTGCGTGAAGGAAGCCAGCTCGCTGCCGTAATCCATAAAGGTAGCTACCGGTACAGTTCCCGTCAGAATCGCTTTGTCCCCTTCCGTGCGGGGAGCGTCACAGGTGCCGTGGGCCTGCTGCACGTCCGAGATCACGCGGCCAAGCTGATCCAGCTCCACCTTGATTTTGAATTGATAGTACGGCTCCAGCAGCAGATTCTTCGCTTTCTCCAGTCCTTGCCTTAACGCGCGATAGGTCGCTTCCCTGAAGTCTCCGCCGGACGTATGCTTATTATGGGCCCTCCCGGTGAGCAGGGTTACGACTACATCCGTAAGCGGCGAGCCCGTTAACAAGCCGTGATGCTCCCGTTCATATAGATGATGGCGTACAAGGTTCTGGTTTCCGACGGACAGATCATCGGCATGGCAGGCATTCTCGAAGCGGATGCCGCTGTTTCGCTCAGCCGGCTGCAAACGAAGATGCACCTCAGCATAATGCTTCAACGGTTCAAAGTGGCCGTAGCCGACTGTTTCTGTCCCGATGGTCTCCTTATACAAAATTTCCGGCTTATCAAAGGAGACGTTTATATCGAACCTCTCTTTGACGAGCTGTTCGAGCACCTCCAGCTGAATCCTTCCCATGACGTGAATATGGATCTCCTGCAGACTCTCCTCCCAGATCACATTCAAGGAGGGATCCTCGGCATTTAATATTTTGAAATATTGCAATGCCTCCTTCTTGTTCACGGCCGGCTCCAGGATCACCTTCGACTTCAGGGTCGGCACCATTTCGTACACGGCACCTTCCGTTAACTCCCCAAGCCCGTCGCCTACCGCAGCCATGGACAGACCAGTAACAGCAAACAGCTCGCCCGCCTCCACCCGTTCCACGGCTTTAAATTCACGGCCATTATACACACGGATCTGGGTTACCTTCTCGCTGATACGGTTCTCCGCAGCGCCGTAATGGAGAATATCCCGCACCTTTAACGTGCCGCTCAGCGCCTTGACAAAGGTAATTCTCGTCCCCTGCTCGTCATGGCGAATCCGATAGACGCGGCCGGCAAACGGCCCTTCGCTGGAATAATCGGTCACCGTCAGTTGATCCAGCTTCTGCAGGAAGCTCTCGATCCCGGTTCCTTGCAGCGCCGAGCCACAGGCATAGGGGAAGATTGTATTGTCCCGAATCAGGCGCTGCATTGCGGCAAGCCAGGCTTCCCTGTCGTAGCCGGCGTCCATATACTGCTCCAGAAGAGCTTCGTCTCGCTCAGCCAGAAACTCTGCCAGCTCCTCATTCATTTCGCCATCTTCGGCCAAGGCCTCCGTAATATCGCATACATCCACCGCAAATGTGCTTCGAATGTCCCGCACCACCTGTTGGACATCAGCCCCTACCCGGTCAATTTTATTGATAAAAAAGAAACAAGGAACACCGTGCTTGCGCAGAAGCTCCCATACGATCTCCGTCTGTCCTTCGATTCCCTCGACGGCGCTGATAATAATCACCGCATAATCCATCGCCTGAATGCCCCGCTCCATTTCGGGAGAGAAGTCGGCATGTCCCGGCGTATCGATGAGGTAATAATGAGATCCGCGGTAGCTGAACATCCCTTGATCCGTGAACACCGTGATCCCGCGCTGGCGCTCAATCTGATGGCTGTCCAGGAAAGCATCCTTATGATCAACGCGCCCCCGCTGCTTAATGCTTTTAGTATAGTAAAGAAGCTGTTCCGAGAAGGTCGTTTTCCCGGCGTCGACATGCGCCAATATCCCAATTGTCTTGTTCATTCGTTATCCACTCTCCGGGATTCATTCTACAATTTTATGCCTATCATTATAACAATTTTCATCAACAAAAAGAGCTATGCCGGATATAAAAATTCCCACATGCGATGATGCTGACCTTGCCATTCACGCTATCCTGGTTCCAGCCTAAATAGGCGGTAGAGCCTGTCCCGAAGCCGCTGTCCATCTTAACATCAACCACTTCAAAAAGAGCAGGATCAAATTCCAGCAAGGCTTGCACAGCATACAGGTCGGTGACATCTTCAGCCTGTAAAGTCACATCAAACGTGCCCCTGCGGCTGCATCGCCTGAAGCCCTCAATTGTAAGCCGCCTGGCGATTGTCCTTCAAAGGTGACGTGATCATAATATCCGATCATCATATTCCATGCTGATGGATACAAGGAAATGCGGGCTAATGCAGCTTGTTCTGGAGCAGCACCAGCAGCAAAAATATCAATCCATTCCTTTTGCGGCATGCCTTTAATAACCATGCCCGCTACTGTACTGATCTGGGCGCCGGACTTGTCAGTTCTACGGACTTGGCTCCAAGTACACCATGTGATATGGTTATTGGAAATATTTTGGGGGGAGGAAAGCATATGGGCATTAATAAATTGAATCCACTCCTGTTCAACATCCCTGAAAGTTTTGAGAGTAACCGGCTACTGATCCGCGCTCCGTTATGGGGGGGATGGAGCAGCGGTGAACGAGGCGGTTGCTGAAAGCATCGAACAATTGCGTCCTTGGATGCCTTGGGCCCGAAATATGCCTGCGCTCGAGGAGTCAGAGACAGATATCCGTCATGCCCGCCTGAGTTTTTTGGAGCGAAAGGATCTTCGATTGCTTCTAACGCTCAAAGAAACAGGCCAACTCGTTGGCTGCAGCGGCCTTCACCGGATTAACTGGGAGGCCCGAAAATTCGAAATCGGGTATTGGGTTCGCACTTCCTTCAGCAAGCAAGGCTTGATCACCGAGGCTGTGGATGCTATAACAAATTACGCCATCGAAGAGCTGCAGGCCAATCGTATTGAAATCCGCTGCGACGAACGCAATACCCCAAGCGCCAATGTGGCTAAGCGGCTGGGCTTTACCCTGGAAGGACTGCTGCGGAACGATTCATGCGGTACGGATGGGACATTAAGAAGCACGATGGTCTTCTCCAAAGTTCGGGGTGCAGAGTTTTAGAAGGCTGCCTTAATTCTACATGAAGCTGGTGCGTCAGAAATCACCCTTGGTGGTCGGACCCCAACATCGGCGAAAGCCAGCAGTTTTGTCTGTATAACGCCAAAAAGGAGCGCCCCAAGTCAGTTGCAGTGACTTTTGGGACAGCTCCTTCTCTATAAAGGTGCAGCTTCGCTCTACTCCTTTGTCCATTAGTCTTTGTACGGGTCGAACTCGTCCGCCCCGGCCATGCAGACGCCAATAGGCTTAAGCACATGCAGCACCTCAAGCGTCTCGCTGTGCGCATCCAGAACCTCCTGCAGCCTGCGGTAAACGAACGGACTCTCGTCCGTTCCAGCGCCGCGCAGCTCAACGCCGAAATCCCGGACCGCATCCAGCATTTGCTTCTGGGTAATCTGTCCGCCGCTGCGGGTTCGGGTCTTCCAGTTCATTCTGCCTGCCGCCTGCGTCCGGCTCATGATGCGCCCTGCTCCATGTACGGTGCTGTAATAAGCATCCCGGTTCTCCTCCGTGTCCTTTCCCCGGACGATGACGGAGATATCCCCCATGCTTCCGCCGATAAAGCCCAGCTGATCCGGCGCGGACGGCGTCGCCCCCTTGCGGACGACAACGACTTCTTTCTCGTTATGAATCTCCTTCCAGGCATAATTATGATGGTTATGCACCTCAAATTCAGCTTCCGCACCGAGAATGGATAACACCTCCCGTATCACGTAATCCCGCCCTGCATAGGCATAGCGGCCGGCCAGCTTCATCGCCCGGTAATACATCTCCCCCGCCTCGCTGCTAAGGTCCAGCAATAGCGGCGGCTGATCCATCGACTCTCCCGGCGCCTTATCCGTAAATCGCCGGCCCGCCGCAAGATTCATGAATCCGCTGGCCGTCTTGTGTCCAAAGCCGCGGCTCCCGAAATGATTGCCGACCCACAGCCGCCCGGTGGCAGGCTCTTCGAACAGGTCGACGAAATGGTTGCCGCTGCCTACCGTACCGAGTTGACTGCGGGCCAGCGCCTTAAGCTTGTCATGCTCCTGCTGGCCGAGGGCCCGGTAAACTGCCCAATCCGGATCGTCGAACAATTCGTGGTCCAGCCTGTCCTGATTGACCCGCCCCACCCCGAACGATATTCTTCTGGCGATCTCGTCCATGATCTGCCCGAGCCTCTGCCGAATGTCCTTGGCGTACAAGTTAGTGCGCACCGCCTTATTTCCGCAGGCGATATCATACCCTACGCCGGAAGGAGATATTTGCCCGTCATATACAACGACGCCGCCGATCGGCTGGCTGTAGCCTTTATGATGATCCGCCATCAGCAGAGACTGTACAACTTTCCCCGTCTTTGCGCACATTTTGGCTTGAGCTACCGCCCCTTGATCCGGCTTGCCCCACACGCGTACCCCATCTATATTTTGATAAGCCATGATGTTCCTCTCTCCTCTACATACTTCCACTATCTTTAATCCTTGAAGCTCTTGCTTCCGTTCCAACTACCGCTAACTTCGGGCTTGCCTCTCCTGCAGCCTTATCCCCATACTTCCCTTAACATGGACCGGAACAGTTCGTCGAGCTGATGGTCCTGTCCGTCCGCTGAGGCGGGCATCCCCTTTGCGGCCTGCTTGTAATATTGAAGCTTCTCCTCCAAGAACGCATTGATCGGACGGATTTGCGGCTCAAGGTCCATTTCATCGCCGGCTTTCTTTCGCGCCAGCAGGCTGTCGACCGCTTCCTTCAGCTCGCTTCCCGCAGGCAATAGCTCATCGGCCAACGCTGTGAATTCGATCGGCGGCATCGTACCGTATTTCTCGATCCAAATGCAGGCCAACACCGGCCGAAGCACATAGAAATACTTCTTGATCTTCACCTGCTCCCCTTGCAAATACTCCCGGTAGTTCCCCTCGGCCATATGCAAGTAATGATACATGCAGGATTTGGGTGAGAAGGTGAGCGGAGACAGGGCGCGGATTTGCTCTGCTGCCGAATAGTCCTCCATATAAACGATGGGCGATTGCAGCCACTCCATCAAGGGGGGATTGGATTTGCGGAACAAGTTCAGCGCCTTCTTCAAATCCCAGCCGTTAATATCGAGCAGCTCGCTAATCGGGCGCTCAATGACATCCCTTTTTGCAAAAATCGATAAATACCATTCTACCGGCCTGACATATATGAATCTTACATCATAATCGCTGTCCTTTGAAGGAAAGCCCCACGCGCGGCTTCCCGATTCGCAGGCATAAATAATGCGCACCTGCTCCTCCCTCTCCATTTGCCGCAGTTGAGCCAATATTTGCTGCCGCAGCTCAGTCATGTGCTTCTCTCCTTCCAAACGAATACTATATTCTATCTCTGTACATTGTTAGAATGCCTGAATCCAGGGAGCATGAACATGGCGGAAGTATTACAACGTAGATTTTCCACCCTTTCTTCCCTTATTCCTGCTACAATGGAATTTGCATATATGGGAAAAAGGGGGAATTCACGGCGATGGCCAAAGAAAGCTTCGATAAGGAGATTCAGTTTCTGCGCATGCTGGCACTCACGAGCGGGGCCTACAGCAGGCAGCAATTCGCAGAACGGCTCGGCATCTCCGTCCATACCTTCGATAAGACGCTGCGGCGGCTGAAGGAAATCGTCAGCTCCATGTACCAGCAGCTGCCGCAGGAACAGGGCAAGGAGTTCGCGGAGGCGATCCGCTTCAATTATTATGAATCAAGCGATCCGATGCTGCTCTTCCTCTTCCGCGCCAAATCCTTGAAGGAATCCGAATCGCACAGGTTTTCACTGCTGCTGGCCGCCTTGAGCGAGCAAGCCCTGACTGTAACAGAGCTGATGGATGTTTGCTCCAGCGGCCTCGATCCCAAGCTGCCCCTGCCTGACGAGAAGACGATTCGCTCCGATCTGAAATACCTCGAGGACGTCGGCGTTATCCATAAGGAGAACCCCGCGCGCCCCTACCGTTACCGCCTCCAGAATGATCTGGTTCACTCCCTATCGGAGGAAGAGCTTTACGATTTGTATGACTTCATCGATGTTATGGCCAATACGCAAGTGCCCTCGGTCCAAGGTTATCTCCTGCGCGATGGATTAAAAAAACATCTCCTTAGAAGCCAAGCCGAGAAGCATGCGATCGAGCCATTCTTATATAAGTATCATTTCCACTCGCGAATTCTCGACGAGGCCCATTTATTCCCCCTGCTCAGCGCCGTTCGAAACCGCCGCAAGGTGCAGTTTCTGTACTTCTCGCCGAAAGCGGAGAAAAGCTACACCTCCAAAAATACGAATCCGCTGTTCGAACGGGAATCCCGGGGCAGGATAGTACATACCCTTCCTCTTAAGGTGGTCTATGACCACCAGTACGGCCGGTGGTATCTGCTGTCGAGCGGCAGAGAGGGCATCCGGAAGTACCGGATGGAAGGAATCACACAGCTCGAAGAGACGGAAGCCGTCTCCCCGGATGTCTTCGAGGCTAGGCGGATCGAGCTGGAGGAAAGACTCCGGTACAGCTGGCTGATTGACACTGGACGTCCCGTCAAGGTCCGGGCCCGCTTCTTCAACCCGGGCAGCTTTGAGCCGAATTTCGTCAAGGAACGGGTGCTGCTGCAGGGGCAATGGGGAGAGATCGCGGATGAAGACGACCACTCCTTCATCTATGAAATCACCGTCAATGGAACGACGGAAATCAAGCCGTGGCTGCGAAGCTTCGGATCGAGCTGCGAAATTCTCGAGCCCGCCTATTTCCGGCAGCAAATGATCGACGAGTGGAAGGAGATTCAAGCCTACTATGAATCTGTTTGAGAAAATTTTCAATTATCAGATCATCTCCAGGCTGGAGAATTCGGGCACTTTCATGATTACCTCGCAGGAGCGGGCATGGCTGAAGACGATGCTTCAGCATCCCGCGGCGGCAGAAGCCTTCACTCCCGAGACGAAGGAGAAGCTGCTTGGCCTGCTTCATCAGAACGCTAGCATGGACGTCTCCGAGCACCTTATCCAGAAGGCCTGCAGCCAGGAGAAGCAGGTATACCATCCCCTGCTAAGGACGATGCGCCGATATATCTCTCAGCGCAGCGGCATACGCCTCACCTACGAGCTCAAGAACGGACGCGCGCGGACGGAGCATTCCGGGTTCCCCTACAAGCTGGAATACTCCATGGTCAAGAGAGAATGGTATCTGCTCTGGTATCATCTTCGGCAGCGCTCGCTCATGAGCACAAGACTGAGCAAAATCAAGAATGCGGCACCCGAACCGATGGAGCCGGGAGATGCAGAGAGCATTCTGGACAAGATCCACCAGACACTGGAATCACGCAAAACCGAGGCCGAAATCGAAATTGTGCAGGCCTATAATAGCGAATTGTCACGCATCCTCTATGCCTTCTCCTGCTTTGAGAAGGATGTCCATTATAATGCCGACACCGACACTTATCGCGTCAAGCTCCGCATACCCGGCGACGAGGCGGAATATTTACTCTCCAAGATTCGATTTCTCGGCAAAAGGGTGAGAGTCGTGGAAGGGAATTACTTGAAGAGACGCATGCTGGAGTCATCGACAATGGCGCTGGAGAGGTACGGCCTCGTTCCTGCCAAGAAGGAGCTGACTTCGCAGACAATAGAAGAGAATAGCAAAACAATAGCAAGGCAATAGCGTGGCAATAGCATGGCGACAGCACTGCATTAGCAAGGCAATAGCATGGCGACAGCATTGCATTAGCAAGGCAATAGCTAAGAGGCTGTCCCAAAAGTAAACTTTGGAACACCCCAATGAGTTGATTTTCGATGCTAATCTATACGTTTTACGTTGTATCCCGGCTTGAGTTGACCGTTTCGCATGTGTTCTTCTTTCATTCGCCTAAATGTAGCGTCATGGTCCGTTTTGCTGTAGCTGTTTCTCGCACCTAACCTAGTATCACCTGTTGTGTCTCATACTTCTGAAGGCGAGGAAGCATGTCCTCTCGGAACGTCCGTACCGCCTTCTTAAGCAGCTTGTCCTTTGACTTGTGCTTTGACTTGTCATTCGGCTTGTGCTTTGACTTGTGCTTCAAGCGCTCTTCCAATTGCTTGATGGCTTGCTCCAGCTTTTCACTAGCTGATCTTTCAGAAAGATGTATAGGATGTTTACCTCATTACGTCAAAGTTAGATAAAGAAGAATTAAAGCATGCCTATCGCTTGCATTGCATGCAGTTGAAGGGTTAGTTCTTACGCCGAGCATGAATCGAGGATTTCTCGTTCTAAATGGATTTATAGTAGTTAGTTTCTGCGGCAAAGAAAGAAAGGTAGATTTAAATGGATTTCATGTTGTTATAAAAAGGAAGATGGCCATCATAGGCTAGTTCCCTGATTCTAGATACATAAAATCCATTTAATCCACCAGAACATTCATTTAGAGCAAAATTAAATACATGAATTCCATCTAGTGATCGTGTTCGACAGCTTATATAACATGAGCCAAAGAATGAGACTTAGTGTTCAGTTCGATAACTTATATAACCTAAACCAAAGAATGCGACTTTAGTGTTCAGTTCGATAACTTTTATAACCTAAACCAAAGAATGCGACTTTAGTGTTCAGTTCGACAGCTTATTTAACGTAAGTCAAAGAATAGGATTTTAGTGATCGAGTTCGACAACTTACATATGGTGAGCTAAAGAATAGGATGCAGGCAAGGGTGAAATTGATTCCAGCAGAAATGATTCCATTCCATAGAATTTGATTCCATAGAATTTGATTCTATAGAATTTGATTCCGCAAAAAATGATTCCACAGAAACAGATCAGCAGAAACAGATTCTGCAGAAACAAGACAGCTTTCTAAAAAGAAAGGGGCGCTCCTCAATCATCTAGGATGACTTCTGGAACTACCCCTTTAAAATCATTTTCTATGAGATTAACCCTATCCGTTAAACAATAACTCTGCGTCCCGAATTTCGAGACAAATGATCCGTCGGATGATCGTCAAACGATTTGCCTGCGGGAACCGCCCTTTCTTTCCCCCATGCACGAATGGAGTCAATTTGCTCGGGACTCGTCTGGGACAAAGGAACGACATTGGTAAAGTTGTTAATGAACGTTTCCTCCGTAACGGTGTCATCCCCTTTAACAAACGCCTGCTTGACAACATCCCGGACCGCCGCTTCGATATCCGCCCCTGCAAACCCCTCGGACAGCCGGACCAGCTTCTCCATTAATTCCGGCTCGATATCGCGTCTTAAGCCTTTGCGCACATAGATGCGAATAATCTCTTCTCTTTCCTTGGCCGTTGGCAGATCGACAAAGAACAGCTCATCGAATCTACCGCGGCGAAGCAGCTCTGGCGGTAATTTGGAGACATCGTTTGCCGTAGCAACGACGAATACTCTGGCCAAGCTCTCCTGAAGCCAGTACAGGAACTGCCCTACCAGCCTTGTAGAGGTCCCTCCATCGCCTCCGCCGATGGCACCGGCCAGCCCCTTCTCTATCTCATCGATCCATAGCACGCAAGGCGCAACATGATCAGCAGTAGAGAGAGCCTCCTTCAGTCTTGATTCGCTTTGCCCCAGGTACTGGCCATGTATGGTGGACAAATCCAGCCGATATAACGGAAGATTCCAGAGAGAAGCAATTGCCTTGGCTGAAAGTGATTTCCCGCATCCGGGCACCCCAACCAATAGAATCCCGCGAGGAGGGCGGATTCCGCGCTCTCGCAAATCGGCTGTAAGCAGCTGTTCATTGGCCTCCAGCCACAATTTTAACCCCTCAAGCCCGCCGACCTGATAATCCTCGCGCACCTTAACCCGTTCTATTCCGGAGATATCGGCGAATATCCGATCTTTGGCATGCATGAGCTCCTTCAAATCTTCGTTGGTAATGGAACCATTCGCCAATAGAGTGGCAATAACATTCTCCGCTTCAATCTGACTGATGCCCGCCAGAATTGCAGCGGCCTGCTTCTCCTCCGCCTCCCCCCATTGGATTGGAATTTCACTGCGGTAAGGCGATATTTGCTCCTGAATAATATGCAGCATTTCATCCTCATTCGGAGGATCCAGCGTCACGGACATCCCATGACGTTGCAGCGGCCCCCAAATCGGCTTATTCGTAATAATAATTACACTGCCGCCCGTTTCCGTTGCCAGCATCACGACATCCTGCAGCTGCCGGGCCATTTGAGTATCGTCTTCGATGTCCTGCACCTCGGTAAATATAAACGTCAGGTTCTGCTGTTGACCAATTTTTTGGGTAGCAAAATCAAGCCCGCCAATGACTGAACGATCATCGCTGACTAGGCGGTTACTGGCAATATCCCTCATTCCTTGAGATAAGGTATGATAGAAGATCGAGATCCCAAGCTTTTGCGCAAGTTGATTTAAAGCCGTTAGCGCTCGGGTGCGTTCAGAGGTCCGGATAGATATAAAAGGAATTCTGGCCTTCAAATATTGTTCCAACGTTTTAAGGCAGCTATTGAAATCATTCATTTAAACAGCACCCTTCTTCTGGTTGTAGTAAAAGGTTTAGGTTGATGATCATTCGATGGGCTGCTAGCCTGGGGGGGCTTTGCCACCTCAGGATTATTATAATTTAGCAGCGAGTTATTCTTAATCAATATTCGCAGCCTTCCGCTCCGGTCTGCTTTTGCACTGTCCTCAAGCGACTTTTGCGTATCCTGAACATACTGCGCGTGAATATGGATAAACGAGGTCCGCACTTCCTCGGGGAACACCTGCAGCCGGCACATTCGCTCCAGAAATCCAAATCTGCGGCGCGCGTTCATTATCGCTACTACGATTGCCGCCTCACTGCCGTCACTTCGGTTTAGTTCCTTCTGAAAGCTCTGAACCGTTTGATGAAGTCTTTCTTCTAATACTTCGAACACTAGGCGGGTTATTTTCTCGGCAACGCCTGCCGTCCATTCCAATGTCCCGGACTCCAATTTAAGAAGCGTTTCTTCCTCATCTTCGCCCTGCTTCAGCTGATATAGCAAATCCGACCATTCTTTATATGTCCTTGGATAAGTCATAGGAACTTATTGCTCCTTCTCTTAATCAAAGCAGCCGGCGGCTTCAAATCCCATTCCGGAAATTGCGAAGCCAACACTTCGTTAGTAGTGATTTTCTGGATTTCTTCCAAGCTCTTTTCAAACTTCTCTTCCGCTTGCTCCGGCTTGTGAGAATTTCTATTTACAATAAACGGCTTTGATTCTTCCATAGGTTAAGCACCTCACTTAAGAAGTAATAACGGAACGCGCAGTATCATGACTCGAGAAAGCATATTTCTCAGGCGATATCCCCTGCAGAAATTCACCTATTTTGACTGCCTTCTGATCCTCTTCTTCATACGCTCTCCGGTAATCAACTACATCGGCCAATACAGCACGCAGTATATCCTTACAGCTGGCTAACAGCTGTTCATGGTCACTTGCAATTTTCGCTCTGGCTTTCGAAATCCGATGCTTGGCAACAAAGAAATAAATAATCAACGCTGCGCTAACCACAAAAAGGAACGGCATACCGATCCCCATAAAAATAAAGATGACACCTGCTGCCAATGCTCCCCATTCCTTGAAGCCAAGCCGGGCTCTCTTCAAGGCCTGGAGCTTCCTATTCTCCATATGCTCGGACAAATGATCCGTCAATTCCTGTTCATTGTCGCCATTGCGGGTAGTTCCTGTCCAGCTGTCAATAGCCAATTCAATATCAATCGGTACGTTCAGCCTGTTCTCTGCGGTCAAGTCATCATGAGCGTGGCCGATCCATTCCTTCGACAGAGCAAGCGACAGCTTCTGCGTCGCCAGCGACGCTTTGGACACCTCAGGGTACATAGCGAAGTTGGTCAACAATTGCGTG
The DNA here is from genome assembly GCF_001403875.1 of Paenibacillus ihumii. Lineage (GTDB taxonomy): Bacteria > Bacillota > Bacilli > Paenibacillales > Paenibacillaceae > Fontibacillus > Fontibacillus ihumii. The sequence continues at coordinate 3,823,891 of NZ_LN884299.1, forward strand.
AAGGAAACCCGCTCTTCCAGCAGCTTCTCGGAATCAAAGCGCGACTGGGCCAATGCGCGATCGCCGTCGGCTTCAACAATCAGTGACAGCAGTCTTTCATCCTTGCGAAGCGGAAGCTCCTCCTCATCAAATTGAGTAACGAGCGTATCCAGCAGCGCATCTACAGCAAATGCTATGCTCTTGGCCGGTACGATTTCTTTCGCAAATATGTTTGTAAAATAACTATGGATAATATCATGCAGCCTAGCACCTTCCAGCGACTGCTCAAGATTTCCCCAAGTCGGGCTATATTTCCGCAGGTATGGATAGGATTGTTCGTCCAGACGCTCTGCTTTGGATTTAAGAGCCTGTTTCCATTGCTCGCGCTGTTCTTCAACAAACCCGGCTTTTGGGGAGAGCTCTTCAATCCAGGCTTCGATTTGCTTCCCGCATTTATTTCTTGCTTCAGGGCCAAACACCCCGTTAGCAAAACCGTCTATCAGAATAACGACTTCCCTTTCGAGCTCATGAGGATCCTGTAAGCCCAGGTACCGGTCCAGCCACTCCCGGCTTGCTTTATAACGAGCTCCCCTCCTAGTAACAAGCGCAAAAAAAAGAGACGTCTTCTCATCGTTGCGGCGAAGCCCTTCCATCATAGCCCGTTCTGCAAGATCCTTATTATCATTCAACCATGCAGCCAATGCTATGAGACAAGGTGCAAGCCAGTAACGCGGAGCCGCCAGCAACTGCTCCTCCGAGGCGTCCTCGATCGTTTCTTTCTTTACAAGACTAGCGTCTACAGCCTGTAAAATACCTACCGCCCGTCTTCTCACGTCATTATAATGGCCAAATTTATTCTCAAGCTCTTGCCTTACTTTGACAAGCCTGGTTTCTGCCAGTTGGAGGTTTTTGGATAGCTGATCTTTATGTACAAACTCCCTAAATTCGTTCACCAGCTGCTCGATTCGGCTTTGTGCCTCCAGCACCTCTTGACTTACCTCTTGAACCTCACGGCTTACCTCTTGGACCTGATTTGAGACAACGATAATATTATTCTCTAATTGCCCCAGTCCCCGTTCGATTCGGCTCAAATTCGCCTGCGAAATTACGCGATCCGACAATTCAGTCACCCCTTGATTATAGATACATTTCCTGCACTAGTTACCGCACATATAGCATTGGAGAAAACTTCAACATAGGCATAGCCCGGATGAAGAGCTATGCTTCTCCCTCGTTCCATTCCGGCAGGCAGTGCCTGGCCCACTTTGTAATGCTCAACAATTTCCAATGCTACATCTAGGGTATGTACTTCATATGGCGCTCCTAAATAACATTTGGAAATAATGCCGATTGGAAATTGGTGGGGCTGCAGCTCTGGAAACTCACTCGCAATAGCCTGAATCAGATCCTGAATAACCTGTTGGCTGCAGACAGCCCCGCCAGCATCTAATTTCGTCATGGCTTCCGTGTAAACATCCGATCGTTTGGAGCGGAGCCTTTTCTCCAGCGCTGCTCCAGACAGCTCGATATTCGGTCGAGTTATGGTCGCGGTCTTCAGAATTTGCTCCGTATTCGTTTTGGGCTGGACATTTAACAGTGGTCGTCGCAAGTTGCCACCCTCTTTCATATATGTAATCGCTAACGCCTAGTAAAATAGGACCACAAGTTTTCCATATTTTAAGTATATTGATAGTGTCGAAGGAAGTAAACATGAATATAATCCTGTAGAAAAACTTAAGAAAGATGTCGAAATCTCGACATCTTTACAATACCATCATCGCAGATAGACCGCAGCTGCTCCTTGTGTATGCATTTACAGAGGAATGCTTCAATTCTATTTGGTTTCCAAGCAATTGCAATTACCTTACGGCGTCAAAAAATCCGCGATGGCCTCCACCGTTTGCCGCTGCTGCTCTTCCCTGGTGATCAGCGCTGTCCCGTCTCCATCCTGCTCCCCGTAATTGCCGAAGTAGGCGTGATTTCCGCCTTCAATAACATACTGGTTTGGAGTGTCTTCCAGCTTGTCCGTATTCAGGATCATATCCTCACTGCCATATATAGCGAGCGTCGGAAGCTCGGCAGCGCCTACGGGATAAGCGCCGAGCAGAATCATCCCTTCTAATCTGCCGGTATTCTTGCCGGCATAGCTGCTCGCCATCGCTCCGCCCAAGGAATGCCCGCCGATATACCAGTGCTTCACCTCCGGAAGCTGCCCGAATACGCGGTCTGCGGCATTCATGTCAAATACCGCCAAATTAAAGGGCATTTGCATTAGTACGCAGGTTATCCCTTGCTGAGACAACTGTTTTAACAGCGGGGCGTATGCGGCTGCTTCTACCTTGCCTCCAGGGTAGAAGATCAGGGCCGTGTCGCTGGCCTGCTGCTCCGGGTAGAAAATCCACATTTTATCCTTGGTAACAATGCTGTTCTCTTCGCCAGCCATAGCTTGCACCGCCGCTTCATCCGCCCGATAGTAATCGAGGGTATAGATATAAAATGCACCTGCGGCAAGGAGCAACGATGCGAAGACGATGGTTGCCGCGATCTTGAGCCGTTTTTTTACTTTCGGTGGCATGGGCATGGTTAACCTCCTCTTATTTGCGTTAGCTTATTGATACAAAAGTGCAGGAATCCTCGTAGCAAAAAGGCTTGCCCCTTAAAACTACGGAAAACTCCTGCACACATTACATGGCCCCTTAAATGAACTGGAGTCCTTCTCTGCAATAAACAAAACAACGGATTGTTGACTCTGGATGGCCAGGATCAGATAACTGATCAGACAACTGATCAGACAACTAGATGTATTTCCTGCAGTTAGTTCGTCGGTTTTGGCCATGTTAGAAGGAACTAACTGCAAAACTGGACTTCTGTCAAGAAAGTGGACACCTATTAAGTGAAAGTTTATGCCGTCTCCTTCTTGAATTGCGCAGCAAATTGAACCGGCGACAAATAGCCGATTGAACCGTGGATTCGTTTGCGGTTGTAGAAAAATTCAATGTACCTGTAAATGGTCTCGTAAGCCTGTTGTTTGGTCTTGAACTTCGTTCTGTAGATGAGTTCTTTTTTCAAAATGCTGTGAAATGACTCGATACAAGCGTTATCATAGCAATTCCCTTTACGACTCATGCTAACCTTCATGGAATATGATTCAATCTTGTCGCGGTACTCCTTCGATGCGTACTGTGAACCGCGATCGGAATGGTGAAGCAATCCTTTATCTGGTTTTTTCGCATCATATGCGGCTTCTAGAGCATCTAAGACAAGTTCTGTAGTCATCCGGCCGTAAAGCCGCCAACCCACGATCTCGCGTGTGCACAGATCCATCAGACTAGCCAAGTACAGCCGTCCTTCTCGGCAGGGGATGTAGGTAATATCCGCAACCCACACTTTGTTCGGTTCAGATACGGCAAAGTTCTGGTCCAGCTCGTTGGGAGCAATGGGTGAGTCATGATTGGAATCGGTCGTCTGCACCTTAAATTTACGGGAGACACAAGAACGCAACCCCAGTTCTTTCATGTAGATGCTAACTGTGCGCTCCGCGATCTGGATACGTTCTTTCCACAGCATTCGGGTAATCTTAGGACTGCCGTAGCGTTCCTCGGAGTCATGAAAATGATACATGACCCTCTCCAGAACCTTCGCCTTTCGAAGTTTCTGCTCGCTAGGCAATGCCTTTTGCCACTTGTAGAAGCCACTCCGAGACACTTGTAAAACCTTGCACATCTTCTCCACCGGAAACTCGGAGCGATGTTCTTTGATGAATTGGAACCTCAGTTCCTTTCTTTGCTGAAGATGTGCAGCGCCTTTTTTAATATAGCGAGTTCTTCCTGGAGATCTTGATTTTCCCGCTCCTTCTCTTGATTCTCCAGTTCCTTTTTACGCAGTTGTTGTTCGAGTTGACGCACTCTCTCCGGTGTGACTAAAGATTCCAGCTGGATATCATCACGGTAAAGTGCTTTCCAGTTATGCAACACACCCGCAGATATACCGAGTTCTTCGGCCAACTGCGACATTGACTTACTTTGCTCTAAAATATACTTCACTGTCTGCTTCTTAAACTCTTCACTGTAACTATTACGTTCCATCCGGACATCTCTCCCTTAAGGATTATTATCTAGGTTCACTTAAGGACTGTCCACTTTTTATTCTAGCTGCAAACCTACATTTAGTTTCAAGCTATTTTCCACGAATTCGTTCGATTCAAGCAAACTAACTGCATGTTTTGCATCTAGTGTACGGTTTATTTGATATAGCAGCCTAACTAGCTGTATAAAATACATTTAGTTTTTTATATGACCAGGAAAACTAGGGGCTGAATAGTAGCCATAAGTTTTTTCGGGCAGACTCCACATGTAAAGGGCCAAGCCGTAATGACAGCATTAGCTATGAGCTAAAGCTATAGTCGATAATAGAAACCGCACTCTTCATCCATTTTCAAATGAAGGCATTCGCCTCTCCGCTATTTGTTCCTCTCCGCTACCTGCTCACGCAGTTGCGGCCCTTTTTCTTGGCACGGTACAAGGCCGTGTCCGCCGACTTCATGACGGCATCCGGCTTCTTGTGCTTCTCGCTTTTTTGGGCTAAACCGATGCTCACAGTGATGTAAATTTGCTTCCCGGCACTGCTATTTCGAGTTTTGCGCCGGGACCTGCTCTTGCCCCTCCCTTTGCGATTGCGCAGCGTGAACGGCCGTTTGGCTATTTGCTCCCTCAGTTGCTCCAGATGCGGCAGCGCATCCTGCACGCTTCTCCCCGGAAAGAGAATCGTGAACTCCTCGCCGCCGTAACGGTAGGATTTCCCGCCGCCCGTCACATCCTTGATGACCGAAGCCACCAGCTTCAGCGCCTCGTCTCCTGTGTCATGTCCATAAGTATCGTTAAACTTCTTGAAATGATCGATATCCAGCATGGCAATGACATAGTTCATGCCCAGCTTCATCATATCCTGCTTCAAGGCCCGCCGGGAGGGCAGACCTGTAAGCTCATCCGTAAATGCCATCGAATACGAATCCTGGATGATCGAAGTCACCAGAACAATGCCGGAAACGGCAAAAAACACCACATACATCATCGGATCTTGGTTCTCGTGCAGCACATAGAACATAGCGCATAACACGGCAATAAACGCGATATCCTGAGACGTTTTGTATTTGACCTGCCTCGTGGTGAGGAGGATTAGAGCAATCAGGAAGATGCTGACGGACAGCTGACTGACTGCTGTAATGGAAGTAAGGCTGACAGGAAGCATGTCTTTTGTGATCAATGAAAGAAAACCGCCTTGCTCGGGACGCAGCAGCCAACTCGCAATCAACACCTGGGAAAAGATAGTCCCGATGCGGAGCAAGCCCCACAGGCTTAGTATTCCCCGTTCCTTGAACAATGAGAATAACCCGATATTCAGGGGAATCATCAGAGAGATGATCGCATGGATATCGGCGGCAGCAATTGGAAAGGACGGGCTCAGCTTCGTCAAGCCAGGCAAATATTCCATGGACGCCAAAGCCAGGGCAAGTATGACAAGAGTAAACAATTCCCTGCTCCGGTTGAATTTCCACGAGATCACGGCGCCCACGGCAAAGATCACATAGGGGGACAGCTCGATAATATCCAGCTGCGCCCGTGCCAGCGTACTGGTTTCTTTATAGAAATAATAGGCCGCAGCCATGAATAGAAATGGGAGAACAAGCTTAAGGACGTTCCGAACCGTAGTCTTCAAGTAAATGATTCCCTTCATGAATGTTTTACGTTTGCTTCATACTTATTATCGGCCAAAGCAAAGCACCAACTTAGAAATTATGCAGCACAATTATCTATGAATTGCCGGCAAGGACAAATGAAAAAATAAAGCAAAGCAAATAATCAACATTAAGGTTTAACCTAGCCTTAAAATAAAAAACAACGGGCTATGGCTATAGCCCGCTGCTAGGATCTGAATTATTGCCCATTCTTCTGCAAGCGCATCTTCTCCGCCTTCACCTTACGGCTTCTCTCCTTCAAAAAGTGGCTCAAGCCCTTGAAGAAACGGCCGTTGGCCATCATCAACAGGCCATCCACCATCGCCATATTCACAACGCCCCCCGTCATTCTGGCAATTCCTCTGAACGGCGTGTGATAGACGGACATCATGATTAGATTGGCAGTGCTCCGCTTGCCGATTTTTCTCAGGAACCAGTAGGAGAACACTATCAAATGATAGGCCAGCCTAGCGGCAGCCCCTTTCGCATACTGGCATTGCTCGATCGTATCGTTATAGCCAAGCGGCTTGGATCTGTCCCAGGTGGCAACAGGCACCTTGTGTCCGATCAGCTGCTCAAATTCATCAACGCCGACGTCGCTCACCCGGCCTGAATAGTAGGAAGGCAGCTTGTCCTTCTCGTAGGGGACAGGCGCCCCCGTACCCATCACATAGAGGGACCCGGTCAGTCTGATATCCGCACTGGAGGCTCCGACCATAATCGTATATTCCGCATCTTCGACTTCCCACTCATTCGTCCTTACGTTGAAATAGCGAAATGTCTTATCGTCGAAAGGAATCGTCACCGTCTTGGACTCTCCGGCATTGATAAATACTTTAACGAAGCCCTTAAGTTCTTTGCGCGGCCTGAATATATCGCTGGACTTACAGCCAACGTACAGCTGCGCGACTTCCATGCCCGCCCTGTCGCCCGAGTTGGTCAATGTGAAGGTTACCCCTGTCCGGCCTACCTTAATATCGGAATAGTCGAAGGTGGTATAGCTGAGGCCGTATCCAAAAGGAAACAGCACATCGACGCCCGCCGTATCATAATAACGATAGCCGATAAAAATACTCTCCCGATATTCGACCGTCAATTCGTTGCCCGGAAACTGGCGGTACGAGGGAGTGTCCTCATAACGAAGCGGGTACGTCTCCGCCAGCTTGCCGGATGGATTTACGTCGCCGGATAATACGCGGAGGATAGCTCTTGCTCCCGCTTGTCCTCCCAAATATCCATGCAGCAATCCTCTCACCTTGCCGATCCAGGGCATCTCGACTGCAGAGCCGCAGGAGAGGATCGCGATAATATTCGGATTCACCTCATGCAAAGCGTGGAGCAAATCGATCTGGTTCTCTGGAATCTGCATGCTCTGCCGATCCAGACCGTCAGCCTCCGTAACTTCATCCAGGCCGAGATACAGCAGCACGACATCCGCCTTCCTTGCAAGTGCGCAGGCTTTGGCGATCTTGCGCGGATTCTTCTTGCCGTAGCGCTCAAAGCCCGGCTCAAAGCCGATGCTGACGATGCCCGACTCTTCGAAGCAATCCAGAGTATGATCCAGGATCGTAGGGTTCACGATCGATGACCCTGCCCCCTGGTAGCGCGCATCCTTGGCGAAATCGCCGATAACGGCCACCTTCTTGCCGAATTTAAGAGGCAGAATGCTCCCCTCGTTTTTGAGCAGCACGATAGACTCTTCCGCTACCTTCTGCGATACCCGATGATGCTGCTCCACATTGAACTCCAGCCGGGGACGCTGGTATACGGCCTCCGTCGTAAAAATAAGCTCAAGAAGCCGGTCTACGCATTCGTCCAAAACCCTCTCCGGAATTCTTCCGCTGTGAACGGCCTCTACAATTTCCTGATCCGTCTCCCCAGCCGTCGTCGGCATCTCCAGCTCATTGCCTGCCAGCAGCCCTGCCACGCGGTCGTTGCTGCCGCCCCAATCCGTGACGACGACGCCCTGGTAACCCCATTCGCCGCGCAAAATGTCCTGCATCAGATGCATATTCTCATTGGCATATGTACCATTTATTTTATTGTAGGAGGACATGATCGATTTCGTCCTGCCTTCCTTCACCGCAATTTCGAAAGCGGTCAAGTAAATTTCCCTAAGCGTTCTTTCGTCGACGACCGCATCGATCGACATCCGTCTCTCTTCTTGATTGTTTACAGCAAAATGCTTGACGCAAGCGGATATTCCTTGCGATTGAATGCCTCTAATATAACTGGCTGCCATCTTGCCGGCCAGATAGGGATCCTCGCTAAAGTATTCGAAATTTCTTCCGCATAGAGGATTACGCTTCATATTGACCCCGGGACCGAGCAGGACGTTGACCTTCTGGGAAATGGCCTCTTCTCCCAAATATTCGCCGACCTTCTCTCCCAGCTCCACATTCCAGCTGTTTGCCACCGTGGCTGCTGTCGGATAGCAGGTGGCGGGAACCCCGGCATTCAAGCCCAGCTTGTCCGCGGCCACAGCCTGTTTCCGGATGCCATGCGGTCCGTCGGCAAGGAACATGCTGGGAATGGCCAGCCGGCCAATGTCCTGCGTTTGCCAGAAATCCTTGCCTGACATTAATGAAGCTTTTTCCTCGATCGTCATCTTTTCGATTAATTCTTTATACTTCATCATCTAGACCTCTTTTGTATTCTGAGCATATTCAAAAAGAAAGATCGTTAGCATTTTTAAAGTATATCATATAATATTCCCGGAGACTTAACGCTAGGGGTTAAAATCATCGCCGGCGGAAAAAAAATAGGCGGCACCTCAAATTGAAGTACCACCTCTGTTTATATCGTCCCAACATCCCTAAAAATTAGTTGAACCCGACTAATCTTTGCGATATCTTGTATGCTCCCACGGAGATCAGACGGCCGGCTCGTCCCGGCAGATGGATCAGCCTTCCCATAAATCCGTATTTAAGCTCTCGATACAACTTGATATCCGTATCCTTAATAAACTTCCACAGCTCTTTTTTCTTTCTTAAATTCTCAGCCGTCCCGGAACGAATCAATAGAATCGCAGATACCACCGTTACAATCTCAAGATGACCGAGCATATAACGGCGAAGATTAGGATGGGAGATGCTGTCCATCCTAGCCTGCTCGATCATCAGTTTGTTTACTTTAAGCTGCTGATCAATCCTCTTAATCATGATGCTCTCCTGAACGGATTGATCCTCCCGGCCAATGAAATATCTGTAGAAATCGACGTTGATATAAATCATTTTCTTCACATGCAGGAGAGGCACATATACGAATAAATTGTCGACATAGAAGGTATGTTTAGGCAGTTCCAGACCGCATTCTCTCAGCAATTGCGTCTGGTATATGATGGAATGCATCAAGAGATATCGGCCTTTGCGAAAAGGCTTGACGTCATCCCAGGTGAAAATTTTGCCCTCCGGAAGCAGACCGCTATACTTCATGACCTTCCTGTAGCTGCTCTCTTCCTTCTCATAGACAAAATTGCTGATCGCCATATCCACGGTCCTGTCTTCGTTTCGCAAATCTCGCAAGGTTTGCAGAATTTTTAGATAGGCCCGAACGTCCACCCAGTCATCGCTGTCCACGACCTTGAAATACAACCCGGCGGCATTACGGAGCCCGGCATTGACGGCCTCCCCATGCCCGCCGTTCTCCTGGTGGATCGCTTTGACGATCGTCGGATACCGTCTGGCGTACTCATCGGCAATGATCGCTGTCCGGTCGGAAGATCCATCATTGACGATAAGCAGCTCGACCTCCTCCCCCCCTGGCAGAAGGGATTCAATGCAATATCTCATATATTCTTGCGAATTATAGCAAGGGATAACTACAGATAACAGTTTCATGCTAACACTACCCTATGATTTTTGTTTGAAGATGACTTTGAAAATCGGAAAGAACACCCAGAACGAAATCGCGCTGTTAATGATCATCGTAATTACGTCTGCTGTCGTTTCTCCTACCGCGCCCAAGCCCCAGGTATTTATGAACAAGTTATAAATAGGCGCCTTATAGAAGCCTTGAGCCGCGGCCGCTCCAATCGTGATCACAATATAGGCTACGACATACCAGAATGCTGCCTGCCAAATGTTGCTGTTCGACTTGAACGTAATGCTCCGCTGGGCGAAGAAGTTAATAATTTGGGCGATAGCAAGGGTGATTTGCACCGCCAGGAAGTAGGCAAGGCCGCCGCCGCCGCCCGCTGTAAGAGAGCCTGCAGCATAATCGAACACATAATAGGCGCTCCCGTCAAAATTATGCCCGAACTGCAGCACCTGGAAGCTTGTATTCACTAGTGCCGTCTTGGCGAACAGACTCTTGAAAAAAGGCATTAATACAAGCTGCAAAACAGTGATGCCATTACTCAGTATAAAGAAGACAAGGAATTGCGCAATATTGGGGTGCTTCTCCTTATATCGGGCCCATAGCCCCAGCGGCCCGCCCATCTTTTGATTCGTACTCATTCTCCCACTCCTCTGTCGCTGATACAAGCCTTAATGATTATGTTTAGCGGCCTTCAGCATTTTGCTCCTCTCCTTGAAGAAATGCCGGAAGCCTTTAAAGAACTGGCCGTTCACCACCATCAGCAGCCCATCCAGCATCGGCATGTTCACTATGCCGCCGGTCATTCTTGCAATTCCCCGGAACGGCATATGATAGACGGACATCATAATCAGATTAGCGGTGCTCCGCTTCCCTATTCTCCACAAGAACTTATGGGCAAACGAGATGACGTGGAATGCAAATCTGGCAAAAGCGCCTCTGGCATATTGGCACTGAGCAATTGTATCGTTATAACCGAGCGGCTTCGTGCGGTCCCAGGCAGCTTCAGGAACCTTATGCCCCAGCAGGCTCTCGAATTCCTCCAGGCTGACCTTGCTGGCCTGCCCCGAATAATACGATGGCAGCTTCTCCCGGTCATAGGGCAGCGGAGCGTTCGTTCCTTGAACAGCATGGATGCCCTTTAACCGGATATCCGCACTGGATGCCCCGATCATGATCTCATACTCAGCTTCTTCAATTTCCCATTGATTCGTTTTTACGTTGAAATAACGGAATGTCTTATCGTCAAATGGGATCAGCACGGTTCTTGTCTCGCCCGCCTCTAAAAAGATCTTGGCAAACCCCTTTAATTCTTTTCTTGGTCTGAAAATACCGCCCGACTTGCAGCCTACGTATAGCTGAGCTACCTCTGCTCCCGCTCTGTCTCCAGTGTTCGTAATTTTGAACGCCGCGCCTTCAGGGATGATTTGCAGCTCCGAATACTCGAAGTTCGTATAGCTCAGTCCGTAACCAAACGGGAAAAGAACCTCCACATTCGCCGTATCATAATATCTGTATCCAATAAACGGCCCTTCCCTGTACTCCACGCTCACTTCCTTGCCCGGGAAATGATGGTAGGCCGGCGTATCTTCATAGCGGAGAGGATACGATTCCGCCAATTTGCCGGAAGGGTTCACCTCGCCGGTCAACACGCGCAGAATGGCTTTTGCCCCCGCTTGACCGCTTAAATAACCGTGAACCAATCCTTTCACTCTATCAATCCATGGCATTTCTACTGCAGAGCCGCAGGAGAGAATGACCACAATATTCGAATTCACTTGATGCAAGGCGTGAAGCAGCTCGATCTGATTCTGAGGGATTTGCATGCTTTGCCTGTCGAGTCCCTCCGCCTCCGTCACTTCATCCAGACCCATATACAGCAGAACGACTTCTGCCTTTGCAGCGAGGGCGCAAGCCTTGCCGATCATCCGCTGGTTTCTCTTACCGTAACGCTCGAATCCAGGCTCAAATCCTAAGCTGACGATGCCCGATTCCTCAATGCAATCCAGGGTATGATCCAGAATCGTCGGGTTGACGATCGATGATCCCGCCCCCTGATATCTGGCTTGTTGTGCAAAGTCGCCAATGACCGCTACTTTGACGCCAGCCTGCAGCGGCAATATATTTCCTTCATTCTTGAGCAGCACAATCGATTCCTCGGCCGCCTCCTGGGCTGCCCTGTGATGCTCTTTCATATTAAACCCTTTGCTAGGGGAATTCTTATAGACTTCTTCCGTTGAAAAAACAAGCTCGAGAAGCCGGTCGACGCATTCATCCAACACTTCCTCTTTCAGCTTCCCGCTGCGCACGGCCTGAATGATGTCTTCATTCGTCTCTCCCGCCGTCGTTGGCATTTCAAGCTCATTGCCGGCGATCAATCCGGCTACGCGGTCGTTGCTGCCGCCCCAATCGGTGACGACAACCCCTTGGAAATTCCACTCGTCGCGAAGGATCTCCCGCATCAAATGCAGATTCTCATTTGTATATTCACCATTCAACTGATTATAGGAAGACATAACGGTCTTCGTCTGACCTTCCGTAACGGCGATCTCAAAGGCCGTCAAATAAATTTCCCTTAACGTTCTCTCGTCCACGATCGTATCGATCGACATCCGCCGTTCTTCCTGATTGTTCGCGGCAAAGTGCTTTACGCAGGCCGAGATGCCTTGCGATTGAATTCCCCGGATATACCCTGCCGCCATTTTCCCGGCATGGTAGGGATCCTCGCTAAAATACTCAAAGTTTCGCCCGCACAAGGGACTGCGCTTCATATTGACCCCCGGGCCGAGCAGCACATTGACTTTCTGGGCAACGGCCTCTTTGCCTAAATACTGCCCGATTTTCTCTCCAAGCTCTGTATTCCAGCTATTAGCTACCGTTGCTGCCGTTGGAAAGCAAGTCGCCGGCAGGCTGGCATTCAGCCCAAGATGATCCGCTGCCTCCGCCTGTTTGCGAATGCCATGCGGACCATCGGCCAGGAATATGCTAGGAATGCCGAGTCGGTCAATATGCTGTGTCTGCCAGAAGTCTTTGCCCGACATGAGAGAAGCCTTCTCTTCCAATGTCATTTTCTTTATAAGTTCAGTATGTTTCATCGTCTCTTCCTTTATTTTTGGCGGTACCCCTTATGAGTACCGCCAAGTTTTTGATCTCTAACTTAAGCTGCTGCTTTAGCAGCGGGTTTGCGTTTGCGGAATAAGAAATAGAAGCCGGCAGCAACACCAAGAACAATAATGATATCTACTGCAATCGTAATCTTAACCCAGCCCGGCAAATCTGTACTCATCCCGTTATCCATTCCGTTACTGTTCGCTACGGTATATAACACATTGTGCGCGTTATCTCTCATGGCCCATAAGGTATCACTGCTCTTTGTATTGACTTCCGGTACACCGTAAGGTGCGACCCCGGTAAGAAGGATATCGTTGCCTGCGCGGAAAGCAAGTTCAGCTGTCATATACGGATAGCTAGGACCAATAAAGAAGTCCGTATTGACGATCCCTTTGAACCCCCATTCGTTGCGAAGCACTTCTTTCATAAGAGCTGAGCTTGCGCCTGCCCATGTATGTCCAATGCTGTTGAATCCAGACATAGCGCCTTTAGCGTCCCCTTCCTTCACCGCATATTCAAATGCTTTCAGGTAGATTTCACGGATCGCTTGTTCGTTGCTCCAGGTTAGAACGCCTAGGGTGCGGTTCTTCTCCTGATCATTAAGGGCAAAGTGCTTCATGTAGACGAATCCGCCATGGCTTTGGTAGCCCTTTGTGACAGCGGCAGCCATCTTGCCGGAAAGAAGAGCGTCCTCGGAATAATATTCAAAGTTTCTTCCCGCAAATGCGGTGCGATGGATGTTCACGCCCGGCGCATACCAGCCACTTACGCCGTAAGCCTTCGCTTCTGCGCCTACGGCATCCCCCATTTTCCCGGCGAGTTCAATGTTCCAGGTTTGTGCGATCATGGTCTCCGAAGGGAATGCAATTCCGGACATTGGATTCTTGGACAAGAGAGCGCTAATGCCCGCTGGTCCATCATAGTCTGTGGTGGCCGGTTTGCCGACGGAGGCTACCTCGACGGTCCGATAACCGCCAAGCGTTCCGATCGATACAAGATCATGAACAGACAACTGGTCTAGCAGCTCGTTCCAGCTTGGATCCTCATAATCGACCCCGACGTAATCCTTTAACGTTTTTCCATTGCTCGCTCCAGTCGTCGGCGCGTTCTGCTGCTTGTCCGCAGGAATGTCATAACGCTTGCTGTTGATGTAATCGACGAATGCAGGATCCACGACCGTACCTTTTACTTCCTCTACAACGCCTTCAGCATTCTTCACCTGGATAGTTTCACTGGTGTTCAGGACATCCATGTTAGAGAAGCCATTTGCTCTAGAGAGGTAAGCCTGGATGCTGCCTTCCCCGGTCACAAGATCGTCAAACTGATTGACAGCAGCCTGCTGATCCGAGGAACGGCCTTGCTCGTTAAATATCACTTGAGTCAAGTTCTTCGAGCCGACATCCGCGATCTTGTCATGCGAGTTCTTCATGAGCATAAGTTTATATTCGCCTGCTTCAAGAACATAAGAACCGGTTGGGCTGAATACTTTAGCGTAATCGTAAGAAGCCATATCCTCTACTTTAAATGTGAGAGTTACCGTCTCTGAATCGCCAGGCTTAATGACGCCCGTTTTGGCAAAGGCAGCCAGCTCGACGGAAGACTTTTCAATTTTTCCTGTGTAAGGCGCGGAATAATAGAGCTGAATCACTTCCTTACCTTCCATCGCCCCTGTATTCGTCACTTTGACGTCGACCGAAATGTCCGTATCACTCCATTTTAAGCTGTTCGGAACAACCTCTTGTTCAAAGGTCGTATAGCTTAGCCCATGTCCGAACGGGAACATCACCTTCTCGTCGTAGTTGATCGCCCCTTCTGCTGCTGCAGTCTCGTAGTAGCGATAGCCTACATAAATCCCCTCGGTGTAATTGACGTAAGTCAAAGGAACGTTATTTTTATCTACAGCTACAGTAAATGTACCGTCGCCGTTATCTAACACATACCTTAAATCGCCAAAGCTTTTCATCGCCGGCGCATCAAGCATATCTGCCGCAAACAAGTCAACCGTTCTTCCAGACGGATTGAGCTCTCCCGCTAAAATTTTGCCAAGCGAAGCAAATCCCTTTTGTCCCGGTCCGGCGACCGTTACAATGCTCTTGATTTGGTCGTATTTCTTGACCCAATCCAGTTCAAACGTATTAGAACCGTTCACGATGACGATGATTTTGTCAAAATGCTTCGTAACCGCATCGATCATGCCAAGCTCCCGATTGGACAGCTCCAGATAATGTTTATTCGGGTCCAGGTCGTCAGGATTACCGAAGCGTTCTCCGCTCGGGCCCATCGTGCCGCTTCCATTCGGATCATAGGTATCCGGACCGTCCAAGACCGCCGGAAGGTCTGTCCCTTCTCCCCCTGCACGGGCAAGGAAAATGATCGCTGTATCCGAGAACTCGGTGGCTTGCTTCATTCTTTCTTCGGTGTAAAACTCGGAAGCCACAGGCTCTGGAATCGTCCAGTCATATCCCTCAATCCCCGATACTGGTCTCTCAAGGCCAGTGGCTACGTAATCGTTATATAATTGCTCGTTCACCTCAAAGCCAGCTGCTTCCAGCCCCGCCTTTGGCGTCACAGCTGTGGATGAATCTGCCGCACCTGAACCAGAGCCCAGGTATACAGGCGCCGTAAAGCTCCAACCGAAAACATTGACTTTTTTGTTCGTCGTCATCGGCAGCATGTTGTCATTATTCTGGAGAAGAACGATCCCTTCATCCGTAATCAGCTCCGACACCTCTTCTGAATTAGCCCGCGCTTTCTGCGCTTCTGGAGTCGTGATATCGATTTTTGAAAAATACGCTGTGATGACATCCGAGTAGTAGGCCAGCGCAATGTTAGCCCCCGTGCCGATAAGCAATACGAATACCAGCAGTGAACTCATGATAATCCGAAACTTTTTCTTTGATTTGCCAGACATAAACCTTCTTGCCCCCATCTAGTTATTTTGAAACGCTTTCATCGATGATATGAGCCGCAAAATCATTGATGAGCGTTCATCCGACTGCATTGTAAGCTTAACGTATATAGGATGAATATAGAATCAACCAAACGTTAAGGGGCGGCAACTTTTAGTTGACTACTAAAAAAAGCCGTTCTGACGGAAGCTTTCTCCCATCAAAACGACTTGCACCGATCCTTGACGTATCTTTCAAATAAGGCTATGGCTTTAGACTGGATGCCTCTCTTTCTGGAAACCAGATAAATATCCTGAGGTATTTTCTCCTTCAGTCTAATCAGCTTTAAATTGTCATTCTTGAACGACTCTTCCACAAAATCAATAGAAACGGCTACTGCCCCATTTCTCTCGCATAATCTGTGAGCGGAAATGATATTTCCGAATTCATGCATGACCTGAGGCGAGAATCCCTGTTCGAGGCATTTCTCGATAAAGCCGTTCTCCTTCCCTTCGCCTGCCGTCTTCACGACCAGAGGTTCACTAGCCAGATCGGTAACGGATATTTCCTCCCGGCTGGCTAACGGGTGATTTCTCGAGACGATGACCACGACCTGGCCTTTGGCAATCCGTTCAAATTCGCAGTTCTCGATGTCTTCCGTGCCAATAACCAAGCCGACGTCCACTTCCTCCTGGAAGATCTGGGTTAACGGATACTCATCAGGGTACTCCTTCAGCTTGATTTGAATATCAGGGTATTCTTT
Organism: Paenibacillus ihumii; assembly: GCF_001403875.1. Taxonomy (GTDB): domain Bacteria; phylum Bacillota; class Bacilli; order Paenibacillales; family Paenibacillaceae; genus Fontibacillus; species Fontibacillus ihumii. The sequence goes on from NZ_LN884299.1 coordinate 3,840,182, forward strand.
AGAGAAATGATATAAAAAGTCCACGGGTAGAATCGATGTTATGGAATATGTAATCACCACATTCAAGCTGCCCTTTTTTCCGCTAATAATGCTGATTTCCTTCTTAATATCCTCGATCAAATAATGAATATGTTTAGCCCGGGCGTAGAGGAGCTCGCCAGCTTTGGTCGCTTCCATCCCGCGGGAGCTTCTGTGGAATAATTCGGCTTCCAGCTCCATCTCCAGCTGCCTGATAGTCTTGCTTACTCCCTGAGGGGTAATAAACAGGTCCTTCGCCGCCGCTGTAACACTATTCTTCTCATACACCTTGATGAAATATTCCAATGCCTCTGTGTTCAATTCGGCTAACCCCCTCATCCCGGACACGTCTTAGCCAAAGGTAGCTTTGCTGATTTGCCTCCACGGACAAACCTGACTGCATTATAGTATAGCATATTATACTATATGGCAATCCTATAGCCTGCTCGCGACAAAGCTGTAGTTCACGTCCTTCGATTTATGCTAAGATGTGAAATAACGATCGATCAAGGGAGTATGGACATGTATGATTATTTAGTGGTGGGCGCAGGCCTGTTCGGAGCGGTCTTCGCCTATGAAGCGAACAAGAGGGGCAAGAAATGCCTGGTCATCGACCAAAGAAACCACATCGGCGGAAATGTGTATACGGAGGAAATCGAAGGCATCCACGTGCACAAGTACGGGGCGCATATTTTTCACACGAACAGCAAGGCCATTTGGGATTATGTGAATCATTTCGCCGAATTCAACCGGTTCACTAATTCACCGATCGCCAATTATAAGGGGGAGCTGTACAATCTGCCCTTCAATATGAACACCTTCAACAAACTGTGGGGCGTAGTCACCCCCGATGAAGCAAAGCAAAAAATCGAGGAGCAAAGGCAGGCCGCAGGCATCACCGAGCCCAGAAATTTGGAGGAACAGGCGATTTCGCTTGTTGGCACCGATATCTACGAGAAGCTGATCAAAGGCTATACCGAGAAGCAGTGGGGAAGGTCTGCCAAAGACCTGCCGTCCTTCATTATCAAACGGCTTCCCGTCCGCTTCACCTATGACAACAACTACTTCAATGACCGGTACCAAGGCATTCCAATCGGCGGGTACGGGGCCATTATTGAAAAAATGCTTGAGGGCGTAAAGGTTAAGCTGAATGTTGATTTCTTCGAACACAGGGAAGCCTTTCGGAGCAGCGCCAAAAAAGTTGTATATACCGGTATGATCGACCAATATTTCGACTATAAATATGGCGTGCTCGAATATCGAAGCCTGCAGTTCGAAACGAAGGTACTGCACGATACGGCCAATTACCAAGGCAATGCCGTCGTCAATTACACGGACCCAGAGACGCCATATACGCGGATTATTGAGCATAAGCATTTTGATTTCGGCACGCAGGACAAGACAGTCATCACAGAGGAATATCCTAAAGAGTGGAAGCCGGGCGACGAGCCCTATTATCCGATCAACGATGATCACAACAATGAGATCTACAAGAAGTACAAAGCGCTGGCCAACAGCGAAGCCAACGTCATCTTCGGCGGACGCTTGGCTACCTATAAGTATTACGACATGCATCAGGTCATCGGTGCCGCTTTAGCTGCCGTGAGCAGGGAGCTTGGGGAGTAATTGTTAGTGGCTGACTGAAAATAACCCGCCTAGGTTTTGAGCCTGGGGCGGGTTAAATTTATTTCGATTCTGGATAACTTTTCAACGTATTCGCTACTAACCATAATAATACATCAGCGGATTTGGTTTTTTTTCAGCAAAACACCCTCTCGCCCTTTACAAATAACACAAAATTGACTTCTCGATCCAATACGTAAACACCGTGCCCGGACTCCGATTTTCATATTCCTTCATTCTCAAATACATGCCCATTCCATCGGAAACATCATGCCATAAATCCGTAAATACAAAATCATATTGCCCTTTGCCCATGTGCTCCTGCGCATATTCAAAGGCATCCGCCCGGATGATGCGAATCTTGTCGGCATGCTTGAATTGCGGCAGCACGTATTCCCGGAACAAGTCGATCACATGCTCATTGCTTTCAACGATTGTTACGCTTGCTACATTCTCCTTTTCAGATACCATGTATGCATAGTAACCAAGCCCCATTCCATAGGTAAGCACGTTGCCGAAGGCTTGATCGACCGGCTCCTTCATCGTTTCGATTTCATTCGGCGTAATGGTCATCCAGATGCGGCCGTTTTCCAGCATGGCCGGAAATTTGAATTCCGTGTCAAAAAATCCGATTTGGGGAATCTGCCTTCCCTCTTCCGTCCGGACGATATCGTTGCATACAAAGCCTTCAAAAGGCTTGTATTGTTCATATTTCAATTCGCTGTTCCCTATTTTGACCGCCGGGATCTGGATATGGCTGTAGTACGGATTGCCAGAGTACTCCTCTGCCTCAAGCTTGTGAATCATGTGGTTGAAGTAACGGTTGAACAGGTCTTTATCATCCGCATTATCCACGATATCCATGCCGAAGGCTGCTGCCAGCAAAGCCCCAAAGGCATATTCGTAGGAAACGCCGCCCTGCAGAATTTCTTCCATTTCTTCCTTGTTGATGAAATCAGGAGCCTGGTTCAAATAGTGGCTTAGTAAAGCAAATACTTTGGCGTTATCGGCCTTGATTTTCTCTGTTATCGGTTGATTATGTTCCATTTTCTCTCCTGTCTATGGTTCTGCATTATTCCATGCTGCGTATTAAAATCCCGCTATCATGAACCGCATCGACCGCCTGCTTCAGAATCTCTGTATCCTGAACTAACGCCATTCTCACATACCCTTCACCCGAAGGGCCGAAGGCGCTGCCCGGAGTAACAATGACTCCGGCCTTGGCCACCAGATCCATTGCAAAATCCTCTGACTTCTCGTAATGCCCGGGAATCGCGGCCCAGACGAACATCGTTGCCGATGGCTTTTCCATACTCCAGCCGATCGCATTCAAGCCCTCGCAGAGGACGTCTCTACGCCGTTCGTAAGCCTTCCTCGTTGTCTCTACCCCGCTCTGATCGCCCGTTATCGCGGCAATCGCCGCGTGCTGGAGCGGCAGGAACATGCCATAGTCCATGTTCGATTTAAGAATTCTCAGTCGGGATACAACCTCGGCATTTCCCATGCAGAAGCCGATTCTGGCACCGGCCAGTCCATAGGTTTTGGACAGGGAATTGAACTCGACACCAACCTCCTTCGCCCCAGGAAAGGCGAGGAAGCTGCCGCAGTCTTGTCCATCAAACACTAATTCACTATAAGCATTATCATGAAGAACGATAATATCATATTTCTTCGCAAAAGCAATCAGATCAGCGTAGAAGCTGTCCGGCGCCATGGCGGTGGTCGGGTTATTGGGATAGGACACCAGCATCAGCTTGGCTTGTCTAGCTACATGCTCGGGAATGTCCTGCAGGTTGATCACATAGCCGTTTTCTTTGTTCTGGGGCATGTAATGCAGCTTCGCCCCCGCCAGCAGCGGCCCGTCGGCAAACACAGGGTAGCAGGGATCCGGCACCAGCACGATATCTCCCTCATCCACGATGGATAATGAAATATGCGCCAGCCCTTCCTGTGAGCCTAACAGCGAGCAGATCTCCGTCTTCGGATCCAGCTCAACGTTATATCTCTTCTTATACCAGCTGCTGACCGCCTCCAAGAGCTCACTCTGATCGCTGAGAGCGTAAATATAGTTCTTCTCCTCAGCCGCGGCCGTGCACAAGGCTTCTATCACATGAGGGGCCGGCGGAATATTCGGCGTGCCTATGCTCAGGTCAATCACCCTCTCTCCACGCTGCAATCTGCCGCTTTTTATATCTGACAATTTAGTGAAGATGCCTTCCCCAAATCGGTCCATTCGTTTTGCGAACTGCATTTTTTGGGCTCCTTCTTGATTTGAAATAAAATAGGACTATATGTAAGTTCTCATCAACTCCATCCTTTATTCAACCATATCTTGTGCGTTAAAAAAAGGGGCCCTTTGACCGGCTAAAGCTTAGCAGCATGGAAGCCTGTTAGACGAATGACTAATCTAACAGGCTTGATTGCTGTAAATGCGGCCGGCTATCTGCCGCGTTTTGCTTTTCTGACGACCAGACTATATTTTTTGCCGTACGCTCTGCCGTATCTGACGATCCGTCTGATTATGCTTTTATCCCGCAGCAGCGTATACGGGGATACCCCCGGCTTCGAGTTCACCTCCAGAATCCAAAGCTTCAGCTTGCGGTCGATCGCATAATCCATACCGAGCTCCTTAATCCCGGGGGTCGCGCGCCACAGCTGCCTAACGGTTCGGTGTGCCAGAGTGTTCATGCGGCGATACAATTTCCTGCGCCTTGCGGGACTGATAAACTTCCGCAATATGGCATCCGTTGAATAAATTGAGCCGCCCTGGCTTCCATTCGTCACGATTTTGCGGGGATGGGCCACTCTAGTAAATGTACCGGTCGTTGCAAACCCGCCTCGAGGCGCTCGCTGGATCATTTGCCTAATATCGAATGGACGCCCTCTATACTTAAGCAGCCAAATTCCCTTCTGCACTACATATCGTTCGCCCTTCATCTCCCTGCGTAAGGACGCATAGGCCTGGTGGTAGGTTGCGAATGTCCGCTTGCGCTCACCAAGCTGGTATGCATATCTCCGCTTTCTGCCTTTGCGTATCTGAACCCTCATGACGCCTCGTCCCTGCTGCCCATTATCCGGCTTCATATAGACCATTCCGTACCGCAAGAGCATCCTAAGCAACTGCCTCTTCGTGACGATTCTTGTCGGTGGCATATGCTGCCGCAGGATTCTTTCCTTTCGCATGACCACGTATTTTCCCCATTTATTCAACTTACGGTATCCCATTTGATCCCTCCATTTCTCGTTTACTCCTAGCATACGTTTCAAACAAAAAAAAGGATGTAGGCTGCTGTCGGCACGAGACGAAAGGTTCCGCCATATGCTTAATTGACTAACAGCTGGCAGAGCTGCGTCCACTACTATGTTTAGGAGGCTTAATAGGATATGGCCCTACCCCCTTCGCTTCAACAGCATTTGTCCCGCATCATCCAGTTGCATCCCGCCTATGGCGATCTGCTTGCAGAGCAAGGCATCCTGCCTCATGCTGCGGTCTTGTCCGAACTCCCGCTCCTGACCGAGGAACGTCTGAATACGATCTATTACAAGCAAGAGCCGCGAACAGAGACCGGCCTTACCGTCTACCGGACATCTGGAACCTCAACCGGCATACGCAAATCGATTTATTATTCACCGGAGGATGAAGAGCATTACCGATTGGACAAAATGGCTTGCTACCGCGAGTGGCTTGCAACCAGTACCCGGCAGATACACAGAGCTTTTGCAGATGTAGGCACCGGACATGCGGCAAGCACGGCCAATGCGATTTTTGGCGAGCTGGGCATGCAGACGGAGTCGATCTCCTTCTCCATGCCGATTGAAGAGCATATCGCCCGGATTAACGCATTCAAGCCCGAGCTGCTATATACGATGCCTTCTATTCTGGAAGCCATTGCCCGAGCCGCCGGGAATCCTGCCACACTTGGCATCCGCAAGATCATTCTCGTCGGAGAAATGGCTTCACCCGCCTGGCAGGCCAATATGGCAGCAAGATTCGGCATAGATGCCCACGATATTCTCGATACCTATGGCTCCATCGAGGTAGGCGCGATTGCCTCCTATTCCCACCAGCATGGCGTCTATCTGTTCGCTGACGGGATCCACGCGGAGACGGTGCCCGCCGAGCAGCTTGATCCTCGCTTCGAACCGCTGGAAGATAACGAGGGAGTGCTCGTTCTAACCTCCACCAGACGCAGCTTGTTCCCCGTCATCCGGTATGTCACCTACGATGTTGTGCGCGATTTCCGCACCGTAGAGATTGGCGGGACGATGCGGCAGGCGTTTGCTTGTATCTCCAAACGAATCGGAAGCGAGCTCAAGCACGGCGAGAAAATCAGCTTGTACGATATCGAAAACGTCGTGCATAGCTTCGTCAAGGATGCCGAGCTGCGCGTCAGCGTAGACGACAACAAGCTGACCGTCCGCATCCGCAGCAAGTCGCTCCATAACGAGCTGCTGGCCTCCATCCAGCATGCGATTGAGCATACGATAGAAGCTATCGGACAAATGATCGAAGGCCGTATGCTGGATCGTATTGAGGTTATTCGCGTGAAAGATGATGAGCCTTTTAACCAGGGGCAAGGCTCCGTGAAGTCCAAAAAACTGTATAACTAGGAGGCGTAATGTCATTCATGGCCAAAGATTGGCTTTCTTGTATCGGCAACACCCCACTTGTCCTGCTCTCCCGCCTGTTCGCCAACGATCGCGGAATCGCCGTCTATGCCAAGCTTGAAATGCTAAATCCGAACGGAAGCGCCAAGGACCGCCCAGCTGCGCGTATTATTTCTGCAGCGCTGGAGCAAGGCTTAATCGGTCCCGGCTCGGTCATTATCGAATCCAGCTCAGGCAATATGGCCATCAGCCTGGCTGCCATCTGCTCCCGGCTGGGTATGCGCTTCATTAGCGTTGTTGATCCCAAAACAACGGCCCAAAATATCCGCATCATGCAAGCTTATGGAGCTGAAGTCGAGCTTGTGCAGCAGCCTGACCCCGAAACCGGCGAATTCCTTCCGGCCAGGCTGAACAGGGTTAAACAGCTCGTTAAGAGCATTCCAAACAGCTTCTGGCCTAACCAGTATGAGAATGAAAACAATTACTTATCTCATAAGGACGGAACGATGCGGGAAATTATCGCCGAGCTCGGCCAAGTCGATTATGTCATTGGCGGCGTTAGCACCTGCGGTACGATGCTGGGCTGCGCCGCACTCATCAAGGAGCAGCAGCTTCGCACTAAAATTGTCGCTGTGGATGCCGTAGGCAGCGTCATTCTCGGCGGATCGAAAGGCAAGCGATTCTTCCCCGGCCTTGGCGCCGGCATCGCGCCCCCGTTCAGCCAATCCAAATTTATGGACCACGCCATTCATGTCAATGAAGCTGATATGGTTGCCGGCTGCCGCATGCTTGCGCAGCATGAATCTATCCTCGCTGGCCCCTCTTCCGGCGCCGTCGTTTATGCTCTTAAAGAAGCTTTGATTCACAAAATACCGGATGGTTCGGTATGCGCCATCATTCTCCATGACCGCGGCGAGCGTTATATGGATACGGTATACAACGATGATTGGGTGGCCCGGCATCTCAGCGCCGGTTCTGTGTAAAGTTATTCCAAAAAATAGAAAGGGGCAGGCTCATGCTTTATTTGGACAATAACCACCTGCAGGCGATCGGGCTGCGCTGGGAGGAGCTGGAGAGCTCCATCGCAGAGGCGCTGCGCCTCCTGGATTCGGGCGATTATGCGCAGCCCATCAAGCCTTACCTCCGCTACGGCAATCCAGCGAACCGGATTATTGCGATGCCCGCTTATGTCGGAGGAACGGTGCAGGCGGCTGGCCTGAAATGGATCGCCAGTTTTCCAGGCAATACGTTAAGCGGACTGCCCAGAGCTCATAGTGTGCTATTGCTAAATAAGTCCGATACAGGCGTTCCTTACGCCATTCTGAACTCTCCGCTGCCGAGCATTGCCAGAACGGTTGCTGTGAGTGCGGTCATGCTGCGCCATTATTTGCAAGCGCGCTCTGCCAAGGGACAGTTGCGGGTTGGGATCATTGGTTTCGGACCGGTTGGCCAGCATCACTATGACATGTGCGGGAAGCTGTTTGGGGATCTTATCGACGAGGTTCTCATCTACGATATTAGAGGCGCCAAGCTGGAGACCCCGGTTATAGAAGAAGCCGATGCAGGCTATCGCGGCCGCACAAGGTTGGCCGAAGGCTGGGAGGAGCTGTATAACAGCTGTAATGTCATCATAACTTGTACCGTTAGCGACCACCGATACATCGACCATCCGCCGCTCGCGGGCAGCCTGCTGCTTCATGTGTCGCTGCGCGATTACAAAGCAGAGGCTCTCGAACATGTAAAGGCAATCGTCGTCGATGATTGGAATGAGGTGTGCCGCGAAAATACCGATATCGAGCTGCTGCACCTGGAGCGGGGACTTGCAAAGGGCGATACATGCTCTCTAGCCGATGTTGTCTGCCGGAACGCGCTGGGGAAACTTGCAGCGGGCGAATCTGTTTTATTCTGTCCGATGGGCATGGCCGTGTTCGATATAGCCACAGCAGCCTATTGGGTGCAGAAGGCGCAGTCGCTAGGGATCGGATTGGATTTAGCAAATGGGTGACCCTTCTGTGCAACTTGTTGGGCAGATCAAGCCTTCATAGACTCTTCCTTTCAGATGATTTTCGGGCTCGGTAAATAGAACACGGATGACCGCAAAAGCCGATTCCCTCTATTGTCAGGGGATCGGCTATTTTACGTGTTGCACAAAAATGAGTTTTTTCTATTAATAAACTAATGCAAACTGCCGCATGACCTATGGCTCCTTGTCTGTCACTTTTACTTGGATAATTTAAGGAAGCCTTCCCCGAAGACATCGCGAACATCCTGTATGGTAATAAATGCATTGATATCCTCGGCGCGTACAATTTCTTTGAGCATAGGAACCTCTTTCTTGCTGATGATGATATACAGAATTTCTTTCGTATCCTTCGTATAGTATCCATAACCCGACAGCACGGTTACCCCGCGATCCATCCTGTCAATCACATGGCGCGCAATATGATCCTGCTTGTCGGAAATGATGGTAACCGCCTTTTGGGGATTGAGCCCTTCGATGATAAAATTCATCACCTTGGTCGCGGTAAACAGCAATACAATCGTACTCATCAAACCTTTGGCCCCGATAATGAATACGGACGAGCAGGCTACAATCAGATCAAAGAACAAAAGCCCGTAGCTGATATTCCAATCCAGATACTTATTGGTAATTCGGGCCAGAATAACGCTCCCCGCCGTTGTCCCGCCCACTCGGACAATCATGCCGATGCCAGCCCCGATAAATACTCCGCCGAAGAGCGTGTTGACCCACAGCTCATTGGAATCAATCCTCCACCCCTCCGTCAGATGCAGAAAAATCGAGTTGAGCACCACAACAATAATCGTATACTGCATTGTCTTCTTGTCCAGGAACTTATAACCGACAAGGAGCAGAATCCCATTCAGGATCAGGTTCATCAGCCCTGGCGACCAGCCAAACAGATAATACAAAATAATAGTAAGCCCCGTAACCCCGCCTTCTCCCAGGTCGTTGGGGATAACAAATAAATTCACTGCCAGTGCAAACAAGAAAGCCCCCACAATAAGTGAGGACATGTCGATTATTCTTTGTCTCATCAAGTACTCCACCCAATCTGTCTGAAAATTAACCTATATGTCAACAGGTTGTACACTTTTTGATTCTAACATGCGGCTCGTGAATTTAGTATATGGTAAATCATAGTTCCTCTATCCGCACAAGACAGCCTGCAGGCGGCCAAGGTCTAGTTGGTATGCGGCTTTCCTACAGTTTGGTCCCGTACGCCGCGTCCGCCGCGGCTCGGCCGCGGCCGCGGATAACTGTATCGGATGTTACTGACTCTCGTACGCCTTTTGACTGGCCGGAAATGGAATTAGGACTCTCAGGACTCTCTAACAGTGCAATAGCAAGCTGTACTCCGTCTCTTAACCCCTGTATGTATAATTGTTCATTTTCTACTCCCCGTCTAAAGTGATGCTTGTCCTCCCAATCCATGAATCCCGGAATTCTTGCTCGATCCGCACCAGACAACATAGCCTCGAAGGCCAAGCTCTCTTCGTCACGAAGCTTACGCAGCTCAGGCTGACGTTCAATTCGGGCCATAACCTGTTCCAGTCTTTCCTGAATCGCGCCTTGTAACCATGACGGCAAATCCACCTTTCTTTAACCTCCTTCGAACTTGAGTTTAGCTTGAACGCCGTTTAAGTCCGCTCTGTTTGTGCAGCTGGACAATCAGCTCATCAACCTTCCTGCTCTGAGCTTGCAGCGCGTTGTTTTTAAATAAGGGAATTCCATTCGCCAAAGATTCGTTTCCAAGTTGGTTTAACTTTTGTTTTTCCACTTCAAGTGAACTAAGTAAAATCTTCATCGACCAGCCCCCTTTTTACTTTTCTGTGCACTATAAGTCGGATTTTAAATGTATTTAATTTACATTTTGTTGAATACTTTATCTGTTGTGGTTAGTATAACAGACTGATAATGGTCTTAAAAGGGGTAAATTTCCTTGAACGATCAATCCATCATCAAGCAAATTATCGGGAAAACCGTAAAAGCTATTCGTATCAAACAAGGCTTAAGCCAAGAGGATCTGGCGCATGAATGCGATGTTGATCGATCCTATATTTCCATGATTGAAGTTGGCAGAAACGAACCTTCTGTTACGAAAATATTTGAACTTTGTAAAGGACTACAAATTAAGCCCTCCGATTTTTTCAAACTTGTAGAAAATGAGTACATAAAGATACAGAGAGAAAGCAGAGAGGGTTCATAAGAGCGGAAAGCAGTGCTTACGATAGCATGTTTCCGCTCTTACTTTTTATTGTTAGCTAAGAGATAATAAATATTGTGAATCCGAATTCACGGATAAAGAATCAAAAAGGCGACATAATTCCCCCTTTCCGGCTAGTTAACGGTATTGCTATCCATTATGTAATACGATATTGAGTATAAAACTGAGATAAAAGCGTCTATTGCCCAGATACAATAAGCTTTGTTAATAAAAAACATACCCTTGGACGGATTTACAATAATTTACATTATGTTGAATACTTTATCTGTCGTGCTTAGTATAGCAGATTGATAATGGACTTAAAAGGAGTATTTTCCCTTGAGCCATTCGTCCATTATCATTAAGCAAATTATTGGAAAAACCGTAAAAGCTATTCGTATCAAACAAGGCTTAAGTCAAGAGGATTTGGCGCATGAATGCGGTGTAGATCGATCCTATATTTCTATGATCGAAGTTGGCAGGAACGAGCCTTCCGTAACAAAAATTTTCGACCTTTGTAAAGGACTAAGAATCAAACCATCAGACTTTTTCAAGTTGGTAGAGGTGGAGTATGAGAAGTTGCGTGAACAAAGCTAGAAAACGTAAATAAGAGCAGGATACAGGCTCGAATCCTGTGTCCCGCTCTTAAAAAGGGCTTGGTCTTTTTTATTTAGCATCATCTAAGCCAATAGTGTAGCCGTAAAATCCCTTAATGACCATGACATGATCTACTCCCGCCTACTCACTGCGAACTACGCGAAAACCTTGATCAGGACCAAGGCCATTGGCGTCGAACTTGCCCCGAAAAGAAATCTCGTTATTACTAACGTCGCCGATCCAGCCGCCGCCCTTCACAACCCGGAGAGAACCGCTGCGGCTATCCAAGTCTTCACCATACCAGTTCCAGCACCATTCTCTTACATTGCCCGACATATCGTAGAGTCCTAACTCGTTGGGCTCCTTGGCGCCGATCGATTTTGTTTTATTATTGTTGCTTTCGATCTTAGGCCAGTGCCAATCCCCGGATAAGTATTCATCCCCTGCGTTTTTCCAATACCATGCTACATCATCTGCATTATTGCTGCCGCTATAGGTGAAGCTCTTGCTCATCTGACCTCCACTCGCAGCATATTCCCACTCAGCTTCGGTCGGCAATCGGTAACCGTTAGCCCCTTCATTGATCGTTACAATCCATTTTATATTATCGTATTCGCTCTTATTATCTGGATCTTGTTTATTCTTATTTATATTGTAATAAGGTTCTAAGCCCTCTTGTATACTCCGTTTATTACAGTACTCAACCGCGTCATACCAGCTTACCATTTCCACCGGCAATTGGTCGCCAATGAATTCCGAAGGATTGCTTCCCATGACCTCTGCCCACTCTTTTTGCGTTACCTCATATTTACCCATATAAAAATTAGATATGGTTATGTTTTTTCCATAGTAATTGGATTTTGTATTCTTAAAAGCTCCGCCTTTAATAAATACCATATGATCTATCTCTTTAGGCGCTGCATTCTTTTCAGGCTTTGCTTGCGAACATGCGCTGATCACAAACATCATTACTATTAAAAGGAATATTAGTCGTTTTCTCATGGATATATCTCCTTTAAAGTACATGAAATATATAAGGCCGCCGGCCGTTAGACCGGCAGACCTTAACCATATCTCAATGAGAAGAGGATGTCCTGCAATTAATCCGTTACCACACCGTTACGTTAGAGCGCCCGCTGCTTTGATAGCCTTCTGTCGCTAACACCTGGTAAGACCAGTTGCTCCCCAGATGCATTCCGAAATTTCTCCAGGCATTCACGTGGTTGCTGAAAGTAATGGAAACGTTATTCCCGGTCGGTCTCTTCGACTGGCGGACACTCCAGTATTGTTGGAAAGTCTGTGTACCGTCAATGGAAGGTGCATTGTATCGCATAGTCGTATATACGTCGTAGGTGCCCCCATCGCTGGTCACCGTGCCTTTATACGTTCCCGTAGGCCGATAGGTCCCCCAGCTATCCACTACGTAATACTCGATGAGCGCATTTCTCGTCCATCCGTAGAGCGTTAAGTACCCGTTGCCCGACGGCTCCCAGATGCCCGCGTTATAGTTGATTACCCTATTCGGTGACCCTGTATTCCAGCCCTTGCCGACAACAAAATTCCCCGTATTATACCATGTGACACTATAATTTCCGCCAGAACCATTGACCGCATTTACCGTTCCGCCGCCATCGGTCCAATTTTGCCAATAGTCTGTTGCTGCACTTGAGATAGCTGCAAACATGCTAAAACTCATGGAAGCTACAAGAACTGCCGTTAAAATCTTCTTTTTGAACTTAAACATATTCTACCTCCCAAAATATTGTGATTTGTCCCTACTTCCCTGCATGCTACACCCTGTTGGCTGGTCCTCTGTACAATACAAAACTGACTTTGTCGTATTTCCTGTTTTTTTACTACCACCTCCTGACTTGGTAAATTATAGAATGTAATCGTATACATAACTATTGCTAAATTAAAGGATTAATCCTAGTTTTTTTATATATTTTAAATTGCGCCAAAAGCCGCCCCATTAAGGGACGGCTATGCCAGGGAAACCACTGATGCCACACGTTTCACATGATGATAGAGTATTGGGACTGATAAGCTTGCCTGCCTGGATACAGCTGCAATGGTGGCGAACTTGGCTATTGTTGTATTAGCGATTGAATTTATATTCATTTAATTGTATTATTATTCATAAATAATTTGGAGGTTACAAGATGGATAACAAACTCATTGAAGAATTATCCTTGAACCACTGGCAGCCATTATCAACTCTCCTCTACGATGGATGGGTGCTGCGCTTCGCAAATGGATACACCAAGCGGGCAAACTCCATAAACCCCATTCATTACTCAACCGGTGATCTAAATATTAAAATTAAAGAATGTGAAAAAATCTATTCTTCGAATCATTTGCTAACAACCTATAAAATTACTCCTTTTACCTCCCCTGCAAATCTGGACGACATATTAGAAGGAATGGGCTACTCCTTAGTAGATACTACAAGCGTCCAAACCTTGGCTTTAAACAACATCAACGAGCCCCTGCTAACCTCAAATAAGTGAAACTCTTACTACAGAATGGTTAGTAAATTTCTGCAGGCTTAATAACGTAAACGGCGAATACAAAACCGTAATGGAACGCATGTTGAACAATATTAGAACTACCAAAGGATTTATATCGCTTTATTATGAGGAACAAGTTATCGCTTGCGGCCTTGGAGTGATTGAAAGAGAATACATCGGATTATATGATATCGTTACGGATCCAGATTATAGAAATCGAGGCTTTGGAGAACAGATGATATTAAATCTATTGAAGTGGGGAAAAGAAAATGGTGCAAAATACAGTTATTTAGCGGTTGTATTGAATAATGAGCCTGCATTAAGGCTTTACTCAAGAATCGGCTACTCAGAAATCTATAAGTACTGGTATAGAGTAAAGGACAACCTTTAAATAAGAAGGGTTTGCCGCCTTTAAATCTTTGAGCTTGAAGGCATTCTAAAAGATCATATAGGAACATTTTCCTGGTTATGGTAGACTACATATGAAACACCTAATAATAAGCCACTTGGGCGTTCCAAGTCCTCTTTAAGTTCATTAAGTGGCTACAAGATGGGGAATAGTGAGCAGTTATTAAAAGCTTAACAAAAATGGCGCTTGACATAACTAGAACAGGGGCAAAGGGGGGGATAAATCATGAACCTAGCAACATGGATAATAAGTCTGGCTGCATTGGCTTTATCAATCACAGCATTGGTTCGAACGATTAAAAGTAATTAAAGATCACTGAAACTCTGAGCGTTTTACATATTTCTGATACTTAAAATGGGGATGCGATTGTTTGCGTCCCCATTTTATCGCCCATTATTCTAGAAACCTACGCTAACCCCTCGTACATCAAGGAGCAAACGACAGCCCCGCAGGATTTAGACCTTTAATGAGCCGCGGAACCCTCTTGCACCATAATAGGACTCTGCTCCATTATGGTACACGAAGACCGTATCGTATCGGCGATCGCAAAAGAGGGCCCCGCCCAGTTTTCTAATCTTATCAGGTGTCTTCACCCAGCTCGAAGTTTTCAAATCAAAGCTGCCAAGTTTCTGCAGTTCCCGGTATTGTTCTTCAGTTAGAAGCTCGATGCCCATGTCAACTGCCATACCGATTGCGCTATTTTCAGGCTTATGCTGCTTCCTGGACTCTAACGCTTCGCGGTCATAACAAACACTTCTTCGGCCTTTAGGACTTTCCGCTGAACAATCGTAAAAAATGTATTCGTCCGTCTTGCTGTCATAATCCACAACATCCGGTTCGCCGCCAGTGTTCTCCATTTCGCGGAGCGACCACAATTTTTCAGCATGAGCTTCGAGCTTAGCTTGAACGTTGGCCCATTCAAGACCTTGATGGCGGTTCATGTTTTTCTCAAAACGTGATTTTAATATTTCTAGCAGTTCTTCACGTTGTTCCGGCGATAACTCCTTGTTAAGGCTGCCTTTGCTTGTTGTCATGTTCATTCTCCCTTCATTTGTACTATTACCCTAGTGAATTTTTTTCATGGTTCGTTATGTCGGCTTGTCCTCTTTTTCTTATATAACATCTATTTTCATATCAAGTATATCAGTATTCCACCTATCTGTTAAAAATTTTTTATCAACTCTCTTGCTAGTCTCTTCCCAAATTAGTCAGGTTAAACGTATTCAAAAAAAATCACGCCCTCCAGGGAGAACGTGATATAAATCAGCTTGACTTCGTATTTCCACATCGTCAATTACGCTTTCGGGCGACCACTGCTAACCGGCCTTCTTCGGTAGAGTATTC
This sequence comes from Paenibacillus ihumii, assembly GCF_001403875.1. Lineage (GTDB taxonomy): Bacteria > Bacillota > Bacilli > Paenibacillales > Paenibacillaceae > Fontibacillus > Fontibacillus ihumii. Next base: position 3,855,517 of record NZ_LN884299.1, read on the forward strand.
ACACGTAGACAGAACAATAAGCTTGTCGCCATATTGGGCTGTCACACCCGTATCGTAAAGAGCGAGTTTTTTGATGTTCTGAATATAGGAGTCAAACTCGGCGGATGTTCCTACATTCTCAATCTGGTAGTATTTAAAAACGTCGTCCGTTTTAAGATAAACCTTTGAGAGAATAACGGCAACAATTTCATATTCTTCGTTCTCATAAAGCGAACTGAACCGGATCGTAGCATGATCCTTATAATAGCTTTCTTTCTTGTACTTCATCAGATCTGCAAACATCACGCCGTTTTTCATGTGATGTCCATGAATCAGCAAAATGTCTGAGCCGTCGATCCGACTGTGTTCATCTAAAAAAGGGAGTCCGTTTTTATTTTTCTTTTTATCAAAATCATGATTGAGATAGTATTCCGCATCCTGTTGGTTCTGCATAATCGGGTAATCAATTCGGGTGCCGTCAATTTTCAGCCAACCTACGATGTCCGGGTTTCTCTTGTAAAGCTCTTGAAATTCAGGGAGCATAACCGGCTCATTCGCCTTCATGATCAAAGGTGAGGGTGTTGCAGCACCCTCGCCTTGTTCCCGGATTTCTATCAATTCTTTCATTTGCCGACGTTCCTCATAATCTCCAAGAAGAATTCTCGCCACATTGAAGAGAGAAAAAACCAGCAGAATGGTGAAAAAGGCGATAAGAACTTTTTTGAAATTGCTCATTTTCTTACCGCCTTTCCTGTTACTAAATGTGTTTCTTCTTCCTGCTGCTAAGCAGACAGAACCCGATTCCAATCAAGGACATTAGAGCCAAAGCCATATAGAAGATTGGCGATAGGCTATGATCTCCTGTTTTTGGAACACTGTCCAGCTCATTGTTACCGTTGTCGGTTACGTTGTTGCCGTTGTTGGCTACGTTGTTGCCGTTGTTGGCTACGTTGTTGCCGTTGTTGGCTCCATTGTTGCCGTTGTTGGCTCCGTTGTTGCCGTTGTCGGCTTCACTGTTGCCGTTGTTGGCTCCATTGTTGCCGTTGTCGGCTCCGCTGTTGCCATTATCGGCTCCGCTGTGGCCGTTGTCGGCTCCGCTGTTGCCGTTGTCGGCTTCGCTGTTGCCGTTGTCGGCTTCGCTCTTACCGTTGTCGGTTTCGCTCTTACCGTTATCGGTTCCGCTCTTACCGTTATCGGTTCCGCTGTTGCCGTTGCCGGAGCTGCCGCCAGAGCTGCCGCCGGAGCCCCCGGAGCCGCCACCGGAACGGATCGGCTTCATCGGCACATCGTATTTTACAATGTCAAAATCGACAGAGATCGTATCGCTCGTGTGCGTCTCGTATCCATCCTTCGTTACGATCAGATAGTAATCCGCTTCAGGAAACACCATGTACGCATAGAAGCCATTTGCGTCGCTATCCTGCTCCGGGCTGTCGTTGTTGTTCGGCATAAAGCCCGGAATCGGAGGAAGCGTTACTTTCGTATTCGGAATGCGCCCGTTATCTATATTCCGCTGCGTATCCGCATAATACAGTGTAACTGTGGCTCCGTCAATTTTCTTGCCAGTAATGGCATCTCCTGTCGTCTCATCATAAACCGTACCGTAAGGGTCGACCAATTCCTCGGAAATATTCAGCTCTCCGTTTGCTTTCACGTTCAGCTGCGTCACTTTGAAGAGCAGTTCCTCGCCGGTCTCAGCTTTATAGCGAACTTCCATGGTGTATTTCTGCTCGCTCAGATCTTCCACTGAGAAGGTGCCGTTCGAAGCCATCAGAAACGCCTTGGGCTTCCCGTTCTCCTCAATATACTTGTCGTTCTTGTCCTTCAAATAGATATACATATTGCTGGTGAGCGACTCGTTGAATAGCACTGTTGTTCCATCCAACTGCTTGAACAGAACGATCCCTACCGCCGTAATGTCCGCCGGAACGGTCTTGTCCGTCACGCTGCTGTCTACATTGGCCTTCTGCGTAAACTCGACAGGGACATCCTTCCCGCCTACCTGGTACAGCTTCGTATACGTGATCGTATAATCGGTATCCGCTGTGGCTGGGACCGAATATTCACCCTTCTCATCCGTCCAAATCGTCTGCTGCTCGTTGGTCTTCTTGTTCGTCACGATAATTTTCGCATTCGGAATTTCTTGGCCTGTGTTGTTGTCACGCAGCACGCCTTCCAAATACGGACGGGTATTGACAAAGTCTGCCTTGGCCAGTTCTTTCTCCGGAATGGCGCCTGCAAGAACGAAGCCTTCAGGATCCGTCACATAGCCGTCTTCCGTATAATCATCCTGGGTCACCGTATACTCGAGATACGTTGGAAGTCCTTGCACAACGAACGTCTGGCCATCTGTAAGCTCGAAGGTCCCTCCGCTCGTGATCGTACCCTTGCTGCCGTCCGACTTCTCATAGGAGTAGAATTCGTTCGCTCCCTCGCCTGTGAAGGTAAGCGTGTACTTGAACGGCTTTCTCTTGTCGTCGTCTTTGCCTTTAACCGTGTTTTTGATGAGCAGGCCGCCCTCCAAGACTCGCACGTTCGTGAATGGGGCCTCTTCATCTTTGCCCTCCATGACTCCGGTGTGCTTCTCAGGGATGGTGGTATCATATTCGTCGGCTGTGTAATCCTTCTGAGTCACTGTGTATTTCAGATCCTTAGGCAGACCCACAATCTCCAGTGCCTCTCCATGCTTGAGTGTGAAGGTACCGCCGGACTTGATCTCACCTTTGCCGCCGTCCGACTTCTCGTAAGAGTAGGTTCCATCCTTGCCTGTGCCGTCAAAGGTCACCGTGTACTCGAACTCCTTCGTCTTGTCGCCGCCGTTGCCCATGACCGTGTTGCTGATCGTCAGCTTGTTGACGGTCCGTTCATTGGTGAAGTCCGCTTCGCGATCGGTGCGCGCCATGACTCCCTCATCAGACAATTCCACAGGGATGGTCGCGTAGCCGTCGTTCTTGTAACCTTCCTGGATGATCGTATACTTCAAATTCTCTGGAAGATCCTTGATTTTAAAGGTCTCATCATGCTTGAGCTCGAAGGTACCGCCGGATTTGATCTTGCCCGTCGTGCCGTCTGAATGCTCGTAATCGTATTCTTGACCCTTACCTGTACCGTCAAAGGTCACCGTGTACTTAAACGGCTTGTCCGGTTCTGCACCGTCCCCCGTAACGGTATTGCTGACGGTCAGATCGCTAACGAATCGCTCGTTGAGAAAATCTGCTTTGTGGTCGCCGTTATTCTCGATTGTGCCAAACAGCTCTCTCGTCTCCGGTGTGGTCGTATAACCGTCAACGGTCGTATAATCGGCCTCGGTTACGGTATAGACCAGATCCTTAGGCAATGCCGGGAGCGTCACAGATTCCCCGTGCTTGAGGGTAATCTTGCCTCCGCTCTTAATCTTGCCGGTGCCGATTGTACCATCCGGCTCCTTGTAGGTATAGGTGTACTCTCCGTCCTGGCCCTCGCCAGTGAAGGTCACGGTGTATTCGAAATTCTTGTCCGGATCGCTGCCGTTTCCTTTCACCTCATTGCTGATGGTCAGCTTGCCTTGGGCAGGGGTAGGGACAACGAGCGGATCCTCACTGGTTACTTTTACGCCGTCTACCCAGATCGGCTTTCCGGGCGTGTTTCCTACATACACCTGATACACATGGGTGATCGGCAGCCAAGTATTTGTGTCAATATAAGTTTCCTTCAGCTCATAATACCCCGGTTCCGGGAATAGCAGATTAAGCTTGCCATCATTCCCGGTTTTTCCTTTGGTGACTTGCGTTCCGCTATCTTTCTTATACAGCGTAAATTCTACGTCCTTCAATGGATCGCCATCGGGATTTACCTTTTTCAGGGGCAGCAGGGCATTGTAGTCAGATGCTCCGGCTACGTCTGAACTGTCTAGCGTGCTTTCGCTTCTGGCACTGATAGATTTCAGCTTATCATCGCCAATCAGCCTTACCTCGTTGCCCATTTTGTCTCCGGCTTTCGCTTTAGATGGGTCAACCTCTGTTTGGTACACAAACTGGTAAAACTTATTAGGGTCGTCCATTTTGAATTTTAGAACTGTGGTGCCTCCCGCGCCTGGCGCAGCTTCGACCTGAACTTCAGCATTCGGGTCGCTCAAGTCCAGTGCTGCGCCCTCTCGTTCCAGAGCTCCGCTCGCAGTTAGTTTAGCAGGATAAACTGCCATACTAGGCGCTGTCAACACAAGCTTCCCATCTACATCATAGCGTAGGTTCATGTTAGCACCTATCGTATCTTGCAAAACCACGCCCTGCTTCATGTTGAATGGCGGAGTATAGTTCACCGTCCATTCGAGCACCCCTGGAACTGGCTTCGTTACCGACTTGCCCAGGGTCTGAATAGGTACAATAACTTTGCGCTGTTCGGTGACGACCTTTTCCACACCGCCCCATGTCATATGCAGGTCGGCTTTGTTATACAGCACCTGCCTGTCTGTACCGTTTGTAGTATATTCCTCTAAATAGTTCTCCAGAGCCGCATTGGAAGGTCTTGCCTTCACCAGAATGACATAAGGGCCTTCCAGCTCAGAGAAGGTGAAGGTGCCTACGTTGCCGCTATGGGAGAAACTCACCACATGAGCAGGGTCGTTCGGTTTGATTTCTGACAAGGCGGTATTCCGAGTTGGACTACCATTGCTTGAGCTACCTTTCCAAAGCTCAAATTCCTTCTCTTCGGAGAAAGGAACGAATTCCCAGCCCTCCGGCAAGGTATCCACCAGCTTCACATTGGTGATAACCCGACTTCCGCCATCCTTCGCCATTTCGACCGTGTTGTAGCCCGGCATATTGACGCCTAGGCGGAAGGTCACCGTCTTGGTTGTACGGTCAAAGCCAGCCAAGGTGTATTCGTCGCCGCTTGATGTGCCATCATAACCGATATAGCGGTGAACGTCGTTCGGGGTATACCATGTGTCTGCCGTCCCGTCCTTTTTAATAGGATAGGATGCCGCAAGCATATCCTTGTTCAGCATACGCATGTGAAGGTTTGCACTGTTTTGCGCTTCTTTTATGGTTTCGCCATCAAAGAGCAAAGCCCGATTCCAGTGTGTTTTCCCTGCATTAATATCCTGCCTGAAGAGGACATCCAGGTTGGTTTCAAGTGCACGGAAACTGAAGGATGTAGCTTTGTCGGTGTTGTATCCGGTCACCTTGATCAAATCCGCCACCTCTTCACCGTTCACGGTTAAAGGGATAGCCTTCAATGTCAATCCAGACGCATTGTTTACACCCTTCAAGGTTCCATCCTGATACTTCTTCCAAAGCTGCGCAGTATTAACTTTTGCTTTGATTTTCGCAATCGTTTCCGCGCTGACCTCACCGGATGCATCCACTGCGTTATCCAGTACGTTCAAATCTCCGCCATGTACCAGCACATCGTATACCACCGCATCCGGCAGGGCATACTGTGGCGTTAGATTGATGGTCCAGGTAATGCCGCCTAGGTTATAATCCGCCGTCCCAATATAGGCTGATTTTGTAAAAGTGTGCGCCCCGATGGTGACAGTTGCCTCATCAGTCACTGCGTTAGGCCTTGTACCGGTCACTACATCATTGTTCTGTATGCCATCTGGTGTATCCAAATTCCAGTTGGCACGTGGGTCGATTCTGAAGTTGGAACCGCTTTGTACTTTAGTCTTAATGATTAGTTCCACTTTACCGTCAATATCGCCAAAAGAATACATACTGTTGTCATCTGGTATAATCGTTTTCACATCAGATGCAACGTTATCCACCCATGTCCGCCATGTAGCTGATTCAAATTTCAGCCCATCAGGTAATACATTTGTGATAGAAAAGTCCTTTAACCCTTTTTTGTTATAGTGGTTGGCAGTAACTGTCCATGTGATGGTTTCATTAGGATGGTCATAAGAAGCGCTAGCTTGAATCCAATCAGGCTTGAAGGCGACGCGCCACGTGTTCGAGGAGCGCAACTTTTCATCCGACGCATCCCTCAGCTCCGCGCTATTGGTGACGGTCTGCCATCCACTATCACTGCTCTTATACTCATAGTAATACTTCGCCTTGGGAATCCACGTTTTGAAGGTTATGGTCGCCTTGTCGCCGAAGTCCGGAGGAAAGGTGTAGGCCAGTGTGTTTGTGGTTCCGCTATCCAGCTTTACCGCCTCACCGTTGACCTTGAAGGAATCCTCTACGTAGGTGCCCACCTGAGCTGGATCGAGCGCATTATAAAATGTCATCTCATCCAGCGGCTGCGGGATAGTAGGATCCAACATATCCGTGGCAGCGACGTCCACCCGCCACTCGATCGCCCCCTCTACAAGAGCCGCCGTAGAGATCCAAGCGTTTTCGGATGCGTTGCTGTTGGACCTCATTGTGATGCTGTACGCCGGCGTAACGTCCGGGTTCTTTAGCTGGTACGCTCCCCCGAAAATGGAGATGGGCTTTGTATCGCCAAACTTCATTTCCCCTAAATCGGCATTGGCAGTTGTTTCAAAGCTGAAGACAATGCTTCGTCCGACGCCGTTGAAAAGGTTGTCATCACCGTTAAACACAATCTTGATGCTATTCGGAGTGAAGTAGGCGGTTCCAAGCTGTTTTATACCTGAATCAGTCTTTGCATTCAGGGTTTTAGTAGCTGTTGGCAGCACCACTTCCTTGAAGTAGTCTTCTTTTTTCAGCTCAATCCAGTCACCCTTTTGAATGTAAAGGTCGGGATTCGCATTTGTCGGATCATCGTCATCACCATTCACTGGCACCCTGAGGCCTTCCGACTTGAGTGTGAATGGCTGTCTGCCCTGGATGGTGCCGCCGGGATCAACAATTTGACTATTCTGCACTACCTCCAGCGGAAAATTCTCCGCATTTTCCCCGTAAATTTCCATGAAGACGGCTGTTTTATCCGTTGGACCAGCCATTAAGGCCATCGGGACGGCAGCCTGCACATCATCGTACACCGCCTCAGTGACCGACGGTTCGGTCGCCGCATCCGGAGAGCCCTCCTCGCTGACTGCTACCGACCCAGAATCGCCTAGCAAGCTCTCCGCAAATACAGGAGCAGAGAACGTTTGTAAAATAAGCATAAGCGCTAGGCAGAAAGACAGCACAGATTTGCTTATACTCCGTTTTCGTTTCATTCCTAGATTCTCCTCCATTCCCGAAGTTCTGTCGACAGCAAGATCATCTGCCTAAAAGTGCACAACGAATAGACATATGCTATTCGCTTGACCCAAGCGGCCCTTAGCATCTTCGAAACTTGTGGAGTTCTAGATGGCCGCCGAGCAAGCTCCATGGGTTGCGGGCGGTGATCCATGCTTAGTAATTTCCTCCTCTCCGTCGACTATCTTCGCCAATCATATACTGTAGAAAACAGAATACGCCAAGTTTAGACAGCGTATCCGTGCATTTTACTACCGGGACCTATACAAGAACTGCACGATAACTGTACAAAAACTGTACAACTTTTCGACAAGAATAATTCAAATCATTTAAACATCAAAAGGCTCTGAGTACGATGCTCAGAGCCTTTTGATTTATTAATTTTTCCAATGGTCGAAGAGCATTAAGTCAAACTCCCTTCTATCCATATATATTTCACCCATTGTCCTTCTGATCAGAATTCACTTCCATATTCCTTCTCAAAGTTATCGAGCAGGGCACGCACTTCATCCGTTGACTTGGTGCTCATCATTTGATGTCTTAATTCACTAGCCCCCCGAAAGCCTTTGACATATACTTTGAAGAAGCGCTGAAGCCCTGACATTGCACGTGGCAGCTCCTCGATATATTGATCATGAAGATCAAGGTGCAGCTTTAGAAGGTCCAGGTATTCTTTCGGGCTATGCTCTTTGGGTTCTTTTTCAAAAGCAAACGGATTGCTGAATATTCCCCGCCCGATCATAATGCCATCTACACCGTATTGCTCCGCAAGCTTTAGCCCTGTTTCACGGTCAGGAATATCTCCGTTAATGGTTAGAAGGGTGCTTGGGGCCACTTCATCACGCAATGCTTTAATTTCCGGAATCAGCTCCCAATGCGCATCCACTTGGCTCATTTCCTTTCTTGTTCGCAAATGAATAGAAAGATTAGCAATATCCTGTTTTAATATATGCGTTAGCCACCCCTGCCACTCGTCGATCTCCTCGTATCCAAGTCTTGTTTTCACACTTACAGGCAGTCCTCCCGCTTTGGCGGCTTGGATAATTTCTGCTGCCACATCTGGGCGAAGAATCAGGCCGCTCCCCTTCCCTCTCGATGCCACATTGGGAACAGGGCAGCCCATATTGATATCTATGCCTTTAAATCCAAGCTTCGCCATCCCGATACTCATTTGACGGAAATATTCAGGCTTATCTCCCCAAATATGGGCAACCATGGGCTGTTCATCTTCTGTAAACATCAAACGTCCACGCACACTTTTATGCCCATCGGGGTGACAATAACTTTCCGTGTTTGTAAACTCTGTAAAGAAAACATCAGGTCTTCCAGCTTTGCTCACCACATGACGGAACACCACATCGGTCACATCTTCCATGGGAGCAAGCACAAAAAAGGGCCGCGGCAGATCAGTCCAAAAATTGTTTATCAAATCAAACTCAAATCCTTTCATTATATAGAAACGACATGAAGCTCTCGTCCATGATTCTCGGGTCAAATGTTCCAGATCTTTTACACTTATAACATGCCTCATCCCTTATGATCAACCAGAAGTACTCAGGGATATTACAATTTATAAAAAAATAAAAAGCAGCTTATCGGGCCGCGGTAAGCTGCTTTTATGCATATGGATGGGTTTATTTGAGCAATGTGATTAAAGCTCTCTATAGGCTGGCTGTATGAACTCTGGAGCGGATTGATCCGCCGGGTGTTCATAATATGGCGACTGAACTGACGCTTGTGCTTGAGCCTGCAATGGCATTGTCTGCTGTGCTTGCTGATCAAGCTCATCTACAAACATGATTCTGCGCTGAACTTGCATCAGCCCATTGACGACGCGAAGCGCGATCCAAAAAAGTACAACTCCCACGCCTGCATAAAGCATATATTGCTGATTATAGGTCCAATCGATATGAAAATAACTGAACAAGCTATGTTCCAAAATATCCAGCTGAATTTCATTCATCAAAATAATATGCACGACGGGAAGGGTAATCAGTCCAAGTGCTAGTGAAATCACAGTTACCATAATAACAAAGAATACAATGCCTGTTACAAATCTCATGATGACGAGCAGCAGATTTCGAATAAATAGCCTACCGTTAAAACCTCTCACCATCCGCATAAACCAGTTCTGCCCAGCAGCGGACTGTTGATTATAGGTATACGAAGCAGGAGCAGCCGGTAAACCTAAAATTTGTCTAATTATGCTTTGTTCAAAATTCACAATCCCATCCAACAGTTTAGCAACTCCAAAAAACAGCGGTATTCCGATAAATATGGGAGTTAAACCGATAGATAGTGCAAGTCCCGTTATCGCTACTGTAAAATAGATAATCCCTAATGGGAGAGATAGCAAAAAATAGAGGATTGTTGCATAGGTTTTTGGATTAAAAAGCACCCAATTCACTTTACCTGTCGGCGTTTTGGCATTCGCTTCAGTTGCCTTCATCATCAAACACTTCCTTTGGATTCATAAGTTCACGTTCTAAATTATGAATCCTATTATAACCGCCTTATTCGCCTGTCATAACCGTCTTAGGGAGTGTCTGAACCCCGCCTTTAGGCTAGGATCGAGCCTCCGCCCCCTGGGCAACCTGCTACCCTTGGATCTATTATGAATTGCTCTTCTGCAAGCCTGATCCCTCCCTATGGAGTTCACCAGAAGATTGACGAACAATTAACTCGAAGGGCAGCACCATCTTAAAAGGAATTGGATAGCATCCGTCAATGAAATCAATGACGGTCTTGGCTGCGACTAAGCCCATCTCATATTTCGGAATATGGATGGTTGAAAGCGGAGGTGAGGTATACTTGGATACCTCAATGTTATCTAATCCAATGAAGGCGATATCATCGGGTATGCGCAATCCCTGTTCAGATACCGCACGCATAGCAGCAATAGCCATCATATCGCTAGCGCAGAACATGGCAGTTGGCAGATCATTTCGATATTGAGTAAGCAGCTCGCTCATCTTGTCATAGCTGATATCTACATCCCATTCCGCATTTATGATCCACTGGGAATTGATTGGTAAATCCGCCTCTAATAATGCTGTCTTGTAACCTTGAAAACGCATATCTTTATCTGCGCTGTCAACCAAATCAATTCCACCGATATAGCCAATTTTCCGATAGCCTTGATCAATCAAGTGGCTGACAGCCGCTTTAGCAGCGATCACCCGATCGTACACGATTACTGGGAGCGTCGGATCTGTTAGATCAATGCCTACACAGAAGGGAACCCTTTCTTTCAAAGCTTCGACTAACGAAGGATTAACATTCTCGATAATGATTAATCCTTCGGGCGCGCCATCCTCGAACAATCGGTTCTGCTGCCATTCCTCGATGACTTCGTCCTGTGTTTTTATAAACGCCAAAGAGGCTCCCATCTCCTTCAGCTTGTCCTTGATCCCGGCTAACATAGGCGAAAAAAATGGATCATTGTGCTTGTTATTCGGAAAAGATAAAATGCAGCCAATCTGCTTATCTGAATGTAAGGACGCCACCATTTTTTGCTTAATTAACCGCCGTTGTGTATCGCTCGTTTTATAGTTAAGCTGCTTGACAGCCTCCCAAACCTTCGCTTTCGTCTCGGCACTGATATGTTTGCTAGTATCTTCATTAATTACCCGAGATACTGTCGATATTGATACCCCAACCATTTGGGCAATATCCTTCAAAGTTGGCATTGAACTCCCTCCGTTACCCAAACATTTTCCTAAAAACGAGTAGTTTTATTCTTTATTTTTCCTCATATATTGCCATACTAGCCCTATTATTACAAAGTGTCAACAAAATATGCCAAGCAAATAAAGGGTAACATCCAGCTATAATAGTGCAAAAAAACCAATAATAGAAAACCATCAATTATTTTTATTGTATACCCAAACTTTTGGGCATGTTGACAGCGGTTTCATCATCCATTAACATTGGATTCAATTAATTTTTAAGTAAAAATTGTTTGTTTGGGTGTATTTGGGGTGATATTTTGGGCAACGTTTTTTTGGAGGTGAGCTATGATCTTAATTTCTAGTGTTCAAACCAATTAATTTGTTCTTTGCTTCCATGAGCGAATATTCATAATACGGGGGGAAATGGCTATGAAAAAAATAATGAGTATGCTTCTAGTTATACTTTTGCTTGCTGGATGTGCTTCATCTGCTGGGAATAAAAGCGGCAGCAAAAGCGATGCCAAAAAAATTACCATTCGAACGGCCAGTATGTATGGTGGAACAGATCCTGGATCACAAAATTATCAAAACATAATGAATCAATTTATGGCTGACTATCCAAACGTAACGATTGAAGATGAATCTGCTCCCATTGACGAGCAATGGAGAGCTTCCGTCATTAATGACTTTAACTCAGGCAATGAACCCGATGTTATTTATTTCGTGCACCACGCGGATGGTCAAGCCCTGGTGGATACGGGACAAGTTGTTTCTGTAGAGACGATCCGTGAAGTGTATCCGGATTATGCTGCAAATATTGGCGATAGCGCCATGAATGTTCTACGCAAGAAGGACGGCCAGGTTTATTGTGTGCCGATGACCGGCTACTGGATGGGTAACTTTGTAAACACGGAACTCTTTGAAGAGTACGGACTAGATTTGCCTACAGATTGGGACAAGTTAGTTACCGCAGTTGAAACGTTCAAAGAAAATGGGGTTACTCCTTTTGCGTTAGCGTTAGGTCATATCCCTCATTTCTTTATTGAGCATATGTTCTTGTCTGCAGGAGGGGTAGAAGCACTACAGGAGCGCCCAAATTCAGAAGAAGAAGTGCCAGAAAGCTGGGTTAAAGCGTTGGAGATTTTGAAGGAACTGTATGATATGGGCGCATTCCCTGACGATACGAACTCGACTACCGAAGAAGCAGTCAAATTACTATTTAATGAAGGAAAAGCAGCTATGCTCGTTAGTGGAACTTGGCATCCGGGATCTATCCCCGTCGAAGATCCTACCGGTCAATTAGTAACACAGGATCAAGTTATGGTTATGCCCTTCCCAATGCATCCGGACGGTAAAGGAACTCCAGGAATCGTTGGCGGCTGGAATGGAGGATTCTATATTTCCAAAGCAGCTTGGGAAGACCCGGAAAAACGAGATTACGTCGTAAAATTGGTGCAGGCTCATACATCCTCTGAGGCAATCTCAAATTATACAGGTAAAGATACAGGCGGTGTCTCGCCTGACAGCAGTGTACCAGTACCAGAAGTGTCGGATCGCCCGCTGGTAGATCGAGGATTTAAGTTCTGGGCTGAATACAGCGCAAATCATGCAGATCCGGCATGCGATCATATGATGTCAGATCCTAAGAACATCCTATACCAGGGCTTGACCAAAATTGTCACAGGGGATCTCACCCCGGAAGAACTGCTTAAGCAAGTAGCCGAGAAGAAGCCATTTGATTATTAGGAGTAAAAAGCGAAGCCGAATCGTGAGCTGGGCTCTTCTTAATCCGAGAATGCTCAAAGAAAGATGGTGTCTAAACCTTGGGAACGATGATTTATCGTAAGAAATACTTAGCTGTATTTTTTATCGCGCCTGCATTTCTATTCTTACTGGTATTTGTATGCTATCCGTTCCTAATGAACATTTATAACAGTTTTTTTGAAATTAATGTATTAGGCGCACCGATCGGCAAGTGGAACCATTTTGAGAATTACAGGATGCTGTTTAAGGATCCCAACATGATAACCTCCATTAAAAATACGTTTTTGCTCATGGCACTCGTTATCATTTTCCAGGGGGGAATTGCGCTCCTGCTCGCTCTGCTCGTCGATTATATCCGCAGAGGCGCCCAGTTGTATCGCGTTATTTTCTTTTTTCCAATGGTCATCTCTGCTGCCGCCCTAGGATTAATATTTAATTTGCTCTATCTGTATCCTGACGGTCCTCTGAATGTGATTATGACTTCATTAGGCTTCGATCCAATCATATGGAAAGGGGAAGGAAATGCATTTGCAGCCATCGCTATTCCGACGATCTGGAGCAATGTTGGTTTCTACTTCGTCATTTATGTGATGGGGATCAATAATATCCCTACCGATGTCATGGAAGCCGCCCAGATTGACGGTGCAGTCGGTCTCAAAAAAACACGGTACCTAACTATTCCGCTTCTATATAATGTGTTGACTACTACCTTCATCTTGATGATTACAGGTGCATTAAGAGTGTTTGATATGGCCTGGATATTGCTCCCGAACGGTCAGCCTGGAGGTTCAACTTATCTGACAGGCACCTACATGTATCAAATGACGTTCATAAACCGAAATGTCGATTATGGCGCGACTATTGCAGTATTTATCGTTATACTGGGTATTTTATTATCCCAGTTGACTAACAAAATATTTAAACCGAAAGACTACTAAATTTTTCTCTTTAAAATGGCTTTCTATGGGTTGAATGGAAAGGGGTTAGATTGTGGGTATTCATGAATCAACAATACAAAAAACACGGAAGCCCAAATTTTCTGTTTTACAACTGTTAACGCATGGCATCCTGGTCTTGTGGGCGATCACAAACGTGTTTCCGTTCGCATGGGTCGTCATGAATTCGTTCCGGACACGTCAATATATTCTAACCGAATCATTTCGTTTCCCTACAAACCCTACATTGGAGAATTATTTCAATGCGTTTATCAAGATCGATATTTGGCGTGCCTATGCGAACAGTTTTGTTGTTTCTACATCTGTAGCTGCATTGACCGTCCTCCTGGCTGGACTTGCAGCGTTCGGATTGACACGTTATATCTTTAGAGGCCATTCAATCTTAATATCGGTCGTCTACGGCTGTTTAATGATCAGCGTGTACTCTACGATTATTCCCGTCTTTTCTTTATTGCTCAAATTAAATCTGATTAACACTTTAGTCGGTTTGATCTTGCCCGTAACGGCAGGCAGTCTGGCATTCGCCATGGTTGTGTTGATCGCTTATATGTGGGGGATACCAAGGGATTTAGAGGAAGCTGCATTCATCGATGGCTGTAATGTATTCCAGATTTGCTTCAAAATCATATTTCCATTAAGCAGATCTGCATTTGCTACGGTTGCGATTTTCTCTTTTCTATGGTCATACAATGATTTATTTACCCAATTGTTTATATTGCGTCAGAAGCAAACGTGGACGATAAACCGATTGCTGAATGAGATCAGCTCTATGTACGGCACAGATTATGGGTTGATGGCCGCATCAATTACACTCGTAGTTATTCCCGTATTAATCGTTTATATTTTTATGCAAAAACATATTATTAAAGGTTTAACGGCAGGGGCTATTAAAGGTTAACGGCTTATTTTCAGGAGGAGAGGTATGAGAAAAGTAACTGTAACGCCAATGACAAATCATGAGACCATTCGTTTTGCAGCGGAAGAATTAGTACGATACTTGAATGCCATGGGGAATGCGGCAACATTATCATCAAGAGGCGATGGCATTCTTATTGGCGAATATGATGCTCTTGGCTTGGAATCAAGCATTAATCATCCGCTGGATGACGAGGTTTATATCGATATTCAGGAATCCAAGGGAAAGATCAGCGGCCCCCATCCACGCAGCGTATTGTTCTCGGTTTATCGTTACTTAACCGAATGCGGCTGCTGCTTCCTTCACCCTACGCCTGGCGGAGAGAAAATTCCGATTTCTGCTGCCCCGATGGATTGTTCAATGAAAGAGCGACCAAGTTACAGGTATCGATCAATCAGCTTAGAAGGAGCAAGCAGCATTGGTAATTTGCTCGACCTCATCGATTGGCTTCCCAAGGTTGGTTTGAACAGCTATCATACGCAGTTGAAGGATGGCTTTACTTTTTTCGAACGATGGTACTCCCATAAGATGAATCCATTTAAAGAAGCGGAACCGATCGATCTGCCGACTGCTACACAATATATGAAAGAGTTGACGGTTGAGATTAAGAAGCGGGACTTAATCTATCAGGCGATGGGGCATGGATGGACATGCGAGCCGTTCGCGATTAACGGACTTGGCTGGGACAGTGTAGAGCTCCATCTTCCGGATGAAACGATGCAATATTTGGCCATGGTTCAAGGGAAAAGACAGGTGTGGCGGAACATTCCTGTCAATACGAACGCTTGCTACTCCAACCCAGAAGCACGGTCGCAAATTGTACAGTTTGTTGCGGATTATTCGGCCGACAACCCAGAGATTGATTTACTGCACTTCTGGCTGGGGGACGATCTGAACAATTACTGTGAATGCGATAATTGCGCGAAATACCAGCCTTCCGATTGGTATGTAATGATGTTGAATGAATTAGACGAAATTTTGACCAAGCGCAACAATCCGGTTAAAATCGTGTTTCTCATGTTTTACGAGTTACTCTGGCCTCCGGTTCACAAAAGAATCAGCAATCCCGAACGTTTCATTCTGCTCTTTGCTCCGGTTTCGCTAGATTATACAAAGCCGTTTAAAGTAACTAAAGAGCTGCCTCCGCTATCCGAGTTCCGTCTCAATAACATCATCGAGGCACATGGAGTTGAACAGAATGTGGCTTACTATCAGGCTTGGAAAAATATTTTCTCCGGAGATTCCTTCGTCTATACGTATCACTTCATGACAACCGGATGGGAGAAGGATCTTGCTGGCTATCATTTGGCTAAAATTTTGCATCAGGATATTCGCGAGTTCGGAAAGCTCGGGCTGACAGGTGTTAATTCTTGCCAGGCCCAGAGGGTGTTTTTCCCTACAGGGCTGGGAATGACCGTCTATGCTCGAACATTATGGAACGACAGGCTTGAATTCGAGGAAATTTCAAATCGCTACTTTGAAGAAGCATATCCAGGGTATGGTGTGGCTGTAGAAGCATTTATTGCCAGCTTATCAAGTCAATTCGATCCGGTCTATGTCCAGATGGAGGTGCCTAGAGTGGATGAGGCGGCAGCACAGCGTTTTGAGGAGATTCCTGCCTATATTGACACCTTCATTCCTGTAATTACAAACAATTTGAATCACCATGACCCAGCCGTTCGAACCAATTGGCGTCACTTGTATATCTATAGTCTCTTAATGAAGAAATGCGCCGTCATGTTCCAGAGTATAGCCCTTGGACAGCAGGAACGTGTTAAACAGGAGCTTTGGCCAGATTTCATCCAAACGTTCTTTGAATATGAGGATGTCCTATACCATGTGTTTGACATTGAATGGTTTGCCAAAAGGTTTAAATCGATGCAAGTCGATGGCAATAAACATTTCGTGAATTACGAGTAATCTTAGAGCTATCAAGTTTAGGCCACAAAGGACATGATGTCCTTTGTGGCCTTTTATATATGAAGAATTAAAGCAATGCCACTTATTATTTATTAATCGATAACTCCTCCGCAATTTGTGTAACCATAGAGTTGTCATAGTCACTTCCAAACTCCCAAAACATGGTGCCGCCTAAGCCTAGATCTTTGACGTAATTCAATTTCTCGGTTAATCCTTTTGGCTCAATATAGCTCATCACAAATTGCTTTTTGTTATCAAATACAGTTGCTATATACATGACTTTTGCGTCTTCATCCCACTCTTTAGTAAAGCCATTTTTATTCTCTAATAAATCTTTTACACGTTTTAATCCAGGATCCTGCGAATCATAAAAACCAGCTTGTTGTAATCTTTCTTTAATAATAGGATAATGCTCATCCGATCTAACAATCTGTGGGATTGGTGCTGCAAATGCTAATCCCAAATTAATTTTCTCTGGAGGGCATCCATTTTTGAGATAATTCTGTACAGCCTTATCTACCCAGTAACCTTCATTCGCATTTTTTGCTGGCCATTTCTTGGATGGGTAAAGAGCTGATCCAAAATAATTCGAATCGTACTGGAAGTCATAAGTCATAATATTGATAAAGTCTAGAATAGGTATAATTTTATCGAACTCTGTCCATGTCCCATCTTCTCCGCCAGCTTCTGTGCCTGTAAACAATGTATTTGCCGATCCGGCAATCGTCAGAAGCTTATCATGACCAATAGCCTTTCTTACTTCCTGTAATAATAACGTAAAATTATGCTTATCTTCTTTTCTTGCCTTAATGGAACCCCATCCCCCATTTACAGGGTACTCCCAGTCCAAGTCGATTCCATCTAAATCATACTGGGCAATCACCTCTTTAGTTGATTTAGCAAAGGTCTTCCTCGCTTCTTCCGTCGCCGCTGCATCTGAAAAACCTCTAGCATCATAACCACCTATAGATAAAAGCACCTTTAAGTCTGGATTTTTTGCCTTTAATTCATCCAATCTGGATAAATCTGATGCAACTTTTGGCGGTAAATAAATGGTGTGTAGTTGTTCAGGTCTAAAATACTGTGGTGTTGCTACATCCGGATTAAGCTCGGGTCCAAACAATTCACCTGTCTCCGAATTTTTAACATCTTTGTATTCCTCATTATAAATAAGTCCAAAAGAATAATTTAAGTGGGTAATTTGGGTTACGTCAATCTTTGAAATATCACTTCCTCTCTGAAATACATAACCAACATTCCTATACTCTTTAGGCTTAGTGACTTCTTTCGCTTGTACCCCATTTACGCTTACTACAGGCAATGAAACCGCTAACATAAATATGAACAGGGTTTGTAGCCATCTTTTCTTCATACCTTCCTCCCGGGATCGTTATTTATACAAATTTACCGTATATGATCCAATTGTATGCTTTACGTTAAAATTCATTTCAGTTATTTTTGTAAGGTGATATCATTAGGCTCAAATCATTGATGCCCATATTGCCGCTTATAAAGAATTATGGGATGACACTGGTGACGAAGTATGGGAATTCCTCTATAAGTTTGCAAAAAACAGACAGTTCAAATAGTTAAGTATAAAGGGTGGAGCTCGCTCATCAGAAATAAGATACCTTATTCCAATCACTTTCGGCCCGGAAGAAAACATGATTGAGAAAATGGAAGAGATTAGACTCCGTTTACTTCATCTGTTCCCTGTTGATGAAATAGGTGAAGAAATTCTATTTAGTTACAATGACGATGAATACGAGAAAGCACCGTTTTTTAATTTATATTCGTCTGGAAACTCAGCCCAAGCTAATTTAGTTAATAAATATTCCGTCGTTAAAAGCAATATTTTTTGTGAGGCCTGTGGTTTAAAAACAAAGACATTGGAATCAAGCTTAATTTTAGATACCTCTAAATTGAAAAATCGCTACATGATTAATATAGATGGAATGTTCTGGGTAGTTTCTGAAAAGATGGCTGACCTTATGTCAAAATGGAATATAACTGGTTATCATTTCAAAGAAGTAATACATAGAGGTAAACCAGAGAATTCCTTACCGGCATATCAGCTTGTTATAGAAAACACCCTTCCCCCTTTAAGTTCAAGCATGAAATATTATTATTTTGTATCAGAACCAAAAGAAAGATGTTATGTATGTGGTGTAAGAGGAAAAATCAACTACCCTTATCTGTTTGACAAAACCATTACCAAAACCCATACAAATGACCTATATTTGTTAAGTGAATGGGTTAGCAATGGAAGCTCCGTCTACCACCCCCTGTTTATAAGTCAACGCTTCAGAAAATTACTCTTAGAACATGGAGTAACCAGGGATGTAAGAAGTGTATATGACAATAATTATGGATCTAAAGACTGGTACATGACCCCTGTATTTCTTGATCATTATTAAATTTAATCAAAAAAGTGCATATTGCCGTAGCTTTTTAAAATTACACTAATACACGTGGTTTTCTAGTCAAAATACAAAAAAAGCTGCTTCTCCAATTACCGAGAAGCAGCTTTTTCTATTTACGGCAGAACAATTTTTTGTCCGAGATAAATGAAGTTAGGATTTTTAATCGTATCCTTGTTTAACTCATAAATTTGTTTCCAACGTGTTCCGTCTTGTAATGTTTTCTTCGCAATTCGGAAAAGGGTATCTCCTTTTACGACCGTATAAGTCTTTACAGGTTCAGATTTGTCTGAGGTATCGATGGCAGGCGTTTCGATGATTTGCGATTTCTCGGTTGGCCAATCCTTTACCGACTTTATCGAGTAGCTGTCCGCATTCGGTTTAACAAGCTCCCCGCCGTTAAGGTGCTTTGTAAATAACTCAACAAGCGGTACGGCATATTGAAGGTGAGTTTCTTCTTTCACACTAGGGTCTCTTTCAATGGCTTTTTCAAACGTGACATAGCCGTCTTTGCCAAGTGCTGTGAAGGAGTTTGTCACTACTACATATGTCTTATCCATGTCTATTGGAGACCATACGCCTGTTTCTCTATCTTTTACTTCAACATTGTATACGCTCTTAACGTCATCGCTTGCATTTAAATAAACGTCATATCTCAAGTGCGATGCATAAGGAAACGCACCTGTTGACTGGGTAATGCCTTGGGAATAGCGAATAGCTTCATCTAAAACATCGATTATTTCTTGGCCGGTAACTTTAAGGGTGGTAACGGTATTCGAAAACGGCAGCATGGTGTAGGCATCTGCCATTGTTATTTCACCCTGCAAAAAGCTTTCCCTTACACCGCCGGCATTTTGAATGGCCAGGTCAGCATGCGGTATGCTGTATAAGAAAGAATCGGCAACCACTTGTGCTGCAAAGCTTCCATTGGCATCTTTCACATCTATAAAAGGTTTAGGGACCCGATCGTTAGACAGAGTGTCTTGAACAGAGCCGATTACGGACTTCATTTGGGCCTCTATTGCTTCCCGGTAAGGATTAATAATACCCTCTACCACAGGATCTGTACTGCCCTCTACGAGAACATGGCTGGCTGCTATCGTCCGTTTTATTTTGTCTAATGCAGACTCATCCGCATCCACCCATTTATTGTCGATGTTAACCTGGTATGGGCCGCCGACCGGAGCAATTGGGTTTCCTGCTGCGCTGATGATGTCGCCTTGCTCATCAAAGGTTAAATCAATTTTACCCATCACCTTTGCGTATTCCCATGCTTGTACAATGTAAGTGTCTTTGCCTTCTGCATTTTTAACAACCGTTGGATATTCACCGGACACCGGCAAGCCCAGAGCTCTCATTTCACCTGAGGAGTCAAGCAAATTATGTGTGTCCCCGCCAATAATTAAGTCGATGTCTTTAGTTTCAGCCGCCAAAACTTGGTCGAAGTCATAGCCCAGGTGGCTCAGTACGATGATTTTATTAATATTTTGCTCCTGTACTTCTTCAACCGTAGACTTTATAAACTCGATTTCGTTAATAAAGTCTACATCCTCGCTGACAAGAGAGGACTCCTTCGTTTTTTCTATTTTTACAACACCGATAATGGCGATCTTCTCCCCTTTGACATCTTTAATCATGTACGGCTTGTCCAGTTTGCCATAGAGAGGGGATTTTTCAGTTGGTTTAATGTTTCCGGATAATATCGGGAATGCTGCCATGTCATATAAATCCGCAAGATGTTGGTCGCCTTCGTCAAACTCATGATTGCCCACCATGTAAACATCTGGCTGTAAGGCGTTTAGCACCTTGATGTCCGCTTCGCCCTGATAGAGGCTGTAATAAAGGGTTCCGTTCAATTCCCCGCTTTGCAAGTATAAGGTGTGGTCGTTTTTATTTTCGTTAATTAATGAGGATATGTAAGACATTCCGCCTAATTGTAAGCGTACCTTTTCTCCTTCCAGGGTGTCATCATAATTTAAGCTAAGATCAACGGTTTGACTTTCCAAGTGAGAATGGTGGTCATTTAAGTGCAGAATGGTTAATTGAAAAGGTTCAGCGGCAAGTACAGTTGCCGGGGTGATGAATGAACATATCATTGTTGCAGCTAAGCCGAGCTTAAGCAAGTTTTTTTTCACTATCATACGCTCCTTCGTTGTTGTTATAAGCCCATCACAACAAACAATGATACACTTGTTTCATTTTCTTAAAATTAAGTACAGGTATATGTTATGTAAATTATTTTTGTCAGTAGGTCGATTTGGATCACACCATAAAAAAGCCTCCCCAAAGGGAAGGCCGGGCAATTACTTAGATGTAGAGTGAAGCAACAGTTTATATGTCTACTCTGTTGATAGAGGTACAAAGGGGTGTCCTGCATGTCATAAAATGACGGGGATACCCCTTTTACATAGCTAACTAAGGAGCTGCTGTCTTAAGGAACCGGGTCACTCGTTCGGAAAGACCTGCAAGCGTACGCTCGAAAATAGCTTCATCTTGGAGCGCTCTGGCGAGAATCAATCCCCCTTGAATACCGGCAACCACTTCCTCCGATACCGCTTTGGAGGCTTCCGTGTCTGCCCCTGCCCGAACAAGCGCGCCACATAAGCTATCCATCCATCTTCGAAAATATTGATGAACCATTGCCGCGAAACGATCCCTTGTTTCATCCAGCGCAAAAGCGCCTACAAGACAAACCCGCCGGCCCGATTGAAAATAGGCATCGACCTCTCGCCACATTCTTTGAATAGCGGCAAGGGGTTCGTTCTTTTCAAGGGGCTCAAAAATATGGCTTACAAACCAAGCATCAATATGGGCGAGTATTTCAGCGGCCATTTCCTCTTTCCCTCCGGGAAAGAAATGGTAAAGGCTGCCTTTGGAGAGGCTGGTTCGCGCCGTAATCTGGCTCAGAGACGCGCCTTCATAGCCGAGCTCGCGAAAAACCTCGGCAACCCTCGGAACAACATCGGCTTTTTCAAAAACGGTACGTGTCACAGGCCCAACTCACTAAGACCCGGATGGTCATCGGGGCGCCGGCCGAGCGGCCAATGAAATTTCCGATCAGCTTCGCTAATCGGCATATCGTTAATCGACGCAAACCGGCGTTGCATCAAGCCATCGGCGGCAAACTCCCAATTCTCGTTTCCATAGGATCGAAACCAATGCCCGCTATCATCGTGCCATTCGTAGGCAAACCGTACTGCGATTCGGTTTTCGGTAAACGACCAAAGCTCCTTTATTAGCCGATAGTCCAGCTCCTTAGCCCATTTCCTAGCAAGAAATGCCTGGATTTCCGCTCGACCGACTGGAAATTCCGCGCGGTTTCGCCATTGGCTGTCTTCTGTATAGACAAGGGATACCTGTTGAGGGTCGCGGCTGTTCCAGCCGTCCTCGGCCTGACGGACTTTTTGAAGAGCCGTTTCCCGTGTAAATGGAGGGACGAGCAAACTCATTTTTATCTCCTCATTTCTGTACTCTTTGGTTTATAGTAAACCAATCGGTCTAGAGTTGCAAGCCTAATACTTGCACTTGAGTCAAAAGCGAGTCAGTTGTACGAATATCGCTTTAAAGTACAGTGGATAAGGTTATTAATTTGGAAGAGGAAAAAGGAACAGAATAGAGCAAATCGAATCTCTATTCTGTTCCCTCCATTTTAGTGAATGCAGATCGTTCCTCTTAGTTTCTTAATTACTAATTTGTACCCCGATCATACTTTTCATCAATTGACTCTTTTAGTTCCTCTAACTTATCGGCACTAATATCTTTCAATTCCTTTACTACTTCGTCTTGACCATCACGTATAATAACGCGAATTTCGTCGCGTAGACTGCGTAAATAATTCATCTGCTCACGTGTAATAATTCCTTCATTTCTAAACAGATTTGCTAATCTCGCAATGTTATTCGATTGTTTCGTTTCCTTGGTTCCCCACTCTACTTTAATACTCAAAATGTCAAAGTTATTATTAAGTCTTATAGCATCTACATTTCTTAAAGCATCCTTTTTCCAGCGATCCCAAGATTTCAATACTTGTTCAGCTCGCTTGAATTCTTCTTCTAACTCTCTTTGATCATTAGCTGTAGAGAATATTCCTCCAGAAACATCTGCCATAGCCTTTAACTGCGCCTGTGCCTCATTATCTACATTAAATCCAATGATGTTAATAATCGGTTTGGCATTAGAGTTTGAGAGTGATTTAGCAATAGCAACCGGATCACCATCACAAGTCTCTACTCCATCACTCACTATATAAATTAAGTTGGTGTTATTTTCTGTGTCATACTTAGCCAAGGATTCCTCTGCTTGCTTAAGCGCATCCGCAAGGGGAGTCCAACCCGCCGGATGAATTTTATCTAGTTCTTTTTGAAATGCCGTCTCATCATAGGGACTGTATCCATAAACCTGCTCAATTGTACTACAAGAAAGACTTTTATCACTATTTGATCCAGTACCCTTGTGACCGTAAACACGCAGCGAGACATTCGCTTCTTTGGGAACTTGTTTCATGAAATTATTAATTGCTTCCTTAGCGATCTGCATCATCGTTTTATTCCCTATATACGCGCCCATACTACCGCTTCCATCCAGTAGAACTTCAACATTATAATTCTCTTTAAAGTGGAACCGGGAATCAGGTAAGTCAGGATCACCAAATGAACCAAACTCCCATTTTTTAATAACATCCTTTGGATCTGGATAGTCTTCTGCTACTAATGAATATAAGTACTTAAAATAAGCATTTAGTTGTTCTTCCGTAGCGTCCTCAGGCAGCGGCTCCAATTTTCTAACATCTTCAAGTACTTGGTCAATAACACTATCGTCAGTTACATCGATGCCAGAATAAGGTCCCGCCTTTTGCTGAATAACTTCAATAATACTATTAGGCGGCTCTGCTATATCTTCAAGAAAACTGAGATGGCTAGCTTCTTCTTCCTTATTCTTATTATCCGCCTCCCCTATGTTCAATACCTCTTCAGCATTGCGATCTGGAAGATGATCCAGTTCAACATGATCGGAGCTACCCTTATTACACCCGGATAAAGCAATAACAAAAATGAGCAAAATGGTGATTATCAATGTATTACGCTTCATCAAAGAATTCTCCTTAATTTTTAAAAATTCAAAATTTAGTTTTTAGGCAAGCAACTACAGCAGCAATTCCCAACCACTACAGTGTTTGTCAATCGGCCTCCTCCTTTTTCCAGTACTTATCTTATTCATTACCCTGAAAAACTATGGTCACCAGCAGCATATTTCCATTACCACCTGGATAATTATCATATTTACATTGATTGGGGCCCTTAACTCTTGTTCTTAGTAAACACCGCGACTTTGATATTGCGGAATCATGGCTTGTTCATAAAACTCTGTTTTTTGTTCGTCGTTCATATCGTTGTAATACTCAACGAGACGCATATCATTTTTACTACCCTTATCTATTAATCTGCTCATTCTGCACCTCTCATCACCTAATCATGGCGGCCGTACTCCAAAATACGAGGGGTCTGTAATATTGCTTACCAATTTCATAGTTCGACAAATTACTTCAATTCCCTTCACATTTCCCCTAATATCATTCCATTTGCCTCCATGGTGCCTGCTAGAGTGAAAGGCTGGGCGGGGCCCAGCCCCTCCTCATCAAACCGTACGTGAGGTTTTCCCTCATACGGCTTTCCGATGTTCGTCATCATGAGCATGCAGATTACAAGAGCGTTTTAAGTCCATATTGAATAGACAAAGACTTCACTTCGCGCAGCGAACTCAACCATCGTCTGCGTTTGTGTTTCTTAGCATACCACTTCGCAAACCGCTGCCGGATATACCAATCCAACTTCGCCATCTTCCTCTGGCTGTAAGCTGTGTAGTAGTAATTGCGCCAGCCTTGAATCTTTGGATTCAGGTACTCCACGTGCTCTTCGAAACTCAGGCGTCGCATACCTGGCGGAGCTAATCGCTCTTTTACCCCTTCCCGTATTCGCTCTTCCGCCTTCCGGCACAACCACTGCTGGGTTGTGTAGTACACTTGGCCTTTGGATGTTTCGGCCTTCGTCTTTCGATGATGCATGCCCAGAAAATCGAAGCCTTCTTCCCCAGTCCAAAGTCCAACGATGCGCGTTTTCGTGGGGTGCAGGGTTAATTCCAGGCGTTCCATAATCGCTCGTATGAGTTCATAGGCCCGCTGTGCGTCCTTCTTCGTCTTGCAGATGATCACCAGATCATCTGCATAACGCGTCAGTTCCCCAAGCTTACCGCCATGTCGTTCCCACAGAAGATCAAAGTAATTCAGGTAGATGTTCGCCAGCAGTGGTGAGATCACTCCCCCTTGCGGTGTACCCAAGTCTGAGCGTCGGATGTTTCCTTCTTCCATCACTCCCGCACCTAACCACTTCCTCACCAACTTCAAGATTCGCCTGTCACTGATCCGCATTTCGATCAGCTTCATCAGTTTCTCCTGATTGATGTTGTCGAAGTAGCCTTGGATGTCGACGTCGACCACCCAATTTCCTTTGCGGTTGCATGCTTTCCGGATTCGCTCCAACGCCTGTTTCGCGCTCCGCTTAGGCCGAAAACCGAAAGACGTGTCCTGAAAATCCGCCTCGAAAATGGGTTCCATGACGAGTTTGGTCGCCATCTGGATGACGCGGTCTCTCACCGTCGGGATCCCCAGCGGTCGCAGTTTGCCATCTTTCTTCGGGATGTAGTGGCGTCTAACGGGTTGTGGATGGTACTTCCCTTCTTTCAGTAGCCGTTGACATTCAAGCACAAAACGCATTTCTCCCTGTTTCTCGATGTCTGCCAACGTCTCTCCATCCACTCCTGCCGAGCCCTCGTTGGCTCGTACCCTTCGCCACGCTTCCCATAAGATGTCTACCCGATAGACCTTGTCGTACAGCGCGTGAAATCTTCGCTTCTTGTTCTCCTTGGCCGCATGACCGAGTTTCCCTTGGAGTTGTTGAACGTTTTCCTCTGGTGTTGTTAGCCGTTTGGCATTCACTGACTCGTACCTCCTCAAGAAACTTGAACAAAGCAGGGCTCCTTCCCTCCCGCAGGTTGTGTTGTCCTGCGTTCCACGGTACTATGAGCCCCTCGGACTCCCTTCCTGCAGACCGTTCACTTCACCTCTGGGGCTTATAGAAGGCCTCTTTACGGTTTCTGCAACCGTGCAGGGGAGGGCCTCCCCAGTTCACTGCATCCTCTTTCATACCATGCCGTTCCCTCTACGCCGGAGGATTCTTCACTGCCGCTCCAAGTTCTAGGCAGCTTCCATGGCCTTCGTCCATGTACGCGGGACTCGGCTTCCTCTTTTCCCTCTTGCGAGGCCTTTTTGACGACGCGGCAGGATTCACTTTCATGTTACGGCCTGGTATGTTGCTCGCCCTGCCTCTGACAGGTACTTTCGTCGATACGCTTCTACGTACAGATTTCGCCATACGTAGGTATCCTAGCTACGCGGGGGCTTGGCCCTTCCCGCGACCGGACTTTCACCGGCTAGAAGATGCGTGCTTAGCTGGGCACGCCGCAAAAAAAAGGTGCAGAAGCAAAAGCGCTTCTGCACCAAACCTTATTGTGACAACAGCTCCAACAATCTCAGGATACTGGTGACCGCTTCCGCGCGGGTCAGCGTCTCATTCGGCGCGAAGAGATTGCGATCGCGACCGTGAATGATGCCCATGATACGAACCTCTTCCACGTAACTTTTCGCCCATGCCGGAATACGGGCATCGTCTGCAAATCGGGTGTGCGTATGGTCGGTCAACTCCGCTCCTGTTGCTCTTGCGATCATCACCGCCATTTCCACACGAGTGACCGGGCGACCAGGTCGAAATGTTCCATCTTCATATCCTGAAACAATGCCTGCCCTTGCCGCCAAATCAATCGCTTGCTTTGCCCATTCGCCAATTTGCTCCCCGT
Source organism: Paenibacillus ihumii (assembly GCF_001403875.1). Classification (GTDB taxonomy): domain Bacteria; phylum Bacillota; class Bacilli; order Paenibacillales; family Paenibacillaceae; genus Fontibacillus; species Fontibacillus ihumii. Next base: position 3,882,181 of record NZ_LN884299.1, read on the forward strand.
CCGCAAAAGCAGGCGCATCGCCTCCCGCTTCTCCTTCCAGCCGCAAGGCACGAACGAGCATCAACGTAAATTCAGCGCGGGTGACGGCATGATCCGGTCTAAACGTACCGTCAGGGTATCCGGCAATGATGCCTTTTGCATAGGCTTCCTGAATGAACGGCTCCGCCCAATGACCCGCAATATCCGCAAATAACGGCTCCGGGGAAGGCGGGTCCGGCATCTCCTCTTGCATACGTTCCACGGTGATGGAATACGTTCTGCGCGTTCCGTCTTCTGCAGTGACCACGATGTCAATGATATCCGTATCCGTGTGCAAGGGGATGCGAATGCTTCCCTGATCACTCCGGACTTGCCGACCATTCACGCTGATTCCAGCCTGATGATGTGCAGCACGGATCGTGAGCTGGATGCTGTCAGCATCATGCGGGATCAAAGCCTTGTACGTCGTAATGTCCCCCGAAAATTCCGGTATCAACGCGCCTTCTGACAAGATGAGCTCCCTCAGTGTTGCATTGCCGGAGCGGATATAGACAGGCGGACTCGGCGGTTCTGAAGAAACCGGCTCCCGCTCTAAACGAAAGCGCCGGGATATTCGGTAACTCTCTTGACCAACCTGATCTTTGGCGTAAATGTGCAAATACCAGTCGCCGCCGTTTTTGTCTGCATGACTCAACGTGCTTTGGTTAATGAAAGGTTGCCAATATGCATGTTCATCCAACGGGTCTGAACTCGTTGACCAAACATAACGGAGGGAAGCGGCATCGATCCCGCTGCCGTCGTCCTTCACGTTGACTTGACTGGATATGGTCCGCGAAAGGGTTTCATCGCCGTCGGGTTTCAATTCGATCTCCGGATTCGTGTGATCGATACGGATGAGTACATGCTCGCTCATTTCATTGCCTAATACATCTTCCACTCTGAACCAAAGCGAGTACTGCCCCTCTGTTGTGAAGTCGAGCGGATCATGATAAATCTCCCAAGCCGCTCCTTCATCCAACGAATATGCAATGGGCCGCAGCGCGATCCCGTGGTCATGAGAAGCATAAACCGCTGCGGTCACACTTTGGTTCGTCCACGTTCCGCTGGGATATGCTTTACTGTCATTATCGGTAAAATACAAATCCACATCCAGCTTCAGGCCGCTTCTGCTGATCTTCACGGTCCGCTCAACGATCGTACTCTTATTGCCGATGTCATCCATCGCTTGCGCCTGGATCTTCGTTTGCCCTTCTTCCGTCACCTCTAAGCGGATAGGTGTACCGTTAAATGCACGATCCTCCCACTCCTTGTCGCCGACTTTCACACGAATCGTGTGAACATCTGTCTGCCTTGGGTTAGCGGCGCTGTGGTCGATCGCCACTTCCACTTTGGCAGCATTGGTCCAGCCGTCGGGATGAAGGGTGATCGTCGGCGGTTCCGGATTTCCGCTGTCCACGACGATGTCGAGAGTCTCGGACTTGTCGAATAAGGAGACGGTGATCGTCGCTTTGCCGCCTTTGACGGTGCTGACCTCCCCGTTAGGATCAACACGCACAATTTCGGGGTCATCCGGATCAACGCTATACCTGGCGGTTGTTGTCGCATTGTAGCGATCCCCGTTTTGATGTTCCGTATTCACGGTAATGTGGGTCTTGTCGTCAAGGTTCAACTGATCGTTTGCAATGGACGCAGCCCAGGAGATGAGCGGGTTTTGCCATTGGAGAAATGGCCGATGTCCGTCGTACTGGTACCAGCCCTCTGTGAGATCCCAATCCTTAAATGTTTCCGGATCGCGGAGATCCGCCTCTTCCACAGGTATTCCGATTCCATTGTCAGGGAGTTCACCATCCGTATAGCTATCGGTCAACCAGTAGCTGCCGGCGACCTCAATGATATTTCCTCTTTCTTCATATTCATTATTCGCCCCGACCAGCCCGCCAGTCTCAGAATGACCTGTTACCTTGCCTGTCGCGTAACAATGCTCAACTTCTATCACTGAACCGTAACCCCGTGTAGTATTATATCCGATCAATCCACCCACGAATCGATTACCGTTAACATTCCCTGTCGTATACGAGTTCTTAATCCTGATCACACCAAAAGGAAGATCTATAACTCTACCGACTAATCCACCTACAAATTCGGCTCCATTGACCTCTCCAGTCGCATATGAATTCGTGAGTTCATTGACACTGCCCAAATTTCCCGATTCAATCATGCCAACTAAACCACCTACATTAACTATACTTCCCGTAACGTTACCTGTTGCAAATGAATCGCGAATCGTAATCTTTATTCTTGAACCGTCTAATTGACCTACCAATCCTCCGACTTGACGGTTTCCGACAACATCGATATGGGCCGATGACCCGATCACGTCTTTTCTAATCAGACCTGCTAACCCGCCGACACAGAACTCTCCTTGAATAAGGGTTCCCGTTATCGTACTGTTTTCAATCATCCCGTTGCTATACCCTACTAACCCGCCGACGTAGCCTCTCCCTTTGATCTCCACAACTGCGAGATGGACATTCCGGATGACAGCTGTTTCTGACGTCACTCCAAACAATGATTGATAATCTTTGTCTGAACGGTTGATCTTTAATCCTGTAATTTGATAGCCATTGCCATCAAATGTTCCGGTAAATGGAGAAGAGTATACCGTTGCTATTGGCAACCATCCTTCTCCAGCACTGTAAGTTGAAAGATCAATATTGGCTCCCAATCGGAAATGGGCATCCAGATAATCTCTCACCTTGTCCAGCTGTTCAGCGCTTTCGATCATATACGGGTCTTCTTCCGTGCCCGAGCCGCCGGCAAAATCACTGCTTGACGGCGCGAATGCACCGCCATCGGCGGCCTGAACCCCATTCCCGTCAGTCCCGACGAGTTGTGTCCAGATCCATCCGAAACAAAGAACGAACGCCGCCAACAGAACGGCTGATTTAAACGGTCTCATTTTCCTTTCACTTCCTTTCCAACGTGCGGAGCCCGCCAGTTCAGCATCATTGTCCGTCTGAAAGTCCAATTCTCGCCTTCTCCAAGGCTCCCAGATCAATCTTTTCCATCGCAAGCATGGCCTTGTTCACGCTCTGCTGTTGTTCCCCGGATTCGTCGAAACTGATCGCTTCCTAGTCGGAGGGAAATACTTGTCAGCACGATACTCTATCATCTATCCAACAATCTTAGCAGCATCACCGTCGCTTCTGCACGGGTAGCCGTTTCGTTCGGCACAAAACGGTTTCCGCCGCGGCCATCGACAATGCCAAGTTTGCGGATGGCTTCGACCGCCCCTTTCGCCCACTGCGGAATCGCTTCATCATCGGCAAAGCCGGGTAACGCATTCGCGTTAAGCTCCAGTTGTAGCGCTCGGGCGATCATCACCGCCATCTCCGCGCGGGTGATCTGCGTGTTTGGCCGGAAGCTGCCATCGTTGTATCCAACCACGATGCCCGCTTGTACGGCCTGCGCAACGGCTTGCTTCGCCCATCCGCCGATCCGGTCATGATCCGTGAAAGTTAGCGCGGAGCCGTCACCTTCCAGTTTCAATGCACCTGCCAGCATCACAGTATACTCGGCGCGTGTGACTGGATGATTCGGTTTAAATGTGCCATCTGGATAACCGCTGACAAAGCCTTTCTCTACAGCACGCATGATATAGTCCTCCGCCCAGTGTCCAGCGATGTCGGTAAATGCAATAACCGGTTCATTTGGCTTTGGCATTTCACGATAAATGGTCAGCGTATAGGTTTTCTTCGTGCCATTCTCCGCTTGTACCGTTAGTTCAATCGTATTGTCGCCTTCCTCCAAATCGACTTGAATACTGTCCGTAATTACCTTGTCCTTCCATATCACTTTCGCCGCGGAGTGAGCTTCTTTGACCACAATCTCAATTCGTTCGGCTTCTGTACGGGCCGTATATTCTGTTGTTCCAGAAGCAAATGAAGGGCTTAGTTTCAATAATTTCCCTTCCACCCATACTTGCAGATCCGCAAGATCCGCATTGTTGGACAACACACGGCCGCCCCCGCCACCACCGGAACCGCTGTTACCTCCTGGTGCTCTTGGGGTCGCTATCGCTACATTAGAGAAATCGCTGGCCCCCTTCACAGTGATAGCCTTCACTACAAATGCATACGTTGTTCCATTCGTCAATCCCGTGACGATGTAGGAGTTCGTTTCAACACTTGATTGAATGAGCTTCCAGTTCGCCGGATCGACCGGAGCTGATGCGCCTTCCGCTTGGTAAACCGCGTAAGTCACGCTGCCTGCTTCCGTAACCGCATCCCACTTCAATGTAACGGAACGATTAGCTGCCGAAGCTGTCAGATTCCCAGGTGCAGGTATCGTTGCAATCGTATACTGCTCCTCCATCACTTCGCTGTCGAGCATACCTGCCTTCACAGCAATGGCCTTGAGCATCATTTCCGTGGTCACTTCGATGGGCGCGGTATATTCGGCACTGCTGCTCGTTGGTTCGCTGCCGTCCGTCGTGTAGTAGATCGTTGCTGCTTCCGTTGTCGTGCTCAATGTTACCCTCGTACCGGACGGAACCGCTCCGCCGGATGGACTTGCGACCGGCTTGGCGACTTGATCAGGAGGTAAGATCGTATAATGCTCCTCCATCACTTCGCTGTCCAGCATGCCTTCCTTCACCGCAATCGCCTTGAGCGTCATTCCCCCAGTCACTTCGATGGGTGCGGTATATTCGGCACTGCTGCTCGTTGGCGTACTGCCGTCCATCGTGTAGTAGATTGTTGCATCGTTCGTATACGTGCTCAACGTCACCGTTGTACCAGCCGGGACTGCACCGCCCGCAGGACTGGCGACTGGCTTCGATACTTGCTCTGGCTCCGCTTCTTGTGAGAGCGTGATCGTATACGTTTTACTTTCTTGCAAATAAGGGACGACTTCCACGGTAACGACCGTTTGCTCATCGGTTACTGGTATATTGACTCCTTTAGCGGGATCGGATTGTCGCTCACCATTCACATACACAGCTGCAAATTCCGCATTTTCCAGTGTCGCGAGCACGTTCACCAACGTAACATGATTGTCAATTAATACCGTGTATTCCTGTTGTACAGTATCAAACAAGAGTTCCAATTCCCGACCGCTTTGATCGGTTAGCTCAATCGTTTCGAGATCGCTTGTTGGAATGTTGAGTTGATCCGAGACATTATCGCCCCAACCGACAATCGCTCCATCTGCTTGCAAGGCTAACGTGAGAGGTGTACCTGCCGAAATCGCTACAACTTCACGCAAATTAGAAGGAACTTCGAGTTGGTTAAATGTGTTATTTCCCCAGGCAACCACCGTGCCGTCCGACTTTAAAGCAACGGAATGATGGCGACCTGCACTGATGGCCACAACATCCTGCAGGTTTTCGGGCACTTCTAACTGTTTATACGTATTATCTCCCCAAGCGACCACCGTACCATCCGTTTTAAGCGCCAAGGAATGGTAATGTCCTGCGCTAATCGCTTTTACATCATGCAGACCACTTGGCATATCCAGCTGGTTCCATTGATTCGCTCCCCAAATCACTACTGTACCGTCAGCCTTCAGAGCAAGGGAGTGAAACAATCCTGCACTAACGGCAATCACCTGATCCAAATCATCAGGCACATCGAGCCGCTTATCATTCTCCCCCCTTCAATTCTACCCCAGGCAACGACTGTGCCATCGGCTTGCAACGCCAAAGCGTGATAGCTGCCTACGCTGATTGCCACAGTCTGTCCTTGCACTTCAGGCGGAATCGCCGCATAATGAGAACCGTCTCCCCAGATCACAATCGTGCCATCGGCTTTTAATGCCAGGCAAAAATCCTCCCCCGCCTCAATGGCGCGCACATCTTGCAAATCGGCAGGAATCGATAGGCGATTGTACAGATCGCTTCCCCAGCCGAGTACTTGGCCATCGGAGGTTAACGCAAGCGAATGGTTTTTCCCGGCAGCCAATTGTTTGGCTTTCACACGTTCATGGACATGTTCCGGCACGTCAGTCTGACCGTCATCATTATCCCCCCAGGCAATGATCATCCCATCCGCTTTCAAGGCAAGCGAATGTCGGTATCCCGCTGCAATCGCGATCACACCGCTTTTCGCAGTTTCGGGTACAACCGTTTGTTCGTTGTCTTCCCACGAACCGTCTGAAATGCCCCAGGCAATGACAGAGCCGTCAGATTTCAGGGCTAGAGAGTGTTTTTCCCCTGCCGCAATGGCGATAACGCCGCTTTCCGCCTCTTTCGGCACAGAAGATTGTCCGTAATCGTTACTCCCCCAAGCAATCACCTTGCCCGAAGCAGTTAACGCTAAAGAATGATCAGATCCTGCACTAATGGCTACTGCCTGGCCCTGCACCTCGTCAGGCACATCGAGTTTTCCTTCGCGACCATCTCCCCATGCAATCACTTCTCCGGCAGCCGTTAACGCTAAAGAATGCCAATATCCCGCCGCGATGGCGACAACGCCGCTTTCCGCTTCTTCCGGCACATCCGATTGACCATAAGAATTGGAGCCCCAGGCAATGACTTTCCCTGAGGACGTGAGGGCTAACGAATAGAAGGCAGCAGGACCCGATGCAATCGCTATAATATCGCTTTTCGCTTCTGCCGGTACATTGGCTTCGCCGAATCTTCCCCCACCCCAGGCGATGACCTCGCCGCCGGATGTGAGAGCCAGGGAGTGATCCTGTCCTGCGCTCACCGAAACAATATTGGACTGTGCCTCAAGCGGCACCGTTGTTTTGCCATACCCATTCGATCCCCAAGCCAGCACTTCCCCGTCCGCTGTTAAAGCGAGGGAATGGTAACGCCCTCCTGCAATCTGCTGGACCCCGCCCCAACGATCACTCAAGGCTGGATGAAAACTCCCTTGAGCAGACACGTTGTCATAGGGTACCGTGATCAGAAACGACTGGATGAGCAGCAAAGCGATGCACAGCTTCACCAAGCCGCTCCTCCTGTTGCATATGTATGATTGTTCCAAGCTTTTTCCCCATGGATTCATCTCTTACAAATCCTCCTTCAAGTTAATCTCTGCATAGCTTCACCCCATCTATTGTATATTCTTCCAATCCCATTGTGATCAACCCTGCCCGGCACAAAAGATCAAAAAGGTTGAGCAGGGTGGTTGAGATAATTTGTACAAAATAAAAAGAACGGGTCAGAACAATTGTAGTGTTCTGGCACGTTCCAACGCTTGTAAGCGATTTTTGGATTGCAATTTGCAGTAGATATTGTTAATATGTGTTTTTACGGTTGCCAGGGAAACATTCAATTTAAGCGCGATTTCTTTATTAGACATTCCCGTTTCCATCAACCGAAGCACGCTTTGTTCTCTGGCTGTAAGAGCAGCCAACGTTCTATCATGGGGAGTACCGGCTTCCCTTTCGGCTAGCGGAATCAGTCTCCGCAGCCGTTTCACATAGGATAAAGGCACCTTATGGCTGGGGCGGCGAAGCTGATTTTGGCGCAATCGGATATATTGATCCAACAATTGCCCAAGTGATGCTCCTTCGTCGACAAAGGTCCGGATATACCCTTCCGGCCGCGCCAATGCCAGCGCTTCTTCCAGTACGTCCATGGAGTCCGAAATCTTTCCTTGTAAGGATAGGATCATACTCTTGTGAACGAGCAGACGAATTCGGTCGCTTTGCCGTCCTTCTTCTATTGACAGCTGGAGTAGACGCTCCGTCAATGCTGCGGCTTCTTCCATTTTTCCTTGCTCCGCCAATATAGAGGCCAGTAAATCGTATTCCTTGATCATGGATACCGGAATTTCATCACGGAATCGCAAGCGGCTCTTTCTCAGCCATTGTCTCACCGGTTTCTCTTCTCTATGCATCCTGCCCAGCATGGCGCGAAACGAGGCGATTTTCCCGGACAAACGCGAATTCGCCGTCTTGGACGTGAGTTGGGTTAGCTCGCGTAATATGTGCTTTGACGTCGCCTCGTCTCCTTGTACGGTGGCAATGCGGGCAAGCCAGAGCGCTGCGATGGTCGCCAAGATTCGATGATCATGCAATCTTCCAATATCATAGGCTTGGCGCATCAGCTTTTCCGCTTCGACCAAGCGATTTCGTTCGTACTGCATTTTGCCTAAGTCGATATAAAGATGAGCAACAAAATAGACATTTCGGGTTTCAGACCAAATCGACAGCAAGGACGTTAACACCTGCTCCGCCAATCGAAGGCTGTCATCCGACACGTAGATATCCCACACCGGATGATAGCCATCCTCGTCGCTCCCAAACTCAATGAAGAAATCGCCTTCCGGATGCTTCTCGACATATTCATGTGAAAATTGAACGGCATATTCAAAATCACGATCCAAAAACGTGCGAAATGCAGCCAGAAAAGCGAGTCCGGCTTGCAATGTTTCGGCTTCTTCAGGAGGAAGGGGATCTGTGTCCTCTTCTAGCCTGCGAACCGCTTGCCAATACCCGTCAGTGGCCGCTTCGACATGCCCGGACAAGTACTGGGAAGCGAGTTTTGTCAACAGCATCATCGGTCTGGCAAATAACAGCGTGTCGGGAATTGCGTTTAACCACTTGCAAAGCGTCGTCCATTCATTGGTCATCAGCTCCGGTGTCATCTCCTCTATCAATGATAGCGCATGTTCATAATCGGCAGCCGCAAGGTAATGATCTACCGCTTCATGCGGATAACCGTTCTCTTCCAACCATTTTCCCGCTGTCATGTGAAGTGTTTGCCATTGCCGCGGCTCGCGCATTTTCAACTGCGCCGTCAAAAATTGCCGGAATAAATGATGATACCTGTACCACTCCCGCCACTCGTCCAAAGCTACAAGAAACAAGCTTTCCTTGTCTAATTGTTGCAGATACGCATGACTTTCGGCTATACCGGTTACCGCTTGACAAAGTTCGCCCTTCATCCGGTCCAAAATGGAAGTATAGAGTAAAAATTGCTGCATCGTTGCGGATTGTCGGGCTAACACCTCATCAAAGAAGTAATCCGATATATCACGTTCCGTCCCCGCCATCTTCCGGATTAGAGATACGGGATCGGTATGTTCGTGCATTGACAAGACCGCCAGTCGCATCGCCACTGCCCAACCCTCTGTCTTTTTTTGTACGGTCGCCACATCTTCATTGGATAATTGTATACCACCGCACTTCGCAAAAAATTCAGTCGTTTCGTCCGGCACAAACCGGAGATCGCTCGCCTCCAACGAGATCAGCCTATTTTCTGCTCGTAGTCTGGAAAGAGGAAGCGCTGGAGAATTTCGGCTTGCAAGATAGAGATGGACATGTAGTGGTAAACGTTCCAGCAGATAAGTGACGCCCTGCAAGATGGACGTTTCTTCGATATGATGAAAGTCATCCCATACGAGCACCATCGTGTGTGAAATGCGATGTAGCCCGTTGATGAGCGCAGCAATCAGTGACACACCCGATGGATCTTCTGCGGCATGACGAAGGACGTCCTGTTGGTCAAAAGACGGATAAGCTTGTTTTAACGCTGCAATGGTATGTGCCCAGAAGCGCGTGCGATCATTATCCCCTTGATCAAGCGAGACCCAGGCGACGGGATTTTCCAGCGTCATCACCCATTCGCCGAGCAATGTCGTTTTGCCATACCCGGCTGGAGCTGAGATCAAAGTAAGCGTGCGATCTAACCCTTCATGCAAACGCCGGGTGAGACGGGAACGCACAACAAGCGAGCTTCGCGATCGAGGAATATGAAGTTTCGTGGCTATGATCATGGTTAGCCCCTCCCTTTGACTATAAGCATCAGGAATGAACATTTTCCTTACCATTTTACCAAAAATCTTTTATTTTGGCGGGGCTATCCCTGGTTACACAACGCGGAAAAGTTATGATGTTGACTATTCACAAGGATTGGCGGATCATAGTGGTACTAAACTGGGAAGAACCCGCAAAACAATTCATTCTACGTTTATATCATCGTCGTTGAAATGGATTTTAACATTTCAATCATTCTTTCAATAAAAATCGTAATGATAAAAGGACGATGATTCACGATACAAATCCATAATCCGTATCCAATAACAGATACAGCCCCAAAAACTGCTGCATCCCGATAAAGTCTCTTTCGAAGCAATCCCAACATCGGTAAACCTATCAAAGGCGCCAGCAGGATGTGAAGCATCAACATGTTCAATTCATCCTCCTTTTCGCTTCTCGAACGTGCGTTTGACCCATGTTGTCACTAGCAACAAAAAGGGGATCAGTAGAACAAAGAAACTGTCATATATGAATGTATATTTTTCATCCCATTCCTCGTTTTGGATCGGGTTTTCATAGATGGACAAGGCGGTCGCCGACAACAAAATCGTCAAACCCAGAAAATGAGGCCACCGGGTTTTTGGACGAAATACTTGACGCAGCGTTTCGGAAGCTCCGTAAACGAGTACCAACAGCTTGATAAAAATCAGAATCAGTAAAATAACGGAGATAATGGAATGGATGTTGACGATCACCTCTCCGATGGAAATTTCCTGCACGGTCGTATACACTGGAAAGGTAAGTTGTGACGCCCTCTCCACTCCTAATAAACCGATAATCATAAACAAGGTCATGCTAAGAGAAAGGGAAGCGGTCATCAACCCAAGCAAAAAGGGGCGTGTTGCCCCCTGTTTGACCAGCGGAAAAAGCATCGTGAGCGCTATGGCTTCCATATAGGGAAAGCCCAAAAAGGAATGGTATTGCAAAATGGCACCCAGGCCGGAATGGAAAGCTGGCTGAAGTCTTCCCCAATCCCAGTTCACCATTGCCAGCAACAGAACAAACCAGAACGGGAAGAACAAAAACGGAGTGATGATTTGATTTAATCGTCCGATGGCTTCCGTCCCCTGAGCGACCGTGTAAAAGGCGACAAGCAAAAACATGACGTGAAAAACGGTTTTCGGCGTCTCCGGCATGATGGTTCCATTTAAAAAATCGCTTAAATTTCGAAGAGCCCATCCAGCCAAAATACAGAAATAAAGAAAATACAAGACGGAGACAAGCGTTCCCAGAGAACGTCCCCAAGCTTCCAGCGGGATTTGCACCAGACTTTTGCCCGGGTAGTATCGGAAAAGAAAAGTCCAGAACAGACCGACGAGTATGCCAAAACTTCCTGCCCACAAGGGCATGAGCCAGGCATCCTGTCCCGCCTGTACGACTAGCCGCCCGATCAGCACGAAAAGGGTGGTTCCGAGGATATAATTGATTGTCAGCAGATAAAACTGGAATCGGGAAATCATTGGCTTCATCCTGTTCCTCCATAAGGTTGACTCATGCTTCCCGTTCGGAGCAGCCGGGTATTTGCACGAATCTCAATTTGTACATTTTTCGCCGCTTGGTCGATATCCGGATGATTTGGCGTTTGTTTGCGCAACAAGTCGTTGATGCTTAACAGATCCCAGCCACGCTCCCTTATCATTTGATAGAAAGCAAGCGACTCGTCTGCTATGATCTGATTCAGTCTGTTTTCAAGTCTCTCCACCTCGTTCCGAGACTTCGGGACGGACTCGATTGTATAGGCAGTGGAAAGTTCGAGGTCCATGCGGATCCGAACGACAGGTTGGTCGGATTTCCAGAAGACCTCACGTTTTATGCGAACCAGTCTCAATTCCACGGATACCTGTTTTCCTTCCACCTGAAACTGTCGCACGTGGCGACCTCGATCGCCATTTAGCAAATGGTACCAGACCAGTTGCGTATCATTCAGTTTGCCCGCCATGCGATAATCACGGAAAACCGCCCCGCCTCGGATGATAAAGTTGTTTTGATTGGCGTCGATATCCGCCGACCTTTCCCCGCTGTTGGAAGAAGGTGCCTCTGTCATTCCGGTGATCAACGGTAATACGATCGTATCTGACTTTTCCATCCGTTCAATGACATCACTGACCTTGATCTGTTTTCCCACTAGGAGCGAATTCCGGATCAGCAGGTCGAGCCTGGAATCGATCGTGTCAGACGGCACCCGCTCCAGGGGAGTTAATGTTCTCATGACCTGAGATATCGATCCGTCGACAATCAGCATCGGGACCGACGAACGGCCATTAGGTTGCATTTCGATAAAGTTGACAATATCGCGTATGTTTTGTTTGGCCACCCGTCGAGAAACGAGCAGCACCTTGCAGTGGGCCATAAATAACTTGCGCGGCAACATTTTGTAAATCGTAGATTTGATTTCTCCAAAAGAGGATCCACTGATTTCGTAAGTGTATACAGGGGCTTGTTCGCCTCCCGACGTACCTTTGGCGGAAGTGCCGCTGAGCGGGTTGATGATCTGGTAATATACGGTTATTTTTCCACTCTCAGGATCTCTGTCCACCCCCATCATACTGACCAGCGCCAGTTCGTTCATTTCCGTTCTGTCCCAGCAAGCCGTAAGCAGGGCGGTAAACATCATCAGGATGAACAGACCCGCTGCATACCGGTTGGTCATGTTTGATCCTCCAGATTACTTTTTCTCTTCATATTCCGAATATATCCGGGCAGACCGTTCGGATTCAGCCAGGGCCGGGGCAGCCGCACCAACACATCTTTCCAATCGGTTCCTATGGACGGGGAAGCGGGAGTGAAGTAAGGAACGCCAAAGGACTTAAGCGACACCAGATGGGCAACCAGAAACAGGGCACCGCATAAAATGCCGAAAAGGCCCATAAAGCCGGCCAACAGCACGAACGAAAAACGAAGCAGGCGTTGTGACATGCCAAAGCTGTAAACCGGAACGACAAAATTGGTGATGCCGGTTATGGCTACAACAATGACAATCGCGGCGGAAATGAGACCGGCTTCCACCGCCGCCTGCCCCAGTACAATCGCCCCCACGATCGAAAGCGCCTGTCCGACCGCTCGCGGCATACGCAGCCCCGCTTCCCGGATAATTTCAAACACGACTTCCATTAACAACACTTCGAAGATGGCGGGGAAGGGAACCCCTTCCCGCTGGGCGGACAAACTGATCAGAAGTTGGGTCGGGATCAGTTCCTGGTGGAACGTCGTGGCCGCGACATACAAGGAAGGGACGAACACGGCCGTAAAAAAGGAAATCAACCGAATCCAGCGAATAAACGTGGCGATGTCCGCCCGCTGATAATAATCTTCAGGAGAACTGAAAAACTCGAAAAACGTCATGGGGGCAAGCAGGACGTTGGGCGTTCCGTCCACCATTACGGCCACTTTACCATCCAGCAACTGGGCAGCTACCATATCTGGGCGCTCGGTGTTGGTAAGCGTCGGAAAAGGAGACCAAATCCGGTCCTGGATGAATTCCTCCACATAAGCGCTTTCCAGCACACTGTCCGTCCGGATGGCTGACAATCTGCCGCGCACTTCCCGGACCAGCGATTCCGGGGCGAGGTTCTCCATGTACACCATAAGCAAAGTCGTCCCGGTTTGATTGCCGATGTTCATTTTATCAAACCGGAGGAATGGGTTGCGGATTCTTTTGCGGACAAGCCCCACATTGGTCAGAATGCTTTCCGTAAAGCCTTCGTGCGGCCCGCGAATGGTCGATTCCGACTTCGGTTCTTCAATGGAGCGTTGTTTGGATTCGGTCACATTGATGAGACAAACGCGCTCCCTTGCAAAATCGGTTAGTGCGCAATGGCCTGCAAGGAGTGCTTTTACGGCATGTTCCCGCAACTGTTCATATGGATCGGAAAAGGAAAATTCGCGCAAAAAACCGCTTTCGGCGGAACGAGGCGCTTCCCCTTCGGAAAACGTATTTTCCGTGAACGATTTCAAAATGTATTCGTCAATCGTTTTTTTATTGACCATCGATTCCAGATATACGCACTGCACGGTTTGTTCCCCTTGGACAAACAAGGATCGGCAGACCAAGTCTGGAGGGAACCCGAGGGCTGATTGAATGTCTCCGAAAAAATCATTCTTAATCAATAGATTTTGTTTTTTTCCTGCCATCGACGAACCTCCAGATTCTCACATCTCATCATTATCATTGTTTCCTATTGGGTGGATTCTTATTCCATTGGCAGTTATGCTGTTGCAAATTATCGTGAGGTGAAATCCATACGAGACATTCAAGAAAACGTCCAAGCCGGGAAAGGTTGCGCCGGGAGTGCGAATGTGACTGTGTAGGAAGCACTTCGCATCGTTCACGCGATCAATGCCCAATTCCTGCATCAGCTTGGATTGCAGTGCCTGTGAAAAGTTAATGCCCTTCTCCAGCGCGGCGGCGTTCAGCCAAGCCGGAAGCGTGACCGTCCGATTGACAGAACGGTTCACTTGCGCCTGCGGATAGATGGCATATAGACATCAATCAGCACAGCGCGTTCGTTCGCTTGCGTGGTTTGAATCTGGGAAAGCGGCGTTGGAGCGGGAATAGGTTCGCCATCTTCTTCCAGCCCGTACAGGACAATGCCGAGCAGTTCCCGCGCGGACAAAAGCGCATCGTGATCGTCCGTTCCGCTTGTCGCGCAATCCAGATCAGGGAAAACAACAGCGATTTCCTTGCCGGGGTCATAAGTGAAAACGGCAGGGTAGAAATATCGCTCCGGCTTCTTCATGTCGGATACCTCCTTTGAATGGTCGGGAGGGAGCCGGGGCTATTCAAACTTTAACCCCGACCGCCGTTCAATGCTTTTGAGCGTAGGAACGGGAATGTCTTTGTCAGGATGTTTGACGGTTGTTCGTCCCTTTTGGGTTGGGTGCTTGAACTGGTGATGACTTCCCGAGAAAAATCCACGGTAACAAATACTATTATATTTGTCAATTGAGAACGCAAACTAATCCGCCTTTTTAAGGTATCTTCCAAGTCTTGAACCAGTAACGATATTGTCCGAACGTCGGCAATTTATCCTGCGGAGGAAGAATAGGGACGAGTGCTTTCCCGTCTAATACTTTATTTTTCAGTCCATCATCCCGATTCCTGACCCATCATTTCACGAATTAAACCAGACCCTCCAGGCTCCTGCATTCGACAAGTTTCCGAATATGCAAAAGAAGAGCTCTCGATTCACCATTAAGGTATATCGAGAGCTCTTCTTCGCGACATCGATGCGGTCGAGAGGACAATGGTATCAATCTAACGCAGCACAATCTTGTTCAATGCCGTTTGTATATCTTCCTTTCATGCTTTTCCCAAACGGTTTAATAAAATAAACCATTCTCATAAAAACAGTTTTTCTTCAAAGAACTACCGTCATTTTCTTAGCAATCTCAGATAATTTTTGGTTTTTTAAAAAGTCCTCCATTTTCTCTTCAGCCGATACCATCACCTTCTGAACTAAACACTCTGATCCATGATTCATTTCACAGTCGAATAAGGAGGCGGAGCCTTCAATGGCATGAATCACGTCGAGAAACGAGATTTCTTCCCAATTCCGTTTTAAGCGATATCCACCATTGGCTCCTGAAGTCGATTCAATCATTCCTGCCTTGACCAGCTTGGTAAGGATTTTGGATAAATACGTTGGAGAAACCTCTTGTCTCTCCGCCAATTGCTGTACGCCGATAAGTTTGTTCGGCGGGAATGCGGCAAGAAAGAGCATCGTATGAAGAGCATAGTTTGTCGCTTTAGAAAATTTCATAACGTGATGTTCACCTCAATTATGGACTTTATGTGCCCATAATAACTTTTTATATTGGCTTATGTCAAATATCGCCTCCCTTATTACTCCTTTATTCGTTGTAACTGGCAACACTCCAAGACCTACGATTCCACTGAACCTTTACCATATGGAACAAAGAAAGTAAGAAGAAAACCACTCGCTGCAACGAGGGCTAGTGACCAAAACGCGGCTTGAATTCCTTGATGCATATTGATCGGAAAAGAGAATGAGCTATAATCTGCGGTAATTGTCACCAGGGTGATGAGCAGTGCCCCGCCCATTGACATGCCCAATGTACGTATGGCCGTGGTCATCGGCGAAGCGTAATTCATCATCGAATTCGGCAAGCTCGCCATGGCAAAAGCAGTAATTGGGGTCATCATAAAACCGACCCCGGTCATAAGCAACGCATATAACCCTACCAACAGACCATACGGAGCGTGAATCGATAGCGCTATCGTTAATAGAGCCGTTACGGCGGCTATCCCGAAGAAGCCGATCCGAATCAAATAGCGACCGCCATAACGGTCGTAGATTTTACCCGATACCACTCCGGACACCCCCATCAGCAATGCACCTGGGAGCAGCATTAGCCCCGATTCTCTAGGCAGTAGTCCCCTGACATTTTGTGCATATATCGGGAGCAGCAGTTCCACCCCGGCCATCACAATGAACAGGACTACGCCTATAATCGATGCATAAGTAAATCTCGGGTAACGAAATACGTTGAAATCAAGCAAAGGGACGGCCAGTTTGAATTGGCGCTTCACAAACAGAAACGACAGTGCGAATCCCACGATAAGGAAGGTCAGCGCAAGCTGAATCCCTTTTCCCTGATCGCTAAGGATACTAAATCCATACAACAGACTGCCGAAGCCCAAACTTGAATAAAGAATCGATCTCCAGTCCAATTTCGCTTTATGCGTATCCCAAACGTTTTCCAAGCAATAATAGGCGACAAACAGGTTCGCGATCGCTATGGGCGCCACCCCATAGAATAAGATTCTCCAAGAATGATGTTGAATCACGAAGCCGGAAATCGTCGGCCCCAGTGCAGGGGCGAGTCCCACAATGAGACTGGCCAGTCCCATCGCTGCCCCGAGTTTTTCCTTTGGGAACACTAGGATAATCGTATTCAGGAACACCGGTACCAGCAATCCGGCGCCAATCCCCTGAATAATTCGTCCGCTTAGGATCAATGTGAAGTCGACGGAGAAGCCGGCAATTAGCGTCCCTGTCGTAAAGGCCCCAGCGGATGCGAAAAACAGGGTTCGCGTCGAGTATTTTCCGATCAGGAATCCCGTCACAGGGATGACAATTCCAGAAACCAGAAGATAGACGGTGATCAGCCATTGCGCCCGATTGACCTGGATTCCAAGGTCAAGCATCATTTGTGGCAAAGCCGTGTTCAGCATGGTTTGCATGAGTTGTGCCAAAAAATTCGCGACGATTAGAGATGCGACAATGATTACAGGTTTTCTTTTCATAACGTTCCTCAATTTACTACAGACACTCCAGTTTGTAGATATTACAGATATTTTTTGTCCATTATATAGTTAAAGAAATTACTTATGGGAAAATTCTTGGACACCGGTGTACATGCTCTGATCCTTCAACTGAATAAGCACCTTGCCAAAACGCCCACCCTGCTGGATGACAACCTTATCCGTCGGATAGGTCCGTTCCAAATAATTGGCTATGATTTTCCTGTTCTGGTCGTCCGCAGGCAAACCGAAGATTCTCAGCCATTCCATCACCTCCTGGAGCGCCGTGTCTCTAGGTACCTCTGTAGATTTCATTTCCCGGGTTACGAGCGACTGATAGGAATACCCTTTGAGATACAGTAAATGGAGCAAATAAGCCATTTCCAAATGTTCCGTTTTCATGGGCTGATCAGTGACCAAAGGCCAAATCTCTTTTACCAGACTGTGCTCCCTGGAGCCGACAGACAGGCTGATATAGCAATACTGTCGTGCGCAGCTCAGCACTTTCTCCACACTCTCCCAGTCGGCAATAACCGGGCACATGGAGACAAATACGAAATCAAAGGCTTTTTCCCACCCCTTTGCTTGAATATCAATGTCTTCAAAAGGCTCAGCCACAATCTCTACATTCCCGTTCTTTAATCCCGTTATATTACTTTTCAAGAGCTCAACTAATGGAAGACTAGGCTCCACAGAAGTAACACTAGCCCCTCTCTCCGCAAACGGCACTGTAAATCCGCCTGAGGCCGCTCCAATGTCTAATATGGAGGTATCTTTAAATGTCACACCCTGACTTTCCAGCCAATTCATTATCCGTTTTGTTCTTCGCCTGCCTTCTTCGCTAAACGCCTGCTCGTTAAATGACTTTGCCCTATGGTCAAAAGTATGTGCTGGATCAATTCCAACTTTTTTCATTTTGCTAATCGCTGTATCTGGATCCTTCTTCCAAGCTGCTTCCCAAACGGCATCATTAAAAAAATCGTTCGTCATCATCCTCTTCATCCCTTTCTGTTTGATGCAGTCATTACACTTATGACTTTTGAAAAAAGTCCTTCTCTCTAAGAAACTTTTCCCCAAGAGAAGGACATGTCCACTTAGAGCTAAACGAAATCCTCTTCGGTCAGCTCCATGTTGATGCCAATCGCCGCTTTGCTTCCGCCTGCTGCGGCATAAATCAACTGGGAAGGCATGACGTAAGCTGCATCCCCGGCGGCATACACACCTGGAACCGAGCTTTTGCCCCACTCATTTGTGGCGATACCGCCAAACTCATTTACCTCATAACCAAGCGAACCCTGAAAAGACGCCTTCGGTTTCCATTCCGGTGTAATGAATCCTCCCGTTCTCTCGATTCGCGTGCCATCTGCAAATTCCACCTGCCGCAATTTCCCCTCATGACCGATAAACATCGTTACTGCTTGTTCAACCACTTCGATGTTTCTGGATTTCAACAGTTGTTTTTGATCGTTGTCCAGAACCGCATGCCCATTTGTACAAACCACAAGATCTTTACTCCAGGTATAGAGCAGCTTGGCCATATGAAACACTCCAGAGTTCTCGGAAACAACAATTAGCGGCTGATCTCGAAGCTCCCAACCATCGCAGTAGGGACAACTGAACAAACTTGTTCCATAACAATCACGCAAACCTGGAATATCCGGGAAAATCTCCCTAAGTCCAGTGGTGATCAGTAATTTGCGTGCTTCAATCCGTTTTCCGGTTGACGCCACGGCGACGAACCTGTGATCAGTCCGGTGAATCTCGGTTACCTCCCAAGGTAAAAGTTCAACGGAGGGATACCCCAGAACCTCCTCATATGCAATACGCCTAAACTCGGCGGGTGTCACACCGTCTCTTGTTATAAATCCATGAGAGGCATGTGTAACCGCATTTCGGGGCTGGCTGTTATCAAATAACGCAACACTGCGTCTGGCCCGCCCAAGTACCAGAGCCGCATTGAGTCCTGCCGGGCCTCCGCCGATAATAGCACAATCATAAATCAAAAGAATCTCCCCTTTTTTGTTGATTTATTTGGAGCCAACAAGCTGCTGCAGTTCACCTTTCGACAATATGCCTATTTCTTTATATAGAGGCTGTCCATCTTTGAATATAATGGTTGTCGGGATGCTCATAATCTGAAATTGTGAAGAGGTTACCGGATTTTCGTCTACATTAACTTTAACGACTTTAATGGAATCATTTGCTTCCCTTTCAAACTCCTCTAATACAGGTGCAAACATTCTGCATGGACCGCACCAAGCGGCCCAAAAATTCACTACTGTTATACCTTCCGTTTGCACCATCTCATTAAAAGTAGAATCTTTCGCATGTTGAATAGCCATCGTGATCTTCCTTTCGATTAAATATACTATGGATATATAATATCTTTAATTTGTCATAAGATGGGTCTAGTAATCTTGTCCGGCGTTGTTGCCAGTAAATGGAACATCACCTCAAACGCATAATCAGTGGCTTGTGAGTTTTCATAGCACTCCTCCATTCGAATTAAAGACTTCATGTATCTATGATAACTTTGTTTTGGATAAGATGCAAGTCAGTCCCAAGAAAATTTAGCCAAACCCAGGCCAGTTGTATTCTTTTGGCCTGTGATCGAGCCAACAACAGCGGACAGGCCAGGGTGTTTTGCATCATCCTAGTCTGCCGCTGTTGCTCTTATCGGATCGGTATTAGTTTTCGTCAAAATGGATCGGCGCAATGCCTTCCGCTCGCCACACCGTGCCTCTTTTCTCGTACTCGAATAACTGTTCTACAGCATTTGCGATTTGAGGACCTAACTCACGATCAACCAAATACAAGGCCACATCAAGACCCGAAGTCACGCCTCCCCCGCTTACGAAGCGAGGACCATCTTCAACGACTCTTGCTTCAATCGGAATTGCACCGAGAGCTCCTAACGCTTCCATGCCTATTTGATTGGTAACCGCATGTCTATCTTTCAACAAACCTCCCATCGCAGGCAGCAGTGTACCACCGCATACTGTAGCTACAATAACTTCCTCATTGTTAAAAGCTTGTTTCAATTTCTCCGACAAGCCCGTCATCATGGCCTTCTTTAAAATATTCGGAATGGTATCTTCCGAATTTCCTGCTGGCTTGCCCGAAGCCCCGGGCACCAAAATGATTCCAGGACGCTTGGGGTCTAATGCAGCTTGCGCTTCGAGAGCCGGCCCGTTCAGACCGCTCGGGACAGAACGCTTGCCTTCCGCGGAAACCAATTCCACAGTAACTGCTCCGTTTGAGTACATTCCCGCAGCAGCAAATACTTCGTATGGTGCTAATGCGTCCAGCAGATCGAAACCATCGAACAAGACGATTTGAACATGCATCCTTTTGTCTTTGAATGGATCATTATTTTTTTTTGAATTCGCACTTGCTGCAGAGGTAACTAGACATAGAACTAGTACAAACGACATGAGTACTCCTATAATTTTTTTCATCCTACCACTGCCTTTCTGGATCGATTGATATTTCTGATAATGATGTTAGGAATGATCAACAGCAGCACAATAGAGCCGTAAACCCCTATTGTATAGCTGGTAGCGTAGTTGAGACCAAATCCCTGATAAAAAAGGGAGGTGATGAGATGAATTGTCATGTTCGTAAAACAAAAGGCGTAACTTCGGATCATCCAGTTCCGGTGCCGAATGATGCGTTTCTTTTTGATTTGTACAAGCGCCGTAATGGTGATAAACAGCCATATTAGATTAAGAGCGTTGAACCCCATACTGCTTATTTTTCCTCCGGTAGCATAAGGAGCCATATATCCGGAAGTAATCACGACAAGAAGGACGGATACTAAATAAACGTAGCCGTTTATACGGTGGAACTTGCGGCTTTTTTCAAGGACGCGGTTGGAGAAGTTGAGCAACCCTGTCGCCATGGCGATGCAGGCAAACGCAACATGAACGTGCATAACGTTGATCCAGACCGGAAGATTAAGTTCGCGCTTCAGGCCGATTTTATGGCTTATAAACGCCTTTGCTTCGGGATCGATAATAAAATTGGCCACCAAAGCGTAAAGGATAAATAGAATACTGATGCAGGCCAATAAGCCGTATGATATTTTCCACTCCTTCATGCGATCCATCCCCTCATTTTAATTGCCAAATCGCATTTATGGGTTAGGTAACACGCTTGCCTGTTAATTTGGATGCAGGCAGTATGCCGGCCCTGGCGAATCCAATCATGTCATCTCCACGCACGGTAACTTCGAATTTTAGATTTAACCGCATAGGTTTCGTGACGCGCAGCGACCAGGTGAGCTTATTGTCCTGAAGTAAGGGATTTATAAACTCGACCGTCTCATCCCCTTGTGTAGCCTGGCCTTGGACCAACCCATTCCTTATGGAAATGGAGAGCTTGACCTCCAGTTTTCCAACAGGCGTAGCAATTGTTGTATCCCAATCCCCGTCGAAGTCAGATTCTCCGGGTAATTTTATATCCGGGGTATCATAAATCATCCCCATATTGTTCGTCGCGTTCGTTTCTTCGTCGGTCTCTGCCTTGTGAGAGCCAGGCGCCCTTCCTTCTTCCCGCCAGACCGTTCCTCTCCGTTCGTATTCGAACAGTTGCTCTACCGCGTGCGCGATGCGCGGTCCAAGCTCGCGTTCCACCAGATACAGCGCTACATCGAGTCCCGAAGTAACGCCGCCACCAGTGACCAGGTTGCCGCTATCCACTACGCGTGCAGGAACGGGAATGGCTCCGGTTGCTCCAAGTACATCCATGCCCAGATGATGCGTTACCGCTGGTCTGCCCTCCAAGAGCCCTCCCATGGCCAGTAACAGGGAACCGCCGCAAACCGTGGCAACGATGATGTCATTTTGCCCGAGTGCTTGCTCAATCATTTCAACCAATTCGGTATTCAGTGCCCGCGACAGAATGGCTGGGGGCGAATTCGGCCCATCTCCTTCGACGTCGCCCGACGCGCCAGGTACAAGAATGATGCCTGTTCGTTCCGGGTTCAGTCTGCCACTCGCTTCAATTTTTAACCCGTTGATGCCGCTGGTGACGGATCTCGGCCCTTCAGCGGTAACGAATTCTACGCTTAACGCGTGTTCAGCATACATTGCCGCGGCACAAAAAACTTCGTAAGGTGCAATGGCATCCAGAAGGTCAAAGCCATCAAAAAGCACGACTTGAACCGTTAACATCCATAAACCTCCTCATATTCAAAGTCAATAGATTGATCCTCGAACCTGCGGATCGTATCAGGGAAAAGTTATTTTGTCAGAAGATCCTTCAGCCTGTGATATTCCTTCTCGTCGATTTCACCACTCGCCATCCGACCTTTTAGAATCAATGCGATGTCACGGTCTTTTGGATTGGAATCTCTGTAGCGATGACGAATCAGATAAATTCGAATTGCGACAAAAGAAAAAAGCGTAAGACAAAATAGAGCACCGAATGGAAAAAATGAGAAACTTCCGTATTCCAAGTTTGTCAACCTCCTTCATCCGTTTTTGCGTAGAACGGGCCCTAACTCGCGATATTTGCTGTCCGACTCGGCAAGAAGTATCGTAACAAACGAGTATCTCAAATGAAGTTGTATAAAGGTCACAAAACAATAAACAAATCATCACAAATTAGGTGGTTCTGTTTGTTGCATGGGGTTAAATGATAAACTAGTTTTCAAAGGTGGGATATTCATGAGTGAAATCAGTACCATACTGGTTGTAGACGATGATCAAAGCATTGTTGAACTATTGAGCGACTTTTTAGAGTATGAAAATTATCGCGTTATAACCGCTTGCGATTCTGTTCAAGCTTGGACATTGTTTGAGCAGAATTCCATTCATTGTATTGTTCTTGACATCATGATGCCGGGTCAAAACGGGTTTGAGTTATGTCGCCGGATTCGGGAGAAGAGTAACGTTCCGATCCTTTTCTTGAGCGCACGCAGCGACGATGTGGACAAGATTCGCGGCCTGACGCTCGGCGGCGATGATTATATTGTCAAAACCGCTTCACCCGGTGAAATTGTAGCCAGGATAAAAGCTGTACTACGACGTTCTGTTTCCCAACTGCAAATGAGTGAGAGAATCTTGGATTTTGGCCGCATCAAGCTAAATCTATCCACAAGAGAAGTATTCGTGGATGGGAAGAGTGTAGTGCTCACCCCGAGGGAATATGAATTATTGCGATTATTTGCCGAACACCCCAGGCATGTTTTTTCATATGAACAGATACTTTCGAAATTTTGGAATGGGGTAGGTGACAGGCATACGATTCGGGTGCACATCGGTCGACTTCGCGAGAAAATTGAATCCGATCCGAACCATCCTCAATACCTAGTCAACGTATGGGGAATAGGGTATCGCTTCGAGGGAGGTTAAGATGAGAACACTTCGTATTCGTTCGTTTACTATACTGCTTTTCTTCTTCTTAATGTTAGTGCCGTGGATCTTTTATGTGACAACACACTTCATAGAGACAAAAACGCTCAGCTTCGCAAAAAACGGAGCTCAAGCCGAGATTCTGCAAGGACAATGGATCGAGAAGATCGTACAGCTGATCGAAACCAATTCGAACAAATGGAGGGATCCGAATTGGCAAAACCAATTGCATCATGAGTTGCAACAAGCGAAAATGGAAGCGGCTATTCTATCTGCATCAGATCAAGAAATTTACCGTTCTAATCCACAGAGCCATGGCATATTGCCTTCTACCGAACGGTTCTCCATTATAGAGGACGGGCATTTGCTCGGAAAGGTCATTATTTATCTTCCGAAGTCAAATGCGGCTAAGTTCATTTCGATATTTACCGGGCTATTGTTAGCTTTTTTTATTGTCGGTGTTGAAATGCGAAGGTTTCTTCTTAAGCCTCTCGAAAAGATGAGCTTTGCAGCCAGAAAAGTCGCTGCAGGAGATTGGGACGTAGAGTTGCCTGGATCCTATATCACCGAAATCTCTGAGGTACGCGATGCATTCGAAATGATGGTGAATGGAATGCAAAAAGCTTTTCAAAAACAAGCGGAATTGGAAGAAGAGCGCCGATTCGTCATTACAGCTGTCGCTCATGATTTGCGTACCCCATTGTTCGCTTTACGAGGTTACTTGGATGGTCTGGAACAAGGCATTGCCCAATCCCCGGATAAAATAACCAAATATTTGGCCGTTTGTAAGGAAAAATCGGCGCAATTGGACCGGTTGGTAGAGGACCTGTTCACATTTACAAAGATGGAGCATGTGCAGATGGATCTTCATCATCAGAAGATTGATATTAAATTCATCATCCTGAAATCGATTGACAGTTTAAGTCCGCTAGCTCGCCAAAAGAACCTCTCGATTTCGACCCATATTGAAGACGACTGCTTCATTAACGGTGATGTGCATTTATTGGAACGAGCGATGAACAATTTGTTGGATAATGCCGTCAGACACACACCCTCGTATGGTGAAATTGTTGTTCAATGTTATAAAGAAGGTAACAAAATAAAGTTTATGATCCGTGATACCGGCCCGGGCTTCTCCTCGGAAGAACTACATCGAGTTTTTGAACCTCTATATCGTGGTGAAGCATCTAGAAATCGTTCAACTGGAGGTAGCGGATTAGGGCTGACCATTTCACAACGAATTGTAAGGCTTCACGGAGGTGAGCTCTCCGCAGGCAACCATTCGGAAGGCGGAGCGCTGCTAACGGGTTGGATACCTGTAACTAACCCAGGCTAAAATCGAAGAACGAACGTTACTGGACAATTTTCCTGATCACAATAAGGAAACATCCCCTGAAGTTCTTTGCTTTGTGGGATAGCGCCAGCAGATAAAAGGCATACCTCAAATACCCTGATTGAAAAGCCATGATACCAAAAGAATTACAATTAGCCATGGAGCCTCCGTCTTGGACGCAGTTTCCGCTCATGTTATGATAACTTAATCAACACAAATCATTTCCGAAAGGTTGAGATTTTCCTGCCATCGGTAACGACCATTGCAATGAAGCTCTTGGGAAAAGATCCTGAGAGCTTTTCATTGTAGATGAACAGAAAAGGAGAAATAAACATGATTCGGAAATCAGCATTGATTGTGTATCTGATCATTTCTTTCGGTTGGACATGGGGGTGTTGGATTTCAGCTTATCGGTGGAGCAGATCGACAGACCATTTTTTACGAACGGATATGACGATTTTTCATCTTGCCGGAAATTTTTCCATTGTTCAACTGTTATTCGCACTAGGCGTGTTCGGTCCTTTGCTCGGATTCCTTGCGGTCCGTACCCGAGAGGGAGTTATACTGTTCAGACGTCCGGGTCGAGCTGATATCCGTTTCGCATTATCTATTCCGATCGTGATCGCAATTCCGATGTTCGTACTCAGCATCCTGCTCAGCAGTTTGGCGGATGCAACATGGCAAGCGGTTGCGTTATCCGTAATCGGATATTTCATTTCAAATGTGCTGACAAGCGGAACCGAGGAGTTTGGTTGGCGCGGATATCTGTATCCTTATTTGAAGACAAGGGAACAAGATTTCTGGCACGCTGCATGGAAGGGGGGCTTCATCTGGGCATTATGGCACTATCCGTTGCTCTTTATTTTGTATGTGGACGCGGGGCTGGCTGTTCTTGTGCCTTCTCTGATTGGATTTACAGCGTCCATCGTCGCCATGAACTATATCACCAATTTTATCTTTGAACGATCAGGCTCCATCCTGCTTGTGATGGTGTTGCATGCCTTGAACAATACGGTCAGTTTTACTTTGATCAGTCTGTACCCGGAAACACCGTTCACGATTGTGAGCAGTCTGATGGCGTGGGCGGTTGTCGGATACTTGGAGAAAACATGGACAACTGGCGGCTGGCCGAGGACGAGTGAATGAACAGATCAATGTAGTGGTAATCTGGCAAGATAACTACTGCATGATATCCCGTTTCAGTCATTCGGCGTCCATTTAGCCGTACAGTGGTGAGAGCCACTACCCGCTGCTCGTGTCTGCGATCAGCCAGTTCGCTATCGACTGACGCGACAGTTTCACCCCTGACCGCATAAACAGTTGTTCCTGACGATAACGGTGCAGCACCCCACGTATTTCTGATTCACCACAATCGATGGCGAGGTCGAGTGCCCAGACACCATGGGCACAGGTATGAGACAGGTGAGGATTGGCGCGTATCGTTTAAGCAGGGCATGCTGAACATTTCGCTTTTTAGCCGTGCACGACGGGTCTAGCGTGCAGCAGCGCGATGATGACGATAAAGCTCCTGGATGACCAGCAGTTCTTTGACAGACCTCGTGTCAGCCGAGTTGTCGCCGCTCGCTTTCGTTGACGAGAGCTGGGCGGCGATTTCTTACGCTTGGATAATTTCGCAGAGCTCATTTTTTCTTGAGCAGTGTGTGAACGAATACTGGTAAGCAGTTTTAATTAGTCGAATATAAAAATAAAACCCGGATAAATCTTTGATCGTCTCGATCTGTCCCATCTTGAGCATCTCCCCGTCCCCATAACCTTTCGCTTCTCTCTATGAATAGGATACAGGAGTCTTCTGTTGCGGTCTATTCCCCCACGATTTATTGGGGGATTTCTGCTTGTTTTTTCCGGGGATTTCACTTTGCTCTTTCGGGGTACTTTTAGTCTACATTACACACTCGATTAGCCGGCTGCCCGAAGCGTTGGATCTTCCTGTCGAACCGCGCTTGCACACGAGTTATCTGCCGCAGGAGATGATTCGTTTTATTGGTCGTACATGGGAGGGGGCGCCTCTTGAGGAGCATCATCTTATTGAATTTTCCCGTTTTTACTACAAAGAGTGGCTTGAGCGGTTGAATCGGCAAAAACCGCGAATTGAACAAACGAAAAAGGCCTTTCGTGACTCCTCCCTTCAGATGGATGAGATCGACCAAGAGGTAAAACGTTTGGATAACAAGTGGGAGCACCTTCATTCGTCTGTTGAAGAAAAAAGGGAAACCTTTAAAAAGGTTATGAAATGAAGCAAATTGAACTGCAGATGATCGGAGAAGCCGGATCTTGACGGGAGATCAGCTGGGGTTCCAATCACGTGCACGATTCATCGTATAACGGGCACATGGTTTGCGCTTCCGCCCGGACCGCGTCCCTCATCTCGGCGGGCATGAGCGCTTTCGCTTGTCTTCCATAACCGAGCACAATGGAGCAAGCGGAGTCGAGCGTATGGAACTCGACCTCCTCCTCGACCCATCCATTGGCAGGCAAAGCTGTGGCAGCCTCCGCAGCCGACCATCCCGTTGGTCGACTACTAATCATTCTATTGCGCCGTCAGGATTTGTGGACCTTCAGCCGTGATGGCGATCGTATGCTCGTATTGGGCGGCAAGCTTACGGTCCAGCGTCCGCGCGGTCCAGCCGTCCGGATCGATTGTCATGTAATAGGTGCCTTCGGTGATCATGGGCTCGATCGTGAACACCATGCCTTCCTTGATGCGGGGGCCTTTGCCGGGATTGCCGATATGCACATAAGTCGGCTCCTCGTGCAGGTCACGACCGATGCCATGGGCGAGAAGGTCGCGCACGACGCCGAAGCCGTGCGACTCCGCATGCCGCTGGATCGCGCTTGTCACGTCACCGAGCCGATTGCCGGGCTGCGCCTGCGCGATGCCGAGGTCAAGGCATTCCTTCGTGACGCGCATCAGCTTCTCGGCCGTAGGCGAGATCTTCCCGACCGCATAGCTCCAGGCCGAATCGCCGAGCCAGCCGTCGAGCTCCGCAACCGTGTCGATCGTCACGATATCGCCTTCCTCAAGTGGCTTATCGCTAGGAAATCCATGCGCGATCACGTCGTTGACGGAGGCGCACGTCGCATATGGATAGCCCTTGTAGCCCTTCTCGTATGGCTTGGCGCCATGCTTCAAAATAATGTCCTCGAATATGCGATCAATCTCGTTCGTCGTGATGCCCGGTTTGATGAGCGGGGCGATCGTGCGATGGCATTCGGCCACCACTTGGCATGCCTTGCGGATGGCCTCAATTTCATGCTTGCTTTTTAGGATAATCATGTTCGTATCAGGACTCCTTCGTAATAGCTTGCATTGCGAGCTGGGCGATTCGATCGACGTCCAACTCGGAAGCGCCCGTATAGTAGCGTAGCCCGCTGCAGCCGACCAGCACGACAAGCATATGGTCGACGCTGTCGTCTTCGCGCCGGGCGATCGATTGAAGCGGGACGTACAAGCGTTCCATGAATCGTCTCTTGACGGGGTGCCGATCCTTCTCAGGCAAGCCTGCATAATGTTCCGCCGCCATTTTGTAGACGAGATATGCGCGGGCATCCGACTGCCACAGCCGGAGCAACGCCTTGCAATACGTCAACAGTTGACTATCATTCGGGCTTCCGCCTCTGATATTCGCCCATTCTGCCAGGGCTTGCTCGCATCGCTCGAAGCCGCTATCCAGCACATCTTCGATTAATAAATGTCGGTTGGGGTAATAATGGTATACCGTGCCGTAACCGAGTTTGGCCTCGCGGGCGACGTCGCGAATATCAAAGCTGCCTCCCGTGCGGAAGTAGGCGTGCGCGGCGGCGTCCAGGATCTGTTCTCTGCGCTGCATGCGGATCAGCTCATTTTGTTCTTTGGTACGGGGGCACATGGACGAATGAACCTCCTTGTTTAGACCTGCAAATTTGTCGATGAAAATATAATAAAGCATGGGGCGAGGAGATGCAAATATTCAGGCGACAGTAGCAGCATTAAGTTCCTCACGGATAACGATCGTTGAACTTTGCTCAGCTGCGAATCTCGAAAAGCGAGCCCCATGTAGAGAAAGGGAGCTCGCTTTTTTAAACGATGATTTTGTCTTTCGTTGTGTCATAAAAGCGAGGCAGCAAGTTGTACAGATTAGGGCGATTTTGGACTCATATTAAAGTCGACCGGCGCAATGCCTTCCGCTCGCCACACCGTGCCTCTTTTCTCGTACTCGAATAACTGTTCTACAGCATTCGCGATTTGGGGCCCTGATTCGGGTTTGCTGAACGATTTTTATCCCGCGCTTCATTCAGCAAATTCAGATCGGTCGGATACGCCACATCCGCCGGGGCGCAGGTGGCGTCCACCAACAGTGTCCCTTGATTCGGTTGTTCTGGCGTTTCCGACGCCGCGGTGGAATCGATGGCCTCATCGGTCTCAAGTTCGGACGCTTCCGGTGGCGCCGCCGATCACGTTGCTTGGATCGTTGTCATCGTCTCTCATTTCCTTCGCGCCCTCGGTGGCGATGATCTCGTTCAGCTCGGCCAGCACGTCCGTCAGACGTTTGCGGAAATGCGTCATCATGGAATGGTGGAACGGCGGCTTCATGACAAATCCGGGCAAACCGATGAAGTATTGCATATAGGGATTCTCGCTGATCGACGCCAGGGTTTCTCTATCGGTCAACTGCATGCGCTCCTGAATGATCAGCGCGCCGAGCCCATCCGCAGGCTGATCGTTTGCTGACCGCGGAAGGTGTCTTTGAAGAAACGACCGTATTTCTGTTCAGCCGCCGCCCACGACACCAACTGAGCCAACTGAACCCAGCGATTCCCTTCATCCAGTTTTCCGCCGAAGGGAAGAAAGAAATCGCCAGGCAGGATCAATTGATTGTCGAGGTGTGCTGTCGTCTTGAACATTTTCATCGCTCCTTCTGCAAGGATTTTGGGCTGTTTTCCGAAGATTCCTTTGCATATGATTTCGACATACAAATCCCGAATCCCTTGTGCTTACTCGACCGAACCCCATAATACTGGAGGTACTCTTCTTTTTCAAAGTTCAATATAATTCATTACAGGAATAGCTCCTAACATTTTTTGTTTTAACAAAAGAGTAAGCGATTACAGTAGGCAACGGAGTTCCTTGATTTTCTTTTATGTTACATAACTCAACTTTTGCACCTAGAAAATCAATGTAAAACCAGTTGTAGAACGGTCTTACGGTCTGTTGAATAGCCAGCTTGCCAAAATAGAAAAACACCACTTCGTTTGGTAAAGTGAGAGTGTCAAGCCATCACTACCAGACAGAACCATCATGATAGACCATCAGCCCGATCTGAATCAACTGCCAAACGAATTAAAGCCTGCTTTTCAAGAACTGAAAGTGATGAAACATCTTCAACAAGCCGGATTCCGTAAGCGATTTGGCTTTAGCTGTGCTCGGCTATTCCAACTCGTCTTTGTCCTTCTGTTTCACCAGAAGAATTGGTTTCGACTGCTCGAGAGCAGCAAGGGCGACTCCTTTCCCGGCAAGGATGCCGTCTATCGTTTCCTCAACCATGCAGGCTTTGCCTGGCGTCGTTTTCTGACGTCGCTCAGCGTCGCGACGGTGCAGAAGGTCAGCGTGCTTACGTCGGCAGATCGGACACCGTCTTCATCGTCGACGATTCCATGTTCGAACGCAACCGCAGCAAAGCCGTTGAGTTGCTGGCCAGGTTCAAAGATCATGCCACCGGCGCTTATTACAAGGGATTTCGTATGCTCACCCTGGGATGGTCCGACGGCCATACCTTCCTGCCGCTGGACTTCGCGCTGCTCAGTTCCGGCAAATCTGCCATTAACGGCATGAACGAGAAGATCGACAAACGGACGAACGGGTATAAGCGACGTCAAGAAGCACTCCTGTCGGCTCCGCAGGTGATTGTATCGATGTTGGATCGCGCGCTTGCCGCCGGAGCCACGGCCTCCTATGTCTTGATGGACAGTTGGTTCACGCACGCGCCCCTCATTGGCGAGATCGCCTCCCGCGGGCTCGACGTGATCGGCATGGTCAAGAACGACAATAAGCGTTTCCTTGTTCAAGGCCGGAAGCTGTCGCTCAAAGAACTATACACCGCAGCGTCTCCGGTGCAAAGCAAGAAACGAGGCATCCTTCGTTCGATTCGAACCGAGCTTGCCTCCGGCATACCGGTTCACGTGGTATTCGTCCGTCATCGCACGAAGAAGAACGAATGGCTCGCGGTGCTGACGACGGATCTTTCCCTCTCCGTGGAGGACGTGATCCGTATTTACGGGATCCGCTGGGGCATCGAGGTCTTCTTCAAGTGCACCAAGTCGCTGCTTCGTTTGCAGAAGGAGTTTCAAGGCCGCTCCTATGATTTACTGATCAGCCATACGACGATTGTATTCTCCCGCTATATTTTGCTGGCCTGGCAGCATCGGCAAAGTACGGATGCTCGCTCGTTCGGCGGTCTGTTTTATGTGTTGTGCGACGAAGTTGGCACATTGGACTGGGCCATCGCCTTGCAGCAACTGCTCGATCTGATCAACGAAATCACTACGAAAGCAGGAAAAAAGCTTTCGGCTCTGATTCAACGTCAACTCCAGCAATGGATTGCAACTTTACCCAGCTACATCAAGGCCTGTTTGCCCATTTCATGCTGCGAAAGTTGAGTTACATAACCCTTCCCTCCCATTAAATTTCATAGCTATCAGAAAAAGATACTGAAGCAATATCATGTTGTCTACTATATGATGACGATTGAAATCAGAATATGTAACAGAAGAGATCAAAATTATTATGTTACTATCTTTTCTGATTCTTATGAAGTCGCTTTTTGCGGATTGGATGCCCGTTACAGAACAAACATTGTCATTAGTTTTGAAAAAGAATATTACGTTACCTCGGGCAACACCTACAGAGTGGTGACAACAGCCACTATCAAAGAGAGGAACAGAATTTTAGAAACCGCAACTAGCACCTCGGCCCAAGTAAAATACTAACTATTTATTTGAACCATTAGAAATAGACAATAGTAGCGGTAGAGACAATAATCGTTTATAATGAAATTATAATCCGAAAGCATCGGTCAAAGTAACCTCGGGAGAGTTTTCCCCGGGGTTACTTTGTTTTTAGCTATAAACATTTTGTACGTTCATTTGAAACGGCCGCCCATACAGCACCTGTTGATCGGCGTCAAACAAATTCCGGTAAACCACTTGTCCGCGAGTGGATGAAGCATCGACGACCTTGCCGTTTCCGGCATAGATGCCAACATGGGTAATGTCCATAAACCGACCATTGCTGGCATAGCTCCAAAAGACCAAATCGCCCGGAGCCAAATCTTCAAAACGGATTGTCCACCCGTTATCGACACAATGTCTGGCTTGTTCAGCCGCCGTCCGCGGCAACTGAATGCTCAACTGCCGGTACACCCATTGAACAAGATAACTGCAATCTGTATAGCGGTCTTGCCCGGCCAAAACTTGACTGTATGGATCGCCCAAGCGAGTCAATGCCAAGCGGACAGCTTCACCGCCCCATTCCCCTTTCGGCAGATCGTGATAAACGATTTCAAGCTGCTCAGTCGTTAACCCAACATCCATATCTTTACCGAGAAGCGCGAACATGAGCGGGCGGAACTCCGCCGACAACATTTCATGCATGATCTCTCTTTGTTCGATTGTAAAGTCGTAGATGTCGGCCTGCTGCCCAGCAGTATGACTGGCAACTGTAATGTGCAATACCGATTCATACCAGGTTATCGTTTCCTTACTCGTGCTCCCATCTTCATGTTCCACCGTAATCGTTTCCCTGTGTTCAATCGTTTCCACGTAAGAGTCCAGTTGATTCATGTCCCAAAAGACGGAGCGAATCACATCCACCCGAGTGGCGTCCAGTGTGGCTACGTCCATGCCGTTTTCGCTGTCCATTACGGTACGAACCGCAAAGACCGCGATGACGTCCATCCAGTTATCGATGCGAGTATTATCAGCGCTTCCGAGATAATGGATTTCTACACGATCCACTGAGCCTGCATCCCGACGTATGTCCTCCAGTCGGACAGCAAATTCGTTGTCGATGTCTTGTACGATGTCAGAAAGCGGCAATACATCGCTATCCGTATTATCACTGGAGACAAAGATGCCAAAAGGGGACGTTACGACCGCCGCTACAGCCATCATGATGCATAGCAAGATGATCACCGTACCGCTAACACCTAAAAGAGCGATCATGCCTTTGGCGAGTACCGCAGTCATTTTGGCCGCTACACGAATCATGCGAATGTTCCATCTGGCAACCGCTCGCAGCCGTTGCTTTGAACGGTGCGTGGTCATCAATCGAAAGGCTGCTTTTTGCGCTTCCCTGGCTTTATGTTTCATCCTATCTGTTGGATTATGGACCTGTCCTTTTTCTTGGCTAGACTGATGAATCGGTTTTACTGAATGGGAAAGCACCTTGATGACTTTGCCGCCCGTTTTGACACGCCCGGATACACCTGCATGCGGCTTCACCAGCTTATGAGCGGAAGAACGAACGGGGGCGGGATTTCGTTTCCTCCCGATTGTCATTTCGCCGGGTTGTAGACTCGAACGTTTGTCACGAGAACGCACGGTAGTCTTGAATAGGGTGTTCGTGGTCGTGACACGCTTCTCGACAGGTTTTGACATCGGGTTTGACTGTAATGGACGCTTGGTTTTGGAAAATGAATGTACAGCCTGACGATTATCTCTTCCTTGTATGGCACCTGTTGAATGGGCGGACAGCGCTTGTTGTTTATCAGAAACAACCGAACGTTTGCTCACTTGAATGCCGCTTCGCTTACGTGAACGCCGACCGCTCGCCGTTTCCCCCGATTGCTGAGGCATGGTTTCTTTCTCCTTCGCCGTCCCTATCAAGCGCTCCCGTTTTTTCCGAAGAAGACGAATTGCTCCTTTGCTCACACCTGGAATGATGCGCATCCCCTTGCGCAGCGTGGTTTTTGCCGCCCTCACGGATTGATTTTGCGCGTACACCACAGAGGAACCTGTAGATTCCAAATCATGGCGATTAGATGACTTATGTTTGGAACGTACATCGACAGACTTTGCTTTTGCCATCAAGTTGGAGAAGCGATCCAGCTTCTTAATGTTCTTCACCCGTGTCCTTGTCTTTATATCCTTCATCAAAGTTGCCCTCCTGGCATATCCATTAACGGGTTGGACCGTTCATACGTTGGGGAACCCGGTCATGGCTCCTGCAATATTCCGGATAACGCAAGCGAATCGCCTCAAAGAAATAAGGCGCATAACGACAATCAAACAACTCGTGCGGCGTGGAATCCCGTTCCTGCTGTTCTTCTGCCCATCCGTTCCACAGATTAAAGGCCAAGCGGCTTGCTCGAAGGGAAGTACCTGTTTGCTAGGAAGCCTTTAAACCTTTCGGTCGGATGCTGTCGTTTGAAAAGTCAAACAAGTCCTGAACATGCGTCCTCGTTTCTCGCGTCAAGCCTAACGTGTAAAACAACGCACGATGATAGACACCATGAGTACCAACAACGGCTCCTAAAATACGGGATGAAGGGCAGCATGAGCCGCAAGGGCAACTGCTACGACAACGCCTGCATCGAATCGTTCCACAGCATACTCAAAAAGGAACTCGTTTATCTGGAAAAGTTCAAGACCCGCAAGGAAGCGCAAAGCAAG
Organism: Paenibacillus ihumii; assembly: GCF_001403875.1. Taxonomy (GTDB): domain Bacteria; phylum Bacillota; class Bacilli; order Paenibacillales; family Paenibacillaceae; genus Fontibacillus; species Fontibacillus ihumii. The sequence continues at coordinate 3,916,550 of NZ_LN884299.1, forward strand.
ATTTTTGAATATATCGAGTTTTTCTACAATCGCAAACGAGTCCATTCGGCGATCGGGTATCTCACACCCATTCAATGCGAACAAATGTACGATTATGTTGCGTAATTTTCTCGATTCCATGTGTCCAATCTATTGACAGAGGTCCAGTATCTGTTGCCGAAAAAGAATTAAAAATGGCCACTTAATGCTGTCGCGATTACATCTTGGTCTGTAACCAGCTTTACATGTACGGAAAACTGAACAAGGTGAAGAAAATCCCGTTGAAGGTGGAAGCTAGTGAACTGGTGGTGCCCGAAGAATTAATCAAGAGAGTTCAGAAGAAGCAGGAAGCTTTTTAAGAACGGCTCTGTTAAAGTTAGTTGTTGTTAATTGACTCAACTTTCGCAGCTTAATTTTCCGAACAAAGCCTTGATATAATTAGGCAAACTCGCAATCCATTGCTGGAGTTGACATACTACGGCAGACTGATCCCGCCTGGATTTCACTTCCGTAAATGCCATGAAAAATGCGATCAGATGTTGCAAAGCCGTTTTGAGATCCAGGTCTCGAACTTCGTCGGAAAACAGGAAAAACAGACCACCCAACGACAGCGCGTCGTTGTTGTGACGGCGTTCCCATTCCATCACGAGATAACGTGTAAACACGATCGTGGTGTGGCTGATGAGCATATCAACGACCTTGAAACTCCGTTCCCAGCTTCAGGTACGATTTGGCAAATTTGAAGAACATCTGTCGGGTAAAGGACTGGCGCGGTGCTCATAGCCCGTTCCCAGCCCCTCCCCATAAGAACTGCTCGTGAGGTTTTCCCTCAAGCAGCTCACCCCGTAAACTTCGTCGAAAGGGTTATGAGACCTATCACATAGCGGACACTTTCATCGGAACCCATCTGCGTTTTTCAAGGGATGGACTTTCCAGTCCCAGTATAGCCCCAACACGCCATAGAGGTATTCGTTACTCCATCTCCGCCATCCAATGCTACTTTTTCGTCTCCGTTTCCTTCTGGTCAGCAATGTCCGGATTTTCATTTCTGTGTAATCGCGCACTTCACTGAATGCATCACTGGAATTTCCCACCCGAAAATAGTTCACCCATCTAGCCAATATCGCATTGATTTGTTTCACGATCTCTTTGGCCGGTTTCGCACCTCCGTTTCGAATCACTTCACGGATTCGCGCTTTCACCGCTATACGGGCTTTCTTTTTCGGTGTCATGAGGATGAAATGGCCGGTTTTGCTTCGGTTCTGTATTCGCCTTAGATCGAATCCCAGGAATGCAAAAGCGTCGCCTTTCAAAGCATTGACCATACGGGTTTTCTCCAAGTTGAGTTCCACACCAAGCGGTTCCAATTGTTCGCGTAGTCGTTGCAGAGCAAGCTCGGCCCAACCGCGTTTGCTGGAATGCCCACTCACGGTAATCAACATGTCATCGGCAAAGCGATGGTAGTTGACGGCTTCGAAGTCTCCTTCCGCCGTTTTCCGTCGGATCGCATCAAACATCCAGTCCACTTCATTTAGGTAGATATTGGAAGCCAGTGGTGAAAACGGGCCCCCTTGAGGTACGCCGATCTTCCCTGCTGCCTTTATCACCTGTCTGACGAGCTGCATCACTTGAGGGTCTTGGATGCGTTTTGCGATTTTATCCAGCAATATGGTGTGTCTTATGGTGTCAAAGTAGCGCGACAGATCGACGTCGATGACCATCGTCATTCGACGCAGTACGCTGCGCCGCACTTCTGACAGTGCTTGATGGGGAGAGCGTTTCGGTCGAAAACCATAGGAGTTCGGGCAGAAGTCTGCCTCGAAGATCGCCTCCAGTATCAGTTTCAGCGCACCTTGCACCACGCGATCTCGAATACTTGGAATTTGCAACGTTCGCATTTTTCCGTTTGCCTTCGGGATCTCTACTTTACGGTTGGCTTGTGGGCGATACGTTCCCGCTTGAAGCTCCTCTTGGATGTTTTCCAGAAACGGGATGACCCCTTCGCATTCCACATCTGCAAAGCTTTTTCCGTCAGTACCGGGGGCACCGCCGTTTTTCTTCGCTTGTTGGTACGCTTCCTGAAGGGTAGTCATCTTGGTGACATGTGTGAATAGTCCCCAAAATCGATGTGTAGGTTCGGCCTTCGCCTTTCGATATATCCGCCGCCTTAGCTCCTGCAAATTGATGGGTGTTTTTGTCATGGCACCCTTGCCTCCTTTGGTCGTACGGACTTGCTTACAGGTCCGGGTCCTTCCCTCCCCGCGCGTTTTGCTGCACGCGAATCATCAGTACTACAACCCGATCCGCCACCCTGGCACCTGCCTGTCCCATTTCCCGATCACGGTTATAGGAACGGCCTCCTCGATGAGATTTCTTCACCGGGTGCCGAGGGCTTCTCCAGTTTCCACAACCTCTTTCCCTCCATGTCGCCGCTGATACCCCGCCGGTGAGAACTGCCGTTTCAGACTCTTTCGGTCAGTTCTTACTGCTTTCGCGCGTTATCGACCGTCTCAGCCACCGGATTTGCGTGTTACGAGGCTACGTCTGCGTTCACTGCACGTTACAACCTGGAATTTTGCCGCATTCCTAATGAATGTTTGTCAGAGGGCTCCATCGGTTCACTTTCGTTCCGCGATGCCTCTCAGGCTACGGGAGTGTAGTCTTTTCCCCCGGTCGGACTTTCACCGACTAGAAGTTGTGTCCTTAACTGGACACGCCAATGCTCCAACGCATGCCGTAGATGCGAACGATTTCAGCATCTTCCAACGCCAAATCGGTGCTGAGCAGAACCAGCCAATCCCGCCGCCGATGGCGGTTTTGCACAAAGACCAGTTTGATCGGTAAACCGCAGGCAGTTTGAACGATGACCGAGCCAAGGATTTCTTTGTTTTTCTGCTTTGGCAACAGGGCATACAGTTCATGGAGCGTCAGGCTTTTTCCGTTGAACCGGTATCGTTGTTTCATCGCCTTGACCATCCCAATGACATGTAGACCTTTCGCCATCAATTCACGCAACAGAGGCGCTTGGGTAAACCAACTGTCCATCAGGACAAAGTCAGCGCTGAATCCCGCCTGGATCGCTCGATCAAGCAGAGCCGCCACGGCATCCGGTTTGCGTGAAAGTGCCTCGATGCGGCGTTTGTAGCCTTGGGTACGCTTGGACGTTCCTTCATCACGCAAAAGCGATTCGTCAGCTTGGCCGAGCTGAGCATGACAAAATCGATGGGCGCAAAGCTGAAGCCATCCGACCATCCGAGCGTGAGCATGTTGTAGCCGCGAGCATATCTCCTCGTCGTATGATCGAAGACGCGAGCCAGCAACTCGGCTTTCTTGCTGCGATCCCTGCGAAGAACCGAATCATCAATGATGAACGTTCGAACGCGGGACGAAGAGGTTAAGGAATCAAAATGCTGAACGACCTTCAGACTCAAGGCATGCAAAAATCTTCGCCAGGCAAAGCGTGGATGGTTTATGAATCGATAGACTACATCTTTGCCAGGCAACGACTGGCGGTCGCTATGCAGATGACGAAACCAATTGCGCCCTTCGAACACGAGCGTAAAGATCAGCTTAAAAATGACCAGACTGGACAATCCGAACGACTTCGAAATACCGGCTTTACGCAACAGTTGTCCGATTTGCAAAGCGGAAAATAAAGCAGAGATTCGTTCTTGCCCCTTTTCAGACAGGAAGTTGTGTTGTACCATAGAGTTACGCTCCTTTCTGTTTGGGATGGGAATACTATCCACTTCCATTTAACCAAACGGAAAGGTGTTTTTCTGTCAAGAACGAGATTTTTCAATAAGAAATCCTGGTAATATCAAGGCTTAACACTAATTTTCAAGCTGCGAAAGTTGAGTAAATAATAGCACTCGGCTAAAATCGGTTTGTTGCTATTTTGAAAAGTAGCGCCCAAAGATACGCTACTTCAATTTAAATGCTTTCTACTCGTTCAAATAGGTTGTCACTCTGTTCTGGATCAGCTCGGCAACTTCTTCAGCAGTTTTTTGCTCACTAAAGAAGGCCATAGATTCTTCTCCTACAATTGAAATTACCTTGCCATCCGCTGCCGAATGGTTATTTGCAGTATGAATGAACTTTTTGAACTTGGCAAATTCATCATTCGTCACTTTCGGCGCTTTCCCGTCTGGCGTCTTATACGTTCCGTTTTCCACTTGTTCCTGCATCTCGTTCAATTGCTTCTCATTCACAGATTTCAGCAGCGAAAATCCTTGTCTTTCTTGCAACGATTGCCCTTCTTCCGATAGCATGAAGGCAATAAACTTCCAGGCCTCCTCTTTCACCGCGGATTGGGCTTGAATGGCGAACTGGGAGGCGAGAACAATTCTCGTTCCTCCTTTTTGTTCCGGTTTTTGCAGCAGCTTCGGATTGGAGAAATAAAAATGCAAATCATTGATAAAATCTGCCGGCGATCTCAGAACGGTCGAATAAAACATTTGCTTGCCTATATCCGCCGGTTCTGAAGTCATGACCTGATTATCGTACATATCTTTTATTTGCTGCATTGCTTCTACGAACGATGGAGAGTCAAACAATGCCTTTTTCGCCGCGGTATCAACAAACTCGGAATACCTGTCCACAACCATTTCTTGCATGCGGAAATCAGGTGTTTCCCCCGCCATGGCATAACGACGTTCCGCACCGCTCTCGCCTAACGTCTTCGCAATATCTTCAAACTCCTTCCAAGTCCAATTCTGGTCGTCAATACTCGTGTTCCCGAGAAGATCCCCATCACCTACAAACGCTCGCAGGCTGAATCCGAAAGGCATGGCATACAGACCATCATTTGATTTTATCGCATCCAAAATATTTATTTGCAAATCGCCATGATTTAGTGTATCGTCTTGCTTCATGAGCTCCTCCATATCCAGGAGAAGGTCCTTGTTCACATAATCTTTGGTTGGCAGACCGCTGACTTCAAAGATATCCGGACCTTTGCCCGATAGTATTGCTGTATTTGTCGTTGTTTGGTATTGTTCATAATCTTCTATAACCTGAATTTGCAAATCGATATCCGGGTACTTTTCCTCAAACTTTTTTTCTGCGATTTCATAAAATGAGCTCGCTTGTTGGACAGACAACGTAACGATAGTTTTCCCCTCTTTATTTACCGGTTTCTGGCTTCCCGATTGATCACTTCCCTCAGAAGCGCATGCACTCACCAACAGAAATAAAATGCCTATAAACACCATAAATGACCACTTTTTCATCGAATAAATTCCTCCTGTTAAAATTAGCTTATTGCAGACGAACACGGTTTCCGTCTTGTAAAGGCTCGCTGCTTTCCAGAATTAACAGATCGCCCTCATAGAGACTGTCGGCCAGAAGCAAGGCTTCATGATCATTCCTTTCACTGACCTGAATGCGCACTTTACGAGCAACGAAAACATTGCCCAATGCTCCTCTCTGCTCGTCAATTTTATAAACAAACATTCCGTCACGCTCATAATGAATGGCCTCACTCCAAACAACCAGTCCTTGCTGGCGGGAGCGTTTCTCAATATTGACCCATGCTCGCTCACCCCCTTTTAGCTCGGCATTGAAGACGTTGATACGTATCAGCTTCCGTGGAATCGTACGGTTCAGACCAGTCAAATCAACGGATTCGATTCTCGGCTCTGCATCCACCATTTCGATAATCGTTCCTTCAAGGATACGGGTCTGTTGTGCCTGAACGCTTTGTACCTCGACCTCTACCTTCGTCCCAACTGATATATCCAAGTGGGTCAACAGCGTAGAATCGGCGGGAATATCCAACTTGTAGCCCAAGCTATCATTTGAGATTCGAACATCCGGTTCTCCCATAAATGCCATTCCTTCGACTGCACTCAATTGGGTTACAATCCCGTCGAACGGAGCGATCAACTCCTGTCCGCTTGCCAAACGGTCTCTCAACTCGTTAATGTTTCGTTCCTGCGTGTCTAGGTCAAGTTTTAGCGATTCAATCGCGCGGCTAGCGATTCGTGTATCAAGTTCATCCCCACCCTGTGCTGCCTCAATGAACTGATCCTGAAGATTTTCCAGTTCAATATTCATTTTCTTCAAGTTGGCCATTTCATTTTCTAATTCTCGTTGTGCCGCTGTACTGTCATATTCTATTAGCTTTTGCCCCGCTTTCACACGGTCTCCTTCCTTTACGAAGATCTTTCGGACCTTCCAACCGGCAGGGTTCGTTAACCTCGCTTCTTTGAGCGGTTCCAATATGCCGCTTCCCTCAATCGTAAATGTCAAGTTTCCTGTAGTCAGCGGTTCCGTTCTTACTTTCGGCAAGGTTAATGATTGAATGGTATTTCCGAAAAAAGTAAGCAGCAACAACAATCCTAGAAAAACAATAAAGGCAATTTGAATCATTCGTTTGCGTCTGCGATCAACTTGTTCGTTTGCTAACCCCATATTCAGTCTTCTTCCTCCTAAAACATTCCGTTGGAAAGATTGCTCCTATTACCCCTTGATGCCGGATAATTGAATGCCTTTAATGAAATAAGTTTCCGCATAAAGAAATAACAGCACCATGGGGGTCATATACAGCACGGATGCCGCAAAAGCGATCCCAGGTTCATCATTGATCCTGGACAAGTACACAGATAACGGATGCCTGAACGGATCGTTCAGAAAAATTAGCGGCTGCTCTACCATGTTCCAATAATCAACAAATAAGAGAACGACGAGCGCAGCAACACCTGGTTTCACCATAGGAACAATCATCGTGAAGAAAATCCGCAAATGGCCGGCCCCGTCCAACTTCGCCGCTTCAATATAGGCATACGGAATATGTAGCATGAACTGTCGAAGCATAAAAACACCGAAAGCTGCGAAAATGCCAGGCCATATAATGGCATTCGGGCTATTCAGCAGCCCCAATTTATCCGCCATAATATAATTCGGCACTAGTGTCACCTGAAACGGCATGAGCATCGTCATGACATAGACGATAAACAGACGATCTCGGTAACGAAACTGCAACTTGGAGAAGGCATACGCAGCAAACGCCGAGACCAAGATTTGCCCAACGATGATCGGCACTACCAACAACACCGAATTCCAAAACAACATTAAATATCGGGGACTTGCCACCAACACTTCGCCATACTGCTTCACAGATACATGATCCGGCAGCAATTTTAAATTTCCATAACGGTTTTTCCCCCCTTTCATCGCTTCATTCATCTGTCCGATAGATCCATAATTGATATCGATTTCCTGGGCTGTCATGAATGAATTAGTGAACGTGACCACAATTGGAAATAAAAACATAAGCGCAATTGTGCCCAACACGACTGTGAGGCCAATTTTTCGAATGATTTTGTGAAAATTATCCAAAGACTCTCACCTCTATTCCATGAACTGCCGATATCGGCGTTCAAGCGCAAACAAACCGATGACGATCAAAAGAATACAACCGAACATCATGGTCGCCGCGGCTGTCAATTTCTGAATATCCAACGACGTGAACATGTTGTTCATATAATGTTGCATCATATAGATACTGTCATGCGGATAGTCTCCTGCGATTAAATACGTTTCCCGAAATACTTTAAACGAGTTCATAATCGACAAAATGACGACAAAGAACATCGTGGGAGTTAGATAGACAAGAGTGATGCTGCCAAACTGCCGTAAGCGCCCAGCTCCTTCCACATGCGCGGTTTCATAATAATCCTTCGGGATTTGCTGCAAACCCGCCAAAAATAAAACGACGTTATAGCCAATGTTCTTCCATAAATAGACGACAATAATGACATATCGGGCAGCATCGGTCTTCATCCAGTCCACGCGTTCAGTTCCGAAGCTGCTCAGCCAGGCGTTTACGGATCCGTTCCAATCGAACAACAATTGCCAGACGAACACAATTGAGGCAACGGGAACGACAAGCGGCAGCACATAGGCGGTCCGCAACCATTTTTGCAAATATAAATTTGCATTCAGCAGTACCGCAAGACCTAGCGACAGTGTGAGATTAAGCGGAACGCTAACCGCGCTAAAATAAAATGTATTGGTCACTGCCTTGCGGAAGGACTCGCTCATAAGCAACTCGCGGTAATTATCCAAACCCGCAAAATGACGATCTACCGGGCTGTCTACAAATGAATAAAATACTCCCATGATAAATGGAACAAGGTAAAACAGTGCGAATCCAACAGCGCTCGGTGCGAGAAATAGCCAGGCTACCACCGCATCCTTGCGCATCCATTTCATGATCTTCCTATCGTCATCTTGTCTAAAAAACCGTTGCTTCATTTACGCTTCCTCCAACCAGTCTTACCAGTACTATAAAAAGAACAGTTTAAAGAATAAGTAGGGTAAAAATAAAATTTTTATTAAATACCGTCCAACATTGAACGGACGATCCTCTTTGTTTGCAGTCTCAGTGATAACACGCTTAGAACATAAAAAAACACTTATTCATTCTCAGTTTCCTCCCATTGATGCTTTCATTTGGGAAAACTGATTGAAGAATAAGTGGAGAAAAAACAGAAATCACGCAGTGTCCAGACACATCCTAGTTACTGATGCGCTGTAGGTGCGTTGCTTTGCGGGAGACGAACTTCAAATAACGTGCGAACGGGATCGCTTTGCGCTGAGATCGTGCCCCGATGCTGTTCCACGATATTTTTCGCAATAAACAGACCGATACCGGAGCTTCCTTCCCGCTCAGTACGCGCTTTATCGACCGTGTAAAACATATCGAAAATATACGGCAGCTCTTCCGGGGGAATGCGTTGACCGTAATTGATCACTTGAACTACTGCGTTCCCCGCTTCCAGATTGCAATGAATATCTATATACTGGCCATCTTTGCCATAACGAATGGCGTTCGTAAGGAGATTCTCAAATACTCGCGCCAATAAAACTCCATCCCCCCGGATCGTCACATGGGGAGTCACATGCAATCGGGTGGTCAGGTGACTTCTTTCTAAAGCAGGATATAATTCCTCATTTAATTGGATGAGAAGCTCGCTAAGATCGATCAGTTGTTTATTCATCTTTAGCTGACCGTAATTCATACGAGCGATTTCGAAAAGCTCGTCGATCAGCTTCTCCAGCCGTTGTGACTTGGAGTAAGCAATGCCCGTATACCGCTTGATCTGTTCTGTCGTCAGATTTTCATCATGAAGTATGAAGTCCAGGTAGCCCAGAACAGAAGTGAGCGGTGTTCGCAAATCGTGTGCCAGATTCAAAACCAGTTGTTCTTTGCTGGTCTCCGCAAAGTCCCCCCTCTCCAGCGCATGCTTTAATTTGTCACTAGCCAGATTGATATCTCGCGCAATATCTTCGAACTCGTCATTCGATCGAATGTTGATGTGGCTGTTGAAATCGCCGTTTGCCAGTTGATTGATCCCACGCGATATTTCGTGAAAATAAAGCGAATATCGTTTCGTGAAGAGAAAGAAAAAATAAAAGGAGAGAGGAATAAAAAGTATCAGAAAAAAATTGAGGTCTCCGATTTCCCGCATGAAATAACGAATTCTGGTCGTCGGATCTTCAAATTTCGTCGTATGATAGTAGAACTGGAGTGCTTTAAAGATCAAAAAGGTGATCGTGCCAGAGCAAAGTGTACTTAAAACAAATAGCTGAATCATTTTAAATCGGAAACCTCGGATCTTATTAGCCATTGAACGTATATCCCACTCCCCAGACCGTCTTGATCCATTTGTTCTTGTGCTTATCTTCTTCGAGCTTCTTCCGCAACGCGCGTATATGCACCATAACTGTATTGCTGCCTTCGTAGTAGGCTTCCCCCCATACACGTTCGAAAATATTCTCCGTGCTGAACACCTTATTCGGGTGGCTGGCCAATAAGTACAAGATGTCAAATTCCTTCGGGGTTAGCTCAATCGGTTTGTTATACAATCGTACCATTCGTTGTTCGGGATTGATCATCAGACCGCGCACCTCCAGAACGGCAACGTTCGATGTCGCCGATGGATTGAACTGCAACGCTCGCCGCAATTGCGCATTTACCCGAGCGACCAGCTCCATCGGATTGAACGGTTTGGTCACATAATCGTCCGCTCCTCTGACCAGTCCTGTAATTTTATCAAGATCGGTCGCTTTAGCACTTAAAAAAATAATGGGCAGGTGGTGACTTTCCCGAATGAGCTGCGTTGCTTCGTAGCCGTTCAGATTCGGCATCATAATATCGAGAATCGCCAGATCAATCGGTTGTGTCCGAATGGCTTGCACGGCGGCCAGCCCGTCAGAAACTTTCACACAACGATAACCCTCTTTGGTTAGATGCAGTTCTACCAAATCGGCAATTTCCGGTTCGTCATCGGCGATTAAAATAGTGATCGATTTCATAATCCACCTCAAGTAAATATGATGATTGAACTACATCGTATCAGAACTTCTTCGCCAGAACAACGGCGCGCGGGGCACCCGGAACGGCGGATGCCGGCGTCGTCAGCCAGGACCCCAGTCTATAAGCGACGAAGCCGAGCATGCCTCCAATGGAATTTAAAAAAAGATCGTCCACGTCAAACGTACCGAGCGAAAATAACACTTGGACGCTTTCCAGCCCGATACTTACCGCCAAGGAGCGCCATAGCGTCCCCGCCAACGTCAGCTTTCCGGCCTTCGCAAGAACATTAAGGAACATGCCGAACGGGACAAAGATCGCAATATTTCCGAAGAGGTTCGTCAGGCTGTGTACAGTCAACGCATCAAGCGCTCTGGTAATTTCCTTCAAGGGAACCAGATTCCCAGCTTGCAGTCTGGCAACGATATATTCCGGATAAGTCGCGGTTCGCAGTAACTGATCCCATAGAAACGCAACATCCACCCGGCCGAACTTGAATAAAATAATTTTGAGCAGCGCGTACATGTAGAAAGCAAACAATAGCCGAACGCCCCAATGTTTCAACCGGTAGCCGGCTCTCATCCGTTCCCCTCCTTTGGTATCGAAACCTCCGGATTCTTAACTTCCGGCATCCCATCCTCCTGAAACGCACCCTCCGGCTTCTCAAGCGCCGGATCGATGTCCGCTGGCGTATCGCTAGTCGGCGTATCAATCTGCGGTTTATCGTTCGGACGATTGCCGGTTGGAGCCCCCTCGTTTGTCGGCGTATCGCTTGTCGATGAATCGTTCTCCGGTTTATCGTTTGTTGGAGTATCGCCCTGCCCGGAATATACTGTCACAATAACACCATCCATATTGTTGCCTGAAATTTCATAGCGGGTATCCGCCGGCACATGAATCGTGATATCTTCGAGAACAGAATAGTAGTAAATGGAATACTCTTCGTGGTTTATCGTGGTCTTTATCGATTTCCGTTCCTTCAAAAATCCCAAATATTCCTCAAGAACAAAATTGTTCTCATACATAATAGCGCTATGCGGCAAACCGACATAACGATAATGCCATGGTTCATACGGAATCCCTGTAATTTCTGTTTTGTCCTCCGGATAGCGCAAGATAAAGCCGTATTTCCAGGCGTTCTCTTTCAGCCATAGCCCTTCAGAAGCAGACTCCATCTTCCCTTGCGTTGATCCGATATCCACCGCCAAACCGAGGTTATGCTCACTAAAGCCTGCCGGCAACGCGTAGCCGGGCTCGTTTTCCTCGTATTGCTTGCTCTGTTCCGCTTCGTCCCGATAGCCGCTGGTGAGCATAAAGTGGTTAATGCCATCCTGATGTGCCGCTGCAATCATCACAGATAATTTTTGTGCCAAAAAAGGCGTCAATCGGATCGAGTTGTCCAAGAGCCCGTATCCGTTTATCAGTTCCGGATTTTTTGCCAAATTGACGGCATCCGATACGTTAGTCCCCGGAGGTACGGGATAAACTTCATTGATCAGCAGCAAATTGCCTTTGTAAACCTGATCCTTTGTTATCCGTACCGGAATCCCGTCCCCTTTAAGAGCCTCATCAAGATTCTCATCCAGATTTTCATCCTCTACTTGGTGGTTTTCTTTCGGCACATTTTCATTGTTATCGGGTTCCGGTTTAACTTGGATTACGGCATAGCCAATTATTAAAAGGATGACAAGCCCCAATAGCCATTTCTTCATTCGTAGTTTTCCTCCTTATCTTTCGTCTAATATAGAGTAGGGGGGACTATTTAAAAAGAAATGGGGCTAATATTAAAATTTTTATTAAATCGTTATCGAAAACTAACAAACGGGTTAGTGTAAAATCTTCGTGGGATTAAGATCTGGAAAAGCGAACATCGGAAAAGAGCTTCATCCTGGATACAGTGATGTTTACCAATAACACACCGTAAGGAGGAAGCTCTTATTCATTACTTAGGGCTTGCTGAATGGTGAAAAAAAGGCTGAAAACCGCATAACAATAAGGATTTTAGGCTCTTGATGTCGAATTCATATGTAAAGGAAAGCATGGAGAACGGGCCCAAATCCTTGCAGATGGAGTGACAAATGTGTTCAAGCCGACCGCGCATCTCGACAATCAATTGATCCTGCCAGGCGATTTCTTTTTGCCCTTTGGCGGAAAGCTGGACGAAGAGAATCGTTGGGTTCAGTTGGCGCGGTTAGTGCCATGGGCAGAGGCCGAGAAAAAATACGGACCGTTTTTCAAAGACACCTTCCGCGGCCAGCAAACGATCAGTTTGCGGATGGGGCTCGGGGCGCTCATCATTCAAGAGAGAATGCAGTTGACCGACAGAGAAACCCTAGAGTCGATCAACGAAAATCCATACATGCAATACTTCATCGGTCTGCCCGGATTCGTCATGAAGCAACCGTTCCATCACTCGATGATGACGCATTTTCGGAAGCGTCTGACGGATGTGCTGGCTGAGCTGAATGAGGTCGTCGCCACGGCAGGCGCGAAGGAAACGAAGGACCATGACGACAACAACGTTAGCGGCGGCGGAGGGAAAGTAAAGCGGTCGAAGAAGCGCGCCTCTGTTATTGAAGCCGAACAGCAAACACTGTTCGCGGAACCACAAGTCGAACCGTCAGCAGCAACATCTCCCGTGGAGCAGACGGCCGCGGTGCCCGAGCCTCTTGAAGCGACCGCGCCTCCTTCCGAAGGGCATCCGGTATCGGCCATGGAATCGGAAGCACCTGCGCTACCCAATCAAGGGACGGTGCTCATGGACGCTACCTGCGCGCCAGCGGATGTGGCGTATCCGACCGATCTGAATCTGCTGAATGAAGCGCGGGAGAAGCTCGAATCGATCATCGATACCCTGCATGTGCCGGCCGTCAGCAAAGCGACGAAACCGCGCACGTACCGCGAAAAAGCGCGCAAGCAGTTTGGCGGTGTCCAAGCAACGCAGGCCGGGACCCAAAGTGATCCGCAAAGCAATCAGGCGGCAGCTCGGTTACGTTGGACGGAACCTCTCCATCATCGCCGAGCAAGCCAAGGTGCAACCGCTCACGCTGCTTAGCCGGAAAACCTATCGCGACCTGCTGGTGATTCATGAACTGTACCATCAGCAACTTCAAATGTGGAGCGAGCGTTCTCACCAGATGGAAGACCGGATCGTCAGCATTCATCAGCCGCATATCAGGCCAATCGTGCGCGGGAAAGCCAAGGCACGCGTTGAGTTCGGAGCCAAGATTGCGGTAAGCATGACAAATGGCTATGCGTTCCTTGATCGTCTGTCTTGGGATAACTTCAACGAGAGCACGACGCTAATTGGCGTGATCGAGAAGTACCGTGAGCGCATGGGGACCTATCCGGCTGTCGTCCAAGTGGATCAGATCTACCGCACGCGCGAAAACCGGAGCTTCTGCAAACAGCATGGGATTTGGCTCAGTGGGCCGGCATTGGGACGAAAGCCTAAAAACGGTCCGTCAAGTGAAGATAAGCAAGACGTCAAACAGGATACCGGGGAACGAAACGCAATTGAAGGCAAGTTTGGAGAAGGCAAGCGCAAGTATGGGCTTGGCTGTATTCGCGCACACCTCGCCAAGACAAGCGAATCGGTGATTACGCTGCAACTTCTCGTGATGAACCTGGAGCGCAGGCTCCGCGTTCTTTTTTGCCTTATTTTCGCGATGCTGTCTCGCCGGCGCCTAGCTCTGAAATTCGGATAAAAATCGTTCAGCAAGCCCCCTACTTAACCACAAGAATCCCAACATTGAAAAAGCTGGAGCAATGGCTTTCGGAAAATGCAAGAAGAGTTTGCCCGTATCATGAAAATGATACTGGAGATGCTGGATGAGCAGATATTGACTACACTTCACGTCCTATTACCCTTTCAGACATTGGTGGAAAAGCTATATGGAAAAAAGGTCGTCTACACAATTTCACCATATATTATCACTTTGATTGTTTTTAGCTGCTCACAAAACTTCCCTATATCCAGGTCTCCTTCTACCGTAATCCAATGATTATAATCCAAGTCATTTCTCAATTTCAAAAGAATCGATGATTTTTTTCATCTCGGTGGATGGAACGTTTCCGGATATTGTGTAAAACAGATTGTCATGTACAAAGACTGCAATCTTTTCTGTAGTACTTTCCACAGAATATACCAATAGTCTCTCCTCCTTCGTATGCTTTAATAAAAGTAAAGTGATGGAATGACATTCTATATAATCATTAGTTTGTTCAAATAATCGCTGCAAATACTGGTCGGTGCCAGATGTACCCCTCCCCCATTCGCACCATTTGTATGATGAATCATCTTTACCTATGCTATAATCTTACTACAAGAATACATAAAAAGTGGGACTATGAAAGCATACTTATTGGATTGTTTAAGATCGGCGGCAGACACGATGATTCGATGTAACGTATGGACGTATTCGTTGAGAATCTGTCCCTACTGCGCATAAGATGACAGGATACTCAGATGACTTTACGTTAACTTTTAATCAAGGAGGGAGTCATATGGCATGGGTAGAATCGCTGCAGAAGGCAATTGACTATATGGAAGCGCATCTGTTGGAACCCATCACAATAGAAGACATTGCGAAGCAGGCACATGTCTCCGCCTTTCATTTTCAACGGCTTTTTATAATCTTGACTGATGTTTCGGTCAAAGAATATGTGCGAAGGCGGAGAATGACATTGGCTGCTCAGGAATTAGCCAGCAGCGATTGCAAGATTATCGACCTTGCCTATAAATATGGCTACGATACTCCTGAAGCTTTCGCAAAGGCTTTTCGCAAACAGCATGGTGTGACACCGAGTGAAGCACGAAAAGGATTGGGGAAGCTGCAATCTTATAATCGCTTGACCATCCAGGTGAATCTAAAAGGAGCTGAACCTATGAATTATCAATTGGTAGAACGCAAAGGATTCCAAATTGTGGGAGTGAAAGAACGGTTTAATTGTGACGGAGATCTCGGTCTGTCTCTGGATATCGGTCATTTTTGGACCAAGGTCGGAAAAAATGGTACCATTAACCGATTACTAGGTTTGAATAACGGCCAAATATCAGGTTTGATTGGAGCATCAGTAGATTACAGCAAAGAGGACAATGAGATTGAGTATTGGGTGGGCACTGAATACAAAGGAAACATACCTGATGGATTATCTAGTTATCAAATATCTGCCGAAAAATGGGCGATATTTGAAGCCGTGGGGCCCGTAGCCGATGTGGTACCGAAGACATGGAAAAAAATATATTCAGAGTGGTTTCCGTCTAATTCATATGAACATGGTGACGCACCGTCTTTGGAAGTATATAAAAGCCCTGACCCAACGAGCCCCGTAGCCAAAACCGAAATTTGGGTTCCGGTTAAATAGACAAAAATAGACCATTATCATTGATTTCACAACGAATATTCCAATAGATGCGCGACAATGACCCCGGTCATCTGTCGGGGTCATTTGAAAAAAGGAGGTAACGATGAATACTCATTCTGAGAACTTAACGGTAGAATGCGCCGAAAATTGTGGAAACTCACCTAAAAAAGAGTTGCTTAGAGATCTTAGTATCGCTTTTGTCAAAAATGAAATAAGCTTCTGTATGGATTGGATGACAGATGATGTGGTTTGGGAAATTGTTGGTGATAAATTAATTCAGGGAAAAGATGATTTTGAGAAAGCGTTACATCAAATGAAAAATTGTAAAGTTCAACAGTTTCGTATACAGAACATTATCACACATGGCAACACAGGATCTCTAAATGGAACTTTAATACTACACGATAAGCACAGAGTTGCTTTTTGCGATGTATATAACTTTCGAGGGTTTGGTAAAAATTCAAAAATTAAAGCAATCACCTCATATGTTATTAAAACATCTTGATTGTTAATAAGTTCGTACTAGAAGTCTTTATTTGGGACTCTATCGCTTTTCTATAAAGGAGCGATTGTGCAATAACAAGTTACATGGAGTGCGATATAAAATATATTAACAAGAGTGGATCATTATGGAACCTGTTTTATGGATAAGTGTATTTAGTTGTTTTGCGGCTGTCTTTGCTTTGTTTATTATCAAATTCATGTTTTAATAAATGAGAGCAATATTATTTATTGCAAAGTTCATTTAAGTGGTGTGTAATAATTTGTTCCGTTTTTTCAATTGTGAATATATCCGGTCTTAAAAGAGCATGAATGGATAAGCCTTCAATGATGACGGCAAGTCTTAACGTTTCAATTTCAATATTTATAGTTTTGTTTATATAGCCTGCCTTTATCAAGATTTCAAGCAGTGCCTCCATTAAAATGTATTCTCCTTCGATGAGTTCAGCTTTTTTCGTGTTCAAAGCTGCACTTGTAAGTGAACGAATGACGAAAACCAGCCATACGCCAGCTTCAGCTTGTTTATCCCGATCTACAGGAACCAATTCTAACAACGTTTCCTGTACCGCAATGAAAGGGTCTTGTGACCATGATTTATTCTTCGACCGTTCTTTCCCGCGAGCAAGAAAATAATCCATGATAAATAATAGTAACTCATCCTGGTTTGAGAAATAATGTCTCAATGCTCCGGCAGACATTCCAGCCTCAGATGCGATTCTGCGGATAGATGCTTTTTCAATACCTTCGGTTTCAATAATTTTCCAGGCCGTTTCAGCGATGAGCTTTCTTTTGTGATCATGATCAACAATTTTCGGCACTTCAAATCACCTCTTGTCTTATTTAACACACTGTGTTATTATTATTTTATCACAGTGCGCGAAATAAATAAATAAGGAGGATGTTTAGGTGATTGAATTCATTGAATCATTAATTCCTGCCAACATAGATTTCACAACAGCACTCCTCATTATTGTGCTCTGTGCTGTCATTGATATTTTAAGCCCCGGGGTATTGGCGATTACAGCTTATATCCTTCTCATACAAAAAGAAAAAACAGCATCGCGATTGATCGTTTTTTTATTTTCGACACAATTTTGCTATTTTATAATGGGTATCTTGGTTTATCTCGGAGTTGGGCCGATTCTTGGTATTATAGAAAGCATGGCGAACAATCAAATTTCAAGTTGGTTTTATACGATACTTGGAGTCGCCTTTGTACTCATTAGTTTTTATAAGCCTAAAAAAGGGATGGAATCCCGATTTTTGGAATGGTTACCTACGCAAGTGTCTATAAGAGGAATGATCATACTCGGTATTATTGTCTTTGCGATTGAGTTTACCACAGCTTTACCGTATTTTTACTCGATATTACTAATGGATGGTTTAGCGTTTCATACGGGTTTGTCCATTGGCATTTTACTTGGCTATAACGCGATTATGGTACTTCCTTCAATCTTACTATTGATCGTGTTTATACTATGTAAAAACTGGATAATGAATCAGCTTGAACAACTGCGATCAAAATTAGTAAAAGCTCCGTTGTCTTCTGTATTAGTCGGAGTGGCAGTTATTGGGGCGATTTTATTCAATATTGGCATCAGGGGAGTTCTATCTTGATATTCGTTATGTAAAAAGGAGATGTAGCGTTATGAAAGAGATTGCAAGCGGTGCAAGTTTACTTCTATTGCTTCAGGGAGTTGGAGGTATCATAAATCGATTGGCAGGCGGGGGACCAAGTTGGTTTCTCGTCAATTACATCGATGCATTGCAAGGATATGAAATAATAGCCAGTATAATTTTAGTGATATTGGGAGCAATTATTGGTGTGGGTTCTCTTAAAATAAAGGATAAAGTTGACTAACCTATTATGTCTTGAAGATCTCATAGTTATTCCTCACCCTTGAAGTTTATTCTATGAGCATGATACTTGGGTGAGGAAGGCTCGTAAAGTGTTCATGGTTATTCAATCAAACGTTGCTCTTCCGCCATTCTTCTTGATTTAATTCCCCGTTTATTGCAGCTGCGGATACAGCACCTGAAGCAGCAGCAACAATAGATTGGTGTAAGTGTGTAGTTGCATCCCCTGCTGCATAAACACCAGGTACACTAGTTTTTCCAAACTCATCGACTTCAATGATTGCAGTATCCAACATCCGGCAACCAAGGGCAACTGGCAAATCCGATCCAAGTTCCAATTCCGGCTTGAAGAAAATCCCTGTGCACGAAATTTCCGTCCCATCCTCAAGCTTGATATGGCTTACCATGCCTTGATTTGATTGGATTGAATGTATTGGTGCATTAAATACCGGGATATTATGTGCGCGCAATTCTTCACGTTCTGCTTCACTCAATTCATCGGGACCATTTGTACAAACTACTAACTGCTTCGACCATCCAGAAAGCAATGGGACAAAATGCATTAATGTCGCTCCTCTGTTTATGACAACTAATTGCTGATCCCTTAGTTCCCAGCCATCACAATACGGGCATACAAACGCACTCTTACCATAGACCTCTGCCAACCCTGGTATGCCAAGATCACGATCCTTCATTCCGATAGCAAACAGCAGTTTACTAGCGGCTATCTTCACCCCCGAAACAGTTTCCAACAAAAATTGTCCATCTTCCCCTTCTATCAACCTGACGATATCTTCCAGATGTGAAACCGATGGATAAGTGCGAAGCTGTTCTTTCGCAATTTTTCGAAAGTCATGTGGGCTAACGCCATCACGTGTTAAAAAGCCATGAGCCTCTCTAGTCACTGCATTACGCGGTTGGCCCTCATCAATAATCAATGTCTTCTTTCTAGCACGTCCTAGTACAAGTCCAGCACTTAAACCTGCAGGACCTCCTCCAATAATAACAACATCAACTTCCTTCATGATTAACTCCCTCCCACTTCGTTTAACTTTCCATACGAGATGTGATTACTCAGTATAATGCATGGGCTTATTTTCAAAATGGCAAATCTACGGCGTAAACTCGTTTTGTCATTTTCTGCATATTTCATTCTAGACTTGACTTTTATTAAATAGTCTATCCAATTTCAAGTAATCTAACATGTACTTTGCAAGTGTTATGACTGAAAAAATCAACATTAAAATTAATGTGATGGAAGCGCCGGGTGGTGTACCCAATTCATAAGAAGCGACTAAACCACTTAACATGCCAACAAGCGCAATGACCATTCCATTTAATATGATAAGTGTTGTTTTTCAAAGGCAAACACAATCAAAGTACACGCCTCTTTCTTCATCCGCCTGAATATCATGCCCATCTGGATCAAAAATTCCCGCACTTCCGGAACCGCCATTGTTTCGTACAACGCGTCCCTTATGCGGGAACTCATCTGATGTAGGCGCTTTGGTTGATTCATCCTCATGAATAATTAAACATGCTTTGCTCTTCTAACTGAATGAGCACTTTGCCGAAGCGCCCTCCTTGTTTGATTGGGATCGTTTTTCCAGGATAAGTTTGATCCAGATAATCTTCAATGATGGCCTGCGTATTCTCATCTACTGGATAATTGTAAAAGTTAAGCCAATGTAAAACCTCTTGAATGGCTTCCGCACGAGACACAACCCTGGCTTTCATTTCTCGTGTGACGAGTGAATGAAAGGCGTACCCTTTTAGATAAAGCAGCTGTAGCAAATACATCATCTCGGAGTTTTGATGCTTGTTGTATGAATGGTTTAACAGCGGTAATATTTCAAGGGTGAGGCTGTGTTCTTTAGGACCTGCCGCTAGGCTGATATAACAAAATTTTCGAGCGCAGCTGATCACTTTCTCCACCATCTCCCAGTCTGTGATCGCCGGGCACATTGACACAAAGACAAAATCAAAAGCTTGGTTCCAGCCTAATGTCTTCGTATCCATATCTTCAAAGGCTGCGCGCACGATCTTTACCTTACCGTCGGCCCATTTTTGATTGTTGTGCTCCAATAGTTCTGTGAACGGAAGCGACGGCTCAACGGCGGTCACATCTGCTCCTCTTTGCGCAAAGGGAATAGAAAATATTCCAGAGGCCGCTCCGATGTCGAGGACAGAGGCGCCATTAAAATTTACGCCTTGATTTTCCAACCAGCCGATAATACGTGCTGACCGTCTTCTTCCTTCATCGTTGAACGATTGCTCATTGTAGTTTTGGGCCGCGATGGCGCCAAAAGTGAATCTCGGCTCGATCCCTGCTGATTTCATCAAGTTTACACCTGTCGTTTGGTCGTCCTTCCAAGCTTGTTCCCAAGCAGCTTCGTTGCGTAAGATTTCGATCATCTAGGTAAACACCTCATTTCTTAATTTAAATGGATTTCAGCTTATGCCTCAAGCTGTTCTCATTCCCCTTCCAACTCTCCTTCAAGCTCTAGGTATTTCTGCCGCAGCTGATGCAGAACTTGTTCATCCGGTGTCCAGTATCCTCGCTGCTCGCTTTCCAGCAATGTTTCGATCATCGCATGGTAAGCCCAACGGTTGTTGTCCTGCAGCTTCCGGCTAAGTGCTTCATCAGCCATATAGACGTCATGCAGACGATCGAATACCCAAGGTTCTACTTTTCCAGTCGTGGCTGCAAGTCCCAGTACATACTCGAATCGGCTGGCCATTTCCTTTGCGCCATGATAAGGATGCTTCAAGAGATCGTTGATCCATTTCGGGTTCGTTAAGCGAGTCCTTACTCCGCGTGCAATCGCATGTTCGGCAGATTCTGTCTTGATTTGCTCCCCTGTCGTATCCGTAATATGAATGTCTGCTTTACGACCTTTCATCACTTCCACAGACTTTGCCAAGCCGCCAAAATACTCATAATAGTGGTCAGAATCCGTTACTTCCCATTCATGACTGCTGCGAATTTGCGACACAATATCCACCTCCAGCATATGTGACCGGTACAATTCCGGCTCCGCCTGTCCTCGCGCTAGTGCGCTGTATACATGCTGCTGGCTGTCCGTGTATGCCGCTCCGAGCTCAGACTCCTCGTTCCATAGCTTCGTCTCGATCATCCGCGTCACCGTCGTGCCATACTCTCCTTCTGCCGGGCCGAAGATGCGGGCGCAAGCTAAGTCATGCGCTTGACTTGCCTCATATCCAGCAGCAAGCAGCTCCTCCTCCATGCTTCGTGTATGAGCCTTGAACCAATTGAGTTCATCAGGTTCATCCAGCTCCGAAACCTTGCGGAATAGGTCATGTAATTCTTCCAGCAAATTCGGAAACAAATCGCGAAAAACCCCAGTAATATGCACCATGACGTTCAAGCGCGGTCGGCCTAATTCCGCAAGCGGGATCACTTCATATTCTGTACGGAACGTTCCGACTCCCCCGCCAATGCGAACCCCCATATAATGCAGGATTTGCCCGATGGTTTCCCCTTGTGTGCGCGACGTCTCAATCCCCCAGAGGATGACCGCCGTCGTGTGCGGGTAGTCCCCGTGCTGCTCGCGATATTGCTGTATGGAGTTTTCGGCGACAATCGCCCCCCGTTCAGCAGCTGTACGGCTGGGCACTAAGCGGGGATCGAATTGGTACAGATTGCGTCCGGTCGGCAATATTTCAGGTGTTCGCAGCACGTCACCAGCGAGCTTAGCTGGAACGTACCGGCCTTCCAACGCCCGCATCAGCCCTTCTGCTTCCTCATTTTGCAATGATCTTAGGTAAGCTTCGTAACCGTACTCGAGCGAAGCTTCCAACTGCTTAAGCCAATCTGGATGTTCACTCTTATACATGTCCGGGATTGCCTTGTTTGACACATAAGCGGTCACTAACGCATTCGCTTCCTCATCGAGCTGGCGCAGCAAGCTCACATGCTTGCCCGAAGTTAGCGCATCCGCCCGAACGCCTTGACGTTCAGCGAGCAGTCCGCGAATTGAGCGAATATTTCCCCGCTCGTGGCGAAGCACGAATTGCATATGGTTCAAAGCGACTTCAGGAGAATAGCTGTCGCCAAGCACATGCAGTCCACTAGGGATGAGCGAACGCTGCATGCGATAGAGCTCCTCCTCCATGTGTTCTACGGTCTCCGCGGAGAAGTCAAGCGACTTCGCTACCGCCTGCAGCTCTTGTAGAATCGCCTCACATCGTTCCGGCGCGAGCTGCTTCGCTTCACGATATTCGTGCAGCAAGGCTTCAAGCTCACGCCATTCGCCATACAGCTCAGCTTCAGTAAAAGCCGGCGCCTGATAGCCGATCAATACGGCATGGCTGCGCCGCTTGGCGATCATCGCTTCGGACGGATTCCCTACGTAATAGTAGTACAAATTTGGCAAATCCCCGAGTAAGTCATCCGGTACACAGTCCCCAGACAGAGCGGCCTCTTTCCCCCGCTGAAACTCTAAGGTGCCGTGTGTCCCGATATGGACGATGGCATCCGCTTGAAACTGTTCACGAATCCATTGATAAAACGCAGTATATTGATGCGTAGGTAGTAACGAACGATCGTGCAGTGACTTCTCTGGATCCTCATGGATACCGCGTGAAGGTTGCAGGCCGATAAACACTTGGCCGATCATTAGACCGGGTATGAGAAAGGAGCCGTTGTCCGTCATGATGTCACCAGGCGGCTGACCCCAGCGGCTTATCGCTTCTTCTCCCCATGAACGACCGGATAGCTTCTGTGTGAAATGGGGATCCGCATAACGGATCAACTGACTCGAAGCTTGAGGATCAGACCATTTTGCGGAATTGACCAGACCGCCCTCTATAAATCTGGCACGCAGCTCCGCCGCTGACAGTTCCTCGGTATGATATCCTTGCTGCTTCAGCCAGCTCAATAAACGTGCTATCGATTCGAATGTATCCAAGAAGGAACCGCCGAACACCGTTCCTTCGCCTGGCGGATAATTGTAGCCAATGAGCGCCAGCTTCTTCTCTGCATTGGGCTTGCTCCGCAGGGCAAGCCAGCGGCGGATGCGATCTGTCAAGCGTTTTGTCCGTTCAGGGATAAGTGCAAGTCGCTTTAGCGGAACGTTTAGCTCGGCGTCTTCTCCTTCTTCCTGCAGTGCCGCTATCGGAAACATCTCCACGCTCCCGTCAAGCTCCGGAAGCATGACCTGAACGAGTAGCAACGAAGGCTCAAGTCCACTCGCAGACTGTCTCCATTCTTGTTCCGTTCTACTGTTCAACAATAGCGGATGCAGCATCGGCACATCGAGCTGTTCCAGCATCTGCACAGCCCCGTCCTGATTTCCTCCGCCGGGACCAATCCCAAGTCGGAAAGGCAGCAGGTTCACGATAAGGTCGACTTGGTGACCGTCGCCAAGTAGCAACTCGCGCAGACGGTCGAGCGGAATGTTCATCACTGAAGGAAACGCGATCGGCATGACGTTCACGAAAGCCTCCAATTGTTCCTTAAGCTGCGCAATACATTCTGCGGTATCGAGCGGATTGCTATTCCCAAGATATAAAATCGCGACATTCGGCCGACCTTCGTCGTAGCGATTGCTTTGCCGGTAGCTGGCTGCAGACGAGTAAACCGTGCGACTGCTCGGCTCCATAATCGTTAACTCCCGAACATATACCGGCTCCTTAGGCTCCGGCAACAGATGGCAGCCGCCGTATTCACGGCCTGCCAGACAAAGCAGACCGAGCAAATTGTCAGTACCTCCGCCCCGCCAATATTCGGTAAATCGAACGTAGTGTTCATAATCCGCCTTACCCTCATCCATTCCTTCTAGCGGCAAGGACGTTGCCGCATGTGTATGCCCTTCTTGTCTAGGCAAATTTGCAAAGGTCAGACTGCCTAGCCTGAGCAGCGAAGCGATCTCAGCGGAGTTGCCGCCAAGCGGAACGATATGAGCCGTCCCTTTGCTTAGCAGGCTACTCAACCATTCGACAACGTCCTGGCGGACGCCATGTGCATCGAAGATGACAAGGTCAGCTCCAACAAGCGTGGCTTCCACGTCCTCAAGCTCGTCGATCTTCCGATTCCCTAAATCGATGATGGTCAGATGCAGCTGATTTTTCTGATTTTGATCAAGCAATTGATATGCTTCAGACAAATGCGACAACGTCGTTTCCCCGTTTGTGAGTATGGATAGCTTCAACGCGCCATCCTCCTTTCCGTAATCCATAAATCATTATTTTTAGATCAACGTCCGTACAGCTCGTTCGATACTCCCAGCCTCCAATTGTTCTAACCGGTAATACCGCGCTTGCATCGCTTCCGCCAGCTTGCGGGCATAGCCGAATCGTACTACACCATCCTCCGTATCGATCACAAGTGTGCGTATGCCAGCCGCTGCGATGCGTTGTGCAGCTTGCAGGCTTTCCTGCCATGGATCACCTGCCGCTTCTGCGCTGACGTTCGCCTTTCCATCGGTCATGACGATCATCGCGGGGATGAGTCCACTTCTTCTATTTAACAAAGGGCGGATCGCCATAAGTCCCTTTTCCAGTCCAATACCTAGCGGAGTTTTCCCGCCAGCTGGCAGCGTCCTCAATTTGCGTTCCGCGAGCTCTACACTGCGTGTCAACCCGAGCAGCAATTCAGCTTGTTGATCGCGAAAGGCAATCAAGCCCACATGGTCACGCTGCCGGTACGCATCACGAAGTAAAGACAATACCGCACCTTTGACAGCCTTCATTCTCTTATTTGCATTCATCGAACCGCTGGCATCGACGACGAATAGCAAAGCAGTTCCTGTCTTGTTTTCCCTAACCTTCACACGCACATCACTCGGCTCAATCCATAGCTTTAAGTTCGTGTTATATGAACTTGATTGTTGCTTACGTATCCGCTGAAAGGGAGCCGCCATACGAAGCGTGGCATCAAACGCAATGTCTCTTAGAGGGCCGCGTGGCATCGCAGCCCGCACATATCGACCGTTTACCGTTCCTACTGACGCTTGATTTCGTTTCCCAGTTTGCGCTTGTTTCATTGGATGCGGCGAGGTAAAGACGAATGGCTGCACAGCGATTTCCCGTCCAACGGCTTCCACTACAGCCCGCGCCTCTGAGGAAAGAGATTGTCTACTATCGGCTTCGCCGTTGTGGTCGCCCCCAAGTTGTGCAGGCGAAGCGAATTGTGACCGGTCAACTTGCTCGCCGTTTGTCGCATTATTCTCTCCTTCCGCTTGGCTTTCTCTTTGGCTTTCCTTATCGCGATGCGATCCTGGTGATGGATGATCGCCATTCGAATCATGCTTCGTTTGCTCTTGATCCGGCAAGTCTCCAGGCGACTTCCCTCGCGACACTTCCGGTTGAGATGCTGCACGCATCCGGTGCGGCAGCACAAAGCCCGCCGCTTCTTGCAGATGTTCCTGTGTCGTCTCGCTAAGACCCTCCCAAGCTGTGATCGTACGGACCGCTTCGATCAGCAGGATGTCCGCGCGGTGTCCCAGACAGCCAGCTTCCTCAGCGATTTCGGCAGCCAAACGTAGCAGCTCTCCATCAATATGTACAGCAGGCAGCCGAGTCCTAGCCGCTGCGATACGTGCTCTCAATTCCTTCGTTTCCGATTCATAAGCTAGGCGAAACGACTCAGGATCTTGTTCGAAGGCGAGCAAGCGGCTTGCGATTTCCGTTCGCTCCGCAAGGTCCGCCGAGGTTTCCAGTCGCACATATAGCCCGCAGCGATCAAACATCGCCGGCAGCGGCTTCCTATCGTCCGGACTCATAGCTGCGAACAGGCGGAATGCTGCACTGTCAAGGCCACTTCTTCGCTCAGAGCTCTTGCGGACATGCCCATGCGCGGGCTCGCCCGCCACATTGTCGCCAGCAGTCAGGACCGCTTTCATTAACCTTTCGGGCATGATATGCGCATTGTCTACCGTGACGATGTGCCCATCCGCAGCTGCAAGCAAGCCGGGTACAAACGTTCGTTTGCCGCTGCGGACAGCAGCTGCCATATCCCAGTCGCCCCAAAGCCGTTCCTCATCCACGTTCAAAGGAATGTTAATGACGTTAAGTTCCGGCAGCAACTCTGCAACACCATGGATGAGCGTGGACTTCGCCGTTCCTGGTGGGCCTGCCAGCAGCACCCCCTTTAATCCCGGATTTACAGCATGAAGCAGCAGCGCCTTTTGCGCACGTTCTTGACCGACTACAGCACAGAACGGATACAAGTGAGGCTTAACTTGCATGGGTGACCTCGGACAGAAGGTCGCCGAGCAGCTCGCGTATCGTCTCGTGGTCATATGCTCCCTCTTCGAACGGCCGCTTGCGCATGCGATGCGGCATCACCATCATCGCCGCTTCTACCATATCGTCTGCCACGATCTGCGTTCTTCCCTGGAATGCAGCCATCGCCATGGCGGTTTTCATTAACATGATATCCGCACGATGTCCGTCTACCTTCAGCCGAATGCCGACTGCGGCGGTCCATTTCAGTAACTCCTCGGACGGTTTGATCTGCTCGAGCAGCTGACGCGCTCGTTCTATCCGTTCCCGAAGCTCTAGTTGTTGCGGCTCATAACGTCTTCGGAATTCGTCTGGATCTGCTTCGAATGCTAGGCGCCGGCGAATGACCTCCATTCGGCTCTCCACATCTCGTTCCCCATTCACCTCTACTGAAAGCGCGAAGCGATCCAGCAGCTGCGGCCGCAGCTCCCCTTCCTCCGGGTTCATCGTACCGATCAAGATAAAGCGGCTCGGATGCGAGTAGGAGACGCCTTCTCGCTCAACGGTGTTCACCCCCATGGCTGCTGCGTCGAGCAGCGCATCGACGATCGCATCATCGAGTAGATTGATTTCATCCACGTACAAAATATGTCCATGCGCCTTCGCTAACAGTCCCGGCTCGAACTTTTTCTCTCCTTCTCGAATCGCATGCTCGATATCCAATGTGCCGACGACGCGATCCTCCGTAGCATGTACGGGCAAATTCACGACGCTCAGCTCCGGCATTAAGTCCGCGATTGCGCGTACGGCCGTCGATTTGGCTGTGCCTTTCTCCCCGCGGATCAAGATGCCGCCGAGCTTCCGATTGACAAGATTAAGCAGCAGCCCTTTGCGCATCAAGTTCTGTCCGACGATTGCCGCGAATGGATATACGTCTGCTTTCCCCTCCATGTTGATCCTCTCCTTTGTAAATGTTTTCTATTAAGTGAACTGAACAAGGCAAAATCTGCACATATACACGAAATCAAGACATTCGTTATTTGACTGCCGCGATTGCGGGTTGAGCTGAGAAATCCACCGCTTCAAGCAGCCCTTCGATATGGCAATGCATGCGACCGCTTCGATCATCCCTTCCCACGCTCGCTCTTACACCAAATACATCGCGCAACATGCGATCGGTGATGACTTGCTCCGGCGACCCGCTGGCATACATTCCGCCTGCACGCATCACCAACAATTCATCGGAGCAAGCTGCAGCATGGTTGAGGTCATGCAGGACCATGACGATCGTGATGCCATATTTGCGATTTAAGTTATGGACTAGCTCCATAACCTCCCACTGGTGATTGACATCGAGATAGGTCGTCGGTTCATCTAATAAGATGAGCCCCGATTGCTGTGCCAAGGTCATGGCAATCCATACGCGTTGCCGTTCTCCGCCGGATAAGTTAGACAGCTTTCGCTCCGCAAAGGGAAGCGTTCCGGTCTGAGCCATGGCCCATTCGACAATCTTCTCGTCTTCCTTGCGCTTTGCGCCCCATACAGGCTGATGAGGAAAACGTCCGTAACTGACCAGCGAACGCACGGACACGTCCGGCAGAGATGCCTGACTTTGCTGAAGCATTGCCATATGTCGTGCCAACTGCCGACGGGGATAGCTGTCGAGCAGTCTGCCTTGCAAGAGCACCTTTCCTTGCGCAGGCTTTAATTGACCGGCGCAAGTTTTGAGCAAGGTGCTTTTGCCGCTGCCATTCGGACCGATAATGCTGTAAATTTTTCCGACCTCCACCTGCCAATTCAGCGAATCCAGCACCGTACGGTTGTGAAGCCTCACGGACACGTCTTCCAAGCGTAACAACGTCATCTCGCTTCCCTCCTTAGCAAATATAGAAAGAACGGCGCCCCCAAAGCTCCCATCATAATGCCGACCGGCAGCTCCAAAGGAGCAAACATCAAGCGGGCGAGTGTATCGCAAAAGGTCACGACGGCCGCTCCAAGCAGCACGGATGCAGGAAGTAAGAACCGATAATCACTGCCGATCAGCAAGCGGGCTGAATGCGGAACGATCAGACCGACGAAGCCGAGCAGGCCGACGACGCTGACCGCGCTTGCGGCAAGCAAGGTAGCGAGCGCCGTTAGGAAGAAGCGAGCTGCTTCCACCGACAAGCCGAGGCCGCGTGCATTGGAATCACCAAGGGCAAGTATATTCAAATGTGAACTGCCAATGAACGCCAGGCTCATGCCAATGAGCGAATAAGGCAGAATGATTTCAAGCTCTGGCCAGCTTTTGGCGGACAAGCCGCCAACCATAAACACGAGGGCACCGTTCACCCGATCGCTAAAGAAAATTAACAATGCGGAGATGCCGGAGCCGAGAAAGGCGGACACGGCCACGCCTGCAAGTATGAGGCGCTCCGGCTGTACACCGTCCTTCCAGGCAAGCAAATAAATGATGGCAGCAGCTCCGGAAGCGCCAAGAAAAGCGATTGGTGTCAGCATCGACCATAGATGAGGAAATAAAATGAGAACGATGATGCCGAATAATCCTGCTCCAGATGACACGCCGATGATGTGCGGATCTGCCAGCGAGTTCCGCATCACGCCTTGCAAGAGCGCACCGGACAGTGCCAGATTAGCTCCA
This sequence comes from Paenibacillus ihumii, assembly GCF_001403875.1. Classification (GTDB taxonomy): domain Bacteria; phylum Bacillota; class Bacilli; order Paenibacillales; family Paenibacillaceae; genus Fontibacillus; species Fontibacillus ihumii. The sequence goes on from NZ_LN884299.1 coordinate 3,945,403, forward strand.
ACGAGCATGCCCACTAACGTTCGAGGCAGCCGAATGTTCCACACAATTTCCTTCATTGGACCGTCATAACCGTGAAAGACATATAACCAAATCTCTGACAACGAAATGCGGACTGCTCCGGTACCGATGCTGAATCCAGTAGCGAGGATTGCCGCAGCCGTCAAAGCGACAATGACAAGAATGCCTTTGGACATCGGAATACGGAAAGCATTAATGACCATTCTCATATGTATCCGGATAAACAAGCTTAGCCAAATATTCGACTGATTCACTTAATCGAAATCCCGGGTTTGAGAGAAACCGATCAGACGGCAAGATGACCATACGGTTTTCCTTCACAGCACGCAGCGATGTCCATGCAGGTTGGCTGGCCAGATCGGATTGAATTTTCTTCTCCCCATCTTCTCGCGCCCCGTGGATCAGAATAAAAACATAATCCGGATTTAGCTCGACGATTTTTTCCAGACTAAATGGTGCAGTCGACGGACTGTCGCTTGCTGCTTCCCATGTTTCCGCCAAATTGTTCATATGCAGCATAGTTGCGACCTCGATTCCGACGGTATCTTGCCGCTGCACAGAAAGGCTGTTAGGGGTCACGTTCAGCATGATGAAAGTTGGTGCATCACTGGCCGGTACCCGGGCAGTCCATTCACGAATTTCCTGATCCAAATCGGCAAGTGCTTCCCTAGCTTTGTTTTCCGTCCCAGAGAGCTGACCGAACAACACCGCTTTTTGTTGCAAATCTGCATATGTACTCAGATTGAACAGGGCGAACGGCACGTTACTCGCATCCAAAATCGCCGTTAACTCACGGTGAAACACCACAGAGCCGATCACGAGATCAGGCTTTAAAGCAAGTAGCTTCTCCGTATTGACGGTCGTCATTCCCCCGACTTCTTCGATTCGCTCCGCCTCATCCGGCACCGTTCCACCCGGTGATGTGGCGTGGGCAATGGCGTGACCGTCAACCGAATAAAGCAAATCCAATAGCTGCGGCGATAGGACGATGATGCGCTGTGGTTGCTCAGGCAGCCGAATCTCCCTTCCAGTGTCGTCTTCGAACGTGAGAAACGACTCCCTTTCCTCCGCATCATGAACAGATACAGGTCTAGACTCCGCTGACGGCGATAACTCCAATGCATCACGATTATTGTCGCTCGCAGGATTGGACGGCGCTGCACAACCGGATACGAACATAACTCCTGCTAGCAGTCCTCCGCTCCATTGGCGAAGTAAATTTTGCCGCTTGTATGCATGCATCACTTTGAACCTCCTGTCTTTTGATTCATACAACACTTCACTCAAAATGATGTTAATCGTAATCATTACGATTAACTCATGCATATTGTAACAGCGACTACTTTTATATGTCAACCACTTCGTAATGTTTACTATTAATTTTTTGAAAATCAAAAGGACTTGACGGTTACAAAGGTTCCACAAGGTTTAGGTGGGAGGATGGCAAATATGCTGTAACGCCACCTCTATCGATGCCCCACCCTTTAATGCGTAGCTTGCAAATACATGACGGAATGTATGGCTAGTAAAATCAATTAATTCGTTGTTCTTATCTCGGATATTATGCTGTTTAATCCATGGTCGCAAATGATTCTTATTCCAATTTGAATGCGAAGCCAATCCAACCGGGTAGCCTTTTTTGCTTCTATTTCTTGACAGGAACAAATATGGAAGCCCTGATTCCTTTTGTAACGGCACTGCATATTCTTTGATTTTATCCAATGCGTATACTACTAGTTGATTCGCTGGCTTTGAAACCTCTACTGGTTCGGGACTCAACTTTCCAGTTGAATAAATTAGCATCGTATCGCCGCCTACTTGCTTGATTGAGGCGCTATAAATAGTGATCAACTCACTAATACGCAGTCCCAATTGAGTCAATATATTTAACTTATAATGTTATGTATTTTTTCGATTGAAACACTTACCCTTAGGATAAGCAGGGAGGTTGTAAATCGATGTCTGATTTAAAAAAACTGATCGGTGAAAAAATTCGTAGCATACGTAATAAAAAAAATCTGACCTTACTTCAATTAAGCCAAATAACAGGGCAACAAACCTCATATTTAACCGAAGTTGAACTTGGAAAAAGAAATCTATCCATTGATTCATTGGAAAAAATCATGGACGCTCTTAACATAAAGCCAGGAAATCTTTTAGATTTTCGAGAAATCGATCCAGATTCTCAGGAATTTGAGACCAGAACTGTCCTTGAGGTCCACTATCAATTTCTATTAGGGAAGAAGAGCGAAGATGTAAAGATGATCCATAAGGTAACAACGGAGATTTTCAAATCAATAGATGCCGCAGCGAGGTCTGAATAGCCATTTTTTATCGCCATTAACACAAAAAGAGCGTTTTCTTTTTTACACGGGATTTCGCTCTTGTATTTTCTTTAACTGTACCTGCCAATAATCGCTTCAATAATTTGTAAGTTTTAAGAGCTGACAGTATCCCTATGCAACGCTTAGCCATGTTTTAATTTGGTCTAATGTTGCCTCACTTTTGGCTTGGTTGTAAATATATTCAATCATGTCGTGCTTTTTCTGGATACGGTAGTGATGTAACCCATCGTTTAAACTTCCTTGGCTGTCATACTGGTAATATAACGTAGAAAACATGAGCAGGGTCAAGTAACGATCAATCGCCTGAGTAGATCGAACCTGGTAACGATCCATGGCCGGTTGTACTTTCGCAGTTCGAAAATACGTTTCAATGTCCCAACGTTTGCTGTAATAGCATAGAATCTCTTCATTGCTCAGTGAAATATCCGTGCTCAGAAAGGCCTTCATCAGCTTAGATTCAAAGCCATCTCCCTCTTTCCAACATAGGAGCAGGGCGGCATTTTCCAAGAGATTGAGCTTCCCTTCATAGCGATATACTCGGTAAGCGGAGGAGCCGATCGTTCTCCAGACCTTCAGCTCCTTTAAAATACCCAATTGGACAACCAACCAGCCTAGGTTATAACCAGGTTTCTGAAAATCCCGATCTCAAAAGTAAAAAAAGCGCTTGAAAACCCAAACGCTAGGTGTTATTCATGATAAAATGGCGGCGAAATCCCTTTAAGCACTTAGTTCCAGAAATACTGCATCCGCGTATACCCGACATCCCATGCTTTCATGTCGCCCTTAATCGTGATCTTCAGCTCATCCCCCGGCTCAAGCGGAATCTTGAATAGCGAAGGGAACAGATCAGGATGAGTACGCTGAAGTTCTCCAGAATTGCTCATGATCTCCCTGTCATCCCGAGTAACACTGATACTACCGGAATAATCCGTTGGTTCGGGGCATCCGTAATCGAAGGAGAAAATCGTCTGTCCCTCAGACTTGTACGTGAACGTTCTGGAATCTCCGCCTTCAGCGCCATATAGGTTATAGCGGAGCGGTATCTTCTGTCCGTTGATTTGAATACTGTCCGGTTTGTCTCCGGTGGATGAATTGCCCGAGTTGTCCGTCCATTCAGTGATCGCCACAAACGGACCCTCTACTTTAGTTGTTATTTTGTCTACCGCCGCCCCTAATCCCCATAAAGCTATAAAAAGAACCATACCCGATATAGCCGTTGCCACCAGATTGCGCCCGAGGCTCCGGTAACGGAAACCAAGCTTGTACGCCCCAAAACCGAGGGCTGCTCCCATCGAATTCTGAAGAGCGTCGTTGATATCGAAGCTGCCCAGGAATGTAAGGGCCTGGATCGTTTCCAGCACAAGAATCGCGATGAAGAATAAGATGATGAACCGGACAAAGCTGACCCGGTATAGCCATGGAATCAATATACCGAAAGGAATAAACGCAATAGTGTTCCCGAAAGCCACCATACTCATTAGGTTGGGATGCAGGAGATCAGCTGGAGACGGCAAACTAATAAAGTTCTCCGGCATGAAAATAAAGGTGTAGCTGGAAATTTGCTCCGAAGCCTCTCCTCTGCCGAAAGCGAAGAACATAAAATAAAGTACAATAATGGTATAGACAATAGTTGCGGTTAGTAAAATTTTGCGTTGTTTGACCATGCTTAACTCCTCCACTCTATTTTTCCACTTGTCACTATAACCTACTTACCTGTTTCATGAACCCCCCCACCCCTTAGCTTGATTAACTTTACTTGCCCAAATTCAGTTCTATGAAATGTAAAAAGAGACTCCCTTGACTCTCTGCGTAAAATAGAAATAACACCAATCACTCCACGCAGAGGAGAAGATGATTTGTCTCATACGTTTATCACAACAAAATCATTGGAACAATCGGTCGGAACAATGGAAACTTCCGCTCCCCTGCATGATACACGCCGCTCATGCTTACTTGATGCATTGACCGGTGATCCGACTTATAGACGTCCGCATTACACATAAGAGCTAAGCATCGCAGGACATGTAGATTCCAAGGCAATATCTTCACCCAGCGATTGGTTTCTGAAGTATTTGGCGAGTCATGAATGTGATAGGTCAGTCTTCCGCAAATCATGTTCCAGATTTATTGTGTTATTCGCTTTTGCTTCATCCAGCAGGGCGGCCATTAGCTTCTAGTATTCTTGGTAAGTCTGACCGACCTCTCGGCTTACTTTCAGCAAATTTTGAAGCAAGAAACGCCGGAATCCCCGGTTGTTCTTCATTTCACCGAATTACACTTTCCACCTCGATCATGCGCCGGACAGAAAGTTCACGACCTTCCTCGCTCTGGAGTTTTTCGCGTGCTTTAGCCTTTTAGCCAAGATAAGTCATTTCTCACTTTAATCTCGCGATTCCCTTGCGCTTTGCTGCAACGCTCCTTAAGTGGGCAACCTTCGAGTCTGCACATCGGTAGTAACGCACTTGTATTCCATACACGCTTTCATTTTATTGTATGCTCTCGCTCAGAAATGAAGCGCGCATGGGCTTGATGGCGGTAGGCGGCTCATTCAGATTACAAAGGTGCAAGGGAGTGGGGTATGGGTGGAGGAGTTTACGTCCGCCCTTTGAACGTCGTGTTGTACTCTTCTAACCTTTTCCAAGAACACAACGTTCAAGAGCGGCCAGAACTCGTTCCCCCTCCCGACAAATGTCCCTAGTCATTTATGACTTTGAGACAGCCCCTTAAAATTAGAGTAGTAACCCGTAGTGCTTGATTTTACAACTTTTCCTCAAGATGGTTCAGTTGTGACCGTTATTCCAACACCTCCACATTCGCATAAGGAGATTTTGATGACTCTAACAGGGGCTGCGACACCCCTTTCAGATGCATGTCGAAAAACGCGGTAATGTAATCGCGTTGTGCCGCAAGCGCCTGTTCCGGCTCGACGATTCCAACACTCCCCTGGACGACTTGAGGAGAAAGGCTCAGCTTACTGCTTATTTGCGGCAGCAGATATTGTTGATCGGTGAACGTATAATGCGCCCCGTTCGGTATCGCTACATCTAGTTTCCACCCGCTCGACTCGTTCCAGAACGATGCCCTATCCTCCGCCGTGAGATGGGAATCCACCTCTCCCTCGTCGGTAAAACCAGCATTCATTAGTAAAAACGGGCGGTCAAGTCCATGCTGAGCAACCGGAAGCAGGTGGTTGGGTAAATAGCCCATCGAGCCATCCATATCGATACCGGCGCCGATTCGCTCATCTTCATACATCGCTTGGGCAGCCGTTGCGCCGCCAGCAGAATGACCAAAAATGCCGATTCTAGATAAGTCCAGTGCAAGGTCCAACCCTTCAGGCAGCTCACGTTTCGCATGATCGGGATTTTGCCCTTCCTTGAGCGCCTCCAGTCGATCCAGTACAAACCGGACATCATCAACCCTGACGCTCATCATTTTCAGTACCGTATTCGGCCCGAAATCGGGCAATTGCTCGGTCTCTATTCTCCCGTCGGGAAACTCTACGACCATTGTCTCATATGTGTGGTCAATGGTCACAACGACATAGCCAGTACTGGCCAATTCCTGAACGTTAATCGTACCTAGACTTCTCGGAACAGATCCGCCCGGAGAATAAATGATGACAGGCCAGCCCTTCTCTCCGTGCTCTGCGGGTGCGTTCAGCGAAGCATGAACGCCGATGTTGGATAGATCGATTCGGCCGGGCTCTACTCCGATTGTCGGCATGACGGTTTCGTCGTAAAATGCAGCTGCGTTTGGCGGCATATATTTGGCTTTCTGGCCAACCTCCCGGGTGGCCGGGTACCAGATGCTGATCATAAGCTCCCGCTTTCGATCCTTTACCCAAGGATCGGCTCGGTCGATATCTGTCAAGTGGAGCTCCGTCACGCCCACTGGCATCTCGCCAGTCGGCTCAGGTAACGTGATGTGAATCCGTTCACCGGTATGCGGTTCGTCGTATTGTACTGGCGGTTCCGCCAAGATGAACAGGCTAACGGCCGCAACCATTACGGCTGCTGAGGCGAACATGGCGAACCTAACCTTACGAGCAGACTCCCCGTTGATAAACTTTATGATAGAATTTACTGTGATCATGTAATATGTCATATAGATCACCATAAACAATCCAACGCAAACCAATATTGGAAGCAGGAGATTTATACCACCCATTCCTCCGAAGAGCTTCCGCAGCCAGTTAAAGATAATCAAATAATGACCGAGGCCGACCAACAGCGGCAACAAGAAGATCAGTGCGTTCTGTTTCAGGATCGTAGCGGCGATTTCCTTGTGGCTCACGCCGATTTTTTTCAATATCTCATAGCGAGAACGATCGTTCGTCGCCTCCGTCAACTGTTTAAAGTATAGGATACTGCCCGTTGCGAGAAGGAACATCACACCCAAAAACCCTAGAATGAAAACATTGAAAGCTGCATTCTCGATGCCGAGGCGATACACGGAATAATAGGTCGACAGCTTCATTTCTGATGTCTGTATAGCTGCAAGCGCATCAGCGGTCGCCTTCGTATTCTTCTGGTCCTGAACGATGTAACCAACATATTGCTCGGTAGGAACTTGCGCTTCCAGCATGCGAAATGTATCGTCCGCAACGACGACCATAATATCCGGATAATGCCAATTGAGAACACGTTCAATCGTCATGCCTGCAAATGCTAAATTAACGTTCCCATTAGGCAAATCCAGGGTGATGGTTTCTCCTGCATAATCCGCCCATTCGTAATCGGTATACATGGGGCGAATCGCGATCACTTGATCTGATTCGTTCAGCGTTAACCGGTCAAGACTCAGTGCCTCCGCTACGCGATTATATTCGCTGGCCGATATCACTTTCACCGGATGCTCGGCTGCCTTGCGCTCACGATCAGACAAGATTTCGTCACTTGACGCTTCGCCGCTCAGATGGATGACCGGAATCGACATCTTGGCTTTCACGGGATGTGCATTGTCGCCACGTATGATCTCCTCGATCTTTTGATCGACTTCGTCATCCTGCGCTATATGCATGTAACTGAAAGGTGCCGTTACACGTGCCGTGTGCTCGTAAGCGTAGTAAGTGCTGAAACCGAAACTGAAGGCGCATAATGCGATAGCGGACAAGATGGAAATGACGCTTAGCGTACGTGCATTCCCTTTCATTCGGTACACCAGGTTGGAAATCATGATTAGGTTCATGCCCTTGTAATAATGGGACTTCCGCCTCTTGGCGTATTTCAGCAGGTAAATAACGAGCGATGAAAAAAGCAAGAAAGTTCCTGCGATGATGCCGACGGTCATGACGCCCAGGTTCGTAAAGATCTGTTCATTATTTTCAAAATTCCGAAGTCCAAATCCGTAGCCGACGATGAGCAACGCGACCGCGGCGGCAGCGGGAACGATCGACGCCCTCGGTTCCTGCTCCCCTTCCTGCTCTGCGCGGAACAATTCGATAAGCTTGAATCGATAGACCAATCGATAAGCTTGTATAGAAGTTATTGTAATTAGTATAAGAAATATAACCACAGTGGTAAGCACCGCAGGAAGGGAGAACGTGATTCCGACATCGACAGCTACTCCCAATAAGCGCATTAAAATCATGGCAAACAGCTTCGACAATAGCGTACCGGCCACAATGCCGAGAACCAGGACGCCGGCTCCAATTATCATATTTTCATAGAACAGCATCCGGCCGATTGTTTTTTTTGGAAAACCTAATAAAGCATATAGCCCGGCTTCTTTTTTTCGTTTGTGGGTAAAAAATTGGCCAGAGTACATCATAAAGACGGATACAAACAATACCAGGATGATTGATCCAACCATGAACACAGATTGCATGCTATCTGAAGATTCGACAGCCTCGACTACCTGCGTACTATATTGTAGTGAAGCAAAGACATAAAATATGGCGACGCTTGCGAACATGGAAAATAAATATATGAAATAGTTGCGAAGATTACCTTTTATATTTTTCTTGGCCAACTCAAATAACGTCATCCGTACGCCCTCCAAGCACCGTCAACACATCCAGTATCTTTTTAAAGAATGCTTGTCGCGGTGTCGTTCCTTTGACGATCTCGGCAAAAATGACACCGTCTTTTAGAAAGAGAACTCGACTGCAGTAGCTTGCCGCTAATGCATCATGAGTCACCATCAGAATGGTCGCATGCTCTTGTTCGTTCAGTTCATTTAGCGCCTCTAGCAGGCTGGCCGCAGCTCTAGAATCCAGCGCTCCCGTCGGTTCGTCGGCCAGAATCAGTCGCGGACGCGTCACAATGGCACGGCAGGCAGCAGTTCGCTGTTTCTGACCTCCGGAGATTTGGTAAGGGTATTTTTCTAGAATATGCTTGATGTTAAATCGTTCCGCAATGGCAGACACTCTGTTCTCCAATTCGTCGACCGATATACCGGACAACGCGAGGGGGAGCAGAATGTTTTCCTTGACCGTCAACGTATCCAGCAAATTATAGTCTTGAAAAATGAATCCTAGCTTGGATCGCCGAAAAGCCGATAACTGCGCCTCGTTCATTTGAAGAACGTTTTCCCCGTCGATCACGATGCTGCCGGAGGTCGGTTCATCGATGGTGGCGGCCATATGAAGCAGTGTTGTCTTCCCGGAGCCCGATGGCCCCATAATGCCGACAAATTCTCCTTCGCCTATGCACATATCGATCCCGTGAAGCACCGGCACGACGTTCCCTTTATTCCCATAACTTTTCGTTAACGCTTTTATTTCAATAACCGTTTCCACTGTATCTTTCCTCCCTGCTTTCCCTTTTTCAATTTCCATCGTACCATGCCGGTGACTAGTTATCCTTACGCTGAACTTACGTTTTTCTACTGGCGAGCTTACATTTTTGTCACGGTACTAGTTGCAGTAGTGTTAGCCGAATTAAGATATAATAGGATTAAGGATATGGAGGCGTATGGAATGAAGATGAAGATAATGATCGTAGAAGACGACCCGACTATTCGGGGGTTAATCGGCGAGACCGTCGGGAAGTGGGGATACGAATCCGTATTGTGTGACGAGTTCAACAGGATTCAAGACATGTTCCTTCAGACCGAACCGCACCTCGTGTTAATGGATATTAATTTACCCATATTCGATGGATATTATTGGTGCAGCCGAATTCGGGAATTGTCTAACGTGCCGATTATTTTTCTCTCCTCACGGGATTCGCCGATGGATATGGTTATGGCGATGAATATGGGCGGTGACGATTATATCCAGAAGCCGTTCTACGACGAAGTACTTATCGCTAAGATTAAAGCATTGTTGCGTAGAACTTACTCTTATGCCGAAACGCCAGTCAACATAATCGAGCACGAAGGCGTCCTGCTGAACCTAGGTGATCGGAAGCTTACTTCCGGCGATCGATCGATTGAACTGACAAAGAACGAATTCGTCATCGTACGGCTATTGTTGCAGAATAAGGGCCATATCGTAAGCCGGGACAAAATCATGCGCTGCCTATGGGAGGACGAAAGTTTCGTCGACGACAATACGCTGACCGTGAACATGACCCGAATCCGAAAGAAATTGGATGAGATTGGACGTTATGGGTTCATTACGACGATCAAGGGAGAAGGTTATATAATCAAATGAGCTTTCTACATTATTTGGACGATAAACGTTATTTTCTGATCTTCTTTGCTGGAATGCTATCCTTCGTTGCTTTGATGATGTTCGTAAGCACCGAGGGAACGTATCGTGTTGGAGACATAATGTATACTCTATCCGGATGCGTGTTGTTGGCCGCGGTATACGTGGTCGGAGGCTATTTGCGCTGGAGAACCCGCAACAGGATATTACATGACCTGGTAAACAACAGATGGGACGAACTAACCGTAGCTTTGCCCGAACCTCTAACATATGAACAGCGTCAGTATACGGCACTGATCAAGAAGCTCTACAGCAATAAGCTTGAGGCCATCGGAAGGCTTCAAGACGAGAAAAAAGATTTTCATGATTTTATTGTTTCCTGGATTCATGAGGTCAAGCTGCCGATTACGGCATGTACCCTGCTGTTTAGAAATGCGTCAGGTAAGTCGGTAGAGGAGCTGATCCATGTATTCGAAGATGAATTGTTCAAAATCGACCATTATGTCGAGCAAGCCCTGTTTTACGCAAGAATTGATTCCTTTTCCAAGGATTACTTGATCGCGGAAGTCTCTCTAAACCGAATCGTGCGAAACAGTGTGAGAAAGTACGCCAAAATGTTTGTAGCCAAGCGAGTTCATTTTACAATGTGGGAAAAAGAGGAATGGGTGCATACCGATGCGAAGTGGCTCGGATATATCGTAGATCAGATCATGTCGAATGCCTTGAAATATGTCGGTGACAGCGGAAGAATCGTGTGCTCTTTCGAGGCTGATAACGAAGAGAAGAGGCTTTCCATAAGGGATACTGGTATTGGTATTAAAGCGGAAGATATTGGTCGTATTTTCGAGAAAGGGTTTACGGGCGCTAACGGAAGGCAATTTGCAAAATCGACAGGATTGGGGTTATATCTCGCTAACCGCATGGCCGTCAAACTCGGACACCGATTGTCCGTCCAATCGGAAGAGGGAAGCTATACGACACTTACGCTTCACTTCCCTAACTCGAACCATTTATATGAAATGTGAATTATACTTTCAACTGGCGTAACGCCTTCAGCTCGGTTAAGTATCACCAGGACGGGGGATTACCTGCCTTGGCGATTGCTGTTAGGGGTGTATCAATTACCTTGTGAGACAGGGGTTGCCAAGGAGTTATTTCTTGACCAGTATGACAATCTATCTTTCCTATAACATCTCCTTCATTTTTTCTTGGTACCCTGTATTCCTGACGGACTATTTAATTCTTTCTTCCTAACAATGACTAATCCATGATTGCTCATCCCCAAGATACTCCGCTCTCTACATGTTCTCATATGATATTTCAGCCATATCTCCTACTCGTCATCGTCCAGTCTATGAATGACCCATTAAGAGGGCGATACCATCTGTAGCAACATGGTCAATGATTTCTATTTCTTGTTCACCTAGTAACTGTTCGCTGGGCTGCTGGGAAAATGGCCGGCGAATGCCCAAAAACGGTGGAAACTTGTGAAAAAAGCCTGACTGCGACCAGGATATGCCCAAGAGGTATCGGATGAAATCAATCGTTGTATTTGACAAGGGGCAGTAATAAACCGAATTGCATCTGCTGAGGTGACTCCATTATGGCTGCATTGACACTGCGTATCTAGCCGTTAACGACCGGTAACTTTGCGGAAATGAAACGACCGGAGGTTGCCGTGAAGTTATTTGTTCGATTTATTTTGGCCAAGGCGGCGGTTCCATCAATATTTGATTGGGAATACAACAGGTTCTACGAATAGTCGCCAAAGTAGCCTTTGGCTTTAAGCAGATGACCGGTGTCCCGCAATATTTCCCCCTTTGGGTCCAGAACGACATAAGAGGTCGAGGCTTGCATCACATTCGGCTTAGCATAGAACCGTGTTTTGCCCGCGCCGGAGCCGCCGACAACCAACACGTTCAGGTTCCGGCGATGCTTGCGGCCATCCAGACCGATTTTGACCCGCTGCGTCAAAATTTTGTTTTGTTCCGTCCGTCTGTCTCGATACTTGGCATTGACGGTTTTCGCTCGGCCCCAGCGGGCGCTGCCGTGCTCTTCCCGCCGACGATAATTCCGTGGTGTCGCCAAATAAACCCCAGCGCAAAGCCCATAGATCAGCGCAAAAATCAACAAGCAGCGGGGCGTATCGTCCACCCACTCTATGTTAAGCGGCTGGCGCATCGCCGTGCTGAGATGGACCAACATACTCGGCAATCCTTCTGACCATGCGGGAGCAAGCAACAGTGCCAACCAGATGACGGGAATAAAAAAAGCCGCAAAGAGTATCAAATTACTCCTTGCGGCTTCATCGCGTTTCATAATGCCTCCAGCGCTTTTTATTTAGAAGTGGGGCATCAATCATTTTTAACAATAAATCATCCACGGCATCCGTCGGTCGTTTCTCACCGATTAAGTCATTTCGTAACGCATTCAGCGCATGGACGACTATCCCGTGCTCATAATGATTCAAAGACAAGATTCGTTCCTGTTTTTTCATAGCACTCCCTCCAGACAAAACTTAGCGAACCGGATCGTATCGTTTAGGCTGGCGCTGTTGTGACAGGTTCCGGTTCATTCTCTGGGATGTTTGTTGAAAAGCTTCCTTCATGAGCGTCAACTCGGCACGAACTTGCTGCGGTTCCAACCCGTTCCACTTCTCCGGCGCTCGATCAAAGCGGAAGGTGTCGGTTGCAACACCAAATTGCCTGCACAACATATAAGAAGCGGAGTAGGCAACAAACTCGTTATCTGAGCGGTTGTACCGTCCATCGCCACGATCCAGTTCAGCATGTGTCAGTTCTTGGGCAAGCGCTCGAAAAATATCGCCGGCCTCAAGCCCGCGACGAATGGTAATGTTTTTTGTATCTGGCTGATAGAACGCGTGCTTTACCGATGGCAACGCATCACCAATGCCAATCGGAACAGGGGCGAGGTCAATTAACGCTTTAATACGGGCGCGATCATCCGGGAATGCCGGTTCTTCCCGTTTCAACGCGGCGGTCGTTTGCGCAATATCAAACATCTTTTTCGGATTGTAGCTGATACCGGTGCTGCCATCCTGCTTTTGATAGGTTTCGCCCGGTTCCAGAATGTAAAACCCTGTTTCCTTTCGACGAATGAATACCCCTTGTTCCTTCCATGTGTCAAAATCGGCAATGCGAGTCGCGTTTGGCCGCTGCGCCAGAATCAGCAACGCATTGGCCACGCTATAGCGGTCAAAGCGGCTCTGGACATCCAAATATTGCTGGAACGCCTCACCGTTCTGCATCACCGACAAGGTGGTGGCATCAATCGTATCATATGTCCATTGCCGCAGCTCCTGTTTCTTTTGCACCCATGCTTCTTTATCGAAGGATGGTTCGGTTGTACGGAAAGAAGAGGAAGCCGCAGCATCCTGTCGGAATAAATCATCCAGTTCGCTCATTTGGCTTTCCCTCGCTTTCGTCCTTTTGCTTTGTTGGCTTGTTGTTTATCGGCGGCTATCCGCTCCTTTCGAGACGGCAACGGTTCCGCTTGTTCCCGCGGCTGTCTGTCTTTCTCCCATATCCTTTGCTGCCGGTTCTCTTCGCGTATTTCCCGCAATAATTGACGGACGGACACTCGCTCCGGCTCTTGACGAGAAGGTGGATCAGTATCCCTTGCGGTAACCTCGTTGCGCTCGAAGGTATTCTCGGACGGATGGGACGTTTCCGCCGGTTCCTTCTCCGCTGTTGAATGGTCGTCCTCCGATGGAGTCGGCTCCGGCAGTTCGGACTTTCCCATCAATTCATCCAACAAGTCGTCCGTATTCCTTTCTTCTGCGATTTCCTTCGACAGCTCTTGTTCCTGAACTTGCTCGTGACCTGGTTCATGTCCTTGTTCCACAGCAGGAGCTTCGGACATTCCATTGGATTTTTCAATTTCACTCTTAATTTTGGCGGTATCCACAGTGGCCAAGTGGAAACGCTCCACGATCCGATTGATTTTGGACGCATCCTCCGCCCGGACCATCACATCGCACATCCCGTCCACGTTCTTTTTGTCGCGCAAAGCACAGTACAACACGCCATACCGCTTGGCTTCCTTGCAGAAGGTTGCCAGGTCTTCGTTCTTGACCGCAAATACCTTTAATTCTTTCCCACTGCGCAGCAAACTCTCCAACCGGATGCTGCCCTTTGTTCGTTTTTGTCCTTGCAAGGCCGCAAACAAATATACCGCCAAATGCTTAGCGCCTTCGCCGGAAATCTTGGCTATGACTTCGATGCTTTTCAAGCTCATGTTGACAACCTGATTGGCGGCTTCCGTTTCGGTACTCATCGAAAATTTCCTCCTTTCGATCCTGTGCGCCACTTCTGTTTAACGTCTCTCGTAATTCTCCTGATCGCTCCAAAATGCCTTGAACCAGCTTCACCTCCTTTCGAAGCGAGGCAAGCCGTTTAGAACAAACAGCAATTTGCGTTTTGTATTGTTCTCGCTGGCCAGCATCCTTGCAGCGGCGAATTCGGTTGTACAACGACTTGCGCTTCTGGTGCAGAGATTGGATCTGTTCCTCCAACCTGTCACGGAAAGCGAGAAGCTCCTCTTGATGGGTGAGGCGATACTTGCATAGCAGCTTGGTTTGCTCCATCAATACCGACAAGTGTCTCAAATCCTCCCGAAGTCTAAAGGATGGCTTTTTGACAGGCTTTCGTTTTCCAGGAAGCACACCCATTTCAAACAAGTAGCGGATATATAAAGCTTGCAAGCCGCGCAATTTGCGACCAGACCGAACATGGCTCTTACACATGGCACGTCGTCTGCGGACATGGGATGGCCTTTCCCGTTCAGGTATTCGGTTTCGCAATATTCGCTGCTTGATCGCTTCCTCGGTATAGCCATCGCCTAGACTGCGCAAACGGACAAAGCGTGTCTTTCCAGGCGGCCGTATCGCCATATGTTTAACCGCCGTTTTTAGCTCATAACCTTGCTTTTGTAAATGGGCAAAAAACTGTGTCATCGTCATGGAAGATGCAATAGCCTGATCGATGTCCTGCCGGATTAGCCCTCTCCATGTTGGCTTTCGCTCACGTTCCGCTTTCCATTCTCCATAATGCTTGGCTTTGCTCGGTTCGGGATGCTCAATCACCGATAGCGCATGTTCCTGGCAAAGCCGGTCGGATGTCTGTCTCAGCAGGGCATAGGAAGCTTTGTTGTCGTAATACCGTTTCCCATCCACAAAGGAAACCGAGTTTAACACAAAGTGATTGTGCACATGCTGTTTATCCAAATGGGTCGATACGACGACTTCAAAGCGCTCCCCCCACAACTTCTGTGCCAGTTTAACACCGATGGTATGGGCGATTTGCGGCGTTGTCTCCCCCGGCGCAAACGCTTGATAGGCGTGAAAGGCCAAAATGCCGTCCGTCTTAAAAAACTGCCGCTTCGTCCGCTGCATCTGCTCATAAGCCGTTGACGGATCGCAGTTGACACCGCTGACATATAGTTGCTTCTCCGTCTTGGCATCCGCCTGTGTATATGCGAGTACCTGCTCCAAACCTCCGCCTTCGCTACGTTCTGCTGTCTTGTCGGGATTTGCGGCGTAATCCAGCACCCGCTTTAGCCTGTCGGTCACACCCCAGATTGCGGTCGTTGCCACGCGAAATTCCCCCCTACGGCGGATGCACATTTGGATTCACTGGTGGCCTTCGTTCCGGTTCGGTTACAGCCTGTTGAATCTGCTGGACTGCGCGGCGCAAGCGGTCGGCTTCCACCTGAAATGCAGCCCGTTCCAGATGTCCAGTCGTATGGGCCTTCACAGTGAGTTGATTCAGGTTATTCCCAATAGCGTTCAGTTCACGCATCATCGCGTAATATTCCAGCGGCGGTAGCGGTTTGGGAATATACCCATTGATCAATGCCCGAATGTACGCTTCCCGAGAAAGTCCCGTTTTTTTCACTTCTCTCATTAGTCGCTTATGTTCGCTTTCGTCTAAGCGAACCAGAAAAGAGATTGGTCGTTTCCTCATTTGCATCACCCCTTTCCGAACATGAGCTTCCGACAGAAAATTTCAACGCTGCGGATCAAATCGAGCATCAAACAATTGCATCGTGCGAACGGGGTCTTAGGGGCTGTGCCACTAACAAGCGAATTTGGATATCCAAATTCAGTGCTTGCTACAACACGAGACAGTCGTCTCGCGTTGCCTTCAAGGCACCTGCCGGGAAAAAGAGGGGGCCCCAAAAAACACAAAAAAGACGCCGATCCGCTCAGCGCCTTCCTTCGAACTTTTTTGTTATCTCACCAACCAGCGATAATCCTGACGGCAGTCTACAATGTAATCGACATACACGATTTCATCCTGAATTTGATATAACACCAGATACCATTTTTCCACGAACATCTTGTGATACTTGTTTGACGGGATAAATTCCGCTTCCAGAAAAGGATAGCGCTCCGGCATTCGCGCCAAGGAACGTATCGCTTGCAGTAATTCGTTTTTCGTTTTTCGCGCCGCATCCGGACTTTTCTCCGCAAGAAATCGCACATGAGTCGCCAGCATTTGGCGGGCGCGATCGGAGACGATGATCTTATAACGGGGCATCTTTTCCATGCTGCACCTCGTCAATAATGCCCTCCAGGTAAGCGTCCAGTTCATCCGGCGTCACGCCAACACGGCCCGCCAAACGATCTTCTTGCACAGCGAGCAGTTCTTCACGCAGCTTTAACATCTTCTCGCGACGGGAAAACGTATCAATGTCCATTACGACAAGATCGCCTTCACCGTTCTTGGTCAGATAAACCGGTTCCCCGGATGTTTTGCATAGATCGGCGATTTCATTATAGTTTTGCCGGATACTGGCGGAAGGTTTGATAATCATCTTGGTCACTCCTTGCATAGCTGTATATTGATTTTATTATACCTATTACATGCTATACAATCAATGCGGCTGCACTTATCCCCATCTATTCACATCTTATCCACATGCTGTGAAAATTTTCCGTAGCCCAGAAAGAAAAGACGCCAACCGTTCAGCGTCTACCGCTATCGGGATGGTTCACCGCGTCTTCTTCGGAATTCCATCAAATCGTTGTTTACATCCTTTCCGAACTTAGGCGGCTCATCGGATATGAGAAGGGCGGGGGAGAGGAGCCTCTGTATCGTGGCTGCCGCCAATCGCCCCGGCTCATCATTGTCCAGGTGCAGGACAAGTCGATTCACCTGGGGAAAGCACTGCAAGTAATGCGTTAGGGCAGACGGGGGAGTAGAGTCCTCCCCATTTGTCCTGGGCCTGTATATTCCGGCCAGCGACAGCTTATGCGCCTGCCGCCAATCCCGGCCAGCGAGATGTTCCAGCGTACAGTAGGATAAGAGATCAATAGCGCTCTCAAACAGATGCAGTTCCGTACAGTTTCCCGAGGCCGGAATGGAAAACGAATACCGCTTGTCGCTGCCAGCGGCTTCCCCCATATAACGAGTGCTTGTCGTACCGCGTATCGCCGCATAGCGCGGCGTTCCTTGCTGGTCGAAACCGACGAATACCGCGTTGTGATAGCGGCGGCTTTCATACAAACGCCCCGTTTCGAGACAGTAGTCGATCAACGTGCGATGGATACCACGTTTGCTGAGATAGGCCATGACGCGATGCGATGTACGATTCGGTTCAGGAAGTTCAAACCGCGCTGGAGATGAGCGTTGTTGCAAAGATTGCGAAAATGCAGGTGCGCTGCCTGGATGAACGCCTTCCATTTGCAGCACCGCATCGGGAAAAGACATGCCCCGCACTTTGATCAAATAGTCCAGCGCCGAGCGCCCGCCGATCCCCCTTGACCACCAGTACCATTTACCGTTGGAAATTTTCAAGCTGTCGTGTGTCCGGGTGGTGTAGACATTGCGGGAGCATCGGACCAGTTCTGCCGGCTCGTACATTTGCAAATATGTGAGCAGGTCCAGTCTTTTGGCACGTTCGATCTGTTCCTTGTTTACATAGCTCATTGCCGCAGCTCCTTTTGGAAATCCAGGCAGCGTCCGATGGGGTTATGGTTCATCGTGCCTTCCCCCTCTTTTTGGGGTACGTATAAGCTCTGCCTTCCTTCAACTTCGTAACGCCTTTCTTGTTCATGAATGCGTCTAAATCGCCTTCATGAACTTGACTGGTCACCCCGTTTGAGTCGCGGATGTAATCATACGTGTCGCCAAATCCGTTTTTCTCTTTGGATATCAACTCCAACGATGGCACGGTTTCTCCCTCCTTGATCAAGCTGGTTCCGTAACCAAAAGGCGGCAAAATCGGACAAAAGCATCCGCCGCTTGGGCTGGCATACAACATGTTCATTCCTCCGGAAACGAGAAAAGGACCCCAAAACCGGAGTCCCATTCGTCATGAAATTGATAATTTTAACAAGTGAGCGATCTTCGACCTGTGAAATGCTCGCACCGATACCATGTTCTTCTCCGTAATGGTCAGCATGAAGTTCCCTTTCAGGGGGAGGAACGACGGTGTCAGGCCGTTATCGCCCACGGCCCACCACTCGCCGTTCGGGCGCTTCCGGTTCTTCGTCCGGAACGCTGTCCACGGCTTCATTCTCCCGCTTATCCATATTAAGCAGGGCATTCAGTTCCGCGAGTCGCGCCGATTTCGTTAGCAGCTCCTGTTCTTTCTCGAAAGGAGCTTCGACTTGTTCCTTCGCTGTTTCCATCTGCTGGAGCAGCGTGGAGAGTTGCTGGCGGCTATGTTCCAGTTTGGCTGGCAAATCCGCCAACATATTGTTCAACCGGGTGATGTTGCCGCCTGCATCCATCCCTAGCGAGATGGTATGGTCCAATGCGCCGCGCAGGGTCGCCTTGTATTCTTTATGGAAGCTGTCAAAGGATAACCATAGGGAAAAACCGAGATAACTGCCCGCCTCCTGCGGCTCGGATGAAGTCATTCCCTTGCACGCCTCCAGCAAGGCCGCGCCTGCTGCCGCTCTCTCCGTGTAGGTAAAATCCTTAATGACCATACCTGGGAACTTGGATTCATCCGTTCCCTCCGGCACAGCCGATTTGGAACGCAGATATAGAGCGACATCCTGTTCATATCCGGCAATTCGATCTTCTGTAGATTTGACTTGTTGCGGCAATACTTTCAGCAACCGATCCTCCAATGCGTAGCGTTGGCTCAAGTGATTAGCCTTGAGCAGCTTAAGCTTGGAAACCTGGATATCCAGGTCCATCTTCTCTTTGATATACGGATTACCGGTTGCCAGCGCCTTGACTTCGGCATAAGAAAGGGCTGCTTCATCGATATCCTCGGCAGAACGTACCGGCGATTTACTGGTCATGATTTGCGAGATAAAGCGCTGTTTATTCTCCAGCGTCTGATACAAATAAGCGTCGAACGTGTTCTCCGTCACATACCGAAAAATGTGTACCTCGCTATTCTCATTGCCTTGCCGGATAATGCGTCCGCTTCGCTGCTCCAGGTCGCGCGGGCGCCAAGGGCAATCGAGATCATGAAGCGCAATCAGCTTCGTTTGCACATTGGTGCCCGCCCCCATTTTAAATGTCGATCCGAGCAGTATACGAATCTGGCCAGTCCGCACCTTGGCGAACAGTTCCTTTTTCTTCACCTCGGTGTTGGCATCGTGAATGTACGCAATCTCCTCGGTAGGCACCCCTTTCTCTGTCAGCTTGCGTCGCAGTTCGTCATACACATTGAACGTTCCGTCTTGCTTTGGGATGGATAGATCGCAAAACACCAGTTGGGCTAGCCGCTTTTCCTCGTGTTCCTTCCATAGCCGAAACACATTGTCCGCACAAACGCTCACTTTACTGCCTTCGTCATCGGGCAACATCGGATTGGCCAGCCGTTGATCCAGTGCCAGCTTACGCCCATCATTCGTAATCTTGAGCATATTGTCTTCGTGCGGCTCTACTTCCTTGGCTCGCACCCGCTCAGCACGGTGGGCGAGATCCGCGACCATTTCCCGCTGGAAGTCGCTTGGCGGCACGGCAACATTGTGGAAATGGGCTTTCGGTACGGGAAGCTGGAGCATGTCCGCCGTCTGGATGTCAGCCACTTCCTTGAACATATTCATCAGTTCCGGCAAATTGTAAAAACGGGCAAACCGGGTTTTCGCCCGATAGCCCGTTCCTTCCGGTGCCAGTTCAATCGCCGTGACCGTCTCGCCAAACGTCGAAGCCCAGGAATCAAAATGTTGCAATCCTTGCTTTCGCAGCCGCTCATATTGCAAGTAGCGCTGCATCGTATACATTTCCGTAATGGAATTGGAGATCGGCGTACCCGTCGCAAAGATGATACCCCGGCCTCCGGTCAGTTCGTCCAGATAGCGGCATTTGGCAAACATGTCCGACGACTTCTGCGCTTCGGTTTGCGACAGTCCGGCCACATTGCGCATTTTCGTGTAAAGAAACAGGTTTTTGAACGAATCGGCCTCGTCCACGAATAGCCGATCCACTCCCAGCTCCTCGAAGGTGACCACATCATCCTTGCGGCTGGTATCGTTCAGCTTTGCCAGCTTGGTTTGCAGCGTCTTCCTCGTCTTCTCCAGTTGCTTGATCGCGTACCGTTCGCCCTTGGCCTCCTTCAGCTCGCGAATGCCGCTTGTGATCTCGTAAATTTGTTCCTCCAGTTGTTGACGTTGGCGCTCCATCGATATGGGAATTTTCTCAAACTGCGAATGTCCGATGATGATCGCGTCATAGTCGCCGGTGGCAATCCGCGCGCAAAACTTCTTCCGGTTCTTTGTTTCAAAGTCCTTCTTGGTCGCTACCAGAATATTGGCCGATGGATAGAGCTGCAAAAACTCCGCTGCCCACTGCTCCGTCAAATGATTAGGAACAACGAACATGCTTTTGCTGCATAAGCCAAGATGCTTGCTTTCCATGGCCGCAGCGGTCATGGTAAACGTTTTGCCTGCGCCTACACAATGAGCAAAAAGGGAATTGCCTCCATACAGCGCCCGGGCAACCGCATTGACTTGATGTTGGCGCAGCCGGATTTCCGGATTCATTCCCGTAAACCGAATATGACTGCCATCGTACTCGCGCGGGCGGATCGCATTGAAACGATCATTGTACAAACGCGTTAATCGTTCCCGCCTCTGCGGGTCTTTCCAAATCCAATCGCGGAACGCTTCTTTCAGCATCTCCTGCTTTTGTTGGGCAATTGCGGTCTCTTGCTTGTTCAAAACGCGCTTTTCCACGCCATTCTCCAGCACGGTATCGAAAGTATGGTTTTAATGTAGCCGCGATTCGCTTGCTCAAACAATTGGAGCTAGAAGGCCGCCAGGCAACTGCGGATGAACAGGTCGTTCTCGCCCGCTATGTCGGATGGGGCGGAATCCCACAAGTATTTGACGAAGCGAACGCGCAATGGACGGCCGAATATGCCGAACTGCAATCGTTGCTGGAACCGGATGAGTATGCGTCCGCTCGCGCATCAACGCTGAACGCTCACTATACGTCTCCAGTTGTCATTAAAGCAATCTATGGTTGCCTGGAAAGGATGGGCTTTCGCAACGGCAATATTTTAGAGCCGTCCTGCGGGATCGGCAATTTCTTCGGGTTAGTTCCGGAGTCGTTTCAAGACTCGCAGCTATTTGGTGTAGAGCTGGACAGCATCACAGGTCGCATCGCCAAGCAGCTTTACCCGCAGGCAACGATTGCGATCAGCGGGTATGAGGAAACCGCTTTGCCGGACAGTTTTTTTGATTTGGCCATAGGGAATGTTCCTTTCGGCGGGTATGGTGTGGCGGATACACGCTATGACAAGCACAAGTTTCTCATTCACGATTATTTCTTTGCGAAAACATTGGACAAAGTGCGTCCGGGCGGCATTATTGCCTTTATTACGTCCAAAGGAACGATGGATAAACAGAACCCGGCTGTCCGCAAGTATATTGCGGAACGGGCAGAATTGCTGGGCGCGGTTCGTTTGCCGAACAACGCTTTTCAGTCCAACGCCGGAACGGAAGTGACGGCGGATATTTTGTTTCTGCAGAAGCGCGACCGAATGGTGACTGTCACCGAACAAAGTGTGGAATGGATTGGCTTGGCAGAGACAGCCGAAGGCGTGCCGATTAATGCATACTTTGCTACGCATCCTGACATGGTGCTTGGGACGATGGCGTTTGATGACCGGATGTATGGCAATAGACAGGAGACCTTGGCTCCGCCATGCCCTAACTGGTCATCGGTGATACGGTAATTCACCGCAGTCGTTTGCGGTGCAACAGACCGTACATCCTCGACAGCGGAAGGAGCAGAGGGTGCTTCCTCATTATGCGCCTCATCCGATACTTGTTCGGTTAACTGAAGGGATGCCGAGGCAGACTTCGGCTCATCTCCATCCGAAAGCTCCGGCTCTATTTCTTTTCCGGCATGTTCCTCCGCTTCGGTTTCCACTCCTTGTTCATCAGTTAGCAGATGATCATTAAGCGGATTTTCACACAGGATGCGTTCAAAATCTCGGCGTTCCAGTTCCTTGGTAAAAAGCGGAAAATGAACATCCCGCAACATCACGTTACCGTTTTCCACCAGCAAAATCTCATATTCGTCCGCGCCAAAAAAGACCGTATCGCCGGGCGAATAGGCATAACGCGCCTGCTTCCGCTCCATCGTCTCCGACTGCTGTGAGGAGGACGGCTGTTCTTGTTCCAACCGTTCGCGAGCAGACGCTTCTTCGGCCATCTGCCTGCGGCGCTCCTCCTGTTGCTCGGCAAATGCAGGAAGTCGTTCCGTTTCCAAACGATTCAGATAACGTCCCGCCGCCAGCAACTCGCCGATCCGCTTCTGTACCTTCATCCAAGGCAACACCAGCTTTTGCTCTTGATCCGTCATTGAACGTCGGGTCAACGTGATGCCTTTGCTATCATGGTGCTCATAAATATCCGTGCCGATCAGTACAGGGGCGCGCCCGCCCGTGCCATATTCCCGTTTCAAAAATTCGGCGTTTTCTTTCTCCGATAACGATTGCTGAAAATGGAGAGCAATGCGATATTTACTGTTGGCAAAGCCGCTTCCTTGTTGGAGAATCGCATCGATCACCGCCTGCGGCCAGACAAAAGCGGAGGCTGTATCCGCCTCCGCCTGTTCCATAAATAAGGTTTGCTGCTGAACCGATGGCTCCGTCTTTCGTGCCGGGTCAAATTCGTTAAGTACTATCATACTGTTGATATGGCCGACGATCACTTCCCAATCATAAAAACTTTGTGCGGTTGGTTCGGTTGCCGGACCCGTCCAAAGATGGAGCACATTGCGATACGGTTCATACCCGATGAGAAGGTCTTCGTCCAGCGTAAGCTCGGACTGACCCGGCGCAAACAGGCTACGCACATACAACGCCCGCTCCCCTTCATTTTCATGTGCGGCGAAGAAAGCCTCGATTTCCGACTTGCTTTTCAGTAAAGGAGCGGTGCGCAGTAGATCGTTGATGGCATGATGGTCATGAAAAAACGGAAGACTCCGATCTTCCGTTTTTCGATCATACCATTTTAGTTGTAAATCAGTTCCGTCAGAATGGTCTCCTCCACCTGTTGCTTCAGGCTGTTCATGTAACCCGTCCAGCCCAGCGGATCGCTCGCTTTGTCCGGGGCCGGGTGCAGACGGAGCAGTTCGTTCATCGTCTGTTCGAGCTGCGTCCGCGCCGACCGGTCGATTTCCGTCAGATGCTGGTGCAGTTCGCCCGAGAGCAGCAGGCTGGCGTATGTGCCTTTCTTCTCGGTTTTCAGGTAGTTTTTGCGCAACATCCATACTTGCCGATCAGTTGATGATCCTCGGTCAGTGTCAGGTCGGGCAGCAGATAGTCCCCTTGACGGGTGTAAGTCACTTCCATGTTCATCCGTCCTTTCTGGCAATCGTTTAGCTTCATTTTGTGTCAAGGCCGTTTCTCTTGCAACGGTGCGAACGTCTCTAGCCTGTGAAGTCTGACGTTCTACACGCCGCTGCACCCGTATCGTCGATTCGATTTCCCGCAGCATCATCTCCGCGATATCGCTGATCGCTGCTCCAAGCTGCGAAAGAGCGGGCAGTGTATTGAAATTCCCGATGCCTGAAAGGTCCTCCCGTCCAATATAGTGAGAGGCGTTCATACCACAGCGGGTTAGTGCCATATAGGCAACGGAATGATACGCAATCTGACGGAATAGCACTTCCACAGGTTGGCGTTCCAGTTCTTCAAGCAGACTGCCCTCAAGCTCTCGAACAAGCAAATCCACATAATCCGAACTGTTGTCATCCACCGCGTTCCGGGCTGCGCTCAGCAGCGCATTCGGCCATGCCGCATCCGGTTCCTGCTCGCCAAACGCATTGTTCAACGTTTCCGTAACGACCGCTATATCGCCCGGCTCCATGCGCCAAAGCGAGACCGGTCGAGGATCTCGGCTTTGCGTGTCCGAGATATCAAACACATGCCGTAACCCAAAATGGTTGCCCCGGTCTTCGATAAGTGCAATACCTTTCGCCCCGCGTTTGACCCAACGGTTGAGCCGCTTGTTCCAGACGTCGATGGATGCGCAAGCTGTAGCATCGGGCCGCTGTGCATAGATTAATAACTGATCTTGAAACGGATACTTGTAGTTCCACGCCGCTGTCGATAAAAAATCCGCCCAACGGTCGGGATGTTCCACAACCGTGCGGGCGGCATGAACGGACAAATCAACGATATGCTGTATTTTCGAGGTCAACGGTACCTTTCTCCTTTCATAAGATCGTAATCTGATTGGCCAGTTGAATCCCCTCCTCCGAATAGCGGGTCATGATCCGAATCAAGCCCTTACTCTGCAAACGGTGCAAGTTTCGACATACCGTCGAAGGAGAAAAACCTACATCGATTGCCATTTTTGTACTGGACAGGTAGACCAACTTGTGTCGCCCGCCCGTACTATCCAGCAAATAGCCGTACAACAGCTTTGCAGCTGGCGGGACGGCTGCTCCCGCGATCAGCTTGTAGCGTGCTAGATCATTCATTGTACGTCCTCCTTCACAAGGTTTACCGCGCCGTTCTGGTTTTGCTGAACAGATCGTCCAAGCAAGTGATTCTTGCGATAGCAGTAGATATAGAAGTTGTAATCGCCAAGATGGGGGACGCAGCGAATATAATAGCGATAGTGAGTGGTTTGTAAACAGAAACCACAAACATCGGAATGCCATGCGCCGGGGATACGTGCTTCCGGGTGCCGTCTGCAATAGGCTCGCATCTCATTCAAATTGAGCAAAATTCCTTGCCATTGCAAATGTTGCACAAGTGCCGCCAATTCCTCGCGAAAGGCAAGCGTCCTCCGTTCCCCGGCATGATCCGACCATGGCATCCAAAACTGATCGTCATCAGTGCCGAAATCTCCTCGCAAATGACCGATATAGCTGAGTTCCTTGCTTTGAGTCGCGATCGCTGAATAGAAGTAAGGTGTCTCTTCCGATGCTAACGGTTGAAGTTCGCCAAACATCGCCCGAACCTCCGTTTCCACTAACGTTGCTGTTCCGTTTTTTTTCTTCCTCCCGGCTGGTGAATTTAATGGGTACCTCCTGTTCCAAAGTCATCATAAGAAGACAGGTGGGCATGATAAAACACCACATCGCCGTCCTGCAAACTAAACGTTGCTCCATACGGGTCGACAAAGCGATGCTGAAACCCTTCTCGTCGCCATTGATTGCTGAGCGGTGCGTGGATATACTGCAAATGTGGTTGATTCACCTGCTGATTGCGAATCGTTTCAATATTGAAATTGACAATGATGTACCCGTCCCGCAAAAAAATAGGCGACTTATCGTCCAGCCGATTGGTGCGTCCGTACTCGGCCAAGTTGAATCCTTTGGGGACGACATACGGTGCAGCAGGTAGACTGTATTCGCCGACCCAGCGCTGCACTGACGCATGAGCACGCGAAACGTCGATGCCGGAAGGAACTTCCATACTGCCGATAAATGTCCGAAGCCGTGGCGGGAGCAACATGACATCATATCCGCCCACGTAAACGGGCTGCTGTGCATCTTTCAAAAACTGCTGAATAAACGTTTGCTGGTTGCCAGACGCACCGTTCAGCGACCAAAGGGAAGATGCCGTGTTCGTCAGTTCCTGCTGGGACATATTGCGCAAGCGGGTGTCCAGCGTCACATGACGCCGCTCCACATCTGCACTGGAGCCGATGCGAATAAAACGTTTATTCCCCGAATGATAGTACAAGTCCACCTCTTGCCGGTTCTTGCCCTTGCTGTCGACAAAGTAAAAGGTTGGCGTAATCTTGATCCCGTCGTCCGAACCGAACATGTTGCCCATACTCTTCAATTCAAATTTAATATGGTAGCCGGTTTTGACAGCCACGTTTTTCTTGCCGGCATCCGGATGGCTCCCCGGTCGTATCGGCAACACGTAAGGAGGCTGATTCCCCCGTGCTGCGCCGTCGATGCCCTTCGTCCCCACCCAATAAGCGTTGCCAGTCGGCGTTGCACTTCCTCGTTCTCTGCGAAATACGGTCTCCCAATTAAAGTCGGCAATGTCTGTGATGCGGAAATCATAGACACGGCCGATCACTTCAACCGGCACAACCTGTGTGGCCACATGGTGCGTCAAGTCTAAATTGGCGTTCATTTGTGACGTAAAGGAGGGAGGACTGTTTTCAGCAATGGTTCGGAATAGTACATCATAATTGCCCTCGTCCACCCAAACAGGTAAATAAAACGTTGTCTGAATCTGGCCGACCGGGATCGACGTCCATGTTTCTTTCGGGATCAGCGTTTTCCGATCCGCTTTGTACACGTCAAACGGAAACCATACTTGCTTGTCGCGCATATACTTGCCATAGTCGCGATTGCCGTAACCCTTTATATCCCGATGCGCTCCATTGGTTGGGATGATGACCGTAAATGGACGATCCAGAATAAGCGCGGCTCTCCCTGCGGTCGGCAGCGTTTTTTGATTATGCGCCTGATCGTCAGATACGGAAGCCTGGTTGACGACCGGCGTATGCACCGTCACCGGATTAATGCCATCAATGGGATAGCTTTGGTTCTGGCCGCCTCCAATTCCTTCGATGAGCGCATAGAAGATCGTGCCGGAGCTTGGCTGTTCGGCCTTGTTGGGTTTGCTGGCATCGATCAACAAACCGTTGCTATACAGAACATTTTGTCCGATCTCGGGCGGAGTCGGTATCTCCCTCGGGGGCGGGGCGGTTTCTTCCGTGATCCGGTTGTCCATAATCGTTTGCCCGTTAAAGATCAGTGAGTCATTTTTCACTTTGATTTTTCCGACAGCCTGTTCCGCTGCGTTGGTCCAATCCTCATTCGGCACAGATGGACGGCTGGAACCTCCTTGAATCGTTTGCCCAGGCAGCGTCACATTTTGATAGACCGGATCGATAATATGAGCCTGATGGGTGGCGTCGTGAGAAACCGAGACCCTTGGCTGCGCGTAGCCGTTCGGCTTCAAGGTAACTTGTCCGCTGGGTAACGCGTAGTTGGAAACCTCTGCTTTTTGCAAGCCATATACCTCCAGACGATCAATGAGCCAGTAGCTGTACTTGCGCTCCACGGTATAGCTTTTCGTTACGGTTTGTGTATCCGAGCGTGAAACAGGCACTCTGGTTGGATTGCCTTCGCTGTCCGGGGGACCGGAAACGTATTCCGTCCAGCGCAGCGTGTATGTTCGACTAACGGTAATCGGGTACGTCTTCGTCCCTTTGATTTCCGTAAATTTGTTTCGGTACAGATACGCTTTGGCATTCGCTTGAACATAAAGACTCTCCGATGTCGGGATGCCTTGAAGCACGTCGAAGCGTTCCGCACCGCGAGTATCCGCTTGGATCACAGCCGAAGCATCGGGATTCATCACTTCGTTTTCCTTGACAGCTCCAGGCTCTGTTTCGTCATCCGTACCGCCATTTCCCCCTTTGTATATGCCGATAAAATTGGAGCCTCCGGAACCGACAAAGATGGACCGATCCAGCAACTTGCTATCTCCTTTTTCCTGAATAAACAATTTCTCGTCGGGCTTGTTGTTGTTCGTGATATAAGACCGGATGATTTCATACGTCTGCCCGTCTTTGGTCAGTGCGGCTTCAAACGTGTGATTCACTTCATCTCCGGTCGCATATTCGCCTTTATCCACCTCTTTCAGGACTTGGCCGCCTTCTGTCATATAAATCGCCTTCACCGTATTTTCCTCATGGTATTCGGCGATTAGATTCGTTCCGCCCAGCGCGACCGTAAAGCTGCGAATGCGCACTTTTTCGTTCGTTTCCGGGTTTTCCTGCACCCACGTTTTTCGCGACGGGTCTTGCTTCGGTGATATATAGGAGCGAGCGATGGTATACGTTTTTCCATTGTCTTCGATCACCGCCGGAAATTCATGATTGATCGTTTCCCCGATCTCGAACTTTCCTTTTTCAAATGTCACATCCGGTCGGTCAATCACCCGTCCGTCTACTGTTTTAGCGATAACGTCCACCGGGAATTCCGCACTACGATATGGAATATGCAAGCCAAAGTAATCATCCAGATCGTCCGGAAATCTCCAGCCTTCCGCTTGTTTGATCCCGGACAACGTATAAAACGGACCTTTCCGCACCGAGCCGTCCGCATTGACCGATACCATCACAGCATAAAAGTAAAGATCGTCATTGTTCTGAATGCCTTCCATTCCTGCTTGCCAGAGGCGCTGCGTCACGATTTCTTCGGGGATTTCGTAGTATGATGTCAACGGTTGCCCCGGTACAGGAGGATCGGGATGCTGCCCGATTTGTCGTACTTCCTGATTCATAAACAAGGCATGCGGCCTGCTGCGCGGGTCAGCGCATTGTTTGGGCGATGTTGTGCTGCAAACTTGCTCCCGGGTCACCACCCAGCCCACCGTCCGATACCGAATCGAAGTGCTCGCCGCCGTGCTGGTGATTTCGAATTGAATCTTGCCGTCACGGATAATCACTTGCGGGGGAGCTGCCGCCGCTTGTTGAACGACGAAAAACGGCATAAAAAAAGTGCATGCCAGCAGCATGCACAGTACACGTTGATAAAGTTTTCTGTTGCTCACCGATCATTCCACCTTTGAAATCGTGTGGTTGAAAAACAAGCTGGCCGTGGGCGAGACCTTTAACGTGCTTCCCCAATGGCCGCCGACGTTGGTGACCATTTTGATGTCGGCGTACCCTTCATACCACACATTCTTTTCAAAATCTGCTTCCTGCGGAAACCAGTTATCATAAATCAACCGTTCATGATGTTTAAACGAGAGGAATTGAACCCGAAACTTGACGCGAATATAATCCGCTCCAAACCCGTCATAAAAAATCATGGACGGCTCCGGTTCCAGGTAGCCCATAATATGAATTTGATTTTCTTTCACCCAATCCACATATTCACGAATGTATCTCAATTCCGCATTGGAGTTTTGCATCTTCGTTGCAAACATGGCCTGCGCCCACGTATCATCAATCGTGCGGTAATCTACATTTAACAACAAAGCGCCAAACGTTTTTAAGTGTCCCATCCAGATGTCCACGTTCTGCTTGTTGTATTCGGGGATGGTCGCGTACAGTTCGGAAGACACTTTGCTTTCTGAAGGACGGGAGGGGGGTACGCCATCTCGTACATCTCATTGGGAACATCGGCCAAAATGTAGGGATAGTCCGCCGCATTTTTCGGAAGATCCGTCTTGCGGAGCAAGCGGCCCCATTCATCCGTGTCGCTCTCAGAGATGTCCTTCGTGTGAATTGTCACCGTTGACGTACTGCCGTCCCATTCCACCTCTGCGCCCAGCACCTCGCTGACAAAACGCAGCGGCACAAACGTCCGGCCGTCCTTGGTTACCACTTGCGTATCTAAAGCGACCTCTTGTCCATTGACAAGCGCAATATTTGAACCGATTTGCAGTCGAATCTGCTGGCCGTCCCGTTCAATCGGCACCGATTGGCTCGGAGCTTCCCAGCCAACCTTGGCACCGAGCGACTCTGCGACAAAGCGAAACGGCACTAATGTCCGCTGGTTCTCATCAACATAAGCTTGGGCATCGGGAAACCATATTTTCTTGCCGTCCAGCACCACGCTTACAAACGCAGGAGGAAGACTGGCAGCACTTGCCGTAGCCCCGAACAAGCTGCTAACCAGGACGGCAATCGTCATGGCCATAAACCATTTCTTCACTCATTTCACCTCTTATTCAAGTAATCCTGACTGGACTGGTTGTACTGTTACTACTAGCATAATGTGCATGAGTCAGACTGTCCACCCTTAGAAAGAGGAACAAGAAAGCGGCATATAGCCCTGTTGCGCCGCCGCTTTTTCGCTTGCGAACGTTTCTTCTATCGGATAGGAGTACGGACAGCTTTTGCGATAATACACTTTCATATTGCCTTTCATTGCTCCCACAATCTCCGTTTGCTTCATCACGCGGCTGCCGCCCAGTGCGTAGTTGTTATATACCTTGCGTCCCATCGGAATTCCCTGCATAAAAGCCACAACGCCTACATCGGCAATCGTGTTATGCCATTCCTCTAGCGGGATGGACGGCAGTGTAAACGTATAGGAAAGACCATTTCGCAGGGCGACCTCGTTATGCTTGTTGATCCGATAGGACAGCTCATCCTGTATTGCGCCCACGATCGTGCTGCGCCGCACTTCATGAAATAACGCCGCATCTCTTAACAATGGAATGTTGGCCTCCGCCTGAATGTCCCTACGAAAACCTTCATGCCAACTACGAGTCGCCGCAGCATACACCAGCACTTGTTCATCCAGCGTAAAGGAATAGCTGTTGCCGTTTGAATCGGTATACGCATAGGGCCGTTTGGTTCCCCAAGCCGGTGCCATAACCGTTTGGCCGTTACGATCTGTCCATTCATCCTCAGCATAGACATAAAACCCGTCGTATCCAATGACGACAATCACCGGAATGTAACGGTTCAACACCCCTTGCGCAACCGGATCGCCGGATATGCCGAAATTGGCGTACAACGTCCGGTAAAACGCCGTGAGCGCTTCCTCCCTGTTGACCGCCACTCGCTTGACCGACTCGTAGCGTGACTCATGCTGCTGATCAGCATTGATGATGAGTGCTTGTGCCGCCGCATCCACCGCAGCATCCATGGCAGCGTCATAACGCAGTTCGAGCAGCATCGTTTGACGCATCAGTTCCACATCAATCTGATTGATTGTGGCAAACGGGAAAAAGATCAGCACACCAACGACAGCCCATTCAATCCACTTCATTGCGTACCACCCCGCCATAAGGAATGAATATTTTATCGTTCGGGCTGACGGTGCTGTTCAGAAAATCAAACAAGACCGTGCCGGGCGTACGGCTCACATTTTTGACCGTGACGGTGAACGTATCGCCCACCCGCAGTTTGTACCTTCTTGACGGGTCGTCTCTGGGGGCAGAGCTACCGGGAAACAGCACCGGCAAGATCTGAGCGTTGTAAAACGCATCGTAATGCACTTCATACGTACCCTGGAACGTTTCTGGCCTGGTCGGATCGTCATATACCGGCACATATTTCTTGCTTTCATGTTCCATCTGCACATCGAAATCAAGGCCCGTCGCCTCAATAGTTTGTCTGAAATCGGTATACATGGTCGGTGAAATATATCCTTTGTCACGTACCGCATCCACAAACGCCGTTGTCGCCCGCAGGACGACTAATTCTGAAATATCATCCTGCTGCTGGAACGCTGTGTAAATCGGGTAGATGTAAAGCAGCAGTACGGCAAGCAGTATCGCAAACACCTTGATATAACTGTTCATGGCATTCTCCTCAACGTGTGACGACTACCAGGCGCAACAGCCGCCCGTCCGTGTCACGTTCGTGCAAGACGCTGTATCGGCCATGGAGTTGGATTCTGTCTGAAAACCATTGCTCCCGGTTCACCGGTGATGCGTATCGGACGCCATCCACCACGATTTCCGCATCTCCTTCTTCCAACCGCGCGATGGCCTGAAACACTTCGGTTCCCGACATCCTGCCATCACCGGACAAGGGAGACAACGTTTGCCGGATGGTCCGGTCCTGCGTCATACCGGCGAGATAGGCCGTATCGGCAAGCGTCGCGCCGTTTTGAAACAGCCATAGCCCGTTAACCACGGCGATCAAAAACAGGAGACAGGATGCACTCACCTCCAACATCGTTCGCGTCGCGTAATCCAATGGCTTCCTCCTTTCAGCAAAAGGGGGCGACAGCTAGACGGACGCCCCTTGGCTTCATTTCATTTTCGCACCTTATTGTTGCCGGAACACGATCCCGCGAATGACATTGCTGCGATCCAGCACCAATTGCGCCTGAAACTTTCCGCTCGGATTGACATAGTTCACATTGGCTTCATCGACGGTATGCTCCAGACGTCCAGGCGCATCGCCAACGACCGATCCATACGTAATGCTGTCCATCGGAACGCCAATGTTGATGACTTTGCCATACCACTGCCCGGTCGGGTTTTTCCCGGTGATTATTTGGATGCCAAACTGTTCCTGATCCGAAAACTTGCGCAGTGCATTGACGACTTGACTGCCCGAAAGTGTCGTGTTGTCATACACTGTAAAGGCCGTCTGAGATAATTCCGTTTGGATATTGCTAAAATTGCTTTGAGCTGCTTTTGTTGAATCTTGTGCGGAAATAAACAACACGACGGCGAGGGTAATGAGCGCAATTGCGAGGAAAATGCCCGCCGCCATTACCAGCGCCTTTTGTGCATTGGACATGGTCGATCTCTCCTTTAAATGTAGAAATAAAAAACGGTCCTTTCCAACATGGAAAGCACCGCTAAAGGTGAATCATTGAATGCGTTGCAATTGCTCGTAGTACACCGACATTTGGTTCAAGCTGACAACAATGAGCGGAATGACCAGATAACCGAAAATGAGCGCCATCATTGGTGCGAACCCGATCATTCTGCCCCAGCCCGCCTTGTGCTCAATCAATCGTTCGTACTCCTGCTTGCGTTCTTCCTGTGCATACACGTACTCGGACTCCAAATCATCAAACGCTTTTCGAATTGGCAGCGTGCTTTCCGCCAGTTCCAGCTTTTCCACCATGCGCACGAATGGCTGAAAAGGCGCATCCTCCTTGAGCTGCGCCAGCGCCTGTTCAGCGCCTTGATCAAAATGGAGCAGGCATGTTTGCACCGGTTCTTTGAACACGCGGGCGAACTGCTCCATCCAAATCAGCAAATGCTCTACCGACATGCGATCCATATCGGCCAGTATCGCAATGACCGCCTGCAATTGATCCACTTCATGCTTCATTTCCATTTGCCGCATCTTGCGCTGGAACAGGCGAATGCCGACCGGCGCCCAGTAGCCGACCCAGCCCGCCAAAACGGTCAATAGTGCTTGCCACCATTTGACGTATTGCCTGTCGAGTTTCTCCAACTTGCCCATAATGCGCTGTGTATCCGCGCGAAGCGCTTCATCCGAACGTTCTCCTCCAGTCTCCATTCTCAACAGGTCCAAGAGCGACTCCTCTGTAGGCCTCACCCCCTTTACTTGATCGATGATTCTCCGATCCAGCACGGCTGCTTCCAGCGCTTTTTCCTGCTCCTCAGGCGTCGCTTGACCAAACAGCGTATCAGCATACACCGGCGCGTACAGCACTTGATGCCGATCCGCATAAGACAAAGCTATGAATAGTCCCATTGCTGCAAGAAAAGCCATGCTTCCCGCCACGATTCGCTGGACATAAAACCATTCCAACCGCAAAGGAGAAGCCGTTTCTTTCAGCAGCTTCACCATCCGTTCCGCTTCCCTTGAGCCAGGAGCAGGACCCAAACGGTGAACAAGCCAACGCATCCAGCCCCGGCCGTGCAGCCATTTTTCCCATCTCTTTCGGCTGGTGATTTTCGGTGAGGTCTCCAAGTTCTGAATATGACGAAGCAGAACATAGGAGAGCCAAACGACCCCCATCAAGCCGAGCTTTATACTCCAACCCATCACACTGCTGTAAAAGGCGTCCATCGCCGAAAAATAATAGCTGGCCCATGCTTCAATCGGACGGGTAAACAAGAGCGGAAGCAGGGCAATAACGGACAGTCCATGCAGCAAAAATCCAAGGCGTTCCCGGCGCAACAGTTCAAAGTTTAATTCACCGGCCAATTTTCCCAATGCCTTCAAATACAATGATCCGCTATCCGTTTGTTTGTCTCCGTATTCCTTCACCAGATACGACAATCCGGCCAAACCTTTCAAATAACGGTTCGGAGCCGCTTCCAAGTATTGTTCCAGTCGTTCTTCCGCGTGGCTGTCGGTCAACACTTCAACGATTTCCTGGCCGTGCAAAGTCATTTCATACGGCGCTTCATCCGTCGCTTCGTAAATCGCTTCTTCTACCATTCCGTGTCGGTGATAATGATGACGGACATCCCCGAAAAACTGGCGTAGCTGACGCAACAATCGCATTTCCAACCGTTGTACGAATACGTCTGTTAACATGCCGTGGCAAACCCAACCGCCAATCATCAGCATGACAAGTGTAAATACATCGCGCACCCAAAGCGTGATCGGCACAGCCGCTGCAAGCAACATGCCCCAGAGCCAAAGCGCCGTCCGCATCGTCTCCAGACGCAGCTTCCACTCATCGCCCAGGTGGAGAATGACCAAACGACGACGAATGAAGTGTAAGTAGGTACGCAAGAGCGGTACACGAGAGCAGAGGGTATAGAGTTGCTGCATGCCGTTGTGCAATGCCTGCTTGTTGCTCGTTTTAGCAGGTTGGCGCAAGGCTTCATACTTTCGTGCTGCCCCGGCTTCCCCATAGCGGGACAAAAATTGAAACGCTAAGACCGCCCCAAGAAACAACAGCGTCGCTCCGCCAAGCAGCAGGGAAAGCCACTCAAGATTCATCGCCATCCCCCCAATTACACAAAAACGCCTCGAAAGCTGCCTGGTCCGGACCGGCAAGCCGCTCGGCAATCTCTTTGCGGCTTTGTTCGGACAACGGATGAACCGCGACATAACGGCCGTCCCGATATTCAATGACATTTCGCGCTTCATACAATTTCCGATCCGTGGAGCGATGGAAGTAGTCCGTCACCGTCTCCATAAACGCATCCATCTTCTCATCGAGCGTCTTTTTCTCGCGAAAGTCTGTCCGGTAAGGCATTTCCTGTGCAAGCGGTACGCATTCCGTGATGCGCTCGATATAGCGGCGACCGTCCGCATCCCGTTTTAAATGAATATCGAAGTTGATGACGCTGACCACTTGCTGTTCTGCCACCTGTTCATTGGTAAACACGCCGGTTTTGAGCAATGAATTGCGCAAGGACAACACCAAATCGCGAAACGTTTTGGCGTGGTGGGTAAACAACGTAAAAAGTGAAGCCACTTGCGCCATTTGGATCATCCAGGCCGCTACCGGGTCGGTCGCCACTTCACCCAAAATGTTGACCGAGCCGTCCGTCTTTTTCTGTATGTCCAGCCCAGCCTGACCGGAGATCGTTTCCGTTTCCCGAAGGCTGAGAATATTACGATTCGGATAAATTTTGCGCAGTTGCAGTTCAAAGCTCATCTCTTGAACGCGAATCGGAAGCAGGGCGGATATATGACGCACCATGGCCATAAGCAGCGTCGTTTTCCCGCTGCCTTGCGCGCCAGTTATCGCCGTAATGCGCTCTCCCATCACAAGATAGCGAATCAGAGCAATCGGCAGTTCCGCATGTTCATCGCGAATCAGCTGTTCCAAAGTGGCATTTTGCACATCAAATTTGCGCACAAAAAAAGCCCACGACTCGGCAAATCGGGGGCGCAGCACCACGACACGAGAACCGTCGGCCATTTCATTCACCTTGTATCCGGTCGTTTCGGACAACTGGCCGGGAAAATTATGCTTGTAGATGTTTTGGCATACGCGCCGCAGTTCCAGTTCCGATCCAAAGGAGAGGAAACTAAGGTGGATGGATTTCCCCTCATAAAAAACCCACACACTGTCATGCGCCCGCGGCACCTCACCGAGTTGAACATCCCCTTCCCAATCCCATGTTTCTTCCCATACGGAAGGCGGCAAACCGGAAACTCCACCGGACACGCCGTCAATGCGCATATCGCGCAGTTCGTCCACGACACTAAAGCCTTTGTAGTGCTGGTAAATGCGCTGCACCACGATTTGCAGTTTATCTTCTTCCGATAGCTGGACGTCCTCTTGTTCATAAATCTCGCCGATCTCCTCAGACGTGATACGGTAAGACAGCTCCTGTTCTTCTAGGACATCCGGCTTGGGCCGATCCAGATCATAGCGGCGTATGAGTTCACTAAGCGCACGATAGCCGTGACGTTTTTTGTATACATGAAGCAAGATGTCAAACCGATCCTGATGCGACAACGATTCAGGGCGATCAAACGGGATCAACCGGTTCAGATGTTCATGATCCAACGTATAGTGCTGTGCAAGCAAATCGGTTATATATTGCTTGACATACATTTTGTCACGCAGATCACCAGACGTGCATCCGCGCAGCGCTTTTTTCATCTCGGCCCGCTTGTTTTTCCGTCGCCGGTACTCTTCTTCTGATAGACCGTAATCCGTCAGATTGGCGCTTATTACGTCATGCAGTGCTCCTTTGACGTATTCTTCCATCGCCTTCAACGTGTACACCGGCGCTTCCTGCTGGCGTTCCGGCAAGGTTCGGCTCATGCGCAAATACAAGAACAATACGCCAATCAAGACAATGCCTCCGATCAACAGACCATGTAACACGCCCATCATATCGGGGTCTCCTTCCCGCCGAAAAAGGCATTGTGCAAGCCCGTTTGTTCAGTCAAGGCCTGTGCCAACGCTCGCACGTCCCGCATAAACAAATAGTTTTCATGCTCCCTCGGCACTTGCCGATTACGATACATGTAAGAAATCGCGTGCCCGTTTTGTCCATCATCCAACCACCGTGTATTGTAACTGACCAAATATGCTCGCAAATGCCGTCCGTATGGACGCAACAAATTTTTAATGGTTAAAGTTGAATGCCGGTCATATTTTCCGAACACGAGCACATGCTTTTTAGTTGCGAGCATCGTTTGAAGTTCACCCATCCGAAAAAAACGATGGACAGCCAACCGATTTTGCGGGAGGCACACCACCAGCACATCCGCCAGCCGCAGTAAACTGTTGGTCCAATCCGATGAATTTCCGCTGCCGCCATCCACAAACACAAGATCATACATCCGTTTCGCCATGCTTAGCAGCGGTTCCATCCAAGGGGTGGCCAAGTCAATAAAACGATCATCCGGCTTGCTTGAACCCGGCAGCAAGTCGAGCCTGTCCTTTAACAAAGGCAGCGTGTAATCCCGAATCATGTTGGGTTGCAATTTTCGGTTTTGCAGCAGTCGCAATAACGCATCTACACCCATATTGACTGAGACATCCATGTCCATCTCCCGAGAGGCATGCGTTTGATAAAAGCATTGCTTCAAGGCGATATCTTGACTTTCACAATGACCCAGCAGCAACATGTGTGCCGTATATTCCAGTCCCATGACCGAGGCAGTCGCTGCCAGATTACTCGTTGTCCCGGTTCCCGATACCGGACTCCAAAACACAATTGTATGTCCCGTCACCGTGTCCCCTCCTTTTCTCAATCATTTTGATCAGCCTGATTAGCGACGGAAGATGGCACGTTCTTGGCGAATTCGCTTCCATGCCTTGCGAACGGTTTTGTCGTCCCAATCAAACAGCCGCTGTGCCATCTCCCATATCGTGCGACGATACGTTCCCGATAGCCCCTTCACATCGATGCGGCCATGATGCTGGTTTTCCAGCTCGGCAGATACATCATGCTCATCCAGCGGAAAACGAAAAACCGCTTCCTCCCAGCGAATGGTCTGCTGAGCAAAAGCGGAATCGAGATACGCTTCGGAGACGGTCAGAGGAACAACGGATAGCATCATCTTGTAAAACGATACCGGTTGATTCTGCGCTTCATGCAAGCATAACCGCTGCATCAATTCGACATTTCGCTGCATGGTCAATCGGTTGAAATTGCTGCACCAGATCCGCTTGTCGTAATGGGGCAACTCCCACCCTTTGAC
Organism: Paenibacillus ihumii; assembly: GCF_001403875.1. Classification (GTDB taxonomy): domain Bacteria; phylum Bacillota; class Bacilli; order Paenibacillales; family Paenibacillaceae; genus Fontibacillus; species Fontibacillus ihumii. The sequence goes on from NZ_LN884299.1 coordinate 3,983,315, forward strand.
CATTTCGGTATGGTCGGTGTCCATCAGCATCACATCGTAATCCATGCCATTTGCTTTCTGATACAAGTATCGTTCCATCTGCGAATACAAGATAAACCCACAGGCCACGTCCACACCTTCAAACTCGTAGAGCGGGGCGCGTAATTCTTCCTGCGGCAAATATCCCTGTGTCGTTTGTGCGAGAGTGGAGTCCACCACCAGCACCTTGTAATCCATTGCGGCCAGGAGTTTGCCAAGCAATAACAGCACATGGCTTTTATCCGGCGCTCCTAAAAACACAATCTTTTTCATGGTTCCTCCTTATTGATTGAAGATATCTGAATAATCCAGGTCCGTTTCTGACTCTGGCTCGGATGCAGGCGGTGGATCGGGCAACGTCGCTTCGGGCGATTCTTCTTCTACCACGACCGGAAGGGAAGAAGGCGGCTGTTCATCTTCTCCTTGCACCGACTCTTGGTCATCCTGCTCCGGGAAACTAAGGGGCTGCGGCATTTGCTGAGCGGCATTGCTTTGCTGTGTTGCGGCCCGTTCATTCATGAGTTGTTGCTGCACGGTGACATTGCCGTACATCACCCGCATTTTGTCCGCTTCGCTCATTTCATTCAGGTTGCTTTCCAACCTTTCGCGTTGCTGACGAGCCAGCTCAGTAGAAACCTGCTCAACCAGGTTCGGGTTTTGCTCCAATAAATCCAACACCATCGGATTGGCCGGATAAGTCGCCGTCGCTGCCTCTTGCAGTCCCGGTTCGATATAGGGCACCGCGTATAATCTTGCGCCTTGCAGATAAGCATCGATGATCGCGCTTGATGTGAGCAGCAGGTCGGTTTCATTCATCTCCAGCCAAATAACGGTTCCCTCGCGATCAAGCACCTGCTTTTTGGCAAGCACAACGAAATCTTCGCCAGTCGGGAAGTTGATCCTCACATCGATATACTGTGATTTTTCCAGATGCGACGGAAGCTGGATGATTTGAAACTCTTGTGTCCGCACATCCTTGGCAATCGGCGTGCCCTCATACAGCACAGAAGCAAGAAGCGGCATTCCCGGGGAAATTTCAACTTTAGTATGTTTACCGACCGCCTCTTCTTTCTTAGCGATCATCTCGGACGAAACCAATGCGGTCGGCAAGGTCATCGCCGTAATGTCTTCCGGTACGATCTGACCGCCAGCCGGAATGGTTCGAGCCACGGTCCATACCGTTTGCAGCGATTCTTCTTTAGTCGCTGTTAACTGTTCTATTTGCCTCTCATAATGAGCGATCACTTCCTGATGTTCCTGCTGTTGTTCAGCTTGTCTCATCAAGTGAAAAATGACAGCCGACACGAGCAAAAGGATGCCGAACAAAATGGCAGCGATCACCAGCATCTTGCGATGACGATAGGTCCAAGACATGCTCACGACTCCTTTCTATACCAAATGAATTTCAACTTCCTTCCTTCTTATTGCTTTTATGCTTGTCTCGACTTCTTTTTCTTCGTTCCTCTTTAGCTGTGTTGGAACGCTCAGATTCATCTTCCGGTTCTCTACGGTCAAAACCGGGCCTTTCTTTCATTAAGCGCTCGTATTTCCGCCATTTACCTTCAGTAAAGAGCATGTAAGTCACCTCCTCGTAAGCACAAAAAAACTCCCCGGCTATGGAGAGAAAGGAGTGGCTATTTTTAGTTGATGTTGCTTAAGATTATCGTTCATGTTCGCGTTGCCGCTTGCGATACCAGCTTTCCAACAGTTGAACAATAAGCTCTTCCTTTTGTTTTTCAGTGAAATTCTTAGGGAAAAAGCGATCAATGCGCTCCCGCTGAATGTGCATTTTTTCCCTCTGATTGGGCTTTTCCTCCGTCAAAATAAAGAAGATAACATCCATGTTGAGCCGTCCGTCCTGACTCAGTTTCTTCATACGCAGCGCCTGCGACAAAGAAGGAGTACAGTCCTCGGACTGCATCGTTTCATAAAGGTCTTGCTGCTCTTTTTCGGCCAAGTAAGACAACTCGACAGCCGGATTAAACGCGATACGTTTTTCATCTACCATTTCAAGAATGGAAGGGATTAAATGAGTCAAGCGGATATATCGCTGAATTTGATTGCGACTTTCTCCTACTTGATCTGCTAACAGTTCATCGGAACGTTTTTGTGTCCCAACTTGGGACACATTTTCTTTACTTGGTCTGCCTGCCTGTCTTTTCATCGCCTCCAACTTCATCTTATAGGCAAACGCCTTCTCGCTAGGCGCGATATGTTCCCGTTGTAGGTTGCTGTCCACCATAATTATGGTTGCCTGATCATCGTCCAGTTCTCGAACAATGCAAGGCATCGTTTCCATGCCAGCCAACTCGCTCGCCTTTTTTCGCCGATGTCCGGCAACCATCTCATACCCGCCTTCTGCCTTCGGACGTACCAATCCGGGAACCAACACCCCGTATCGCTTCACACTGTCCGCCATTTCCAGCATTGCTTCGTCCGCCATTACTTTGAATGGATGATCGGGGAAGTCGCTGATCTCAGATATTGGAAGTTCCATGACTTTTTCCCGCTGCGCATCCGCTCGCCCCTCATCAGTCGAAAACAAATCATCGACTGTGGTCAGCTTGATGCTGGCGCGTCTGTCGTCTTTCCTTGCCAATATTCTGCACCTCCTTTGTTAAAGCTGCATAAGCTTTGGCTACTTGTCCGTTTGGGTCATGCTCATAAATGCTCTTCCCCTTGGCACTTGTTTCCGCCGCCCGAATAGAAAGGGGGATTTCCGTTTGAAATACTCGCAGCTTGTCGCCATAATCGCGCCGAAGAACAAAGGAAATATCCTTGGCAAAGTTGGTCCGGCTATCCACCATCGTCAGCAGCACGCCATCTACCAGCAGTTTCGGGTTGATTTGGCGGCGGACACGGGAAATGGTTTGCAAAAGCTGCGTCATTCCTTTTGCCGGCAAATAATGCGCCTGAACCGGAATGATGACGCTATCAGCGGCCGCCAGCGCATTGATGGTCAACATGCCCAAGCTGGGCATACAGTCAATGAGGACGTAATCATAGTCCTTTTTCACCTTGTCAATATAGGAGCGCAAAATTGTTTCTCTGCTCATTGTATTGACAAGCGAGACTTCCACAGCAGACAATTCGATATTACCGGGCATCAGGTCAATCCCCTCGTGGTGATGCAAAATGCCTTCTTGTGGCGGATACGGTTCTTCCAACATATTTTTAACGAGCAGTGTAGCCAAAGAAATCGGCAAACTATCCGGTTCGTGGTAACCTAATGAATCCGTCAGATTTCCTTGCGCATCTGCATCCACCAGAAGAACCTTCCTGCCTTCTGCCGCCAAGCCAATACCCAAGTTGACGGCCGTAGTCGTTTTGCCGACACCGCCTTTCTGATTGGCAAGAGCAATCACCTTCGTCATACGCTGTTCCTCCTTTCATGCAAAAAGCCGGCTGCCTGAGAGATTCAGGACAACCGGCTCTTTGAAGAAATATCTATATAAAAAGAGAACGCCCGATAAGGACGCTCTCTTGGATATTCTTGTTTTCAATTAAAAATCACTAGGTGTATCTATCCATTCCAAGTCGATAATAATAGAAACCTCGATCTTATCGTTCAGTATCTTATTCCTATAATCCTTTCCTGCTTCTGTAAAGGATACATACTTTGCAGTATACTGGTGATTCAGCACTTCTACGTATCGACTCGACATATTCCTATTACGCACTCCACATGCACCGTATGCGGGAACATATCCACCGGCTGTACCTCCACCGTCCGGTACCCGCCGTCCTCCAGAATCCGCAAGTCCCTTGCCAGCGTCGACGGATTGCAGCTTACATATACGACTCGCTCCGGCTTCATCTCCAAGATCGTCTCCAGCAAGCGGGGATCGCAGCCTTTGCGCGGTGGATCAACCACGATCACATCAGCTTCAATGCCTTGCTCCTTCCAGCGGGGGATAACATCCTCCGAAGCTCCCACCTCAAACGTCACATGCTTCATCCCGTTCAAATCGGCATTGCTGCGGGCGTCGTCGATCGCTTCCTTAACGATTTCTACCCCATATACGCGTTCAGCGTGCTGCGCCAGGAACAAAGAAATCGTCCCGATGCCGCAGTAGGCGTCGATAACGGTCTCTCTTCCGGTCAGCCCCGCATATTCCACCGTCTTGCTGTACAACACTTCGGTCTGCACCGGATTCACTTGGTAAAAAGACCGCGCCGAGATCGCAAACTGCACGTCTCCGATATAATCATAAATGACGTCGCGTCCCCAGAGGACGCGGGTTTCGTCGCCAAAGATGACGTTGGTCTGCTTCGTGTTCATGTTCTGGCAAATGCTGACCACCTGCGGGAGCTGTTCCCGGATCAGGCTGATCCAGGCCTCAACATGTGGAATGTCCTGCCCATTGGTGACGAGGACAAGCATCATTTCCCCGGTGCGAAAAGCCTTCTTCACGACGACATGGCGCAAGAGGCCTCGCCCCGTCTCTTCGTTGTAGGCGGTGATGCCGAGCTCGCGCCCGATCGCCTTCACGCGGGTGACGACATCATCGTTATGCTCATGCTGGATCAGGCAGGTCTCCATGTCGACGATGCGGTGGCTGCCGCGGGCATAGAAGCCTCCCACCAGGGCGCCGTCGGTGACGCCGACGGGCACCTGGGCCTTGTTGCGGTAGCGCCAAGGCTCCGCCATGCCGAGCGTCGGCAGCACGACCACGCCGCCCTCCCATGTACCGGATGCTACCTCCTACACGCCCTTTCTGCCCCCGTCTTCGTCCAGCTGGCTCGCCATGTCCGGCAATTTCTTACGCACTTTCCACGCCACGCGCAGCTTGCCGATGCGCTCCAGCGCATCGACCACGTGCTGGCGCTTCCAGGCCAGCTGGCCCGCGTAGCTTAAGTGCTGCAGCTGGCAGCCGCCGCACTTGTCGTAAATGCCGCACGGCGCAGCTACGCGATCAGGGCTGGCTTCACGCAGCTCAAGCAATTTGGCATAGCCGTACTGCTTCTTCGTCTTCAGCACCTTCACGAGCACCTTCTCGCCCGGAAGCGCTCCAGCTACAAACAGCGTGTAGCCCTCTGCCCGACCCACGCCCTCGCCGTCGTGGTTCATGCCGATGATATCGATAACAACTTCATCATTTTTGCTGACAGGCAATCCGGCGATTTCTGGAGCCTGCTGCTTTCTAGCGCCACGCAAATTACCGCCACTTCCATTTCTGCTTCGTTTACTAGAGCTGCGGATACCTGTCTCGCGCTCCGCCGATCCGTAGGCACGGCCCGCTGATTCCTTCCTGCCCGCGGTCCCATTACTTCGCTGCCTCTTCATTGCTGGTACTTCACTTCTTTCTTGTAAGGTTATTCCCTCATATTTAGAAAATCTGCCAGGGTTTCTGTTTCTTCACGATTCCCGTCTTTTAGTGGCTGCCGGTTCTGTCGGTTCCGCCGGTTCCGCAAGTTCTGTCGGTTCCGCCGATCCTGCCAGATCTGCCGGATTTGTCAGGTTTGTCCAGTCTGTCGGATCTACTAAACCTCCTAGGTCTCCAGGCCATCCGTTCTACCAGATATCCTGATCTTAATCTTCTCTCTTCAGGTCTTCAGGTCTTCAGGTCTTCAGGTCTTCAGGCTTTCGGATCTTCTGCTCCTGCCCTTCCTGCCCGTCCTGCCCTTCCTGCTCATTTCACTCTCCAGGTCCTCCAACTCTCAAGTCTATAACATCTTTCCGTTCCCCAGGTTTCAGGCCCTTCAACTCTTCCCGCTTTTCCTATCTTCCTGCCATTCCCGCCCCACTGTATCTCATCCAAGCATAACCCATTACAGCATTGTCTGATCTCCTCTCATGCCGCCTTCATGAAGCCGGGGCTGTTCCCCGCATCCTGCATGCTTCGGAAACAGCCCCTCTATATTCATCAAAATATCGACTTTTCACTATCCTCTTACCCTGCAATCCACTCAAATCCGACGATATAGTCAGCGTAGGTTGATCGCCTCGCCAGCACAGCACAATACAGCCCAGTACAATACAGCACACTACTGCATAGTACAATACACTAACGTTTCCCAGCAAACGAACCTGCCAGCTAATCCTCTAACCCGCTAACCCTCGCACCTAAGCAAAAATCCGCAAATGCGACGGCAAAATCTCGAACACGCCAGGCAGCTCTCCGCCCAGCTCACCGTCCAGATTCAGCTGGACCAGGCCCGGCGAGGTGACCTCCATCCGTCTCGTCTTGAAATAGACGACGCGCGGATCACTGAAATGATCGCCGCGCAGCGCCATCGTCAGCAGGCGGATGAATTCGGCCAGGTTGCATTTGCGAACCGCAATGACATCCAGCAGGCCGTCATCGATCCGCGCATCCGGCGCCAGCTTCTCGAAGCCGCCGACGGAGTTGCTGTTCGCGATCAGGAACAGCATGAACTCGCCTTCCAGCACCCCATGCCCCTCGGCGCGGATAATCAGCTGGGTCGGCGACAGGCTGGCCACCTTCTCGATGCCCTTCATATAATAGGCAAGCTGGCCGATCATCGTCTTAAGCTTGCTGGGCACCTCATAAGTCAGCTCTGTGAGCGAGCCGCCACCAGCGATATTAATGAAATGGCGCCCGTTCACCTTGCCGATATCGATCGGCCGCGTCTTGTTGTCGATGAGCAAGTCGCAATAATCCTCCCAACGCTTGGGGATCCCTATAGCGCGGGCAAAGTCATTCGTCGTTCCCATCGGGAAGATGCCGAGTGGCGGCAGATTCTCAAGTCCTGCCATCCCGTTCACGACCTCATTCAGCGTGCCGTCACCGCCAGCTGCAATGATGATATCATAGCCGCGCCGCACCGCTTCCGCCGCTTCTCGCGTCGCATCGCCTTCACCCGTCGTGGCATGGCATGACGTCTCGATGCCGGCCAGATCCAGGCGGTCCAGCACGTCAGGAAGCAAGCGCCGCATCTCCTCCCGCCCGGAGGAGGGATTATAAATTAACCTAGCCCTTTTCATGTTATGAACGCCACCCGTTTATCATAATTTCAATGACCTCATTATATGCAATATTTGATCCAACATCCAGTGAGGCAGCAGCGAATGGGGAAGCAGCGCTTCTCCCGAGTAGCGATAGGCCATCCCCTCCAGCCTGGAAGGGATGGCTTGCTTCGTGAAATACCCTGCACTTAAAAATAACGGGGCGATCAGCACCTCATATCCCCGTTCTTGCCAATAGTTGACCTTCCTATGCACGCTATCAGGATTTAACAGCGCGAAATCAGTTGCGGCTACGCCGCCAATCTCCTTGACCCGCGCTGCCAGCGAGGAGATTCCCCGCTCCCAGCGCTGGCGGAAGCCCTCATGCCTGCTGCCGTGGCCGATCAGCAGCAGCGCTTCCCGCCCTGGCTCCCGGGACATTGGCTTGACTTTATCCCAGATCATTTGCGCAACCAGAGGATGGTCATCTACAGGCTCGCCAAAAAACACGCGTGCAGAGAGGCGGAAACGTTCCAAATCCGTCTCCTTCTCCGGCGTGTCTGTAACCCCGAGCGCATAAGCGATCTCATCCACATGCGTGCTCCCCGAGGACATAAACAGGGGAATAACGATCATATCGGTGACGCCCTGCAGTTCCAGCCGGTCGATTCCGTCCTGTATGAGGCGGCCGTCCACAATTTCAAGGAAAGAGGCTTCCACGGGAAGCCCCTCCGGTAATTCTGCCCGAACGGCGGCTACCGCATCATCCACAAGCTTCACCCAGTGGCTGTCCGGTGACCCGTGGCTGATAACGAGAACGCCGGGACGCAGCTGGCGATCCGCCGCAAGCGTCTCCTGCGTATTTTCCAACTCAACGTTCACTTGCCCTTGGCCTTGCCCGTAATCCTGCTCCCACGCCCCGAATGGTCCGCGCAGCACGTCCAAGCTTGGCTTCATTAGCGCCCCAGGCGTTCAAGCGTCATCTTGTACCCGTCATTACCATAATTCAGGCAGCGCTTGACGCGGGAAATCGTCGCCGTGCTGGCTCCGGTCTCCGCCTCGATTTGATTATAGGTATTTCCTTTGCCGAGCATGCGCGCCACTTCCAGGCGCTGGGACAAGGATTGTATTTCGTTAACGGTGCATAAATCATCAAAAAAGATGTAGCATTCCTCGATATTCTTCAATGTAAGGATAGCTTCAAATAATTGGTCGATCGTTTTATCATTCAACTTCTTAAGTTGCACTGATTAATCATCCCCTACGGTTACTATAAACACACCTTCATTGTACCTGAGCAGCAGCCTGCTTTTCAAGCGTTAACGGTTTCACGCTTCACAGAAATAACGCCCAAATATGCAAAGGCCCACCCTACCCGGGACATTCGTCTATACACTCGCTATACACAGCACATACAGTATAGTAATGCAAACGCCTATTTCCACCCTAAATATTTTAAAAGGACAGTGATATTATGCCTCATTATTATCCCCCTCATCGCAGCGTAACGCCCCCTGTGCCGTATACGAACTATTACCCTGGGATCGATCCGTTGGAGACGCCATCTGCCCAAAAAGCGGAATCCTCCGCTCTGGTTCCTTATTCGCCACAGCCTGTGGCCAGTGAGAGCGCATCGCTTCCCGCCGCCTCAGGCGGAGCCTCGAAATCCTCGGGAGGCTTCTCCCTGCCGAATCTGGGCGATCTCAAGGGCATCGTCGACAGGCTCGGCGGGATTGAAGGGATACTGGCCACGGTCGGCAAAGTACAGAAGGTCATGCAGACCGTTCAGCAGTTCGCCCCTATGGCCAAACTATTCACAGGACTGCTCCCTGGTGCCAAAAAAGGGCCGGGGCTTCAGGGCGGCAGAAACGACCGGCTGGACGAATACAGACCCCGCCGGCGGCGGAGCAAAGGAGGCAGCCGCAAGGGCAGGCCGCGCCGCAAGACGGGATCCCGGGGAGCCGGCAAATCCGGCAATCGCCGCCGCTGAACTAGCGGCGGCGCTTTGCCGGGCACAATAGAACGCCAGACCCGGCTTATTTAAACCAGCCGCGCTTCCGGAACGCCAGAATCATCCAGATGCCCAGCACGCCCATGACTCCAAGTACAGCAAAATATCCATATCTCCAGTTCAGCTCCGGCATATTCACGAAGTTCATCCCGTAGATTCCCGCAATCAGCGTGAGCGGCATGAATACAGTCGTAATGACCGTCAGCGTCTTCATGATGCCATTCATCCGGTTGGAGTTCAGCGAAATATAGGAATCCCTTAAGTCTGCGGTCATCTCGCGGTTGCTCTCAATCATCTCGGACAGCTTTAGAAGATGGTCATAGATATCCGAGAAATGCACGCGCGGCTCCTTCTCTCCTTGAATATGCTGGGAGTTCAAGACCCGATACATTAAGTCCCGCATCGGTACAATCGTACGCCGCAGCTTCAGCAGGCGGCTCCGCAGCACAAAGACCTGATTCAACAGCACCTCAACGGACTCCCGGCCCCCTTGCTTTTCCAATTCGTCCAGATCGTCCTCGATCGAATATACGCAGGGGAAATAATTGTCCACCAGACTGTCGATCACCACATAAGCCGCAGCATAAGGCCCCTTCGACCAAATTTTCCGGTCATGCGTCCGGCCCCGCATTTTCTCCCAGGCCTGATCCACTTCCGCCAGCTTCTTCTTATGATAGGACACGAGATAGCTGCTGCCGATAAACAGATTGACCTCGACCGTTCGGAGCGTTTCCGGGTTCATGGCATGCAGCACAAGAAATTGGTACTCCTCGTAATAATCCAGCTTCGGCCGCTGCAGGACATGCAGGCAATCCTCAATGGCCAGCGGATGGAATCCGAAGAAGGAGGCGAGCAGCTCGGACTCCTCCTCTGTCGGTTCATCAAAATCGACCCAGCACCATACATAGCTGCCCTGGTGGACAGCCTCCAGCGGTAAATCCGTTTTCACCTTGTGATCCTGCGTAATGCCCATGATTCGCAGCATGGCCGCCCCTCCTAAATTCATTTTCCTCATCGATTTCAATAGAGGGCCCCGCATATCCAAAAAAAGCCAACCCTTGGTATTCCAAATGATTGGCTTTTTTAATGCGTTCTAAAACAGTATGGTGTAAATGATTCCGGCGAGGATAGCAACGATCGGAATCGTGATCACCCAAGCGATGACAATTCGTCCGGCAACTCCCCACTTCACGGCCGAGAAGCGCTTGGCAGACCCTACGCCCAGAATCGCGGATGTAATGGCATGCGTAGTACTGACCGGCAAGTGGAACAGGGTCGCTCCGAAAATAACCGAAGCTGCGGACAGATCGGCTGCGAAGCCGTTGATCGGCTCGATCTTGAATATTTTCGTCCCCATCGTCTTGATGATTTTCCAGCCGCCGATCGATGTCCCGAGGGCCATCGCTGTCGCCGCAGCGACCTTGACCCAGAACGGAACGTCCATATTGTCCTGGTAATTCGCCGTGACGAGAGCGAACGTAATGATCCCCATCGCCTTCTGGGCGTCATTGGTACCGTGCGTGAAGGCCTGGATGGACGCCGTTACGATCTGCATCGAGCGGAACCCTTTGTTGACCGTATGCGGACTGCGCTTGGCGAAAATCCATTTCAGGATCATCATCACGACATAACCGATGGCAAAGGCGATCAGCGGAGAAAATATAAGTCCTTCGATAATGGTCGTAAACCCGCTCCAGTTGAGGTTCTCAGAGCCGGCGCCGACGAATACCGCGCCAGCCAGGGCACCGATCAAGGCATGCGAGGATGAAGAAGGGATACCGAACCACCAGGTAACCAGATTCCATATAATCGCCGCAAGCAATGTCGCAACCAGGATCTCCAGGCCGTTATCCAGCTTCGCCGGATCGGCTACGCTGCCGCCTATGGTCTTCGCTACGCCCGTGAACATCATCGCCCCGATGAAGTTCATGACCGCGGCGAGCATGATTGCGGTGCGCGGCTTCAATGCGCGTGTCGATACCGAGGTCGCTATCGCATTGGCGGTATCATGGAACCCATTGATGAAGTCGAAGGCGAGCGCCAGAAAGATGACAATCAGTATGATGATTAAACTCGTATCCATAGTCTCATTTATTGCACAGATCGTTGTATATTTATATCATCCGCGCAATTCCAACCTCCCGAAATATTGAATGATGAAGCGAAGTTATGATTATGAATTGCGCATGATAATGGATTCCAGCATATTGGCAACGTGCTCGCACGCATCTGTCGTCGTCTCGAGACGTTCGTAAATTTCCTTCTTCTTAATCAGAACGATCGGATCGGTGACTTTAGCGAACAGCTCCTTGATGCAAATCCGCAGCAGCTCGTCCCCTTGGTTCTCAAGGTCGTTCAGGCGGATGGTATGCTCCCGGATTGCAAGCAGCTTCTTCTGGGACAGCAAATGAACCGCCTTTTGGATTTCATAAGCGGAGGTCCGCAGAATTTCTGCAAACTGAACGATATGCTCGTCCGGCTCGCTCAAGTGATACATGAAGAAACGGGAGGTCGTTGCCTCCAGGCCGTCAATCACGTCATCGAGCGTCGTCGTCAGGTTCATAATGTCATCACGTTCAATCGGTGTAATAAACGTCTTGTTCAGTTCGACAATAATTGTGTGCGTAAAGCCGTCACATTTCGACTCAAATTCCTTCATTTGCTTAGCGAATTGCTCTACATCCTTTAATTCCGATACCTGCTGGGCGAAATAATCCGCCGAATGCACGATCGTATCCGCCATATTTTCTAACGTCTGGAAAAAGATATCCTTCTTTTTCGCTCGCATCTCTTATCCCCTTTTCTCTACGTGTGTTTCTGATACACTCGGATGACATAACCCTGAATATCTTAACACAATTAGCGACAACATGAACACTTTTGTTACAAACATTTCACGTCTTCTATCTATAATTACCCTTTAAGCGCCGTCCCTATCCCTTATATTTCATATAGAAGGAATAGTTTCCTTATATTCGACTTATTGTACTGTAAAACGACTATCAAATCCTGGTTCATTTGGCACAACATTCACATATGTAATCCCCGGGTAAAAAGGAATCTCCACATTGTCCTTTACAAAACGGATGATATCGCCGGATTTGCGGATCCATTGGCCGCGGATCATGCTGCCGCGCTGGAAGATCACGGCTTCCCCGCCCATTTCCAGATCTACGCTCAGCCGTCCTACCTCATCCAGAACCTTATGATCCGCCCCCATAATCACGACATTGGCCGCCGTCAATTGGCTGCCTGTATCAAGATCATTATGCGGCGAGTCGTTGATGAATCGCTTGTACAATTTCGAAGCGGCATCATATTCATACATTACCCGGTAATTATTAAGCTGAAATTTAACCTCGACCTGCCCGGCCGGGGTTCCTTCACCCGGGTCATCTTCCTCGCGGTATGGATATGTCGGCACGTTCTCATCCTCGGCGGCAAAGCCTCTTTTAACCGTGCCTTCAAGCAGCTTCTCTATATTGGTGTACAAATTATGCGGCGCCTTCCGCGATTTATCCCTCCAGAAATAGGCGCCGGCATTCGTAATCTCATCCAGGTCTTCCTTGCGCTGCTGCTGAAGAATAGCAAACGCATCATTGCTTGCTCCCGCGTGAACGAGTACGCCGTGATAGCTCTCCCCGAGGTCGATCATGTAAGGCCGTATGCTGCGAACGGGACCGATACGGGTCGTCTCATCCCCGCTCTGGTAAATCGCGATCAGCCGGGTAACCCCGCCCTCCGCCAGCACCTCATATATGATATCCGCCTGGCCCAAGCCGGACTGCGGCCTGGCTGCCGGAGCATTGTTGATCATGACTGCAAGCGGCCTCCGGGTCACCGGCTCCTCTACCGGCAGGCCGGTCAAGGGCGCCTTATACAAGATTGGCGGCTCCTCTACGATCGGCTCCTCGGCAAGCACCGGGATCTCCTGCTCCTCGTTCCCGCTTCCCGGCGCGGCGGCTTTCTCCTGCCCGCAAGCCGGGATAATAAACAGGCTCGACAACAATAAGAACAACAGCATGCGTTTTGGTCGGTTTGATCGGTATGATCCATTAGAACAATTCAAATTCATATCCTCCGAGCACCATGTTTTTCCTCATATTATACGCCGAATGTCTATAGGACGGAAAGACATGATTGCCAGAAGCAATAAAAGAAGCGCAGCAGCCGAGCAAATCGGCAGCTGCGCTGTGACCTTCATACAGGATATTCGCTTCTGTTATATTTCAGTCTCTAAATCATCCAATGCTGCCAATCGCTCTGGACGGCTTCCAGACCGCGGAGCCATTCCTTGGTCTTCAATAGCAGCTGATCGCGGTGCTCGCTGGAGGAATACGTGTGATCGCCCTGAAAAATAATTTCCTTGTCGCAGCGGCCTTCCGAACGCATCCAAAACACCTTCTGAAACAGAAAGGCATAATCGACCGGTATCGCGTCGTCCGAGGTGCCATGAATAACCAGCACGTCCCCGTTGAACTTGATCGCCTCCTGGAAGGGCTGATAATTGCCGAGCGAATCGAAGAACGCGGGGGTGAACCCGTAGCCGAGATAATCCGCGATGCCCTGATCCTTCGACCGGTCATAGACGTCCCGGCCGGTGATCTTCACAATGTCATTGAAGGGATAGCCGACAGCGGACCACAGGATGAGCTTCCTGACGCGGCGGTCCCGGACGGCCGTAAGAAGAGCGACCGCTCCGCCAAGACTATGCCCGATAAGGATCACCTGCGTGGGGTCAATGTCCCCGCAGCTTAATCCGTAATCCAGAACGGCGCGCGTCTGGGCGATCATGGAATCGATGCCTTGCTGCCCGTATTCTCCGCTGCTCTCCCCGCAGCCGATATAGTCAAACCGGATGACCAGATTGCCCTCCCCGGCCAGATCACGGGCCGCCTTGACGAACAGGCGGTCCACGCCGATCCGGCTGCCTACAAAGCCGTGGCAAATGATGATCAGCGGCACCCGATCCTTGCACCGTCCCTCGCGCTTGACTGTACCGTCAGGGTAATGAATACTGGCCGTTATTGTCTCTGCTCCATGATTAATGACGATTTGCCGTTCCATCCGCTCAGCCTCCTAATTCCGCAATGCGATATATCAATTAATCCGATAAGTTTAATATGAATTATACACTTATCTTAGCATTACAAGAGACTGAGTGTCAATCGTTTCCTTCATTAATCATAATACTGGCGAAAATAACTTTGCGTCAGCTCCTGGCCTTCCCTGGATCCGATTCCCGGAATATCTCCTTCAAGCCACGGCTCCGCATCCTGCACAGACCACTCCTCCGCAGCGAATTCCACTTCCTCATCAATCGCCGTCACTTCTTCAAGGCTGCCTCTCGAATTACTGTTCAGCAAATATTTCCGGGTGAGCTCCGAATGGAACTTTACCATGGCTTTGTTACACCCCGCTTCTGAGAATTGGAAGAATGGCGTTCAATTCTTCCTGCCCATTATTGTTGGAGCCGCGCCGTCTTTTTATTCCAGCCTTATCCGTGATTCTCCAGACTCACTCATTTGACACTTCTGAGGACCCTTGCGGGAACAGCGAATCATGAAGTATACTACTGGAGAAAATCGGCAAAACACATACAGAAATGGGAGATTGAATTAGCCAATCCGCCTGGAAGGAGAGATTCATGTACATTCACGAGATGATCAGGGAGACGAATCAATTAAGAGGGCAGATGTCCCCGGCTAATGAGGCTTATTTCGGAGAAATGGTAATGTATTTCCGTTCCGGATCTAGTTCGCTTACCGAAGCCAAGGGTGAAGAGCTTCTGCTGGAGCTGGCCCGGCGCATCGTTAAGAACCAGGAGAAGAATATTTCGGCTTCCGAGCTATTCGGCGATAATCCGAGAGCATACTGCGAGCAGCTTGCGGAGGATGTAATGATGAGAAAGCCGCGCAGCCTGCAGGATAAAATCAAATATTACACGATGATCCCCTGGGTTGCGTTAACTTGGGTATTCTTCATTTACATGCTTACAGGCTTCTTTAGCAAGTGGTTCGGCGGCGAGCTGGAATATACCCAGATCAGCACGGCCTCGCTGCTTCTGATCGCCGTTCTCGCGATTGCGCTGATCGAAGGGGTGACCCGGTATCTCGGTCCAGGAAGCAAACGAAGAACGGAGCAGCCGAAGGAGCAGGAACAGCCTCAGGGCCGGCCGGCAACATTCAATCCCAGAACAATAGCGGTTTATATCGGGATTACCGCAGCCATCGCCATAGTCGGCCTTGTCTTGACCTGGCTTCTGCCCGCCTTCACCGTCTCGCCTTGGGACAGCCTTATCATTTTCATTATTGGCATCGTCGGCCAGAAGCTGATCTTCGGCCGGAAGAACAAGACCTAATTTATCGATTAGGATGCAGTATACAAAGGGGCCAAGCAGTATATTCTGCCTGGCCCTTTTCAGCTTCACATGACCATGGGATGACAATGTCTTGGACATTTTGATACATTTGCGATTCCTGCCTCAGGTAAACTGCAAGATGAGATTTTTTAAATGAAGGAGTTGCTAATGGTGTTCATTAAACATTTAAATAAATACTTATTATTTATGGTTATCTCATTTACGCTTGCAGCCTGCGGCCATGCCGGCGAACAGGCGGATACAAGCAACGCTGTCCCTTCATCCGCCTTGCCCGACCAGAGCCTGATCCATCTGGTCAAGGCCCAGGATGTAGTTATTTCTGCAGCCAAGCATACGGATTCCAACCTCTTTAAGGGACTCGTCGTTCAAGCCGGTCAACTCAGCAAGGAATTCGACTGGGCCAATGTGACGAATCCGACCTACTATCCCGCCGTTCATATTGCCGATATTAATGGTGACGGCGTAAATGAAATCGTCATTATCCTGACCACGAAATACGGAACAGGAATCAAAGAGCAAGAAATCCATGTCCTGAACAAGGACGAGCTGTCCGAGCTTGCGCTGGAAAACCCCCTTCAGGTCTTACAAGAACGGGTAGCCTCTGAAATCAGCCATGAACAGGGTCAGGTCAAGGTCAGTGTGGAGGCTGCAGGGAGCAAGGTAGAGAGAACGTATTCGGAGGAGGATGCGGTAGTCTGGAATGAAGAGGTCGCATTCGGCTCGATCATCAGATACAGCGTATCCGACGGCATCATCACCGCTGCGGTTCCAGGGAGCGTCTCCCCGGCGTCCTTCGCCGTGAACGCCCTCTTGGAATACGGCCCTGACCTCAAGGTCAGGTCGATCCGCCTGGAGCCGGCCCTGTAGCCGCCCGGCTGGGGAGTATTCCCCGCCCGAGGAGAACCCTCTGGATTCGCAATAGCGAACAATCGAAGAAACCTCAGGCCAGCAGCTTGGCGCGAGGTTTCTTCGGCTTATATTTCGACTTTCTTGCTCATTAAATAATTGATAGACAGCAGCATCAAAGCTATAACCGCCCCTTCAAACAGCAGCTGCCCTACTGATAGCATCGGTATGTTCGACATGATCTCGGCATTGACCGACTTATTGGAGTATTCCATGATGCCTACGCTGAACCTCATCGTGTCATATCCTCTGAACAGCACAATCTCTACCCAGCTTATTACATATTGAATCACAATGAATGCCAAGATCCCGACCCATGTCCCCGCTTTGCCCCGCAGACTGACACTGGCCCCGATCGTCATAGATACAAGAATGCTCATCATCAGAAAGGTGAGCGACCAGCCTGATGCAAAAATCACTTTGAGCCATCCCATCGCATCCGTAACCGCCAGCTCTTGCGGCCACAAGGAGCCCGAATAGACATACGTACTATAAATCCAATAGTGGATAATGGCTATGGCCGATAATACCGCGACCGTCAGCCACAGCAGCACGATGCTGGACACGGCCGTCCAGAACGGACGAATCGGCAGCAGTCTGCGGTTGTAGGCTTTCATGTTATTCTCGTACGTCTTGGAGGCAATGATCAGCAGAATGATCCCGGTCATCGTATACAGCATGAACGAGAGTACCAATATGATTGATTGTTCCCAGCCTCTGGCATTGCCCACAACCCCGATGACGATTTGCAGGAACAACAGTACAGCAAGAAGGCCCAGCAATAAATTCGCATTTCGCTTCCAATCGTACTTAAGCAGCCTCAACATTATGCATACACCTCTTTAAACATGTCATCCACACTTTTACCATATTTCATCCGAAGCGCCTCTACCTCCTGCTGCATCACGATTTCACCCTCACGGATAAAAATCACTTCATCAAAAATCCGTTCAATGTCCCGAACGAGATGGGTAGAGATAAGAAGGCTGCTATCCTCGTTATAAAATTCCACGATCGCATCCAATATTTTATCGCGCGCCACCGGGTCCACTCCGCCAATCGGCTCATCCAGCAGGTACAGCTTGGCGTTCCTGGACAGGGTCAACGTCAAATGCAGCCGCTCGTTCATCCCTTTGGACAAGGAGGTAACTCGCTCCTTCTCATTTAGATTCATAAAGTCGAGCATCTTCCGCGCCTTCTCTTCATCAAAATCCGCATAGAAATCCCGGTAGAAATGAACTGCATCCCGGACCTTCATCCACGATTCCGTTAACGGCTGATCCGGCATGAACGACACGTCCGCTTTTGTCTTCAAGCCTGGCGTATTGCTCTTCACTGCAGCAGTTCCTCGAGTGGACGGAATCAGTCCAGCCGCGATTTTCATGATCGTGCTCTTGCCGCTGCCGTTCGTTCCCAGGAGGCCGACGATTTTACCGGCCCCGATGGAGAAAGAGACATCACGCAGAGCCTTCTTGGAACCATAGGATTTGGATACACTTTTAAATTCCAGTATATTTTCCACGGTATTCGTTCCCCTTTGCTAACTGATGATGATATACTGATGATCCTGTCCAGCCCTTTCAATCGCTTGACCGGCTTGATCCGGCTGCCCCTTCCTGAACCGCTTCAGCAACGATCGCGGCGATATCCTCGCTCGTGAAACCGAGCTCCTGCATGCCATGAATGAACCGTTCCAGCAAATCTCCCGCCATTTCCTTCTTGATCATCATAATTTTCGATTCCTCACTTGTCACGTATCTTCCTAACCCTCTTCTGGTCTCTACAATCGCTTCCCGCTCCAGCTCCTGGAACGTCCGCTGCACCGTGTTTGGATTAATTTGCAGCTCAGCAGCAAGCTCCCGGACGGAGGGGATCTTCTCCCCCGCCTTCAGCTTGCCGGTTACAATCTCTCTCTTGATATAATTCATGATCTGCAAATAAATCGGCAAATTATTATCAAATTCAATACTCACAATGCGTCGTACCCCTTTCCGCTCTATGCCCTCATGAGGTCATGCCCCTTAGGCGACATCCCGTTTCTTAAACGTAACAAAGCTGGCCCCGAGAAACAAGAACATATAAACAGCCAATACGATGAGCGAGAAAGTCATGGTCATCCCCTGAAATGGCGGGCTGCCATTCGCATATACCGACAAGTCGGCATTCGTAAACAGCAAATACTTGACGAAGGAATATTTGGACAGCAGGGCAACAATCAGCCCTTCCAGCATCAGCAGGGTCATGCCGATGCCGATCGTCGCTCCGCTGGAGCGGGTAAGCGTCCCGATCATGAACGTGACGGTCACATAGATCGTCAGATATACCCCATGGTACAGCGCAGCGGCGAGCAATTGGCTTAACTCGGCAATGCCCGAGAAGCCGAACATCACTGCTCCCGTAGCCAGTCCTGCGAATAAAGCATATAGCGTAAGCAGGAACGAATATATCAGGACAATCGCATACTTGGAAGCCAGAATCTTGCTGCGGCTGACCGAGCGTATCAACAGCAGCTTGATCGTTCCGCCGCTGAACTCCTTGGATACGATGCCCGCCGTACAGATGATGCTAAGGATGACCAGAAACTGTCCGAGCCCGTTTTTTGCCACGATCACCTCAGCAAATTGGGGAGCCGTCAGAACATTTTGCAGCCCTCCCATGAACTGAGTCAGATAGGCAATAAGCAGGATGAACCCTGTAATGATCGCATAAGGCACAAAAAAGCTGCGCTTCTTGAACATTTTCAACCATTCATTCAAAATCAGATTACCAAAACTACGCAATGTTATTCCCTCCCGTCCATTTGAGGAACTCATCCTCCAGCGACTCCCGGCTTTCCTCCATCCGATACAAGCCGATCCGCTCTTCACCGAGCGCCTGTACGATACGCGGAATATGACGGTCGCGCACGACAATCGTAATTTCCCTCTGCTCGGGAGCAATGCCGGCAATCGTAACCTCCTCCATTCGCTGCAGAGTTTCTTTGGCCCGTCTGGCATCATCGACCCGCAGCTTTAGCTTCACGTACTCCATTTCATTTTGCGGCGTATCCAAATTTCTCACTGTCACGAGCTCGCCTTGCTGGATCACGACGACCCGGCTGCACATCAGCTCCATTTCCGACAGCAAATGGCTGGATACGAGAACGGCGATCCCTTCCTCGCGGGCAATCTGCTTCAGATAATCCCGCATCTCCCGGATGCCTGCCGGATCGAGTCCGTTCGTCGGTTCGTCGAGGATCAGGATCGCTGGCCTATGCAGCAGCGCCTGCGCAATCCCCAGCCGCTGGCGCATGCCGAGCGAGTACGCCTTGACCTTCTTGTGCAGCGCCTGCTCAAGCCCCACCAGCTTCACAACCTCAAGAATCCTCTCCTCCGTAACCCCCTCTGCCATGCGTTGAAACTGCTTCAAATTATCATAACCGGTCATATAGCCATAGAACTCCGGGTTCTCAATAATGCCGCCGATATGGGCCACTGCTTCTGTGAAATTTCGGCGCACGCTCTTGCCTTTGACGAGAATATCGCCTTCGCTCATGGAGATCAGGCCGACAATCATCCGGATCGTTGTCGTCTTGCCTGCTCCGTTGGGACCCAGCAATCCGACAATCTCCCCTTTTCGAATATCAAACGACAATCGGTGAACGAGGAATTTGCTTCCAATTTTCTTGCTGACTTCATTCACCGAAAGTACGGTAGGATATGTCTCTAGTTCGTGTACGTTCATCCTCCCACTCCCCTGTACCAGTGTTATAATTGAATAGTACACTAGTGTTCGGTTACTGTAAAGCCCTTTTCTAATTTTTCACAAAAAAACGCCGGAGAGCTTACTCTCCAGCGCTGGGCTGTGAACAGGATCTGACACATTTATTCTATTCATGGGCTAACTCCTAATTTGAGGCGAGCTGGCTTAACTAGTTTACTATACTTCAAATTTGAACCGCCCGATCCACCAACTTACCGCTAATCCAAATGAGCAGTATCGAATAAACAAGCTGCGGGAGCATTGTTCCCAGTGAGAAAACCGTTAGCTCTGACAATACATTTATCGTATGAGCCATCTCCTGCTGATTTAACAACATCGGCTGAATCCATTCTGTCATAGCAGATGTAAGCATTCCCCAGGATACTAACTTAGTGTAGCCTGTCGTATCATGAAATAATAATTGAAGGAGACTTGGGATCAGTAAAAAGCCTGCGACTAAGAGCAGCCTGAATCGGGTGACACTTTTCCCGATAATAATCGCACATATCACTTGACTGCCCGAGAGAATGGACATAATCATCGTCCCGAGAAGGATAACCCAAAATTCAGAGATAAACCAATGGACGGCTTGAGTGACCATATCATTGTCCGCTCCCAGAACATAACTATACAGCAGCGCCAATGAACCGTTGCAGACTAATAAAGATAGGATCATCATAGCTATTCCAGCGACAAACTTAGATGTAATAAGTACTAAACCTGAATGTGGCAGGTTAAGCCAATGGGTTAAGGTTTTATGTTTCCATTCGACAATCATTGAATAAATCATCCAAGCCGGCAAGTAGATCACATGAAATATAATCATTACAAGCAGGCTATAGAGCAAGACTTGAGTCTCATTGAGAAAGAACAGAGAGGATGCACCGAGTATGATGACGAGCAAGTTGAAATAAAGCCACATCCTCGCTGCTCTGAACTCTTTAGTAAACAACGCGATCCAAGATGTCATACACAGTACTCCCTCATCACATTTAAAATACTTTGCTCCCGTTCTTCTCGAATCTCCTCTGCTGAAGCGTAGAGCATAATCCGGCCTTCCTTCATGAATATCGCATAGTCAAGATACGGCTCTAACTCGGATACCTCATGCGAAGATATAACTATGGTCTGCTGGTACACCCCGCCAAAATGAACGAACATTTTCAATATTTCCTCCCGTATAAACGGGTCAAGTCCAGATAAAGGTTCATCCAAAAGCAGCAGAGGCACTCGGCGTGCAAGTGCGATGGCCGTATTTAACCGCATTTTGTTTCCCTTAGACAGCTGGCCAACCTTCTGATTCATATCAAACTTCAGGAAATGGATAATCTCTTCAGCTGCCTCCCTTACAAAGTCCTGATAGACCTTTTCGGCGTAATCTATTGTTTCCCGGATCGTATAGAAGGCATATAAGGACTGATTATCTGCAACATAAGCAATTTTCTTGCCCGACTGTCGAGTTACTTTAGATCCATTTAATGTTACGCTGCCTTCTGTGGGACGTAGTAAACCGGCAATTAAGTTAAGAAGCGTTGTCTTGCCGCTGCCATTTAGTCCTAACAACCCGACAATACCTTGATCCGGTAACCGAAGAGAGACATTCTCAACTGCGGTGACATTCCCAAATCGCTTAGTCACATGATTTAGCTCAACCACAACGGAATGCTGCAATTATAACCCCCCCTCCTTCTTTATCACTTCAGCAAGCTGCTGCTGAATTTCTTCATCATTGAACCCCATCTGCTTCATCGAGGTATAAAAAGCTTTGATCTGGACTTCAGCCATCTGAGACTTTAATTTCTTTATAAATTCAATATCAGTTGTAACATAGGATCTTTGACCCCGCTGCTTCTCAACCACACCATCCCGTTCCATATCAGTGTATGTACGCTGAATTGTATTAAGGTTTACTCCTAACTCTACCGCCGTTTCTCTTACAGAAGGCAGCCTGTCACCAGGACGGAGTGTCCCGTTACAGATCCGTTGATAAAAATCATTCTTAATTTGTAAATATATCGGCTGTTCATTAGAGAATTTCATTATTTGCCCTCGCTCTATTAAACTCCAGTTAAATGTATTTTATTCTAAGTTGTGGTAGTGGGCAAACCTAATAGTCATAATCCCCCCTCTGTGATTTGAAAAGCATTCATTAACGCCCGCCTTGCTTACAAAAACTGAATCACCAATATTTTTTTCTATTGACCCTTCATTTTTGTATAGTGTACTATGATAGTAATACAAACGGTTTGATTTTACAAATCGCTTAAAAAAGCTCAGCTGAACCTTTTAAATCATAATAGAGGAATATTATGGGCTGATAATGGAGGAGAGTATTTATGTCAACACACAGAATTATGAAATGGATATTGTTGTTGTGTGTGATTACCCTGATCATGAACGGATTTCTTTATTTGGGTCTAAGAAAGCCAGAATTATTGTATAGCCTCGTAAGCGCAGCCGGTCTGGGACTGATCTCAGGGGCTGCAGTATTGTTGACTAAGAAGAAGGAGTAGAGCCTTTCCCTTATAGGCCATTATTTTAGATAACAGGAAGGAGAAATCATGCAACAGGCACCCATACTGCAAATCCGCAATGTCAGCAAAACAATCCAGAACCGGAAGGTTATTGATGAGTTGAGTCTGGAGGTATTCCCAGGTGAAGTATTTGGTCTGCTAGGTCCAAACGGGGCTGGCAAAACATCTGCAATTCGGTTAATTGTCGGCTTATCGACGCTGCAGCAAGGAGACATTGAAATTCACGGTCATAGCATCAAAACGGATTTCATCAAAGCTATTTCACATGTTGGGGCTATTATAGAGCAACCTGACCTGTATTCGTATCTTACCGGTTATAAAAATTTGCTACATTTTGCGCGTATGCATAATAATATCTCGCGTGACCGCATCATGGAGATCGCTGAAATCGTTGGATTAAGCAACAGAATCCACGATGTCGTAAACAGTTATTCCCTCGGAATGCGCCAACGGCTGGGGATGGCTCAAGCTTTGCTTCACTCTCCCTCATTGCTCATTCTCGATGAGCCAACAAATGGTTTAGATCCTGCTGGAATTAGAGATACACGTGATTATATAAGAAAGCTGGCTCATGAAGACAATACTGCGATTCTTATTTCATCTCATCTGCTCTCTGAAATTGAACTCCTGTGTGATCGGGTAGGGATTGTACAGAACGGGAAGCTTTTACATACGCTGAAAATGTCGGAAATATCCTCCTCTTCCCAGTCAAAGACTCCTCTGGAGGATGCCTTCCTGCAAATCACTAGAGGGAATGTCATATGAGATTGATGAACCTGATCAAAAACGAACATATGAAACTTTATTACCAGCGAAGCGGTCTGATCTCATTGATCATCGCTTATGCATTCACCATATTGGCGGCCATTGGGCAGCATCTGGGCAGCTCGTCGCCGGCTTTGCCTTATTGGGACAGTACCTCGCATGTGCTGCAGATCTTCATTCAGATCTTCATGATGATCTCGATGATCATCGCCATTCATATCATTAGCCGGGAGTATTCTACGGGTACGATTAGACTTCTGCTGATCAGGCCGCTCCCCCGATCATGGATTTTGTTATCCAAGTATATTGCGATTCTGTTATATGTCCTCCTTGGAATCCTGGGCAGTATTCCTTTGGCTATGACCATTGCAGGATTTACATCGGGATTTGAGCAGTGGACTTACGTGGAAGGTCTTTATGCAGCCATGAAGCTGTTTGTCACGAAGCTGTTTGTTTTCCCATTTTATATTGCATTGGCCTTTACTGTAACTGTACTTACCCGCCATCTGGGCCTCTCTCTTATGATTACGATTCTTTTTTTTGCTTTTACCGTAAGCTTCGTTCCCGTGATCCCCGGGATGAGCCTCCTTATCTCTTATTTGTTCTGGACCCTCGTCCATGCAACATTCCTCATTATTGGCTGGAGAGCGTTCGAGCAGCAAGAGATATTAAGAAGAGAAGAGTAGCACTGAAAGGAAATATATGATGAAAAAATACATAGCATGGATTAGTCTATTGCTCCTGCTCGTATTAATAATTACCACAATAGTGGGAGTCAATAGTCTCTATACGGCTCAATTTGACAAAACTAAAAGCATGGAAGCTGATCAAATTAACGATATTACCGTCATCAGCGATATAACTGACGTTCATTTATCGTTAAGCTCTGATCATCAAGTTCATGCGAAGATTACCGGCACAGCCTCCAGGCTGAGTGATTATGATGTATTCCTGCTTGCTGATAAAGATCACTTACACGTACGGGCCATTGAGAATAATGCTGCGATGTCCTTGCTTAGCCTGAACAAATCTGTCAGGCTTCAAATTGATCTGCCTGCAGACAAGCTTCGAAACGTAAATATACAAACTAAATTTGGCAGCGTATATGCGGACCAACCGCTGAAGGCGAATACATTGCAATTCAAAAGCGATCTTGGCGGCATTTACCTGGATTCCTATATAGGCCAACAGTTAACGGCTGATTCTACTCTCGGAAATATTCAAATTATGAGGCTGGAAGGAAATGCTTCACTAAATACAAGCGCTGGGCATGTAACTATTAAGGAATGGCAGCCGCTGACAGGTCATAACCGGATCCTTACAAATAAAGGGGATATCAAGGTTGGATTAACCGCTTCTGCGAAGGCTCTTTTCTTCCACTTATACTCAAACGGTGTAGTCCGTACCGATCTTGATGCAGCCTTCACGCCCTCCGCTGCTTCGCTTAGCCAGTTCGGTATGAATCAAATCGCAGGAAGCCTTGGTGAAGCAACAGATCATAATGCTCAACTGGAGATTAGCAGTGATACCGGAAAGATAATCTTAAATCAAAATGAAATCCCGTGAATACTTGCAGGAGGTTCTTATGAAATTGATCCGGTTAGTCCGCAATGAAAACATGAAGCTTTACCACATGCGATCCACTTGGATCATGCTTTGCACATCTTTTGTTTCTATTTTAACCGTTTTGCTGTTAACGACATTTCAGAGTCAGCCTTTTAGCGATTATTGGACTGTAACCTTCAATTTATTTCAGACGGAAAACCAAATCCTATACGTGATTTTAATTCTATTTGTGTCGCAGATCATTAACTACGAATTCTCTCACGGTACAGCCAAGCTATTATTTATTCGGCCAATCCCCCGTTTGCAAATCATGCTGGCAAAATGGGTGTCTGCTGTACAATTTGCATTTCTTATCCTGATCTTCAATTTGGTCTCCTGTATGCTGCTGGCGCTTCCTATGTCAGCACTCGCTCCTCTGGCTGAGGACAATTTACAGCAGCTCTATTTCTTATTCGCTATTAAACTGGCGGCCTTTATCTGCTATGCTACCCTGTTCTTTGCACTAGCCATTCTGATTCGAAATGCTGCACTATTTATTATCATGAGCCTCGTTCTTATGGGATCTCTGCAAAGCCTGCCGAGTATGATTATTTTCCCGCAGACCGGATTTTTATTCTCAGCCGGCTGCTGGGCCATATTTTGTGGAAGCATTTTGATTGTTGCTTTAACCCGTTTTAAAAAGTCGGATATCTAACACTTGGGGCGGAGGGCATCACCTGCAGGGTGAAAGCTCATATAGATTGGGGGCCAAGCGGACATCGCCCGCATGCTGCAAGGCTTATATTGATTTGGGGCCGAGCGGATATCGCCTGCATGCTGCAAGGCTTATATTGAACTTAAGGCTGCCTAGATTAGGCAGCCTAGCTTCTGTTTTTCACTTGATCGCGATATTGTTTGGGGGTTATGCTCTCAAACTTCTTGAACATCCGGATGAAATAGCTCGTCGTTTGCAGGCCGATTTGCTCCGAAATGGCGTCCAGGCTCAGGCTGGAGCTTTCCAGCAGCTCCTTCGCCTTCTTCATGCGAAGCTGGGTAACGTAATCGATGAAGGTAAGCCCCGCCTCCTCCTTGAACAGCACGCTGAAATAGCTCGGATTCAGATGAACCTGCTGGGCCACTTCCTTGATCGTCAGCACGTCGGAAATATGCTCTTCGATGTATTGAACCGCTTTGACCACATACTCGTTGCTCGTGTGCAGACTAAGCGGGTCTTTATCCTGGCTCGTCTGTCCCTGCGCTCCCCTTACCGCATCAGCTTCGCTAAGCTTAAGCTGGCTGAAATGCCGCTGCAGGCGCGCTCTTCGCTCTTTCGCCTGGCGGGCCATGCTCAGCGCCTTCTCGGTCGTGTTAATAAGCTCGGACTGCTGCACCGGCTTCAGAAGATAATCGATCGCACCCAGCCGCAGTCCCTGCTGGGCGTATTCGAACTCCGCGAACCCGGTGAGCAGTACGGCCGCCACCTCATTCTTCTCCTCACGTAGCGTCTCCAGCAGCTGAATGCCAGACATCAAGGGCATGCGGATATCGGTGATGAGCAGATCATATTCCCGCTCGCGCAGCATATTCAGCGCCTGCTGTCCATTCTCCGCGACGGCGATTTCAGCTTTGTCTCCTCCCCATTGCTGCAGCGTATAGGACACGCCCATTCTTGTGTTGTATTCGTCATCAACGACCAAGATCACCGGCAGGCTCATCTCTATCCACCTCCTCCTTCTGCGCGGCCGGAATTCTAACCTCAACGATGGTGCCTTTATTCGGCAGACTATCGATGCGAATGCCATATTCAGGCCCGTAGTGGAACTGAATCAGCTTGCTGACATTGAACATGCCAATGCCTTTGCCGCTCGAGATGAACGCTACATTCATCCCGTTCTGCAGCCGTTCCCGAATCTCAACCAGCTTGTCCGCACTCATGCCGACGCCATTATCCGCGATGATGAACGAGACGGCTCCCTCCCGCTCCCGGACCGTCAGCTCAATGCTTCCGCCGCTTTCCAGCGGCTCAATGCCGTGGATGATCGCATTCTCAATGAGCGGCTGAATCGTCAGCTTCGGAATTCTCAGATTATGCAAGGACGGATCATCGTGAATTTCCACCTGCAGCCGCTCGTGCCAGCGCATTTTCATAATATAGACGTAACGCTTGACCTGCTCCAGCTCCTCTGCCACGGTAACGAAGCCATCCTCGCCGCTTGATTGAATGCTGTAGCGGAACAGATCCGCAAGCCGGATGACCATTTGGGCCAGCTCGTTATCCCCTTTGCGGATATGGGCCCAGTAGAGCGAGTCTAGCGTATTGAACAAAAAATGAGGATGGATTTGCGAGTGCAGCGCCTTAATTTCGCTTTTGCTTTTGATCAGCTCTTTTTCATAAACCGATTTGATCAAATGATTGATTTCCCGGACCATCTGGTTATATTTCACGTTCAGCAAATTAACCTCGCGATTGAAATACAGATCCGGGTTCTCCTGCGGATTGCCGCCTCGCCCCTTCTGCATGACCCTCGACAGCCTCTTAATCGGTGAAGTGATCAACAGTGACAAGTAGTAGGACAGGACCGCGAAGACGATGATGCTGAGAATGCTGGCCCAGATGAGCACATCCTGCAGGAAATGGATATCCTCCGTCAATGCCGTCTTAAGAACCATAATCTCCAGCTGCCAATCGGTCGTTTTGATCTTCCGCTGCACGGTCACATAATCTTCCCGGTTGATCCCGCTCCCTGCGGCGGATTCGGACGCAGCTGGCGCGCTCCCGGCTCCCACCAGCGAAATCTCACTGCCGTCCGCATCGAGCAGCCGCATGATGCTGCCCTTGGCCTTAGCGACGTCCCGGCTGATAAATTCAATCAGGGAGGGCCTGATGCGAATTACCAAATAGCCTCCATTCCGGAACTCCAGCTTCTCCACCTTGATCCGCCGGATCGCCAGCAAATCCTCCGGGTTATGCGGATCGCGGCCAATCCAGACCACCGCGCCGACCCGATCAGCCTCATTCGCCTCCCGGACGTATCGTTCACCGACCCGGTCCACAATATTCTGCTCGACAATCGGGTAAAGGCTGTTCTCCTCAGAGAACAGCTCAATTTCGCGAATCGTTTCCGAATATGCCGTTTTATCGATCAGAATTTTTCGCAGCTGCATTTTCTCATCATAGGTCGTTGCTTCACCCCGGAGCTCATCAGCAAGCTGATCCTGAATCCGCTCATCCATCGCAAGCTGCAGGGTAAGCACATTGATCTCGCTCAGCAGCGATTCCAGCCGCCCGCTGGCCTGCTCGGCAATCTCGTCGATATAGCGGGAGGCGCTCTCCTTCTGCACCTTCGACAGCAAATAATAGAGGCTGCTGACCGTTAGCGACAACACGATAATCATCATAACGATGAACCCGACAAAAATCTGGCCTCTCGTCCTGTCCAAGCCTAGCTTGCTCAGCAGCCTCATCTGATTGCCTCCTGACTGTTCTATGGGGTACAGCGAATCGGACAGCGGGCCCGATTACAGCTCGGGATAGATCATGACCTTGATGCTCGTTTCCTTCTCAGTGCGGGCGACCTCAATCGCTTCCTTAATATCCTTAAGCGCATATTTATGCGTAATGACCTGCTCAATGTCGATGCCGGACTTGCTCAAGGCCTGGATCGCCGACGGATAAGTGTTGGCGTAGCGGAACAATCCGTAGACATCGATCTCGCCATCGATGATCGTATTGATATCGACCGGAATCTCCGACGCTGCCGGCATTCCGACCAGCACGACGCGCCCGCCCCGGTTGACGGCGCCGAAGGCGTCCGCAATGGCGCGGCCGTTGCCGGAGGACTCCACGACAACGGTAATGCCCTTCCCGCCGGTCAACTCGGCAAGCCGCTCCTTCAAATTCTCCTTCGAAGGATCAATGACGGCGGTAACGCCCATTTTCTGCGCAAGCTCCTGACGGAATGGCACTACGTCGGTTGCGTAAATCTCCGTCACGCCGTAAATTTTAGCGGCTTGAATCGCCAGAAGCCCAATCGGGCCAAGCCCCGTGACGAGCACCCGATCCGCCGGGCCGACCTTGCCGCGAATCATGGCATGCATGCCGACGGACAGCGGCTCCAGCAGGGCTCCCTCCTCGAAGCTCATCTCATCCGGGAGGCGGAACAGGAAATCGCTGCGTACGGCCACGTATTCCGCCCAGGCTCCATCCACCGGCGGCGTAGCCATAAAGACGACGTCAGGGCATAGATTGTAGCGCCCCGATTTGCAATATTCGCAGCGTCCGCAGGCCACCCCCGGCTCTACAGCGACCCGGTCGCCTACCGAGACGTTGGCCACCTTCGCTCCGACCTGCACCACTTCTCCAGCCAGCTCATGGCCTAGAATGATCGGCTTCTCCACGACATAACGTCCGATCCGCCCATGCTCATAATAGTGGACATCAGAGCCGCAGACCCCAATGCAGTACACCTTAACCAGCGCCTCATCCTCTTTGATGCTCGGAACGGGTACCTGCTTGATTTCGATATCCATTGGTTTGTTCAGTACGGCTGCATCCATCATGTTTGACATTGTCAGCTCTCCCTTGGTTGAATTCTGTCTATCCAGTTCCAGGCTTTAGCCTTAGCTTGAATTCTAAACTAATTCTAGATTCCGGCTTCATCTTCGGAATCTCATAAATTGAACTCTTGAAATGGGCGCAGGGCAAGTTCGTAACACACTCCTGGAATCACTGTTGCTCTCAGTTTTTTTGGGGTTCCTAAGATAAGAGGCAGAAGTCCGGTCACAAAGGCGACCACAGGCCTATGCTTCCGAGTTTGCAGTTACTATGCAACCGATACGCTATGCTTCTGAAGCAGCTACTATGCAGCTGATGCGCTTTGCTTCCGAGGCAGCTACTATGCAACCGAGGTAGCCATGCTTCCGATGCAGCCTTCCTTCCGAGAGTTTTCAGCTTCTCTTGGAATCATTTTTTTCCCTTGTCTGCACCATTCTTTAGTTCATCAATAAAACAACTTATAGAGTAACTTATACAGCACTTATATAGCACTCATTTAGCACTCATTTAGCACTCATTTAGCACTTATTTAGCACTTATATAGCAGCTTAAACAGCACTTTTACACCACTTATATAGCACTTATACAGCAACTTATACAACTACTTATACAGCAACAATTAACATGATCCGTTTTTCGTTTAACACGGCTAACCCGCTGCTGCTTGCGGTCTATTCATCCAGCTCGCGATACGTAAAATAATCAAAATCCGCATGCATTCCACGCCCGCTGAGATCCTGAGCGCACATGCCCAGGAAGGCGCCGGTGAAGCCCTGGTCTAGGGCAATACCATCCTTGACCAGCTCCGCATTCTCATCCGAGAGCTTGGTCGCGTCCATGTCTCCGCCGATCGCCAGCCATTCCTTCCCGTCGCGAGAGTAGTAGAATCTTAGGGACTCCCGGCGGATAACTGCCTTCATGTAGCAGCGATCCCAGCCCTCGATCGAGACCGGTTTATCCAGAGGCTCGTCATACAACCCGCGATCGCTCGACATAATTCCTAAGCATTTGCCCAAGACTTCATCCCGGCTAATCCACAGGTAATAATAATTTTTCGTATTATAATAATAAATCAAGCCGGCCATCTGCTGATAGGTCTCGGGCGCAAATTCCACGACCGTCTCCGCTTCCACGAGAAAAGCTTGCTGCCTCCGCGCCACCAAACTTTGCCGGTGATGCGAATACAGCGATTCCCGGCCCCGCAGCCGCAGATAACCCGGTCGTTCCTTGAGCGATGCCCAAGACTCGGCCAGCGGCTCGCGCAGCGTACTGAAGTGCCGGCTGATCTCTGCGCCATCGAAATGCTCCGTTTCCGGCTCCGGCGCAAAAGGATGCTCCGGCAAGCTCGGGCCCTTCACCCGCACCTGAGGCTCATGATCGCCCGTCGCCAGGCGCAGCCAGCCGTCCTCCGTCCATTCCACCTTCTGAATGGCCGTCTCCCGGCCGAGCGTACAGCACATCGATGGACGCAGCGGCCGCCCGCACAGATGCACAACGTACAGCTCGCCATGCTGCGTCTCTACCAGGCTGCCGTGTCCCGCGCGCTGCAGCGCCGCCTCCGGGCGATCCGCCGAGGTCAGCAGCGGACCGGCAGGATCGGCCTCGTAAGGGCCGAGCAGCGAAGCCGAGCGCGCCATCGTGATGGCGTGACCGTACCGGGTTCCGCCTTCCGCCGTCATCAGATGATAATAGCCGTTGGCTTTATAAATATGAGGGCCTTCCGTGAGCCCCAGCGGCGTTCCCCTGAAGATGTTGTAGATCGGCCCGGTCAGACGCTGTTCCTCTTCCGAATACTGCTGCATAACGATGCCGCCGAAGTGGTTTTTCCCTTTGCGGTGGTCCCATACCATGTTCAGCACCCACTTCGTGCCGTCCTCCTCATGATACATCGATGGATCGAAGCCGCTGCTGTTCAGGTAGATCGGCTCCGACCACGGGCCGCGGATATCCTGGGCGGTAACCAAATAATTATGCGTATCCTTGAACGGCCCCATATGGCTTTTGACATCGGTATATATTAAATAATAAGTACCTTCATGGTAACTCAGACAAGGGGCCCATACGCCGCCAGAGTCGGGATTCCCCATCATATCAAGCTGGCTCGTCCGGCTCAGCGGATGGCCGATGAGCTGCCAGTTCCTCAAATCCCGGGAATGATGAATCTGAACCCCCGGGAACCATTCAAACGTTGAAGTCGCGATATAGTAATCCTCGCCTACCCGAATGATCGATGGATCCGGGTTGAAGCCCCTCAAAATCGGATTGATAATTTCAGACACCGCATATTCCTCGCTTCCATTCTAGTTGTCTGCATAACTGCCGTTTCACTTAATATGTTCAGTCTTACACTGAGCAATCGTGCATTAAACTGCCATACACTAAGCTGTATCGCACACTGAGCAATCGCATCCTAAATTGCCATGCACTAAACCGTGTCGCACACTGAGCAATCGCATCCTAAATTGCCATGCACTAAACCGTGTCGCACACTGAGCAATCGCATCCTAAATTGCCATGCACTAAACCGTGTCGCACACTGACCAGTCGTGCACTAAACTGTGTCGTACACTAAATGGATTTCATGTGACTAATTACACTCCAAACCAATGTTTCGAAAAATTAGATGGATTTCATGCATCTAAAATCAAGTATCTAGCCCATGATGGCCATCTTCCTTCTTCTAATGACATGAAATACATTTAAATCTACTTTCCATTCCTTAACACAGAAATTAGCTGCTAAAAATCCATTTATACAAGTGTGAACCATGGAAATGAAAGTTGAACGAAAGGGGATGCAGGGCAAGTTCCGCAAAATGTTCCTGCGATCGCTGTTGCTCCCAATTTTCTTAGATGATTCAGGTTCATATATGTCCATAAGAGGTAGAAATCAGGTCACTAAGGCGACCACAAGCTTAGGCTTTCGAGCAACTTTTAAGTAGATCACAAACTTAAGCTCTCGAAGCAGCTTTAAGCCGATCACAAACTCAAGCTCTCGAAGCAGCTTTAAGTAGATCACAAGCTTAGGCTCTCGAAGCTGCTTTAAGTAGATCACAAGCTTAGGCTCTCGAAGCTGCTTTAAGCCGATCACAAGCTTAGGCTCTCGAAGCTGCTTTAAGCCGATCACAAGCTTAGGCTCTCGAAGCAGCTTTAAGCCGATCACGAGCTTATCCGCCCCAAGCAGCTTTCTTTCAGCAAGCTTGCAAATTCTCCGGAATCATTGATCTCCCTTGCCCGCATCCCATTTCGTAGTTCAACTTATAGTTTCGCCGCCCTTACTTAATCTTCGCCAATTCTTCCTTCACATCATTGCTGCTCTGGCCGACGATAGCGCCCATCAGATCCAGGAATTGGTCGGCCCGTCTCGCATCAAGCGTCTGGTCGTAATAGCCGAAGAAGCCTTCCAGATTGTCGCTGATCGACTTATCGTATTCATAAGCAAGCGGATGCATCTTGGAATCGTCCAGCCCCGGATTCTTCATTGGGCTGATATTGGCGCCTTCGTAAATTTCCTTTCTCTGTTCCGGACTGGACAGGAAACGAATCGCGGTATATGCTGCATCCTGATCCGCCTTGGCCGAGATCGCCATGCCTACGCCGAAGCCGCCTTGATACACATTGATGCTGCCTTGGCCGCCATCAACCGCAGGGAACGGCACGAAGCCCACCTTCTCCGCAAACTCATCGTTCAGAAAAGCCTCCATCGCCCATTCTCCCTGCAAATACATCGCCGCACGCTCGTTAACGAACAGCGATTCCGCAGCGGCATAATCAAGTCCCAGGAATCCGTTTACAAATCCCTTTCTATCAATGGCTAGTTCTCTTAACATCTCCCCGGCCTGCACGAAGCTGTCCTGCGTGAAATCGGCTTCCCCGTTTTTGGCCTTCTCGAACGGCTCCGTTCCACCGACCCGCTGAGCCAGGTAAGAGAACCAGTGCAGCATCGGCCAGCGTTCCTTGCCGGCGATCGTAATCGGCGTAATCTCCTTTGCATTCAGTTGATCCACCACACTTAAAAGTTCATCATAGGTTGCAGGCGGAGTCAAGCCGTTCTCGGCGAAGATCTCTTTATTATACCAGAGCGACACCCCGCTGAATAAGACGGGAATGGCGTAGGTCTTATCTTCATAGGTGAACGTATCCAGTCCACCTGGGAGCACGTTATCCTTGAACTCAGCATCCTGGGCCAGCTTGTCCGTAATATCGCCAAGCATATTCGTGGACACCAGCGTATCGAACGTTTCCCCGCTCCAGTACGTAATAATGTCCGGCAGCTGATTGCCCGCAATCGCTACCTTCATCTTCGTTTTCAAAGCCTCATCCTCAAAAAACTCCGCCGTCAAATGAATATCCGGATGCGTATCATTGAATTCCTTGATCGACTTCTCGATCGTCTCCCGGCTGCGTGTCTCCATGCTCCACATCGTCAATTCCTTGACATCGGCCTGCTTCTTGCTCTCTCCTGGAGCAGAGCATGCTGTTACAGTTAGCAAAACAGCAAGCATAACGATTACGAATGCCTTTTTCATTGGTGTTTCCCCCTCGTTTTCTCATGTTTTATTATAAACCCCGTCCTGTCCCTGCACCTAGCCCTTTACCGAGCCGGCTACAACCCCTTTATGAACGTATTTTTGCAGGAACATATACAGAATCAGGATTGGGGCTGTAGTTATGACCAATGCTGCACTGATCAGTGAATAGTCTGCGCTAAAGTTGCCTTTGAACATCATTAATCCGATCGGCAGCGTTTTCAAAGATTCCTTGGAAATCATCACTAACGGGAAGACGAAATCATTCATGATATTGAAAAAAGAAACAATCGTCACCGTAGCCAGCACCGGCTTGGCCAGCGGAAAGTATACGCGGAAGAAGCTCTGGTAAATGCCGCAGCCGTCCACTGTGGCCGCCTCTTCGATCTCCCTTGGTACCTCCCGGAAAAATCCATAGGACAGAAACACAGCCACCGGCAGATTGAAAGCGATGTAAGGAAAAAATAATGCCCAAAACGTATCATAAG
This sequence comes from Paenibacillus ihumii, assembly GCF_001403875.1. Taxonomy (GTDB): domain Bacteria; phylum Bacillota; class Bacilli; order Paenibacillales; family Paenibacillaceae; genus Fontibacillus; species Fontibacillus ihumii. The sequence goes on from NZ_LN884299.1 coordinate 4,017,698, forward strand.
TGCCGATCCGGTTCGAGATCATGAACAGCGGGATCAGCGTGCTGTGAACGGGAATAAGCATGCCTAGAAAGAACATTCCCAACAATAGCCCGGAGCCTTTGAACGGACGGGCCGCAAAATAAAACCCGATCAAGGTCGCCACAATCAGCAGACCGATCACAGAGAACAGCGTAATGTACATGCTGTTGAACAGATAGCCGCCAATTCCCTCGCTCCAGGCTTTTGCAAAATTGTCGAACCGCCACTCTGCCGGCAACCCCCACGGATTCGCGAAATACTCCTTGTTGCTCTTAAAGGATGAGATGACCATCCAAACAAAAGGATATCCTGTAAATACCAAATGAGTCAGCAGAATGGCGTACAGCAGGGCTCTCACGGCGGTTTTTCGGCTAAAAAAGCGCCTCTCGCTGTTCACTCCCGTAGTCTTTGGCTGTGGATGATGTGCTGCCGCTTGGGCTCTGAGCAAGATGACCCACTCCTTTCTTAAGGTGATGAAATTCATTCATAAGCTTGCTCAGCCTACGTTTATTGCTTCTTGGCCTATGTTTAAGCTCTCTCAGCCTACCTCTTGGCTTCCTCTCCTCGGCTTACGTTTGAGGTTCCTCAGCCTACGTTTAAGCCCCCTTAACCGACGTTTGAGCTTCCCCGGCCTACGTCTAAGCCTCCTCAGTCTATTTTTCTTATTGGAATTTAGCGTTTCCCTTGTTTAGCAATTTAAAAATGATCAATGCCAAGACCAACCCAAACAGCAGCAGGAAGGTTGATATAGCGCTCCCATAGCCGTAATCCATCAGCTTGAAGGCGTTCTTCATCATATAGCTGGCAATGACCTCGCTGGAGTTGTTGGGTCCGCCGCCTGTCATAATGTAAATGAGGTCAAAGTACTTCAGCGAGTTGATAACGCAGTTCAGCACCGTGAAGGTGATCGTCCCCCAAATGAGCGGAATTTGAATGTTGAACACGATTCTCCATTCACTAGCCCCTTCAACCCGGGCGGCCTCGAGCACTTCGTCGGAAATATTCTGCAGCGCCGCGAAATATACGACGACGTAGAAGCCAATAAACTGCCAGGCGACGACTGCAATGACCGAAGCCAGCGCCGTCCCCGTTTCCCCGAGCCAGGCATGCGTCCAGCTCTGCAATCCGAGCTTAATCAGCAGATTGTTCAGCAGGCCGAAATTCGGATCATAAATTTGTGCCCAGAGGATGCCCAGCACTGCGGTTGACAGCATCACCGGCGTAAAGTAGATCGTTTTCATAAAATTGGAGCCTCTGAGCTTGTAGCCGAGCAGAATCGCCAGAAACAGCCCGACCGGCAGCTGGATTAGCAGCGCTCCCAAAGTAAGAAACAGCGAATTTTTCAACGAGATCCACAGGACCGGATCCTGAAACAGCCGCGTGTAATTGTCCATTCCGGTAAAAATCCTGGCAGAAATCGCATCCCACTGAAACAAACTGTAATACATGCTCATTCCGATAGGTATAATAATGACTGCAGCAAAAATCAACAGCGCAGGCCCCATAAAAAACGCCCCGCTCGTCAGCCGCTTCAAGCCCGTCTCTCTCATTGCAGCTCTCCCCTTTCTCATCTCATTTCCCCTGGTTTCTTTCATGGACAGTCCCCTAGATTCTCCCGCGAAGGGCTCGTGGCTTCTAACCAAACAACTCATCGCGAACGGCTTCTCGCGCGAAGGGCTCATCTCTCGATCAGCTCTTGGCTTCTCGCCCGAAAGGCTCATCTCTCTAGCACCTCTTGGCTTCTAACGAAACAACTCATCACGAACAGCTCACGATTTCTCGCGTGAACCACACCGTGCACCGCTACCGCCATGCGGCGTTCACTGCCTTGTCTTCCGTACCCGCGAGCCTTCCAACGGTGGGCGGTTGCAGTGCTTTCCCTTTCCGCACACACCCCAAAGGGGGTAGTGTGAGGCTTTGCTTTCCGCACATCCACACTCCAACGGGGGGGTGTTTGCATGCTTTTCCTTTCCGCACCTCACACAGCCTCAACGGAGGGGGGATGCATGCTTTCCTTTCCGCACCTCACACACTTCCAACAGGAGGCGGTACGATGCTTTGCTTCCACACTTCACACAGACCCAACGGAGGGGGGATACATGCTTTCCTTTCCGCACCTCACACAGCCTCAACGGAGGGGGGATGCATGCTTTCCTTTCCGCACCTCACACACTTCCAACAGGAGGCGGTACGATGCTTTGCTTCCATACTTCACACAGACCCAACGGGAGCTGTTTGGCGTCACATCACAACGGTAGGCCACCGCTCGCTCGCAGCCTGTATACGCTTACAGGAACAATTGTAGCAATTGTTCCTTCGCTTGTTATGGCACGATGATTAGTTAAAATAGGACATCGATTGGATTCTTCTCTAGCTCAGCTTGTAATTGCTACGCTGTCCGTATCGGTGGAGTTCAGCAGTATGGGCAACAAATACAAGGATAAATAAAGCGTGCGAGTAATAAGAGCAAGTATAGGGGCAAGTCGCGAATGTAGGGACTAAATATAGAGACGAGTCGCGAATGTAGGGCGAATATCGAATATAGGTGAAGTGCAGGGTATAGGTAAGGGAGCAGGGTGGGGCAAGTGGAGAGCGAGAAACTTACGGACACCAGAGGCGCTATCTGTGACAAAACTGCTAAATTACCATACCTATCGGACACAGAATACGCTATTTCGCTGAAAACCACCGCCAAAAGCTCCTTTTAAGCCGAATAAGGTCTCTCGGGTCCGTTAGCCTTGTGTTTGTGCTCAATTTTGTGAATATAGCGGATCCTCGGTCCGTTAGCCTTGAGCTAACCTCAATTTTGCGATTATAGCGATCCTCGGTCCGTTAGTAGCCTGCTGGCAACCAAAAAAGCAGCCCAGCTAGCTCAAATTAGATTCTGAGTCCATGGGCGAGAAACTTACGGACACCAGAGGCGCTATCTGTGACAAAACTGCTAAATTACCATACCTATCGGACACAGAATACGCTATTTCGCTGAAAATCACCGCCAAAAGCTCCTTTTTAGCCGAATAAGGTCTCTCGGGTCCGTTAGCCTTGTGTTTGTGCTCAATTTTGTGAATATAGCGGATCCTCGGTCCGTTAGCCTTGTGCTAACCTCAATTTTGCGATTATAGCGATCCTCGGTCCGTTAGTAACCTGCTGACAACCAAAAAAGCAGCCCAGCTAGCTTAGTGAACTGTGGCCCATTCCATAAATCGGGTCACAGTTCCGTTGGCCGCTATAGGCTGCTTTTAATTTTCACTTTTTTCATACTGGCTGGCTGCTAAGCATTAATCCACAATCGCCGGCTTATCCGGATTCTTCAGAAACTGGAACATCGTTCTGATCTGCTGCTCCGTGTTACGCTGGAGGGATAGCTTCGGAAGCTGTGTCTCTGCAAAGAAAGCCACGCCGCTCGTCTCCAGCCCCTCCGCCGCTTCGCCGCCGACAATTTCGCATTGGATAAAAAATTTATAGACGTGATAAGGTTCTGGAGGATGCTGATGAAATTTTTTGTCTAGGACAGCAAGCAGACGCACCGGCCTTGTCTCGTAGCCGGCCTCCTCCTTGATTTCCTTCACCGCTACCTCGGAAGGAGACAGCCCGATGTCCCCCCAGCCCCCGGGCAAAGCCCAGCAGCCGTCATGCTTCTCCTGAACGAGCAGCACTTTGTCATCCTTGAACACAACGCCGCGGATATCGACCTTGGGTGTTGCATACCCGCGCTCATTGGCGAACGACAGCTCGATGATCTCCCGATCCACGGTCGTATAGCTGTTCAGTATGTCAACGCTGACTTCCCGCAGTGCCTCATAGCGTTCCGCATCATACACATCCTTGGTATAGGCAAGCCCGGTCTGAGCGAGCGCCTGGATTTGCTTCGCCCATTCCAGCCATTTTGGAGTCATGTTCATCTGCAGCGACCTCCGTTTTATCAAACTCAGATTACTCAGAAATTTGAGCTGCTAGAAACCCTCTACGAAATATTCTTCTAAACGCTTTACGAAAAACTCTACGAATGCTCCTCTAAACGCTCTACAAAATGTTCTTCTGAATGCGCTCTAAGAAATATTCTTCTAAACGCTGTACAAATCTCTACAAAATGTTCCTACAAATGCTCTACAAAAGGCTCTACGAAAAGCTCTAAAACGAATCTGCCGTCCGGATCAAATCAACAAATTAAACAGATTCAAATCCCGGTTCAGCTCCGTATAGGCAATTCCCTTGGCGTCCATGCGGCCGATCAGCGCTTCGTAATCCGCTGGATCGCTTAGCTCGATGCCCACCAGCGCCGGCCCGTTCTCCTTATTATGCTTCTTCGTATACTCAAACCGGGTGATATCATCGTTCGGCCCGAGCACATCCTGCAGGAACTCGCGCAGCGCCCCGGCGCGCTGAGGGAAGTTCACCAGGAAATAATGCTTCAAGCCTTCGTATATTAGCGAACGCTCCTTCATTTCCTGCATGCGATCGATATCATTATTGCCGCCGCTGATTACACAGACGACCGTTTTCCCGCGAATTTCATCTTTGTACATATCGAGCGCTGATACCGGAAGCGCACCGGCAGGCTCGACGACAATCGCACTATCATTATATAAATCAAGAATGGTCGTGCATGCTTTTCCTTCCGGCACCTTTACGATATCGTCCAGCAAATCGGCGCAAATGCGATAATTCAAATCGCCGACTCGCTTCACGGCCGCACCGTCCACGAACTTGTCGATCGTCTCCAATGTGACGACCTGCTGCTGCTCGAACGACTCGCTCATCGAAGCGGCTCCCAGCGGCTCCACGCCGATCAGCTTCGTCTCCGGATTCATCGCCTTGATGTACGTTCCGACGCCCGAAGCCAATCCGCCGCCCCCAATCGTTACAAACACATAATCCGCAGCCGTGTCGAGATTCTCCAGGATTTCCATGCCAATCGTCCCGTTTCCCGCAACGATCTTCGGATCGTCGAACGGGTGGATGAACGTCATGCCGCGTTCCCGGCAAGCCTTCATCGCTTCTTCAAAAGCATCGTCATAAGTATCTCCCGTCAAAATGACCTCCACATGAGAGCCGCCGAACCGTTTAACCTGCTTCACCTTCTGATTCGGCGTCGTGCTCGGCATGAAGATGGCGCCTGGAATCCCCAGCGCATTGCAGGAGAATGCCACGCCTTGCGCATGGTTGCCTGCGCTCGAGCAGACGATGCCCTTCTCCAGCTCCTCCGGACTTAAACTGCGAATCTTATTATAGGCCCCGCGGATTTTGAAGGAACGAACGACCTGAAGATCCTCCCGCTTCAGAAATACCCGGCATCCGTATTTCGCCGACAGTGTCGCATCCAGCTGCAGAGGCGTGCGCACCACAACCTCCTTGAGCACATGATGGGCCCGAACGATTTCCTCCATGCCTACCGTACGTTGTTCTGTCTCTTGTTCCGTTTGACTCATCTTTTCTCCTCACTTCTGTTCAACAAATTATTAATCTATCTAACACAATAAAAGTTTGTCACCAAAAATATCTCTTCTACCGAAGCCAAACAAGCTGCTTGAGCTCCTGACTATGCGTCCTAACTAAGCGTTCTACCTAAGCGTTCTACCTAAGCGTTCTGCCTAAGCGTTCTGCCTAAGCGTCCTGCCTGAGCTTTATCCCGAGCTCTGCCTGAGCCGGATCGCCACAGGATCCATTCTACTCCAAATACGCCTCATTCCTTTGCCCCTGCCCCTGACTCTTCCTCCGCCTCCTCCTCAAACTCGAAGAACCGGACCTGAAAGCTGCTTAAATGGGACAGTATCGTGCTTCGATGCGGTTCGTACCGGTCTGGCAGCATCAGCTTCTCCCCGAGCTGCATAAGCGGCTCGTCAACCGTAAACCCTGGAGGATCGGTAGCGATCTCGAACAGGATGCCGCCAGGCTCGCGGAAATACAGTGCTTTAAAATAATCGCGATCCATGATTCGCGTTGGGTGAAGGCCGCACTGCTCGATCATCCGCCGCCATTCTTCCTGCTCCTCGTCATCCTTCGCCCGCCAGGCAATATGATGAACGGTTCCGGCTCCGCCGCCGCTTCTCGGAATATCCTCCGCATTCAAATCAATCCAATTACCGAGGTCACCCGCGGCCTGATATCGAATCAGCCCTTCTTCCTCGCCAATCCGCTTCATATCGAGAATCAGCTCCAGCACCCTTGCCGTGCTTTGGCTGTCGCTGCTGAACAGTAATGCGCCGCCAAATCCCTTGATCGCGTACTTCTGCGGGACCCCGCCAAAAGACCAGGTGCTCTCCGGCCCTTCCGCGCGCTCAACCAGATCGATCAGCAAACCGGAATTATCCGTAAAACGAACATAATCCTCACCGAAGCGGGAATTGTCCATAATCGGAATGCCGAATTTCTTCAGGCGCTTGCGCCAGAACAGCAGACTCCCCGGCGGGACGGCAAACACAGTGACTCCGACCTGCCCTCCCCCGATCATTCCGACCTCCGCGCCATCCTGCGGGAAGAAGGTGATGATCGTTCCCGGACTGCCTGATTCATTCCCGAAATATAAATGATACACCTCTGGTGCATCAAAATTGACCGTCTTCTTGACCAATCTCAAGCCGAGGACGCCTGCGTAAAAATCCACGTTCCCTTGAACATCTCCTACAAACGCCGTAATATGATGTATTCCTGTTGTAGTTGGCATGGCTCGTCCTCCCGAATAAACTTCTTCTCGTTATTATACGTAACCTGAGCCAACAATTCATCTTCTATCGAAAAATATAGGCCAAAAAATAGCAAAAAGCACCAGATAATATTCTGGCGCTGAAGCGGATTGCTCTTGTTTCAGGTACAGCATTTGGGTAAGATCACTCCACTTGGCCGCTGCGGCGTTTACCTGAATGCCCTGTATTCTCGAAGTCATCCGAAATATCGCGGTCAGCCGCATCCTCGGCAAGCTCTGTGAGCTTCCATTCCGTCGTGCCCATAATGAGATCCGCAGGAAACTCCTGCCCCCGGTACAAATATTCCGAACGTCCCCATTCATCCGTGTACAGCCCTTCAACCTCCACCCTCTCGCGGGAGACTGGAAGCATATCCTTCTTTTCCTTGCTCATGATCGATTCGACGCCTCCTTCATCAATAATCGCAATAGCTATTACCTTTAAGATGCATCAGAAACAGGCTGCTTATCCGGGAATTTTGGATTGCGCTATTCAAAGAACAGCTCCTCCACGGTTACTTGGAGAACCTTGGCGATGTTCATGGCCAGCTTCAAGCTCGGGTCATACTTATTATTTTCTACCGCATTAATGGTTTGGCGCGTCACCCCTACCCTCTCAGCCAGCTCCAGCTGGGACAGGCCCAATTCCTTTCTCTTTGAATGTATGTGATTTTTCATCGTACCCCGCTCTCCGTCATTGCATTCTTTGTCTCATAATCATCATCGAAACGAAAAAGATAATTAATCCCATTAATAAAATAATAAATTGTATGCCTAAATGATTGTTAAAAACCAAATCTAAAATGGTCCAAACTAATAAACTGACTGTATAAAAAATACCAAGCCATTTCGTAGCTTTTGTAGCTAGCGACAGCTGCATTTCATCGGCTTTCCTTTTCATTTCTACACCTCTTTTTCCGCTGTATTTGTTAATAATTGTAACAATAATAAGGCGAAATGTAAAACATGTTTTACATTTTGGGCCGTAGGTCAGTGATATTAGCGGCGGTTTGTCAGAGGTTTTCCTTATGAACGGCGGAGTCACTTTATAAAGGGCCATATTGTACGATAATGTGCATAACCGCAAATCGGGAACAAACATACTGCAATTTTAGGTGTAACCCTTTTGGGAGTTGATATATATAGGCAAGGATTTTGAAAACACAATAACGAATAAGAAAAATGGTACTCAGCCAAACGAAAGGAGGGATTTCGAGATGATAATAAAAATGAGGCGCTCAAATCTATGTGATTTTAACAAGCCGAACGAACGCTTCGTGGTATCGGGGAGGATTATCCCTAAGTATGAAAACGACCATTGGACCTATACGGAAGAGGCATTCCCTGAGCCATACTTTAAGCAATATGAGAATGAAGATATCGACACAACTTACACCGAAGATCCAGGAAAAGCTGTTTTTTTATATTACGTTGATCATATGTGCATCGGACAAATTAGGCTTCGTTCAAATTGGAACGGATATGCTCTTATCGAAGACATTGGAGTATCCAAAGACTGGAGACAACAAGGAATTGGAACCAAACTATTAAAAAAAGGTGTGCAGTGGGCAAAAGAAAATAAACACGTTGGTCTGATGCTTGAAACGCAGGATGTCAATATATCGGCTTGCCGGTTTTATGCAAGCAACAGCTTTATTATTGGCGGAGTTGATAGCATGCTCTACTCCAATTTTTCAAATGCTAATGAAAAAGCCATCTTCTGGTACTATAAGTTTGAATGACGTTTGAATGGCTTAACGATGGTCCTAATTAAGAAAGCCGTCCTACAGCAAAACAACTGCTTGGACGGCTTCTCCTATTAGTCTTGCATTTTATTATCGCAACGCTTTAACCGCAATGTCCGAGCGCTGATGCTTGCCTTCGAAGGTGATGCGCTCCGCTGCAGCATAGGCCTTCTCGCGGGCTTCCGCAATACCCTGCCCCAGCCCTACTACACCAAGCACACGTCCGCCGTTGGTAATCCACTCCCCGGCTCCATTCCTTGCCGTTCCTGCATGGAATACAAGCGCATCCCCGGCCTCATCCAGCCCGGAAATCGGCAGTCCCTTCGGATAGGAAGCAGGGTACCCGCCGGAAGCAAGCACGACGCATACCGCCGCTTCATGGCTCCACTCGATCTCCACCTTGTCCAGCGTGCCGTTCACCGCAGCCAGGAAAATTTCCAGCAGATCGCTCTTCAGCCGGGGCAGTACGACCTGGGCCTCCGGGTCGCCGAACCGGGCGTTGAACTCGATCGTCTTCGGCTTACCATCCGGCGAGATCATTAGACCGGCGAACAGTACGCCGCGGAATGGGCGGCCTTCCGCCACCATCGCTTTGGCTGTAGGTTTAATGATCGTCTCGACCGCTTCCTCGATGATGGTATCCGCGATATGCGGCAGCGGTGAGTAAGTACCCATGCCGCCCGTGTTTGGTCCCTTATCGTTATCATAGACCTGCTTATGATCCTGCGCTGCCGACATCGGACGAACAACTTCTCCATCTACAAAAGCAAGGATCGACATTTCCTGCCCTTCGAGGAACTCCTCGATGACCACCTGGCTGCCGGCATCGCCGAATACCTTGCCAACCATAATATTCTTCAAAGCCGCGTCCGCTTCCTCGCGGGTGAAGGCTACCGTTACCCCTTTGCCCGCAGCAAGCCCGTCTGCCTTGATGACGATCGGCAGCTTCTGTTGGTCAAGGTATGCCTTGGCCTCCTCATAATCGTCGAACTTTTCGTAAGCGGCTGTCGGAATGTTGTATTTTTTCAGCAAATCCTTCATGAACGTCTTGCTGCCCTCAATATGAGCTGCATTTTTGCGCGGCCCGAACACCGGAATGCTCTTCGCTTCGAACGCATCCACGATGCCGTCCGCCAGCGGATCATCCGGACCGACGACCACCAGTCCTACCTGCTTCTCTTGGGCGAACGCCGTTAGCTTATCAAATTCGTTCACCGCAATCGGAACGGTCTCCGCTACTTGAGCGATCCCTGCGTTGCCCGGCGCGCAATAAATTCTGCCTGCCTTCGGGCTTTTGGCCAGCGCCCAGCAAATCGCATGCTCCCGGCCGCCGCCGCCAATTACTAAAATGTCCATACCACTGCTCCTCCTCATATCCAAACAGCAAACGGCAGGCCGCCGCTGCGGTCCACCGTCCCTGTCCATCTTGAAAGTTTTATTCAATTACACGTTCTGTATCAGAAGCTCCCGCTGGATTCAAGATTCGACGCCGAATTCGCTCCTTTGAAATTACTTCGTGATCAAAAGCCGACTTTTAAAACTACCTCTCTAGTGCTTGAAGTGGCGGACGCCGGTGAACACCATGGCAACCCCATACTTGTTCGCCATCTGGATCGACTCCTCGTCCTTGACCGAGCCTCCCGGCTGGATGATCGCTGTCACACCAGCTTTAGCCGCGGCTTCCACCGTATCGCCCATCGGGAAGAACGCGTCGGAAGACAGTACGCTGCCCTTCACTTTGTCACCGGCCTGCTCGATGGCGATTTTCGCCGAGCCGACACGGTTCATTTGACCAGCGCCTACACCGATCGTCATATCGTCCTTCGCCAGTACGATCGCATTAGATTTAACATGCTTAACTACTTTCCAGGCGAACAGGAGCTGCTTCAATTCTTCCTCGGAAGGAGCGCGGTCAGTAACGACCTTCAAATCGGACTCCTGCAAGGAATGAACGTCGCTGTCCTGAACGATCATGCCGCCGTCGATCGAGGTGACCACAAGCTGGCTCTTGCGATTGGCTCCAAGCTCCAGGCCGTTTACCTTCAACAGGCGAATGTTTTTCTTCTGCGTCAGTACGGCAAGGGCTTCATCCGTAAAGCCGGGAGCGAGGATAATTTCCAGGAAAATCTCCTTCAGCAGCAGTGCCGTTGCTTCGTCAATGATGCGGTTCGCCGCGACGATGCCGCCGAAGATCGATACCGGATCAGCCTCATGCGCTTTGCGGAACGCCTCGTAAACGCTCTCCCCAATGCCAACCCCGCAAGGATTCATATGCTTAACGACCACGACCGCAGGCTCTTCGAATTCCTTCACGATTTGCAGAGCCGCATTCGCGTCATTGATGTTATTATAGGATAGCTCTTTGCCATGCAGCTGCTCGGCCGAAGTGAGCGTGTCCGCCGCAGCCAGAGGCTTGCGGTAAAACGCGGCCTTCTGATGTGGATTCTCGCCATAACGCAGATCCTGAATTTTCTCGTAAGTAACTGTTAAACGTTCAGGAAGCGGATCCCCGTTCACATTCGACAAATAATCGGAGATCAAGGCATCGTAAGCCGCCGTATGACGGAAAACTTTGGCCGCAAGCCGTTTGCGCGTTTCCAGGGTTGTATCTCCTTCGGCCGCAATCTCATCCAATACCTTGCTGTAATCGCCGGAATCCACGACGACGGAGACGAAAGCATGGTTTTTGGCAGCGGAACGCAGCATGGTCGGCCCGCCGATGTCGATATTCTCAATCGCATCCTCGTAAGTAACGTCTGGCTTCGCAATCGTCTCCTGGAACGGATACAGATTGACGACGACCAGATCGATGTAATCCAGGCCAAGCTCCTTCATTTGCGCCTGATGCTCGGCGCTGTCCCGTACCGCCAGCAGTCCGCTGTGCACAGCAGGATGCAGCGTCTTCACGCGGCCGTCAAGCACTTCCGGGAAGCCCGTGACATCGGAGATGCCGATGACAGGAATTCCTTCCTTCGACAGCAGGTTTTTCGTGCCCCCCGTTGAAATGATTTCTACTCCTAATTGCGACAGCCCGCGGCAAAAATCCACGATACCCGTTTTATCCGAAACGCTAACCAGCGCTCTTTTGATACTCACGATTGGCTTCCTCCTCTATATTATGGCAAGAATAAGGCCATGGCTTCAGGCCGTACTGACTAATAGCAATGGTGCTCCTCTATTCAACCGCTTGGATCCATAACCCGATATTTCTCGGGAAATATCGAAAACAATCCATTTAACCAAAATTATAAAAACGTTAATCGACATATACTCTCGGAAAACAGACTGCAATTAGCGGCAGTTCTTGCAAAACGACAGTGTTATTTCGCTAAACCATGTTTGGAATCCACATCTAGGCTCGTTTTTAACATGCAGCACAGCCAATCCCGTACATTCATATCGGCTGGTTTGACTTCATTCTGCTGGTCTGATTTCATTCTATCGTAATTCGCCGTCCATCGACCCGAACCTTGCCCACGGCAAACCAGTTTACCACCTGCGGATACAAATCCCGTTCAGCGGCGTGAATCTTCTCCTCAAGGGATTCGATCGAGTCCCCTGGCTCGATTTCAACAACTTTTTGGGCAATGACCGGCCCCGTATCCATGCCCCCGTCAACCAGATGCACGGTAACTCCGGTGATCTTGACGCCGTACTCCCATGCCTGCCCGATCGCGTCTTTTCCCGGAAAAGACGGCAGCAAGGACGGATGGATATTAATCATGCGCCCTTGATAAGCGTCAACGAGAACCGGAGTCAGCAGCAGCATATATCCAGCTAGCACAATCAGGTCAACGCCTCTGCGCTCCAGCTCCTGCGCGATCTCTGCCTCGTAATCCTCGCGGCGGGCATAGGCCCTCTTCTCGAACAGGAAGCAGTCCACGCCAGCGCGCCGTGCTCTCTCCACAACGGGGGCCTCCGGCTTGTTGCAGACAAGCAGCACGATTTCTGCGCCGAGCTGGCCCTCGCGGGAGTGATCCAGCAGCGCCTGGAAATTGCTGCCCTGCCCGGAAGCGAAGACCGCGATCCGGTAGGGCTTTGAGCTCCCTACAGTTGTATCCGTCATTATACGTCCGCTCCTGTAAACTTCACTTCCCGGCTGCCTTCCGTAATCCGGCCGATCACATAAGGCGTTTCTCCGGCGGCACGCAGCGCCTCAACCGCCTTCTCGGCATCTTCCTTCGCTACAACTATAACCAGTCCGATACCCATGTTAAAGGTCGTGAACATATCACGGTTGCTGACATCGCCCTTCTGCTGAAGCAGCTCGAAGATCGGCAGGATCGGCCATGAGCCATGATCGATCTCAGCGTTGACGTTATCAGGCAGTACGCGAGGAATATTCTCGATGAAGCCGCCGCCTGTAATATGCGCCATTCCTTTCACTTGTACCTGCTCCAGCAAAGCCAGAACCGGCTTCACATACAGCTTGGTCGGCGTAAGCAGCACATCGCCTAACCGTGCTCCGTCAAGCTCAGGCAGCGTATCATGCAGACTGTAGCCGCATTGCTCCAATAGAAGCTTGCGGACGAGCGAGAAGCCGTTGCTGTGCACGCCGCTCGAAGCCAGGCCGATCACCGTATCGCCTGCCGCAATTGTGCTTCCGTTGATAATCTTGCTCTTATCGACTACGCCTACCGTAAACCCGGCGATGTCATACTCGCCCTCGGCGTACATGCCCGGCATTTCCGCCGTTTCTCCGCCGATCAGCGCGCATCCGGACTGGCTGCAGCCATCCGCGATGCCCGATACGATCGCTTCGATTTTCGCAGGAATGACCTTGTCGCAAGCCAGGTAGTCCAGAAAGAAGAGCGGCTCCGCGCCTTGAACGACCACGTCGTTGACGCACATCGCCACCGCATCGATTCCGATCGTATCATGCTTGTCCATCGCGAAGGCGATCTTCAGCTTCGTTCCCACGCCATCGGTTCCCGACACGAGAACCGGCTCCTCATATTTATCCTTGTTCAAGCCGAACAAAGCCCCAAAACCGCCCAAATCCGTTAGCACTTCAGGGCGGAATGTCCGCTTCACGTGACTTTTCATCCGCTCTACCGCTTCATTGCCCGCTGCGATATCCACACCGGCATTTTTATAGGCTTCAGACACGAAGGACACTCTCCTTAAGCAATCATTTTTATTTAATCATATTAATTTAGTCATAACAGCTTTGTTCACATTGGTTTAATCAAATTACCTTAGCAGCTGCAGCCGAACTTCTTTTCGCCTTCAAAATCCGTCCGCGTCGGATAATCGTTGTCAAAGCAGGCCATGCACAGGCCGCCCTTATAATCCCTCGCGTTATCCCCTTCCACCGCGCTGATCAAGCCTTCGGCGCTTAGAAACTCCAGCGAGTCCGCATTGATCTCCTTGCGGATTTCTTCAATGGACTTCGAGGAAGCGATCAGCTCGGCCCGGCTCGGTGTATCGATGCCGTAGAAGCAGGGGTTTTTGAACGGCGGCGAGGTAATCCGCACATGCACCTCCGTCGCCCCGGCTTCGCGCAGCAGATTGACGATCCGGCGCGATGTCGTCCCGCGAACGATCGAATCATCAATCATGACGACACGCTTGCCTTCAACCACCCGGCGCACAGCGCTCAGCTTCATCTTCACGCCCTGCTCGCGCAGCTCCTGGCTCGGCTGGATAAAGGTGCGTCCCGTGTATTTATTTTTGATCAGGCCAAGCTCGTAAGGAATGCCCGTCTGCTCGGCGTAGCCAATGGCCGCGGAAATACTGGAATCCGGCACCCCGGTTACGACGTCGGCATCAACGAACGATTCCTGTGCCATCACCTGGCCCATCCGTTTGCGGGCCGCATGCATATTGGAGCCGTTCATATCGCTGTCCGGTCGGGAGAAGTAGATATACTCCATAGCGCACAGCGCCTTGCGCTGAGGCTGCGCATAACGGTCCTCATGCAGACCTTCCGCATCCAGCACCAGCATTTCACCAGGTAAAATATCACGGATCGACTCCGCTCCGACCACCTCGAACGCGCAGGTCTCCGAAGAGAACAGATAGGCGTCGCCGAGGCGGCCCATCGTGAGCGGGCGCAGTCCATGCGGGTCGCTGGCTATAATCATTTTATCGTTCGTCAGCAGCATGAACGCGAACCCCCCAACCAATTGCGCCAGCGCTTCCCTTGCCGCCTCGACGAAATCCTTCGGCGAGCGGGCGATCAGATGCGCGATCACTTCGGTATCACTCGTCGTCTGGAAGATGGAGCCGCTCTGTTCCAATTGATGACGGATTTGCGGCGCATTGACGATGTTGCCGTTCGTGGCTACCGCGAGATCTCCGTCCCGATATTTGAAGACGAGCGGCTGCGCGTTCATCAGGCTGCTGTCGCCGTTGGTAGAATAACGGACATGCCCGATGGAACGGTCCCCATGCAGCGAAGCGAGCAAATCCCGGTCGAACACTTCCTTCACGAGGCCCATGCCGCGATGGTAATTGAACTCATCGCCGTTCGTTACGCAAATCCCTGCGCTCTCCTCACCGCGATGCTGCAGCGCATGCAGGCCGTAATAGGACAAAGAGGCGGCCTCAGGGTGCCCGAACACCCCGAATACGCCGCATTCCTCTTTTAATGTGTCAAAAATATCGCTCTTGCCTGTTCCTTGATTATAATAGTCTCCTGTCCAAAGCCCTTGCGGAATTATTGCATCAGACATGGAATTACATCCTCCCAGACCTGCTTCAGCTCGCTTACCGGTCTAGCCAGCACGGAGCGGGCATTCACAGAAATCTCCAGTTTGTCGCCTGTGACTTGACCGATCTTTTGAACCGGAACGCCGTAGGACGCGATCAATTGCTCAAGCTCGGCAGCCTTGTCCGGCGCAGCCGACAACAAGATGCGGGATTGCGATTCGCTGAATAGAGCAAAGTCAGGACGAAGCTCTGTCGCAAAATCGACTTTCGCGCCTAGGCCGCCGCTGATGCAGGATTCGGCCAGGGCTACGGCCAGACCGCCTTCGGACAAATCGTGTGCCGATTGCACAAGTCCTTTTTGAATCGCGGCCAGTACGCCGTCCAGCAATTTTTTCTCGACATTCAGATCCAGCGCCGGCGGACGTCCTTCTGTCACACCATGAACTACGGCCTGGAATTCGCTGCCGCCCAGCTCTGCGAAAGTCTCGCCGAGCAGGAATACCACGTCGCCCTCAGCCTTGAAGCCTTGAGTTGTAATGTGATCTGTATCGTGCACAAGACCGACCATACCGACGACAGGCGTCGGATAAATTGCGCCTTTGGCATTCTCGTTGTACAAGCTGACGTTACCGCCGATAACCGGCGCATTCAGCACACGGCAGGCTTCGGCCATGCCGTCAACCGCTTTTTCCATCTGCCAGAAAATATCCGGCTTCTCCGGGCTTCCGAAGTTCAGGTTGTCCGTAATTGCCAGCGGCTCGGCTCCCGAGCAAACGACGTTGCGCGCCGCTTCGCTGACCGCGATGCGTCCGCCCACTTCCGGATCCAGGTACACGAACCGTCCGTTGCAGTCCGTCGTCATGGCCAGTCCCTTGCGCGTGCCGCGGATCGTCACAACCGCCGCGTCAGAGCCCGGCTGAACCGCCGTACTGGTGCGAACCATGTAATCGTATTGGTTATATACCCACGCTTTGCTCGCTACGGAAGGAGAGGACAATACTTTGTCCAGCGCTCCGTTCAAATCCGTAACTTCTTCATAACGCAGAGTATCTACATTTGCATTTTCTTCATAGTAAGCCGGTACAGCGGATGGCTTGTTGTAAATTGGGCATTCGTCGACAAGCGCCGTCACCGGCATGTCACCAACGACCTCTCCTTTATGGATCAGTCTGAGGCGGCCGTCGTCGGTCACCTTACCGACTTTGGCGCAAATAACGCCCCAACGCTCAAAAATTTCCATCGCCTGGGCCTCATCCTTCGGCTCCACGACGAACAGCATGCGCTCCTGAGACTCGGAGAGCATCATTTCATACGGAGTCATGCCCTCTTCGCGCTGTGGAACCTCATCCAGGTACAGCTCCAGGCCGTTCCCCGCTTTACTTGCCATCTCCGCGCTGGAGCAGGTTAGTCCTGCCGCGCCCATGTCCTGAATACCAAGGACGATGCCGGAATCGATCAGCTCGAGACAGGCTTCCATAACCAGCTTCTCCATGAATGGATCGCCGACCTGGACGGCTGTCCGCTTCGATTCGGACTCCTCCGTCAGCTCCTCGGATGCGAAGGTTGCCCCGTGGATGCCGTCGCGGCCTGTTGGAGGACCCACGTAGAATACCGGGTTGCCTACGCCTTTCGCTACGCCGCGCTGGATTTTGTCATGATCGATCAAACCTACGCACATCGCGTTAACAAGCGGATTGCCTTCATAAGCTTCATCGAACACCACTTCGCCGCCAACGGTTGGAATGCCGATGCAGTTGCCGTAGCCCGCGATCCCGGAGACGACATGCTCGAACAAGTATTTCACGCGGTCGCTTTCCAGCTTGCCGAAGCGCAGGGAGTTCAGCAGTGCCACCGGTCTTGCGCCCATCGAGAAAATATCGCGAATAATGCCGCCTACGCCTGTCGCCGCGCCTTGGTAAGGCTCTACTGCGGAAGGGTGGTTATGGCTTTCGATTTTGAAGACGACCGCCTGGTTATCGCCGATGTCGACGATGCCGGCGCCTTCGCCCGGCCCCATCAGGACGCGCGGTCCGTCGGTCGGGAATCTGCGAAGCAGCGGTTTGGAATTTTTATAGGCACAGTGCTCAGACCACATGACGCTGAATACGCCAATTTCGGTATAGTTCGGTTTGCGTCCCAGAAATCCGCAGATCAGCTCGTACTCACTGTCGGATACACCCATCTGTTTGTAAATTTGCTGTTCAGCGATTTGCTCTGCATTTGGTTCCTTAGCGGACACTTGCTGACTCATGCCGATCCCTCCAAGCCTTTAATATCGATGTAAACATGCGTTTTCCGTCCTCAGACCCCAGCAGGCTGTCCACCGCACGCTCAGGGTGCGGCATCATGCCGACGACGTTGCCGCGTTCATTGGAAACTCCCGCAATGTCGTCTACGGAACCATTTGGATTATCTACATATCGGAAAATAATTTGATTGTTCGCCTTCAATTGCGCGTGCGTCTCTTCATCACAATAGTAGTTCCCCTCGCCATGAGCGATCGGAATATGAATCTCCTCGCCCTTCTGGTATTGGGTCGTGAACGGATTGTCGTTGTTCTCTACGCGAAGAACGGTATCATGGCAGCGGAATTTCAGCGACGTGTTGCGGCGCAGCGTGCCTGGCAGCAGCCCCGCCTCGGTCAGAATCTGGAATCCGTTGCAGATGCCAAGAATATATTTACCTTGTTCGGCGGCTTTAGCGACCTCGGCCATCACCGGAGCAAATCTCGCAATCGCTCCGCAGCGCAGATAGTCGCCGTATGAGAATCCGCCTGGAACAAGGATGCAATCATAAGCGGAAAGATCTGTGGCGGTATGCCACACATAATCGACTGGCTCGCCTAATGTGTCTTCAACGGCTTTGTAGCAGTCGATGTCACAGTTGGAACCGGGAAATACGAGTACTGCGAATTTCATGGATTAGCCCTCCAATTCAAAGCGGTAATCTTCAACGACCGTATTGGCCAGCAGCTTCTCACACATCTCTTTGACGCGGGCTTCCGCCTCGTTGCGATCATTGGTATCAAGCTGCAGCTCCAGATATTTACCGATGCGGACACTTTCAACCTCTGCAAATCCCATGGAATGCAGAGCACCTTGTACGGCAACCCCTTGCGGATCAAGTACGCTTTGCTTGATGGTGACATAAACGGACGCTTTAATCATATTCCTCGTGTTCCTCCTAAAAAGAATGATAATAAAAATAATTCATGACTTTGATGCTGTTTGTTGCTTGGTTGCATTGCTTGTTGCATTGCTTCTTGCGTTGGTTGTTGCGTTGCTTCTTGTATTGCTCCTTGTATTGCTCCTTGTATTGCTCCTTGCATTGCTTGTTGCGTTGCTTCGTTTCTTTGCTTTGTTGCAATATATAGTGAAAGCCTTAGTGCCTGCCTAGCGCGATCCGGAGATCACACATGCTTGCCGCTGGTCACTACTGCCTTACTCCCGTTAAAAACACCTCAAGATAACCGTTCGCCCGTCAGACGAGCATAAATGTCAAGGTAGCGCCGGGCCGTCTCTTCAACGACGAAAGGGGGCAATGGCGCCGGTCTGCTGTTCTTGTCCCACCCTGAGCCGGCCAAATAGGCTCGTACCGGCTCTTTATCCATGCTGTCGATATCTGTGTCGAGCGCGTAATTTTCCTTGGCCCAGAAGCGTGCAGCGTCAGGGGTGAAAATTTCGTCGATCAGGATGAGCTTGCCGTCCACGATACCGAATTCCAGCTTGCAATCCGCGAGGAGAATTCCCCGTTCATCGCAATACCGACGTGCGAACTCGTACAATTCGAGGCTCCGGCTGCGCAGCTGCTCAGCTAGTTCCGCTCCGACCAGCCCCGCCATCCGTTCAAACGAAATATCCTCGTCATGGCCAACGTCGTTCTTTGCAGCAGGCGTAAAAATCAGCTCCGGCAGCTTGCCATTCTTCCGCAGACCTTCCGGCAGCTTCCTGCCGTTGATCTCGCCCGTCTCTTCATACTGCCTCCAGCCGCCGCCCGTCACGTAGCCGCGCACGACGCATTCGACGGGAATCCGCTCCGCTCTCCGGGCCACCATAATCCGATCCTTCAGCAGGTGCTTGTGCTCCGGCTTCACTACATCGCCAAGGCGGTCTATATCGGTATGGATGACATGATTGCCAATCAGTCCGCCAGTTAGCGAGAACCAATGGGCGCTTAAGCGGTTGAGCACCTTGCCCTTGTCCGGCACGGCCGGCTCGAGCACGTAATCGAAAGCGGAAATACGATCCGTCACCACGATCAGGAAGTGCTCTCCCAAATCGTACAGCTCGCGGACTTTGCCTTTATACATTAGCGGCGCATTCACCAGCTCCACTGCAGTTGAAATTGCTTGTGATGCCATTGTTCCAGCCCCCTTAGCTTCGTAGTTATTCAGACAATCCGAGCTTGCGGAAAATCGTGTCTACATGCTTCAAATGCCAGGACGGATCAAAAGCATCCTCAATATCTTCCTTGCTTAGTACGGCGGTAATTTCCGGCGTCTCCTCGATCAGCTCGCGGAACTGGCGCTGCGTCTCCCAGGCCTGCATCGCCCGGGGCTGAACCGTGTCGTAAGCCTGCTCGCGGCTGAAGCCCTTGTCGATCAGCTTCGTCATCACGCGTCCGGAGAACGGAACGCCGAACGTGCGGCTCATATTGCGCTTCATGTTCTCCGGGAACACCGTCAGGTTCTTCACGATATTGCCGAAGCGGTTCAGCATGTAATTGAGCAGCATCGTCGCATCCGGCAGAATGACGCGCTCGACCGAGGAATGCGAGATGTCGCGCTCATGCCACAGCGTCACGTTCTCGTAAGCGGACACCATATGGCCGCGGATGACGCGGGACAAGCCGGAAATGTTCTCGCTGCCGATCGGGTTGCGCTTATGCGGCATCGCTGAGGAGCCCTTTTGGCCTTTGGCGAAGGCCTCCTCCACTTCCCGGAACTCGCTCTTCTGCAGAGCACGGATTTCGGTCGCAAATTTATCGAGCGATGTCGCAATCAGTGCCAGCGTAGCCATATACTCAGCATGGCGGTCGCGCTGCAGCGTCTGCGTCGAAATCGGCGCCGGCTTCGTGCCCAGCTTCTTGCAGACGTATTCCTCGACGAACGGGTCGATGTTCGCGTAGGTGCCAACGGCACCGGAAATCTTGCCGTACTGCACGCCGTCTGCGGCCCGGCGGAACCGCTCCAGGTTCCGTTTCATTTCCTCATGCCACAGGGCCATTTTTAAACCGAAGGTCGTCGGCTCCGCATGAACACCGTGGGTACGGCCCATCATCGGGGTATTCTTGTAGGCAATAGCTTTTTCGCGGAGGATTTCAATGAAGTTCACAATATCTTGTTCGAGTATCTCATTCGCTTGTTTCAGCAGATAACCTAGAGCGGTATCCACAACGTCTGTGGAGGTCAGGCCGTAATGCACCCATTTGCGTTCTGCTCCCAGGCTTTCCGATACGGCTCGGGTAAACGCGATCACATCATGGCGGGTCTCCTGCTCGATTTCGTAAATGCGGTCTATATCGAAGGAGGCATTGCGGCGAAGCAGCTGAACGTCTTCTTTCGGGATAACCCCTAGCTCTGCCCAAGCCTCACACGCGCAGATTTCTACTTCCAGCCAGGCTTTGAACTTGTTCTCTTCGGTCCAGATCGCTCTCATCTCGGGTCTGCTGTAACGTTCGATCATATGAGCTGATTCCTCCAGATTGTAGTTTGCTGTATAAAATCAATCGCGTCCTGCACATCGCTGCACAGTACGTTGACATGTCCCATTTTGCGTTTGGCGGCCGATCCGGCCTTGCCGTACAAATGCACCTTCGGCACAACGTTCGCCAATGCGGTGCTGCCTGCTTCAACTTCGCCCCAGCGTCCCGTCGCCACGGCTTCCGTTACGGCTTCGACATGCTCGCCAAGCACGTTCACCATAACGACCGGCGTCAGCAGCTTCGCCTCGCCGAGCGGCAAATTGCAAATCGCCCGGACGTGCTGCTCGAATTGCGATGTTGTACAGGCCTCCATCGTATAGTGCCCGGAATTATGCGGCCGCGGCGCCAGCTCGTTCACGTAGATCCGTCCGTCCCCGGTCAGGAACATCTCGACCGCGAGCAGTCCGACGGCTTCCATTGACTCTGCAATCCGCGATGCCAGCCGTTCTGCTTCACGCTGTACTTCCTGATCAATTCTCGCCGGCACGATGGAGGCGTGCAGAATATTATCGACGTGAATATTCTCAGCCACCGGGAATGTTCGGATTTCGCCGCGCGGGCTGCGGGCTGCAATAACGGACAATTCCTTCACAAAAGGAATGAATTTCTCCAGCACGAGCTCGGTGCCCGCCCGGCTTAGCTCAGCATAAGCAGGGCCGATCTCCGCTTCCGAGCGGATCACCCATTGCCCTTTGCCGTCGTAGCCGCCGGTCGCCGTCTTAAGCACGCTTGGGATGCCCAGCCGTGCCACGGCCTCGCGCAGCTCCTGCTCGCTGCCGATCTCCGCGTAGGGAGCCACCGCAGCTCCCGCCGCTTCAACGGCCCGCTTCTCGCGCAGGCGGTGCTGCGTCGTATAGAGCAGCCGGCTGCCCTGCGGCACGTGCGACAGCTCCTCGAGCAGCGCTGCTACGCCGGCGTCCACGTTCTCGAATTCGTACGTGATGACGTCCGACCGCTCGGCCAGCTTCTTCGCCGCCTCCTGATCGTCGTAGCTGGCGACGATCTGCTCGGCTACTTGTCCGCAAGGCGATGATGGCGTTGGATCGAGCGTGACGAACCGGTAACCGAGGTTCGTTCCTGCCAGCGTCATCATGCGTCCCAGTTGTCCGCCGCCAAGCACGCCGATCGTCGACCCCGGCGGGATCACTTTTACAGAGCGCTTGGTATGCTCAAGGCCTTCAGATTGCCCAGTGTGACCAGCAACAGCATCGGCTTGTCTTGCGTGTCCTGCTTGTCCAACTTGCCTTACGTCTCCAGCGTCTCCAACGTGTCTTGCGTCTCCAGCAATAACATCAGCTTGTCCTCGGTGCCCCACTTGCCCCGAATGGCCTGCAACAACATCAGATTGTCCTGCGGCATCACTTGCTTGTCGCACATCAACATCTTGCCCACTTGCTTGTCCAGCAGCGACATCTTGTCCATCTAATTCCGCCTGCTGCTTCGTTTGCTCAGTTTCGTGATTTCTAGCACTCTTGTCCCGTGCGCCATTTGCTGACTTAGTGGATCGATTCATTATTGGCTCTCCCCCAGATCGGCCGAGCTTGCCAGCACTTCTTCACGAATCCGATCGCGGCGTTCCTGCACACGGGACGCTATCTCAGGATCGAAGGCTCCGATCATTTGCGCTGCCAGCAATCCGGCATTGATCGCACCAGCCTTGCCGATGGCCACCGTAGCCACCGGAATTCCGCCCGGCATTTGCACGATGGACAGCAAGGAGTCGAGTCCGTTCAAGGCCGCCGATTTCACCGGCACCCCAATTACGGGAAGAACCGTCTTGGACGCGACCATGCCCGGCAAATGCGCTGCTCCCCCGGCACCGGCGATAATGACCTTCAACCCCCGGCCTGCAGCTTGCTCCGCGAATTCAAACATCAAATCCGGCGTGCGGTGCGCGGATACCACCTGCTTCTCGTAAGGTATTTGGAGCTCCTCCAAAACGGCGCAAGCATGGGACATTGTCTCCCAATCCGATGTGCTGCCCATGATCACTGCCACCTGTGCCTGTGCTGACATGCCTCAACCCACTCCTTCGATAAAGTATTTGATCTATTTATGCTCTTATTCCCTCTTGCTCCACAGCCCATAAAAAAATCCGGAGCATTCTGGAAAATAACAAGTATTTTCAGATTCCCGGACCAAGAGAGAATACACCTGACACCTGACTGCGGATTCACAGGGCTCATGCCTCAGGCGTTATAAAGATCGCTCAGCACCCTATGATACCGCTAATACCGGATTAGTCTAAATGATTGCAAATGCAAATGTGCGGAAATTTCGGCATAGATTTGCAGTCGGCTAACCCCATGTATGCTTGCAACTCCATGCATAACCGGATCTGCCATTTCGCAGCTTTGCCGCGTACCCTATCCAAGCCGTAGTGTTGGGAGACAGCCCAACAAAACCTAGCCCCCTGAACATTTTGCAATCATATGAAGAATGCCTCGTACCGCGCGCAGCACCTAGCTCGTACAGTTCCCAGCACACGGGTGCGCTGCTTGACAGTGGTCGGTCGACCACATGTCTTGCGGCAAAGGCCCTCTTCTGGTGTATTCGCTCGTAGTCCGAAAATTTACGGTTTTCAGGTAGAGACTTCCGGGCCATATTCCCGGATTTATACGAGTTCAATTCATATTGGCGGTTTACCCGCCGTCCTCTATCAGTGTAACAATCCTGGATAGCTCATGTCAACTCAAACACGAACATTATTAAATACAAAGAAAATAATGTTCGTTTTTTAGCTTGACATCTCCACTAAGCAACCCCGCGTTATTTTCACAAAAGTGACCCTGCGTCAGTTCCACCAAATAACCCTACGGCATTTCCAGCAAGTAAGCCTACGCATTTCCAGCAAGAGACCCTGCATCATTCTACCAAGTGACCCTGTATATTAATGGAATTATCCATTTCGTACGCATGTGGTCCCTTTTAGTCCCTTATGGACATGAGCTATTTAGCCCCCTAATCCAATTGGACACTCTAATCCACCTCAGATACACTAAAATGAGTGAGGAGTTAGAATCCATGAAAAGACGATTTAGGTGCCCCAATGAAACGAAGAAGGAGCTTGTGGTAGAGGTGCTCTCGGGTTATCGGACGGAGATAGTAGCCCGGAAGCATGGAATGTCTCCTAGAACGTTAAGCCAGTGGGTTCGCCAGTATCAAGATGAGGTGGGTGACCTTATGAAAAAGAAGCAAAACGATGCAGAAAAAATGAAGCAGGATGCAGCCAATCTCAAGGAACTAGAGAAGAAATACAACGATGCCATGAAGCTACTAGGCGAAAAAGAGCTCGAGAACAGCATTCTACGAGACCTGGTAAAAAAAAAGTATCCCGATTGGAAGTAGCTATCTATTGGATTCAGCAAGGGTATCCCGTTCAAAAGGTGCTCCTTCTATGTGGAGTCCCACGTTCAAGTTACTACTATCGCCTAAAGCATCCTGAACGCCAGCAGCCAGTCAGCAGCGGTCGGCCTGTTCCAGGCTTCTCCTATGACAAGGATGGAAAAAAGGTAGGAGATGCTCGCATTAAAGGATACCTCAGACGCTTGATTCAAGGCCTTAACGCTGCCTTCGGCTATCGGAAGCTGACGACGTTGTTGCGGCGAAAATACCGGCTAATTATTAACAAAAAGAAGACCTACCGTCTCTGCAAAGAAATGGGGATTCTCCATCCACAGCGAGAGTTGAAAAACCCCGTACCTAAAAAGCTCGCCAATAACCGTATTGTGAGCGGACCAAACCAGCTATGGCAAATGGATATTAAGTATGGTTACGTAGCCGGCAAACGCCGACATTTCTACCTGGCCAGCATCATTGACGTGTTTGACCGGAGCATTGTCGCCCATTACCGTGGAAAGGTCTCCAGCACCCAAGACATTCTCCACACGCTACAGAACTCGCTCTTTAAACGTAGAATCCACGAACAAGAACACAAGTTGGTGATCCGGACGGATAATGGGCCGCAGTTCATTAGCAAAGCGTTCCATGCCTTTTGCGAGCAAGCGGGGTTAGAGCATGAAAGGATCCCCAACCAAACGCCAAACAAGAATGCTTTTATTGAGTCGTACCACAGCATTGTAGAGCAAGAATGCTACCAGCGGAATTGTTTTGAAACCTACGAAGAGGCTTTTGCAGTGGTCGACCGATTTATTCGATACTACAACACAGAACGCATCCACGGCAGTCTCTACGATTGGCCGCCCAAGGAATACTTGCGTTTAGTCACCGCGGGCTTGATTAACCCAAAGAAAATTGCGCTATAATGTGATTTCCTAAGTATGATGTGGAAAGTGTCCAAACTTAGGGGGTTGAACCGTGAGATCCGCTATTTCGCTTATTTTGCCAAAATATATCTGCTATCGGACACAGAAGACCTTATTTAGAGGAAATCCATGCGAAATATGATCTTTTTAGCCTAATAGCGGATCCTGTGTCCGTTAATCCTAAAAATTCCCCTTTTTTTGTGAAATAGCGCCCTCTATGTCCGTTAGCAACTGATGGTATTGGCACTGGATCACGTAAGCCCCGGGTAGTTTAGGATCGGTCAGGATTAGCACCAAGTAACGTTAATCCAGGCAACGCTGCCTCCGAATATCGTTAGCATAGGTAACGTATAGCACCAGATATCGTTACCTGGAGGTAGCAGCTAACACCAAGCAACGATGACCCAGGTAGCCGCTAACACCAAGCAACGCTATAACCGGTAAATCCAATTTAGGAAAACATCGCCGCCAAAGTAACGTTATCCCCAAGCCACTGTTAACACCGCGCAGATTCATATGCCTACAGCTAGCAAAATACCGCTCATCAGCAAAATCTCCATCCGCTCTCCTTTCCCAAAGCTCAGCTGTTCACTGTATCCCCCTGAATCGGACACTCCCCAAGTCAAATTAAAGATTGTATCACCATGACCATAAGCCAACTCACCCTGCCCAAAGTAAACCCAATTTCCAAGCAAGTCCCCTTTCAAAACAAAGTAATAAACCAGCTTCAACAAAACAAACCAACCGCACTTCAAACAAAGCAAACCAAACCCCGCTTCAAACAAAGTAAACAAAAAAGAGCGCCCCTATAAACGCTAAGGACACTCTCTCCATATATGCTTATTTAACTACCAGCACAGGCACCCGGGCATGCTGAACAACGTTATGGCTAACGCTGCCAAGCACGAATTCGCGGATTCCTCCCAGGCCGCGGCTGCCGATAATGATGACGTCATTATTATGCTTCTTCACATAGTCTAAAATGACTTCGGCCGGCGCTCCCTGAATCAGCTCGACCTTGCCTTTTACGCCCGCGGCCTCCAGTCGGCTTCGTGCTTCCTCGGCCGTCTTCTCTGCCAGTTCATAGAAATCCTGATTCACCGAAGCCGGCACAGGGGCATAACCCTCCGCAACGTAGAAGCGAGGAAAATCAAAAACATGAATCACTTCAAGGGTAGCCCCCGGCGAAAGCTTCACCAGTTCAATCGCTTTATCCAGCGCTTTGGTAGCTGCCTTCGAACCATCATAAGCCGCAACAATCTTGTTAAATAACATAAGTCAGCACCTCTCCTTGTCCTTTTGATGAGTACAAATGAAGCGAGATCGTGCAAAGAAATCTACTCAATTAAATAAACCATTAGAATAGAAAATAACCCAACAAAACTGCATTCAACAAAAGCAACAGCGGAATGCCGATCCGGAAGCTGGCGTGCTTCGTTTTGTGCCGCTTCACATTCATGGCCGCTAGAACACCGAGCGAACCCCCGATGGCAGCCAAAAGAAACAACGTTCGCTCCGGAATCCGATCGCGCCTCTGACGGGCACGGCGTTTATCGTCGGCCATGACCAGGTATGAAACTATATTAATAATTAGAAACCAGAGCAGCAGCCCGGATCTCATGCTCACCGCCCCACCTTCATCCGACTTTGGGAACATGTATCCCTTAACTTTATTATAACGCTAACGGAATAAATGCAAAAGGCTCCCACAAAGGGGAGCCTTGCCTATGGAAAGGTTCGTCTGCTTTACATTTTCGGGACTTCGTTCAAGCTGGGCGGCCTCTTGGCTTGCTTCTTCAGCTTTGGCTCTATCGCTTCTTCCATAATGCTGGACTTATTCTGCTGATCTTTAATCTTGGTTGATTTATGATGGGGCATGCTGATCACCTCCTAATTTATAGGTTCCCGAGCATCCCCCTGTTTTATGCGAGTGTGTGCAGTGTACACAGCGTACGTGCTGCGTATACGAGTTGGTGCAGTGCACACACCGTACGTGCTGCGTATGCGAGTGTGTACAATGCACACAGCGTACGTGCTGCGTATGCGAGTGTGTGTAGTGCACACAGCGTAAGTCTGCGTATGTGCAGCATATGCGAGTTGGTGCAGTGCGCGGAACGCTACTGCTGTCCACCCGATGCTATTTGTTCTTGTTCTCCATCGCCGCCTTCAGCAACTCTCCCAGGTTCGAGCCGATGGATTCCTGCTTCTTCGTATACTGACTTACGAGCCTCTTCTCTTCCCGCTTGTTCATGCGTTTAGGATCATTGTTGCCGAGCGTTTCCGTAATGCCGCAAGGAAGGCACTGCACGTATCGTCCCGCCTTGCCTTCTTTCATTTCCATTTTCTTATGACACTGCGGGCAGCGGCGGTTCGAAAGGCGCTTCTCGCCGGAGCGGCGATAACCGCAGTCCTCCCCGGGACAGACCAGCATCAGCCCGCGTCCCGTCTTCTTCTCCAGAAGACGAGTACCGCAGTCCGGGCAATGGCTGTTGGACACGTTATGCGGCTTGTAGGTCGCCTCGCTGTTCTTCACACCACTTACGAGCCCCTTAGCCATATTCCGGATTCCTTCCAGGAAAGGCCCCGGCTTGCCCTGCCCGCGCGCGATCCGCTCCAGCTCGGCCTCCCATTTGGCCGTCAGGTCCGGCGAGCGCAGATCGCTCGGGGCCAGCTCGATCAGTTGCTTGCCTTTGCCGGTCGGATGCAGCAGGTTGCCCTGCCGCTCGATCGTATCGGAGCTGACCAGCTTCTCGATAATGTCGGCGCGGGTCGCCGGCGTGCCTAAGCCGTGCTTCTCCATTTGCGTCAGCAGCGCCGCTTCGCTGTAACGCTTCGGCGGCAGCGTCCGGCCGTTCTGAATGCGGCAGCGCTTCACGGTCACGCTCTCGCCTTCCTTCAGCTCAGGAAGCAGAGCGCTGCCTTCTTCGAGCGCATCCTCGTCCTCTTCGTCCTCGTCTACCGCCTGCCCATCATACACAGCGCGCCAGCCGCTATCCTTCATCGTTGTCCCCTTGGCATGCAGGGTCTCACCGGAGACTTCCAGAGTCACAGAGACATGATCGAAGCGGGCCGCCGGGTAGAACAAGCTAATGAACCGCCTTACGATGAGGTCATATAACTTGCGCTCCTCTGAGCTGAGCGCATTCAGCAGCACAGTCTGCTCGGTTGGAATGATGGCGTGATGGTCGGTAACCTTGCTGTCGTCAATAATGCGCTTGCTGAGCGGGAGCGGCTTGCGCAGCAGCGGCCTTGCCAGCGAAGTGTACGGTCCGACAGCTACGCTCGCCAATCTCTCCTTGAGCGTATCCTTCATGTCGGACGTCAAATAACGCGAGTCCGTGCGCGGATAAGTTACGAGCTTATGCTGCTCATACAGCCGCTGCAGCACATTGGAGGTCTGCTTGGCGGAAAATCCGAGCAGGCGGTTCGCATCCCGCTGCAGCTCCGTAAGGTCATATGCCAGCGGATGGGGCACGGTTTTTTCGCTTTTTTTCAGCTTAACGATTTTGCCGCTGCGGCCGTCCAGCTTCGCTTGAAGCTGCTTCACCTGCTCCGGGTCAAAAATCCGGGAATCGTTATTCGCCCCCCGCCAAACCGCCTCAAACGAGCCCAGGTCCACGCGGAGCGTACTGTATTCCTCCGAGCGAAAAGAGAGGATTTCCCGCTCCCGCTGCATGATCATGCCCAGCGTCGGCGTCTGAACGCGCCCTGCCGATAGCGGTGACCCGAATTTGGTAGTAAGCGCCCGGGTTACGTTCAGCCCGATCATCCAGTCCGCTTCCGCCCGGCATCGGGCGGATTGATACAGCCGATCATACTGATTCCCTGGCTTAAGCGAAGCAAAGCCCTCCTTGATGGCTTTATCCGTCTGCGAGGAGATCCACAGTCGCTGGAATGGCTTGTTCCATTTTGCCATGTCCATGATCCATCGAGCCAGCAGCTCGCCCTCGCGCGCGGCATCGGTGGCAATGACCAGAGAAGCGATATCCTGCCTTCTCATTAGCTGCTGTACCGCCTTAAACTGGTGGCTGCTCTCCCGCAGCACTTTCAGTTTCATTTTGTCAGGCAAAATCGGCAGATCCTCCAAAGCCCAGGTACGATACTTTGCGTCATAGTCCTCCGGCTCGGCGAGCCCTACCAAGTGGCCCAGCGCCCAGGTCACGACGTACTTGGGCCCTTCCAGGTGGCTCTTATGCTTATCGCGGCAGCCCATCACCCGCGCAATTTCCCGCGCGACGGACGGCTTCTCCGCCAGTACTAATGTTTTCATGAGTTCACTGATGCACTCCTTTCATAGTTCATTATAACATCCGGAGGAATGGGGAACTAATGCTGACTTAGTACCTCCCCCCTCAAATCCGTTCAACCTGAATATCTGCATCATTTTTATTTTCCACATTACGTTACACAGCCATATCTGCTACATGTGCTTTACCGTCTATATATATCCTTATATAATCTCTATACATGCCTATATTGTCTCTACTGTCTGCATCATCCCTATTATGCGTGCAGCTCTCAGTATGACACCTGCATCTGCTCTAAGTACACGCCTTCATCTGCATAGTAGACACTGTATCTGCTCTATACAAGCCTTCATCTGCTTAGTAGACACTGCATCAGCTTAATCAAGCCTTCATCTGCTTAGTAGACACTGCATCAGCTTAATCAAGCCTTCATCTGCTTAGTAGACACTGCATCAGCTTAATCAAGCCTTCATCTGCACAATATACACTGCATTTGCACAATACACGCTTGCCATCATTTTTCTATACATGCCTATGTCATCTCCATACAAGCATGCATTATCTCAATGCACGCCTATACCCTCTCTATAACATCCCTATTTCGCTATCCAGGATGACCTTAATCAGCCGCAGTATTCATTCACAAATAGGTTGCAATAATTATACAATGCTGATACTATTCAATTATTAGTACTAGGTACTAAAACCTGATAACAACACCAAGTATTAATCACATAAAAAATTTATGCCATTAAACATCATGATCCGCTGTTTTTTCAACCTATTGAATACGCGGTTTTCCATGGTATCTACCAACAATTCTAAGGAGTGATTGATTTGACGCTTGTATCCAGATCCCGGATTACCGCCATCGGCACCTACGTTCCGGAGAGAATTTTAACGAATGAAGATCTCGAGAAAATGGTTGAAACCAGCGACGAGTGGATCGTCCAGCGAACAGGCATCCAGGAACGGCACATCACGTCAGACGACGAATTCACCTCCCACTTGTGTATCCGGGCTATTGAGAAGCTGCGCGATACTTATAACAAATCGCTAGAGGACGTGGATCTGATCCTCACAGCGACAACGACGCCGGATTATTCCTTCCCCAGCGTAGCGTGCCAAATACAGGGTCACTTTGGAATAGCAAGCACCGGAGCGGTCGATCTGAATGCGACTTGCGCGGGCTTCTCCTATGCCTTGCATTTAGCCAATGGACTGATTACTTCAGGATTGCACAGGAAGATACTGGTTGTCGCAGGAGAGACGATGACTAAAATAACCGATTACAGCGACCGCAGCACATGTATTCTGTTTGGCGACGGTGCCGGTGCGGTTCTGGTCGAGCGGGATGATACAGAGGCCGGCGGCTTTGAGGCTACCGTTATGGGAACGCAAGGAACCGGAGGTATCAGCGTTTACCGTTCGGGTCTGTCCTCGTCCATGAACGGCATCCCTCTCGAAGGCAGCGGAAAAATTGTCCAGAACGGGCGCGAGGTGTTCAAATGGGCCGTACGCACGGTTTCAGCCGGCATTGAGCAGCTGCTGAGGCAGGCTGGCGTAGACCGGGAGCAGATCGACTGGTTCATCCCGCACAGCGCCAACCTGCGCATGATCGAATCGATCTGCGAGAAAGCGAATATCCCCTTGGGCAAAACCTTGCAAAGCGTGCAGCTGATGGGCAACACCTCCTCAGCCTCTATTCCGCTTGCCCTGCAGGCGGGGGTCGATAGCGGCCAGCTGAAGACTGGAGACCGGCTGCTCATTTATGGCTTCGGCAGCGGCCTTACCCATGCCGGACTCATTGTGCGATGGGGTGTCCCCGCTATATAATTAATCGAATGAACAACCAGAGAAGGGGCGCAGCGATGGCACAGCTATTTTTTAAATACGGGGCGATGAACAGCGGCAAATCCATTGAGATTCTCAAAGTGGCGCATAATTACGAGGAGCAGAACAAACCGGTCATGCTCTTCACTTCGGCTCTCGACGACCGGGACGAGGTCGGCTATATCTCCTCACGGATTGGCCTGCGCAGGCCAGCGGTCCCAATTAAGGACGACACCGATATCTTCGGCATGGTCAGCCGCCAGGAGCCACGGCCCTACTGCATACTTGTGGACGAGTGCCAATTTTTGAACAAGGATAACATCGAGCAGCTTGTCCGGATCGTGGATGAGCTGAATATTCCGGTTATGGCCTTCGGCCTCAAGAACGATTTCCAGAATCAGCTGTTCGAGGGCAGCCGGCTTTTGCTTATTTACGCGGATAAAATCGAGGAAATGAAGACGATCTGCTGGTTCTGCGAGCGCAAAGCGACGATGAATCTCCGCGTCGAGAACGGGAAACCCGTCTATACGGGCGAGCAAATCCAAATCGGCGGCAACGAATCGTATTACCCCGTATGCCGGAAATGTCACCGCAATCCTCCACTATAATTTATTTAAGAGAAGCGTATGCAAATACATGCGCTTCTCTTTTATAGCTTCTTCCCTTTCTCTTCTTTCTTCTCCATTCTTGCTTCTTGTTTCTCTGCTTCTTGCTTATCGCTTCTTTGCTTTTTTATCGCTATATGCTTCTCACTTTTTGCTTTTCGCCTTTTACTTTCTTACCTCTTGCTTCTTTGCTTCTTACTCTCTCTTCTATCTTCTCGCCCTTCGCTTCTCGTTTACACGTTTCCTCATTTCCTGTTTTTCGTTTCTCATTTCCGTTTCTTGCTTCCGACTCTTGTTTCCCATTAACGGGCACAGTGGCTTCCTGGAGGGTAATGTTTGGGGGGCCGGGAAGTTGAGAGTATGCCGTGCGGCATTGGCCATGGTTCTACGCATACCTGCATTCCTCACGCTTTCCCACGCTACCCGCAAACCCTGTATCTCCATATCCTGCTCTCACTTTTACTCTTCAATCAAATGCCGTTCCTTCGTCTTAGTCTTCTTCTACGGCCAAAAAATGTCTCACGAAACAGCAGGTTCCGATATTTGAATTTAGCAAACGGATATTTAAAGGACAAGGCGGTGCCCTCGTCCTCGATATGGACGGCCTTCAAGGCCCGGGTATGCACCACACTGCGCACAAGCGTGTTCACCAGCCGTTGATTGCCACGGCGAATTGCAATGGCCAGCTTGCAGGCAAAGGTTCTGTCGCTGGCAAGTCTGCGGTATAACGGCAGAACCGCCCGGGCTATCGCCTGATGAACCTTCGGCTCGAATACAAATTGCACGGTTCCCGGCGGAATCGTCGTGCCGTTGGTGTATACCAGCTTGGGAAAGATGAAATCTACAAAATAGCCGATCCCGTTCGTGCCCAGCCCCTGCCTGGCTGCTCGCGGAGCCACAGAGGCAAGCAGCTTTTTCATCAAATCCAGATTTGCCGTGACAACTGCCCTGCTCCACGAAATCGCAAACCTGTCACTCGTCGCGACAGCTCTATAGAACGGCAGCATGCTGGTCGCAACCCTTTGCAATACATGCGCATTTACCTTAAACCCAGACCATGAAGACGATGTCCCCTGCCGATTGCACAGCTTCGCCCTTTTGAACATGCGGCTTCCGATTCTCCTCCGCCATAATGGCCTTGCCATAACCCATCCTCCTTGTAGAAACGATTCGCAATTGCTCCGTTCATCGTTGCTCTAGAAATCTTTTCTATAATATATGGAGTAGTCGCTTGTCACGGTTGGGCTAATGTCTCTACAATAGAGAAGTCAGATGAGTTTACAGGAGAGCAGGCCAACTGCTCGCTCCAAAGGAGATGGTACAACAATGCCCACGGTTCGGCGTCTCATCACTGAACATGATTTGCAAACGGCAATGGAGCAAGGCCTTCGCATTCGCGTCTTTCACGACAACCACCTTATCGAATCGGGATCGGTCATTATCCGCCTCACCGAGGATACCGTCATTACGCAATCCAGCGTCAGCGACCTTTCTTACCATAACCGCAGCAGCTGCCAGTTCTATGAACTCAAGAAATAAAATTTGGAAGGAGATCCATACCATGACGAACCCACTCGTATCCAAAAAGTGGCTCCTAGCACGCATGTACGAGCCCAATATGGTCATCGTCGATTGCCGCTTTCAGCTTGGAGCGCCTAAGGCCGGCAGGACGGCTTACGATGAATCCCATATCCCGGGCGCAATCTACCTCGATTTGGAAAGTGACCTTTCCGCGCCTGTCAGCGAGCATGGCGGCCGGCACCCGCTGCCCGCCCCGGACGTCCTTGCGAAGCGCCTCGGCCAGGTCGGTATCAACAACGACTGCATTGTCGTAGCTTATGACGACCAAGGAGGCATGAACGCCTCTAGGCTCTGGCTGCTGCTGCGCTGGCTCGGCCATGACCAGGCGTATGTCATGGAGGAGGGATACTCGGCATGGCAACAAGATGGCTATCCCGTAACCGCAGAGCAGCGGGTCGTCATCCCTTCATCCTTCCAGCCGGCCATCCGGCCAAATTTAATCGCCGACGTCAATGACGTCCGCAGCGCGATCGGCAGCCCTGGGGTCCTTCTGGTCGATTCCCGCGAAGCGCCCCGGTATCTTGGACAGACCGAGCCGATCGACGCCAAAGCCGGACATATCCCCAGCGCGATTAATGCTTTCTGGAGGAACAACCTCGACGCCCATGGAAAATGGACGTCCGAGGAGCAGCGCCGTTCGGGACTCTCTGAAGTGACAGCTGCCTTGGATGCCGGCCGCGAGGTCATCGTCTACTGCGGCTCCGGCGTCAGCGCCTGTCCCAACCTCGTAGCGCTCCATTCGCTCGGTTATGACAATGTCCGGCTGTATGCCGGGAGCTGGAGCGATTGGATCAGCTATGAGGAGAATCCGGTGGCTACGGGAGAAGAGTAAGTGTCGAGAGGCCGCGTTTGGACGCAGGCTTAGGGGCTGTGACAGGCTGCCAACGGGCAGACGGTTGCGGCCCTCTTTGTTTTTTGCGCACCTTACAATAGCTTGCTCATAAAAAGCACCTCTGTCCTGCTATTTAGGGAACGATCCCAAATTATAGTTTACAATTTATTGATAAATGGAGTATATTATATTCAATTTTGGGAACGTTCCCAAAAATAAAGAGAGGAAGTGTTCATAATGAAAATGAAGCTGAAGCCGAGACATGCGAGGATAGCTCTGCTGGCAGTCGGCTGTATTATCGTTCTTGTCATCGTTTGGCTGAACGGCAGCCGCTTCATACCGTTTGGAAGGGCTGAAACAGATCCGTCAGGTTCCCTTAAGACGGTAGAGAAACGCCTAGCAAAGCTGAAGCAAGCCGGGGGCACCCCAACGCTGGAGCAGCTTGCCGAAGCCTTCCAGCCACTGGGATTAATCGACGCGCATAACCACAATGCCTCCAGCTCGCGTTATTTGTCTATGCTGGATGCATGGGAGGAATATCATATCGACAAAGTCGTTCTCTTCGGCAACATATCCGAGCCGAGCGCGATCGAGACAGATGCAGCCGCCTGGAGGGCCTATCAGAGCTCACCCGATCTGTTTTTCCCGTTCTTCTCAGGCTTCGACCTACATGACGAAGGCAGTTTGGACGTCATTCGCGACAATCTGGAGAAAGGTTACTTCGGCCTTGGCGAGATTGCCGGAGCCTCGACCTATTCACCAATCGTATCCCTCGCTGACTGGAAGGCCTCGGATCCTATGGATGGGTTCCTGCCGGAGATCTACGACCTCATTGCGGCTTATAAAGCGCCGATACTGCTTCACATTGATCCGCCGAACGGCTTGCCAATTCTCAAGCTGGAACAGGCGCTGGAGGCTCATCCGAACACAACCTTTATCTTCGCTCATATGAATGCTTACAATTCGCCGGAAGAAATCGATCGATTGCTCGGGATGTATCCGAACCTGTATGCCGACTTTTTCGCCGGGTTCTCCGTCTATAATCCCGATGGAGGGGGTAATCCCGAGATCTTTATACCCATTATGAAAAAGTACCCGGATCGCTTCCTGCTTAGTTCCGACTCCGGCTATGACCTCGAGAGCGAGGAACAAGCGATCGACGCGATGTATCGGATCCTGTACCTGCTGGACGACCCGGCGGTGGCAAAGAAAATTGCCCACGACAATATGATGGCTATCATCCAGGCGCAGCCGGCAACGAAGACGCAGCTAGCGGCCATTCAGGAGCTGGCTTCTAAAAACGGAAAAACTTATAATTATGACAAACTATCAAAGTTGGAAGCCGGCAAAATATTGGCAAAAGACGGGAAAGGGTGATGGTGCGCTGGAAGCTACCATTCAAGACATTGCGAAGAGAGTAGGTTTATCGACAAGTACTGTGTCCCGGGCGCTGAACGGGAGCTATGGCGTCCACCCTCGAACGGCCGCCAAGGTTCAACAGGCGGCGGCAGAGCTCGGCTATGTGCCGAATCTCGGCGCGAAGCAGCTGGTCACCCGCAAGAGCAATCTTATAGGGGTATTCATGCCCGAGCTCGACAATGAATTCGTTCGGGAGTACGATGAGCTGTTCGCTCCGCTGCGCAAGGCGCTCCGGCTGATCGGCAAGGACATGCTCATCTTCTCCATACCGGTTTACGATTATAAGCCTAACAGCTTGTCCCAATGGGTAGGCATGCGCAACCTCGAGGGCTGTATCTTCATGCAGCCGTTCGGGAAGGAGCACCCGCTTATGAAGGGAGCGCTGCGGCTGAAGGTGCCTGCTGTCTCGTTGGGAGAGAGCATAGGCTTCAAGTGCTCTCTGGTTATGTCCGACAACTACGAGGGAGGGCGGCTCATCGGACAGCATCTGACCCAACTAGGGCACCGGAAGATCGGCTATGTGAACGGTCCGGCTAATCTGCCGTTCTCGCAGGAACGGTACAAGGGCTTCTGCGACGCGCTCCGAGAGGCGGGCATTGAACATGAACCGAGACTCTTAGAGGCCGGCGACTTCAGCGGCTCGAGCGGTGTTCATGCCGCTCGCCTGCTGCTGGCTCGTGCCCCGGAGCTCACGGCTATCAGCTGCGCCAACGACCTGATGGCGATGGGGGTGCTTCAAGAGCTGCATCGCAGCGGGATTGCGGTGCCTGGCAGCATCTCGGTTACCGGCTACGACGGCGCATATTTTACCGCGTATACGAGTCCGCCGCTCACCACGATCCGCCACCGTTCGGATCGAATCGGTCTGCTGGCGGCAGAGCTGCTTATTGAGCTGCTTCATGGCGGGAATGCGCGTACAGTTCGCCTGGCACCGGAGCTTGTCGTTCGTGAATCCGTCGCCGCGATACACTAAGTTGGACAAGAGCGACTAATGCCACTGAAGCTAATGGCCACTGAATGGCTGAACATTGAATGGCTGAAGCGCTGAAGCTGCTGATGAAGCTAATGCCATTGAATGGCTGAAGCGCTGAAGCTGTGAAACAGTACGGACAGTCCAATTTCCAACGTGAGACGTGAGCGTAAGACCGCGCCGGACGCGGGATGGAGGGCTGCGACAGATTGCCAATGGGCAGGCTGACGCGGCCCTCTTTGGGCATTCCGTTCAACAGCTTGCAAACATGATTCGAACGAGAAGAGTTCCAAGAGCCCCGGGGCCAGCCACA
Source organism: Paenibacillus ihumii (assembly GCF_001403875.1). Lineage (GTDB taxonomy): Bacteria > Bacillota > Bacilli > Paenibacillales > Paenibacillaceae > Fontibacillus > Fontibacillus ihumii. Next base: position 4,054,565 of record NZ_LN884299.1, read on the forward strand.
ACGGGGAGGTCGGGACAGCTGTCGTTGAACGGGTCAACTGTTAGCTTTGGCAGATGAATCACTCCCTCGAAAAGGGTGCAAAAAAACTGCCAAAGCTCTGGCGGTAAGCCTACTTATTTACACTTGTCGTGCTAATAGTAAATCTGTAACTGTATATATGATTTTTCGTATAGAATCGTCGAAATAAACGTCAAATGACAAGTTCTATATGATTTTTCATACCAAATTCATCATTCTTGCCTTTACGCGGTCAAATCTATATGATTATTCATACATAATCATACGAAACCAAGGGTCAAATCAAAATCTAATTGCTATGCTTGACCGGAAGGAGAAATTCAACGAGGCGTTATTTGATATTTTGGAGCGAATGAATGTTATGGCGACGGCCAAGTGAGTCTCTGATCGGGGTTCGTTAATACAGGCAGATACGCTTATTGTCGCGGTTAATGTCCATACAACTCTACGAAATGCCGAAGTGTTACGAAATGCCGAAGTGTGTTGAGCGAATGGAGGAACAATCATCTTTACTCCATATGTTCAGCCTCTAATCGACTACCACGCGCCGTTTGAGTTTTTGAAATGTCTAGGGGTCACGCCTGTAAACTTCTTAAACACCTTAGTAAAGTAGCTCTGATCATAAAAATTAAGCATGGTGTAAATTTCGGATAAAGAGTGGTTGGTGTAAATCATCAGTTTCTTGGCTTCCTCAATTTTTTCACGCTGGATAAATTCACTTATGGAAATGCCGGTTTCTTTCTTGAAAAGATCCGACAAATAGCAGGGATTCATGCCAGCGGCTTCAGCAAGCTGGGAAAGGCTGATCTCCTCGTACAAATGCTTGAAAATATAGTCCTGGCATAATGTCACCGACTTCGAATACTTTTGACTCTTGACGTTTTGCACACGCTCGGCGAAATCATATAGAGCATCCTTGAATAAAATATCTACCGCCTTAACCTCGTTCATCTCTTCCAGATTCTGAATATACAAATCGCTCAAGGTATAAGCTACCTCCGGATGAACTCCCCCTTCTATAGCGGCCCTGGTAGAGAGGGCAATCCCGACAATGGCTACATTTTTCTGATTCCGCAAGCGACTTCGCCTCGACATCGTCCCAAAGCTGCCCTTTTCCGGAGCAATCGACGAGTACTTCGTTAGTTCCTCTTTCCGTCCCTCCTTCACATTCTGAAATAACTTCTTTTCAAATAAGGGATCATGATGAAAAGCAATATGCTCTCTATTTTCCGAAATGGCCAAATCTACATGTTCAACGGGTATGGTCTTCCGCGCAATAAGCTTGTTTTTCTGAATCACTTCTGCCGTATCCAATTTTTTACTATAAATCATGTAATAGAGAAGGATTCCCGCATTAATAAGCTTCAAATTATCGAGTATCGGAAGCGAGCGGTAATAGTCGATCATCCTGTCTTTGTTCACAGCAGGGCTTGTCCCGGCCGCAAGGTCATTCATCATATGCTGATAGGATTCCGGATCCATCGAAGGGCCCACCAGGATGCTTCCGCTCACGGATCCCTTCCCCTCCAAACTAACAGAAAAAAATTTTTCGTGGGAGGATGTCGTTTTGAATACAGGAAACTCCCAGGGATCCTCGGAATCGAATATATGCCCCACCAGCTCCTGCTTTGAACTGTATAAAGGGTTTAGAGCATATCTGGACGAACACTCGAACAGTATTTCTCCCAGCTCATTCAAATGGAAAACCGGGATATGGAACGTCTCATATAAAAGCTTGCAGATGCACTCCAAATCCACAGAATTAGGCTGAGTCATGGAAAGGACTCCTTTCTGCTGCATGCTATGCACAAAAATCCAATAATTTTATTACTAAAATAATAAAAATTATACCATAAAATAATTCGGTCAGCGGATATAATCAGGGAAGCGCTAACATTATATAACTTTTGATTTGCAAGATGCATCATTAGCAGATTACAGCCTTTAAAGGGGGATTTCCTCATGAAAGAGGAGAATGTGGTTCAGGGGCAAAAAATCGGATGGGGCGAGAAGTTTTCCTATAGTCTGGGAAATGCCGGGGGTACGATTGCTTTTGGGGCGATCAGTTCATTTATTGCCTTTTTCTATACGGACATTGCAGGGATTAGTGCGGCAGCAGTAGGAACCTTATTGTTTCTGTCCAGGCTATTTGACGGGTTCAGCGACATTGGGATGGGCATCCTCATCGATAAGACAAAATCCAAATACGGGAAGGCACGGCCTTGGCTTCTCTGGATGGCTGTTCCTTCCGGGATTGCAACCGCGCTCCTGTTCATGGTGCCTGACGTTGGACCTGCGGGAAAATTAATTTATGCCTATATTACGTATAATATCGCGATCGGCATTATCTACACCGCGATTACGAATCCTTATCAAGCTCTGATCTCGCTCATTACGCAGGATCGCCAGGAACGGTCTGTCCTTAATATCAGCAGCAGCTTTATGGCTACGCTTGTGACCATTTTGATTGGCATGACCACATTACCGCTTGTGAACGCAATGGGCGGCGGTGCGCAAGGGTGGAGGAATACCTTTATTATCTTGGGAGCGCTCTCTACCGTTTTCTTTCTGATTTGCTTTTTCTTCACGAAGGAAAGGGTCAGGGCTGCCTCAAGCCAGCCGGAGCACAACATCCCCGTTAAAGACGGTTTCAAGGCATTGTTTCGTAATAAATATTGGTTCATCCTGTCGCTGATGGTCGTTTTCACATTCATGAACCAGGGAGCCATATTGGGAACTAACGTTTATTATGCCAAATATTTATTGGGTGATGCCAATTATATCGGGATACTGACGCTGGCCACCTTCCTGCCTGTTGGACTGTTGATGCTTGTGCTGGCACCTATTATTAAGAAAATTGGAAAACGGAATGCGGCGATTGTCGGGAGTATCATTCTGATTTCAGGTCAGTTGGTCATGATGGTAGCGCCGGAGAACATTAATGTGGTCGTTGCAGGCACCGTTTTGAAAGGCTTGGGCATGGGGCCGTTACTGGGAACATTATTCGCCATGCTGGCTGATACGGTTGAGTACGGGGAATGGAAGTCCGGGATACGAACCGAAGGGCTGGTCTTCAGCGCAGCGGGCCTGGGCACCAAGATCGGGACAGGCCTTGGTACGGCGGTAGTCGGTTGGGTGCTGGCCATCGGCGGCTATAGCGGAAGCTCGGCCATCCAATCGGCGTCCGCAATAGCTGCCATCAAATTTTTATCCATTTACATGCCGATCGCACTGGCTATTATTCAAATCGTGATCTTGTGCTTCTATAAGCTGGATAAGGAATTTCCTTCGATGATGGAGGAGCTTAAATCCAGAACAAATTAGAGGAGATAGTATAGACAAAGCGGCGGCCGCAAATCCGATATACTTTATTCTGTATTTTAAAGGAGTTGTCAGACTATGAAACCATATTCATTGCCACGCAGTACGCCTGAACAGCAGGGCATGACGTCAAGCTCGATTCTGTCTTTTATCCAAGGCATTGAAACCGAGCAGCTAGAGCTGCACAGCCTTATGATAGTTAAAAATGATCATGTTATCGCGGAAGGCTGGTGGGAGCCATACCAAAGGCAGGATCAGCACCAGTTGAATTCACTGACCAAAAGCTTTACTTCAACGGCGATTGGTCTGGCGGTAGATGAACAACTCCTGTCACTTGAAGATCAGGTACTCCGATTTTTTCCTGAGCATGTAACCAAAGAGATTGAGGCTAATATGCGTAACCTGAAAGTGAAGCATTTGCTCTCCATGGCCACAGGGCATACGCAGGATACATTGCCTATCTTATGGAATAACCAAACCGACTGGGTAAAAGCGTTTCTGGAGACTCCCATTGAGCGGGAGCCAGGCAGCTACTTCCTGTATAATACCGGCGCCAGCTACATGCTCTCCGCCATTATTGAGAGAGTGACCGGCCAGAGGCTGTTGGATTATCTCCGCCCAAGACTGCTGGAACCGCTTGGCATAGAGAACGTAAACACCCTTACCTGCCCGCAAGGCATTCATGCCGGCGGTTACGGGATGAAAATTACGACGGAGGACATCGCCAAATTCGGACTGCTGTACTTGCATAACGGGGAGTGGAACGGGAAGCGGATATTGTCCAAGGAGTGGGTTCAAGCTGCTACGGCCAAACAGGTATCCAATGGCGAACCAGGAGATCCCAGCGACTGGTCGCAAGGGTACGGCTATCAATTTTGGCGCTGCAGGAACGATGCGTACCGGGGAGATGGGGCATTCGGCCAATTCTGCGTGGTCATGCCGAACCAGAATGCCGTCATTGCTATGACCGCAGGTTTAATGGAAATGCAGTCCGTGTTGGATTTGGTGTGGGAGCATCTGCTTCCGGGAATGGAGCAACTGGCGCTGGAAGCGAATCCTGTGATGTACGATAAGTTAATAAAAAAGCTCAGCGGGCTCTCTTATCTGCCGGAATCCGCTCCTGGATCTTCCCAGATGCAATGGGATCAGACCGGGGTAACCTACAGCCTGGAACCGAACCGCGCCGGATATACGGATCTCTCGTTCTCAGCGGATGAACAGGCGATTAAGGTAACGCTAGCGGATAAGGATCAAGAATCCCATTTTGAGGTCGGACTTGGCAGTATGGCTAGAGGCACAACCGAGATCTCCGGTTTTCCATTTCAATATGCATCGTATGGCGTATGGCGCAAAAAAAATGTGCTGGAGATTAAGCTGTTCATGACGGAGTATGCGATAAATGACCAAATCACCTGCCATTTCGTGAACGACAGTGTTCAAGTCAAATCTTCCCGCAATGTATGGATGGCGCCAATATTGTCCGACATGGGTGTACTGCCGACGCTGATCGGTTCCCGGTTTAAAGAAAGAGATACGTGGATCGGCGTGACCAATAAAGCTGAATAATCCGGATCTGGCGCGAGGTGTTGTGCAGAATGATTGCTAAAGGAGAAGATACAATGCTGCTGAAGGAATTGGGATATAAAAGCGGAGACCGGCTTCTTATTATCAACGCTGATGATTTCGGCATGTGCAATAGCACGAATCGGGCAATTCGCTCTCTGCTAGAGGATGGATTTATAACTTCCACTTCCTTGATGTTTACGTGCCCATGGATGAGAGAGGCTGCCGCTATTGCCAAGGCTTATCCAGAATTTGATGTAGGGATCCACTTAACCTTTACGAGCGAGTGGGAAAATTTCAAATGGGGTCCTATCACACCATTTGACCGCAGGATTTCCTTTGTGGATGAGCTTGGTCATTTTCCAAAAGACGTGGTTCCCGTCGGCTTGGCTGATCCTGATGATATCAGAAAAGAGTGCATCGCCCAAATCGAGACGGCATTTAGATTAGGCGTGGATCCTACCCATCTGGACAATCATATGATAAGTTTGCACGGGGCAGCAGGAACGAAAAGGCATTTCATGGAGCTCGTCATAGAACTCAGCGCTAAATACGGACTGCCCCTTCGAATGCCTAGACATGCGTATGACTTCATTCCTTATGAGGAACAAATGATCCGATTGGCGGATGAGCAAGGCGTGATTATTCCTGATTATCTTCAAGTTCTGCCCTTCACTCCGGCTCAAGACATGGACTATGGCACCTTTATACAGTATACGGCGGATATTCTCCGTGGTCTTTCGGAGGGGGTAACGGAGCTTATTTTCCATCCTTCCCTGGAGTCGGAGGAGTTAAAAGCAATAACCTCCACATGGCAGCACCGGAATATGGAATATCACTTATTTCGTGATCCTCTAATCCAATCCGTCATAAGAGAAGAGAATATTATCCTGATCAAGTGGCGGGATCTGAGAGAATTACAGCGGAGCAGATAAATCCTCTGTTTCTCTTCATCAAGAAGATAGAACAGGAATTAAGGAGTGTGCAGGGATAATGAAGGATTTATGGACTTACGATCAATGCGTTCAATTACTTCATGACGAGACAAGGACCGAGATCCGTAACGGATTGAATATGTTAATCAAAAAGGTACCCGGCTCAGACACTAACAAAGGTGTCCTGGATCCTAGAGTGCGAGCAGTTCTCCAGGAGCAGCTTTTATCTGGCGGTGGTTTGCCGGAAGTAACGGGTGCCGAACATATGGAGATCGAGGATATCCCTATTGCCCAGCTTAGAGCGCAAATGGGTTGCCCGAATAAAGATGTCACCCGTACCAGAATACAAACGAGGGATCTCGATATTAACGGGCAAAATGGAACGATCCCGATTAGGATCTATCGGCCGGAGACTAGCCGTAATCGATTGCCGGGCATTCTTTTTTTTCACGGCGGCGGATTCATGGGAGGAACTGTTGGAGTCATTGAGAATTCCTGCAAAATTCTGGCCGAAAAAGCAAATGCGGCAGTTATTGCGGTAGATTACCGGCTGGCGCCGGAGCATCCCTTTCCAGCAGGAATGACGGACTGCTTCGATACCGTGGAATGGGTATTCCATAATGCCTCACAAATCGATGTGAATCCTGAACAGATTGCCGTAACCGGAGATAGTGCCGGAGGCAATTACTCAACCGTGTGTGCGTTGAAAGATCGTGATCTGGGAAAGAGAATAATCAAGTATCAGGCTCTGATATACCCTTCGGTCAACCTTGCAGAAATCGATACAGATGACCATGCATGGCATATTGAAGAATATACGATAAACAACCATGAGCATAGGGAATTGATCCTGGCGAGCATTTATGGCCTAAAGGATTCTTTGCCGCTTGTTCGCAGAGTGTATTTGCAAGGTAAAACAAGTCCCAGAGACCCTTATGTGTCACCACTGCATGCCGTGGATTTAAGCGATATGCCGGAAACGTTAATCATTACTGCAGAGTATGATAAATTTCGGCTGGAATGCGAGGCCTACGCGAGACGGTTAATACGTTCGGGGGTTAAAACCCAGTTGATTCAATACAACGGCATGGATCATGGTTTTATCGATAAGATCGGGATATACCCTCAGGTGGAAGATTGCATGAATGAAATTGCCCGGCATATAACGCGTTTTTTCTCATGCGCCTAAGCATTTCCGTGTTTTCTTAGTAATCGACGTTCTGGCATCCTGATCTTTAATTCGCATAATTCGCTATAATCGCCATTAAAAAAACACCTCCAGAGCTGTTCTTAGATCTAAGAAGATATAGAACATACTCTAGGAGGTGCTTCAAACGAGACTTGCATTATAAGAACTTCGCCTACATCCAGACCAATGAAATGACTTCCTGCTTACTGTCGTTCGAACTCCGCAATCATCTCTTCGATCACATCATCCGGCGAGCGATCAACGAGCCAGCTCTGACCGAACATCTGAATGATTTTCAGCGCCGGGAAATCGCCCCAGAAACCAACAAACTCCTCGTCGATGACCACTTGCTCGGTGACATGCTTGTTCATTTCCTTGAGACAGTTCTCAAAAATGACTCTGGCCTTCGGCTCGTTAAGCCAGTCATTCACCAGACTGAACTTGTGGAAGGAGATCGGCTCTTGTCCAAAATCGCAAAAGATGCGCTCACGCAGACGGATGTCCCGGGAGGAGCTGCCGACGGCGATTTGGAAATATCCGGTCTCAGCTACCCATTTGTTGTATTTGGTGTTGTAGTACGCAAAGTCGCGTTCTTCAAGTTCAAAGACGACCTCCTGCTTCTCCCCCGGAGCGAGCGCAATTTTCGCAAAGCCCTTGAGCTCCTTCTCTGGACGAACCCATTTGCATTCTTCATCCTGAACATAGAGCTGTACAACCTCTTTGCCTGACATCGTTCCGGTATTCTCCACGGTCAATGACACATGGACTTTTTCGCCCTGCTGAACAGCCTTCAGATCGGAATAAGCGAAGGTCGTATACGACAATCCATGTCCGAACGGGAATTGGGGGGCCAGCTCTTTGCGGTCATAGTACCGGTAGCCGATAAAGAGCCCCTCGCGATAATAGAGCTTGCCGTTCTCCCCGCGTATCCGCATATGCGCCGGATTATCCGACAACTTGACCGGGAAGGTCTCCGACAATTTTCCAGAAGGGTTCACACGCCCGAACAGAATATCGGCAATCGCCCGACCGCTGCCTTGTCCTGTAAGCCAGGAATGGATGACGCCGGGTACATACTGAACCCAAGGATGCATGGCAAGCGCCGAGCCGCTGCTGGTTACGACAATGCAATGCGGTTGAATCTCTGTTACCGCCTTGATCAGCTTCTGCTGGTGCAGAGGAAGCTCGATCGTATCCAGATCATGCATTTCCGATTCAACATATTCCGGCTGACCGACGAACAGTACGGCTACATCGGCCGATGCCGCAAGAGCTGCACTCTCCTGAATCATTTGTTCATCGATACGGTCATCCTGAGGATAACCTTCAGCATAGACCATTTCGACCTTGTCGCCCACGATATTCTTCATTTCATCCCACGGAACATCCACGCGGGTTGGCGTTACCTTCGCACTGCCTGCGCCCTGGATTCGCGGCTGTTTGGCGAATTTCCCGATCACGGCCACTTTAGAGATCTTCCCGGAATCCAGTGGAAGAATGCGATTGTCATTCTTCAACAGGACGATACTCTCAACTGCAGCCTTGCGTGCCAGCTCATGGTAGTCGATGCTCGAAGCTGCAGCCTCCGCCTTCGGCTCCGTTGTTTTGCGAACAAGCTCAATAATGCGGGCTGCGGATCTGTCGACAACAGCTTCATCCAGTTTACCGTCTTGAACGGCCTCGACAATCGCTTTGGTGTTGTAGTAAGCAGGGCCAGGCATTTCAAGGTCAAGCCCTGCACCCAAGCCGCGAATCCGGTCATTGACAGCTGTCCAGTCGGAAATCACTACACCTTCATATCCCCATTCTTCACGCAAAATATCATTCAGCAAATGCTCATTCTCACTGGTGTAGGTGCCGTTCAACAGATTATAAGAGCACATGACGGTCCATGGATCGGCTTTTTTCACGATACGCTCGAAAGCGCTCAAATATATTTCGCGCAATGTCCGTTCGTCGACCTCGGAGCTGGTTACGATCTTCTCGAATTCCTGGTTGTTGCAGGCAAAATGCTTCACGGAAGCGCCGACCCCCTGGCTCTGCAAGCCTTTCACGAACGCGGCTCCAAGCTCACCCGACAGGCATGGATCCTCCGAATAATATTCAAAATTCCGTCCGCCGAGCGGAGTACGCTTCATGTTGATGCCCGGCCCCAGAAGCAGCTCAACTCCCATCTCGCGTCCTTCAATGCCAAGCGCAACGCCGAGCTCATGCAGCAGATCCGTATTCCAGGACGAGCCGATCGCCGAGCCCGTCGGGTAGCAGGTGGCGGGAATATTCTCCCCGGTGACCCCCATTTCCTCATCGCTGTTCGTCTTGCGAATTCCATTCGTACCATCATACATATGAATGGCTGGAATTCCATGTTGTTCGAAGCCCTTCGTCATCCACATATTAAGTCCGGCGCATAATGCCGCCTTTTCTTCTAGCGTCATCTCTGCGAGCAATTCTTTGGTTGATTTCATCGTCTTCTCTCTCCTATCCTTGGACTATTTCAGCAGCAAGCTGTTCCTTCTTTAACTCTTGCTTGTCGTACACTTTGAAGAACGGGAACCAGACAAGGAACATCTGAAGCAATACTATCACTAGAAGCACGACGCCCTTGAAGCCGGTTAAAATATACGTTGATATGCCGATCGGCGTGTACCAGAGCTGGAATACTTTACTCGGGATATCTACAAGCCCGAGATCAAGCACGACATAAACAATGATCGGCGTAATGATGCCGTTAATCCACATCGGGATCATCAGAATCGGGTTGAAGGCAACCGGCGCTCCGTAAATGACCGGTTCGTTGATATTGAACAGGGAGGGTACAATCGTTGCCTTCCCGATCGATTTCAGTTTTTTCGATTTAGCGAACAGAAACCAGACGATTAGCGGCAGCGTGGCCCCGAGGCCGCCAACCCCGACCCAGCCGGAGAAGAAGGTCTCGAACGTATTGATATTGACGGGCTCCATCCCTTGAGCAACGAGCGATGCGTTCTGTTCGATCGCCGGAATCCAGATCGAGTAGAAGATCGGTGTCATCACCCACGGACTGACGCCGAAGGAATAGAGCAGAACTCCGATGAAGTTGAACAGAACGAAGCCCGCAAGAGTCTGGCTGATCGTTTGCAGCGGATTGAAGATGGTAACGATCAGATTGAACATATCAAAATGCAATTGATAGGTCAGAACCCAGCCGATGACCAGGATCAGGGCAATCGGGACAAGGAAATCGAACCAGTCCTTGATAAACTCAGGCAATGTCGTATCTTTTTTGAAAAAGGAAAATCGATTGAAAGCATTGATAATGACAGCAACAAATACGCCGACCAAAAGCGCCGTAACCATTCCCGAAGGCCCGAAGCGTTCAAGAACGAATTGTACCGTTCCGTCTTCATGGAAGGTTGGCTTGAGCAGCATCAGGAACAAGGATAAGCCAGTTGCACCCGCAATGAGCTTAATCTTGTCATGTCCCTTCTTCTGCATGACGATATATGGCGTTAAAAAGGCAATAAAAATCCCGAGCAATCCGAAGCTGAACGTCGTGATTGGTGTCAAATCGGGCATACCCGGGATGAAATCATTCAGAATGGATACTAGCGTAATTAGTGATCCAATGAAGATCATCGGCAAGGTTACCATGATCGCTTCCTGAATGGAGTCCACCCAGACATTCTTCGTAAATGCTTCTAAGCGCGGGGCGAAATTCTCTTCCATCCACTTCATTAGACGCTGCATGAAGATTCCTCCTATATCGTTAGGCTTGGCCTTGATTACTTACATGCTCATTGTAACCAAATGCTGATAGCGCTTTCTTGTCGTTCCTTGTCCTGAGCAGGTGTGTTTTTTGCCGTCTTGGCTGCCCCCTAACTAAGATGCTGCAAACGCTGTACTGATATACAGCAAAAAACACCTCTTCATTTGAAGAGGTGTTCCGAAACTCTTTGATATCAATACTGGGGCTCCAGGTTCAGCAGCAGCAGGCCATGCGGAGGGACGACATAGGTAAGCTCAATGCGCTCTGTCTCATGGATCATGGCGATTTGCATTTCCGGAACACTCCTATACTGCAAAAATCGCAGCTCTTCCTCTGTCGGATTATCCGGTGCCCCTAAGCGCAGCCACTCGTCGAAGACCGATCCGTGTTCGCGATCCAGCCGATAGCTTGTCCATTTATAGGGTTGCTTCAGCCCGTCCAGCTTCAGATGGAATGAACGGTTGCCTTTTTCCTCAAAAACGGTATACCGGCTGTCCTCCGTCAATCCCGACCAGTCACCGCTGGCGAAGAGCTGATCCACATGGGTGTAATTATACATCAATATTTGCAGGCTTCCGTTTCGGCCCTTCGTTACGATATAACCATCGCCTCGGGATACAATACGATCGCCCAGCTTGGCCAACAGCTCAAAGGCGTAATAACTAGGCTTCTTCAAGCCGTTACGATTCATAAGACCGAAGCCCCCGTACAAAATCGAAGCGGCCGCTGGGCTCTCCTCAAATACGTCCGTAAACGACCAGAAGGCAATAGAACGCAATGTACCTAAGGTATGCAGCGCATGATGAACGACAAACGCGCCCATGAACATCGTATCGTGAATCAGGTTACGGTCATAGAGTGAGAAATTCCATTCCGTCATATGAAGCTCCAGCTCCGGCATAGCTGTCCCTGCAAGCTTCAACCTGAGCCGCTTCACACTGTCCATATAGAAAGAAGGAGGCATAATCGTCGTAAGCTTAGCCTGTTCCTCTTTCTGATTCGGATATTCCGAATAGACATGGAATGAGAAGAAGTCGATCGGTGCCTGCCTGCTGCTGCAGAAAGCAATGAATTCCTCAGCCCAGTCGTCGTTCCAGAGGGAGCCGTAGCCCATAGCAGGGCCGCCTACGCGGAGCTGGGGAGAAATCGATTTGACAGCGGCTGCCGTCTCGGCATAGAACTCAAAAAATTCCTGCCTGGAGCCCGCCCAGCATACCCCCGAAAGATCGGGCTCATTCCATATTTCAAAATACCATGTCGATACTTCCTCCAGTCCATAACGGTTCAAGCAGTGGCGCACAAATTCCCGGACCAGCGCATTCCACCTATTCTGGTCTTTCGGCGGAGCAATATGCCCTTTCCACCAGAAGATCGTTTCCTTCGAGCGGGCAAGCGCCGAAGGCATGAAGCTCAGGGCAACGAACGGGCGGCAGCCTGCCCGAAGCAGGAAATCGTACAGCTTGTCGACATAAGCCCAATTATAGACAGGCTCGCCGTCCTCCGTCTCCGAATACACCATCATCTCATCATTAAAAATGCCGTGAAAGCGGATATGCGAGAACCCGAGTCTGCGCTGAAGCTCCAGAAATTGCTCCTGCCAATCAGCACGAAGTCCTTCAGCCGCCCTCCCGGCCGTGGTGAGCCAGCCCCAATGCTTCGTGTAAGGAGTGCCTGCTGCTTCAGCGTTGATGAGAATCTCAGTCTGATCGTAAACGACGCTAGATGCTGGAGATATGACCGCAGATTGTTGAGCCGGCTCCAAATACCGATAAAGCGATTCCATAGCCTGAATCGTATCGACCTCATAATAATCGGCACTTGGCGATTCCTCGTAAGTCAGCGGTAAGCGTGTGGGATCTGCGGATTTTGCCTCCATAACAGTCTCGCGAAAAGCCCCAGGGGTAGAATCGTATTTTTCTTTAAAATATTTATTGAACTGCTTGACGTTCGCAAAGCCGCAATCGAGAGCGATTTGCGTTACGCTGTGCTTCGTATTCATCAATGCATTGACTGCTTTCTCCAAGCGGACAGAAGTCAAATACTTCTGGAACGGAATACCGATTTTATCGCTGAAAAAATGAGAGAAATAATGCAGGCTTAAATGCTCCTGATCGGCAATGGATTGCAGCGTAATCTTCTGGCTGTAATTTCGGTCGATAAATTCCAACACGCGATTCAGGCGCTGATAATCATAATCCTTGTCGCTGCTCCGCTTCTCTTCAGTCATGTGGATGGAGAAGTAGCGCATGAGATGTCCAGCCAGCAGGTGCAGAAGGCCCATCGAATAATTCCGGCTTCCCTGCTTCTTCTTGCTGGCTTCCCAGGTCATTTGCGCCAGGTAGCGGCGAATTTGATCATAGATGTCCCTGTTCTCCGGCATTTGGTACAAAGAATTGCAGAGCACTGCCCTATGCTCATCTAGCAGCTCCGGGCTAAATTGGAGCGTAAGCAGCACGTTATCCTGGTTTGAGCGCTCGATCTGATGAACGGACATGCTGTTCATGACGATAATATCGTCCTGGCTCAGCTCATAACTCCGCTGGTCGAGATGAATCGTGACCTCGCCCTGCAGGACATAGATAATCTCAACTTCCTTATGCCAATGAAAAGGGACGTACGCGACGCTGTTTACGAACAGCCTGATCGGCAGATCCTCTTGATAATTGATAAATTCGTAGAGATAGTTCATCGGCAAGGACTCCTTTTACACTTTATAGACGATGTTCGCTCCCCTCTAACTTGCAGCAAGCTAATGAGGAAGAACCCTCTTTATTCTTGAGGTTCAAAGCTATTTTATTCGTACAAGGACTGCTCTATGGAACTATTGAAGCATATTTCGACTCCCAGTGAAATAAAAAAGAAAGCCCTTGAAGAATTCAGGGCCTGGCTCAATCGTTTCTTTTCGTTTGCGGTATAACTGCTTGCCGTCCCGACTTAGCCAAGAGGAAATTTACATTATTTACTAAATGTGGTAATATTATTTTGAAATCGTTAACCTTGTGGCCATGCGCGGCTTGCTTCCTGCAAAATTGCCGCTGGTCTCGAAAGGGGGAGCCGCCACTGTTTTGATAGGAGTTACATTTCATATAGTAGTAAGGAGATTAGCTGCTAAGAGAGTAACAGAACTGAAGCACACACACATTCATAACTCACTCCAATCTGCCATCTAAAAACAAGGAGGACAAGTGAAATGAAAAAACTTTTTACTCTCGTTGTGCTCATTACGCTGCTCGTCCCATCGATGTCCTATGCCCAATCTCCAACGCAAAATACAAGCGGTCCCGCCGCCGCATCTTCCGGTGGAAGCGTAGTCCCGGCACCCCAGGGATACGACGCTTACCGTCATAATATTCCTCACGGAAATGTGCAGCAAATTTCCTATTATTCTACAACAGTAGGCAAAACACGGAATGCAATGGTCTATACTCCTCCGGGCTATACAACGTCGCAAACCTATAATGTCCTCTACTTGCTGCACGGCATTGGCGGGGATCAATATGAATGGCTCAATCAGATGAACCCTAGAAATATTTTAGACAACCTGTACGCGGATAAAAAGCTGGAGCCGATGATTGTTGTGTTCCCGAACGGCCGCGCCATGCAGGATGATCGTCCAATCGGCGATATTTTTGCACCGGACAAGGTAGCTGCCTTCGAAACCTTCGAGTTTGATCTGATCAACGACCTCGTCCCTTACATTGACACTCATTTTCCGGTATATGCCAATAATCAGCATCGAGCTTTGGCTGGTCTGTCAATGGGCGGCGGACAATCGCTGAACTTCGGGTTAAAGCATTTGGACAAATTCTCCTGGATTGGCGCATTTTCATCCGCCCCTAATACAAAGCCGGCGTCGCAGCTCATCACCAACCCGTCCCAGACAGCCGGTCAACTAAACCTGCTATGGCTGTCTTGCGGCGCGTCGGACAATCTGCTGTGGGTAAGTCAAAACTTTCATAACAGCCTGGATTCCATGAATATTCCCCACATGTGGTATCTCGATGTCGGCGGGCATGAAGGTAAGGTATGGAGCAGCGGGCTCTATCAATTCTCTCAGCGTATTTTCAAATAGCTTCATGACACACTTCAAATAACCCCAGGAATGCTGCGGCATTTCTGGGGTTATTGCTTTGCTCGGCCACCGGATTCCCCTCATAGCTAATCCAATTACTCCAGCTTTATCTGCCCGCGGAAAGTGTCCTCAGCGCGGGTCGGGCGAGCCACGGGAGGGGTCGCCTGCAGCGGGGTTGGACTTGGGATACACGGACAATACGATTGCGACGGGCTTCGTCAACCTTGCGCTTGTCACCCGGGAACGTAAGAACAGTAGTGCGGCGAATCGGCCCGGAACCGCACTTGGCGGGCTTTGCGTCACCCTTATGATGCTCGTGTGGGCCACGTACGGACAGCAAAAGGGAGCAGCCCGAAAGCCACTCCCACTAGCCTCATTTCTTCCAATTTTCTACAAAATGATCTACCGCTGCCTGCTCAATGGCCAGCCCTTCCGTGTAACGCTCCATAAACAAGGCAAAGCCATTCACATCTGCGCTGTCAGGATAAACCTCTTGTACTTCTTCATCATTGAACACTTTAGTGGCAAGGTACTCAGCCAAGCCCTCGTGCTGCTCCTTATTAACCATATAGGATGCCAAAATGGCCATGCTCCATGCGCCGCCCTCACCAGCCGTAGACATGACCGAAACAGGAACATTCAGTGCTGCGGCACATATTTTTTGACCGACTAGTGGCGGTTTAAACAATCCGCCATGCGCCAAAATACGGTCAATCGTTACATGCTCCTTCTGTGTCAAAATATCCATCCCCAGCCTTAGTGCAACAAACGCGGTAAACAGATGTACCCTCATAAAGTTAGCCAGATTGAAGCGGCTTTCTGGAGAACGAACAGCGGACGACCTTTTGCAAGCCCGGTAATGTTCTCGCTTGTAATGTTCTCCCTTGTAATGTTCTCGCTTGAATAGTAGCCGTAGCTCAGCAATCCGCGGCCATCAGCATCTGCTTCAATACAACCTTGATTCGTGCGGATCCAAATTCAATGCCAAGTGGGGGTGAAGGGTGAATGCTTTCCCTCCATTGTGCTCAATCTCGCGAAAGACTTCTTCTGCGTCCCCCCGATTCTTGCCATGATGAACGGCTACCAAGGCGCCTTCCTGCCCCAAACGCAGCACGATGACACGTCCAATCCTCCGACTCGCACCTGTAACGAGAGCGATTTTTCCACTTGATATTTTATCAACTCATCCTCTTATTTCAATTTCAGTTATAGTACAGGATTTCAGTTATAGTACAGGAGGGATTTCAAAATGTTGCTCCTATATTCCCATATCCTCGTGCAGAAAAAGAAGGGAAACAGGCAAAAAACTGCTGACAAGCTTCATATGGCACACGTATTATCCACCTGAACACGCCTTGTCTTCCTGAACACGTATTATCCACCCGAACACGTATTACCTACCCGAACATGTATAATCCACCTGAACACCCATTACCTACCTGAACATGTATAATCCACCTGAACACCCATTACCTACCTGAACATATATAATCCACCTGAACACCTATTACCTACCTGAACGCGTATTATTCACCTACTATCCACCTACTATCCACCTACTATCCACCTGAACATGTATTCCACATGAACACCTGTTATTCTGTATAATTTTTCGTATAGAATTATCGAAATAAGCATAAAATAATAAATTCTATTTGATTTTTCATACAGATTCGTCCATTTTGCCTACTCAATGTAAATTCTATATGAATTTTCATATACAATCGCACAATGTCTCTTGAATCAGTCGAATCGGGCAAACCGATCGACCCAAGGCGAACAATAAAGCCAAGAGACCACACGAGCCACACGAGCCAAACGAACCGATCGAGCCAAACGAGGCAAACGAACCGATCGAACCTAATCAATCGATCCGATCCAGAGCAATTATATTCATCCCATTCCAATCGCTCAGACCAAATCCGGACTTTGGATGGAACCGACATATTCGTAGTAGATGACCCGCCCAGACGCGCCTCTTGCTACGGCTCTAAACTTCCCCTTCTCCACTAATAAGCGGCAATATTTAATGACCGTCATCGTATGCAGTTCCAGCTCCCTTGCCGCTTCGGTTGGGCGAATGACACGATTATGGCGAATGGCTGCCCGCATCAAATCTCGTTCGATTTTGGAATAAGGTCTTGAAACCTGTCTTTTAGCACCAAATCTCCCTTTAGAACCAAACTCCGCCGCCAGATATGGAGATAAAATGTTCCGCAATGCGGACAGAATGAACGAAGGATTCTCTTTCAACTCATCCAGAGAGATGTAGTAGACCGAACAGTCTTGAGCCTGAAGAAAGAGCCCTCGGTTCAAATCCCTTCTATACTTGGTTCGGTCTGTACCGTGGGAGCCAAAATCCATGACTTCAAAAATAATACGTACGGCTCCTATAACCCACATAAAATCTACAAAGTAGGATCTCCCCCGCCAATCCTTGACTTCATACTCAGGATGCAATCCGTGAAAATGTCCGGTAAGCGGCCACCATATACGTTCAACGAACAAACGATTCCCGTAGCCATGACCGCGTTTTAGAGCATCGAGACGCTCTCCTCTTCTTCGTCTAAGATGATCGCTCATCCATTTATCGTGTTCCATTTGAAAACTCATTCCCTTCCTCCCTTTCTCTCCTTTTTTCTAACAAATATAAAAAAAGCCGACTCCTTTCACATCGAAAGGTAGCCGGCATTCTTTACCGCTAAAGAGCTGTATGATAATGATACTCATAGTGTGTCATAAACTTTAGAGGTGTGCAACAAGATAAGGGGAACGAGCAGCTTTTATTGTCATCTACAAAGGCTGTGACGGATTGCGAACAACATTCAACAATCTTCAAACAATAATCATCTTGGATCTCCCTTCCGGGTTCTACTTGCTTTACTTCGCCTTATGTTGATATTTTATTTAGTTTGACTAATAAGACTTAGTTCACCAATAAATCAAAAAGATGACAGCAATAAACTCAATACATAAGTCTGAGACGAAAGGCCGCGTTGGGCACGGATTTGTGGCTGTGATTGGCTACTGTTGGTGGGGCTTATGGCGGGCTGTCGGTAGGCTGTTGATGACTGTCGGTGACTCTATCAGTGACTCTGTTGGTGGGCTGTCGGTGACTGTTGGTGACTGTCGGTGACTCTGTTGGCGACTCTGTTGGTGACTCTGTTGGTGACTCTGTTGGCGACTCTGTTGGCGACTCTGTTGGTGACTCTGTTGGCGACTCTGTTGGCGATTCTATCAGTGACTCTGTTGGTGACTCTGTTGGTGACTGTTGAAGCCTTCTTTGGCTTTTTGTCCTTGCTTCCACATACTAGTGAGCTTCGTCTGTTCTGTATGATTTATCGTATACAATTATTAAAAAAAACGCTAAATGATAAATTGTATTTGATTTTTCATACAGATCTATCTATTTTGCCTGTTCAACGTAAAATCTATATGAAAATTCATATACAACCGCAAGACGAATCCATCGAATCAGCAATAGAGCCGCAGATATCCCTAGTAATGTCAAAATAAGATGGGCAAATCTTAATAATTGCTCTAAAGCTGCTCGATCATTCATCTCATCCGTATATGTCCAGAAAGACAACAAGGAGCCCGCGGGCTCCTTGTACTGTTTTTGATCGACTTTTTAAGGCGTCGTGCCCCATACCAAAGTTCCGTTTTGATACAGCGTTACACGATTCCAATCCACAAAAGCGGTTTTCGACCCATCGTAAGAATAGTCGTTCTCTTCATTGAAATTCGACCAATCGGCTTTGGACATCCTCAGTTGGATGTCGCCCGTTTGTCCGCCTGCCGGGATCGAACCTGCCGCTGCGCTAAAGCTCAGCTCAACGTAAGTGTCCGTATTACTGCCGGTAAAGCTCGCGAATGCCGCGCTAATATGGCTAGCGCCGATTTGTGCCCAGTCGATTGATGCGTTCATATCCGCGGAGCCGTCTTTCGTGAAGTAATAGCGAAGCTTGAGGCCGCTCAGGTTGACGGGGGCCGTACCATTGTTCTTGATGTTGAAGGTTGGCCTGATTTGGTTATCCGTAGCGCTGGTGTCGCCAACTTTGTATTGCACAACAAGATTCCCCGCATTGTTGCCGCTGCTTGCCGGCGTTGCGCTCGCTTGCGCCGAGTTCGCGCTGCTCCCTGCGCTATTGGATGCGCTGACGACATAATAATACGTCGTGCCATTCGTCAGCCCAGTGTTCGTATAGCTCGTCCCTGTCAAACCAGTCGCCACGTTCGTGTACGGGCCGCCGCTCGTCGTTGCTCGCTTCACGGTATAGCTCGTCGCCCCGCTAACGGCGTTCCAGGTTAATGATACCTGGGCGTTGCCGGCTGTTGCCGAGAGGCCGGTCGGCGCAGCTGGTGCAGTTGGATTGCCGCTGCCTCCTCCAGTTGCTTGCCGGATTTGATCGCGAACCCATTTGCCTGATTCCGACAATTGGGCATCGGTCCAGCCGCCCGTCGTCGAAGCGCCGGGAAGAAGGGCTGCGGAAGACTCGTCCTTATCGGCCAGCGACCAGTTCACCCAGCTGATCTTCCGAGCATTCAAGAAGTCGATCCACTCCTTGGATTGAGGCAAATACGGTCCGCCGTTCCCGGATGCGTCACTAGTGCCCCACTCGCTAACGAAAATCGCCGCTCCTTTGTTCATTGCATAGGTAATTCGGTCTCTCAAAAAATGTCCATGCGTGCCTGCATAGAAATGAAGCGCATACATGACATTGCTGTGTGAGACCGGATTGTCGGCCGCCAGATGAATATCCTGGCTCCAGGTCGGACTGCCGACGATAACCACTCCGTCCGGATCAATCGCGCGAATGGCCGTAATTACTTCTTCCGCATACGACTTGACCTCTGCCCAGGACACATTCCCATTGGGCTCGTTTGCGATTTCATAGATTACATTCGGCGTGTTGCCGTACAATGTAGCCATCTCCTGGAAGAACGCTTTTGCTTGCGTCTTGTACGTATTCGGATTGCCGTCAAACAAGATATGCCAATCAATAATGACGTACAAGCCCAGGTCGATGGATGCCTCAACCGCTTCCTTCACCTTGTCCTTGACAGACGGATTCGTAATGTAACCATCTTCGGCCGTATACATAGCGGCGCGGAAGACGTTGATGCCCCAGTTATCTCTCATCCATTGCAACGATGATTTGTTGACAAAGTTGCCATACCACTGCAATCCATGGGAGCTCATGCCAACCAGTTGAACCGCTTGACCGGACTGTCCTACCAATTGATTGCCCTGAACTTTTAATTGGCCGAAAGGAACAGCCGGAGCGGCATAGCCTTTGGAAGCGCCCACAGGCAGCAATAAACCAAGCGCCAAGACCAGTGTCAATAACAAGCGGCCAGATTGCCGAATTGTATGAATCCGCATGATACAACCTCCTGATATCTACTTTTTGGTCATGCGAGAGATCCGCATGACACAGATCTCTCGCACAAATTATTTAACATTCCATAGTTTAGGGCTCATTCCCCCATACAGCCGTACCATTCTGATACAGAACGACCCGGCTCCAGTCCGCGAACGCTGTCTTCGTCCCATCGAACGAGTAGTCGTTCGCCTCGTTGAAATTCGACCAGTCCGCCTTGGACAGGCGCAGCTGGATTTCGCCGGATTGGCCGTCTGCCGCAATCGAGCCTGCGCCGGACGAGAAGCCCAGCTCCACGTACGTATCCGAATCCGTACCGGTATGGTTGCCGAACGAAATCTGAATGTTGCTCGCACCGAGCTGTGCCCAGTCGATTGAGCCGTTCATCGCCGCAGAACCTTCTTTGGTGAAATAGTAGCGGATTTTAAGCGTGCTTAGATCGACAGCCGAAGTGCCATTATTTTTGATGTTGAAGTGAGGCTTGATCTGGTTGTCGGTTGCATTCGTATCGCCTGCTTTATACTGCAACACGAGGTTCGAGGCGATAGGATCACCCGCCGGCGTTGCGCTCACTGGCGCGGAGTCCGGGCTCTGACCCGCGCTGTTCGACGCGCTGACGACGTAATAATACGTCGTGTCGTTCGTCAAGCCGGTGTTCGTGTAGCTCGGTGTCGTCAGGCCCGTCGCCACGTCCATGTACGGACCGCCGCTTGTTACCGCCCGCTTCACCGTATAGCTCGTCGCGCCGCTCACCGCGTTCCAGCTCAAGGATACCTGCGCATTGCCGGCTGTCGCCGTCAAGCCAGCCGGTGCCGCAGGAACTTCCGTGCCGGCCGCCGGCGTCGCGCTCGCTTGCGCGGAGTTCGGGCTCTGACCCGCGCTGTTCGACGCGCTGACGACGTAATAGTACGTCGTACCGTTCGTCAAGCCGGTGTTCGTGTAGCTCGGTGTCGTCAGGCCCGTCGCCACGTCCATATACGGACCGCCGCTTGTTGTCGCCCGCTTCACCGTATAGCTCGTTGCACCGCTCACCGCGTTCCAGCTCAAGGATACCTGAGCATTGCCCGCCGTCGCCGTCAGGCCCGCCGGTGCCGCAGGAACTGTCGGGTTGCCCGTGGCCGGGCCGATCTGCTGCCAGACTTCGTGCAATCCGGGCTCCTGTCCTTGCGTCCACCATCTTGCTTGCCAAATAGAACCTTTGTGAACGACTTGCTCACCTGGATTGTAAGGACGGATCGGGCTCCAGTCGCGGATATCCCCGAAACGATTCGGATCACCAGGATGTCCTGGAGCCGGCGTAGTCGGTTGCGAAGGGTCGATCGTCAAATTCACGTCAATGACTTGATAAAAAGCATTTACAGTATCAAAAATATCCCATACCCCGACTATGACATAATAGCCGGTCCGATCGTTTGGTATGAAACAGTCATGCTCCACGGCCATCGGCGGTAACGCGCCATTATCCTCGTATCTGCAGAACAGCTCGAGATCCGAGCGCTTCAGCGGGGAATTCGGATCCCAGCCTTTCTTCGTAATATAGTAATCCCAATAGTTGGTGCTATGGTTCGCTACCATATCCCAATGGAAAGTAAAAGGCCCGCCTTTCATATTGATTTTGTTCCAGCGGTTTTCGGTCTGAACATCAAGCTCCGGGTATTTGCTTCCTCCCGCAATCTGGCCGTCGGGTACGCCGATTTCCGGAAAATCGCCGCGCCCCTCAATACTCCATGGCTCATACATAACTGCACCGCAGCCTGTATTGATCCCGTCATAACACAAGTCGGAACGACTGTTCTCTATCCAACCGTGCGCTGAAGCGCGATCGGCAAATAGCAACGAGCATACGATCAACATTAGCGCTGCACCCGCAGCCATCATCAGCAATCTGAGTTTTGACGGTTTATGATGCATGAGTAATTGATTTGCCATATAAATAACCTCCATTCATTTGTAAATCTGAATGATATTCCGGAGCGCTATGGAGCGCTCCGATGATTTCTCTTACGGCTCGTTCCCCCATACAACCGTTCCATTCTGATACAGCACGACTCGATTCCAGTCAGCGAACGCCGTCTTAGTCGGATCGAACGAGTAATCGTTCGCCTCGTTGAAGTTCGACCAGTCCGCCTTGGACATCCGCAGCTGGATTTCGCCGGATTGACCGCCCGCCGCAATCGAGCCTGCGCCGGACGAGAAGCCCAGTTCCACGTACGTATCCGAATCCGTGCCATTATGGTTGCCGAACGAAATCTGAATGTTGCTGCCGCCGAGCTTGGCCCAATCGATCCAGCCGTTCATCGCCGCAGAGCTGTCTTTGGTAAAATAATAGCGCAGGGTAAGAGAACTCATATCTACAGGACTGGTCCCTTTATTAAGAATATTGAAATGCGGCTTGATCTGGTTGTTGGTTGCATCATTGCGGTCACCGTCCTTATACTGCACGACGAGATCGGAGTTGACCGGTTCCGCACTATCCGCTTTCAGAACAATGTGGTAAGCGGACAAGGGAGGAAGCGTGTACGTGAATTGATTGTTGTTGATGTTCGTTACAGCTGCTTGTTCCATAATGTCGGACCCGGTTTGATCGAAGCCCCATACTCTCCCGGATGTGTAGGTCTTATCACCAGACAGCTGGAAAGTAGCGTTGATCGGATCGTCGAAATTTTTATTCAGCACGATCAGGTGAAGCTCGTCCTTTTCCTCGTCAGTAACCGAAGCGTATATCGAGCTGTTCTCCGTATCGGATGTAACGGCGTTCACTTTGATCGAGCCGAACCCCGATTTGTTGCCGTCGTAGTTTCGATACAGCTTATAAGCAGCGCTTGTATAATCGGTATCATCCTCCGTCTGCCAGTAATTCGCAGCATAAAGGCCATATTTTCCGAAAATGCCGAGCGCGTCCGCCGTAGCAATGCCTCCCGAAATGTGATTGTCCCCGCCGTAGCTGAACTCAGTGATCGCCAGCTTCGTGCCCGGATAGTATGTCTGAATCGAAGATTGCAGCTTCGGAATTAATGGCAGGTAGTTCGAAAACCATGTGCCGATCCAGCTGTCTTCCTGATAAGTCGGATCCCATAGCGATCTTGGCGCTTGAACGCGAGCCTTCTGCGTATCGATATTGCCGGCTCCGCCAAAGACGATTCTCTGGCCTCCGCCCTGTGCTTCCGGGTACCAGTGGACATCCAGCACATCGAGCAATCTTTCGCCATTCTGCGTATGGGCATTCTTCATCTGATCCAGATAGTAGTCGATAAACCAACTGTAGTCGCCTTGCAGGCTCGGCCAATCCGGAGCGTCCTGAAGCGACAAAAATGCTCCGAAACCGTAAAGGGCAGGACCGAATATTTCGGCATGCGGATCGACGTTCTTCACCGCCTTTGACAAGTCGATGCTCTTAGCGACGAGCTCCGCTGCTTGTACCTGCTCCGGATGAATCCTTGGATGCGTCTCAGACCAGAGCGCCGGCTCATTATCCAGCGAATACGCTTGGATGCCTGTTGACGTTGAAGCGTTTCCATAACGGTTGACCAGGAAGTTAACTTCTTCATCCATATATACTTGTCCGTCGTTCAGATCAGGCTGAAGGGTGAACGGCGCATTCTTGGCAAACTCGACCTTATCCCAACGAGGTGACGGGGCCGTCTCACTCTCGTCAACCGGACCGTTCTTGTCCCGGGACACATAGCCCGCCATTTGCAGCGTTACAATGGAGTAAGCCCCATTCTCCAAAGATTTGTCGTGAAAAGCGGTAACAACCGCTCCCGGCTCGTCGCAGTCGGTTTCCGAAACACCGCCGTTGCCGCAGAGAAAATCATCGCTGTAATGAAGCCAGTCCCTACCGGCACTGGATGCGTTGTTCTCCCAGTTGTAACCCGTCAGTCTATTGCCTCCGAGCCTGCGGGATGACCAGTTCTCCGTCCCGCTCAAATCCTGATTGGTTCCATAAATAAATGGGCTGATCGGCGCTCGCTCCGACTGCGTATTGATCGTGAAAGTGACGTTGCTCTCAGCTGCATTTACGGAAGCGGGCATCGGTATGGTCATTGTCAAGGAAACGGCCAGCGCCGCAGTGACGAACAGCCGCTTTCTTTGTCTTGTCTTCAATATTGATCCCTCCCAGGAATATTCATTTCAGCAAGGGATACCGCCAGTCCGCCCTGAACAAGAGCGGTTCGGCATATTCCCCTGTATTGGTTTATGGAGCGGTTCCCCACACTGGTTCGCCATTCTGGTACAATACGACCCGATCCCAGTCCGCGAACGCTGTCTTCGTCCCATCGAACGAGTAATCGTTCGCCTCGTTGAAGTTCGACCAGTCCGTCTTGGACATGCGCAGCTGGATATCGCCGGACTGGCCGCCCGCCGCAATCGAGCCTGCGCCGGACGAGAAGCTCAGCTCCACGTACGTATCCGAATTCGTACCGGTATGGTTGCCGAACGAAATCTGAATGTTGCTGCCGCCGAGCTGTGCCCAGTCGATCCAGCCGTTTACCGCCGCAGAACCGTCTTTGGTGAAGAAGTAGCGGATTTTGAGCGTGCTCAGATCAACAGCCGAAGTGCCGTTGTTTTTGATGTTGAAGTGAGGCTTGATCTGGTTGTCCGTGGCATTCGTATCGCCTGCTTTATACTGCAGCACGAGGTTCGAGGCGATCGGTCCGCCTGTCGGCGTCGCGCTTACGGGCGCGGAATCCGGGCTCTGACCGGAGCTGTTCGAAGCACTGACGACGTAATAGTACGTTGTCCCGTTCGTCAGGCCAGTGTTCGTGTAGCTTGCCGTCGTCAGGCCGGTCGCCACGTTCGTGTACGGTCCCCCGCTCGTTGCCGAACGCTTCACCGTATAGCTGGTTGCGCCGCTGACCGCGTTCCAGGTCAAGGACACCTGCGCATTGCCCGCTGTCGCAGTCAAGCCGGTCGGTGCCGACGGAACCTGCGTCCCGGCCGCCGGTATCGCGCTCACCTGCACAGAGTCCGGGCCTTGACCTGTGCTGTTCGAAGCGCTGACGACGTAATAGTACGTCGTGCCGTTCGTCAGGCCAGTGTTCGTATAGCTTGCCGTCGTCAGACCGGTCGCCACGTTCGTATACGGACCGCCGCTCGTCGTCGCACGCTTCACCGTATAGCTGGTTGCGCCGCTGACCGCGTTCCAGGTCAAGGACACCTGCGCATTGCCCGCTGTCGCAGTCAAGCCGGTCGGTGCGGCAGGAGGCTGCTGCGCCGGTTTGCCGTTCACAATAGCCCAATATGCCGGTTTGGACTGAAGACGTTCATCGAACAGCAGCGGCCAGTTGTTACGATTAACTGGGAACGACCGCAGCCAGCTGTTTCCGTCGTCTTTGCCCCATACAGTCACGTTATCGATCTTGTCCTTGTGTTTGAGCAAGACGTCGAACAATTGCTTGTATCGGGTCGCCTGCGTCTGGGCCAGGCTATCCGGCAACGTATCGTACTTCGTGGAATCGTCGCTGTAAATATCGATATCCAGCTCAGTTATTTCCTGCTTGATGTTCAGTGCCGCAAACTTGGCTATCGAGGAATCGATCTCACTCATCGTCGGATAATTGATCTTGAGATGGGTCTGGTGTCCGACACCATGGACCGGGATGCCCTTCGCTTTCAATCGGCTGATCAGGTTATAGAGCGCCTGGCTTTTGGCTGATTCATGCGTGTTGTAGTCGTTGATGAACAGCAGGGCGTTGGGATCCGCCGCGTGGGCGTATTCGAACGCTTTCTCGATATATTCCTCGCCTGCGATCTGATACCATAGGCTGCGGCGCAAGCCGTCAGGCTGGGAAGCGTCGATTACCTCATTCACCACGTCCCAAGCATAAATTTTGCCTTTGTATCGCCCGACTACCTCATTAATGTGAGCTTCCATGCGCTGATACAGCAGCTGCTTGCTGGCGAGATTGCCGTTGCTGTCGCGGAATACCCAATCAGGCGTTTGACTGTGCCAGACTAAAGTATGGCCGCGAACTTGCTGCCCGTTGTCCAGGGCGAACTGTACGGCCTCATCGGAAGGGCCAAAGTTAAACTCGCCCTCCTGAGGCTGCGTGCTGTCCCATTTCAGCACATTGCCCGGCGTCAAGCTGTTGAAGTGTTTCGTCAATAATTGGCGGTCGGCCGCCTCGATCAACTCGAAATTCTCAAAAGCTGCCCCGAACAGGAAATCCTCCGCAAACACGTCCTTCAAGGATGGAATATCCGGCTCTATCGTAATCGGTCCAAGATCCGGGAGCTGTTCCATGCGGAAGTCGTCCAAATAAAAATCGACGGTCGGGTTATTCGGGACCTCAAAATAAACGGACACGTTCTCCAGCGGCTCCCGGTATTTGTATTCTGCCTTGAATTCTACCCAGCCGCCGGACGTGGCCGTTGCGGAGTAGAGCTGGCTGTACGATCTTGTCCCGTTTTTGGTCGTATCGAGCGACATATACACCGTGCCCGATCCGGACGCCAGCTTGATCCAGCCGGAGAATAAATACGTTTGTCCGACCTGCATTTGGGAAGTAACATCCAGGGCTGCTCCATTCCACGATTCAGTACGGCCGCTGACGTGCAGCCCCCTGGTCCCGGTTCGCGCCGCCGTTCCGGTCGCGGATGACAGCATTTCATCTTCTCCTCGCGGGGCCCAGCCCTGTGTTGTGCCATCCTCAAAGCCGTGCTGAAGGAGAACAGTGTTGGCCGCTGCGGGTACCACAGCATACAGCGGAGCTATAAGGCAAAGGATAAGAAGCATGGTCATTGCCCTGAGCGATAACATCTTCATATAAGATCATCTCCTCTCTTACGTAAATCCGTATACTCGCCATATTATTATGTTTGTACTCCCTATACCGATCCTCCGTCCTGATACAGCACAACCTGATTCCAATTCGCGAAACCCGTTTCGACGGTTCGCAAAAAAAGTCGTTCGATTCATCAGATTCGATAGTCGCTCCTAGCTATTCTCAGCTGATCTCGTCGAATTGGTCCTCCACCGCGATCGAGCCTCGCCAGAAGAGAACTCAATTCTACGTACGATCCAAGTTCGTGCTGTTATGGCTGCCGAACACGATCTGGATGCTGCTGCTCCCGATGTGCGCCCCGTCGATCCAAACGTCCAAAAAACTTAAAAATAAATAATATTGCTCCGTATCTCTTAAAAATTACAAGTCTCCTTTCTTTACTATTTTTGTAAGCGCCTACATATAATACTACACCATTTTCCAAAATTTAGGCAACGACTAAATTTTGCCTGCTGCACTCCCTTCAAGCCTTCCAAATCCATAGCCTGCAAACAGGAACTCAAAAAAAGCAGGCTCGGGAGCATTCAACTCGTAATTTGATGAAGCATCCGGAGATCGATAGGTTATCGGATTACTTTTTGGAAAACTTACTGTTTCTGTTAAGGATCTGCTTCGAGAAACCGGCAAGAAATCGGATTAGATTGTCTCGCGTACCGTATCAAATGAACTAAATCCACATTTATTCCCATGTTGATCCAAGGTATCCACCATTCTCCTTTTCCGTTTGCTGTAAATAAGATACGATAAAACTTAATTTATTTAATTTTTTAATATTAGGAGATGATGAAATGACTATTAAAGATGAGCTGCGGGGAAAAAACATCATTATTCCTGACAATCCGTTATCTAATTTTTTGTTCAACAACACGCGATCGGCTTTGTTATGGTTAGTTATTCGGCTCTATTTGGGTTATGCCTGGCTAAGTGCCGGCTGGAGCAAAGTGACCAGCGATCAATGGGTCGGAAGCAATGCCGGAGCGGGACTGACGGGCTTTGTTAAAGGGGCGGTCGGCAAAGCGGCGGAAGGCAAGGACGTAACGGGATGGTATGCGTCATTTCTGGAAAATATGGTGCTGCCCAATGCCACGCTCTTCTCCTACCTCGTTGCCTTCGGCGAACTGCTTGTAGGACTTGGCCTCATCCTTGGCTTGCTGACGGGAATCGCCGCATTCTTCGGCGCCTTCATGAATGCCAGCTTCCTGTTTGCAGGCACCCTGAGCACAAATCCTCTGCTGTTCATACTTGCCACCTGGATCGTGCTGGCCTGGAAGGTAGCCGGCTGGTACGGGCTCGACCGCTGGGCACTACCGCTGCTGGGGACGCCATGGACCCGAAAAGAACGGATGAAAAACGACCGATCGTCTGCATCGTAAACAACAGAAAACAAAATAGATTTTTTGTGCTATTACACGGTCGATCAGTTCAACAAAGCGGCTGTATCGTGAACAAGATAGAGTTTTTGATGTTATTAAACGATAGATCGGTTCAGCAAAGCTATCTGTATCATAAACAAGACAGAATTGCGATGGGAGGCTGCATCAGGCTGCCGGATGGCGGGTGGTGCAGCCCTTTGAAGTTCTATCGCCAAACAATGATTTAACCTAATCATTTTGAAACAATTTCCAATGTATTAACGTAATTAACTGAACAGGATTAATTTAATATCATAAACAAGAAATATTTAGGAGCCCCTGCAGTAAATCTCTGATAAAATTAGCACTATGATCCACCTTATCCCCCAAGGATTAACAGAGGAGGTGTGCATGTTGAATGGCTCGAATTTCTTCAAATTGACTGGACTTATCATCGGAATCGTCATCGTGAATATTGTCATTTTGTCCCCGGGATTAATAGGGGTTCAGATTGGGGGAGCCAGCGCTGTCCAAACGGCATCGGGCATCACACTGTTGGTAATCAGCATCCTGATCGTGCTTTACGCGAGCTACATCTGGATGATTAAAGCTCCCGCGGTAACGCCTGTCCGAGACATCCAAACCCATGAAGACTACATAGACGCTTTAAGCTACTACAAAAATGAAAAAGCGCTAAAGAAGGACATTCTTCTCGCCCTGGATCAGTTGGATCGCATGGAAAAGAAAAAAGAAACCTTTGCGGATGTCCTGGGTCAGAGGTTCGATCCGGCTGAGCTGAGCTACAAGAGGTTCAATTCGGTGATAAATGAGGTGGAGAAGCTCTTCTACCTTAATATCAAAGGGATTCTGAACAAGCTTAGCGTATTCAACGCTTCAGAGCTCGCCATTTTTACCGGACAACAACGCGCCAATTCATTTTCAGAGAAATTAGTGAGGGAAAAAACTAAGCTGTACAACGAGTATCTAGCCTATGTCACAGGGTACCTTGAAGCGAATGAAGAGATTCTCCTCAAGCTCGATAAGCTGCTGCTGGAAATGTCTTTGCTGGGAAGCACGGATTATCGGGAAATCGAAGAGATGCCCTGCATGAAGGAAATAGATGCACTTATCAATCAGACCAAATTCTATAAGTAGGAAGGAAGATGTAAATGGCTAGCAAAGGCAAGGTGTTTTTGACTTTAGTGGTCATTGCCGCAGTTGTTTTCGCTCTGATTTATTTCGGCATTAACCTTACGTCTAATCTCGGCAAATCCAAGACGCAAATTTCCTCAGAAGATGCGGCAAAACGCCTGGAAAAGCTATATAAGGATATCAAGGTTACTAACATGGAGCCCATTAAGGGACAAATCGATCTGGATCCTGTATCCGTGGGCGACTCCCTCCCCGATATCTCCAAATTCCCGGTATCCGTAGACAACACGACAGACAGCTTCGTTGAGATCTTCTCCTCCCCGGAGAAATCGGGAACAGGCGCCGATGGATGGTTAAACGAGGTGGCTGAGGATTTCAACCGCGCTAAAATTGCAGTAAACGGCAAGACAGCTTCTGTAAAAATCCGCAATATTGCTTCAGGCACAGCTACAGATTACATAAAATCAGGCAAGTACATTCCGGACGCCTTTACCCCTTCAAATGAACTTTGGGGAGAGATGGTCAAGGCGGAGGGCGTCAAGACCCAGCTTATATCCAATCGACTTGCCGGAAACGCCGCAGGGATCGTAACGAGCAAGGCAAAATACGATGAGCTGGTAAACAACTACGGCGCTGTAAACATCAAGACGATCACGGAAGCGATTGCGGACAACGAGCTGTCCATGGGATATACCGATCCTTTCGCCAGCTCTACGGGCATTAACTTTCTGATAACGGCGCTCAAAACCTTTGACAGCTCCAATCTGCTTGGCGACAAAGCGGTGCAAGGCTTTGAGAAATTCCAGGCCAACGTCCCTTTTACCGCTTCCACCACCCTGCAAATGCGCGAGGCGGCAAATACCGGAATGCTGGATGCATTCGTTCTGGAATATCAGATTTACGCGAATTCCCAAGACTTAAAGGGCGGCTATGTCTTCACGCCTTTTGGCGTCCGGCACGATAGCCCGCTGTATGCCCTGGGCGACCTGCCTCAGGAGAAGCTGGAAATCATTAAGAAATTTGCTGAGTTTACCCAGCAGGATAAGTACCAAAGCTTGGCCGAGAAAAAGGGCTTCAACGGGCTCGAGGATTACCGTGCGGAGCTTGATGTCGTAGATGGAAACACCTTGTCCGCAGCGCAAAAGCTATGGAAGGAAAAGAAGGACGGCAACAAGCCGATTGCCGCCGTATTCGTAGCCGACGTATCCGGCAGCATGGCCGGCGAACCTTTGAACCGTCTGAAAGAATCGCTATTAACCGGCCAAAAGTACTTGGGCAGAAACAACAGCATCGGCTTCGTATCCTATTCCGACGATGTCTCTATCAATCTGCCGATCGGTAAATACGATACAAATCACCAGTCTATGTTCGTCGGTGCGATAAACAGTCTTCAGGCTAGCGGCGGCACGGCTACATTCGATGGGATCATCGTCGCCATCAAGATGCTCCAGGACGAATTGGCCGTTAACCCCGACATTAAACCTCTGATTTTCGTTTTAAGCGACGGTGAAACCAATGAAGGCCACTCGCTCAAAGATATCAGAGGCTTGATCGAGACCTACAAAATTCCAATATATACGATCGGTTACAACGCAAACATTAAGGCGCTCGAAAGCATTTCCAGCATAAATGAAGCAGCCAGCATCAATGCAGATACCGACGATGTGGTGTATAAGATCAGCAACCTGCTGAACGTTCAAATGTAATTCATTTAGCCCAGAGGAGGAATGACATGTCATTTTCAATGGAAGTGGTTAACCCGGAAGAGATAAAATCTGCAATTGAAGAGCAGGTGAAGCCTGATCAGGAGGAAGTTTCGCAGCTCAAGGAGCTGGCGCTGAACAACGTCTCGGCGATTTTGGATTTAGATATCGAATCGCTGGAGAAACGCAAAGCCATCTTACAATCCATTGACAGCTTCGGCATGAACTCAATGAGACAGTCCTCGGAGAAGAATTCCTTGCTCCAGGTGTCTGTCGGAAATTTATCCAAGACTGGCGATGACGGCGGCCAGGTGGCCAGAGATTTGACCGAGCTGCATCTCCAGCTGAAGGATCTGGATCCAAGCTTGATCGACTTCGCCAAGACGGGCATTCTTGGCAAGTTCTTTAACCCATTGCGGAGCTACTTCGCCAAATTCGAGAAAGCCGACGCCGTCATTTCCGGCATCATCAGCTCGCTCGATAAGGGCAAGTCTGTACTCAAGAACGACAATACGACCCTCGAGTTCGAGCAGCAAGCGCTCAGGGACCTCACGAAGAAGCTTCAAAAGGAAATCCAATTAGGCATGCTGATGGACGAAGAGATTGAATCCCAGCTGGCCGCGGCAAGGCTTCGCCAGGAGTCCGAGGATAAAATAAGATTCATTACAGAGGAAGTCTTATTTCCTTTACGTCAACGCGTTATGGACCTGCAGCAGATGCTGGTCGTTAACCAGCAGGGGATCATGGCTATAGAGGTGGTCATGCGAAATAACAAAGAGTTGATTCGAGGGGTAGACAGAGCCCGGAACGTTACGGTATCAGCACTGAAGATTTCAGTCACCGTAGCAAGCGCACTCTATAATCAGAAGATCGTCCTCAAGAAGATCGAGCTGCTTAACCAAACAACGAACAGCTTGATCAGCAGTACATCAAGAATGCTGAAGGATCAGGGAGCAGCCATTCATAAGCAATCCCTTGAGACCAGCATTTCCGTGGATACTCTGAAGCAAGCTTTTACCGACGTTCTATCGGCCTTGGATTCAATTAGCACCTACAAGCAGGAAGCACTCCCTAAAATGCGCGAAACTATTAACCAATTTAGAGAGCTGGCCGAAAACAGCGAGCAGCAAATTCAGCGTCTGGAGAAGGGGCAAAAGCTAGGCTTGTAATCGCTAGTCCAGCCATTTGGCAAACATTAAAACAAGGGGCTATCCCAGAAATGATATGCTTCCCATTCGGTAGACAGGTAAAATAATAACACCTGTTACTGTAAAGGGAGCATATCAAAGTCATCATAGATGATCGAGGGGGCCTCTTTTTTATGCTGGATTTCCGTTTCTGCGGAATCTGTGTCTGCGGTATTCGCTTCTGCGATAGTCGTTTCCGCGGTATCCGGTTCTGCGGTAGTAGTTTCTGCAGAATCCGGTTCTGCGGTATCCGGTTCTGCGATATTCGTTTCTGCGGTATTCGTTTCCGCGAATCAATATCGCCCTTGCCTGCATCCCGTTCTTCAACAGATCTTATATTGCTGTCGAACTCGAACACTAAATGGAATTCATGTAAGCTTTACCGACCACCATCGGCTTAGGTTTAGCTGTCAAACTCGAGCATAATTGGAATTTATGTACCTAATTATACTCTAAACGAATGGTTCAATGGATTAGATGGATTTCATGCACCTAAAATCAAGAATCCCTCCCCTGATGGACAATTTCCCTTCTTCTAACGACATGAAATCCATTTAAATCTGCTATTCTTTCTTTGCCTCGGAAACTAACTACTATAAATCCATTTAGAACGGAAACCCCCATGATCCATGCTCGGCGCTAAGGGGAGATCGAGAGCATGTTTGGTCACTTCAATAGCCCACCAGAGGTCGGAGAGCGTGCTTAGTCACTTCAATAGCCCACCGAAGGCCGAGAGCATGTTTGGTCACTTCAATAGCTCACCGGAGGCCGAGAGCGTGCTTAGTCACTTCAATAGCCCACCAGAGGTCGGAGAGCGTATTTAGTCACTTCAATAGCCCACCGAAGGCCGAGAGCGTGTTTAGTCACTTCAATCTCACCGGAGGTCGAAAGCGTGTTTAGTCACTTCAATAGCTCACCGGAGGTCGAAAGCGTGTTTAATCACTTCAAATCTCACCGAAGGCCGAGAGCGTGTTTAGTCACTTCAATAGCTCACCGAAGGCCGAGAGCGTGCTTGGTCACTTCAATAGCTCACCGAAGGCCGAGAACCGTGCTTAGTCACTTCAATAGCCCACCGAAGGCCGAGAGCGTACTTAGTCACTTCAATAGCCCACCAGAGGTCGGAGAGCGTATTTAGTCACTTCAATAGCCCACCGGAGGTCGAGAGCGTGCTTAGTCACTTCATGGCCCACCGGAGGTCGAAAGCGTGCTTAATCACTTCAATAGCCCTCCGGAGGTCGGAGAGCGTGCTTGGTCACTTCAATAGCCCTCCGGAGGTCGAGAGCGTGTTTAGTCACTTCATGGACAACTGGTCGTAACTTTGTGGGGCAGCCTCTGGTTTTTGCATCATTATACGCATAATTTCTTTGTTTCCTTCCGTCCGCCCCGCCTTAAATATCCGCCATCTCCAAGATTACGGGGCAATGGTCGCTGCCCATCACATGGCAATCGATCTGTGCATCCACCAGGCTCTCGCCCAGCCGGGCCGAGGCCAGGAAGTAATCGATTCTCCAGCCGATGTTCCGCTCCCTGACCTTGGGCATGTACGACCACCAGCTGTAGACATTATCCCGGTCCGGATAGAAATACCGGAATGTATCGATGAAGCCGGCTTCCAGCAGCTGCGTCATTTTCTCACGCTCCTCCAGCGTGAAGCCGGAATTGCCGACGTTCGACTTGGCGTTCTTGATGTCGATCTCCCGATGCGCGACATTCATATCCCCGGTTGCAATAACCGGCTTCTGGGCATCCAGTTCAACCAGATAGCGGCGGAACCGCTCCTCCCACTCCAGCCTGTACGGCAGTCTGGATAGATCCCGCTTCGCGTTCGGCGTATATACATTCACCAAATAGAAGGATTCGAATTCCAGCGTAATGATTCGCCCTTCCGGCTCCGCATCCTCTTCAATGCCGTATCGGACCGACAGCGGCTTGATTCTTCTCGTAAATACGGCGGTTCCGGAGTAGCCCTTCTTCTCGGCATAATTCCAATACTGCTCGTACCCTTCTCCCAAATCTAATTCGATTTGTCCCGCCTGTAGCTTCGTTTCCTGCACGCAAAATATATCGGCATCCGCTGCCTGGAAATAATCATAAAATCCTTTGTTGACGCATGCTCTGAGCCCGTTGACATTCCATGACACCAGTTTCATTTCTTCCGTCTCCCTTAC
The DNA here is from genome assembly GCF_001403875.1 of Paenibacillus ihumii. Lineage (GTDB taxonomy): Bacteria > Bacillota > Bacilli > Paenibacillales > Paenibacillaceae > Fontibacillus > Fontibacillus ihumii. Next base: position 4,089,139 of record NZ_LN884299.1, read on the forward strand.
CTGTTACAATAGATATATCAAGCATATCTTGCAGTTCATCTTCCTGCATCCATCTTTCTCTTCTATTTTGAAGCTTCAATTCAAAATTTACAATGTTTATTCAAAATTAGCGTTTGCTCACCCGATAAACTAGGAAGAGAACTGTTTTTTGAAATGCTAGGCAGTAAGGGGGTCACAAAGTCATGCCAGAAAAAATAGACATATCTCACCAGCCGTCCTCGAAGTCATGCGCTATCTTTACATCCAAATCGCATTTTGAGCAAATTTTGCGGGACAACCAGCCCTTGATTACTATATTCCAGGATTGCATTGCCAACATCAAGGAGCATATATCAGGCGCCTATCTCTTCCTGCTAGCTGATGCGGAAGGTGTGCTGATCGCTATGGATTATTGCCAAACCCTGAAGGAGGTCGTCCGCCAATCCGAAATCCGGGTGGGCATGTATTTTACGGAGGAGAGCTGCGGGGTAAATGCCATCTCGGAAGCGATGGCCCGGCGCGGCCCGGTTTATTTGCCCCCTGAAGAGCATGAAAGCCCCTTCTTTCAGAATTGGCACTGCTTCTCCACACCGCTGTTGCTAGGAACAACAACGCTAGGCTATCTGGACGTCTCAACCATTAACGCCAATATGCGAAGCGAGCTGATCGCCATCGCCAAGCTAATTCCGGGCAACATGCTAAGCAGTCTAAAGAACCAGCCTGGTCCTTCCCCTGCGGAGGAACGGCCCGTCCACCTGACCGAACGGCAGCTTAACGTGCTTCGGCTCATCGCCCAGGGACAGACCGTGAAATCCATCGCCATTAAGCTGAACATCAAAGAATGCACAGTGAATCATCACAAAAAAATCATCTTCGAGAAACTCGGCGTTCAATCCAGCACAGAGGCGGTATCTGTCGCTAGCCGGATGTCCATTCTATAAGCGCTTCACCGTAGCTCTATGTACAGCAATAACCTTTGCTCTATGCAAGCAATACCTATACATTCCTATAGGTGAAGGATGGATTGGTCTATGCTAAAGTTTTATTTGATACCTGAAACAGAGTAAAACCCTGATTCTCGACAAACTATAGTCCTGATTCCGTAAGGTTCGGATTCGGAGCACCGGCGGCTGGAGGATCGGCATAAATCGGGTTCCTGATTCTCCGGACAAGCCGGACGCATCTAACAAGGACGCATACCCAGAAGAGGAGGCGGCGCCAAGCGCTGCCTCCTCTTCTGCATGGATTGGCGTGACTCCGGGCTAGCTCGGCTCGCCCTCCGACCTTTTGCTACGTACCTTTCCCCTGGCTTAGTCCTTGCCCTAGCTCCGTCCTTGCTACTGGACTTCGTCCTCGCTACTGGCTCCGCCCTTGCCCCTAGCTCCGTCCTTGCTACTACTGGACTTCGTCCTCGCTACTGGCTCCGCCCTTGCCCCTAGCTCCGCCCTTGCCCCTAGCTCCGTCCTTGCTACTGGACTTCGTCCTCGCTACTGGCTCCGCCCTTGCCCCTAGCTCCGCCCTTGCTACTGGACTTCGTCCTCGCTACTGGCTCCGCCCTTGCCCCTAACTCCGTCCCTGCCCCTAGCTTCGCCCTTGCTACTGGCCTCCGTCCTCGCTACTGGCTCCGCCCTTGCCTCTAGCTCGCCCTTGACCCTAGCTCCGTCCTGCCCCTAGCTTTGTCCCTGCCTGACTTCGCCCTTGCTCCTGCTCCAGATGCGTGTCATCAGCAGCGTTATGCCGCCGATAAGCACAATAAATCCCAGGCTGATCCATAGTCCCGGCCGGCTCTTGTCATGAAACATAGTGCCGGTGACCGCCAGCGCAATGATTGCCGTGCTGATCCAGCGCTTGGTCTGCTCCCAGCCGCTTAGCTCCAGCAGCCGGCCGGACGTAACCAGAATGAAAATCCAGTTGTACATCAGTATCAGCCCGGCTGCAGTCGTTACGTATTCATACATCTTCTCCGGCATGAGCAGGGCCAGGAGAATCGAACCGCACAAAGCCAGCGCCGTAACGCCGATCGCGTAATAAGGGGTCTCCTTCTTTCCGCGGCTTACCTTGGCGAACAGCGGAGGAGCGTCCTTGTTCTTGGCCAATGTCACAAGAATCGTAATTACGGCGAACAGCGACGCAATCATCGTCGAGAATCCGGCAATGATGAACACCCCGTTAAAAAGATGCGGCACAAAGGTTAAGCCATATCCCTTCAAGGCCATAACGAACGGGCTTTCCTTGCTCCCCATCGTGGTCCAGGGTACCAGAGTTAATGCCAGCACCAGGGAAGCCATATAGAGAACCGCCAATGTCCCGATCATCCATCGCCCTGCCTTGGGGGCATCCTCCAGCTTCTTCAGCCGAATTGCGATCATCCCCATTACCTCGATGCCGCCGAAGGCGTAGAAGGCATAAATAAGGCTGGACCATCCGCCTATGGCGCCGGTCGGAAAGACGGGCAAGGGCCAGTCCGGGGCATGCTTGCCCCCGCCAAGCCAGCCAAACAGCGCCGCGCCGGCAAGACCCAGGAAAGCAATGATCGCCGCCAGCTTCAAGACTGCAAATAAATGCTCTGCGCGCTCAAAGCCCTGCGTTCCCAAAATGATAATAATTAAGCCAAGCACTGCATATACCGAAGCGAATATCCACATCGGCACTCCCGGGAACCATAGCCGGGTGAACAGAGAGAGGGCGGCCATTTGGCTTCCCATAATAAGAATTTCTGAAGAGAAATATACCCAGCCGCAGCTGAAGCCAGCCCAGCGCCCAAAGCCTTTTCGGGCATATACGCAGAACGACCCTTCCTGAGGATCCTTGGAAGACATCTTTGCGAGCACATCAAATACGACGAATGTTCCGATCGCTGCCAATAGGAAAGCTGGAATAATGGCAGGTCCGCCGATTTGGATGCCGACCCCCGTCCCGAGGAAATACCCTGTCCCGATCGTGCAAGCGACCCCCATCAAGGAGAGCTGCCACCATTGCAGCGGCTTAGCCTCCCCGCCTTTGCTTGTCTTATTCAACGCACTGACTCCCTTGTCGATGTATTTTATAGGTCATCGCTTATTGTGCTGTGTAGGGAGCGTAAATATTCCGGTACCGTACAGCATGCCGAGTCAGACAAAGTTTTTGCGAAGGATCTCATGAACATTTCGACAGGCCAAATTCACCCGGGAACTTTCCATCCACGTCATAGGCCTGATACGCAAAGATTCCCGTCCAGCATCCTCGCTGCACATTCGCTTGCCGATTTGAAAACAGACCTCGTAGAAGCGATCCGTCTTCTTCTCGTTGAACTTCTGCCCCAGAGCATTGATCGGAACATACACCGTGCCCTCTCCCGGCTCAGCGGCCTCGCCGCCATAAACCAGATAAAAGCGCGAATACTCATAGTTATGTCCTGGAGCACAAGATCAGTGGCGAATTCATCAAATACCTCGGCTATTCCTGCATTTTACTCTAAGTATTTCCACCGTAAACAGGGCGGTGAGTCGCGGCGATTTTCCACGGCTTGTCCGTGCCTTATTTAATTTTCGGCACAGCCATTCCGTCTGGCCTGCAATAGTTGACTCTGTGTTGAGAACAATGAAATACTTTCAGCTTGGGATCGGCTTGGGACCGGCTTCGGGTCGGGTTTGGGATCAGGCTTGGCATACGCTTTTGCGGCATTACCCGAACAGCTCAAGACAGGCCTGCCAGCCAAAATAAAACCCAAAGGCGATCAAAGACAGACCGGAAAGCACCGAAATGCCTGTTAACAGGCGCGGCGTCAGAATCCGGCGGAACCCGCTGGACATGACCGCCATGGCCAAATCCCAGATTACCAGGCCCAGCACCACCGCCGAGGTATACAGTATAAGCTCTCTCATCCCATAGGTTTGCGCCGCCTTCGCCAGAATCGATCCGTAGATTCCGAGCCAGAACATAATCGACAGCGGATTCGAGATTGACAGAATGAATCCCGCGCCAAAGGATTTATACAAGGGCTCCTGCCGGGCGTTCCGGTATTCCGCCACCTCCCCCGCTCCCTTGAGCCCCTCCCACCCGCTGTAAAGAAGCACAAAGCTGCCGAACAGCCACAGAAAGGTTTTGACGAAAGGGACCTGAAGAAAATGGACCGTTCCGAAATAGACGAGAGCAATAAATACAAAATCGGCGCACAGGGAACCGAGACCGAGCACCCAGGAGTTCCAAAAGCCGCCGCGGATTCCCCGGTCCATCTGTGCGGCATTAATGGGCCCAATCGGCGCAGCCAGCGACAACCCCAACAATATATAACTCAAAAACAAGCTCATGGCTTCCCCTCTCCTCCCCTAGCACAGATCGTCGAACGAACTTGTACCATTGTATTCAGAGGGAGAGGATTGTACGACATTGAAGTTAATTTTTCTTCTTTATATGAGAATCCGCAAAGGGGCAGCGAGAGCTGGACGAAGCCGAATCATCCCCGAGAAAATACTGCTTCCACTCATAATTGTCTTCGTTTCCGTAACTGTTCAAATCCGGGTGAATGCCCACTGCGTCATACGCCGGAATCCGTTCCCTGATTTTCTTCTTCATATGATCCGCCGCTGCCCCGTTCGCATCAAAATCTGCGAGTACCCAGCGAGGCGTTATAGCCAGTATGAAATAGGGAAAATGCCGGCTTAGCCGCAGACGGTGGGCGGGAGTGGCGCAATACATGAAATAACGCTCCTTACGGAAGCAATATTCCCATAACGGATTATGAGGATCGGCGGGAATATGCTCGGGCCAGTCCTCCTCATCCAAGGAGCGAATCTTACGCAGCAGCCTCCAGAATATTTCCCTGTACTCCTCAACCGTACAGCTCTCGGCAAGCTTCGCCGGCGTCTCGAAGAACAGAACCAGCGACGCGTACTTCCCGCAGCTTCTAGCTTCTTCTCCAAAGCGTCCCAGCAGCCCGGCCACCTCCTCCGCAGCCCGATCCGTACGAGGGTCGCTCACAAATCCGTACCTGAATTGCTCCCGTCTAAACCCGATAGTAGCCGGGATGCAGGGAAATAAATAAGCAGTATCGCTCAGCTTCATGGCGAACTGCCGGTAAGCATCATATTTCCAGCCGTCTTCCTTGAGGGACAACCCTTTCATGCGGGCTTGATCGTACAGCATGCTTCCCCATCCTCCTTTGTAGTACACAGTATTGAACAAGGGAAAAATATGTGATTGTCCCTTTCATTACTTTTTGATTGACATCGGAACAATTCAGTCATATAATTCAATAAAACCTAGCGGATAAGTATGTTTTAGACAAAGGAGAGATTTAACAATGGCTGCTGTACAAACCTTCAAAGCAACTGCACATCTGCAGAATGGCGTGCAAGTCAAGACGGCTTCCCGCCAGTTCGAACTGATCATCGACGAGCCCAAGAGCTTGGGCGGAACGGATACCGGCATGAATCCGGTCGAGGCGCTGCTTGCATCGCTGGGCGCCTGCCAGGCGATCGTCGCTCGTGTATACGCGCCGAAGTTCGATGTGAAGCTGGAGGATTTCCGTGTGGAAGTGGAGGGCGACATCGATTTGGATGGCTTCTTCAATCGCTCGGACGTTCGCCCGGGCTACTCCGATATCCGATATACGTTCTATGTCAAAACGGGCTCTCCCCAAGAAAAGGTGGAGGAATTCGTGGAATTTCTGGAAAGCAAATGCCCGGTAGGCGACACGATTGCTAACCCGGTCAATTTGAAGCTGGATCGCATCGTGATCGAGAGCTAACCCCGGATAGAGGAACGGTTTGTCATCGCGGACAAGCTGTTCCTTTTTTTATGTAGCCGGGCACTTCATTTGCAAACCGTCCTACATATGATATTTTATCTCTAGGAAGGTGATAGCTATGTTTATGGATTGGTTAATCCAACTAAATGGAGAAATTCATTTCTTAAGTCTGCTGTGGATGTTTCCCATCATTTTCATGCTTCATGACTTCGAGGAAATCATTACGATAGAGCACTGGATTGTACGGCATGGAGAGCGCGTTCAAAGCTCGCTTCCTCCGTTTGCCCGCAAGCTGTATCAGGCTTCATTTCAAATGAACACCTTGAATTTTGCCAAGGACGTACTGGCTGTATTCATTGTGCTTGTGACTGTTACAGTACTGGCTGTATTTTATTCCTTCTACCTGCCTTTTATCGCCGCGCTGCATTTATTTTTTCTTCACGTCTTTACCCATGCCTTTCAATCCGTTTACTTCAAAATGTATACCCCGGGTGTCCTGACTTCCATCGCGCTTGTGCTTCCTTACTCTATCTATGCTTACTACCGATTACTAACAGATAACATCATAGAACCGCGTGATCTTCTATGGGGACTGCTTCTCCTGCTCATAGCCCTGCCGCCTGCGCTTCTTTTGCTGCTCCAAGGCCGCAGACGATACGTCAACACCCAGACCAAGCTATAAGCGTACATATTAAAGAAGGGGGCCAATGGTATGCTTGATACCTTAGGCTCCCCATTTGTCATTGTCCTGGTTTGATCTTCATTTTGATCTGAATAACCGATATCGAGCCCTGATCGGTCTGCTCTGTCTTGACCAGCTCTCCTTCGAATTTTTCTCCCTTAATCCCGTAGGCTTCTTTGGCCCACTTCGGCATATCCTCATCCGGCTTGACCTTCAGGACAATATAGAATGTATCCACTTTGCTCGGCTTCTTCATTTGCAGGCTAAACGACCCGTCGGGCATAACCCGGGTTCTCTCGCTGTACCCGATATGCCAATGATCCGGGATGTCCACATCACCCTTTACCTCTACGCCTTCCAGAAGATTGCTCGTTGCCATGATTTGATAGCGGGTGCCGTCAAACGAAATTACCGGATCGATCCACACAGCCGGGCTGCCGTAATCCTGCGGCTTCTCGCCAGGAATTTCCGTCTCCCATTCTCCATCGGCCTTCTCTGGATCCGCGTCGACGCGTATGAAGGCTACCGCCTTCTTGTATAACTGCTCCGAGTCCTCATACTGGTGGATATAAGGACCGGTCAGCTTCCCGCCGTCTTCCCCGTAAGCCTCTATTTCCCCGGCTTGTTTCGCAGGATCGAAGGTGATCGCAACATCCAGGGTTCCTTCCTTAATATTCGGCTTTTTGATCTCGAATTCAAAGGTCCCGTCACGATTCACGTCCGTCTCATCCTGATATCCCCACATATTATAGCCAGCAGCGGTGATATCGGCTTTCATTTGCGCGCCTGGCAGCAAATTCGTTGTGCCTGCAATTACGACTCTCTCGTTTTCCAGCTTAGCCTTCCCTTTGATCCATACGCTGGGGTTGCCTTGGTCAGCAGGCGCGTCTTGGGGCTTTCCGCTCGTCTCGATTTCGAAATCTACATTGGAGCCGCCATCGCTTGAGGCGGTGTTGGATTCAGCTGCGGCATTGGAAGGCTTGCTCTCCTCCTTGGCTGAGGCGGCTGGAGGATTCTCTGCCTTTACGGGCTCCGTGCCCTTTTGACAGCCAGCAGTAATCATAACGGCAATTATCGAGCCGGCAAGCAGGATCTGCCGCAGCGCCTTTGCCTCATGCCATAGTCGCCCCCGACCGGCTCTTCGGGCTTGTGTCTGTGTCTTCTTGTAATTCCATGTCATCCTCGTTCTACGATCCTTTCACTGATCAAATAAACAGCTATGTATAATATCCAAATTATTAATTACCCAAATTTCAAGCATCGAAACACGTTTTAACTTTCAGTTTATATTCAGTTCGCTTTAAGTGAGCCATCAGGAACAACTGCTAGGATGATTCTTGAGCCGGGAAAGACAAACGCGAATTGGCTATGAATTGGCGAATTGACTAATCGGCTGATTCGCTATATACGCGCAGCTCTCAGCGTGCAGAGTTCACTGCATGACGGCGGCCGGCCAACCGATTACAAGCCTCCTATCCAATACTTCACAAGAAACGAGGTGTACAAGCAATCCATGGATACAAATTTGAAATATCGGCACGAGCTCAAATTTTTAATCAACCGGCAGCAATATTTCATTTTACGGCAGCGGCTGACCAACCTTATGGATTATGACCGGCATGCATTGAACGGGGAATACCGCATCCGCAGTCTTTACTTCGATGACATCGATAATTCGGCACTGCACGAGAAGCTTGGAGGGATCCGCCAGCGCTGCAAATACCGCATCCGCATCTACAATGAACAAGACAACGTCATTCACTTCGAGAAAAAAATCAAACTGAACGATTACGTTGCCAAAGTTAAGGAGCGCATCACTTTTGACATGTACCGTTCCATTCTAACCGGCGACTTCCAAATTCTTCATATTCCTGAAAAACCGCTTTTAATGGAGCTCTACCAGCAGATGAACCACCGGCTGCTCAGGCCTAAGGTCATTGTAGATTACGTGCGCGAGCCCTTTGTGTTCCCAAACGGCAACGTGCGGATCACGTTTGACAAGGAGCTTAGAACCGGGCTGCATGCGGTCGATATTTTCGATCCGGATTTGAAGCCGGTCCCTGCCATCGGGGATAGACTGATCATTCTGGAGGTCAAATACGATGAATTCGTACCCGAGACCATCCGGGCCGCTCTACAGCTTGAAGGACTGAGCCGTCAGTCCGCTTCCAAATACGTCATTTGCCGTAAATTTCTCAAAGAAAATTCATGGGAGGACTATTGATTACTATGGAAACAACCACAATTACAGCCAATGCATCATCCACCACCTTCAGCGATATTATCAAGAAATCGGTGCTGAACAACTTTGCATCCGACATCAGCCTTTCCAAAATTCTCATTACCCTGGGCGCTGCGTTCCTTATTGGTCTGTTTATTTTTATTCTGTACAAAAGGGTATTCAGCGGCGTGCTGTACTCCAAAAGCTTCAACGTCTCCTTAATCGGCATGGCTCTAGTGACGGCGATGGTCATCATTGCGATCAATTCCAACCTCATCCTGTCGCTCGGTATGGTCGGTGCCTTGTCCATCGTCCGCTTCAGGACACCGATCAAGGATCCTACCGATTTGATCTTCCTGTTCTGGGCCGCCGCCGCAGGCATTGTAACCGGAGCCGGCTTCTATACATTAGCAGCCATCGGCTCGGTCATTGTCGGACTGGTGCTGTTCCTGTTCATCAAAAACTCCACATTGGAGACGCCATATCTTCTTGTGATCAACTGCGGCAGCGATGAGAGCGAGCAGGCAATTCACCAGGCTATGGCTGGACTTGTAAAGCGTTATAATGTGAAGCAGAAAACAGTATCTCCCGGCAACATCGAGATGACGCTAGAGGTTCGTCTGCGCGATAGCGAAGGCGTGTTCGTCAACCGGATCTCCGAGCTGGACGGAGTCAGAAATGCGGTGCTGATCAGCTACAACGGAGATTATGTATCATGAAGCTGCGCTTGAAGGCCGCCCTGCGAGCCCTAGGCCTTATATTCATTTCCGCAGGGCTGGCGGCCTGCTCCATCTCGAAAGCTCCAGCATCTGTATCATCTTCCGGCAGCATTTATGACCGTACCACTGACAGCAGCAAAGCATATAACAGTTATAACCGCACTTCGGGAGCTGCCGCAGAGCAATGGCTGGATGAAACGGTGTTCCCGAAGGACAAGGTCATCGATGTGAGAATCACAATTGCCCCAGACGACTTCCAGGACATGCTGGACAATGCCAGTGCGGAGGAATATAAACCGGCATCCGTGAATTATAACGGACAGCAGATCGACAACATTGGAATCCGGACGAAGGGCAATTTATCTCTGCGCAGTGTAGTGCAAATGAGCGATTCGGATCGTTACAGCTTCAAGCTGTCTTTTAATGAATACGTCAATCAAACCTTGGGCGGGCTGGAAAAAATCAACCTCAACAACAATTACAGCGATGCCTCTTATATGCGGGAATATCTCGCTTACGAGTTGGCGGAAACGATGGGGCTGCCGACGCCCAAATATTCCTTCGTCAACGTCTATATCAATGACGAGCTGTGGGGCTTCTACCTGGCCGTCGAGCAAATCGGCACCTCCTACCTGGAGCGTCATTTCGATAATGCCTACGGCGCTCTGTACAAGGGAGTCATGACAGGCCGCGGCAGCGATTTGCTCTGGCTGGATGATGACCCGGATTCCTATACCGGCCTGGAGCTGAAGTCCAACTCGCATAACGGCAATGTGCTGATCGATATGCTGGACGAGCTGAATCACGGTACCGATTATGAGAGCGTGCTTTTGGTGGAGGAAGCCTTAAAGTATATCGCCTTGAATGTAGTTACCAACAACATGGACAGCTACATCGGCGGCAATAAACAAAACTACTATTTGTATGAACAAGACGGCGTGTTCTCCATCCTCCCCTGGGATTACAATATGGCCTTCGGCGGCATGGGGGGCGGCATGGGCATGGGACGCGGCGGCCAGTCACGCAGCCAAACGGCGGGGAGCCCCGCAGGCGATGCCAGCATTGGAGCAAGCGGGAATGCGGCGCTGGCTTCCGGCACGTCCCTTTTAATCGACGAGCCCACCCAGGGAGCCTTGGCTGAACGGCCTCTAGTCGCCAAGCTGCTCGCCGTAGATGCTTATAAGAAGAAGTATCACGCCATCATTAAAGAGGCGATCGAAGGCTATTTATCACAGGAGAGCTTCTCCGCCCGCGTTGAGCAGTTGACGAAAATGATTTCGAGAAACGTTGAGCAGGACCCTACTGCATTTTATACTTACGAGGAGTATCAGCAAGGCGTGACAGAGCTGATTGCCGCTAATGCGAGGCAGGTCGACAGCATTGCCCAGCAGCTGGCCGGGACGATCCCATCCTCGGGTGACGGCTCAGGCAGCGGCGGAGGTATGGGGGGCAGATTCGGGGCAGGCGCAGCGACTCAACAAGATGCCAACCCTGCCCCATCTGAGCTAGGAGAAGCACCAGCATCCGACAATCAGCAAATCGTTCCTGAAGGCCAGGTACCGCCGGTAGAAATCCGGGGAGGCAGATGGGCTAATGATGGAATGGGCTTTGGTCCTCCTGATGGACTCGGCAACCAAGGCGGGCTCCGAGATGGCGGTCAGCAAAGCCGCATCCTGCAGGAAAACACCACCGAAGCCATTACAGCCGGTGTTTCATTAGTTGTCCTGCTGGCCGCTTGCGCCTTCGTTATATTTTTCCGGCGAAAACGATTATAAGGTAATTTCAAAGCGAGGCTTTACCTAGCTATTGAAGCCCCAGACATCGATAGGATGCTGGGGCATTCTGGTTTCAAGTAATTCATTCAATAGAATAACTATTCAATACTCTTTTATTCCAGAGCTCTTACCGCATATTTCATTTTTGCTGCCTAATCCCAGCCAGCCAACACGGACCGCTAAAGCTGATATACTGCCGTTCCTGCTGCTCAGGCAACTTCCGCCCCGGCATCCTGTTCATCTTCAAGCGGCAACTCCTCGTCTGCCGCCTCTGGATGCTCCACTCCGGGCAAGAGTTGCAGCCCCCTCGATTCTAGAGCTTCCTGAATATCGAGATTTAGCGTAGATCCCAGCGGCACTGGAGCTCCTTGAACGATTTGGCCATTCCCGTTATACGTCCACGTTCCGCTAGGAAAGAAATAATTCCTCGCATAATTGCTGTCCCAATTTCCTCTGCCATCCGTGAAGCAGGCCTCAAGGCGGGAAGCCGTTCCAATATCTACCGTATACTTGCTGTAGCCAGGCACCCCGGAGGCCTCCATCGCCACTCCCGGAACGGCCGTCCACGTTCCCCCCTCAGGGCGGTAGTGGATATAAGGCATCGTAAAGCCATGCTTATAGTATACGGTTACTTTATTGCCGCCTGTTCCAGGATGGCCCGTCCCGTCCGGGTTGGAGTCATGCCATTGGCTGCCATCGTACCAGCCGTCCGCCGTGCGTACAAATCCTGGCTGATTTTGGCCCGGATGCTGTCGGCCCGAATTGTCCTTGAAGATCACCTGCGCGCTATCCACGCCGTCGATTTTATAAGAATACCAGTCCCCTGATACCTTCGTCATCGCTGGAGCAGTAGCCCATGTAGGCTCTGCCGTCTTCGGCGCCGTATTATAGTAATACAAGGAAGGCGCCCCCCAATCCGCCGGCTTCTTAAAATAAATCGTCAGCCCTGCATCGGGATTCTTCTTCGTAAAGCTGTATCGCTGTACAGCGGCCCCTTCCTCGTTCACGGCATACAGCCGGAGCGTGACGGATTCATCGAACGCCAAATCGCTTCCGATGTTAATTTCCGTACCATCCGCGTATGGTACTCCCTGTGAAGGATCACTGCCGTCCAGTGTATATTTTCCGGATTCGGCTTTAAGGACATGAAGCGTGACCGTTAAGCTATCAGTCTCAAAGCTTCCTCCCGCAGGAGCAGCCGATACCACAGGCAAATTGGATTCAGCCGCCTGCTCAATCAGAATCAAGCCGTTGGCATGCGCCGTGAACGCTGCGAAACCGCCAGCCACGACGGCTTCATTTCCCGTATAAGCATCACGCACCGTGCTGCCGTCAGCAAACACCGAGGACACATTCACTCTCGTCGTGCCCGAGGCCCCCATCACGACAACGACTCGGTCTTCGATGCCGTCCTTGGCATACGTACGCTTGAACGTATAAGGAGCATCCGCAATTTTGGCATGGCTGCCCGCCCCGACCGCAAGGTGCCGGCTGCGGAATTGGCCAACCTTCTGCCAGTGCGACAGCACCTCCCGATTCAGGCTGCTCCAATTCATAGAGGAGCGGGTTCCTTGCTGCGGATCTGAGCCTGTATCCCCGAATGCCCGGGCCGCCTCATCACCATAGAACGTTTGGACACCGCCCGGCAATAGCAGCAGGGCGCTGCCTGCCTGGATCAGCCGGCTGCGGTCGTATAGTCGGGTATCATGCGACGAAATATAGCTCAGTACATTAAAGCCCGGATCACTGTTAATTTTGGATGCATAGTCTGCGTAAGTACCTTCGAGAGCGTTAAGATTGCTGTCCTGGAAGCTGAAATTAATAACCGAATCAAAGCCGTAATTAAAATATTCGCTCTTGCCGACACCATGTCCCCATACTTCCCCGGTCATCCAGAAGTCATCGCGCCAATCGGCTCCAGGCTTATTCGGGTTGTTCTGCCTCCATCTCTGCAGCGCCGCGCTGCTCTCGTTCTTCAACTGCTTCCAGCGGCTCAGCTCGACATGCTTGGCCGTGTCGGCCCGGAAGCCGTCAATCCCGAACTCTTCCACCCAGGCGGCCAGCATTTTCACAAGATGATCGGCAGGAGCAAGGCCGAGGTCTTTCCGCAAGCTGTGAGCCGCCGGCACGATCCAGGCTTCATACCCTGCCGTCTCCTTGGCCCATTTCGTCCGTAGAATAGGAGCAAGGCCCACATTGCCCGTTTCATTCGTTCTGAAATCAGGCAGGTTACCTACGCACTGGGTCAAATCACTGCCGCCGCAATTTTCATACCCGGCGATTCCTGCCCGGACCCAATTGCCCCACCAGCCTGACCAGGCAGATGAGTTGTTATAGTCGATGCGATCGTGAAAGCTATGCCAGGTCTGACCGCTGCCCGGCGTCCAGCCGGCACCGACGCCGTTCCTGGCTCCGAAGCCGTATTCCTCCATATCCTGCAGCGTGGAATAGCCCGGATGGTTCAGAACAACGTCCAATACGACGCGAATGCCTTGGGAATGCGCCAAATCTACAAACTCCCGCATATCGCTCACCGTCCCCATATTGCGATCCATCATCGTATAATCAAGTGCGTAGTATCCGTGATAACCATAATGGGCAAAGTCTCCGCCGCTCCCGCCGCCGACCCAGCCGTGCATTTGCTCATAGGGAGCTGAGATCCAGAGCACATTCGTACCCAAATCGGTAAAATAACCCTCTCGAAGCTTCTGGGTCAAGCCCTTTAAATCTCCGCCGTGAAATGTGCCAATATTCTTCCCGGTAGCATCTCTCTGCGGACGTCCATAGGAATTGTTATTGCTGGAATCTCCGTCTAGGAATCGGTCCGTTAATACGAAGTAAACGTTTGCATTATCCCAACTAAAAATCCCGTTCGACGAAGCGACAGCTCTTCCCTGCCCATTTGCTGCCTGCAGCTCAGGCCCTGGCTGAGCATAAGCCTCATTTTCTGCTGACCAAGGATTCGTAAAGAGCGAAGCTGCAACAAAAACAAGGCTTAACCAAACAGCTATCATTTTTTGGAATGGCTTGAACATCTTTTCTCCTCCTTTTTTATGCTTCCGCTAAAATCACTGCAACCTTCTCCCTACATGAGCGCAAAGGTTTGCACAAAAGATCGCACTTGCCCATTACGCATGTCATGCCAGCAATTCCTTTGCAGTGCAAACGTTTGTATTTTACGCCGTAAGTAGCTTCACCCCTTTCACCTATCATCAACTCCATTTCAAAACGCCCTTGATGTAAGTGCTTTCAATTTGGAGTGCTAGTTTTGCTTATTTTTGGTAGTTGTTGTGTGGATTGTACCAGATGGACTGCAAATTAAACAAGCCTTTTTAACAAATTTTTTTTAAAATTTTAAAATTTTCGTTTATTTCAAGCGCAAATCCACTTCTAGAATGAACATCCGAATGTTTAAAATTGCTTGAGGTGGTTAATAGTAGACAGACAAGCTAATCCAAAGATAGAGGTGATAAGAATGAGTTTCTTATGGTCATTAATTATCGGTGGTGTGATTGGCTGGCTCGCAGGTTTAATCATGGGCAGGGATATTCCCGGCGGAGTCATCGGAAATATTATTGCCGGATTCATCGGGGCATGGCTCGGCAGCCTTATTCTTGGCAACTGGGGACCGGTCATCGGCGATTTCTATTTCGTCCCTGCGTTGATCGGTGCAATTCTCCTTGTATTTATCGTCAGTCTCATTATGGGTACCATGCAGCGGAACCGCTAATGGAACTAGGCCCATCATCCTAACAAACTCAATTTACTCATTAGCTCATTATTTTCAGCTCATTGGCAATAACTCATTGGCAATAACTCAAGGACGTCCGGAATTTCCGGCCGTCCTTGTCTACATCATTCGGCATGCAATAATTTATCCTCTCTCTTCTTAACCGGCCTCCTCCCGATATTCAGAGGGCGTTTTCCCCGTTATTTTCTTAAACACCTGGCTGAAATACCGGGGATCCTGATAACCAACCAGCGGAGCCACCTGATACACCTTAACGTTCGTGTTCTGCAGAATAAACTTGGCTTTATCGATACGGCACTTCGTCAAATATTCCAGGAAGGTATACCCGGTTACCTGCTTGAACAGCATGCAGAAATGGCTTATGCTCAGCTCAGCTACCTCACAGACCTCCTCGATGCTAAGATCCTTGTGATAATTATGAGTAATGAACGATGTTGCCTTGGCT
Organism: Paenibacillus ihumii; assembly: GCF_001403875.1. GTDB lineage: Bacteria > Bacillota > Bacilli > Paenibacillales > Paenibacillaceae > Fontibacillus > Fontibacillus ihumii. Next base: position 4,104,439 of record NZ_LN884299.1, read on the forward strand.
ATGACCGCCTGAACATCTCCCCGCGAATAATTCTCCTTGCCCTGCAGTATCCACTCGCCGAAGCAGCTCTTCAAGACCGCAATCATCTCGCTAAGCGTCGGCAAGGCATGAATCTCCTGCAGCAATTCTTCCAAAGACCAATCCAGCGTCAAATTAATGGCTTCAAATTGCCGGTACAGCACGATAGTCAGCTCTACGATCATTCGCTCGGCTTGATCCTTCGCAAGCGCCTGAGCCTCAAATTCGCTCTTCATCTCGTCAAAAAGCTCCAGCATCCGCTGACGGTCTAATTTACGCACGCATTCCAGCAGCGATTCTTCGATTTGCTTCGGATATCTCACTTCGGAGGCAATGGCGATCTCTTCATCGTCCGAGTAGACGTATACCCCTTCCTCCCCCGAATAGAACCGCTGATACAGCGCCTTGACCGCCTTCTGGTACGCCTCGTTCAACTGATCGATGCCGACCATGCCCGGGCTGAAGCCCGCTGAGCAGGACAGCTTCGTATTCGCTTTGATTTGGCGGATCAAATCATTTCCGAGACCCGCCTTGCGCTCGCTCAGCCTGTCAGGGAACAAGAGCACCCACTCTCCGCTGTGAAAAGGAAACGCCGCAAGCCCTCCTTGATTCAGCGACCATTCGCTGACGATGTTGCGGATCGCGAACAGCCAGAGGCGCTTCTCTTCAATCGTCCATTGCTCATTCAGCTTCAAGTAATGGTCGAGTTGAACAACGGCCATGAAATATCCCTGCTCCAGCTCACTGTTCTCCAGCCAGCGCATATGCTGCAGCGGGCTCTGATTTCCTTCAATGAGCTCGGCAAACAGCCTCTCCCGGGCAAGCAAAGACAAGATCTGCACCGAATGAAGCAGCTTGTCATTCTCTTGCTGCTTGTTGAGATGCTTCTTGGCCCGCATAATCATTTCGATCAATTCGTCATGATCGATCGGCTTCAGCAAGTAGTCAAAGGCTCCCTCGCGCAGCGCCTCCCGGGCATACTCAAATTCGCCATAGCCGCTAATGAAAATAAACAGTCTCTGGGGATTCTCGGCCAGCACTTCCTTCATCAGGGCGATTCCGTCTTTACCCGGCATGCGGATGTCGCTAATAATCATATGCGGCGCCGTTTCGCGCACCAGTTGAAGGGCCTGCTCCCCGTTCCTGGCTTCCCCGGCGATTTCCAAATGAAGCTCCTCCCAGGGAATTGCCGCCTTCAGACTGCGCAATATAATAGGCTCATCATCGACCAGAATCACCCTGTATTTCTCTTCCGTCGAACCCATTCATGGCACCTCCCGAATTCCTAAAGGGTAAAGAACTTCTCCGCTGATTCCAGTAAAACGTTGAGCTGCGCTGCAAATCCTCCAGAGCCCCCCCTGCGTCCATCTGGCCGCCGATCATTTCCTTGACGCCCCTCAGGAAGGATCTTTTGACCTCCGGCGACAAAATATTGTCGTACGGCACAAAGCTCTGCGTGCTCTGCTCCATCAAGGTAATGACCTGAGCAAACACCGGTCCGGTCTTCTCAGGATCAAAGCTCAGCTTAATCGACGGCAGGCGCAGCCCTTCATAGACAATCCGGCTCTGCACCTCCTTCGTATAGAAGCCTTCCAGTAAATCAAGCGCCGCCTCCTTCTTGGCATCGTCCAAATTGGACGACAGCCCGATGCCGATCGTATATCCGCCGGCTACAGACTTAGTAGCTCCAAGCCTCATAGCGGGAAAAGGAATGACGCCGACCTCATCTTGAAAGCTGGCGGCCGAGCTGTCAGCCGCATCATTTCGGTGAAACAGATTGATGTCCCAGTTCCCGTTCAAATACATGGCGGCCTTGCCTGCCGTAAACAGGGCGATCGCCTCTTCCGTGGTACTGCTGTTAGCCGAGGAGGCAAAGGCTCCTGCCTCTACCCACTTAACAAGATGTTCATAGGCTTGCATATATTTCTCATTCCGGAAATCCAGTCCTTCCTCCCCCTGTGACAGCGACTGAATAAGCTCCGGTCCCGCGTACCGGTCCATAAGGTAATGGGCGAATATCGCCGCCGGCCAGCGATCCTCATTGCCCAGCGCAAACGGAATATAACCGTTATCCCTCAGCACCTCTATGACCTGATCCAATTCGGCCAATGTGCTTGGAGCCTCAAGATCAAGGGAATTGAATATCGTCTTGTTGTAATACAAAGGCTCCGCATTGCCTTCAATCGGCAGCCCGTATACCCGTCCGTCGAACGTCCACAGCTGCAGATCGCGAAATTGGCCCTGAAGTCCCCGTTCCTTCACGAACTGGCTTAGATCCATCAAGCGGTTGGCCCGGGCATAAGGCTCGATTTCCGCTCCCCCGAATAATACGAACATATCCGGAGGCGTCCCCGTCACCATCTCGCTCTTTAGCTGCTGCTCGCGATGCGTGGTCTGATCCATTCCCTCAAAATTTACTTTAACGTTCGGATGATTCCTCTGATAGTCCGCCACCACGTCCTCAAAAATGCTCAGCATCGGCCGGTCATGCTCCTTCGTCCAGAAGTGGCGGAAGGTAAGCGTGAGCTTATCGCTCTGATTCTCCTCGATCGGATCGCGATTTCCCGCCGTGATCAGCAGGACCGATACGCCAAGAACGGTAATATACAGCAGTATCCAGCCCCAATTCAGCAGCCATTTCATCTCTTGTCCCCCTTATCCACCATTGTTATTCTATGAAACAATCTTAGGTATCCGAATTCGAATCGTTGACCCGAATCCAGGGGATGAACAGATCATAATGCCGTAATGCCCGCCAAACCGGATACGCAGCCGTTCATGAACATTTTTGAGACCGACGCCGTTTTCCCGGTATTTTCTCAGATTGCCCCAATCCTTATTCCACATATTCTGCAGCGTTACCGGGTCGAAGCCAAGCCCGTTATCCATCACATAGATAAATATATCGCTGCCCTGCTCCTCCGCCCGGATCGTAATCATGCCGCTGCCCTCCATCGGCTCGATCGCGTGGTATAGTGCGTTCTCAACGATAGGCTGCACGATCAGCTTCTGCGTCTTATAGTATTTCAGCTCCTCCAAAATCTGCATATCGTAAGCAAACTTATCCTCGAAGCGGAATTTCTGGATATCCATGTAATGCCGGACATGCTCCATCTCCATCTGGAGCGGAATCAGCTCCTGATTCTCGCTGATGCTGATCCGCAGCAGCTTGCCGAGGGAGATGACCATCCTGCTGATGCTCTTGTTCCCCTGCAGCACAGCCATGGAATTGATCGATTCGAGAGAATTGTAGATGAAATGCGGATTGATCTGTGCGACAAGCGCCTGCAGCTCCGCCTCCTTCTTGCGATTCTGCTCGGTCTCGACCTGCTCGATCAGCTCATTGATCTGCGTGCTCATCCGGTTGAAGCCGTCCACCAGCAGATCCCGCTCATCATCCGCCGACAGCTTCGAAGTGATCGGCACGAAGATGCCCTGCTGCACCCGCTTCATGCCGTTCACGACGCTAATGATGCTGCTGACCAGCCTGCGCACGAAGAAACGGTCGAACAGGAACGCCGACACCAGAGACACCAGAACGAGAATAACAGCGATATTGCGGATCGACAAAGATTCCGAAGCGATCAATTTAAACGGTGTAATCGCCACCAGGACCCAGTCTTTATTATGGGAGGGAAGGTAGGTAATAAGGGATTTCTCCCCAAGATACTTATCTACATAATAGCCTTTGCTGTTGGAATACCCGTCCTGCAGGAAGGGAAATGAAGTCTGTTCCCCGATATGCTCACCAGACTTGTCAAACACTATATTCCCCTGGGTATTCACCAGCAGAATATCTCCCTGCTTCAGCGTAGCAGCTTCCCAGAACACCTGGTCCAGAATGTCCGGCTTGATATATATCACGAGGGCCCCAATATCCTCTAAAGAGTAGTAATCCTTAACCACGCGAGCCTGAATGAGTACCGGGTTCCCCGCAGGGACCGAACCGTTCTCCCCGGGTCCGATCCACACCGGCCTCCCTTCGGCCATTTTCATTTTCCTATACCAGCTCTGCTTATCCAGCTCTTGAAAGGCCATAGATTCATTAGAGCTGTAGAGCAGCTGGTCCTCGGTGTATAGTGCAAACGAAGTAATCATTGGATGATTGAATAATTTGCTTATCTCTTGCTTGCTCTCGTAGCCAACCCCCGCCTCCGGCACCTTCAGCGTCTGCTGGATGACATCCTGAGTAATCGCCGAATTCGAAATGGTTGTTATTTCATTCAGCGCGAATTTCAGTTTCCGATCGCTTTCCAGCAGGGAGATCCAGTAGAAGTGACTGGATTTCTTCTCCATAGCATTCGAGAAGCTGTAATACGACACGCCACCCATCAATATAACCGGGATGAACACGAGAAGTATAATGGCCAGCAAGATTTTTCGACGGAGCTTCATAAATGCAGGCTGCCTCCCCTACCATCTTCTACCTGTAATATTCTTCATCGTGTTCGATATTCCTTGCTAGCTCTACACAAGACCCCTTTCAGAAATGTAAGTGTTTACATTTTCAGTCTATCGAATGCGGAGCCTGTTTTTGAGGAGGTAATATTGCGATTTATAGTTGATATTTTTCTGATTGGTGCAAGAATTCATTAGAATGAATCAAACCTAGCCGCCTGGCTTTCACAATCGCCTCCGAGCGGGAGCGGACCTCCAATTTCTCAAAGATCCGTGTCAAATTATATTCTACTGTTCTCTGGCTCATTAATAGCTTCGAAGCGATGTCCTTATTGCTGCTGCCGCTGGCGACCTCCTGCAGAATCTCTTGCTCGCGTTCGTTGATTGATACCTCTTCCATCGATCTCTCTTCCTTGCTCTGGTTTACCCGAATCTCTGCTCCTCCAGCTTAAGGCCGATCCCGTCGTCTTTATAAGTCAGTTGAATTCCATTCTTCTCGGCCAGCGAAATCATTATTTTGGAGGCCTTCGCATGCTTGCTGGCATTCCACAGCAGCTCCTGGACGACCCTGAAGATCGTAATCATTTGCTCGTCGTTCAGCTCAGCGGAGAAATCATCCGCCTGAAAATCAACGATATAATTCGATCGAATTTCAGACTGCTCAAACAGGCTTCGCCTCAAGATCCTCTATTAAGCTCTCTATCAAATACAGATTCTCATATACGATGGCACTATAGTTCGCCAAAGTCATTAACCATTCACGTTCATCCGTATTATATTTGGTCCGATTCTCTTTGTCGTCCAGCCACAATACGTGAAGCACCTTGCCCTTGATCCCGGTTAATGCAGATGCCCCGTTCAACGATTAGTATCCTTCCGTGAACTGCTGCAAGGACCCTTGGAATGACTTTCTGATGGAATCATGGATGTCAGTAAGCGGTTCTTCAAGGCATAGCTGCTGAAGATTGTCCAAATTGATATCTACAAAGGCGACCTTCCCTACGGATTGAATAAGGTACAGCGTAGGCAGCGTCCTCTTGCGATTTAGAAAATCATTCTTGTGATCCCAATTCAACAAATCACGGATATCATTTTTGATTTGCGCGGCAATCCCGAGATGTTCCGCATACAGTCTAACCTCCTCGCTTCGCTCCCCTGTCGCTAATAGGGTACCGACCATGCATGCGGCCGCAATCAGAGCTGCGGACTTCTCGGATACCATCTCAATGTAGCTCTCTTCGGTATGAATATCATTCAATAAATCTCTCATTTGCCCATTAATGGCAAGCAGGATTCCCTAATTAACGATTCGGGCGGCCTGCAGCTTGCGCTCGAGCGGAAAGCTCGTGGATAGAAGGAGCTCACCCGTCAGAGTTAATATCCCGATCCCTTATTAAGCGCAATTTCCGGCTCCATCTGATTCCATGCTATGAGGCCGTTATCCTTGTCCTGTAAATCATCGATGATATCCAGCTAAGCATCATCATTTCCATAGCAGCGGCTGCCCGGTAAATATCCTTATTGTCCTCCCCCGCAAACATGCGGTAGTGCAGCAGCGTCATTTTCCCCAGAAGCATAGATTCCTTCAGTTTATCTTCAAGGCATAGTAGGGTCTGCTCATACAGCTGAGGCACATGAAAAAATTGCTTCAAACTATTCCTTTCCTTAGCTCTATCTCTATCTTGTCCATGAAATTATCCAAACGACAACCTCCCAGGCAAAGATATTTACCAATTAATTAATTATATCCATATTCATTATCTAACACCTTCTTTCTTCCACAACAAAAAAGTTTATTCCATAGAATTGGAATAAACTTTTTGATTCGTTGCTCTTTAATTGGACTAAATGGCCCGCTCGAAGATCAAGTCAAAATGATTGGCTGTGCCGAACCCCTGCGTGCTGGGTGCGAAGATTTGAAATAGCCTCCAGCCCTGCCGCGCATGATCATGAATGATCTCCTGGTAATTCTCCACCGGCTTATTCTCGATAAATCCCTTCAGCTCGACTCTCACAAATTTGTATTCGTACATTGCTATACCTCCTCTCGAATAATAAGACTGGATAATACAACTTCATAGTAACCATCGATGTCTAACAAGCTGTGAACCGCTTTATCAAAGAAAGTCATCACTGGCGAGAGGGTGCATTCCGAATCCTGCATGCAGTTCATGATCCGCTCGGTCATCCGTCCTCCTTCAAGCAGGCTGTGGCGATAGCCTCGCCCGAATAATTTCGTCGAACGCTTGATGTTGGCTGTAACAAACAACGCTGCATCCCCATCACGAAACCCCAGATTGGAGTCAAATGCTCTCTCCCACCAATCACATTCAACATATTCGTTCACAAGCTCAATAATTCCTTCTGCCGGGTTGCAATAATACAGCTCATATTGTTGGCTTAGCTGGTTCTTGGACAGGAAATATAAGTCTGTAGTGTCAAGCTGCCGGGCCGTTCCTAGCTCCCGCATTTTGTCAAAATCCCTAAAGGCCTGATGGGCTTGCAGCAACTGCTCCACCCTTGCAGCGATCTCTGCAACTAAAGGGTGCTTATCCCGGTCCAGGCCATCCATGGCAAACCGCTGCGTCGCAAAATAACGCTTGGCCGGCGTAACCGTCTGGTTCATCTGGGTAAATAAGCTTTTCAGCATCTTCATTCGCGAACGAGTCAGCACTTCATAATGCGGATAATGATTGGAATTATGATGGTAGGTCAATACCAGCCCTTCTTCATTGATCTCCTGATCCGACCGCCAATCCATGTTTAACCTTGCATCTGCAATCACGTCAGCAGTTAATGCTTAAACATGCCTGAGCGTGATGACTATGACCTTTTCAAATTCCGAAACAGATGCCGACAGTGAAACTGCCAGAACGCTTGAAAACTCCACGATACACAAAGAAGCACTGCCGATATTCAACATATCAACAGTGCTTCTTCAGTTTGCTTGGCGACGTCCTACTCTCCCAGGACCCTGCGGTCCAAGTACCATCGGCGCTGGAGGGCTTAACGGTCGTGTTCGAGATGGGTACGCGTGGAACCCCTCCGCCATTGCCACCAAACATATTCAGATGTTTGATCACCTGAAAACTGGATACGAAACTTCATTTGCGTGTTAGCCCCACTATTGGGGTATTTTTGGATAAGCCCTCGACCGATTAGTACCTGCCAGCTCCATACATTGCTGCACTT